>NZ_MDEN01000001.1 GCF_001705435.1 Pseudomonas graminis
GGGGGGGGGGGGCACAACAAAAAAAAAAAAAAAAAAAAAAAAAAAAAAAAAAAAAAAAAAAAAAACCCCCCCCCCCCCCCCCCCCCCCCCCCCCCCCCCCAAAACCCCCCCCCCCCCCCCCCCCCCCCCCCCCCCCCCCCCCCCCCCCCCCCCCCCCCCCCCCCCCCCCCCCCCCCCCCCCCCCCCCCCCCCCCCCCCCCCCCCCCCCCCCCCCCCCCCCCCC
>NZ_MDEN01000002.1 GCF_001705435.1 Pseudomonas graminis
GGGGGGGGGGGGGGGGGGGGGGGGGGGGGGGGGGGGGGTTTTTGGTGTGTTTTGTGGTGTTTTTGTGGGTGGGGTTGTGGTTGGGGGGGGGGGGGGGGGGGGGGGGGGGGGGGGGGGGGTGGGGGGGGGGGTGGTGGGGGGGGGGGGGGGTGGGGGGGGGGGGGGGGGGGGGGGAAACGAAGAATAGAAAAGAAAGCAAGAAAAGAAACAAAAAGAAAAAAAAAACACACAAAGAAAAC
>NZ_MDEN01000003.1 GCF_001705435.1 Pseudomonas graminis
GGGGGGGGGAACCCAAACAAAAAAACAAAAAAAAAAAAAAAATAATAAAACAAAAAAACCACCAAAATAAAAAAAAAACCCACAAACCCCACCAAAAAAAAAATAAAAAAAAAAAAAAAAAAAACCAAAAAAAAAAAAAAAAAAAAAAAAAAAAAAAAGAAAAAAAAAAAAAAAAAAACAAAAAAAAAAACCAAAAAAAAAAAAACAAAAAACCAAAAAATGTAAAAAAACAAAAAAAAAAAA
>NZ_MDEN01000004.1 GCF_001705435.1 Pseudomonas graminis
CCCGCCCCCCCCCCCCCCCCCCTCCCCCCCCCCCCGCCCCCCCCCCCCCCCCGGGGGCGCCCCCCCCCCCCCCCCCCACCTTTTTTTAAAACCCCCCCCCCCCCCCCCCCCCCCCGGGGCGCCCCCCCCCCCCCCCCCCCCCCCCCCCCCCCCCCCCCCCCTCATCCCGTGGCGGCGGCCCCTCGGCCCCCGCCGGGGGGTGCCGCCCCCCCCCCCCGCCCCCCCCCCCCCCCCCCCCCCCCCC
>NZ_MDEN01000005.1 GCF_001705435.1 Pseudomonas graminis
GGGGGGTTTTCTTGCTTTTTTTTAACCATTTTCTATTTCGTTATTGTATTTTTTGTGGGGCTATTGTTTTTTTTGGGTTTGTTATTCGGTTTTTTTTTTTTTTGTTTTTTTTGTTTTTTTTTTTTGTTTTTTTGTTTTTTTTTTTTGTTTTTTTGTTTTTTTTTTTTTTGTTTTTTTTGTTTTTTTTGGTTTTGGTTTTTTTTTTTCTCGTGGGGGTAATGCCGGTCTGGTTTGTAAACGGTAT
>NZ_MDEN01000006.1 GCF_001705435.1 Pseudomonas graminis
CGACCCAGGTGGTGACGGGATTGGCGATGCCGGTCGCCTTGAGGCCGCTGTCCGGCACCAGGCCGCCGACGTTGAGGCCGTTCGGGATCGTGCTCGGCGCGCTCGCGGAAACGTTTCGCGCCTGGGTCTGCATTGCCTGCAAGGCCTGGATCGCCCGCGTCGCGCGCATCAACGACTGCTGGCTATTCTGGGCCGCTTGTTGCGCTTGCTGTGCCGCGACCTGCGCCGCGTCCGTCGCCACCTGC
>NZ_MDEN01000007.1 GCF_001705435.1 Pseudomonas graminis
ATGGCGAAAGGTATAAAAGTAATATCTTCTCGAGCTTCTCAAGGATAGGTCGAATTTTCTCATTTTCCTCCAGCATTCCACTTCGTTTTAATTCGTAAACAAGCAGTAGTAATTCCTGCTTTATCAAGATAATTTTTCGACTCATCAGAAATATCCGAAAGTGTTTTCTTGTGCGTCTTGGATGCGATAAAACTGTGCATGTTGGTTACGACAATGATTTTTATCGAATTGCGGATATATTTGTGG
>NZ_MDEN01000009.1 GCF_001705435.1 Pseudomonas graminis
GTTTTTTTTGCTGTTTTTTTTGGGGGGGTTTTTTTTGGGCGGGGGGTTATTTTTTTTTTGGCACTCGGGGGGGGGTTTTTGCTTACCCCCCTACTTGGGGGGTTTGGGTTTTTTTTTTTTTTGGGGGGGGTTTTGGGGGTTGGTGGTTGGGGTCGGGGGGGGGGGGTTTTGGGGGTTTTTGGGGGGGGGGGGGGGTGTGTTGGGTGTTTGGGGGTGTGGGGGGGGGTTTGGGGGTGTTTTTGGGGGGCCCC
>NZ_MDEN01000010.1 GCF_001705435.1 Pseudomonas graminis
GGGTGGGACGAGGGCGACGCGACCGCGTCCTACCTTCTCGTATCGGTCGAACGACAGTTCGCCGAGGAGACGTTTGGCGAAACGGTGCGCCATTGTCTGGCAGACCTGCCGCCCGCGATAGGGTTTCGAGACAGCATCGTGGAGCTGGCGCTGCAGCGGATCGCCATCGAGCTCAGGCAGCCCGATCCTCTCGGCCTGGCCATGGTGGAGTCCCAGGCTATACAACTGCTCGGGCGGATGGTCAGGGCGAATGGC
>NZ_MDEN01000011.1 GCF_001705435.1 Pseudomonas graminis
AAGGGGTCTGATTTATTTAAACCGGGGACAGATTAATTACGGTAAAGCGTGTAAATAAATCAGTCCCCTTGCATTAGTCCCCTGGGGTCTAAAGGGGTCTGGTCTAAAGGGGTCTGATTTATTTAAAACAAGGACCTGATTTATTTACGGTGAAGCGCTGTAAGTACAATTACCCCCCTGCCCGCGTCGCACTAGTGATACCCACCTTGCAAGGAGCAAAAGAAAATGAAGAACGCCATCCTCACCGCCGAGCAAAAAGACAA
>NZ_MDEN01000012.1 GCF_001705435.1 Pseudomonas graminis
CCCCCCCCCCCCCCCCGCCCGCCCCCCCCCCCCCCCCGCCCGCGGCCGGGCCCCCCCCCCCCCCCCCCCCCCCACCCCCCCCCCCCCCCCCCCCCCCCGGGGGGCCCCGGCGCGCCCCCCCCCCCCCCCCCCCCCCCCCCCCCCCCCCGGGCGGGGGCCCCGGGGCTCCCCCCCCCCCCCCGCGGGGGGGGTCCCGCCCCCCCCCCCCCCCCCCCCCCCCCCCCCCCC
>NZ_MDEN01000013.1 GCF_001705435.1 Pseudomonas graminis
ACGGGGCGACGACCGTCACGGCCGCCAGGCGGTGTTCTATCGGGGCACCGGTTTGCGGATCCAGCGTATGCGAGTAGCGCTTGCCATCACGCTCGAAATAGTTGCGGTAGTCACCCGAAGTGGAAACGCCATAGCCATCGAGCTCGATGACGCGCTGCGCCACACGCTCATCATCCCGCGGCGCTTCGATGGCGATCCGCCACGGTGCGTCACCCGGCTTTCGGCCTCGTGCCTTGAGCTCGCCAGTGATTTCCACCAGATAGCTTTC
>NZ_MDEN01000014.1 GCF_001705435.1 Pseudomonas graminis
TAGAGCGTTGGAACCACCTGATCCCATCCCGAACTCAGCAGTGAAACGATGCATCGCCGATGGTAGTGTGGGGTTTCCCCATGTGAGAGTAGGTCATCGTCAAGATTAAATTCCAGAACCCCATTTGCGAAAGCAGATGGGGTTTTGTTTTTGCGCTTGGAAAAAGCTGCCAACCTCTCATCGCTGCATCACCGTAAGCGTCCGGCGAAGTCACCTACCCGATCCCCGCAATAAGGGCGATGTTCTCCACTTAAAAATACGTGGACACCA
>NZ_MDEN01000015.1 GCF_001705435.1 Pseudomonas graminis
ACCCGCAGCTGGAGTGCCGTCACCTCGAAGCGCATTCCCTCGGGTGCGAACCACTCCTCCAGCCCTTCTTTCGTGGTCCACAGCGCCCAGACGTCCTCGATCGATGCGTCATAGATCCGCTCGAATCTGATGGGACCCGCGCCCTGCTCGCTGGCGTGCGCCATCACTTCTCACCCTCGGCTTGCCGCGCGCTTCCCCGCCGCGCCAGAGCTGCGTCGAATCGATCGAGCCTGCTCTCCCAAAGCTTGCGATAGCTTCGAACCCAGTCGTCGATTGCA
>NZ_MDEN01000016.1 GCF_001705435.1 Pseudomonas graminis
AAGGGGTCTGATTTATTTAAACCGGGGACAGATTAATTACGGTAAAGCGTGTAAATAAATCAGTCCCCTTGCATTAGCCCCCTTGCATTTCTAAATAAATCAGCCCCCTTGCCTCGGCCTCAAAAGATAAAGGGGTCTGATTTATTTAAGACAAGGATCTGATTTATTTACGGTGAAGCGCTGTAAATAAATCAGCCCCCCTGCCCGCATCGCACTAGTGATACCCACCTTGCAAGGAGCAAAAGAAAATGAAGAACGCCATCCTCACCGCCGAGCAAAAAGACAA
>NZ_MDEN01000018.1 GCF_001705435.1 Pseudomonas graminis
GGGGGGGGGGGAAAAAAAAAAAAATTAAAAAAAAAAAAAAAAAAAAAAAAAAAAAAACAAAAAAACCAAAAAAAAAAAACAAAAATAAAAAAAAAAAAAACCCAAAAAAAAAAAAAAAAAAAAAAAAAAAAACACCAACAAAATAAAAAAAAAAAAAAAAAAAAAAAAAAAAAACAAAAAAAAAAAGAAACAAAAAAAAAAAAAAAAAAAAACAAAAAAAACAACAAAAACAAAAAAAAAAAAAAAAACAAAAAACAAAAAAAAAAAAAACCAAAAAAAAAAAAAAAAAAAAAAAAATAATAATAAAAAAAA
>NZ_MDEN01000019.1 GCF_001705435.1 Pseudomonas graminis
GGGGTGTGCCAGAAGGTTTCATAGGAAAGGCTGGGCGAGCTGTTGGCCCAGAGCAGTGCAGCGATAGCGGCGAGTACAAGAACGACGCCACTGAGGGCTTCGATATGACTGAATCGCTCGACCGCAGCCAATGCTCGGCTGGTGAGGATTTGCGGCCGGGGGATAACAGTCGATGCGGGCGTATTTGGCGCAGGCACGGGTATTCCTCACCGGCGGCCCGACCGATATTGGAATTTAACCTGCGGATCAGCACATCGCTTTACGCACCCAGGTGGATTGTACGCACGGGCTAATGGCTATCGCAAAGTTTAGAGAATTCCTGCTTCCTGATTCCTGCAGGAAATTGAGACAATGCAGGTCGGCCATCCGGCTGCATGCTTCTCAACGCACAGGTACACCATGGCGCTTAATTCTGATCGCCGGATTACACAAGGTCCTTGGAACGCCCGTTACAGCCAGGATCTGATTGAACACCTTCCCGTCGGGCTC
>NZ_MDEN01000020.1 GCF_001705435.1 Pseudomonas graminis
TGAACGTCACGACATTGGGCGCCCAGAGCAGGGGCATCTCCAAGGACCTCCTCAAAACGCTGACCGACGGCTCGACCCTTACGCTGAAGCTGGAGGCGTCTTTTGATGGCGGTGCAACGCGCTTTCCGTTTTCGGAACAGGCGTACACCATTAGAAGCGTCCCGGTTGTTCATACGATTGAAATCACCAAGGTGACGGACTCAAAAGGGCTGGAAATTGTTGACGGAGGAACTACGCAAGACACCACCGTACTCCTGACAGGCACAGTTTCTTGAGAGTTCCAGGCTGAAAAACCCTACGACTGGTTTAAGTAACGATCATTAGATACCGCCGGGTTTGAGTAACAAGTACGTCAATACCCGGCTGCCTGGCTCACAGCCTATTCACACATCGACTCCGTGAACCAGATTAGCAAGGAGCAAAAGAAAATGAAGACCACTTCCCTGACCGCCGAGCAAAAAGACAAATTAACGGCGGCAATCAAACAGGCGCTTGACGGCACTTTATCCATTAACGCAACACCCTACCCTCGTCCTAAAGTCGAGCCTGCAGACGCATTCAA
>NZ_MDEN01000021.1 GCF_001705435.1 Pseudomonas graminis
GGTCGAGCCGTCGGTCAGCGTTTTGAGGAGGTCCTTGGAGATGCCCCTGCTCTGGGCGCCCAATGTCGTGACGTTCAGCGGATTCCAGTTCTGCAGCGTGATCTGCGGCGTCGAGACCACGCTCAGCCAGAGTTTTTGCCCCACTGCCTGACTAGGCCAGGCCGCCAGTGTCATGTGGGCGTTAGCCGTCAACGCCGTCACATCAAGCTCGGTCCCCTGCGCCTCGGTAATGACCGGCTTTGGATAGGCCGGACGCACGTACTTGCGCACGGTGAGTTGAAGGGGCTCAGACGCGACGCCGTCTGGCTCATTTGGATTGAGCACCGAGTAAATGACGATGATGGGTTGAGGGACGGTTTCACCCGCTGCAATGACAAGGGCAGAGGGGACCTTGACCCTGATTTGCGTTCCCTCGGAAGCGACCGGTTCGATCGAGTAATCATCGTTCCAGTAAAAACTGACCAGATAGGTGGCGGGAATATTATCAATGACAATATAGGTGTTATCGACAGCGTTGTTCTTGTTGGGATCAAGCACGTTGAATGCGTCTGCAGGCTCGACTTTAGGACGAGGGTAGGGTGTTGCGTTAATGGATAAAGTGCCGTCAAGCGCCTG
>NZ_MDEN01000022.1 GCF_001705435.1 Pseudomonas graminis
TGGCGTATTCGCTGAAGCTGGTCGAGGAACATGGCTACGTCTACGTCCACCCCTACGACGACCCTGACACCATTGCCGGGCAAGGCACCGTGGCGATGGAAATCCTGCGCCAGCATCAGGGGCCACTGGACGCGATCTTCGTGCCGGTCGGCGGCGGCGGGCTGATCGCCGGCATTGCCGCGTACGTCAAATACCTGCGCCCGGAAATCAAGGTGATCGGCGTTGAGCCGGACGATTCCAACTGCCTGCAACAGGCCATGGCTTACGGCGAGCGCGTGGTGCTGCAACAGGTCGGCCTGTTTGCCGATGGCGTCGCGGTGGCGCAGATCGGTCAGTACACCTTCGAGATCTGCAAGGATTACGTCGACGAAGTCATCACCGTCAGCACCGATGAAATCTGCGCGGCGATCAAGGACATCTACGACGACACCCGCTCGATCACCGAGCCCGCCGGCGCGCTGGGCGTGGCCGGGATCAAGAAGTACGCCGAACAGTACGACGTCACCGGGCAGACGTTTGTCGCCATCGACTCTGGCGCCAACGTCAACTTCGACCGCCTGCGGCACGTCGCCGAGCGCGCCGAACTGGGCGAAGGCCGCGAGGCGATCATTGCCGTGACCATCCCGGAACAGGCGGGCAGCTTCAAGGCCTTCTGCGAGGCCATCGGCAAGCGGCAGATCACCGAATTCAACTACCGCTACCACACCGACCGCGAGGCGCACATCTTCGTCGGCGTGCAGACCCACCCCGACAC
>NZ_MDEN01000023.1 GCF_001705435.1 Pseudomonas graminis
GGGGGGGGGGGGGGGGGGGGGGGGGGGGGGGGGGGGGGGGGGGGGGGGGGGGGGGGGGGGGGGGGGGGGGGGGGGGGGGGGGGGGGGGGGGGGGGGGGGGGGGGGGGGGGGGGGGGGGGGGGGGGGGTGGGGGGGGGTGGGGGTGTGGGGGGGGGGGGGGGGGGGGGGGGTGGGGGTGTGTGGGGGGTGGGGGGGGGGGGGGTTTGGGGGGGGGGCGTGCCCCCGGGCCG
>NZ_MDEN01000024.1 GCF_001705435.1 Pseudomonas graminis
CAAGAGCGTGCCCGACGTTGGCGCGATTGAGATTACTAAGGTGACCGACTCTTATGGGGCGGAGATCGCCAACGGCGCGAACACCGAAGACACTACTGTCAACTTGACCGGAACGGCCGATGCGAACGCCCGTCTCCAAATAATTGACGGTTCAGCGGCCCTAGGAATTGTTACTGTCAATTCCACCGGAGACTGGACATATCAGGTGAGCGGATTATCAGTTTCGACGCACATTTTCACCGCTCAATATGTGGACGGGAGCCTGATATCAAAAGCATGGATGCTTCAAGTTGTGATGCTTCTAGTAGAGAAATTCGAAAATGTTGAGAATCAGCGTTTAGTGAGGGTCGGCGATTCTGCAGAATGCGAAAGTTTAGTGCTAACTGTTTCAGGCTATGTAACTGGAGATCAATACGGATACATTGAAAATCACACTGCAACAGTTTACGCGCAAGCTGTCGTAACCGATCCAATCTCTATGACAGCAGCATTACGACATACTTACTCCGCAGTCCTCATAGACCTAACTCTCAGAGTTTGGCAGCCTACCCAAAACGACATACTAAGAGTGGAAGCTTACAATGATACCGGAGAAAGGATTTTCTCCAGGGATTTCGACAGCACAAGTGACGCACCCTTCCCTCAAGTTGTTTATATTGCAGGGCCAAAAGTAAAATATATACACTTTACTGCGAAGGCGCCGGGACACGGTGCCAATATAACCATCAGACAGCTCACTTACACCCCCTAAGAGTATCAAAACGGAAGATAAAGGAGCATGATAAAGGGGTCTGATTTATTTAAACCGGGGACAGATTAATTACGGTAAAGCGTGTAAATAAATCAGTCCCCTTGCATTAG
>NZ_MDEN01000025.1 GCF_001705435.1 Pseudomonas graminis
CGATCCCCCACCAGATCACCAATCGGCGCGTAGGCCGTGGTGAAATCAGCGGTCTCGGCAGACGCCAGCCACAAGGTCGGTGTGACCACGGTTTCCGTCGGGCCGTAGCCGTTGATGATCCACAGCGGCTGCAGATTGCGGATCACGTCATGGAGCATTTCCCGGCTGAAGGCTTCACCGGCAAAACAGTAGGTCTTCACTCCCGGCCCTTTGCCCTGCACACCGGCCCAGTCGGACAGCTGACGCAGGTAGCTCGGCGGGAACGAGGCCACGGTGATGCCTTCGCGGATCAGCGTGTCGTAGGTCTGCTCGACGCTCCACAGCTCTTGATCGCGCAGTACAACGCGGGCGCCGTAACACAGCGGCATCATCCAGCCTTCGTGGGCGCCGTCGAAGCTGATCGACAGGAAGTGGAACTTGCGGTCTTCCGGGGTAAAGCGATAACGCTCGCCGATGGTCTGGATGTGCATCGAGATGTCGGCGTGGGCGACGGCCGCGCCCTTTGGCTTGCCGGTCGAACCCGAGGTGTAGATCAGGTACGCCAGTTGCTGAGGGTGAATCACCACATCCGGCGCCGTCACCGGTTCGGACGAGCAATCCAGCTCATCGATATTTAACAGCGGCACATCACCGACCGGCACACGACCCAGCGCAGCGTCGTGGCTGATCAGCAGCTTCACGCCGCCGTCTTCCAGCATGTAACGCAGGCGCTCGGTCGGGTAATCCGGGTCCAGCGGGATGTAGGCGCCGCCGGATTTCAGCACGGCGTAAAACGCCAGCCACAGATCAATCCCCCGCTCCATGGCAATCGCCACGCGCACTTCAGTGCCGATGCCTCGCGCCCGCAGCGCATGAGCCAGTTGGTTGGCACGACGGTCGAACTCGGCGAAGGTCAGGCGCTGTTCGCCATG
>NZ_MDEN01000026.1 GCF_001705435.1 Pseudomonas graminis
CGGGAGGCTGTGCGCTTTGGCGATGCGGTGTTGAGTTATCGCGAGCTGGATCAGCGTGCGAATCAGCTGGCCCATTACCTGCGCGAACAGGGCGTGGGGCGGGAATCTCTGGTGGGCGTGGCGGCGTTGCGTTCGGTGGAAATGGTGGTTGCGCTGTATGCGGTGCTCAAAGCCAGCGCTGCCTATGTGCCACTGGACCCTGAGTACCCGGCAGATCGTCTGCGCTACATGCTGGAAGACGCCGGGATCGGGTTGCTGCTGAGCCACGATGGGGTGATCGCTGATTTGCCGGTCGTGGAAGGTCTGCGTGTGCTGAATCTGGATCAGCTTGAACTCTCCGGCCAGCCCGTCACGGCGCCCGTGATTGAGCTGCACCCCGAGCAACTGGCCTACATGATTTACACCTCCGGCTCGACGGGGAAACCCAAGGGCGCCGGCAATACCCATGCCGCACTGTTCAACCGTCTGGCCTGGATGCAAGAGGCTTACGCACTCGACGCATCAGACGCGGTATTGCAAAAAACGCCGTTCAGTTTCGACGTGTCGGTCTGGGAGTTCTTCTGGCCGTTGATGGTGGGTGCGCGTCTGGTGGTCGCTCAGCCGGGGGATCATCGCGATCCGCTGCTGTTGAAGACGCTGATCGAACAACAGCAGATCACCACGCTGCACTTCGTCCCGTCGATGCTCGGTGCCTTCATGGCTCAGGACGATCTCGCCGGCTGTGCGTCCCTGAAACGCATCGTCTGCAGCGGCGAAGCCTTGCCTGCCGATCTGACGCGGGAAACCCTTCAACGCCTGCCCAACGCCGGCCTGTTCAACCTGTATGGCCCGACCGAAGCGGCCATCGACGTGACTCACTGGACCTGCGCTGATGAGCCGGGCGTTTCCGTGCCCATCGGCGCCCCCATCGCCAACCTGCAGATCCACATCCTCGACAGCCGCCTCAACCCGCAACCCGTCGGCGT
>NZ_MDEN01000027.1 GCF_001705435.1 Pseudomonas graminis
TGAACGTCACGACGTTGGGCGCCCAGAGCAGGGGCATCTCCAAGGACCTCCTCAAAACGCTGACCGACGGCTCGACCTTTATCCTGAAGCTGGAAGCGTCTTTTGATGGAGGGGCAACGCGTTTTCCGTTTTCGGAACAGGCGTACAGCATCAAGAGCGTGCCCGACGTTGGCGCGATTGAGATTACTAAGGTGACCGACTCTTATGGGGCGGAGATCGCCAACGGCGGAAATACTCAAGAGACCACTGTCAACCTGACTGGCACAGCCGATGCAAATACCCAACTTCAAGCAGTTGACGGGTCAACGGTATTAGGAACTGTCACTGTTAACGCCGTTGGCGCCTGGACCTATCAGGCGAACGGTTTATCGGTTTCTACGCATATTTTCACTGCTCGATATGTTGCAGGTGGCCTGACTTCAGATGCATGGACTGTTCAGGTTATAGCCATACCGCTGACCATTGACCAGTCAACGATGATTCTTGATGGCATATACGTAATGGGAAGCCCTGAATGGACGCAAAATGGCAATGACGTAGTAGGTAATACTCAAGTTAGAACACCCTTAGGAGGCACGCCACCTTATACCTACTCATCGAGCAACACACGGTATGCATCAGTTAACCAGCAGGGAGAGGTTAAAGGAAGAGGATGGGGGAGCAGCACCATAACCGTGAGCGATGCACGAAACAACAGCGTCTCTTACACAGTTAACGCCTCGAAAATGTATGCGCTCAGAGTAGCACCTGATGAGTACAGTTTCACCTACGATCAGGCAGTACAATACGCCGAGGACTGGGACTGTTTACCTCTTAGGGAGGCTCACCTAAATGTACTCATACACTTGTATGGCGCTCCATTCCCACCAGACAAGGGCCGATATGGTGACTGCTGGCTTGGAATAAAATCAGGCTGTGGGGAAGACGGTCTTGTCTGGCGGTTTCCTTCAGCACAGAAAAGATGCGCACCTGTTAATGAAATACTCAGCTGGAGAGGAATGTCCATACTAAATTCTCTGGATGACTGGCCAGACTTTCCGTGAATGATCTAGACATAGCACGACTGTAAGCATGATAAAGGGGTCTGATTTATTTAAACCGGGGACAGATTAATTACGGTAAAGCGTGTAAATAAATCAGTCCCCTTGCATTAG
>NZ_MDEN01000028.1 GCF_001705435.1 Pseudomonas graminis
GGCGTCGATACGATCACCAGCCACTCCGCTTATGTCTACGGGAACACGTTCGTCTACACCTCGGTGACGGACAGTTACTTCGACAAACAGGGCTCCCACTCGGACCTGATCAAAGATTTCCAATCCACTGACGTACTTGACCTGACGGCCCTCGGGCTGGAGCGCGTTGGCAATGGCCACAACGGTGATCTGGCGGTCACCTACAACGCCGACGAGGACATTACCTATGTTCGCTCGCTGGATAAAAACGCCCAGGGCCAGGCATTCGAAGTCAGACTTGAAGGCGATCACGCCGCTGAGCTTGGCACGCAAAATTTCGCCCTGCGTTACGACCTGACTGCAGAAAGCACTGGCCGCGAACATGGGCTAAGCAACAAGCAATACGTCATCACCGGGACCGATGGCGATGACGTTCTGGTCGTTCCCCGCTCCGGCAACATCGTGACCGGTGGAGGCGGAGCGGACGACATGTCCGGCGGCGGTTCCCGTAACACATTTGTCTTCGAGCATCTCACCGATAGCTTCGTGAACGACGGCACAGGCCAATCCAGCGTTGACCTCATCCACAGCTTCAGCCTCGGTGACGGTGATCTGCTGGACGTTTCGGCACTGGGGTTTACTGGTCTGGGGGATGGTTATAACGGCACGCTCAATTACAGCTACGACAATGAAGCTGGTTACGCGATTGCCCAGTCCTTCGAGGCCGATGAAGACGGCAACCGATTCGCCGTGCACCTGACGCAATACGACCGGGATCCGCTTACCGGCCTGCAGGACATGGATCGCTTCACCTTTGCCGGGGACAACGCAGCAGACCGCGCCAACCAGACGCTGACTGGCGATAACCACCGTGACACGTTCACCAATTCGACCGCGGGCGGCATCCTCGTCGGAGGCGGTGATGATGATCTGTTGGTGGGCAACACCGGGGTCGACACCTTCCGATATGTCGAGAAGAGCGACAGCTTCCGGGGCAATTCGGACTTCATCAAAAACTTCGACGCCACTCAGGACCGCATCGATGTTTCAGCGCTGGGTTACACTGGCCTTGGCGATGGCACCGATGGCACGCTCAAGGTGATCTATGACACGGCTCTGCACCGCACCTACCTCAAGGATTACGAAGCGGACGCTGACGGTAACCGATTCGAGATCAGTATCGACAAGAACGTCGCCAAGACTTTCAC
>NZ_MDEN01000029.1 GCF_001705435.1 Pseudomonas graminis
TCTCAGATGACCGCGTCGACCTCTGGAAGAACGTCTCTCGGCATGAACAGCGAAAAAGTTGTGCCGTGGCCTTCCTGGCTCTCAACCGTAAGGCATCCTCCCGCCTGGATGACATACCCGTAGACCATCGTCAGGCCGAGACCTGTGCCTTTTCCCTCTTCTTTGGTTGTAAAGAAGGGTTCGAAGATCCGCTCGATAAGCGCCACAGGCATTCCGGTGCCCGTGTCAGACACCTGAATTCGCACACACGATTGACCGGTTACCAGTAGGGAGCCCTTGGCAGCCATCAGTTCACTGACATCTACATTGGAGGTGCGAATCGAAATGGTGCCTCCTGCCGGCATCGCATCCCGGGCGTTGACCATCAGATTGAACACGGCGCTTTCCAGTTGGTGTGGATCGACCTTCGTCAGCCAAAGGTTGGACGCCAAATCAGTCTCATATAAGACCTTTGATCCCAAGCTTCCACGACCAAGCTCAATTAGCGAAGTGATTAACGGATTCACATTGATCACTTCTGAACCAAGCTTGTGCCGTCTGGAAAAAGCCATAAGCCGGGCTGTCATCGCACTCGCGGTCTGGGACGCGCGCAGTGCATTGGCCAGATGCTTCTTTGCATGGTCGGGCTTATCGTTTTTAAGGTAATGCTCAGCGAGACTTGCCGAGCCCGTTACGGCCGTCAGCATGTTGTTGAAGTCATGCGCGATGCCCGTGGTGAGCTGGCCTACGATTTCCATCTTCTGAGCCTGAAACCGATCGCTGATCATCTGGACCCTCTCTGCCTCACGCTGCCTAAGGAAAGTGACGTCCTGCACGCAATTAACGAAGCCGATCTGGTGTCCACCTTCGTCAAAAAGAGGCGTGACGTTTGCAATAACGTTGCGACGGCTACCGTCACGCCGCTCAACGATCACATCGACATTCAGTGCGGGCTCACCTGTGGCCAGAACCTGCACCATTGGCGTCTGGTCATGGGGCAGGTAGGTGCCGTCACCTGCATAAAGTCTGTGAGCGCCGCAGAACTTCACCTCGGGATCACCCTTGACTGGGGTCTCTCCCCAGATCTCTGCTGCTTTGAGGTTGTAAGCAACAACGACGGCATTTCGATCGCAGATATAGAGCCCGACGGGAAGGTGTTCAATCAGATCCTGGCTGTAACGGGCGTTCCAAGGACCTTGTGTAATCCGGCGATCAG
>NZ_MDEN01000030.1 GCF_001705435.1 Pseudomonas graminis
CCTCGCGCCCGCAGCGCATGAGCCAGTTGGTTGGCACGACGGTCGAACTCGGCGAAGGTCAGGCGCTGTTCGCCATGGACCAGCGCGATGGCGTCGGGCCGAATGCGCGCGTGGTCGGCAATCAGCGCGTGAATTGGCCGATCCACGTAGGGCGAGAACGGCGGTGTGTTCCATTGATCCAGCGCGGCCAGGTCGGTCTCGCCCAGCAGCGGCAGGTCACCGATGGCGGCGTCGGGCTGGTCGCAAATCGCCCGCAGCAGCGTGACCAGTTGCTCGAACAAACGCGCCACGGTCGACGCATCGAACAGGTCGGTGGCGTAATCGAGGTAGCCACTGATGCGGCCGTCGCGGTGCTCGAAGGTGCCCAGCACCAGGTCGAATTGCGCGCCCTTGATGTCCCATTGGCGGGCTTCGCAGCTCAGGTCGTCGAACTGCAGCAGCGACAGGTCCGGCTGCTGCTGATGGTTGTAGCTGACCTGGAACAGCGGGTTGACGCTGAGGCTGCGCGCCGGTTGCAGCGCCTCCACCAGTTGTTCGAACGGCAGGTCCTGATGGGCATGGGCGCCGAGCAGGTTGTCCTTGACCTGGGCGAGCAGCGCGGTGAAGGGCTGGTCGCCGCTGAGCTGGGCACGCAGCACCAGGGTGTTGACGAAGAAGCCGATCAAGCCCTGGGTCTGTACCTCCGCGCGTCCGGCCACCGGCACGCCGATGCGCAGGTCGCGCTGGCCGCTGAGGCGATACAGCAGCGTGTCGAACGAGGCCAGAAACAGCATGAACAGCGTGGCGTCGTGGGTCTGGGCGGTCTGGCGCAGCGTGTCGGCCAGGTCTTGCGGCAGCACGAAGGCATGGCGCCCGCCTTTGCCGTCGCGTTCGGCCGGACGCGAACGGTCCGCCGGCAGTTCCAGCACCGGCTGTTCGTCACCCAGCGCCGCGCGCCACCAGCTCAACTGGCGCTCGCGTTCGGCGCCGCTCAGGTGCTCGCGCTGCCAGCGGGCGTAGTCGGCGTACTGCACGCTTAGCTCCGTAAGTTGCGGCCCAGGCAGTTGCACGTCGCTGCCCTGGGCGAAGCGGCGGTACAGCGCGGCGAAGTCTTCGAGCATGACCTGCACCGACCAGCCGTCGGAGATGATGTGGTGCATGCACAGCAGCAGGCGCCACTGATCGTCCGCCACCCGCGCCAGGGCCACCCGCCACGGCGCACGCTCGGCGTCGAGGTCGAATGGCTGGTTCATGAACGCCTCGGCCAGCGCGTCGAAGGCGGCTTCCGGCGCCGCGTTGTCGCGCAGGTCGTGACGGACGATGTGCACGCTGCTGACTGGCAGAATCCGTTGCTGCGGCACCGCCTCCCCGTTTTGCATCGGGGATGGGCGGAAACAGGTGCGCAGGGTTTCGTGACGGGCCGCCAGGGCGTCGAAGGTCTGCTGCAGGGCATCAAGTTTCAGCGCGCCGCTGAGGTTGAGCACGCACGGCAGGTTGTACGCGACGCTATCGGGCTCCAGTTGCGCGAGGAACCACAGGCGCTGCTGGGCGAAGGACTGCGGCGCGAATTCCCGGTCAGTGCGACGCTGCAGAGCAGGCATCGCCGTGGCGAGCGCCTGGGTGTTCAGGTAGTGGGCCAGATCGGCCAGCACCGGCGACTCGAACAGCGCACGCAGGGGCAGCTCAAGTTTGAGGTCGCGGCGGATCTGCGCCACCAGTTGAATGCCCAGCAGCGAATGACCGCCGAGGGCGAAGAAGTTGTCCTGACGGCCGATCTGCGCCACGCCAAGGAGGTCTTGCCACAGCTCGGCCAGCTGGGTTTCGACCCCGGCCAGTGGCAGTTCGAAGGCCCGTTGCTGGATGTTTGGGTCGGGCAATGCCTTGCGGTCTAGCTTGCCGTTGGCGGACAGCGGCAGGCTGTCCAGCGTGACGAAGTGGGCCGGGACCATGTAATCCGGCAGGCGTTGCTTCAGCTGGCTGCGCAGGTGTTCTTCGTCGAAGTCCTCGGCCACCAGATAGCCCACCAGCTGCATGCCCGTCGTTAATTCACGGGCGATAACCACCGCTTCGCTGACCGCGGGGTGATCCAGCAGCGCCGCTTCGATCTCCCCGATCTCAACCCGCAGACCGCGCAGTTTGATCTGGTGATCGAGACGCCCGAGGTATTCCACCACGCCGTCGGCACGCCAGCGGGCCAGGTCACCGGTGCGATACAGCCGCTCGCCGCTGCCGAACGGGCTGGCAACGAAGCGCTCGGCAGTGAGGGCCGGACGCAGGTGATAACCACGCGCCAGGCCGGCGCCGCCGATGTACAGCTCACCGGGTACGCCGACGGGTTGCGGGTTGAGGCGGCTGTCGAGGATGTGGATCTGCAGGTTGGCGATGGGGGCGCCGATGGGCAC
>NZ_MDEN01000031.1 GCF_001705435.1 Pseudomonas graminis
TAATGGGCCAGCTGATTCGCACGCTGATCCAGCTCGCGATAACTCAACACCGCATCGCCAAAGCGCACAGCCTCCCGGTCGGGATGTACCTGCGCCAGCCGCTCAAAATGCCGATGCACAAACGGCTCGGTATCAGACCACTCCCGCGCCGTGTCATTGACCACCGCCAACTGCGCGCGATCCTCGGCATCCAGCAGCTCGAAATCGCCAATCGCCGCGTCCGGCTGCTCGATCAACTCGGCGAACAGCTGCTCAAAACGCCCATGCAAACGCTCAACGCTGCCGTGATCAAACAGATCCGTGGCGTAATTCCACGACCCACCCAGCCCGCCCTCGGCGTCTTCGTGGGTGTTCAGCGCCAGGTCGAACTGGCTGCTGCCATCGTCCAGCGGCAGCACGTCGGCGCGCAGGCCCGGCAGCCCGGCGAGTGATTCGAAGTTCTGCTGCTGGTGATCGTAGGCCACCTGGAACAGCGGGTTGTGGCTCAGGCTGCGCGCAGGTTGCAGCGCTTCGACCAATTGCTCGAACGGCAGGTCCTGATGGGCCTGGGCGCCGAGGGTCCGCGCCTTGGCCTGCTCAAGCACCTGACGATAGCTCAGCTCGGCAGACACCTCGGCGCGCAGCACCTGGGTGCTGACGAAAAAGCCGATCAGCCCTTCGACTTCCAGCCGCGAACGGCCAGCAATCGGCACGCCGACGCGCAGGTCGTTCTGCCCGCTCAGGCGGTGCAGTAGCACCTGATACGCCGACAACATCGCCATGAACGGCGTGACGCCCTGCTGCTTCGCGAACCCGCGCACGCGCTGGCTGAACGCGGCATCGAAGGCAAACAGCACCCGGTCGCCGCGATAACTCTGCTGGGGCGGACGCGGCCGGTCGGTGGGCAGTTCCAGCACCGGGTGCTCGTCACCCAGTTGCTCGCGCCAGTAATTCAGCTGCCGCTCGCCCTCGCCCGCCGCCAGCCATTCACGCTGCCAGACGGCGAAGTCGGCGTATTGCACCGGCAATGGCGCCAGTTGTGGCGCGCGGTTTTCCACGGCTGCGCGGTACAACTCGCAGAATTCCTGCAGCAGCACGCGCACTGACCAGCCGTCCGAGATCATGTGGTGCAGGCACAGCAGCAGACGCAGCTCATCAGGCGCGACACGCACCAGCGCCAGTCGCCAGACGGGGCTGCGGGACAGGTCGAACGGGCGTTTGACGAAGGCCTGGGCCAGGGCGTTGAAAGCAGTGTCGAGATTCGGCTCGGCGGTGATGTCTATCCGCTCAATCTGCACCGACTGGGCAGGCTCAATCTGCTGCATCGGCACGCCATTGACCGCCAGGAACCGTGTGCGCAGTACTTCATGGCGCGCGGTCAGGCCGTCGAAGGCCGCCTGCAACGCAGCCTCGTTCAGGTCGCCGCACAAGCGCACGGCGCCCGGCAGGTTGTAGGCATGGCCGCCGGGTTGCAGCTGATCGAGGAACCACAGGCGCTGCTGGGAAAACGACTGCACGGCAAGGGCCTGCCGGCGTGGGGTCAGCTCGAGCTGGGGCGAGTCGGAGCCTGTCAGCCCGGTGATGCGCTGGGCGAAATCACTGAGGCGCGGCGCGTCGAACAGCACCCGCAACGGCACGCTCAATTGATGCTCATGACGCAGCCGGGAGATCAGCTGCATCGCCAGCAGCGAGTGGCCGCCGAGTTCGAAAAAGTGATCGTTGCGGCCGACGGCGTCGATGCCCAGCAACGGCTGCCACAGCGCCGCCAATTGCTGTTCAAGGAGCGTTTGCGGCGCCTGATAATCGCTGGAGATCACCTGCGGGTCAGGCAGCGCGTTGCGGTCGAGCTTGCCATTGGGCAACTGCGGCAGGCGCTCCATGACCACGATGTGCGCCGGCACCATGTATTCCGGCAGGGTGCTTTTCAGCTGCTGCTTAAGGCTGTCCTCCGCCAGACCGTTGCCGCCGACATAACCCAGCAGGACCTTTCCGTTCGCGCTGTCACGGACAACGACCAAGGCCTCACGCACGCCGTCGCAGGCTTTCAGCGCCGCTTCGATCTCGCCGGCCTCAATGCGGAAGCCACGGATTTTGATCTGATGGTCGATACGGCCGAGGTATTCCAGCAGCCCCTTGCTGTTCAAGCGCACGCGGTCGCCACTGCGATAAATCCGCTCGCCGGCCCGGAACGGGTGCGGCAGAAAGCGCTCGGCCGTTGCGCCCGGACGGTCCAGATAACCCCGCGCCACCGCGCCCCCCAGGTACAACTCCCCAGCGATCCCTTGAGGAAGCGGGTTCAAATCCGCGTCCATCACATAGCCCTGACGATCCCCCACCAGATCACCAATCGGCGCGTAGGCCGTGGTGAAATCAGCGGTCTCGGCAGACGCCAGCCACAAGGT
>NZ_MDEN01000032.1 GCF_001705435.1 Pseudomonas graminis
GTAAGCGTTCGGTTAAGTCGCCTTGACGTAAGGGATGGGAGGTAGCGGCGCTGACGCAAGCGTAAGCAGTGGCCATATCGTCAGCCAGTTTTTGGACTTGAAGCGGTCTTGATAGATCGCTTTTTTCGCCGAGGTAAAGCTCTCCGTTGGCCTGATAATCAACTCAAATAGATCATCAAGTCCCAGCGGTGCCGCGATCTCGCATGAGCCTTCCTCTCGCAGTCTTACGGCTACCGCCGTTGCGGTTTCCGGCCAGTAGCGCATTGCGTCGGTCGTAGAAAGGTATGGTTTATCGCCATTCTGAACATGCATTCTGGCTTGGTTTTTCACAGACCAAATTACTGTCGGATCTAGACTCCTGAGGACGGCCTCCAAAGCTTCATCTTCCTCGGGGGTGCAGCGCTTCGCATCAAACCAGATGACGTCAACGTCTGTTGAGACCTGAGACGAACCGCGCCCGTGCAAATAGTCCCAAACCGCGTTTCGGACGAAACCTGCTCCTATCCAGCAGTCTGGCAAGTTGAGGGAGCGCACCATTTCAAGTAATCGCCACCGAACGGGGTCATCTGAAATAATCGCTTGGACTGTCGAAATATTGTCCACTCAGAACTCACCTTATTTAAGCTAGGCAGGCATCCACAGATGCGGCAGCAGTTGTTCGATCTCACTCGCCCGCTGTATCGGCAGTCGGGTCAGCACATTTTTGAGATAAGCATACGGATCATGCCCGTTCATGCGCGCAGACTGGATCAAACTCATGATCGCCGCCGCCCGTTTACCGCTGCGCAGCGACCCAGCAAACAACCAGTTCGAGCGTCCAAGTGCCCACGGTCGGATCTGGTTCTCTACTTGATTGTTGTCGATGGGGACAGCCCCGTCGTCAAGGTAGCGCGTCAGCGCTACCCAGCGTTTAAGGCTGTAATCCAGAGCTTTGGCCGTTGCCGATCCGTTGGGCACGAGATCTCGCTGGGCCAACATCCAGTCATGCAGCGTTGCGATTATCGGAGCTGCTTTTTCCTGTCGTATTCGCCAACGGTCTTCATCACTCATCTCCCGCGCTTGCCGTTCAACTTCGTACAAGCCGCCAATCGAGTGAAGTGCCTGTCCGGCCAATTGGCTTTTGTTCGCCACGTGCAGATCGAAAAACTTGCGTCGGGCATGAGCCATGCAGCCGATTTCGATCATGCCTTTCTCGAAGCCTGCTTTGTAGCCAGCAAAGTCGTCGCACACCAACTTGCCGTTCCAGGAGCCGAGGAAGTTACGCGCATGTTCGCCCGCTCGACTTGGGCTGAAGTCGTAAACAACGGCTTTGAGTGCCGAAAACGGTGTGGTGCTGTAGGCCCAGACATACGCTCGGTGGGTTTTCTTCTCTCCTGGCGCGAGCATTTGAACCGGGGTCTCATCGGCGTGGATTACGCCCTCGACCAGCACCGCTTCGCGCAACGCATCGACCAAAGGCTGGAGCTGCACGCCAGTTTGTCCAACCCACTGCGCCAGCGTCGAGCGGGCGATCATCAGGCCAGCGCGGCCAAAGATTTTCTCCTGCCGATACAGCGGCAAGTGGTCGGCGAACTTCGCCACCATCACATGCGCCAGCAGGCCTGCGGTCGGGATGCCCTTGTCGATTACCTGAGCCGGTACCGGTGCCTGGATCAGTGTTTCGCATTGTCGGCAGGCCCATTTTCCACGCACATGCTGTTCGACTGTGAACACGCCGGGCGTGTAATCGAGCTTCTCGCTAACGTCTTCGCCAATACGTTGAAGCTGACACCCGCAGGCGCACTGAGTGTTTTCTGGCTCGTGGCGGATCACGGTGCGTGGGAACTGGGGCGGCAGCGGTGCACGCTTGGGTTTCTGGCGCGGCTCGGCTGGTGCAGGTGGAGGGTTGACCGCGTTCAGCTCGGCCTCTATGGCCGCGATATCAGTATCGAGCAGGTCGTCGAGCAGGCTGCCTTGGTCAGGAGTCAGCTGTTCGCTGCGCTTGGCAAACTTGTGTCGCTTGAGGATGGCGATCTCATGAGCGAGTTGCTCATTGACCGTTTCAAGACGGTGGATCTTCTGGCCCATGGAGTCGACCTGGGACAGCAGCTGCATGGCCTGTTCGGCCAAGGCGCGCAGCTGTTCCGGTGTCATCTGGTCAAGATTGGGCGAGAAAGTCATGTCGCTGATTGTGCCAGAGCAGGCCGTCAGCCGCGATAAACCGATAGGCTAATAGCCGGTGCTAAAGCACTGTGATCGAGCCGCCCGCGCCGACCCGCTGCCAAGGTAAACCCAGCACCAAAGCTTGAAGCTGCTCGTTATCGAGTTCGACTTCCGATCCGCGATGGATGCCGGGCCAGTGAAACTTGCCTTGATTCAATCGTCGCGCCGCCAGCCAGATGCCCACGCCGTCATGCACCAGGACTTTCATCCGGTTGCCTCGGCGGTTGGCGAAAAGATAAGCACAGTGCGGCTTCGCCGCACCGAATACCGCGATCACTCTGGCCAACGCAGTCTCGGTACCGGCGCGCATATCCATGGGCTCTGTGGCGAGCCAGATGGCGTCGACGCGGATCACTGGACAAACTCACGGATAAAACGGGCGCACCCTTCAGGGTCTGAGGATGGCCAGTTCACGGTAAGTTTTTGATGCCCGAAAGGGATCTCGATGCAGACAGGAATTTGCTGACCGGGCCGAGTTGCGGGCTCTAGTTTCATCGGAACGAAAGCGGGCAATGCCGGCGCCTGACGATCACGATAAGCAGGTATCCACTTTCGAACCAGGTTGGCGTTGATGCCATGGCGCAGGGCTACGCTGGCCATCGACACGCCGGGTTGCAGGCATTCCTGGACGATCTGGGCTTTAAAAGGTTTGGGATAAGAGGTTCGTTGGCGCATGGCAATCCTGACGGTAAGGGCGATGGTGTCCACGTATTTTTAAGTGGAGAACATCGCCCTTATTGCGGGGATCGGGTAGGTGACTTCGCCGGACGCTTAC
>NZ_MDEN01000033.1 GCF_001705435.1 Pseudomonas graminis
CCTCGCGCCCGCAGCGCATGAGCCAGTTGGTTGGCACGACGGTCGAACTCGGCGAAGGTCAGGCGCTGTTCGCCATGAACCAACGCAATGGCGTCAGGACGAAGGCGTGCGTGGTCGGCGATCAGCTCGTGAATCGGCCGATCCACATACGGCGAAAACGGCGGCGTGTTCCACGCGTGCATCTGCTGGATGTCGCCTTCGGTGAGCATCGACAGCTCGCCGATGCGCGCCTCGGGGAAGCGGCAGAGGCCGTCCAATAGCGCCTGGAAATGCCCGCACAGACGCGTGATCTGCTCGGCGCTGAACACGTTGCTGTGGTAGTTGACGTGAACATGGGCGTGCTCGCCTGCCACCACCGCCAGGCTCAATGGGTAGTGGGTCTTGTCGCTGAGTTCGACGGAACCCAGGTTAAAGCCGTTGGCCTGCTTGTCCCGCAGCACCGCGTCCACCGGGTAGTTCTCGAACACCAGCAGGCTGTCGAACAGGTCACGACCGGCATGACCTGCATAGCGCTGGGCCTCGAACAGTGGCGTGTGTTCGTGCTCGCGCAGCTCCAGATTGTGGGCTTGCAGGTCATTGAGCCAGTCGCCGACCTTCTGCTGCGCCTCGGGCGCCTGCACCAGCGGCAGGGTGTTGATGAACAGCCCGAGCATGCGTTCGATGCCCGGCACTTGCGCGGAACGACCGGACACGGTGGCGCCGAACGCCACCCGTTGCTGGCCGGTGTAGCGCTGCAACAGCAACACCCACACCGCCTGAATCAGCGTGTTGACGGTCACGCGCTGGCGGCGGGCGGCGCTGTTCAGCAGTTCGCTGTTCAGATCCATGGACGTGACCCGCACCTGGTTCGGCAACGGCTCGCCCGTGCTGGAGGTCGGTGCGGTCAGCGCTGCTGCCATCATCGTTGGCTGATCGAAACCGGCCAGATGGCTCTGCCAGAAGGCCTTGCTGCGCTCGGCATCCCGGCTCAGCAGCCATTCGACGTAGTCGCCGTAATGCCCGGCGGGCTGCGGGGTGGCGTCGGACATCGCCGCCTGAATCACTTCGCCCAGCACCGCCGCGCTGCTCCAGCCGTCCAGCAAAATGTGGTGGAAGGTCCAGACCAGTTTCCACAGCGTCTCGCTTTGGCGAACCAGCAGCACGCGCATCAGCGGCGCGGCGTGCAGGTCGAACGGGGTTTCGCGCTCGTTCGCCAGTACGTCGGCCAGTGCCTGATGGCTGCTACGCAGGTCCAGTTCGCGTACAACCAACGCCGCATCGCGACGAATCAGTTGCACCGGCTGTTCGCTGCCGGAGACGCGCAGGAACGCCGCACGCAGGATCGGATGACGCTGAACCGCCGCCGCCCACGCCGATTTAAAACGGGCCACCGGCAAGTGTTCGATGTCCAGAGCCACCTGGTTGATGTACAGATCGCGGGCGCTGTCGGGATCGACGACCTCGCTGCCGCTCAGCTCGCTGTGAAACAGCAGACCTTGCTGCATCGGGGTCAGTGGGTACAGCTGTTCGATGTCCCATGCGGCGACCGGCAGTGCGTCGAGTTGTGCCTGAGTGAGCGCCAGCGCCGGGAAGTCCGACGGGGTGACCGGAGCGTGGCGGCGGCAGTGTTCGATCACCTCGTTCAGCGCTTCGCCGTAGGCGTCTAGCAGGCGTTGGATCGACGCCGATTCATGGCGCTCGCTACTGAAACTGCAGGTCAGGCTGAACTGGCCGTCACGGATTTGCGCATCGATGGACAGCTCGCCATTGAGCGGCGCATCGCCGGCGCGCTGGGCACCGCTACCCTCATCGGCCAGGCTGAAAAGCCCGCTGCTGTTTTGCAGCCGCCCCATGTAATTAAACAGCACGCTGCCGTCCAGCGCCGGCAAGGCTTCGCCGCGCAGATGGCGCAGCAGGCCATAACCCAGGCCGCCGTTGGGCACGGCGCGCAGGGTTTCCTTGGTGTGTTTGAGTGCCGCATCGAGGTCGTCGTCGGCGTGCAGGCTGACCGGGTACAGGCTGGTGAACCAGCCGACGGTGCGCGCCGGGTCAACGCCGTCGAACAGGTCTTCGCGGCCGTGGCCTTCCAGGGCGATCATCGCCTGGGACTCGCCGCTCCAGCGCTTCATCGCGCGGACCAGCGCGGTCAGCAGCAGGTCGTTGATCTGCGTGCGATACGCCGCAGGCGCCTCGCTGATCAGCTTTTCGGTGCGAGCAGCGTCCAGTTGCAAATGCAGCTGGCGCACGTTGCTTTGTCGCGCCTCTCCCTTCGGATTGGCGCAGGGCAACGCGGGTGCTGACGGCAGGTTGCGCCAGTATTCGGCTTCGGCCAGCACGGCGTCGCTGTAAGCGAAATCGAGCAGGCGGTTGGCCCAGCGCTGGAACGACGCGGCCTTGTCGCCGAGGTCGATGGCGAGGCCGGCTTGGGCCTGGGTGTAGGCGTTTTGCAGGTCCTCCAGCAGGATGCGCCACGACACGCCATCCACCACCAAATGATGCACCACCAGCAACAGACGCTCGCCGCCTTCGGCCAGGGTGAAATGCACGGCGCGCAGCAACGGGCCGTCCCTCAGATCGAGGCTGGCCTGGGCTTCGGCGCAGGTTGTGGTCAGCTCGTTCAGGGGGATTTCACGCTGCCAGATCAGGTCGTTTTGGGTCTGCTGGTCCGTAGAAAGCTCTGCACGATAGCGTTGCTGCCACTGGCCGTTGTCCTGCTGGACAAAGCGCATGCGCAGGGCATCGTGATGGTTGAGCACCGCCGCCAGGGCCTGAGTCAGCGCCGGGAGGTCCAGGGCTTCGCTCGGGTTCAACAACAGCGACTGGTTCCAGTGGCTGCGGTTGCGCATTGGCTGCTGGAAGAACCAGTGCTGAATCGGGGTCAGCGGGATGTCGCGATTCAGCTCGATGCGCTCAACCGCGGGCGCATCCTGACTAACCACCTGAGCGACCTGAGCCAGTTCGGCGATGGTCTGGCGTTCGAACATCTGCCGGGGCGACAGCACGATGCCGGTCTTGCGGGCGCGGGAGATGATTTGCAGGCTGAGGATCGAGTCGCCACCGAGGGCAAAGAAGTTGTCCTGGCGACCGATTTGCGCGACGCCGAGCAGGTCTTGCCACAACGCCGCCAGCTGGGTTTCGACCCCGGCCAGCGGTGCTTCGAAAGCGCGCTGCTGGATCTGTGGGTCGGGCAGCGCCTTGCGGTCGAGCTTGCCGTTGGCCGACAGCGGCAGGCTGTCCAGCGTGACGAAGTGGGCCGGAACCATGTAATCCGGCAGGCGTTGTTTCAGTTGGATGCGCAGCTGTTCTTCGTCGAAATCTTCGGCGACCAGATAGCCCACCAACTGCATGCCGGTGGCGAGTTCACGGGCGATAACCACCGCTTCGCTGACCGCGGGGTGATCCAGCAGCGCCGCTTCGATCTCGCCGATTTCCACGCGCAAGCCGCGCAGTTTGATCTGGTGATCGAGACGGCCGAGGTATTCCACCACGCCGTCGGCACGCCAGCGGGCCAGGTCGCCGGTGCGGTACAAACGCTCGCCACTGCCGAACGGACTGGCAACAAAACGCTCGGCGGTCAGCCCCGGACGCAGGTGGTAACCACGCGCCAGGCCGGCGCCGCCGATGTACAGCTCGCCGGGCACGCCGACGGGTTGCGGGTTGAGGCGGCTGTCGAGGATGTGGATCTGCAGGTTGGCGATGGGGGCGCCGATGGGCAC
>NZ_MDEN01000035.1 GCF_001705435.1 Pseudomonas graminis
GAAACCCCACACTACCATCGGCGATGCATCGTTTCACTGCTGAGTTCGGGATGGGATCAGGTGGTTCCAACGCTCTATGGTCGTCAAGAAATTCGGGTACTGACTCGTTCCTGAGAACGCTTCAGCAAATCGGGTATGTGATCAAGGTACCGCTTGTGTGTTCGCAAACTTTCGTCTTCATGCGTCTTCACACACCGCAATCTGCTGTCTTCGTGCAGATTGCTTGGGTGTTATATGGTCAAGCCTCACGGGCAATTAGTATTGGTTAGCTCAACGCCTCACAGCGCTTACACACCCAACCTATCAACGTCGTAGTCTTCGACGGCCCTTCAGGGAACTCAAGGTTCCAGTGAGATCTCATCTTGAGGCAAGTTTCCCGCTTAGATGCTTTCAGCGGTTATCTTTTCCGAACATAGCTACCCGGCAATGCCACTGGCGTGACAACCGGAACACCAGAGGTTCGTCCACTCCGGTCCTCTCGTACTAGGAGCAGCCCCTCTCAAATCTCAAACGTCCACGGCAGATAGGGACCGAACTGTCTCACGACGTTCTAAACCCAGCTCGCGTACCACTTTAAATGGCGAACAGCCATACCCTTGGGACCGGCTTCAGCCCCAGGATGTGATGAGCCGACATCGAGGTGCCAAACACCGCCGTCGATATGAACTCTTGGGCGGTATCAGCCTGTTATCCCCGGAGTACCTTTTATCCGTTGAGCGATGGCCCTTCCATACAGAACCACCGGATCACTAAGACCTACTTTCGTACCTGCTCGACGTGTCTGTCTCGCAGTCAAGCGCGCTTTTGCCTTTATACTCTACGACCGATTTCCGACCGGTCTGAGCGCACCTTCGTACTCCTCCGTTACTCTTTAGGAGGAGACCGCCCCAGTCAAACTACCCACCATACACTGTCCTCGATCCGGATAACGGACCTGAGTTAGAACCTCAAAGTTGCCAGGGTGGTATTTCAAGGTTGGCTCCACGCAGACTGGCGTCCACGCTTCAAAGCCTCCCACCTATCCTACACAAGCAAATTCAAAGTCCAGTGCAAAGCTATAGTAAAGGTTCACGGGGTCTTTCCGTCTAGCCGCGGATACACTGCATCTTCACAGCGATTTCAATTTCACTGAGTCTCGGGTGGAGACAGCGCCGCCATCGTTACGCCATTCGTGCAGGTCGGAACTTACCCGACAAGGAATTTCGCTACCTTAGGACCGTTATAGTTACGGCCGCCGTTTACCGGGGCTTCGATCAAGAGCTTCGCGTTAGCTAACCCCATCAATTAACCTTCCGGCACCGGGCAGGCGTCACACCCTATACGTCCACTTTCGTGTTTGCAGAGTGCTGTGTTTTTAATAAACAGTCGCAGCGGCCTGGTATCTTCGACCGGCATGAGCTTACGGAGCAAGTCCTTCACCCTCACCGGCGCACCTTCTCCCGAAGTTACGGTGCCATTTTGCCTAGTTCCTTCACCCGAGTTCTCTCAAGCGCCTTGGTATTCTCTACCCAACCACCTGTGTCGGTTTGGGGTACGGTTCCTGGTTACCTGAAGCTTAGAAGCTTTTCTTGGAAGCATGGCATCAACCACTTCGTGTTCTAAAGAACACTCGTCATCAGCTCTCGGCCTTGAAACCCCGGATTTACCTAAGATTTCAGCCTACCACCTTAAACCTGGACAACCAACGCCAGGCTGGCCTAGCCTTCTCCGTCCCTCCATCGCAATAACCAGAAGTACAGGAATATTAACCTGTTTTCCATCGACTACGCTTTTCAGCCTCGCCTTAGGGACCGACTAACCCTGCGTCGATTAACGTTGCGCAGGAAACCTTGGTCTTTCGGCGTGGGTGTTTTTCACACCCATTGTCGTTACTCATGTCAGCATTCGCACTTCTGATACCTCCAGCAAGCTTCTCAACTCACCTTCACAGGCTTACAGAACGCTCCTCTACCGCATCATCCTAAGATGATACCCGTAGCTTCGGTGCATGGTTTGAGCCCCGTTACATCTTCCGCGCAGGCCGACTCGACTAGTGAGCTATTACGCTTTCTTTAAAGGGTGGCTGCTTCTAAGCCAACCTCCTAGCTGTCTAAGCCTTCCCACATCGTTTCCCACTTAACCATGACTTTGGGACCTTAGCTGACGGTCTGGGTTGTTTCCCTTTTCACGACGGACGTTAGCACCCGCCGTGTGTCTCCCATGCTCGGCACTTGTAGGTATTCGGAGTTTGCATCGGTTTGGTAAGTCGGGATGACCCCCTAGCCGAAACAGTGCTCTACCCCCTACAGTGATACATGAGGCGCTACCTAAATAGCTTTCGAGGAGAACCAGCTATCTCCGAGCTTGATTAGCCTTTCACTCCGATCCACAGGTCATCCGCTAACTTTTCAACGGTAGTCGGTTCGGTCCTCCAGTTAGTGTTACCCAACCTTCAACCTGCCCATGGATAGATCGCCCGGTTTCGGGTCTATTCCCAGCGACTAGACGCCCTATTAAGACTCGCTTTCGCTACGCCTCCCCTATTCGGTTAAGCTCGCCACTGAAAATAAGTCGCTGACCCATTATACAAAAGGTACGCAGTCACCCAACAAAGTGGGCTCCCACTGCTTGTACGCATACGGTTTCAGGATCTATTTCACTCCGCTCTCCGCGGTTCTTTTCGCCTTTCCCTCACGGTACTGGTTCACTATCGGTCAGTCAGTAGTATTTAGCCTTGGAGGATGGTCCCCCCATGTTCAGACAAGGTTTCTCGTGCCCCGTCCTACTCGATTTCATTGACAAGAGATTTTCGCGTACAGGGCTATCACCCACTATGGCCGCACTTTCCAGAGCGTTCCGCTAATCTCAAATCAACTTAAGGGCTGGTCCCCGTTCGCTCGCCACTACTAAGGGAATCTCGGTTGATTTCTTTTCCTCAGGGTACTTAGATGTTTCAGTTCCCCTGGTTCGCTCCATACACCTATGTATTCAGTGTAAGGTAACTGTCTTATGACAGCTGGGTTCCCCCATTCAGACATCTCCGGATCACAGTCTGTTTGCCGACTCCCCGAAGCTTTTCGCAGGCTACCACGTCTTTCATCGCCTCTGACTGCCAAGGCATCCACCGTATGCGCTTCTTCACTTGACCATATAACCCCAAGCAATCTGGTTATACTGTGAAGACGACATTCGCCGAAAGTTTGCATTTCACAAACTTTACCTTAGCCTGGACACGCACCAGTGAAAGAGGTGCCCAGTCTATATTTCAATCACATACCCAAATTTTTAAAGAACGATCCGGTCAAAAGACCAGAAATCAACACTCATCATCCCAGCGGATGGAGCGCTCATTTCTAAGCTTTCAGCAATCAGAAGCAGTTATGGTGGAGCCAAACGGGATCGAACCGTTGACCTCCTGCGTGCAAGGCAGGCGCTCTCCCAGCTGAGCTATGGCCCCATAACAAAATTGGTGGGTCTGGGCAGATTCGAACTGCCGACCTCACCCTTATCAGGGGTGCGCTCTAACCAACTGAGCTACAGACCCAATTTCGAGCTTGTAACTGTTAGCGTGAGCTATCAGCTTGGAGCTTAAAGCTGCTTCTATCGTCTTCTTCAATGAATCAAGCAATTCGTGTGGGAACTTGCGAAGAAGCTGAGTCTTCGATTAAGGAGGTGATCCAGCCGCAGGTTCCCCTACGGCTACCTTGTTACGACTTCACCCCAGTCATGAATCACACCGTGGTAACCGTCCTCCCGAAGGTTAGACTAGCTACTTCTGGTGCAACCCACTCCCATGGTGTGACGGGCGGTGTGTACAAGGCCCGGGAACGTATTCACCGCGACATTCTGATTCGCGATTACTAGCGATTCCGACTTCACGCAGTCGAGTTGCAGACTGCGATCCGGACTACGATCGGTTTTCTGGGATTAGCTCCACCTCGCGGCTTGGCAACCCTCTGTACCGACCATTGTAGCACGTGTGTAGCCCAGGCCGTAAGGGCCATGATGACTTGACGTCATCCCCACCTTCCTCCGGTTTGTCACCGGCAGTCTCCTTAGAGTGCCCACCATAACGTGCTGGTAACTAAGGACAAGGGTTGCGCTCGTTACGGGACTTAACCCAACATCTCACGACACGAGCTGACGACAGCCATGCAGCACCTGTCTCAATGTTCCCGAAGGCACCAATCCATCTCTGGAAAGTTCATTGGATGTCAAGGCCTGGTAAGGTTCTTCGCGTTGCTTCGAATTAAACCACATGCTCCACCGCTTGTGCGGGCCCCCGTCAATTCATTTGAGTTTTAACCTTGCGGCCGTACTCCCCAGGCGGTCAACTTAATGCGTTAGCTGCGCCACTAAAAGCTCAAGGCTTCCAACGGCTAGTTGACATCGTTTACGGCGTGGACTACCAGGGTATCTAATCCTGTTTGCTCCCCACGCTTTCGCACCTCAGTGTCAGTATGAGCCCAGGTGGTCGCCTTCGCCACTGGTGTTCCTTCCTATATCTACGCATTTCACCGCTACACAGGAAATTCCACCACCCTCTGCCCTACTCTAGCTTGCCAGTTTTGGATGCAGTTCCCAGGTTGAGCCCGGGGATTTCACATTCAACTTAACAAACCACCTACGCGCGCTTTACGCCCAGTAATTCCGATTAACGCTTGCACCCTCTGTATTACCGCGGCTGCTGGCACAGAGTTAGCCGGTGCTTATTCTGTCGGTAACGTCAAAACAGCAAGGTATTCGCTTACTGCCCTTCCTCCCAACTTAAAGTGCTTTACAATCCGAAGACCTTCTTCACACACGCGGCATGGCTGGATCAGGCTTTCGCCCATTGTCCAATATTCCCCACTGCTGCCTCCCGTAGGAGTCTGGACCGTGTCTCAGTTCCAGTGTGACTGATCATCCTCTCAGACCAGTTACGGATCGTCGCCTTGGTGAGCCATTACCTCACCAACTAGCTAATCCGACCTAGGCTCATCTGATAGCGCAAGGCCCGAAGGTCCCCTGCTTTCTCCCGTAGGACGTATGCGGTATTAGCGTCCCTTTCGAGACGTTGTCCCCCACTACCAGGCAGATTCCTAGGCATTACTCACCCGTCCGCCGCTGAATCAGAGAGCAAGCTCTCTTCATCCGCTCGACTTGCATGTGTTAGGCCTGCCGCCAGCGTTCAATCTGAGCCATGATCAAACTCTTCAGTTCAATACTGCAATTAGGTTTTGAGAAAACCTTATAAACTTGGCTCAGCAATCGTTGGTTAAACCATGATTTCTCGTGGAGTAACTTGCGATGCTGATAATCTTGCGACTTCAGTCTTACAGCACAAGCACCCACACGAATTGCTTGATTCAGTTGTTAAAGAGCGGGTGGTTAAGATCTTTCGTCTCAACCGAGGCGCGCATTCTACAGCGTCTCTTGTATCTGTCAAGCGGTTATTTTAAGAAGTTTTCAAAGTTTCCTTATCAACTTCAACCACTTGCGCTTCGTTCGACTTGGCGTCTCACGTCAGCGGGAGGCGAATTCTACAGCGTTACAATCTGCTGTCAACTGCCTTTTTCACCGCTGTCGGTTCAAGCATCTGAACCGAAGCATTCCTCGCTGCTTACTTCGTCCAACTCTTTGATTATCAAGGAGTTTTCCGTTTCGTCTGCGCCGGAAGTGGGGCGAATTATAGACAGATCCAGAG
>NZ_MDEN01000036.1 GCF_001705435.1 Pseudomonas graminis
ACCTTGTGGCTGGCGTCTGCCGAGACCGCTGATTTCACCACGGCCTACGCGCCGATTGGTGATCTGGTGGGGGATCGCCAAGGCTATGTGATGGACGCGGACCTCAATCCGCTGCCCCAAGGGATTGCGGGCGAACTCTATCTGGGTGGCGCCGTGGCCCGGGGTTATCTGGACCGTCCCGGCGCAACCGCCGAGCGTTTCCTGCCGCACCCGTTCCGCGCTGGCGAACGCCTCTACCGCAGCGGCGACCGCGTGCGCCTGAACAGCGAAGGGCTGCTGGAATACCTCGGCCGTATCGACCATCAGATCAAAATCCGTGGCTTCCGCATCGAAGCCGGCGAAATCGAAGCGGCGCTGAAGGCCTGCGAGGGCGTGCGTGAAGCGCTGGTGATCGTCCGCGACAAAGGCAACGGCAAACAGTTGCTCGGCTATGTCGGCGGCAATGAACTGTCGGAAGACAGTCTCAAGGATCAGCTGAAAACCACCCTGCCGGAATACATGGTGCCGGCGCACATTGTGGTCATGGAACGTCTGCCGCAGTTGCCCAACGGCAAGCTCGATCGCAACGCGCTGCCTGATCCGCAGCTCGGCAGTCAGGCCGTCGAAGCGCCGGAAGGTGAGCGCGAAGTCGAGCTGGCAAAGGTCTGGCAACAATTGCTGGGCGTCGAAACCATCAGCCGTCAGGACAGCTTCTTCGAGCTGGGCGGCGATTCGATCCAGTCGTTGGCGGTCATCACCCGTCTGCGTCAGGTGGGTTTCAAGCTGCTGCCCAAAGACGTGTTCAGCCATCCGCGGCTCAAGGATCTGGCCCTGCGCCTCACGGTCATCGAGGCCGGCGCAGCGCCGTTGATTGAAGACGCGCCGAAGGGCGAGTTGCCGTTGACGCCGATTCAGGCGCATTTCTTCGAGCAGCCGATGAGCAACCGCGCGCACTTCAATCAGGCGCTGTTGCTGGACGTGCAGCGCCCTCTGGAAGCGGCGTTGTTGCGCAAGGCGCTGGACGCGCTGCTGAGTCATCACGATGCCCTGAACCTGAGTTTCCATCAGCACGCCGACGGTCGCTGGCAGCAGCAGTATCGAGCAACACCGGCTGCCGACAGCCTGTGGCTGCGTGATGTGGCCGACGAGCGCGCCATGACTGCGCTGTGCGAACAGGCCCAGCGCAGCCTTGACCTGCATAACGGCCCGCTGTTGCGCGTGGTGCTGGCGCAGATGCCGGAAGGGCAAAAGCTGTTGCTGGTCGCTCATCACTTGGTGGTCGACGGCGTGTCGTGGCGGGTGCTGCTGGAGGATCTGGCGCGGGCTTACGCCCAGATTGCTTCGGGCAGTGCGGCTGATCTGGGGCCGAAATCCAGCAGCTTCCAACGCTGGGCGCGGCATCTGGTCGATGCGGCACAAGCGCCTGAGCGTCAAACCGAAGTGGGCCAGTGGCGGGAGCAGGTCGGCAGCACCGAGCCGGTGTGGCCGGTGGACCACCCGGAAGGCCGCGCCACGCAACAGGACCTCGAACAGTGCGAGCTGCTGCTGGACGCCGGGCTGACCCGCCGTCTGCTGCGCGAAGCCCCGGCGGCACTGGCGGCGCGCACTGATGAAATTCTGTTGGCGGTGCTCGCCGAAGCGCTCAAGGACTGGAGTGGCCAGCCCGACACCCTCATCGCGCTGGAGGGCCATGGCCGCGAAGCCCTCGCCGACGGCCTGGATGTGGGCCGTACAGTGGGCTGGTTCACCAGTCTGTTCCCGCTGCGGGTGCGTGCTGCGAACGACATCCGCCAGACCCTCGCCAGCGTGCGCGACAGCCTGCGTGGCCTGCCGGACAAGGGCGTCGGCTTCGGCCTGCTGCGCTATCTGGGCAACGATTCAGCGCGTCATTCATTGGCCGCGCTGGCGGAACCCAAGGTGGTGTTCAACTACCTGGGTCAGTTCGATCAGGACCTGGGCGATGGCCGCTTCTCGCCGTCGAAGCTGTCGGCCGGGGCGCTGGTGGACCCGTCCACGCCGCTGAACCGCGAGCTGGAAATCAACGGTCAGGTGTTCGCCGGGCAACTGGGGCTGACTTTCCGTTTCAGCGGTCAGCGCTATCAGCGCCAGACCATCGAACGCCTGCAAACCGCCTATCGCGACGGGCTGGTGGCGTTGCTGGAAAGCCTGCCGTCGGCGCAACCGGCCGCGCCGCAATCGACTGCACCGCAAAGGCTGCCGGTCAGCCGCGACGGCGCGCCGAATCCATTGATTCGTCTGAGCAGCGGCGCCAGTGACAAGCCGCCGGTGTTCTGCGTGCACCCGGTCAGCGGCACGGTGGTGGGTTACTACGCACTGGCCCGTCGGCTGTCTGCGCAGTGGGACGTGTGGGGCATTCAGAACCGTCAGGTGCTGGACGGTCAGTGGCGCGACAGTTCCATCGAGCAAATGGCCCGGGACTACGTCAAGGCGCTGCTCGAACAGCAGCCGTCCGGCCCATACCGGCTGATCGGCTGGTCCATGGGCGGGACCATGGCCCTGGAAATGGCCCGGCTGCTGACCCGACTCGGCAAGCGCGTCGAGTTCGTCGGCCTGATCGACGGCTACGTACCGGGCGCCGGTCAGCCGCGTCCTGCCGTGCCGGAAACCCCGGTTCTCGACGCTGATGACGAGGGCCTTGAAGCCGACGCGCACTGGCAACAGTTGCTCGGCGTCGAGCGGCACATGCGCCAGCTGGCCAATCAATGCCGCCAGATCCACGCCCTCAGGGTGCCGGTCTACGCCTGGTGGGCCGAGGGCTCGCCGGAAAATAACGATAACGCACCGGCTCTTCTGGAGCAGGGCATGGGTGTTCGCTTGCAGGTTTCTGCCTGGATCGACGCCGACCACCTTTCGATCGTCCGTGATCAGCCGTTCATCACTCAGCTTGCCGAGGCCCTCGCGCAGGTCAACGAACGCCCTCATTCCTACGATTCCCAGGAGCACGAACATGCATAGCCAACACAATGTGACGCCGATTGCCGCCCGCCACAGCGAGGCGCTGTCGAGCAGCCCGGACGCCGCCGTGGCCAACGCCGACTACCGCTTTGCGCCAACCCCGCGACTGGAGCGGCAGGCCGCCGTGGAATCCAATGCGCGCAGCTACCCGCGGCGCATCCCCCTGGAACTCAAACGCGCCCAGGGCATTCACGTGCAGGACAGCGAAGGGCGCTGGTTCATTGATTGCCTGGCCGGCGCCGGCACCCTGGCGCTGGGGCATAACCACCCCGAGGTGATCCAGGCGATGCGCGCCACCCTCGACGGCCAGCGTCCGCTGCACACCCTGGACCTGATGACCGAGGCCAAGGACGATTTCATCAACGAGCTATTCGCCTTGCTACCGCCAGAATTCGCCAAGGACGCGCGCATTCAGTTCTGCGGGCCGGCCGGTACCGATGCGGTGGAAGCGGCGCTGAAACTGGTGCGCACGGCCACCGGGCGCAGCAATCTCATGGCTTACCACGGCGCCTATCACGGCATGACCCAAGGCGCCCTGGCGCTGATGGGCAACTTGGGGCCGAAGACTTATCTGGACGGCATGTCCGGCGGCGCGCAGTTCCTGCCGTTTCCCTACGACTACCGCTGCCCGTTCGGCGTCGGTGGCGAGGCCGGCGAGCGCATCGGCCTGCACTACATCGAGAACCAGCTGACCGACCCGGAAAGCGGCGTCCTGCCGCCGGCCGGGATGATTCTGGAAACCCTGCAGGGGGAGGGCGGCGTGGTGCCGACCTCGGCCAACTGGCTGCGGGAAATCCGCCGCATCACCCGCGACGCTGGCGTGCCGCTGATTCTCGACGAAATCCAGTGTGGCGTCGGTCGCACCGGCAAGCCGTTTGCCTTCGAACACGCGGGTATCGTGCCGGACGTGCTGGTGCTGTCCAAAGCCATCGGCGGCAGCCAGCCGATGGCGGTGGTCGTCTACAACAAGTCCCTGGACGTGTGGAAACCGGGCTCCCACGCCGGCACCTTCCGTGGCAATCAGCTGGCGATGGTGGCGGGTTCGACAACCTTGCGCATCGTCCGCGAACAGCAACTGGACCTGCACGCCGCCGCCATGGGCGAGCGCCTGATCGGCCACCTGCGCTCGCTGCAGAAGGACTTCCCGCAGATGGGTGATGTGCGTGGCATGGGCTTGATGCTCGGGGTGGAAATGGTCGATCTCGACGGCCGCCCGGACGCCCTCGGTCACTTCCCCCACAGCGGGGCGCTAGCCTCGAATGTTCAGCGTGAATGTTTGCAGCGCGGCCTGATCATTGAGGTAGGTGGGCGGCACTCGTCGGTCATCCGCTTCTTGCCGCCGCTGATCGTCACCGCCGCGCAGATCGACCAGATCGCCGACATCTTCGCCGCCGCCGTTTCAGCGGCCGTCAAACAGCGTTAAACCCTTGTTGTAACAGCGTTGAACCAGGGCGTAGGACCAGCAGTGGCCCTTCGCCCTTTTTTTACGATAAGAATGGTAATGAGAAACGTTCTTTGTTACATTTTCACGCTTTTTTGACATATGTGGTCAATTTTGGGGCCTTGCCCCGTGTGATATCAAAGGGAGGGGGAGTTCGGATGGCGAGCAACAACAAGGGTCAATTCAAGGTCAATGCCTTGGCCGCACTGGTCGCAACGGTCGCCTGCCACGGAGCGACCTGGGCGGCGGATGCCCCGGCCAAGGCCGAGCAGGGCGCCACCATCGAGCTGCAGAATTCGGTGGTCACCGGCGAAGCACCCGAAGGGGAGCAAACCGTAGGCTATCAGGTGAAAAACAGCACGGCCGGCACCAAGACCAGCACACCGCTGTCGGAAACCCCGCGCTCGGTGTCGGTGGTCACACGCCAGCGCATTCAGGATCAGGGCTCGCAATCCCTGACCGACATCCTCGGTTACGTCCCCGGCATCTTCGCCCCGCCATTCGCCGTCGGCGACGGCCTTGCGGGCGACCTGTTCTCCATCCGCGGCTACAACGCCACCGACTACGGTTACGGCCTGCTCAAGGACGGCCTGCGTCTGCAAGGCAACCGTTACGACACCACCACCGAACCCTATGGCCTGGAACGCACTGAAGTGTTCCGCGGCCCGAGCTCGATCCTCTACGGTGAAAACGCGCCGGGCGGGCTGGTCAACCTGGTCAGCAAACGCCCGACCGAAACGCCCCAGGGCGAAGCCAAATTCACCTACGGCAGCAACAACCGCCGTCAGCTGTCCCTCGACGTGTCCGGTCCGCTGACCGACGACAACCGCATCCTCGGCCGCGTGGTCATGCTCGGCCGCAACGCCGACACCCAGGTGGATTCGGTACCGGACGACCGCATCTACATCGCGCCGTCGATGACCTTCAACTTCGACGAAGACACCGCGCTGACCCTGCTCTCGTCCTACCAGCGCGACCGCACCAAGCTGCTGCTCGGCTACCCCGCAGCGGGCACCTTGCTGAACAACGTCAACGGCAAGATCGGCAAGGACCAGTTCAACGGCAACCCGAACTGGGACGACTTCGAGCGCGAAACCTGGACCCTGGGTTACGAGTTCAAGCACCAGCTCAACGACACCTGGCAGTTCCGCCAGAACTCGCGCTTCATGGAATCGCGTCTGGACCGTCATGAGACCTGGCCGAACAACCTGAATAACGCCGGTTTTGGCAGCACCCTGACCAGCACCGCGTACGATCGCGACAACAAGTCGATCACCTACTCGCTGGACAACCAGTTCGAAGGGCACTTCACCTCCGGTGCACTGGAAAACACTGTGCTGCTGGGCGCGAGCTACGACCGCACTTCGTACAACCAGGACTGGGCGGCCGGCAACGGCGGTACCTACAACGCCTTCAACCCGGTGTTCCCGTCGGCCAAGCCGCGTATGCTCGCGACGGTTCAGAACTCGCAGCTGGATCAACAGATGTACGGCGTTTACGGCCAGCTGCAGAGCAAGTACGACAACTGGATCTACCTGCTGGGCGGGCGTCAGGACTTCGTCAACAGCCAGTACCGCAACCGCGCCGGCACCATCAGTGGCGTATCGGACCTGGACGGCTGGGACCATCGTTTCAGCTGGCAGACCGGCTTGATGTACCAGTTCGAGAACGGTATTTCGCCGTACGTGAGTTACTCGACGGCGTTCACGCCGGTGCAGCAGTCGTCGCAACCGAACGGCGAGTTGCTCGATCCGATTCTCAGCGAGCAGTACGAGGTGGGTCTGAAGTACGAGCCGGCTGGCTGGAACACGACGTTCAGCGCGGCGGTGTTTGACCTGACCAAGACCCACGATGTGATTTCCGGTTCGAACGGATACAGCCGTCAGATCGGCAAGAGCGAGTCGAAGGGCGTGGAGCTGGAGGTCAACAGTGATGTGACCAAGAACCTGAGCCTGACGGCGTCGTACACCTACACCGATGCGCGGGTGACGAAGGACAGTCCGGGCTCGTTGTACGAGGATCATCAGTTGACCGGCATACCGCGTAATCAGGCGAGTACGTGGGCGACGTATCGCTTCCTGGATGGCCCGATGAGCGGTTTCCGTGTGGGTGGCGGGGTGCGTTATTTCGACAATACGTTCGCGTATACCGCGCCGACGTTGTACGGGAAGTTGAAGACGGGCGATGTGACGCTGGTGGATGCGTTGGTGGGGTATGACATCGATAAGCATTGGTCGGTGGATGTGAATGCGAAGAATCTGTTCGACAAGGAGTATGTGAGCGGCTGCAATAACGCGGGTCGGTGTTATTGGGGCGAAGAGCGTACGGTCCTGGGCACTGTGGCGTTCCGCTGGTAATCCGTTAGGGGACCGATTTATTTAATAGCGCCGTTAGGGGACCGATTTATTTACAGTGCTTCATCGTAAATTAATCTGTCCCCGAGGTGCGCGGTGCGGCTTATTGCGCCAGGATCAAAAGCGTCTGCCTAGGGGCAGACGTTTCGCCTTCGGCGAGTTACTTGGAAAAGTCGAAAGTCGCACCATCCCCAAGTAACCAAGGGTGCTTGCTC
>NZ_MDEN01000037.1 GCF_001705435.1 Pseudomonas graminis
CTCAAGGATTACGAAGCGGACGCTGACGGTAACCGATTCGAGATCAGTATCGACAAGAACGTCGCCAAGACTTTCACCGCTGATAACCTGATCGTGGCTGACGCGAGCGCTGCGCATATCGAGCTTGTGGGCCTGGCACCCGCTGACCTGCACCCGATCGGTTGAATCGATAAGCGCCCTTCCAAATGGTAGGTACGAAAAAGCCGTCGCAGGTGCGACGGCTTTTTTGCAGCATGGGCGGTGACACAGCTTCTCCCATGCGGGTACTGCTCACTGACTCTCAGTCAACGCTTTTGGCCCACACCGCCTGGGCGTTGGTGAATTCGCGCAACCCGAAGTGGGACAGTTCGCGACCGTAGCCACTCTTTTTGACGCCTCCCACCGGGATGCGCGCGTTAGTGGCCGGAAACCCATTGATGAACACGCCGCCGGTTTCCAGACGCCGGGCGATACGTTGCGCGCGCGGAATGTCCTGGGTCCACAGGCTGCCGCCCAGTCCGTAGTCACTGGTGTTCGCCAGCAGGATAGCGTCTTCGGCGTTGGCGGCGATGGTGATCGCGGCCACCGGCCCGAAGGTTTCTTCATCAAATGCGGCCATGCCTGGCTTCACATCGGCCAGCACGGTAGGCGCATAGAAGTTGCCGGGACCGTCGATTTTCTTCCCGCCCAGCAGCAACGTCGCGCCAGCTGCAATAGTGCGTTGAACCTGACCATCCAGCTCATCGCGCAGATCAGCACGAGCCATCGGGCCGACATTGATGGCGCTGTCCAACGGATCGCCCACTTTCAGTTGTTCGACCGCCGCAACGAATTGGCGGGTGAATTGCTCGGCGATCGGCGCCTCGAGAATGAAGCGCTTGGCCGCGAGACAGACCTGGCCGGCGTTCTGGAAACGCGCTTCGACGGCGGCTTTCACCGCAAGGTCGATGTTCGCGTCGGCCAGCACAATAAAGGCGTCCGAACCGCCCAGCTCCAGCAGGCTCTTCTTGAGCGCCTTGCCTGCGGTGGCCGCCACGGCAGACCCTGCACGCATGCTTCCCGTCAGCGTCACTGCAGCGATGCGCGGGTCTTCAATGGTGCGGGCCACGGTGTCGTTGTCGGCAATAAGGTTGGTGAACAGCCCTTTTGGAAAGCCCGCCGCCTCGTAGGCTTCTTGCAGCGCGTAAGCCGAGCCCATGACGTTCGGCGCGTGCTTGAGCATGAAGCCATTGCCCGACAACATGATGGGCCCGGAGGCACGAATCACCTGCCACAGCGGGAAATTCCAGGGCATCACCGCCAGCACGGTGCCGATCGGCAGAAAGGACACATGGACTTCATCGTCGCCGTCTACATTGACCGGCTCATCGGCAAGAATCGCCGGGCCGTTGTCGGCAATCCACTCGATCGTGGCCGCGCACTTCTCCACTTCACCACGGGCCGCCGCCAGGGTTTTGCCCATTTCAGCGGTGATCAACGCAGCGAAGGGTTCCGACCGCTCACGGAGGATGGCTGCCAGACGACGGTAAGCCGACACTCGCTCAGCCATCGGCGTGGCGCGCCACAGACGAAACGCCGCAGCGTTCACGTCCAGCAACTGCTCGACGTCACTTTGCGTCTGGAAGGGATAAGTGGCGATCAGCTCACCGGTGGCCGGGTTGCGTGATGTGGCGACGTTTGCGGTGGAGATCGTGCTCAGGTCAGACATCGTGATTACCTCGTTGGCGGTCGGTGCAGCACATGTGCGCTGCGATGACCGTCACTCTAGGCAAGCCCGAAATAGCCAGGAAGGCGTGTTGTTATCCTATGACCGTGAGTCATAGGCAGTGTGGCGGGGAATGTAGGTCACCAGCGACAGGTCCGGCCGCCCTTCTGGCGTCAATGCGACGTAGGTGAAATCGATATGGCCGCTGATGGGGTGCAGCAGGCGCTTGCGACCCTCTTCGAAGCCTTTGACCTCGGTGTCCTGCCACCACTCTTTGAACTCGGGGCTCTGCGCCGAGAGTTCTTCGATCAGGCTGTCGAACGGTGCCTTGTCCTGGGCCAACGCGCGCGATGCCCGAAACGCACTGATCATGCCCCGCGCCATCTGCTCCCAATCCAGGATAATGGTTCGGTACGGAATGTACAGAAACAGCAGACGCAGCGTGTTGCGCTCATGGGGTTGCAACGAACCGTAGTCGACGAACAGCTCGGCGATGGCGTCGTTCCACGCCAGGATGTCGAGTCGGGCGTTGCGCACATACGCCGGAATCGGGTTGATCGCGCGCACCAGCATTTCCAGCCCGGCCGTCACCCCGCCGCCGGTCGCAGCAACCGGCACTTCCAGCGCGGAAAGCGCGTACAGGTGCGCGGACTCCACACGGTCGAGCTTGAGGACTTTGGATATCCGTTCCAGCGCGTCCGGCGAGGGCTGAATGTCACGGCCCTGCTCAAGCCAGGTGTACCAACTGACGCTGACCCCGGCGAGCGCCGCCACTTCTTCGCGGCGCAATCCCGGCGTGCGCCGGGGCCCCTCCGGCAGACCGAAGTCCTTCGGATCAAGGCGCGCCCGCCGGCTGGACAGGAAATTGCCGAACTCGCGGCGCTGCTCTATCGACGGTCTTTTCGCCATAACTCACTCGTGATCCATGCTGTCGTTTATCGCCGACAATCAGGCATCGTGGGTCATGGTCTGGCGTGGGTCAAGCCGGTCAAGGTATCGGCGATGGCTTTAGTACGCCGCGCCGTGCCTTCGGTGGCCTGGTTCGAGTGTTCCAGGGAATCGAGCATTTCGCGCAACGCGCCGACGCCGGTGGACTGGTCCTCGATCTGCTGCGCCACCCGCTGAATCTCGCTGGAGAGCAGGTCGATGTCGACGCCAATCTCCGCTGCGTTTTTGCGGGTGATTTCCGCCAGCTTGCGCACTTCGTCGGCGACCACGGCGAAGCCTCGGCCCAGGTCCCCTGCCCGCGCGGCCTCGATCGCGGCGTTGAGCGCCAGCAGATTGGTCTGTCCGGCGATCTGCTGAATAACCTGCACGATGGACTGGATGCGCAGGCTCGATTCAGCAAGGGCTCGTGCGCCGACTACCGCTTCGTCCGCCTGGCTGACCAGCGCTACCACGGTATTGCCGGCGTTTGTCGAGACGGTATTCTGCTGGTCAATCGTTCCGGCCAGATCGTCCATGGACAGGTGCAGCTCGCCGGAATAGTGCTTGATTTGCGTGGACATCTCCTCCTGCTGCTGACCGGCCTGGGCAAGGACCCGACCCAGTGCGGCCAGGCCCTCGAACACGGGCAGCACTTTGGTATCCAGCCCGCGAGTGTCCAGCGCATTGTTGAAATCGTTGAGCTTGAACGCCTCGATCTGCTTCACGATGACGTGGTTCAAACCCACCATCTTCTTCAGCTGGCGGCGCAGGAAAAACGCCTTGAACTCTCCGTAGTGGGCGATGAAATTGTCCACGTACTCATCCGTGAATGACGCGCCTTTTGCCACCCGGAAGAAAAAGATCGCCGTGAGCGTCTGGTTCAGGTTCAGGCCGAGAATTTCGCCGAAGGTCGAGAACCCCACCACCGGCACGTCACCGAACAATCCGGTCATGCTGCCCAGGTCCTTGCCGTTGTTGGCCCGACGCAAGATGCAGTCGTTGAGGATCGCCGCCACGGGCTGCCCGCCCTTGCCGCGCAGGAATTGCTCGTAATCCACCTGGGTGGCTTCGCGCAACGGGGTGCGCTTGACCATCACCAGCTCCTCGCCGGGGGCCACGTCGCAGAACAGCTGAATGATTTGCTGTGCATGGTCGATGCGCGCGATCGATCGCACGAACAGTTCGCTGCCCACGCGAATGGCGAAGGAGTACTCCGCGAGGTTCTTTTCCAGGGCGTGAGCGTCGCAACTGAAGGCGTTACACAGGGCCTGGACCATGCTCATGATGTTGCCCTGGCTGTCGATCACCTGGTCGATGGTGCGGTCTTCGACCGACGCAGTCAGGACACTGAAGGTCAGCCCGGCGGGTTTGAAGTTCTGGCTTTTGAACACGCCGAACCGTATGTCGGCAGCGGTCTTGATGAAGACAATCTGCGCATGATTCTGATAGCTGCGCTGGCCGTCGTGGATCAGCGTCTTCTTGAAATCCGACTTGCCACCAGCCGAACCGCCGACAAAAAGGCATGGGAAGCGACCGGACTCGTACAGCGCTTCCATGAAGAACGATTCGGACGCCGACAAGCCGTCGAACACCACATAGGCCAGGGTGTCGCGGTGGTCGATGGCCGTGCTGACCTGGGCACGCTTGATATTGTTGACCAGTTTTTCAATACGCTCACGCATTTCCATGCGCTTGCCGCCGCTGCGGATGTCTTCGCATTCCAGCGGCACCATCACCACTTCAGCGGAGGCAATCACGCTTTTTTCGAAAAGCTGCAAGACGATGCGGTCCCAGCGATCGCCCGTCGCACAATACAAACCGGTCGCACTGTTGCACAGCTCGCCGGAGGTGGTGCACAGGCTCAGCGCGCTGCCGGGAAAGCGCTGTTTGATACGCGCCGCGACCTGATCGATGTCCAGATGGGGAGAGACGAAACCCGTCACCAGAACGGGAACCGAACGCACGCCTGCCAAGGCACGATCCAGTTCACCAGCGGTGCAGTTAATGCTGATCGCTTCCTGACGGTTCGCGCGGGATCGGTTGAAGAGTTTGAGTGGGTTCATCGTCGGCTCACTAGAAGGGATCGCTGAGCGCATGACTGCATACGCGGCAGCTTTCCTCTGTATCGGCCGTGGAAAATCTGACTTGAAGGACAACCCGCGGGATTGGTCGGGGGGGCGAACCTAAGCCCGCATGATTGCTTCAGTTTCAATCGCCGTCGGTGCGATGGATGCGAAAGCCGTGGCGCCCGCCGCGAAGCGGGGCTTGAGCGTGAGCGCCGGGGTTTCATAATCTCCGGCGTTCTGTCGACGCCCACCTGTGGCGGCGCGACCTCATTGCTTCGACGATCAAAACGACGTCCTGCCCGCCGCGCTGACACTGGGCTCTGCATCTGTGATGCGCAATCAAGGCGTGCTGACCCCATGGCTGAATCCTGGAGCCCCGTCGTCAGCGAAGGCCAAACCCCATCCGGATCAATTGCTCAACCAAATGTTCACGGCCATGGAGGTTGGAGGTGTCACGAAGTCGGTTGACGACTTGTTCAGACCAACCGTTTGCCCTCATCCCCTCGCGCTGGTAGAAAGCCCCCAACCGCTGATCATACGCGGCGACTGCGGCCGGCTCTGGCTCCGCCGCGTAGGTTTCGTGGTGAAGCACCGCGGCCTGTGGAAGCCTCGGTTTGACCTTCGCGGGCAGTTCGCTGGAGGGATAGCCGACGCAGAGTCCAAATACGGGGTAAACGTGTGGAGGCAGTTCTAGCTCCTTGGCGACCCCCTCGATGTCATTGCGAATGGCGCCGATGTAAACGCTGCCAAGCCCCAACGATTCGAGTGCCACAACGGCGTTTTGAGCCGCCAGCGAAGCATCTATCGTGCCCAGCAACAGGCTTTCGAGGTAGGGAAGCGCGTGCAGTTCGGCGTGCTGCTGCTCGGCTACACGGGAGACGCGAGAAAGGTCGGCAAGCCATACCAGAAACAGCGGCGCCTGTCGGATCTAAGCCTGGTTGCCGGCCAGCGCCGAGAGGCGCGCCTTGCGATCCGTGTCCCGCACCGCGACCACGCTCCAGACCTGCAGGTTTGAAGAGGTGGCTGCAGACTGCGCAGCAGCGACCAGTGTTTCCACCAGCCCATCCGGCAGAGGCTCGGTGCTGAAAGCGCGAACGCTGCGATGGTCGAGCAATTGATCGATGGTATCGTTCCAGGTGGTGAGCGCAGACGCATCGGGCTCGCCGTACCGCGCCGCCATTCTGGATTGGCTGGTTGTGGTCATAAATCTCTCCAAAAAAGTGATGCGAGGCTATCAAATCGATGCCACAGGCGCATGCCTTGGGTAGGCATTTTCATGCAACCGCCCTTCAAACTGAGCCATCCGAGGAAAGCCATTTGTCAGCAGAGCCTCTTACTGCGCGTGACACCTGTCAGGTCCTGCGTGACATTGCCCTCGGCATTCGGGTGATGCGTCGGGTGGACGGCAACGCTCAAGTCCAGACCGACAGCGGACTGATGACCGTCGATGCCGATGGCTGGCTGATCACGTTTTACAAAGAGCACAACGCCCTGGACCACTGCGACCGCTGCCTCAGCCCCGAAGGCCGGGCCTATATGTTTGACGCCCGCCAGCGTTACGGCACTGATCCCCTTGAGCTGCTGAGCACGTGGGAACGCGGTCAGCTGGAAACGCTGCTCTCCCTCATCTAATCGAACACTTATACACCGCGCGTCAAAAGAAACGGGCTCGGCCCCATAGCGTGGGATGACGGAACCAAAGCGGATCAGTTGCCACTCAAGCGGTATAACGTCCGGAGCGATACGGGTGCGTCTTCTCAAGGCAGTGGCAGTGCGCAAGGCAAGGCGTGAGATGGGCTGGAAGGCTCTGACTTACTGACTCAACCCGACCACCTACCTTCAGACAGGCAAAAAAATCTGGAAAACCCCGTTTTCATGGGCCTTCCAGATTTTCAAATGGTGAGTCGTGTGGGATTCGAACCTACGACCCATTGTTAGAGACAAGCGGGCGTAAGACTCGCTCCAAGCCCCCGTGACATAACGCGCTTAGCCCAAGGCATTCGGCAATGCAGCCCCTAATGAATCCCCATTAAATGCGACTGACCCGCTCCGCCTGGGCCGGCGCTTTGTGACCCAGGCGTATCAGTTCGTTGGAGAAACACAAACCAGCGATGATCAGGGCCGCTCCCAGATAAAGGCTTTCGCGCGGTACTTCATTGAGGGCGACAAATGCCAGCAGTGCCGCGAAGAGCGGTTCGGTCAGTTCAAGCGCTTGCACCTGGGATGGCTTGAGGTATTCGATGGCCTTGGTCGTGCAGAAAAAGCCGAGGATGGTCGGCAGCGCGGCCAGCGCCAGCAATGCGGCAATCGCGATGGATGACAGCTCGCCTATCACGAAGCCATCGGCGGCGGCAGGCATCAGCAGGTACAGGCTGCCGAAGAAGAGCAGTTGACGAGTGAAATGCAAGCCTCCTGAAACACCCATTTTTTTCATCGCAACTGAAAACGCTCCGTAGCCACAGCCTGCGACGGAGGCCAGCGCTGCGCCTTCCAGCGTGAAACCCTGCTGCAAATCAGCGCCGAATATTACTGCAATCCCTGAGATGGCAAGTGCGGCACCCACGGTTGCGTTTGCAGTGATGGGATCCTTCAGGAACAGGCGCCCCAGAATGATCGACGAAATTGAGGCACTGGCCATGAGTACGACGACGACACCCGCAGCGGCGTAATGCCGGTAGGCGGAAGTCTCGAAATGGAACAGCACGAAAATACCTAGGAACGCGCAGATCGCCGCCTGGCTCCATTTGGCGGCTGAGGTCGGACGCTTGAGAAAAAGCAGCACGATCGAGAGCAGGATGCACCCCAGTATCGTTTTGATGACGGCAACGCTGCTGGAAGTGAAGCCATTGCTCATGAGCACCTTGCTGAGCACCCCAATGGTTGCGTTCAGTGCGGCAGCGGAGAGCGCGAAAATAACGCCTTTGCTGAAATTAGATTGCATTGATGTCGTTCCCTGTACTGGTTTGTCGTCCGAGAAGATGTTGGCCCGTATTGACGGGGCGAAATTCGAGGATGTGAAGATGCTGCCAAAGCCCGCCGTGTAAGCAGGCGGAGGGGGCAACTACGATTCTTGCGCACACTTGGATCCAACAATCATTACTGATGTCGCCATGAGAGCGCAACCGCGAAGGCGTGCCGAATTCTCACTGGGTCGATCGTTGGAGCAAGGCAGGAAGGGATCGTAGGTGGGGTCAGGTAGACAATGCGCGGCCGACGGCCCGTGGTGAAGTCTGCGCGCGACTACACCTCAGGCTTGATGGCTCCGCTGGGATACCGCACGTCTGCGACTTCCAGCGAGGCCAGCTGAGCTATCCGGATGTCGCTGGAACGGGTCACCCACAAAAGCATCACATCGCGCTTCGGTAGACGGCCAGTCAGATGCGGCGCGCATCAGATGATTGGATGCACAGGGCGAAAGGAGGTGGACAGCTTCAACAAGCTGCAGTCGCCTGGCACACAGCGAAACTGAGGGAATAGTCGTGCCCAGTTCCCAGTTGCATCGCCTCAGTTCGCAGCTTTACTCACGCCCTACTGCTTTTCAGACAGGCAAAAAAAAATCTGGAAATCCGCATTTTCATGGGCCTTCCAGATTTTCGAAATGGTGGGTCGTGTGGGATTCGAACCTACGACCAATTGGTTAAAAGCCAACTGCTCTACCAACTGAGCTAACGAC
>NZ_MDEN01000038.1 GCF_001705435.1 Pseudomonas graminis
CTGGCAACGCTCCCGTTAGGTGCGGCACTGGGTGGTGTGCTAGTCCCTGCAGGAATCTACCTTGCTTACAACATGGGCACGGCGTCTGCACACGGTTGGGCAGTTCCGACCGCAACCGATATCGCGTTCGCCGTGGGAGTTCTTGCTCTGCCCGATGATGAGGATTGCAGCGATGTCGTCGATGATTGCAAGAGCCAGACGATCATGACCGATGTCTTGGAAATGGACGGGCATGAGGTCCAGGCGTTTTGCGAAGCTGATTCAGCCTGGAATCACATTCAGAGCTACGGCTTTAACGCCGATTTGCTGATTACCAACCTCAGAATGCCAGGGACGATCGATGGGATTCAGCTAGCCCTCAACGTACACGCGCTGCTACCACTGATGCCTGTGGTTGTGGCATCCGGGTTCCATGCCGCTGCTGATAGCTTGGACGGTGATCACGTGTATTGGCTACAAAAGCCGTACGGCCTTGATCAGCTGCGGGAGCTTTGTCACAAGCTCACTCCCCACAGCTGAGATAGCGAAGTGGAACGTCCGTACGCTTTGTTGCGTGCCGTCCACTGCTCTATTCAGGCAAGGCTGGGAAAGAAGGCTGGCACCTACAACTGTTTGGCTGAATTTTTTCCTCGGTTCTAAAGCTTGAACTGCCCAACCAGCGTGTTAAACGACATAGCCACCGGTTCGAGATCAGTATCGACAAGAACGTCGAGAAGACTTTCACCGCCGAGAACCTGATCGTGGCCGACGCGAACGCTGCACACATCGATCTGGTGGGTCTTGCCCCTGCCCATGTGCATCCGACGGGCTGACCCCAGAGGCTTGGCAGTGGCCTAGGTCTTGACACGCGTGACTCTTCAGATTTCCATTGCCCTGATAACGGCTGCTTTGGGTCGAAAGCGGTCATCCACTGCCGACGGCTATCGACTCAAGCCGCGCTCAGCCCTTCGGCATCTTGCTGCGTCTTCACTGCGCGTAGCGGCATATCCGTTAAATAGGCCTCCGGACTTTGCGTGAAGTCTGGGGGCCTTCTGTGGAAGGCCACAACTGACTCACGAGAAAGCAGCTGCAGAAGGACGGGGATCCCAAATTTCCGTGTACACCAGATACATCGAGCAGGCCGGGCTATCCCCGGCCTATTTGTTGACGTACTATGTCAGGATTGATGGCAAATAAGCATTTAGAGTGAAGTATGCCCAAGGCGATCGTTATCGAAGATGAGCAGTTAGAACACGCTGTACGGGTCGCCAAAGTGAGCAGCCCGGAGAATGGCGGTCGTGATGCGGCGCTACTGCTTACATGCTTTGGCACCGGCATGACCGTGACAGAGATCTGCCGCCTTCGCGTGAGCGACTACCTGACAGAATCCGGCACTGTGCTGATCGACTCCCTGGTGCGTGCAGAAATCGCCTACAACCATCGCTCCAGGCCGTTGTGCTGGACCAGCAAGAAGTTGACTAATGCCATAGACGCGCACCTTGCCGAACGCCTCGCGCGTGGTCACGGCGTTTCAACCAGAGTGATGGCCTTTCGTGGACTTGATCCTGACTCGCCGTTGTTCGTGTCCGGTCGCACTGGCGAGGGGTTGAAGATCAGCGCTCAGAAGCGTGACGGTAAAACGTACTACAGCGCGAACCAGCTCAGCCGACTCTATACACGCCTGTTCAGCATGGCCGGGATCGAGGGGGCCAGCGCACAGTCTGGACGCCGCACACTTGCGGTCAAGTTGAAACGCCGCGGCATCGACTTACGGCACATCAGCGAGATATTGGGCATCGAGAGTTTGGAAGCGGTCAAGAAGCTATGCGCAGGTGATCCAGCCCGTCTGGGCGACATAGTGCGGAGAATTATTTGATGTTGGTTCAAAGATTGACCCCGGAGGATTTCAAAGCCGAGTACCTGCGCTGGAGGTGGAGCGGCAAGAAATCGATCACCCACTGTATGGCCGAGTTCTCTGATTATGAATAAGTTTCCGGTACCCGCCTTCGTACTCGCTGCGGTCGCTGACGCGGTAGCAGAGGCCGAAACTCACGCAAGCTTAGATAGCTTATTTATGTACGCAGAAGCACCTGGCGATCCTCCCGAGGGAAGCAAGCCGGTAAAGGCGCTTGACTGGTTGAGACGAGTAAACAAGGAGAGTGGCGACCGCGCGCTTTCGATTATTGGGCGAATTGTCGAAAAATATCTGGATGCCCCGGAACCCAGTGCCTCCTTTTGGCAACCCGAAGCTGCCGTTGAGGCGCATAAGTTGAGGGTGAAAAAAATCAAGGACGCGCTGGCCAGAGCTGGTTTCTCATATAGCTCTGGCGGAATTCTTAGCCATGGACAAGGTATTGCTACAAAATCTCTGGCAGAGCTAGTTAAGGCTCGGAACCTAGAAGTGATTGATTTTGAATTCGATCGGGCTCTGAAAAATGTCGTGGCAAGCCCAAGAGAAGCAGTATCAGCGGCGTGCAACATATTAGAAACGATTTTCAAAATTTATATTGAGGAACACTCACACCTCTCAATGCCAGCCAAGCAGGACCTTCAAGCAGTGTGGAAGGTCGTTAAAGCAGATCTTGGACTAGATGCATCGATCATAGAGGAGCGCGATCTTCAGGAGATTATTAGTGGAATCATGGCCACAGTGAATGGGATCGGTGCGCTGCGCACGCATGGAAGCTCAGCACATGGTCCGGTGAAGCGACCTTACAGATTAAAACCTAGACACGCTCGGTTAGCAGTGCATGCAGCACACACCATTGCCGCTTTCGTTCTTGAAACTTGGGACGAGCGAGCCGCAAAGGTGGAGGGATGATTGTAATAGGCGGCGATGACTACAACGGCGCGAAAGCGTGGGTCGCCATTGATCCAGATGCACCATAGGAAACCTAATGAATATCCGCAAATTGCATATCAAGGGCTACAAGAGCGTGGCCAATTTGGTGCTGCAGGACGTATCGCCACTGCTGGTGTTCGCTGGGGCCAACGGCTCTGGGAAGAGCAACATCGTCGATGCACTGGCTTTTCTCGGTGCGGTGGTCAAATTCGGCGCGCTACAGGCCCGTACGCAGTTTGGCGGTTTTTCACAGATCCATTGCTTCAAGTATCGCAAGGAGCAGCGCACGACGATCAGCTTCTCGATGGTTCTGGAGCTGGCCGGGAGTCTGTACGACTACACCATCAGTATCCATTCCTTGAACAAGGCACCGCAGATTGCTGAGACGCTAAAGGTCGATGGCCGCCTAGTGATCGACCGTCGAGGCAACGATACCAAGTTGCAACTCACCGAGGCGGACGGTTTGCAGAGTCTGCCGGATTACCCTAAGGATATGACCGCACTGATGCTGCTGGGGCAAAGCCCGCTGTATGTTTTTTTGGCTAACATTAAAGTGTTCCGTTTCGATCCGCTGGCGGCCAAGGAACCATCCAGCTCGACCACCGATACTAGTGAGCTGGACGCCCACGGTAAGAATGTTGCGTCCATGCTATCGGTACTGCAGAGAGATGCGGACTTTAGCGAACAAGTGCTGGAGTGGCTGGAGCTGATCGTGCCTGGCATGGAGAACGTCTCCACCGAGCAGCAGCGCCTTGATGGTTCTACGGTAATTACCTTTAAAGAAACCAGCACGAAAACTCGTTCCCGGCCAAGCTGGTGTCAGACGGCACCATCTTTGTGCTGTGCATTCTCACTGCTGTGCTCAGCCGCGCCCACAAGAGTGGTATCACAATCATCGAAGAGCCCGAGCGCGGTATTCACCCAAAGGCGATTGGTGAGCTGGTGCAACCGATGAGGGAAAGCGCCTCGGTCGATCATCCGATTTTTCTGACCACCCACAGCGAGTCGATCGTCAGAAGTCTGGAAACGCCGGAGTTGTATTTCGTCAGCAAGGCGGACGGCAAAACCCAGGTGCAGACAGCGACCAGTGCCTGTGTGGACAAGAAGCAAATCCCGCTGGATACCGCCTGGCTAAGCAATCTGTTTGACGGGGGGCTGCCATGGTGAAGGCAGGCTTTATTGTAGAAGGGGCCAGCGAAAGGATCGTGGTCGAATCGCCAATGTTCAGGGAGCTGCTACGCGCCTGTGGTTACGAGCTGATCACTCCAGTGGTCGATGCTAAGGGCGGTGGCAACCTGTTACCGCAGAACATCAATGCCTTCATCGCCCCGCTGGATACTGCCGGTGCAGAGCGGATCTTCGTGCTGACTGATCTGGAGGACGAGGCTCAGGTAGCGACGGTGCGTGAGCGGGTGGCGCATCAGCGTATCCACTTGCCTTCATCGCCGTGAAGGCACTGGAGGCCTGGTATCTGGCCGATAGCGTGGCGATGAATGCTTGGTTGGGTACGGACGACTTTCATGAGTCTAACCCTGAAGCTACTCCAGATAAACCTTGGGAGCGGCTCAAACAGGTCGCAGCGGAACGCGGTAAGCGCGGCCCTGGCAGCAAGGTGGCATTTGCCACAAAGGTTACTAAGTACTGGGGCTTTACTATTGAAAATGCCTCTGCGCATCCCGCCTGCCCTAGCGCACAAGAACTGATCGAATACTTCCGCACGGTGTGATGAGTACTGAGCTGATACGTAGGAAGACAGTTAAAGGAAACGCAGAATGAAAGCCGTCATGAATGAGTCGTGTCCGTTTGTAGCCGGCTTACCCGCAGACCATTACGGGGTCCATATTGGGAACGAAATGGACGCTCGCCGCCTGCTCTACTTGGCTGGAAAAATTGGGGCTGAGAAGGTTACCAGGAGCGCTTCTAGGTACACCGAAAAATATCCGGGTGAGCGGATCTACGTTTCAACCCTGCTCAAACGATACGGTGTAAAGGTTCCAACGCAAGTCTATGCGCCAGTAAACGTTCCGCTTTATCGGGTGTATATGCTTCTTCATTTAGCCAGTTCGAGCATCAAAATCGGCTATTCAGGTGACTGGATACAGCGTGCCCTAGCCTTCGAATGCGAGTTCGACCTTGACCGCAGCATTAGCTTTTCCTTTCACGACAAGGCGAGCGCTCTAGCGGCCGAAAGCTACCTGAAGCGCCTGTTTGATTGGGCGAGAAAAGAGCCACCAGCAGTACCATATGGAGCTGGCGGGCGTAAGGAATGGTTCGATGCAGCCATTTACCACGAAGCATTGACTGTCATATCCACTTTCGAGACGCCAAAACCCCGCAAACCGCTGACGTTGAGAATCGCTCATGACTACGACATTGGCAGATCGCTGGGGATTGATGATTTAAACCGCGATATAGCCCACTGATTGTCAGATAAGGTCACGGCACAAGCAGAGTAGGAAAAATCGCTTCCAAAATGTTGCCGATGTGGAAAAAAAGTAAGCGTCCGGGCATCACGCCTTGCGTGATTAAATCGGTCGCCACTTATGCGGCAGCAACTGATCGATTTCACTCGCCCGCTGCGTCGGCAGCCGCGTAAGAACATCCTTCAGATATGCATACGGATCATGGCCATTCAGGCGCGCAGACTGGATCAAACTCATGATCGCTGCCGCTCGTTTGCCGCTGCGTAACGATCCTGCAAAGAGCCAGTTCTTACGCCCAAGAGCCCATGGTCGTATCTGGTTTTCCGCCCAGTTGTTGTCTATGGGTACAGCCCCGTCATCGAGGTAGCGCGACAGCGCTGCCCAGCGTTTCAAGCTGTAATCGAGTGCTTTGCTGATGGCTGAGCCTTCGGGCACAAGATCGCGCTGGGCGCTCATCCAGGCGTGCAGCATGTTCATTATAGGGACGGCCTTTTCTTGCCGTATTCGACGCCGTAAATCCGGTTCCAGGTCGCGGACTTCACTTTCGATTTCGTACAGCAACTGGATATAACGCAGGGCTTGCTCTGCAAGCGTGCTTTTATTCGCAGCGTGCAGTTCGAAGAACTTGCGCCGTGCATGGGCCATGCAGCCAATCTCGGTCACGCCAAGTTCGAAGCTGGCTTTGTAACCGCCAAAATCATCGCAGACCAGCTTGCCCCTCCAGTCTTGCAGGAAGTTGCGAGCATGCTCTCCGGCGCGGCTGGGGCTGAAGTCATAAACCACCGCTGCCACGTCCGAAAACTGGCTGGTGGCGTAGGCCCACACGTAGGAACGGTGAGTCTTCTTCGTTCCTGGCATGAGCATCTGTACTGGAGTTTCATCAGCATGAATAACCTGCTGCCCGAACACCACGTCGCGCAGCGCATCGACCAGCGGCTGCAACTGAACACCAGTCATCGGCTCGGTGGCGAGCCAGATGGCGTCGATGCGAATCATCGCAAAAGGTCTCGAAGAAAGGTCGCGCAGGCAGCAGCATTTTCAGTGGGCCAGTTCACTTTGACGGTGCCTCGCGGGTGCTGTATTTCAACGCAGATGTTCGATGATGACAGGTGGGATTTCGCCCCAGCCAGCGACACGGGCAACGGAATAAAGGCAGGTTGCAGCGCTGTGCTTTTCTGCGCTTGCAGCCGAATCCATTTGTGGACGAGATTTGCATTGAGGTTATGGCTGAGTGCGACGCTGGCAATCGAAGCACCGGGCTGGGCACACTCTTGAATGACTTGGGCTTTGAAGGACTTGGAGTAGGAGCGGCGTGTTGGCTGCATGAAATACCCGCTTAAAAGGCTAGAACTGGTGCCCACTTAAATTTAAGTGCACACCATGTCTTGGCTTTGCGGGGCTGGGTAGATGACTTGGCCGGACGCTTACGCCACAGCTTCTGAAGAGCAGGCCCACGTGGCTCGCGAAGTGGATCGCGCATTGATAAGCATCCGCAATCTTTCACTCCAGAGCAGCGAGGGCACGCAGCAGACCTTGATCGCCAGTAACGAACTGTCGCAGTTGGCAGTTAACTTGAATCAGATGGTAGCCCGCTTCAAAACCTGAAACTCCCATGAATCAAGTGCCAGCAGGCCATAGGTTTGCTGGTTCCAAGTTCCAGCATATCAATCAGCGTCACTAACACATTCTTAAAGCCGAGCAAAATTCGAGAGCTGGGCTAGAAGTCAAATAGATGCGCCTGAGGATTTGCGCACTGTTCCCCCCCCCAAGGGCGATAATTTACCCTCTCCGCCACCAGATCCTCGAAAACGGCGCTTCGTTGGCAGTGGCTACGCAGGCAACGCCTGTACAAACATTGCGATGGCTTGCTCGGCGATTTCTTTTTTCAGCTTCAAAGTCAGTTTTTTTTTGCCACAGAACACGCTGGGTGCCACCATTGGCAATGACACAGCGGAAGTCAGCATCCCGAAGAAGAGGCGTTCATTCGGGGCGACAATCACGCCTGCCGCTTGAGCCTTGGCAATGATCGGTTTTGAAGAGACGCTGAAGGGCCCGACAAGCTCGACGCTCAGCTTAGTTAATCGGTCTCCAGGGTTGCTGGCTTCTTGAATGAGAAATGCTGGGAACTCGGGCATTTCATATGAAATGTCAGCAAACAAACGAATAAATCCGATGATTGCATCCCTAGGATGGCTATCTACCTGAACGGCCAAAAGCCTTAGTTGTTCCAGATGGTGCAGTTGTCTTTCAGCAAGGTGCTCGACAACCGCGTTCCATAAATTCGCTTTGGAGCCAAAAATCCGGCCAACGAGGGCCATGTCAACTCCTGCGTCAGACGCCAGGGCTCTTAGCGAAACGCCTTCATAGCCGTACTTGGAAAAGGACTGAAGCGCTGATCGTAGCAGTGCCTCTCTACCGCTTGGCTCGCCGCTGCGGCGCCGACCGCGTGCCGGTTTGACTGGCAATGTCTCGTTCAACGAATTTCCTAATATGGGAGGAAGCTAGTGCGATACGTCTTTGAAGCCGTGGCCAATTGAGGCTCAACTGGCCACGGCTCGATCAAATGGTAACCAAAGGGATCAACAGGTGGCTATCATACTGGCCGCCCATGTGGATGACATGGCGACCCTGATTGCATGAGACGGGCGTCGGAACCCGCTGTTCCCCAATAGCTTTCGGCGAGGTGTCAGCTTTTCCACCATAGGAACGCACCGCGACCTTCTGCTTAGGATCGTAGGTGAAACTGTCCTGTGCTACCTCAATGGGCACCGCCCCGAAGCCCATATCGAACCGGGTGTCCATTGGCTGGTGAGCGCTGATGGTCAGGTATAGCTCCTCCCCCCGCTTGTACCGCATCGCCATTGGCCAGATCCCAATTTCGACAGGGACGACCTCCCCAGGCTTCAGCAATTGCTCACGCTCATGCTTCAGGTACGGTTCGAAATGAGTCGAGTTAGCGCTATCAAGCTCTCGTTGGGATACGCGCAGTAGGCCGGTTGCCGCCACTGGGCCCACCATGCCTTCACCGAGCTCGCGATTGTATGGATTACCTTCCGAATCGCGCTTCTCGACCGTGACTGACAGCTCCATGTCGTTTGCGCCCTCAGCCTCGACCCACAGACGAAGCTTCATGTAGCCGATAAGCTCTACATCCTGATCGAACCGATAGGTGAAATGGACGCTGCCTTTGGGCGCAACCTGATAGGTCGTTTTACCCTCATGTGGAGGCTTTTCCTCAATCAAGCCATTTGAATCATTTAAGTAGAGGCTTTTGGCTTCAACGCGCGTGGGAGGCCAGGCATCTTCCACCCTGTCAACCACATCGGTGCCGCTCGGATCCAGGACGCAAATGCGGACTCTAGGGGTGTCCTGCCATCCATTGGCCTCACCCTTGAGGTAATGATCGAAGAACTTCAGCAATTCCTGCTCATACTTTGGCGTATAGAAGTCGAGCCACTCATTGGTGTTGTTGACTCGCAGCCATTTATCTTTCGAACCCAGCTTGCGGAACCCTTCGAAGCTTCCATGTGTGTGAGCAGCGTTTGTATAGCTGGCTACAACATAAGTGGGCACCTGAATTCGTTCGAGCCGTGCCTTCTTGTCCTCCCAGTAAGGGCTCATCAACTGCTGCTCAATGATCATCCTGGGTTGATCTTCAATGTAGTTCTTACCAGCGAAGGTCTGGATGATTGCTTCAGGAAACGCGGGGGCTGGGATACCACCACGGTTTCCAGTTTCACGGAAATGATCACTGAAACCTTCCCAGGGAGCGATTGCGGCCAGATGTGGAGGTTTCTCCGCCGCGATGAACCATTGCGAAACGGCCAACCAGGAATTGCCAGCCATGCCGACCTTCCCCGAACACCACGGCTGCTCGGCACACCATTCGATGAAGTCATATCCGTCCTCTGCAAGCTGACGCCCCCAGTAGGAGATATTACCCTCAGAATTGTAGGCACCCCGGGGGTCTGGGTTCAACACTACATATCCCTGCTCAACCCAGAAAGCCGGATCGGCACCTTCAAATTTCTGTAGCTCCGACACCCACTCCAGCGGCACTCCAGCACGGCCGTGAATGTCGTCCAACCATTGGCCTCCTAGCTGCTTTCCATAAGGGCTCCACGAGATCAGCGCAGGGTACTTCCCACTCTTTGCGGGACGGAACACATCCACATACATCGTCACGCCGTCGCGCATCTTCACCGCGACGTCGCGCTCTAGAACGATATCCACCGGCAATGGCTTGGCACCGGCACGTCGGACTGAGCCCTCAGGCAGAACGACTTGGCCGGGGGAAAACCCCATATACCGGGCGCGGGGAGCCTCTGGAGGCATAGCTTTACGGTAAGGAACTGGCAGACTCTTGTTGCCATAAATTCGGGTGGGAAACGTTTTTTTCATGACGTCATCTCCAATGGTGGTGGCTCTAGCAACATTGCCGAGAGCAGACATGAAGGCGATGCTGACTGCACCTGCCAAAACTGTGCGGCGAGGCATTATCAGCGCGTCAGAAAATATATTGTCCTTCAACTCATGCATCCATAAATCATCGATTGATGATTTATACTGGACGCTTTCTCACACCCTGTCAAAGGTCACCTGACGAGGCGCCGTACGGCTCAAGGCGTGAAAAAAGGAGAGTGCAAACCTGTTCCATAGCGCCAAGGCACCCTAGTGCAATCAGCGTAGGACGGGATGAGCATAGCCAGGAACCTATAACGATCTCGTTCGCCCAGAAATCCGTAATGACGGGCAGTCAGACAGTGGAGGAGTGCGCACGTGCAAACTTGGCCGCCTCGATCCTTAAGCCGCCTTGCTGGTTGATACATGGCTTAATTTCTAAAAAAACTTCGTATCGGGACTGCCTCAATGTCCGTATCGCCCTTGGTAAGGGGCGGTACAGGCGTTGCGCCAAACCTTTAAAGCAAGCGTTAGGGCTCTTGGTCGCGTTGGACGAGCAGGACTGAGCTAAGCACCTATCACCGCTTCGATTTGAGATTTGCATTGAATAAGCGCATTTTTCAGTTCTTCAAAATGGTCTTTGAATCTGAGCGCCGGTACTGCCAAGGCCAACGCATACTGATCGACGAATCCGGTGCGCAGTGTCAGGCCTATGCCGCACACCCCACGCGCATGCTCCTCCCTGTCGATAAAGCATCCGGACTTCGCACCGACTACCAGGTCAGCCCTCAGTGCATCAATGTTCACAAGAGTCTGTTCAGTGCGTTTTTCTAACGAAAACCCTGTCGACAACATCGCAAAGACATCGTCGCTTAGCTGGGCCAGCAACGCTTTGCCGTGGGCCGTGCAGTGAATCGGAAACGCAGTACCTATTGCAGAAACAACCCGCAGTTCCTGATCTGACGCGTACTGGTCAACCAAAACAGAATGGGTACCCCGGTAGATGCATAAATCGACCGTTTCTCGGGTGCTACGCCCAAGCGCTTCGATGTAAGGACGAGCAATGCCGATTACGTCTTTGTGCGCTGACGCCGCCAAGCGCACCAAGGCAGGCCCAAGTCTCACTCCGCTTCCATCAGTGCTCACCAGTTGCTGTGCTTCCAGCGAGCTGACCATCCGATGAACTGTAGTCTTAGGTAGATCGCAGGCCTGGCTCAACTCTCCGAGGCTCGCGCCGAACGGAAACTTTTCAAGAGCCGTCAGGATCGCTGCGGCACGGGCGATCACTTGCTTCCCAGACCCTTCTTTCTCTTGACTCATCTATAAATTCCCTACCAAGCAATCATCTCGAAAGCATACCTCATCCTTCATCCATGACCTCCCTATGCCACGGTCGGCCCGCAGCGCGTTATCGATAAGGTTATCCGGCGGTTAAAGCTTGACAGCTCAAGCTTGAGCGATGAGCATGTTCCGCTCAGTGGTTTTATAATCCACCATACGGAACGAGTAAAGCATGACTTCTCACACTTCCACCCCGTCAGCCTTAGCTGCCTTCACACTCCTTGCGATTGCATGCCTCACAATTATGGTGGGATGCGTAATCGTCCCTGGCCTTCCTAGAATTGCTGAAGAGCTCGGGATCGATCACGGGGTCGGCCTTCTCGTGACCCTCCCGGCGCTAGGCGTAGTACTGTTTGGGCCTATAGCAGGAAGGCTTGTGGATCGATTTGGGCTGTATAACTCCTTGATGGCAGGGCTGATTGCCTATGGAGCGCTGGGGATGGCTGGGGCCGCAATACACGGCCCATGGGCTGTATACACCGACCGCCTCTGTCTCGGTGCTGCTACCGCAGTTATCATGTCGAGTGGTACAGGATTGATTTCCGCGCTCTACACCGGATCCGCACGCCTAACCATGATTGCCCGACAGGGCATGTCGATCGAATTGGGAGGGGTTGTATTCCTGTTCATCGGCGGCTTGCTTGCAACGATCGGATGGGCTTGGCCATTTGTGCTCTACCTGGTCGCTTGGATTTTCGCCGCGATGTTGTTTTGCTTCGTCCCGCGCCTACAGCACAGCCCGCAAGAGAGAGGCGATGAGGGCGGCCGTGATGCGGCAGTGCCCCAATCATTGAAGATAGTGTTCACAGCTGCGGTTATGTCAATGCTGTGCTTCTTTACCGGCATTATCGTGCTGCCAATCGCTCTGCGTGAGCTCGGACTCAATGAAGCCCAGACCGGGTATTTTCTGTCATTTATATCGTTGATCGCTGTCGGCGCCGCCGCCATGATGCCCCGATTCGTCAATAGGATTGGGGAACACCGCACCATTGCCATAGCGTTTGCTTGTAAGCGTTCGGTTAAGTCGCCTTGACGTAAGGGATGGGAGGTAGCGGCGCTGACGCAAGCGTAAGCAGTGGCCATA
>NZ_MDEN01000039.1 GCF_001705435.1 Pseudomonas graminis
GGCCCGACTTCGTCGGGATACCCTCACTTCGACGACGCTCCGTGAGCCCGCGCCGAACGGACATCCATGTCCTGACGGCGCTCTCGCCGCATCCATGCGGCTCGACCCACTGCGCGTCGTCTGCGTTCGGCCTGCACCCAAGTCGCGATTGGCGGTGACTGGGCTTTTTGCGTATGAAGATCAAAAGCAGATCAAGATCAAAAGCAGATCAAGATCAAAAGCTTCCCGGCTGAAGCCGGTCCTACAGCCCGAGCCAATCCCACAGGCTGCACGCGCTGCTGTTAGTGGGACCGGCTTTAGCCGGGAAGGGGCCGGTTTGGGCACCATCAATCTTGCGGTTCTATGCCTGATCGTTCCCACGCCCCGCGGGGTGGTGACTAGGCTTTTGGCGCATGAAGATCAAAAGCAGATCAAGATCAAAAGCTTCCCGGCTGAAGCCGGTCCTACAGTCCGAGCCAATCCCACAGGCTGCACGCGCTGCTGTTAGTGGGACCAGCTTTAGCCGGGAAGGGGCCGGTTTGGGCGCCATCAATCTTGCGGTTCTATGCCTGATCGTTCCCACGCTCCGCGTGGTGGTGACTGGGCTTTTTGCGCATGAAGATCAAAAGCAGATCAAGATCAAAAGCTTCCCGGCTGAAGCCGGTCCTACAGTCCGAGCCAATCCCACAGGCTGCACGCGCTGCTGTTAGTGGGACCGGCTTTAGCCGGGAAGGGGCCGGTTTGGGCACCATCAATCTTGCGGTGCTATGCCTGATCGTTCCCACGCTCCGCGTGGTAATGCCGCCTCTGACGCTCCGCGTCCCACCGGAACTGGCCTTTCAGTAAGCCCTAAGGAGCGTCAGCCCCGCTTTATTTCCCGGCCAATTCCATGATCATCGCTGCGGTGAGGTAGAGCCTCGGGGCGATGCTGGTGAGGTCGATGTATTCGTCGTCGGCGTGGAGGCCGGCGCCGACGACGCCCATGGTTTCGAGGACGGCAGGTTTTTGGCTGTCGGGGACGTAGGCGTAGCCGGCGTCGGTGCCGAAGCGCATGGCGATGGGTTCGAGGGTGCGGCCGGTTTTGGCGTAGATCGCTTGCGCGGTTTTGGCGAGGTCGTCGGTGGCGGGGTTTTTCGCCAGCGGCGGGCGGCCTTTGTCGAGGCGGAAGGTGACGTCGGTGCCGTCGATCATTTTGCCTTGCACGATGCGTTGTCCGTCGGCCAGCACGCGGTCGGATTCGCTCAGGTCGGAGTAGCGCATGTCGCCTTCGGCCGCAGCGCTGGAGGGGATGATGTTGCGCTTCTCGCCGCCTTTGATCAGCGTCCAGTTGACTGTGGTGCCCTTGGCCGGGTCGCCCAGGTCCTTGAGCTGCACCAGTTGGTGGGCCAGTTCCATGGCGGCGTTGCGCCCGGCTTCCGGGGCGGAGCCGGCGTGGGAAGACTTGCCTTTGACGTCGACGAACACACCGTTGATGCCGTTGGTCGCGACCGTCACGGCGTCCTTGTCCGGTGGCTCGAACGAGAACACGTAGTCGTGCTTGCGGGCGAGTTCGGCGATGAGAGTTTTCGAGCCCGCGGAACCCGTTTCTTCGTCAGGGTTGAACAGCACGGTGATCGTGCCGAAGTCCTTGAATTTCTCGTCTTCCAGCAGCTTCAGCGTGTGCAGCACCATTGCCACGCCCCCTTTGGCATCGGCTACACCGGGGCCGTACGCATGCTCGCCGTCGACGCGGAAAGGTCGCTTGGCCGCAGTGCCCGGGCCGAACACGGTGTCGTAATGGATCATCAGCAGAAAGGACTTGCTGCCCGTGCCCTTGAGGGTGCCGACGATGTTATCGCCTGCCGAGGGTGTCGCCGGCGTGGTTTCGACTGTCGCGCCTAAAGCCTTTAGTCGTTCGACCAGCACCGCGCTGACCATTTTCAGGCCCGCCGCCTGACCCGTCCCGGTGTCGATGTTGACCAGTTGCTTGACCGTGGCCAGATAGGGTTTTTGCTCGGCTTCGGCCTTCTTCAATAACTGCTCGGGGGAGACATCGGCGGCGTAGGCGCTGCAGGCAAAAAGGGCGGCGAGGATGGAAGCGCTCAGGGCGGTACGTCGAACGTGCATGCTGGATCCCTCAGATGATGGTCGAGTTGTTGTGATGTCCATGGAACCACATCGTTCCGGCAGCCGCCGCGCTTTCCTGCATCATTCACCGTAGAATCCTCCTCTGAAATAAACAGTGACGAGGTTACAGCGGTGGATTTACAGCAGGGCTTCGTCCTGACCCGGCATTGGCGCGACACGGACGCCGGCACCGAGGTGGAATTCTGGCTGGCCACCGATGAGGGCCCGCGCAAGGTGCGCCTGCCGTACCAGACCTCCGTCGCGTTCATTCCGGAGCAGCACCGCGAGCGCGCTGAAGCCGTGTTGCGCAACGAGCGGCATGTCGAGCTCAAGCCGCTGGCGCTGTGTGATTTCCGCCACCGCCCGGTGCTCGGGCTGTATACCCGGCAGCATCGCCAGTTGATGAACCTGGAAGGTGACCTGCGCAAAGCCAGCGTCGACGTCTACGAAGCCGATATCCGCCCGCCCGAGCGTTACCTGATGGAGCGTTTCATCACCGCGCCGGTGCAATTCAGCGGTCGGGCCGACGTCAATGGCCTGTTGCTGGACGCGCAACTCAGGCCTGATCCCGGTTACCGACCGACCCTGAAACTGGTGTCCCTGGACATCGAGACCACCGAGCGCGGCGAGCTGTATTGCATCGGCCTGCATGGCTGCGGCGAGCGTCAGGTGTACATGCTCGGCCCGGCCAACGGCGATGACGCCCAGGTGAATTTCAAGCTGGAGTACTGCGACACCCGCGTCGCGCTGCTGGAGAAACTCAACGAATGGATGGCCCGCCATGACCCGGACGGGATCATCGGCTGGAACGTGGTGCAGTTCGATCTGCGCGTGCTGCACGAGCACTCGCGGCGCTTGAACGTGCCGCTGCGCCTGGGTCGCGGCGGGGAGGTGATGACCTGGCGCGAACACGGCGCGCGCAACAATCACTTTTTCGCGGCGGCGGCCGGGCGTTTGATCATCGACGGCATCGAGGCGCTGCGCTCGGCGACCTGGAGCTTTCCGTCGTTCAGTCTGGAAAACGTGTCGCAAACGCTGCTCGGCGAAGGCAAGGCCATCGACAATCCGTATCAGCGCATGGACGAGATCAACCGTATGTTCGCCGAGGACAAGCCCGCGCTGGCGCGTTACAACCTCAAGGACTGCGAGCTGGTCACGCAGATTTTTGCCAAGACCGAGCTGCTGACGTTCCTTCTCGAACGCGCCACGGTGACCGGCCTGCCGGTGGACCGAAGCGGCGGTTCGGTGGCCGCGTTCGAGCATTTGTACATCCCGCTGATGCACCGCCAGGGCTTCGTCGCGCCGAACCTCGGCGAGCGCATGCCGGAAGCCAGCCCCGGCGGTTTTGTCATGGACTCCCGCCCCGGGCTGTACGAATCGGTGTTGGTCCTTGATTACAAAAGCCTGTATCCGTCGATCATCCGCACCTTTCTGATTGACCCCGTGGGCTTGATCGAGGGCCTCAAGCACCCCGACGACAGTGCGTCGGTGGAAGGCTTTCGTGGCGCGCGTTTTTCCCGGACGCGGCACTGTCTGCCAGCCATCGTCTCGCGGGTGGCCGAAGGGCGCGAAGTCGCCAAACGCGAGCGTAATGCGCCGCTGTCCCAGGCGCTGAAAATCATCATGAACGCCTTCTATGGCGTGCTGGGTTCCAGCGGCTGCCGCTTTTTCGACACGCGGCTGGCTTCGTCGATCACCCTGCGCGGGCACGAGATCATGCACCAGACCCGGCTACTGATCGAAGCCCAGGGTTATGAAGTGATTTACGGCGACACCGACTCGACGTTTGTCTGGCTGAAAAAAGCCCACGCGCAGGACGATGCCGCGCAGATCGGCACCGCGCTGGTCCAGCAGGTCAACGACTGGTGGCGTGCTCATGTGAAAGAGGGATACGGGCTGGAGAGTGCGCTCGAGCTGCAATTCGAAACCCACTTCAAGCGCTTCCTCATGCCGACGATTCGCGGTGCGGAGGAGGGCAGCAAGAAGCGTTATGCGGGTTTGGTGACCCGCGCCAATGGCGAAGACGAAATGGTCTACAAGGGCCTGGAGGTGGTGCGCACCGACTGGTCGCCGCTGGCCCGGACCTTTCAGCAGGAACTGTATCTGCGGATTTTCCAGCGTCAGCCATTTCAGGAATACATTCGGGAGTACGTGGGCCGAACCCTGGCCGGGGAACTCGACGGCCAGTTGATCTACCGCAAGCGCCTGCGCCGGGCCCTCGACGATTACGAACGCAACGTGCCGCCCCATGTGCGCGCCGCGCGGCTGGCCGATGAGTACAACCGCCAGCAGGGTCGGCCGTTGCAGTACCAGAATGGCGGCTGGATCAGCTACGTGATCACGGTCGCCGGCCCCGAGCCGTTGGAAGTGCGGACGGCGGCCATCGATTACGACCACTACATCAGCAAACAGCTGCAGCCGATCGCCGACGCGATCCTGCCGTTCGTGATCTCGCGGACGATCGATCTCAGCTCCCAGGATCAGTTCAGCTTCGACTTCTGAACCCTTTTTTTCTGACCCGTCTTCTCAAACCAGCGGCTTGATCCGCAGCGCCTCCAGCACCACGCGAAACGCTGCCGTGTGCTGGCGCCGGCTGGGGTAGTACAGGTGATAGCCCTCGAACGGCTCGCACCAATCGGCCAGCACTTCCACCAGTTCGCCCTGCTCGATATGCGCGGCCACCAGCCCCTCGGGGAGCTGCGCCAGACCGACGCCATCCAGGCACCCCTGCAGAATCTGAAACACACTGTTCATGATCAACGGGCCGTCGACGCGCACGCGGGTCTCGCGGCCGTTTTTGGCGTACTCCCATTGATACAGCGCGCCATGGGTCGGCAATCGCAGGTTGATGCAGCGATGGCCGGGCAGGTCTTCCGGCACCCGGGGCGTGGAATGCCGCGCCAGGTAATCGGGGGACGCCACGGTCATCAGCCGCAACGGCGGGGCAATCGGCGCGGCGATCATGTCCGCTGCGAGGGTGTCACCCAGGCGCACGCCGGCGTCGATGCGCTGGGCGACGATGTCGGTCAGGCCGTAGTCGGTGACCAGCTCGATGGTCATGTCAGGGTATTGATCGAGCAACGGTCTGAGTCGCGGCCAGAGCACGTAACGCGCGGCGAACTCGTCCGCCGTGATGCGCACCGTGCCGGAAGGTCGGGCGCTGTGCTCGATGGCGGCGTTGACCTGTTCCTCGATGCCGTCAAGCAGTGGCGCCAGGCCCTTGAACAACTGCTCGCCGGCCTCGGTGCGGGTCACACTCCGTGTGGTGCGGGTGAGCAGGCGAACGCCGAGACGCTCCTCAAGCAGGCGTATGGTCTGGCCGACGGCGGAGGGTGAGATGCCCAGCGCGGCGGCGGCACGGGTGAAATTCCCTTCGCGGCCGACCGCAAGGAACACCGCCAGGTCATCGAGTTTGTAGTCCGCCATTGCGAAGCATTCCTTCATTTTGATCAAAGCATTCTACGGATACTGTCGGGAATAAGCCCTTGTTACGCTGCCTGCACATTTTCTGGAGATCATTATGAATGCCACCGTGAGCGCCACTGATACCGCTAATGAAGACATGCAAATCCACCGTGCCGGCTCGGCCAAGGCCATCAAGGGGCCGGCAGACTGGTTCACCGGCGACGTAAGAATCGACCGGATTTTCAACGCCCCGGCACCGGCGCGGGTCGGCCTGGCTATCGTCAATTTCCAGCCCGGCGCGCGCACTAACTGGCACACCCACCCGCTGGGGCAGATCCTGCTGGTCACCGACGGCGTCGGCTGGACCCAGTGCGAAGGCGGGCCGAAAACCGAAATCCGTCCGGGGGACCTGATCTGGTGCAATTGCGGCCGTCGTCACTGGCACGGCGCGACCGACACCACCGCCATGCAACACGTCGCGGTCAACGAAGCGCTGGACGGTAAGCCGGTTGACTGGCTGGAGCCGGTGACCGAGCAGACCTACCTGGCCGGGCCGGTGAAAAAAGACTAAGGGGCTGGCGAGGGTTGGTCTTCACCCCGCCGCAGCCTGGCTGCGCATCCGCGCGATGTCCTTTTTCGGCGGTGCGCCAAACAGCCGACCGTACTCGCGACTGAACTGCGACGGGCTTTCGTAACCGACCTTGAACGCGGCGCTGGCGGCGTCCTGGTGTTCGTTGAGCATCAGCCGTCGCGCCTCGTTCAGGCGCAGCCATTTCTGGTACTGCAGCGGGCTCATGGACGTGAGGTTGCGAAAGTGCAGGTGGAAGTTCGGCGCGCTCATCTGCACCCGCGCGGCCAGCTCTTCGACGCGCAAGGACGTCGTGTAATTGAGCTTCAGCCAGTCGATGGCCCTGGCAATGCGGTGGCCCTGGCTGTCGACGGAAGCGATATGTCGCAGCAGCGGCGCCTGATCGCCCTGGAGCAGCCGGAAGTGAATCTCGCGCTGCAACAGGGGCCAGAGCACCGGAATGGCGTCGGGCTCCTGCAACAGATTGACCAGTCGGGCGAGGGGATCGAGCAGCGCTGCGGTCAGGCTGGCAATGCCCGCGCTTTTGCGCACAGTGCGCTCCTTCGGTGCCGGGATATCCCCTTGGGCGATCAGCTCGGTCAAGGTGCGCAGGTCCAGCTTGAAGACCAGTCCCAGACAGGGCACGTCCGCGCTGGCGAGGGTCACGGCGGAGTTGGCCGGTACGTCCAGCGAGGTGATCAGAAAGCGCGTCGTGTCGTAGGGATAGACATCGCTGCCGATGACCATTTCCTTGGCGCCCTGAACCACCAGCACGATGCTCGGGGCCAGGATGCAGGTGACCGGCGGCGAGGGTGCTTCGCGGCGAAACAGGCCGAGGCCGGTGATGACGGTGGCGAAATCACCGGAGGCCGGCGTCAGGCTGCCGATGATGCGCGTCAGCGATTGCAACTGGGCTCGGGTGTCGCTGCCTGTTGCCTGCATTGAAATCGCGGTGTCGCCCATGTTTTCCCCCACCTGGTTTTGCCGCGGCGTTGCCGTGGTTTTGCTGTCCTGCCGAGCCGGAACTGTACGGGCCCGGTAAAACAGCCGTCCAGCCTCACCCCTGCGGATTGATCGGATCGGGCAAGAAAGCCACCGGATCGCTCTACTGCCTGCCCGGGCTGCCCCATGAATATGTGCATCGCACACTTCATTCGCGCCGCGCCCCGGCGCCGGAGACATTCATGAAACAGCTGATGATGGGGCTGGCCTTGCTGGCCAGCTCATTCGCAACAATGGGAGCCGATATGTCCAGCGGAGCTGACAATTTCTACACCAGTGAACAGGTCACCCGGCAGAAGGTGACGTTCAACAATCAATACCAGATGAAGACAGTGGGCAACCTGTTCGTGCCCAAGGACATGATCAGCGGCCGCAAGTACCCGGCGATCATCGTCGGTCACCCCATGGGCGCCGTGAAAGAACAGAGCTCGAACCTGTACGCGCAGAAACTCGCCGAGCAGGGGTTCATTACGCTGGCGATCGATCTGTCCTTCTGGGGCGAAAGTGAAGGCCGGCCGCGTAATCTGGTGTCCCCTGAGATCTACGCCGAAGACTTCAGTGCCGCCGTTGATTACCTCGGCAGCCAGGGTTTCGTCGACCGCGACCGCATCGGCGTGCTGGGCATCTGCGGCAGCGGCAGTTTCGCCATCAGCGCCGCGAAGATCGATCCGCGCATGAAGGCCGTCGCCACGGTGAGCATGTATGACATGGGCGGCGTCAATCGCAACGGCCTGCATCATTCGGTCAGTGTCGAGCAACGCAAAGAAGCCATCGCGGCCGCCGCTGCACAACGCGACGTCGAATTCGCCGGCGGCAAAACCCAGTACACCAGCGGCACCGTGGACACACTCACCGAGCAGTCCAACCCGATTGAACGTGAGTTTTACGACTTCTACCGGACCCCACGGGGCGAGTTCACCCCCAAGGGCCAGTCGCCTGAATTGACCACGCACCCCACGCTGAGCAGCAACGTGAAGTTCATGAACTTCTATCCTTTCGCTGACATCGAGACGATTTCACCGCGGCCGATGCTGTTCATCGCTGGCGAGAATGCCCATTCCCGTGAGTTCAGCGAGGAGGCGTATCGCCTGGCCGGTCAGCCCAAAGAGCTGGTGATCATTCCGGGTGCCGGGCACGTGGACCTGTATGACCGGGTGAATCTGATCCCTTTCGACAGGCTGACGGCGTTCTTTCAGACCCACCTGAAGTAACCCCCAGGCTGTTTCAAGCCGCTTGATCCGGCGCGGTGTCGACGGATCGAAGGGGTAGATCAGGGGTTTACGTGGCGTGACGCACATTGGCGTCACGCCACAGCCTCATTCCTTCACATCCATGAAATCCTTGGCCCAGGCCACGTAATTTTCCGGGAAGGTGTAGGTGTGGGTCAGTTCGGTGGCGCTGTGGTTCGAGGTGCTGTGGGTGACCTGACGCTGGGCACGGAGGCTGTCGTAGGTGGCCTTGATCGCGGCAAAGTACGCCGCGTGACCGGCGACCACCACCCGCACCCCCAGATCAGCCAGGCGCTGCCGGTCATTCAGCTCGGGATTGCCGTAGGTCACCAGCATCAGCGGGACGGTGAGCTTTTCCGAAATCTGCTCCAGGTGCTCGAAGTCCTTGATGCCAACAATGCAGATGCCGTCGGCACCGGCCTTTTCGTAGGCCAGGGTGCGTTCGATGATGTCCTGGACCGGCAAGACCCCGGCGTTGGTCCGGGCGACGATCGTCAGTTCCGGGTCGACCCGGGCTTCAAGGGCGGCCTTGACCTTGCCGATGCCTTCTTCGATCGAGACCAGGTCGGTGGATTTACGGCCGAATTGCGCGGGCAGCAAGGTGTCTTCGATGGTCAGCGCCGCCACACCGGCGCGCTCCAGTTCTTCCACGGTGCGCATGACGTTCAGGGCGTTGCCGTAGCCGTGGTCGGCGTCGGCAATGAACGGCAGTTGCGCGACACGACCGATCCGGGTGGCCTGCTCGACGAACTCGCTCAGGGTAATCAGTGCAAAATCCGGCGCTGCCAACACCTGCAGCGACGCCACCGATCCGCCCAGAATACCGACCTCAAACCCCAGATCCGCCGCAATGCGCGCCGACATGGGATCGAACACTGAAGCCGTCTCGACGCAGTGCTGCGAAGCCAGCTGCTCACGGAATTTGCGACGCAAAGCGGAGTGGGAAATTCTGGACATAAGGCTTCCTGATTCAGGCCGTCATCGAAATGCCAGCAATGCTACCGCAAATTCAGGCTGAAACGTCTCACCTCGATGAGCGACGTGCATTGAATTGCCATTGCACCCCGAGGTGACTGACCTCCACCGCACTCAGTAGGAGCTGCTTCAGCCGGGAAGGTGCCAGACCTCACACCACACGACCTCAACTCCAAATAACAAAGCAAGCGCTTGCGTGAATCGATTCAGCTGTTCTAGGATTCAGCTGTTCCGAAATATTTCAAAGCAATTCCCGAGTGTCACCCGCAAAGAGGTGGCCCAGGCATAAAAACAAGAAACCTCGGAGATTCACATGATCAGCTCGTCTGCTCGATTGCCGCGTGTGCTGTCCGCGCTCGTCATTGCTGCTTCATCGGCCGCCCGGCCATGAGCGCCGTCCCCGCTATGTCTCCTCAGCCCGTGCTGGAAATGACCGCCATTTCCAAGACCTTCAACGGCCTGCGTGTGCTGAAAAATGTCGCCCTCAAGGTCTACGCCGGTGAAGTTCATGCCCTGATGGGCGAGAACGGCGCGGGCAAGTCGACGCTGATGAAGATCCTGTCCGGCGCTTACCAGGCCGACGCCGGTGGCGAGATCCGCATCGACGGCCAGGCCCTGAGCGCATTCGACCCGTTGTCTGCCAAAGCGCGTGGCATCGCCGTGATCTATCAGGAGCTGAGTCTCTGCCCCAACCTCAGCGTCGCCGAGAACATTTACCTGGGCCGCGAATTGCGCCGTGGCTGGAGCATCGATCGCAAAGCGATGGAGGCCGGTTGCGTCGACGTCCTAGTGCGACTGGGCGCCGATTTCAAACCCTCCACCAAGGTCAGCGTGCTGTCCATTGCCGAGCGGCAACTGGTGGAGATTGCCCGGGCGCTGCACGCCAACGCGAAAATCCTGGTGATGGACGAGCCGACCACGCCGCTGTCGTCCCGGGAGACCGACCGCCTGTTCGCGCTGATCAAGCAGCTGCGTGACCAGGGCCTAGCGATCATTTACATCAGCCTTTTACTGATTGCACCAAATCCCCAGAAATCTTATCACGCCTATTTCTTAGCCTAGCATGCCGCGCTCAATTGCTTACCCTGAGCGTGCAATGTCCACGCCCAAAGGCTCTAGTCAGAGGCTTGAGACACGAGGACTCCTCGCGAGGCCAATCCAACATCCCTACCGGGGACTGCTTGCCGACGCCCCCCATGGGTAACTCCGCTCGTGTGCAACCTTGCCCTTATCCTGATCAGCGCTCTGACGGACGGTCAGCTCAAAGCTCGGGCCATCGAGTGTCCCGTTTCCTCCCCATTTAGCCTGTGGCCTCAGATTTAGATCGGCTATAGATCAACGGTCGCCAAGCATGAACTTTAAAACAGTTGCTGAGGATAAGGGTAATCGGCGGCTGGCCGCCCATGCAGCGGCTCATTGACTGGCGGGTCATCGGTTGTCAGAACCTAGTTACAGAGGGCTAACCGGCCTGAATCTACCCATACCACCATTACCTACTTGGACCCATGATCCTCATCGGTAGGCCACCCAGCACGGTAGGTCGGGGGATTGTGCTTTGAGGGCACATGGCACCTGCTAAAGTCCAAGTGTTACGTCGAATATCCGTTAACTGCTACCAAGACCTTAGTTTGTTGCAAACCGGTGGGCTCATCCACTTCTCCAGCCATTTGACTGGACGATAGATAAAGAACGCAGCGCCCGGGCCACTGCCTATGACAGCTAAATATTTATATCTGTCGTAAAACGGCGTTTCCAACACCGCTCTAAGATCTGAAATGTCATTCCTCAACAGGCTGATAGCTTGGTTGCACTGATCGACTCTTTGCTGAAAGGCTGTAGCCCTGTATCGAAGTGTGTGCACAAATTGTTGGCACTGCTCCAAATCAACCCCGTCTATCTGCGCACTATATAAGCTGCCATATTCACCGCAGTCTTTAAGAACTTTGCTCCTTGAGTCATTTCGCTTTACAAGCGAAACAAGGGCTTCTGCAGTCCGAAGTTCTTTGTCTGCGGTTTCTAGCTCGAATTCTTGGTGGCTGAGATCCTCTGAACAAGTAGCCAGGAGTTCTTCGGCGAGCTCTAATGTTCTCTGAGTCGCTATGTAGTCAATGTTCGGTGGTGTCACGATTCATGTCCTTGAAGAACTGGTTTTAAGGCTCGGGCCCAAATTATCAGAAAATGCCCGCAGTTTTCGTGTCGGCAGACATCTTCACAACTTTGATGACGAGGTAGCTACTGGCCGCAGGGCAACATCTCTAACAGGGGGTCAGGTGCACTTTGAGTTTCTGCAGAATATAGATCGCAACGGCTCCGGCCAAATTGTTTGAGAGTCGAGCGACGTCTGCGTCGGCGGACTTATTTCCGCCGTGGGCGGTGCCTAGATGAGTTCTAAGAGCACCGGTTCCTTGAGCAATCGATTTCACGCCCCCGAGCAGGGATTTGATGTCCTTGGAATGGTCAGTCCCGTCAGGCATCTGGAGGGGAGGGAAGTCGTCTACTACTGCGTTGATGAACTCTGATATTGTTTTCCTGCTTCCAAATGGAATCTTCCTCTCACTGAGATAGTGCCGGCAAACCGACTCAAGAAATTGCGTTGTTCGCGTGAGAGAGTCGCTTGCGTCTACATCAATGGCTAATCTTGCATCAGCCCATTGTTTTTCGAAATAGTCACCTTCCATCAAGCCGGCGAGGTCTGTATGAATACTTTCGCTCTGCTCCTCCGAAAATTCCGATAGAAGTCTTGCAGCGCTTTTTGCTTCGCCGAGCTTTTCTCTAATTTTCTGCTCCAGCGCTAACCAGAGCGAGTCGATTGATTCCGGTGCGGCAAGTTTAATCAGTTTTGCATCATCCTTAAAGTCACTGATGTAGCGAACTGTCATCATCCCCTCCTGTGGTGTTCCGAGGGCTCGGGCGTCCTCCAAGGTATCTGATAGTAGAATACGCAGGTTATTTCCATCAAAATTTAACATGCCGTACTCCCAGGCATCCTCGTCAATTTGTCCTAAGGAAATCCGTGCCCCAGTTACCCAAATGTCTAAGCCATGCACGCTTTCGCGCAAATCTTTTTCGACGTTTTGGAGCCCTGCCCGGATCTCGCTGCGGGTAGCCACCACTAGTCTGGCCAAGCGAGAGAGTGCTTCTTTTCTTGTTGTCATGGAGGCTTTACTTCTTATCGTTCGAGCTGGTATGAGAGAGCTCGAGCATAACTGTATAGGCGTCCTCTTCGCGAGCCTCTTAGCGCATTGCCGCGGGGCAGGAGGATACAGAATCCTTGCTCTCCGTCTTAAGTGCAAGCGAGGGTAGGAGTTTATCCCTGCGTGGCTTCGGGGCGATGCGCGGCTCCGGCCAGATATCGTTATAGCGTGCGTATCAAATGCCGATATGGGTCTTTTACGGCCGCGAGCTATTTGTGCGGTTGACCAAGTGGTCGACAAGGGTCGATAAGTACCTCTACCCGGTTATTCCCGGAAAGCTCAACCCTGTTCGAGCCTCAAAATTCAAAACGGTTTGAGCCTTTAAGGAGAACTCCTAGCCTCGGCCGTGTCTTTGAGGGGGTGAATGTCGCTCGGCGGATCTCCGTGCTGCTCGCTCCAGAACTGCGATTATCCATGTCGCAGCATGATAAAAGATTCACCTCTTAGGCCTGTCCTATTATCAGAATCAGCTATTAATCAAGTGATGGCTCAAGTATTTAGGAAATACAGAGACATCACCAACGAATGGATAATTCCGTTCAAGGATCGGTACGAAGAACTCAACCGGCGGAGAGTGGGTGTTGACGGAACCCGAGATTGGCGGCTAGAGGAATCTCTAAAGGAAGATCGGAGCTTGTTAACCAGTGATTTCGCCACGGCCTTACGACGTCAAATAGGCCCTGATTTCCCACTGAAAATCAGGGCGTTTTCGTATGTTCAACTGGGTCGCTCGCATTCAAGCAGTGGTCAAAATCAAATCCTTGCGGCTTTAGGCTTTTCATTCAGTCGCCCTACCTCTAAAAGCCCTACAGTCCCCAAGAAAAATTTTGACGAGACCCTGATCAAGCTTCATAAGCTCGCGAATGTCTTGAATGACCCGAACATAATGCGCTCTTTATATCATGTCAATGACGAGCAAAGTGAATTAATTAAAGCTTTGCAACTCGGAAAACTTGGCCAATTGAGCTTGAGCGAAATCAGCTCTGGAGCAGCAGCATTAATACACCAATTTTCAAGTATTGAAATAGCATGCACAAAACTTCTGAAAGAACACCCATATGAAAGCTTGTTGCTATTGATTGATGAGGGGGACGCCTTCCTGCATTTAGGATGGCAGCAGAAATACGTAAGCTACTTGGATAAGACATCAGCACTATTGAAGAAAAAGTTCAGGAGTGTTCAAGTCGTACTCGCAACTCACTCGCCGGTGCTCATGTCGGACTTTCCCCGTGAATGCATTTCTATCCTCGATGGCAAAACTTGGTTAGAGGATTTGATGGAAGACTCTCCTTCTTTATCTCCTAGCGAGTCGTTTGGAGCCCCGTTAGACGCAGTGGTTCGTCAAGTAGGCCAGACCGGTACCATGGGTGCGTTCGCGGCCCAAGCGATCAAAAGCGTTGTGGCAGAGATATCGGAAGGGATGGAGGTGTCACCCGAGCGGATTGACATGATTGGAGACCCTGTGATCCGCAGGCAGGTCAGAAAAGCGGTTTTTGAGCAAAAACTTCGGAAGCCAGAGGTTTGATATGCAAATTAATATTTCAGATATCTGGTCAAATGCTGTTATGCAGAAGCATAAACTTTTCGTCGAGGGCAAAATCAACAACGCCCTGCCACCTAGGAATGCGCTGATCGGTGAGCTGCTGACAGCGCACGGCGGTTGCTTGGCTATCGCTCGCCCAGACGCATTGAGGAAAATTATCAGCCTTACTGAACAGAAGCTAAAAACGGTAGCAAAAGCCGAGCGCATCGCCTTTCAAGAGGAATGCACTAGAATTTTCGACTATGGCCGATTCGCCGCAAAAAGTACCAAGAACTGGAACGCTTACAGCTTGTGCATGACTGCTGACTACCGCTTGTGCCCTTACTGCCAGCAGAGCTTAGCCGTAACCATATACCGAGACAGCAAAAGTGGCGCCTTGCGACCTACCCTTGATCACTTTTACCCCAAACACAAGTATCCCTATCTTGCCTTGTCGCTCTACAACCTGATACCGAGCTGCCATCCTTGCAATAGCTCTCTTAAAGGGCAAAAAGACTTCTATAAAAACGAGCATCTACATCCGTATGAGGATGATGAGGTCATCTGCTACGATTTTGACATAGCATCTTACATCCAACATCGCGAGTTGGCGCTCACCACTCAAGCGCCGCAGGTCAGTATCCGAAAACTTGCAAGCCATCACCGACTTCACGGTAAGCTTCAACGGTCAATTGCAACGTTTCTTGCTCAAGAACGCCTGGCCGTCTCCGAGCCGGAAGTGAGTCGTTTCATAGAAGCTCTGCTTAGTTACAGCCCGGAAAGGCTGGATGAAATCAACCGTACTATATTTTTAAACTCCAACTGGGCTCTTACTCCTGAAGTAGCCATAAATTTTTCTCGAGCTAACTACAAAAACGAATGGCTGGGTGCAATAAAGCGAGATCTGTACGATGCTGGCTGGGAGCTCTGAGACCTTGCGGTGGGGGCAGTGAGGGTTTCAAGCACCTTCTCAAGCGTGTGGGACGATTGCTAAGGAGGATGCCCTCCGTGCGCACGCTGTGGCGAGAAGAGTACGTTGGTGAACTGAGCTAAATCTCGCGCATCCCAGCCCTTTATAGGCATACCCAGGCTGTTGGCATGATTTGGTCTAGGTAGACTGGCCAGTGCTTCGGCGTGCGCTCAGTCCGTCTTGCCCCAGCCGTCAACCGCGCTGGAAGTCCAGGATCTGATGCAGCTCAGCCCAGGGCATCCGCGCCACTTGACCCTTAGCTTTGCAGCTTGGCTCATGGGGCAATACGTCCTCACTGAGCGAGATGGATTGGCCCCGCATACACCCAGTGCATACGGCAAGACCTCCTACCAATGCCCAAGCGGATGACCATGCGATCATGGGTTGATTGCAGTCCATGTGTGGCGCTCCTTTTGCCAGTGATAAACCTCATGCTCACCTAAGCTGCGTGCGCTGTCGACGCTCAAACAGGTGCCCTCGAACGAGGAGTACAACCCCTTATTGGGAGAGGATCTGAAGTGCGCTGGCACTCGCGCGCTCGTGTTTGGGCGTCAATGGACATTGAGCTTCACGATCTTTCCCACTCGTGCGTCTTAAGTGTGAGTAAGCATCTTGTCCTCAGCGCTTTGGATTTTCTTGGCCAATATCACAAGCCGCCTCGCTTCTTCATCCTGCACCACAGGGGCAAAGTGAGAGATCGCGGGCAAAGTAATAGTCTGTGCTGGCTTCAATGGCAGCTTGGTTGATCCACGCCACCTCCCCAATGGACAGCTGTTCAACGGGTGCAACAGGCTTAGTTGGCCTATACCACAGACATGTTGTCGGACTGAGAGGCAACATTGGCATGCGCTTAGCGTTGTCCGGCACGATGAACTCTCCCTCCATGGCACACAGGATATTCCAGTTTGAGTCCCCCATATCCTTCGCAGCTCTGGCTACATCCAGCCTGATGCTCGGACTAGCCAAGAATCTGCCCGCCACCGTGAAGTCTCCTCGAATTGTGCCGATGCCTGCTTTCTCCAACTGCTCTTGCTCATCCTTGGTATACACACGTGACAGTCCGAGCAAATTCTCCACGTAAATGGATTGATCCTTTACCCTGTCCTGCTTGTGACCCGCGCGAATGTTCCACAGGCAATAGAACTCATTAATGACTGTTAAGTCTGCCTTTTGGAATGACGCTTGGTCATTACCAAGAATCCGATTAGCAAGAGCTTGGAAGTCGTCTTCGACCTTTTTCATGAAACCCGACTCTGCCTGGTGATCCCAAGCCCTTTCAGCGCAGAAAAGCTCATTAGTAGGCTTCGCCTGGATGACCTTGTCTGCGGATTTAAGGAAAATCTCAACGTTTCCGTTCAAGCCGGTGAAACGTAAGCGTCCGGCGAAGTCACCTACCCGATCCCCGCAATAAGGGCGATGTTCTCCACTTAAAAATACGTGGACACCA
>NZ_MDEN01000040.1 GCF_001705435.1 Pseudomonas graminis
CCAGGAGCAAGCACCCTTGGTTACTTGGGGTGCTTTTCCAAGTAACTCGCCGAAGGCGAAACAGTCTGCCCCCAGGCAGACGCTCCTGATCTTGACCTTAAAATCTTGGCGGTTTAGATAACCGCCAGGATCGCCTCGGTAACAGCCCCGATATTCCCCTGATTCAACGCCGCCACACAAATCCGCCCGGTATCCAACGCATAAATCCCGAACTCATTGCGCAGACGATGAACCTGCGCCGTCGTCAGACCCGAATACGAAAACATCCCCCGCTGACGTGCGACAAAACTGAAATCCTGCCCCGCCGCATTATTCGCCAAACGCTGCGTCATCTCCTCACGCATCCCGCGAATCCGCAGGCGCATCTCGCCCAGCTCCTCCTCCCACTTGGCACGCAACTCAGGGCTGTTCAACACCGTCGCCACAATCGACGCGCCATGGGTCGGCGGGTTGGAATAGTTCGTGCGGATCACACGCTTCACCTGAGACAACACCCGCGCCGTCTCTTCCTTCGAGTCCGTCACGATCGACAACGCACCGACCCGCTCGCCATACAGCGAAAACGACTTCGAAAACGAACTGGAAGCAAAGAACGTCATGCCGCTGTCAGCGAACAAGCGCACTGCCGCTGCGTCCTCGTCAATCCCGTCACCGAAGCCCTGGTACGCCATGTCCAGAAACGGCACATGACCCTTGGCCTTCAGCACCTCAAGCACCTTCTTCCAGTCTTCCAGGGTCAGGTCAACGCCAGTGGGGTTATGGCAGCAGGCGTGCAGCACGATGATCGAGCCGGACGGCAGGTTCTGCAGATCCTCCAGCATGCCCGTGCGGTTCACGTCATGGGTGGCGGCGTCGTAGTAACGGTAGTTCTGCACCGGGAAACCGGCGGTTTCGAACAGCGCGCGATGGTTTTCCCAGCTTGGGTCGCTGATCGCCACAACGGCGTCAGGGGAGAGCTGCTTGAGGAAGTCCGCGCCGATTTTCAGAGCGCCCGTACCGCCGACCGCCTGGACCGTCATCACTTGGCCCGAAGCCAGCAGCGGCGACTCAGCGCCGAACAGCAGGGTTTGCACGGCCTTGTCGTAGGCAGCGATGCCGTCGATGGGCAGGTAGCCGCGGGGCAGGTGTTGGGCCACCCGGTTTTCTTCCGCTTCGACAACGGCGCGCAGCAGCGGAATTTTCCCTTCTTCGTTGCTGTAAACGCCGACACCCAGATTGACCTTGGTCGTGCGGGTATCGGCGTTGAATGCTTCGTTGAGGCCCAGGATTGGATCGCGTGGTGCCATTTCGACAGCGGAGAACAGGCTCATTGTGCGGGGGCTCTGAGTGGGGAGTGAATGGGTCGCGTCGCTCCAGCCGATTGCACTAGAGCGGTGCACAAACGGGGAGCAAGTATAAAGGCCTGCGCCAGTGCGGGCGACAGTCCCGCGCAGGTTTTTCAGGGTTTTTCGCGAAATTTTTCGACCGTTAGTCCCGTGCCGCGGACTAATCTGCGGAGGGTGGCTTGAAAGGTGGCGCCGTCGACTCCACTTGTAGTCCCATCACTTCTTTTATGTACGTCTTTTCCCTGGCGGGATCAGCCGTCCGTGCTCAATTGCGTTGCTGCGGGATTCATCCGGCAGTGGCCCCTCCAGAGGTACGTTATGTCCGAGTTTCAGCTCGTTACCCGTTTTGAGCCGGCCGGCGATCAACCGGAGGCGATTCGTCAGTTGGTTGAAGGCATCGACGCCGGCCTGTCGCACCAGACCCTGCTCGGTGTAACCGGTTCGGGCAAAACCTTCAGCATCGCCAACGTCATTCAGCAAGTGCAGCGCCCGACCCTGGTGCTGGCGCCGAACAAGACCCTGGCCGCCCAGCTGTACGGCGAGTTCAAGGCGTTTTTCCCGAACAACTCGGTCGAGTACTTCGTTTCCTACTACGACTACTACCAGCCCGAAGCCTACGTGCCGTCGTCGGACACCTTCATCGAGAAGGACGCGTCGATCAACGACCACATCGAGCAGATGCGCCTGTCCGCGACCAAAGCGCTGCTGGAGCGCAAAGACTCGATCATCGTCACCACGGTGTCGTGCATTTATGGTCTGGGCAGTCCGGAAACCTACCTGCGCATGGTTCTGCATGTGGATCGCGGCGACAAGCTCGACCAGCGCGCTTTGCTGCGTCGCCTGGCCGACCTGCAATACACCCGCAACGACATGGATTTCGCCCGGGCGACCTTCCGGGTGCGCGGCGACGTGATCGACGTGTTCCCGGCGGAATCGGACCTGGAAGCCATCCGCATCGAGCTGTTCGATGACGAGGTCGAGAGCCTTTCTGCCTTCGATCCGCTGACCGGGGAGGTGATTCGCAAACTGCCGCGCTTCACCTTCTACCCGAAGAGCCACTACGTGACCCCGCGGGAAACGCTGCTGGAGGCGATGGAAGGCATCAAGGTCGAGCTGAACGAGCGTCTGGAATACCTGCGCGGCGCCAACAAGCTGGTGGAAGCCCAGCGTCTGGAGCAGCGCACCCGTTTCGACCTGGAGATGATCCTCGAGCTGGGTTACTGCAACGGCATCGAAAACTACTCGCGCTACCTTTCCGGGCGTCCTTCTGGCGCGCCGCCGCCGACACTCTACGACTACCTGCCCGCTGACGCGCTGCTGGTGATCGACGAATCCCACGTCAGCGTGCCCCAGGTCGGGGCCATGTATAAGGGCGACCGATCGCGCAAAGAGACGCTGGTGGAATACGGTTTCCGCCTGCCATCGGCGCTGGACAACCGGCCGATGCGTTTCGATGAGTGGGAAAACGTCAGCCCGCAGACCATTTTCGTCTCAGCGACGCCGGGTAACTACGAAGCCGAGCACGCGGGCCGCATCGTCGAGCAAGTGGTGCGGCCGACCGGTCTGGTCGACCCGCAGATCGAGATCCGTCCGGCGCTGACCCAGGTCGACGACCTGCTCTCGGAGATCCACAAGCGCGTGGCGATCGAGGAGCGGGTGCTGGTGACCACGCTGACCAAGCGCATGTCCGAAGACCTCACCGATTACCTGGCCGACCACGGCGTGCGCGTGCGTTACCTGCACTCGGACATCGACACCGTCGAGCGCGTCGAGATCATCCGCGACCTGCGCCTGGGCACCTTCGACGTGCTGGTGGGGATCAACTTGCTGCGCGAAGGCCTGGATATGCCGGAGGTGTCGCTGGTGGCGATTCTGGATGCCGACAAGGAAGGCTTCCTGCGTTCCGAGCGCTCGCTGATCCAGACCATCGGCCGGGCCGCGCGTAACCTCAACGGCCGCGCGATCCTGTACGCCGATCGCATCACGGGTTCCATGGAGCGTGCGATCGAAGAAACCGATCGCCGTCGCGAAAAGCAGATCGCGTTCAACCTGGCCAACGGCATCACGCCGAAAAGCGTGATCAAGGACGTCGCCGACATCATGGAAGGCGCCACCGTGCCCGGCTCGCGCAGCAAGAAGCGCAAAGGCATGGCCAAAGCCGCCGAAGAGAACGCCAAGTACGAGGCCGAACTGCGCTCGCCGAGCGAAATCACCAAACGCATTCGTCAGCTGGAAGAGAAGATGTACCAACTGGCCCGCGACCTGGAGTTCGAAGCCGCGGCACAAATGCGTGACGAGATCGGCAAACTGCGCGAGCGCCTGCTGGCAGTTTGAGGACTCGCGGGAGTGACCGGGGTGGCGCTCCCACACGATCCCGGTTGACTTGGAATCTCGGCCACGCCGCTGGGCCTTGTGGGAGTGAGGTTGCTCACGAAGGCTGGTCCTGCAGATGGAGATGCGGCGGATGTGCCGACGCTTTCGCGAGCAAGCTCGCTCCCACAGGGGTTGTGTTCGACTTGGAATCCCGGCCACGCCGCTGGACCTTGTGGGAGTGAGGTTGCTCACGAAGGCGTTCTCGGCGTTTCAGGGCGGCTTAATGCGCCGCGCCACTCTCGACCCCCGAAGGCAACTTCCGCGTCAACAGCACCGCCAGCATGCTGATCCCCAGCGCAATCCCGACAAAATGAAAGGCGTCGTTGTAGGCCATGATCGCCGCCTGTTGATGGGCGATCTCGCTGAGCTTGCCCAACGCCGCCGTTTCACTGCCCAACCGGTCGGTGAGCATCGCCATGCGTTCGGCGACTTGCGGGTTGGCGGGGGAGATCGATTCGCGCAAGTAGTCGAAGTAGGTCTTGGTCCGCGCATCCAGCAACGTCGCCAGCAGCGCAATGCCGATGGCGCCGCCCAGATTCCGCAGAATGTTAAACAGGCTCGACGCCGACCCCGCGTCCTGGGGCTGAATGAACGCTGTGGCGATCAGCGAAATAGTCACCATGATCAGCGGCTGACCCAGCGCCCGCACGAGCTGAATCTGATTGAACTGAGGCCCGGCGAAATCCGGATTGAGCACGCCGGACGAAAAGCTCGCCAGCCCGAACAAGCCAAACCCCAGTGTACACAGCAGCTTCGGCGAGATGACCTTCATCAGTTGCGGCACCAGCGGAATCAGAAACAGCTGGGGCACGCCCATCCACATGATCACCTCACCGATCTGCTGGGCGTTGTAGCCCTGAATCTGCGCCAGGTACAGCGGCAGCAGATAGATCGAGCCATACAGCCCGACGCCCATGCCCACGCTGGAAATACTCGACAGCCCAAAATTGCGGTTGCCGAGAATGCCCAGATTGATGAGCGGTTTGTCCTTGGAAAACTGAATGATCACAAAGCTGATCAGGCTCACCAGCGCAATGCTGCCCAGGCCGACGATCAGGTTCGATTCCAGCCAGTCCTTGCGATGCCCCTCTTCAATAAACACCTGCAGGCAGCCCAGCCCGACCCCCAGGGTGACGATGCCGGCGTAGTCGGTGCTCTTGAGCAATTCCCAGTGGGGCGCCTTTTTCTCCAGCCCGTAGAGCAGGCCGCCGATCATCACCAGCCCTGGCGGGATGTTGATGTAAAAGATGTACTCCCAGCCGAAGTTCTCCGTCAGCCAGCCGCCCAGGGTCGGGCCGATGGACGGGGCGAAAGTGGCGGTCATAGCGAACAGCGCCATGCCTTTGGCCCGGTGATGCTCCGGCAGTTTGATCAAGGTCAGGGTGAACGCCAGCGGGATCAGCGCGCCGCCGGTGAAACCCTGCAGGGCGCGGAAGACGATCATGCTTTCAAGGCTCCAGGCCATCGAGCAGAGCAGGGACGACAGCAGAAACCCCACCGACACCCAGACCGCCAGGCGCCGCGCCGAGAGCAACTGCACCAACCAGGCCGTCAGCGGGATCATGATGATTTCCGCCACCAGATACGAGGTGGAAATCCATGAGCCTTCTTCCAGTGTCGCCGACAGCGCGCCCTGAATGTCCTTGAGCGACGAGTTGGTGATCTGGATATCAAGGACCGCCATGAACGCGCCAAGCATGACGCTCATCACGGCAATCCAGTCGCGCCGGGTCGGTTCGCCGACCGGGCGGATCAGTTCGTCACTGGCCATGTCGGGCGTCGTTCGGCGGCCGGATATCGACTGAAACGGTCACCGACATGCCCGGGCGAATCTTGCCGTGCAGCGGGTTGTCCGGCGCGAAAGTCAGCTTGACCGGGATGCGCTGCACGACCTTGGTGAAGTTGCCGGTGGCGTTGTCCGGCGGCAGCAGGCTGAACTGCGCACCGGAGGCGGCAAACAGGCTGTCGACGCGGCCCTTGATGGGCGTGCCGGGAAAGCTGTCGAAGGTCAGCTGGGCGACCTGACCGATCTCCATGTGCTCGATCTGGGTTTCCTTGAAATTGGCCTGCACCCAGATGTCCTGGCCCGGCACGATCGACAGCAGATACGCGCCGGCCTGAACGAACTGGCCACTGCGCGCCGCCCGCTGGCCGACCAGCCCGCTGAGGGGCGAGTGGATCTCGGTGCGCTGCACATTGATCTGCGCCTGGGCCAAGTCGGCACGGGCGGTGGCGATCTGCGCGTCGAGGCGTTTGATCTCGGCGTTCAGCGCGTTGACCTGCTGGCGCTGACTCTGGGCATCGGCCTGGGCCTTGGTGACCTGGGAGCGGGCAACGTTGCTGTCGGCGGTCATGGTGGTCACCTGGGCTTCCGAGACGAAGCCCGGGGTGCGCAGCTTTTGCAGTCGCGCCAGGTCCAGTTGCGTGCGCCCGAGGGTCGCCTGATTCGCTTGCACCTGCGCATCGCTGGCGGCGATCAGGCTCGACTGCTGGGTCAAGCGGCTCTGTGCCTGCAGGCGCTCCGCCTCGCGGGTTGCCAGGGTCGCCTGGGCCCGGTCGATGGCAAGGCGAAAATCATCCGGCTCAAGCCGCACCAGCAACTGGCCTTTTTCCACGTGCTGATTGTCCTGCACCAACACCTCGTTGATCCGCGCGCCGAGCTGGCTGGACACCCGGGTGATTTCACCCTGCACGTAGGCGTTGTCGGTGGACTCGTGAAAGCGTCCTTTCAGGTACCACTGGGCGAAGAAGGCGAGGGCGATCAGCAGGACCACCACGAAGAAGATGAACAGGCGGCGCTTGAGTTGGGCGGGCATGGGCGTTCTGAATTATTGGAATGTACACAAATTTATCAGGGTTGGCGGTCTGGCACCTAGCCATCGTCGCGATCATGACCGCCACTGATGGCGCGGCATTCGTTGCAACATGCGTGGCGACGCGTGCCGGGCGGCGAGGGCGGGGCCGCCTGTCCTGCCATTACCACGATTCTGCGCTCCATCAAGCGTCCGCGCTGGAGCCGCGCAGCCCGCGCCTGTTAACATTCGCGGCTTGTTCGACCTATCCGGGATTTTCCATGACCACCGTTCGCACCCGCATCGCGCCATCGCCCACCGGCGACCCCCACGTTGGCACGGCCTACATCGCGCTGTTCAACTATTGCTTCGCCAAACAGCATGGCGGCGAATTCATCCTGCGCATTGAAGACACCGATCAACTGCGCTCGACCCGCGAGTCCGAACAACAGATTTTCGACGCCCTGCGCTGGCTCGGCATCGAGTGGAGCGAAGGCCCCGACGTCGGCGGTCCCCATGGCCCGTATCGCCAGAGCGAGCGCGGCGACATCTACAAGAAGTACGTGCAGGAACTGGTCGACGCCGGTCATGCCTTCCCGTGCTTCTGCACCGCTGAAGAGCTGGACCAGATGCGCGCCGAGCAGACCGCCCGGGGCGAAACCCCGCGCTACGACGGCCGCGCGCTGCTGCTGTCGAAAGAAGAAGTCGAGCGCCGCCTGGCCGCCGGCGAACCCCATGTGATCCGCATGAAGGTGCCGAGCGAAGGCGTCTGCGTGGTACCGGACATCCTCCGTGGCGAAGTCGAAATCCCGTGGGACCGCATGGACATGCAGGTCCTGATGAAGACCGACGGCCTGCCGACCTACTTCCTGGCCAACGTCGTCGACGACCACCTGATGGGCATCACCCACGTGCTGCGCGGCGAAGAGTGGCTGCCGTCGGCACCGAAGCTGATCCTGCTCTACGAGTACTTCGGCTGGGAAAAGCCGGCGCTGTGCTACATGCCGCTGCTGCGTAACCCGGACAAGAGCAAACTCTCCAAGCGCAAGAATCCGACCTCGGTGACGTTCTACGAGCGCATGGGCTTCATGCCGGAAGCGATGCTCAACTACCTCGGTCGCATGGGCTGGTCGATGCCCGACGAGCGCGAAAAGTTCTCGCTGGATGAAATGGTCGAACACTTCGATCTGACCCGCGTGTCCCTGGGCGGACCGATTTTCGACATCGAGAAGCTGTCGTGGCTCAACGGCCAATGGCTGCGTGAACTGCCGGTGGAAGAGTTCGCCACCCGCGTGCAGAAGTGGGCGTTCAACAGCGACTACATGATGAAGATCGCCCCCCACGTTCAGGGCCGCGTCGAGACGTTCAGCCAGATCGCGCCGCTGGGCGGCTTCTTCTTCGCCGGTGGCGTGACGCCGGACGCGAAGCTGTTCGAACACAAGAAGCTGTCGCCGGAACAGGTGCGTCAGGTCATTCAGCTGATCCTGTGGAAGCTGGAATCCCTGCGTCAGTGGGAGAAGGACAAGATCACCGGTTGCATTCAGGCAGTGGTCGAGCACCTGGAACTGAAGCTGCGGGACGCCATGCCACTGATGTTCGCCGCCATCACCGGTCAGGCGAATTCGGTATCGGTCACCGACGCCATGGAGATTCTGGGCCCGGACCTGACCCGTTTCCGTCTGCGCCAGGCGCTGGACATGCTGGGCGGGGTGTCGAAGAAAGAGAACAAAGAATGGGAGAAGCTGCTCGGCGCCATCGGCTGAGTGACCACCTGAATTACTCAGGGCCATTGAGCGATGGCCCGTTGGCCGGCGTGGGCCGGTTTTCGGGAGGCGGTAAGTGATTGTTATCCCGGAAAATTCTTTTGGAATTGTTTGAAAAAGAGTTTGACAGCTTTGTGGGTCGCACTTAATATGCGCCCCGTCCACACGGCAACGCAGAAATACGCGGTAACGCGGCGTTCTACGTAATTGTATTGTGGGGCTTTAGCTCAGCTGGGAGAGCGCCTGCATGGCATGCAGGAGGTCAGCGGTTCGATCCCGCTAAGCTCCACCAAATTAGAAGCTTCAAGGTTTGCTTTACTGCCTTGAAGTTTGTCCCGCTCCGGAACCAGCACCGAGGCGGTACGCAAGGGTTACGTCCCCTTCGTCTAGTGGCCTAGGACACCGCCCTTTCACGGCGGTAACAGGGGTTCGAGTCCCCTAGGGGACGCCAGTTTTACCGAGTGAGGCTTTAGAGCTGATCTCCGCCGAAAGGCGTAAATCCGGGGCTATAGCTCAGCTGGGAGAGCGCCTGCATGGCATGCAGGAGGTCAGCGGTTCGATCCCGCTTAGCTCCACCAATTTCTGCCAGGGTTCGTCAGTTGTCATCGGCGAATCTGCTCGAAGGTTTTGCGTCCCCTTCGTCTAGTGGCCTAGGACACCGCCCTTTCACGGCGGTAACAGGGGTTCGAGTCCCCTAGGGGACGCCACGATTTCTCGCTCTGCGAGACCAAGGGTCATTCGATTATTGAATGGCCCTTTTGTTTTTCCGGGGTTTGGTTCCAGACCCTGCCTTTCTTTGCCTCTCTCTTCGTTCATCTGCCCATCGTTCATCCCAAGCACCGGTGTCGTCCTTGCCAATGCACATGATGAGGATAATATTATCGCCATCATCCCGGAGGCGGTCATGAACGATAAAAAAGCACAGACCCGCGAACGCATTCTCACAGCTGCCAGCACCGCGTTGATCGCCCGCGGCCCGATCGAACCCAGCGTCAACGAGATCATGGGCGCAGCCGGGCTGACGGTAGGCGGCTTCTACGCGCATTTCGACAGCAAGGAAGCGCTGATGCTTGAAGCGTTCCGCCAGTTGCTGGTGGAACGCCGTGAGATGGTCGCCGGCATCGACGGTCAATTGCCGGGTGAGGAGCGTCGCGCGCTGCTGGCCGCGTTTTACCTGTCGCGCAGGCATCGCGACGCCGAAGAGCACGCGTGCCCGTTGCCGACAGCGATCGGGGAGATGGCGCGTCTGTCCGAGGATTTTCGCAACGCCCTGGCGGAACACGTCGAACTGATGGTGGCACAGCTCGCTGCCAGCCCTGAAGAATCCGACAAGACCCTGGCCGATATCGCATTGATGGTCGGCGGCCTGGCCCTCGCCCGAGCCCTGGGGCCCGGTGAGCTGTCAGACCGCGTGTTGAGGGCGGCGAAATCGGCGGTGCTGTGATGCCATTGTAGGACTGGCTTCAGCCGGGAAGAGGCCAGCGTGGGCACCCTCAATTTTGGGCTGAGGGGACTGATTTATTTACAACGCTTCACCGTAAATTAATCTGTCCCCGGCTGGACCATTTCTTGTCCGATGCTTTTAGTTACACTGCCCGGGTGATGAATTTGATAGGGCATTAAGAAATGGTCTGGGATCTGGCAACGCCGTTCGTCATCGATCTGCAGGTGGGCGAGGAGGATATCGACGGCCTGGGTCACGCCAACAACGCGGTGTATGTCACCTGGCTCGAACGCTGCGCATGGCGGCATTCCCAGCAACTGGGCCTGGACCTGACCGAGTACCGTCGACTCGACCGGGCCATGGCCGTGGTGCGGCATGAGATCGACTACTTGGCCAGCGCCTATCAGGATGACGAACTGCAACTGGCGACCTGGATCGTCGACTGGGATCAACGCCTGAAAATGACCCGGCGCTTCCAGCTCAAGCGGCCCAGTGATGGCGTGACCTTGCTGCGCGCGCAGACCACCTTCGTCTGCATCGAACTGTCGTCGGGTAAACCCAAGCGCATGCCGAGCGAGTTCATCGACGGCTACGCCGCAGGCTTGCACCGCGCGGTCTCCTGACGCTCGGCGCGCGTAAACCGTATCCAATTCGCCGGCCTCTGCGTAAACTGCCGGACTTTTTTTCGAGTGTGACCCCATGCAAATTGCCCTGGCACCCATGGAAGGCCTGGTCGACGACATCCTGCGTGACGTGCTGACGCAAGTCGGCGGCATCGACTGGTGCGTGACCGAATTCATCCGGGTGACCGAGCGCGTCTTGCCGGAGCATTACTTCCACAAGCTCGCGTCCGAGCTGTTGCAGGGCTCGAAGACCCGCGCCGGCGTGCCCTTGCGTGTGCAGCTACTGGGGTCGGACCCGGTATGTCTGGCCGAGAACGCAGCCTTCGCGGCCGAACTGGGGGCGCCGGTTATCGACCTGAATTTTGGCTGCCCCGCCAAGACCGTCAACAAATCCCGAGGCGGGGCGGTGTTGCTCAAGGAGCCGGAGCTGCTGCACACCATCCTCAGTCACGTACGCCGCGCCGTGCCTGCGCACATTCCGGTCACCGCCAAGATGCGCCTGGGCTACGACAGCACTGAACCGGCGCTGGATTGCGCCCGGGCCCTGGAAGCGGGCGGCGCGGAGCACATCGTCGTCCACGCCCGGACCAAGGTCGACGGCTACAAGCCGCCGGCGCACTGGGAGTGGATTGGCAAGATTCAGGACGTGGTGAAGATTCCGATCATCGCCAACGGCGAGATCTGGACCGTCGACGACTGGCGCCGCTGCCGGGAGATCTGTGGCGCCCGCGACATCATGATCGGCCGCGGTCTGGTGGCGCGTCCGGACCTGGGCCGGCAGATCGCCGCGGCGCAAGCCGGGCGTGAGGTCATCCCCATGACTTGGGCCGAATTGCAGCCCCTGCTGCGGGATTTCTGGTTGCAGGCCATGGCCAAGATGACCCGCGTTCAAGCGCCGGGCCGCCTCAAGCAGTGGGTGGTCCTGCTCACCAAAAGCTACCCCGAAGCGACCGTCCTGTTCGATGCCCTGCGCCGCGAAACCGACTGCGAGCGGATCAGCCAGATGCTCGGTGTGAGCGTGCCGGAAGCCGCCTGAAAATTTTTTTGCACGACTCTTGAAACGCAAATGGCCGTCCCTATTTTGGGATTACGCGATGCCGAAGTCGGGTCGCGGCGATAACCACTTGCTGATTTATCAGGAGATTTTCAGATGACTACTGCATTTTCCCTGGCTCCACTGTTCCGTCACTCCGTTGGCTTTGACCGCTTCAATGACCTGTTCGAGTCGGCGGCGCGCAACGAGTCGGCCAGCAGCTACCCTCCCTACAACGTCGAGAAACACGCTGATGACCAATACCGCATTGTCATCGCGGCAGCGGGTTTCCAGGAGGAAGACCTGGAGCTGCAAGTCGAGAAGGGCGTACTGACCGTCACCGGCAACAAGCGCGAGAATACGGCGGAAGGCGTGACCTTCCTGCACCAGGGCATCGCCCAGCGTGCCTTCAAGCTGTCGTTCCGCCTGGCTGACCACATTGAGGTCAAGAACGCTGCTCTGGCCAGCGGCCTGTTGAACATTGACCTGCTGCGTCTGGTGCCTGAAGAGGCCAAGCCAAAACGCATCCAGATCAATGCCCAGAAAACCCTGACTCACTGATCCAGAGTCAGCGTGAGAAGGCGCCCTGCGGGGCGCCTTTTTTGTGCGCGCTCAGCGCGCGGGCGATTGCTCCAGTCCTGCAGCTTGCGCATCCAGCAACGCCATGAACGCCCGCGCCGCGTTAGACAGCGTGCGTTCGGTGTGGACGATATACCCCAACTGCCGCCGTAACTGGACACCCGGCAACGGGATGGGGGTGACTTGCTCGTCGAGCATGGTCCGGGGCAGCACGCTCCAGGCCAGTCCGATGGACACCATCATCTTGATCGTCTCCATATAGTTGGTGCTCATGGCGATATTCGGCTTCAGCCCCTGCGACTCACAGAGCTCGCTGACGATGTGGTGGGTGAAGGTGTTCTCGCCCGGAAACACCGCCGGGTAGCGGGCGAGGTCGGCCAGGCTGACGTTTTTCCGGGTCGCCAGCGGGTGCTCGGGCGCGGCGACGAAATCCAGCGGGTCGTCCCAGACCTTGACGGCTTTCACCAGCGCGTGGGGCTCGGGTGCCAAGGTGATCACCGCCAGCTCCGCACGGCCGTGGAGGATTTCTTCGTAGGCCACTTCCGAATCGAGAAACTGAATGTCCAGCGCGACGTCCGGGTAGGTCTTGGTAAACGCCCTTAATAGCGTAGGCAACCGGTGCAAACCGATGTGGTGACTGGTCGCCAGGGTCAGACGCCCGGCGACCTCGCCGGTCAGGTTGGTCAGCGCGCGACGGGTGTCGTCCAGCACATTGAGGATCTGATAAGCGCGGGGGAGCAGGGCGCGTCCGGCTTCGGTCAGGCTGACCTCACGGCCCAGCCGATCAAAAAGCCGCACGTCCAGCTGCTGCTCCAGACCGGCGATGCGCTTGCTGACCGCCGGCTGAGTCAGGTGCAGGCGCTCGCCAGCGGCCGAGAAGCTGCCCATCTCGGCGATGGCAATGAAGGCATTGAGATTAGCCAGATCCATCTCGGATTCCTGTTGGTTATGCAAAGCATGAAAAATATGAATTTGAGTTATTTAAGCATATTCCATAGCATCACCCCCACAAGCCAAGGGTCTTTACGGTGTCATCTCGACATCGGCGGCCGGGGCATAGAAATACGCTGATGAGGAACCGTCTGATGGCCGGCAAAACGCTCTACGACAAGCTCTGGGATTCGCATTTGGTCAAGCAGCGCGACGATGGCTCTGCGCTGCTCTACATCGACCGTCACATCATTCACGAAGTGACGTCGCCTCAGGCTTTCGAGGGCTTGCGCCTGGCCGGACGCTCACCATGGCGCATCGACGCCAACGTCGCCACCGTCGACCATAACGTGCCGACCACCCCCGACCGCAAGGACGGCGTCGACGCCATCGTCGATCAAGTGTCGCGCTTGCAGGTCAAGACCCTGGATGACAACTGCGACGAGTACGGCATCACCGAATTCAAGATGAACGACATCCGTCAGGGCATCGTTCACGTGATCGGTCCCGAGCAGGGCGCGACCTTGCCGGGCATGACCGTGGTCTGCGGCGACTCGCATACGTCCACCCACGGCGCATTCGGCGCGCTGGCCCACGGCATCGGCACTTCCGAGGTCGAGCACGTCCTCGCGACTCAGTGTTTGGTCGCGAAGAAAATGAAGAACATGCAAGTGAAGGTCGAAGGCAAGCTGCCGTTCGGCGTCACGGCCAAGGACATCGTCCTGGCCATCATCGGCAAGATCGGCACCGCCGGCGGCAACGGCCATGCCATCGAATTCGCCGGCAGCGCCATTCGCGACCTGTCCGTCGAAGGCCGCATGACCATCTGCAACATGTCCATCGAAGCCGGCGCCCGTGTCGGGCTGGTGGCGACCGATGACAAGACCATTGCCTACGTGAAGGGTCGTCCTTTCGCACCGACTGCCGAGCAGTGGGACGCAGCCGTCGAGGCCTGGAAAGACCTGGTGTCCGACGACGACGCGGTGTTCGACACCGTGGTTGAGCTCGACGCGACCCAAATCAAGCCGCAAGTCAGCTGGGGTACTTCGCCGGAAATGGTCGTGGCCGTGGATCAGCATGTGCCCGATCCGGCGCAGGAAGCCGATCTGGTCAAGCGTGGCTCGATCGAGCGCGCCTTGAAGTACATGGGCCTGAAAGCCAATCAGGCGATCACCGACATTCAGCTGGATCGCGTGTTCATCGGTTCGTGCACCAACTCGCGGATCGAGGACCTGCGCGCCGCAGCGGACATCGCCAAAGGCCGCAAAGTGGCGTCGACCATCAAGCAGGCGATCGTTGTGCCAGGCTCGGGTCTGGTGAAAGAACAGGCCGAGCGGGAAGGGCTGGACAAGGTCTTCATCGAAGCCGGTTTCGAATGGCGTGAGCCGGGCTGCTCGATGTGCCTGGCGATGAACCCGGACCGCCTGGAGAGCGGCGAGCACTGCGCATCCACCTCCAACCGCAACTTCGAAGGCCGTCAGGGCGCCGGTGGGCGTACTCACCTGGTCAGCCCGGCGATGGCAGCAGCGGCTGCGGTCAACGGCCGTTTCGTCGACGTTCGCACCATGAGCCAGGCATAAGGAGCCCCGTATGAAGCCTTTTACCCAACACACCGGTCTGGTCGCTCCGCTGGATCGCGCCAACGTCGACACCGATCAGATCATCCCCAAGCAGTTCCTCAAGTCGATCCGCCGGACCGGCTTTGGCCCGAACCTGTTTGACGAGTGGCGCTACCTTGATGTGGGTCAGCCGTACCAGGACAACAGCAAGCGTCCGCTGAACCCGGATTTCGTGCTCAACGCCGAGCGTTACCAGGGCGCCAGCGTCCTGCTGGCCCGGGAAAACTTCGGCTGCGGCTCGAGCCGTGAGCACGCCCCATGGGCGCTGGAAGAGTACGGTTTTCGCAGCATCATTGCGCCGAGCTACGCTGACATCTTCTTCAACAACAGCTTCAAGAACGGCCTGCTGCCGATCATCCTGAGCGAAAGCGAAGTCGATGAGCTGTTCAAAGTGGTCGAGGCGACGCCGGGCTACCAGTTGAACGTGGACCTGCAAGCCCAGACCGTGACCCGTGAAGATGGCAAGGTCTACCACTTTGAAATCGACGCCTTCCGCAAGCACTGCCTGCTCAACGGCCTGGACGATATCGGCCTGACCCTGATGGACGGCGAGGCGATTGCCGCGTTCGAGAGCAAGCATCGCGCTTCGCAGCCGTGGCTGTTTCGCTGAGGGGCAGTTATTAGCTTCAAGCTTCAAGCTGAAAGCGGCAAGTTGACCGCGGTGTGACTGCTGATTCTTGCAGCTCACCGCTTGGAGCTTGCCGCTCCCGAGTCGGCACCGATCACCGGCTCGACACGTATTCTGAAACGAGGGTTTTATGAGCAAGCAGATTCTGATTCTCCCAGGTGATGGTATCGGTCCGGAGATCATGGCCGAGGCGGTCAAGGTGCTGGAACTGACCAGCGAGAAATATCAGCTGGGTTTCGAACTGAGCCACGACGTTATCGGCGGCGCGGCCATCGATAAACACGGCGTGCCGCTGGCAGATGAGACCCTTGAGCGCGCTCGCGCCGTTGATGCCGTGCTGCTCGGCGCCGTGGGCGGCCCGAAATGGGACGCCATCGACCGCGACATCCGTCCGGAGCGCGGCCTGCTGAAGATCCGCTCGCAACTGGGCCTGTTCGCCAACCTGCGTCCGGCGATTCTGTATCCGCAACTGGCCGATGCGTCCAGTCTGAAGCCTGAAATCGTCGCCGGCCTGGACATCCTCATCGTCCGTGAGTTGACCGGCGGTATCTACTTCGGCGCACCGCGTGGCACCCGCGAGCTGGAAAACGGCGAGCGTCAGTCCTACGATACGTTGCCCTACAGCGAAAGCGAGATCCGCCGCATCGCCCGCGTCGGCTTCGACATGGCCCGTGTGCGCGGCAAGAAGCTCTGCTCGGTGGACAAGGCCAATGTGCTTGCGTCCAGCCAGTTGTGGCGTGAAATCGTCGAACAGGTAGCCAAGGATTACCCGGACGTCGAACTCAGCCACATGTACGTCGACAACGCTGCCATGCAGCTGGTCCGCGCACCGAAGCAGTTCGACGTGATCGTCACCGACAACATGTTCGGCGACATCCTCTCCGACGAAGCGTCGATGCTCACCGGTTCCATCGGCATGCTGCCGTCGGCGTCGCTGGATTCGAACAACAAGGGCATGTACGAGCCTTGCCACGGTTCGGCCCCGGACATCGCCGGCAAAGGCGTGGCCAACCCGCTGGCGACGATTCTGTCGGTGTCGATGATGCTGCGTTACAGCTTCAACGAGCACACCGCTGCCGACGCCATCGAGAAAGCCGTGAGCCTGGTGCTGGATCAGGGCCTGCGCACCGGCGACATCTGGTCTGAGGGCAATGCCCGGATCGGTACGCAGGAAATGGGCGACGCCGTAGTCGCCGCGCTGCGCAATCTGTAATATCTCGGGCCCACGACTGTCAGGTTGAGCCCAGTGGCTCTCTGCGGTCGGGGCCCCACTTTTAATTAAGGTGTAGTTGCGATGAAACGTGTAGGTCTGGTCGGTTGGCGCGGGATGGTCGGTTCCGTGCTCATGCAGCGCATGCTGGAAGAGCAGGATTTCGATCTCATTGAGCCGGTATTTTTCACCACCTCCAACGTCGGCGGCCAAGGCCCGTCGGTGGGCAAGGACGTCGCGCCGCTGAAAGATGCCTACAGCATCGACGAGCTCAAGACCCTGGACGTGGTGCTGACCTGCCAGGGCGGCGACTACACCAACGAAGTCTTCCCCAAGTTGCGTGAAGCGGGCTGGCAGGGTTACTGGATCGACGCAGCGTCGTCCCTGCGCATGCAGGACGATGCGGTGATCATCCTTGATCCGGTCAACCGCAAGGTCATCGACCAGCAGCTGGATGCCGGCACCAAGAATTATATCGGTGGCAATTGCACCGTCAGCCTGATGCTGATGGGCCTGGGCGGGCTGTTCGAGGCCGGTCTGGTGGAGTGGATGAACGTCATGACGTATCAGGCCGCTTCCGGCGCCGGTGCGCAGAACATGCGTGAGTTGATCAAGCAGATGGGTGCGATCAATGCGTCGGTGGCCGATGAGCTGGCGAACCCTGCCAGCGCGATTCTGGACATCGATCGCAAAGTGGCTGACGCGATGCGCGGCGAGGGTTTCCCGACCGAGAATTTCGGGGTGCCGCTGGCGGGCAGTCTGATCCCGTGGATCGACAAGGAGCTGCCGAACGGTCAGAGCCGCGAGGAGTGGAAAGGGCAGGCGGAGACGAACAAGATTCTGGGTCGTTTCAAGAGCCCGATTCCGGTGGACGGCATTTGCGTGCGCATCGGTGCGATGCGTTGCCACAGTCAGGCGCTGACCATCAAGCTGAACAAGGATGTGCCGATCGCTGACATCGAGGGGATGATCAGTCAGCACAATCCGTGGGTGAAGCTGGTGCCGAATAATCGCGAAGCGAGCATTCAGGAGCTGAGCCCGACGTCGGTGACCGGAACGTTGAATATTCCGGTGGGGCGTTTGCGTAAGTTGAATATGGGTTCGCAGTATCTGGGCGCGTTCACCGTGGGCGACCAGTTGTTGTGGGGCGCGGCCGAGCCGTTGCGTCGGATGCTTCGTATTCTGCTCGAGCGGTAATCACTGCTCGTAGGGGACTGATTTATTTACATAGCTTCACCGTAAATTAATCTGTCCCCGGATCTGCGGCGTGAGTTAGTACGCCAGGATCAAGCGCGTCTGCCTAGGGGCAGACGTTTCGCCTTCGGCGAGTTACTTGGAAAAGTCGAAAGTCGCACCATCCCCAAGTAACCAAGGGTGCTTGCTCCTGGTTTGGTTCCTCCTTCGTCGGAATCCCCTCGCTCCGGTCCCGCTCCGTGGGCCCGCGCCGAACGGGCATCCATGCCCTGACGGCGCTCTCGCCGCATCCCTGCGGCTCGACCCACTCCGCGAAACCTCCGTTCAGCCTGAACCCAAGTCGCGATGGGTGTCGTCTGGACTTCCTGCGTAGAAGATCAAGATCAACAGCTTCCCGGCTGAAGCCGGTCCTACGGGTGCGCGCGTTCTGTTGGTAGGACTGGCTTTAGCCGGGAAGCTTTTGACCTTGCACTTGATCTGCTTTTGATCTTCATACACATAACGTTCAGACGACACCCATCGCGACTTTGGTGCAGGCTGAACGCAGGTCTCGCTCCGTGGGCCGAGCGGCATGGATGCCGCGAGAGCCGCCCCCCGCCATGGATGGCGGATGGCGGCGGGCCCACGGAGCGAG
>NZ_MDEN01000041.1 GCF_001705435.1 Pseudomonas graminis
CAGGAAGGCCACGGCACAACTTTTTCGCTGTTCATGCCGAGAGACGTTCTTCCAGAGGTCGACGCGGTCATCTGAGAAGGAGCAGGCTTGCCCGCAATCAGGCTGACTGGCCTTTACTTGCAGGTGTAAGAAATACGTTATCACCAGTTATTACCGTTTATCGGTTTCAGACACGGCGGACCGATTTGGTATTGCTTTTGTGACCAGTTGGACAGCTAGTGATCGCAAGTAAGCCAATAATGAGAACGGTATGCAGAAACTGACGAAAGCCCATCAGAACGATCAACGTCGGCTCACGTCGGTCGAATTTCAGACGCTGGCCCAGGTTCCGGCCGCGGTCGAGTGGTTTGCCAACCTGGACAATCCGCGGACACGACGTGCCTACCAGAATGACCTGGAAGACTTCTGTAGTTTTGTCGGTTTGGCGTCTGCCGATGAATTTCGCGTGGTGACCCGATCGCATGTTCTGGCCTGGCGCGCCCAGCTCGAGCATCGCGGTTTGGCCGGAGCCACGATCCGCCGCAAATTGGCCGCGCTGGCCAGCCTGTTTGATCACCTGCTGGAAAGCAATGCGATCGCCGGCGGCAATCCGGTGCACGGGGTGAAACGACCCAGGATCGAAAGCAACGAAGGCAAGACGCCGGCACTGGGCGATCACCAGGCGAAGGCGCTGCTCGAAGCGCCGGATGAAGCAACACTTAAAGGGCAGCGCGACCGGGCGATATTGGCTGTTCTTCTCTATCACGGGCTGCGCCGTGAAGAAGCGGCGCTGCTGCAGGTGAGCGACATCCAGGAACGCCGCGGGATCCAGCACCTGAAGGTGCATGGCAAGGGCGGCAAGGTGCGATACCTGCCGTTGCACCCGATCGCGGCCGGGCGTATTCACCAGTACCTGGAAAGCTCAGAGCATCATCTGGCCGAGCGGAAGGTGCCACTGTTCATGCCGCTGCGAGGCAGGCTGACCGGCGCCGGGATCACGGCCAACGGCATCTATGCCGTGGTCGCGGCCTACGCGAAAAAGGCCGGGATTCAGGTCGACGGCCTTGGAGTGCACGGACTCAGGGCTACCGCGGCAACCAATGCCCTGGAGCATGAAGCCGACATCGCCAAGGTCCAGGCCTGGCTGGGACATGCCAACATCAGTACGACCAAGATCTACGACCGGCGGGAGAATCGTCCGGAGGATTCACCGACCTACAAAGTTAAATACTAGATGGACGGCCGATATTTCTATGAGGGTTAACTCCACGAAAAGCGATGTTAGATTCCCTCTTCTTTTTCATTTTAGCAGTGCTTGGAAAAAGGTTACCTCTGACGTACTGCCACGTTACATCTTCAATTATGTTCTGCATTTTGTTAATCTGCTGTATGTGCTGACTAGCTTTTGAAGACTTCAACACATCCAAAAACCTCTTTTCTTCTGATTCCCTTTCTTCAATGCGTGCCATATCACGCTCGGCCTCTAATACTATAGCCAAGCAGAAATTCTCGAATTCTTCTCTATCTCCTGTTGCTATACCATGCCACATGGTGATTTCTAGAAAACGATTAAAAACATACCTGCATCGTAAAAGACCTCTTGGGTGTGATTCAGCATTTATTTCTTCTCGCCACTCGCCAAAATCTACTCCGCGATGCAAAACATATACGGCATATAATAAGGTTTTCAGCGAGTGCATTACACTACCAAAAGCAAGCTTGTATGCCGCTCTTTTCGACTTATTAACCTTGGCAATCTTAGCCCTATAATCTTCACCGTAACTCAATATGCTAGCTATTACAAACTGCAGCGCACAATCATCCGCATCAACCTCTAAAAATTGCGCTGCTAATTTATTTGCAGGAATAATCGATTCTTCAAAGCCTTCGACCACAGAGCTCCTGAACTTATGGTCCAGCTTAACCCAATCCGAATGGCCTTTATATAAATGCGCTGCTTCATGCATAATGACAAAATCCAACGCGATCTCTGTCAAAAGCTTGGCATATTGCTTTCTAACTAAGCATTTTGGGGGAGAAAAGTCTTTATCCGGATGCGCGACCGTGCTTAGAGCGTGATATGGTTCTTCAGGATCTTCGCTCTTATAATTGCCATAGCCTACAAAGCTTTGAGAATGGCTGAGGATTTTTTAAAAATTACTCAACAGAATGGCAGGTGTGCCTAAATTTATACCTATAAAGTCGAATTTTTCCTGGGTTAAACTGCCATTGGACGTATAAGAGAAGGCTCCAAATCTACATGATTTTATTGTTGCATAAGCCACCCTCATGGGCTCTATATTGTAAAATTCATGGTCAAGCGACCACACCTTATGCTGACAGAACCTACCTAAACTCCCAAGATGGGTGTATATCTCATCTACCATCGACTCTGACAGGATTTCACCGTCGTCTTTCTCAAGATGATCTATAAGTTCCTGCGGGTAAAACTCTGGATATCCTTCAGGGAAGTCGTAATACATCGCCCTTGCATCAGGATTTCCATAATATGGATCATTTATTTTTCTCCATTTTGCTTGGCCCACGACTTATCTCCATTAAGAATAATTTTCACAACCAACAATACCCGTACATTCTTTGCAAATACACATATTCCGTTTTTTCCTAGATGTTCGAAAGCCTAGAACGAACCATGCCCATGACGACCTCATTCAGCTGACGCAGCCTGGCAGCTGTCGTTTCGCTCACGGGCAATCCTTCCGGATCGGCTAGGTCGGTCAGGCCGCCCAAACGGTCGATTTGAGCATGAACATCCCCGCGCTCAACGTCTTCCTCACCGGCACGTTCACATTTGATGAGCCACTCCAGCTGAGCGAGTTCACGCTCAATAACAGCGATCAGCGTTTGCTCCCAGTTTTTTTCCATGGTATGTCCAGATCGATTTGCGGCCGCGAGACTCATGGCCTGGTACTGCCAAAGCCAGTGCTGGGCAGGCTTTTCGTTCATTAACTATCACCTAGCAAGATAGCTAGCCACCAGTGCTGAGTGTTTGATTTTCCCCTTGGTAGCCGTCACGGTCATAGTGGTCCGTTCAACAGTGACTGCCATTTTGTAGTGGTTGCGGTAGGGCCTGTTCTTGAATAACTCAACCAGGCTGGCCGCGAACTGCTGCGCTAATGCTTCACTGTCTAGGTACAGCGTTTTGTAGCTGAGGCGTCCGGTTGGAGAGACGAAAAGATCTTTTACAAGGTCGTCGTCTTCATAGAACTCATTGCGCAAATTTACCGGAATCAGCCTGTGCGGGATCTCCACTTGAACAGTCGCGTACTCGACAACCGCTTTGTTTGGGAAATCTCCCGCTTTGCGTAACGCAGTCATGAGGTTCTCTTCCTAGAAACTCTATCGGATTGGCTTAGGCGCACTTCAATGATTACGCATCAGGTTTCAGTTCTAGGTTGGCAGCGCGAGCATGAGTTTTACAGACCTTCTGATCAGGAACAGCCTCATTCTTGCACCATCCGCCTTTCAAAGTGATAGCTCGGCATCGCGAGATTAATGCCTCTTCGACGAAGTCATAGTGCACACCGGTACGGCCAGAATCGGTTTCCCGCTTGGCATAGCGCGCTGTTTTGAAAATGAACCAGTTCGACGGCAATTCACCGGCTTTAGCAAAAACACCCATCTGACCATCTGCCTCCTCCGTAAATCCAGAGCCAGTTGGAAGGTGCACCAATGGAAAAACACGCATAGACGGTACGTTGGTCAGCACCTCACCATCGCTGGGTCCACCATGGAAGGTCAGTGTTGTCATCCCTTTTGACATAGCCAGTATCATCCTATCCGATTCGTAGGGCAAAGCTCCCTCTCCTACGGCCTCGTCCCAACTTGGGCTGGGCTTAGGCGGTAGCGCGTTTTTTCCTAGCATTTTTTAACTCAATCTTCGTGATAATGTACAACGAATATAAGGGCAGATCGTTGTACCGTCGGCGACATCGGTTTTGCCTGTCAACTCCGGCTCTTGATGCAGCACTCGGGTAGATCCAAGCAGTAGTTGGATGACATGCTCAGCCTCAGCCTGTTCATCAAATGAATAGCTATCTAGTAGCGTACGGACCCTGCCCTCATACATTCTTCGAGCAAGGTTTGGAGCAATTTCCAAAAGTAGCGGCCCCTTGCTATCTAAAAGGGTAAACGATTCGAAGGTAACGAGCATTCCTACACCTGAAAGGCCCTGCTGTTTTTTCGGTTTTCGGCCGACCCATGTAACACGTCCCGCGATACCATGGCTCTGCGGTTCACTTCCGATCCCCCCAATACCAATCACTGCATCAAACTCCCAGTTTCGTACGTTCCCCATGCAACCAAGGATTCCAAATGTACCGGTTCTGTCCGGATCACCCACGTGAGTTCTTTTATACGTAATTATTCGCATGAATTTTTCCGTTGTTCGTGGATCTGGTGGTGGACAGGGCGACTTGCCGACGTTGCTGGCAACAGCCACCAAGTCATTGGACTCGGCAGCCGAAATCCCTCAAGTGGTGACGGTCAGCTGGAGGTCGCGTCCCTGGCTCTAAATGACCGTTCGCGCATCAGGCACAATTTTGAAGGACTGGAAGGCAAGTCTGGACTTGAAGACAACGGCGTTTGGAAAATGTCGTTTAACCTTCTGTCTTACCGATTCGAGCGGCTCCTCACATAGGGCGCCTAGGATTACCTCTGTCAATTGAATATCGCCACTAATAGGCCAGAAATGCAGCCTACCTTCAGCATCCGCAGTATCCAAGTCTATGAAACGACGGTATTCCTCCTCATAACGCCATCCAGCGGACTTGGTGCTTAGCAACTGTTGTTGTAGCTCCTCACTCAGCTTGTCTGGTATTGGCGTGGGGCTGAGTGCTGCGAGAATGCGGTCGTCCTGGTAGCTGACCTGTTGAACCTGACTGCGGCACACATCAAACCCTAAGCAAATACCTGCGTGCTTCTCAGCGTAATGGCTCCACATCACCGGCTCTGACCAATCTCCGGCGAAGCACAGTAAGCCCATCTGAGACTGGTTTTTATCCTTCCAACCTCTTACAACCTGGCGGGTTTGATGTTCTTTGAAGTTCGCGGCAAGCAGCTCGAAGGGGTCATTCAGATCCGCGAAGCGAGATACCTTGAGGCGGTGATTCTCGATGTTGCTCAAAGCGTGTTTGACGCTGGTTAGGTTGTACAGGCGGATCGTAGAGCTGGCTGCTGGTGGACGGCTCGCAATGGCGCTGCCCATGTCTGATTTGTAGCCAGCAGCCATCCATTCGCGCCTGCGCATTTCGTTCGTGGACATCGCTTCATTCCCTTTGACCGGATGTCAATCCCGCGTGCATGGCATATCACGACCTAGACGGTGCTGCCCGGCAATTGATTAAGGCGAATCTGCTGCATGGGCTCGGCTAGGATATTTTCCAGAACCGGCATAGCGTTTGTCAGGGTCGGGGCCTTCATGTGCGCTTGCAGTGCCGCTTCATCGTCCCAGCTTTCGTAGGAAACAAAGCGGGTGGGGTCTTCAAGATCCGTCAACAGCGCATAGGCCTGGCACCCAGGCTCGTGCTGGAATTGCGGCAGGGCGGATTGCAGCAGGTTTTTCAATTGCGCTTCCTTGCCTGGCTTGGCTTTCATGATCGCGACGACGTTAAGAGGTGAAGTCATGTGGGGAGTCCTGGCATGCCGGCGCCGGAATGGAGCCGTCAGCGCATGAGACATGCCACGTAAGGTATTCATTCAGAAAAAACAGCGAGGCTACTGTTACTGCGCCGCCACCCTGTTTCCTATACGTTTACAATCAAGTGTGAACCCCGAGCAAATTCCTCATGTCACGCTCGAATTTGGCGTAATCGTAGGTCCACTCGAGAGTGTCTAGAACATCCTTGGCAAGCGATCGATAAGGTGGCGACATTTCGAAGCGATCAGGTCTTTGGTCGTTCAGTTTTTGAAATGTTTCAACCCAGGAGCTGCGCCCCTTACCCTTGATTACCTTACCTTGCTCGTTCAGCACTGGCATCAGTCGTGTTTCTTCGTAATGCATCGACTGATTGCGGCCGTGCCAAATCAGATCCCTGATACAGGTGGACGAAACGCTCGGTCCTGGGGGAGCATTTTCTCTTTCACCGTATGCGATGGAGAGGGCTTGTTTTGAAATTTGGAGGAATGCGCCTGCTGCAATGTCGATCAAAACCTCATAGGTTTCAATCGCACGGATATTGCCCTGGAGCTTCAGCTTAACCCTGTCCAAACCCACGCTGCATACGTCTCTGATGCCATCACGTTGTACAACACCATCGAACAGCTCAACCGTGTCTTGATTACCTTTGCGCGCTTCTTCCATGGATTCCGTAGCCATCAAATGACGGAGTACCGAACTGTGCAGATCCAGCAGCATCATTTGCGTTTGGTTGAAGTACGTGATTGCTAGATCGCTCATATGCTCTTTCCCTCATTTCTTTAAAAATTAGGGTCGCTCGAAGCTTTTGAAAAGCTCCAATGCTTCGTCATCAGACAGCCCACGCATGAACTGGTCATAGCTCTTTACTTCATCGGCAGTCGGCACGGTGGATTCAGGAATAGCCCGGATGTCATCAGCGATGTCCCTACGTGAGATATTGCCCTGAATCACCATGCCGCAGTTCATCTGATATTCCAGCGAACCGCATTCACGGTTCATATACCCCACTGTACTACCTACCATCATGGCATTTGGGCGCTTCCTGACCTCGTGCTTAGCCAAGGCCACACGTAGCGTTTCCAAGCGGATGAAAAGGAAACTGGTACGCGCCAGATCATTCTCCAGCTCCTTCAAAAGCGAGGGGTTATCAATCAGAGCCTGAACTTCATCAGCCTTTTGCAGGGCTGCATAATTGACGTAGCCCCGGTCGCGTTTCAGGCTTTCGAGCTTCTGGTGAAGCCCCGAGTTTTTTGCAGTGAGTAGATAGCCCTTGGACTTCTGCATCCACGTCCTTATGACCTCATACGAGCTGAAAATCCACATCTGCGACTGAGCAGAAAGGAAGATCGAATCATAGGGGTTGGATATTTCGTTGAACTTGGCGCGGAGGTAGTCGTACTCCAGGTCCATCACGAATTCGTCAACGATTGTCAGATTCATCGCCTGACTGACAAGGTTCCTGTCCGTGCTGAACAACGTCAGCGATTTCAGAGCCTCGCCCAGTGCGTACTGTGGAATTTGATCCGGGGTAAGGTACGCAGGCACATAGTCTCTGTCATGATCGTAATCACCGTAATCATCAGTCATCAGCACATTTCCTAGGCGCTCTGCTCGCAAGGGTACGGATTGGCGGATGCACGGGATTCTGGGCCGGATTGCATCAAATCAGAGCCATACGAAGCGACGGCCTCTAGCCAACAGCAACCTGACATGGCGGGGTGTCGTGCATTTTCCGTTACATTGACTTGACCGACACGACTTCCACGTAGCGGTATTTCCTCCTGGCTGCCTTTGTGGCTTCCTGTTCCGCCAGTAGGGTACTCAGGGTATCTGCCTCATGTAGGATTTCATACGTCTTGCCTTCAAACTCGTTGCTTACCCGGAGTGTAACCAAGAGCCTCGGAGTGAAGGTCTTGGAGGGCTTCTTTTTTGCAATCTTCCGGACGGGCGCAGTAATGATTTCCGCTTCGAGCTCCGTCAAGGAGGGAGGGGTTACCGGCGTGGGTATTTGAGCGTTGCCGAACAACGCCTGACGCATCTCTTCTTCGGTCAATTCTTTGTTCATGTGACTTCTCAGTGTTTCATCGCGAAATCGGCGGGATTCTAGCAGCTAGTCTTGACCAAAAAAGTGGCTGCCATGGGGAAGCGTACAGAGAACGAGGTCTCTACGCAGCCAATACTAGCTACTTCGATTAAGTACTCCGCATCTTTTATGATCGGACTCAGCAATCAACGACAGGCCACTATGGGTCGAGAGCCGCCTGGGCAGAACTGCTGGCGATCAGCTCAACTCCCCTCTCTCCGCCCGGGCAACGAGCTCATCCACGACACGTCTTACCTTTGGCTGCAAATGCCGCGTCTGGGGCCATACCACGTGGATGGCGACGTCGCCTGGGTTGTATTTTTCAAGCACGGGAACAAGCCTTCCGTCCTTGAGATGATCACGGATGAGAGAGCTGGGCATCTGACAAATACCCTGCCCTGCTGCCGCCATAGCAATGATGGCATCCCCGTCTCCTACCTCGTGGGTACTGGGCGGAATGATTCGGGCGATCTCACCGCTTTCATGCAGGACAGACCAACTCATCCGCTGGCCTCTTCGATAGTTGACGATACAGCGGTGTTGTTGAAGGTCTTCCAGAGACTCCGGTTGACCGTGTTTTTCGAGGTACCGAGGCGCAGCGCAGATCATCTGTTTCTGTACAGCAAGACGCCTGGCTACCAGGCCGCTTGCGTCCTTGAGCGTCCCGAATCGAATACTGAGATCGATGCCGTCCTCGATCAGATCAATCACGCTGTCCGTGAAGGTCACCGTCAATTTGAGTTCTGGATTCGCGTCAAGGACGTCCAACAGCACCGGCAGAACGATGCTCCGCCCATAGGCGGCTGGCAGGTCGATTCGAAGACGACCACTGGGCGTCTTCTGGTTGCTCGTCAGGAATGTTTCGGCAGCGAGAATCTCATCCACGGCCAACGAGCAGCTTGCGAAATAAGCTTCCCCTTCAACGGTCAGTCCCAGGCGGCGGGTAGACCGATGAAACAGTTTGCAACCCAGCCTTTCTTCTAACTTCGCGATGCTTTTTCCCACTGCGGATTTGGTTATGCCCAACTGGTCGGCAGCCGAGGTAAAGCTTCCAGCCCTTGCGGCGGTGACAAAAATGACTACCCCGCTCATGGGCTGTTCAACATAAGGCATTGTCCACTCCTGCTCCACTCAATGACGACTACATCCGGGTTTATCAGACCCGCACTCTACCTTAGGCTGATTGCACGTTGATTTGTAGAGATGAGAGGCACTAAAGGCAATGGCTACCCAAAACATAGAACTTCTTGCGGCTTACTGGACGATTGCCGGTGACATTTACCCGATGGGCCCTAGTGAAGTGAGCCCGTTTTCGTTTGAAGACCGAATGGAGGCTGCGGGCAGAGCAGGCTTCAAAGGTATCGGTTTGGTACACAACGGAATGATGGCGACGGTTGATCAGATCGGTTATCCCGCCATGAAGACCATTCTCGAGCAGAACGGAATCAAACACATCGAACTGGAGTTCCTGGTGGACTGGTACCACGACGGTGAGCGTCGACGTCAGTCGGACAAGGTGCGCCGGGAATTGCTCAAGGCAGCGGAAGCGCTGGGCATTCGCTCAATCAAAATCGGCCCAGGTATAGGAGAAGAGCTGGCAGACATTGATCTCATGATCAAAGAGTTCTCCCTGCTCTGCCAGCAAGCTGCCGAGGTGGGCGCCAACATCGTCCTGGAAATCATGCCGTTCAGTAACGTGCGGACGATCAAAACGGCTTTGGCGATCGTTGAAGGCGCTGATCAGCCAAACGGAGGACTGTTACTCGACATCTGGCATCTGCAGCGGGGTGGCATCGACTTCAGCGAGATCGCCCGCATCCCGGCAAGATTCATCAAGTCGGTCGAGCTGAACGATGCGCACAAATACCCCATTGAACCGCTGTGGATGGACACGATCCACAAACGCGTCCTGCCGGGCGATGGGATCTTTGATATCACGGCATTTATCAGAGCGATTCAAGCTTCAGGTTATGAAGGCCCGTGGGGGTTGGAAGTGATTTCGGACACCCACCGCAAGCTTCCCCTTGAAGCCATGGCCAACCGTGCGTTCGAAAGCACTATGCGCCAATTCAGTGAGTGATACGCCGTTTGCCCAGGCTTCGCCTTCGATTTGAGGCAGAGCCGACAGCCTGATGCTTGCCCTGAACCGGCCTTCTGAAGCGCCGGTTCGCCTCGATAACCGACCCTGGAGCCCCTCATGAGCCCTTTCCGAACAGTTTGCCTTGCCACCTTCCTTATCGCTGGTCTCTCAGGGTGTTTCGACACCTCCAACAATGATCAGGGCACCACACAAAATCCCGATAATGGTTCTTCTATCCAAATGAAGAAGCACTGATCGCTCGCTTGTATAAGATCCCCGTGCGTAAAACGTCCTGATCCCGTGCCGCGCAAGTTTAAGAAGGTCAATGTGAAGAGGCCGCTTCCGGCCAGAAGCGGACGCAAAAGGAGATAAATGTCTCTACCGCATCAGTTACCTCAACGTGATCTAATAGAGAGCTTAACCAAATTGCTTGAAGCAATCGTAAACGTGGATATTAGATGAACACGGTTCATATGTATCAAGACCTGATGAAGCGGGTACGCTCCCGGTTTGACGTTATCGAGCTGCTTCGTATCTCGGAAGGCGAGTCCTTTACCCGTGCAGAATCAGCCGCGTTCCAAGGGCGTAAAATAGTAGAAGGGATTGCGTATGCTTGCCTCATTGCGATCGAGCACGGTGCTCAACAGATACCTCGCGATGCCAAGAAGCACTGGAACGCTGAAAAGATATTTAGGGCTCTGAAATCTAAAGGCTTTGATACCCTTCCAAGCCCAAGCGTTATCCGTCCCGCAACAGAGCGAGAGCGTGCAGATGGGCACACGATTGTCGTGGAAGGTATAAGTGAAAACCGGCTCAGCCACGATCAAATTGCTGAAATTTACCAACGGCTACATGCTTGGCTTCATGAAGCAAATCCATACGTCTACGGCAGTACGGGCGCTTTTGGTCCTGACAAGACCGACATATTGTGGAAAGACCTAGAGAAGCTAAAAACCTTCGTGAATCGCCACTTCATCTCGGTCCAGGGCGAAGCAATATTTTGTACCTTATGGGACTTGAACGACAATCAGACAAAAGTTTTGCAACTGAGCAAATTAAAGGCCTAACACCTTATGGTTCTGATCGGCAGTGTCCGCTTTGGGTCGAAAGCAGCCAGTTCGGTGGACTATAAATGCTCAAAGGCACTCGGGTTGCCGGCCACTAAGAAGTCGCAGCCTGGGGCGATCACCGATGCCGTTTAATAGCAGTCCAGGGAGGCTACCCGCCGGACAAAAGCAGGCATTTAACGTAAACCCCGTTCTCCGCGGCTAGTAACTGGCAAAGGCCTTGAGGTCGAGCGGCTGCTTTGGGTCGATAGCGGACGGTCAGTGCAGCGTCAAACCTCTCAAAAAGAAAACTCGATGGTCACAGCCGTTAAGAACACCGTCACCGCTGTCTTCCCGGCCAGCGAAATGAAACGCGGGAAATAAGCCAATCCCATGCTAATAGTGCAGCTCAACACCGCGAATGTGCAGAACCACATGACCCATGATCGGCCATCTGGCGCACTCGCTATACAAAAGAGTAACGATCCCGCAATGCCAGTGAACCCCAACCAACGCAACGCCCGCTGGCTGGGCCATATCGGTCGGTTGTTAAAGACGTCACGGTAGTGTCTGTTTAGCGACAGGCACAAGGCCGTCAGGGCCGCGTATAGCAAAGCGCTCCATGTCAGCAGGCTCATGAATGCCTCTCGCTTCGGGGGGGCCTTGAACCCGGCGCACGAGTTTGCGGTATGCACTGCTGCGCTGGTTGGTAGAGCCGCCAGGCCACAACCGCAAAACTCATTCCCAGCAGTCCGCAGACCAGGTTCAGCCCGTTTATTGGATTGGGACCTGTGAGGATATCGAGCACAGGTAAACCACCACACGTCAACGCACACAGCATTGCCTGCTCTCGCCAGGCATGTTGGGTCAACCGCATTTGAGCGTGCAGTAGCGTTAGCAGCCAGGTGCAGAAAAAGGCCTGTATTTCACGAATATCCCGAGCGGGCATATCGCCGGGCAGTAGCCGGTTGGCCCAGAGAAACGCAGCCATCGCCGTGGGCAGTCCGAGCATTGCCGCGATGTTCAGGCCTTCAATATGCCGATAGACCCCACGCCTTGAATTGCCTCTGCGTTTGACCACCCACAGCTGCAGCCCTGTGGCAATCATCGCGCAGCCGCCCAGCCCACTGAGAAATAACAACACACGCAACAGCGGATCGGCGAAATGCGCCAAGTGCAGCCCGTACATCACACCGTAGAAAGCCTTGACGGGCCCCGTTGACGGATTCGTGCCGACCCACTCACCACCCACGCCGTCCAGCACCAGCCGTTGCGGCTGCGATGAGACGTGATCCAGGGTGTCCCTGAACAGCTCGACGCGGGCATTGACGGCTCCCGGCGCAGTGATCGACACACGAGCAATATGCTCTTGACCCCAATGCTGCCGGGCTTGCTGAATGAGGGTTTCGGGCGAGGCCAAAACGGCCCTCCCGAGCGCCGGCACCTGCGGCGCACTGAAGTCGCGAATGTCACGAAAGAACGCTGCGCGATCGGGGCCATAGACCAGATCGACGCCCCACGGGATGTACATGAACATCAAGGTGATCAGCCCGGTGTAGGTGATCACTGCATGGAACGGCAGCGCTAACACACTCAAAGTATTGTGCGCATCGAGCCAAGAGCGCTGGCCCTTGCCTGGCCTGAAGGTGAAGAAGTCCTTGAAGATGCGCCGATGGATAATCACGCCACTGACGATGGCGATGAGCATGGCCATGCTGGCAACGCCAACGATCCAGCGGCCGATCTGCGACGGCAGGCTGAGCTGAAAATGAAACCCGTAAAAGAAGTCTCCGCCAAAGGTTTTGCGCGGGGTTAGCGTCTGCGCGGAGGCTGGATCAAGCCACTCGCTGTTGTAACGCCGCTCCCCTGCACCTTGCCACATGACCTGAGTCACAGGCAGACGCGTCGTGGGCAGATCAATCAGCCAGGAAGCGGCATCCGGCGCACACTGCTCCAACCAGTCCATCGCTTGTTTGAGTGAAGCGGCCTCGCTGATCGGCGCCGAGGGCCGAATTTCCGGGTGCATCCAGGCGGTGATTTCACTGCGGTAATAGCTGGCAGTGCCGGTCATGAAAATAGCCAGCAACAGCCAGCCGACAACCAGCCCCGACCAGGTGTGCAGCCAAGCCATGCTTTGACGCAATCCTTCTTTCATCACGCATCACCGGGCAGGGAGACGGCGGACAACCACCCATAGACGCCCCCGAGCAGCAACATCGCGGCAAGCAGCCCCAGCCAGGCGCGCCTGGCCGAGCGTGCCGCGAAAACCCATATGGCTGCAAGGCACAGAATCAGGAAGGCAGGCAACGTCGCTGCCAACACGGTCTCGGCGCGAGGCTGTAACACGACAAGGGGCAACCCGATGGCCAGGCAGGCGGTGAACAGCGCGGTGACGGCGTACCCGCCTATCACCGCTGCGAGGATTCTTGAGAATACCCCTAACCTATAGCGAACGGACAGCTGGGGCCTGCCATGCCTCACCACTGGTAGCTCACAGAGCCGATGACACTGCGCTCGTCGCCGTAGCGGCACGAGGTATTGCACGACAGGTACGACTCATTGGTCAGGTTCTGGGCCTTGGCAGTCAACTGCCAATGGTCGTCGATGTCATAGCTGACCCGTGCATCAAAGCGGGTGTAGGCCGGGATCTTGCGATCAGTGACGGTCGGTGTGGTGCGGGTGGTACCGGTGTACAATGCGCCCACGCCGATCTTGACCTGCGGCAGACCGAACGCAGCCAGACGATAGTCCGTCCAGAGCGAGGCGTTGTGGTAAGGCACCCCTTCAAGGCGTTTGCCAATGTTGGTGACGACGTTATCTTCCAAGACATGCGCGTCGGTATAGCTGTAGCTGGCCGTCATGCTCACGGTGTCAGTCAGGTCGGTCTTGGCTTCGAGTTCCAGCCCCTTGGAGCGGCTTTTGCCATACTGCTCGTACTGCGCGGTCAGGGCGTTGTAGGTGATCGCGTTGGTCTGTGTCAGCTCGTAGACCGCCGCGCTGAGCACCGTGTTGCTGCCCGGTGGCTGGTAGCGAATGCCGACCTCGTATTGCTCGCCTTCGATCGGGTCGAACGTCCCCGCGACGCCAGGGTTGGCAACATCGGCCGGCTGGAACGACTGGCTATAGCTGACATAGGGCGCTACGCCGTTATCGAACAGGTACAACAGCGCGATACGGCCGGTAGGTTTCTGGTCACTGCGTGGCGTACGGTCGCCATTGACGAAGGAATAATTACGGCTTTCTGCCCAGTCCTGGCGACCACCCAACAGAAACACCCAATGATCGTCAAAGGTGATCTGGTCTTGAAGGTAGAGACCCACCTGACGGCTGTGGATATCCCACCCGGATTCGGGTGCGGTGTTCGCCCCTACCCCGGTGTAGGCAAAGGTCGAGAGGTTCAGGCGGGGAGCAAGTTGCGCCACTGTGGCGCTGATGTGGCGATGGGTGTCGTAGGTCTTGTGGTAGTAGTCCACACCCGCCAGTAGTGTGTGGCGCCAGCGGCCCGCGTCGATCTTCCATTCAACGTTGTTGTCGCTGGTCCAGCCGGTGGAGGTTTCTTCACGTTCGCTGTAACGGCGGTTCAACGTGTTACCGGAAATGCTGAACGGCAACAGGTAGTTCCAGGAAACCCTGGATTGGTAGTAGCGCAGGGCGTGACGTACTTTGAGCGTGTCGCTAAAGCTGTGTTCGAACACGTAGCCCAATGTATCGATGCGGCTGTTGAAATGATCGTAACCGGGCTCGCCCACAAAATCGTCGCGCCCGATCTTGCGTCCAGGGTTTGGACTGTAGGTGGTCATGGCGTAAGTTAGCGGCGGCGTCAGCCCGGTGAGTGCTTCGGTGTGGCTGGCGAGCACAGTGAGAGAGGTATCGTCGTTCGGCTTCCAGGTGAAAGAGGGTGCGATGTAGCGCTTGTCGTCGCGAATGTGGTCTACCTGCGTGTCAGCGTCGCGCCACAGGCCGTCGAGCCGATAGGAGAATTCACCCTGTTCATCCAGCGGGCCGGCCAGGTCGAAGGTGTACTGCTTGCGATCATGGCTACCGTATTCGACGCCGACCCGATGCAACGGGGTATCGGTGGGCCGCTTGCTTACGGCGTTGATCATGCCTCCCGGCGACAGCTGCCCGTACAGCACAGACGAAGCGCCCTTGAGCACTTCGGCGCGCTCCAAACCAAACGGCTCGATGCCGCCATCGTAGACGCTGGACTGCAATTTCATGCCGTCGAGCAGAATACCGCCAGTCCCGGAGCCAACGTTGAAACCGCGCAAGGTGTAATCGTCCGCCACCCGGCTGAAACCATTGGGCTGGCTTACAAACCCTGGCGTGTAGCCCAAGGCATCTGCCAAGGTGTCACTCTTGCGGTCGTCCATTTCGGCGCGGGTAACTACGGAAATCGATTGCGGCGTCTCAATCAGTGGCGTGTCGGTCTTGGTCGCACTGGCGGCACGTTTGGCCACATAGCCATAGACCGGACCGTAAGCCGATTCCTGATCGGACACTGCATCGATGTTCGACACACCTAACATCAGCGCACCGGTTTCCGGCTGCACGCTCAGCGCGCCGCTGCCACTAATCAAAAGCGACAGTCCGCTGCCCTGCAGTGCCTGCTCGACGGCCTGCTCTGCTGTCAGTTGGCCGGAAACTCCATGGGCCTGTCGCCCTCTGACGTCATCCGGCAGGAACACCACCTGACGACCACTGCGCTGACCGATCGCGATCAGCGTCGCCTCCAGAGGACCTGCGAGCAAGGCGTACATCTGGCGTCCCGCCGCGCTGACCGGCTCTGCAGCAAAAATGATGTTTACAGGCGTAACGACAATGCTGACAGCAATGGCCAAAGGGCAAAGGAACTGAGGACGCATGGGTGAATGACTCTCCGGTGTCAGGACAGAACAGCTGCAAACGGCGCAGCACTGTCTTGCTTGTGCGATGAGCCAGCGAAATATTAAGAGCCTATTGAAAAATTTTTTCTTGCGGACCTCAGCTCAGGGACACACGGGTCCAGACCCCCAGGAAATGCTCGACCCGCAGCGGCAACACATCAGCCATTGCAGCCAGCGCCTGTTCACTTTGATCGAGGCTGAACACGCCGGAGATTTTCAGTCGCGCAGCTTTGGGGCTGAGGGTCAACACGCCTCGGTGATAAGGTCGCAACGCCTCGATGACCGTTGCCAGCGTCTGGTCGTGAGACTCCAGCATGCCCTGCGACCACGCTGAAGCACTGTTCGCGGACCTGCCGATCGGCTCGATACCTCTGCCGGTCAGCCGTACACCCTGCCCCTCTGCCAACGTCGCACCCGAGCCGTTGATGTGCGTTACCCGCAGGCTTTTCTTCAACGCCCAGATACGAGACTCCCCCGGCAAGAGCATCATCATGCAGCGTCCTTCGGCCATGCTCGCAGTACCCAGGCGAGAACACAGCCGCAGGGCATCCCGCTCGCTGGCCCGAACGTCGGCAATCACACCGCCATCAAGCAATTCAACATCGCGCTTATGTGCTCCGAAACGCAGGTTCACTGCACTTTGCGCGTTGAGCAGCAGAGACGAACCGTCTGGCAGAGCGATGCGTTCACGCTGGGCGGTGCCGGTACTCAAATCTGAGCGCAGTCCCGCCAGCCCCCTCCCCGGGCCGGTCAGACAATAACTGCCAGCTGCCAACCCGCATAGCCCCAACGCCCCTCGCAGAAAGGCACGACGACGAACCAGTCGGTCCTTGGCCAACATTCGGCCCGACACACCGTCAACGCCGGCAAATGTGGTCTGCAACCGAAGCTGCAACTGTTGCCAGGCCTCTTGATGGTGTCGGTCGGCCGCAAGCCACTGCTCGAAAGACAGTTGCTGATGCGCATCGAAAAACCCGGAACGCTGATAGGCCATCCAAGCAATGGCTTCATCCACAGCAGCAGGCAGTACAGCAGTCATAGCCGCGCCTCGAAACAGGCACGCAGCCCCTGGATCACGTACTGATGAACACGCGGCACGGATACCCCCAGCTCGCGGCCGATTTCAAGGTAGGTCATGCCATCGAGCTGGCTGTACAGAAATGCCGCCCGGGCCCGGGACGACAGTCCCTCAAGCATACGATCAATCTCGACCAAGGCTTCGACCGCGAGCGCTTGCTGCTCTGCTGACGGGGCAAACTGCTCAGGCTCGCCAGCCAAAGTCTCCAGATAGGCACGCTCCAGATCGCGGCGGCGCCAACTGGCGTACATCAAGCGCTTGGCAATGGTCGTTAAAAGTGCTCGTGGCTCGCGAATCGAATGTGGATCATCCAGTGCTACCACGTGGGCAAAGGTTTCGGACGCCATGTCCGCGGCATCGCTCGGGCAACCCAATCGCGCCCGCAACCGGTCGAACAACCACCCATGGTGATCGCCGAACAGCTGATGGAGCAGGCTTTGGCGGGCGGTCAACTTGGCGCAAGCGACACTGGAATTGACTGCCATCGAAAAGATCACTAATGGAAATGGTTCTCAATTCTGTCAAACCCACTCTGCTCTCGCAATAAAAGTCACTGGCAGGACAGAAAAAGACCGCCCAGATTGGCGGCGATACCGAGATTTGCTATCGCTTGACGACAATTTCGGACACCACAACAGGAGTTGGTCGGTCCACGCCGTGGACTCTGCCATGAACGCCCGCTAGAAAGAGCACCAAGTGCTAGAGCGGCGAAAGCTTTATCACCAGCAGAACCACCAGTTGGGTGTTTATATCCTCCATGTTGACGCTCTACTTGTAAAATCATGCCAAAAGGCAGCTTGACATAAACGATGGGCACCGCTGGTTAAACCGGTCTGCATCTTGCGTGATTAATTTCCCTGAGCAACGCCTGAGTTGCCGCCGCCTTCGCCACGTTTGAGCACTCGGCGATGGGTGGACGGCACCACATAGACCAGCAAAAATGTCAATCGTGCTGTGCATAAGCCTTATACATCGGTTTGATCACGCGCTCTTGCGTCTTTTTCTGTGTTCGTAGAGGGCCTGCATGCTGTCAATAAAGCGCGATCGCTTATTATGTCATTGCGTTTAGTTGCCGGGCGGATCGTGTCGCCTGTTAAGAGAGGAGAGGCATACCCTAGTGCCGAAATACCCCTTGCGTGTCGATCACCTTGATGGCTAGAGTTGGGCGCCGAAAACCGCAGGTAACGCAATGGAACTGCTCGATATTTACCTCCCGCATTACCATTTTCGTGAGCGTCACGCCCTCGATATTTGCGCTACCGCTGCCCAAGTAATGCGGGCTGTCGAAAGCTACGATAGTACCGAAGATCGACTCGTTCGGGCGATGACCGCGTTGCGCGAGATGCCGCAGCGGTTAATTTGGAAGCTAGGTAATGCTCCCGCTCGCAATCGTCCGCCATTCAGTCTTGAAAACTTTACCAACCTTGGAACCATTCCTGATAAAGCTCTCGCATTAGGTCTGGCAGGGCGCTTCTGGAAGCTAGACTACGGCCAAGAAACCGTCCCGGATGCTGAAACTTTTAAGCATTTCGAACAGCCTGGCGCGGCGCGTCTAGTGCTCGGATTCAGCGCCACTGAACTTGGTGACGGTGTCACCCGTCTTGTGACGGAAACACGCGTGCAGTGCCTTGATGCCGCCGCCCTGCGCCAATTTCGCCTGTATTGGTACCTGATACGCCCCTTCAGCGGGCTGATTCGTAGACGTGCGCTTAAAGCCATCAAACGGGAAGTATGCGGGATTCATCGCTAAAATTCACCGCAACTTCGGAGGTATAGGGAACCGGCACTTCGAAGAATTTATAGCTGCCTTCATTCACTTATAAGATATCGCCGGCCGGCACGGTGCGCGGCTAACTCTTTTTCCTTAGTCGCGATGCTTGAGGCCCACTGAAAGCCTACAGTTGCGGGACTCAATACTTCCCAGCCTGAAAGGCCAGCAAGCCCGGTCCTTCAGGCTGGGACTTTGCCGGACGATCGTCAGCTTGACCTTGTGCGGAGACTCAGCCCGAGGAGGGTTAGAGGGGCTGTGATGAGAAGTGACGATGTTGTAGGCGCCCGTCGGGATAAAATTCTGATCATTGAAGCTGGTTTGCCGAGACCGGGGATTGGGACCCGTGCCCAACGGTGTTGGATTCGAGCGTATGACGCTGGTCATGGACATCCTGGAAGACCTCGGATACATGGCTATCGAGGCAGGTGACAGCGCAGCAGGGCTGAATGTACTCCAGTCAAATGCGCGTATCGATCTGCTGATCAGTGACGTTGGGCTACCGGGCGGGCTGAATGGCCGTCAGATGGTGGACGCAGGTCGCGTCTGCAGGCCAGACCTGAAGGTCTTGTTTATCACCGGTTATGCGGAAAATTCTGTGCTGGGAAGTGGTCGGTTGGCACCTGGTATGGCCGTGCTGACAAAACCGTTCTCCATCGAAACCATGCGCTTACGCATCCACACAATGGTCGAGAACGCCAAGTTACCGTGAAAGCATTTGATCGAATGGCCTAACTGATAAGTCATAGCGCCAAGGAATAACTTACAAGCGTGGTTGAGCAGGCATGGCCGTCAATAACTGGCCGCTCTCAGCGGGCTTACATGCCACCTCTACAGCTAGCGCGAATACTGAACTCTAGCATTAAGGGCAATCGCGTCTGCCCGAGGGCATGCGCTTTATCTGCACACCGTTTCGTCATTACCCGCAATCCAGGCGACTTTGTTGCATTCAGCTCCGCCATCCTGCGCAGGGATGGAGCGCTGATATGCACCTGTTCCAGAAAGTATCGGGCGCGTCAGCGGCAAGGAAAATTAATCTCACGCCCGCGCGTGGGAGGTGAGCAGAAGCCTACTGCCATCGATTGCAATTGAATGATCAAGCGATTCTCAGGTCGATCCTTCTTGCGAGCAATGAATCCTCGACTCTCACTTAAGGAATGACCAGATGGCGAATTCATTCAGTGTCAAAGACTTCGGCGCCGTGGGCGACGGGCACACTGACGACACTTTGGCGCTGCAAGCCGCGATCGACGCCGCATCGGCCGCCGGAGGCGGGACGGTGGTGATCCCCAGCGGCACCTATATCGTCAGCGCCCAGGCCTCCGGCAACGCGCTGATACTCAAAGACAACGTCCAGCTCGAAGGCGACGCCACTGATCGGGCGACGCTGAAACTGGCAAGCGGCTCCAGCGCCGATATCGACGGTATCCTCCGTGCCGATGGCGATGCGGTCGGCGTCAGCAATCTGGTTATCGACGGCAACCGCGCGCATACCACTGGCGTGGTCAGCGATTTATCTCTGGGCGACGGCGTACAACTGACATTGAATTACGTCCAGGCCACCAACGCGTCCGGCTACGGCCTCGATCTGCGCGCCGAGGGCAGTCAGGTCCAGGCCAACAAGGCCTACGTGGACTATAACGGGCAGGGCGGCGTGATCACGGCGGGGCTGGTGGGCAGTGCGCTCAATGACCTGATCGTCAGGGACAACGATGGGAACGGTCTCACCACTCAAGGTGTGGTGACCGTGCAGGACATCAACAGCACCAGCAATCAGGGCTATGGGGTTGCCGTTGAGGGTGACGCTAACGGCCATGCGGCGCAGCTGATCAGTGGATCGATCAGCAGTAACCGTACCAGCGGGGTGCTGATCGACAAGGCGAGCGACGCGGTGGTCGATCATCTGTCCATCTCGTATAACACCCTGTCGGCCATCGAGGTACGCGACTCCCAGGGCACACAGATCAGCACCAATCGTATCGATGGTAGCTACCTGGACGCCAACCAGCCCTACGTGCTTTTACAGGACAGCAGCGGCACCGAAGTGCGTGGCAACGTGATTGGTGCCACGGGCTATTATGACGGCGCAAAGTCCACCTACGGCGTCGAGGAACGCGGCCAGAGCGATGCCAACCGTATCGCTGACAACTTCATCAGCAATGTCACCGAGCGCGAAGTGAAGGTGGTTGGTACCGCGACCGCGGTTTTCGATAACACAGATGTCTTGACCACCTATGGCTCCTCGGGTGACGACGTGATCTCGGAATATGCCCAGGCCTACAACACTGTGTTGTATGGTGGTGCAGGTGACGATTTGATCCAGGGTGGGGTGCTGGACAATGTATTGATCGGCGGTGCCGGCGTCGACCAGCTCGCGGGGGCGCAGGGCCACGATACGTTCCGATTTACCCAGCTGACCGACAGCTATCGCACTGCAAGCGCCAGTTACACCGATACCATCACCGCTTTCGATGCCAGCAAGGACAGCATCGATGTCACCAGTCTGGGGATGAGCGGCCTGGGCAATGGCCACAACGGCACGTTGGATCTGGCCTACAACGCTGACAAGAACCTCACCTACCTCAAGAGCTATGATGCCGACGCCCAAGGCCAGCGCTTTGAACTGATCCTCAACGGCGACTATCGCACCAGCCTGACGGCGGATAATTTTCTCCCACTCACCGCCGGCACTTCTGGGGACGACAGCCTGCACGGCACCACCCACGGCCGCGACACCTTAGTTGGCGGCGACGGCCGCGACATGCTTTCGGGCCGCGGCGACGATGATCGCCTGGATGGGGGCGCTGGTGCCGATCGGCTGATCGGCGGTCAGGGCGCGGATACCTTCGTGTATAACCAACTGACCGACAGCCAGGTCGATGCCGCCGGGAAGAATCAGGGCCGGGACCTGATCGTCGACTTCAACAGTGGCGACCACGACCGGATCGATATCTCGGCTCTGGGTTTCACCGGTTTCGGCGATGGTTACGGCACCACACTGAGCCTGACCTACGACAGCGCCAACGACATCACTCGCCTCAGCTCAAAAGAGCTGGACAGCGCCGGCAATCGTTTCCAGATCGCCCTGAGCGGCAACCATGTGCTTGACCTGGGCGCCAACGCCGTCGAGTTCGCCCACGCCGACAGCCCGCAAAAAACCAGCACCTACCCGGGACAGATCTTGACCATCGGCACGGCGGCGAACGACAGGCTCATCGGCTCGGCAGACGCGGACCGTCTCTATGGCCTGGATGGTGACGATGTGCTGCAGGGGGGCGCCAATAATGACTTCCTGCTCGGTGGCCATGGCGCAGACAAACTCACTGGCGGCAGCGGTAGTGATTACTTCGTGTTCCAGAGCGTCGAGGACAGCTACCGTACCGCGGAGCAGAGCCATACCGACCTGATCACCGATTTCAATCAGGGCTATGACAGCCTCTCCGTCAGCGCACTGGGCTACACCGACATCGGGGATGGCTACAACGGCACCTTGAAGATCGACTACAACGCCACCCTTGACCGCACCTATGTCCGTGACCTGCAGAGCGACGATCAGGGGCGGTTTTTCCAGATCGCCCTGAGCGGCGATCAGACGCAGCACCTGCGGTACAACAACATGGGCTTTGCGGATCGCGATGTGTCGACGGATGCCGCGCCGATCGAGGTGGTGGGTGTGGCTACCCATACCGATCATGCTGTTGGGTGATTAAGACCGAACCCCGCTCAGTAAATAATGAAGCGGGGTTCGCTGTGGCGACTGCCCACTTTCTCAGCATGCCCCTCATCTAATCCCCCCAAGCTTTCCCGCGTCCCGCCGTTGAATGTGAGGACTTCCCAACGTTCCGGATCAAATACTGAAGCCAGCGTCCGTTACATCGCCAGAGCGCGCTGGGTTAGGAGAACGGTGTAACCGAGACAAGTTCCACATACTTGAACTTCTTCCGGGCGGTTTTCGTTGCGTCGAGCTCCGCCTGGAGCGTGCTTAACGTATCAGCGTCGTAGCTGAACATTTGGGTCTCACCTTCATATTCATTGCCCACCCGCAACGTCACCCTGAGTTTCGGTCTCAGTGTTGCCGATGCGCCCCGCTTTGCGGTCCGCGCGGGAGGCTGTATCACTACCGCCGGCGCTTCTTTTTGATCGCGCTGTGGCTGTGCCGGCTCCGGCGCAACACCGCTCGCAGAACCAAACAACGCCTGGCGCATCTCTTCTTCAGTTAACTGGGTGGCCATAAGGGCTCCGATGCCGAATTCTAGTAGTCCATGCCTGGCTCATCCTGATGTTCCTCGGACATTGCTTGACCAAGGCGTGAGTCAACAGGCCGTGGAGCCAAGAGCTTCTTGGCGGCGCTTGCGATCGGCGTCGCTGATTGTGGGTTTGAGCGGCGGTAGGCTCATGGGCGATCGCTAAGCAAGTCGAAGATGATAACGTTCCAAATGTCCACTTCATAATTCCATTACGCTGCTTGGGCAACCCTTGAAATCGCGGGAATGTTGTCTTTATGTTCTGCCTGCCACAGGTCATAAGCAGACTGGCGAGCCACCCACATACGTGCCTTGCCCAAGCCAGCACGCTCTAGACGAACTGCCATGTCAGCACTGATCGGTGCTCGGCAGTGGATCACATTGGATAGCAGCACACGCGAGTAGCCCAAGTGCTTGGCCAGAGCCATGACGCTCATCTTGATTTCAGGGAGCACGTCTTCGCGCAGCGCCTCGCCAGGATGCGGAGGATTGAACATCGTCATTTGAGTTCTCCTATCAGTGGTAGTCGACCAGCTCAACGTCATCTCCCATAAACACGATGTGTATGTCTATTTGAAGGATGTACTCACGCGGCCTACACGCAGCAGGGCCGTCACCTGCGTTTCACTCAAGGGTCGGCTGAGCAGGTAGCCCTGCCCCTGCTGACAGCCATTACGTTGCAAAAAAACCAACTCCTGGGAATCTTCAATGCCTTCGGCCACTACGCAGTGCTGAAGGCTCTTCCCCATGGCGAGTATGGCAGCGACGATCGCCGAATTATCTGCTCGCGAATTTACGTGTCGGATAAATGACTGGTCGATCTTCAAAACATCGAATGGGAGCTGGGTCAGGTAGGCCAGACTGGAATAACCTGTCCCGAAATCGTCCAGTGCCAGACTCAGCCCCGCCGCCTTCAGGCGCAACATCACCTGCCGATTGTGTGGCAGATCGGCCATCAGCACACTTTCGGTCAACTCAAGCTGCAAGGACTGCGGTGAGATGCCCTCCTCTTCGATAATCGCCAGTATCATTTCCACAAAACGGCTTTGCGTCAGCTCGATGGTCGATACATTAATTGCGACACATACAGCATCCAGACCTTGCTGATTCCATCGCTTGATTTGCTGACATGCCGCGCGCATGACCCATTCCCCCATCGGAATGATCAGCTTGCTGTCTTCGGCGATATCGATAAACCGGGATGGAGCAAGCATGCCCTCGCGAGGATGAAACCATCGTATCAAGGCTTCGACACCGGTGATTCGGCCAGTGCTCAAATCCACCTTCGGCTGGTAGTGCAAAATGAACTGCCCTAGGTGGATTGCGCTGCGCAGATCCGCTTCGATAAGTTGGCGTTCCACCGCCTTGGCATTCATGGCGGGCATGAAGAACTGATAACGATTGCGGCCCTTCATTTTGGCGTCATAAAGCGCGGTATCAGCATGTTGGATCAGGTCTCCGACATTGGTAGCGTCGGAGGGGAAGAAGCTGATACCAATACTTGCGGAGATATAAAGCATGCTGTCATTCAGCGGATGACCCGCACTGATAGCCTTCAGAATCTTCTCGGCAATAGGTCCAACATCATCATCGACCTGCAATGCGGGCAGCAGCACCACGAACTCGTCTCCTCCTTGGCGACTCACGGTATCTGAGGCGCGGACACTTCCGGTCAAGGCGTCGGCCACGGAGACTAACAGCTGGTCGCCTAGGGCATGACCGAGAGAATCGTTGATATGTTTGAAATTATCCAAGTCAATGTACATCACCCCCAAGCGCTGGTGATCGCGCCGTGCGGCTCGCACCGCCTGCTCCAGCCGATCTTGGAACAACACTCGATTGGGCAACTGGGTGAGATAGTCGTGTTCGGCTAGGTAGGTCATTTTGACCTTCATGGCGCGCTCCACCGAAACGTCGTGAAACACCACTACTGCCCCAGTCAAATCACCGCGGCAATCGATGATAGGGGCTACGGAATCTTCAATATCCACTCGACCGCCGTCGCGCTTAACCAACACCGCGCCTGCGCTTAAACCTGTTGAGGATCGCGTTTGCAGGGCCAGTAGCACAGGATGTGGCTCGGTACCGAGCGAATCATCGATGTCAATGGACATCACTTGGGCGATTGATTGTCCTTTTGCCTGGGATTGGGACCAACCAGTCAGCGTTTCGGCGGCAGGATTCATGAAGTCGACATTGCCGTTGGTGTCGGCGCCAATCACGCCGTCACTGATCGCATTAAGTGTAACCTCGGCGCGCACTGCCCGGATTGCCATGTGCCCGTGCAAGCGAAAACGCAGGATCAGATCGCGAACGATCTGCATACTCGCAATCCGGTCTTCTGGATCAGCTGAGCTGAAACCCTGGGCACCGCACGCGATGAAGGCCTCGGCAGCGCGACGGTGCAACGCAGTACCACTCATCAATATCGGCGTGGTCGAAACCATGTCGTAAAATTCGGCGAATTTCGCCAAGTCCCTAAACCGTCTGCCGGCCATGCTGACAATAATGAGATCGGCCGAGTACTTTCTCAAATGACGCACCAACGACGCAGCAGTCTTGAAAAAATTTATCGACCACTCTTCGCTGGTGGCTGCAAATTGTTCGAGGAATGTGACGGTTTCGCTGGCTCTACACAGGATAACCACTGGAATGGTCATGCATCCTTGCTCCGAAAGATTTCAAGGAGCATGAAATCAAAATGCCTGTGCGGCCTCGGTCAAGATATGGAGGCGACACACATTCAAACAACGTCGCACTTCCCCCACTGAATAGATATACAGGCTCGGACCGCCGGTACGAATTCTTTAGCTTGAATAGGGCTACGCGCTGATCCGAAAAGGAGCCAATTCCCATCCGCACTGCTTTTATGCCCGATACGGCCATCGTGGCGATGGCATATGGTTAGATCCTCAAGAGCTCGCATTATGGCGCCAAAGAAACCGGTAGCAGGGCAATGGAGCTCTGAAGAGTCACGTGCGTCAAGACCTAGGCCACTTCCCAGCCTCTGGGGTCAGCCCATCGGATGCACATCGGCTGGGGCAAGACCCATCTCGGTATTGCCTATCAAGACGTCGTCATCACCTCCGCCGATGCCGCCCGCAGTCGAGTTGGTGATCGTGTCACGGTAGTTATCGCCCGTCAGCGTCGCGATTACAGACAACGGTTCCGGCATGCCCGCGGCCATTGTCAGCCTTGTCATGGAACCCTTCTTCACCACTAAGGAAGAAGGCAAAGGACCCGGACTGGGACTGTCCATGGTGTACGGCTTCATGAAGCAGTCTGGCGGCACCGCGAATTTATTCCGAGGAAAGAATCGGCACCACGATTCGCATGTACTTTCCTGCAGATGACAGTCAGTTGCACATCCTTCCTGCCCCAGAAAAAATTAATGAGCAATCGGGCCACGAGCGCATTTTGGTGGTGGAGGACCGTGCTGATGTCGCGGAGCTGGCCAGGATGGTGCTCGAGGAATTTAGCCAAGGGCACTGCAACCGCTAATTCCAGACGGCGCGGCCGTTTGCACATTCGGCCCTAGGCCCATGTCAATTGGTCGATTCATAGGATTGAGCAGATGATCGTCCGTTTTGGGTCGATAGCAGCCGGTTCGGTGGACTATAGATGCTCAAAGGGGCTCGGGTTGCTGGCGACTAAGAAGCCGCAGCCTGCTGGGATCACCCATGCCGTTTAATAGCAGTCCAGCGAAGTTACCCGCCGGATAAAAGCAGGCATTTAACGTAAACCCCGTTGTACGCTGCTGACCGGTAGCACAGTCCGTAAGTCCGAGCCCTACGGCTGCTTTGGGGCCAAAGCAGCCGTTAGCAGGGCAATGGAGGTCTTAATAGGTACGTGCGTCAAGACCAAGGCCACTTCCAAGCCTCTGGATTTAGCCCATCGGGTGCAGGTCAGCGGGTGCCAGACCCACAAGCTCGATATGCGCAGCGCTCGCGTCAGCCACGATCAGGTTATCGGCAGTGAAAGTCTTGGCGACGTTCTTGTCGATACTGATCTCGAATCGGTTACCGTCAGCGTCCGCTTCGTAATCCTTGAG
>NZ_MDEN01000042.1 GCF_001705435.1 Pseudomonas graminis
CGCTCCGTGGGCCCGCGCCGAACGGACATCCATGTCCTGACGGCGCTCTCGCCGCATCCATGCGGCTCGGCCCACTCCGCGAGACCTCCGTTCAGCCTGCCCCCAAGTCGCGATGGGTGTCGTCTGAGCTTCATGTGTATGAAGATCAAAAGCAACGGCAACGGCAACGGCTTCCCGGCTAAAGCCGGTCCTACACTCGAGGCACCGCCAAGTCCACTGGACGCCTGCGATCCCTTTGTAGGACCGGCTTCAGCCGGGAAGAGGCCAGCCCACTCCCCAACAATTTCGCTGATAGCACCCCCTCCCTTTATCGATCGTGCCCACGCTCCGCGTGGGCATGCATCCTGTGACGCTCCGCGTCACCCCACCTAAGAAGGGACGCGGAGCGTCCTAGGCGGCATTACCACGCGGAGCGTGGGAACGATCACGACGGCAACGGCAACGGCTTCCCGGCTAAAGCCGGTCCTACGGGTGCGCGCGGTCTGTTAGTAGGACCGGCTTCAGCCGGGAAGCCCTTGATCTGCTTTTGCTTTTGCTCTCGCTGTTGATCTTCTACGCGGTAGCCCAGTCACCGCCAAACGCGACTTGGGTGCAGGCTGAACGCAGACGACGCGCAGTGGGCCGAGCCGCATGGATGCGGCGAGAGCGCCGTCAGGACATGGATGTCCGTTCGGCGCGGGCCCACGGAGTGTCGTCGGAGTGAAGGAACCCTGACGAAGGAAGGGCCAAACCAGGAGCAGGCACCCTTGGTTACTTGGGGTGCTTTTCCAAGTAACTCGCCGAAGGCGAAACGATCTGCCGTTAGGCAGATGCTTGTGATCTTCAAGCTTCACGCGGCAACAGATTTTTTACTGAAAACTACTAACCATCCCGCCGCCTCGTTCGTCTTTCAGGTAAGGCGCGCTTACCTGCGCCGTTCCAACACCACGAGGGATAACACATGAGCTTCGACAGCGAAAACACACAGTTCCGGGTCGTCATCAACCACGAAGAACAGTACTCCATCTGGCCCGACTACAAAGCCATCCCGGACGGCTGGAAAAGCGTCGGCGTCGAAGGCGACAAACAGACCTGCCTCAACCACATCGAAAGCGTCTGGACCGACATGCGCCCCCTCAGCCTGCGCAAGGCCATGGCCTGAACCCACCCCCTTCAGCCACATCAGGAGCGTCCCGCCCATGAACATGCGCATGCTCACCCCCGAACGCCTGCGCCTTGAAGCCGGCTTCCCCCTGCGCGTCCAGCCCGGCCAGACCGGCGTCTCCCTGGCCGCCGAAATCGACGCCCTGCGCAGCGTCGTTGACCACTCGCTTGAGCGCGACGGCGCCATCCTCTTCAGCGGCTTCACCCCCGAAGGCGTCGAAGGCTTCCAGCAGTTCGCCGCCTCTTTCGGCCACCCGCTGCTCAACTACGAATTCGGCTCCACCCCGCGCAGCCAGGTCGATGGCAAAGGCGTCTACACCTCCACCGAATACCCGGCCCACCGCTCGATCCCCCTGCACAACGAACAGGCCTACACCACCGAATGGCCCATGCGCATCTTCTTCTACTGCGCCAAAGCCGCGGTCAGCGGAGGCGAGACGCCGATCGCCGACAGCCGCCGGGTGTTCCAGCGCATCAGTCCGGCGCTGCGCAAACGCTTCGAAGAAAAGCGCCTGATGTACGTGCGCAACTACGGCAACGGTCTCGACCTGACTTGGCAACAGGTCTTCAACACCGAGCGCCACAGCGACGTTGAAGACTACTGCCGCCCCCGTGGCATCCAGTGCGACTGGACCGAGGACGGCGACCTTCGCACCCGGCAGCTGGTGCAAGGCGTCGCCCAGCATCCGCGCACCAAAGACTGGGTCTGGTTCAACCAGGCGCACCTGTTCCACCTGTCGAACCTGGACGAGGAGATGCAGGAAATCCTCCTCGACACCGTCGGCGAAGAAGGCCTGCCGCGCAACGTCTACTACGGCGACGGCAGCCCGCTGGAAGCCGACGCCCTGGCGGAAATTCGTGGCGTGCTGAGCGAATGCGAAGTGGTCTTCCCCTGGCAGACCGGCGACGTGCTGATGCTCGACAACATGCTCACGGCGCACTCGCGCAAGCCATTCAGCGGCGAACGAAAAGTCGTGGTCGCCATGGCTGAAGGCGTCAGCGGCAACACCCTGCACACCCTTTCCTGAGTCCGATATTCATGCAGAAAACCAAGCTTGTTTACGTCTGGTCGCTGCGTAACGCCGCGGCGGACAAGGCCGGTCAATACGTCGATTACCACGGCGAGCAGCGTTACATGACCTCGCCGCTGGAGTACCTGGTCAAGGCGCTCAACGACACGGCCCTCGGCGATCATTATTCGCTTGAAGCGATCATCTACGACGAGAATCCTGAGTCCGCGCGGGACCGCGAGAGCATCAAGGACTACGGTTTCGCGCCGGGGCAGGGCGCCCACTGGTTCTACCCGGCGGGCCTGACGGTGCAGGGGCGCAAGGTCGATGACCTGCTGGAAAACGTGCCGTCGAGCTACCGCGCCTTGCCCCTTGACGACAGCGCGCGGCCGGCCGGCAAGTCGGATTTCGAGCGACGTCTCGGCGAGCGGCTGCACGCGCTGGGCGCCGACGTCGTGGTCCTCGACGGGTTGCTGGTGATCCTCGACGAACTGGTGCGCGAAGGCGCTGATTTCCATCGCCGCATCTTCAACGTGCACCCGGGCATCACGCGGCTGGAGTCACCGTACGAACGGCGCGGCGCCTATGCCACCCTCGACGCGCTGTACGGCGCCCGGGGCAAGAAAGTGGTCGACTGGACCACGCGTGAGATGGTCGACACGCCGGTGGTGAACATGACCGGCGCGTCGTTCCATTACGTCGACACCGGCATCGATTCCGGTGAGGTGGTGTTCGACGTGCTCGACACGCCGATCGCGCCCGACGACACCATCCTCGAACTGCGCTGGAACAACTTCAACAACAGCCTGTTTCCCGCGCTGGAGCAGGGGTTGTGGGTGCTGGCGCGGCAGCAGTCCCATTGACCGCTTCACGATGAACAGGCGGCCAGCACAGCGAATCGCCCCATGATTCCTGCGCTGGCGCCGCTGTTTATCGCTGACTTCGAGCACTATCGCGACGTCCTCGTGCTGCCGGACGACCCCCGCGTCGGCGTGCCTTTACGCACCTTTCTCGGCGGCGATTACCTGAACGATGTCCTGACGCGATTCGGTACTGCCTATCCCGAGAGCGACCCGCGCGGGCTGGCGTCGATCTGGAGCAAGTACTACTTCGTGAAGCTGATTCCGCCGGTGGTGGCGGCTTCGCTGATTCTCGACCAGCGTCTGCCGCTGCACCTCGATCATCTGCAGCTGATTCTCGACGATGATTGTCTGCCTGTCGCGTTCAAACTGCCTGACGCGGGCCAGCAATGGACGCCCGGTCCGGCCGATGCTTTCGAGCGTTTCGATGAGTTGCTCGAACATCACCTCAGGCCGTTCATTGATGCCCTGGCACGTCATGTTCGCCTTTCGCCAAAAGTGCTGTGGAGCAACGCCGGCAACTATTTCGAGTGGCTGTTGGGCGTGCTGGCAAACGCGATACCCCACGCCGATGTGAGTCACGGCCACCAGCTGCTCAACGCCCGACATCTCCCCAATGGACGCCGCAATCCGCTTTACCAGCCGGTGCGTTACCTCAAGATTGACGGGCAAAGCGAACCAAAGCGACAACGCCGGGTGTGCTGCATTCGTTATCGAGTGACCGCGCTTGAGTTGTGTGACAACTGTCCGTTATCTAAATCAAAGCCGCCAGTGAAAATCCATCCACGCTGATCGCTGCGCAGGCCCTGGCCTGTGGCTCTGGCCCCATTCATATGGATACGGACTAGCCAATACATTGGCGTCAAATTGCCAGCAAAAGCTTTGAAGTTGTACGATCTCTGGCCGATAGTGGGGGACTAACGACCAGGAGGTGACCCGTCCCATGAAGCTTACCGTCAAGCGCAAGCTGCTCTGTCTTGCCATCATTCCCGCCCTGTTGTTCGCGCTGATTCTCAGTGGCGTCGCCTCGTGGGTGTTGCAGCGCAGTGCCGATCAGCAGATGCAGGAAACCCGCGAGCAACTGGTGGAACGTAACCGCCAAGTGCTTAAAAATTACGTGGACGTGGCGTTGACCACCATCAAGCCGCTGCACGATGCCTCCGCCCCCGGTGACATGGCCGCACGGAACAAGGCGCTGGAACTGCTCAAGCCGATGAAGTACGGCGAAGACGGTTACTTCTTCGGTTACGACACCAAAGGCGTCCGGGTTTTCCGTGGTGACAGCGCGGCGGGCGTCGGCAAAAGCTTCTGGGACACCCGCGACCCCGACGGCACCTACCATTACCAGACCTTCGTGGAAGTGGCGAAGAACGGTAAACACTACGTCGATTACGCGGCGCCCAAGCCCGGCGATGAAGCGGTGCAAGTGCCCAAGCTCGGTTACACGGTGTACCTGGACAAGTGGGACATGGTGCTGGGCAGCGCGATCAACATGGACGACATCGACGCCGCCATGGTCCTGGAGCAGGCCGCCGTCGCCAGCCGCACGCGCAGCATTCTCGGCAGCGTCTTCGTGGTGACCCTGGTTCTGCTGCTGCTCACGGCGACGGCGGGCCTCTGGACCGCCAACGGCATCGTCCGCCCGCTGCGCATTCTCAAAAGCAACCTGGACGACATCGCCGCCGGCGACGGCGACTTGACCCACCGCCTGGTGGTGACCGGTCGCGATGAGCTGGGTGATTTGGCGGCCTCGTTCAACCAGTTCGTCGACAAGATCCACGCCATGGTCCGGCAGGTTGCGCAAATGACCACCGACCTGGACGGGCTGGTCAATCAGGCAACCCAGCAGACCCTGCGTTCCGAGAAGGCCATGCAGCGTCAGCGTGAGGAGACCGATCAGGTCGCCACCGCCATTCACGAGATGTCCGCCGCCGCGCAAGAAGTGGCACACAGCGCGCAACGGGCCGCCGAGGCCGCTTCCGAAACCGATCTGCAAGGTCATAACGCGCGCAAAGTGGTGGGCACCAGCATCACCGGGATGAACTCGCTGGTGAACGACATCCGCATGAGCGGCACCAGCCTGGACAGCCTGCAACAGGACGTGCGCTCTATCGTCTCGGTGCTGGCGGTGATCCGCTCGATTGCCGATCAGACCAACCTGCTGGCCCTCAACGCCGCGATCGAAGCGGCGCGTGCCGGGGAGGCCGGGCGCGGTTTTGCCGTGGTCGCCGATGAAGTCCGCGCGCTGGCCAGCCGTACCCAGCAAAGCACCCAGGAAATCCAGGGCATGATCACCCGTCTGGAAACGGGCACTCATGCCTCCGTCGAAGCCATGCGCCGTTCCACTCAGGCAGGCGAGGGCGCCAACCAGCAGACCAACGAAGTGGGCCAGTCGCTGGATTCCATCTCGCAGCTGATCGGCACCATCAACGCGATGAACGCGCAGATTGCCAGCGCCGCCGAAGAGCAGACCTCGGTGGCCGAGGAAATCAACCGCAGCGTCCACCAGATCGCCGGTGCCGTGGAAAACCTCGCGGAGGAAACCGAGCAGAGCTCGCGCACCATGCGTGACGTCTCGACCCTGGGCAGCAACCTCAGCGCCTTGGTCCGCCAATTCAAGATCTGATGAATCGTTTAACCCGGGCGCGCTAAGGCGTTAGCTGGTTTGATGGCACCCAGATACTTAGCCTGGCAACGATTAGTGCGCAATCCATTCGCCTCGCGTCTGCGGATCAGTCGCCGCAGCGTCGGGCGAGTTCCTAAGAAGAAAACACAAGAAAAACGAAGCACACCCGTGTTTGGTCTCAGGAGAAGTGAACGATGTTCGATGACGACACCTCCGCGGCGCGTCGCGATTTTCTACGCAAGTCGCTGACGCTCATCCCCGTTGTAACCCTGGCCAGCGCCGGCTTTCCTTCCGGTGCCTTCGCGCAAACGCCCGCCAGCGACGTACAGCAAAGCCTGCCTGCCGGGCCGGGGGCGGCAGCGGCAGCGGGCGACTACACGCCGACGTTCTTCACGCCGCAAGAGTGGGCCTTTCTCATCGCGGCCTGTGATCGCCTTATCCCGTCCGACCACGTCGGCCCCGGCGCCGTCGAACTGGGCGTGCCCGAATTTCTCGATCGACACATGCAGACGCCGTACGCCAACGGTGGCATCTGGTACATGCAGGGCCCGTTCCTCGAAGCCGCGCCCGAGTTCGGCTATCAAGGCCGGCTGAACCTGCGTGAAACCCTGCGCGTCGGCATCAAGGCCATGGACGCGCACTGCAAGAAGACCTACGACGGCAAAGTCTTCGCCGAGCTGTCCTCGGCCCAACAGGAAGACCTGCTCAAGGCCGCCGAGAGCGGCAAGCTGGCGCTGGAGGACATCGCTTCAAAGCTGTTTTTCAGCAACCTGCTCAACGAAGTGCGCAACGGCTATTTCGCCGACCCGTCCCATGGCGGCAACAAAAACATGGGCGCGTGGAAAATGATCGGCTACCCCGGCATGCGTGCCGATTACACGGACTGGATCACGGTACGCGACAAGCCCTATCCGCTGGCACCGGTCGATCTGTCCGGGCGGAGGGGCTGAACATGGCAAACGTAAAACCGAAAGTAGACGCCGTCATTGTCGGAATGGGCTGGACGGGCGCGATCATGGCCAAGGAATTGACCGATGCCGGGCTGAATGTGGTGGTCCTGGAGCGCGGTGCAGACCGCGACACGCAGCCGGATTTCGCCTACCCGAAAGTCGTCGACGAACTGGAAGGGTCGGTGCATCGCCGTTACCTGCAAAGCCTGGCCCAGGAAACCGTCACAGTGCGCCACAACCTGACGTCCACCGCCGTGCCCTATCGGCAGATGGGCTCGTTCAAACCCGGCACAGGCGTCGGTGGTGCGGGCAGTCACTGGTCCGGCTGCCACTTCCGCGCATTGCCCGAAGACTTCAAGCTGCGCACCAACGTCGAGCAGCGCTACGGCGCAAGCTTCATCCCGTCGGACATGAGCATCCAGGATTTCCCGGTCAGCTACGAAGACCTCGAACCGCACTTCGATCACTTCGAATACGTCTGCGGCACGTCGGGCAAGGCGGGGATCATCAGCGGGGTCAAGCAGCCCGGCGGCAACCCTTTCGAAGGCTCGCGCTCCCGTGAGTTTCCCCTGGGCCCGAACCCCAATTACCTCGGCGCCGAAATGTTCTACGGGGCCGCGCGGGAGATGGGTTGGGACCCGTATCCGATTCCGGCGTCCAATGCGTCGGCGCCCTACGTCAACCCGTACGGTTGTCAGATGGGCCCGTGCAACGCCTGCGGGTTCTGCAGCGACTACGGCTGCCTGAACTACTCCAAGGCGAGCCCCAACATCAGCATTCTGCCGGTGCTGCGTCAGCGCAAGAATTTCGAGCTGCGCACCCACGCTCAGGTGCTCAAGGTCAACCTCGACAGCGACGGCAAAAAAGCTACTGGCGTCACCTACCTCGATGCTCAGGGCCGGGAAGTCGAGCAGCAGGCCGATCTGGTCTTGCTGTGCGCGTTCTCGCTGTACAACGTCCACCTGATGCTGCTCTCGGGGATCGGCAAACCCTACGATCCGCAGACTGGCGAAGGCACGGTCGGGCGCAATTATTCCTACCAGAACCTCAACCGCGTGGTGCTGTTTTTCAACAAGGAAGTGCAGGCCAATCAGTTCATCGGTATCGGTGGCGCCGGCACCACGATGGACAACCTCAACGGCAACCAGCTGGATAACGCCAAGGCCGGTTTCGTCGGCGGCGGCATCATTTGGGCGCGGCAACCCGGGGGCGGGCCGGTGCGCGGGATCAACGTGCCACCGGGCACGCCGAACTGGGGCACCGCCTGGAAACAGGCCGCCAGCGACGCGTTCCGTCACTCGTTCTATTTCGAGGTCCAAGGCGCCTGCATGTCCTACAAGCAGCATTACCTGAGCCTGGACCCGACCTACAAGGACGGCTTCGGTCGACCGCTGCTGCGCATCAACTTCGACTGGCACGACAACGAGATCAAGGCCTCGCAGTTCCTGGTGGGCAAGGCGCTGGAGATGTCGAAGATCCTCAACCCGGTGGCGCTGGCCGGCGATGCCAAGAAACCCGGCGAGCATTACAACATCACCAAGTACCAGAGCACCCACACCTGTGGCGGCGCCATCATGGGCAGCGATCCGAAGACCTCGGCGCTGAACCGTTATCTGCAGTCCTGGGACGTGCACAACGTTTTCGCCATCGGCGCCAACGCGTTCCCGCAGAACAACGGCTACAACCCGACCGGGATGGTGGGTGCGCTGGCGTACTGGTCCGCCAAGGCCATTCGCGAGCAGTACCTGAAAAACCCCGGCCCGCTGGTTCAGGCCTAAGGAGAAATGACCATGAAGAAGTTTCTCTTGAGCCTGATTTCACTGGCGGTGCTGGTGTTCGTTGCGCTGCTGGTGTTCGCGCTCTGGCCGACCTCGACGCCCAAACTCGCCCCCGCGCCCGACACCGATCAGGCCGCGCTGATTGAAAAGGGCCGCTACCTGGCCGACGCCGGAGACTGCACGGCGTGCCACACCGCCACTGGTGGCAAGCCGTTCGCCGGAGGACTGCCGATTGCATCGCCGATCGGCACGCTGTACAGCAGCAACATCACCCCGGACACGGCGTCCGGGATTGGCCTTTACTCGCTGGACGACTTCGACCGTGCGCTGCGTCATGGCATCGCGGCCAACGGCAACAGCCTGTACCCGGCCATGCCGTATCCGGCCTATGGGCGAACCACGGATGACGACGTGCGCGCGCTGTACGCGTACTTTATGCACGGCGTGGCTCCGGTGCAGGCCGAGAACCGCGCCAACGATGTGCCGTGGCCGTTGTCGATGCGCTGGCCGCTGGCGATCTGGCGCAAGGTCTTCGCGCCATCGCCCGAGGCCGTGGCGTTCAATAGGGCGCGCTACCCGGACGCGCAAGTCGCTCGCGGGGCGTATTTGGTTCAGGGACTGGGGCATTGCGGCAGCTGCCACACGCCGCGTGCAATCACCCTGCAGGAAAAAGCCCTGGATGAATCGGGCGCGGAATTCCTTTCCGGCGGCCCGGTGATCGACGGCTGGCTGGCGGTGAACCTGCGCGGCAATCCTGCTGACGGACTGGGCAGCTGGAGCAAGGACGACATCGTCGCCACCCTGCGCAGCGCGCGCAGTGCGACCCATGCGGTATTGGGCGGCGCGATGGGCGATGTGGTGGTGCACAGCACCCAGCATCTCAACGATGCCGACTTGCAGGCGGTGGCCGCGTACTTGAAAACCCTGCCGGCGAGCGAGCGTCAGGTGTCCAGCTTCAAGGCGGATCCGGCAACCGCCAAGGCTCTGGCGGCGGGGCAGGAGGGCAGTCGCGGTGCCGAGTTGTATGTCGACAACTGCGCGGCCTGTCACCGCACCAACGGACAGGGTGAGGAGCGGGTTTTTCCGAAGATCGCCGGCAACTCGTCGGTGCTGTCGGAAGACCCGGTGTCGATGATTCGTCTGGTGCTGGCCGGCAGCAAACTCCCCGCCACCGAAACGGCGCCTTCGCAACTGGGCATGCCCGGGTTCGCCTGGCGCATGTCCGATGAAGAAGTGGCGCAACTGCTGACCTTCATCCGCAGCAGCTGGGGCAACCAGGCACCGGCCGTCAACGCCGGCCAAGTGGCGCAGATGCGCGCGACACTGCCGAAAGAATCCCCGGCGGTGAGCCGTACGGACATTGCCAAGCCCTGAGGGTTAGCGCTGAGCGGGTGACTTTCTGATAGTTCCCACGCTTCGCGTGGGAATGCCCGGTCGGACGCTCTGCGTCCCTGAGACGATGCACATTTCAGGTGTTGTGCGAGGCGACGCGGAGCGTCACGGGATGCATGCCCACGCAGAGCGTGGGCACGATCACGATTGGGGCTGGCTGAAACCTGATAGTAGGACCGGCTTCAGCCGGGAAAACGCAAGTCTTCACACCGCAAAAGTGAGGGTGTCGCAACTGGCCTCTTCCCGGCTAAAGCCGGTCCCACAAAAGCGTCGCGCACGCCGATTGGGACTGGCTTAAACCTGATAGTAGGACCGGCTTCAGCCGGGAAAGGCGTCAGTCCTCACACCACAAAACCGAGATCACGCCTCCCGCCCGCGCAACCCGCTACGCCCGTAAAACGCCACCACCACAAAACACCCCAGCGGCAGCAGGTACGCCAGCGCCGTGGAGAAGTGGTCCGCCACCAGCCCCATGAAATACGGCATCAGGGCGCCGCCGACGATGGCCATGATCAGGAACGAGCTGCCGCGTTTGGTGTGGGGGCCGAGGTTTTTCACGCCCATGGCGAAGATGGTCGGGAACATGATCGACATGAAGAAGAACACCGCGACCAGCGCCACCACGGACACGCTTTCCACGCCGCTGACCACCACCGCGCACAGCGCGACGTTGATCCATGCGTAGACCATCAGCAGCCGCTGCGCCGGGATACGCCCCATCAGCCAGGTGCTGAAGAAGCGCCCGCACATGAAGCAGATCATCGCCACCGACAGCAAATAGGCGGCGCTCTGGCTGGTCATGCTCGCCCAGTGCTCGGTGACGTAATTGATGAAAAACGCGCCCACGCCGACCTGCGCCGCCACGTAGAAGAACTGCGTGACCACGCCACCGACGAATTCGCGGTGCTGCCAGAGGGTCTTGCTGTCCTGACGCCGGATGCTCGATTCCTGTTCGCGCAGATCGGGCATCGGCGTGCGGGCGAACAGCGCCGCCACCAGCAGGACGATCACCGCGATAACCACATACGTGGTTTGCAGCGAACTGTTGTCACTGCCGGCGTTGCTGCCGCCGAAGAACAGCGCGCCACCCAGCAGCGGCCCGACGAACTGGCCAAGGCCATTGAACGATTGCGCCAGATTGAGCCGACGTTCAGCTCCTTTCGGATCACCCAGCACCGTCGCATAGGGATTGGCTGCTGTCTCCAGACAACCCAGGCCCAGGGCGATGACGAACAGCGCGAACAGGAAGAACGCGAAGCTCGCCGCATCGGCCGCCGGCATGAACAGCAACGCGCCCGCAGCGTACAGGCACAGACCCAGCAGGATCCCGGCCTTGTAGCCGAAGCGGTCCATCAAAAAGCCGGCGGGCAGGGCGATGATGAAATACGCGCCGAAGTAGGCCGCCTGCAGCAGCCCGGACTGGGCCTTGCTGACGTGCAGCGTTTCCTGAAAATGCTTGTTCAGCACATCAAGCAGGCCATACGACAGGCCCCAGAGAAAAAACAGGCTGGTCACCAGCATCAACGCCATCCGCACCGATGGCTCAGCGTGCCGATACACCCCAGTCTGTACTTTGCTGTGTTTGGTCAACATAACGCTCTCCTTTTTTGTTGTTGTTCAAGCGTGCCTGTGGAAGTGAGCTTGCTCACGAAGAGGCCGGTACATCCACGAGTTTTCCAGCGTTTGAAACTCAGCTTTCGCGAGCAAGCTCGCTCCCACCAGAGACCCATTCAGCAGCCGGCGCAGAGGGGTGTCAGGGCTCATGAAGTCTTTTCAATTGCTCATCCAGACTGAAAATCTGCGCCATCGGCTGCCATTTATTCCCCGGCTCGGTCCACGGCGTCGGCTTCTGAAACCGCCACATCAGCGCCTCCCATTCCTGCACCTTGGGATGGGCCGCCGACGCTTGGTCCATCGCGTCGGCGCTGAAGCCCGGCGCCGTGTCCATGACCATGAACAGCCGCGTGCCCAGTCGCCAGATCTGCATGTCCAGCACACCCTGGCCGCGAAGATGCTCGGCGATTTCCGGCCAGATGCGCCGATGCAACTGCTCATACTCGGCAATCAACGCCTCGTCATCGGCAAGGTCCAGGGCCAGACAAAAACGCTGCGCAACCAGCCCAGTATTCATGTCAGCGCGCTCATGTCAGTGCCCGGTCAAGGTGCGTATAGCCGCCGTCCACCACCAGCCATTGCCCGGTGGTGTGTGACGCTCGCGGGGACAGCAGAAACAGCACGCTGTCGGCGATCTCGGTCGGCGTGGTCATGCGCTGGCCCAAGGGGATTTTCTCGACGATCTTCGCCAGCTTCCCGTCAGGGTCGTCAAAGCTGGCAATCCAGCGCTCGTACAGCGGCGTCATCACTTCGGCCGGGATCACCGCGTTCACCCTCACGCCATCGCTCAGCAACGACGCCGCCCATTCCCGTGTCAGGGACAGTTGCGCACCTTTCGAGGCGGTATAACCGCTGGTGCCGCCTTGGCCGGTGAGGGCGGTTTTCGAGCCGATGTTGACGATGGCGCCCTTGCTGGCCTTCAGCGCGTCGACGCACAAATGCGCCATGACGTAGTAGTGAATGAGATTCTTCTCCAGGGACTCGATGAACGCGCTGCGACCGGCCTCCAGCCCGACGTTGTCATTGACACCGGCGTTGTTGACCAGCCCGTCGATGCGACCAAAGCGTCCCAGCACTTGGCTCACCGCCGCCGCACATTCGGCCTCATCGCGCAGCTCGACCTGGACGAACAGGGTTTGCGGCTGGCGTCTGTCCAGTTCTGCCGCGAGTTCGGCGGGCAGCGGTTGATTGGCGAAGATCACCGGGATCGCGCCTTCTTCGGCCAGCCCCAGCGAGATGGCTGCGCCAATCCCCGAGCCGCCGCCGGTGACGATGATGATTTTGTCGTGCAGGTGCAGATTCATGGGCAGTTTCCTTGCAGGCCATAAAGGCGAATGGCGGTGCCGCCGCGCAGCGCATGTTGCTCATCGACAGAGAGCCTACTGATGGCGGTTTCGAACAACTGGTGGACATCGCTGTAACGGCCGGCGAGCTGGCAGACCGGCCAGTCTGAACCGAACATCAACCGTTGCGGCCCGAACAGCTCCAGCGCCAGATAGAAGTAAGGCAGCAGCTCCCCCGCTCGCCAGTGCTGCCAGTCGGCCTCGGTAATCAGCCCGGAGAGCTTGCAGGCGACGTGGGGCAGGGCGGCCAGCGGGGCGAGGCGGTCGGCCCAGGCAATGGGGTCTTCCCGGGAGAGATCGGGTTTGCCGAGGTGATCGAGGATCAGGTGATGCCGGTCGTGGCGTTGGCAGAAGTCGGTAGCGGCGTGCAGGTCTTTGTCTTTTACCAGCACGTCGTACGCCAGCCCGTGGCGTTGCAAGAGCTGAATGCCACGGGCGAACGCAGGGTCCTGGAGGAACAGCGACGGCGCCGGTTCGTCCTGGATCAGATGACGGAGGCCGACCAGTTTTTGCGCGCCTTTATGAGAGTCGCCCCAGCGTGAGAGTTGCGCCTCTAGGTCATCCGCCCGCAGATCCGCCCAGCCGACCACGCCAAAGATCCACGGGTAAGTGGCGGCGTGGCTGAGCAGCGCGTCGGTCTCGCTGACGCTGTGCCGCGCCTGCACCGCGATGCAGCCGTCGATACCGTGCTGATCGAGCAAGGGCTTCAAATCCCCCGGCAGGAAATCCCGTTGCAACGCAGCATGGCGCTGGTCGATCCAGGGGTAATCCCGGGCGTCGTAGGTCCAGAAATGCTGATGGGCATCCACCCGCAAGGGCGCTGCCGGAACGCTTGAGTGTCGGGACGACATTGTTGTTGTACTCCGTCCGTTTCGTGCCTGGGCAAAGCTCTGGCGGGGTCCTCAGCCTTTGTACGCGTACTGCTCCCGCGAAGCGGCTTTCATCTGAATCGAAAACCCCGGTGCGGCCGGCGGCAAATACGCGGCGTCACGAATCACACACGGGTCTTCAAAGTGCTCATGCAGGTGATCGACATACTCCACCACCCGACCTTCATGGGTTCCGGCGATGCACAGAAAATCAATCATCGACAGGTGCTGCACGTACTCGCACAGCCCGACGCCACCGGCATGGGGGCAGACCGGCAGCTGGTATTTAGCGGCCATCAACATCACCGCCAGCACCTCGTTGACCCCGCCGAGCCGGCAGGCGTCGATCTGCACCACGTCGATGGCGCCGCGCATGATCAGTTGCTTGAAGACGATGCGGTTCTGGCACATCTCGCCGGTCGCCACCTTCACCGGGTGGACGCCAAGACGAATCGTGCGATGGCCCTCGACGTCGTCGGGGCTGGTCGGTTCTTCGATGAACCAGGGCTTGGCGAACGCTAGCTCGCGGACCCAGTCGATGGCCTCTTTGACCTCCCAGACCTGATTGGCGTCGATCATCAGATGGCGATCCGGCCCCAGCACTTCCCGGGCGATGCGCACCCGACGAATGTCGTCCTGCAGGTCGCGGCCCACTTTCAGCTTGATGTGAGAAAAACCGCCATCGACCGCTTCCTGACACAGCCGGCGCAGCTTGTCGTCGGGGTAGCCCAGCCAGCCCGCCGACGTGGTGTAGCAGGGGTAACCGTCGGCCAGCAGCGTTCGCAGCCGCTGCGCCTTGCCCTCGGCGCGCTCGGTCAGCAGGGTCAGGGCTTCGTCCGGGGTGAGGCAGTCGGTGATGTAGCGAAAATCGATGCAGCGCACCAGTTGCGCCGGGGTCATTTCCGCCACCAGTTGCCACACCGGCTTGCCCTCGGATTTGGCCCACAGGTCCCAGGTGGCGTTGACCACGGCGCCCGTCGCCAGGTGAATAGCGCCCTTGTCCGGGCCGATCCAGCGCAACTGGCTGTCGCTGGTGACGTGGCGCCAGAAACGGCCCATGTCTTCGGTGATCCATTCCAGCGTCAAGCCGACCATCACGCCGGCCAGTGCGTTGATCGCTGTGCAGCAAATCTCGTTGCCACGGCCGATGGTGAAGGTCAGGCCGTGGCCCTGCAGGGTGGGGTGATCGGTTTCGAGAATGACGTAGGCCGCCGAGTAATCGGGGTCCGGGTTCATCGCGTCGGAGCCGTCGAGCAATTGCGACGTGGGGAAACGGATGTCTTCAACGCGCAAGGCGGTGATGGTGGTCATGGCGGGTCCCTTTGGCATTGTTATGGGCAGCGCGGCGTATTGGGAAAACTGAGGAAACCACTGATCTCAAGTGCATGCAGAACCTGTGGGAGCGAGCTTGCTCGCGAAGCCTTTACTCCTGATGAATAGGCAGGGAATGCACTGGCCTCTTCGCGAGCAAGCTCGCTCCCACAGGAATGGTGTTTGCTGCCTCAGGCGTCGACCGTCAGCTGCTGCTGCTCACCCAACCCTTCAATCCCCAGACGCATGGTCTGGCCGGCGCGCAGGAACACCGGTTCCGGCTTGATGCCCAGGCCCACGCCCGGCGGTGTGCCGGTTGAAATCACGTCGCCCGGTTGCAGGCTCATGAACTGGCTCAGGTAGCTCACCAGCTTGGGAATCTGGAAAATCATCGTGCGCGTATTGCCGTTCTGGTAGCGCTTGCCGTCGACTTCCAGCCACAGGTTGAGCTGATGGGGGTCGGCGATTTCATCGCGGGTCACCAGCCATGGGCCGATCGGGCCGAAGGTGTCGCAACCCTTGCCCTTGTCCCAGGTGCCGCCGCGCTCGAGCTGGTATTCACGCTCGGACACGTCGTTGATCACGCAATAACCCGCCACGTGTTCCAGCGCATCGGCCTCGTCGATGTAGCGACCACCCTTGCCGATGACCACGCCCAGCTCGACCTCCCAGTCGGTCTTCTTCGAGTTGCGCGGGATTTCCACGTTGTCGTTGGGGCCGACGATGGCGCTGGTCCACTTGTTGAAAATAATCGGTTCTTTCGGAATGTCGGCGCCGGTTTCAGCGGCGTGGTCGGCGTAGTTGAGGCCGATGCAGATGAACTTGCCGATCTGGCCGACGCAGGGGCCGATACGCGGACTGCCTTCCACCAGCGGCAGGCTGTTGACGTCCTGGGACTGCAAGTGCGCGATGCTTTCCGGGCTCAGGGCGGTGCCCGACAGGTCGCCGATGAGATCGGTCAGATCGCGAATGCGGCCGTTGCTGTCCAGCAGGCCAGGGCGTTCTTGACCGGGTTCGCCGTAACGCAGCAATTTCATGGGGAGTCCTCTAAATGGTGATTGATCAGAAATCGGTTTAACGAATACGCGGGATTGGCGGCGGGCTCAATTGCTCCAGCCGCCGTCGATGATTTGCGCAGTGCCGGTGGTAAAGCCGCTGGCGGACGACCCGAGGTACAGCGCCAGTTGGGCAATTTCTTCGGGCGTACCCAGGCGTCCCATGGGTTGGCGGGCTTCGAACGCGGCGTACACCTCGGACTCGTCACGATGCTCCCGCGCCGCCTGATCGGCCACCCGCTGACGCAGGGAAGGGGATTCCACGGTGCCGGGGCAAATGCAGTTGCAACGGATGTTCTGGCCGACGAAATCAGCAGCGACCGAACGGGTGATGCCGATCACGGCGGCCTTGCTCGCACAGTAGGCGAAGCGGTTGGGCACGCCCTTGATGGCCGAGGCGACCGACGACATATTGATGATCGAGCCGCCACCGTTGGCCAGCATTGCCGGCAGAAACGCGCGGATCATCTTGTACATCGCGGTGACGTTGAGGTCGAAGGCGAAGCGCCAGTCGTCTTCGGAGCATTCGAGGATGTTGCCGCTGTGCACCACGCCTGCGCAGTTGAACAGTACGTCCAGCGCGCCCACTTCGGCGGCCAGCCGTTCGATGGCGGCGTGGTCGGTGACGTCGAGCACGCGCTTGTGCACGCCTTGGAGGTGGTCCAGCGCTGCACCGTTGATGTCGATGGCGAAGACTTCCGCGCCGGCCTTCAGGTAGGCCTCGACGCTGGCTTGACCGATGCCCTGGGCGGCGGCCGTGATGAGCACTCGCTTACCGGTGAGGTCCATGTTGATCCCTTGTTTTTATTGTTGAGACGACCTGCCTGGCTATCAAGCGGTTCAGGTCTGCTGACCGGGCCACGGAGGCCGCATTCAGGCGACGACGACGCACGCTAACCCCATCGGGTTTTGCTATGCTCCGCTCACTGCAGCGCTACAATGGTCAGGCCATTGGTCCTGTTTTTAGCACTTGTCATGGGCCGCAACAAGGCCATTTGTCGATCCAGTGCGCTGAAAATTTCCGAGCCGATTCCCCATGCCAATCCAAGTAATTGATAACCAGAGACTTTATCGCCAGATCGCCGATCAGCTGCGTGCGCTGATCGACAGCGGCGAGTTTCCACCGGGCAGCCGCCTGCCGGCCGAACGTGAATTGGCGAAGATGCTGGGGGTGAGCAGGGCGTCGGTGCGTGAGGCGATGATTGCCCTTGAGGTAATCGGGCTGGTGGATGTGCGGGTGGGCAATGGCGTGCTGGTCTGCGAACCGCCGGGGCAGAAGCTGTCCGATGAACCGGTGATGACCCAGGTCACCCGCGATCAGTGGAAGGACGTCGACCCGGAGCTGGGCATCGAGGTGGATTTCAGCGCGGAGATTCCGCCGTTTGCCCTGCTTCAGGCGCGTCGGCTGATCGAACCGGAAGCGGCGGCGCTTGCCGCGCAAAACGCCAGCGATGAAGAACTCGACGCGATCCGCGAGGCCTTCGAACGCAACGCCCGGGACAACCGCGAGCATTCCCACACCCACCCCGGCGATCGCCTGTTCCACATCCGCATCGCCCAGGCCTCGGGCAATCCGGCCTATGGGCTGATGATCAAGCACCTGCTCGGGCATCAGTACGGCAGCATGTTCCAGCGTTTGCAGGCCCACTACACCTCCGACGACATGCCGTTCCGCTCCGAGCACGAACACCGCCTGATCCTCGACGCCCTGCAAAACCGCGATGCAGAAGCTGCGAGGCAGGCGATGGCGGGGCATCTGGATGAAGTGATCCGCATCTTCAGCCGGGGCGGGGTGTAGGTTAAGTTACGCCACGAGTTCCCGGTTGACGGCTCCCACAAGGAGGGCGTTTCCCAGAAAAAATGATGGTGGTCATGCCGGCCTCTTCCCGGCTAAAGCCAGTCCTACGGTGGGGTACGCAGCAGGTCTGTAGGACCGGCTTCAGCCGGGAAGCTTTTGACGTTGATGTTGATCTGCTTTTGACCTTCATACGCAAAAAGCCCAGTCACCGCCAAACGCGACTTTGGTGCAGGCTGAACGCAGGGCCCACGGAGCGGGACCGGAGTGGCCGTTAGGCCGACGCACTTTCATCGAACTTCACCCATCCGTCGAGCGCGACACCTCTTCCCATTCCGCAAACTCGGCTTCCAGCTGCGCGAGCTTTTCCCGCACCAGCTTCAACGCATCGCTGCCCAGCAACAAGTGCGCGGGCGGGGTGGGGCTATCAATCAGCTTGAGCATCGCGTCCGCCGCCTTGACCGGATCCCCCGGCTGCTTGCCGCTGCGTTCTTCGCGGGCCTTGCGGATCGGGTCGAAGCTGGCGTCGTAGTCGGCAATCTGCCGCGCAGTACGCTGCATCGAACGCCCGGCCCAGTCCGTGCGGAACGAACCCGGCGCTACGGCCGTGACAAACACATTGAAGGGCTTCAACTCCTTGCTCAGGGATTCGGAAATGCCTTCCAGCGCAAACTTGCTGCCGTGGTAGTAGGAAATCCCCGGCATCGTGATGAAGCCGCCCATGGAGGTGACGTTGAGGATGTGCCCGCTGCGGCGCTGGCGGAACAGTGGCACGAAGGCCTTGATGATCGCCACTGCGCCGAACACGTTGACGTCGAACTGCCGACGCAAATCCTCCAGCGGCGACTCTTCCAGAATGCCTTCGTGACCATAGCCGGCGTTGTTGACCAGCACGTCGATGGGCCCGAATGCGGTGTCGGCCCCGGCGACCACGCGGTCGATGGCGTCGAAGTCGGTGACGTCCAGCAGCACGCCGTGGGCGCGACCGGGTGCCTGGGCTTCGAATGCCTGAACGGCGTCTTCATTGCGCAGGGTGCCGATCACCGTATGACCCGCCGCCAGCGCCTGTTGCGCCAGCGCTTGACCGAAGCCGCTGCTGACACCGGTGATGAACAGGGTTTTTGATGTGCTCATTGTGGGTTTCCTCTCGGGGCCGAAGCCGTTGATCGATGGTCGATGCTCGAAGTCCCCCATGGTAGGGACCCTGCGCGCCAAACCGATGACCCAGTCCTGCGCGATGATTGCCTGATTCTGCGCTGGCTGGATTGACGACGCTTAAGGCCGCGGATTGGCCGTGTTCTTCGTCACTAACCGCAAGCCGCTCGCCAGACTGCCCACCGCCGCAAAGCCGGCGCCAATGCTCGACGCCAACACCGGGCCGTGGGTGCTGGAAATGCCGAAACTCAAAGCCACCAACGCCGCGCCCGTGGCCTGACCGATCAGGCGTGCCGTCGCAATCGTGCCGCTGGCGCCGCTGGAGCGCTCCTTCGGGGCGCTGGTCATCAGCGCTTTCTGGTTCGGCGCCTGGAAGAAACCGAAGCCGATTCCGCACAGGATCATCCGCGCGATGATCGACATGACGCTGGCGTCGGCCGGCATAGTCGCCAGGGAAATCATCCCCATACAGAGCATCGCCAGCCCGATCCCGCCCAGCAGCCCCGGCGCATAACGGTCTGACAGGCGCCCGGCGAACGGCGCGATCATTGCCACCACCACCGACCACGGCGTCATCAGAAACCCGGTCTGAATCGGGTCGCGGCCCAGGGTGCTTTCAAAAAAGAACGGCAGTGAGACAAACGCCAGCCCCTGGGTGGCGAACGAACAGAACGCCGTCAGCGCCGACAACGCAAACAGCGGCCGTTTGAGCAAATCCAGGGGGAACATCGGCGCAGGGTGCCCGGCCTCGCGCTTGAGCATCAGCGCGCCGCCCACCAAAAACACCGCCAGGGCGATCAGCACGCTGACCACGGAGCCCAGTTGCGCCGCCTGACTCAGGGCAAAGATCAGCGCGCCGAAGGTCATGACGTTGAGCACCGCAGTGAAACGGTCGAAGGTCAGACTGCCGAGGCGGGTGGCGGGCAGCGAATTCCAGGCGAACACCAGGGCAAACAGGCCGATGGGCAGGTTGATCGCGAACAGCCACGGCCAACTCGCCACCGACAACACCAGCGACGCCACGGTCGGGCCGATGGAGAACGAGGTGCCGACCACCAGCGCGTTCATGCCCAGCCCGCGGCCCAGCCGTTCGTGGGGAAAGATCGAACCGATCAGCGCGGCGTTGACACTCATGATCGCGCTGGCGCCGATGCCCTGCAGCACGCGGGCGACGGTCAGCGTCGGCAGTGACCAGGACAGCGCGCACAGCGCCGACGACACCACGAACAGAATCAGCCCGCCCAGATACACCTTGCGATGGCCAAGCACGCCGCCCAGCGCCGCAAACGGCAACAACGTGGCGACGGCGGCGAGCTGGTAGGCGTTGATGATCCACACCGACGCCGCCGGTGAGGCGTTCAAATCAGCCGCGATGGCGGGGAGGGCGGTGTTGGCAATGGCGGTGTCAAGGGTGGCGAGGGCGATGGACATCAGAATCGCCGCCATGCCGCGAAACTCGCGGGGTGTGAGTTTATTACCGACGCGCGGGGCATCCTGAGTGGCGGGCTGGACCATTATCGACAACGCTCCGGGGATGAACTTCAGGCAAGTCTGCGGGCGCAGACCAAGGCGTGATGGTGCCGTTTTGTCAGGGGGCCATGCAATGAAATGTCCGCCAGATCGAGCGGGTGGTGAGCTGTTAGATCCGAACCAGGTCAGAGGCGGCGGTGAGAATCCCGTGGGAGCGAGCTTGCTCGCGAAGACTTGAGCCAAGCCCCTGGAGATCCAGCGGCTGTGGCGACCTCTTCGCGAGCGAGCTCACTCCCACAAGTGCCGTGAGCGGGATCCGACTTAGCAATCAAACCCACCGACCTGATCCGGCTATCTGACTTTCAAACCTCCCTCAACCCCCGGCGGTATCAATGTCCTTGTCCAGCTCACCCGTCTGCAGCTCCTCTTTTGTGGTGTCTGGGGATTCATGCTCTTCCGGCTCGAAATCCGGGGTAAAGCTGTTATCCCCCGCATCGACCCCGGCGTTCTCATGACCCTGCACGCCGTCTTTCGACTCGCCCTGTGGTTTGACCGTGTCCTTCTGCGCCACGCTGCTGTCCGGGGCTTCCGGTTGCGCGGCCGGGCTGATCGCCGGGTCGTTACGGTTGACGGTTTGATCATTGTTCTGGGTAGCCATATGCACCTCTTCTGTCATATCCCGTTCACAGGACTTACAGATATCGAGGGCAACGGCGCGCAAGGGTTCGATCCATGTGCTGACCGGCAGCGCTCAGGTGTCGCGATAGGCGCCGGTCGCCGGCATGCGACTGCCCAGTCGATAACGCGACGAAGGGTGCACCAGCCGCACGTAGGTCACCACGTTGCCGCTGTTCCAGGTTCGGCGCATCAACACCAGACACGGCTCGCCCGGTTCGATCTGCAAATGCTTGAGCTCCTCGGCGCTCGGGTGGGTGGCCTCGACGATGTGCTCGATTTCATCGGGCTGAATGATCTGCAACAGATAGCGCGCCGACTGCAACGCGTCGCCAAAAGGCTGCTGCAGAAAGTCCGGCGCGGCGTGCGGATTGACGTAACGGTCTTCCAGCTGCACCGCCACATCGTCCTCGTAGTGCACGCACAACAGGTGAAACACCGACGCACCGGTGATCAGCGCGAGGGCCGAGGCGACGGGCATCGACGCCGACTCCCGTGCCAGATGCAGCACCTGGCAGCGGTAGCGATGGCCCCGGGCGAGGATTTCGTCGGCGATGTTGGTGATGCGCAGCAGGTTGGATTGCGGCTTGCTGGCGGCGACGAAGGTGCCGACCCCGGACACCCGCAGCAGGCGGCCTTCTTCGGTCAGCTCGCGCAACGCCCGGTTGACGGTCATCCGCGACATGCCCAGTTCGACCACCAGGCGGTTCTCCGACGGAATCAAGTCGCCGGGCTGCCACTCCCCTGACGACAGCTTGCCGTGAACGAAGGATTTCGCCCGCCGATACAGGGCCTGGGGTGCCGGCTTGTCCATCATGTTTCTCCCTTGCCGAACAGGTTGACGGCCTTAAAAACAGCGCTTCATGGTTTGGCGTCCTGCCAGAACGCGTTGCGGTCCAGGTAGTTCTGCAAGAACTGCTGCAGCCGGGGTTGCTCGGCGTTGTGGAAAATCTGCCGGGGCGTGCCGCGCGCGACGATTTCGCCCTGATCAAGAAAAATCACCGAGTCGGCGACCTGGGCGGCAAAGCCCATCTCATGGGTGACCACGACCATGGTCATGCCTTCCTTCGCCAAGGTCTTCATCACCTGCAGCACTTCGCCCACCAGTTCCGGGTCGAGTGCCGAGGTGGGTTCGTCGAACAGCATGATGTGCGGCTCCATCGCCAGCGCCCGTGCAATCGCCACCCGCTGCTGCTGACCGCCGGACAATTGCGCAGGATACGCCTCGGCCTTGTGCCCCAAGCCGACCTTTTCGAGCATCGCCATGCCGCGCTTTTTTGCTTCGTCGGCCGAGAACTTGCGCACCCGTCGCAAGGCTTCGCAGACGTTGCCGAGGGCGGTCATGTGCGGCCACAGGTTGAACTGCTGAAAGACCATGCCGACGTTGCGCCGCACCTGGTTGATCTGCGATTGCGGCGCGCGGCGACGGCCCTTGTCGGTGTCCTGCCAGCCGAGCAATTGGCCTTCGATGCGAATCTCGCCTTCGTCGTACTCCTCCAGAAACGCCATGCTGCGCAGCAAGGTGCTTTTGCCCGAGCCCGACGGGCCGATCAGGCACACCACTTCCGAACGCTGCACCTGCAACTCGATGCCCTTGAGCACGCGCAGATTGCCGAAGCTTTTGCCCACCTGGCTCAGGGTCAGGACGGTCGACTGCTCGCCGTTGGTTTTCATAGGTTCATCCAGGGATTTGCGGGTCGTTTCGCGGGTTGTTTCGTAAGGCGGGGCGGGCGCCTTGCCGCCGGGGATCAGAAGACTGTTCATCGGGGTTGCCTGCTCATGAACCGGCCTACGCGGGTTTCCAGGAGCATGCCCAGCCGCGAGCACAGCTCCACCAGAATCAGGTAGCCGATGCACAGCATCAGCAGGGTTTCGACGAAGGCGAAGGTTTCCGAGCCGATGCCGGTGAGGACCATCGTCAGCTCGGGAATGGTGATGATCGACAGCACGGCGGTTTCCTTGCACAACACCGTGACCATGTTCACCAACGCCGGAAGAATCATCACCAGCATCTGCGGCACCTGGATGCGCCAGACGCATTGCAGGCGGGTGATGCCCAGGCAATCGGCGGCTTCCAGCTGACCCCGGGCGACCGATTGGAAACCGGTGCGGAAGATCTCGGCGAAGTACACGCCGCCGTAAACCCCCAGGCCGAGGATGCCGGCGGGAATCGGGTCGAGGCTGATGCCGAACGACGGCCCGCCGTAATACACCAGAAACAGCTGCACCAGAAACGGCGTGCTGCGGATCAGCTCGATGAACACCCGCAGCGGCGCCCGCACGAGGTTGTTGCCGAACACTTGGGCGACAGCGATCAGCATGCCCAGCGCCAGGCCCAGCACGACGCCGCTGCTCCAGGTGCCGAGGGTGACCAGAAATCCGGAGCCGATGTCGCCCAGGTGGTCGGTGAAAATGCTCGCGTCGAAGGTCATGCCGTGCGCTCCTTCAGGCGTCGTTCGAGCAGGCTCGCGGCGTAGGCCAGCGGCACGTTGATCAGGCAGTAAAAGCCGGCGAGCATCAGGTAGTCCTGGACGAACATGTAATCGCTGGCCGCGAGGTTCTGCGCCGTGCGGGTGAGGTCGGCCAGCCCCACCACTGAGACCAGCGACGAGGCTTTGATCAGCAGGATCATTTCATTGACCAGCGCCGGCAGCGTCAGGCGCACGGCCTGGGGCACGCGGATGCGCATGAGCATCTGCGCGTCGCTCAGGCCCAACAGCCCGGCGGCCTCCAGCTGACCGCCGGGAATGGCAAGAAAACCGCCGCGCATGATCTCGGCGATGTACGCGCCGGCGGCCAGGGACAGGCCGATGATTGCCGCCGCCGTGGGCGAGACGTTGGGCAGGCCGACCCGGGGCAGGAAGTAATAGATGAACAGCAGTTGCACCAGCAGCGGAATGCCGCGGAACACGAAAATGTAGGCGCCACCCATGCGGCGCAAAAGGGGGACCGGCGACAGGCGCAGGCTGCCGACGACGATGCCGATGACAAAGCCGAACACCAGCGCGGCCATCGACACCTGCAACGTCACCCACAGGGCGCCCAGCAAGAGCGGCGCGTTTTGCTGCAGCAAGGGCCAATCGAACACGGCGTTTCTCCAGCGTATGCCTGACGCAAATCTTGTAGGAGCGTGGCTTGTCCCGCGATCGTCTGCGAAGCAGACGCCTGTCGATTCGACCACGCTGCGCCAGATGTGCCTCGTCGTTTCTTTTGCTGCCACTTCTTGGCAGATCGCGGGACAAGCCACGCTCCTACAGGTCGCGCATCGTTTCGGGACGATGCAGTTGACTCAGCTCCGCCTTACCACGTCGGCTCGAAATCACCCTTCGGCACGACCATTTCCGCGCCCAGCCATTTCTTCTGCAGCGCGGCCAGCCGGCCATCGTCGTGCATCTTGTTCAAGGCAGCGTCCAGCGCAGCGATCAGGCTGTCGGCATCGGCGTCCTTGCGGCCCAGATAAGCAAAATAGGACTTCTTGCCGAACGGCGGCTGCACCACTTTGTACAGATTGCTCTTCTGCGCGGCGACGAAGGAGATGTTCGGCAGCGAGTTGGCCACGGCGACGATGCGCTTGGCGGCCAGGTCGGCGTAGGCCTGATTGTTGTCGACGTATTCACGAATGGTGACCTTCTGCGGCAGGGTGGCGGCGAAGGCTTTCAGCTCCTCCAGCTGCGCCGAGCCCTTGCCGGCACCGACGGTTTTACCGGCGATGTCTTCAGGCTTGCTGAGGCTGTCGTCCTTGGCGCCCGCGAGCAGGGCCACGGTCGCTTCGGCAATCGGCGAGACGAAGTGGTAACGCTCCTTGCGCGCCTTGGTCACGATGATCGGGCCGGCCACCACGTCGAATTTCTTCGCCTCAAGGCCGGGCAGCACGCTCGGCCACGGCAGGTCGAGGAACTTGATCTTGACCCCCAGCTCCTGGCCCAGCGCCTCGAACAGCTCAGCGTTCAAACCTTTCTGTTTGCCCGCTTCGAGAAAATCGAACGGCGCGAACTGCATTTCGGTGCCGACCACCAGCTCACCGGCTTTCTTCACATCGGCCAACTGATCGGCGTGGGCCGACAAGGGCAGCACCGCCAATGGCAACAGCGCCAGGGCGGTAGCGATACTCAAGCGGTTAAACGTCCTGCGGAACACAGAGTCGAGTGGCATGGGATGGCTCCTGGGTGGATGCGGCGTGTTGCGTCGATGCTGCGGGATGTTCGGTGAGCGGGTGCAGGGTTTGCTTTAGATTCTGCCACTGCAGTTAGCGTGCCATACCGGTATAGACAACCTGCGGGGCGCGATCAGCCGAGGATCTTCCCCGGGTTGAGAATGCCGTTGGGGTCGAAACTGCGCTTGAGCTCGGCCATGACCTGCAACGCTTCCACGCTCACCGAGTGGTGGAGAAACTCGCGCTTGAGCAGGCCAATGCCATGTTCGGCCGACACCGCGCCGCCCAGCTCGCCGACGGCGCTGTAGACCAACCCCTCGATTTCCAGCACCGGAGCGGGCTGCGGCAGCGAGTTGCAGTCCACGGTCAAATGCAGATTGCTGTCGCCGATGTGGCCGAAATACACGCTTCGGTTACCCGGCCAGCGCGCGTCGATGCGCTCACGGCAGCGCTCGGCGAACTCACCGATGCGGCCGATGGGCAGGCTGATGTCGAAATTCAGCGGCGCCATGCGCTGGGGAAACTCGCCGGTGGCCTCGCGAATCTTCCACAGCCCGCGGGCCTGGGTCTGGGAGGTCGCGAGAATGGCATCGACGACTTCGCCGGCCTCAATGGCGGCTGCAAGGATCTGCTCCAGCGCATCGCCGGGGGCGGACGATTCCAGTAGCACGTAGAGCGGATGATGATCGGGCATCGGCGCGACGGGCTTCTCTTGGGTTGAGGTGGCAAGCCACGACACACCGAGGCGGAAGAAATCCTGCCACATCAGTTCATACGCCTGGGGCGTCCCGACGCTTGACTGAATGCGCCGCAGCAGGGCAACTGCGCTCGGGTAATCAGGCAGGGCGCAGAGCAGCGTGGTGGTCGGACCGGGTGGCGGCGCCATCTTCAATACTGCTCGGGTAATCACCCCAAGGGTGCCTTCGCTGCCGATGAAGCACTGTTTTAGGTCATAACCGCAGTTGTTCTTGATCATCTTGTTCATCAGATCGAGCACACGCCCGTCCGCCAGCACCACCTCCAGACCGAGCACCAGATCGCGGGTCATCCCGTAACGAATCACCGCATTGCCACCGGCATTGGTAGCGATATTGCCGCCGATCTGGCACGAGCCTCGTGCGCCCAGATCCAGCGGAAACAGGAAGCCGGCGTCGGCCACCGCGTGCTGGATGTCTTCCAGCGTCGTGCCCGCGCGCACGCTGACGGTCGCGGCGGCCGTGTCGATCTCCTCGATGCCGCGCAGGCGATCCAGCGACAACGCGATGTCGGTGGTGCGCGGAACCGCGCCGCCCGCCAGGCCGGTCATGCCGCCCTGGGGCACCACGCTTTGCCCCGCCGCGTTACAGATGCGCAGGGCGAGGGAGACCTGTTCGGTGCTGGTCGGGAGGAGAAGCGCAGCGGGGCAGGCCGGCGCGTGGCGGGTCCAGTCACTGTAATGACGCGGGCTGATGGCTTCGCCGGTCAGCACCTGAGCATCGCCCAGGGCCTGGCGCAACTGGCGGATGGTCTGTTGCAGGTCGCTCATGGAATCCACTCGGTCAATCCGCGTCAGGGGTGGGGCGTGCCTGAAAGCGGGGAAGGCTGTATAGACAGCTGAGGCAAGATGCAGGCCAGTTGATCGACGCCATTAGACTGAGGGCGCTAACGGCTTCGCTGTAGGACTGGCTTTAGCCGGGAAAGCGTCGTATGTCACACCGCAGAATTGAGTGTGGACGCACTCCCTCATTCCCGGCTAAAGCCGGTCCTACGAATAACGCGGTGGGCGGCGCGGCACAGTAAATGCTTGATCCGGTCTATACCGCCCAGTCCGATTCCTGCGCCCGGAGCCAGCCATGACCGTCACCGCCAACCTCCCGATCATCGACATGGCCGGCGTCCGCGAGGGCGACGATGCTGCGCTCCGCCGCGTCGGCGAAGCCATCCGCAGCGCCTGCAGCGAAAGCGGCTTCTTCTACATCATCAACCATGGCGTGCCCCGTCAGGTGATCGACCGCACCATGGCGGCCGCAAAAACCTTCTTCGCCTTTGCGCCGGAGGTGAAGCGCCAGGTGGCGGTGAACAAACGTCATCGCGGCTGGCATGCGTTGGGCGGGGCGTTGATGTATGAAGCGACCAAGCCGGATTTCAAGGAGTTTTTCAGCATCGGCCTGGAGCTGCCGGAGGATGACCCGAGCGTGCTGGCGGGGGAGGCGTTGCGCGGGCCGAACCAGTGGCCGGATTTTATGCCGGAATTGCGGGTGGCGCTGGACGCGTATTACGAGGAGATCGGCAAGGCGGGCGCTGATCTGTTGAGGGCGGTGGCGGTGGGCCTGGGTATCGAGCCGGGTTTCTTTGCGCCGAAATACGGCAAGCGTTTGCAGCGTACGCAGATGGTGTATTACCCGCCGCATCCACCCCGGGCCGAGGCTGATCAGTTCGGCGTTGCGCCGCACACGGATTATGGCTGTATCACGCTGTTGCATCAGGACAGCAGTGGGGGTTTGCAGGTGCGTGAGTTGGCCAGCGGGGCGTGGATCGATGCAACGCCGATCGAGGGCAGTCTGGTGGTGAACGTGGGGGATTTGTTGGCACGCTGGTCGAATGATCGGTTCCGGTCGACGTTGCATCGGGTGATCAATCAGTCAGGGCATGAGCGCTATTCGATCGCGACGTTTTATGACCCGACGTATGGGGCGGTTGTTGATCCGTGCGATTTGGGGGTTGAGGCGTCTGCAAGCCTTTATCCGGCGGTGGCGGCGGGGGATTACATACTCAAGCGGATTGATGATTCGATGGCGTATCGGAAGAAGGCGTAGTCGCAGGCTCCGAAAAGCGGATAAACGCGCAGAGATTTACGCGTATCCATTATCTCGGTGTGCTGTTGTTAGGGTTCCGCCCTTACGGCGGGGCACTTTTTTCCAAGAGCCCGGATTGCCGGCCCACTGCGCGTTGTCTACGTTCAGCCTGCACCCAAGTCGCGATTAGCGGTGTTTGGGCTTTTCGCGTACGAAGATCAAGAGCACAGCAACGGCAACGGCAACGGCAGCGGCATTCGCGAGCAAGTTCGCTTCCACAGGGACGGTGTTTGATCAGCAAAGCTGCCTGCGCCCACACCGGCCTCTTCCCGGCTAAAGCCGGTCCCACTAACAGACCGTGCGCACCTGTAGGACTGGCGATGACTGTAGGACCGGCTTCAGCCGGGAAGCTTTTGATTTGCTTTTGATCTTCCTACACAAAAAGTCCAGACGACACCCATCGCGACTTGGGTGCAGGCTGAACGCAGGCGACGCGGAGTGGGCCGAGCCGCATGGATGCGGCGAGAGCGCCGTCAGGACATGGATGTCCGTTCGGCGCGGGCCCACGGAGCGTCGTCGAAGTGAGGGTATTCCGACGAAGGAGGAACCTAGCCAGGAGCAAGCACCCTTGGTTACTTGGGGTGCTTTTCCAAGTAACTCGCCGAAGGCGAAACAGTCTGCCCCCAGGC
>NZ_MDEN01000043.1 GCF_001705435.1 Pseudomonas graminis
GAGCCCGACGGGAAGGTGTTCAATCAGATCCTGGCTGTAACGGGCGTTCCAAGGACCTTGTGTAATCCGGCGATCAGCATTAAGCGCCATGGTGTACCTGTGCGGTGAGAAGCATGCAGCCGGATGGCCGACCTGCATTATCCCAATCTCCAGCAGGATTCAGGAAGCAGTATTTGCAGCCATGAGACTGTCTGCTGTTGCTCGTGCCTGAGACGGTTACCCAGACCGTAATCTCGGCCTAGCGTCGCAATTGTGCTGGTCTGGTCGACGACTGCTTGGGCATCAGTCCTGCTGAGCAGCCACTGAAGGTACCACTGCGCTTCATCTAGAATGCGCACCCGACACCTATGCGGTCAGTTGGTGACGAACTAATCGATCGGATGCCGCAACCAGGCGCGGATAAGCCGTACAATCTGATGGGTATGGATCTCAGCTAGCGTGGTAGGTATGACAGTAGACAGAGCAAACACGCCGGGTGGCGAGCCTGGTGAACAACCTCGTATCGGGGCTGAGCTGAGCAGACCAAGCGGAGATCCTTTTTCAGCTGCTGTCCGTGCTACACGCACGCCCATGCTGATCACCGATCCCCGCCAAGATGACAACCCTATCGTTTTTGCGAACGCCGCTTTTTATCAGTTGACCGGATACGCTGCCGAGGACGTTGTTGGCCTTAACTGTCGTTTTCTGCAGGGCCCAGCAACGAATCAGGATCACATAGCAAGGGTTCGAGAGTCCATAAGACGGCGCGAGCCTATTGAGATCAAGCTTCAAAACTACCGCAAAGACGGCAAGAGCTTCTGGAACCATTTGCACGTGCACCCCGTGTTCGGCGGAGAGGGGGAATTAGTGTATTTTTTCGCTTCGCTCTCAATTCTTTGCTCTGAGCAGGAGCGATTGCGCTATTTCGGCGATGAGCTCACCACCAATGAACGCGCCCTTGACGCCCTCATCCGGTCATCTACCGAGGTCCGTTACCACGTCAGCGCGGACTGGAGTGAATTGCACCAGCTTAACGGCGGCGATTTCATTTCGGATACTCAAGGCAACGACCGCCAGTGGCTTGATAGGTACATACCTGCTCAGGACCGCGAGGCTGTTCGAGCCGAGATTGCGCGGGCGACGAGAACCAAATCAACGTATTTGATAGAGCACCGCGTCAACCGGGTCGATGGCTCCGTCGGCTGGGCCCTCTCTCGCGCGATTCCCATGCTCGACGAGTCGGGTGAAATCAAGGAATGGTTTGGTGCGGCTTCCGATATTACCGAGCGCAAGAATGCTGAAGAGGCACTGCGTCAAGCCCACGAAAGCCTCGAGGAGCGGGTGACTCAGGCCTTGGCCGAACGCCGCCAGATTGAAGAGCGACTGCGCCAGTCTCAAAAGCTGGAAGCGATCGGTCAGCTCACCGGCGGCGTTGCGCACGACTTCAACAACCTGTTGACGGTCATTCGTTCCTCCACGGACTTTCTCAAGCGGCCCAACCTCTCGGAGGAACGACGCGGTCGCTACGTAGATGCCATTTCAGAAACGGTGGACAGAGCGACAAGGTTAACCGGGCAACTCCTTGCCTTTGCCCGCAGGCAAGCACTTAAGCCTGAGGTCTTTTCCGCCTGCGATGCGGTGCGATCTATCTCTGACATGATGAATACGCTCACTGGCAGCCATATTTCGATCAACTTCGTTCTGCCGGACACGCCCTGTTTTGTGAAAGCCGATCCGATCCAGTTTGATACCGCCATCGTTAACATCGCGGCCAACGCGCGGGACGCGATGGGTCAGAGCGGCGAGCTCAATGTTTCCGTAAGCACCGTTGAAGTCCTTCCTGTCATCCGTAGCCATGCAGCGGTTTCAGCACCCTACGTGGCTGTCTCGCTGACCGATACGGGGTGCGGTATTCCGGCTGACAGACATGAGCGTATCTTCGAGCCTTTCTTCACAACCAAGGAAACGGGCAAGGGCACAGGTCTGGGGTTGTCGCAGGTATTTGGCTTCGCGAAACAGTCGGGAGGTGAAATTGCCGTAAAAAGCACTCCGGGCAAAGGCACCACATTTACTCTGTACCTGCCACGAGTTGAGTCAGTCGAACGCTCTGAGCAGGTGGAGAGCTCCCTGAGTCAGTTCGATGGGCAAGGTTTGAGAGTGTTGGTTGTAGAGGACAATTCAAGCCTGGGACTGTTCGCGATTGAAATGCTGACAGACCTCGGTTATGAACCTGTCCTGGCCTCTGATGCGCAAGCCGCGCTAGATAGTCTCGCTGAAAATGCCGAGGACTTCGACGTTGTGTTTACCGACGTTGTGATGCCGGGCATGAGCGGCATTGAGCTAGCGCAACGGGTTCGCCGCTTGTACCCAGATCTTCCGGTCGTGCTGACATCAGGCTATAGCCACGTGCTAGCGCAAAACGGTACCTACGGATTCGAACTGCTGCACAAACCGTACTCTGTGGAGCAGGTTTCCCAGGTCCTACAGAAGGCCGCAATCCAGGCACACTCTCGATAGGCGCCAGAGCTCGCCTGGGCAAGCATGATCCTCAGCCCGGAGTTGCGGTGCAGTGTCTATAGAGTGTGCAGCTCTGGTTCGGACGGTCAGGTGTGCCGCATTCCGCTGGGTAGATCGCGAACGTGTTATTTACCTCTGTCGGCAGCTCCTCCGTTCGCAACCCCAAGGTGCACACATGGCGAATGCTGGCCGCGCCGGATACTCAATGCGGCTTCTGCCGATGCCATTGTCTCAATTTCCTGCAGGAATCAGGTAGCAAGAATCCTCTAAACTTTGCGATAGCCATTAGCCCGTGCGTACAATTCACTTGGGTGCGTAAAGCAATGTGCTGATCCGCAGGTTAAATTCCAATATCGGTCGGGCCGCCGGTGAGGAATCCCCGTGCCTGCGCCCAATACGCCCGCATCGACTGTTATCCCCCGGCCGCAAATACTCACCAGCCGAGCATTGGCTGCGGTCGAGCGATTCAGCCATATCGAAGCCCTCAGTGGCGTCGTTCTCGTACTCGCCGCTATCGCTGCACTGCTCTGGGCCAACAGCTCGCCCAGCCTTTCCTATGAAACCTTCTGGCACACCCCAGTCGCCATCACCATCGGATCCTTTAGCGTGGGTCAGTCGCTGCACTTCTTGGTCAATGACGGCTTAATGACCATCTTCTTTCTCGTTGTCGGAATGGAGATTCGTCAAGAGATCCAAGACGGCGCTCTGTCGAACGCAAAGCTGGCAACGCTCCCGTTAGGTGCGGCACTGGGTGGTGTGCTAGTCCCTGCAGGAATCTACCTTGCTTACAACATGGGTACGGCGTCTGCACACGGCTGGGCAGTCCCGACCGCAACCGATATCGCGTTCGCCGTGGGAGTTCTTGCTCTGCTGGGCAAATCAATTCCAGCCAATTTGCGAGTCTTTCTGCTGGCTCTTGCAATCATCGACGACATTGCTGCAATCCTCATCATCGCGCTGTTCTACACCGCAAGCCTGCATCTTGTGGGGCTGGCGATCGCAGGCACAGGTCTCGCGCTTGTCTTTGTGATGCAAAGGATGGGAATCGGCTCGGCCTGGCTCTACTTGCTGCCGGGCTCGATTGTCTGGGGAGGCCTTCTAAAGCTCGGTGTACATCCCACACTGGCCGGCGTGATCCTTGGGCTTGTAACACCTGTATGGTCGGCACCGTCTCGGGAGCGGCCACTCGAAATCATGTCTCAGGCATTCCGGGATCTCACGCACCGGGTAGACCAGGGCGAGAAGAAGGTCTCAGCACCACTCAAGCAAATCCGGCTTGCCGAGCGTGAAGTGATGCCCCCTGTGCAACGAGTTCAGGAGGCTCTCCATCCGTGGGTCGCTTTCGTGATCATGCCGCTTTTCACACTGGCGAATGCTGGGGTCAATGTCCATGGTGCTCAGCTAAGCGATGCAGCTGTGGTTCCGGTCGTCTATGGCGTCGTAATGGCGTTGGTATTTGGTAAGCCCATCGGCGTGGTGCTCGCTACTTGCCTCTTGGTTCGCACGGGGCTTTGCAAACTGCCTGAACAGGTGACTTGGCGCGGGGTGATACTGGTAGGCCTGCTCGCCGGCATTGGCTTCACGATGTCGATTTTCATCGCGGGCCTTGCCTATGACGACGACCGTTTATTGGCAGCAGCGAAGCTGAGCGTGCTATGCGCTTCCTCTGCGTCTGCAGTGGTGGGTTTGCTGTGGGGCTTGTTCAACTTCAGAAAGCCGGCCACTCGTTAGTTGGTACAGATATCATCCAACTCACCCTCACGTAACAGCGGAGTTTCGCAATGGTTGCTCGGTGGCAATGGCTGTTGATTCGCACGACCAGACGTCTGTGGTTCAGAGCGGGACTGTTTTCCCTACTGGGCGTTGTGACGGCGTTGCTGGCTGTCGTTCTCAAAGACCACATTCCTATAGACCTGCCTGGCAAGATAGGCGCCGATGCCGTCGACAAGATTCTGGGCATCATCGCGTCCAGCATGCTGGCCGTCACGACGTTTTCTCTAAGTACCATGGCCACGGCCTATGGAGCAGCCAGCACGGGCACCACCCCGCGCGCCACAACACTGGTCATGGAGGACTCGACCACTCAGAACGCGCTGTCGACCTTCATTGGCTCCTTTCTGTTTAGCCTGGTCGGCATCATCGCTCTAAGCACAGGTGCGTATGGTGCTCAGGGCCGGGTCATCTTGTTCGCGGTCACACTCGCAGTGGTAGTACTGATCGTCTACACCTTGCTGCGATGGATCGACCATCTGTCCAGGCTTGGCCGGGTAGGTGAGACGATCGACCGAGTCGAGGCCGCCACCATCAGTGCGCTCACTGAACGCTGCCAACTGCCTTTCCTGGGCGGTTGCGCCTACCCGGAGCGACTTGTGCAGGTGCTGGGAGTGCTATCGATCAACAGTCGGGAAGTGGGCTACGTGCAGCACATCGACGTTCCTGCGCTGGACGCCTTCGCACAGAAACATGCTGCGTTGATTTATCTTGAGATACTGCCTGGCAGTTTTGTAAACGAAGGCGAACTGCTGGCACGGGTAATGAGATCGAACACCGAGCCGCTGGATGAACCTCAGGTGAGACAAATCCTATCCGCGATCACCCTTGGCGTTAGTAGAACGTACGAGCACGACCCCCGCTTCGGTTTGTCCGTATTGTCGGAGATCGCATCGAGGGCGCTTTCGCCCGCCGTAAATGACCCAGGCACAGCAATCGATGTAATAGGCAGGGGAATTCGCGCGTTCAATGCACAGGCGAGGTCTGGGACGCTTGAAAAGCCTGAAGCACAGTGCAGTTGCGTGCATGTGCGTGGGCTCTCCGTGGAAGACATGTTTGACGACTTCTTTTCGCCGATTGCGCGTGACGGCGCAGCACTTATCGAGGTCAACATCCGTCTTGTCAAAGCGCTTGCAAGCCTTGCGCATTGCTGCCCGGCTTTGTACGCCGACTTGAGCGCCCGTCACATCGGCGTCGTCCTCGAACGGGCGGAGGCGGCAATGACGCTTGACGGTGACAAGGCGCGGTTGAGAGCGTGCATTGCCGCCTCGCTCCCGTGAAGCCGCCGTCAGCGCTGGCGATCCGTGCTCATTTCCTGCAAGGGATAACGCGCTTCACCAGCGTTCCGATGCTCATGCCCTGAACCAAAATGGAGAACACGACGACCATGTAGGTCAGCGACACCACCACGTCTCGCGCATGTCCCGGCGGAAGAGACAGTGCCAGTGCTACTGATATCCCTCCCCGTAATCCGCCCCAGGTCATCACGCTCCAGGCGCCGGCAGGCAGCTTAAAGCGTCTGCCCAGCACTGCGACGGGAGCGCCAACTGTCAGCAACCTGGCCAGCAATGTCAGCACGATAACGGCCAGTCCTGTGACAGCAAGCGTACCTGAGAAGTGAATCAGCACTACCTCCAGGCCAATGAGCACAAATAGAACCGCGTTAAGGATCTCGTCAATCAACTCCCAGAACATATCAAGGTTCTTCTCGGTTTCTTCCGACATGGCATGGGAGCGGCCTTGATTGCCAATGATGAGGCCCATTACCACCATCGCCAGCGGGCCCGAGACGTGCAGATGACTCGCTAAAGCGTAGCCGCCAAGTACTGCGGCCAGGGTGATAAGTACTTCTTCCTGATAGCTGTCGATGCTTTTGAGCATTCGATAGGTGATGTAGCCCAACAGCGCGCCAACCAATGCGCCGCCGCCTGCCTCCTCGACCAACAGTTGTGAAGCACCAAGCACTGAGGGCGGGTCACCACTGACAATCATCGCCAGAATGAGGGAAAACAGCACGACGCTGACTCCATCGTTGAACAGCGATTCGCCCGATATCACCAGCTCGACGCTTGCGGGTGCACCTGCTGACTTCAAAATGCCCATTACCGCGATTGGGTCCGTTGGAGAGATGAGCGCACCGAATACCAGGCAGTACGAAAGGGGCAGAGCCAGGTCAGTAAGCGAGAGCAGCGCCCAAAGCGCAAAACCAATGAACAGCGTCGAAACCGTCGTTCCAATGACCGCCAGTGATGCAACTTGCCATCGGTAGGCACGTAGCTGCGACAAGTCTACGTGTAGTGCGCCAGCGAACAGCAGCAGCGATAACATGCCTTGCATCAACAGCTCTGAAAAGTCGATGGACTCCACCAGTGAGGTTTCGAATGTATGCAACGCTTCAAAACCCAGTCCACTGAGCGCCATGTTGACGAGCGAAAGCGCCAGCGCAATGCTCATTACGCCAATGGCGGGCGGCAAACCCACATACCGTCTGTTGAGAAACGCTAGCACCGCGGTGATGCTGAGAAATACTGCGACGGTGTCCAACATCGGTCTACAACCTCCATGGATTAAGGGGGTGAGGGCGTTGCGTTGAAGTGCAACCCACCTGCTGTGGGCTCGGATTTGACATCGTATCTGTTAAAAACGCGAAATTTCAGTCGATGATCTGCTGACAATTACGAGGCGGTGCTGCACGTTGTTTTTCGGTTTGATCCTACCTCCTGAGCACGTTCACAAAGACAGCACCAGGACGCTAGTGGGGGTGGATGTCACAAGGGAGCCGTCGCTGGGGACGTGGTATCAACGAGCCGACGGGCAGCCATTATCCTTCAGGATTTCTAGCCGATAGCTTCAAGACCGGGCCTCTGGCCATCTTGCAGTGAGAAGTCCAATGCGGCTCAGAAATATAAACCTTGCTCCACGCGCCACCCTGTTTTTTTCGGCCATCATTATGCTGGTCGTGGTATTGGGCGTCATCGCCATACTGCAGATGGACAAGCTTCGCGATACGGAAAAGGATGTCGAACTCAACTGGATGCCCAGTATCCGGCAAACCGCGCTGATGAACTCGACCATTCTTCGCATACGCCTCGAGACGCAGCGGGCACTCGCGGATCCCCAAACCATTCAACAAACAGTCGACAAATTTCCCGGCTACCGCAAAGCCTCGAAAGATGCGGTATACAACTATGAGCCGCTCATTGCGAGTGATCGTGAGCGGCAATTGTTCTTGGCTGTAAAAAAGTCCTATGACGACTACGCCGGTCAGCTAGACCTACTGGAGCCTTTGCTGAAATCAGGCGATACAAGCGCCATTGTTAAGCTCGACGCTACCAGTATCCGTCCTCTGATAAATCAGATGGAGGGTCAGATCGAGGAGCTGACTCAATTTAACAACGAAGGCGCCACCCTTGCCGGCGCTCAAGCGACGCAAGTTTATGACTCAGGCTTTTACCTCGTCGTCGGCTTGATTATCTTCGTCGCGCTCCTGACCCTTTGTTTGGCAACTCTACTGACTAAAACGATCACGTCGCCCCTAGGAAACGCTCTCGTTGTCGCTGAACGCATTGCCTCTAGCGACCTGACAAAAGAGGTTGAAGTCAGCGGAACGGATGAAGCAGGTAGGCTTTTGAGTGCATTGGCCAAAATGCAGCAGAACCTTCGAAGCACGATCATGCAGATCGGGGACTCCTCATCCCAGTTGGCTGCGGCATCGGAACAAATGACTGCGGTGACTGAGCAATCTAGTCTTGGCCTGGTGTCGCAGAACGATGAAGTGAATCAGGCCGCAACTGCCGTCACCGAGATGAGCGCTGCGGTAGACGAAGTGGCACGCAATGCCGAATCGGCTTCTGAAGAGTCCAGACGAGGCCAGGGCTACACGGAGGTTGGCCTGGAGCGCGTATCGCAGACCCTAAAGGCCATAGAGAAGTTGTCGAGCAATGTGCAGGACACCAGCGAGCAAATCACTGGCTTGTCCAATCGTGCACAGAATATTTCAACAGTGGTTGAAGTGATCAGAGCCATTGCGGAGCAGACCAATCTTCTTGCGCTCAATGCAGCGATCGAGGCCGCTCGGGCGGGCGAACAAGGCCGAGGCTTCGCAGTCGTCGCCGATGAAGTTCGAGCCCTCGCTCACCGCACGCAAGTGTCGACGCAAGAAATCGAACAGATGATCCAGGCTATTCAAAACGATTCCGACCAGGCCGTAAAAGCGATGGCCACCAGCAGAGAATTGGCTGCTGAATCCCTGAGTGTCGCTGGCGATGCCAGCAGTTCTTTTGACCAGATCGCCACCGCCATTACGAGCATCAACGAGCGCAACATCCTGATCGCCACCGCTTCGGAAGAACAGGCGCATGTCGCCCGGGAAGTTGATCGCAACCTGGTCAGCATTCGAGAGCTTGCCTCCCAAAGCTCGGCAGGCGCCAGCCAGACCGCAAGTGCGTGTAACGAAATGTCGAAGCTTGCGGTTAACCTGAATCAGCTGGTCAATCGTTTCAAGGTCTAAGGCATTCATACCTGATGGCGAGTTCGTCCGATATCTCTGGATGTCGGACGCTCAAACGGAGTGCAGTCTAAGCGCGAAGATACATGGCGGATCGAGTTTTTAGGCGTCAAACTGCGCTGAACTGGAGGCTGATCGTCCAGCAGTTCCAGTTGGCAAAATGCGAGCAGTGATGAACTATTACGCCTAAAAATAGAGTTTCAAATCAGGAGAAGGCCTCGTGAGCTATCGCCTGCTCAACTCAAGTCTTGATCCGCATCGTATGATTAGCATGTCGGGGGTACCACGCGATCTGCAGCAGTGCCTACGTACATGTATTGAGCGAATTAGCAGCGCGGAGAGCATTATGGAGCTGTGCCATGCCCATGGCCGCGCTTTAGGGTTCAGCACGGGTCTGGGCGTGGCTGAAGCAATCTCCGGTGCGCAGTTCAATGCGCTGGGTGTAGCCTTTGAAAGGGCTTTTGAAGACCGTCTTGTATCTTTAAAGGAGCAGCTGCCGCCGGTGAGAAACTCAAACCTGTTAGATCCATAACGTCTGATGCTTGCGAGTCATCCGCCAGGCGCAATTTCGCTGAGCAGAATGCCGTCGGACTTTTTTAGGTTTTCTTTGCTGCGCCGCCTAACCTCCAAATCAAGCGTGCTACCCCTAGGCGGACTGGACCACAGCCTAAGATGTAATAAAGCCCGGGCAGCTATCTGTAAGACATGCACTCGAAGCGCACACCCATCCGTACACCCATCCCGTTGCAATGTCTGGTCGCAACAACCTCAGCTTTTCAGACTTGTTACTGATGTGGCTATGCGCACTGCTTCGGTGGGTAATCCTCAAGGTTTCCCTCGACCCGTCGATAGTATTTTATGTCAATGCGGGTCACTGTCATGTTCAACAACCGGTTAAAAAACAGAATCCAGCAATTGGAAACACGGCTGGGGGCTCTTGAGCAGGTCAAGGCGACTCTGGATCTCGAAACCGTGGCGGTCACCCTGGATGCGGCAGGTGTCATCCTGGAGGTGAATGCTCTGTTTGAAACAGAGCTGGGATTCACCCGGGCGGAATTGTCAGGCCGCGCCCTGCGTGAGTTCAGTCCCTCTGAACTGAGCGGTGACGTACATCAGCGTCGGGCTCTTGATGCAGTGGCCCAGGGCAAGCATTACAGCGGCACATTGCGTCTGTGCAGCCGTGAAGGTCGGCACGTCTGGCTACGGGCAATGGTTATACCTTTCGCGGGTGAGAGCGGACGTGTAGAACGAATCGTTGTGTATTCCAGCGTGCTGACAAGGACAATCGAGGCCTCCAGAGAGAACGAAGCGCTGGTGGGGGCACTGATGCGGTCCACTGCCGTTATCGAATTTTCGCTGGACGGAATAGTCCTGACAGCCAATCATAATTTTCTGAATGCTATGGGCTATACGCTTCCCCAAATCCAGGGCCAGCATCACCGGATCTTTTGCCTGCCGTCTGACGCTCAGTCACAAGACTATGAACAGTTCTGGCACACCCTGCGAAAGGGATCGTACGTTGCTGGAAGGTTTTGCCGCTCGGATAAACACGGCAAGGAAGTGTGGCTGGAAGCTTCATACAATCCAATAGTGGATGCCAATGGCAAGCTGTACAAGATTGCCAAGTTGGCCACCGTTATCACCGACCAGGTCACCCGAGAGCGCGCTGTTTCCGAAGCAGCTGGCATGGCGCACGGCACCTCAGTTCGAACCAACGCCAGTGCACAGCAAGGTCGCGAGGTCATTCAGAACACCGTCACCACTCTCAATACGCTTTCGGCCTTGATGGAAGATGCTGCCCATGGCATTGAAGCGCTGGATGCCCAGAGCCAGGAAATCGGTACCATCGTGAAAACCATCGGCAGCATCGCAGACCAGACTAATTTGTTGGCTTTGAACGCAGCAATCGAAGCGGCACGTGCCGGGGAGCAGGGCCGGGGTTTTGCTGTGGTCGCTGACGAGGTCAGAAATCTGGCCATGCGAACCACTAAAGCAACTGCAGAGATCGTCGAGGTGGTAAAAAAGAACCAGGTACTGGCCTCGACTGCGGTGAGCATTATTGGAAAAAGCAGGCAGCAGGCCGGGGAAGCGCTTGATTTGGCCAGTGAGGCAGACGAGGTGATCAAGGACATTCAGCAAGGTGCCAACAGTGTTGTGACTGCTGTAGAGCAGTTCTCAGGTCAAGCCGGGTATTGATGGATTTGTAGTCTTCCGTGTTCAGCAGCTTTGCTGCTACAAGGTAATGCGTGATATTCAGGGGATCCCATGCTCGATGCTCTCAAGCAATCCATTCGTAATCTGCATACAGCCCATTGGGCCAAGCTGGAAGATGACTGTAATGGGTTATTCATTCGGATCGAGCAGGCACGAAGAGAGGGGCTTGTGACTGGAGAGCAGGCCATGCAGCTGATCTATGATGTTCGCAACGAGCGTTCACGCTGCTTTCGCAGCGTGAACCGCTGTTTTGTGCGGCGCTCCGCTGCCGAGTGAACAACTGCTACAGAACAAGCATCGCTGTCATGGTAACTGATACTGGGATAAATATTTTTTGGGTACCGCTAAGAAATGGCTTAACAGCGTGTGGTATGCCCACTGGCTTAGGGCATGAAAAGAGCATCTACGAATCCGGTGACAGTCCAATCTTGTCACTGCACTGGCGTACAGTCAGCATTACTCAGCGATTGAACGGGCACTTTCTTAAGCGTGTCATGATGCTGGCTTACCGAGGAAAATTAACAACGGCCGTTGGGTGTGGATTGCTTACACAGGTTATCAATCGACCTTCAACGCTGTTACGGCCTTTATTTTTAGCGCAATAGAGAAGTCGATCTGCCTCTTCCAGGGCCGCTCGATAGCCTTCCTTCAAGGGTGAACTGATCGCCACCACGCCTGAGCTGATCGTTACAATTCCCAACGGGCTACCTGAGTGATCTATGAGTGAATTGGCGATGGACAACCTGACATTGGCTGCGACGTTTAAAGCCCCAGCGAGATTAGTTTCAGGCAGCAGGATCACAAACTCCTCGCCACCATAGCGGGCCACAAGATCGCCCGGCCGATTGACGCAGGTGCCGATGATTTCCGCAACTTGCCTCAGGCAGTCGTCACCCCCCAGATGGCCGTAAAGATCGTTGTATTGCTTGAACCAGTCGATATCTAGCAAGATAACGGCTATGGTTGATCTGTTCCGGCTTGCCCGTCCCCATTCTTGCTGCAAGGTAGCATCGAAACATCGCCTGTTAGCCATATGTGTCAAACTATCGGTCCGGGCGATGATCTCAAGTTCGGTTCTAGCGATGTTCAGCTCAGTTTCCGCAGTGATTAACTGCTGGATCTGCCGGTACAGCAGGGCGCCCAACAAGACCAAGGCCAAAGTGATTATACCGATGAGCGCCATGGACCTATACGCGTATGCCCACCAAGGTGCGAAGATATGTTGGCTGGATACACCAGCAGCGGCAACGATGGGCAATCCAGATACCCGCCGGTAGGCATAAATCCTTTCTACGCCATCCACCACTGACTTAATCACCGCGTTGCCATGATCGCTCTTTGGCAGATAGAGGGTAAATATATCGCCCTTTGCCACATTGGTGGTCATCAACGCTGTCAACGTAGGCCGCCGAGCTAATAGATCACCGTTGTTGAGCGCAAGGAAAATAACGCCCTGGTCGTCTACATCCATGCGCTGGAAGAACGTTTGGAAATATGCGACAGGCACGGTTGCCAGAGCAACACCTGCGAACGATCCGTCAGCAGCATTGATACGCCTGCTGACCGGTATGACCATGTCGCCCGTAGTGCGGCTCTTTACAATGGAGTCAACGTGAATGGATTCATCGGTGTGGTCGCGGTGATAAACGAAGTATGCGCGGTCGACGTTGTTCAGCGTCTGCGCGCCACTTGAAAAGGAGTTTGCAACCCAATTACCTTGAGCATCGTAAATAAATAGCCCTTGGATCCCCTCTACGTTTACCACGTCTTGAGCCATCAGTTTCGCCAACCGTGATAGCTGATCCTTCGCTACACCATCGTGCTCCACGCGTTCGACAAGATGTCGCAGTGTATTATCAGCTTGGCGAATGGTGTCCTGAGCTTGTTGTTCAGCGGCTCGAACGATATTCGAAACTGCAACTTTAGCGTTAGCAATGCGTTCGTGCCTAGACTGATTTATCTGCCACGCTGTAGCCAGGATCAGCGATATACACACTAATGCAATGAAGCCGATCAGCGCTCTGGTAAGCGCTGAGGGAGAGAGCCTTGTTGATACAAGGTAGAAAGACTTCATAGATTCGTCATCAGATTGGCTGTAAGACAACGACGCATGCAGTTTCCGTACCCTAAATGCTGTCGGTTTTGCGCAGAACGTCTACCGCTGATCTGGCCACGCGAGAGACGTAGGACGGCCATTGCGTCATTACCGCAAGGCGCGCCGGCCTGCAGGGCACATTGCACCAGATCGATTAAAAGGGGGCTTGGCGCAAACCATTCGACTTAGAAATCGATGGTGCCCGAGACTTTGACCAGACGCGGGTCGCCCTGGCTGAGATAGCCACCGTTGGCTGAAGCCCAGTAGTTCTTGTCGGTGATGTTCTCCACATTGACGCGCAACGTCAGGTCCCTTTGATCGACTTTAAGTTTGTAGCGCGCCCCGGCATCGAACCGATTCCAGGTTGGAAGGCTCAGGTTATTGGCCTGATCCGCATACTGGCCTCCAGTACGCAGCATACGGGCGCTGAGGGCAGCTCCCTCCAGGCCAGGAACGTCCCAGTCGACGCTCGCATTTAGCTGGAAGGTGGGCACCCCGATCGCATGATTGCCATCAGTGAGCCCGCCCGCGGTGTTCTTCAGCTCCGAGGTCATGCGCGTGCCGCCTGCCATAAAGCGAAGGCCTTCGATGGGCTCACCAAACACGCTCAGCTCAACCCCTTTGTTCACCTGCTCGCCGTCGCGAATGTAGAGGCGCTGGGTAGCATCGACGTAGCCATCGGTGGGCTTCTCGATTCGGAACACGCCGAGATTTGCGCCGAACGATTGCATGTCCAGCTTGATACCCGCTTCCAGTTGCTTGGTGCGGCCAGGCGGGAAAGCTTCCCCAAGGTTGGTGACGTTGGTACCGGATGCGACCGGCCCTTTGGCCAGGCCTTCAATGCGGTTTGCATACAGGGAAACGGTATCAGTCGGTTTATAGACGATGCCGTACACCGGAGTGGTGATGGATTCGTCGTAAAGCGAAGTACGGCTGCCGTCGTTGGCCGGATTAGCCACGCCGTTGGAGGTGGTGCCGTCGTACGAGTAGTTCTCCACGCGCAGCTGCTGACGGCGTACGCCATATGTCAGCAGCAAACTATCGTCGAACAAGCCAACGGTGTCGGAAACGGCCAGGCTTCGGTTGCGGGTTTTGCCGGTGACACCCGGATCGCCCATATCGCCGCCGGTGAGGGAGACCGCCGTTGGCTTGGGCAGGTCAGGTGTGGTGTAGATATTGGTATTCCCGGTGACCGAGCGGTAGAAGGTGTAGGCGTTCTCTTGCTGGGTCCAGAGGGTGGAGGCGCCAATCGCGATCTGATGACTCACCGGCCCGGTTTGAACATGACCGTTAAGCCCCGCTGCAAAGCTGGTGTTGTCCTCATTGTGCGGGATCTCAGAGCCGCCGACAGTTGCAACTCCGTTATTACCTACGAGGGTTGGCGTGCCGTATACGCCAGTTTCACGCGTATGCTTGGCGCCCCCGGCAAGGTAGGCAGTCCAGCTTTCATTCAGGTCCCAGTCGCCACGCATCATGCCGAACGTGTCTTCGGTTTCGGCATTAGTCCAGTCCTGGCCGTAGTTGTGGCTGGCGTCAGGGGCGGTCGGGATTTTGGTCGCATTACCCAATTGCACGGTGTTGCGTAAACCGTTGATGCGCTGTTTTTGGTAGCCAAAGTCGGTAGAGACGCGAAAGTTGTCACCCCGATAATCGAGTCCAGCGACGAACAACTTGGTGCGCTGGTTTTCGTCATCAATCGCAGTGTCGCCTTCGCGTTGGCTGAGGTTGACTCGCGCTCCGAATCGATTGCCCTCGCCGAAGCGTTGGCCAAGGTCCAGGTGCTCACCAACGCGGCCGTCAGAACTGATGTCTTGGGTGTAACGTCGAGTCGGCACGTCTTCCGCACGCTTGGGCTGCAAATTCACGCTGCCACCCAAGCCCGTACCGGTGGGGCTCACGCCGTTGATAAAAGCGTTGGGGCCTTTGAATACTTCCACCCGCTCAATCGCGTCCGTGGAAAGAATTTGCCGAGGAAGGACTCCGTACAAGCCGCCGTAGGAGATATCGTCGCCTGCCAGCGGCAAACCGCGGATCACAAATATCTGCGACTGGTTACCGAAGCCGTAAGACTGGCGCACCGACGGGTCGTTAAGGAGTACGTCTCCCACATCTTCAGCCTGCTGATCCTCGATAAGCTGGGAGGTATAGCTGGTCATGGTGAAAGGCACGTTCATGTTGTCCTGATTACCCAGAACACCCATCTGCCCGCCACGAGCGACCTGACCACCCGCATAGACCTCAGGCAGCGTGTTGGAATTGGCCTTGACGGCATCCGCGTTGATGTCAGTAGCACCGAGCTCCACCGCAGAGTCGGCAGCATTGGCGATGAAGCTCGCAGAGCAGCAAAGCGCAAGCAGGGTGGGGCGAAACGGATGCGAAAGGAACATTACGGGCTACCCAGCAAGGTGATCAGAACGGGTTGAAGCCTCCCTGGCAATGCGAACTATTCTCATGTGAGAATGATATCAGAAAGCTTAAGGAGATAGTCAGTTGAAATCACAAATTTTTCACATCGCATATTCTGCCAATGCCCTTGAGGAGCAGACCTAGACCTGCTCGCCACACGCGCTGCTTCTGAGGGTGATACTCAAGGTTTCCCTCGTCCCGTCGATAGCATTTCATGACAATGCGAGTGTCTGGGATGTCCATCTGCCGGTTACAAACCAGAATCCAGCAAGGGGGAAAAGCCGCTTAGGACTCCTGAGCAAGTCGAGAGTGAATCTGGATCTAAACCCCATGGCGGTCACTTGGACGCAGCAGCGCTGCTCAATGTGTGGAACGCTCGGTCGGGCGCTGGCTGATACTTAATGAAGAGCGGGTCGGTTGCGTGGTTTGCTCACAAGGCGCAGTTTCCCAGGGCAAACTACTAGAGCGTCGCTTTTTGGTGATAGCCCCAACCTTCGTTGGTAGGCCCATAACAATGAAGCTCCCCAGAAAAAGACATTCTTCTTTATTGGAGGAATAAACAGGTTCTATAAACCGACACCATGGCTTTATGGGGTGATGGCCATATGATATTACACGCTGTTAGCTTGGCCTGTGAGGCCGCCCATGACCTATTTACGCTTACCCAGTCCATACCGTCTGATACAGCTGCTTTTTCTCATTCTGCTTACCGTCATGGGTCTTTCCATTCTTTGGGAGTTCGAGCTGGAGGCATGGGTGATGCGGGGGCTTGGCCTTCCCTATGACGGCATTTTTGAGGACGGGGAAAGGTTACGTTTCGTACTGACATCTACGGGCTTTTCACTGATCGCCATGATCGGGCCGGGAGTGATGCTTATAAAAATGATCAGTAATGCCAGACGCAACTACCTTCAACTGGAAGGGTTGCAGTCCCATACTGAGAAGCTGGCAAGGTACGACTCACTCAGCGGCCTGCTCAATCGGCGTGCCTTTATGGAGCTTGTAAACGAGCAACTCGCTCAGTTGGAACCTGTGATTGTGATGCTGATCGACCTTGACTATTTCAAGGCGGTTAACGATCAGCGCGGGCATGCAACGGGTGACGCAGTGCTCATTGAGGTAGCAAAACGACTGGAGGAGATTGCAATCAAGTACGGCTGCATCGCTTCGCGTCTAGGAGGCGATGAATTCTGCGTCGTATTTACCAGCCGTAGAGAGGAACGCGAGCTGGGCCTCATTGCCGCAGATGTGATTTCGCGAATAGGGGCCCCTATGCTCGAGAAGCTTCGACCCTTCCGACAGGGAGCTACAGTTGGCATCTCTCGTTCGTGGGTCGACGCTACCGAAACCTCAGCGCTATTGCACTGCGCAGATGTAGCAATGTACAGGGGTAAGGTTACGGGTCGTTCAACCTACCATTTTTACGAAACAGAGCATGGGCTCCAATATCAGGCTCAAATCGATGAAGACGCTGCGCTTAAACAGGCAGTGGAACTGAATGAGATCGTTCCATTCTATCAGCCTATTGTTGCACTGCCTTCTCAGGAAGTCGTCGGATTTGAGATCTTGGCCAGATGGCTCAAGCCAGATGGGAGCACTGGGATGCCTGCTGATTTTATTCCAGCGCTTGAACGCCTAGGGTTGATCCCCATGATGACTCAATCTCTCGTTAAGCAAGCTTGTAACGCTGCCAGGGATTGGGACGATCACCTTCATCTTTCGCTGAACGTCAGTGCAGCAATGATCACCGATGAGCTTTTTCCTGATCGGTTCCTGGAGCAGTTGCGCCATGAGCAGTTTCCATTTGACCGCTTTGAGGTCGAAATAACCGAAGAGGCCTTGGTCGGCAATATCGAAGCGGCCGAGCGCAACCTGAACAGACTTCACGCACATGGCATCACAGTGGCACTTGATGACTTCGGCACTGGCTACTCAGGTCTTTATCATTTGACACGTTTGTCCATTGATAAAATCAAGATAGACCGATCTTTTTTTGAGATCGGTAAGACTGATCATCGTCCAATGGTAGAAGCCATTTTAGGGATGGCACGTAGCCTGAATATGAAAGTAACCGCGGAAGGCATCGAGGATTTTCACTCACCCTCCCTTCCATCTTGGCTGGCCAGCAATGGGTGTAATTATGCTCAGGGGTATCACTACGGTCGGCCCCAGGCTCACGTTTCACGCTCCGTCGCTGGAGTTCCTGATTCAACAGTTCTATCGCGGGTGTAGTTGGTCAAGCAGCAAAACTGCTGACATTTCACCTTGACTCAGCTGCAAGCCATCTGCCACAAGCTGACCGCGCACTGATCAACTGGATTTGCCCGGAACTTGGGAGTTTCCTCCAGATACCGCAGCAGGTGAATGCAGACTGTCGTGGTCTCAACCACGTCCGACCAGATCCGCACCTGACCGCCCGATTGCTAGACAAAGCCATCAAGCTCAAGATATCTCTCCGGTCAGAGACTACCAAAGGGCCCCGCTATCTACCCTTGCGGATGCTTGTGCAAGACAATTTCATTTGCATCTTTGCAACTCCAATCGTCGCTTCAGTAACCCTCTTTGACGTCTTTCCAGCTCCTTGGCAAGCGCTGCAAGCTTGGCTTCACCGAACGCAATGGCCCTGGCTTTCGTAAGAAAAAGTTCGTCAACGTGGTAATTGCGGCCCTTGTCAGTGCGGTCATATGCGCTGTTAGCGAATCCCTGGTCCACGAGTTCGACCTCCAGCAACTGAAAATTCCGTGTCAGCAGCCATGCGGTGTAGGGGTAGGTTCTGTCGCTCATCGAAGTCTTGGTCACCACAATTGATCGCTATATAGATAAAAGCATAGCGAGATGTGTTGCTACAACAACCTCATGCACGTAGGGCAGGGCAGGCAGGCGACATGTCTGGATCTGTAGGCAAGAAACATCAAGGAAGGAGCCCGCCAGGGGAGGTAGGAAGGCCTGGCGGGCTAGGTCTCGTACTGCTAAGGCCCGATAACGCTATAGATCACTCTAGGGTAGTGAGGCGTTATGGCGGAGAGCTGCCCTCCCTTAGGTCGTTTCGGGTCGTGGTGAGCTCGCATCTCCAGGGCACACTACCAACACTGAAGCATTCCGTTTAGCTTACTCCGTTGGGAGCCTGCATGACTTGCGGGACTTTCCTGGCCAGATCTGTCGGAATGTTAGGCTTGGAGATGACGTCATAATCAATACCCCCAGCGTCAGTTGCAGACTCTTGCCTTCAATGAATGAATGCATTTTGAAATCGCATCCCGACAGGAACGACAGCATCATTGGTAGCGTCGTGGCAGTCTGCCTGCAGGCGATTGCAGCTGCTGTCCAGCACTGTCCCAAGGTTCCTATAGTTGACACCAGGTCGCACTCTGGAATAGAGCCCCAAAAGGTCAATCTTTCTGAAGCCAGCGCCGCACTCGGTATGGGTCGGTCAGTGAAACGTTAGACTTGCCCGAAAAATGACCCATCAAAGGAGTCAAACGTGTTTGTGATCCCGCTGGACCTCGGCGCAAGTGAAGCGATGCAAGCCATGATGGTCTATTCCAATGTGCTGTACCCACAGCGTGTTCGGTACTTTTTCTACATCTGCAAAGAACAGCTTCAAGGTCGCTGCAGAAAGGATCTGGTCATGCGCCTCGACAAGGTCATGGACGTGGCCCTAGTGCAGAGCGGGGAATGGCACAGCCGACTGACGATGGTGTTGCGCGAAGCGCTCGAGCTGGGCGCCCTGCACAGGGCCGACCACGATTTCTTCTTGGCGCAATTGGGCCACTGCACCCCTAGGAGGCACGAAAAACCCCCGATTCGGGGGTTGCAGCGAACCGGCAATTGATCACCAGGCGTCTCATGACATCTGTCATGTGGGACGTACCTACTCTCGACTAAACATGAATCGCTCACGACGGTTACAGTAATAGCCAAACCGCGATGTTTGAGCTGGGCGCGCCCAGCGAGCACGTGCGTTCGGGTCACCGCACGAAACTCATCGGTCAAAGCCAGATCGACAAACTCTCAAAAGCCTTCCAGGTCATTTTGATAGGCACGGCTTGTCCGGGGATTGTCCAGCTCGAATTAGTCACGATCATTGGCGGTGTCTTCAGTCAGTTTCGCGAAATGTGCACCCGGACGGTCAGTTGATCGACGAGATCTCAACTAGGCTCGTTTTCACAGGAGATGAATCGGGAGATCACCGCCGGGCAGATTCCAGTGGCTCGACACCCGCAGCAAGGTAGAATGGTGGCTTATAGCCATGACAAGGCCTCATTAGTGCATGCTGTGGAATTTTCTATGTTAGACGCTAGCCAGATTGAACGAGAACTCGAGAAAACAACTAGCGCTGCACGCTTCTCTGAGCAATTGGAGCTACGTTATCAGAGCGATATCCATACTACCCGCCGGCACCACCTGATTCTGTGCTTGATCTTGGGAGGTTTCACATTCGGTAGTTTTTCACTATGGATGGTCATCATAAATCCGAAGGATTTGGTATCAGCAATTTTGCAGATGGTCGGAACATGTGTACCAAGCACTCTACTGGGTGTGTTGCTTCTAAAGAAGTTATCGGAGCACTGGAGAGAATACGTCTCCATGTTGCCCTCATACACCGGATTTATAGCCGCTTACAACGTAGTAATTAACGGTGAACAACCTGTTTCGGGTGAGCAGTCACTGTTCATGTTTTGTTGGCCGCTGATGCTTATTTATGTCAATACGTGCATGAAAAGCCCTTTTAATATTGCTTTGATATACAACATATTTTGCTTAACTATCACAGCTTGGGGTGTGCATACAGCCCCGATTTCCCTGAGTGCTGGCGGCTTGATAATGACCGCTATAGGATCCTCATCTTTTTTCTCATTGCTCGGCAACTACTGGTCCAACGCCGAAGCCAGACGAAGTTACCTGTATTGGCTACGTGAGGAAACCAGAGCCTCTAGTCTCACAGATGCCAATAGTGACTTGCAACGCCTTTCAGAGACCGACTCGCTGACCGGTCTGGCTAACCGTAGGCACATACAACCGCAACTGGATGCGCTTACGGCAAAGCATTTGGATGGACAGTCCGAGGGCGCATTATTTTTGATCGATATAGACCATTTCAAACGCTTTAACGACCATTATGGACATCTTATGGGCGATGAGTGCTTGAGAGCTGTTGCCACGGCTCTGGGCAGTTGCTTCATTTCGCCTTGCGCCGTAGCACGATTCGGCGGTGAAGAGTTCATTGCCGTTTTGCCAGATACCTCTCATGATGAGGCCCGCAGGATCGCTCACCACGTATTGCAAACCATACGTGAACTAAACATCGCCCATCTGGGACGTACAGACGGCATCTCGGTCATCACTGTCAGCATCGGATTAGCGCACAGTGCGAGTAGTGCGCTAACCGATAGCACCTCACTTCTGGATCAGGCTGACAAAGCTCTGTATCGAGCTAAAAGAGGTGGCCGCAATCGTCTAGAGGATACGGGATTTATTTTTTCTCAAAACGATGAGTCGCTTCTAACCCCGGAGGATATCCGAGAGGCGTTAGCAACAGACCAATTCGACCTGCACTTCCAACCGCTGTATCAACTCGAACCTTATCAGCTCACTGGATACGAAAGCCTTATTCGCTGGCTGCATCCCAAGCTCGGAAATGTGCCACCTGATTTATTCATCGCAATGGCAGAACGCAGCGGGCTGATTAATGCTGTAGGTGACTGGGTTTTGGATAAATCCTGTGAAGCGGCCAGCCGCTGGCATGACGCTGTCAACATATCAGTGAACCTTTCACCTATACAGCTTGCCAACACAGATTTTCCGATGAAAGTGGCGGGTGCATTACTTAAACATGGTCTCGCGAGCCATCGGCTAATATTGGAAGTAACCGAAGGCGTGCCTCTGCGTATAAATGATCAACTATTGAGTACAGTTTCCGGTCTCTGCAACTTGGGCGTACGACTGGCTCTGGACGATTTCGGTCAAGGTCATGCCAACTTGGCTTATTTACTGAAGCTTCCATTCCATTGTTTGAAGGTTGACCGTCAGGTACTCAGAATTGAAAACAAAGCCCAACGCGAGGAGGTGTTGACGGCCCTTTTGAAACTGGGGCATGCATTTGATCTCAAAGTGTTAGCGGAAGGCGTTGAGACTGCTCAGGATCTCGAGTTGTTGCGTACTCTAGGCTATGACCATGCGCAAGGGTATTATCTTGGACGTCCTCAACCGAATACATTTTCTTGTGACTCGTTACCCCCCACGCAGTCGCTGGCGCCCCATTGTCATCTTCATATAGTGTTAGGTAACTGACTGAACTTACTGCTAAGATTATTAGTCGACGTTCTCGATAATCTAAAGTCCGCTCCTTTTGCTACCCCACATACTGTTGTATCGGATGCCAAATAGAGAGTGCAACCGCCGGATCACTTAGGAAGTGGTTCTTGTGTTCAGCCGCCTCAGCCTACTCGCTAGGCACTTTGCCGTGGATTTGCGGTGTGCGAATGGACCACGTGGTAGCGTATCGGGCCTGATCTGAACGTTTGGCACTACGAGTACTCCGTTCATCAGGTAAAGCGTATGTTGAACTAAGATTGTGCCATGCAGATCAATAGGTTATTGATAACCTAGAGGGCATTTCCATGATCAAGGCACTTCCCTTACCTTTACTCTTCGCATTAGCGCTTGGCTTGCCTGGCTGTGAAAAATCGTCCGAAGACCACACGCAAGATGCCAACAAGCATTAACAAGCGTCTGATCAGAAACAGGTTGAGGGTAATCCCGGGCAGGCCGCTGATGAGAAGGCTCAGGCTGATAAGGACTATGCTGAGGCTCATGAAGCCCGAGCTTCTGAAGATCGCCATCAGGCCCCATCCTTAGCTGTGCCTGGGTATATCAAAGCTCCAGAAAAAAACTGACCGCGAGGATAATGCTCACCTCCCACGCGCGGGCGTGAGATTAATTTTCCTTGCCGCCGACGCGCCCGATAATTTCTGGAACAGGTGCATCTCAGCGCTGCATCCCTGCGCAGGATGGCGGAGCTGAATGCAGCAAAGTCGCCGAGATGGCGGTGTGTTCGAGACGGTGTGCAGATAAAGCGCATCCCCTCGGGCAGACCCGATCGCCTTTAATGCTAGAGTTCGGTAGGTGTGTTCGCCATCCGCTTACGCCATGGCTGCACCTTGGCGATATCCGCCTCGTGTTCCAGGGCATTGGTGGCTGCCGTTGCGCGCAGCCCGTGTACGAGTCCCGCAACCTCTACCCCTGCAGCTCTGGCGTAGTGCCCTACCAACCGCATAGAGGCCGTCGGCGCTGATCCCTGCACCCGTTGCGCGGCCGCGCAGCGGGTGGAAGAGGGGAGCCGTGCTGTCCTGCTAATCATGGCCGCAAACGCATACCGGATCTTGTTGCCATCTGAGCCACCTCGATTGCCTGCTTTCTGTACTGATTCATACGGCAGGAAGTGTCACAGCGGGCTTTAACAGACTGGCGAGCGTTATATGAATGCGGGCCTGCTGGAACCTACCGCAGCGTTCCAGCTCGGCGGCCATCTCCAGATGCCAGTCCCTCATTTATAGTGACCACAGGCTACGAAGCCGAAGTGAGTCATGATCTGCCTGCCGGAGTCGCGTTCCTGCAAAAGCCTTGGAGTTTGGACCAGCTGGTTCAGACAGCTAGGCACATGCTCAAAACGGCCACTGATCGCGGTTAGATATGTCGGGTACTATGTTTAGTTGGTCCCACATCAGGACCCGCCTAGGCGGTTTTTTTGCTGCTTGCTAGACGTAACAAGCCTTGGGATTGACGTACCATAAGCCCGCCCTGTTGCTGCGCCTTGGTCCCTTTCCTCCTAGGAGCTGGTTATGCCACCTGCCGATCTCGATTTTCTGGACACCTCGGATCTGCCGCATGGTTTGAGTGAGCAGGCCTATGCCACCTGGCGCGTGGCCCTGCGCGACCTGTATAGCAGCCAGACCGAGGTTCAGGTCGAATATGGCTATCAGTTCTGTCGCGGTTTTATCCAGGCCCTGCAGGACATGCAGGCAATCGAACCCGATGTGTACCTATTTCTCGAGGCTCAGGTGCATGGCGTATGGATCGAGCGCATTTCTGCCCTTAAGGCACGAGGTCACTGACGCGCTTTGGAGCTGGCATTGTAGATACTATGTTTATACAAAAAGCTTGCGGTTAGTGTTTTTGGTATCTACAATGTGTATACTTTTTTAGGAGGCTGTTATGGAAGTCAAAGTGCAGCAGTGGGGCAATAGCGCGGCGATACGCTTGCCTGCAACCGTGCTTAAGCTGATGAATCTGGTTAGTGGCGATGTGTTGAAACTCGATGTATCCGCCGAGGTTATTACGCTCAAGCCTGCGAAGGCCAAGCCGCATTACGCGCTGGCCGAGCTCATGGCGCAGTGTGACTTGAGCGCGCCGGATCCTGCCGACATGGCAGCGTGGAATGCGATGTCAGCCGTTGGGCGTGAAGCGTGAAGCGAGCCAAATTAAACCGTGGCGATATTGTGCGCTTGAACATGAATCCCACCGCTGGCCGTGAGCAGCAAGGCGATTTTCGTCCGGCGCTGATCATTTCGCCTGCGGCGTTCAACGTGTCGGGCTTGGTCCTGATCGCGCCCATCACCCAAGGCGGGGATTTTGCCCGATATGCCGGCTTTGCCGTGCCACTGAGCGGTTCCGGCACCGAGACGCAAGGTGTGGTGTTGTGTAATCAAATCCGCACCGTTGACCTTGAGGCCCGTGGGGGTAAGCGCGTAGAGGCGGTCCCCGAGGTGGTGATGGACGATGTACTGGCCCGCATTCAAGTGCTGATTGAGTAAAGAAAAAATGATCAAACGCCTGACCAAAATTGCATTTCTATCTTGCCTTGTAACAAGGGATCAATGTCATGCCGATGATCGACCCCGACGAAATCAAGCCTACGATCGACTCAGTGCAGGCTGCTTTTGCGGCTTACAGTGATGCTGGCCAAGCCTATGCACGGGAGCGCAATCATCACCCCCATGACGCAGGTGGGCTACAGCGCACTTACGAAGCCATAAGCCAAACCGGGCAGGCGTACGAAGATGCCCAATCTGCCTTGATTCCTATTGTCCACCACGTTATTGGCAAGGCCGAGCGCAGCGCGGCTTCTTCAATGCAAGACGCGGATTGGCCGATGAAAAGACACTTTGCTGCACCCCAAGCCCCGGGTACTGGCAACCCTTGTAACCAAGGGCAGGGCACACATAACTTGTTAAGGAATGCCATCATGAATGGATACGAAAGCCCCAGCATTGAGTCTGCACATGCAGGGTATCGACTGTCCTGGTTGGCCTATGTCAGCACCGTCTTGACGATAATTTTTTTCATTGCTGTTTCAATTAGCATTGGCGGGTGGACGTTACACAACGCGCAAACGGATGCTGCTTTTCGGCTCGGCATGGCAGTGAGCGTGTTTGTTCTGGTAGTTTCGCTGCCTCTCTGTATCTACAAAATCCTCTTTCTCAGAAGCGTGCGGGTTTACACGGATGACGTTGGAGTTTGGCTGTACCGGGGGATTTTGCCTTGGAGCAAAGGGGTTCGTGGCGTGAAGTGGCGGGACATTGAAGATGCTATGTATTACACAGGTTTTCTCAGCTGGATGTTCCGCTCCTATACCGTGCGTATTGGCCACCGTTTTACCAAGACAAGCGAAATCTACGTGCACCATCTGGCACAAGGTCAGAACGCGGTCGAGCACATCAATCAGCTTCATCAAAGCATTCTCAGAGGCGAGCTAAGCTCGGTGGCTGAGCTTGAAGTCAGATAAATGTGTCCTAGGATTTGCGGGCTGATGCCTTTTAGGGCGAAAAGTCACCTTGCCCACTACCAGCTCCGCGACAATGGAAACATCTTGAATGCAATCAGAACAGAGCTTGTGAGAGTGGCCGTCGCGTGCGGACCATTTTACATGCTGAGCTCAGGTCGCCGATACGTGGTATCGGCGGTTGGGTGAAAGCAGGTTATAAGTTTGTTCGCAAACCAACTTCGACACTTCTTCCCTGAGCAGGCGCAATATCGCGAAGAATTGAGCTGGCGTACCTCACAGTCTGATTCGTCAAGTTTTCACCATTAACGAATGCCAGCCATTGGCTACCGCCCAGGTCAAATTTGTACCCTGCACTCGCGCCTAAAGTCGTATAGCCGTCAGTTCCGGATTCATTATCCGGCACGTTGTGCTGCGAGCTCGCATGCTCGACGTCGACCCTGGCCTGCCATTTGTCCAGCTCCCACAGCAGCCCACTGTTCAGTCGCAGGGGGGCGATACGCGGCAAAGCCTCGCCAGTGTCCAGATTCTTAGCGCGGGTATAGTCACCGGAAAGCTCCAGCGCAATGTTACCGTAGCGAGTCTCAGCCAGCTTCCAATGATCCTGTGCTTCGAAACCGGCAAATCGAGCACGTACGCCTGAGTAGGTGAATTCAGGGATGCCGTCGGCGTCCTCTTCACCCTCGTCGTTGAGCGATCGGCCGCTACTCAATAGCCCAATGTAATTCGAAAAATGGCTATAAAATACGCCTACGCTGCCCTTATGGGCGCCATTGTCAAACCGTAGCGCCAAGTCGCTGGACACTGCTTTTTCCTTGGATAAGTCAACGTCACCTACCTCGTAAGTGCCTGTGGCAACGTGTGCACCGTTGGCGTACAGCTCGTAAAACGTTGGCGCACGTTCGGTATAGCCCAGAGTTGCTGCCAATGACCAGACCGGCGTAAGCGTATACACCGCGCCTGACGACAAGCTACCAGTAGTAAAACTGCTAGAGCGATCAGCGCTATTAAACCGCATGTTGCCCTTAGCATCCGGATCGACTGTCGTGTGCTCCAGGCGAACGCCCAAGCTCAGCATGAGTCGGTCACTGGATTGCAGTTCTTCGAGAATGAACAGAGCTCCAGCATTGGTATCGGTCTGCGGCACAAATGCTTCGTCACCAAGCGCGGAAAACTCACCGCGCGTCAACTGCGCACCCACCACACCATTAAGCGGTCCTATCGGCTGATGGCGGGCCTCCACCCGAGTCTCATAACCCTTGTTTTTGAAGGTGGTGCCTATCTCGCCGTCTTCAATCTCCATGTGTTTGTAGTCTGTGTACCCTGCGTCTAATTTCACAGATGTGAAGGGACCGGACAGATTGCGGACCTCAGAAGCAAACGCGTAGTGATCTTGCTCCATGCGGATGCGAACGTCCTGCTCGGCAGGCGATCCGTAGTTAGAGTCGTAATTGCTGTAGGACACTCCGGCATAACCGTCATCCCATGTGTAGGAGCCACCTACGGCACCACCTTCTTGGCGCCCGTCGCTGTTGCCGAGGCGATGTTTTTCATCGTCTCCCTCTTCGCGGGTCCGTTGATCAGAGGTGCGAGCGTAGCCCGGGATACGCAGGTCATTAAAATTACGAGCATTGGCATCGATGTGCAGCGCAAATTGACCGTTGCCGGCTTCCAGCTTTCCGGCGCTACTACGCGTGGTGTCGGCACCGCCATATCGCAATTCACCGGAACCGTGTATGCCTTCGATGGATTCAACAGGAATGCGGTTGTCCAATGTATTTACCACGCCGCCAATGGCACTGCCTCCATATAACAATGCAGCGGGGCCACGCACGATTTCGATGCGATCAACATTGACAGGATCCAGCGGCACCGCATGGTCGTAAGAAAGCGACGACGCATCCAGTGCGCCAACGCCATTACGCAAGATCCTGATTCGATCGCCGTCCAACCCGCGGATGATTGGCCGACTGGCGCCTGGTCCGAAATAAGACGACGACACGGCTGGTTGATTGTTCAAGGTTTCGCCCAAACTGCCCCTCTGCGAAAGGGTCAGTTTATCTCCGGTGAGGACAGTGCTCGGCAAAGCCAGCTGCTCGCTACCTAGTGGATTCGCGGTAATCACTTGTGGATCTACTTCTATGGCGTAGGCCGGCGATGCAATCAGTAAAGCTGTTGCAATGGGCGGGAGGCGCCAGAATTGCAATTTGGGGCAGCGAGACATGCAGGTTTCCTTGAGGACAATGAAAAATAGAGGCAATGTTATAACATAACCCTTGAGGTGCGGTTGTTTGGATTGCCGACTGATTGAGGAAGTCATGACCGAGCGCGAGGCTGGCTTATCTCAGCCCACCTGAATCGGTCCGCAATCGGTGATCATTACCGGGCGTGCGGTATGCCCTGGCTGTATGGAAAGCCTGGCATTGGAAGATTAGAAAACGGCAACTAGTGGCCGACCGCGTAGTGGGAAAAGTCGGCCAGCAGCGTTGGATTTAGCTCCCTACCGCTGATCCGTATAAACGCTGTCTGCCTTGAACACTAGTTGTTTTCCTCGGACAAAGCGTAGGCGCGGCTTCTGCAGCGCCCGCCGCCACTTCGTGGCCACAGCTGCACCCATCGAGGATTCACCATGCGTTCTTCCCATCCAATACGTTGTGCCCTGGTTGCTGCAGTAACCGCCGTCAGCTTGGCAACCTTGGCCGGTTGCGCTCGCGATCCGGAAAAACCTACTTTGTCGGAATTAGCTGTCAGCTCGACCAAGAGCTTGTTCCGCACTGACAGCGACATGCAGAAAGTGCTTAACGCCCAAGCTGCGTTCGATCCTAAAGCTATTGAAAAAACCACGCCGGAGGAAGCCCGTAAACAGCCTACTGTGGCTGATGGCGTAAAGCGGGTACTGGCCGACCAGAAGCGTGACAGCAGCCCCACAGCACTGGTCCCGGGCGTGGCAACCCATGAGATCACCGTAGCCGGTGCTGCAGGGAACTTGCCAGCAACCGTCTATACCCCTGCTGGTAACGGACCATTCCCAGTAGTGCTGTATTTCCACGGCGGCGGTTGGGTGATCGCGGACCGCACCGTGTATGACGGTGGCGCCCGCGGCCTGGCCAAACAGGCCAATGCTATCGTGGTGTCAGTGGACTACCGTCGCGCGCCTGAATATAAATTCCCGGCAGCCCATCTAGACGCTGTTGCTGCCTACCGTTGGCTCACTGCCAATGCTGCTAGCATTGGCGGAGACCCTAAACGCCTAGCGTTGGCCGGCGAAAGCGCCGGCGGCAATCTGGCGCTCGCCACTGCTGTGGCAGCACGCGATCAGGGCCTGACCTCGCCCAAGAGTGTGATTGCTGTGTACCCAGTGGGGCAGACCACGACCAACACCGAGTCGTACTTGAAGTACGCTGACGCCAAGCCACTCAATCGCCCCATGATGCTTTGGTTCGTGGCCAATGTGACCAAAAGCTCTGCCGATCTGAAGGATCCACGTTTGGATCTTGTGCACGCCAACCTTCACGGTCTGCCGCCAGTGACTCTGATCAACGCCGAGATCGACCCGCTGCGTGATGACGGTGCGCAACTGGAGCAGGCGTTGCGAAACCAGGGCGTAAGCGTGGAGCGCAAGCTGTATGACGGCGTGACCCACGAGTTTTTTGGCACCGCTGCGGTGGTGGAAAAGGCTCAGGAAGCACAGGCCTATGCCGGCGCTCGCCTGAAGGCAGCATTCTAACCAGCCCTCTGGCTGCTGCGATGTCAACCCGTAGCAGCCAGTAACTTGGCTTACAGCTGGGTCAAAACGTACCTACCGTATGACAGATATGGATCATCAGACGTCCGTCGCAATCGGCGACATCCGACCCAAAACAGACGTGTCCAACGTGACTCTTTAGCTGAGATCCTGGAATCGGAGGCGTTCAGTTACGTCTTCAGAAACGATGACCTTGCAACCCCGGCTTACTGAACCGCAGTCAAGTTGAACGTAAACCTCGCCGCCTCGTCCATCAGCCCTTCCTCGTGACTTGGCTGGGTTCTAGTCAAAATTGAATAAGGACGGCCAGTTGCTGCAGGGCTCACGTTTCATCCCTTGCTGTGTTCAGGGTAGGAGGGGGGGACGGACGATACCGCGCGGACCTGCGATGCCCCACATAGCCCAGCCTACAATGGGAACGATCAACACAAATGCGGCCCACGCAGCTTTGACCAACCCGCTCTTGTTACTTCGAGAAACGCTGTAAATGATCCAGACGTCGATGAGCAACATGATCAACAGCATTGCAGTCGTGAAGAGTGTGATTCCACGTGAGTTACTCCTGACGATGGTTAAAAGGAAGACCTGTTCAAGGCTTGTTTGTCTTCAACGCACACTGACTGAATGACGAGCAGCGAGGTTCGATGATGGAGTCCATGCGAAAGATTTAGTTTGTTAGTTCATCCTGTTGACGCACATCCCTCCTTCTTTTGCTCGCTACGTCGGCATACGTATGTGGATCATGGCCTCTCGGCCGTGTGGGCTGAATCAGTCATGCCGCTGGCGTCATTCGGACTATGTCGTCTCTGGATGGATACGAAAAATCAAACAAACACGGCTTTGACCGGTCTACCGCGCTAATGTCGGGAAATGCTGAACGTTTCTGATGCTCGTGGTGACTGGTTTTTCATTTTAAGAGCGGACCCAGCGTCACATCCTCCTATAGCGAGAAAAAACATGGCTCAATCAAAGAAAACAGCACAGCAGAGTGACGCGGATGACACTGTCGTGGCGATCCCGCATGGCTTCTACGACAAGTATGTGGGCACTGCGGACGAAGACACGATTGTCGGCACCACCAACGCTGATGTCATCTTTGGCGGCGATGGCGACGACATCCTCATCGGTCAGGGAGGGGATCCCGATCCGTTCAGCAACGCACAGGATCGCTACAACGGCGGCGCAGGCGTCGATACGATCACCAGCCACTCCGCTTATGTCTACGGGAACACGTTCGTCTACACCTCGGTGACGGACAGTTA
>NZ_MDEN01000044.1 GCF_001705435.1 Pseudomonas graminis
GGCAATGGTGTCAGGGTCGTCGTAGGGGTGGACGTAGACGTAGCCATGTTCCTCGACCAGCTTCAGCGAATACGCCAATGCTTCGGGAAACGAGTCGCCGTGCAGTACGACCTTTCCGCCCCGGGAGCGCACGCCTTCGACCTTGATCTCTGGCGTGGTCTTCGGCATCACGATGGTGGCCGACACGCCCAACGTCTTCGCCGCCAGCGCCAAGCCTTGGGCATGATTGCCCGCCGAGGCCGTCACCACGCCCCGCGCCAAGTCTTCCGGACTCAACTGCGCCAGCTTGTTGTAGGCGCCACGAATCTTGAAGGAGTAAACGGGCTGGAGGTCCTCGCGCTTTAGGAGCACGTTGTTGCCCAGGCGCTCGGAGAGTTGGCGGGCGGCGTGCAGCGGGGTTTCCACGGCAACGTCGTACACGCGGGAGTTAAGGATCTTTTTGACGTAGTGATTGAGCAGGTCGCCCTGAACGAGCGGGTAGGCCGGTGGCTGACTCATCGTGAGGGCCTCGTCGGAAGGCTTGGGATGATCAGGCGGGCGGCGAAGCAGGCGAGGGAAGGGCAAATGATCATGTCTGGCTCCTGATGTGGTTTTTGGCCCGGGAGACAGAGAGAAAAAACCCGCCTCTAGGGCGGGTTGGGTGCAAACGTCGGCTAACCCGCCATGACTGGAATGGCGGTAATAATTATCGGGCCAAAGAAATGCTGGGATGCGTTCATGGCGTCGAGACTATGGCGAACACGGCGCAGTCGTCAAGTGGGCGACGCCGTCATCGCTCAAAAACTGACAGTCAGGAAAAAACAAATGCCAGACCCAGGCAAGGCTAACAATCCCTTGGGCCGTCGCCGTTTATCCGCGCGCGTCTACTGTTCAACGGGCCTTCATTTTTTGTTCATGAGGGCACTTTAGGGTTGGGTTCGTAGTCAGTGAATCTGCAGCTGAATGACTCAGCGGCACAAGAACACCATCGATCACAAGAACCCGCCACGAGGGCGCAAAAATGGACGAGTACCAAGAAGAACTGCTGGAATACCAGGCGTACGAGATGGACCCGCTGGAACCCGCAGAAGACGCCACCGAGTTGTAGGAAAACCCACGCCTGCCAGTCAGAGCGACTGGCGCTGGCTGCGACGAAACGCACCGGGCGTCTGTTCGGTCCAGCGTTTGAAGGCCCGCTGAAAGGCTTCTGCTGACGCAAATCCCAATAAGTAGGCGATTTCGCCAAAGGCCAGTTCGGTGTCCCGGATGTAGGTCATGGCGAGGTCGCGCCGGGTGTCATTGAGGATCGCACGGAACTGTGTGCCCTCGTCCGCCAGCTTGCGGCGCAGGGTCCAGGTCGGCAGCTTCAGTCGCGCGGCCACTTCTTCGAGATCCGGCTCCCGCCCCCCATTCAACAACGGCCCCAGCAATTGGGTGATGCGCTCGCGCAGGCTGCGGGTTCGGGTGAGTTGTTCGAGTTCCCGTTCACACACCTGCAGCAGATGCCGCCAGGTACTCGGCACGTGGTCGGGGTTGCGCAGGCCCAGCTGGCGCTGGTTGAGGCGCAGCTGATTGACGCCCGCCGCGAAACCGACCGGCTGCTCGCAGAGCGCGGCGTATTCAGCGGCGTAGGCGGGGGCGTCGAACTCGATCTCCAGACGTTCGGCTATCAGCGTCGTCCCGCTCAGCGTCGACAGCTGGTGCAGCCAGCCGCTGAGGATCGAATCCACCACGAAGCGGTTGTAGCCGTTGTACGGGCTGATGGAATAGAAGCGCAGCCAGGCGCCGTCGCTGTCTTCGTGCAGGCTCGACTGGCCGCGATAATTCGAGCCGTACAGCGGTTCAAAACGAATCAGCGTGCGCGCCGCTTCGCGCACGGTCGGCGCCTGCGCGGCCGTGATGCCCGCCAGACCGGCGTGGCTCAGACGGCTGGATTGGCCCATCCGCAGGCCCAAGGCAGGCACGCCGGTCAGCTCGATGGCCCCATGGCCCAGGCGCATGTAGCGCGGGATCGACAGCCGGGCGCCGGCCTCACCGAGTCGTGCGGCATCCAGGCCGTATTGCTGCAGCAGCGGTTGCGGGTCCTGGCCTTCGTTGCGAACAGCGTCGGCGAGGCTGTGGACGAACCCCACGGACAGATCGCCCAGACGCACACGAGGGGAGGTCATCGATTACAACCACAGATTGATCAGGCGGGCGCCATGCCCGGGGCGAACGCCTTTCGGGGCAGCGCTGATGGACTGCTCGGCGACGCTTTGCCCGCCGCGACTGGCGAAACTGTGGCCGGCGCTGCCCTGGTCCCAGAACTGGCCGCGCATGAACACGCTGACGCCGGCCTTCGCCGTGCTGGCCGGTGTCAGGGCCAGTCGGCGCCAGGCTTCACCCTGGGTGATCGGTTTGGCCCCCAGATTCAAATGGGCCGCCAGCGCGTCATGCTTGTCGCTGCGCCAGGGTTGCGTCCAGCCGTACGTGCCGGCGACGTAGGCCGGTACTGCAATCAGCTCGACGCCGCTCGCGTTGAGTCGCGCGTAATTGTCGGGGTACCAGCTGTCGCTGCCGATCAATGTCGCCAAACGGCCGGCCGGGGTGTCGATCACGTTGAGCGGCGCGTCCTTGCCAGGACGGATGTAACCCCGCTGGTTCCAGCCCGGGAACAACTGACGCTGCGGTTGCCCCAAGGGCAGGCCGTCGGGGCCGAACACCAGGCTGCTGTTATAGAGCGCGCCGCGGCCGATGTGCAGTTCGCCGTTTTCCACGTGCGGGCTGGGCAGCACGATCGAGCCGGCCACCAGCGTCACGCCGAACTCCTTTGCCAGCCCGCCGAACACGTTCTGATAATCCTGCGCCATGCTGTGCGCCTTCATGCGCAGGCGTGCGTCCTCGAAGCGGCTGCTGCCCCGCGCGTGAATCACTGCGTCGATGAACAGCAACGGATTACTGAACGCCAGCCAGTTCATCGCCTCGTCGAAGGTGGTGGCCTGGTAGAACTGGGCTTTTTCGTCCACCGCCAACAACCAGGTGCCGATGTGCTCGGGCAGCACCACAATGGTTTTATCGTTGAGCAGCCCATGGTCGCGGGCCTGGACCAGGTACGACGCCAGCTTGCGATGCAGGCGTTTGGCACTCGAATAATCGGAAGGGAACAACTCGGGCTGAATGCCCAGCAGGTTGCCGCGTTCACCGGGTTGCCCGTCGTTGATCACCAGCTGAATGCGCAGGTCTGTCAGGTAATGCCCGACATGACGTTTGCCCGTCCACAGCCCGTAGCTGACGAGAAGAATCACCAGCACTGCAGCGGTAAGTGAGCCGAGAACTTTGCGCATGAAGAAAGGAGAGCTGCCTCTGGGAAGAAAGCGCGCAGGGCGCGATGACGTTGCCGGAAGGCTACGGCAAAACGCTGCTTTGGAGAAGGTTTGCCAACGGCCAGAGCGGCCATTCGGCGAATGGGTTCAAGCGAGGCGGCATCGGCGGCCGCCTGCGCTGTATGGATCAACCGTGATGCCTGCGATTTGCAGGCATCACGGGCGATGCGTTTTACAGGCGGAAGCGGCTGACCAGCGTGTTGAACGAAACGGCCAGGCGGGAAAGATCCTGGGTCGATGCGTTGGTCTGGTGCGCACCGGCCGCCGTCTGGGTAGACAGATCCTGGATGTTCACCAGATTGCGGTCCACCTCGCGCGCGACATTCGCCTGCTCTTCGGAGGCCGTGGCGATGACCATGTTGCGTTCGTTGATCTGGGCGATGCCGTCGGCGATCTGCTCCAGTGCGCGGCCCGTTGCCTGGGCCAGCGCCTGGGTGTCGGTCACCAGCGCCTGACTTTTGCCCATCGCCCCCACCGCCTGATCGGCGCTGGCCTGGACGCTGTTGATCATGCCTTCGATTTCACCGGTTGAGGCCTGGGTGCGTGCAGCCAATGCCCGGACTTCGTCGGCAACCACGGCAAAGCCTCGGCCCTGTTCACCGGCACGGGCGGCTTCGATGGCGGCGTTCAAGGCCAGCAGGTTGGTTTGTTCGGCAATGCCGCGAATCACGTCCAGGACTTTGCCGATGTCCCGCACCTGCACGGCGAGGTCGCGGACCATGTTGGTCGAGGTGGCGATTTCGGTGGTCGCGCTGTTAATGGCTTCGACCGCGCCACGGGCCTGGTCACGGCCGTCGCTGGCCTGTTTGCTGGTGGTTCGGGACGCGTCGGACGTGGACACGGCGTTGCGCGCCACTTCTTCCACCGCGGAAGTCATTTCCGTCACAGCGGTCGCGGCCTGCTGGATTTCGTCGTTCTGGCGGACCAACCCTCTGCTGCCGTTATCGCTGACGGTGGTCAGCTCTTCTGCGGCGGAGGCCAGTTGATTGGACGCATCGGCAATCTGCTGAATGGTGCTTTTCAGGCTGCCCTGCATTTCGCCCAGCGCCGTCAGCAATTGCCCGGCTTCATCGCGGCCGGTGCTGACGACGGGTTGCGTCAGGTCACCGCCGGCGATGCTCCGCGCGCTTGCGACCGCATAAGCAATAGGACGGCTGATCAGACGACTGATGAACATGCCCAGCAGAATCGCCGCCAGAAAGGCAATGCCGATGCCGATGTACAGCGCGGTCTTGGCGGAGGACTCCATGCGGGCGGCATCCTCGGCGCCTTCGCCAATCTGCCGGTTATTGGAGTTAACTATGAGGGTCAGCTCATCGAGCACCACGTTGTAGGCCGTCTGAAGGTCGCCGAACAACAACGCGCGGCCGCTATCAAGGTCGCCGGCCTTCATGAGGCCAAGGTATTTCTGGACCAGCGCCTGGTAGATCGGCCAGTCCTTTTCCATTTGATCGCCCGCCGCGCGCTCATCGTCGGCGAGCGGGGTCTTGCGGTATTCGGCGAACGCTTTTTCGCTCTGCTGCTGATTGGCGTTCATTGAGGCAATCACTTCGTCCCTCACGCCCTGGGGCATGCCGGCGGCAGTGGCCGTGTATAACCGATACAGATCGCGGCTTTGCCCTACGGCGTTGGTTCTGGCCCCGCCGGTTTTTGCGACGGACACCAGGTTATTGCTGAACACCAGTTTCAGGCTTTCCGACAGGTCGGACACGCCACGGCTTCCGAGCACACCCACGCCCAGGGTGATGAAGGCGCACAGCACAAAGGCTGTGACCAACTTGGTCGAAATTTTTGCATCATTGATCCAGCTCATTGATCGTCCTGCCGAGGTGTTGAGAAGAAGGACATTGCTCAGACATCGGGGAAGTGCGGCAAGGTCGTCGTGGGGCTATCGGCGGCGAAGTGCAAGTCTGGAGGGTGGCCCGACGAATGATGAGGTGCACCGCTTGGTCATTGATTTGTCACTTCCAGTCATTGAGCATGGCCGGGCGGCTGTTTACTGTTTGCGTCATGTACAAGGCGCTCGTCCAAGGCCCTGACTGATTCGACGGGCGCCACAGAGCGCCCGCACCCCGTGATGATGCTCGATGGAGTTTTTATGGCCGCCCCCCACTACCCGCACCTGCTCGCTCCCCTGGACCTGGGTTTCACCACGCTGCGCAACCGCACACTGATGGGCTCCATGCATACCGGGCTTGAAGAGAAGCCGGGCGGATTCGAGCGCATGGCGGTGTATTTCGCCGAGCGCGCACGGGGCGGGGTCGGCCTGATGGTCACCGGCGGTATCGCACCGAACGCTGAAGGCGGGGTGTATTCGGGGGCGGCCAAGCTGTCGACGCCGGAGGAGGCGGCCAATCATCAGGTTGTCACCAAAGCCGTTCACGAAGCAGGCGGCAAGATCTGCATGCAGATCCTTCACGCCGGGCGTTACGCCTACAGCCCCAAGCAGGTGGCACCGAGCGCGATCCAGGCGCCGATCAACCCCTTCAAGCCCAAAGAACTGGACGAAGAGGGCATCGAAAAGCAGATTCAGGATTTCGTCACCTGTGCGACCCTGGCGCAGACTGCCGAGTACGACGGCGTCGAAATCATGGGCTCCGAAGGCTATTTCATTAACCAGTTTCTCGTTGCCCACACCAACCATCGCACCGACCGTTGGGGCGGCAGCTACGAAAACCGTATGCGCCTGCCGGTGGAGATCGTGCGCCGCGTGCGTGAAGCCGTCGGCCCGAAGTTCATCATCATTTATCGCCTGTCGATGCTCGACCTGATCGAGGGTGGCAGCACTTGGGAAGAAGTGGTGCAACTTGCCCAGGCCATCGAGCGTTCGGGCGCCACGCTGATCAACACCGGCATTGGCTGGCACGAAGCGCGCATTCCGACCATCGCCACCAAGGTGCCGCGCGCGGCGTTCGCCAAAGTGACCGCGAAAATGCGCGGCTCGGTGTCGATCCCGCTGATCACCACCAACCGCATCAATACCCCCGAGGTCGCCGAGCAGGTGCTGGCCGAAGGCGACGCCGACATGGTCTCCATGGCGCGCCCGTTTCTCGCCGACCCGGAATTCGTCAACAAGGCCGCGGCCGGTCGCAGCGACGAGATCAACACCTGCATCGGCTGCAACCAGGCGTGCCTCGACCACACCTTCGGCGGCAAGCTCACCAGTTGCCTGGTTAACCCCCGCGCCTGTCATGAAACCGAGCTCAATTACCTGCCGGTCACCCAGGTCCGGAAAATTGCCGTCATCGGTGCCGGTCCTGCGGGCCTCGCTGCCGCGACTGTTGCGGCCCAGCGCGGGCATGAGGTGACGCTGTTCGACTTGGCCAGCGAAATCGGCGGGCAGTTCAACATCGCCAAGCGCATTCCGGGCAAGGAAGAGTTCTTCGAAACCCTGCGCTACTTCGGCCGCAAGCTGCAGACCACCGGCGTCGACCTGCGCCTGAACACCCGCGTCACTGTCGATGACCTGCTTGGCAAGGGCTATGACGAAGTGATTCTGGCCACCGGCATCGCGCCCCGCACGCCCGCCATCCCCGGTGTCGACAACCCCAAAGTGTTGAGCTACCTCGACGTGATCCTCGGCCGCAAACCGGTTGGCAAGTCCGTCGCCGTGATCGGCGCGGGCGGCATTGGCTTTGACGTGTCGGAATACCTTGTGCACCAGGGCGTCTATACCAGCCTGGATCGCGACGCGTTCTGGGACGAGTGGGGCATCGACACCCAGCTGCAAGCGCGGGGCGGCGTGGCCGGGATCAAGCCTCATCCCCATGCGCCAGCGCGTCAGGTGTTTCTGCTGCAGCGCAAGGCCACCAAAGTCGGCGACGGCCTCGGCAAAACCACGGGCTGGATTCATCGCACGGGGCTCAAGAACAAACAGGTGCAGATGCTCAACAGCGTGGAATATTTGAAGATCGACGACGCCGGTTTGCATATCCGGATTGGCGCGGAGGGCGAGGAGAAACTGCTGCCGGTGGACAACGTGGTGATCTGCGCGGGGCAGGATCCGCTGCGTGAACTGTATGACGGGTTACAGGCAGCGGGGCAGAGCGTGCATCTGATTGGCGGGGCGGATGTGGCGACTGAACTGGATGCCAAGCGGGCGATTGGTCAGGGGTCGCGGTTGGCGGCGGGGTTGTAAAGGGGTTGGGTTCTGGCGGGTGATGTTGCGGGTGGGGTTGATGGGCTTGGGTCGCGTGCCGCCAGGGCCTGTAGGGACTCTGGCGGGTGAGACGGTTACCAGCTGCCGTAGGGGATTCCGTGCTGGTCGATCCAGGCTTGGGCTGCTGGGTTTGGTGGTCGGTAAAACAGCCCTTTATCGTTCAGGTAAGGGCCGCGAGGTTCGACTTCGGCTTGAAAGCGGCCGACTTCTTTGAAGCCCAGGCATGGACCGCCAACCCAGACTTTCACGATCCCTCCTGGGGCCATGCCTAAGGTGATGACATTCCGGTAGTCTTCCTTCCAATCATTTGGGACCAGACAAAACGCTTTTTCCGGCCGAACCATCTCGTCTCGCACCCACTGTGGTATCTGTACTTTGATCTTGTACGACTGCGGCTCTACCAGTGACTGCCATCGCAAAAAGATCAGGTCTGGCAAGTCGACGTTGTTTATAGGTTTTCCTCCCGCCCCCCCTTGGTGCCAGCCCTCGACTTTCCCGGTGTAACTCGCTACGCCACCGTGTACTCGAAAGAAGGCGAGTCCACGCCTGTCCAGCACGTCGACGGTCTCAACCCAGACTTCCATGTGCTTGGGTGCAGCAAAACCTATGTACCAGGCCGGATACGGCAGCTTGGGGGCTGGGGGTAACCTTGGGCCACTCGCGCACGCGCTGAGGCTGAGTAACAGACCGGCTGCACAAATCAGCCTACTCAGGCGGGGAGTCCATTCTGCGGCTGAGCCCCTTGAGCCAAGTCGCCATTGCGCCCGCAGTTGCGTGTACTGATTGTGATTGCGACCACTCATGGCCGAGTTACCAACTGCCATAGGGAATGCCGTGCTGTTCTACGTAAGCTTTATTCTCCGGTTCGAGCGGGATGTACTTGCCCTTGCTTGCGCCACGATAGGGGCCGAGCGGCTCGACCTTAGCTTGGTAACGGCCGACTTCCTTGAAATCCAAACAAGATCCCCCTACCCACACTTTTACGATTCCGCCGGGTGCCATGCCCAGCGTGATCGTCTCCCGATAGTCTGTTTTCCATTGCTGATTCCACTGGCAAAGAACACGCTCTGGCCTAACCATCTCATCACGGACCCATTGCGGTATCCGGATGCTGATTTTGTAAGCCTGAGGCTCCACTAGTGACTGCCAGCGCAGAAGGAGTTGGTCTGGTAAGTCGACGTTGTTGATGGGTTTGCCACCAGATGTGCCCTTGTGCCAGCCCTCGGGTTTACGTGTGTAACCGGCGACTCCAGCATGCACGTTGAAGAAAACATATCCCCGCTGATCAAGTACATCGACGCTTTCCACCCACACTTCCATGTGCCTTGGCGCGGCGAAGCCTACATACCACGCCGGATAGGGCAGTCTGACGGGCGGGGGTACTGACCCTCCCGTTGCACAGGCACTCAAGCTGATCAGGAATCCGACCGCAAAGACCAGACGCCTCATTCCGGATAACCCTCCTGCGGACGATTGAGGTGCACATTCCTACGATTCAGCGGCGCCGGTTTGCTCAATAGAAAGGGACCCTCAGGGGGCCAGTGTGCGGACAGGTGGATGTAACGTGCTCGGAGTAGTGCTTGGTGCGCAGGTTCAAGTTGTACAAGCCGACCTGTCATTACCTGCTGCAATATTCGCTCGGCGATAGGCATGAGCTCGTCGGGTATTGCGAGTTCAGGGCGCTCCTCCAATCGCTTGAATGGAACGCCGTGACGTATCCCCAGCTCACGCATGACACGCAATGCAATCAGGCTCAGTTCGCCATGCACGGGGCGTTCGAGCAGCACGGTTATCCAGTAGTGCTCCATGGCCGACGCAGCTTTGCCGCGAGGGTTAGTTGCTGCAGGCCAGGCTTTCACCGCAATGTAGCCATCGCGGGCCACGCCTGATTCGCGCAATACGTTGGCGTCCGCTTCTGCACGGGCCCAAGCGGCGTGGGATTCAACCCTTTGACCGATTGGAACGCTGGCCTTGCAGGGCTGCGTCATCCACAGCTTTTCTCGCGCGCGTGGCAGGTAGCCCCCGCCGACATCGGAGTGAGCGCCGCACTGGATTCTGAGACGTTCATTTGTGCGGTGGCGCGATGGGTGCGGGGCCGCAGCAGCATTACCAGCTGCCATAGGGAATGCCGTGCTGGTCGATGTAGGCTTTGTTTTCAGGTTCGAGTGGGATGTACTTGCCCTTGCTCGCCCCACGATAGGGTCCGAGCGGTTCGATTTCAGCCTGAAAGCGGCCGACCTCCTTATGCTCTAAACACCCCGATCCGACCCAGACCTTTGCGATGCCTCCGGGCGCCATGCCCAGGCTTATGGTGTCCCGATATAGAGTGACAACTTCCTGATCCCAGCTACAAAACTCCCGCTGTGGCTTGATCATTTCATCGCGCACCCATTGGGGTATTTTGATCAAAACTTTATAGGTTTGTGGTTCAACTAAGGATTGCCAGCGCAGAAAAATTTGATCTGGTAAATCGACGTTATTGATGGGCTTGGACTTGCCTCCTCCTTCGTGCCAGCCATCCGGCTGACCCGTGTAGCTGGCGACGCCACCGTGCACGCGAAAAAAAGCAAGGCCGCGCTGATCCAGCACATCAACCGTCTCCACCCACACCTCCATATTTTGGGGCGCTGCCAACCCTACGTACCACGCCGGATACGGCAGCTCGGGCCTCGCTGGAAGTGGAGAGTTCGCTGCACAGGCACTCAGGCTGATTAGCAATCCCAGTGCATACGCCAAGCGCCTCATTCGGGATAACCTTCTTGCGGACGATTGAGGTGCACGTTCCTACGATTCAGCGGTGCCGGTTTGCTAAGTAAGAAGGGACCTTCAGGGGTCCAGTGCGCTGATATGTGGATGTAACGCGATCGTAGCAATGCCTCTTGCGCAGGTTCCAGGCGTACGAGCCGGTCCGTCATTACCTGCTGCAAGATTCGCTTAGCGATAGGCATAAGCTCCTCTGGCACTGCGAGTTCAGGCCGCGCTTCCAGACCCTTGAAGGGAACGCCGTGACGTATCCCCAGTTCACGCATAACACGCAGTGCAATCAAGCTCAGTTCGCCATGTACAGGGCGTTCGAGCAGTACGGTTATCCAGTAGTACTCCATGGCCGACGCAGCTTTGCCGCGAGAGTTAGTTGCTGCAGGCCAGGCTTTCACCGCAACGTAGCCATCGCGAGCCACGCCTGATTCGCGCAATACCTTGGCGTCCGCCTCCGCACGGGCCCAAGCGGCATGGGACTCAACTCTTTGACCCGACGGAACGCTGGCCTTGCAGGGCTGCGTCATCCACAACTTTTCTCGTGCTCGTGGGAGATAGCCCCCGCCGACATCCGAATGCGCGCCCGGCAGTCCGATTTGGAGGTGCGTGTGGTGGACGTTATTAAGAGAAAAGTCGGCGCGGTACTCGTCGAGCGCTTGAAGGTGAATGACCTGCCGCGCGCAGTCGGGTGGCAGATAGAGATTGACGCCCTGATTCAGGTCGTTGCCAGGACTGAAGTCCCCATGTAGAGGGTCTGAGATGGCCGCAACCGTATCGAACAGGCCAATCAGATTGATGCAAACATCAGCGGCGTTATCAAAGCTTTTCAGCAGACCGCCCCTCCCCCTTGCGAACATCTCGCTGAATATCCCGCGTCCGGGTTTAAGGACTTCGTTTGCGCAATGTCGTGCAGCAGCAGCTCCACGGCTGAAACCAAAGACGTCAAATTCGACTTTGCTTATCGCCACACTAGGATTTTTGGTAATGAATGCACGCAGGCGCTGCCTGATTGAGTCGGGTGCTTGTCTCACCCGCGCCACCACCCCAGTTTCACCCTGCCCGAGTCCTTGGCCGATCAGTCTGTCATCTTTGCCGCCACTACGTGTGCCGATGCCTTCCATGTAGACGGATAGGTAGGCGATCTTTTGGTCTTTATTAAGCGGCGTGGTGCTGTTATCCGGATACAAGTCATACAAATACGCCACATTGCTCGGCGCATTCCCGTAACTGTTGTTCGGCGCGCTGTTAAACGCACTACCGTCAAACTCTCCAAACCCGTACTGCTTGCACGTCGCCGCAATGCTTTCAAGCTCTTCGCTGCTAAAGCTCTCAAGATCCTGCCGTCGGCACTGTGCGGTCGCCGCCGCATTGCTCTGGTTGTTCCCCGTCCCGTCAAAGAACAACCCGATTCGCAAGGTAATGCCTTCGGTGATTTCCTCTTCCTCTTCTTCCTCCTCCAATTCAGGTGCGGGACGCGGCTTCAGCCATTCTTCGGGCTCCGGAAAGTCGATCGCCACGCGTCCGGGCAGCATCGTGTGGACGGGCATGGTCTTGCCGTCCTTGTCGGTCACGCCGTTGAACACCTCGCCGTTCTGCGTGGTGATCCGGTAACGGACGAAACGGGCGGCGGCCTGTTGCGCGTCGACCAGGGTGTACCCCGCCCCATAGCCATAAGGGATTGGCGTCACCGGAGTCGTCAGCGTGGTGGCAGCGGCCTTCAGCACATAAGCGGCCCGGTGATGGATGTTGCCGGGCGCCCCCAGCTCGATCTCGCCATCCTTGATACGGATGAATGCGTCGCCGCAATTCAGGAGGAGCTCTTCCGGGGCGCTGATTTCGATCCGGCCGGCCAGGCTTTCAATCTTGATGTCGTGCTGGGCGAGCGCGTGCAGTGCGGCACTTTGGGCGTGAAGCTGAACGTCGCCCTGAACCGCTGTTAATTGCAGACCCTTGGTGATGGCGCACAGGCTGATCGCACCTTCGGCGGTACCGGTGATGTTGCGTCCGGCGCTGAGGTCGGTTGAGCGTGACGAGGTGATGGCGACGCTTGCGCGACCGGAGGACACGCAGATGGCCTCGGGGCTGACCATGCCGATGCCGGCCGGCGCGTGCAGCAGAAGACCGGGCTCGGTGAGATGGGGGAGCGCATCGTTCAGTTGCGTTTGGCCGCTTGTATCGGCGGGAATGGCGCCCGCACCTCTCGCGGCCTGGGCCATGGTGCGGGCCAGGGAAAGCGCGGTTTCGAGCTGGTCGATTGCAGCGTCCATGTCGAGCTGCATCCCGTGGGCCTGGGTCTGTTCATCCGCACTGATAAACAGCCCGCGCCCCGCCCGAATCGCGCCCCGGCCGTCCGTGCGCAATTCAAACCCTTCGCCGCGCTTATCCTTCTCGTTGTCGACCAGATGCCCAAGGTTTATCTGGCTCTTGCCGCTGTGGTCGGTGCTGAGTTTGATGTGTTCCTTGCCGCGATCGTCCTCCATGCGCAGCTTGTTATTGGCCGGAGTACGCAGCACGTTGCGTTTGTAGTCGCTGCGCAGCAGCGTCACAGGGTCGGGATGGCGGCTGTCGTGAAGGGCGTGGGCGATGTAGGGCCGGTCCGGGTCGCCTTGCTCGAAGGCAATCGCTACTTCTGTCCCGCAGATCAGCGGCAGGTGCAAGCCATGGGTATCGCCTGCGTACGGACGGGCAAGGCGCAGCCAAAGGCTTTCTTGACCCAGCTTCCAGCTGTCGCGATCAAACAGAAAGCTGACCTTGTAGCGGCCTTCGCTGTCGATGTGGCTGTAGGGATCGTTGGCCAGCGAACTAGTCACACGGGCCGGAACAGTGCCGGCTATCTTAGGTTTGGCCAGCAGCGGCGGCCGAAAACACACGCTCTCCGAATAAGGAATCGCTTCAAAGCTCAGTTCAAAACTGCGATCCCGTGCAGCGCGCAACTGTAGCCTCGTGAGCACCGCGCCTGGCTCAAACGCCTGCGGCGCCCCACCGGAAATCGCCAGCACCTGCGCCAATCCCAACGAAGCGCTGCTGCTAATTCCGGTCAGCCGAGTCTGGTTATTGAGATACCGCTCATGCCGCAACCGTCCATAGAAAAACCCGCTTTCACTCTCTAAATCTTCATCCTGATCAACCTTGTCGCCGAGCACCTTGTACGGCTCCGCATAGAGATACGCCTCGCCATAGGTCGTGGTGTCACCTCGCGTCTGATCGACATCCGCATCCAGCCATGCGTTCGCATCCCGATGGTGATAGGCCCGAAAGTGAACGCTCTGCTCCACCACCTCATGACTGACCTGCAGCCCCCAAACCCCATCCTGGCCGCTGCTGCCCAATCCCGACTGCGGCCGAAACGGCAAGCTCACACGCGGCCGAACGTAATGCCGCTGATCATCATGAAACTCGACGACCGCAATCCCCAATCGCTCGTCATTGGTAAATCGATACCAGATCCCCACTTCCGCCAGCAGCCGCGAAATAAACGCCAGATCACTCTCGCCGTACTGCATCACCTGCTCACGCTTCGGATACTCCCGCACCAGCGAAAACAGAAAATCCTGCCCCTCAAAATCATGCCGTGTGCGCAGAATGCTCTCGATAATCTGCGGCACGGACTGGTGCTGATAAATCCGAAACTGCCGCCCACGGGCCAGCAACGCCAGGCGCGGCTGCAAAGTAATTTCGTACCGGGCCTCGTCATCCGAACCGGAAAGCCGCTTAAAACCCGTCACCACACCATGCAGCGTCCGCAAGGCTTCAACACGAGGCACCGGCAAGCCTCGAATCGGAACAGCCAACGTATGTGCAGCTGCATGCAGACTGAACTGAACTGTCTTGCCCAGCATCTGCTCGGCGCCGATGTCCTGCTCGACACAAGTAAATTCCACGCGATAAAGAAATGGCTGACTCAGCTGCTCCTCACCCTCAAACGCCAGTACATCAAGCGAAAAAGGAAGGCGATGAACAACAAGTTTATGGCGACTGTGATCGAAAAAAGGCGGCAATACGTTGAACATGAGCGAGCGTCCCTGGCAGGAAAAACGCCCCTGACCAGTCCGAAGAAGACCGGATCAACTCGTCCATGAGAGAGGGCTGAGGCGGGCGAAGATGACGCTTTTCAAAGCGTCATTCCATAGCGAAAACACGATCCGGACGCGTCCTAATGAAGAACAAGAATCCCCCTACACAGCCCCCCCAAATCGAGACCCCCGCCCGACGAGTGCTAGACTCCCGAACCGTCCATTGCCCGACCGATTTCATGTTCCCTCTCTCCTCACCACTGTCTCCCGCACCGCTGCAACCGCTCAATTTTGACTGGCTCCAGGCAGCGGGCGTGGAGGCGGCGATCCTGCGGCTGGACCTTGTCGATCCCCTGATCAGCGGCAATAAATGGTTCAAGCTCAAGCACCATCTGGCGGCGGCTGAGCGAGCCGGTGCACGGGGTGTTATCAGCCTGGGCGGCGCGCATTCCAATCACCTGCATGCGCTGGCGGCGGCGGGCAAGCGCTTTGGTTTTGCCACGGTCGGGTTGTTGCGGGGGCATGCGGTCGAGACGCCGACGGTGCTGGATCTGCAGGCGTTCGGGATGGAGTTGCACTGGCTGGGTTACGCCGGGTATCGCGCGCGCCATGACGCGGATTTCTGGGATCCGTGGCGCGAGCGTTATTCGCATCTGTTTCCGGTGCCCGAGGGCGGAGGCGGGCTAGACGGCGCGTTGGGCTGCGCTGAAATCGTCAAACAGGCGCGCAGCCAGCTCGGCGATTTGGGGTGGGAGGATTACGATTGCTGGTGGCTGGCGTGTGGCACCGGCACCACATTGGCCGGATTGGTGCTGGCGGAGGCGGGCCAGCATGAGGTGATTGGCGCGATGGCGGTGCCCGAAGCTCATGGGGTTGAGGGCAATGTGGAGGGGATTGTTGAAGCTTTCGCGAGCAAGCTCGCTCCCACAGGGACTGTGGCGCCCTTGGGCAGAATGAGTCCGCGACCGACAGGCTCGGACGTGGGGATAGACCGCAAAAAGCCCCAGGGTTACCGTTTGCTCGACGCCAGTCGTGGCGGCTTCGCGAAGACCGATCCCGCGTTGCTGGATTTCATTGCACGGCACGAAGCAGAAGCCGGTATCCCCCTCGAACCGCTGTACACCGGCAAGGCATTGCTTGCCCTGCATGACGAGGTGGTCGCGGGCCGGATCGCCAAGGGCACGCGGCTGATTTTCCTGCACACCGGCGGACTGCAGGGCAAGCGAACCTTCGATGCTGCGCACGCACATCCCTGACGCCGGAGCGCGCATCCGGGCACTGGCACGAATCCTGCGGCCTACACCCCCCGACAGGTCGGTCCTGAGTACGTCGGCGGCATTTCTGGAGTCGGGCGGGCAGGGCGCTGTGCCGATAATCGGATCTTTCCCACGCGCGCCGAGGTTTCCATGACCACTCCCGTCCTTGAGCAGGTTGATCCTGCCACCCTGAGAAAAGTCATCGTGGCGGCCGCCATCGGTAATTTCGTCGAATGGTTCGACTTCGCGGTGTATGGCTTTCTGGCCACGACCATTGCCCAGCAGTTCTTCCCCAGCGGCGACGCCAGCGCCGCGCTCTTGAAAACCTTCGCGGTGTTCGCCGTGGCCTTCGCGTTTCGGCCCCTCGGCGGGGTGTTCTTCGGCATGCTGGGCGACCGCATTGGCCGCAAGCGCACGCTGGCGTTCACCATTCTGTTGATGGCCGGGGCGACGACCATCATCGGTCTGCTGCCGACCTACGCCGCAATCGGCGTCATGGCGCCCGTCTTGCTTACCCTCATCCGCTGTGCCCAGGGCTTCTCCGCTGGGGGTGAATACGCGGGGGCGTGTGCCTACTTGATGGAGCACGCCCCGCGCACGCAACGGGCGTGGTACGGCAGTTTCGTGCCGGTGTCGACCTTTTCGGCCTTCGCGGCGGCGGCGATCATTGCCTACGCGCTGGAGGCCTCTTTGAGCACCGAAGCCATGGGCAGTTGGGGCTGGCGGCTGCCGTTCCTGATCGCCGCGCCGTTGGGGCTGGTCGGGCTGTACCTGCGCTGGAAACTGGACGAAACACCGGCCTTTCAGGCGGTCAAGCAGGAACACGCGGTAGCCCATTCGCCGCTCAAGGAAACCCTGCGCAACCATGGCGCGGCGATCTGCTGCCTCGGCGCGTTCGTGTCGCTGACGGCGCTGTCGTTCTACATGTTCACCACCTATTTCGCGACGTACTTGCAGGTGGCGGGTGGGCTGAGTCGTGCGACCGCGCTGCTGGTGTCGTTAATTGCGTTGCTGTTCGCGGCGGCGATCTGCCCGGTGGCCGGGGCGTTTTCCGACAAGGTCGGGCGACGCAAGACGGTGCTCAGCACCTGTGTACTGCTGATCGTGGTGGTGTATCCGTCGTTTTTGATGGCCAGTTCCGGTTCTTTTGTGGCCTCGATCGTCGGTGTGATGTTGCTGGCGATCGGCGCCGTCCTGTGCGGCGTGGTGACGGCGGCTTTGTTGTCGGAGACCTTTCCCACGCGTACCCGTTACACCGCTTCGGCGATCACCTACAACATGGCGTACACCATCTTCGGCGGAACGGCGCCGCTGATGGCGACCTGGCTGATCGGCGCGACGGGCAGCAACCTGGCGCCGGCGTTTTACCTGATCGTGATTGCGCTGCTGGCGCTGGCGGGTGGGCTGGCCTTGCCGGAGACGTCCAAAGTGTCGCTGCATGAGGTGGAAGGTTCGTTGACGGCGCGGGGGAGATTGCAGACGGCGGTTTGACTGGGGGCTCCACCTTGCTTGCCAAGGAGGCGGTGTGCCTGCTGGATGTTGGGCGGATTGCAGGCCGTCTTCGTGAGCAAGCTCACTCCCACAGGGTTTGCGTTTGATTGACAGGAGAGTGGTGTCAAAAAGCTTCAGGTGTCCTGACACTACGTCACCCATCAGACAAATCAGCAACAAAATATGGCAGCGGCGCCCCAAAAAATGGCACATTGGCGGCCCCTTGTGCCGCTGACATGTTCTGTAACGAGTCCCACGGCGCATCAACGTTCGATGGATGAACCCGATGGCCGTTACCAGCCCTGCAACCGTGCCCGCGACCGATACCCAACCCGTTCCCGCCCCGCAATCTACGCAATCAAGCCCCTTGGTCATGCGCATCATTGGTGCGGTGGCCCTGGCGCATCTGCTCAATGACTTGATCCAGTCGATCCTGCCCTCGATCTACCCGATGCTGAAGGCCGCTTACGGCCTGAGCTTTACCCAGGTCGGACTGATCACGCTGACGTTTCAGGTCACGGCGTCCCTGCTGCAGCCGTGGGTCGGTTATTACACCGATCGCCATCCCAATCCGTTGGTGCTGCCGGTCGGTTCGTTGTGCATTTTGGGCGGCGTCATGATGCTCGCGACCGTGGGCAGTTTTCCGCTGATCCTGCTCGCCGCGGGCCTGATCGGCATCGGCTCGTCGACATTCCACCCCGAAGCCTCGCGCATTGCCCGGCTGGCCTCTGGCGGGCGCTTTGGTCTGGCGCAATCGACCTTTCAGGTGGGCGGCAACAGCGGTTCCGCCATCGGGCCGCTGCTGGCGGCGGCGATCATCATTCCGTTCGGTCAGGGCCACATCGCCTGGTTCGGGCTGGTGGCGCTGTTTTCCGTAGGGCTGCTGTACGCCATCAGCCGCTGGTACAAGGCGCACCTGGCGCTGTTCAAGATCAAGGCCGGGCAAGCAGCGACCCACGGGCTGTCGAAACGTCGGGTGACCAGCGCGCTGGTGGTGCTGGCGCTGCTGGTGTTCTCCAAATATTTCTACATGGCCAGCTTCACCAGCTACTTCACGTTTTACCTCATCGACAAATTCCAGCTGTCTGTGGCCAGCTCTCAGCTGCATTTGTTCATGTTTCTGGCGGCGGTGGCGGCGGGCACGTTCTTTGGCGGGCCGATTGGCGATCGCATCGGCCGTAAAGCGGTGATCTGGTTCTCGATTCTGGGCGTGGCGCCGTTTACCATCGCGCTGCCTTACGCTGACTTGTTCTGGACCAGCGTGCTCAGCGTGATCATCGGTTTCATTCTGGCCTCGGCGTTCTCCGCCATCGTCGTCTACGCCCAGGAACTGGTGCCGGGCAACGTCGGCATGATCGCTGGCATCTTTTTCGGCCTGATGTTCGGCTTCGGCGGCATCGGAGCAGCATTATTGGGCCACCTCGCGGATCTTCATGGCATCGTCTATGTCTACACGCTGTGTTCCTACCTGCCGCTGTTAGGCATCCTCGCCATCCTGCTTCCGAGAACTTCAAAAAGATGTTGATAGCCGTCGCGATTTTTCTGGTCACCATCACCCTGGTGATCTGGCAACCCAAGGGCCTTGGTGTCGGCTGGAGTGCAACGTTTGGCGCCGTGCTCGCGCTGCTTTTCGGGGTGGTGCACCTGAGTGACATCCCTCAGGTCTGGCACATTATCTGGAACGCAACCGGGACGTTCATTGCGCTGATCATCATCAGCCTGCTGCTCGACGAGGCCGGGTTTTTCAACTGGGCCGCGCTGCACGTGGCGCGTTGGGGCAACGGCAAGGGCCGGCGGCTGTTCGCGTTTATCGTGCTGCTCGGCGCGTTGGTGTCGGCGTTGTTCGCCAATGACGGCGCAGCGCTGATCCTGACCCCCATCGTCATGTCGATGCTGCTGGCGCTGCGCTTTTCGCCGGCGACCACCTTGGCCTTCGTGATGGCGGCAGGGTTCATTGCTGACACCGCGAGCCTGCCGCTGGTGGTTTCGAACCTGGTCAACATCGTTTCGGCCGACTACTTCGGCATCGGTTTCAACCGCTATGCATCGGTGATGGTGCCGGTGAATCTGGTCAGCGTTGCCGCCACCCTGGCGGTGCTGATGCTGTTCTTTCGCCGCGACATCCCGAAGACCTTCGACGCCTCGCAACTAGACGAGCCGTCTTCGGCGATCAAGGACCGCGCGACCTTCATGACCGGTTGGTGGGTGCTGGGGATCTTGCTGGTGGGCTGCTTCGCCCTGGAGCCGCTGGGAATTCCCATCAGTGCGATCTCCGCTGTGTGCGCCGTGATCCTGTTGGGCATTGCCGCCAAAGGCCACCGCATTTCCACGCGCAAGGTGCTGAAAGACGCGCCGTGGCAGATCGTGATTTTCTCCCTGGGCATGTACTTGGTGGTGTATGGCCTGCGCAATCAGGGCCTGACCGACTACCTCGCGACCTGGCTGGATCGTTTCGCCGAACATGGTGTGTGGGGCGCGGCCATGGGCACGGGCGTGCTGACGGCGCTGCTGTCGTCGGTGATGAACAACCTGCCGACGGTGCTGATCGGCCTGCTGTCCATCGAGGCCAGTCAGGCCCACGGCCTGCTGCAGGAAGCGATGATCTACGCCAACGTGATCGGCAGCGACCTGGGCCCGAAAATCACCCCGATTGGCAGCCTCGCTACGCTGTTGTGGCTGCATGTGCTGGCGAAGAAGGGCGTGACCATCGGCTGGGGCTACTACTTCCGCGTCGGCATCGTGCTGACCGTGCCGGTGCTGTTGATCACCCTCGCGGCGCTGGTGCTGCGACTGAGCCTGTAACGCGGCGAGAGTCCGGCAGGTTCGGCCACAGGTCGGGCACCAGAAACAGCCGCTCGGCCTCTCGCCAGTGGCCGTCGGAATGGCGGGTCAGGCGCACCAGTAGTTGCGCCGGCCCGAGCGGGTCCAGGGCCTCCAGCCAGTCCTTAAACTGGCGAGGGGTCCATGGCGCGTCACAGCGCGAAGGCGCCAGCCAGGCAGGCCGCGGCAGCCATTGCCAGCGACCGTCCAGGCTGTTTTCTGCGTAGCCCGGCCAGTCCTTTTGATGCAGCCACTTTCCCCGCAGATGCTCAGGGTGTGCCCCTTGTGGCGACGCGCCCGCACCGGGCCATGGATAAAACAGATAACCCCCCAGCCAGAGCGAAGCGCTAAAGGTGTCCACGCCCCGCGCAGCAAGAACGGCGCTGCTCTCGGGGCGCGCTGACATGGGCAGTTGATGCTGATTCAGGTGCGCGAGCTTCAAATCCAGCCGGTCGAGGGCGCCGGGGCCGAGCCAGTGGGCCGGGTTTTCGCCGTCCTGATCCTGCTGCCCCAGGTACAGCTTGATCGCCAATTCAATATGGTGAACGCCACCCTTATCCCTCAGCAGCATGTCCAGCTCGCCCAGCGTGCGGCCTTCGCCCTGAATCGGCAGGTTCGCCGCGAGCAGCTCGACGCCGGGCGCGTGCTGGATTGCGAATTGCCAGAGCCGCTCGTAATACAGCCCCAGCCGGCGCGTGGAACTTCTCGCCAGCCAGGTATTGAGGGCGCTGTCGTCTCTGTCCAGCTGGGTTAAAAAAGCTCCCAGCGCTTCCGGTTGCTGCGCCCAGTCGCTGCCGCTGAGCGGATGACGCTGGGGCCACTGGGTTTCAGCCAGCAGGGGAGGCGACAGGATCACCCACGCCAGGTCCCGCACGGTGGGCGTAAGAAGCTGACGGGGCAGGGCGCTCAGGGTCGGGAAAGGGTTATTCATCGAGGCAGAATAGCGGGTGATGGGCGGTTGTAGCCACCGCTTCATCGTCGCCGTCGGATGCGACAGGTCAGCTCAGGCATGCCTGAAAGGCGCTGCTTGAAGGGGGCGCTCAAAGAGCCCATTTGCCGCCCCCGACCCCTTCGCCCATAATCGCGTTCTTTACACGCATCAAGCCTGCGGGAGCCCCATGGAGCAATTTCGAAATATCGGCATCATTGGTCGCCTGGGCAGTACCCAGGTGGTGGAGACCGTTCGCCGACTCAAGAAATTCCTGATATCGCGGCACCTGCATGTGATCCTCGAAGACGCCATCGCCGAGGTCTTGCCGGGCCATGGTTTGCAGACCTCTTCGCGCAAGATGCTCGGTGAAGTCTGCGACATGGTCATCGTCGTCGGCGGCGACGGCAGCCTGCTCGGCGCCGCCCGTGCGCTGGCCAAGCACAACGTGCCGGTGCTGGGCATCAACCGCGGCAGCCTGGGCTTCCTGACCGATATCCGCCCCGACGAGCTGGAAGTCAAAGTCGCGGAAGTGCTCGACGGCCACTATCTGGTGGAAAACCGCTTCCTGTTACAGGCCGAAGTGCGCCGTCACGGCGAAGCGATCGGACAGGGCGACGCCCTCAACGACGTCGTGCTGCACCCCGGCAAATCCACGCGGATGATCGAATTCGAAATCTACATCGACGGCCAGTTCGTCTGCAGCCAGAAGGCCGACGGCCTGATCGTCGCCACGCCCACCGGCTCCACAGCCTACGCGCTGTCCGCGGGCGGGCCGATCATGCACCCCAAACTCGACGCCATTGTCATCGTGCCGATGTACCCGCACACGCTGTCCGGCCGGCCGATTGTCGTCGACGGAAACAGTGAGCTGAAAATCGTTGTCTCAAAGGACATGACGATCTACCCACAGGTTTCCTGCGATGGCCAGAACCACTTCACCTGCGCGCCGGGTGACACCGTGACCGTGAAAAAGAAGCCGCAGAAGCTGCGCCTCATTCACCCCCTCGACCACAACTACTACGAAGTCTGCCGGACCAAACTCGGTTGGGGCAGTCGGCTTGGCGGCGGGAGCGACTGATGCTCGATCCCGCGCGTGGCTACGATCTGATCGGTGACGTGCATGGTTGTGCCCAGACCCTTGAGCACTTGCTCGACACCCTTGGTTACCGCTTTCAGGCCGGCGTGTGGCGCCACCCTGAACGCACCGCCGTGTTCCTCGGCGACATCATCGACCGCGGCCCTCGCATTCGCGAAGCGCTGCACATCGTCCGTGACATGGTCGAAGCCGGCCAGGCGTTCTGCATCATGGGCAACCATGAATTCAACGCGCTGGGCTGGAGCACGCCGGCGCCGCCTGAGAGCGGCCATGAATGGGTGCGCGAGCACACGCCGCGCCATGCCCGTCTGCTGGGCGAAACCCTGGCGCAGTTCGAGCAGCATCCCGGTGACTGGAACGACTTCCTCAAATGGTTTTACCAATTGCCGCTGTTCATCGACGCCGAGCGCTTCCGCGTGGTGCACGCTTGCTGGGATGCCAGCCTGATCGAGCCGTTGCGCAGCGTTCATGGCGACGGTCGTATCGACCAGGCCTTTGTGCAGGCGTCGGCGGAGCCGGGCAGTTTTGCCTGCGCGGTGTTTGATCGCCTGCTGCGCGGCACCGACATGCGCCTGCCCCACGGCATGACCCTGACCGGTGGCGACGGCCTGACCCGCGGCTCGTTCCGCACCAAGTTCTGGGAAGACGACCCGCAGACCTACGGCGACGTGGTGTTTCAGCCTGACGCGCTGCCCGAGCCTGTGGCGCGGCGGCCGCTGTCCCCCAGCGAGAAAAACGCGCTGCTGCGGTACGGCGCCGATGAACCGCTGTTGTTCGTCGGCCACTACTGGCGCAGCGGCATTCCCGCGCCGATCCGCCCCAATCTGGCCTGCCTCGACTACAGCGCCGTGCTCTACGGCAAGCTGGTCGCCTATCGGCTGGATCAGGAAACACAGATTGACCCGGACAAGTTCGTCTGGGTCGACGTTACCCGACCGGAGATAGTTCAATGAGTCCGGTTGCTGTATTGCGTTTGCCCCTCCAGACCGACCTGAGTGGTTTCGTCGAGTTGCTGCGGCGCCTCAACGTGCCCCATCGGGTCAGCGAGGAGGCCGGTGAGCAAGTGCTGTGGGTGCCCGATGCGCCGCAACTGGCCGATGACGTCCGCCAGTTGTATCGGCAATACCCCGAAGGCGACCCGACCGCGCAGTTGCCGCCGGGACGCGAGGTGGTGGCCGTGAGCCGGCCGAGTCCGCTGGTCCAGGTGCGCAACAGCCCGGTCACCAGCGTGATCTTGCTGCTGTGCCTGATCGTCGCCGGCGTGACCTTGCTCGGCGACAATTTTGAAGCCTTGAGCTGGTTGACCTTCAACGACTTCCGCGTCAACGGCGAGTACATCAGCTTTTTGCCGGTGGAAACGTCCCTGGCAGCGGGGCAGTGGTGGCGCGTCGTCACGCCAATGCTGATTCACTTCGGTGTGCTGCACCTGGTGATGAACGCGCTGTGGTTCTGGGAGCTGGGCCGACGCATCGAAATGCGCCAAGGGAGTTGGCAGTTGCTCGGCCTGACCCTGGCGTTCAGCGCGTTTTCCAACTACGGCCAGTATTTCTGGAGCGGCCCGAGTCTGTTCGGCGGTCTGTCCGGCGTGCTGTATGGCCTGCTCGGTCACTGCTGGATCTTTCAATTGCTCGCCCCCAACCCCATGTATCGTTTACCACGCGGTGTTCTGGGGATGATGCTGATCTGGCTGGTGGTTTGCCTGTCTGGCGTCGTCGGTGTGCTCGGGTTTGGCGAAATCGCCAACGGCGCCCACGTCGGCGGCCTGATCATCGGTTGTGCTACAGGTCTTGTGGGCGGTGCACTGGCCCGCCGCAAACATTAAAATCGCCCGCTTAATTCTGGGAGAACCCAATGTCCTCTTTTGTCGAAATGATCGAAAACATCACCCCGGACGTCTACGAAAGCCTGAAGCTGGCGGTGGAAATCGGCAAATGGTCCGACGGCCGCAAGCTGACCCAGGAACAACGTGAGCTGTCGCTGCAGGCGTTGATTGCCTGGGAAGTGCGCAACGTGCCCGAGGAACAGCGCATCGGCTACATGGGCCCGCAAGAGTGCGCGTCGAAGTCGGCGCCGGTGCCCAATATCCTGTTCAAATCGGACTCCATTCATTGATTGAAATCGGCAGAGGCTCCGTCAACAAAATGTCCGTGCGGCTTGAGGCTTCACGGGTGGAATATGCGTTCCGGCTGGGTGATTCACAGATCCCGGTCAACCCGCTGATCGGCAAGACCGTGCGCCTGGAGTTTCTGGGTGCGATTCATTGCAGCCATTGCGGCAAGCGCACCAAAACCAGCTACAGCCAGGGTTATTGCTACCCGTGCATGCTCAAGCTGGCGCAGTGCGACCTGTGCATCATGAGCCCGGAGCGCTGCCATCACGAGCATGGCACCTGCCGCGATCCGGCCTGGGGCGAGCAGTTCTGCATGACCGATCACGTGGTCTATCTGGCCAACTCGTCGGGCGTCAAAGTCGGCATCACCCGCGCCACCCAGCTGCCAACGCGCTGGCTGGACCAGGGCGCCAGTCAGGCGTTGCCGATCGTGCGCTGCGCCACCCGGCAGCAGTCCGGCTTTGTGGAAGATCTGTTCCGCAGCCAGGTGGCAGACCGCACCAACTGGCGCGCGCTGCTCAAGGGCGACGCACCGGCGGTTGATCTGGCGGCGATTCGTCAGCAACTGTTCGAGTCCTGCGCCGAAGGCCTGGTCGCGCTGCAGATGCGCTTTGGCCTGCAGGCCATTCAGGTGATGAACGATGTCGAGCCTATCGAGATCCGATACCCGGTAGAGGCCTACCCGACCAAGATCGTCAGCTTCAACCTGGACAAGAATCCGGTCGCCGAAGGCACCCTGTTGGGCGTCAAAGGGCAGTACCTGATCTTCGACACCGGCGTGATCAATATTCGCAAATACACGGCGTATCAACTCGCCGTGCATCAGTAGCCCGTATTAGCAGAAGAAGGGACAACAGCATGCGCACAGACCAGCCGAAAATGATTTACCTGAAGGATTATCAGGCGCCTGAGTACCTCATTGACGAGACCCACCTGACGTTCGAATTGTTCGACGACCACTCGCTGGTCCACGCGCAGTTGGTGATGCGCCGCAACCCGGACCGCGCCGCGCTCGCTCAAGGCGCGGCATTGCCACCGCTGGAACTCGACGGCCAGCAGCTTGAGCTGCTGTCGGTGAAGCTGGCGGATGTCGACCTGTCCGAGGGCGACCTTGCACAGAACGGCTACCAGCTGACCTCCGACAGCCTGACCGTGCAGCCGACGTCCGAGACCTTCACCCTCGACACCACCGTGAAGATCCACCCGGAAACCAACACCGCGCTGGAAGGCCTGTACAAATCCAGCGGCATGTTCTGCACCCAGTGCGAGGCCGAGGGCTTCCACAAGATCACCTATTACCTCGACCGCCCGGACGTGATGAGCACGTTCACCACGACCGTCAGCGCCAACAAGCAGGCCTTCCCGATCCTGCTGTCCAACGGCAATTTGATCGCCGCCGGCCCTTCCGACGACACCCAGCGTCACTGGGCAACGTGGGAAGACCCGTTCAAGAAGCCGGCCTACCTGTTCGCGCTGGTGGCCGGTGACTTGTGGTGCATCGAAGACACCTTCATCACCATGAGCCAGCGCAAGGTCACGCTGCGCATCTTCGTCGAGCCGGAAAACGTCGACAAATGCCAGCACGCCATGGACAGCCTGAAGAAGTCCATGCGCTGGGACGAAGAGGTCTACGGCCGCGAATACGATCTGGACATCTTCATGATCGTCGCCGTCAACGACTTCAACATGGGCGCCATGGAGAACAAGGGCCTCAACATCTTTAACTCCAGCGCCGTGCTGGCCCGCGCCGAAACCGCGACCGATGCCGCCCACCAGCGCGTCGAAGCCATCGTCGCCCACGAATATTTCCACAACTGGACCGGCAACCGCGTCACCTGCCGCGACTGGTTCCAGCTGTCGTTAAAGGAAGGCTTCACGGTGTTCCGTGATTCCGGCTTTTCGGCGGACATGAACTCGGCCACGGTCAAGCGCATTCAGGACGTGGCTTACCTGCGCACCCACCAGTTCGCCGAAGACGCCGGCCCCATGGCCCACGCCGTGCGCCCTGACAGCTTCATCGAGATTTCCAACTTCTACACCCTGACCGTGTACGAGAAGGGCGCGGAAGTGGTCGGCATGATCCACACGCTGTTGGGCGTGGAAGGATTCCGCAAGGGCAGCGACCTGTTCTTCGAGCGCCATGACGGCCAGGCCGTGACCTGCGACGACTTCGTCAAGGCCATGGAAGACGCCAACGGTGTCGACTTCACGCAGTTCAAGCGCTGGTACTCCCAGGCCGGCACGCCGCGTCTGGCGGTCAGCGAGTCCTACGACGCTGCCGCGAAAACCTACAGCCTGACCTTCCGTCAGAGCACGCCAACCACGCCGGGCCAGCCGGGCGATCAGAAGCTGCCGTTCGTGATTCCGGTCGCCATGGGCCTGCTGGACGCCCAGGGTCAAGAACTGCCGTTGCGCCTGCAAGGCGAGGCGCCGGCGGTAAACACCTCCCGCGTGCTCTCGGTGACTGAAGCCGAGCAGACCTTCACCTTCATCGACATCGACGAACAGCCGCTGCCGTCGCTGCTGCGCGGGTTCTCGGCGCCAGTGAAACTGAGCTTCCCGTACAACCCCGATCAGTTGATGTTCCTGATGCAGCACGACAGCGATGGCTTCAACCGTTGGGATGCCGGTCAGCAACTGTCCGTGCAAGTGCTGCAGGACCTGATCACCCAGCACCAGAAAGGCGAATCGCTGGTCATGGATCAGCGTTTGATCACCGCGCTGCACACGGTGCTGACCGACGAAAGCCTGGATCAGGCTATGGTCGCGGAAATGCTCTCGCTGCCGGGCGAGGCGTATCTGATCGAGATCAGCGAAGTGGCTGACGTCGATGCCATCCACGCCGCGCGGGAGTTTGCCCGCCAGCAATTGGCCGACAGCCTGAGCGACGCGCTGTGGCAGCGTTACCAGACCAATCGCGAGCTGTCGAAGCAGACGCCGTACGTGGCCGCATCCGAGCACTTCGCTCGCCGTGCGCTGCAGAACATCGCCCTGTCTTACCTGATGCAGACCGGCAAGCCGGAAGTCCTGGCCGCCGCCATCGACCAGTTCGACACCGCCGACAACATGACCGAGCGCCTGACCGCGCTGGCCGTGCTGGTGAACTCGCCGTTCGAGGCAGAGAAAGCCAAGGCGCTGGAAGTGTTCGCGGAGAACTTCAAGGACAACGCACTGGTCATGGATCAGTGGTTCAGCGTGCAGGCCGGCAGCACCTTGCCGGGCGGGCTGGAGCGTGTGAAAGCGCTGATGCAGCACCCGGCGTTCACCCTGAAGAACCCGAACAAGGTGCGTGCCCTGATCGGCGCCTTTGCCGGGCAGAACCTGATCAACTTCCACGCGGCGGACGGTTCGGGCTATCGCTTCCTGGCCGATCTGGTTATCGAGCTGAACGGCTTCAACCCGCAGATCGCCTCCCGTCAACTGGCGCCGCTGACCCGCTGGCGCAAATACGACAGCGCGCGCCAAGCGCTGATGAAAGCGGAACTGGAGCGCATTCTCGCCTCCGGCCCGCTGTCGCCGGACGTGTATGAAGTGGTGAGCAAAAGCCTGGCGTAAATCGGGCGGATGTTGAAAAGGGCTGTCCGTTTGCGCGGACAGCCCTTTTTTGTGGGTGCTGATTTATGGTTTCAGCGGCTGCGGATGCTGTCTTGTACGCGACACCTTGGTAGGACTGGCTTTAGCCGGGAAGAGGCCGTTTGTCCGCCATCCATTTTGCGGTGTGACGAATGACGCCTTCCCGGCTGAAGCCGGTCCCACACGTCGAGATGTCCAATGATTCCGGCGAGCCGGCGATCAGGCGTTGAAACCGATAATTGCCTTGGTCTCCAGGTACTCCTCAAACCCCATCACGCCGTATTCCCGGCCATTGCCCGAGCGCTTGTAGCCGCCGAAGGGCGCCATGGGATCGCACGCCGGGTGGTTCAGGTGGACTTGCCCGGCGCGAATGCGCGAGGCCACGGCGCGGCCCAGTTCCAGGTCCTGCGCCTGCACGTGGGCGCCCAGGCCATAGACCGTGTCGTTGGCGATTGCCACGGCTTCGTCGATGGAGTCATAGGCCAGGATGCACAGCACCGGGCCGAAGATTTCCTCCTGGGCGATGCGCATCGCCGAGTCGACTTCGGAGAACACCGTTGGCCGGGTGTAGAAGCCTTTTTCAAAACCCGGCACACGGCCCGGGCCGCCGCACAGCAATTTCGCGCCTTCGCCGATGCCGGCTTCGATCATGGCTTGAACGCGGCTGAATTGGGCTTCGTTGGCAATCGGGCCGAGTTGGGTGTCGGGGGATTGCGGGTCACCGACGATCAAGGCGTTGGCGGCGGCGGCCGCCAGTGCTTCGACTTCAGCGAGGCGGGCGCGGGGCACGATCATTCGGGTCGGCGCGCTGCACGACTGGCCGACGTTGCGCAAGGCCGACATCACCCCCAAGGGCACGACTTTGGCAAAGTCGGCGTCAGGCAGCATGACGTTCGGCGACTTGCCGCCCAGTTCCTGGGTCACGCGTTTTACCGTGACCGCCGCCGCTTGTGCGACGAGGGCTCCGGCACGGTTTGAGCCGGTGATGGAAATCATGTCGATGTCGGTGTGGGCCGCGATGGCGGCACCGACGTCCGCGCCGCTGCCGTTGACCAAATTGAACACCCCGGGCGGCAGGCCGGCGTCGTGAACCAGTTGGGCGAACAGCAGGGCGCTTAACGGCGACAGTTCGCTGGGTTTCAACACCACGGTGCAGCCGGCGGCGAGGGCCGGCGCGACTTTGGCAGTGATCTGATAGAGCGGCCAGTTCCAAGGGGTGATCAGACCGCAGACGCCGATAGCTTCCCGCTCGATGGCGGTGGTGCCTTCGACGGTCTGGAAGCGGTAGGTGGACAGCAGATCGCGAGCGACCCGCACGTGTTCGGCGGCCAGCGGCACCTGCATGGCGCGGGAGAAACTGATGGCGGCGCCCATCTCCAGTGAGAGGACTTGGGCGAGGCGCTCTTTGCGCTCAAGGATCAATGCGTGGATTTTGCTCAGGATCGCTGCGCGTTCTACGACCGGCGTTACCGACCAGCCAGGGAAGGCAGCGCGCGCTGCTGCGACGGCCCGATCAACGTCCTCCGCCGACCCCCGCGCGACCTCGGCTACCACTTCTTCAGTGGCGGGATTGACCACCGGCAGAAGGGCCGGAATCGCGGGGGAAGTCCACTCGCCGTTGATGTAAAACTGCCCGGCGTTTTGCAGCTCGATGCCGTGGGTGTTTGAAGGGTGTGAGGTCATCCAGCTAGCTCCCTGGAGCGGTGATAAGGGCTGCGAACAGCGAGTCCTGACGTCTCGATACGCTAACAAACCGGCCCAGGCAAAAGATGCCGTTGTTGCGGCCTGCAAGGGAGAATCTGCTGAATCCGCCGGGGTCCACGCCATCCGTCTTGCGGTGTGACACCTGACGTCTTCCCGGCTGAAGCCGGTCCTACAGTCGAGGTCATGCCGGATACCCTGAATGCACGCGATATGTTTTTGTAGGACCGGCTTCAGCCGGGAAGAGGCCCGCATGAGCACCCACCATTTCGCGGTGTGGCGCCTGACGCTTTCCCGGCTAAAGCCGGTCCTACAGGGGATTGCGTACGCCGCCTGATTGGCGGGATGCATGCGGTCTGTTTTTGTAGGACTGGCTTTAGCCGGGAAGAGGCCGGTATGAGCACCCTCAATTTTGCGGCGTGCCGCCTGACGTTTTCCCGGCTGAAGCCGGTCCTACAGGCCGACCGCGTTCAACTAGTGGGACCGGCTTCAGCCGGGAAGAGGCCCGCATGAGCACCCACAATTTTGCGGTGTGACGCCCGACGTTTTCCCGGCTGAAGCCGGTCCTACACATCGCGGCATGCCTGGCAACGTTCACCCAATCGCCTGGGTCACCATCGCGAACTGGGCAATGCCGTCCCGTGACTGCGGTGGCTCACCCAGCACCATGCGGGGCGCGCGATCGACGCACGGCAGTCCCATCCCCTCCAGCCAGTCCACCAGCCCGCAATCAGCCAAAATGTCGAATCGCACAAACGCGCCGGGGATCAGGCCCAGCAGGTGCGTGATCATCTGCTTTGCCTGCGCCAGATCCTGCGCAACCACCGGCCCGATGAGATGCCCGCGACCAAACCGGCGGAGCAGGGCGCATCCCGTCAATTGTCCGCGCGCCTCAACGCCCACCACGCACTCCGCCGTCGGCAGCAGATCGTTGAGCACCGCCGTGCGGTCCAGCCCGCTGCCGGCATTGGCCAGTTCAATCACCTGCGGGTATTCGGCCTGCGTCACCTCACGACACAGCGCGTCTCTCGTTGCAGCCAGAACCGGCGGCATGTGAGGCACGCCCTGATGTTGCTGAATCCGCGCGTACTCGACAAAACCCATGCTCACGTACAGCGGCGCCCCCGATTCAGTGGCATTGAGGATCGGCGTGCGCGGCGCGGCGGCGTCCAGGCACAGGTTCATCAACTGCCGGCCAATGCCTTTGCTCTGGTGCTGATCACTGACGATCACCAACCCGATCGAGGAATAAGCCCCCTGATGGCAGGCGAACGCCACGCCCACCAACTGACCCTCGTGTTCAGCGACAAAACCCTCGGACGTGCGCTGCACCATCGCCCAGTCTTCCTCGCGATGGGGCCACTTCAAATGCACGGAAAGCGCGTGGGCAGCCGGCATGTCGGCCGCCGTGGCCGTGCGATAAACGTAAGGGTGGCTCATATGAGTTTTCCTGTGCTGAGAAGGCTTGTTGCCAGTTGCGGCACCAGCGATGGTTGGGTAAACCGGCGGATGTCGAAGGGGCTGATGGACGTGCTGGTGCTGCCGGTGCTGATCAGTTCGGCCATCACGTCGCCGACACCGGGGCCGAGCTGGAAGCCATGGCCGCAGAAGCCGAAGGCGTAAAACAGCCCGTCGACCATGCCGCTGGGGCCCATCACCGGCAGCGAGTCCGGCGTGTAGCTTTCGATGCCACTCCAGGTGCGGATGATGTTGAGCTTCTCGGCGCCGGGCACCAGCCGCTTCATCTGGCGCATCTGGTTGAGCAGGCTTTCAGGCTTGAAAAATGCCCGACGGTTGACCATGTCCGGCGCGCAGCGGGCGCCGCCGCCGATGATGATGTTGCCGCGGGGAATCTGCCGGAAGTAGATCACCTCTTCCTTGATCTTGGTGAACACGCCGATCACCGTCGGCAAGGCGTAGGGCACCGGCTCGGTCACCGACATCTGCGGGCCGTTGGGCTCCAGGGGCACGGGTTCGTCGAACTGTTGAGACAGCTTGGTCGCCCACGCGCCGGCGGTGATCAACAGCTGCTCGGCGACGAACAATTGCCCGTCGGTGGTGGTGACGTGGAACTGTCCGCCGACCTTTTGCACGTCGGCGACTTCGGTGCGTTCTTCGATGCGTGCGCCAAGCCGACGGGCCGCGCGGGCAAAGGCGGGTGCCGCCAGACGCGGATTGGCGTGACCGTCGTGGGGCGCGTAGGAGCCGCCCTTGACCTCTGCGCCGAGAAAAGGAAATCGCGTGTGCAACTCGGCGCCGCGATAGATTTTCAGGTCCAGCTGCTCGGCTTCCGGGGCCGCGGCGTAAGCCTCCAGCTCGGCGATTTCGTCCTCGCGGTAACACACACGCATGTGCCCACTGGGGATGAACTCCAGGTCATCGTCGATCAGCTCCGGCAAGCGTTTCCACAAACCCCACGACCGGTTCGCCAGCTCGAGCTGGCCCAGATAGCGCCCTTGCCGCCGCACATTGCCGAAGTTCACGCCGCTGGCGTACTGACCGATCTGGTCGCGCTCCAGCAGCGTCACCGAGCGGCCGCGCCGCTGCAGGAAAAACGTCGACGAGGCGCCCATGACGCCGCCGCCGATCACCAGCACATCGCTTTTTTGCGGGTTCATTAAGGGTCCTCTCGCAGGTTATGGGGTTGCAGGCCACGGGGTTGCAGGTTGCGCGCCACGGCGTCGATTTCGATCAGGTAACCGTGATGCAAGACCGGGACCGGCACCACGGCGCGGGCGGGCCGATGCTCACCCAGGTACCGCGCATAGAGTCGGTCAAACGCCGGCCAGTGTTCAATGCCCACCACGTAGACCGTGACTTTCAGCAAATCGCCTGGGCCCAAGCCCGCTTCCCGGAGGATCGCGATCAGGTTGTCGAGGGCAATCGAGGCCTGCACTTCGAACGGTTGATCGGCGCTGTGCTCGCCATTGGCGCGTACCGGCAATTGCCCGGACACGTAGACCACGCCTCCGTAGGCCACGGCCTGGGAATAGTGCCCGCCCGGCGCTGCTGCGTCGGGCGTGTGAATAATGTCGAGATCACCAGCCATGCAGACGGCTCCAGGTGTGCACCGCGCCGTCCGCGTCGAGGGCGTGATAGTCCGGAAACTGCGCACCGGTGGCGCAGGCGTGGTTGGGCAGAATGCGCAGACGGCGGCCGATGGGGAAGCGCGCGGCGAGGTCGGCATGGCTGGCGTCGCCCAGGGTGATAATCCCGTGCTCCTGATTGGCGCCGGTAACCAACGCCCCATCGATCCATTCGCCTGTTTCGGTGCACACCTGGCCGTAACCGAAATCGTGGCGCTGACGCTGGGTGCCGCGATCACGACTCATGGCCATCCAGCCGGCGTCGGTGATGATCCAGCCTTTGTCCTGCTGATGGCCGATCACCGTGGTCAGCACGCTCAGGGCCAACTCGTCGGCCTGGCAGACGCCGATGTTGTGCATGACCAGATCGAAGAACACATACACGCCGGCACGCACCTCGGTCACGCCGTCCAAGCGCAGAGCTGACAGCGCGGTGGGCGTGGAGCCGATGCTGACGTCCGGGCAGTCGATCCCGGCTTCACGGATGCGTTGAGCGGCGCGGACGCAGAGGGCGCGCTCCTGCTCGGCGAGGGCTTGCAGGGCTTCAGGTTTGTCGAGTTCGTAGCTGGAACCGGCGTGGGTCATCACGCCGCGCAGCTGCAGACCGCCGTCGGTGAGGATGCGCGCGACGTCGATGAGCGCGGGGTCTTCAGCGGCGAGGCCCGAGCGATGGCCGTCACAGTCGACCTCGATCCAGACGGGCCAGACGGGGTTGGATTCGTCGTGCTCACGCGCAAAGGTGACGATGGTCTGTGCGCCCTGAACGCTGTCGGTGAGCACGCTCAGGTTGCAACCGGCGCGCCGCAACGCCAGCGCCTGGAACAATTTGCCCGGAGCGATGGCGACCGCATACAGCACATCGCCAATGCCCTGGTTAAAACAGTGTTCGGCTTCCTTCAGGGTGGACACCGTCACGCCGCTGGCACCCGCAGCGATCTGCGCCTGAATCACCGGCAGGCATTTACTGGTCTTGACGTGGGGACGCAAGCGCACGCCGAGGCTGTCCATGCGTTGCTGCATGCGCTGGATATTGCGCTGCATGCGCGGGACGTCTACCAGGGCGGCGGGTGTGTCGAGAGAGGCAATCGGCGTAGACATGACGGAACTCGGGTGGCGAGGGACAGGGTGGACTCTACTCAACTGTCGTTAAGGTGTGGTTCAATCCAGTCTCATCAATCATTAAGTAAAAGTGAATGATATCCATCGAAGACTTGCGTCTGGCGGTCGCATTGAGCCGCGCCGAATCCCTGAGTGCGGCAGCCAGAGCGCTCAATGTTTCGCCGCCGGCGCTGTCCATGCGCCTGCGGAAACTGGAGACCCTGCTGGGCCTGACCCTGGCCAACCGCGACGCCCGCCGCCTGAGCCTGACCGCCGATGGCGAACGCTTCTCCCGGGAAAGCGCGCTGTTGCTGGAGCAGCTGGAAGCGCTCCCGGAATCCTTCCGGCAAAAGGACGAAAGGCTGGTGGGCACGCTGCGGCTGGCGGCGCCCTTCGGTTTCGGACGACAGCGACTGGCACCGCTGCTGGCGCGCTTCATCCGGCTGCATCCGCAGCTGTGCCTGCACCTCGACCTGCGCGAAACCCCCTGGCCGGATCGGCACGACAGCGACGCCGTGATCCACATCGGCCACCTCAACGACAGCCTGTGGACCGCGCGGCCACTCTCACCGAACGAGCGCTGGCTGTGCGCAAGCCCGGCCTACCTGCACGAACACGGCGAGCCGACCGCGCCGGACCAGCTCAGCGCCCATCGCTGCATCTGCATCCGTGAAAACGACGAAGACGTCACCCTCTGGCACCTGCGCAAAGGTCCCGCCCGCAAAACCCTGCGCGTCGAACCGGCCCTGCTCACCAACGACGGCAGCGTCGCCCGCCGCTGGGCCGAACAAGGCCTGGGCCTGGTGCTGCGCTCGCAATGGGACGTCAGCGACGCCATCGCCAGCGGCAACCTCGTCCGCGTCCTCGCCGACTGGAACTTCGACAGCGCCCCCGTCAACCTCCTCGTGCCTTCACGCAAACTCCGTAGTCCGCGGGTGCAAGCGTTAGTGGCGTTTCTGGAAGATGGGTTGAAGGCGTGAGAGGGTGGAAGCAGGCGTCACGCCGCACAATTGATGGCGCCCTGGCTGGCCTCTTCCCGGCTAAAGCCGGTCCCACTAAAAGCGCGCGTACATCAGTGAAATCGGCAACGCGGAGCGTCACAGGATGCATTCCCACGCAGAGCGTGGGAACGATCGGACAACAGCAACAGCAACAGCAACAGCAACAGCTTCGCGAGCAAGCTCGCTCCCACAGGTAGGGTGTCTGATCAGCAAAACTGCCAGCGTCCACACTGGCCTCTTCCTGGCTAAAGCCGGTACCGCAAAAAAGTACTGCGTACACCCCGTAGGACCGGTTTCAGCCGGGAAGCTTTTGATCTTCATACGCAAAAAGCCCAGACGACACCAATCGCGACTTGGGTGCAGGCCGAACGCAGACGACGCGCAGTGGGCCGAGCCGCATGGATGCGGCGAGAGCGCCGTCAGGACATGGATGTCCGTTCGGCGCGGGCCCACGGAGCGTCGTCGGAGTGAGGGTAC
>NZ_MDEN01000045.1 GCF_001705435.1 Pseudomonas graminis
GTTTTTTGTTTTTTGTTTTTTTTGTTTTCTTTTCTTGGGGGGTGGTGGGTTTATTGTCGTTGTTTTGGGTGGGGGGGGTTTTTTTTTTTTTTTTTTTGGTTTTTGGTTTTTGGTGGTTTTTTTTTTTTTTTTTTTTTTTTGTTTTTTTTTTGTTTTGTTTTTTGTTTTTTTTTTTTTTTTTTTTTTTTTTTGTTTGTTTGGTGTTTTTGTTTTTTTTATTACCCCCCCCCCCCC
>NZ_MDEN01000046.1 GCF_001705435.1 Pseudomonas graminis
CGACGACGCTCCGTGGGCCCGCGCCGAACGGACATCCATGTCCTGACGGCGCTCTCGCCGCATCCATGCGGCTCGACCCACTACGCATCGTCTACGTTCGGCCTGCACCCAAGTCGCGTTTTGCGGTGACTGGGCTTTTTGCGTATGAAGATCAAAAGCAGATCAAAAGCTTCCCGGCTGAAGCCGGTCCTACGGGCGTACGCGCTGCTGTCAGCAGGACCGGCTATAGCCGGGAAGACGGCCTCACTGACTGCACGCGTTGCTTTAGTGGGACCGGCTTTAGCCGGGAAGGGGCCGGTGTGGGCGAGGGCAATTTCACGGCCTGGCACGTTGATCGTTCCCACGCTCCGCGTGGGCATGCATCCCGTGACGCTGCGCGTCACAACGTGCGATATCCATGCTTCTAGCCGTAGCCACGGCCGCAATCAGCCGCTTAGACTGTCCCCTCTTTCTGTTTTCAAAGGATGAATCCAGTGAATGTTGCTGTTGATCAGGTGGTGATCCATCGTTTTACCGAGGCCCATATCGAGGGTGTCACTGCGTTGTATAACGACCCTGAGGTGTGCCGTCAGGTGCTTCAGATGCCGTATCAGTCGGCCGATGTCTGGCGCAAACGGCTGGCGGGGGCGGATGACCGGTCTGTGAAGCTGGTCGCTCTGCATCAGGGTCAGGTGATCGGCAACATTGGTCTGGAGCAATACGCGCGCATTCGCCAGCGTCATGTCGGCGCGATCGGCATGGGCATCGCGGCGGCCTGGCAGGGCAAAGGGGTGGGGTCGAGGCTCATGGCCGCTGTGCTGGAAGTCGCGGACAACTGGATGAACCTGCACCGGGTGGAACTCACTGTGTTTGCCGACAACGAAGCCGCTTTGGCGCTGTACCGCAAATTCGGCTTCGAAACCGAAGGCCGCCTGCGGGACTACGCCATACGCGACGGCGTCCTCGTCGACGCTATCAGCATGGCGCGCTTTAAATAACCGATCAGCCTGTGGAAGAGCGACGCAGAGCGTCTGGGGATGCATACCCACGCGGAGCGTGGGAATGATCAACAGCATTCGCGAGCAAGCTCGCCCCCACAGGCAGGGTGTCCGATCAGCAAAACTGCCAGCATCCCCACTGGCCGCTTCCCGGCTAAAGCCGGTCCCACTAAAAGCACACCGCGTACACCCTGTGGGACCGGCTTCAGCCGGGAAGCTGTTGATCTGCCTTGCTTTTGATCTTTGAACACAAACAGTCCAGACACCGCCAATCGCGACTTGGGTGCAGGCTGAACGCAGGTTTCGCGCAGTGGGCCGAGCGGCATGGATGCCGCGAGAGCCGCCCCCCGCCATGGATGGCGGATGGCGGCGGTCCCACGTAGCGAGACCGGAGTGAAGGAACCCTGAGGAACGAAGGGCCAAACCAGGAGCAAGCACCCTTGGTTACTTGGGGTGCTTTTCCAAGTAACTCGCCGAAGGCGAAACAGTCTGCCCCCAGGCAGGCGCCCTTGACCTTGATCTCCCAAACGCAAAAACTAAAAAGCCCCGCGTCTCACAACGCGGGGCTTCCGATTACAGACGACTAAACCATCACACCACCGCCGTCTGCCCACTCATTGCCAGATCCAGCAACTCACGGTTAGCGACCGCATACATCGCATAATCATTACCACTCGCCGCACGCAACTCCACCAACATCGCGCGCCAGCGCTCGACCATCGGCAAATGCTGCTCCAGCCACAGACTCAAACGCTCCTCGACATCCGCAGGACCATTCGCCATCTGCAACACCGACACCGTAATCGCCCGCTGCTGCCAATCGATATCATCACGGAACGCCTCACGGGCCAGCGCCTGCCAATTGTTCTCCACCGGCAACGCACTGATCTGCTGCAAATACCACGTCACATCCAGCGAACTGCCCACCGCGAAATACACCTTCGCCACGTCCGCTGCATTCTGACCAGTCACATCAGACGCCTCGATGATCGGCAACAGCGTGTACAGGTGACTGGTACCCGCCACCATCCGCGCCAGCAGCTCCGGCACGCCGGCCGCGACGTACTCCTGATAACGCGTCTGCCAGACCTCACGGGTCGGCCCTTCCAGCAACTCGTCCAGCTTCAGACCCAGCGCCGCGATGTGCGGACCGAAGTGCGCCACATCACGCCCTGCGTCCAGCTCATTGCGACGGCTGCGCAAGAACCAGCGCGTCGCGCGACGACCCAGACGCATCAACTCATCCATCAACGCCAGCTGAATCTCCGCCGGGACCTTGTAGTCCAGCGCCTCGATCTGACGGAACCAGTGCGGGAGGTGGAAAATGTCACGCACGATCACGTAAGCACCGGCCACGTTGGCGGCGGTCATGCCGGTCGACTCTTTGAGCCGCTGCACAAAGGTGATGCCCATGTGGTTGACCAGATCGTTGGCGATCTGCGTGCTGACGATTTCGCGCTTCAGACGGTGGCGACGCATCGACTCGGAGAACTTAGCGCCCAGTGACGGCGGGAACGCCGTTTCCATGTCACGCGCCAGATAGTCGTCGTCCGGAACGCGGGATTCCAGCAGCGCTTCCTTGAGGTCGATCTTGCTGTAGGAGATCAGCACCGACAGCTCGGCCCGGGTCAGGCCTTTCTTCTCGGCGATGCGCTCGGCCAGTTGATCTTCCGCCGGCAGGAACTCGATGGCACGGTCCAGCTTGCCCCGCACTTCCAGGTCGCTCATCAGGCGCTTGTACTCGGCGATGCGCTCGTAGGCACGGCGCTCCGCCAGAGACAGGGCCTGGGTCTGCTTGTAGTTGTTGCCGAGGACGAGGTTGCCCACTTCGTCGGTCATGCTTTCGAGCAGCAGGTTGCGCTGCTTCTCGGTCATGTCGCCGGCCTGGACCACTTCGTTCAGCAGGATCTTGATGTTCACTTCGTGGTCGGAGCAGTCCACACCACCGGCGTTGTCGATGAAGTCGGTGTTGGTCGCGCCGCCCATCAGGCCGAATTCGACGCGGCCCAGCTGGGTCATGCCCAAGTTGCCGCCCTCGCCCACTACCTTGCAGCGCAGCTGATTGCCGTTGACGCGCAGTGCGTCGTTGGCCTTGTCGCCGACGTCTGCGTGGGTCTCGGTGCTGGCTTTGACGTAGGTGCCGATGCCGCCGTTCCACAACAGATCCACCGGCGCCATGAGCAGCGCGTGCATCAGCTCGGTCGGGGTCAGTTTGTCAGCGGTGATGTCGAAGCGCGCTTTCATCTGCGGGGTGATCGCGATGCTTTTCGCACTGCGCGGGAAGATACCGCCGCCTGCGGACATCAGGCTGGTGTCGTAATCGGTCCACGCCGAACGCGGCAGGTCGAACAGACGCTGACGCTCGGCAAAGCTGCTGGCCGGGTCCGGATTCGGGTCGATGAAGATATGCAGGTGGTTGAAGGCCGCCACCAGTTGCAGCTTGTCGGACATCAACAGGCCGTTACCGAACACGTCACCGGCCATGTCGCCGACGCCGATCACGCTGATGCTGTCCTGCTGCACGTTGATGCCGCGCTCGCGGAAGTGGCGCTGTACGCCAACCCACGCGCCCTTGGCGGTGATGCCCATTTTCTTGTGGTCGTAACCTGCCGAACCGCCTGACGCGAAGGCGTCGCCGAGCCAGAAACCGTAGTCGATGGCGATGCCGTTGGCGATGTCGGAGAAGGTCGCGGTGCCTTTGTCGGCGGCGACGACCAGGTACGGGTCATCGTCGTCATGGCGCACGACGTTGGCCGGCGGCACCAGTGCGCCTTCTTTCAGGTTGTCGGTGATGTCCAGCAGACCGGAGATGAAGAGGCGGTAGCACGCGATCGCTTCGGCCTGAATCTCGTCGCGGGTGCCGGTGGTCGGCAGACGACGGGGCAGGAAACCGCCCTTGGCGCCGACCGGCACGATGACCGAGTTCTTCACTTGCTGGGCTTTGACCAGACCCAGCACTTCGGTGCGGAAGTCTTCTTCACGGTCGGACCAGCGCAGGCCGCCACGGGCCACGTTGCCGAAGCGCAGGTGAACGCCTTCGACGCGCGGCGAGTAGACGAAGATTTCAAACTTCGGCACCGGCTTCGGCAGCTCGGGGATCAGGCGCGGGTTGAACTTGAAGCTGAAGTAGCTCTTGCTCTGGCCGTTGGCGTCGGTCTGGTAGAAGTTGGTGCGCATGGTCGCCTTGATCAGGTCAAGGTAGCGACGCAGGATGCGGTCTTCGTTGAGCACTTGCACGCCGTCCAGCGCAGTCAGAATCGCCTGCTCCAGACGCTGCTGCATGTCGTCGAGGTCACCGCCGCTCAGCTTGCGCGCCAGATAGAAGCGGGTCTTGAACAGACGCGTCAGCTCGCGAGCGATGTCGGCGTGGTTGTTCAGCGTGCTGGCGATGTAACCCAGGTCGAAGCCCAGACGGATCTGCTTCAGGTAACGCGCGTAGGCACGCAGCAACGCCACGTCGCGCCACGGCAAACCGGCGGTCAGCACCAGACGGTTGAAGGCATCGTTCTCGGCTTCACCACGCACGATGTGGACGAAGGCGTCCTGCAGCGTGTCGTTGAGCTGCTGCAGGTCCAGGTTCAGGCCTTCGCCGTAAGTGAACGCAAAATCGTGAATCCAGAACTCGCGGCCGTTGGTGTGGCGCAGGCGGTACGGGAATTCACCGAGTACGCGCAGGCCGAGGTTTTCCAGGATCGGCAGCACGTCTGACAGCGCCAGCGGCGTGTCAGCGTGGTACAGCTTGCAGTGCAGCTGCGCCTTGTCGCCGGACAGCGGCTGGTAAAAGCTCATGACCAGCGGATTGGCTTCGGACAGGCTCAGCACGTGTTGCATGTCGACCACGGCGGAGTGCGCGGCGAAACGCTCGCGGTAGCCGGCCGGGAAACCTTTCGGGAAGTCGGCCAGCACGTTGGTGCCCTGAGCTTCGCCGAAGCTTTCGATGACCAGACTGGCGTAGTCGTCTTTCCACGAACGGCAGGCCTGGATGACTTCGTTTTCCAACTGCTGCGGATCGATGTCGAGGGTGACTTTCGGGTCCACACGCAGGATCAGCTGCACGCGCGCCAGCACCGACTCGGAGAAGAAGGTCCAGAACTCGCAGTCGGTGGCTTTCAGGCGATCCATCAGCACTTGCTGAATCTTCTGACGGACTTCGGTGGAATAGACGTCGCGCGGCACGTAGGCCAGGCAGTAGCAGAAACGGCCGTACGGGTCCTTGCGCAGGAACACGCGAATCTTGTTGCGCTCCTGGATCTGCACGATCGACATGACGGTGGTGAACAGCTCGTCCACCGGGGTCTGGAACAGGTCGTCGCGGGGCAGCACTTCAACCACTTGCGCCAGTTCCTTGCCCAGGTGCGCCTTGGCGTCGAACCCGGAGCGGCGCTCGACTTCAGCGACCTTGCGGCGGATGTACGGAATGGCACGCACGCTTTCGCCATACACCGAGGAGGTGTACAGGCCCATGAAGCGCGATTCCTTGATGACCTTGCCGTCGGCGTCGATCTGGCGGATGGACACGTAGTCCGGGTACGCCGGGCGATGCACGCGGCTCGGGTGCGCAGCCTTGGCGAACGACAGCAGGGTCGGCTCCTGCAGGTAGTTCACTGCATAGCCTTCGATGTGCAGGTCTTCGGCGGTGAGCCCTGCGCGCAGCAGTTTGGTCAGGCCAAGGAAGGACGACGGGTCGTACTGGAGCTGACCGCCCTCGCCTTCGCTGCTGACGGTGAATTCTTCATAGCCGAGGAACGTGAAGTGGTTGTTGACCAGCCATTCGAGGAACACCTTGACCTCGGATTTCTCCTCCGGGTCAATGGTGTACTCCGTGGCGTCGATGCCGGCCAGCAGCTCGTGGAGCTTGGCTTTCATCGGCTCGAAGTCTTCCACCGCGACGCGGACTTCACCCAGCACCTGCTCCAGTTCGCGGGCGAGCACGTTCAGCTCCGCGGCATTGGCGCAACGGTCGATCTCCAGGTACATCAACGATTCTTGCAGCACGCCGTCGCCGCTGGTGCCTTTTGGCAGCAGTTCGAGCAGTTGGCCTTTCTCGTCGCGACGCACGCTGAGCACGGTGGTCTGCAGCGTGTGGATGCTGTAGCCGCGGCGGTTCAGTTCGGTGCGCACCGAGTCGACCAGGAACGGCAGGTCGTGGTGCAGCACTTCGACGGCGGTGTGGGTGGACTGCCAGCCGTGACGTTCGTAATCGGGGTTGTAGACCCGTACCTGCGGCGTGCCGTGCTCGAAGCGTTCGAGCAGGCGCCAGGCCGAGAGGGTGCAACCGGCCAGGTCAGAGAGTCTGCGCTGGGTGAGTTCGTCGAGGGAGATGATGCCGAAGAATTGTTCGGCGAACAGCGCCACTTGTGGCAGTGCCTGTTCGCTGATGTGCTGAGCCAGTGCCGCTCGCAGTTGGTGCTGGAAGTCGGACTTGCTGGCTGCGGTGAAGAACGCCATCTGTGGTACTCCGATTGGCTTGAGCTTTTATATAGGAGAGATGCGTGTGTCGGGTGGAGCTTTGTGTTTGCCTCGTTTGCGTCTGGTCGATGATAGTCAGCATAACGTGACAGAGGGCAATGCGATTGGCACTGCGTGAATTACTAACGCTTTTGGTGTGTGTGCCGTCACATTTGTTCGGCTCGGGTGCAGCTTAACGAGTGGCGCCCTGAATCTGCTTGCGATGCTGCGACATATTCGGACATCGGGTTGCAGACAGCGGCTTGAGGGAGCGGCTTGAGGGGACTGATTTATTTACAGTGCTTCATCGTAAATCAATCTGTCCCCGGGGTACGCGGTGCGGCTAGAAGAAGATCAAGAGCGTCGGCCTAACGGCCTTGGTTTCGCCTTCGGCGAGTTACTTGGAAAAGCACCCCAAGTAACCAAGGGTGCCTGCTCCTGGCTTGGCCCTTCCTTCGTCAGGGTTCCTTCACTCCGGTCCCGCTCCGTGGGCCCGCGCCGAACGGACATCCATGTCCTGACGGCGCTCTCGCCGCATCCATGCGGCTCGGCCCACTGCGCGAGACCTGCGCTCAGCCTGCACCAAAGTCGCGTTTGGCGGTGCCTGGACATTTTGTGTACGAAGATCAAAAGCAAAAGCTTCCCGGCTGAAGCCGGTCCTACAGTCATCGCCAATCCCACTTAGTGCTAAGGGGACTGATTTATTTACAGCGCTTCACCGTAAATTAATCTGTCCCCGGCGGATCGGTCATTCAACTGCCAACCGCAATATCCAGCAAATCTCCCACAAGACTGGCAAAATCCATCCCTGCCCTGCCCCCCAGCCACAGGAATCACCGCCATGCAAATGACCACCGACAGCTTCATCTATAACCCATGCGACGAGGAGGAAGATGATATGGCGCTGGCCTGTTGCTATGGCAGCAGCACCGGTGATCTGTTTCTGCTCGCGCGTTTCCCCGATGAGGATGAGGTCGATATCACGTTTCGTGACGACACTATCCATGTCGAAGACAACATCACCGTCACCCTGAGCGCCACTCGGCTGTTGGTCGAAATCAACGCCGCCGACGCCAAACCCTTGGGCGGCGACGCCACGTACGACATTACCCACAGCACACCTGCCAATGAGCTGACCGAGCTGGACGCCACGCTGCGGATCATCCTCAGCGGTGTCGGGACGTACGTCAGCCAGATCAACTGAGACCTCCCCGGCATCGGGCCCCAATTGACGCAAATGTAAGACAGTTCTTGTTTTTGCCCCGTCCTTTGCTGAAAAGCCGAAAAAACCCGCCGGCCGATTAGTCGGCGCCCCTGCGATGGATTAAAGTAACGCCCCCAGCTTCGGCGCCACTTGGCGCTGCTGCCTCTCCTGCCAGGAACTGTCATCGATGGAACATCGTGAAGCGTTGATCGCGCTGCGGACCTTTCTCTCCACCCAGATTCTCGGGCAGGAGAAACTGGTTGAGCGCTTGCTGATCGCGCTGCTGGCCGACGGTCACATGCTGGTCGAAGGCGCGCCGGGACTGGCGAAGACCAAGGCGATCAAAGAGCTGGCTGAAGGCATCGAAGCGCAATTCCATCGCATTCAGTTCACCCCCGACCTGCTCCCGGCCGACATCACCGGCACCGAGATCTATCGTCCGGAAACCGGCAGTTTCGTGTTCCAGCAAGGCCCCATCTTCCACAACCTGGTGCTGGCCGACGAAATCAACCGCGCGCCGGCCAAGGTGCAATCGGCGCTGCTGGAAGCCATGGCCGAGCGTCAAGTCAGTGTCGGGCGCAGTACCTACGACCTGTCGCCGCTGTTTCTGGTGATGGCGACGCAAAACCCCATCGAGCAGGAAGGCACCTACCCGCTGCCCGAAGCGCAGCTCGATCGGTTTCTGATGCACGTCAAGATCGGCTTCCCGGACGCCACCGTCGAACGCAAGATCCTCCAGCAGGCCCGGGGCGAAGCGCTCAACGGCGAGACCAAGCCCGAGCGCCGGGTCAGCCAGCAGGCGATTTTTGCCGCGCGCAAGGAAATCCTCGGCCTGTACATGGCCGATGCCGTTGAGGAATACCTGGTGCAGCTGGTAATGGCGACCCGCACGCCCGCCAAGTTCGATGCCGAGCTGGCCGAGTGGATCGGTTATGGCGCAAGCCCCCGCGGTTCGATTTCCCTGGACCGCTGCGCCCGGGCCCACGCCTGGCTGGCCGGGCGGGATTTCGTCAGCCCGGAAGACATCCAGGCCATGGTCTTCGACGTGCTGCGTCACCGCATCATTCTGTCGTTCGAAGCAGAAGCGGCGGGTATCGATCAAGACCGCGTGATCCAGCGCATTCTCGACGTCGTGGCCGTCGCCTGACCCCATGCAACCCTATCTGATTTCCCAACCGGGCATTCGCATCAGCCTCGCCGAGCTGATTGAAATGCGTCATCGCGTGCGGGAAGTGCAGCTGTTCTCCACCCCCAGCCAGCGCAGCCCGCTAATTGGTCTGCACCATTCCAAGCTGCGGGGGCGCGGGGTGGACTTCGATCAGGTCAGGGTCTATCAGGCCGGCGACGACGTCAGGACCATCGACTGGCGCGTCACCGCCCGCACGCAAGAACCCCACACCAAGCTGTTTCACGAAGAACGCGAGCGGCCGATTTTCATCATGGTCGAGCAAAGCCGCCGCCTGTTTTTCGGGTCCGGGCTGATGTTCAAGTCAGTCCTCGCCGCCCAGGCTGCCGCGCTGGTGGGATGGGCCGCACTGGGCCACAACGACCGGGTCGGCGGGCTGGTGTTCGGTGACAACGAGCATTACGAAATCAAGCCGCGACGCAGCAAGCAAAGCCTGCTGCAACTGCTGAACCGGCTGGTGCGAGTCAATCAGTCGCTGCATACCGAGGCGGCTGCCGACCGTGACACCTTCGGCGTGGCGCTGCGTCGTGCGCGGGAGGTGATGCGTCCGGGCAGTCTGGCGATCATCCTGTGCGACGAGCGCGCGCTGTCCGATTCGGCCGAACAGCAACTGGCCTTGCTGTCACGGCATTGCGACCTGTTGCTGCTGCCGCTGTCCGATCCGCTGGACCATGCGTTGCCCGCCGCCGGTTTATTGCGCTTCGCTGACCGCGGCGCGCATCTGGAGCTCGACACCCTGAACGCCGACCTGCGCCAGAGCTACCGTGCCCAGGGCGAGGCGCGTCAGGCGCGCTGGGAACTGCTGGCGCAGAAACTGCGCGTGCTGTTGATGCCGCTGAGCACTCAGCGTGAAATGGTCGAGCAATTGCGCGAGTACCTCAACGGCCAGCGTCCGGTGAAACAGCCATGAGTGCGCTGGACCAGCTGCAACCGCTGATCCTGCCGGAGCCGGTCGGGTTCTGGCCGCCCGCGCCGGGCTGGTGGCTGTTGCTGATCCTGCTGCCCGCGCTCGGCTACGGCCTGTGGCGAGCGCGCACGCTGCTGCCAAAAAAGGCCAGCGCTGACACCGTCGAGCCATTGGACCCCTTGCGCCAGGCCGCACTGGTCGAACTCGCGCAGATGCCCAAACCCTACGACGGCGCACCGGCCGGAGCCTGGCTGCAACAGATCAACGGCCTGCTCAAGCGCCTGTGCCGCAATCACTACCCCTACAGCCAGAGCCACACCCTCAATGGCCGCAAATGGCTGGCGTTCCTCGACAACCGCTGCCCGGCCGCCGGCCTCACGCGCTGGATGATCCTCGTCGAGGGCGCCTACAAGCCCGAATGCAAACTCGACGACAAGGCCATCAACGGCCTGACCCAGTCGGTCGAGACCTGGATTCGCAAGCATGTTTGAGTTCGCCTGGCCGTGGCTTTTCGCCCTCCTCCCGCTGCCCTGGCTGATGCGCCTTGTGCTGCCCGCCGCAGACAGCGGCGAAGCGGCGCTGAACGTCAGCTTTCTCCAGGAGCTGGAAGGTCTGGCCGGGCGCCGTGCGCGAACCCATTTGCCGGGCTGGCGGCGACAATTGCCGTTCGTGACCGTCTGGCTCCTGTTGCTGGTCGCTGCCGCCCGTCCACAATGGCTGGGCGAGCCGTTACCGGTTGCCGCCAGCGGCCGCGATCTGCTGGTCGCAGTGGACGTGTCGGGATCGATGGATTACCCGGACATGGTCTGGAAAAACGACGAGGTCAGCCGCCTGACCCTGGTAAAAACACTGCTGGGGGACTTTCTTGAGCACCGTCAGGGTGATCGCATCGGACTGATTCTGTTCGGCAGCCAGGCATATCTGCAGGCGCCGCTGACCTTTGACCGCAAGACCGTGCGGGTCTGGCTGGACGAAGCGCGGATCGGCATTGCCGGCAAGAACACCGCTATCGGCGACGCGATCGGCCTGGCGTTGAAGCGTCTGCGCCAACGCCCGGCCCAGAGCCGCGTGCTGATTCTGGTCACCGACGGCGCCAACAACGCGGGCCAGATCGACCCGAGAACGGCCGCGCGTCTGGCCGCCAGCGAAGGCGTGAAAATCTACCCCATCGGCATCGGTGCCGATCCCGATAAAGGCGCCACCAGCATTCTTGGCCTCAACCCCAGCCTGGATCTGGACGAGCCTGCGCTGCGGGAAATCGCCGCAGTCAGCGGTGGGCAGTATTTCCGCGCGCGCAACGGTGCCGAACTCGCCGGCATCGGCAAGGCGCTGGACCGGCTTGAGCCGGTGGCACAGCAACCGACCCAGGCACGTCCGGCCCGGGCGCTTTATCACGTGCCGTTGGCGATGGCCCTGTTGCTGAGCCTTCTGCTGGTGGTCCAGGAGCGCTGGCCGAACAACCCGGTTTACCGCCTTTTTTCGCGCCGCCCGACGCTTGTACAGGCCACGCTGTGGCGTGAACGCTTGAAGCGCCTGACGAGGCGCCCATGATCGACTTTCTCTCCGGTCTATGGCCCCATTGGTCCCGCCCTGGCTGGCTGCTCCTGTTGCCCGCGCTCGGCTGGCTGTTGTGGCGGTTATGGAATCGGCAGAAGCGCGTCGGGCGCTGGCAGATGATTTTGCCCAGCGCGTTTCATTCAGCGTTGCTCAGTGGCGGCGGTGGCCGGGACAGCAAATGGCCGTGGGTGGTACTGGGTCTCGGCTGGTTGCTGGCGGTCCTGGCACTGCTCGGCCCGAGCTGGCAGCGTGTCGAGCAGAACAGTCAGCGGCCGGTTGATCCACTGGTGGTGATGCTCGAACTGACGCCGGAAATGCTCGCCGCCGACAGCCCGCCCACCCGCCTGGAACAGGCGCGACGCAAAGTGCTCGACCTGTTACAGGCGCGCAGCGATTCACAGACCGCGATCATCGTGTATGCCGGCAGCGCCCACACGCTGGTGCCGCTGTCGGACGACCTGGCGACCAGCAAAAACCTGCTGGATGCGATCAAGCCGTCGATCATGCCCGAAGCCGGCCAGCGCGCAGACCTCGCCGTGCGCAAGGCTCTCGACTTGCTGGAACAGGGCGACCTCGGTCAAGGGCGGCTGCTGTGGATCGGTTCGTCCCTCAGCGACGCCGAGCGTCAGGGCATTCGCACCGCGATGACCGGCCGCGACGCCCCTCCTTTATTGATGCTCGGCGTCGGCACCGCTGAAGGCGCCCCGGTCACCCAGGAGAAAGGCGGTTTTCTGAAGGACGCCCAGGGCGGCATCCTTGTGCCGCGTCTGGACGGGCCGGTGCTCAAGGATTTCGCCGACGGCATGGGCGGTCGCTACACGTCGCTGCGCCTGGACAACCAGGACCTCAACGACCTCGGCCTGCTCGACGGTCCGAAGAGTCTGATCAGCCAGGGCCAGAAAGTGCGCCTCGACCGCTGGGCCGACCAGGGCTACTGGTTGCTGTTGCCGCTTCTGCTGCTGGCCGGTTGCGCCGGGCGACGCGGTTGGTTGTTGTGCCTGCCGTTGCTGCTGATGGCCGTGCCGCAACCCAGCTATGCCTCTGGTTTCGACGACCTGTGGCGCCGCCCCGATCAACAGGGCGAGCACCTGCTCAAGCGGCATCACCCGGCAGAAGCCGCGCGGCATTTCGAAGACCCGCAGTGGCAAGGTGTCGCGCTATACCAGGCCGGTGACTACGCCGGCGCCGTCCAGCGCTTTGCCCAGGGCAGCAGCGCCGCCGACCATTACAATCGCGGCAATGCGCTGGCCCGAAGCGGTGAGCTGGAAGCCGCCATCGACGCCTATGAACAGGCGCTGGAGCGTCAACCGGACTTCCCGGCGGCGTTGGCCAACAAGGCGTTGGTGGAACAGGTGCTGGAGCAGACCAAGGCATCGGATCAGGGGAAAGCCGACGAGAAGGCGAAGACTGACGAGAATGCCGACAAGGCCCGCGAAGGCAATGCCGGACAGTCGTCGTCGAGCGCGCAGTCGGCGCCGCAGGAGGCCAATGCCGACCGCTCGGCCAGCGATCAGCAAAGCGCCGCCGACGAGCAGGCTTCCGGCGCAGGATCCGACAGCGATGAGCCGGCGCGTGCCTCGGGTAAGCCGGGCGACGGGCAAATCGATGGCGAGCAGAAACAGGCGCTCGAACAATGGCTGCGGCAGATCCCCGACGAACCCGGTGAGCTGTTGCGGCGCAAATTCTGGTACGAACAACAGCAGCATCAGGAAAAGACCCGATGAGTCGTCTGCACAGGTTGCTGATTGCAGGAATGTGGTGCCTGTTCGCTCTAGTGGCGCAGCTGGCCCAGGCCGACAGTGCGGGCTCCACGCTGCAATCCAGCGTCGACCGCACGCGCGTCAACACCGGCGAAACCGTTGAACTGACCCTTGAAACCGACGACGCGACCGTCTTCGGCAGGCCGGACATGACCGCGCTGGACACCGACTTCGAAGTGCGCGACACCCGCCAGCTCAACAGCCTGACCACACTGGAAGGCAACGTTCACGCGACGACTCGCTGGCTGATCACGCTGATGCCGCGCCACAGCGGCTCGATTGAGATCCCGTCGCTGAAGCTGGGCGAAATGATCAGCAAGCCCATCGTGCTGCAGGTGGTCGATGTCGGCCCCGTCACCCAGGGTCAGGAGCAGAAGCTCGCCCCGGTGTTCATGGAGGCGAGCCTCGATCAGGACAGCGTGTATGTTCAGGCGCAGGTCTTGCTCACCGTGCGCATCTACCACTCGGTGTCGCTGTTCGACGACAGCAGCCTGACGCCGCTGCAAGTGCCGGACGCGCGCATCGAAAAGCTCGGCGACACCCGCACGTACGAGAAGCAGATCAACGGCATTCGCCACGGCGTGATCGAAATGCGCTACGCGCTGTACCCCCAGCACAGCGGTAAGCTGACCATCCCGGCCCAGGCGTTCAGCGCCACGCTGGTTCAGGACACCACCGACGCCAGTGCGGCCGCCGCCATGGCACCGGGCGCAATCGCCAGCGGGCCGAAGCCGGGCCGATTGATGCACGTGACATCGCTGCCCCTGACCCTCGACGTCAAGCCGCAACCGGCGCACTACCCCGCCGACACGCCATGGCTGCCGGCGCGCAGTGTCAGCCTCAGTGAGAACTGGAGCCCGGAGCCGGCCCACAGCCAGGTCGGCGATTCCCTCACGCGCACCTTGCAACTGAAAGCCGAAGGCTTGTCCAGCGCGCAGTTGCCGCCGCTGCCTGCCACCGACGTCAGCGCATTGCGGCGTTACCCCGATCAGCCGCAACTGAGCAACAAGCCCGGTGAGCGCGGTTTGACCGGCGTGCGCGAGGAGCGGGAAGCGCTCGTCCCCAACCGTCCCGGCGCCATCGAGATTCCCGCTATCGATCTGGTCTGGTGGAACACCCAGGAAGATCACCTTGAACACAGCGCCCTGCCCGCCCGCACCTTGCAGGTCAGCCTCAATCCGGCGTTTGCCGTGGACACGCCCGTGAGCGACAACAGCAATGTGACGGTGATCGGCCCGCCGGTGTGGCCGTGGCAGTTGAGCACAGTGCTGTTGAGCTTCACCACGTTGCTGGGCTTCGGCCTGTGGTGGCGCGGTCGTTGGCAACCGGCGCTGGCCCGGGTCGCGCAAACGGGGCCGAGTCCGCGTACAGTGCTTGACGACCTGAAACGCGCCTCCCTGGCCAACGATCCCCACGCCACCCGCCAGGCGCTGGACGCCTGGGCCCGACAGCAGCCGGAAACCCTGGCCGATATGGCTGCGCGCTTCGTGCCGCTGTCCCATGCGCTGGACGGCCTGAACGGCGCGTTGTACAGCGAGACCGAAAAATTGTGGCTGGGCGAAGACCTCTGGCGCGCCGTCAAAGCGCTGCCCGCCATCGAAAACCCCCAGGACCCGAGCGGGGGCGACAGCTTGCCGCCGCTTTATCCGAAATGATTTCCATCGATCAGCGCATTCTCCGGTCACAGATAAAATGCGCTGATTGTTAAACCAAGGTACCCCCATGCGTCTGTTCCACACCTCCGACTGGCACCTCGGCCAGAACCTCCATGGTCAGGAGCGAGATTTCGAACACGCCGGCTTCCTGACCTGGCTGCTGGCCCGTCTCGCCGAGCGCAAACCGGATGTCCTGCTGATCGCCGGCGACATCTTTGACACGGTCAATCCGCCGGTCAAATCCCAGGAGCGGCTGTACGACTTCATCGTCAGCGCCCACGAACAGAACCCGCACCTGACCATCGTGATGATCGCCGGCAACCACGACTCCGGCTCGCGCATCGAGTTGCCCGCGCCGCTGATGCGACGCCTGCGCACCCACGCGCTGGGTCGGGTGCTGTGGCTTGACGATGGCGTGCTGGACGTTGACCGACTGCTGCTTCCACTGAGCAACGCCAAGGGCAAAGTCCTCGGCTGGTGCCTGGCGTTGCCTTTTCTGCGGCCGGCCGAAGTCACCGGCGCGGCGTTGGGCGACAACTACCTGCGCGGCATCGGGCAGGTCCACGACATGCTTATCGCCGCGGCGAATCAGCGGCGCAAGAAAGGCCAGGCCCTGATCGCCATCAGCCACGCGCACATGGCCGGCGGCTCGGTGTCGGAAGATTCCGAACGCAGCCTGATCATCGGCAACGCCGAAGCCCTGCCCGCCAGCCTCTTCGGCGAAAGCATCACCTACGTGGCGCTCGGGCATCTGCACAAACCCCAGCGGATCAACGGCGAGGACCGCATTCGCTACTGCGGCTCTCCCATACCGCTGTCGTTTTCGGAAATCGGCTACCAGCATCAGATCCTCGAAATCGAGTGCGACGGCGACAAGCTGGTCAGCGTCAAACCACTGCTGATCCCCCGTGCCGTCAACCTGCAACGGGTCGGCCCGGCGCCACTGGCCGAGCTGTTGCTGCAACTGCGGGATCTTCCGGACATCGATTTGCTGGCTGACGTCGACCGTCAGCCGTGGCTCGAAGTCCGTGTGCGTCTGGACGAACCTCAGCCGGACCTGCGCAACCAGATCGAAGCCGCGCTGGAGGGCAAGGCCGTGCGACTGGTGCGCATCGCCGCCGAATACGCCGGCAAGGGCAGTCGTGATGAAGACGCCAATCAAGACCTGATCGAACTGGACCAGTTGAGCCCGCAGGAACTGTTCAGCCGTGCATGGCAGGACAGCTACGGCAGCGAAGTGGATGAGCAGACGCTGCAGGACTTCGCGACCCTGCTTCAGGACGTGCAGCTGGAGAGCGAGCAGCCATGAAAATCCTCGCCATTCGCCTGAAAAACCTCGCCTCGCTGGCCGGCCCGTTCGAGCTGGATTTCACCGCCGAGCCCCTCGCCAGCGCCGGCCTGTTCGCCATCACCGGCCCCACCGGCGCGGGCAAAAGCACGCTGCTGGACGCCCTCTGCCTGGCGCTGTTCGGCGCGATTCCCCGGCTCAACAACATCGGCCAGTCCCGCGTGCCGGAGATCGACGGCGACATCAGCACCAACGACCCGCGCAACCTGCTGCGTCGCGGCACCGGCAGCGGTTACGCCGAGGTGGATTTCGTCGGCATCGACAAGCGCCGTTATCGCGCGCGCTGGGAAGCCAACCGCGCCCGTGACAACGCCACGAAAAAACTCCAGGCCAGCCGCCAGACGCTGATCGACCTGGACAGCGGGCAGATTCTCAGCACGCAGAACAAGACCGAGTACAAGACCCTGCTGGAAGCGCGCCTGGGGCTGAACTTCGAGCAGTTCACCCGGGCGGTGATGCTGGCGCAAAGCGAATTCAGCGCCTTCCTCAAGGCCGACGACAAAGACCGCAGCGAACTGCTGGAAAAGCTCACCGACACGGCGATCTACAGCCAGCTGGGCCGTCGCGCCTACAGCAAAAGCAAGGAAGCCGAGGAAGCACTGAAAACCCTCCAGGCCCAGGCCGGCACGTTGACGCCGATGGAGCCTGCGCAGCGCGCCGAGCTTGAGCAGCGCTTCAACGACGCTCAGCAGCAACTGAAGCTGGAACAGGCGCAACTGCGCCAGTTGGAGCTCAAGCAGCAATGGTTCAAGGAATTGAATCGCCTGCGCGACAGCCACCAGGCCGCCAACGAACAGCTCGCCAGCGCCCAGCAGACGTGGGACGCACACAGCGCCGATCGTCAGCAGCTCGCGCTGCTGGAGCGTCTGGCGCCGCAGCGGCATCTGTTCGGTCAGCGCGCCCGGCTGCAGGCTCAGCTCGCGCCGCTCACCGCCGCGATTCAGGCCCATCAGCTCAAGCAAACCGGGCTCGATGGGCGCATCGCCGAGCTGGACAGCACACGCATCAGCGCCGAAGGGGCGTTGCAGCAGGCGCAGGAACAACTGCTCAACGCGCGGCCGGCCCTGAGTGAAGCGTTCGAACAGCAGGCCCAGCTCAATCATCTGAATCAGGAGCTGCAACCGCTCGGCGAGCAGGCGCGCGCCGCGCAGCAAGCCAGCATTGAGGGCCAGTCGATGCTCGAGCACCTGGGCGAGCAGCAACGCCAGGTCGAAGTGCGTTTGCAATCGATCGCCGAGCAACTGGAGCAGAGCGCGTCGCTGACCACCTTGAGTCAGTCGTGGAGCGCCTACAGGCCGCGTCTGCAGCAAACCGTGCAACTCAGCGCGCGCCTGATTCAGGGCCGTGGCGAGCTGCCGCAGCTGGAGAAAAACGCCACCCTCGCCGAGCAGACCCTGAGCGAACGCCGCAGCGCCCTGCAGGCGCTTTACGACGACGCCGAGGTCAAGGCCGATGCGGTCAGCCACGACATCGAGCGGCTGGGGCAACTGCTGCAAGACAACCGCCAGCAGCACAGCGCCAGCGACTCACTTGAACGTCTGTGGCAGCGCCATCAGGACGTCGCCGGCCGCCTGCTCGACGTGCAAACCCGCCAGCAGCAGGCCACCGAACGTCGTGCCCAAGGCATCGCCCAGGGCCTGAAACTCAAGGCCGAACATGAAGCCGCCGAGCAGGCGCTGAAGGTCACCGTTGAACTGCTGCAACGCCAGCGCCTGACCCGCAGCGCCAGTGTCGAGCAACTGCGCGAGCAATTGGTCGATCAGCAACCGTGCCCGGTGTGCGGCAGCGAAGACCATCCGTATCACCAGTCCGAGGCACTGCTTGAAGCGCTGTCGGGCCACGACGACGGCGAGGAAGCGCGCGCCCGGCAGACCGTCGGGCAGCTCAGCGAAAAGCTCGCCGAGCTGCGCGCCGAAGTTGCTGAGCTGAACAATCAGCTTAAGCAGTCCAAGCCGCAGCAAGACCAACTGGCCGAACAGTTGCAAACCCTCGCGCCTGAACTGGAAGCTCACCCGCTGCATCCGCGCCTGATGGAGCAACCCGAGCACCTGCGCGGGGACTGGCTGAGCGAACGCCTGCATCAACTGGCCCAGGACATCCTCAGCGCCGAGCAGCGCCAGAGCCGTCTGCTGAAAGTGCAACGGGATGCCGAATCCCTGCAGCAGCAGGTGCTCGATGCCCGCGAGGCCAGTCAGCAGGCGATGAAGCTGCTGGACGATCAGCAACGCCACATCGCTCTGGACAACCAGGAGTTCGAAGCGGTGCTGCAGGAGTTCGAGCCCCTGCTCCCCGCCGAAAGCCTGAGCCAGTGGCGCGAGTCGGCGACCCAGAGCTTCATGCAGCTGGACAACGACATTGCCGCCCGCGTCGAGCAGGTCGATCAGCAAAAGACCGAACAACAGGAGCACAGCGAGCGGGCGCAAAAACTGGAGCGCGAGCAGGTTGCGCAGCAGAGTCGCGAGACAGAACATCAGAAGTTGCAGGCGCAACTCGCTACCCGTCAGCAGCAGCAACAGACTGTGCAACAACAATTGGCGCGGACCCTCGGCGACCATGCATCGCCCGAGCGCTGGCAGCACGCCCTTGAACAGGGGGTTGAGCAGGCCCGTGAGGCTCATGCCGCCATCGCCCACGAACTTCAAGTGGCGCGCAGCGAACTGATCAAGGTGACTGCGGAGCTGGAGGGCGAACAACAGCGCTTGCAAACCCTCGAACAGGAGGTGGCAGAGCTCGAACGGCAGATCGCCGAGTGGCGCAGCAGCCACAGCGAGCTTGACGATGCCGCCCTTGAAGCCTTGCTGGGGCTGAGCGACGACAGCGTCAGCGGGTTGCGTCAGCAATTGCAGTCCAGCGAAAAAGCCATGGAGCAAACCAGGGTTCTGGTGGCAGAGCGCGCGGCGCAGTTGCAGCAGCATCAGGCCCAGCACAGTGACGGTGGCGACGCTGAGCAGTTACTTGCGGCGTTGACCGAAGCGCAGGCGCAATCGGTGGTTCAGGATCAGCTGTGCGCCGACTTGCGTGCCCAGGTCAGTGAAGACAACCGCCGTCGCGACGCCAGCAGCGAGCTGCAAGAGCGCATCGCTCACGCGCAGTCCGAATACCAGCGCTGGGGCCGCCTCAACGCGCTGATCGGCTCGGCCACCGGCGACACGTTCCGCAAGATCGCCCAGGCCTACAACCTTGATCTGCTGGTGCACCACGCCAACGCGCAGCTCAAGCAACTCGTGCGTCGCTATCGCCTGAAACGCGGCGGCAGCATGCTCGGCCTGCTGGTCATGGACACCGAAATGGGCGACGAACTGCGCTCGGTTCACTCGCTCTCGGGCGGTGAAACGTTCCTGGTCTCCCTGGCCCTGGCGCTGGGCCTGGCGTCCATGGCGTCCAGCACGCTGAAGATTGAATCGCTGTTCATCGACGAAGGCTTCGGCAGCCTCGACCCCGAATCCCTGCAACTGGCCATGGACGCCCTTGACGGACTGCAGGCCCAGGGCCGCAAGGTCGGGGTGATCTCCCACGTACAGGAAATGCACGAGCGAATCCCCGTGCAGATTCAGGTCCGGCGTCAGGGCAACGGCCTGAGCACCGTCGAGGTCAGCAGCGGCTAAACCGTTTTTTCACGACGCACGGACACGCCTGATAGCGTTTCTGTGCAACCCTGTATCCCTTGCGCGGCAGCAGTCGCGCCAAACTCGAAAGAAGGTAAACCACGTGGCAAATTCCAAAGTATTTTTCGACATCACTGCCAACGACGAGCCAATGGGTCGCATCGTCATGGAACTGCACAACGACGTCGTTCCGAAAACCGCTGAAAACTTCCGCGCCCTGTGCACCGGCGAGAAAGGCGATGGCCTGAGCTACAAGGGTTCGTCGTTCCACCGCGTGATCCAGAACTTCATGCTGCAGGGCGGTGATTTCACCAACCACAACGGCACTGGCGGCAAGTCGATCTACGGCAACAAGTTCGAAGACGAAAACTTCACCCTCAAGCACACCGCCCCGGGTGACCTGTCGATGGCCAACGCTGGCCCGAACACCAACGGCAGCCAGTTCTTCATCACCACCATCGTCACCGAATGGCTGGACGGCAAACACGTCGTGTTCGGCAAAGTCGTTGAAGGCATGGAGGTGGTCAAGGCCATCGAAGCGCTGGGTTCGCAATCCGGCCGCACCAGCAAGAAAGTCATCATCGCCGACTGCGGCGAACTGACCGAGGCCTGAGCATGACGTCGGCGCCTCACGCTGAATCGACGGTGCCGACGCTCTACTCGTTCCGCCGCTGCCCCTACGCCATGCGCGCCCGCATGGCGCTGGGGTATTGCGGCGTACCGGTGCATACCGTGGAAGTCAGCCTCAAGGCCAAACCGGCCGAGATGCTCGAACGCTCACCCAAAGGCACGGTGCCGGTTCTGGTGCTGCAAGACCGGGTGCTGGAGCAAAGTCTGGACATCATGCATTGGGCCCTGGCGCAGCATGACCCGGACGATTGGTCCCTGGCCGACGACGTCGACGGGCAGCGGCAGATCGCCGAGCTGATCGCGGAAAACGACGGCAGCTTCAAGCAGGATCTGGATCACTACAAATACGCCGTGCGGTATCCCGAATTCACCCAGGAAGAATACCGCCAGCGGGGTGAGGATTTTCTGCACAGGCTGAACGAATTACTGGCGTCACGGGACTTTCTGATCACCGATCGACTGACCCTCGCCGACATCGCCATAGCGCCGTTCATACGGCAGTTCTGCGCGGTGGATGCGGACTGGTTCTGGCAAAGCCCCTACCCCAACCTACAACGCTGGTTACAGCGATTTCTCGCATCGGACCTGTTCATCACCGCGATGGCCAAGGGCTGATTGCAACCGCGTTGGTTAATAGCCAAACCCTTTCGCTACACCACTTCCATCTGAAAGATCGGCGAAATCATTTCGCTGTGCCGTGGCGGCGGGTTGCCGGCGTTGAGCTTCTGCGAGCGCTGCATCTCGACCGCTTCCCCGACCTCAGTCTTGAACGCCATGCTGCGTGCCACACCGCCCACCGAACCTTCGCCATGGCCGAGCAATGAGCAGCCGTTGTTGATGAGCGCAAAAAACACAATCACCCAGAAGTTCGCGCCTTTCACGACGCACGCCCCTGGGACTGAACTGCCGCGCGATTGAGTTCAACGGATGCTGTTTGCGTCGACATCTGCGACGGGGCATTGAGTGGTGGGTTCGTGCTGATGACGGTGACCACTGCTATGAAAACAACATACAACGCGATGGCGGTATAAGCGCCGTGTTTGATTGAATTGAGGATGGCAGTGGCCATGTTTGAAGCTCCGGGACGTGTCTGTTTCAGGCGCCCAGAATGCTTGAAGGTGCTCTTATTAAAAAACGATGGCGGACGATTCAAAACATCGACGGGCTTGATTATTCAAGAAGTTAATCAGCTTGATAGACCAACGCATTGGTCCTATTGACATCAATCCAAGTGGGAGCGAGCTTGCTCGCGAATAGGCTGGGACATCCACCAAATCTCCAGAGGCTGAAATGCAGTCTTCGCGAGCAAGCTCGCTCCCACATGATCGGTGCCTGCTGTTGGAAACCGGGCGTCGCCCCTTGAATCCAGCCCACAAAAAAATCCCCATCGCTTATCCAGCAGACGGGGACCAAAGGGGAGGGAATCAACGCTTTCGCGAACAAGCTCGCCGACACTTGATGCATGGCCTGACACGCGGTGGTCAGTGGGTCGCATCAACCTGTAGAAGACGAAGTTGCTCGCGAAAGCGTTTTCCGGCTTTCAGAAAGTTGCAGATCAAATCAGGTTTTTACAAATCCATTCCCCGGCAACGATACGTTCGTTAACGGGGAATGGATTCACTTCGAAGTGCTGTTCATTGTTGAATCTTGTGATCCAGAGCGGCGTAGAAGTTGGCGCTTTGTTGCAGGTACTTCGGGGTGTAACTCTGGGTCGAACTGACTTTCTTGTCGGTCGCTTCAACACTGGCACTGGCGGGCAATGCAACAGTGGCGGAGATGGCGGACGCGGCGATGATGGAGAAGAGATTGAAGTTCATGGTGGGTACCTCGCTGTGGCGTATCGTTTCAAGTCTTGACCGTCGTGGCCGTGGAATGAAAGTTACGCCCGAGGATGTTCTGGAAAAAATCTTTTCTGGCACTAGCCCTTATCACCTGAATTGATACAGGCCCGGAGCCCTTGAGAACCAAGGGCTGAGCCTGCGTCAAAGTGTCGCTGAGGTGCTTGCTCGGGGATTACTTGGCCGTGAGGAAATGAAAGTCGGACGGCGAATCGAAGTCGACTTTCTGCACGGTGTCGCCCAGCAGGCCGGTTTTCGGGTCAAAGCGAACGGTCACGATCTGGTTGCTCTTCTGGTTGGCGATCAGCACAAAGTGGCCGCTCGGGTCGAAGGCGAATTCGCGCGGTTCCTTGCCTTCCACGGCGCGGCGCTGGATTTCCTTGAGCTGGCCGTTGGCAGCATTAATGCTGAACACCAGCAACTCATTCACTTCGCCACGGTTGGCAACGTAGAGGAATTTGCCGTCCGGCGAGGTGTGCAGGCCACCGGCAGCGCGGTTTTGCTGACCTTCCTTGTTGGCGAGGTCCACCAGTTGGGTCTGCTTGAACACGCCGTCGTGGTAGTCAAACACCGCCACTTGCGCCGTCATTTCCATCGTCAGCCAAGCGTGCTTGCCGTCTTTGCTGAAGGTCAGGTGACGCGGACCGCTGCCCGCTGGCAGATCGACCGAAGGCACTTTCGCGGGTTGCAGCGGCTGGGGCTTCTTGGCGTCGTAGTTGAAGACGAACATCTTGTCGGCGCCCAAGTCCATCGCGATCAGGTACTTGCCATCCGGCGTCGGTACCGCGGCGTGGACGTGGGATGAAGCCTGACGCTCCGGATTGACCTTGCTCGCTTCGTGGGTCGCGGTCTGCACCACCGGCGCGAGTTTGCCGTCCTTGCCGACCGGCACTACCGCCAGCAGGCCACCCGGATCGGGGTTCACGGCGTAGTTGGCGACGAAGAGGAAACGGCCGTCCAGGCTCAGGCTGGAATGGGTCGGCTCCTCACTTTTGGTTTCGACCTGATTGAGGAACGACACCGCGTGGGTCTTGGGGTCGATGGCGTAGCTGCTAACTTTGCCGACGACATCAGTCTGGCCCGGCCCGTTTTCGTTGACCGCGAACAGGTGGCGCTGGTCCTTGGAGAGGGTCAGCCAGGACGGGTTTTCAGTGTTGATCACCTGACGCGGTTTGGCGTCGAGCTGACCGGTTTGGGTGTTGAAACCGAGTCGGTAGATGCCTTCGCTGGCGCCGGCGGTGTAGGAACCCACCAGTACGTCGTAATCAGTCATGGGTTTGGCCTGAGCAGAGAGCGCGGAAAGGCTGCTGGCGAGCGCTAACCACGGCAGAAGTCTGGGAGTCATTTGGGGTGTTCTCTTTTTGGAGTTGTTGGCGCGGCGTACGCGCGGGGGTCTCCGGCTATGACAGCGGATTGCGGAAAGTAGTTGCCGACTGGGCGCTGTGAAACCGCGAGGGCATGAGGCTTGCCGGGGTTGGATTGACTTACGGTTGACCGCCGCATGCCCGGGGACAGATTGATTTACGGTGAAGCGTTGTAAATAAATCAGTCCCCTCGATACACACACCTACAAATCCTCTGCAGTGCAACAGTGCGCGGTTACGCCTGCTCGCCCTCTTCGTCCTCATCACTCGCCGAGATGCCATTGAACACCACGATGCGGTGGTCGGCGTTGCCGTCGTTAACGATCCAGCTTTGCAATTCGGCATCAAATTCGGCGGCGTCGATCTGCGCCAGCGAGAAGCGCCAGACCTTGCGCTCGCGGCCGTCCATGCTTTCGATCTGGAGCATGTCGTCGAGGGTAAATTCGAAGGCGTGCAGGCCGTCGATTTCCAGCATGCTGTGGGCGGTCAGCGCGTTCTGGAGTTCAGTGCGCAGGGATTGAGGTGTCGAGGTCATGGCAGTCGTTCGCATCAGTGAAAGCGCGAATGATAGGTGAAAAGACGCCGAAGCGCTGGCCTCGGCGTCTGGCGACCGCAGGTTTAGTCCTGAACCGCTTCCCTGGCGTAGTAACGCGCCGGGATGCCCCAGACGATCAGCGCGATGGCCAGCACGCTGACGGCGAACAACGCAAACAGCGCAGGCGTCGCCGTGCCGGTGAGGTCCTTGATGCGGCCAACCATGAACGGCGCGATGATCCCGCCCAGTTGCCCGAGGGAGTTGATCAGCGCGATGCCCGCCGCCGCAGCGATACCGGTGAGAAAGCGCGGCGGGATGGTCCAGAAGATCGGCATCCAGGCGATGATGCCGGTCATGATCATGGTCATGCCGATCATCAGCGGCAGCAGTTGGCCGGGAAACAACGCACACACCAGATAGCCCGCAGCCGTCAGCGTTGCGCAGCCCGCCATGTGCCAGCGGCGCTCGCCGTGGCGGTCGGAGCTGGCGCCGATCAGCAGATTGCCGATCACCGCGCCCACATACGGAATCACCGTCAGCAGGCCGATGTTCAGCGTATCGATCACACCGGCAGTTTTGATCAGCTGCGGCATCCAGAACAACAGCCCGGTCAGCGCCATGACCAGGCACAGGTAAATGCCTGACATCACGTAGGTGGTCGGGTGCTTCCAGATGTCTTTCACGGTTTGTTTGACGACGGGTTTGGCCTCTTTCGCCATCCGCGCCAGCACCACCTGTTTCTCCTGATCACTGAGCCAGGTGGCGTCTTCGATACGGTCCTTGACCAGCCAGAACACCACGCCGCCGAGCAAGATGGACGGGATGCCTTCGATCAGGAACAGCCAGCGCCAGCCGGCCAGGCCCATAACGCCATCGAAGTGACCGAGGATCAGCCCGGCAATCGGACCGCCGACAATCCCGCACAGGCAGATGGAGCTTTTGAAGTAGGAGTTCACCCGCGCCCGACGTGAGCCCGGATACCACTGGGTGAAGAAATACAGCACGCCGGGGACGAACCCTGCTTCCATTACGCCGATCAGAAAGCGCAGGGTGTAGAACCAGAACTCGGTCTGCACGAACATCATGCACGCGGACGCGATGCCCCACGACACCATGATCCGTGCAATCCAGATCCGCGCGCCGATCTTGTGCAGCAGCACGTTGCTCGGCACTTCGAACAGGAAGTAGCCGACGAAGAACAGGCTCGCGCCCAAGCCGTAAACGGTTTCGCTGAAGCCCAGATCGCTGGCCATCTGCAATTTGGCGAAGCTGATGTTGACGCGGTCCAGGTAGGCAAACAGGAAACAGGCGATGAACAACGGCACGATTCGCCAGCTCACCTTTCGATAAATGCTGTCCTCGAGCGCGTCGACATCGACCCGTTCCAGCGGGATGGCAGTGGCGGTCATGGGTCGCACCTCGTTTTGTTTTTATGGGGGTGTCGGGGTGTGCAGGACGCGGATACGAAAAGCCCTGCAGGAGCGTGCTTCTGCAGGGCTTGATGACTTAAAGCTGCTTGATGCCACCCGGCTGGAAAACGGCCTCGGCCGGTGCAATACCGTTGATCAACGGCGCGCCAAATTCATGCTGGCTGATTTCGAACTTGTCCCCCGGCCGGGTCTTGATGCCGTCGGCAAACGACAGCGTCGCGGTGCCGAAGAAATGCACGTGGACGTCGCCCGGCCGCAGGAACTGGGCGTATTTAAAGTGGTGGTACTCAAGGTTTTCCAGGCTGTGGCACATGTTGGCCTCGCCGCTGAGAAATTCCTTCTCCCACAGCACCTGGCCGTCACGGTGGATGCGGCTGGTGCCCGCCAGGTTCTGCGGCAGATCGCCAACCCGCAGCTCCGGCCCGAACGAGCAGGCGCGCAGTTTGGAATGGGCGAGATACAGGTAGTTCTTGCGCTCCATGACGTGATCGGAGAATTCGTTGCCGATGGCGAAACCCAAACGGTAAGGCTTGCCGTCGTGACCAATCACGTACAGGCCGCTCAGCTCGGGCTCTTCGCCAGCGTCTTCAGAAAAGGGAGGCTGCGGGAACGACTCGCCCGGACGAATGACGATGCTGCCGTCGCCCTTGTAGAACCACTCCGGCTGCACGCCCAGCTGACCGGCCGCCGGCTTGCCGCCTTCCAGGCCCCATTTGAAGATACGCATGGTGTCGGTCATGCCCGCTTCGTCATTGCCTTGCTGGTGCATTTTGTCCCGCGCCGAGGCGCTGCCCAGGTGCGTCAGGCCCGTGCCGCTGACCAGCAAGTGGGCCGGATCCGGATGGTCCAGCGGCGGCAGAATCATCAAATCGGCGCGCAGCTGCGAGTAATCGTGATTGTCAGCCAGGCCCAGGCTGTCGACCTGCTCGGCGAGGGAGATGTGTTTTTCGATGGCCGCCAGGGCCAGCTCACGGGTGCTGGTCGCGCCCTGGATTTCGCGCACCAGCGGACCGTCCACCAGACCGACGCGACGCTGGCCATTGCCCAGCTCGAACTGTACTAAATGCATGGGGTTCTCCTGTTTGGGGTCTACACGGCCGCTCCACGGAGCGGCCTGCGGTTAACGAGAGCCGCGCGCGCTGGCGGCAAATTTCGATTCGGGCAACACGTGCTTGCGTTCCAGAACGCGGTAGACCACACCGGTCAGGATCAGGCCGCAGATCATGACGCCGGAGAGGAAGTACAAGCCGCTGGCCAGATTGCCGGTCAGTTCTTTCAGCCAGCCGATGACGAAGGGGCCGATGTAGCCGCCCAGATTGCCCACCGAGTTGATCAGCGCAATGCCCGCCGCCGCACTGGCCCCGGCGAAGAATCGACCGGGCAAGGTCCAGAACACCGCGGTGCAGGAAAACAGCGAGAACGCCACCAGCGACAGCGCCGCCAGTTGCAGCACCGGAACCGTCAGGTACGCGCTGAGAAACAAACCGATGGCGCCGATCACATACAGCACCGCCAAGTGGCCATAGCGGTCATTGAGCCGGTCGGAGCTGCGCGGCACGATTAACAGGCCGACGATGCCGAAAATGTAGGGCACGGCAGAAATGAAGCCCGTGGTCAGGTCACTGCCGCCAAACTGTTTGATCAGCGTCGGCAGCCACAGGCCGAGGCCATAAATGCTCAGGGTCACAGGGAGATAGAACAGCGCCAGGAGCAGGACGCGTTTGTCTTTCAGCGCGTGCAGCGGATTGCCATGGCGGGTCTGGCCGTATTCTTCCAGGTCCTTTTTCAGCTCGCCGGCGAGCCATTGCTTCTCGACCGGGTCCATCCATTTCACGTCTTTCGGGCCGTCAGGCAGCCAGCGCAGCACCGGCAGGGTCAGCAGAATCGCCGGCGCGCCGATGCACAGAAACAGCCACTGCCAGCCGTGCAGACCGGCCACCCCTTCCAGGCCCAGCAAACCACCGGAAATCGGGCCGGTGATCATCATCGCGATGGGTTGGGAAAGGATGAACAGGCCGAGGATCTTGCCGCGATGGCGGACCGGGAACCATTGGGTGATGTAGTACAGAACGCCCGGGAAGAACCCAGCTTCGGCAGCGCCAAGCAAGAAGCGCATGACATAGAAACTGGTCGGGCCCTGGATAAAGGCCATGCCCATGGTGATGACGCCCCAGGTGACCATGATCCGCGCGAACCAGCGCCTCGCGCCGAAGCGTTCGAGCATCAGGTTGCTGGGTATTTCCAGCAGGAAGTAGCCGATGAAGAACAGGCCGGCACCCATGCCATAGGCCGCGTCGCCGATGCCGACGTCCGCGCCCATGTGCAGCTTGGCGAAACCGACGGCTGAGCGATCCACGTAAGCAATCAGGTAGAGCAGGATCAGGAAGGGAATGAGTTTCAGGGTGATGCGACGAATAAGCCTGAGTTCCTGGCTCATGGATGCGGTCCTCATTGTTTTTGTTATGGAAGCCTGCGGGGATCGCCTCTGCCTTCGTGTGCGCATTGCTGCGGGTGAAGCCGGCAGGGTCGTCCCTCGGTTGAGATCGACTATATAGTATTACTATTTGAGGTTACAACTCTTCCACTCGTGACATTTTCGGCCTATTTTAGTCAGCACCTGCAGCCTTTAGTCTTACAAATAAAGCCTTACAATAAGAGTGCTGATTTATGTCTGATTCCAATAAGAAACCCGTGCTGCGCTCCGCCCAGTGGTTCGGTACCGCCGACAAGAACGGCTTCATGTACCGCAGCTGGATGAAGAACCAAGGCATCGCCGACCACCAGTTCCAGGGCAAGCCGATCATCGGCATCTGCAACACCTGGTCCGAACTCACGCCCTGCAATGCCCACTTCCGCACCATCGCCGAACACGTCAAACGCGGCGTGATCGAAGCCGGTGGTTTCCCGGTTGAATTCCCGGTCTTCTCCAACGGCGAATCGAACCTGCGCCCGACCGCCATGCTGACCCGCAACCTGGCAAGCATGGACGTCGAAGAAGCGATCCGCGGCAATCCCATCGACGGCGTCGTGCTGCTGACCGGATGCGACAAGACCACCCCTGCCCTGTTGATGGGCGCTGCCAGCTGTGACATCCCGGCCATCGTCGTCACCGGCGGGCCGATGCTCAACGGCAAACACAAAGGCAAGGACATCGGCGCCGGCACCATCGTCTGGCAGATGCACGAATCCTACAAAGCCGGGCAAATCAGCCTCGACGAATTCCTTTCCGCCGAATCGGGCATGTCGCGCTCAGCCGGCACCTGCAACACCATGGGCACTGCTTCGACAATGGCCTGCATGGCCGAAGCGCTGGGCACCTCGCTGCCGCACAACGCTGCGATTCCTGCGGTGGATTCGCGCCGTTACGTACTGGCGCACATGTCCGGCATGCGGGCTGTTCAGATGGTCAACGAAGACCTGCGCCTGTCAAAAATCCTGACCCGCGAGGCTTTTGAAAATGCCATCCGCGTCAACGCAGCCATCGGCGGTTCGACCAACGCAGTGATCCACCTCAAGGCCATCGCCGGTCGCATCGGCGTGGACTTGGAGCTGGACGACTGGACCCGCATCGGTCGCGGCACGCCAACGCTGGTGGACCTGCAGCCTTCCGGGCGCTTCCTGATGGAAGAGTTCTACTACGCCGGTGGCTTGCCGGCCGTATTGCGTCGTCTGGGCGAGAATAATCTGATCCCCCATCCCGACGCCTTGACCGCCAACGGCAAGACGCTGTGGGAAAACGTGCAGAACTCGCCAATCTATGGCGACGATGAAGTCATCCGCGCCATCGACAATCCGCTGGTCGCCGACGGCGGCATCTGCGTGCTGCGCGGCAACCTTGCGCCACTGGGCGCGGTGCTCAAGCCATCCGCCGCCACGCCTGCGCTGATGAAGCACCGGGGTCGGGCGGTGGTGTTCGAAAACTTCGACATGTACAAGGCACGCATCAACGATCCGGATCTGGACGTCGACGCCAGCAGCATCCTCGTGATGAAGAACTGCGGGCCGAAGGGTTATCCAGGCATGGCCGAAGTCGGCAATATGGGCCTGCCGGCCAAGCTGCTGGCCCAGGGCGTGACCGACATGGTGCGGATTTCCGATGCGCGCATGAGCGGCACGGCATACGGCACGGTGGTTTTGCACGTGGCGCCCGAGGCCGCAGCCGGAGGTCCGCTGGCGGTGGTGCAGGAAGGTGATTTCATCGAACTGGATTGCGCGACCGGCCGTTTGCACCTGGACATTCCGGAAGCGGAACTGACCGCGCGCCTGGCCGATTGGCAAGCGCCGCCACAGTTGTTGATCGGCGGATACCGTCAGTTGTACATCGACCATGTGATGCAGGCGGATCAGGGTTGCGATTTTGACTTCCTGGTGGGTATGCGCGGCTCGGAAGTGCCACGGCATTCCCATTGATTAGGAGCCATTGATTGAATGCGCCACGCCCTTACAGGTGGAGGCAGAGTCCACCCTCGCGCTCTGTCGCCAATGCTATGATGCGCCGCATTCACCGCTCAGGATTGCCCCGCGCCCCATGGATTACCGTAAGCCCTCCGACCGTAAAAGCATGCACTCGCGCATTGTCCAGGACATCGGCATGCAGATTGTCTCGGGCCGCTTCAAGCCTGATGACAAACTCCCCGCCGAAGCCTTGCTTTGTGAAGAATATGCCGTCAGTCGTCCGGTGCTGCGCGAAGCCACGCGGGTGTTGGTCGCCAAAGGGCTGGTGTATTCCCGGCCGAGGGTGGGCACGGTGGTCAAGCCGCGCCGGGAGTGGCACATTCTTGATCCGGACGTGCTGCACTGGCTGATGCAAAGCTCGCCGCAGAATGAATTTTTCGCCCTGCTCACCAGCGTGCGCAGCATCATCGAACCGGCTGCCGCCGCGCTCGCTGCGCAACACGCGACCCCCGAAGACCTTGCGTCCATCGGCGAAGCCTACGACCGCATGGCCGCCGCGCCCACCGTCGAGGACGTGCTGCAACCGGACCTCGATTTCCACAGCCGCATTGCCGACGCCACCCACAACGACCTGCTCGCGCACTTGTGCAACATGCTGTCGCTGGCACTGCGCGAGGCGTTGAAGCATTCCAACAAGCGCCCGAACCTGCACGAACTGGCCCTGCCCCGTCATCGTGCGATCCTCACCGCCATCGAAAACCGCGATGCGCTGGGTGCCCATCACGCCACGCTGGTGCAACTGGACGATGCACGCAACGCGCTGAATGTGGTGTTGGGGCAAGGCGTGAAGCTTTAACGCCACAAAACGACGCGTGCACTTCGTAGGACCGGCTTTAGCCGGGAAGCCTTTGATCTGCTCTCGACCGCAGCAAAGCGCACGCAATCTCAGGGCAGATAAATGCTGAACAACCCGCCGCCCAGCTCGCCGCCGTTGGTAATTTCGATGTGGCCGGGGACGCCTTTTCGCTGGTGCTGCTTGGCGATGTTCGCCGCGAAATACAAACCCAGCCCTGTGCTGCCGCTGTTCTGGTTAATGCCCAGCACGTAGTCGGTGTGCTCCTCGATCATGCGCGCAGGAAACCCCGGGCCGTCGTCGTTGATGCTGATCACCAGCTGCTCGCCGACCTGGCCTGCCGTGATCAGCACTTCACTGCGCGCAAAACGAATGGCGTTGATGACCACGTTGGACACCACCGACCCCACCAGCTCCCGATCAAAGAACCCCGGCAGACCGAAATCGTCCACCGCATAGCGGGCCGTGATGCCGCGGCTGACGAGCACCTCCTGATGGAAAGCCAGCTGCGCTTCGATGAAGTCATCCAGCTCGTGATAATCCGGGCGCAACGGCAACTGGTTCACGCCCAGCTTGTACAGCCCCAGCAACTGCACGAGCATGCCGTTGAGATGAGCGAACTCGTAGTCGATGACGCCCTGATCCGGCGTACCCCGACAGGCCTCGGGAAGCTGCTTGACCCACTGGCCGTGGGCCTGGATCAACGACCCCAGCGAGTTCTTCATGTCATGGACGGTGGAAGCAATCACCATCGAGAAGTCGAGCCCGAGATCCTGATCTTTCATTCGCCGAAAGCCCTGAGCCGCAGTTTCTGGAAACGTTCGAAGCGAGCGTCGCTTTCCGGCATCTTGCCCACCATCTTCAGACTGTTCTGACATTCCGCCAGGCTCGCCGCGTCGAGGTTATGAACGCCCATGTGCAGCAGCGACTGCGCCATGTTCAGCGCGATACTGATGTTCTTCGGTTGCAGGGCCAGGCCTTGGCGGAACAGGTCCTGCGCCTCGCCGAGCTTGCCGGCGCGGTAACAGCGAATGCCCTGAATGTTGAAATCGATGGCCGCCTTGCCCGCGCCCAGAATTTCAGGATCGTCGGTCTGCCTGGCGATGTTCTGCATGACCTGAGGGTCGTCACCGTAAATTTCGGCACAGCTTTTCAGAATGCCCGCGCCAGCGTCTTCCTGGCCGAGGGCCTTGAGCTGCGAAGCCACTGCCAGTGCCGCATCGGCGCTCAGAAACTGCTCCATGCCCTCGAGCCGCTCCATCGCCTGCTCGGTCAGCTTGGCGGCCATTTCAGGGTCGGAGGACGCGACGCTGGTGGCTTTCATCAGACGCGCGCGCACTTGCAGGCCGGCGTCGTTGCCGTTTTCCTTGGCCACTTCGGTCAGGGTCTGGTTGATCTCCACGCGGGTGCGCGCATCCAGGCCGCGTTCGCCGCCACGGCTGATCAGGGCCTGCGCAAAACCCAGGTTGGTTTCCGGGTCTTTGAAGCGGGAAAACTGGCCCTGGGAAACGGCCTGACGATACGCCTTTGAAGCGCCGTCGAAATCCTCGTTTTCCAGCGCCAGCTTGCCCAACAGACGCTGACGGCGCACGGCGTAGGGCGATAAGCGCACCGCTTCTTCCAGCATCTTTTGCGCACGCTTGCTATCGCCGGTGGCCACCAGCACATCCGCCAGCCCGTCATACAGCACCGGCATGGCATTGAAGGCGCGAATGGCTTCTTCGTAAACGGTCTGCGCTTCAGCATGGCGCCCACGCTTGAACAACAGTTTGCCCAACGCCGCATAGGCCCAGGGTTGCGGACGATCAGCGAGGATCGACTTGAGAAAGGCTTCCAGCGGCTCGTGCTGATTGAGGTCACGCAAGGCGTCGGCTTTATAGCGCAGGCAAAGCGGCGCGAAGCGGGGTTCCTGTTGGGTCAGTGCGACGCAGGCGTTCAGCACCTCGGTCGGATTGCCACGGTCCAGCGCCTGCAAAATCGGCTTGAGCAACGTCTTGCGCTGGACGATCTTCTCCAGACGCTGAGCCAGGCTCGCGCGGTTGAACGGCTTGGTCAGGTAGGCATCCGGCTCCCACTCCAGCGCACTCATCACCATCGCCTGGCTGTTTTCGGCGGTGACCATGACGAACACACTTTCATGGCTGATCAGCCGATCGGTCATCAGGTCTTCGAGCACCTGCTGGCCGTTCTTCTTGCCGTCGCCCAGATTGAAGTCGTGGAGAACGAAGTCGTAGCGCTTCTGCGCGCACATCTTCAACGCCTCCTCGCCGGTGTCGGCGGTGTCCACCACCTTGACCCCCAACTCGCGCAGCATCGATCGGACCGAACTGCGGAAGTCGGAAAAATCGTCGACGATCAGAAAGTTTTTTTGGTTCCACGCCAGCATCGAGATTCCTGTCACCGGATAAAAATTCGGCCCTGAGGCACTTGCAAGAGCGGCGGTCTCGTTCCCGACGTCGGGGTAGAGACGGCCAATAGAGTTGCGGCATGACGCCACTTGTCCGAGTTATCGGCGGCAGGGGAGCAAAGCTTAGGCACCCGGCGCGGGAAAAGTGACGCATACGCGCCGTTGCGACGGAGGATCAACGCCCAAGGAAGCGCAGGAGAATGGGTAAAGTCCTCGGCCGTCCCGCCGATATCCAGTCATGCAACGCGTAGCCAACAGCCACAACCCCACCCTCTCCGAGTGCGCCCTATGTCCTGGCTGACCGATCTGAAATTGAAGACCAAGCTCCTTTCGGCATTCTGCCTGTGTGCGCTGATCACTGTAGTGGTGGGTGTGCTGGGACAGAGCGGTATCTCGCGCCTGTACGAGCTGTTTGAAAATACGGTGAGCGACAACCTGGTGTCGATCGCCAAGGTCGATTCGGTCAAGGCCAACGTCATCGCCACCAACCGCGACTTTTTCAAGGCCATCGGACTGAGCGCGCTCAAAGCCAACCCTGAAGACATCAACGCCGCGATCCAGTCACTGAAAGAAAACCAGGCCCAGGCCGAGACGGACTTCAAGACCTACCGCGCCACGCCGCTCGATCCGGATGAAAAAGCCGCAGGCGATGACTTCGAACGCGACTGGGCCGCTTATATCAGCGCCGCCCTCAATGCGCTGTCTGTGGCGCAGAGCGGAGACCTGGAGCAAGCCAGCAAACTGGCCGCGACCAGCGTGACGCCCAGCTATCGCAAGACCATGGGCGAATTGAAAATCATGATCGAATCCAATCTGCGCCAGGCCAACGAGCAGGCACAGGCCGGGGTTGAAACCGACACCCAGGTGACGTGGATTCTGATCATCGGTTCGCTGATCGCGGTGGTGTGCGCCATTGCGCTGGGGCTGATCGTCACGCGCATGATCACCCGTCCGATCTATCAATCGGTGGCAAGCGCCACTCGAGTGGCGGCCGGCGATCTGAGTCAGCCCATCCACGTCGGCGGCCAGGACGAAACCGGGCAGTTGCTCAAGGCGCTGTCCACCATGCAGGGCAGCCTCAAAGGCACGGTTCAGCAGATCGCCACCGCCTCGGATCAACTGGCTTCTGCGGCTGAAGAGCTGACCATGGTGACCGACGACAGCACCCGCGGGCTGATGCGTCAGAACGATGAAATCCAGCAGGCCGCCACGGCCGTCAACGAGATGACCGCCGCGGTGGAAGAAGTGGCGCGTAACGCCGCCAGCGCGTCGCAGGTTTCTGCGCAGACTTCCGAAGACGCCATCAAGGGTCAGCAACAAGTCCAGCAGGCTGTCACCGCGATGAACACCATGACCGTGGAAATCACCGAATCGACCGAGCGCGTCGGAGCGCTGGCCGGGCAGATCCGCGACATCACCAAAGTGCTCGACGTGATCCGCGGGATTGCCGAGCAGACCAACCTGCTGGCGCTCAACGCGGCCATTGAAGCCGCCCGCGCCGGCGAGCAGGGTCGAGGCTTTGCGGTGGTGGCGGACGAAGTACGTGCCCTCGCCCACCGCACCCAGACCTCCACCGGCGAAATCGAATCAATGATCACCAAGGTGCGCAATGGCGCCGACGAAGCCGTGCAGGCCATGGGCAAGAGCCAGGCGATCGCCGTGCATACCCAGTCACTGGCCACCGAAGCCGGCCGGGCACTGGAGCGCATCAGCGAAGGCGTCAGCCAGATGAACGAACGTAATCTGGTGATCGCCAGCGCGGCCGAGGAACAGGCGCAAGTGGCTCGCGAGGTAGACCGCAATCTGGTGAACATTCAGGACCTGTCGACGCAGACCGCGGCAGGCGCCAATCAGACCAGCGCGTCGAGTCAGGCGTTGTCGCGACTGGCCGTGTCGTTCCACGGCATGGTGGGCAAATTTACGCTGTAATCCGCTTGGCGTTTCGGCGCCAGGCCAGCCAATCGTCCCCCTGAGACAAAATGGCGTATTGACTAATTTGACACTCGATTTGTCGAAAATGACATTTCGGGTACAATCCCCGCCCGCCGCAGGGGATGGACCTGATGACCAGGTTCTGCGGTGGATGATGTTTACTCAAGCTGCTGATTCCAATGATCGAATAAAAAGCACAGCGCCGAGGGACATAGAACACGAGGTCGACCTGTTGACTGGCCTCTTGACCCTTCCTCCTCGTTTTCCGAGAGCGAAGCCTGTCTGACGTTCGCGCCGCACGATGGCGCCCGGCACTGCAGGACGTTGCGCGACGAATGCGGCAGGCGGATAACTTTCTATCTATTGGATGATTCGATGTTCAAGAAAACGAGCACCGCTCTACTGGGCCTCGCGATTTCGGCCACCTTCCTGCAAGCCCACGCCGCAGAGAGCAAGAAAGTCGATGTCCTGCTGATCGGCGGCGGCATCATGAGTTCGACCCTGGGCGTCTGGCTCAATGAACTCGAACCAAGCTGGTCGATGGAAATGGTCGAGCGCCTCGACGCCGTCGCCGAAGAAAGCTCCAACGGCTGGAACAATGCCGGCACCGGTCACTCCGGTCTCGCCGAGCTGAACTACACGCCTGAAGACAAAGACGGCAAGGTCAATATCTCCAAAGCCATCGAGATCAACGAAGCCTTCCAGGTCACCCGTCAGTTTCTGTCCTGGCAGGTCCGCCAGAACGTCCTGAAGAACCCGCCTTCGTTCATCAACACCACACCGCACATGAGCTTTGTGTGGGGCGATGACAACATCAAATTCCTGAAAAAGCGTTATGACGCGCTGCAAGCCAGCCCGCTGTTCCGCCCGATGCAGTACTCCGAAGACCCGGCGCAGATCGCCAAGTGGGTCCCGCTGATGATGGAAGGCCGTGATCCTTCGCAGAAGCTGGCGACCACCTGGACGCCAATCGGCACCGACGTGAACTGGGGTGAAGTCACCCGTCAGTACGTGTCGTACCTGCAGACCCGCCCGAACTTCGATTTGAAGCTGTCCAGCGAAGTCAACGACATCACCCGCAACGACGACGGCTCGTGGCACGTTGAATACAAGAACCTGAAAGACGGCACCACCACCGGTACCGACGCCAAGTTCCTGTTCATCGGTGCAGGCGGCGGGGCATTGAAGCTGCTGCAGAAATCCGGCATTCCCGAAGCTCAGGAGTACGCAGGCTTCCCGGTTGGCGGCTCGTTCCTGGTGACCGAGAACCCGACCGTGGCCATGCAGCACATGGCCAAGGCTTACGGCATCGCCTCCACCGGCGCGCCGCCCATGTCGGTTCCGCACCTGGACACCCGCGTGCTGGACGGCAAGCGTGTCATCCTGTTTGGCCCGTTCGCCACCTTCTCTACCAAGTTCCTGAAAGAAGGTTCGTACTTCGACCTGTTCAGCAGCATGACCACCCACAACATCTGGCCGATGACCAAGGTGGGCGTGGAGCAGTACCCGCTGGTCGAGTACCTCGCCGGTCAACTGATGCTGTCTGACGACGACCGCTTCAAAGCGCTGCAGGAATACTTCCCGCACGCCAAGAAAGAAGACTGGCGCCTGTGGCAAGCCGGTCAGCGCGTGCAGATCATCAAGCGTGACGCGGACAAGGGCGGCGTGCTGAAACTGGGCACCGAAGTGGTTTCTTCCCAGGACGGTACCATCGCTGCCCTGCTGGGCGCATCGCCAGGCGCATCGACTGCTGCACCGATCATGATGAATGTCCTGGAGAAGCTCTTCAAAACCCAGGTCGCGACGCCTGAGTGGCAAGCGAAGATCCATCAGATCGTGCCGAGCTATGGCACCAAGCTGAATGACTCGCCAGCCGCTGTTCAACAAGAGTGGAACTACACCGCCGAAGTGCTGCAACTGGGCAAGCCGCCTGTGCTCGATCAGAGCGTCGGCACCAGCACTGCCGCGCCGGGCAAGCCTGCTGAAAGCAAGCCCGCCAGCGACATGGCGCTGTAACAACGCCTGACCGGTTGCATCGATTCCGATGCCGCTGATCACGAAAGCCACGAGACTCCGCGTCTCGTGGCTTTTTTATTGCCCATGATCCCGTCGAGTGACGCGCGAATTGCACGAGGAATTCGTCGGCCGCTGATGACGTGAAAATGAACGGCAAGCGCTTGCGTTGTGTCCACCCTATAGAACCAGTGAGGGGCAACGGTATGGACGCTACAAACACGCAAGTGCTGAGGGATGTTGTCGTCATCGCAGGTTCACGAGGCGCCCCCGAGGCCCTCCGTCACCTCCTCGCCAAGCTGCCGGCGGATTTTCCCGCTGCAGTGCTCATCGTGATTCACACCCACCCATTAGGTCCGGACTACCTGGCGTCTGTGCTCGCTCGGTACTCGACGCTGCCTGTGGACTACGGAAAAGAAGGCGAACCGGTACTGCCGGGCCGTGTGTATCTGGCTCCTGCGGACCGGCATCTGGAGATCGTCTCGCCCGGGATCATTCATCTCGACGACGGCCCCAAGGTACACCTCGCACGTCCTGCCGCCGATCGCCTGTTCGCCACGGCTGCCGAAGTGTTCCGCGAGCGGGTGATCAGCCTGGTGCTGTCGGGCGGCGACTCCGACGGTTCGGATGGCGCGGTAGAGGTCAGGAACGCTGGCGGGTTGAGTTTCGTACAGCGTCCCGAGGAAGCGCCGGTGCCCAGCATGCCGATTGAGACGATGCGAAAAACTATTTTGAGCCCTCAGCTGAGTGCGGAAGAAATGGCGGACGCGCTGACCAAAGCGGTCCGCACCGTCAACAGCTGACATATCACAGGAGGCCAGAGAGCATGCCAGGAGGCGAACAGCATCCGCCGCCGTCAGGCGCCTTCGATCTATTGGACTTGGGGCCGGGGCGCAATACAGCCGTGTTTCGCCTGACCCTCGCGTTCATGATCATGGTGCTGATGACGTTCCTTTCGGTCGAGGGGTGGCGCGCCTGGCGCGATTACACCCACGCCTACGACTTCGCCCGAGACTCGGTCACCAACCTGGCCCGTGCCACCGCGCAGCACGCCGAGGACGCCATCCGGCAAGTCGACATCCTTACCTACGCCCTGGGCGAGCGGGTGGAGGGCGATGGCTTGGCCGCTATCAACGTTCCGCGCATCCACACACTGATGGCGGAGCAATCGAAGCTCATGCCTCAGCTCCACGGGCTGTTCATCTATGGTGCCGACGGGCGATGGATCGTCACCGACAAGGACGTGACCCCGGACACCGCAAACAACGCCGACCGTGACTATTTCAACTATCACCGCACCCACACCGATCGCCGTGTGCGCATCAGCAACGTTGTCAAAAGCCGCTCCACAGGCGAGCTGATCATTCCGGTCTCCCGAAGGCTGAATAACGCTGATGGCTCGTTCGCAGGTGTGTTGCTGGGGACCATCAAACTCAGCTACTTCATGGATTATTACGGCGACTTCAAGATTGATGATCGCGGTGCGCTGGTGCTGGCGATGCGAGACGGGACCATTCTGGTCAGACGCCCGTTCATTCATTCCGTGGTGGGGCAAAGCCTGGCTGACAGCGAGATCTTCAAACGCTACCTGCCGACCGTCAACGAAGGGATCGTCGAGATCAAAGCCGTGGTAGACGGCACGTACCGGTTGTATGGATTTCGTGCGCTGTCGAGTTATCCGCTGGTGGTCGCTGCCGGGCTGTCGAGAGAATCCTTCGTCGGGCCGTGGCGTCGCGATCTGCTCAAGTCCGGACTTGTGCTGCTGGTCCTGGTCGCCGGCTTTATCGGATTTGCCTTCATCGTGCTCACTCAACTGCGCGGACGGATGGCCATGGAGAGCGAGATTCGCCTCGCCCATCAGGCCGTCAGAGACATGGCCCTGACCGACAGCCTGACCAGACTGGGCAACCGGCGCCGCCTCGACATGACCCTCGAAACCGAGATCGGCCGGGCAAAACGACAGCGCTACCCACTCGCCTTGATCATGCTTGATATCGACTACTTCAAGCGCTTCAACGACCGCTACGGCCATGCGGCGGGTGACGACTGTCTCCAGCAGGTCGCCCAGGCCATCAGCGGCGTATTGAAGCGGCCTGCGGACCTCGCCGTTCGCTACGGTGGCGAGGAATTCACCGTGCTGCTTCCGGATACCGACCTCCAGGGCGCGGGCCGCCTCGTGGAGGACATCCTGCAGGCCATCCGGGCGCTCGCGCTGGAGCACGCCGATCATCCTGAAAAGATCGTCACCGCAAGCGCAGGCGTGACGGTCAGGTTCCCTGCGCGGGAAGACACGACGCCTGCCGGCATGATCAAAGCGGCGGATGCCTATCTTTACTACGCGAAAAATAATGGCCGCAATCGGTGGTACGCGGATCAGCACCCACAGGCGAGCGCGCAGGCATGAATGACAGCTCGGGTTGACTGGCGGGTGGGCGAGATGTGAGACAGGTGTTCGGGCGGGAGTAAAAGCGAGTCAGATATGTCCCCTGCAGGAATCGAACCTGCATCTAGCCCTTAGGAGGGGCTCGTTCTATCCGTTGAACTAAGAGGACACCAAATCGGACGGCGTGCATCTTAACGACAAGGCGCTGGCTTGTCATGTCGTCATTATCAATGGGAGCTGTAAGACGCTGCCTCTCGCTCACATCATAGGGCTATCGTGCAGAATGCAACAATGGCCATGGGCCTTATTGCAAAACGCAACCCTACAATCCTGAAAATCCTAATTATCCTATTGATTTTAATAGCATTTTTTCGGACTAAGGGTTGGCATGCAGACTGCAACATACTCTTCGCGAATCACCCCTCTGAACGCCGTCCAAGCGAAGGTACCCGAGATGAACATGACACTGTCCCTGCTCAATGCTGCCGCGCTTGTCGCATTGGTCGCCTTCCACTTCCAGAACGATGGCAGCACGTCAGAGACCGTGAAATCAGAGAGCATCGCGGTTCAGGCTCAGCCTCATCACCTCATGCCACAAACGCCACGGTTCGCAGTCATGCCAAGTCAGGGCACGGAAGCCATTCTGGCCCATGACAGTGAAGAAGCCGTGCCGGTGAGTCGCTCGGAGCGCTGGGTGTTCTGAACAGCGGGTGCTGATCAGCTACCACAACGGCTTCGACCCGCTTTCCATGAGAGAGCAACCCATTAGAGAGCAGCCATGTCCAAAGCAGCAACTTCGTTCCTGATCCTGGCCGTCATGGCCCTCGCCACTGACCAACTGCTGGCTCCGTCAATGGAAACCATGAGTACCCTGGCGAAAGCAGCCGCAGCAATTTTCGCCAGCCTGTTCGTTGCAGCGCTGTTTGTGGGTCGCCGTATCAAGTTTGACCCGGTTTTGCGTTAAGCCAAGCCCCGGCCCTTCGCCAGCACTTGCTGGCGCATCAAGTCGCCAAACATACGACGCCGGATACCCTGCCTCTGTGGGCTTAGGCTTACGCTACAGCAACAAGGGCGCAATGAACCCTTCGTCTCTTTCTTGAATGCCTCCTCGTATTATCCTCAGTCTCCCTCTACGATGAAGACAGATTGCCATCACGGCGTTTGCCCAGCACTGCAAGGGTGATCAGACTTTCACTTTGCAAACCAGGACGCATTTCGGATAATTGGTGCTGGCTAAAAGCCTTTATGTAGTTCAATATTTGTCACACATTTGACGCCAAGGAATCGACACGTTGGTGCAGGATGGCGATCCTTTATGCGGGCTGGTTGAACATTTCGACCAAAAGACAGTCAGAGCATGACATCTGCGGCCTAATGTAGAAACCGCCTCTCTCTTTGAACTAATTCGGTTAAATATATGAGCCCTATGAAACAGGCCAATTATTCCAGTCGCACAGCTGACAAGTTCGTAGTTCGCCTACCGGAAGGCATGCGCGAGCGTATTGCGGACGTCGCCAAACAGCACCACCGCAGCATGAACTCGGAAATCATTGCGCGTATTGAGCAGAGTCTGATTCAGGAAGGCGCACTGGGTGATGAGCCGAGTCTGCGTCTGGACAGTCCGGAGCTTTCGCTCCACGAACGCGAGCTGCTGCAGCGTTTCCGTCAGTTGGCTCACCGCCAGCAGAACGCACTGGTTTCGTTGATTGCCCATGACACTAGCCTGGCAAACGACGACGAATAAGTCGTTTAAACCAGAGACTTTAAAGCCAGCACACTGCTGGCTTTTTTGTGCCTGAAACTTGATGAATTCATAGCTTCCAACCCATTAAGCGGCATCGCGCACATTAAAAAACCGCCCTGAAGGCGGTTTTGGGTGAAGCGTGGGGGTCAGAGCAAAAACACGGTGGCCAACCCCAGAAAGATAAAGAACCCGCCGCTGTCGGTCATGGCCGTGATCATCACACTGGCGCCCATCGCCGGATCGCGACCCAGCCGAGAAAGGGTCATGGGAATCAGCACGCCCATCAATGCTGCCAACAGCAGATTCAATGTCATGGCGACGGTCATCACCACGCCGAGAGACCAGCTGTGGTACAGCAAGTAAGCGACGATCCCGATCACGCCACCCCACACAAGACCGTTGATGAGCGCGACGGCCAGCTCCTTGCGCATCAGCCGTGAGGTGTTGCCGGTGTTCACCTGATCGAGGGCCATGGCCCGGACAATCATCGTGATGGTCTGATTGCCCGAGTTGCCGCCAATCCCCGCCACGATCGGCATCAACGCCGCCAGCGCCACCAGCTTCTCGATGGAGCCTTCGAACAGGCCGATTACCCGCGACGCAAGAAAGGCGGTAATCAGGTTGACCGCCAGCCAGGACCAGCGGTTGCGCAGTGAACGCCAGACCGAGGCGAAGATGTCTTCTTCTTCGCGCAGACCCGCCATGTTGAGCACTTCGGTCTCGCTCTCCTCACGGATGAGATCGACCATTTCATCGATGGTCAGACGGCCGATCAGCTTGCCGTTCTTGTCGACCACCGGGGAAGAAATCAAGTCGTAACGTTCGAACGCCTGGGCGGCTTCATACGCATCGCCGTCAGGATGGAAGCTCACGGGATCACTGGCCATGACCTCCGACACCTGCTTCTCCGGGTCGTTAACCAGCAAACGCTTGATGGGCAGCACGCCCTTGAGGACGCCATCGGAGTCGACCACGAACAGTTTGTCAGTGTGACCGGGCAGCTCTTTGAGGCGGCGCAGATAACGCAGAACGACTTCCAGGCTGACATCCTCGCGGATGGTCACCATCTCGAAGTCCATCAGGGCGCCTACCTGCTCCTCGTCGTAGGACAGGGCCGAGCGCACGCGCTCACGCTGCTGGCTGTCCAGCGCCTCCATCAGCTCATGGACAACATCACGCGGCAGCTCTGGTGCAAGGTCTGCCAACTCGTCGGCGTCCATTTCCTTGGCGGCCGCAAGCAGCTCGTGATCGTCCATGTCGGCGATCAGGGTCTCCCGAACGGAGTCCGACACTTCAAGAAGGATGTCGCCGTCACGCTCGGCCTTCACCAGCTGCCAGACCGTCAGACGGTCTTCGAGGGGAAGTGCTTCAAGGATGTAGGCAACGTCGGCAGAGTGCAGGTCGTCGAGCTTACGCTGCAGCTCGACGAGGTTCTGCCGGTGAACGAGGTTCTCGACACGATCCTGGTGCTGGCCTTCCTGACGGTGTGTCAGGTCTTCGACGATGCGCTGACGTTGCAGCAAGTCGATGACTTGGGCGAGACGATCCTGAAGGCTTTCCTGCGTCTTTTTTACTTCGATTTGGGTCATAGGCGAACTCCACTCCCAGCAGTGGAACCCGCCAGAAGATCAATCAGTCGATTCTTGATTGGTGAAACTTAGTGTTGAGTTGCTACTGGGTAAGTCCATGGAGGTAGTCCACAAGCCCCGGCGGGGCTGACGGGCGCAATCATACACCGCTTGCCGTGGCGGGAGGCTAAAAATTCAACGTGAAACAATCGGTTGCAACACAACGTTAACGCTGACGAAGTCACTCCTACCCCCTCGTCACATCCGGTGAACAAAACTCGCTCGCCGTGGGAAATCTTCACCGCTACCCTTTCCGCACTTGGGTCAGGGAAGACATTGCGATGCCGCGCAACACTGGAGAGCTCCTCATCACCCTGGTGCTGTTTTTGCCACTCGGCGCAGGCGCCACCATCGTTAATCGCTGCGAGGATCAAAGCGGCAGCGTGACATTCACCACACTGAGCTGCCCCAGCGGTCAAGCCATGACCCCACAAGGTATCAATCCAGCATCGGGCATGACCTTCACTCCCACTCCTCCGCCTGCAATCGCGGACACCCTGCAAAAGCGCAAAAGCAACGAAGTGGTGGTTGTGGGCCAGCGAGATGACGGTTGCGGAAATGTCCTGAGTGCGGAGCAGCGCCGAAAGGCGATCATCAATCAGCAGACGCCAACAGGGATGAGCAAACGTGACGTGGAAAGTTTGCTGGGGCGACCGGACAAGATCGTCAGCCGTAACGCTGAAGTCCGGTATGTGTATGAAGAGAAGAAGGGGCGCAGCCGACAGGTGTCATTCGATGAACACGGCTGCGTAAAAGGCAAACGCTAGAAAGCAAAAAGCCCGCATTTGCATGCGGGCTTTCCGTTTTATGGTGCACTCGACAGGATTCGAACCTGTGACCGCTCGGTTCGTAGCCGAGTACTCTATCCAGCTGAGCTACGAGTGCATATGGCGCTTTTTAAACCAGTTCACCTCTGGGTATCGCATTTTACTTCTGGAAGTGAGTGGTTCTTCCGAAGACCTGTTGAAGCCAGGCTCTTTCTAACTTAAGACTGCTGTTCGTATCACTACAAACAACGCTTAAATGGTGCACTCGACAGGATTCGAACCTGTGACCGCTCGGTTCGTAGCCGAGTACTCTATCCAGCTGAGCTACGAGTGCATTTGTTGCCGCGCATTATAGGCCGTCAAATCTCTTGGTCAAGCACTTTTTCTAGTAAATTCAACAACTTACCGATCAAGCCAGATTACAACGTACTACGCAAATAATGGCGGAGAACGGGGGATTCGAACCCCCGACACCCTTTTGAGGTGTACTCCCTTAGCAGGGGAGCGCCTTCGGCCACTCGGCCAGCTCTCCGCAACACGGGGCGTATAATAACCACCCTTTTCCCCGTTTGCAAACCAAAAATTCAATAAAAATTAATGGCTTGGTTCTTCGTCCTTCTCTTTCTTTATACGCAGGTAAATCTCTTCGCGATGAACAGCCACTTCCTTGGGCGCGTTGACCCCAAGGCGTACTTGATTGCCTTTAACGCCGAGCACGGTCACGGTGATTTCACCATCACCAATGATCAGACTTTCCGCGCACCGCCGAGTCAGAATCAGCATACCTATCTCCTTACCGCTTGCATTCAAGGGACAACAGTCTGCATAGACAAACGGCAGGGGCCCGAGCCGGAAGCGGCCGCAGGTCTATGTCTCAGTATCGACCAGCGCCGGAAAAAGAACAGTTTATTGCCCACATTCAGTATCGGAAGGCGCGACCTAAACCGCGCCCCCTGCCCAAGGCTTACTCGCCCTGACGTGGTGCGTCGAGTTCGAAGGCAGTGTGCAGCGCGCGCACGGCCAGCTCCAGGTACTTCTCTTCGATCACTACCGAGACCTTGATTTCGGACGTCGAGATCATCTGGATGTTGATGCTCTCCTTGGCCAGCGCTTCAAACATGCGACTGGCCACACCGGCGTGGGAACGCATGCCGACACCGACGATGGAAACCTTGGCGATTTTGGTGTCGCCAATGACTTCACGGGCGCCGATTTCGTTGGCCGTGTTCTGCAGAACCTGCAGCGCCGCCTGGTAATCATTGCGGTGTACGGTGAAGGTGAAATCGGTGGTGTTATCGTGCGAGACGTTCTGCACGATCATGTCGACTTCGATGTTCGCGCCGCTGATCGGGCCGAGAATCTTGAACGCAACGCCCGGGGTGTCTGGCACGCCACGGATGGTCAGCTTGGCTTCGTCGCGGTTGAAGGCGATGCCCGAAATGATCGGCTGTTCCATGGATTCCTCTTCATCAATGGTAATGAGGGTGCCTGGACCCTCCTTGAAGCTGTGCAGTACGCGCAGCGGGACGTTGTACTTGCCGGCGAATTCGACCGCGCGGATCTGCAGGACCTTGGAGCCCAAGCTCGCCATCTCCAGCATTTCTTCGAAGGTGATCTTGTCCAGACGCTGGGCCTGCGAGACAACACGCGGATCCGTCGTATAAACGCCATCGACGTCGGTGTAGATCTGGCACTCATCGGCTTTCAACGCTGCAGCGAGCGCCACGCCGGTGGTGTCGGAACCGCCACGACCCAGGGTCGTGATGTTGCCGTCTTCGTCGACGCCCTGGAAACCGGCGACCACCACCACACGACCGGCCTTCAGGTCAGCGCGAATTTTCTGATCGTCGATCTGGAGGATACGCGCCTTGTTATGGGCGCTGTCGGTCAGGATGCGGACCTGATTACCGGTGTACGAAACAGCCGGCACGCCACGCTTGATCAGCGCCATGGCCAGCAGAGCGATGGTGACCTGCTCGCCGGTGGAAACGATGACGTCCAGCTCGCGTGGCACCGGCTGATCGCTGATCTGCCGGGCGAGTTCGATCAGGCGATTGGTTTCGCCGCTCATGGCCGACAGCACGACCACCAGATCATCGCCCGCATCGCGGAATTTCTTGACCTTGTCGGCCACCTGTTCGATGCGCTCGACCGAGCCCACCGAGGTGCCGCCAAACTTTTGTACGATTAAAGCCATCTCAAAGCCGCCTCAGCCCATGAAGGGCGCCCGTTATCATTCAAACCGCGAAGCGCCGGAGCCCGAACGACGGGCCCCGGGTGGGTCGACTTAAATACCTTGTTCGGCGAACGGAACAGCCAGTGCCAGCGCTGCTTCGAGTCCGGCAGCATCAACACCACCGCCTTGCGCCATGTCAGGACGACCGCCGCCTTTACCGCCTACCGCGGCAGCCGCTTGCTTCATCAAATCACCGGCTTTGAGTTGGCCAGTCAGGTCTTTGGTGACGCCTGCCACCAGCACGACCTTGTCTTCATGCACCCCGCCGAGCAGGATCACTGCGCGGCCGAGCTTGTTCTTCAGTTGATCAACCAGGGCCAGCAGCGCCTTGCCATCCTGACCGTCGAGACGGGCAGCGAGGACCTTGACGCCGTTGACGTCCACTGCCGAGCCCGACAGGTCGTCGCCCGCAGCACTGGCCGCCTTGGCCTGCAGTTGTTCCAGCTGCTTTTCCAGCAGACGGTTGCGTTCCAGCACCGCCGACAGCTTGTCCAGAACGTTGTCGCGATTGCCTTTGACCAGGTTCGCGGCTTCCTTCAGTTGTTCTTCAGCAGCGTTCAGGTATTCCAGCGCCACAGCGCCGGTCACCGCTTCGATACGGCGCACGCCGGCGGCCACACCGCTTTCGCTGATGATCTTGAACAGCGCGATGTCGCCGGTGCGGTTGGCGTGAATGCCGCCGCACAGCTCCACCGAGAAACCGCCGCCCATGCTCAGCACGCGGACGCTGTCGCCGTACTTCTCGCCGAACAGCGCCATGGCGCCCTTCTGCTTGGCGGTCTCGATGTCGGTCTCTTCAGTCTCGACGGCCGTGTTCTTGCGCACTTCGGCGTTGACGATGTCTTCAAGCGCCTTGAGCTGCTCGGGCTTGATGGCTTCGAAGTGGCTGAAGTCGAAACGCAGGCGCTGACTGTCGACCAGCGAGCCTTTCTGCTGGACGTGATCGCCCAGGACCTGACGCAACGCGGCGTGGAGCAAGTGCGTGGCGGAGTGGTTCAGCGATGTGGCCTGACGAACTTCGGCGGCGACGTCGGTGCTGACGGTGGTGCCTACTTTCAGGCTGCCCGACACTTGAACACCGTGGTGCAGGAACGCGCCGCCGGTCTTGGTGGTGTCGCTCACGTCGAAGCGCACTTCGCCGCCGGCAGTCAGGTAACCGCTGTCACCGATCTGGCCGCCGGACTCTGCGTAGAAAGGCGTCTGGTCGAGGATGACCACGCCGTCCTCGCCTTCGCTCAATTGCTCGACCGCGAGGCCGTCTTTGTACAGCGCGACGACCTTGGCCTCGCCTGCAGTGGCTTTATAGCCGGTGAACTGCGTGGCCACATCGACCTTCACCAGGCTGTTGTAGTCCATGCCGAAGGAACTGGCGGAGCGCGCTCGTTCACGCTGGGCATCCATCTCACGCTCGAAACCCGCCTCGTCGAGGGTCAGGTTGCGTTCGCGAGCGATGTCGCCGGTGAGGTCCATCGGGAAACCGTAGGTGTCGTAGAGCTTGAACACCACGTCGCCAGGGACGATGGTGCCCTTGAGCTCGGCGAGATCCTGCTCGAGGATCTTCAAGCCTTGCTCCAGGGTCTTGGCGAACTGCTCTTCTTCAGCCTTCAGCACGCGCTCGATGTGCGCCTGCTGGTTTTTCAGTTCGGGGAAGGCTTCGCCCATTTCGGCGACCAGTGCAGCCACGATCTGATAGAAGAAGCTGCCCTTGGCGCCCAGCTTGTTGCCGTGACGGCAGGCGCGACGAATGATGCGGCGCAGCACGTAGCCACGGCCTTCGTTGGACGGCAGCACTCCGTCGGCAATCAGGAAGCCGCATGAACGAATATGGTCGGCGACGACTTTCAGGGACGCCTGATTGTCATTGCTGCAGCCGATGGCTTTGGCAGCGGCGGCCAACAGGCTCTGGAACAGGTCGATTTCATAGTTGGAATTGACGTGTTGCAGCACGGCGCTGACGCGCTCGAGGCCCATGCCGGTGTCCACCGATGGCGCTGGCAGCGGGTGCAGAACGCCGTCGGCCGTGCGGTTGAACTGCATGAATACGTTGTTCCAGATCTCGATGTAGCGGTCGCCGTCTTCTTCCGGCGAACCCGGCGGGCCACCCCAGATGTCGGCGCCGTGGTCGTAGAAGATCTCGGTGCAAGGACCGCACGGGCCGGTGTCGCCCATGGTCCAGAAGTTGTCGGAGGCGTATGGCGCGCCCTTATTGTCACCGATGCGAACCATGCGCTCGGCCGGCACGCCGATCTCTTGGGTCCAGATGTCGTAGGCTTCGTCGTCCGAGGCGTAAACGGTGACCCAGAGTTTTTCCTTGGGCAGGTTCAGCACGCCGGTGAGGAAGGTCCAGGCGTAGGTGATTGCGTCGCGCTTGAAATAGTCGCCGAAGCTGAAGTTGCCCAGCATTTCGAAAAAGGTGTGGTGACGCGCGGTGTAGCCGACGTTTTCCAGGTCGTTGTGCTTGCCACCGGCACGCACGCACTTCTGGCTGCTCACGGCGCGGGTGTAGGCCCGTTTTTCCTGGCCGAGGAAGCAATCCTTGAACTGGTTCATGCCTGCGTTGGTAAACAGCAGGGTCGGGTCGTTGCCCGGGATCAGGGAGCTGGAGGCGACTCGGGTGTGGCCTTGCTCTTCGAAGAAGCGAAGGAAGGCTTCACGGATTTCTGCGCTTTTCATAGGTTCTTCCACGGAAACTGCGGCCTGGCACATGCATAGCGTCATTCGACGCAGCGACGGCAAAGGGCCGCATTATATAGGCGTTGTACGCTCGGTACAGCGTGTTATTCGATAGAAACCGGCAATCGGGCTGATCACACGATCAGCGAACGCCAAATTCGGCAAAGGCCGCCACCACCTTGTCCAGATGCGCAGACGTCACATCCAGATGGGTGACCATGCGCAACCGCGGCGCAGCACTGAGCACGATACCGCGCTCGGCACACAGGGCCTTGAGCGACGGGGCACGATCGCCGATGTGCACGTAGACCATGTTGGTCTGCACCGGCTCGACGTCAAAACCGAGGTCCGCGAGGGCCTTGCCGAGGGCGGTGGCATTGGCGTGATCGTCGGCCAGCCGCTCGACCTGATGCTCCAGCGCGTATAAACCCGCCGCTGCCAGCATCCCGGCCTGACGCATGCCGCCGCCGACCATCTTGCGCAGGCGCCGCGCCTTGGCGATGAACTCGCTTGAGCCGCACAGCACCGATCCGACCGGCGCGCCGAGCCCTTTGGACAGGCACACCGACACCGAATCGAAATGCCGGGTGATTTCCCCCACGTCCACGCCCAGCTTGACGGAGGCGTTGTACAGGCGCGCGCCGTCGAGGTGCAGGCTCAGGCCTTTTTCGCGGGTGAATGCCCGGGCCGCCGAGAGGTACTCCATTGGCAGGACCTTGCCCTGCATGGTGTTTTCCAGGGCCAGCAAGCGGGTGCGGGCGAAATGGAAGTCGTCGGCCTTGATGGCGGCGGCCACCTGATCCAGGTCCAGCGATCCGTCCGCCTGGTTGTCCAGGGGCTGAGGCTGAATCGAGCCGAGCACCGCCGCCCCGCCGCCTTCGTATTTGTAGGTGTGCGCCTGCTGTCCGACGATGTATTCGTCGCCGCGCTCGCAGTGGGCCATCAGGCCGAGCAGGTTGCTCATGGTGCCGGTCGGCACGAACAGCGCGGCGGCATAACCCAGACGTTCCGCCAGCCACGACTCCAGGCGATTGACCGTCGGGTCTTCGCCATACACGTCATCGCCAAGGGGCGCGCTGGCCATGGCGTCGCGCATGCCGGCAGAGGGTTGGGTCACGGTGTCACTGCGCAGATCGATAACCGCCACGATGAAGCTCCCACTGGTAAGGGTCGAGCCTCAGTTCTGAGGCCCGGGGCATCGATAATCAAGGCTTGAGGCAGGAATGCCAAGACGCCTTATAAGAAAAGCTGATGAAAACCATCAAAAAGGCTCCAAGCGGATCGCGGGAATCTATGTTACAAACTGCACGCCGACGGAAAAAACCGTTGGCAACGTTCTCAGGGCGGGGTGCAATTCCCCACCGGCGGTAATGGCGCGCAATGCGTCTAGCCCGCGAGCGCTTGCAGCGAGCTTATGCGCGATGCAAGGTCAGCAGACCCGGTGTGATCCCGGGGCCGACGGTCATAGTCCGGATGAAGAGAGAACGGGACTGGCACAGCAGGATCGTTTCGAGACGGGTTCAGGCGCTTGGCGTCGAGGACGGTTTCGCACGAACCCTGGCATCCCATTCGATCCAAAACGCCCTGTTTTTTTCATTAAACAGGAGTCAGAACACATGCAACCTACCGCCATTCACGCTCACGAGCGCATCGCCTTCATTCAAGCCTGCTGGCACAAGGAAATCGTCGATCAGGCGCGCAAGGGCTTTGTCGCCGAGATGGCGCAACACGGTTACGCCGAGACCGACATCGATTTCTTCGAGGTCGGCGGCGCGTTTGAAATCCCGCTTCACGCCAAGTTGCTGGCCAAGTCAGGTCGCTATGGCGGCGTCGTGGCGGCTGGTCTGGTGGTCGACGGCGGCATCTATCGCCATGAGTTCGTCGCGCAATCGGTGATCAGTGCGCTGATGCAGGTTCAGCTGGAAACCGAAGTGCCGGTGTTCTCGGTCGTGCTGACCCCGCACCACTTCCACGCCGGTGAAGAGCACCAGAAGTTCTTTTTCGATCACTTCGTGCACAAGGGCCAGGAAGCGGCCAAGACCTGCGCGGACACGCTGACTAAATTGCGTGCGGTGCGTCGGGTGGGTGAGGTGCAGAAAGCGGCGGGTTGATCAAACCGACGGCAGTTCATCCGCTGCACATCGAGCGGGTGTAACTGCCCCTGTGGGAGTGAGCTTGCTCACGAAGACGGCATTCCAGCCGCTAGATATTTAGCGAATGTACCGGCCCCTTCGCGAGCAAGCTCGGCTCCCACAGGTCCCCATCAGCGGGAAAATTACTGATGCCCTGCCTGACCCAACCAAAGCCGTCACAAGCAAGCGCGCTCCTGCAACCATTGAGCGAGGGCGGTTTGAACAGGTCGTGTCAGACCAACGCCTCTTCCGTCGCCGGCACGATCAGAATCCCCGCGCGCAGCCCGTTTTTGACGTTCGGGTTGGGGAAGATGATCCGGGCGCCCTCCTCTTCTATCACCCAGCGTGAATCGGCCAGGTCTTCGGCCAGCACGTAGCCTTTTTCCAGCTCCGAGAAGTTCTCGATGTCCGCCGGCAAGTGCAGCTGGAAGGCGTCGCTGTGCTTGATGATCTCCCGGGCCACGCTGAACAGCTGCAAGCCGTTCAGATCCGCAGGCTCATCGGCTTCGGTGCCGGCGATCAGGTGTTCGAGGCAGGTTTTCAGTTTGTCGAGATTGACCTGCTGGTTCTGCCCGAACGGGCGCGCCTTGCCCAGCTCCAGGGTGAAGGCTTCGGCGTCGAGCTTGTCGTAGGTGTAGGCGCTGAAAACGATCGATGACTTGTTCTGCAGCAGCACCGCTTCCATGCCGGCCGTCCGCAGCCGGGCGAGTTCGCGGCGGGAATGGGCGCGACCTTCCTTCCACGGGTACAGCGCGAACTGCTCGATCTTCGAACCGCGAATCGCCGTGTGCAGGTCGTAGTGCAGGCGGTAGCGGTCCGGAATGTTGAAGAAGCTGGCGGCCAGACGCTCGAGTTCGCAGGCGCGCAGGGCTTCGCTGCCGCCGCTGTGCTCGTGACGGCCGCTGAACAACCGATTGACGTCCTGCTCGACGTAGCGCTCGCCGCGACGCATCGCTTCGGGGTTGCCGAACAGGAACAGAATACGCGCGCGGGGCTTGAGTTCGCCCCGGGCGATGGCGTGAATCAGCGCGTCGAGCAGTTCGATCGGCGCGGTTTCATTGCCGTGGATGCCGGCGGACAACAGCAGGTCGGTGCCATTGTCCCGCGCTTCGGGAGGCCGGACTTCCAGTGCCCCTTCAGCGAGCCAGCGCATGCGAACGCCGTCGACGGTCAGCTGAGTCTTTTCCGCGGGTTCGCGACCCGCGAGGGTCAGTTCAAGCAGTTTGCCGAGGGCGAGCATGGGGAGCTTCCTGCGCAGGCTTAGTCGTGGGTGCAGTCGGGACCGTGCACGTGGCCTTCTTCGTCGTCGCCGCTCATGTCAGCCGGTTCCATTTCCAGCTGCAGGCTGACCAGGTTGGTCGCCAATGGACGCAGCAGCAGGTTGGCGTATTCGGCATCGCCTTCTTCGACGTCCACGCCGATCAGCAACTGGCCACGGCCATCCTGTTGAATCCAGACCTCTTTGCCCTGCCAGATAACGGCAAGACGGGTGCAGGACGTTTCCAGCTGAGTGCCGTCGGTGTCTTCAAGGATCAAACGCAGCGCGTCGGTCATGGCAAAACTCTCTCTTTAAAAGCAAAAACATCGTCGCCTGACACCGTTTGGGCGCAGGCGTAACGGATGGGGTGCATCAGTTGATCTGGAAAGGATAGACCGCGCCCAGTTTCAGGTGCTGCGTCAGTTCGTCCAGCGCCGTACGGCATTCGGTCAGCAATTGCGGATCGGCCAGATCACTGTCGCTCATGCGGTCGCGATAGTGCTTGTCGACCCACTGCGTCAGCGTGTCGTACAGCGGCGCGGTCATGATAACGCCTGGATTGACCGCCGCCAGTTCGGTTTCATTCAGCGCCACGCGAAGACGCAGGCACGCCGGGCCGCCGCCGTTCTGCATGCTCTGCTTGAGGTCGAACACCTTGACCTCGCGGATCGGGCTGTCGTCCGCCAGCAGGCGCTGCAAGTAATGCCACACGCGCTCGTTGCTGCGGCACTCTTCCGGCACGATCAGCAGCATCGAACCGTCGGCGCGGGACAGCAACTGGCTGTTGAACAGGTACGAACGCACCGCGTCTTCCACGGCCACTTCACTGCGCGGCACGCAGATGGCCTGGAAGCGACCGCCGCGTTGACCGAGCTTGTTGTGCAGTTCGGCGAGCATGGGCTCGGTATTGAGGAAGGCGTCCTCGTGATAGAACAGGACTTCACCGTTACCGACCGAGATCACGTCGTTGTGGAACACGCCCTGATCAATCACCGCCGGGTTCTGCTGGGCGAAGACCACGCCCTCGGCGCTCAGGCCATGCAGACGCGCAACGGCCTGGGACGCTTCGAGGGTCTGACGAGCCGGGTATTTCTGCGGTGCAGGGAAACGGCTGTCGAACGCGGCGCGGCCGAAGACGAAAAATTCGACGCCGGGCTCTCCGTAGCTGCGACAAAAGCGCGTGTGATTGGCCGCACCTTCGTCGCCGAACTGGGCGACGGCAGGCAGCGCCGCGTGGTGGGCGAAATGCTGCTGATCAGCGAACATCGCGCCGAGGACACGGCTGGTGGTCGGGTGCTCGATGCTGCGGTGGTATTTGCAGTTGAGGTTGGCGGCGGTGAAATGCACGCGGCCGTCGGCGGTGTCGGCGCTCGGGCTGACCGTGGCGGCATTGGCGACCCACATGCTCGACGCGGAGCAACTGGCGGCCAGCAGCGGCATCGACTCTTTGGCGGCGCGCTCGATCACCTGTGCGTCGCTGCCGCTGAAGCCCAGCTTGCGCAGACCGGCCACGTCGGGGCGTTCCTGGGGGGCCAGTACGCCCTGGGTGAACCCCATCTCCATCAGCGCTTTCATTTTGGCCAGCCCCTGCAAAGCGGCCTCGCGCGGGTTGGAGGATTGCTGGCAGTTGTTCTGGGACGCAACGTTGCCGTAGGACAGCCCACCGTAGTTGTGGGTCGGGCCCACTAGACCGTCAAAGTTGACTTCACAGGATTTCATCGGTGAGGCTCCGTGGATCTGTTTTTATGTGCACGTTCTTCGACGTGCGCTGCGCTATCAAGGAGCGCGCTCAATTCAGGGTGATGCCGGGCGTCAGGGTGGCAGGCAGTGCCAGGGTCTCCGTCTCCAGCGAGGCCACCGGGTACGCGCAATAATCCGCCGCGTAATAGGCGCTGGCGCGATGGTTACCGGAGGCGCCGACACCGCCGAACGGTGCGGTACTGGCCGCGCCGGTCAGCTGCTTGTTCCAGTTCACGATACCCGCGCGGCTCTGCAGCCAGAACTGTTGATAGCGCGCCTGGGAGTCCGACAACAGCCCCGCCGCCAGCCCGTACTGCGTGGCGTTGGCCTCTTCGATCGCGGCGTCGAAATCAGCGTAGCGAATGACCTGCAACAGCGGCCCGAACAATTCCTCATCCTCGCGATCAGCCACGTCACTGACGTCGATGATGCCCGGGGTCAGCAGCGCCGACTGCGCGCCAGGCTGGGTCATTTCGAGCAGGGCAACCGCGCCGTTGGCCAGCATCACTTCCTGGGCATCAAGCAGCGCACGGGCAGCGGCAAGGGAAATCACCGAACCCATGAACGGCGCAGGTTGTTGATCGAACGCGCCGACCTGAAGGGTCGATGTCACCTCAACCAGCCGCGCCAGGAATGCATCGCCCCACGCTCCTTGGGGCACCAGCAGACGGCGAGCGCAGGTGCAGCGCTGGCCGGCGGAAATAAACGCCGACTGAATCACGGTGTAGACCGCGGCATCGACATCGGCGACCTGATCGACCACCAGCGGGTTGTTGCCACCCATCTCCAGGGCAAGAATCTTGTCCGGACGGCCGGCGAACTGTTGATGCAGCGAATTGCCAGTGCGGCTCGAACCGGTGAAGAACAACCCGTCGATGCCTGAATGGCCGGCCAGCGCGATGCCGGTGTCACGGGCACCTTGCAGCAGATTGAGCACGCCCGCAGGCAGACCGGCTTCGATCCAACATTGCACGGTCAGTTCAGCGACTTTGGGGGTCAGCTCGCTGGGCTTGAACACCACGGTGTTGCCCGCCAGCAACGCCGGGACGATGTGCCCGTTAGGCAAGTGCCCCGGGAAGTTGTAAGGCCCGAACACCGCCACCACGCCGTGGGGCTTATGGCGCAGCACAGCGGTGGCGTCGCCCAGGGGGCCGCTCTTCTCGCCCGTCCGCTCGCGGTAGCTCTGAATCGAGATCGCGACTTTGTTAGCCATGCTGGTCACTTCAGTCGCCGATTCCCACAGCGGTTTGCCGGTTTCCTCACCGATGCAACGGGCGATTTCATCAGCGCGGCTCTTCAGCGCAGCAGCGAAGGCTTCGAGCACGGCAATGCGCTCGTCCAGGCTACGCGTCGCCCAGGCCGGAAACCCCTGACGAGCCGATTTGACCGCCGCGTCGACCTGTTCAGCCGTTGCGCTTTTGCCGGACCAGATCACCTGCTGGGTCACCGGGTTCAGGGAATTGAATGCGTCGCCCTGGCCGTCCTGCCAGGCACCGCCGATATACAAGGTGTTCATCAAATACTCTCCCGGGCAGGCGACAGCGGCACGGCGCGAACCTGATCACCGGCGCTGAGGCGCAAGCGCTTGGCCGTCTGCGGGTCCACCACCAGGGTGCCGGCGGCGAAACGCGCCGGCGCAGCGGTCACGCGGCAGTCTTCGCGCTTGCGGTTATGAATAAGGAATGGCGTCGCATCGTCACCCGGCGTCCCGACCGCCAGCACCAGGGCCTGGCTGTCACGGACTGCGCGGATCTTGCTGGTCTCACACTCGATAGCGGGTCCTGCGTCGAAGATGTCGACGTAACCCTGATAGCTGAAGCCTTCGGCCTTGAGCATGGCCAGCGCCGGTTCGGTGCTGACGTGTACGCGGCCGATGACCTCGCGCGCGGCCTCCGAGAGGAAGCAGCTGTACAGCGGAAACTTCGGCATCAGCTCGGCAATAAAAGCGCGGTTACCGACACCGGTGAGGTAGTCGGCCTGACTGAATTCCATTTTGAAGAAGTGCCGGCCCAGGCTTTCCCAGAACGGCGAGTGTCCCTGCTCGTCGGAGATGCCGCGCATTTCCGCGATGGTCTTGGTGCCGAACAGCTCCGGGAATTCAGCGATGAACAACATCCGCGCCTTGGACAGCAACCGGCCATTGAGGCCATTGCGGTAGTCCGCGTGGAGGAACAGCGAGCACAGCTCGGAGTTGCCGGTGAGGTCGTTGGCCAGAAACAGCGTCGGGATCTCGCGGTAGATGTTCAGCTCTTGAGAAGCGCTGACCGTCAGGCCCACCCGATAGTTGTACCAGGGCTCGCGCAGTCCCACAGCGCCGGCGACCGCAGAAATGCCCACGACTTTCTCGTCGTCGTCTTCGAGCACAAACAGGTAGTCGGCGTCGCCCCGCCCGGCCTCGCCACGGAAGGTTTTCTCGGCCCAGCCGACCCGGTGCGCCAGACGCTCTTCATTGGCCGGCAAGGTGGTCAGGCCTGCGCCGGTGCTACGCGCCAGCTCGATCAGCGCCGGAAGGTCACTGCTGCGTACGGGACGAACGATCATGCTTTCTCCTCAAGCCGTGGGTTCTGCAACCCCCGGCGAACTCGCTAACCTGCTTTACGGCGTCGGCCTGCCACTGCAGCACCGGTCGCCGTCAACTCATCTCAACCCAACATGACCCGGTTGTCAGACCGCGACGATACGCACACTGGCGCCTTCGCCGACGCCCAGCGCTTCGGCCGCGGCCAGGCTCAGGGCCACCGGTTTGCCGGGCACCCAGTCCAGTTCCAGCATCACCGCGCGGTAATCCTGCAGCTGGCCATTGGAAACCAGATAAGGTCGGCCACCCTTGACCGCATCACCGGTGCTGACCGTGTCGACCTTGACCGGCACGACGCGGCTCTGGGCGATGGAGCGAATGCCGGACACCCGCGCGTGCAGAGTCGGCCCGCCGTCGAAGATGTCGATGTAGTGGTCGGTCTCGAAGCCTTCGCGCATCAGGATGTCGAAGGTGATCTGCGCGCGCGGATGGACCTGGCCCATGGCTTCTTGCGCTTCATCGGGCAGCAGCGGCACGTAGATCGGGTAATGGGGCATCAGCTCGGCGAGGAAGGTCCGGCTTTTCAGCCCGCACAGGCGCTCGGCTTCGGCGTAGTTGATGTCGAAGAAGTTGCGCCCGATGGCGTCCCAGAACGGGGAGTCGCCGTGGTCGTCGCTGTAACCAACGATCTCGGTGACCACTGAATCGGCGAAGCGCTCCGGGTGGCTGGCGACGAACAGCAAACGGCCGCGGGAGTTGAGCTCGGACCACAGCGTGCCAACCAGTTCAGGCAGCACGTAGAAGCTGGTCAGCAGGCTGTTGCCTGTGAGGTCGTGGCACTGCGAAAGCACGTGAATCTTGTTGTGGATCTTCAGTTCGCGGGAGGCGTGGACGAAAGTTTCGTTGCGAAAGCTGTAGAACGGCTCGGAATAGCCCGCCGAGGCGACGATCCCGGAACAACCCACCAGACGACCTGCTTCTGTGTCTTCGAGGACAAAGAAGTAGGTCTCTTCGCCATTGAAGCTGACTTCCGCCGAGAACGAGGCTTCGGACGCGGCAATCTTGTCACCCAGACGTCCAGCGTCATCCGGCAGGGATGTGACACCAATCGGGCTGTCTGCCGCGAGTCGTTGAACCTCGCTCAGATCCGCCATTTGCGCGGGGCGCATCACCAGCATGGTGTCACTCCTTGAGAAAAAATCGGGCCGGTTGACCGGCACAGGAAAAAACAAAAGGTGAAGCGGTGCTCAACCTAGTGGGAGCGAGCTTGCTCGCGAATGCGTCGTGTCTGATCCAAGTGTTTCGCTGACACACCGTTATCGCGAGCAAGCTCACTCCTACAGAGGTTATGCGTCCATCAGCGAAGGGCGTTACGCCCCGGCCAGCTTGGCCACCGCCCGTTCAAAACGGTTCAAGCCTTCGTCGATGTCGGCGTCTTCGACCACCAGACTCGGCGCGAAACGCACCACATCCGGACCGGCCTGAAGCACCATCACGCCTTCTTGCTCGGCGGCGTTGAAGAAGTCCTTGGCCTTGCCCTTCCAGGCCTCGGTCAACACGCAGCCGATCAACAGACCCATGCCGCGCACCTGGCTGAACACGCCGTACTGCTGACCGATCTTCTCCAGACGGGCCTTGAACCGTTCATGCTTGGCCTTCACCCCGGCCAGCACTTGCGGGGTGTTGATCACGTCGATGACCGCCTCGCCCACCGCGCACGCCAGCGGGTTGCCGCCGTAGGTGGTGCCGTGGACGCCAACGGCCAGGTGCTTGGCGAGTTTTTCGGTGGTCAGCATGGCCGCCATCGGAAAGCCGCCGCCAATGCTTTTCGCGCTGGAGAGGATGTCCGGCGTCACGCCGTAATGCATGTAGGCAAACAGGTGACCGCTGCGGCCCATGCCGCTCTGGACTTCGTCGAAGACCAGCAGCGCGTTGTGGTCGTCACACAACTTGCGCGCGCCTTGCAGGTAGTCGAGTTCGGCAGGCAGCACGCCGCCCTCGCCCTGGATCGGCTCCAGCACCACCGCGCAGGTCTTGTCCGAGACGGCGGCTTTCAGCGCGTCGAGGTCATTGAACGGGACGTGGGTAATGCCAGTGATTTTCGGGCCGAAGCCGTCGGAGTATTTCGGCTGACCGCCGACGCTCACGGTGAACAGGGTGCGACCGTGGAAGCTGTTCAGGGCTGCGACGATTTCGTACTTGTCCGGGCCATACAGATCGTGGGAAACGCGGCGGGCCAGCTTGAACGCAGCTTCGTTGGCTTCAGCGCCGGAGTTACAGAAGAAGACGCGGTCGGCGAAAGTGGCGTCGACCAGCTTTTTGGCGAAGCGCAGCGCCGGTTCGTTGGTGAAGACGTTGGAAACGTGCCACAGCTTGTTGGCCTGTTCGGTCAGCGCGCCGACCAGCGCAGGGTGCGCGTGGCCCAGCACGTTGACCGCGATGCCGCCGGAGAAATCAATCAGTTCACGCCCCGACTGATCCCAGACGCGAGAGCCCTGACCGCGCACGGGGATAAACGCTGCCGGGGCATAGTTGGGAACCATCACCTGGTCGAAATCGGCACGTTGCACCGGTACTTGCTCAACGGACATCGGAGTCTCCTGAAGAGGAACGCCTGCCTGGGACAGGCGAGCGATGGAAGGATTGTAAGGACTGATTCGGGCCGGGCCTTGCCGCCAAGCGACAACTTCTTATAGCGCCAAACCGGCTTTTTACGGGGTTTTCGGCAATGCGACAAATTGCGTCACAAAGGCGCAGTTTAACCGGTGGCGTGCGCCTGGAGCAGTGCTGATTCGAAACAGGCCAGGCCGAATATTCAGCCGCGCTCGGCGGGCACCGAGGACAATTCGAACGGGCTGCTGCTGCGGCGCTGGTTGCGGTCTTCGCGGGGGGTGGCGCCGAAGAAGTTGCGGTAGGCGCTGGAGAAATGCGGCCCTGAGGAGAACCCGCAGGACAGGCCGATCTGAATGATCGATTTGCTGGTCTGCATCAGCATCTGTCGGGCCTTGTTCAGGCGCAGTTCGAGGTAGTACTGGCTCGGCACGCGATTGAGGTACTGCTTGAAGATGCGCTCCAACTGACGGCGCGACACGCACACGTGCTGGGCGATTTCGTCGGTGGTCAGCGGTTCTTCGATGTTGGCTTCCATCAACAGCACGGCCTGGGTCAGCTTCGGGTGGCTGGAACCGAGACGATTTTGCAATGGAATCCGCTGCCGCTCGCCGCCTTCACGGATGCGCTCCACCACCAGTTCTTCCGACACCGCGCCGGCCAGCTCGGCGCCATGATCACGGGCCAGCACCGCGAGCAACAGATCCAATACGGACATCCCGCCGCAGGCCGTCAGGCGATCGCGATCCCAATCGAACAAATGACTGGTGGCGATGACCTTGGGGAAGCGTTCCGCAAAATCATCCTGCCAGCGCCAGTGCACCGCGGCACGGTAACCGTCGAGCAGACCCAACTGCGCCAGCGGGTACACGCCCGCCGACAATCCACCGATCACGCAACCGGCACGAACCAGTTGCTTGAGCGCGCCACCGAGGGCCGAAGACATCAGCGCCGGCGGCTCGTCGGCCAGCAGAAACAGCTTCTGAAACCCTTCCAGACGACCGACCCACGGCTCGCCCGGCAGCTGCCAACCGGCATCGTCAACGGGCGGCTCGGCCTGCAGAAACGACAGTTCGTAAACCACTTCGGGGTGAACGCGCTGAGCAACACGCAGGGCTTCCTCCGCCAGCGCCAGGGTCAAGGCTTTGGTGCCGGGCCAGATGAGAAATCCGATTCGATGGGCAGTCATGGCGTGCAGTCCGAAACGTGTCGCTAAAAGGGGTCGCACGCCTGGCATGCGATGGGATTCTGTAACCTGCAGTCAATGGCTGCGGTCTGGATGACGCGCAGCATGAACCGTTCTGATGCAAAACGCACCGCTCTCACGTGGCGGGCGGGCTACTTCAAACTGCCGGACAGGAACTGCTGCAGACGCTCGGATTTCGGATTGACCAGCACTTCACGGGGGTTGCCGGACTCTTCGACCAGACCCTTGTGCAGGAAGATCAGCTGGTTCGACACTTCACGGGCGAAGCCCATTTCGTGGGTGACCACCACCATGGTTCGGCCTTCCTGAGCCAGCGCCTGCATGACTTTCAGCACGTCGCCGACCAGCTCGGGGTCGAGGGCGGACGTTGGTTCGTCAAACAGCATGACTTCCGGTTCCACGGCCAGCGCCCGGGCAATCGCCACGCGCTGCTGTTCGCCGCCGGACATGTGCCCCGGGTAAGCGTCCTTGCGGTGATAGACACCGACCTTGTTCAGGTAATGTTCGGCCTTTTCCAGCGCTTCTTTCTTCGGCACGCCCAGGACGTGCACGGGCGCCTCGATGATGTTTTCCATCGCGGTCATGTGCGACCACAGGTTGAAGTGCTGAAACACCATCGACAGGCGCGAACGCATGCGCTGCAGCTGTTTGGGATCCGCCGCCTTCAAGCCGCCGGCCTTGTTGGAGACGAGCTTGAGCTCTTCGTTGTTGAGCAGGATGCGGCCGGATTTTGGCTGCTCCAGCAAGTTAATGCAGCGCAGAAAGGTGCTTTTACCCGAGCCGCTGGAGCCGATGATGCTGATGACATCGCCGGCTCTGGCGGTCAGCGAAACGCCTTTGAGCACTTCGTGACTGCCATAGCACTTGTGCAGGTCCTGGACTTCCAGTTTGTTCATGATGTCGGTTCTCACAAGTAATCAGTCACTGAGCAGGCGGCCGCTGCGCATCGGCGTGCGGCCGGCCACTTTGGCCATCCAGAAGCCCGGCTGGGCGTAACGCAGTTTTTCAATGGCGAACAGCACCCCGGCGGTGCCGGCACAGACGGTGGTGGCGCGATCGGTCAACGGGTCAATGACCTCGAACAGCGGTTCGCCGGGTTCGACCCAGGCTCCCGCCGGACGTAAAAACGTCAGCACGCCGGGATGGGGCGCATAAATCATTTCGGTGCCTTCGAAGGGCATGCCCTCGCAAGCCTCATGGACCGGTTGCGGCCACTCGCCGCCGATCAGGCCCTGCTCGGCCAGAAACGCCAGAATGCCTTCGGCGTAGGCCTCGGCTTCGGCCTTGCCGGTGTTGAGCTGACCGCCCAGCTCCAGGGTGGTGGCCAGGCAGGCCAGCGGAATCTGCGCGTCCGGGAAGTGCTTGGACAAACGCAGCCACGGCAGCGAACAGGCTTCGTCGAACGAGCTGCCGCCGGAATCTTCGGCCAGCAGCGCAACGGTCACCCCCAGATGCGCCGACAGCGAACGCCATTGGGGCCAGTGCTGGGGCAAGGCGTACATGTGCAGCGAGGCGTCGGTGTCGCAATGCAGGTCCAGCACCACGTCGGCGCTGCAGGCATGACTGAGCAAAACGCGCTGCATGCCGGCCAGCTCGCTGCCGGCAGGCGGCAATTGCTCGAGCACGTCGGCCATGGCCTGACGAATCAGCTTGATGTTGGCGTGGGGGTCGTCGCCGAGCTTGCCCGCCAGCGCCAAGGCAACTGGCTCGCTGAGTTCGGTGAAATCGCGGTTGAAGTTCTTGCCGCTGCCGTACTCGAAACGGCCCTGATGGTTGCCCTGCAGCAACTGGCCCAGACCGATCGGGTTGGCGACCGGCACCAGCTCGATGACGCCTTTGAGCAGGCCCTGCTCTTCCAGCTGTGTCAGGCGTTTCTTCAACTCCCAGGCGGTGCGCATGCCCGGCAACTCATCGGCGTGCAGGCTGGCCTGAATGTAGGCCTTGCGCTCGCCCTGCCCGAATCGGAACACACTCAAGGTGCGCTGGGTGCCGAGGTTGCCCCACGGCAAATCGTGATCGATGCGCTGCATATCAGTGCTTCCTCGGGGCGAGGTAACTGAGCCAGCGGCGCTCGGCCAGCTTGAACAGTTTCACCAGAATGAACGTCAGGCACAGGTAGAAAACGCCTGCGGTGATGTAGGCCTCGAACGGCAGGTAGAACTGGGCGTTGACCGCGCGCGCCGCACCGGTGATGTCCATCAACGTGACGATGGACGCCAGACTGGTGGTCTGCAGCATCATGATCACTTCGTTGCTGTACTGCGGCAGCGCCCGGCGCAGGGCCGACGGCAGCAGAATGCGGCGGTACATCTTGGCTTTGGACATGCCCATCGCCCGCGCCGCCTCGATCTCGCCCGGCGGCGTGGACTTCAGGCTGCCGGCGATGATTTCAGCGGTGTAGGCGCTGGTGTTGATGGCGAAGGCCAGGCACGCGCAGAAGGTAGCGCTCGACAGCCACGGCCACAGAATGCTTTCACGCACCGCTTCGAACTGCGCCAGCCCGTAGTAGATGAGGAACAACTGCACCAGCATCGGCGTGCCGCGAATGACGTAGGTGTAGCTCCAGGCCAGCAGATTGACCCAGGCGATTTTCGACACGCGCATCAGGCCAAGCGGCAGTGCGGCGAGCAGGCCGAAGAACAGTGACAGCGCGAGCAGTTTGAGGGTGATCAGCAGGCCGCCGACGTACAGCGGCAGGCTTTCCCAGACGACGTTGTAGTCGAAAATCATAGGTCTGCCACCCTTACGCCGGCCGAGTAACGTTTTTCGATGTAGCGCAGTACCAGCAGCGAGACACTGGTGATCACCAGGTACATGGCCGCGACTGCGAGGAAGAAAGTGAAGGGTTCGCGGGTGGCATCGGCCGCCTGCTTGGCCTTGAACATCATGTCCTGCAGACCGACCACGGAAATCAGCGCGGTGGCCTTGGTCAGTACCAGCCAGTTATTGGTGAACCCGGGGATCGCCAGCCGAATCATCTGCGGCACCAGAATGCGGAAGAACACCCGGCCACTGCTCATGCCGTAGGCCATGCCCGCTTCGGCCTGCCCTTTCGGGATGGCCATGAACGCGCCGCGGAAGGTCTCCGACAGGTACGCGCCAAAAATGAAACCCAGCGTGCCGATGCCGGCCACCAGCGGGTTCAGGTCGATGTAGTCGTCGTGACCGAGCAGCGGCGCGATGCGGTTGAGCAGGTCCTGACCGCCGTAGAAAATCAGCAGAATCAGCACCAGATCGGGAATGCCGCGGATCACGGTGGAATACAGATCGCCCAGCCATGCCAGCCAGCGCACCGGCGACAGCCGCAATGCCACGCCAATCAGGCCGAGCACGATCGCCAGCGCCATGGAGCACAGAGCGAGCTGCAAGGTCAGCCATGCACCGTCGAGGATGACGGCTCCGTAACCTTTCAACATGTTGTTTGGCCCTCAAGCGCGGGATAGAAAAATGGCGCAATCAGTCGGTACGGTGACCGGCTGCTTGCGCCATTGACGGCTTCAAACCACGTTACTTGCCGTAGATGTCGAAGTCGAAGTACTTGTCTTGAATGGCTTTGTATTTGCCGTTGGCACGAATGGCCGCGATGGCTGCGTTGAGCTTGTCCAGATCAGCCTTGTCGCCTTTGCGCACGGCAATGCCGACGCCGTCGCCGAAGTAGTTGACGTCGGTGAAGGCCGGGCCAACGAACGCGTAGCCTTTGCCGGATTCGGTGTTCAGGAAGCCGTCCTGCAGGAGGGTGGCGTCGGCCACGGTGCCGTCAAGACGACCGGCGCCGATGTCCAGATAGACTTCGTTCTGCGAGCTGTACGGCTTGATTTCAGCACCCAGCGGGGCCAGGACTTCGCGGGCGAAACGCTCGTGGATCGAGCCACGCTGCACGCCGATGTTCTTGCCCTTGAGTTCGGTCATGCCATCGCTGACGACGGTGCCCTGCTTCATGACCAGGCGGGCCGGGGTGTTGTAGTACTTGTTGGTGAAGTCGACGGACTTCTTGCGGTCTTCGGTGATGGACATCGAGGACAGGATGGCGTCGATCTTGCGCACTTTCAGCGCGGGGATCAGGCCGTCGAATTCCTGCTCGACCCATACGCACTTGACCTTCATCTCTTCGCACAGGGCGTTGCCGATGTCGTAGTCGAAGCCGACGATGCTGCCGTCCGGTGCCTTGGAGGCAAACGGAGGGTATGCCGCTTCGATGCCGATCTTCATGGGCTTTTCATCGGCGAATACGGGCTGTGCCAATACGGTCAGTGCCAGCGCACCCAGCAGCATGAGCTTTTTCATTTCTTGGAACTCCATCGGTATAACGCGACAAATGGCAGTGAGCGAGGCGCTCAATGAACAGGAGGAATCAGAAATTGCGACGCGAGGTGCCGGCGGGTCTCTGGACCCGACTAGCCTTCGGCGAGTGGTCGGCATTTTAGCGGCAGGCTGAAAGTCGATATTTCTTCAATGCGACAACTAGTTACAGAAGCGCATGAAATCGTATTCAGGCTAATTGACATCCAAAAAGCTTTATGCAAGTGCCAGAGTTGGCAAACCTATCAACGAAGCAAATAACGCGCCCATTATTGGCAAAGCCTTATGATCCGGCAAGTCCAGCGTGGGAGCGGGTTGATTCGGGGCGATGAAATGCTTTGTTTTCGGGTGGAAAGGCCCCACGGCGGGGCGGGAGGTTACCGGGGCGGATGTGCGGTAACAAATCGATATTTCCCGATTCTCGGCGGCGCCTGAAGGTTTGAGATCAATAGCGTCTGCCTAGGGGCAGACTGTTTCGCCTTCGGCGAGTTACTTTTAAAAAGCACTAAAAGTAACCAAAAGTGCCTGCTCCTGGTTTGGCCCTCCTTCGTCGGGTTCCCTCACTCCAACGACGCTCCGTGGGCCCGCGCCGAACGGACATCCATGTCCTGACGGCGCTCTCGCCGCATCCATGCGGCTCGACCCACTCCGCGTCGTCTGCGTTCAGCCTGCACCCAAGTCGCGATTGGCGGTGTTTGAGCCTCTTGCGTATGAAGATCAAAAGCAAATAAGGAGCAAATCAACAGCTTCCCGGCTGAAGCCGGCCCTACGACCTGCGCGGTGTCGATCGTTCCCCCGCTCCGCGTGGGAATGCATCCTGTGACGCTCCGCGTCACCTCGCCAGGCCTGAATCCGCTTCGTCTGTAGGACGCGGAGCGTCCGGGGCTGCGTTACCACGCGGAGCGTGGGAACGATCAGAAGTGCGGGCGACACCGACTGTAGGACCGGCTTTAGCCGGAAAGGCGTCGGTGTGTAGACCGCGAAATTGATGGTGAACCCACTGGCCCCTTCCCGGCTAAAGCCGGTCCCACTGACTGCGCGCGGTGTCAGTAGGACCGGCTTCAGCCGGGAAGCTGTTGATCTTGATCTTCGAACACAAGAGTTCCAGACGACACCAATCGCGACTTGGGTGCAGGCTGAACGGAGGTTTCGCGGAGTGGGCCGAGCGGCATGGATGCCGCGAGAGCCGCCCCCCGCCATGGATGGCGGATGGCGGCGGGCCCACGGAGC
>NZ_MDEN01000047.1 GCF_001705435.1 Pseudomonas graminis
GAGCAAGCACCCTTGGTTACTTGGGGTGCTTTTCCAAGTAACTCGCCGAAGGCGAAACAGTCTGCCCCCAGGCAGACACCCTAGATCTTGATCTTGATCTTGATCTTGATCTCAAAGATCAATCCCGCCCAGCGAACATTTTGACGGCATCCACCGCATCATTCGTCCCCGAACTGATCTGCACAATCGCAGCCCCCGCCTGATCCGCCAGATCCACACCCTTCACCGCCGTACTCCGCGTATTGTCCATACTCACAATCGCCTGACGCGTCTCAGTCTGAATCACCTGAATCATCTCCGAAATCTCCTGCGTCGACCGACTCGTACGACCCGCCAGTTGCCGAACCTCATCGGCCACCACCGCAAACCCACGGCCCTGATCGCCGGCCCGGGCCGCCTCGATCGCCGCATTCAACGCCAACAGATTCGTCTGATCCGCAATACTGCGAATCGTGTTCACGATCGCCGTAATCTGCTCCGAGCGCTCACCCAACTGACCGATGATCCGCGACGAATCATCGATATTCTGCGAAATCTGACGCATCTCACTGGCCGCCTGCTGAATCACCTGCGTGCCTTGCTCAGCGTATTTCTGCGTCTGCACCGAAATGTGATAGGCCTGCGCAGCACTCTGGGAATCCTCCTCGTGCTTCTGAATACGCGCGGTCACATCCGACGCAAACTTCACCACCTTCCACAGCTTGCCGCTGGCGTCATACACCGGGTTATAGGACGCCTCCAGCCAGAGCGTTCGGCCCTGCTTGCCGACGCGCTTGAACTGATCGCTGAAAAACTCACCCTTGTTCAACCGACGCCAGAAGTCCTGATAATCGGCGCTGTTGCTGAACTCAGGTGGGCAGAGCATCTTGTGGCTTTTGCCCAACAACTCCTGCCGACTGTAGCCCAACAAACGCAGGAGGTTATCATTGGCCGCGATGATCGTGCCGTCCAGGTCGAACTCAATCACCGCCATGGCGCGGTCGATGGCCTGCAACTTGTTGTGGGTTTCGCTCTCGGCCTGAAGCTTGGCGGTCACGTCCATGGCGTACTTGACCACCCGGATGACCTTGCCGTCCGAATCCCTGACCGGGTTGTAACTGGCCTCCAGCCACACCGTGCTGCCGTCGCCGGCGACACGCTGGAACGTCGCGGTCACAAACTCGCCGCTGCGCAAACGTGACCACAACTGAGCGTACTCAGGGCTGCGCGCGTGTTCCGGGGTGCAGAACATGCGGTGCTCTTTACCGATGACCTGCTCGGGCCGGTAGCGCATGGTGTTGAAGAAGTTGTCGTTTGCCTTGAGCACCACACCGTTCAGATCGAACTCGATGCTGGCCATCGAGCGATTGATCGCTTCCAGCAGACTGGCCTGATGGGCGACGGTCAGCTGCAGGTCCTGGATGATTTTATTCTTGGACGAGTCGAAAAACATGATGGCGGCTCACGCAGGTGGAGAGGCGAGGGTCCAGGTCCATGACCGTGCGAGCGAGAGTCAGCTCAGATGCGTGTTCCCTGTGCAGTCCAGCGGATAATCACGCAGGTGATGTTAAAAAGCTATACCAAAGTTATACAGCTCGTCGGGTTTGTACAAGGCTGCCAGTTAATCGTCGAAACCGGCCTGCTCGGAGATCTCGTCCACCTTCAGCTCCAGTCGATAGGCCACGGCAATGAACAGTGCCTGACACAAACACAACGTAGCGCTGAGCGAACGAAACGCGAACGAGCTGCCTTCGTTGACCAGCAGCACGGCGTTGGCGCGCTTGGCCAGGGGCGACAGATTGCTGTCAGTAATGATCAAGGTCTTGGCCTGATGATGCTGGGCGATGCGCAGACAGTGCTGGGTTTCCTTGCCGTAGGGCGTGAAGCTGATGGCGATTACCAGGTCATTGGCGCGCACGCTGCGCATCTGCTCGCGGTAACTGCCGCCGAGGCCGGAAATCAGGTGGATGCGCTTATTGGTGTGCTGCAGGTTGTAGACCAGATAGTCGGCGACGGCGAAGGAGCGTCGTACCCCGACCACGTAGATGTTGTCGGCGTTGACCACCAGGTCCACGGCTTTCTCGAACGCTTCGTCGTCCAGTTCCAGCGCCAGCCGTTCCAGCCCCGACAGTGTGGCGTTCACGCATTCGCGGGCCAGGTCGCCGGCGCTGGCCTTCTGGGATTTGTTGGCGATCATGCTGCGAATGCGTTGCTGGTAGTTCTGCACCGGGGTGGTTTTGTGGGTGTAGGCCTCGCGAAACAGCGCCTGCATTTCGCTGAATCCGCTGAAGCCGAAGCGCTGGGAGAACCGCACAATGGCCGAAGGATGCACCTCGCATTCCCGGGCGATGTCGCTGATGCGGTCGACCATGATCCGGTCGCTCTGCTGGCTCATGTAGCTGGCGATGCGTTTGAGCTGGCGCGGCAGGCTCTCGTATTCGGCCGTGATCAGCTTGAGCAGGGCATCGGCGGTCTCCGGCGCGGCGGTGACGGGCGTTTCGCCGTCGGCTCCGGTATCGGGCGCGCCTGGCTGATCGAGGCTGGACATACGTGCAAATCCTTTGGCGGGTGGTGGCTTGGCGGATTGTCCGGGAAGACAGGCGGCCAGTTTTGCAGGCTGTGACCCGCAATGCAAAGTGGAATAAATATTCCACCTGAAAATAATTTAGAAAAATTCATTGATCAAGGCCCGGCGCCGTTCTAGTCTGCATCCACGAACTCGCTTGCAAGCATCGGTTTCGCAGGCAAGGGCATCAGCACTCATATCCATAACAATAAAAGAAGAGGGGCCGGCATGGGCCAGACTCGTTTTGCCACTGGGCGTCAGCTGGACGTGATTTGTCTCGGGCGCCTGGGTGTCGATCTCTACGCGCAGCAGATCGGCGCGCGCCTGGAGGACGTCAGCAGTTTCGCCAAATACCTCGGCGGCTCCTCCGCCAACATCGCGTTTGGCACCGCACGGTTGGGTGTGAAATCCGCCATGCTGACCCGCGTTGGCGACGACCACATGGGCCGTTTTCTGGTGGAGTCCCTGGCGCGGGAAGGCTGCGACGTCAGCGGCGTCAAGGTCGACGCCGAACGCCTGACCGCCATGGTCCTGCTCGGCATCAAGGACCGCGAAACCTTTCCGCTGGTGTTCTACCGCGAGAACTGCGCCGACATGGCGCTGCAACCGGAAGACATCGACGAAGCGCAGATCGCCTCCAGCAAGGCGCTGTTGATCACCGGCACGCATTTCTCCACCGATCAGGTGTTCCGCGCCAGCAGTCAGGCGCTGGACTACGCCGAAAAACACCACGTCAAACGCGTCCTCGACATCGATTACCGCCCGGTGCTCTGGGGCCTGGCCGGCAAGGCTGACGGCGAGACGCGCTTTGTCGCCAACGACACCGTCAGCCAGCACGTGCAGCGCATCCTGCCGCGCTTCGACCTGATCGTCGGCACCGAAGAAGAATTCCTCATCGCCGGTGGCACGACCGATTTGCTCAGCGCCCTGCGTCGGGTCCGCGAACTCAGTGCCGCGACCCTGGTGGTGAAGCTTGGGCCCCAAGGCTGCACGGTGATTCACGGTGCGATTCCGGCAAAGCTGGAAGACGGCGCGATCTACCCCGGCGTGCGCGTCGAAGTGCTGAATGTGCTGGGCGCGGGCGATGCGTTTATGTCCGGCTTTCTCAAGGGTTGGCTCAACGACGAGAGCGATGAGCGCTGCTGCCAGTTGGCGAATGCCTGCGGCGGTCTGGTGGTGTCGCGGCATGCGTGCGCGCCGGCCATGCCGACGCTGGTCGAACTGGAATACCTGTTCAACAGCCCGGTGCCGATTACCCGACCCGATCAGGACGCGGTGCTGCAGCGCCTGCACCGGGTCAGCGTGCCCCGTCGCGAATGGCAGCCGTTGTTCATCTTCGCCTTCGATCACCGCGGGCAACTGGTGGAGCTGGCGCAAAAGGCCGGGCGCGATCCGGCCTGTATCGGCCAGCTCAAGCAGTTGTTCGTGCAAGCGGTCGCGCGGGTCGAAGCCGAGTTGCACACGCGCGGCATCGCTGCCGATGTCGGCGTGCTGGCGGATCAGCGCTTCGGTCAGGATTCACTGAATGCCGCCAGCGGGCGCGGCTGGTGGGTGGCTCGCCCGGTGGAAGTCCAGGGTTCACGCCCGTTGGCGTTCGAGCACGGGCGTTCGGTGGGCAGCACGCTGCAAAGCTGGCCTCAGGAACAGATCATCAAGTGCCTGGTGCAATACCACCCGGACGACGAGCCGATGCTGCGCCTGGAACAGGAAGCGCAACTGCTGGGGCTGTATCAGGCGGCACTGGCCAGTGGTCACGAACTGCTGCTGGAGGTTATTCCGCCCAAGGATCATCCTTCGACCCATCCAGACGTTATCTACCGTTCCCTCAAGCGCCTCTACAACCTCGGCATTTACCCGGCCTGGTGGAAAATCGAGTCGCAGCCCGCCGAGGTCTGGGAGCAGCTCGACGCGCTGATTCACGAGCGCGATCCGTACTGCCGGGGCGTGGTGTTGCTGGGGCTGAACGCGCCCGCCGAAACCCTGGCGGCCGGTTTTCGTCAGGCGGCGAAAAGCACCACCTGCCGGGGTTTTGCCGTCGGCCGGACGATTTTTCACGAGCCCAGCCGAGCCTGGCTGGAAGGCGAAATCGATGACGCGGGCCTGATCACGCGGGTGCAGAGCAATTTCGGTTTCCTCATCGAATCCTGGCGCGACGCCCGGGCCTGACGTCAGAACCCGCGGCCTCTGTTTTCAGTTGAACGAGATAACAACAATAAAGGTGCAGCCATGCCCGCTTCTGCAATCCGAATTGGCATCAACCCGATTTCCTGGAGCAACGACGACCTCCCGGCCCTCGGCGGCGAAACGCCCCTGAGCACCGCGCTGAGTGAGGGCAAGGAAATCGGCTACGAAGGCTTCGAGCTCAACGGCAAATTCCCCAAGGATGCCCAAGGCGTGGCCGATGTGTTGCGCCCCTATGACCTGGCGCTGGTGTCGGGCTGGTATTCCGGTCGGCTCGCCAGCCGCTCGGCGGCCGAGGAAATCGACGCCATCGCCAGCCACGTCGAGCTGCTCAAGCACAATGGCGCCACGGTGCTGGTTTACGGCGAAGTGGCCGATTCGATTCAGGGTCAGCGCATTCGATTGGTCGAGCGACCGCGTTTCCACAGCGCCAGCGCCTGGCAGGCCTACGCCGACAAGCTCACCGAGCTGGCCCGGTTTACCCTGTCCCAGGGCGTGCGCCTGGCCTACCACCACCACATGGGCGCGTACGTGGAATCGCCGAAGGACATCGACACGCTGATGGCGCTGACGGGCGATGAAGTCGGCCTGCTGTTCGATTCCGGTCACTGCTACATGGGCGGCGGCGAACCGCTTCAAGTGCTGAGCAAACACATCGACCGCGTCTGTCACGTTCACTTCAAGGACGTGCGCAAGCCAGTGGTGCAACTGGCGCGCAACCATTTGTGGAGCTTTCCGGACTGCATCGTCAACGGCACCTTCACCGTGCCCGGCGATGGCGACATCGATTTCGCCGCGCTGCTGGATGTGTTGATGCAGGCCGGTTACCAAGGCTGGCTGGTGGTCGAAGCGGAACAGGACCCGGCCGTCGCGCCGAGCTATGCCTATGCAAAGAAAGGCTACGAGACCCTGCGCGCGTTGCTGGCCGCCGCGCAGGTCAATCACTCCGCTCGACAACACCGCACGCCCCAACAACCGCCTGAACACAGGAGTCTGTGAACATGAATCTCTTGGTCAAGAGCAAGGCCGAAGGGCGCGACGTGGTCGCGCTGGCCGACGGCGTGCTGACGTACGTCGGCTTCTCCGCCCATCGATTGAGCGTCGGCGAACGTCTGCCGGTGAGTGCGGGCGACAAGGAAATCTGCCTGGTGCTGCTCAGCGGTCGCATCAGCGTCAGCGGCGAGGCGCCGGGGCAGGGCGGTTTCAACTGGGAAAACCTAGGTGATCGGCAGTCCGTGTTCGAGGACAAATCTCCCTTTGCGGTGTATCTGCCGCCGGGCAGCCAGGCCGAAGTCACGGCGTTGAGCGCGGTGCAGATTGCCGTGTGCGCGGCGCCCGGCGATGCGTCCAAAGACCTGCCGGCGCGAGTCATCACCCCCGACACGATGAAACGCAGCGTGCGCGGCCGGGCGGCCAACACCCGTTACGTCTGCGACATTCTCCCTGATTCCGAGCCCGCGCATTCGTTGCTGGTGGTGGAGGTGCGCACGCCCTCGGGCCACTCATCCAGCTACCCGCCGCACAAGCACGACACAGATGATTTACCGCACCAGAGCTTTCTCGAAGAAACCTATTACCATCAGGTCAACCCGCCCCAGGGCTATGTGTTCCAGCGCGTGTACACCGACGATCGCAGCATCGATCAGGCCATGGCCGTGGAGAACAACGACCTGGTCACGGTGCCCAAGGGGTATCACCCGGTCACCGTGCCGTACGGCTACGAATCCTATTACCTGAACGTGATGGCCGGCCCCAAACGCGCCTGGCAATTTCATAACGATCCGCAGCATAGCTGGCTGCTCGATTTGTAAATCTATTGGAAGGAGCCCCTCAATGAGCACTGCCCCGATCATTGGCCACTACATCAACGGCCAGATTCACGACAGCGCCGAGCGTTTCAGCGATGTGTTCAATCCGGCCACCGGCGCCGTGCAGGCCCGGGTCGCGCTGGCGGAACTGAAGACCGTCGATGAAGCCGTTGCCGCTGCCCAGGCGGCGTTTCCCGCCTGGGCAGACCAGTCGTCCCTGCGCCGTGCGCGGGTCATGTTCAAGTTCAAGGAGCTGCTGGACCAGCACCATGACGAGCTGGCGGCCATCATCTGCCGCGAGCACGGCAAGGTGTTTTCCGATGCCAAGGGCGAAGTGGTCCGTGGCATCGAAATCGTCGAGTTCGCCTGTGGCGCGCCGAGCCTGTTGAAAAGCGACTACAGCGACAACATCGGTGGCGGCATCGACAACTGGAACCTGCGTCAGCCACTGGGCGTCTGCGCCGGCGTCACGCCGTTCAATTTCCCGGTGATGGTGCCGCTGTGGATGATCCCCATGGCGCTGGTCACCGGCAACTGCTTCATCCTCAAGCCGTCCGAACGCGACCCGTCTGCAAGTCTGCTGATGGCGCAACTGTTGAAACAGGCGGGCCTGCCGGATGGCGTGTTCAACGTGGTGCAGGGCGACAAAGTGGCCGTGGACGCGCTGTTGCAGCACAAGGGCATCGAGGCGATTTCCTTTGTCGGCTCCACGCCCATCGCCGAATACATTCATCAGCAGGGCACGGCCCACGGCAAGCGCGTGCAGGCCCTCGGCGGTGCGAAAAACCACATGATCGTCATGCCCGATGCCGACCTGGATCAGGCGGCCGACGCATTGATCGGCGCGGCCTACGGTTCGGCGGGCGAGCGCTGCATGGCGATTTCCATCGCCGTGGTGGTGGGTGACGTGGGGCAGAAACTCATCGACAAGCTGCTGCCGCGCATCGATGCCCTCAAGGTCGGCAACGGCATGAACGCCGACTCGGACATGGGCCCGCTGGTCACGGCGGTGCACAAGGCCAAGGTCGAAGGCTACATCGCCCAGGGCGTGCAAGAGGGCGCGAAGCTGATTGTCGACGGGCGCAACTTCACCGTGCCGGGGGCGGAACAGGGCTTCTTCGTCGGTGCCACGCTGTTCGATGAGGTGACGCCGGAGATGACTATCTATAAGGAGGAAATATTCGGACCGGTGCTGGGCATCGTCCACGTGCCCGATTTTGCCTCGGCGGTGGAGCTGATCAACGCCCACGAATTCGGCAACGGCGTGTCGTGCTTCACCAGCGACGGCGGCATTGCCCGGGCCTTTGCGCGCAACATCAAGGTCGGCATGGTGGGCATCAACGTGCCGATTCCGGTGCCGATGGCCTGGCATTCGTTCGGCGGCTGGAAGCGCTCGCTGTTCGGCGATCACCATGCCTACGGCGAAGAAGGCCTGCGGTTCTACAGCCGCTACAAGAGCGTCATGCAGCGCTGGCCGGACAGCATCGCCAAGGGCGCGGAATTCAGCATGCCGACGGCGAAGTAGGGGAACAACGTTAATCGTTTGCTGAACGCGGTCGATGTGGGAGCGAGCTTGCTCGCGAAGGCGGCTGTATGGCCACTGGGGATGTGCCAGACGGACCGGCCCCTTCGTGAGCAAGCTCACTCCCACAGGGATCATCGCTGAGTCTGAATATTCAGCCCAGTCAGCCAAGTCCGCTAACCATTCCCAGGGCTTTCATCACCGCCAATAACAACAAGGTGCAAGCATGACCACGACTCGATTGACCATGGCCCAGGCCCTGGTGAAGTTTCTCGATAACCAGTACGTCGAAGTCGACGGCGTGCAGAGCAAGTTCGTCGCCGGGGTGTTCACCATTTTCGGTCACGGCAACGTGCTCGGCCTGGGCCAGGCGCTGGAGCAGGACAGCGGCGAGCTCATCGTCCATCAAGGCCGCAACGAACAAGGCATGTGCCACGCCGCCATGGGTTTTGCCAAGCAACACCTGCGGCGCAAGGTCTACGCCTGTAGCTCGTCGGTCGGCCCCGGCGCCGCCAACATGATCACTGCCGCGGCCACCGCGTCGGCCAATCGCATTCCGCTGTTGTTGCTGCCCGGCGATGTCTACGCCAGTCGCCAGCCCGATCCGGTGCTGCAACAGATCGAACAGTTCCACGACCTCAGCATCAGCACCAACGACGCCTTCAAGGCCGTGAGCAAATACTGGGACCGCATCAACCGCCCCGAGCAGCTGATGAGCGCGGCCCTCAACGCCATGCGCGTGCTCACGGACCCTGCCGAAACCGGCGCCGTCACCCTGGCACTGCCCCAGGATGTTCAGGCCGAAGCCTACGACTACCCCGATTCATTCCTGCAAAAGCGCGTGCATCGCATCGACCGTCGTCCGCCCACCGAAGCGATGCTCAACGATGCCGTGACGCTGCTCAAAGGCAAACGCAAGCCGCTACTGATCTGTGGCGGCGGCGTGCGTTATTCCGGTGCGGCCGCCGAGTTGCAGGCGTTCGCCGAGCGCTTCGGCATCCCATTCAGCGAAACCCAGGCAGGCAAGAGCGCCATCGTCTCCGCTCATCCACTGAACATGGGCGGCATCGGCGAGACCGGCACCCTGGCGGCGAATACCCTGGCCCGGGAGGCGGACCTGATCATCGGCGTCGGCACCCGTTACAGCGATTTCACCACCGGCTCCAAATCCCTGTTCCAGAACCCTGACGTGCAATTCCTCAACCTCAACGTTGGCGCATTCGATGTGCAGAAACTGGATGGCGTGCAGGTGTTGGCCGATGCGCGCCTCGCGCTTCTCTCCCTGTCGGATCAGTTGGGGGACTACCGCGCGCAGTGGGGCACTCAGCCGCGCGAGGCGAGGGCTGCTCTGGATGCGGAAGTGGATCGGCTGTACGCCGTGGAATACCAGGCCGAGGCTTTCGAGCCGGAAGTCAGCGGTCATCTCGACCCGCAGGTGCTGCGCGATTTCATCGAAATGACCGGTTCGTGCCTGACCCAGAGCCGGGTATTGGGGGTGCTCAACCAGCAATTACCCTCGGACGCGGTCATCGTCGCGGCGGCCGGCAGTCTGCCCGGCGATTTGCAGCGGGCGTGGCGCAGCACCAGCGTCGACAGTTACCACGTCGAGTACGGCTATTCCTGCATGGGCTATGAGGTCAACGCCGCGTTGGGCGTGAAGATGGCGGCGCCGGAGCGTGAGGTGTACGCGCTGGTGGGTGACGGTTCCTACATGATGCTGCACTCGGAACTGGCCACGTCGATTCAGGAACGGCGCAAGATCAACGTGGTGCTCCTCGACAACATGGCCTTCGGTTGCATCAACAATTTGCAGATGGGCAACGGCATGGGCAGTTTCGGCACCGAGCTCCGCTATCGCAATCCCAAGACCGGTCAGCTGGATGGCGACTTAGTGCCGGTGGATTTCGCCATGAGTGCCGCGGCCTATGGCTGCAAGACCTACAAGGTCAGCAACGCCCGGGAGCTGGAGGCGGCACTGGCCGATGCCCGCACGCAGACCGTTTCGACGCTGATCGACATCAAGGTGCTGCCGAAAACCATGATCCACGGCTACCTGTCGTGGTGGCGCGTGGGCGTGGCGCAGGTGTCGACCACTGGAACAACGGCCGAGGCGTACGAGCGGCAAAAAGCGGCGTTGGCCAAGGCCCGCCAGTATTGAACACAGGCCCTGTAGGAGCGTGGCTTGTCCCGCGATCTGCCGGGAACCGGCAGCACATTCAGGCAACGCGATGTGTCTGATACACCGCATTGGCTGGATTGACGACGACTGCGTCGCCGATCGCGGGACAAAGCCACGCTCCTACAGGGCAAGGAGATTACTTATGAAAATCGGACTCATCGGCTACGGCAAGGGCGGGCGTTACTTTCACGCGCCGCTGATTGCCAGCCAGCCCGGCATGACGTTTGCCGGCGTGGTCACCCGTTCGCCGGAACGCCGCCAGGACCTGCGCAACGATTACCCCAAGGTCCCGGCCTTCGACAGCCTGGCCGATCTGGTCGCGGCCGGTGTCGATGCGGTGGTGATCTCGACGCCGCTGGCCTCCCGCCGTGCCTTGATTCTCGAAGCCATCGAACTCGGCGTCCCGGTCGTCAGCGACAAACCGTTCGCGCCGGATGCCCAGGCGGCCCAGGAACTGGTAGACGCCGCCGAACGCCGAGGCGTGCTGCTGGGCGTGTACCAGAACCGTCGCTGGGACTCGGATTTTCTCACCGTGCGCAAGCTGATCGATCAGGGCGTTCTCGGCGACATCAGCCGCTTCGAGTCCCGGGTCGAGCGCTATTCGCCGTCCTCGGTTGGCAAGGAAAGCGGCGGCGGCATTCTCCGCGATCTCGGCAGCCATCTGGTGGATCAGGCACTGCTGCTGTTCGGGCCGGTGAAGCGGGTGTACGCCGAGCTTGAGTTCGCGACGCCGGAGCAAAAGGTCGATCACGGCTTCTTTATTTCACTGACCCATGCCAACGGCGTGGTTTCGCACCTCTGGGGCAACTGCCTGCAAAACGCCCAGGGCCCGCGTTTTCGAGTCAACGGTTCACAGGGCTGCTATACCGTGGAGGGCCTCGACGGTCAGGAAGCTGCCGCACTGGCCGGGTTGTCCCCCCGATCCGAAGGCGATCGCTGGGGCGTGGAAGAACACCGACGCTGGGGCTGGTTCGAGCAGGGCGAGCACCGCGAGCGGGTCCCGTCGGAGCGTGGCTGCTGGACCGAGTTTTACCGGCAGTGGCAGGAAGCGGTGATGAACCAGGGGCGTAATCCTGTGGATGCAAACGATGCGGTGGCCTCGGCCCGCGTGCTGGATGCCGCGAGGATCAGCGCGATGGAGGGCAGGGTGGTTGTGCTGTAGGACGTGCACCCGGATGTCCCGCGAGGGAGTGCGCTGCACCCACCGGATTGACCGGACGAGGCGCATCAAACCGAAAATAGAAATTAATTCTAAAAGCTGTTGAAGTAGAAATTATTTTCCAATAGAGTCATTTCCAGGTTGCCGACGATCGCCGTCAGCGCCTGGTGCCGGGTTTCCCGGCAGCAGGCCGAACGAGCGACACAAAAACAAGAAAGCCAATCGCAGACAGGTACCGCCAATGAATATCTTCAGATCAGCCGCCAAGGCTTGCCGTCCCTTCTTACTCGCGCTTCCTGCTATCCCCCGCGCTGTTTCCCACAGATTGATCAACGCCGCCCCCGCTGTCGAATCCGCCCTCGAAACCATCGCCCATGTGCTCTGCGTCCAACGCCGCGGCGTTGTGGTATGCGGCGCATCGGGTGGTTCGGTCGCGCACCTTTCAGACACAGCGCGCACTGCTCCGCGCTGAGTGTCAGTACCTCCAGCCGTCATCATCCCTGTCATTACAACAACAAGAATCTGGAGAAAGACCGTTCATGAATACCCCGCTCCGTTTCACCTCACTCGCTCTAGCCCTCATGCTGAGCAGCGGCGCCACCCTGGCCGCCGACCTGAAGATCGGCGTGTCCATGTCGCAGTTCGATGACACGTATCTGACCTACATGCGCGAGGACATGGACAAAAAAGTCAAAGCCATGGGCGGCGTCGATTTGCAGTTTGTCGATGGCCGCAATGACGTGAACAAACAGCTCGATCAGGTGCAAGAGCTGATTGGCAAGAAGGTTGACGCACTGATCGTCAACCCCGTCGACACCGAAGCCACCGTGAAGATCACCAAGGCTGCCACGGATGCCGGCATTCCGCTGGTCTACGTCAACCGCCGTCCGGACGATCCGAAGCTGCCCGCAGGCGTTGCCTCTGTGACCTCCGACGACAAGGAAGCCGGGCGCATGCAAATGGAATACCTGGCCAAGAAAATGGACGGCAAGGGCAACGTCGTCATCTTGCTCGGTGAGCTGGCCAATAACTCGACCCGCGACCGCACGGCGGGCGTCAAGGAAGTCCTGAAAAACTACCCCGACATCAAGGTCACTCAGGAGCAGACCGGCGCCTGGCAGCGGCAGAAAGGCATGGACGTCACCAATGACTGGCTGACCCAGGGCCGCGACTTCAAGGCGGTCATCTCCAACAACGACGAAATGGCCATCGGTGCGGCCATGGCCCTGAAGCAGGCGGGCAAAAAAGGTGAGGTATTTGTGGCCGGTGTCGACGGCACGCCGGACGGTCTGAGCGCGGTCAAGAAAGGCGACCTCTCGGTCTCGGTGTTTCAGGACGCCAAGGGGCAGGGCGAGGGCGCAATCGATGCCGCTGTGAAACTGGCGAAGAAGGAAACGCTGCCCGAACAGGCCATCGTGATTCCTTTCAAGCTGATCACCCCGGAAAACGTCAACACCTTCAAATAACCGCTCATCTCAGACCGACTGACACCCGGCAGAGCACCGCCTGGCCGTGCCTCTGCCGACCCTGTCAACCGAGGAGCCTGTGACCATGTTCGCTTCCACAACCGCTTCGGCTTCAACCCTCTCGCCTGTCTCCGGGACGACGAACGACGCCGAGCACCCTTATCTGCTGGAAATCACCAACATCAGCAAGGGCTTCCCCGGGGTGGTGGCGCTGGACAACGTGCAACTGCGCGTGCGGCCCGGCAGCGTGCTGGCGCTGATGGGCGAGAACGGCGCGGGCAAGTCCACGCTGATGAAAATCATTGCCGGCATCTACCAGCCCGACAGCGGCGAAATCCGCCTGCGTGGCGAGCCGGTGGTGTTCCAGTCGCCGCTGGCGGCGCTGCAATCGGGCATTGCCATGATCCATCAGGAGCTCAACCTGATGCCCCACATGAGCATCGCCGAGAACATCTGGATCGGCCGCGAGCAGCTTAACGGCCTGCACATGGTCGACCACCGTGCGATGCACCGCTGCACGGCGGAATTGCTTGGACGCCTGCGCATCAACCTCGATCCAGAGGAGATGGTCGGCAACCTGAGCATCGCCGAGCGGCAGATGGTCGAGATCGCCAAGGCCGTTTCCTACGACTCCGACGTACTGATCATGGACGAGCCGACCTCCGCCATTACGGAGACGGAGGTCGCCCACCTGTTTTCGATCATTGCCGACCTGCGGGCCCAGGGTAAGGGCATCATCTACATCACCCACAAGATGAACGAAGTGTTCGCCATCGCCGATGAAGTGGCGGTGTTCCGGGACGGCGCCTATATCGGTCTGCAGCGGGCCGACAGCATGAACGGCGACAGCCTGATTTCGATGATGGTTGGCCGTGAACTCACCCAGCTGTTTCCCGAGCGCGACCAGCCCGTGGGCAAGTTGCTGCTGTCGGTTCGCGACCTGTCGCTCAACGGCGTGTTCGAAGGCGTGTCGTTCGACCTGCACGCCGGCGAAGTGTTGGGCATCGCCGGGCTGATGGGCTCGGGGCGCACCAATGTCGCTGAAACGATCTTCGGCATCACCCCCAGTACGCGCGGGGAAATCCTCCTCGACGGCACGCCGATCCGTGTCAGCGACCCGCACTTCGCCATCGAGAAGGGCTTCGCGTTGCTCACCGAGGATCGCAAGCTCAGCGGCCTGTTTCCGTGCCTGTCGGTGCTGGAAAACATGGAGATGGCGGTGCTTCCCCATTACGCTGGCAACGGTTTTGTCCACCAGAAAGCCCTGCGCGTGCTGTGCGAAGACATGTGCAAAAAGCTGCGGGTGAAGACGCCGTCCCTTGAGCAGTGCATCGACACGCTGTCCGGCGGCAATCAGCAGAAGGCGCTGCTGGCGCGCTGGCTGATGACCAACCCGCGGGTGCTGATCCTCGATGAGCCCACCCGTGGCATCGACGTCGGCGCCAAGGCCGAGATCTATCGGCTGATTTCCCTGCTCGCCAGCGAGGGCATGGCGGTGATCATGATTTCTTCCGAACTGCCGGAAGTGCTGGGGATGAGCGACCGGGTCATGGTCATGCACGAAGGCGAAATGATGGGCACCCTCGACCGCGCCGAGGCCACCCAGGAGCGGGTCATGCACCTGGCGTCCGGAAACCCGGTCCACTGAATCTCGGGCTATTGACGCTCCGATTCAAGCACTGCACCACGCCCCAGTCACACTGCCCCAGTCGGGTCGCACAAGAACAAGAGGCACACATGAAGATGAACGCGATGCTGGAAAACAAACCCGCACTGGCGCCCCGCAAGCACAAGCGCCGGCTGCCCACCGAATTGAGCATCTTTCTGGTGCTGATCGGCATTGGTCTGATCTTCGAGTTGTTCGGGTGGATCGTCCGCGATCAGAGCTTTCTGATGAATTCCCAGCGGCTGGTGCTGATGATTCTGCAGGTGTCGATCATCGGTCTGCTGGCCATCGGCGTGACCCAGGTCATCATCACCACCGGCATCGACTTGTCGTCAGGTTCGGTGCTGGCGCTGTCGGCGATGATTGCCGCCAGCCTGGCGCAATCGTCGGACTACACCCGCGCCGTGTTTCCGTCGCTGACCGATCTGCCGGTGTGGGCGCCCGTCATCGCCGGCCTTGGGGTGGGGCTGCTCGCCGGGGCGATCAACGGCAGCATCATCGCCATCACCGGCATCCCGCCGTTCATTGCCACGCTGGGCATGATGGTCTCGGCGCGGGGGCTGGCGCGCTATTACACCGGCGGCCAGCCCGTGAGCATGCTGAATGATTCCTACACCGCGATCGGCCAGGGCGCCATGCCGGTGATCATCTTTCTGGTGGTCGCGGTGATCTTTCACATCGCCCTGCGCTACACCAAGTACGGGAAATACACCTACGCCATCGGCGGCAACATGCAGGCGGCGCGCACCTCGGGGATCAACGTCAAGCGGCATCTGGTGATCGTCTACAGCATCGCGGGTCTGCTGGCCGGGCTGGCCGGGGTGGTGGCGTCGGCACGGGCGGCCACCGGGCAGGCCGGCATGGGCGTTTCCTACGAGCTGGACGCCATCGCGGCGGCGGTGATCGGCGGCACGAGCCTGGCCGGTGGCGTCGGGCGGATCACCGGCACGGTCATCGGCGCGCTGATCCTCGGGGTCATGGCCAGCGGCTTTACCTTCGTCGGCGTCGATGCCTACGTGCAGGACATCATCAAGGGCCTGATCATTGTCGTCGCCGTGGTCATCGATCAGTACCGCAACAAGCGCAAGCTCAAGCGCTGAGTCGTTCAGGCGTCATCAAAGAGGGCCTCATTGCAGGCCCTTTTCGTTTTTCATCGGTTTGAACCGATCACGCCACGGTCGGTCAGACACCATCTGCCTCGTTTCGAGGACGCCCGGGCCGGGTGAAGGGTGCGATCAAATCCCCGGCGCGACCCAATGCCACCGGGTATTGCGGCCCTTGTTGGACGAATCCTGATCAATTATGTTGCCGAGTACCGAACCCGGCCTTAGACTGCCGCCCCTCGTAAATTGAGTGCCAAGCGGCGCTTCGAGACTACGGCGCGTTTAATGCCAGGTTGAGGCGCACCTTTGAGATCGCCTTAATGCACGTTTTTTTATAGAGAAATCAATGACCAAGGAAAAGTTGCTGGCGATGCCGGCCGATGACTACATGAACGCCGAGCAGCACGCGTTCTTCGTCGGCCTGTTGCAAGCCATGAAAGTCGAAATCCACGAGCGCATCGAGCAGAGCCGTATCGCGATCGAAAGCCTGGACACCCCGGCTGACCCTGCCGACGCCGCTTCCGTGGAAGAAGAGCGCCACTGGCTGGTGAACGTGATTGACCGCGATCAGCGCATGCTGCCTCAGCTGGAAATGGCCTTGAGCCGCATCGCTGACGACAGCTTTGGCTGGTGTGAAGACAGCGGCGAGCCGATTGGCCTCAAGCGCCTGCTGATCAGCCCGACCACCAAGTACTGCATCGAAGCTCAGGAACGTCACGAGCAGATCGACCGCCACCAGCGTCAGGCGTGATCCATCGGGTTCGACCGCCCGCAACGGGTGGTCGAGCCGTTCCCTTGCGCACCTTTCAAGCGCCTACCGTATAGCCCCCCCGTCGCAGCACATTCCGACCGACTACCACCAATGACTCATGGCGCATGGCCGCTATTTGGGCGTTTAATGCTTTCACAATAATGAAAGCAGGGCAGGTCCCGGACATGGATGCGAAAGGTCGTCACGCAGCAACACCCTCCCACCCCGCGCACGCGGCCGTCGACAGTCAGGTTGTCACCGGTTCGCGCTGGCTGACGCCCGCCCTGCAAAGCCTTGGCTTGTGCCTGCTGTTTGCGGCGATGGCGTGGGGTTATGTGTCCGTTTACGTGTGCCTGCCCGTCGCGCTGTTGATTCTGTGGTTGCCGCCGCTGTTCGCCGGCCGAACGCCGGTGGCGGCGGGAGAGGCGGGCGAAGACACCATGACCCGTCTGACCCGGGACCTGTCCCGAAGCACCAGTCACAACGCGTTGTCTGCTGCGGCCGTGGCGTTTTCGGTCAGGCAACTGGCGGGCAAGCTGCAGTCTCAGGTCAACGCGGCCGAGCAGATCGTCAGCAGCGCCGATGTGATGATCGCTACCGAGCGCGCCACGTCGACCCTCAGCCAGCAAGCGCTGACGGCCGCCAGCCAGGCGCGGGAGAGCAGCGGCGCCGGGCTCAACGTCCTCAACGCTTCCATCGGCCTCATGCACCAACTCAGTGAGCGGGCCGACAGCAGCCGTGAACTGATCGAAGCGCTCAGCCAGCGCAGCGAAGACATTCAGCGTGTGACGGCGGTGATTCAGTCCATCGCCAGCCAGACCAATCTGCTCGCCCTCAACGCCGCCATCGAAGCCGCGCGGGCCGGCGAACACGGCCGTGGCTTTGCGGTGGTGGCCGATGAAGTGCGCGGGCTGGCCGGGCGCACGGCGACGGCGACCAGTGAAGTCGGGGAGATGGTCGTTGATATCCAGCAGCGCACCCGTCAGGTGGTCGAGCAGATCCGGCAGTTGTCGGGCGACCTGAGTGGCGGCGTGGCGCAGGTCGAATCCACCGGTCAGCAACTGGCGAGCATCGCTCAGCTGGCGGTTGGCGTAGAGCAGCAAGTGGGTGAGATCGCGCGGGGCGCCCAGACCAATCAGGCGCAATTGAGCAGCCTGTTCGTGGCCGTCGAGCAAATGCGCAGCGACCTTGCCGTCAGCGATGACCAGACCCGGCGCCTGGCGCAATCTGCGTTGCAGATGGAGGAGCAGGCGGAAACCATCAGCGAACGCCTGGCCCAGGTCGGTCTGGATGACTATCACCAGCGCATTTACGACCTCGCCCGCGAAGGCGCCAGTCAGATCGCCGCCACGTTCGAGGAGGACATCGATCAGGGCCGGGTCAGCCTGACCGATCTGTTCGACCGCACCTATCAGCCCATCGCCAACACCTCGCCGGCCAAGTACCAGACGCGCTACGACCGCTACACCGACCAGACGCTGCCGGCCATTCAGGAACCTCTGCTGACCCGTCATGAGGGGCTGGTGTTCGCCATCGCCTGCACGCAGCAAGGCTACGTGCCGACCCACAATCAGGCGTTCAGCCGACCTTTGACGGGCGACACGGCAGTCGACGCGGTCAACAACCGCACCAAGCGCAAGTTCGACGACCGCACCGGGATTCGCTGCGGCAGTCACCAGCAGCCGGTTCTGTTGCAGACCTACACCCGCGATACCGGCGAACTGATGCACGATCTTTCCGTGCCTGTCATGGTCAAGGGCCGGCATTGGGGCGGGCTGCGACTGGGCTATAGGCCGGAGAAAAGCTGAGGACTGGGTTGCAAGCTACAAGCTTCAAGTGAAGAGCAGTGAGCAGTGATCGGGCGTCTTGTGGCTTGCCGCTTGAAGCTTGCAGCTCTTCGCGGAGCGTTAGTTGTGAGACTAAGGCCCTTCAATTATTTAAACGTCCGATATTGAAGTAGGAAGCGTCTGAAGTGCAGTTCCATCGGTTGACGGGACGTTAACTGCGATCATCCTGTGAGTATATGTCCGAATATGTAAATGCCTGTTCGGGACTCATGTCAGTACTCACGGATGAATCAAATGACAAAGAAAACTATCACTCACGCGTCGGCCGATTCCCGCACCGACGCGCCGGAAGTCACCGTTCGTCTCGGTGTGTTCTTCGACGGGACCGGTAATAATCGCGTCAATAGCCAGATAGGCGCCGACTGCGAGGCCATGGCGGAAGTCTACGGCGGCGTGCATATAAAAGAGTGTGGTGGCCGACACACTGACCCCGGCAGCAGTTACAGCAACAGCCCCACCAATATCGCGAGACTGGCCGGCTTATATAAGCAACAGCGCAAGGCGATCATTAAAGCCGACGGCCTGTATGTATATGGTGCGGTGTATGTCAGCGGCGTTGGCACTACCTCTGGCGGGCGCGATTCACGCGTGTCGGGCCAGGGCTTTGGTCGCGGCACCACCGGCGTGGTGGCAAAAGTGTCGCGGGGCATCAAAAAACTCGCCGACGAACTTCAGATGTTTGAAAGCGATAACCCGGGTTGTGTCATCGGTGCGCTGGAACTGGACGTGTTTGGCTTCAGTCGGGGTGCGGCCTCGGCCCGGCATCTGGCCAACGAAGTGCTGAAAAAATCCCGGGGCGCGCTGGACCCGGTTCTGGACCCGCGCAAACTGCCGCTGTCGGATAGCTTTTCATGGGCCAGCGGCAGCGTACGGTTGAAGGTTATCGGGCTGTTCGACACCGTGGCCGCCGTCGGTGGGATCGCCGATCTGGGCAGCGTTCGGGATGCGGTCAATAAACGGGTCAATCTGTTTCTGCCGCCCGGGTGCGCGCAGCAGGTGCTGCATCTGGTGGCCGGCGATGAGCATCGGCGCAACTTCGTCCTAAACAGCGTCAAGCCCGACTGGCCCCGGGAAATCGTGCTGCCCGGCAGCCATTCGGACATCGGCGGCGGTTACCAGCCTCAGGAGGTGGAGAAGGTGTCGCTGTTCCGGCCACGCCGCAGCCTGGTATGCGTCAACACGCCCTACGACGAAACGGACGCCTGGCTGCAGGCCCACGCCGAGCTGTCCACCCTCGACGCCAGGCGTCTGCTCGACCCCACCGATGAGAGCGCTTCGCTCGGCGTTGAATGTTTCGAACGGTTTGCCAGCAGCTCACGCGGGGTCAAAACGGTGGTCGCGACGGTGACGCTGGAACGCCGCGTCTACAACCACCTTGCCCACGTTTACCTGCGGCTCATGCACACCCTGGCGAGTGACGAAGGTGTGCCGTTTTTGCCGATCCGTGATTCCGCAGAAATCACCCTGCCACCAGAATTGCGTCCCATCGCCGCCAAGCTGATCAGCCATGCAAAAGGAGAGGGCGGGGTGCTGAACGACGCCGAGCTGACGCTGTTGCATCAGCGCTACATTCATCGCTCGGCGCACTGGAACAACGCCCGACGCGATGCGCTGGTGGATGGCCTTTTCGTGCACGCGCCTGCGCGGAATGGGCGGCAGATGTTTTCCAATGTCGGCCAGCCCGGTTACCCACAGTGACCGGGCTGCCTTGAGGGGTTGGGGCACGATAATGGCGGATCAGGCAAAAAAATGGCGGCCTCGAAGGGCCGCCTTTTTCACACGTGCGCCGGGTCAGGTCGGCGTGTGCAGCAACACATTCAGCTCGTCAACGATGGGCGCCCAATCGTCATCCAGCTGAATCTTCTCCTTGAGCAGTCCGGCTTGATTCTCCGTCCAGAAATCGGCTTCGGAGACCTTCTCACCTTCCGGCAGTTGGTGCGCGGCGACAAATGCGTCGATGCTGGCCTGATCGGACTCCAGCCCCAGTTGTTCGAACAACATTTCAAGCGACGGCGTCATGATTTCCATTTTTTCTCCCGAACGGGTCAAGGACCCGGGTTGGCGTGTCAGTGAGTAACCTTCTGCTGCATGGGAGTACGCGCGGCAGGCAAGAGTTCTAACTGATTGCCTGAAGAGCCGCTGACACACCGCGCGCTTTAGTAGGACTGGCTTAAGCCGGGAAAGCGTCAGGCGTCACACCGCGAGATTGAGGGTGTTCAATCAGGCCTCTTCCCGGCTGAAGCCGGTCCTACGAAAACAAAATCGCAACTGACACACCACGCGCTTTTAGTAGGACTGGCTTTAGCCGGGAAAGCGTCAGGTGTCACACCGCGAAATTGAGGGTGTTCAATCAGGCCTCTTCCCGGCTGAAGCCGGTCCCACTAAAACAAAATCGCAACTGACACACCACGCGCTGTTAGTAGGACTGGCTTTAGCCGGGAAGGCGTCAGGTGTCACACCGCAGAATTGAGGTTGCCCGATCAGGCCTCTTCCCGGCTGAAGCCGGTCCTACTAGAACAAAATCGCATGGCTCTTTACTGGGGTGAATCCACCCCACTCAAACATCCGATGGCGTCTTGCCGTGTCGGGCCAGTCCCACCGAAACATCGTATGGCGGCAAAAACGTCATCGCAGCGGACGAAAGGGATATAGCCCGTATAGACTGACTGCCGGTAGAATCCGTACCCACGCCAGCGTCCGGCTTCAGGACGCACCATTTCTCGTTTTTTTCTCGCCCGGTCCGCTGTCCGGGCGAGTTCCTATCTGGTTGGGAGTTTGTACATTGGCAGTAGGTAATCTGGATACCCACGCGTTATTCGTGCTCGGCGACGTGCGCGCGAAGTTGGTGAAGCTATTCCAGGCGCGATTCGTTTACGTCATCGAACAATCCCCTGAAGGCATTTACATGTCGGAGGTCGACACCGACACCGCACTGGTGGTCGATGACAAACCCGGTCTGGAGCTGAAAGTGGGTGACCACTTCCGTGCCGCGGTATTGCCCAGCCGCGAAGGCGGCAAATTCGAAATCCGCTTTCGCGACATCAGGATGACCATCTATGGTCTGGGCGAATACGCGTTTGTCGAAGTGCCTGAAGGCCAGGGCATCGTGTTCAAAGAGTCCCACAGCATCTTCATGGTGTTCGCCGCCCACGAGCAGATTGAGTCCGGCCTGAGCAAAGTCCTCAAAGCCGCCACCGCCAAAGCCGCGAAATGGCGCAAGGGCGAGCTGACGTTCAAAGCCAGCGAGTAAGCGCCGCGCTTCAACACACCTGCACACGGAACGCGCCCACATCCCCCCACGCCACAAGCGATGGGTGGCGGGCATGCGTGCGTCCGGCTATCGCCAACGGCACAGCATCAATGCCCTTGCTGTCTGCCGTCGCTGACTTCAGGTGGCACGTCGTCACCGGCCATGCGCTTGCGAAACAGTCCGGTGCGCGCCAGCAGCAAGGTGGTGACCGGCACGGTGATGGCGAGCAGGATCGGGATCAGCCACGCGTGCAGCACGGGACCTTCCTTCAGCGCCGAGAAGTAGACGATGGACGCCAGCGCCACGCACCACGCGCCGAGGGTCGATGCCAAGGCAGGCGGGTGCATGCGCTGAAAAAAGTCTTTCATGCGCAACAGACCCAGCGCGCCGATCAGCCCGAACAGGCTGCTCAGCACCAGCAGGACGGCGGTCAGCACTTCGACCCAGAACGGCAGAACCTGCAACGAATTCATTCGATCACCTCGCCGCGCAACAGAAATTTGGCCAGCGCAAATGAGCCGACGAAGCCGAACAGTGCGATCAGCAGCGCCGCCTCGAAGTAGGTGTCACTGGCATAGCGAATCCCCAGCACCAGCATCATCAGCATCGCCAGGATGTACAGGTAGTCCAGCGCCAGCACCCGGTCCTGCGCCGACGGGCCTTTGAACAGGCGGATCAAGGTCAGGACCATGGCGAGGGTGAACACCGACAGCGTAAAAAGAATCGCGTTTGTGAGCAGGGCGCTCATTGGAAAATCTCCATCAGTGGCCGTTCGTACGTGCTCTTGAAGTGCTCGATGAAGGCAGCTTCGTCGTCCAGATCGAACACATGCATCAGCAGCACGCTGCGATCCAGCGCCAGTTCAGACCAGACCGTGCCCGGCACCACCGTGCAGATCATCGCCAGCGCCGCGAGGCCGTGGGCGTCGTGCAGGTCCAGCGGCACCTTGACGAAGGCCGAGCGCGGTGGACGGCGGCCCGCGCGCAGTACGCCCCAGGCGACGGCCAGATTGGACACCACCACATCGCGGCCCACCAGCAAGAACAAGCGCAGTGCGGCGCCGGGTTTGCGGATTCGCGCGGGCGAAGGGCGCAACGGCGCGAAGATGTAGGGCGCGAAAAAGCCGAGCAGGGCGCCCAGCAGCAGATTGCCCGGGCTCAGCGACAGGTTGAGCAACAGCCACAACCCCCACAGCGACAGCGACAACAGTGGCGCGGGAAACAGGCGCTTCATGGCTGCACCTCCGCCGCTGCCGAAGCGGGCCCCGGTATCGGCCTGGCTGCCTTGACGGAGAGCACGTATTGCTGCGGGTCATGCAGCGCCTGGGCGGTGTCCTGGGTGTAATGCAACAGCGCCTGGGCCTTGAACGTCAGCACGATGGCGCAGCCCACCAGCAAGGCGATCGGCAGGCATTCGTTGAGCCGCAGCAGTGGCGCCGCATGTTCCTGGGGCGTCCAGAAGCGTTTGATGCCGACCCGCACGAAGGCAAACAGCGACGTCAGTCCGGAAATAATCAGCAGTGCCACCAGCGTCCAACTGTCGCCGCGAATGGCCTCGGCCTTCGCCACATCAAGGCCCAGCGGATTGAGCAGGGCGCTGATCAGTGTCAGCTTGCCGAGGAAGCCCGACAGCGGCGGCATGCCGATGATCAACAGTGCGCAGGCAATGAAACTCAGGCCCAGAAACGCCATGGTCCAGGGGATGACGTGGCCGACCACGGCTTTCTGCTCGTCATCCAGATTGGTCCCCGGCACCGGGTGCAACGACTCCAGCGCCTTGGGCAACTGGTCGGCGTCCTCGTCGAGGGCGATGTCATTGGCCGAGCGTGAGCGTTCGATCAACTCCGCCAGCAGGAACATCGCGCTGAGCGCCAGGGTCGAGCTGACCAGATAAAACAGTGCGCCTGCGGTCAGGCTCGGCTGGGCGAAACCGACCGCCGAGAGCAGGATCCCCGCCGACACCAGAATGCTCAGACTGGCCATGCGCTCCAGGCGCTGGGCGGCCACCACTGAGATCGCCGCCACGGTCACGGTGGCCATGCCCCCCCAGATCAGCCAGTCCCCGCCGAAGAACGCCGACGCGCCGGCCTGACCGGAAAACAGCAGCGTCCACAGCCGCAGCAGCGTGTAGAAACCGACCTTGGTCATGATCGCGAACAGCGCCGCCACCGGTGCGCTGGCGGCGGAATACGCCGGCACCAGCCAGAAATTCAGCGGCCACATGCCGGCCTTGGCCAGAAACGCCACTGCCAGAATGGCCGCGCCCGCGTGCAGCAAGCCCAGATCGCCCTCCGGCACCTGAGGAATTTTCACCGCCAGGTCGGCCAGGTTTAGCGTACCGGTGACGCCGTAAATCAGCGCCGCGCCAATCAGAAACAATGACGAAGCCAGCAGGTTGATGGTGATGTAATGCAGGCCCGCGGACACCCGCGCGCGGCCCGAGCCGTGCAGCATCAGGCCATAAGATGCCGCCAGCAAAACCTCGAAGAACACGAACAGGTTGAACAGGTCGGCAGTAAGAAAGGCGCCATACAACCCCATCAGTTGAATCTGAAACAGCGCGTGGAAACTGGCGCCCGCGCGGTCCCAACGGGCCAGGGCGAAGAGCAGGGCGCAGAAGGCGACGATGCCGGTCAGCACCAGCATCAGCGCCGACAGGTGGTCGACCACCAGCACGATGCCGAATGGCGCCTCCCAGTTGCCCGGCAGGTACACGCCAATGGAGCCGGTGGTGCCGGTCTTCTGCACCCAGATCATCAGCGTGATGGCGATCGCCAGGCCGAGTCCGGTGGAGAACAGGTTGATCCGCGCTTTCAGCGGGCGGTGTTTCTCGCCGAGCCACAGCACCAGCGCAGCGGTGAGCACCGGCAGCAGGATCGGTGCGACGATCAGTTGATTCATCACACTCATTCACCCAGCTCCCGGCCGTCGACGTGGTCGTTGCCGGTCAGACCGCGCGACGCCAGCAGCACCACCAGGAACAGCGCAGTCATGGCGAAGCTGATGACGATGGCCGTCAGCACCAGCGCCTGGGGCAGGGGATCGGTGTAATTGAGCAGGTCCTGGGGCACGCCGTCCTTGATGATCGGCTCCTTGCCGATGAACAGGCTGCCCATGCTGAAGATAAACAGATTGACGCCGTAGGACAGCAGGCACAGGCCCATCACGACCTGAAAGGTCCGTGGACGCAGGATCAGCCACACGCCGGACGCGGCAAGCACGCCGATGGCAATGGCGATGACTTCTTCCATCAGATGGCTCCTTGTGAAATCGGACTGTCGGCCGGGACCGGTTCAATGGGCTGCGGCAGCGAGGTCGGGCGATGGCTGCGCACCGACTGGTGAGCCAGCGCCGTGAGGATCAACAGGGTCGAGCCGACCACCACCGCGTACACGCCGATGTCGAAAAACAGCGCGCTGGCGATGTGCAGGTCACCCAGTATCGGCAGGACCACATGCGCGGTGTGGGTGGTCATGAACGGATAACCGAGGGCCATCGAGCCCAGACCCGTGGCCAGCGCGAAGAACAGCCCGGTGCCCATCCAGCGCAACGGCCGCAGGCTCATGTTGGCCTCGACCCACTGGGTGCCGGCCACCATGTATTGCAGGATGAACGCCACTGACATGACCAGCCCGGCCACGAAACCGCCGCCCGGCTGGTTATGCCCGCGCATGAACAGGTACATCGAGACCACAAAAGCCACCGGCAACAGCAGGCGCACCAGCACCGCCGGCACCATCATGAAGCCCAGTGCGGTATCGGCGGCGTGACGCGGATTGACCAGATCGGTGACCACGTCACGGGCCAGCAAGCGCTGTTGGGCTGGCAGGGCAATGCTCTCTTTCGGTGGACGGAAGCGCCGCAGCAGGGCAAAGACCGTCAGCGCCACCACGGCCAGCACGGTGATTTCGCCAAAGGTGTCGAAGCCACGGAAGTCCACGAGCATGACGTTGACCGCATTGGTGCCGCCGCCCTGGGCCAGGGCACGGCTCAGGTAAAACTCGGAAATGGCGTTCGGCGTCGGCCGCGTCAGCATCGCGTAGGACAACACCGCCATGCCGCCACCCACCGCCACGGCGAGGACGAAGTCGCGGATCCGCCGCACCTTGGCCCGGCGTCGCGCCTGGGACGGTGGTGGCACGTTTTCGTTACGTCGCGGCAGCCAGCGCAGGCCGAGCAGGATCAACACCGTGGTGACGACTTCCACCGCCAGTTGGGTTAGTGCCAGGTCCGGCGCGGAAAACCAGACGAAGGTCACACAGGTCATCAGCCCACACACGCTGACCATGGTCACGGCCGCCAGCCGGTGATATTTGGCCTGCCACGCAGCGCCAATGGCGCAGGCAATCGCGATCAGCCAGAGCATCACAAATACGCCGGAACCCGGGATCTTCGGTCGATCGCCCCAGCTCAGCCCGCTTTCGTACATCGGCACGAAACCGGCGACCAGCGCGGCCAGCACCATCAGAAACAGCTGCGCCTGCAAACGACGTGTGGTCAGCAGCCTCATCAGTCGGCGGGCGCCGCGCATCTTCCACACCAGCACGCGCTCGAACATGCGCTTGCCGTTCAGGCGCCACATCAGCGGCGGGCCGTTGACCTGTTTGCGCTTGATCGGGCCGCGCAGCAGCAGGTATAGAACGATGCCAGCCGCCATGGCGATCAGGCTCATGATCATCGGCGCGTTCAACCCGTGCCAGATCGCCAGGCTGTACTCGGGGAGTTCACCCCCCACCACCGGCTGTGCCGCAGCGGCCAGCAACGGGCCAACGGAGTGCGTGGGAAAAATGCCGACGATCAGGCACGCCAGCACCAGCAATTCCACGGGCAGGCGCATCCAGCGCGGCGGCTCGTGGGGCGTGTGAGGCAGGCGCGTGGCTTTAGGGCCGAAGAACACGTCGACGGTAAAGCGCAGGGAATACGCCACGCTGAAGATCCCGGCGATCGTGGCGATCACCGGCAGGGCGATCTCGACCCAGTCGGTTGAGGTGATGAACACCGTTTCTGCGAAGAACATTTCCTTGGACAGGAAGCCATTGAGCAGCGGCACCCCCGCCATTGATGCGCTGGCGACCATGGCCAGCGTCGCGGTGTAGGGCATCAGCTTGATCAGCCCGCTGAGTTTGCGGATGTCGCGGGTGCCGCTTTCGTGGTCGATGATCCCCGCCGCCATGAACAGCGAGGCCTTGAACGTGGCGTGGTTGAGGATGTGAAACACCGCCGCGACGGCGGCCAGTGGACTGTTCAGGCCCAGCAGCAGGGTGATCAGCCCCAGGTGACTGATGGTGGAATAGGCCAGCAGGCCCTTGAGGTCGTTTTGAAACATGGCCGAATAAGCGCCGATCACCAGTGTGCACGCCCCCGCGCCGCTGACGATCCAGAACCACTGCTCACTGCCCGACAGCGATGGCCACAGGCGCGCGAGCAGGAACACCCCGGCCTTGACCATGGTCGCCGAGTGCAGATACGCCGACACCGGTGTCGGCGCCGCCATGGCGTGGGGCAGCCAGAAGTGGAAGGGGAATTGCGCGCTCTTGCTCAGCGCGCCGATCAGGATCAGCGTCAACAGCACGGGGTACAGCGCGTGGGCGCGAATCGCATCGCCTGAAGCCAGCACGCGATCCAGGTCATAACTGCCGACGACATGCCCGAGCAGCATCATCCCCACCAGCAGCGCAAGGCCGCCAGCGCCGGTGACCATCAGCGCCATGTAAGCGCCGCGTCGGGCGTCGGCGCGGTGGTGCCAATAGCCGATCAGCAGGAACGAGAAGACGCTGGTCAGCTCCCAGAAAAACACGATCTGAATGAGGTTGCCGGACATGACCAGTCCGAGCATGGCGCCCATGAACGCCAGAAAAAACGAGAAGAAGCGCGGCACCGGGTCGTCCGGCGACATGTAATAACGCGCATACAGCGACACCAGCGCGCCGATTCCCAGCACCAGCATCGAGAACAGCCAGGCAAAACCGTCCAGGCGCAGGACGAAGTTCAGGCCCAGGCTGGGCAGCCAGAAAAACTCTTCTCGGATGACCCCGCCGTGGGCGATCTGCGGATACCACAGTGCGACCTGCACCGCGCCGATCAAGGCGATCAGGCCGGCGAGGAGGGATTCACTGTTGCGTGCGTTGTGCGGCAAAAGCGCCGCCAGACAGCTGCCGATGAAAGGCAGAAGCAGTAGAACTATCAGGGACATAGGCTTCTAATCTGCGGAGAAATGTCAAGGATCATACGTGCCGGGTCCGGGATGACCAAACGCCAAGATGTCGCAGAATCCTACAAAGTTTGTAGGCAGCAGCGTAGTTGACAGTCTGGTTCGCGTAAGGTTGGCGGCTATCTGCCCTATTGTGGGAGCGAGCTTGCTCGCGAAAGGGCCGAGGCAAAGTGCCGATTGGCGGCATGTACCGATTAGGCGACAATGCCGGCCTGTTTCCGGAGCCCCCTCATGTCTGATTCGATCACCCCCCTGTCTGATCCCATTGAAAGCCCCGCCGTCGATGCCGTCCTCGACGCCACCGGCCTCAACTGCCCCGAGCCGGTCATGATGCTGCACCAGAAGGTGCGCGACCTGCCGCCCGGCGGCCTGCTCAAGGTGATCGCCACCGATCCTTCCACCCAGCGGGATATCCCGAAATTCTGTGTCTTCCTCGGCCACGAACTGGTGGATAAACAGGCGGGCGACGGCGAGTTCCTGTACTGGATCCGCAAGAAGCTAGACTGATTTGCGACCTACTCGCTGACGCGTTGCGCGTCACGCTGGCTCGACGGGGCGCTGGCGCCTACACTGCGGCCACTCCAGGAGCCCTGACATGCGCATAGTTGCCGACGAAAACATTCCCTTGCTCGACGCCTTTTTCGCCGGACTCGGTGATATCCAGCGTTACCCGGGCCGCACCCTTGACCGTGCCGCCGTTGCCGACGCCGATATTCTGTTGGTGCGCTCGGTGACCCGGGTCGACCGCGCCTTGCTCGAAGGCACACCCGTACGATTCGTCGGCACCTGCACCATCGGCACCGATCACCTCGACCTCGATTACTTCAAAGAAGCCGGCATTCAATGGTCCAGCGCCCCGGGCTGCAATGCCCGCGGCGTGGTGGACTACGTGCTGGGCAGCCTGCTGACCCTCTCGGAAATCGAAGGCGTCGGCCTCGCCAGTCGCACCTACGGCGTGGTCGGCGCGGGGCAGGTCGGCGGTCGCTTGATCAAGGTGTTGCGCGGCCTAGGCTGGAACGTCCTGGTCTGCGACCCGCCGCGTCAGGCCAGCGAGGGCGGCGATTACGTCAGCCTCGACGAGATCATTGCCCGCTGCGATGTGATCAGCCTGCACACACCGCTGGATAAAACCGGCGACACGCCCACCTGGCACCTGTTCGACCGCACCCGCTTGCAACAGCTCAAGCCCGGCGCCTGGCTGATCAACGCGGCGCGTGGCCCGGTGGTCGACAACACCGCCTTGCGCCAAGTGTTGCTGGAGCGCGAAGACCTGCAAGCGGTGCTGGATGTCTGGGAGCAGGAACCGGCGGTCGACGTCGAGCTGGCCGAGCTGTGCGTCATCGGCACGCCCCACATCGCCGGTTACAGCCTCGACGGCAGGCAGCGCGGCACGGCGCAAATCTATCAGGCCCTGTGTGCGCACCTTGAGCAACCGGCGAGCATCCGTCTTGAAGATCTGCTGCCCAAGCCGTGGCTGGCCGAGGTCACGCTGGATGCCGCCACGGACCCGGTCTGGGCGCTGAACACGCTGTGTCGCGGCGTGTACGATCCGCGCCGCGATGACGCGGATTTCCGCCGCAGTCTGGTGGGGGATGCCCAGAGCCAGCGCCTGGCCTTCGATGCCCTGCGCAAGCATTATCCGCCCCGTCGGGAAATCGACAGCCTGCGGGTTCGCCTCAACGGTGAGTCGGCGACGTTGAGTCAGATCGTCGAGGCCTTGGGCGCCACCGTTGTCACTGAGTGAGTCACTCGCTGTATTTTTTGATGTAAGACCAGAGTGTCTCGGGCAGGCGGGGCGGAACGTGCTGCCAGAATCGGCGCATTCTCGGGAGTGCGTTGTAGGCCTCTTGCCAGGCTTCCAGGCGATCTTCAGCGCCTGAGACAGGGGCTTGGATCAGCGCGATGAAGCTGGCAAAGCTGCAGGGGGTGGGTAACGCTTCGCTGCGTTCGATCCGGTGCACCTGTTCCTGCAACGTGATTTCTGTGCCTTGTTCATTGGTGAACACGTACGGGGTCAGCGAGTCGACTCGATCACAGCGGCTGCTGCAGATTTTTTTGCGGTCTTTGAGCTCACCGAAGCCGCGCTCGTACAGGGTGATGGTGGAGCCGCTCACCCTCATGCAAGCCTCCTCGAACGCATTGAGAATGACCTCGGCGTTCTCGATGCTCGTCTCGATGGTGGCGATATCGACAAAACGCTCGAGGGTCCCGGCTTCCAGCGCGTTGAAGGCGCGCCTGATGGTTGAAAGGTGCACGAAATCCTTCTTGCAGCCAATCAGGTGAACGTCGAACTGGTAGGCGGCCAGTGCCTGGCCCGAGATCACCGTGGCGAAGGCTTTGGTGTCCAGCGCGGTTTCCATCACGATGTTGAACGTGTTGCTGTGGGCATAAGCAAAGATGCGGCTGCACAGCTCCCAGATGAAGGTTTCAGTGTGCTTGTAGCGGCGGGTCACGTCCTGATCGGCGAACTCGGCATAGCGCGGGTGCAGCTCGCGAAAATACTCCTGATAAAGATGCACGTAGTTGCCGTATCCGGGAATCTTGAGCAGCGTGTTGTTCAGCATGTAGGTCTTGCCGGACCCTTGTACGCCGGCGACCACCAGAATTTTCGGGGCGGGCTGCCCATCGTCTGCAATGTCCTTCGGTACATCGAAGATGGTGTTCACAACTGCCTCAAATACGGCATCCAGTTCTTTTGGTGTGTAGGCGTAGTGAGTGTCGGTCATGGCAGGTCTTCCTTGAGTTGAGTCGGATTGACTGTTGAAAGTCCCAAGGACGTAATCGGAGTGCCCGCCGATGGGCAACGGAATAAACGCGCTGTGTATTGCAGAATGTTTATCGCGCCCATAAAAAACCCGGCGCCATGGCCGGGTTTCAAGCAGATCTGTGCATCAATCTTGTTTTTCGGGCTGCACCCAGTACTTCTCGCATTCCTGACAGGCAGCCTGAACCATTTCTTCAGTGATCAGGATTTCCTGCCCGTTTCTGTCGAGAATCGCGCCGCCCAGTTGCAGCTCAGGTTGCGGGCGGAACACGGGTTCTTGATTGCTGCTGCTTTGCAAGCTCATGGGCTGTCTCCTCATCAGGGGGTTGCGCGTCATAGTAGCCACGCCCGCGTGACTGCGCCGTGACACCTGCTCCGGCCGATCTGCGTCGCGGTCGCGAGTCGTCGGGGAAGGCGGTGTGCAAGGCCCATGCACGCAGGGCGTGAGAACAATCCATGACTGACGACGGCGCGCAGAGTTCAGCGAAAGCTGACGAGCGTGCGCGGGGAGGGAGGTGTAGGCTCTGCGACTGATTCGTCTTGCGAGTGTTCTCCATGGCTTCAGTTTTTTCCGGCCGTCAGCGGCATGCCATTCGTCTTGCCTTGCGCATGATCGCCCCGTACCGCAAGCAAGCCCTCGGCGCGTTGCTCGCGCTGGTGGTCACTGCCGGCATCACGCTGTCGATGGGGCAAGGCATCCGGCTGATGGTCGATCAGGGGTTCATGACCCGTTCGCCGACGCTGCTCAATGAAACCATCGGCCTGTTCATGGGGCTGGTGATCGCCCTCGCCATCGGCACCTTCGCGCGGTTTTATCTGGTGTCGTGGATCGGCGAACGGGTGGTCGCCGATCTGCGCAAGCAGGTGTTCGACCATCTGGTCAGCCTCCACCCGGGCTTCTATGAGAACAACCGCAGCTCGGAAATCCAGTCGCGCCTGACCGCCGACACCACGCTGCTGCAATCGGTGATCGGCTCGTCGCTGTCGATGTTCCTGCGCAACGCGCTGATGGTCATTGGCGGAATCATCCTGCTGTTCTTCACCAACCCCAAGCTCACCAGCATCGTCGTCGTGGCACTGCCGCTGGTGATCGCGCCGATTCTGATTTTCGGGCGGCGTGTGCGCAGCCTGTCGCGGGAGAGCCAGGACCGCGTGGCGGATGTCGGCAGCTACGTGTCCGAGGCCCTGGGACAGATCAAAACCGTCCAGGCCTACAACCATCAGGAGCAGGATCGACAGCGTTTCGCGCAGACCGCCGAAGGCGCCTTCGAGACGGCACGCAAGCGGATTCTGCAGCGCTCGTGGCTGATTACCCTGGTGATCGTGCTGGTGCTGGGCGCGGTGGGTGTGATGCTCTGGGTCGGCGGGATGGACGTGATTGCCGGCCGCATCTCCGGGGGCGAGCTGGCAGCGTTCGTGTTCTACAGCCTGATCGTCGGCAGCGCGTTCGGCACCCTCAGCGAGGTGATCGGGGAAATGCAACGGGCGGCGGGCGCGGCAGAGCGGATCAGCGAGTTGCTGCAGGCGCGCAGTGAAATCACCGCGCCCGCCAGTGATCTGCTCACGCTGCCCGAGCGCATCAGCGGTCGCCTGGCGCTGGAAAACCTCAGTTTCGCCTACCCCTCTCGCCCGGAACGCAATGCCGTAGACGGCTTGAGCCTGAGCGTCGAAGCGGGGGAAACCCTGGCGCTGGTCGGGCCTTCGGGCGCGGGCAAGTCGACCTTGTTCGACCTGCTGTTGCGCTTCTATGACCCGCAACAGGGCCGCGTGCTGATTGAAGGCATCCCCGCCGAGCGCCTTGATCCTCTGGACCTGCGCCGGTGCTTCGCCTGGGTGTCACAGACCCCTGCGCTGTTTTTCGGCTCGGTGGAGGACAACATTCGCTACGGCAACCCGGCGGCGAGTGTCGAGCAGGTGGAGGCCGCGGCGCGGATTGCCCATGCCCATGAGTTCATTCAACTGCTGCCCCAGGGTTATCAGACGCACCTGGGTGACGGCGGCATGGGCTTGTCGGGCGGGCAGCGTCAGCGGTTGGCGATCGCCCGGGCTTTGCTGGCCGATGCGCCGATTCTGTTGCTCGACGAGGCCACCAGCGCACTGGATGCCCAGAGCGAGTACCTGATTCAGCAGGCGTTGCCAACGTTGATGAAGGGCCGCACGACCCTGGTGATCGCCCACCGACTGGCGACGGTGCAGAACGCAGACCGAATTGCTGTCATGGATCAGGGGAAATTGGTCGCGGTGGGAACCCATCGCGAGCTGATTGCCAGCAACCCGCTGTACGCGCGGCTGGCAGCCTTGCAGTTCAATGCCGGGGTGGAGCAGGCCGGCTGAGCGCCGGCCTGAATCTGCGTATCAGTCTTTGCGGTATTCGCAGAGGTAGGCGGTTTCTTCGGTGGCTTCGACGTCGAATTTGACGTTCGCCGGGATCTTGAAATCCGTGCCGGCTTTGAAGGTTTCCCAATCATTGGCGCCCGGCAGCAGCACTTTCAGCTCGCCTGAGATCACGTGCATGATTTCCCGGTCGCCGGTGCCGAAGTTGTATTTTCCGGGAGCCATGACGCCGATGGTCGCGTCGCCTGCTGCTTGCTTGAAGGCGATGGATTTGACGGTACCGTCGAAATACTCGTTGACCTTGAACATGGCTGAATTCCTTGGGAAGGGCTGGAAAGGGCCGGACAGTATGCCGAACGTATAAAAGGCCGTCATCCGCTTTGATAAATGCGTCACGCCCTAGCCGGGAATCACCAGCGGTAACAACCGTGCGGTATTGCGCGCGTCTGACAACGCCCGGTGCTGCTGGCCGTTGAAATGCATTCCCGCCAGTTGCAGCGCGGTGTTCAGGCCGCAGGGCTTTTGCAGGTGACGGGCTTTGGCGAAGCGTTGTTTCAGGTTGATGTGGGGCAGGGTGGCGAGTTCGCTGGCGAGCCGGTGCTGATGCCAATCCTGTTGCAGTTGCTGGCGGTCGTAATCGCCCCAACTGGTCCAGGCCACCAGTCGCTCGCGGTGTTGGGCGATCCAGCGTTCGAACTGTGGCCATACGGCGGGCAGCGTCAAGGCGCTGTCGATGACGCTCTGCCGAATGTGCGTCAGCTCGCGGCAGAAGGGCGTGAGCAACGGCCGGCGCATGGGCCGCACGTAACGTTCGAAATGGTCGATTTCGCGCCCGTCCTGATTGACCAGCGACGCACCGATTTCGATGATTTCCATTTCCGCCACCGGCCACCCGCCCTCTTCGGTGGTGGCCTCCAGGTCTATCACCAGCCAGTAGGGCATTTCGAACTCCTGTCTCATAACCTGCGGCAGCGCCCTGGAGCGTAGCCACATCACGGCCCTTACGTCCAACTGCCGGCGCAGATGATCCATGATTGGGACTCGCGGCGGGCAGGAAGGTTTGCCGGGCCAGCGTCTTTTGTAGTGCCTGACTTGCATATGGCCGGGACAGCGCTTGCCTGGCCCCCATCCCTCGGCATAAATTGCAGGCGCATTGGTCCTCACATAAAGCGCTGCGCGGTCGATAATGCACAGGACAAGGACAGCTTCAGCCCGGATGTGGGCTAAAAGGGAAAGGGGGCAGCAAGGCGCAAGGAGGGCGAGAGTTGGAACGACAGAGGCGATTTAGCTTCCGTTTGACCGTTGTCTAATTGATCGCGAACGCATAGCTTACGTACTCCGTTTCGCCTGAGGTGCCTTTTCTTGATATCCACGCCGATGCGGATGGTTTTTAAAACCCTGCTGTTCACGACCACAACGCTGTGGGCCTGGCAGGTCGGTGCGACCCAGATCGTGCGCATTGGTGCAGCGCATTTCCCGCCGTATACGATTCGTCCCGAGCGCGGCGAAGACACCGGGCTGCTGCCGCAGATGATCAGCGCACTGAACGCGATGCAGACCGAATACCGCTTCGAAGCGGTGCCCACGTCCATCCCGCGCCGGTTTCGCGATTTCCAGCAGGCACGCTTCGACATGGCCATTTTCGAAAACCCCGACTGGGGCTGGAAAGGCATTCCCCACGAAGCGGTCGATATGGGGCTCGAAGACGCCGAAGTGTTTGTGGCCCATCGCTTGAAGGGCAGGACCCAGACCTATTTCGATGAGCTGCATGGCAAGCGCCTTGCGCTGTTCAGCGGCTATCACTATGCGTTCGCGGGGTTCGACCCCGACCCTAAATTTCTTGCCGACAACTACAACGCCACGCTGACCTATTCCCACGACAGCAACTTGCTGATGGTGCTGCGTGACCGTGCGGACATCGCCCTGGTGACGCGCTCCTACCTGAGCACGTTCATGTCGAACAACCCGCAGGACGCCGATCAGTTTCTGATCTCGGACCGTGTGGATCAGGTCTATCGCCACTACGCGTTGTTGCGTCCGGATGCGCCCATCAGCGGCGAACGCTTCAGCGAACTGCTGCGGCAGCTCCGGGAGAACGGGGAGATGTTCAAAATCTTTCAGCCGTTTCGCATCGCGGTGACACCGCAGTCCACCCGTCGCGCGGTGGCGTTGGGCGACAGGAAGGAGGGGGACTGACGAGGGCACCTATTACCGGCTGAGGAAGCGCGGCGCAAGAGGGGGGGCGCGCGATGCGGGAGCGCTGGCAGCGTGCTCCCGCAATGGGCTTTAACCGTATCGTTTGGCGGGCTGACTCAGCGGTCCCGCGCTTCTTTTGCGTCCATCTCGGCATTGCGCTCGTGGACACGCTTGAGCTGTTCATCAGTCAGGGGCAGTTTCTTCGCTGAGTCCTTGAGCATCAGCAGACCGCCGACGATCGAGCCGATTGCAACGACCAGAATTAACCAGGCATACCAGGGCATAACGCTCTCCTTCTTGTGATAGAGGTTGGAGCAGCGACGCTGCCCAGTGGTTCAATTGTAGAAGATGCCCGACGCCTGGTGCGTGTCGGGCAGGCATTTACCGATTGCCGGGTCCCGCCATGGGGGATGTTCGGCTACAATGCGCGCCGATTTCGACTTGCCAGAGAACCCGCTCATGTCCGCCTGCCAGACCCCCATCATCGTCGCCCTGGATTTCCCGACCCGCGAAGCCGCGTTGAATCTGGCTGATCAGCTTGACCCCAAGCTGTGCCGGGTCAAAGTGGGCAAGGAGCTGTTCACCAGCTGTGCATCGGACATCGTCGAAACCCTTAACGGCAAGGGCTTCGACGTGTTTCTGGACCTCAAATTCCATGACATTCCCAACACCACGGCGATGGCGGTCAAGGCCGCTGCTGAGATGGGCGTATGGATGGTCAACGTGCACTGCTCAGGCGGCCTGCGCATGATGGCGGCCTGCCGTGACGTGCTGGATCAGCGCACCGGCCCCAAGCCGCTGTTGATCGGCGTCACCGTGCTGACCAGCATGGAACGCGAGGATCTGGCCGGGATCGGTCTGGACATTGAGCCCCAGGAGCAAGTGCTTCGGTTGGCGGCGCTGGCTGAAAAAGCCGGGATGGACGGTCTGGTGTGTTCCGCACTGGAGGCCCAGGCGCTGAAAACCGCGCATCCGTCACTGCAACTGGTGACCCCGGGCATTCGTCCGGCTGGCAGTGCGCTGGATGATCAGCGCCGCATCCTGACGCCGCGTCAGGCACTGGATGCGGGGTCTGATTATCTGGTTATCGGCCGCCCGATCAGCCAGGCGGCCGATCCGGCGAAAGCATTGGCTGCGGTGGTGGCAGAGCTGGCTTAAAACCGTCGGGCATTTGTGGGAGTGACCGGGGTGGCGCTCCCACATCCTGATCACTGGTTTCGACGTTAGAAACCGCTGCGTTTCAGGATCGAGTCCATGCTTTCCTTCGACGGCCGGCCGTAGAACTTCAGCAATTCCGCAGCCCGGTTGGTGAAGAACCCGTCCACCCCTTGTTCGCTGATCGCTTTGAAGTCCACCGCGTCATCCACGGTGTACGGGTGAACGATCATTCCGCGATCGTGGGCCATCTTGTTCATCCAAGGCTGCACCAGGTCACTGTAGCTCTGGTCCCCGCCGTTCTTCAGCGCTGCCGACGGCCCGGTCCCTACGGCGCCGTGGGCTTTGGCCCAGTCCATCCAGGCGGCGAACTCCTCTTTCGATTTCACCTGCTGGCTGGCGTAGAAGCTGGCCTTGTCCTTTGCGCCCGAATCCTTGAATGTCTTGCCCGAAGCCGTTTCGATCGAGCCGTCACCCAGCCACAGCAGCAGGACTTTCGGCGTGTCGGGCATACTCTTTTGCAGCAATTCCAGGCTTGGTTTTTCGAAGGTCTGCAGGACCACGCGGCCCGGCATGTGGGCGACGTTGACGTAGCCTTTCTCGGCGGCAGGGCGCTGGCTCAGCCAACCGCGCTGATCGAGTTTCTTCTTCAAATCTTCTTCGATGCCCGGAAACTGTGCCGGCACCTTGGTTTCGATGTACAGACCGGGCTTGTTCTTGCCGCCTTCGGCGATGTCGATGACTTCGTCCAGCGTCAGAATCTTCAGCCCGGCGTAGGTGGCGCGGGCGCGATCGGGGTAGGCCTTGTTGAACCAGGAGCCGGCGTCAAGGCGCTTGATTTCTTCCAGCGTGAAGGTGTTCAGCGGGTCCTTGGCCCGTTGCGGATAGACGTCGGCGATGTTGGTCGTCCGCTCCAGCGTGTTGTCATGCAGCGCGATGAGCACGCCATCCTTGGTGCGCTGAATGTCCATCTCCAGGTAGTCCGCGCCCAGTTCGCGGGCCAGCGTGTACGAAGGCACTGTTTCTTCGGGCGCATTGAACGAAGCACCGCGATGGGCGATCACCGCCGGCCACGGCACACCGATCTTCGCCGCCAGCGCCCGACCCGGTGCGTTGCCGGTGTCAGCGGCGGCCATGGCCACGGCAGATGACAACAACACGCCGGCAATCGCGGCGCCGCTCAACGTTCTGGATAATCCTTTCAACATGGTTCTGATGTTCCTTTTGTGCATGTCCGTTCATGGCGCAGCCGTTGCCGCACCGCGTGGCACATCGTTTTGTCGTGACGAAATCGGGTGTCGCAGGGCTCAGACCTTAAACAGCAAAGCGCGTCGCGGGCAACCGGGGTTGTCGCTGTGAGGGGAATTGCTGTCGGTTTGAGTGTTAATGCGGCGCTGCCAGTTTCCGGGATTTTTATGACATTGAGGCCGATGGTCCTAACCGGGGGTTACGACTCAGCGACGGGGATTAGCGCAGTGGGCCTCGTTTTAGCTGGGAAAAACTCAGTCGGGCTGGCACTCCGGCACCGTGTCTATTATGAAATCCATCTCTATCTGGCTTCCAACCCTGCCAAACCGCTCTTACTCGCGCTACTGTCAGCTCCACGAATTTCGCGCAGCGGAGGGATGATGAAAACAGTGTTGGTGCTGGTTGAGAGCGTGAACATGTATTTGCCGATTCTGGAAAGCAGCGGCTTTCGCCTGATTCTGGCGCCGACGCCGGCGATGCGCGCGGAGGCGGTGGTGAACGGGGGTGGGGAGATTGACGCCGTGTTGACCCGTGGCCCGTTGGGGTTCACCGCCGAGGAGATGGCCGCGATGCCGAACCTCGGCATCATCTGTGTGATTGGCGCGGGCTACGAGCGCGTCGACCTCGAAGCCGCCGAAGCGCGAGGCATCGTGGTGACCAACGGGGCAGGGGTAAATGCCCCGACGGTGGCGGACCACGCGATGGCCTTGCTGCTGGCGGCGGTCCGCGACATTCCCCAGGCCGACGCGTCGGTGCGCCGCAACGAATGGCGCAAGGTCACCCGGCCCTCGTTCGCTGGCAAACGCCTGGGCATTCTTGGCCTTGGCTCGGTCGGGATGACCATCGCCAAACGCGCGCTGGGGTTTGACATGATCATCAACTATCACAGCCGTTCGCCCCGGGCGGGCGTGGATTTCAACTATTGCGCGACGCCGCTGGCGCTGGCAGAAGCGTCTGACTTTCTGGTGGTGGCAACGCCGGGCGGCGGGTCGACGCGGCACCTGATCGACAAGGCCGCCATCGAAGCGTTGGGCGCTGACGGCTTCATCGTGAACATCGCCCGGGCCAGTGTTGTCGACACCGATGCGCTGATCGACGCGCTCAAGCAGGGTCGCCTGGCTGGGGCGGCGCTGGACGTGTTCGACGATGAACCGCAGGTCCCCGATGCCTTGAAGGCGCTGAACAACGTGGTTCTCACGCCGCACCTTGCGGGGCTGTCGCCGGAAGCATCGCGCGACACCGTGCAAAGGGTTGCCGACAACCTGCTGGCGTTTTACGCGGGCAAGCCGGTGCTGACGCCTGTTCACAGCTGACGATCAGTGGTCTGGCACTCTCTGACAAAAAAGGAATCGTGCATGTCTTCATCTTCTGTGTTGAAAGTTGCTTTGGTGACGGGCGCCGGGAGCGGCATTGGCCGTGCTGTGGCGCTGCAATTACTGGCCGACGGTTTTGCTGTCGTGCTGGCCGGTCGTCGGTCTGAACCGTTGCAGGCGCTGGTTGAACAGGCCGAGGCTGCCGGTCAGCAGGCGCTGGCGGTGCCGACGGACGTGCGCGATCCGGCCAGTGTCGAGGCGCTGTTCGCTACCATTGAACGCTCTTTCGGCCGGCTGGACGTTTCGTTCAATAACGCCGGCATCGGCGCACCCGCTGTACCGATGGATGAGCTGTCGGTCGAGCAGTGGAAGAACGTCATCGACACCAACGTCACCGGGATGTTTTTGTGCGTGCGTGCAGCGTTCGGCCTGATGCGGCGCCAAGCGCCCCAAGGCGGCCGGATCATCAACAATGGCTCGATTTCCGCGCACACGCCACGTCTCTTCAGCTCGCCTTATACGTCCAGCAAACACGCCGTGCTGGGCCTGACCAAAAGCACCGCGCTGGACGGCCGGCAATTCAATATCGCCTGCGGTCAGATCGACATTGGCAACGCCCTGACTGAAATGACCGATCGCATGACCAAAGGCGTCTTGCAGCCTGACGGTGAGCTGCAAGTCGAGCCGACCATGAATGTGCAGCACGTGGCTGAAGCGGTGAGTTACATGGCCGGGCTGCCACTGTCGGCCAACGTGCTGAACATGACTGTCATGGCCAGCAGCATGCCGTTTGTGGGACGTGGCTGATTGACCGGGGCGGCTCGTTGCGTTGAGTTGCGTTGTTTTGTCCAAGAGCTGGCGGGATCCGTCCAACCCGGCTGAAGGATCAATCGCCACACTCAACCCATGCCGCGCCACCTTCAATCGAGGACACTGCCATGACCGAGTTCGTTATCGCCCCCGTTGCCACACCGTCCCTGGCCGTCGCCGGGACGTCCGGCCGCTTTCCGATTCGTCGGGTTTTCTGCGTCGGCCGCAATTATTCCGACCACGCCCGGGAAATGGGCCACGACCCCGACCGCGAGCCGCCGTTCTTCTTCATGAAGCCCGCCGATGCCGTGGTGCCCGCCGAAGGCCGGATTGCCTACCCGCCGCTCACCGAGGACCTGCATCACGAGATCGAACTGGTCGTGGCGATCGGCAAGGACGGCGTGAACATCGACCCGCAGGATGCCTTGGCCCACGTCTGGGGCTACGGCGTCGGTCTGGACCTGACGCGCCGCGACTTGCAGGCGCAGGCCAAGAAAATGGGCCGGCCGTGGGAGTGGGCCAAAGCCTTCGACGCCTCTGCGCCTGCCACACCGTTGCGTCCGGTCAGCGAGATCGGCCACCCGGAAGCCGGGGCGATCTGGCTCGACATCAATGGCGAGCGCCGTCAGCGCGGCGATCTGTCTGACCAGATCTGGGCTGTGCGGGACGTGATTGCGCACCTGTCGCAGTCGGTCGGGATCAAGGCGGGCGACCTGATCTACACCGGCACGCCGGCCGGTGTAGGTGCGTTGCAGCGTGGCGATGTGCTCACCGCCGGGATCGAAGGCATTGCCGAACTCAGTGTGACAATTGGCTGATCCGATGTGGATGCCCGCCTGATAATCGATTGGTCCGGCTGCTGCCGTTGCCCTACCATGGGGCAGTCCGAACCAGCGATTTCAGGTGTTTCAGCGATGGCCCATCCGTCCCGCATCCAGACCTATGGCATGCAGCAGCGCAGCGACCGCATGGATTTCTACATCCGTGACAAGTCCGCCCGACCCGCGCTGACAGCGCCCCATCGCCATGAATATTTCCAGATCCAGATCAACCTCGGCGGCGACACCGTGCAGCACATCGGTGGCGCGGTCAGGCCATTTCCGCGCAACACCCTGGCGTTCATCCTGCCCCATCGACTGCACGTGATTCCGCACCCCGAAGACGGCAATTTTGTGCTGATCAATTTTTCTCAGGAATTTCTCCTGCAGCATCTGCAGTGCGATCCGATGGACCTTGAAGACGTGCCCGTCGCCGACGCGCCTGAGCTGGCGCCGTTCCGGTTTCAGGAGCATGTGGATTTCACACTCGACGACGCTGACTTCGCTGAGGTAACCGCGCTGTTGATGCGGATGCGCGACATGGATCGCGCCAGGCCATTGGGTTCAGGCGCGATCCTGCGGGGGTGTCTGCTGCAGTTGATCGGCACGGTGTGCAATCGCTACGAAGCGCAGTTGCTGGCGCTGTCGGCGAACAAGGCCGAGCGGCGGGGACGGCGCGATGCGATGGGCCGGGTGATCGACTACATTCGCGCGCACATCGCCGATCCGGCCTTGACCCTCACCGATGCCGCGTCGGCGGCCTTTTTGTCGCCCAATTACCTGACCCACCTGCTGCGCAAGGAAACCGGCAGCAGCTTTTCCGAACTGGTCCTGGAGCGGCGCATGCGGCTGGCGCGCACGCATTTGATGAACAGCAGCAAACCCTTGAGCCACATCGCCGAGATCTGCGGGTTCGCCGACGAAGCCTATTTCTCGCGGCGTTTTCGCAAAGCCCACGGCATGCCGCCGGGGCAGTTTCGCCGGGAGCGGCGGGGTGGTTGAAGAGGGTTTGGAACGGTTTTAAAGGGGACTGATTTATTTACAGCGCTTCACCGTAAATTAATCTGTCCCCGTTCGAGGGAGAAAGTGATGGCGCCGGGACTGGCCTCTTCCCGGCTAAAGCCGGTCCCACTGAAAGCATCTTGCCCGCTCAATCGCAATGTGCTGACTTCTTTCCTGCCTGAACCCAGGCCACCTGAACACCGCCTACTTAGTGGGACCGGCTTTAGCCGGGAAGGCGTCGACACAGCTGGCATCAATCTGGCGCCGTCTAACCTACAGCTCAATCGCCTTGGTCAGCTCGCTGAACAGCGCCGACACCGAGCGCAGCGCCCGGCAATCCGGCCGGGTCAGCAGCCACAGCCCGGTGTCATGCCCTGCGAGTGCTTCAGTAATGGGCTGAACCTCGCTGTCCCGAACCATGAAATCCGGCAGCGCTGCCACACCCATGCCTGCGCGCACCAGTTGCGCCACTGCCAGCATGGAGCTGCAGCGATAAGCGAGGTTCACGCCGGGCAGATGCTGCCAGCGCCACATCACGGTCGGGTGATCGGGGAGGAAATCGTCGGGGGCGATCCAGGCCATGTCGTCGAGGGCCCGATCACCGCAGCGTTGTGCGTAGGCCTCGCTCGAACAGACCTGATACGTAACCGTGCCCAGGCGAGTCCCGACCAAGTGCTCAGGCGGTGTGTTGGTCAGACGCAGCGCGATGTCGGCGTCGCGGCGGCTCAGGTTGGCAAAGGTGCTGGAGGTGTTCAGTTCCAGGCGCAGGCCCGGGTAGTCCGGCATGAAGCGGCTCAGGGCGGGGAGCAACAGGCTTTGCAGAACAGCTTCGGTACAGGTCAGGCGCACGGTGCCGCTGACGACTTGCCGGCCCTGCTCAAGGCTCAATTGCGCGAGGGCCAGCGCGTTCTCGGCACTTTCGGCCTGCTGGGCAAGCGCCAGTGCTGCGCTGGTCGGCACATAGCCGGCGCGGCTCTTGTCGAAGAGCGCCGTGCCCACCGCCTTTTCCATCCGACGCACCGCGCGAAACACCGTCGAGACATCGACCCTCAGCAGTTCAGCGGCCTTGGCCAGCGTCCGCCCACGCACCAGCGCGAGGATGAGGGTGAGGTCGGCATGATTGATTCGATAGTGCGCAGCTGCATTGATCACTTGCCTGGACGCCAATTCTGATTGCAGAACGACAAGCTTATAGTCGCCCCCGGACCTCATGCAAAGCGTTTTGATATCAGGGAGCACACATGACTCAGCGGCAGAAAATCCGAATCGCGTTGGTGGGAGACTACGACCCGAGCGTGCCGGCGCATCAAGCGATACCCGTGGCGCTGGACAGGGTGGCGAACGAAACGGGGCTCGACGTCCAGGCAACGTGGGTCCCGACGACGGACATCGGGGATGGCGCGAGCCCGCAGGGGTTCGCGGGCATCTGGTGCGTGCCGGCCAGCCCCTACCTCGACATGGACGGCGCGCTGACGGCGATTCGCTTCGCCCGGGAGCGGCAGGTGCCCTTCCTCGGGACGTGCGGCGGCTTTCAGCATGCGTTGCTGGAGTACGCGCGCAATTATCTGGGCTGGGCCGATGCCGAGCACGCCGAAACGGCGCCGGAATCGGAGAACGCCATCATCACGCCCTTGACTTGCTCGCTGGTCGAGGCCTTCGCGCCGATTCGTCTACGGGCCGGGTCGCGGATTGCCGCTGCGTACAACTCGCTCGAAACCCGGGAGCGCTACCGTTGCCGTTATGGTTTGCGCAAGGAACTGGAGGCCGACGTGTTTGCCGGCCCGCTGAGAGTGTCGGGTTACGACGAAGACGACGAGGTCCGGGCTGTGGAACTCGATGGTCATCCGTTTTTCGTCGCCACGTTGTTTCAACCGGAACGCGCCGCGCTGGAGGGCAGCACCCCGCCGCTGGTGAAGGCTTTTGTGCGCGCCTGCGCGGCGGAGTTGATTTGACATGATGATGGCCAACACGTTTGGTGTGCCGTATTACGCGGTGATCTTCACTTCGATCCGCACTGAGCTCGAAGCACCGGAATATGACGACGCGGCCCGACGGATGCTCGAACTTGTTCGTCAGCAGCGGGGTTTCCTTGGCGTGGAGTCGGCACGCGGCGACGATGGGCTGGGGATCACTGTGTCTTACTGGGCGGATGAAGCCGCGATCCTGGCCTGGAAAGAACATCCGGAACATCGAGCAATCCGTGAGCGCGGCCGGTCGACCTGGTATCGGCAATGTACGACGCGGGTTTGCAGGGTGGAGCGGGAGTACAGCTTTGGCAGTTGAAGTACCGTAGCCGGGGACAGATTAATTTACGGTGAAGCGCTGTAAATAAATCAGTCCCCTTTGTGCATAGCCGGGAAGGGGCCTTCACATGCACCCTCGATTGTGCGGTGTGGCGAATGACGTCTTCCCGGCTAGAGCCGGTCCTAATTATCTAATCAAGGCATGACCGGCGGGATGTACGCCAGCGTCGTACCCAGCACCCACAACAGAAACAGCACCAGCGGCGTATGCACCAGCAACTGCACGAACGAGAAGCCGATCAAATCCCGTGCCTTCAGGCCGAGCACGCCCAGCAGCGGCAGCATGTAGAACGGGTTGATCAGGTTCGGCAGGGCTTCGGCAGCGTTGTAGATCTGCACCGCCCAGCCGAGGTGGTATTTGAGGTCGTTGGCGACCTGCATCACGTACGGCGCTTCGATGATCCACTTGCCGCCGCCGGACGGGATGAAGAACCCGAGAATCGCCGAGTACACACCCATCAGCAGCGCATAGGTGTCGTGGGAGGCGATGCTGGTGAAGAACGTCGAGATGTGGTGCGCGACCGTTTGCGCGTCACCGCCCTTGACGGTTGTCAGCAGCGCGGCGATCGAGCCGTACAACGGAAACTGAATCAGCACGCCGGTGGTGGTCGGCACTGCTCGGGCGACGGCATCGAGGAAACTGCGCGGACGCCAGTGCAGCAGCGCGCCGACCATGATGAACAGGAAGTTGTAGGTGTTCAGGCCGGAAATCGCGGTGATGGCGGGCTTAGTGCTGAACTCGTTGTACAACCAGCCGGACGCCAGCGCGACCATCAGAATGATCAGCAGCGGGCTGTATTCCAGCCATTCGCCCGGGCGGGTGCGCGGCGGCAGCGGTGGCAGGCTGAAGCTCGGGTCGATGCCGCATTCCTTGGCATCGCGGGCGTTGGCCGGGCCGGGCGCCGTGGCGTAGGCGACGATGATCGAGACCACCACCAGGGCCAGCAGCATTACCCCGGACTGCCAGAGAAAGATCGTCTGGGTGAACGGAATCACCCCGGTGATCGCCAGAATCGACGGCGGCAGGCTGGCCGGGTTGGCTTGCAGCTGCGCGGCGGACGACGACAAGCCCAGGGCCCACACCGCGCCCAGACCCAGATAAGCCGCAGCACCGGCGGCGCGGTAGTCCATTTTCAGATCGGTACGACGGGCGAGGGCCCGCACCAGCAAGCCGCCGAACACCAGCGACAGTCCCCAGTTGAGCAGTGAGGCCACCATGCTGATCAGCGCGACCCAGGCCACGGCCGAGCGGCCGTTTTTCGGGAGGCGCGCCAGGCGGTCGATCAGTTTGACCGCCGGCGGCGAACTGGCGACGACGTAACCGCCGATGACCACGAAGGCCATTTGCATGGTGAACGGGATCAGGCTCCAGAAACCGTCACCGAAGGCTTTGGCGGTGTCGGCGGGTTTGGCGCCGATGACCAGCGTGGCGAGGGTGACGATGACCACGGCCAGGGCGGCGAACACCCACGAGTCCGGGAACCAGCGTTCCGCCCATTTGGCGCAACGCAGGGCAAAGCGGGCGGAGCGGCTTTCTTCGATGTCGGCGGCCACGTGTGTTACCTCATTTTAGTTATTTTTCAGGTTTTTTGGACGGCAGTTTCAAGTGTTGGCGGTGACGTGAAAAAAGCACCGGTTCAGATACAGCAAAGCCCCTTCATCGCTGAAGGGGCAGGGCGGTCTGACGAAAGGTGCGGGTGTGGCAAACGCTTACGCTGTGGCGAAAACGTGGGGCATGACGCGGATCCTGCAGAACCGCGCCATTGCCGGGGCGATCAAAACGTCATTTCAATCACGTCATCCGGCACGATCAGTTTGCCGGCGGTCTTGGCGATGATTTCATCCACGGTCACGCCCGGGGCGGTTTCGCGCAGCACGAAGGCGCCGTTTTCGATCTCAAGGTACGCAAGGTCGGTCAGCACTTTCTTGATGCAGCCGGCGCCGGTCAACGGCAGGCTGCAGCGTGACAGCAGCTTGGATTCGCCGTCCTTGGACGCGTGGGTCATGGTGACGATGATGTTTTCGGCGCCAGCCACCAGATCCATCGCGCCGCCCATGCCCTTGACCAGCTTGCCGGGGATCATCCACGACGCAATGTTGCCCTCGACGTCCACCTCGAACGCGCCGAGCACGGTCAGGTCGACGTGGCCGCCACGGATCATCGCAAAGGACTCGGCCGACGAAAAGATCGATGCGCCCTTGCGTGCGGTCACGGTCTGTTTGCCGGCGTTGATCATGTCCGCGTCGATGGTCTCTTCAGTCGGAAAGGCGCCCATGCCGAGCAGACCGTTTTCCGATTGCAGCATCACGTCGATGCCGTCCGGGACGTAGTTGGCGACCAGGGTCGGAATGCCGATGCCCAGGTTCACGTAGAAGCCGTCTTGCAGTTCGCGCGCAACGCGCTGTGCCATTTGTTCGCGGGAGAGTGCCATGGTCTTGGGTCTCTTTTATTCTGTCCGGACTGTAGAAAACCGGAGATACAAGGGGGAAATCGGTGCGAGTACGGCGCTTGGGTCAGGCTTTTCTGACGGTTCGCTGCTCGATGCGTTTCTCGAACGTGCCCAGGATCACGCGATCGACATAGATGCCGGGGGTGTGGATTTCGGTGGGCAGCAGCACGCCGGGCTCAACGATTTCTTCGACTTCCACCACGGTGATCTTGCCGGCGGTGGCCACGACCGGATTGAAGTTCTGCGCGGTGTGACGGTAGACCACGTTGCCGAAGTGGTCGGCCTTCCAGCCTTTGACGATGGCGAAGTCGCCGGTGATGGCTTCTTCCAGAATCACGTTGCGGCCGTTGAACTGACGGGTTTCCTTGCCTTCCGCGACGGGCGTGCCGTAGCCGGTGGCGGTATAGAAGGCGGGAATGCCGGCGCCGCCTGCGCGCATTTTTTCGGCCAGGGTGCCTTGGGGGGTGAGCTCGACTTCCAGCTCGCCGCTGAGCAACTGGCGTTCGAACAGGGCGTTTTCACCGACGTAGGACGCGACCATTTTGCGGATCTGCCGGTCTTCCAGGAGGATGCCCAGGCCAAAGCCATCGACGCCGCAGTTGTTGGAAACCACCGTCAGGCCTTTCACGCCCATGCGTTTGATTTCTGCGATGAGGTTTTCCGGGATGCCGCACAATCCGAAGCCGCCGGACAGCACGGTCATGTTGTCGGTCAGCCCGGCGAGGGCTTCAGCGTAGGTTGCCACGCGTTTGTCGAGTCCAGCCATGGTGAGATCCCGCCTTATTTGTAGTTGTGTCCGACAATCTAAGCATCGGAGAGCGTTGGCCGCATCTTCTCTCGCACGCAGTGATTTGTTAATTTTGATTTATTCATCGATTGATAAGTAATCCAAATATATGAACGTGAAACAGCTTCGTGCGTTTCTGGCGGTGGCGCAGTGCCTGAGTTTCGCTCAGGCCGGCGAGCGGCTGCATGTGTCGCAACCGGCCTTAAGCCTGACCATCAAGGCGCTGGAGGAAGACCTGGGCGGGCAGTTGCTGACCCGCACCACGCGCCATGTCAGCCTGACCCCGGAGGGCGAGGCCTTGCTGCCACTGGCCCGCCAGTTGCTCGCTGATTGGGACAACACCGAGGAACTCCTGCGTCAGCGTTTCACCCTGCAGATGGGCAAGGTGTCGGTGGCCGCCATGCCGTCCTACGCGGGCAATCTGCTGCCCATCGCGCTGAAGGTGTTTCGCGAGCGCTACCCACGGGTGAACGTGGCGGTGCACGACGTGATCAACGAGCAGGTGGTGGAAATGGTCGGCCATCGCCGCGTGGAACTGGGCATCGGCTTCGAGCCCGAGGCGGGCACTAACCTGATCTTCACGCCGTTCTACATGGATCGGTTTGTCGCCGTGGTGCCGAAAGATTCGCCACTGGCCGCGCGCCGCGAAGTGAGTTGGGATGAGCTGCTGCGTCACGACTTCATCACCCTGCAACGCCCGTCCGCCGTGCGCCTGCTGCTGGAGCAGGACCTGCAGAGCCAGCACGGCAAGCTGTCGGTGGCGTTCGAAAGCCATCAGCTGTCGACGGTGGGGCGCATGGTCGCCAATGGCCTGGGGGTCAGCGCGGTGCCATCGCTGTGCATCGCGCAGATGGAAGAACTCGGCGCCCGCTGCATTGCCCTGGAAGGCCCGCGCATCGAGCGTCGTATTGGTTTGATGACCCAGGCGGATCACCAACTGTCGGCAGCGGCCCAGGGGTTGCGCGAGGTGCTGATCGAATGCGCGCGGGATTCGAATGCCGCCCTCGCGAGCAAGCTCGCTCCCGCTGGGTGATACCGCATTCCACGTTGGAGACCGGCGGCGAAACGGCCAGATCCTGTAAAAATTTAACTGCGACGCAATGCCGCATCCGGTATGGTTCGGCCGGTTGAAACATATTGTTTCAAAACATCCCGAGATAAAAACCGAACGGTAAGGGGCTCCGCGTTGGATCTGTCGTCTGCTGCCTGGGTGTTTCATGACACTCGCCTGATCATCTGCTGCCTGATCGCCATTGCCACCATCATCGTGCTGATCAGCGCCACCAAGCTCCCGCCGTTTCTGTCGATTCTGGTGGGCACATTCATCGCAGGGATAGGCGCGGGGTTGCCAGCGGAAGCAGTGGCAAAGGCGTTCAGCAAGGGCGCGGGCGGGATTCTCGGAGAGGCCGGGATCATCATTGCCCTCGGTGCCATGCTCGGTGCGCTGATGGCCGAATCGGGGGCGGCGGATCGCATCGCGTCGACGCTGCTGGGGCTGGGCAAGGGCAAGATGCTGCCGTGGGTCATGGCCTTGGTGGCCATGGTCATTGGTCTGCCGCTGTTCTTCGAAGTGGGCCTGGTGATGATGGTGCCGATCATCTTCGTCATGGCGCGCCAGTCGAATCAGCCGCTGCTGAAAATCGCCATTCCGGCGCTGGCCGGCATGACCACGCTGCATGCGCTGATGCCGCCGCACCCGGGGCCGCTGATCGCCGTCGCTGCGTTGCACGCCGATCTGGGCCTGACCATGTTGCTGGGGTTTTGCGTGGCGGTGCCGGCGGTGATTCTCGCCGGTCCGCTGTACGGCAACTGGCTGTCAAAGCGCATGCACATCGAGGAGCCGGCAGAGCTGGGCGAGCTGTTCTCGGCCAAACCCACTGCCTCCCGCCAACCGGGCTTCGGCATCTCGTTGCTGATCATCCTGCTGCCAGTGATCCTGATGCTCGGCAGCACCCTGGCGAAAATCGCCATGGCGCCGGAAAGCAACACCGCCCTGACGCTGAAATTTCTCGGTGAGCCGTTGGTGGCGTTGGGCATTGCGGTGCTGGCGGCGACGGTGTGTCTGGGCTGGGCCAACGGTATCTCCCGCGAGCAAGTGGGCGGCACGCTGCGTAAGAGTCTCGCGCCGATTGCCGTGCTGCTGTTGACCATCGGCGCGGGCGGCGGCTTGAAGCAAACCTTGCTGGACGCCGGCGTCAGCCAGACCATCAGCAAAGTGGCCGAAGGCGCGCACATGCCGTACCTGCTGCTGGCGTGGTTGATTGCCGTCGCGCTGCGTCAGGCGACCGGTTCGGCCACCGTCGCGACGACCACCACGGCGGGCATCCTTGCGCCGATGATGGCCGGGCTGGCGCCGGTGGAAGCGTCACTGGTGGCGCTGGTGATCGGGGCGGGCTCGGTGTTCTTCTGCCACGTCAACGACGCCGGGTTCTGGATGGTCCGCGAATACTTCGGCCTGCAACTGAAGCAGACAATCTGGGTCTGGTCGGTGCTACAGACCATTGTGTCGGTGGTGGGTCTGATCGGCACGTCGCTGTTGTGGCACTTTTTGGTCTGACCATGTCCAGAGCAAACGCTGAAGCCTTTTCGGAGTGAGGAGCCTTATGGAATGGTATTTGCCAAGAAATTGATGGCGGTCATGCGGGCCTCTTCCCGGCTGAAGCCGGTCCTACAATGGGTATGCGGTGTCTGTAGGACCGGCTTCAGCCGGGAAGCTTTTGATCTCGATCTTCGAACGCAAAAAGTCCAGTCACCGCCCAACCCGATAGCCACTATCAAGACGACTGATTTCTGCTGGAAAGGCCCGGGGCGTAGCCTTGGCTTCATTCCGGAAACGAGCCGAATGGAGGCTCCCAATGAACCGTCTTCTTGTCCTCTCCCTGTTACTCTGCGCCTCCCTCCTCGCCGGTTGTGCCGCTGGCAATCATCCCGAGCTGCGTGCCTACAGCGCTGAAGAAACCCACCAGCTGGCCCTCGAAGACCTCAATCGTCGTGGCTTGTCCTACGACGAATTCCAGGCCCGCAAAGCCCGACTGATCGAACAGCCACAGCTGCAACGGGCCCACGCGTTCGATAACCGTGGTGAAGTGAATGCCGAAGTCAGCGTCGCGTCGAAAGCCCGTCAGGGTTAAGCCGGAACACTTACAACGCCAGCTTCAAGTGCCCGCCCGCTTCCTTGTGACGCGCCTGAGTCCGGTGTTGCAGGCCCAGTAAAAAGTGATCCAGACCGTCATGCAGGCGCTGGGTCAGCAGTTCATCCAGCTCACCGCCCAACGCGTTCTCGCCATAGCTGATCTGGCTGTCGATGGCGAATACACCGTGCAGCACTTCCTGGCATTTCAGTGCCGACAGCACGGGTTTCAGCGCGTAATCCACCGCCAGCATGTGGGCAATGCTCCCCCCCGTTGCGATCGGCAAGACCACTTTGCCGTGCAATGAACGCTCCGGCAGCAGGTCGAGCAGCGTCTTCAACGCCCCCGAAAACGACGCCTTGTACACCGGCGTGCCGATCAGCAAACCGTCCGCCTTCGCCACCGCGTCGATGAAAGCCACCACCTGGGGGCTGTCGAATCGGGCGTACAGCAAATCCTCGGCAGCAAAATCCTGAATGCGCACACCGCTGACTTCGACGCCACGGTCCTTGAGCCAGTGCGCCGCATGCTGCAACACCACGCCCGAGCGCGATCGGGTGGAAGGGCTACCTGAAATCGAAACTACCAACATGTGTTGTTTCCTTGGGGTCAGTCACCCGAGGTGCGAGGCACCGAGCAGGCCGCGTTCAACGCGAAGTAATGGGCGTGAAGACCCTTCGCCGGTACTCAAGCAGCATGCGTGCCAGCGCTCTCCATCGCCCGCCGCCCCCGTCAATCCAGCGATCACACACAGCTGCAATCCTGCCAACCACCCCAAACTGTTGATCCAGGCGCACGCGACTGTTGATCCACTGTTTCCCCAGCGACACTTGCCCTCATCAAATCAAACCCAAAAAAAATCCCCGCAGTCGGACCACTGCGGGGATTTCTCTGTTGCTCTGCTGTCAGCTTGAAGCTTCAGACTTGCGGCTTGAAGCTGGCACTCAATTCCTGAACATCGCACCGGTCTGGATGATGTTGTTCGAGCCCAGCAACTGGCTCACGTAACGGCTCCAGCGGGTGATGTTGGCCGGGCCGACAAACACCACGTCCTGGGCGGCCAGCTCGAAGCCTTTCGCCAGCGCGTAACTGGTCGGCTTCTTCGCGGCCAGGTGATAGACCGTCGCGCCGTGGGTGGCGTCTTGTGCACGAATCACATACACCGCATCGCCATCGGCTGCGTCAGGGCTCAGGCCGCCAGAGGTGCCAAGCGCTTCCAGCAAGGTCACGCTGGTGGTGCTGAAGGAGATCACCTGCGGGCGCTGAACTTCGCCCAGCACGTAGATCTTGTTCTTCGAATTGCTGTTGAGGTGCAGGTAGTCGCCGTCTTTCAGGAAGATCTTGCTGATCTGCGAATCCTTGCGGTTGAGCGAGTCCACGTCGATCACGTAATCCTTGCCATCGCGACGCAGGGTCAGGCCGGCAAGGTTGGCGTCGGTCGAATCAAGACCGGCCTGGCTGATGGCCTGAACCAGGCTCAGCGGAATGTTGGTAATCGGTTGCGGGCCAGCCGATTTGAAGGCACCCGAGAGCAGGACGCGCTGACTGTTGTAACGCAGCACTTTGACGTCGACTTTCACTTCGGTGTACTGCGGCGCCAGCCCCATGCGCAGTTGATCGCGGATCTGCGAAACGGTCTTGCCGGCGGCCTGGATACGGCCCACGTACGGGAAGAACACGGTGCCGTCGTTCAGCACTTCGCGGCTGTTGGCGTCCAGTTGTTCCTGGGAGCCGGGCGCGGTCAGTTCAGGGTGTTCGAACACCGTCACCAGCAAGGCGTCGCCCGGGCCGACGACGTATTCAGGCGTCTTGTAGTTCAGCAGTTCCGGGGGCAGCGGTTTGGCCGCTGCGTCCGCCGTTTTCTGCTGCTGCGCAAGGGTGGCAGGGGTGATGTTGATCAGCGTGACCTGGGGACCGTCGGGGTCTTTCTCGGTGACATCGCTGTAAGACATGTACTGACCGGGGGCGAATGCGCAGCCTTGCAACACCAGACTGGAAAGCAGCACGACCGCTAACGTTACTTTCATATGAATGTTCCTTCTCATCCTACTAATAGGTGCGTACTGGCACCGCAGTGATTTCTTTGCATCCCTTACTTACACCGAACATCGGATCACATTCGCTCATGCACCCGTGCACCTCCCGCCAAGCTTACTAGCCCTTGGCCATGTTTGTGGTTATTGGCAGATTTTCTTTTAGAAGGCGTTCTTGTTGACGAAGCCTTTGAAGAGCGTCAGCAGGATGATTTTCAGGTCCAGCCAGACCGACCAGTGCTCGATGTACTGCAGGTCGAATTCAACGCGTTTCTGCATCTTGTCCAGCGTGTCGGTTTCGCCGCGCCAGCCGTTGATCTGTGCCCAGCCGGTGATGCCCGGCTTGACCTTGTGCCGCAGCATGTAACCCGACACCTGTTTGCGGTACTGCTCGTTGTGCGCCACGGCGTGGGGGCGCGGGCCGACGATGGACATCTCGCCGCGCAGCACATTGAAGAACTGCGGCAGCTCGTCCAGCGAAGTGCGCCGCAGGAACGCGCCCAGCGGCGTGATGCGACTGTCGTTGCGCGTGGCCTGGGTCACCACCGAGCCGTTTTCCTGCACGCTCATGCTGCGGAATTTCCAGACCATGATCGGCCGACCGTCCAGCCCGTAACGGCGTTGACGGAACAGCACCGGGCCGGGGGAGGTGAGCTTGATCGCCAGGGCAATCAGGATCAGCGGCAGGGCGATCATGGTCAGGATGATGCTCGACAGCACGATGTCTTCCAGCCGCTTGACCACGCTCCAGGCGCCGTCCATGGGCGAGTCGAAAATGCTGATGCTGGGCAGGCCGTTGATGCTCTCGCTGCGGGCGTGCAGCAACTCGAACATGAAAACGTCCGGGATCACGTAGACCGACGCGGTGGTGTCGCTCAAGCCTTTGATCAGTGCCTGCAAACGTTCCTGTGCACCGAGTTCAAGGGTGATGTAGACCTTGTCGATTTTGCCGTCGCGGGCGTCCTGGATCAGTTGATCCAGATCGCCCAGCACCGGAATGCGCCGGCCAATGCGCGCCAGGTCGATCTGCTGCGGCGCTTCGTCATAAAAGCCCAGCAAGTTCAGGCCCATCCAGGGCGCGCGCTCGATGGACATCGCCAGGCGCTCGCCGCAATGGCCGGTGCCGACGATCGCCACGCGCCGGGTATTGAAACCCTGGGCGCGCAAACTGTGCAGCACGCTGCGGATCGCCAGACGGTAGCCACACAGCGTTACCAGCACGGCGGCAAACCAGGCCATCTGGCTGTTGTCGGCCAGATGGTCGGGCTGTAACAGCAGGTAGTCGACGAACAGCAGCAGCACGAAGGCCAGGCCCCAGTAATTGGCGACCTTCAGCAGCTCGCGCACGATGCGCTCGCCCCGCCACGAGCCGTACAGCTGGTGATATTCAGCCAGCCAGTGGAAAGCCACCGCCGCCAGCAGAATCTGCATCCAGGCTTCGGCGCTCATCGGCGTGCCGGCGAGCAGGTTGATGCCATAACCGCCGACCGCGATGACCGCCAGATCGAGCAGCCGGTGAGCGACGGACAGCGACGATGAATGGGCATGCAGGATGCCCCGTAATGGAGTGCGCATATTCTGTGCTCGCTCAGACGGATTTGATCGGAACAACGCGGGCGGAGAGGTCGCTGCTGACCAGCGTCGGCGCGCTCAGGATCGGCCGGGTGTGTGCTGGCTGGCGGCTCTGACGGGCAGCGGTCAGGCGGGCCTCGACGAACTGGCGCATTTCCTGCTCGAAGCGGGCTTCGCTGAAGCGCTCGGCGTTGCTCCGGCAGGCTTGCGCGGTGATGCGTGAACCGTTGATCTCGAACGTCTCGATGGCGGCCATCAGCGACGCCACGCTCTGCTCCGGGTAGAGCACGCCGGTGGGCTGCGGGTGATCCAGGCCGCAGACCGTTTCCACCACGCCCCCCTTGGCGAACGCGATGACCGGCGTGCCGCAGGCCTGGGCTTCCACCGGGCTGATGCCGAAATCCTCTTCGGCGGCAAACACGAACGCCTTGGCGTTGCTCATGTGCTCCTGCAACACCGCGAACGGCTGATAACCCAGCAGCGTAACGTTCGGCGCGTTGGCCGCAGCGGCCTTGGCCTTGTCCATTTCCGGACCGTCGCCGATCACCACCAGCCGCTTGTTCGGCATGGCCGCGAAGGCTTCGATGATCATCGGCATGCGCTTGTACGGGACCATGCGCGAGGCGGTGAAGTAGTAATCCTGCTTCTGTTCCTGCAGCGCGAATCCGCGGGTGTCCACGGGCGGGTAGATCACCGTGGATTCGCGACGGTAGGCCTTGGTGATGCGCGCGCCAATGAAGTGCGAGTTGGCGATGAAGTCATCGACGCCGGCGGCGGTGCGCTGATCCCACATGCGCATGTAATGCAGGATCATCCGCGCCACTTTGCCCTTCAGGCCGGTGCTCAGGTTCGCCTCTTTGAGGTACTGATGCTGCAGGTCCCAGGCGTAGCGGATCGGCGAGTGCACGTAGCTGACGTGCAACTGGTCCGGGCCGCACAACACGCCTTTGGCCACGGCGTGGCTGCTGCTGATGATCAGGTCGTAACCGGACAGGTCCAGTTGCTCGATGGCCATCGGCATCAGCGGCAGATAGCGCTGGTATTTGGTCTTGGCCTTGGGCAGGCGCTGGATGAACGTGGTTGTCGCGACCTTGCCGCCCAATTGGGCGCGGTCCTGGTCGCTGAGGAAATCGATGACGGAGAACAGGTCCGCCTCGGGCCAGATGTTGATCAGCGATGCCAAAACCCTTTCGGCACCGGCGTACGTCACCAACCAGTCGTGGACGATTGCAATTTTCATTGGAATTCTCTGCATTAACGGCCGAAGGACGCCCGGCACGTCGAGCGAAGCTCGCGAGGGCGGTCCCACAACCTTTCCATGTTCGCAGGCGCTAAATCAGACGCTCACAGGCTGCGTCTTGGCGTTGCGGTTATTGAGGCGTTTTCCGAGCTGGATGAAAGGGTGTTCGATGTAGCGAAAGCACAGATGGGCGGCGCCCAGGGTCAGCACCGTCGCGACCAGCGCCACCAGCAGGCCCGGTGCGTCGGCCCCGCGCAGCAGAAACTCGCTGAGCATGCCCATCGACGGGTGCAGCAGGTACAGCGAATAACTCACTGCGCCCAGCCAGACCAGCGCCGGGTGGTTCAGACGCACACTGCGGGTCAGCAGCACGAAGCTGACGATGGCGACGGCGTAGGTGAAGCAGTAACGGCCCCAGGTTTCGCCGGTGCCCATGTCCTTGCTGTAAGCCATGATCAGCGTCGGCGGCAGCAGCACGGCGAAGGCCACGAACAGCATGTTCAGGTTTCGCGTCAGCGCCGCGCTGTGTTCGGCCAGCAACCACTGGCGCCACACCGAGCCGAAGAACATCAGCGACAACGCCAGGGGCAGCGCCACCGGCAGTTTGTGTTCGGTCAGTGCGCGGGCAATGCCCATTGCCAGCGCGGCGAGCAGAAACACCAGCGAACAGCGCGCCCGGAATGCCAGGTCGTACAGCTTGCCGGCGATGAACAGCGCCAAACACAGCCCGTAGAACACCAGTTCGATGAACAGCGTCCAGTACAGGCCGACCACGTCGTCGAAGCCCAGTGCCGCTTGCACCATGGTCAGGTTGGCGACGATCTGCGGCCAGGACGGCAGCGGCGCGCCGGTCAACTGAAGCATGAGCACAAACAACACCAGCGACAGCCAGTAGGCCGGGTACAAACGCATGAAGCGTGAGATCAGAAAGCGTCGGGCGCCGTCGGGCACCGGCTTGAGGCTGTAGGGAATCACTACGCCGCTGATCATGAAAAACCACAGCACCCCCAATTTGCCGGGGTCGATCAGGTAATCCAGCGCCCAGACGTGACCGATCACCGGTGCGTACAAATGGGTGAAGACCACCATCAAGGCAGCGATGCCGCGCAACGCGTCGAGGTAGGCAAGGCGTTTCATGGCAGTGCCTCAGAGCTTGCTGGAAGATTCACGACCCAAGGCATCGCTGCCCTGGCTGCTGCGCCGGTCTCTGGCCGGACTCAGCAGCGCGTCGATGCGTTGGGAAACCTGGCGCGCCGATTCTTCCCAGGAGAACCGCGCCACGTTGTTCAGTCCGCGTCGGCGCAGCGACAGCCGCAACGGCATGTCAGTCAGAATGCGCTCCATGGCGGCGGCCATGTGCTCAATGTCCAGCGGGTCGAAATACAGCGCGCTGGCCTGCAGCACTTCAGGAATCGACGCCGCGTTCGCCGCCAGCACCGGGCAACCGCACGCCTGGGCTTCCAGGGGCGGAATGCCGAAGCCTTCATACAGCGACGGAAACACAAAGGCCGTTGCGCCCTGATACTGGCTGATCAGCTCGTCGTCGCTCAGGCGCCCCAGAAAGCGGATGCGTGGGTCACGGCTGGCCAGGCGTTGCAGGTTGTCGTCGCTGAAGATCCCGCTGGCGCCACCGACGATGCGCAATTGCAGATCATCGTGACCGCGCAGCAGGAGGAACGCCTGAATCATCCGGCTGAAATTCTTGTGCGCGCTGGGCGAAGACACCGCCAGCAGGTAGTCCTGTTGCTCTTTAAGGGGCGGGCCCGGTTGAAACGCACCGCTGACGGCGTTGGGCACCACGAAGATTTTCTTCTCCGGGAATCTGTAGAACTGCGAGATTTCGCCCTTGGAGAAGGCGCTCACCGTCAGCAGCGATTTGATCCGGGACAGCATGATCGGCGTCATGGTCCGGTACAGCATTCGGAACGTGCGGGTGTAGCTTTCCGGGTGACGCACATAGGTGACGTCGTGGTGGGTCGCGATCTGGTTGCGGTAAAACAGCGGCGCGGTGCTGCATAGGGAAATCAGCAGCGGGTTGCCCTGACGGCGCAGGTACAGCGGCAGGTCCAGTTGTTCCCACAGGTGGCCGCGGTGGCTGCCGATGCATTGCACGTCGAGGGCCTTGGCGCTCTCGTGCATCTGAATGCCGTGGGGCGCAACGAACACCACGTCGTCGCGCAGCTGCTTGAGGGCCAGGCAGATCTGTTCGGCGAAGCGTTGAACGCCACGCAATTCCTGGGTCAGGAAACGTGCATTGATCACAATCATTGTGGTCGACCTGTAGAAGAGATAAAGGGGTCGTGCGCAGAGCCGTCAGCGCCCTGGATGAAGGGGCGCCCAAAAGAAGGGCCGAAATAAAAAAGGCAGAAATCAGGGCAAGGCAAACAGTGCCGGGCGTGTGCCCAGGCTTATTATTTTCGGGAAGTCATCAATCGGCACTTGCGCCGAGCAACGCCCGTCGTTGCAGTTCCACGGGATACCGCTGTCGACCAGCCCGCGTTGCGGCTGGCGGGTGTCGATGTATTGCACGTTGCCGCGCAACACGCTGCTGGCGTCCACCTTGATCGATCGCGGCAGCCCGGCGGTCCAGGCGACCATGATCTGTTCCGAACCCCGGGCGAACCGCAGCAGGTATTGCGAGTCGATTTCCCGACTCTTTTCAGCGTCGTAGCGGAATTGATGCAGCGTCGGGCTGATGGCCTTCAGCGTCAGGTACGCCTGCTTGACGCTCAGGTCCTGATTCAGCAGACCGAAGTTCTGCTCCGGGTCAGTGCCGTCGGGGCCATCGTTGAGCAGGCCGTTCCACCACATGCCCTTGATGTTGGGCATCGTCTGCGCCAGGAAGAAACTGCGCGCCAGAAACGCCGCCTGAATCTTCTCGTCACCGCCGCAGCGGCCGTCATTACTGGGCCAGCCTATTTCAGTGAGGTACAGCGGCACCGGCTCTTTGTTGCGGTTCTTTTCCGTCAGGTCCTCGCTGATCCGCCGCAGCCAGGCAATCCAGTTTTCCGGGGTGTTGCGCTCATCCGAACGGCAATACACATAGGGATGAAGCGACAGCCCGTCGACATGGTTGAGCACCCCCGATTCCACCAGCCGATCGGCAAACCCCAGGTCCATGCCCTGGCTCGTCACCGCGCCGGCCAGGATCACCATCGGCCGCTGATTGGCACGAATGCGCTTGGCGGTCTGTTCGATGAGGAGGCTGTAGTCTTCGGCGAACCCAGGATCGACCGGGTTTTCCTTGTCCCACTCATTCCAGATCTCGTAGAAGTCCACGCTGTCGGTGAGCTGGCGAGTGACGAAGCTGGCGTAGTTGCCGTAAGCATCGCGCATCGAGGGTTTACGCGGTTTGGCGTAGTTCTCGTAAAACGGGTTGCCGTAGCCCAGCACCAACAGCGGTCGCAGGCGGTTTTCCTGGGCGGTGCTCAGGAATGACTGCCACGAAGGCTCAATCTTCAATAACCCTCGTCGGGGCTCGGCGCTGGACCAATAGGCATCGTCGCGCACCGAGTCGACACCCGCCGCTTTGAGCAGCTGCAGCGCGCGGCCGGAGGTGCCGGGTTTGTTCATCAAGTGCGTGTCGACGCCGATGATGAACGCTTCGTCAGCCCGCGTGGCGCAACTGATCAACAAGCCCAGCAACAGGACGGCCGAGGGTCGTCGTAACCGGGTCAGGTATGGGATGAGCATGGCTTGTCTCAGTGAAGAGGCACGGTCCGGAGCACTTGCTCAGGTAGGTCTCGGGCCGTCGGCGTTAGTGTCGGCATCACGTGCAGGCATGCCGCTGTGTTCAGACCGGGTGGGGCAGCGTGTCCCGGTTTGGCTGGGCAATGTCGTCCAGCAGCGTCTGGGCAAAAATGCTTTGGTAACTGTCGAGCATCAACTCAAGGTTCAGTAATGACGCCACGCTGACCCGCGCTTGACCGCTCAGGCGCGCCAGCAATTCCGGGTTCTGGTGCAAACGCAACATCGCCTGGCCCAGTGAGTCGGGGTCCTGCGGGTCGCACAGCAAGCCGTTGAGCGGGTCCTGAATGATCTCCGGCAAACCGCCCATGCGGCTGGCAATCACCGGCACCGAGTGGGCGCAGGCCTCGACGGCGACCATGCCGAACGGCTCGTTCCACAGTGACGGCACCACGGCGACGTCGATCTGGCGGTAGAACGCTTCAGGCGTCTGGTAACCGACGAAGCTGATCTTCGACGAATTCGCCAGCGCCTTGAAGGTGGCTTCGTCATCCGTCTGGCCACGCCCGGCGATCTGCAGCGTGGCGTCGAAGGGCAATCGCTGAAACTGCTCAATCAGCCAGGCCACGCCTTTCTGATGGGACAGCGTGCCCATGTAGCCGAAGCGCAACGGCGCTTTTTTCGTCGCCTGGTCCGCTTGCCGCCGCTGATGGGGCGGGGTGGTGGGCGGCGTGAACGGGCTGGCGTTGTGCACCACGTACGGGCTGGCGGCGCTGAAATAACCGCGCTGCTGCAGCTTTTCCAGAATGAAGCGGCTGACACCGACCACCGCCGCGACCTGGGCCGAGCGCGCGTCGTGGCCCTTGCGGAAAGTCTGGCAGCTGCCACATTGCTCCTGGCAGCACTGGCCGCGTTTGAACATGTTGCTGCTCGGGCACATCAGGTACATGTCATGCAGCACCTGCACGATCGGCAGTTTTGCTGCAGTGATCTCGTCCCAGACCGACACCGACCAGCCGGCCAGGTTGTGGCAGACCACCAGTTGCGGCTGCTCGTTGCCGATGACGTGTTTCACGTAGCGGCGCATTGCGCCGTTGTAGCGATCCCGCAAATGCCAGCCCAGGCGCGCCAGACGGCCAGGCCGTTGTGCGCCGAAATGCCAGTAGAAATTACGCAGGCCGGCCCGGTAGACCTTGACGCCGTTCACCGCTTCAACGCTCAAGCCCGCGTCGGGGCCGGTCACCAGCACGCTGACTTCACAGCCGCGCTGCTGCAGGCCTTCGACGGTACGCTGAAGAATGATTTCCGCGCCGCCTCCAATGTGAGGGGCATACAGGCTGCTGATGAACAGTATTTTCATAATGGATACGACTGATTCAGACCCAGTACCCCGGACTCACCGTCGCGGATGGCTTGTTCGATCAGGCCGAGGCGCTCCTCGGCACCGCGCCGCTTGGCGATCAGCCGCAGCAGGCGGAAGAACACCCAGCGGTTGAGGCCGTACAGCAGCGACGAATTGGCCCAGATGTTTTTGTCGAACCAGGCCTGGTTGCGTGCGCCGTAGTAGGCGCGCAAGTCCGAGCCCCCCAGCAGGAAGCTCTCGTAAATGTTGTTGGTGCGCGCCTTGATGTTCCACGAGCTTTCCAGGTCGTCGAGCAAGGCGTCCGGCACCAGAAAGATCCGGCCGCCACCGGCGGTGATGCGAAAGGTGTATTCGCTGTCGTCGGCGTACAGCATCAACGCGTCCAGCGGCAGGCCGATGCGGCGATACAGATTGCGGTGGGCAAGCAGGCCGCCGTACGTGGCGAACGGCAACTGCACCATGGGCAGTTTGCGGTGCGGGCTTTGCGGCGCGCCCCACGGCAGTCGGCGCCAGATCTTGTACGGCAGCTGCGCGATGTGAAAACCGAAGAAGCTCGAGCGACGCTGAATGGCGAAGCGGTTCGGCACGCCGGCGGCGATGTCCGCCTGATGGGTTGGACGAAAGCCCAGCACGGCGGCCTTGTCTTCGCCGTCGACGCGTTTACGTTCTTCGAGCACCTGATGCAGCGTGGCGATGGCGTTGATGGTCGGCGCGTTGTCATCGTCCATCAGCCAGATGTGCTCGGCACCGGCGTCCAGCGCGGCCTGGATTCCCACCGAATAGCCCCGCGCCGAACCGGTGTTCTCGTGCATGTAGATCACGCTGACCTGATTCGGCCAGGTGCGCCGCAGGGTGTCCAGCGGCGCGGTGGACGCGTTGCTGACGATGATCACGCGATCGATCAGCGGACTTTCCAGGGAGCGGCTGACCAGCGTGTGCAGGTAGTTGAAACGATCACCATAGGTGAGCGTCACCAGTGTGGTTTTCTGGGTCATGGCGAGTTCCGGGCGAAGGGGGGTCAAGAGGCTGAAAGCATCAGCCCCGTGGGAATCAGGATGTGTGGATCAGAGGTGCAAGAAGTTGAAGGGCAGTAAGGCTCGGTTCAAGCCTGGACTTGCATCCGCGACAGGCTGCTGACCGGCAGGCTGACCTTTTGCTCGCGTTGCAGCAGGTTAAGGAGAATCACCGCGCGTTCATCACCGTCGGCGGCGAGGAAGATCGCCTCGACGTCGTTGAAGCCCTCGGCGGTGATCCGCACCGTTTCACCTTCTTGAAAGGCGACCCTGCCCGGCGGCGCCAACGGCGCCAACAGACGCTGGCGGATTTGCTCGATCAACGCATCCTGCACCGGAACCGGCATGCCGCCGAAGGTGACGATGCGCGCCACGCCGCGGGTCGAGCGGATCGGGTACCAGTTGTCGCTGGCTTGATCCATGTGAATGAACAGGTAGCCGGGGAAGAGCTCTTCTTCGGCCGGCGCCCGTGAGCCGCGTTTTTTCTCGCCGTGCTTGACCGGGCGGTAGCACTCGAACTGCTGACGTTGCAGGTGCTCTGCCGCGCGTGCTTCCTGGCGGGGCTTGGTCTGGATGAGGTACCACCGCGCGGAGCCACAGGCGCTGTTGACGACTTCAGACATACATTTCACTCCACTGCGATCCGGTGCGACCCGGTCAGGACAACGTCAGGTTTTTGTGCCAGCCCGCGCATTATGCCCGGCCCGGCGCAGGATGGATGCTTGTCCAGCCCGTATTCGGTCAACATCTGCTGCACCTGCTCGACGCAGTTGAACATCAGCACATCAATGATCGACAGGTTGGCGACAAAAGGTTGCCGAAACTGCCGATACACCACCGGGTTCATCCGGAAGAACCGCACCAGCAAACCGTTGCGGGCGAAGTGATCACGGTCGTAGAGCACCGATCCGCCTTCCGGGGTGATGAACGTGGTGGCTTCAAACGTGTGAGCGATGCGGATGATGCGCTCCTGCTTGTCCGCAGCGCTACCCAGTATAAGGTCCGAGCTGCGCAGGATCGGCGTCACGATGTGTAGATAAGCACAGATTTCACGGATGGCGTGTTCGGCATACAGCGCGATGTTCTGCTGCGGAAAACGGATCAACCGCTCCAGCAGCGGCATGACCTGCGCGAAACAGGGCGCCTCGCGATAGCTCTCGGCGAGCAGATCAATCAGCCGCAGCGCTTCATCGCTGAAGTGGTTGCAGAGTTGACGTTGATTGATCTGCAGCTCAAAGCGGTCTTTCTGCAACGGGAAGCTGAGCAGCTTCGCTTCGCCGTTGTGCAGGATGCGGTTGCGATTGACCCAGCCGGACCGCACATACTGCAGATCGTCTCCCAGGACGAAGACGTCTGCGGCGGCAATGAGCTGAAAGTAACCCAGGTAGGGAAACAGATACGGCTGCATCACTGCAAGGGTCCTGGCCATGTGTGTCTCCTTGGCGTGCGTATCGATTTACTTGCGGACCGTGGTGTAGTCGTAACCGTAGGCGGCGCAGTCGTAGTCGGCGGTCGACGCCTTGCGCAGGACACCGTTGAAGATCGCCCCCTTGATCAGAATGCCGTTGTGCATCAAGCGGCGCTTGCACGCTTCGATTTCCTTGGCGGTGCTCAGGCCGAAGCGGGTCACCAGCAGGCAGGTGCCGGACTGGCGGCCGACCAGCGTGGCATCGGTCACGGCCAGAATCGGCGGGGTGTCGATGATCACCAGGTCGTACAGCGGCGACAGCTCGCTGATCATTTTGTTGAAGTTGTCGTGCATCAACAGCTCGGACGGGTTCGGCGCCGCGTAACCGCAGGAGATGAAGTCCAGGTTGCGCACTTCCGTGTGGTTGATGACTTCCTTGCTGCCCAGACGCGCGGCGAGGGTGTCCGACAAACCATGCTTGGGCGTCAGGTTGAACATCTTGTGCAGGTAGCCTTTGCGCATGTCGGCGTCGATCAGCAACACGCGTTTGCCGGTCTGCGCAATGATCACCGCCAGGTTGCTGGAGACGAACGACTTGCCCACGCCCGGCGTCGGGCTGGAAATCATCAGCACGTTGTTGCGGGCTTCAAGCATGGCGAAGTGCAGGCTGGTGCGCAGGCTGCGCAGTGCTTCGATCGCCAGTTCCGTCGGCGCGCTGACGCTCAGCAGGCGCGGCTCCTTGCTCGCCGAACGGCTCTGGGCGGCCTTCTCCATGCGTTCCTGCAGTCGCGAATACGGCAGCGATGCGTACACCGGCATGCCGAGGTTTTCGATGACTTCCGGGTTGTCCACACCGCGATAGAACGCCTGGCGCACAAACACGGTGGCAACGGCCAGCAGCAGACCGATCAGGGCGGCGACCAGCACGATGATTTTGCGCATCGGCTTGACCGGCTCTTCGACGTTGGCGTCGGCGTTGTCGATGATGCGGACGTTGCCAATGCTGCCCGCGCGCAGAATGTCCTGCTCCTGGCTCTTGTCCAGCAACAGGGTGTAGGTCTGCGAGGTGACCTGCATGTCCCGGTTCAGCCGCAGCAACTCTTGTTGCGTGGCCGGCAGGGCTTCGATCTTCTTCAGCAGCGCGGCTTTCTGCGATTCAACCTGGCCGATCTGCGTCATCAGGGCGCGGTAGGTCGGATGCTCCGGCGTGTACAGACGCTCGACGTCGACGCGCTTCATTTTCAGGTCTGACAGGGTGCCTTCCAGCTTGACCACCTGATCCAGAACGGACTTGGTTTCAACGCTCAGGTCAACCGACTTGGCGCCCATCTGGAAGTTGTTCAGCGCGATTTCCGACTGCTCCAGCTGCTTGCGCACGGCAGGCAGTTGCGAACGCAGGAACTCCAGACGCTGGGCGGCTTCGGCCGAACTGCGCTCGACGTTCTGACGCACATACAGGCGGCTGACTTCGTTGAGGATGCGTTTGGCCAGTGCCGGGTCGGGGTCTTGGATCGACAGATAGACGATCCCGGAGTCCTTGCCCGCTTCCATGATTTTCAGACGGTCCTGATAATCCAGCGCGGTGGTCAGGGTGCGTTGACGCGCCACGGTGAACTCGGTGCCCGGACGGGCATTGAGCGCCGCCACCTGGATTTTGATGCCGCTGCCTTCCACAGTCTGGCCGACCGGGCCACTGAGCAGCTTGTTGCGGTCTTCGTCATAGAGGGTAAAGGTGCCAGGCTTGCCCGCCACCATGGTCATCTTTTCACCCAGCAGCGCGTCCGGCACGTCCAGCTGGAACACGTCGATTTTCTCGCCACCCCAGGCGTAGCTATTCAAGCCGAACATTGGATCGGCCACTGCGCCTTCACGCTCCGGCTTGAACCGACGCGCCATGTAGCTGCCCAGCCCCGGGATGTATTTAGGCTTCTGCACGATGTACAGCTTGAGGTCATCGACGACCTTGCCCAGCACTGCGCGGGATTTGATCAGCTCGATTTCGGTGGTCGCCTGGGACACCGACAGCGGCTTGCTGGAAATTTCGGTGCGGCCTTCGATGCCGACTTTGCGCGGCTCGATCTGAATCATCGCGTTGGCCTGGAAGATCGGCGTGGCCAGAATGGCGTAGGTGGCGCCGAGCAGGACGCAGATGCCGACAATCGACGCAATCAATCCTTTGTGATCGAAAAGTGTGCGCAAGATAGTCGCCAAATCGATCCGGGAGTCCTGGACCTCGTCCAGAGAAGTACGGTTCATAGCGGTCATTTATCTTGGATCTCCTGACTGAAGATAAGGAAGCCAGTCGTCGACACAACGCGAAAGCTGCTCGTAGGTCTGTTCAAAGGCTAGTTTCGGGCGCCGGTAGGGGTCGGCGATTTCCAGCGCTTGTTGCCATTTGCCAATCAGAAACGTCTTGCCGCGTACCTCGGGGGCCAGCTTGAGGACGCTCTGGGTCTGACGATGCTCCATGACCAGGATCAGCTCAGCTTCGTGGAGCATCTGCCGATCGATCTGACGGCTTCGATGTTTGTGGGCGGGGACACCGTTGACGTGCAGCACGGCCTGAGCCAGCGGGTCGATGGTGGAACTGAGCATGGCGTGGGTCCCGGCCGACGAGATCTGGACGCGCGCGTTTGGCACCCGTTGTCGGAACATGGCTTCGGCCATGGGGCTGCGACAGATATTGCCGACGCAGACCACCAGGACGTTACTGAACATGACCTTTGCTGAGGGTCGTCATCAGTCTCTTGCTGATGTTTGCGGTGAAGTTCTGCCCAACGGCCAGGAGTGTCTGCATCTTGCGTTTGGGGGTAATCGCCGACAGCGAGTACTCGACCAGCTCCATCAGGAAATGCTCATACAGCTCTTGATGACCGAGCCGGTTGTAGTAGTTGGCCAGGGCGCCCGAGGTCTGCAGCGCCATGTGCAGCTTGCGTTTGTTGGAGCGCATGGAAAACACGCCGCCCGGGTGCAATCGGTACATGGCCGGCTTGACCTCGCCCATGAATTTGCCCTTGCCGTAGGCGCCGAGCAGCGACCACCAGACCAGATCATTGAGCGGCGCGGCGCGCAGCTCGGGGGGCAACGACTCGAACACGTTGCGGAACACCGTGGTCAGCGTCGACACCGGCCGCGCCTTCTGCAGCTCCAGCGCCGTGGCGTCCGCGCGCAGCTTGCCTTGCAGCTGGATCGGGTACTGGCCGCTGATGTCGAAGGGGATCGCGTCGTGGTAGGTCAGCACGTAATCCGGATTGTTCTCGAGAAAATCCACCTGGATCTGCAGCTTGCGCGGGTCCGTCCAGTAGTCGTCGCCTTCGCAATAGGCGATGTAACGGCCCCGCGCTTCGCCGAACAGACGCGGCACCGGCGGGTTGTTCTGCGAGTACTGATTTGTCTCGTGGTAGAAGGGGCGTATCAGCGTCGGGAAGCGTTTGACGTAATCGGCAATGATGCGGGCGGTGCCGTCCGTGGAGGCATCGTCGTTCACCAGGATTTCGAAGGCGAACGTGGTTTGCTGCATCAGAAAGCCTTCCAGCGTCTGCGCGACATAGGCCTCCTGGTTGTAGGCTGGGCAGACGATGCTGACCAGGGGCGCGGCGCACGGCGAGGCGCTCGTCTTATTGCTAGTAGCATCCATGGCTTGAGTACTCGGAGTTAAACACTGGGTTTGCTGAACAAAACGGAAATCTTCATCACCAGCGGCTTGTAGCTGGCGGCCACCATCAGCAGCGTGAGCAGGCCGCAGACGGCCAGACCCAGGAAGATGCTGATGCGGTTTTCATTGGCGATCAGGCGCAGCAGCGGCTCGGTGATCGCAAGGCCCACGCCGGTCATCACGCTGATGCGGATGATGTCGCGCAGCCATTGGCTGTGAATCCCCGGGGCCAGACGCTGGTGCACGATCACAGGCCAGATGGCGAAGGACACGACGCGCAACACGAACCAGGCGATCGCCGCGCCGTAAGCGCCGTAGCCGCGAATCGCCAGAAACATCACCGGCACCGTGATCAGCGCTGAAACAACGCTGTACCAGACGTGCAGGTGCATGCGCCCATAGGCGTATTGCAGGTAAAACTGGAACGCGCTGACCGCCATGATGGCGCTGCCCAGCGAGTACCACGGCAGAATCGTCCGGCTCCAGTCGGCGGCAGGCCGGTCGCCCGACCAGGCAAACACCATCTCGTCGGCGTGCAGCGCGATCAGTGCCGCGAGGGGAAACAGGAACGTGCACACAAACCGGTTGGCCGCGAGATACAGCTGGTGCATGTCGTCCCGGCGCCCTTCAGCCATCAACACGGTGAGGCGCGGCAGCAGCGTCTGCGCCAGCGGGTTGGAGAGCATCATGATCCCGGTGGTGATCAACGCCACCAGCGAGAAGTAACCGTATTCATTGAGCGGCAGCAGCTCGGAGAGCAACACTTTGTCGATCTGGGTGAGCACGATCCACAGCACCGCAGTGCCGGACATGCTGGCCGCGAACGGGATGATCGGCTTGACCAGCTCCCAGTCGAAACCGGTCAGCGCCGACGGCGTCGGCATCTGCTGATAGGCACGGCCCGCGAAGATCAACGCTTCGATCAAGCCCACCAGCGCCTGGAATTCGAAGAAGTGCACCGGGTCGTTGGAAATCGTGCTCACCAGCAGCAGGCCGCCGAAGTAGCGCAGCGTGGCGATCATCACGTTGGCGATGTTCAGCCATGCATGCTGTTCAAGGCCTTGAATCCCGCTTTTGTACAGCGTTGAAAACAAGCGCAGGGCGATGACGATTCCCATCAGCCCGATGCACTGCATCAGCGTCTCAGTCGTCAGTTCCTGGGCATTGAGCCAGTGCACCGCGATCCATCCGCTGCCGGCATACATCGCCACGCAGCAGAGGCCCGCCAGTGGCAGGAAGATGATCTCGAACGAACGCAGCAGGCGCCCGGTGTAGCGATCCAGTCCATCGCTGCCCTGACGATGGGCCACCGCCCTGACCAGACTCGGCGACATCCCTGCGTCCAGCAATTGCAGCCAGGCCTGCAGCACCGAGAAGAATCCGATCAGCCCGTATGCCTCGGCGCCCATGTGGCCGAGGTAGAACGGCATGATCAGGATACCCACGAGCAGCGTGTAGGCCTGGCCTGCATAGCTCAACGCAGTGTTGCGTATGACTGAGCGCTTGGTTGACATCGAAAGTCCTTCCGGCGTAACGGGATGAATGGCGCGGCGGGGTTACATGACCTTCGCGAGGGACGGCACACGGTACGGCGAGTGGGCGGCGCTGGTTTCGGCGATCACCGTGTTGATCACGCGATCCTGATCGTCGTGCAGCAGGCCCGGGTAAATCGGCAGGCAAAGCACGCGCTCGCTCAAGGAACGCGAAGCGGTTTGTGCCGCTTGCGGCTGCAGGTACTCGAGGGTGTCCAGGGACGGGTAGAAGTAACGGCGCGGGTTGATCCCGTTGGTGTTCAGCGCCGAACGCAAACGCAGCAGTTGTTGTTCGTCGCGCAGGGCGATCGGGTAATAGCTGTGGTTGAGTTCGCTGTTGCTTTCCGGCCGCTGCAGGTCGACGTAATCCCCCAGGCGGGTGGTGTAGCGGTCAGCGATTTCAGCGCGTTCCTGAAGAATGTTCTCGATGTCGTCGAGAATGCACAGGCCCATCGCGGCGGAGAATTCGTTGAGCTTGGCGTTGATGCCGATCCCGTCGATCTTGTCGACGTCGGCGATGCCGAAGTTGCACAGCAGGTGAGCACGGCGCGCGGTTTCGTCATCGTTGGTGATGATCGCGCCGCCTTCGATGGTGTGAAACAACTTGGTGGCGTGAAAGCTCAGCGTGCTGATGTCACCCCAATTGAGCACCGACTGGCCGGCGTGGCGTACGGCGAAGGCATGGGCGCCGTCGTACACGACTTTCAGATTGCGCCGACGGGCGATCTCTTCGATGCGCTCAACCGCGCACGGGTTGCCGAACACATGGGTGCCGACAATGGCGGTGGTGTCGGAGACGATGCGGCTTTCGATGTGCTCGGGCGAAATGTTCCAGGTCTGGGCGTCGATGTCGGCGAAGATCGGGCGAATGCCTTCCCACTGCAACGAACTGCTGGTGGCCACGAAGCTGAACGGCGTGGTCACGGCGCTGCCGCTCAGGCCCAGCGCGCGGTAGGCGACTTGCAGGGCCAGGGTGCCGTTGTTGGTGAGGATGACGTGTTTGACGCCCAGATAATCTTTCAGGCGTTGTTCGAGCTCGCACACCAGCGGCCCGTGGTTGGTCAGCCAGCCGCGTGCATAAATGCCCTCGACGTATCCTTTGAACTTGTCGATATCGCCCAGGTAGGTCTTGGTGACGTTGATCATCGAATTCTCCATTTCAGATGCACAGCTTTTAAAAGGCTTTCCGGACCGTGATGCGGTGGCGCCGGTGTGGCGCCGGGCCATCAACGCCAGGTTCGAGCGAAATCAGCTGGGGGTGGAGGCCGGCGGCGGGTTACCTGCCTTGGTGCTCATCCGCCGGGCGCGGCCCTGATTGATTTTCAGGATCAATCGGGTGGCCAGGCTGCCTGCATGGGGATCGCCGAAGTGGAAGAGCGCGGTGGCGCGCTTCACGTCTGGCCGGCAGGCCTGGTTGGCGTGCAGGCTCCGATAACCCCAGAAGAAATAAACGCTGCCCGGCTCCAGGCGCAGGACGTACGGCTTGAGCCAGTTGCGCTGCATGCCTTTGATGATCCAGCTGCGGGAGATCTTGTTCTGCAGCAGGGCTTTCTCGATCACGTTGAACACCACCCATGAGCGCACCCGGCGGATGTTCGGAAACAGCATCAGATCGCCGCGTCCTTCTCCTTCACTGGGAATGAACACCGGGATCAGTGCAGTCACCAGGCTGGCGTCGTAATGAAAGCTGTTGGACTCGCGCTTGCCCTGGTTGCCCTGCACGCAGCGCAGCACCGGAAAGATGCGGTCACTGGCGGCGTCGCGGCGGGCCGCATGGTGATAGAGGCGACCCAGCAGTGTCTTGAAGCGCGGGTCGGACCAGTAGCTCGCCAGCAGGCTTTCGCTCAGGGCCGCCTCACCGTGGTAGGCAAAGTATTCGCCCTGGTGTTTCTGCGCCTGTTCGTCAGTCCAGGCCCGCAACTGCTGCAGGTCCGTGTCAGGCACGGCCGCGTTCAGTTTTGCAAAGCCGTTGGTATCGATTTCGTCAGCCAGTCGCTGAACCAGCTGCTCATCCATGTCGAAAGATAGAGGCATTGCATCAGGCCCTCGTAGGGAGTGAGGAGTGCAGGGGAGGGGAGAGCATTACGCTTCAGGCACGCTACCGCCCGAATCTGCAGATCCTGCCGTTGTATTCATTAATATGTGCATTCAAACGGTTGCTTCATACATCACTGGCTGACTAAACCGTTGGGCAAAGCTACCGCCCCACCGAGCATATTCAGTAATTCGGAAAAGCTTTCTTTAAACCAAAAACTGCCCACCGGCGCTGATTTCACACCGTTGGAATCGTTAATTTCATGGGCAGTCGCAGAGTAATTAAGTCGGAATGCTCTCGGCGCACGGCTCTAAGGTCGCGCTGCAAAAACGGGAAAACATTGGACATGCGTATATATCGACGGAGGCGGACTTTCTGTCAAATTATTTCGCCATCATTCTGTTAATTTTTTGATCAGCGGGCGATCAGGCTCTCTAAGTTATTGATTTTACTGACAGTCAATAAAACATCACTGCCCTGTCCTGGTGCGCGACGCTTTTTAGGCGCTCGCCAAGACCGCCGCTTTGACAACCAGAAATGACAGGGAAGACGTATTTCCAACGTCAGAACTTGGGCGCGGACCGGGGGCAACGGTTTTATGGCGCTCGATTTTTGAATGGCGCATTCAGTGGTCATTATGCGTCGAGTTAACTAACCACCTGAGTTTCAATTGCCCCATCAACTGATCACGGCGGTGTTGCAGTTTTATACAAAGAACAGTGTTGGGTTATATATAAATCAATGTGGCTGAGTGGGTGACAGGCCCGAAGATTACGCAGGTGCTCGATGCCGTTGTCCGAGCGCTCGTTGGGTGGATGCGGCGCTGCGGTTGCTCAGCCTTGATCGCTGCTCCATTATCCGGGTCTGCGATGCAAACAATTCGGGTCACCAGGAGATTCAATGAATACGCAGTCGAAAACCACTGGAGTGGCGATGCAACGCCTTGCGCAAGCGCGCGCCCTGATGAGCCGTGAAGGCATCGACGCCTGGCTGGTGCCGTCGGCCGACCCTCATCTCTCTGAATATCTGCCGGGTTACTGGCAAGGGCGGCAGTGGCTGTCCGGCTTCCACGGCTCCGTCGGCACTTTGATCATCACCCAGGACTTCGCCGGTGTCTGGGCTGACAGTCGTTATTGGGAGCAGGCGAGCAAGGAGCTGGCAGGCAGCGGCATCGAGCTGGTCAAACTGCAGCCGGGTCAGACCGGCCCACTTGACTGGCTCGCCGAGCAAGCCAGGACGGATTCCGTCGTCGCAGTGGATGGCGCGGTATTGGCCGTGGCGTCGTCGCGTACGCTGGCTGCGAATCTGTACGAGAAAGGCGCACGGCTGCGCACGGACCTCGACCCCTTGACTGAACTGTGGGATGACCGGCCTGCGTTGCCGGCTCAGGCTGTTTATGAGCACTCAACGCCCCACGCTGGCGAAACCCGTGCCGACAAACTCACTCGACTGCGCGCAGTGATGGCCGAGCGTGGCACGGACTGGCATTTCATCGCCACGCTGGACGACATCGCCTGGCTGTTTAACCTGCGCGGGGCCGATGTCTCCTACAACCCGGTGTTCATTTCTTTCGCCCTGATCGGCCCGAACAGTGTCAACCTGTTTGTCGCGTCAGAGAAAGTCGACGCCGCGCTACGCAGTACCCTCGAACAGGAGGGCATCACCCTGCATGAATACACGCGCATCGGCAGCGCGCTGCGCAACGTGCCTAAAGATGCGAAGCTGCTGGTCGATCCGGCACGCGTCACCTGTGGCCTGCTTGATTATCTCGACAGCGAAGTGACGCTGGTCGAAGGCCTCAACCCGACCACGCTGTTCAAATCGCAGAAAAGCGCCGCCGACACCCGGCATATCCGCCAGGCGATGGAGCAGGATGGCGCAGCGCTGTGCGAATTCTTCGCCTGGCTGGATTCAGCGCTGGGCAAAGAGCCCGTCAGCGAACTGACTATTGACGAGAAACTCAGCGCGGCGCGGGCCCGTCGGCCGGGCTATGTGTCCCAGAGCTTCGCCACCATCGCCGGCTTTAACGGCAACGGGGCCATGCCTCATTACCGCGCCACCGAAGAAGAGCACGCGCAAATCGAAGGTGACGGCTTGCTGCTGATCGATTCCGGCGGCCAATACCTGGGCGGCACGACCGACATCACCCGCATGGTGCCCGTGGGCACGCCGACGGCTGAGCAGAAGCGTGACTGCACGCGTGTCCTGAAGGGCGTCATCGCGCTGTCCCGCGCGCACTTCCCCCGGGGCATTCTTTCGCCATTGCTTGACTCAATTGCTCGCGCGCCGATCTGGGCCGACGGCGTCAACTATGGCCACGGCACCGGTCACGGCGTCGGCTATTTCCTTAACGTGCACGAAGGCCCGCAGGTCATTGCCTATCAGGCTGCTGCCACGCCGCAGACCGCAATGCAGCCGGGGATGATTACGTCGATCGAGCCAGGTACGTATCGGCCGGGACAGTGGGGCGTCCGTATTGAAAACCTGGTGATTAACCAAGAGGCGGGCAAGACCGAGTTCGGCGAGTTTCTCAAGTTCGAGACCCTCACGCTGTGCCCGATAGACACGCGCTGCCTTGAAATCGGTTTGCTCACGCATGAGGAGCATGAATGGCTTAATGAATACCACGCTCAAGTCAGACAGCGCCTCACTCCATTAGTGGAGGGCGCCGCGTTGGCCTGGCTGAACGGTCGTACTCAAGCGGTCTGATGCCGCTGCCACCGTTGCGTAGGCGGTGGCATCACTTACGGGCCTGCGCCTGGCGTTCTCTATCTATATAGACGCCTTTCAAACGCCGCGGGTCGTCAGATGCTGGTATGCCGGTGGCCGACTAGGGATTCGTCGGTTTTTTGCACACGATGATCATGCTGCGACTGGTGTACCCCGCAGGATTGAGACCGAGCGGGTAGCCTCCAGTGTCTTCGGCGCCGTCACCGGATTTGGCGATCACCCGGTACTGCTTGGACACGCAGGAGTTGGTCGCCATGTCATAGCACTGCTCCCATGAGGACGAAAGCCCCGAGCAGTTGATATGAATCCCGCGTTTGCCCATGACCGGTTTAGACGTCGCTGCGCAACCAGCGACAGCCAATGCTGCCAGTGCCATCAAAAAGTACTTCATTCATATCCTTACCTGACCGGCACATTGCGGTCAGTGACTATCCAGAATTCGCATGCCGCCGCCGACCTTCACGTCCATGTGGGGCAGGGGCACCATGTTGAGGCGCACGGGCTAAACATCGCTCAATAGTGAGACAAATGCCAGTGACATCGTGTATCGCGTCGATGGCAGTGCTGTAGCTCGCGATTCGGAGCCGCATGCGCAGCGGGTCACGAGGCTCGCGCTCCTTATAAGACCCCACGGCTAACGGTCTGTTAAGCAGCAAAGGCGCCAAATATCAGTGATTGCGATATAAGTTCAAATAAGTGCTTGACGCCCCTCTGGATCTGTCTATAATTCGCCCCACTTCCGGCGCAGACGAAACGGAAAACTCCTTGATAATCAAAGAGTTGGAC
>NZ_MDEN01000048.1 GCF_001705435.1 Pseudomonas graminis
GGCGTGGGCCGAGCGGCATGGATGCCGCGAGAGCCGCCCCCCGCCATGGATGGCGGATGGCGGCGGGCCCACGGAGCGGGACCGGAGTGAAGGAACCCTGACGAAGGAAGGGCCAAACCGAGAGCAAGCACCCTTGGTTACTTGGGGTGCCTTTCCAAGTAACTCGCCGAAGGCGAAACCGAGGCCGTTAGGCCGACGCCCTTGATCTTGATCTTAACCCCGTACAAAACCGCATACCCGGCACCTCGATGAAGCGATGAGCCAACATCGAAACCACCACAACCGCCACCACCACCAGCAACATCAACAGGTTATCGTTCAGCGCACTGCCCGTACTCAGATACCGCACCAGCGACCCCGGAATCTCCCCCGGTTTGTCCACCAACAGCGGATAACCGCCGAACTTCGCCGCCACCGTCAATCCCGTCGCGGCGACGAAAATCACCGCCGCATGGGTCAGGTAAATCGACAGCCACAACCGGCCCAGCGCCGGAAACACCCGCACCTGCAACAGCCGCGACACCACACCGCCCTCCCAGGCGAACACCAGAATCGCCAGGCAAAACAGCAGCGCCAGCTCAATCGTCATCGGGGCTTGGCCGTCCACCATCAGCCAGCCGATAGTCGCCAAAACCCCCACCTCAAGCACACTGCCCAGCACCACCCCCGGCGCGAAATTCCGCAGCCTCGCGTACAGCCGATACGTCACCGTGCCCGCATAGAAACAGGCCGCGCCCCACAACACATAGCGCGTCAGCAGGTCGGAATCCGCGAACAACCCGACAAACGCCAACCCCCCCAGCAGCGTGAAAATCGCCCGCGCCATCCCCGGCAGCGCGTAGCAGACCAGCCCGAAGATCAGCCACAGGTAAAACGCGACGCTGACCCACCACGACGGATAGTTGAACGACAGCGCATTAAAGCCCGGCCACCAGGCTTGAATCAGCAAAAGGTTTGGAAGGATTTCCCCAGGCGCGCGGTCACCGCTGAACGCCGGGAAATTCAACAGCAGCCCATAGCGCTCCAGCACCAGTTTCAAACACTCGAAACCGATGAAGAACACCAGCACCGCGATATGCAGCGGCATGACCCGGCCGGCGCGGGCAATCATGAAGTCGCCCAACTGCCGCGGGGTGTTCAGCGTGCCGACGTAGCGCCGGTAAATCACAAACCCGCTCAGGGCGAAGAACAGGCCGGCGAACTGACTGGCGTTACGGAAAAACGACAACTCCGTGATGCTTCGCTCGATGTGCGAGTGATGAACAATCAGCGTCAGGGCGCAGAGACCGCGCAGGCTGTCGAGCACGAGGAATCGCTTCATCTTGAGGGTCCTTGTTTCAGATGAGTTAAGCGCGCGGGCACGCGAACAGGCGCCGACAGGCGTGCAGGGCAGAGAACGTAAGGCTGGGCGAGCAAGAAAGTTACCACCTTCGGCGCTGGGGCTGATGAGTGGCGCAAGCAGTGTGAAAAACAGAAGGTGGCGCACCGCAGGCTGGAGGCAGAAGCTAACACTGGGTTCGTGAAAGTTTTGCCAGCGGGCAGCAGTATGCCCGAACCGCAAACTCCTTCGGAACAGGCATTCATCAAGATCTGACCACCCAAGAAGGGCGAATCCCTATATATGGGATCGAACGTTATATATTGAGATTTTCGGCGCAACCGGTTTATAGTCCGCTCCGCATTCACTCATTAATAACAATCAGGTGAAGCCATGCAGGCGCAATTGATCGCGCTCGATTGGGGGACGACCTCCCTTCGCGCGTATCGACTCGGCGAACACGGCCGGGTACTGGAACAACGTTCGCTCAGCGCGGGCATCATGCAGTTGCCATCGACGCCTCGCTTGATCGGCGGGCAGCAGGTTTCCGACGGATTCGAACTCGCTTTCGACGAAGCCTGCGGCGACTGGCTCGACGCCGAACCGACGCTGCCGGTGATCGCCTGCGGGATGGTCGGCAGTGCTCAGGGCTGGCGCGAGGCGGTCTATCAGCAGACGCCCGCCAGCGTCGCAGCGCTTAGCTCTGCGTTGGTCACGGTGCGCAGCGTGCGCGGCGTCGACGTTCACATCATTCCCGGCATTCTGCAGCGCTCCGAGCTGCCCAACGTGATGCGCGGCGAAGAGACCCAAGTCCTGGGCATTCTTGACTCGCTGCCCGCCAGTGAAACCGCAAAGGCCCTGTTGATCGGCCTGCCCGGCAGCCACTCGAAGTGGGTGAGGGCGGTGGACGGCCGGATCGAGCATTTCGACACCTTCATGACCGGCGAGGTCTACGCCGCGCTGTCCAGCCACACCATTCTCGGTCGCACGATGCAGCGCAGCGATACCTTCGACGCCGAAGCGTTTGACCGAGGCGTGGCGGTGTCGCGGTCGGCCAATGGCGCGGCGGGTCCGCTGTCGACTATCTTCAGTTGCCGCACCCTCGGCTTGACCGGCGTGCTGTCCGGCACCGCTCAATCCGATTACCTCTCGGGCCTGTTAATCGGTCACGAAATCGTCGCGCTGGCGCAGCTGCTGCGTCAGACCGACGCGCACTTGCCCGCCGTGATCCTGATCGGCAGCGACGCCCTGATCGCACGCTACCAGCGCGCCCTTGATGCCAATGGTTTCGCCCAAGTGACCCTGGCCGAGCAGGCCACCGAGCGTGGCCTCTGGCAGGTGGCGGTGCAGGCCGGTCTGATTCAATCCTCCTCTTCGGCCGCTGCCCGGCCCCTTCATGTAGAGAACTGACATGCTCAAGCAAGCCCTCGTGCAAAACGGTCTGGTCGCAATTCTGCGCGGCCTGCGCCCCGAAGAAGCGCCGGCCATCGGTGATGTCCTGTACACCGCCGGTTTCCGCGTCATCGAAGTGCCGCTCAATTCCCCGCAGCCGTACGACAGCATCCGCCTGCTGCGTCAGAGCCTACCCGCCGATTGCCTGATCGGGGCGGGCACGGTGCTGACGCCGGAGCAAGTGCGCCAGGTCAAGGAAGCCGGCGGCCAGGTCATCGTCATGCCCCACAGCGACCCGAAGGTGCTGCGCGCGGCGAAGGCCGAAGGCCTGTTTCTGTCCCCGGGCGTGGCGACACCGACCGAAGCCTTCGCCGCGCTGGCCGAAGGCGCCGACGTGCTGAAGATGTTCCCTGCCGAGCAAATGGGCCCGGCGGTGGTCAAGGCCTGGCTGGCGGTGTTGCCGGCCGGCACGGCGCTGATTCCGGTCGGTGGCATCACCCCGGACAACATGAAAGTGTTCCTCGATGCCGGTGTTTCCGGTTTCGGCCTGGGTTCGGGGCTGTTCAAGCCGGGCATGAGCGCCGAGGACGTTGCCAAGAGCGCCAAGGCCTACGTGGACGCCTGGAACCAGCACAAGCCAGCAAATAACCAGTGACCCACCCGCTCGTTGCGCCATCGAGCATGTGTTTTTGAATAAGAGAGACAAGACATGAAAATCACCAAACTCACGACGTACATCGTTCCGCCGCGCTGGTGCTTCCTGAAAGTCGAAACCGACCAGGGCGTCACCGGTTGGGGGGAGCCTGTGGTCGAGGGCCGCGCCCACACCGTGGCTGCAGCGGTTGAGGAACTGTCCGACTATTTGATCGGCAAAGACCCCCGCAACATCGAAGACATCTGGACCGTGCTGTATCGCGGCGGCTTCTACCGGGGCGGCGCCATCCACATGAGCGCGCTGGCGGGCATCGATCAGGCGCTGTGGGACATCAAGGGCAAGGCGCTGGGCGTGTCGGTCAGCGACCTGCTTGGCGGCCAGGTGCGCGACAAGATTCGGGTGTACTCGTGGATCGGCGGCGACCGTCCGGCGGACACCGCGCGTGCGGCAAAAGAAGCGGTGGAGCGTGGCTTCACTGCGGTGAAAATGAACGGCACCGAGGAGCTGCAGTTCCTCGACACCTTCGACAAGGTTGATCTGGCCCTGGCCAACGTCGCCGCCGTGCGCGATGCAGTGGGCCCCAATGTCGGCATCGGCGTCGACTTCCACGGTCGTGTGCACAAGCCGATGGCCAAGGTGCTGATGAAAGAGCTGGACCCGTACAAGCTGATGTTCATCGAAGAGCCGGTGCTCAGCGAGAACTACGAAGCGCTGAAGGAACTGGCGCCGTTGACCAGCACGCCGATTGCCCTGGGCGAGCGTTTGTTCTCCCGCTGGGATTTCAAGCGCGTGTTAAGCGAAGGCTATGTCGACATCATCCAGCCGGATGCTTCCCACGCGGGCGGCATCACCGAAACCCGCAAGATCGCCAACATGGCCGAAGCCTATGACGTGGCGCTGGCGCTGCATTGCCCCCTGGGCCCGATCGCGCTGGCCGCGTGCCTGCAACTGGACGCCGTTTGCTACAACGCGTTCATTCAGGAGCAGAGCCTGGGCATTCACTACAACGAAAGCAACGACCTGCTCGACTACATCAAGAACCCGGAAGTCTTCGACTACGACAAGGGCATGGTGAAGATCCCGAACGGGCCGGGCCTGGGCATTGAGATCAACGAAGAGTACGTCAAGGAACGCGCCGCCATCGGCCACCGCTGGCGCAACCCGATCTGGCGCCATGCCGACGGCAGCTTTGCCGAGTGGTGATTGCTCCCCGGGCTTGAGCCCGACTGATCGTTCCCACGCTCCGCGTGGGAATGCATCCCCCGACGCTCGGCGTCGACTGCCGGACGCAGAGCGTCCAGAGCAGTGTTACCACGCAGAGCGTGGGAACAATTAATTTATGACACTCCAGACCTCAGATAACCATAAAAAGAGGCACTTCCCTTGCGCACACAGACCGCAACCCAGGCGCGGGCGACCACCGCCACGCCGACCCGCAAACGCTTTTTCATCATGGTGCTGCTGTTCATCACCGTGGTGATCAACTACCTCGACCGCAGCAACCTGTCCATCGCCGCGCCCGCACTGACCAGCGAGCTGGGCATCGATCCGGTGCACGTCGGCCTGATCTTCTCCGCGTTCGGCTGGACCTACGCCGCCATGCAACTGCCCGGCGGCTGGCTGGTGGATCGCGTTCCGCCGCGCATCCTTTACACCGTCGCGCTGGCGCTGTGGTCCATCGCGACCATCTTCCTCGGCTTCGTCGGCAGCTTCATCGGCTTGTTCGTCCTGCGCATGGCCGTCGGCGCGCTGGAGGCCCCGGCGTATCCGATCAACAGCCGAGTCGTCACCGCCTGGTTCCCGGAGAAAGAACGCGCCACCGCCGTAGGCTTTTACACCTCCGGCCAATTCGTCGGCCTGGCATTCCTCACCCCTGTGCTCGCGTGGCTGCAGACCCGCTACGGCTGGCACATGGTGTTCGTGGCCACCGGTGGCGTCGGCGTGCTCTGGGCGGCCATCTGGTACATGGTCTATCGCGAACCGCGTGACTTCAAAGGCATCAACCAGGGTGAGATCGACCTGATCAAGGACGGCGGCGGTCTGGTCGACATGCAGACCGATGCCTCGAAACGCAAAAGCGGTTTTAGCTGGCAGGACCTCGGCATCGTGCTGACCAAGCGCAAGCTGTGGGGCATCTACCTGGGTCAGTTCTGCCTGAACTCGACGCTGTGGTTCTTCCTCACCTGGTTCCCGACCTACCTGGTCAAATACCGCGGCATGGACTTCATCAAGTCCGGCCTGCTGGCCTCGCTGCCGTTTCTCGCAGCGTTCGTCGGCGTGCTCTGCTCAGGGTTCTTCTCCGACTGGCTGATCCGTCGCGGCTACACCGTCGGCTTCGCGCGCAAGACGCCGATCATCGCCGGCCTGTTGATCTCCACGTCGATCATCGGCGCCAACTACGTCGACTCGACCCCATTGGTGATCGCCTTCCTCGCCCTGGCGTTTTTCGGCAACGGCCTGGCGTCGATCACTTGGTCGCTGGTCTCGACCCTCGCCCCGGCGCGGCTGTTGGGGCTGACCGGCGGAACGTTCAACCTGATCGGCAACCTGGCGGCGATCGCCACGCCAATCGTGATCGGTTTCCTGGCGTCGGGTGATTCCTTTGCGCCGGCGATCACCTACATCGCCGTTCTCGCGTTGCTCGGGGCGTTGTCCTACATCCTGTTGGTGGGCAAGGTGGAACGCATCGAGTTGTGATGGCCGTGTCGATACGGAATGAGGGACGTCAATCACTTGCGCCGTGACCAACGTTTCCTTGAGAGAGGCGTGGAAGCCGGCTATGCCTTGGCATGACCGGGCTTGAGAGGTTGTCTGCATCAACGAGAGCGACCTTTCGAGCCGGTGCTCAGGCGCCCCATTGGATAGCTGCTGAACCGTTTGGAGGGACAAAATCGACCCTCCAAACGGTTTTTATTATCGGGCGGGAGCACCCAAGCTGGCGCGGGCTTTCAGGCAGCGCTTGAGGTTAGAACGCCCAATTCAGTGACAGCCCTACACCGTGGGTTTTATCCCGGGCGCCCAGCAGGCCGTTGTAATCCAGGTTGATCCGCGCATCCCGGTTCAAGGCAAGGCTGGCGCGGGCGCCTACGACGGCCGCGTCCCGGTCCATGGACACGCTTTGCACGGCAAAGGTATTCACCCCGCTGGCAAAGGCCAGGTGCTGCTCGGCCGAGGTATCGCTCAGGTTATGCTGCCAGCCCAAGGTACCTGAGACGTCCAGCTTCTGAGTATCGGTGAGGTTGAACCGGCTACCGGCACGCATGCCCAGTGTGGATAGCACGGTGTCGCGGGTGTCGTCATTACCCTTGAGCGCCGTGGCGCCTCCCTTCTCCGTAAAGCTGTCGCTGTCGAAATGCACATAGGCCAGGTTGGCGAAGGGCTCCAGCGCCAGAGGCTGCAGGTTCAGGCGATAGGCCGCTTCGGTGAACACCTGAGTCGATTGCGCGTCGCGCTTGACCTTCAGGCGGTCGGTCGAGGTGCCCAGTTGCAGGTCTCGCTTGACGTCGATGCGGTGCCAGCTATGGGACGCACCCGCGGTCAGGCGCAACGGCCCTTCCTCGTGGCCCATGTAGGCACCGAGGTGGTAGCTATTGGCCGAGGCGCGGGAATGGGTGTCGTCACCCATGCCTAACGAGGTGTCGCTGTAACCGACCATGGCGCCCAACCGGGTGTGCTCAGCCACCAGGCCGTCCACACCGGCGAGCAGGCCGCCCAGGGATGAGGTTGAGCTGGCGCTGTCGCTGCTGCCGGCGTTTTTGCCCCAGGCGCCCAGGCCTTTCACCCACAGGTTGTTGTCTTCAACACCCGCCGTAGGCTGGTCATACAGCCCGTCGACGCGCAGGCGATCACCGACGGCATCGCGGACCTGGCGGCTGTCGTTGATCAACTGAGTGGCGATGGCCGGATGCACTTCGCCTGACAACTGGGTGTAGGCACGCCGAGCGGTAGCCGCATCGGGGCTCAACAGCAGCTCTTCGTACACCGCATTACCGGCCCCTAATTGCTCGGCGGCAGCCGCTACGTTGGCCTGGTTAGCGGTGTGCGCGGCGCTGGCGAAGCTGTCCGCGTTGCGCTCCAGGGCCAAGGCAACGCCCGTGCCGCTGTAGGCCAGGTTGCCATCCAGAAAGGCGTAGTTATCCAGCACCGACCCGAACTGGCCCTGCACGCCGCCAGCCGCTTGCAGCACGTTGAACTGCCGGCCGATCAGGCTGTTGACCTCGCCTGTGCTGAAGCCGGCGCCGTTTTCCAGCGAGAGGGCCATGGTCGCACCGCTCACCGTCGCCTGCCCGCCGGCGATGATGCGGTCGCTGCCAGTGGGCGAAAACTCCACCGCATACACAGCGCCGGGCGCCAGGTTAAGGTCCCCCGCCACCTGCAAGGTGCCCACGGAATTGCCCGGCGCTACCGTACCGCCGCGGTTGGCGGCAAGTGACGCGATCCGGCCGTTGCCGCCCAGTATGCCGGTGTCGTTGACGGTCACGGCCGAGGCCAGCGAACCATTGATCGCCAGGCGCCCCTCATTGACCAGGGTTGGGCCGCTGTAGGTGTTGGCGCCGGTCAGCACCAAGGTGCCGATACCTGTCTTGGTCAACCCGCCATGCCCGGCTATGTCATTGCTCCACGTGTCCCGCCCGCATTGCGGCCCGCTGCAGAGGCGCTGGGTCGGTTTACCGGCATCGACCACCGCGCCTACCCCCGGCAGGTTGGCCACGAACTGGCTGTCGCCATAGGCGCCACTGATACGAAACTCAGCGGGAATATCCGCCTCGGTGACGAACATGCTCGGGCCGTTGACGGCCTTGCCCAGGTTGATCATGCCCCAGCCATAGAGCGCGTCCACGCCAGGCGCGCCGAGGTCGGTGGCGGTGGTTTTCAACACGTCGGCCACCTGGGCGCCGGTCATGTAGGGGAAGCGCTCCATCAGTACCGCCATGCTGCCCGCCACATGGGGCGCGGCCATGGAGGTACCGTTTTTGTTGGCCCAGCCCACGGTCAGGTCTTGCAAGCTGGTGCCGTTAAGCACGGAGCTGTAGATGCGCGTACCTGGCGCCGACACGCAGAAGCTGGCTGTGTAGCCGCAGCGAGAGGAAAAGGTGCTCAGAAGGTAAGGCGTGGCGCCGGCGGCCGTGGCGTTCGGGTTTTGCTGCAGGGCAGCAACCGTCAGCCAGTTGGGCGCGATCTCTGGCACGAAATACCCGAGCCCGGCCATGGCGTCCGGGTTGTTCAGGTTGTAGTCGTTGCCGGCGGCGAAAATGGTGACCACGCCGCTGCGCGCGGCATCGATGGCGCCCTGGTAAGCGCCCCCTGGGCGAGTGCCGAGGATCTGTTGGATCTGATTGAACTGCAGCTGCGCATCCTGCACGGTAAAGTGCGCAAAGGCCGGATCGCGACCGCCTTGGTCAAAGCGGTCGGTAACGCCAATGCCCCAGCTGTTATTGATGATGCGCGCGCCACTGCTGACCAATGCATTCCAGCCCGCCTGGTAAACCGCGCCGTCGTTGCCCAGCACAATGCCGTCTTCCGGGCCAGGGTCGCCGTTGTCGGCGCTGATGATCTGGGCGTTGAACGCCACGCCGTGCATGGGCCCGCCGTCACGGTTGCCGCCCGCGATGCCGCCTACGTGGGTGCCATGGTTACCCAGCCGGCCGTTGGAGTCAGGGGTAGGGGTGCCATCGTAACGAAAGGCGTCGCCGGCCTTTACCGGGATATAGGGGTCGGTGTACTCGCGAATGCCACTGGTGACCAGGTTGATCACTTTATCCGGGCTGGCGAATTCCGGGTGCGGTGCGTACACCGGCTGATCGAAAATCCCCAGCTTCACGCCCTTCCCGGTGTAGCCGGCGGCGTAGGCCTGGTCGGCGTTGATCGCGCCCAGCCCCCATTGGGCCGTGAACTCCGGGCTGCGCCAACTGGCGACATTCCCGGCCTGGCCGGCTTCTACGTAAGGCGCAGCCTGGGCTGCACCGAGGGTGGCCAGGTAGCAGGCCAGAGCGCCGCAAGAAACGCGATTGGCTTGCCGAATAGCGTGCCGAATGGAGCTGACAGCAAGCTGTCGAGTGGTGGATGGCTTTTTCATAAATACAACTGTCCTTAGTTAGCGCACACAAAACCCCGCGCGAATGCCGTCTTGGTATCCGCGTCGTTCTTTTTCCAACAATGGGTAGGTTGAAACATTCAGCTTCAGGAAAGCGGCGGGCGAAGGCCTGGCTCGCCCTGCCGCTTTGCGTTTAGAACTGCCAGTTAAGGCTCAAGCCAATGCCGTGGCTTTTTTCACGGCTGGCCAGTTGGCCGTTGTAGTCCAGGCTAACGCTGGCCTCACGGCTCAGCGCCATGCGGGCATGGGCACCCACCAGGGCCGCATCACGCACCAAGGGCGAGCTTTCGATACCAAAGCGACTGCCACCTGCCGCAAAGGCCATGTGCTGCTCTGAATCGGTATCGCTCAGGTTGTGCTGCCAGCCCAGGCTGCCGGACAGGTCGAGCTTCTGATGATCATTGATTGCGACGGTTTTAAGCGCCCGTACGCCCAGCGTACCGAGCACGGCTTCACGGGTGTCGCTGCCGGAGGCAAGCGCTGCGGTATCTCCCTTCTCGCTGAAGCTATCCGTGCCAAGGTGTACATAGGCCAGGTTGGCGAAGGGCTCAAGCACTGCGGGCTGCAACTGAATACGGTATGCCGCTTCGGTGAACACCTGTGCGGTTTGCGCATCGTGATTGGTTTTCTCCCGCCCGCTGGCGTCGCCGACCTGTACATCGCGCTTGCCATCGATCCGGTGCCAGCTGTAGGCACCGCCGAGGGTCAAGCGCCAGGCGCCGATCTCATGACCCAGGTAGGCGCCCAGATGGTAGCTGTCTACCGATGCACGGGAATGGGTGCCCGAGCCCATGTTGACCGAGCTGTCGCTGTAGCCGCCTACCAGGCCAAGGCGGGTGTCGTCACCTACGTCGCCGTCGACACCCGCCAGCACGCCGCTAATCGATGAGGTATAGCCAGCCGTATCGCTACGGGAATCCGTTTTGCCCCACGCGCCCAAGGCCTTGAACCACACATTGTCTTGCGCTGCCGTATTGGCATCGGCACCGAACACGCTGGCGCCCAGGCGCTCGCCAACGGCATCACGCACGTAGCGGCTGTCGTTGATCAACTGGGTAGCGACTGCCGGGTAGATCTCGCCCGACAGCTGCTGGAAGCTCTCCCGGGCCGAGGCGGCGCTTGGCGCGAGCAGCAGGTTTTCATACACCGCGTTGCCCGCCCCCAATTGCTCGGCGGCCGAGGCCACAGCTGCCTGGTTAGGGGTTTGCGCCACGCTGTCGAAAGCCGCCGTGCGCTCGATATTCAGTGCAACGCCGTTAGCGGCGTAGTCCAGCCGGCCGCCGAGGAAAGCGTAGTTGGAGGTGACCGCAGCGAACTGCCCGTTCACACCGTTGGCGGCTTGCAACACGTTGTACTGGCGGCCAACCAGGGTTTGGCCAGGCGTGGCATTCAAGGCCAGCGGCGTTGGGTCCAGGGCCAGGGTCATGTTGGCCCCCGACACCGTGGCACTGCCGGTGGCCACAATGCGGTCACTGGCCGTTGGCGAAAGCTCTACCGCGTAGGTTGAGCCCGGCGCGAAGGTTACGTCACCGTTCACCTGCAGGGTGCCGATGGAGTTCCCCGGCGCCACCTGCCCGCCGCTCAACGCGGTGAGGTTACCGACCTGGCCATTGCCGCCCAAGGTGCCCCCCGCATTGACCTGCACAGCGGACGCCAGAGAGCCATTGACCGACAGCACACCGCCGTTGACCTGGGTATCGCCGCGATAGGTATTGTTGCCTTCAAGAATCAACCGGCCCGCGCCGGACTTGATCAGGCTGCCTTGGTACTGGCGCTGAGCCGCTGCCGCAGCACGGGCGGTGCCCACGGCGTAGTCGGTCTGGTCCTGTTGGCTGGCGGTGCTGGCCACGCCGTTCTGCCAACCTCTGCTCACCAGGGTTTGCTGCCAGGCGGCCTGTTCAGCAGTGTCCTCGGCCCGACGCTGGATCAACGCCTGATCAGAAATATCGTTGCTCCAGGCATCGGTTTGGCCGGCACCCAGGGTGGCATTGAAGGTGCCCAGCAACTGGCCCGGGCCGCGCATGGCCCGTTCCAGGTTGACTACACCCCAGCCCACAGCGCCATTGGGCGCCTGGGTGACCGAACCATCGAGCTGGGTCGCGGTGGTGAGCAGCACCTGCAAGGCCTGCTCGTTGTTCATGTAAGGGTAGCGCTCCATCACCAGCGCCAATGCGCCCGTGGCATGGGGCGCGGCCATGGAAGTACCGGACTTGAGCGCATAGCCGCCGCCAGGCACGGTGCTGTTGATCAGCCTCCCGGGCGTGGTGATGCACCAATATTTGGCAATGCCGCACTGGTTGTAGCGCTGGGCATTGGCGCTATCCAGGCCAGACACCGCCAGCCAGTGGCCTTCCAGGTCCGGCTCGAAATACGGCAGCGCAGACCGCACACTGGCGTTGGCATAGCCAGTATTGCCAGCACTGAAGACGTTGATCACGCCCTTGCGCGAGACGTTAGCCGCTTCATCCAGCCAGGTGCCCCGGTTGTAATGCTGGGCATAGGCAGCCTGTACGCCGTTCAACGTCGCGTAGGTCACATCCGGCGGCTGGCTACCCCAACTGTTGTTAATCGCCCGCACACCGGCATCGGCCAGCGCGCCATAGGCCGCCTTGAAGTACTGCGGATCCGGGCTCGGGCCAAACAGGAAGCTATCGCTCTGGTTGGTGTTGGCCACATAGATTTGCGCGTTGTACGCCACGCCATGCATGCCGACGCCATCACGGGCCGCGCCCATGGTCCCGGTCACGTGCGTGCCGTGGGTGTCGTTATTGGGGTTGATGGCACCCGTGATGCTAAAGGGCGAACCATCTACATAGGTGCCGCTGGCGGTTACCGCATGGTAGCGGGATGGGCTGGCTTCGGGATGAGAGGGGTCGAAACCTGAGTCCATCGCGCCGATTTTTACGCCGGCGCCGGTGATACCGGCGGCATAAGCCTGGTCAGCCTGGATACGGCCCAATCCCCAGTCGCTCTTGAATTCTTCCGAGCGCCAACTGGCCGCGTCGCCTAACTTCCCCTGTTCTGCATAGTCGGCATAAGCCGAGCAGCCAAAGGTAAAAGACAACGCGCAAAGTGCGGTAGTGGTTGCGGGTTTAACGGAATAACGGACAGCATTCGACGGCTTGAACCTTCGCATCCCTGCACACCTTTTTTATTTGTTAGCTCCCTAGTGAGCGCCGTAAGAAAATAGTCCGCTGCGCAGGGGATGGCAACTTATTTGTTTCAAATTTGATACAAAGCCTTTGGCAAGATACCACGTGGGTAATAAGGGATAAGGCGCTGTGATGAGGCATCTAGACGGAGTAGGCACAACTAAGGTGCAATCCGGGATGGTGGCATTTTAGTTTCACTGTAGAGAAAGTAACGCATCTTTAGTAGGTTCAGCGCAGGGGCTTGGCGACCTCCGCAGTCGCATGTCTACGCGGGATGACTAATACAAAGGTATTCAAGCAATAGATGGCGGGAACTTCAGCTGAGCCACTACTTAGCCACGACGCAAGGGAGACTTGTGGCTCAAGGTACTTCGGGCTTACCCCGCGCCACCTCTGTATCTACAGAAATGGTCTTTAAGTGCAAGAGTGGCAAAGATTCCGCTGGCGCAATGATCACGTTCGCGCAATTTAAAGGAGTGCTGGTCACGGCGAATGATACTTCGTATGCAACCAGCGAACACACCGCAAGCGACTGGCAAATACACCCTGGATTATCGGGGAGCGCCCCATTGTCTTGCTGACAGAGCAATCACAGGACACGCCACAATGTTTAACGAGTTGTGGCGTGCAAGGTCAGCCATCGATGATCCATCACCTGTTCCAAGTCATCAGTCCTGCCCCCGCTTGTGGTTGGGATCCTGATACTTACTCGCCGCCTGCTGTCTCTTTGAGTTTTTGTAGATCGAGAATTGTGATAGCGCTGTATCGAACAATCAATAAGCCTTGCGCCTCCCAAATTTTCAGCTGGCGGTTGATGCTCTGACGAGAAACACCAAGCTGTTGCGCAATTTTTTCCTGGCTTACTTTCAGGCAGTGGCCGCCGTCGACATCTGAACGTTTGATCAATGAAGCGAGTCGGCTAGCCAACCTCACGGGCAGGGGATCGAGGAATGCGCTTCCGGCCCAATCGAGCGCCATTCGAAATCTGCCACAGACCAGGCGAGTTATGGCCAGTAGAACATCTGGTCGATCCTGGATGATCTGCCAGAACGCGCTTGCAGGAAGAACGGAAATAGTCGCCTGGGAGGCAGCGCGGACGTCATACGCCCGCGGCAAGCCATCTAGAAGTGGTACTTCGCCAAACCAATCTCCAGACACCAATTGAGTAAGAAAGAGTTGGCGTCCACTAGCGCCCTGGCTATGGACGCCCAACGTGCCATGAAGCACGCGAAACATTCCCAATGGCTCAGAGCCCTGAGGGAACACTGCCTCAGATTTCACCAACGTCCTGACCCGCGAGGCCTTGAGCAAAATTGCGTCCACCTCCGGTGGCAGGTGGAAGGATGGAGATGTGACTTGGCCAGATAATTCCGACATTGCTAAAACCCGACAATCTTGTTTTGAAGGCTCGGATAGTATCGGAAGCATCTAGCCTGTAGAGGACAGGCATACCAGAATCAGGAACACAGAATGTACGTAGGTCACTTCGCGATCGGCCTCGCAATCAAGGCCCGCTATCCCAAGATCCCTGCGATGCCCATCCTGATGGGCGTTGGCTTCCTGGATCTGCTGGATGGCATCTTCATCATCCTCGGCTTTAACACTGTCACCCCCAACTTAAAAAGCGGGCCTTACCTGTTCTTTGATTTGACCTTTATCGATTGGGATCACTCGCTGCTTGCCGCTGTAGTCTGGTCCGTAGTGTGGGGGCTGCTTTTCGTAAAGCATCGATCCGTAGCAATCGTGGCAGCAGCGGCAGCTTTCTCTCACTTCATCGCTGATTGGCCTATGCATAACAGCGATCTGGCACTGTATCCCCATTCGGTTGAACATTACGGTTATGGTCTGTGGGGAAGACTGGGAACTGTTGCCTGGATTCTTGAAGGGGCTTTCTCTGCCGTGCTGGCGGGCTATGCATGGCAACAAAGCGCGCGACGCGGTGTGAGCTTGATGTGGCCTTGCGCAGTGCTGGTTGTCTTGTTCTTGCAGCTATCCCCAGTCGCTTCGCCTATGAGGCTTGTTGCGACTCTCGACGAACCTCTCTCGCACATACTTCACGGGGTTTTGGTCTCGTTAGGCTTTCTGGTTCCAGGGCTGTTGCTGTCATGGCTCCTGAATAGAAGTGAGCGATTGCACGAGTGAACATCAACAATCCCGTCAGACGTAAGCATGCAGCATCTGCCTTGAATGATTAAACCGGCCGTCATCTATGGGCCAGCAGCTCTCGCGTCTAGCAAAACAGCCTGTTCAGTAATCCTTCAATGTGGGTTCCTTCGTATCCAGACCGTAATTCTTCTAGCTTCAGAACCCTACGCTCTCCGCCAAGCAGGCTGAGCCCGTGGAGCTCATTCAAGAGCTTCTGAGACGCTTCGACCTCAGGCTGCAGTGCAAGCCAGGCAGTATTCGCCCGAGCCGCCAAATCTTCAGCCTTACGACTCAGGCGTTGGGATTCGATGAGCGTGCTCGCACTCAACATGCTGTTGAGTTCTGCCTGCGTGCGCTCTAGATCGTTAAGCAACTCCGTGAAAACTTCAGCTTGGTCAAGCGCCACGGAAAGACCGTCGACATAGAGGGTGTCGTCCTGCACGCAGTAAATCCCCAACGGCCCGTCACCGCCTCCGGTGCAATCCAGCGCGAGCACGTTCCCGAGGCGTAACGGCTCTGGAATCCACGTGTGACCCGTGCAAACACGCCAAACGCCGGCCACGCCTTGACGGTAATGCTTTTTGATCCGCTCTCGCCCCCAGAGGGCTATTTCTTCGACTTGCGCGTTGTCGATATCGTTGACGAACCCCTGCCAGGACAAGCCTCTCGGTACATCCCCATGTACAACGCCCACGACCCCACGGGGTGATTCGATCTCAATGAGGGTAGGGAGGGTCTCAAGCTTGACGATGATCATCTCTTTCGACTCATCGGCGACGGTTGCCCACCAACCAGCCCCATGAGAGACATAACGAGCGTCCGGGTTTTCACGGTAAGCCCGAATCAGCATCTGTTCATGGTTACCCATTACGGTGAAAAACCACGGCTCGCCCAAAAGCTTGAGCCCTTCGAGCACGCCCGGGCCGCGATCAATGAGGTCGCCGACGCCGATGACTCGGTCAGTCTGGCTGTCAAAGCCGAGTTTGCGCAGGCCTTTGTACAAGTCGGTGGTTTTGAAGTGAATGTCACCTACGACAAAGTCACGGCCATGGTGATTTTGCGAAAGTCTCAGAACTTTTTGCCTCATGCCTGCGGAATCCTTGGTCATCGAAACGGCTTAATTATCTGCCCTCAGACGCGTGCTACCAAGGTGAATCTTGGGGAGAATGCGGTGGTCTTCGAGCGTGCGTACGGCGCGTTTTCCTACATCCTGTTGGTGGGCAAGGTCGAACGCATCGAGTGGGTATGACCTGCGCCGACGCCGAGCAAATTCTGCACAGCGCTGGCAGGCTTCAAGGCTGGCGACGATAATGGCGCCGGTTTTCTGATTCGATAAGGCGCGCCATGCAAGATGCATCCGACACCGCCGTCACAGGCAAAGACCCTGCACCCACCGGCACGCAGACGCTGATTCGTGGCTTGGGCGTGATTCAGGCGGTCGCCAGCGGCGCTCGCGACCTCAAGGAAATCGCCCGGTTGATCGGCACCACCCGCAGCACCACCCACCGGCTCGCCAGTTGTCTGGTGGAGGAGCGCTACCTGCGGGTGTTGCCGCAGGTGGGGTATGTGCTCGGGCCGAGATTGATCGAGCTGGGGTTTCAGGCTCGGGAAGAAGTGCCGCTGCTGGTGCTGGCCAGACCCTTTCTCGACGAACTGTCGGCACTCACCGGGGACACCGTGCACCTGGCCATGCGCGATGGCGACGAGGTCTTGTACCTGCATAAAAATCCCGGGCGCAATGGCCCGGAGATGCGATCGCGGGTGGGCCATCGCATGCCGCTGGCGCGTACCGGCATCGGCAAGGCATTGCTGCTGGACAGCCCGGTAAGCGAATGGCGACGGCTGTACGAAATCAGTGTGCCGACCACCGGCAAGAACCCGTTGTGGCCGGCCCACGAAGAACAGACCTGGGAGCAGGTGCAGGCGCGCATGCACGAGTACGTACAGGGCGGCTATGCGTTCGATCTGGAAGACAACGAACCGTCGATCCGCTGTGTGGCGGCACCGGTGCGTGATGCCAGCAAGCAGATTGTCGCCGGCATCAGCATCGCCAGCACCGTGCCGTACATGCCGCTGGAAAAGATGGCCGACCTGGTGCCGGTGATCAAGGACGCGGCGGCACGGTTGTCGGCGGAATTGGGCGGCTAGCGTGTCGCCCCGCATTGCGCGGGGCGAACCGGGGGGTCAGGCCTTCAACGTGGCCATATCAATCACGAAACGGTACTTCACGTCACCGGCGATCATGCGGCTGTAGGCCTCGTTGATGTTCTTGATGTCGAGCATCTCGATGTCACAGGTGATGCCGTGCTCGGCGCAGAAATCCAGGACTTCCTGGGTCTCGGCGATGCCGCCAATCAGTGAGCCCGCCAGCACGCGGCGCTTCATCACCAGGTTGGCCGCATGCAGCGCCGGGTCGACGGGTTCGATCAGGCCGACGAGAATGTGCACGCCGTCAAAACTCAGGGTTTCCAGGTAGGGGTTCAAATCGTGCTGCACCGGAATGGTGTCCAGCAGGAAGTCGAAGTGACCGGCAGCGGCTTTCATCTGCTCGGCATCGGTCGAGACGATGACGTGATCGGCGCCCTGGCGACGACCTTCTTCGGCCTTGCTCGCCGAACGGGTGAACAGCGTCACTTCCGCGCCCATGGCCTTGGCGAACTTGATGCCCATGTGGCCCAGACCGCCCATGCCCAGTACGCCCACTTTGTCGCCGGCCTTGACGCCGTAATGCTTGAGTGGCGAGTAGGTGGTGATGCCGGCACACAGGATGGGCGCCGCGGCGGCCAGGTCGAGTTTCTCCGGGATACGCACGACGAAGTGCTCGCTGACCACGATGCTGTTGGAGTAGCCGCCCATGGTGTTGCTGCCGTCAACGCGGTCGGGGGTGGCGTAGGTCATGGTCGGGCCTTCGAGGCAATACTGCTCGAGGTCCTGCGCGCAGGCTTCACACTGACGGCAGGAGTCGACCATGCAACCGACGCCGACCAGATCGCCGACTTTGTGCTTGCTGACATTGGCGCCGACTTCGGTGACTTTGCCGACGATCTCGTGGCCCGGCATCAGCGGGTACACGGCGATGCCCCACTCGTTGCGCGCCTGGTGGATGTCGGAGTGGCAGACGCCGCAGTACAGAATCTCGATGGCCACGTCGTCCGGCCGCGGGCTGCGGCGGCTGAACGTCATAGGGGCGAGGGGGGCGGTGGCGGACTGGGCGGCGTAACCGATGGCTGTGTACATGAAGAACCTCGCAGAAACGATGACGGTTGAGGCGGTGCATTGTCCCCAGGCAGGGCATTGCCGGCCATGGTCATTCCTCCGCCTGTCATGCCTGATCCTCCGGATTTCACGAATCGAATAGGGCGTCACGCCGCTGATCTGCGATGATGGCGGTGTCAAATCCTCCGTACGGCTGCCCATGTCTCCTCTTTCCCATTCCGATGCCAACGCCGAGTTGGTCGCCCTCATCAAACCGCTGGCGTCGCGCCCGGGTTTCGTCGACACCCGCGTCCCGGGCGTGCAGGCGATGTCCTGGGATTACTACGTCGCCAGCAGCCCGCAGATCTATGAACCGAGTCTGGTGATCATTGCCCAGGGCAGCAAGCTCGCGCGCCTGGGCCCGCGAACGCTGGAATACGGCGCCGGTCATTATCTGGTGCAGGCGTTGTCGGTGCCGTTCATGTGCGAAACCTTCGCCACGGCCGAGGCGCCGATGTATGGCGTCGCCGTGTCAATCGATCGCGCGCTGCTGGGCGAGCTGGTGCATGCCATGGGCGAGGCGCCGAACGTCAAGGTCAAGGCGCAGACGCCGGAATCCATGACCTCCGCCGAGCTGGATGCGCCGATGCGTGAGAGTGTCGAGCGGCTATTGCGCTGCCTGCACGATCCGCTGGACGCACAAGTGATGGGCCAGGCGCGGGTCAGGGAGGTGGTGTATGCCGCGTTGCGCGGTCCCCAGGCCGGGGTGCTGCGGGCATTGGTCGAGCAGACCGGCCACTTCGCGCGCATTGCCGCGTCGCTGCAGCATCTGCGCGACCACTATGATCAGGCCTTGAGTGTCGAGGATCTGGCCCGATGCGCCAATATGAGCGCCTCGACCTTCCATGAGCATTTCAAGCGCAGCACGCTGCTGTCACCCGTCCAGTACTTGAAACGCGTGCGGCTGCTCAAGGCTCAGCAGATGCTCATCGGCGAGGGCATGGGCGTGGCGCAGGTGGCGCACAAGGTCGGGTATCAGAGCACGTCGCAATTCAGTCGCGAGTACAAACGCTACTTCGAACGCAATCCGGGGGAAGAGGGCGAGCGGCTGAAGATATCAGCGTGAGGGGTGACGCTGAACCTCAAGAGCTTCCCGGCTAAAGCCGGTCCTACGAAGGTTGCGCGGTGTCTTTGTGGGACCGGCTTCAGCCGGGAAGAGGCCAGTGTGTGCACCATCAATTGTGCGATGTGGCCGCTGACGCCTTCCCGGCTAAAGCCGGTCCCACTGAACGCGCGCAGTGTCAGTAGGACCGGCTTTAGCCGGGAAGCTTGCAGCTCAAAGCTTGAAGCTTGCCGCTTCTCTTACATATTGGGATAGGTCGGGCCGCCTGCGCCTTCCGGTGCTACCCACGTGATGTTCTGCGACGGATCCTTGATGTCACAGGTTTTGCAGTGGACGCAGTTCTGCGCGTTGATCTGGAAGCGCTTGGCGCCGTCTTCCTGGGTCACCACCTCGTAAACCCCCGCCGGGCAGTAACGCTGGGCAGGCTCGTCGTACTTGGGCAGGTTGACGCTGATCGGGATGCTCGGATCCTTCAGCTTCAGGTGGCACGGCTGCTCTTCTTCGTGGTTGGTGCCGGAGATGAACACCGAACTCAGCTTGTCGAAGCTCAGCTTGCCGTCGGGTTTCGGGTAGTCGATTTTCTTCGAGTCGGCCGCCAGCTTCATGCACGCATAGTCCGGCGTGGTGTCACGCAGGGTGAAGGGGATCTTGCCGCCAAACAGGTTCTGGTCAACGAAGTTGAACGCGCCGCCGAAGATCGCGCCGAACTTGTGCACCGCCGCGCCGAAGTTACGACTGGCGAACAGTTCTTCGTGCAGCCAGCTGGCCTTGAAGCCCTCGACGTAGCCGTTGAGCGTGTCACCACCCTCGTTGCCGGCAAACAGCGCATCCGCCACCGCTTCGGCGGCGAGCATGCCGGATTTCATGGCGGTATGGCTGCCCTTGATCTTGGCGAAGTTCAGCGTGCCCAGGTCGCAACCGATCAGTGCGCCGCCGGGGAAGACCATCTTTGGCAGCGAATTCAGGCCACCCTTGCAGATGGCCCGTGCGCCGTAGCTGATGCGCTTGCCGCCTTCCAGGTACTGCTTGAGGACCGGGTGGTGCTTGAGGCGCTGGAATTCGTCGAACGGCGACAGGTAAGGGTTGGCGTAGGAGAGGTCGACGATCAGGCCGACCACGACCTGATTGTTTTCCAGGTGGTAAAGGAACGAGCCGCCGGTGTTTTCGGTGCCCATGATATCCAGCGGCCAGCCGGCGGTGTGAACCACCAGGCCCGGCTGATGTTTGGCCGGATCGACTTCCCAGATTTCCTTCAAGCCGATGCCGTAGTGCTGAGCGTCGGCCTCACTGTCCAGCTTGAAGCGATTGATCAGTTGCTTGCCGATGTGACCACGGCAGCCTTCGGCGAACAGCGTGTACTTGCCGCGCAGTTCCATACCGGGGGTGTACAGGCCTTCTTTCGGATTGCCTTCACGGTCGACGCCCAGATCACCGGTGAGAATCCCGCGCACCACGCCGGTCTCATCGATCAGCGCTTCCTGAGCCGCGAAGCCCGGGTAGATTTCGACGCCGAGGTTCTCGGCCTGCTGTGCCATCCAGCGGCACAGGTTGCCCAGGGAGATGATGTAGTTGCCTTCGTTGTGCATGGTCTTGGGCACGAACACGCCCGGGACTTTCTGGCTGGCGTCCGCACCGGTCAGCACATAGATGTCGTCGGTTTTGACCGGGGTATTGAGCGGGGCGCCCAGGGCTTTCCAGTCGGGGAACAGCTCGTTGAGGGCGCGGGGTTCGAACACTGCGCCGGAGAGAATGTGAGCACCGACCTCGGAGCCTTTTTCCACCACGCAGACGCTGATTTCCTGACCGGCGTCAGCGGCTCTCTGTTTCAGGCGGCAAGCGGCAGACAGCCCGGCGGGCCCGGCTCCGACGATGACGACGTCGAACTCCATAAATTCGCGTTCCACAGGCTATCTCCTACTCAAGGCTCAACGGCGTATTTTTTAGGCGTATTTTTTATAGATGGCTAAAACCGACCCCCGGAAGCTCATTTATCCGGGTGTCGTCTTGAAGGCGCGCATTATATCTACACCACCTCGCAGGTCCAATACAAACGTTTGTTTGAATCGGCCGAAACCCTGATAAATCATGGTGAGACGGCTTGTGACTGGCGTTTATGTCGTATTGACCCGACCCGGCGTTGCGGTCAAGATACGGGCGGTTTTGCGCTCGCTACAGTTGGCCGCCGGCCTTGTCGGCTGCGTGCAAACTGTCGGTAGCAGAACACCGCTAAAAGCAACGTGAGCATCGCCCCCGCGCAACCCTCAGCCCCAGGCCTGCGGCGCGCTGCAGTTTACACGGGCGGGCAACGTCTGGCTTGGATTGCCGCCGTAGCGTGGCCGCTTTTGCTGATATCAGCATTCACCAACCACGAATACGTTGTTTTCACAGGTGTTCTTTACACTGACGAGTACCCATCGCCGGGCAAGGCCTGGCGATTTTCTTTTCACCGGAGAGAAACGAGGAATCCATGAAGGTTCTTGTAGCTGTCAAACGAGTGGTCGACTACAACGTCAAGGTTCGCGTCAAAGCGGACAACTCCGGCGTCGATCTCGCCAACGTTAAAATGTCGATGAACCCCTTCTGCGAGATCGCGGTAGAAGAAGCCGTCCGCCTGAAAGAGAAAGGCGTGGCGACCGAGATCGTCGTCGTTTCCATCGGCCCGACCACCGCCCAGGAGCAACTGCGTACCGCGTTGGCACTGGGTGCCGATCGCGCCATCCTCGTGGAATCCGCTGACGAACTGACCTCCCTGGCCGTGGCCAAGTTGCTGAAGGCTGTTGTCGACAAAGAACAACCGCAGCTGGTCATTCTCGGCAAGCAGGCGATCGACAGCGACAACAACCAGACTGGCCAGATGCTGGCTGCGCTGAGCGGTTATGCCCAGGGCACCTTCGCGTCCAAAGTCGAAGTGTCCGGCGACAGCGTCAACGTCACCCGTGAAATCGACGCTGGCGCGCAGACCGTTTCCCTCAAGCTGCCGGCCATCGTCACCACCGACCTGCGTTTGAACGAGCCGCGCTACGCGTCGCTGCCGAACATCATGAAAGCCAAGAAAAAGCCCCTCGAAGTGCTGACCCCTGATGCGTTGGGCGTTTCGATTGCGTCCACCAACAAGACCCTGAAGGTTGAAGCGCCGGCTGCCCGCAGCGCAGGCATCAAGGTCAAGTCGGTTGCTGAACTGGTTGATAAACTGAAAAACGAAGCGAAGGTGATCTGATGACGACCCTGGTTATCGCTGAGCACGAAAACGGCGCAATCGCTCCCGCCACTCTCAATACCGTTGCCGCGGCCACCAAGATCGGTGGTGACATTCACGTTCTGGTCGCCGGTCTGAATGTCGGTGCCGTCGGCGAAGCAGTTGCAAAAATCGCAGGCGTGTCCAAGGTCCTCGTGGCTGACCACGCAGCGTATGAACACCAGTTGCCGGAAAACGTTGCCCCGCTGGTCGTCGAGCTGGCTTCGGCCTACAGCCACGTGCTGGCCGCTGCAACCTCCAACGGCAAGAACATCCTGCCGCGTGTTGCTGCCCAACTGGACGTCGACCAGATCTCCGAGATCATCTCGGTCGAAAGCGCTGACACCTTCAAGCGCCCGATCTACGCGGGTAACGCCATTGCGACCGTTCAGTCGTCGGCAGCCGTGAAAGTCATCACCGTTCGCGCCACCGGCTTTGACGCCGTTGCAGCGGAAGGCGGTTCTGCTTCGGTTGAAGCCGTCAGCGCGGCCCATGATGCGGGCAAATCGTCCTTTGTCAGCGAAGAGCTGGCCAAGTCCGATCGTCCGGAGCTGACCGCTGCCAAGATTGTCGTTTCCGGCGGCCGTGGCATGCAGAACGGCGACAACTTCAAACACCTGTACACCTTGGCTGACAAGCTGGGTGCGGCTGTTGGCGCTTCCCGCGCGGCCGTCGACGCAGGCTTCGTGCCCAACGACATGCAGGTCGGCCAGACCGGCAAGATCGTCGCGCCGCAGCTGTACATTGCGGTCGGCATCTCCGGCGCGATCCAGCATCTGGCCGGCATGAAAGACTCCAAGGTGATCGTGGCGATCAACAAGGACGAAGAAGCACCGATCTTCCAGGTGGCCGATTACGGCCTCGTGGCGGACCTGTTCGAAGCGATCCCCGAGCTGGAGAAGCTGGTTTAATCCACTTCCCTGACTTATAAAGAGAACCCGTTCGTTCGGGCTGCCTGAGCGCCGGTCATCGTTCACTCGATGAACCAGCGCTCAGGCAGTCGGAGCTGGCGGGTTTTTTTATGGGCTCAAAAAGGACGTTGTCATGTTGTCGCCAAAGCAGACGCTGGCTTCACTGCTGGGCGGGTTGCTGTTGCTGCCGTCGCTGGCCTGGTCTGCGGGCAAGTGTGACCGGCTGATTGTCACCGGCAGCCCGGACGCGCCGCCGTACCTGTGGCGCGACCCGCAGGACCCCAAGCACCTGATGGGCGCCAATGCCGACCTGCTCAAGGAGGTCGCGCAACAGATCGGCGTCAAGGTCGAGCTGCTGTATGGCGGCAAGCGCAGCCAGGCCCTGGAAGAGGTGCGCACCGGGCGCATGGACATGCTGGCGGACACGCCCCTCAACAGCGCCGAGCTGGAATCCCTGGATTTCATCCACCCGCCCATCGCCCAGAACGAGATCATGGTCTGGACCCGCACCGGCCATGAGCAGCCGTTCAATTCGCTGGCCGATCTGCAGAGCCATCCCGGCGCCATGTCTGAAAAAACCCGCGTGACACCGGGGTTCGATGAGGCGATCAAGGCGCACCTGACGCTGGAGAGGCAGGCCAGTCTTCTCCAGGCCTTTCAGAAACTGGCGGCGGGGCAGGTCGAATTCGTCCTGGCCGGCCGCTATGCGGGGATGGCCGTGACTCAGGCGCTGAACATCGCCAAAGACCTGCAAACCCAGCCCCTGACCCTCGATCGTCCGGGCTTTTATCTGGCGCTGTCGTTCAACTCCGCCTGCAACGATCCATGGCTGCGCGGACAGCTGGCGAAAAAAATGACAGAATTGGCCGCTTCCGGTCGCTCCAGTGAAGCCGTCACGCGCAACCTGGACCTGTGGAAAATCCAGTTGCAGCAGTCCGGTAGCGCCCTCCATCAGTAGGAATGTGTTTTGAGCTTTCTTTTGAAAATCCAGCCTGTATTCGCCGCTGTCGTGCTCGTCGCTCTCGTCGGCTGTGCCAACGACCCAGCGCCCACCGAACAACTCAAACTCACCGAACAGGCTGTCGCCCAGGCCACCGCGGTCGGCGCTACGGATGAAGAACCGGACCTGGTGACAGCGCAGACCAAGCTGACCCAGGCCCGCGTCGACATGGCGGACAAGTCCTACAAGGACGCGCGCATGCAGGCTGAGCAGGCCGAGCTGGACGCCCGTCTGGCGGAGGCCCGTGTGCTGACGCAGAAGAGTGAAGCACAGGTGGCCCAGGTCAACACCCGCCTCGAGCGTCTGCGCAAGCAGTTGGGGGCTGGCCAATGAATGCCGTTGCGCGAAGCCTCAGTCTCGGCCTTTTGCTGGCCAGTGCCGGTCTTGCTGGCTGTGCCGGCCACCAGAGCAGTGAACAGGCGTTGCAGGGCGCCGTTGCCGATTACCAGAAGGTCAAGGAAGACACCAACGTCCTGCGCAGCGCGCCGAAGGACGTGATCCGTGCCGGTGAATTGCTGGGCCGGGCCGAGCGCCTGTCAAGCTACATCGGCAGCGCTGACGACGTCAGTCATTACGCGTACCTGAGCAGCCGTTACAGCGCGATCGCCCGGGAGCACAGCAAGTTGCTGCTGAATCAGGAAAAGCTCGCGCGACTGGAGCTGGAACGTCAGCGCCTGCAGTTGGCCTTGCGTGAGGCCAAGCTGGCCGGCGCCCAGCAACAGGGCAAGTGGGCCGAAGATCAGGTGATCAGCCTGTCGACGCAGCAGAATGAGCGGGGGCTGGTGATGACCCTCGGCGACATGCTCTTCGATACCGGCCGCGCCGAACTGAAAAGCTCGGCCAACCGCACGGTACTGAAGGTCGTGCAGTTCCTGCAATTCAATCCCAAGCGCGTCGTGCGCATCGAGGGCTACACCGACAGCACCGGCGATAGTGAGGTAAACCTCGCGCTTTCGAAAGACCGGGCACAGGCCGTCGCTGACGTGCTGTCTGATCTGGGCATCGAGGAAGACCGCATTCAGGTCGAAGGCTACGGCGATCAGTACTCGGTGGACTCGAACGCCTCTGAAAGCGGCCGCGCCCAGAACCGCCGTGTCGAAATCGTCTTCTCGGACGACAAGGGGCGTCTGAGCGCGCCTCGTTGAAGAGCAGCGGACTGTCACAATCCGAGTGATTCAAACACCGCGCCCTCTAGCCGGAACAGGAACTGTCACCGTACACTTCTGAACTGTTCCGGTGATCCTGCTGTTTTGGTCACCGCACGCATGATCAAAGCACGGGATCGAGGGACGCGAAATGACCAGTCTGTTGTTGTACCAACGCATCGCCCAACAGCTGGCCGAAGACATTCGCCGGGGCGTGTACCAGCCAGGCGAACGCGTGCCCTCCGTGCGCAAGATGAGCTCCCAGCTCAACGTCAGCCATGCCACCGTCCTGCAGGCCTATGCCAACCTTGAAGATCAGGGTTTGATCCGCGCGCGGCCGCAGTCCGGCTATTACGTGCACCAAACCCCGGCCCTCACGGCGGCGACCCCCGATATCGCGCGGGTTGAGCGTCCCGGCCTGGTCACCCGCGCCAGCATCATTCAGCAGGTGCTGGTCGAAGCGCGGCGTGAAGGGGTGTTCGCGTTTGGCGCTGCTGTCCCGCACATCGATTACTTGCCGTTGCGCGCATTGCATCAGCAACTGGCCAAGGTCACCCGGTTTCAAAGCCCCCGCGCATTCAACTACATGTTCAGCCCGGGTTTCGAGCCGCTGCGCCGGCAAGTGGCGATCCGGATGCGCGACGCCGGCGTGGTGATCGACCCCTCGGAAGTGGTGATCACCCACGGTTGCGTCGATGCGCTGCAGATGTCGCTGCGGGTGCTGACTAGCCCCGGTGACCTGATCGCTGCAGAATCCCCAACCTATTACGGCCTGCTGCAACTGGCCGATCTGCTTGGCTTGAAAGTCATCGAAATCCCCAGCGACCCCAACACCGGGATCAGCCTGGAAGCGCTGCAACTGGCGGCCAATCAGTGGTCGATCAAGGCGCTGGTGATGACGTCGCGGCTGAGCAACCCGCTGGGCAGCACCATGCCGGAAGAGCGGCAGAAACACCTGCTGCGCCTGGCCTCGGATTTCGACATCCAAATCATCGAGGACGACATCTACGGCGAGCTGATGTACGAGCAGAACAAGACCAAGGCGTTGAAGGCGTTCGACCGGCTGGGCCACGTCATCTACTGCTCCAGCTTCTCCAAGACCCTGTCGCCGGGCGTGCGGATCGGCTGGATGATCGCCGGGAAATACCAAGCGGAAATCCAGCGCCTGCAGACCTTCAGCACCCATTCGGCGTGCAGCGTGACGCAGATGGCGGTGGCGTCCTACCTCGAAAACGGCGGGTATGACCGGCACTTGCGCTTTATCCGTCAGGAGCACCGCAAGAATCTGAGCGCCTTCCAGCTCGCCGTGCAGCAAATGTTCCCCGAAGGCACGCAGATCAGCCGGCCTGCGGGCGGGTTCATCCTGTGGATCAGCCTCCCGGGGCGGGTAAACACTCAGGAGTTGCACGTGCGCGCGCTTGAGCAGGGCATCAGCATCGCGCCGGGCCTGATCTTCAGTAATACCGAGCAGTTCAACCACTGCATTCGCCTGAATTGCGGGCTGCCGTGGAACCGTGAAGCGGAGAGGGCGTTGATAACGGTGGGCATGCTGGCCAAGCAGTTATGCCAGGACGCCGGGCAATCCTGGTGAACTCGTAGGGCCGCCAGCTTTCCATACTATCGAGGGAGGCTGACAGGGAACTTGTCAGCCGCCGTGCAACGGGCCAGCATATGGCCCCTGTCTTACTTACTGCCGTTCAGACTATGAAATCACTGCGTTGTTTAAGTGTGATGGTGTTGGTGTTGCTGAGCGCCTGTGATGCCGATAAAGCGCCCACCCCGCCGGCGAAAGCTACCGCTTCTGCGCCTGCTGCGGGTGCCGCTGCGCCGGCCGAAGCTGCTAAAGCAGCGAAGCCAGCGTCAGAGCCTGAGTCCGCGCCTGCGCTGGCGGACAAGCCTGCTGCGGATGCGCCAGCGGTCCATGCGCTGGCGCCGAACATTCCTGCCGTGCCTGTAGTCGCGTCGGGTAAGGCGTCGGCTGGAGCGCCGCGGGAGGTCACCGATGTCAAGGCTGCGGACGGTAAGTCCGCTGGCACGAACGCCAAATCTGCCAAGGTCAAAGCGGATAATGCCGAAGTCGCGCGGCGTGCGCCGGTGGCCAGCAAGAGTAAATCGGCGTCTCAAGTGGTCAAGGAGACCCGCCTGAACAAGGTGCCCCTCGACCTGAGTCTGCCGCCCGAGATGGTTAAGCAACTGACCCCTCCGGCGAATGTGATCTCCTCGGCGTCAAAGTCCAAAGCCCAGTCAACTGGGGCCAAGCCGCTGCTGCCTAAAATGTTCCCGGATGCGGATGCGGACCCAGACTTCCAGATGCAAGGCCGTCTGCTGAGCAATGAAATGGATTTGCAGTTGCGTAATGAGGCACGCAAGGACGTCGAAGGCGCTGCTTTGGATTTCACCTTTAAAAAGTGATGAGCGCACGGCGCTGTCGCAGGACCTGATTTTCAAACGTGTGTTTTAGCGCGTAAGATCCTGCCATCGTCCTCACTGCCACACAGGTTCTCTCCATGGAATGCCGTTCAGGCTGCGGCGCGTGCTGCATCGCGCCGTCCATCACATCACCGATCCCTGGAATGCCCAACGGCAAACCTGCCGGCATGCGCTGCCTGCACCTGTCGGTGGACATGCTCTGCGCAATCTTCGGGCAGCCGGGAAGGCCGGCGGTATGTGGCCAGTTTGCAGCGGAGCCCGAAGTGTGTGGCAGCGGTCCCGAGGATGCGATCAGGCTGATTGGCTGGTGGGAAAAGATGACATCGGTGGCGTGAATTGCGGCCGAGGCACGACTGAACTTCAACAATAAGGAACAACATATGAGTTCGCTGTACCGCATTGCTTTCGGATTGGGACTGACTGTATGGGTGGCGGCTTCGGCGCAGGCTGAGGAGTGGAAAGTCGCGAAGAACGAGGAGGGGATCAAGGTCTCACTCAGCGAATTCCCCGGGTCGCAGTACAAGGCCTATCAGGGCGTGACCACCATCAAGGCGAGCATCGGCAAGCTCCGGGCGTTGCAGGAAGACGTGGTCAGCGCCTGTGCCTGGATTCACGAATGCAAACTGCAGAAGATACTCAAGCATGAGGGCGACAAGACCTGGACCTATTCCCAGTTCAACACGCCCTGGCCGGTCACACCCCGGGATTCGGTGCTGAAGGTCACCACAGTGGAGGGCGCCGATGGCAGCATGACCCGTCAGCTGGAAGGCGACCCCAAGTACATCCCGGAAGAGAAAGGCTTTGTGCGGGTGGCGCAGGTCGAGGGGTTCTGGAAGTTCGTGCCCAAAGGCGAGAATCTGACCGAGGTCACCTATCAGGTGCACACCGAGCCGGGCGGCAGCGTGCCGTCCTGGCTGGCGAACAAGTTCGTCGTGGATGCGCCGTTCAACACCCTGAAAGCGCTGAAGGACCGAGCCGAGAAGAACTGATCGGCTCGCTCGCGACGCTAAAGCCACACACTAAAAAGGCTGCCCGAGGGCAGCCTTTTTTGCGTCTTGGCGGGTGCTGCCGAGTTACTTACGCTCGGCCAGCGGAACGATGTCCCGGGACACTTCGCCGGTGTACAGCTGGCGTGGACGGCCGATCTTGTAAGGGCTCGACAGCATTTCCTTCCAGTGAGAGATCCAGCCGACGGTTCGCGCCAGGGCGAAAATCACGGTGAACATACTGGTCGGGATGCCGATCGCCTTGAGGATGATGCCCGAGTAGAAGTCCACGTTCGGGTACAGCGAGCGTTCGATGAAGTACGGGTCGGTCAGGGCGATCTCTTCAAGACGCATGGCCAGTTCGAGCTGCGGGTCGTTGGTGATGCCCAGCTCGCGCAGGACTTCGTCGCAGGTCTGCTTCATCACGGTGGCGCGCGGGTCGCGGTTCTTGTAAACCCGGTGGCCAAAGCCCATCAGCTTGAACGGATCGTTCTTGTCCTTGGCCTTGGCGATGTAGGTGTCGATGTTGGACACATCGCCAATCTCATCGAGCATGGTCAGCACGGCTTCGTTGGCGCCGCCGTGGGCAGGGCCCCAGAGCGCGGCAATACCGGCTGCGATACAGGCAAACGGGTTGGCGCCCGAAGAGCCTGCCATGCGCACGGTGGACGTCGAGGCGTTCTGTTCGTGGTCGGCGTGAAGGATGAAGATCCGGTCCATGGCCTTGGCCAGCGTCGGGCTGATCGGTTTGATCTCGCACGGCGTGTTGAACATCATGTGCAGGAAGTTTTCCGCGTAGCTGAGGTCGTTGCGCGGGTACATCATGGGTTGACCCATGGAGTACTTGTAAACCATCGCGGCCAGGGTCGGCATCTTGGCGACCAGGCGGATCGCGGAGATTTCCCGGTGCTGCGGATTATTGATGTCCAGGGAGTCGTGGTAGAACGCCGACAGGGCGCCAACCACACCGCACATGACGGCCATCGGGTGGGCGTCGCGGCGGAAACCGTTGAAGAAGGTCTTCAGTTGCTCGTGCACCATGGTGTGATTCTTCACGGTGACGACGAATTCGGCTTTTTGCTCGGCGGTTGGCAGCTCGCCGTTAAGCAACAGGTAGCAGGTTTCCAGGTAGTCCGATTGCTCGGCCAGCTGTTCGATCGGGTAGCCGCGATGCAGGAGAATGCCGTTGTCACCATCGATATAGGTGATCTTCGATTCGCATGAGGCGGTGGACATGAAGCCTGGGTCGAATGTGAAGCGTCCGGTGGCAGTCAGGCCGCGTACGTCGATAACATCGGGACCAACGGTGCCGGTCAGAATGGGCAGCTCGACGGGGGCTGCGCCCTCGATGATCAACTGCGCTTTTTTATCAGCCATGTGGCCTCCTAATTATGCTTCAAATCATCAGACAGACCCCCCACGCAGGGCCCGCATCACTATAGTGAGATAAATTCTAAAGTCAATTTGCCAAAAGTCTTGTAGCAGAGGGCTTTAAGCCATGGTTTTCGTCGAAATTACGGGCCATTTACGCCAATTATCGGGCTAAAGCAATCCACCCTTGGGACAGGGTCTGCGCGTTGTCATTAGCGGGCTAACTGTCTATACTCGGCGTCCGACCGCCAGGGGCTTTCAGGCCTGATTCAACGGGGTTGGTCACTTCCTGGGTAGTGGGTACCTGACCAGTACACTTCCCAACAACTTGCCCTGAGTGTTAGGGCTCTTCAGTGTGAAAAAAAGCCGTGAAAAGCCAACGACCTGTAAACCTAGACCTAAGGACCATCAAACTCCCTATCACTGCTTACACGTCCATCCTTCACCGTATTTCCGGTGTCATCCTCTTCGTCGGCATTGCCATCATGCTTTATGCATTGGACCTGTCGCTCGACTCCGAGGAAGGCTTCGCGTCGGTGAAAGCGGGACTGACCAGTCCGCTGGCCAAGTTCGTGATCTGGGCTCTTCTGTCCGCACTGCTTTATCACCTGGTGGCGGGCGTCCGTCATCTGATCATGGACACGGGCATCGGCGAGACGCTGGAAGGCGGCAAGCGGGGCTCTCAAATTGTTATCGCCGTGTCTGTGGTGGTGATCGTTCTGGCAGGAGTGTGGATATGGTAACCAACGTCACTAACCTTTCTCGTTCGGGCCTGTATGACTGGATGGCGCAACGCGTCTCCGCCGTCGTACTCGCGGCTTATTTCATTTTCCTGATCGGGTACCTGATCGCGCACCCTGGCCTCGATTTCGCCACGTGGCACGCGCTGTTCTCCCATAACGCAATGCGCATCTTCAGCCTGTTGGCCCTTGTTGCCCTGGCGGCTCACGCCTGGGTTGGCATGTGGACCATCGCGACCGATTACCTGACGCCGATGGCGCTGGGCAACTCCGCGACAGTGGTGCGTTTCCTTTTTCAGGCGGTGTGCGGCATTGCGATGTTCGCTTACTTCGTCTGGGGTGTGCAGATTCTTTGGGGTATCTGATTCATGGCTAACATTAATACGCTTTCATTCGACGCCATTATCATTGGCGGCGGCGGTGCGGGCATGCGTGCCGCATTGCAGCTGGCTCAGGGCGGCCACAAGACCGCTGTAGTCACCAAGGTTTTCCCGACTCGCTCCCACACCGTTTCCGCACAGGGTGGCATCACCTGCGCCATCGCTTCGGCTGATCCGAACGATGACTGGCGCTGGCACATGTACGATACCGTCAAGGGCTCCGACTACATCGGTGACCAGGACGCTATCGAATACATGTGTTCCGTGGGCCCGGAAGCCGTGTTCGAGCTCGAGCACATGGGTCTGCCGTTTTCCCGTACCGAGCAGGGCCGCATCTATCAGCGTCCGTTCGGCGGCCAGTCGAAAGACTTCGGCAAGGGCGGTCAGGCTGCACGTACCTGTGCAGCTGCCGACCGTACCGGTCACGCGCTGCTGCACACCCTGTATCAGGCCAACCTGAAGGCCGGCACTGTATTCCTCAACGAGTACTACGCCGTTGACCTGGTGAAGAACCAGGACGGCGCGTTCGTCGGCATCATTGCCATCTGCATCGAAACCGGTGAAACCTCCTACATTCGCGCTGACGCGACTGTACTGGCCACTGGCGGTGCTGGCCGTATCTACTCCTCCACCACCAACGCCCTGATCAACACCGGCGACGGCGTGGGCATGGCGCTGCGTGCCGGTGTTCCGGTTCAGGACATCGAAATGTGGCAGTTCCACCCGACCGGCATCGCCGGCGCAGGTGTACTGGTCACAGAAGGCTGCCGTGGTGAAGGCGGTTACCTGATCAACAAGCATGGCGAGCGTTTCATGGAGCGTTACGCGCCAAACGCCAAGGACCTTGCCGGTCGTGACGTTGTGGCTCGCTCGATGGTTAAAGAGATCATCGCCGGCAACGGTTGCGGTCCCGACGGTGACCACGTGATGCTCAAACTCGATCACCTCGGTGAGGAAGTGCTGCACAGCCGTCTGCCAGGGATCATGGAACTGTCCAAGACCTTCGCACACGTCGATCCGGCCGTTGCGCCAATCCCTGTCGTGCCGACCTGCCACTACATGATGGGCGGCGTTGCCACCAACATTCATGGTCAGGCGATCACCCAGGACGCCGCTGGCGTCGACACCATCATCCCGGGCCTGTTCGCGGTGGGTGAAGTGGCATGCGTATCGGTTCACGGTGCCAACCGTCTGGGCGGTAACTCGCTGCTCGATCTGGTGGTGTTCGGCCGTGCTGCCGGTCTGCACCTGGAGCAGGCACTCAACGAAGGCGTCGACTACCGTCGCGCTTCCGAAACCGACATCGACGTTGCGCTGGCTCGCCTCAATGGTCTGAACTCGCGCACCGATGGCGAAGACGTCGCTACCCTGCGCAAAGAGCTGCAAAGCTGCATGCAGAACTACTTCGGTGTGTTCCGTACCGGCGAATACATGCAGAAGGGTATCGCCCAGCTGGCTGACCTGCGCACGCGCATCGCCAACGTCAAGATCAACGACAAGAGCCAGGCATTCAACACAGCCCGGATCGAAGCGCTGGAGCTGCAGAACCTGCTGGAAGTCGCTGAAGCAACGGCGATCGCCGCAGAGCATCGCAAGGAGTCCCGTGGCGCTCACGCCCGTGAAGACTTTGAAGATCGCGACGACGAGAACTGGCTGTGTCACACCCTGTACTTCCCGGGTGACAAGCGCGTAGCCAAGCGTGCCGTGAACTTCTCGCCAAAAACTGTTCCGACTTTTGAGCCTAAGATTCGGACTTATTAAGGGTGACCGCCATGTTGCAAGTCAGTGTTTATCGCTACAACCCTGATCAGGACGCCGCGCCGTTCATGCAGGATTTCCAGGTCGACACCGGTGGCAAAGACCTGATGGTCCTGGATGTGCTGGCTCTGATCAAAGAGCAGGACGAGGGCTTCTCGTACCGTCGCTCGTGCCGCGAAGGCGTGTGCGGCTCCGACGGCATGAACATCAACGGCAAGAACGGCCTGGCCTGCATCACGCCGCTGTCGGCTGTGGTCAAGGGCAACAAGCTGGTGGTTCGCCCACTGCCTGGCCTGCCGGTCATCCGCGACCTCGCCGTCGACATGAGCATCTTCTACAAGCAGTACGAGAAGGTGAAGCCATTCCTGCAGAACGACACGCCGGCTCCGTCCATCGAGCGCCTGCAGAGCCCCGAAGAGCGGGAAAAACTCGACGGCCTGTACGAGTGCATCCTGTGCGCTTGCTGCTCGACGTCCTGCCCGTCGTTCTGGTGGAACCCCGACAAGTTCCTGGGGCCTGCCGCGATCCTGCAAGCCTATCGTTTCCTGGCTGACAGCCGCGACACCCGGACCCAAGAGCGTCTGGCGTCGATGGACGATCCGTTCAGTGTTTTCCGCTGCCGCGGCATCATGAACTGCGTCAACGTTTGCCCGAAAGGCCTGAACCCAACCAAGGCTATCGGTCACGTGCGCAACATGCTGCTCAAAAGCGGTGTCTGAGTTTGCCGCATCTGTAACACCGCAGCACCCGCTACTGCAGCACCCGTAAACGCTGCGGCGCAGGCTTCAACCGGCGCCGTAGTTTTAACCTGAGCAGTTGTCGCAGGGCTTCAGCTCTTATTTTGAAGAAATGAAACCAGCAGGGGCATCCGGGCTGGTACCCGGACTATCTGCGTGATCCCTAGTGACTTGAAGTCGCTGCACATGGACTTTTCAAGTTTGCGCTGGCATCGACGCCGATGGTGTCCCCTAATCGAGGGTGACCAAGCATGCAAGAAAGCGTGATGCAGCGCATGTGGAACAGCGCCCACCTTTCCGGTGGTAACGCTGCCTATGTGGAAGAGCTCTATGAGCTCTACCTGCACGACCCTAACGCTGTGCCAGAAGAGTGGCGCACCTATTTTCAGACGTTGCCGGCTGACGGCAGCACTGCCACCGATGTATCGCACTCTACGGTTCGCGATCATTTTGTGTTGCTGGGGAAAAACCAGCGCCGCGCCCAACCGGTCTCTGCCGGCAGCGTGAGCAGCGAGCATGAAAAGAAGCAAGTTGAAGTGCTGCGACTTATCCAGGCATTCCGTATGCGCGGCCATCAGGGTGCGCAACTCGATCCTCTGGGTCTGTGGAAGCGTACTGCGCCAGCTGACCTGTCGATCAACCATTACGGTTTGACCAACGCTGACCTCGATACCACATTCCGTGCCGGCGACCTGTTCATCGGCAAAGAAGAAGCGAGCCTACGCGAAATCGTCGAAGCGTTGCAGCAGACATATTGCCGCACCATCGGCGCCGAGTTCACGCACATCGTCGATTCCAACCAGCGCAACTGGTTCATGCAGCGCCTCGAAAGCGTGCGTGGCCGTCCTGCCTATTCCGCCGACATCAAGAGCCATCTGCTCGAGCGTGTGACGGCGGGCGAGGGTTTGGAGAAGTACCTGGGCACCAAATACCCGGGCACCAAGCGTTTCGGTCTGGAAGGCGGCGAAAGCCTGATTCCGATGCTCGACGAGCTGATTCAGCGCTCCGGTTCCTACGGCACCAAGGAAGTTGTCATCGGCATGGCCCACCGTGGCCGTCTCAACGTGCTGGTCAACACCTTCGGCAAGAACCCGCGCGACCTGTTCGACGAGTTCGAAGGCAAGAAGAAGGTCGAGCTAGGCTCCGGTGACGTCAAATATCACCAGGGCTTCTCGTCCAACGTGATGACCACCGGCGGCGAAGTCCACCTGGCGATGGCGTTCAACCCGTCCCACCTGGAAATCGTTTCCCCTGTGGTTGAAGGTTCGGTGCGTGCCCGTCAGGACCGTCGCAACGACGCCACTGGCGAGAAAGTGCTGCCGATCTCGATCCACGGTGACGCGGCGTTCGCAGGTCAAGGTGTGGTGCTGGAAACCTTCCAGATGTCGCAGACCCGCGGCTTCAAGACCGGCGGCACGATCCACATCGTGATCAACAACCAGGTCGGCTTCACCATCAGCAAGCAGGAAGACTCGCGCTCCACCGAGTACGCGACCGACGTTGCCAAGATGATTCAGGCGCCGATCCTCCATGTGAATGGCGATGATCCGGAAGCCGTGTTGTTCGTGACCCAGCTGGCGATCGACTACCGCATGCAGTTCAAGCGTGACGTGGTCATCGATCTGGTCTGCTACCGTCGTCGCGGTCACAACGAAGCCGATGAGCCGAGTGGCACCCAGCCGCTGATGTACCAGCAGATCGCCAAACAGCGCACCACCCGTGAGCTGTATGCCGATGCACTGGCCACCGCCGGCATCCTCAACGCCGAAGCCGCTCAGGCCAAGGTCGACGAGTACCGCAACGCGCTGGACAACGGCATGCACGTTGTCAAAAGCCTGGTCAAAGAGCCGAACAAGGAATTGTTCGTTGATTGGCGTCCGTACCTGGGTCACGCGTGGACAGCACGTCACGACACCAGTTTCGACCTCAAGACCCTGCAGGAACTGTCGGCCAAGCTGATGGAAGTGCCGGAAGGTTTCGTGGTTCAGCGTCAGGTCCAGAAAATCTACGAAGACCGCCAGAAGATGCAAGTCGGTGGCCTTCCGATCAACTGGGGTTACGCCGAAACCATGGCCTACGCCACGCTGGCGTTCGAAGGGCATCAGGTTCGCATCACCGGGCAGGACGTTGGTCGCGGTACGTTCTCGCACCGCCACGCCGTGCTGCACAACCAGAAAGACGGTGCGACCTACGTGCCTTTGCAGAACCTGTACGCCGGTCAGCCTCGCTTTGACCTGTACGACTCTTTCCTGTCGGAAGAAGCTGTGCTGGCGTTCGAATACGGTTACTCGACCACTCAGCCCAATGCGCTGGTGATCTGGGAAGCCCAGTTCGGTGACTTTGCCAACGGTGCACAGGTCGTGATCGACCAATTCATCACCAGCGGCGAGCACAAATGGGGCCGTCTGTGCGGCCTGACCATGCTGTTGCCCCATGGCTACGAAGGGCAGGGCCCGGAGCACTCATCGGCACGTCTTGAGCGTTACCTGCAATTGTGCGCCGAGCACAACATCCAGGTCTGCGTACCGACCACCCCGGCTCAGATCTACCATCTGCTGCGCCGTCAGGTGATCCGTCCGCTGCGCAAGCCGCTGATCGTGTTGACGCCGAAGTCGTTGCTGCGCCACAAGCTGGCCGTGTCGACACTGGAAGATCTGGCCCATGGCTCGTTCCAGACGGTCATCCCGGAAATCGACACCCTCGATGCCGCGAAAGTGACGCGTCTGGTGCTGTGCAGCGGCAAGGTCTACTACGACCTGCTGGAAAAGCGCCGTGCCGAAGGCCGCGAAGACATCGCCATCGTGCGTCTCGAGCAGCTCTATCCGTTCCCGGAAGACGACCTGATGGACGCTATCGCGTCGTATACCAACCTGACCAACGTGGTCTGGTGTCAGGAAGAACCCATGAACCAGGGCGCCTGGTACAGCAGTCAGCACCACTTGCGCCGCAGCATCGGCAATCACAACCGCAACCTCGTTCTCGAGTATGCCGGCCGTGATGCCTCCGCTGCCCCTGCTTGTGGATACGCTTCGATGCACGCCGAACAGCAGGAAAAACTGCTGAAAGACGCGTTCTCCGTTTAACGCCTTCGCGCACTAGAAACCGAATTAAAGGAATTACAGATAATGGCTATTGAGATCAAAGCCCCCTCTTTCCCGGAATCCGTTGCCGACGGCACCGTTGCCACCTGGCACAAAAAACCGGGCGACGCCGTCAAGCGTGATGACCTGATCGTCGATATCGAAACCGACAAGGTCGTGCTGGAAGTATTGGCCGAAGCTGACGGTGTACTGGGCGCAATCGTTGCCGAAGAGGGCGCTACTGTCCTGTCGAACCAGCTACTGGGATCGATCGAAGAGGGCGGTGCTGCCGCTGCCCCAGCCGCTGCCGCTCCAGCCGCTGCTGCATCGGCTCCGGCTGCTGCGCCTGCCCAGGCTGCTGCTGCACCTGCCGCCGCTTCCGGTGACGAAGACGCCATCGGCGCTCCGGCTGCCCGCAAGCTGGCCGAAGAAAACGGCATCAACCTGTCCAGCGTCAAAGGCACAGGCAAAGACGGCCGCGTGACCAAGGAAGACGTTGTTGCTGCCATCGAAGCGAAGAAATCCGCTCCGGCCGCTGCACCTGCCGCCAAGCCTGCTGCCGCTGCCGCCGCGCCTGTGGCTGCCGTTGGCGACCGCACCGAGAAGCGCGTGCCGATGACGCGTCTGCGCGCCAAGGTGGCAGAGCGTCTGGTTGAAGCTCAGTCGAACATGGCGATGCTGACTACCTTCAACGAAGTCGACATGACCGAAGTCATGGCCCTGCGTTCGAAGTACAAGGACCTGTTCGAGAAGTCCCATAACGGCGTACGCCTGGGCTTCATGTCGTTCTTCGTCAAGGCCGCGACCGAAGCGCTGAAACGCTACCCGGCCGTCAACGCCTCGATCGACGGCACTGACATCGTTTATCACGGTTATGCCGACGTCGGCGTTGCCGTGTCGAGCGATCGTGGTCTGGTGGTTCCGGTGCTGCGCAACGCCGAGCAGATGAGCCTGGCTGAAATCGAAGGCGGTATCGCCACCTTCGGCAAGAAAGCCCGTGACGGCAAACTGTCCATCGACGAGATGACTGGCGGTACCTTCACCATCACCAACGGTGGTACTTTCGGTTCGATGATGTCGACCCCTATCGTCAATCCGCCGCAAGCGGCCATTCTGGGCATGCACAACATTCTGCAGCGTCCTATGGCGATCAACGGCCAGGTCGTCATCCGTCCGATGATGTATCTGGCGCTGTCCTACGATCACCGCCTGATCGACGGTAAAGAAGCCGTGACCTTCCTGGTGACCATCAAGAACCTGCTGGAAGACCCGGCGCGTCTGTTGCTGGACATCTGATTCAAGGACAGCTGCAAGCCGCAAGCGTCAAGCTGCAAGTTACAGCAGCCTGGCGCCGACGCTTGGGTCGTCGCAACATCCTAATGAACAGGCTGCAACTCGTCTGTAAAGCATCACGGATCAGCTTGCAGCTTGTGGCTTAAAGCTCGCAGCTAAAGAGGAACTCTTTTCTATGTCCCAGAAATTCGACGTGGTAGTGATTGGCGCTGGCCCTGGCGGCTATGTGGCCGCTATCAAGGCCGCGCAACTCGGTCTCACGACTGCCTGCATCGAGAAGTACCAGGATAAAGAGGGCAAGCTGGCCCTCGGCGGTACCTGTCTGAACGTGGGCTGCATCCCCTCCAAGGCGCTGTTGGACAGCTCCTGGAAATTCTACGAAGCCAAGAATCAGTTCGGTGTTCACGGTATCTCGCTCAGCGACCTGAAGATGGACATTGCTGCTATGATTGGTCGCAAGGCACAGATCGTCAAAGGCCTGACCGGCGGCGTTGCCAGCCTGTTCAAGGCCAACGGCGTCACTTCCCTGCAGGGCCACGGCAAACTGCTGGCCGGCAAGAAAGTCGAGCTGACCAAGCCTGACGGCACCACCGAAGTCATCGAAGCCGAAAACATCATTCTGGCGTCCGGTTCGCGTCCGATCGACATTCCGCCGGCTCCGGTCAATCAGGTCACCATCGTCGATTCGACAGGCGCCCTGGAATTCCCGGCAGTGCCTGAGCGCCTGTGCGTCATCGGCGCCGGCGTTATCGGTCTGGAACTGGGTTCGGTCTGGGCTCGCCTGGGTGCCAAAGTGACAGTTCTCGAAGCGCTGGAGAAATTCCTGCCTGCCGCTGACGAAGCCGTTGCCAAGGAAGCGCAGAAGACCTTCAACAAGCAGGGTCTGGACATCAAGCTGGGCGCTCGCGTCACCGGTTCCAAGGTCAATGGCGATGAAGTTGTCGTGACCTACACCGACAAGGACGGCGAGCAGAACATCACGTTCGACCGCGTGATCGTGGCCGTTGGCCGTCGCCCGGTGACCACCGAGCTGCTGGCTGCCGACAGCGGCGTCGACATCGACGAGCGCGGCTTCATCTTCGTCAATGAGCAGTGCGAGACCAGCGTTCCTGGCGTGTACGCCATCGGTGACGTGGTTCGTGGTCTGATGCTGGCGCACAAAGCGTCCGAAGAAGGCATCATGGTCGTCGAGCGCATCAAGGGTCACAAGACCCAGATGAACTACGACCTGATCCCGTCGGTTATCTATACCCACCCGGAAATCGCGTGGGTCGGCAAGACCGAGCAGACGCTCAAGGCCGAAGGCGTGGAAGTTAACGTCGGTCAGTTCCCGTTCGCGGCGAGCGGCCGTGCAATGGCAGCGAATGACACCGGCGGTTTCGTCAAGGTCATCGCTGATGCCAAGACCGACCGTGTACTGGGTGTGCACGTCATTGGTCCTGGCGCTGCAGAGCTGGTACAGCAGGGCGCGATCGGTATGGAGTTCGGCACCAGTGCCGAAGACATCGGCATGATGGTCTTCTCCCACCCGACGCTGTCCGAAGCGCTGCACGAAGCGGCACTGGCAGTGAATGGCGGCGCCATTCACATCCAGAACAAGAAAAAACGCTGAAAATAACCACGACGATCCGCCCGTCGCAGGCCCTGCTCGCAGGGCTTACCGCGGAAGGATCGTTGGACTCGAACTCCCGGCAGCGCAGGCAGGCTTCACGCCTGATCTGCGTTCTCCGGGAGAAGCGGTCACAGGTGGTGCGGCACGCTTTGACGAGCAGCACCGAATGCGCAGTACCTAACGAAGACGGTAATAAGCATGAATCTTCACGAGTATCAGGGTAAGCAGCTGTTTGCTGAATACGGCCTGCCAGTATCCAAGGGCTATGCAGTAGACACCCCGGAAGCAGCAGCAGAAGCGTGCGACAAGATCGGCGGAACCGAGTGGGTCGTCAAAGCCCAGGTTCACGCAGGCGGTCGCGGTAAAGCGGGAGGCGTCAAGCTGGTTCGCAGCAAGGAAGACGCCGCTGCGTTCGCTCAACAGTGGTTGGGCAAGCGTCTGGTCACTTACCAGACTGATGCCAACGGTCAGCCGGTCACCAAGATCCTGGTTGAATCGTGCACTGACATCGCCAAAGAGCTGTACCTGGGCGCTGTAGTCGATCGTTCGAGCCGCCGTATCGTGTTCATGGCGTCCACCGAAGGTGGCGTGGACATCGAGAAAATCGCTCACGACACGCCTGAGAAGATTCTCAAAGCGACCATCGATCCACTGGTTGGCGCTCAGCCATTCCAGGGTCGCGATCTGGCCTTCCAGCTGGGTCTGGAAGGCAAGCAGGTCACTCAGTTCGCCAAGATCTTCACCGGTCTGGCCAAGCTGTTCCAGGACCACGACCTGGCCCTGCTGGAAGTGAACCCGCTGGTGATCAAGGCTGACGGCGATCTGCATTGCCTCGACGCCAAGATCAACATCGACGCCAACGCCATGTACCGTCAGCCAAAGCTGAAGGCTTTCCACGACCCGTCGCAAGACGACCCACGTGAAGCCCACGCTGCCAAGTTCGAACTGAACTACGTGGCACTGGAAGGCAACATCGGCTGCATGGTCAACGGTGCCGGTCTGGCCATGGGTACCATGGACATCGTCAACCTGCACGGCGGCAAGCCAGCCAACTTCCTCGACGTAGGCGGTGGCGCAACCAAAGAACGCGTTACCGAAGCGTTCAAGATCATCCTGTCCGACACCAACGTCGCTGCAGTACTGGTCAACATCTTCGGCGGCATCGTCCGTTGCGACATGATTGCCGAAGGCATCATTGGCGCGGTGAAAGAAGTCGGCGTGAAAATCCCGGTTGTTGTTCGCCTTGAAGGCAACAACGCTGAGCTGGGCGCTAAAGTACTGGCAGAAAGCGGCTTGAACATCATCGCAGCTACCAGCCTGACCGACGCTGCTCAACAAGTCGTCAAAGCTGCGGAGGGCAAATAATGAGCGTCCTGATCAATAAAGACACCAAGGTTATCTGCCAGGGCTTCACCGGCTCCCAGGGTACCTTCCACTCCGAGCAAGCCATTGCCTACGGCACCAAAATGGTTGGCGGCGTGACCCCAGGCAAGGGCGGCACCACGCACCTGAACCTGCCAGTGTTCAACACGGTGTCCGAAGCAGTAGAAAAAACCGGCGCAACCGCTTCGGTCATCTACGTTCCGGCTCCGTTCTGCAAGGATTCCATCCTTGAAGCAGCGTTCGGCGGCATCAAGCTGATCGTTTGCATCACCGAAGGCATCCCGACCATCGACATGCTCGAAGCCAAGGTCAAGTGCGACGAACTGGGTGTGGTCCTGATCGGCCCTAACTGCCCAGGCGTTATCACCCCGGGCGAGTGCAAGATCGGCATCATGCCAGGTCACATTCACTTGCCAGGCAAAGTCGGTATCGTGTCGCGTTCCGGCACCCTGACTTACGAAGCTGTGAAGCAGACCACTGACGCCGGTTTCGGTCAGTCGACGTGCGTCGGCATCGGTGGTGATCCGATCCCGGGTTCGAACTTCATCGACATCCTGAAGCTGTTCCAGGAAGACCCGAAGACCGAAGCGATCGTCATGATCGGCGAGATCGGCGGTTCGGCTGAAGAAGAAGCGGCTGCCTACATCAAGGCACACGTGACCAAGCCAGTCGTTTCCTACATCGCGGGTGTGACTGCTCCTCCGGGCAAGCGCATGGGCCATGCGGGCGCGATCATCTCCGGCGGCAAAGGCACTGCAGACGAGAAATTCGCTGCGCTGCAAGACGCAGGCGTGAAAACCGTGCGTTCGCTGGCAGACATCGGCAAAGCCCTGGCTGAGCTGACCGGTTGGGAAGTGAAGAAGGCTTAATCGCCCTCGTCTCACTGCCTGATCAACAAAAGCCACCTTCGGGTGGCTTTTGTGTTTCTGGCGTTTCGATTTGCGCCGGCGGGAAGGCCCTGATCCTGTAAGACATTTCTGATATGCGACACGAACGTGCGTTCAGCGGTCGCACCGCCCTGTATCGGTGCGCCAAATAGGGTAGGCTAGCCGCCGTTTTGTGCAGTCGGCTCCCACAAGGAGCGGCGGCGCGCTCAGGGTCTGTCTTAAAAGGGCGGGCAGCATTTCCCCCACCCTCAGGGAAATCCTCTTCTTAATTCCGATTCAGCAGTGTGGTTTCCTCAATGAAAGTGTTGAAAGGCCAGGACATTCTGGCACTGGGTTTCATGACGTTTGCGCTGTTCGTGGGCGCTGGCAATATCATCTTCCCCCCGATCGTAGGCCTCCAGGCCGGCCCCAATGTATGGATGGCCGCGTTGGGCTTTCTGGTCACGGCGGTCGGCCTTCCGGTGGTCACCGTGATCGCGCTCGCCAAGGTCGGCGGCGCCATGGACGCCTTGAGCAGTCCAATCGGCAAGGTCGCCGGAACCATCCTCGCCGCCGTCTGCTACCTGTCCGTGGGTCCATTGTTCGCCACGCCGCGCACGGCGACGGTGTCGTTTGAAGTCGGCCTGGCGCCCTTAACCGGTGAAAGTCCGCTCGCGCTGTTTCTCTACAGCCTGGTTTATTTCGTGCTGGTGTTCTGGATTTCGCTTTATCCGGGTCGTCTGCTCGACACCGTCGGCCGTTTCCTGGCACCACTGAAAATCATTGCCCTGGCCATCCTCGGCATCGCCGCGTTTGTCCTGCCGGCGGGTGACGTCGGTATTGCCGAACCTGCCTACGTCGCCGCGCCGTTCTCCCAAGGCTTCATCAACGGCTACCTGACCATGGACACCCTGGGCGCGCTGGTTTTCGGCATCGTCATCGTCAACGCGATTCGCTCCCGCGGTGTCGAGTCGCCTCGGTTGATCACCCGCTACGCCATCATCGCCGGCCTGATCGCCGGTGTGGGACTGGCACTGGTGTACATCAGCCTGTTCCGTCTGGGTTCCGACAGCCACGCCATCGCTGCCGGGGCAACCAATGGCGCCGCTGTGTTGCATGCCTACGTCCAACACACCTTCGGCACGTTGGGCAGCAGCTTCCTTGCCGTGCTGATCTCGCTGGCGTGTCTGGTGACCGCCGTCGGCCTGACGTGCGCCTGCGCCGAATACTTCAGCCGCGTGCTGCCCCTGTCTTACAAGACGCTGGTGATTCTGCTGGCAGTGTTTTCCCTGCTGGTTTCCAACCTGGGCCTGACCAAGCTGATCCAGTTCTCGATTCCGGTGCTGACCGCGATCTACCCGCCGTGCATTGCACTGGTGGCGTTGAGCTTCTGCAAGGATTTCTGGCACGAGCAGGGGCGGATCGTGGCGCCGGTCATGCTGGTGGCGTTCCTGATCGGTGCGGTGGATGCGGTGAAGGGCTCTGCGCTTGGTGTGTACCTGCCGGATGCGCTGGCTCATCTGCCCTTGAGCGAGCAAGGCCTCGCATGGCTGATCCCGTCGCTGATCACGCTGTTCGTCGCGTTCGTCGTGGACCGCATGCTCGGCAAGCGCAGCGAGGCACTGGCCTGAGGGGGGAGGTTGGCGCGCCGTGAAAGCGATGCGCCGATCACTCTGAAGCAGAGCTGATTATTTGATAGACAAAACAAAGCCCGCTTAATGCGGGCTTTGTTTTTTGAAACTCTGGAAACTTACTGCTTAGTTGCAGGTGCTGCCTGGTTCGCTTCTTTAGCGCGCTCTTGAGCGGCTTCAGCGTTCTTTTGAGCGGCTTCCTGACTTTCTTTGGCAGCGTCGTTCACTTTGTCTTGCGCTTTTTGCATCGATTCTTGCGACTGCTCGGCAGCCTTGTTTGCATCTTGCTGTTTATCTTCGGATTTTTTGTCACAGGCGGCGAGGCCCAGAGTGGCAGAAAGCATCAGGGCAATAGCTAAAGATTTACGCATGGGGTGTTTCTCCTTATTGGTCATCAACGTGCCTTCGAGCACTCGGTTATTAGGTTAGTTCCATGTTCCGTCGGGATAAATACATAAGCATCCGGCGACGTAATCACTGAGCCGAAGAGAGGCGGTGATCGTTTGTGCGCCGTCCTCAGCCATGAGATCGGCGGCCCAAAGATTTTCAGAGGGTGAAGATTCTGCACTGACCGCACGCCTGTCCCTTGAAATCGTCTCCCCAGCCCCCACCTAGATGACAACGCGCTGCTCCGAGCCGCCTTGGGCGTTTCGAGCAGCTCCCCCTATTTGTGTGGACTGATTGGAGTTTGATGACCATGAGTGTGGAAACTCAAAAGGAAACCCTGGGCTTCCAGACCGAGGTGAAGCAGCTGCTGCACCTCATGATCCATTCGCTGTACTCGAACAAGGAAATTTTCCTTCGCGAGCTGATTTCCAACGCATCCGACGCGGTGGACAAGCTGCGCTTCGAGGCACTGTCCAAGCCTGAGCTGCTGGAAGGCGGCGCCGAGCTGAAGATCCGAGTCAGCTACGACAAGGATGCCAAGACCGTTACCCTGGAAGACAACGGCATCGGCATGAGCCGCGAAGATGTCATCACGCATCTGGGCACCATCGCGAAGTCCGGCACCGCCGACTTCATGAAGAACCTGTCCGGTGATCAGAAGAAAGATTCCCACCTGATCGGCCAGTTCGGTGTCGGCTTTTACTCCGCGTTCATCGTTGCCGATCAAGTCGAAGTGTTCACCCGTCGCGCCGGCCTGTCCGCCAGCGAAGGTGTGCACTGGTCGTCGAAAGGCGAGGGCGAGTTCGAAGTCGCCACGATCGAGAAAGCCGATCGCGGTACGCGCATCGTGCTGCATCTCAAGAGCGCCGAAGACGAGTTCGCTGACGGCTTCCGTCTGCGTAACATCATCAAAAAGTACTCCGACCACATCGCCCTGCCGATCCAGCTGCCGAAAGAACAGGCGCCGGTCGAAGGCGACGCCGAGCCTGTTGAAGAGTGGGAAACCGTCAACCGCGCCAGCGCCCTGTGGACCCGTCCGCGTACTGAGGTCAAGGACGAGGAATACCAGGAGTTCTACAAGCACATCGCCCACGATTTCGAGAACCCGCTGAGCTGGAGCCACAACAAGGTTGAAGGCAAGCTGGAATACAGCTCGCTGTTGTACGTGCCGGCCCGCGCGCCGTTCGATCTGTACCAGCGCGAAGCACCGCGCGGCCTGAAGCTGTACGTGCAGCGCGTATTTGTCATGGACCAGGCGGAATCGTTCCTGCCGCTGTACCTGCGCTTCATCAAGGGCGTGGTCGATTCCAACGACCTGTCCCTGAACGTGTCCCGTGAAATCCTGCAGAAAGATCCGATCATCGATTCGATGAAGTCCGCGCTGACGAAGCGCGTGCTGGACATGCTGGAGAAGCTGGCGAAAAACCAGCCGGAAGAATACAAAGGCTTCTGGAAAAACTTCGGTCAGGTGCTGAAAGAAGGGCCGGCCGAAGACTTCGCCAACAAAGAAAAAATAGCCGGCCTGTTGCGCTTCGCGTCGACCTCCGACGACGGCGGCGAGCAAAGCGTGTCGTTGACCGACTACCTGTCGCGCGCCAAGGAAGGTCAGGACAAGATCTACTTCCTCACCGGCGAAAGCTACGCCCAGGTCAAGAACAGCCCGCACCTCGAAGTCTTCCGCAAGAAAGGCATTGAAGTGCTGCTGCTGACCGACCGTATCGACGAGTGGCTGATGAGCTACCTGAGCGACTTCGACGGCAAGGGCTTTGTCGACGTGGCACGCGGTGACCTGGATCTGGGCAAGCTTGATTCCGAAGAGGACAAGAAGGCTCAGGAAGAAGTCGCCAAGGACAAGGAAGGCCTGATCGAACGCCTGAAAACGGCGCTGGGTGAAGCCGTCAGCGAAGTGAGGGTTTCCCACCGTTTGACCGATTCGCCGGCGATTCTGGCGATTGGCGAGCAGGACCTGGGTCTGCAGATGCGTCAGATTCTGGAAGCCAGCGGTCAGAAGGTACCGGACTCCAAGCCAATCTTCGAATTCAACCCGTCGCACCCGCTGATCGGCAAGCTGGACAACGAGCAGAATGAAGACCGCTTCGGTGATCTGTCGCACATCCTGTTCGACCAGGCTGCGCTGGCGGCCGGCGACAGCTTGAAAGATCCGGCGGCCTACGTGCGCCGTCTGAACAAGTTGTTGGTTGAGCTCTCGGTTTAACATCAGCGTCACGGCAGAACCCGCTTCGGCGGGTTTTGTCATTTAATCTCCCTCCATCCTTATCAGCAGGAGTTCGCTATGAGCAATGTGACCGTGCAGTCCATCGTGTATGAGATCGATGGCGTGAGCTACGAGAGTCGTCTGGTCTTCGCCGAAGGCGGTCAGGCCTTACCGGGTCTGGTGATGGCGCCTAACTGGATGGGTGTCAGCACAGATGCCGAGCAGATTGCCAAAGACGTGGCGGCGAAGGGCTATGTAGTGTTGCTGGCGGACCTGTATGGCCAGCAGGTGCGCCCGTCCAATGGCGATGAAGCGGCGGCTGCCATGATGCCGTTGAAAAATGATCGCGTGCTGTTGAACACGCGCATGAAGGCTGCACTGGATCAACTGACCGCGCAGACCATTGCCACCGTCGACACGTCCCGGCTGGCGGCGTTTGGCTTCTGCTTCGGCGGTTGCTGCGCGCTGGAACTGGCGCGCACCGGTGCACCGTTGAAGGCAGCGGTGTCCTTCCATGGCACCCTCGACACCCCGAACCCGGCTGACGCGAACAACATCAAGGGCAAAGTGCTGGTGATGCACGGCGCCTCCGACCCTCTGGTGCCGAAGGAGCAACTGCCGGCGTTTGAAGCTGAAATGAACGCTGCCAATGTCGACTGGCAACTGCTGAGCTACGGCGGCGCGTTCCATTCCTTCACCGACCCGCACGCCAACAACCCGGGCGTGCAGATGTACAACCCGACCGTTTCGAAGCGTGCGTTTACCTCGATGCACAACCTGCTGGATGAAGTGTTCGCGGGCTAATGTGATGTTTTAACTGTTGTGAGAGTGCCCCTCCGGTCACTCCCACAGAGTCCGGGCAGGCCGCGGCCAATCAGCGCTTCGGCCTGCTGCCCACCGGCAATTCAATCCGCTCTACTTCCCCCGGCACGGTCGGCCAGTCCCCGTCCGCCCATTTCGCCGTGGCCTGTTCAATCAGTGCCGGATCGCTGGCGACGAAATTCCAGTTCATCCTTCTCGGCCCATCCAGGGGCGCACCGCCAATCAGTACCGCGTGGCATTCGCTTTCCGCACACAGCGTCGGCTCGCTCCCTGCATCCAGCACCACCAGGCTGCGCGGCTGCACCGGCTCGGCGTCCAGCAGCAGCTCACCTTCGATCACGTACAGGGCGCGCTCCTCGTGCTCGGCCGGGATTCGCAGCGTTGTCGCGGTCTGCATGTTCAGTTCGGCGTAAAGGGTGGGCGACAGCACCGGCACAGGCGACTTCAGGCAAAAGCCTTCGCCAGCAATCAGGCGGATACGAATGCCCATGCCGTCGCTGACCGGCAGTGTGTGGGCGGGGTGATGGCTGTAATGTCCGGCCCCTTGCTCATGGGACTTGGGCGACGCCAGCCAGACTTGCAGGCCATGCAGTCGCGAGCCGCTGGCGTGCAGCGCTTCGGGCGTGCGCTCGATGTGGGCGATGGCGCTGCCGGCGGTCATCCAGCTGACCTCGCCGGGTCTGACGTGCTGATCACTGCCGAGGCTGTCCTTGTGTCGGATCTCGCCTTCGAACAAGTAGGTCAGTGTCGAGAGGCCGATGTGCGGGTGCTGACGGATGTCCATGCCGGTGCCGGGGGCGTAGGTGGTCTCCAGCATGTGATCGAAAAAAACGAAAGGCCCCACGCTCCGGCATCGCGCAGCGGGGAGGGGACGCAGGATCGGTTGGCCTTCGACGTCTTCAGCGCGGGGAATGATGGTCAGCATGATGGCGTTCTCTCTTTCGGTTCGGTTGTAGGACCGGCTTCAGCCGGGAAGGGGCCGGTCTGGGCACTGGCAATCCTGCGGCGTGACGCCCGATGTGTTCCCGGCCAAAGCCGGTCCTGCGAAATCAGGTCCGAGCCAATGCATTTCAACCTGCCACAAAAAAGGCGCCCCGAGGGGCGCCTTTTGTCTGCAACTGACTGGATTACTTGCCAGTCCAGCGCTTCATTACCAGGGTGGCGTTGGTGCCGCCGAAGCCGAAGCTGTTGCTCATCACCAGATTCAGCTCGGTGTTTTCGCGGGTCTTGGTCAGGATCGGCATGTCGGCAACGGCTGGGTCCAGCTCGTCGATGTTGGCCGAACCGGCCATGAAGTTGCCTTCCATCATCAGCATGCAATAGATCGCTTCGTGAACGCCGGCGGCGCCCAGGGAGTGACCCGACAGGCTCTTGGTGGAGCTGATCGCCGGTGCCTTGTCGCCGAACACTTCACGCACGCCTTCCATTTCCTTGACGTCGCCGACCGGAGTGGAAGTGCCGTGGGTGTTCAGGTAGTCGATGGTGCCATCAACCGTGGACAGCGCCTGCTGCATGCAGCGGATGGCGCCTTCGCCGCTCGGAGCGACCATGTCGTAACCGTCGGACGTGGCGCCGTAGCCAACCAGCTCCGCGTAGATCTTCGCGCCACGGGCGAGAGCGTGTTCCAGCTCCTCGACCACGACCATGCCGCCGCCGCCGGCGATGACGAAACCGTCACGGTCAGCATCGTAGGCACGGGAAGCCTGTTCCGGGGTGTCGTTGCGTTTGCTGGACAGCGCGCCCATGGCGTCGAACAGGAACGACTGGCTCCAGTGCTCCTCTTCGCCACCGCCGGCAAACACGATGTCCTGCTTGCCCATCTGAATCTGTTCCATGGCGGTGCCAATGCAGTGAGCACTGGTGGCGCAGGCAGACGCGATGGAGTAGTTCAGGCCCTTGATCTTGAATGGCGTCGCCAGACACGCCGACACCGTGCTGCTCATGGTGCGGGTCACGCGGTAGGGGCCGACGCGCTTGACGCCTTTCTCGCGCAGTATATCCAGCGCTTCCATCTGGTTCAGCGTCGATGCGCCGCCCGAGCCGGCAATCAGACCGGTACGCGGGTTGGACACCTGCTCTTCGGTCAGGCCGGAGTCGGTGACAGCGTCTTTCATCGCCAGGTAGGCATAGGCAGCGGCGTGGCCCACAAAGCGGAAGATCTTGCGATCGATCAGCTCTTCAAGGTTGAGGTCGATGGAGCCCGACACCTGGCTGCGCAGACCCATTTCGGCGTATTCCGGATTGAAACGGATGCCAGGGCGAGTTGCACGCAGGTTGGCGGAGACGGTGTCTTTGTCATTGCCCAAGCAGGAAACAATGCCCAGACCAGTGATAACGACGCGGCGCATGCGAATACCCTTAGAAATTTTCAGTGGAAGTGAAGACGCCGACACGCAGGCCTTCAGCGGTATAGATTTCACGGCCGTCCACGCTGACCGAACCGTCGGCGATCGCCAGGTTCAGCTTGCCTTTGAGGACGCGCTTGATGTGAATGTTGTAGGTGACCTTCTTGGCGGTCGGCAGAACCTGGCCGAAGAATTTCACTTCGCCCGAGCCCAGTGCGCGACCGCGGCCCGGCAGGCCTTGCCAGCCCAGGAAGAAGCCGACCAGTTGCCACATGGCATCAAGGCCCAGGCAACCTGGCATCACCGGGTCACCTTCGAAGTGACAGGCGAAGAACCACAGGTCCGGGGTGATATCGAGTTCGGCGACCAATTCACCTTTGCCGAACTTGCCGCCCTCTTCACTGATGTGGGTGATGCGATCAACCATCAGCATGTTGGGGGCGGGCAATTGCGCGTTACCTGGGCCGAACAGCTCGCCGCGACTGCAGCGCAGCAGGTCTTCCCGGGTAAAGGCGTTTTGTTTGGTCATGCGAGCTCCTCGATAATCCTGTGCGGCAGGGTGTGGCGTTACGTACCCAATCTGGCCAGCGGGTTATCCCTCTGCTGGCAGCCTACTCATAGACTATTGCGTTGTAGTGAAAGTCACAGCACGGGTGAAATGAATGTACACCTGTGCACTGAAATTTTTCGTCCGCGCGTTGGCGTGGGTCGAATCGGCACACAAGACTGCCGCAATTTATCATTTACCGCCAGTCGCAGGTGGCTTAATGGTCAGCCAACGCTGCAAAACCTGCTGTAAATCAGTACGTTTGAACGGCTTGGCCAGGTAATCGTTCATTCCGGCTTGCAGACAAATGTCCCGGTCGCCGTGCTGAGCGTTGGCGGTCAGGGCAATAATGGGCAGCGTCGTCAGCCCCGGCAGCAGTCGGATTCGGCGCGTCGCCTCGTAGCCGTCCATGACCGGCAGCCGGCAGTCCATCAGGATCAGCGCGAAGCGTTCCCGACTGGCCATGTTCACCGCTTCAAGGCCATCCGCCGCCACGCTCACCTGCAAACCCAGGCTGCGCAGCATCGCTTCGACCACCGTGCGGTTCACCGGGTTGTCCTCGACCAGCAACACGCAGGCATCGCGGCTGTGGGGCAATTCAGCCACCGCGCCGGAAGAGGGTTCTATCACCGGCTGTTGAACCCGCTGCAGCGGGATTTGCAGCTGGAACACCGAGCCCAGTCCCTCGCTGCTCTGCGCCTGCAGCGACCCGCCCATGCGTTCGGCCAGATTGCGCGCAATGGGCAGGCCCAGGCCGGTGCCGCCGTAGCGTCGGGAGATGGAGTTGTCCGCTTGCTGAAACGCGTCGAACATCGATTCCAGCAGGTCAGGAGAGATCCCGATGCCGCTGTCGCGTACCGCGCAGGTAAACCGAACGTGGTGCGGGTCGGCGAGGGTGAAGCCCGCCTCGACGCGCACGCTGCCACATTCGGTGAATTTCAGCGCATTGCCGATCAGGTTGACCAGGATCTGCCGGATGCGCGTAGGGTCGCCGGTCACCTGCAACGCCTCCATCGAAGGCGGTAACTCCAGTTCCAGTGCCAGACCGCGCTGCTGCGCGTTGTGGGCAAACGCCTGAACCGAGGTGCTGATCAGGTCGGCGAGGTTGAATGGAATGCTTTCTAGCTCCAGCGCATCGCGTTCGAAGCGGGAGAAATCCAGAATGTCGTTGATAACGCGCAGCAGGTGTTCGGTGGATTCCATGGCCAGCGCGGCGTATTCGGCCTGCTCGTCGGTCATTTTCGTGGTTTCCATCAACTGCAGCATACCCAGCACGCCATTCATGGGCGTGCGCAGCTCGTGGCTCATCATGGCCAGGAATTCGGACTTGGCATTATTGGCGCGTTCGGCTTCTTCGCGGGTGCGGATGAGCGCGTCCATCGCTTGCTTCTGCTCGCGGCTGGCCTTCTCCAGGCCCAAAGCCAGATTGTTGATGTGCCGCGCCAGATCGCCCAGCTCGGCATCATCTGCAACGGGCAGCGGCGCCGAGTAATCGCCACGCTGGATGGCCTTCACCGCCGCGCTCATGGCGCTGATCGGCTGGGACAGGCTCAGCGACAGACGTCTGGCCAGCATGTAAGTAAACAGAAGGGCGAACATCGCCAGCACACCCGCTTTCAGCAATATCTCCTGCTCGCGCTGATTGAAGGCGTCACTGGACATGCCTACCAGCACGCGTCCCAGATAGCCTTCGACCGGCACGCCGATGGCGTTATCGGAAACGGCCTTATTGGCATCCTCGATCGGCTGTGCAGATCGGGCTGGCTGCAGGCGGATGGGCGCCTGGAACACTTCCATCTGCCGCGAATGCCCCTGTTCCTCGGCGGGTTCGACATGAACGAGTACCTTTCCGGCACTGTCGCGCACTTCGAGAAAACGCACGTGGGGCGTGTTCATCGTGGCGTTCATGAGGTTTTCCAGCACCGCGTTATTGCCGACGATGACGCCGTACTCCGAAGCGGGGGCCAGCTGGTTGGCGATGAGTTGCCCGGTGTGATTGAGCTCCTGTCGCAGGTCCTGAATCCGCACCACGGTGAAGAAGCTGATCAGCAACAAGGTCAGCAATAACGCCGGGCCCAGGCTGAGGATCTGCGTCCGGGTGCTGATGTTCCAGCCGCGTTGAGCCGTCACGAGGGGGTTCCGGCGGTCTGCGCCCGGAGGGTTTGCCGATGTTCAGGCATGGCGAAGCCTGACGGGGGACGGGCGGTGGACGCTTGGTGTCATGTGACGGATCTCTTCGGGAGCACCCTGACGATAGCTCATCGGCGCCATTGAGGAATTTTCATCTCAGGGACGCATCTTAACCGAGCTGTGGGCAATTTCCTCGGCAAGAGTGGGGGATGGCCTGTAAGTTCGTGGGGTCACCTTTTGCCGCTGGCCGCGAGCCCGGGGCTCCGTATAATGCCCGCATCGCCAGATGTGATGGCCCTGAATGGATTGTTTTATGACCCAGCAGCAACCAATAGCGGTCCTTGGCGGCGGCAGCTTCGGGACCGCAGTGGCCAATCTGTTGGCCGGCAACGGTCATCGGGTGACGCAGTGGATGCGCGATCCGGAGCAGGCCGAGGCGATTCGCGTGAATCGCGAGAACCCGCGCTACCTCAAGGGCATCAAGGTGCTCGAAGGCGTTGAGCCGGTCACTGACCTGCACGCCACGTTGCAAGACAGTCAACTGGTTTTCGTCGCGTTGCCGTCCAGTGCCCTGCGTGGCGTACTGACCCCGCACATCGACCTGCTCGCGGGGAAAATGCTGGTCAGCCTGACCAAGGGCATTGAGGCCGACACCTTCAAGCTCATGAGCGAGATCCTTGAGGACATCGCGCCCGCTGCGCGAATCGGCGTGTTGTCCGGCCCCAACCTGGCCCGCGAAATCGCCGAGCACGCCCTGACCGCCACGGTGGTCGCCAGCGAAGATGAGGACCTCTGTCAGCAGGTTCAGGCTGCACTGCACGGCCGCACGTTCCGCGTGTACGCCAGCGCTGACCGTTTTGGCGTGGAGCTGGGCGGCGCGCTCAAAAACGTCTACGCCATCATCGCCGGTATGGCGGTGGCGCTGAACATGGGCGAGAACACCAAGAGCATGCTGATCACTCGCGCGCTGGCGGAGATGACCCGTTTTGCGGTCAGTCAGGGCGCCAATCCCATGACTTTCCTGGGCCTGGCCGGGGTCGGCGATCTGATCGTCACCTGCTCCTCGCCGAAGAGCCGCAATTACCAGGTCGGTTTTGCCCTGGGGCAGGGCCTGAGCCTCGACGAAGCGGTTACCCGGCTGGGTGAAGTCGCCGAGGGCGTCAACACGCTCAAGGTGCTGAAGACCAAAGCGCAGGAGTTGCAGGTTTACATGCCGCTGGTGGCCGGGCTGCACGCCATTCTGTTCGAGGGCCGCACGCTGGAGCAGGTCATCGAGCTGCTGATGCGCGCCGAGCCCAAGACCGACGTCGATTTCATTTCAACCAGTGGTTTCAACTGATCCCCACACGGAGAAGCTCTTGAACGAATCAAAACTCAAGCAACACGAATCGATCCTGCTGCGCATCCTGTGGATGGTGCTGTTTGTGCTGGTCTGGCAGGTGGCGGAAGTGGTTCTGGCGGTGGCCGTCCTGGTGCAGCTGGTTTACCGGCTGTTCAACGGCGCGCCGAGCCTCAGCGTGATGTCATTTGGCGACAGCCTGAGCCAGTACCTGGCGCAGATAGGCCGCTTCGGCACCTTCCACACCGATCAGAAGCCGTGGCCGTTCGCCGATTGGCCAACGCCGCGTGCGCCTGAAGGCGAGGCGCCACACGTTGTCACGGTCAAGCCGCAACCGGCGCCTTCTGCTCCGCAACCCGCTGCGGCCACGCCGCCACCGGCACCCGTGACGCCGCAGCCGGTTCCTGCTGCGACGCCACCGGTTTCCGACACGCCGCAACCGGGTTCCGAAACCTCGCCGGCGGTTCCCGACACGTCGGACGCCGCTGCCGACACATCGCCATCGCCACCGGCGCCGATTACGCCGCCGTCCACGCCGGGCGAAGGGCCAAAACTGTGAAGGTCTGGATTCTGCGCCATGGCGAGGCGAAACCTCAGGCCCCTACGGACGCCGAGCGGGAGCTGACCGCCAATGGTCGCGAAGAGGTTTTGCGCAGTGCCGCTCACCTGATGGGGCAGCCCGTGCAGCGGATCATCGCGAGCCCGTATGTGCGTGCCCAACAGACCGCCGAGCTGGTCCGTCAAGCGCTTGGGTTCACGGAGGCCATCGTGACCGTGCCGTGGCTGACGCCCGACTGCAATCCGCACAAGGTGCTGGAGCAACTGAGTGCGTACAGTGCGGAGAATGTCTTGCTGGTCAGTCATCAACCGTTGGTGGGCACGTTGATCGGGCTGGCGGTACATGGCTCGTTGCAGCAGGCGCAACCGATGCACACCGCCAGTCTCGCTCAGCTTGAGGCGGATTTGCCGCTTGCTGGCGCGATGGAACTGGTGGATGTTCGGCACGCTGAATGATGGCAGCGGTGAGCGGTTGTCAGCGCTCCCGGTGCTGAATGAGAGAAGTGGTGCAAACCCTCCAATAACAAGGAAGAACCATGAGTGTATGGCGTAGCCCTCCGGACCTTGACGCGCTTAATGCGAAGCAGAAGAACACCATCGGTGAGGTGCTGGATATTCGGTTTGAGGCGGTCGACGATCTGTCTTTGACGGCGAGCATGGCGGTGGATGAGCGCACTCATCAGCCTTATGGTTTGTTGCACGGCGGCGCGTCGGTGGTGCTGGCGGAGACGGTGGGCTCTACCGCGAGTTATCTGGTGATTGATACCGATCGGTTCTTTTGTGTGGGGATTGAGGTCAACGCGAACCATTTGCGCGGGGTCCGCAGTGGGCGGGTGACGGCGGTGGCGCACCCGGTGCATATCGGGCGCACGACCCATGTCTGGGATATTCGTTTGTCGACGGAGGATGGCAAGGCCTGTTGCATTTCCCGGTTGACCGTGGCGGTGGTGCCCCATGGGGAGCAGCCTCCGGCTCGCTGATGGTTGAGGCGCTTGACGCCAAGATCAAGAGCGTCGGCCTAACGGCCTCGGGTTTCGCCTTCGGCGAGTTACTTGATAAAGCCCCAAGTAACCAAGGGCTTGTGCTCCTGGTTTGGCCCTTACTTCGTCAGGGTTCCTTCACTCCGGCCTCGCTCCGTGGGCCCCCGCCGAACGGACATCCATGTCCGCAACGGCGCTCACGCCGCATCCATGCGGCTCGGCCCACTGCGCGAGACCTGCGTTCAGCCTGCACCCAAGTCGCGTTTCGTGGTGTCCGGACTTTTTGCGTATGAAGATCAAAAGCAGATCAAGGGCTTCCCGGCTGAAGCCGGTCCTACGGTCTAGTAGCGTCGCTACTCCCACTGACTGCACGCGCTGCTTTTCGTGGGACCGGCTTTAGCCGGGAAGAGGCCGGTCCAGGCGCCGGTATTTCCTGAGCTCTAACATCTGATCGTTCCAAGCTTCAAGGGGACTGATTTATTTACAGCGCTTCACCGTAAATCAATCTGTCCCCGGTGTACCGAGATTGCAAAACTCGCCGCCGAACTCTCGACACCCGAGAAGACCAAGGCGAGAGCGGGCGAAACTGCACTGAGCCGATGGCTGGCGCGTATCTACGACGACCAGTCGCTCAACAATGTCGAGTTTCAGCAATTGCGTGATGAGGCTGATCGCAGGCTGGACGCGTTGAAGGAGCTGTATCCGGAAAGTGATGGTCTGGGCACTTTTCAGAAAGCCGCAGATGACGCTGTGCAGCAGATGCAGGTGGGGATTTTGAGTTTTAAAAAGAGGCACTTGCCCGAGGAGGCAAAGGCAAACATTCAGGAGGCGTACGCCTTCCAGGTCGCCTATATTCAGGCGTGTCTGGACCGTTTCACAAAGATGCTCTGAGCGGGTTGGACCTGCGGCTCGACCCACTGCGCGAGATCTCCGTTCAGCCGGCACCCAAGTCGCGATTGGTGGTGTATGGGCGTTTTGCGTAGGAAGATCAAAAGCAGATCAAGGGCTTCCCGGCTGAAGCCGGTCCTACGGTCGGGGGGCCTCGCTACTCCCGCTGACTGCACGCGCTGGTTTTTTGTGGACCGGCTTTAGCCGGGAGGAAGCCAGTCCAGACGCCGGTATTCCTGAGCTCTGACACCTGATCGTTCCCACGCTCCGCGTGGGAATGCCACGCCTTACGCCTTCCCGGCTAAAGCCGGTCCCACTTTATCGTTCAAACGCACCCTATAAACACGCCCATGACCGGAGTGGCCTCATCGATGGCAGTTCCGATCATTGCCGCCCCGGCCGGGCGGTGCGCACAATCGCGGCTTGTTCTGGTTGCTCTGGGTGCGTCGGCATGTCTCAACTCCTGTTTTTCGCTCACGCCAATGGCTTCCCGTCGGGCACGTACGGCAAGTTGTTCGCGGCGCTCGGGCCTGAATTCGAGATTCGGCATCTGGAGCAGCATGCCCACAACCCGCAATTTCCGGTGACGGACAACTGGCCGGAGCTGGTGGATGAGTTGATCCACCATGTGCGCGAGCAGCCTGAACCGGTGTGGGGTGTGGGCCATTCTCTCGGCGGTGTGCTGCATTACCACGCGGCGTTGCGTCATCCCGAGCTGTACCGGGGTGTGGTGATGCTTGATTCGCCGGTGCTGACGCGGTTCGATCAGTGGATGATTCGCGCGGCCAAGCGCTTTGGCTTCATTGATCGCATCACGCCCGCAGGCCGGACCTTGGGGCGCCGGGAGGTGTTCAGCAGCGTCGAGGCGGCCCGGGAATACTTTGCCGGCAAGTCGCTGTTCCGGCGTTTCGATCCCGAGTGCTTCGAGGCGTACCTGCGTCATGGGCTGCAAGCCGATGGCGACGGGTTGCGCCTGCGTTTCGATCCTGCGACCGAAATCAGCATCTACCGCAGCGTGCCCCACACCAGCCCCGGCCTGGCCCGTCAGTTGCGGGTGCCGTTGGCGATGGTGCGCGGTGAAAGCAGTGACGTGGTGCGGCGCCACCATGCGCTGTCAGTCAAAAGCATGCGCGAGGGCGTGTATCTTTCTGTCCCCGGCGGGCATATGTTCCCGCTCGAACATCCCGAGGACACCGCCCACATGCTCAGAACGCTGTTTTCCCGCTGGACGGCCGGCGCTGACGGCGCAACTGCAATGCCAGACGCAGACGCCGCGCTTGAACGAGCACGCGCATGACCTGTTCGGTAGAAGAAATCCGCCTGAGCCTGCCCCATATTGAACTGGCGGCTCATCTGTTTGGTCCCCAGGACGGCATTCCGGTAATTGCATTGCATGGCTGGCTGGACAACGCCAACAGCTTCGCGCGCCTGGCGCCCAGGCTTGAAGGGCTGCGGATTCTGGCGCTGGACATGGCCGGGCATGGTCACTCCGACCACCGTCCGCCAGGTTCGGCCTATGGTTTGCCGGACTATGCCCACGATGTGTTGCAGGTGGCGGGGCAGATGGGCTGGGAGCGGTTTTCCCTGCTGGGTCATTCGTTGGGGGCGATCATTTCGGTGATCGTCGCGGCGGCTGTCCCCGAGCGGGTGAGTCGTCTGGCCTTGATCGACGGCCTGGTGCCGCCAGTGGGCGAGCCGGAGTCTGTCGTCGAACGAATGGGTGCGGCGCTGAAGGCGCAATTGACCCAGCAGAGCAAGCGCAAGCCGGTCTATTCGGACATGGACCGGGCAGTAGAGGCGCGGATGAAAGGCATGGTCGCGGTCAGTCGCGAGGCCGCCGAGCTGTTGGCCCAGCGTGGCTTGATGCCGGTGCCAGGTGGTTACACCTGGCGCAGCGACAGCCGGCTGACATTGCCCTCGGCGATTCGTCTCACGCGAGCGCAGGCGCTGTCTTTCGTCGCGGCGGTGCGCTGCCCGGCGCAGTTGATCGTTGCCGAGGAGGGCATGCTGGCGCAGAACCGGGAGCTGCTGGCCAGCGTTCCTTTTACGGTGACGTCCTTACCGGGCGGGCACCATCTGCACCTCAACGATGAGGCGGGTGCGCGCTCTGTTGCAGACTGTTTCAATCGCTTCTTCGCCGTTCCTTGACTTGCGACCTGCAACTGCCGAGGCTGGGGCAGTTGAAACAGGAGACTGCACGATGGACCACTGCCCACGCCTCACCGTTTTATTTTCATGCTCGCCGCGCGTTGTCGCGGCTTTGTTTTGCCTGCCGATTGCCCTGTCATGAGCACATCCGTGACGTTTACCCATGCGCTGGCTCTGACGTTGCTGCTCACCGGGCTCAGCGCCGTTACCCAGGCGGCTGACGTTCCCGGCAGTCAGGACTTGCCCAATCTGCCGCGACTGGAAGACGCGGAAATCGTCGATTATCGGCCTGCCGTTGAGCTGGAACGCATCTACCCGCTGGGCTCGATCCGCAAGATCAGCGGCCAGCTGCGCTTCGACGGGCAGGTGGCCGGGCGCGGCAACGTTACCGCCATCACCTACCAATTACCGGTCGAGCACAGCGCCGACGAAGCGTTCACCGCCGCCCGTGAAGCGCTGCAGCAGCAGGGCGCGCAGTTGCTGTTCTGGTGCCAGGCGCGGGATTGCGGCGAAAGCAGCCTGTGGGCCAACGAGGTGTTCGGCAACGCCAAGCTGTATGGCGCCGACAACGGCCAGTCCTATTTGCTGCTGCGCCTGGCCGCCCCGGCGGACAACACCCTCGTGGCGTTGTACGGCATCACCCGTGGCAACCGCCGGGCGTTCCTGCACGTCGAGCAATTTCAATCGGGCACGCCGCTGGGGGAGTTGCTGCCGACGTCCGCGACCCTGTTGCGCGAGCTGAAAAGCACCGGCGAGCTGGAGCTGCCGATGCTGACCGCAGAGCCGCAGGAGCCCTGGATCACCTTGCTGTCACGGGGTTTGAATCTGGACAGCACCTTGCGCGTGACGCTGTCCGGTGAGCAGCGCGAGGCATGGCGCCAGGCGCTGGTGGGCAAAGGCGTGCGGGCTGCACGGCTGGAAGCGGGCGATCGGAAAGAACCCGGCCTGACCCTCGAACTCATCCGCTGAGGCGGGCTCTATTCCTGTCTTGAAAAACTGACCTGGCTGTCGGGATGGGGCGGGCTGCGTGCCAGGCCACCCTGTTCGCCGGTATGCTCAGCGGATTCGACCCCTCTTTTGCGGAATGACCGATGTTCAATAACGATCGCCTGTTGGTGCAGATCCTCCTGCTCGCGCTGCTGGGCGCCTGCCTGTGGGTAATGGCGCCGTTCTGGTCGGCGCTGTTCTGGGGCGCGGTGCTGGCGTTCGCCAGTTGGCCGCTGATGCGTCTGCTGACCCGTGCGCTCAAGGGGCGGGAATCCCTCGCGGCGGCGATTCTGACCCTGGGCTGGATGGTGCTGGTGCTCGCGCCGCTGGTCTGGCTGGGCTTCAATCTGGCGGATCACGTGCGCGATGCAACGGCGTTCGTCAAGGACGTGCAAGTGGACGGGCTGCCCGATCCACCTACCTGGCTGGCGGGCGTTCCGCTGGTGGGCGAGCGGCTGGTGGGTTACTGGAACACCATCGACCAACAGGGCGCGGCGTTGCTGGTCAGCGTCCGGCCTTATCTGGGTCAGGTCGGCAACTGGCTGCTGGCGCGCAGTGCGCAAATCGGCGGCGGCATTCTTGAGCTGACCCTGAGCATCGTCTTCGTGTTTTTTTTCTACCGCGACGGGCCCCGCGTGGCGGCGTTCGTGCTCAGTCTGCTGGAGCGGCTGATCGGCGATCGCGCGCAGTACTACCTCGATCTGGTGGCCGGCACGGTGCAGCGGGTGGTCAACGGCGTGATCGGCACGGCGGCGGCGCAGGCTGTGCTGGCCTTGATCGGCTTTCTGATTGCCGGCGTGCCGGGTGCGTTGGTGCTGGGGATCGGGACCTTCCTGCTGAGCCTTGTGCCCATGGGCCCACCGTTGATCTGGATACCGGCCACGGCGTGGCTGGCCTGGAGAGGCGATTACGGCATGGCAATTTTTCTCGGCCTGTGGGGTACGTTCATCGTCAGTGGCGTCGATAACGTGCTCAAGCCGTATCTGATCAGCCGCGGCGGGAATTTGCCGTTGGTGATTGTCTTGCTGGGGGTGTTTGGCGGGCTGCTGGCATTCGGCTTCATCGGTCTGTTCATCGGCCCGACGCTGCTGGCGGTGGCCTACAGCTTGCTGCTGGACTGGGTCGCAGATAATCGCGCGCGGCAGCCGGTCAAGTAAATCGACGCGCACAAAAAAACCGCCGCCGGGCTGAGCTCGGGGGCGGTTTTTTTCGTCAGGCCGAGGTGCTGACGTATTTGCCGGACGTGGCGCTGCCATTGAGGTTGTAGCGGTCACTGAGGGCCGCAATCATGCGGTTCAGTGCCTCAGTGGGCTGGGTGGTGGTGTGCGAAGTGGATGTTTGCGTCGAGGCGGTCTGGCTGCTGGAGGACGAGGCGCTGGCGGAATTCGTCGTGCCCTGCAAGGCGCTGGTCAGTTCGGCGGCAGTGATGCTGCCGTCACTGTCGCTGTCCAGGCTGCTGAACAGGTCGCTGGTGTCTTGCGCAGACTGCGGAGGCGGCGGTTGTTGGGTCTGCAGGCTGGCGGTCAGTTCGTCGAGGCTGACGGTGCCGTCCTTGTTAGTGTCCAGGGCATCGAACACTTTATTGCTGTCGGCGCTGCTGTCTGAACTGCTCAACGCCGTGGTCAGTTCAGCGCTGCTCACCGTCCCGTCGCCGTCGCTGTCCAGCGCACTCAGCAGGTTCTGCGCGTCGTCCTCCGCGGAGCTGGCGTCCATTTGCATCGGCGGAGGCGGCGGTGGCGTCAGTGCGGCCAGTTCGTCGGCGTCGAGGCTGTCGTCGTCATTGCTGTCGAGATCGCCGAACGCCTTGCTCAGGCTGACGGTGATGCCGTCTTTGGAATCCGACGAAAGCGCCGAGCTCAGCTCGTCCTTGTCGACGCTGCCGTCACCGTTGGCGTCGAGTTTCTTCAGTAAATCGTCGGCAAACTTCTTGCTGTTGGCGGTGCTGGTGGTGCTGCTCGTGCTGGCACTGGTGTAACTGGAATAACGGCTGCTGCCGCTGACGCCTGTGATCATCGGACTGACTCCCCATCAGATGGATAATGCCGGGGCGGTGCTCCGGCTTATGCAGCGTCAGGGCAAGGCGTGTCGTGGGTGTGTTGGGTTTGTACCGCCGAGCGTACGTGAGGCTTGCGTCAGGCTTCGCTCAGTGGGACCGGCTTCAGCCGGGAAGAGGCCAGTGCGAAGACCGTCAGATTTGCGGTGTGACGCCTGACGAATTCCCGGCTAAAGCCGGTCCTACACTAAGTTCGATCGCCAGCACCACCGAACGCACCCGGTCCCATCGCTTATGGCGAGGTCGGGTCAGGTTCGCGGCAGATCCAGCACGGCGGTCAAGCCGCCGCCGGGTGTTTGTTCGAGGCGCAGGTCGCCGCCCATTCGGCGTGCGGCTTCCCGGGCGATGGTCATGCCGATGCCGACACCACCCGAGTTGCGATTGCGCGAACTCTCGACGCGATAGAAGGGCTCGAACACCACTTCACGCAGGTCTTCGGGAATGCCGGGGCCGTGATCGATTACGCTGACCCGCAGGCGATCGCTGGCGTCTTCGATCTCCACGCGGGCATGCCCGGCGTAACGCAGGGCGTTGTCGATGAGGTTGTTCAGGCACGAACGCAGGGCCATGGGCTGGGATCTCAGCGGCCGGCAGGTGCCGCTCGCCTGGATGTCGTCGCCGTTGTCCTGGGCGTTTTCCGCCAGGGATTCGATCAGCGCCTGCACGTCGAAATACTGCAGCGCTTCGCTGGTGCGCTGTTCGTTGAGGTAGGTCAGGGTCGCGTCGAGCATGCCGATCATGTCGTTGAGGTCCTGGCTCATCTGCCCGTGCAGCCGCGGTTCGTCGATCTGCTCGACCCGCAGTTTCAGGCGCGCGAGGGGCGTGCGCAGGTCATGGGAGACGGCGGCGAGCATGCGCCCGCGCTGTCGCACCTGTTCGCGAATGCGTTCCTGCATCAGGTTGAACGCCTGCGCCGCCTGACGTGCCTCGCGAGGGCCATTGGCGGCCAGCGGCGGGCTGTCGAGGTTTTCGCTGAGGCGCTCGGCGGCTTCGCTCAATCGGCGGATCGGCCGGCTCAGGGCCTTGGCGCCGAACCAGGCGGCGAGTACCAGGCTGATCAGCTGGAACAGCAAGGGCACCAGCGGAATGCCGAGCAGTGGCGGGCGACAACGCGGAGGGTAAGGGCGCCGGTCGTCCTCGTCGGTTGCAGCGTTGCGTTCGGGTGGCGGCTGCATCTGGCTGGCGATGGGTTGGTCGCAGTTGGGCGGAGGCGGCATGCGCGGCCCGTAGTAGTGAAACCAGACGAACGCCAGCAGGTGGGCGAGGACGATCGCCAGCAGCGCCCCGCCAAACAGCCGGGCAAACAGGGTGTCGGCCGAGCGGATCAACCAATCTCCCGGGCGTCGAACATGTAGCCTTCGCCGCGCACGGTTTTGATCAGTTGCGGCGATTTCGGGTCATCGCCGAGCTTCTGGCGCAGGCGCGAGACGAGCAGGTCGATGCTGCGATCAAACGCTTCGATGGAGCGTCCGCGGGCCGCGTCGAGCAGTTGTTCGCGGTTGAGCACGCGGCGCGGCCGTTCGAGGAAGACTCTCAGCAGGCGGAATTCGGCGTTGGACAAGGGCACGACGAGGCCGTCCGGCGCGGTGAGTTGGCGCAGGACGCTGTTCAGGCGCCAGTTGTCGAAGCGCAGGGTGGTGCGTTCTTCTGTGCGGTCGTCGCGCACGCGGCGCAGGATGGTCTGGATGCGCGCCACCAGTTCGCGGGGCTCGAAGGGTTTGGCCATGTAGTCGTCGGCGCCCAGTTCCAGGCCGATGATGCGATCGGTGGGTTCGCAGCGGGCGGTGAGCATGAGGATGGGGATGTCGGAGGTGCTGCGCAGCCAGCGGCAGAGGGAGAGGCCGTCTTCGCCGGGGAGCATGAGGTCGAGGACGACGACGTCGTAGGTGTCTTCGGTGAGGGCCAGGCGCATGGCGTTGCCGTCGGTGACGCCGGTGCTGTGGATGTTGAAGCGGGCGAGGTAGTCGCAGAGCAGTTCGCGGATGGGGATGTCGTCGTCGACGATGAGGGCGCGGGTGTTCCAGCGGCGCTCTTCGCTCGGCGCGGTGGCGGTGGCGGTGGGGCTGTCGGGTGTTGTCTGCATGGTGCTGCCGCCGTGTGGTGCCGCCGATTGGGCCGCGGGTAGGAGTCGACGCTGCCATGCTACTTCGCTGGCGAGCGGGGCGGAAGGGTGAGGGGGGCAGGTGTCGGTGGATTGTCTTGAATGTATCAAGACCGGTACATCGGCGGTGTGGCTCAGAACGATCAGAAGCGTCGGCCTAACGGCCTCGGGTTTCGCCTTCGGCGAGTTACTTGGAAAAGCACCCCAAGTAACCAAGGGTGCTTGCTCCTGGTTGGGCCCCTCGTTCCTCGGGGTTCCTTCACTCCGGTCTCGCTCCGTGGGCCCGCGCCGAACGGGCATCCATGCCCTGACGGCGCTCTCGCGGCATCCATGCCGCTCGGCCCACTGCGCAAAACCTGCGTTCAGCCTGCACCCAAGTCGCGATGGGTGTCGCCTGGACGTCTTGCGTATGAAGATCAAGGTCAAGATCAAGATCTAAAGCGAATCAACAGCTTCCCGGCTGAAGCCGGTCCTACAGTCGAGGTCACCGCCAATCTCACTGTACGCATGCGATGCCTTTGTAGGACTGGCTTTAGCCGGGAAGCTTTTGATCTGCTTTCGCTTTTGGCTTTTGATCTCCATACACAGAAAGTTCAAACACCGCCAAACGCGACTTGGGTGCAGGCCGAACGTAGACGACGCGCAGTGGGTCGAGCCGCATGGATGCGGCGAGAGCGCCGTCAGGACATGGATGTCCGTTCGGCGCGGGCCCACGGAGCGTCGTCGGAGTGAGGGAACCCGACGAAGTCGGGCCAAACCAGGAGCAGGCACCCTTGGTTACTTGGGGTGCTTTTCCAAGTAACTCGCCGGAGGCGAAACAGCAGGCCGTTAGGCCGCCCCATAACAACAGCCCACACAAATAACGGATATGCCTACGGTGTAAAGCTTCTAAACGCCCTGATTTATTCACTCTTTACGCTTTCTTTATGCCCCCCGACCCCCGTCGCTCTCGTTCCTTTACACCCCCACTGAACACAATTGCCCCACACGGCAGTCGCCGTATGACGGAGAGTTTTTCATGAGCGTTCTGGATGGGGTGTCACTGCTGCTCGCAGCAGGGTTATTCGTTTACTTGCTGGTCGCGCTCCTGCGCGCCGGCCGGGTCGAGGAGTAACGGCCATGCACGGTTACGACTACCTGCTGATACTGGCGTTTTTCGCCTTGGTGCTACTGCCCGCGCCGCTGCTGGGACGGTTCTACTACAACGTCATGGAAGGCCAACGCACCTTCCTGACCCCGGTCATGGGCCCGGTCGAGCGCATCTGCTATCGCCTGTCTGGCGTCGACCCCACCGTCGAACACAACTGGAAAACCTACACAATCGCCCTGCTGGCCTTCAACCTGGCCGGGTTCGTCGTCCTGTTCGCCATCCTGCTCCTGCAAGGCTCGCTGCCCCTCAACCCACAGGGCCTGCCAGGCATGGAGTGGTCGCTGGCGTTCAACACCACCATGAGCTTCGTCACCAACACCAACTGGCAGAGCTACAGCGGCGAAGCGTCCCTGAGCTACCTGAGCCAGATGGCCGGCCTGACCGTGCAAAACTTCGTCAGCGCCGCCACCGGCATCGCCGTGCTGGTCGCGTTTTGCCGCGGCATCAGCCGTCGCTCGACGCAGCACCTGGGCAACTTCTGGGCAGACATGACCCGCGCCACCCTCTACGGCCTGCTGCCGCTGTGCCTGGTACTGGCGCTGCTGCTGGTGTGGCAAGGCGTGCCGCAAACGTTCGCCCATTACGTGGACGCCGTGACCCTGCAAGGCACCGACCAGACCATTCCCCTGGGCCCGGCCGCCAGCCAGATTGCGATCAAGCAACTGGGCACCAACGGCGGTGGCTTCTTCGGCGTCAACTCGGCGCATCCTTTCGAGAACCCGACCATCTGGAGCAACCTGTTCGAGCTGGTGTCGATCATCCTGATTCCGGTGGCGCTGGTGTTCACCTTCGGCCATTACGTCAAGGACATGCGCCAGAGCCGCGCGATCATCGCCTGCATGCTGGCGCTGTTCCTGATCGGCGGCGCGACGGCGATGTGGTCCGAATACCAGCCCAACCCTGCGCTGAACATTGCGTCGGTCGAGCAGGCCGCGCCAATGGAAGGCAAGGAAACCCGCTTTGGCACCACGGCCACCGTGCTCTGGGCGGCGACCACCACGGCGGCGTCCAACGGTTCGGTCAACGGCATGCATGACAGCCTCAACCCGCTCACCGGGATGATCGCTCTGGCCAACATGATGGTCGGCGAAGTGATCTTCGGCGGCGTCGGCGCAGGCCTCTACGGCATGTTGCTGAACGTGCTGATCGCGGTGTTCCTCGCCGGCCTGATGATCGGCCGCACCCCGGAATACCTCGGCAAGAAGCTGCAGGCCCGTGAGGTCAAGTTGCTGGTGGCGACATTGATCGTGATGCCGGTCGGCGTGCTGGTGTTCGGCGCGCTGGCGGCGACCTTGCCCGGCCCGGCAGGGGCGGTGAGCAACCCCGGCGCCCACGGTTTCAGTCAGTTGCTCTACGCCTACACCTCGGCGACCGCCAACAACGGCTCGGCCTTCGGCGGCTTCAGCGCCAACACCCCCTTCCATAACCTGATGTTGGGCCTGTCGATGTTCATCGGCCGCTTCGGCTACATCCTGCCGGTGCTGGCGCTGGCCGGCAGTCTGGCGGCGAAGAAGAGCTCGCCGCTGGGCCAGAACAGCTTCCCGACCCACGGCCCGCTGTTCGTCACCCTGCTGACCGTGACCATCTTGCTCGTGGGTGGCCTGACGTTCCTGCCGACCCTGGCACTGGGACCGATTGCCGAACACTTGAGCCTGGGCTTCTGAGGACCACACCATGAACATGCAAGCCCCCGTAACAAAGAGCCCGGACAGTAAAATTCCGGCCAGCAAGGCCACAAACCACGACGCGCAGCCCGTCGCGGCCAAGACCGGTCTTGCCGCCCTGTGGCGCCCGGCGCTGGTGCAGGCGTTCGTCAAGCTCGACCCGCGCCAGTTGCACCGTGCACCGGTGATGCTGGTGGTCGAACTGACCGCGGTTTTGACCACCGTGCTGTGCCTGATCCCTGACCCGGCGGTGCCAACGTCTGTCGCCGTGCAGATCGCGATCTGGCTGTGGTTCACCGTGTTGTTCGCCAACTTCGCCGAAGCCTTGGCCGAGGGTCGCGGCAAGGCCCGCGCCGACAGCCTGAAAGCCGGCAGTGAAGGCCTGAAAGCGCGGATCCAGGGCGCAAACGGCAGTTACGAGATGGTCAACGCCGCCACCCTGCGCAAGGGCGATGTGGTCCGCGTCGAAGCCGGGGAGCTGATCCCGGGCGACGGCGAGGTCATCGAAGGCATCGCGGCGGTCAACGAAGCGGCGATCACCGGTGAGTCTGCGCCGGTGATTCGCGAGTCCGGCGGCGACCGTTCGGCCGTCACCGGCAACACCCGTCTGGTGTCCGACTGGCTGCTGGTGCGGATCAGCGCCAACCCCGGCGAGTCGACCCTGGACCGCATGATCGCGCTGGTCGAAGGTGCCAAACGGCAGAAGACCCCCAACGAGGTGGCCCTCGACATTCTGTTGATCGGCCTGACCCTGATCTTCCTGCTGGTGGTCGTCACCCTGCAGCCGTTCGCGCATTTTGCCGGCGGTAACCTGCCGCTGGTGTTCCTCGTCGCGTTGCTGGTGACCCTGATTCCGACCACCATCGGCGGCCTGCTCTCGGCCATCGGCATTGCCGGCATGGACCGCCTGGTGCGCCTCAACGTGATCGCCAAATCCGGTCGCGCTGTAGAAGCGGCGGGTGACGTGCACGTGCTGCTGCTGGACAAGACCGGCACCATCACGTTCGGCAACCGTCGTTGCGCAGCGGTGTATTCCGCGCCGGGGGCGACGCCGAAAGAGCTGAGCGAAGGCACGCTGCTGGCTTCGCTGGCAGATGACACCGCCGAAGGCAAGTCCATCGTCGAATACCTGCGCGGGCAGCACCCGATGACCGAGCCGGCGCCAAGCCAGCTGACGGCGGTGCCGTTCACGGCGGAAACCCGTCTGTCTGGCGTCGATTTCGAGGGCCGTGTGTACCGCAAGGGCGCCGTGGACTCGCTGCTGAAATTTCTCGGCCGTGACCGCAGCGACCTGCCGCCGGTGCTGGCGCGGGAAATCGACAAGATCGCCAAGACCGGTGGCACGCCGTTGCTGGTCTGCGGCGACGGCAAACTGCTGGGCGCGATTCACCTCAAGGACGTGGTCAAGCCGGGCATTCGCGAGCGTTTTGAGGAGCTGCGCAAACTGGGCATTCGCACGGTCATGGTCACCGGTGACAACCCGCTGACGGCCGCAGCGATCGCGGCAGAAGCCGGCGTCGATGACGTGCTGGCCGAAGCCACTCCCGAGAAGAAACTGGAGCGCATCCGTCAGGAACAGAACGACGGGCGTCTGGTGGCGATGTGCGGCGACGGCGCCAACGACGCGCCGGCGCTGGCCCAGGCCGACGTCGGTATGGCCATGAACGATGGCACCCAGGCAGCGCGTGAAGCGGCCAACATGGTCGATCTCGACAGCGACCCGACCAAGCTGCTGGACGTGGTGCAGATCGGCAAGGAATTGCTGGTGACCCGCGGTGCCCTGACGACCTTTTCCATCGCCAACGACGTGGCCAAGTACTTCGCCATCCTGCCGGCGCTGTTTGCGGCCATTTACCCGCAACTGGGCGTGCTCAACATCATGCACCTGGCCAGCCCGCAGAGCGCGATTCTGTCGGCCATCGTCTTCAACGCCCTGATCATTGTCGTGCTGATCCCGCTGGCGCTGCGCGGTGTCCGGGTGCAGGCCGCCAGCGCGGCGCATCTGCTGCGCCGCAACCTGTTGGTCTATGGCCTCGGCGGGCTGGTCGTGCCGTTCGTGGGCATCAAGGTGATCGACCTGCTGCTGACCGCTCTGCACCTGGTTTAACCCGTTGATCGCGCCGCGTGGTGATGATCCCGCGCGGCGCTCACTTCGAAATGAGGATTGAATGATGTCCAGCGTATTGCGTCCGGCTGTGAGCCTGATCGTTCTGATGACCCTGATCACCGGCGTGGCTTACCCGTTGGTGGTGACCGGTGTCGCCCAGGTGGCGTTTCCGGATCAGGCCAACGGCAGCCTGGTCTACGACGACCATGAAAAGGTGCGCGGCTCCGAGTTGATCGCACAGAATTTCACCGGCGAAGAATGGTTTCACCCGCGTCCCTCTGCCGGCGCCTATGCCACCGTCGCCAGCGGCGCGAGCAATCTGGCGCCGAGCAACCCGGCGCTGGCGACGCGAGTGACCGAGGACGCCGCCAAGGAAAAAGTCGACAGCCAGGGCCCGGTGCCGCTGAACCTGCTGACCACCTCCGGCAGCGGCCTCGATCCGCATCTGTCGCCGGCCGCGGCGCAATACCAGGTGGCCCGCATCGCCGCGGCGCGTAACCTGTCGCGCGAGTCGGTGCAGAAGCTGGTGGCGGACAGCACCCAGACTTCGCTGATCGGCCCGCCGGTGGTGAACGTGCTGGACTTGAATCTGAGTCTGAATCGGTTACCGTCTGGCAAAGCCGTGAACTGACCCCAACGGTCGACGCCACACGAGCACACATCACCCTGCACCAGGACAACTTTTCGTGAATTCAACCACCCGCGCCGACGCTTTGCTGGTCAATCTTCCTCGGGACGATCGCGGGCGGCTGAAGGTGTTTCTTGGCGCGGCGCCTGGCGTGGGCAAGACCTACGCCATGCTCCAGGCCGCGCACACGCAGATGCGTCAGGGCGTTTCGCTGCTGGCCGGGGTCGTCGAGACCCACGGCCGTGCCGAGACCGAAGCGCTGCTGGGCGGTTTGCCGCAGCAACCGATGCTGCGTTCCGAATACCGCGGCGTCATGCTCGAAGAGATGGACCTGGACGGTCTGCTCGCGGCGAAACCCAAGCTGGTGCTGGTCGACGAACTTGCTCACAGCAACGCGCCGGGCAGTCGCCACGCCAAGCGCTGGCAGGACATTCAGGAACTGCTCTCGGCGGGGATCGACGTCTACACCACGGTCAACGTTCAGCACCTGGAAAGCCTCAATGATCAGGTGCGCGGCATCACCGGCGTGCAAGTGCGCGAAACGCTGCCGGACTGGGTGTTGCAGGAAGCGTACGAATTGGTGCTGATCGACCTGCCGCCCCGGGAGCTGCTGGAGCGGCTGCGCGACGGCAAGGTCTACGTGCCCGAGCAGGCCCGCGCCGCCATCGATGCCTTTTTCACCCAGACCAACCTCACCGCGCTGCGGGAAATGGCCATGCAAACCGCCGCCGCCCAGGTCGACAACGACCTGGCGCTGGGCTACCGGCAGTTGGGTCAGGCGGCGCCAGCGGTGCGCGGTCGTCTGCTGGTGGGGATCGACGGCGACGCCCAGGCCGAACGGCTGGTGCGCCATGCCAGTCGTGTCGCGCAACGGCGGCATCTGCCGTGGAGCCTGGTGCACGTCGACAACGGGCGCTTTTTCGACGAACTGGCCCGCGGCCGTTTGCAGAACGCCCAGCAGCTCGCCGAACGCCTCGGCGGGGAAGTGGTGGTGCTGCGCGCGCCGGAAGTGGCGAAGACGCTGATTCAGCACGCCACCGAACGCCGCGCCAGTCTGGTGCTGGTGGGCCAGTCGCGGCCTTCGCTGCGCCGTCGGGTGTTGGGCGGCGGGTTGGCGTCGCGTCTGCTGCGCAATGCCCACGGCCTGGAAATCAACGTGCTAGACAGCGAGTCGCGTCCCGATCAGGCGCAGTCCACCTCGCCGCGCAATCTGGTCTGGTTCGATTACGCCCTGGCGCTGTTCGCCACGGTCGGCGCCAGCGCGCTGGCCTGGGCGGTGTCCAGTTGGCTGGCGCTGCCAAACATCTCTCTGGTGTTTCTCGCCGCCGTGCTGCTGGTGGCCGTGCGCAGCAGCGTCGGCCCGGCGATGGTCTGTTCGGTGCTGTCGTTTCTGGCGTATGACTTTCTGTTCATTCCACCGAATTTTTCCCTGAGCATCCAGCGCGAAGAAGACGTGCTGACGCTGCTGTTCTTCCTGTTGATGGCCGCGCTGACCGGCAATCTCGCCGCTCGTCAGCGTCGCCAGTTGCAAGCGCTGCGCGACACCCAGGAGGAAACCAGCGAACTGCTCGACCTGTCACGCCGCCTGACCGCCGCCACCGATCGCCAGGCGGTGCTCAGTGCGGCCGATCATCATCTGGCCGGCTGGAGCGAGTTGCAGCTGTGCGTCCTGGACAACGACCGCGAGCAGGGCTGGCAGGTGGAAGTCGGCGGGCCCCTGGAGTTTTCCGAGTTCGAGCGCGCTGCGGCGGACTGGGCCTGGCAGCACGGGCAACCGGCGGGCAAGGGCACCGGCACGCTGCCGTCGGGGAGTTGGTGGTGGCTGCCGTTGTGGGTGGACGATGCGCCGCTGGCCTTGCTGGGGATTCGTGCGAAACAGGGCCAGACTTTTACACCTCAGCGTCGACGGTTGCTCACGGCGCTGAGTCAGCCACTGGGTCAGGCCCTGGCCCGGGCGCGTCTGGCCGAAGACCTGGAAGCCGCGCGTTTGCATGGCGAGACCGAACAACTGCGCAGCGCCTTGCTGGCCTCGGTGTCCCACGACCTGCGCACGCCGCTGACCGCCATGCGCGGCAGCATCGACAGCCTGCTGGCGCTGGGCGAGGCGATTCCGCTGGAAGACCGCCGCGAGTTGCTCGAAGGCACCCGCGACGAGGCCGAGCGCCTGGACCGTTACATTCAGAACCTGCTGGACATGACGCGCCTCGGCCACGGCGCGCTGAAGCTGGCGCGTGACTGGGTCTCGCCGGGTGACATCGTCGGCAGCGCACTCAATCGCCTTCGCGCCGTCCTCGCGCCGCTGCAGGTCATGACCCAATTGCCAGCAGAGCTGCCGCTGCTGTATGTCCACGCCGCGCTGATCGAGCAAGCGTTGATCAACGTAATCGAAAACGCCGCGCGCTTTTCGCCGGTCAATGGCCGTCTGCAGATGGCGGTCAGTGCGCAGAACGAAGAGATCGTCTTTGCCGTCAGCGATGAGGGGCCGGGGATACCCGAGAGCGAACGGGCGAAGATTTTCGACATGTTCTACACCGCCGCGCGGGGTGACCGAGGCGGGCAGGGCACGGGGCTGGGGCTGGCGATCTGTCAGGGCATGGTCGGCGCCCATGGCGGACGGATCAGCGTGGGCGATGGCATCGACGGTCGCGGCACCTGCATCAGTCTGCATTTGCCGCTGCAGGCGCAACCCGAAGCGGAAATGGACCAGGCGGTCTGAAACCGTTTTGCGCTACGCTGACGGACGTTTGTGACGGCCCTTTTTTCTAATGACAGGACACCCATGAGCCAGACGGCGACCATTCTGGTGATCGATGACGAGCCGCAGATCCGCAAGTTCCTGCGCATCAGCCTCGCGTCACAAGGCTACAAAGTGCTGGAAGCCGGGACCGGCAACGACGGCCTGACCCAGGCTGCACTGAATAAACCCGACTTGCTGGTGCTCGACCTGGGCCTGCCGGACATGGACGGGCAGGATGTGCTCAGCCAGTTTCGCGAATGGTCGGCGGTGCCGGTGCTGGTGCTGTCGGTGCGTGCCAGCGAGGGCGAGAAAGTTCGCGCGCTGGATGCCGGTGCCAACGATTACGTGACCAAGCCGTTCGGCATTCAGGAGTTTCTGGCGCGGATTCGTTCGCTGTTGCGCCAGGCGCCGGACAGCGGCCAGGTGGAGTCGGCGGTGGTCATTGGCCCGCTGAACATTGACCTGGCCTATCGGCGGGTGTCCCTGGGCGATGCCGAAGTCGCCCTGACCCGCAAGGAATACGCGGTGCTGGCGCAACTGGCGCGGCATCCCGGTCGGGTCATCACCCAGCAGCAACTGCTCAAGGACATCTGGGGCCCGACCCATGTCGAAGACACCCATTACCTGCGCATCGTGGTGGGGCACCTGCGCCAGAAACTCGGCGACGACCCCGCCGCGCCACAGTACATCGTCACCGAGGCGGGGGTTGGGTATCGGTTGGTGAATGGGTGATGCATCGTTTTCCCTCCATCGGCCGCGTACACCTGCGGGATTGACAGTGGCCTCGACTGTGGTACCGGCTTTAGCCGGGAAAGCGTTGATGGTCACACCGCGTGATTGATGATGGTAATGGGGGCCTCTTCCCGGCTGAAGCCGGTCTACTAAAGCATCTCGCACACCTGCGGGGCTGGCATTGACCTCGACTGTGGGACCGGCTTTAGTCGAGAAGGCGCCCGTGGTCACAGCGCGTGCTTGATGGTGGTCATGCGGGCCTCTTCCCGGCTGAAGCCGGTCCTACTAAAGCATCGCGTACACCTGAGGAACTGGCGTTGACCTCGACTGTAGGACCGGCTTTAGCCGGGAAAGCGTCGGAGGCCACGCCTTTAATGCTCCTGCTCATACCGATCCAGCGTTTCTCTGGCGATCTGCCGCCCGAGCGCGATCAGCTCCGGGGCTTTGTAGAATTCGAAGAATCGGCACACGCGCTTCGGCACGTTGATCAGGATGTCGGGCGGGTAGCCGGCGATTTTGTATTGCGCCAGGGACGTCTGCATCACCTCGAAGCTCTGGTTGATCAAATCCAGCAGCGAGGCGGGGCCGACGTTGTCGATGATGATCGAGCCGCTGGCCGATTTCGGCGCCCCGGCCTGGATGGGCGCGGCGGAGGGTTGCTGGCCCTGGGGGTCGGCGGATTCAATGTCAGCCATCAACCACGGATTGCCCGTCAGCGTGGCGGCGCTGGGCGTTAGTCGTTCCTGCGCCACTCGCACGCCGTCGGCACCGGTCAGGTCCAGCCTGCGGCGGAACGGCAGGTGCGAGCCGATGGACGTCATCAGGCCGTCGAAACGCTTCTTCACCGCGGGCGGGCGCTCGATCACCGGCAACGTGTAATGCTTCTGGGTCGTGGAGTTGAGGTTGACCGCGACGATCAAATCGCAATGGCTCGACACCACCGGCACGATCGGCAACGGGTTCAGCAGGCCGCCATCGACCAGCGTGCGATTGCCCTGGACCACCGGGGTGAACAGACTGGGGATCGCCGCCGAGGCGCGCATTGCCGAATGCAGGTTGCCTTCCTGAAACCAGATCTCCTGCTGGTTGGTCAGGTCGGTGGCCACGGCCGTGTAAGGGATGGGCAGGTCCTCGATGTTGATCTCGCCGACGATGTCGCGAATCTTGCCGAACACCTTCTCGCCGCGAATCGCCCCCAGCCGGAAACTCACGTCCACCAGCCGTAACACGTCCAGGTAATCCAGGCTTTCGATCCACGCCTTGTACTCGGGGAGCTTGCCTGCCGCGTAGATCCCGCCGATCACCGCGCCCATGGAACAGCCGGCGATGCAGGCGATGTCATAGCCGCGGTGTTCGAGCTCTTCGATGACACCGATGTGCGCATAACCCCGTGCGCCCCCGGAGCCCAGAACCAGCGCGATGCGTTTATTCATGTGCGGTTTCCCACTGTCAGCCTTCGGGCGGCGCGCAAGGCGGCCGATTCATCACACACCAGCGTAACGCCAACCGCGCGAAACGGGTATTGTGCATCGCCCCGGCGTGGCACTTTTGCATCGCCGCACCGTCAAAGCCGCATCGTCGATTTCCTTAGTTGAGGTAACACCCATGAAAGCCTGGATCTGCCTGCCCCTGTTGGCGTTGGTTCTCACCGGTTGCGCCGGCAAAACGGCCTACCGCGACAGCTGCGCCACCAACCTTGACGCGGCCTGGCACGAGCTGGATCTGGCCAAGGCCGAAGGGTTCGCCGGCACGGTCAGCTACTCCAAGGCCCTGTCGCTGCTGACCGGCGCCAAGACCCAGCAGCAGTTCGAAGCCTTCGAAGGTTGCTCCGAGAAAGCCGAGAAAGCCCGTTTCTACATCCGTGAGTCCCGCGCGGGTCGCTGAGATCGTTCCAGAGTCCGCAGCCATCAAGCGGTCTCCCTGTAGGAGTGAGCTTGCTCGCGAAGCCTGCTGTCAGTCGCCATCAAGCTGACAGGGTTAACGCGGATCGCGAGCAAGCTCACTTCTACAGTCCTGTTTCGCTCCACCCTGATGAATCCCTCCCTCCCGCTCTAGCGAAAACGCCTACGCTGACCTTACAGTGGCTGCACGTCTGGCATCGTTTGCAGTCCTATTAGCCATGAGCAGTCGCCTGGGGAGGCCTTCCGATGGGCAGAAAACTGGATGCGTGTCTCAACGCGATCAATGAAGTGGTGCTGGGCAAGGAACCGCAGGTCCGCCTGGCGCTGACCTGCCTGCTGGGCGGCGGGCACTTGTTGATCGAAGACTTGCCCGGCATGGGCAAAACCACCCTCAGCCACACCCTCGCGCGGGTGCTTGGCCTGAGCTATCAACGCATTCAATTCACCTCCGATCTGCTGCCGGGCGACATCCTCGGCACGTCGGTTTTTGATCGCGACACCGGGCAATTCACCTTTCACCCCGGGCCAATCTTCGCCGAGCTGGTGCTGGCCGACGAAATCAACCGCGCGACGCCCAAAAGCCAGAGCGCACTTCTGGAGGCGATGGAAGAGGGCCAGGTCACCATCGAGGGCGCGACCCGTTTGCTGCCGGATCCGTTTTTTGTCATCGCCACCCAGAACCCGTTCAGCCAGGGCGGCACCTTCGCCCTGCCGGAATCGCAACTGGACCGCTTCCTCATGCGCCTGTCCCTGGGCTATCCCGCGCGGTCGGCGGAGAAGGCCCTGCTGCTGGGCGAGTCCCGTCGCGATCTATTGTCGCGCATCGAGCCGTTGCTGGACCACGCCGAGCTCGCGTCCCTCCAGCAGCAGGCGCGGCAGGTGCGGGCCAGCGACGCCTTGGTCGATTATGTGCTGCGGCTGGTCGATGCCACGCGCAGCCAGCCGCAATTTGCCTACGGCCTGTCACCCCGCGCGAGCCTGGCGATTCTCTCGGCGGCGCGGGCCTGGGCGTTGCTCGCCGGGCGCGATTACGTGATTCCCGAAGACGTGCAGGCGATTCTGCCTGCCGTCATCAGCCACCGCCTGCGCGAGCGCACTGACCCGACCGGGCACGGCGGCGGCGCGCTGGTTCAGTGGTTACTGCGCGAGGTGCCGGTGCTGTGATCGAACGCTTCAAACCGGTCTGGCAGCGCTGGGTGGGGCGTCGAATCCCCCCAGCGTCCCGGGTCGAGCTGGATCACCGCCGAATCTTCATCCTGCCGACCCGGGTCGGCGGCACTTACGCGCTCATTCTATTTCTGCTGTTGCTGGTGTCGATCAACTACCAGAACAGCCTCGCCTACGGCCTGACATTCCTGATGCTGTCAGTGGGCGTGCTCGCCATTCTGCACACCTACCGCAACATCAGCGGACTGGTGCTGAGCGGCGGTCATGCGCGTTCGGTATTCGTCGGCGAACCGGTGCAACTGCGCCTTCGTCTGGAAAGCACCGGCCATGGACATCAGGCGATTGCCCTGGGTTGGGACAGCGAACAACTGGAGCAGACCGACGTCGAGGCCGAGCGCCTGGTCGAAGTCGGCCTGACCCTGCCGGCGCTCAAGCGCGGCTGGATGCGGGCCCCGCGTTTGCGTGTGGAGAGTGTGTTTCCGCTGGGGATTTTTCGCGCCTGGAGCTGGCTGGACCTGGAACAGACCGTGCTGATCTACCCGCAACCAGTGGTCGGAACCATGCCGCTGCTGCAAGGCGTGCAACCCCATGCCGAGGACGACGGCCACGCGACGACGGGCCCCGGCGTCGATGACTATCAGGGCCTGCGCCTGTGGCAGCCGGGCGACTCGATGCGGCGCATGCACTGGAAAGCCTGGTCGCGGGGGCAGGGGCTCATGGTCAAGGAGTTCAGCGACCTCAGCGGTCACGACCTGTGTCTGGACTTCATGGCCTTGGGCGGTGACATCGAGGAGCGGCTGTCGCGCCTGTGCTACTGGGTGCTGGAATTGTCCCAGCGTCAGCAACCCTTCGCGCTGCGCCTGCCCGGTTTCATCTCGGCCGTGGACAGCGGCGACGCCCACCGCGAAGCCTGTTTGCGCCAGTTGGCGCTGTACGGGGTGCGGGCATGACGGGGCCGATAAAGAGTGCTGCGCGATGACGTCCTCAAGCCTGGCGAAACCGATTCCGCGGGTCAGCCTCAACTGGTTGCTGATCGCTCAGGCGCTGGTGATCGTGCCATTCGCCTTGCATGTGCCGGTGGCGTTGATCGTGTTGTGGCTGGTCTGCTCGTTCTGGCGCATCCAGATCTTCCGCATGCGCGTGCGTATGCCCGGCACCTGGATCAAGTCGGGACTGCTGGTCGGCACCGCCGGGGGCATTTACCTGGCGCGGGGCAGCTTGATCGGCCTGGATGCGGGGGCGGCGCTGCTGATCGCCGCGTTCATTCTGAAGATGCTGGAAATGCAGAATCGGCGTGATGCGCTGGTGCTAATCTTCCTCGGCTTCTTCTGCATCGCGGTCGGTTACCTGTTCGAAGACTCGCTGCTCTGGGGCCTGTTTACCCTGCTGCCGATCACCACGCTGCTGGCGGCGTTGATCGGCCTGCAACAGTCCGGCATTTCCGGCAAGCCTGCCGCCACGCTCAGGCTGTCGGCCAAATTGCTGCTGCAGGGCGTGCCGCTGATGATCCTGCTGTTTCTGTTCTTTCCCCGTCTCGATCCGCTGTGGTCGCTGCCGCAACCGAGCAACAAGGCGCTGACCGGGCTGTCCGACAGCATGGCGCCGGGGGACATCGCCGAGCTGAGCAAGTCCGCCGAGCTGGTGTTTCGCGCAAGTTTTGACGGCCCGCTGCCGCCGCGCAATCAGCTGTACTGGCGCGCGCTGACCCTGGAGCAGTTCGACGGCAGACGCTGGTCGCAGTCCTCGCGGGCGCAAGTGCCGGACGCCCCGCTGTGGCGCCGGGAAGGCGAGCGGGTCGGCTACAGCGTGGTACTGGAGCCGACCGGCAAACCGTGGCTGATGACCCTCGACGTGGGCCAGACCGATCTGGCCGGCGTGCGCCAGATGAGCGATTTCCGCTGGCAGCGGCGGCGACCAGTCGAGCAATCGATGCTCTACAACGCCGAATCCTGGCCTGACGCAGTGCGCGAGACCGTGCTTAGCGACGGCGCCCGCGTGCAGGCCCTGCAACTGCCGGCCAAAGGCAATCCCCAAGTGCGCGAGTGGGCAGCGGACCTGCATCGGCGCCATCCCGGCACCGACGCCGTGGTGGACGCGCTGCTGTCGTACTTCACCTCGCAGCCGTTCCGCTACACCCTCAAGCCCCCCGCGCTGGGCGCCAACAGCATCGATGACTTTCTGTTTGGCAGCCGTGCCGGTTTCTGTGCCCACTACGCCGGGGCCATGACTTTCGCGTTGCGCGCGGCAGGCGTGCCGGCGCGGGTGGTCGCTGGTTATCAGGGCGGCGAGCTGAACCCGGACGGCAACTACCTGACCGTGCGCCAGTTCGACGCCCACGCCTGGGTCGAATACTGGCAACCGAACGTGGGCTGGCGCAGCGTTGATCCCACCGCAGCGGTGGCGCCTGCCCGGGTCGAGCAGGGGCTTGAACAGGCGCTGGCGGCGGACGAAGACTTTCTCGGCGATTCGCCAATGTCCCCGCTGCGCTATCGGCACCTGGCCTGGGTCAATTCGATTCGCATGGGCTGGGACAACCTCAATTACGGCTGGCAACGCTGGGTGCTGGGCTATCAGGGGCAGCAGCAACTGCAAGTGCTCGGCCGCTGGTTTTCGGGGTTTCAGGCACCGGTGTTCGCCGGCGGTGCGGCGGTTATTCTCGGGCTGCTGGCGCTGTGGCTGTTCAAGCCGTGGCGGCGCGAAAGCGATTCGCAGCTGCGCCTGTTCAACCATTTCGAACGTCTGCTCGCCCGGCAGGGTCTTAAACGTCAGCCGGGTGAGGGTGCTCAGGCCTTCTCCCAACGTGCTGCCGCGCAACTGCCGGCGCACGCCGGGGCGATCAGGGATTTCGTCGACGAATTTGAAGCCCAGCGCTATGCCGGGGCGGACGGCTCGGTCGGTACCCTGCGCCAGCACCTGAAATCCCTGCGCCGCAGCCTGCCGTGGCGTTTGTCCGCTGTGAGGGACAAGCGGCCGTAAGTCATCAGACATTCATCTTCAACCAAGGAGTGTTTCATGTCAGCGATGGTCGATCACCTGGTCGCCGAGATTATCGGCATTAACATCAAACTGCTTGCCTGCCACGCGCGGTTGGAAGTCTCCACCGACAGCGAAGCGCTGCACGACCTGCGCACCAACGTCCGCCGCCTGCGCAGTGTCTTGCGAACGCTGCGCGGTCTGCCAGGGCTGGATCAAGTAGAAGGGGCGGCGAAGGAGGTCGGTGCGCTGACCACGCCGTTGCGCGACATGCAGGTACTGGCGGCGTTCCTCGAGGAACAGGGTCTGCCCCAGGCCGCGGCCAAGCGCGATCAATACCTGAAAACCGCGTGCCCGAAAGTGGCCAGTTCGGCGGAGCTCAATCGGCTGTTCGGCGTGCTGGACCAATTGCCAGCCCTGCTGCGCACCCAGGAACGCCACGGCCTGCTCGATAAATTGCGCCAGCGCATCGAAAAGCGCCTGGACAAACAGTGGAAGCAACTGCGCGAAGCCATGGGCGACCCTGCCCACGACCGCCATCGCCTGCGCCTGTTGATCAAGCGTGTGCGTTACGCCGGTGAGGCTTACCCTGAACTCAGTCATCAGCCGAAGAACATGGAGCGCCGGTTGAAAGCGGCCCAGGGCGCCCTGGGCGACTGGCACGATCACCTGCAATGGCTGGAGCAGGCGCGGCATCAGGCCGATCTTTCGCCTTGCGTGGCCGGGTGGGAATTGGGCATTCATCGTGCCGAGCAAAAGTCTGACCAGGTGCTGGAACGCTTGTACAAGGCTTGCTTTGGTAAGCATTCCTCGCGCTAAGGGCCCTTGCGCAGGATTGTCCAGCGCAGCCTTTTAACCGTCTGGTCCGCAGGATTGGCGTTTATAAACCCTGTCCTGCGGCGGCTGCCTCGCTACCATTTGCACATCCCGCCTGCCACCCTGGAACGTCCATGAAATTCTCCGAGCTGCTCGACGCCGTCCGCACCCGTCCCGAATCCGTCAGCATCCCCGCCTCATGGGCCCAGGGGCGTGCCTGCTTCGGCGGGCTGATGGCCGCTTTGATGTATGAAGCGATGCGCGCGAAGGTCTCTGCCGAGCGGCCGGTGCGGTCGCTGGCGATCTGTTTTGTGGCCCCGCCGGCCATCGACACGCCGATCTCGTTTGACGTGGAGATCCTCCGCGAGGGCAAGGCCGTTAGCCAGGTGTTGGGGCGGGCGATGCAGAACGGCGAGGTCATGACCCTGATTCAGGGCAGCTTCGGCGCCCCCCGCGAGTCGATGATTTCGGTGCAGGCCGAGCCAGCGCCGGTGTTCACACCGGTGGACGAGATCCAGCCGTTTCCGTTTGTGTCAGGGGTGATGCCGGAATACCTGCGCTTTATTGACCTGCGCTGGGCGCTGGGTGGCCTGCCGTTTTCCAATACGCCGTCCGGTGCGATTGGCGGTTACGCGCGGTTGCGTGACGTGGAAGAGGAACCCTTGACCGAAGCGCACCTGCTGGCACTGGTCGACACCTGGCCGCCTGCGGTGCTGCCGCACCTGAACAAGCCGGCACCGGGGAGCTCGTTGACGTGGACAATCGAGTTTGTGCAGCCGTTGCCCGCCATGACCACCCATGACTGGACGCAGTACCGAGCGGTGATCGAGCATGCCCGCGATGGCTACGGTCATACCGCGGCGGCGTTGTGGACGCCGAAAGGGGAGTTGGTGGCGATCAGTCGCCAGACGGTGACGGTTTTCGGCTGATCAGTCGTGCATGCCGCGAGTTTAGTGACACGTGCTCACCTGATGCATTTATGAACCTGTCAAACGCCTGAGGCCTCATTGGCCTCGGGCTTTGATGGCTTGGGCAGCGACCAGACCCAGCACGCCGATGGCGGCGGAGGTCAGGCTGCCGTTGAACGCGCCGTCGAGCAGCAACAGCCCGGAGACGATGGCCAGCGGAAACGCCAGGGACGACAGCACGACATGGGACGGCAGGCCTTCCTTGCGCGATGGGTGGAAGAATTCGCCGATGTGAAGATCCGTAATGAACTTGGGCATGACGCTTACCTCGGTGAAACATGAACAAGAAGTGTTTTCGATTGAGGTGAGAATAGGCCCGCAGTTTTACTTCGGCGAATCGAGGATTGCTATCAGCCTGATAGGCAGCATGCCTCTGAGTAATCGCAGCCGCGCGAGGCAATCAGCCCTGTAATTTCAGCTGTCCGATGGCGGTGTTCACGGCGCCCGCCAGTGTCGCCAGCTCATCGCTGGTGCCGGCCGAGTCCACGGTCTGCCGGACGGTGCGCTCGGTCACGTCGCGGATGCTCACCACGGCGCGGTTCATTTCTTCGGCCACCTGGCTCTGTTGTTGCGCGGCCACCGCAATCTGAGTGTTGCTCTCGCGCATCTGCGCCACCGCTTCAGTGATCGCCGTCAGCGCCTGACCCGCTTCCCGCGCGCGCTGCACGCAGTCGTCGGCCTTGTGCGAGCTTTCCTGCATGAAATCCACCGCATCGCGGGTGCCCGCCTGCAGGGTGCAGACCATGGTGGTGATCTCGTCGGTGGACGTCTGCACCCGACGCGCCAGATGCCGCACCTCATCGGCCACCACCGCGAAGCCGCGTCCCATCTCGCCAGCGCGGGCCGCTTCGATGGCGGCGTTGAGGGCGAGCAGGTTGGTCTGTTCGGCGATGCTGTGAATCACGCTCACCACGCCGTTGATTTTCTGACTGTCCTCGGCCAGCCGCTGGATCATCCCGGCCGTCTGTTGCACCCCGCTGGACAGCCCGGCGATGGACGCCTCGACCCGATCAACCACGGCTTTGCCGGTGCCCGCGAGCTTATCAGCGTTCCGGGATTGATCACGGGTGGCACCGGCGTGTTGAGCGATGTGGTGGACGGTGGCGGTCATTTCATTGATGGCCGTTGCCACTTGGTCGGTCTCGCTCTGCTGGCCGAGCATGCCCTGGCGCACCTCGCTCATGCCCGACGCCAGTTGGCCCGCGCCTGCATCCAGGCGGGCGGCGGAGTGGGCCACGGTGGTGACGATGCGTTGATAACCGGCCTGCATGGCGTTGAAGGCCTTGGCCATCTGCCCGACTTCATCTTCACCGGCGAGTGGCACGCGCGCCGAGAGGTCGCCGCTGCGTTCAACATGCAGCATTACGTCTTTGAGGGTGTTGAGGTGGGTCAGCAGAAAGCGGATCAGCAGTTGCGACGCGCCGAGCATGGCGAGCATCAGAATGAACACCGCGACCGCGTACTGGACAAAACGCTCGCCCACCAGTTGCAGCAGGTGTGGCGCAGCGGCGAGCACAGCGATGCGTTGATCACCGCGCTGGATGACATAGGCGCCGATCAGAGGCGTACCGTCTGTGTCGGCCTTCAGGTCGGCCCAGCCGGTGACCGTGCTCAGGGAGGGCACGGGCTGACCGTTGAACACCGGCACCTGTCCCGCTGGATACGTCAAACGGTGGGCCGCCGCTGGCAGTGGTTGCCCGGCGGGCCAGGCGCTCAACAACTGCGCTTCGGCCTGCGCGGCGGCCCTGGCGTCGTTGGCGCGGGTTTGTTGTTCCAGCTGCAGGGCGTAAAGGACCAGCAACAGCGTGGTGAAAAACGCAACGGCGTTGACCGCCCAGAACTTGTATTTCAGCGAAACATTGCTCAGCCAGCGGGCCATGGTGGAAGTCTTCTGTGGGTGCACGAGATAAGGCAAGGTGCCATCATTTTGTGCCCTTTGAAGACGCGAAGCGTTGATCTGGGTCAATGGGTGTTTATGGGATGACACGTCAGACGGCGCGCCTGCAACTTCGACCTGCGAACATGCCGGCGCCTGTTGTTGCGACTGTTGCGACTGTTACGACGCTTGAGTGGCAGCTTCCACCACCGGCAACGCAAAAAACGCCCGTGCGCAATCAGTGGTGTGGGCCGCGACATCCTCTGGGCTCTCGCCTCGATGCAGCGCCACTTCGCGAAGAACCTCGGGCAGATAGGCCGGTTCGTTGCGGCCGTTCTTCGGCTTGGGGCGCAAGGTGCGGGGCAGCAGGTAGGGCGCGTCGCTTTCCAGCATCAGGCGGCCGCGCGGAATTTCGCGGACCAGCGGGTGCAAGTGCGTGCCCCTGCGTTCGTCGCAGATCCAGCCGGTGATGCCGATGTGCAGATCCAGGTCCAGATAGTTGAACAGCGCGCGTTTTTCCCCGGTGAAGCAATGCACCACCGCCGCCGGGAGCTGGTCGCGGTAGTCCCGCAAAATGGCGAGCAGGCGCTCGTCGGCGTCGCGCTCATGGAGAAACACCGGCAGCTGCAACTCGACAGCCAAAGCCAGATGCACTTCCAGGACCTTTTCCTGCTGTGGGCGAGGGGAGAAGTCGCGATTGAAATCCAGCCCGCATTCACCCACGGCGCAGACCGTCTTTTCACGCAACAGGGCCCTGAGCTGGTTTTCGGTTTCGCCCGTCCAGGCGCTTGCCGAGTGCGGATGAATGCCGGCAGTGCTGAACAATCGCTCGGCGCTTTCATCAAGCTGGCGCGACAACACAAGGGCGTTTTCGCTGCCCTCGACATCGGTGCCGGTGAGGATCAACTGACCGACGCCGGCGGCGTACGCGCGCTCCACCACCTCGCGTTCGCGGGCGGCGAAGCTGGGGTTGGTCAAGTTGACGCCAATGTCTATTAGTTGCATGGTGCTACCTCAGGCCAGAGGCCGAGAAGAATAACAGAGCGATTGAAGCGATAAAAAACAAGCAGGCTCAACTGCTTGGAATACCCGAACCCTGTGATCCCGTTTTGTTGACGCACGCCGCGATGCACGCCGCGAGCCGGTCAGCTGCGCGACGCAGACTTCAAGCCCGTCTTTTTCGGCCTTTCGTCGGAGCGTCAATGATCCGAGCGTCCCTGTTTTCCCTGATGTGCGTCATGGCCGTGCCCGGCCATGCGTCACCGCGACCCGCCGGCCCGCCCGTGGTGATCAAGAAGAATCAGGTGCGCGACCTGCCGGCAATCCGCAGCGGCAAAGTCCTGCGGGTGCTGGTCAATCAGAGCCGTAACAGCTCCGCTGAAGTTCAGGGTGAGCCCGTGGGGGTCGAGTGCCGTCGCTTGCAGGCGTTCGAAACCTACCTCAACAGACATGCCCGCGACGGTCAGAAAATCTCCCTCAAACTCATTCCCAAAGCCAAGGACCAATTGCTTGCCGCGCTGCAGCGGGGCGAAGGTGACATGGTTGCGCCGGGCGAACTGCTCGACGCCAGCGCCGCGCATTACGTAGACGCGTCTGAACCGGTGGTGGCCCAGGTGCCGCTGGTGGTGGTCGGCGTCAAGGGTGAGCGCGGGCTCCGACACCCGGAACAACTCTCCGGCCGCACACTGATGCTGACCAGCGGCAGCGCCGCCGATGAAGCCATTCTTCAGCTCAACCAGAAACTGGCCCTGCGCAAATTGCCGCCGGTGAAGATCGAGTGGGTCGACCCGAGCCTGGCGGTGGAAGACGTGCTGGAAATGGTCCAGGCCGGGGTTTATCACCTGACCGTGGTCGAGCAACCGATCGCCGAGCGCTGGGCCAAAGTGATGCCGAAGCTGCGCATCGACCGCGCTGCGGCCTTGAGCGATCCGGGCGACATGAACTGGTTTGTGCGCAAGGACGCCGTGGTGTTGCGCGGCGCCGTTGACCGTTTCCTGCAAACCTACGAACCGCCGCGCAATCAGGACGCTGCCTTCCAGACCGCCTACAAGGACCGCTACCAGATCCACAATCCGCTGGCCCGCGAAGACCGTCAGCGCCTGGAAAAACTCCGCCCCACGCTGCAACTGCATGCCGACAAACAGAAGATGGACTGGCTGGACCTCGCCGCCGTGGCGTTCAAGGAATCTTCCCTCAACCCGGTTGCCAAGGGTGGCAGCGGCGCCACGGGCCTGCTGCAGATTACGCCGTCGGCCGCCCAGCGCGTCGGCGTCGACAATATTCATGACCTCGACGGCAACGTGCAGGCGGCGAGCAAATACATGGCGCTGCTGCGGCGCAAGTTTTTCGCCAGCCCGAAAATCAACGAGCGCGAGCGCATGGCCTTCACCCTGGCCGCCTACAACCTCGGACCGGAGCGGGTGCAAGCCATGCGCGCGGAAGCGAAGCGCCAGGGGCTTAACCCGAACCAGTGGTTTTTTCAGGTCGAGCGTGTGGCGATGGAGCAGGGCGGCAAGAACGTCGTGAGTTACGTCAACAGCGTCAACAAGTACTACCTGGCATTTGATCAGGCCCGCAGTTCACTGGAGCGTCCGGCCACGCGCTGAACAATCTAATGATTCGATAGATATGGCGAGTTTTTTGTGATTATCATATTTATAGAGCCGATTATGATGGCGCCATTCTCACACCCCTCGGAATGCCCGCCATGAATGCTCAACTCAAATCGATCTTCAACACCCACGCCGGTTTCGGCATCACCGGTCTGCGGATCCTTATCGGCATCATCCTCATGGCCCACGGCAGCCAGAAGCTGTTCGGCCTGTTCGGCGGCTATGGCCTTGAAGGCACCGGCCAGTACATGGCGAGCCTGGGCCTGAACCCTGGCTACCTAATGGCGTTGATGTCCGGCAGCGCAGAATTCTTCGGGGGTCTGGCGCTGTTCCTTGGCCTGCTGGCACGGCCTGCGGCGTTGGTGGTGATCGTGATGTTGGTGGTGGCGATCCTCACGGTGCACATTCACAACGGCTTGTTCATGGCCAACAACGGTTACGAGTTTGGCTTGGCGCTGATTGCCGGCGCTGTGGCGGTGCTCTTCGAAGGCGCCGGCCGCCTGTCCCTGGATCGATTGATCGCACGTCGCTGATTCCCCGGCCAGCTTCCTGGCAACCCAATCCCGGCCTCTCGCGACGCCGGGATTTTTTTTGCGTTCGGTTCAGCCAACAAACGACAGGAGCCGCTGATTGACAATGCCCACGCCGCTTCTCTAGGATGCCGTTCATGCGCCGATTTAAACAGCTACTTGCGGGGCGCCGGGTGACGGTCAATCGTCATCGAAATTCCGCTAAAGCGCTGGTTCGGTGTTGCCTCTCACCGCTGCCCAGCGGATCAATGAGGCAGAGAAAACGACACTATGAGCAGTCATTCCCACCCGCGTCCCCTCGTTCGTCTGGCGCCCATCGCCAGCCAGTTCAATCGTCGCAATCCTCAAATCCTTCTGGGCGGTGCCCATCAGCCGACGCTGCTGCGTTACCTCGACGGCTGGCCGCGTCGCCAGGGCGGCCCCCACGCTTTCCTCATTCAATTCATCGAAACCCACGACGCCCTCGAGCGCTTCAGCAACGATCAGTTTGATCTGGCGGTCATCCAGGCGCCCACGGCCGAGCGCGCGGAGGCGGTGATTCACCAGCTGATCCGCGTCGCCCGCCAGGGTCTGATCACCCGCTGCTGATCACCCGACGCTGACGGCTCGCCGCTTGGGCTGCAGCGGTAGATCGGGATGGCGCACAGTGAAGCGGGCACGCACACCATTGGCGTGACGGCACTGAGCGATCAGGGCGCTGCGCAGGGTCCAGTCGGTGTTGATGATGTAGAAATTCTGAATGAAGCTGTTCTCGTCCGTCGATTCGAACCACTGATCGATCTTCCGGCTCAGGTCACTGGGTGCGTGCAGCGGCAGCGAATACTTGGCGCACTGGATGGCGGTCAGGCTGAACTCGGGTTTGTACTCCACCGCGACTTCGTTGATGAACGCCTTCAGGGTGTTGGTGTTGAACAGGTTCGCCCCGGGCCAGCGTTGCTTGACCCCGGGCCACAGCAGCTCGTCACCCGAATTCCGGTTGTAGGCCAGCACCACGTTCTTGCCCGGGTGATCGTTCCAGATGTCTTCCAGGGTGAGTTGGCGCAGGGTGCGCGGCACTGTCCTTGTGCCCAGGGTTGAGGTGAGCAGGCCCTGAAATTCCCGATGGGTCAGTTCGGTGAAATCCTTGAACTGGTGGAAATCCAGAACAACGATTTCACGCGCCGGGGAGCCGTTCTGCTCCAGTTCTTCAAAAAAGCCCTGGACGCACGCCAGAATATCCCCGGCGACCGTGCGCCCCGACGAGGTCAGGTGAAACAGCTGAAAACGCCGCGGGTCACCCTTTTCGTACTTTGAATAAAACGCCACGCGCAGATCCAGCGCGCGCACCCCTTGGCGCAGTTGTTCCAGGGGCGCGACGTCCTGGGCCATTTCCTGAGGTACGGCGAAATTGGGGGACAGCTTGTCACTGCCGGAATTGTGGGCGCCGGGCAGGATGAGTTGGTCGATGCGCAAGCGGCCGAGTTCAGCCGTTTGCGCCATCCAGTCGACATGGGGCGGGCGGGATGCAGCGGATGAGTTGAGGGGCATACAGTCATTCCTTGACGTGTGATGGAGCTCCGCGGGCGGAGCGGGGTGAGCGGTCATTCGCTCGGAAAGTCCTTTTCTGGAGTGTGGCCGTCGCGTCTCCGACGTCAACCAAGGCAGTTCTTCAGGTCTGTTACCCGATGTGAACGGCGGCGTGTGCTTATCTGACTTTCAGGACCACGCGGCCGCGCACCGGGTGCTCGTCGAGGTGGTTGTGGGCCTTGCCGAACTGCTCGAACGGCCAGGTGCGGTGAATGTCCGGCTTGAGCAGGCCTTTGGCGGTCAGTTCGTTGATGGCGTCCAGTGCCCGTTGCAGTGCAGGGCCGTTCTGCTCGATGCCCAGCTCCGGCTTGCCGGTGAAATTTTCCAGGCAGTGCACGTGGAAGCGCATGTTCTTGCGAAACGCCTGCTGCGCCGGGAAGGGTGTCTTGTTGCCGCCGCGCAGGCCGTACAGCACCAGGTTGCCGCGGGGCGCCAACACGTCGCCGAGCATCGACATCTGCATGCCGCCCAGTCCGTCGAACACTGCTTCGATGCCGTGGCCGTGGGTCATGGACTCGATGCGCAGGCAGATGTCGTCCTCGTCGGTGACGATCACCCGATGGGCGCCGTTCGCCAGCAGGTATACACGGTCCTCCGCGTGGGGCGTCGCGGCAATGACCCGCAGCCCCAACGTTTTGCCCAACTGCACGAAGGCAATTCCGGGGCTGTAGGTCGCGTCGGTGACCAGAACGGTCTGGCCGGGTTGCACGTTGGCCAGCTCGACGAAGGCAAACCAGGCCAGCAGCATCGGCGTGTAGTGAACGCTGGCTTGCACCGGTGTCAGTGCGTCCGGGTATCGGGTCAGCGCGTTGCGCGGCACCATCACGTGGTCGCCATACACCGGGTGCTGGTTGGCGCTCATGGCTTTGAAGCTTGCCACTTTGTCGCCCACCTTCAGGTCGGTCACCCCAGCGCCCACGGCTTCGACGACGCCGGCCATTTCGCTGCCCAGCCCCGCTGGCAGTTGCACCGGTGCCAGTGACAGGTTCTGCCGCCACAACACGTCGTCCCAGCTGATGCCGATGGCTTCGGCACGCACCAACACTTCCTGTGGGCCGGGGGACCGGTCAGGCTGCTCCTCGCAACAGAGCACATCGGCTTTGCCGAAGCGATGAAATTTGATGGCCCGTGACATTGTCGACCTCGATGCCTGTCGTTGAGTGTTGCGACGACTGTATCGATGGGGGCAACGGGGCACTATTTCTGTCGGTCGATAGCCGACATGCCTGCTATCAATTCGCGTTGGGGACGTCGCTGGCGTGAGCGCTTATTTGCCCCAGGCGCGCAACGCGTGCTCGACGAACTGCCGCACCTTGGGCAGGCGGTAGCGGTCCTGGGGGTACATCAGCCACAGCGTGCGGCTGGGCGGCTGGTAATCCTGCAGCAACGGCACGAGCTTTCCGCTGGCCAGGTCCTCGCTGATGAGCACGTCAGGCAGCATCGACACGCCCATCCCGGCGAGCACGGCCTGGCGCAGCGCCGGCGTGCTGTTGACGATCATCGAGCCCGACACCGGCACTCCCATCACGCCGTCGGGGCCGGTCAGGCGCCACAGTTTTTCGGCGGCACGCCAGTCGTCACCGGCCGGGTAGGCGAACGCCAGGCAATCGTGGTCGCGCAGGTCGTCGGCGGTTTTCGGGGTACCCCGACGTTTCAAGTAGGCGGGGGCCGCGCAGATGGTCAGGGTGTAGTCCTGCAGTGGCCGGGCGATCAACGCCGATGATTCCGGGGTGCCGAGGCGGATGGCGGCGTCGAAGCCGTGCTCGATCAGGTCCATGGTCTGATTGCTGAGCACCACCTCGACCTTGATCTCGGGGTAGCGTTGAACGAAATCGCTGAGCAGCGGCGCCAGGCGTTCGGCGCCGAAGGCCGGCGGGGCGGTGACGCGCAAGGTGCCGCTGGGCTCTGTCTGCGCCTGTTCGGCCATGCGCTCGGAGTCGTTGACCAGCCCCAGCACTTCGACGCAACGCCGGTAGTATTCCAGGCCAAATTCAGTGAGGTTTTGCCGGCGCGTGGTGCGCTGCAAGAGGCTCACACCCAAGCGCTGCTCCAGGGCTTTGAGGTGGTTGCCGACCATGGTCGTCGACATTTCGCACTGGCGCGCGGCCGCGGTCATGCTGCCGCCTTCCACCACTTTGACGAACACCGTCATCGCCAGAAACACGTCCATTATCAAGTCCTGCTTTAAAGTCACTGAAGGATGGCGATCTTTATACATCAGAACGGGCTAACGATACTGGCCTCACTTACCCGTGATGGAGCCACCGACATGACCGCCGCCTGCCTGATGAACACCTACAAACCGATGCCCTTGAGCTTCATTCGTGGCGAAGGCGCGCGGCTGTGGGATGACAGCGGCCGTCAGTACCTGGACGCTGTCGCGGGTGTCGCCGTGACCAACGTCGGTCACAGCCATCCGCAGATTGTCGCGGCGATCAGCGAGCAGGCCGGGCTGCTCTTGCACACGTCCAACCATTACCGCATCGACTGGCAGCAGAAGCTGGCGCAGCGTCTGACCCGGCTGTCGGGACTGGAGCAGGTGTTTTTCAACAATTCCGGCGCCGAGGCCAACGAGACCGCGCTCAAGCTGGCGCGTTTGTATGGCTGGGCCAAAGGTATCGAGCACCCGCTGGTGCTGGTGATGGACAACGCCTTTCACGGCCGCACCCTCGGCACGTTGTCGGCCAGTGACAACGGCGCCGCGCGGCTGGGTTATCAGCCGATGTCGGGGGCGTTCGTGAAGGTGGGTTTCGGTGACATCGTCGCGGTTAAACAGGCGACGGCGGCGTATGGCGAGCGCATTGTCGCCGTGCTGGTCGAGCCGATTCAGGGGGAGGGTGGCGTGGCGTTACCGCCGCCGGGGTATCTGAAGGCGCTGCGCGATCATTGCACGCAGAATGGCTGGCTGATGATGCTGGATGAGATTCAGACCGGCATCGGCCGGACGGGTCGCTGGTTTGCGTTTCAGCATGAAGGGATCATGCCCGATGTCATGACGCTGGCGAAGGCGTTGGGCAATGGCATTCCGATTGGTTCGTGTCTGGCGACGACGGCGGTGGCGCGGTTGTTCACGCCGGGCAGTCATGGCAGTACGTTTGGCGGTAATCCGTTGGCGTGCCGGGTGGGTTGTACGGTGTTGGATATCGTTGAGGGGGAGGGGCTTTTGCGTAATGCGGCGGTGCAGGGTGAGCGGTTGTTGGCGGGCTTGCGCGTTGCGCTGGCGGGGCACCCTGATGTGGCGCAGGTGCGGGGGATGGGGTTGATGATCGGGGTTGAGTTGACGCGGCCGATTCGGGATGTGTGTCTGGTGGCGGCGCGGGAGTATGGGGTGTTGATCAACGTGACGCGGGGGCAGACGATTCGGTTGTTGCCGCCGTTGGTGGTCGATGGGGATGAGGTGGACCGGATTGTGGCAGGCGTCGTCGGCGCCCTGACAGGGGACTGACTCTGAAAGGGGACTCTGAAAGGGGACTGATTTATTTACAGCGCTTCATCGTAAATTAATCTGTCCCCGGTTTTAGAACTGCGGCGGGGCTCATGAAGACCAAGGGCGTCTGCCTGGGGGCAGACTGTTTCGCCTTCGGCGAGTTACTTGGAAAAGCACCCCAAGTAACCAAGGGTGCTTGCTCCTGG
>NZ_MDEN01000049.1 GCF_001705435.1 Pseudomonas graminis
TGGTGTCCACGTATTTTTAAGTGGAGAACATCGCCCTTATTGCGGGGATCGGGTAGGTGACTTCGCCGGACGCTTACTTTGCACAGTCGTGATGACCTAGCCCGAACGACTCAGCCGTTCAACCAGCATCCTCCAATCAAATCGCCAATCCGGCCAATCCATTGAGCTAAGGAAGAACATGGATCACTTCAATAGAAAAGAGCATTTTACGAACCCGCACATGGAGCATGTTCGCCATCTCCCCGCCCTTGAGGAACTCCAGCGGAGGATTGAGGAGGTGTTAGAAAGCATCAGTTTGGACGGCGCCGGTGAATTCAAAATGGCGACAAAGGTGTGTTGCTATGCTGTTGGAGAGATAGTCGCGGATCTAAACAGAGCAATACTGCAGAGCCTGAAAATTGGCAGCTATTCAGCAGCGGAGACACTGTCCCGTACATCGCTTGAAAACTCGATAAACTTCGTTCAGTTCACCAAGGATCTTACCGCGAACACACCTAAATCGTTGTTTTCGTATTACTTCCAGAGAACTAAGGATCGGGCGGAAAAGTGGAAATTGTACGCCGAAAGACATAATCAGCCCGAAGGTGTGGAAGGGGCTTCTGGTCTAATAGAATCCAACGCTTATGTAAAAAGTTTGTTCGTGGACTTGAACACGAAGGGTGTCAAAGGTTGGCCAAATGTTTTTGATCGCTTCAAAAATTCAGGTTACGAGTTCCTATACCACCAGCTGTTTGCGCCCGCCTCAGACTCTACACACAGTTTCAGTAATGATATTTTTAATCGATACTTGATGGAAGCGATTCCCGGCACTGATAAAGAGAGAGAAGATCGATTTGAAGGGCAAGCGGCGGAGAAGATCTCGTTCGCCTTTTACCTAGCAACTCATGCTGTTCAGTTGTACTGCGTGGCTGCGTCATATATTGCGGATCGTGCTCAGGATGACGACGCAGGCGATAAGCTGGACATCATTGCGAGCATACTAGCCAAGATGCTCATGGAGCATGAGACTCTCACCAAAAAATGCTTAGATATGTTGGCTCCAGCAAAGAAGGAAGCTATGGATAGAAGGGATAATATGCATAAGGCGCGGGAGTCCGGTTCTTGATTGAGGGAATACGCGGGTGCTTAAATATTATTTTGCTCTCGAAAAATAGGACGAATGAATAAATCTGTTAGACGTGCTTACTTCACCGGCGACCTCGACTTTTGCAAGCAGGTGTTGAGCCAGCCCACTAATGAGTAGACTCGCTGATCGGTTGTGAGCTTAATAACGGGCCTAATTCCTCTATTGCAGCTGCTTTCCTACCGCCCAAAAAACTGCCGGCTTAGGCAAGAAGCAGGAAGCAGGAAGCAGGAAGCAGGAGGTTACACGGGCGGCACCTAGCGCGAATTTCTAAACGAAGAGGTTGTGCAGACAGCCAGTCCTTGAAGCGATTTTTGCCCATCTAATAGTTAAATTATCAGACATCAGGAAACTTAATTTCGCCATGCAGTACGACCAGATTTCGTCATTGGAAGAGTTTCTTTCCCAGGTAGAAACACGTCTTTTGGATCCCGCCCAGCGTGTAAGCGTCACGTTCCCGCCCGCCCAAACTGCACCTTGGGATGGTATAGCTCTGGTTCGAACCAATAAATCGATATTGGACAGCGCTTCTGGATCCTCCAACCTTTACGCCATCTTTACCAGCGCGTACGGCGAAAAGGAATCCTCGCTGAGGTATCTTGGTAAGACAAGAAAGAAACTCGCGCGGGAAAGGATAAAAAATCATCTTTTCCGAAAGCACGAAAAGACGGGGGCGAAGTTGGCCAAAGTGTTGGCGCATGCGTGTGATCGTGGAATGGTTCAGATCGCTTGGGTTGAAGTGCACCCTGAGTCGCTCAGAAATTACCTTGAGGAAGAACTGATAAATCGGCACCCTGAAGCCGACTGGAACAGGGAGAACAGGAAGAGGTCATAGCTGCATCCACGGCTCCCAATCTTTCTTTAGACAATGCGGCTCACGGATACTCATATTTTATACGATCGAGTGCCCACTTCTGGCGCATAGCTGTCTGTACAACGGATCGCTACCGGCGAGCGCGAGTTAGCCTCTCAAGCCTCGCGGCCTGGATATATTGGAGGCTTTGTCTAGCAGGGCGGATGCAAATATCAGCGCTGTGGGGGGCTACGGCACAAAGAGGGGGCCTGCGGTTGGCTACGTTCAATACGGTGCGGCAAGCGTTTTCACGAACCCAGGGGTGAATTGGTCTATCTCTCAGATGCTTCCAAGCGCTGCATGGAATATCCTTCTACCCGGCAATCAATCATCGAGCAGTGAATAGAACGATGGGCTTTGAACAATTAGCTGAGCTGCGTGACCGCCTCAGGGCTGAAAAAGAACCTGCAAAAGCCGATGGCGCGACACGTCCTAAGCAAAGCAAATCCGCGAACCCAAAGCCTCACCAGCAGGATCCGGCGGTTGAAGCGATCTGGCCATTGCAGAAGCATTTTCCATTAGCCTTTCCTAAAAGTCCGGCACCGAAGGTTCCGCTCAAAGAGGGCATTCTTAAGGATGCTGAGCAACACCTGGAGCTCCTTGGGCTAACCAGCGAACAACTCGGACTTGCGATTTCGACTTGGTGCCGCGGCGCCCGGTACTGGGCAAGCATGATTGAGGATGCTCCGCGATTGGATTTGAGTGGTCAAGCGGCCGGCAGTGTGACTGCCGCTCAGGCGCTGCATGCGAAGCACCAAGCTTTTCGGCAACGCATTCAAGGGCGAAAAAATCGTGCGAGTTCAAAGAAGCATGACGTAGCCTCCACATCAGGTACCACGGTGGAGCCGACAGCAGACTGATTGGAACCTACCCACGCCGAGCCCTCGGATCCACTGGCAAGGTGTGAGTAGCTGCATGCCAGCGTCCGACAATGTTGTGATCCTTACGCAGGGAGCTTCACAGCTAGATGAAGTTCGGCAATACCTGACGCTTCAGCCCAGCTTGGCCGAATTTTTTACCAAGTTGACCGAGCTGGCTGCAAATCCTCACTCGTGGTATCTACATTGCATCGCCGAAATGAACAGGACGGTGTCGCATGTTTGAGAATTTGCAGAAAGAGCTTCGTCGACTAGCCGCGAGCACGCAGGTGTCTGTGCCCCTCGAAAGCGACGAGGAGGGGTACATCGACAAAGAGTGTCCTTCTGAGGCATGCCTCTTCCAATTCAAAATCTTAGGTGATGATTGGAAGAGTGTCGTAAGGGACGAAGAGGTTTTCTGCCCATCTTGCAGGCACGCGGCTCCCGCCAAGTCATGGTACACAACGGCTCAGATTGAAGCGTCGAAGGAGTATGTGCGAGGCACTGTTATCAACGGCCTGAACGGGGCAATGCGAGCAGATGCCCAAGCCTCTAAACGACGACAGAAGCCGGGTGCTTTCTTGAGCATCACGTTGAACGTCAAAGGCGGCGAGGACGCTATCCTTTTACCGATCGCTGCAGCGGAGCCGATGCGGCTGCGCACTGCTTGCGATGATTGCGCGTGCAGATATTCCTATGTTGGAGCAGCCTATTTCTGTCCGAGTTGCGGAAAAAACTCGGCGAGCCACACTTTTTTCCAAACGTTAGCGACTATCCGGACGTCGGCAGGATTAGGTGAAACGCTGAGTGGGGTACTAGGGCCAGACGAAGCTGATGTGATGACCCGGACTCTCTTGGAGAAGGCCATTTTAGATACAGTGACTTCTTTCCAACGGCTTGCCGAGCAGCTTTATGAAGCTCGAACCGGCAAAGAGCCGCGGCGTAATGCCTTTCAGAATATTGATGCAGGCTCCGCTTTATGGGAGGCCGAGCTCGGCATTTCATACGGTCAGCTACTGGAGGGCGGTGCTCTCACGCAACTGCGCATCTTCTATCAGCAACGCCATCTTCTCGCGCACCAGCAGGGTATGGTCGATAACGACTACGTGACACGCAGTGGCGATACGACCTATCAGGTTGGACAGCGGCTGCTAATCAAAGAAAGTGCGGCGCTTGAGTTCGCAGATCTGGTCGAGCGGCTTGGTACGGCGCTGCTGGCCCGTTACGCTGCCTGAGAATTTTGAGCGCATTGCAGACGGCTCCTTGGCAGTGGCCTTAAGGCATACACGCAGTTGTGGCGAGGGACGGCTCCAAGGATCCTAGATTTCCGACGGTACAGGAATCATCCATATTGAAATAGGCATTCAGGTGCCGTTACGCATCGCATTCGGATCTACTCTCTACCGCACAGCCTCCCATCTTTGGGAGTCCGCGCGACTAAGAGCACCGAATCACCGCAGCGGAGCCTTAGCCGCAGTCGGTCTGCGGATGTTAGAGTGCCAGGCTTTGAGCCGGGTTTGGGGAGTGCTGTATGCCTTATGAATTAGAAGGTCGCTTGGTCATCGGGGTGGCCTCAAGCGCCGTATTTGATTTGCAGGAGTCGGACGCAGTCTTTAAAAGTGAAGGTGAGGAAAAATACCGCAAATTTCAGGAAGCGAATCTGAATAACCCTTTGCCCAGGGGGATCGCTTATCCGTTTATCAAACGCCTGCTATCGCTGAATGATCTTGCGCCTGATCTCTCAGACCCTCTCGTCGAAGTAGTTTTACTCTCTAAAAATGACCCCGATACGGGCATGCGCGTAATGAAGACCATCGAGCACTATGGTTTGCCGATGACGCGGGCCATCTTCATGCAGGGTCGGTCTCCCTATGAATACATCCCGGCACTCAACATCGCCTTGTTTCTTTCTAGCGATAAGGATGATGTAGGCGCTGCGATCAAAGCTGGGCATCCTGCTGGCCAGATGCTGAACTCAAAGTTCGATGATGATGAGTCCGACCAGACTTTGCGTATCGCTTTCGACTTCGATGGTGTTCTCGCGGGTGACGAATCTGAAACCGTGATGCAGACAGAGGGGCTGACAAGATTCCATGCTCATGAGGTCAAGAATGTCATGGAGCCTCACAACCCAGGGCCTCTGAAAGAGTTTATGGTGCGCATTGCCAAGATCCAGTCCGTTGAAGAGGAGCACAAGAAAACTAATCCCAGCTACAAAAACCGCATCCGGGTCTCCATTGTCACTGCGCGAAATGCACCTTCCCATGAGCGGGCCATGAACACACTCAAGAGTTGGGGCGTGATGGCTAATGACGCATTTTTCCTGGGTGGTATCGAGAAGGGCAAGGTGTTGGGCGTTCTGAAGCCGCATATTTTCTTCGATGACCAGTCAGGGCATCTAAAGTCAGCCAGCGCAGTTGTGCCATCGGTACACATACCATTCGGGATCACCAACCAAAAGACTGCTTTGGAGGCTTCACACGCGTCGGAACCAGTCCAGCCCCAGTCGGCAAGCTGACAAAGCCTCCGGTCGCACAGGGCGACGCAGAGGCGCAGATCAGACCAATCAAATATCCACAACGAGCGTTGCCTGATTGCTGCTACGTGTTGCTAGAGGGCTGATATTCGGCGCAGCAAGCTTTAAAAGATACTGAACGGCAGCCTTTCCTACGGCTCCTCTTACGCAGAGGGGCATGCCGAGAGAGAATCGACCCTCTCGCCATAGCGTTACCTCTTCATGAAATGGCCGTATTCGGGCCAATGCAGTCGATGGATCACCTTCAGGAGTGGGTCGAGTGCATCCGGTCAGGACAGGCGAATTTTGAAACTCACAGCGTCTTGAGATGCGCTTTGAGTAGCTGCTCTATTTTTTCAACGGTTTCCGCGGCCACGGCTATGGCCTCAGTGGGCGTAACATGTTCAGCGAGCATGATGCGCCTTGTATCCGAGTTGGCGCGCTTGCCAAGTTCTTTGAATTCAGGCTCGAATTTTTCACGCAACGCAGCTTCAGAGCAGGTAGCTGGATCGAAGCCACTCTTTACCCAGACCAGCTTCACATTGAATTTTGGCGACTTAGCAGTAGAAATTTGAAGGCGATATAGATCGATAAAAATCGCTCGATAATCTTCCCGCTCGATTTTTAAAGCGGACGGAGGTTTTATAACAAACCAGTACCCACCTTCTTCAATACAATTCGCAGGTAACATTGGCATTGCTTTTTTTAGCTTCGGTAAAAGGCTCGCCACCCCTTTAATGCTGATCAGCTTTTGACAAATCTCTTTGTGCTGAGCTAGGAATAGAGTCAACTCACCTTCATGCCCTGCCAGCGTTGAGGAAACCCAACGATCCATTGCAGTACCGTCAAGCTTACGAAGGCACTCTATAACGGTCGGGTGAGTAAGTACCAAATCAGCCATTATCTCGCTAAGCTCCTTTCTGGCTGGATCCTCCCAACTTGTGACGCTCTGGCAGTAGGACGCAAGCATCTGTGCTGCTTGGTTTCCCCGGGTAAGGTTGTGCCTCGCTCGATTCGCAGAAAGCTCTAACCATTGATAGTCCATTAACGCCCATCTCTTCCCCAACGCGCCGATTTGCTCCTCCGTATAAGCATCCAGGTCTTTGTCTATTACAACGAACGCAAGGTTATACTCAGAGAAGACTTTCCGAGAGGCCAACTGAGCTCTGACTGCGGCTACATACTTTTCAAGCTGAGTGGCATTAAGCGACGCCTTTACCTTGTTCTCTATAGTGATGAGGATTTTGTTTTGGGGGTCTACCAAAAACAAGTCGAGCCTTCCGTTGGCAGTGCCATCGTCGACTTTAATTTTCAGCTCGCGCGTCACGAAAGCCGCGCCGAAACTAGTAGTCCTAATTCGCCCAGGTGTCCATTCGACGAAAAACTTCTTGTTGTCGTAGATGCAGTTATCGCTAGCTGCGTATGCGCTTTCGAGAAAGTCGCGTATCACGGCATCACCTTGTGCATGGCCTTCATTGGGATTCATGCACCATGCAAGCATCTCCGAATTTTGATTTTCGCCGAGCTTAATAATATCGAAGACATTGTTCGAAATTTTATTGAGTTCAATCAGCTCAAGCAGGTGCGGATCTCTCAGAAAGCTATACAGTTCATGTGCGTCCATGTCTCATCCTTTATTGCAATCTGCCGACTGCGAACCAAAGGCCCGAGGGTATCATGTGGTCATCACAACGGCTTGGGTTTGGAAACCCTTTTCGGCAGTAAGCGCTTACCCCACGGGAATGTCTGAAGACGCGCCATCTCTTTAGAATAGCGGATCAGAACTGACACCTTTCGATTCTGTGGAAAAGACGTTAACCCCTAGGTAAACGTAACATCAGGGCAGGGGCTTTAAATCCCTAGCCATCAGGCGGCGCTGGACAACCGATTCTGAATTGAAATTGGTACCGGAGCGTCCGTTGGGCGGCCAACGTACTGTCGCCCTGAATTCAGACGCTTCCGTGCCCTTTTAAAATGGCGCCAATGTCTTTTCCGGGTCACGCTTAGGGCGGGTCGGCTAGGCTCTGATCCCCAAACGACCGATGCGCATCTATTCTCAATTCAAAATGAAATCCAGAGCGGTGCGCACCAGGGGCAGAGCTAAGCAGGCGTTGCCGGATCAGCCGTGGCGCCAATGGGACGATCTTCTAGCGCTCGCGTGGCCGCTTTGCACCCAGTGCTTCCCGAGCGTGGAGATCTCGTGAATCCCGATCTCATTCCCTACGGGAAGGTCTGAAGACGCGCCATCTCTTTAGAATAGCGGATCAGATCTGACACCTTTCGATTCTGCGGACAAGACGTCGACCCCTAGTTAAACAACACAATGGCAGGGGCTCCAAATCCTTAGCCATCAGGCAGCGCTGAACACCCGATTTTGAATTGAAATCGGTACCGGGTCTCCATTGGGGGCGCGCGTATCGTCGCCAGGAATCAACACGCTTTGGCGCCCTTTTAAAATGGCCCCGACCGCTTTTCCGAGTCACGCACATGGGACGTCGGATAGGCTCTGATCCCCCAACGACCGATGCGCATCCATTCTCAATTCAAAATGAAATCCAGAGCGGTGCGCACCATAGGCAGAGCTAAGCAGGCGTTGCGGGAGCAGCCGTGGCGCCACTGGGACGATTTTCTAGCGCTCGCGTGGCTGGTATTCACCAAGGGCTTCCCGGGCGTGGAGATCTCTTGAATCCGATCTCATTTAAAATGCAAAAATGGGAGACATCGTCCGCCAGGTTCAAAAAACCAGCACATCTAGCGGTAGGCCCACCCTTCTGCGAGCCATCGACGGTCGATGCATTTCAAATATTCAATCAAAGCATTTTAAAATCACCTTTCTGACGCGTCGATTGATGACCTTCACATTCAGTTGACCCAGCCTTACAACGCTGTCGAACGTTGTTCATTTTAAATTGAACATCGCTGAAGGCCCCGTAAATCAAGGCCGGCCGAGTATTTGTGTCCCGGCTCACAAAATGATAATTTCGTGACTTCATGTCTAGCGCTCCCCATCTGCAACGGATTAGGGTTTGATTAATACCTAAATTGTTGTGGTGGTAGCAATGAATATGTCCCGCGTGGTTCAAATTGAAAACGAGATCAGCATCTCGGAATCTGCCATTGATAAAATGAAGATGGATGAGGAGCTAATGGCCCTTGTTGAGTTTGAAGATAAATTGATTGCGTTGCTCAACGATCGCAATGTGCCGGTTGTCGACATTCTAGATATGCTTGCAAGATACCCTGCTACTCCGAAGGAGCTTGGAAAAAGGATTGCTCGGCTCGTCAGGCTTTTTACGCCTAATAACATCAAAGAAGGCACCGGCAACCGGCTGCTCGATGGGAACAGTAGCAAGTCCGCAGATAGCTCATTGACGGTTAGAGATGAATGGAATCAGAACTTTGGCAGCAAAAGCCTGGATGAGTGGTTGGCTTGATCATGGATTCGCTAAAAATGCCTTCGGGCCAGTCTGTACGCTTTCAAATTACCAAGCTTTTTATAGATGTGCGCATTTAATCTCAGTCATGTCAGGCTCTCTATCGCCTATGCCGCTCCCACGCATGGCTAGCTTAAGAGCTAGCCAGGTTTTATTCTAAATGCAAATTTAGCGTCTGGGGTCTCAACACCCATGTTTCAGACGAACGCTTTTTGATCGCAATAGGGTAATGACCCAGTCGCTTTTCACTACGCTGAAGTCTAATGCAGTGGGGCCGAGTTCAAGTAGTTGAGCGGGCCTTTACAGGCCATAGACGCTAATCCGGACGGCGATCAACTTGAGAAGGAGTAGCTCCTCGAGCTAGAGATTGCGATTGAAGTCATTCTAGATGGAGTACCGTCACCACGTTCCGCGGCAATGATACACGGCTCTGCCAAGCTGGAAATTCTGAGAGGCGCAGTGACTAGGGCCAGCGTCAACAGTGCCTCTTCGGATTTTCCTTAAACCATCGATATTACATCGGCTTTCGCCAAGGTGAGTGCCGCAGCTACGGCAATGCTAACCTACGGCGCTGTATCAAGGTGTTCGAAGCCTGATAGCGATCGAGGCGATAACGTGTGGTAATCCCAGCGCGGCAAACCTCCACCGTCCGATTCCAACTCGTCAAACAGCTCACCTAGAAGCGCTTTACTCTGAAGTCCTAAGAGCGTTTTCAGGCGGCTGAAATAGCGCGTAGATCTTGATCTTGCGAACAACTCGAACGATCCGGCGTGCCGCCCAGAGTAAACCAGGGTCTCCGGGTACCATGGGTATGTCTCCGTTGGCCGCTGTAAGCGATCCATCAAAAACAATACAAAATCAGCCTGCATCAGCTCTTGCATACTGAAACCACTCGAATGGCTCCGTTGTTCCAACAGGTCTGCCCGCAATGACGTGCGCCCAAGTTTCAGCCGTTGATTGCGGTGATCGAAGGTCGCGGCATAGGTTCGAAACGCGCCGAAAGTCACCGTGGCGTCGCGACCATACTCCGACCTGCCTGGAATGTAGAATGGAGTGGTAATGAGCTCATTCGCAAATTCGAATTTTTCTTCTTTCAGAAGTGTCGCCACTGCATACAAAAACAGCTCATGCACCATGAACCGGAAGTTGTCAAAATCAGTTTCACTCCATTGGTTAACACTTGGGGGACGTTCTTGGTAAGGCAGCAATTTCTCGAGAAAACGATGGAAGTGCCGGCGAATTTCTGGAGTGTCCCGGTACCTGGCGACGGTCGCTATAAGCTCCACAGCCTCATTGCGGTAAGGCAGGAAGTCATCAATGCTGCTGGTGACCTGATCGTCAAAGGCAATATCAGGCTTTTTCCTGATGCGGAACTGCTCCATCCCTGCGGCAAGAGCCGTGAGGTAGTCATTCACCGCTGGATCAGCGAAGGGGCGGTCTGCCTTGACTGCATCAATGGCACGCCGGTGTTCCGCGCTCGTTACCAGCGTAACCTCTCGACTTTCCCGTTGAAGATAAGAAGGCTTTTGACCTAGTGGCGGACGAACATGTAGTGGCTGATCGTGTGCCCAGCGGATCAATCGGTCGAACTCGGCCGCATAACGTGCCGAGTCGGACAGGTCGATATAGATGCGCGAAGTGTAGTAGGTCGGGACGTAGGGGTCGCCGTTTTCATCGCGTTCACGCACTACTGCCACAAATTTGGCTTCCGTTGTCTTGTTATAGATGCCTGCGGAGATAATCTGAGCTTCCGTTCCCACGCCGCCTTTACGGCTATTCGCCTTCTCCGCATAAAGCTTGTCGCAAAGCAAAACCACTTTTTTCACCGTTGGATCAGAGACCATCTGCTCCATGAAAGCAGTCGCTTCTTGGCCTTCTCGCAAGTCCCATTTGTCAAGAATTACGTGAATGCCCGCTGCGGCGAGTTCTTCGGCGAGCTCTGTCACCCAAGCCTCATGGGCGGCAGAGCTCCAACTGTAGGACACGAAAAGCTTCGGATGTTCCAGGTTTTCCATGATGAGGTTTTGCTCCAGTTATAAGGGAAGGCGCTTCGCTCCCTGCCATGGCCTAAGGCCTTGGGAGACGGATTTTGCCGTGCGAACACCATGTGTCAGTCTAAACGTTCACCATGGCAACCTGGGTTGTCCAGCATATTTCTCAAGCAATCTATCCATTTAGGGATAGAGAATGCTACGTCCCGCTCTCGCCATCTTCGCTTTCCGCATAGCTTGCTCTGACGAGCCGTCCGCCGCCAAGGAGGCGGTTTGAGAATTCGTTGACGACGCGCTCTGCTCGTCGCTGACACTGGTCGTATCTGTGATCAGACCGTAATCCTTTTCGTCCTAGCCTTCGACTGGAAAATGTCGTCCCAGATCCCTCACTGGCATGCAGGCACTGTGAGGAGGGGAATCAACCAGACCAGAGCTGTAGACCTATTGCTTCAAAAAATGAAGGGTGATATGTCAGTGGGTGTCAAGCGCTTCGGAGTGCCCTATTAGCGGTCGACGTTGCGCGGGACACCGAAAACGTATGTCTATGCCCGCTTAGGGTCTAACGGGACACAAGCGAATGCCACTGCTGAAGAGAGCCGAACTGCGGCAAACCTACAAATGGAAGACGACGGCGGGTGATAACCCTCATCTCATTCATGATGATGCAAAGCATCTGAGCCGAAATGAGCGGTACGAGATGCTCAGTTATCTGAACCATCTTGGCTGGTCGGCTGACAGAAGCGCACTGGTTTATGACCACGGGCTAGATGTGAGCAAAGAAGACCGATTGTGCGTGGAGTGGATGCTCAAAGTCCATTTTCGTTCTACCTCTCCTGGCCGGGGTAAAGTGACCGAATGGGTTAACTTGAATTGGGCAGAGCTCAGGCCTCAGTTTAGTCTCTAGAAGGGTTGGAGCCTTCCCTGATGCGGGGGGCTCGATCAAGTCGTCAATCTCCCGGAAGTCGGTACGAACGTGATAGTCCGCGCGTCACTCGCTGTGCCGCCTTGGTAGCGTAGTCTCTAGAGCTGCTGCCACGTCCGGGGATTTGGGTCAGTGGATGGCCGATTATCCAGCGTTATCTACTGGTTAGCATGCTTAGACTAAACATGCGCAGCGCCTCAGGCTTGGCCCTGATGAATAGCGATGGATCTGAGGCCGCATATGACCAGAGCAGGTTACTACTCGCCGAGGACATGCGGTCACCGGAGCCGAGCAATGATCTGGGATCTCGACCCGCGGTGCGCAGGCGATTTGCTGCTGATGCTCTGCAGCTCTCTGCAGCGGCGCCTTTCGGTTGACGACGCTGCCACTGATTGTGCTAATCTGAAAATTCAACTGGCTGTTGCTGCGAACGGGGGAAACTCCGGGAGGGTGGTTCGATTCCCCCCCAGTTATTAAATTTTAAGGCGTCCGATGTCGCTCGATTTTCGGCCCATTCAGCTCTTTAGCTGCAACTTCCACTTCAGGTGGAAGGTTTATTGCGTCAATAAAGTTTGCAGATCTCAGATTCGCTCCGTGGAAGCTAGCTCCCTTGCAGTCGACACCGCTGAAGTTTGCGCTTCTGAGGTCGGCGCCATCAAAATTCGCGTAGGTTATATCGCAGCTTCTAAAGTCCATTCCCCTAACGACAGAATTTTGAAACTTCGCTCGGTGTAAAAACGTATTGGTGAAACTTGTGCTGGTTAGCGTTGCGCCGACGAATACAGCTGCTTCGCAGCGGCAGTCATTTAGGTGCACGTTCGAAATGTTGCTATTTTTGAATATGGTTGCATGTAGATCACTATCAGTGATCGAGAGTTTATTTATCTCAAACTCGGATAAATCTATTTCGGAAATTTCCAAGCCGGTTTCGCCTAGATTTATGAGTCGCCGTATTGCGCCGAGTGCTCTGTAAGGAGCATCCGGCTGTCTGTAAAAGCGCAGGTCGGAAAGATTTTCGCGATTTCTTTTTACGTCGTTCTCCCGAGATATTCGTGATCGTTCTTCATCCCTCTCCCGCGAGCGGTTTTCTTTCTGCACTTCCTCATGCTGACTCCTACGTTGTTCGAACCAATAAATGACCAATCCAATCACAAATAAATCTATGATCGTCCCATGAGCATTTGAAAGAATTCCTTCGAAAAAAGAACGTGAGTACAGTCCCCATGTTTCGTTGGGGAAGATCGTGCTGGAGACGAACTCCCAATGTCCTGTGATGAATATTACAATGCCTGAGAAAACTAGGAAGACCAAGATTGATGCTAGCATGGGATGCATACCTTGTTAAGGTGGAACCGCGACTTGCGTGTTTTGCACGATTTACTTCGTACTGATGACGCGTTTCAAGGTTAGCGCTGTCAATTGCCAGCCTCTATCTGATCGATCGTAGCCTGATTTATTAATTAGGATCTATCCCTGTTCGTTCGAGCTGCTGAATAAGGCTGAGTATCTAAATAATTTTCAGCTTCTTTTCCATGGTTCGGCCGTCCTGCCTTGAAAGAAGTCTCAATACTATCTTTACTGTTAGCAACCCAGTGCGTCCGCTGCCTCGGTTATTGACCCCACGACGTGATCCCAATCGCCTGTGGCATTCAAGTCTTTCGTTTGGTTTGGGCCGTATTCGGTGGGACGGTTTACATACACAGTTTTGAATCCACAAGCCCGAGCGGCTGCCAAGTCGTCGTTGTGTGCAGCTATCATTGCCATCCGTTGTGGAGCAAGCCCGACCGCCATTGCTGATTTGAGGTACGTCTGGTGCTGCGGTTTATAAGTATTTGTGAGTCCAGCACCCAGTATGGCATCCCATGGCAGCTTGGCATAACGCGCGAGATGCATCATCCCTGCGATGTGCCCGTTGGAAATGGGGCCAATTGCAAATTTGCGCTTCAATCGAGTCAGACCCTCCACGGAGTCTGGCCATGGCGTAAGTCGTTCCCAGGCTGCGACCCAATGAGCAAATTCGTCAATTTTGAGCTGCGTGCGATCGACCCCATAGGTTTTCAGCAATGCTGTTAAATTTTCTTGGTTTAGAACATCCAGGGTTACAAAGGCTCGCTGGCCTGCACGAATCGGCTCCATGGACGGTTGATAGTAAGAACGCCACTGTTCCGCGAACGTCAGAGGATCAATGTGGATGCCATACTTCTTCAGCAAGCCTTCCGACTCCCGCGCAATACTCGTTCGCCAGTCAACCACCGTCCCGTATACGTCGAACCCCAAAAAACCTACGTCAGAAAATTTTCCTTGCACTTTTCGCTCCATAGATCTCTATGCGACCTGGATCTGCCTATGAGCCGGATCTCGATAAAAATCCTCCTCGGCGCGCTGACGAGAGACTTGCAGCCACTTGCTGCTTGAGTCAATCAGCATGGTCGGATTGATGCACGATAAGGCGCGCATCCTCTCTGCTTCGCCATCAATCTATGCGCTGGCATGTCGCACCGCTATCATCTTTGAGGATCGTTGACTAGGACTGGAAACGCATTTGCTGATTCACCCGCGTGGCCTGGACAGATCCTTCAGCGATGGTGCATTCCCTCTAAAGACAAGCTGCCCGTTAGTCAGCATCCGGCCAACCCACCTAGATCGATTTATCGGGCGCCGACCTCTGCAGGAGAAGCTGGCGACACCGCTCACCCGCTGCGTCAATGCTCGAATTTGAACATCGTTCAGATAAGCCTACTGATCGCACCCATGCAAGCGAGCTGCCTGCATCAAGCTCATATCTCCAACAGCGAGTGACCGCTGTAAACCGATCCGACGAGCAACCAATTCGCCCGAACCGAAGCTCTTGCCTGACCTGCCCCCCACTTGGGTCGTTGAAGGTGATCTGAGCCCCACCTACCTTGTCGCACGGCAGGCTCATTCGACGTTTTGCGGAATTCAACGCTTTGGGAGTCGCAGAGGCATCAGACCCTGGATCGTCCCAAGGCAGCATCCAGTTTCGTAACGTCAAGATCATGGGGCTGTTTTCGTTGGCGCATGGCTCAACTGAATCATTGACCACGCCACTGGGCAGCAGTGAGCACATCAAAGCGCACTAAAGCTTTGGCACTCTCTGGCGACATACTTAGTGGCTCTTCTTTTTGAAGCTACAATCGGTACTCCGTCCAGTTGAGATCACATCATGTCCGTATCCGCCGTAGCGGCTCCAGCGCCGCCAGCTTGGCCCTACCAGCAGTGCTGCATCCGCTCCTGCAGCAAGCGGCCCCGAATCCGAATATCGAAACTGACGCCGAATTTGAAGCAGGCATCGCCCCGACGCCTGACAGGCCCTACATCGTCACGCTCAGCGACGGCACCAAATCCGACGTAATCGGTTACGGGATACTCAAGTCCTCAATGCCACTCAGTGAAGCCTGGGGGCCTCAGCTACTGGTGCAAGGAGACAAAGACAAAGACAACAAGCTTTCGATCAGTGAATTCGCAAATCAGTTGAAGCGCGTTGGTGTGAGCCTGAATACCGCCAAGAAGCTGTTTGAGAGCTTTGACGTCTCGAATAGTGGAACGCTGTCGGTTGATGAGTTCGTGGCGGGGATCAAGTCCTACAATGCCACAGGCGGAAATATCTTCCATGACTTCGCAAGGTCATACACACAAGATGATCAATCAGCCACTGCGTTTTTACGGGAGGGGTTAAGCGCTGGTAATGCGTATTGGGGCAGGCAGTCTTAATATCCCGGCGTAGGCCTAGCTCACGGTATTTATCCTTCGCAAGCTCGCTTGCGAAGGTGCTCTCAGGCGGGCCCTAGCTCGAGGATACGTAGGCCGCCGCCGCTCCTAATGCTTTCCGTCAGTCTTTTGTTGTAGATGGACACCATCCGCCTAGTGCCTCTTATCCCAATTCCTTCGAACCCCAGATCCTTCAGGAATGCCTTCAATTTGGCAAATCGTCGCCAGCGTAGATTTGCGCCACGGCATGAACGCGACTTGGTTTGAGAGTGGATACCCATCTATCGTAATCATCAGTCGATGCGTTGTCCGCCGTCACTCCCGAGGGCGAGCTTCACCGAGGACACAAACTGCTTTCTCTGTGCCGGCTTCAATTTATTAAATAAAGCCAGCAATTCAGCCTCGTCGTCCTGCTCACAGAAGAAAAACGCCACGGGCAGCCCACAGGCCTGGGCAATCTGCTTAACCATTCCCTCGCCGGGCTCGTGCTTTCCTTTTTCATACTGGCTCATCCGCGCGCTTGCCGATGCTTCCTCGATCCCGGCCAGCACGCCTAGGCGCTCCTGAGACAGGCCGGCCGCCTTCCTCGCCTGCTTCAGCCGCACGCTAAAAATGCTCATTTTCTCAAAGCCCAAAGGCTAAGAGATTCTTAGATTCACGTTGACCGTATACTAAGAGTTCCTTAGTATTTTGCTCGTGATGGCGCTTTGACGCCAAAAAACCAAGTGCAAAGGAAGCAGTGATGTCTGACGTGAGCGTTTTTAGCGGAAAAATCGAAGTAATTGGGCCGTCCCAAAACAAGCCCGATGGGTCGGAATACACGTACCTTCGTATTGCTCAGCGGGACGGCACCACGAAGCTTGTGAAGAAAGTGGGGGTAGGGCAGCTGATCGAGTCTTACATGAAGCCTGGTATCGAGGGTGACTTCTACTTCGTAAGGCTGGGCCGGTTTGGATTTATTTTGTTTGCGATCAAAAAAGCAGACGGTCAGAAAATCTACGAAGAGAATGGGTTCTCTACGTGGATTTCGAAAATGCGCTGGAGCGCCTTCGTGCTGGCTCTGCTATTTATCCCGCTCAGCTTCGTGGGGCTCTTGATGGGAGGATATCTGGGAGTAATTGTACCGATCGCGTTCATCTGGCTGATCTGGAAGCTCTCAGTGGCATTCCCAGGCGTGTTGAAGGAAAGCTTTCTCAAGGGGCAGCTTAATCAGCTTGGATTCGCCAACTGAGCTAGATATGGTGGGGCCTCACTGCAGTGATGCTTCACCAGTCCCTGGCAGTGCATATACGCGCCGCATTGTAGTTAATCCGTCCCTTTTCTGATTTGCACGTGCCTGGTGATTGTCGACCTCACGACGCCAAGCTCCCGGGCAACCTCGGCCTTCGATTTACCCTGCGCTAGGAGACTATCGATCTTGCGCGCCAACGCCGCTGACTCCACCGCCTGTGGGGATTCCAGTTTTAAAGGCTTGGCCGGCACCGAGGCCTGCAACAACCCCAATGCCTCCAATTCACTCTGAGTCTGCCGCAAAACGGTCTCGGGGGACTCACCATTGCGAGATGCGTAGACCAACGTGAGCAGCGACAGCGGGCTGATCTGCATTGCCTGGGCGAGCTCTTCACTGACGTCCAGCGATACCGATGTCGAGGCAGATTCGAGTCTGCTCACATGAGACTGATCCGTCGCGTTTGCGATATCCCGCTGGGACAACCCTCGATGTGTCCTCATGAACTGCAGAGCCGCGGCGAAAGCGTTGCGAAGCGACATTTTATGCGTCCCCATAAAACGGGACGGTATGCCGTGTTTGCGTTGTTCGACACAAATGTCTATATTCATCACAAAGCAACAAGCGAGGCGCGTGAGACTCCGTCATCTCAACCCGCAGGTTCGACCGAATGGACGGTACTTGGGTTGGCTGAGAGACATTGGGCGTCCATTAGTGCGGTGTGCCTGATCAATATATAGCTAAAACGAATTCACTGACCGGTGCAGATTCCTGACCCGAGTAAATTCGACCAACACGCGGCTGTATGCCGATAAATCGAGATGAAGTCGTGCGATGAAAATCCAGATCTACTCAGACCTGCACATGGAATTTTCCGAGTTTGTGCCGTCGCCAATAGATGCTGATCTCGTAATCCTTGCCGGTGACATCGGCGTTCAGGCTAAAGGCGTGAAGTGGGCAAATGAAGCCTTCAGGTGCCCTGTTATCTACGTCTGCGGAAACCATGAGTTTTACAAAGGCCACATCGACCACACGCTCCGCAAGATGAGAGACGCCGCAGCTGCTCACGTCCACATCTTGGAAAATGAAAGCTTTGTTTGGCAGCAAACACGCTTCCTGGGCACCACGGCCTGGACTGATTTTTCGTCCACTGGAGACGTCGTCGCTGCTACCAGCCTGGCGCGAGAATGGATGAATGATTTCAGAATGATTCGTGCTGATGCATCTTATCGCCGCCTGCGCCCGGATGACCTCTTTACACGAAACCGGGCAGCACGCACGTGGTTAGCCGAGGAACTTGCGAAGCCCTTTGCTGGGAAGACTGTAGTCATCACCCATCACACCCCGACACCCTCAATTGCTGGCGATAAGCATGATGGTCACCTGAACGCTGCCTATTCGAATCACTGGCCGGAGCTCATTACGCAGGCCGATGTCTGGATTTTTGGCCACACGCATCAAGCTATCGATACCACCTTGGTGGGGTGCCGGATCGTCTCAAACCCGCGCGGGTATCCAGGTGAAGAGACTGGCTTTTGCGCCGACTTTACGATCGACTTGCAATGAGGTCATGACAATGACTACCAGCAGCTGGGCATATTCGTCATACATGATCAAAACGTTCGGATCGACTCTGAATGACGTCACGTTTAATCGACTACCTAAAGTGATTCAGCGAGCGAAGGGGCTGCTTCCCGACAAAGAGATTGTAGGGTTTTTCCTCTGCGCTCTAGAGCGTCCGCCCAAGATGACGGGCTTAATTTTCTGTGACCATCGCAACGAATTCCCGCAGGGCTTACCCGCTCATACGCCGCCGATCATGAGGCGTTATTACCGAGAAGGTTATCTCGTTGTAGAGGCGTCCACGGGCGGACTCTACGTTGTGGCTCATTGGCTTTACCAAAATGGCGAACAAGGGCCATTCAATGTGATCCATTAACAAACGGTGAACTCATGCAGACAGCGCTGCACAGCAAGTCGATCCGAGAGAGCATCGAACCAGTATTGATACCGGCGATGGTGCTTGATGCAATGGCAACGGATTTTGGTGTGGCCATTACCGGTTACCTCATCTGCGCAGCAGCTGAGGGGGTAACCCTTATTGGCATCGTCTTTGGTGACAACAGAGGGCGGTTCAAGAACGGTCACAGCATTAGAACCTCTGTCGTAAGGGGACGGCAGGTAATCCAAGGGCACGTCATCGTGGAGACCCTAAACAGCCGCTATGTCATTTGTAACTGGGCGCCTGCTGAGCACGGGCCTCGGTTCACCGGCGTGCACCACTAAGCCTCAATTACATATAGGAGACGTCATGGCCTGGTTCTGGCAGAAGAAACCCATGAGCCCCGAAGACCGCCAAGTAAGGGATTCCATACTCGCCCTTAAAACTCTGAAATGCCGCGACGGCAGGGTATCCATAGACCCATACGAGGTGCTCGGCCGGCCTGGCTACCTTGAAGCTCGCCGGCGAGCAGCTGACCTCGTTCACGGACTTCCGCCCCGTCCGGCGGCGCTCGCAACGGCGGCAGATTGGGCTTTGGTTGACACAGTGGGTATGGACATCTTTGTGAGCAAGCTTTCGCAGAGTCTTGAGCAATCACGGGGCCAGGGATTGAGTCTGTCAGAGGCATTGAGCCAACTTAAATGCGTTCCAAATGAGCTGAGTGCATGAGTGATATTCACGAACAAGTTGCGGAGCTGTTCAGGCTGGACGGAGCGCGCATTCCGGGTTTTAACGGTGACGAAGCAAAGGCGGAAGCTGAGGCTATTTTGAGTTGCCGTGGCCGGCGATATTGCGTTGTGCGGGACTGGATAATTGTAGATGTCGACGTACCAGCAGATTACCGCGTGGCGCTTACAGAGGAGGGGTTGGAGCCTTTTGTTCTCTATGCTGAAGATCGCGTGCTTCACAGTGGCGGCACATGGCGGAAACGAGGTTATGTACGGACTACGTTCAGTACCTCAAAACCCGAACCCCATGTGTTTCGAACAAGAGATATGACCTTCGTGTTAATGGGGCAGGGGTGCAGGAAAACAGCAAGCCTTGAGGTTGTCATGGCCATCGCTAATCGACGTCTTGTCTGATTGATAACGCTGCAATCACACCCGGCTCATCTCACACACAGTCAAAGCAAAACAGGGTGATTTTTTTGGATAACCAGCTGCTCGGAGACCTGTTCTTCAGCCCTGCACAACCTCTTGCGGGAGCGGATCTCGATGATGAGACTCTGCTGCAATTTGCATGCGAGGAATTTCCTGAAAAGGAGTTCTGCATCGTGCGGCGATGGATGTTGATCGACGTCATTCTCTCGGACGATGAGGATAGGCAGGTTCGATCCAGTGGGTTGAGACCCACGGTCATTTACGCCCAAGCAGTAACCACCAAAGCGGGTACAAAAGCTGAAGCAGCCCACGGCAAACTTTCAGGCTTTCAGCTCAGATTCGAAGGTTGCTTTTTTGAGACCCAAGACATGCTGTACATCCTGGCAGGGCGGGGAAGCCGAAAGTTTGCAAGCAAACCGACTGTCTTCGCATTAGCGGATCTGTGTGGCTCTGGGTTATGGAACACTTATGAAAACCGACCTGTTAACAATCCAGCGTAAGCGGTATCCCGAGTTCTATTTGAGCGCGGGGCTCCGTGGAATTGATGGCTCACCTAGCTGGATTCAACTTCTGGATGACCTGTGCAATTCACTCCGAAATCACTTAGATCGCCACCCGCTGGTACCGACGATTGCGGTAACGCGAGTGAAGGAAAAGTGGGGTGAGCATCGGCCCTATCACGACGGCGGTGACCGCCGTTGGCGGGAGATAGTCGATAGATCTGTAACGGCATCTCTGCAGCTCTGCGAGGTATGCCGCAGTAACGGAGCTGGTTGAAAAGCGCTGGGTTAGGGCGCGCTGCAGCGCACACATCGGATGGCTGAGTGCGTCTACGCGAGACGAAGATGAGATGCAAAGCGATGCCTTGCAATAAGGAAGCTGGAAAGCTTCGTTGGCTTGTGAAGCTGCAGAATGCGTTCGATGGCACAGGCGATGCGATTCTGCAGCTGCCTCCAAGCTTGCTGACTGGACTTGCGCCTTCAATATCGGACACTAAACCAACTTCCCATTAAATTGATGCCACTGCCAACCGCATGAACTGCAAGCCGATCTGTCGAGCAAACAGGCGCGTCTGTTCGGCGCTGTACGCTTAACCGTTATCGCCGCGCCACTGCACCGGCGTTGCAAGCAGTTGATCATCGAAGCGCTTCTCCACGCTTTCCGACATCAAGTCGCGTATATCACCGCCGCTGTACCCGGTCGAGCTGGCGACCCAGCGAATGGCTTCGTGATCGCAGCAGTCCAAGGCGAAGGTCACGCTCAGTTTGGCGCTGTGCTCGCAACGGAATCCAAAGCCGCCCGAGCGCCAATGCGTATCGCTGGTTGCACCGTAATGTGGCGTGCTCACGCGCGTATCCGCAACCATCGCTTTGAGGAATCGAGCATTACTGCTACTCAAGTTGGGAGGGCGGAGGCTCAAGATGTACAACAGGGATGGATGGAAAAAACTGAAAACGGATCTCATCGTGATCGGTAATAATCCAAATTCCGTACTTGAGGAAACAACCAACTAGACGGAGCATGTGAATCTCGGCTGTTAGAGTAGATGTAACTTTCAACACGGCTGAGCTGATTGCAATAATTGATGACAGTTCGGGCGCAAGCGTTTCATTATGGTCTTTTCAGTTCATCGCTATGGCAGAACCAGCAACTAACCAAGGTAGATTGCGCGACACTTATATTGATAAGGTGGAGCGTCAGAGCAAGGGAGGGGTTGATTTTGCAGCAGTATTATGAAAGGGTTGGCGATCGCTACCGTATGGATCTCAGGTCAAATGATCAAGACATTAGCTGTTGAAAATTATCGCTCAATAAGAAATCTAGTCCTGCCGTTGTCGAATTTAAATGTCATTACGGGCGCAAATGGCAGTGGGAAATCTAACCTTTTTAAGGCATTGCGGCTCTTAGCGGAAATATATGATGGTGGGGTAACCAAGGCAGTCGCAATGGAGGGAGGACTGAGTTCTATATTCTGGGCAGGTGCTGAAGCCAGTGCAGTGGCTCGAAACCAACGTGCAGCAAATCTAGGTACAGCAAACAATGGAAAGAAAAGGCTAAGGCTGGGTTTTTCAGGGGGAGAGTTTGGCTATGCGATATCTCTTGGGTTGCCTCCCCCACCTCCGCCCGCGACTTCGTTCTCGTTGGATCCGGAGATCAAACGCGAGTGTGTGTGGGCGGGAGAAACATGTAGGCCTAGCTCTCTGTTAATAGATCGTAAGAGCTCTCATATAACCCTTAACTCGAACCGTGAGCAAACAGCGGTAGCTGGGAAAGTACCCTACTATGAAAGCATGCTTAGCTACATGGGATACGATCATCGTTGTCCTGAGCTAGGCGTTCTTAAGGATATGGTTGGAAGATGGAGGTTTTATGATAGTTTCAGAACTGACTTGGGCGCGCCAGCTCGGCGGGCGCAGATAGGCACCAGAACCTTGGCTCTGCACAACGATGGTAGGGATCTGGCCGCAGCGCTACAAACAATAAGAGAGATTGGCGATTCGGATGCGCTTGACAGAACGATCGATGAAGCTTTTCCTGGCGCAAGCGTCGAAGTAGCTACAGAGGACAGCGGCGTTTTCACCATTCTTTTTAATCAGAGGGGGCTGTTAAGACCGCTTCGCGCGACCGAGCTTTCTGACGGTACTTTACGGTTTCTACTGCTGACTGCTGCGCTACTTACTCCACGGCCGCCATCGATGATGGTTCTTAACGAACCGGAAGCAAGTCTGCATCCTGAGTTATTGCCAGCCTTAGCTGATCTTATAAAGCTTGCCGCCACTCGTTGCCAAATGTGGGTGATAACCCACTCTATCGTCCTCAGCCGCGAATTGGAAAGGTGTGATCAGATGCAACTTATAGTGCTGGAGAAGGAAGACGGGCGGACTGGTATCCCGGGTAGGGGGATTTTAGATGTGCCGCTGTGGAAGTGGCCAGACTGATCCTGAGTGGATGCTGATCCTTATTAGGCACCAGGGATTTTCGATTTTCCCCATATTTTACAATGAGTTACATAGTTTCGAGGAATTTATCTCGCGAAAACTTAAAGCCGAGGTGACGAAATATTTCGTAACGCTTGAACACTGGACATTTCCCATTGTAGGATTGACGCGAATGCGAAAGCTTCGCGTTCATGAATCATTACGGTTTTGTACAGGAGTAATGCGTGATGACACCCTTTGAAGCTGCATCAATCGCAACATTCATTAAACGCTCCAAGATGTCGGAAAATCCCTACGGCATTATGCCTTTAAGGCCGCCGGAACTTATCGCGAATGAGATTGGGGCGAGCCAGTGGGACGTTTTACAATTTTCTGAGAACCTCACGTTCACCAGCAACTGCACGCAGTGTCAAGATGACCCAGGGTGTTGCTATACTTCACATTCCCCCGGTTCCATATTTAATGGAGAATGTGTAACTAAAGAAGTGATGTCTGCGCTCATATTTCATTAAGCCACTACAGCAGCCGCGCTGAGCGGCTGCCCCACTCTAGGGACTGAGTATATGGAACACGAGAATTCATTTTCGTATCATGGACGACACGGCGTCATTATAGAAAATTTCGTAGTTAGCTTGCTTGCCAGCGATAATTTTGCGCGTGATGAAAAGATAGATCGTCTCCTACTTCATGCTGCTGCCGTGCACGCGTCAAATAGATTAGATATGTATGCTACCCAAATTATCGAAGCAGAGGTAGCCAATATAAATTTAAGTCTAGGTGTTAGTTTGACCTACGACGAGTTTGTCCGCTTGGATACGCCGTATCTAGCAGTAATTGAGAAATACCCAGAATTTGCTCGCCTTGTCAAAAAACTAATAAAAAATGAAACAGCCAATCTGAATCGAATCAAGGAATGTATCCACGGTGACTCTAAAATTCTCCGCGACAGACGTTTCGTTGATTCGCTTGAGGAAATAACTCATATATTTATCCTAAATGGCGAAAGCCATGATGAAGGAAAAAATGTTGTATTGTTTTACGTAAACAACAAGCCTAGTTTTGCGCTAAAGCTTAGGAATTTAGCATTGGAAGAAAGAGCAAGCAACTTTATGCAGCGCTTCTTGTCCAGCAAGTGCGCAATACAAGGTTGGGAGTTTCCGGACTATATCACTGAAAGTGATCATGGATGGGTTCGCTGGAGCAAACACCAAGATATTGAGGGTACTGCCGGAGCAAAAACCTTTTTCAGAAACGCTGGTTACCTTATAGCCCTGTCATCAGCGTTAAGTATTACAGATCTAAATTTCGAAAACATAGTTGTAAATGGAGGTAGCCCGGTTCCAATTGATCTCGAAACGGTCTGCCAGCATTGCCTGACCAGCAGTAGTGTTGTTAATTCGGTTAGAACTTATCTTCTTCCGAACAGTATCAAGTATGAAGACGGAGTAGCCAGAATAGAACACTGCGGCATTGGAAATATATTTGACTCTGAAGTTGTAAGGGACGCGCAAATTAATACACGAATAAATCGAGCAGCCCTAAGCGGAAGAGTTTTGTCACCGTTGGATTATCTCGACGAGATTGTTGAAGGTGCGCGCCATGGATTTGATCTAGTAGTCAGGCACAAATCCGAATTCTTAGAATTTGTTGATTCGTTACGCGGGATTGAAAATCGCGTGATTTTGAAGTCTACAAACGGTTATTGCACGATAATTGAATCGTCTCTTCATCCCTCTCTGATGTCCGAACAATCCGGAAGGCGAGAATACATTCGTCAGTGCCTAAGTCTTCAGTCAGCCAGTTTTGTGCCTGGAAATTTGATAGATGCGGAGGTTGCGTCATGTGTGGATTGCGATGTTCCACGATTCGTCTCTAAGATTGATGGCCAAGAGGTAAGTATAAAACATTTGAAACAAAGCATATTGATGGACGCTTTCACGCCCGGATATCAATTCGCTAGGCAGTATCTGTTATCACTAAATGCTGAAGTCATTGATTCTGAGATGTACCATCTGGAGGAATGCTTTCGGCAGTCAAAAAAAGTCGTAGACCTAGATTCGCTGATACGAGGCGTCCAGCATGGAAATCTTCAGGAGGCTTTTTCAGAGTCCATCGGGAGTGAACATGATGAATTAGCGACTATTTGCACCACCTATGCTAGCTCGAAACATCCTATAGTTAGATTTTCGGGGTCGGCTAATAATAATCTTGAGTTAAAACCGGTCGGCTTGGATATGTTCAGTGGGGTCGCGGGGCTTGGTTATTTAATTAATAAAGGGCATATACACCTCCCCGACCACGAAAAAAATCTTTTTTTTGACCGTTATCTGGCTGATTTGACTGCTTTTAAGTTTGATGGGAATACAATCCTGGGCGGTGCTTTAGTTGGGCCTGTTTCATGTCTGATTCCCCTTTTCGGACGTAGTTTGACTACAAGTAGTTTCGTTAAAATGATCAAGTCGGAATTGATTCGTAGGCTTTCCTCTGCTGAAAATCTTAACTCAGAATCTAGCAGTCTAATCGCCGGCCTAGCGGGTCTATTGGCTCTCTCCTCGGCATTTTACATCGCATACCCTGACGAGGCATGGAAGCGCATCAGCCAACTAGCGCTAAGAAAACTAATTTCTAGGTCAGTTTCTGATGGAGACCTCTTGCTATTTCCATACGACTCTATGGTTTCCACTCATGACAGCAAATGTTTGTCTGGACTTTCCCACGGCCAGAGCGGGGTAGCTTATTCACTTGCAATGTATGGTCTAGCATATCCCGAAGCCAAGCAAGAGTGTTCTAATTTGATTGCTCGGACTTTGAGGTTCGAATTTGAAAACTATCTGAAAGATGGTAATTGGCCGGACTTTAGATTTAAACCTGGCAACACTGAATCTGTCCACAAGTTTAGTTGGGCTCACGGAGGCGCTGGTGTGCTTTTGGCTTTGGATTTTATAAGTAAAAACTACTCAATTGTCGAACTCGATAATTTTCTAAGTTCTATTAATTTGAGTCATATATTTCAGAGGCACTTAGGCTCCGCGCCGCCATTTAGTGTTTTGAGTGTGGCGACTGGCGAAATGGGCGTTGAGCTAATCCGCCGCAAGCTCCTTAACACTGAAGCTCCAGTTCAGCCTCAAAGACGCCGACCTCTTGGTATTGGAATAGTGAACGGAGCAGCCGGAAGTTACTTGTCCAGACTCGTATTGAACAGCCCGGAGGCTGTTAAATTTCCGCTACTACCTCACGAGTTTGTATTGGAGGATCTAAGATGAAATTCGAAGGGGCAGCAAATTTTCTAAAGGTTCTTGATTTTTCTTTGGATTCTCAGTCGAAGAGATCCGCTGGATTGACTATTACCATTGTTTTGATCGGCTCGATATCATATGCGTTAGTACCTTACACTTTGCAGATGACTATAAATTCGCTGTCCGTTAAAGATAATCATGCCTTCGCAATGGCGCTGGCGTCAATGTTGCTCCTTTATTCCTTCGGCCAGATTCTGAGTCAGAAAGGCCAGTCCCGTGCTTTGCTTTTTATTATTGATGTGAATCGGCGCTTCGGAGTGGGATTTATGGGAGAGGTAGTTAAGCTTCCCATAAGTGTGATCATCACTCACGGGGCAGCGAAGATTGTCCAGATCATGCAGGGGGTTAGGGCCAGCAACCAAAGCTGCCTTCAATCATTATTATTGGTACTATTTCCGACAGTAGTCGAGGTAGTCGTTGCGTGTAGCGTATTTGTCGCTCTTAAAGACTTTCTTGTCGCTGGATTAATAGTTTCCTATCTAGTATTTTATACCATGTATAGCTTTCGGCGCATTAAGGTTTTGTCTGGATACCAAAAAGAGACTGTTATCCAGACAATGGAGAATGCGCGATCAATCAATAACTTTATCTCCAACGTTGAAACTATAAAAGTGTTTAATGCAGTTAAAATAGTAGAGGAAAAATATCTTGCTGAACAGGGTAAGATATTTGCTTTATGGCAAGGTTTTTATACAAAAAATCTTCTGCTGGAAGTCGTCCGCGTCACAATGTTTGTTGGACTGCTTGGCAGTGTTTTGTATGTTTCTGGTTCAAGATTGTTGGCCGATCAGATATCGTTGGGGCATTTTGTGATGGTGAATGCATATCTTTATCAGGTCTGTAGGCCTTTCGAATCCCTTATACGCGCTCTTGGCACTGTAGCAGAGGCTTTGAGCGGGTATGCCCCTTTTGTTGAGTTGATAAACCCACGATCTAAGATGAGTCAAACTAGCCATGGCGGTACAACTTCGTACCCTGCCGTTCCTCTCTCGACCGCATCGCAGTTTGAGTTTAAGCACGTTAACTTTGGTTACGACTCAACGAGGCAACTGTTGCTAGATTTTTCACTGACGCTCAGAAGCTCCGATGTGCTGGCGGTAACCGGGCCGTCTGGCGCGGGAAAATCGACTCTAGTTAAATTGATGAGCAAGCTTCAACTTCCGAATTCTGGTTCGATAAGCATAAACGGAGTTGATATAAATACTGTCAGTGATTCCGAGTTCTATGATGCGTTTTGTGTGGTTACCCAAGATGTAGGTCTTTTCAACGACACGCTCGCATTCAACTTGCGTGTAGCTGATCCGGACGCTAGCGATTCTGATCTCATGAGAGCGCTGGACAACGCTTGCTTGACAGAGGTGCTTAGGAAACTACCTGACGGGCTTAACTCCCAGATCGGAGAAAGGGGTCTCAGATTGTCGGGTGGCGAAAGGCAGAGAATGACTATCGCGAGAAGTTTTCTGCGTCGTCCTCGAATTATTATTTATGATGAAAGTACCTCATCCTTAGATGAAGCAACTGAGGCTCGAATATTGAAAAACATTGTAAGGATTCACGCTGATAAGATAATTGTCCTCATTACACATAAGGCTTCTGTCGTTGCTTATGCTAATAAGGTTTTGAATATGACGGATGAGGCCAGAACTCTTCACGTTGTTAAGCCTGCCATGATTCATGATAATGTATAGTCTGCTCAATAGACATGCGATCAGCGTTGGTGAATATCTAATGTTTGCAAACCTATTTGAATCTTTTATAAAAATTTAGGGAGTTGGCTTGTTATGCATATGTACTCCCGCAGCTTGGGTTCATTTCCTCAGTCCGACTTAACGAGATGGAAGGCGTCGAGTGCATTAAATATTTATGTGGGCTAGTGTTGCATATCCAAGCTAATGCGGGATCACTCTCGGTCTCACACTGCTTAGGATACGTAAAGCCTGCATTTGGTGCGTACTTATTGCAGCACTTAGAAGCTATCTCACAAGAAATGCATCAGTGTGTCGTCCAGTCCCCTGTAGCAAGTGCTGCGAAGCATCAGGTTCGCAGTCCTGCTTCAGTTTCGGATTGTGTTACTGCGGCTATGCGTGAGGACACGTACCGCGTGACGGGCTTGGAATGTAACCGCTCCACGAACCCCACATTCAAAGCACTAAACTAAAGCCAGCTGCTGGGCTCCCGATCTCTCAGGAGCCTATCTACCATGATGCGACCCGACGCCAAAGTCGAAAAAATTCACCTTACCCCAAACCTGCGCAGTTTCGAAAATCCATCAACGGCGTGGCTGCTCTGGTCGAGCTGGATATCAAGGTTGCCGTGTTCGACACGGCACTTTTCGTTTTCCTCAACAAGCCGCGCAACCGAGTGAAAATCTTGTATTGGGAGCGCAACGGCGTATGCCTTTGGCTCAAATGACTGGAATCGGAGCGATTCAAAAAATCGCCCGATGCCACCGACGAGGCGATTGTCCTGACCGTCCAGGAACTCAACTGGCTGCTCGACGGTTTTGACCTCTGGAATAACCGTCCCCATCAGGTTTTGACGCCGCGATTTGTGGCCTGATTCGGTATAATCCAAAGCATGATTTCGGTGCCCAGAGACCTTCCTGACGACCCTGCGCTGCTCAAAGAATTGTTTGAGCATATGTTGCTTGAGCGCGAAACGAGCAAGGGCTTGAGTATTCATCCGGAAGAAGAAAATGCGCGGTGTTTCATCGGCGTGTGCCACGAGCTGGCCAGCACCGCGTCGCGCAGCGCATCGACCAGCGGCGGGGTGGCGAATAATTGAAAGACAGATACGGCTTTTCCTCGGGCTCTCGGCGGCGTTCTGATGATGTATATGGGTATGGCTAGTTCGTTGGATGTGCATCCAAGGAAGACCTTGTCATCGCTTTTGTGACTCTGAAACAGTATGCCCGGCACCATGGAGTTCCTACTGGATTAAGCGCGCGGGATGTTTTTTTAAAGGAATTGCCTAACCTCGTTCAATAATGAGCTTTGGTAAGGCCTGCATTTTGGACACGATGCTGGACGCTTTGGATGAGGGCTGCTTTGGGTCGATAGCTGTCAGTAGGAGCTATGCGGGCGTAGGATGGAGGCTCTCCCAAAAATGCAGAGAGACCTTTCCTTCATGAGTAAATCCGTGCGGATAATCGTTGAATGCAAAGATCCAGGTGATGGCAGCGAAGATGTCATCATAGATCTCCCATCGGATGTCCTTGCAGCAGTGAACGTCGGTTCGGGCGATTCCTTGAGCATCGAATTGGTTAACGAGGCGATATTGCTCAGACCGATTCGTGATGCGGACACCCGGCCCTCAGGCAGCTATCGACCCCAAAGCGGCCATGCAACTGCATCTCCACAAGGTTTTGAGACCTAGGCCCACGTCTACCGTACTGGTGCGTATGTCAGCCAACTCAAACAATGCGATTTAGCTTTACGCTTAGTAAAAGGCCTTACGCTCAGGAGGCGTGGATGAGCAGAAATTTTCTTGGCATTGCGTGGGCTGGGCTCTACGCAGCCGATTTGACTGCTCTGGTCAGTTTCTATGTCGAGAAGGTAGGCCTTCCTATAGTGGAAAACGGCGATGGTTATTCATGCTGGATGTCGGCGGCGGCGCGGTTTTTGAGTTGTGGGCCGATGGCGCGCGCGCTCCTCATCTGAAGACGCCGGTAGAGCAGTCGGTGATCATCGGATTCGCTGTACTTTCTCTGGAGTCCGCTATTGAGGATTTGAGCAATCGTGGGCTTCAGCCAGACTCCGAAGTGGGTACATACGGCAATAGTCGTTGGGTGTACTACTCAGACCCCGAAGGCAACAGGTTTGAGCTCAAAGAAACGATGGATTTCGCCCTCACTTGCTTGGGAACGGCTTCACCAATGGCGCGCGACCATAGTTGATCAACACGTCGAAGACATTCCGCATTTGCGCCGTAAGTCCGCAGCGGCAGCGCCTCGGCAAGCCGAAGCCAGCGAAATGATGTGTGCTCTGCTGACAGGACAGGATCTTCCATACCCGAAATATCTGCAGTAAAGACGCGCTCTTCTACTTGCTGAGGCTCCGCACCATAGTGCTTTCGCCATTGCTCCTTGATCGGATAGTGGTGACTGAATCCAGAGTAGATAGGCCTATTGATGCGCAGCTCAGTTTCTTCGAATACTTTGCGAACTGCCGCGTCCTGGGAGCTCTCCTGATCTTCAAGCGCGCCCGAAATGCCCTGAAAAAACGCTGGCAAGCCTAGATCATCGCGTGGGGCTCGCTGGAAGATCAGATACTGGCGTTCGCCTCCCACCGAGCGGGTCAGAAATACGTGGACTGAGTAAGCACGTCGCATTGGCCTTCCTTTGCAAATGATCGATGTGCGAACGCGCGTTTACCTTTGCCAGGTTTTGGATCACTCCTCACCTGTGCAGCAGTGCAGCCTTTGTGCGCCGGGACGTTGAGAATAATTAGCCTGATTTGGGTAAGGTGACTTAGGCAGATCGCCCGCTCAAGCATCACTTTCCGGATTCAATATTTTCAAAAGTGTGTGGCGACTCCATGGCCCGCAGTATCCCGGAAGATGCGCAACGATCCTGTAACCGCAGCGTTCATACCAGTCAGCCGCGCCGTCATCGAGGGTCTCAATAAGTGCGTCCCCGCAGCCACGCTCCAGAGCCAGCGCCTCAAGTCTGTGCAAAAGCTCAGTGCCGAGTTTCTGTCCCCCCAGGCTGAATCTACCCACAAGTAATTGATAAAAAGACGGCGGAATTCGGTACGGCCGGTGACGCCGCCTATCAAGATTCCATCTTCCAGCACCGTGCAAGCTATAGGGTTCGCCACGCCGCCTTGCTCACGGGACAAGTTCTGGCCGTGCCTTATGACGCCATCAGAGACCGCTTGCAGATGCTGTTCGTGAATGCCGTCGGATATTCGTCAATCCTTCATGTGAGTCTCCCTATGCCAGGTGTACCAGCATCACGTGCAAGTGCCGTTCCCTATATGTATCTATACAATATTTCGGCGGAGATGAATGGCCAATCCATCACGAATTTGCTGGAAGTCAGGTCAGCGGATGATGGGGTTGGCAGCATCTGAGGCCTGCGAAAATTGCGACGCCAGAAATGGAATCACCGGCCGATTTCAGCCAAACTTACTATATTGAGACATTCTCGGTTCGGTATGCGACGACTTGCGATTTACCCCCTGTAAATTTTTTTAAAACGACGGAGTTGTTATATTTGAGAGCAAAGAAAAAGCAGAGCGAGTAGGGTCAACAAGATTCTGAGCTTCTTGCCTAATTCTCTGAGGTCATTAAACGCAGCTTTGGCTTCAGCTTCACGCTTCGCTTTTCATGTTTTTAGCCCCGGCTGGGGCAGGGGAGTCGCCGTTTCGACCGAAGGCCGCTGCTTTTCATCTTTGTGTTCAAACAGCTAGCTCATAAATTTTCAGAAATTTGTCGCCTGGCACAGACGGCCCCAAGTGGGGTAACTACGGCTGAAATTCGAGGTGGCGAAAAAGTGGACTACAGTCTGGAAGCTGAAATCTGGAAACAGGCTCAAATACAGTTAGGCGAACATGGATTTGCACAGGTAATCGAGAGTGCCGTAGACAGCTATCGGCGTCGACCAGGCCATTCACCTCTGGAGCGCATCCACGTCACGAGTGTCGGAGCGCGCGGGCTGCTTGCGCTGCGCAACACGCAGAGACCGGGTGAAAACTCACTTAACACTGATCCACTGCCTCCGTACGCCACGGTGAGAGCCGCTTTTAGGGCCCACATCTACTACGCTCTGCAGTTTGAGATTATGCAGCTTGGCGCCCCTACGGATTTAATCGCAGGCGATCAGCTTGCCAGAGACATGGGCTTATGACCTTCGTCCTAGCAGTTGATAACTTGACGTGGACGCCATCCACACGCCCCAGACGCAGGTTGAGCACAACCTCAATCACCGGCCATATCAATCGGGGTGGTGCAGGGGACATCTGTACACGGACTTGCGCTTTTACCGATTCACGGCGCGGACTCTTTTTCAAATCTCGCGAGTGAAAATGCGGACAGGTCAAGATCGCTTGCACCGGTAGTAGACCACTGCGCCAGCGCTTCGCCCAGGGCGGCTGAGTGCTTGAAACCGTGGCCCGAACAGGCAGAAACTACGAGGATATTCTGCAGCGTAGGATGCTTGTCGATGATGAAGTTACTGTCTGGAGTGACGGTGTAAGCGCAGACGGCCGACTTGAGTACCCGCGCTGTAACGCCTGCTAATTTTCCGTTTACATGGGTTTCGAACATCTCGCGCTCCTCGTCCTTGGAAATCGTTCTCTCCAAGGCTTCAGGCGTGGATTCCTGCTCATATTGTTCGGTTGCAATCTTGACGCTGCCTTCCCCAGCCAGCGGTGGAAAGCCATAGCTCATGTCATCGTCGGTACGCCCGTGCCGCATGATGAACACCGGTGACGTCTCTGCAAACCTAGCGCCCTTTTCCAGCTGAAACCAGAACAGCTTTTGTCTGCAAACTCGCAGTAAATGGTCAAAGTGGGGCGCCAGTAGCTCGCGCGACCACATACCTGCGCTGATTACCACTTTGTTGGCTTTGATAGTGCGGCGGTTGGTAATCACCGTGACGCCGCACACATCGGAGGTCACGCTGGAGACCGTTTCACCCTTCAAGAGGGAGGCCCCCTGCTGTTCAGCCAGGCTCAGCTGTACCGCAATGCAGCGCTCGGGGCGCAGATAACCACCGCTGGGCTCGAAGTACCCCACAGCGGTGTCCAGTACCGTGGCGAATTGCGCAAACCGCTGGCGAATCTGCTCTGCATCCAACATTTCATGCGCGATGCCATGAGTTTGAGCGAGTCTTACGGTACGGTTCGTGAAATCAGCCGCGTCTTCAGGGGCATAGTGGGGAGTAGAGCTTAAAACCAGCACTCCACACTGCTCAAAAAGTGACTCGCCCGAAATCCTCTCCAGCTCCCGCCACAGCTCGTGGGAGCGTCGGACGATGGGTAAGTATTGCTCCCCTTCACCGACAGATAAGCGGGTTATTCGGGTATCACCGTGGCTTGACCCTAGGGTGTGGGGTGGATGAAAACGATCCACTCCGATTACGCTAGTTCCGCATTTTGACAGATGGTACAAGGCTGCAGCTCCTACTGCCCCTAGCCCGATTACTGCGACGTCACACACTTGCATAACAGCTTCCTAGAGCAGAGAGCGGCGTTGTTTATGGGTCGAGATGGGCGTGCGTGGTAACCCTGACTAATCATGCTGGCGTTTCCAACACCGTTCAACCTTCTACTTTTTTGAGAGGCGGTGAAGGTGAGTTTGCCGTCTCAATCATCTGCCGCTTCACACAGCCAGCGACGCTCACGCACTGTCTATTTCTGTGCGGGGGAGAAATGCTGGAGGGCCTCCCTAGGCTTCGAAAACTCGGCCGCCGATAATGATCGATCCGGCCCGGAAACGGGCATTGATTTCACAGCTGTTACCAAACATCGCTCCTTGATACAAAGTGATGTTCTTTCCCAGATGAGCGCTTAGTGCGCCAGCGGCGACCCCCGTAGCCGCATCCTCTAGCGCTTCATCAAAGTGATTGAAATTACGACCTTCGTACCGATTCAGCTCTTGATGCGGGTATGCATACAAGCCACTCACTCCTGCGGCTTTCCCCCATTCGCAAATTCGGATCAAATTGGGACGCAACGCGTATAACGCTTGAGGACTGGGCATCTCAACCAACAGTTTTGGACTGCCGACCGACGCTATCGAGAGCGGCGTTTTGATCGATGAAGGCGCGCAGCCCAGCCAACCGGCAATTACTGCGACGTTTGGTACGGCCGTTTCCGCGACGGTAGGCAGGACAATGATATTCAGTTCATCCCCTGAGCCCCCGAATTCCAGTAGCTGACGGTTGACGACCGTCAATGCAGACCCTCAGTACCACCCGATCTCACGGCTCTGAAGGTAACGCGCCGCCGCAAACGCGGCGTGCAGACACAGTGGGCTTCTGGTGTGCGGGTAGTAGAAATCCAGCGTGCAGGGCCCCATCCCATCTTCTTTTTGAGCAATGAACACGCATGCGTTTGCTTTCTGCTCGCTTGCGGAACGCTGACGCTCTGCTGTCGACCACTTGGTGGAAGCGTCATCCAAAATGACAAGTGTTTCATTTCCGCTGTTCGGGTCGATTCCGCAGCATTTGAATCTCTGTATGTTCATCTATCCTATAGCCCGCTTCGGCGTCAAAACCCAAGGCAGGAGCCGTATGCGGTAATTCTGCACGTACGGATCTGTGCGGCGGGTGGCAGGTTACTGCCGTTCCTACCTCAACCGAAAGATGTCTGTGTATCGATCTGAGCCTTTAGAAAATTAAAGTTTACCAATAGGAGCAATCATGAAGTCGCTAACATGGGTTCGGTCGGTCGCGCGAGTAATGTGGTTTTATTGAAGCTCCCTAATTTTGAAAATCACATTTTCAATTAGGGTTTGAATATTAACATCAAAACTCGTCTTTGGTTCGTCAGAGTTTAAAGCCAGGGCAAATGATCTGTACAGAGGATCTATGAATGAGTACTTTCCCGAGTTTTCGTCAAGCCGAATCAATGGGGTTCTCTGGGCTTTGCAGAGTTTTTCTATTCCTCCGCTAAAACTTCTTGATGTGTAGGTGGGCTCGACTTTATTAATCTTCCGTAGAATCTCGTCTTTAGTAGCACCATCTTGCGACAGCTGGGCTAACGCGTGAATTATCAATTTTGGATGGTCGTACTTACCCTTGCGAACCTGCTTGAGTGATGCTTCGAAAGCCATCTTCAATGTGTCGGATGAGTTGGATAAGTACTTCTCTAGAGCTGGCTCTAACTCTGCGTCAGTAAGGTTTACAAGAGTATTAACTTCCTCATATATGCCATTCTGTTGGCAAACGTTAAGACAGATGGTGTGGCAAATTGCAGGCAAACCGTTTGCATAATGGCTAATTTTGTTTGTCAAGCTTGGGCTGAATGCGATCTTTAGAATCTTGGTTCCTAAGTTTATGATGCTTTGGAGTTCGTGCGGCTCCATCAGCGGAACGTGAATCTCTGCAATTCGTGTGCGCATTTCTGGATCGTATTGGACTACCTGCCTAGCAGAGTCTACAGCACCTACTGCGATAACCTTTACTGTTTTATAGTCATCCGCCATGTCCATAAAAACTTTCATTGTCTGGGAAAGCTTTGTGCGTTCTGATTCTTCAATTTTGTGAAAATCTTCGAGTACCCAGCAACAATTTGCTTCCCCCATGAGTTTGGCTAAGTTTTGCGCTGTTAGTTGCGGTGGTAGAATCCTAGTTTTTTTTGCCAAGTTTTCAGAAGAGAATGAGGCAGTTGCGGATAATTCGGTTCTAATAGAGGCTATCGTATTTTTTGCAGACGCTGATATGGAGGATGTGTTTTTTTCCTGGAGCTCGGAGATGTAATATCCGTCTAGGTCGTCGAAGGCGCTTAGCATTAGCTGGTCAAAGCTGGACGCTGACGTGCATCTTGTTGTTACCTCATGTTCGTAAAGCTGGCGCAATTTGTTCCGCAGCAGAGTTGACTTGCCAGAGCCAGAGTATCCGTAGACGACGAGTTGTGTGCCTGGCGTTCTGAGTGCGTCTACTAGCTTTTCGTTTACTTCGTCCCTTTCGATGAAAGACACCTTGGCAGGGGTGGTCGGGGTAAAAACATCATATACACTTGTAGACGACTTCATGTCTTCCATTGATCCATGAGGGAGGATGCCTGATTTTCTGCTGCGAAGACTCATGCGTCAATATGGGAACGCAAATTTAGGTAGTCCTAGGTTTGGCCACCGCATACCAGCTTGTTGCCGCGATGCTCCATCACACACTCACGAGACACTGGTCATCCAATCGTCAGATGGCGTGACGACCAGTTTTTGAAACGGTATCATTGCATATCCACAAATCTGCAGGTCGGGGCCCAACAACAACGTGATAGCCTCTGCTCTTTCGCCATTAAAACGTGTTGGAGCTTGGCGTCAAGGGTAGGAGTTCGTGGATTCACCAAAGACCGACGCATTTTTGCTACTTCCCCTGTCTCATGCTTTGACAGCGCGGGAGCACGATCACTGGCAAACCCTAATGGCTGCCAAAGCCGGTTTAGTCAGTAACCCACTAACCTTCTCAGCGGATCAATCATCAGCTCATGACTCAGGCATTTGACTTACTCGAAACGAAAGATTTCATCCTGCTTATTCTCGGTGCAGTCTCGGGCTATGTAATAAGCCTGATCGTAGCAAGGCAAACTGAAAAGAAAAAAGACTTGGTTCTGGAAGTGCTTGGAAGGCAGATCGTCGTAGAGAGATCAAATCACTGCCCGTTTTTGATTACCGATCAAGACGGTATACAGCTCGACAATATCTATTTTTTCGTAGTTCGAATATGGAACCGCGGGCGCGAGGCTGTTAGAGGAGACGAAATTTCAACCGATGCCCCTCTCATGATTGAAGTTGGCGAAGAAGCCAGGGTTTTAGGTGATCCTCACATTCTTAAACCTCATCTAGCGATGCGGTTCTCGATAGCTTCACCAGAGCCTAATAAATTCGTATTTTCTTTCGACTGTCTTAACCAGGATGAATGGGTACAGCTAGGTTTTTACATTGCCGGTGACCCTAGAGCAGTCATCAAAGGATCCGGGCGAGTTTTCGGGCAGCATTTGGATTTTGATATTACGACCGACGATTCAAGAATAGGGCTGGTAGCGCGCCTAGTGGCTTTGACCGCCTTCGTGCTTATAGCGGGTAGTCCTTTCGCGCTCGCAGGTTCTTTATGGTGGGCCTATAACGACTACACGATAGCTGACATTTTTTTCAATCCTGAGCAGCTACCGAGAATGCTAATGGCGCTGTTTTTCACAGGTGCCATGACGCATTCAATCGCAGCGTTTTACTTCGCATCCATCTGGTTCAAACGGATAAAAAACCCTAAGGGATACCCAATCAGAGAAGATTTTGAGCCTAACCAACGTCAATCTTTGCAGGCGATATTCCTCACGGCGCTTCGAGGTAGACGCCATGAGACTTCCACGTCGCTTCATAATTATGGTGAAATTATCAGCCCATCCGCGAAACGGAAGGGCGCGGATATACAGCCAACTCGCATAGAGCAGCCTGCTATTGATTCAACTACGCCGTGAAGCCAGCTCGGCTCAAGAGTTGGCCTATTGGCTAGGCATGTTAGTGCAATCGGTCGCATCTCCTTTTTTAGCTTGATCAGCGATCTGCACGCGGCTGCACATGGGGCTGGTTTGGAAGGGCATTGATCGGGCAGAATGCCTCAGTGGCAATCAAGATGATCAAGCAGGGATGGAAATTTCATGGCCATGAAAATCAGGCGGGCTGAGAGCAGCTGTGATGAGAACATCGCTCTGCTTTTCGAGAGACCAAAGAAAAAGCAACGAGCTTGGACGCCACGGTTTTCTGAGAGCTCGTCCCGTTTCTCGGGCCTTTGATTTTGCTTCTGCTCTTGTGCTTTGAACCTGGGTTGGTGAACACGTTCGTGAATGCGCCCTTGGGGGTTGGGGGGAAGTCGCCCATACGGCCGACAGGCCGCTGCTTTTCACTTTTGGCTTCAAATAACAGCGTCTAAAAATTTAAAAAATCTGTCGTCTTGCACAGCGCCGGTGAAGGCGGGATAGGCTCGCCTGGAATTCGGAGCGGTACGATGGATTACGATTTAGAGTCAGAAATCTGGACACAGGCACGAGCAGTTTTCGGCCACAAAGAATTCTCGTATCTGTTAGGGGAGGGGATGCGCAACTACAGGCGTCTGCCTGGCTATTCACCGCCTCAGCGTATACATCGGTCTGCTATCGGCGATCACGCCTTCACAGCGCTTTGGCAGGCGCTGAGATCATCGCTTCCGCCCTGTGATAAACCAGCATCGTTCGGTACGGTCAGGGCAGGGCTCAGAGTCCATCTATACCGTTACCTACAGTGGCAGCTTATCGTGCAAGGCAATGCTTCGGAGCCGGTGGTGGAGGATCAGTTGGTGCGGGATCTAAGCTTGTAGTAAGAACTCCACCGACAACAAATGTGCACCTTTGGACATTCGCCACACCTGCATCACACGCGACCGCGGCAAATACGGGTAAATTTGTCCGGGCCGTCGTTGCCAATACCCATCGAAACATAGTCCCGCCCGGATCACCTGCAGCCTGGGCCGCTCTGGAATGCCTTCTGATGGTTGCGGCGACTGCCGAAGAGTAATCCTAGTAGAATCCACACGGTTTAATCCCGCCCCCTTGAGATACCGATGAACGAACTAACGGAAGAAGAAATGCGCCGTGCGCTTTTCGGCGACATTGGCTCTCCAGCGCCAATGCCCACACCCGCACCGGTAGAGGAGGTGGCACCGCAGGTGGTTCCTACTCCCCAAGTAACTGCCGCTAAGAAAAAGCCAGTGTCTAAAGCGTTCACGCCCAGGCTGAGAGTCACGCTTCGGGTTGGAAACGAGTTTGAAGGCAAAATGGAAGAGAGGATTCACGAGGCTGACACGCTAAGCACGCTCCTAGCAGAGCAGGAAGCGACCAGGGCCGCGAGAAAGAAATTTCGATATGTAGAGGTCGTTTCAGTCCATCCTATAGAGTCGAACTGAACAAGCAATGATCGACTTCCTCCCCAACTGGCTGTTAGCCAAACTCAGGCCATTTCATACATCTGCATGTCCTCTCACTGGCGTGATACCGACGCAACGAGTCAGGGGGATCCGTCAGATACTCCCCCAGCGGCGGGCGTCTTCCTGACGAGTTCGGCGGTACCCTACAACGAATCACTAAGCAGTCGAACGGCCCTGTGCTGTTTTTCTGACTCCTCAGCGGTGAGGGGCCTTTCACAATACTCTCGACTTAAAAAAATGATCGCGTCATTACCATCAGGGTTGTCGGAATAGTTAGGGTATCTTGATATCGCTCTCAACAGGTCTTCCGTAACAGGGGCGACATGAAAATGTACGTTAAAACCACCAAGGAAGGTCTGAAGTAGACAGATGTTTTTAATCCATCCGTTCTTCAGCATTCAAAAAACGTCGATTCAATCGGAAATCAGACCTTTCCCTCCCTCACTTACCTCTTTTTCTGCGATACAGCGCTTTTCAGCGCTCATTGCCCTCATTACAGGCGCACCTCTCCTGCTTTCAGCAATCGTTTTCCCATCATCCACAGATTCGACAGAGCAAACAACGTGGTCTGCTGTGCGATGTTTTTCGCCAGACCACGAAAGCGCACTTTCGTATAGCCAAACTGGCGCTTGATCACGCGAAATGGATGTTCAACCTTGGCACGCACTTGGGCCTTCGCGTATTCGATTTTGCGACGCATACGCCCGATCAGGCAATTCTTTGCATGCTTTTTATAACTGCTCGGCCGCACTGCAATCGACCAGATCATTTGATGATCTTGATGCTCGGGACGCTTTTCGACGCCGGTGTAACCGGCGTCGCCAGAGACGTAAGTTTCTTCTCCGTGCAGTAACTGATCGACCTGGGTTACGTCCGCCACATTCGCCGCCGTGCCCACCACGCTGTGCACCAAACCGGATTGGGCATCAGCACCGATGTGCGCTTTCATCCCAAAGAAATATTGATTTCCTTTCTTCGTCTGGTGCATTTCAGGGTCGCGCTTGCTGTCTTTGTTCTTCGTCGAACTCGGCGCATGGATAACCGCCGCATCGACCACGGTGCCTTGGCGCAGCAACAAACCACCGTCGCCAAGATAGCTGTTGATAACCTGCAAAATCCCGCCGGCCAGTTCATGCTTTTCCAGCAGTCGGCGGAAATTGAGGATCGTGGTTTCGTCCGGAATACGATCCAGATGCAGCCCGGCAAAATGGCGCAGAATCGTGGTTTCGTAGAGCGATTCCTCCATCGCCGGATCGCTGTAACCAAACCAGTTTTGCATCAGATGAACCCGCAGCATCGACATCAACGGATAGGCCGGACGACCTTTGGATAGTGTGGCTCGATAAGTTTGACCAAGCCATTCCAGGGCACGACCTGATCCATCTCAATCAGGAAGCGCTCACGGCGGGTTTGTTTGCGTTTGCCAGCGTATTCGGCGTCAGCGAAACAGATCTGTTTCATCCGTGCTCAACCGTTCATTTTTTAGGCCTAGTGTATTTCACCAGATTTGGAAGTCTTTTTCAGAGTTTCCTTAGGCCATCAAATAGGAAAAGAAAAAAACCGTGCCGGTGATGGATGACCTGCATATGACGACGATCGCCGAGCGCTAAATCGTGCATGAAGGCCAACTAAAACTTGATCAGGGCGCCAAAGTCTCCAAGGCATCGAGTACTTGCCGTAGGGCCTTGCCCAACGGCTTATCCTGACGCAGCACAATGCCAAGCGTGCGGCTCATCGGCGGTTCCAAAGCCTCGATCCGCAAGCCCCGCCGATGGTGGGTAGCTCCCACTGACATGGCAGGCACGATGCTGTAACCCAGACCGGCAGCGACCATTTCCTTGATGGCCTCGATGCTGCCCAGCTCCATCACTGGTTTGACCCGAACACCGGCCTGAAAATACCACTTATCGATCAACAACCTTGTGCTGCTGCCAGCTTCAAAGACCACCAGCGGAAGGCGGGCTAATGATTGCGGTGTCATCTGATGCGGGATATCAGACTGGTCGGAGCTGAAGATCGCCACGAACGCTTCTTCCAGCAACGGGGTGATCGACAAACTGCGCCCGGTGGCGGGCATTGTGACTAACGCCAGATCAAGTCGGTTCTCCTCGACTGCGCGCAGGATCCCATCGGTATTCCCGGTACTGACCCGCACATCCAACGCTGGAAACCGCCGACGGAGGCTTCGCAGAACGGGCGGCAGTAGATGAATGCATGCGGTGGCTCCGGTGCCGATGGCAATCCTGCCGGCAATGCCTTGGACATGGCCGGAGAGTTCGAGCAATGCGTCTTCAACTGCGGCGTCGATCCTCCCAACGTGCTCCAGCAAAGTGGTGCCTGCAGACGTCGGCTTTATCCGCTTTCCTACACGCTCTATTAGCTTGAGGTTTAGCCGGGTTTCCAGTTGACGGACTTGCAGGCTAACGGCGGGTTGGCTGAGGCCCTGACGCTCGGCGGCGGCGGAAAAGCTGCCGTACTGGATAACTTGGGAAAAGGTGTACAGATGATTAAGGTTGAGACGCTGCATGTCAAAGTTTTACTTATGCTAGGGATCAGTAATGATAGCTTTTCTTAGGTTGGGTGTGACGTCACTATTTGTCTCATCACTGCCATATCTCCAAACGCTTTTGGGCTACGGCGCAACAACGAACAATTATTACTGATGAAGACTTTCTATGCCTCACCACCTGATCCTTCGCGACGCCAATGAAAATGACATGCCTCTAGTGCTGGCGATCTATGCCCATCATGTGATTCACGGCTCGGCCAGCTTCGAATTGGAGCCGCCTACCCTCGGACAGATGTGCCAAAGGCGCGCCGAGGTATGTGCCCTCGGCTTGCCGTATCTAGTGGCCGAGCGTAATGGAGAGGTAGTGGGTTATGGCTATGCGACGCTCTACCGGCCGCGTCCGGCCTACAGTTTTACAGTCGAGGATTCCGTATACATTCGCCATGACATGTCTGGTCTTGGCGTCGGGCAGGCGCTGTTGAGCAGGGTAATTGAGCGTTGCGTCGAAGGCGGACGGCGGCAAATGGTCGCGATCATCGGCAACAGCGAAAACCTTGCGTCGATCCGCTTGCACGAGCGCCAGGGATTTCGCAAGGTCGGTGTGTTTGAATCGGTGGGCTTCAAGCACGGCCGCTGGCTGGACACCGTTATCATGCAGCGAGAGTTGGGTGAAGGCGCAGGTAGCTCGCCCAATGGCTAGCGCCGGCATCAGATACTTGGGCGTTGGAACGGTTCTAGCCCTGGGCCTCTCGCAGTTGATCAACTGGGGTGTGTCGTTCTATTTGCTCGGCGCGTTCGGCCCGGCCATGGTGAAAGAGTTTGCCTGGAGTAGTCAGCAGGTGGTCGCCGGACTTTCAGTGGCCATGGTCGTGATGGGCATGACGTCGCCATTTACTGGTGGCCTAGTCGAACGCTTCGGCGGGCGGGCGGTGTTGCGAGTCGGCACCTTACTCAACGCGGCGGCCTGTGTACTGTTGGCGAACTCCGCTGCGTCGCTACCGATTTACTATCTGATCTGGATGCTGTTCGGCTTTGGGATGCGTCTGTCGTTGTACGATGCATTGTTTGCCTCCCTCGCCGAGCTAGCCGGTGAGCGGGCTCGGGGCTCCATGGTGGGTATTACATTGGTCGGCGGGCTGTCATCGGCGGTGTTTTGGCCCCTGGGCAGTGGCTTGGAGGCATTGATCGGCTGGCGACAAGGGTTGATGGTGTATGCCGCGACATGTCTTATCAGCGTCAGTTTGATCAATGTGCTGCCTGCCAATGCGGTCATGACCAAGGCGGATAACCATGATTTGCAGACTACATCTCAAAGTGCAGGCTGTGTTTTCAGGCAATGGTTGTTCGGCCTGAGCGTGACGTTGGTTGGCGTGCTCTCGGCGGGATTGGCACCACAGCTTCCTGATTTGCTCATGTCCTTAGGCGCGCCGATCAAGCTGGTGGCGTTGTGGGGTATCGGCCAGACGTGTGCGCGGATGGCGCAAAGTCTATTGGGCGGGTCGATGACCGCTTCGTCGCTTAACGTATGGGTGGGAGGTGGTCTGCCTTTGGTCTTTGCCATCGGCCTAATGAGCCAGGGCAGGGTTCTAGTGGCGGGGTTATTTGTGTTTGGTTACGGCGCGCTGAATGGTCTTTCAACGCTGCTGCGAGCAAGCCTTCCTTTCGAGCTCTTCGCGCCCGATCAATATGCGCGCCTTACCGGGAAGCTGGTGGCACCAGCCTTCGTCCTATCAGCGTTCGCGCCTTGGTTATTTGCCGCTGTGCGTGATCAGGGGGGAAATCCTGCCTTGCTGTGGATGGCGTTGGGTATCGGAGTTTGTAGTCTTTTGGTGGCTTTTGCACTCAAAGCCTTGGGTGGGTTTAAACGAGGGCCAACTGCAACAGGATGATCTTCGAATCAACGTGAAGGGGGTAACCCCGAATAGCTAGTCCTTACCACTTCATTGGCGCTCCACGCGCTGCTAGCATCCACTTCTTAATAACCTGAGTTCTTTCAATGCTACGGATTGCAGCCCTTTCAATTTTTACGGCCATCTTTTCCTTGCCAGCTTTGGCACAGGATCAATTCCAGTGCGCTGGCGCAACCGTCACCATCGGGGTAGATGCGACCATGCCATTGCGGTCAACAGAGGGCGCAGATGTGATCCTCCGGGTCGAACGAGGCCCACGCTCCACTATCTTGCGGTACAGCAATGTGGATTTCGTTCGCGGCGAATGCGACACCGATGCAAATCACTTTAGCCGTGTGATCTATCAGGCCGTCTGCGGCGGTAGCGGTTGCCATGATTTATCGAACTGGGGAGTAATCGACCCTGAAAGCCTTCAAGCTCTGCTGGTGCCTTCGAACGACAGCCTTGAACCGGCCATTGCCCTGCTCGGACATAAGCCGGTGCTGAAGGGGAAACCGATGAGTGTGAGCGCTGAAGCACACCGCCTTGGGTTACCCACCCCTTAGCATTCGAGACTTATTATGGTCACGATCACAAGGTGAGTTTGCGGGTTGGGTCTCGATAGCGCTGGGCACGCTTGATACGCCTTTCGAGCCTCAACAGCAGAAGCACGTTCATGTCGAATCAGCAGTTCCCTGGTATACGCCATTCGGCCCTTGTCTCCAGCACTGACTGCTTGAGGCGTTATCTGCCTCCCAGACTTCCTCCGCCATCGACGCCGATCACTTGGCCCGTCACAAAGGATGCACCCTCACTAAGCAGGAAGGTGATCAAAGAGGCAACTTCTGACGGCGTTCCCAGCCTTTGCATCGGGATCGTGGATATTATTTGACGCTCAGCATCACTCCCCACCGGCCTGGTCGCCCGGAAAAGCTCGGTTTCTATAGGGCCAGGAGCGACTGCGTTCGCTGTGATCCCGATGGGCGCCAATTCAAGCGCCCACGTACGTGTGATGCCAACCAAAGCGCTTTTGGCGGCAGAGTATGCTGTTCGATCTCGCGCTCCGAAAATGGCTCGACTGCAAACATTTACTATGCGTCCTGCTGAGGACTGCTTGAGGGATGGCAGGCAAGCCTGAGTGACCTGTACCGAGGCCGTCACATTCAGGTCAAGAACGCTATGGAGTGTCTCAAGGTCGAGCGTTTCAAGGCTCTGTGGAGCCGCGATACCTGCATTATTGACGACGGCATCAATAGCAGTGCGCTCTAACAGCTCCCTAAACATCTCAGCCGTCTGCTGGACGTCGGCTAAATCACATAGGACTAGCGTGCCCGGGAAATTGTCAATTGGTCGCCTGGCGATGCCAACCACATCCCACCCTGACTCCTTCAAACGAGAGCTCAGCGCAAGACCTATTCCTTTGGTGGCACCTGTCACCAATGCAGTTCGGGTGTTGTTCATGTTTACCCTCTCATTTTCCGACCCCAAATGTCCTAGTAGCACAGACCTCTCGGCGAACAAAATGATGCCATTGTGATCTCATTCGTAGATCTTAACTTCTACGTCTCTCGCTCCCCCGGGAAGTGCTTTGTGACCAAACGGTTCCTCGGTATCACGGTTTTCATGTCTGTGATGTTGTGCCTGACTGGGTGCGCTTGGTTTCAGACAGTTCCTCTGACCGGGGCCTATAGGGAAGGGTTTCGGAGCGGATGCGGAGCTCGTGAGCAGGGTTCCGGATATGAGGCCCGGGATGCTGACGCCCGGGCTCATCTTCAAGGGCGCTATTGGCAAGGGTGGGGACGCGGTTTCAACTCCTGTCTATCGCCGTGGGAAAAAGAGCGGCAAGACAAATGGCTTCGTGGGGAAGACAAAAAATACTGCACCAAGCATCAAAAAAAGCGCGGCCACTGCAAAGAGTAGAGAGACCGCCAACGATCTGGCACAGTTTTTTGATACCTAGGGCAAGCTGTAGGGTACTCAGTTAGCCTCATCCACAACTAGGTCGATTGGCAGGTGAGCAGGTGAGCAACAAACCGCTACTCTGGCTCGGTGCATGATTTACAACCCCGCTCGAACCACTCTTATCGTCCAGGATCACCAGTGACTAATCTCCTATTCATTTGCAGTCGCAATCAGTGGCGAAGCCCTACAGCGGAAGCGATGTGGCGCCGTCGACCCCGCTTTAACGTGCGTTCGGCAGGTACCAGTCCCAGTGCACGAAAATCAGTTGGGCCCGCAGACATTTGTTGGGCGGATGTGATCTTCGTCATGGAGCGTAAACACTTGCAGCGCCTTCGCGCGGCATACGCTCAGCACCTTGAGCACAAGCTCGTGCACGTTCTGGAGATCCCTGACGATTTTCAGTACATGGATCCCGAGCTAGTGGAATTACTGGAGAGCGCAGTGAGTGAATACCTTGAGCAGTAGGCACCTCTCATGAAGTTGCGATATGGCAGCAGTGACGCATGTCCAGCGTCGGGCCATCGTATCGATGGCGGGTTTGTGCCCATGGTTATTCATCCCACCAATCGTTCACCCCACGTATGGTGCTGTGGCCCGTAAACCAGTCCTCGACCTTAGTCGTCAGGTTTACGACTGATCCGATGTTAGCCTGGATGGGATCAAGCTTATCTGCCTGCGCCGTGGCCCATGCTGCCCACAAGGCGGTTTGCTGTTGGACATGCGCTGGGCTGCCAGCATTTGCCTTACAGGTGGCCTCGATGAACGCTCGTAGCTGAAGTGAGCGCTGCCAGTACTCCATGTTGCTTACCAGATCTCGGCGTAACCGCCGCTGGCTTTCATCGTGCCTCACCCGCTGCAGACGCACCTCTTCCTCGATCCGGCGTGCATTTTGCTGTTCCTCACGTCTGATTCGTGCGGCTGTGATCGATTCGGCAATTAGGGCGAATCCTTCGACGATGCTGCCGAGTCTTTTCTCAAGCCTTTTCGCCTTGGTGTCAGCCCAGTTCTTGCGCGTGCCGTGCAAAGTATCCGCTTCTACCTGCAGGCTCAGTTGGCCTGTAGGTATCCACTCGAAAGAAGGCGCACGCAAAGATGAAAAGTTGGGTGTCCACGGAGTACCTGGTTTGCGTGGTGTCGGAGGAGGGGGAGGGAGAGCAAGTTTGGTCAGCCGTTCTGTGAGTTGCAGGGTGAATTTCTCTGCTCCAATTTGGACTGTGGTCTTGTCATGAACTCCAATCGTCCATCGATGACCCAGTGCTTCGCTTGCTTTGATGAGCGTATCGAGAATTAGCGCTGAGCGATCAACCTGCGCCAGTGAAATGCGGGTATCTAGCACAGGCATTTTCTCAAGTGCTAGATGGCCCTCATGGGTTTTAGCGGACTGAGCGTGCTTTAGCCATTTCACTACGAGTAGATGAGGATCGTTCAGTGTCTGCGGGACAACCGGGAGGAAGCTTTGGAGACTTGTTTTTACCGCGGCTGGTTTTTGAGGGGGAAGGAGCGTTCTGTCCAGCACCTTGAAGCTAATCTGCACGGTCTCCATCGGGGGCTTCGGCTTGGCCGGGCGCTTAGCGGGTTGCTTAGCCCAGTATCCCCGAGACGGGAGTGGTATACCCGCCTTACGACAAGCTTTCGATAGGCCTACGTCTGATACGCCGATCTCTTGGGCAAGCTTCAATACGGGGGTTGCCCAGATCTTATCGAAGAGCTCTAGGGTAGTGAAACTAACCAACTTGTACATGCGCTTTACCCTGCGTCATAGCTGAAATCTGAGCGTAGATCGCGTATCGCCGCTGCGCCGGAAAAGCTTTGAGTAACGCCTCTGCATATGGGCCCAGAGGCTTGCCGAGCTTTTTAGACCTGTCCATGCCTTTCGCGCGTAAGACGGTTTCACTGATGCACACATCGTGCGCTGGTTCGCCCGGCAGTTGTGTGGCGGCGAACTCAATACCGTATATCGTTACAAAATGAACATAAACACACATTGACCATTAAGTGGGATTTTATGCCCATGTGGGTGGGACGATAGCCACTCAAGCCAGATGTTCTTCCATGAAGCCAGTTAAGTGGGCTTGAGGATTTGTTCCCGGACACCTTTCGGAAGCGCCGGGGGAGGACATGCTTACCGCCCATCGCCGGGGCATATCGTTTGAGTCACTTTTGGGTGGAGAGGTTCTATTGAAATTCTCCCAACACGACGGTGCCGTTTGATGATCGCGTTGGTGCGCCAGTTTTACCTCCCCCCCCACCGGGAATTGCCTATGACGTGATGTAGCTGTTGCTAGATTCCTGTGTTGAGTAAACCTCACTCAACGTCATTATCTTCGACGCTATGAATGTCGTCGATGTAGGAGGTTGGTGCTCTTCCTAATATGCGTTTGAACATTGTGGAAAATGCAGAGGGACTCTCGTAACCAAAGTCAATAGCTATACGTGTAATGGAATCACCCGCAGAGAGCCGGGCAAGTGCGAGTACTACACAAGCCCTCTGTCGCCATTGCCCAAAACTCATAGATGTTTGCTCTCGAAACATGCGGCTGAATGAACGGTCACTCATGAACATTTCATGTGCCCAGGTGTGAGGAGACTCGTGGATATCAGGCGCCTGGAGAAAGCTCTGACATCGCGCTAATAAGCGCTCATCCACTGGGAGAGGGATGAAAAGCGGGAGTTCTTTAGCTCGCGCAAGTTCGTAGAGTAACAACTGCATCAGCACACCGTCTCTTCCGCTCTCGTCGTACTCAAGGGGGATGTCAACGGACTCCATGAGCAGCTGCCGCATCAAAGGGGAAACGCTAATCACCCTGCAGTCCATCTTCGAAGAAAGTGCGAGCTCGGGTTCGATATATAGGCTGCGAGTACTCACCCCAAGATACAAGACCTCGTGGGCCACGAGTGGTGGAATCCAGACAGCGCGTTGCGGAGGCACGATCCAGTTCCCACGGTTCGTGACAACCCTCATCAGCCCCTTGGAGCCGTACAGAAGCTGTGCCCTTCGATGTGTGTGACTGTGCTGCAGAAAGCCGTGTGGATAGTCAGTACCAATGGCCACGACGGTTCGGGGGGTGTGATCGAGTAGATGTATCGGCACGTTGCGCATAGGGCTTGCTGGCTGTTGGTTTGGCCGGAACTCAAACATACTTGGCCCAAATGCTCAAGCCCGTCGGTGTGCGGTGGTCTACCTTACGCTCCGATTCGTAACGGACTGAGCGTGATGGAATTTTTTCTGCTGGTGTTCTTTGGCTGCTTTGCAGGCATAACGACTGTGATGTTCGGATTTGGCGGTGGGTTTGTAATAGTGCCCGTTATTTATCACGTGATATCAGCCACCCATCCAGTGAACTCTGCAGCCAACCAGTCTGCGATGCATATCGCTGTCGCGACATCAACTTGTGTGATGGTTTTGAACGCAGGGCTGGCCACGTTTAATCAGAGAAAACACAAAGAGCTTCTCCTGCCTTATATTTGGCCGATGGCTGGATACATAGCAATAGGCGGGGCCGCTGGTGCTTTGATGGCAGAATGTTTGAGCGGCCTAGTGGTAAGACTAGCATTTGTAATGTACTTAGCGTTGACAATACTTGACTGCTTGTTGCGCCGCGGTTTCCTTGTCGCGAATGCTTCGTCAATAATTAAAAGGTTGAGCAAAAAATTTATTGTTTTCGGAGGTTTCAGCATCGGAATAGTAGCTTCAATCCTTGGCGTGGGAGGTAGCGTTATGACCGTGCCCATACTTAGGCGTTGCGGATTGGAAATGACATACGCCGCAGCCGGTGCAAACGCTCTCAGTCTGCCCGTGGCTATATCAGCTACGATGGCGTACGTTTTTATCGCAGAAAGCAAGGAATATAATCTCGGCGCTTGGTACTTGGGATATGTAAATATATTTTATTTCGTATGCATAGTTGGCGGGGCGCTTCTCGGCATAAAGCTTTCAAGCCAGTGGGCAGATAAAATTCCAGATAAGCTTCATGCGTCCATGTATGTTGGCCTTTTAATAGTGTTTATGATGGCGATGATTGTTAAATAGCAAGCGCGGCGAATCGAGATTTGTTACTTGCTGATGAAGTTCGGCTGTTTGAAAAAAAACTCCCAGTCGACGAGATTTTATTCTATTACTATAACAGGGGGGGAAAAAGATGCGTAATGTCAGGGTTGATATATCACAACTTGTCAGCAAATTGCGGGGGCTTGATTTGGCAGGCCTGTCAGTCAATGAGCGGATCAATAAGTTGGTAGATTTGAAGATTCACGCGCTGCCAATTTTATATGAGAACCTCACGGCTGAAGAGTACATGGCAGTCGTCTCCGAGCTAGCAAATGTGGACGCATCTTCAGCATTGAGTATGTCGATGCATTTATACACACTGTGGGGCTTGAGCAAGCGTCATGGAGTGCAATTCGCCAGTACGCTTGATGACGTTGCCACCCATGGGAGGTTGTTAGGATCGCTTAATGAGCCAGGGCTATATTTTTTGGCGCCAGGACAGCTCACAACGGAGTCGTATCCCGTAAAAGCGACGAGGGTCGACGGAGGATACCTGGTCTCTGGGCTTAAAAAGTTTGTGTCTCTGGAACCTTTTGTGTCATTTCTGCCGGTCTACTGCATGGTTGAAAATTATAGCGGTAATGACGTCGGCGTAATCTCGCTGATGTTAAGGAAAGATGCCGATGGCGTTTCAGTCATCCATGATTGGAACAGCCTGGCCATGCAGGATAGCCACAGTAATACAGTAAAGTTCGACAGCGTCTTCTGCCAAGATGAGTTTGCTATTTGCGGCGAAGATAGTCCGATATCCTCTTTATCCATACAAGGTTATCTCTTTAGATTCAATGTTTGTTGTGTATATCTAGGCTTGGCACGAAAGGCACTAGATCTTGCATTAAATACTGCTAAATCAAAGCGCCCCCCGAATGGACTTCATGCTCTCGCTAGGTATCCTGGGATACAGTTTTCGATAGCTGAGATGCTGATATCCATGGGGGTAATGGAGGCTCAGATGAAGGCGCTATGTTCTGATTTAAATGAGTTCCTGTCGCACGGGCGGGACGTTGATCCGCATATCAATAGCTCTAGTCTGGTCGCAAAAGAGGTGATATCGAGAGAGTCAGAAGCATTAGTTTCGAACGCTATGAAAATCACTGGCATTAGCAGTTTATCTAATGAAAATGAATTATCGACGATATTTAAAGACATCAAGGCATCTCAGTTTCATCCTCCGCAGCGCGATGTGACCTATGAGATTCTAGCAAAACAGGCGTTGGGTGTTATTTCTTATAAGCAGCGGTGGATGTAAAAATGAATACTTTAGTGAATGATATCTTCAGCATCGAAACAGGTCAGGTTACACTCTTGTTGCCGAGAAAGATAAACGGTGGTCGGTTAAGCGAGCTGTTGGAACGGATTCCTTACGTCAGTGAAAATGTGAAAAGTGTAAGCTATTCTGATCAAGGCCATTGCGCGATCATCAACGTAGAGTCTTCAGAAGCAGATCAGATGGATCTCCTGAGATCTGACCTTCAGGAGTTAGTTGAAGCACTGCTTGCTTCGAAAATTGCAGCACAGAAAACATTAAAAACTAGGGTGAGGCCCTCAGGTCTGGTATCAAAGAAACACGTTGACGACTCGATGGTTTACTACAATAGCGCCGATTTAAAACTTATAGCGGGTGTTGACAAACTTCTAGTTGATATTGCGATTCGACATGGCGCCAGCATTAGAGAGTATGGATCAATTTACTCCGCCGAAATCATGGCCCGTAACGGGTATCACAAAAACTTTCCTCAAAATGTATATGGCGTCACGCAAATATCACACAACTACGCCTTGATAAAAGAAATCCGCGAGTCATCCTCATCAACTATCCCCCCAGGGATGTTTCATAGCCAGGGCGCTTTTCTACAGCCGTGCGTTTGCTATCATTGCTACGCAGAGATACAAGATTCGATACAATCTAATGTTCTGTATACCTTAAAAGGACGATGCTTCCGCCATGAAATTGAATGGCGGCTCAACAACTTTCGTCGAAACGAATTCACGATGCGCGAAATCGTGTTTATGGGCAGCCCTGAGTATGTTGAAAGCAAACGCTTAACTATTATGGAAGATGTTTGGGCCTTGTTTGGTGCTTTGGGACTTTATGGGCAAATTGTAACCGCGCGGGATCCGTTTTTTCACTACGATGACATGAAGACCAAGGGTGCTGTGCAGTTGATGGCGGATGCAAAGTATGAGCTTGAGTTTATCTCAGAAGCAGGTCACTCCAGTTCAATCGCTTCATTCAACAACTGCCAAGATACTTTGTGCGCAAAATTTGGCATCACCGATTTTGATAGCAACGTGCTGCATTCGGGATGTGTAGCTTTTGGCATTGACCGCTGGCGGGCTGCGTTGTTCGAGCAGTATGGGGGGGACTGCGAAGTCTGGCCAGATTTGCTTAACACTTCTAATAATCATTGATAAGGATACTCGTGAGATGGATATCATCGAAAATGCCGTATTTCGTGTAATCGAAAAGGTGGTGGGTGCTCCAGTGGAGTTGACGGTTAATAGTTTACTTTCCGATCTCCGAATAAACTCGATAAAAATCATTCAAATCATTGCGATGTTGGAAAATGACCTAGACTTCGAGTTGGATGAAGAGGATCTTCTGATGAGTAATTTTTCAACTCCCGGGCGCACAATCAACTTGTTACGCGAAAAATATAGTAAGGCAAGTGTAGAATGACTTGTAGGGTCGCCTATATATGCGGCAAGCAAGGGGTGTCAGTACTACCTGCGCTAGCGGCCATTTGCGAAAAAAAAGATCTGATGATCCTCACGTCTGCGGCCGCGTACGGCGAGATCGATGTGCAGGTCTACAATGTATGCACAATCATATCCCCGGAACATCTGAGACAGTCCCTTGAGAACTTCCGGCCTGATTTAGTGTTGGTTATGACATATCTTTCGAAGCTTGACCCTTCGCTTTCGGAGTTGACAAGGTTTGGAATGGTAAACGTTCACCCCTCATTGCTTCCAAAGTATCGAGGAGGGTCGCCCGTTTTCTACGCGCTCAAGAACGGTGAGACGCAGGTAGGGGTAACTTACCATTTTATCTCTGAAGGTTTCGATCAGGGTGCAATAATCCGTCAGGAAAGCATCAGGGTTTCAGCGACTGATTGCGCCAGCTCAGTATGGATGAAAATAATCAAGAAAATAATAGTCACTCTACCATCTGTTGTCGCCTGTCGCCACGAGTGGAGCTCTCTCGCCGTTGAGCAGAACGAGTTGGAAGCGACAACTGTGGGTTTTCCATCACTTGAGGAGAGAAGTTTTTCCAGCCTGCTGACTATTGCTGAAAACCTAAGCTTAATACGCGCCTGTGGAAAATCCTCGGGCGCGAGACTGATTCTTGAGGGATATGAATTTTTTGTTACCAACGCGATGGCTCCATATATTCAACCGTGTGGAAGTGATTCCCCAAAAAATTGGAGGATCGTCGATAATATTCTTTGGTTCAAAGCTCTAGATGGTTGGCTTTGCATTTCGGATGCCTATATAAATACCAGTCGAGTAACATCTTGGAGTTTTCTAAGTGATGGGGAGAAGCTGTCTTGATTGATGTTATAAATAACAGTCAAGGATTGCAGTTCGACTATGAACTCGATTTTTACGATCGGCGTTTTTTAGACTGTTGGAGAAGACAATCTGTCGTCTTCCTAGAGAAGGCGGGCGCACAAGTAGATTTGCTTTTCCATAACTGCCTTCCGTCAACTGACGAAATCTTCAGTGAGCATATTTTGAATCAAAAACCTAAATATGCTTTTCCGACGCCATCGGTGGGCGATGAAGGATTGGCTCTCATAGGGTGGAGGCAACGAACTCAGTGTTATGCGCAGTTCAAAGAAGCCCTGAGCGACATAAAAATTCATCTCACTAAAGTACCGTTCGTAGTCGTTATGGGTAGCGTCTTCTATTTGCCTCATTGCCCAGAACATCGAAGCGAACACCTAAATCACTCTATCGTCCTGGTTCGGCCGACCGGGGAAGATAGCTGGGACGTTGTTGACGATGACGAGGCGTCAATTTTAAAACGCTATAGCTACCAAGAACGATATATTGATGACTATTTCAATAACAACGGCTGCCGTCTAATAAGATATTTTGAACCGGTTGTAGGGGGCTCATGTGATCATGCACTTGCTGTCGAGAAGTGCGCTGATCATGTCTTTGCGTACACTGACACCTACAGGATGTTTTCTGACATTGAGGCGATAGTCTGTGCCCCGTACGAATCGATGGCTGTCAAAACAAGGAAATTGCATGAGGCGTTTTCAATTTTCTCTGGTTCGAGAAGTCTCTTTTCAAGATTCGTCAAATCCGTTCTAGGTGACCTCAGCTCGGCCGCTGTCCTTGAAGTGATTGCTCGTGAGTCGATGGTCATCAAATATACTATGGCTAAAGCCTCCGTAACGGGGAGGATCAATATGAAAACGCTTGTGGTACGGTGCGAAAAACTTATCGCATTGGAACAGCAAGCAATCAATTCGCTAAAATTAAAAATGGTTACTCCATCCTATGCATGCGCGAAGTAGCTGTGCCACAGAACAAGTAAGCTATAAGAGATTGATTACTAGGACTAATTTTCTCCGGTTCATGCTCAGCCAGCTTTTCGTCAGCGCAGGTGATGGTTTTTTTGGGGTATTAGTCACCTACCTAGCTTTAGAGCATGGATCTTCCGTTTCAACTTTAGGAGTTATCGCATTTTGCGTGACATTTCCTCGAGGACTTTTAGGGATTTTGGGAGGTGCGCTGGCAGATCAATACGATCGTAAGAAACTCATGGTTTGTTGCGATGTGATACGCTGGTCAGGTTTGCTTATAATATCTTCGCTGTCGATGTTTGGAGCTCTTGACGTAGCCTTGCTCGCAGGAGTTGGTTCTATCGTAACAGCATCCTACGCGGTTTCTAAGCCAGCAAGTAAGGCTTTCGTTCCCTCAGTCGTTGGGCTGGACGAATTAGTCTTAGCTAACGGTTTGATCCAGAGTGTCCTATGGCCCGCTTTTTTTGCGGGTGCGGGTTTGGTAGGTATTCTCAGTTTCCTCGGCATATCCCCTGAATACGCTGTTCTGGTTTGCGCCTGCTTCTTTGTGGCCTCCCAGATTTCGCTAGCGGGCATTATCTGCAACCCCTGTAAAAAATCTCTCGCAAAGGGTTTATTGGCTACGCTAAGGCAGTTGATTGACGCGGGGAGGGCGCTTAAGTCAAACAGAGCACTCATGGTCAGAATAACCGGCTATTTCTTTTTCACGGTTTTTTGGCGAGGGCTGATTCAGATTGTGTTGCCATTATATGTGGTTCACAAACTTCACCAGCCACCATCAGTTTACAGTGTTCTCATGGTTGCGTGCGGCGTCGGAGAGTTAGTTAGTTCGCTATTGCTTGGTAAGTCTCGATACTCTCACAGTTTGAAGTTGGCTTTTGTTGGAGAGGGCATTTTGGGATTGGCTGTTGCCGTTCTGGCCTTCAGTTATTTTAACGTGGCCACAGGAATGGCGTTTGCTGTAGTCGCTAGCGTCTTAATAGGCGTGTCGGCCACTGTAATAGACATTCCGTTAGTAACCTCCATCCAGAAAAACGTCAAAGATCGCGAAGTCGGCAAAGTATTTAGCTTTTGGAGCGCTTTAGGAGCTCTCGGCGGTAGCTTCGGCACCATAATAGTAAGCGGTTTGGTCAGTCTTGCTGGAATTGATTCCGCTCTTCTCTGGATGTCTTGCTGTTTAATCTTCTCGGTGCCAGTTTTCTTTCTTGTGGCCTATAGAAACTAGAGGTTTAGTAAGTACAATGGAAAAGCCAAATTGCAATCGTGATTTTCCTGGGACGTTGGCAGATTACAAACGACTCCTGTCCACTTTTCCAACCGGCGTTTGCTTAGTCGTTATTGGGGAGGGTGATGCTGCGGTAGGGGTTATTATCAGCTCATTTGTACCCGTATCTTTATCTCCAGCTATAGTGCAGTTTTCTCTGAAAAACAAATCCAGGTTTCTCGATATGCTGCTTGCAGTATCTGTTTTTCACATCTATATAATGTCGGATCGGCAGGCTGATGTGGCTGCCTTTTATGGTTCGAATCCAGCCTCTATAGTTACAGATGATGTTCTGAACGATGCAGTTTCTAAAATATTTTGCAGGTTTGAGGATTTCATCGTCAAAGGTGATCATACCTTGGTATTTGGTGAGGTAGAAGACTTCTCTTGTGAATTGGATCAGTCGCTCGTTTATTATAAGGCCCGGTTTGGTCGTGTAGTTTCCATCTGAATTTTGGTGATACAGTGCTCGGCTCTGAAGTGGTAGTTCTCGTTGCTCCGGTTCTGAAGATGGAAGAGATATTTAGGTACTCCTCTTTTATTCCGGTGTTGCCAGAGTGTGAGTGGCAACGCAGTGTTTCGATAGTTGATGTGCGAAAGAAAGCGGAGTTCATCCTAGCTCGCGTGCTGTTACGCTTAGCTATAGGTCGTATGTTGAAATGCGCCCCTGCGACAATACTTATCTCTTTCGAGTCTAATGGTCGTCCCTATCTAAAATGCGGTACCTTTGATTTTAGCATTTCCCATGCTGGAGGATATGTTTGTGTTGCCATCGCTGGTACCAGGAAAGTAGGGGTGGACATTGAGGCTTTGGATTTGATTACGGATGAGGAATTGCTGTCAGGATATCTAAGGGGCAAGCTCTTTTCGAGATATTGCCCTTTGCCGACTGCCTTAGGTTGCTCGAGTCTCATGTCGGTTCAGTCGTGGTGTATGCATGAAGCATACGCAAAGTGCGTAAATGAAGACATTCTTTCGTTGCTGACATCTCAGAATAATATTTCCAAATTCAACGATTCGGCTCTCAACTGGTCAAGCAACATTAGTCATTCTATTTTCTGCAAAATTGTCGGAAAAGGACAGATATCCCTGGCGGTTTGCGTTGATTCCCCACCCATAAGTATTAGGCTGCTAGAAGTCGATCTTCTCGATAATGATTGGCTGAGCTGTATCTAGAACACTGGCGTAGGCGCAATCGCTGACCGAATGATCTGCTTGCCGCGCGGGACGCAGTGGCCAGTCAAGGTGAGTTACACGGCCAAGGCCGCATCATTCGAGGTGTGGCGCAGTGCTTCTGGCAGGGCCTGAGCCTGAGCCTGAGCGTTATACGATGCGCCACGCTAACTCTCTATGACCCGTAGCGCAGATGCCGCGCCAGCACTCTGCACGGTTGAACAGCTTCCCTCGAACGGTGGCTGCCGCGACTGTCTAGACGACCGGCAGTCTTTGGGAAAAACTATTTGCCGCCGTTGAGTCCGAATCGCCGCCGCCTTTTTGCGCTGTGTAGCGACCCAGCGAAGGGCCAATTCTTGCATCCCAGATGCCCATGCTCGTATCTTATCCACTGCCCAATTATTACCGACGATCCCAGCCCCTTCATTAAGGTAGCGCGACGGCCCTGCTCAGCCTTGCAGGCCGTTACAATACTCAATTGCCCCAGTTGTTCGGCGGAGGCTCGAGGAAAACTTTGCGAATGACTGGTCACCGACGATCAGCTAACATCGGTGGCATCAAACGACCCTGGAGATCTACATGTCTCGTCTTGCCGAATTCCGCAAACTCGAACAACAGCTCGCAGCACAGATCGCCGAGCTAGAAACGCTGAAAAACGACAGCGGTTTGAAGAAAGAAATCGAATTTGAAACCAAACTGCGCTACTTGCTTGGCGAGTATGGTTTTAGCCTGCGCGAGATCGTTGGCATCCTCGACCCCCAGGGTACATCCGGGCGCAAGGCTGCCCCAGTAGTTACTGAGAAAAAAACTCGCAAGGCCCGCGATTTAAAAGTTTACAAAAATCCTTTGACCGGCGAGGTCGTGGAAACAAAGGGCGGCAACCATAAGCTGCTCAAAGCCTGGAAGAGCCAGTTTGGAGATGAGGTTGAGACTTGGCTGGTTAAATGACCGGTTGGATTTGAATCAGCCGTCGTAAGACGGCTTTTTTCGATCTCCAATCCCTTTATAAACCACCGACAGGGCCGATCGCAGATGACAGAGGCTCCAGATCGTTGATTCAGTTGTGCCTTACTATTTTTCCACCTCGTCGAAACCAAAAGGGCAGCTTTATTCATCTTTCGGGATCATCGTCCTCTCGGCTTTGTCCGACGCTCATTGGCCCAGAAGATCCAGAGTGAACGCGTCGTCCGGCTTCTGCTCCCGCGTGGTTGGGAGGGGCAAGTTAGAATCCCGCCTCATCCGTTGTGGCTTGAGCTCTACGAGCGCCGGGCAACCGGGCCTACATCTGCGTATGGGTGGCCTGACTTTTGGGTGTATACATTAGAGCCTAATAGCTTACCCAAAACTTCTAGTTATCCACCAACAGCCTGAGAATCGTGTTGACAGCCGCCGACTCTTCCCCTTCTGGTTGTGTCACATGCCCCATGGGATCAACGACCAGCCGGACTGGCAAATGACTAACGCGGCATTCCGAGTATTACTAGATTTCACCTTAATGCGGAGAGCTTGACTAGGCTCGCACCACGGCCATGTCTGCTCTGCGCCAGTGGGAAATCGTCGCCTTCAGCGCAGGTGCGCAACCGAGGACGATAACAGCCTGCACCTATGGCAAGCGTATGGCCCAAGCGCACCACGAAGGTATCGGGCTGGAGATGCGGGACAAAGTCATGAACGCTCTGCTAGAAAACGGCTTTATCATCCCCGATGAACCTCAATGATGTTTATGTCCTGAGTGCGAGTGTCTGGATCTTTGAGGAAGTAATGCGCGACGCCATGCCAGACGAAGTTCCTCATCGCCAGCATGTCACGCGCACATTGAGCTTGAGCTTGGAAGCCAGCGGGGCAGGCTGGTTGCTGTCAAATCAAGATGCCCAATGTGTAGCACATCCATACAAGGGGAAGGTTATTCCGCTGCGCGGGATTGGTGGCGATCAATGAAAAAAACACGTGCCTGCTATGCGGTCAATATTGCCACTGCAACAGCAGTGCATCAGTATCCATACATTCCCATGCAGGCGCAGGCAACGAAGCATTTCGGCTCTTGCGCGGTGAGTAATTGTCGCGCCTCAAGAGTCGGCAGGTGCGAATAGTCGATTGATCCAGCGGTCATTGAAAGGAGTCTGATGTATGAGCAGCGTTGAAGAGCGGTTGGCACAGTTGGAGCTTCGGGTCGCCCAACTCGAAGGACATCGTCCGGTTCCAGATTCACCCTCGCACGACCCCGATTCGATTGCGCCATCCGGCCGCTTGGTTTCAGTCACCATAACGAACAAGCGATACGATCCTGCCAACAGCGACCTGGGCACCTACGAAGACCACATTTGGTTTGATTGTGCCTATACCCTCGCGGCTGAGTCCGTACCGACCCGGGCAGTGAAAGGAACATTGGAATTTGCTGATTTGTTTGGAGAAGTCAGGTTTAGGCTTAATACGACGCTCAATGAATCGCTCATGCCGACAATCCCACTCAAACAGCCGGGGATAGGGTTCACTTACAACCAGTTTATCGCTGACCATCAATGGATGCTCGTCACCAAATTGGATGACATGATATGCAACTTTCGAGTTTCCGAAGCGCTGTATTCGAACGGAACCAGCAAAACCTTCACCTGAGCCTCGCCTTGAGGTCATTCTTCAGCCGGCTGGCTTCGTGTTGAAGCGAGGCCGGCAGGCTGATCACGCTTGGGTGGCCGTCTGCAAAGATGCAGAGTCTCTTCCGCAGCCCTGCATCTTATGATCAGACTGACATCACCTTCCATAGCTTCGAAAATGGGGCAATTACTCCATGGACGCGAACGGACGGGGAGTGCGAAGCAAATTTCTGCGCCAGTTCCCTATTGGTGATTGGTAGATCTACCAATACTGGCTTTACCCCCACGATCCGGCGATGGGGAAATCAAAGCCAGAGGAAAACACGATGGGTACCAAAGCTGACGACGACAATCGCTCCAACCAACTGAATGACAACAACGACGCTTACTGGCAATCACGCGGTTACGACGAACGTCCAGATGATTGGGAAGATCGGTCGGACGAGGAAAACTGACATGGCCAAAATATCGAACGCACCTCCGGATGCCCGCTCTGACCCAAAGAATCCCAATCGCAGCCGAAGCGCGCCTGGAACCAATGCCTTCTGGGACGGGGCGCAAGGTAACGGGGGCAAGCAACTCAATCCGAACCAGAGCGGCCGCAAGGGCTCCTGACTGAGTTAATCAGAGAGCGAGGCTGTCGAGTTGCGGCCTCGTTTTCAAGAAGAACTCATAGGTTTTCCAAGAGCCTCACGTGCAAAACGATACTCGTGTCGGTAGGCATCCATAATCCCTGTGATGCAGTGTGCCTCGACTCCCATTTTGGTTAGTGAATGCAGTAATTCGGAGAGCGTTTCTCCGATGCGAAGAATCGCCGCTTGCATCCAAGCGTCGCGGTCTTGGCCCTCCGGAAACTCGTTAGACAGTAGTGCCTGCTCCGCAGTCACCGTATGCGCCAGGCTGACGAACGTCTTGAACTTGGGCCGTCCCTTTCTGCGCTGCTCCCAATTTCTTAATGATCTTGTGCGCGACCCAGGCTCCTTTCCGTCTGGATCGTGTCGATCCCACAGGCTACCCAAGAATGTAATTGCTCGCTGGTGACCCTTCCATCCTGCCCGTTTCGCTAATTGCTCAAGCGCCCGAGTCGTTGGGTTGCTCCATTCTCCAGTGGCTGGATCAATGGACGGCAGCACATCGTCGAAAGGAATGATTTCTTGCATATTGTCCCGCTCAATCATCCCCCAGATATCAACGACCAGGTCGGCCACCAACCACGCCAGTATGCGCATCAATACGGCTAGCCTATCCGCAACGAACACATGCAGGATGATCTGGTCATCTTCTGGCATCTCTTCTGCCCAGGAAGATCTGAGCCTGTCTCGCAGAGTGGCGCGTACAGTTGAACAACCGAATCGGTCTACCAGTGGCGAATCTGCGTACGTTCCAAGCTTAACTACACGGTCTTTATCGGAGTGCAGGTCAACGGCGTTGAGGGTGGCTGCGTCCCGAACGAAAGCTATCCAGAAATCTCGCGCTGTTTGGTGGATGAAGAGCGGGCTCGCGAAAAGTGAGCTCCAGGCCTCGCCCGTAACCCAGACATAACCGTTGGCTTTCTGATCGATGAAAGCTTGAAGTATTGTCTGGTGTGGAGCCTCTTTTAGCAGCCGTAATAGCGTTCCACGGCTTGGAACTTGATGGGGCGCTTTCAACATCTTCAAAAATGTCTTGTCCACTGGGAGGTATGGCTTGTGAGTTCGTGCGGCGCGCGCAACCTCCTGTAGGGAGGTATGGAGAAGCTTAAACACGGCTTCGACGGGAACCAACAGCGCATTGTTGTTCACCTTCCTGAATACCCTCTGATCACCATCCAGCGCTTCGATGTAGTCGCATAGGGTTTCGACAGTTACCGCCTTTTCGGGGCTTTCCATAGCGGGCTTACCTTGCGGTGCGTTTGGTAAGGTCTATCCCGATCACCTGGACATCTTCGATGCTCGGGTACGACGCTGCCAAGTGTTCCCAGCGCTGTTGGAGCTTCGCGACGAGTTCGTTGAAGCTCCGAGCCAGAGTGCCGTCGCTCATCCGCCAGCTTTTTCCAGGTTTGATGCCATGGAAGACCAGCAGAAAAATACCGTAGTGAGATCTCGTGTCGCGCATGTAATCACCGCAAAGCTGATTTTCCAAGCGCTCCTCTAGACTGGGGCCTGTCCATTTATCTGCCAGCTTCAACTCAGTAGGTACTTGCCCATCAAAAACTGCTCCGTGGAAGCGCAAGTCTGCACGCTTGGCATCTGCGAACTCTTCTTCCTGAGGAATCGAGTACCGGCTTTTCGCTCGATCTCTACACCAACCACCTATGAACTTGCGGATCTCGGTTTCTTGGCTCCTCGGCTTCAAGATAGAAGAAATACTCGAATCTCCGTCTTCCAGGTCATGTTTCAAATCCTTCAATTGCGATACCGCAAGCTCCCAGAGATCTCGATGAGTTCTGGGCGTGCGTTCCTGACGATCATTGAAGTCTCTTACGTCCTGCGGTGACCACGGAGGCATATCTGCATCAAGGGTGGCTTTCTCTTTCGCATGTGAGGCCAGCCATGGACGAGACTTCGGGTTGGGATGGGAAACAGATATTTCCATGAGGGCCAGAAATGCCTCTTTTCCAGGAATCTCCCTAATCAATGCGAGAAGAGAGTTGCGGGCGTCTTGGGCATCGTCTCTGAGCTCCGGTGAGTACACTCCGGTATTTGCCCGGTCAATGTCGTCTTGCTCATGAATGTAGGTGTTCATAAGCAAGTACAAGGCCTTCAGGTGTTCGACTGTCCGGAATGCTCCGCGTCCTGAACGACGTTGTCGGCGGCTTCCCATTAGTGCAGTGATGAACAGCATTGCGAAGCGAGAACTGTCCCCGTCATTTGTGGAACTTAATTTCTTTGATAGGGCAGGAATAGCTTTCTGAGGGGCTACACCTGCCCACATAGCAAACCACACCGACGCGACTTCGGGATTCTTGGCCGAGGGGGCTTTTCTCGACCCCAGTGCTGCCAGAGTGGAGTCATCGAGCGCTGATCCTTGCAGGATGGTGGCGACTTGGCGAAGTCGGGCGACGTTCTTGGATGAGGATTTTAACCGCTTGATCAGGTGAGGTGAGATCCCGTCCCAGATCCACTGCCCGCTCCAGCTGATGTCGTACAGAACGTAATGACTATTTTCTGCAAGGGGCTTACTGGCCAGCTCGAAATCTATTTCTCCCAATAAGATACCGATTACCGGGTCTGGGTGCGCGCTGTAAATGCTCGGCAGCCAGCCCGGAAATCCATTGAGTTCATGCAATGCATATCGAGTCGCAAGCGCAGCACTCGTAGGGGATAAATCGTTTAGCCAATCAGGATTCGATCTGGCTTCAAATGATAGGCCTACCAAGCCGAGAATCACTGCGTACAGTGTTGAATTGGCCGCAGCACCTTCCGAGCGTAGCTGGGGTGTGTACTGCCTCCAATGCTTTACGGCGCCATCTCGAAATGCTGATGCGACCGGTTCACCAAACTCAGGGCCGAGGTCTTCCCAGTTGCGCTCATTCCAGTTGCCAGAGTGATTAGACACGTCCTGAAGCCTCTGGAGCAGGTAGAGCTGCTGGTTGGTGAGCTGCCCCGGTTCGGGCGGTGAACGCAGCAAGTCGACGTCTTTCTGCAGGCCTTCTGACCATTGTCGCTTGCGACCCTCGCGAACCATTTTATGGCGAGCAGACTTGAGCGCCCACTTTGCCTGCTGGGCTTTCCACTCGGGATCGTCTGGAGGAGGGTTGAGTAAAAAACCTAACATGATTGCCAACTCTGCTTGCTCTGAGCAGGCCTTGGTCATCTGCTCCAACATATGGGCGGGGGATTCGCTACCCCGATATAGGTTGAAGGCAAGACTGAGAGCGACCTTCTTGTTGTCGAGCGACTCTTTGGAGAAGATCCATTCACAGGCCACTCCAAAATCGGCTTCAGAGAAAAACCAAAGGTGACCTGAAACGTCGACTTGGTGTTGCAGCGTCAGCCCCTGTTTCAAGTATCCCTTGGAGCACATGTAATCGCGGCTACGCTCAACACCGTATGGGCAACGGGACGAATGCGGGTTGAAGCGCCGTACTTTTCTGCGCTTGTAGGCGCGACGATGATAGCCATTGGAGTCATGACCCTGATACTCATGATCATCTCGTTGTTCCGTGCTTACGATGCCCATCATTTCTTCGTGCGGACTCGACCAGAGCCATTGCAAGCAAAGGTACATAGCGTGGTGGAGTCTCTGGTTCCTGCACCAGATAACCACGTGACCGCTACCGAGGTTTCCGGTTGAAAACTTATTAATCGCAGTCATCCCTGTGCGACCTGACAGCCTTGTACCATGCTGACGTTTCACGCTAGATGCGGGGTGCCAAAGAGGTGGCGATGATCGAACGCAGTGCCGTATTCATCATTGCCCACCGTCGTCCTACCAGTTAGGTTCTACGCCCTCTGACCACAACTATCATGATCGCATGTCAATAAAAGCAGGCTCTCTCAACGCTCTCATCACATCGTGGACACCAGGCACCCCGATTCCACGTCTAGAAACTATTCCTTTCGCGGATTATGAGGACTTCAGGGAGCAGCTTCCCGAGGGGCTTGAGGTGACGGATGTTGAGCTGATCTGGTGGACGGCTGCTGCAGGCAATAGCGCGGCTGAGCTCCAGCGGGTTATCAGCGGCGTGATCGCGCGCCAGAATGATTGGGGAGACTTTCGCTACCACCCAATTTCCGACAACAACGGAGCTGGTCGTTACCCTCAAGCACTTCTGCTGCTCGTGCTTGACCTCCTTCCGCCTGGTATTGCTTCAGCTGTCGATGAAGATGAAACGTACTCCAACGGAGAACCCTTGGGTGTGGCCGGCAGTATCGTTATACAAGTCGGCATCTGGCACCAGATTACATTCGAGCTACTGAAAATGTGTCCGAGGGAACACTTGCCGGAGCATTTGCTAGAGCACGTATTGGGAGTAGATCTAGGGCTGTGAGGGGGTTAGCCTAATCATCTGGGCGCTGATGATGTTGCCATCCTCGACATCTACCTCGGGGCCGGTCAGCTTGGGCGATTGTTTAACTTTGGGGCTAACCATTGGAAAGCATCACCTGCAGCAGGGAAAACAGTCTCTCGCTTTCAGCCCTGGGCTAGGCGTGAGGGCTTGAGAGATAGACGCCATGATATGGCTGCAGATGATGGCATCTCCAAACATCGTGCACGGCTTACTAGGGCGCTTTTCGAGCCGGGCGGCCTAAACCGCTTCGTCGCGGAACTGCCACAAATGCCGCGCCTTCTACCCCGCGGCAGTAGGCGTTAGCCTGCCTCCTGCAGGCTGAAATCTGGCTTAGCAATTCCGGTAGGCAGGCTTAATGATGTAATGAATTGACCAACCGAAAGCGCCGGCGCCTTAATTAGGTCAAGCGAATGTCCACGGTGCACCATCATGATGACCCGTGCCATATCGATATAATGCTTGTAGGTGGTTTCGATATCTTCGTGCCCCATCTGGTTCTGGATCGCCTGCGCGGTGGCCAGGTACATTACTTCAAGATTTTCAGTCAGAAGCCTTTCGCCAAAGGTGGCGATAATATGTTGCGTGGGCCACCAGTGCCGGGTCTGATAGAACGATAGATGCGGACGGAACGTCGGATCGACCTTCATGGACTTTTTCTTGGCGTCGTTCGTACGAGAAGCGATCATCTTCTCGGTTACAGGCTCTCCTTTTTTGTTGAGGAACAAGATGTCAGGCGGGCAAGAATGTCCATACTTTTTCTTGTAGAGTTTTTTGCGTTCGCCGTAGTAGGGCGTTATATAGTGTTCTTCAAGCGCTTTGAGATCCTCCATGTTGATCACGATCTTTCTGTCCTTATTGCCCTTGCTTTCATAAACCGTGTAGGACGTGGTCTTGTGGCCATTGTCCATTTCGGAGTAGGAAAGGATGTGCTTGTTGGCCCGATTTCCAATGAACGGAAATTTAACCAAATCCATGGGACGCATCGCTGTTCCCAACGCGAGATTGAAGATGCATCGGTATACCGGATCCACGTAGCTTTCCAGCAAAAGTTTGATCTCACCTTCCGTGATCAGAAAATCTGACTGGCGCTGCCTGCTTTTCTTGTCTAGGACTCGAATGTTATTCGCATCAATCTTGACCTTTGCTTTGACTTGGATGTAACTGAGCATTCGCTTGCTTTTAAAGTTCGCTCGCCAAGTACGAAGACCGACCTGAACATTGGTCACAAAACCCTGCTCATTCAGCCAGTGAAAATAACCAAGCAGAATCTTCGCATCTTCGTAGATCGTCTCAGAGTTGGGTTTGATGGATTGCCCCTCAAGGCGATCTACCTGACGTTGAACCTGCCACAGCATGATGTCCCGGTTATCAACCAGATGGTGATAGACACCCAGCTCCTTACCTTTCATTTTGCTCTGCGTAGAAAGGAACCGATAGAACATCGAGACGATGCTGGCGTATCGTCGCGACGTGCTTAGGGACGACTGAGTTTTCTTGTACAGAAAAAGGTTCGGGTGGGTCAGGAGGACGTGCTTCCCGCCTTTGTCGGCGATCAGAATGCAGTGCGAGACTGTTTTTGTGGTCTCAACGCTGTTGTAAGTAATTTCTCTGATCGTTATCGGTAGCATGGCGTTACCCGCGTCATGTTGTGACCATCGCAGTTAAGTGCAATTGCTTCATAGCCCCGCCTTGGACAAGGAGTGCCTAGCTGAGGGGTGATGGGGCTATTCACCCTGATGCACCTTAAAAAAAGTCACTTCGTCGAAGCCCCAATTGATGTTCGGAGCGTCCGCGGTGTCTGCTCCACGTACTTCCTCGGCCGGCAGAAGAAGCCCTTGAAGCATGAAGACACGGTGGGCTTTTTTCTCGCTTTCTGAGGCTGTATGTGGGACGTGGATACTCACTTTGAACCGGCGCGGCAGGGCATCGGTGAAGTTCTTCGTCTCGCTTCGGCTGAATAGGGGAAGCCTCACAATCAGACTGGTCTCTTCGCGTGGGCCGACGTATCGGTCAGCGAACGTCTTGAATCGCGAGATGTAACGATCGGCGAACAGGATGACGTGAACGTTGGCGCTATCCGCGTAGGTGTTGAGCTTGTCGCGGACTTTGCGCAGCTGGGCGTTTTTAGATTCCTCGAACGCATCGATGCTCTTTGATCGCTGGTACTCGCTGCACAGCAGTTCCATATCCAGGTCGAAAACGACTTTGTCTGACTTGGTCGCTTGATGACCAGGTGCAATGGCCTGGGTCGTATCGAGGGTGCCTGCAAGCTTGAGATTGAGGAGTTGATTCTGTTTTAAAAGGTCTGCGTTATGGAGAGACTGCCTCTCCAACGAAGTGCGAATTTTCGTGCTTTCAAGCATCAGAATATCGTTGTTCATCAAAGATGTGATGTGGCTGTCCAATGCCTTTTGCAGTGCCTGCTTGTGCTGGCTTTTAAGTTTTTCAAGCTGTTGCGCATGATTGGCTTGCACCTCATTGACAAAGGTCTGAGACTCAATCCTGACCTTGTTCTCCTTCCCCTCCACGAGGTCGGCGACATTTCGGCGGCCAGTCATGTAAGGCTTAAGATCGCCATAGTAGCGATCAAGTGCTTGGCGGCTTATGCCTGCGCGATCCGCCAGATCCTTGAGTTTGAGCTTGTAAGGGTTGCCGTCTAGATGATGATCCACCAGGATCCGGATCAGAATCGCGCGCGTGTTGACACCGGATCCCTGTCCCTCTTGTTCGGTATTCTGTAATGCGGCATTGATCTGCGCGCCTGACTCAGCAGATGGGTTCCGAAGCTGCGCATACGCGTCGTGAGCTTGCTCCAAAAGCGTTGGACTCTTGGCCTGAGCCCGGGACGCAGCTGGCCCCGAAGAATTGGGCTCCGGCTTTTTTACAGCGCTGCTTCTGGGTTTCTTGAGTGGCGGTGATTCTTTCATCACCCCTGGCTCGCGCAATGGCGGTTTAGACATTCCGCGCCTCGATAAACTGATTCGACGAGTGGCCGCTGGCGGCTAAGTTGTCCAAGTGAACCTGAGTTGCCGCGATGCGACGCTGCAGTTCGGATTCCGCGCCGTTGTTGAGCTTTCCGCGCGTGGCCTCAAGGATCTTGGTGTAGAACTCGATATTGTCTGCCAGCGCACGCTTCCCAGACTCCAGCACGACGAGCTTCTTGCATTCGATCTGACAGTTGGTGGGATCAGGCATAATCATGTCGCTGTCGACAGTCCTGCCATGGAGGCAAGGAGGCAGGTTTTCCGCGGTGAAATGCTCTCCCGTGAGGCAGTACGCACCCATGGCGGTACGGCGGATGAAGATCGGCTCGCCTGCCGTAAGCAGGTGGCTAATGTAAGCAATCAGCGACACCTTCAACTGTTTGCCCGTGAACTCACCAGGACGCTTCAGGATCTGCTCGTAGATGCGCCGCGCCGCGTCGCCCGAATGGGCTCCCATCTGGATACCTGCAACGATCTGGTGAAAATCCCGGGTGTAATTCTGCTCGATCGCGAACGCGACGCTGCGAACCATGAACGGGTTTCTCGCGATATAGCGCAGGGTCATGGCGTAGCTTTTGTGGCCGAACAGTGCACGGATAATGTCAACGTTCCTTTCGTCCCGATTGATCAGGATCTCAGCGATTGTCTTGCGGAAGCGATGACAGTGCAGGCGCTCAATCGGCAACGCTGCCTTAAGCTGAAGGATGATCGCGTTGATAATGCCGGGAGTGGCCTTTTTCACTACCTTAGTAGACTTGTGAGACTGGAAGATCCAACCCTGTTTAACGAACGGGTCGACGGCGCGCAGATCTTCATAGTCCCTGATCAGATCACCGATAAACTTCGGAATCGGCAATCGGTCTTCTTCACCGTGGGTAGGGCTGGCTGCAGTTTTCCAGCGGGTGATCTTCATCCAGTAATCCCCGTTCGCCTCCTGTACCAGATCCGCAAAGTTCATAACCGCGAGCTCGGCTTTGCGCGCGCCCGTAATCAAGGCGAGCAAGATAAATACAGCGTTTCGAATCCCATCCAGCACCGGTGCATACTCCTCAACCCAAGTGTAGGAGTAGTGCTCCCAGCCCTCCTTGACCACCTGGCGAACCCGGGGTGTCATCACCGTCTCATCGCCTACGGTGATCGTCATGAGCCGTTCAAGATCGGTCAGCCTATTCGTTCGGGTCGCGACCTTGTCCGAAAGAAAGGCAAGCTTGGATTCGACGAGGTAGTCCTTGAGCTTTTTCATCTGGGGCACTACGCCTTCAGCCCAAAACATCGAATAGTCGATCAGCTGTTCGAGATCCTCCTCAGAATACGAAACCCAGCCATCCATCGTGCCGGTAAAGCGCGATTTGAGAACCTCTAGGCGTCGCTCTGGGACATCAATCTGCGCCAATGGGACATTTAGCCGCAGTTCTTCGGGAATGAGCCGCTGCTCTGAAAGGTTGACCCACAACCTCAAATGCTTGAACAGAGCGAAGTAGTGATGTTTAGCCTCGTTTTCCTTCGCCGCGTCGAATGCTCGTTCAATCAGTGGGATGGAGATCATCGCGATGTGCGCAGGCGTCACAGTCAACGCATTTTCTAGAAAGATGTACTTCTCCAGAATTGCGTATTCGTTCCCGTATGCCTTGGCGGTGGAGTAGGAGCGGATATAACTGAAAGGCGAGAATTCGGGAATGACGTGATAGAGCAGCGCGCGTTTCAGATCATTGGAGCCTGCGAGCTTGCGATTAAAACGAATGTTGTTAGGAAAACTGTGTTTTCCATGAGCAAGACGCCAAATCGGATCGAGAAAACGGGAAAGTTTGCTAACCGGGAAATTGCCGCCCGTAAGGTTCAGTTTGTTGACCAGGCCTACAGACGGGGCCTCGACAGTGGACGTCAACTCCTCCTGAAGCGCTTCCAGCTCTTCCATCTCAGATTCTGAGTAATCGTACTCCAGTTCCTTAAGCAAAAACTCTTGTTCGCTCAGCGCGTCCGCGTCCGCGCCTGCTCCTGTTTCTGCCTCATTCTCGTCCGCATCAGCGGTGAGCCTTTCTCGATTGATGGCGATGTCACTTTCGAGACCGATCGCTTCGTTCTCTGATCTGTCGTTTTTCTTGTTTTTGTCAGACATTGTAATCTTCGCTCTCAAAAACGATTTCCAGGATGCTCAGATCGCGAGGCAGCAGCGGTGTTCGGCTGCGGCGCCGATACCGCGCCGCAGAAGTGATCTCATCCTCATCGCCCCATATATCCAGAATGAACTGCAGCGCTTCGCGCTCTTTGGCAATGCGCGACCTAAACCCGGTGTCGTCTTCGCCATCCAGCAACTCGTCCAGGTGCGATTCGCGCTCCATCAGATACGGCAGCGAATCCTCAAATACGCGCATTTGGCTGCAAAAAATGCATTCCTTGATCGCAAAACATTTCTTACCGGTACGAGCAATGATCTCGGAGCCCACCCAGTCCGGTTTCTTCTGGTTTGCGCATCCCCACATCGCTTTTTGCTGACCTGGAATGTGAAAGATCTTGAGATTGGCCGAAGCTTCGGCCTGCGCCTGCTTCCCGAGCAGCCCCTTGAACTGGCGCATGCGCAGAAGACTGATGATCTCCTCAAGTTCGGAGCGAAGGCGCTTCATCCGTTCCTGGTGCGCTGCCCCCGAGTTGTCGTAAAAGATGTCCGTGGTATCGCGGTCGCTGTGCCCCATGGTCATGGAGAGCAGGGCTATCGGGTTGTGCTTTTTCTTGTAAAGCAGCCATGTGGGCCTGAGGCGCCGGGTGAGCTCGGCGGCAACGGTGAGGCGTTGCCCTTCTTCAGACACGTTGTACTGGCGCAGGAACTGCTGCACGCCGACTTGGAACGTCTTGGGGTGGGCGATGGAGGTATGGCGCCCGCCTTTGAGCCACTCACCCCATGGCCGCAGGCACATGAACATTGGGTTCATCCTGTCTTCTGAGCAGAGGGCGGGAATCACATCAAACGGGTAGTCAGCCAGCGGTTCCGAGACTTTGCGAGCAAGCCTGATGAGGTTGTATAAGCTGTAAGGGTCGTCTGCTCTGGTCGGCATGTTGATCCGTTTGGGATCATCAAAAGGCTTGCCGATCCCTTGAGAGCGGTTTTTCTCCGAGAACACGACCTTGATCGCCTCCTCGATCGTGCCGGCGAGAACGTGCTCGAAGTTGTCCTGGTCGATCGAAAGAGCGGTCTCTTTGTTCCAGCCGGACTGAAACATCATGAATATAGTGAGTGCAGTCATATCTACGATGGTCGGGAAGTAAAGTGCGAGTACTTCGTCGACCATAAGTAGCCTTCTCTCGCTAACACCGCGATTCGCGGTGGTCAGACGGTGAATAAGAATTTTCACGATGTCATCGCAACCCTCCTCGATGACCGCCACCTTTCTCTGGCTATACCTTTCAAACTGCATCTGCAGGTCATGCTTGAAAGGAAATCCGTGCGTCAGCAAGGTCTTTACCAGGCGGGCGTAATCCACTTGCCAATTAGCGAAACCGCCAGTCTTGAACGGATTGATTTTGGGCTGGCCAGTAGCAAACAAATGCTTGTCGCGCTCGAAAATTGCCTTGATCTTCCTTGGCCCAGCCTTGTCATCGGCTAAAAATCTGATTTCACGATCGGGACAGTTCCTGAATAACTTGTCACAGGTCAGGCGATCAATAGATCGGCTCTTCCCATTCATGGAATTAATCCACTGAAAGATTCGCGCTTTAGTCGGACAGGGTCGTACTTTATCCATAACCTCAGCCGCAGTATACGGTGTCGCGGTTTCAACCTCCTTACGGAACTTCAACTTCGCCCAGATGCCATTGACGTGGGATGTCAGGGCAAGCTCCAGTGAGTCAAAGCCCTCTGGTGTGAGAGGCGGATTGCCATTGCTTTTATTGATGTAGATTATCGGGAGAGTAATTAGCGGGATTCGATCATCCTCTTTCGCAACGACGGTCATCGCAGTCTTTAGTTTTTCCGCATTTGCAACGGGGCGATTATTATCCCGCAGAAAGCTTTCATATCTCTTAAAGACTTCGGAGTTAATATCTGTGTAATTTCGGATGTGAAGAGCTTCAGGATTGTCGCTGTTGTGGTTGCCCATAAATTCAAGGAACTGCTCAATAGCAGTTCTGAGTAGGTAGGCACTTGAGTGATTAACCCTTGGGCAATAAAGCAGATACACCCAGTGCAAAATTACGCATATATTCAATGATGCGTCGTAGTGTGGGCTTTGAAGGTATCGGCAAGAAACACGTAGTCCATTGCTGCTAACGATTTCGGTAGGCGATTTATTCACCGGTACTGCCTTGAGCGCAGCTGTTTCAGGCGCCCCTTCTATGGAAGTCATACCGCACCTCCATTCAAATGATTGTTAAGTTTCTCGCTTGGCTTCGTTGGGTCTCCTGCCTGGGCATGCCAAGCCTTCTTAACTTTGTGCTCCAACTCCTCGAGCGAACCATCATTGATCAGCAAGATATCGCCCGGCACCTGTTCGATCCCCAACTCTGAGGAGTGAGCGTTTACCTTGAGCAGATTCGGTCGGGTGATATGCCAAATTTTTCCGTGATGCGCACGCAGGAATGCAGCCTCGTTCTCAAAACGGATATCTTTGATAATGATGGTGTGCGAGGTGCTCTTAAGTTGCATCTTTGCTTTCAAACGACAGACGGGGCGGCGGGCGCGTTTGGCGAGATAATTCTGTGACTCAAGCGTACTCGTGCCGTCGCCGGTGGTGGGGCTATCAGAAAACAGGGCGAGCGCGCGGCTTTTGAGAAGCTCCATCGCAGCTTTCGGGGTGAGGTTCCAGTACTCATCCCGGATGGTCGCACTGACAGGGTTCCACACCTGATCGTCAGTGAAGTCGAAAAACGCTTGGGCGGCGAGGGCGAACGGAGCGTCCGGGGAGGACAGGTCTGCCGGGTAGGGATTGCTCTTTGCGCTGGCTGGCGGGTTGATCTCCCGGTCGGCTCTCATCAGCCAATGGTCTGGGTTATGATGCCGCATCCATTCAGTACCAACCGTTTGAAAGAACTCTCTAGGCGAATAGCCCCAAAGGTCGATCTTCTTTTCTTTCAGGTCGTCGTGCCATGTCTCCTCGTCCGTCAGTCCGAAGAGCGCCTGGCAGCCAAGCTTGAGGGGATCAGCAAGGGCAAAAGCGGATACCCCGGGGTAGGTCAGAAGCATCGACGCTACGGTGTCTTTTCCTGATCTGGCCAAGGCCGCCAAGCCAATGATTGTTCTCACGGTGAACTCCTGTCTGACGACCTAGCCCTTGTAGAATGGGGCTTTCAGGGCGAGTTTACGTTTTATGAAAAGGATTATAACCCGCTGATGTTTACATTTGCAGAAAACCGAAAACAAGATGCCACGTACGCGTATCAGGGAGGCGGCCGAGGCCTGCCCATCGAGCGCATCGCCGTGCTGGAAGATTTTGTCCAGGGCGCGCTGCGTCCGGATCTGACCCTGGTGTTCGATCTGCCCATCGAGATAGGCCTGGCCCGCGCATCCGCCCGTGGTCAACTGGACCGTTTCGAGCAGGAGGGCCGAGCGTTCTTCGATGCCGTGCGCAGCACCTACCTGTCGCGCGCCGCCGCGGCCCCCGAGCGTTATCGCCTGGTGGACGCGGCGCTGCCGCTGACCGAAGTCCAGTCGTCCCTTGATGGGCTGGTTCCCGAACTGATTGCTCTGCTGGCGGCTCGCCGGCATGGCTGAGGCTTATCCCTGGCAGCACGGCCTGTGGCAGCAACTGGCAGGCCGCAAGCAACATGCTCACGCCTACCTGCTCCACGGCCCGGCCGGCATCGGCAAGCGGGCGCTGGCCGAGCGTTTGATGTACCTGCTGTTGTGCCAGCACCCGACAGGCCTTGAGGCGTGCGGCCAATGCAAATCCTGCTCGCTGCTGGCGGCCGGCAGTCACCCCGATCATTACGTGCTGGAGCCTGAAGAGGCCGACAAGGCGATCAAGGTCGATCAGGTGCGCGACCTGGTCAGCTTCGTGGTGCAGACCGCGCAGATGGGCGGGCGCAAGGTGGTGCTGATCGAGCCGGTCGAGGCGATGAACATCAACGCCGCCAACGCTCTGCTGAAAAGTCTGGAAGAGCCTTCGGGCAACACCATTCTGTTGCTGGTCAGCCATCAGCCGAGTCGGCTGCTGCCCACGGTCAAGAGCCGTTGCGTGCAACAGGCGTGTCCGCTGCCCAGCGACGCCATGAGCATCGCCTGGCTGGCCGATGCACTGCCAGATTGCGACGAGCAGGAGCGTGTCGATCTGCTGACCCTCGCAGCAGGTTCGCCGTTGGTCGCGGTCAAGCTGCACGGCCAGGGCGTTCATGAGCAACGGGCGCTGGTGGTGGAAGGCGTTAAAAAGCTGCTCAAGGGCCAGCAGTCGCCGACCCAGCTGGCCGAAGGCTGGAAAGACATACCGCTGTTGTTGCTGTTTGACTGGTTCTGCGACTGGTCGAGCCTGATCCTGCGCTATCAACTGACCCAGGACGAAGAGGGCCTGGGCCTGACCGACATGCGCAAGGTTGTGCAGTATCTGGCGCAGAAATCGTCCCAGCGCAATGTGCTGGCGATTCAGGACTGGGTGCTGCTGCAGCGCCAGAAGGTCATGTCAAAAGCGAACCTGAACCGGGTTCTGTTGCTCGAAGCGTTATTGGTGCAGTGGGCAGGCCTGACCGGACAAGGTTAGACTGGCCCTCTGCATGGCATCATGCATTGCCTGAGGAAACGAGATGAGCGTGCCACCGAGTCCAGGTCCGCGTAACGGCATTCTGTCCCTGACCATCAAGGACAAGTCCGTCCTGTACGCCGCATACATGCCATTCATCAAGAACGGCGGCCTGTTCATTCCCACCAGCAAAAGCTACAAGCTGGGCGATGAAGTGTTCATGTTGCTCAACCTGATGGACGAGCCTGAAAAGATTCCGGTCGCGGGCAAGGTCACCTGGATCACGCCGAAGGGCGCTCAGGGCAACCGCGCCGCAGGCGTTGGGGTGCAGTTCAACGACGGCGACAACACCGCGCGCAACATGATTGAAAACTACCTGGCCGGAGCCCTGAAATCCGACCGTCCCACCCATACGATGTAAGTTGCCCCTGCCGCCATGCTTGTAGATTCCCATTGCCACCTCGACCGCCTTGACCTCAGTGCCCATGACGGCTCCCTCGACAACGCGCTGCAAGCGGCGAGAGAGCGGGGCGTCGGGCACTTTCTGTGCATCGGCGTCAGCGCCGAGAATGCCGGTGCCGTGAAAGCGCTGGCTGACCGCTACGACGACGTTGATTGCTCGGTCGGCATCCATCCACTGGACCTCAAGCCCGGCGAAGCGCCTGCGCTGGAGTGGCTGCTCGGCGAGCTGAATCATCCGCGCGTCGTGGCCATCGGCGAAACCGGTCTGGATTATCACTACGAACCCGAGGCTGCCGAGTTGCAACAGGCCTCGTTCCGGCTTCATTTGCAGGCCGCCAACGTGACCGGCAAGCCGGTGATCGTCCACACCCGCGGCGCGCGGGCCGACACGCTGGCGCTGCTGCGTGAGGCCGCGTTGCCTCAAGCCGGCGTGTTGCATTGCTTCACCGAAGACTGGGACATGGCCAAAGCCGCGCTGGATCTGGGGTTCTATATCTCGCTGTCCGGTATCGTCACCTTCCGCAACGCCGACGCGCTCCGGGACGTCGCCAGCAAGGTGCCCGCCGACCGGCTGCTGGTCGAGACCGACTCGCCGTACCTGGCGCCGATCCCGTATCGGGGCAAGCCCAACCTGCCGCAATACGTGCGTGAAGTGGCCGAGTTCCTGGCGATGCTACGTGGCGAGACGTACGAGCGTTTTGCCGAACAGACCAGCGAAAACTTCAAGCGGCTGTTCCCGCTGGCGCGCGTTAAAAGCTGATCCCCCGTGTACAGCGCCGCTTGCCAGGCCCCGAGCGCTGCGCAAATCGCGGGCAAAAAAAACCCGGGTTCTGGGGGGTGAATCCGGGTTAAGACCATTAGGAGTAAAACAAAGACACGCTATCCATTGGTGTCCTTGCCAACGCTGGCACTTGGGGGAGATGCTGCGTTGGCGAATATAAGTATTGGCTATAATCCGCAGGCGTCCAGCCGACCGCTGTACGATTTTTAAACAGTTTTGGAATACCTGACGCGCTGCTGATACCGCAATCCCACTGATGTCCCGAATTTCTGACCACTCAGGCCATCCCGCCAAAAAAGAGACTGGTGGGGCACTTTGCGTTTCGTTTTAGCGTACTGGCGGCTAAATCCGTCAGAAAACGGATACAGGTCGGATGATCCGTGCATTCTGCTGCGGGATAGGCATAATGTGCCGCTTCCGATTCCCGAATCCACAGTCCCCTCCTATGCAGAAAGAACCTCGTAAAGTCCGTGAGTTTCGCCGCCGTGAGCAGGAGATCCTCGACACCGCGCTCAAGCTTTTCCTCGAACAGGGCGAAGACAGCGTCACCGTCGAGATGATCGCGGACGCCGTGGGTATCGGCAAAGGCACCATCTACAAGCATTTCAAATCCAAGGCCGAGATTTATCTGCGCCTGATGCTCGACTACGAGCGGGATTTGAACGAGCTGCTGCATTCGGCGGATGTCGACAAGGACAAAGAAGCGCTGTCCCGCGCCTACTTTGAATTCCGTATGCGCGACCCCCAGCGCTATCGCCTGTTCGACCGCCTGGAAGAGAAAGTCGTAAAAGGCAATCAGGTGCCGGAGCTGGTCGAGGAGCTGCACAAGATCCGCGCTTCTAACTTCGAACACCTGACCTTGCTGATCAAGGGACGGATTTCCGAAGGCAAGCTCGAAGACGTCCCTCCGTACTTCCATTACTGCGCCGCCTGGGCGCTGGTGCACGGCGCAGTGGCGCTGTACCACTCGCCGTTCTGGAGCAATGTCCTTGAAGATCAGGAAGGTTTCTTCCAGTTCCTGATGGACATCGGTGTGCGCATGGGCAACAAACGCAAGCGGGATATTGATCATGGGCACGAGACCAAACCTGGCGCTCAACCCGACCCCGCTGCTGAGTAAAGCGAAGCCACGTAAACCCGATTCCGCGAGCTAAGCCTTCTCCAGGTCCGACATGGCGCAAAAGCTGCATTAACCGGCCATTCGCCGGTTTTCCGTCGCCGGACTTTGGAGATAAACATGCGTAGCCTGGTTTTACTGCTGGCTCTACTGGCGTTGAGTGGCTGCATGCACGTCAGCGATCTGGCACAAGGCGCTCACGATGAGCTCAGTGACGCCGGGCTGCTGGATCACAGTTCGACCCGCCGGTTGAACAACTTTCGCGTGCAACCTGACTCGTTCATCTATATCGCCCAAGGCGCCTTTGCTCCCCCGGGCAGCGCCTACCCGCGTCCCAATGTCGTGGCTGAAGAAGCCTTCAACGGTTTTATCGAATACTTCCCGATGGTCCGCCGCGCCCGCGCCCCGGAAGGTCTGGATGACGCGATGACCGAGGCTCGGGCTGCCGGCGCGCATTATCTGCTGTACACCCGTTTTGCCAAGGCTGATGACCGCATCGGCACGTTTGACGAGTGGTCGGATCAGGAAGCAGTGGACCGTCTTGGCATCGACAACGGCGTCATACAGCTGATGCTGATCGAAACCAACACCCGCTACCTTATCGATTCGGCCCGCATTCACCTCCGTGGTGGCCTGCTGACTTTGTACGACACCAAGCCCGAGGATTTGCTAGGACCCCCGATGGAAGCTTACGCTCGGGGTTTGCTGGGCGTCGAAGCCCGCTGAGGAGTGGCGTATGAGTGGGCAGGACAAAGCCAACGATCTGTTGGCACAGATTGCCAAGAGCGGCAAGGGTTTGCCGCCTGTGCACTTGTGGAACCCGGATTTCTGCGGTGACATCGACATGCGCATCGCCCGTGATGGCACCTGGTTCTATCTGGGCACGCCCATTGGTCGCAAGCCGATGGTTCGGCTGTTTTCCACCATCATTCGCCGTGACGGCGACGATTATTTCCTGATTACCCCAGTCGAGAAGGTTGGCATCAAGGTCGACGACGCGCCTTTTGTGGCGGTGCTGCTGGACGTTGAAGGCAGTGGGGAGTCGCAGTTGTTGCGGTTCACCACCAATGTCGAAGACGTGGCAGAGGCGGGGGCTGAACATCCGCTGCGTATCGACCTCGATCCGCAGACCCAGGAGCCAGCTCCCTATATCCGTGTGCGCAACAACCTCGAAGCGCTGATCCACCGTAATGTCTTCTATCAGCTGGTTGACCTGGCTGTGGTGCGGAAAATCGACGGCCAGCGCTGGCTGGGGGTGTGGAGCGGTGGCGAATTTTTCCCCATCGGTCTCGAGCCCTGATCGGTCCCTGTCGAACTGGCTATCCGCTTGCCCCCAATTGCCTGACTACCACAGGGCAGTTAAAGTGCCGCCCCCCGATTTTTCCTGAGGTTTTTCCATGAGTCAGTCCTTTGATATCGCCGTGATCGGCGCCACCGGTACTGTCGGCGAAACCATCGTCCAGATTCTCGAAGAGCGCGACTTCCCGGTTGGCGATTTGCACCTGCTCGCCAGCGCCGAATCGGCCGGCAGTTCAGTGCCGTACCGTGGCAAGAACGTCCGCGTGCGTGAAGTTGACGCCTTTGATTTCAGCAAGGCGAAGATCGCGTTCTTTGCAGCAGGCGCCACGGTCACCCGCAGCTATGCCGAGCGCGCCACCGCCGCCGGGTGTGTGGTGATCGACCTGTCCGCCGGATTGTCCGTGGAGCAGGCACCCAATGTAGTGCCCGAGGTCAATGGCCCCCGCCTGGCTGATCTGACCAAGCCGCAGCAGGTGGCATGCCCGAGTTCCAGCGCAGCCGCCCTCGCGCTGGTGCTGACGCCGTTGCGCGCACTGCTGAACCTCGAGCGGATCACCGTGACGGCGTGCCTGGCGGTGTCGAGCATGGGCCGAGAAGGGGTCACTGAACTGGCTCGGCAGACCGCCGAGCTGCTCAATGTTCGCCCGCTGGAGCCGAAGGTGTTTGACCGGCAGATGGCGTTCAACGTGCTGGCCCAAGTGGGCAAGCCTGACGCCGAGGGTCATGTGCCATTGGAAAAACGTTTGGTCAGCGAGTTGCGCGAGTTGCTCTCGCTGCCTTTAATCAAGGTCGGTGTGAGTTGCATCCAGGTGCCGGTGTTCTTCGGCGACAGCCTGAGCGTGTCGGTGCAGACCCGCGAACCGGTCGACATCAAGGCGGTCCACGCCGCGCTCGAAACGGCCGAGGGCATCGAGTTGGTTGAGGCCGGCGATTACCCGACGCCGGTGGGCGACGCCGTAGGACAGGATGCTGTTTATGTAGGACGTTTACGCGGGGGCGTCGACGACGGTTGTGAGCTGAATTTCTGGGTCACGCTGGACAATGTGCGCAAGGGCGCAGCGTTGAACGCTGTGCAGGTGGCTGAGTTGTTGATAAAAGATGTTGCGTAAAAGATACTTGCCCACAATTCGAAGAATCATTCTAGCTGCGGCGTGTCGATACGCCTTACACCCGAGCAGGCATTATCTTCGCGATTGCCGGGGAATTTTCAAACAAGGGATGGGCTATGGTTCAGGTTCGTAAACTCGTTTTAGCAATCGCTGCGGCTTCGGCGCTGTCATCGGGAATGGCACAAGCGCTCGGCCTCGGCGGTCTGACCGTGAAGTCGACCCTGAATCAGCCGTTGTTGGCCGAAATCGAGCTGACAGAAGTGCAGGACCTCAATGCCTCCCAGGTGGTGCCGAGTCTGGCGACCTCTGCGGAATTCGCTCAGGCCGGCGTTGGCCGGGTGGCGATTCTGGATGACCTGACTTTTACCCCGGTCGTCAATCCCGGCGGCAAGAGTGTGTTGCGCATTACCTCCACCAAGCCTATCCGCGATCCCTACGTAAAATTCCTCGTTCAAGTGCTCTGGCCCAACGGCCGGGCGCTGCGCGAGTACAGCCTGTTGCTGGACCCGCCAAAATTCTCGCCACAGGCCGCTGCGGCCGCCGCGCAATTGCCGTCGACAGCACCGAGCGTCGCACCTGCCCCGGCACCTGCCGCCGAGACGCCAGCCGCGGCACCTTCGACGCCAACTCCAGCGCCTGCCCCGGAACCCACGTTCACCCAATACACCACCGCCAATAACGACACGCTGTGGGAAATTGCCGCGCGCGTGAAAAATGGCGGCACTGTGCAACAGACCATGCTGGCGATTCAGGCGTTGAACCCTGATGCGTTTATTGCCGGCAACATCAACCGCCTGAAAAAAGGCCAGGTGTTGCGTCTGCCGTCGCCGCAGGAGTCAACGGCGCTGGCTCAGCCTCGCGCGGTGGCCGAAGTGGCCGAGCAGAATCGTGCCTGGCGCGAAGGCCGACGCCTGCCGAGCGGCGCGCGTCAGGTCGATGCCACCCGTCGCGACCGTGCGGGCGCAGCGCCGTCACAGATCGACGCCAAGGACAACCTCAGCCTCGTCTCTGCCAGTAAAGCTGGAGCGAAGGGCAAAGCCGGCGACAACGCCGACATCAGCAACCAGCTGGCGACTACTCAGGAAAGCCTGGACACCACGCGTCGGGACAATGCCGAGCTGAAGAGCCGCATGACTGATCTGCAAAGCCAGGTCGACAAACTGCAGCGCCTGATTCAGCTGAAGAATGACCAACTGGCGAAAATGCAGGCGTCCGGCGCAGCGGTTCCGCCGCCCATTGATGCCGCCAATCCTGCCAATCCCGCTGTCAGCCCCAACAGCGTGACCAACCCCAACAACGCCGCCAACCCGGCGATGCAGGCTCAGGTGGTGCCGAATGCAGCGGCGCCTGATGTTGCCGGGAAGGCGCCTGACGAAATCGCGCCCGAAGACGCATTGCCGGTTGACGGTGCGGCGGTGACCAGTGCAACGCCTGATCAAGCGCTGATCGTACCGACCGAGCCGGTGGCCGATGAAGATAACCGCAGCGCCCTCGACAAGATTCTGGCCAGTCCGATGCTCATGGGCCTGATCGGTGGCGGCGCGCTGTTGGTCTTGCTGCTGCTTCTGTTGCTGATGGCTCGCCGACGCAATGCGCTGATCGAAGCCGAACGGCATCGCCAGATGGCGCGTGCGTTGGCCGAAGAGTCGGACTTCGCGTCCGACATGGATATGCCTGCCAGCAGCTTTGAAGGCCTGGAGGCGCCGGTGCCCAACGCAAAGACGCCGCCGGCGCCGACCGTCGCCGAGCCGGTCCGCGAGCACCCGGCTGACGCGCTCGTTCAGGCCGAAATCCACATTGCTTACGGCCGGAGCAATCAGGCTGCTGCCGTTCTTGAAGAGGCCATCAAGCATGAGCCGCAGCGCAGCGATCTGCGCCTCAAGCTCATGGAGGTCTATGCCGAGCAGGACAACAAATCCGGGTTTGTCGCGCAGGAGCGGCAACTGGTGGCCACGGGAAAGAACCACGCTGAAGTCGAAGAGCTGAAATCCCGCTATCCTTCCATGGCAGCAGCAGCTGCGGCGGTAGCAGGGGTGGCGGCCACAGCGGCTTTGGCGGCGGAAATGGACGCAAAATACGTCGAGGACCTGCTTCACGACGAAGCTGAGGTCTCGGCGCAGCCAGCTTCGGTGGCAGAAACAGTGACCGAAGTGCCGTTGGACGAAGAGTTCGACAACGCCTTTGACCTGAGCCTTGATGATCTGGACAGCGAATCGCCTGCTGCTGCGCCGACCCGCGCTGCGGCGCAGGACACCGCCGCCCTCGACGATCTGGACCTGGATGCGCCGTTTGCCGGATCGGCGTCTGATGACCTGGACTTCGACGCGATTCTGCGCGAACAACAGGCGACATCCGGCCCTGCTGAGCCCGCCGACCTGGACGATTTCGACCTCAACCTGGCGGAAGATCAGCCGGCGTTGAAGGCCGAAGACGATTATTTGCTGGGGATGGAGGACGATCTGCGTGATCTGCCCCCGTTCGAACAGCCTGCATCGTTGGGCGCCGACAAGCCGGGGCCGGAAGACGACATTGAGTTGCCTGCCGATTTCGACCTCTCCCTGGCGGACGAAATGGAGACCGAGCAAGCGTCCGAGGCATTTGCGTCCGAAATCGACGACGTGAATGCCGAGCTGGACCGTCTCTCCCAGAGCCTGGAACAGCCACCGATTGCCAAGCCGTTCGACACGGCGCTGGACAAGCCGGTGGACGCGTCGCCTCGTTTCACGGAAGACGATGCGCTGCTGGCGGATGACGAGCCGGAATTCGATTTCCTGTCCGGTACCGATGAAGCGGCCACCAAGCTGGACCTGGCCCGGGCGTACATCGAGATGGGTGACGCCGACGGCGCTCGCGACATTCTTGATGAGGTGGTGGCCGAAGGTGACGATGGCCAGAAGACGGAGGCGCGGGACATGCTGTCGCGCCTCGTCTGACGGTATACACCGCTGCAAAAATACGACCGCTTCGGCGGTCGTTTGCGTTTCCGGGTCGGGCCCTCCGGCTTTTCGCGTGCGTGCGGGTTCACCAGTGGGCGCTGCCGATGGCGTCTTTTTTTTCGATCCGTATAATGGCCGCCCTTGCGCACATCGACAGGCTTTAAGCTCTTGGCAACTACAGACACCGAGGCAGAAACAGCGGCAGCCGAACTGGCGGCCGAAGGTTTTTCCAGAATCGCCCTGGGCGTGGAATACAAGGGCTCGCGCTACAGCGGCTGGCAGCGCCAGTTGACCGGTGTGCTGACCGTCCAGGAAACGCTGGAAAACGCCCTGTCGAAAGTTGCGGATTCGCCGGTGTCGCTGATGTGCGCAGGGCGCACCGATGCCGGTGTGCACGCGTGCGGTCAGGTGGTGCACTTCGATACCCAGGCCGAGCGCAGCATGAAAGCCTGGACCATGGGCGCCAATATCAATCTGCCCCATGACATCAGTGTGACTTGGGCCAAGGTCATGCCCGCGCATTTTCACGCGCGCTTCAAGGCCATCGCCAGACGTTATCGCTATGTGATCTACAACGATCAGATCCGTCCGGCGCACCTGGGCCAGGAAATCACCTGGAACCATCGCCCGCTGGATGCCGAACGCATGGCGCTGGCGGCCGAGTATCTGGTCGGCACCCACGATTTCAGCGCGTTCCGTGCCGGTCAATGCCAGGCCAAATCGCCGATCAAGCAGCTTCATCATTTGCGCGTCACCCGCCACGGCAAGATGATCGTCATTGATGTCCGCGCCAATGCCTTTCTGCATCACATGGTGCGCAACATTGCCGGTGTGCTGATGACCATCGGGGCAGGGGAGCGGCCAATCGAGTGGGCGAGGGAGGTGCTGGAAAGTCGGGTTCGACGCACCGGCGGTGTGACGGCTCATCCTTTCGGCCTGTATCTGGTTCAGGTGGAATACCGCGACGAGTTCCCGTTACCGGATCGCTACATCGGCCCGCATTTTCTCACCGGCTTCACGGAACTGGACGGCTGACGCGGGTGACTGCATTTGCTACCATCCGTGACTTTCGCAAGGCTTGAGGTCTCCACTACATGTCAGCCGTTCGCAGCAAGATCTGCGGGATTACCTGCATAGAAGATGCGTTGGCCGCCGTTGACGCGGGAGCCGATGCCATCGGGCTGGTGTTTTACCCCCCAAGTCCGCGCTTCGTGACGGTTGAACAGGCCCAGGCAATCGTTGCCGCGCTGCCGCCGTTCGTCAGCACTGTCGGCCTGTTCGTGAATGCAGAGCGCGCTGACTTGAAAGCACTGCTCGATGTCGTTCCCCTCGACCTCATTCAGTTTCACGGCGATGAAACCCCGGAGCAGTGCGAAGGCTATAGCCGCCCGTACATCAAAGCGCTGCGTGTCCAGGCCGGCGACGACATCGCGGCCACTTGCGATGCTTACGCCAACGCTTGCGGCATCCTCCTCGACACCTATGTCGCCGGCATTCCGGGCGGGACGGGGGAAACCTTCGACTGGGCGCTGATTCCAAAACATTTGAGCAAGCCGGTGATCCTCGCCGGCGGGCTGACCTCGGCCAACGTTTCCCAGGCCATTGCGCAGGTGCATCCCTACGCCGTGGACGTGAGTGGCGGGGTGGAGAAATCCAAAGGCCTGAAGGATCACGCCAAGATCCGTGCGTTCATGAGTGCAGTACACGGCGCCTAGGTCGTTTGCCCGGCAACATCGGCTGGGATGTGACGGCGGACCAACGGTCGCCGTCCACTAGCCTGCCATCCGCTGATGCGCGTGGCCGAATTGATTGAGCGAAGACGTCTTGCGTCTCGTGATGGAAGTTGAGAGGGGTGTTTGCGAGTGTTGTCTCGGCAGGTCAGGCTTCGCGCCGATCGTTGTACGGCATTTCGCAGCACCTTACATGACATTGGTTTAAGGGCATGCGCATGGCACCTATTGCCATCGCGTTCGAGCCATCGGTACTGGAGAAAGAAAGCATGAGCAACTGGTTGGTAGACAAACTGATCCCTTCGATCATGCGTTCCGAGGTCAAGAAGAGCTCGGTGCCCGAAGGTCTGTGGCACAAGTGCCCGTCCTGCGAAGCGGTGCTGTATCGCCCGGAGCTGGAAAAGACCCTGGACGTCTGCCCGAAGTGCAACCACCACATGCGCATCGGCGCCCGCGCCCGTCTGAATATCTTCCTGGACGCCGAAGGCCGTCAGGAGATCGGCGTTGATCTGGAGCCGGTGGACCGTCTGAAATTCCGCGACGGCAAGAAGTACAAGGATCGCCTCGTCGCGGCACAGAAGCAGACCGGTGAAAAGGACGCGCTGATTTCCATGAGCGGCACCCTGTTGGGCATGCCGGTGGTGTGCAGCGCATTCGAGTTCTCCTTCATGGGCGGCTCGATGGGTGCGGTGGTGGGTGAGCGCTTCGTGCAAGCTGCCAACTACGCGCTGGAAAACCGCTGCCCGATGATCTGCTTCGCCGCATCCGGCGGTGCGCGCATGCAGGAAGCCTTGATCTCGCTGATGCAGATGGCCAAGACCTCGGCCGTGCTGGCGCGTCTTCGTGAAGAGGGCCTGCCGTTTATCTCCGTGCTGACCGACCCGGTCTACGGCGGTGTTTCTGCCAGCCTAGCGATGCTGGGCGACATCATTGTCGCCGAGCCAAAGGCCCTAATCGGCTTCGCCGGCCCTCGCGTCATTGAGCAGACCGTGCGCGAGAAGCTGCCGGAAGGTTTCCAGCGCAGCGAATTCCTGCTCGACCACGGCGCGATCGACATGATCATTCACCGTCAGGAACTGCGTCAGCGTCTCGGTAACGTATTGGCCCAGATGATGGGGCTGCCGACGCCGAAATTCGTGGCGCCGACAGTTGAGCCGATCGTTGTACCGCCTGTTCCGGCGAACCTATGACCGCACGCTCGTTGAGCGACTGGCTCAGCTATCTGGAACACCTGCACCCATCGGCCATCGATATGGGATTGGAGCGTTCGCAGCAGGTGGCAGCTCAGATGGGCCTGACCCGGCCGGCGCCCAGAGTGATCACGGTCACCGGCACCAACGGCAAAGGCTCGACCTGCGCATTCGTTGCTTCCTTGTTGCAGGCCCATGGCCTGAAAGTCGGCGTTTACAGCTCGCCGCACCTGCTGCGCTACAACGAGCGTGTGCAGGTGCAGGGCGTCGAAGCCACCGACGCCGCGCTGTGCGCGGCGTTCGAGGTGGTCGAGCGCGGCCGCGGCGACATTTCCCTGACCTATTTCGAAATGGGCACGCTGGCAGCCTTCTGGCTGTTCGAGCAGGCCGGGCTGGATGCGGTCGTGCTGGAAGTCGGTCTCGGCGGGCGGCTTGATACGGTCAATCTGATCGACGCCGACATGGCGCTGGTCACCAGCATTGGCGTTGACCACGCGGAATTCCTCGGCAATACCCGTGAGACCGTGGCATTCGAGAAGGCCGGGATATTCCGTGAGGGACGGCCTGCACTGTGTGGCGATCTTGATCCGCCGCAGCCGTTGCTCGACAAAGCGCAGGCACTGCATTGCCCGCTGTCGCTGCGCGGTCGCGATTTCAATCTGCAGATCAACGCGACGGGGTGGGACTGGTCGGGCACTGATGCACAGGGCCGCACAATCGAACTGCATTCGCTGCCGTTACTCGACCTCCCCATGCAGAACGCCGCGCTGGCGCTGCAGGCCTACCTGCTGCTGGATTTGCCGTGGGATGAGTCGACCCTTCGCGATGCGCTCGTCAATACGCGCGTCACCGGTCGCCTTGACCGTCGCAGCATCGACTGGCAGGGGAAATCCCTAAGCCTGCTGCTGGACGTGGGCCACAACCCCCATGCAGCAACGTTTCTCGCCCAGCGCCTGAATCAGCGACCGGTGGCGGGCAAGCGTCTGGCGGTGTTCGGTTTGCTCAGTGACAAGGACCTGCCGGGCGTTCTGGCGGAACTGAGCGAGACGTTCAGCAGTTGGGCCCTCGCACCGCTGCCAACGCCGCGCAGCCGTCCGGCGCAAGAGATCGAACAGGCGTTGCAGAACCTTGGCGCTCGCGTGACGTCTCACCCGAGTATCGCGCTGGCACTTGAAGCTCAGTGCGCCCACGCGACAGCCGACGACGAGATTGTTCTGTTCGGGTCTTTTTACTGCGTAGCCGAAGCCCTGGAATGGCTTGCTGGCGCGTCACGGAGGAAGTGACACATGGCTTTGCTGGATAAAGCGTACAAACAGCGGATGGTTGGGGCATTGGTGCTGATTGCCATCGCGGTGATTTTTCTGCCGATGCTGTTTTCGCGTCAGGACGAAGCCCGCCGTGTTCAGGTCGATGCGCCTGCCGCGCCGCAAGCGCCGGCCACCTCGCAGATCAAGGTCGAACCCGTCAGCGTGCCTGAACAGCAGCCATTGCCGCAGGAGCCGGTGCCAAGCGATGACGAGCTGACGCAGCCTGCTCAGTCCGCGCGTCCTGCCCAGCCCGTTCAGCAGCGCACCAGTCAACAGCCGCCGTCCATGCCCATTGCCCCTGCGCCTTCCAAGCCTGTGGCTGCTGCGCCGAAACCCGTTCAGACCGCGCCCGCGAAGCCTGCTCCGGCACCGACGCCGGCACCCGCTCAAGCGGCAGCGCCTGTCACACCGGCAGCCGAGACCAGCCGGGTCGATGCCAATGGTTTGTCGGTCACCTGGGCGGTACAGCTGGCGAGCCTTTCCAACCGCGCCAATGCCGACAATCTGCAGAAGACGTTGCGCACTCAGGGCTACAACGCCTACATCCGCACCTCCGATGGCGTGAACCGCGTCTTCGTCGGCCCGGTGATCGAACGCGTCGAAGCTGATCGTCTGCGTGACACGCTGGAAAAACAGCAGAAGATCAAAGGCATCGTTGTGCGTTTCCAGCCGGAGCGTAAGTAAGCGTCCCCGGCCGACGCTTTCCCTCAGTAGGACCGGCTTCAGCCGGGAAGGGGCCGGATCAGTCACTCTCCATCTCGCAGTGTGGCAACTGACGCCTTCCCGGCTAAAGCCGGTCCTACGAAATGTCCGCGGTGCCGTTGTAGGACCGGCTTCAGCCGGGAAGGAGCCGGGAAGGGGCACGATCTGACGCCATCGATTTCGGGTTTAACCCCGGCCGATCCCCAACAAAGTCCAATAGTTCGCCTTAAATGCCCTTCATCCGCAATCGCTGCTTACCGGCAGGCGAGTGCTCTGCTAAAATCCGCCGCCTTATCAGTCTGTAGGCTGCGACGTGTCATTTACTCCGGTTGACTGGGCGATCATTGCAATTGTCGCCATCTCCGCTTTGATCAGTCTCAAGCGCGGCTTCGTCAAAGAAGCATTGTCCTTGCTGACGTGGATCATCGCAGGTGCCGTCGCCTGGATGTTTGGCGGATCGCTGGCCCAGTATCTGGTCAACTACATCGAAGCACCTTCGGCGCGCGTGATTGCGGGCTGCACCATTCTTTTCGTCGCCACACTGCTGGTCGGCGCCATGGTCAACTTTTTGATTGGAGAACTGATTCGCGTCACCGGGCTGTCCGGGACCGATCGTTTTCTGGGCATGGTCTTCGGCGCGGCGCGCGGAGCCTTGCTGGTTGTCGTTGCGGTCGGGCTGTTGAGCCTGGGCCCGGTGCAACAGGATCAATGGTGGCAGCAGTCGAGGCTGCTCCCGCAATTTGTCATGGTCGCTGACTGGTCGAAAAACCTGATTCTCGGGATGTCCAGCAAGTGGCTAGCCAGCGGAGTCAGCGTACCTGTTGACATCCCGTTCAAGGATCACCTCCTGCCGCCTACAACGCCGCCGGAAGTGCTCGGTAAATCCAGTTCCACTAAGTAGGGGTTGTGTCGCATGTGTGGCATCGTCGGTATCGTCGGCAAGTCGAACGTCAATCAGGCGCTTTATGACGCGCTCACCGTCCTCCAGCACCGCGGCCAGGACGCTGCCGGTATCGTGACCAGCCATGACGGCCGGTTGTTTCTACGCAAGGACAACGGTCTGGTTCGTGACGTGTTCCACCAGCGCCATATGCAGCGCCTGGTCGGGCACATGGGCATTGGTCACGTACGTTACCCAACGGCGGGCAGCTCGACGTCGGCCGAAGCCCAGCCGTTCTACGTCAACTCGCCTTACGGCATCACCCTGGCGCATAACGGCAACCTGACCAACGTCGAGCAACTGGCCAAGGAGATTTACGAATCCGACCTGCGCCACGTCAACACCAATTCCGATTCCGAAGTGCTGCTCAACGTGTTCGCCCACGAGCTGGCCGTGCGCGGCAAGTTGCAACCGACCGAAGAAGACATCTTCGCGGCCGTCACTGACGTGCATAAGCGTTGCCGTGGCGGTTACGCGGTCGTGGCGATGATCACCGGTTACGGCATTGTCGGCTTCCGCGACCCGGATGCCATCCGCCCGATCGTCTTCGGTCAGCGTCACACCGACGAAGGCGTCGAGTACATGATCGCGTCCGAAAGCGTTTCCCTGGACGTGCTCGGCTTCACCCTGATTCGTGACCTCGCCCCGGGCGAAGCGGTGTACATCACCGAGGACGGCAAGCTGCACACCCGCCAGTGCGCCACCAACCCGAAATACGCCCCGTGCATTTTCGAGCACGTCTACCTGGCGCGTCCTGATTCAATCATCGACGGCATCTCGGTCTACAAGGCGCGTCTGCGCATGGGCGAGAAGCTGGCCGACAAGATCCTGCGCGAGCGTCCTGATCACGACATCGACGTGGTCATCCCGATTCCGGACACCAGCCGTACGGCGGCGCTGGAACTGGCGAACCACTTGGGCGTGAAATTCCGCGAAGGCTTCGTCAAGAACCGCTACATCGGCCGCACGTTCATCATGCCGGGCCAGGCCGCGCGGAAGAAATCCGTGCGCCAGAAGCTTAACGCGATCGAGCTGGAATTCCGTGGCAAGAACGTGATGCTGGTGGATGACTCCATCGTTCGCGGCACCACGTGCAAGCAGATCATCCAGATGGCCCGCGAAGCCGGCGCCAAGAACGTGTATTTCTGTTCCGCGGCCCCGGCTGTGCGCTTCCCCAACGTCTACGGCATCGACATGCCGAGTGCCCACGAGCTGATCGCTCACAACCGTTCCACCCAGGACGTGGCCGACCTCATCGGTGCCGACTGGCTGGTCTATCAGGACCTGAACGACCTGATCGAGGCGGTGAGTGGCAGCAAAAAGATCAAGATCGACAACTTCGACTGTTCGGTCTTCGACGGCAAGTACGTGACCGGTGACATCGACGAGCACTACCTGAACAAGATCGAGCAGGCGCGCAACGACGCCTCCAAGGTCAAGACTCAGGCGGTGAGCGCGATCATCGATCTGTACAATAATTAATCCAGACAAGGAGCAGGCGGCATGACTCAGGAATGGGATGCCGGTCGACTGGACAGCGATCTCGAGGGCGTCGGTTTCGACACCCTCGCGGTACGTGCCGGTCAGCACCGCACGCCGGAACGCGAGCACAGCGATCCACTGTTTTTCACGTCCAGCTACGTGTTCCGCACGGCAGCCGAGGCGGCCGCGACCTTCGCCGGTGAGATCCCCGGCAACGTCTATTCGCGCTACACCAACCCGACCGTGGCCTCGTTCGAAGAGCGCATGGCCGCGCTGGAAGGCGGCGAGCAGGCGGTGGCGACCTCCACGGGGATGTCCGCCATCCTCGCCACGGTGATGAGCTTCTGCAGCGCCGGCGACCACGTGCTGGTGTCGAAGAGCGTGTTCGGTTCGACCATCAGCCTGTTTGAAAAGTATTTCAAACGCTTCGGGGTGGAGGTCGATTACGTCCCCCTCGCCGAATTGTCCGGCTGGGACGCGGCGATCAAGCCGAACACCAAAATGCTGTTTGTCGAATCGCCTTCCAACCCGTTGGCGGAGCTGGTCGACATCAACGGGCTGGCGGAAATCGCCCACGCCAAGGGCACGCTGCTGGTGGTCGATAACTGCTTCTGCACTCCGGCCCTGCAGCAACCGCTGCGCATGGGGGCGGACGTGGTCGTGCACTCGGCGACCAAGTTCATCGACGGACAAGGCCGCGCCATGGGTGGCGTGGTGGTCGGTCGTAGCGAGCTGATGAAAGAAGTCGTCGGCTTCCTGCGCACTGCTGGCCCGAGCCTGAGCCCGTTCAACGCCTGGCTGTTCCTCAAGGGGCTCGAAACCCTGAAAATCCGCATGCGTGCCCATTGCCAGAGCGCTCTGGAACTGGCGCAGTGGCTTGAACAGCAGGAGGGCATCGAGAAGGTGCATTACTCCGGTCTCGAGAGTCACCCGCAACATGCATTGGCCAAGCGTCAACAGACGGCGTTCGGCGCGGTGGTGAGTTTTGAGGTGAAGGGTGGCAAGGACGGCGCATGGCGTTTCATTGATGCCACGCGATTGATCTCGATCACCGCGAACCTGGGCGATACCAAGACCACTATTACTCATCCGAGCACCACCTCCCACGGTCGGCTGTCTCCGCAAGAGCGTGAGGCGGCCGGCATTCGTGACAGTCTGATCCGCGTCGCGGTAGGGCTGGAGGACGTCGCAGACCTGCAAGCGGATCTCGCACGGGGTCTGGCTGCCTTGTAAGCAGGGTGTCCGAACACGAAAGCGAGCCCTGGGGCTCGCTTTTTTGTTTGCGATGTGCAGCTTCGTGCTTGCTGCGAAAAATGGCTCTTTTTAAAAAAACTTCAAGCAGGCTATTGACTTAGGTTCATCACCTGCGTAAATTTCGCGGCCTCAGCGAAGCAAGGGTGATTAGCTCAGCCGGGAGAGCATCTGCCTTACAAGCAGAGGGTCGGCGGTTCGATCCCGTCATCACCCACCATCGTTGAGTGTTTCACAGCAACACCAGACGCTGAAGGATACTGAGATTCAGCAGGACGAAAGTCCACGCAATGCGCAGCGGTAGTTCAGTCGGTTAGAATACCGGCCTGTCACGCCGGGGGTCGCGGGTTCGAGTCCCGTCCGCTGCGCCATATTTTCCGAATCGGGTCTTCCCGGTTCGAGATTGAAAGCCTAGGTTTTCATTCAGTGTTTTACGAAGCTGCCCTAAGGGTCGGTTTCAACAGCGTTAAGCAGATGAAAGTCTGTGCGACAAGCAGCGGTAGTTCAGTCGGTTAGAATACCGGCCTGTCACGCCGGGGGTCGCGGGTTCGAGTCCCGTCCGCTGCGCCATACATCGCTTCGAGGCCCTTGAACGCCTTGAAGCAACAGAGAAAGCGATCCCAGGATCGCTTTTTTTGTGCCTGCGATTTGGCGAACGCTTCGCCTGTCGCGCTGGATGCTGCAGAGCTCGGCGATAAATGCCATGATCGCCGGCTGTTAACGCGGCGCTGTGCGGTGCCTGATTTCGAATTTGGAGAGCTGGACCATGGGCATGAACCAAACCATCACTGTCATCCCGCCGGGCGTACCGCTGACGGGCCATGTGTCGCCGCCCGGCTCGAAGTCCATCACCAACCGCGCGCTGCTCCTGGCTGCCCTTGCCAAGGGCACCAGCCACTTGCGCGGCGCGCTGAAAAGCGACGACACCCGCCATATGTCCAACGCCCTGCGGCAAATGGGCGTGACCATCGAAGAGCCGGACGACACCAGCTTCGTCGTCACCAGCAGTGGGCAACTTGAAGTCCCCCAGGACGCGTTGTTCCTCGGCAATGCCGGCACGGCGGTGCGGTTCCTGACAGCGGCGGTCGGCACGGTGAATGGCAGCGTCACGCTGGACGGCGATCACTACATGCAGAAGCGCCCGATCGGCCCGTTGCTGGAGGCGCTACGCAAAGGCGGCCTGATCGCGGAAAGCGCCACCGGTTGCCCTCCGGTGGCGGTGCACGGGACGGGTTTGATCACCGCCAAACGCTTCGAAATCGACGGCGGCCTGTCCAGTCAGTACGTCTCCGCGCTGTTGATGGTGGCGGCCTGTGGCGATGCACCGATTGAAGTGGCGCTGACCGGCAAGGAAATCGGCGCGCGCGGTTACATCGACTTGACCATCGCCTGCATGCGCGCGTTCGGTGCCGAGGTTGAGGTGCTGGATGACGCGTTGTGGCGCGTTGCACCGACGGGTTACACCGCCTGCGATTATCAGATCGAGCCCGACGCCTCGGCCGCAACCTATTTGTGGGCTGCCGAGGCGCTGACCGGCGGCAAGATCGACCTGGGCGTGGCGGGGGAGGCGTTCACTCAGCCAGACGCCAAGGCCATGGAAGTGATCGCGCAGTTTCCGAAGATGCCTGCGGTCATAAACGGCTCACAGATGCAGGACGCGATTCCTACGCTGGCGGTGCTGGCGGCCTTCAACGAGACGCCTGTGCGCTTCGTTGACCTGGCCAACCTGCGGGTCAAGGAATGCGATCGCGTACAGGCGCTGCACGATGGCCTGAATCAGGTTCGGGCCGGGCTGGCCTCGGTAGAGGGCGACGATCTGTTGGTTGCCGCTGATCCGAGTCTGGCGGGCACCAGCAGTCACGCGCTGATCAATACCCATTCCGACCACCGCATTGCCATGTGTTTCGCGCTGGCCGGTCTGAAGGTGGCAGGGGTGCGGATTCAGGATCCGGAGTGCGTCGGCAAAACCTACCCCGGCTATTGGCGGGCGCTGGAGTTCCTCGGGGTGAAACTGGTGCACGGCGAGGTCTGAGGCGCAGGGCATGCCGGGCCTGCAGCCGTCGACTGATGGACGCCAGGCCCGGTGGGGCGACTTTTCCGACCCCGTTTCAGTCTGATCAGCGCAACCTGCGCTGCCCTGACAGGCCCACGCGTACAGGCCCCGTTCACGGTTGCCGTTTCGATGTATCCACACGGTTGCAAACTCTGCGTTGATCCCATGGCAGGCTTGTTGCAGACTTACCGGCGTTTTCTCCGGTCCACTTTCAGTCGACCAATTGCCCCAGGATGTTTGATGCCTAAATTACTGAGCTTTCGTACCGCATGCTGGGTCATCACCCTGCTGGCTGCCGCAGGCTGCTCGTCGAAGAAACCGACGGTCTATGAGCATGAGAATTTCGACGATGCCGGGACATTCTCCCGCAGCTACCCGGTCTCGGATGCCGCCACCTGCGAAGCGGCCCGAAGGGCGCTGCTGAGTCAGGGCTACATCATTACCAGCAGCGATCCCAAAGTGATCAGCGGCCATAAGAGCTTTCAGCAAACCGGCGAAACCCACATGGAGATCAGCTTCAACGTGGTGTGTGCGCCGGACGGCAGTGCTGATAAACGGACCACGATGTTCGCCAATGCGCTGCAGGATCGCTATGCGTTGAAGAAGGTCAATAACTCCGCCAGCCTGGGGGTCGGCGTGCTGGGCTCGGTCTCGATGCCGATTGGTTCGACCGACGACTCGATGGTCAAGGTCGCCAGTGAAACCGTGGCGTCGCCCAAGTTCTATGATCGCTTCTTCGCGCTGGTGGAAAATTTCCTGCCGCCTGAACTAAAGAAGGCTGCACACATTGAAGAGAAGCCTAAAACCGATCTGGGCATGCCTGAGCCGGTGCCAGGCAAGCCGGCGGCGTTGACGGAGCAAAAGCCGGCCGCTGCACCTGCTGCAGCGGCGCCTGCACCCACTACGCCCGTCGCACCAGCGCCACTCGCGACCCCTGCGACCCCACCTGCGGCCGCTGCCGAGCAGAGCAGCGAGCCGATGCCTGCGCCTGCCGAGGCGGAACCGTTGAAAACCGAAACAGCGGCGCCTGCCGAGGCCGCGCCTGCCACAACGCCTGCGCCGGCAACGACCACCGAGCCGAGCGCTGCGCCAGCGGTAGAATCAACGCCGGCGCAGTGAGTCATCTGCTAATTCCCAGCAGAGGTCCCGCGTGCTGACATCGCACGTGCAGCAAACGCAAAAGCTGTGGGAGTGACCGGGGTGGCGCTCCACCTTGCTCACGAAGAGGGCATTTCGGCCACTGGAGATTTAATGGCTGTACTCAACTCTTCGCGAGCAAGCACGCTCCCACAAGGGTGCACTGGGCCTGCAGATCTTCGGTGTCATTCGTAGCCGCATCACCCCAAAAACAGCTTGTAAGCCGGATTCCTGGTTTCGTCCCAGTACGGGTAACCGATCTCCGCCAGCGCCTGCGGCACCAGATGCCGCTCATCCTCCGGCACCACCAATCCCGCCACCACTCGGCCATCCGCCGCACCGTGGTTGCGGTAGTGGAACATCGAAATATTCCATTTCCCGCCCAGCTTGTTCAGGAAATTGAACAGCGCACCCGGCCGCTCGGGGAATTCAAAGCGCAGTACCACTTCATCGCTGACCCGCTCCGAATGCCCGCCGACCATGTGCCGCAGGTGCAGCTTGGCCAGTTCGTTGTCGGTCAGGTCCAGCACCGGGAAACCCTGTTCTGTCAGGCTCGCAATCAGGGCTTTGCGAGGGGCGGTGTCGGGGTGGGTCTGCACGCCGACGAAGATGTGCGCCTCGCGGTCGGTGTGGTAGCGGTAGTTGAATTCGGTGAT
>NZ_MDEN01000050.1 GCF_001705435.1 Pseudomonas graminis
CACCCTTGGTTACTTGGGGTGCTTTTCCAAGTAACTCGCCGAAGGCGAAACAGTCTGCCCCCAGGCAGACGCCCTTGATCTTAAAAACAAAAAACCCCGCCGAAGCGGGGTTTTCTCAACACGGTCTCAGCTGTTAAGCCTGAACAACCGGAATATTAGCGTTCGCTGCAGCCTCACGGAACTCCGCGATCTGATCGAAGCTCAAGTAGCGATAAACATCGGCAGCCATGCTGTCGATCTTGCCCGCGTACTCCATATACTCCTCGACCGTCGGCAGACGACCCAGAATCGACGCCACAGACGCCAACTCAGCCGACGCCAGATACACGTTCGCCCCATCACCCAGACGGTTCGGGAAGTTACGGGTCGACGTCGACACCACCGTCGAATTCGGCTCTACACGTGCCTGGTTACCCATGCACAGCGAGCAGCCCGGCATTTCCATGCGCGCGCCAGCCTTGCCGTAGATCCCGTAGTAGCCTTCCTCGGTCAATTGATGAGCGTCCATCTTGGTCGGCGGCGACAGCCACAGACGCGTTGGAAGCTGACCCTTGACCTGGTCCAGCAACTTGCCCGCCGCGCGGAAGTGGCCGATGTTGGTCATGCACGAACCGATGAACACTTCGTCGATCTTCTCGCCAGCAACGCTGGACAGCAGACGCGCGTCGTCCGGATCGTTTGGCGCGCAGAGCACAGGCTCTTTGATGTCGGCCAGATCGATCTCGATGATTTCTTCGTATTCGGCATCAGCGTCCGCAACCATGAGCTCCGGATTGGCCACCCAGGCTTCCATCGCCTGAGCACGACGCTCCAGCGTGCGCGGATCGCCGTAACCCTGTTCGATCATCCAGCGCAGCAGCGTGATGTTCGAGTTCAGGTATTCGGTGATCGACTCTTTCGACAGCTTGATCGTGCAACCTGCGGCAGAACGCTCGGCCGAGGCATCGGACAGCTCGAATGCCTGCTCGATGCTCAGGTTGTCCAGGCCTTCGATTTCCAGGATGCGGCCCGAGAATGCGTTTTTCTTGCCTTTCTTCTCGACGGTCAGCAAACCGTTCTGGATCGCGAAGTAAGGGATCGCATGCACCAGGTCACGCAGGGTGATGCCCGGTTGCATCTCGCCCTTGAAGCGGACCAGGATCGACTCCGGCATGTCCAGCGGCATGACGCCGGTGGCCGCGGCAAACGCCACCAGACCCGAACCGGCCGGGAACGAGATGCCCATCGGGAAGCGGGTGTGCGAGTCACCGCCGGTACCGACGGTGTCCGGCAGCAGCATGCGGTTCAGCCAGCTGTGGATGATGCCATCGCCCGGACGCAGGGAAACGCCGCCGCGGGTCATGATGAAGTCAGGCAGCGTGTGGTGCGTGGTCACGTCGATCGGCTTCGGATACGCCGCGGTGTGGCAGAACGACTGCATGACCAGATCGGTCGAGAAGCCCAGACACGCCAGGTCTTTCAGTTCATCACGGGTCATGGGACCTGTGGTGTCCTGAGAACCGACGGTGGTCATCTTCGGTTCGCAGTAGGTGCCAGGACGCACACCTTTGCCTTCCGGCAGACCGCATGCCTTGCCCACCATTTTCTGCGCCAGGGTGAAACCTTTGCCGGTGTCGACAGGGGCTTCAGGCAGCTTGAACAGGTCGGTCGGACCCAGGCCCAGCTCGGCGCGCGCCTTGTCGGTCAGGCCACGGCCGATGATCAGCGGGATACGACCGCCAGCACGGACTTCGTCGAGCAGCACCGGGGTCTTCAGTTCGAAGGTGGTGATGACTTCTTCGCTGTCATGCTTGCAGACTTTGCCCGCGTACGGGTAGACGTCGATCACGTCGCCCATGTTGATGTTCGAGACATCGAATTCGATTGGCAGAGCGCCGGCATCTTCCATGGTGTTGTAGAAGATCGGGGCAATCTTGGTGCCGAAGCAGAAACCGCCAGCGCGCTTGTTCGGGACGTTCGGGACGTCGTCGCCGAAGAACCACAGCACCGAGTTGGTCGCCGACTTTCGCGAAGAACCGGTGCCGACCACGTCGCCAACGTAGGCGATAGGGAAGCCCTGACCGCGCATTTCTTCGATCTGCTTCATCGGGCCGATGGAGCCTTGAACGTCAGGCACGATCCCTTCACGGGCCATTTTCAACATGGCGAGGGCGTGCAGCGGGATGTCCGGACGCGACCAGGCATCAGGTGCAGGCGACAGATCGTCGGTGTTGGTTTCGCCGGTGACCTTGAAGACGCGCAGGCTGATCTTCTCGGCCAGGGTCGGACGCTTCTGGAACCACTCGCCGTCAGCCCAGGACTGCATCACGCCCTTGGCGTGTGCGTTGCCGTTCTTCGCTTTTTCAGCGACGTCGTGGAAGGCGTCGAACATCAGCAGTGTGTGCTTCAGTTGCTGTGCGGCGACCGGTGCCAGCTCGGCATCGTCGAGCAGGTCAACCATGGTCACGATGTTGTAGCCGCCCTGCATGGTGCCGAGCAGTTCGACGGCGCGCTTCTTGTCCAGCAGAGGGGATTGAACTTCGCCCTTGGCCAGGGCAGAGAGGAAACCGGCTTTGACGTAGGCAGCTTCGTCAACGCCCGGTGGAACGCGATTGGTGATCAGGTCAAGCAGGAAAGCTTCTTCGCCAGCCGGTGGGTTTTTCAGCAGCTCGACCAGGCCTGCAGTTTGTTCGGCGTTAAGCGGCTGGGGCACGATACCCTGGGCGGCACGCTCTTCGATGTGTTTACGGTAGGCTTCAAGCACAGTATTACCCTCATCAGTGGTCCCAAATGGGTGTCCGGGACGCTCATCCAGAGAAGGTCCGCATCGGCGCTCTCGAACTTTTTAAAGTTTCTTGGCAGGAAGCTGACGATCTCCAACAGAAGCTGTTTTCAAAGTTTTACGCCTGCATGATCGGTCGAGGAGGGGACGCAAGCGAACTCGCGTCGGACCGGACTGCGGGGCGGGCTTTGTGCGACAAGTGGCTGGCCGACTCATCGTAAAAAGCCCTGACTGTGCTCGTGACGCTTTGAAAACAGCTTCCAACGGACATTGGCGCCTTAAAAGGCCCGGTGATTCTACGGTAAAAAACCGCTGAAGGTAAGTTAGCCCCTACAGGTTGAAGGGTGTACCTCGTTAGACAAAGGGCTAACATGCCGGCTTGTTTCGTTCGCCGCCGTGTTGTTCCGTCATGCCCAATCAAATCATCAAAACGCCCTGCGTGGGCCTGTGCTCCACTGTCTACGGCGACCTCGTGTGCCGCGGATGCAAGCGCTTCCACCACGAAGTGATCCACTGGAACGGCTACGACGAAGACGCGAAGCGCGCTGTCTGGCTGCGCCTGGAACAGCTGCTGGTGCAAGTGATGGCCGGGAAAGTCGAGGTGTTCGACCCGGCCAGGTTGCGGGCGCAACTGGAGCAACGCAAAATCCGTTTCGTCCCGCATCAGTCGGAATATTGCTGGGCGTACCAGTTGATTGCCCGGGGCGCGCGGGTGATCAACCAGCTGGACGCCTATGGCATGGTGCTGCTGCCGGAGTTTCGCGACTGGTCGCTGCCTGAACTGCGCGATGCCATTGATCGGGAATTCTTCCTGCTGTCCGAAGCGCATTACGAGCGCTACATCGCGCCCGGCTTCCTCAAGGATGCAATGGGTGCGGTCTGACAGTGGCGTGACCCTTACCCGCTGGCAGTAAATCCTGGGCTTTTCATCTGCGCAGGCTGGCTCTGTCCGTCAGGCTCCGTATAATGCTGCGCCTTGCCCAGCCAGCCATCCGTGAACCCATGCAGATTTATCCAGAGATCGACGCCTTCCTGCTTTGCCCCACGCCCGACAGTTGGGTTCAGGCCGCTTTGCAGAATCTGGATATCCTGCTGATCGATCACGCCAACAATGAAAAGAAGGCCGCCGGTGCGGCGTTTCAGTTCATGTTCCAGTACAACGACAAGTTCGACCTGCTGGCCAAGATGTCCCGGCTGGCGCGCGAAGAGCTGCGTCACTTCGAGCAAGTGATCGGCATCATCAAGAAGCGCAACATCCCGATGGCCAACATCAGTTCGGCGCGCTATGCCGGGTCGCTGCGCAAACTCGTTCGCACCCACAACCCCTATCGCCTGACCGACGCGCTGGTCGTCGGCGCCATCGTTGAAGCGCGTTCCTGCGAACGCTTCGCAGCACTGGTGCCGCATCTGGACGAAGACCTGTCGAAGTTCTACGCCAGCCTGCTCAAGTCCGAAGCCCGGCATTTTCAGGATTACCTGAAGCTTGCCTACACCTACGGCAACGAAGCAGACGTCGACGCCAAGATCGAAGAAATCCGCCTGGCCGAGCGCGAGCTGATCCTTAGCCCGGACGAAGATTTCCGCTTCCACAGCGGTGTGCCGGCGCTCTAAGCCCACTGTAGAAACCTACCCATTCAGCAGGCGAACCACGTTCGTCTGAATTCGCGCGCCTTAAAATTTGTTTCATTGTGTGTTTGCTGCCTAGGCAGTAAGATCCGCCCCATTCACTGCCTAAGCAGATAATGGGTGGCTATCAATGGCACATTTCACTCCTGAAAACTTTCACGACAGTCTGTTGGGCATGCTGCTGGGCCGGACTGAGCAGCTGAAAAACCGCATCCTCGACCGACATCTCGAGCCCCACGGCGTCACCGCGCAGCAGTTCAAAGTGCTGGTGATGATCGCGCGTTTCTGCGCCGAGACCCCGGCTGACATCTGCCGCATGTTGAACCTCGACAGCGGTTCGATGACCCGCATGCTCGATCGTCTTGAGCAGAAAAACCTGCTGTCCCGCGCGCGCTCGGAATCCGATCGGCGTCAGGTGCAACTGGTGCTCACCGATGAAGGCAAGGCGCTCTCCGATCTGCTCCCGGAAATCGGGGCCCACGCGATGAACGAGATGGTCGGCGTGCTGGAAGACAGCGAGCTGCTGGCACTGGAAAAAATTCTGACGAAAATTCTGGTTGCCTCGGGCGACCCCATCACGATTGCCCGGATCGCCGAACGATGAGCACTCACATTCAGCGGGGCTCGACCCTGCGCACGTCCTTGAGCGTGATAGTCGTGGCACTGATGCTGGCCGGTTGCGCCAGTTCCAAAGGCCTGAAAGCCGAAGCCGTCGGCATCGATGCCAACAGCCTGCAGACCGCCCAGAGCCTCAACGGCATCACTCTGTCACCGGCGGCCTGGCCGAAGCGCGACTGGTGGACCAGCCTGGGCGATCCACAGCTCAACAGCTTGATCACTGAAGCGCTGCGCGACAGCCCGGACATGCAGATCGCCGCGGCCCGTACCCATCAGGCCAGTGCCCAGGCCTATGCCGCCGACGCCGAACGCATGCCGACCGTCGATGCCGATGCCGGCGTCAGCCGTTCCCGTCTGGCCCGCGACCAGGACCCGACCGGGGCAGGCGGGCGCTACAGCACTTTGCGCAGCCTGAGCGCCGGCTTCAATTACAACTTCGATCTGTGGGGCGGCCAGCGCGCTGCCTGGGAAGCGGCACTGGGCCAGGCCCGTGCCAGCGAAGTCGATCAGCAAGCGGCGCAACTGACCCTGGCGGCCGACGTCGCCCGCGCCTACAGCGACCTGGGCCAGGCCTACATCGTCCGCGACCTGGCGGCCGAAGACCTCAAGCGCACGAGTCAACTGCTGGACCTGGGCGCGCGGCGTTTCAAGTCGGGCATCGACAGCGAGTACCAGTACGAGCAGACCCAGAGCCTTGAAGCCAACTCCCGCGAATCGCTTGCGGACGCGGACAAGAGCCTGCGCAGCGCCAAAATCCAGCTGGCCGTGCTGATGGGCAAAGGCCCGGACCGCGGCGAACAGTTGAGCCGGCCGGCCGTGCTGCAACCTGCCGTCGTGGCCCTGCCTTCGGTTGTGCCCGCTGAGTTGCTGGGCCGTCGCCCCGATCTGGTGGCGGCGCGGTGGCGGGTTGAAGCGGCGAGCAAAAACATCGACGTCAGCAAGACCAACTTCTACCCGAACCTCAACCTGAGTGCGTCGGCGGGAGTTGAGTCGCTGTTGGGCGACGCGATGTTCGGCTCGGCCAGTCGCTTTTTCAACGTCGCGCCGACGGTGTCGCTGCCGATCTTCGACGGTGGCCGTCGCCGTGCCGACCTTGATGCGCGGGACGCCGACTACGACCTCGCCGCGGCGCAGTACAACAAGACGCTGGTCCGGGCGCTGGGGGATGTCAGCGATGGCATTGGCCAGTTGCGCGACATCCGCCGCCAGATCGAGGCGCGCCAGCAGGCGACCGACGTGATTCAGAAATCCTACGACACCGTCGTTCAGCGCTACTCATCCGGCATCGGCAATTACCTGGACGTGCTGAGCGTCGAGCAACAACTGCTGCAATCGCAACGCCAACAGGCTGATCTCAACGCGGAACGAATCGATCTTTCGATCCAGTTGATGCAGGCCCTCGGGGGAGGCTTCGAAGACAGCAAACCCGGCGAAAACGCCGCCCCGGTCGTCCCGTCAACTGCTTCGCTGACTCATTAAGGTAATCGTCATGGCCACTGCCACTACCGACAACAACCCTGCAAACGAACAAAAGGACGCCAACGCATCGGCGCCCGACAACAGCGCTGACAAAGGCGGCGACAAAGGCGCCGAGCAGACCAAACCGGCCAAGAACCCGCGCAAGCGCAAGCTGCTGTTCCTTGGCCTACTGCTGGTCGTGGTGCTCGGTGCGGTGGGTGTCTGGGCCTGGTACGAAATGTACGGCCGCTGGAGCGAGAGCACCGACGATGCCTACGTCAACGGCAACGTCGTGGAGATCACCCCGCAAGTCACCGGCACCGTGGTGAGCATCGGCGCCGACGACGGCGATCTGGTCCGCGAAGGTCAGGTGCTGGTGCAGTTCGACCCGAATGACGCCGAAGTGGCGCTGCAAAGTGCCGAAGCCAATCTGGCAAAAGTAGTGCGTCAGGTGCGCGGTCTGTACAGCAACGTCGACGGCATGAAAGCGCAACTGGCGGCCCAGCGCGCCGAAGTGCAGAGAGCCCAGGACAACTACAACCGTCGTCGCAGTCTGGCGGCGGGCGGGGCAATTTCTCAGGAAGAGCTGTCCCACGCCAAGGATGACCTGACCACCGCACAGAACGCGTTGACCAACATCCAGCAGCAACTGGCAACCAGCAGCGCGCTGGTGGATGACACCCAGGTCTCTTCGCACCCGGACGTCAAATCGGCTGCCGCGCAACTGCGTCAGGCCTACCTGAGCAACGCGCGCAGCACGCTGATCGCCCCGGTCACCGGTTACGTTGCCAAGCGCACCGTGCAACTGGGCCAGCGGGTTCAGCCGGGTACTGCGCTGATGGCCGTGATTCCCCTCGACCAGCTGTGGATCGATGCCAACTTCAAGGAAACCCAGCTCGGCCAGATGCGCATCGGCCAGCCGGTGGACATCGAAGCCGACCTGTATGGTGGCGACGTCAAGTATAGCGGCACCGTGGACAGCGTCGGCGCCGGCACCGGCAGTGCGTTTGCCTTGCTGCCTGCGCAAAACGCCACCGGTAACTGGATCAAGATCGTCCAGCGTGTGCCGGTGCGGGTTCGCATCAACGCCGATGAACTGGCCAGGCACCCGCTGCGCATCGGTCTGTCGACCACCGTTGACGTGAACCTGCATGACCAGAGCGGTCCGGTGCTGGCGCAGCAACCGCCGAAGCAGCCGCTGTTCACCACCGATGTCTACGCCAAGCAACTGGCCGATGCCGACACGATGATTGCCCGCGTGATCCACGAGAACAGCGCGCCAACCAGCGGCAAGACGGCCCAGCGCTGATTCGCCAATCCATCTGCCCCGGCCCGCTTCAGCCGGCCGGGGTGATCTTCGAGTGTCAAAGGATTCGCGATGAGTACTAACGCTCCCGCTTCTTTTACGCCGCCAAGCCTGTTGCTGACCACCATCGGCCTGTCGCTGGCGACTTTCATGCAAGTGCTCGACACGACCATCGCCAACGTGGCCTTGCCGACCATCTCCGGCAACCTCGGCGTGAGTTCGGAGCAGGGCACGTGGGTCATCACCTCGTTCGCGGTCAGTAACGCCATCGCGCTGCCGCTGACCGGCTGGCTCAGTCGACGCTTCGGTGAAGTGAAGCTGTTTCTGTGGGCCACGCTGCTCTTCGTGATGGCGTCGTTCCTTTGCGGCATATCCACGTCGATGCCCGAACTGGTGGGCTTTCGGGTCGTGCAGGGCATGGTCGCCGGACCGTTGTACCCGATGACCCAGACCCTGCTGATCGCGGTATATCCCCCGGCGAAACGGGGGATGGCGCTGGCACTGCTGGCGATGGTCACCGTTGTGGCGCCGATCGCCGGCCCGATTCTCGGCGGCTGGATCACCGACAGTTATAGCTGGCCGTGGATCTTCTTCATCAACGTGCCGATCGGTCTGTTCGCGGCGTTCGTGGTGCGTCAGCAAATGGCCACACGTCCGGTCAGCACCAGTCGCCAGCCCATGGATTATGTGGGCTTGATCACGTTGATCATTGGTGTGGGTGCGCTGCAGATCGTGCTCGACAAAGGCAATGACCTGGACTGGTTCGAGTCGAACTTCATCATCATTGGCTCGGTGATTTCAGCCATTGGCCTGGTGGCGTTCGTGATCTGGGAAATGACCGATGACCATCCGGTCGTCAATCTTCGGCTGTTTGCGTTCCGCAACTTTCGCTTTGGGACGATCTGCCTGGTGGGCGGTTATGCGGGGTTTTTCGGTATCAACCTGATTCTGCCGCAATGGCTGCAAACGCAGATGGGCTATACGGCCACCTATGCCGGGCTGGCAGTAGCACCGCTCGGGGTGCTGCCGGTGTTGATGTCGCCCTTTGTCGGTCGCTACGCGCATAAGTTCGACTTGCGTCTGTTGGCCGGTCTGGCGTTTCTGGCGATCGGCCTGAGCTGCTTCATGCGTGCGGATTTCACCAGTCAGGTGGATTTCACCCACATCGCTCTGGTGCAGTTGTTCATGGGGGCAGGGGTGGCGCTGTTCTTCATGCCGACCTTGAGCATTCTGCTGTCGGACCTGCCGCCGTCGCAGATTGCCGACGGCTCGGGGCTGGCGACGTTCCTGCGTAACCTTGGCGGCAGCTTCGCGGCGTCATTGACCACCTGGATCTGGATCCGCCGCGCCAATCAGCATCATGCGTATCTGAGCGAAAACGTGAACGCTTACGAGCCGACAACTCGGCATGCGCTGGAGACCTTGGGCGGGGCGAGCAATCAGGCCTACGCGCAGCTTGATTCGATGGTCACCAGTCAGGCCTACATGATGTCGACGGTGGACTATTTCTACATGATGGGCTGGATCTTCCTGTCGCTGATCCTGATCATCTGGCTGGCCAAGCCACCGTTTACCGCGAAGGCTGCGCCCGGGGGAGGGCATTGATCACAGCTATCGGGCGCAGACTGTAGGAGCGTGGCTTGTCCCGCGATCGGCCGGGAACCGGTCGTAAAACTGCGAATGCGGTGTATCAGGTGCATCGCGTTTTACCGGTTCACTGCCGCTGCGCGCCAGATCGCGGGACAAGCCACGCTCCTACAGGTCTAGTGCCCGGCAACGAGGCTGCGTTTAGGGCCGCAGGTCGCCCTGCTCATTCGCCAAACCCGGCTCTGGCTCAAACGCAAACGACTCCAGATGAAAGCCCGATTCATCGATCTGCAGCAACCACCCCTCGCGGTCCCAATCCCCCAGCACAATGCGCTGCGCCGTGGCCTCACCCAGTTGCACGTCGTGAACCGCAGGCCGGTGGGTGTGGCCGTGAATCAGCGTCTTCACGCCAGACTCGGTCATCACCCGCGGCACTTCGTGCGGCGTCACATCGACAATGTCGTTGGCCTTCATTCGTGTCTGCGCACGGCTTTCGCTGCGCAGCTTGCGCGCCAGCTTGTGCCGGGTGCTCAACGGTAGATGACGAAGCACCCACAGCGTCAGCGGATGGCGCAGGTAACGGCGCATACGCATGTAGGCTTCGTCCCGGGTGCACAGGCTGTCGCCGTGCATCAACAGCACCGGCTCTCCGTTGAAATGTACGACGCTTGGGTCCTTGAGCAGCGTGCAGCCCGCCGCTTTGCAGAACGCCTTGCCGATCATGAAGTCGCGGTTGCCGTGCATCAGGAACACCCGGGTGCCGCTGTCGCTTAACGCGCGCAGCGCCTGGCAGATCGAGCGCTGAAAGGGCGACATGGCGTCATCGCCGATCCAGGCCTCGAAAAAATCCCCAAGGATGTACAGCGACTCAGCGTTGCGCGCGCGGCCGTTCAGCAGGCCGAGAAACGCCTGGGTAATGTCCGGGCGTCCTTCTTCCAAGTGCAAATCGGAGATCAGCAATATCACTCAACGATCTCGGCTTTCTCGATGATCACGTCGTCAGCCGGCACGTCTTGATGACCCGCCTTGGACGTGGTGGCGACGCCTTTGATCTTGTCGACCACCTCAGTGCCTTCGACCACCTCGGCGAACACGGCGTAACCCCAGCCCTGTACGGTCTTGGCGCTGTGGTTGAGGAAGTCGTTGTCGGCGACGTTGATGAAGAATTGCGCCGAGGCTGAATGGGGCTCCATGGTGCGGGCCATGGACACCGAATACTTCTTGTTCGGCAGACCGTTGTCGGCTTCGTTCTGGATGCTCGGGCGCTTGTCTTTCTTCTCTTTCATGCCCGGTTCGAAGCCGCCGCCCTGGATCATGAAATTACCGATCACGCGGTGAAACACGGTGTTTTCGTAGTGGCCGGCTTTGACGTATTCGATGAAGTTGGCGACGGTCAGCGGCGCCTTTTCTGCGTTCAGTTGCAGAACGATTTCACCGTGGTTGGTGGTCAGCTTTACTTTCGACATGGTCAGCTCGCTCTTTGAAGTCGTGGTGAGAGGCAGTGATCGCGGCAGTCGGCCATCGCGATGCGAAGCCAGTACCGCTGATGCACACCAGGCGCGCAGTTTACAGAGGGTAGCCGCTGCTCGGGTAGTTGCGATTGCGCCGGCGGTTCTCGCTGAGCGCAGGCCCATCTCGGCAGTTTTGTCACAGCGCGCTGTCAGGGGCTTGACAGCTTCGGCTATGATAGGCGCTTTGATTTAACCGGCCTTCCTGGCCGCGACCCGTACAAGGATCCTATGAGCAAGCCCACTCAAGATGCCGCTGCGAATTCCAAGGCAGGCCCTGCAATTCCAACCAACTTCCTGCGCCCGATCGTGCAGGCTGACCTGGACTCGGGCAAGCACACCCAGATCGTGACCCGCTTCCCGCCGGAGCCCAACGGCTACCTGCACATCGGTCATGCCAAGTCGATCTGCGTCAACTTCGGTCTGGCTCAGGAATTCGGTGGCGTTACGCATCTGCGCTTTGACGACACCAACCCGGCGAAGGAAGACCAGGAATACATCGACGCCATTGAAAGCGACGTCAAATGGCTGGGCTTCGAGTGGTCCGGCGAAGTGCGTTATGCCTCGCAGTACTTCGACCAGCTGTACGCCTGGGCGGTCCATCTCATCGAAACGGGCAAGGCCTACGTCGATGACCTGACCCCCGAACAAGCTCGCGAATACCGCGGCACCCTGACCGAGCCGGGCAAGAACAGCCCGTTCCGCGATCGCAGCGTCGAGGAAAACCTTGACCTGTTCGGCCGCATGAAAGCCGGCGAGTTCGAAGACGGCGCCCGCGTCCTGCGTGCCAAGATCGACATGGCTTCGCCGAACATGAACCTGCGCGATCCGATCCTCTACCGCATTCGTCACGCGCACCACCATCAGACCGGTGACAAGTGGTGCATCTACCCGATCTACGATTTCACCCACGGCCAGTCTGACGCCATCGAAGGCATCACCCATTCGATCTGCACCCTCGAATTCGAGAGCCATCGCCCGCTCTACGAGTGGTTCCTCGACAATCTGCCGGTGCCGTGCAAGCCGCGTCAGTACGAGTTCTCGCGCCTGAACCTGAACTACACCATCACCAGCAAGCGCAAGCTCAAACAACTGGTCGATGAAAAGCACGTGCAAGGCTGGGACGATCCGCGCATGTCGACGCTGTCAGGCTTCCGCCGCCGCGGTTACACCCCGGTGTCGATCCGCAATTTCTGCGAAATGATCGGCACCAACCGCTCCGACGGCGTGGTCGATTTCGGCATGCTGGAATTCAGCATCCGTCAGGATCTGGACCACAACGCTCCGCGCGCCATGTGCGTGCTGCGTCCGTTGAAAGTCGTGATCACCAATTACCCGGAAGGCCAGGTCGACCACCTCGAACTGCCGCGCCATCCGCAGAAGGAAGAACTCGGCGTGCGCAAGCTGCCATTCTCCCGCGAGATCTACATCGACCGTGACGACTTCATGGAAGAGCCGCCGAAGGGCTACAAGCGCCTGGAACCGAACGGCGAAGTGCGCCTGCGTGGCAGCTACGTGATTCGCGCCGACGAAGCGATCAAGGACGCCGACGGCAACATCGTCGAGCTGCGCTGCTCCTACGACCCGGAAACCCTGGGCAAGAACCCTGAAGGCCGCAAGGTCAAAGGCGTTGTGCACTGGGTGCCGGCAGCGGAAAGCATCGAGTGCGAAGTGCGTCTGTACGACCGTCTGTTCCTGTCGGCAAACCCTGAGAAAGCAGAAGAGGGCAAGACCTTCCTGGACAACATCAACCCAGGCTCCTTGCAGGTCCTGACCGGTTGTCGCGCTGAACCGTCGCTGGCTGACGCTCAGCCGGAAGACCGTTTCCAGTTCGAACGCGAAGGCTATTTCAGCGCGGATCTGAAGGACTCGAAACCCGGTCATCCGGTCTTTAACCGGACTGTGACGCTCCGCGATTCGTGGAGCTAAGGTAGGCAACGTGCTTTCTATCTACAACACGCTCAGCAAGAGCAAAGAAGTCTTCAAGCCGCTGGATGGCAACAAGGTGCGCATGTACGTCTGCGGGATGACCGTGTACGACTACTGCCACCTGGGCCACGGCCGCAGCATGGTGGCGTTCGACGTCGTCACCCGCTGGCTGCGTTTCAGCGGCTACGACCTGACCTACGTGCGCAACATCACCGACATCGACGACAAGATCATCAACCGCGCCCGTGAAAACGGCGAGGCGTTCGATGCCCTGACCGCGCGCATGATTGACGCGATGCACGAGGACGAAGCGCGCCTGAACATCCTCAAGCCGGACATGGAACCACGCGCGACCGATTACATCGGCGGCATGCACGACATGATCCAGCGCCTGATCGACAAGGGCTATGCCTACGCACCGGGCAATGGCGACGTGTACTACCGCGTTGGCAAATTCCTGGGCTACGGCAAGCTGTCGCGCAAGAAGATCGAAGACCTGCGCATCGGCGCTCGCATCGAAGTCGACGAAGCCAAGGACGACCCGCTGGATTTCGTGCTGTGGAAAGGCGTCAAGCCGGGCGAGCCTAGCTGGGAATCGCCGTGGGGTGCAGGACGTCCGGGCTGGCACATCGAGTGCTCGGTGATGTCCACCTGCTGCCTGGGTGAGACCTTCGACATCCATGGCGGCGGCAGCGATCTGGAATTCCCGCACCACGAAAACGAGATTGCCCAGAGCGAAGCCGCGACCGGCAAGACCTACGCAAACGCCTGGTTGCACTGCGGCATGATCCGCATCAATGGCGAGAAAATGTCCAAGTCCTTGAACAACTTTTTCACCATCCGCGACGTGCTGGATAAATACCACCCGGAAGTGGTGCGTTACCTGCTGGTGTCGAGCCACTACCGCAGCGCGATCAACTATTCCGAAGACAGCCTGAAAGAATCGAAAGGCGCGCTGGAGCGGTTCTACCACGCGCTCAAAGGCCTGCCGGTCGCCGAGCCTGCGGGGGGCGAGGCGTACGTCGAGCGTTTTTCGACTGCCATGAACGACGACTTCGGGACCCCGGAAGCGTGCGCCGTGCTGTTCGAGATGGTTCGCGAGATCAACCGCCTGCGCGACAGCGATGTCAACGCAGCGGCAGGCTTGGCGGCACGTTTGAAGGAGCTGGCCAGCGTGTTGGGCGTGTTGCAGCTGGAAGCCGATGACTTCCTGCGCGCCGGCGCCGAAGGGCGGGTGGATGCTGCCGAAGTCGAAGCCTTGATCGCCGCACGCCTGCAGGCACGCGCCGACAAGAATTGGGCTGAGTCCGACCGCATCCGCGATCAGCTCACCGCCATGGGCGTGGTGCTGGAAGACAGCAAAGGCAGCACCACCTGGCGTTTGGCGGATTGATCGGCAACCCTCGGTAAACGCCTATCCTTGATCGTTCCTACGCTCCGCGTGGGAATGCCTCGCCGGACGCTCCGCGTCTTCGTTGACGCGGAGCGTCTTGGGCGGGGTTACCACGCGGAGCGTGGGAACGATCAGCGTCCCGAAGGTCGTTTGGCAAATTGTTGATTTCTACTGGCCTGCTGCCGTTCGCGCTTGGGCGCCTCAAGCCAGCACTGCGAGCGACGTGTACTTAGCAACCATCGCGTCTGACGTAATTAGCTTCATCGGTTCAGTGATGGCGGCAGCAACGATTAGCCTATCGAATGGGTCGCGATGATGGTGTTCCAGATCTTTGACTGCGATTGCATGTTCAACGCTGACAGGGAGCTCGATAAAGCCGCTGTCTCGGCAGTATTCGCGAATCTCCTCAAGATCAGCCGTTAGTTTCCCCAAGCCAATCTTTATCGACATCTCCCAAAACGTGGCGGCGCTGATGTAAACCTCAGTAGCGGTTTCGATCAGTTTTTTTGCTTTGGGAGAAAGCTTCGGGTCGTCAGTCAGAGCCCACAGAAGAATATGAGTATCCAGCAGTATCCTCATGGGCGACTGCCTTCGAAATCATCCAGCACAGAGTCAGAAAGCGGCGCATCGAAGTCGTCCGGTAGTTGAAGAATACCTTTCATAGCACCGATGCGTTTACCGGTGGGCCGCCCGATCGGGACGAGGCGCGCCATTGCGCGACCATGTTTGGCGATCGTGATAGTCTGGCCCGCCGCAGCGTCATCTACCAGTTTTGACAGATTGTCCTTGGCCTCACCGAGAGGGACGATAATCATGACGTATGCTCGCATTCGGAAATATTGGCCAAATATAGCCATATAATTCTTCTTGCCCAAGCCACCGTTACAATTCTGTGCTGATTGCGGTGCCCCCCCCGCGTGGGAATACCTCGTCTGACGCTCCGCGTCTAATTTGGCGCGGAGCGTCATCGGCGGGTTGCCACGCGGAGCGTGGGAACCATCTAAGCCTTCAAAACCCCTGTTCCCTCAGCCGCTTGTACAGCGTGTTCCGGCTCACCCCCAGGCGTTTCGCCAACTGCGAGATATTCCCGCCGGCCGCCTGCAACAACTCACTCAGCTCTTCCGGCGTGTCCAGCGCTGCCTTGCGGTTGAACACTGTCTCGGGTTCGACGCGCTCGCAGCCCATCGCCAGGTCGGCAAAAAAGTCTTCCGGCAGATGCTCCGTGGAAATGGGTTGATCATCTGCCAGCGCCAACGCCACCTGAATCACGTTGCTCAACTGCCGCAGGTTGCCCGGCCACGGGTGCCGTTCGAACAACTCCATCACCTGTGGCTCAAAGCCTGCTGTCTGCTGCGGTTCGCGGTGCTGTTCCCAGATGGCACGGACCAGCGCGGGCTTGTCGCTGCGATCGCGCAACGGCGGCAACTCCAGGTTCAGGCCGCTGATGCGGTAGTACAAATCCTGACGAAACCGTCCGTTCTGCACATGTTCGCGCAATGAGCAGTGAGTGGCGGAAATCACCCGGATGTCCACCGGATACAACTCGCTGCTGCCCACTGGCTGCACGCATCGTTCCTGCAACACCCGCAGCAAACGCGCCTGAACCGGCAGCGGCATGTCGCCGATCTCGTCGAGAAACAACGTGCCTTTGTCCGCCTTGCGGATCAGCCCGATGCTGCCTTTATGGTGAGCGCCGGTGAACGCGCCTTTTTCATAGCCAAACAATTCGGCCTCGACCAGCTCCGACGGGATGGCCGCGCAGTTCACGGCAATCATGGGCTGATCGGCGCGGGAGCTGGCGCGGTGCAGGGCCTTGACGAACACTTCCTTGCCCACACCCGTCTCGCCAAGAATCAACAGCGGGACGTTCTTCTCCAGCAATCGCTGACCCTGACGCGCGGCTTTCTCGACCCGCTCGTCCCCCATGCCGGGCTCAATGACACCGACCGCGAGTGGGCGGGACAGCATCGGCACCTGCACCTGCACCTGCACCTGCACCTGCACAGGCACCGTTCTGAGCTTGAGCACCGGTGCTTTCGGCCGCTTCAGCACGCAATGGAAACGGTTGTGGCCCGACGCCTGGAGCGGGAAGGGCTGGCCTTCCATTTGGTCAAGCAGATCGGTGATGGGTGCCTTGAACAGGTTTTCGATGTTGGCGTTGAGCAGGCTGACGCCCAGCAGGGTGTCGGCGCGGCGGTTGGCGCAGAGCACACGGCCGCTTTCATCGAACACCAGCAGGCCGGCCCACTGGCTGTCGAGGTTGTTCAGGCCGGTGTTGAACACCAGTTGAAAATGGCTGTGCTGGAACTGGTCGAGGATCAGCCGGTTTTCGATGGTCTGGCTCATCATCTTGACCATCCCAAGGGTGTGGGAAGGCGGCAGGAAGCTGTCGCTGGACACATCGAGCACCGCGATCATCCGCCGCGACGCATCGAAAATCGGCGCCGCCGACCCGGTCATGAAACGGTTGGCCTTGAGAAAGTGTTCATCGTGTTCAATGTGAACAGCCTGTTCACAGGCCAGCGCAGTGCCGATGGCATTGGTGCCGGCGCTTTGCTCCAGCCAGCTGGCGCCGGCGACGAAACCCGGCTGTTGATCCGGCTCGACGAAGCGCTTGTTGCCCCAGGAATTGAGCACCTGGCCCTGCTGATCGGCGAGCAGGATCAGGCAATTGGAATTGCTCAGGATGTTCTCGTAGAAGGGCAGCACCTGCTGATGGGTAGTCTGCACCAGGGAATGATGGCGCTCGAGCAGCTGCGAAACCTGCTGATCGGGCAGGCGACCGAAGGACGGGCGTGACTGGTGGTCGAGGCCGAACTCGCGGCAACGGGCCCAGGAGTCCTGAATGATCATGTCGTGGCTGGGGGATGCGCCTGCTGTGGCCATGAAATGGCTCCGTCCGAGTACTTTTATTTGTTGTTGTCGAGATGCCGCTAGGCAGAGCATCCCTGCTCGAAAACGTCCACCCATTGTTGTTCAGTATTGTTCAAAGTCAATGTTCATTTTGTTCAGGTGTTCAGCCTTTCCTGTTCATTTATGTTCATCAACGAATGCCAATCTGTGCGGCAAATTGTCGCAACCGCTCTAGTCCGCGTATCTCGGCCGGAAAGCTCTTACGCTGGCCGGTTGGCACGATTGTCGCTATCCAACAATCGGTCAGCACAATCGGTCAACGGATGTCACGACCTGCCATACGGCATACACGCAACACCCCGAACAAAACAAATAAAAAGGGCACGCCATGTCTCTCACGCTTGAGCACGTCAGCCGCGCCGTCGACGGTCAGATCTGGATCGACGATGCTTCGCTGAGCTTTGAACCCGGCTCATTCAACGTATTGCTGGGGCGCACCTTATCAGGCAAAACCAGCCTGATGCGCTTGATGGCCGGTCTGGATAAGCCAGACAGCGGCCGGATACTGATGAATGGCAAAGATGTCACCCAGGTCGCTGTGCGTCATCGCAACGTCTCGATGGTTTATCAGCAGTTCATCAACTATCCGAGCATGACCGTCTACGACAACATCGCCTCGCCGCTGCGCCAGGCCAAGATGTCGAAAGACGAAATCGACCGACGCGTCCGCGAAACCGCGAAGATGCTGCGCATCGAGAAATTCCTCAGCCGTCACCCCCTCGAATTGTCCGGCGGTCAGCAGCAGCGCACGGCCATGGCGCGAGCGCTGGTCAAAGACGCCGAGCTGATTCTGTTCGATGAGCCGTTGGTCAACCTCGACTACAAGCTCCGCGAAGAGCTGCGTCAGGAAATGCGCCAGCTGTTCGAAACGCGCAACACCATCGCCATTTACGCCACCACCGAGCCGAACGAAGCGCTGGCGCTGGGCGGGACCACCACGATTCTGCACGAAGGCCGCGTGATCCAGAGCGGCCGCACGCCCGAGGTGTATCACCAGCCGAAAACCGTGCTGGCCGCCGAATTGTTCTCCGAGCCGCCGATCAACCTGATGCCCGGCCGTATCGAAGGCAACGAAGTCAGCTTCGCCAATTTCGTGCACTTCCCGCTGAACGTTGACCTGCGCAGCATCGGTGACGGCGAGTACCGCTTTGGTGTGCGGCCGAGCCACCTGAGCCTGGTGCCGTCCAACGACGACGATCTTGAGCTGGCGGTCACCGTCGAACTCGCCGAGATCAGCGGTTCGGAAACCTTCCTGCACGTGCGCAACGAGCATTTCTCGCTGGTGCTGCATCTGCCGGGCGTCCACGAGTACGACGTGGACACGCCGATTCGCGTGTACATCCCGACTCACAAACTGTTCGTATTCGATCAGCAGGGCGGCCTGATTCAGGCGCCGGGCCTGCGCATGGCGAGGGTTGCCTGATGGCCGAGATCCGCTTGCAAAAACTCGCGCACAGCTACAGCGCCAATCCGACCGGCCCTGAAGACTATGCCATCCGGGAAATGACCCACATCTGGGAGCAGGGCGGCGCGTATGCCTTGCTCGGCCCGTCCGGCTGCGGCAAATCGACCCTGCTCAATATCATCTCCGGCCTGCTCAGCCCGTCTGAAGGCAAGGTCATGTTCGACACCACGGTGGTCAACGACATGTCGCCGGAGGAGCGCAACATCGCTCAGGTTTTCCAGTTTCCGGTGGTCTACGACACCATGACGGTGTACGACAACCTCGCGTTTCCGCTGCGCAATCAGGGCATGCCGGAAGCGAAAGTGAAGATCAAGGTGCAGGAAATCGCCGACGTGCTGGATCTGCAGCCGTTGTTGAGCAAGAAAGCCAAAGGCCTCACCGCTGACGAAAAACAGAAAGTCTCCATGGGCCGCGGACTGGTCCGCGATGACGTGTCGGCGATTCTGTTCGACGAACCGCTGACCGTGATCGACCCGCACCTGAAGTGGAAACTGCGCCGCAAGCTCAAGCAGATTCACGAGCAGTTCAACATCACCATGGTTTACGTCACCCACGATCAGTTGGAGGCCTCCACCTTCGCCGACAAGATCGCGGTGATGTACGGCGGCCAGATCGTGCAGTTCGGCACCCCGCGTGAACTGTTTGAAAAGCCGCACCACACCTTCGTCGGCTACTTCATCGGCAGCCCCGGCATGAACCTCATCGAGGTCAAGCCTGAAGCCGGCGGCGTGGGCTTTGGCGGCATTCACCTGCCGTTGCCCGATGCCCTGCAGCAGCGCCTTGCATCGACTCAGTGGAGCACGCTGAAAGTCGGGATTCGCCCCGAGTTCGTACACGTCTGGGACAGCCCCAACGACGACGCCATGCAGGCCGAGGTGACCTACGTCGAGGACTTGGGGACCTACAAGATCATCACCGTCAACCTGGCCGGCCAGTCGCTGAAAGTGCGCCTGCAGGAAGACAAGCCGGTGCCCCAGGGCCAGGCCTGGATCAGTTTCCCGGCGCAATGGCTGATGCTCTACGCCGATGAATTTCTGCTGGAGGCCGCCACGAACACACTGCCGGCCAGCGAGGTGTCCCATGACTAAAGTGCAAAACAACAAGGCCTGGTGGCTGGTGCTGCCGGTGTTCCTGCTGGTGGCGTTCAGCGCCATCATTCCGATGATGACCGTGGTCAACTATTCGGTGCAGGACATCTTCGACCAGTCCAGCCGCTACTTCGTCGGCGCCGACTGGTTCCGGCAAGTGCTGCAGGACCCGCGTCTGCATGACTCGCTGCTGCGCCAGTTCATTTACTCCGCCTGTGTGCTGCTGATCGAAATCCCACTGGGCATCGGCATCGCCCTGACCATGCCGACCAAGGGTCGCTGGTCGTCGCTGTGCCTGATTGTCATGACCATCCCGCTGCTGATCCCCTTCAACGTGGTCGGCACCATCTGGCAGATCTTCGGCCGTGGCGACATCGGCTTGCTGGGCTGGGTCCTCAACGACGTGCTGGGCATCAGCTACAACTACGCGGCCAATGCGTCGGATGCCTGGGTGACCGTGCTGGTCATCGACGTCTGGCACTGGACCTCACTGGTGGCGTTGCTGTGCTATTCGGGGCTGCGCGCCATTCCGGACGTGTACTACCAGGCGGCACGAATCGATCGGGCGTCCAACTGGGCCGTGTTCCGACACATCCAGCTGCCGAAGATGAAAAGCGTGCTGCTCATCGCCGTGATGCTGCGCTTCATGGACAGCTTCATGATCTACACCGAGCCGTTCGTGCTTACCGGTGGCGGTCCGGGCAACTCCACGACCTTCCTCAGCCAGACCCTGACGACCATGGCCCTCGGCCAGTTCGACCTGGGCCCTGCGGCGGCATTCTCGCTGGTGTATTTCCTGATCATTCTGTTGGTGTCGTGGGTGTTCTACACCGCCATGACCCACAGCGAAAAGAACTGAGGAGCGCCCATGAACAAGCGCGAGAAAGTGTCGTTCAAAAAGCTCATACCGCTGTGGATCTACCTGCTGTTTCTGCTGGTGCCGATCTACTGGCTGGTCAACATGTCGTTCAAGACCAACACCGAAATCCTCGGCGGTCTGACCCTGTTCCCACAGGACTTCACGCTGGCGAACTACAAGGTGATCTTCACCGACGAAAGCTGGTACAGCGGCTACATCAACTCGCTGTACTACGTCAGCCTGAATATGGTGATATCGCTGAGCGTCGCATTGCCTGCGGCCTACGCGTTTTCACGCTATCGTTTCCTCGGCGACAAACACCTGTTCTTCTGGCTCCTGACCAACCGGATGGCGCCACCGGCGGTTTTCCTGCTGCCATTCTTCCAGCTGTACTCGTCCATCGGCCTGTTCGACACGCACATTGCGGTAGCGTTGGCGCATTGTTTGTTCAACGTGCCGCTGGCGGTGTGGATTCTGGAAGGGTTCATGTCCGGGGTTCCCAAGGAGATTGACGAAACGGCTTACATCGATGGCTACAGCTTTCCCAAGTTCTTCGGCAAGATTTTCATCCCGCTGATCGGCTCGGGCATCGGTGTCACGGCGTTCTTCTGCTTCATGTTCTCCTGGGTCGAATTGTTGCTGGCGCGCACGCTCACCTCGGTCAATGCCAAGCCGATCGCGGCGGTCATGACCCGTACCGTTTCAGCGTCGGGGATCGATTGGGGGGTGCTGGCAGCGGCGGGGGTGTTGACCATTCTGCCGGGCATGCTGGTGATCTGGTTCGTTCGTAATCACGTGGTCAAGGGCTTTGCTCTTGGTCGTGTCTGAGGAGTCGAAAAATGGAGTGGATGTCCTGGACCCTGCCAACTGCTATTTTCTTTGCGTCCATCGCCGCGATTCTGGTGGCGATGACGGCCTGGGAACTGCGTTCGGCGAGTATTGAGCGTCGCGGTTTTCTGCCGATTGCCACCACGCGCGGCGATCGTCTGTTCATCGGCCTGCTCGGAAGCGCTTACCTGCATCTGCTGGTCATCGGCGCGACGAGCTGGGATATCTGGGTGGCCTCCGGGTTGTCCCTGGTCTGGCTGTTGGTGGTGATGCGTTGGGGTTGAAAGGTTTTGACGGTGCAAGCGCAGACGCGCTTGTGCCGCGAACGAATGACGAAGGTTGAAACGCGGGATCACATAAGAATCAACACAAGAGGTGTCTATGTTCAATAAGAAAAACAAGCTGCGACATAGTGTGACGGTAGCGACGATGGTAATGCTCAGTGGCTTGAGCGTGTCGGCTTGGGCCGATCAGTACGAGGATGCGGCGAAGAAATGGGCCGACAGCGAGTTCAAGCCGAGCACGCTCTCCGATGCCGAGAAGCTCAAGGAACTGGAGTGGTTCATCAAGGCCGCCGAGCCGTTCCGCGGCATGGACATCAAGGTGGTGTCCGAAACCTTGACCACCCATGAATACGAATCCAAAACCCTGGCCAAGGCGTTCACCGAAATCACCGGCATCAAGGTCACCCACGACCTGCTGCAGGAAGGCGACGTGATCGAGAAACTGCAGACCGCCATGCAGTCCAACCAGAGTATCTATGACGGCTGGGTGAACGACTCCGACCTGATCGGTACGCACTTCCGCTACGGCAAGGCGATGTCTCTGACAGACCTGATGGCCAGCCCGGAAGGGGCGAAAGTCACTTCTCCGACCCTCGACCTCAAGGACTTCATCGGCACCTCGTTCACCACGTCGCCAGAAGTCAAAGACGCGTCCGGCAAAGTCGTTACGCCGGCCAAGCTCTATCAGCTGCCTGACCAGCAGTTTGCCAACCTTTACTGGTTCCGCGCCGACTGGTTCGAGCGTCCTGACCTGAAAGAGAAATTCAAGGCCAAATACGGCTACGAGCTGGGCGTTCCGGTGAACTGGTCGGCCTATGAAGACATTGCCAAGTTCTTCAGCGAAGACGTCAAGGAACTCGACGGCAAGAAAGTCTACGGTCACATGGACTACGGCAAGAAAGACCCGTCCCTGGGCTGGCGCTTCACCGATGCCTGGTTCTCCATGGCCGGCAGCGGCGACAAAGGCTTGCCGAACGGTCTTCCGGTCGACGAGTGGGGTATCCGCGTAGAGGACTGCCACCCGGTCGGTTCGAGCATTACCCGCGGCGGCGACACCAACGGCCCGGCCGCTGTGTACGCCACTCAGAAGTACATCGACTGGCTCAAGGCCTATGCGCCGCCTGAAGCGGCAGGCATGACGTTCTCCGAGTCCGGCCCGGTGCCGTCCCAGGGTAACGTTGCTCAGCAGATCTTCTGGTACACCGCTTTCACCGCCGACATGACCAAGCCGGGTCTGCCGGTCATGAATGCCGACGGCACGCCGAAATGGCGCATGGCTCCATCGCCAAAAGGTCCTTACTGGAAAGAGGGCATGAAGCTGGGTTACCAAGACGTGGGCTCCTGGACCTTCCTCAAGTCCACCGAGGAGAAGAAACGCCTGGCCGCCTGGCTTTACGCGCAGTTCGTGACGTCGAAATCCGTCTCGCTGAAGAAAACCATCGTGGGCCTGACGCCGATTCGTGAATCGGACATCAACTCCAAAGAGATGACCGCCCTGGCGCCGAAACTCGGTGGTCTGGTCGAGTTCTATCGCAGCCCGGCCCGCGTGCAATGGTCGCCAACCGGCACCAACGTTCCGGACTATCCGAAGCTGGCACAGCTGTGGTGGAGTCATGTGGCTGAAGCCGTTACCGGCGAGAAAACCGCGCAGGCGGCCCTCGACGGTCTGGCCAAGGATCAGGATGCAATCATGACCCGCATCGAGCGCTCCAAGGTTCAGGAACCAAGCGGTTGCGCGCCGAAGATGAACCCGGAAACCTCGGCGGAAGAGTGGTACACCAAAGCCGAGAAGAGCAACGGTGCCTTCCTCGCACCGCAGCGCAAACTGGCCAACGAGAAGCCGAAGGGCGAAACCATCGCTTACTCCGACCTCTTGAAGAGCTGGGAAGCGGCCAAGAAGTAAGCTGCACGCTTCTACGTTTGGTCCATAAAAAAACGGCACCCTCGGGTGCCGTTTTCGTGTGCGCGTCTTGATGCGCCGGCTTGAATGATCAGCCGTGCAGCGTTTCTGCCGCGTACAGTGTGTTTTCCAGCAGGCAGGCGCGGGTCATAGGGCCAACGCCGCCTGGCACTGGCGTGATCCAGCCGGCACGTGGCAGGGCGGTCTCGTACACCACATCACCCACCAGCTTGCCGTCATCCTGACGGTTGATGCCGACGTCGATAACGATCGCGCCTTCCTTGATCCACTCGCCCTTGACCAGGCCGGGCTTGCCCGCCGCCACGACCACCAGATCGGCACGGCCCACGTGTCCGGCCAGGTCCTGAGTGAAGCGATGGGTCACGGTCACGGTGCAGCCCGCCAGCAGCAGCTCCATCGCCATCGGACGACCGACGATGTTGGAAGCGCCCACCACGACCGCGTCCTTGCCGTACAGGTTGACACCGGTGCTTTCCAGCAGGGTCATGATGCCCTTGGGGGTGCAGGGCCGCAGCAGTGGAATGCGCTGGGCCAGTCGCCCTACGTTGTAGGGGTGGAAGCCATCGACGTCTTTATCCGGGCGGATGCGCTCCAGGAGGCTGGAAGATTCCAGATGCTCGGGCAGCGGCAGTTGCAGCAGGATGCCGTCGATGGCCGGGTCGTCGTTGAGACGATCGATCAGATCGGTCAGTTCGGTCTGGGTGGTTTCACTGGGCAGGTCATAGGCCTGGGAGATGAAGCCGACCTCTTCGCAGTCTTTGCGTTTGTGCGAGACGTAAACCTGAGAGGCGGGGTCGCTGCCGACCAGAATCACCGCGAGGCCCGGCGTGCGCAGGCCTTGCTCGCGACGCTGGGCGACTCGTTGGGCGATCTGCTGGCGCAGGTTGGCTGCGATCGCTTTGCCGTCTATTAGTTTTGCAGTCATTACGCGTGATTAACCATCGGAAGGGGAGGGAAAAAGAGCGCGCATTCTCGCATGACCTGACCCAAGGGCAAAGACGGTTGGTCCGCTTAATAACCTAACCCCTTTAATTAACTGAATTTTTTTGAAAAAAGTGTTGACGACCTTTTGGGCCGTCTATAAGATTCGTCGCACTTGTCGGGCACAACCCCACACAGGATTAGCCGGAAGCGGCAAATCAGGTCGAAAGGTTGAATAAGTCAGGTAGAGTTAAGATCTGCTCAGCGTGATTGAAAGCTCTTAATTTGCAGTCTTACGAAGGCAAATGAAATAAGTGCCCGTAGCTCAGCTGGATAGAGCATCCGCCTTCTAAGCGGATGGTCGCAGGTTCGAGTCCTGCCGGGTGCGCCATTAGGCAGCTTTGGCACAAGTAGCATTCAAGTTGAATGCGTCGGTTACAACGCAATATGGTGGGCGTAGCTCAGTTGGTAGAGCACGGGATTGTGACTCCCGTTGTCGAGGGTTCGATCCCCTTCGTCCACCCCATATTCGAAAAGGCGCCAGATTCATAATCTGGCGCCTTTGCTTTAAGCGCTTTAAAACGCGGATGTGGTGGAATTGGTAGACACACTGGATTTAGGTTCCAGCGCCGAAAGGTGTGAGAGTTCGAGTCTCTCCGTCCGCACCAGTTACAGGTCTCGCAACACCTCGGGTGTTGAGGGATGAAAGAAGGCCGCCTTGTGCGGCTTTTTTTGTTTCAGCGTACTGCTTTTTAACGCGGTGCGAGCTTGATGGGTCCAGGACACGGGGCTCGTCCGGTGTGCTTCCAGGGACTGGATCATGTTTCGGTCGTCCTTTTGCTTCCTTTATATAGGGGCGTATCAGGTGCGTTCCAGACACCTCGCGCGGGCTGAAACATTCGTCTGCGATTCCCGGGCTGCATGCCACTTTATTTACCCTTGTTCAGTAGGGTGACTTCTTGAGTTTGACCCACTAGAATGCTTGCCCTTGATTCTGGGGTCGGAAACGGCCGGCTAACGTCTGTGCAACGAGGAATATCCATGCAAGTTTCTGTTGAAAACACTTCCGCTCTCGAGCGCCGCATGACCATTGGCGTGCCCGCTGAGCGCATCGAGACTGAAGTCAACAAGCGTCTGCAGCAGACCGCACGTAAAGCCAAGATCCCGGGCTTCCGCCCAGGCAAAGTGCCTATGAGCGTGATCCGCCAGCGTTACGAAGACGGTGCTCGTCAAGACGCACTGGGCGACCTGATCCAGGCGACCTTCTACGAAGCCGTCGTCGAGCAAAAGCTGAACCCGGCTGGCGCACCTTCCGTCGAGCCGAAAACCTTCGAAAAGGGCAAGGACCTCGAATACATCGCTACTTTCGAAGTGTTCCCTGAATTCACCGTTGCCGGTTTCGACTCCATTTCCGTCGAGCGTCTGTCGGCTGACGTCGCTGATTCCGATCTGGACAACATGCTGGAAATCCTGCGCAAGCAGAATGTCAGCTTCGAAGTAGCCGACCGCGCTGCGCAAAACGAAGACCAGCTGAACATCGACTTCGTTGGCAAGATCGACGGTGAAGCGTTCGCTGGCGGTTCGGCCACCGGTACTCAGCTGGTGCTGGGTTCGGGTCGCATGATCCCGGGTTTCGAAGACGGTCTGGTTGGCGCTAAAGCCGGCGAAGAGCGCGTTCTGAACCTGACCTTCCCAGAGGATTATCAGAATCTGGAGCTGGCTGGCAAAACCGCCGAGTTCACCGTCACTGTCAACACTGTGTCGGCACCGACCCTGCCTGAGCTGAACGAAACGTTCTTCAAGCAGTTCGGCATCAAGGAAACCAACATCGAAGGCTTCCGCACCGAAGTTCGCAAGAACATGGAGCGCGAGCTGCGTCAGGCCATCAAGTCCAAGGTCAAGAATCAGGTAATGGACGGTCTGCTGGCCGCCAACCCGATCGAAGTGCCTAAAGCGCTGCTGGAAAACGAAGTGAACCGCCTGCGCGTCCAGGCTGTTCAGCAGTTCGGCGGCAACATCAAGCCTGACCAACTGCCGGCAGAGCTGTTCGAAGAGCAGGCCAAGCGCCGCGTTGAACTGGGTCTGATCGTGGCTGAAGTCGTCAAGCAGTTCGACCTCAAGCCTGACGACACCCGCGTTCGCGAGCTGATTCAGGAAATGGCTTCCGCTTACCAGGAGCCAGAGCAGGTTGTGGCCTGGTACTACAAGAACGAACAGCAAATGAACGAAGTTCGTTCGGTTGTGCTGGAAGAACAAGTTGTGGATACTGTTTTGCAGAAAGCGAGCGTGACCGATAAAGCGGTCTCGTACGAAGAGGCAGTCAAGCCGGTTGAAGCTCCACAAGCCGACTGATTTCCTTCTCTCGTTCGAAAACACCATAAGCCAGCCTTCGCGCTGGCTTATGCGTATTCAAGACATGACTATTTGGGAGTGAATGCGAGACATGTCCCGCAATTCTTATATTCAGCAGAACTCTGACATCCAGGCCGCTGGCGGCCTGGTCCCGATGGTTATCGAGCAGTCCGCCCGTGGCGAGCGCGCCTATGACATCTACTCCCGCCTGCTCAAGGAACGCGTCATCTTCCTGGTCGGTCCGGTTGAAGACTACATGGCCAACCTCATCTCGGCGCAGCTGCTGTTCCTTGAAGCGGAAAACCCGGACAAGGACATCCATCTTTACATCAACTCCCCAGGCGGTTCGGTGACTGCGGGCATGGCGATCTACGACACCATGCAGTTCATCAAGCCTGACGTTTCCACGACCGTCATGGGCCAGGCCTGCAGCATGGGCGCTTTCCTGTTGGCCGGTGGCGCCAAGGGCAAGCGTTTCGCACTGCCGAACTCCCGGGTCATGATTCACCAGCCGTTGGGCGGTTTTCAGGGCCAGGCGTCGGACATCGACATCCACGCACGGGAAATCCTGTTCATCCGTCAACGTCTGAACGAACTGCTGGCACATCACACCGGCCAGTCGCTCGAAACGATCGAACGCGACACCAACCGCGACAATTTCATGAGCGCAGAACGCGCTGCCGAATACGGTCTGGTGGACTCGGTCATCGATCGGCGTCAAATGACCAAATGACTGCGTGAAGGGCAATGATCCCGGGCGGTCGGTACTTCCGTGCCGCCTGCGGACTTGAAAAATCGAGCAATTGCCTTCATCTTGTGTTGCAAGCCTACCGGATTGGATCGATCGAATGACTGACACCCGCAACGGCGAGGACAACGGCAAACTGCTTTATTGCTCCTTCTGCGGCAAAAGCCAGCATGAAGTGCGCAAGTTGATTGCCGGCCCCTCGGTATTTGTTTGTGACGAGTGCGTCGACCTGTGCAACGACATCATCCGCGAGGAGGTGCAGGAAGCACAGGCCGAAAGCAGCGCGCATAAATTGCCATCGCCTAAAGAAATCAGCGGCATCCTTGACCAGTACGTCATTGGTCAGGAGCGTGCCAAAAAGGTTCTCGCAGTAGCGGTGTACAACCACTACAAGCGACTGAACCAGCGCGACAAGAAAAACGACGACGTTGAACTGGGCAAGAGCAACATCCTGCTGATCGGCCCGACGGGCTCCGGCAAGACCCTGCTGGCGGAAACGCTGGCTCGTTTGCTCAACGTTCCTTTTACCATCGCCGACGCCACCACCCTGACCGAAGCTGGTTATGTGGGTGAGGACGTCGAGAACATCATTCAGAAGCTGTTGCAGAAGTGCGATTACGATGTCGAGAAGGCCCAGATGGGTATCGTCTACATCGACGAGATCGACAAGATTTCGCGCAAGTCCGACAACCCTTCCATCACCCGTGATGTGTCGGGCGAGGGCGTGCAGCAGGCCTTGCTGAAGCTGATTGAAGGCACCGTGGCTTCCGTTCCGCCTCAAGGTGGTCGCAAGCACCCACAACAGGAATTCCTGCAGGTGGACACGCGCAATATCCTCTTCATCTGCGGCGGTGCGTTCTCTGGCCTGGAAAAGGTCATCCAGAATCGCTCCACCAAAGGCGGCATCGGCTTCAACGCCGAAGTGCGCAGCAAGGAAGAGGGCAAGAAGGTCGGCGAATCCCTGCGTGAAGTCGAGCCTGACGATCTGGTCAAGTTCGGTCTGATCCCGGAGTTCGTGGGTCGTCTGCCTGTACTGGCGACGCTGGACGAACTGGACGAAGCTGCGCTGATGCAGATTCTGACCGAACCGAAGAACGCGCTGACCAAGCAATACGGCAAATTGTTCGAAATGGAAGGCGTGGACCTCGAGTTCCGCCCGGATGCGTTGAAATCGGTTGCCCGTCGTGCGCTTGAGCGCAAGACCGGTGCTCGCGGTCTGCGCTCCATCCTCGAGGGCGTTCTGCTCGACACCATGTACGAGATCCCGTCGCAATCCGACGTGAGCAAGGTGGTGATCGATGAGAGCGTGATCGAGGGCACCTCCAAGCCGCTGTTGATTTATGAAAACAGCGAGCCACCTGCCAAGGCGGCACCGGACGCGTAGCCTGCTGGCAACGCACCGGGCGACTGGAAACGAAAAGGGCCCTCGGGCCCTTTTCGCGTTTCCCTCAAGTCCGGCCCGCGTTTCAGGGTCCTTTCGCTTTAACTCAAAGCGGCGCTTGTTTTTTTAAGGTTCAACCCCCATCTTGATTTTCAGCTTATTTATATCTGTCCATGGCCTGAAGGCCGCCGTAGAGGCGAAATCATGAAGACGACCATTGAACTGCCTCTCTTGCCACTGCGCGATGTTGTGGTTTACCCGCATATGGTTATCCCGCTGTTCGTGGGGCGCGAGAAGTCGATCGAGGCCCTTGAAGCGGCCATGACCGGCGACAAGCAAATCCTGCTGCTGGCGCAACGGAACCCGGCCGACGACGATCCTGGTGAAGACGCGCTGTACAACGTTGGCACCGTCGCCACCGTGTTGCAGCTGCTGAAGCTGCCGGATGGCACTGTGAAGGTTCTGGTTGAAGGCGAGCAGCGTGGCTCGGTCGAGCGCTTCATCGAGGTCGACGGCCATTGCCGCGCCGAAGTCGCGCTGATCGATGAAGTGGACGCGCCGGATCGTGAATCCGAGGTCTTCGTCCGCAGCCTGCTGGCTCAGTTCGAACAATACGTCCAACTGGGCAAAAAAGTCCCGGCGGAAGTGCTTTCCTCCCTCAACAGCATCGATGAGCCGGGTCGTCTGGTCGACACCATGGCTGCCCACATGGCGCTGAAGATCGAACAGAAGCAGGAAATCCTCGAGATCATTGACCTGTCGGCCCGTGTCGAACACGTGCTGGCGTTGCTGGATGCCGAAATTGACTTGCTGCAGGTCGAGAAGCGCATCCGCGGTCGCGTGAAAAAACAGATGGAGCGCAGTCAGCGCGAGTACTACCTGAATGAGCAGATGAAGGCCATTCAGAAGGAGCTCGGCGACAGCGAAGAGGGCCACAACGAAATCGAAGAGCTGAAAAAGCGCATCGATGCCGCCGGTCTGCCCAAAGACGCGATGACCAAGGCCACCGCAGAGCTGAACAAGCTCAAGCAGATGTCGCCGATGTCTGCTGAGGCTACTGTTGTTCGTTCCTACATCGACTGGCTCGTTCAGGTGCCGTGGAAGGCTCAGAGCAAGGTCCGTCTGGACCTCGCCCGCGCCGAGGACATTCTCGACGCCGACCACTACGGCCTGGACGAAGTCAAAGAGCGGATCCTCGAATACCTCGCCGTGCAAAAGCGCGTGAAGAAGATTCGTGGCCCGGTGTTGTGCCTGGTCGGGCCTCCTGGCGTGGGTAAAACCTCGCTGGCCGAGTCGATCGCCCACGCCACCAACCGCAAGTTCGTCCGTATGGCGCTGGGCGGCGTGCGCGATGAAGCTGAAATTCGTGGCCACCGTCGCACCTACATCGGTTCCATGCCTGGTCGTCTGATCCAGAAAATGACCAAGGTTGGTGTGCGCAACCCGTTGTTCCTGCTCGATGAAATCGACAAGATGGGCAGTGACATGCGCGGTGACCCGGCGTCGGCATTGCTGGAAGTGCTCGACCCCGAGCAGAACCACAACTTCAACGACCATTACCTGGAAGTCGACTACGACCTGTCCGACGTAATGTTCCTGTGCACCGCCAACTCGATGAACATTCCACCGGCGCTTCTTGACCGTATGGAAGTGATTCGTCTGCCCGGTTACACCGAAGACGAGAAGATCAACATCGCCACCAAGTACCTCTCGCCCAAGCAGATCGCTGCCAACGGCTTGAAGAAAGGCGAGGTCGAGTTCGAGGTCGAGGCGATTCGCGACATCATCCGTTACTACACCCGTGAAGCGGGCGTACGTAGCCTCGAGCGTCAGATCGCCAAGGTGTGCCGTAAAGCGGTCAAGGAACACGCCCACGAGAAGCGTTTCTCCGTGACCGTGACCGCGGACATGCTCGAGAACTTCCTGGGTGTGCGCAAATTCCGTTATGGCCTCGCCGAGCAGCAGGATCAGGTCGGTCAGGTGACCGGTCTGGCGTGGACGCAGGTGGGTGGCGAGCTGCTGACCATCGAAGCGGCGGTCGTTCCGGGCAAGGGTCAACTGATCAAGACCGGTTCGCTGGGCGATGTGATGGTCGAGTCGATCACTGCCGCGCTGACCGTTGTGCGCAGCCGTGCGAAGAGCCTGGGCATCCCTCTGGACTTCCACGAGAAGCGCGACACGCACATCCATATGCCGGAAGGTGCGACGCCAAAAGACGGCCCGAGCGCAGGCGTAGGCATGTGCACGGCGCTGGTGTCCGCCCTGACCGGGATTCCGGTTCGCGCCGACGTGGCCATGACGGGTGAAATCACCCTCCGTGGACAGGTGCTGGCAATCGGCGGTCTCAAGGAGAAATTGCTGGCTGCTCACCGTGGTGGCATCAAGACAGTGATCATCCCCGAGGAGAACGTTCGCGATCTGAAGGAGATCCCTGACAACATCAAGGCCGACCTGCAGATCAAACCGGTTAAATGGATTGACGAGGTCTTGCAAATTGCGCTGCAATACGCGCCAGAGCCCTTGCCGGACGTGGCTCCCGAGATGGTTGCCAAGGATGAAAAGCGCGAGTCTGACGCCAAGGAGAGGATCAGCACGCATTAGTCTGGGAGGCCTTCCTTGACAGGTTTTTGGAGCCCTTGCTATAAAGCGGCTCTTCAAGCCTGTTCAGGCCGCTCAGTGTTCGTTTGGTTACACCAAAAAAAACTTAGAAATACTCAAATACATAAGGGGACTTAGAGTGAACAAGTCGGAACTGATTGATGCCATCGCCGCATCCGCTGACATCCCGAAAGCTGCTGCCGGCCGTGCGCTGGACGCTGTAATCGAATCCGTCACTGGCGCTCTCAAGGGTGGCGACTCTGTTGTACTGGTAGGCTTCGGCACGTTCTCTGTCACTGATCGTCCTGCCCGTACCGGCCGTAACCCTCAGACCGGTAAAACCCTGGAAATTCCAGCGGCCAAGAAACCAGGTTTCAAAGCCGGTAAAGCTCTGAAAGAAGCCGTCAACTAAGTTTCTTTTTACTTTGCCCGCCCAGGACAGCGTTATCTCTGTTCAGGGCGTGAAGCGGCAAGTGCGGTTGGTCAAGCGCTGGACTGTCACTCGGGGAACGCACATCGAACCCCGTCCGCTTTGCAAGTTACGAGAAGGCGCATCCTCCGATGCGCCTTTCTTCTATCCGGATTCAACCCACGCTCCGCGTTACCGTGTGCAGCAGCCTGGTGAGTCGAGTACAACCCTCTGGGGGATACATGCTGCAGAATATCAGGGACAATTCACAGGGCTGGATTGCCAAAACCATCATCGGGGTCATCATCGCTCTGATGGCCCTGACCGGGTTCGATGCCATCTTCCGCGCAACCAGCCACTCGCAGGATGCTGCGAAGGTGAATGGCGAAGAAGTCACCCAGGCTGAACTGGGTCAAGCGGTTGAAATGCAACGCCGTCAGCTGATGCAACAGCTGGGCAAGGATTTCGATCCTGCAATGCTCAACGAAAAGATGTTGCGTGACTCGGCCCTCAAGGGCTTGATCGACCGCAAGCTGCTGTTGCAGGGCGCCGCTGATTCCAAGTTCGGTTTCTCCGAAGCTGCGCTGGACCAGCAGATGCTGCTGACCCCTGAATTTCAGGTCGACGGTAAATTCAGTGCTGATCGCTTCGATCAGGTCATTCGCCAGCTCGGCTATTCCCGTCTGCAGTTCCGCCAGATCCTGGGCCAGGAAATGCTGATAGGCCAGATTCGTGCCGGTATTGGCGGCAGTGCATTCGTCACTGACGCCCAAGTCGACGCATTCGCCCGTCTGGAAAAACAGACCCGGGATTTCGCGACGCTGACCCTGCCGGCCGATCCGTCGAGCGTGAAAGTCACCGACGACGAGATCAAGGCGCACTACGATCAGCACGCCAAAGAGTTTCTGAGTCCTGAGCAAGTGGTCCTCGACTACATCGAACTGAAGAAGTCCTCCTTCTTCGACAAAGTGTCGGTGAAGGACGAAGACCTGCAGGCGGCGTATCAGAAAGAGATCGCCAACCTGGCCGAGCAGCGCCGTGCGGCCCACATCCTGATCGAAGTCAACGACAAGACCACAGACGCTCAGGCGAAAGCCAAGATTGAGGAAATCCAGCAGCGTGTGGCCAAGGGCGAAGATTTCGCTGCGCTGGCCAAGGAGTTCTCCCAGGATCCGGGCTCGTCGACCAAGGGCGGTGACTTGGGCTACGCCGGCAAGGGGGTCTATGACCCGGCCTTCGAAGACGCGCTGTACGCGCTGAACAAGGATCAGGTGTCCGCACCTGTTCGCAGTCAATTCGGCTGGCACTTGATCAAGCTGCTGGGCGTTGAAGCACCGTCGGTGCCGACGTTCGCCAGCCTGAAAGAGAAGCTGACCCACGACCTGAAGTCTCAGCAGGTCGAGCAGAAGTTTGTCGATGCGAGCAAGAAACTGGAAGACGCGGCGTTCGAAGCGTCTGATCTGTCGCAGCCTGCTCAGGATCTGGGACTGAAAGTGCAGACCACTGCGCCGTTCGGTCGCGAGGGTGGCGAAGGCGTTGCAGCCAACCGTGCGGTGATTCAGGCGGCTTTCAGCCCGGAAGTGATGGAAGAGGGTTCCAACAGTTCCGCGCTGGAGCTGGATCCCGAGACCGTGGTGGTGGTGCATGTCAAAGAGCACCGTCAGCCTGAGCAGTTGCCGTTGGAAGCGGTATCGGCGCCGATTCGTGCGCAACTGGCGAAGGAACATGCCAGCGATGCGGTGAAGACCAAGGGCGAGGCGCTGCTGGGAGGCCTGCGTGACGGTAAGGTGCCGTATGCGGCGACTAAGCAGGAAGGTCAGAGCTGGAAGGTCGTGGAAGCGGCCTCACGCAGCCAGGAGGGTGTCGATCCTCAGGTGCTGCAGGCTGTATTCCGTATGCCGAAGCCGGAAGGCAAGGACAAGCCGGTTTATGGCAGCCTGACGGCGGCGGATGGCAGCTTTGTGATTGTGCGTCTGAATGGCGTGAATCAGGCGGCGCCGGCGTCGGATGAGGAGAAGAGCCAGTACCGTCGTTTCCTGTCGTCCCGTGAGGGTCAGCAGGATTTCGCGGCCTACCGTAAGCAGTTGGAAGCAGCGGCGAAGATCGAGAAGTATTGATCGACGCATAACGCTGTTAACAGAAAGCCCCGACTCGCGAGAGTTGGGGCTTTTTTGTGGCCGGTGTTCGGAGCACGCGGTCCGGGTGGTGAAAGGGGACTGATTTGTTTACAACGCTTCACCGTAACGGTGAAAGGGGACTGATTTATTTACAACGCTTCACCGTAAATTAAATTGTCCCCGGGTCTGCGGCGCGGCTGACTGTACCAAGATCAAGAGCGTCTGCCTCACGGCAGACATTTCGCCTTCGGCGAGTTACTTGGAAAAGCACCCCAAGTAACCAAGGGTGCCTGCTCCTGGTTAGGCCCTTCCTTCGTCAGGGTTCCTTCACTCCGGTCTCGCTCCGTGGGCCCGCGCCGAACGGACATCCATGTCCTGACGGCGCTCTCGCCGCATCCATGCGGCTCGGCCCACTCCGCGAGACCTGCGTTCAGCCTGCACCCAAGTCGCGATTGGCGGTGATTGAGCTTTGTGTGTATGAAGATCAAAAGCAGAGCTAAAGCAGATCAACAGCTTCCCGGCTAAAGCCGGTCCTACAGTCGGCGCCAGTCCCACTGGATGCATGCGATTTCTTGGTAGGACCGGCTTTAGCCGGGAAGCTTTTGCTGTTGATCTTGATCTTATACGCGGTAGCCCGGACACCCCGGAACCCGACGAAGTCGGGCCAAACCGGGAGCAGGCACTTTTTGTGAAAGGGTGTGAAAGGGGACTGATTTATTTACAACGTGTGAAAGGGGACTGATTTATTTACAACGCTTCACCGTAAATTAATCTGTCCCCGGGTCTGCGGCGCGGCTGACTGTACCAAGATCAAGAGCGTCTGCCTCACGGCAGACATTTCGCCTTCGGCGAGTTACTTGGAAAAGCACCCCAAGTAACCAAGGGTGCCTGCTCCTGGTTTGGCCCCTCCTTCGTCAGGGTTCCTTCACTCCGGTCTCGCTCCGTGGGCCCGCCGCCATCCGCCATCTATGGCGGGGGGCGGCTCTCGCCGCATCCATGCGGCTCGGCCCACTGCGCGAAACCTGCGTTCAGCCTGCACCCAAGTCGCGTTCTGCGGTGTCTGAGCTTTCTGTGTTCAAAGATCAAAAGCAGGTCAACAGCTTCCCGGCTGAAGCCGGTCCTACTGTGGGTCCGCGGTGCTTTAAGTGGGACCGGCTTTAGCCGGGAAGCTGTTGCTGTTGATCTAGATCTTGATCTTCAAGCACATAACGCCCAGACGACACCTATCGCGACTTGGGTGCAGGCCGAACGCAGACGACGCGCAGTGGGCCGAGCGGCGTCGGAGTGAGGGAATTCCGACGTAGGAGGAACCTAGCCAGGAGCAAGCACCCTTGGTTACTTGGGGATGGTGCGACTTTCGACTTTTCCAAGTAACTCGCCGAAGGCGAAACAGTTCTGCCTCTGGCAGAACCCTGTCAGCGCCACCCGCGGCCTGGAATTATCACGCTACTCCAGGGCCGATCTCACCAAAGAAACCCAAGGCGAAAAAAAACGGCAGATCATCCAGCCACAGGGCCGTCTGATCCACCGCTTTCGCCAGCTAGCCGGCGCTTACAGGTCGTGCGCCAGGCTTCAGAGCGTCATCACTCTGAAAAGGGGCAAGCAACCCTCAACCTTCCAGATCACCCATCGCCGTGGTATTGAAACCACCGTCGACGTACATGATCTCGCCACTGACACCGGACGCCAGGTCAGAGCACAAGAAAGCGCCAGCGTTACCCACTTCTTCAATGGTCACGTTGCGACGCAATGGAGTCTGCGCCTCGTTGGCCGCCAGCATCTTGCGGAAGTTGGAGATACCCGAAGCGGCGAGTGTACGAATCGGACCAGCCGATACCGCGTTGACGCGGGTACCGTCCGGGCCGAGGCTGCGGGCCAGGTAACGGACGCCGGCTTCAAGGCTGGCCTTGGCCATGCCCATCACGTTGTAGTTCGGCATGGTGCGCTCGGCACCCAGGTACGACAGGGTCAGCAGGCTGCCGTTGCGGCCCTTCATCAGGTCGCGGCCGGCTTTGGCCAGGGCCACGAAGCTGTAGGCGCTGATGTCGTGAGCGATACGGAAACCTTCACGTGTAGTGGCTTGGGTGAAGTCACCGTCCAGCTGGTCGCCCGGCGCGAAGCCAACGGAGTGCACGATGCAGTCCAGGCCGTCCCACTTTTTGCTCAGTTCTTCGAAGACCTTGGCGATTTCTTCGTCGCTGGCGACGTCGCAAGGGAAGCACAGGTCGGCGTTCGAACCCCAACCCTCGGCGAATTCCTCGACGCGCTTCTTGAGTTTTTCGTTCTGATAGGTGAAAGCAAGCTCAGCGCCTTCACGGTGCATGGCGGCAGCGATACCGGATGCGATGGACAATTTGCTGGCGACACCGACGATCAGGACGCGCTTACCGGCGAGAAAACCCATTGTTTTGTTCCTCTTCAGGTTAATCGACAGCTGCCGGCGCCAAGAAGGCGGCCTCCAGCAGCTGCTGTGTATAAGGATGTTGCGGTGCGGCGAAGATGTCTTCTGCCACACCCTGTTCGACCACTTGGCCTTGCTTGACCACCATCAGTTGGTGGCTTAACGCCTTGACCACCGCCAAGTCATGGCTGATGAACAAATACGTCAGGTTGTACTTGGTTTGCAGGGAGCGTAACAGCTCCACCACTTGACGCTGAACGGTGCGGTCGAGGGCCGATGTCGGCTCGTCCAGCAAAATCAGCGCCGGTTTTAACACTAATGCCCGGGCAATGGCGATCCTTTGCCGCTGTCCCCCTGAAAACTCGTGGGGGTAGCGGTGCCGGGTGGCCGGATCCAGGCCCACTTCCTTGAGCGCTTCAACCACCGCGGCTTCCTGTTCCACCGGGGTTCCCATCTTATGAATCCGCAGGCCTTCGCCGACGATATCGCACACCGACATGCGCGGGCTGAGGCTGCCGAACGGGTCCTGAAACACCACCTGCATCTGCCGCCGCAGCGGTCTGACCTGATGCTGATTCATCCCGCTAAGCGATTGCCCGTGAAAGCGTATCTCGCCTTCGCTGCGAATCAACCGTAGGATCGCCAGGCCCAGCGTCGATTTGCCCGAGCCGCTCTCGCCGACAATCCCCAGCGTCTGGCCCTTGGGCAGACTGAAATGGATGCCGTCGACCGCCTTGACGTGATCCACCGTGCGCTTGAACACGCCTTTCTTGATCGGAAACCAGACCCTCAGGTCTTCAACTTCCAGCATCGGCGCGCCCGGCGGGTTGTTCGCCGGCCCGCCTTTGGGCTCGGCGCTGAGCAGTTCACGGGTGTACGGATGCTGCGGCGCGCGAAACAGCTCTTCGCACGATGCCTGTTCGACGATGCAACCGCGCTGCATGACACATACTCGGTTGGCAATTTGCCTGACGACGTTCAAATCATGGCTGATCAGCAGCAAGGCCATGCCCAGCCGGGCCTGCAATTCCTTGAGCAGCTCGAGGATTTTCAGCTGCACCGTGACGTCCAGCGCAGTGGTCGGCTCATCGGCGATCAACAATTCGGGCTCGTTGGCCAGGGCCATCGCAATCATCACCCGCTGGCGCTGGCCGCCGGACAGTTCATGGGGCAGGGCTTTCAAGCGCTTGGCCGGTTCCGGAATGCCCACCAGATCGAGCAGCTCCAGCGTCCGTCGCGTCGCGGCTTTGCCGGTCAGGCCCTTGTGCAGGCCGAGCACTTCGTTGATCTGCTTTTCGATGGACTGCAGCGGGTTCAGCGACGTCATCGGCTCCTGGAAGATCATCGCGATGCGGTTGCCGCGAATACCGCGCAGGCGCTTCTCACTGACTGTCAGCAGGTCATCACCGGCGTAGCGAATCGTCCCGGTCGGATGACGCGCGAGCGGGTAGGGCAGCAGCCGCAGGATCGAGTGTGCGGTGACTGACTTGCCCGATCCGCTTTCTCCGACCAGCGCCAGGGTTTCGCCCTTGCGGATGTCGAAGCTGATGCCCTCGACCACCCGCTGCACGTTGGTGCCGTTCACGAATTCGACGGAGAGGTCGCGGATTTCGACCAGATTGTCCTGATTCATCTCATTTCCTCGGGTCGAATGCGTCGCGGGCGGATTCGCCGATGAACACCAGCAGGCTCAGCATGATCGCCAGCACGGCAAAGGCGCTGATGCCCAGCCACGGCGCCTGCAGGTTGGATTTGCCTTGCGCCACCAGTTCGCCCAGCGAAGGCGAACCGGCGGGCAGGCCGAAGCCGAGGAAATCCAGCGCGGTCAGCGTGCCGATCGCGCCGGTGAGGATGAACGGCATGAAGGTCATGGTTGAGACCATCGCGTTGGGCAGGATGTGGCGGAACATGATCGCGCCGTTTTCCATGCCCAGCGCCCGGGCTGCGCGAACGTATTCCAGGTTGCGGCCACGCAGAAACTCGGCGCGCACCACATCCACCAGGCTCATCCACGAGAACAGCAGCATGATGCCCAGCAGCCACCAGAAGTTGGGCTGCACGAAGCTGGCGAGGATGATCAACAGGTACAGCACCGGCAGCCCGGACCAGATTTCCAGAAAGCGCTGGCCGATCAGATCGACCCAGCCGCCGTAGAAACCCTGCAGCGCCCCGGCGATCACGCCGATGATGGAGCTCAGGATCGTCAGCGTCATGGCGAACAGCACCGACACCCGGAAGCCGTAGATCACCCGCGCCAGCACGTCGCGGCCCTGATCGTCGGTGCCCAGCAGGTTCTCTCGCGACGGTGGGGCAGGGGCCGGGACTTTCAGGTCGTAGTTGATGCTCTGGTAACTGAACGGAATCGGCGCCCACAGCGTCCAGCCGTCTTTGGCCGCCAGCAGCTCCTTGATGTACGGGCTCTTGTAGTTGGCCTCCAGCGGGAATTCGCCGCCGAAGGTGGTTTCCGGGTATCGCTTGAACACCGGGAAGTACCACTCGCCGTCGTAGCGCACGGCCAGGGGTTTGTCGTTGGCGATGAGCTCGGCGCCCAGGCTGGCGCCGAACAGGATCAGAAACAGCCACAACGACCACCAGCCACGCTTGTTGGCCTTGAAGCGTTCGAAACGGCGTCGATTGAGGGGGGACAACGTCATATCAATGATCCCTGCGGTCGAAGTCGATGCGTGGGTCGACCAGCGTGTAGGTCAGGTCGCCAATCAGTTTCACCACCAGCCCCAGCAGGGTGAAGATGAACAGCGTGCCGAACACCACCGGGTAATCACGGTTGATCGCGGCTTCGAAGCTCATCAGGCCAAGGCCGTCGAGGGAGAAGATCACTTCCACCAGCAGGGAGCCGGTGAAGAAGATGCCAATGAACGCCGACGGGAAACCGGCGATCACCAGCAGCATGGCGTTACGGAACACGTGGCCGTAGAGCACCCGGCGCTGGGTCAGGCCCTTGGCCTTGGCCGTGATCACGTACTGCTTGCCGATCTCGTCGAGAAAGCTGTTTTTCGTCAGCAGGGTCATGGTGGCGAAGTGGCCGATGACCAGCGCGGTGATCGGCAGCACCAGGTGCCAGAAGTAATCGCCCACTTTGCCCAGCCAGCTCATCTCATCGAAGTTGCTCGACGTCAGCCCGCGCAACGGGAACCAGTCGAAGTAACTGCCGCCGGCGAACACCACGATCAGCAGGATGGCAAACAGGAACGCCGGAATGGCGTAGCCGACGATGATCGCCGAGCTGGTCCACACGTCGAAATGGCTGCCATGGCGCGTGGCTTTGGCGATCCCCAGGGGGATCGACACCAGGTACATGATCAGCGTGCTCCACAGCCCGAGGGAGATCGACACCGGCATCTTCTCGACGATCAGGTCGATGACCTTGGCGTCGCGGAAGAAACTGTCACCGAAATCCAGATGGGCGTAGTTCTTGACCATGATCCACAAGCGTTCCGGCGCCGATTTGTCGAAGCCGTACATGTGCTCGATTTCCTTGATCAGGCTCGGGTCCAGACCCTGCGCGCCGCGATAGGTCGAGCCGGCCACCGAGACTTCCGCGCCGCCGCCGGCGATGCGGCTGGTGGCGCCTTCGAAGCCTTCGAGCTTGGCGATCATCTGCTCCACCGGACCGCCCGGCGCGGCCTGGATGATGACGAAGTTGATCAGCAGAATGCCGAACAGGGTCGGAATGATCAGCAGCAGACGCCGCAGAATGTAGGCCAGCATGTTATCGCTCCGTGCCTTTGGCTGACTCGGCGTCGGCCGGCATCTGATCTGGCGCGGCCTGCACGGGAATCGCCGGCGTCGCGTCGGGTTTGACCCACCAGGTCACGGTGCCGATGTCGTAGAGCGGGGTTTTGCCCGGGTGGCCCAGGTGATCCCAGTACGCCACGCGCCAGGTCTTGATGTGCCAGTTCGGGATCACGTAGTACCCCCACAGCAGCGCGCGGTCGAGGGCGCGGGTGTGGTCGATCAGGCTCTGGCGCGAGTCGGCGTTGATCAAGCCGTTGACCAGCGTGTCGACCGCCGGGTCCTTGAGGCCGATCACGTTGTAGCTCCCCGGCTTGTCGGCGGCGGAGGAATCCCAGTATTCGCGCTGCTCGTTACCCGGCGAGCTCGACTGCGGGAAACTGCCGACGATCATGTCGTAGTCCCGTGAACGGCGGCGGGTGATGTACTGGGAGACATCGACCCGGCGGATTTCCAGATCAATGCCGATGTCGGCCAGGTTGCGCTTGTACGGCAGCAGCACGCGCTCGAATTCGGTCTGGGCGAGCAGAAACTCGATGGTGACCGGCTTGTTTTCGGTGTCGACCATCTTGTCGCCGACGATCTTCCAGCCGGCGTCCTTGAGCAGCTGGAACGCCTTGCGCTGTTGCTCGCGGATGATGCCGCTGCCATCGGTGACCGGCAGCTTGAATGCCTCGGTGAACACCGATTCCGGCAGCTTGCCGCGCAGGGGCTCGAGGATCTTCAGCTCGGCAGGCGTCGGCAGGCCTTCGGCGCCCATGTCGGAATTGTCGAAATAGCTTTTGGTGCGGGTGTAGCTGCCGAAGAACAGCTGCTTATTGGTCCACTCGAAGTCGAGCAACAGGCTGAGGGCCTGACGCACGCGCACGTCCTGGAACATCGGCTTGCGCAGATTGAAGATAAAGCCCTGCATGCCCTGGGGATTGCCGTTGGGGATTTCCTCCTTGATCAGGCGACCCTCTCTCACAGCCGGAACGTCATAGGCCGTCGCCCAGTTCTTCGCCGCCATCTCCTGCCAGAAGTCGAAAGCACCGGCTTTTAAAGCTTCGAGGGCCACCGTGTTGTCGCGGTAGTAGTCGGTGGACAGCCGATCAAAGTTGTAGAAGCCCTTGTTGATTGGCAGGTCCTTGCCCCAGTAATCCTTGACCCGCTCGTAGCGAACCGAGCGTCCGGCTTTGACTTCGACCACCTTGTACGGCCCGCTGCCCAGCGGGATTTCCAGGTTGCCCTTGCTGAAGTCGCGGGTGGCCCACCAGTGCTTGGGCAGCACTGGCAGCTGGCCGAGGATCAGCGGCAGTTCGCGGTTGTCGTTGTGCTTGAACTTGAACAGCACTGTGGTCGGGTTTTCGGCGACGGCCTGATCAACGTCCGCATAGTAACTGCGGTACAGCGGCGAGCCGTCCTTGATCAGGGTTTCGAAGCTGAACACCACGTCTTCGGCGCGGACCGGGTGGCCGTCATTGAATTTCGCTTCGGGCCGCAGGTAGAAACGCACCCAGCTGTTGTCCGGGGCTTTTTCGATCTTGCCGGCGATCAGGCCATATTCGGTGAAAGGCTCGTCCAGGCCCTGGCGGGCAAGGGTGTCGTAGATCAGGCCGATGTCGTCGGCAGGCACGCCTTTGCTGATGAACGGGTTGAGGCTGTCGAAGCCGCCAAACCCGGCGCTGCGCAGAATCCCGCCCTTGGGCGCGTCCGGGTTCACGTAATCGAAATGCTTGAAGTCCGCCGGGTATTTCGGCGCTTCGTTGTACAGGGTGATGGCGTGTTGCGGAGCCGCCTGGGTTGCACAGGTTACGCCCAGCAGCAGCGGGGCCAGCACGAACGGGCTCAGAAACAGGCCGCCGGCGCGGGTCAGGGAGCGCAGGGCAGTCATTGGGTTTTCTCCGAAGGCTTGAGCCACCACGCACGCAGGCCCAGGGTATAGGGCGGGGTGGTGACCATGGCGAACCGGTTGCGGTACGCCAGACGGTGATTATTGAGGTACCAGTTGGGGATCATGTAGTGCTGCCACAGCAACACGCGATCCAGTGCACGGGTCGCCGCCACCTGATCATCCCGGGTCTTCGCCGCCAACAGCTGGTTGAGCAGGTTGTCGACCACCGGGTTGGCGACGCCGGCGTAGTTTTTGCTGCCTTTGATGGTGGCCTGGCTGGAATGGAAGTACTGCCATTGCTCGAGCCCCGGGCTGAGGGTCTGGTTCAGGGTCATCAGAATCATGTCGAAATCGAACTGGTCCAGCCGCTGTTTGTACTGAGCGCGGTCAACGGTGCGCAGGTGCGCGTCGACGCCAATCCGCGTGAGGTCTTCGATGTAGGGCTGCAGGATTCGCTCCAGGTTGGGATTGACCAGAAGTATTTCGAGACGCAACGGCTGCCCTGCGCTGTTGGTCAAACCGCGCTCGGTGAATGTCCAGCCCGCGTCGGCCAGCAGCCCCAGCGCCTTGCGAATGGAATCCCGGGGCACGCCGCCGCCGTCGGTTTTCGACACCGCGAAGGGCTGGGTGAACAGCCTGGCCGGCAACTGCTCGCGGTAGGGGGCGAGCATGAGGAACTCACGACCGGCGGGCAGTCCGCTGGAGGTGAATTCGCTGTTGGGGTAGTAGCTGGTCGAGCGCATATAGGCGTCATTGAACAGCGTGCGGTTGGTCCACTCGAAGTTGAACATCACCCCCAGGGCTTCGCGCACACGGATGTCGGCGAACGCGCCGCGACGGGTGTTCATGAACAGCCCTTGGGTCTGCGTGGGGATCTGGTGCGGGATCTGCGCCTTGATCACCTTGCCCTCGGTCACCGCCGGGAAGTCATAACCGGTGAGCCAGTTCTTCGCCTGATGCTCGATGTAGATGTCGAACTCGCCCGCCTTGAACGCTTCGAACGCTACGTCGGCGTCGCGGTAGAACTCCACTTCGACGCGGTTGAAGTTGTACTTGCCGCGGTTGACCGGCAGGTCCTTGCCCCAATAGTCCTTCACCCGCTCGAACACCAGGCTGCGCCCCGGCCGCACCTGGGTGATGCGGTAGGGGCCGCTGCCCAACGGGGCCTCGAAGGAGGTGGCCTTGAAGTCGCGGTTCTTCCAGTAATGCTGCGGCAGAACCGGCAGTTCGCCGAGGCGCAGAATCAGTAATGGGTTGCCGGAGCGCTTGAACACGAAACGAATGCGGTGGCGGTTGAGGATGTCCACACGCTGCACTTCCTGCAACGCCGTGCGGTACTGCGGGTGACCGTCCTTCAGTAACGTTCTATAGGAAAACGCCACGTCGTAGGCGGTAATCGGCTTGCCGTCGTGAAAGCGCGCTTCGGGGCGCAGGTTGAACACCACCCAGCTGCGGTCGTCGCTGTACTCGACGGTTTTGGCGATCAGGCCGTAACTGGAGGTGGGTTCATCGCCGGAGGGGTCGTACTGTCCCGTGCCGACCATCAGTGGTTCGTTCAGCTCGCTGACGCCGTACTGGCCGAAGTTGGCCGTCGAAATCGGGCTGCTGCCCTTGAAGGTGTACGGGTTGAGGGTGTCGAACGTGCCGTTGGCCATGATTCGCAGGGTGCCAGCCTTCGGCGCCTCAGGATTGACCCAGTCGAAATGCGTGAAGCTGGCAGGGTACTTGAGGACGCCGAATTGTGCGTAACCATGGCTTTCGCTGATGGTCGCGGCGGCTGTCGTGCTCAAGACCAGGCTGAAAGTCAGCAGCAGGTGACGTATCAAGTCGGCGGTCGATCCAGGCAGCGGTCGGTCACAGTAACAGCTTGTATCGGCTGGAAAAAGGGCAGGGCGGAGGTGTCAGGCTGACGCAACATCTGTAGGAGCGTGGCTTGTCCCGCGATCTGCCGGGGACCGGCAGTAAATCCTGAGAGTGCGGTATGCCTGGCAGATCGTGAACAGAGGTTTTACGACGACTTTGTCGCCGATCGCGGGACAAGCCACGCTCCTACAAAGAGCATCGGCGTTGCCTGCGACTCATCAGTGCGGCAGGTACACCGTCAGTGTCTGCCCTGGCTTGAGGGCCTGGCCGCTGCGCGGATTCCAGCGCTTGAGGTGCTGCATTTCGACGTTGAAGCGCTTGGCGACGAGGTACATCGAATCGCCTTTCTGGATCTTGTACTGCATCGACTTCTTGCCGGCGTCTTCACCCCTGGCGCTGTTGTCAGCCTTGGCCACGGCGCGTGAGCTGGCTTTCGCCGGTTTGCTGTTGTCCTGCATGACCAGCGTCTGGCCGACCTTGAGGTTCTGGCCGGACAGCTTGTTCCAGTGCTGTAAATCCTTGACGTCGACCTTGTTGATGCGCGCGATCTGCACCAGGTTGTCGCCCTTCTTCACCCTGTAGCTGCGGGTGCGCGCCGGCTTTTCGTCCACCTCGGCGACTTCTTCGAACACCGGCATCGCGTACTGCATGCCGGGCTGCACCGGAATCGTCAGCGCCTGGCCGCGTTTCACCTGATTGCCGGACAACTTGTTGATGTCCTTGAGGGTGCTGGTCGACACCTTGTAGCGGCTGGCGATGCTGGCCAGGCTGTCGCCCGGACGCACGCGATATTGCTGCCAGTCGACCAGTTCTTCAGGCTTCATGTTCGACAGGTTGGCGGTCAGCAACTGGGATTTCGACGTCGGCACCAGCAGGTGCTGAGGGCCGTCGATGGTCAGACGCTTCTTGAACGCGGGGTTGAGCTGCACCAGCTCGTCCTCGTCGATGTTCGCCATGGCGGCGACTTTCGACAGGTCCATGCGCTGATTCAACTCGACGACCTGGAAGTACGGCTTGTTGTCGATCGGGTTGAGGTTGACGCCATAGGCGTCGGGCGACATCACCACCTGGGACAGCGCCAGCAATTTAGGCACGTAATCGCGGGTTTCCTGCGGCAGCGGCAGGTTCCAGTAATCGGTGGGCAGGTTGAGCTTTTCGTTGCGTTCGATGGCGCGGCTGACCGTGCCTTCGCCGGCGTTATAGGCCGCCAGTGCCAGCAGCCAGTCACCGTTGAACATGTCGTGCAGCTTGGTCAGGTAGTCCAGCGCTGCGGTAGTGGACGCGGTGATGTCGCGGCGGCCGTCGTAGAAATTGGTTTGACGCAGGTTGAAGTAGCGGCCGGTGGACGGAATGAACTGCCAGATCCCCGCCGCATCGCTGCGCGACAAGGCCATCGGGTTGTACGCGCTCTCGATCACCGGCAGCAACGCCAGTTCGAGGGGCATGTTGCGCTCCTCCAGCCGCTCGACGATGTAGTGCATGTACAGGCTGCCGCGGTTACCGGCCGTCTCGAGGAACGACGGGTTGTTGGCGTACCAGAGGCGTTGCTGATCGATGCGTGGGTTGAGGTCGTTGCCGTCTTGCAGCTGAAAACCCTGACGCATGCGCTCCCACACATCATGGGGCGGGGCGAGGGGCACGGGTTTGCGTGCGATGTAAACAGGTTTTGGTTTGGTGCTGGCGACGGGATGGGCGGCGCTGGCGCCGTTCCCGGATTCGAGGCCGCCGGTGCTCTGGCAGCCTGCCAATGTCGCGCTCGCGACCACTGCGATTGCCTGGGCCAACCGAGTCAATGTGTCGGAATTAAAGGTTTTGCGTATAGATGACGACATTGGCTGGGGGATAGTTCCAGGCGAAAATGTCGGGCGATTCTAGAAAGTGACTGGTGAACGGTCAACCTTTCAGAATTTCCGTGCTGATTCGCAGCCTGTTTAGAACTTATCTTTCCATGCCCGCAACACGGCAAAGACCTCTGTGGCCGTCGCGTTATGGGTTCCGCTCCGTTCGTCTGCTTTTTGTTTCACGGAGATGACGGCGGCTCGCAGAAACGGATTGGTCTTGCGCTCCAGTGCCAGCGTCGACGGCACACTGATACGATTTTGTGCACGCCATTGCGTCACTTCTTCAAAACGCTGCAGCACGTCGGCGTTGTCCGGTTCAACCGCCACGGCGAAGCGCAAATTGCTCAAGGTGTACTCGTGGGCGCAGTAGACGAGGGTGCTGTCGGGCAGCTCGGCGAGTCGGCTCAGGGAATGATGCATCTGCTGCGGGGTGCCTTCGAACAAGCGGCCGCAACCGGCGGCGAACAGTGTGTCGCCGCAGAACAGCAGTGGCTGTTGTGCGTCGGCATGGTAAAAGGCGATGTGGCCCAGGGTGTGGCCGGGGACCGCATGGACGCTGAATGTCAGGCCGAGTACGGTGAGCTGATCGTTGTCGGACAGGGCCACGTCCCGCGCCGGAATCTTCTCATTGGCCGGGCCGTAGACCTTGGCGTCGGTGAGTGTTTTCAGTTGCGCGACGCCGCCGGTGTGGTCGGCGTGGTGATGGGTGATGAGAATGTCGGTCAGGCGCCAGTCCGGGTTGCGCTCAAGCCAGGCGATGACGGGGGCGGCATCACCCGGGTCAACCACGGCGCAGCGTTTGACGGCATTGTCTTGTAACAACCAGATGTAGTTATCGCTGAAAGCGGGCAGGGCATCGACCTGTATCATGGCGCGGTTCGCTTGGCTGGAAACATAGAGAAGCATCTTAGGGTCTGAACAGACTCGAGGCGAGTCTCTATCGCAATGACCCTCTCATGGAGACCGGAAATGACCGATGAAGCGTTCGCCCAGGCCGATCCCGAGTGGCTTGAGCTGATCAGCGCCGCCCGCGACTGGCTGTCCGGGCCCCTGGGGCAGTTGTTGCTGGAAGAAGAAAGCCGTGTGCTGGAGCAAGAGCTCGAGCGTTTTTTTGGCGGTTATCTGGTGCATTACGGCCCGTCGGCGCAAACCCCGCCGGCGGCGAAGCAAGTGCAGCGCAACGTGCGACTGGGCGCGCCGTTGCCGGGCGTCGAGATTGTCTGCGAAGAGCAGGCCTGGCCTTTGAGCGAGCACGCCGCGGATGTGGTGGTCATGCAGCACGGTCTGGATTTCTGTCTGTCGCCCCACGGCCTGTTGCGCGAAGCCGCCAGCAGCGTGCGTCCCGGCGGGCATCTGGTGATCGTCGGGATCAACCCCTGGAGCACCTGGGGCATCCGCCATTTCTTCGCCAATGATGCCCTGCGCAGGGCGCGCTGCATCTCGCCATCGCGGGTCGGCGACTGGCTTAACCTGCTGGGCTTCGCGCTGGAGAAACGCCGCTTCGGGTGCTATCGTCCGCCGCTCGCTTCGCCCAAGTGGCAGGCTCGTCTGGCCGGGCTCGAACGTCTCGGCGATGGCTGGCAAAGTCCCGGCGGCGGCTTCTATCTATTGATCGCGCGCAAGATGAGTGTAGGGCTGCGGCCCGTGCGCATGCCGCGCCGCGAGCCCATGGGCAAACTGCTGCCTCTGCCGATGGCCAAGGTCAATCGGCGCACGCCCGAGCCTTGATTCACCGGCTGACGCCACGCTTTCTCAATTTCTGGAAACATCGTAATGAGCGATACCGTAGAACTCTTCACCGATGGCGCCTGCAAGGGCAACCCCGGCCCTGGCGGCTGGGGTGCGTTGCTGGTGTGCAAAGGCGTTGAAAAAGAACTCTGGGGCGGTGAAGCCAACACCACCAATAACCGTATGGAGCTGCTCGGCGCCATTCGCGGTCTCGAAGAACTGAAGCGGCCGTGTGAAGTGATCCTGGTGACCGACTCGCAGTACGTGATGAAAGGCATCACCGAGTGGATGGTCAACTGGAAGAAGCGCGGCTGGAAGACGGCAGCGAAGGAGCCGGTAAAAAACGCCGATCTGTGGAAGCAGCTGGACGAGCAGGTCGGCCGGCACAATGTGAGCTGGAAGTGGGTGCGCGGCCACATTGGCCATCCGGGTAACGAGCGCGCTGACCAGTTGGCGAACCGCGGCGTGGATGAAGTGCGCGGTATCAAGCACGGCTAGGTAGCATCGAGCGCTATTGCCTGCTCTCGGCTGGGCCCTTCCTTCGTCAGGATTCCTTCACTCCGGTCTCGCTCCGTGGGCCTGCGTTCAGCCTGGACCCAAGTCGCGTTTGGCGGTGACTGATCCTTTGGCGTATGAAGATCAAAAGCAAATCAAAAGCTTCCCGGCTGAAGCCGGTCCCACTGACCCACCGCGTACCCACTGTAGGACTGGCTTTAGCCGGGAAGAGGCCAGCATGACCGACATCAATGTCGTGGCAAACAATCCTTGTGTGCGGTCTGGCAAGGTTGCGCACATCGCAAAACCGCCATGCTAATATCCGCGCCTGAAGCTGAGGCGGTAGGCAATGACTGTACAAAACATCATCACTGAACGAAGGGTTGTCCTCGATACCGAGACCACCGGTATGCCCGTCACCGACGGCCACCGGGTCATCGAAATCGGCTGCGTCGAGCTGATTGGCCGGCGTCTGACCGGGCGGCATTTCCACGTTTACCTGCAACCGGACCGGGAGAGTGACGAGGGCGCCATTGGCGTTCACGGCATCACCGACCAGTTCCTGATCGGTAAACCGCGTTTCGCTGAAGTCGCCGACGAGTTCTTCGAGTTCGTCAAAGGCGCGCAGCTGATCATCCACAACGCGGCGTTCGACGTCGGCTTTCTGAACAACGAATTCGCCCTGATCGGCCAGCACGATCGCGCCAATCTCAGCAGTTACTGCACGATCCTCGACACCCTGGCCATGGCCCGCGAGCGTCATCCGGGCCAGCGCAACAGCCTTGATGCGCTGTGCAAACGCTACGACGTCGACAACTCCGGCCGTGAGCTTCACGGCGCATTGCTCGACTCCGAGATTCTCGCGGAAGTCTATCTGGCGATGACCGGTGGCCAGACGACCCTGTCGCTGGCCGGCAACAACGACGGAGAGGGCGGTGCCGATCGCCCATCGGAGATCCGCCGCATCGCCAACCGCACGCCGGGACGCATCATCGTCGCCAGCGAGGCCGAACTGGCGGAGCACGAAGCGCGGCTTGCCGTGATTGCCAAATCCGCCGGTGCCCCGGCCCTGTGGACCCAGTTGCTCGAAGCGCAGGCTCAGGCCCGGGCGGAAGCCTGAAGGCGGCAGCGGCCTTCATAGAAGGTGATGTCGATCCCGGTAATCGGGCAGGAGGCCCATGGTGAACACGTCCAGCCCGACTTTCAGCATTCGTGTCGCTGACGAATGCTTCGAGGATTACATCCTCAACAGCGAGTTCACCTTCACCGTCACCGGCTATGCCCGGGTGCAGATCGGCGAGCCCGTGGCGCAGTGGCACGTCGATGCCGTCGAGCCTTACCTGAAAAATTACGGCATCGATTCCGAAGAGTTCTGCAATTATCGGGACGCCGCCGACGGCACGGTGCTGGTGGCCTGGCTCGATGAGCAGCCGGTCGGGCATGTGGTGGTCAGCGAGCACTGGAACGGTTTCGCTCACATCGACGAACTGGCGGTCGATACCGGGGCGCGACGCAATGGCGTGGCACAAAAGCTGCTGGACGTGGCGCAGTTCTGGAGCCGCAAGCGCGGGCTGCCGGGCATCACCCTGGAAACCCAGAACAACAATCTGGAGGCGTGCCGGTTATATGAGCGCTACGGGTTTGTGGTCGGCGGGGTCGATCATCTGCGGTATCGCGCGATAGAACCGTTGACGCAGGAGGCGGCGATTTTCTGGTATTTGTTGTTCGACGCGCCGGGCGTCGATTGAAGCGGCAAGCCCCTCTGACCTGACTCGTGGCCGCAGGATGTGAGCGGCCTGAGTAGAAAGAGGCGGGCTTGCAGCGGTGTTTCAATGCTCTCGTATGAGCTTGACCTTGCCCTGAATCAACTCGAATTCCTCTCCGCCCAGGTGTTTGACGCGGTCGCCAATGGCCAGGCGATAAGTGGAAACGGGCTCCTTTCCATCAGCCTCGTCAGGCTGTGATTCACGGAATTCATGCACCGAGTAAACGCGTCCCTCCGCATCCCTCGCATGAAATTGCCCAACTAGAACTGAAGCCATTTGCTTTGTAACCTCTGGAAATAACTGCTCGTTTTCGCTCGCATCCTAACACCGCGAGTGAATAAACCGTGTCCGCTTGTAAGGTAATTCCCAAATTTGTCCGGGGACCTTATTCGCCTAAGGCAGTCAGACCGCCGTTTCCGGGGGGAGTTTTCGGCGATCCGAAAAATAGTCGCGACCGACGGTAGCACGGCCCGCCCAAAGCAGGGGCCGATAACCCACGGGCCAGCATCGAACGCTTCGATGATTAGCAACGGAAAAACAACACAGAATTGCACTCATGTTTCATCTATAACTGTTGTCTCCTCCCACAGCAGAAGGTCCGTTTCATGAGCCAGGTTCATTCGATTGCAGTCATCGTCGGCAGCTTGAGGAAAGACTCCATCAACCGCAAAGTGGCCCACGCACTGGCTGAGCTGGCGCCGTCCAGCCTGAAGCTGAGCATCGTCGAAATCGGCGACCTGCCGTTGTACAACGAAGACATCGACGCGGATTCGCCGCCTGCCGCTTACACCGCCTTCCGTCAGGCCCTGCAGGGCGCAGACGGGTTTCTGTTCGTCACCCCCGAATACAACCGTTCAGTGCCGGGCGCGCTGAAAAACGCCATCGACGTTGGCTCGCGGCCCTACGGCAAAAGCGCATGGGGCAGCGCCAAACCGGCGGCCGTGGTCAGTGCGTCGCCCGGGGCGATCGGTGGTTTTGGCGCCAACCAGCATTTGCGCCAGTGCTTCGTGTTCCTCGACGTGCTGTGCATGCAGCAACCGGAAGCCTACCTGGGCAACGCCGGCACCTTCTTTGACGAACACGGCAAGCTGAGCGAGAAAACCCGCCCGTTCCTGCAGAACATCATCGATGCATTCGCCGGCCACGTTGCGCGCACCTTGAAAGCCTGATCATCTGTACCGTCTTTCGGTGAAAGGGCCTGCGCGCAACGCCGCGTGCCGGCCCCTCGCACCCACCGCGCAAGATCGTCGCGCCTTCGTCAGTCAATCCTGAATTTCCTTGCCCGTGTATAGCGTTATGTACCGCAATCGCGGTGGACTTCTTCCCTACGCTCCCAGCTTTTCCTGCCCATGCCCGGCCAATGCCGGCCGTGGGCGCTTGTGCTCAAGGAGTTGTCATGTCCACCGTTACCACCACGTACTTCAACAGCGCGTCATTGCGACGGCGCTTCCTCGAAGAACTCGACCGCGCCGTCACTGCCGATCTTCTCGTGTCATCCGAACAGACTTGGCTGAAACGCGCAGCAGGCGCGCCGGCAACCGATGATGCCGATCCGGTCCGAGTGGATCGGCTGCTGCTCAATGACGGCCTGCCCAACTCGCTGGAGCTCAGCGCGGCGTTGATGTTCAGCCATGGCCAGACCGCCGATCCGCGTGTGTTTCTGTTTACCCTGGCGTCCGGTGTTGAAGCTTTCGAGGATCGCGCACAGCTTTTGGCGACGCTGCTCAGGCGATTTGCCAACGATGATCCATTGGCCTCGTTCGAATACGAAAAAATCGACGGCGATGCTTTCCAGGCGCAAATGGAAGCCATCGTTGAGTACCAGGCCCATTCAGTCAGGCAGTTCACCGACCAGTTGAAGCTGATCCCGGACCTGATCGGCGCGGTCAATTCGTCCCTGGCCCTGCAGCTGCGCCGGCTGTTGCCGGATCAGCAGATGGATCCGGCGACGCACCTCATGCGCCTGGTGCAGCCGGCTTCCAGTGCCGAAGAAGAACTCGTGTTCAGGACCCAGACGCTGGTTCAAACGGCGTATGAAGCCGTGTGCCGTGCCGAGCTGGACCAGGGCGTGACGATGCAGTACCTGGATGCGCAGGGGCGAGTGGCGAGCGACAGCGATGCGGCGTTGTTCGCTCAGGCCATACGCGAGACGATTCCTGCGGTGCCTGCTCGATTCGCCCAATTGCTAAGCGACTATTGGGGGCAGCGACACGCGGCCGGTTCGTGCCGTGACATGGCCATGCAAATTTACGCCACGAGCCTGTGCCATGAGCTCTACCGTTATGGCCACGAGGCGAATCTCACTCGGCAGGAGCAAGCGTTGTTGCGGCCGTTGCTCGTGGCCGGGCCGCGCTTCACCGCATCAGACGCCGAGTTCCACTGCAGTCGTCTCGCGCTGCATGTGCCGGGCGGCCCTGCAAAGCCACTGGCCGGCACCCTGGTCTTCGATATCAGCCCGGCAGCGTTGCCGTTGCTGTGGTTTACGCCGGAGCACGGCCTGCGCCGATTCGCCAATCTGACGGCGCTGAGTGCCTTTTGCTCAACCCCGGAAGGACGCGAGATGCTCCGCCCGACACTGGCGCTGGCCGATCAGCCCCTGTTGCTGCGCGAAGGCGCCCTGTCCCTTTCGATGCAACGCATCAGCGGGCCCCTGCTGGGCGAACGGATTGACTCCATCCTTGCGCTGCAGGCGCGCAATCTGCAGTTCGTCACGGGGTTGTCGACCGAGTCGGAAATGATCTCGGCGATGTACGACGATGCGCTGGACGTGCGCCAACTGATCGACCCTCGTCAACTGCACTTCAGCGCCGGACGCTGGCGCCGGGAGCAGCCGATGGACTTCGCTGCCGTCTGGTGCAGCAGCGCCAACGATGACTTGGTGGTGGCTGTCACGGAGCCAGAGAGCATTGGCAGTCAACTGTCAGCGTCCTACCCTTCCCAGCCGACCCAACTGCAACCAACGCCGCCTTCCTGGCTGGAGCGAACCCAAGTGTTCGATGCCAATGCGGCGCATCTGCGCGAGCTGGACAACGTCCTTGCCGGCTACGCCGAGCAGGCGCTGCAACGATATCTGTGCGTGGCGTCGGCCCGGGGATTGCGCGCGAGCGAGGTGCGGGTGCGCTGGCTGGAGTCGCTGCCGCTGGGCTCCTCCAATGTGGAACCAGACTCCGTCGCCATCAGTGAGACCTTGAGTGCCACGTCGATGGATCTGGTGGCGCTGTTGCTGGAGCGCGTCAGCGGACACCGTTGCGATCCGCTCGAATCGTCGGCGCAGGTGCTGCTCACCGCCCAGGCCGCGGGGGCACACCTGGATATCGAGCTCATCCGCTTCATGCTCAAGCGGGTGGCGGCGGATTTCATCGAACGTTATCTCGACCACTTCAGGCGCTTGCGCACGGGCCTTGCGCGTCTGGGCGACAGGCAGCTGCAACCGGTTGCCATGGCGCTGGTCCTCAGGGAAGACACGTTGCGGCTCGATCTGGCACTGCGCCAGCGAATGGAGCAGGTGACAAGCGCGTCGGCGAGCATGGTCATGCAAGTGCTGAACGCGCCGGTCCGCGCGCAGAGGACCGAGCCGGGGGCGCCGACCACTGAAGTGTTTGCGGTGTCGCTGGTCTACGGCCCACAGCCGGGGGCCACCCTCAGTGACTCAATGGCCCTCTGGCAACCCTTGGCCCTCGATGCGGGCGTGATGTTCTGGAGCAGCCAGCTGGGCTGGGAGTATTTCGTCTCCAAGCAGGCATTGAGCGACAAAATAGGCAGTCGCTTGCGTGGCGCTCATAGTGAGCGTTGGCTGGCGCTTTTGGGGGAACGCGACCGTGTGCTGCTGCGCAGCCACCTGCAAGCACACCCTGCGGGTCCGATTCGCATTCATTTCAGTCATCGCGCCGGCCACGCGATCGAGGCGTTGCAGCAAAGCGTGTTTGACCGACAGTCACAGAACCTCCAGCAGATGTGCGCCCGCGCCCGGCGTTGTCGCTTTGAAGCCGGGCTGTTCACGCGCCTTGCCCGGGCCACCGAGCTGGACACGCAATTGATCGAGATGCTCGATGCGCTGTCGGTGCGGATCGACAACACGCTGTTTCAAGAGCTGCTGCCGGACTGGCTGAAGGCGGCATCGCCCAACGACCTTCGAGCGTATAACGCGATATGGCGTCGTTTCTTTCTGGCCAGCGACGGCGAGGAAGACTTTCTCTTCGACATCCCGACGCTCTCGGATTACGCACGCGACCGGCTGCTCGAACAGATGCGCAAGGATTTTCCCGAGCATGTCCTGCACCCCGACGAGATTACCGTCACCCAGCGCCGCTACGTTGCGGCGCCCACCGGCGTTGGCCAGATCCCGTCAGGGATTCCGGCCGCCACCCTCGTGCACAGTGAGACGCTGACCGATTACGCGATCAATCGCTTTTCCGACATCCCGGACGGTGTATTAAGCATCAATGACGCCGACGACCCAGAGGCAGCCCGCCTGATCACGCCCGATTACCTGCGCAGCACGGTGCGAAAGCTGGACGTCGGCACAGGATTCAGGACGCTGCTGCGTCAGACGTTGAACCCCGCGGATGCCAAATGGGTGAGGCGCAACAAGCTGTTTATCGACCAGCTGCCACCGATGATGCAGGCGGTGGCGATGCAGCAGAAGCTTGAAGGACAGCTGAGCGCCGAAGCCTACGCGTTCATCTCGCGTGTGGTTGAGATGCCTGACGGGATCGCCCGTGAACCGGTCAACGGGGTGCGCGTCATTATCAGTGCGTTGCGGCTGGTCGCCGACGCAGGCATGACGCCCGACATCCTCAAGGGCATTTATCTGATCTGCGCCGAGGCGGGCGCCAGCGGTCCGGTTATCCTGCACGCCGTGTTCCACCGCGATTTTGTCTTCCGCGAGTACACCAGCCTCTCGGCGCTGGAGGCCGATATCCGCAGCGATGCGAGCCTGCAAGCGTTGTTGTTGCAGCGAGTGGACCCGGAAGTTCGCAAGCGGTATGAACACGGCGGCTTCATTGAGCCTCACCTGCCGTTCTTTGCGCAGGGGTTCGGGGATGTGCCGACACACACACCGGGTCCGGTCACGGTGTCACTGGCTGAGGAAAACGGCAACTCGCTGCAGTTCATGTTCACCGACACCATGAGCCTGCTGGTGGACATCGGTGAGTCCGACACGGTCACGAATCAGGAGGCTGATCACGCGTCGCGCCAGTTTCTGGCGTCCCTTGGCCTTGAGCAGGCACTGAGTGTCATGCCCGGCAAGCTTGGCACGATGATCGCGCTGTGGCAGAGCCATACGTTGTTTCGTGCGTCAGCTGCGTCGGCCTCCGGGCGTCATTGGGGGGAAGCCCTCTCCGAATTTTCTGCCGCCCTGGGCGTCATGATGACGGCCCGGGACCAGGCTGAAAAAGACGAGTTGATCAGCGCCGATCTGGTGGAGGGCGAGGAGGTGCCTGCGCCGGTGTTCTTCTGGGGAGGCGCCACGCTCACGGGCGAGCAGCTGACCCGTCTGCATGCGCTGGAGGCCCGGAACGTCTCGCTCAAGGACTTGCGCCGGGACGACCTGCTGAGTCTGTTCATGAACACGGAAAACGGCAGGGCGTATGCGGCTGTTTCCGGGCGGGTCTATGAAGTGCGCCGTCAGGCCGAAAGTGGCCGCTGGATGATTATCGGCCCCGACCGATCGCCCGGCCCGTGCCTGAAGCTGGACGACAGGCAGCGCTGGCAGCTGGATATCGAGTCCGGTCTGAAGGGCGGCGGCGGGGCCATGACCAAGCTGCGGACCCACGCTGCCGATGTCAGTGCTGACGACGTGCTGCTTATCGAGGCCAGCGGCATGGCCGACATACGCACCTTCTATCGGGAGCGCGCCCAGCGTATCGGTGAAGCCCATCTGCAGGCCAAAAGGTACCTCGAAAATGCGCTGGATAACCTCAACGTGCATGCCCCCGGCACGCCGCTGGACCCGAGGGTTACGCAGATCATTGGCGACTTTTTCGGGGTCAGTGAGCCCGGACAAGAGCTGCTGGTCGACACCGAACGCGCGGTCAAGGCGCTGTTTGATGAAGTGATGGATGCGTCGCTGTCACCCTATTCTTCGCCACGGTTTGTGGTGGGCACCAACCGCCCGGGGCGGGAGGGCACCATGGGCTTCGTCATTAAACGAGACCCGAAAAAGCGCGTGTTTCTGACCGACCGGTATTTTGATGCGCCGCCGTTTCCACTGAAGCCTGAGGCGGCGAACGAAGGGTTCGATTGCCCGGCCCATTACCGCGCGGCCACCTTGATCCATGAACTCTCGCATCTGGTGCTCGATACCCACGACATCGCCTACCTGGAAAGCACGTCGCCGTATCCGGACCTGCTGCAGGAAAACAATGCCTACAACATCAAGTTGAAGGGAGACATTGAGCGCATGCAGTCGTCCGGGTTGTCGCATCTGAGCATCAAACGGGAGCTTTTTCTGCAATTGACGGACGGGGAGTGGCGCGATTTCGATGAGGAGGAGAGTTTCGAATACGACGCGATCCTGAAGCTCACCAAGTGCAAGACCCTGGACGATGCCCGTGATGTGTTTATGAGCGATGCCCAGAAACGCAGCCGGGTTATTCTGGCCAACGCCGATTCGGTGACCCTGTTGGTGCTGCGGCTGGGGCGCCGCAGCTTTGTCGTGCCGAGCCCTTCGCCGGGCGGCCGCTGAGTGACAGACGCCGAGCCTTCAGGCTCGGCGTCTGCTCCTTGATGGGCAGGCGCCGGTATTGGCGAGCCGGCACGTCCCTTACAGCGAGTAGTGGCGCAGCTCGCGGGCGATCAAAAGGCGCTGGATTTCGCTGGAGCCTTCGTAGATCTGGGTGATCCGCGCGTCTCGGTAGTATCGTTCCACCGGGTAATCTTCCAGATAGCCGTAGCCGCCGTGAATCTGCACCGCCTTGGAACAGACCCATTCGGCCATTTCCGAGGCGAACAGCTTGGCCTGGGACGCTTCCGACAGACAGGGTTTGCCCGCCGTTCTCAAGCGCGCGGCGTGCAGGACCAGCAGCCGTGAGGCGTTGATGCGGGTGTGCATGTCGGCCAGCAGATTGGCGACGCTCTGGTGCTCGATGATCGGCTTGTCGAACTGCACCCGCTCACGGGCGTAGCCCAGTGCCGCCTCGAATGCCGCACGGGCGATGCCCAGGGCCTGGGCGGCAATGCCGATGCGTCCGCCTTCCAGGTTTGAAAGGGCAATGGACAGTCCCTTGCCGCGTTCACCCAAGAGGTTTTCCGCCGGAATCCGGCAATCGCTCAGGGTCACGGCGCAGGTGTCGGATGCACGGATACCCATCTTGTGTTCCATGCGGTCGACGCGGTAGCCGGGGTTGTCGGTGGGCACCAGAAACGCTGACAGGCCGCGCTTGCCCAGCTCCGGGTCGGTCACCGCGAAGACGATCGCCAGCTGTGCGCGCTTGCCGTTGCTGACGAACTGCTTGGCGCCGTTGAGCACCCACTCGCCGTCTTTCAATTCGGCACGGGTGCGCAGGTTGTGGGCTTCGGAGCCGGCCTGGGGTTCGGTCAGGCAGAAGCAGCCGATGGCCTGGCCGCTGGCGAGTTTTTCCAGCCATTGTTGTTTCTGGGCGCCGCTGCCGTAATTGAGCACCGGCCCGCAGCCCACCGAGCTGTGCACGCTCATGAGCGTACCGGTGGCGCCGTCGGCGGCAGAGATTTCTTCGACGGCCAGCGCATAGGCGACGTAGTCGATATAGCTGCCGCCCCATTCCTCGGGGACGATCATGCCGAGCAGGCCCAATTCGCCCATCTTTGCGACGAGCGCGTCGTCGATCCAGCCGGCCTTTTCCCAGGCCTGGGCATGGGGCGCGATTTCATTGCGCGCGAAGTCCCGCGCCATGTCGCGGATCATCACTTGTTCTTCGGTCAGTTCAAGATCTTGCATAGGTCACGCCTCATGACCGCTGAAGAAGCTTGCCACGTGCTCGGCATTCAAGGCCTGCACGCAGGAGGGGCTCCATTGCGGTTTCTTGTCTTTGTCGACGATCAAGGCGCGCACGCCTTCGATCAGGTCACCGCGTTCAAACCACTGGCGGTCCAGATGCAGCTCCAGGGCGAAGCAACGCTCAAGCGGCATATGCCGGCCGCGGCGCAGCAGCTCCAGAGTGACCGCCATCGCCAGGGGTGAACGGGTCTGCATCAGGTTGGCAGTGTCGACGGCCCAGGCATGGGTGTCGTGGACGGTCACCTCCAGCAGTTGTTCGATGATGCTCGGGATGTCCGGCAGCGCGAAGAAATGATCGATGGCCGGCCGCAGCTTTGCCAGCGGCGGCGCAGGCAAGTGCTGCACGCCGAGTTTCGCCAGCGCGCCCTGTACATCCTTGAGCGGGGTCAGGCTCCACTTCAGGTTATCCAGCTGCAGATCGAGGTCTTCAAGGCGCTGGCTGTTGAGGTACCAGTTCGCCAGCCCGCAATACAGCGCATCGGCGGCCTGGATCTGCACGCCGGTGACGCCGAGGTAAATCCCCAGCTCGCCCGGTATCCGGGGCAGAAAGTAGCTGCCGCCTACGTCAGGGAAATAACCGATCGCCACTTCCGGCATTGCCAGACGGCTGCGTTCGGTGACCACGCGCAGGTCCGCCCCCTGGGCCAGGCCCATGCCACCGCCCAGCACGAAGCCGTCCATCAGGGCAATCACGGGTTTGCGGTAATGATGAAGGGTGAGGTCCAGCGCGTATTCTTCGACGAAGAAGTCCAGGTGCTCGTTTCGACCGGTTTTGAAGCTGTCGTACAGCGAGCGGATGTCGCCGCCGGCGCAGAACGCCTTTTCGCCTGATCCGCGCAGGACCACGGCGTAAACGTTGTCATCCTTCGCCCAGGCGTCCAGCTGAAACTGCAGCTGCCGCACCATGTGCAGGTCGATGGCGTTCAAGCCCTGGGGGCGGTTGAGGGTGATGTGACCGATATGGTTGCGTACGTCGGACAGAACGCTCTCGCAGGCTGATTGCTCGCCCGCGTATTCGGCAGGTAGTACCTGAGCCGTCATCGCTGAATCCCTGTTGATTTTTGTTGTACTCAATTCCCGGCTGAACAGCCGGGATCCGTGAGGGTGCTGATGGATGCTACCAGCGCCATTTTGCAAATGACAATGAAGATTCCTGCGGGGCCGGGCGCATGACCCCAGTCACGCCTGCAGGCTGAACAGCGCCATTTCCGGCGCCTCGCTGATCCAGCATTCGCTGACGGTCCACCCTGCACGGGCGGCCAGTTCGGTGAACGATTCAACCGTAAACTTGTGGGAGTTCTCGGTGTGCAGTCGTTCCCCGGCGGCGAAGCGGAAGGTGTGCCCGGCGACGGTGACGCTTTGCTGCTTGCGGCTGACCAGGTGCATTTCCATGCAGGCCTGGTCGGCGTTCCACACCGCCAGATGATCGAAGGCGGACACATCGAAGTCGGCGTTCAGCTCGCGATTGATGCGGGTCAGCAGGTTCTTGTTGAACTGCGCGGTCACGCCCTCGGCGTCATCGTAAGCCGCTACCAGTGTCTGCTCATCCTTGACCATATCGACACCGACGATGAAATGCGCGTTTTCCCCCAGCACCTCATGGGCGCTGTGGAGGAAATCCACGGCCTGCTCGTGGCTGAAGTTGCCGATGGTGGAGCCCGGGAAGAAGCCCACGCGGGTGTGGCCGTCGGCTTCTTCAGGCAGGGTGAGCACCCGGGTAAAGTCATCGACTTGCGGGGCAACGATCAGCGCAGGGTAGCGCTGGCGCAGTGACCGCGCGGCCTTGTTGAGCGCCGTTGCGCTGATGTCGATCGGCACGTAAACGGCGATGTGCGGCGCGGCATCGAGCACCAGGCGCGTCTTCTCGCTGGCGCCGCTACCGAACTCCACCAGCGCTGCGCCGGAGGGAATGGTCGCGGCAATCTGCGCGGCGATGCCTTTCAGCAGCCCGGTTTCGGCGCGGGTCGGGTAATACTCGGGGGTTTCGCAGATGGCTTCGAACAGGTCGGAACCCGCTGCGTCGTAGAAATACTTGGGCGACAGGGTTTTCACCGCGGCGCCAAGACCGGCCACCACGTCCCGGGCGAATTCGCTGTCGTTCGGGTCCACGACGCCGGGCTGACGGCTGTCACGGGCCAGACGCAGGCCGGAGACCATCCAGCGCTTGTCGGCATGGAAAAAGTTGCGGTACGTCAGGCGGCAATGATCGGGCGACGTGACGCTGGCGCCGCCGCGCAGGACCATCTGATTGACCATGAATTTGCCGTTGTACTCACCGACCGCGCCCACTGAGGGCTTGAAGCCTGGGTAGGCGCTGTAGGCGCTTTGCGTCCACTGCCAGGCGACGTCGTCCATTTGCTCGAGCAAGCCGGCGCGGGCGGCGGCTTCCCATTCCGCTTCGGTGGGCAGGCGCGCGTCGGCCCAGAGGGCGAATGCGGCGGCTTCGTAATAACTGATGTGGGTCACCGGCGCAGACGGGTCGATCGACTCAAGGCCGCGCAGGCTCATGCGCTTCCAGCCGTTCTCGTCGTGCTGCCAGTACATGGGCGAGTTCCAGCCGTTTTCCTGCACCAGGCTCCAGCCCTCGGACAGCCACAGGGCGGCAGTGTGGTAGCCGCCGTCGGCAATAAAACTCAGCCACTCGCCGTTGGTCACCAGCCGGTCGCTGATCTCAAAGGACTGCAAATACGTGGTGTGGCGCGGGCCTTCGTTGTCGAAAGAAAAACCGTCGCCGTCGTGGCCGATCTCGGTCAGGCCGGCGCTCAGCGGCTTGAAGTGACCGCGACGCCCCGATGGGTCTTTCGGCCAGCGCGGGCTGTAGGCGGGTTTCAGGGACGACAGGCTGAACAGATGAAGAATGTCCATCAGCAGCAGTTCCTGATGCTGCTCCTCGTGGGCAAGACCCAGCTCAATCAGGCTGGCCATCTCGTCGCTGAGCGGCGTCATCAACAGCGTCGTCATGTTTTCGTCGACGTGCCTGCGGTAGGCCAGCACCTGATCGACGCTTGGCCGTGTCATCAACCCGCGTTGGGGGCGGGGATGACGCGGGCCGACCGCTTCGTAATAGGAATTGAACAGGTAACCGAATGTCGGATCGAAGGCTTCGTAACCCGGCAGGTTCGGCGCCAGCAGAAAGGTTTCGAAGAACCACGTGGTGTGCGCCATGTGCCACTTGGCCGGGCTGGCGTCGGGCATCGACTGCACCACCATGTCCTCGGCGCTCAGTGGCTCGACCAGAAATTCGGTACGTTCCCGCACACTTTGAAAGCGCTGGCACAGGGTGTGGGTAGCGGATGTTTCACGAAGCTGGCGTAGTTGGCGCGTCATCAGGTGCTCTCCGGCGTTGCCGATGCCCGGTGGACCCGGTGGAGTGATTCCACGCAGCCAGGCGGTACGGCGATTCAGGGTTTGAGGCTCGTGTGGCCCGGAATGTTCAACCGAAATATCCAAACGAAGGATGGCCACTGCCCACGCGTAGGTTGATGCCTTGAGTCATCAGCGTTTGCATGGATTTAACGGCACGCACCGAGTGTAGTCACAGCGTGGGTTGATTCGCGCAGTCGGTGACCGATGGCCAATGAGCGGCCAGTCTGCGTTACCCTGCCGGCCATTCAGCGCAGTTGCGCTGCCCAAGACGTACGTCTTGTGGGCAAAACCTGAACCTGCGCGGCAACTGGCAGTCAGCACAACAGCACGTTTGTCCGAGAGGGCAGGGCGTTGCAGGGCAGGAGTCAGGTTAAAAGTGAATCACGTCAGATGAATGAACCGGTTTTTGGGGACGCGCATGAATGATCTATCCAGTCTGCTGGGGGCGCTTGATGAAGCGCAGACCGGGCAGCAGGAAGTGGTGATCGCCACGGTGGTCAAGGTCGAAGGCTCGGCTTACCGGCGCCCCGGCGCGCGGATGATTATTGCGCCGATGGGCGAAGCCACCGGCACCGTCAGCGGCGGATGCCTGGAAAGCGACGTCAGCAAGAAGGCCTGGTGGCTGACCGCCAACGGCAAGCCGTCCATGCGCACGTACAGCACCGGCGAGGATGACGATGAGCTCGAAGATGCCGAACTCAGCTTCGGCCTGGGCTGCAACGGCACGGTGCACATCCTCTTCGAACGGATAGATCCGCAGGCGGCGAGCCTGGTGGTCGACGTGCTGCGTGAGGTCAAGGCCAGCGGTACTGGCGCTGCGCTGGCGACAGTGATCGGTACGCAAAGCGAACGCCACACGGCACTGGGCGAGCGGGTGGCCATCCGTGCATCCGGGCAGATTCAGAGTGAAATGCGCGAACGCTGGCTGGCGACGGCCGTGGCCGAGGACCTGAAAAGGGTGCTCGACGCCCGCCGTTCAGCCACACGTACTTACGACAGCGCCGACGGCGCCGTCGAAGTGCTCCTCGAATACATCGCTGCGCCCCGCCGGCTGGTGGTCTTCGGTGCCGGGCACGACGCGATGCCGCTGGTCAGCATGGCGCGGCTGCAGGGCTGGCACATCACGGTGATCGATGCGCGCTCGCACTTCGCCCGGCCCCAGCGTTTCCCGGACGCCGAACAGGTGCTGTCGGCGCCGCTGCAGCCGATGCCTGAATTGCACGCAATGGTCGCCGATGCCGCCGTGGTGGTGATGACCCATAGCCTGACCCAGGACCGTCACTGGCTGGGGCAGGTCCTTGAGTCGACGCCGCGCTATATCGGCCAGCTCGGGCCGCGCAGCCGCACCGAGCGTTTGCTCGACGAGCTGCCGGATCAGCTCCGCGACGCCGCGGCACAAGCCAGCCTCCATTACCCGGTTGGCCTTGATCTGGGCGGCGACGCGCCGCACAGCGTGGCGTTGTCGATTCTTTCGGAGATCAATGCGGTGTTCAACGGCCGCAGCGGCGGGATGCTCAAACACAGGCAAGCGAGCATTCACGCAGTGGATGTCACACTGGAGCAGGCGCGCGAACTGAGAATGATCAGCTAGCTTTGACGGGGGCAGCGCTGATAGAGCGCGTCCCATCGCGCTTCAGTGGTATTGCATGGCATTCATCAGGTTCGCTCAATGAACGACAAGTACAGACCCCACGACTGGGCCCCCCACGAGCGACCGACGTTGCCGGGGTCGCCGTCGACGCCCTTGCACGCGACGCCGAAACGCTGGGCCTATGCCATCGTTGGCGTCATCGTGGCGCTGACCGGCGGACTCGGCAATGCGCTGGTGGTCGCCAACCTCCAGTACCTGCAGGGCTCGCTCGGCGCTACCCAGGCCGAAATCGCCTGGCTGCCCGCCGCGTATGTCATGACCAACGTGTCGATGAACCTGCTGCTGGTGAAGTTTCGCCAGCAGTTTGGTTTGCGGGCGTTCACTGAAGTGTTCCTGGTGCTGTACGCCCTGGTGACCTTTGCTCACCTGTTCGTCAACGACATCGAATCAGCGGTTGCCGTTCGAGCGGCCCACGGCATGGTCGGCGCGGCGCTGAGTTCGCTGGGCCTGTATTACATGATCCAGGCCTTCCCGCAGAAGTGGCGGATGAAAGCGCTGGTGCTGGGACTCGGCACGGCGCAGCTGGCGACGCCGCTGGCGCGACTGGTTTCCGAAGACCTGCTGCAGATTGCCGAGTGGCGCGGGCTTTACCTGTTCGAACTGGGCATGTGCCTGCTGTCCCTTGGCTGCGTGCTTATTCTCAAACTGCCACCCGGTGATCGCTTCAAAGCCTTCGAAAAACTCGACTTCCTGACCTTCGCCTTGCTGGCATCAGGCTTTGCGGCATTGTGCGCGGCGTTGTCCCTGGGGCGGATCGAATGGTGGCTTGAAGAGCCGTGGATCGGCATCGCCCTGGCGTCGTCCATCGTGCTGATCCTCGCCGGACTGTGCATCGAGCACAACCGCACCCGCCCGCTGTTGATTACCCGCTGGCTGGGCAGTGGCCGGATGATCCGCTTCGCCTTCGGCGTGCTGCTGACGCGCATCGTGCTGTCGGAGCAATCCACCGGCGCGGTCGGTTTTCTTCAGGGCCTGAATCAGGGCACCGAGCAGTTGCACACGCTGTACCTGTTCATGCTGCTGGGCAGCGTTGCGGGCCTTGCGGTCAGCGCGCTGACGATCAATCCCCAGCACCTGTTCAAGCCGCTGATCATTTCCCTGGCGTTGATGGCGATCGGCTCGAGCATGGACAGCTTCTCGACCAGCCTCACCCGCGAGCCGCAGATGTATTTCAGCCAGTTTTTGCTGGCGTTCGGCGGCACCTTCTTTCTGGGGCCGACGCTGGTGATGGGCATCAGCGGGGTGATCAGCAACCCGCGCAACATGGTCAGTTTTTCGGTGATGTTCGGGATTACCCAGAACGTCGGCAGCTTGATCGGCTCGGCGTTGCTGGGCACCTTTCAGGTGTGGCGCGAGAAATTCCATTCGGCGCATATCGTCGAGCACGTCACGCTGATCGATGCCCAGGTGCAGTCGCGCCTGCAAAGCGCGAGCGGGGCGTATATTTCCGCCATCGCCGACCCGGCCGCGCGCACCAGCCTGGGCATTCGCTCGCTGGCGACCGCCGCCACCCGCGAAGCCAATACCCTGGCGTACAACGATGTGTTCATGCTGATCGCTGTCATCGCCGTGCTGACCATGATCTGGATCACCAGCCGCGCCACCTGGCTGTGGATCACCACCGAGCCGGTCGCACCCTTTACTCCGGCGACCCCTGCGGCATCTCCTCTCACACCTTCTGGCGCTCAACCTTCATGACAGAACCCGGTAAACCTTCTGGCAACGCTTCCAACAGTTCTGCGGGCGGCTCGGCTCAGTCTCAGGCAACCTCCGCAGCACCTGCACCGGCGGTCATGCCGGCCACCACGCAACCGCGTTCGGCGCGCATACGCCTGGTGTCGTCGATTCTGTTCGGCGGCATTGCGCTGGCGGGTGTGCTGGTGGTGCTCTACGCGTGGCAGTTGCCGCCGTTCAGCAGCCCGATTGAAAGCACCGAGAACGCGCTGATTCGCGGGCAGACCACGCTTATCGGTCCGCAGCTGAGTGGCTACGTCTACGAAGTGCCGGTGCAGGATTTCCAGTGGGTGAAGAAGGGCGACCTGCTGGTGCGCATCGACGACCGGATTTACCAGCAGCATCTCGATCAGGGCATTGCGCAGTTGGGCGTCCAGAAGGCCGCACTGGCCAATAATCTGCAGCAACGGCGCAGCGCCGAGGCCACCATCGCCCAGCGTCAGGCGGCCGTTGCGAATGCTCAAGCGCAGAGTGAAAAAGCCGCTGCCGACCTTCGCCGCGGTCAGGCACTGGTGACCGATGGTTCGGTGTCCAAGAGCGAATTCGACGTGACCCGCGCCGCGGATGCGCAGGCGAAAGCGGCACTGGCCGAAGCCAAGGCAGCGCTGGAGATTTCCCGTCAGGACCTGCAGACGGTGATCGTCAATCGCGGCTCGCTGGAGGCCTCGGTGAAGAACGCCGAGGCCGCCATCGAGCTGGCGCGGATTGATCTGACCAACACGCGCATTACCGCGCCTCGGGACGGTCAGCTGGGGCAGATCGGGGTGCGCCTCGGTGCGTACGTCAATTCCGGCGCGCAGTTGATGGCCCTGGTGCCGCGTCCGCGCTGGATCATCGCCAACATGAAAGAGACCCAGATGGCCAACGTGCGCCTGGGCCAGCCGGTGAGCTTCACCGTCGATGCTCTGGAAAACCTGAAGATGCGCGGTCGGGTGCAGCGCATCTCGCCGGCGGCGGGGTCCGAGTTCAGCCTGCTGCCGGCGGACAACGCCACCGGCAACTTCGTCAAGATCGCCCAGCGCATCCCGGTGCGCATCACCATCGACGACGACCAGCACGACGTGGACCGGCTGCGCCCCGGGATGTCGGTGGTGGTCAGCATCGACACCAGCCAGGACGGCGTCGTACCGCCGGATCCGGTGGATGGGCGGGTGGATTCAGTCGATCCTCGCTGATCCGCAGCAGGTTGACGCAAGCGGCGCCGTCGAATGAACGGTCCGGCCTACACCATGCGCTTGACGGTGTTGTCCTTGCGCACGAAGTGGTGCCAGATCGCCGCAATCACGTGCAGGCCTATGACGTAGTAGAAAATCGTGCCCAGCAAGACGTGGTAATGCTCCAGCGTTTCGGCGGTGTCCTTGGACAGGTCGAACGGCGCGGGAATGCTCAGGGATGTCAAGGGGATCGGCAGTGCGCCGCGCTCCAGCAGCACCGTGAACAGACCCAGCAGCGGTTGCGCGAACAGGAACGCATACAGCGCGTAATGGGACAGCGTGGCGGCCAGACGCAATACGCCTTCCAGGGGCGGAGTAATCCCCGGCGGCGTGTGGCGGTGACGCTCGGCGATGCGGAAAAACGCCATGACCAGCACCACGATGCCGACCCAGAAATGCGTTTGCACAACGAAAGTCCGCGCGTCACTGCCACGGGCCAGCTGGGTGCGGCTCAGGATCAGCGCATACGCCAGCACAATCAGGATCGCCATCACCCAGTGAAACCAGCGGGCTTTGTAGCTGTAGCGTTCGGTAGCGGAAGGTTTGCTCACGGTCAGGTCTCTTGGTCTGTTTTTTTGAGTGGCGCAGTGCGGTGACCGCCCCTGCGCTTTCTTAACCCAATGGCTGACGGTCGTCGAGGAGAACGTGCAAGGCGCGCTGCAAGAAAGCCGTCGCTTGTTCCTAGGAGAAACGTGTTGACGACACATGCGCTTACATCTTGGCCACTCATTAATATAAGTAGTATGACTAATTAATTCAGCAATCCCTGGGTGTAACTTTTATTGTGAATCATGACGCATCAATACAATTTTGCACTGGATCTTGTATTGAACATTCATTTTCATTCGTTTGAGTTACTTCGAAAAAGGGAAGAAATTCTGATAGAGATTCATGTTCATATCAGCGATAACAAAGCGTGTTTCTTATTCGAATTTGGCATTAGAATCCCGGCCAATTGCATTTGACAGGTTATGGGAATGGATCCATCTTAGAGCCTCGAAGGCTCAGTTTCCTGACTATCAGCTTGAAATAGCTGGCATTTTGCCCGTGTACAGCCGGGGCCTCGATTTTCGTGAATTTATCGAACCGGGAAGGGCACCCTCATGGATGTTTCGGGCTTCGTTCAGCGATTAAAAACATATAATTCCGATTCGGAAGTATGGTTCGATTCTTCACCCCTTATATATAAGCAGTGCCAAAGGCGGTTATTACAGACCTACCCGGATATGCAGTCGTCGGTTATTGCGCTGTTGCCTGAAACACTGGGTTCATCGGCCGCGGGTGTCAGCGGAGCCACTACAAATCCTGCGTTGATGGGGCAGGCGTTGGTGACCCATTCAGCCCACTACCGATCATTCCTGCATACCTTGCCGGCGTCCATGCCTGCGGACATTCGCCTGCGATCGCTTTATGACCAACTGATCATCGACAGCGCGCAGCTGTTACTACCTCTGTTCCTGCAATCCTGGCATCGAACGGGCTGGCTGTCCGCGCAGATCGAGGGCGGGCACTGGATGAATCAGGACGCGCTGGTGGCCCGCGGGCTCGAACTGGCGGCGCTGGCGCCGAACATCATGATCAAGATCCCGGGCAGCGCTCAGGGCTATCGCGCCATCGAGCAACTGGTCGCCCGGGGCTGCTCGATCAATAACACCTTCTGTTTTAGCGTCTCTCAGCTGGATGCCTGCCTCAAGGCCATTCACGCCGGGCGCCAGCGGGCGCTTGCCAACGGTGTGAACACGGAGCGGACGCGTTACGTGGTGAGCTTCATGATCGGCCGGCTGGGTGCGGAACCGGAATTCGAGCGGCAGGCGCGGGGCCGTCGCCTCCACCTTGGCCAGACGGATAAGCGCTGGGCCGAACTTGCGGTGTACCAGGCGATGCAGGCGCTGATGCGACGGTGCGAGACACCGGCGCAACTGTTGCTGTGCAGTATCAAGGTCGACACCGATGCGCGTGGGCGTGAACATTGCTGGCACCTGCAGCGCACCGGCGCCGACACCACGCTGTACACGTTGACGCCTGAACTCATCGAATTCCTCATACGCCGTCAGCAGGCCGTGCGCAGCATCGCACCGGCGACGGAATGGGTGCAGATTCCCGGCAAAGTGCTGGACCGCCTTCTGGCCATTCCGTATTTCAACCAGGCGTACTTTGAGGGCGGCCTGACCTCGGACGAATACGCCCGTTATCCGGCGTTCCTGACTGCGGGCAATGACGCACGCCTGGGCGTGCAGCGTCTGCAGGGCTTCATCGCCGACACGCTTGATCCGCCCGTTTCCACGCCGCCCGTCGCGCGTCACAAAACGACCATGGAGGGCCGCGCATGAACCGCATGATCGGCCTCTGGGCCCATCCCCGCTCGCGGTCGACGATCCTCGAAAGGGTGTTCATCGAGCGCGGTGACTTCGAGGTTTTTCACGAGCCGTTTTCGCACATGGCCTTCGACGAACAGTCCGCCATTCCCCATGGGGACCTCAACTGCGGCATGCCCCGTGACTATGACGCGATCAAAGCCCTGTTGCGCGACGCCCGCCAGCGCGCTCACGTTTTCCATAAGGATATGGCCTACCACTGCCTCACGCCGCTGAAGGCCGACGCCGAGTTTCTCGCAGAGCAACAGAACGTCTTCATCGTTCGCGACCCGGCCCGGGCGATTGTTTCCCACCACGCCATCTTCCCGCAGATGCCGGCGCACGCCATCGGCCATCAAGCGCTGTACGAAGTCTTCTGCGAGGTCAGGCGGCTGACCGGCAAAACCCCTTGTGTGATCAACGCCGAGAACCTGGCCAGCCATCCGGAAACCACCCTGCGCAGGCTTTGTGACCACCTGCAGCTGGATTTCCTGCCCGAAGCATTGAGCTGGAATGCGAGGTGCCCCGAGCAATGGAAAGCCTGGCGCAGCTGGCACAAGGACGCCGAGAACAGCACCACGATCATGCCGGATAGCGCCGATTTCGACCCGCGACCGCTGCACGATAATCCCCATCTGATGGCGTATGACCAGCTGCATCGACCTTTCTACGAACGCATGAATCAGTTCACCGAGCAGGGACAGCCATGAAAAAGATCGTGATCACCGGCGCCGCCAACGGCATTGGCAAGGCCACCACCCTGGCCTGCGTCAAGGCGGGCTACTACGTCATCGCAGCGGACAGCGACAGGCTGGGCCTGCAGTCGCTTCAGGCAAGCCTGCCCCTGCACCGACTGGAAACCCACCTGGCTGACTTCTCCCAGGCGCACGTCTATCAGTCGTTTATCGGCAACCTGTACGACCTTCACAATCACCGGGCGCTGTATGCCCTGGTCAACAACGCGGGGATCTATCACGGCAAAGGTGTGTACGACTACACCGACGCGGAAGTGGATGAGATCTGGGCCGTCAACCTCAAATCCCTGGGGTATCTGTCCAAGGACTTCGCACGGCGGGAGTCGGCGGCCGACTACTCGCGCAGCATCGTCAACATCACGTCGGTGGCAGGGGAGGTCGGCAGCATGGATGCGTGGTACGGCGTGACCAAGGCTGGCGTGATCGGCCTTACCAAGGCGAACGCCTGGAATTTCGGCCCCCGGATCAGGGTAAACGCTGTGTCCCCGGGGCTGATTCGCGACACCTCGATCCATGACCGTATTCCCGAGCACCGACGCCGTGAGTACGAGCGCCAGGAAATCCTCAAGGAGCCCATTCAGCCGGACGGCGTGGCCGACGTCATTCTGTTTCTGCTGTCGGAACAGAGCCGTCACCTGACCGGAAAAGTCATCGCAGTGGATAACGGCGCCTACCCGCGCTAGCGATCGAAAACACCGTCGTCCCTCACGTATTTCAGGGAGAACACCATGCATCGCAAAAAACTGCTCATCGTTGGCGGCGGCAACCTGTGCCTGCAAGTCCTGCAGATCCTGGGCCCGCGCAACCCGTTCGAATTCCACGTCGCCAGTCGAGACCTCGGAAAGGCCACGCGGATGTGCAACCTGATCCGACTGGCCGCGCTTCAACAGAACGTCAACATTCAGATTGAAAGCCATCAGATGGACCTGCGCGAAGCCTGCATCAGCCGCAACGCCGAAACGCTGCTCAAGATTCGCCCGGACATCATCCTCAACTGTGCCTCGCTGCAATCCTGGCGGGTGATCACGCAGTTGCCGGCCGAGCGTTTTGCTGCCCTTGATCAGGCGCAGCTCGGGCCCTGGCTGCCGATGCACCTGGCGCCGGCCTACGCACTGATGCGAGCCGTCAAACAGTCCTGCCCGAAAAGTCTGGTGGTCAACGCGGCGTTCCCGGATGCGGTCAACCCGATCCTCTACAAGGTCGGCATGGCGCCCGACGTCGGCATCGGCAACATCGCCAACCTGATCCCGGCCACCCGCAGCGCCATTGCGCATTTGTCCGGCTGCCTGCCAACTCAGGTCTGCGCCAAGCTGGTCGGGCATCACTATTTCAGCCATTGCGTGCCTCGCCATGGCCTGCCGCCGCAACGCATGGAGCCTATCTTCAACCTGACGTACTGGATCGACGGTGAAGAGCGCACCGGCGAGCACGCGCCCGAGGCTATTTTGGATTGCGTCGCCCGTCAATTCAGCCGGCTGGGCGGCGTCGACGGCCAGTACCTCACCGCCATGTCGGCGGTGACGGTGCTGGAAAACCTGCACGCCGAGCATGAGGTGCGGGTGCATGGGCCCGGGCCTCAGGGGTTGCCCGGCGGTTATCCGGTCAAGGTTGGCATGGGCAAAGTCCTGCTCGACCTGCCATACGGCGTGACCCGGGAAGAGGCGATCAGGGTGAATGAGGCGGGGCAGCGGCTCGACGGCATCACGCTGATTCGTGCCGACGGCTCGGCGGTGTTTGGCGAGGTGCAGAGGCAGATCATGCAGCGCGAGCTCAACTTCGCCATGGCCGAGATGCGCGTGTGTGACGCTGCGGCGTGGGCGGAAGAGCTGGGCAGCAAATACCTGGCGTACGCAGAAGGCACTCCCCACACCAACAGCCACCACACAGGAGTCGCCGCCCATGGCGCCGGTCATCGCGCTTCTGCCTGCTGACCGATCGGCAATCGCCGATCACGACTACACCCGCCAGTACGTGGCGGACTTCGTCGAGCGCTGGGACGAACTCATCGACTGGGAAAAGCGCGCAGCCGGCGAGGGTTCTTTTTTCTTCGACCTGCTGCGCCAGGCCGGCGCCTGGCGTGTGCTGGATGCCGCCACCGGCAGCGGCTTTCATGGGGCGCAGTTGCACAAGGCCGGCTTTGACGTCACCGCGTGTGACGGCAGCGCGACCATGGTGGATCGCGCCCGGCGCAACTTCGATCGGCTGGGCGTCGATGTACCGGTCCACCGTTGCGAGTGGCAAGCGCTGGACGCTCGCGTACTGGGCAGGTTCGACGCGGTGCTGTGCCTCGGCAGTTCGCTTTGCCACCTGTTCGACCGCGACGCGCGCATCGCGGTGTTGAAGCGGTTTCGGCAGATGCTCAAACCCGGCGGAATGCTGCTGATCGATCAGCGCAATTTCGAAGCGATTCTCGCCGGTCGCTTCACGTCTTCAGGGCGCTATTACTACTGCGGCAACTCCGCCAGCATCACCCTCGGCGAACTCGACGAGGCGGTGTGCGAGTTCGTGTATCGCTTTGCCGACGGTGCACAGTATCGGCTGCGGGTGTGCCCGATACGCCCGCGACACCTGCAGGAAGAGTTGCGAGAGGCCGGGTTCCGTACCGTGTCTGCCTACGGCGATTTCAAGCCGATCTACGACGTCATGGACGTGGATTTCGTCATTCACAAAGCACACATCTGATGCTGATCCACGCAGGAGTTTGGTCATGAGCACGCGCCATCCTGGGCTGACGCAGCACCACAACCTGGTGCCGTACCCGTTCAGCGAGATCACTCCGGCCCCGTCCGCCGTCCGACCGAGGGTCATCTGGTTGACCGGGCTCTCGGCGGCGGGGAAGTCCACCATCGTCGACAGCCTCAACCCGGTGCTGCAGGCGCGCGGGTTAACCACCTGCATTCTGGACGGGGATTCGGTGCGCACCGGCTTGTGCCGCGATCTGAGTTTTTCTGCGGAGGACCGAGAGGAAAATGTGCGGCGGGTGGCGGAAGTGGCCGCGTTGATGGTTGATGCGGGGCTGACGGTGATGGTCGCGTTGATCTCGCCCAGCCGCGCGGCCAGGAAGCTGGCCCGCTCGATCGTTGACGGTGCGCGGTTTGTGGAAGTGTTTGTCGACGTGCCGCTGGCGGTGGCTGAAGCCCGGGACCCGAAGGGGTTGTACCGGCGCGCGCGGGCAGGGGGCATTCCGGGGTTTACCGGGGTGGATTCAGCGTATGAACCGCCGGTGTTTCCGGAGCTGCATATTCGCAGTGATGAAGTGGATGTGGGGCGGGCGGTGAAGATGATTGATGACTGGTTGTTGGCGCGGGGGTAGGGCGCTGTGTATCGGCTGTGCACGCTTTCACCGTGCGTGATGGGCCGCAAAATGGCTCATTGCAGCACCACGGTACGGAAACTGCATAGCGCCCCCTACCGCCAATCCGATGACAGCCCAATGAAGCATTTCTCCTTTATGTCGACCAGGTTAACCGCCTCGGCGCTCAGCAAAGCGCTGATCAGCTTCATTGCCCTGGTTTGTCTATCGTTGATTCTGGCGACAGCCTGGCAGATGAACCAGTCCAAGCGTGAGCGCATCGCCACCGCGCAAATTGCGGTCTCCAACATCGTCCTTGCCGCTGAGCAGCAAGCCCAGGACACCCTGAGACAGGCTGACAACACGCTGCGCGATCTCGTTGAGCGTGTTGAACATGACGGCATCGCAGGTGAGCAGCAAACACGATTAACCAAGCTGATGGCTCAAGCCGTGGTGAACGTGGAAGGGATTCAAGGGCTCTTCATCTACGATGCCCAGGGCAATTGGGTCGCCAACTCCTTCTCCAAAGGCGTCAAGGCTAAAACCAACGACGACCGCGCCTACTTCGTCTATCACCGTGATAACGCTGATGAATCCATCCACATCGGCTCCATTGTGGAGAGCCGGAATACGGGGGACATGGTCATCCCGATCAGTCGGCGTATCACTGCGGCTGACGGCAGTTTCGCAGGTGTTGCCCTGGCAACGGTTCCCGTGGCTTATTTTCAGAAGTTTTTTGAGCGCATGGACGTCGACGACAAGGGCGTCATCTTCCTGGCCCTGAACAATGGCGACTTGCTGGCCCGGCGGCCTACATTAACCGCATTGATGACCACCAACGTGGCCAAGGGCGATATCTTCACGCGCTATCTACCCTATAGCGATAGCGGCACCGCCGTTATCACCTCTGTGGTGGATGGCATCGAGAGGATCTACGCCTATCGGCGCGTGTCCGGATTACCCATCGTCGCCGCGGCTGGCGTCTCTTGCGAATACGTGCTCGCGCCCTGGTGGGCCTATGCGCAACGATCCATCATCCTGACCGGCATGATTATCCTGGCCCTGGTTCTGCTCGGCATCTTGTTGTACCGACAAATCAAGCAGGTGATGACTGCTGAAGGTGAACTGAACATTGCCCGCAACGAGCTGGAGATCATCGCTCAGACCGACAGCTTGACGCATCTGCCCAATCGACGTTGCTTCGACGCTGCCCTGCACCGGGAGTGGGGACGGGCAAGCCGTAATCACTCAACGATCGCCATTATTTTGTTGGATATTGACTGGTTCAAACAATACAACGACAACTACGGCCATCTCCAGGGTGACGACTGCCTGAAGCAGGTCGCGGGGCTGATCGCCAACAGTGTCAAGCGGGCAGGGGATGTCGCGGCACGTTACGGCGGTGAAGAGTTTGTCATGCTGCTGCCCGAAACGGACCTGGCGGGTGCGTTGAGTGTGGCCGAAAAGGTCAAGTCATCCATCGCGGACAACTGCATGGAGCACTCAGCCAGCCCGCTGGGCAAACTCACGATCAGCTCGGGCGTGGTGGTGATCGACGCACCCGAGAAAGAGGGCTATACAGCCGCGCTTGAAGAAGCCGATCGACTCCTTTACTTCGCTAAAACCAAGGGTCGCAACCGTGTCGAGGGACGATTGATTCAGGGGGCGCGCGCGGATAATCACCTTGCCGAGGGGTTACCCGCAACGCTGGTTATTTAAGCGCAGTCCATGGCTGCATCGCTTCACACGATAAGTGCTGCAGGCAGCGATAAAGAAGAAAACGCATCGACGATCCTTTCAAATAACAGCCTTTGATGAGCGGAAATCAGCGCACTCAGAGATGTTTTTTGACTTCTTTATCCACATGCTTATCCGCTTTATGACGTTCCTCGTCGTCATGTTTAACGCCTTTATCCACTTCGCTGGCGTCGTGCTTGACGCCTTTGTCGGCTTCCTTGGCATCGTGTTCTACGCCCTTGTCCAACTCCCGATTGTCGTGACGGATACCTTTTGCCACGTCGTCTTCGGCGAGGGCCAAAGGAACAACGGACGCAGTCATCAGTACAGTGATGAGCGCAGACGAAACGAGCTTGTGCATGGTAATACTCCTAAGCGAACGTCGAGGTCCTCATGACCCCATCGCTTTTCAGCGTAGACAAAGTTCCGCAACATGGAAGTCGTTTGGCGATGTCACGCCCACGCGCACAAGGGGGAACACGTGCTGGTGACCGGAATCCTCTGGATAGCTTTTTTCATCATTAACTTCAACGTGGTGATGATGATCCCGCTGCTGCCTTTTATTCAGCGTGATCTGCACCTTTCTTCCAGTGAGTCAGGGTGGATATTGGCCGCTTTTCCGGTCGTGGCGCTGATCAGCAATCTCGCCCTTGGTCCGCTGATTGATCGCTTTGGCAGAAAGCTGTTTATCACGGTGGGAGGGGCTGCTTGCTGCTGCACGCTGCTGATCACCGCCGCATCCTACAGCGCTTCGATGATCGTGCTGAGTCGGGCGGCGACAGGGCTGTTCATGCCGATGATTGGCGCATCGATTTTCGCCGCCCTGGCGGACTATGTCCCCGAGCCCAAACGCACCAGGGCAGCCGGGTATGTCACCACCGCCGCGCCCATTGCCTTTTTGTGCTCGCTGTCGATGGGCGTTGTCGTCGGAGGGCTGCTGTCGTGGCAAGTCACGGTCATTGGCCTCGCGCTTGTCTGCGCCGCCCTTGCCGGACTGGCGCTTACCTTTCCCACACCGCCTTCAGCTTCGTTGTCCTCCTCCAGAATAAGCCGAGCCATGTACAAGGAGCGCTTGACGTCGCTGTCGGCCAGTCCCGGCACCCGCCCGCTAATGGCGGCGTACTTTTGCTGGTCGATTGGCGTGTACGTTTTTCTGGGGCTGTATCCGAGCTGGCTGGTGCAGCACGGCCTGTCCTCATTCGGCGTCGATACCGTCGGCTCGGTCATCTTCATTGGCGAGGTCGGCGGACTGTTCGGCGCGATGCTTTCCGCCAGGCTTGCCAGTCGGTTCAACAATCCGTTGCGCCTGTGCGCCGTCGCCTCGATGGCGATCGCGGTGGTGATTCAGGTGATCCCATGGGGCGAGGGCTCGCCGTTTACGCAAGGCGCCGCCTACATGGCTTTCGCGTTCGGCCGAGACCTGATGCTGGCGTTGATCCTGGGCGATGCCATGGGGCTGGTTGAAGCGTCGCGCAGGGGAAGTCTTAACTCATCGCTCAACGCGGTCTACCAAACGGGCGGCACGCTGGGGGGATTGTTGAGTGCCTGGCTCTATGGCTTGAGCACCGGGTACTTTGCGAATGTCGTGGGCGCTTCGCTGGCGTTCGTGGCGTCTGCGGTTTTGCTGCACGGTATCTCGGGGGCGAGGATTCGTTCCTGAGGTCGCCACGGGAGTGTGTACTGCCATTTGTAGTCGGTGAGCCTGAAGCGGGCGCCTGACGCCCGCCCGCAGTGCTTGCATTGCCCCCACGACTACGAGGCGTTAAAAAAAGAGCGAAAGCGCGTGGTTGCATTGCTCTGTGCGCGGAACCGATCGGCCCTCCAGCGCCACACAAGGGCAACCCACTCACCACGCGAACCTCACAGCGATCGCCCCGTGACAACATCCAACACGCCTGCACCTGTGCAAGCGGCCAAGAGTGGGCTTGGGGCACTGCCAACCGACCTTTCAGTTTGGAGAAAAAACGTGAAATTACCCGGAATCGGCGCCTCGTCGCCCAAGACGCCTGACATTACCCCCCATGCCTCCAAGCCGGACGCCAAACCGACGCCCGACGCGGGCAAACCGACGAATAGCCCCAATGACTCCGGTAACGGCGGCAGCCGCGCCACCGGTAACTTCAGCAACGTGGCCCAAGGTACCGGGGCTCTGGCCAGCGGCGGCGCGGCCATCTATCGGGCTGACCAAAGCACGCAGAATTCCCAATACGCCGCTCAGTCCCCCACAGGCGCGGTCAACTATGGCGGCCCTGCCGGGAGTGGCGCGCCGGCCGCTTTGCAAAACCAGTCTCTGGCTGAGCAAAGCCCGGGGCTGAGCAACAACGGTGAGGCCTCGAAGCCGTCTTCTCCCTTGATGCAGCTGCTTGATAAGTTAATCGGGGCGCTGTTGCAGCCGTTCGGTGGCGGGGCGAGTGCGCATTCCGCCGGCGATTCTGCCCGCACCCAGACCAAGGACGCCCCTGTGGCGGAGAAAGGCGATGACAAGAACGGACTGGCATCGGCCGCTGGCGAAGTGGGCAAAGCGCTGTGGATGGTCCCCGGCTTGAGTAACGTCATGACGGGGATCGGTGAGTCTGATGGCAGCGCTGGCGGGATGATCAAAGGCGGGGTTGAAGGCGGGGTGCACACCGCCAAAGGCGCGGCCGAAGGCCTGATCGGCGGTGGCGGCAACCCGGCAGCCATGGCGGCTGGCGCCTATGCCGGCGCCTTGTCAGAAACCAAAGCGGCACCCGAAGAGGTGCGCAACGTCGCGGGCATGCTCTAAACGATTCCTGCCGCATGTTTCTTTTGGGGGGCATGCCTGGCAGGGCCTGAATCAGGGTACTGAGGATCATCTCCGACAACAGAAACCTTGTAAAAACTGGTCTTTGAGATACGCCACCAGAGCAGTGACAGCCCTGGGAATTTGTGGCGAGTAAGGTCGAACCAGATTGATCTCGTCCGAGAACGCCCCCTTGAGTTGCCAGTGCTCAAGTAGTTGAACCAGAGAACCTTCCCCCCAACGCTGCCTGAGCGCTGATGTTGTTGCCGAGCGAGAGCGACAGGTGCAGTCAACCTGAGAAGCCCACGCACAGCGCCTGCAGAGTCCCTGACGTCTAAAAAACGTTTGGCGATACGCACGTAGGCGTCGCGCACCTCTGCGACCAGTGCGCTGCCTGCATCGTCCCCATCAATAGCAGTGTCTGTGTGGCGGAAGTCCTCGACCCTGCTTATCCCGTCAAAAAGTACCGCTCCGTGCTCGAAAAGGGCAGAGGCGTAGGGTGGACTAAAGCGAATCCATCTCCGCGCGCGTGATGCTGCACGTTTGATGGCAAATAACAGCCGGATTCAAGCTGCGAAGAAAGCTGTCGATAAGAGTGATGTCGGAATGATATCGACCAGATTGTTCACGAAAAAAACTAAAAGCCGGAGCGAAGGATGCTCCACTGTCGAAGTGCACACATATGTTTAGCAAACTCAGTATCACCCAAAAGCTCTATCTCAGTTTCGCCGCGATCGTGGTGATTCTGGGCATTCTTGTCTTCAGTGCCTATCGTGGTTTTGGTCAGGTCGACAGCGCAATTAACAGCAACGTCCACACGTATCGTGTGTTAAATCAGTCCCAGATGGCCCTTGAACAGTTGATCAATATCGAGACCGGCATGCGCGGCTTCGTGATTACTGGCAAGGACAACTTTCTTGAGCCGCAGATTGCCGGTGAAGCCAAGTTTTCCGAGGCGTTGGCAACGCTCAAATCATTGACGATTGATAACGCCGAACAACAGAAACGACTGGCTTCATTGGCGCAGTTACAAACACGCTGGCTGGACGAAGATGTTCATTCGATCATTGCTCAGCGTCGTCAATTGGCACAAAGCGGCAACTCCGATGATTCGGTTGATCAGCGCATCGACAGTGGCGCGGACAAAGCCAAAATGGATGGCATGCGCGGGATCATTTCAGATATCTCGCAGACGGAAGAAGCCCTGCTGGCACGGCGCACTCAAGAGATGAACGACGCCAAGGATCGCGCGATCACGATCCTGATGGCCGGTGGGCTGATTGCCGCCGTTCTGGCAATCATTCTGGCTTACGCCTTGGGCCGCACGGTACGTGCCCGCCTGCAGGTGGCTATCGACGCGGCAACCGCAGTCGCCGAGGGCAGACTGGACACGGTAATCGATACCAGTACCAGCGATGAACTGCCTAAGGCGTTTGCTCGTATGCAAGCTCGCTTGCGAGAAATGATCCAGCAGATCAATCAAGCTGCCAGCCAGTTGATCGAGTCCGTGCAGAACATCTCAGGGGCGTCGCAGCAGCTTTCCGGCGCGGTGAGCGAACAATCCAATGCAGCATCAGCGATGGCGGCCACGGTTGAAGAGCTGACGGTCAGTATCAATCATGTTTCCAATAACGCGGGGGAGGCCGGTGGACTTGCCAGTCGCTCTGGTCAGCAATCGTTGGATGGATCGGCCGTTATCCAGAACACCCTTACCAGCATGAATGGTATCGCCAAGACCGTGCAGCATGCGTCGACCAAGGTGTCGGAGCTGGGCCAACACTCCGAGCAGATTTCCACCATCGTCAGTGTTATTCAGGGCATCGCAGATCAAACCAATCTGCTTGCCCTCAATGCGGCCATTGAGGCGGCGCGGGCGGGGGAGCAGGGTCGCGGCTTTGCAGTCGTGGCCGACGAGGTGCGGTTGCTGGCGCAGAACACCGGTAAATCCACCAAGGAAATTGCCGGGATGATCGACAAGATCCAGCTCGGCGTCCGCGATACCGTGGAGAGCATGCGCAGCGGCGTGATGGAAGTTAGCCAGGGCGTTGAGATGGCGGAGTCGGCAGGCAAGGCGATTACCGAAATCAGTGAAAGCTCTGGCCAGGTGCTCGTGGTCGTCGAACAGATATCGCTGGCATTGCGTGAGCAAACAGCGGCCAGTCAGGACGTCGCCCGTAACGTCGAGCGATCTGCACAGATGTCCGAGCAGAATAATCTGTCCGTGCAAGACCTTTTGCGCAGCAGCCATGATCTGAATCAGCTGGCGATAGGGCTCAAGCAGGAAGTGGGTCGGTTCCGTCTGTAGGGCTGTCAGAAATGATGTGTTCTTGAAGATGAGTGCGGAAGGCTTGCCGGTATGCCGGGCAGAAGAACACTGCCCTGGCGTCCCCCGTGAGCTTCCCGGTTGGTCTGTTGGCGGGCTAAGCAGTCGCGCGGAATCCGGCCGAGGTCCGGCTGGGTGCGCAAACCGATCTTTGCCATGCCGGTTCGAGGTGACTTTTTTCACCCTTAAATACTCACCTTGAACAGGCCGTCCCAGCGAAGACGCTGGGTGCTGCATGAGCGCTAACCCGTGATGGCCTCATATATTTCTCTTTCGATACATAACAGGCTTGCAACTGGATATGTATTGTCCGACACTCTCGCTATCGGCTTCGACAATATACAGGCGCCATTGCGGTGACTATCGAAGGTGCATTGGATTAAGTATTTCTATATAGCCTGGGTCGCGACAACGGTATATAAGAAAAGGTCCAAGTCGGCAGACGGGCGGCATGTATTAATCCCGGCACCCCCGGAAACACTGGGGCAAACGCCCATTAAGTTGCTCAAGAAGTTTCCACCCCCAACGAAATAAAAACCCCTAATCGACTGTTCATAACTTCAGAAGTTTCACACTGAATAATTAAACATTCTTTTTGCCCATCTGTGTTTGCAGTCATCCCTATTAGTGTTAATAATCCCGACTGCTCCGGGAAGCAAGGCAATGCGCCATCTCACAAGAAGTGAATATCAAGTCTGAATTCTGATTAAGTCCCCGGCCCAATAAACTCAATTCTCAGTTCGTTCAAGACGCAATGACGCCTTGAGCAGCGAGTAGGCGCGGAACATCCGTGTGAGGAGGGCATCATCGCTCGTAGTCATTCCGGGATTAAAATCCTGTCGATTTTCGGTACACGTCCGGAAGCCATCAAGATGGCCCCGCTGGTAAAGGCACTGGCTGCAGAGCCGGGTATTCACTCGCAGATCTGCATCACCGGCCAACACCAGAGCATGCTCAAGCAGGTGCTGGAGCTGTTCGATCTGAAAGCTGATTTCACGCTCGATGTGATGACGCCGCATCAGACCCTCAACTCGCTGACAGCCGCGCTGTACGGAGCCATTGATCCGGTGCTGGAAATCACCCGGCCGGACCGTGTGCTGGTGCATGGCGACACCACGTCCGCCATGGTCGCGTCGATGTGCGCCTTCCATCGCCGGATCCCTGTGGGGCATGTCGAAGCCGGTCTTCGCACGGGTGACATCTACAGCCCATGGCCTGAAGAGATGAACCGCCGCTGCATCGATCTGAGTGCCGACATGCTGTTCGCCCCGACCGATGAATCGCGCCGCAATCTGCTGGGCGAGCGCTTGCAAGGGCGTTCCTACGTGACCGGTAACACGGTCATCGATGCCCTGCAGTTGACGGCTCAACGCATTGATCAGAACGCTGAACTGCGTACCCGGCTGGATCAGCAATTCTCCTTCCTGCGCAACGACCGCAAAGTGCTGCTGGTGACCGGCCATCGTCGGGAAAACTTCGGTGACGGCTTCCTGGATATTTGCAAAGCCTTGCGTCAACTGGCCCAGCGCAGTGATATCCAGATCGTCTACCCGGTGCACTTGAACCCGAACGTCTTGGGCCCGGTGACCGAGCATTTAGGCGGACTGGCCAATGTGCATCTGATCGAGCCGCTGGATTACCTCGCGTTCGTGCGTCTGATGCAGCGCGCCCACGTGATCCTTACCGATTCCGGCGGCGTGCAGGAAGAGGCGCCAAGCCTGGGCAAACCGGTACTGGTCATGCGCGATGTGACCGAACGGCCTGAAGCTGTTGCGGCGGGCACCGTGCGGCTGGTCGGCACTTCTCCGGACTCGATCATCAGCGGCGTCAACGCGCTGTTTGACGACGACCTGCTGTGGCGCCGCGCGTCCCAGGCGGCCAACCCGTACGGTGACGGCAAGGCCAGTTCGCGCATCGTTGATGCCTTGATGGGCCGCCCGGTCAACGACTTCGTGGTCGGCCAGTTGCACGTGCCCAGATACCTCGAGTACGGGCACAGCGCCCCGGCACGGGACGACAACCGCCCGTCGTCCACGTACCAGTAACAAACGCCCGACCCCTCTATTAGCTTGAGATCTGCCTGAATGAAGTCTTCCGTTGCCACCCAAACGGGCGCACTTAGCGCCCTTGTCTGTGGCGTGAGCCTGCTCGCGCTCATGCCCAACTTTGCCCTGGCGGCGGACAGCCCGCTCACCGAGGCGATCAACCGACTCAATGCCGATACGCTGCAACACCGGGAGATTCGCCTGAGAGATCTGGGCATCGACGCCCCCATCGTGCTCGGCTCCACGGATTCGCGCCGCGAACTGTACCTGCCGGTTCCGGCGGGTGTGCCGTTGTCCGATGCGTCGCTGAACTTCGATGCCAGCTACCTGAATGGGGAGGGCGGTCGCAACACCCTGCTGCTGTCCCTGGATGGCTATCCGGTACGGGCCGAAGGCCTCAGCGAAGCGCAAGGCAATGCCAGCTCCACGCTCGGCGTGGACAAGGCCGCTCGCAACAGCGGTTCGTTACGCCTGGGCGTGGCCTGGTCGTCGATCGTTTCTCGCGTGCTGTGTGAAGACGAACGCGCGATTGGCAACGTGTTGCGCATCGAACCCGACACCCGCCTCAATTACAGCTACGACGCCAACCTGTTGCAGGACGTCGGCGCTGCCTGGACCGCATTGCCGGCCAAGCCGGGCATCATGGTCGCGCCGGGCAGCCTGGCAGTCGGCACGTACGACGCCGCCTGGCGCCTGGGCGTTGCGCTGGAACGGATCGGCAAACATGCGCGCATCCTGTCTTTCCCTGCCGTGCAGGACAGCGTTGACCTGAGCGCACTGCGCATTCCGGCCGAACTGCAGAGCATTCCGGCCTTCGCCAGCCTCAACGGCAAGGGCCCGCATGCCCTGGCCAACCCGGCGGAAATCGGTGCATTGCTGATGCTCGGCCAGACCCCTGACGTGCAGGCCGACCTGGCGATCAACGACCCGCAATTGCTCAAGGCGATCAACGAATCCCTGGACGCCTTGCAAAGCCAGATTCAAGGTGTGGACGCCACAGCTGCCAGCGCGTTCACGCAATGGCGCGAGCGTCACGTGAACGCCGGTTTGGCCGCCAAGGGCACGGATAACGTCCGTCTGGCATTGCTCGGCACCCGTCCGGTGCTGATGATCGCCCCTGAATCGACCGGCAAGGCCATGGCCCTGTTCAGCAGCGCCTGGAACAAACTGGCCCGCAGTCGCACGCTGACCGTCAGCGAAGCGCAGATGCCATTGAGTGCCGACGGCCGTGTGGCCCTGACCAATCTGGGCGGCAACCCCGGCACCATCGACGTGCTCGCCAAGTCCGACTGGAGCGCCTCCTTCCCGCTGGGCAGCGTGGCCTACGACGGTCGCCTGCCAGTCAAGGCCGTGATGGATGTGTCCGCCGCCCCTGGCGCTTCGGACACCGCTCCTGTGGCGTCACTGTTCCTCAACGATTACCTGATCGGCGCGCAACAGTTGCTTGCCAACGGTGAGAAACAGCGCATCGAAGCGCGTATCCCGAGCTACGCCCTGGGTTCCAAGAACGTCCTGCGTGTCTCGTTCCAGCGTCAGCCCGTCAGTGATCGCTGCCTGGAAACGCCGCAAGCGTTCCCGGTTTCCGTATTGCCGACCAGCCACATCGTGCTCGACAAAATTTCACTGGATGACGGTTTCTCCGGCATGGCCGCCCGTTACGCCACTAACACGCAGATCCTCGTGCCCCAGGCTTACCTGGATCACCCGGCCAGCAGCTTGCCGCAGGTGATCTCGGTGGCTGACGGTGCGGGCGTTTCGCCGCTGCGCGCTGAACTCAAAGTCAGCAGCGATCCTAAAGCCACGGTCACGCCGGACAAAGACTTCCTGGCCTTCGAGCTGCCGCTCAAGGACAGCAAGGAATCGGTTCGCGTCGATGACCAGGGTCGCCTGCGCATCAACCACCAGGATCAGCCGCTGCTGGACCTGTCGCCGCTCAACCACCTGGCGTCATTGCAGGCCGTGGATGCCGGTGGCCAGCACGGTCTGGTCTATCGCGTCCTGGGCAGCGATGCCCCGGTATTCGCCAAGCCCGTGCTGTTGACCCGCGGCGACGTGTCAATCCTGGGCGACAACGGTGTCGTGAACACCTTCGACAGCAAGGATCCGAGCGGTAGCCAGTTCATCGACAAAGAGGAGCCCAAGGGTCTGGACGCCTGGCGCACGCCTTCGCTGTTGTGGCTGATTCCCGGCGGCATCCTGTTGGTGCTTATCCTGATGTTGGCTGGCCGTAGCGCCCGTCGCAATCGCCAGTAACGGAACCCTTCGATGACGTCGCTTTATTGGCCCTACTGGCTGGCTCATTACTACAGCTTCCTGGAAGTCGCGACCATTGTGGTCGCGGTGCTGATCCTGATTTCCAGCCTGGACGATCTGTTCATTGACTTGTGGTACTGGTCTCGCCGCCTGTTTCGCAAGTTCACCGTGGACCGCAAATACCGGCCACTGACCGCCCAGCAATTGCTGGACCGGGATGAGCAGCCACTGGCGATCATGGTTCCGGCCTGGCTGGAATACGACGTCATCGCGCCGATGATCGAGAACATGGTGTCGACCCTGGACTACCAGAACTACGTGGTCTTCGTCGGCACTTACATCAACGACCAGCGCACCATCGATGAGGTGGAGCGCATGCGTCGGCGTTACAAGCAATTGCACCGTGTGGAAGTCCCCCATGCCGGGCCGACCTGCAAGGCTGACTGCCTGAACTGGGTGATTCAGGCGATTTTCCTGCATGAACAAACCCACGGCATGACGTTCGCCGGTGTCGTGCTGCACGACAGCGAAGACGTGCTGCATCCGCTGGAACTGCGCCTGTTCAACTACCTGTTGCCACGCAAGGACATGATCCAGCTGCCGGTCGTTTCCCTGGAACGCAACTGGTACGAATGGGTGGCCGGTACGTACATGGACGAGTTTGCCGAATGGCATGGCAAGGACCTGGTGGTCCGCGAAAGCATGACCGATACCGTGCCCTCGGCCGGCGTCGGTACCTGCTTCTCGCACCGGGCCCTGAGAGTGCTGGCCGGGGAAACCCAGAACCAGCCGTTCAACACCGACAGCCTCACCGAGGACTACGACGTTGGCGCACGCCTGGCCAAGGTCGGCATGAACGCCATCTTCGTGCGCTTCCCGGTGGAATTCCGCGTGCTGCGCAAATCGTGGTTCCGCAAACCCTACGAATCAACCCTGAAGATGCCGCTGTGCGTACGCGAATTCTTTCCGGACACCTTCCGCACGGCGTTCCGCCAGAAAGCGCGCTGGACCCTGGGCATCGGCCTGCAAGGCTGGGAGCAGATGGGCTGGAACGGCTCGCTGGCCAACCGTTACCTGCTGTTTCGCGATCGCAAGGGCGTGGTCACAGCGTTTGTCAGCATCCTGGCCTACGTGATCCTGGTGCAACTGGTGGCGCTGATTATCCTGCGCCAGAGCGGGCTGTGGAACGTGAGCTTCCCGACGCCGTTCGAATCCAACGGCTGGATCAAGTACCTGCTGATTGCCAACGGCCTGGCCCTGGGCTGGCGCATCCTGCACCGCTGCTACTTCACCACGGTGCTGTACGGCTGGCAGCACGGTTTGCTGTCGCTCCCGCGCATGGTGGTGGGCAACTTCGTCAACTTCATGGCCGCCTCCCGGGCGTGGCGCATGTTTCTGGTGGGCAAGGTGCTCAACCGCAAGCTGGTCTGGGACAAGACCATGCACGACTTCCCGTCCACCGACCTGGTCGCTGCCGCACCGCGCAAGCTGGGCAGCGTGTTGTTGTCCTGGCAGGCCATCAACGACAGCAATCTGCAAACCGCACTGGACGAACAACAAACCCGCCACATGCCACTGGGCCGCATTTTGCTCAGCCACGGCTGGCTGGATGACGAAACCCTGGCGGAAGCCATCGCGTTTCAGAACGATCTGCCGCGGGTGTTCGATGTGGCCCACAAAGCCAATCCATCGCTGCTGGCCGACGAGTTCGCCCTGCGCTGGCGTGTTGTGCCACTGGGGACCAACGAGGAGGGCCGTGGGCAGATCGCCGTCGCCAGCCCGCTGTCTGCTGAAGGCCTGCAACAGATCAGCGATGAGCTGGGCAGCGAGCCGGTGCAGCTGATTGCCCGTGAAAGCGAGATCGTCGCGCAACTGCGAAACGTCTATGCGCTCGACGGCCAACCGGTGCCCAACGCCCGCGCACCGATGCTGGGCGACCTGTTGATCGAAATGGGGCTGCTGGATCGCGACGTGTTCAACCGCACCATGCTCAATTACCGCCCGCAGCACCACGGGCGCATCGGCGACTATCTCGTCGACAGCGGCGTGCTGCCTCGGACCACCATCGAACAGGCCGTGGCCCGTCAGCACAGTCATTACCCAACGGAGCTCCCGGCATGAACCGCCCTTTCCTGACGCTCATGGCCACGGGGCTGACCCTTTTGCCTGCGCTGGTGCATGGCGAAATTCTGCCGCTGCCGTTGACCGGTCCCGCGTATCAGGCGGCCAATGAGGCCTACAGCGCCTACGATCGGAAGGACTACGACCTGGCCATCGCCAAGGCCCGCGAAGCCTTGCGTCAGCGCGCCGATGTCACCCGTCTGAACCGGCTGATCGTGCAGGCGCAACGAGACAAGGAACAGCGCGACAACCCCAAGCGCTACCCGCAGTCGCCTTCGCGCCCGGCCCCCGGTTTCAGCGCGGCGGCCCAAGCGTTCAAGGCCTACGATCGCGAAAACTTCGGCGTCGCCGCGCAGGCCGCTCGCAAAGCGATCGCCCAGGCACCCAGGCGCATGGATTACCGCCTGCTGCTGATCGAGTCCCTGCAACGCCAACAGCATCTGGAGGAAGCCGATCAGGCCACCACCGAAGCCCTGCGGGTGTTCCCGGATGACGACACCTTGCTGATGCGTCGCGAAGCGATTCGCCGTCAGCTCGCCGCGCCACTGGCCATCGCCGGTTATCGCGCGCTGGAACAAGGCAACCTGCCGCTGGCCGTGGATCAAGCCCGCAAGGCCGTGGCCTGGGCACCGGAAATCGGCGCTCACCAGCAGTTGCTGATCAGCGCGCTGATCGCCAACAAGGATTACCGCGCCGCCGAACTGGCCGCCACCGGCGCGCTGGCCCAGGACGATGGCGAAACCGCGCCATGGATTCTGCGCAGCTATGCCCTGGATCGTCAGGGCAAGACACAGGCGGCACAGGCCGACCTGAACCGGGCCTTGTCCATTGAAGGCTTGCTGGACTCTGAGGTGCGCGAGATTCGCTTTTTCGCCGCCGACCTGGCGCTGGCCAACAACGAGCCGCAACAGGCCCTGGATCAATTGCAAAAACTGCCCGCTGACACGGGCGGTGAAGTCGCCCGCCGTCGCGCCGCCGCCCAGGTTGCGTTGCGCCAGAAGGACAATGGCCTGAAAACCGCGACGCGTTTTCCGGCCCCGGCCCTTAACTGCCAGGAAAGCGCATTCGGCCTGATCTGCGATATCTGGCCGGGCAACCAGCGCGATGGCGGCACGGACACGGCCGTGCAGGCTTACGCTGCGCTGGCCCGCAAGGACGCCGCTTCGGCGGCGGCCCTGGCCACCGAAGCCATTCGCCGGGCGCCGCAGAATCCGGCATATCGCAGCCTCTTGGTCAGCGCCCTGACCGAGCAGAAGCGCCTGCCCGAAGCCATATCTGCGGCCAGCGATGGCCTGCAAGCCAATGGCGACGACGCCCGTCTGCTGGCCCAGCGCGGTCGGTTGAAGCAGCAGACCGGTGACGATGCCGGTGCCCGCAAGGACTTGACCCAGGCCCTGGCCCTGGGCAGCCTGCCCACGTATGAAGAAGCCAGTCTCTATGCTGCGCTGGGTCAACGTCGTACGGCGCGGGAACGCCTTCAGGTCGCCCGCGACGCTGGCGAACTGGATGGCATGAGCGATCTGCAAGTGGCTTACCTGTCGGTACAGGCCGGCGACGATGACAGCGCCCATGAGTCATTCCGCAAGGCTGACGCTGCCACGCCTCTCGCGCCGACAGCGACTCAGGACGCGGCCTACAACGCGATGCGGGTCAGTGACGACGAACACGCTGTCGGCTATTTCAAGCGGGTTATCGACGCCAAAAATAGCGGCGAACTGGACATGACCGACCAGCAGCTGTTCGACACCCGTCGCGCCGTGGCCGATGTGTCGCGCACCTGGGGCCTGACCAGCACCACCAGTTATCGCGGCAACAGTTCCACCAGTGGCCTGAGCTCGGCGCCCAGCACTGGCAGCAATAATGGCAACAGCGGCAGTGGCAGTAGCAGCAACGACAGCCTGCAGAACAGCACCGAACTGTCGTGGCGCCCGCTGGGTTACCGCAACGCCCGTTTCGTCGAACTGTATGGCCGGGTCACCGACACGCTGTGGAGCAAAAACAGCGATTCGGACACCGGCCTGGATGCACTGCAAGGCGCTTTGGGCGTGCGGGTCAAGCCGTTCACCTCGTTGAACGTCATGGCGGCCGTGGAACGCACCTTTCCCCTGGGTTCTTCCGACGTCGACGGCGACTGGCTGTTGCGCCTGGGTTACGGCTCCAGCATCGGCACCGATTTGCGGGTTGATGTCCCCAGTTGGTGGACGTCGCAGTTGTTCGCCGAAACCGGTCATTACGTCAACGACTCGCGCAATTACATCAACAGCGAATGGCAGGGTGGTCGCAGCTACGCCATTGGCGGCGCCGGCTCGCGCTGGGTGACGTTCCCCCACGTGGTGGCCGCGTTCGACTACGACTCCAAAATGGATAGCGAAACCCGCTCCGACGGCAGCACCGACTACTCTTCCGGCCATGCGGCTGGCGTCGGCGTGGGTAACAACGTGCGCTACTGGTTCCGCGAAGACGCGTACAACGCGCCGCGCTCCTATGTGGATTTTTCGCTGCAATACCGAGTGAAAGTGTCTGGCGATGACCGCGCCAAAGGTGTTTTCGCTCGTCTGACTTACTCTTATTGAGGACGGATATGCACCCTCGTATGTATTGGCTGATGTCCCTCGGACTGAGCCTGGGCATGGCGTCGACAGCGGCTCAGGCTGCTTCGGAAATCGCTCAACTCTATGCGCCGAAACTGCCGGAAGGCTCTTCCTGGGTGCGGGTGGTCAATCCCGCCGACGGCGCCGTGCAAGTGAGCGTGGATCGCAAGCCCGGCGTTGCCCTGTCTGCGCAGTCGGTGGTGGCCAGTCCTTTCCAGGTGGTGGACTCGCGGCAACCGCTGCGCATCACGATCAACGAACGTGAGCTCAAGGGCCTGAACGTCCCGAAAAACGCCTTTGTCACGGTGATTCTGGGCAGCGATCCTGCAGCGGCCCCCCGGCTGGTGATCGACCCGCAGCCGCGCGGCAAAGACTTGCGTGCCGAACTCAACGTCTACAACCTCAGCGCCGGCTGTGAGAAAGCCGATATCAAGCTGGCCAACGGCTCCAGCGTATTTAGCCAGCTGCCGCTCAATGGCCAGGCGCAGCGCACTATCAATCCGGTGCAGGCGACGCTGATTGCCAGCTGCGATCAAAGCGCCAGCCTGCCGCTCAAGCTTGAGCCATTCAAGGCCGGTGACCGTTACAGCCTGTTCCTGGTCGGCTCACGCCAGACCCCCCGCCTGATTGGCCTCGTTGACCAGACTGCCCCATGACCTCTTTAGTAAAACCTCGCCATATCCTGCGTCGCCCTCCGGTATCCGGCCTGGTTGCCGGTGTGCTGCTGAGTCTGTCCGGCGCCGCTGCCCAAGCCGATTCCGCAGTGATCACCGGGCAGGGCGGCTGGTTATTTCCTGCGTGGGAAAGCCTGAACACCGTCGATAACGCTGGCATTGCCCGGGACATCGCCCTGATCAAAGACGTCCAACACCAACTTGAGCGCGAGAAAATCGCGCTCGTGGTGCTGGTGGTGCCGATGAAAGCGCCGTTCTACGCCCAGCGCCTGCCTGCCGAACACCCTCTGAGCCCGGCCGTGGTGCAGCGCTACGACCGTGTGCAAGGCGAACTGACGAAGGCTGGCCTGACGACGTTGAACATCAAGCCGATACTCCAAGCCACGGAGCAGGGCAAGCAGACGGCGTTTTACCGCGCCGATTACCACTGGACCGCGTGGAGCGCTGAAAACACGGCCGATGCCACTGCGAAACTGATCACCGGACGCTATCGCCTGCAGGGTGAACCCGGCGGCGGTGCAGTGCTGGGGGAGTGGTTCGAGAAGCGTGCCTTCGGCGATCTGGCCAGCAACTTCCTGCCGTCGATCAAGCGCAAAGCCATCGGCCGAGACATTTACACCGTGCGCCATCAGGTCGAGAAAGACCTGCTGATCGACGACGCCCCGGCCCCTGTTCAGGTCATCGGCAACAGCTTCGTGCAGCCTTACCTCGGCTATACCCAGAAGCTGTCCAACGCCCTGGACCGCCCGGTCACGTTGACCTGGAACCCCGGCGACGTCGGCCCCTGGGCGACACTGCTGCAATACCTCGAATCACCGGACTTTGCTCAGCACAAGCCGCAGGTGATCGTGTGGCAATTCAACGAGGGCCAGTTCCACCTCGGCCCCGATGCAGCCGCCCAGTGGAATGCCAAGGGAGTGACGTCGTTGGGCCAGTGGCGCCAGCGCATCAACAAGGCCCTGCCTTGAAGATTCTCCCGGGGCGCCTCGGGCGTGCGACTCTAGCTGTCCTGCTGCTCGCAGCGACACTGGTCACAGGCACCGCCATGTTTTACGTCACCACGCAAAAACGGCTGGACCCTGGCATCGTTGGCATCGTCTGGCAGCCCGATAACAAAACAGTGGGCATCAAGGGGCAATGGGACCAGCTCGGAGCCAAAGAATTGTTGGTGCAATGGACCGTGGTGGACGATCAGGCGTTTGTGCCTGGCACCGGTCTGCCCAGCGTGCCGGTCCTGCCCGATTGGGCACGTATCGCCAAAGAGCCCTGGGCTCAGGATGTGATTATCGGCCTGGCGGGATACTTCAGCGAAAACCGCTCCCGGGACAACATTGAGCAACTGGCGGCCGTCTCGGAGCGCATCGCTAAACTGCCGACGCCGCTGCACGTCACCGGCTACTACTTCCCGGCCGAAGTCGACCCCAGCTGGACCCGTGCCAAGGAGCTGCCTGCGCTGCTGGCCAAGCTTCCGCGTCCGTTGTGGATCAGCGTCTATGACGGCGCCAACATCGGCCCGGCCGCCACAGCAGACTGGCTCAAGCAATGGCTGCCAGACGACATCGGCGTGTTCTTTCAGGACGGCGTCGGGGTCTACGCCCGTACTGCACCGGTAGCCCGCACCTACGCCGACACCCTGCGTGAACGCTTGGGCAAGGACCGCGTGCGCATCATCGTCGAAGCCTTCCGCCCCAACTACGGCGGCGGTTTCCGCTCCGCAACGGCCGCCGAACTCAAACCGCAGCTCGCCGCCTATGACGGCTACCCGCTGTACCTGTTCGATGGCCCGCATTACGTGACGCCGGCGTTGGTGAAAGCGTTGGCGAAGTAATTATTCACGTCCCGTTTCGCGCGTGGGAGAAATCACCAGACGATGGGGGTGTCGTCCCAGGCCCAAAAGGTCCCGCTGTCGGCCGGCCCATGTGCGCCCACCACCTCAAGAATACGGTCCGCCGAGAACGCCGGTTCGAACAACTGGCCCTCAGGCACGTTCCCCTGGAATGGCCGGGACAGCTCGGTGTCAGTGGTGCCTGGGTGTATGGCCAGGACAGTCGAGGCAGGGTTCAACCGTTTCAGTTCGATGCTGGCCGTGTGCAGCAACTGGTTGAGCGCCGCTTTGCTGGCTCTGTAGCTGTACCAGCCTCCCAATCGGTTATCGCCAATTGAACCAACCCTCGCCGAGAGCGCCGCGAAGGTAGAAGGTTGTTTGCGCAATAAAGGGAGGAGGTGTTTAAGCAGCAGGATCGGCGCGAACGTGTTGGTCCCAAAGCTGGCTTGCAGGCTCGCAAGCGTCAACTGGGCCAGACCCTTTTCTGGTTTTGCGCCGTCCTGATGAAGAATGCCCAGCGCGCTGATAACCAGGTGCAGATGGTCGCGTCCGGCAAGCGTCTCGCTCACGAGCGCTTCGAGGGATTGCTCATTGCGCGCGTCGCAGTCGACTCGTTTCAGGCGCTGGCCATAGCGTTCTGCAAGCGCTGCCAGTTCTGAGGAGGTGCTGGCGTTTCGCGACACTCCCCATACCTGCGTCACATCATCGCGAGCCAGCAACGCCGCGCACAGTGCCAGGCCAATACCTCGGCTGGCGCCGCATATCAGCACATGAGCTTCGCTGTTCAGTTCAGGTATCAAACGCATAAGGCACCTTGAGGGGCGTGGCTGAAGTGTTTTTATGACCCTGAGTCAGGTTTTGACGTTCAGGTTTCGTGGCGTTCGGTTATGGACTAGCCTCTTCGCCAACCGTGATCATGGCACAGGACATTGGCTCATTCTCATGGGCGCTCTACACGCCTTACCCTGGAGATAAAATCATTTATGGAAAATAAACTGGCCTCCAAGACAGCCGTCGTTACCGGCGCGGCTCAAGGCATCGGTGCCGCCATTGCAAAACTCTTCGTGCAAGAAGGTTGCTTCGTTTACGTCACGGATATCAACGAAGCGCGTGGTCGTGCGGTTGTAAGCGCGTTGGGGGGGCGCGCCTGTTTTCTGCGTCTGGATGTGCGGCGTGAAGAAGATTGGCAACGATTGGCCGGGCAGATTTCAAATGACGGCCGCCGTTGGGATGTTCTCGTGAATAACGCGGGCATCACCGGATTCGAGGATGGCGCTGTGCGGCATGACCCGGAACATGCACGGCTGGAAGATTGGCGTTCGGTGCATCAAACCAATCTCGACGGGGTATTCCTCGGATGCAAATACGCCATTCGCTCCATGCGCCCGTCAGGCGCCGGTTCCATCGTCAACATCTCCTCTCGCTCCGGTCTGGTGGGTATTCCAGGTGCCGCCGCGTATGCGTCGTCCAAAGCTGCCGTTCGCAATCACACTAAAACGGTGGCGCTTTACTGCGCCGAACAAGGGCTGAAGGTTAGATGCAACTCGATACACCCGGCGGCCATTCTGACCCCCATGTGGGAACCCATGTTAGGCAGCGATGCCGGTCGCGAAGCGCGAATGGCTGCGCTGGTTCGAGACACGCCGCTCAGGCGATTCGGAATGCCTGAAGAGGTGGCCGCTCTGGCCTTGTTGCTCGCGTCGGATGAAGCCACGTACATCACGGGCAGTGAGTTCAACGTTGATGGTGGGCTGTTGGCCGGAACGGCTGCGACTCCCGCAATCGTAGGTGACAGCGAAACCTAGGCATTAATGTCGCGGGGGCGGGAGACGGTTCTGCCCGATAACGGGCCATCGCTGGCAGCAGCCTTTGACCCCTCGGCAGTACAAAAATGTAGTACATGGCGGGGAACCGATCTGCGTGCTGGTACCACACACAGCTACGAACATGCCTTGCCTACTTGTAACGCCCTTGGTAGCAGCTTTCCACGTGCCAGGGCGCTTTAGAAGAAGGCGCTGACGGATTGGTGATTTCATGCTCACAGACCCCAACCTGCGTTTTTCTACGCCGTCTCGCTCGCCCCGGGCCCGCAATGCGCCCGCCGACACGACGCTAAACGGCCTCCCGCCAATGGGGGACGACACCCGCTCCTGGCTGACCGAAGTGGCCCGCGCACTGGGCCTGTCGCCCCAGTCAGCCGCCACTTTCACACGCTACGGCATGCTGACGCTGTCACCCTTGAACGTGGTGATGGTCCGCCAGCAAGAGGAACCGCCCAGATGGTCCCTGCTGGGGTTCATTCAGTCGCCGACCGGGATCAGCCCTTTGCTTTGGCGCGAGGCCCTGCTGCGCGCCAACTGCGTGAGCATGGCCCTGGACACCTGCGTGTGGGCCCAGGATGCAAGCGGCGCCACGCTGCTGGTCAAGCAATTGCCCTTCTACCACCATAACGACAGCCAGGCGCTGATCAAGGCCCTCGAGCAGATGCAAGCGCTGGGGGCCAGCCTGCTGGTCACGCTGATAGCCGCCGCCAACGCCGGCGAGAATCCTCCCGAACAGCCCTCGGCGGATATGGCACCGGCCAACTCGCAATTGGCGCAGCTGGGCGAGAAGGTCGACGCCATCGCTCAGCAGCAGATCAACGACCAGTGGCACCGACCTTTGCTTGAGCGGGCCTTCACTGCTCTTCAAGTGCCGCTGCCAGGCCAGGCGTTCGGTAGCGTGGGCTCGCTTAAGGTGAATGATCGCTACATCGACATCATCGCCGACCCCGACCAACGCCACCTGTTGCTCAGCACGCCGGTGGCGGTTGCCCTGAACGGCAATGAGCAACGCGGCGCGGCGTTGCAGAGCAATCTGTACTTGATGACCGGCGCCCAATGTGGCGTCGCCCTGGCACCGGCTGGCGCCAGTCTGCAAGCGCGCTGGGACAGTACTGGGCTCGATGGCGACGACCTGGCGAGCTGGCTGGTGCATTTCGTGACCCTGGCCGTTGGCATTGACAGTAATCAGCGGCCTGGGGCTACCTCCGGCAGGCGTTTGAACGGGAGCAATATCTGATGGTTGGCGGCATTGGCAATAACCACGTTACGGCCCCTCTACTGCCCAGCACGCAGCCGTCTGCAGGCAACGCAGGCAATGCGGGCAATGCGGGGCATCAACCACCTACTCTGCAGGACCGCTTGCGCAACGCTGGTCACTCGGCATTGGCGACGGGTGGCATGCTCATTGACGATACGCGGAACAGCCTGCCCTCGGGCCGCACCATGGGCGCCATGGCGGGGCACGCGTTGCAACAGGCGGTGACTTGCGGGGCCACGACCTTCGCCCGCGAAGAAGTGTTCATGCATGCCTACAATGCCATGCTGCCAATACTTCAGGACCAGGGTGCCCCGGCATTGATGGCCGCCCAAGTGGCGGTGTCGGGCACCAAGATCGCGGCGAACCTCTATCGTCATTCACGCCTGGACCACCCGGATCCGGAAGCGGGGGTGAGGGGCCACTTTGGGCTCAGCCCCGAGCAGTGGCAGAGCAAGACGCCGACTGAAAAAGCCGCGCTCACAGCCGAACATAAGAGCGACTCGCGCAATGTGACGCGCAACGAGATCGTGGCCGACGCCGCTTTTCTGGTGATGTCCGCGCTGAGCCACAGCCATGGCGATGGCGCCCTGGCTGCCCGGGTGCTGGCGACCCAGATGCGCAATCTGACCTACGCCGCCAGCCGCGAAACCTTGCAGGCGACCGTCTCCACGACCACCAGCAGCAACGGCACGAGCACCCATGGTGTCAATTCCGATCATATGAACGCCAATGCCTGGACGTACTCAGCGATGACCCTGGCCATGGGTTACCTGCAAGATGCGGTGATCGGCCATGCCTTGCCCGCCGGGCAATCGGCGGCGGGCCCAACGGTTAATGATGAGCATGGCAAACCACTGACCGGCGCGGCGCTCAACAGCGCGATCAACACGGTGGCGGGCATACGCGCCTTGGCTAACACCGCGATCGAGACAGTGGATGCCTACCGGGGCAAGCACGCCAGCCTTGCTGAAGTGGGCGATACGCAAAAGCTTCAGACCGATGCAAGCAAATTGTTACCGCTCAAGGACTATGAGCGTTTGCTTGACCATTCTCCTGCGCGCTTGAGCTGGAACAATATTTCAGGGGCCCTGCCCCTGGCGCTGGACACTCTGACCAAGGGCAAGGTCTCGCCCGCTGTGTCTCAGTTCTTTAATAACGCTGGCGCCGCTGCCATGTTTGGTTTGACCTACGAAACGGTCAACAAGACCTACAATGCCCATGCCACCAACCGGGCTGCCCGCGCCGCATTGAACACCGGTAGCCCCCAGACTACCGGCGGCCAGGCGGGTGTTACCGCCACGGTAGCACCGGCGCAAGTGCAGCCAACTCCAACTGCACCGGCGCAAGTGCAGCCAACTCCAACTGCACCGGCGCAAGCGCAGCCAGCTCCAGTCGCGCCGGCGCAAGCGCAGCCGGCTCCAACTGCACCGGCGCAAGCGCAGCCAGCTCCAGTCGCGCCGGCGCAAGCGCAGCCAACTCCAATTGCACCGGCGCAAGTGCAGCCGGCTCCAACTGCACCGGCGCAAGCGCAGCCAGCTCCAGTAGCACCGGCGCAAGCGCAGCCAACTCCAATTGCGCCGGCGCCTGTCGCCCAGCCGGTTCCAGCCCAACCTGCCCAGGCCCCGCAACCAGCCGTCCAGGCCAGCACACTTGCCCCGGCAACACCGGCGAGCCGAACTGCACCCAAACCAGCGCAAGTGCCGACCTCCGCCTTGGCCCAAGCCTCTATGAGGTCTCAAGCCCGTTTTGCTAATGTGGGCGTAGGCCAATCGTCCGCGGGCCCTGCCCGTTCGCCGGCCGCCGTGGCTGCCGGTGCCGCTGCCATTGCTCGTGCCGCCGCTGCCGCTCGACCCGCGCCCATGCCCACATCGACGCCGACCGCCGCTCAAGCCGCCGCTGCCTTAGCCACACCTGTCGAGCCAAGCGATGCGGCAGCGCCTGCACCTGAGAGCATAAATATGGACTTGGCAGACAGCTCGAGCGGGAAGCCGTAATCGGCAGGGGGATGTCAGCGTGCGGTGAAGGTACCTACCCGATCCGCCGCCTCCATCATCAGCAAGATCAAGCTGGCCAAGACCGGGCAGGGCGGGGCCTCGGGGATCTGGGGCCCAATCCAAACACCGATTACCGGCAAGATGATCGATACCATCACCCGCAGACCCCGGGTTATTTTGCCCGCCCGTTAGTTGCGATGGCCGGCCCGGAAGAGGCCCCGATTTACCTCCGACGCGTGCTGCGACGGGATATCGTTTCGAAGATGGTTCATGATTCCCCAGAGTGTGTTTTTTGTTCTGCAACGCTTATGTCGCAGCCATCGCGTGTGTTGGGGCGCCTGCTGAAACTACAAGTGCTTATAGGTCGCGGATCGAAAGGTCAGTACATGCAACCGCCGACATTTGGCTGCCACCTTGAGCGGCTGCAATTGGCCGGTAGCGGACCCTCAGACCCACTCATGCTCAGTCAGCCGTAAGAATTCTGACAGTGCTTCTTCAAATTGCCCTCGATGGAATGACGCTCGCGGATTCATCTCATTCCAGGCAACCGCAGTGATTACGCCGGCAACGGTGTTGACCGCTCGACCAAAGCGTTCCCAGATGACGGTGTCACGGCATATCACTTGCTCAACCACTGCTACCGTGCAGCTCAAGTCCAGGTCATCCGCACAGACCAATAGCGGCACGATTGTCGAGCAGTCTTCCGTGGCAGGTTCAAGAATCTGCCATGCATAGCGCGAGTGATCTTCATCAGTCAACCAGCCTTGCGCAGGGACGAGGCCCTCAGTGGTGTCGACGCCCGCGCCGTCATAGATTACGCCTTTGATCCAGCTTCCAAGCGGGATGGAGTCAACCGTTAGCACCGGGTGCGCGGCTCTTGCGTATTTCGAACGGTACATGGTTGCGCTAATGCTGTTCATGCTGGGCCCAAGCTTTGAATTTCTATGGTGTGGGTATCAGCCTATCAAAAGCTGCGGGCCTGAACCCCGATACCTTAATGAATAGAGGAATTTCGCACTGGCCGCTACCGACCCAAAGCTGCCATCCGCTTCTGACTATAGGCTTAATGCACCCACGTCATTCACCAGCGTGCGCCAGCTATTTTTTGCCTCCTGCTCCGAGGTGAATACTTGCACTTTGGGAGGCCAGAACGCCCCCTCGATTACGATGCATTCCAGGGTAGAGTCCTGAAACGTAAAGACATAGTGGATAGCACCTTTCATGAACCGCTGTTTATCGTGTCGAGGATGAATGGCGTTCCTCTGCTCAAGCTCTGCTAACCAAGGCGAATTATCTATTCGATGAATTTGGTAATGCTTTAGGCCAAGTCCAATGAGCGGATGGCCGCCCAAAGCTTCGTCGTTTGGCGAACCGAACTGGATTTTCATTACTAGCGGAAAATGAACCACAGCTATTTCTTCCCCACTGGTGTAATACCGTAAACATAGCTGCGTATCCGTGGCGAACACTACTGGTTCAGGCGACGTACTGGGCTGTGGCCAACAGTCGAGCAGCACTGCGGTCGCTAATGGCATGCGGGAACCTGATGAATGAATGGGGTATAAACAGAGTGCGAGAGCCACTCGTTATCGTCAAACCTTTCTGAAGAAGGGCAAGTTATTTACCGGAATCCCGCCTGGATGATTTTGCTTCGGCGACTGGCTGTTCGAGCCTGGGCCGGTTCAACAACCAATCGCCCGTTCCGGCCTCCAAGATCTCGGCGCTCTGCCATGCCGCATGGACGCTGACGCCGTCCATCGCAGCTCAGACATGCTACCTTCACCCGACATCGATCACTGCTTCCTCTAGGGAGAATGTCCCGTGCTGATTGCCCACCTTTCCGATCTGCATATCAGGCCGCAAGGCATGCTTTATCAGGGGCTGGTTGATTCGAACACGATGTGCGAGCAGGCCATTGCACACCTGAACAGGCTCGTGCCGCGACCCGATGTCGTGATCATCACCGGCGACCTGGTGGATGAGGGGCTACCGCAAGAGTACGCAATGGCGCGTACATTGCTGGCCGGGATCGAGCCGCCGTTGCTGATGATTCCTGGCAATCATGATGACCGAAACTTAATGCGTAGTACCTTTTCCCAGCCGTATCTCTCTTCAACGGCAGGCCCGTGGCACTTCGTCGCCGATGACCTCGGGCCGGTACGGATCATTGGCGTGGATGTGACCGTACCGCATGAACACCACGGCGACATGACCGAGGCGGCTGGGGCCTGGCTCGATGCGGCACTGGCCCAGGAGCCGGCGCGTCCGACTCTGATCATGCTGCACCAGCCACCGTTCCTCAGTGGCATTCCCTATATCGACACGTATGCCTGCCGGAACTCGGAGCGACTGCGCGAGGTGGTGCAGCGCTATCCGGCGATCGAACGTGTGGTGTGCGGACACATTCACCGCTCGATGCAATTACGTTTTGGCGGCACAGTCCTGTGCACTGCCCCCAGCACAACGACAGCCATCGGGTTGGCCCTGGATCCAGAGGCAGAAGAGGCGTCGTATGTGGAGCCGCCGGCGTTACTCCTGCATCACTGGAAGGTGGATACGGGTCTGATTACCCACTGGGTGCCAATCGGGACATTCCGCGGGCCACTGCCGTTTGCATGACTGCAGGAGTGGGGCGGGAACTGAAGAGGGCTGCTGCCGAGCGGCGCTGCGGCATGCATTCAGTCCCGACACTCGTATCTGATGGCAGGGCCGATTTCAGAAAAACGACAGTCCCGCAAAAGCGCTCGGTCAACCAACGGCTGCCAACCTGAAAGCGCCAACCCACCCTCCACAAAAAAACCAAAATCCTGCCCAATTGTGTGATCCCGCCCCTCCAGCATTCGTCATGAACCCTAACCCCTGCTGCCGTCAGGGGATCACCGCCAGGACCCTCCATGCAAACGCTGTTGAACGAGATTCTCGACGAAGTGCGTCCCTTGATCGGCCAGGGCAAGGTGGCTGATTACATTCCCGCGCTGGCCGACGTGCCGGCGCAGCAATTGGGCATTGCCGTTTATGGCAACGATGGCACCTATTATTGCGCGGGCGATGCCCTGGAGCCGTTCTCGGTGCAGAGCATTTCCAAGGTGTTCAGCCTGGTTCAGGCGATCGGTCATTCTGGCGAAGCCATTTGGGAGCGCCTGGGCCATGAGCCGTCGGGTCAGCCGTTCAACTCGCTGGTGCAGCTTGAGTTCGAGCGCGGACGCCCGCGTAACCCTTTTATCAATGCCGGGGCTTTGGTGATCTGCGACATCAACCAGTCGCGGTTCGCTGCGCCGACCTTGTCCATGCGCGATTTCGTACGGCGGCTGTCGGGCAATCCCCAGGTGTTGATCGATGCCCGCGTGGCGGATTCCGAATATCAATTCCGCGCACGCAACGCCGCCATGGCCTACCTGATGCAGTCATTCGGCAATTTCCATAACGAAGTCGAAACCGTGCTGCGCAGTTATTTCAGCTGCTGCGCGTTGAAGATGAGCTGCCTGGATCTCGCCCGGGCGTTCTGCTTTCTGGCGAACAACGGGTTCTGCAAACACAGCGGTGAGCAGATCCTCACGCCGCGCCAGACCCAACAAGTGAACTCGATCATGGCCACCAGCGGGCTGTATGACGAAGCCGGCAATTTCGCCTACCGCGTGGGATTGCCGGGCAAGAGCGGAGTAGGGGGCGGAATCGTCGCGATCGTGCCCGGCCAATTCACCGTGTGCGTGTGGTCGCCGGAACTGAATGCTGCCGGGAATTCACTCGCCGGCATGGCGGCGTTGGAGTTGCTGAGTTCGCGGATTGGCTGGTCTGTTTTCTGACAGGGGTCGTGGTTGTTTGACGTTCGGTGGATCGTTGAAAAAGTTTGACCGGCGGGCGCGTTGGTCGCTTTTCCGAGAAAGCCGAATCGAGCCGTGTCGAGGGCGAAGGGTTACCCGATACAATGCCGCTTTGGCCCTGTCCAGTTCGAACCAGTCTGCGGGATGTTGATGCCGTGGCGATGTCGGGAGATCCGTGTGACTACTGTTCCAGTCGACCCCAGCGGCGATGAGCGCCTGTCTCATGTGCTGAATGCCAGTGAACGGCTCGTCATGGCAGGATCCGTGGACGAGGTCGTCGCCGTGCTGCGAGACGTGGCGCGTGCCACGCTCGGCGCGGATGGCATTGCGGTGGTGATTCAGGACGAAGGACGGTGTTCTTACATAGCCGAAGATGCGGTCTCTGCGCTGTGGCAGGGCCAGACCTTTCCGGCTGACCACTGTGTTTCCGGGTGGGTCATGCACCGCGGCGAGACGGTTGCGATCCGTGACGTCCGGCTCGATCCACGCATCTCGCAAGACATCTACGCGCCGACCTTTGTGCGTAGCCTTGTTATGGCACCCATCGGTCGGCCTGTGCCGGTCGCGGCGCTGGGCGCCTATTGGTCGCAGGTCCGCAGTCACGATGACGACACGGTCAAACGCCTGGAAAGTCTGGCGCGGCTGGCAACCATCGCCATCGAGAATGCGCGCCTGACCCAGGCCCGCAATCGCGCGGCAGCACTCGGGGCCGCCCAGAACCGTATCCTTGAACTGGCTGTTGAAGAAACACCGCTGAACGCCGCGCTGGACGCGATCGTCCGCGAGGTGGAGGCGCTGTCGCCATCCTGTTTTCTGGGCAGCATCCTGCTCCTGAACGAGGAGGGCAGCCAGCTGCAGCATTGCGCCGGGCCCAGCCTTCCCCTTGCATTTATCGAGGCTGCCGCACACATCACTGTCGGCGCAGGTTCAGGCTCCAGCACAACCGCGACGGTTCCGAACTCGCGGACGGCGGTGCCCGACATCGTGGACGACCCTCACTGGGCCGAATTCAGGGCGCTTGCCGTCGGACACGGGTTACACGTTTGTGGGGCGATTCCGATCCGTTCGGCGCAGGGCGCCATGCTCGGCACTTTTGTCATGTATCACACCGAGCGGCGCGAGCCCTTGACGGCGGATATCGAGATCGGCGATTTCGTGGTCAAAACGGTGGGACTGGTCGTGCACCGTGCGCGCGCTGAGGCCGCCATTCGCAGCAGCGAGGTGCGCTACCGCCAGATAGTCGAAGGCGCCGAGGACTTCGCGATCATCACCTTCGATGGGCGGGGGGCCGTCACCGGTTGGAACATCGGCGCCCAGCGCATCGTCGGTTACTGCGCCGATGAAGTCATGGGCCGCGACGGTGATCTCTTCTACACCGATTCGGACCAGATCGAACGGGTCTTTCAAGCCGAGCTCGAACTCTCCATGGAGCAGGGGCGCGCCGTCAACGAACGTTGGCACGTCGATAAACACGGCGCGCGCTTCTGGGGCTCGGGTTTGATGATGCCGCTGGCAACGGATCAGGGCGGCTTCGTGAAAATCTTCCGCGACCGCACGGCCGAGCATCAGGCGGAAGCGGCGCTGCAAGAGAGCGCGGCGCGTCTGAGCTTTTTTGATGAGCTCGACAACCGCCTTTTCAACATCCGCCGGGCCGAAGACGCGATGCTCGCGGCGACCGAGTTGCTCGGGCGCAGGCTCAACGTGTCGCGCTGCGCCTACGCAGATGTCGACATCGACCATGACCGCTTCTGGATTCGCAGCGACTATAATGCGGCTGGCATTCAGAGCTCGGTCGGCGCCTACAGCCTCGATCTTTTCGGCCCGCGGACGGCGGCTGACATGCGCGAAGGCCGAACCCTGATCGTGCGCGACGCCGTTGCAGAACTCGGTCCCGGCGAAGGCCTGGAGACCTTCCGCGGGATTGGCATCGACGCGATCATCTGCTGCCCGCTGGTCAAGAATGGCCGGCTGACGGCCATGATGGCGGTTCATCAAGATCAGCCTCGCGACTGGTTGCCCGCTGAAGTCCTGCTGGTCAGGGAAGTGGTCGAGCGCTGCTGGGCGCATGTCGAGCGTGTGGGCGCCGAGATGCGGATGCGCGAGAGCGAAGAGCGCCTGCGCCTTGCCGTCGAACACGCCGATATCGGTTTCTGGGACGTGGACATCGTCCACGACGCGTTGATCTGGCCGCCCAGAACCAAAGCAATGTTCGGCATCCCGGCTGATGTGCGGGTCACGATTCAAGACTTTTATGACGGCTTGCATCCGGAGGACCGGGACGCGACGATCGAAGCATTCACGGCGGCCAGCGACCCCGAACGCCGCGCGCTGTATGACGTCGACTACCGCACCGTCGGCAGAGACGATGGTGTGATTCGCTGGGTGGCCGCCAAGGGGCGGGGCGTGTTCGACTCCGCCGGCCGTTGCTTGCGCGTCACCGGCACGGTGGTTGAAGTCACGGCCCGCAAGGATGCCGAGGAGGGGCTGCGCGAACTCAATGCCACGCTGGAAGTGCGGATTGCCAAAGCCATCGCCGAGCGCGAAGAAGTCCAGGAGGCGTTGCGCCAGAGTCAGAAGATGGAGGCCATGGGTCAGCTGACCGGCGGCGTCGCCCATGACTTCAACAACCTGCTCACCCCGATCGTCGGCACCCTCGACATGCTCCAGCGCAAAGGCGTAGGCGGCGAACGTGAGCAGCGGTTGATCTCCGGCGCCGTGCAATCGGCCGATCGCGCCAGGACACTCGTGCAGCGGTTGCTGGCTTTTGCGCGCCGTCAGCCGCTGCAGCCGGTGTCGGTCGACGTGGCGAAACTGGTGAACGGCATGGGCGATCTCGTCGCCAGCACCACCGGGCCGCAAATCCGGGTCGTCGTCGATGCCCCGCCTGATCTGCCCGCCGCCATCGCAGACCCCAATCAGCTTGAGATGGCGCTTCTGAATCTTTCCGTGAACGCGCGGGACGCCATGCTCGAAGGCGGCACGATGAGGATCTCGGCGAGTGCCGAATGGGTGTGCACCGGCCACCGTTCCAGGCTGCCGACCGGCGACTACCTCTGTCTGTCCGTTGCGGACACCGGCATTGGCATGGATGCGTCCACGCTCGCCCGGGCGGTGGAACCGTTTTTTTCCACCAAGGGCGTCGGTAAAGGCACGGGGCTTGGGTTGTCGATGGTGCATGGCCTGGCGTCCCAGCTCAACGGCGCGCTGACGATTCAGAGCTCGCCGGGGCTTGGGACGAACGTGGAGCTGTGGCTGCCGCGCAGCAGACCGTGCCGGCGGCGGCGTTGCGTATCGACGAGGCCCCGGACCGACGCTCCCTGCGCGGGATCGCGCTGCTGGTCGACGATGAAGACCTGGTGCGCGCCAGTACAGCGTACATGCTGGCCGATCTGGGTTATCGCGTGATCGAAGCCTCGTCCGGCGAAGAAGCCTTGCAGTTGTTGGGCACCGGGCAGCCTGTCGATCTGATCGTCACCGACCACCTCATGCCGGGCATCAGTGGCACCGACCTGGCCAGACGCGTCCGAAACGCCCGGCCCGGGACGGCGATCCTGCTGGTCTCGGGGTATGCCGAACATGAAGGGCTCGACCCGGATTTGCCGCGCCTGACCAAACCGTTCCGCAAAAGCGAACTGGCGGCGAGTCTTGCTCAGTTGGGAGGGACGGCCTGAGGCAGCCAGGTGGCCCGGGTACTTACCAGGCGCGGTAGAGGATCAGGGGACGAAGCTCAATGCCGCGACATAACCGCGTTATGAACAGGTAATGCGGCGTGTTCGGGATGTTGATGCAAGAAATACCCGATCGCTTGGGCCTCGCGGTCCACAACGCAGATGTTCACGCTGGGGCGGGGGACTGTGCACTGACCCAGGGCCAGAAATCCGCAGTCCATCACGCCGTAAACTGCAGCCGGCCGTGCGACCTCCGAGCAGTCGTAGACCATCTCGCCGAGGTAGTTGATCTGCCCTTTGGCAACGCTGAAACGCAGAGATTTGTAGTAGGGTCCCATTACGCCGCGGCGGTTACCCAGGCGGCTTACCTCATAGTCACCGGCGGGTAGCCACGCCGAGTAATCATCCTTGGGGCCCCACCCGAAGATCTTGTCACTTTTGATATCACGAAACTCCAGATACGTTCCGTATGGACCACCCTCAATCAGCGTGCCAACAACCAGACCGGCGTTTTGCGCATTGTAAACGGGCGAATTCAACGCCATGTCCTCAGGCAATGATGAACACCCCATCAGTGATGCGGTCAGGCCAAGTGCGAGTATGTGCTGCGAGCCAAGCATTCAGGCAGTTCTCCAGGGTGGCAGTTAAACGTTTCGAACCAGCTATTACCGGCGCGCTGGACGGCGACGACAGCCTTCATTAGCATGATGGCCTTTCGCCTATCTGTACATCAAGGACGATCAGTCAATATGTTCAGTTTTTCCCCACAGCGCCTGCGTGGCGGTGTAACCATTGCCGCACTCTTACTGGGCGGGTGCAGTTTCAACGGATCCTATCCGGATGCCAGTGAATCTGATTCTGCAAAGCTGCGCTTCATCAGCAGTAACGAAAACTCGACCCTCGATCTGTTCGACGAAGAGCATTGCGGCGGCCAGACCACCGGAATCCTGAACAATCTGTTCACCGCCAATACCCGGCGCAGGGCGGATATGAGCATTGCTGCTCCCGATGACGCCAAGGCTTATCTGGAAGTCCGCTTGCGGCCAGACCACGAACTGTTCGCTCGAGCCAATACCTTGGGCAGCGCCAGCGTGTGCACAGTGGGGTTCAACTTCACGCCGCAAAGCAGCGGCGAGTACGAAGCAAACTTTCGCCACACAGGTAACACTTGCCAGGTCTCCCTTAGCCGACTGCGCCAGATTGATGGCAAGGTCATACGCTCGCCAATTGCGCTGACCTACAAAGGTCTGCCCGCCTGCGCCGGCCGCAGTCCGATCTTCCCCAAGTCTGTCGAAGCACCGCCGCAATCTCCGGAGCGTGCGGCCCTGATCGCGCGAATCGTTGATGCAAGTGTTATCCCCAAGATGAAGTCTGATAACGACGACGCCTCTTCGTCTAGAGACGCGTTGATCGGCACAGCGATGGACGAACGCAAGCAACGGCTTGTCTTCAAGCTGCCCGATGTGTACTGGACTGAATATCACCAGAACCTTGAACAGTTCGCCAAAGATGAAATGGCTATCAAGGCGCGTGCATTAGAGCTCTACAAGGATTACTACACTCGCAGTCTAGGCGTGCTCGAGACCCCTCAAATTGTCGAATTGTCGCCAGACGGGCCAACAGCCGACCGCAGCAAGGCGATGTCTACCAACAACGCCATGCTGGAGTACTACTACCGAACCTATCGAGAACTGGAAAAGGAAACATTGAGCGCGCATCAGGCGCGCATGGCGGATCTGGATCAGCGTTTTGATGTGTGCAAGCGGTTCACGGGTTGCTGGCAAAATTAATCGGGCCTGCCGGAAGTACGTTCTGCGATTGACCAGTTTGACGAAAGTCGGCCTATTGAATCGTTTCACTTCAGCACTTCCGGCACCGATACGACATCGCCGACAACCGTCCGAAACTTCAGCACCCCCTCACTTCTCTGCCATCATTCCCTCATCGCTTCAAACTGAGGGCAGGCAATGTCTATCGGACAGCTGAAGATCAACGCCATCCGTCTCGTCGGCGGGGCTGCGGTGCTGGATTACCTCAATACCTGTGACGGCCGTCGGCCGGGCACGGGGTTGCGGGAGGTCGTCGACAAGCTGGGCAATCTGGAGGACATCGTCCACTGGTTTCACCACGCCGGGCTGATCGACGATCAGGAGCATCAGCACTTCGTCGCGCTGGTACAGGATTCGTTCTGGCACACGATGACGGCATTTGGACAGTTAATCGATTTCCGCGAAGCGTTGTATCGGTTGCTGCTGCCCATGGCGCTGGACCACGGGCCTGGCACGTCCAGCCTGGATGCGTTGAATCAGGCACTGGTGGACACCGCTGGCCAGCGTTTACTGGTGCTGACGCCTGCGGGCGTGATCTGGCGCTGGCGTGTGGGCGATGATCTTGGCTCGATGACGGCCGGTTTCATCGGTCGTCTCGCGGTGCAGGCAGCAGCGCTGCTGACCACCAGTGATCTGACGCGTCTCAAGGCCTGCGCCACGCCGGATTGCGACTGGCTGTTTCTCGATACGTCGAAAAACGGCCGCCGTCGCTGGTGCCAGATGAATATTTGCGGCGCCCGGGAAAAGATCAAAAGGGCCACGGCCGAGTCATGAGCACTGGCGTGGGTGCAGCCTGCGGCAATCTGCGCCCTAACACCGGCAAAAAGCCAGGGAACCTGCCACGTTCTCAAGCTTCTTATCTCTAGTTCACAAGCGTCGGGGCAGGTGCCGCGGCGGGACATGAGAGAGCACAGGCATGGGCGACATTCGTATCGGCATTTCAGGCTGGCGTTACACGCCGTGGCGCGGGGATTTCTATCCAGTCGGCCTGACGCAGAAAAACGAGTTGAAATTCGCCTCCAGAGCCGTGAATAGCATCGAAATCAATGGCTCGTTCTATTCGCTGCAGTCTCCCGACCTGTACGCACGCTGGTACGACGAGGCGCCGAAAGGCTTCGTCTTCAGCGTCAAGGGCCCGCGCTATATCACCCATGTCCGCCGCCTCAAAGAGATCGACGAGCCCGTCGCCAATTTCTTCGCCTCCGGTATTTTCCAGCTCAAGGAAAAGCTGGGCCCGATCCTCTGGCAGTTTGCGCCCAATTTCACATTCGACCCCGAGCGCTTCGAACATTTTCTGAAACTGCTGCCCCACGACGGTAAAGCCGCCAAGGCCTGTGCCAGCAAGTGCGCCGAGCGGTTGCAGCAGCCGGGTTATCTGGACATTCCGCCCCGCCTGAAGCTGCGGCACGCCGTTGAAATCCGCCATGAAAGCTTTAAGGTGCCGGCCTTTGTCGCGCTGCTGCGCAAGTACAAGGTCGCGCTGGTGGTCGCGGACACCGCCGGCAAGTGGCCCCACGTCGAAGACCTCGCCACCGACTTCGTCTACGTGCGACTGCATGGCGACAAGGAACTCTATGCCAGCGGCTATTCCGACGAGGCGATCAACCACTGGGGCGACCGCATCGACGCGTGGCAGCGGGGCGCGCAGCCCATGGATGCTCAACTGATCGTGGACAAAGCGCCCCGGGCGCGGAAATCCCGCGACGTCTATTGCTACTTCGATAACGACATCAAGGTCCGCGCGCCCTACGACGCGCGCCGGTTGCTTGAGCGTTTCAATCTCACTGAAAACCTGGAAGTTGCGCCAGGCGATTTGCATGGAGCCACGTTGTGACCAGTGCCCTGATCCCCGAAGAATTCCACGGCCGACGACAAAGCGCGTCGACGTCGGTCACGCTTAATGTGCTGACCATGAACATGCACATGGGCTTCGGTTTCCTCAATAAACGCTTCATCCTGCCCGAGCTGCGCGACGCGGTGCGTACGGTGTCCGCCGATATCGTGTTCCTGCAGGAAGTCCACGGCGAGCATCAGGACCACGCGCAGAACGTGAAAAACTGGCCGACCACGTCGCAGTACGAATTCCTCGCCGACAGCATGTGGAAGGATTTCGCCTACGGCCGCAATGCCGTGTACCCCCATGGTCACCACGGTAATGCACTGCTGTCCAAGTACCCGATTATTCGCCACGAAAACCTCGACATTTCCATCCACGGCACCGAAGAGCGCGGCCTGCTCCACTGCGTGCTGGACGTGCCGCATTTCGGCGAGCTGCATGCGGTGTGCGTGCACCTGGGCCTGAAAGAGGTTCATCGCCAGCAGCAGCTGAAATTGCTCGCTGATCTGGTGGGTCGGTTGCCGTCCGATGCGCCAGTGATTGTGGCGGGGGATTTTAACGATTGGCGGCAGAAGGCCGATGGCGTGTTGAATCCTGCCGGGCTGCGCGAGGTCTTTGTTGAATCATTTGGGGCGCCGGCGAAGAGTTTTCCAGCGCGCTTTCCGTTGTTGCGCCTGGACCGTATTTACGTGCGCAACGCGCACATCCGGTCGCCCAGGGTGATGTCCAATCGTCCCTGGTCGCACCTTTCCGATCATGCGCCGTTGGCGGTGGAGGTAACGCTATGAGGGGTATGAGAGCGATGGGCGCCATGTGTGGCCTTTGGCGGGACGGCAACTCGGTGGAGTTGTTGATCAATGGCGAAGACTTTTTCGCCCGGGTGTTCGACGCCATTCGTGCGGCGCGCGAAGAGGTGCTGATCGAGACCTTCATCATCTTCGAAGACCGCGTCGGCGAGGGTTTGCAGCAGGCCGTGATCGAAGCGGCCAGCCGTGGCGTTCGCGTGATTATCACGGTGGACGACTACGGCACCAGCGACCTGAGCACGGCGTTTGTCAGCAAGATGATCGAGGCCGGCGTGCAGATTCAGCTGTTCGACCCGCGCCCCAAGCTTATGGGCATGCGCACCAACCTGTTCCGGCGCCTGCACCGCAAAGTGGTGGTGATCGACGGCGAAACGTCGTTCATGGGCGGGATCAACTACAGCGTCGACCACATGGCCGACACCGGCATCACCGCCAAGCAGGACTACGCGGTTCTGGTGCGCGGGCCGATCGTCGCCGACATTTATCGCTCGACGCTGGGCATGCTCGGCCCCGCGGTGCGCAAGACTTTCACGCCGCTCAAGCCGGTGACGCGTCAGGCCGGCAGCGCGCGCATGCTTCTCGCCGAACGCGACAACCGTAATCACACCACCGACATCGAAGAGCAATACCTGCTGGCGATGCGCAACGCGACTCAGCGCATCACCATCGCCAACGCCTACTTCTTCCCCAGCTACCGGTTCCTGCGTGAACTGCGCAATGCGGCCCGACGCGGGGTGAAAGTCACGCTGATCCTCCAGGGCCAGCCGGACATGCCATTTGTGCGAGTGTGCTCGCGTCTGACCTACACCTGGCTGCTGCGCGAAGGGGTGATCATCCACGAATACAAACAGCGGGCGCTGCACGGCAAGGTCGCGTTGATCGACCACGAGTGGTCAACGGTGGGCTCGAGCAACCTCGACCCGCTGAGCCTCGCGCTGAACCTGGAAGCCAACCTGTTCATCCGCGACCATGCCTTGAACCAGCGCTTGCACGAACACCTGCGAGACCTCGCCGTGGCCCACAGCAAACAGGTCAACCTCAAGGGCCTGGCGAAAGGGCAGTGGTGGCGTGCACCGATGATCTTCCTCAGCTTCCACTTCCTTCGGCACTTCCCGGCCATTGCCGGCCTGTTCCCGGTGCACGGTCCACGCCTGAAACCCCTGCGCGCGCCTGAAACCCTGCCGGAAGCCGCCGCGCTCAAAAACGAGCTGCCGGCCGATCAGGAGAAATCCCTATGACCGGTGTCTCCCAAGCTTCCACCCACGAGCAGAAACCGGCCGACGCGGACAAGAATCGTCCGTGGCTGACGTGGGCCAAGCGCGCCTTCACGCTGTTCTTCTTCATCGCGGTGCCGGTGCTGCTGTTCACCCTGATGAAGAACCTCGACTGGAACGAGGTGATGCACGCGCTGGAGTCCTACAAGCTCAGCACCCTGGCGCTGGGCTTCCTTATCGCGGCAGGCAGTTACCTGACGTATTGCTGCTTCGACGTCCTGGCCCGGCGCTACACCGAACACAAATTGGCGGTCAAGCAGATCATCCCCGTGACCTTCGTTTGCTACGCCTTCAACCTCAACCTGAGTTCCTGGGTTGGCGGCATTGCGCTTCGCTATCGCCTGTATTCGCGCCTGGGGCTGGACGTGCCGACTATCACCCGCATCCTCAGCCTGAGCCTGATCACCAACTGGCTGGGCTACATGCTCCTGGCCGGTTTCGTGTTCGCCGGGGACTTCGTCGACTTGCCCGAAGGCTGGAAGATTGGCGACACCACGCTGCAACTGATCGGCTTTGTCTTGCTGGCCGTCTGCCTGGCGTATTTTTTGGCCTGCCGCTTCTCGAAAAAGCGCACCTGGACCGTCCGCAAGCAACAGCTTGTTCTGCCCTCGCTGAACCAGGCACTGCGCCAAGCCCTGCTGGGCGCGCTGAACTGGGGGCTGATGGCGCTGCTGATCTACGTGCTGCTGCCGGAAAAAGCCTTCTACCCGGCGGTGCTCGGGATCCTGCTCATCAGCAGCATCGCCGGCGTCATCGCCCACATCCCTGCGGGACTTGGCGTGCTTGAAACGGTGTTCATCACACTGATGCAACACCAATTCAGCAAAGGCCAACTGCTGGCCGCGCTGATTGGCTATCGCGTGATCTACTTCCTCATCCCGCTGATGATTGCGCTGGTGGTGTATGTGGTTTTGGAGAAACGGGCCAAGGCCATGCGCAGCAAGAACGAAGGGCAGTTATAGGAGAGGAGATCGACTATCTGGGGCAGGTCGGGGACAGATTGCAGGTCGGGGACAGATTAATTTACGGTGAAGCGTTGTAAATAAATCAGTCCCCTCAAACATCGATCTGGAAAGGTCGGGGACAGATTGCAGGTTGGGGACAGATTAATTTACGGTGAAGCGTTGTAAATAAATCAGTCCCCTCAAACATCGATCTGGAAAGGTCGGGGACAGATTGCAGGTTGGGGACAGATTAATTTACGGTGAAGCGTTGTAAATAAATCAGTCCCCTCAAACATCGATCTGGAAAGGTCGGGGACAGATTGCAGGTCGGGGACAGATTAATTTACGGTGAAGCGTTGTAAATAAATCAGTCCCCCTCAAACATCGAGTCCCCCTCAAACATCGGCTCTGACTGTAGGACCGGCTTCAGCCGGGAAGCTTTTGATCTGCTTTTGACCTTCGTATACAAAAAGCTCAAACACCGCCAATCGCGACTTGGGTGCAGGCCGAACGCAGACGACGCGGAGTGGGCCGAGCCGCATGGATGCGGCGAGAGCGCCGTCAGGACATGGATGTCCGTTCGGCGCGGGCCCACGGAGCGTCGTCGGAGTGAGGGTACCCTGACGAAGGAAGGGCCCAATCAGGAGCAAGCACCCTTGGTTACTTGGGGTGCTTTTCCAAGTAACTCGCCGAAGGCGAAACAGTCTGCCCCCAGGCA
>NZ_MDEN01000051.1 GCF_001705435.1 Pseudomonas graminis
ACCTGACGAATTCCCGGCTAAAGCCGGTCCCACAATGGTCGTGCGCTGTGTCAGTGGGACCGGCTTCAGCCGGGAAGGGGCCAGTGGGTACACCCTCGATTTTTCGGTGTGACACATGGCGCATTCCCGGCTAAAGCCGGACCCACAATGGTCAAGCGCTGTGTCAGTGGGACCGGCTTCAGCCGGGAAGAGGCCGGTGGGTACACCCTCGATTTTTGCGGTGTGACACCTGACGAATTCCCGGCTAAAGCCGGTCCCACAATGGTCGTGCGCTGTGTCAGTGGGACCGGCTTCAGCCGGGAAGAGGCCAGTGGCTACACCCTCGATCTTTGCGGTGTGACACCTGACGAATTCCCGGCTAAAGCCGGTCCCACAATGGTCGTGCGCTGTGTCAGTGGGACCGGCTTCAGCCGGGAAGAGGCCGGTGGATACACCCTCGATTTCGCGGTGTGACACCTGACGCTTTCCCGGCTGAAGCCGGTCCCACAATGGTCAAGCGCTGTGTCAGTAGGACCGGCTTCAGCCGGGAAGGGGCCGGTGGCTACACCCTCGATTTTACGGTGTGACACCTGACGCATTCCCGGCTAAAGCCGGTCCCACAATGGGCACGCGCCGTGTCCGTGTCATCCATCCCTCCCCCGCTGCAGTGATCATCCGCGCTATGATTCGGGCCGTTGCCTGTCCGAATCGCCAAGGAGCCTTCCTGCATGTTCGACTTCTCCGCTCAGCTCAAGCAGCGGTTCGCCGCTCTGCAGAGCAGCGCCCCGTTTTTCTCCCTGCGTTACGTCAAACAGACCAGCCAGCATTTGTCGGTGCGCAAGAACGTTGCCGAGCCGCCGCAATTGAGCATCGACGAAGGCGCGATGCTCACCGTGCGCGTCAATGGCGTCGAAGCCTATGCGGCCACCAACGACATTTCCCAGCGCGGGCTTCAATCGGCGCTGGAACAGGCGGAAATTCAAGCGCGGCAACTGGCCCCGCATTCCCTCCTCGACCTGCACGACCACGCTGTCGCCACCGCCCGTGCCGATTACCTCTCGCCCAACCTGCAGAACGCGTTTCCATCGCTCAGTGATTGCTACGCCCTGCTCAATGCCGAATCCGCGTCGGTGCCCAGGGACGAACGCCTGGTCAACTGGCAGGTGAGCCTGGGGCTTGAGAACGTCGAGCAGATCTACCTCAACAACGCCGGCGCCGAGATTCGCCAGGCCCAGCGCTTCGTCTTCCCTGGCCTGACCGTCACGGCTTACGACGGCCAGGACAGCCAGACCCGCAGCCTCGGTCGCGAGAACTTCGGCCAGCAGGGGGGCGCGGAAGTCATCGCGTCCTGCGGGATCATTGGCGCCGCAGTCAACGTCGCCGATCAGGCGCTGCAACTGGTCATGGCGCCGAACACGCCCACCGGGCCGCGCGATCTACTGCTGACGCCCGACCAGATGACCCTGCAAATCCACGAATCCATCGGCCACCCGCTGGAGCTGGACCGCATCCTCGGCGATGAGCGCAATTACGCCGGCACCAGCTTCGTCAAAGCCAGTGACTTCGGCAGCCTGCAATATGGCTCAAGCCTGCTCAACGTGACCTTCGACCCGGAGATCCCCGAGCAACTGGCGAGCTACGGCTTTGATGACGATGGCACGCCGGCGAGCAAGCAATTCCTGATCAAGGACGGCGTACTGGTGAGGCCGCTGGGCGGCGCGCTGTCGCAATACCGCAGCGGTATGGAAGGCGTCGCCAACAGCCGCGCGTCGAGCTGGAACCGCGCGCCCATCGACCGCATGGCCAACCTCAACATCGAGCCGGGCGACAAGTCGATGGCGCAGCTCATTGGCGACACCGAGCACGGCATTTTGATGAGTACCAATCGCTCATGGTCGATCGACGACGCGCGCAACAAATTCCAGTTCGGCTGCGAGTGGGGTCAGTTGATCGAGAACGGCGAACTCAAGGGCGTGGTGAAGAACCCGAACTACCGCGCGATCTCTGCCCAGTTCTGGCGCAACCTCAGCGCGGTCGGCGACGCCAGCACCTTCAAGGTCCTTGGCACACCCAACTGTGGCAAAGGCGAGCCCAATCAAGTGATCCGTGTGGGGCATGCCTCGCCCGCTTGCGTGTTCGCGAGCGTTGATGTTTTCGGAGGTGACGCATGATGTCCCATCAAGCGCAATTCAAGGCCCTGGCCGAGTGGCTGCACGGCGCAGTCACCGCGGACGAGCGCTATACCTTGAGCTACGACGCCGAAGCGTCGGACTTCATCCGCTTCAACCACGCCAAAGTGCGTCAGGCCGGCCACGTGCAGCAGGCCAGCGTGACGTTCAAGCTGATCGCCGCAGGCCGCCACGCCAACCTTAACCTCACGCTGTCAGGCGATGGCGAGGTGGATCAGCAACGCCTGAGCGAAGCCCTGCTTCAGTTGCGGGAAACCCTGACGCTGTTGCCGGAAGACCCGTATCTGCAACTGAACGACGAGGCGTGGCAGAGCAGCAACGTGCAGGAGACGCCGTTGCCGGACAGCGCCCATGTCGTCGAGCAGATCGCGCAACTGGGCAAGGGGCTGGATCTGGTCGGCATCTACGCGGCCGGGCCGATCTATCGCGGCTTCGCCAGTTCCAGCGGTGCGCTGGGCTGGCATCAGGCCAACAGCTTCAATGTCGACTGGAGCCTGTTCCACGAGAATGGCCAGGCGGTGAAAGCCAACTACGCCGGGCACACCTGGACTGACGACGGCTTTGCACGGCGCTTCGCCCTGGCCCGTGAGCAATTGACGTTTCTTGGACGCCCGGCCCACGTCCTCGCGCCCGGGCAATACCGCGCCTATCTGGCGCCTGCCGCGCTGGAAGAAGTGATGGGCATGCTGTGCTGGGGTGGATTTTCTGCGCAGTCGCTGGCCGACAAGACCAGCCCCTTGCAGCGGCTGTACGACGGGCACGCCACGTTGAGCCCATTGGTGAGCCTGAACGAGCAGGTCAGCGGCTCGTTGTCCCCTGCGTTTTCCGGCGAGGGTTATCCGCGCATGGACCTGTCGCTGGTGGCCGAAGGCGTGGCCCGGGATCGCATGATCGACTCGCGCAGCGCCGCCGAATACGGCCTCGTGGCCAACGGCGCGGGCTGGGGCGAGTCGCCAAGCGCGCTCAGCATGGACGGCGGTTCACTGGCGCTGGATGACGTATTGAAAGCGCTGGGCACGGGCCTGTACATCAGCAACCTGTGGTACCTGAATTTCTCGGATCGCACCGCCGGGCGCATCACCGGAATGACGCGCTTCGCCACGTTCTGGGTCGAAGACGGGCAGATCAAGGCACCGGTCAACACCATGCGCTTCGACGACAGTCTCTTCAGCCTGCTGGGCACGGCACTGGAACAACTGACCACAGAAAGGGAACTCCTGCTGTCGACGAGCACCTACAGTCAGCGCCAGACCGCCTCGAATCTGCTGCCGGGCGCGCTGCTGAGTGGGTTGACGCTGACGCTGTAACGCCGACGTCTACCTTTGGGAGCCGGCTTGCTGGCGAAAGCGGTGGTCAGTCACCTCCAGGGTGTCTGATTTAATGCGTCCGCCAGCAAGCCGGCTCCTACGGAATGCGACCACAAGCGGGACCTGCCGCGCGACAGGCAGCCCGCGATAGCAACAATCGATCAAGCACGAGCAACCACAAGGACCCTCGATCCACATGCCGACCTCAACACCGCAGCTGGACGCCCGCACCCTGCGCTGGATGCCATGGGTCATTGCCATCGCCTTTTTCATGCAAAGCCTGGACGGCACGATCCTCAACACCGCGCTGCCTTCCATGGCCGGCTCGCTGGCGGAAAACCCGCTGCGCATGCAGTCGGTGATCATCGCTTACATGCTGACCATCGCCCTGCTGATTCCAGCGTCGGGCTGGATTTCCGACCGTTTCGGCATCAAGCGCATCTTCTTCAGCGCCATCCTGCTGTTCAGCTTCGGCTCGTTGCTGTGCGCGGTGTCCAACTCCCTCGGCATGCTGGTGGGCGCACGGGTGATTCAGGGCCTCGGCGGTGCGTTGATGATGCCGGTCGGCCGGCTCATCGTGCTGCGCGCCTATCCCCGAACCGAGCTGGTGCGCACCTTGAGCTTCATCACCATGCCCGCCCTGCTTGGCCCGCTGATGGGACCGACGGTCGGCGGCTGGCTGGTGGAATACCTGAGCTGGCACTGGATCTTCCTGATCAACCTGCCGGTGGGGATTCTCGGCTGCTTCGCCGTGCGCAAGTTCATCCCCGATCTCCAAGGCGGCGGACGCACGCGCTTCGATCTGGCGGGGTTTGGGCTGTTTGGCGCCTCAATGGTGCTGATCACGATTGCCATGGAAGGGCTTGGCGAACTGAACCTCCCGCACTTGCGTGTGGTGATGCTGCTGTTTGGCGGCATGGCGTGTCTGGCGGCGTACTGGTTGCGCGCCAGTCACGTGGAAGCGCCATTGTTCTCTGCTCGGCTGTTCAAAACCCGCAGTTTTGCGGTGGGCATCATGGGCAATCTGTTTGCCCGACTGGGCAGCGGCGCCCTGCCGTTCCTACTGCCGCTGATGCTGCAAGTCGCCCTGGGTTACTCGCCTTCTCACGCCGGTATGAGCATGATTCCCCTGGCCCTTGCGGCGATGTTCGCCAAGCCGCTGGCAACCAAAGCTATCGAGCGATTGGGTTATCGCATCGTGCTGACCGGTAACACGCTGCTGCTGGGTATTCTGCTGGCGAGCATGGCGCTGGTCACTGCCGACACGCCGTACTGGCTGCTGCTGATTCATCTGGCGTTTCTGGGCGGGGTGAACTCGCTGCAGTTCTCGGCGATGAACGCGGTGACGCTGATCGATCTCGATGACGCCAGTGCCGCCAGCGGCAACAGTCTGCTGTCAGTAGTTGCGCAGTTGTCCCTGAGTCTCGGCGTCGCCTGTGCGGCGGCGTTGCTCGGCGGGTTCAGCGACGACGTGGCCACGGGCGACGTCAGCGACGTACTCGGCGCGTTTCAGCTGACCTTCCTGTGCGTCGGCGTGCTGGCGATGCTCGCAGCGTCTATCTTCCTGCAGCTGTCGCCCCGCATGGCCCCCGAAGCACCGGCGCGCAAACCGCAACCGGAGCCCGAGATCGAGGCGTGATTGACTCACCATTTATCGCGCGCGCCCCCAAGGCGGGGGCCGCGACCTGATACACTGCGCGACATTTTGTTTTGCAGGCCCGTCCCGTGACTAACACCGCTTTTAACTCACTGCCCCTTTCCGCCGCCATGCTGGCTAACCTGGAGTCCCTTGGTTATGCCGAGATGACGCCGATTCAGGCGCAGAGCCTGCCGGTGATCGTCAAGGGGATGGACCTGATTGCGCAGGCCAAGACGGGCTCCGGCAAGACCGCTGCATTCGGCATCGGCCTGCTCAATCCGATCAATCCGCGCTACTTCGGCTGCCAGGCGTTGGTGCTCTGCCCAACCCGCGAGCTGGCCGACCAGGTGGCCAAGGAAATCCGTCGTCTGGCGCGTTCCGAAGACAACATCAAAGTCCTGACCCTCTGCGGCGGCGTGTCGTTCGGCCCGCAAATCGGCTCGCTGGAGCACGGCGCGCACATCATCGTCGGCACGCCGGGTCGCATTCAGCAGCATCTGCGCAAGGGTTCCCTGGTACTGGACGGCCTGAACACGCTGGTGCTGGACGAAGCCGACCGCATGCTCGACATGGGTTTCTACGACGCCATCGCCGACATCATCGAGCAGACGCCCAAGCGTCGCCAGACTCTGCTGTTCTCGGCCACTTATCCGGTCGGCATCAAGCAGCTGTCCTCGAAATTCATGCGTGACCCGCAGACCGTCAAGGTCGAAGCGCTCCACGCCGACAGCCAGATCGAACAGATCTTCTACGAAATCTCCCCCGAGCAACGCCTCGAAGCGGTGGTCCGTGTGCTCGATCATTTCCGTCCGCAGTCCTGCGTGGCGTTCTGCTTCACCAAGCAGCAGGTTCAGGAAGTGGTCGATCACCTGACCGCCAAAGGCATATCCGCTGTCGGTCTGCATGGCGATCTGGAACAGCGTGATCGCGATCAGGTGCTTGCGATGTTCGCCAACCGCAGCACCTCGGTGCTGGTGGCCACCGACGTCGCCGCGCGCGGTCTGGACATCGATGGTCTGGACATGGTGCTCAACGTCGAATTGGCGCGGGATTCGGAAATCCACATCCACCGCGTCGGCCGTACCGGTCGTGCGGGTGAGACCGGCATCGCCGTCAGCCTCGTTGCTCCCGGCGAAAGCCAGCGCGCCCGCGCCGTTGAAGAGCTGCAGAAAGCGCCGCTCAACTGGCAGCAGTACGACCAACTGGAGCGCAAGGAAGGCGGCAAGCTGCTGCCGCCGATGACGACGCTGTGCATCGGTTCCGGCCGCAAAGACAAACTGCGCCCTGGCGACATTCTGGGCGCGCTGACGGGCGAAGCAGGCATTCCCGGCACTCAGGTGGGGAAGATCGCGATCTTTGATTTCCAGGCCTACGTCGCCGTGGAACGCAGCATGGCCAAGCAAGCACTGGAGCGTTTGAACAACGGCAAGATCAAGGGCAAATCCTTGCGCGTTCGGATCTTGTAAACACCCGCAATACCGCATCACGCCCATTCGCGAGCAAGCTCGCTCCCACGGAGACCCCGCGAACCAGCGGGGGTGGAGTTCACCTACAAGTGAGCGACATCATGACTCCCTGTGGGAGCGAGCTTGCTCGCGAAGGCGTCAGCGCAACTTACATAGATCAATAGCTGTTAGAGGACACCGCTTTGCCCGTTACTGACGTTGTGATCATCGGCGCCGGCGCCGCAGGTTTGATGTGTGCATTCACGGCCGCCCAGCGCGGGCGCAAGGTCATGCTGATCGACCACGCCAACAAGCCGGGCAAGAAAATCCTCATGTCGGGCGGCGGGCGCTGCAACTTCACCAACCTGTACACCGAGCCCGCCAACTTCCTCTCGCAGAACCCGCATTTCTGCAAATCGGCGCTGGCCCGCTATACCCAGTGGGATTTCATCGAACTGGTGGGCAAGCACGGCGTGCCGTACCACGAGAAGAAACTCGGCCAGCTGTTCTGCGACAACAAGTCCAGCGACATCCTCAATCTGCTGCTCGCCGAATGCGACACCGCTGGCGTGAGCCTGCACATGGACACCTCGGTGCAGTGTATCGAGAAAGCCGACAGCGGTTATCTGCTGAAAACCACTCTGGGCGAACTCCGTTGCGAGTCGCTGGTGATTGCCACGGGCGGCCTGTCGATTCCAACGCTGGGGGCGACCGGTTTCGGTTATCAGGTCGGCAAGCAATTCGGCCATACGCTGTTGCCTACCCGGGCGGGCCTGGTGCCGTTCACCATCACCGATCAGTTGAAAGAGCTGTGCACCGAGCTGACCGGCACGTCGGTCGACTGCCTGGTGAGCTGTAACGACGTCAGCTTTCGCGAAAACATCCTGTTCACCCACCGCGGTCTGAGTGGGCCGGCGATTCTGCAGATCTCGTCTTTCTGGCAGCCGGGCGACACGGTGGAAATCAACCTGATGCCCGACCACGACGCCCCCAGCTGGCTGACCGAGCAACAGGCCGAACGCCCGAACAGTGAACTGAAAACGCTGCTCGGCGAGATTTTCACCAAGAAAATGGCCAACCTGATTGCAGAGCAGTGGTTCGTGTCCAAGCCGATGAAGCAGTACACCCACGCCGAACTGGCCGACATCGCCACCAAACTGGCGAGCTGGCAGGTGGTACCGGCGGGCACCGAAGGGTATCGCACGGCGGAAGTGACACTGGGCGGCATCGACACCCGTGAAGTGTCGTCGAAGACCATGGAATCCCTTAAATCGCCGGGCCTCTACTTCGTCGGCGAGGTGCTGGATGTCAGTGGGCATCTGGGCGGTTTCAACTTCCAGTGGGCCTGGGCGTCAGCGTATGCGGCGGCGCAGTACGTCTGAGCATTCATTGCAGGCAAGCTCACACCGGCACAGACGCACGCGATCTTTGTAGGAGCAATCGGAGTTTACGACGGTCGCGAAGAGGCCGAGCCAGGCGATACACATTCAGTGCCTGACCATCCGCCTTCGCGACCGTCGTTACCTCCGATGGCTCCTACAAGTGCGCGTCGCACATGACAGAGTTACAGTCAGGGTTAAGGTGCGTTTTGGAGCATTGGCATCCGCTGCCGGAATAAATTTTGCCAACCGGATGTACAGCGCGCATCCGGCGCTGTACATATCCCTCAGCAAAATCAATCGCGAACAAGGCCGTCAGCGTTCATGGCATCGACATCGTTGCGCAATACATTCCGCCGTCTCTGGGCGCTGGACAAGTTTTCCTACAGCGTGCGGGTTTTTATCGCGCTGACCGGCAGCATGGCGCTGTGCTGGTACCAGAACGAGATGTCCCAGTTGATCCCGCTGTTCCTCGGGATTATCGCCAGCGCCCTGTCGGAGACCGATGACAGCTGGCAAGGCCGCCTCAATGCGCTGGCCGTGACGCTGGTGTGTTTCAGCATCGCGGCGCTGTCCGTGGAGCTGCTGTTCCCCTACCCCGTGGTGTTCATCTGCGCGTTTGCCTTCGCGGCGTTCTGCCTGACGATGCTCGGCGCGCTGGGTGAGCGCTATGGCGCGATTGCCTACGCGACGCTGATTCTCTCGGTCTACACCATGATCGGCGTCGATCAGCGCGGCGGGGAAGTCACCGATTTCTGGCACGAACCCATGCTGCTGGTCGCAGGCGCCGCGTGGTACGGCCTGCTGTCGGTGCTGTGGCAGATGCTGTTTTCCAATCAGCCGGTGCAGCAGGCGCTGGCCCGACTGTTTCGCGAGCTGGGCCTGTACCTGAAGCTCAAATCAGAGCTGTTCGAGCCGATTCGTACCCTGGATATTGAAGCCAAGCGCCTGGAGCTTGCCAAACAGAACGGCAAGGTCGTCGGCGCGCTCAACGTGACCAAGGAAATCATCCTTAACCGCGTCGGCAGCGGTCGCCCGGGCTCGAAGGTCAGTCGCTACCTGAAGCTGTACTTTCTGGCCCAGGACATCCACGAACGGGCCAGTTCGTCGCACTATCCCTACAACTCCCTGGCCGAAGCGTTTTTTCATAGCGACGTATTGTTTCGCTGCCAGCGCCTGCTGCGCCAGCAAGGCCGCGCCTGCCGTGACCTGTCGGCGTCGATCCAGCTGCGCCAGCCGTTCATCTATGACGACAGCTTCGCCCACGCGCTGAATGATCTGCGCGCCTCCCTCGAACACCTTCGGATTCAGAGCAATCCGGCGTGGCGCGGGCTGCTGCGTTCGTTGCGGGCGCTGGCCAATAACCTTGGCACCCTCGACCGGCTGCTCAGCGATGCAAGCAATCCCGACGCCCTGGCCGACGCCACCGACAGCAGCCTGCTGGACCGCTCACCGCGCAACCTCAAAGACGTCTGGACGCGCCTGCGCCTGCAACTGACGCCGACCTCGCTGCTGTTCCGTCACGCCCTGCGCCTGCCGTTGGCGCTGGTCATCGGCTACATCATGGTTCACCTGATTCACCCGTCCCAGGGGTACTGGATCATCCTCACCACGGTGTTCGTCTGCCAGCCCAGCTACGGCGCCACGCGACGCAAACTCGGGCAGCGCATCATCGGCACGGCCATTGGCCTGACGGCGGGCTGGATTCTGTTTGACCTGATCACCACGCCAGTCCTGCAATCGATGTGCGCGGTGCTGGCCGGCGTGGTTTTCTTCGTCAACCGGACCACGCGCTACACGCTGTCGACGGCGGCGATCACGGTGATGATTCTGTTCTGCTTCAATCAGGTCGGCGACGGTTACGGCGTGTTCCTGCCGCGCCTGCTGGACACGCTGCTGGGCAGCCTGATCGCCGGCCTGGCTGTGTTCCTGTTCCTGCCGGACTGGCAAGGTCGCCGGCTCAACAAGGTGCTGGCCAACACGCTGTCGTGCAACAGCATTTACCTGCGCCAGATCATGCAGCAATACGCGAACGGCAAGAGCGACGACCTCGCCTATCGACTGGCCCGCCGCAACGCCCATAACGCCGACGCGGCGCTGTCCACCACACTGGCCAACATGCTCATGGAGCCGGGGCATTTCCGCAAAGAGGCCGACGTCGGTTTTCGCTTTCTGGTGCTGTCACACACCCTGCTCAGTTACCTGTCGGGGCTGGGCGCGCACCGCGACGCACCGCTGCCGCCTGAAGTGCGCGAGCAACTGATCGAGGGCGCCGCAGCAAGCCTTGCCGCGAGCATCGATGAGATCGCCCAAAGCCTGGCGATGCGTGAGCCGGTTGCCGTGCAAAGCGATGCCGAAGAAGCGCTGGCAACGAGCCTGGAACAGATGCCGGAAGAGATCGACGAGGGCCAACGGCTGGTGCAAACCCAACTGGCCCTGATCTGCCGTCAGCTAGGCCCACTGCGCACGCTGGCGGCGCACTTGATCAAAGAGCCGGTCAAAGAACCCGACATCACAGACCGTGCAGCTTGATGAGCTTGTCGTACGTGCCGTCCGCTTTCATGTCGGCGATCGCCTTGTCGAAATCCATAACGATCTGCTGGTGATCCGCCCGCTTGAGGCTCACCAGCACATGCAGACTGTTTTCGCTGAGTGATTTGGGCAGGAATTCGACGTCTGCCTGCACGTCTGCAGGCTCGCGTTTGAGGGCAAACCGCGCCGCGTACTCGTCTTCCACCGTCAAGCCGACCCTGCCCGCAGCGAGCATCCTGACGGCGATCGAGAAACTCGCCACCGGCACCTTTTCCAGGTTGGCATCGGCGTCGAATTCCGGCGAATAGGCGTAGCCGCGCACCACTGCAATCGAATAGCCGTGCAGCTGGGACAGGGTCTGAAATTCGATGGAGGCGTCTTTGCGCTTCAGAAAACGCAGGCGGTTGATCAGGTACGGCGCGGAGAACACGCCAATGCGCGTGCGGTCTTCGCTGTACCAGGCGTTGATGACGATGTCATACCGCCCTTCGCTCAGCCCATGAATCGCCCGCGCCCACGGCACTTGCTCGTATTCGGTGTCATAGCCCGCGCGGCCCAGTGCCGTGCGAATCAGGTCAGTGGAAAGCCCGTCGTGCAGCAATGACACGTCGGCATAGGGCGCCCACGCATCGCCGGCGAGACGCAATGTCTGCGCGACCGCGCCCTGGGCTATCAGCATCATTCCCAACAGCCCTGCGGCGCACAGCAAACGCGTCATGCTCAGCTTCCTTGTGGCAACTGGCCTTCAGTGAAGACTCATTTTGAGCTTTGCACAACTGGTAACACTGTGATGTTTGTGCAGCAGTTCAACAAAATGACACACCGTTAACCGCACCCTCCGTCTCGCCCGGTTTGCCGCGAATTTGGGCTTGCGCCGATATGCGTTTAGTATCCGGCATCCACTTCTTCTCGCAGGCCGGCGTCATGTCTATCAACTGGATTTGCAAACACCATACCGACCTTGGAAAAGAGCAGCTGTACGCCATCCTGCAACTGAGGGCGCAAGTGTTCGTGGTGGAGCAGAAATGCTGGTATCTGGACGTCGACGGTCAGGATTTGCTGGGCGATACCTGCCATCTGATGGCCTGGCAAAATGATCAGCTGGTCGCTTACCTGCGCCTGCTGGACCCGATTCAGCAGAACGGTGACGTGACCATCGGCCGGGTGGTAACTGCACCATCGATGCGCAACAAGGGAATGGGCCATGAGCTGATGGTTCAGGCGCTGAAGCACGCTGAGCTCCAATGGCCGGACCAGCCGATATTCCTCTCGGCCCAGGCGCATTTGCAGGGCTACTACAGCCGCTACGGTTTCAATCCGGTGGGCGAGGTCTACGTCGAGGACGGCATTCCTCACATCAGCATGCGTCGCGATCTGGACTGATCCGGCATCTGAACCCCGATGGCTCTTGCCGGGCCGGATCCATCCGGACTCGGACCACTTGTTGGACCTTTGTAGGACCGGCTTTAGCCGGGAAGCTCTTGAATCAACGCCCCTGACACGACGTCACGGATACCCCAGCACCGTCTTGATGGTCTGCAGATTCCCTTCGATCCAGCGGCGGTCAATCGCGCCCCAATCACGAATCCGGTAACCGCCGGCATGATTGCGGGCGCCATCAAGTTGCTCGAACTCGCAGACAATATCCAGATCAGCCAGCGCCGCGATGGTGTCCTGGGCGGTGCGCCGAGGCATGCCGGTGACGTCGGTCAGGGCCGGGACGCTGCTGGCGATGCCGCTGTCGATCAGATACGCCACATACAGGCGGCGATAAAAACTGCTCTTGGTCTTGCTGACTTCCATCAAAACTTCCTTGAAAAGCGTTAGCGGCTGATCAGCGCACGGCCGTCTGCATGTCTCGCCAGGTCAGGTAGATGCGCAGGTCGAATTCCAACTGGTGATAGCCCGGCTGCATGTGTTCGCACAATTGATAAAACGCCTTGTTGTGGTCCGACTCTTTGAAATGCGCCAGTTCGTGGACCACGATCATCTTCAGAAACTGCGGCGCCGCCTCCTTGAACAACGCCGCCACCCGGATTTCCTTTTTGGACTTGAGCTTGCCGCCCTGCACCCGCGACACCGTGGTATGCAGGCCCAGCGCTCGGTGGGTCAGGTCGAGGCGGTTGTCGAACAGCACTTTGTCGATGTTTGGCGCGTTGCGCAGGTATTCCTGTTTGAGCGACAGGGCGTAGGCATACAGCGCCTTGTCGCTCTGGATTTCGTGACGATCCGGGTAACGCTGCTGCAGATAATCCGTCAGCCGGTTCTGCGCGATCAGTTGCCGAACCTGATCCTGCAGGCCTTCGGGATAGGCCTGCAGGTATTTGAGCGGCATGGGCGTGGTGACAGTCATGGTCGAACCGGGTCGCGGGAAAAGCGCGAGTCTACCGCGTCAGTCCTGGCCGAGCAGCTGTAACGCGATCGGCAGGTCGACCGGCTCGACGAAACGCTCTGCCTCAAGGGGCGGCATCGGGTGAGCGATGAGAAAGCCCTGAATGATCTGGCAGCCGTTGTCGACCAGCCACTCATACTGCTCGTAGGTTTCGACGCCCTCGGCAATCACCTCGATATCGAGCATGCGACACAGGTCAATGATGCTGCGCGCAACGGCCAGGTCTCGGGGCGATCCCAGCATGCCGCCAATGAAGTGCCGATCGAGCTTCAGAGTGTCCAGATCGAGGTTGCGCAGGTGGGCAAGGGAGCTGTCGCCTGCACCGAAATCATCCAGCGACACCCGCACGCCGATGTCATGCAGGTTCTGCAGCTGCTTGCGGCTGTGCACCAGGTTATGGACCAGCGATGGCTCGGTGAGCTCGATTTCCAGCTGCCGGGGTTTCAGGCCATGTATCTGCATCGCACGTTGCAGCTCGGCCGCAAGATTGGGCAGGCTGAATTGCGCCGGGCTCACGCTGACGCTCATGATCAGATCGTCCGGGAATACGTCGCTCCAGCGTTGGCGCTGCGCCGCACCCTGCTCGAAAATCCAGCTGCCGAGCTTGTTGATCAGCCGCGTCTCTTCCAGCAGCGGGATGAACACGCCTGACGGCACGTCGCCCGCGTCCGGATGGTGCCAGCGCAGCAGCGCCTCGAAGCCCCGGGTCTTGCCGGTGACGACATTGACCTGCGGCTGGTAGACCATGGAAAAGTCTTTGCCATCGATTGCCGTGCGCACGCTCTCTTCGAGCATCAGACGCGAGCGCGCGCGACCATTCATGTACTGATCGAAGAAACGATATTGCTGACGCCCTGCCCGCTTGGCTTCGTACATGGCAATGTCCGCCGCACGCAGCAGGCCATCCAGATTGGCGCCGCAGTCCGGGTAGACCGCGATGCCGATACTGGCTCCCAGCGTGGCTTCTACCCCGTCCACCAAACGCCGCGCGGACACACGCTCGATCAGCTTTTCGGCGACCTTGGCAGCGTGTTCGGGGAAATCCAGCCCGTCGATGACCACCACGAACTCGTCGCCGCCCATCCGCGCAAGCACGTCGTAAGGACGCAGGCAGTCTTTCAACTGCCCGCCGACCCACTGCAACACCTGATCGCCGGCGTCATGGCCCAGAGAGTCGTTCACATCCTTGAAGCCGTCGAGGTCCAGGTACAGCACAACCAGGTATTTGCCCGCATGCTCATTGCGCAGCAGCATCCCTTCGACCGTCTGATAGAAACCACGGCGGTTCAGCAGACCGGTGAGCGAATCCGTCACGGCCTGGTGCTCGAGCTGACTGTAGAGGTCACGCACCACTGACATGTCGAGCACGCTGAGCACCATGGCACGCTGCTCGGCGGGCAGCGGCGCGCAGGACAATGAAACCGGGACCTGACGCCCCTCGGGTGTTCGCAACACGGCGTCGTGGACGCGGTAGGTGTCAGCACGGCGATAGTGATGATAAAAGCCGGAGTCGACCCATTCCCCGACGCTGGGCTCGTGCAAATAGGCGCGCAACGCGGTGCCGCGCAGTTCGCCGTCAGTCATGCCCAGCAAGCGGCAGATCGCCGGATTGGCGAAACTGACAACGCCGTCTTCGGACACCACAAGAATGCCTTCGGCCACGTTCGCCAGCACCGAGGCGTTGAATGCCCGCGCCGATTCAAGCTCGCGGCTCAGCTTCTGCAGGGCACGCCGATTGTGCTGCTGCTCCAGAAGCGCCTGAACCTTGGGCCTGAGAATATTGGGATCGAAGGGCTTGAACAGGTAATCGACTGCGCCGCTGGCGTAGCCCTTGTGCACCGAGTCGCGGGATTGTTCGTTGGCAGTGAGGAAGATGATCGGCGTCAACCGCGTTCGCAGACTGCCACGCATAAGGCGGGCGACTTCGAAACCATCCATGTCCGGCATCTGCACATCAAGCAGCACCAGATCGACATCTCGGTCCAGCAAAATACCCAACGCTTCCATGCCTGAGGCGGCGGTGATGATTTCCCGGTCCTGTCGCTGCAGGACTGCGCACATGGTCACCAGATTTTCCGGGTAATCATCAACAACCAACAATACTGATTTGCCACTTAGTGGCAGGGACTGCACGCATTCCATGCTGCTACTCATCATTCACTTTACTGCCCGGGGAACGTCCCCGCTGAGGGCCTGATAGGCCATTACTCTAGCTTCGATTGGGGAAAAAAGAAGGCGGCCATAGTAGCGCCATCCAAAAAGTGCCATCCAACCGACTAACGGTAACGGCGCTGAATGTCAGGAGGACTCTGCGCTGCGGCTCAAATAGCGGCACTTTGACGTCAACCATCCGACAGATTCACGTTAACAAACGCGCCGTGGAACCGTATAAAAAGCTGCCCCCAACCCCCTTTCGCCCGCAACTTTGCTGGCAATGAGACATATCGGACGACTAGACATGATTGATTTGGGAACGTGGAATCTGAGCATTCCAGTGGGCTCGCCCCCCGCCACTATCGAGACACAGCAACTGCTTCAAGGTTACGACGGCAAGTACTTCAAGTCCGGCTCATCGAACATCACATTCTGGGCACCGGTCACCGGAAGCAAGACCGCCAATGCGATCTACCCACGTACCGAATTGCGCGAGACCTGGTCCAACGGCACGCTGCACAACTGGTACTACCAGGACGCCGACAATTACCTGAATGCCAAGCTCAAGGTCCTTCAGGTGCCGTCCTCCGGCAGGGTGGTCATCGGTCAAATCCACGTCTACGAAAGCACGCAGCCCCTGCTGAAGGTCGAATATCAGTACCTGGAAGCGACGCACATGGGCAACATCGTCGCAAAGGTCCGCTATCACCCCGACGACAAAAAAGCGCGCGTAATCACGGTGGCGGAAAACGTCAGCCTGAACGAGACGTTCAATTACGTGATCCACCTGAATAAAGCCGGGTTGCTCAGCGTGACCGCCCACGGGATGGGCTGGAACGACCGGATCAGCGCCACCTGGAGTAAACAGCAGCTTTACTTCAAGGCCGGGGTCTATACCCAGGATCACACTGGCTATACCAGCGAAGGCGGCAAGACCATGTTCTTCAACCTGGACGCCGACCACAACTAAATCGGGTGCGGTCGCTCAAGAGCCCGAGCGTTGACGTCGCGCGGGCTTTGAGCAGGCGGCCTTTACGCCGCCTTGTACTCTTTTTCTGCTGCTTCAAAGCGCGTCAGCATGCCCGGCGTCGGGCCTTTACCGACGACGCTGAACAGCACGATCGCGATGCTGGCGAAGATGAAGCCGGGGATGATTTCGTACAGGCCCAGCAGCTCGAAGTGCTTCCACACCACGACGGTAATCGCGCCGACGAGAATCCCCGCCAGCGCGCCGTTGCGGGTCATGCCTTTCCAGATCACCGAGATCAGCACCACTGGCCCGAATGCCGCGCCGAACCCTGCCCAGGCGTAGCTGACCAGACCCAGCACGCGGTTTTCAGGATTTGCGGCCAAGGCGATCGCGATCAGCGCAACCAGCAGCACCATGGCCCGGCCTACCCACACCAGCTCTGTCTGGGACGCGCTTTTGCGCAGAAAGGCTTTGTAGAAGTCTTCGGTCAGCGCACTTGAACAGACCAGCAACTGACAGCTCAGCGTGCTCATGACCGCCGCAAGAATCGCCGACAGCAGCACACCGGCGATCCACGGGTTGAACAGGATCTTGGCCAGCTCGATGAAGACGCGCTCGTGGTTTTCAGTCACGGGCCCTGCCACCTCCGGATGCGCCGAAAAGTACGCGATGCCGAAGAAACCCACGGCAACGGTGCCACCCAGACAGAGGATCATCCAGGTCATGGAAATACGGCGGGCCTTGGCAATCGACCTGACCGAGTCAGCGGCCATGAAACGCGCCAGGATGTGCGGCTGACCGAAGTAGCCCAGGCCCCAGCCCATCAGCGAAATGACGCCGATGAAAGTGGTGTTCTTGAGCATGTCGAAGTTGCTCGGGTCCTGCGCTTCGATGGCCATGAACGTGGTGTCGACGCCACCGGTCGCCAGCAGCACGATGATCGGCGTAAGGATCAGCGCGAAGATCATCAGGGTGGCTTGCACGGTGTCTGTCCAGCTGACGGCCAGGAAGCCGCCGATGAAGGTGTAGGCGATCGTCGCCGCAGCGCCGGCCCACAAGGCGGTTTCGTAGGACATCCCGAACGTGCTTTCGAACAGCCGCGCGCCAGCGACGATGCCGGAGGCGCAGTAGATCGTGAAGAACACCAGAATCACGATGGCGGAAATCACCCGCAGCAGGCCGCTGTTGTCTTCAAAGCGGCTGGAGAAGTAATCCGGGAGGGTCAGCGCATCGCCGTTGTGCTCGGTCTGTACCCGCAGGCGACCGGCGACGAACAGCCAGTTCAGGTAGGCCCCGATGATGAGCCCGATGGCGATCCAGCTTTCCGACAGACCGGACATGTAGATCGCGCCCGGCAAGCCCATGAGCAGCCAGCCGCTCATGTCCGATGCACCGGCTGAAAGCGCCGTGACCACACTGCCGAGGCTGCGCCCGCCGAGAATGTAGTCCGAGAGATTATTGGTGGAGCGGTAGGCCATGAGTCCTATGAGGACCATCGCGGCGATGTAGATCACGAAGGTGATCAAGGTAGGGTTGCTGACACTCATCGGTTAGGTTCCGGCGTTGTTTTTATAGGCGCGAGCAGAGCGACGTTCTCCTGAGGCATCAGGTTCGCAGCAAGGCTGCTCGCGTATGTTGCGGGCTGGCAAAAAGTTCGCCGCTGCACACCGCTTGAATGCACCAAAGCGGCGCATCCTAGAGGACATCCCGGAGCAGGTGCAACCCGAAAAAAGACTTCACTGAGCTTTTTTACAAATTAGATCAAAGTGCCACATATGCCGTGTTTACGGGGAGCCGCCAAATAGAGCCCTGCCCTGCGGGGCACCTCAACGGAGCTGAATCAGGGCGGTTCGGCTCAATACGGGGCACCCGTGAAACACTTTGAAAAAAGCGGTTGCACCCGGTTGCACCCTTGCAGTCGCACAGCTAATCTTGCCGCAGCTAAGCCACATGACCGTGGCTGTCATGAGGATAAGAAATGGCCACCACCACCCTCGGTGTCAAACTCGACGACCCCACCCGTGAGCGATTGAAAGCGGCGGCGCAGTCCATCGACCGGACGCCCCACTGGCTGATCAAGCAGGCGATCTTCAATTATCTGGAGAAGCTCGAGGGCGGTGCGACGCTGAATGAACTCAGTGGACAAGGTGGCAAAGACGCCGACGATCAGGGTGACCTGCCCGCCGAAAATGGCCATCAGGCATTTCTTGAATTCGCCGAAAGCATTCTTCCCCAGTCGGTGTTGCGCGCTGCGATCACCTCGGCCTACCGCCGCCCCGAGCCTGAAGTGGTGCCGATGCTCATCGAGCAGGCGCGCCTCCCTGCGCCGATGGCCGATGCAACGCACAAGCTCGCCGCGTCGATTGCCGAAAAGCTGCGTAACCAGAAGAGCGCCGGCGGGCGCGCCGGCATCGTCCAGGGCCTGCTGCAGGAATTCTCGCTGTCATCCCAGGAAGGCGTGGCACTGATGTGTCTGGCTGAAGCCTTGTTGCGCATCCCCGACAAAGGCACCCGCGACGCGTTGATCCGCGACAAGATCAGCACCGGCAACTGGCACCCGCATCTGGGCAACAGTCCGTCGCTGTTCGTCAACGCCGCCACGTGGGGCCTGCTGCTGACCGGCAAACTGGTCAGCACCCACAACGAGGCCGGCCTGACCTCCTCGCTCAGCCGCATCATCGGCAAGTCCGGCGAACCGATGATTCGCAAGGGCGTGGACATGGCCATGCGCCTGATGGGCGAGCAGTTCGTCACCGGCGAAACCATCGCCGAAGCCCTGGCCAACGCCAGCAAGTTCGAGGCGAAAGGTTTCCGTTATTCCTACGACATGCTCGGCGAAGCAGCGCTGACCGAGCACGACGCGCAGAAATACCTGGCGTCCTACGAGCAGGCCATCCACTCGATCGGCAAAGCTTCCCACGGCCGTGGCATCTATGAAGGGCCGGGCATCTCCATCAAATTGTCCGCCCTGCACCCGCGTTACAGCCGGGCGCAATACGAGCGCGTGATGGACGAGTTGTACCCGCGCCTGCTTTCGCTGACCTTGCTTGCCAAGCAATACGACATCGGCCTGAACATCGATGCCGAAGAAGCCGACCGCCTGGAGCTGTCGCTGGATTTGCTCGAACGCCTGTGCTTCGAACCGCAACTGACCGGCTGGAACGGCATCGGTTTTGTCATTCAGGCCTATCAGAAGCGCTGCCCTTACGTGATCGATTACGTCATCGACCTGGCACGCCGCAGCCGTCATCGCCTGATGATCCGTTTGGTGAAAGGCGCGTACTGGGACAGCGAAATCAAGCGCGCTCAGGTCGAGGGCCTGGAAGGCTACCCGGTCTACACGCGCAAGGTTTACACCGACGTTTCCTACATCGCCTGCGCGCGCAAACTGCTGTCGGTGCCGGAAGTCATCTACCCGCAGTTCGCGACCCACAATGCCCACACGTTGTCGGCGATTTACCACATTGCCGGTCAGAACTATTACCCCGGTCAGTACGAGTTCCAGTGCCTGCACGGCATGGGCGAGCCCTTGTATGAGCAGGTCGTAGGCAAGGTCGCCGACGGCAAGCTGAACCGGCCGTGCCGGGTGTATGCACCGGTCGGCACCCACGAAACGCTGTTGGCGTATCTGGTGCGTCGACTGCTGGAAAACGGCGCCAACACTTCCTTCGTCAACCGCATCGCCGACCAGTCCATATCGATACAGGAACTGGTGGCCGACCCAGTGTCCAGCATCGAGCGTATGGCGACTCAGGAAGGTGGTTTCGGCCTGCCGCACCCGCGCATTCCGTTGCCCCGCGACCTGTACGGCAGCGAACGCGCCAACTCGGCCGGCATCGACATGGCCAACGAACATCGTCTGGCGTCGCTGTCTTCGGCCCTGCTCGCCACGGCGCACAACGACTGGAAGGCCGGCCCTATGCTGGGCAGCCCGGTCAGCGCCGGCACTGAAGCGCCGGTCCTGAACCCGTCCGATCTGCGTGACGTGGTTGGCCACGTGCAGGAAGCGAGTCTGGAAGACGTCGATAACGCCCTGCTCAGCGCCCTGAGCGCCGGCCCGATCTGGCAAGCGACGCCGCCTGCCGAACGTGCCGCCATCCTTGAGCGCGCCGCCGACCTGATGGAAGCCGAGATTCAGCCGTTGATGGGCCTGCTGGCCCGCGAAGCCGGCAAGACCTTCGCCAACGCTATCGCCGAAGTGCGCGAAGCCGTGGATTTCCTGCGCTACTACGCGGTGCAGGCGCGCAATGATTTCAGCAACGACGCTCACCGCCCGTTGGGCCCCGTGGTATGCATCAGCCCGTGGAACTTCCCGCTGGCGATTTTCAGCGGTCAGGTCGCCGCAGCCCTGGCGGCGGGCAATCCGGTACTCGCCAAACCCGCTGAACAAACACCGCTGATTGCCGCGCAGGCCGTCCGCATTCTGCTCGAAGCCGGTATTCCCGAAGGCGTGGTGCAACTGCTGCCAGGCCGGGGTGAAACCGTCGGCGCGCGACTGGTCGGCGATGATCGCGTCAAGGGCGTCATGTTCACCGGCTCTACCGAAGTTGCCCGCTTGCTGCAGCGCAACGTCGCCGGCCGTCTCGATGCCCAGGGCCGGCCGATTCCGCTGATCGCTGAAACCGGTGGCCAGAACGCGATGATCGTCGATTCCTCGGCGCTGACTGAGCAAGTGGTCATCGACGTGGTGTCCTCGGCGTTCGACAGCGCCGGTCAACGCTGCTCAGCGCTGCGCGTGCTGTGCCTGCAGGAAGACTCCGCCGATCGTGTCATCGAGATGCTCAAAGGTGCGATGGCTGAGAGCCGCCTCGGCAACCCGGAACGCCTGTCGGTGGACATCGGTCCGGTGATCGATCAAGAAGCCAAGGCCGGTATCGAGAAACATATTCAGGCCATGCGCGACAAAGGCCGCACTGTGTATCAGGTCGCCATTGCCGACAGCGACGAGATCAAGCGCGGCACCTACGTGATGCCGACGCTGATCGAGCTGGACAGCTTCGACGAGTTGCAACGGGAAATCTTTGGCCCGGTACTGCACGTCGTGCGCTACAAGCGCCGTGAGCTGGACACGTTGATCGCGCAGATCAACGCCTCCGGTTATGGCCTGACACTGGGCGTGCACACGCGCATCGACGAGACCATCGCCAAGGTCATCGACAACGTCAACGCCGGCAACATGTACGTCAACCGCAACATCGTTGGCGCCGTGGTGGGTGTGCAGCCGTTCGGTGGCGAAGGTCTGTCGGGGACCGGTCCGAAAGCCGGTGGACCGCTGTATCTGTACCGTTTGCTGTCGACGCGCCCCGCCGACGCCGTGCAGAAATCCTTCGCCGCCCGCGATGCACAACAGGCGCCGGACACCCGCATGCAAGAGGCGATGCTCAAGCCGCTGAATGCGCTCAACGCCTGGGCAGGCACTCAGCAACTCAGCGGCCTGGAAGCGCTGTGCAGCCAGTTCGCCGAGCAATCCCAAAGCGGCGTGACCCGCACGCTCATGGGCCCCACCGGCGAGCGCAATAGTTACAGCATCCTGCCCCGTGAACACGTGTTGTGCCTGGCCGAGGATGAGACGGATCTGCTGGCGCAACTGGCCGCCGTGATGGCGGTGGGCAGCACGGCGATCGTGCCGGACGTTGAGCCGGCCAAGTCACTGCGCAACCGTCTGCCGAAGGACGTTCAGTCGCGCATCAAGCTGGTCGCCGACTGGCACAAGGATGAGGTCGCCATTGACGCGGTATTGCACCACGGTGATTCCGATCAGTTGCGCGCCATCTGCGAACAGGTCGCTCAACGCAGCGGCGCTATTGTCGGCGTTCACGGCTTGTCCAAAGGCGAAACCAACATTGCATTGGAGCGCCTGGTGATCGAGCGTGCGCTGAGCGTGAATACCGCAGCAGCGGGCGGTAACGCGAGCCTCATGACGATCGGATAAGTGCAGGGGGTGCGCAGGTCATCCGACCTGCGTTCACCCCCCGTTTGATCGCCCCATCACCCGCATCAATCATCCTGTTCACCCCTCCCCCTCGCCCCTAGACTCGACGGCATTCCCAAGAAAGGTACGCCGCCATGTCCGAGACGCTGCTCAGTTCACGCAATCTGGCTTTCGAGCTGTATGAAGTGCTGGACGCCGAGGCGCTGACCCAACGCGAGCGTTTCGCAGAGCACAGTCGGGAAACCTTCGAAGCGGCGATCAGCACGGCACGCAACGTCGCGGAGAAATACTTCGCGCCCCACAACCGTAAAAACGACGAGAACGAGCCGCGCTATGAGAACGGCGCAGCGGTGCTGATCCCGGAAGTAAAACCCGCCGTGGACGCTTTCCTCGAGGCTGGTTTTCTCAATGCCGCCCGGGACTTCGAAGCCGGTGGCATGCAGCTGCCGACCCTGCTTTCTCAGGCCTGCTTTGCCCACTTCCAGTCCGCCAATGCCGCGACGGCGTCCTACCCCTTCCTGACCATGGGCGCGGCAAATCTGATCGAAAACTTCGGCACCGATGAGCAAAAGCGGCGCTTTTTGCAACCGATGGTCGAGGGTCGCTTCTCCGGCACTATGGCTTTGACCGAGCCCCACGCGGGCTCGTCGCTGTCAGACATCCGCACCCGCGCCGAGCCCGCCGCAGACGGCAGCTATCGCCTGCGCGGCAACAAGATCTTTATCTCGGGCGGCGATCACCCGCTCTCCGAAAACATCGTCCACCTGGTCCTCGCCAAACTGCCCGACGCACCAGCGGGCGTTAAAGGCATTTCCCTGTTCATCGTCCCCAAGTTTCTGGTTAACGACGACGGCAGCCTCGGTGAGCGCAACGACGTCATCCTGGCCGGCCTGTTTCACAAGATGGGCTGGCGCGGCACCACGTCTACCGCGCTGAACTTCGGCGACAACGGCAACTGCGTCGGCTACTTGGTTGGTAAGCCCCATCAAGGCCTCAGCTGCATGTTTCAGATGATGAACGAGGCGCGCATCGGCGTCGGCATGGGCGCAGTCATGCTGGGTTATGCCGGTTATCTGTATTCACTGGAATACGCCCGCGAACGCCCCCAGGGCCGACTGCCTGACAGCAAGTCACCGGACGGCGCGCCGGTGTCGATCATTCAGCACGCCGACGTGAAACGTATGCTGTTGACGCAAAAAGCCTACGTCGAAGGCTCGTTTGACCTGGGTCTGTACGCCGCTCGCCTGTTCGACGACACGCAAACGGGCGAGAGCGAGGAGGTGCGCAAACACGCCCACGAGCTGCTCGACCTGCTGACGCCCATCGTCAAGTCCTGGCCCTCGGAGTTTTGCCTGAAGGCCAACGAACTGGCGATCCAGATTCTCGGCGGCCATGGTTACACCCGGGAGTACCCGGTGGAGCAGTACTACCGCGACAACCGCCTGAACCCGATTCATGAAGGCACCCATGGCATTCAGTCGCTGGACCTCCTGGGCCGGAAACTGGCGCAAAACGGAGGCGCCGGGCTCAAGCAACTGATTCGTTTGATCGCTGATACCTGCGAGCGCGCGCAGGCCCATGAATCGCTGACGGTATTGCGACAACCCTTGGAGCAACTGGTCACCCGCCTGCAAGGGGTCACACTTGGATTGCTCACCGATCTGGGCCAGGGCAAGGTCAACGCGACACTGGCCAACTCGGCGCTGTACATGAAGGCGTTCGGGCACGCAGTGATTGGCTGGCGCTGGCTGGCGCAGGCGATTCGCGCCCAGGAAGGGTTGGAGAAGAACGACGAAGCCGATAGCGACTTCTACAAGGGCAAGTTGCAGGCCGCCCGGTACTTCCTGACATGGGAAGTACCGGGCTGCCATCATGAACTGGCGATCCTCGAGCGCCGGGATGATGCGTGCCTGACGATGCACGACGCGTGGTTCTGAGGGCCGCGCTCACCTGCTACCAGTCGTGTCCATTTCCGATTTCGACAGGCGCTTTGCGTTTGAACGGGAAGAAGTGATCCTGCAATGCTTCCAGCTGCCGCTGAAACGCGGCGGAGCGAACGGGCAGGTGACTGGGCGGATCGATGCCCAGGTGATAGTAGTCCGGCCGCTGCTCTCGCAATACATCGTTGAACAGCGCCGGGCCCGTCAGCTCGAACACGGTTTTGCGGTACCCCTTCATCGCCTGCGAGGTCAGCAACTCGGTGACCGGCGTGGAACGATCAACCGTGGGAGGGGGCGTCTCGAAAAACCCGGGCTGCGCCTGGTTTCGCAAGGCCAGCTCTTCGCTGAGACGAGCAAGCACAGGGTTTCCCGCATGACTGGCGAACAGGCTATTGCCATAGCCGCGAAAATCCAGCGAGGGCACAGCAACCGCTTTGCCGAGCAGCAAGTCGCCATGGGCCGCCTCAAGATGAACACCGTTGATGGAAGCGGTCAGCACATCATCGGAGTCCATGTAGATGCCTCCGTAGGCGTCGATCAGGGGATAACGGAGGATGTCGGAGGCGGCAGCATAGTTTTTACCTGCACCGCCTCGTGCCTCGCGATACAGCGCCTGATGCCTGCCGCGAAGGAACGCGGCGAAGAAATTCTCATCCTGCAGGTTCGACACCGCCAGCGACGGCGCACGACTTTTCACGCTTGCGCGAATGCGATTCAGCGTTTCCTGACTGTCGACATCCACATGCAAAACAGACTGAAAATCCGGGCTGCGATTTGCGTTTCTGATGAGGTTTTCCATGCGGGCTTCCTCCAGCGGCTGATCGCCCACCCAGATGTAGTGAATCTTTCTCGGTATCGGCTTGAGGTGAGTGGGCATCGTGGGCAGCCGTGGCAGTTCGACCACCTCGACGTTGGCGTGCGGGTTGATAGGCTGGGGTTCATCCAGCACGCTTCGCGACTGCCAGTCTCCATTCTGGTCCAGCCTCAGCCCTCTTGAGTCGGTGCCCGGAAGCTTCCAGGTTTTCGCGTCGTCATCGTAAATGACCCCGCGCTGTCTGCCATCGATCATGATCGAATAACGCCCGCCAGACGTGCTGACGCCGTCGATGGGAATCGCCACCTTGATCGCGGGGGCATCCGGCTGCAGGAAACCACTCTGGGTCGGTGGCAGGACCTCGGGCAGATCAACGATCGAGACGCCCTCAGTGGGGGCCGCCGCCTCTCCCCGGAGGTTTTCGCCACCCGGCTCGATTTTCAGTCGGTTGGCGAAGGGCAGATAAAACCGCTCCACTTCCTCCAGACGTTCCGAATACGCGACGGAGAGTATGTTGCTGGTCGCCCGATAGTTTCCGGTCAGCAGCCCCGCATAATCGGGCCGGGACGACTTAATGACGTCCAGGAACAAACCGGGTCCCGTGATACGGGACACTTCGGCGAGATACCTCTTGGCGTCCGAGGACGAATGTTTGAGGGCCCTCAACGCCTCTTCCCCCAGTTTGAATCGCTGGTGCAACGCTGTCTCCATCGCTCTGAGCACCGGATTGTCCCGATGGCTGGCAAAGTGACTGTTTGCAGGGCCGACGTGCATGAGCGTTTCGGAGTTGACTGACCTGCCCACCAGCACATCGGAAGGGCCTGCGGCAAGTGCCTGGCCCTTGAACGACTGGGCCAGGACATCATCGCAATCCATGTAGATGCCCCCGTACTCCCTGATCAGGCGGTACCTGAGCACATCCGCAGCGGCCGCAAGGTTCTGGTTGTGGCCATGACGGAAGTAGGCGTACGGCTCGGCACTTTCCTGTTCGTACAGGGAAAAGCCATCGAAGAACTGCTCGTCCTGGAGGCTCGAAATGGTCATCTGGGGAAAGCTGGAAAATTCAGCCTGCAACTGCTGCTCGGCGGTCAAGCCGTCCACTGTTGCGGAGTAATCGATATCGACATGAAGTGCGAACTTGAGATCCGGACTGGTCCTGATGTTCTGTTTGATCGTTTCGATCAGGTCTGGTCCGGGCAATCCATCGCCTAACCAGATCTGATGAATCGTGCGATCGATGGGCAAAGACTTCGCAGACACGCCTGGCAGCCGCGGAAATGTGTAAACCGTGTCATTCACACCGGCGCGAAGGCGGCCTTTGACGCTCAGATAACGACGCTCGTCCCCCACGCTCCACTTGCCGTTGTTATCCAGCCAAAGCAGCTCCTCAGTGACTTTATGTCTCCAGCACGCGACGTCAGCATCGTAATAAACGCCCGTACCTTCCGGCGTATTCATGGCGTAAAACCGATGGACCTGATGACCGGAACTGTCAGTCAGCGTCCTCTGCTCAATGCCATCCATCGGCACATCGATCTGAACCCGGGGCTGTGCCCGAACGCGCTCGACAGGCGCAGTCACGCCCTGGTCTTTCGTGGAAGCCGCTGTGACGGCATCGCCATAGCTTTCCCCTCCCCGCAGTCCTGGCCTCAGGTCCAGGTCTGAATAGAATCCATTAAGGCGCTTGATATAAGGACCTTTGATGGCCGCGTCTTCGGGAGAGAAAATCCTGTACTGCTTGACCGAATCGACCCGCTCGACCCGGTAGATCTTCGAATGAATCCTGGCGAAATAAACGGTCTCGCCTGACGCCGGATCGACGGATTTGTACACGGCGCCGACGTCATCGCGTGTCCAGCTGCCCGAAAGATCAAGGGGCTCGCTGTACTCGAACCGGGTCAGTTCCGCCCGTAAACGTGGGGGCAACGATCGAAGGCCCTCTGGCTCAACACCAAACGCCTTCGCGCTGTCATAACCTGCTTCGTGCTGGGTTTTGCGCAGCAGGCGACTGTGCTCTTCCTGCGCCAGTCGGGCCTCTCGTGCGCTTGCATCTTCGTTGGCTCGCTCGTGCGCCTGCTGCGCAATCTCCTCATCGATCTCCTGCTGTTGTGCAGACGCTGCCGCTTTCTGCTCGGCGCTCCGACTGTCGATCACCTGCCCCACTTCATCTGCTGCACCCGGAACGACTTCGCCTGCACGCTGCGCCGCAGCGGCTGCGTCAATAATCTCCACGGCGCCCTGGGCAATGGCCGGCACCGCATTCAAAACACCGAAGACAAGGCGGCCAACACCGTTTTTTCGTTCTTCATAGGTCTTGCCCTCGATCACCTCGTCTGCCCCTAGCCCCAGAAGCGCGACCGACATCGCCGCCAATGGCAGCCACAGCTCGGGCACGACCATTGCGATGGCTCCCGTGACGCTGATGGCGGTGGACAACCGCTGCGCGAGCACCTCTTTGCGGTAGTCGCTTTGCGTGCGAATACTCAGCGCCGCATCAGAGCGCTGACGATCCTGCAGGCTTTGGCGAAAGTGGGAAAACGGCCAAGGGGAAAGTGCGGCACCGAGCGCGATCTCCCGATAAGGGGGCCAACTGCCTGTCGCACCGTTCAGCAGGTGCGGAAAGACCGCAAGACCGGCCAGCGTCGTATGGAGACCGCTCAGAAAAAGACCGTCGCTGTCGTCTTCAAGTTTGAAGTGACGCTCCAGGGCCTGCCGTTTGCGGGTGTCTTTACACTGCAGCGCGATCCAGTTCTGTAGCGCTGTGAGATCGTTGAAGCCATGAAAAGGCGACGAGTTGCCGGGGATATAAACCACTAGCCGGCCTGTCTGTTCATCCCTGATCACAATGATGTCGGTCGCTGCATAGCGATACAGAATGAGTTCGCGGAACGTGAACGCATGGGAAAGAGGTGCATCGCGGAATGATTCGAATGTCAGTTGCTCCCAGGCTTGTGACGGATCGAGGCCCAGGGACTTGAGCACCAGCGCTTTGTCCTCCTGGCTCATCGAGCCTTCGGAATGCTGGATGTAGGCTGACTTGAGCAAGGCAGCCTTGAGAAGCAGGTTGTAGTCACCGCCATGCTGTTCCCAGAACGTGTCGAGCGTCCTCTCGTAGTGATCGAGCAATGCGTTATCCCAGACGAAGGCCTTGAACGCCTTGGGGTCGATGGACGTGTGGGTGGAGGCATCAAATCGCTGCGGGGAGGTTCTGCGATAAACGGCCTCATAGGCGAAACAATCCGGAAGGTTCAGAGGCGTGGGCGAGACACGTGCGGGATACCCTCCCTCGCGATACGACTGCACGTGACCCAGATGATCAAACCAGTCGCCGTTACCTGCCTGCTGCCAGTTATGCATCAGCGCGTCGGTCAGCGTGAAGGCGTGAGCGATGTTGGCTCGCTGGGGCGCAGCATCCTGACCATTGAGGTACAGCGTGGTGATCAGCAATTCATCAGGGTCAGTTTCTTCCGGGAAGTGCTGGAGCAGGTAGGCTTGCGCCTGCGTGCGTGCGTAGTCATGGGGCGATTCGTACCGCACGTGCTGCTGACCGAGCCAGTCGCTCAGCAGCGTGGCGTGAGCGTCGACTTCTTTCCCGGGGGCAGGCTCGACGGGCCACCCGTCTTGGTCGCGCGGCACGGGTGGCTCATTCCAGCCACTGTCTCCCCAGTCTTCGCCTCGCTGGCCACCCCAGCCCGAAGGTCGCGAGCTGTCGCGGCTGCGCCCAAGCGCGTCAGCTCTGCGCTGCAGAGCGGTCGTATCCTTTCTGTCTTTCATAACCCGACATCCTGTCAGTGAGTGAGCCCTTAGAGTCCACCGACAGGCACGCCGGGCCGCCATAGATAATTATTGCTTACGAAATGAGCAGGCAGTTCAGGGTTGTTGAGACGGGAAAAAACAATCGACCAACACCCGCCCGGCGCTTCCCAGTCGGGCCGCGTAACCCTGGCGACTGAAAGGCTCTGCGGTTCGCATGTCGAGCAATTTTCGGCCCGGGACCGGACCGGTGACTTCGCGCAGCTGTACTTTCATGAACCGATAAAACGTCCCGATCACTTGCTCGATGCTGTCGATCTGAAAATAGTGCCCGGGCAAAAAGATAGCCTCAGCCTCGTCCGGACTCGCGGAGAACGGCGCGATGGGTGCCGCGCCCAAGTACTGTTTTTCCGGCAGCACAAACACCACGCTGGTGTCGTCGAAACGGACCGGGGTATTCGTGGCACTGGCATGGGCGCCTGCCTGACTGCTGGCAAAAGTGCGCGCCTGATAGGGATTTTCGCTGAACGAGGTGATGTCGGTATTGACCAGCACATCGCCCACGGTCACCTCGCCGGTGCGAAAAAAGGCCCCCGACGTACCACGCGCCCCACTGCCGCCGCGATACAGTGCGACGTCATTGTTGTACCCCAGCGTGCTGACATCCTCGACGAGCTTTTGTACCAGCGCGACTTGATCGGAATAGATCGCCACGCCGGTTCGCAAAAACTGGTTATACGCATCGTCTTCGTGGGTGTAGTGCTTGATGGAAGAGCCGACGTATTCACCGTCTGCGGTCTTGAACACGCGATGCTTGGCGCCCCACTGATCAAAATGCACGTCTTCACCCTCGGAGTCGGTCGAGACTATTTCCTGTGGCTCCATGCAGAACACTTCCACCACGGCCTTTTGCCGGGCCAGAGCGGCCTCGGAATACAGCTGCTCATCAAACAGGTTGAGCTGCATGAAGCGATCCCAGAATGCCGATTGCACGCTGGAAAAGGGCGTCGCAGGCGGCGAAGTGACCGCCAGGGCGCCGGCGTCCATGGGTGCACCGCCAGCAAGGCCCGGGATGGGAAGCCGTTCCCACCGGCCTTGCCCATCGAACCGAACCGGGCATCTGCCACTGAACGCAAACGGGTTCTGGGGATCGACGATGACCCAGCTGCCCAGGCTTTCATCGAGGCTCAACCGATACGCCTGCCCGTCGATGAACGCCCATGTCTCGCCATTGCCCAGCCGATATGTCCCTTGATAGAGCCCTTGCTCCGAGACCGGCGTCAGCGATTCAAGGGCAACGTTGTTGCTCATGCCGGACAAAGGATCGGTGGCCACGGGAGTCGGCAGGGCATCGGCACCTGCGCTCAGCCCCGTTGGGCTTCGGGGCCTCATGGGTTCCCTGACATCAGCCCCCAGGCGCGACAGCAGCGGCAGGTTCACGAACAGATAAATAGCGCTGGCGATGGCGCCCAAGATACCCCGCCTGCGTTGTTCGGCGTTTTTAGCGTTGACCGCCTGATCGATGCTCAATCCGGTGCTGATCAGGCTCGCGCCCACCACAGCCAATGCCAGCGGCCAACCCAGCGGCGCCAGATTGCCGAACACGGAGAGAAAGGCGTTCAGATACCCCAGCCAGATCTGCTTGCGAAGGTCGCTGTTATCGGTCAACAGGGTGGTGGCGTCAGCGGTCATGTCGTGACGGGCGACATCACGAAGATAGGCGAACGGATCACCCGGAATCGGTGCCGCCCCGCGATTGACCCCCGCGTTATCGTGGTCGCTCATCAGCAGTTGAGTCACATCGCGCTGAAACGCACCGCGGTGCGTGTCCCAATCGCTCGCCGAATGCAGAAAGCGAGCGCAAATAGCCTCTCGAGTGCCAAGGGAAAGGAACTGCGCCTTCAACCATTCGTACACCTGTTGATGGGTATCGAAGCAGTAGAAAGGGGTTTGCGCACCGCAGACATAGAGGATCTGACGGCCACCCTCATCGACAACACGCAAAATGTCCCGAGCCTTGAACGCGCCCAGTTCCAGATGGAACACCGATACCGCTGACGTCGCAGGCGCGGGCTCACGCAGCTGCTCAAGCGTCACAGAGTCACCCCCGGCAGTCAGGACGCTGCGCAGTGCGTCGAAATCCGTCGCCGACAACAGACCTCTGCTCAGGCTTTCTCCCGCAGACGCCAAGTAGCGCACCTTGGCAAGCACGCAGAAGTTGTCGCTGTGCTGAGCCCAGAACCGGTCCATCTGGCGCCGGTAGCCCGCACTGAAATCGAGGGCCCAGAAATCGTTGAGCACCTCTGCCGGAAGCATGCGCACTTCATTCTGTTCATTGAAAACGCCATGTTCGGGGCCGTCGGTGTAGAAACCGCCATACACCGCCAGCTCGTCCGGGGCTTGCTGCTCGCTAACGTCGAAACGGCGAATCACCAACTCGGTCATCGTCATCGACTTCACCGCCTTACCAGCATGCTGCCATCCGGTAAAAGACCGTGAACTGCTGCTGGCGGTTGAGAAACGATGCCAATACACCTGATCAGGATCCAGATGCTTACCGGTGTGCCTGAAAATGATGTTCTGCGCAGCGGACCTCGCCAGCGCGTTGAGATCGGGGTAATCGGCGACATAACGGCTCGCCATTTTTTTGAGCTGACGCTCATCCGATTCGGGTAATGGGTGGGCTTGTACGTTCATGGTGATCACTTCTTCTGGATAGAAACAGAAGGTGACCAGAGTCCACGCCAGTGACTGGCATAAATAGGTATTACCGCCGTCATCTGGGAAACCTGTATGCACAGCGGCATGCGAGTGGCAGGGCGGGCCCTGCGGCAACATTAGCCCACCCATCTGGAATTACGCTTTGACAGCCATGCAATTCAACAGGTTAAATCCCTTGGCACGCGGACTGCATGGTCAGTTCGCGCCCTCGCTTGTTCGAATTCGTTTCTGGAGTACCGCCCTTGGATGCCACGACCATCAACAGCCTGTTCCTGATCGGCGCGTTGCTGGTGGGTGCAAGTATTCTGGTCAGCTCGCTGTCCTCCCGCCTCGGCATTCCCATTCTGGTGATCATCCTCGCCGTCGGCATGGTGGCGGGCGTCGATGGCGGCGGCATCATCTTCGATAATTACCCAACGGCCTATCTGGTCGGCAACCTGGCGCTGGCGGTCATCCTGCTCGATGGCGGCTTGCGCACGCGGGTGGCGAGCTTCCGGGTTGCACTTTGGCCCGCCTTGTCGCTGGCGACGGTCGGGGTGCTGATCACCACGGGGCTGACCGGCATGGTTGCCGCCTGGCTGTTTGACCTGAACATCATCCAGGGCCTGTTGATCGGCGCCATCGTCGGTTCCACAGACGCCGCCGCCGTGTTCTCGCTGCTGGGCGGCAAAGGCCTCAACGAGCGGGTGACCGCCAGCCTTGAAATCGAATCCGGCAGCAACGACCCGATGGCGGTGTTCCTCACGGTCACGTTGATCGACATGTTGTCCAGCGGACAAACCGGCCTGCACTGGAGCCTGCTGGGCCACCTGATTCAGGAATTCGGCATCGGCGGCATCATCGGGCTGGGCGGCGGCTGGATCATGCTGCAACTGGTCAACCGGATTAATCTGGCAAACGGCCTGTACCCAATCCTGGTGGTCGCCGGTGGTCTCGTCGTCTTCGCACTGACCAACGCCATCCACGGCAGCGGCTTCCTCGCGGTTTACCTGTGCGGTCTGGTACTGGGCAACAAGCCGATTCGCAGCCGCCACGGCATTCTGCACATGCTCGACGGCATGGCCTGGCTGGCACAGATCGGCATGTTTCTGGTACTGGGCCTGCTGGTCACGCCCCATGATTTGCTGCCGATCGCGCTGCCGGCGCTGGGCCTGGCGTTGTGGATGATTCTGGTGGCGCGGCCGCTGTCGGTGCTGGCGGGGCTGCTGCCCTTCCGGGTGTTCCACGGTCGCGAAAAAGCCTTTATCGCCTGGGTAGGCTTGCGCGGCGCGGTACCGATCATTCTGGCGGTGTTCCCGCTGATGGCCGGCCTGCCCCATGCGCAGCTGTACTTCAACCTCGCGTTCTTCATCGTGCTGGTGTCGCTGCTGGTTCAGGGCACGAGCCTGCCGTGGGTGGCGAAATGGCTGAAAGTGACGGTGCCGCCTGATCCGGCGCCGATCTCCCGCGCGGCGCTGGAAGTCCATGTCACCAGCGAGTGGGAGCTGTTCGTGTATCGCCTTGGCGCAGAAAAGTGGTGCATCGGCGCCGCATTGCGCGAGCTGAAAATGCCCGAAGGCACGCGGATCGCAGCGCTGTTCCGTGGTCAGCAACTGCTCCACCCGTCGGGTAGTACGGTGCTGGAAGTCGGCGATCTGCTGTGCGTCATCGGCCACGAACACGACCTTCCTGCACTCGGCAAGCTGTTCAGTCAGGCGCCGCAGCGGGGTCTGGATCTGCGCTTCTTCGGCGACTTCGTTCTCGAAGGAGACGCTGAGCTGGGGGCTGTCGCGGCACTCTACGGCCTGAAACTCGACGGGCTGGATCCGGGGATGCCGCTGAGTCAGTTCATCATTCAGAAGAATCGCGGCGCGCCGATCGTGGGCGACCAGATCGAATGGAATGGAACTATTTGGACAGTTGCGGTTATGGACGGGAACAAGATCCTCAAAGTGGGCGTCAGATTCCCCGAAGGAAGCCGCCCGGGCCCCGGGCTGTTCCTTTAAACTGCCCCCATTTCTGCTCGCTCGACCCGGTGTCTATGTTCACGCTGCGAAACCTTTTTGCCTCGGCTCTGCTTGGGCTTTGCCTGTCGTCCGTACCGGCGCATGCCGCCGATACGCCTCCCCTGTCCAGCGAGGCCGTCCAGCGCAGTCTGGACAAGATCGCCGACCGCAAGCTGACCGCTGACGACCAGAAAGCGCTGCAGCAGGTGTTGGAACAGACGCTGACGTTTCTGTCCAGCCAGAAGGACAACCAGCAGAAGCTGGAAGACCTGAAAAAGCAGCTTGCCGATGCACCCCGACAGACCACCGAGAACCAGCGCGAGCTGACCAAGCTCAAAGCCAGCAAAGTCATACCGGTCGCGCAGCGTTACGCCAATCTGGACGTGCCGCAGCTTGAGCAAGTACTGAGTCAGCGCAGCGCCCAGCAGGCTGATCTGCAGAAAGCCCTCAATGATGCCAACAGCCTGACCATCACTGCGCAAACCAGACCAGAGCGCGCCCAGGCCGAGATCAGCAGCAGCCAGACGCGCATTCAGGCCATTAACAGCATCCTCAAGTCCGGCAAGGACGGTGGCAAGACCATCAACGCCGACCAGCGCAACGCCTTGAACGCTGAACAGGCCTCGTTGAATGCATTGATTGCCCTGCGTCGTCAGGAGCTCGCCGGCAACAGCCAGTTGCAGGACCTCGGCGGCAGCCAGCGCGACCTGCTCACGGAAAAGGTCAATCGCCAGGATCAGGAAATCCAGGACCTGCAAACGCTGATCAACGAGAAGCGTCGCGCCCAGTCCCAGGAAACCGTGGCGCAGTTGTCCCTCGAAGCGCAGAAAGCAGGCGGCAGCAGCCTGCTGGCGACCGAAAGCGCCGCCAACCTCAAGCTCTCCGACTACCTGCTGCGCGGCACAGACCGCCTCAACGAGCTGACCCAGCAGAACCTGAAAACCAAGACCCAGCTGGATGCCATCACGCAAACCGATCAGGCGCTGGACGAGCAGATCAACGTGTTGAGCGGCAGCCTGCTGCTGTCGAAAATCCTCTACAAACAGAAGCAGTCGCTGCCCAAGCTCAAACTCGACAGCGGCCTGGCTGACGAAATCGCCGACATTCGCCTGTACCAATTCGAGGTCAATCAGCAGCGCGAGCAGATGAGCAGCCCAAGCGCTTACGTCGACACGCTGCTGGCGACGCAGAAGCCGGAAGACGTCACGCCTGCGCTGCGCAAGACGCTGCTTGATCTGGCGACCACGCGCAGCGACCTGCTCGAGCGGCTGAACCGCGAGCTCAGTGCGCTGCTCAACGAATCCATCACCCTGCAGCTCAATCAGAAACAGCTGGTCAGCACGGCCAACAGCCTGCGAGCCACCCTTGATGAGCAGATGTTCTGGATTCCGAGCAACAAGCCGCTGGACCTGGAGTGGTTCGAGCGCATTCAGCCGCGACTCGTCAAACAGGTGACCACCCTGCCCTGGACGTCCAGCGTCAGCGAGCTGTATGACGGGCTGACCCAGCGTCCGCTGATCTTCCTGCCGCTGTTTCTGGTGATCGGCGCGCTGATGTGGAAACGCAAGGCGCTGTACGACAAGCTCAATCGACTGCACGCCGACATCGGCCACTTCAAACGGGACCGGCAGTGGCAGACGCCGCTGGCCATTTTCATCAACGTGCTGCTGGCGATGCCGTTGTCGCTGACCCTGGCGGTGTGTGCGTTCGCGCTGCAGATCGACGCCCGCGGGCAGAACATCAATCTGGGTTCGGCACTGCTGCAAGTGGCGCTGGCCTGGCTGGTGTTCTACACCGCCTACCGGATTCTCGCGCCGGGCGGCGTGGCGCAATTGCACTTCCGCTGGGAAAAACCGCAAGTGGAATTCCTGCGCGGCTGGATCCGTCGTCTGGGTCTTGTGGTGCTGGCGCTGGTGACAGTGGTCGCGGTGGCCGAGCACGAACCTTCAGCGCTGGCCGACGACGTGATCGGCATCGCCGTGGTGCTGAAGTGCTACGCCCTGATGACTTGGCTGCTCGCGCGCCTGCTGCTCACCAGCCCGACCCACCACAGCGCTTCACTGTTTCGCCGCGCAGTGGGTCTGGTCTTTACCGCCCTGCCCGTCGCGCTGTTCGTCGCCGTATGCTTTGGCTATTACTACACCGCGCTGAAGCTCAGTGATCGCCTGATCGACACGCTGTACCTGCTGATGCTGTGGCTGGTCATCGAAGCCGCCTTCGTGCGCGGGCTGAGCGTCGCCGCTCGCCGTCTGGCGTACCAGCGCGCGCTGAGCAAACGTCAGGCCGCGAAAGAAGCCGGAGAAGGCGAAACTCTGATCGAAGAGCCGACGCTGGACATCGAGCAGGTCAACCAGCAGTCGCTGCGACTGATTCGTCTGGCACTCATCGCAGGCTTCATCGGCGCGCTCTACTTCGTCTGGGCCGACCTGATTTCGGTGTTCTCGTACCTCGATAACATCACGCTGTACGAGTACACCAGCGGCACGGGCGCCAACATCAGCATGGTGCCGATCAGCCTCGGCGATTTGATCGGCGCCCTGGTGATCATCGGCATTACCTTCGTTTTGGCCGGCAACTTGCCGGGCCTGCTGGAAGTGCTGGTGCTGTCGAAGCTCAACCTCAAGCAGGGCAGTTCGTACGCGACCACCACATTGCTGTCGTACACCATCGTCGGCGTGGGGTTTGTCTCCACGCTGTCGGCCCTCGGCGTGAGCTGGGACAAGCTGCAATGGCTGGTGGCGGCGCTGTCACTGGGCCTGGGTTTCGGCATGCAGGAGATCTTCGCCAACTTCATCTCCGGGATCATGATCCTGTTCGAACGCCCGGTGCGGATCGGCGACACGATCACCATTGGCGCCCTGTCGGGTACTGTGAGCAAGATCCGCATCCGCGCGACCACCATTACTGACTTCGACCGCAAGGACATCATTGTCCCGAACAAGACGTTCATCACCGGACAACTGATCAACTGGTCGCTGACCGACACGATCACCCGCGTGACGCTGAAGCTGGGCGTGGATTACGGCTCGGATCTGGACCTGGTGCGCAGCCTGCTGCTCAAGGCCGCCCGTGATAATCCGCGGGTCTTGAAAGAGCCCGAACCGATCGTTTACTTCCTCAATTTCGGTGAAAGCACCCTCGACCACGAGCTGCGCATGCATGTGCGTGACCTGGGCGACCGCAATCCAGTGCTCGACGAGATCAACCGGTTCATCAACAAGGAATTCAAGAAGCAGCACATCAATATCTCGTTCCGGCAGATGGAGGTTTACCTCAAGAATATGCAGGGACAGGAGTACAAGATGGTGCCGGTCGAGCCAGAGCAGAAAACCATCACGCCGACCACTGTTGTGCCTCCAGCGCCAAAAGATGCTCCGGAGCCGCCCGAAGTCAGGCTCGACTGACCATGGAAAACCCAGCAGAATGGTCGGACATTCTGCTGGAGGCATCCCTTGAAAGCCCTCGACGAGCTGACTTTCGATAATCGTTTTGCCCGTCTGGGTGATGCGTTTTCCACCACCGTGCTGCCCGAGCCCATCGCCGACCCGCGGCTGGTGGTTGCCAGCGAAGCGGCCCTCGCGTTGCTCGATCTGGACCTCGCTCAGGCAGAACAACCTCTGTTTGCTGAAATTTTCAGCGGTCACAAACTGTGGGCCGAAGCCGATCCGCGGGCGATGGTTTATTCGGGTCATCAATTCGGTTCGTACAACCCGCGCCTGGGTGATGGCCGCGGTTTGCTGCTCGGCGAGGTGTATAACGACGCCGGCGAACACTGGGACCTGCACCTGAAGGGCGCCGGACAGACACCGTACTCGCGCATGGGCGATGGTCGTGCTGTATTGCGCTCGTCGATCCGCGAGTTTCTGGCCTCAGAAGCTCTGCATGCCTTGGGCATCCCGACCAGCCGCGCGGCCTGTGTGATCGGCTCCAGCACCCCGGTGTGGCGCGAAACCCAGGAGCGTGCGGCGATGGTGCTGCGATTGGCGCAAAGCCACGTGCGCTTCGGCAGCCTCGAGTACTTCTTCTACACCAAACAGCCGGAACAGCTGAAGCAACTGGCCGATCACGTGCTGTCCCTGCACTACCCCGAGTGCCTGGAACAGCCCGAGCCGCACCTGGCGATGTTTCGCGTGATCGTCGAGCGTCAGGCCGAGCTGATTGCCAAATGGCAGGCCTATGGCTTCTGTCATGGCGTGATGAACACCGACAACATGTCGATTCTCGGCATCACCTTCGACTTCGGCCCGTTCGCGTTTCTGGATGACTTCGACCAGCATTTCGTCTGCAACCATTCCGATCACGAAGGCCGCTACTCCTTCAGCAATCAGGTCCCCATCGGCCAGTGGAACCTCAGCGCATTGGCGCAGGCGCTTACGCCCTTCGTCAGCGTCGAGGATTTGCGCGGGGCGCTGGACCTGTTTCTGCCGCTGTACCAGGCGCATTACCTGGACCTGATGCGTCGACGTCTGGGCCTCACAACGGCGGAAGAAGATGACGCTGAGCTGATCGCGCGCTTACTCCAACTGATGCAGAACAGCGGCGTCGACTACACCCTGTTTTTCCGCCAATTGGGGGAGGAATCAGCTGACGTCGCGGCAGGCACGTTGCGCGACGACATCGTCGACATGCTCGGCTTTGACGCCTGGGCCGACGCCTACAAAGCCCGCATCGCCCGCGAACCCGAGTCCAGCCAACAGGATCGCCGCACGCGCATGCACGCGGTTAATCCGCTGTACATCCTGCGTAACTACCTGGCCCAACGCGCCATCGAAGCGGCCGAACAAGGCGATGACAGCGAAGTCCGCCGCCTGCATCAGGTGCTGTGCACACCGTTCGATGAGCAGCCTGGAATGGAGGGTTATGCACAGCGTCCTCCGGATTGGGGGAAGCATCTGGAGATCAGTTGCTCGTCGTGAGTGGGGGTGAGTTGAGGTCAGATAAAGACCTCTGCCGGCACGCCGAAACGTTCCGAAATCTTGCGGATCTGCTTGAGGGACAACTGGCGCTCGCCTGAGAGTATTTCGGAAATGACGGACTGATTCCCCACTTCAGGCATGTCGCCTTGGCCAAGGTTGTGCTCGTGCATCAGGTAACGCAGCGTCTCGGAGCCTGAGGCCATAGGCATGGGCCGATGCTCATGGTCATAGGCTTCAATCATTTCGCTGACCAATATGGCGAGACGATTCAGAGGGTGCTGCTCATCCTCTCCGATGATCTCCAACAGTTCGTCGAGCCCGCTGACAAGCAGGTCATATTCAGCTTCCGTTTCAGGCCGAGTCAGCAATGGCGCCAAGTGATGCCAGTGCTCCGCAGCCTGTTTAATGAGCGCGCTCATTGCTCATACCTCCATTTACCTTTGTCGTATTCACGATGGTCGAACACATGCTTTATGTACAGCCGCTGCGCTGAGTAGTTAACCGACGCAATCAGCCGGATCTTGTTCCCGCCGATATCAAAAACATGAAATCTTCCCACTTTATCTGTAGAGGGCAACACCGCTCTCATCGCACTAAAATCGTTCAGCCTGGATGCTTTGATTAAGCGGTACCAAGCGTCCAGAGCCGTTGCCGATTGTGGCCATCTCTTTTTTGCCTCCCAGATTCGCTTTTCAGTGATGACGTGCATTTCCCTACCGTTGTGCGTGCAATATCCAGCTTAGCGACCCATCCGACCATTACCAACTGCAATGGCCGGAGCATTTTTTATCCTGCTGCCTTCTCATTCCTGGTCGTGGTACCCACTTGCTCAACTTGCGTACCGGAATTCGCAGCCGCTGGCTTTTCAAGTCCGTGCGCCGCCGTAGCTGGCTCAGGTGAACTACGAGGCGCGAACTTCTTCGTGTAGGCGATGTTGTTTGGGTCGGCTTTCTTGTCTTTGCTGGTGTCGACGATGCCGGCCAGAATGTCATAGAGGGTCAATTTGCGGTCCGCCGCCTGACGTCCAAAAGCGCCCGGCAGGCTGGGCAGCGTCGGGGCACTCTTGATTCGCGCCTCCAGAATGGCTTGCGCTCCCTTGGGATAACTCACCGCCCTTTCAATCGCGGGCAGCGACTTGAGGTAGCTCAGAGCGTCGTTGTAGAACCGGGAGGCCTTGCCCGTCCGGGCTTGCTCGATCACTCCCCCGTTTATCGCAACCTTGCGCCAGTCCTCGTCCATCTTCTGCACGCCCTGCCAGGCCGCACGCCGTTCGTTGAGCGTGAAGCTTGCGCTGTCGTCAAAGGCAATCAGGTTCAGTTGTTCGCGGGAGAGGTTCTCGAACGGGCTCTTGGCGTTCTTGTCGCCCGCCAGCGTCCGGGTCACGAACGCACTGGCCTCGCGCGCACGGTCCAGCAACTCAGGGTCGTTCGTCTTGGGCACTTCCATCGCCCGGGTGCCGCTGTTGGCCGCGCGGCCTTCGATCAAAAACTCATTGATGCGATTACGCCCGTATTGCCCCAATTCGGCATGGGTCATCCCTGCGTCTCTCTTCTCGGCTCGCGCTGCGCTCTCGTTCAACTGAGCCGCCAGTGTCGAAAACGTCGCTTTGTCGGCAGTCGCCGGTGCGGCCTTGTCGACAGCTTTTGGATCGCTGGTCGCGACAGTGCCGAGGGCTTGTGTTTTGTTCGCGACAACCGCTGCAACGGCGGCCTGGATCTGGCTGATCATGGGCGACTCCCTGGCTATGAGATGACAGGGGCCGACGCGCATATTCGTCAGTCAGCCCCTCGCGTCGACACTAACGACGGGCAGGGAGGGCGAACAGTTGGGCGAACGGGGGATGCTTTCGGATAATTAGCGCTTGGGGATTCGGCTTAACGCGCGCAGTCAGGGGCTGGGACCAAGGATGAAAGGGGAGCTTGTTGCTTCTTCAGGTTTGAGATTTTGTGAGCGAGGGGTACCCCAGCGAGCGATGAAAAGGTGAGCCAGCTCACACCTCGGATTTGAGGTAGCCAACGAAGCCAGCCATTTACGACGACCCGGCGATAACGGTGAAACCGTAAAGCTTGATAACTCACCCCGCCGGCTCCACCTAGTAGTCATCAACCCTACTCAGGCCTCTGCCATGTCCGATTCCCTGCTGATCCCATGCCCGCATTGCAACGGGCTCAATCGCATCCCTGCCGCGCGGGTGTCCGACCAGCCGAAATGCGGGCGTTGCAAGCAGCCGGTTTTGCTGAGCAAGCCGTTCAACCTGACACAGGGCGATTACGCCAGTCAGATAAAGGGCGATCTGCCGCTGTTGGTGGACGTCTGGGCCGAGTGGTGCGGGCCGTGCAAATCCTTCGCGCCGACGTTCGAGCAGGCGGCCACTCAACTGATCGGGCGTGTTCGCCTGGCGAAGCTGGACAGTGAAGCCAATCAGCAGCTTTCCGCGCAACTGGGCATTCGCTCGATCCCGAGTTTGATCCTGTTTAAGGACGGTCGTGAAGTTGCCCGGCAGAGTGGCGCGATGCCGTTGCAACAGCTGATGGCCTGGCTGACCAGTCAGGGAATATGAAAGGCGTTTCCTCGGCGATCGAAGTGCGTGACAGCTAGCGCTGTAGGGATGTTCTGAAAGCGCTTCTTGGCCCCGAGTCCGTCGAATTCTGCGTCTAGGCTTCGCCATTCCTATCGGCACCCTGGAGTGGTTAGCAATGACATACGTGGTCAGAGAGGGCGATTCAACGACAACCGGCGGCGTGGTGTTGAGCGCTTCAGGCTCGCACACATGGGAGGAGCGGCGCCTGGCGCGGATGGGCGATCCGGTCTGGTGCGAGGGCTGTGCACAGATCGGCTTCATTGCCCAAGGCAATCCGACCTTCATCGACGAACTCGTCGCCGTGGCGACCCACGGACAGACGGTGCGCTGCGGCTGCGCGGAAGGCACCCATCGCCTGATCGCCAGCCAGGATCAGCTTCAGGCCGACATGGACGCGACCATCGACATTCCCAAGGACATGGCCGAAAAGGCGCGCAAGCGAGCCAAGCACATGACCCGAGCCCGTCGGGAAAGCCACGCGCCGCTGACCTGAGCCTTGATCTTGCCTCGCATCTCGTCAGTCAGCGATTCCCGGCACCCGTTTCCAGCAAATGATGCAGCTCAATAAACTGCTGAGTCAGCTTATGCCGCGGTTCCAGATGGATCAGCGGCATGTTGGCCTGGTGGGATTCACGCATCTTGATCGAGCTGGTGAGGTAGACCGGCAGCACCGGCAGCCCTTCCGCGATGAGTTCATCAAGGATCTGCTGGGGCAGGCTCGCCCGCGCCTGGAACTGGTTGACGATAATGCCCTCCACCTCCAGATCCTCGTTGTGATCTTCCTTGAGCTCTTCGATTTCTTTCAGCAGCCCGTAAAGCGCCTGACGGGAGAAACTGTCGCAGTCGAACGGAATCAGCACCCGATCCGCCGCGATCAACGCCGACACCGCGTAAAAATTCAGCGCCGGGGGCGTGTCCAGGTAGATGCGCTCGTAATCTTCGCTCAGCTCATCCAGCAGTTTGCGGAGCTTGTTGATCTTGTGCTTGGCTTCCAGCTTGGGCTGCAGATCAGCCAGCTCCGCCGTAGCGGTCACCACATGAAGGTTGTCGAAGGGCGTCTCGTAGATGTCGACCTGGTTCTTTTTAGCCCCAGGCCCGGACGACAAGGTCTGCTTGAAGAAATCGGCGATGCCCATGGGAATCTCGTCGCCAGTCAGCCCGGTCAGGTACTGCGTCGAGTTGGCCTGGGCATCAAGATCGATCAACAGCGTCCGATAACCTTCATGAGCACTGACAGCCGCCAGATTGCAGGCGATGCTGGACTTGCCAACACCGCCCTTCTGATTGAACACCACACGCCGCATGTAAGACTCCCTGTTGCTGTCTAGCTGTGAAGGATCGCCTATGACCCGATGAATGGTCCCGAGTCTAGGCAATCGCGGTGAGTAGGGCGAGTCTCTCGGAAAAATCTGACGGCAAGCACCCAGCCTGGAACATCAGAAGTCTGGTTGCACCTACAAAATGATGTCAGACGCCACTGCTCTGCCCCTAAGAGTAGTCCTCAGTAAACTCACTATTTGTTTCAACGTTTGCCTCAGTGCGCTGGCATCGAGATAATGCCCGTCACTCGGTGATGGCGCCGCGCCATAGCCTGTGTCATTTCGGCGACTCGAAGCCCGGGAATACAAATTGTCGGCACACCTGGAAGGTAAAGCTTCATGATTCGCGCTTTGTTGCTGTTATGCGTGCTGTTAGTCAGTGGCTGCGCCAGCCATGCGCCGCTGCCTGCGCAAATACCTCACATCAAATTCCCCGTGCAGCTGCAGGTCCAGCGTGAGCAAGCCAGTCAGCGCGAAGAGTGGCTGATGACGATTCAGAAGGAGCGCCACGGCCTGCGCTTCTCGTTGCTGGACACCCTCGGTACTCCCGTGGCGCGTCAGCAGCTTCGCGAAGAGCGCTGGAAGGCAGACAGCCAACTGCCCCCCAACCACGAGGCAAGGGAGCTGTTCGCCGCCGTGCTTTTCGCCCTGACGTCCCTCGAGGAAGTGCGCTTTGACTACCCTGGCGTGCAGCTGCGTCCCTATGGTCGCAGCCTGGACGATCGCTGGTTTGTCGATTACGCCTCCGCGGGTGTGTTCCGGATCAGCATGGAGAGCGGCGAACTGAAATACGTGGTCACTCCACTCCAGGGCAAGGTGAGCAAATGACGGCGTTGCCCTGCACTCTGGACCATCTGCAATAACGCCATCGGCTTCTACACCGTGCCTCGGTTCAGCCCGCCTTGCGCGTCACCAGCTCGACAAACGCCTTGGCCATGGGCGATTTCTGATCCTTGCGCTGCACCAGCCACACCGCTGACGTCGCCTGGGCATCCAGCAGCGTCCGGTACACCACCCCCTCGATGCGCATGCGTTGATAGGACGCCGGCAGCACCGTCACGCCCAGTCCGGCTGCCACCAGACCAATGATGGTCATCGCCTCGCCCGCCTCCTGGGTGAACAACGGGCTGAAACCCGCCTCCCGCGCCAGATCCAGCAACTGCGCGTAGAGCCCGCTGCCGTAGCTGCGCGGGAAGAACACAAACGGCTCACTGGCCAGTTCCCGCAAATGCATGCCGCGCTCCGAACCTTCTGCCAGCGGATGGTCCGAGCGCAGGATTGCCACCAACGGCTCGTGCAACAGCTCCACGGCGACCAGTGAATCCGGCAGCGGCAGGGGCCGCATGATGCCCACTTGCATCGACTCGTTCTCGAGCCGCTCGGCAACCTCCCGGCTGCTCATTTCCTGAAGCGCCAGGTGCACAGCGGGATAGCGCTGGCGAAACGCGAAGATGGCCTGCGGGATGCTTGAGGTGAACGGCGCGGATGCCGTAAAGCCGATCTTCAGCTCGCCCAGCTCTCCCAACTGCGCGCGCCGAGCGACGTCCGAGGCCTTCTCGACCTGCGCCAGCACCAGACGAGCTTCATCGAGGAACAACCGGCCCGCCTCGCTCAGTTCCACCCGGCGATTGGTCCGCTCAAACAGACGCGCGCCGAGCTCTTGCTCCAGCGCCTGAATCTGCTGGCTCAACGGCGGTTGAGAGATGCCGAGCGCCTGAGCGGCCCGACCAAAATGCAGCTCTTCAGCGACAGCGATGAAGTAACGCAGGTGTCGTAATTCCACAATCATTCCATTAGGTCGTCAAACCTATCAAACAGGTCGAACAATATATTGGAAGCGATCGTTAGGCGGCTATATTCTTTTGCCACTGCTCCCCGCTCTCCCGCCTGAGGTCACCCGTGAATACTGCTGCATCCCCCGCCGCATCTGCCGAGTTCGCCACAGCGGCCATTCCGTTGGGCGATTCCTACATCGAAAAGGACACGCCTGCTTTCATTCGCACGGTGCTGGCGCTGTTTTCTGGCGGTTTCGCGACGTTTGCGCTGCTGTACTGCGTGCAGCCGATGATGCCGGTGCTGTCGCGGGACTTCTCCATCAACGCCGCCCAGAGCAGCATGATTCTCTCGGTGTCCACCGCGATGCTGGCGATCGGGTTGCTCATCACCGGCCCCGTTTCCGACCGCCTCGGGCGCAAATCGGTGATGGTGTTCTCGCTGTTTTCGGCCGCCCTCTTCACCATCGCCAGCGCACTGATGCCGACCTGGGAGGGCGTGCTCATTACACGGGCGTTCGTGGGCTTGTCGCTGAGCGGCCTTGCCGCCGTTGCGATGACCTATCTCAGCGAAGAGATCCACCCGCAGCACATCGGCCTGGCGATGGGTCTGTACATCGGTGGCAACGCCATTGGCGGCATGAGCGGCCGGGTGATCACCGGGGTGTTGAGCGATTACGTCAGCTGGCACACGGCACTGTTGATCATGGGCATCATCGCGCTGGGCGCAGCCGGTGTGTTCTGGAAAATCCTGCCACCGTCGCGCAATTTCCGCGCACGACCGCTCAATGGCCGCAGCCTGCTGGAAGGCTTCGTCCTGCAGTTCCGTGACGCTGGGCTGCCGTGGCTGTTTCTGGAAGGCTTCCTGCTGATGGGCGCGTTCGTGACGCTGTTCAACTACATCGGCTACCGCTTGCTGGCAGACCCATACAACCTGAGCCAGGCCGTCGTCGGCCTGTTTTCGGTGGTGTACCTGTCCGGCATCTACAGCTCGGCGAAGATCGGCGCACTGGCCGACCAACTGGGCCGGCGCAACGTGCTGTGGGCCGTGATCGTGCTGATGCTCGTCGGCGTGGCGCTGACCCTGTTCACCCCGCTGGTGGTGGTGATCGTCGGCGTGCTGATGTTCACCTTCGGCTTCTTCGGCGCCCACTCCGTCGCCAGCAGCTGGATCGGCCGCCGCGCCATCAAAGCCAAAGGCCAGGCATCCTCGTTGTACCTGTTCAGCTACTACGTAGGCTCCAGCGTTGCCGGCACCGGCGGCGGCGTATTCTGGCACTACGCCGGCTGGAACGGCATCGGCGCCTTCATTGGCACCCTCCTGCTGATCGCCCTCGCCGTTGCGCTGAAACTGGCGAAAGTAAAACCGCTTGCGGTGAATGTGCAGGTTTGAAGGGTGTATGCGTTTTCGCACAAATCGCGGCATCGTTTCACATCTTTCGCGTCTACCTCGCCTGACAGCAAAGCGTGAATAATTGATTCACGCTTTGCTGCTATGATTAGATCTTTCAAACATAAGGGCCTTAGGGCTTTTTTCCAGACTGGAACCACAAAGGGAATTCGCCCCGATCATGCGAGACGGCTTAGCCAGATCCTTGGTGTTATGGCCTTTGCACGAAACGCTAATGACTTAGATATACCCGGTTTCAGGTTGCATCCTCTGAGGGGTGACCTGACCGGATTTTGGTCTGTATCAGTGAGCGGAAACTGGCGAATTATTTTTAGATTTATCGAGAACGACATCGAATTGGTCGACTATCTCGACTACCACTGACAGGAGTCACTGGCATGAGAATGCATAATCCTCCGCACCCTGGTGAAATCATCCAAGAGATGCTTCCGGAGATGAATATTAAAATTGCCGAAATGGCAAGGCGGCTTCACTACTCTCGCGAGATGTTGTCACGGGTCATCAATTGCCGTGCGCCGGTCAGCCCGGATCTGGCCGTCCGACTGGAACGCGCCGGTCTGAGCACTGCACGAATGTGGCTGGCATTACAGATGAGCCACGACCTCTGGCAGGCCGAGCACCGGGAGCAGCCGCCCATAAGGCCGTTGTATATCGCACCGACGATCACTGCAGCCTGAACCCCACACGAAAACGCCCGGCATGTGCCGGGCGTTTTCATAGCTGCAAAGCGCTTACTGGTGATACTTCGCCGACATTTCGTGCACCGCTTCGATGAAGGCGCCGGCATTGGCCGGGTTGACTTCGGGGGTGATGCCGTGGCCAAGGTTGAAGACGTGGCCGGTGCCGCTGCCGTAGCTGGCGAGGATGTTCGAGACTTCCTGGCGGATGGCGTTTGGGTTGGCGTAGAGCACAGTCGGGTCCATGTTGCCTTGCAGCGCGACCTTGCTGCCGACGCGGCGGCGGGCTTCGCCGATGTCGCAGGTCCAGTCCAGGCCCAGCGCATCGGCGCCCGCGTCGGCGATGCTTTCCAGCCACATGCCGCCGCCTTTGGTGAACAGGATGACCGGCACTTTGCGCCCGTCGTGCTCACGGATCAGGCCGTTGACGATCTTGCGCATGTAAGCCAGTGAGAATTCCTGATACGCCGCAGCCGAAAGGCTCCCGCCCCAGCTGTCGAAGATCTGCACCGCCTGGGCGCCTGCCAGAATCTGGCCGTTCAGGTACGCCGTGACCGATTGTGCGAGCTTGTCGAGCAGCAAGTGCATGGCCTGCGGGTTGTCGTAGAGCATGGCCTTGGATTTACGGAAGTCCTTGGACGAGCCGCCTTCGACCATATACGTCGCCAGGGTCCACGGGCTACCGGCGAACCCGATCAGCGGCACACGGCCGTTGAGCTCGCGGCGAATGGTGCTGACCGCGTCCATGACGTAGCCGAGGTCTTTCTGCGCGTCAGGGATCGGCAGCGCTTCGATGTCAGCCAGGGCGGTGACGGTTTTGCGGAAGCGCGGACCTTCGCCGGTTTCGAAGTACAGGCCCAGGCCCATGGCATCGGGAACGGTGAGAATGTCGGAGAACAGAATGGCGGCGTCGAGCGGATAGCGCTCAAGGGGCTGCAGGGTAACTTCACAGGCGAACGCCGGGTTCATGCACAAGCTCATGAAGTCTCCGGCCTTGGCGCGACTGGCGCGGTACTCCGGGAGGTAGCGGCCGGCCTGGCGCATCATCCATACAGGCGTGACGTCAACAGGCTGCTTGAGCAGGGCGCGAAGGAAACGGTCGTTCTTCAGGGCAGTCATGTCGGCATCCGGAAAAAAAGTGCGGGCATTTTCTCAGACACCAACATAAAAGGCACGGTCGGTGCCGTGCCTTTTATTTATCGGGGCGATTTGTCGCATCAATGCAGCGGCGAGCTTCAAGCGGCAAGCTTCAAGTAAAAGCAGATCAGCGTCTGCCATTAGCTTGTGGCTTGGCGCTTACCGCTTACCGCTTGCAGCTTGCGTCAACTAGACGCCCAGATAATCCAGAATCCCTTCAGCCGCGTTGCGGCCTTCAAAGATCGCCGTCACCACCAGATCAGACCCGCGCACCATGTCGCCGCCGGCGAAGATCTTCGGGTTGCTGGTCTGGTGCTTGAACTGGCCCTGCTCCGGCGCCACGACACGGCCCTGGCTGTCGACCTGGATACCCTGCGGATCGAACCACAATGCCGGGCTTGGCCGGAAGCCGAAGGCGATGACCACGGCATCCGCCGGGATGATCTCTTCGGAACCCGGAATCGGCTCCGGGCTGCGACGGCCTCGCGCATCCGGCTCGCCCAGGCGCGTTTCGACGACTTTCACGCCTTCGACCCGATCCTCGCCCACGATGGCGATGGGCTGACGGTTGTAGAGGAACCTTACGCCCTCTTCCTTGGCGTTCTTCACTTCCTTGCGCGAGCCCGGCATGTTTTCTTCGTCGCGACGATAGGCGCAGGTCACTGACTTGGCGCCCTGGCGGATCGATGTGCGGTTGCAGTCCATCGCCGTGTCACCGCCGCCCAGTACCACGACTTTCTTGCCCTTCATGTCGACGAAATCTTCCGGCGACTTTTCAAAGCCCATGTTGCGGTTGACGTTGGCGATCAGGAAATCCAGCGCGTCGTGCACGCCCGGCAAGTCTTCACCGGGGAAGCCACCCTTCATGTACGTGTACGTGCCCATGCCCATGAACACCGCGTCGTACTCTTCCAGCAACTGCTCGACGGTGATGTCCTTGCCGATCTCAGTGTTGAGGCGGAACTCGATGCCCATGCCGGTGAACACTTCGCGGCGATTGCTCAGCACGCTCTTCTCGAGCTTGAACTCGGGAATACCGAAGGTCAGCAGACCGCCGATTTCCGGGTTCTTGTCGAACACCACCGGCTTCACGCCGCCACGCACCAGAACGTCAGCGCAACCAAGACCCGCAGGCCCTGCGCCAATGATTGCCACGCGCTTGCCGTTGGGCACAACGCGGGACATGTCCGGGCGCCAGCCCATGGCGAAGGCCGTATCGGTGATGTACTTCTCGACCGAACCAATGGTCACCGCGCCGAAGCCGTCGTTGAGGGTGCACGCGCCCTCGCACAGACGATCCTGCGGGCACACACGGCCGCAAACTTCCGGCAGGGTGTTGGTCTGGTGCGACAGCTCGGCGGCCGCGAGGATGTTGCCCTCGGAGACCAGCTTCAGCCAGTTGGGAATGAAGTTATGCACAGGGCATTTCCATTCACAGTACGGGTTGCCGCAACCCAGGCAACGGTGCGCCTGATCGGCGGACTGCTGAGGCTTGAAAGGTTCGTAGATCTCCACGAACTCTTTCTTGCGCTGACGCAGCAGTTTCTTCTTCGGATCTTTACGCCCGACTTCGATGAACTGGAAGTCGTTACTGAGACGTTCAGCCATGGTGTTAGAACTCCTGACTACAGCCCCAAGCGCCACGCTTGGAGCTGCAAGAAAATCATGTTCGCAGGCACTCGCGCGCTGCCGTTAACTTGCGGCTTGAAGCTTGCCGCTCGCAGCTGCTGTTATTGCGGATTCGCGCGGGTGCTGGACAACAGCGACTTCAAGTTGGCGGCCTTCGGCTTCACCAGCCAGAAGCGGCGCAGGTAGTCGTCCAGGTTTTCCCAGAGATTGCGGCCCCATTCACTGTCGGTTTCGGTCACGTATTCGGCCAGCACGCGCTCCAGATGGCTGCGATAGGCTTCCATCGCTTCGCCGCTGATGCGCTGGATCTCGACCAGTTCGTGGTTGACCCGGTCAACGAAGGTGTTGTCCTGGTCGAGCACGTAGGCGAAGCCGCCGGTCATGCCTGAGCCGAAGTTGTAGCCGGTCTTGCCCAGCACGCAGACGAAACCGCCGGTCATGTATTCGCAGCAGTGATCGCCCGTGCCTTCCACAACGGTGTGAGCGCCGGAGTTACGCACCGCGAAACGCTCACCTGCCGTGCCCGCCGCGAACAGCTTGCCGCCGGTCGCGCCGTACAGGCAGGTGTTACCGATGATGGCGCTGTCCTGGGTCTTGAACGGGCTGCCTTTCGGCGGCACGATCACCAGCTTGCCAGCGGTCATGCCTTTGCCGACGTAGTCGTTGGCGTCGCCTTCCAGGTACATGTTCAGACCGCCTGCGTTCCACACGCCAAAGCTCTGACCGGCCGTGCCCTTGAAGCGGAAAGTCACCGGCGCGTCGTTCATGCCCTGGTTGCCGTGGAGCTTGGCGATTTCGCCGGAAATCCGCGCACCGATGGAGCGGTCGCAGTTGCAGATATCCAGTTCGTAGTCGCCGCCGCTCTTGGCCTGAATGGCAGAGATCGCCAGTTCCACCATCTTCTCGGCCAGCAGGCCTTTGTCGAACGGCGGGTTGCGATCAACCTGGCTGAACTGCGGTTTGTCGGCCGGAATGTGGTCGCTGCCCAGCAGGGGCGTCAGGTCCAGATGCTGCTGCTTGGCGGTTTCACCCGGCAGGATGTCCAGCAGGTCGGTACGCCCGATCAGCTCTTCCAGCGAACGAACGCCCAGCTTCGCCAGCCACTCGCGGGTTTCTTCAGCCACGTAGGTGAAGAAGTTGATCACCATGTCGACGGTGCCGATGTAGTGGTCCTTGCGCAGCTTGTCGTTCTGGGTCGCGACGCCGGTGGCGCAGTTGTTCAGGTGGCAGATGCGCAGGTATTTGCAGCCCAGCGCGATCATTGGCGCCGTACCAAAGCCGAAGCTTTCGGCGCCAAGGATGGCTGCCTTGATCACATCCAGGCCGGTTTTCAGGCCGCCGTCCGTCTGTACCCGGACCTTGCCGCGCAGGTCGTTGCCGCGCAGGGTCTGGTGGGTCTCGGCCAGGCCGATTTCCCATGGCGAGCCCGCGTATTTGATCGACGACAGCGGCGACGCACCAGTGCCGCCGTCATAGCCGGAAATGGTGATCAGGTCGGCGTAGGCCTTGGCCACACCGGCCGCAATCGTGCCCACGCCTGCTTCAGCCACCAGCTTGACCGAGACCAGCGCGGCCGGATTGACCTGCTTGAGGTCAAAGATCAGCTGCGACAAGTCTTCGATGGAGTAGATGTCGTGGTGCGGCGGCGGCGAAATCAGCGTCACGCCCGGCACTGCGTAACGCAGCTTGGCGATCAGGCCGTTGACCTTGCCGCCCGGCAATTGACCACCCTCGCCCGGCTTGGCGCCCTGGGCGACTTTGATCTGCAGCACGTCGGCGTTGACCAGGTACTCAGGCGTTACGCCAAAACGGCCGGTCGCGATCTGTTTGATCTTGGAGCTGCGGATGGTGCCATAGCGCGCCGGATCTTCGCCGCCCTCACCGGAGTTGGAGCGCGCGCCCAGACGGTTCATCGCCTCGGCCAGCGCTTCGTGGGCTTCCGGCGACAGCGCGCCCAGCGAGATACCCGCCGAGTCGAAGCGCTTCAAAATGGCTTCAAGCGGTTCGATTTCATCGATGCCCAGCGGCGTGTCGAGCTCTCTGACCTTGAGCAGGTCACGGATCATCGACACCGGACGGTTGTCCACCAGCGCTGTGTATTCCTTGAATTTAGCGTAATCACCCTGCTGAACGGCGGCTTGCAGCGTCGCCACCACATCAGGGTTATAGGCGTGGTATTCGCCACCGTAGACAAACTTCAGCAGCCCGCCCTGCTGGATCGGCTTGCGCGCGCTCCAGGCTTCGAAGGCCAGAGCTTTCTGCTCGGCTTCGATATCGACGAAACGCGCGCCCTTGATGCGGCTCGGCACGCCACGGAAGCTCAGGTCACAGACTTCTTCCGACAGGCCAATGGCTTCGAAAAGCTGCGCGCCACGGTACGAAGCGACGGTCGAGATGCCCATCTTCGACAGGATCTTCAGCAGGCCTTTGGTGATGCCTTTGCGGTAGTTCTTGAAGACTTCGTACAGATCGCCCAGCACTTCGCCGGTACGGATCAGGTCGCCCAGCACCTCGTACGCCAGGAACGGATAGACCGCCGAGGCGCCGAAGCCGATCAGCACGGCGAAATGGTGCGGATCGCGTGCTGTTGCGGTCTCGACCAGGATGTTGCTGTCGCAGCGCAGGCCTTTTTCGGTCAAACGGTGATGCACCGCACCGGTGGCCAGCGACGCGTGAATCGGCAGTTTGCCCGGCGCGATATGGCGGTCGCTCAAGACGATCTGGGTCTTGCCCGAACGCACGGCCTCTTCAGCCTGATCGGCGATGTTACGCACGGCCGCTTCCAGGCCCATGGCTTCGTCGTAGTTCAGGTCGATGATCTGACGATCAAAGCCCGGACGATCCAGGGTCATCAGCGAGCGCCACTTGGCCGGGGAAATGACCGGCGAGCTGAGGATCACGCGAGACGCGTGCTCCGGCGACTCCTGGAAAATGTTGCGCTCGGCACCGAGGCAGACTTCCAGCGACATGACGATGGCTTCGCGCAGCGGGTCGATCGGCGGGTTGGTGACCTGCGCGAACTGCTGACGGAAATAGTCGTAAGGCGTGCGGACACGACGCGACAAGACCGCCATCGGCGTGTCATCGCCCATGGAGCCGACCGCTTCCTGACCCTGCTCACCCAGTGGGCGCAGGATCTGATCACGCTCTTCGAACGTGACCTGGAACATCTTCATGTACTGCTTGAGCTGATCCGGGTTGTAGAACGCCGAACCGTGGTCGTGGTCTTCCAGCGTCGCCTGAATACGCAGGGCGTTTTTGCGCAGCCACTGCTTGTACGGGTGGCGCGACTTCAGACGGCTGTCGATGGCATCGGTATCGAGGATTTGCCCGGTTTCGGTGTCCACGGCGAAGATCTGGCCCGGACCGACACGGCCCTTGGCGATAACGTCTTCCGGCTTGTAGTTCCACACGCCGATTTCCGACGCGAGGGTGATGTAGCCGTTCTTGGTGGTGACCCAGCGCGCAGGGCGCAGGCCGTTACGGTCCAGCAGGCAGACCGCATGGCGACCTTCGGTCATGACGATGCCGGCCGGGCCGTCCCACGGTTCCATGTGCATGGAGTTGAATTCGTAGAACGCGCGCAGATCCGGGTCCATGGTTTCGACGTTCTGCCACGCCGGCGGCACGAGCATGCGCACGCCACGGAACAGGTCGATGCCACCGGTCACCATCAGCTCGAGCATGTTGTCCATGCTCGAAGAGTCGGAACCCACGCGGTTGACCAGCGGGCCCAGCTCGTCGAGGTCCATCAGGTCGTTGGTGAACTTGGTGCGACGGGCCTGGGCCCAGTTGCGGTTACCGGTGATGGTGTTGATCTCGCCATTGTGCGCGAGGAAGCGGAACGGCTGTGCCAGCGGCCATTTCGGCAGGGTGTTGGTCGAGAAGCGCTGGTGGAACACGCAGATCGCGGTTTGCAGGCGTTCGTCGTTGAGGTCCGGGAAGAATGCCGTGAGGTCACGCGGCATCATCAGGCCTTTGTAGATGATGGTCTTGTGGGAAAAGCTGCAGATGTAGTGGTCAGTGTCGGCGGCGTTGGCCACCGAGGAGCGACGACGTGCGCAGAACAGCTTGATTGCGAATTCCTGATCGCTCAGGCCTTCGCCGCCGATGAACACCTGCTCGATCTTCGGCAGACGCTCAAGGGCCAGACGACCCAGGACGCTGGTGTCGATCGGCACCTGGCGCCAGCCGATCAGGGTCAGGCCGGCCGCCAGGATTTCACGGTTCATGTTTTCGCGGGCGGCTTCGGCCCTGGCGTCGTCCTGATTGAGGAAGACCATGCCAGCGCAATACTGACGCGGCAGGTCAACGCCGAAATGCTCGGTGGCCACTGCACGCAGGAAGGTGTCCGGTTTTTGCATCAACAGCCCGCAACCGTCACCGGTCTTGCCGTCGGCGTTGATACCACCACGGTGGGTCATGCAGGTCAGGGCTTCGATAGCCGTCTGCAACAGGTGATGACTGGGCTCGCCTTGCATATGGGCGATCAGGCCGAAACCACAGTTATCCTTGAATTCTTCTGGATGGTACAGACCTGCTTTCATAGACACATTCTCACCAGGCTGCCCCTTAACGAGGCAAATTTCTTTTCAATTCAACCATTTACCATCCACGCCGAACGTATGCCGGCTTTGCGGGAGCAAAAGGGAGGTCATTGTACACAGCGACACAAGTCCTCACAAATTTGACGACGAAGTGTCGCAAATTTATGTCGCATTCATGAAAGGTTTTATATCGATTCTCGTGCTACCCAGAGCTTTTTTGCGAGTCTGACCAATGAGAGCCCGAAGATCAATGCGCGTCTGAGACGCAGACACCGCAAGGCGCGCTGCTCGTTGGCAGCACGCTCATGCGTGATATCGGGAGGGCCAAGCGAGGGACCTGGATAAGGTCCCTGCGTCATCAGCGGGCGGCGGCGAGTTCCTGTTGGATACTGCCGACAGTACGAGGCCAAGGTTTACCAGCCTGAACCTTCTCTGGCAAGGCCTTGATAGCGGTCAGTGCCGCATTGCGGTCTGCGAAGCTGCCGTACGTCACCACGAACAGAGGCTTGCCCTGCAGGGTTTTCTTGAAGTAACGGTACTCGGCGCCCTGCTCTTTCACGTAGCTCTGAGCGGTGGCTTCGGAGCTGGTGCCGAGGATCTGCACCACGTAATGCGTCGGTGCCTGACCCGCATACCAGCCGCTGCCCGCCGCGCCAGACGCTGCAGCTGCCGGCTTGGCCGCCGGTGCCGGGGCAGGTTTGGCGGTGGCCACCTGGGTCGGCGCCGGCGCAGGTTTCGCGGCAGGGGCCGGAGCGGGCGTCGGCTTGGCGGCCGGGGCCGGACGCGTTGCCGGGACCGGCTGCTGCGCCACGGTCGGCGCAGGACTTGCCGTCGCGCCCACCGGTGGCGCAGTGGTGGTCACGGTCGGCGGCTGCAGCGATTGATTAGCCGCAGGACCGCCATCTTCGCCATCACCCTCGCCCGAGCCCGCAGCTTCAGCCAGCGGCGCGCGGGTCGCAGGCTGCGAGCCATTCATGGGCAGCGGCATCGGTTGCGAATTACCGGCGAACTCGATGGCCGGGCCACCGTTGTTCGATTGTTGCGCAGGCGCCTGGCCCTGACCCAGAGGCAGTTGAGCCTGAGAGTTGGCTGGCGCCGTGGCAGGAGCGTTGCTGCGGCCTGGAATCAGCCACGCCGCGAGAACGGCCGCGACAACAACCCCACCCAAAGCCAACACGTGTTTCTTAGGCATTTTGAACCCCATACTTGGACGCTTGACCGCAGAGCGGCTGGCAATCATGGCTTCGATCATCGAATCGCGCGCGACCTGGTTGATCGCGCCTGGCCATCCACCGGACTGCTCGTGGATATCAGTGATCTGCGCGGCGCTGAACAACTCAACACCCTGCCCTGCGCCTTCGAGACGCTGAGCCAGATACTCACGGGTTTCTTCTTCGGTATACGGCGCCAGCTCGATAACGTGGAAGCGTTCTTCCTCGGTACCGCTCTCGGCGCACAGCTGATCCAGGCGATCAATGATCGAAGCCTCGCCGAACAGGAAGACATGCGGACGCCCTTCCGGGGTGCCTGCTGCCAATCCCAACAACGCTTCGAGTGCGGATTCGCCCAGTTGTTCGGCATCGTCCACCAGGATGTAGACTTCCTGGCCGGTCAGCGCCAGCTGCACGACTTGCGCCAGGATCGGACGCATTTCCGCTTGAGCAACGTTCAGCGCCTGAGCAACCTGGCGCAACACGCCCGTCGCATCACCGGCGCCGCGCGCCGACACCACAACGCTCTGCACCGACTGCTTGTTGGTGCTCGCCACCAGCGCCTGACGCAACAGCGTTTTGCCGCTGCCCTGAGGCCCGGTCACGACCAGCAGCAGCTGGCTGTAGCGCGCGAGGTGATGCAGCTGGCCCAGCACGGGCTTGCGCTGTGCGGGGAAGAACTTGAAGCCGGGAACCCGCGTTGCAAAGGGGTCATGACTCAACTGGTAATGACCGAGGAAGGCCTCATCGGCGTGCAAACTAGTCATGGATTTCTCATTAACCTCTAAGCTGATCCACCAAGGCGCGGTAGTCCGCGACCAGTGTGGCCTGTAGTACTTCTTGTGGATATTCGTCAGTTACCACTGCTTCACCGATGCGACGCAACAGCACCAGGCGCAGACGACCGTCAATGACCTTTTTGTCCACCGCCATGTGCTCGAGGAAATGCTCGGGCGTCATGTCTTGCGGCGGAACCACCGGCAAGCCGGCGCGCTGAAAAATACGTATGCCGCGGTCACGTTCCTGCTCGGTGATCCAGCCCAGACGCGCCGACATTTCCAGCGCCATCACCGTGCCTGCCGCCACCGCCTCGCCGTGCAGCCACACGCCGTAACCCATGTGGGTTTCGATGGCATGGCCGAAGGTGTGGCCGAGGTTCAGCGTGGCACGCACGCCGGACTCGCGCTCATCGGCGCCAACGACAGCCGCCTTGGCGGCGCACGAGCGCTCGATTGCCCTCGTCAGTGTGACCTGATCCAGCCCGCGCAGCTTGTCCATGTTCTCTTCGAGCCACGTCAGGAACGGTTCGTCACAGATCAAACCGTATTTGATGACCTCGGCAAGACCGGCGGACAGTTCGCGTTCAGGCAGGGTGTTCAGCGACAACGTGTCGATTAGCACCGCATTGGGCTGATAGAAAGCACCCACCATGTTTTTGCCCAGCGGGTGATTGATGCCGGTTTTGCCACCGACCGAAGAATCGACCTGGGAGAGCAGTGTGGTCGGCACTTGAATGAATTCGACGCCGCGCTGGTAACAGGCAGCCGCAAAGCCGGCCATATCACCGATAACGCCTCCGCCCAGCGCAATCACCGTGGTGCGGCGGTCGTGGCGTGCGGTGAGCAACGCGTCGAAGATGGTTTGCAGGGTTTCCCAGTTCTTGAAGGCTTCACCGTCGGGAAGCACGATCGGCAAGACGCTGTAACCGGCGAGGGATCGGGTGAGGCGTTCCATGTAGAGCGGCGCAACGGTGGCGTTGGAGACGATCGCCACCTGTTTACCGGCAATGTACGGCTTGAGCAACTCGGGCTGATCCAGCAAGCCTTCGCCGATATGGATCGGGTAGCTGCGTTCGCCAAGCTCGACCTTGAGTGTCTGCATGTGTCCCCACGCTGTTAACAATTGGTTGCCTGTGCACGTCTTGAAAAACGCCAACACCGGCTATGGCGCAAGGCCATGTAGCGACCCCACTTTTTATGGTCGCCGAGGATAGCGCATTTCCGTCTGCGCTTTAACGGGGAGGAAGCTCGGCCAGCAGAGCGAGGATGTCGATAACCACCATTCGCGGGGGCCGCTCATCGGTTTCGATGATGACATCGGCGATCTCGCGGTACAGCGGATCGCGGATAGCCAGCAGTTCGCGCAGCACCCGGGCCGGGTCAGCCGTGCGCAACAATGGGCGATTGCGATCCCGCGAGGTCCGGCCCACCTGCTGCTCAACGGAAGCGTGCAAATACACCACCCGACCACCGGCATGCAGGGCGCGGCGATTTTCTTCGCGCATGACTGCGCCTCCGCCGGTGGCCACGACTACGCCATCCAGTGCGGAGAGCTCGGCAATCATCGCCTGTTCACGATCACGAAAACCCGCCTCGCCTTCCTTGTCGAAGATCCAGGGAATATTGGCGCCCGTTCGCAGCTCGATTTCCTTGTCGGAATCCTTGAACGGCAGTCGAAGCTCTTTGGCCAGCAAGCGGCCGATGGTGCTTTTACCAGCCCCCATCGGCCCCACAAGAATTAAATTTCGCACAGAATCAACGACTCACAGCAATCGCCTGGTTGTTCATGATACGCGGAGTGAGAAACACCAACAGCTCGGATTTTGACTCCGAAACCACATCGCGCCGGAAAAGGCGGCCAACATACGGCACATCGCCTAAAAATGGCACCTTGTCGACGACTTTACTCTGCGTATTCGAGAACACGCCACCAATTACGATGGTCTCGCCATCGGCCACCAGCACCTTGGCGTTGACTTCGTTTTTCTTGATCGGTGGCACACCCAGCACCGTATTCACGTAGTCAGGCTCATCTTTCGTGACCTTAACCTCCATGATGATGCGGTTGTCAGGCGTGATCTGCGGGGTCACTTCCAGGGACAGCGACGCCTCTTTGAACGACACCGACGTCGCGCCGCTGGAACTGGCCTCCTGATACGGCACTTCCGTACCTTTCAGGATTTTCGCGGTTTCCTTGTCCGAGGTAACGACCTTGGGCTGCGAGACCACTTCGCCGTTGCCGCTCTTCTCCATCGCCGTCAGTTCGAGATCGAGAATCGTGTTGTTAGTCAGGAAGCCCAGGCCGATCGACGAAGTGGCGTCGGTTACGCCCATGTCGACGTAAGGGCCATTGGTCGCCGAGGCGCCTGTCACCGTGCCACTGCCGCCGGTGGTGAAATTGCCCTTGCTGCTCGAACCACCCCAGCGCACGCCCAGAGACTTGTCGTAATCGACGTTGGCCTCGACGATGCGCGCCTCGATCATCACTTGGCGCACCGGAATGTCCAGTTGCGAAACGATGCGGCGCAGCTCGTCCAGACGGTCCTGGGTCTGGTAGGCAATGATGTTGTTGGTGCGCTCATCGACCGTAATCGAACCGCGCTCATCGGTCTTCGATTCAGCGCTGGTGACCGACTGGAACAGCTTGGCGATGTCGGCCGCCTTGGCGTAGTTAACCTGCAGCAATTCGCGACGCAGTGGGGCCAACTCGGAAATCTGCTTCAGGGACTCCAGCTCTTGACGCTCCCGCGCGGCGATCTCGTCGGCCGGACCGACCAGCAATACGTTGCCGATCTTGCGCTTGTCCAGGCCTTTGGTCTTGAGCACCAGATCCAGCGCCTGATCCCACGGTACGTTTTGCAGGCGAAGGGTGATGCCGCCCTGAACGGTGTCGCTGGCCACCAGATTGAGGTTGGTGAAATCAGCGATCAGTTGCAGCACCGAACGCACGTCGATGTCCTGGAAATTCAGCGACAGCTTCTCGCCGGTGTAGACCAGTTTTTCCGAATTGCGGCGCTCCTGATCTTCGTTGGTCAGGGGACGCACGCTGATGGTCAGCTTGTTATCGGTCTGGTAGGCGGAGTAGTCGAACGCGCCGGACGGCTCGATGGAAATACTGGCCTTGTCACCCGTGGCGCTGGAATTGACGAACTGCACCGGGGTCGCGAAATCCTTGACGTCCAGACGTACGCGCAGGGGTTCAGGCAACTGGGTTTTGGCGAAGTCGACGCGGATCTTGCCGCCCTGCTCCTGAATGTCCGGGGCAATGCCGGTGTCGCTCAGCTCGATGATGACGTTGCCTTCACCCAACTCGCCGCGCTGGAAGTCGACGTTTTTCACCGACCGTGGGCCTGGCGCGTACGAGCGGGCAACAGGTTTTGCCGATTGCGCGGCAGGCACACTCACTCGCGCCGCGCCCATGGCGGTACTTGGCTGCGAGCCCTGGGCCGCAGCAGCGCCCTGGCCCACGACGACGAACAGGTTGTTGCCGTCGACACGCGAGCTATAGGGCGCGAGCGTGGTGAGGTTGATGATCACCCGCGTGCGGTCCTTGGCTTCGACGACCACAACGCTGTGGGCGTTGCCTGAACCCAGGTCACGGCTTTTGATCGCCAGTTGGCTGGTCACCCCAGGCAGGTCCAGCGCGATTCGTGCCGGCTGCTCGGTGGTGTAGCCGCGCGGCGCCGCCACCGGACCGTCGAAGGACAGTTTCAGTTCGACTCGATCCCCCGGCAATGCGGCGACATCCAGCGTCTTGAGGTTAGCCGCCTGGACAACCGGTGAAAGCATCGCCATCCCTAGCGACAGGCCGATAATCGAAAGAATCCTGTTCATGTTCACATTCCACCACTGTGCAGATCCGAAGGTGCTTCGCTTGCTTGCCGTCTTCATGAGCGTTCCTTGAGGGAAATACTGAGCGGTCGCTCAAGCCACGCGCCCTCTCCATCCGGAACGATTTCCATCACTTGCACCGCCGAGTCGGTGATCGCCGTAATCCGGCCATCGTTACGCCCCAGGTAATCGCCCACTTTCACCCGATGCACGCCACCCGCCCCGCGAAGCAGCGCGAACGTGCCGGTTTCATTGCTCAACGTGCCGACCATCTCGAAGGAATCGATGTTGAAGCCTTCGAGAAACTGCTTCACCCGCGTCGGATCCGGCTGCACCAGGTGCGAGCCCTTCGGACGGTTAACCAGATCGATCTTGATCGGCGGCTGAAACGGACTGCGCAAACTGGCCGCCGCATAGGTAAAGGCCTCATACGGCCGGAATTTGGGCATCGGCTCGATGGTGCCAACCGGCCGTGCGCGTACCTCGGCCATGAACTGCTTGAGATCGTCAAATTCATTCGAGCTGTCGCAACCCGCGAGCCCCATCAGCGTGACGCCGACGCACAACCAACGCATCGCCCTCATTTCGCCGGCCCTTTCGTATCAACGTTCTGAAGACCTTTGTCGTTATAGCGATAGGTCTTGGCAAGGATGCTCATGCGCAGCTTTCCGGGGGACTTGGCGTCCAGCGGTTTTATCTCGAAGTCATGCAGCGTCACGATTCGTGGCAGGCTGGCGACGCCACTGGCGAAGGTCGCGAGGTCGTGATAACTGCCTGTGACGGTAATCTGGATCGGCAATTCAATATAAAACTGCTGAGCCTCTTCAGGGAGCAGCTTGATCTCCTCGAACTCCAGGCCGCTGCCCAGACCGGTGCGGGTGATGTCTTCAAGCAGACCGGGGACTTCAGTGTCGCTCGGCAACTGCCGCAGCAAGGCGCCGAAGGTGTTTTCCATCTCCACCATCTGGCTCTTGTAGGCCGCGAGGTTGGCAGCCTGGTAGGCCTTGGTCGCGAACTGCTCTTTCAGCGCCGTCTCTTCGCCACGGGCCTGATCGAGCTGAGTCTGCATGTCCTGGATATAGAAGAAGTACCCACCGGCCAGCACCAGCGCCAGCAACAGCGCGCCGGCAATGGTCTTGACCGCAGCAGGCCATGAACCCAGGTTATTGATGTCCAGGTCGTTAAGGTCGATCTTTTTGAGGCTATCGAGCCAATCATTCATGCTCATGGCTTGATCCCCTCAACGGCTGGCTGCGTCTGGCGCACCGTCAACTGAAAGGTGTTGGTCTGATCCACGCCACCCGCCGCAGTGTTCGCCTTGACCTCGGTCAGACTCGGCGACTCCAGCCAGTCAGAGGCATCCAGATTCCGCAGCAGGTCCGACACCCGGTTATTGGATTCGGCAGCGCCGGAAATGCTGATCATCTGGCCGGTCATCTTCACGTCGTTGAAATAGACGCCATCGGGGAGGGTACGAGCCATCTGATCGAAGATGCGCCCGATGATCGGCCGGTTGCCCTGCAGGTCCTGAATAATCTTCATCCGCTCCAGCAATTGTTTGCGACGCGCCTTGAGCTCACTGATCTCTTTGATGCGCGCGTCGAGCTGGACGATTTCGGTCCTGACGAATTGATTGCGGGCGTTCTGATGGGCGATGGCACTGCTCAAATATTGATCAGCCAAAAGAATGGCGCCGATGCCCAGCACCAGCACACCGGCCAGCGCCAGAATGAAGCGCTTCTTGCGCTCCTCGCGCTGCTGCTCACGCCAGGGAAGTAAGTTGATCCGTGCCATCAGTCGAAGCTCCTCAGGGCCAGACCGCACGCGATCATCAGTGCAGGCGCATCGCTGGCGAGCGCGCCGGCGTTGACCTTGACGCTCAGCGCCATGTCAGCAAAGGGGTTTGCCACCAGCGTTGGCGTGCCCAGGCGTTCCTGGATCAGCCGATCAAGACCGGAAATAGAGGCGGTGCCGCCGGCCAGCATGATGTAATCAACGCGGTTGTACTGGCCGGCTGCGAAGAAAAACTGCAGCGAACGGGACACCTGCTGCACCACGGCGTCTTTGAACGGCTGCAGGACTTCCATGACGTAGTCGTCGGGGAGCCCGCCCTGCTTTTTCGCAAGCCCGGCCTCGCTGACGGACAAACCATAACGGCGCTGGATTTCTTCGGTGAGCTGGCGACCGCCAAATAATTGTTCGCGGGTATAAATGATGCGGCCGTTGTGCAGCACGCTGAGGGTGGTCATGGTCGCGCCGATGTCGATGACGGCGACCGTCAACTGCTCGTGGTCCTGGCCCAGTTGCGCAGACAACAGACCGAACGAGCGCTCCAAGGCATAGGCTTCGACATCAACGACGCGAGCGGTCAGCCCGGCCAGTGCCAGCGCGGCTTCGCGCACTTCTACGTTTTCCTTGCGGCAAGCGGCCAGCAATACTTCGACGCGTTCGGGATTACGCGTCGAGTAGCCTTGGACTTCGAAATCGATGGCGACTTCTTCCAGCGGATAGGGAATGTACTGGTCGGCCTCGATCTTGAGCTGGTTTTCCATCTCGTCGTCGGAAAGGCCTGCGTCCATCTCGATGGTCTTGGTAATAACAGCCGAACCTGCAACGGCAACCGCCGCGATTTTGACGTTACTCTTGGCTTTTACCAGCAGACGCGTCAAAGCACTGCCGACACCTTCGAGCTCCGCGATGTTCTTTTCGACCACTGCGTTGGCCGGCAGCGGTTCGACCGCATAAGACTCGACCTTGTAACGGTTGCCGGACCGACTTAGCTCCAGGAGCTTGACCGAGGTGGAGCTAATATCGATCCCTAGAAGGGTGTTGGCCTTCTTACTGAAGAGTTCGAACACAACCGATTCCCTATGCGTTTCCGTCACTTACGGATGATTTCTAGTCCAGTGCCACTGTCGGCTGACTTGACAGTAGCGCAAATAACGCTCGACGACGAAAAATGCTTATAATGCCCAGCGTTTTTTTCGTGTAGCGAAGCTTCAAGGCGTGTTCATTTGTAAATGCCTGCGTCTAACTCATTCTTTTTTCTGGAAATCCAAAAGCCTTGATACGCCTGCTGAAGTTTGTCTGGTGGTCCATCGTCGCGGTCGTCTGCGGGCTGGTGCTCGGCCTGAGCGGCGCCTTCCTCTACTTGGCCCCGAACCTGCCCTCGGTCGATGCGCTGCGCAATATCCAGCTGCAGATCCCGCTGCGAGTGTTCAGCAGCGACGGCAAGCTGATTGCAGAGTTCGGCGAAATGCGCCGCTCTCCCATCCGTTTCGCCGACATTCCCCCCAATTTCATTCACGCCTTGCTGTCTGCCGAAGACGATAACTTCGAGAACCACTACGGCGTGGACCCGAGCAGCCTGATGCGCGCGGCCAGCCAGCTGGTCAAGAGCGGTCACATTCAGTCCGGCGGCTCGACCATCACCATGCAGGTCGCGAAAAACTATTTCCTGACCAGCGAGCGCAGTTTTTCGCGCAAAACCACCGAGATCCTCTTGGCCTTGCAAATCGAGCGCCAACTTACCAAGGACGAGATTCTCGAGCTGTACGTCAACAAGATCTATCTGGGTAACCGGGCTTACGGCATCGAGGCCGCAGCACAGGTGTACTACGGCAAATCCATCCGCGACCTGAGCGTCGCGCAGATGGCAATGATTGCCGGTCTGCCCAAGGCGCCGTCACGATTCAACCCACTGGCCAACCCGGTGCGCGCCAAAGAGCGCCGCGACTGGATTCTGGGCCGCATGTTCAAGCTGGGGAAAATCGACCAGAACACCTACCAGACCGCCCTTGTCGAGCCGATCAACGCCAGCTACCACGTTCAGAGCCCTGAAGTGAACGCGCCCTATATCGCTGAAATGGCGCGCGCCGAAATGGTGGGTCGTTATGGCAGCGCAGCCTACACAGAAGGCTTCCGGGTCACCACTACCGTGCCGAGCGGCTTGCAGGAAGACGCCAACAAGGCGGTGCAGGACGGTCTGATCGAATACGACCAGCGCCATGGCTATCGCGGGCCTGAGAGCCGATTCCCCGGCCTGACCCGCGAGGGCTGGGTGCAGGAACTGAGCAAACAGCGTCCGATCAGCGGTCTGGAGCCGGCCATCGTCACCCAGGTCGACAAGACCGGCATTCGCGTACTGACCCGCAGCGGCGAGAACGAAGAAACCGTCGCCTGGGACAGCATGAAGTGGGCCAAGGCGTTCCTGAACACCAACAGCGTCGGTGCCAATCCCAAGCAGCCTGGCGATGTGGCCCATGTCGGCGATCTGGTGCGTTTGCAGCGTCAGCCGGACAACTCGCTCAAGTTCAGCCAGCTTCCGGTGGCGCAGAGCGCGCTGGTTTCGCTGGATCCGCAGAACGGCGCGATTCGCGCGCTGGTCGGCGGTTTCGCGTTCGAGCAGAGCAACTACAACCGGGCAATGCAGGCCAAGCGTCAGCCGGGCTCCAGCTTCAAACCGTTCCTGTACTCGGCAGCGCTGGATAACGGCTACACCGCCGCCAGCCTGGTCAACGACGCGCCGATCGTGTTCGTCGACGAAACCATCGACAAGGTCTGGCGCCCGAAGAACGACACGGGCACCTTCCTCGGTCCGATTCGGCTGCGCGAGGCGTTGTACAAGTCGCGTAACCTCGTGTCGATCCGCCTGCTGCAAAGCCTGGGCGTGAACACGGCCATCAACTACATCACGCGCTTTGGCTTCAACAAACAGGACTTGCCGCCCAACCTTTCCCTGGCCCTGGGCACAGCCACCCTGACGCCGATGGAAATCGTCGGCGGCTGGAGTGCGTTTGCCAACGGCGGCTACAAGATCAGCCCGTACCTCATCCAGAAGATTGAGGACCGTGAAGGCAAAACCCTGTTCGTCGCCAACCCGCCGACGGTGCCCGCCAATGACCCGAATCCGAAAGCGGTCAGCGAAGCGGCCATCAGCAGCGCATCGACCTATGCAGCGCCAGACACGCCACCGCTGACTGCCAACGTTGTGCCGAACGCACTGGATACTTCGGGCGCAGCGCCGGCCCCGGTGGTCGCGGAGCGGATTGTTGACGGTCGCACGGTTTACATCCTCAACAGCATGCTGCAGGACGTGATCAAGCGCGGCACCGGTCGCCGCGCCCTGGCCATGAACCGTCCGGACATCGCAGGCAAAACCGGTACCACCAACGAATCAAAAGATGCGTGGTTCACGGGATACAACGCTGACTACGTGACCACGGTCTGGACCGGTTTCGATCAGCCTGAAAGCCTCGGTCGTCATGAGTTCGGCGGCACGGTCGCGCTGCCGATCTGGATGAAGTACATGAGCGCCGCGCTGAAGGACAAGCCGCCACACGTTCAGGCAGAACCGGACGGCATCCTTAGCCTGCGCATCGATCCGGTCAGTGGCCGCTCTGCGACGCCAAGCACGCCGGGTGCGTTCTTCGAGCTGTTCAAGAGCGAAGACACGCCGCCTAGCGTGAACGAACTCGGCGGCAGCCCACCCCCAGGCAGCCCGCTGCCAGCGGACGAATCGGCGCCGATCGATCTGTTCTAGGGGAGCAGCCGCAAGCCTCAAGCGGCAAGCTCCAAGTAAAAGCAGCGGCGATCAGTTGCACTGCTGGTAGCCTCCAGCCATAAAAAAACCCAGCACATGGCTGGGTTTTTTTATGGGCGCTTGTATCAGCCGTTGAACACTTCGTCCACGCTCTTCAGCGGGTAGTGCTTTGGATACGGCAGGGTCGCGACACCGCTCTCGATGGCTGCCTTGGCAACTGCATCGGAGATCAAGCCCAACAGGCGTGCGTCCATTGGTTTCGGGATGATGTACTCACGACCGAATTCCAGGGCGATGCCGCCGTAGGCGTCGCAGACTTCCTGAGGCACCGGCAGCTTGGCCAGTTCGCGCAGGGCGTTGGCCGCTGCGATCTTCATCTCTTCGTTGATGCGCTTGGCGCGAACGTCCAGTGCGCCACGGAAGATGAACGGGAAGCCCAGCACGTTGTTAACCTGGTTCGGGTAGTCCGAACGGCCGGTCGCCATGATCACGTCGTTGCGGGTGGCGTGAGCCAGTTCCGGCGAGATTTCCGGATCCGGGTTCGAGCAGGCGAACACGATCGGATTGGCCGCCATCGACTTCAGGCCTTCAGCGCTCAGCAGGTTCGGACCGGACAGACCGACGAACACGTCAGCGCCTTCCAGTGCATCGGCCAGCGTGCGCTTGTCGGTGGTGTGAGCGAACTGGGCCTTGTACTGGTTCAGATCGGTACGTCCGTCGTGAACCACGCCGCTACGGTCGATCATGAAAATGTTTTCGATCTTCGCGCCCATGCTCACCAGCAACTTCATGCAGGAGATGGCCGCAGCGCCAGCGCCCAGGCAGACGATCTTCGCCGTTTCCAGGGTTTTGCCAGCGATTTCCAGCGCGTTGATCATGCCGGCGGCGGTAACGATCGCGGTGCCGTGCTGGTCATCGTGGAAAACCGGAATGTCGCATTGCTCGATCAGCGCCTTTTCGATTTCGAAGCACTCAGGTGCCTTGATGTCTTCCAGGTTGATGCCGCCGAAGGTGATGGAGATGCGTCGCACGGTGTCGATGAAGGCCTGCGGGCTTTCCGAATCGACTTCGATATCGAACACGTCGATACCGGCAAAGCGCTTGAACAGCACACCCTTGCCTTCCATGACCGGCTTGGAGGCGAGAGGCCCGAGGTTACCCAGACCCAGAATCGCGGTGCCATCAGAGATCACCGCTACCAGGTTGCCTTTGCCGGTGTACTTGTAGGCAAGTTCCGGATCGCGACCGATTTCGCGGACCGGCTCAGCCACACCCGGGCTGTAAGCCAGCGACAGATCGCGAGCGGTTGCAGTGGCTTTGGTGAGCTCGACGCTGAGTTTCCCGGGACGGGGATGAGCGTGATATTCGAGAGCGGCAGTTTTCAAATCTGACATGGGGGCATTCCGCTTTTTTGCTGTTGGACAGACGGACCGCCGAGCATACGCAAGTCATAAAGTCCTAACAAGACTGGCGGGTCACCTGTGTCAAGAGGCCGCATCTACGACTTTCAGCGTAGAGACGCAGAACACAAGGCCTCCAGCGGCGACAATCCTGACCAAAACTGTCTACAATTTATTTATTGACTGTATCCAAAATTGCAGGATGAGTGATCGGCATCATCCAGCGAGGCTGACCTGATTTAAGGCTGCCCCGACGCGAACGATCGACTACCCAGCCACGCGCCTCGACTCGCTGACCTTTCAAGCGCTGCAACGCGGCAGTGTCAAACTGGCCGAGCAGCCTGGGCGCAATGCGCAGCACCAGCGCATCGCCGAATTCGATCCACAGGCCGCCGCCATTGCGCTGCACGCTGGTCACGCGCCCAGTGACCAGCGCAAACCCGCCCGTGCTGATCTGCTCGACCGGCTGAACCGGCGAGTTGCGCCACAGGCCCCGTCCGGCCTGGCGTGCTGACTTCTCTGCGGCCTGCTGGCACCTCACCAGTGCAACGTTAGGGGAGACTGCGACGAGATAGCCTAGGCCGTCCGCCAGCAGTTGCGCCTCGAGATTGGCGCCATCGCGGCCATAGACGTTGGCGAGGGTGCGTCCGTAGTGATCGGTCGGCTCTTCACCGACACGTAGCCTGACCTGCCCGTCACTGGCATCCACCAATGCCTGCAAACGACGCTTGGCCGCTTCGGCAAACGGCTGGGCGGACTGGCCCTTTTTGCCGGTTTCTGGTGTATTCAGGCCAATCATGCGAACGCTGCGACCATCGCTCAGGCGAACCGTGTCGCCATCGACCACTCGCTGCACCTGAAGCACAGGCAGAGACGGCGGCGCAGGGCACAAGGCCTGGGCCGACGAAAGCCAAATCGCAGACATAAAAAAGGCGCCCGCGAGGGACGCCTTTTTAAGCAGCCTGGAGAAACGCATCGGCGACTCCAGAACGGCCAACCTTACTCTGCAGCAGCAGGAGCTTTGGTAGGACCGAACGCACCGAAACGCGACTTGAACTTGTCGACACGACCGCCGACGTCCAGAGTTTTTTGCTTGCCGGTGTAGAACGGGTGGCACTCGTTGCACACGTCCAGGCTCAGAGGCTTGGCCAGTGTGGAACGGGTTTTGATGACATTGCCGCAGCTGCAGGTTGCGTCAATGGCTTCGTAAACTGGATGGATATCAGCTTTCATGGGTATTTCCTCAGGCTATCGTGCCGCCACCCAACACTATTGTTGAATACCGCACGGAATTAGGCCGCGCATATTAACAGACAACGCCAATCACGCAAGGGAACGTTCACGCCGGTCGTCTGCTAAGATCGCGCCCTTCGTCATACTCCGTAACAGGATATCCCCCGCGTGCCCGACGCCATCTTGCGCCTCGCCCTGCCCTCGCCGCTGCGTCGCCTGTTCGACTACTTTGCCCCCGCAGGTGTGGCGCGCAGTACCTTGCAGCCAGGGATGCGCCTGCGCGTGCCGTTCGGCCGTCGGGAAATGATCGGCGTGCTGGTGGAAGTCGTCGATCACAGCGACGTGCCGGCCGACAAGCTCAAGCCGGCCATTGCCGTGCTGGATGCCGAAGCGCCGCTGCCGCCTGCATTATTCAAGCTGTGCCTGTGGACCGCCCAGTATTACCAGCACAGCCTGGGCGACACGTTCAGCTGGGCGTTGCCGGTGTTGCTGCGCCAAGGGGAACCTGCGGAAGCGCGGCAAGAGCGGTTCTGGCACGCAGCCCCGGACGCCAGCGTCGATGACCCGCGCATCGCCCGGGCGCCGAAACAAAAGGAAGCGTTGCGCACCCTGGCCCAGCATCCCCACGGCGTGGCTCATCAGTTGCTGAGCAAGCTGATGCTCAACCGGGACAGCCTGAACTTGCTGCTCGCCAAAGGACTGGTGACCGTCGAGGTGCGCGGTCATGGCCCCGTCGAGCGGCACGAGCACTGGCTGGCGCAGCCGGAATTGCCGCTCAACACCGAGCAACGGGCGGCCTATGAGGCCATCCGTTCGGGTTTCGGCAGTTTCCACGCTTCACTGCTGGCGGGGGTCACCGGCAGTGGCAAGACCGAGGTTTATCTGCAGCTCATCCGCGAGACGCTGGAAGCGGGCAAGCAGGCGCTGGTGCTGATTCCGGAGATCAACCTCGGCCCGCAGACCCTCGCGCGCTTCGAGCAGCGTTTCAACGCGCGCATCGCGCTGCTGCATTCGGCGGTCAACGATCGCGATCGGCTGGACGCCTGGCTGGCAGCACGCGATGGCGAAGCCGACATCATCATCGGCACCCGTTCGGCGCTGTTCACCCCCATGAAAAACCCCGGGCTGATCATCATCGACGAGGAGCACGACGGCTCCTATAAACAGCAGGAAGGCCTGCGCTATCACGCCCGGGACCTGGCGCTGGTGAGGGCGCATCAGGAGGACATCCCGATCGTGCTCGGCTCGGCGACGCCTTCGCTCGAAAGCCTGCACAACGCCCACACTGGTCGGTACGCGCTCCTGCGCCTGAATCAGCGCGCGGGCGGTGCGCAGCAACCTCGCTTCCTGCGGCTGGATGTGAAAAGTCGTCCCCTCGACAGCGGCATCTCGGGCCCCATGCAGCAAGCCATCGCCCAGACTTTGGCGGCTGGCCAGCAAGTGCTGGTGTTCCTCAATCGCCGCGGGTTTGCCCCTACTCTGCTGTGTCACGACTGTGGCTGGTTGTCGGAATGCCCCCGTTGCGACGCGCGCATGACTGTTCACCAGCGCTCGGGTGAGCTGCGGTGTCACCACTGCGGCCATGTCGAGCGCGTCCCACGCAATTGCCCGGCATGCGGCAAGGTTGATCTGCGCCCGGTGGGTGCAGGGACCGAACGTGCCGAGGAGCGGCTGGCGATTCTGTTCCCCGACTATCCGGTCCTGCGCGTCGATCGCGACAGCACTTCGCGCAAGGACGCGATGAATCAGCTGTTCGCGACCATCCAGAAAGGCCAGCCGTGCATTCTGGTGGGCACCCAGATGCTCGCCAAAGGGCATCACTTCCCGCGTGTGACGCTGGTGTCGATTCTCGACGCCGATGGCGGGCTGTTCTCCGGTGACTTCCGCGCCAGCGAGCGCATGGCGCAATTGATTGTGCAGGTCGCAGGCAGGGCCGGGCGCGCCGAAGAGCCGGGCAAGGTGATCATCCAGACCCACCTGGCCGACCATCCTTTATTGATTCAACTCACCGAGCAGGGTTATTTCGCTTTTGCCGAGCAGGCCTTGAGCGAACGTCGCGCCGCCGGGCTGCCGCCGTTTTCACACCTGGCGCTGTTGCGCGCGGAAGCGCACAAGCCGGGTCAGGCCGAAGGGTTTCTTGACGAAGCCTGCACCGAAGCCGAGCGGTTATTGAAGGACATGGCGCTGGGCGGCATCGAGCTGCTGGGTCCGGTTCCGGCACCGATGGAACGACGCGCCGGACGCTATCGCGCTCAGTTGCTGGTCCAGGCCAACGCCCGCGCGCCACTGCACAAGCTGCTCGCGACCTGGCTGCTGACGCTGGAAAACATGCCGAGCGGGCGCCAGGTCAGATGGTCGCTGGACGTGGACCCGGTGGACCTTTATTGATTCGCATCGATTGACCGCGCATCCAGCGCGGTTGGCAAGGCGGCTCCGGCCACGGATAATGCCCAGTTTTTCCACCCGCGCATCCAGGCGCGGCCGCGCTTGCGGTCGAAAGAGAGCACCATGAAAGACACCATCCGCCAGCTGATTCAACAAGCTCTGAGCCAACTCGTCACCGATGGCGTCTTGCCGGAAGGGCTGACGCCGGCGATTCAGGTGGAGAACGCCAAGGACAAGAAAAACGGCGACTTCGCCAGCAATATCGCCATGATGCTGGCCAAGCCTGCCGGCTTGAAACCTCGCGATCTGGCCGAGAAAATCGTCGCCGCGCTGCCCGCCGACGAGCAGATCACCCAGGTCGACATCGCCGGCCCCGGCTTCCTCAATTTTTTCCAGAACACCCAGGCCCTGGCTTCGCGCCTCGACGAAGCGCTGGCCGACGCGACCCTGTCCGTGCGCAAAAATGGTCCTGCTCAACGCGTCGTGGTCGACCTGTCCGCGCCGAACCTGGCCAAAGAGATGCACGTCGGCCACTTGCGCTCGACCATCATTGGCGACGGCGTGGCCAGCGTCCTTGAGTTCCTTGGCGACACCGTGATCCGTCAGAACCACGTGGGCGACTGGGGCACCCAGTTCGGCATGCTGCTGGCCTATCTGCAGGAAACCCCGGCGACCAGCGACGAGCTGGCTGACCTCGAAAACTTCTACCGCGCTGCAAAGGGCCGTTTTGACGAGTCGGAAGAATTCGCCGAGCGCGCTCGGGGGCTGGTGGTCAAGCTCCAAGCAGGCGACGCCGAGTGCCTGAGCCTGTGGACGCGCTTCAAAGACATCTCCCTGTCTCACTGCCAGGAAGTGTACGAACGTCTGAACGTCAAACTCACGCCGAAGGACGTCATGGGCGAAAGCGCCTACAACGACGACCTCGCCAATGTCGTCGCCGACCTGAAGAAAGCCGGCCTGCTGGTCGAAAGCAACGGCGCGCAATGTGTGTTTCTTGAAGAATTCAAAACCGCTGAAGGCACGCCGCTGCCGGTGATCGTGCAAAAGGCCGGTGGCGGTTATCTGTATGCCACCACCGACCTCGCCGCCATTCGCTACCGCAGCAACGTGCTGAAAGCCGATCGCGCGCTGTATTTCGTCGATCAGCGTCAGGCCCTGCACTTCCAGCAGGTCTTCGAAGTGGCGCGCCGCGCAGGCTTCGTCACCAACGGCATGCAGATGGAGCACATGGGCTTCGGCACCATGAACGGCGCCGATGGCCGTCCGTTCAAGACCCGCGATGGCGGCACGGTCAAGCTGGTCGACTTGCTCGACGAAGCCGAAGAGCGCGCCTACACGCTGGTCAAAGAGAAAAACCCGGACGTCGCCGAAGACGAGTTGCGCTCTATCGCCAAGGCCGTCGGCATCAGCGCGGTGAAATATGCCGACCTGTCCAAGCATCGCGCCAGTGACTACAGCTTCAACTTCGACCAGATGCTCAGCTTCGAAGGCAACACCGCGCCTTATCTGCTGTACGCCTACACCCGTGTGGCCGGTGTATTCCGCAAGCTCGAAGAAAAGGGCGAAACCTTCGACGCGAGCGCGGGCCGGATCATCCTCGACGCACCGCAGGAGCAAGACCTGGCCGCGCGTCTGGCGCAGTTCGGCGAGACCGTCAACACCGTCGCCGACAAAGGCACGCCCCATGTGCTCTGCGCCTATGTGTACGACCTCGCCGGTCTGTTCTCCAGTTTCTACGAGAACTGCCCGATCCTGGCGGCAGAAAGCCCTGAACAACAGCAAAGCCGTCTGCGCCTCGCCGCCCTGACCGGTCGCACCCTCAAGCAAGGCCTGCAGTTGCTGGGTCTGGACACTCTGGAGCGTATGTAAGTTGGCCGTTAAAAAGAAACCTGCTCCCAAGCGCGGCGCCAGCCGGTATCAGGCACCCGCAAAGACGCCGATTCCGGGTTGGGTGTGGATGGCGATCGGCCTGACCGTCGGCGCTTTCGTTGTTTTTCTGATGAAGCTCGAACCCGGCAGTGGCGACGATATCAAGCGCGTCAAGGCTGAAGCCAAGGCCGCGAAGATCGCCGAAGCGAACAAGACGCCGCCCAGCCCGACCGCGCCCGTGAAGCCGAAGTACGACTTCTACACGCTGTTGCCTGAGTCGGAAGTCATCGTGCCGAATGAAGCGGTGCCAGAGAAGACGCCACCGGTCGTTGCGCCAAGCACGCCGGTTACGCCTGAAGTGGCCGCGAAGATCGACACGGCTCGTGCCCAGGCGGCACTCAGCGGTCTGACGCCACCGCCAGCGCCTCCGGTGGCCAAGCCGGCGGCCGTGACGACGTTCTTCCTGCAAGCGGGCTCGTTCCGCAAACAGGCCGACGCCGAAAAAGTGCGCGCGCAGATTATTCTGCTGGGGCAAACCTCGACCGTGGAGTCGGGGACGGTGAAGGATGAAACCTGGTACCGCGTGCTGGTCGGCCCGTTCAGCAACCGCGAACAGCTGACCATCGCGCAGAAGCAACTGGCGGGCGGCGGCTTCAGCAACCTGCTCCTGCAACAGCGCCAGGCTCGCTAGGGCAGTGTCGCCCACCGCAGGACCAACGATCGGTCCCGCTCCACGCGGGCACGATCAGTTGTAGGAGTGAGCTTGCTCGCGATGACATTGGCACATCCAACATAATGGGTGCCTGATTCACCGCAATCGCGAGCAAGCTCACTCCTACACAAACTTGAAGCAACCTGACGCAACGCCATTCATCCCTCAACCCACTCAACGGTTGAAATACCCGCCCCCACCCCCATATGAGTTTCCATCAGGGCATTTTCGCCCCGCAGCGTGGAGACTCTCCCCTTGACCACCATCGTTTCAGTGCGCCGCCAAGGCAAAGTCGTCATGGCCGGTGACGGCCAGGTTTCCCTGGGCAATACCGTCATGAAAGGCAACGCCAAGAAAGTCCGGCGCCTTTACCACGGTCAGGTCATCGCCGGTTTCGCAGGCGCCACCGCTGACGCCTTCACCCTGTTCGAGCGCTTCGAAGCCCAACTGGAAAAGCACCAGGGTCACCTCATTCGCGCCGCCGTAGAGCTGGCGAAAGAATGGCGTACCGACCGCTCGCTCAGCCGCCTTGAAGCCATGCTGGCCGTTGCCAACAAAGACGCCTCGCTGATCATTACCGGTAACGGCGACGTTGTAGAGCCCGAAGATGGCCTGATCGCCATGGGTTCCGGCGGTGCCTTTGCCCAGGCCGCGGCCCGCGCGCTGCTGCTGAAGACCGAACTCTCTGCCCGTGAAATCGCCGAAACCGCCTTGCACATTGCCGGCGACATCTGCGTCTTCACTAACCACAACATCACCATTGAGGAGCAGGACCTCGCCGAGTAAGCCTGAGGTAATGGCCGCCATTCATCGCGGCCTGCCCGACTTGCACTCTGCCGAGGACCGTTGAAAACCATGTCCATGACTCCCCGTGAAATCGTCCACGAACTCAATCGCCATATCATCGGCCAGGACGATGCCAAGCGCGCCGTCGCCATCGCCCTGCGTAACCGCTGGCGCCGGATGCAGCTGCCTGAAGAGCTGCGCGTCGAAGTCACCCCCAAGAACATTCTGATGATCGGCCCGACCGGCGTCGGTAAAACCGAAATCGCCCGTCGTCTGGCCAAGCTCGCCAACGCGCCGTTCATCAAGGTCGAAGCGACCAAGTTCACAGAAGTCGGCTACGTGGGTCGCGATGTCGAGTCGATCATCCGTGATCTGGCCGACGCGGCGATGAAGCTGCTGCGTGAACAGGAGATCACCAAGGTCCGCCACCGCGCTGAAGACGCCGCCGAAGAGCGCATTCTCGACGCCCTGCTGCCACCGGCGCGCGCGGGCTTCAACGAAGACGCGACATCGGGCAGTGATTCCAACACCCGTCAGCTGTTTCGCAAGCGCCTGCGCGAAGGTCAGCTGGACGACAAGGAAATCGAGATCGAGGTCGCGGAAATGGGCGGCGTCGATATTTCCGCGCCGCCGGGCATGGAAGAGATGACCAACCAGCTGCAGAGCCTGTTTGCCAACATGGGCAAGGGCAAGAAGAAAAGCCGCAAGCTGAAAGTCAAAGACGCGATGAAGATGGTTCGCGATGAAGAAGCGGGCCGTCTGGTCAACGACGAAGAGCTGAAAGTGCAAGCGCTGGAAGCGGTCGAGCAGCACGGCATTGTGTTCATCGACGAGATCGACAAAGTGGCCAAACGCGGCAATGTCGGCGGCGCCGATGTGTCACGCGAAGGCGTTCAGCGCGACCTGCTGCCGCTGATCGAAGGCTGCACCGTCAACACCAAGCTGGGCATGGTCAAGACCGATCACATCCTGTTCATCGCGTCCGGCGCGTTCCACCTGAGCAAGCCGAGCGATCTGGTGCCTGAACTGCAGGGTCGTCTGCCGATTCGCGTCGAGCTCAAAGCGCTGAGCCCGCAGGATTTCGAACGCATCCTGACCGAACCCCATGCCTCGCTGACCGAGCAATACCGCGAGCTGTTGAAGACCGAAGGCCTGAACATTGCGTTCCTGCCGGATGGCATCAAGCGTCTGGCCGAGATCGCCTGGCAGGTCAACGAGAAGACCGAGAACATCGGTGCGCGTCGCTTGCATACGCTGCTTGAGCGGTTGCTGGAAGAGGTTTCTTTCAGTGCCGGTGATCTGGCGGGTGCGCAGGATGGCGGGACGATTCAGATCGACGCTGAGTACGTGAACAGCCACTTGGGTGAGCTGGCGGAAGACGAAGATCTGTCGCGTTATATCCTTTAAAGCAGCTGCAAGCGGTTAGCTTCAAGCGGCAAGCAGATTTCACTGGCTGCACGAATCCGCTTCGCTTGGAGCTTGTAGCTTGTAGCTTGTAGCTTGTAGCTTGTAGCTGAGATTACCTCTATGACCCGCATGCCCACCGCTGTCCAGATGCACAAAGCGTCGAAAGTCCTCAGCCTGAAATACGGGCCGGACGAGGAATACCGCCTGCCGGCGGAATTTCTGCGTGTGCACTCGCCTTCGGCGGAGGTGCAGGGCCATGGCAACCCGATTTTGCAGTTCGGCAAGCTGGGCGTCGGGCTTACCAAAGTGGAACCCGCCGGCCAGTACGCGCTGAAGCTGACCTTCGACGACGGTCATGACAGCGGTTTGTTTACTTGGGAATACCTGGAGCAACTGGCGCAACGCCAGGCGCAACTGTGGGAGGAGTACCTGGCCGAGCTCAAGGCCGCCGGCAAATCCCGCGACCCTTCCGAGCAAGTCATCAAGCTGATGCTCTAGCCGTCGCTCCAGACGTCAGGCGGTCAGCACCTTGTCCAGCTGCCGTTCAACTTCCGACTGAATCGAACCGCTCATGGCGGAGAGGAAGAAGTTGAGATCAATGTTCACCCGCACCCATTCATCTTCGACCGCGACAGTGCCCTTGGCGCCCTTGCCTTCCAGGGCCACGGTGTCGCCTGTCCACTCGTGCTCGATGCCGTACTTGTCGGATAGTTTCTGCAGCATGATCTCAGCCTTCTCGCGGGCCTTTTCCTTTCCCAGCGTGTGCTGGCGTTCCACGGTAATTCTGGCCACTGACGGGCTCCTGCTTCGGCTTAAATCGTCGACGCACTATACCAGCGGCCCGAAGCGAAGAAACTGTTGGCCGTGCGCCTTGTCAAGACAAAGCCAGCCCCGACGATTAGAATGGCGCCACTTTATTCCGGTGACAGCGATATGAATGATCCGCGCAAAGGCAGCGATGCCGAACCCATCACCCACTTCGGTTACAAAAACGTACCGGAAAGCCAGAAGGCCGAGAAAGTCGCCGAGGTATTTCACTCCGTCGCGGCCAAATATGACCTGATGAACGACGTACTGTCCGGCGGCATGCATCGCCTCTGGAAGCGCTTCACCATCGAACTGTCCGGCGTTCGCAGCGGCAACCGCGTGCTCGACATCGCAGGCGGCACCGGTGATCTGGCGAAGAAGTTCTCCCATCTTGTCGGCCCGACCGGTGAGGTCGTACTGGCTGACATCAACGCATCGATGCTCAAGGTCGGTCGTGACCGCCTGCTGGATCGCGGGGTGGCCGGCAACATCAAGTTCGTCCAGGCCGACGCTGAAAAGCTGCCGTTCCCTGACAACCACTTCGACTGCGTGACCATCGCCTTCGGCCTGCGCAACGTGACGCACAAGGAAGACGCCATCCGCTCCATGCTGCGCGTGCTCAAGCCGGGTGGTCGTTTGCTGGTACTGGAATTCTCCAAGCCCACCAGCAAAGTCATGTCCAAGATCTACGACGCCTACTCGTTCGCTTTCATGCCGCTGGCCGGCAAGCTGATCACCAACGATTCTGAAAGCTACCGCTATCTGGCAGAGTCGATCCGCATGCACCCTGATCAGGAAACCCTGAAGTCAATGATGGTCCAGGCCGGTTTCGACCGAGTGACCTACCACAACATGACCTCCGGCATCGTCGCGCTCCACCGGGGCATCAAACCCTGATGCTGATCAACGGCTTGCTCGCCAGTGCCGAACACGGCATCAACCGCGTGCTGCGCATGGACAGCACCGCCTTGCCGCGCCTTGACCGGCTGAGCGGCAAGGTCATCGCGATCGAGTGCACCAGCCCGACGTTTCATCTGCACGTGCTGCCCGGCGACGACGGCCTGATGCTGGCGGCGAACTGGGAAGGCGGTGCTGATGTGACCCTGCGCGCGCCCGCTGCGAGCCTGATGCGCCTGGCGATGAGCAAAGACAAAAATGCCGTGCTGCACAGCCCGGAAGTCGAGCTGGAGGGCGAAAGCGCCGTGCTGCTTGAGCTGGTGGGCGTGCTGCAGGACCTGGACCTCGATTGGGAGTACGAGCTGCAACGCTGGCTCGGCCCTGTCGCGGCGCCCCTGATCGGCGGGCACCTGCGCAACAGCGCGCGCTGGACCCGCGACAGCGCGGCCAGCCTCAGCCATAACCTGGCCGAATACCTGGCCGAAGAATCCCGCACGCTGGTCGGCAAACGCGAGGCCGAAGCCCGCTTCGCCGAACTGGATCAGACCAAACAAGACCTGGAACGCCTCGAAGCCCGCTTCGAGCGTCTGGCCCACTCCCTCACATCCAGCGATAACGCATGAGCCTGCTTGCCGTCCGCCGCCTGTTTCGCATCCAGCGTGTCGTAATCCGTTACCGCCTCGATGACCTGTTGTTCGCCCTGCCCCTGCCTTGGTGGCTGCTGGCTGTGCGCTTCGTGCTGCCATGGCACTGGTTGCCGCGGCGCAAGAACGAACTGAGCCGTGGTGCCCGTCTGCGACTGGCGTTGCAGGACCTGGGGCCGATTTTCATCAAGTTCGGGCAGTTGCTGTCCACTCGCCGGGATCTGCTGCCTGAAGACGTGGCCGACGAGCTGATGATGCTGCAGGACCGCGTGCCGCCGTTCGACTCCGCCAAAGCCGTGGCGCTGATCGAGTCGCAGCTGGGCGCGAAGATCAGCGAAGTGTTCAGCCGTTTCGATGTGGCCCCGCTCGCCTCTGCTTCTGTCGCTCAAGTCCACGCCGCGCGCCTGAAGACTGGCGAGGAAGTGGTGGTAAAGGTCGTACGGCCAGGCTTGAAGCCGATCATCGGTTCCGATCTTGCGTGGCTGTTCATTCTGGCAAAGATTGCCGAGCGGGTTTCCGCAGACGCCCGCCTGCTGCACCCGGTGGACGTGGTCGCCGATTACGAAAAAACCATCTACGACGAGCTCGACCTGCTGCGCGAGGCGGCCAACTCCAGCCAGCTGCGCCGCAACTTCGAGGGCTCGCCCATGCTCTACGTGCCGCAGGTCTACTGGGACTGGTGCCGGCCGAAGGTGTTGGTCATGGAGCGCATTTACGGCGTGCAAGTGACCGATCTGGCGACCCTCGCCGATCAGCGCACCGACATGAAGAAGCTGGCGGAGCGCGGCGTCGAGCTGTTCTTCACCCAGGTTTTTCGTGACAGCTTTTTCCACGCCGACATGCACCCCGGCAATATTTTCGTCAGCACGGTCACGCCGTGGGATCCCCAGTACATCGCCATCGACTGCGGAATTGTGGGCAGTCTGACCCCTGAGGATCAGGACTACCTGGCGCGCAACCTGTTTGCCTTCTTCAAGCGCGACTACCGCCGTGTGGCGCAGCTGCACATTGACTCGGGCTGGGTGCCGGCCGAGACCAAGCTGAATGAATTCGAAGCGGCCATCCGTACGGTGTGCGAACCGATATTCGAGAAGCCCCTGAAAGACATTTCCTTTGGCCAGGTACTGATGCGCCTGTTCCAGACCGCTCGCCGCTTCAACATGGAAGTGCAGCCGCAACTGGTGCTGCTGCAAAAGACGCTCCTCAATATCGAAGGCCTCGGCCGTCAGCTGTACCCGGAGCTGGATCTCTGGGCGACTGCGCAGCCGTTCCTCGAACGCTGGATGCGCGAGCGCGTCAGCCCGAAAACCCTGCTGGGCAACCTGCAGTCCCAGGTTGAACAGATTCCGCATCTGGCCAACATGACCCGGGATTTGCTCGAGCGCCTGTCGCAGCCCCATCGCCACGATCCGCCCCCGCCCTACCGGCGCGATGGCGATCATTGGGCCCTTCGGCTGCTCGGCGCGGGCCTGCTGGCCGGCGGCGTGCTGCTGGCAATCACCCATACCCAGACCGGCGCAGCGCTGAACACCCTGAGTGCCTGGCCTGCCTTGCTGATGCTGGCGGCAGGCGTCTATCTGGTCGTTCGCCGATAGCCATCGGCGCAAGCCGCTGGCACACTAACTCTCCCCTGGAACGGCCGGAGCCGATGATGAAAGACTGGCTGGACGAGATTAAGTGGGACAAGGACGGCCTGGTGCCCGCCATCGCACAGGACCACAAGACCGGTCGCGTGCTGATGATGGCGTGGATGAACCGTGAAGCCTTGAGCCTGACTGCCAGCGAACAGCGCGCTATCTATTGGTCACGTTCGCGTGGCAAGTTGTGGCGAAAGGGCGAAGAGTCGGGCCACGTGCAGAAGCTTCATGAGCTGCGTCTGGACTGTGATGCCGACGTCATTATCCTGATGGTCGAGCAAATTGGTGGCATCGCTTGCCATACCGGCCGCGAGAGCTGCTTCTACCGCGTCTACGATGATGCTGGCTGGAAGACCGTGGACCCGGTACTCAAAGATCCGGAAGCCATTTACCAAGCAGGACACTGAACATGACTGATACCTTGTCACGCCTTGCCGAGGTGCTCGAATCACGCAAGGGCGCGGCTGCCGACTCGTCATACGTCGCCAGCCTGTATCACAAGGGACTGAACAAGATTCTGGAGAAGGTCGGCGAAGAGTCGGTCGAAACCATAATCGCTGCCAAGGACGCTGCCATCAGCGGTGACTGCAGTGATGTCGTCTACGAAACCGCCGACTTGTGGTTCCACAGCATGGTGATGCTTGCCCAGTTGGGCCAACACCCGCAAGCCGTGCTCGATGAGCTGGACCGCCGTTTCGGCCTGTCCGGCCACGCCGAGAAAGCATCTCGCTCGGCGGAATAAACACAGGGGCTGCGGCCCGAAATTTCTTGTGAGGAACGCGTTATGGGCATTTTTGACTGGAAACACTGGATCGTCATTCTTGTGGTTGTCGTGCTGGTCTTCGGCACCAAGAAACTCAAGAACCTGGGGACTGACGTGGGTGAGTCGATCAAGGGCTTTCGCAAGGCCATGAATGACGACGACAAACATCCGGAAGAGCCAACCGTGCAGCCGCCGGTTCAGCCACAGCCCACCGCGCAGCCTGTCCCTCCGACTCAGCCGCTGCACCAGCCGCACACCATCGACGCTCAGGCGCAACGAGTCGAAGACCCCCTCCGCAAAGACTAGGTCGTGACGCATGTTTGGTATCAGCTTTTCTGAACTGCTGCTGGTCGGCCTCGTTGCCCTGCTGGTCCTGGGGCCCGAGCGTCTGCCGGGCGCAGCACGGACGGCCGGGCTCTGGATCGGCCGCCTGAAACGCAGCTTCAATGCGATCAAACAGGAAGTTGAGCGCGAAATCGGCGCTGACGAGATTCGGCGTCAGCTGCACAACGAGCATATCCTTTCGCTGGAAGAGGAAGCTCGCAAGATCATGCAGCCACAGCAACCGCCTGCAGCGCCTGTAGCCCCCGCGACACCGGCACCGGCTGAACCCGCTGCCGAGACGCCGATTCCACCGGCTCCGGCCTCTACAGCGCCGGTCATGGGTGCGGCCTCACCGGCCCAGAGCGCCGACATTGGCCCGGCCGCTCCGGCGGAAAGCGCGTCGGTTACGCCGCCGCCCGTTCATGTCGAGCCTGCTGCGCCTGCACCTTCGCCTGTCGGGCCGGATTCTGCACCCGCACCTGCGCCGGTCATCACCCCTGCGACCGCGGTGCAAAGTGCGCCTTCTGCCAACGATTCGTCACTGCCACCACGAGCCCCATGAGCGAAATCCCGGAAAACGACCAGCAAATGCCGCTGGTCTCGCACCTGACAGAACTGCGCTCTCGCCTGCTGCGCTGCGTGCTGGCGATCTTCGTGATCTTCGGCGCGCTGTTCTACTTCACCCAGAAGATCTACACCTTCGTTTCAGCCCCGCTGCGCAAGTTTCTGCCTGACGGCGCCACGATGATCGCGACCGATGTGGCCTCGCCGTTCATCACGCCGTTCAAGCTGACGATGATGGTGGCGCTGTTTCTGGCGATGCCGGTGATTCTGTATCAGATCTGGGGCTTCATTGCGCCAGGCTTGTACAAGCACGAAAAGCGCGTGGCAGTGCCGCTGCTGATCTCCAGCATCATCCTGTTCTACGCCGGGATGGCGTTTGCCTACTTCCTGGTCTTCCCGCTGATCTTCCACTTCTTCGCCAGCGTCACGCCGGAAGGCGTGTCGATGATGACGGACATCGCCAGTTACCTGGACTTCGTCATGACGCTGTTCCTGGCATTCGGGGTCGCGTTCGAGATTCCGGTGGCGGTTGTACTGCTGGTGTGGATCGGCATCGTCGACGTCAAATACCTGAAGAAGATTCGCCCGTACGTGGTGATTGGCTGCTTCGTGGTCGGCATGATCCTCACCCCGCCGGACATCTTTTCCCAGACCCTTCTGGCTGTGCCGATGTGGCTGCTGTTTGAAATCGGCGTGCTGTGCAGTTCGATGATCACCAAGCGCGGCGATCATGAAGACGACGAGAAAGCCGAAGACGAACAGAGCCAACCGCCAGCGACCCAGCCGTGAACCTGCTGTTGCTTGAGCACGCCGACTTCATCGCGGCGGATCGGGTCGTGCTGCGTGATCGGCGCCTCAAGCACATGCAGGAAGTGCATCGCAGCGAAGTCGGCGACAGCTTGCGGGTCGGTCGAGTGAACGGCTTGCTGGGCAGTGCGCAATTGCTGCGTCTGGAAACTCGTGAAGCCGAGCTTTCGGTGAGCTTCGAGCACGCCCCGCCGGCCAAACTCCCCCTGACGCTGATCCTCGCCCTGCCGCGCCCGAAAATGCTGCGTCGGGTGTTTCAGACCGTGGCGACGATGGGTGTCCCCCGAGTCATCCTGGTCAACAGTTACCGCGTCGAAAAAAGCTTCTGGCAGACGCCCTTTCTGGAGCCGGCTGCCATTCACGAGCAGTTGATTCTCGGACTGGAGCAGGCCCGGGACAGCGTGCTGCCTGAGATCGTCATCGAGAAGCGCTTCAAGCCGTTCGTTGAGGACCGCCTTCCCGCTGTGGTCGAAGGGACGCTGGGATTGGTCGGCCATCCGGGTGATTTCCCCGCCTGCCCACGCGCGGTCGAGCAGCCCGTCACCCTGGCCATCGGCCCCGAAGGCGGCTGGATTCCCTACGAAGTTGATTTGCTGCAGGCCTCGGGGCTGAATCCAGTCCAGTTGGGTGCGCGGATCCTGCGCGTTGAAACCGCCGTGACCGCGCTACTCGCCCGATTGTTCTAGAACATGGCGACACCGATTCCCCCACAGACATAGAACCTGTGGGAGCGAGCTTGCTCGCGAAGGCTCACTTTCAGACCCGAGAACGTTGCTGACTGTCCCGGCCTCGTCCTGAGCACGCTCAGTCCCACACACGGCCCATGTCTGCTGCTCCGCCGCGCGGTGTCAGAACGGCGGGCAATGTCCTTGCCCCCCCCCCGAGCTACCTCCCGTCCTCATCAAGCACTTCAGTTTGCCGCGCGACAGCCGATGCACAAGCGTCTATAAAAAAATTCGCAGGAATCATCATGTCTCGCTGGTTTACCCAACGCCTTGGAAATATGAGCGTCCGTCTCAAACTGGGTGTCGGTTTCGGCCTTGTGCTGTTGCTGACGCTACTTATCACGGCGACGGGCTGGTCCAGCGTGAAGGCAGTGATCGAGCGCGGCGACAAGCTGGGGATGATCTCGCAGATCAGTGAGCGGACGATGGATCTGCGCACGGCAGGCATGTGTACGAAGCTCAATACACCGCTGAAGCTGCGACGGCGGTCATGACCGCGCTGGACAAGCTCGACGCTGACCTGAAAACCGGCCAGAGCATGGTCAAGGGCATCGGCGATCTCAAACTGATGGACGCTCAGGCTCAGGCCGCCAGCGAATACCGCCGTGCCTTTGGCGACATGACCAAAGCGATCCAGACCCGCGAAGCCAGCCGAACCAACTTGGGCGCGTCCGCCGACGCCGCTGTCGATACCGTCAACCAGATCGAACAGGCGTTGCTGCAGCACGACAACATCCTGCAATTCAACAGCGCGGTGGATGTCAGCAAGCAGATCCAGCAGGCCCGCTTCCAGGTGCGCGGTTACACCTTCAGTGGCAAACCGGATTTCGAAAAGAACGCGACCGCCGCCATCGACGAAGCCATCGTCGGGGTCAACACGCTGGCCGGCGACGTTTCCTCCCAGTACATCCCGCAGCTGCAAAAGGCCAACCTGGCGCTCAAAGGCTATCGCGACGCTGTCGGCCAATACCGTGAAGCGCAACTGGTCAGCGTTCAGGCCCTCGCCAAGATGACCGAGCTGGGGCAACAGCTGCTGGACGCCAGCGAACAACTCAACATTTCGCAAAACGCCAAACGCGAGGCAGACACCCGTCAGGCCCAATCGACCCTTGGCATTGCCACGATAGTGGCCCTGATCCTCGGTGTTTTCGCCGCCTGGGTCATCACCCGCCAAATCACGGTGCCGCTGGGGCAGACGCTTGTTGCGGTCGAGCGCGTGGCGTCCGGTGATCTGACCCACAACTTGAGCGTCGACCGGCGCGACGAGCTTGGCCAGTTGCAGGGCAGCATCCAGCGCATGACGGTGGAGCTGCGCCAATTGATCGGCGGCATCGGCGAAGGCGTGACCCAGATCGCCAGCGCGGCCGAAGAGCTGTCGGCGGTCACTGAGCAGACCAGTGCCGGGGTCAACAGCCAGAAGGTCGAGACCGATCAGGTAGCGACGGCGATGCACGAGATGACCGCCACGGTGCAGGAAGTGGCGCGTAACGCCGAAGAAGCGTCCGAGGCCGCCGTAGCCGCTGACCTCCAGGCGCGTGAGGGCGACAAGGTCGTCAACGAGGCCATCGCGCAGATCGAGCTCCTCGCGACCGAGGTCGGTCACTCCACCGAGGCGATGGCCGAACTCAAGCGCGAGAGCGACAAGATCGGCAGCGTCCTCGACGTGATCAAGTCCGTTGCGCAACAAACCAACCTCCTTGCCCTGAACGCGGCCATCGAGGCCGCCCGGGCGGGTGAGGCCGGTCGCGGATTCGCTGTGGTCGCAGACGAAGTGCGCAGCCTCGCGCAACGCACGCAAAAGTCCACGGAAGAGATCGAAGAGCTGATTTCCGGCTTGCAGAACGGCACCCGACAAGTCGCGACAATCATGGACAACAGCCGCGAACTGACGGTCAGCAGCGTCGAACTGACCCGCCGCGCCGGCACCTCACTGGAAAACATCACCCGGACCGTGTCTGCGATTCAATCCATGAACCAGCAGATCGCCGCCGCGGCCGAGGAGCAAAGCGCTACGGCCGAAGAGATCAACCGCAGCGTGCTCAACGTGCGCGACGTGTCGGAACAGACCTCCGCCGCCAGCGAGGAAACCGCAGCGTCGAGCGTCGAGCTGGCGCGACTGGGCAGCCATCTGCAAGGGCTGGTGAGTCGCTTCCGGATCTGATCCGCTTGCCCGGCTCGCACCCGCATCAGCCACCGGCCTGCCGGCAAAGCCTCCAATAGGGGCGGAATCTGTGACACGCGTCACCCCTTCCCGCCCCTCGGAAATCTCCTACGACCTGATCAGGTCACGCCTCCGCCTCCCCTGCCGATGCGCGTTTATCGCCCATCCGCAGGAGACGCATCATGTTGCAAAGCATCAACCGGGCGCTGGCCAACACCAGCGTCAAACTCAAACTCTCGCTGGGCTTTGGCCTGGTTCTGCTTCTGACCCTGGCCATTACCCTGACCGGGTGGCATGGGCTCGACACGATGATCGAGCGCTCGGAGTCACTGACCTCCATCGCTCAGCTCAACGCGATGACCAAGGACCTGCGCGCCGAGCGCATCGTCTTTCGGGTCGAAAACACTGCTGACAGCGCCTCGCGCGTCGTTGCCCGCATCAATGAAATCGAAGCGCATCTGGTTGTGCTGCGCGACGATGCTCCTCCCGCCGACATCCTCAAGCTGCTCAACAGCCAAAGCGACACGGTCAGGGCGCTCGAAGCCACCTTTGCCGATCTGACCACGCTGTTGAGTGCGCGAGCCGAATCGCGTGCGCAGCTGGCGGTTCTCTCGGACGAGGCGATCAAGTCCATCGGCCAGGTGGAAAGCGAGGTCTTGAAAGCCGTCAGCCAAGAGCAGGACAGCAGCGAGCGCCTCGGTGAGTTCACCAACATCCAGCAATTGCGCGAGCAAGTGCAGAACGCCCGTTACGAAGTTCAGGCGTACGTGTTCAGCGGTAAAGAGTCCTATGAAATTGCCGCCATTACCGCCATCGACGAAGCGCTGAAGGAGGTCGAGCAGATCGCCAGCGATCAAGCCGATGGCAACGTCAGTGAATTGCTCACGGCGCGTAAGACGCTGCTCAAGTACCGCGAGCACATGGGCCAGTTCAAAGACCTGCAGGTCAAGGTTGAAGCGGCCCAGGAGTCCATGGAGGCGCTGAGCGAGAGCCTGCTCACCTCGACCGGCGAGATCACTGCGCTGCAAGGCCAGCGGCGTGATGCCGAAGCCACTCAGTCGCGGCAGACGCTCAGTGGCGTGGCCGGGCTGGCGATGCTCCTTGGCCTGCTCGCGGCGTGGCTGATCACCCAGCAGATCATCGCGCCGCTACGGCTGACCTTGAGTGCGGCGGCGCGCATCGCCAACGGTGATCTCAGTCAGGACCTGGAGCTCGGCCGCCGCGACGAGATGGGCATGCTTCAGCGCAGCATGCAGGAGATGACCCTGAGCCTGCGCAAGCTCATCAGTGGCATCAGCGACGGCGTGACCCAGATCGCCAGCGCGGCCGAGCAACTGTCCGCTGTCACGGCGCAGACCAGCGTGGGCGTCAACAGCCAGAAAGACGAAACGGACTGCGTTGCGACGGCGATGAACCAGATGACCTCAACCGTGATGGAAGTGGCCCGCAATGCCGAAGAAGCCAGCGAGGCGGCGCGGCACGCTGATCAGCAGGCGCGGGACGGCGACAAGGTGGTCAACGACGCCATCGCGCAGATCGAGCGCCTGGCGCTGGAGGTGGATAATTCCACCGAAGCCATGGGCAAGCTGAAGCTGGAGAGCGACAAGATCGGCGGTGTCCTCGACGTCATCAAGTCAGTGTCGCAGCAGACCAATCTGCTGGCCTTGAACGCCGCGATCGAAGCCGCCCGGGCAGGGGAAGCGGGACGCGGTTTTGCGGTCGTTGCCGATGAGGTTCGAGGCCTGGCCCAGCGCACCCAGGAATCCACCGAGGAAATCGAAGTGCTTATCGCAGCGCTGCAAAGCGGCACCCAGCAAGTGGTGATGACCCTCGATGCCAGCCGAATCCTCACCGACAGCAGCGTGGAGTTGAGTCGCCAGGCCGGCAGCGCGTTGGGACACATCACACGGACGGTGTCGACGATTCAGACGATGAACCAGCAGATCGCCGCGGCGGGCGAGGAACAGAGCAGCGTGGCGGAGCAGATCAACCGCAGTGTGCTGAACGTTCGGGATGTGTCCGAGCAAACCGCAGCGTCCAGCGAGGAGACGGCCGCGTCGAGCATCGAACTGGCGCGGCTGGGTGTGCAGCTGCAGGAGATGGTCGGGAAGTTTCGGGTGAGTTAAGGCGAAACCGGCTGCGACGTCGAATTGTAGGACCGGCTTTAGCCGGGAAGGCGTGTGCATTCACATCGCAGAATTAATAGCATACGCGCAGGCCTCTTCCCGGCTAAAGCCGGTCCTACTACACAAGGGCCCGGCCCAAACAAAAACGCCGCCGAAGATCACTCTTCGGCGGCGTTTTATTCAGCGTATGAATCAGGCGTTGACGAGGGTCGCGTCATTCACATGGGTCGCTGGCTGCAAAGGCAGCAGCGGCGCATGGGGATCGGCTTCCACCGACGCGCGCCAGGCATTGAGCCAAGCGGAATTGCCTTCGCTCCAGACCAGTTCGTGCAACCGAGCCAGCGCAACCGGATCACTGAGCAATTGCAGGCGTTCGTGGTTGTTCAGCAGCTCAGGGCCACCCTTGATCGCGTGACGCACACGCTCGACACGCATCCACTCGATCGGCTCGGCCTCGCGATGGCGAGAAGTCGCCAGCGCGCAGGCCAAGGCGTTCTGCTGTGGATCGACCACGGCGCGAACAAAGCCGTCGTTCAGCGCATGCCAACGGTTCTCGTGGGTGTACTTGTCAGTGGACACCAGCTCTTGCGGCGGCGTGTGCTCTTCCGGGATCAGGAACAGCTTGGTGTCGCGCGCTTTCAGGCCCAGATTCGTGCGGCTGGAAATCACCGACACCGGGATCGACAGCATCAACGAACCCACGATCGGCACCAGCCACCACAGGAAGCTCGGGTTCAGCCAGGCCACCAGCAGCGCCCAGCAGAAGCCCAGCAGCGTCTGCGGCCCGTGACGTTTGACCGCTTCGCTCCACGGCGTCGAGTCATCATCACGCTGCGGCGAGTTCCACGTCGCAGCCCAGCCCAGGAACGCGGCCAGTACGAAGCGGGTGTGGAAGATCATGCGCACCGGCGCCAGCAGCATGGAAAACAGCATTTCCAGCAGCATCGACAGGGTGACTTTGATGCGGCCACCAAAACCGGTTGCGCCCTTGGCCCAGATCAGAATGACGCTGAGCAGTTTCGGCAGGAACAACAGCACGACCGTGGTGGAGAACAAGGCAACGGCTTTCTCCGGGTGCCACTGCGGCCACAACGGATACAGCTGACGCGGCTCCATGAAGTAGGTCGGCTCCATCAGCGTGTTCACCGCCAGCAGCGCGGTCGACAGCACCAGGAAGAAGAACCATAACGGAGCCGACAGATAGGACATCACGCCGGTCAGGAACACCGCACGGTGCACCGGGTGCATGCCTTTCACCAGGAACAGGCGGAAGTTCATCAGGTTACCGTGGCACCAGCGACGGTCACGCTTGAGCTCATCCAGCAGGTTCGGCGGCAGCTCTTCGTAACTGCCCGGCAAATCGTAGGCAATCCACACACCCCAGCCGGCACGGCGCATGAGCGCAGCTTCAACGAAGTCGTGGGACAGAATTGCACCGGCAAACGCGCCCTTACCGGGCAGCGGCGCTAGGGCGCAGTGCTCGATGAACGGCTTCATGCGGATGATCGCGTTGTGACCCCAGTAGTGGGATTCACCCAACTGCCAGAAGTGCAGGCCGGCGGTGAACAACGGGCCGTACACCCGGGTCGCGAACTGCTGCATGCGTGCATACAGCGTGTCCATGCCCGAGGCACGCGGCGCGGTCTGGATGATACCGGCGTCCGGCGTCGCTTCCATCAAACGCACGAGGCTGGTAAGGCATTCGCCGCTCATCACCGAGTCAGCGTCAAGCACGACCATGTAGCGGTATTCACCGCCCCAGCGACGGCAGAAGTCATCGAGGTTACCGCTCTTGCGCTTAACGCGACGGCGGCGACGACGATAGAAGATCTTGCCGAAACCACCGGTTTCACGGCACACGTCGAGCCAGGCTTGTTGCTCGGCCACACAGATGTCGGTTTCGTTGGAGTCGCTGAGAATGAAGAAGTCAAAGCGGTCCAGATCGCCTGTGGCTTTGACCGATTCGAACGTCGCCCGCAGACCGGCGAATACGCGAGGCACGTCTTCGTTGCAGATCGGCATCACAAGCGCAGTGCGCGCGCCCGCTTCGATCGGCTCATTGCCCGCGCTTGCACCGGAAATACGGTACTTGTCGTGGCCAGTGAGCAGTTCGAGGAAGCCCATCAGCGCGGTCCAGAAACCGGCCGACACCCAGCAGAACAGAATCCCGAACAACAGAAGGATGCTGGTCTGCAGCGCATACGGCATGACCTGAACAGCGGTCTGCCACAGGGTTTGATGACTGATTTCGTCAAACGAAACCAGCGACCAGCCCTGGTACGGCAGGATGCCCTTCATGTAGAAGCCGGCGACGATGGTCTGGCCCAGCATGAGGATCAACAGAATGTAGCGACGGATTGAACCGACGGTACGCCAGCGCGCCTTCGGCAGATCGCGTGGCAGATCGTCCTTGGGCGGCGGCGGATTGCTCTTGCCGGTCAGTCGACGCCAGCCGCGGTGCAGGATGTTGGTCCGCCACGGCTCCGGCACGACTTTGGTCCGACGAATCGGCGGCGTGGCTTTCAGGACAACGCGGCCACTGGCGTCGACACTCAGCATCTCGGCTTCGTGCAGCTCATCAGCGGTCGTCAGGGTCAGGCGACGACCCACCGAGGCCTGGGAGGCCTCGGCAGGGTCAGCGACGGTTTGCGCCGAAAGGCGTTCGTGCAGCTCAGCGAACGAGGTGCAGCTGGCAAGTTCTGCCCGCTGCGCGTCGGTCATCGGCAGATGCGCCAGGTACTCGCTGAGAGACTCATTCAAAGGCTCTGGCACCGCGTGTGAATTACTCATCGGCTGGCAACTGGTAGCTCCAGGTTTCGGTCAGGATTTGTTGAATCATGGCCGGCCCCTGTTGGGTGGATGCAGCCTCTACCGCTGGCTGCGGGGTCTCTTTCATGCCTTTGTTGGCCTTGGCAGCGTCCCCCAGTGCGGCTTCAGGCTTGGACGCCTCATCCGACTTGGCTTCGGCTACCTTGGTAGCTTCGGCCGACTTGGCGGCATCTTTGCTGTCGGCTTTAGGGCCTTTAGCGTCCTTCATGTCTTTCGCGTCTTTCGCATCGCCGGCCTTCAAGGCATCGGTCTTAACGAGCTCAGCTTTCTCGTCCTTCGGTGCAGCAACCACTGGCGCCGCAGCAACAGCAGCCTTGGCATCAGCCTTGGCGGCCGGCTTCTTGTCCGACTTGTCGGCAGTGATGACCGCTGGCTCCTTGCCTGGCTCGGCAGGGGTTTCGCGCAGCAGGTAAGCACGCATTTCAACCGCCTTGCCCGGATCCTTGACCTTCAGGCGAAGCGTCAGACGCCAGCCTTTGGTGACCGGGTTATAGCGCAGGTTGTTCTCGACCAGATCGGTGTTGTCATCGGTGATGACCTGACTGCGGATCGACGGATCTTCGCCCAGCTTGGCGAGGGTCGGGCCAACGAAATCCACCAGATAAGCAACGCTGCCGTCCGGTTGACGAATCAGGTTCGACTGCTTCACGTCACCCGTCGAGCGCAGGGTCTGCTTGACCCAGCCCAGATCTGGCGAGTGAATGGCATCCTCATCCATGGTCCAGTGCAGACGGTAGTTGAAGTCAATCGACTGACCCGGCTCTGGCTGGGTTTCCGGCTTCCAGAACGCAACGATGTTGTCGTTGGTTTCGTCAGCAGTAGGGATCTCGACCAGGTCAACGGTGCCCTTGCCCCAATCGCCCTTCGGCTCGATCCAGGCGCTTGGACGTTTGTCGTAGCGGTCATCCAGATCTTCGTAATGGCTGAAGTTGCGGCCACGTTGCAGCAGACCGAAGCCGCGCGGGTTCTCTACGGAGAAGCTGCTGACCGAGAGGTGTTTAGGGTTGTTCAGCGGGCGCCAGATCCACTCGCCATTGGCTGCCTGGATCGACAGACCGCTGGAGTCGTGCAGCTCGCGACGGTAATTCAGGACTTTCGACGGCTGATTGGCGCCGAACAGGTACATGCTGGTCAGCGGCGCAACGCCCAATTTGCCGACCTTGTCACGCAAGTACATGCGCGACTGGACATCAACCAGTGTGTTGGTGCCCGGACGCAGGGTCAGCTTGTAAGCGCCGGTGGCGCGAGGGGAGTCGAGCAAGGCGAAGATGACCAGATGGTTGTCATCCGGGCTTGGCTTCTCGATCCAGAATTCGGTGAAGCGAGGGAATTCCTCACCTGATGGCATCGCCGTGTCGATCGCCATCCCGCGCGCAGACAAACCGTAAACCTGACCTTTACCGATGACGCGGAAGTAGCTCGCGCCCAGCATGGTCATGATTTCGTCTTGCTTGTCGTCTTTGTTGATCGGGTAGGTAACGCGGAAACCGGCGTAGCCCAGGTTCTCGGTCGACTTGGGATCGAACTTCACGTCACCGAAATCGAAACGAGTCGGGTCGTACTTGATCTCGTTGACGGAGTTGGCGGTGACTTCGTTGATTTTGACCGGGGTGTCGAAGTGCATGCCCTGGTGGTAGAACGACACCTTGAACGGGGTCTTGTCATTCGCCCATTCGGCTTTGTCTTGCAGGAAGCGGATCTTTTGATAGTCCGCGAACTTCATGTCGCGGAATTCGGCCGGAAGATTGCTCTTCGGCGCGGTGAATTTCTGTCCGGCCAGATCTTTGGCCTTTGTCGCCACGTCGTCTAGATCGAACGCCCAGAGCTGACTGGCGCCGAACAGACAAAACAAAGCCGACCCTGCCAGCAGCGCGCTGCGCAAGCGCCCGCCCGGGTTCTTTGGTGCATTACATGGACTAACAATCACGAGCAACCCTCGCCGAAAACAGATGAAGAAACCAACGGCCAGCTATCAAATGCCGGGTTGGCGAGCACTGTTCCGACTCCAAAAGGGGCCAATGATTCCCCAAGCGGTGCCGGACCAGTCTGCGTTTTACCGATTTAACGGGCTTTGGCCCGTCCTTGTAGCGCGCGATTATCCAGTAGCTCGCGTTACAACGCATCAGGGGACGCAAACTATTTATTGCGTTTGAAGCCAGTAAATCCGGGGCCATCAAAAAGACCGGGGCGCTCAGGTTTCAAGCAAAAATGTCACAGGGCCATCATTGATCAGGTGCACCTGCATATCTGCACCAAACTGGCCCGTTTCCACCGTCTCGTGGGAGCTTTTGGCCTTCGTCACCAAATAGCCAAACAGCTCGGCGCCGAGGGCCGGGGGTGCAGCTTTTGAAAAGCTCGGCCGCATCCCGCTCTTGGTATCTGCCGCCAGTGTGAACTGAGAGACCAGCAGTAAGCCGCCATTAACGTCGATTAACGAAAGATTCATCTTCCCGTCGGCGTCACTGAATACCCGATAGTTAAGCAGCTTGTGCAACATCTTGTCGGCGCTGGCCGGCGTGTCTTGAGGCTCGATGCCAATCAGGACCATTAAACCTTGATCAATCGCACCAATGGTCTGGCCGGCAACGTCGACGCGCGCCTGGGAAACGCGCTGAAGCAAGGCCTTCATTTATGCCTCTTCCGGCGGCAGATCCAGCAAACGGCGCGCCACTTCTGACGCCGCCCGCACCAGCGCATCGGTGATGCCCGGCTCGGACGCCGAGTGACCGGCTTCGCGGATGACCTGCAGTTCACTGTTCGGCCACGCCTGGTGCAGCTCCCAGGCGTTGTCCAGCGTGCAGATCATGTCGTAGCGGCCATGGACGATGATGCCCGGCAGATGGGCGATTTTCGGCATGTCGCGAATCAGCTGGTTTTCTTCGAGGAACGCACCATTGGTGAAGTAATGGCATTCGATGCGCGCAATGGACAAGGCGCGATGGGGTTCGGTGAAGCGATCGACCACCTGCGGGTTCGGACGCAATGTGGCGGTGCGCCCTTCCCATGTCGACCACGCCTTGGCGGCGTGCATCTGGGCGATCTGATCATTGCCGGTGAGGCGTTTGTGGAATGCGGCGAGCACGTCGTGGCGCTCGTCCGGCGGGATCGGCGCCATGTAGTCCTGCCAGTAATCCGGGAACAGCCGGCTCGCGCCTTCCTGGTAGAACCACTTGATGTCCTGGGGCCGGCTCAAAAAGATGCCGCGCAAGATCAAAGCATGGACCCGATCCGGGTGTTTCTGCGCGTAGGCCAGGGAGAGCGTCGAACCCCACGAGCCACCAAACACCACCCATTTGTCGATGCCCAGGTGGGTGCGGATGCGTTCGAGGTCATCGACCAGGTGCCAGGTGGTGTTGTTTTCCAGGCTGGCATGAGGCGTTGAACGACCGCAGCCGCGCTGATCGAAGGTGATGATGCGATAGAGATTAGGATCGAAATAACGGCGGCTCTGTGCATCGCATCCCGAACCCGGCCCCCCGTGAATGAATATGACGGGCAGGCCGTCCGGCGAGCCGCTTTCATCGACATACAGTACATGCGGCTCTTCCACCGCCAGATCGTGCCGGGCGTAAGGTTTGATCTGCGGGTACAAAGTCTGCATAGGTGCTCCAAAAGTCCAGTTCAGGGGCTGCGGTCTATCTGCCGTTGGGCATCATAAACCTGAATCGGCGAATGAACATGCCCGCCTCATTCCGGCCAACTGTTATCCCCTGTTTCACAGGCACATGCCCGCTGACAGCAAAACATGAGCAAGATCAACGCCAGAGTGGAACGATCAATGCAAGGCGTCTCCAGATACGGGGGAATGCGCCAGAGAATTGCCTTCGATGTGCAATGACGGCGAACCGGGGTAGCTTGTTCGAGTCGAACCGAGGGTTGTGCAACCGCGTATTTTCCGTCCGACCGGGAGGAAATAACCAATGACACGCCCTACAGTCAACCCACCCATTTAATCGTCAAACCAACTTGAGGTCGTACCCGATGTCTCCGGAACCCAACGTTCGTGACGCTGAAGTGGCAGCCTTCCGAGAAGCTGTGCTGAACAAACTCGAGTATGCCGTCGGTAAAGACCCCGACCATGCCTTCGACCATGACTGGTTCATGGCCATCGCGCTGGCGACTCGCGACAAAATGGCCGAGCGCTGGATGAACCACACGCGCTACGTCTATCGGCAGGAAAAAAAGCGTGTCTATTACCTTTCCCTCGAGTTCCTGATCGGCCGTCTGATGTTCGACAGCCTGAGTAACCTGGGCATCCTCGAAACCGCGCGCGAAGCGTTGAAAGGCCTGAACGTCGACTTGGAGCAGATTCGCTCGCTGGAGCCTGACGCTGCACTGGGCAACGGCGGCCTCGGTCGTCTGGCCGCCTGCTTCATGGAAAGCATGTCGACCCTCGGCATTGCGGGCCATGGCTACGGCATTCGTTACGAGCACGGCCTCTTCCGTCAGGCCATCGTCGATGGCTGGCAGCAGGAGCAGACCGAGAACTGGCTGGACTTTGGTAACCCGTGGGAATTCGAACGTCCTGAAGTGATTTACCAGATCGGCTTCGGCGGCAGCGTGCAGCCTCTGCTTGATGCAGCCGGCGCGCCTGTGCTGGACGCCTCGGGCGAAACCCGTCAGGTCTGGACCGCAGGCGAAACCGTTCGCGCGATTGCTTACGACACGCCCGTCGTGGGCTGGCGCGGCAAAGCGGTGAACACGCTGCGCCTGTGGCGTGCGCGCGCCGTGGAAGACCTGCATCTGGAACGCTTCAACGCCGGCGACCACGTCGGTGCGGTGGCGGAAGTAGTGCGGGCCGAAAGTATTTCCCGTGTGCTGTATCCAAACGACAGCACCGAAGCGGGCCAGGAACTGCGCCTGCGTCAGGAATTCTTCTTCGTCTCGGCGTCGCTGCAGGATTTGCTGCGCCGCCACAAGAACATGGGCTACAGCATCGGCAGCCTGCCGGAACACGTTGCCATCCAGATGAACGACACCCACCCGTCGATCGCCGTGGCGGAGCTGATGCGCGTCCTGATCGACCTGCACGACGTGGAATGGGATGAAGCCTGGCGCATCACCGTCGGCACCCTGGCGTACACCAACCACACGCTGCTGCCTGAAGCGCTGGAAACCTGGTCGGTCGGCCTGATGGAGCGCATGTTGCCGCGCCACATGCAGATCATTTACATGATCAACGCCCAGCACATCGACAAGGTCCGCCTGGACTTCAAAGACGATCCTGGCCTGTTCGACCTGTTGCGCGCCGTCTCGCTGATCGAAGAAGACAACGGCCGTCGCGTGCGCATGGGTAACCTGGCGTTCCTTGGCTCACACAGTGTGAACGGTGTGTCGGCGCTGCACACGCAGCTGATGCGCAAGACCGTTTTCGCTCATCTGCACAAGCTGCACCCGGACCGCATCAACAACAAAACCAACGGCATCACCTTCCGCCGCTGGCTGTTCCAGTCCAACCCGCAACTCACTTCCATGCTGGTCAACGAGCTCGGCGAGCAGGTACTCGACAACCACGAGACCGCGCTGCTGAAACTGGAGCCGCTGGCTGAAGACCCACGATTCCAGCAGGAGTTTGCCGCTCAACGCCTGCAAAGCAAGAAAGCCCTGGCCTCGATCATTCAGGAACGCATGGGCATCGTGGTTAACCCTGAGGCGATGTTTGACGTACAGGTCAAGCGCATCCACGAGTACAAGCGTCAGTTGCTTAACCTGTTCCACACCGTGGCGCTGTATCAGGCCATGCGTGCCGACCCGAGCACCGATTGGGTGCCGCGCGTGAAGATCTTCGGCGGCAAGGCGGCGGCCAGTTATCACTCGGCCAAGCTGATCATCAAGCTGACCAACGACATCGCGCGCACGGTCAACAATGACCCGACGTTGCGCGGCCGTTTGAAAGTGGTGTTCATGCCCAACTACAACGTCAGCCTGGCGGAAAGCATCATTCCGGCGGCGGATTTGTCGGAGCAGATTTCCACGGCGGGCCTGGAAGCGTCCGGCACCAGCAACATGAAGTTCGGCCTCAACGGCGCACTGACCATCGGTACCCTCGACGGCGCCAACGTGGAGATGAGCGAGCAGGTCGGTCTGGAGCACATGTTCATCTTCGGCATGACCTCGCAGGAAGTCGAAGCACGCAAGCATGCCGGTGAGTTCAACGCGCATCAGGACATCGCAGCGTCCGGGCGTTTGAATGACGTGCTTCAAGCGATCCGCGGCGGGGTGTTCTCGCCGGATGATCCGTATCGCTACGCCGGGCTGATCGATCAGTTGATCAACTACGACCGCTTCTTCGTCTGCGCTGACTTCGAGTCGTACTGGCACGCCCAGGCCAAGGTCGAAGCGCGCTGGCACGATTCGAAAGAATGGTGGCGTTCGGCGGTGCTCAACACTGCGCGCATGGGCTGGTTCTCTTCGGACCGGACCATCCGCGAGTACGCGACCGAAATCTGGAACGCGCTGGATTAAGGGCGCTTGAGGTGATTGTCTCAGCCGAGACGATCACCTCGATGTGACCGCTCGCTCTCGCAGCAAGTACAAATCCTGTGGGAGCTTGCTCGCGAAGACTTACTTTCATCCACCAGAAATGCTTGGCCGGGGACAGATTAATTTACGGTGAAGCGTTGTAAATAAATCAGTCCCCTTCCACCCCGCTTCCACCCCGGCCACACCGCTCGGTTTCGAGGCAGATGCAAATCCTGTGGGAGCGAGCTTGCTCGCGAAGACTTACTTTCATTCACCAGAAACGCTTGGGCGGGGACAGATTAATTTACGGTGAAGCGTTGTAAATAAATCAGTCCCCTTCCACCCGTAAATAAATCAGTCCCCTTCCTCCGTGGTAAATAAATCAGTCCCCTTCCACCAATCCCCCTTCCTCCGCACTTCCACCGCAGTCCTTTTTTACTTGGCTCCCCTCCCCAACACAAAATGTTTCCCCTTTCCTGATGCCCGATATACTTTTCGCCATCGCTGTTGATCGGCTGAAAAGGGATGTCGTCGCGTGCAATGGATTCTTCTGCTGGCCGGTCTGGTGATCGGAGCGCTTCTTGATGGGTCGCTGTTGGGCGGCGCGGTCGGGGCGGTCATTGGCCTGGCGGCGGGCTTGAGCTTCCGGCTGAGTGCATTGACGCGGGAAACCGCCGTGCAGAAAGCCGAACTTGCCAAGACCCGGCAGGACCTCGACGCCGTACAACAACGCCTCAGCCAGCTGGATTCCGCCTCCGCCCAGTTGCCGGATGCACCCGTGTCCGCGCCGTTGAATGTTCAGCCCATCGCAGACGATGGCCCGGAGCTGCTGTGGGATCTACCGGACCTCGAGCCGGCCGCCTCGGACGTTGGCGATTCGGAATGGAGTCGTCCTGCACCGGCGCCATCACCCACAGCCCCGAGCTACGCGCCCGCTGCTGCATCCGCCTCCCTGCCCGCTTCAACCCAGCCCGCCCCTGCCCGGCACAACCTGTTCGACAGCGCCTTCATGCGCGCAAAAAACTGGCTGCTCGGTGGCAACACCGTGCTGCGGGTCGGCGTCGTATTGCTGTTTCTCGGCCTGGCGTTCCTGCTGCGCTACGCCACCGAAGGCATGGTCGTCCCGATCGAAGCCCGTTATGCCGGTGTCGCGGGGGCAGCCTTGGCGCTGCTGGGGTTGGGTTGGGGGCTGCGTCATCGCAATGAATCCTTCGCGCTGATGCTGCAGGGGACGGGCGTCGCGGTGCTGTACCTGACCGTGTTCGCCGCGATGAAAGTCCACACCTTGCTGGCGCCAGGGATGGCATTCAGCCTGCTGGTGGCGGTCACCGTATTTTCGGCCATTCTCGCCGTCACGCAAAACTCTCTGGCCCTCGCCTGCGTCGCCGCTCTGGGCGGATTTGCCGCGCCGCTGCTGACGTCCTCTGGCGAGGGCAGTCACGTCGCGCTGTTCAGTTATTTCGCCCTGCTCAATGCTGGCATCTTCGCCATCGCCTGGTTCAAGGCCTGGCGCCCGCTGAACCTGATCGGCTTCATCGGCACATTCGGCATCGGCTTCGCCTGGGGCATGGACGCGTACACGCCCGAGCTGTTCTGGAGCACGGAACCCTTCCTGATCCTGTTCTTCCTGATGTACTTGGCCATCGGCCTGCTGTTCGCCCGGCGCACGCTGCAAGAACACGCCGCCGGGCCCGACGACGACAGCCGGGAAGCCACCCTGCGCGGGTCCTCGCGTCAGACCCACTACGTCGACGGCAGCCTGTTGTTCGGCACACCCATCGTCGGCTTCGGCCTGCAGTACGCGCTCGTTCAACACATCGAATTCGGCGCTGCGTTGAGCGCACTGGCGCTGGGCTTGCTGTACATGGGCATCGCTCGGTTCCTGGCCGGGCGCGCACCGGGTCGGGCGTTGCTGCTGGTCGAAACGTGCCTGTCGCTGGGCGTTGTCTTCGGCACGCTGGCGATTCCCCTCGGCCTCAGCGCGCAATGGACGACGGTCGCCTGGGCGGTCGAAGGCGCGGCGGTGTTCTGGCTCGGCATGCGTCAGAACCGCTTGCTGGCACGGGGTTTCGGCCTGCTGCTGCAACTGGGCGCGGGGATGGCGTTTCTGGGCGTGGTCGGGCGCTGGTATGTGCCGACGTTCAATCAGGGGGATTTCTGGACCCCCTTGATCATCGCACTCGCTGGTTTGGTCAGCGCGTTCTCCGTGGAGCACATCGGGACTTTGCGTCTGTCGCTAAGCAAGCGTGTATTGCAACCTGCGTTGCTGATGTGGGGAACGCTTTGGTGGTCCGTAGCGCTGTTCATCATGACTGACTACGTAGCAGGCCCGAACGTGTTCTCGACGTTGCTGGTGCTGGGCGCCGTTAGCGTTGGGCTGTGGACCATGGCAGCCCTGCGCCTGAACTGGACCGGAATCGCTCAACTGTCCACGCTGCTGACGCCGATGAGCGCTGTGTTGCTCGTGCTGATGAGCTTCAACGCCTATCACAACCCTGCCGCCGATTGGGGCTGGCTGGGCTGGCTCGCGGTGTTTGCGGTTCACCTGTGGTCCTTGAAGAAGCTCGACAAATTGCTGCTCCCGCGCCTGCGCAGTGGGGACCATGTGATCGGCTGCTGGCTGATCATCAGCGTTTTCTCGCTGCAACTTCGTTACGGACTGCTGGTGTTGTCGGAGGCGTATAACGCTTGGCGCTGGCTGGGCTGGGCGTTGCTGCCGAGCCTGTACTTGCTGGCGATGACGGCTTCCCGCACGTGGCTCTGGCCCGTCAACGCCTATCCGCGTGAATACCGTGTCTGGGCCGCCGCGCCGCTGGCGGCATTGATGCTCGCCTGGTTCTGGCTGGCGAACGGGTTCAGCGAAGGCGCTACCGACCCCCTGCCCTATCTTCCATTGCTGAACCCGCTGGAACTGGGCCTGTTGATCACGCTGACCGGCATCGTCAGCTGGACCCGCCAGCAACTTCCCCAATTGGGCGTCAGCGAGGGGCGTGCTCAGAAAGCGGCGCTGGTCATTGCCGGCGCATCGCTGTTCGCACTGATCACCGCCATGGTGCTGCGCACGGCCCATCACTGGGCCGGCGTGGCCTGGTACCCCGACGCGCTGTTTGAATCGATGCGTGTGCAGGCCGGGCTTTCCATCGTCTGGACGCTGACCGCGCTGGCGCTGATGATCGGCGGCCATCTGCGCGCGCGTCGGGACCTGTGGATTGCCGGCGCCGCACTGATCGGGGTCGTCGTGGCCAAACTGTTCTTCGTCGAGCTGAGCAATCGTGGCGGTCTGGAGCGGATCATTTCCTTTATCGGCGTTGGCGTTCTGTTGCTGGTGGTGGGATATTTCGCCCCCCTGCCGCCCCGGCATCCGGCTCGAAGCGAGGGTCTGACCGACGCCGACGCGGCGGACCGGGCATCGAAATGAAGCGCGTAAGGAGTGTTCAGTTGAGTCGTCAGTTCGTCATCAAGGCCGCCCTGCTTGCCCCGTTGCTGGGCTCGCTGCTGTGCGCGGCCCCGCTCAGCCAGGCGGAGGATCTGCCGGATGATTTCACCACCCATGCGCCCCTGACCGTCAGCGGCGAAGGGCCCTGGTATCGGCTGGAATTGCCCCTCGGCGTGCAGTTGAACGCGCGCCAGAGCACTCTCAACGATGTGCGCGTTTTCAACGCAGACGGCCAGGCCCAACCCTACGCAATCACCCAAAGCCCGCCCCAGCGTGCAGCCGACGCAAGCCCGGTCTCGGTGAAGTGGTTCCCGCTGTACAACAGTGATGCCGCGAAAGACGCCGAGCCGAAAATCCGCGTCGAGCGAACGCCGAACGGCACGCTGGTGGAGGTGCAGCCCCAGGGTGAGATCGAGGCGGGCGAAGAGATTCTGCGCGGCTGGTTGCTCGACACCAGCGCGATCAACGCGCCGCTGGATCAATTGATCCTGGACTGGAGCAGCGAGCGCGACGGCTTTCAGCGGTTCAGCATCGAGGCCAGCGACGACCTCCAGCACTGGCAGCGCTGGGGCGAGGGTCAGGTCGCGAGGCTGTCATTTGCTGAAGAGTTGGTTGAGCAGCGCGTCGTCAATCTGCCGGGGCGCAGCGCCCGCTATCTGCGTCTGCTGTGGAAATCGCCCCTGTCCGCGCCGACGCTGAACGCCGTGCAACTGATCAGCACGCAGCCCGGCGTGCTGCCGTTGAGCTGGTCGCCGGCCATCAATGGCCGCGTCGAAAAACCTGGCGTGTATGTGTGGCAACTGCCGGTGGCCCTGCCGCTGGAACGCATGCGGATCGACATCGCGCAACCCAACAGCCTCGCGCCTGCCACGCTCTATGGGCGTCGTGACAGCAACGCAGCGTGGGAGTTGATCGACAACGGCCTGCTTTATCGGCTCAGCCAGAACGGTCAGGACGTTGTGCAGGACGAAATGGAGCTGCCGGGCAATGTCGTGCAGCAGCTTAAACTTGAGGTCGATGACCGCGGCGGCGGCCTGGGCAATAACGCGCCGACGCTGAGCTTTGCCGTGCGCGCCACGCAACTGGTGTTCCTCGGTCGCGGCGCGCCGCCTTACAGCCTGGCCGTCGGCAACGCCACGGTGAAAAGCGCGGCGTTGCCACTGGCGACGCTGATTCCCGGTGTCAGCCCGGAGAAGCTGGCAGCACTGGGCAGCGCGTCCATGGCCGCGACACCTGTGGCGCCGGTTGCTCCGGCAGCGCCCGTGGAGGCCAGTGGTCCCGACATGAAGCGCATCGGTCTGTGGGCCGTGCTGATACTCGGGGTGATTTTTCTGGCATGGATGGCGCTTGGCACACTGCGCGGGTCGCGTAGCAAATAACGCGCAAAACAACGCGCCAAATTATAAGTGTCGGGGTGATGACGCTGAATCGCCCCGGCATCGAAAAAATTGCAGACGATGCCCGCCAATTCGTCACCCTGATCGCGTTACGCTTAACGTACAACCGATGCGACTGGGTACGGCGATCCCTTGTGGGACCGGCTTCAGCCGGGAAGGCGTCGGTCGTCACGCTGCAGGATTTGTGGTGTTCACACTGGCCTATTCCCGGCTAAAGCCGGTCCCACCAGGATGTAGCCCGTGAACTGAATCACTACCTACCCGGTCTGACAGGCAGTATTAAATTTCCGCTCACGCTAGACTGTGCGCGTTTTTATCCCCCATTTCGGAGCTCTCCATGTCCCGCGTTACCTTGAGTCGTTATCTGATCGAGCAGACCCGCACCAACAACACCCCTGCCGATCTGCGCTTTCTGATTGAAGTCGTGGCGCGCGCGTGCAAAGAGATCAGCCACGCGGTATCCAAAGGCGCCCTGGGCGGCGTGCTTGGCAGCATGGGCACTGAGAACGTGCAGGGTGAAGTGCAGAAGAAACTGGACGTAATGTCCAACGAGATTCTGCTCGAAGCCAACGAATGGGGTGGTCACCTGGCGGGCATGGCGTCCGAAGAAATGGACAACGCCTACCAGATCCCCGGCAAATACCCGAAAGGCGCCTACCTGCTGGTGTTCGACCCACTGGACGGCTCGTCCAACATCGACATCAACGCGCCGGTCGGCACGATCTTCTCGGTGCTGCGTTGCCCGAACGAGTACCTGAGCCAGAACGAAGCGCTGAACGAGAAGGCGTTTCTGCAGCCTGGCACTCAGCAAGTCGCCGCCGGTTACGCCATCTATGGCCCGCAGACCATGCTGGTGCTGACCCTGGGTGACGGCGTCAAAGGCTTCACCCTGGACCGTGAGATGGGCAGCTTTGTCCTCAGCCACGAAGACATCAAGATCCCGGAGTCCACTCAGGAATTCGCGGTCAACATGTCCAATCAGCGTCACTGGGAAGCTCCGGTCAAGCGCTACGTCGAAGAGCTGCTGGCGGGCGAAGACGGCCCGCTGAAAAAGAACTACAACATGCGTTGGGTCGCGGCGATGGTGGGCGACGTCCACCGCATCCTGACCCGTGGCGGTCTGTTCATGTACCCGCGCGATTCCCGCGAGCCTTCCAAGCCGGGCAAGCTGCGCCTGATGTACGAAGCCAACCCGATGTCGTTCCTGGTTGAACAAGCCGGCGGCGCGTCGACCGACGGCCATCAGCGCATCCTCGACATTCAGCCCGAAGGCCTGCACCAGCGTGTTGCTGTGTTCCTGGGTTCGAAAGAAGAAGTGGAACGCGCAACGGCGTATCACAAGGAATAAGGTTCTGAATGGCCGCCTTTGGCGGCCATCACCCTTGTTGGCGGATTTATGTCATTTCGCAGTCTGAATTCCAGATCTCGCAACAGCCATGACCAAAGAACCGCGATAAAACGTTAATGACTGATGTGTAGCAGGCGCTTCGTCAGCTGCGAGACCATATCTCGGCGCACATCAATTATTGCGTGAATAAATACAAGCTCCTGCCTGATCTCATAAATAATGCGGTTTTTACCGGACACAACCTGGCGATATTCATTCAGTTTCAGCATCTCGATTTCTTCAGGGACGGCCCCTGCGTATGGGGCAACGGCCAGCAGCTGCATCGCTTTCTTTAGCTGCATCGAGGTATCTGACCATACTGAGTCAGAGAATCTGGCCAATACATAACTGCGGAGCTCTTTCAAATCCTGCTTTGCGGAGTTGAGAATGACGACCTTCAAACTCATTCCTTGCCAATCCTTTCTAGCTCATCAAAAACATCTTCAACGCTTTCATACTCGCCCTTCTCGATTTCCCTGCTTCCTAACGCCAATATTTTCAGCAGTGCGAAAGTTTCCATTTGCTCTTCGTAGGACTTGACGTCCATCACCACAAGCTTTGCCTCACCATTTTGGGTGATCAGCATAGGCTCCCTGCTTTCTGAGATGTTTTTTACGATTTCTGCAGTGTGACTTTTCAAATAACTGATCGGTTTGACTTGCGATGAAAATTTCATCTGTCCGACTCCCCTGCCAAAAAACCGATTTTAGTCTGAATTTGGTTCATACCGTGAGGCTGTTTGTCTGGTGGAGCGGCACGCCCGATGGATAAATCTATGCCCCTCGGAACCAGTCCTCGCCTTTTCTCTTCTAAACTTGCGGCATCACGTCGGCGCTGTGCGGCTATCGCCGGGCGCTGCGTCGCTGCCTCCCCCATTGGATTCAGGAGTTTCATCTCATGTCTTTGCGCACTCTCGCAGTGTTGTCGTTCTGCGTATTGCTGGCGGCCTGCAGCAAAGTGACTCAGGAAAACTACTCGAAAATCACGGCCGGCATGCCCAAGGCGCAGGTCGAGCAATTGCTCGGCAGTCCAACCGAGTGCTCCGGCGCGTTGGGGATGTCCAGCTGCACGTGGGGCGATGCGAAGACGTTCATCAGCGTCCAGTACGCCGCCGACAAGGTCGTACTGTTCTCAGCGCAGGGGCTTGAATGAATATTCGTCAGGCACTGAAGCTCGGCGCCGTGGCGATAGCGGCAGTTTGGCTGGCTGGCTGTGCGGTCAAGCCTGAAAGCGAATCCATGGCGCCTAAGACGGTTGATCATGTTGATCTCAAGCGTTATCAAGGCACCTGGTACGAGGTGGCGCGGCTGCCGATGTTCTTCCAGCGCAACTGTGCGCAGTCCGAAGCGCACTACACGCTGAAGGCTGACGGGAACATTGCCGTCACCAACCGTTGCCGCACCCTCGAGGGCAAGTGGGAGCAGGCAACCGGGACCGCTTCACCGCAGATTCAGGGCAAGACCGACAAGCTGTGGGTCGTGTTCGATAACTGGTTCTCGAACCTCTTCCCGGGCGTGGCGAAGGGCGATTACTGGGTGCTGTACGTGAGCCCCGACTACACAGTGGCGCTGGTGGGCAGCCCGAGCCGCAAGTTCCTGTGGCTGCTGTCGCGCACGCCTCACGTGCCGGATGGGGTGCGCAACGACCTGCTGATGAAAGCGCAGCAACAGGGTTACGACACGACCAAGCTGATCTGGCGGGTAGCGGATTCGAAAGTAGGCAAGGCTGCGGACTGACTCAGCCCAGCAACTCCCGCAACACCTGAGCGAACGCACGGCTGCTCTGCCCTTCATCGGCATGGTGGCCGTCGCGGATCACCCAGCGGCCATTGACCATCACATCTCTGATCTGACGATCACTTCCGGCGAACAGCCAGCGATTGAGAATGGCATCACCGGAGGCGGTTGCCAGATACGGATCGTTGCCGTCGAGCACCAGCCAGTCCGCACGCTTGCCCACTTCCAACGCGCCCACCGGTTGCCCTATCGCCTGCGCACCGCCCACCAGCGCCGCGTCGTACAGCGTACGTCCGACCATCGGCTGATCCGGCCGGTACAGACGATTACGACGCTGATCGCGCAGACGCTGACCGTATTCCAGCCAGCGCAACTCTTCGACCACGCTCAGCGACACATGACTGTCGGAACCAATGCCCCAACGCCCGCCTTGTGCGATGTAATCCACCGCCGGGAATATCCCGTCGCCCAGATTTGCCTCGGTGGTCAGGCACAGCCCCGCGATCGCACGACTTTTCGCCATCAACGCCACTTCGTCCGGCTGGGCATGGGTCGCATGAACCAGGCACCAGCGCCCATCGACCTCGACGTTTTCATACAGCCACTGCAGCGGCCGGCGACCGCTCCAGTTCAGGCAATCGTCGACTTCCTTTTGCTGCTCGGCAATGTGGATGTGGATGGGGCAATGGGGGTCGCTGGCGGCGGTTACGTCGCTGATCTGCTGCGGCGTCACGGCGCGCAGCGAATGAAAGCACAGCCCCAGCGCCTGGGCGGGTTCCGCGGCAATGACGGGCTTCAGGCGGGACTGCAGATCCAGGTAGCTGTCGGTGCTGTTGATGAACCGGCGCTGCCCCTCGTTCGGCGTCAGGCCGCCAAACCCCGAGTGGCTGTAGAGCACCGGCAGCAGGGTCATACCGATGCCGACCGAACTCGCCGCCTGACTGACCTGCAGCGCCAGCTCGGCGGGGTCGGCGTAGGGCTTGCCGCTGGTGTCCTGATGGACGTAGTGAAACTCCGCGACCGAGGTAAAACCGCCCTTGAGCATCTCGATGTACAGCTGCCGCGCGATCACGCCGAGCTGCCGGGGACTGATCTGCCCGACGAGGCGATACATCAGGTCGCGCCAGGTCCAGAAACTGTCATTGGGATTGCCGGCCACTTCTGCCAGACCGGCCATGGCGCGTTGAAAAGCGTGGGAGTGCAGGTTGGGCATGCCCGGCACGACCGGCCCGTTGAGCCACTCGGCGTCACCACGTTCGGCGTCGGTCTGCACCTGGCTCAGCAGGCCATCGGCACCGACCTCGAAACGTACGTTGCTGGCCCAGCCGGTGGGCAACAACGCGCGTTCGGCAAAGAAAACGGACATGACTCGGCACCCCTTGCGTGAAATTGTCTATACATATACAGACGTTTACATGGCCGGTAAACTGCGCCGCGCTTGTCGGCACACGTGTTAATGGTTAGCGTGGACGCTGTAAACTCTCTCGCCTGAATAACGCCATAACAAGGATTTCTCTGTGCCGACTCCGCCTGCCAATTTGCCGCTGGCTTCCCAGATGGGTGACAGTCCGGCGCCGCTGTACGCCAGGGTGAAGCACATGATCACCCAGCAGATTCAGAACGGCACTTGGCCGCCGCACCACCGCGTGCCGTCCGAGAGCGAACTGGTGACGCAACTGGGCTTCAGCCGCATGACGATCAATCGCGCCCTGCGCGAGATGACCGCCGAAGGGATGTTGGTGCGCATGCAAGGCGTCGGTACGTTCGTCGCCGAGCCCAAGACTCAATCCGCGCTGTTCGAAGTGCATAACATTGCCGATGAGATCGCCGCTCGCGGACATGTCCACACCTGCCAGGTCATCATTCTCACCGAAGAAGCCGCCGGTTCCGAACGCGCGCTGGCGCTCGACATGCGTGAAGGCCAGCGCGTGTTTCACTCGCTGATCGTGCATTTCGAAAACGATATTCCCGTGCAAATCGAAGACCGCTTCGTCAACGCCCTCGTCGCGCCGGACTACCTGCAGCAGGACTTCACCCAACAAACGCCCTACGCCTACCTTTCCCAGGTCGCGCCGCTGACCGAAGGCGAGCACGTGGTCGAGGCGATTCTCGCCGAGCCCGACGAGTGTAAATTGCTGCAGATCGAAAAGGGCGAACCGTGCCTGCTGGTGCGTCGGCGCACCTGGTCCGGCCGCCAGCCGGTGACTGCTGCCCGCCTGATTCATCCCGGCTCACGCCACCGCCTGGAAGGACGCTTCAGCAAATGACTCAACTGACTGTTCTGCGCGCTGCGGACTACCCGCGCATGCCCTGGAAAAACGGCGGCGGCAGCACCGAGGAAATCACCCGCGATGCCGGCGAAGGCCTGGAATGTTTCGGCTGGCGGCTGTCGATTGCCGACATCGCCGAGTCGGGCGGCTTTTCGGTGTTCGCTGGCTATCAGCGCATCATCACCGTGCTGCAAGGTGCAGGCATGACGCTGACTATCGATGGGAAGGACAGCGAGCCACTGCTGCCGTCCGATCCGTTCGCGTTCAGCGGCGACAGCGCGGTGTCGTGCACGCTGCTCGACGGCCCGATCCGCGATTTCAACCTGATCTATTCGCCAGCCCGTTACCGCGCGCGCCTGCAGTGGATCGACGTGATGCAGCCCCAGCGGTTTTTCAGTTCCGCTGACGTGTTCGTGGTGTTCAGCACCGCCGAGCAGATGGCCGCCAATATCGGCGAGCACCCGCCGCAAATGCTCGAAAAACATGACTGCTTACAATTGGAGAACGCCCCGGGCGCGCTCGTGGAAGCGGTGCTCTACGCCCCGCGCCCCAGCCGCGTGTGCGTGATCGAGCTGTCGCGCGTCTGAGTCCAGCCGTCCCTGTGTTAGATTGCGTTTTTTTCGCCAGCACAGGGACGACCATGACGACGCTCAACGACAATAAAGAAAGCCCACGAGCCCTCGCCATTCTTGCCAGTTTCCTTGCATCGGAGTCGGCAGGCGGCCTTGTGCTGATGGGCGCCGCCCTCGCCGCGATCATCGTCGCCAACTCCCCCCTCGCCCCCTCGTATTTCGCCGCACTGCACAGTGTCTGGGGCGGGTTGTCGATCGAGCTGTGGATCAACGACGGGCTGATGGCGATCTTCTTTCTGATGGTCGGCCTGGAAATCAAACGCGAAGTATTGGCCGGCGGTCTCGCCAGTTGGGGTCAGCGTGCGCTGCCCGGTTTCGCGGCAGCGGGCGGCATGCTGGTGCCGGCGCTGATCTACATCGGCGTCAACATGGGCAACGCCGAAACCATGAGCGGCTGGGCGATCCCGGCAGCCACTGACATCGCCTTCGCCCTTGGCGTGCTGTCGTTGCTGGGCAAGCGGGTGCCGACGTCGCTGAAGGTGTTTCTGGCCGCGCTGGCGATTCTCGATGACCTGGGCGCCGTCACCATCATCGCGCTGTTCTACAGCACCGGCCTGAACATGCCGATGCTGGGCGCCTCCTTCGCGACGCTGGCCGTGTTGGTGATCATGAACCGCATGGGCGTGCAGCGATTGCTGCCATACCTGCTGCTCGGCCTGTTGTTGTGGTTCTTTGTGCTGCAGTCAGGCGTGCATGCAACGTTGGCGGGTGTAGCCCTGGCGCTGTGCATTCCGCTGGGCACACGCAAAGAAGAAGCCCGCTCGCCGCTGCTGTTTCTTGAAGAGAAAATGCACTACTGGGTGGCGTTCGCGGTGGTGCCGATTTTCGGATTTGCCAATGCGGGCGTGTCCCTGTCGGGCATTACTCTCGGCAATCTGGTCGACCCGGTGCCGCTGGGTGTGGCGCTGGGGCTGTTTGTCGGCAAGCAGATCGGCGTGTTTCTCGCTGCGGTGCTGGCGATCCGGTCCGGGCTGGCGACACTGCCGGAAGGCAGCAACTGGCCCCAGCTGTATGGCGTGGCCCTGCTCTGCGGGATCGGGTTCACCATGAGTCTGTTCATCGGCAACCTGGCCTTCCCGGGCGCAGCGCATCTGATCGATGAAGTGAAAGTGGGCGTGTTGCTGGGCTCGATCGCGTCGGCGCTGGCCGGGGTGTGGCTGTTGCGCAGCAAGCTGGCCCAGCGCTGATTGAGTCCAGACACAACGGTATCGCGCCGCAGACACTGGCCCTGTGGGAGTGAGTTTGCTCAAGAAGATGGCAGTACATCAGCAGGAGATTTTGCGGATGTATCAACCGCTTCGCGAGCAAGCTCGCTCCCACAGGTCAGTGGCTCCGTAAATAACTCTTCTGTTACCCCAGTCATGCACTGAGCTGGGGCGTTCGCACCGAAAAGTAACAATTCCCTTCTTTTCACCTTCCTTGAATCCGTAAGCCTTCGCACGGCTGAAACCTTGGCAAGCGCGCAGCAATGCGGGCCGAAGGGGTTTCTGCACTTGCAAAAGCAACGTTGGCCTCTTGGTTGCATATGCTTGTATGTACAAGTAAGCATGAGTCGATAAAAGCTGTTCCCAGCCGGTTCGGATTACAACGGCAGCACTCATGCAGAACCTTATTCCCACGTTCGTCACGGACTCCCGCGTCCAGGCCGGATCGATCATCGAGGACTGTTAAGTGACTACTGACCACAACACCCCTGCTCAGCAATGGACCAAACGCCGCGATGTGGAAATCCGCGCAGCCCGTGGCACGCAACTGACCGCCAAGAGCTGGATGACCGAGGCGCCGTTGCGGATGTTGATGAACAACCTCGACCCGGAAGTCGCCGAGAACCCGAACGAACTGGTGGTCTACGGCGGTATCGGTCGAGCAGCGCGCAACTGGGAGTGCTACGACAAGATCGTCGAGAGCCTGACGAACCTGAACGACGACGAAACCCTGCTGGTGCAGTCCGGCAAACCGGTCGGCGTGTTCAAGACCCACAGCAACGCGCCCCGCGTGCTGATCGCCAACTCCAACCTGGTGCCGCACTGGGCGAGCTGGGAGCACTTCAACGAACTGGATGCAAAAGGCCTGGCGATGTACGGCCAGATGACCGCCGGCAGCTGGATCTACATCGGTAGCCAAGGCATCGTCCAAGGCACCTACGAAACCTTCGTCGAAGCCGGTCGCCAGCATTACGACGGCAACCTGAAGGGCCGTTGGGTACTGACCGCAGGCCTGGGCGGCATGGGCGGCGCGCAGCCACTCGCGGCAGGGATGGCGGGCGCCTGCTCGCTGAACATCGAATGCCAGCAGAGCCGCATCGATTTCCGCCTGAAAACCCGTTACGTCGACGAGCAAGCCACTGACCTCGACGACGCCCTTGCCCGCATCGCCAAGTACACCGCCGAAGGCAAGGCGATCTCGATCGCCCTGTGCGGTAACGCTGCCGAGATCCTCCCGGAAATGGTCCGCCGTGGCGTGCGCCCGGACATGGTCACCGACCAGACCAGCGCCCACGACCCGCTCAACGGCTACCTGCCCAAAGGCTGGACATGGGAGCAGTACCGCGAGCGCGCCGCCACCGAGCCTGCCGCCGTGGTCAAGGCCGCCAAGCAGTCCATGGCCGAGCACGTCGAAGCCATGCTGGCGTTCCAGAAACTGGGCGTGCCGACGTTCGATTACGGCAACAACATCCGTCAGATGGCCAAGGAAGTTGGCGTGACCAACGCGTTCGATTTCCCCGGTTTCGTGCCCGCTTACATTCGCCCGCTGTTCTGCCGTGGCGTCGGTCCTTTCCGCTGGGCCGCGCTGTCGGGCAACCCTGAAGACATCTACAAGACCGACGCCAAAGTCAAAGAGCTGATCCCGGACGATGCGCACCTGCACAACTGGCTGAACATGGCCCGTGAGCGCATCAGCTTCCAGGGTCTGCCGGCACGTATCTGCTGGGTCGGCCTGGGTCAGCGCGCCAAGCTGGGCCTGGCCTTCAACGAAATGGTCCGCAGCGGCGAGTTGTCGGCGCCGGTGGTGATCGGCCGTGATCACCTGGACTCCGGCTCCGTCGCCAGCCCGAACCGCGAGACCGAATCGATGCAGGACGGCTCCGACGCCGTGTCCGACTGGCCGCTGCTCAACGCGCTGCTCAATACCGCGAGCGGCGCGACCTGGGTCTCGCTGCACCACGGCGGCGGCGTCGGCATGGGCTTCTCGCAGCACTCGGGCATGGTCATCGTCTGCGACGGCACCGATGAAGCTGCCGAACGTATCGCCCGCGTCCTGCACAACGACCCGGCCACCGGCGTGATGCGTCATGCCGATGCCGGGTATCAGATTGCGATCGACTGCGCCAAAGAGCAGGGCCTGAACCTGCCGATGATCTGATACTTCAGTGGCCATCGCGCTGAACCCTGTGGGAGCGAGCTTGCTCGCGAATGCTGAATGTCAGACGCAGGTGATGCTGCGGATGTACCGGCCCCTTCGCGAGCAAGCTCGCCCCCACAGATCCGCGCAGAAATGTGCCTGACGACTAGCGCTTCCAGAACTGTTTCGGGGATGTTTGAGATGGCTGTTCCAGATGATCGTGCTGCACCTGCTTCCGTGATCGAGCGGCGTTCAATCGATTACATCCCTGATGCCGAACGACACGGCCGTCTGTTCAGTCAGTTCACCCTCTGGCTGGGCGCCAACCTGCAAATCACAGCGATTGTCACCGGGGCGCTGGCCGTGGTGCTGGGCGGCGATGTGTTCTGGTCGCTGATCGGGCTGTTCATCGGGCAACTCATCGGCGGTGGCGTGATGGCACTCCATGCAGCACAAGGCCCGAAGCTCGGTCTGCCGCAGATGATTTCCAGTCGGGTGCAGTTCGGCGTTTATGGCGCGGTGATTCCGCTGGTGCTGGTGTGCCTGATGTACATCGGTTTTTCCGCCAGCGGCTCGCTGCTCGCGGGCCAGGCGGTGGCACAACTGATCAACGTGCCGGACTGGCAGGGCGTGGTGATCTTCGCGGCGGCCATCGTGGTACTGACCATTCTGGGCTACCGGGTCATCCACCTGATCGGCCGGGTCGCCAGCCTCATTGGCGTGATCGCGTTCGTCTACCTGTTCGCCGCACTGCTGGCGGGCAACGACGTCGGCGCGCTGTTGGGCAATAAGCACTTCTCGCTGAGCAGCTTCCTGCTGGCGATTTCCCTGTCGGCGTCCTGGCAGATCGCCTTTGGCCCTTACGTCGCGGACTACTCGCGCTATCTGCCGCGTAGCACCTCAGCCGGCAAAACATTCTGGGCGGTAGGTCTGGGGTCGGTGATCGGCGCGCAGGCGTCGATGGTGTTCGGCGTGTTCGCGGCGGCGCTGGCCGGTAAAAACTTCGCCCATCACGAGGTCTCGTTCATCGTCGGCCTCGGCGGGACCGGCGCGGTCGCAGCAGCGCTGTATTTCAGCATCGCGTTCGGCAAGGTGACCATCACTACGCTCAACGCCTACGGCAGCTTCATGTCCATCGCCTCCATCGTCAGCGGCTTCCGTGGCAATCGGCACATCTCCAGCGCGCTGCGGCTGACGTACATCTTCGCCATGGTCGGGATCGCGACAGCTCTGGCGCTGCTGGGCAAGGACTCGTTCCTCAAGGACTTCTCGGCCTTCATCCTGTTTCTGCTGGCATTCTTCACGCCGTGGAGCGCGATCAATCTGGTGGATTTCTACTGCATCACCAAAGAGCGCTACGACATTCCGGCGCTGTCGGACCCTAACGGTCGCTATGGCCGCTGGAACGGGATGGGCATCGGGATCTACGTGCTGGGCGTGCTGATTCAGATGCCGTTTATCTCCACACATTTCTACACCGGGCCGCTGGTGGCGAGCCTCGATGACACCGACATCTCGTGGATCATCGGCCTCATCGTGCCGGCTGTGCTGTACTACGGGGCGGCGAAGAGGTGGCCGGGCAATGTGGCCGATCGCTTGATCCTGCCGACGGATTCGGGGGCACCTCAGGCAAGTCGCGCCGCTGCCCCTGCGCACGTGGCGGTGAACTGACCGTTCGTCATGCACGTCTGTTGCAGGAGGCATGCTGGAGAGAGAAGCGGGACGAGGCCGACAAGTGCCTCTCCCCCGGCTGGAAGCCGTCTGTTTTCGTTACTGCCGTCATCCACTACAAGACCGGAGCGTCACTCAATGAACACGAAAAAGGCCCTGCTATCCACGTTGCTTACCGCGGGCGTACTCGCCAGTGGCGCCAGTCAGGCGGCGGGATGGTGCGAGTCCGGCAAGCCGGTGAAATTCGCCGGCCTGAACTGGGAAAGCGCAATGCTGCTGACCGATGTGCTGCAAGTGGTGCTGAACAAGGGTTATGGCTGCGAAGTGGACAGCCTGCCGGGCAACTCCATCACCATGGAAAACGCCCTGAGCACCAATGATATTCAAGTGTTTGCCGAAGAGTGGGTCGGCCGTAGCGAAGTCTGGAACAAGGCTGAAGCCGCCGGCAAAGTGGTCGGCGTCGGTTCGCCGGTCAAGGGTGCGGTGGAAGGCTGGTACGTGCCGCGCTACGTGATCGAAGGCGACGCCAAGCGCAAGCTGGAAGCCAAGGCACCGGACCTCAAGTCCATCGCCGATCTGGGCAAATACGCAGCCCTGTTCAAGGACGCCGAAGAGCCGGAAAAAGGCCGTTTCTATAACTGCCCGGCCGGCTGGACCTGCGAGCTGGAAAACAGCGAAATGCTGAAGAGCTATGGCCTGGAAAGCAAATACACCAACTTCCGCCCAGGCACCGGCCCGGCGCTGGATGCGGCGATTCTGTCCAGCTACAAGCGAGGCGAGCCGATCCTGGCGTACTACTGGTCGCCGACCCCGCTGATGGGCCAGGTGGACATGGTGCGTCTGGAAGAGAAAGCCGGCGTGAACAAGACCATCGAGATCAAGGTCGGCCTGTCCAAGGCGTTCCACGAACAGGCGCCTGAACTGGTGTCGGTGATGGAGAAGGTCAACATCCCGATCGACCTGCTCAACCAGAATCTGGCGCGCATGACCAAAGAGCGCATCGAGTCGCCGAAGCTGGCGAAAATCTTCCTCAAGGAGCACCCGGAAGTCTGGCATCAGTGGGTGAGCGAGGATGCGGCGAAGAAGGTGGATGCCTCTCTCTGACAGGCACCGCTGTCTGTAGGAGCGTGGCTTGTCCCGCGAGCGGCCGGGAACCGGTCGTAGATAAGCCGAACGCGGTATGTCAGACACACCGCAGCGTTTGATTTTGCTGCCGCTTCGCGACAGATCGCGGGACAAGCCACGCTCCTACATGAACCAGGCCGCCACTCTAAACATCGAGATAACGATATGTTCCCCGAAAGCTTCACGTTCTCCATCGCCGACTGGGTCAATGACTGGGTCGACAAGCTGGTCACCAACTACGGCGACTTGTTCCGGCACATCTCCGACACGCTGCTGTGGGCCATCGTCAAGCTCGAAGGCCTGCTGCGCGTTGCGCCGTGGTGGCTGCTGCTGGCCATCGTCGGCCTGATCGCCTGGCACGCGACCCGCAAGATCACCACCACGGTGGTCATCGTCGGCCTGCTGTTTCTGGTCGGTGCCGTTGGCCTGTGGGACAAGCTGATGCAAACCCTGGCGCTGATGCTGGTCGCCACGCTGATCTCGGTGATTATCGGCATACCGCTCGGCATTCTGTCGGCGCGCAGCAATCGCCTGCGCTCGATACTGATGCCGCTGCTGGACATCATGCAGACCATGCCCAGCTTCGTGTACCTGATTCCGGTGCTGATGCTGTTCGGTCTGGGCAAGGTCCCGGCGATCTTCGCCACGGTCATCTACGCCGCGCCGCCGCTGATTCGCCTGACCGATCTGGGCATTCGTCAGGTCGATGGCGAGGTCATGGAAGCGATCAACGCCTTCGGCGCCAACCGCTGGCAGCAACTGTTCGGCGTGCAACTGCCGCTGGCCCTGCCAAGCATCATGGCCGGGATCAACCAGACCACGATGATGGCGCTGTCGATGGTGGTGATCGCCTCGATGATTGGTGCTCGCGGGCTGGGCGAAGACGTGCTGGTCGGCATTCAGACCCTCAACGTCGGACGCGGCCTGGAAGCGGGCCTGGCCATCGTCATTCTGGCGGTCGTGATCGACCGTATTACGCAGGCCTACGGCCGTCCACGGCATGAGGCGAACAAATGAGCGTCGAGACTATCAATCCAGCGAGCTCGGGCAATCCACTGAGCACGGGCGTTCCAGAGAACACGGGCGGCAAAATCGTCGTCAAGAACGTGTACAAGATCTTCGGCAACCGCGCCAAGGATGCCCTGGCAATGGTTCAGAACAACCAGAGCAAGGATCAGGTGCTGGCGCAGACCGGCTGCGTGGTCGGCGTGAACGACCTGTCGCTGTCTATCTCCAGCGGCGAGATCTTTGTGATCATGGGCCTGTCGGGCTCCGGCAAATCGACCCTGGTGCGCCACTTCAACCGCCTGATCGACCCCACCAGCGGCGAGATTCTGGTCGATGGCGAAAACATCCTGACCTACGACATGGAAGCGCTGCGCAACTTCCGTCGGCACAAGATCAGCATGGTATTCCAGAGCTTCGGCCTGCTGCCGCACAAGACCGTGATCGACAATGTCGCCTACGGCCTGACCATTCGTGGCGAGAGCAAAACGCAATGCGCCGAGCGCGCGCAGCACTGGATCACCACGGTGGGCCTGAAGGGCTACGAGAAAAAGTACCCCCATCAGCTCTCCGGCGGCATGCGTCAGCGTGTCGGCCTGGCACGGGCGCTGGCGGCCGACACCGACATTATCCTGATGGACGAAGCGTTCAGCGCACTCGATCCGCTGATCCGCGCCGAGATGCAGGATCAGTTACTGGAGCTGCAATCGAACCTGAAGAAAACCATCGTTTTCATCACCCACGACCTCGACGAAGCCGTGCGCATCGGCAACCGCATCGCGATTCTCAAGGACGGACAGCTGATCCAGGTCGGGACACCGAAAGAAATCCTCTACTCGCCTGCCGACGATTACGTCGATCGCTTCGTGCAGCGGCGCGTGGCGACTCTCTAAGGACGCTGCGGTCATGTCGCGAGCAGAACAGATCATCATTGGCGAAGGCCCGCTCAGTTGGCGGGACGTGACCGCCGTTGCCCGCCATGGCGCAACGCTGTCGTTGTCCGAAGGCGCGTGGGCGCGGATCGACAATGCCCAGGCGATCGTGCAGCGCATCGTTGCCAGCGGCGAGCGCGCCTATGGCGTGAACACCGGCCTCGGCGCGCTGTGCAATGTGTCGCTGGCGGGTGAGCAACTCGGCCGGCTGTCGCGCAACACGCTGCTCAGCCATGCCTGCGGCGTCGGCCCGGCGTTGCCAGACGAGCAGACCCGCGCGATCACCTGCGCCGCGATCATCAATTACAGCCAGGGCAAGTCCGGAATTCACCGCCAAGTGGTCGAGGCCTTGCTCGCCTTGCTCAATCGACGCATCACCCCGCAAGTGCCGTCCCAGGGGTCGGTGGGTTACCTCACTCATATGGCGCACATCGGCGTCGCGCTGTTGGGCGTCGGTCAGGTCAGTTATCGCGGGCAGTTGATGTCGGCCTTGCAGGCGCTGAGCGAAGAAGGCCTGTCGCCGGTGGAACTGGGTGCGAAAGACGGTCTGTGTCTGGTCAACGGCACGCCGTGCATGACCGGCCTCAGTTGCCTGGCGATTGCCGACGTGAATCGCCTGATGCAGTGGGCCGATGTCATCAGCGCCATGACCTTCGAAGGCCTGCGTGGGCAACTCGACGCCTTCGACGAAACCATCATCGCCCTCAAGCCGCACCCCGGCATGCAACAGGTGGGCAAAAACCTGCGCGGTCTGCTCGCCGGCAGCGAGGTGCTCGCCAACAGTCAGGGCATCCGCACCCAAGACGCCTTGAGCATCCGCTCTATCCCCCAGGTCCACGGCGCTACGCGCGACCAGTTGGCCCATGCGACCCGGCAGATCGAGATCGAGCTCAACTCCGCCACCGACAACCCGCTGCTGCTGGGCACGCCCGACGCGTATCGCGTGGTCTCCCAGGCCAACCCCCACGGCCAGTCCGTGGCGATGGCCGCTGATCTGTTGGCGATTGCCATGGCCGAACTGGGCTCGATTGCCGAGCGGCGGCTCGACCGGCTGATCAACCCGACAGTCAGCGGGCTTCCGGCGTTTCTGGTCAGCCAGCCGGGGGTCAATTCCGGGATGATGATCACCCAATACGTCGCCGCCTCGCTGTGCGCGGAAAACCGCCAGCTGGCACAACCGGCGGTCATCGATAACTACGTGACGTCCGGCCTGCAGGAGGATCATCTGAGCATGGGTACCAGCGCCGCCTTGAAGCTGCACAAGGTGCTGGAGAACGTGACGCAGATCCTCGCCATCGAGTATTTGCTGGCCGCCCAGGCGTTCGAGTTTTTCAAGGGCCCGCGCTTTGGCGTCGGCACCGAGGCGGCTTGGCGTTTGCTGCGCGAACGCGTGCCGGCCTACGACGAAGACCGCTGGCTGGCCCCGGACATTGCCAGCAGCGTGACGCTGCTGAAGAACGAAGAGTCATTGGAAACCGTATTTCAGCGCTGCCGCGACTACGCGGCAGGCGCTAATCCCGACACCGACAACAACGGTCGCAGCGCATGCGCCCCCCGCGCGGGACAGGCAGGAGCCGGTTCAGCGCAGACGACCGATACCCATTCAGGAGTAGCAGCATCGTGACCGACACCCAACAGGCGACCCCGCTGAATCTGATCCCTGGCCAGTTGAGCCTCGCCCAGCTGCGCGCGATTTATCAGCGACCCGTCACGCTGACCCTCGACGCCAGCGCCGATCGGCAGATCGAAGACAGCGTGGCCTGCGTCGAGCAGATCCTCGCCGAGAACCGCACCGCCTACGGCATCAACACCGGTTTCGGCCTGCTGGCCTCGACGCGCATCGCCAGCGCCGACCTCGAAAATCTGCAGCGCTCGCTGGTGCTGTCCCACGCTGCGGGGGTTGGCGGGCCGATCAGCGATGAGCTGGTGCGCCTGATCATGGTGCTCAAGGTCAACAGCCTGAGCCGGGGCTTCTCCGGGATTCGCCGTCAGGTGATCGACGCGCTGATTGCCCTGATCAACGCCGAGGTTTACCCGCACATCCCGCTCAAGGGTTCGGTGGGCGCGTCCGGCGACCTCGCGCCATTGGCGCACATGTCGCTGGTGCTGCTGGGCGAAGGCAAGGCGCGCCACAAGGGCGAATGGCTGAACGCCGTGGAAGCTCTGGCGATTGCCGGGCTCACGCCGCTGACGCTGGCGGCCAAAGAAGGCCTGGCGCTGCTCAACGGCACCCAAGTGTCGACGGCGTACGCGCTGCGCGGCCTGTTTGAAGCCGAAGACCTGTTCGCCGGCGCCCTGAGCTGCGGCGCGCTGACCGTTGAAGCCGTGCTCGGCTCCCGCGCGCCGTTCGACGCACGCATTCATGCGGCTCGCGGTCAGCGCGGCCAGATCGATTCGGCTGCGGCCTATCGCGAGCTGCTCGGCGAGGGGAGTCAGGTCTCCGACTCCCATCGCGACTGCGACAAGGTTCAGGACCCCTACTCCCTGCGCTGCCAGCCCCAAGTCATGGGCGCTTGCCTGACCCAACTGCGTCAGGCCGCCGAAGTGCTGGCGATCGAATCCAACGCAGTGTCGGACAACCCGCTGGTATTCGCAGCCGAAGGTGAAGTCATTTCCGGCGGTAACTTCCACGCCGAACCGGTTGCCATGGCTGCCGACAACATCGCCCTGGCCATCGCTGAAATCGGCTCACTGAGCGAACGCCGCATCTCGCTGATGATGGACAAGCACATGTCGCAGCTGCCGCCGTTCCTGGTGGCCAACGGCGGCGTGAACTCAGGTTTCATGATTGCCCAGGTCACGGCTGCAGCGCTGGCGAGTGAAAACAAGGCACTGTCCCACCCACACAGCGTCGACAGCCTGCCCACGTCCGCCAACCAAGAAGACCACGTGTCGATGGCGCCTGCCGCCGGCAAGCGGTTATGGGAAATGGCGGAGAACACTCGCGGCGTGCTGGCTGTAGAATGGCTGGCTGCGTGTCAGGGTCTGGACTTGCGCAACGGTCTGAAGACCTCTGAAAAACTGGAAATCGCCCGCACTACGCTGCGCGGCAAAGTCCCGTTCTATGAAAAGGACCGCTTCTTCGCCCCTGATATCGAGGCCGCCATCGAGCTGCTGGCTTCCAACTGCCTGAGCGACCTGGTTTCTGCTGACCTGCTGCCGAGTTTTTGATCGGGACAGGCCAGGATGGCCTGTCGTTGAAATGAGTGGGGGGATTACCCCTGTAGGAATGAGCTTGCTCGCGATGCAATAAGTCAGAAACGCATTTGCCGTCTGACACACCGCAATCGCGAGCAAGCTCACTCCCAAAAGAGCCGCTCATTTCGCAGCAAAAAGTAAGACTAGGAACGTGTGAAATGACATCGCAAAACGCTACAGATCTTAAACGCGGGCTCAGCGCGCGTCACATACGCTTCATGGCGCTGGGCTCGGCCATTGGCACCGGGTTGTTCTACGGTTCCGCGTCGGCGATCAAGCTGGCTGGCCCCGCCGTGCTGCTGGTGTACATCATCGCCGGCGCTGCCGTTTACATGGTCATGCGCGCCCTCGGCGAGATGGCCGTGCGCAACCCGGTGTCCGGCTCGTTCGGCGAGTACGCCACCACGTACCTGGGCCCCCTCGCCGGGTTTGTCCTTGGCTGGACCTACGCGTTCGAGATGGTCATCGTCTGTCTGGCCGATGTCACCGCGTTCGGCATCTACATGGGCTTCTGGTTCCCCGAGGTGCCCCGCTGGATCTGGGTGCTCGGCATTGTGTTTCTGATCGGCGCGCTGAACCTGTGCAGCGTCAAGGTATTCGGTGAAACGGAGTTCTGGCTGTCGCTGCTCAAGGTCGGCGCGATCATCGCGATGATCCTCGCGGGCTTCGGCATCATGCTGTTCGGCATCGGTTCGGTCTCGGGCGGCGGCGTCAGCAGCGTGAGCAATCTGTGGGCCTACGGCGGCTTCATGCCCAACGGCATCAGCGGCCTGGTGGCCTCGCTGGCGGTCGTCATGTTTGCCTTCGGCGGCATCGAAATCATCGGTATCACTGCCGGTGAAGCACGCAACCCGGAGCGGGTGATACCGCGCGCAATTAATGCGGTCCCGCTGCGAATTCTGCTGTTTTACGTGCTCACGCTCTTCGTCTTGATGTCGCTGTACCCGTGGCAGCAGATCGGCAGCCAGGGCAGCCCGTTCGTCCAGATCTTCGATCACCTGGGGATTTCCTCCGCCGCCACCGTCCTCAACATCGTGGTCATCACTGCAGCCGTTTCGGCGATCAACAGCGACATCTTCGGTGCCGGACGCATGATGTACGGTTTGGCCATACAGGGTCAGGCGCCCAAGGGTTTTGCTCAGCTGTCTGCTCAGGGCGTGCCGTGGATGACGGTGCTGGTGATGGGCATCGCGCTGCTCTGCGGCGTCGTGCTGAATTACCTGATTCCCGAAAACGTGTTCCTGCTGATCGCCTCGATTGCGACCTTCGCGACGGTCTGGGTGTGGCTGATGATTCTGGTCACGCAGATCGCCATGCGCCGCTCCATGAGCGCAGAAGAAGTCGCCCAGCTGAAATTCCCGGTGCCGTTCTGGCCCGTGGCGCCGATTGTTGCCACCTTGTTCATGGTGTTTGTGTTTGGCGTGCTGGGTTATTTCCCGGACAGCCAGGCCGCGCTGGTGGTGGGGGCGGTGTGGATCGGGTTGCTGGTGGTTGCGTACTGGGTATGGGTCAAGCCGAAGCAAAACCTGATCAAGGCCACATCAAACAGCTGATAAATGGACTGTCATGAACGGTCCGTGTGGGGGCGAGCTTGCTCGCGAAGACTGAAGTTCAGGCGCCGGAGATTCGGCGGACTCACTTGCCTCTTCGCGAGCAAGCTCACTCCCACACTTAGCACTTGCAATATCCGAAACAGGTTGTGAAACCGGACCCTTGGAGGCATCGATGAAAACGCTCTGGCACCACTGTCACGCAGCAACCATGGCGAACGGCACGTACTCGATCATCGAGGACGCCGCCATCGTGACCGATGCAGCGCAGATCGTCTGGATCGGTCCTCTCCGAGACCTGCCGGACCCGGGCGACGTCAAGCGCGTCGACCTGAACGGCGCGTGGGTGACGCCCGGCCTGATCGATTGCCATACCCACACGGTGTTCGGCGGTAACCGCAGCGGTGAATTCGAGCAGCGTTTGCAGGGCGTGAGCTACGCCGAGATCGCCGCAGCGGGTGGCGGCATCGCCAGCACCGTGCGCGCTACCCGGGCCGCCAGTGAAGAAGAACTCTACGCCAGCGCCGAACGTCGTCTGCTTCATCTGCTCAGGGATGGCGTGACCACGATCGAGATGAAATCCGGCTACGGCCTGGACCTCGCCAGCGAACGCAAAATCCTGCGGGTCATTCGCCAACTGGGCGAAAACCTGCCGGTCACCGTGCGCAGCACCTGCCTCGCCGCCCATGCCCTGCCCCCCGAATACAAAGACCGCGCCGATGACTACATCGCCCACATCTGCAGCGAGATGCTGCCGGCGCTGGCGGCGGAAAATCTGGTGGATGCCGTCGATGCGTTCTGCGAATACCTCGCCTTCTCGCCGGCACAGGTCGAACAGGTGTTCATCACCGCGGGCCAATTGGGCCTGCCGGTCAAGCTGCATGCCGAGCAGTTGTCCTCGCTGCATGGCTCGAGTCTGGCGGCGCGTTATCAGGCGCTGTCGGCTGACCATCTGGAGTTCATGACCGAAGAAGACGCCATTGCGATGGCGGCCTCAGGCACGGTCGCCGTCTTGCTGCCGGGGGCGTTCTACTTCCTGCGCGAAACTCAGTTGCCGCCAATGGATGCCCTGCGCAAACACGGAGTGAAGATCGCCATTTCCACCGATCTCAATCCGGGCACGTCGCCGGGCCTGTCGCTGCGGCTGATGCTCAACATGGCCTGCACGCTGTTCCGTATGACGCCGGAAGAAGCCCTGGCCGGCGCAACCATCCACGCCGCTCAAGCGCTGGGCATGGCGGGGACCCATGGTTCGCTGGAGGTGGGCAAGACGGCGGATTTCGTCGCCTGGCACATCGAACGGCCTGCCGACCTCGCCTACTGGCTGGGCGGCGATCTGGACAAACGCGTCGTGCGTTATGGCGTGGAACGCACTCTCTAATCAGGGGAATACTGTGGACAAGGTTCTGAGTTTCACTCGCGGTCGCGTACCGCTGCTGATCAGCATGCCGCACCCGGGGCTGCACCTGACGCCCGTTGTGCGTGACGGTCTGGTGGATGAGGCCGTGAGCCTGCCGGACACCGACTGGCATATTCCGCGCCTGTACGACTTTGCGTCTGATCTGGGGGCCAGCGTGCTGTCGGCGGAATATTCGCGCTTCGTCATCGACCTCAATCGCCCGTCCGACGATACGCCGCTGTACGCCGGCGCGACCACCGGGTTGTTCCCCTCGACGCTGTTCGAGGGGGATCCGCTGTTCAGGGAGGGTTTGGCGCCGAGCAAGGAGGAACGCGCGAGCTATCTGGAGAAGATCTGGACGCCGTATCACGACACGCTGCGCAGCGAGCTCGAACGCCTGCGCGCCGAGTTCGGTTACGCACTGCTGTTCGATGCGCATTCCATTCGTGGGCACATCCCGCACTTGTTCGACGGTCGACTGCCCGACTTCAACCTGGGCACGTTCAACGGCGCGAGCTGTGATGAAGCGCTGGCCCAGCGTCTGGACACAGCATGCGCTGCCGCGAAGCTTTACAGCCATGTGCTGAATGGGCGCTTCAAGGGCGGCCACATCACCCGCCATTACGGCGATCCGGCCAACCATATCCACGCCGTGCAACTGGAACTGGCGCAGAGCACCTACATGGACGAATTTGTGCCGTTCCACTACCGCCCCGATCTGGCCGAGCCAACGCAGGCGGTGTTGAAAGGCTTGCTGGAAGAAATGATCGCCTGGGGACGGGAGAAGTACGGGAAGTAACCGGATGATGGTGCCCACGCAGAGCATGGGCACCATCATCAATGTACGCGTGGCGTTAGTAGGACCGGCTTCAGCCGGGAAGAGGCAAGTCTGAGCGCCATCAATTCCTGGTCATCAGCGTTACTTCTTCAACAACCGTAACCCGTTGGCCACCACCAACAGACTCACGCCCATGTCGGCGAACACCGCCATCCACATGGTCGCCATGCCGGCGAAGGTCACCGCCAGAAAGATCAGCTTGATCACCAACGCCAGCGCGATGTTCTGCTTGAGCACCGCCGCCGTGTCCCGCGACAGGCGAATGAAGGTCGGGATCTTGCGCAGATCATCATCCATCAGCGCCACGTCGGCGGTTTCGATGGCGGTGTCCGTGCCAGCCGCCGCCATGGCGAAACCGATCTCCGCCCGGGCCAGCGCCGGCGCATCGTTGATGCCGTCGCCGACCATGCCCACGCGATGGTTCTGCGCATACAGGGCTTCGATGGCTTGCAGCTTGTCGGTCGGCATCAGATTGCCCTGGGCCTGATCGATGCCCACCTGAGCGGCGATGGCCTTGGCCGTGTGCGGGTTGTCACCCGTCAGCATCATCGTCTTCACGCCCAGCGCATGCAGCTGCTCAATGGCCTCGCGGCTGCTGTCCTTGACCGTGTCGGCCACCGCAAACAACGCCAACGGGCCGGAGGCATCGAACAGCAGCACCACGGTTTTTCCCTGGCTTTCCAGCGCTTCAAGTTGCGCTTCCAGCTCCGGCGAGCAATACCCGGCGTCATGCACCAGACGGTGGTTGCCCAAATGGTACAAACGCCCTTGCACTTCGCCCTTCACGCCAAGCCCTGCGAGCGCCTCGAACGCTTCAACCGGCAACCGAGCGCCTTCCTGCGCCGCCTTGGCAATGGCTTGAGAAACGGGGTGATCCGAGCGGCCCGCCAGACTCGCCGAGATCGCCAGCGCCTGTTCGCCCAATGACGCATCGAGCAACACGTAATCGGTCTGCACCGGCTTGCCGTGGGTGATGGTGCCGGTCTTGTCGAGGGCCAGATAATCGAGCTTGTGCCCCATCTCCAGGTACACGCCGCCCTTGATCAGAATGCCTTTGCGCGCCGCCGCTGCCAGACCGCTGACAATCGTCACTGGCGTGGAAATCACCAGCGCACACGGGCACGCGACCACCAGCAACACGAGCGCGCGGTAGATCCAGTCAAACCACACCGCCCCCATGAACAGCGGCGGGATGATCGCAATCGCCAGCGCCAGCGCGAACACGGCGGGCGTGTAGATTTTGGAAAAGCTGTCAACGAAACGCTGAGTCGGCGCGCGCGCACCTTGGGCCGCCTCGACGGCGTGGATGATCCGCGCCAACGTCGAGTTGCTGGCGGCGGCGGTCACTTTGTATTCCAGCGAACCGGCCTGGTTAATGGTGCCGGCGAAGACCTTGTCGCCCACAGTTTTCTCGACCGGCAGGCTTTCGCCCGTGATCGGCGCCTGATCGATGCTCGACTGGCCGGCAACCACTTCACCGTCCAGCCCGATGCGCTCGCCCGGCTTGACCCGGACGACGCTGCCCAACGCAATATCCTTGACTTCAAGCTCAAGCCACTCGCCGTTCTGCTGTACGGTGGCGGTTTCCGGCGTCAGCTGCATCAGGCCGCCGATTGCGTTGCGGGCACGGTCCAGCGACTTGGCTTCAATCAGCTCGGCGACGGTGAACAGAAACATCACCATCGCCGCTTCCGGCCACTGCCCGATCAGCACTGCACCGGTAACGGCAATGCTCATCAGCGCGTTTATATTCAGGTTGAAGTTTTTCAGGGCGATCCAGCCCTTCTTGTAGGTGGTCAGGCCGCCGCTGAAAATGGCGATCAGCGCGACGATGGCGACCACCCAGGTGGGTGCGGCGTTGGTGAAATGGATGACTTCCGCCGTCAACGCAGCGACACCCGACAACGCCAGCGGCCACCACGGTTTGTTGGCGGGCGGCAGCGACGCGGTTTCCTTGTCGGCGCCCTCCTCGATCAAGTCCGCCTGCATGCCCAGCGCGCCAATGGCTTCGCGGATGGGATCGGTGGACGGCAGCTCATGCCACACGCCCAGCACGCGATTGATCAGATTGAATTCGAGCTTCTGAATACCCTTCATCTTGCCGAGCTTGTTCTGGATAAGCGTCTGCTCGGTGGGGCAGTCCATGGCTTCGATGCGGAAGCTGCTGAGCTGACCTTCAGCGTCTGATGCGCCATCGATGGTCACGACGGACGGTGCGCTGTCATGGGAGCAGCACGCGTGGGCAGCGTGGTCGTGTTTGTGCACGGGCGTGAGTTTGGCTTGCCCGTGGTCATGACCGGCGTGATCGTGATCGGCGCGATCTGCGTGATCATGGCCGGAATGGTCATGGGCAGTGTGCTCGTGCTCGGCATGTTCGGGCGCGTCGTGAGCGGGTTTGTGCGAGGAAGATTTGTGTACAGAGTCACTCATGGATTGAGTCTCTAAATGTGCGTGTTGCCAAGTGAACACCCTGTAGCCACTATAGGGTCAAGCGTCCTATTGAGGTCTTGCGCATGAATCCTTCATTTAAAATCGGCGAACTGGCGAAACTGACGGACTGCCCGGTGGAAACCATCCGCTATTACGAGCGCGAAGAACTGCTCAGTGAGCCTGCACGCAGCGACGGCAACTATCGGCTGTACACCCAAGAGCACGTCGAGCGCCTGACCTTCATCCGCAACTGCCGCAGCCTGGACATGACGCTCGACGAGATCCGCAGCCTGCTGGCGTTGCGCGACAGTCCGCAAGACCAGTGCGAGAACGTCAACGCGCTGATCGACGAACACATCCAGCACGTGAACACCCGCGTCGCGAGCCTGCAAGCGTTGCAGGAGCAACTGGTCGACCTGCGCCAACGCTGCAGCGAAGGCGCGCCGGATCACTGCGGGATTCTGGATCGACTGGAAATCAGCGGGAGTGTCGTGGATGCCGATGTCGAACACTCTCACGTAGGGCGCAGCCACGGGCATTGAACGGTTTGTGGTATGGCATCCGACGCCTTCCCGGCTAAAGCCGGTCCCACTGTCAGGATGGGCGTAGGAGCGCGCTTGCCCGCGAACGCAGTGTGTCAGGCAATGTCGAGGCGCAGGCAAATCGCAATCGCGGGCAAGCGCGCTCCTGCAGGTCCAGCGAATGGCTTCGGATCAGCGCTTAAACAGCCACTGGCGCCTTGATGCTCGGATCCGCGTTATAACCCACGATCTCGAAATCTTCGAATCGATAGTCATAGATGCTTTCAGGGCGACGCTTGATGCTCAGCTGCGGCAGCTGTCGCGGGGTGCGGGTGAGCTGCGTCGCGATCTGCTCCTCGTGGTTGGAGTAAGCGTGAGTGTCGCCCAGGCTGACGATGATCTCGTGGGGGATCAGGTCGCATTGCTGAGCCAGCATATGGGTCAGCAGCGCCAGCGCGGCGATGTTGTACGGCAGGCCGAGGAAGACGTCGGAACTGCGGATGTACAACTGCATCGACAGCTTGCCGTCGGCCACGAAGGCCTGGTACAGCAAATGGCACACCGCAAGCGCTTGGCGCCCGGCCTTGACGTTCTCCTGCGGCGACAGCTTCTCGTCTGGCAGGTATTCGGTATTCCAGCCGTGGAACAGGATGCGGCGGCTGTTTGGGTTGTTCTTCAGGCAGTCGACCATGTAGTCGATCTGGTTGATCTTGCCGCCGTCCTTGGTCGGCCAGCCAGTCCACTGCGCGCCGTACACCGGGCCCAGATCGCCGTCTTCAGTGGCCCACTCGTCCCAGATGGTCACGCCGTTTTCGTTGAGCCATTTGGTGTTGGTGTTGCCGCTGAGCATCCAGATCAGCTCGTTGGCGATGCTCTTGAAGTGCAGCTTTTTGGTGGTCAGCAGCGGGAAGCCATCGGCCAGGTTGTGGCGAATCTGCCGACCGAACACGGCAGTGGTGCCGGTCCCGGTGCGGTCGCCCTTGCGGGTGCCGTTGTTGATGACGTCCTGCAGCAGTTCAAGGTATTGCTTCATGACCAGAGGCCCTCTGTTTCGGTGAATCCGCCGAACCCATAAGGCCCGGCGCTCAGCAGATGTACCCGGCGCGTCACACCGCAGCGTTGTTGGCAGCGGGCGCGCGGTGGTAAGCCAGCCAGATCAGCACCAGGCCGCCGATGATCATCGGCAGGCTGAGGATCTGCCCCATGGTGACCCAGCCCCAGGCCAGATAACCGAGCTGGGCATCCGGCACGCGGACGAACTCCACCACGAAGCGGAAGATGCCGTAGAACAACGCGAACATGCCGGAAACGGCCATGGTCGGACGCGGCTTGCGGGAGAAAAAGTAGAGAATGACGAACAAGGCCACGCCTTCCAGCGCGAACTGGTAGAGCTGTGACGGGTGGCGCGGCAGCTGCGCAGGGTCGGTGGGGAACACCATGGCCCAGGGCAGATCAGTCGGCTTGCCCCACAGTTCGGCGTTGATGAAATTGCCGATGCGCCCGGCACCCAGACCGATCGGCACCATGGGCGCGATGAAGTCCATGAGCTGGAAGAACGACTTGCCGTTGCGCTTGCCGAACCAGTACGTCGCGATCATCACGCCGATGAAGCCGCCGTGGAACGCCATGCCGCCCTTCCACACTTCAAAGATCAGCAGCGGGTTGGCGATGTAGTTGGGCAGATCGTAGAACAGCACGTAGCCCAGCCGTCCACCGACGATGACGCCCATGGCGACCCAGAAAATCATGTCCGAGAGCTTTTCTTTGGTCCACGTCGGGTCAAAGCGATTCAAGCGACGGGATGCCAGGTACCAGGCACTGCCGATACCGACCAGATACATCAGGCCGTACCAATGGATTTGCAGCGGACCGATGGCCACGGCTACCGGGTCAATCTGCGGGTAAGGCAGCATTGCGACTCCTTGAAATAGAAGCGCTCATTGAGCGACGAAGCAGAACTATGCGGCGGCGGCAGCAGGTGGTGCCACCCAATAATGATGAAATCTGGTGTAAGAGCGACCGCGATGAAAGCCTCGCACGCCGACGATGCCGCTCTCACTAGCACGGACATCTCTCAAAAACAGTGCGGCATGTTACCGGACCGCGCCGATCCGCTCTAGCAGCGTGCGATGGATGTCGGCGTGCGGGGTGGGTAAAGTGGCGCAAAAAGGAGTCATCCATGTGCCTCATCGTCTTCGCCTGGCGGCCGACGCACGCTCAGCCGCTGATTCTGGCGGCCAATCGTGACGAGTTCTACGCCCGTCCTACTCTGCCGCTGGCCCAGTGGGAAGAGGCGCCGCAGGTGTATGCCGGGCGCGATCTAGAAGCGGGTGGGACGTGGCTGGGTATCAATGCTGGCGGACGATTCGCAGCGCTTACCAACATCCGCGAGCCGGGCAAGCCGCCTGGCCGTCGTTCGCGGGGTGAATTGGTTGCTCGTTTTTTGACCAGCGATGTGTCCGTAGATGAGTATCTGAGTGAGATCGCAGCGAGATCAACGGAATACGGCGGGTTCAATCTGCTGGTGGGTGATCGTCAGCAGTTGCACTTCCTCAACGGCAACGATTCGACACCCCGCTGCTTGGAAGCAGGCGTTTACGGTGTGTCCAACGCCGGGCTCGACACGCCGTGGCCTAAGCTGGTGAAAGCCAAAGCCGCCCTGCTCGAACAGCTGAACAATCCTGATCCCGACGCGTTATTTGGCTTTCTCAGCGATCACGCGCCTGCGCCGGACGCTGAACTGCCAAGCACCGGCGTTGGGCTTGCGACGGAGAAATTGCTGTCGAGCGTGTTCATCGCCAGCCCCAATTACGGCACGCGGGCGAGCACGGTGTTGCGGGTGAATGCGGATGGCAGCCGGCGGCTGATCGAGCGTAGCTTTGGGCCGTATGGCGGGAGATTGGGTGAGGTGGACCTGCAGATTTGACTCCGCCTCTTCCCGGCTGAAGCCGGTCCCACTAAGAGCAGCGCAGCGCCAGCCCTTAGTGCCCCTTCACAGACCCCGGATTGATCATCCGCGACAGGCCCAGATTCCTCAGCGCCAGTTGCAGCGAGCTGCTGATGACTTGCGGGTTATCGTTCTTCATCAGTTGGGCCAACAGGTCCTTGGCCATGCTCAGGTTGATCTGACGCAGCATCCACTTCACTTTCGGCAAGTTGGTGGCGTTCATCGACAGGCTGTCGAAACCCATCGCCATCAGCAGCACCGCCGCCGCAGGATCACCGGCCATTTCGCCGCAGATGCTCACCGGCTTGCCTTCGGCGTGGGCATCGCGCACCACGCTTTGCAACGCCTGGAGCACCGCCGGGTGCAGGTAGTCGTACAAATCCGCCACCCGCGGGTTGTTGCGGTCGACCGCCAGCAAATACTGGGTCAGGTCGTTGGAGCCGACAGACAGGAAATCCACCTGACGCGCCAGCTCGCGGGTCTGGTAGACCGCTGCTGGCACTTCAATCATCACGCCCACTGGCGGCATCGGCACGTCGGTGCCTTCATCGCGCACCTCACCCCATGCCCGGTGGATCAGGTGCAGCGCTTCTTCGGTCTCGTGGGTGCCGGAGATCATCGGCAGCAGAATCCGCAGGTTGTTCAAGCCCTCGCTGGCCTTGAGCATGGCGCGGGTCTGCACCAGGAAGATTTCCGGGTGGTCCAGCGTTACGCGAATGCCGCGCCAGCCGAGGAACGGGTTGTCTTCCTTGATCGGGAAGTACGACAGCGACTTGTCGCCGCCGATGTCCAGCGTTCGCATCGTCACCGGTAACGGGTGAAACGCCGCCAATTGCTCACGGTAGATGGCGAGCTGTTCCTTTTCGCTCGGGAACCGCTGCTGAATCATGAACGGGACTTCGGTGCGGTACAGGCCGACGCCTTCCGCGCCTCGCTGTTGCGCGCGGGCCACGTCTGCCAGCAGACCGGTGTTGACCCACAGCGGCATGCGGTGGCCGTCAAGGGTTACGCAGGGCAATTCACGCAGCGCGTCGAGGCCTTGGGAGAGCTGGCGCTCCTCTTCGACGACGACCGAATACTGTTTGATCAGGATCTCGGACGGGTTGGTGAAGACTTCGCCGTGGTAGCCGTCGACGATCAACTGGATGCCGTCGACTTTCGAGTACGGCAGGTCCACCACCCCCATGACCGTGGGAATGCCCATGGCCCGGGCCAGAATAGCGACGTGGGAGTTACCCGAGCCGAGTACCGAAATCAGGCCTACCAACTTGCCTTCCGGCACCTCGCCGAGCATGGCGGGCGACAGCTCTTCGCTGACCAGGATGGTGTTGTCGGGGTAGACCAGTGTTTGCTGGCGCGCTTCCTGAAGGTAGGCGAGCAGGCGGCGACCGAGGTCTTTGACGTCCGATGCACGCTCACGCAGGTAGGCGTCGTCCATCAGCTCGAAGCGTTTGACGTGCTCGTTGACCACCGAACGCAACGCGCCCTGGGCCCACTGGCCGGTCTTGATGACGTTGGTGACTTCGCTGCCCAGCGACGCATCGTCGAGCATCATCAGGTACACATCGAACAACGCGCGCTCTTCTGGGCGCAATTGTGTGGCCAACTTCGCCGAAAGGGTGCGCATGTCATTGCGCACGCCTTCAAGGGCGGTCTGGAACAGTTTGAGTTCGGCGGTGATGTCAGTGACGGTTTTGTCCGGCACGACTTCAAGGTCGGCCGGCGGGAGCATGACCAGCGCGGTACCGACGGCGGCTCCCGGCGAACCTGGCACTCCGACGAATCGGGCTTCCTGAATGCCCTTGCCCTGCCGACCGAGCCCGCGAATGGAGCCGGTGGCTTCTGCGTGGGCGATAACGCCGGCGAGCTGCGCGCTCATCGTCACAAGGAAGGCTTCTTCGCCCTCGTCGAACTGACGTCGCTCCTTTTGCTGGATGACCAGGACGCCCACTACCCTGCGGTGGTGGATGATCGGCGCACCGAGAAACGAGGCGTAGCGTTCTTCGCCGGTTTCGGCAAAGTAGCGATAACGAGGGTGATCGGCGGCGTTTTCGAGGTTGAGCGGTTCTTCACGCGTACCCACCAGACCCACGAGGCCCTCGTTCGGGGCCATGCTCACCTTGCCGATCGAGCGCTTGTTCAGGCCTTCGGTGGCCATCAGCACGAAGCGGTTCGCTTCAGGATCGAGCAGATAGACCGAGCAGACCTGGCTGCTCATAGCCTCTTTTACGCGCAATACAATAATGCCCAACGCCGCCTTGAGATCCTTGGCGGAGTTAACTTCCTGGACGATCTTGCGCAGCGTATTGAGCATGGCTCGGGGTCGAACTCCGTGTCAGTCGCGCGCCAACAGGCGCGGGGCAAGCTCTTTGAGTGCGCGGCGATATACCTCGCGCTTGAATGTCACCACCTGGCCCAGCGGGTACCAATAACTGACCCAACGCCAGCCATCGAACTCCGGTTTGCCGGTCAAATCCATCCGCACCCGCTGCTCGTTGGAGATCAGGCGCAGGAGAAACCATTTTTGCTTCTGGCCGATGCACAGCGGCTGGCTGTGGGTACGGACCAATCGTTGCGGCAGACGATAGCGCAACCAACCCCGGGTGCAGGCAAGAATTTCAACATCATGCCGTTCCAGCCCGACTTCTTCATTCAATTCACGGTAAAGCGCGTCTTCCGGGGTCTCCTGAGGGTTGATACCCCCCTGCGGAAACTGCCAGGCGTCTTGATTGATGCGCCGAGCCCATAAGACCTGGCCAGCATCATTTGTCAGAATTATCCCGACATTAGGGCGAAAACCATCGGGGTCGATCACGGCCACAACCTCGCAAACGCATGTCGCCGCATTGTTCCACAAAGATCGTGAAGGCAGCAACGAGGCTGCGACAGCTTATCGTGACAACTGCATTAATAGATGCGATCTCTCGGGCAAACCTCGTATTCTTGTGCTCTTTTTTCTGATATTTCAGCGAGTAAAGCCCATGCGTCTGGCCCTCTTCGACCTCGACAACACTCTCCTCGGCGGCGACAGCGACCACGCCTGGGGCGATTACCTGTGCGAGCGCGGCATCCTGGACGGTGCTGCGTACAAGGCACGCAACGACGCTTTCTATCAGGACTATCTGGCCGGCACGCTAAACCTGACCGACTACCTGAATTTCAGCCTGGAAATCCTCGGGCGCACTGACATGGCGCAGCTCGACGAATGGCACCGGGAATTCATGCGCGACTGCATCGAACCCCTGATCCTGCCGAAGGCCATGGCCCTCATCGCCAAACACCGCGACGCGGGCGACAAGCTGGTGGTGATCACGGCGACCAACCGTTTCGTGACCGCGCCAATCGTGGCCCGGCTGGGTATCGACACGTTGCTGGCAACCGAGTGCGAGGTCGTCGACGGTCGCTACACCGGGCGCACCACTGACGTGCCGTGCTTCCGCGAAGGCAAAGTTACCCGTCTGAATCGCTGGATCGAAGAAAACGGCTTCAACCTGGACGACAGCTGGTTCTACAGTGATTCGATGAACGATTTGCCACTGCTGGAGCAGGTGGCCAATCCGGTCGCAGTCGATCCTGATGAGAAGCTGCGCGCCGAAGCCACCCGTCGCGGCTGGCCGGTGATTTCACTGCGCGGTTGAAAAGCCTTCGCGAGCAAGCTCGCTCCCACTGTTCTTTGTCGGCAGGTTGAGCTGCGGTGCCGCCAGCTTTGATGACGGAGGTTAAACCGGTTTGGCGCCCATCAGACCGGCGATCGCCACGAAGCAAACGACACTGAAGATGGCCAGGGCCAGGGTGAAGCGGGAATTGCCCACGATCACCGGCCGGCGCAGGCGGTTCACCCGTACCGCCAGCCAGGCCCAGCTCAAGGCGCCGAAGAGATACAGCACGCTCGCCGCCAGCAGCCAGGTCTGTCCCAGCGGCCAACCGGCGTAGTGGACCAGCCACCAGCCGCTGATCGGCAGGGTTAACAGGCACACGCCCATCAGCACCCAGACAAATGCCCACGGCCGTTGCATGGCGCGGTTCTGCACCGTCGCATCGCCGGCCCGACGGCCACGCACGATCCACACGATCAGCCCCAGCGCGCAGATGAACAGCAGCACCGTGCTGGCGATGTGCAGGATTTTCAGCGCAGCGAAGTGTTCCATTGTGTTCGTGTCCCTGTGTCTGGCTGTGCTTGAAGATTAGCAGCCGGTTGCATGCCGCTGCCGCTGTTGATCCTGTAGGTCCGGGCATGAACCGCTGAAGTCAGCAGTGTCAGTCTTCGGAGCTCACCCCAAAAACAGCTTGTACGCCGGGTTCTTGGTCTCGTCCCAGTACGGGTAACCGATCTCCGCCAGCGCCTGCGGCACCAGATGCCGCTCATCCTCCGGCACCACCAGGCCCGCCACCACTCGGCCATCCGCCGCACCGTGGTTGCGGTAATGGAACATCGAAATATTCCATTTGCCGCCCAGCTTGTTCAGGAAGTCGAACAGCGCACCCGGCCGCTCCGGGAATTCAAAGCGCAGTACCACTTCGTCACTCACCCGTTCTGAATGCCCGCCGACCATGTGCCGCAGGTGCAGCTTGGCCAGTTCGTTGTCGGTCAGGTCCAGCACCGGAAAACCCTGTTCTGTCAGGCTCGCGATCAGCGCTTTGCGAGGGTCCGTGTCGGGGTGGGTCTGCACGCCGACGAAGATGTGCGCCTCGCGGTCGGTGTGGTAGCGGTAGTTGAATTCGGTGAT
>NZ_MDEN01000052.1 GCF_001705435.1 Pseudomonas graminis
TAACTGTCCGTCACCGAGGTGTAGACGAACGTGTTCCCGTAGACATAAGCGGAGTGGCTGGTGATCGTATCGACGCCCGCGCCGCCGTTGTAGCGATCCTGCGCGTTGCTGAACGGGTCGGGACCCCCTCCCCAACCGATGAGGATGTCATCGCCATCGCCGCCAGAGATGAAGTCCCGCTTCGTGGTGCCCGTGATGGTGTCGTCATCCGCCGTGCCCACGTAGCTGTCATAGGTGCCATGAGCAGTCATGACAACCGCTTCACTCTGCAATGCCGCTTTCGTTCCCTGAGCCATTTTTTCTCTCGCGATAGAGGGGTTGGTACTGCGATCGCCGTAAACGACAGATCCAGTTGCAATGGGCATCATGAGTGTTCATCAATGCCCGCCACCACCGTGGTAGACCTGTTAAAGCCGTGTTTGTTTGGTTATTCGCCTTCGCCCAGAAACGACAAAGCCCGACATAAAGTCGGGCCTGGGGTCGGGTTGAATCCGTTCATTACCAGTTCATGGCAGTTATCTCGTTGCGAAGGTGAAAAGCGGGGAGGGGTGCGAACACCCCTCGCGGCGGGCGGTGATCAGGCCGATTTGTTCTGCAGTGCTTCGATCAGCACGTCTGCCGCAGGACCGGAGGAAGCAGGGTTCTGACCGGTGATCAACAGACCATCGGTGAGGACGTACGAGCCCCAGTCCGGACCTTTGGAGTAGACGCCGCCGAGTGATTTCAGCTCGTCTTCCACCAGGAAAGGCACCACATTGGTCAGGCCGACCGCTTCTTCTTCGCTGTTGGCAAAGCCGGTGACCTTCTTGCCTTTCACCAGTGGCGTGCCGTCGGCGCTCTTCACGTGGCGCAGCACGCCAGGGGCGTGACAGACGACAGCGACGGGCTTGCCGGCTGCGATGAACGACTCGATGAGCTGAACGGAATTTTTGTCTTCGGCCAGATCCCACAGAGGGCCATGGCCGCCTGGGTAGAACACAGCGTCGAAATCTGCCTGGGACACGCTGTCCAGGCGAACGGTGTTGGCGAGCAGGGCTTTGGCGGTTTCGTCTTTCTCGAAACGACGGGTCAGGTCGGTCTGGAAGTCGGGCTCGTTGCTCTTCGGGTCCAGCGGAGGTTGGCCACCTTGTGGCGAAGCCAGAACGATTTCAGCGTTGATGTCGCTGAATGCGTAGTAGGGCGCGGCCAGCTCTTCCAGCCAGAAGCCGGTAGGACGGCCGGTGTTGCCGAGGGTGTCGTGGGAAGTCAGAACCATGAGAACTTTCATAGGGTGTATTCCTTGTGACGGGCTAAAGTAGGTACACCATAGTCCTGAGTAGACCAGTCGTCTAGAGTTAATTCAAAAAATTATTTGCGCGTTGATTGAGCGATGGAGAGGTCCGCGCAAATGAGGTGCATGGGCTGGGCCGCACGAGGCCGGCAGGCGTCATGGCGGCGTGAACCTGGGATGAGGGGTTGCAGATGGTGCGGCGCACGGTTGCCGTGCGCCAATCAGGCCAGGCGCAGAATCACACGCGTGGTCGCCATGGCTGTTTCAAAAGGGGCAAGGCTTCTTTCAATCTTGACCATCACGCTGGCCCCGACCCACAGTTGATACAGGCTTTGCGCAACGGCGAAAGGATTCTCGCAGGCGGGCAGCGAGCCGTCGGCAACGCCAGCCTCGATCGCGCTGCCGAGCCTGTCGGTGATTCCGGCAGTGCCTCGCTTGAGAACGGCGCGCATGGTTTCCGACAGATCGGCCACCTCAACGCCGAGCTTCACGGCGAGGCATTTGCCCTGGCATTCCTGAAACGACTGCGTGTCCTGCCAGACGCGCCAGTAGTTCATCAAGCGCTCGCCCATGGGCAGGCCGGGCTCGCCGAGGATGCGATCAATGTCAGCGAGGTAGTCGTCGAAGTAGTGCTCAAGCAACGCCTCCCCGAAGGCATCCTTGGAGCCGAAATAATGATAGAAGGAGCCTTTCGGCACGCCCGCAGCGGCCAGAATTTCGTTCAGGCCAACGCCGGAATACCCCTTGGCGGCCATGATGCGCTGGCCGACGTCGAGGATGCCTTGACGAACATCAGATGAACCACGTGTTTGGGGAGTATTCATAGCGTCGGAGAATACATCCTAGTAAGTCGGTCTACTAGAGGATTCTGATGGACGATGCTGTCGTGGGTCGGCGCGGCCCGCGTCGAACGACGGCTGCGCCCCAAGCCGTCGTTCAGCGCGTTTATACCGCGAGTCTGCCCGCTATACCTGATCCACCGCTTCAGGCACGCCCTGATCCTCACCCAGAAACCCACCGCTCTGGTGATGCCACAGACGCGCGTAAGTACCGTTCTTGGTGAGCAGTTCAGCGTGGGTGCCTTGTTCGATGATGCGCCCGTCGTCCATCACGATCAGCCGGTCCATGGCTGCAATCGTCGACAGCCGGTGGGCGATGGCGATCACGGTTTTGCCTTTCATCATCTCATCGAGGCTTTCCTGAATCGCCACTTCGACTTCCGAATCCAGCGCGCTGGTGGCTTCGTCCAGCAGCAAAATCGGCGCGTTCTTCAGCATCACGCGAGCAATGGCAACCCGCTGGCGCTGGCCGCCCGAGAGCTTGATGCCACGCTCACCGACCAGCGTGTCATAGCCGCTGTGGCCATGCTTGTCGCTGAGCTGACTGATGAACCCATCCGCCTGGGCATTGACCGCAGCGGTGTGGATTTCCTCATCGGTGGCGTCAGGCCGACCGTACGCAATGTTGTCGCGGATGGACCGATGCAGCAGCGAGGTGTCCTGAGTCACCATGCCGATGGCGCTGCGCAGGCTGTCTTGCGTGACCTGCTTGATGTTCTGACCATCGATGCGAATCTCGCCGCTGTCCACGTCATAGAAGCGCAGCAGCAGATTGATCAGCGTGGATTTACCGGCGCCTGAACGGCCGACCAGGCCTATCTTCTCGCCCGGGCGGATGGCCAGATTCAAACCCTCCAGCACCTGGCGCTCGCCGTTGTAGTTGAAGCTGACGTTCTCGAAGGTCACCGCGCCGCCGGTGGTTTTCAGCGAGTTTGCATTCGGCGCGTCCTGTACTTTAGGGCCCTGAGTCAGGGTCGCCATGCCGTCCTGCACCGTGCCGATGTTCTCGAACAGCGAGGTCATCTGCCACATGATCCAGTGGGACATGCCGTTGATGCGCAGCGCCATCGCGGTAATCGCCGCCACCGCGCCAGTGCCGACGTCACCCTGATGCCACAGCCACAGGGCGTAACCGCCTGCGCCCAGAATCAACGCGACGACCAGCGCCTGATTGACGATTTCGAACTGGCTCACCAGACGCATCTGGCGAAAGCCCGTGTGCTTGAAGTCCTCCATCGCCGCGCGGGCAAACTGCGCTTCACGTTTGGAGTGGGAGAACAGCTTCACGGTGGTGATGTTGGTGTAGGCGTCGGAAATTCGCCCGGTCATCGACGACCGCGCGTTGGCCTGCTCCTGACCGACTTTGCCCAGGCGCGGCACGAAGTACAGCATCGCCAGGCCGAACAGCACGATCCAGGCAAGGAACGGCAGCATCAGCTTCAAGGCGAAACCGCCTGCCAGCGCGATGATCGCAATGAAATAAACGCCGATGCCGGGCGCGATTTCAATCAGGGTGAACAGCACGTCCCGCACCGCCAGCGCGGTCTGCATGACCTTGGTGGTGACCCGGCCGGAGAATTCATCGGAAAAGAACGACAGGCTCTGCCGCAGCATCAGCCGGTGAAAGTCCCAGCGCAGCCGCAACGGCAGGTTGATCGCCAGCACCTGATGCTGAACCATCGTGCGCATGGCCACCAGCCCGACGCTGATCACCAGCACAATGCCGATGCCCCACAGCGCTCGGCTTTCTTCGCCTGCGGTGGCGCCGCCGTCCTTCCAGGTCGACAGCAGATCGACCACTTGGCCGAGAAACGAGAAAAGCCAGGCTTCGTAAATCGATACACAGGCGCTGAGCACTGCCAGGGCGAGGATGTAGCCACGCGCACCCCGGGTGCAGGCCCACAGAAAACGTACCAGACCCACAGGTGGCGGCGGCGCTTCGTCGGGTGGGAAGGGGTCGAGGCGTCGTTCAAATACGCGCAGCATGAGGGTCTCCAAAACTGTCCAGTGACGCAGATTCTGCCATTGAATGGCGGGCTTGAGGGTTTCGGTGCTTTTTTGACTGACTCGTTCCAACCATTGCGGACGTGTTTTTACGATGCCCTCGCTTGAGGCGATGGCGATGGCGCTAACATTGAGGGCGGGGACTGCCGGTAAGTGATCGCTCAACAGAACCCGTGCTAACTTCCCGGGCGTTTTCTACCCTGCGGACTTTTGCTCCGTACGCGCATTCAGGTTCATCGACATGACACACATCTCCGAACGCCTTCTGGTCCAAGCGCACCTGGACGCCAAACAGCCCAAAACCCTGAGCCCTGACGAGGAAGCGGAATACCGCCGCTTGATCGCCGCCGAGCTCAAGGCCCAGGACGCCGTGCTGGTCGCTCATTACTACTGCGATCCGGTGATTCAGGCACTGGCGGAAGAAACCGGCGGTTGCGTCTCGGATTCTCTGGAGATGGCGCGATTCGGCAAAAACCATCCGGCGAAAACCGTGCTGGTGGCCGGGGTGCGTTTCATGGGCGAAACCGCAAAAATTCTGACCCCTGAAAAACGCATCTTGATGCCGACCCTCGAAGCGACCTGCTCACTGGACCTCGGTTGCCCGGTCGATGAGTTTGCTGGGTTCTGCGATCAGCATCCCGAGCGCACTGTGGTGGTTTACGCCAATACGTCGGCCGCCGTAAAAGCCCGTGCCGACTGGGTGGTGACGTCCAGTTGCGCGCTGGAGATCGTCGAAAGCCTGATGGACAACGGCGAGAAAATCATCTGGGCGCCCGACAAGCACCTGGGCCGTTACATCCAGCGCGAAACCGGGGCGGACATGCTGTTGTGGGACGGCGCCTGCATCGTGCACGAGGAGTTCAAATCCCGGCAGTTGGAGGACATGAAGGCCTTGTACCCGGACGCGGCCATTCTGGTGCATCCGGAGTCGCCCGAGTCAGTCATCGACCTGGCCGATGCTGTGGGCTCTACCAGCCAGTTGATCAAAGCGGCGCAAACGCTGCCGAACAAAACCTTCATCGTCGCCACCGACCGCGGCATTTTCTACAAGATGCAGCAGCTCTGCCCGGACAAGGTCTTCATTGAGGCGCCCACTGCGGGCAACGGCGCCGCCTGCCGCAGTTGCGCGCACTGCCCGTGGATGGCGATGAACACCCTGGCACGCACGCTTCAATGCCTGCGCGAAGGCAGCAACGAAATCTTCGTTGACCCAGCGGTCATCCCTCACGCCGTCCGGCCGTTGCAGCGCATGCTGGACTTTACCCAGGCGGCGCGGATGAAAAACTCGGGTAATGCTTGAGTAGCAGCGGTTAGCCGCAAGCTTCAAGCTTCAAGCGAAAAGCGAACTCGCCGCATTTCAGCTTGCAGCTTGCCGCTCGTAGCTCGCCTCAATTCATCATGTCCTTCACCGCCCGTTCCTGGGCGATGATTTCCTGCTGCCGCGCGTCGATGCGTGAGGCCAGCTGGAAGTTGTTGTTCGCCCGTCGCTTGGCAAATTCGAGCTGTTGAATCGCCTGCTTGAAATCGCCCATCAGCGCAAAATATTCCGCACGGGCCTGATGCAGGCCGATGGTGTTGCCCGACAGACCGCGGGTGTCAGCCACCTGATTCCAGATGTCCGGATCGTCCGGACGGCTCTTCAACAGAATCTCCAGAGACTTCAACGCCTCGGGCGCCTTGGACTGCTTGAGCAAGACGTCGACTTTCGCCTGATTGAGCGGGTAGTTGTCGGGATACAGATTCAGCATTCGGTCCACCCGCTGTTGAGCGTCAGGCAGGCGATTGTTGGAGATGTCCAGGTTCACGGCGGCGAGGTTGTAGGGAATATTGTCCGGCGCCTTGTCGAGCAAAGGCTTCAGCGTCTCACGGCCTTCGTTGAGCTGACCCGCCTTGGTCTGGGCAAGCGCCAGACCGTAGCGAGCCGCGTCGTTTTTCGGGTTCTCGGCCAGTTGTGCACGGAAGCGCTTGGCGGCCATGCCGGGGGTTTCTTCGTAAATCAGCACGGTGCGTGCCCGCATCAATTGATACGCCGGGCTGTCTTCCTTGCCGCCGGGCTTGGCTTGTTCGGCGCGGTTGCGGGTGTCCGCGATACGGGATTCGGTCACCGGGTGGCTCATCAGGAATTCCGGCGGCTTGGCGTCATAGCGATACTGGCGCGCCAGACGCTCGAACATGGTGGGCATGTTGCGCGGGTCGTAGCCGGCCTTTTCCAGATTGAGGATGCCGATGCGGTCGGCTTCTGCTTCGTTCTGTCGGGAGAATCGCGCCTGCTCCTGAATCGCGGCAGCCTGGGTGCCGGCGATCGCGGCAATCCCCGCATCGCCCGCGCCCGCAGCGGCCATGACGATGCCGGCAAGCATCGCCGCCATTACCGGCACTTGCATGCGCTGTTGCGCCTGTACGCCCCTGGCAAAGTGCCGCTGCGACAAGTGAGCCAGTTCGTGGGCGAGGACCGCAGCGTATTCGCCTTCGGTTTCAGCGTGGAGGAACAACCCGCCGTTGACCCCGATGATCCCGCCGGGCGCTGCAAAGGCGTTGATCTCCGGGGTGTTGATCAGGATGAACTCGAGACGGCGGTCCTGCACCTGGCTGGTTTCAGCGAGCCGGTAAACCGACGATTCGACGAAGTCCTTGAGCAGCGGGTCGGACAGCTGCGCCACTTCAGAGCGCAGCAGCCCGAGCCAGGCACGCCCCAGGTCGTGTTCCTGCTGCGGAGAAACGATGGATGAACTCGCGTCGCCGAGGGAGGGCAGGTCGTCTTCTGCGAAACTCGGCGCTGCCAGCAGGCAGGCGAGGGTCAGCAGCGTGGGGCGCAAAAAATTCATGCACGAAACTCTGGGGCAGAAAGGCGTCACTGTAGCTGGCTCAATGGCTTGCTGACCAGAGTGGGGTATTCTGGAAAACTTGTAAGAATGTTCTTCCGCCCGTTGGCTTTTATGCGATGGCGGATGTGTCTATCCGGAGAGAAACGATGTCTGACGCTGTAGGACACCCCGCAGCCTGCGATGCAGAGCTGGACGCCAGCGGCCTCAATTGCCCGCTACCCTTGCTCAAAGCCAAGATGGAACTCAACCGTCTGGCCAGCGGCGCGGTGCTCAAAGTGACGGCCACCGACGCCGGCTCGCAGCGTGACTTCCGTACTTTCGCAAAATTGGCCGGGCACGCGCTGCTCCACGAAGAAAACGCTGACGGCATTTATCGGTATTGGCTACGCAAGGCCTGAGCGTTTCTGACCCCTCGCAACCCCCTTAGGATTCTTGATGTTCAAAGTGCTTCGCGACTGGATACAGCGCTACTTTTCCGACGAGGAAGCGGTAGTGCTGGCGGTGTTGTTGGTTCTGGGATTTACCGTTGTCCTCACACTCGGCGGCATGCTCGCGCCGGTGCTCGCCGGGTTGGTGCTCGCCTTTCTGATGCAGGGGCTGGTCAACCTGCTCGAGCGTTTGCGGGTGCCCGAAGGCGGCGCCGTCGGGCTGGTCTTCGCTTTATTCATGGGGGCGCTGGCGCTGTTTCTGCTGGTGCTCGTGCCTTTGCTGTGGCGCCAGCTCATTACCTTGTTCAACGAATTGCCCGGCATGCTCGCCAAATGGCAGTCGCTGCTGTTGCTGCTGCCGGAGCGTTATCCGCACCTGGTGTCGGACGAGCAGGTCTTGCAGGCGATAGAAGTGGCTCGCGGCGAGGTCGGAAAGTTCGGGCAATGGGCGTTGACGTTTTCCCTGTCCAGCTTGCCGCTGCTGGTCAACATGATGATCTACCTGGTGCTGGTGCCGATCCTGGTGTTCTTCTTCCTTAAAGATCGTCGGATGATCAGCCGCTGGGCGAGGGGCTATCTGCCACGCGAACGTACGCTGATTACCCATGTGGCCGAGGAAATGAATCGGCAGATCGCCAACTACATTCGCGGCAAGGTTATCGAGATTTTCATCTGCGGCGGGGTGACCTACATCGCCTTCGTGACCATGGGCCTGAATTACTCGGCGTTGCTGGCGATGCTGGTGGGGATTTCGGTGGTGGTGCCCTATGTGGGCGCGGTGGTGGTGACGGTGCCCGTGGCGTTCATCGCGCTGTTCCAGTGGGGCTGGAGCGATCAGTTCATCTATCTGATGGCGGTCTACGGCATCATCCAGACCCTGGACGGCAACGTGCTCGTGCCACTGCTGTTCTCCCAGACCGTGAGCCTGCACCCGGTGGCAATCATCTGCGCCGTGCTGTTGTTCGGCGGGCTGTGGGGGTTCTGGGGGATTTTCTTTGCGATCCCGCTGGCGACCCTGTTCAAGGCCGTGCTGGATGCGTGGCCACGAAACGAACCGACGGTGGCGCCGTTGCTGTAAATGTTGCCGTGCTTTTGTAGGAGTGGGCTTGCTCGCGATCGGCGTCGTCATGGTCAACCTACGATGACTAAACGAACCCGATCGCGAGCAAGCTCACTCCTACATCATGGCGATCAAGCCTGGTTAAGCGCCTGAGCCGCTTCAAGCACCGCCGCCACATGCCCCGGCACCTTCACGCCGCGCCATTCCTTGCGTAGCACACCTTCCTTGTCGATCAGGAAGGTGCTGCGGTCGACGCCCAGGTATTCCTTGCCATACAGCTTTTTCAGCTTGATGACATCGAACAGCTGGCACAGCGATTCGTCCTTGTCCGAAATCAGCTCGAACGGGAATTCCTGCTTGGCCTTGAAGTTCTCGTGGGATTTCAGGCTGTCCCGCGACACACCGAACACCACCGTGTTGGCGGCCTTGAAGTCGGCGTGATGATCGCGAAAGCCCTGGCCCTGGGTGGTGCAGCCAGGGGTGCTGTCCTTCGGGTAGAAATAAAGGACGACCTGCTGACCCTTGAGCGCCGACAGGCTGACCGCCTGTTCGCTCGTGGCCTGCACCTGAAAGTCGGCAACGGGTTGGTCGAGTTCTACAGCCATTCGGGGCTCCTTACATCGGTGCTTGAGGGCGCCATGGTTCGATCAGCGCATCGAGGTTGAGGGCGTCGGCGAAGTCCAGGAACTGGTCACGCAGCCAGCTGATCTGGGTGCCGGCCGGCAATGTCACGGTGAACGTAGCGTTGAGCATGGTGCCGCCGGTCTGCGGTGCCTGATAGGTGTCGCAGATCAGGTTTTCCAGCTCGACGTTGTGGTCGATGAAGAACTGGCACAGCTCGTTGATGATGTCCGGACGGTACGCTGAACTGACGTAGGCCACGTAGGGCAGGGCTTCCGGACGGTTTTCCAGCGAAGCGCTGCGCACCACGTTGACGGTGAAGGCGTGTTTCTTCGCCAGGTTGGGCAGACCGGTTTCCAGACGCGCCAGGGCGTCCCAGCTGCCGGAGATCTGCAGGATCAGCGCGCTGCACTCACCGTGGCGAGTGAGGCGTGAGCTGACGACCGAGCAACGGCTTTCGTTACTGGCGCGGCACAGGACGTTGGTCAGCTCCATTGGGTTGGCGCCAAGGGCACTGATGACAAGGAATTGTTCGCGAACTGTGGGGATGGATGACATGCAGCATTCCTAAACGATGAGCGGTCGGTACGCAGCAGGCCTTTGCCGGCGGGCTCGACGGACGAAGGCATCGTGACGTCGCCCCGACCCACAGCCGGCAATCGCTGCCATGAGCCTGTCATGGCGCGCGATAACGACGCAGGGCGGGGTAAGTGACGTCAAAATCGAGCAGTCGAACGAGCCGGGCAGATGACCCGTACCGATCAAAGACCGAAGGGTAGCGAAAACCGGCGCCGAGGGGAATGCTCGCCTTGTGCAAGGATCATGGCGCCAGTACCATTACCGCTCTCTTTTTCCGGCAGGAGCGGTTTGCATGATTGCGGGCAGTATGGTGGCACTGGTCACACCCATGGATGCACAAGGTCGTCTCGATTGGGACAGCCTGAGCAAACTGGTGGACTTTCACCTGCAAGAGGGCACCAACGCCATTGTTGCCGTCGGCACCACCGGTGAATCCGCGACGCTCGACGTCAACGAGCACATCGAAGTCATCCGCCGCGTGGTTCAGCAGGTCGCTGGCCGCATTCCGGTCATCGCCGGCACCGGCGCCAACTCCACCCGCGAGGCGGTCGAACTGACCACCAACGCCAAGAACGCCGGTGCCGATGCCTGCCTGCTGGTCACCCCGTACTACAACAAGCCGACCCAGGAAGGCTTGTACCAGCACTTCAAGCACATCGCCGAAACCGTCGACATCCCGCAGATTCTGTATAACGTGCCGGGTCGTACTGCCTGCGACATGTCTGCTGAGACCGTCATCCGCCTGTCGAAAGTCAAAAACATCATCGCCATCAAGGAAGCCACCGGAGACCTGCAGCGCGCCAAGGATATTCTTGCCGGCGTGAGCAGCGACTTTCTGGTGTATTCCGGCGACGACGCGACTGCTGTCGAGCTGATGTTGCTCGGTGGCAAAGGCAATATTTCGGTCACCGCCAACGTCGCACCGCGCGCCATGGCCGACCTGTGCAAGGCCGCGATGGACGGTGACGCCGACGCCGCCCGCGCCATCCACGAAAAACTGATGCCGCTGAACAAGACTCTGTTCATCGAATCGAACCCTATTCCCGTGAAATGGGCCCTGCATGAGATGGGTTTGATGCCAGACGGTATTCGTCTGCCACTCACCTGGCTCAGCGAGTCCTGCCACGAGCCGCTGCGTCAGGCCCTGCGCCAGTCCGGTGTATTGGTCTAATGAGGAAGCATTACGCAATGAAGCGACTGGCCGGACTTTCCGCACTAGCCTTGATTATCTCCAGCACCAGCGGTTGCAGCTGGCTTTTTGGCCAGGACGGTTATTTCCGCGATCGCAGCAGCGATTACCTGGAAGCGACCCAGAAGCCGCCGATGCAAATGCCCGAAGGCGTTCAGGAAGTCAAACGACTGGACCCCTTGCTGCCGATTCCGCGCAACGTTGCCGACGACACCCAGAAGGGTGAATTCACCGTGCCGCGTCCGCAACCGCTGACCACCGCTCAGGACTCCGGCGACTACACGCTGCAGAAGAGCGGCGACAACCGCTGGATTCTTGCCCAGCGCGCACCGGCCGAAGTCTGGCCAGTGGCGCATCAGTATTTCGAAGACAACGGTTTCCGCATCGCCGAAGATCGTCCGCAAACCGGTGAATCCAACACCACCTGGCAGCGCATGGACGAATTGTCGGCATCGGTTGCCAAGCGCATGGGTTCGAGTGGCGATGCTGCCAACACCGAGACCCGCGTGCGCGTTCGTATCGAGCCGGGCGTGCAGCGCAACACCAGTGAAATCTATGTGGTCAGTGTGCAACGTCCGGCCGGCAGCCGCGATGATCCTGCATTCCCGTCGCGCAGCACTAACGTCGGCCTCGACTCCGTGCTGACCGACGACATGCTGGCAAGTCTGACCCGTACGGCCGAGAAGGGCGGTTCGGTGTCCCTGCTGGCGGCGCGTGATTTCGACACCCCAAGCCGCGTCTCTCTCAGTGAAGACGGCAGCGGCAACCCGGTGCTGAACCTGGGCGCAGACCTGGATCGGGCGTGGTCGAGCGTCGGCCGTGCGCTTAACCAGGGCGACTGGCGCGTTGAAGACATCAACCGCAGCCTGGGCCTGTACTACATCAACTTGGCGGAAAAAGCCGACAAGCCTGAAAACAAGCCTGGCTTCCTCAGCCGTGTGTTCGGCAGCGAAGAGTCCAAGGAAGAGAAAGAAGCCCGCGCCGAGCGTTATCAGGTTCGCCTGAGCAAGGTCGGCGAGAACGTTCAGGTAACGGTCGAGAAGAACATCAACACCGTGGCGCCGACGGAAGTCGCTCGTCGTGTGTTGAGCGTCATTCAGGACAACCTGGGTTAAGTGCGCTTCGCGGTTCTCGGCAGCGGCAGCCGTGGCAATGCCACGCTGGTTGCGAGCAACGACACGTATGTGCTGGTCGATTGCGGTTTCTCCTTGCGGGAAACCGAACGGCGGCTCGACAGGCTGGGCGTCAGCGGTAAACAGCTCAGCGCCATTCTAGTGACCCACGAACATGCCGATCATGTGCATGGCGTGGGTTTGCTGTCTCGGCGCTACGATGTGCCGGTGTACCTCAGCGACGGTACGCTGCGCGGCATGCGCAAGCCGGTCGAAGCCGGTCTTCGGCTGGTGGGCGGGCAGGGGCTGCGCATTGGTGGTCTGGACATTGACGTGGTGTCGGTGGCTCACGATGCGCTGGAGCCCACGCAGTTCGTGTTCAATGACGGGCGCCGTCGCTTCGGCCTGTTGACCGACCTTGGCTCTTATTGCCCGATGGTGCTCGACAGCTACCGCGGCCTCGACGCGCTCATGGTGGAGTCCAATCACTGCCGCGATCTGCTCGCCCGGGGTCAGTACCCGTACTTTCTCAAGCAGCGGGTAGGTGGTGATCACGGTCATTTGAACAATCATCAGGCTGCCAGTCTGGTGAACGAGTTGGGATGGCAGGATCTTCAGCACCTGGTGCTGGCCCATCTGAGCAGCAAGAACAACCTGCCGCATCTGGCCCGGCAATGTTTCGTCGACACCCTTGGGTGCGACGAGGACTGGCTACAATTGGCCGATCAGGATTCAGGGCTCGACTGGCGCGAAATCGCCTAGCGTCCCAAACGGGCGACTCGCCCCCCATTATTCAGCCAGATTCAGCAAGCGGAGCCCATCATGGAAAAACGTGAAGAACTCTACCGCGGCAAAGCCAAGTCGGTTTACAAGACCGATGACGCTGACCGCTTGATCCTTGTGTTCCGCAACGACACCTCGGCGTTTGACGGCAAGCGCATCGAACAGCTCGATCGTAAAGGCATGGTGAACAACAAGTTCAACGCCTTCATCATGCAGAAGCTGGAAGCCGCTGGCATTCCGACCCAGTTCGATAAACTGCTGGCCGACAACGAAGTGCTGGTCAAGAAGCTCGACATGATCCCGGTCGAATGCGTCGTGCGTAACTACGCCGCCGGCAGCCTGGTCAAGCGCCTGGGCGTGGAGGAGGGCGTGAAGCTCAACCCTTACACCTTCGAGCTGTTCCTGAAGGACGACGCCAAGGGCGACCCATTCATCAACGACTCCCACGTCGTCGCGTTCGGTTGGGGCACCGCCGAGCAACTGGTTCGCATGAAAGAGCTGTCCCTGAAGGTCAACGAAGTCCTGTCCAAGCTGTTCGACGACGCCGGCCTGCTGCTGGTCGACTTCAAGCTTGAGTTCGGCGTGTTCAGCGACGGCTCGATCGTCCTGGGCGACGAGTTCAGCCCGGACGGCTGCCGCCTGTGGGACAAAGAAACTCGCAAGAAAATGGACAAGGACCGCTTCCGTCAGGGCCTCGGCGATGTCATCGAAGCCTACGAAGAAGTCGCCCAGCGTCTCGGCGTACCGCTCTGATCCAACGCTTCACGCGGAAAACGCTGCAAGCATCTGAAAGAACGCGAAAAAATCCGTAAAAAGGGTTCGCGTTCTTCGGACGAACTGTTATGATGCGCGCCGTTGGAGAGATGCCGGAGTGGCCGAACGGGACGGATTCGAAATCCGTTGTACTGGCGACAGTACCTAGGGTTCAAATCCCTATCTCTCCGCCATTATTTGAAAAGCCCCAGAAGTTATGCTTCTGGGGCTTTTTCGTTTCCGCGATTTAAAAAACTCCCTCCAAAATCCGAGCTGTACCCTGCGCACTTTACTTTTCCCAACCCCCGCCTACTCTCGATCTCACGCCCCTTCACGGTACGAGATCGCTCCATCCCCAATCCCCAATCCCTCAGCCCTTCCAGCCAGTCAGAGAAGCCATGACTACCATCCAACAGCTCAACGACTTCATCAGCAACCCGGAACTCAACGATTCGATCGCGCAGATCTGGACATTCATCGGCGAGCATTTCGAGCAGGCGCAGAGCACGTTGCCGGCGGAGCGGGCGATGCCGCGCAAGGAGTTGTCGTTTCATGATCATGTGCGGCTGCTGGGGTATCTGGCGCTTCTGGTCGAAGGCATCCCCGGTGATGTGGTGGAGATAGGCGTCTGGAAGGGCAAGTCGCTGGTGCTGATGAATGAGGTCTGCAACCGCGAGCGCCGCATCATCGGGATTGACCCCTTTGAGCTGCCCAATCAGTTTGAAGAGTTCAGTTACTACCAGGAGAAGCTGTTCTCGAACGCTCTGGTGCTGAGGGGCTATTCAGAGTTATGTGCCGAGCGCTTCTACAACCTGTCGCCGAAGGTGGCGCTGTTACACATCGATGGCGGCCATGCCGGGCGCAATGTCCTGTTGGATTTCCTGCTGTATTCGCCCAGCGTCGTACCGGGTGGCTTTATTGTGTTCGACGACTACGGCGACTTCCAGCATTCACCTGAAGTCGGCCCGGCTGTGGACCTGCTTCGCGCGACGGGCTATTTCAAGGGATTCAACGTGATTGGGTGTGTGCATGGCTTTGAGGCGAGTTATGTGATTCAGCGCGTTGGACAGGCCTGACCACGGCATCAAACAAGTGGGTAGATCGGCTTGGATGGCAATCAATCACACCCACTCCCCCCAGCGCACGTCCGTCAAACCGTAGCGGCGACCATGGGCCATCAACGCTGTCAGCTCCTCCCGGGTCTTGGACAGGTTGTGCAGCACGCCTATGCCTGCGTGCAGACAGGCGTAATACCAGGCGTCTGATTCGTCCAGCACTGAGTCGGGTTGGAGAAATACTCGGTGCTCGCCCAGAAAGCGGTAGTGGATGCGAAAGATGCGCTGGCCTGACATTAATATCTCCGTTTTGATATCAATGTGACTGCAATGGCTCATCGCCAGTTCAATGTGTAAGGCATTTCGTGTCTCGGTCGAGGGTGACCGTGGTCGAAAGAGCTTTGCTCGAAACGGTCGATTTGCCATAACGTCGTTTTTACTGTGACCCGCCACGGCCTGCTGGTTCCCGATGCACGGCCAGTTTCTGACCGTTTGGACGACTTGGCTCCATCATTTCGCAATCGTAGGGCGACAAAATGTCGCAATCGTTTTCAGGCGAGTAAGATAGGCACCCTGTTTTTACCCCCCTATTTCTTCGGACGGATCCTGCGTTGAGCGTCGTATACATCGACCTCCGGGGCATCGTTTCGACGACGTATTGATAGAGCAAACAGAGAAAAGGCGATCACTGCAAATGACCAAGACCTCGCGACCTTTATATATTTCCTATGCCGGCCCTTCGTTGCTGGAAATGCCGCTGCTCAACAAGGGCAGTGCGTTCACACCCCAAGAGCGCATCGATTTCAACCTGGTCGGCCTGCTGCCCCAGAACGTCGAAACCATCGAAGAGCAGGTCACCCGCGTTTACAACCAGTACCAGCAATGCGCGAGCGACCTGGATAAACACATTTACTTGCGCTCGATTCAGGACAACAACGAAACCCTGTTCTTCCGCCTGCTGGATTCGCACCTCGACGAGATGCTGCCGATCATCTACACCCCGACCGTGGGTCAGGCGTGTCAGGAATTCTCGAAGATCTACCGCACCCACCGCGGGCTGTTCATTTCCTACCCCGAGCGCGACCGCATCGACGACATCCTGCGCAGCGCAACGAAAGATCGCATCAAAATCATCGTGGTGACGGACAGCGAGCGCATCCTCGGCTTGGGCGATCAGGGCATTGGCGGCATGGGCATCCCAATCGGCAAGCTTTCGCTGTACACCGCGTGCGGCGGCATCAGCCCGGCCTACACCTTGCCGATCGTGCTCGACGTGGGCACCAACAACAAAGAGCTGCTGGACGACCCGATGTACATGGGCTGGCGCCACGAGCGCGTGACTGGCAAGGAATACGACGACTTCATCGCCCTGTTCATCGAGGCCGTTCAGCGCCGCTGGCCGGACGTGCTGCTGCAGTTCGAAGACTTCGCCCAGACCAACGCCATGCCGTTGCTGGAGAAGTACCGCGATGAGTTGTGCTGCTTCAACGACGACATTCAGGGCACCGCGTCGGTTGCCGTGGGTACGTTGCTGGCGGCGTGCAAGGCCAAGCACGAAACACTGGGCCAGCAGCGGGTGGTGTTCCTGGGCGCGGGTTCGGCGGGTTGCGGGATTGCCGAGCACATCATTGCGGCCATGGTGATCGAAGGTCTGAGCGAAGCCGAAGCGCGCAAGCGCGTGATGATGGTCGACCGCTTCGGGTTGCTGACCGACGGCATGGACAACTTGCTGGACTTCCAGAAGAACCTCGCGCAGAAGTCTGCCGACGTAGCGGGCTGGTCGAGCGGTGAGGGTTCGCCCGAGTTGCTGGACGTGGTCGCCAATGGCAAGCCGACTGTGTTGATCGGCGTGTCCGGCCAACGCGGCCTGTTCACCGAGCAAGTCATCCGCGAGATGCACAAGCACTGTGCCAAGCCGCTGGTGATGCCGCTGTCCAACCCCACCTCGAAGGTCGAAGTCACCCCGCAGGAAGTGCTGACCTGGACCAACGGCGATGCGCTGGTCGCGACCGGCAGTCCGTTTGCCCCGGTCACCGTAGGTGATCGCACGTTCCACATCGCGCAGTGCAACAACTCCTACATCTTCCCGGGCATCGGCCTGGGTGTTGTGGCGTCGAAAGCCACGCGCATCACCGACAAAATGCTGATGGCCGCTTCCAATGCGCTGGCGGAATGCTCGCCGATGGTGACGGGCAAAGGTGATGCTGTCCTGCCGCCGCTGAAGGAGATTCAACAGGTGAGCAAGAAGATTGCCTTGGCCGTGGCCAAGCAGGCTCAAGCTGAAGGCATGGCGCTGGAGACCACCGAAGAAATGCTCGTCGAAGCCATCGAGCGTCACTTCTGGATGCCGAACTACCGCAGCTACCGTCGCAGCGCGGTGTAATCGCACAGCCACTGACGGCAAACGCTTCACCCCGGACCGCCCCATGGAAACATGCGGCGGTCTTTTGTTTCGTGGCGAAAAACTTCAGGATGGGGCCTGCATAAAAACAAAAAATATCAGCGAGGGACGCATGCAAACGGACGTCGGTCTTCATGACTACATCATCGTCGGCGCAGGCCCGGCGGGCTGCCTGCTGGCCAATCGGCTGTCGCAGAATCCTGCTCATCGGGTCCTGCTGCTTGAAGCCGGCGGCCAGGACAATTACGCCTGGATTCATGTGCCGGTGGGTTACCTCTACTGCATCGGCAATCCGCGCACCGACTGGTGTTTCAAAACCGAAGCGGAGCCCGGCCTCGGCGGACGCGCGCTCAACTATCCACGCGGCAAAGTACTGGGCGGCTGCTCGTCCATCAACGGCATGATCTACATGCGCGGGCAGGCCCGGGACTACGACGGGTGGGCGGAGCAGGGCAACACGGGCTGGGGCTGGAGTGACGTCCTGCCAATCTTCAAACGCTCGGAAAACCATTACGCCGGCGACTCGGACCTTCACAGCGCGAAAGGTGAGTGGCGTGTCGAGCAGCAGCGTCTTTCATGGACGTTGCTGGATGCGTTCCGTGAAGCGGCGGCGCAAACCGGCATCCCGTCGATCCCCGATTTCAATGGCGGCGACAATGAGGGGTGCAGCTATTTTCAGGTGAATCAGCGGCGCGGTGTGCGCTGGAACGCGTCCAAGGCATTTCTCCGGCCGGCATTGAAGCGGCCAAATCTGACGGTGATCACAGGTGCAGAAGTGTCGCGGCTGGTGTTCGAAAACAGTCGAGCCAGCGGGGTGATTGCTCGCGTCACCGGGCAGGAACAGACGCTTCGCGCGCGACGGGAAATCATCCTTTGCTGCGGCGCCATTGGATCGCCCATGGTCCTGCAACGCTCCGGCATCGGGCCGCGGCCATTGCTGGAAAAGCTCGGCATTGGCGTTCGGCATGAGCTCCCCGGGGTTGGCGCGAATCTGCAGGATCACCTGCAGTTACGCCTGATCTACAAGGTCACCAATGGCCAGACGTTGAACCAGATGGCCGGCAGTCTGTGGGGCAAGATGAACATGGGCCTGCGCTACGCCTTCAATCGCAGTGGGCCGTTGGCAATGGCGCCGAGTCAGTTGGGTGCTTTTGCGCGCTCGGGGCCGGAGCAAGCGAGCGCCAATCTCGAATACCACGTGCAGCCCTTGTCCCTTGAGCGCTTCGGCGAACCGCTTCACGGCTTCCCTGCATTCACGGCGTCAGTGTGCGACTTGCGCCCGCAGAGCCGTGGGACGGTGGAGGTCCGTTCGGCGCTGGCCGATGCCGCGCCGGTCATTCGGCCGAATTATTTGAGTCACGAGACCGACCTCAAAGTGGCGGCCGACGCCATTCGCCTGACCCGTCGCATCGCCGCCGCGCCTGCGCTTGCTCGCTTCGAGCCGGTGGAGTACCTGCCCGGCGCGGGCCTGCAAACCGAGGAAGAACTGCGTGAGGCCGCCAGCGTCATCGGCACGACGATCTTTCACCCGGTCGGCACCTGCAAGATGGGGCAGGGCCGCGACGCTGTGGTCGACGAACGCCTGCGCGTGCACGGCATCACTGGCTTGCGCGTGGTGGACGCGTCGATCATGCCTAACATCACCTCCGGCAACACCTGCTCGCCGACCGTGATGATCGCCGAGAAGGCGGCGCAGATGATGGTTGAGGATGCAGCGGCGCAGACCTGTTCGGCATAAAGCTTGATCGGCTACTGAATACTTGGCTGATTTCCTGCGGCTTGCACCGCAGGATCCTATCGAATAAGCAACAAACCCACCCCACCATTCGTTCTCATCCTTTTCACAAAAAATTGATGGCCAGATGCCTAGAGTTCGCGGCATCGGCGGGGTTTCCTCCGCGTTTATATTCTCATTTCCACCCAAGCAGACTTTTATGCTGAACGTCAAAGCAGTTCGTCCCGAGTTTGTGACAGTGCTTGCCAGTGCCTTTTTATTGATCGGGTTTAACCTGACCCTCTGGCAGCATTTATTTGCAATTACTGACTCTGATGGTAAGGGCCTGTTGTTGCGTTGTGCTTTTGCGCTGATGGTGTTTTGTGCGTTTAATATTTTCTTCACGCTGTTAGCGTTCAAGCGCGTATTAAAACCGGTGTTGATCGTTATCTTTTTCGTCAGCGCCGGCGTGGCTTACTTCATGAGCCAATACGGCGTGATGATTGATTCGGGGATGTTTAGAAACTTCGCTGAAACCAATGTCACGGAAGTACGCGATTTGCTCTCGTTGAAGTTGCTCGCTTATTTGTTTTTTCTGGGTGTGGTGCCGTCGTTCATTCTTTTCAAAACACCGATTGCCTATCGCCGCTGGCCCCGTGAGTTGCTCAGCAAGGCGCTGGTGTCCGTGGTGTGCGCGGTCGCCATTGGCGGTGTTGCGTTGATGAATTACCAGGGGCTGTCATCGCTGTTTCGCAATCACCACGAGTTGCGCCTGATGGTGGTGCCAAGCAACTACCTGGCAGCGTCCGTGGGTTACTTGAGCGAGCAGGTCAAGTCGGCGCAGCGGCCGTTCGTGAGCATCGGTCAGGACGCCAAACTTGCCAGCGACTGGCAGCAGCACAAGCGCAAGTCGCTGACCGTGCTGGTGGTGGGTGAAAGCGCGCGGGCGGAGAACTTCGGCATCCTGGGTTACAACCGCGATACCACGCCCCAGCTGAGCAAGGAGCGCGGCCTGCTCACCTTTACGGATGTGCATTCCTGCGGCACGGAGACGGCGGTGTCGGTGCCGTGCATGTTTTCCAACATGGGCCGCAAGGATTACAACGCAACCACCGCGCGCAATGAAGAAGGCATGCTCGATGTGCTGAAACGCGCCGGGCTGGATGTGATCTGGCGGGACAACCAGTCGGGCTGCAAGGGCACCTGCGACCGGGTGACGTTGCAGGATGTCAGCAATCTCAAGGACCCGGTGCTGTGCGCCAACAACGAGTGTCGCGATGAGATCCTGTTGCAGGGCCTGCAGAAGTTCATCGACACACTGGACAAGGACACCGTGCTGGTACTGCATCAGATGGGCAGTCATGGCCCTGAGTACTTCAAGCGTTATCCAAAAGAATTCGAGAAGTTCACCCCGGTGTGCGAAAGCAATGCGCTGAATAACTGTTCCCGGGAAAGTATCGTCAACGGTTATGACAATACATTGCTCTACACCGACCATGTACTGGCGTCGCTGATTGATATTCTTCGCAGCAATCAGGGCAAAGTGGACACGGCCATGGTGTATTTGTCCGACCACGGTGAGTCACTGGGTGAATACAACCTGTTCCTGCATGGCACGCCTTATGTGCTGGCGCCCGATCAACAGAAACATGTCCCGATGATTGCCTGGTTCTCCGAGAACTATCAGCAGTCATTCGCAGTGGATACCCATTGCCTGCAAAAAGAGCGCAATGCCCCTCTCAGTCAGGACAACCTGTTCCATTCGATGCTGGGTCTGCTGCAAGTGCAGACAAAGGTCTATAACCCGGCGCTGGACATGTTCGCGGGTTGTCGGGGGATTTATACGGACGGGGTACTGGCCAATGAGTGAGCCCCTCGGCAAAAAAATACACGTCGACGCGTACGTGGGCGGGCACGAACACACCCTCAGTCGACGTCTGAGTCTGTGGCGCGATGCGCAGTTGGCACGGAGGGCGTTGCGTGATGCGGGCGAGCCTGGACTGGTGCTGGACGTGCCGTCGGGTTCGGGGCGTTTCTGGCCGGTGCTGGCCGAACATGCCAATCGGGTGATCCTCGCGGCCGATCCGTCTACCGACAGGCTGGCGCTCGCCGAGGCGCAGTCATCCAACGAAGTGCGCAAGCGCATCCGCACATTCCAGAGCTCGGCGTTTTCCATCGGCCTGTCCGGCAACGCGGTGGACTGCATTTTCTGCATGCGATTGTTCCATCACCTGGCCGACAGCGAAAAACGCGGCGCGATTCTCGACGAGTTCCATCGGGTAACCCGCGACACGGCCATCGTCGGGCTGTGGGTGGACGGTAACGTCAAAGCCTGGCGTCGCAAACGGCAGCAGGGTCGACTGGACGCCGGCATGTCTGCGCCCCGCAATCGATTCGTGGTGTGCCGCAGCGACATTGAATCCGAGTTCGCGCGGGCGGGTTTCAGAATCGTCGATCACCACGACTTTCTGCCCGGCTACGCCATGTGGCGTGTGTACGTGCTGCGCAAGGCGGGCCAGTGATCAGTGATCGGATGGACGGTCGTTGCCGCGGCGGCTATTTGCGCGCTTCAAAGATGAAGTTGTTCGAGACTTGCAGGACGGATGCCCGGTAACCGCTTGTAGCGATATATACTGCGCGCCATTCTTCGAGGGAGAGCCGTGTGGCCATCGATATTCACTGGATTCGCGACGACCATAGCCTCGCCGAACATTGCGCACAGTGGCAGACACTGTCCTACGTCGCGCTCGACACCGAATTCATGCGGGTCGACACCTTTTATCCCATCGCCGCGCTGTTGCAGATCGGCGACGGTTCACGCGCTTACCTGATCGACCCGTTGCTGATAAGCGACTGGAAACCTCTGGCCGCGCTGCTGGAAAACCCTGACGTCATCAAAGTCGTTCACGCCTGCAGCGAGGACCTCGAGGTGCTGTTGCGCCTGACCGGCAGTCTGCCGGCGCCGCTGTTCGACACGCAACTGGCTGCGGCCTACCTGAACCTCGGGTTCTCGATGGGTTATTCGCGTCTGGTCCAGGACGTGCTGAACATCGACCTGCCGAAAGGCGAGACCCGTTCTGACTGGCTGCAGCGCCCACTTTCGGAAACCCAGATCAGCTACGCCGCCGAAGACGCCGTGCACCTGGCGGAGGTGTACAACCTGCTGCGTCCGCGTCTGTCCGATGAAAAGTACGCCTGGGTGCTGGAGGACGGTGCCGAGCTGGTCGCCAATCTGCGCCGCGAAACCGATCCGTATGACGCTTACCGCGACGCCAAGCTGGCGTGGAAGCTGTCCCGGGCGCAACTCGCCGTGCTGCGTGAGCTCTGTGCCTGGCGCGAGCAGCAGGCGCGCCTGCGCAATCAGCCACGCAACCGCGTGTTGCGCGAGCACTCGCTGTGGCCGCTGGCAAAATCCCAGCCGGACAACCTCTCCGCGCTGGCGAAAATCGATGATATGCACCCCAAGACCGTGCGTCAGGACGGCGAGTTTCTGCTCGACCTGATCAAAAAAGCCGGCAGCGTGTCGCCGGATCTGTGGCCGCCCGCGTTGCCGGAGCCGTTGCCGATCGAGGCTTCAAGCGTGCTGAAGAGCTTGCGCGTCATTGGCCAGCAGCAAGCCGAGCGCCTCGACATGGCCCCGGAATTGATGCTGCGCAAAAAGACTCTCGAAGCCCTGCTCAAGACCGGTTACCCAGACGGTCCCTATAAATTGCCCGAATCGCTGCGTGGCTGGCGCCGCGAATTGATGGGCCAGATGCTGCTCGACAGCCTGGCCAATGCCGGAGAACAGCCTTGAAACATATTTGCTCCATCTACCGCAGCCCGCGCAGGAACGAAATGTACCTGTATGTCCTCAAGAGCGACGCTCTGGAGCGTGTGCCTGAAGAATTGCTGACTGCGTTCGGCAAGCCGCAGCACGCTTTCAACCTGGTCCTGTCGCCAGAACGCGCTCTGGCCCGTGAAGACATTCATGCGGTGCTCGCCAACCTGGAAAAGCAGGGTTACCACCTGCAGATGCCACCGGCCGAAGACGATTACATCGAGCACCTGCCCGAAGAGCTGCTGCGCCGCAACGATCCGATGTGATCGATTTCTGACCCTGCAATCCACCGCAGGGGTACACCGGACCGTTGCATGCGTCAGACCTGACCGGCTCAATCGAGCGCGGTCCGGAACGCTGCGCGGTCGCATGCCCCGTTTATTCGAGTTTTGAAGCCATGCGCGTTCTGATCGCCGAACACGATTATCCCGTATACACCGAACTCCTCCGCCAGGCGGCCCCCGAAATCGAAGTGTTGAGCAGCGGTCACTCCGCTGAACTGTCGAAAATGGCCGCCGAGGCGCCGATCTGGCTCGGTCAGCCTGACCTGCTGGCGAATCTGCTGCGCCAGGGCCACAAACCGAAATGGCTGCAATCGACCTGGGCCGGCATCACGCCGCTGCTGGCAGACGGGCTGTACCGCGACTATCAACTGACCCGCGCCGTCGGCATCTTCGGTCAGGTGATGGCTGAATTCGTGCTGACCTACATGCTGGTGCATGAGCGTGAGGTGCTGGCGCGGTTGGTCAGTCAGGTCGAGCGCAAGTGGGACAACCGCATGGGCCGCAGCCTGTCCGGACGCAAGGCGTTGATCGTGGGGACGGGCGACATTGGCCGCTGCGTGGCGCAGTTCCTCGTGCCGTTCGGCGTTGAGCTGTATGGCGTTGCGTCGAGTGCGCGGACCGAAGCGCCGTTCGTTGAGGTGGCCGCGCTGGAGGACCTGCCGCGTCTGGTGGCCGAGGTCGATTTCGTCATCAACCTGCTGCCCAACACGCCGCAGACCCAGGACCTCTACAACGCCAAACTGTTTGCCGGCTTCAAGCCCTCGGCGTTGTTCATCAACGTCGGGCGGGGCACGGCGGTGGTGGATGCGGATCTGGTCGAAGCGCTGAAAGAAGGGCATCTGGCGGGGGCGGTCATTGACGTCTGCCGGCAGGAGCCATTGCCCCAGCGTCACCCGTTCTGGACGGCATGGGGCCTGTTGCTCACCGGTCACAGCTCGGCGCCGACCTCGCCGCCGGCGATGACTCAGCTGTTCGTGGACAACCTCAAGGCCTATACCGCCGGCGAGGCATTGCGCGGCGAAGTGGATTTCGCCAAGGGGTATTGAGCACTTCCCGGCTGAAACCGGTCCTGCTGACACAGCGATGAGTGGGACCGGCTTCAGCCGGGAAGAGGCCCGTGTGTACGCCATCCAGTTTGCGGCGTGCCGCCGACGCCCTCCCGGCTAAAGCCGATCCCACTAAAACCCAGCGTCCAGCCCTTACAAACTGAAATCCCCTTCAGCCGCCCGTTCAGCCAGCGGCCGACGCGGGCTCGGCGTTTCGCGGACCGCATTACCCCGCCAAAGCAGGTCCAGCCGGAGGAACGCGTTTACCGACAGTCGCCAATGCTTGGCCCAAATGACTTGTGCCTCTAGACTGGCGGCCTTTCATTGCCCCACAGCTGTTTGCGCGAGAACCATGGCCGCCATCGTAGAACCCTTCTGGATACGCAAAACCCTTGAACAGCTCGATGCAGTCGAGTGGGAGTCGCTGTGTGACGGCTGCGGTTTGTGCTGTCTGCAAAAGCTCGAGGACGAGGACGACGGCAGCGTTTATTACACGCGCATTGCCTGCAAGCTGCTGGATCTGAAGACCTGCGCCTGCACTGACTACCCGAATCGTCGCGCCCAGGTCCCGGACTGCATTCAGCTGACGCCGGGAAAGGCTGATGAATTCAAGTGGTTGCCGCCCACCTGCGGCTATCGGCTGGTCAGCGAGGGCAAGGACTTGCCGCTCTGGCACCACCTGGTGTGCGGGGACCGGGAACAGGTGCACAAGCAGCGTATTTCTCAGTCCGGCCGCATGCTCAGCGAAGGCAGCGTGCCGGAGGACGACTGGGAGGATTATCTGATTTTTCGTGCGGGCTAAAGCAAAAAGCTCGTGGGGCTGTCGGTTCAGCCGTCACGAGCTTGCGTGCGATGCAGCGTGGATCAGACGCCTTTCGGACCTTTCAACGCGTCGGCGCCGGTGTCGACAGCGTCTTCTACAGCGACTTCAGCCTTGGTCTTCAGCTTGCTCAGCTCGGCGCCGGCTTCTTCGATGCGCGAACGGGCCACGTCCATCTCGCTGCGGCTTTTGTCGATCAGCGCTTTGGCCGAGCAGTGGCCGGTAATGCCACGGGCCAGAACGGCACCGCCGATTGCCAGTTGCACCAGACCAAAGATCCCGCCGCGGCGCAGACCCTTGCCCATCATCAGTACACCACCTGCCAGTGAGCCAATTCGCTCCCAGCCCTGTACGTTCTGCTCCGGGTAATCGTGCAAAGGTCGTTCGATGCGTTCAATGATCGGGGTGTCGCTCATGATGCGTTCTCCGTGAAAGGTAGGGTCCTTAAAGCTGACTGTCAGCAGCGCAAACTGTTCAATGCGTTTTGTCAGCGCGCGGACGTCAGGTGCGATCGGTTTCCCGTCCGAACTGCGGGCCGGAGCGGGTGTTGATGCCTTTGGCCATGCGGTCGTAAAGCACGACGTTGACCGTCGCGGCGAGGTTCATGCAGCCCGTCGTGGGGATGTACACCACGTCTTCGCACCAATCGCGGATTTCCTTATCCAGTGAACCGTCTTCCGGGCCGAAGATGTAAATCGCGCGATCCGGGTGGGTGTACTCGGGCAGCGCCCGTGCGCCTTCGACCAATTCCACGGCCACCGGCACGCAGCCCAGCGGGATGATCTTTCTCAGGTCATCGATGCCGATCAGCGGAATGTCCTGATGAATCTTTTTGGTGTCGGTGACGAAATCACGCGCACGCTCATAGCGCTTGCCGGTATAGAACACCGACGCCACGCCATAGCAGCCTGCTGCGCGCATCACCGAACCGACGTTTTCCGGGGATTTGGGATTGAACAAGCCGATGCAGGCATAGCGTTTGTTGGCCACGGGGGAGGGTGCTCATCAGAGAAAGCGCAGGATTATAGGGGAAAGAAGCAGCGGCAAGTTTCAAGCTTTAAGCTGCAAGAGGCGGTGAACGGTGGCCCGACAGACGCCGCTGTGCTTTTACTTGCCGCTTGCCGCTCAAAACTTGCAGCTCATTCCTCAGTCTTTCTTCATCAACCCGGCCAGCGCGGCGAACGGGTTGTGGGTGGCCTTGGCGGCTTTCGGGCTGCTGGTCGAGCTTTCCGAGAAGTACTGCTGATCGGTGTAGCGCGAATGTTCGTTGTCGTGGCAGTACAGGCACAGCAGCTCCCAATTGGAGCCGTCCTGGGGATTGTTGTCATGGTTGTGGTCGCGGTGGTGAACGGTCAACTCGCTGAGGCGTTTACCGGCAAATTCCCGGGCGCAGCGGCCGCAGACGTGGGGGTACATACGCAGGGCTTTGTCGCGGTAACCCATTTCGCGATCACGCTGGGCATCGGCGAGGATGCGGTCCAGTTTGGAAGTATTGGTTGGCGTGTTGGCCGAACTCATGGCGTCACCTGTTTCGTGTTCTGTTGGCGATGGAGAGCAATGCAGGCAAGTCTAGCGCTTTGCCCGTCGATCAGCCCTTCAGTTTTTCAGCGATCCAGATGGTATGCCGTGTGCCCTTGTTGCCGTGGGCGTAGACCTTGACCTCTTCAGCCTTGAAACCGGCCTTGCGCAGTTTGTCGCTGAAGGCCGCATCGGCGCTGGCGGACCACACGGCCAGCACGCCTTTTGGGCGTAGCGCGCTGGCACAGGCCGCAAGACCGCCGGCCGAATACAGCCAGCTGTTGGACTTTTGCGTCAGGCCTTCGGGGCCGTTGTCGACGTCCAGCATGATCGCGTCAAAGCCCTGGGGTTCGGCTTTCAGCACTTGAGCGACGTCCTGTACCACCACCTTGGCGCGCGGGTCCTGCAACGGATTGCCCGATTTCTCGCCCAGCGCGCTGCGGTTCCACTCCACCACGCCGGGCACCAACTCGGCGACTACTACTTCGCCGTTCTTGCCCAGGTGCTTGAGTGCCGACGCCAGGGTGAAGCCCATGCCCAATCCGCCGATCAGCACCCGCGGGTTAAGGCGGGCAGCGACCTTCTTGCACGGTATTTCGGCCAGGGCGTCTTCGGAGCCGTGCATGCGCGTGTTCATCAACTGGCCGCCGTCGCCGCCCTGTATCTTGATGACAAAATCTTCGCCGTACTCGAACAGGCACAAGGCGCCGCCGTCATCAGGGATCGGAGTGGTGTCGAGCAGAACAAAACGTTTCATGGATAACTCGTCAAAAGGGTAGGGCCGCATGCAGCGCAATTTGTCAGAGCGCGATGGGTTGCGCAGGAGTAGCCTGAGCGGTAAGCGAAAGATTGGCAGGGGAGGCCAACGATGAAGTGCTCCATTCTACTGACGATTGTCATCACTGTGCTCGGCGCGTCGCAAGCGTCTGCCGAGAGCCTGCAGCCTGTTCTGAATACACCCGAGCCCATCGCGGCTTCCGAGGGTTCGCCCGGCACCGCGACGCCAACGCCGTACCCGCAAGTGGCACCGCCGGGCGTTCCCCATGCAGGCGGGCAAGGCAACCCGCCGTTATTGCCGAAGATTCCCCAGCCAGGTCCGCCAAAGGACGATGAGCCATTGCCCGGCTTGCAGCCGTCGGCCAAGCCCAGTCCCTGACTCACGCTCGACGCTCTCAATCCTGCTGCGTCACCACCTGGCCGTCCATCATGCGCAGCCGCTTCGACATGGCCACCGCGATCGCGCGGATGATCTTCGCCGCCACTTTCGGTGCCTCGTTGAGCATCTTTTCCAGCGAATCCTTGCCCAGATTCAGCAGGTAGCACGACGATGCGGCGATGCATGTGGCCGAGCGGCGTTCGCCGTCCAGCACCGCCATTTCGCCAAACGCTCTGCCGCTGCGCAGTAAGGCGGTCTCCACCGGTTGGCCGTCGCTGTTGAGCTTCTGCACCGACACCGTGCCCGAATGAATAATGCACATGAACGTGCCCGCGTCGCCCTCGTTGAAGATCGCGTCGCCTTTTTCAATGCTGCTGATGCTGAAGTACCCCGCAGCGGCGGCGAATTCTGCAGGCGTCAGGGCTATGAACAGACCGCAGTCCATCAGCATGTCGCGGATTTCTTTGTTGAGTAATGTAGACATGGCGAGTTCTTGTTGAGTGTTCAGGGAGATTGCGTGAAGCACTGGCTGGCGTGAGAGCAGCCCCGGACTTTACAGCGTCCGGGGCTTGCCATGTGACACACCACTCGCGCAGATTTCGTCAGGCCATATTCAGCACTTTCAGAATAAATCCGTATTCGAGTGCTACGTCACGCAATCCCTGATAGCGCCCGCTCATGCCACCGTGGCCTGCACCCAGTTCGGTCTTGAGCAACAGCAGGTTATCGTCGGTTTTTAGATCACGCAGTTTTGCCACCCACTTGGCCGCCTCCCAATACTGCACGCGACTGTCGTTATAGCCCGCGATCACCAGCATGGCCGGATAATCCTGTGCCGTGACATTTTCATAAGGCGCATAGGCCTTGATCCGCGCGTGAACATCCGGCTCTTGCGGATTACCCCATTCGTCATATTCAGTGACGGTCAGCGGCAGATCGGGATCGAGCATGGTGTTCAGCACATCGACGAACGGCACCTCAGCAATGGCCGCCTTGAACAGCTCCGGACGCTGATTGACCACCGCGCCAATCAACAGGCCGCCGGCGCTGCCGCCACTAATGACCAGTTGCTCGGCAGTGGTGATGTTCTCCGCGATCAAGTGTTCGGCGCAGGTGATGAAGTCGCTGAAGGTATTCTGCTTGTGCTCCTGCTTGCCGTTGCGGTACCAGGCTTCGCCCAGCTCACCGCCGCCGCGCACATGGGCGATGGCGAAAGCGATGCCGCGATCGAGCAGGCTCAGTCGCGCATGGGAAAACCACGGGTCCAGGCTCTCGCCGTACGCGCCATAGCCGTAGAGATACAGCGGAACGGTCTGACCCGCCAGCTCGCGCTTGACCACCAGGCTGATCGGCACTTGCGTACCGTCGGCGGCCGTCGCCCACAACCGCTGGCTGACGTAGGCATCGGCGTCGAACACACCCAGTACGGGCGTTTCCTTGAGTACGACCTGTTCCCCGGTCGCCAGCGACAATTGCCATACCTGCGGCGGACGATTCAGCGACTGATAGCGCAGGCGAATCGTGTCGCTGTCGAACTCAAGGGTGTCCTGCACGTACAGGTTGTACGCTGCATCCGGCAGTTGCACGCGATACGCCGGCAGGCCTTGGGGATGTACTTCGACAATCGGCAGGCCGCCTTCGCGCAGGCTCAAGGTCAGGCCTTTGGCGTTGAGGCTGAAGCCATCGAGCATGACCGTCTCGCTGTGGGCAATCAGGTTCTGCCAGTCGCCCCGTTGCGGGATGCCATCGGTCTTTTCAGTCGCGTGGTACAGCGCAAAGTTGATGCCGTCCTGATTGCTGCGGATCACCCAGCTCCATTCGCCCTCGATCAATCCGTGGTCCACCGAATACTCGTGGCCTTCGCTGCGCGGTGCCATGCACACGAACGCCTGCTCGGGCGTGCCCGCGTCCAGCACCCAGGCCTCGCTGGTGGTTTTACTGTCCAGCCCCACGATCAACTGCCGCTCCGAGCTGCTGCGATAGCAATGCAGGAAGAAGCGCCCGTCGGGCTCGCTGAACACCAGCTCGGCGGATTGTTCGCCCAGTTTGTGGCGATACAGCTTGTGTGGGCGATGGGTGTCGTCCAGTTCGCCGAAGAACAGCGTCTGGCTGTCGTTGGCCCAGGTCATGCTGCCGTCGCAGTCTTCGAACGGCAGGCTGCTGACCGCGCCGCTGCTCAGCTCTTTGACGTACAGCTGATAAACCTCCTCGCCGCTGGTGTCGAGGCTGTAGGCCAGGCGCCGATGGTCGGGGCTGATGCTGAACGCGCCGAGGGAGAAGAAGCCACCGCCCGCCAGTTCGTTCGGGTCGAGCAGCAGCTCCTCAGCGCTTTCGTCGAGGGTCTGGGAGTCATCGGCCGGACGCGGGCAGCGGTAGTGACGGGCGTATTCGTCGCCTTCGGTGGTCCGGGTGTAATAAAGATACGGGCCCCAGGGGGAGGGCAGGGACAGATCGGTTTCGAGGATGCGGCCCTTGATCTCCTGGAACAGGGTTTCGCGCAACGGCTGCAGTTCGGCGAGCTGCTTTTCCTGCCAGGCGTTCTCGGCCTTGAGGTAATCGAGCACTTCATCGGTGTCGCGGTTTTGCAGCCAGTCGTACGGGTCAACGCCGTCAGCCTTGCGGGCGACGGGGGCGGTGGAGGTGTGTGGGGCGGAAGGCATGCTGGGCTCTCTCACGTGGGCTCATTTAAAAGGGATCGGTCGCGCTGCCCGGTGCTGGACACGCGGCGGACCGATAACTGAAGCCGGGGAAGCCGGGCTGGTGAAAAGTCGTTATCATAAGCGCCTCTTTACCTGCCTTACCACGGACGTCATGACCGACAACGACTATCTGATTGCCTGGGGCCTTTACGCGTTCGCCGCGTTGGGCTGTCTGTTGGTGTGGTTCAAGCTGACCGGCTGGATGTGGCGCTACCTGCGCGAACCCCTGCGCGTGATCGGCGCCGTGCTGTTGTTCTGCCCGACCATCGTCGATCCGGCCAAGGATCAATACGCCCCGGCGCTGGCGATCAGCGTGCTGGATCTGGCGCTGAAAGTCGGCAACAACGTCTGGCGCGCCGTGCTCGACCTCGCCACTTACGGCGCCGTCGCGCTGGGCCTCTACTTGGTTTACGCCTTGATCAGCTTGCCGTTCCTGCGCAAGAAAAAAGCCCGTCTGGCCCACGCCGAAGCTGCCGCTGCACAGGCTGCCGCCGAGCAGAAGGAACACGACGAGCCTTACGCGGACCAGCCTGCAGGACGCTTCGCCAGCCCGTCGCCGGCGGCATCGCCAGCACCTGCGCCGAGCGGCCGCTATCGCGTCGAACCCAAACTGTGATGATCACCGGCATCCTCCCAGACGCGTGCTTCAACGCACCGAGACCCGAGCATGTGTGAACTTCTGGGCATGAGTGCCAACATACCGACGGACATCGTGTTCAGCTTCACCGGGCTGATGCAGCGCGGCGGCCGTACCGGTCCGCACCGCGACGGCTGGGGCATCGGTTTCTACGAAGGCCGTGGCCTGCGCCTGTTTCAGGACCCTGCCGCGAGCAGCGAGTCGGAAGTTGCGCAACTGGTCCAGCGTTACCCCATCAAGAGCGAAGTGGTCATCGGCCACATTCGTCAGGCCAACGTCGGCAAGGTCTGTCTGTCCAACACCCATCCTTTTGTGCGCGAACTGTGGGGGCGCAACTGGTGTTTCGCCCATAACGGTCAGCTCGCGGATTTTCACCCCGGTGCCACGTTTTATCGGCCAGTGGGCGATACCGACAGTGAAGCGGCGTTCTGCGACCTGCTCAACCGGGTGCGTGAAGCGTTTCCCGAGCCCGTGGAGATCGAGCAGTTGCTGCCGACTCTGGTCGAGGCCTGCAACGAATACCGCAGCAAAGGCGTATTCAACGCACTGCTCAGTGATGGCGACTGGCTGTTTTGCTACTGTTCGACCAAGCTGGTGCACATCACCCGCCGCGCCCCGTTTGGCCCGGCGCGCCTGAAAGACGTCGACGTCATCGTCGATTTCCAGGCGGAAACCACGCCCAACGATGTGGTGACGGTGATTGCCACCGAGCCGCTTACCGAAAACGAGACCTGGAACCGCTACGAGCCGGGTCACTGGAGTCTTTGGCGCCGCGGCGAATGCGTTGCCGAAGGCTCGGCCTGAGAGAGAGGGATCTATGCTGCGAAGCTACCTGCGACTGGTGTTGTTCACGGCAGGCCTGTTGATAGGCGTGCAGATTCCAGGCTTCATCAGCGATTACAGCAAGCGCGTCGAAGCGCACATGCTGGAAGCGCAACAAAGCCTGCGCGGTTATACCGAAACCGCCCAGCGGTTCTTCAATGGCGACGTGCAGGCCCTGATCCAGCATTACCGCAGCAGCGATGATCCGGTGTTCCGCACCGACGCTGACAACATCAGCAACCTGCTCACCCGCAATCAGACCCTCGACCGTGAATGGCTGGCGCTGCAAGGCCCGTGGTACTCCCGCGCCTGGCATGTGCTGACCGCCGCCGACACCGGCATCCGCGACGAAACCTGGAATGGCTATACCTGGCAGGTGCTGTTGTCGCCGGAAGTCATCGGCTGGGGCCTGCTGTGCGCGCTGCTGTTTTCGCTGGTCATCGAAAGCATTGTGGTGTTCATTGACTGGGTGTTTGTGGGTCGGCATCACGTGCGACCGGTGGGGCGCGACTGGCGTTGATGCTCATTGCCGGCACCCGCTTGATTGGGCAGTGATGCTACTGACGCCTTCCCGGCTGAAGCCGGTCCTACAGTTGTGGGTACTTCGTAGGACTGGCTTCAGCCGGGAAGGCGATTTAGCAGACACCCCGCGGCGCGCCTGGGACCGGCTTCAGCTGTGAAGGCATTTTTTCTAGACACCCCGCGCACCCGTAGGACCGGCTTCAGCCGGGAAGGGGCCATACCATTCAGCGAAGATCCTCCGCACCGTTCACTTTTTCTTATCCTCCCCCCGCGCTTTAATTAGTTGGACGCTTCGGCCATCCGCGCCGAAGAATGCCCCCAACGCACAGCCCCGTGTCCCGCGCTGCCAACCTGACAACCCCGCGCGTACACTCGAGCTTCTCCCCGTTTCGTTCGCACAGGAGTCACGCATTTGAGCCGCCTGTTATTGAATTGTGATATCGGCGAAAGCTACGGCGCCTGGACCATGGGTCTGGACGCCGAGGTCATGCCCTACATCGATTGCGCCAACATCGCCTGCGGCTTCCACGCCGGCGACCCGAGCGTCATGCGCAAGACCGTCGCGCTGGCGCTGGCCAGCAACGTCACCATCGGCGCGCACCCGGCTTATCAGGATCTGGTGGGTTTCGGTCGTCGCTCGATGGCCTGTTCGCCGCAGGAGATTCAAGACCTGCTGCATTACCAGATCGGCGCGCTCGACGGCGTTTGCCGGGCTCAAGGCAGCCACGTCAGCTACGTCAAACCCCACGGCGCGATGTACAACGACATGATGGCCAACCCGACGCAACTGCGCGCCGTTATCGAGGCCATCGCCCGCTACAACGCCGAACTGCCGCTGATGCTGCTGGCCATGCGCGACAATTCCGCGGCGCAAGCCATCGCCGATGAATTCGGCATCACGCTGTGGTTCGAGGCCTTTGCCGATAGGGCCTACGACAATGTGGGGCGTCTGGTCTCGCGCAACCTTCCCGGCGCGGTGCATCACGATGCCGAGGTCATCATCGCTCAGGCCATGACCTTGTCCCGAGGCGAAGCCTTGATCGCCAGCGATGGCAGCGAGCTGCGGCTGCAACCACACACTTTGTGCGTGCACGGTGACAACGCCAGTTCCATCGACGCGGTCCAGCGCATTCGTCAGGCGTTGAACGGCACTGACGCCGGACCGTCGGCCCCGTGAACCTGCGCATCGAAGTCGTCGCCATCGACTGCCTGATGGTCCGCCTGTTCGACGCCATCGACGAGGCCAACATGCCGTGGATGCTCGCCGCGACGATGCGTCTGCGCGAGGGTTTCGCTGCGCAATTGATTGATCTGGTGCCGTCCTACACCACGCTGATGGTGCATTACGATCTGTTGGCGTTGAGTCCGACACAGGCTCGGGCGATCATTACCGATGCGCTGAAAGACCTCACACCCGACGCCGCCCAAAGCGGTCGACAGCATGTGTTGCCGGTCTGGTACGACCTCAGCGTCGGGCCCGAGTTGAGCCTGTTGTCCAGGCGCAGCGGGCTGTCGGTGGAAGATGTGATTCGCCGCCACAGCCAGCGCGAGTATCAGGTCTTCGCCCTGGGCTTCGCTCCGGGGTTTGCGTTCATGGGGCTGGTGGAAGAAGGCCTCGCCGCACCGCGCATCAAGACACCCCGCAAGCGCGTTGCCGCGGGAAGTGTCGGCATCGCCGAACGGCAAACCGCGGCCTACCCGCTGGAGTCGCCCGGCGGCTGGAACATCCTCGGGCGCACACCTGCCAAACTGTTTGATCGCGAAATCGACGGCTGCAGCCTGATGCAGCCCGGCGACACCGTACGTTTTGCCGCCATTGATCACGCCGAGTTCATGCGTCTGGGCGGCGACGACACGCCGCTGGAGGGCCTGGCATGAGCGCGTTGACGGTGAAAAGCAGCACGCCGCTGTGCCTGTTGCAGGACGCGGGCCGGTTTGGCGTGCGACACCTCGGCGTCACCCAGGGTGGGGCGCTGGACTGGGTGTCGATGTCGTGGGCCAACAAACTTCTGAACAACGCGCTGGATGCTGCCGTTATCGAAGTGACGCTGGGCGGTCTGACGCTGCTGGCCGAGTCCGACTGCTGCCTGGCGCTGGCCGGTGCAGATCTGGGTGCCATGCTCAACGATCGCCCGATTGCGCCGTGGCGCAGTTTCTTCATTCGCAAAGGCCAGCAACTGCGTTTTATCCGGCCCATCACCGGTGCCCGCGCGTATCTCGCCGCGCCCGGCGGATTTGCGGCGGTCGATGTGCTCGGCAGCTGCGCTACCGTCACGCGCGAAGGGTTGGGTGGGCTCGAAGGAAATGGCAAAGCGCTGGCTCAAGGCGATCAACTGACTTATGCGGGGGCGTCATTTGAGCTTCACGCGCTGCCTGATCACCTCATCCCCGACCTTTCCGATCAGCGTCCGTTGGACTTGGTGCTGGGCGCGCAAATCGGCCAGTTCAGCGGGCTGAGTCTGTTCGATGCGTTTAACAGCGACTGGACCCTCGACAGCCGCGCCGACCGCATGGGCATGCGCCTGCTGGGGCCGGAGCTGGTTTACCAAGGCAAACCGATGATCTCCGAAGGCATTCCGCTGGGCGCCATCCAGGTCCCGCCGGATGGTCAGCCGATCGTCCTGCTCAACGACCGCCAGACCATCGGTGGCTACCCGAGGCTCGGCGCATTGACGCCGCTGTCACTGGCGCGGCTGGCGCAGAAACTTCCGGGGAGTGTGGTGCGGATGAGGGCAGTGGTGCAGGACGTGGCGCATCGGGAGCAGGTGGGATTCCAGAATCTCGTCCGCCGTCCGCTGTAGGAGCGTGGCTTGTCCCGCGATCTGCCGGGAACCGGCAGCAATTGGAAGATGCGTTCCGCCTGATGTACGCCACAATCCGGTTTTACGACGACTGCGTCGCCGATCGCGGGACAAGCCACGCTCCTACGGGCTCGGCATCACTTCGCCAGATACCGCATCCCTTCTTCCAACCCCCGCAACGTCAGCGGGTACATCTGGTCTTCGATCAAGTCCCGCACGATGTTGGTGGAGGTGGTGTAGGCCCAGGCATCTTTGGGGTACGGATTGATCCAGATGATCTTCTTGAACTTGCCCATGAACCGCTGCATCCAGACGTAACCCGCTTCCTCGTTCCAGTGCTCGACGCTGCCGCCCGGCTGGGTGATTTCGTAGGGCGCCATGGCGGCGTCGCCGATGAAGATCACTTTGTATTCGGCGCCGTATTTATGCAGCAGGTCCTGGGTGGCCGTGCGCTCAGAGGTGCGGCGCTGGTTGTTCTTCCACACTGACTCGTAAACGAAGTTATGGAAGTAGAAATACTCCATGTGCTTGAACTCGGTCTTGCAGGCCGAGAACAGTTCCTCGCAGATCTTCACGTGGGCGTCCATGGAGCCGCCGATGTCGAACAGCAGCAACAGCTTGATGGTGTTGCGACGTTCCGGGCGCATCTGGATGTTCAGCAGGCCGGCGTCGCGGGCGGTGTGATCGATGGTGCCGTCGATGTCCAGCTCGTCCGCCGCACCCTGGCGCGCGAATTTGCGCAGGCGCCGCAGCGCCACTTTGATGTTGCGCGTGCCCAGTTCAACCCCGTCGTCGAGATTCTTGTACTCGCGTTGATCCCAAACCTTCGCGGCCTTGCCCTGACGCTGGCCGGCGTCGCCCACCCGAATCCCCTCGGGATTGTAACCGCCTGAGCCGAACGGGCTGGTGCCGCCGGTGCCGATCCATTTATTGCCGCCGGCGTGGCGCTCCTTTTGCTCTTCCAGACGCTTCTTGAATTCTTCGATCAGCTTGTCCAAGCCACCCAGCGACTGGATCTGCGCGCGCTCTTCAGCGGTCAGCGAACGCTCGAACTCCTTGCGCAGCCAGTCCTCGGGGATCAGCGCCTGCAAGTGATCGTCGAGCTTTTCCAGGCCATTGAAATACGCGCCAAACGCCCGGTCGAACTTGTCGAAATGGCGCTCGTCCTTCACCAGAATCGTGCGCGACAGGTAGTAGAACTCGTCCATGTCAGCGAACGTCACGCGCTGCTTCAGCGCGTTGATGAGGTCGAGCAGTTCACGCAACGAAACCGGCACTTTGGCCGCACGCATTTCGTTGAACAGGTTGAGCAACATAGTCGGCGTCCCGCCCTTGATCTAAATAAGCTTGACCAGAAAAGGCTCAGCGATTGCCGCGACGGCTCATGAACGCCAGGCGTTCAAGCAAATGCACGTCCTGCTCGTTCTTGACCAGGGCACCGGCCAGCGGCGGAATGGCTTTGGTGGGGTCGCGCTCGCGCAGCACGGCTTCGCCGATGTTGTCGGCCATCAGCAGTTTGAGCCAGTCCACCAGTTCGGATGTCGAAGGTTTTTTCTTCAGGCCCGGGACTTTGCGCACGTCGAAAAACACGTCCAGGGCTTCGCTGACCAGGTCCTTCTTTATGTTCGGGTAATGCACGTCGACGATCTTTTGCAGCGTGCTGCGGTCGGGGAACGCGATGTAGTGGAAGAAGCAGCGGCGCAGGAAGGCGTCCGGCAGTTCTTTTTCGTTGTTGGACGTAATGATGATGATCGGGCGCTTTTTGGCCTTGATCGTCTCGTCGATCTCGTAAACGTAGAACTCCATTTTGTCGAGTTCTTGCAGCAAGTCGTTGGGGAATTCGATGTCCGCCTTGTCAATCTCGTCGATCAGCAGAATGACCCGCTCTTCGGATTCAAAGGCTTCCCAGAGCTTGCCCTTCTTCAGGTAGTTGCGCACGTCCTGGACTTTGTCGACGCCCAGCTGCGAGTCGCGCAGGCGGCTGACCGCGTCGTACTCGTACAGGCCCTGATGGGCCTTGGTGGTCGACTTGATGTGCCAGGTGATCAGCCGGGCGCCGAAGGATTCGGCCAGTTGCTCGGCGAGCATGGTCTTGCCGGTCCCGGGCTCGCCCTTGACCAGCAGCGGGCGCTCCAGGGTAATGGCGGCATTGACCGCAAGCTTCAGATCGTCAGTGGCGACGTAGGCGTGGGTGCCTTCGAATTTCATCGGGAAAATCCTCGAACAAGGCGGACAGACCCGTGGCCTGAATCGCGCAAGATAGGGCGCAAAGAATGCAGCGACTATACCGCGCGCCCCGCGCGACTGTGAACGCAGACGGTTTATTCAGTATCTGAATGGGGCGTCACGGTCTGACCGGGCAGAAAATTGTAACCGTCATTGAGGTATCGCCAAAATAGCTATACCTTGCAGGCCATGTCGACCAAACACAGATTCAGGGACAAATACAGAATTCAACTGCGGGAAAAGGATCACCTGCCGCCTCACGTGCACCTCACCGGTGGCGGGCTGGATGTGTTGATCTGTCTGCAGTTGGTTGAACCCATGCTTGGCCACGCCCCGGCCGCCGTACTCAGGGAGGCGCTCGAATGGGTAAGGGCCCACCAAACAGAATTGCTGGAGGAATGGAAACGATGGCATCCATGAAACGCCCACGCCTCAAAACCGCAGAGGCGCTGGCTCATCAAAAATTGGCGCTGACATTCATCAACGACGTGACGTACGTCCTCGACCTGAGCGGCGACATCGCGGCAATCCGGGGGCTGCAACCGCTCAAGGATCCGAGCGTGTTCAAGCAGGCGCAGATCGGCGACGACGGCTGGACCGTGGAGTGGGCCGGGCCCGACATCCAGATCGGCGCCGACACTCTTTACCTGGACGCCAAGGCGCAGGCTGCCACCGACGAGAACACACGGATCTTCATCGGCTGGCGCGCGCGCACCGGGTTGCCGCTGGCCTTGGCGGCCGAGGCACTGGGCGTCAGCACGCGAAGCATCACCCGCTACACCAACGGCAGCGAGGCCGCACCGCGCACGTTGGCGCTGGCGTGTCTGGGGTGGGATGCATTGCAGAATCAGGCGGAGAACGGTGTGTTGCTGGCCGAGAAGCGTGCGGCCTATGGAGTTGCCAAAGAGAACCGCGTTGACAAGGGGGCAGCCGAAAGTGGCGAGTGAGCTGACTCGCGAGGGAGGCGTGTCAGCGATCAAGGTCATCGCTGACTAAACGCTTCGCGAGCAAGCTCACTCCTACAGGGATGCGCCAGTCAAAACGCTGCGTTTATTTCGCCTCGCTCTTGCCACTGTCGTAGCGGGTATTGAACGCCTTTACGAAGGCATTGCGCAGGATCTGTAAAAACGCTTCAAACGCGCTGATGTCTTGTTTGTGGACACTGCCGCTGAGTTCGACGCGGGTGGCGAACTGGTTCTTCACTTGGTTCTTGAGCACCGTTTCGCTGCCGCCGACCACCGCTTCCCAGATCGAGCGAAAGAAGCCTTTGTTCTGGTTCTCAACGTCCTGCTGCCAGTCAAATACATCGACGTTGCGCAGCAGGGGCTTGATATAGCCACTGAGCTGGCCGTTGGTGGCCTGGGCTTCGATGACCACATCGCCGTCGCCCGCGTTGAAGTCGAATTTTCCGTAGGCCGACGCGAAGTCGTTCAGGCGCTTGAGCTGGATACCGGTCGCGCGCAGCTTGAAGTCGAAATCTTCCAGGCTGAACGGGTCGAAGGTCGCTGTGCTTTCCAGTGGCGCATGGCCCAGCAGCATGGCCTTGCCCTCGAAGCGGGCATCGCGCTTGCCGGCTTTGTCTTCGACGTTGGTCAGGTTGTAGATGCTGGCGTTGATGTTGTCGGCATCGATTTTCACTTTCGGCGTCGAATTGAAGTTGCTGAACGTGATCTTGCCGTCCTGAATGCGCAGCTCGTTGAGGGTGATCGGCAGCAGCTTGTTCAACTGAGCACGCCAGTCAGTACCGGCACCGGTCTGGGACTGGCGCTTGTCCGGGCCACCGTCGACGAAGTTGAGTTCAGGGCTGACAAACGCGACCTCGGCGACCACCGCATGGTCGTACCAGAGCGAGTGCCAGCTGACGGCGAGGTCGATGACCGGCGCATCCAGCAGAGGCACGGGCACCTTGCCATCGACCTTGACGATTTTCAGGCCGTTGATGCGGTACGCCCCGCGCCACAGGGCCAGGTCCACGTCGGTGACCTGACCGCGGTAGTCGCCCATGTCGGCGAGTTTTTCGTTGAGGTAATTGCGCACCACGTAGGGCAGCGCGATGTGGACTGCGATCAGCAACACCACCAAGCCAACAATTGTCCATAACGGCCAGCTGTAACGACGTTTCATGTCTCCACCCTCCAGTAACGTAGCTTTGTTGACTGCTGGCGATGTGATCGGTTCGCTTCGACTGGACGTTGCACCGGCTCAAGGCATAGGCTTTGAGCTTTTCCAAACCTGCACAAGGACCCGGTCATGAGCCGTATTTACGCAGATAACGCCCATTCCATCGGCAACACGCCACTGGTGCAGATCAACCGCATCGCGCCGCGCGGGGTCACCATTCTGGCCAAGATCGAGGGGCGTAATCCGGGGTATTCCGTGAAGTGCCGGATCGGCGCGAACATGATCTGGGACGCCGAAAGCAGCGGTAAACTCAAGCCCGGCATGACCATCGTCGAACCCACCTCCGGCAATACCGGCATCGGCCTTGCGTTCGTCGCCGCAGCCCGTGGCTACAAGCTGACCCTGACCATGCCGGCCTCGATGAGTATAGAGCGGCGCAAGGTGCTCAAGGCCCTGGGCGCCGAACTGGTGCTGACCGAGCCGGCGCTGGGCATGAAAGGCTCCATCGCCAAGGCCGAAGAGTTGCTCGCCAGTGACCCTGCCACGTACTTCATGCCGGCGCAGTTCGAGAACCCGGCCAACCCGGCCATTCACGAGAAGACCACCGGACCGGAAATCTGGAACGACACCGACGGCGCCATCGACGTGCTGGTCGCAGGTGTCGGCACGGGCGGCACGATCACCGGCGTCTCGCGCTACATCAAAAACGCCATGGGCAAGCCGATTATCTCGGTGGCCGTCGAACCCATGGGCTCGCCGATCATCACCCAGGCGATGGCCGGTGAAGAGATCAAACCCAGCCCCCACAAGATTCAGGGTATTGGCGCGGGTTTTATCCCGAAAAACCTCGACCTTTCGATTGTTGATCGCGTCGAGCTGGTCAGTGATGAAGAGGCCAAGGCCATGGCCCTGCGGCTGATGCAGGAGGAGGGGATTCTCTGCGGTATCTCCTGCGGCGCGGCCATGCACGCAGCGGTGCGAATGGCCGAGAAACCGGAAATGCAGGGCAAGACGATCGTGGTCGTGCTGCCGGATTCCGGTGAGCGTTACTTGTCGAGCATGCTCTTCAGCGACCTGTTTACTGAACGCGAGCTGACGCAATAATCGTGTGCGCCGCGGCTTCGGCTTTTTACCCGGCGGACTAAAGCTTATGATGGCCGCCATTCGAAACCCGCCGGAAGATTGTCCCAGATCATCCGGCGGCGGTTTCAGCGGCGTAAGCTTCGGGCCGCGCGGTTCGGCCCTGTTTCAAGGAGAGTTTCATGACCCTTTCTTTTGCTGTCAAAGCGGCGATTCTGCTGCTGTTTGTCGGCAGCACGCTGTACGTGCATCTGCGCGGCAAGGCGCGTTTGCCGGTATTGCGCCAGTTCGTGAATCACTCCGCACTGTTCGCCCCCTATAACGCCTTGATGTACCTGTTCTCCAGCGTGCCGTCCAAGCCGTATCTGGACCGCAGCAAGTTTCCTGAGCTGGACGTGCTGCGCGACAACTGGGAAACCATCCGCGACGAAGCCATGCACCTGTTCGACGAAGGCTATATCCGTGCCGCCGCCAAGGACAACGACGCGGGTTTCGGTTCGTTTTTCAAGAAAGGCTGGAAGCGTTTTTACCTGAAGTGGTACGACAAGCCGCTGCCGTCCGCCGAGGCGCTGTGCCCGAAGACGGTTGAACTGGTCAGCCGTATTCCCAACGTAAAAGGCGCAATGTTTGCTCTATTGCCCGGCGGCAGCCATCTGAATCCGCACCGTGACCCGTTCGCCGGCTCCCTGCGTTATCACCTGGGCCTGTCGACGCCGAACTCTGACGATTGCCGCATCTTTGTCGACGGTCAGGTGTATGCCTGGCGCGACGGTGATGACGTGATGTTCGACGAAACCTACGTGCACTGGGTCAAGAACGAAACCGACGTCACCCGCGTGATTCTGTTCTGCGACATCGAGCGACCGCTGAGCAATCGCTTCATGACCGCTGTCAACCGCCGCGTCAGCGCGTTTCTGGGCCGTGCCACTGCGCCGCAGAACACCGATGACGAACGCGTTGGCGGGATCAATCAGGCCTATGCCTTCAGCAAACGCTTCAGCAACAGCTTCAGCGGCAAGGTCAAGCAGTTCAAACGCGCCAACCCCAAGGCGTATCGCATCCTTCGTCCGGTGCTGGCGGTGGTCGTACTGACGCTGCTGGGCTACTGGCTGTTCGGCTGAACAAACGGTTTTGTCGAGCGCCGTCGCACCCTGCGCGGCGGCGCTTTTTGCTGTCCTGGCAGTTCCGCGTTGGAGCTGTCAACGACGTCGACTTATGACATTGCACAAGGCACCGGTCGCTGGTTATAGTCGGCCTCGTTGCCGCCCCACTTGGCGTCATCCAGTCCTTCCCTTTCAGAAGATAAGCACGATGCCTGCATCCAGCACCCGGTTTGCTTTATCCGCCACGGCTCGCGCTGTTGCGGAACCGCGCGACTGCCTGCAACTCGTCTTCATCACGCGTTACCCGCCACCCCCACCTGTGAATAGTCCTGTCGTGTGCGCTGTTGCACCGCCAGGGGTCGTTGTGCTCGGCTGATCGACCGCCTAAACGCTGTCGGTCCAGGCCTGCAAACGCCCGCAAAACTTCCGTGAATCCGGTACGTGCCGGGTCCGATTCTGTCTGAATCACAGGTGACTCATGTTTGCTCATAAAGCCCTGGCCTCGATGGCCACGACGACGCTTTTCGTCCTGCTCTGGAGCAGCGGCGCGATTGTTTCCAAGTGGGGCCTGACCCACGCTTCACCGTTTGCATTTCTACTGTTCCGTTTCCTGCTGGCGCTTGTGGCGTTGGCGATTCTGATCCCCGCGTTGGGTTACAAGCTTCCCGCCACACGAGCCTCGATGGGCTTCGCGTTGCTGACGGGCGCTGTGCTGCTGGGGGCTTATCAGATCTGCTACCTGCTGGCGCTGGACCTGAAAGTCGCGCCCGGCGTCATGGCCACGATCATGGGCGTGCAACCGATTCTCACGGCCGTGCTGGTCGAGCGCAGCCGTTCGACGTCCCGCATGTTTGGCCTTGGTCTGGGGCTGGCGGGTCTGGTGCTGGTGGTCTGGAAAGGTATCGGCGACGGCGGATCGCTCGCCGGCATGGCGTTCGGCGTGCTCGGCATGTTGAGCATGACCGGAGGTTCGATCATGCAGAAACGCATCACCGACAACCCCCTCGGCACGCTGCCTGTGCAATACCTCGCGGGGACGGTGGTATGTGCGGTGTTCGTGCCGTTTCAGCCCTTTCATTTCGAGCACAGCATCGGCTTCTACGTGCCGGTGCTCTACATGGGGCTGGTGGTGTCGGTGCTCGCGACGTTCCTGCTCTACCGATTGATCGCCCAGGGCAATCTGGTCAACGTCACCAGCCTGTTTTACCTGGTGCCCGGCGTCACCGCGATCATGGATTACCTGATCTACGGCAACCGCCTCGCGCTGGTGAGTTTGCTGGGGATGGTGCTGATTGTGGTGGGGTTGGTGTTTGTGTTCAGGAAGGTTGAATAGCGTCAACCGTCCCGAGGCTGCGGTCAGGGTCAACCCAGCCGCACGTGCCGACTCAACAATGCCCGCAGCGCTGCGGGTTTCACCGGTTTGGCGAGGTATTCCAGGCCGGCGGCGTGTACCTGGGCGATCAGCTCCGGGCGGCCGTCGGCGCTGATGACGACGCCGGGGACGGGCTCGCCCAATTGCGTACGCAGCCACGCCATCAGTTCGGTGCCGATCTCGCCGTGGTCCAGGTGGTAATCCACCAAGGCCAGGTGCGGGCGAACGCCGTCGCTGAGCAGCGTCTGGCATTCCTCGCGATTGCGCGCCGTCCAGACCTGACACCCCCAGCGGCTCAGCAGGCTGTTCATGCCGATCAGGATGCTGTCTTCGTTGTCGACGCACAGAATCTGTGTGCCGTTCAGCGCGGCGCGCACAGGTTCGGTCGGCGCAGCGGCCGGCGTCGGCAACGCAGGCGCCAGCGGCACCGTAACGCTGAACAGGCTGCCCTGACCCGGCCACGAACGCACTTCCAGCGAGTGACCGAGCACGCGGCACAAGCCGTCGGCAATCGCCAGCCCCAAACCCAGGCCCTTCTCGGCGCGGGTCTGGTGGCTGTCCAGCCGCTTGAACTCCTCGAAAATCACCTGCCGCTTGTCCTCGGGAATACCCGGCCCCCGGTCCCACACTTCCAGGCTCAGTTGCCCGTTACGGCGCCGCACCCCCAGCAGAATCGGCCCCTTGGCGTAACGAAACGCATTGGTCAGGAAGTTCTGCAGCACCCGCCGCAGCAGTTTGGCGTCGCTGGCCACACGCAATGTGCTGCCGCGCACGCGGAAGTCCAGGCCCTGCTCCTGAGCGAGGGCCTTGAATTCGGCGCCGAGGGTTTCAAACAGATTATTCAGCGCGAACGGCGTGATGGTCGGCGTGAACTTGCCGTTCTCCAGACGCGAAATATCCAGCAGGTCGCTGATCAGGTCTTCGGCCGAACGCAGCGAGCTGTCCAGATGATGGATCAGCTGTTTCGCTTCCGCCGGCACATTGTCATCGTTGTGCAGCAGGGCCGCGGAGAACAAACGCGCGGCATTCATGGGCTGCATCAAGTCATGGCTGACGGCGGCGAGAAAGCGCGTTTTCGACTGATTGGCCGCTTCCGCATGGGCCTTGGCTTCGGTCAACGCCGTGTTCAACTGCGACAGCTCCCGCGTCCGCTCGGCCACGCGCTGCTCAAGGCTTTCGTTGGCGCCCTTGAGCGCCTGCTCGGCCTCGCGGAAGGCGGTGATGTCAGTGAAGCTCATCACGAAGCCGCCGCCGGGCATCGGGTTGCCGATCAGCTCGATCACCTGGCCATTGGGAAACAACCGCTCGGACGTATGTGCGCGGCCTTGGCGCATCCAGTGCAGCCGCCGGGCGACGTGCACCTCCGCTTCACCAGGCCCGAGCAAACCGCGCTCGGCGTTGTAGCGGATGATGTCGGCGATGGGCCGTCCCACGCTGATCAGGCCTTCCGGGTAATTGAACAGCTCCAGATAGCGCGCGTTCCAGGCCACCAGTCGCAGGGATTGATCCACCACGCTGATGCCCTGGGTGATGTTTTCGATGGCGCCTTGCAGCAGGGCGCGGTTGAACTGCAGCACTTCGGAGGCTTCGTCGGCGATGCGCACCACGTCTTCGAGTTGCATGTCGCGGCCTTCAATCGCCGCCTTGACCACCGCCCGTGTCGACGACGTGCCCAGCACCCCCGCCAGCAAGCGTTCGGTGTGGGCGATCCAGTCGCCGTTGGCGTTCTGGTTGGGGTTGAAGCCTTTGCCCTGGCGGTAGGCGAAGCGGATGAAGCTCTGCTGCGCGCGCTCTTCGCCGACAAAACGCGCCGAGAGCTTGAGCAAGTCTTCGATCTGCACCGCCAGCAGCGAGCGGTTGTTGGGCCGCGCCTGCAATTCCTGACCGATAAAACGGCCCGCCTGCCAGTGTTCCGACACGCGGGTTCGCGACAGCAGCGAGACCCACACAAACAACGCGAAGTTGCCGATCATCGACAGGACCACGCCCTGGGTCAGCGGACTGATCGGCAGATTGAACGGGTTGCTGTGCAGCCATGCCAACAGCGGAAAACTGCTCAGCGACCACCCCATGCTGTGGGCGATGATCGGCAGCACCAGCGTGTAAAACCAGATGAACACCCCGGCAGCGAGCCCGGCGAACACACCGCGTCGATTGGCCGGCTTCCAGTACAGCGCGCCGATCATCGCCGGCATCAATTGCGTGATGGCGGCGAAGGCGATCTGGCCGATGGTCGCCAGGCTCGCAGTCGATCCCAGCAGGCGATAGCTGACGTAGGCGAGCAGCAGGATGACCACAATGCTGACCCGGCGCACCGAAAGCATCCAGTAGCGGAACGCCTCGAACGGACGCTCGGCGGTTTTGCGCCGCAGCAGCCACGGCAGCAGCATGTCGTTGGAGACCATGGTCGACAGCGCGACGCTGGCGACGATGACCATCCCCGTGGCGGCCGATGCGCCGCCAATGAACGCCAGCATCGCCAGCGCCGGGTGTGCATGGGCCAGCGGCACGCTGATCACGAATGAGTCCGGCAGCACCGAGGCGGGCAGCAGCATCTGCCCGGCGAGCGCAATCGGCACCACGAAAACGGCTGCGAGCAGCAGGTAGGCAGGGAACACCCATTTGGCCAGGCGCAAATCTTCGGGCTCGATGTTCTCCACCACGGTGACGTGAAACTGCCGGGGCAGGCAGATGATCGCCATCATGGCGACGCCGGTCTGCACCACCATCGACGGCCAGTTGACCGTTTCTTTCCAGTACTCCTCCAGGCGCGGCGCGAGCATGGCCTGGTTGAACAGGTCATCCACACCGTCGTACAGGCCAAACGTCACGAACGCGCCGACGGCCATAAACGCGAACAGCTTGACCAGCGACTCGAAGGCGATCGCCAGGACCATGCCGCGGTGGTGCTCGGTGGCGTCGAGGTTGCGCGTGCCGAAGACGATGGTGAACAGCGCCAGCACCAGCGAGACGATCAGTGCGGTGTCCTGGGCGCGAGTGCCGGTGGCGTCGGCGCCGGCACCGATCAGAATGTTCACCCCCAGCACGATGCCTTTGAGTTGCAGCGCGATGTAGGGCAGCACGCCGATCAGGCAGATCAGCGCGACGACGACGGCGAGGGTTTGCGACTTGCCGTAGCGGGCGGCGATGAAGTCGGCGATGGAGGTGATGTTTTCCTGCTTGCTGATCAGCACCATTTTCTGCAGCACCCAGGGCGCCAGCAGCAACAGCAGGATCGGCCCGAGGTAGATCGGCAGAAACGACCAGAGTTGTTCGGCCGCCTGGCCGACCGAGCCGAAAAACGTCCAGCTGGTGCAGTAAACCGCCAGCGACAGGCTGTACACCCAGGCGCGCAGGCGCGGCGGCAGCGGGGTGCTGCGACGGTCACCGTAAAAGGCGATGGCGAACATGATGGCCATATAGGCCAGGGCGACGGCAGCGATCAGCCCGCTGGACAGCGACATGGGAACTCCGGAGGCAAGCGGCTAGCGGTTTCGGTGGCGATCCTTCGCCGGCCGGACAGTCTCGCACGCCGCGTGGGGTTCGTCTGTTACGACCAAGGTCTGAGCGGCGCGGTGTCGCAGGGGCGCAGAACGGTTGTGGCCTCCATATCGGGGAAATCTATGAGGTATAGCTAAATTACCCGCTTATTCGATATCAGCTGCCGTCCTACTATGGGTACCACCTCACACGAGGACAGGAGCCCGCCATGACCCACGCCATGTTCATCCCGCAAAGACCCTTCAGCCAACTGAGTCACCCTCGGGAAGTCATCCGCCAATTCACCCCCAACTGGTTCGCCGTGACCATGGGCACTGGCATTCTCTCGGCGGTGCTGGTGCAGCTTCCGGTGACCATCCCCGGTCTGTTCCAGCTGGCCGAAGCCTTGTGGATGCTGAACATCGTCCTGTTCCTGACCTTCAGTGCGCTCTATATCGCCCGCTGGGTGATGTTTTTCGACGAGGCGCGGCGGGTGTTCGGGCATTCCACGGTGTCGATGTTTTTCGGCACGATTCCCATGGGCCTGGCGACCCTTATTAACGGGTTGCTCACCTTCGGCCTGCCGCATTGGGGCGATGCCGTGCTGCCGTTCGCCGAGCTGTTGTGGTGGCTGGACGTGGCGATGTCCCTGGCCTGCGGCGTGCTCATCCCGTTTCTGATGTTCACCCGCCAGGAACACCGCATCGATCAGATGACCGCCGTCTGGCTTCTGCCCCTTGTCGCCTGCGAAGTGGCGGCGGTGAGCGGCGGGCTGCTGGCGCCGCATCTGGCCGACAGTCACAGCCAATTCAGCGTGCTCATCACCAGCTACGTGCTGTGGGCGATGTCGGTGCCGGCGGCGTTCAGCATCCTGACCATCCTGTTGCTGCGCATGGCCCTGCACAAATTGCCCCACGAAAGCATGGCCGCGTCGAGCTGGCTGGCCCTCGGGCCGATCAGCACCGGTGCATTCGGTTTGATCGTGCTGGGCGCCGATTCGCCGCCGATCTTCGACGCCAACGGCTTGCCCGGCGTCGGCGAAATCGCCTCGGGCCTTGGCCTTATTGGTGGCGTGATTTTATGGGGTGTCGGCGTGTGGTGGTGCCTGATGGCGCTGCTGATCACCGCCCGTTATCTGCGCAACGGCATCCCGTTCAACCTGGGCTGGTGGGGGTTTACCTTTCCGCTGGGTGTGTTCGCGCTGACCACCCTCAAACTGGGCGCTGTACTTCATCTGGGATTCTTTTCAGCCCTCGGCAGCATGCTCGTCGCTGCATTGGCAGCCCTGTGGCTGATGATCATGAAGCGCACCCTGAGCGGCGCCTATAACGGCAAGCTGTTCGTTTCGCCGTGCATCGCTGCCTCACGGTAAATAACGCTCGCGCGCTCTAACGGGCTATCCGTTGGAGCGCATGCTCGACTTTGCCGCCGGTGTCGTCTTCAATGTGGCCCGGAACCGCCGTTCGGCGTTCCCATCCGTAAGCCGGCACCGGCGCCACTCAGGACCAGGGAAGATGAGTCAGTCGCAGTTCAGTTTGTTGGGTAAGCGGCGCTTTCTGCCGTTTTTCGTGACCCAGTCCCTCGGGGCGTTCAACGACAATATCTTCAAGCAGTCGCTGATCCTCGCCATTCTCTACAAGCTGAGCATCGACGGCGACCGGTCCATCTACGTCAACCTCTGCGCCTTGCTGTTCATCCTGCCTTTCTTCTTGTTCTCGGCGCTGGCCGGGCAGTTTGGCGAGAAATACCCCAAGGACAAACTGATCCGCATGATCAAGGTCCTGGAGATCGTGATCATGGTGGTGGGGGCCACCGGTTTTCTCTTCAATCACCTGTCGCTGATGCTGGCGGCACTGTTCGCCATGGGCACCCACTCGGCGCTGTTCGGGCCGGTGAAGTACTCGATTCTGCCGCAGCACCTGCATGAAAACGAACTGGTGGGCGGCAACGGCCTGGTGGAAATGGGCACGTTTCTGGCGATCCTGGCCGGCACCATCGGCGCCGGGGTCATGATGTCGGCGACCCATTACGCGCCCATCGTGGCCGCAGCGATGGTCTCGGTGGCCTGCCTGGGTTATCTCGCCAGCCGGGGCATTCCGCCGGCAGCCGCCGCTTCGCCGGACATGCGCCTGAACTGGAACATCTTCAGCGAATCCTGGGCCACCCTGAAACTCGGCCTGGGCCAGACCAAAGCGGTGTCGCGTTCCATCGTCGGCAACTCGTGGTTCTGGTTCGTCGGGGCGATTTATCTGACGCAGATCCCGGCCTACGCCAAGGAGTTTCTGTACGGCGATGAAACCGTCGTCACCCTGATTCTGACCGTATTCTCCATCGGCATCGCCGCCGGTTCCATGCTCTGCGAGCGACTGTCCGGGCGCAAGGTGGAGATCGGTCTGGTGCCGTTCGGCTCCATGGGCCTCACCGTGTTCGGCCTGCTGTTGTGGTGGCATTCCGGTGATTTCCCACAGAACGTGCAGGCCAACAACTGGCTGGCGATTCTGGGTTACGGGCAAGCGTGGTGGGTGTTGCTGGACATCCTCGGCATCGGCGTCTTCGGCGGGTTTTACATCGTGCCGCTGTACGCGCTGATCCAGTCACGCACGCCGGAGAAAGAGCGCTCGCGGGTCATTGCGTCCAACAACATCCTCAACGCGCTGTTCATGGTGGTCTCGGCGATTGTTTCGATCATCCTGCTGAGCGTGGCGAAACTGTCGATTCCGCAGCTGTTCCTCGTCGTGTCGCTGATGAACATCGCGGTCAACGCCTACATCTTCAAAATCGTGCCCGAGTTCACCATGCGCTTCATGATCTGGCTGCTCAGCCACTCCATGTACCGCGTGGAGCATCGCGACCTCGACCTGATTCCGGATGAGGGCGCGGCATTGCTGGTCTGCAACCATGTCTCGTTCGTCGACGCGCTGTTGATCGCCGGCTCGGTGCGCCGGCCGATCCGCTTCGTCATGTACTACAAGATCTTCAATCTGCCGGTGCTGAATTTCGTGTTCCGCACGGCGGGCGCGATCCCGATTGCCGGCATCAAGGAGGACAAGGCGGTGTTCGACACAGCGTTCGAACGCATCGCCCATTACCTCAAGGAAGGCGAGCTGGTGTGCATCTTCCCGGAAGGCAAGCTGACCACCGACGGCGAGATCGACACCTTCAAAAGCGGCATGACCCGGGTCTTGCAGGAGACCGACGTGCCGGTGATTCCGCTGGCTTTGCAGGGGTTGTGGGGCAGCTTCTTCAGCCGCGACCCGAACAAGGGCGTATTCCGCCGGCTGTGGTCGCGCGTGACGTTGGTGGCCGGGCCAGCGTTGACGGGTGAGCAATCGCAGCCGGCGCTGGTGCGTGAGCGGGTGGCGGAATTGCGGGGTGCGGTGCGGTAGTCAGAACCCCGATATTTTTCAAACTGCCGTAATTACCTTGCGGAGATTCCCGATCGTTCAGACGCCACGTTTTCGCGCAGCAAACACGATCCTGTGGGAGTGAGCTTGCTCACGAAGAGGTCGGTACATCCGCTAACCCTTCAGCGGTAGGAATACCGTCTTCGCGAGCAAGCTCACTCCCACATGGATCGCATCTGCTGGACGACTTGTGGGTGACCGGGAATCTCACCACAAAGAGCAAGCCAGCTGCGCGGCCAGTCAACCTACAATCGGCTTCTCTGCCCCAACCACCGCATCCGGCGTCATCTTCCGGAAGTACGTCGAAAGCAACGCGCCGGAAATGTTGTGCCAGACGCTGAACAGTGCGCTTGGCACCGCCGCCAGTGGCGAAAAGTGCGCGGCGGCCAGTGCGGCGCCGAGGCCTGAGTTCTGCATGCCGACTTCCAGAGACAGCGATTTGCGCTGGGCCAGCGGCAGCTTGAACAGCTTGCCGGTGAAGTAGCCCAGCAAAAAGCCGAAGCTGTTGTGCAGGATCACCACGGCCATGATCAGCAGTCCCGATTCGGCAATCTTCGCCTGACTCGCTGCCACCACCGCGCAGACGATCATCACGATACTCACCACCGACACCAGCGGCAGCACGTCGACGGCAAAGCTCACTTTGGCGCCCAGCAGACGTTGAGCGATGACGCCCAGCACGATCGGCAGCATCACCAATTGCAGGATCGACCAGAACATCTCCATGAAGGACACCGGCAGCCACGCCGACGCCAGCAGCCAGATCAGCGCCGGGGTCAGCAGCGGGGCGAGGAGGGTGGTCACGGCGGCGATGGCCACCGACAGCGCCAGGTCACCTTTCGCCAGCCAGGTCATGACGTTGGACGATGTGCCGCTCGGGCAGCAGCCGACCAGAATCACGCCCACGGCGATTTCCGGCGGCAGGTGGAGCAGCTGACAAAGCAGCCAGGCCACGCCGGGCATGATCACGAAATGCGCGACCACCCCCAGAGCCACGCGCCAGGGGTGGCGCACGACTTCAGAAAAATCATCAAGCTTGAGGGTCAGGCCCATGCCGAACATCACCAGCCCCAACAACGGCACGATGTACGACTTGAGGCCAATGAACCAGGACGGGAACAGGAACGCCAGCACAGCAAACAGCAGCACCCAGTACGCGAAGGTATTACCGACAAAACGACTCAACGCAGCCAGGGCGCGCATGGCCTGCTCCTTTCTTATGGGTATGAAGGTGATGCAGACGCTATGGAGCCAGCAAGCCGGCCCCTGCGTCAGTGGGCGAAATCAGATCCCCTGGGGAATCTCTTCGCCGCCCAGTGCTTCCATCAATTGCGGCAGGAACTCACCGAACGTCAGCATCATCAAGGTGAAGCTGGCGTCCTGCTGACCCAGCGCATCGTCGCCGCCGTTCTGCTCGGCTTCATCCTGCAGCAGGTCTTCGAACTTCAGGCGTTTGATACCGAGCTTGTCATCCAGCACGAACGACAGCTTGTCCTGCCACGCCAGCGACAGCTGAGTGACGACCTTGCCGGTGCTCAGGTGCAGCTGGATTTCGTCGCTGGTCAGGTCCTGACGCTTGCACTTCACAACGCCGCCGTCTTCGTGGGTGTCGCGCAGTTCGCATTCGTCCAGCACGAAGAAGTGCTCGGCGGTCTCGCCAGTCTTGACCCACTCGGTCATGACAGCGGTTGGCGCTGTTTTGACGGTCACGGGGCGGACGGGCAACGAGCCGACCACTTCACGCAGGGTCGACAGCAGGTCTTCGGCGCGCTTCGGGCTGGAAGCGTTGACCAGAATCACGCCCTGCTTGGGGGCGATGGCGGCGAACGTGGCCGAGCGACGGATAAAGGCGCGGGGCAGAAAGGCCTGGATGATTTCATCCTTGAGCTGATCGCGTTCCTTCTTGTAGACCTTGCGCATCTGCTCGGTCTCGATCTCTTCGACTTTCTCTTTCAATGCATCGTTGACCACGCTGCCGGGCAGGATGCGTTCTTCCTTGCGCGCCGAGATCAGCATGAAATCACCGCTGACGTGCACCAGTGGCGCGTCTTCGCCCTTGCCGAACGGGGCGATGAAACCGTAAGTGGTCAACTCCTGGCTGGCACAGGCACGTGCAGGCTTGGTCGCCAACGCGGTTTCCAGCGCCTCGGCGTCAAATGGCAGGTCCTGGGTCAGGCGATAGACAAGCAGGTTTTTGAACCACATGGGGTACATCTCTCCTTTATACAAAGGGGGGCATTATTCGCTGCTGCGACCCTGCGGCCAACCCTGATGTAAGCCTTTGGAAGGATTATAAAATTTATTTCAAAAAGTGCTTGCCAGCTTTTTGATCGCTCCGTAGAATGCGCGCCACACCGAAGCGAAGGGTGATTAGCTCAGCTGGGAGAGCGTCTGCCTTACAAGCAGAATGTCGGCGGTTCGATCCCGTCATCACCCACCATTCGTTTCAAGTGTTACGCGCAGCGGTAGTTCAGTCGGTTAGAATACCGGCCTGTCACGCCGGGGGTCGCGGGTTCGAGTCCCGTCCGCTGCGCCATATTGAGTTACGAGGCCCTTGAACTCCTCGTAACGACAAAGAGAGCGACCTTAGGGTCGCTTTTTTTGTGCGTGAGATTTGGTGGGCGCGGCTGATCTGAGGTGACCAGTGTCCACACTGGCCTCTTCCCGGCTAAAGCCGGTCCTACGAAAAGCAGCGCGTGCATCCAGTGCAACGATTCATAGCCCGCAAGCCTGATGATGCTCACACCGGCCTCTTCCCGGCTGAAGCCGGTCCCACGAAAAGCACTGCGTAGTCCCGTAGGACCGGCTTCAGCCGGGAAGCTTTTGATCTGCTTTTGATCTTCGTACACAGAAGGCCCAAACACCGCCAATCGCGACTTGGGTGCAGGCTGAACGCAGGTCTCGCGCAGTGGGCCGAGCGGCATGGATGCCGCGAGAGCGCCGTCAGGACATGGATGTCCGTTCGGCGCGGGCCCACGGAGCGAGACCGGAGTGAGGGAACCCCGAGGCACGAGGGGCCCAACCAGGAGCAGGCACCCTTGGTTACTTGGGGTGCTTTTCCAAGTAACTCGCCGAAGGCGAAATGTCTGCCGTTAGGCAGACGCTCTTGACCTTCTCTCAGCCGCACCGCGCACTCGGGGACAGATTAATTTACGGTGAAGCGCTGTAAATAAATCAGTCCCCTAGACCCAAGTCCCCTAGACCCACCTCCACAGCATCCCCCACCAGCCGAACCGGCCAGGTCCGCAGCCGCAGCGCTGCGTCTTCAAGGCACGTGCCATCTTCCAGCCGGTAATGCTGCTTATACAAAGGCGAAGCGATCACAAGGTCCCCGCCCAAACTGCCGACCAACCCCCGACCCATCACATTCACCCCCGTCACCGGATCGCGATTGTCCACCGCAAACAACTGCGGCGCGCCGCCAATCGACGCCACAAAAAACAGCGCCACCTGCGCAGTGCCCACCAGCGCCACCACCCCGGAATTCAGCACCAGATCCTCGCGCGCACACACCGCGCGCCACACCTGAGCTTTTGGCATCTCCCTCACAGCCGCATTGGCCTGGCTCATCGTGAAACCTCCACAGCAGCAATCAGATTCAACTCTTCAGCGCGAGCGGGACGACGCTGGCTGCGCTCCTTGACGAAATGAATGTCCGGGTCAGCGCCCTTGTCATTGACGAACGTGCGGAAACGCTTGAGTTTCTCCGGGCTCTTCAGCGCATTCGCCCACTCGCATTCATAACGGTCGACCACCAACTGCATCTGCGCCTCCAGTTCGTCGGCGAGCCCCAGGCTGTCCTCGATCACCACCGCTTTCAGAAAATCCAGCCCGCCTTCAATGGACTCGCGCCAGACCGACGTTCTCTGCAACTTGTCAGCGGTGCGGATGTAAAACATCAGCACGCGGTCGATGTAGCGAATCAGCGTCTCGTCGTCCAGATCGGTGGCGAACAGCTCGGCGTGGCGCGGGCGCATGCCGCCGTTGCCGCACACGTAGAGATTCCAGCCGTTCTCCGTGGCGATCACGCCGATGTCCTTGCTCTGGGCTTCGGCGCATTCACGGGTGCAACCGGACACCGCGAACTTCAGCTTGTGGGGTGAACGCAGGCCCTTGTAGCGGTCCTCGATGTTGAGCGCCATCTGCACGCTGTCCTGAATGCCGTAACGGCACCAGGTGCTGCCGACGCAGGACTTCACCGTCCGCGTCGATTTGCCGTAGGCATGGCCGGTCTCGAACCCGGCGGCGATCAGCTCGGCCCAGATGTCCGGCAGCTCATGCAGTTGCGCGCCGAACAGGTCGATGCGCTGGCCACCAGTGATCTTGGTGTACAGGTCGTATTTCTTCGCGACCGCGCCAATGGCGATCAAGCCGTCGGCAGTGATTTCGCCCGCCGGGATGCGCGGCACCACTGAGTACGTGCCGTTCTTCTGCATGTTGGCCATGAACGTGTCGTTGGTGTCCTGCAGCGGCACCAGCGACGGGTCCATGATCGGCCGATTCCAGCACGAGGCGAGGATCGAGCCGACGGTGGGCTTGCAGATGTCGCAACCCAGATGGCCTTTGCCGTGGCGGGCCAGCATCTCGTCGAAGCTTTCGATGTTTTCCACCCGGGCGAAGGCGTACAGCTCCTGACGCGTGAAGGGGAAGTGCTCGCACAGGCTTTTATCGACGGTGACGCCGCGGGCGATCAGCTCGTGCTCGAACACGCTCTTCAGCAGCGCTGCACAACCGCCGCAACCGGTGGCGGCCTTTGTGCAGGCCTTGAGCCCGGCGAGGTCCGTGCAGCCGCCGTCGATGGCCGAGCAGATCGAGGCCTTGCTGACGTTGTGGCACGAGCAAATGGTTGCCGTGGCGGGCAGGGCATCGGCGCCAAGCGTCGGCGCGCCGTCGCTGTGGGGGAGGATCAGGCTAGACGGATTGGCCGGCAGCTTGATGCCGTTCTGCACGTATTGCAGCAAGGTGTCGTAATAGCTGTTGTCACCCACCAGCACGGCGCCGAGCACCTTTTTGCCATCGGCGGACACCACCAGGCGGCGATAACTGCCGGTGGCCTCGTCGATAAACCGGTAGCTGCGCGCGCCCGTCAACGCGCCGTGGGCATCGCCGATGGAGCCAACGTCGACGCCCAGCAGTTTGAGTTTGGTCGACATGTCGGCGCCGAAGAATGGCTCGGCGGTCAGGTCGCACAATTGCGCGGCGACGTTGCGCGCCATTTGATAACCCGGCGCGACGAGGCCGAAAACGCTGCCGTTCCAGGCGGCGCACTCACCGATGGCAAAAATGTCGGCGTCGCTGGTGCGGCAATGTTCGTCGATGGCGATGCCGCCGCGCGGGCCCAGCGCCAGTTCACACTGGCGGGCGAGGGCGTCCTGGGGGCGTATGCCGGCAGAGAAGACGATCAGATCGGTTTCGAGGAATTCATCGCCGGCGAAATTCATCCGGTAGCGGTATTCCTCACCCGCGCTGATGGATTGCGTCGCGCGAGACAGGTGCACGCCCACGCCCAGCGCTTCGATGCGCGCCTTCAGGGCGGCGCCGCCGTGGTCATCCAGCTGCACCGGCATCAGGCGCGGCGCGAATTCCACCACGTGGGCTTCCAGGCCCAGGGACTTCAGCGCGTTGGCCGCTTCCAGTCCCAACAGCCCGCCGCCGACCACCACGCCGCGTTTTGCCTGGCTGGCGGCGGCGCGGATGGTGTCGAGGTCGTCCAGGGTGCGGTAGACCAGCCGAGAATGGCCTTCAGCGCCTTCGATGGGCGGCACGAAAGGATAGGAACCCGTCGCCAGCACCAGCTTGTCGTACCCGAAGCTGCCCTTGGCGGTGATCACTTCGCGCCGCGCCCGGTCGATTTCCAGCACCGGCACACCCAGGTGCAGCGCAAGCCCGGTCTGCTCATATAAAGAAGCAGCGCTCATCGCCAGTGACTCGGCGTCGCGACCACCAAAGTATTCGGACAGATGCACGCGGTCATAGGCGCGCTGGCCTTCCTCACCGAACACATGAATGCGATAGTGCTCAAGGGCGCCGGCGGCGATCAGTTGCTCGACGCAGTGGTGACCCACCATGCCGTTGCCGATGACGATGAGGGTTTGGACGTCGTTGAGTGGGGCGACTGTGGTGTTCATATCGAGTCCCGGCCAAGGCCAATCAGGTTTTTCGAAAGCAAAAAAAAAGGCGCCCGGAACCTCTCGGTTCCAGGCGCCTTTGCCTGTTCTTTTAGGGGTTGCCGCGCGACCACAGTGTCGACGCCAACCTGGTGAGCCCGACGCCGCGAACGGCTGGCGGTCCGCGTTGACCGGCCAGGGCTGCCAACCGCGTGTTCAGGCTGGACTTGATAAGAGACTTAGCAATGGCTGTGCCAGTGGGAATATCGACGCGCCCGCCCCGTTTCTTTCCGGCCAGATGCGCAGGTTTGACGGGCCAGAAGCGTGATCGTTATTCGATCTCGTCGCCCTCCATAGCGAACGGTTCCGGCTCGAAAAGGGTGCGATTTACACTGGTGCGCCCCACGGTGAAGCTCAACGCCCATTGATCGTGTGAGCAACTTTCGCTGAAACCGCCCGCTGCACGTTCCACGGCCAGGCTGGCCTGCTCTTTGCAATATCCTGTTCACAGGCAATCAACGCCGATTGCCATATTCACGACAAAGGCGCCGTGTGCTCTCCGTTTTCCAACGGATGAGAACAGGGCGTCTTTTTTTGCTTTCAGGAAACGGAATATGGCGAGCAGCAGCGTAAAGAGCGTGTGTCCTTATTGTGGCGTAGGTTGCGGCATCGTCATGCAGGTCGAGGACAACCGGGTCATCAAGGTCGTCGGCGACAAGACGCACCCGAGCAATTTCGGCCGACTGTGTACCAAAGGCACCACCTGCGGCCAGGCGATTGCCGAGTCGGGGCGGATGGAGTCCGCCTACATCCGCCATCAGCGCAGCCACGAGCCAGTGCGCGCGGAAATGGACGCCGCCATCAGCGAAACCGCCCGGCGCTTGCGTAGGATTCTGGATCGCGACGGCCCGGGCGCACTGGCGTTTTACGTCTCGGGGCAGATGTCCCTGGAGGCGCAATACCTGGCCAACAAGCTTGCCAAAGGCTTCGTGCGCACGGCCAATATCGAATCCAATTCGCGGCTGTGCATGGCCAGCGCGGGCAGCGGCTACAAGCTTTCGTTGGGCGCGGACGGCCCGCCGGGGTCCTACGATGACTTCGACAAGGCCGATCTGTTTTTCGTGATCGGCGCCAATATGGCCGACTGTCATCCCATCCTGTTCCTGCGCATGATGGACCGGGTCAAGGCCGGGGCGAAGCTGATCGTCGTCGACCCACGGCGCAGTGCCACCGCCTACAAGGCCGGCTTGTTCCTGCAAATCAAACCGGGCACCGACCTCGCGCTGCTCAATGGGCTGTTGCACTTGCTGGTGAAGAACGGCGACACCGATGCCGACTTCATTGCCTCGTTCACCCAGGGCTGGGACGTCATGCCCGAATTCCTCGCCGAGTACACGCCCGCTTACGTCGCGCAGATCACCGGCCTGGCCGAAGTCGACATCCGTCAGGCTGCGCGGATGATCGGCGCGGCGCAGGAGTGGATGAGTTGCTGGACCATGGGCCTGAACCAGAGCACCCACGGCACCTGGAACACCAATGCGCTGTGCAACCTGCACCTGGCGACCGGAGCGGTTTGCCGGCCCGGCAGCGGTCCGTTTTCCCTGACCGGCCAACCGAATGCCATGGGCGGAAGGGAAATGGGCTACATGGGCCCGGGACTTCCCGGACAGCGCTCGGTGTTGGTAGACGCCGACCGCCGCTTCATCGAAGACATCTGGCGCATCCCGGAGGGCAGCATCCCGCACATGCCCGGCGGCGGCACCATCGACCTGTTCGAGCAGATGCGCGAGGGCGTGATCAAGGCCTGCTGGATCATCTGCACCAACCCGGTCGCCAGCGTTGCCAACCGCACCACGGTCATCGACGCCCTGAAGACCGCCGAACTGGTCATCACCCAGGACGCCTTCCTCGACACCGAGACCAATCGCTACGCCGACATCTTGTTGCCGGGCGCGCTCTGGGCTGAGGCGGAAGGGGTGATGATCAATTCCGAACGCAATCTAAACCTGACACAGAAAGCCGTCGATGCACCGGGCCAGGCGTTGCCGGACTGGCAGATCATCGCCAGGGTCGCCTGTGAAATGGGCTTCGCTGATGCTTTCAGTTATGCCTGCGCCGAAGCGGTGTTCGAGGAAATCAAACAGGCGTGGAACCCTGCCACGGGCTACGACATTCGCGGCGCCAGCTATGGGCGGCTGCGGGATCAACCGGTGCAGTGGCCGTGTGCGCCCAATGACGAGCGCGTGCGCAATCCGATTCGCTACCTCAGCGACAACCACAGTGACAGCGATAGCAACGCGAGCTCAGTTGAAGACGGCCCCACGGCACGCCCGGCGATTGTCTTTCCCACCGCAAACGGCAAGGCGGTATTTTTCCCACGCCCGCACATGCCTGCAGCTGAACTGCCCAACGATGCATTTCCCATGGTGCTTAATACCGGCCGCCTGCAACACCAGTGGCACACCCTGACCAAGACCGGGAAAGTCCCGACACTGAACGCGCTAAATGCCCGTCCGTTCGTCGAGCTGCACCCCGACGATGCCCTTGCGCTGGGCATCCGCGAAGGCGATGGCGTGGAAATCCGTTCCGTACGAGGCCTGGCGGTGTTGCCTGCGGTGATCAGCGACCGCGTGCTGCCGGGCAACTGCTTCGCGCCCTTTCACTGGAATGACGTGTATGGCGAAAAGCTGGCGATTAACGCCGTGACCAACGACGCCGTCGACCCGATCTCCCGCCAGCCCGAATTCAAGTGTTGTGCGGTCGCCTTGCGCAAGGTCGAGCTGATCGGGCATCGCTTCCTCAATGTGCCCCAAGTCGACTCCGAGACGCAGACAGCACCTGACCATGCGCCGCTGTTGACGCTGCTCTGGGCATCACAAACCGGCAATGCCGAAGCGTTGGCCCGGCAGTTCGCCGACCGGTTGAAGACTGCCGGCGTACCCGTTTACGTGGCGGCGATGGACAGTTTCCCCTGCGAGCGTCTTGACCAACTGCAGAACGTCGCACTGATCAGCAGCACCTTCGGCGACGGCGAATCACCCGATAACGGGCAACGGTTCTGGCAGTCACTGGCTGCCCGGCAAGAACGTCTGGAATCGCTGCGCTACGCCGTGCTGGCGCTGGGCGATTCGAGTTACGACCGCTTTTGCCAACACGGCAAGAACCTCGACCAGCGCCTGCAGCACTTGGGCGCTTCGTCACTGCTCCCCAGAATCGATTGCGACGGCGAATACCAGGCCCACGCAGACAACTGGTTCACCGGGTTGCAGCAGGCGCTGTCGCTGAATCTTCCTACCCCTTCAATCACCGACAACGCCCCAGCTTTTGGGAATCAGCCTTCACGGACACAGCCCCATCACGCCAAGGTGTCGCTCAACCGGCGACTGAATGCGGAGGGCGCCGCCAAGGACACGCGGCAACTGGCATTGACCCTTGAAGGTTCAGGAATGACCTATGAAGCCGGCGACGCGTTGGGGGTGTGGCCGCGCAATTGCCCTGAACTGGTGAACGAGTGGCTTGAGCTTACGGGTCTGAACGCCGAGCAACCGGTGTGTGGCGTGAAGGCTGGCGACGTGCCGCTGTGTCAGGCGCTGGCCGAGCAGTTCGAGATTGCGCGACCTGGCGCAGACACTTTGGCGTTCATCGCCGAGCGTAACGGCAGCAACGATCTGAAAACCCTGCTGACCGAACCCTTCAAAAGCGAGCTAAAGGACTGGCTGTGGGGCCGACAGTTGGCCGACGTGTTGCGTGAGTTCCCCATCGCCTGCTCTGCGCAGGAATGGCTTGATCATCTCAAGCCCCTTCAGCCGCGGCTTTATTCCATTGCGTCGAGCGCCAAGACGTATCCCGATGAAGTTCACCTGACGGTTTCCGCGGTGCGCTATGGATCGCGCAAAGGCGTGTCGTCGACCTTTCTGGCGGATCGTGCGGCCGAGTGCGAGGTGCCGATTTTCCTGCAGCCCACGCGGCATTTTCGCCCCCCGGTCGATGGCCATGTGCCGATGATCATGATCGGTCCGGGCACCGGTGTGGCGCCGTTCCGGGCGTTTCTACAGGAGCGGCGCGCCCGGGGCGATCGGGGCCGGAACTGGCTGTTCTTTGGCGAGCAGCATCAGGCCACCGACTTTTATTACCGCGACGAGCTTCAAGGCATGCAGCAGGACGGCCTGCTCACTCGGCTGAGCCTGGCGTTTTCCCGGGATCAGGCAGAGAAAATCTACGTTCAACAGCGCATACAGGAACAGGGCGCCGAACTCTGGCGCTGGCTGGAGGAGGGCGCGCACCTGTACATCTGCGGCGATGCTTCGCGGATGGCGCGGGATGTCGATCAGGCGCTGCGTCGTGTGATCAGCGAACAGGGCGGCGTCAGCCTGGAAAAGGCGGCCGAACAGTTGCGCTGTCTGACCGAGCAGAAGCGCTATGTGCGCGACGTGTATTAGCGCCGTTCTCTCCCCCCGTAGCTGTCCGCTGAACCCCAACTGAACGAATTTCTCGATCAAACAAGAAAACCTTTGGATACCTGAACTTATCTGCCTTTTCTCCCTCTCATGCCGGTAGCCATTGATCGCGGCAGCCTGATAAGCTCGCGGCTTTACTCGTTTGCCCTATTGGCGCATGAACAAGGAAACAGAATGAAACAGCATCGGTTGGCAGCGGCGATTGCCCTGGTCGGTCTGGTACTCGCGGGCTGCGACAAGCAAGCCAGCACCGTTGAGCTGAAAACCCCGGCCCAGAAAGCCTCTTACGGCATCGGCCTGAACATGGGCAAAAGCCTGGCTCAGGAAGGCATGGACGATCTGGATTCCAAAGCGGTAGCGCTGGGTATCGAAGACGCCGTTGGCAAGAAAGAGCAGAAGCTCAAAGACGAAGAGTTGGTTGCAGCATTTGGCGACCTGCAAAAGCGCGCTGAAGAGCGCATGGCCAAGATGAGCGAAGAGTCGGCAGCCGCCGGCAAGAAGTTCCTCGAAGAGAACGGCAAGCGTAAGGAAGTCACCACGACTGCTTCCGGCCTGCAATACGAAATCATCAAGAAAGCCGACGGTCCAGTACCGAAGCCGACTGATGTCGTGACCGTTCACTACGAAGGCAAGCTGACTGACGGCAAAGTGTTCGACAGCTCTGTTGAACGTGGCAGCCCGATTGATCTGCCGGTCAGCGGCGTGATCCCGGGTTGGGTCGAAGGTCTGCAGCTGATGCACGTCGGCGAGAAAGTCAAACTCTACATCCCTAGCGAATTGGCCTACGGCGCACAGAGCCCTAGCCCAATGATCCCGGCGAACTCGGTTCTGGTCTTCGACCTCGAACTGCTGGGCATCAAGGACCCTGCTGCTGCAGGCGCCAATGATGCTGCCGCCGGCGCTGATGAAGAAGAAGAGGCTGCCCCGGCCGCCGAACCGGCCAAGCCAGCCGCCAAGAAGTAATCGTTCGTAAGTTCGGTTACCGCTTGAAAGAAATGCCCCGTCTCGACGGGGCATTTTCATTTCCGGGCCTATTTCATCGAACCGGCATGGACGGGCAGAGTCCCATGTCGGTCAGTCAACGGGCTTTAACCCGGGATTTGTCGGAGGCTGCGGGGCGCTCATCGCGGTGCTCATTGGATTGTGGCTAGCGCCACAGCCCCAGTGAGTCAACGATTTTCGCGGGTTTTTATGTGTGTAAAAAACGCGCGATCTAAGTCCGGCCCCTGTAGAACGGGCGTTCCGACCCCGAAAAGCGGGTCTGTTCACAAGGTTATCCACAATTTGTGTGGATAACCTTTGGGGGCGGAACCCGCACACGCGTCAGCAGGCGACTGCGGCTTACGCAGTCAGCCGGAATGTCGATTTTTATCGGTAATCGTGGAGTGGATATGAAAGCACCCTGGAATCTCATTCGTTATCTGCCCATGGCCAAGCGCTTGATGGCCGCAGGTCGCCTGCCCGCGTTGCTGTTCGCCGTTGCAGGTAAAACCGCCAGTGAGGGCGGTCGGCTGGGCAAGATCAAAGACGATTTGAAACTGCTTCAAGCGCTGTGCCTGGCCTACTGGCGCGGGGAATATCGCGCTATCAGCGGTAAGGCGATTCTCTCTATCGTGGCCGGTCTGATGTATTTCCTCAGCCCACTGGATGCGATTCCCGACTGGATCCCCGGCTTGGGTATGCTGGACGACATCGCCGTCCTGGCTTGGGTGATGAAGCACCTCGAAGCCGAGCTCAGCGCATTCCGTGCCTGGCGCGAATTGCAGAACCCGGAGAAGCTCGCGGTGGTCGAGCGTTTGCCGGCAACGCCTGTCCTGCTGGAGCACGAGAAAAAGATTTGAACGCGGGTTGGTGCAGCTCATCCATTCCGTCGCCAGTGCTGCAGTGATCCCCACACCCAAGTCGTAGCCAACCGCTGTTAAGATGCCGCCCATACTTAGAAAAAGACTGCGTAAAAGCGTGTTTAGTCCTACAGGGGAGCGTTATGGATCTTCAGATTATTTCGCGCGATGGAGAGCCGGAATATGCGGTGCTGCCATGGGCGCAGTATCAGGCCCTGTTGCGCGCCGCAGGTGTTGCGCCTAGCCCGGAGCCAGAGGCGGCTACCCACATCCAGGCCGAGTCTGAACAGTCCTCATCCGCCGCAGACCTGCCTTCTTTATCTCAGTTGGGTGCATTGCGCGAGGCCAAGGGCCTGGCAGTGGCGCAGCTGGCGCGCACGGTCGGCATCAGTCCTTCTTACCTGGACCTGATTGAGAGCGGCGCCCGTGAGCCGGACGCGGCCATTCGCCGGAGTCTGGCGTGGGAGCTGGGCGTCGCGGGCTGGCGGGGTGAGGCATGAGCGTGCGTATCAGTCGCCAGCACTGGGACGGGCTGCTCGCCGAACTGGACCTGGCCCGTCGTCAGCGTCACCTGGTGACCTATCGCGCGTTGCTTGAGCGGTTGCAATTACCCACCCCCGCCATGCAAACCCTGACTGCCGCCCTTGAACACCTCGCCGCCCTCGACGCCCGCGCCGAGCAGCCATTGCGCAGTTCGTTGGTGATCAGTCAGGGCGCCAGCCGTCTGCCTCGCACCGGGTTCTTTGAATGCGTCGAACGCCTCGGCCGTTTCTCCGGACCCTCTGACGGCATCGCTGCAGCGTCCTGGCACGCCTCGGAAGTGGCCCGCGTGTTTGAATTCGAGTATGCGCAGCCGGTAAAGCCGGAGTAGAGCATCTTCTGATCCGAGGTATGCCGAACTGTCGCCTTCGCGAGCAAGCTCGCTCCCACCTGGCTAGTGTTGTACTCGGGATTTCGAGATTGACCCCAACCCCATTTCTAAAGAACGGCGGCTCACCCCAAAACCGCCTGATTCAGGGTCGCCATTGCCTCCGCCTCCAGCGTATTGATCACATGCACACTTGCACCGGTCACCTCCTTGGCGTGGTGCTTGGCCTGAGACGCCAGTTCGGCAAGCTGGCTGGCGTCTAGGGTCGTGCAGACCTCCGGGTGCAGGTGCACGACGCCAATGGACAGCGACAGCAGCGGGAATTCCTGGCGTTGGCCCTGGCGGTTGAGCGCGACGAAGCAGCCGGCCTCCAGATGCTCGGCGCGGTAGAAGCGTCGGCACTGGTTCTGGAAATCTTCCAATAACATGTTCAGGCGTTTGCGCCAGTCGTCCGAGCCCAGCACCATCAGGAAATCGTCGCCGCCGATGTGGCCGACAAAGTCGCGGCTCGGGTCAATCCGGTCGTTCAGGCACTGCGCCAGACACAGCAGAACCTCGTCGCCGCGCCCATAGCCGTAAATGTCGTTGAAGGGCTTGAAGCTGTCGATGTCCACGTAGCAGATCATCGACTCGCGACCCTGCTGCAACAACCGGGTCAGGCATTGCTGGATCGGGACGTTGCCCGGCAGCAGGGTCAGCGGGTTGGCGTAGCGCGCCTGCTGGATCTTCACTTCGGTAATCAGCTTCAGTACATCGATCACCCGGCCCAGCCCAAGGTAGAGGCCGTTCTGCATGATGATGAAATCTTCTTCGATGCGTTGCCGCGCGCGGCTGGTGATCAGCCGGCTGACCTGCTGAAGCGACTGGCTCAGCTCGACGGCTAGAAAGTCGTCGCTCATCAGACGACTAATGGGCTTGCGCGCATACAGTTCGGTGGCGAAGGGCTGCAGCAGCACGTCCGACAGCGAGTGGCGATGGACGATGCCGATCGGCTGATGCTGCTCATCCAGCACCGCCAGGGAGTTGAGATTGGCCTGCTTGCGAAACGCCTCCAGCACCGTTGCGGTGGGCGTGGTCTGCACCACCGCCGGCAGCTCGTTGAGGAGGGCGCTGAGGTCGCTGGTTTCCTCCGTCAGGGTCGCAGCGGCCGGGTCGATTTTCGGCAGCAGCGCGCGAGCGTCACGGGGCGGAAACTCCTGCGGACGGCACAGCAAATAGCCCTGAACCAGTTCGACGCCCATTTCGATCAAGACCGCCAGCTCTTCCTGCAACTCGATGCCTTCAGCGATCACCAGCGCCCGCGACGCTTTGGCCATCTGCAGCATGGAGCCCACGAACTCACGCTTGACCGCGTCCTGATGGATGCCGTCGATGAAGTGCCGGTCGATCTTCACGTAATCCGGGCGCAACTCGGACCACAGCCGCAGGCTCGAATACCCTGCGCCCAAGTCATCCAGGGCGATGGAGAAGCCCATATCGCGGTAGTGATACAGCGCGTTGTAGAGCAGGCCAAAGTCATCGGTCGGGGTCTGCTCGGTCAGTTCGATGACCACGCGGCTCGGCGGTATGCCGTAGCGCTGCAACAGCTGCAAGGTGCGCCCCGGCGGGTGCGAGGCTTCCAGCAGGGACTCCGGCGAGATGTTGAGAAACAGCTTGCCGTCCAGCTTCTGTTGGCTGAAACGACGGCAAGCCGACTCGCGGCAGGCCAGTTCCAGTTCGCTCAGGCGCCCGGCCTGGCGGGCCACGGCGAACAGGCTGATGGGGGAATGCAGCGCGCTGTTGGAAGGACCGCGAGTCAGGGCTTCGTAGCCGAGAATGCGCCGATCCGATAGCGACACAATCGGTTGGAACAGGCTGTGCAAGTCGCCGCGAGTCAGAATCGAACTCAAAGCGCCCAGCTGCTCAGTCACGGTCATGGCAATCTCGGGGCAAGAAAAAGGGGCTGGACGCCTGTGGCGTCGAGCCCCGCTATTTCACGACAGCTTCATGACTGTTTGATGACGAATTGCCATCATTTTGTCACGTTTCATGGCGTTTTACTTTTTCGCCACCGAACCGCTCAAGCCCAGATAATCGAGCAAGATGCGCCCGGTTTCAGCCAGGTAGGCGTCATCCTCGGGTTTGGTCTTGTCGTCGTCAGAAGGCAGCGCGTCTTCGTCTTCCTTCTTCAGCTCTTTGAGCGGCTCTTCGCCTTTGGCCTTGCGACGCACGTTCTCCATCGCCAGCTGCTTGCTCTCGATGTCGGCGTGTTGCTTGCGGCGCTCGGCTTCGTTGAGGCTGACGGTCTTTTCGCTCATCAGCTTCTTCGCCAGCGCCAGTTTCTCTTCGATGAAGACAAACTCGGCGTCCTTGGCCGAACGCACGTCATGACGCGATTGCAGCTGGGCGAGGAACGGTTTGAACGGATCCACCGCAGGCTTGATCGCCGGCTTGATGGTGTCGTAAGTCATCGCTTCAGGCAGTGCGCTTTCGCCGATTTCCTTGGTGTCGATGATCGACGGGTAGGCGATGTCCGGCAGTACGCCCTGGTGCTGGGTGCTCTGACCGGAAACACGGTAGAACTTGGCCAGCGTCAGTTTCAGCTCGCCATGGTTCAGCGGCTGAATGGTCTGCACGGTGCCTTTACCGAAGGTCTGGCCGCCGATGATCAGCGCGCGGTGATAATCCTGCATGGCGCCGGCGAAAATCTCCGAAGCCGAGGCCGAGAGGCGGTTGACCAACAACGCCATCGGGCCTTTGTAGAACGCACCGCTGTTTTCGTCTTCCAGCACATCGACCTTGCCGTCGGCGTTACGCACCAGAACGGTCGGGCCTTTGTCGATGAACAGACTGGTCAGCTCGGTGGCTTCCTGCAACGAACCGCCACCGTTGTTACGCAGGTCGATGACCACGCCGTCGACTTTCTCGGACTGCAATTCGGTCAGCAGTTTCTTGACGTCGCGGGTGGTGCTCTTGTACTCGGGATCGCCGGCGCGGTAGGCCTTGAAGTCCAGGTAGAAAGCGGGGATCTCGATGACGCCCAGCTTGTAATCCTTGCCGTCCTGGTTCAGGTGCAGGATCGACTTCTTCGCCGCTTGTTCTTCAAGCTTCACTGCTTCGCGGGTGATCGAGACGATTTTGGTGGTCTGGTCGCTTGGCGCATTGCTGGCCGGGACGATTTCCAGGCGCACGACCGAACCCTTCGGACCGCGGATCAGTTTGACCACTTCATCCAGGCGCCAGCCGATCACGTCGACCATCTCTTTGTCGCCCTGGGCAACGCCGATGATCTTGTCGGCGGTCGCCACTTGCTTGGTCTTGGCGGCAGGGCCGGCCGGCACCAGGCGCACGATCTTGACGTTGTCGTTGTCGCTCTGCAGGACAGCGCCGATCCCTTCCAGGGACAGGCTCATGTTGATGTCGAAGTTTTCCGCACTGTCAGGTGACAGGTAGTTGGTGTGCGGATCGTAGGACATCGCGAAGGTATTCAGGTAAGCCTGGAACACGTCCTCGCTGCGGGTCTGGCCCAGGCGCGCGAGTTGGTTCTTGTAGCGCTTGGTCAGGGTTTCCTGAATCTTCGCGGGGTCTTTGCCGGCGATCTTCAAGCGCAGAACCTCGTCCTTGACGCGCTTGCGCCAGAGGTCGTCGAGCTCGGCTTCGTTCTTGGCCCATGGCGCGTCCTTGCGATCAACCAGCAAGGTTTCCTGGGTGTTCAGGTCGATCTTGTCGACGCCCTTGCTCAGCTGCGCAAGCGCGAAATCGAGACGCGACTTGATGCGGTCCAGATAACGTTTATAGATAGTAAAGCCTGGGGCCAGGTCGCCGCTCTTGAGGAAGTCGTCGAACTGGAAACGCCACTTGTCGAACTCGGCGATGTCACTGGCGAGGAAGTAGCTGCGCGCAGGATCGAGGAGTTTCAGGTAGCTCTGATAGATGATTTCCGAACGCTTGTCGTCCAGCGGCGGCTTGCTGTAATGGTGGCGCTTGAGCAGCTCCACGACATTCAGACTGGCGATGACTTCATCGCGATCAGGTTGAAGATTATCCCAGCTGTTGGCGGCAAACGAACTGGCCGACATTGGCAGGACAGTCAGGCCAATGAGTAATGCAAGGGTGGTGCTGGGTAAAAAATGCTTCATGCTGATTCGACGCGGGGACAATTGATAACGCATATTAGGCCGTCTTTGGAGGTCGCCGGTTCGGTCAGAACACGGTCGCATAATGCAAAAAGCCCAGTGGCCGTGAGGCACATGGGCTCAGTCAAGACTCACTATGGAGGCACCGTGAAAGCATTGCAAGGCGTGGAAGGTCGTGTGGAATGGGTTGATGAGCCATCGCCGACGCTGGATGTAGGACAAGTCCGCATCCAGGTGGCAGCCGCCGGACTTAATCGTGCCGATTTGCTGCAACGCTCGGGGCATTACCCGCCACCGCCGGGTGTGACGGAAATCCTCGGTATGGAATGTTCAGGGGTGATTGCCGAGGTTGGCCCGGGCTGCGCCTGGGAAGTCGGCGACCGCGTGTGTGCGCTCGTTGCGGGCGGGGCGATGGCCGAAGAAGTCGTGGTCGACGCGCGGCATGTGCTACCGGTGCCCGAGGGGATTTCGCTGCACGAAGCAGCGGCGATACCCGAGGTGTACGCCACCGCCTGGCTCAACCTGTTTCAGCTGGCCGGTCTCCAGCCCGGCGAAAAAGTGTTGCTGCACGCCGGAGCAAGTGGAGTTGGTTCAGCTGCCATTCAGCTGTGCAAGGCCTTCGGCAACCCGGTCTGGGTCACCGTGGGCTCGGCGGAGCGGCTGGCGTATTGCGAATCCCTCGGCGCCCAGGGCGGTGTGCTGCGCAATGAGAACCTCGACGCGCTGAACGACTTTGCGCCGTTCAACGTCATCCTTGACCCGGTGGGCGCCAACTACGCGGCGCTGAACCTCAAGGTGCTTGGCGTTGACGGTCGTCTGGTGCTGATCGGGCTGATGGGCGGAAGCAAGTCCGAGCTGGACTTCGCGAAGGTGCTGGGCAAGCGCATTCATATCCTCGGCTCGACCCTGCGCAGTCGCGACGATCAGTTCAAGGCCGACCTGCTCAGCGACCTGGGCCAACACGTCATGCCGCTGTTCACCGAAGGCCGCCTGAAGCCACAACTGGCGCGCAGTTTTCCGATCAGTGAAGCGGAAGCGGCTTACTCGGAGCTGGCGACCAATCAGGTGTCGGGCAAAGTCGTGCTGGTGATCAACGAAAGCCTGGTGTGATGACCTGTTGATGTGCTGGGCTTAACCTGTGGGAGCCTGTTCGCGAAGACTGCATGACAGCCGCTGAAAATTTAGCGGATGCACCCGCCTTTTCGCGAGCAAGCTCACTCCTACACGCGGTGTTCCCTTGAGCGCAGTGGCTGGATCACTTCCAGTTATGAATCGGCCATCCGTTCTCTTGCGCTTTTTCGCGCAGCACTGGGTCAGGGTTCACCGCGTGCGGAAAATCCACTTTCTGCAGCAGCGGCAGGTCATTGCGTGAGTCCGAATAGAAACTCGCCCCCTCAAGGTTCTCGCCTTCCTGATCCAGCCACGCCATCAAGCGGGTGATCTTGCCTTCGCGGTAGGTGAGCACGCCGGTGGTCTTGCCGGTGTAGACGCCGTGGGCGACGTCCAGATCAATGGCCAGCACTTCATCAACGCCGATGCGCTCGGCAATGGGCTTGACCAGATGCACCCCCGACGCCGAGATGATCAGGATGCGATCCCCGGCGGCGCGGTGTTCGGCGATGGCCTTGGTCGCGTCGCTGAAAATGATCGGCTCGATGTAATCCTCAACCCACGGCCCCACCAGAAAATCCACTTCCTCAGGCGTGCGCCCGACCATCGGGTCCAGGCTGAACGCCATGTAATCTTCCATGGCCAGCTCGCCCTTGCCGTAGGCTTCCATCAGTTCGTGGTCTTTCTTCATGAACCACTCGGGGTCGACCCAGCCCAAACGCCCCATCTGCTCGCTCCACAGGCTTGAACAGTCACCGTGGATCAGGGTTTCGTCCAGATCGAAAATTGCTAAAGCCATTAAAACTGTCCTCTTAAATCATTCACACGCAGATCAACTGTAGGAGCGTGGCTTGTCCCGCGATCTGCCGGGAACCGGCAGCAACCCAGGCCAATGCGGTGTGTCATTCTGACCTTCGTCGCAGGTTTCACGACGGGTTCCCCGCCGATCGCGGGACAAGCCACGCTCCTACAGGGTTGGCGTCTAATTCATGCGACTTCACACAACGCCGACGCTTCAATGTGCAGGGTGACGCGCTGGCCGTTCGGGTGCAAGTCGCTGGCCGAGCGGTTAAGCACGTCGACCACCAGTTCCACGCCCCGGGCTTCGACGCGATAGCGGATCACGTTGCCCAGCAGGCTGTGGCTGCGCACTTCGCCTTCCAGCGAACCGGTCAGGCTCAATTGAATCGCTTCCGGGCGAATCGCCACGCGACTGTTGATCGGGCGCTGCATCAGGCGGCTGGCGGCGTCGGCTTCCAGCAGGTTGTAGTTGCCGATGAAGCCGGCAGCGAACGCATCGACCGGCGAGGTGTACAGGGTTTCGGCGTCGCCGCTCTGCACGATTCGGCCCTGATTCATCAGGAAAATCCGGTCGGACATGGTCAGCGCTTCTTCCTGATCGTGGGTCACGAAAATCGTCGTCAGGCCCAGCTCCTGCTGAATCGCACGGATCTGCTCGCGCAGGTGTTTGCGGATGCGCGCATCGAGGGCCGACAGCGGCTCATCGAGCAGCAGCAGGCGAGGGCGGGTCACCAGCGAACGCGCCAATGCCACACGCTGACATTGCCCGCCCGAGAGCTGATGCGGGTAGCGCGTGGCGAACTCGTTCAGCTCCACCAGCTTCAGCACCTCGGCCACCCGCTGCTTCATTTCGTCGGTACTGACTTTCTGCATGCGCAGGCCGAACGCGACGTTCTGCTCCACGTTCATGTTGGGAAACAGCGCATAGCTCTGGAACACCATGCCGATGCCGCGCTTCTGCGGCGACACCGGCACCAGGTCCTTGCCGTCAAGGAAGATGCTGCCGCTGGTCACAGGCGTCAGCCCCGCGATGCAGCGCAGCAAGGTGGACTTGCCGCAACCGGACGGGCCGAGCAGGGTGACGAATTCGCCCTTGCGGATGTCGCAATTGATGTCGCTGAAGACCGCCGTGCTGCCGTAATTCTTCTGCAGGTTTTCGACACTGACGAAGCTCATATCAGTCTTTGTCCTTGTTCAGTCGGTTGGCCGCCCACGTCAGCAGCAGTACGAAAAAGAAGTAGGAAATCACCAGCGCGCTGTTGAAGTGACCGCTGCTGTTGCGCATGTTGTTCAGGTACACCTGCAGGGTCTCGTAGCGGGTGCCGACCAGCAGATTGGCGAACACGAACTCGCCGAACAGGAACGAGAACGACAGCAGCAGGGCAATCATCAGGCCCTTGCGCAGGTTCGGCAGCACCACCAGAAACGCGGCTTGAAAGGTGTTGGCGCCGAGCAACTGGGCGGCGTCCATCAGGTCAACCAGGTTGATCGCTTGCAGGTTGTTGGTGATCGCCCGGTACATGAACGGCAGCGCCACGGTGAAATAGCAGCCGATCAGAATCCACGGCGTGCCGACCATCGCCAGCGGCCCCGAACCGTAGAGCTGCAACAGGCCCACCGAGGACACCACCGGCGGCACCGCGAAAGGCAGCAGGATAAGGATGTTCATCAGCGCGTCGAGCTTGGGGAAGTGGTAATGCACAACGAACAGCAGCGGCAGAATCAGCACCACCGAGAGCGCCAGCGCGCCGACGCACACCAGCAGCGACTGGCCGAACGCGCGCAAAAAACGCGGATCGCTCCACAGCGCGACGTACCATTTATAGGTCAGGCCGTCGGGCAGAATCGTCGCCGACCAACTGGTGGCGATCGAATACACAAAGGTGCCCAGCAGCGGCGCGAGCAGGATCAGAAACAGCAGGTACACCACGACGCGGTGGTAGAGCCCCGGCGGGCGGCGTTCAGCGCGAGACATGGTAGCTCCTCTTCAACAGCCACTGATGCACGACGGTCACCAGCGTCATCATCCCCACCAGAATCATCGCCAGAGCGCTGGCCATGTTCGGGTCCAGCGTGATGTCGCCCGCCACCATCGCCGCGATGCGGATCGGCAAGACGTTGAAGTTGCCAGTGGTCAGCGCATACACCGTGGCGTAGGCGCCCAGCGCGTTGGCCAGCAGGATCACGAAGGTGCCGAGCAGCGCTGGGGTCAGCACCGGAATGCCGATGTGCCGCCAGAAATCCCAGCCGCTGGCGCCCAGCAGTGACGCCGACTCGCGCCAGTCTTCGCGCAGCGCGTCGAAAGCGGGGTAGAGCAGCAGCACGCCCAGGGGGATCTGGAAGTAGGTGTAAAGGATGATCAGGCCGGTTTTCGAGTACAGGTTGAAGTCATCGATGATCCCGGCCTGTTTGAGAATCAGCGTCAGCGCGCCGTTGAAACCGAGCAGGATGATGAAGGCAAACGCCAGCGGGACGCCGGAAAAGTTACTGGTCATGTTGGCGAAGGCGCTGACGAAATCCCGCAGGCGCGACGGCACTTTGCGCAGGGAATAGCTGCCGAGGATCGCGATGATGATGCCGATCAGGCTCGACCAGAAGCTGATCTCCAGGCTGTACTGCATGGCCTGGCGGTAGAAACGCGAATTAAACGCCTTGATGAAGTTGTCGATGCCCCAGCCGGCGTCTGATTGCAGGCTGTTGATCGCCACCCAGGCCAGCGGCGCGATCTGAAACGCGATGAAAAAAACCGCAAACGGCACAAGGCACAACAGCCCCAGCCATTTGCCGCGACTTAGTGAATTCACTTGAGCACCTCTCTGCACACGGGTTTGTCGTGGGGTACGCCGAGCAGCGCGCAGACGGTGCCGCAGATCTCGCTCTGTTTCGGTCGCGCCTCGGGGTCGAGGCTGAAGGCGTCACCGAGCACGAACAACGGGACTTCGCGCTCTTCCGGCAGCACGCCGTTGTGCGAGCGGTCGTTGTTCATGCCGTGGTCGGCGGTCACCAGCACTTGATAGCCCGCATCCAGCCAGCGCTGCAGATATTCGGCGAGGATGATGTCGGCCGAGCGTGCGCTGTTGCGGTACTGCGGGGTGTCGAGGCCGTGCTTGTGGCCGGCGTCATCGATGTTCATCGGGTGGACGAACAAGAAGTGCGGCGCGTGCGCTGTTCGAAGATGCTCGGCGTCGTCGAACAGGTGGGAATCGGGGTAGTGATCGACGTAGTAGAAGTGCCCGTGCTGAATCGGCAATTCGGCATCGTCGGTGTGGCGGTCGCGTGCGGCAATGAACGGACTGCGGTTGTACAGCTCGCTGACCCAGTGGTACGCGGCAGCGGCAGTGGTCAGCCCGGCGTCGGTGGCGTAGTGAAACACGCTGCGCTGGCTGGAAAGCCGGGAAACCTGGTTGTGCACGATGCCACTGTCGATGGGCGCCACGCCGGTCAGGATGCATTCATACAGCGGGCGGGACAGCGACGGCAGTTCGCATTCGAGTTTGTACAACGCCGCGCGGCCTGCGTTTCGGTAGGCCAGCAAATGCCCCATCGCATGTTGCGCCACGCTGTAACTCAGGCCGTCCAGCAGGATGAGGATGACGTTGTGTTTCATGGCATCTCCGGAGGGTGGATCGCCAAACATCACTGTAGGAGTGAGCTTGCTCGCGATCGCGGTATGCCTGCGACAGACAGGTCGAGTGACACACCGACATCGCGAGCAAGCTCACTCCTACAAGGGGGCTGCGTTAGCCGTTGAGGATTACTGCATCTCGACGATGACTTGCTCGTTCCACTGTTGTGGCAGGGCTTTCGAGGATTTTTCCCAGGCCGCAGCGTCTTTGATCGGGGTCACGTTCTTGTACTGCTCGTTAGGCAGCAGCTTGGCCTGGACCTCTGGCGGCAATGTCAGGTGCTCGGCGCGGATCGGGCGTGCGTTGCCTTTGGCCAGGTTGATCTGCCCGGCGTCGCTGAAGATGTATTCGCGGGCCAGCTTGGCGGCGTTCGGGTGCTTGGCGTACTTGTTGATGATCGTGGTGTAGCCCGAGATCACCGAGCCGTCGGACGGGATCAGTACCACGTAGTCGTCAGGATTGGTCATCTTGGCCTTGTAGCTCAGGCCGTTGAAGTCCCAGACCACGCCCACTTCCACTTCGCCCTTTTCCATCGACTGGATCGTTGGGTTGTTGATGCCCAAGCGCTTTTGTTTGGCCAGTTCGGTGAACAGTTGCAGGCCCGGCGCGAGGTTGGTCTCATCGCCTTTCATGGAAATCGCAGCGGCCAGTACGCCGTTGGCAGCCTGGGCCGCAGTGCTGACATCACCGATGGTGACCTTGTACTTGCCGTTTTTCAGATCAGCCCATTTGGTCGGTACGTCGGAGCCGTGCAACAGTTTTTTGTTGACGATGAACGCGATGGTGCCGGTGTATGCCAGCGCCCAGTGGCCTTCCTTATCCTTGGCCCAGTCAGGCACTTGCGCCCAGGTGCTCGGCTTGTAGGGCTGAGTGACGCCCTTGGCGACAGCGATCGGGCCGAACGCTGCACCCACGTCGCCGATGTCAGCGCTCGCGTTGTCTTTTTCCGCATCGAACTTGGCCACTTCCTGAGCCGAACTCATGTCGGTGTCCATGTGCACCAGACCGTATTTGGCGGTCAGGTCGGTCCAGGTGCCTTTCCAGTTCGCCCAGTCATCGGGCATGCCCACGCTGTTGACCGCGCCTTCGGCCTTGGCCGCGGCTTCGAGGGTTTTGAGGTCGGTGTCGGCGGCCATGGCCGACGTGCTCAGCGCGATGGCCGAACCCAGGAGTGATGCCAGCAAAAGGTGTTTCATTCGAAGCTCCTTTGTGCACTTCTCGACGGACTCATAGAAGTGTTCGTTGCGGATGATTGGTCTAGGTCAGCAATACCTGAGCCAAGTTAGGCCAGTAACATGACGCTTTCGTGTCTGGACCGACTCTTGCTGGAGCAAGCCACAACCCGGGCAATCGCTGTGAAATGAGCGTAGACCATGCTCAAGCGCCTGATCTGAAAGGCCCTGACGATTTCCTGAAGTCCGGCGTTGCCGCCGCTCCCGGCTGGAATGTCACGCAACGGTCATCTACGCTGCCTAGGCTCTGGAGCACCGAAACGGGCCAGTCAGCGAGCGACCTTGCCCTTAAATAGCGCTGGTCTAGTCCAGATAGGTAACGCAATGCGCGAAGAAATGCCCCGAGCGGTGACGACCATCTGCAATGCGCTGCAAGAGCAGATCGAGCACGGTCTGCTGCCGCCGGGCAGCAAGTTGCCGGCCGAGCGCAAGCTGAGCGAGGTCTTCGATACCACCCGCATTACCTTGCGCGAGGCATTGGTGCAGCTTGAGGCGCGGGGCTTGATCTACCGCGAGGAGCGGCGCGGCTGGTTCATTTCACCGCCGCGACTGGCCTATGACCTGATGCGCCGCAGCCACTTTCACGCGATGGTTCAGGCTCAGGGGCGGGTGCCCGCGACCCAGGTGATATCCGCGCGGCTGCAACCGGCCTCGGCGGTCATCTGCGGGTTGCTGCAGTTGCCGGCGCTGTCCAGTGTGATCCAGATCTGCCGCGCCCGCCGTATTGACGAGCGACTGGTGCTCTATGTCGAGCACTACCTCAATCCCGATTACTTTCCGCAGATCCTCGATCTGGACCTGAACCAGTCGCTGACCGAGCTCTACGCCAGCCATTACGACATTCGCTATGGCCAGGTGCGTTTCGAAATGGTGCCCACGGCGCTGCCCATGGAAGCGGCGGGAGCGCTGAAAGTCTCCATCGGCAGCCCGGGCCTGCGCATCGCCCGGGTCAATCACGACCAGCGCGGCCGGCTGATCGATTGCGATCTGGAGTATTGGCGCCATGACGCGATTCACGTGAGCGCAGTGGTGGCGGATATTTGAATTCCTTTGGTGAAGTTGTGTTGTGAGCTTCGTACTCCACATCAGGCGCTCTGCTTGGCCCTTAATTTATGCTTATAAGATCAATTTGAAATTAACATTATTTCGAATTTGAATAGCTTTATTCTTTATGTTTATGATTTTTAAAGTGAATCATGTCGCATGATCGGATCTCTGGCTGCGTTTGCTCATTCGCGGGTTCTTGAGCTGCCGTTGCCAAATGCATGTATTGCGTCACACTGATAGCGTTATCCATCATTCAGCTAACGCCATGGAAAGGAATTCATTATGGAGCGGCAGGTCCAGTTAAAAGAAGCCAACGGGGCTGACAGCAACGCCGATGCCCAGGTGGAGTTGTTTGATAACGGTGTTTCGCTGGGATTTGTCCCAGTGAGCGGCCGCGTGTGGGAAAAGAATGTTTCAGGGCTGGAGGAGGGGGCTCACAGCTTTATTGCAAAGACAGCAGACGGTACGACTGTTTCCGACCCGTGGGCCTTACAGGTTGAGCGTGCGCTAGCGGGCGTTGAGAATTTCGACTCGCTTCCAGATACCATGATCTCAGTTGGTCAAAGCATCGAAGCGCCGATGATGACGATTACGTTTTTAGAAGGTGTGGGTAATGTAGGCATCTTGCCTGCGGGCACCAATTATCCCGGAAAGATAGAAAAGCAGACGCTGAACTTCCATGCAAAATTTACTGGCGGAAATCCAAAGCCACCGGGTCAGACCGTCAGTGTGAAGTTGAGAGGGAGTTGCTCTAAAGTGAGTTTTTGGTGCCGCGCTACGAACGAGAGGGATCACCAGGTATCTTTTTATAATCATGAGGGTTCGCCATTGGGGATAGTGGTATTACCCCCCGAGAGCCCCTATGTGACTGAAAGTACATTCTCTGCCGTGGGTATTAGAGAGATGGTATTTAAAACGGCTCGCGGAGATTGGTTTTTAGTCGATACGTTTACGTTTGAGTAGCTGCCCCGGCATGTGGGAGTTCTGAATCGTGTTTTGGGTCATCAGCGAGATAGCCCCGAGGCCGATTTCCGACAGAGGCTCCACCAAGCGTCACTCTCAGCGATGGTCGACAGGCTGACACATCAGCCTGCCGGGTCACCCTTCTTCCCACGCACCTCACTTACGCTGCCACCATTGGTGTTGACCTGCACGCTCAATCTAGGGGTCGCGAGATCCATCCCCGCTTCATCCAGATAACGCTTGAGCGACAGGTTGAACGCCCGCGACACTTCCCACTGCTTTATCGGCGCGGTCTTGAAGCGCGCGCGCAGAATGGCGTTGCCGGACTCGAAACTCTCCACCCCCTGAATCTCCAGCGGCGACCAGATGTTGCGTCGTTGCAGCGGGTCGGTGCGCATCTTCTGGCCGACGTCGCGGATCATCTTCAGGGCGTCATCGATGTTCATGCTCGCCGGGATGGCGATGCGGAAGATCGCGTAACCGAACTCCCGCGAGTAGTTCTGAATGCTCTTGATCTCACTGAACGGAATGGTGTGGACGATGCCGTCGATGTCGCGCAGGCGCACCGTGCGAATGGTCAGGCCTTCCACGGTCCCCAGGTGGCCGCCGACGTCCACGTAATCGTCGATGGCCAGGGAGTCTTCGATGATGATGAACAGCCCGGTGATCAAATCCGCCACCAGCGACTGGGCGCCGAAACCGATGGCCAGACCGATCACACCGGCACCGGCCAGCAGCGGTGTCACGTTCATGCCCATGTTCGCCAGCGCGACGATCAGCGCGATGATGAAGATGGTCACGAACAGCACGTTGCGGATCAGCGGCATCATGGTCTGCGCGCGGGTATTGGCCAGGCCCTTGCGCGAGCGGGTGAGGGCGTGATGAATCGCCGTGTCTGCGAGAATCCAGATCAGCCAGGCAAACATCAGCGTGGCCGCCAGGCCGATCAGCCGCAGACTGATGTCGCGGCCGTCGCCTTCGGCGAAGCCAATCAACGACAAACCCCAGACTCGCAGGCCCAGTTCGATGAACACCAGCCAGATCAGCATGTGCGCAACGGTATAAAAGAAGTTCTTCAGGCGGTCCGAATACAGGGCGTGACGCTTGTGAGCGTGGCTTGGCTTGAGTGAATGACGCCGCACCAGGCCGTTAATGACCATGCACATCACCAGCAGCACGGTACAGATCAGGGCCTGACGTAATGCGGTACTGGTGTCGCCAGCCGAAAAGAACGTGGCGAACAGGGAAACGCCCACCAGTACCAGCGCCGGCAGGTACCAGAACGTACCGAGGACCTCGATGCTGTCGCTCAGGGCGCGGCGTTTGAGGCGACGCTCCAGGGCCTGGTTGCGGATCAGGTGTGCGATCGGGCGCCGGAAACGAATGATGAACAGGCCGGTGGACAGCGCGGCCATGACATTGGCCAGGGTTGCGGCGGTGTGCGCCAGGTGCACGCCAAGGCTGGCGACCAGGCGCGGATCGCTCAACGCCTCGCCGAACGCGGCAAAGCTGCCGATCCACCACAGCGGCCGAAACGCCTGATGCCGCAGGATGTACAGCGCCCGATGCCGGTGCGGCCCGTCCAGCAGTGAAAACGCGATAACACACACCGCCGAGAACAGCGTGCCAACGACCAACGCGTAAGCGAGCACCATCGCCAGATCGCGGCCGAGCGACGGCGGCAGGGAGTAACTCAGGTAGATCGTGATGACCAGCGCCACCAGCCAAGGGCCCAGCTTGCGTAGCGCGAAGCGCAGCATGTCCGACAGGCGCGGGTGCTGCGGAAGCTCGGCGGAAAGGCCGAAGCGCAAGCGCACCTTGTGGCCCAGCCAGATCAACGCCGCCGCCAGCAGGCCCCAGATCGCCAGCACCACGGCAAAGCCCCAGATGATTGGCCACCACTGGTTGGCCGGCAGCATCAGCGCCATCAGCTCGTCCTCTGCCATACCCGCCTCATCCGCCCAGCGGCTGAGCGGGCTGTCGGTGCCGGTGAACTGTTTTTCCAGCTCGGCAAGCGAGCTGCCGATGAGGCCCAGTACGCCTTGCTCCACGGTTGGCTGCGCTTTTTTGGTGGCGTCCCTCAGCTTCTTCAGGTCTTGCAGCAACTTGCTGCGCTGCTGATCGTTTTCCAGCGACGTGATGACCTCGTCCAGGGACTGCCCCAGCGGTTCCTGGGCCTGAGGCTGCGTCTTGTCGCCGCCACTGAGCAGACTTGGCAGGCCAGCGGCGTGGGTCAACGCAAACGGGAACAGCGCCAGCAGGCAGAGCAAAAACAGGCGGGGCAGAACGGAAAGGCGGGTGGGAGCGATCACCTGGAAACAGACCTCGAATAGACAGGCGCTTGGGATGGCGTGGTTTGGGAGCCATGCCGGGTCAAGCAGAGGCGGATGAGTTTACGAGGGGATGGGGGGTGTGGCGAGGAGATTTAGCGGTGTTCAATAGAATGGAGACGTTTCAGTGGCCGCGTGAGATGTAAGAGGAACAGCTTGCCTCTCTCTCTTTAATGCTGCGAGCGGTCCCCACCCAGTAGATTGCATATCATGTTGGTTTTAAGGAGTGGGTCATGTTCGAGCGGTCCATTGTTTGAGGTTGGTGTCCGCAGCTTAATATCAACTGTGGCCTTGGGTATTCGTAGAGCGCTGGTTGTGCCTCTACACCTAAACTCTTCAATCATTACTTAATTTGCTCTAGCTGGTTATTTTTGATTTTTATCATCAAGCAGGGTTTACCTGATGTATCGAAAATAAGCCGACTGCGCGTCTCGTCATCCGTGGCGCGCAGTGCCGTAAGCGAAGCCAGACTGTCATCCAGACGTATTATTACTGGGGTGGTGCCAAATTGTTGACCGAATACTCTTCCGACACAATGCCCGTCGCCTGAGCGCCTGCGACAAAGCGGTGTTCGCCCTTCGCAAGGTCATTGAGCAGCACTTTCCAACCGCCGAATTCATTTGCTTCAGTCGTGGCTAACATTTGGGTTTGGTCTTTAATATCAATCCTGGCGTTCTTTTCAGAACTTCCGTATAGCTCCATGGTGTCACCAGCAGAGCCACCTCTTTCAACGTCGAATCCGCCCGAGCGAATGATGACGATGATCGGCTTGATCGCTGAACCGCTATTTTGATTATCCATGATGCTATTCCTTTGTATGAGTGGAGGATGCCACTTGATTATAGGGCGTGCGGTATAGCCTCAGTCCATCAAAATGGTTATCGACGTTATATTAAGTTGCGATAGACATTATTCCGATTCGGAACCAGCTCGAGTGGTTAGGGTATTGAAGTAGCGTAATTGTTGTCGTGGGCACGATGAGCCCCAGGCAGCGCAGCCCTTGCCGGTCGCAACGCAGGAATGACAGGAGGGTAGGAAAAAGCGTGCTGCGGCGAGCGCCGCAACGCGCTGTTGATAATCAGGGCAACTCGGCACTCGCATAGAACGCCGACAACACCTTCACCAGATGCGCCAGGTCCTGGCTGCCGGCCAGTTCGCGGATCGAGTGCATGGCGAAGGTCGGCAGACCGATGTCGACGGTGCGAACGCCGAGGTGGCCTGCGGTGATCGGGCCGATGGTCGAGCCGCAAGCCATGTCGCTGCGCACAACGAAGCTTTGTACCGGCACTTCTTCGGCCATGCACAGGTGACGGAAGAAACCGGCGGTTTCGCTGTTGGTGGCGTAGCGCTGGTTGCTGTTGACCTTGATCACCGGGCCGGCGTTGAGTTTCGGGCCGTGGTTGGCGTCGTGCTTTTCGGCATAGTTGGGGTGCACGCCGTGGGCATTGTCGGCGGAGATCAGCAGGGATTTCTGAATCGTACGCACGTAGTCGTCGCCTTCCGGCAGCAGGCGTTGCAGCACTTGTTCCAGCATCGGGCCGTCGGCACCACAGGCGGATGTTGAGCCGACTTCTTCGTGGTCGGTGCAGATCAGCAGGCAGGTCTCGTCGCGATCGGCATTGAGCAGCGCTTGCAGCCCGGCGAAGCAGGACAGCAGGTTGTCGAGGCGGGCGCCGGCGATGAAGTCGCCGTTGAGGCCGATGACGGCGGCGCTTTGGGTGTCGTAGAAGCTGAGTTCGTAGTCGAGAACGACGTCGGCATTCAGGCCGTGCTCGCGGGCCAGTTGATCGGTCAGCAGGGCGCGGAAGTCGGGACGTTCGTCACCGGCGACCTGGGCCAGGATCGGCGGCAGTTCGGTCTGCGGGTTGATCGCCCAGCCTTCGTTGGCGGTGCGATTGAGGTGGATCGCGAGGTTGGGGATGATCGCGATGGGCAGCTTGAAGTCGATCAGCTGGCTTTCGACTTTGCCGTCGCGGCGGAAGGTGACGCGGCCGGCGAGGGAGAGGTCGCGGTCAAACCATGGCGCAAGCAAGGCGCCGCCGTAGACTTCGACGCCCAGTTGCCAGAAGCCCTGACGTTGCAGTTCGGGTTGCGGCTTGACGCGCAGGCACGGGCTGTCGGTGTGGGCGCCGACGAGGCGGATGCCGCCGGTGAGGGGCGACAGGCGGCCGAGTTTGAAGGCGACGATGGAGGAGTCGTTGCGGGTGACGTAGTAGCGGCCGCCCGCTTCGGTGTACCAGGGCTCGCGTTCGTCGAGCCGCTGGTAGCCGGCGCCTTCGAGGCGTTGGACCAGGCTGGCGGTGGCATGGAAGGGGGTGGGGGAGGCCTTCAGGAAATCGATAAGGCCCTGATTCAACTCTTCGCGCATAGGTTACTCCAGGCAGCAATGGGCGGGAGTTTACAGGCCAAAAGGTGTTTTGATCGAGATCAAGATCAAGATCAAGATCCTTAAGATCAAAAGCGTCTGCCTGGGGGCAGACTGTTTCGCCTTCGGCGAGTTACTTGGAAAAGCACCCCAAGTAACCAAGGGTGCTTGCTCTCGGTTGGGCCCGACTTCGTCGGGTTCCTTCACTCCGGTCTCGCTCCGTGGGCCCGCGCCGAACGGACATCCATGTCCTGACGGCGCTCTCGCCGCATCCCTGCGGCTCGGCCCACTCCGCGAAACCTGCGTTCAGCCTGCACCCAAGTCGCGATTGATGTCGTCTGAAACTCTTGTGTTTGAGATCAAGATCAAGATCAAAAGCTTCCCGGCTGAAGCCGGTCCTACGGGGGTACGCAGTGTGCTTTTTGTAGGACCGGCTTTAGCCGGGAAGAGGCCGGTGTGGGCGCTGACTATTTTGCTGGCCTGGCTCTCTCCCCGTGGGAGCGAGCTTGCTCGCGAATGCTGTTGCTGTTGCTGTGCTTTTGATCTTCCTACACAAAAAGTCCAGACACCGCAAAACGCGACTTTGGTGCAGGCTGAACGGAGGTTTCGCGGAGTGGGCCGAGCGGCATGGATGCCGCGAGAGCCGCCCCCCGCCATGGATGGCGGATGGCGGCGGGCCCACGGAGCGGGACCGGAGTGAAGGGACCCCGAGGAACGAGGGGCCCAACCAGGAGCAAGCCCCCTTGGTTACTTGGGGGGCTTTTTCCAAGTAACTCGCCGAAGGCGAAATGATCTGCCGTTAGGCAGATGTTCTTGATCTCCAGTCTGTTCTGACGAACAAAATCAAAACGGCGCCGGACACTCAAACCTTACCCGCTCGCCCGTCCCTGGATGGGTAAATGCCAGCATGCTCGCATGCAGACACAACCGCGGATACGCCGCCAGGGCCTCCGGATGGGCGTACAAACCATCGCCCAGCAACGGATGCCCGATTGACAACATATGCACCCGCAACTGATGCGAACGCCCCGTGATCGGCGTCAACTCAACCCGACAATGGGTGTCATACCGCTCCAGCACCTTCCAGAACGTCAGCGCATGCTTGCCGAACTCATGATCCACCACATGACGCGGCTTGGTCGGCGGATCGTAGCGCAACGGCAAATCGATACTGCCACTGTCCAGGTCGGGCTGACCCCAGGCCAGTGCCGTATAGGCCTTCTCCGTCTCGCGGTCATGAAACTGCCGGGACAACTCACGGTGCGTGTCCGCGTCACGGGCCAGCAAAATGATCCCGGACGTTTCCCAGTCCAGCCGATGGACGATGCGCGCCTCGGGGTAGCCGTTTTCCTGCAGGCGGGTAATCAGACAGTCCTTGTTATCGTCAGCGCGACCAGGGACCGAGAGCAGCAGGGTGGGTTTGTTCACCACCAGGACAGCGTCGTCCTGATGGAGGATATGAACGTTGGACAGCGGCATTGAACGCCTCATCACTCAAACAGGCGCAGCACGATCGAAACAGCCATCGCGGCGCAGAAAACAGGTCTTCAGGAACGCCAACGGCGGCGCGCTTGCCTGATTCCGCCAAGGGATTCAGGCAACCGGGCCGCCGTGGCGACTGCCTTCTCGATCAACGATCAGGCAGGGTGATATTAAGTTCCAGAATCGAGCAGCTGCCGTCATTTTCAAGAGCGACATGCACGTCATCGTTGCCGATATTGACGTACTTGCGGATCACCTCTACCAGCTCCTTCTGCAAGGCAGGCAGGTAATCCGGGGTGCTGCGTTGGCCGCGTTCATGCGCCACGATGATCTGTAGACGCTCTTTCGCTACCGACGCGGTGCTGGGCTTTTTGTTGGCACGAAAGAAGTCAAAAATGCTCATCAGTTACCCCCGAACAGGCGTTCGAAAAATCCTTTTTTCTGTACGTCCAGGAAGCGGTGCTCACGGTCCTTGCCCAACAGACGGTCAACGGCATCGCTGTACGCCTGGCCAGCGTCGCTCTGATCATCAAGGATGACCGGCACGCCCTGGTTGGACGCCTTGAGTACGGCCTGGGACTCCGGAATCACGCCCAGCAGGGTCACCGCGAGGATCTCCTTGACGTCTTCCACGCCCAGCATCTCGCCCTTGCTCACGCGCTCAGGGTTGTAGCGGGTCAGGAGCAAGTGCTCCTTGATCGGGTCTTCACCACGCTCGGCGCGGCGGGACTTGCTGGCCAGCAGGCCCAGCATGCGGTCCGAGTCACGAACCGAAGACACTTCCGGGTTGGTCACAACGATGGCTTCGTCGGCGAAATACATCGCCAGGTGAGCGCCCGTTTCGATACCGGCAGGGGAGTCACAGACGACGTACTCGAAGGTTTCCTTGAGTTCCATCAGGACTTTTTCCACGCCTTCCTTGGTCAGCGCGTCTTTGTCACGGGTCTGGCTGGCAGCGAGGACGTAAAGACCTTCGATCTTCTTGTCCTTGATCAGCGCTTGCTGCAGGTTGGCTTCGCCGTTGACTACGTTGACGAAGTCGTAAACGACGCGACGTTCGCAACCCATGATCAGGTCGAGGTTACGCAGGCCGACGTCGAAGTCGACGATAACTGTTTTGTGGCCGCGCAGTGCGAGACCGGTACCGATGGCGGCGCTGGTGGTGGTCTTGCCCACACCACCCTTGCCGGATGTAACCACGAGAATCTTGGCCAAGGTGTATCACCCCTAGAGGAAAAGGACGTTGAGTCCCTGAAGAGCCCCTCGTGACGGCGCAACTAAAGCGGGCGAGGGCGGTGATCGGAATCCGTAACGGAATCCCTGCTCGGGAAAACAAAAAAATAACCCGAACATTCCGGTGCCTTCGCGTCGTTTTCGCGACGAATCAGAGTGGCTTAAAAATGGCGCAGTATCCGTTAAAGACGGGTGATGTTCAACACGTCGCCGGACAGACTGATCTGCACACCGGCGCCCCACAGCGGATCCCGGCGCAGGTCTTCGGACACCTTGTACTGACCGGCGATGGAGATCAGTTCGGCGACCATTTGCTGGCAGAAAATCCGAGCCTTGGTATCGCCTTTGATCCCGGCCAGCGCGCGGCCGCGCATCGGGGCGTACACGTGAATGTTGCCGTCGGCGAGCAGTTCGGCGCCGGGGCTGACCGAGGAAATCACCACCAGATCCGAGCCTTGGGCGTAGATCTGCTGACCACCGCGCACAGGCGCCGTGATGATCTTGGTCGGCTTGATCAGCGGCTCGGGCGGTTTTTCGATGATTTCCGGCTTCTTTTTGACTTCGCCTTCCGTCGGATCGAGCGGTCGCTCCCGCGCGCCCGAAGGCGGCAATACCGGCAGGTCGATGGAAATGGCGGCGGCGATGTCTTCGATGCGATTGGCGCGAATGGCCAGGGTGCGCAACCCGTGCTGGCGGCAGATGCGCATCATTGCCGGCAGATCGATCGCGCCTTCATCCGGCGGCAACTTGTCGAGGGCCAGCACCAGCGGTGTATTGCTGAAGAAGTTCGGCGCCTGGGCGACTTTTGCCGCCAGTTGACGATCCAGCGCTTCGAGGTTGTTGCGGGCCAGTTCCAGCACAGTGATGGCCAGCATGCTGCCCTTCAGCTGGAACACGGGGTCCTTGTCTTGCAATTCGATTTGGCTCATGTCGGCATACAGCGGCTTGTCGCTAAAAGTGCCGAGACTTATAACGATAACGCCCGCCAGCCGCAAGGGAGGCGCAACCGACGGGGGCACGATCTGCGCGAACCGATGTAGAATGCCCGCCTTTGTCTTGACGGAAGCTGTAATGGATCGCCCGCGTTTTCGAGCTCACTTTCTTCATCCCCGCTTCTGGCTGCTGTGGCTGGGGCTGGGCGTGCTCTGGCTGATCGTGCAGTTGCCGTTTCGCGTGTTGCTTGTGATTGGCCGTGCGCTGGGCTGGGTCATGTATTACCAGGCGACCGATCGACGGGTGATTGCCGCGCGCAACCTCGAGCTGTGTTTTCCCCAGTATTCAAAGGCCGAGCGCAAACGCCTGCTCAAGGAGAACTTCGCCTCTACCGGCATCGCCTTTTTCGAGATGGCCATGAGCTGGTGGTGGAGCAAGCCCCGTCTTGCGCGGCTGGCCCACATCGAAGGCCTTCATCATTTAAAGCAGGCGCAGCTGGACGGCCATGGCGTCATCCTCATGGCGCTGCACTTCACAACGCTGGAAATCGGCGCGGCTTTGCTCGGCCAGCAGCACACCATCGACGGCATGTACCGCGAGCACAAGAATGCGCTGTTCGATTATGTGCAGCGACGCGGCCGCGAGCGGCATAACCAGGATTCCATCGCTGTCGAGCGCGAAGACGTGCGCGGCATGATCAAGCAACTGCGCAAGGGCCGCGCGATCTGGTATGCGCCAGATCAGGACTACGGCGCCAAGCAGAGCATCTTCGTGCCGCTGTTCGGTATTCAGGCGGCCACCGTGCCGGCCACCAGCAAATTCGCCAAGCTCGGCCACGCGCTGGTCGTGCCGTTCACTCAGGAGCGTCTGGCCGACGGCAGTGGTTACAAGCTGGTGATCCATCCGCCGCTGAGCGATTTTCCGGGGGAGAGCGACGAGGCGGACTGCATTCGCATCAATCATTGGGTCGAGCGCGCGGTCACCGAATGCCCCGAGCAGTACCTGTGGGCGCACCGGCGCTTCAAGAGTCGGCCGCCGGGTGAGCCGAAGCTGTACAAGAAGCGTGGCTGAAACCGAGAACTCAATCCCCATGACGACAAGCGCCATAGAACAACAAGCGGTGCGCGACGACTCAGCGATATCTCCCGGCGTCGAGCCCATCACCGGGCTGATCCTGTCCGGCGGTGGCGCCCGCGCGGCGTATCAGGTGGGCGTGCTCGCCGGCATTGCCGACCTGCTGCCGGTCGGCGCCAAAAACCCCTTTCCGGTCATTGTCGGCACCTCCGCCGGGGCGATCAACGCGGTGAAGCTGGCCAGCGGCGCGGCGCAGTTTCGTACCGCGGTCCACGAGCTGACCGACTTCTGGCAGGGCTTTCGCAGCCACCAAGTGTTGCGCAGTGACTGGCCCGGGGTCGTTCGGCAGGCCGCGCGGTTCTTCGGTCGCAGCCTGTTGGGGATCGGTCGCCAACAGGTGCCGGTGGCGCTGCTCGACAGTTCGCCGCTGAAGGATCTGCTGACCGCGCGGCTCAACCTCGACGGCATCCAGGAAGCCATTGAAGCAAAGCATCTGCGCGCTGTGGCAATCACCGCGTTTGGTTACGAGTCGGGGCAGGCGGTCACGTTTTATCAGGGCAAGGGCACGATCGAATCCTGGCTGCGGCACCGCCGCATCGGCCTGCCCACGCGCTTGACCATCGACCATCTGCTGGCCAGTTCGGCGATTCCCTTGCTGTTCGCGCCGGTGAAACTGGGGCAGGAATATTTTGGTGACGGCGCGGTGCGGCAGTCGGCGCCGATCAGTCCGGCGCTGCACCTGGGCGCCAACCGTGTGCTGGTGGTGGGCGTCAGCGGCAACCCCCGTGGCCCGGGCGCGAACCCGCCTGTGCCGCGCGCGGTCCGTGGCACGCAGCCGAGCCTCGCGCAGATCGGCGGGCACATGCTCAACAGCACGTTCATCGACAGCCTGGAGAGTGACATTGAATTGCTGGAACGGCTGAATCTGGTCAGCCGAATGCTGCCCGGGCCCGACGAGCCCAGGCCGCAGTCGTCGGAATCCACGCCCATTCAGTCCCTGGCGCCCGTGGAGGTGCTGGTGATTTCGCCCAGCCAGCCCATCGACGAAATCGCCGCCCGCCATCGCCGCGAACTGCCCCCGGCGCTGCGCACGTTTCTGCGCGGCCCGGGCGCGACCAAGACCAGCGGGGCGGGGGTGCTGAGTTATCTGCTGTTCGAGTCGGGTTATTGCAGCGAGCTCATCGAGCTGGGCCGCCGCGATGCGATGGCCCAGAAGGAAGAGTTGAAGCGGTTCTTGCGGCTGGACTGACTGCGTTGCTGAATGCCGGAGGGACGGCGATCACGCCGTCAGTTTGTCATCCCGAAAATCCCGCAGGGCCTGTTCGATTTCTTCACGGCTGTTCATCACAAACGGGCCGTATTGCACGATCGGTTCGTTCAGCGGCTTGCCAGCGATCAGCAGCAGGCGGGCGCCCGCCTGGGTGTTCAGCTGAATTTCACCCCTTTCCGACAACCGCGCGAGACGGCTCGTGCCCAGTTTCTGCGGCTGTCCTGCAATCTCGACTTCACCTTCGTACACGTACAGCAGCACGCGATGGCCCTCGGCGACGCGCGGGTTGATGTGGCTGCCGGCGGGCATGTGGAAATCGAAATACTGCGGCTCGGTATCCGGACGCTGCACGGCGCCTGCCTGGGACATCTGACCGTCGTCGAATTGACCTGCGATGACCACAACGTCGACGCCGTTCTGCGTGGTGATGCGCGGAATGCGCTCAGGCTGAATGTCGTCGTAGCCGGCGTCGCCCATCTTCGCTTTGGCGGGCAGGTTGAGCCACAGCTGGAAGCCGCGCATGGCGCCTTTTTCCTGCTCGGGCATTTCGCTGTGAATGACCCCGCGCGCCGCGGTCATCCATTGCACGCCGCCGCCTTGCAGCAGGCCGACGTTGCCCATGTGATCTTCATGGCGCATGCGGCCTTCGAGCATGTAGGTCACGGTTTCAAACCCGCGATGGGGATGCGGCGGAAAGCCGGCAATGTATTCATCAGGGTTCTCGGAGCCGAACTCGTCGAGCATCAGGAACGGGTCGAAGGATTCAACGCCTGGCCCGCCGAACACTCGGGTCAGCTTGACGCCAGCGCCGTCCGACGTCGGTTGGCCGGCCTGGATCGACAGCACGTTACGAAATTGAGGCATGGGGCTCACTCCGGCAGAAGGGGAATGGCGCCTATGGTAGGCCTGTTGGGGCGATGGATGGGTGAGGTTTTTGCGGGGGAATGATCGGGTTTGGCGATGGGTCTGGGGCTTGTTCCGGATACTGTTGGGGAGCCCCTTCATCCGGGCGCCGTAAGGTCGAGCAGCAAACACTGTCCATGTGGGAGCGAGCTTGCTCGCGAAGAGGTGTGAGCAGCCGCTAGATCTCCAGCGGCCGGACCGTGCACTGGTAGGACTGGCTTTAGCCGGGAAGACGCCGGCATTAACACCCCGAATGTGATGGCGTGCCGACGGGCCTCTTCCCGGCTGAAACCGGTCTACAGGTTTTGCTGCCAGCAGTGCCGGCAGCGTTCAGGCCGCGTTACTCGGAAACCTGCAGCTTGCGGGCTTCGGTGTACACGTAACGCACTTTCTCGTACTCGAACGGCGAGTCCATCTGACCGTAGCGGAAGCTGGTGGTGTAACGACGGTCGATGGCGCGCAGCAGGTACAGCTCAGGGTGGTCTTCGCTGACCTGGGCGACGTTGAGGAAGTTGATCTGCGATTCAGCGGTGAAGTCGAAGACCAGACCGCCAGTGTCACGCAGGTTCGATGGGCCGAGGATCGGCAGCACCAGGTACGGACCGGCCGGAACGCCATAGAAACCCAGGGTCTGACCGAAGTCTTCGCTCTGTTTCTTCAGGCCCATCATGGTCGCCGGGTCCCACAGCCCGGCGATGCCCAGGGTGGTGTTGACGATCAGGCGGCCGGTGGTCTCCATCGAGCGCTTGCCCTTGAACTGCAGCAGGCTGTTCAGCAGGTTCGGCACATCGCCCAGGTTGCTGAAGAAGTTGCTGACGCCGGTGCGCACGAAGCTCGGCGTGACGTATTTGTAGCCGTTGACCACCGGCAGGAACACCCACTCATCGAAGCGATAGTTGAAGTGGTAAACCCGGCGGTTCCAGGATTCGAGCGGATCGTAGACATTCAGTGCGTTGAGCGACGAGCGCTCGAACTCCTGAGCGTCCAGACCCGGGTTGAATTTCAGCGACTTCAACGGCTCGGTGAACCCATCCGGGTTGTCGATCCGCTGGACCGGGGCTGCCTGGGAAACGATCGGCGCGTCGGCCGCGTGGACGGCGCCAGCGCAGAGGAGGGCGGCGATAAGCAATAGACGTTTAGCCACGGAAAAACTCCAGCATGGCGTCGCTGTTGACGCGATAGTTCATGTTGCCGCAGTGACCGCCGTAAGGGTAAACGGTCAGGCGATCGCCAAATGTCTTGCGCAGGAAACCGAGGTCGCCCGGGCCGAGGATCACGTCGTCGGCGTTGTGCATCACCGCAATCTTCTTGCTGCTGGCCAGGTAATCCTTGAGCGCGTACAGGCTGACCTGATCAACCAGTTGCAGCAGGCTGCCGCCGTCGGTGCGGGCACGCCACATCGGGATGACCTGCTCGGTGACGTAGCAATCGAAATCGCATTGCAGCGCGCGCTTGAGGAACGGCGTCAGGCTGGTGCCTTCGCTGATCGGGGTCTTGGGCGGGGTAATCAGGCCGCGACGGTTGATCAGGTCGGAAGTGAACGCGATATCGGCGGCGGAGAAGCGGAACGAGGTGCCGATCAGCATCGCCATCTGTTCATTGGACAGGTGCTGCTTGGACTGCTGGAAGTCATACAGCAGGGCATCGTTCAGGTCGATGTAACCTTTTTCGCGGAAGTAGCGGGTCAGCTTCTGCAGCACCAGTTCATAGAAGGTGGTGCTGTTGGTGATGCCTTTAACGTCGGTCTGAACCATTTTGTCGAGGTTGGTGATCGACGTGTAGAGGTTCACCGGAGGGTTGATCAGCAGCACTTTCTTGAAGTTAAAGCTGCGGCGGGTTTCGTCGAGTTTGCTGACGAAGGCCGCATCCAGCGCGCCGAGGCTGTAGCCGGTCAGGTAATACTCGGTGACCTGCAGTTTGGACTGCTGGGCGCGAACGGCCTGCATGACGCGGTACAAGTCTTCGGCGTCCTCCTTGGTCACGCCAGGGGTGGCGAAACGCGAAGCGGCGCTCATGAAGTCATAACTGGTCGGCGACGAAAGCTGTACGACGTTGTAACCCGCGCCGTAATAAAGCTTCTTCAGGTATTCGTTCAGGGTGCTGTTATAAGGCGCGCCGGTGCCGGCGATCAGGAAGATCAGCGGCGCAGGGTGGTCTTGTTTGGCGAGGCGATAACGCAATTTCTTCACGGCCCAGAAGTTGTCCGGCAGTGTGAACTCACGCTCCGGGCGCATTGTGAGGCTGTAATCGTCCTGATCGATGTCGGCGTCTTCAGGCACCTTGGCACGCAAATCCGGTGGGGTCGTGGCGATGGTCGCTTCGAACGGATTGGTCAAGGGGAAGCCATAGCTGGACGGATCGATATCGACCGCCATCACGGACGCACTCAAAAACAGGCCGCCTGATAAGGCGGCGAGGCGCAGAAAACGAAGCATGACTGAATCCCTTGGGAATGATGTGCTGTTGAAATACGCAGGCTATGACACGGGTGTAGTGCCAAAGTGCCGTGACGGCAAGCGACTCTCGCATGACCCTCCGCGACGATACAGGTTATGGCACTTCTGGCCTGTCTGCTCGTGCTTTTTATCGCCCGTATGGTTTTGCCCGGGCGGCTGCGGCTATGCTGCGCGCCGTTGGTTATTTTCTGGAGTGTGTCGTGTCCCGTCGTCTGCCGTTGGTGGTGCTGTTTTTTATCCTGTTGCTGTGGCTGGCCGTCAGTTATGGCTTGCGCTACGGCCTGATGGAAGACGTGCAATGGGTAGGAATTTGCGCTGACGAGGCGTCGAAATGGCAGTGCCAGTTGCGCTCGAACCTGGGCCTGTGGATTCACTTCGGTGTGTTCGGGTGGGGCGCGCTGATTGCATCGCTGGTCGCGTTCTTTGTGCCCCGTCAGGTTGGCCGGGCGCTCGCGGTCGTTGGCTTGTTGCTGGGGATACTGGCGCTGGTGCTGTACACGGCCAGTCTGGCGGTGTTCGCGGTGGTGATTGCCGGGTTGCGGCTGGTGCGGGCTCGGCAGGCGTGACTTAAAAAACCGAGCGCTGAACGCCAAAGCCCAGACAGCATAAAGGGGAGCCGAGGCTCCCCTTTAAATCGTTGCACGTGCTCTTTCTTATTGTTGTAGGGCGGTCTGTTGTTGTTATTGGCAACCGGTCCCTTTACAGCGTCTTCGGTGATCCCCATACGGGATACAAGAGCAAACGTATTTTTTTGAGCGCTGACCTGCTTTGATTCCTCTTCTGCGAGAGGTGATCCAACCCGTTCTGGCCGCTACCTGAGGGTAGTTTTATTGTTCTCGGTCGGGCTGCGAGGCCGGGGCCTCGGTAAAGCGTTTCTACTCCAAAAAAATCTGTTGGCTGCGTCTCTGTGCCGTTGTTCTTGTTATGTCAGAGCCGATTCATCTTATTTTTATTGGGTTTTCACATTTTGTTCTTGTTATGCAGGAGATATAGCAGGGTGCGTGCCAACTTTTTTAATCCCTTTTAAATCAAGGGGTTGTGAAATCTGATCAATCGCCACCCCTGCGGTGTAACGGTTTTTTGTTTCCGTGTTACCCGCCTTCGGGCTTTTCAGTCCCTCGGCGGTAACACAATGTATCCGTGGCGCCGCACACTCGGTTACACAGCCTCTTCGCTGCGGGTCCGCGTACCGCTCGGCGCGGTTAACCGAACATCGATGCGCACGCTGCGCCACAGTGCCAGCGCCATCAGCAGGCTCACCGCCGCCCACGCCCACGCTTGAGGATTGCTCAAGCCTTCGCGAAACAGCTGCGGCACGATGCCCGCGCCGACGATGAACATCAGCAGGCCGATTTCCCGGCGCGGTGCCGCCACCGGGCGAATCAGGTAGACCAAGGCGGGGAGCCACAGCGTCGCCGTCGCGAAGCTGCGGTAGCGCGGATCAAAGACCATCGCCAGCATCATCACCGCCGCTGCGAAGCCGCTGGCGTACAACCACCACCCGGCCCGAGCGTCCAGCCAGGCGAACACCCGCTCGCGCCAGCCCGCGCGGGCTGACAACGCCAGCGCTGCGTGGGCGAGGACCAGCAGATTGAGCGCTACCAGCGCCGCCGCCCACAGGTATTCGCCGGCGAAGCGGCTGGTCACCCGGGCCAGTTCACCCCACGTGCCGATGCAGCAACCGGCGAACGCCGCCAGCAACGGGAGCATCAGCGCGCTGCGTGGTTGACTGACACGGCCGGCCCACGCCAGGGCCATCAGGGCGATCGCACCACTGACCGTCAGCCAGAATGGCCACAAGGGCAGGTTCGAGACCGGCCCGGCCAGCACGCCTTTGTCCTGGCGATCCGCGTCGAACAGCCCCCAGTAACCGCCCACGGCGCCTTCGGACTGGCGCTTCCAGGGCTGGTCGAAGGCCTCGATCAGGTTGTAGTGCCAACCGTGCTGCTCGGCCATCGTGACGAAACTGCGAATGAATCGCGCCTCGTTGACCCGGCTGGGCAACGCCGTTTCACGCTGGCGGCCTTCGCTGGGCCAGCCGGTCTCGCCGATGAGAATGTCCTTGGGCGCGAATTGCTTGCCGAACGTTTCGCGGATCTGCGCGACGTGGGCCAGGGCTTCGTCGATGCCGGTGGGGTCGTCTTCCCAGTACGGCAGCAGGTGGATCGTCAGGAAATCCACGGCAGGCGCGACTTCAGGGTACTGCCGCCAATACTCCCAGACGTCTGCGTAGGTCACCGGCTGCTTGACCTGAGCCTTGACCTGACGAATCAACGTGGCCAGTTGAGCGCCAGTGACTTCCTTGCGCAACAGGCTTTCGTTGCCGACGATCACTGCCGTCACGACATCCGGATGCGTATTGGCTGCCGTCACCAGTGCCTTGATTTCCTTGGCCGTGTCGACCGGATTGCCGTTGACCCAGGCGCCGAGCATCAGCTTGAGGCCGTACTTGCGAGCAATGTCGGGAAGCGCTTCCATGCCGGTCATGGAATAGGTGCGAATGCAGTCGAAACGGGTCGCCAGCAACGCGAGGTCTGCGTCCATGCGCGCGGGGCGCAGGGTGAACGGCTGGTCGAAGGGCGATTGATCCTTGTCAAACGGCGTGTAGGACGCGCACTGCAGTTTGTGGGTCGGCGTGGCAGCGTCCGGCAGAATCACCGGCTTGCCCAGCCAGTACCAATAGCCGCACAGGCCAAGCAGGGCAATCAGACAGGAGAGCAGATAAAGGAGGGCGACAGGGGAGCGGGAGGTTGCGGACATGACGGGGCCGAAGTGGGGCGAAGGTCGGCATAGTAGCAAGATGACGCGGTTACACACCTCATCCTCTCTGCGCTTTTGCACGCCATGCAATTTTCGGACGGTTTCATAGCGTCGTTACGACCTGTCTGTCGTTGATGGCCCGGTGATGTCGTTTACCGGGTGGCTGGGTGTCGCTGGCAGGAAAGGCACAAGGTCTGTGGGGGTTGATGATCCATTGTCCACGCAGTGATTGCGTCTGCGCGGGCACGTGGTGGAAGCGTGAAACGCGTGGCTTGCCCCGAACCAGGGCGCGAGTGCGACGTTATAAGAACGTTAACGACGCCCGACCGCTGTCGGGTTCTGGACTACCGGGGAAGTGAAAATGACGATGCGAAAAATCCTGGGTGTCGGTGCCGCGCTGGCACTGGCCATCAGTTCCACGCTGGCCCATGCCGACGCCAAACCCGAGCTGAGCATCGGTTATGTCGATGGCTGGTCCGACAGTGTTGCCACCACCAACGTCGCCGCCGAGGTGATCAAGCAGAAACTGGGTTATCCGGTGAAGCTGCAGGCCGTTGCCGCCGGGATCATGTGGCAGGGCGTCGCGACCGGCAAACTGGACATGATCCTGTCCGCCTGGCTGCCCGTGACCCACGGCGAGTACTGGACCAAGAACAAGGACAAGGTCACCGACTACGGCCCCAACTTCAAGGACGCGAAAATCGGCCTGATCGTGCCTGAGTATGTGAAAGCCAACTCGGTGGCAGACCTCAAGACCGACGACTCCTTCAAGAAGAAAATCGTCGGCATCGACGCCGGTTCAGGCGTCATGATCAAGACCGATCAAGCGATCAAGGATTACGGCCTCGACGGTTACAAGCTGCAGGCCAGTTCGGGCGCCGGCATGATCGCCGAGCTGACCCGCGCGGAGAACAAGAAGGAGTCCATTGCGGTGACCGGATGGGTGCCGCACTGGATGTTCGCAAAGTGGAAGCTGAAGTTCCTCGAAGACCCGAAAGGTGTATACGGTGCGGCTGAAACCGTCGACAACATCGGCAGCCTGGACCTGGCGAAGAAGGCCCCCGACGTGGCGGACTTCCTGAAGAAGTTCCAGTGGGCCAACAAGGATGAAATCGGCGAAGTCATGCTCGCCATCCAGGACGGCGCCAAGCCTGAAGCGGCGGCCAAGGACTGGGTCGCGAAACACCCGGATCGCGTCAAGGAGTGGACCGGCAAGTAACCGGTCACAAAAGTTTAACGTTGCACCGAACCGCCTGGTGAGCCATCGCCAGGCGGTTTTTTATTGGCCATTCAGCTCGCCTGTCATGACTTCTTTCAAAGCGGTCGGCAGAAGCGGTGCAATTCGGCGTATCTCAACTAATGTCGTTCTAATACTAAGGTCGTCTGGAGTGCAACGCAGAGCGGACTAAAGTGCAAACCGTGACATCCATCTGTGCTGCGAGGACAAAAACAATGAACGACAGCATTTACCTCTCGATTCAGAACAGCCCGCGCTTCAAGGAGCTGGTCTCGAAAAGGGAACGATTCGCCTGGATTCTCTCGGCAATCATGCTTGGGCTCTATGCCGCATTCATCCTTCTGATTGCGTATGGGCCTCAGATTCTCGGCGCTAAACTCAGCGCCACATCAACCATTACCTGGGGTATGCCGATCGGCGTCGGGCTGATTCTGTCCGCGTTTATTCTGACCGCCATCTACGTTCGCCGCGCAAACGGTGAGTTCGATGACCTGAACAACGCGATCCTGAAGGAGGCACAGCAATGATCCGGCGCCTGCTTGCGGCCTTCGGCCTTGCGGCTTTCGCACCGACACTCTGGGCAGCCGAAGCGCTGACCGGTGTGGTGCAGAAGCAACCGTTGAACGTGTCGGCGATCATCATGTTTGTGGTCTTCGTCGGATTCACCCTGTACATCACGTACTGGGCGTCGAAAAAGAACAAGACAGCGTCGGACTATTACTCGGCAGGCGGCAAGATCACCGGTTTCCAGAACGGTCTGGCCATTGCCGGTGACTACATGTCGGCGGCGTCCTTTCTGGGGATTTCCGCGCTGGTGTACACCTCCGGCTACGACGGTCTGATCTACTCCATCGGCTTCCTGGTGGGCTGGCCGATTATCCTGTTCCTGATCGCCGAACGCCTGCGTAACCTGGGCAAGTACACCTTCGCTGACGTGGCGTCCTATCGCCTCAAGCAGAAGGAAATCCGCACCTTGTCCGCCTGCGGTTCGCTGGTGGTCGTGGCGTTCTACCTGATCGCGCAGATGGTCGGCGCCGGCAAGCTGATCCAGCTGCTGTTCGGTCTGGACTATGCGGTGGCGGTGGTGCTCGTCGGTATCCTCATGTGCCTGTACGTGCTGTTCGGCGGCATGCTGGCGACCACATGGGTACAGATCATCAAGGCGGTGATGCTGCTCTCCGGTGCGTCGTTCATGGCGTTGATGGTGATGAAGCACGTCAACTTCGACTTCAACGTGCTGTTCTCGGAAGCGGTGAAAGTTCACCCCAAAGGTGAAGCGATCATGAGCCCGGGCGGTCTGGTGAAAGATCCGATTTCGGCGTTCTCCCTGGGTCTGGCGCTGATGTTCGGCACCGCGGGCTTGCCCCACATTCTGATGCGCTTCTTCACCGTGAGTGACGCGAAGGAAGCCCGTAAGTCGGTACTCTACGCGACCGGTTTCATCGGCTACTTCTACATCCTGACCTTCATCATCGGTTTTGGCGCGATCCTCTTGGTTAGCACCAACCCGGCGTTCAAGGACGCGGCGGGCGCGCTGCTCGGCGGCAATAACATGGCGGCGGTTCACTTGGCCGATGCGGTCGGTGGCAGTCTGTTCCTGGGCTTTATCTCGGCGGTGGCGTTCGCAACCATTCTGGCGGTGGTGGCAGGTCTGACCCTGGCCGGTGCTTCGGCGGTGTCTCACGACTTGTATGCCAGTGTGATCAAGGCGGGCAAGGCTAACGAGAAAGACGAGATCCGTGTGTCGAAGTACACCACGGTTGCATTGGCGGTCGTGGCGATTCTGCTGGGTATCGCGTTCGAGAGTCAGAACATTGCGTTCATGGTGGGCCTGGCGTTCTCGATTGCGGCGAGCTGTAACTTCCCGGTGTTGTTGCTTTCGATGTACTGGAAGAACCTGACCACGCGTGGCGCGATGATCGGCGGCTGGATGGGGCTGGTCAGTGCGGTGGTGTTGATGGTGCTCGGTCCGACCATCTGGGTGCAGATTCTGCATCACGAGAAGGCGATTTTCCCGTACGAGTATCCTGCGTTGTTTTCGATTGCGATTGCGTTTGTCGGGATCTGGTTTTTCTCGATTACGGATAAGTCGAAGGCGGCAGAAGGTGAGCGCGCGTTGTTCTTCCCGCAGTTTGTGCGTTCGCAGACGGGCCTGGGGGCCAGTGGTGCGGTGTCGCATTGATGTGAGGTAGTGCTGTTGTGAAAGCGCCCCGATTAATTCGGGGCGTTTTTGTTTAGGGGCCCTGCCTAACGGCAGGACTGTTTCGCCTTCGGCGAGTTACTTGATAAAGCCCCAAGTAACCAAGGGCTTGTGCTCCTGGTTGGGCTCCTCCTTCGTCGGAGTACCCTCACTCCGGTCTCGCTCCGTGGGCCCGCGCCGAACGGACATCCATGTCCTGACGGCGCTCTCGCGGCATCCATGCCGCTCGGCCCACTCCGCGAGACCTCCGTTCAGCCTGCACCCAAGTCGCGTTTGGCGGTGACTGGAGTTTTTGCGTAGGAAGAGCAAGATCACAAGCGCGTCCGGTGTAGGACCGGCTTTAGCCGGGAAGAGGTCGGTTTGATCACCAAACGTTTTACTGAATGCCCGCGCTGCTTTAGTGGGACCGGCTTTAGCCGGGAAGGGGCCAGTTCAGGCGCGGGTAAATCTGAGGCAGATGTCATTTTTGCGATCAGTGCTTAAAAAAGATTGAACCGCTTTTACGCCGGTTCGCCTAATGATCAGCGTGTGGAGATTCCCACAGGCCTTGTGCTAATACCGGCACTCTTCGAGAGGTGGTTAACGTGGCTAAAGACGACAAGAAAACCAAAGGTGAAGCTTCGAAAGCCAGCAAGGATTTGAAGGACAAGAAGTCCTCTCCGGAAAAGAAATCAGCGGCGGCCTCGACTCTTTCTAAGTCTTCTGAAAAGAAAGATACCAAGAAAGACACCAAGAAAGCGGCTGAACCAAAGAAAGCCGCTGAGCCAAAGAAGGCGGCAAAGAAAGCTGACAGCAAGCCAGAAAAGGCCAAGAAATCAGACAAGGCAGAAAAGGCCGACAAGCCTGCAAAAAAGAAAAAGTAATGTCTGCACCTGGCTAGGGCTTCACGCCCTAGCTTCCCCAGAACGTTCTGTTCGATCGTTGTAAATTCCCCCCCCCCCCGATCTCCTCAACACCCAGTGGCTGCCGCTGACGGACGAACGCAAGTTTCTGAATTGTTAGTGTTCAAACCGACCCATTCCCGGCTAAAGCCGGTCCCACTAAAAAGCACACCGCGTACACCCCGGTAGGACCGGCTTCAGCCGGGAAGCTCTTGATCTGCTTTAAAGCGCTTTTGATCTTCGTACACAAAAGGCTCAAACACCGCCAATCGCGACTTTGGTGCAGGCTGAACGCAGGTCTCGTGGAGTGGGCCGAGCCGCATGGATGCGGCGAGAGCGCCGTCAGGGCATGGATGCCCGTTCGGCGCGGGCGCACGGAGCGAGGCCGGAGTGAAGGAACCCGACGAAGTCGGGCCTAACCGAGAGCAAGCACCCTTGGTTACTTGGGGTGCTTTTCCAAGTAACTCGCCGAAGGCGAAACAGTTCTGCTCCAGCAGAACCGCTTCCATAAAAAAACCGCGCCTAAGCGCGGTTCTTTTTAATGTCAGCCCGGCAGTTAAATCCTGCCCAGCAGCACCAATATCAGCAGGATCACCAGGATCGTACCGATGATGCCCGACGGACCGTAGCCCCAGCTTCTGGAGTGCGGGAATACCGGAAGTCCACCGATCAACAGCAGGATGAGGATGATGATCAGAATTGTGCCGATGCCCATGACGAGTTCCTTCTAGTGTTCTTGGAAGATGGCTATGCAACTCAAGACGTTGCCTCTCAGGCGAGTCATTGTGCTGCTTGATGAATCCGACTATCGCTTTAATCAAAAGGTTCTGAGCGGCGGAAATAAAAATTAACACCTGTGGAAAAAACAATATAAATCATGGGCTTGAAATTTTAGCAAGACAATTTATCGCAGCAGATTTTGATTAAAAATGCGCAAAAAGTGCCTGGCTTAGTGTGGAACGAACCTGTAACTAACTGGTCGCCAAGTTTGATATAACACGCTGCGCTTTAATCAACCGCAGACCGAATACATCCAAAAGAGTGGCCATCCATTCAAAGCATCGGTTTGCCTCTCATATTCAGCGACCTGATGAAGGGTTTGTCGGACAATCCTCCTGTTTACACTCTGGCTAATTCTTCGCAACCGACAGGGCGTCTGCTATGCACAATCGCATCATGATCACCGGCGCAGGGTCCGGGCTGGGACGCGAGATCGCGCTGCGCTGGGCGCGCGAAGGGTGGCAGCTGGCGCTGTCGGATGTCAGTGACAGCGGCCTTCAGGAAACCCTGCGCCTGGTGCGCGAAGGAGGGGGGGACGGTTTCGTTCAGCGCTGTGACGTGCGGGACTACAGCCAGCTGACCGCGTTCGCCCAGGCCTGCGAACAGAAACTCGGCGGCATCGATGTGATCGTCAACAACGCCGGCGTCGCTTCAGGCGGATTCTTTGGCGAATTGTCGCTGGAGGATTGGGACTGGCAGATCGCGATCAACCTGATGGGGGTGGTCAAGGGCTGCAAAGCGTTTTTGCCGCTGCTGGAACAGAGCAAGGGCAAGATCATCAACATCGCCTCCATGGCGGCATTGATGCAGGGGCCGGCGATGAGCAATTACAACGTCGCCAAGGCGGGGGTGGTTGCGCTGTCGGAGAGCCTGCTGATCGAGCTGCGCCAGCAGGAAATCAGCGTGCATGTGGTGTGTCCGTCGTTCTTCCAGACCAATTTGCTGGATTCCTTTCGCGGCCCCACGCCGGCGATGAAAGCCCAGGTTGGAAAGTTGCTGGAGAGTTCGCCCATCAGCGCGAGGGACATCGCCGATTACATCTACCAGCAGGTGGCCAGTGGCGAGTTCATGATCCTGCCCCATGAGCAAGGGCGAATGGCCTGGCAGCTCAAGCAGAAAAATCCTCAGTTGCTGTACGACGAGATGGCCACTATGGCGGAGAAGATGCGCGCCAAGGCGAAGTCCGGAAGCTGAGCCAGACATTCTGAACGGGTCTTTTCTGATAGGGTGGCCGGCACTTTCCGGCTGCCCAAGACGAGGCTCATTGTGCTCAATTACCTGTGGTTTTTCCTCGCCGCGCTGTTCGAGATCGCCGGGTGTTATGCCTTCTGGATGTGGCTGCGCCAGGGCAAGAGCGCGCTGTGGGTGATTCCGGCGCTGGTCAGCCTGACGCTGTTCGCCGTGCTGTTGACCCGGGTCGAAGCCACGTATGCCGGGCGCGCCTACGCAGCCTACGGTGGCATCTACATCATTGCTTCCATTGCCTGGCTGGGCGTTATCGAACGTGTCCGACCGTTGACGTCCGACTGGATCGGCGTTGGCCTGTGCGTGATCGGCGCGACCATCATCCTGCTCGGCCCGCGCTGGTCAGCCGCCTGATGCGTTGTGCCTGAGGCACAACCTGACGTCTGCCGTACCTTTCTCCGACGCGTGGGCCGGAAATGTCCAAGTGCGTAGGACGCGTCTGTCGGCCATGTTCTTGAAGGGATGAAGGGCGTTACTGATTTTGCTCTGGCGCATTGAAGCGCGGGGACCTGAGCGTCAACCTGCTTCCTCGGTTACAGCCAAGGAGTAGGACGTATGCTGGTATTGACGCGGGAAATCGGAGAGACCTTCAACATTGGCGATGACATCACCGTGAAGGTGCTGGGCATCACCGGCAATCAAGTGCGCCTGGGAATCGATGCGCCCCAGAGCATCAGGATTCATCGGGCAGAAGTTATCCGACGGATCGCCTCACGGCTGCAGCACCTCGCCAACCGGTTGCCGGGCAGGTGACCTATTCCTCGAAATATTCCTTTGGCACTTCATGCTTGAGCATCAGCTGACATTGCTGGCTGTCCATGTCGAAAAAAATCACTGCCTGACCTTTGCTCAGCGCATGGCGCACCCGCAATACGCGGGTTTCGAGGGGGGTGTCGTCGCCGTTGTCAGTACCGTCGCGGGTCACGAAATCCTCGATCAGGCGCGTCAGGGTGTCGGCTTCGAGTTGGTCGTAAGGGATCAGCATAGGTTTCTCGGCCATCACAAAAAGTACACGGGGCGGCGATGCTATCGCGCCCCGTGCGGGCAGGCTACCGCTGCCCCACCAATGTATCCACCGACGGCACACGAGTGTCGCTTTCCATCTGCGCGTCGTGCTCCAGTTGATGGCTGAAATTCTCCAGCGATGCGTTGGACGGATGCGCGTCGCTGGCAAACACTGGCGGGCTCATGATGTAGGCGGTGAGCAGACGGCTCAGCGTGCTCAAGCTGTCGATGTGGGTGCGTTCGTAGCCATGTGTCGCGTCGCAGCCGAACGCCAGCAGGGCGGTGCGCGTGTCGTAACCGGCAGTGATCGCCGAGTGCGCGTCGCTGTAGTAATAGCGGAACAGGTCGCGGCGTACGGACAGTTCGTTTTGCTCGCCCAGGCGCAGCAAATGGCGTGACAGGTGATAGTCGTAGGGGCCGCCGGAATCCTGCATCGCCACGCTGACCGCGTGTTCGCTGGAGTGCTGGCCGGGGGCAACGGGGGCGATGTCGATACCGACGAACTCGCTGACGTCCCACGGCAGGCTGCCCGCAGCGCCGCTGCCGGTTTCTTCGGTAATGGTGAACAGCGGGTGGCAATCGATCAGGGGCTCGACGCCGCTGTCGACGATGGCTTTGAGCGCCGCGAGCAGGGCGGCGACGCCGGCCTTGTCGTCCAGATGGCGCGCGCTGATATGCCCGCTGTCGGTGAACTCGGGCAACGGGTCAAATGCCACGAAGTCGCCGATGTTGATGCCCACCGATTCACAATCCGCGCGGGTCGCGCTGTAGGCGTCCAGGCGCACTTCGACGTGGTCCCAACTGATGGGCATCGTGTCGACGGCCGTGTTGAACGCGTGCCCGGAGGCCATCAATGGCAGCACGCTGCCGCGAATCACGCCATTGTCGGTGAACACGCTGACGCGGCTGCCTTCGGCAAAGCGGCTGGACCAGCAACCGACCGGGGCCAGACCCAGCCGGCCGTTGTCTTTGACTTCGCGAACGCTGGCACCGATGGTGTCCAGGTGCGCGGAGACGGCGCGGTCGGGACTGTTCTGTTTACCTTTCAACGTGGCGCGGATGGTGCCGCGGCGGGTCAGCTCGAACGGGATGCCCAGTTCTTCCAGGCGCTCGGCGACGTAGCGCACGATGGTGTCGGTGAAACCGGTGGGGCTCGGGATCGCGAGCATTTCCAGCAGGACTTTCTGCAGGTAATTCAGATCCGGTTCATGGATGTTTGCAGTCGTCATAGGAACCTCAGTGTGGGGCGCTGAATGACCTGATAGCGGGCTCGCTGGCGGATTCGATCCGCCGGCAAGCTCACTGCTACAGGGATGGCGCCTTAGCCATGGGCAGGCTGGCTGTGGGGAAACAATAGATCGACGAAGCGCTCGGCCGTCGGTTGTGGCTCGTGATTGGCCAGACCGCAGCGCTCGTTCGCTTCGATGAATACGTACTCCGGCTGATCGGCGGCGGGGACCATCAGGTCCAGGCCGACCACCGGGATATCGAGGGCGCGCGCGGCGCGTACGGCGGCGTCCTTGAGTACCGGGTGAAGAATCGCGGTGACGTCTTCCAGACAGCCGCCGGTGTGCAGGTTCGCGGTGCGTCGCACGGCCAGGCGCTGATCGGCCGGTAACACACTGTCGAAGCTGAACCCCGCTTCTTCAACGGTGCGGCGGGTTTCATCGTCCACCGGGATCTTGCTCTCGCCGTCGGTAGCGGCAGACCGACGCCGGCTCTGGGCCTCGATCAATTGGCCGACGGTGTGACGGCCATCGCCGATGATCTCGGCGGGCCGACGGATCGCGGCGGCGACCACGTCGAATCCGATCACGACGATGCGCAGGTCCAGGCCTTCATGGAAGCTCTCGAGCAGCACACGACTGTCGAACTGCCGAGCACGCTCGACCGCTGCCTGGACGTCTTCGATGGTGCGAAGGTCCACGGCCACGCCCTGACCCTGCTCACCGTCGACCGGTTTGACCACGACGCGCTGATGTTCTTCAAGAAACGCCAGGTTATCGTCGCCATTGCCGGCCAGCTGCTGCACCGGCACTGCCAGACCTACGGCCTTCAGCGTCTTCTGGGTCATGCGTTTGTCCTGACACAGCGTCATGCTGACCGCGGTGGTCAGGTCGCTCAGTGACTCCCGGCAACGCACGCGGCGACTGCCATGAATCAGCGTGAACAGCCCGGCTTCCGCGTCATCCACCTGCACCTCGATGCCGCGGCGATGGGCTTCTTCTACGATGATCCGGGCATAGGGGTTGAAGTCCGCCTGGGGGCCGGGGCCGAGAAACAGCTTCTCGTTGATGCCGTTTTTACGCTTGATGGCGAAGGTCGGCAGGTTGCGAAACCCCAGCTTGGCGTAAAGGCTCTTTGCCTGCTGATTGTCATGCAGCACCGACAGATCCAGGTACGCCAGGCCCCGGCTCTGGAAGTGCTCGACCAGATGACGCACGAGCACTTCGCCGACACCGGGCCGTGTGCATTGCGGATCAACCGCCAGACACCACAAGCTGCTGCCATTTTCGGGATCGTTGAAAGCCTTTTGGTGATTCAGGCCCATCACGCTGCCGATCACGGCATTGGTGGCCTCGTCTTCGGCGATCCAGTAAACCGGGCCGCCCTGATGACGCGGTGTCAGCAGGTTGGGGTCGATGGGCAACATGCCACGGGCGATGTACAGGTTGTTGATCGACGTCCAGTCTCCCTCGCTTTGTGCCCGGCGAATCCTGAAGCCACGAAACACGCGCTGGGCCGGGCGGTAATCGCTGAACCACAGGCGCAGGGTGTCCGACGGATCGAGAAACAGCTGTTGCGGCGATTGCGCCAGCACCTGTTGCGGGGCAGCGACGTATAAAGCGATGTCGCGCTCGCCCTGCTTTTCGTTGATCAAATCCTGCGCGAGAGAGGCCGGGTCAGGGTAGGTATGGCCAATCAGCAGCCGTCCCCAGCCGCAATGCAGAGCCAGCGGTTCTGTCTCAGGCGTGCTGCCGTCTTCGGCAAGGCGAGCCTGCAAGCGTTCGTACGACGGCGCCTGGCCGCGCAACAAACGCTGGTTGTGAATCGAAGCGTTGGCTTTCATCGGTCAGAGTCCTTGTTCGCTGAGCCAGAGGTTCAGCGCTGCGAGCTGCCACAGCTTGGAGCCGCGCAGTGGCGTCAATTGACCCTGCGGATCTGTCAGCAGTTTGTCGAGCATGACCGGGTTGAACAGCCCGCGGTTCTGGCTTGGATCGAGCAGCAGATCGCGCACCCAGTTGAGCGTGTTGCCTTCCAGGTGCTTGAGGCCCGGCACCGGGAAATAGCCTTTTTTGCGATCAATGACTTCTGACGGGATCACCAGACGCGCGGCTTCTTTGAGCACTTGCTTGCCGCCGTCGGGCAATTTGAAGCGGCCGGGAACGCGGGCAGACAGCTCGACCAGTCGATAGTCCAGAAACGGGGTGCGCGCCTCGAGGCCCCAGGCCATGGTCATGTTGTCGACGCGCTTGACCGGGTCATCCACCAGCATGACAGTGCTGTCCAGTCGCAGGGCTTTGTCCACTGCGGCATCAGCGCCCGGCATCGCGAAGTGCTCGCGCACGAAATCACCGGCTGCGTCATTCGCTGTCAGCCACTTCGGCGTAACGGTTTCGGCGTATTCGGCGTAGCTGCGGTCGAAGAACGCATCGCGATAGGCCCCATAGGGGTCGCTGGCGCCGTCCACTTGCGGGTACCAGTGGTAACCGGCGAACAACTCGTCCGCGCCCTGACCGCTCTGGACCACCTTGCAATGCTTGGCGACTTCGCGGGACAGCAGATAAAACGCGATGCAGTCGTGGCTAACCATCGGCTCGCTCATCGCACGGAACGCGGCGGGCAGTTGCTCGATGATCTCGCTTTCCTTGATGCGCAACTGATGATGGTTGGTGCCGTAGTGTTTGGCGATGAGGTCCGAATACTGAAACTCATCGCCGCGTTCGCCCCCGGCATCCTGGAAGCCGATGGAGAAGGTCGACAGATCCTTAACGCCCACTTCGCGGAGCAAACCGACCAGCATGCTCGAGTCAACGCCACCGGACAGCAGCACGCCGACGTCCACCGCAGCGCGTTGACGGATGGCAACGGCTTCGCGCGTGCTGTCGAGCACACGGTCGCGCCAGTCTTCAAGGGTCAGATTCGCTTCGTCGGCGTGCGGGCCATAGGGCAGCGTCCACCAGACTTTCTGCTCAACCTTGCCTTCGGCACTGACGCGCATCCACGACGCCGGCGGCAGTTTTTCAACCCCCGCCAGCAGGGTGCGCGGTGCAGGCACTACGGCGTGGAAGTTCAGGTAATGGTTGAGTGCGATCGGGTCGAGCATCGGGCTGATGTCGCCGCCTTTCAGCAGAGCCGGCAGGGCAGAAGCAAAACGCAGGCGCTTGTCGGTGCGCGACAGATACAGCGGCTTTACACCAAGACGGTCGCGGGCGATGAACAGGCTTCTGTTGTCGCGCTCCCAGATGGCGAACGCGAACATGCCGTTGAGCTTGGGCAGCATGTCGGCGCCCCAGGCGTGATAGCCCTTGAGCAGCACTTCGGTGTCGCCGCCGGAATGGAACTGATAGCCGAGGCCTTCGAGTTCGGCACGCAGTTCCGGGAAATTGTAGATGGCGCCGTTGAAGGCAAGGGACAGGCCCAGGTGACTGTCGATCATCGGCTGCGCCGATCCGTCCGACAGGTCCATGATCTTCAAACGACGATGGCCGAGGGCAACCGGCCCCTGGCTGTGAAATCCCCACGCATCCGGGCCGCGAGCCGCGAGATGATGGGTGATACGTTCTACTGCGGCGAGATCCGCAGGTTGATTGTCAAAGCGTAGTTCGCCAGCTAATCCGCACATCTGTCCTAAACCCTTTATGTTTTCGGCGTGTTTGGCGTTACTGGGATTGCGCGGCGATGAAGGCCGGGTTCACACCGGGCATCAGGCACGTGGTTGCGTACGTATGGCGCGTTTCGTACATCCTGCGCTGTCAAATCCCAAGCTTGCGCAATGCACTCAGCCAGTAACGTTTGGGCCCTGTCCCGGCTTGGATATACAGCCCTGACCTGAGCCCACTTCCTTATGGCGCAGACACAACATCAGGGCGCGCTGCCGTCAGCGGCCTAGCTTTATCGAGTACCGGCAGGCGTGGATCGTTCAATAAAAACATTGCAGGCGAGGGAGGTGTGACAGGGTTTTCAATCACTGACGACGTTTTTCGTGGGGTGTCGACTCGCTCATAGGTCCAAGAAGCGCTGCCCACGTCATGTCTTGGGAGCGCATATCTCGCCCGAGTCAACGCGAGCGGTTGGCGATCCGTAAAGCAGCGCTTTTGATGTACTTCACCGAGTTGGCAAGGTTACCGGCATGACTTTCGAGGAGCATGAGGTCCTCTTGTCGACACACAACTCTCTGAGCCTTCAGGTAGATGGCATGACCTTCGAGAAATTGCGACAGAGAGTCAAAGTAAGCCGCCGAATCTTCGAGATCCAGCTGCATATCTTTCAAGCTTAATGTAGGCATTGAGGCTCCAGACGCTATTGAAGCAGGCGTCCTGGCCTGACGGGGTTGGGGTATCGGGTTCACTGTCCGATTCTTTGTTTATCGGCAGCGACCAAGAAACTTTAGAGGCTTATCAGGGTCTGTCGCGGCGGCGTGTCAGTAGCCCGTCATCTCCAGATACCCCACGCCCTCGTGGCTGCCGCTTATGGTCACCGGTCCCTCCCAGTAGGGAATTTGCAAGTTCATCCACGCCTGTGGGTTGAGCGCTTCGACGGCGATGTCCACGGCCTTGGACGGGATTTTCACCGACCAGCGTGTGGGCATGTCGCGGCCTTCAACGTCAGTGGTGTCTTCGGGTGCCAGCGCTATGTCTGCCGCCGCCAGTTGTTCGGTGCTGCCGTCGGCGTTGATCCACGTCCCGGTCAGGTACGGCTCGCCGTCCTTCTGCCGCATGCGGTACAGCATGACTTCGGCACCATCCCCCAGGTGCAGCGAGAACCAGTCCCAGCCCGTTTGATTATCGGTGAGCGGCTGACTGCTCCACTCCCGATCCAGCCATGCAGGCCCGGACACCTGGTAGGTTTTGCCGTCGATCTCGATGCTGCCATCCGCCTGAAAGAACGGCTGGCTGTAGTAGTACGACGCTTGCCCCTGCTCGGACTTCTGGCTAAAGCCCTGTTTACCTTGCAGCACCAAAGGCTTGGTGGCTTTCAGGCGCAGGCGGTAGTTGAACTGTGGCCCGCTGGCCTGCAGCTGTATATCCGCCAGCGGGTCATCGCTGGCGGACTGGCTGGTGAAGGACCAGTCGTCGATCCAGGCCGCGAACGGCGCCAGTGTCACGCCGGCCTGCTGCACGCCGCCACGGGCATAGCGTTCCGCTGCGAAGTGCTCGTCCTGGGAGGTCACCGCCGCGTGTCCCATCCACAGGTTGCGGTTGCTCCATCCAGCCCCATCGCCCTGCAGACCTTTTGCGCGGGGCAGGGCGTTGCGAAACAGCGTCCATTGCACGCCGAACGACTGGCCGTCGGCATCCTTCAGATTGGCGGTGACGTACCACCACTCGATGCGGAAATCAGCGTGGGGGCCGTGATCGTCGGGAAACTCGAACCGCTTGCCCGGCGTTACCTGTGCGTAACTTGAGGCGTCGTCGGCAAGGCCGGCGAAGCCTTTTTCTTCTTCGGGTTTGTCGTCGCAGGCGCTCAGCAGCAGACCGAGCATCAGCAGGGCGACGATCTGCAGGCGAACGGTGATCAGGGGCAGGGCTTTAACCTTCATTGGCGAAAGTCCTCAGCAAATCAGCGGGGCGGGTGCGGTACAGGCGGTAGAGCGGCCAGGCCGACGCCAGCAGTGTGGCGAGCATTGCCAGCAGCGTCAGGCGCACCAGCTGCATGGGGAACACTTGCAGTGGCAGGCGCCAACCGAACGCTTGCACGTTGATCACGGCGTCCAGGCACCAGGCCAGCAACAGCCCCAGCGGAATTGCGAGCACCAGTGTCAGCACCGCCAGAAGCCAGGTCTGCGCCAGATTAAGCAGCATCAATTGCTGCCGCGTCACACCCAGCGCCCATAACGGCGCCAGTTGCGCGAGGCGGCTTTGGCTCTGGGTCAGCAGACTGATGAACAAGGCGACTCCGGCCACCATCAACGTCAGGCTGTTCAACGCAGCTGTGGCGGCGAAGGTGCGTTCGAAGACTTGTTGCGACCAGGCCTTGAGCTGGATCTGATCGACGATGCGGTTGTCGTCGATGGTGAATTTGTTGTGCAGCACCCGCAGCAGTTGCGGGATGGCGCGGGGATCGATGCGCAGATTGAAGCGGTTGGGTGTCAGCTGCGGCCAATGCTTGAGAAGGTGCTCGGCGTTCACCAGCACGTGGCCCTTGGGATTGCCGTAATCGGCATAAATGCCAACGACGCGCAGCGGCCACGGCCCGTCGGGCGCGGGCAGTTTTACTTCATCGCCAACGCTGACGTCCAGGCGGCGGGCCAGTTGTTCGCTGAGCATCAGCGTGTCTTCCTGCGCCAGTTGCTTCCAGGCATCACCGCTTGCCGACTCCAGCAGCGGCCAGTGCTGGCGGTAGTGCGGATGATCGATCACCCCATACAGCTCGGCCGGCCAGCCCTTCAGTTGCAACGAAACCTGCCAGTTGGGCAGCACGGCCGACGTCAGCGGTTGCTGGCTCAGCCATTGCTGCAGCGGCGCGGCTTGCGCCGGGTTCTGCGGATTGATGTACAGCTCGGCGCTGAGGCGTTGTTCCAGCCAGTGGGTGAACGTCTGGCGGAAGCCCGACGTCATGCTGCCCGCGCCGATGTTTGCTGCCATTGCCAGCAGCAAGGCCATCAGCGCCAGGCTCAGGGCCGGCAATTGCTGCCGGCAGTCAGCGAGAAACCACTGACCCAGCACCGAACGGCTCCTGCCCAGCAGTGCATCGAGCAGCAGATTAAGCAGCACCGGCAGCCCCAGCGCCGCGCTCAACAACAGGCTCGCCATCAGCACGAAGCCCAGTGCCAGGCTGTCGCCAAACAGCGCGGCCGATATGGCAATCAACGCCGATATTCCGGCCACCCAGCCCTGGCGTCGCAGCCATTTGGAATGGGTTTCATGCCACGCCTGGGCATTGGCCAGCGCCAGCAAAGGCAGGCGCGCAGCACGCAGCAGGCTGCTGGCCCCCGCGAGAAATGCGCCGAGTAGACTGACGCCCAGACCGCTCAGCCACCACCAGACGCTAAGGTTCAGGTGGCCGGCGACTTCAGCGCCGTACAGCCCGCGCAGACTCGCCGCCACGTCCGGCAACAGCGCGCTCGCCAGCCAGTAACCGCTGATGACACCTGCTATGCCGCCGAGCAGGGCCAGCACGCCGAGCTCGACCACCAGACTCACCATCAACCCGCGTGCGCTGACCCCGCAGGCGCGCAGGTTGCGCAGCAGCCCGCGACGCTGTTCCAGCGCGAGACCAATGGCGGCATGGACGATGAACAGTCCGACCACGAACGAAAGGAAACCCAGTGCGTCGAGGTTCAGGTGGAAGCTTTCGGTAAGCCTGCCCAGATCGTTGTCTTCGCCACTTTTGCGCAGCACCAGCTCGCCATTCAGCTCGGCCGGCAGGGCGGGGGCGTTATCGGCAAAGTCCTTTGGCAGCACCAGCCGCGAGATCTGATCCGGCTGGTTGAGCAGTTGCTGAGCGAAGCCTATGTCCATGAGCAGTACGCCCGGCGCCATGTCGGTTTTCGCGCGCAATGGCGGCAGTACCTTGCCGGAGTCGGTGACCGGCTGCTGGCCTTCATGGAGACCGAGGGCGGCAAGGGTCTGCGGTGAAATCCAGGTGGTGCCGGGAGGGGTGAAGAAGTCGACGATCTGCGCGGTGTCCAGGGATTGCCCGGCCAGCGCGGTGTTCACCGGCAGCGAGACCGGCTCGATGCCGAGCACGGTCAGACGTTGCTCCGGGGCCTCTTTGAGGGTGACGCGCCCGCGCAGTGCGGGAGAGACCGGCCATCCGGCCCGGCGCAGGGTCACGAACAGGTCCTGGGAAAAGTTGGCGCCGTTGGGCGAGACCAGAATCTTCTGCGGATCGCCGCCGATCATCTGGCTGGCCTTGGCGTAGCTTTCACGGGCCTGACTGTTCAGCGCCTGCACCCCGGTCAGCAGGCTGGTTGCCAGCCACAGGCCGGTCAGCACGCTGAAAAACTGCACGGGGTGGCGCCGCCAGTGGCTCAGCAGCGCTTTCAAGGTCCAGTAGAAGACAGGCATTTCAGCGTTCGCCTTCGCTGACCAGACGACCCAGGTGCAGCACGGCCTGACGCTGCAATCGTGCCGCCACCCTCGGGCTGTGGGTGACCATCAACAGGCTGGTGGTGCTGTCGGCCAGAAGGTCCAGCAGCAGTTGCAGCACTTCATCGCTCGTGGCTTCGTCAAGGTTGCCGGTGGGTTCGTCAGCGAGCAGCAGGGCGGGGCGCGAAGCAAGGGCGCGTCCGATCGCAACGCGCTGTTGCTGGCCGCCCGAGAGTTGTTCGGGATAGCGCCTGAGCAGCGCGCCCAGGCCCAGCCGCTCAGTCAGTTCGGCCTGCCATTCAGGCTGGTAGCGCCCGGCCAGACGCGCCTGAAATGCCAGGTTGTCTTCTACCTTCAGACTGCCGATCAGGTTGAACTGCTGGAACACCAGACCGACTTCCGTGCGCCGCCAGTTGGCCAGTTGCGCCTCGTTCATCTGATCCAGACGCTGTCCGGCAATCTCAATGCTGCCCGTGTCCACATTGTCCAGCCCGGCCACCAGATGCAGAAGCGTGCTCTTGCCGCTGCCCGACTCACCCATCAACGCGAGGCTGCCACCCTGATCCAGTTGCAGGTCCGCGCCACGCAAAACGGCCAAAGGGCCCTGGGCCGTGGCATAGCTCTTGAACACACCCTGGACTTGCAGCATCGACACGCACCTGATTGAAGGGATGGGCTGGAGGATAACGGTTTGACCGGAGCCGATGTAGCCGGCGAAGCAGTGGATCTTCGGCAGGACAAAGAAGTTGCGTCGGAAAGCGATGACGGGCGCTGGACACCCGATACCGCAGGCTTTGCTATTTCCCGCGAATCAGCCCTCGCAGCGCGAACCGATTGGGATGACAGGCTTCGGCCACGCTTCGCGGCAGGGGCAAGGGTTCGTTATCCAGCCAGGCGGCGATCAGTTCGCCGGACAGCGGCGCAGTGATAAGGCCGCGTGAACCGTGACCGCTGTTGACATACAAACCGTCCAGCCATGGGCATTCGGTATCCGGCGTCTTGCGCGCGTCCTTGCGCAGCACGGCGTACGTCTCAAGGAATGCCGCCCGGTCCGCCAGTGGCCCGACGATGGGCAGGTAATCCGGGCTGGTGCAGCGAAATGCGGCGCGACCTTGCAGGTCCTCGGCGGGCAAACCATTGGCGTTCAGCCGCTCGGTCAGGTCCTCGGAGATTTCCCGCAGCAGCTCGAGATTGCCGAGATGTTCGGCCGTACTCGGCGTCAGGTCATCGCTGTTGAAGGCGAAGCTTGCGCCCAGCGTGTGTTCGTCGCCGCGTGCAGGCGCCACGTAACCCTCGGCGCAGACGACAGTCTTCAAGGCCTGGCTGTCGGGCGTGGCAGCCAGTCGGGTGATTTGCCCTCGAATACGCTTGAGTGGAAGGTCAGCGCTGGCCGGGAAGCGTTTGATCTCGGCTGCGCCCGCCAACACGACGACTGGAGCAGAAGCCAGCAGACGCTCGCCATCCCACGCTTGCCACAGCGGCCCGTCCCGCCGCAGCTCGATCGCATCGTTGTGAGTCAGCAGCTTGATGTTGCTTGCGCTGGCCTGATCACGACACAACGCCGGTGGGTGCACCCAGCCGCCTTGTGGGTAAAACAAGCCGCCGCTCTTCAACACGATACCGGCCCGCGACTCGGCGTCAGCCCGGTCCAGTACATGCAGCAGATCGTCGGGGAACGCCTCAGCCAGTTGCGCCTGACGCGCCTGCTCTTTGTCGTCGAAGGCCAGTTGGAGCACGCCGCAATCGTCCCAGTCGATGCCCCGTTGCAGGCGCTCCAGCAAGCGTCGGGTGTGACCGAACCCGCTCAGGATCAGCTGCGACAACGCGGTGCCATGGGCCGACAGTTTCAGGTAAAGCACGCCTTGTGGATTGCCCGATGCTTCTTGCGCCAGATCACCATGGCGCTCCAGAAGACTGACGTGCCAACCGCGCGCCGCCAGGCTCGCCGCCGTGGCGCACCCGGCCAGCCCTGCGCCAATCACCAATGCTGTGCGAGGGGTGTCTGGTGAACGGGGCAGTAGACGTGGCAGGGAACTGGGCCGGGCAAACCAGGGCTTGGCGCGCGGAGGCGTTGGCACGTCTTCAGGCCATGCGATGAAGCGGCCTTTGAGTACCTCCCACTTATGCCCGATTCCCGGCACGCGCTTCATTTTGAAACCGGCTGCGTTCAGTGCCCGGCGCACCCAGCCGGTGCTGGTAAAAGTGCCGATGGTCGAGCCCGGTGCCGCCAGCCGCGCCAGCTCGGCGAATAGCTCGGGTGTCCACATTTCCGGGTTTTTCGCGGGCGCGAAACCGTCGAGAAACCAGGCGTCGATCTGTCCGTCGAGTTGCGGCAGCATGTCCAGCGCGTCACCGATCAGCAAGGTCAGCGTGACGCGCCCGCCGTCGAACACCAATCGCTGAAAGCCCTGATGCACCGCCACGTACCGGCCCAGCAACTGATCCGCCAGCACCTTGAGCTCGGGCCACAAATTCAGCGCGCGCTCCAGATCAGCACGGCTCAGCGGGTATTTTTCGACGCTGACGAAATGCAGCCGTGCATCTGCGACTGCGCTGGCGTTGAACAGCTGCCAGGCGCACAGGAAATTCAGCCCGGTGCCAAAACCGGTCTCACCGATTACCAGCCGACCGCCCGCCGGCAAAGCGGCAAAGCGTTTGGGCAGCTCGTTCTGGGTCAGGAACACATGGCGGGTTTCATCCAGGCCCGACTGGGTCGAGAAATAGACGTCGGAGAACACCCGCGAATGCGGATTGCCGTGTTCGTCCCAGTCAATCTGGGCGTTGGCGATCTGGGTGTGGTCAGTGGTGATCATGTTCGGCTCGGGGCGGGCAAGGTGGCGATGTTACTCCAGCGTCCGGTAGGCGGTGCACTACATATGTATGCCACTTTGCGGGCGCGTTCCTGTTTATCTATGCGCCTTTGATCACACGCAGAAACAAGGACGTCACATGAACACCGCCAGTCTGGCTCTCACTGCTTCATTCATTCGGAACACGCTGCCGCAATGGTTTATCCAGGCGACGCCGGCGATGCGCGACGCGCTGCGCCGGGACATGACCTTCGCGCAAGCCGCCCGCGAACACCTCAATCAGGTTCTCTTGCGCATTCAGGACCTGCCGTCGTTTGCGCGGCCGTTGCTGACTCAGGCCCTCGACACCGAATTCGGTCCGGGTCTGGATGTCGACCGTGACCACTTCTTTCACGCCAGATTCCAGCGTGACTGGCTGACAGGTCGCGCTTCGCCTCAGGGTTCCAGCACGCGTCCGCTGCTGGCCGCTGCGCTGCAGAATTTCGAGGAGGTCGAAGCGACGGACGCTGATCGCGAAAGCACCTCGGCTATCATTGGCGGCGCGTCGGATGCGCCGGCGGGGACGGAAAACGTTCATCCATTGGGTGTCAGCCCCGGTCGCTTCATCGAGCTGTGCCGCCGGCTTGATCTGGGCGGCCAGTATCAGCGGCACCTGCACCATGTACTGCACCCCGTCGCGAGGCCGGACGTGCCAGATAGCCTGGACAGCGATGACATCAAGGCGCGCATGATCGAGCACGCCCGTCTGGCCTTGCGGGTCGATTCCCACATCGCACGCCTCAAGGGCGCCATTGATGAGGCCCAGTACCAGATGCTGCTTCAAGTCAATGCCTACGGGCCTGCGGATCAGGTGTCTAGCCTGCAACTGCTGGGCTGCCGGTTGCGCGACGCGTTGGTGTTCAAAGCCGCCGGTCAGACGCGTTGCGTGGTTTACCTGCCAGGCGAGCCTGATGGTGCGATTCAGTCCCATGCATCCCTGGAAGATTTCACACAGGCACTGAGGACCAAACTGCGTTCCGAGGTGTATCAGCGCTACTTTGATCGCTTTATTCCCCAGCGCAGCAAGTCGGCTTTCTTCAAGCGTCTGCACGAACGACTGGCGCCCCATGTCCTGCACAGCGTCGCCCGTGGCAAAGGTTTTCACCGACAGCTGATCAGCGTTTCCGAGGTGGATCAGACGGCTTTTCTCGATCTGGAAGCCATCGAGGTGGGCGGCGCATTGGGTGATGTTTTCTACCTGTATCAGATGCTGCGACTCAAGGACGACGCTCGCGTACTCGCGGTCCCTACCGATGACGAGGACCAGAAAACCCGGGAGCAACGTCTCGCTGAATGGCTGGACTACGGCATGGACGCGCTGAATGTTGCCGCGCTGTTCGTTCCCGGTCTGGGTGAAGTCATGATGGTGGTCGCGGGCGCGCAGTTGCTCGACGAGACCTTCGAAGGCATTGAAGCGTGGCGCCATGGCGATATGGATGAGGCGTTGGATCACTTGGGGAGTGTCGCGCAAAACCTGGCATTCATAGGCGCGCTGGGTGCCGCGGGCGCGGCGACGGGCGCAATGGCCGCAGAATCCGCTGGGTCGCAGCCTCCGTCGTTCATCAAACGCAGTCTTCCGGCCCGGGACGCTGCAGGTCGTCTGCGCCTGACTGACGTAGGCACGGCCCTGCGCCGTCTGCACCCCGAACTCGCAGACATCGACGAACCATCCGTCAGCCGGATAATGGCAGTGAGCGGCGTCGACGAAGAGTGTCTGGCCGCATTGCACATCAGTCAGCAACCCGCGCCCGCAGCGCTGATCGACACTGCCAAGCGGTTTCGGCTCAGTCAGCAGGCGGCCGACTCTGCCCAGGCCCTGGACGCGGCATACCTCGCCAGCGAGCAGTCGAACGACCCGCTGATTGCACTGCTGAGACGCGATTTCCCGTCGCTCACCCTGGCTTCCAGCCAGGCTCTGATCGCTGAGGCCGGTGCCGAGCAGCGGCTGGCCATGCTGGAGGCTCGGCGCATCCCGCTGGAAATGGCCGGAAAGGTACGCGGGCATTTGCGTCAGACCCGCATGAGCCGCGCGCTGGAAGGCTTTTTCCTGACCCCCAGCACCGCCAATGACGATCTTCAGCGCCTGACGTTGCGCAGCCTCGCGACGTTCCCGGGATGGCCCGCCGACGTGCGCATTGAGATACGAAGCGGCGACGCTACCGGCGCGTTACTTGACAGCATCGGCGCCGAGAATGCCACCCGGCAACGTGTGTTGATCAAGGGCGAAAAAGGCTTTCAGGTAGAGGCCGCTGAGGCATCGGGGGGAAAAGGCAGTCTGTTTTCCGCGCTGTTGCGCGCGCTGCCCGAGAGCAGTCGCCAGGCGATGGGGCTCAACGACCCGCAGACCGGCGTGCGCGCTTTCAAGCGCCGTGTCTTCAACTGGGTTCGGTCGCAACCGAAATGGGCGGCCGAGCAGTTGGGGCAATGGACGTTACCCACCGAGTTCAGGCCGCCGCAGCGTTTACTGGACGGGCGCATCGGTTATCCACTCAGCGGACGCGGGTTGCCTGTGGCCGAAGGTGCGATTCAACAGCAATTGCTCCAGGCAATGACGCACCTCTATCCGGAGAGTGTCGAGCTGGCGGATCAGCTGCGGGCCATGGCCCGGCGCGGGCGATCACTGGAGCAATTGCTGGCCGCGACGCACGCCCGTGCGGCCGCCTATGACCCGCTGCACATGAGCCTGATCGCCTGGGCGGAGGCCGACGATATCAGCGTGCTGCTCAATGACGGTGAACGGCTGGCGCGGCGCCGGGTGGCCAACGTGCTGGGTCGGGCGTGGCGTTACAGCCATGGGGATGCTCCCCGGGGGTCGCGCTGGCTGACGCTGGAGCACCTGGTCATTCCGGAATTGCCGCCGTTGCATAGTTTCTATTCCGACATCACGCAGATCGAGCTCAATAACGTTCAGTTTGATACTTCCGGGGCAAATGCGTTTCTGGCCAACTTTCCGAACGTCACTCACCTGAACGTGCGCGGCAGTTTGGCCGCGCTGCCGGACGGATTGTCTCAGCTGCAATCCCTGCAGCACCTGTCGCTGGAAAATTTGTCGTGGACGCTGGACCAGCCCGCCATGAACACGTTGATGGATATACCTGCGCTGGACTCGCTGAGCCTGGCTGGCAGCCGTCTGGGCGACTTCACCGACACCAGCCGCCTGCGCCTCTCGACCCTGTGGATCAACAACACGGGCCTCACTCAATGGCCGGAATGGACCCATACGCTGGGGCTGGGCGAGCTGGACATCAGTGACAACCACATTACCGAGGTCGCCGCCGAAGTCATCGAGAACCCGCAGGACCATGGCCGTCATACAGTGATCTACGCCTACAACAACCCGTTCACCCACCAGTCGCTCGAGGATTACTGGCGCAACGACACCGGCTACGGTCATCGCTACCAGCTCGACTACGATTTTCCCGAAGACATTCGCGAGATCCACGTCGAAGGCGCGCCGATGGACACAGAGTCCGAGGTATCGGATGACGAAGGCGAGTCTCATGGCCACCGCGCCGGTGCAAGCGCCGGTGCTGCCAGACCCTCCGCTCAGGTGTGGTTGCGCCCGGGTGAGGATGTGCTGAATCAGCGGTTGCTGGCGGCGTGGACTCAGGTTGAACACGCCGCCGACGCGCCTCATCTGCTGGTGCTGTTGCAGCGGCTGAGAGAAACCCCGGATTTCCGCCAGTTCCACGCCGAGCTTGCCAGTGAGGTGCTCACCGTTCTGGAAACGGCCGCGCAGGATGCGGTGTTGCGCGGGCAGATCGAGGTCATGGCCAACGACCGTCTGTTTGGCGCCAACCAGACCTGTCAGGACGGGGCACGGCTGATCTTCAGTGATATTCAAGTGGCGGTATACAGCCATGGATCGCTGCGGGATGTCGCAGAAAGTCAGCGCACGGACGCGTTGCTGGGGGTGATTCGTCAGCTCTTTCGCCTCAACGAAGTGCAGGCGATCGCGGATGCGGAGATTGCCCGGCGCGAAAGTCTGGGGATGGCGCTGGATCATGCCGAGGTGCGACTGGCGTACCGGGTCGGACTGGCGGACGACCTCGGGCTGCCCGGTCAGCCTTACCGGATGGTCTGGGCGCGCCTGGCAGCGGTTGACCGTGGTGCGTTGCTGGAGGCTCGGGGTCGTGTGCTGGAAGCAGAGCGTGGCCCGGCTTTTCTGCAGTTTGCCGTCGACAATCAACAGTGGAACGCGCGACTGCGATCCGGCCACGAGTCAGCCCTCGCGTCGGCCACCGCGTCAGTGCGCGCGCGCATGGCAGCGCTGGAAGAACATCCGCCAGCTGATCCCGACGAGTACCACCGACAAGGTCTGGCACTCATCGCCGAGCGCGATGGGGCTGAAGCACTGATGCTCAGGCAGTTGACGGATCTGTACCGCGCGGGCTGGTAATTGGCTGAACGAGGTGGCGCCGCCGCGGTGCCGCCTCGCTTCTCCTGCAACCGAATGTTTCCCGCTGCAGTGATCCATCGCAGCGGTTGGCGGTCATAACCTGCATCGGCGCTGCCTGCCGCCTGCTAGTCTTGACCGATCCTGAAGGGAGCCTTGAATGTTCGAATCCGCTGAAATCGGCCACACCATCGACGACGAAACCTACGACGCTGAAGTCCCGGCCCTGCGCGAAGCGCTGCTGGAGGCTCAGTACGAACTGCATGAGCAAGGCAAGCGCCAGATCATCGTATTGATCAATGGCATCGAAGGCGCCGGCAAGGGCGAGACCGTCAAGTTGCTCAACGACTGGATGGACCCGCGCTACATCGAAGTGCGCACCTTCGATCAACAAACTGATGAAGAACTGGCCCATCCACCGGTCTGGCGCTACTGGCGCCAGTTGCCGCCGAAGGGCCGGATCGGCGTGTTTTTCGGGAACTGGTACAGCCAGATGATCCAGGGCCGGGTGCACAAGCAGTTCAAGGACCCGGTGTTGGATCAGGCCATCAACGGCGCCGAGCGACTGGAAAAGATGCTGGTCGACGAAGGCGCTGTGATTTTCAAATTCTGGTTTCATCTGTCCAAGCGGCAGATGAAGCTGCGCCTTAAAACCCTCAAGGATGACCCGCTGCACAGTTGGCGCATCAGCCCGCTGGACTGGCAGCAATCGAAGACTTACGACCGCTTTGTGCGTTTTGGCGAGCGCGTGCTGCGCCGAACCAGTCGCGACTATGCGCCTTGGCACGTCATCGAAGGCGTCGACCCGAACTACCGCAGCTTGACCGTCGGCCGGTTGCTGCTCGAAGGTTTGCAAAACGCCCTGAAGACGCCTGAAGGGGCAACCCATCTTGTCGGACTCGGCCCTTTGCCCAACAACAGCAATGAGCTGAGCCTGCTCGACAACCTCGACATGACTCTGGCGCTGGAAAAAGACGATTACGACGAGCAACTGATCACCGAGCAGGCGCGGCTTTCGGGGCTCATGCGCGACAAACGCATGCGCCGTCACTCATTGGTGGCGGTGTTCGAGGGCAACGATGCAGCGGGCAAGGGCGGTGCTATCAAACGTGTCGCCGGCGCGCTCGATCCAAGGCAGTACCACATCGTGCCGATCGCCGCGCCCAGTCAGGATGAACTGGCTCAGCCTTATCTGTGGCGGTTCTGGCGCCAGATTCCGGCGCGGGGAAAATTCACCGTGTTCGATCGATCATGGTACGGACGGGTGCTGGTCGAGCGGGTCGAAGGCTTCTGCTCCGAGGCTGACTGGTTAAGGGCCTACAGCGAGATCAACGACTTCGAAGAGCAGCTCACCGACTTCGGGGTTGTGGTGGTGAAGTTCTGGCTGGCGATCGACGACAAAACCCAACTGGAGCGTTTTCAGGCGAGGGAGAAGGTGCCGTTCAAACGCCACAAAATCACCGAGGATGACTGGCGTAACCGCAGCAAGTGGCCGCTGTATCGCGAGGCAGTGAGTGACATGGTGGATCGCACCAGCACTGAAATCGCGCCGTGGACGCTGGTCGAGGCCAACGACAAACGCTGGGCGCGGGTCAAGGTACTGCGCACGATCAACGAAGCGATCGAGGCGGCATTCAAGAAGAGTGACAAGAAACACAAGTAGCGGGGAAGGGGGCGTACGAGCCGGCGTCGGCTCGTACGTTTCTCCTGCGCTAACGCCGAGACTTGATGGTCGGGCTTAGTGATGGCGCGGCTTGAGGATAGCCGGCTTTTCATCCGGGGCTTGCAGCAGCAGGTACAGCGCGGTCAGCGCTTCCGGGATCTGCACGATCATGTCGTCCATCAGGTTGGCGTCAGCGGCGATGTCGGCGAACTCTGGCTGTTCATCGAACAGACCGGAACCGACCATGATCGGCAGCAGCATCTCGCTGACTTCCTCTTCGTCGTTCTCGAACCAGGCCGACTCGCGCAGGAACACGCCTTCCATAAAACCGATGCACCAGCCACGCAGCTCGGAGTCATCGGGGTCATCGCCCAGGTCCAGATCGCACGGCAATTCGAACTCCTCGTCCGATGCCAGCTGGCGAGCGATGTGCGCCTTGAGCTGGATCAGGGTGGATTCGATTTCCTCGTGTTGCGACTCGTCGGCGTAGTGCGGAGGCTCGGCGAACAGTGCGTCGATCCACTCGCGATCAGGAACGGTTTCGGCGCAAATGGACAGCGCGGTGAGATAGCCGTGGGCGGCTACGTAGTCCAGCGCTTCGTCATGCAGCTCATCGGCATCGAGGAAGGCTTGCAGGCGGTGTAATTGCTCAGCGAAGGACATTGACAGACTACCTTGGGAATAAACGATGCTGAATTCTAGGCCCTGAGGGCGCCCGGCGCCAGCGGCGAGGCCACTGGAATCGGTATTCCGGTAAATTTCGACCGCCGGTGTCACCGCGGTCCAATCTGTCGGAGCGCTCCGGTATACTGCCGCGCTTTGCGATTTCCACAGCGATTCTCGACCGCTGTTGCGGCACCATCCGGGGTATTTATGCTCGACCAGGCTCAACGCGTACTTAAAGACATCTTCGGCTACGACAGCTTCCGTGGTCGCCAGGGTGCCATTATCGAGCGCGTGGCCAGTGGCGGTGATGCACTGGTGCTGATGCCCACCGGCGGCGGCAAATCCCTGTGTTTCCAGGTGCCGGGCCTGTTGCGCGACGGCCTTGCGGTCGTGGTTTCGCCGCTCATCGCGCTGATGGACGATCAGGTGGCAACGCTGGAAGAACTCGGTGTTTCAGCCGCCGCGTTGAACTCCACGCTCAGCGCCGAGCAGCAGCGCGACCTCGCTAACCGCATTCGTCTGGGCGAAATCAAGATGCTGTATCTGGCACCGGAACGTCTGGTCCAGCCGCGCATGCTGTCGTTTCTGCAAAACCTCAAGATCGCCCTGTTCGCCATCGACGAAGCCCACTGTGTGTCGCAATGGGGTCATGATTTCCGTCCTGAATACCTGCAGCTGGGCCAACTGGCCGAGCTGTTTCCGGACGTGCCGCGTATCGCACTGACCGCCACGGCCGACAAGCGCACCCGTGAAGAGATCGTCGAGCGTCTGCACCTGCAGAACGCCGAGCGCTTTTTGTCGAGCTTCGACCGCCCGAATATTTTTTACCGCATCGTGCCCAAGGAACAGCCACGCAAGCAGTTGCTGGCATTTCTGTCCGAGCGGCGCAGCGACGCCGGCATCGTGTATTGCCTGTCGCGCAAGAAGGTCGAAGAGACCGCGGCGTTCCTCAGCGACAACGGTTACCCGGCCCTGCCGTACCACGCCGGCTTGCCCATCGAGACCCGCTCCGGCAATCAACGGCGCTTCCTTAATGAGGAAGGCCTGATCATGGTCGCCACCATCGCGTTCGGCATGGGCATCGACAAGCCCAACGTGCGCTTCGTGGCGCACATGGATCTCCCCAAATCGCTGGAAGCCTATTACCAGGAGACTGGCCGGGCAGGGCGGGACGGTCTGCCGGCCGATGCGTGGATGGCATACGGTCTGCAAGACGTTTTAATGCTCAAGCAGATGCTGCAGAACTCCGAAGGCGACGAGCGTCACAAGCGCGTCGAGCAGCACAAGCTCGACGCCATGCTGGCGCTGTGTGAAGAAACCCGCTGCCGGCGTCAGTCGCTGCTCGCCTACTTCGACGAAATCATGCCCAACCCTTGCGGGCACTGTGACAACTGCGTCGACGGCGTGCAGACCTGGGACGCCACCGAACCCGCGAGACAGGCGCTTTCAGCGATCTATCGAACCGGCCAGCGCTACGGCGTCGGCCATCTGGTCGACGTGTTGCTGGGCAAGGAAAACGACAAGGTTCAAAGCTTCGGTCATCAGAAGCTGGCGGTGTTCGGTGTCGGCAAGAGCCGCAGCGAAGGCGAATGGCGTTCATTGTTCCGACAGCTGGTGGCGCGTGGTCTGGCCGACATCGATCTGGAAGGCTACGGCGGTCTGCGCCTGAGTGACAGCTGCCGACCGCTGCTGCGTGGTGAAGTCACCTTGCAGCTGCGCCGTGACCTGAAGCCGCAGACCACCGCGAAAGCCTCCGGCAGCCCGGCGAGTCAGCTGGTGCGCGGCGAAGAGCGCGAACAGTGGGAAGCGCTGCGTGCATTGCGGCGCAAGCTGGCCGAAGAACATGGCGTGCCGCCTTACGTCATCTTTCCGGATTCGACCCTGCTGGAAATGCTCCGCAGCCAGCCGGGGACCATGGCCGAAATGGGCCGGGTCAGCGGTGTGGGCGCTCGCAAGCTGGAGCGTTACGGCGAGGCGTTCCTCGAAGTGCTCGGCGGTGCAGCACCGGCGCCGCGTGTCGTCACCGATGTACGGCACGAACTCATCAGCCTCGCCCGCGCCGGTATGACGCCGATGCAAATCGCCGGGCAACTTCAGTGCTCGGAGAAGAACGTCTACACGATGCTCGCCGAGGCGATTGGCAAACAGCAGCTTTCCCTGGATCAGGCGCTGGATTTGCCCGAGGACCTGATGACCGAGATTCAGGATGCGTTTCTCGACGGCGAAGGCGAGCTGCCCCCTGTTGCCGCTATTGCCGAACTGTTTACCGGGCGCGTACCCGAGGGCGTGCTGTATTGTGTGCGGGCGGCGTTGCAGTCGGAGTTTGAGGTCTGACCCGTCGCAACCTCGGCAGGCAGCACACTCAAATAATCCCAAGCAACCCGAAGGCCTACCCGCCGCATCCCGGCACCTCCTCGCCGCTGCGACGAATCACCACGCCCGGGCGCTTGCCTCATCACTGTCTCCATGGTTAGCTGCCTATTAATTAGGATTCGCCTTTAACCATCGAGTTACCTATGCCGTTAACCGAAGAACATCGCTTTGGCATGCAACTGGCCCATATGTCCCGGGGCTGGCGCGCGGAGCTGGATCGCCGGCTGGCTGATCTGGGATTGTCCCAGGCGCGCTGGCTGGTGTTACTGCATCTGGCTCGTTTCAAAACGCCACCCACCCAGCGTGAACTCGCCCAGAGCGTGGGCGTTGAAGGCCCGACCCTGGCCCGGCTGCTGGACAGCCTGGAGAATCAGGGACTGGTGCTTCGGCAGGCGGTGCTCGAAGATCGTCGGGCGAAAAAGATCGTCCTCTGTGACACCGCGCGTCCGCTGATCGAGAAAATCGAAACCATCGCCACCGCCTTGCGCCACGAGTTGTTTGCCGGCATCGACGAAGAAGAATTGCTCATGTGCATGCGCGTTCATTCGAAAATCCTCGCCAATCTCGAAAAATCCTGAAAACCGCGCGAACGCCTGCGACAAATACATTGATGCGGGCGAAACATCCTGTTCTATTTGCACCCATACTGATGCTGCCCGGATGACGTGTCCGGGCATACCGAATGTGCAGGGAAGCCTGCCTCGTCTTCAAAAGGGTTCGCATGCTGAAGAGTTTTCAGGCCGGTAGTCGTCGTGAAGGGGGTGCGCCTCTTCGCGTTCAGTCGGGTCTTCGTTCGGGTTTGCTCGCCATCGGGCTCGCCTCGGCCGCGTTGCTGCACAGCTCCGTGGCGGCTGCGCTGGGTCTGGGCGAAATCAGCCTGCATTCTGCGTTGGGGCAACCCTTTAACGCCGATGTCGAATTGATTGAAGCGGGTGGGATGAGTCCCGATGAAATCGTCGTCGGGCTCGCGCCGCCCGAAGCCTTTGCCAAGGCTGGCGTGGAGCGCGTGTTCTTTCTCAACGACCTGCGTTTCACTCCGGTGATCCGTGGCAACCGCAGCGTGATTCACATCGAATCCCACAAGGCGGTCACCGAGCCGTATCTGAATTTCCTCGTCAGGCTGGTACGGCCGAACGGCGACCAGCTGCATGAATACACCGTGCTGCTTGATCCGCCGACATCGCCGACCGGGCTCGCCGCGACGCGCAGCCGTACTCAATCGCCAGCGGCCCGCGCGACAAATGATGATTCGCGTCTGCCGGTCGCGCCGCCCCAGGCTCGACAGGGCAAGCACTACACGGTCGTGTCCGGCGACACGCTGGCGGGTATTGCCCGGCAGGTACAGGCGCCGGGCAGCAAGACCTCTTCTGCCGAGTTGATAAAAGGCGTGGTGGCGCTCAATCCGCAAGCGTTTCCCAATGGTGAGCGCAGCCAGTTGAAGGTCGGTCAGAGCCTGTTGCTGCCGGACAACGCCGTTGAACCGAAGACCGCCAATGGGTCTGCTGCAGGCAGCGCCACCTCGGCCGCAGCCTCCGCCCCGACGCCTGCCTCGGCGAAGCAGAACGCCAGCGATCAGTTGTCGGCGGCGGCGCTGGAAAACCAGCAGTTGAACAACACGCTGGACGACCTCAAGCAGCAAGTCCAGACGTCCACCGTCGAAGAGGCCGACAAGGACAAGCAGATCATCGAACTGCAGACCCAACTCGCCGAACTCAAGGCCCAATCGGCCAAGCCTGTGGCGGCGCCAGTTGCTCCCGCCCCCTCGACGGTGGCGACGACTCCAGCTGACACGACGGCGGCAACGCCGGCTGCACCCGCTCCGGTAGCCACTCCCGTACAAGCGCCGGTGCCGGTTGCCGCCGAGGATGACTTCCCCTGGACGTCGGTTCTGGCAGCGCTGTTGGTGATATTGCTGCTCCTCGCGCTGGCCTGGTCTGTGCGCCGCAACCGGATCAAAAATCAGCTGGCCCTCGAGCCTGTGCCGGCGGAACCGGTGGTCAGGTCTGCGGCCACGGTCACCCCGGTCTTCGAAGTGCCGGCGGTCACCCCGGCGCGTCCGGCTTCGTCAGCACCTGCCGGCCAACGTCTGGCCGGTGCCGCCACTGACGCCCTGGATGGCGCGAGCATTTACATCGCCTACGGTCGCTTCGCCGAAGCACTGGCCATCCTGCGTGATGCGTTGGGCAAACAGCCCGAGCGCACCGATGTTCGCCTGCGCATTCTCGAACTGCTCGGCGAGCAGGGCGACATCGATGCGTATGACGAAGAAGAACGCGTGCTCCTGAGTCAGGGCGTCGACGCGCAGAAGCTTCAGGATATTCGCAATCGTTACCCGAAACTGAAGCCCGAGCCCGTGGTGCCCGCAGCGCCGTCCGCGCCAGTCGCGTCGCCAGCCATGACCTCGGCCGCAGCCTCCGCCGCGGCCCTGGGTGCTGCCGCGGTGCTGGCCAGCCAAACAGCTTCGGCCAGTCAGGCATCAGAAGAACCGCCGGCGCTCAGCCTGACGGAACCCACCCAGTTGGACGAAAATGCGGCCGCATCACTGAACCCGGTCGACCCTGCCGACGATTTCCAGCTCAACCTCGACGACCTCTCCATGGACGCCGACTGGGATCTGGTTGATCCGTTCGACAGCACGCCCGCCCCGCGCAAGCCCGCGCCTGTACTCGAAGCCGAACCTGAACTGGACACTTCGTTCTCGTCCGACCTCACGCAGCTGCCCGAGGTGTTCGAGATGCCCGAAGAGCAGTTCCTCAGCGACTTCGCCGAAGAGGAAACGCCGCCGGAAATGGACGTTCAGTTCGAGGCCGGTCCGGCAGTCATTGTGCAGAGCAACAGCGATCTGCTGGACGACGCTTTTCTCGACAGTTTCATGATCGAGGAGGGCGGCTTCGATCTGCTGAGTCTGGACGAAGAGCCGCTGAGCAAGATCAATGAGGCGCAGGTGCTGATCGATGAAGGCAATGTCGACGAGGCCCGTCGGCTGTTGCAGGAAGTGATCGACGGCTCCGACGACGGCCCGCAGCAAACCGCCCGTGATTTGCTGGCAGGGTTGGGCTGACCGATGTCTGCCAAGCCTGAAATCACCATCACCTACTGCACACAGTGCCAATGGCTGTTGCGCGCCGCCTGGCTGGCTCAGGAATTGTTGAGCACCTTCACCGATGATCTCGGCAAAGTGTCGTTGATCCCTGGCACCGGCGGTGTATTTCGCATCACCTGCGACGACGTGCAGATCTGGGAGCGCAAGGCCGACGGCGGGTTTCCCGAGGCCAAGGTGCTCAAGCAGCGCGTGCGTGACCAGATCGATCCGGCCCGGGACCTGGGGCACAACGATCGTCACGCCGGCCTGGATACCTGAGCGCGCATCGGGTCTGGGAAATTGTTAATCGATATGTCGTGTCATCAAAGCTAAACACCGCCGTCATGTTCATATCACCGACCACGTCCACGCTTGGGAAAACCAAAGTGGAGGTGGTCCATGAGCATTGCCGAGAGCGTGAAACCCAGTCGTAAACAACGTGTCCGGACCTTGTGGATCTCTGACGTGCATCTGGGAACCCGCGACTGCCAGGCCGAACACCTCTCCGGATTTCTCAAGCAATACCACGCCGACAAAGTGTACCTGGTGGGCGACATCATCGACGGCTGGAAGATGCGCGGCGGCATGTACTGGCCGCAAGCCCACACCAACGTCATCCGCCGTCTGCTGACCATGAGCAAGCGCGGCACCGAAGTCATTTACGTCACCGGCAACCACGACGAATTCCTGCGCCGCTATTCAAAACTCATTCTAGGCAACATCCAACTGGTCGATGAAGCCGTGCATCTGACCGCCGATGGTCGTCGTCTGCTGGTGATCCACGGTGACCAGTTCGACGTCATCACGCGCTACCACCGCTGGCTGGCGTTTCTTGGCGATTCGGCCTACGAATTCACCCTGACCCTCAACCGCTGGCTCAACCACTGGCGCGCCAAATACGGCTACGGCTATTGGTCGCTGTCGGCGTACCTGAAGCACAAGGTCAAGACTGCGGTGAATTTCATCAGCGATTTCGAGGAAGCCATCGCCCATGAGTGCGTCAAGCGCGGGCTGGACGGGGTGGTGTGCGGGCACATTCACCACGCCGAAATCCGTCAGGTGGGCGGCGTGGAATACCTCAACTGCGGCGACTGGGTGGAGTCCTGCACGGCGTTGATCGAGCACTGGGATGGCACGATCGAGCTGTTCCGGTTGGCCGATGCCCACGTCAAAGCCAAAAGCCCGGAAACAGCGCAGCCCGTGGGCGAGACGGTCTGAGCAGGCAGCTTTTACTCAAACCGTGGGGCAGCAAGGCGTCATGCGCGACGCCGACGAGTGCCGGTCAAAACGGTACTTTGCCCCTGAGCATGTCTCCGTACATGACGAAATCACCGAGCAGGCTGTAGAACGGATGCTTGAACGTGGCCGGACGGTTCTTCTCGAAAAAGAAGTGGCCGATCCAGGCGAAGCTGTAGCCTGCCAAGGGCAGTACCCACAACAATGTCCAGTGAGCGCTGAGCACGGCGAATGCCAGAATCAGGATGACCAGACTCGTGCCGATGAAATGCAAGCGTCGGCACGTGCTGTCCCGATGTTCGTGCAGATAATACGGATAGAAGTCTTCGAATCGGTCGAAACGCTTCACTGTTTCCACAAGGCTATGCTCCGGGCAGGGTATTGGTTGAGCTTAGTCGAGCCCCCACTGCCCGCCGCGACATTTCTCGGGGCTACGCAGCTGACGTTGCCCGGCCCGCAGTGTTCTAGTGCCGCCAGAACGCCGGTATGCACAGCACCAGCACCGTGATGATTTCCAGCCGACCGAGCAGCATGCCCAGTGACAGAATCCACTTGGCGGCATCCGGCAGCGTCGAGAAATTACCCGCCGGCCCGATGGTTTCACCGAGCCCCGGCCCCACCCCTGACACGGTGCTGGCGGCGCCCGTCAGCGCAGTCATCCAGTCCAGCCCCAGCAGCGACAGCATCAGCGCGATCAGGCAGATGGTGAAGGTGAAGAAAAACGAGAAGGTCAGAATCGAACGCACGATCTCGTCGTCCAGCCGGTGACCGTTGTACTTCTGCTTGATCACCGCGCGCGGGTGGATCAGCTGGTGCAGGTTGGCGCGCAGCAGGATGTAGGCGACCTGAAAGCGGAAGATCTTCACGCCGCCCGCCGTTGACCCTGAGCATCCCCCGATGAACCCCAGGTAGAAAAACAGCATCAGCGCGAAGTTGCCCCACAGGCTGTAGTCCCCCAGGGCGAAACCAGTGGTCGTCACCACCGAGGTCACGTTCAGCGCGACATGGCGCAACGCGTCGTACCACGGCAGATCGGTCGTCGCCCAGTACCAGGCGGTCATCACCAGCCACATCACCAGCAGCAGGACGAGAAAACCCTGCACCTGTTGATCCTTGAGCAGCGCCCCGCGATTGCCCCGCAGCGTCGCCACATAGAGGGTGAACGGCAGGGCGCCGAGGATCATCACCACGATGGCCACCCAATGCACGGCGGGCTGCGGCCATTTCGCCAGTGACTGATCCGAGGTGGAGAACCCTCCGGTCGATATCGCCGACATCGCGTGATTGATGGCGTCGAACAGGCTCATGCCCGCCCACCAGAACGCCAGCGTGCCCAGCACGGTGATGCCGAGGTAAACAAGCACGATGAATTTGGCGACCATGTGCGAACGCGGCATGACTTTTTCGGAACGGTCCGACGACTCGGTCTGAAACAGGCGCATACCGCCGATGCGCAACAGCGGGAGAATCGCCACGGCCATGCCGATGAAGCCGATGCCGCCGAGCCAGTGCAGCAGCGATCGCCAGATCAGGATGCCGGGGGACATGGTGTCCAGGCCGCTGAGCACGGTGGAGCCCGTCGCGGTGATGCCGGACATGCTTTCGAAGAAGGAGTCGGTGTAGCTGATGTGTTGGGTAAGCAGAAACGGCAGCGCCGCAAAGATGCAGACGATGACCCAGCTGCTGACCGTCAGCAGGTACATGTCCCGGGGCCGCAGGTGCACGTGTTCAGGTCGGCCCTGGCCCACCAGCGCCAGCCCGGACACGAAGGTAATCAGGCTCGACCACAGAAACGACGGCATGTCGGCGGTGCGGTGGAAGATCATCAGGGTGATCATCGGCACGACCATGGCGATGGCCAGGGTAATCAGGAAGATGCCGATAATGAAACCGATGATGCGGAGAGTCGGCAACGCCATGCAGTCGCTCTGATCAGGTAGTGAGAGGGCGGCCATTCTACTCGCGAGCCCGTTGGTGTAAACCGAGGCATTTCCGAGAGTGTTGTAAGTAATTGCCCCGGTTAATCGTTATTGAAGTTCAAGACTGCACCGAGGGCACTACAATGGCCCGTCATTTTTCCTGGAGACGACTTAATGGAAGCGCTCGACGTATTGCTTAATCGCGTGTCCGTGCCCCGCTTGATCGAACCCGCCCCGGACGCCGAGCAACGCGAGATCCTCTTCGGCGCAGCCCTGCGCGCGCCTGACCATGGCGTCTTGCGGCCTTATCGATTTCTGACCGTCGAAGGCGACGCACGCAACCGCATGGGCGAACTGCTGGCCCAGGCATTGATCGACAAAGGCGGCGATGTTGAGGCCAAAGCGCTGGACAAGGCCCGTAACGGACCGTTGCGCGCGCCCTTGGTGGTGGTGGTCATCGCCAAGTTGACTGACCACTTCAAAGTGCCGAAAAAGGAACAAGTGATCACCGCAGGGTGCGCTGCCCACGGCATCCTCCTGGCCGCTTATGCGATGGGCATTGGCGCGGTCTGGCGCTCGGGGGATTTGTCCTACTCCCGCCACGTCGCCGAAGGGCTGGGTCTGACAGCCGAAGAAGAAGTCGTCGGCTTTCTGTACCTCGGCACGCCGCAAAATCCGCCGCGTGAACCCGCGAAGCCGGAGGTTGCTGGTTTTGTGAGCGCGTGGGAGGGGTAACAAACTGGTTTCATCCTGCTATAAGCGCCGGCCCCGATCTGTAGGACTGGCTTTAGCCGGGAAGGCATTAAGCGTTACACCGCAAAACTGAGGTGTACAGACAGGCCTCTTCCCGGCTGAAGCCGGTCCTACCAGTCACCGCACCCATTCAGCGGGAGCGGCTGCGAACAGGGAATCAACCGTGCAAAGCGGTTAACTCGCGCGGCACGACGATGCTGGCCACGAATCCGCCCTGCGGGTGATTGCCCAGCACCAGCGTTCCGCCGTGCTTCTCGGCGGCGCGTTTGGCAATGGCCAGGCCGAGCCCGTAGCCCGGCGCAGTCTGGTTGGGCGCGCGATAGAACGGCTCGCCCAACTGCGCCAGATGCTCCGGATTGGCGCCGGGACCATGGTCCCGCACGCTGAGCCGCCATTCATCCCCCTCAAGGGTTGCGCTCAACTCGATCGGCTGACCCACCGGATTGAAGCGCAGCGCGTTGCGCAGCAGGTTGTCCAGCGCCCGTTCCAGCACGCTTGGCCAGCCCTGCAACTGCACCCCTGGCTGCACCGACACCGAAACCGTCTGCTCGCCGCCGCCCATCTCCGTCTCGGCCTGCAGATGATGCAAAAGCCCCGACACATCCACCGCCGTGGCGCTGCCCATGTCGGCGTCCAGTCGTGCCAGCGCCAGAATTTCGCTGATCAACTCTTCCAGCCGGTCGCACTCACGGGTCAGGCGCGGCCACAGCTTGTCGCGCTCCACCGGTTCTGCGCGTTCGGCCAGGGCCAGGGCAATCCGCAGCCGGGCCAGGGGAGAGCGCAGTTCATGGGAAACGTCGCGAAGCAGCTGGCGCTGGCTGCTGATCTGACTTTGCAGGCGGGCACCCATGCGGTTGAAGTCGTTCGCCAGCACGCCAAATTCATCACGGCGGTTGGCCAGTCGCGCCAGGCTGTTTTGCTGGTAGGTGGTCTGGCCGAGGTCATGCACCGCGCCGCGCAGACGGCTTAGCGGGCGGGTGATCGACAGCGTCACCATCAGGCTGAACAACGTCAGCACCACCAGCGCGATGCCCAGCGCGCTCAGCGGCCAGACCAGACTGTCGCGGTGCCACGCGTCCAGCTCCGGATGTGGGATCCGGTAAATCAGCAGGTAGGTTTCACCGGTTTTTTCACTGGTGTATTCGGAGGTCAGTCGCCGCCACGGCAGTGGTCGTGTGTCGTCATTCTGCCGCTCTTCAAAAGCCGCCGCGCGGGGCGGGAAGGTGCCGGGAATCACCGCTTCGCCGCTGTCGTTGAGCACCTGAACGTCGATGTGGTATTTGCGCTTGAGGTCTTGCAGATAATCCTGGGCGGATTTCTCGCCTTTGTCCTCGTACAACTCCACCCACTTCTGCGGCAAGTTGTGCAGGCCGGGATGACGGCTGAGAATCCAGGCGTCCTGATTGAGGACATGGCCCATCAGGATCGACAGGCCCGCTACCAACGCGATCGCAAGCCAGAAGCTCGCCAGGATTCTCCAGAACAATGAACGCACGTGCTGCCCTCGACCCGGTGTGTCAAAAAGAAAACCCGACACGCCGGGGAGCGTGTCGGGTTGGGGGAAGTGTAATGCCGCGCCAGCAGGCAGTTACTGGGTTTTTTGCGCTTTCTGCGCTTTCCACGCTTCGAACTCGGCGCGATCCGCACGGCGCTGGGCTTCATCCTTCTGGATCTGGTCGAAGGTCTTCTGTTGCTCCGGCGTCAGCAGGGCGCGGATGCCGGACTGGGTTTTGGCCCGGGCAGCTTCCTGTTCATCCATCATCGCCTTCTGGTCGGCGGGCGACAGCTTGGCCAGGTACTTCTGGGTGATCTCGGAGCGGCCGCGCCACTGATCGCCCATCATCTGGTCGACTTGCTGACGTTGTTCAGGGGTCAGGTTGAGTCTTTCCATCGGGCCGTGGCGATGATGCATGCCGGGGCCTTCAAAGCCAGGACCGCCAGGGCCACCCATAGGGCCAGCTTCCGGAGGCATGGCCATTGCAACGGTAGGCAGGGCTGCGGCGAACATCAAAGCCATCAAAGTCTTGCGCATGGTGAATCTCCTTGTCTCGATTTCGGCTCTGTGCCGGTTGAGGCCAGTTTAGGGAGATCAAGGTCAAGGGAGGTCAGGGGTCGGTAAAGCTTGGGTAAAGGGGGCGCGCTGGCGTGTTGACGTAGTGTGCCTGCTACCGAGTGCGCGCCCAGCTGTAAGCGGCAAGCCACAAGATTCAAGCCAAAAAGCAGTCCGGCGTCGCTGCCGATGCTGTTGCTTGTGCTGTCGCTGTCGCTGTTGCTTGCAGCTTGCAGCTTGCAGCTTGCAGCTTGCCGCTCCCAACTGCCTCGTCAGAGGCTGTAATAATACCCGCGGCTGCGCAGGGCAACGATGCGCGGGCGGCCGTCGGCGTGGGGGCCGATCTTCTTGCGCAGGTTGCTGACGTGCATATCAAGGCTGCGGTCGTAGAGCGTCAGTTTGCGGCCCAGGGCCAGTTGCGCCAGCTCCTGCTTTTCCAGTGGTTCACCGGGCTGGCCGAGCAAGGCCTCAAGCAGACGCGCTTCGGAGACCGTCAGGGTGAATTCCTGCTCGTCAATCGTGACCACTCCCCGTGCGGGACTGAAGCACAGATCGCCCAGTTCGATTTGCGACGATACCGCCGTCGGATGGCTACGGCGCAGCACCGCGCGCAGACGCGCTGTCAGTTCGCGAGGATCGCAGGGCTTGGCCAGATAATCATCGGCGCCCAGCTCCAGACCCAGAATGCGGTCCAGCGGTTCGCCGCGCGCCGAGAGCATCAGCACGGGAAGGTCGGGGTGATCGGTGCGCAATTGTTTGAGCACTTCCAGACCGCTGCCGTCGGGGAGCATCACGTCCAGCACCACCGCAGCGGGTGCGGATTCGGCAAGCGCTTTGCGCGCGCTCTGGCCATCGTGGCAGGCGCGCACGGCGAACCCTTCCTGACTCAACCAACTGCTCAGGAGCTCACACAGCTCCTGGTCATCATCAATAAGTAACAGCTCGCTCATGACTCACTCATTTAGCCACTGCCGACGACGTCGACGCCGGCCGCTGGCAAAGATACCGCACTGGAGGGCCACCCTGGCTGCGTGACCCCTCGTGACAAACCATTATTGTTCGGTCAATACCCACAAGGCATGACCGCCCGTGCCTCTTTGAGCCGCAGTCAAAGCCTTTGGTTCTAGCAACTTATCGGCAGGGCAGTGCGTAGGGTGAACTTCAGAAGGCGGGTGAAGGCGGTCCGGCCCGGTGTACAGAGCCGGGCGCCTGACAGACGTTTCAGGGCAGGACTTGCTTGAACGGTTTGACGATCACGTCAGCGTAGACACCCGCTGCCACATAGGGATCCGCCTCAGCCCAGGCCTGGGCGTCCTTGAGGGACTCGAATTCGGCGACGATCAGGCTGCCGGTAAACCCTGCAGTGCCCGGGTCGATGCTGTCTATCGCAGGCATCGGGCCGGCGAGGACGATGCGCCCTTCGGCCTTCATTGCGTTCAGGCGCTCAAGGTGCGCAGGGCGCGCGGCCAGGCGTTTTTCCAGCGAGTTGGCGACGTCGGTTGCCACGATTGCGTAGAGCATGTCAGTCCTCTCTTTTTTTGTTTGTAGGCTGGGTTGACGGATCGGCGTCATGGATATGGCGAGCCAGGTAGATGCCCTGGCCGACCAGGAACAGCAGGGTCATGCCCAGGCTGCCGAACACCTTGAAGTCGACCCAGAATTCTTGATAGGTAAACGCCACATAGAGATTGGCCGCGCCGCAGAACAGGAAGAACACGATCCAGGCGATGTTCAGTTTGGTCCAGACCGCCTGCGGCAGGGTCAGCGCGTGGCCCATGATGCGTTGAATCAACAGACGATCGCCGATGAAGTGACTGCCGGCGAAGATCAGCGCGAAGACCCAGTTCACCACCGGGGCTTTCCACTTGAGGAAGGTTTCGCTGTGGAACGCCAGGGTCAGGCTACCGAACACGAGGCAGGCAATCAGCGTCAGCCACTGACTTTTTTCCAGTTTGCCCTGACGGACATAGAGGACGCCGTAAACCACGAGGGAACTGGCGATCAGCATCGCGGTGGCGCTGTAAATCCCGCCTACCATGAAGCTGTGGCCAAGGACATCGACGGCTTGCGGGCTGATTTTGTAAACGATGAAGAACAGGATGAGCGGGATGAAGTCGATGAATTGTTTCACAGTAAGAGCCAGAAGCTGGATGTGACGGCATAATAACAAACATCAATGACTGCGAAAGCGCCCCTATGAACGTCGATCTGCACTGCCACAGCACCGCTTCCGATGGCGCCCTTGCGCCCGCGGTACTCGTCGCGCGTGCCCACGAGCACGGCGTGAAAGTCCTCGCACTCACCGACCACGACACCCTCGAAGGCCTCGCCGAGGCCCGTGCTGCGTCGCTTGCGCTGGGTATGCAGCTGATCGACGGCATCGAATTGTCCTGCACCTGGGGCGGTGCCACCATCCATGTGCTGGGCTATGGGTTCGATGTGGACGCCCCGCAATTGCGTGAGGCGATCGAGCAATTGCACACCGGCCGCTGGTTGCGGGCCGAAGAAATAAGCCGCAAGTTGGCGATGAAAGGTATGCCCGGCGCGCTCGAAGGTGCGCGTGCGGTGCAGCAGGCGCTGGGCGACAGCGGTAATGCGCCGGCCCGGCCGCACTTTGCCGACTTTCTGGTCAACCAGGGGTTCGTCAAGGACCGCGCCGAAGCGTTCCGCAAATGGCTCGGTGCGGGCAAGCTGGGCGACGTCAAGCAACACTGGCCGACCCTTGAGCAAACGGTGGCGACCCTGCGCGCCGCCGGGGCGTGGGTCAGCCTCGCGCACCCTTCGCATTACGATTTCACCCGCAGCAAGCGTCGCAAGCTGGTCGCCGACTTCATTCAGGCCGGCGGCCACGCCATAGAAGTGGTCAACGGCCTGCAGCCTGCCGATCAGGTCGGCAGTCTGGCTATTCTGGCCCGTGAGTTCGGTCTGCTGGTCAGTGCCGGCAGTGATTTTCATGCCCCAGGCGCATGGTCTGAAATCGGCGTTTATCGCCCATTGCCCGAAGACCTGCCGCCCCTTTGGTGTCGGTTCAAACATGACCAGCCTACTGCCGTCTGAACAGGAAATTACCGTGAGTCAATTTTTCCAGGTCCACCCGGAAAACCCGCAAGCGCGCCTGATCAAGCAGGCCGTGGAAATCATCCGGGCGGGCGGTCTGGTGGTTTACCCCACCGATTCGTCCTACGCATTGGGTTGCCAGATGGGCGACAAGACGGCCGTCGAGCGCATCCGTCGCCTGCGTCAACTCGATGACAAACACAATTTCACGCTGATGTGCAGCGATCTGTCCCAGCTGGGATTGTTCGCCAAGGTCGACACGGCGGCGTTTCGTGTGCTCAAGGCGCACACGCCGGGGCCGTACACCTTCATTCTCGGCGCCACACGTGACGTACCGCGTCTGGTCCTGCACCCCAAGCGGCGCACCATTGGCCTGCGCGTGCCGGGTCATCCCATCGCGCAGGCGCTGTTGCAGGAACTGGGTGAGCCGCTGATGAGCGTCAGCCTGATCATGCCGGGCGAGACCATTCCGATGAGTGACCCTTACGAGATGCGCGGGATTCTCGAGCATCAGGTGGACCTGATCATCGACGCCGGCGAGGGCGGCATCTCGGCCTCGACCGTGGTCAACCTGACCGATGGCGAGCCCCAAGTGGTGCGTGTGGGTTGCGGCGATCCGACGCCGTTTGGGGTCGAAGTCGAGTGACCGAGGCGCAAACGCTGGAGGCTCAGACCGGCGCTCCGCCCGACCCGCAGGCCAACGCCCAGCAAGAGCTGCCGTTTGCCATGGTCTACGGTCAGGCCGTCACGCAAATGCCGGTCGACCTGTACATCCCGCCGGATGCGCTGGAAGTGTTCCTCGAAGCCTTCGAGGGCCCGCTGGACCTGCTGCTTTACCTGATTCGCAAACAGAACATCAATATCCTCGACATCCCCGTAGCGGAAATCACCCGTCAGTACATGGGTTACGTCGAACTGATGAAAACCGTGCGCCTGGAGCTGGCCGCCGAGTACCTGGTCATGGCGGCCATGCTTGCCGAGATCAAATCGCGCATGTTGCTGCCGCGCTCGGAAATGGCCGAGGAAGAAGAAGGCGATCCCCGCGCCGAACTGATCCGTCGCTTGCAGCAATACGAGCGGTTCAAGGCGGCGGCAGAAGGCATTGACCAGCTGTCCCGCGTGGGCCGCGATGTACTGGTGCCCCGGCTGGAGGCGCCCGAAGCGCGGGTGCGCAAGTTGTTGCCGGACGTCGCCCTCGAAGAGCTGTTGATGTCGATGGCCGACGTGCTGCGCCGTGGCGACATGTTCGAAAGTCACCAGGTCAGCCGCGAAGCGCTGTCCACCCGCGAGCGCATGAGTGATGTGCTGGAGCGCTTGAAAGGCGCGGGTTTCGTGCCCTTCGCCGAGCTGTTCACGGCAGAAGAGGGGCGGCTGGGCGTGGTGGTGACGTTCATGGCGGTGCTGGAACTGGTCAAGGAGCAACTGGTGGAGCTGGTGCAAAACGAAGCCTTCGCCGTTATTCATGTGCGGGCGCGAGCCGAATAAAGAGCAAGAGCTGATCAATGAACCTGAATGAACCCCGCGATCTGGCGCCGTTGCTCGAAGCGTTTCTGCTCGCCTCCGGAAAACCGCAGTCCCTGGAGCGTCTCTACGAGCTCTTCGAAGAGGGCGAGCGGCCCGAACCGCCGGTGTTCAAAAAGGCGCTGACGTTGCTGGGCAAATCCTGCGACAACCGCGCCTTTGAGCTGAAAGAAGTCGCCACCGGCTATCGCTTGCAGATCCGCGAGAAGTTTGCGCCCTGGGTCGGGCGTCTGTGGGAAGAACGCCCGCAGCGTTATTCGCGCGCCCTTCTGGAAACCATGGCGCTGATCGCTTATCGCCAGCCGATCACCCGGGGCGAGATCGAGGACGTGCGTGGCGTCGCGGTCAACACCAACATCGTCAAGACCCTGATGGAGCGCGAATGGATCAGGATCGTCGGCTACCGCGACGTGCCCGGCAAACCCGCGATGTTCGCCACCACCAAAGCCTTTCTTGATCACTTCAACCTGAAAAACCTCGACGAACTGCCGCCACTGGCCGACCTGCGCGAGATGGAAACCGAGCCGGTGCTTGAATTCGACGACGCACCTGTGCCCGCGCACTTGCAGGCGTTGGCCGATGCCAGCCTGCCACTCGATGCTGACGCAGAGCCTGAGGCACCCCGGGATGAGACCAGTTTCCGCAGCTTGTTGGCCGAGCTGGATACTATGGAGCAGGGCCTGAAAATCGACTTCGACGATTTATTGCTCGATGAGGCCGATAAAGAGTCTGAATTGGAAGAACCGCCGCAGGACGATGAAGATCCGCGGTGACGAACGCTGTGGCAGGACGATGCGCAGCGCCCAATTCCTCATTCAGGCGAACCCATGAGCACCAAGAATCCCTGCATCAGCCTCTGCAAATTCGACGATGATATTTGCCTGGGCTGTGGTCGCAGCAAGCGCGAGATCAAATCCTGGAAGAAGATGGAGAAGGACGAAAAGCGTTCGGTGCTCGCCGAATCGGCGCTGCGGCTGATCAAGCTCAAGGGCGCCAGTCGGCGGAAAAAGAAGTCAGCCTGAATTTTTCATCTAGTCTCTGATGCGCAACGCGCGTCAGGCGCGTATGATTCGCGACCTTTTGGCGATCCACACGCGCCAGGGATTTCAGTTTTCCGCCCGTTCCGCCTCAGAGCTGTTCTGATCCGGAGCCGCTTTCGTCCAGAGAGCCGGGCCACAGGCCATGCCCACTCGCGCATGCCCTGATTCGACACACCGGGAGGTGCCCAGATGAGTGAACAAGACAAGCAAGACAAAGAGATCGGCCCAGCAGGCGAAAAACTGCAGAAGGTTCTGGCGCGCATCGGCGTCGGTTCCCGTCGCGACGTTGAAGCCTGGATTGGCGAAGGCCGCATCAAGGTCAACGGCGTTCAGGCCACTCTGGGTCAGCGCGTCGACCTGCACGACGCCATCACGGTCGACGGTCGCGTGATCCGCCGCGAAGAAGCCGCCGAAACCGTTCGCCGCGTCGTCATGTACAACAAGCCGGACGGTGAAATCTGCACCCGTGACGACCCTGAAGGCCGTCCGACCGTGTTTGATCGCCTGCCGCGCCCGAAAGAAGGCCGCTGGATCAACATCGGTCGTCTGGACATCAACACCACCGGGTTGCTGATGTTCACCACCGACGGTGAACTGGCCAACCGCCTGATGCACCCTTCGTTCGAAATGGACCGCGAGTACGCCGTGCGCGTCCGTGGCGAAGTCGACGACGACATGCTGGCGCGCCTGAAGGCTGGCGTGGTGCTGGAAGACGGTCCGGCGCGTTTCACCGACATTCAGCAGGCGCCGGGTGGCGAAGGCTTCAACCACTGGTACCACTGCGTGGTCATGGAAGGCCGCAACCGCGAAGTCCGTCGGTTGTGGGAATCCCAGGGTTTGGTGGTCAGCCGTCTGAAGCGCGTGCGTTTCGGTCCGGTGTTCCTCAACTCCGATCTGCCGATGGGTCGCTGGCGCGAAATGAGTCAGCAGGAAGTCGACATCCTCAGCGCCGAGGTCGGCCTGACGCCGGTCGCGATGCCGCAGATGACCGCCAAGACCAAAGACAAGCTGGAGCGTTTGCAGCGCCAGTCGTCCCGTCCGTTGGGCAAGGGCGAGCGCGTGCGTCAGGTTCGTCCGGCCAAAGATGCAGTGTCTTCGGACCGTCCGGCCCGTGAGCCACGTCTGGCGGATGGCGAGCGCCCGGCGCGCAAGCCTGCGGAAAACGGTCGTCCGGCGCGCACCCCGCGTCCGGCCATCGGTGGTCGTGGCGACACTGCCCGTGGCGGCAATCCACGTGGCGACAGCGCGCGTAGCGAAAACGGTCGCGGCACGCCGGTCGCGGAACGCCCGAGCGACATGAACAAGCGTCCCGCCAAGCCGAAGCCTTCGCGTCCCGGCATCGGTCTGGTAGACGACAAGACCCCGTCCGGCAAACGCCGCGGCCCGCCAAGCGGCACCGGTCAGCGCCCGGGCTTTGGTCGTCGCAAGCCCGAGTAATGGCCTTGTGAAGCAGTAATCGCGGTCTGAAGTACAAAAAACGCCAGTCGAGAGACTGGCGTTTTTTTATGCGCGCTTGGGAGTCAGACGACGTAGGCAGTGCCGTCGAACACCACGCGATTGTCCACGGCCAGTGAGCCGCTGTTGAAAATCAGGTCCATGTGGTGGCTGCCCTTGGCGCCGCCACCCAGTCCCAGATGCAGTCCGCAATGGCGCTCCTCGAAACCCGCATTGCGCGCGTACAGCTGGCTGACACCTTCGTTGGTGCCGATCCCCAGTTCTTCGATGCGCCGGTTCGAGGGATTGGCGTCCAGGTATTTATTGAAGTCGTGCTCCAGCCCCGGCACGTCGGTGGCAATGCGGGTGATGGTGGAGTTCTCGATCCACAATTCCAGTGGCGACTCGATGATCCCGTACTTGCGCGCGAAGGGTATGGTGCTGAGAAAGGTGCCGAGGAACCGCACATGACCGTTGATGGATTCGCTGTGGGTGGCGATCTCACCGGGAGCCAGGTCGTAGTTACCGACGCCGTTGATGTTGGTCCACTTCTTCAATTCGCGCAGCGGCGCCTCGAAGTACGAGCCGTGATCGTCGCTGAAGCTGAGGGTCTCGCCTTCGTTCATGGTATCGATCAACGCCGCATTCAACTGCGCGATGCGCTCGGGCTCAACGCTGAACGTGTCGTAGAAATAATCGCCGTAATCTTTGAACAGCAAAGACTTTTTCCACTGCGCCGACATCACCTCTTGCAGCTGACGAATGAACGGCGGTCCCTCGGCGCGGGGATTGGGCAGCGTTGAGGAATCGTAGAACAGGACGAAGAGATCGGAGTCGGTGATGGCCTCTGATAGCTCGCCGACCGGGGTAGTGTCCAGCGGCAATGTGCTGAACCGGAAGACATCCCGCGCCGTCGAGCTCTCTGCGATGCCCTCGATGAGACGGCGGTATTCCGCGGTGTGTGCCAGTAAGACGTGGGGGGTGTGAATGCCGGTGACGGCGGGATGGTGTTGCAGGTAGTAGAGGAAATGTTCGATTGCGCTGCTGTTATCCATAGTGCGCTCCGCATCCGGATGCTCGAAACAAGAGGGCGAACGCGTTAGCCACGTTCGCCCTTCAGCTGTTTTAGAACGGCCACATCGCGGTGCCAAACGGCACCACAGCGTCAGCCTGCATCATCTCCACAGCGGCATCATGAGTCGGTGCTTCAAACCAATCGTCCAATTGCAGTTCTTCTTCCAGAGCCAGTTCAACTGTTTGCATAGGTGAATCTCCTGAGAATGACGTACTTGCCGAATGCAGCGAGGACGAAAGGCATCGCCTTAACTCCTCGTCATGGAAGCACACTGACCTTCGTGGCCAGCAAGCACTGAAAAAACTAGTGCAATAGTCAGACTGTTGCAAAATAAAAATCGACCGGCAAATGCTGGCATTTCGCCGGACTTATTGAAACTTGCAGCGAAAACAACGTTAGGGAGCTTTTGATTTCGGTGAATTATTTTTGCGACAGAATTGTGTCGGAGGTTGGTATAGAACAGCTTCCCGGCTGAAGCCGGTCCTACAAAAGCACCGGTCGAATTAGGTGGGAGCGGCTTCAGCCGGGAATTCTTTCGCCGCCAAACGCCATGTGAGCGGTGTACAATGCGCGCCCGTTTTTTCTGTGATCCACCGGCGTATGGACGCCAACCCCTCGGGGTTACCCACTCCGTTTCCCTCCGCCGCGTCATGAGCGCGTCGGGTTCGATTCCGTCACAGACAAGCGCGCCAAGGTGGTTTGCCAATGAGTGAAAACATGTCCCATTCGGGTGACTTGAAGCGTGGTCTGAAGAACCGTCACATCCAGCTGATCGCCCTCGGTGGCGCGATCGGCACGGGGCTGTTCCTAGGCTCGGCAGGGGTGCTGAAGTCCGCAGGCCCGTCGATGATCCTTGGCTACGCCGTCTGCGGCTTCATTGCTTTCATGATTATGCGACAGCTCGGCGAGATGATCGTCGAAGAGCCGGTGGCTGGGTCGTTCAGCCATTTCGCCCACAATTACTGGGGCGGTTTTGCCGGCTTTCTGTCGGGCTGGAATTGCTGGGTCCTCTACATTCTGGTGGGCATGTCCGAACTGACCGCCGTCGGCAAATACATCCAGTACTGGTGGCCGGAAGTCCCGGCGTGGGCCTCGGCTGCCGTGTTCTTCGTGATGATCAACGTCATCAACCTGGCCAACGTAAAAGTCTTTGGCGAGGCTGAATTCTGGTTCGCGATCATTAAGGTGGTGGCGATTCTGGGGATGATCGCCCTGGGCAGCTATCTGCTGGTCAGCGGCGAGGGTGGCCCACAAGCGTCGGTCAGCAACCTGTGGGATCGGGGCGGCTTCTTCCCCCATGGCGTGAGCGGGCTGGTCATGGCGCTGGCGTTCATCATGTTCTCGTTCGGCGGGCTGGAAATGCTTGGCTTCACCGCAGCCGAGGCGGACCAGCCGCGGACCATCATTCCCAAGGCGATCAATCAGGTCATTTATCGGATTCTGATTTTCTACATCGGCTCGCTGGTGGTGCTGCTGTCGCTGACGCCGTGGGACGCCTTGCTGATTGACCTCAATGCGTCCGGCGATGCCTACAGCGGCAGCCCGTTCGTGCATGTGTTCTCGATGCTGGGCAGCACGACGGCGGCGCATATTCTCAACTTCGTCGTGCTGACGGCGGCCTTGTCGGTCTACAACAGCGGCACCTATTGCAACGCGCGCATGCTGTTCGGCATGGCCGAGCAAGGCGATGCGCCGCAGTCACTGGCGCGGGTCGATGGCCGGGGTGTTCCGGTGCGAGCGATTCTGGTGTCGGCGGCGGTGACGCTGATCGCCGTGCTGCTCAACTACCTGATGCCGCAAAACGCCCTTGAGCTGCTGATGTCCCTGGTGGTCGCCACTCTGGTCATCAACTGGGCGATGATCAGCTATTCGCACCTCAAGTTCCGCCAGCACCTGACCCGGGTCGGCCAGCAGCCGCTGTTCAAGGCGCTGTGGTACCCGTACGGCAACTACGTCTGTCTGGCGTTTGTGGTGCTGATTCTGGTGATCATGCTGATGATCCCCGGTATCCGGATTTCGGTGTACGCGATCCCGATCTGGCTGGCGGCGATGTGGGTGTTTTACGTGATCAAGAACAAGCGCCGGGCCAACAGCGAGTCAATGGCCCAGCGGACGTCGATCATCAAATAAGGCGAGAGCCGCCGGTGACGTCGCGGCGGCTTCGACCAGGAACTGGATTGCCATGCTGATCATCTCCAACAACATCCACCTGCCGGACAGCGACGTCGAGCTGACCGCCATCCGTGCCCAGGGTGCGGGTGGTCAGAACGTCAACAAGGTGTCCAGCGCCATGCACCTGCGCTTCGACATCAACGCCTCGTCGCTGCCGCCGTTCTACAAGGAACGCCTGCTGGCGCTGCGTGACAGCCGCATCACCAGCGACGGCGTGCTGGTGATCAAGGCGCAGCAATACCGGACGCAGGAGCAGAACCGTGCCGATGCGCTGGAACGCCTGAGCGAGCTGATCATCAGTGCGGGGAAGGTGGAGAAGAAGCGCCGGCCGACCAAGCCGACCCTGGGCTCGAAGACCCGCCGGCTGGAATCGAAAACCAAGCGCGGGTCGATCAAGGCAGGGCGGGGCAAGGTCGATTTTTGAGTGTCGCTTGCGGGATCAGCTGGCGACCGGCTTGTCTCGCGTCCTTTTCGCGTGCTTGTAGAGATACACGCTTAGCCCGAGGCCGCTCAGTGACGCCAGCGCAGCAAACAGGAAGATCGACGCGAAGCCGAAACCAGCCGCCACGGCGCCCGCCACCGGCCCGGTAATCCCCAGCGACAGGTCAATGAACAGCGAATAAGCCCCCACCGCCGCACCGCGACTGGCCGGCGGCACCAGGTTCACCGCTTCGACGCCCAGCGCCGGGAACACCAGCGAGAAGCCGAAGCCGGTCAGCGCCGCACCGGCCAACGCCAGATTCGGGTTGGGCGCCAGCCACAGCAGCAGCAAGCCCAACGTCTCCACCGACAGGCAGGCAATCGCCACGCGGAAGCCGCCGATGCGATTGATCAGGTTGCCGAACAGCAGGCGTGCACCGATGAAGCAGGCGCCGAACAGGCTCAGGCACAACACCGCATTTGGCCAGGTGTGGCTGGCGTAATACAGCGTGATAAACGTTGCGATGGTGCCGAAGCCGATTGACCCCAGCGCCAGCCCGGTCCCGTGGGGCAGCACGCGGCCCAGCACGTGGAGGAAGGGCAAGCGCTCGCCATGCACCAGCGGCGCCGGGGTTTTCTTCCAGGCCAGGGAAATCCCCAGCGCCGCCAACAGCATGATGCTGACGCCCATGCTCCACAGCCCCAACGCATTGACCAACAACACCCCCACCGGCGCGCCGATGGCCAGGGCGCCGTAGCTGGCGATGCCGTTCCATGAAATCACTTTGGCCGTATTGGCAGCGCCGACGCGGCCGATGCCCCAGCCGATCGAGCCGGAGCCAACCAGGCTTTCAGCGCTGCCGAGCACCAGCCGCCCTACAAACAGGCTGATCAGGCTGATCATTGGCCAGGCGTCGAGCCAGTCGGCGAGGAGCATGAACACGCCGCTCAACCCGCAGCCGAACAGACCGATGATTACCGCTTTTTTCGGGCCTCGGGTGTCGATGAATCGCCCGGCAAAGGGCCGGCTGAGGAGGGTCGCGAGGTATTGCACGCTGATCACCAGCCCGGCAGCGACCGCGCCGAAGCCAAGGTCGGTGTGCACATAACCTGGCAATACGGCCAGCGGGATACCGATGTTCAGGTAGCCGATGAAGGTGAAAAGGACGATGGAAACAACCTGCAGCGTGACAGCCATAGGACGTTGAGGGGCAGCGCTCGAAGCGTCTGGCATGGGCATAGATCCACGGTTACGACGGAAAAAGAATAGCGAGGGGGCAATCGGGTTGAAGCGTAGACGCTTGAATCCGCGCGAGGGCACATGATAGCGAGGCACGGCGGTTCATGGCAGTGGCGGATGGGTGGATCTGAGTTCGGGGTCAGGCAGAGGTGAAGCCTGTTGCGAATGATTCAGCCCTTATGGAAATACACCTTGAAGACGCTCTTCCGTAGGGGCTGAAAATTTAGCGGCTGAAAAATCAGTGGCTAAACAGGCCTTCAGCGCGGGCTTTGGGCTTTGCTGCTGTCGTTGCGTTTACCGCTGGCTTTCATCTCGATCGGCTGACCGAGTTCCTGGCGGGCTGCTGCACTTTGCTGATTCTGGCTTGGGAAGGGGAAGTTCGGGATTTCATGCATATCGTCGCTCCTCACAAGTGTGTTGCGGCTGAATTGAACAGCGCGTCCGAGAACGCTCAGGGAGGATACAGCAGTACAAATGACAATCAGACTTTTAAATGCGGGCCGCTGGTCATGTAGTGAGGATGGGTTCCTGCAACATGCGCGCGGCCCTTTAAAAGCGTCGACTCGGTGAGCGCCTCAGTCCTTGCAAACCGCCGCAAACGCCGCTGCCAGCTCATCCAGTCTCGTGGCGTCAATCCCCGCAACGTTGGCTCGACCCGCCGCCACCATGTACACGCTATGCTCGTTTCGCAGACGCGCGACCTGGTCGTCGTTCATGCCAGTGTAGGAAAACATGCCGCGCTGCACGCCAATGTGGGCGAAACGTTCACCCAGACCCAGCGGCGTGAGTGCTTGGACCAGCCCGACCCGAAGTTGCGCAATGCGGCTGCGCATCTCCTCAACCTCTCCAGCCCACAGGGCCTTCAATTCAGGATCGCCCAAAATTTCGGCCACCACGGCGGCGCCATGATCCGGCGGGTTCGACCACAGATTACGGGCCGTCGCCGACAGCTGACTGCGCACGTCCATCAGCTTCTCGGTGGTGTCAGCACAGACGAGCAAGGCGCCGGTCCGCTCGCGGTACAGACCGAAGTTTTTCGAGCAGGAACTGGTGATCAGCAGCTCAGGCAGCTCGCCGGCAAACAGGCGAACCGCCCAGGCGTCCTCCTCGAGACCGTCGCCAAAACCCTGGTAGGCGAAATCGATCAGCGGCAGCAGGTTGCGTTGCTTGACGATTTCCAGCACCGCGTGCCAGTCATCACGGGACAGGTCGAACCCGGTCGGGTTGTGACAGCACGCGTGCAGCAGGACAACGTCGCCCTCGGGAATGGTTTTCAACGTCTCCAGCATGGCCGGCACGTTGAGCTGATTGTCGCGGCCCACGTAGGGGTAGTGACTGACCTTCAAGCCCGCCGCCGCATAGATGGTTTCGTGAATCGGCCAGGTCGGATCGCTCAACCAGATGCCCTTGCCCGGCAGGCAGTGGGCAATGAAGTCTGCGCTCAACCGCAGCGCGCCGGTGCCGCCGGGTGTCTGGGTGGCGCCGACGCGTTTGCTGGCGATCAGCGGCGAATCGGCGCCCATGACCAGTTCACAGATCAGCGTGCCGAAACGCGGTTCGCCATGGCCACCGATGTAACTCTTGGTGGGCTGCGAGTCGACCAGTCGCTGCTCGGCGATTTTCACCGCGCGAGGGATGGTGGTCAGGCCCTGCGCATCTTTATAGACGCCCACGCCCAGGTCGAACTTGTTCGGATTCGGGTCTTTGGCGTAGGCCTGAATCAGGCCCAGGATGGGATCGTCCGGTACGCGCTGAATCTGTGAGAAATGCATTTTACTTACGGCCCTCGGCGCTTTTGGCCACCTCGTCTGTGCGGGAGGCCATGATGAAATCGTTGCGGTGCAGCCCTTTGATGGAGTGGCTCCACCAGGTCACGGTCACTTTGCCCCATTCGGTCAGCAGACCCGGGTGGTGACCTTCGGCCTCGGCAATTTCGCCGACAGCGTTGGTAAACGCCAGCGCAAATTTGAAATTCTTGAACAGGAAGACTTTTTCCAGTTGCATGACGCTGTCACGCACTTCGATGTTCCAGTCCGGGATCTGCTTGAGCAAATCCGGCAGCTCGGCGTCACTGACTTGCGGGGCGTCGGCGCGGCAGGCTTCGCACTGGGATTGGTTGAGAGCGGTCATTGAAAGATTCCTTGATCGGGTTCGGGCTGCTTTTTTCGGGGCGGCTGTTGTTTTAAGCGGCTTTATTTTTCGGTGGAAATTTCGGCGCGTGCAGCCCCAGTTCAGCCGCCGTGCGGGCCATGTCCATGATGTCCTCATGGGCAAGGTCAAACAGGCGCTTGAGGTCTGGCAGTACAAAATACACTGGCTGCAGAATGTCGATGCGATAGGGCGTGCGCATGGCTTCAATCGGGTCGAAGGGCTGATGTTCGGGGGTCGATGACACGCTGTAAACGGTTTCCTTGGGCGAAGAGAGGATGCCGCCGCCGTAGATCTTGCGCCCTTGTGGCGTGTCGACCAGGCCGAATTCGATGGTCATCCAGTAGAGGCGGGCAAGATACACGCGCTGCTCTTTGCTGGCTGCCAGACCGAGCTTGCCGTAGGTGTGGGTAAATTCTGCAAACCACGGGTTGGTCAGCAACGGGCAGTGTCCGAAAACCTCGTGAAAGATGTCGGGCTCTTGCAGGTAGTCGAGTTCTTCTTCGCTGCGAATGAACGTGGCGACCGGAAATCGCTTGCTCGCCAGCAACTCGAAGAAGGTTTGAAAAGGGATCAGCGCCGGCACGCGCTCGACTTGCCAACCCGTGGCTGCCCCCAGCACGCGGTTGATTTCGCCGAGCTGCGGAATACGGTCGTGGGGCAGGGCGAGCTGCTCGATGCCATCCAGATACTCCTGACACGCGCGGCCTTCGACCACCTTGAGCTGGCGGGTGATGAGGGTGTTCCAGATTCTGTGTTCGGCGTCGGAGTAATCAATAAAACCGGTGGCGTCCGGTTCGCGTGCGACGTACTGCGTACTCATGGGGCTCTCCTGATGGTTTTTTCTTATATGGAGCAATGCGATATAGGGATGAATCTGATGGGCCTATTGATAGCTGATTTGGCGCTTCCGGACGCGGGGCTTTCGCTCGATTTGCCTGAAACGCTACGACAATTCGTAAAGAAAACGTGACGATCCCATGGATAGGCTCGTATGTAATTGCCACGCGGTCGCCTCCGTCCCTTGCGCTGTAACGTATTCTTGACGATAAACTTGAACGAACCCGAAATCGATGCCACGTCCGCGAGCTCTCCATGCGTATCAAAGTCCATTGTCAGAACCGCGTTGGCATCCTGCGCGACATCCTTGAGCTGCTGGTGGCCTACGGCGTCAACGTCTCCGGTGGGGAAGTGGGAGGTGAGCATGGCGATGCCATCTATCTGCGTTGCCCGAACCTGATCAATCTGCAGTTCCAGGCGCTGGTGCCGAAATTCGAGACCATAGCCGGGGTATTCGGCGTCAAGCGTGTGGGATTAATGCCCAGCGAACGTCGGCATATGGAGCTCAATGCCTTGCTTGGCGCCCTTGAGTTTCCCGTGCTCTCCATAGACATGGGCGGCTCCATCGTTGCGGCGAATCGCGCTGCGGCGCAGTTGCTGGGCGTGCGGGTCGATGAGGTGCCGGGCATCCCGCTGTCCCGTTACGCCGAGGATTTCGACCTGCCGCAGTTGGTGCGCGCCAACCGCTCGCGCATCAATGGCCTGCGCGTGAAGGTAAAGGGCGACATTTTTCTCGCGGACATCGCGCCCCTGCAATCCGAGCACGAAGACAGCGAAGCCATGGCCGGCGCCGTGCTGACATTGCACCGCGCCGACCGGGTCGGCGAGCACATCTATAACGTGCGCAAGCAGGAGCTGCGCGGTTTCGACAGCATTTTTCAGAGTTCGAAGGTGATGGCGGCGGTGGTTCGGGAGGCCCGGCGCATGGCCCCGCTGGATGCGCCGTTGCTGATCGAAGGCGAGACCGGCACCGGCAAGGAGTTGCTGGCGCGGGCTTGTCATCTCGCCAGCCCGCGCGGTCAGTCGCCGATGATGGCGCTCAACTGCGCGGGGTTTTCCGAATCCATGGCCGAGACCGAGCTCTTCGGCTACGGCCCCGGTGCGTTTGAAGGTGCGCGCGCCGAAGGCAAGTTGGGGCTGCTCGAATTGACCTCGGGCGGCACGTTGTTTCTCGACGGCGTCGCGGAAATGAGCGCGCGGTTGCAGGCGAAACTGCTGCGCTATCTGCAGGAAGGTTGCTTTCGACGGGTAGGCAGCGACGAAGAGGTGTATCTCGATGTGCGGATCATCTGCGCCACCCAAGTGGACCTGTCCGAACTCTGCGCCCGGGGTGAATTCCGCCAGGACCTCTACCACCGGCTTAACGTGTTGTCCTTGCACATTCCGCCCCTGCGCGAGTGCATGGACGGTCTCGCGCCGCTGGTGGAGCATTTTCTCGATCAGGCCAGTCGGCAGATCGGCTGCACCTTGCCTCGGCTGGCGCCTGCGGCCATGGAACGTCTCAGCCAATACCACTGGCCCGGCAATGTCCGGCAGTTGGAGAATGTCCTGTTTCAGGCGGTTTCGTTGTGCGACGGCAAACGAGTGAACGCCGAACATATTCGCCTGCCGGATTACGGCGTGCGCCAACCCTTGGGCGACTTTTCTCTGGAAGGCGGATTGGAAGATATTGTCGGGCGATTCGAGAAAGCAGTACTTGAACAGTTATATGCAGCACACCCGAGCAGCCGGTTATTAGGCAAGCGACTGGGTATTTCCCATACAACGGTGGCCAATAAGCTGAAGCACTATGGAATAGGCCAACGTTGAACGATGTGCTGATTAACTACAGGGGAGTGATTGGAGTGGCGGTCCACCTTGCCCGCGCTTCACTCAGACAGATAACAGCCAGATAAACGGACACACCGCATTACATGAGCAAGCGCGCTTCTTTAAATAAGTCGCGCGCTCAACTCAACGAAACAGATGGCTGATCAGCCGTTGCTGCAACCGTTACCCATGACCTGATACTCAAGCACGTGGCGTTTGCCCTGCGAGTCTTCGTAAGTCATGTGCTGGGGGACGACCTGGCAGACGTCCGGCACGTCATCCACCGAAATGACCTTCGCGATATCCAGTTTAGTGGAGTAGGTGTACTCCTCGACACGCTGTTGCTGGGCGGCCACTTTCGCGCCGGATTCTTCTGCCATTGCCATGGCGCTGAAACCACAAAGAGCCATTACAACCAGTGCAGCTTTCATTACTCGTTTCCTCTAAGTTGCTTCATTCACACTGCGGCGCAGAAAGTGCGGTCGACAGGGTGCACAGAATCCTTGTGGGGCTCTGAGTGAAGCGAATGATGACCGGGTGGGTTAGTTGATCGATGTCCAGCGTGGGGGCTGTTGTTAATCAATCAGTTGCCGTGTTGGCGGAACGGATTCTATGCCCCTCTCTGGAATTCATATAGAAACCATTTTGATAAAGTCTATTGAGCAAATCGGCAACAATCGTCGTATGCAGGTTGTTGTCAGGCGCCCATGGATTCTTTGGTCGTAGCCGAGACATGAAGATTTGCCTGAAGCCGGGCACGTCACCTGCTTTCGGCGCTATGCTCGGGAGCGGTAAGACCATCGTCGAATGGCCTTTGCAGCCGTCGGCGGATACAACAGGGTCATAAAACAACAACATTTCCACCGAGGTAAGAAAGATGAGTGCGGCTTCCCTGTACCCCGTCCGCCCTGAAGTGGCAGCCAACACGCTGACTGACGAGGCGACCTACAAGGCGATGTACCAGCAGTCGGTGGTCAACCCCGATGGCTTCTGGCGCGAGCAAGCCCAGCGCCTTGACTGGATCAAGCCATTCACCACCGTCAAACAGACCTCCTTCGACGACCACCGCGTCGACATCAAGTGGTTCGCCGACGGCACCCTGAACGTTTCCTACAACTGCCTCGACCGCCATCTGGCCGAGCGCGGTGATTCAATTGCGATCATCTGGGAAGGCGACGATCCGTCCGAGAGCCGCAATATTACCTATCGGGAACTGCACGAAGAAGTCTGCAAGTTCGCCAACGCGCTGCGCGGGCAGGATGTCCACCGCGGCGACGTCGTCACTATCTATATGCCGATGATCCCGGAAGCCGTTGTGGCCATGCTGGCCTGCGCGCGTATCGGTGCGATTCACTCGGTAGTATTTGGTGGTTTCTCCCCGGAAGCACTGGCCGGTCGCATCATCGACTGCAAATCGAAGGTGGTGATCACCGCAGACGAAGGGCTGCGTGGCGGCAAGAAAACCCCCATGAAGGCCAACGTCGACCGTGCGCTGACCAACCCGGAAACGGCGAGCGTACAAAAGGTCATCGTGTGCAAGCGCACCGGCGGCGATATCGAGTGGAACCGTCATCGAGACATCTGGTACCACTCGCTGCTGGACGTGGCCTCAAGCACCTGCGCGCCGAAAGAAATGGGCGCCGAAGAGTCGCTGTTCATCCTTTACACCTCCGGCTCCACCGGCAAGCCGAAGGGCGTGTTGCACACCACAGCGGGCTATCTGCTGTACGCCGCGCTGACCCACGAGCGTGTGTTCGATTACCGTCCGGGCGAAGTGTACTGGTGCACCGCCGACGTCGGCTGGGTTACCGGCCACAGCTATATCGTCTACGGACCGCTGGCCAACGGCGCCACCACGCTGCTGTTCGAGGGCGTGCCGAACTACCCGGACATCACCCGCGTGTCGAAAATCGTCGACAAGCACAAGGTCAACATCCTCTACACCGCGCCGACCGCCATTCGCGCCATGATGGCCGAGGGCACCAAAGCCGTAGAAGGCGCCGACGGTTCGAGCCTTCGCCTGTTGGGTTCGGTTGGCGAGCCGATCAACCCGGAAGCATGGAACTGGTACTACAACACCGTCGGCAACAAGAATTGCCCGATTGTGGACACCTGGTGGCAGACCGAGACCGGCGGCATTCTGATCAGCCCGTTGCCTGGCGCTATTGCGTTGAAGCCGGGTTCGGCGACCCGTCCGTTCTTCGGCGTGATCCCGGCGCTGGTGGATAACCTGGGCAACCTCATCGAAGGCGCGGCGGAGGGCAATCTAGTGATTCTCGACTCGTGGCCGGGTCAGTCCCGCAGCCTGTATGGCGACCACGACCGTTTCGTCGACACCTACTTCAAGACCTTCCGCGGTATGTATTTCACCGGTGATGGCGCCCGTCGTGACGAAGACGGTTACTACTGGATCACTGGCCGCGTCGATGACGTGCTGAACGTGTCCGGCCACCGCATGGGCACCGCCGAAATCGAGAGCGCGATGGTGGCTCACCCGAAAGTCGCCGAAGCAGCCGTCGTGGGCGTGCCTCACGATCTGAAGGGGCAGGGCATCTACGTTTACGTCACCCTCAATGGCGGTGAAGTGCCGGACGAGGCGCTGCGCATCGAGTTGCGTAACTGGGTGCGCAAGGAGATCGGTCCGATCGCCTCGCCGGATGTGATTCAGTGGGCGCCGGGCCTGCCGAAGACACGTTCCGGCAAGATCATGCGCCGTATCCTGCGCAAGATCGCCACCGGGGAGTACGACGCGCTGGGCGATATCTCTACGCTTGCTGACCCGAGTGTGGTGGCGCATCTGGTGGAGACGCACAAGACCATGACTGCTGCCTGAGGGGCGTGCTTCGTAAGATCAAGGGCGTCGGCCTAACGGCCTCTGTTTCGCCTTCGGCGAGTTACTTGGAAAAGCACCCCAAGTAACCAAGGGTGCTTGCTCTCGGTTGGGCCCGACTTCGTCGGGTTCCTTCACTCCGGTCTCGCTCCGTGGGCCCGCCCCGAACGGACATCCATGTCCT
>NZ_MDEN01000053.1 GCF_001705435.1 Pseudomonas graminis
TATGGCCACTGCTTACGCTTGCGTCAGCGCCGCTACCTCCCATCCCTTACGTCAAGGCGACTTAACCGAACGCTTACGGTGAAACGGGCGATGCTTGTCTTGGGGAATGTGTGCTGCTTTACAGTAAGGCGGTGTGGATTGCCCTTCTGGGTAGGTTCGTAGGTCACGACGTAATCCTTAAGTATTCACTCAGGCGTTGAGCCACGAGCACTGGTGCCTAAAACATAGAGGAGTAATTGAACTGCCAGTGATCATTCCGTTCACTGGCTGTTTCTTACACCTGTATCGGGCTATCCTGCTGTAGTTGAGGTATTTCTGGTCACCGTCGCCTTGACACCTGTCCGAGGATTGCCCTCGAGGTGGATAGTATTCAACAGGTATTCGTCGGGCAGGCTGGAAAACTTCTGCGCCAGATGTCTTGCCAGGGTATCGCTTGCGGTCGTCAGGATCAGGTTCATGTGATCCATCGAGGTAGCTACGAGCCTGAATATGTCCAGCATGGCGACCCTGTTGAGGTCGTCCAAGTGTGCGATTGGCTCATCAAGTAGGAAGCTGCCTCCAGTGGACTTAGCCCTGGCCAGGTAAAGTGACAGGGCCAAATCCTGTCGCTGGCCTTGACTCAATTTTTCCTGCGCTGCCAGCGGAGTATCGTTACCTTCTGCAAGCACCATCCAGTTCAGGTCGTCCCCAGATACGCTTAGCTTGTGATACACCTCATTGGCATGCATTCGCGAGAATAGTTCTGTCGCCGGACTCAAGAGCGGAGACAGGCTTGATACAGTCACATCACGAACATGATCACCATATCGATTAATAGCTTCATCCGCTGTGAGGATGTGATTTTGACCTGTTTGTAGCTTTTGGCTCACCGCCGACTTTTCTTTCTGAAGCTCGATCAATTTTCCAGCGTCATCTTCGACACTCAGCAACACTTGGCATTCGGCGATTTCCGATTCGTATCCTTCCGCCCTGATGAGTTCCGCCTCTACGCGAGTTTGGGTGGCCGCGTGCAGCTCTTTCGAAATTGGATGGCCATCGTTAACCTGGTTCCACTGGTTTTGAAACCGATTTACAACCTGGGAAATCGCTGCGATGCTGGCGTTGAGTTGATTGGACTCTTGGGCCTTGGCTTGCATAGCCCGAAGCTTCTCGTCCACAGACCGAGCAAGGGTTGTGCGCTCTAATGTATTCGCGTCCAATTGGCGCTGGTAGTGCTCTGAATACTGAGCCAGCCTTTGACGCGCCTCCAAAACTCTGGTGATCGCGTTGGGAGAGGATGGGGATTTAAAGAAATCTTCAACCTCTAGCAGTGATCGAGCAACCTTTTTCGTCCCGATCACAACTATAAGTCGAGCTCTTAGGCCTTCAAAGTGAATAATGTCGGACTCTAAAAATTCGTCCTTACCCATGATGGAGAGGTAGCCTGTTTTCGACTCAAATGCCTTCAAACTATCGCGTACTGACTCGAGCAGCGCGGTGTAGTTCTCGGCGGATTTTTGCTGCGAGCGCGCGGCCTGTAATGAGTCGCTCCAAAGCTTCTCCGTTTTCTGAGCAGTCTCCAGTTTCGTCTTAGCGACCTGTATCTCCGGAGTTATCGCAGCGTAGGTGAGCTGCTGGCGCAAGGTTTCCGCATCGCCCCAGTCGTGGCTGCAGAGTGGACAATTACCGGTTATCGAATTCTCCGCTGCTTCATGCCCTAGCACCCTCAAGCGATCTACCACATTTGACAGCGCGTCGAATTCGGCTTGAGCCTTCTCGCGTTCTCGCGAGGCGTCATTGGCAGATTTTGATAGTTGGATGAAGTTTGCTGGAGGAGGGACAGGGCTCCGCAGAAGGTCAGACCTTTGCTGTAGGAGGCCAAGCAGCGTATCTTTGTTGTGGATCAGATACTCCAAGGCGCTCAGCCATTCCTGTTGTCGGCTATCGTCCCAGTTGTATTCGACAAACTCATCCTCCACAGCCTTGAAAAAATTGACGGTGTTATGGTCTCTTTGAGCGATGATTTCGCTCTTGGCAACGTTGTTCCATTGGGCGAGAATGGCGGTTTGTGACTGCGCCCACCCCACGCCTAGTTTGGCTTGGCCGACGCTTATATCGACCTCAGAAATTTGCCCCGAGAGTTGGCGATGTTCCTTGGTCAAAGTTTCGCTGGTGTCTGTGATTTCGTTAAGCTGCTTTCGGCTAGTCACGAGCTGCTGCATGCTAGACTCATATCCTGCCCACCCTTCTAGCAGTTGGTCTAATATCCCCTTTTGTTGCCTGGTGCTTTGTAGCAGTCTGGCGACTTTCAGCTGGGCATTTTTGAAGTCATCCAACAAGTTTCCAGAAGGCTGACTGTCTTGAAATCCAGACAACACTGAGTTCAGCTTCGGAATGGCTTGATCACGCCCTTGCTGACTTTGAGCCAACCTCGCCTCAAGGATTTCGATGCTTGCCAAAACGCTCTTGAGCTTTGTCTCCAAACCCTGGGTCTTGGGTAACTCGTTTCGGTACTCCTTCAGGTTGCTTAGCGTGCCAGCGAGATGACCAAGACCGAGTATGTCGGCAAATATTTGCTGTCGGGTTGCTGATTCGCTGTTATCTACAAGAAGGGCTAAGGAGTTTGCGTACAACCATCGGCTGTTGCGCAGCCAATCCCGTCTGGCTTTGCTGGTAGCCTGCGCGGTACCACCCGAGACTGAGGTAGGAGTTAACATCACTAGCAGGTCAGAATCTTTAATCTGCCTCATCTTCTTGTCGGTTGCGGCTTTGATCCAGGCTTTGCCCTTGATTCGTTTTAGCTCGTACCTGACGCCGTTTATTTCGCATTCAGCGTGGACAGCAGTATCACCAGATCCCCACTCGCACGAAAAATCAGTAGTCGTTGGAAGGTCATTCACTTTGTTTGTCAGCAGCCACTCCAACGCATAGCAAATGGTGCTTTTGCCAGTTCCATTTGCAGCGTGGATGACGGTGAGACGTGCGTCGAGAGGGATTTTTAAGACTTTCGGGACGCCCCGAAAATTTCTGATCTCGACCGAGAGGAATTTTATGGCTGAGTTATTCATTCAAATCCCACTTCTTTCCATGTTGGCGGGCTAGAACCTTTCCGGTCGACCCAGCGATTGCCTGCAGCAAGCTAGTAACACTATCGTTGTCAGTGTCGAATGCTGAGAATTCGGTCTGCGCTGATGGCGCCGCCAATCCAAGCGGGGTAACGCGCTGACAACGTTGCCAACCAGTGGCATCAGGGTACACAACATGCTTTCTCACGAATCGTGTGTCTTTTTCGACTTCGTTCATGAAGTGCTTCAGCTCATTGGTCATTCCTGAGAGCGCCAGGACTAAGTATCCGTCTACGACTGAACCTTTTTTTTCCAGTCGCAGAAGTCCTGCGTCCAGGAAAGCTTCAGCCTGTCTGGTTTCTGCCCAGACTTCATCTGGCGTAGTGCCTTCAATCCGTACCAGCAGAACCGCCGCAAATTTTGTAGACCAATATTTCACTTGATTCGGTAATGGTGGGCCAGGCCAGTGAGGGTCGTTATCAAATATCAGGAGTTCTTCTTGAGGCGATACGAAGCCAGCATCGATAGCTCGCTCATCCAGGAGCTTTATTAGTTCATTGAGCATCTAGAGTTTTCCTGCGAGTGGCAATGTCATCCAAGAAGTCCTCGACCGCCATTGTTTCCTCTTCGTCACAGCACGAATGAACTTCATCAAGCGGAAATACGTAGACTCGATTCACCATGCTGACGTCCGTGAATGACCCCCTTTGACGCGGGCCTGTCGTGAAGTCTAGGCGTTCTTCGCTTTCATTTTTGAGTTCACCCAGTTTTTGGTCTTTGATTTTGCCCTCAGCATTGGCAAAGACCACGAGGTGAGGGTGGTTGGCAGTGTCTCTCGCCCACTCGTAAAGCTCTACCGTCATCTGTCTTACGAGGTAATCGTCGTTTGTCCACGCGAGCACGTTGTATTCACCTTCGCTCGGTGTGCTGAGCTGGAGATGACCTTTCGACCCAGGCTCGGTTATCCATTTGGCACTGCCGTGGGACTTGAGATAACTGAGGGCGCAAACCGCCTTCATTACATATTTTCCAGAGGCGGCGAGGTCTTCCAAGGAGAATGCTTTTTCTGGCGCCACGCCATGACGCGTCTGATACGCAAACGACTGGGAGTCTTTCAGCCCTCCTTGCTCAATCAAGTCGTCCAAAATAGCTAGTTGATCCCTTACCTCTGGAATGTAGTAGCTGGAGGGTGGGTGTCGATCAAAGAGCTCATGCAGCTCGACGGCTGATGGCATCAGGTCACACGTGATACCCCCTGCCTGCAATCGATGGCCTCTAACGCGCTTGAGAAAGATATTCGTACCCCAACTGAGCGTAAGGGTAAGGCTGCCGCTCGTACTCCTGCGCATCACGCGACTGGGGGGCTGCATGGAAGGTGGGCTTGATCGCGTATTTAGATCGGTTTCGGTGGCAGGAAAAATACCGGTAGCACTGTGAAGCTGCAACTTACAGTTCTGAAGTCTGGCGCTGTTCGCTGATGCTATCGCAACCGGGGAAATCAATCGGCGTGCATGGTAATCGGCGAGTGATGTCACGACATCCATAAGATCGTCGATGTGCTGGGAGGCTAAAACCAGATTCGGGCGTTTGAATTTATCCTCGGCTTGACTGGCGATTAGCCTACGTAAATGAGAGTTTCTGTTCGAGGCCGGATTGACGAAATCATCACCTAATGTTGGCCATATGATCATGTCCTTGAAGGCGAGTCGAAGTGAGAAGCTGCCGTGATCAAGGGTCGGATCTTTAGGGGCGGTTTCAACCAGCACATGGCAGCTGATCTCACCTTCCGCGCCATTTGTAACCCAGCACCATCCTGCTCTGTAGTCTTGAGCTGATGCGGGCTCCCAGAGCGGATCGATCCAAGAGATGTTGTCTGCAACTCGCCAGGCGTTGAGTTGCAACCCCGTCACTGCCCCGCACCCCACTAGAAGTACGAGTGGGCTTGGATACGCTTCTACCAATTCGTTAATTTCTAGCCACTGCGCTGGCGTGGCTGCTGCCGAACCGGCAGTTACAACTATAGGTCTGCTGCCAAATACCTCTTTAAGAGTTCCGGATTTCGGGTTAAGCATGCCCTGCAAGAATGGCAATAGATCTTGGCCTTGGATCAGGCATACGTTGAGGTCATCCCCCTCTCTTAGCTCCCAACTGATGTACTCCGTACGAATCTTGCTCAGGGAAGCCTCTTCTCCGGCAGGCAATGTCCCTCCAAGAGAAGCTAAGTAATCCCGCACGACCTTTAAGGTTTCGCCGGCATCCGAGTCCAGCTTGAAGTATGTATTTCTTACCGAAGGGTGCTTGCCTACCAAGGCCGATAAGCTATCTTTTCTCAGAGCCCTGGTTTCTAAGGTAGGTATTCGCTGCCACACAATTGCGCATAGTTCGGCAGGGGTTAGTTTGTTGAGGGCATCGTTTTTCTGAAAAGTCTTGGATTTGTTGAAGACTTTTTCACAAGCTTCTTGAAAGGCATCCAGTCTGTCGTTGAATCGCTTGATACCCTCCCCTTGAAGGAACTCAAAAGCATCCGTGGCTACGTCATCAGCCGCCGCAAAGTAGTATCGGAACGTTTCACCGATAGGGGGCGCAATTTGCGGTCGGATGTGTGCATAAAGGAAGAACTTGCAGGTTTCGTAAATCACCGTACCGAGATCAAGCTTTTTCTTTAGACACTTGCATTGGATAACCCCAGCTGGAACGCCTGCCTTGAAGAGAATGACGTCTCGACCTTGGTCGGCTCCATCGTTGAGACGACCCACCACGTCGTACCACGTGTCATTGTCGCGCTCGTATTCGGCCCGATATACGTCTGCGACTAAAAGCTCAAAATGAGCATCACCCATGCGTTCGAATGGGAGTTGCCCGCAATCCATAGCGAACAGATCAGGAGCGATTGTCTTGTCCGCTCTAACCTTCGCTTCCTCCTCAGGACTGATGAGTGAGATCTCTTCTTCGGCCAATTTCCGCTCCTAGCGTTCAGTGACTGGCATCGTGCTGAGCCTGGCGTTTTCCATTAACACAGTGGCGAGCAACTGGCTGAGCAGAGTCGTTGCTGTGTTTGGAAGCTAAGAGGGTGGCGATGCCAAGCGGCCGTCATCATAAGTCGTGCAGGAGCCAGAAGATAGCCGCTGAACTAATACGCCCTCCCTCTTCCGATAAGCGTCAGTGAGCCCAACCGGTTCGAACATCCTTCTCTCGGCTTAAAAGCAAATACAGGCTCCGCTTTTCAAGATCGCTCGGGTAGCTCGAAAGGCGGGTGTCCGTACCCGCAGTCTCAGGAACAGGCATCCTGGGGGATGCAGCTAAGGACTATAGGTCGATGGCTATAGATAGCCTCGTTGGGTGAACTTATTCGATATTCACCTGCGGCTCCTCATAGAGCCAGTGGACTCGCAAGGTAGCGGTGAGCGGTAAATTACTTAACGGACACCCGTTTATTCAAGTTGGTCAAAACACTCTGCTGCAGAACGCGCCCGGTGGGGATACGAGACTGTAAGCTCCTGTTCGTTCAATGCGAATCTTTTGAGTTTAAAGGTTCCATAAATCTCACGCATCTCATACATTTTAATAGGTTTATCTCGCCCCTCTAATGCTTTAATAATCGTGTGCTTAACTGAGTCTATGCAACGTGTGCCAAAGGTCACGTCAGTTAGTTCGAGTGGTGAGTCTGATAGTCCCCGGCGTCCTATCAATCTCCATTCTTTCTCATAACGCCAGTCTTGAGCTTTACGCAGCAACACCGAAGCATCAACTTCCTTTCGCGCAGCATCATCAGCGTTAAGCATCGCGGCTACTTTGCTTGCATCAATGAGCCTGCTGCCTCCATAGGCTACTTTATGAAGGTTTTCCTGAACGTTCAGAGGAACCTCGTAACCGATACAAAGACCATGATGCTGGTCACCATAGTGGCTCCACATAAGTGGACACGAGTTTCTCGCCGCGAGCGAGAGCACGCCCTTGCCGTATGCTTGAATGAGTTCAATCTGTAACTGGTAGGTCAAGAGCTTAATTTGCGGGTTAGGTGAGATGGCAGAATATTCAGGATTGGTCGCATTGTAAGCAATGTCCGCAATGATTCTATCTGCTTGACGTTTACTATGCCGATGGATGTGATCTATGGTCTTAGGGCCGCGATACATTATCGCCTTGGCAGCGGCTTTCATCTCAGCAGAGATTCTGTTCTCTATCAGTATTCGGAGTGTGTGTTCGAGCTGGTCAACAGGGAGATCTGGGTTAATGCAAGGCTTCGTGTCAAGTGGGTCATTGAACGAAGCAGGATCTGCATAGTAGATCTTGTCTGACACCAGTAAATCGACGGTCAGCGCACTGAATGCTCTGTATTTGTACAACCGTTTTGGCACTTCCATTTTGGCATCCTTGGCAAATCGTTAGAAATCTCAAACAGCATAATTTAATCGTAACACGTGTACTCCAGCCTGATTTTTAGCCCTGTCCCGGATACCTTGATGCGTCCGCTCAACTATTAGCAATTCATGCTACGTCACCCCCATTGCAGCGACGTCACTGGGAGTCCAGCCAAGTCTCTACTTTGTGGAGCCTGCCAACCTCAAAGAGCTTCAGCATCGCCGAGTCTAGTATCTTGAGTAGTCGCTGCTTCCGTCAGGGATGGAAACCACTCGTCAATCTCGTTATTGCAGTGCTTGGAGTCGCTGGGGGCCTACCTCACGATCATGTCTACTACCGCTCTGAACAGCCTTGTACCGTCTTCAGGCCAGCCCCGCTTTGAAAGCTCGTCGGTCACGTCGATAATTCCTGCGTCACCCAAAAAGTCAGTGGTATCTGGATAGTGAATGCCTGCCAGCCACACCTTGGCCACACCTGGCTCTCGGTCAAAATACGACGGAAAATGCCAGCCACCAGTCGTGCTACCACGGTGGGGAAAATTGATGGCAGCTTTCCCCGTAATGTAATGCTTGTGCGAAACACGCTTGAGATCAAAGTCAAGCAGTGGCTGGAGCATGAGATCTACCCTTATCACGCATAGGCGATTTAAACGCGCGAAATGAAAGGAAGGCAAATGACGATGCTGCGCAGATTCTGCATGGTGGCATCTGGCCTTAATTCACACCCTGCTCGGGTCGAAGTAGGTTAAAGTGAATCAATGGGTAAGCAAAGCCTCCCAAGGCATGAAGGAGCATCTGGGTTGGAAAGGACTTATGCGTTTGTCGACGAATCCGGAAATCATGATCTAGAAACCTCGAAGCAAGGTAGCTCCGGATTTTTCGTTGTGTGCTCAGTGCTTGTTTCTGAAGCAAGCTTGGGAAGAGCTTATGAGCTCGCTGAAGCGCTGCGAGTGCGGCATTTCCAGACAGGTGAGATCAAATCTAGCAAGGTTAAGGTCAAGAATGCAGAACGGCGCGTCCGCATTCTGAGTGACCTGGCAGAGCTTCCTCTGAAGCTCTACTTCACGGTCGTCGACAAGTCGAGGGTGTACAGAGATGGGGGGCTTCAGTTCAAAAAGTCCTTCATTAAGCATATCAACGGCATGCTATATCAGCGACTTTTTTTTGACCGCCCAAATCTGCAGATGACCGTTGATGAGCACGGCGGTGCAGAGTTCCAGGAGAGCCTGAAAGCGTATGTTCAGGCCCGTTATGTCGATGATCTCTTCGGCGATGATCAATCCTTTCAGACCAAGAGCAGCAAAGACGACGTCCTCATACAGGTAGCAGATTTTTTCGCCGGTTCGGTCGCCCAGATCTACGAGGGTAAGGCTGGAGAAGAGGTCGTTAAAGCCTATAAAAGAATTTTGCGTGATCTGACGCTTGGTCTCGTTGAATGGCCGCCGAAATATCAATCGCTTCTTGCTGCTCCTGCCGACGATTATCAGTACGCGGATTATCGAGTGCATCAGGAAGCACTTAAACAGGCGGATCAGTTCATCGCCAAGATCGGTAAGCATCCTGACGAAGATGAGCGCTTACAGCGCTGCATCCTTGACTACCTTCGGTTCCAGAGCGAGTTTGTCAGTAAGGATTACGTGACGATGGGTGACATAAAAAGTCATTTGTCTGATCGTGGATTCGGCGATCTCAGCGACCAGAAAATCAAGTCAAGCGGCATTGCAAAACTTCGCGATTCCGATGTGATCATCACCAGTGCGTCCAAGGGGTACAAAATTCCCCAAACACGGGCTGATATCAATGATTTCCTGGGGATGACTTCTGGGCAAATAGTGCCGCAGTTGGAGCGAATCAAGAAGGCTCGTGATGTGTACATGCTGAGCAGTCGGGGAGAGTACGATATTTTGAAGGCAGCGAACTTGCCAGAGCTTGAGAAGTTGCTGGCTTCACTTGACACTCTTGGAGAGGGTGGTCATTAGTCTTCAATGGCTGCTCCTACCTTGGCGGGGCTGGTGCAATGGAATAGGGGGGGGGCGACTGAGCGCATACATGGATCGAGACCTTGAGCGGAAAATCGTAGCCGCCCAAAAAGACTTACAAGCTTGGGCTGTTACCAACGATCTTTGGTATGACAGCGGCTTCACCTCCTATGCGAAGCGTGTACAAGTAGAGCCTGGCGAAGGCGCGGTGGTTTTCATTCTCTACAGCAGTGGAGAGCTTGCACGTATGCTCGATGAGGATCTAGATCCAAAGTTTCGAGCAGAGCTTGATGCAATCGCTGACTCGCATGGTTTCTGGTATGACAACTACGACGGCTACTCATACTATTTTTACACCACAACCGAAGAACTCCAAGAAGCTTACGACCAATTCTTTCACTGGAAATGGGTCTGTAGCCTGATCATCGAAGACTTTGGCGATGTCTACGCTGAGCTCTATCGGTATTTTCAAGTTCGTCCTGATCGGCTTTACAATCTGCATCACCGCGAATTCGAAATTGCTTTACCGCGTATTCCAGAGCTTAGGATATGAATCAGAGCTGGGGCCGGGAGTTGGAGATGGAGGGGTTGACGTCAAACTACTTCAGCGGAGTCCGTTAGGGGATACCTTGGCTTATGTCCAAGCTAAGCGATATGCCCCTAATCGACCCATAGGTCTTGAGGCCGTGCAGGCTTTGCGCGGGGCGGTAGCAAATGACGGTGTAGATCTTGGCATATTTGTCACCACCTCCCGTTATTTACAGGGAGCGCAGAATTTTGCACATCGATCATCAGGAATACTGGAACTGAAGACTTCTGCGGACGTTGCTCAGTGGTGTCAGCAAGCGCAGGAGGGAATTGTCAAAGACAAGTCGGTATTAGTTTCGGATTCGCATCGATTATCAATTCTGCGTCGTATCGAGGATGGCAGTCACGCGCTGGTCGTTCACGCTCACACTGGCTATCGAACAATCGGCAACAGCTTTGCACTTGTACTCAAAGAGACTAAGCACGCTGCTCTCCTCATGAGTCTGCCACGGCAGATTATCAGCCAAGACTCACATGGACTCGAGGGGCATGAGATCCCAATTTTAGATAACCAGGTACTGTCTTCTAAAAATGCCGGTACGGTCTTCCGCGTAAAGCGGTCATTGGATGATCAGGGGAGGGTGAGCTACTGGGATGGGCAAAACCTTTATTCGACCTGGAATCGGCAGCCAAGTCGCTTCAGCCATTTAGACTAACCCCCTAGAGGGAAATCGGTTTGCGATTGCAGCCTGTGACGGTTGAAACTAGCTTCTCATTTTTGGTTCTCCTTTCCTACGTTCATGCAGCGACCGAGTTTAATGTCGCGTTACGCGGCTAAAAGGATGAACGGCCAATCCATCACGAATCTGCTGGAAGCCAGGTCTGAAGACGATGGGGTTGGCAGGATTTGAGAGCAGTGAGAATTGCGACGCCATAGCTGAAATCGCCGGCCGATTTTAGCCAAACTTACTATAATGAGACATTCTCGATTCATTATGCGACGAATTTCAATTTGCCCCCTGTAAATTTTTTTAAAACGACGGAGTTGTTATATTTGAGAGCAAAGAAAAAGCAGAGCGCGTAGGGTCAACAGAATCCCGCGCTTCTGGCCCAATTTCTGAGATCATTAAACGCAGCTTGGGCTTCAGCTTCTCGCTTCGCTTTTCATGTTTTTAGCCCCGGTAGGGGGCAGAGGAGTCGCCGTTTCGACCGCTAGGTCGCTGCTTTTCATCTTTGTGTTCAAACAGGTAGCTCTTAAATTTTCAGAAATCTGTCGCCTGACACAGACCTTTTGGCTGGGATTACTACGTCTGAAAATTGGAGGGGCGGGATGGACTACAGTTTGGAATCAACGATCTGGAAAGAAGCGCAGGCAACGGTAACCGTCCGGGCAACACACCTTCCTGACACCGTCGCTTGGGGCGATGGTGTCCACCCAAATATAGGTGGACACCATTTTTAGCCTTTTTAAGCGGACGCCCATGCCACAAGAACGCCGTTCCTATTCCAAGTCCTTCAAGGCCCAGGTCATTGCTGAGTGCGCCCAACCTGACACTTCAATTGCCAATGTCGCCTTGACCCACAACCTCAATGCAAACCTCGTCCATAAATGGATTCGGGTGCATGCACAGAAAAACCTGACACTTCAAACCGCCTTCATCCCGGTCAAGACATCGCCGCCGGTGCCGATGCATCAGGCCCTTCCTGCCACGATCCGAATCGAAGTGCCGCATTCAAAAGGCGTAGTCGTGGTGAGTTGGCCGGCAGAAAATGCAGCGGCGTGTTCTGCTTTCCTGCGAGACCTGCTGCGATGATCCGCATCGACTCCATCTGGCTTGCCACCGAGCCCATGGACATGCGCGCAGGCACTGAAACTGCGCTGGCGCGGGTCGTGGCGGTGTTCGGTGCGGCGAAGCCGCACTGTGCTTATCTGTTTGCCAACCGTCGTGCCAATCGCATGAAAGTGCTGGTGCATGATGGCTTGGGGATTTGGCTTGCTGCCCGGCGCTTGAATCAAGGACGTTTTTTTTGGCCGGGCGTGCGGCACGGCTCTGAAGTCGAGTTGGATGCAGAGCAACTTCAAGCCTTGGTGCTCGGCTTGCCTTGGCAACGCGTCGGTTCCGGAGGAGCCATCTCGGTGCTCTAATTCGCCTGCCATGGCCTGCTTGCCAGCGCAATTGGCCCATCAGTCTATCGCCGCCACTAGCCCTCTCTGGCAAAATCGGCGGCATGACTTCGCATCCGAATCTCGATCAATTAAACCCTGAAGAACTGCGTGCCTTGGCGGCGCAGTTGATCCAGCGCGTCGAGACGATGGACAAGCAAATCACTCATCACAAATCGGTCAACGAGAAGCTGGCCCACGAGATCGCGCTGCTCAAACGCTTCAAGTTTGCCAAGCGCAGCGAGCAGTTGAGCCCGGATCAAGCCAGCCTGCTCGACGACTTGATCGATACGGATATCGCCGCTATCGAAGCCGAGTTTGAGGCGCTGCAACCGGCACCTGTCGAAGCCAAAGTGCGCCAGCAACCCAAGCGCGCACCGCTGCCACCGCAGTTTCCTCGCACACTGATCCATCACGAACCGGACAACAGCCACTGCCAGTGCGGCTGCGCACTCAAGCGCATCGGCGAAGACGCCAGCGAAAAGCTCGACTACACGCCCGGCGTGTTCACAGTCGAACGCCACATCCGTGGAAAGTGGGCCTGCGAACAGTGCGAAACACTGATCCAGGCGCCGGTACCGGCGCACGTCATCGACAAAGGCGTCCCGACCGCAGGCCTGCTGGCCCACATCATGGTGGCCAAGTTTGCCGACCATCTGCCGCTGTATCGCCAAGAGAAAATCTTCGGCCGCGCCGGGCTGCCCATCGCCCGTTCGACCTTGGCGCAGTGGGTGGGCAACTGCGGCGTGCAATTACAGCCGCTGGTTGATGCGCTGCGCGAAGCCGTGCTGACGCACGACGTCGTTCACGCCGACGAGACGCCGGTACAAATGCTGACGCCTGGTGCGAAAAAAACTCATCGCGCTTACGTCTGGGCCTATGCCACCAGTCAGTTCTCCAACCTGGCGGCGGTCGTTTACGACTTCAGCCCGAGCCGCGCTGGCGAACATGCCCGAGCCTTCTTGGGCAGTTGGAACGGCAAGCTGGTCTGCGATGACTTTGCCGGCTACAAGGCAGGCTTTGAACTGGGCGTTACGGAGATCGGCTGCATGGCCCATGCCCGCCGGAAGTTCTTCGACTTGCACGCGACCAACAAGAGCCAGGTCGCCGAAAAAGCGCTGAACTACATCGCGGCCTTGTACGAAGCTGAACGAGAAGTCCGAGAGCTGGAGCCGGGTGATCGGCAGCGAATACGGCAGGAAAAAGCAGCGCCAATCGCCGACGCACTTCATACCTGGATGATCGCCCAAAGACAGCTTGTGCCTGAGGGTTCGGCCATCGCCAAGGCGCTGGATTACAGTCTCAAACGCTGGATAGCGCTGACGCGCTATCTCGATGACGGTGCCGTGCCCATCGATAATAACTGGTGCGAGAATCAAATCCGGCCGTGGGCTCTTGGGCGTTCGAACTGGCTGTTCGCGGGATCGTTACGCAGCGGTAAACGTGCAGCGGCGATCATGAGTTTGATCCAATCGGCGCGACTCAACGGCCATGATCCGTATGCTTATTTGAAGGACGTCCTCACGCGCCTGCCGACGCAGCGGGCAAGTGAGATTGCGGAGCTACTACCGCATAGGTGGCGACCGGTTTAGTTGCGCAAGACGGGATGCCCGGACGCACCTCCAACTGGTGCCATTACCGGTCTACTTAGCCTTTATGCTGGTTATCCATGCATTCCTCCCTACAGCTTCGCCCGGTTCAGCCGATAGTTTTCGTACCAAGAGAAGCGCGGCAATTCGATCCTGTAACAAAGGAGAGTAAGCGGCTTTTGAGGAAGATCTCTTGGAATGCTTTCATTACCTCATAACCATAAATGAGAGATGGGCACTTTTTAACGCCTAAGAAAGCACTCACAGACCTTGAGTGATCGAGAACCCGATGAATTTATTAGCGCCTGCCCTGTTCGTTACCAACCGTGTTCGATTCCCCATGAAATTCGCAATTTTGGGATTTATTGTCCTGATTCCTCTGCTCCTGCTAGGCACCCGGGTGATGCTTTCACTGAACACGAGCATCACGGGCATCAAGCATGAACAGGTGGGTCAACAATACTTGTTGGACGTCACCCCTATCCTGCGTCTAACCATGATTCAGAGGGCGCTGACACACGGCATGCTCAGCGGTGACACCAACGCAGTAGCCAATGCAGCACGCAATGCTGAAAAGCTTAACGATGCCTATGCGACTCTTGCTGCGCAGGACGCAAAATTTAGCACCCAACTGGCAACGACAGACCGAGTTCAGACGTTGCGTACCGCTAGTGTGCATCTGGTTGAACGCGCCAAAGCAGGCGAAGCACCTTTGGTGATCTTTTCCGCGTGGAACGACCAGTTAACCGACCTAATGAATTTCGTTTACTACATTACGGCCACTTCCGGCATGATTTTGGACGAAGACGCAGGTTCGTTGTACCTCATCGATCTAAGCTCTATACGTCTGCCTCGGCAAATAAATCTGGTCGGACAGATTCGCGGTCTGGCCAGCGGTTTTAGCGCTGACCGTCCTCTGGACGACACCACTCGTATTTTTGCCCAGACTTTGTTGAAACAGGAGCTGCTAATGCGTCAAGAGTTGCAGCAGAGCCTTTCCCTGCTTCGCCGAGAAGAGCCGAAATTATCTGGTGTAGTTCAGCCGTCTGTAACAACAGCCATTACCGACCTGGAAAATCTGCGTAAAGACCTGGTGGACTACCTTGATCCGAGCAAGCGCTCAAACGTGAATGCCAACACCTTGGGCGAGCGTGGAAACGCCGTCGTTGCTCAGTTTTACAAAGCTCAGGATCAGATGCAGGAATCGCTGCGAATTCGAATTGATGAGCGTCTGAATACACTGAGTAATGAGCGTACTTTCGGCACTGAGCTATTTATCGCCATTGCGATACTGCTGCTCTATGCGTTCGTCGGCATCTACAAGGCTCTGCGGATTGGGGTTGATGAGCTCCTAGCTGTGACGGCACGTATTGCTCAAGGCGATCTGAGCGCGCGCGTCCGAATCAACAGCCACGATGAAATCGGTGATGTAGGCGAGGGACTTAACCGCATGGTAACGGCCTTCTCTGGCTCACTGAGCCAGGTGGAGCGTAGCTCGCATTCAGTCTCAGATGCGGCAAAGCGACTAGAGATCTCCATAGGCCAAGCCAAAGCCTCAATGAACTCACAACAGGCTGAAACCGAGCAGGTTGCTACTGCCATCAACGAAATGACCGCGAGCGTTGCCGACGTGGCCCAGAATACCGAGGGCGCAGCACGTGCCGCTGAATCTGCAAGCAGTGCGTCTAACGACGGCTTGAAAGTTATGATTGAAACAAGTGCCGCTATTGAGGCGTTGGCCAACGAAGTGGAGCTCAGTGCAAGCAAAGTCGAAGCGTTAGCGACACACAGCAAAGAAATCGGTGGTGTCATCGAGGTCATCAGTACCATCGCGGATCAGACTAACCTGCTGGCCCTTAACGCGGCCATCGAGGCGGCGCGAGCTGGCGAGCAAGGCCGTGGTTTCGCGGTCGTGGCTGACGAAGTGCGGACTCTGGCCTCGCGCACACAAAACTCCACAGAAGAAATTCGACGGATCATCCAACAGTTGCAAGGCGCTACTGATGCCGCTGTTCAACAGATGAAAGCTGGGCAAACCCGAGCTAGGGAATGCATTCAGGCAGCGAGCCAAGCGTCTGGCAGCCTGAACCAGATCAATGAAGCAGTAGACGGAATTGTGGGCATGAACACTCAGATTGCAAGTGCGGCGGTGCAGCAACATTCGGTCTCAGAGGATATCAATCGCAACGTCATCGGCATTCGAAACAGCAGCTTAATCGTCATGGAAGGCGTAGAGGACAACGCCGTAACGGCTGACGAGCTTTCATTGCTCGCTAATGAACTTCGCAGCGTAGTCGGCAAGTTTAAGTTATCCAGCAACGCTTGAAAGGAATCTCAAGCGTTTCAATTGTTGATAGCACGAGAAAGTGCTTTGATCGGGTCTGACTGGGGTGATGATGCCCGGCAGTCCCTGATCGACATTGAGGGCTGAGCTTCATCGTTGCGCAATCTCGTAAAACAATAGAGCCAGCTACGCTAGATGACTTGCCCGGACGGTTACAGGCAACGTTTCACGGGGAAGCGTTCACCGACGTTGTAGAGCTCGCTGCTAGCAGCTATAGAAGACGCCCGGGTTACTCCGGGATTGAGCGGATTTATGCCTCAGATGTCGGTCAGACCGGGCTACAAGCCCTTCGATATGCATTGAGGCATGTGGATCACGTACCTCGCGACGAACCTCTGCCTCGGTGCGTTTCCGTGAGGGCTGCCCTCAGGGCGCACATCTATCATTTCCTGGAGTCACAGGTCGTCCGGGCTGGTGTTGCTTCTGAAATGATTATGGAGGATCACTTGGCCCGGGCGCTTAATCTATGAACAGGCTCAGATGGGATGGTGGGTACCTGCGCGACCCCAACTTTCTTACTGCCGCACGCCAGACCCCGTACAAAAAACCTCCTGAAGGGCATCGGAAGCAGCGCGCTGAACTTCCCGCACAGCGAGCGCGGTGAATCCTTAGTAATGATGATTCGTGGCAAAGCGACATTCCTAACCAAGACATGATTCAGCTGTAACGACACCCCTCGCAAACCAAGGGAAAAGAAAGTGGTGCCCAGACGTCGTTTGAGTCGGAAGCTGGCAGCCCGGAATTTTCTTGGTCTTCCAGTCCTATGGTTTCGCGGTCATACACGTGAGCATTCAAGCCCACGGTTTCTAGGCAGTGCTTGCGGTCTACTTTTTGAGCTTATCAGGGGGCTGTTTGACGGCTAGCTCCGTTTCGCGGATCACTCGGCCCGAACTGCCATCCAGCTTAATGACCTTTGTTCCGACAATTAAGAATGTGCTTTTGCCGTCCGCTAAGATCAGATGGCCGCTAAGCCGCTCACTCTTGTCCGTGATCACCGTATGGATATCATCCAGCCCCTGCGACGCATCCAGATGCGTATATTTGGTGAAGTCCGCCAAGCCCGTCTTCACTCCTATTTGAACCCCGAGTGCCGGAGCGAAAAAGGCCACGAACAGGAACATCCCGATCCATGCCGAGAGCCCAACCACGATGCCTGCGGCAAGGCGCTTCGTTATCAGGCTGACAAAGCCTGCCGCAGCTAGGACGAACGCCAGAGCCAGCAGTGCAGGGCCTATGATCGGTAATTGACTGGCTGCATGGAGTGCCCTGGAAAAAAGATCGACGTAACCATAAATCAGTAGGGTAGAGGTTCCTAGCGCTAGCTCATTTATGTCGATCCCGAATTGCTCGTAACGCCCTACTAGAATGGAGTACCCATAGATTAACAACGCTGCCTGCGATACCAGTGCTCCGGAGGTGACCAGTTTGAAAGCCAGTTCCGTGTTGGTCGTCGCTTGCTTTTTGGCTTGTTGCTCTGGGGTGTCGGCCTTCAATGCTGGAGGCATGGTCAGAGCGACCGGAGTGATTAGCTCTACCTTCAAGGTGTTGTCTTTTTTCCAAAACATGGTGCTTCCTGCGCATGTGATTGATTTGAAACAATACCGCGCGATCCAAGTTTTCGGTACCTCTGCTGACGGTCTCAACGCGATCTTATGGCCCTAGTGGGTTGGCTACATCTCATTCATACCTGTTTCAGAGCGGCCGTCATCTCATTCGAGACCCGGTGCTTTGACTTTGTGCCCAAATGCACCGATGCGATGAGTTCGACCTCTGGGCACATCCAGAAACTGGAGCGGAAATGCTCTAGTATCCCGCTTCGCTGCCGATGGCTAACTACCCTAGTGGACGGTAGTGCTCACAAACGTGCTTGCACCGTGAAGCCGCCGAGTACTGAACAACTTTGCGAACTCGACCGCGCCTTTGAAGTTGAGCTGAGACGAGGCATAAGATTTCATCAGCAGCAAGCGGGGCAGAGCCCAGTCCCATTTTTCCTTGATGAGATTCTCGACGCCTTCCAGCAGTGACTCGATATCGTCCGGATCCAGCTCAGCGATCTTGGCGAGCGCGTCAGCGACATCCTTTTGTGAGCCGCCCACCGATAATGCAAGGCCTGAGCTCTCGCAAGCCATTCCTACATGGTTGAACATGAGTACCAGGGCGTCGTTGGTTTGATCACCACGCCAAGTCACTAGATGAGTTTTCGAGTCAGACCCATAGGTGAATTTGTCTGCAAGGCCGAGTGAGCCGAATGACTTCCGGGCTTCGCTGAGCAATTCCTGTGCTTTGCTATCGATGAAGGGGCAGGGCGTCGTTTCGGTGAGTACAGCGCGCATTTCCTCGCGGACATGATCGTGCACCATTGCACCTAGCCCGTCGAATTGGGGTGGCTGACCGCCTCGGGCTGCAGTGACGACGATCACCTTTTTTTCGATATCGACATCCAGTACCCGCCAACGCCGACCACCAAAGATGATTCGCTGGCCTTTCATCAGAGGCCTACTAACAGGTATTGAGCCAAGCGGTTTGCCCTCTCTTACCAGCCTGAATTCTTCGTCGCTGGTGAAAGCACTGTAGAACTCGTAATGGTTGATGAGTCGTTCGCCGATCTCTCCTGGAAGCAACAGACCTGAGCTGTCCTGCACAATCAATTTCTTCTCGCCGAGACCTTTCAGTAGGGAGAAGAAATCAGTCTTGGAAATGCTTTTGAATGTCCCGCTTCCAACAAGCCCACCCCACAGGTGGGCAGCGCTGGCGCCTCCTTGCTGTGCGATCACTGACAGAATCTGTTGCACCAGAGTCGAGGCGTGCAAGCCCTCAGCCCTGGGCGGCTCGAACCAGTTGCCAATTAGTAGCCTGATCATCGCGATGGTTTGGACGAGGTTCTGGCGTAGCAGGTCTGACAATAATGATTGGTCAGTCAGCTCCCGTTCCTGACAGTAGGCCCGGAGAGTGGCAGGTTCGTCGTTGCGGCGGCCTGACCTGCCTAGGCGTTGGCGCAGGCTTGCAACTGATGGAGGCGAACCTATCTGGACAACTGTCTTGATGTTGCCGATGAGGCATGCAGCCGGCGGTCTGGGTTTAAATCGGCGTGCATTGTGACCAGCTTTCGCTCCATCGCAATGCCCCGGACAAGGTTGAGGAAGAAGGTTTTCCCGGCCCCATATTCGCCTACAACAATCCTGAAGGCGGAGCCGCCGTCAGCGAGTCGATCTATGTCTTTCAGAAGGGCGTCCAGTTCACCCGCTCGACCCACCTGAATAAGATGCTGGCCCGCACGAGGGACTACACCGGCTCGCAATGACTGGATGACCGCATCGCGATCCTTTGGGCGTATCGTGCTCATAGGGCTAATTCTTCCAGGATATCCGGGTTGATCTCGATGGGGTCATCCCCCTCAGAGACTGGCATGTCGAACCGCTCAAACGCCATGTCGTTGATTTGCTCAAGAGCGCCATCCAGCATGAGCTCCATATCAGTGGCCACATCTTCCAGCTCTTGGCGGCTCCATTCGCGACGTGACACGATCATTCGCAGAAACGCTGAGTGCTCTGTGTCGAGCCCATGTACGGTCGCTGCATGGTCAGTGGGCTGATCCTTGATGCTGTCCACGATGGCAGGCGGTTCTGGAAATTCATCGCTGAATACTTCGGCCAGCAACGCTGACACCACTGCCGTTTCGCGCTGGAGCTGCGCAATTTTATCCATGTCCAGATTGAAGCTTTGGGTCGCGGCAGAATTGCCTGGCATCTCACCGGTCTGGTCGGAACTAGGCAAGGCACCAAATCTGGGCGCCGTGGAGATATTTTGAGGAGGGGTGATGGCTGCGCCGTGTAAGTCCCCGTAAAGCAACTGGGGATCCAGCTCCAGAGTTTTATAGACGCGTTCCAGCAGCCGGACTTCCTGCGGCGAAACGTTTCCGTCAGCTTGAGCGAGATGAGCGAGAAACCTGGCCATGGCGCGCTTGGCGTCGGCGCCCAGAGGGCTCAGCTTCTTCTTCAGGCTCGCCAGGGTAGGTGGCTGCAGAATTTGGATCTGCAAGTGGGCTTTCAGCCGTTTGCGATGCGCTGTGCCAAGATGATTCCAAGAGTCGATATGCTGCCCGAGCTGAGCCATTTCCCCAGTCGACGTGACCCCATCTGCAGCCGCGACCGCACTTGCTAAATCCAGCGTAACCACTGCGGCCTGGTAGGCCGAGGTTGTCCGTACACTCGCGTCTTCGTCACCTGCCGCGAACAATACGATCGTGTCCAGATTCTTGGGAGTTCGGCTGCCGGACAGTACGTCCGGCTCGAAGCCAATATTCAAGGACTCGAATGCTCTCGCCAAGGCGACGATTGTTCCGCGCGGAAGAGCGCCTGCAGATCCAAAGCGTCCTGCAAGATCCTCGAAGGTCATGACCAGATGCTCCTCGCTGACCTGCCGTTGCAGGTCAGCGATCACATCCTTTGCTGCTGCCGGCCAAAGGGCAATGCCAACCGCAGCGACATCGGCATTTCTAGGCCACCCGATTCGACTCGAGGCGGTACGTTCAAGTACGTCTGAGGTTCCACACTGATGAGCTGGATGTGGTTCAGAAGGTTGGACGCGTAGTTTCGAAACGATGTGTTCTCACCATAAAGCGCTCTTAACCGCTTGACCTCTTGAACGATGGCCGGCAGGCCAGCGCGGGCTACATCATCTGTAATCGAGTCAACGACCGCCCGACGCTCAAGACCATAGAAGAAAATGAAGACGTAGCCGATATCCACATTGAGCGTACTCCGCCCTTCGGACAGCCACTGCAGGTAGCCACGTCTTGCAGCAGGAGAGATGCCGCTGTAACTGGGCCAGTAGCCGGTGATCCTTTCGGTTAGATCCACATGCACAGCCTGTACAGGCAGCTGGGCGTCAATCAGCGAGGGCTCAAGGTTTAAGGTGCGGTCTGCTTTTTCAGCGAAATAAACCATGCCACCGTGGATAATCTGGCCTCTGACAGAGAAGGTTTCATCCTTTCCAATCCATCGTGCATTGGTAACGATCTGCTTGGGCTTGGGGATCGAGAACTGCCGCTCAGGTGTACTCACCCTCACCACGTGGAAATCCGAGCGGGCACCTTCGGTGTTGCCCACTTCAAGACCGATTTCTGATTTGGGTTCGTAATTCGACAAGTTTTTAGTCTGACCTTTTGAGTCGGCGAGGATCGTCTTCGTCGGGCGAGGAGGGTCGTTTGATGAATATCTAAAAGACTTTTTGACTAGCCATATGAAGCCAGCGATCCCCGCCAAAACCGCTACCACGAGCCGAATCCGAGGTGGGACAGCTGCGATGACCACGACCAATATGAAGATCCAGGTCGCCATAGTCGCCATGTTCGGGCTGCTTTTTTGCTTCCTTGCCATTAAGCGCTTCCATGATAATGGGCTGGCTTAGTGGGAGTATCTGCATTTTCTCACCGGACGCCAATCATCGCGCTTGCTGTCGAGATGATGTGCCGACCAACGCAACATCACTCTCCATCGGTTGCGCTGTTGACGCGAGCTTCAAAGCCTTTAGCTCGGCCTTGAGCCCGTCGTTTATGGCTATCAAGGTATGTGCATCAGCTTTCAACCTTCGGATGTCAGACCAGGCCTCCTGAAGCTCGTCCAACAGCATCAGACACTGGTGCTGGTAGCTTTCGAGTTCGGTGGGCATTCCACGGTCTAGCGCGGTGGTAGGTGTGGATTGAGTGGAGTGAGTCATAAGATTGCCGTCAGGAGTACGTATGTTCTCCTGCTAGAGTAGCTCCAGATACTGTATGGATCAACAGTTCTGTAGCGCAGTTACTGCCGCCTAGAATGACGCCATCGTATCGCCCTAGAGTCCCGCCCATGCCTGCCTCGCTGACTCGTCCCACCCCTGCACCCTATCTGGCGCCTGATGAAACCGTAGTGTTGTTCGACGGGGTCTGTAAGCTCTGCAATGGCTGGGCGAAGTTTTTGATCCGGTATGATGGCGATCACCGTGTCCGGCTTGCCACCGTTCAGTCCGAGGAAGGTCAGGCGCTGCTAGCTTGGGCAGGGTTACCCGTCGATACGTTCGATACGATGGCGGTTATCCGCGATCGTCAATACTGGGTGAGGTCGGATGCGTTTGTTGAGGTCATCAGTCGGCTGCCGGCCCCTTGGCCCTACCTTCAAGTGCTGAAGGTATTTCCACGCTGGCTGCGGGACTGGGTTTATGACCGTATCGCGCTCAACAGGTATCGGTTGTTCGGCCAATACGATGTCTGCCTGATGCCGACTCAAGATCATGAGCGTCGCTTTCTCAAGGGGCAGCCATGACCCCCATGCGCCGAGCACATTGGCTGGGGCGTGGCGGTCTCGCATTCATGTTTGCTTACCATGGCCTGGTGCCGAAGCTGATTGTGCTTAGTCCTGGGGAGCAACTGTTGCTGCGGGCCCATGGCCTGGAGGGCGCGCCCTGGCTATCTCGTGGCGCAGGCGTAGCGGAACTGGCATTAGCAGCGCTACTGCTATTCGCACCCCGGAACAATGGGCCATTGGCGATCGCCGCTATCGTTTTAGTGGGGTTGCTTGTGGATATCGCACTGGTGCAGCCCGCACTCCTAGTTGATGCTTTTAACCCTGTCAGCCTGAATATCGCAGGGCTGGCGCTTTGTGCCGTCGCTTGGGTTACCCGAGCACAGCCCCTAACTGAACTACCCAGCCTGCGGGATTGAACCTATGTCTCCAGGACGCAATGATGCTCGTGCTGATTGGGGGGCTCGTGCATCGAAGGTAAGCTGACCCTTAAACAAAAAGCTTTCGGGTGAAGTAACACCACCTAACTGCCGGCTCAGGATGTCAAAAACTCCAATACATGCACCACGAGATTTGCCACGTCTACCCAGGCGCCGTCATTCCATATTCGGTTAAAGGTTTCCCGTTCGGGATACGCGGCGATTCCCAGGGCGGTCAACCCGATTGCCCCCAGCACCCCACCAACGAACCACGAATGCACGATCAGGCCGCCAATGCCAAGTAATGTGAGGGCGATGCCGCATAATAGGTACGCCAGACGCAGATAGGGGAGCTTGACGTTGCTTGGGGCCAAGATGGCTGCACTCGCAGTGATGACTTGGGGGGGGGGGGGGCTGGCAACCGGCCATCACAGCATCCATCTGGAGTTTGTAAGCAGATTTATATCGTTTCGTGGTTTCTCTGGTCTCCTCCCACGAAACGCCCCACCATGCTTGTGCCCTACGTGCATCCCACCAGCCTATTTGCCACTGTAGTGCGCGCCCGTCGGGCCGGCTGTCGTGAACCAAGCCGCCTCACTGCGTGGGCGTCTTGGCCCTGGCGGGCTTCCATCCTCGCGCCTGCGCGCTCCGCTTACATTTCAGCTCTAGCCTTGTTCGTTACACAGTCATGAGCAATGCCATCCACTTCGCTTGAAATGGATGGCATCGGATTTATACGCTGACCCGCGTCACGACATTTGCGGCCGTTTAAACACCTTAGCCGCCGCATGCAGGTAGGAGTAACGGGACAGCATCAGCGGTGGAAGCGATTGTTCGTTGTCCCTTTGACGTTGTCTATGAACCAGAACCACTGCTCATTCGCTTTGACGATGCTGCATTCTTCGCCATATGCCGTGTAGGTCACGCAAATGACATCCCCTGTGATTTCCCAGCTCCCCGCAGCTTCAGCCATTCCTGTTATATGAATCTTGGCTTTGCCGTCAGTTGTGAGGATCTCAGTGAAAGACTGCCCGCTCGTAGTCACGCTTTGGTGCGAACGTCCTATAAATTGATTTGTAATTTCGCTACCGCTGATTTTCACGGCGTCTGGCGGCGGCGGGGAGTGAGCGTCCTTTGCTGGACTGCTTGCACCGCTGGCGCAACCCATCAGGAGAATTGCGAATGCAGCTATGTAAATCGCTTTCATGAGTCATTCCTCTGTTAAAAAGGTATGAGCCATTCGAGGTGGAGACAACATCAACTTCGCGCTACTGACATCCCGAAATATCTCCCTGCGCAGATATCCAGACAACTGGCTCCTATTAAATCTAGCAGCTTATGCCTGCGTTGCCGGTAATCCGTACACTGCTTACGCTTCACTTAGGTAGGCAACGGTTATGAGCCCTAAACGGCTATCGGTTGATCATTGACTACGTCTGTTTGAGGGCGAGGACAGAAAAAGAGATAACAGGCAAAAGCCTCGCACAGAGCGACCTTCATGACGGCCCAAGCTGATCCGGTCATCGACGTTCTCTGCCATGCCGCACGTAAGAGCGTAGTGATTTGATCGAGGCCAGGCTCTCAGGCCAAACAGATCCCTCGTGCTTAGTCTGACCACCAGTCCTTTTCCCCGCTTCGTAAGCGTCCAGTTAAGTCACCTTGACGAGCGAGAGCCGGGAGGTAGCTCCAAGAGTGTGAGCATTGGCCAAACCTCTAACCAGCTTTTGGACTTGACGCGCTTTTGATAGATAGCATTTTTCTCTGTGGCGAACCTTCCCGCAGGGCGGATGATCAAGTCGAAAAGATCATCAAGCCCAAGCGGCGCGGCGATTTCGCATGTGCCGTTCTCTAGCAGCCTTACTGCTACCGCCGTGGCAGTTTCTGGCCAGTAACGCATTGCATCGGTCGTTGAATGATAGGGATCATCGCCGTTTTGAACATGCATTCTCGCTTGGTTTTTCACAGACCACAGCACATTCGGATCTAGGTCTCTGAGGAGCGCTTCCAGAGCATCATCGTGTTTCTGTGCGCAGCGCTCGCCATCAAACCAGATGACGTCAACGTCTGTTGAGACCGGTGATGAGTCGCGACCATGTAGATAATCCCAAACCGCGTTTCGGACGAAACCTGCTCCTATCCAGCAGTCTGGCAAGTTTAGAGAGCGTACTATTTCGAGCAGCCTTCGCCGAACGGGGTCATCCGAAATAATCGCTTGGATTGTCGAGCTATTGTTCAATCAGATATCACCTTGTTGAAGCTAGGCTTGCCACTGATGCGGCAGCAACTGTCCAATCTCACTGGCCTTCTGCGTCGGCAGCCGCATCAGCACATCCTTGAGATAGGCATATGGGTCATGCCCGTTCATGCGCGCCGATTGGATTAAGCTCATGATGGCCGCAGCCCGCTTACCGCTGCGCAGCGATCCAGCAAATAACCAGTTCGAGCGCCCGAGTGCCCATGGCCGTATCTGGTTCTCGACCTGGTTGTTGTCGATGGGCACAGCCCCATCGTCTAGTTAGCGCGTCAGCGCTACCCAGCGTTTCAGGCTGTAATCGAGGGCTTTAGCTGTGGCTGATCCGTTGGGCACTAAGTCGCGCTGGGCCAACATCCAGTCATGCAGTGTTTTGAGGATCGGCACCGCCATTTCCTGGCGTATTCGCCAGCGATCTTCATCACTCATGTCCCGCGCTTGGCGCTCGACCTCGTACAAGCCGCTGATCGAGTGCAGAGCTTGTTCGGCCAGCTGACTTTTGTTCGCCACGTGCAGATCGAAAAACTTGCGACGCGCGTGAGCCATGCAGCCGATTTCAGTGATGCCTTGCTCAAACCCGGCTTTGTAGCCAGCGAAGTCGTCGCACACCAGCTTACCGTTCCAGTCGCCCAGGAAGTTGCGCGCATGTTCGCCAGCACGGCTTGGACTGAAGTCGTAAACCACCGCTTTGAGCGCTGAAAACGGCGTCGTGCTGTAAGCCCAGACATAGGCCCGGTGGGTTTTCTTCTCGCCTGGCGCAAGCATTTGCACCGGTGTTTCATCGGCGTGGATCACGTACTGGTTCAGCACGGCTTCACGCAGTGCATCGACCAGTGGCTGAAGCCGCACGCCGGTTTGTCCGACCCACTGCGCCAAGGTCGAGCGGGCAATTGGCAGCCCGGCGCGGCCAAAAATCTTCTCCTGTCGGTACAGCGGCAAATGATCGGCAAACTTGGCCACCATCACGTGGGCCAACAGGCCTGCGGTTGGAATACCTTTGTCGATGACCTGCGCTGGCACCGGCGCCTGAATCAGAGTTTCGCACTGACGGCAGGCCCATTTGCCACGCACATGTTGCTCGACCGTGAACACGCCTGGCGTGTAATCCAGCTTTTCGCTCATATCCTCGCCGATGCGCTGAAGTTGGCAGCCACAGGCGCACTGGGTATTTTCTGGTTCGTGACGAATCACAGTGCGCGGAAACTGCGGCGGCAATGGCGCACGTTTGGGCGATTGCCGTGGCTCGGCCTGTGACGAAGCGGGAAGAAGCTGTTTCAGCTCGGCCTCGATAGCTTCAAGGTCTGTATCGAGCAGGTCATCCAGCAAGCTGCCTTGCGCCGGGCTGATTTGCTCGCTGCGCTTGGCGAACTTGTGCCGTTTGAGAAGGGCGATTTCGTACGTGAGCTGTTCGATGATGGTTTCATCGTTCTGGATCTTCCTGCCCATCGTCTCGACCTGGGACTGCAACTGCAACGCCTGTACCGCCAAGGCACGAAGCTGTTCCGGGGTCATCTGGTCGAGGTTGGGCGAGAAAGTCATGCCGCCGATTGTGCCAGAGCAGGCACATAACGACGACAAGTAGACCGGCCAAATGGCCGGCGTTTACAGCATGCTGATCAAACCGCCTGCGCCGACGCGCTGCCACGGCAGGCCCAGCACCAAAGCCTGGAGTTGTTCGCTGTCGAGTTCGACCTCGCAGCCATGACGAATGCCGGGCCAGTGGAACTTGCCTTGATTCAGCCGCCGCGCTGCAAGCCAGAGGCCCACGCCGTCATGCACCAGCACTTTCATTCGATTAGCTCGGCGATTGGCGAACAGATAAGCGCAGTGCGGCTTCGCCGCACCGAACACCGCGATTACTCGTGCCAATGCCGTTTCGGTGCCGGCGCGCATGTCCATCGGCTCGGTAGCCAGCCAGATCGCATCGATGCGGATCATTGAGCGACAGCCCGAATGAATTGTGCGCAGCCCTCAGGATCCGAGGCTGGCCATTTCACCGTTATCAATTGGCCGGCCATGGGCATCTCAATGATCACTGACGCTTCGACTGGCCGTTTAGGTGCGGCTTTTAGCGGGATAAATGCCGGTAGTGAAGTTGCTGCGGGCCGGTCTCGATAAAGCGGCAACCATTTGCGAATGACATTGGCGTTGATGCCGTGGCTGCCGGGCGTGCTGGACGATCAGCTCTCCTTTGAAGTGCTAGCTACTGCCGTTGAGTCAGCGAAAGCTGTTTGGAACTTGGATGCAAGCGACTGAACAGCTCGACGAATCGCCTCCGTGTGCTCGCTCGGCATCCTCTGGTGCGGACATACCGTCTGACAGCTCAGCGAGGACTACGATGAACATGCGCGGACTTTGAGCTCGCTCGGCTAGTCTGCGTCCGTTGACATCAAGCTTTAGATCGATCGCGCTCAGCCTTACGCGCCGCTTTAACGAGGAGCCAGTAGAAAGGCACAAGCAATGGTATTGGAATGATCAATGCCAGGAGTGCACGTGCAGTTTCATCCATGTCACCGGTATCCAGATCCCCAAACCACGCGAATAGGCAAAGGAAAGTCACCCACCACGAGAAGAAATTACTCGCCAAGACCGCCATGACCCGGAAGAAGAGCCGCCAGTATTTTGAGGGGTGATCCACGTTTTTAGATGCGGGAGGAAGCATGATGTTAGGAACCAGCACGACCGTAGCGATCATCCCCAAAATCCATTGCAACCACGTAATACATGCTGTGGCAGACATTAGGAAAAATCCTCTAAAGCTGAAGCGGCACGGGGGAACAAAGCATCAGCGGTGGGTATGAGGTTGTAAAAGCGGCTCTTGGTGCCATATTTCATGCTCCATGCGTTGAGGAGGCCCTACCCTTGAGGTACAGGCTGATGTGAATCGTATTCAGGCTGTGTTCAAACCTGTCCTTCAATGCAGATTGAGCTTTACGATCTTCCCTTCACTTGCATCTTTGGTGTGGATGCGCATTGTGTCTTCGGCGTCCTCAATAACCTTGGCCAGCTTAACCAGCCCGCTGGCTTCTTCGTCCTGTCCAGCCTCAGCAAGTCTTACCGCTGCGCTCAGTAGCAAAGTGAAAGAGCTACGCAGTGTCGCTGCGACCTGGCTCATGCTCTTGATAAGCTCTTCAGTCGGAGCGTTCGTGATTCCTGATTTGTTCACTGGCTCATACCTATCCATGTTCTAACGATGCTTTTGGGGTCACGTCTATATCGCTCCCGTTCTAAGCCTGACAGGAGTGAAGACGCGCTGGCCTTTGCTTATTTGTCCTGCGTTTACCTAGGCATTCGCTCCTAAACGCTACCACAAGGGAGATATCAAGGAGTGCGATTAGATGGGCCCGCCTACCGCCGTGCCTATGGATTGCCTTAGGGCTCAGCATGACGCGCCACCTAGCGCCTTCCTGCTCGATGACTGCATGATCGTGATCTGCCCATGTCTGTCTGTGCAATAGCTTCACTGGATTGGGGAAACGTGAAACGATCAGACGAGGAAGTCGTCGCACTGTGCTGTGGTTGCTCAGGTGGGCAATGCTAATTTGCCAGGCTGCCAAACTTGAAGACGACGCTGCCAGCCGATGGTGCTGATTTTAGGCCATGAACATTCAACCCACTTTTTGCCGCAGGGAATCGATATGTATTCAAGGAGCTTGGCAATTCTGGGCGTCATTGTCGCCGCAGTCGCTTTGGCCGGATGCTCTACAAAGAACTATGGACGGCAGCCTGATCTGACAAGCTTCGAAAAGACTTCGCTGAGCTGCAGGGAAATCGATTTGGAGCAGGCAAAGGTTAAGGGCTTTATCCAGCACGTCAACCAGGAGAGCGGGTTTGACGGTCGGTCGGTTCTGTCTTTTCTTGGTGACTTCGGTATCGGAAACACCATGGAGAAGCACAATGCGCTGGCCAGTGCCACTACACGGCTGGCGGAGCTGGACAAGCTTCGTTCTACCAAATGCACGTCATCTTCAGCGTCGGTGTACATCCCGCCCCCCGGTGCCCCAGTTCCCGCTTCTTCAACGATGCTGGGCCCCAAAAGCAAAGATGAGCAAATCTACGAGCTCCAGCAGAATGGAGGGATTAGCTATGAGGAATACCAGTATCGATACCGGGAAATTACCAATGAACCCTAGTGGTATTCTCAAGTCTCGGGCGTGATCGAGGTGTCTGAGCTACACAGGTTTGACAGAGATGACTTCGACATACCTGTATTTTTTTCGAGCAGCTTTCGTCGCCTCCTGTTCGGCGAGGAGGGTGCTCAGTGTGTCGGCGTCATGGGTTAGCTCGAACGTTTCGCCTTCGAACTCATTGCCCGCCCGCAGTGTAACCCTAAGCCTTGGCGTAAACGCTTTGGCGGCCTTCTTCTTTGATGGTGGCTTGAGCGGGGAAATTGTCCCGGTATCCGGGACGATTTCTTCCTCAATGGGTTGCGGTTGCGGAGGAGGGGTGATCGGATCCCCGAACAGCGCGCGACGCATGTCTTCTTCGGTCAATTCTTGATTCATATAGCGTCTCGGTAGTCATGGAGCAATGTGCATTCTAGCAGCTAGCCCGACATTGATAGGAATCAGTGGTTTGTTCTGATTGCGTCAACAGCGCTCGAAATCAATGAAGTGGCTTCTGCTTGGGGGTGAGCTCTCTCAAAGCATGTATTTGCCGTCGTTGCTTTTGCACAGATGTTCTTTAACGGGAAGGGGGCGGCCTTCGTATGTGGGCATTGAGCGGTATAGCGGGCGACTGCGCTTCTCACGGCACGCCGCGGGTTTAAGTGAGCTCAGGCTCAAAGCGAGTTTAGCTTGAGAGATCAAACGGGCGATGCTCCACTCACGCTGGATCAAGAGCTGGAAATGACACTCATACTCAGACAAGCAGTTGTCGCCGATCTCCCGGCCATCTACCGAGGAGAGCAGAGCTATATCCGTTCTTGGGAGCCCGACCACGAGGCTTCCTGGAATTCCCAAGTTGAGAAGCACCTGACACGCTGGGTGGATAATTTCCATCGTCTAAACGTAGCGGTCATGGGCGATCATTTTGCAGGGTATTCACTTAGGACTCAGGAGGACAATTGCGCCGAGATTTGCACAATCAATGTAGACCCAAGCTACAGGCGTAGCGGTGTTGGAACAGCGCTGTTGTCAGCTTCTGCGCTAGATGCCAAGAATCAGGGTTTTAGTCGATTGCGCCTGATTGTGCGAGCAGACAACCCTGCGAGGTTCATGTATGAGCGCTTTGGCTTTGTATGCACAGGTACCGGCGCACATGATTATCTGACGTATGAGTGCTGTGCTTGACGCCTCACGGCGCCGCCGATACCACAGCCAGAAAGCTGGGCGCTTGGCTTGCTGCGCATGCTCCTCACTGGAGGCCCATCTCATCCCTGGACCTGCGCGAACTTCGCCCTGAGAATGATACCTATCAATGCGAGCTGTCGCAGACTGGCTATCAGCTCGACCCGCTCAGTCTTCGGCGTAACGGGGCCAACGACCTGGTTTTGTCTATCGCACCAACGGTCGAGCTGCCTAATTGGATATGATCGTGCCACAGGTTCTCGAGCTAGCCGCTGATGCTTCAGGCGGCAGCCGCAGGGCATGGGATTGCATTAGGATGGCGTCGAACTGCCGGGAAGCTTATTCAAGAGGGGGCTTTGATGCAACCTTGTGAAGAAAGTGTTCATCTCCCGCATGCAATTTCTGTTTATAAAAAAAGCGGTGCAGATGAGCGTATTGAAGTCGACGCGCTACTGGGCTGGCTTTAAGAACAATTGCTCACCTGGCGCTGATAATCTAGTTTCGATCCGTACCTTGAGAACCCTACGTGATCGAGGTCAACCAAGTGCGCTAGCTGCGCGACCGTAGCAAACTGAGCAAGTGACTGCTCACACGCGAACGGCTAACATCGGTGATGTCATAACATCCTGGGAGCTATACATGTCGCGTCTTGCCGAATTCCGCAAACTGGAACAACAGCTCGCAGCTCAGCTCGCCGAGCTTGAAACGATGAAAAACGACAGTGGTTTGAAGAAAGAAATCGAGTTTGAAAGCAAACTGCGCGGCCTGCTGGGTGAATACGGTTTCAGCATGAGAGAAGTTGTCGGCATTCTCGATCCGCAGGCAGCTAGTGGTCGGGAATCTGCTCCAGTCGCTGCCGAGAAAAAGACTCACAAGGCCCGCGAAATGAAGGTTTATAAAAACCCGCTGACAGGTGAGGTCGTTCAAACCAAGGGCGGCAACCACAAGCTTCTGAAAGCTTGGAAAGGCCAGTTCGGCGATGAGGTCGAGAATTGGCTCGTCAGGTGAGCTATTGATTTTGAATCAGCCGTCATAAGACGGTTTTTTTCGATCTCCAATTTCTTTTAACCCAATAAGAGGAAAGCACAGCGGCGATCATCCGAGATGCGCCCTTCAAACCGGAAGTATATCAAGCGCCCCCCCGTAACTGAACGCGCGTGGCAGTTCACGTGGGCCCTGTCGAGCTATCGCACCGGGGGATTACCAAGCTGCTAGCACTCGCGACGTACGACATCGTCCACTTGTCGTCATCGACATCACCGAATTGCAATAGGGTCGAAATCTCGATCGAAACTTGCTTTCACTGAGGCGTTCAAGAATCCCTGCTGGGTCACCAAGCTTTGATTCTGCAGCTGCATATCCTTGACACGGTTGGTTATCTGCTCAGTCTCAGCTTCGGTAATTTTCCGTGATTTCCGGGCTGAGCTGATATCGGCAGCTAGGACATTTGCCCGCGCCGATATGTGAGCTTGTCGAACATCAGAGATCTGCCCACCCGTCTTACCGGCCAGCGAATGTTGTGCCTGGAGATCGCAATTTAGGAGTTTAGGGCTAATGGCTCATCGTACAATAACGTCAAGGATCTCGATAAACACGGTCTTAAGCTGGCTCTAGGCAACGGGCCGCTTATGATCTATTTCTGAGTAAAACTCTCCCGTACCCCACGCTGGAGCGCGCAGCAACCCGAGCGTGCGCCGCTGCCTCGATCTTACAGAGTGGGCCTTGGTTAGTAACGGACGCGAGACAACGCGCGCGAACACTGTCCAATCACCTTGCGGCAGGAGAATTTGGCCTTCAATTTTATCGGGGCGCCCTTTTCTATTACCAACCAACATTGGAGTTAGCTATAATAATCGGAAAGTAACTTAAATATATTGCGATCAGTGCCCCTTTTTTGCTATGAGATGAGAAAGGCGCAGATTTCAAAGTGGTAACTCGAGAAAACTTAATATTGCTAACCGACATGTTCCGCGCGATTCTTTAGATCAGGCGCCGATCGAGGCTTGTGAAAAACAACTTCAGCTGCTAGTATTTTTGACGTGCATGTATCCTACGCGAATATCGCCAATGAGGTTAGTTAGATAGGATTCGGCAAGGCCGTGCATGAAGTCACAAATTTGGATTGAATCGATGTTTTGTCGTCGATTACTGTTGATACAAGGATGAAGCTTATGAAGTTGACAATCAAAGGTTTGAAGGGTTGTGTCTGTTTAATATTGGCAATGATGCTGTGGTCAAGTGCTTTTATTGCTGTAAAAATAGCTTTACTGGAAATAACGCCTTTTTTATTAATATTCTCTCGATTGGTGTTGGGAAGCATTTTCTTTTTGATATTTTGGAGGTTCAAAGGATGTGCCCGCATTGCGCGAAAGGATATTTTTCTATTGTTGCTAATGGGGCTGTTTGAACCATGTTTATATTTTATGTGCGAAACTACCGCGCTTCAATACACAACAGCATCGCAGGCGGGAATCGTTTTCGCATTCCTGCCTATTTTCATAATAATTTTTAGCCTAATGTTCTTTGGTGAAAGGCCGACACTGTTCCAATGTGTGGGGGGGGGGCTAGCAATTTTAGGAGTAATTGTCTTAAACCTGTACGGTGCTCAAAGTGAGCATGGAGTGAATCCTGTAAAAGGCAATCTGCTAGAGCTGTTCGCAATAGCTTGCGCTGCAGGATATACAATAATGCTGAAAAAGCTGTCCGGTGATTATTCTCCATTTTTTCTTGCTGGTGTTCAGAGCTTTATTGGTACAATATTTTTTCTTCCCTTTGCATGGTTGGATTCTGATGCTTCCGGCGAAATCGGCTTGCAAAGTGTTGTAGCAGTTGTTTATCTTGGGGTGATAGTCACAGCGGGAGCCTACATTCTTTTTAACATCGGCATGACCTCTGTTACCGCTACGCAAGGCGGAATGTATTTTAATTTAATACCAATTTTCACTTTATTGCTATCGGTGATTATACTCGATGAAAGTATAAGCTCCGGGCAGGTTACATCAATGGCGCTTGTAATTTTTGGGGTTTCGATTGGGCTGATTAACCGCCACCAACTCCTTATTTTTTTTCGTCTAAAGAGATTATGTGGTAGCGAAAAATAATACATTAAACTCTCTAAATTGTATAAATGGCAGACAGCTCTAGCCTAGAGTAGCGATCTCAAGCGGCGGTTTGTGTTCAGAGTGATGCCTGCTTGCCTTGCTGCTTGCCGTCATGATCTGAACAGAGACGGCGCGGTGCGCACCCTTGCGGATCCAGCAGTTCTCCGTAACAGAGCCGCGCTGAATATTTCAAACGCTTGCATTGAACTCATTAATTGCAACACGGAAATAAAGTTCTTCAATGGCAGAGTTAGATATACATGCCGGTGAACCTCATACGTTTCTCCAGGTAGCGCGCATTACTGGGGAGTTTAATGGCGTGTGTTTGATATCCATCTAGTCGTTAAGAACCAAAAGTTATCCACACTGGTAGCCGAGATGTCCGCTATCGGTGCCATGCTGTGACAGATCCGTTGAGGCTCGTCAATGCGCAGTACTTGCTAGATTGCCCTCACCAGTGCTTCAAGTAGCAAAAAGGGTGTGGGCCGCGCCTAGGTCACTAGGACTTCCAAGCTTAAGCCAGGAATGGTTATACCAGCAGGTTATGGCGAAGGGGGAAATGCGGCCGTCAGTCTTATTCGACCGTCTGCCTACTTGCGCCGCTGAACAAGCGCTTGACGACCGGCGCGCGTGCTGATAGCGTGGCAGTCGATTTATTTTAGCAAAAGGACGGCTGAAAATGTCTATACCCTTCCATTCCCACATCACACATCTTAATAATTTGGCTCATGATCTCGGATCGTGCACCTCATCGAGTGTCATCTCAGATACCTTAATTGCATTGCATTACAAGCAATGATCGGGTTAGAGATTCCGACTTTATCGGGGCTCCATAGCAAATTCCTCGAATGCTGAATTACTCTAAGAATGCATTCTGAGCTTTAAGCATTTGGCTGCGCGACGCATCGTTTATTTTAGCCGAGCATATATGTATGACACGCATCAGAATTTTTCAAGGCGAGTCACTGGGACTGCTATTAGTGCTTTCGTACGTCATTTTATCGTCAACCAAAGATATAATTCTAGAAAGAATTCTCAGCATTTCCAATCCGGCTGATTATTTGGTGATAGTTTTTGGCATCGCAACCGTAATTTACTGGCTGGTAGGTAAAGTTACACCTTACGTACCGCCCAAGCGCTTTTCGACACAGGCAGTTTTGCCTGCGATGCTAGCGCTCAATATCGTGACGCTGGGAAATTGGTTCGGGCTTTATTATTCATTAAAATATCTATCAGCCCCAGCAGTTTCAGTGCTTTATGCAGGGGTCATTCCTGTTGCGACTCTCATCATCAACGCTGCGATCAGAAAAACTATCGCACCCCGACGTGAGCTTCTCTGCGCAGGGGGGCTGTTTTTAATTGCATTTTATTGGTTTGCGGAAAGCTTGTCAGTTACAGCTTACCAAAATACTGTACTGGGATTAACTTTCTTGATAGGGTCTGCATGTACAATTGCTTCAACTACTGTTCTCTCAAAAAAATTGTCTGACGCTCAAGTACCTACCGCGGTAGTCATGGCGCATAGATTTTATATATTGCTTCTAGTCGCTCTTGCACTGGCCTCGCCTATTTCATCCATTATACGCGTGCTCTTTGACAATATTTTGGTAGTGTTGTTCGTAGCTGTGGGAGGAACAGTTGTCAGTTTGTGGGCTTTACAAAAAGGGATCGAAAAAACTGACCCCATGACTACTAACTTGATTATATCCGCAGGGCCTGTCATTACGTTGGCCATGTATCCTATTCTTTCAGGGGGATCAAGCCTATCAATTAGCACCTATTTTGCGGCAGCGGCCGTTACGTTGATATCCATGACCAATGCTTTCTATAAAGCGCGTTCCAACATGATGATAAAGACATGAATAATAGTTGTTCTGACTTAGATACGATCCAGATTGAAAGTTGGCTGGTGGTGGACGGTTACTCAAGTGGGGCGCTCTATGCTCCGCTTTTGAGAAAAAAAGGCTACAATGTTTATCATTTATCCTCCACGGAACGAAGCGAACACGCTGATCGTTTAACTAGCACTTTTGTAGCTGATGATTATGATCGCACCTTTTATCATAATGGTGATGTTGATCAAATACTCAGCCAAATATCTTGCATCGAAGGTCTACGCTATATCGTAGCGGGGTGTGAAACCGGGGTTGAGCTCGCGGACATCATGAGTTCTGCATTAGGCTTAGTTGGGAATGGTTGCGAGCTCAGTACCGCGCGGCGCAATAAATTGCTGATGGCTCAGGCCCTATTGGCAAAGGGTGTCCGTGCGGCTCAATCGTTCGAAGTATCGTCTATCGATGAATTGCTAAATATAGAAAACACCCTTGGGTATCCTTTAGTGGTCAAGCCGCTTTCGAGCGCTGCCTCTGATGATGTTTATATTTGCCATTCGCCCGACGAAGCACGAGCGGCATTAAGCCGAATTCTTGGAAAAAGAAATGTGCTTGGAATTTTTAATTCCACCGCATTGGTACAACAGCTTTTGCGCGGTACCCAATACGTGGTGAATACTGCCAGTTCCGCCGGGCAACACAACATAGTGGAAATCTGGAAAGATCACAGATTTGATAAAGGCTCGGCTTATGTTTACGACCGTGAGGAGCTTCAGCCTCGACTGGGTCATGAACAGGAGGTAGTCGATTATTGCAAACAAGTGCTAGATGCTCTTGATATCACTTATGGCCCGGCGCACATTGAATTAATGGTTGACCAAGGCATACCTACCTTAATTGAGCTTGGTACCCGTCCCGCCGGTGGCATCCAGCACGACGTTATGACCGATGCCCAAGGCTTTTCACATGTGGATGCCACGATTAGCGTACTGGTAGGTGATTTGGAGTGGATAGATCTTACTCATCAGGCTACGACGAAAGCTGTCTACGCCGTAGCGCTTGTAAGTGACGTCGATGGTTATCTGAAAGGGTATAAAAATCTTGATACCGTAAAAGGGTTGGCATCATTCAAAACGCTTACTGGACTACCCGCTATAGGGAGCAAGCTGAGCATTACCCGCGACATTGCATCTCAGCCTGGGCTCCTTATGCTTTCAAACGATGATTCAGACCAAATACGTGCCGATTACGATACCTTTCGGACACTTGAGAGACATGGATTTTTTATAATATCAGACTAAGGAGAGTAAAAATGTGCGGTATATTTCTATCAGTAACACCCCACAATAATATAGGCACCGCTTACGCTAATTTCCAAAATTTGAGGCACCGAGGGCCTGACTCGAGTACCTTCAAAAACATTCCTTTTCCCCTAGCCCGGGAATTTTCAATTGCTTATGGCTTCCATCGCCTTGCGATCAACGACCGCACGCACAAAGGCGATCAACCTTTTTACTTCGATGATGGATCCTTTGTAATTTGCAACGGCGAAATCTACAATCATGCCGCCCTAAAAGAAACGTTTCTTGCTGGCACCTCATTTTTGTCAGGCTCCGATTGCGAGGTACTTCTACCACTTTATAAAAAACTGGGTATTGAGTTCGTAGATCATCTTGAAGGTGAGTTTGCACTGGTAATTTTTGATGCGAGTACATCTCAAATCATCGCGGCCAGGGATAGTGTGGGGGTGCGTCCGTTATACGTGTCAACGCATGAGTCTATACAAGGTCTGACTATCTCTTCTGAACTCAAGGGTATAACCCATGGGGACGCCCGTCACTTTCCACCTGGACAGGTGACGTCTTGGTCTCTCACTCAGGTAGAAACCCGTCCGTTTAGCAACATGTCTAGCCACTTGCTGCCTAAAAGTGCACTCAGTATTGAGGATTCTGCCGAAGCGCTAAGAGCAACAGTTGAGCAATCAGTTATTTCTCGGCTGCATGCTGATGTTCCAGTCGGGTGTTTTCTGTCCGGCGGAATTGACTCAAGTGCTGTAGCGGCATTGGCCGCAAAATATTATGGGAAGCCCATTTCCACCTTTACACTTCGGATTGAAGGGCTGCCCAACGAAGATGCGACTTATGCCAAGGAGGTCGCGTCGCATATTGGCTCCGTTCACTATGAAATCGTTACTGATCTGGATGAGATTTTTTCTCTCATTGACGAGGTAATTGAAATCTCTGAAACATTTAATTTCGAAATGCTACCTAACCTGATACTAGTCTACCTAGTTGCGCGGTATGTACGACAGAATACTGACATTAAAGTACTGCTCGATGGCACTGGCCCCGACGAAATGCTCGGTGGCTATTGGTTTTTTCGAGACGCGCCAACCATTGATGATTTTGAGTCAGAAACAGTTAAACAGCTCGCTGAAATGCATAGGACTGAATTGCTCGGAGATCGGGTGGTCTCTTACTTCGGACTTGAGATGCGTTATCCGTATTTGGACACACGAGTGACCACTCTCCTAAACCAAATCCCGCCGGAGCAAAAATTCGTGCAGGTTTATGGTTACGAGAAACGTATCCTCCGATTAGCCATGGAAAATCTTCTCCCCGCAGCGGTTGTCTGGCGCAAAAAACTTGGCATGACACATGGCGCTGGTGAAAACTTTGAGAATATCTTTGATAAGGAAATTCGCCGACGTCTTGGCACGCAAGATAACCAAGAGTCGCACGCTCGAATCTTGGGAATTGAGGAATATTATAAGGATGTATTCTATAAAAGCTATCCCAAAGGTCAGAGCGTCGAGTGCAATGTCACTGCACTGCCATGGCGAGCGGATGACCCCATTGCAATCTGGAGATAGCAGTCCTCTCTGTTGAGCTGTAAAGCTTTTGGAGAAGCGCTTCATTAGTTTGGAGCGCACCTTGTTGCGTCTGGAATTCGTTACGTTTATTTTTATCCGAATAACGATCGCAACCCAATTTATCGTTCATTAGCATCTACGTTAATTTCAGCAGGTAGCACTTATGAGTTCCATCAGTAACGACGTTGCTAGCTTCTATAATTTTTTTTCAGAAAACTACACATCCTATGCCAATGGATCGGCAGCGCTTGGAGAAATCATCGACCTGGGTTCCAATATCGATTCACATCCGTTCTCCAGGAGTGACTTGAAGACGTGGCAGGCGATTCAAAACTCCATTGACGCATTGATAAGCGAGAAGAAACGTCGGAAAGATACTGCCCCACTTACTTTACTTGATGTAGGTTGTGGCGACGGCGTATGGGCCATCCGCATCGCCAACTATTGCTTGAGTAATAATATTGCCGTTGACGTGGATTGCGTCGACCTGTCTGATAACATGCTGCAACGTGCCGAAATGTTATTTTTAGCATATTGCGACTCTCTAAAAGCTTCGCCAGACTTACGTGTCACATACACAAAGTGCAATATCATTGACGGATTAGGGGACAGCCATCGGAGCAGGAGATACGACCTGACACTATGTCTTCATACTGTGCTAAACCATGTGCCACGGGAATCGCTAAAAATTTGCATACGAGAACTTGTGGAGCACACTTCCGGATTTCTCTACATATCCGTAAAGCCGCCATTTAGTCGCCCAACGTTTTACGCAGCATCAATGTCCGAAGTTATACGCTACGAACGACGAGATGACCATTTGTATGCGCTTGACTTGAAGGGTAAATTTCACATCATTCCGTCGAATCTTATTTCCGCCGAGCAACTTCGTGAACTTTTCCGTCCGCATCCTATTAGTTATGACTTAATCGCGCTGGATATGATGCTTTCTCGATTTATGCCAGACCCTCAATGGATTGGGAGTGATACAAACGAAATGTGCGTCCCAATGGATAGTCTTCTGGCATTGGAGGCGGAGGTTAGTGCTAACCCCACGCTTCTCGACTTTGCTAATCATATTTTGGCCGTAATAGATGCACGCCAACATAGATGATTTGTCTGCAGGTGGGCATGATCGGGAATCGCCACCTGGTGGCACGCACCGCCATGTTCGCCGCTCTACCCACAGGCTGCCCGGTGCCGGCGCGGTATTTCGCTACCATGTCGAACAAGTTTTCATTTGGGGTACTTACCAAGGAGGCCGGATCCGCACGGGGCATCAAGTAGAACAGGTAACTAGCCCCCGATACCATGGAGCTTCTTCATCATTGCCTAACTACGGATGGTGAAATTCTAGCTGGCTGGTCTAGTGGCACGGTAGGCGTTATGACGCAGGACGTACCACTCTGATATTCGCATGGGGTTGGTTCTCGGGCACGACTCGAGGTGGGGAGTCTAGCTACGGTCAGCTTGCCGCGTAGCGTCAGGCTGTTTTGATTACGCGCGTCCGTCTGTCCGGTAGTGACTTGGACATCTCACTGGCCTGCTAGATCGGCGGCGTGTGAAATCGATTAGTTGCTGCCGCATCTGTGGATGCCTGACTAGCTTGGATAAGTGGGCTTTGATGGACAATGTTTCAACAATCCAAGCGATTATTTCAGATGACCCCATTCGGTCGCGGTTACTTGAAATGGTGCGCTCTCTCGAACTGCCAAATTGCTAAATCGGAGCGGGTTTCGATCGACACGCGGTTTGGGACTATTTGCACGGGCGAGAATCGTCTCCACTCTCCACAGACGTTTACGTTATCTGGTTTGATGCCAAGCGTTGCGCTTCCGAGGAAGATGAAGGTGAAACGAAGTATCTCATTCGGCATCGGCGCCGTCGCAGCAGTGCTCGGCGGCTGCGCGGCTAACCAGCCTGTAAACGATCCAGCTCTGGTGGGCTCATGCAAGGGCTTGCGAGAAGAAAACGGTAAGTGTCAATTCTTGTCATGGAACACCAGCTTAGCGCGGCTACTTGAGGACTGATGATTATGCCGGTTACAACGCATTGGGCGCTCAGCCGGGTGTCGAGCGTTTAGGCTGCTGGGCGCATGCACGTCGCATGTTTGTTGAGGCGCAGAATGTGCAACCCAAGGGCAAGAGCGGACGGGCTGATACCTCCTTGAATTTGATCAACAAGCTCTACGGCTTCGAGCGGGATGTGAAAGAAGGTAGCGATGAACAACGTTACGAGGCTCGCCAGCAAAACAGCTTGCCGGTGCTGACTCAGTTGCACGCATGGATGCAGAAAACACAGCCTCAAGTGACCGCGCAAAACGCGCTGGGTAAGGCTGCCGAGCAACTGGCACAAGCTGGTGCGCTATACCGAAGGCGGATTTTCGCGCATCGACAACAATGCGGCTGAGCGTTCGATCAGACCGTTCTTAACAGGGCGCAAGAACTGGCTGTTTAGCGACACGCCCAAAGGCGCAACGGCCAGCGCTCAACTGTACAGTTTGGTCGAGACGGCTAAAGCCAACGGCCAAGAGCCCTATGCGTGGCTGCGCCACGCATAAGAACGACTGCCACTGGCGACGTCGGTTTAAGATTACGAAGCCTTGCTGCCGTTGAACTGCACCCCTCAATTGCATTCGTAAGCGCGCCACCCATCTTTGGCTAGATGGGTTTATGGAGCGCTTACGAAGCTGCGACCCAAGCCATTTGTCCAGCCGAGCACGCGCGCTCTCGTCCAGCTTAGCGAAAGCGGTTTTAAGAACGTCGGCCGCTCGGGTCATGTCCTCAGCATCTGGAAACCACTCGTGTAGCTCTACATTGCAGTGGTTTGAAAGCCTTTTGGCTCACTCAACATCATGTAACCAGTGGCGCGAAAGTGATCCGCCATGAAGATCTGGCGTTTTAAAGACGCCGCGTGAGAGCACGACCTGTCTGAAGGTTTGCCAAGGTGCATGGGTTCTCGCGATGTCATGCCGGAAGCATGCCCAGTCGCAGGAACCATCACAGAAAGCATTGCGCCTATCTATCGAACTCGACCGCGTGGCCTCTTGTCCCTACGTTGACACCCTCGGATTATGCGGCACGCGGACTACCCTCGAAGCATGAGAGCGTCCAGATGAACACTTAGCAGCACCAGCACCTTGGCTGATTCCACTACAAAGGAACTGAACATGAACTTAGACGAAAAGCGCATCAGTGACTTCGCGTACTACATCTGGCAGTCCGAAGGCGAACCTGAGGGAGAAGACGCGCGGCACTGGGAGATGGGGCGCAAGCTGGCCGAAACCGAAAATAGCTCCGCACCCGCCCATGTCGAGGAAAGGTTTCCTGACGCAGCTTCTAAAAATGTCGAAGGCGAGGCCGACCCTCAGCCAAGCGCCAGCGTCGACAGGCCAGACGATTAAGACGATCTAAAATTGGAACACCAACTGTCTCCTTCGGTGGGTAGGTATCGGAGTTACCGACACGGGCGTTTGAGCCGACTCCTCAATCGCCTCCCAGAGTGATGACGACGCAGGGCTCTCCAGTTATCAACGGTTGGCCACCCCTGACACCTCATCACTCATTCAACGAGCGCAAAATGTATTTAGTGGAAATTTTTCTTCCTCAGCGCGACAACGAAGGTCAGGAGCTTTGCCCTGACCTATTTTCCTACGTTCGCGAAGAGTTATTGGAACGCTTTGGCGGAATGACGGCATTCACGCGGGTGCCAGTCGAGGAGCTCTGGAATACGCCTCAGGCGGGCAGGAGTCACGACGCCCTTGTGATCTACGAAGTAATGGTGCAGCAGTTGGATCGACCATGGTGGGAAAGTTATATAGCCGATCTAGAAAGGTGCTTTGCACAAGAAGAAATGGTGATCAGGGTTTCCAAGATTGATGTGATCTAGTTGGAACCGTCCTTCTGTGCCGCTCTGCCTCTAACACGTCGTTACGGTGTCTGTCAGAGATGCAGAGTAAACGATGCCTAACCCATGCGCCCGTCGTCGTGAATAGCACTGCCTTGCCCCGACACATTGGTTAATTAAGCTAGAGGCCGGGCAAGCGGCACTAAGCGCGATTCACTGCCTCAAGCTGCCAGATGGCGTCTGGAGATGGGGAATTAGGCAAACCGCGAGCCAGCCCGGTAGAGCTGGTTCGACCCAGCCGCGCTTAGCATTCGACACCGCTAAAATCCCAAGCGCCTTCAGCTTAACCACCTCGATTTTCGACGATTCCGAATTAAGCCCAACGAACATCTCGAACTCGTTTTGAGGCATAGAGCCCTGCACGATCAAGCAGAGCAGCGCCGGCCCAACAGCTCTGTGGACTTCCGCCTCTAGAAATCGCCCGTTGCTTTCAAATGCCTTGAATACCCGGGTGCGTAGAACCGCTGGGAGGAACGCATCCAGGGTAAGACTGACTTCGTCGATGCACGCACTGAGCAGGAGCTGAAGGAATTCAAGCTCCTGCTCAGCTGAGCGCTGCTGTGCCAAGGAGGAATCTGCTCGGGAAAGCTTTTCATAGCCAACAATGGCACGGGTCAAGGCTCTGTCGAGAGACCAGAGATTTGTACGCAAACCGAGCTCGTCGAGTTTTTGTCGAGTGGCTGTTTGGCTTGATGCGGAGGGATTCGCCTCGACGGTATTTAGAAGGCTACGACAGTAATCGCGCAGGGCTTCGACGGTTCGATGTCGATAGTCAGGTTCTGTGCTGATGACGCTGGGGCTGAATTTGATTTGCGGCAGGCGTGCCGCGGGTTTTGGGCAATATTGTTCTAATTGTATGAGCGCCATGCTGAGGCTCGAAGTGGTCTCAGGAGCAAGCCGACCCTGGAGCCCTGCCGTCTTCCGCCATAGCTCTTCGCCCAAGAGTATAAGTCGCGCTGGGGTAATCGTGACGGTGGATGGTTGTTCCCGGCGGTAGAGGCTCATCGGCAGAATAACAAGCAATGGGGAATCATTGGGTTGCCCTCAGGATGTGGTCAGCGCAGGGGCGTGGGTGCTCGAGGCGAAGTTTATCGTCGTTTTATTCTCGCATCCCTTCAACCACAATGCGTGTTCTTTGATTTCATGGCTCTCAGGTTCTCCAGGGAACCATGCTTGGGCATCCAGCCGCCCTTGTTTCCGGCCCCAGACCGAACGTTGTAATAGCACTGAGTGTTTGGGCACATGGATGAGCCGTTGGAGATGGCCATAAACGCTTCAGTCATGAAATGCATTGGTTGGATGATAACCAGTCCAGGCTCCTCACGTAGCAGCTACTACAACCACCTGCCAAAGGGCGATCTCTCGCCAGTTGGACGCTGCCAAAGTAAGCGACAGATTTTATCAATTTCGCCATAGCGAGCTAGAGAGGATAGCCCAGTAAAGGCCGGATCTTTGATTGAAGATGCGGTTGCTAAGTTTGAGAGATTACCACCCATGTGCTAGTCGTCGGTGTCCTCCCGAATTGCGTGGGCCCGCTAGCTGATGAGGCATGTTGGTTGCTAGGTCGTAGTCGTGCTCGTCTATTGGAAGCGTTGATAAGTCTAGCATATTAATCTCGAGCTCTTATTGATCGGCGCGCTTACTAAAGCTATGCGGGCTCGAGGTTTTGGAGAGAGATTTAGAAAAGCTGCTCAAGTTTAACCTATGTCGGCCGACGTAGTGTCGACATCTGGGCTGATAGCTTTCAAGCTACAGCTATAGTCAAGCTACAGCATCTCCAACGCTAACAAAGGAATGAAGGTCACTAATGTCTAACTCAAATACACCTGGTACCACTTCGATCACCCCATCTCATGGTCGAACACCGCTGCAAACTAAATTAAGTGAGACGAGGTCTGCGCTGCTAAATACAGCTTGGGTATCCCTGTTGTTGTTAGGAGCAGGTTTTTTTGCTGCAGAGAGTCACCCGGATACTGCGCTTTTCTTAGTTGTAGGTTTCGTTTTTTTGGGGCTATATGTTTTCGTAGGAACACTGGAAACCACCTTACTGCGCAACTTGGTCGGTTTGCGGGCTTCACTGGTAGGATGGGTGACTATTATTGCTTATTTTGCATGGGTAGCAAAATCCCGCGCGATAGGTGAAATTAACGAAATATTTCATGTCGATCCATCATTGCTGCCCATGACGGTTATAGCTGTAACTGTCCTGCAGGTGATGAGCATGCTTTTCTGGCCGGTCGTGATAATCTCTGTCCTATTAGTTGGGATCGCTTACTGGTGGCGCCAGGATTTCGCGGGGTCAAATGATGGCATAGTTATCCTCCTCACTCTGATCATGAGTGTTGTGGCGCAGTTGTTTTTCGCTGGGCTCGTCTGGGGCTGGGTAGAATCCAGTAATCAAAAAACCGCAACCATCTATCGCATTGCCCACTTTGCGGACTTCAACTCGTCATTCAGATGTGCTGGTTTGGATGAAGCAAAAGTGAGGGTGTTGTTTGTCAACCCAGACCGTAGCCAGGTCATCACTGCTCCGAAGATCGCCAACGTGTCACTCTATTCCACTGCTAAAGCTACATGGCTACAGCCTGTGGCTATTCCAGAGGAGTTTCCGCAGGTGTCTTGCGCTCCTCAACCGAAGCGTACTACCCCGTCAAATGAGGTACTTACTTTGCCTCAATGATGGAACCCCCCTAAATAGCGGTGACGGCCCCCCGCATGGCGTTAAGGACACGCGTTGGACGCTTGTCGCCGCTGGCCTGCTTTAATCTTCGGTTGTTTGGGGGGCTATTGCTGGCCCGTTGAAAGCGTACTGAGCTGCCTGAGCATTACCATTGAGGGATTCATCTACTGCTCGTACGCATCCGCATGTCGAGCAAAGATGGATCGGGACATAATTTTTAGCAGTACATCAGCGACATGAAGCAGGTGCAAATACTGAAAGGTGTGGTGCCGGTGTATAACCATCCCAGGCTTCAGCTTTCCGAGAGGTTGCTTCGCCGGCAGGGCTCACCAAGGTTCACCCTGTCGCCGAAGCACTGGACGCCAGTACTCGGGGTTAACCGCCTAGTCTTAGATCACATCGACTTCATCGACAGTAAACCAGCCCGCCTCAATGACCTGTCGCTTTGCGACCTCTGGTTGGGCGGTATAAACAATGATGACGAGACTTTGCTCCGCTCTGCTACATGTGACGTACAGCAAGCGTCGAGTACGGGACAGCGCGTCATCCTTACCGGCGCGTTGGTTTTTGATGTCGCTGTCTGAGGCTGGCTTTACGCCCAGAAGCTTCTCATAGCTGAACAGAAAGCCCCCAGCCTCTTCATCGTTGAGAATCACCATGACCCTCGGAAATTCCAGGCCCTTCACCCCTTGATGGGTATCAAAGGGGGAGAGCCCTTGGGCATAACCTGCGAATGCGGCCATCTCAGAATAGGGTCGTTCGAGCAATACTTGGTAGGCATGTATCTCCAAGGCTTCACGGTCTACGGTATCTGGCGCATCTTCGTTGGTCACACCTAATTCCAAGGCCGCTCTGAGACGATCGGGCACTTCTAGAAGCCCGGTCTCCAGAAACACGCGTAGAACATTTTCCAAAGATGGATCGTGATCGCTGAACTGCTGGCATAACCTTTCGCAAGCTGCGCCCACATGTTCAAGCAACGACAGCTGATTGGAAGCCTCTTTCATGTACTGCGGATCAAGGAGGGGTGACCTAGATCGAACGGCTTCCATCAAGTTGAAGTCAGTGGTCTTGGCTGCCTCCAGGATCGGCATGATGCTTTCGAAGAAAAGCCTGAGTACTGGCAGCGTTCCGTCCAACAGGCTTGTTCGTAGGTGCTCCACTGCGTAAAGCGGGGTGAAAATACGCTCAAAGCCTAGGCGTCGGCCGGCCATCTTATGTTCCAGAATCAGAGTTTTACGAGCTGAGGGCCCTGCAGACCACTGCTCATCGCCGCTGATTTCCGCCATTTGGTTAGCTACCTGGGCTTCAATCTCAAAGCCATTAGCTGCGCCCTGTCGAGTACAGACCATTCGGATAGCGCCCCTAGTCGCCCCTGGCTTTGGCGTTTGTTGGTGAGCATCCGCTCCTAGCCGGATCCTGTTAATCAACTCAACGATCCGCGTCGGGCAGCGCCGGTTTACTGGTTTTTCGGGGGTCGCCCAGTCCCGAGGGATTGCACGCTCCAGATGTTCTTTCCCGTCGTTGTAAATTCGCTGCATGGTGTCGCCTAGCAATCCTAGGCAAAACCGGGTGGGGATCAAGGATTGGGCGAGAAGGAATGCGTCCATGAGAGGGCCGTAGGTATCCTGGCTTTCGTCGATTAGAAGCACCGGGTATTGATCAGCCATCACATCGAGTAAGGGAGGGCGCTGGATAAATGCCGCTGCCATCTGAACGACCTCGCTATGGTTAAGCGCTTGGCGTCCTCTGTTTTCTCCGGTGGGGCTGTAGGTGAAGCTGGTGACATCGTCCAATGCTGACAGCCGGCGCATTTTGCTTTCTAGAGAAGCTTGGTTCGCACGAGAGGTCTTGTTGACGCCTCTAGCTCTACCAAGCTTGTCTCGCAGCTCGTCCATGTCTTGAGCGAGCTTAACCCGAAGCCATTCGCGAATATCGTCATTGAAACCTTGAATCATCCGCCACGAAAACGCATGAATGGTTGACACTACCACCAACGGGTCATGTTCGAGTCGGCGAGCTATCTCCTCACACGCCGCATTGGTGTAAGTAATGATCGCAATTTGCCGCCCTTCGAAAGTCAGCCGCTTTTGCTCACGCGTTTTAAGTTCGCTAACAGCTGTAACTAACGAATGCGTTTTTCCTGACCCTGCACCCGCGTAAAGAAAAAAGCTTCTTGGGCTATCCAGATTCAGGCAATCGCGGATCACCTCATCCGCGTCGCGGGCATGTTCAATGGGGCCCTGCGTCGTCGGACTCATGTTAGCGTGACCTCAACGATCGCAGCCGGAACGACCAGAAGATCCCTGCGTTTTAGCTCTAGCTTGGATTGCAACCATGTCAGACCTTCGTGAATGTAAGCAGGCACCACTAGCTGAGAAAATTGCGGGTCACCCAGCACTTCTAGGGCGAACTCAGCCTTATCGCCAGTTCGAAGCTTTTCGAAAAGCACTGCCCCCAGGGCTTCGGACGAGTCGGCATTTTGTATGGCTTCTCTGAACGCCCGCAGCAGCCCCCGTCCTGGCTTCCCAGCGAAATGCTCAATGTTGCTGAGCACCAGGCTGTCCTCAAAGGTATTGGGCAACGCTTCGGATTCTTCCGCTGTTCTGGGGAGGCGGATCATCACAGGGGTTTGGTAGGCAATTCTGATCGAGTACAGAACATCAATCTCTTGCACCTTTTGCTCGATGTCCAAGTCGAGCAACGTGTCCACGTCGTGCCCAAGACCCGCAACCCTCATCCAGTGGCGTATGGTGGGATTATTAGTGATCTGTTCATTACCCCTTGCCACTGGAAGGGCCGCTCTTGCTTTGCCGGCGTCCAGATCAGTGATTACCAGCGTTGCAATACCCAAAGCGTCGATCAAAGGTCTCAGGCGATGGGCGTGGCTACCTCCTATGTCGAGAATGGTGATGTAGCACTGGTCTAAAAACTTGAAATGTTTGCGCAGAAAGTGAGGCAGGATCATCCGTTCCGCAGCCCCTTCCACCAGAATTACGGCATCAGCAAAAAAAAGATCTGCATGGTGTGCCCGCAAGTACCGTGTGACGAATTCCTTTGTTTTCCCCGCTTGGCCGAACACGGTGCTTAGGTTGGAGACCGTCGACACGGGGATTGGAATGTCCGCCATACCTGAGGGCAGGCGCCGGAAGTACCGCAGATGCTCGTACTCTATCTCGTGCGCGACGTGGCTTGAGTGCGAGCTAACGACGAGCTGAGTTCTAAGATTGGGGAATTCTTCAAGCAGGGGATCGTTGCACAGCACGTGGTACGCATGTTTTATGAAAGCCTGCTGCACCTGCACGTGAAGGTGCGCCTCCGGCTCCTCAACCAGCACCAGATGAATGGGCTCGACTCCGACGCTACTTCGCTCATCAGGAGTGCGGTATTTTTTCAACCAGTCGTCACGGAACGCCATTAGCCTAAAGATCATGGAGATGAGGTTTTGGTAACCAAGCCCATTCGAGGTTTCGGGAAGGCTGAGGCGCGGCTCATTTGGCGCGCCGGCTACCGAATCCAGCTCAAAGAGTACGGCCGCCTCGTGATCCAGGCCGTCGGTTGGCGCGAGGCGTGTGGCAACTTTGATACTTGGGTCACTGTTGTTTGGATATCCAAGGCCCGCAACCTCCCTCAGCGCTGGGGCAAAGCTCGTAGTAAGCCTCATGTCAAAAGCACTCTGAGCGGCTTCAATTGCCCTTAACGCTTCTAGATCCGAGACATCCGGGCTATCACCCGGGTCGAGGTGGCGACGGTAGTAAGTACGTAGCTGCTCAGAAAGCTTTCTGCCGCCGCCAGGCTTGCTTTCGTCCTGACCTTCATCTGCGCTGTCTCCGAATCCTCGCTGCGCGTTGATTTCGTGCACGCGGATGAGGTTTAGAAGCGGGTTTCGTTCAAGCGGGACTGCAGTGTCCGTCAACGGCTGGAGGCTGGCTGTTTTGGTCTGGGCATTCGGCGGCGAAAGCCTACTTGGGTCAAGCCTGTACCAGCGCACCTTGAAAGCCTTAACCAGGCGCCTGTTGAGATAATCATGAAGATTTTGCGGCCAAAGCTGCAGTGTCGGTCGTATTTGCCCATCTGCAGATTGGATGTGTATTTCCTGAAGCAGCGTTGCGACACGGGCGCGTTCTTTCCTGTAGTCGGAATAGAGCGTGGGGAGGTCATCGGGTTCCAACCGAAACCTCATCCCCACCATGCCCCCAGACCAGGAAAAATTGGGGATGAGGTCGCGGATATGGTGAAGTTCGCCAGGTGATGCTTGTATCCAGACGTCGAGTGTCGGAAGCCAGCTCGCCCATTCGTTGCCTTCAGGGATCGCGAAGCTTTCATCGGCATCCTCCCAACCGCGCCCGATCGCGTCCAAAGTGGCGATGTGGCACAGAGTCAAATCTTGGAGCCGGAATGTGGAAGGCTTCACAAGGAATTTACGCAAGGCCAGCATCGCGGAGGATTTGCCGCTGTTGTTTGCCCCAACTAACAAAGTCGTTTCGGCGGCAAGGTCAATTCGAACGGACATCAGCTTGCGGAAGTTCGCAAGTTCCAAGTGCTGGATACGCATAGTTTCGTCCTTGATGGGCATCCGCTGGCAGGGCGCCAGCTCGGGTTAGGGGACTCTAGCCCAGTGTGCGAAAGACACCAACTGCTCAAGTGAGGTCGGCGATCGTTCCTATCACCGCGGCTCCGCCAGGCGCATGGCTGATGAAAACCTGAATTACGATCGCATAGCTGGGGTAGGGGAGAGACACCGCAGTGTTTAGCCAACACGTCTAATGGCGTTCTGCATGCCCGGTCAGAACATGGAAAAGTTGCGTCAATTGTCGGAGAGTCGGCGGTCTGACGCCATTCATTCCTGGTAACCCAGCATCTGTGGGCATACGGCCGTCCCGGTCGTTTCGGATCGGGGCTTCTGTTAAAGAACAATATCGGCTCGCTATCTATTTGCGTGACGACTTCAACGTAAAGCGGGTACCGCAGGTTGATTGTTGACTGCGCCTCTTGCTCGCATGCGCGATGCGCGATGCGCGATCCGCAGTCGCCTAGTTTGTGCCTGCCGACAGCCTGTTTTTGCGACGGTACTGTGCCATAATTTTCGGCTGGACTCGGTGTGGTGCCGTCCATTCCATGTGGTCTCGGTTCACAGGCATTTTGAAGGAAAATACAAATGGCGATTTCACAGGAAATCAAAGACGCGATCCATAGCATCACCTTGGAGTACTGGGCTGCTCACAGCCGACCGCTTTTGCTCAGCAATCTGCCCCCGTTGGTTGAAGCCCAAGTAACGAACTACAAGAATATGCTGGAAAAGCGCACCCTCAAAAGCGTGATCAAGGAGGTCGCAGCTGAAGGCCAGGTAAGGCTTGTGATGCATCCAACCCACAAAGCCAAGGTCGGCGTTGTGCCTACTTCAGCCGTATACGAGTTTGAAGAGGAGGCGCGACCGGCGCCCGCGAAAGACTCTGACACCTCCAAACCTCGGGAAGATGAACCGGTGCTGTTGTTGTTACGCGCGCTTGCGCGGTTGTCGCCCGAAGAGCTAGAGAAGGTAAATATTCCGGTTGCTGTCCTCGTTAAGCTGCTGAAATAACATGCGGGTGACCGTTGTCTTGGTTAGTGACGACCAAAACGCCTGTGACCTCTTCAACAAGCATCAAGAGGCACTGATACCGCAGAGCTTGCGCAAGCATGAGCGTGTCAGGGACTGGGGATTTGAATTCGTCATGAGCGTCTTTAATCCGACGCGGGCGACCGTTCAAATTCAAGATCACGTACTGCGCGTCTCAAAAAAATCTGACATCGTTGCGCTGCTCGTCGATACGGCGTGGCAGGCCAAGATATCCCACGCGACGATATCCTGCTTTGTGGGTCATGTAGATTTCAATCCACACGCGACCAATTACAAAAACCTGATACAGGCGAAGCTCACCAAGCTCGTCAGGCACTTGGCCCTGCTGGCGACCCTCATGTCAAAAGCAGGTAGTCGCAACGCACTTCTGCTGCCGCTTCGCAATTTTATTGCGGATGAAATTGACGAGCTCCAGGAGATTTTCCGGGCGCGCGCGCTAGATTCTGATTTTCTGATAGACCTGGAGCTGTTAATCGCCAGAATCAATGCCCGCAAACGACCGCGCCGGCGCATCAACGATGAAAAAACCTACTTCATCGACGACCAGGAAAGGCTTTTCGATTACGGAATGGAGCGGCACTCCAAAGTGGCGACTGGCGAGCCACACAACTCTCTATGTGTCCTGAACGGGCACTTTAGGTTTGGATGGAGAATCCCTACCGACCAGCATTACAACGTCACGAAAGAGGCGGGGGTGTTTACCAAAATATCGGGGATGTTTTTGGACTGTCATGACGTCCTTGCTGAGGTGAAGGAGCGATCACACCTAAACATGTTTCCTAACGACTACTATGGATGAGGTCGCCTGATACGAAAAAGCGGGCTCGGCACACTGACCGAGACCCGCTTTTCTCGCGTTATCTCACCATGCTTACCCATCGCTGAACGCAGTAGAAAGTGATAGCCGCTCTGATACCTAAAGGTTCTGGCGACGTTCCCAGCTACGGACGATCACAATGCCTAACCAGAGTCCAGTTTTTCATGGAGTCCCCAGTCGGGGCGAAGAGGTTGGTAGATAACCTGGGCACAGTATACGTGATCTCGACTTAAAAGTGTGTACGTCTGATCAATCGCCGGTCAGCGATCTGCATGCCAGCAAGCGCCTGCGGGCCCGGAATCAGGAGGGGAGGCGCTGTGGATGACCAGTGTGCCAGCGCGTGCCGACTTAGCACGCGCAGCTCCAGCAGACGAAACGGCGGGCAAAAGGCAGTGGTCGGCGCAGACCTCATCGTCGCCTAGGTTTCCACTAGCCTGTCTTAGCAAGCCCCGCCCCGCGGAGCTCCAATTGTCCCAATCTGGCAATCGCGCAACCCCTCAAAGCGTGGCCTAATCTGTAGATCAAACCATTTCATACCCAGATCCGCCGGTCATTGATGATCTGTCAGCTCCTGCCGGCAAGCGTCTGAACCATGCAGATTGTTGACGGTGAGGTGCTATGAGGGGAGGGCATGGCTCCACGGTGCTAGTGCGGTGTCGGTGGCGGCTGGCGGCTGGCGACTCGGATCGGCCCGTTGCACCGTCTAAGGCAATACTCAAGACAATCTTCCGGCTGCCTTGACTGCCATGTTCTCGCTGTCTTGTTCATCGGCTAAGGACTATACCCCGGACGATTCAGCGCCATCTTATAAACTCGCATCGACTAGATTATAGCGATGGCTTTTTGCGACCATTAATCAAGTTGGTGTTAGCATACCCTTCCTGATCGGACAGGAGCTGTCTGTATATACAGTGTCGCAATAATGGTTTAGACCTTCTAGCTCAGCCATCTAGTGCTATGCGTCGGGGTTTTCGGTTAAGCAAGAGCTCGTCGTGCTAGAGGAGCCGCCGATCAGGGATGCAAACTCAACATTGGAATGTGTATGGACACGATGAAGCCTGAGAGTCGGCCGCTTACCGGCGACGCGCCCCTGCCGTTCGATGCAACGCTCCTGTTCAAAGCGCTTCAGTACCAACTGCTTGTAGCGGTTGAATACTGTTACGACTTGGCGCCTGAAGAATCTCTGTGGCTTGAGATGATGGGAGACGTCACAGTTCCTGGCCGAGTCCAGACAGAGGTGAAGCTGCACACCCAGAAACTTACTGACGGCCATGTCAACTTCTGGAACACCGTCAAAAATTGGCTCCATGAAAACTTTGACCGAACCTCTTTCAAAAGCCTGATATTGCTGACGACTCAGGAATTCGGAGCTCTCACGCTGCTCAAGGACTGGAACACGGCTAATGCAGCAGCGCGGTTAGTTATCATGGAAAGTATCGTGGCGCCGTCCCAGCAGGGTACGGATACGAAGGCAGAAAACGAATCCGTCGCCGAATCAAGCGCTGACGGGGTCTCGAAATCAAAATCTCTCCAACAGTATGTAATGGCTTCAGAGCGGCGTCCCGCATTGATGGAGGTGCTGGAGCGGATGCACATTACGACAGGGGCCGACTCATTCGAGAAACGTCTTCAGGCATACGAGACTCGGCATCTCAAGCCTATCCGCCCTTCCAAGTGTCAGCAGTTCATCTACGAACTGTTAGGGTTCATGGGCAGCCCTGACCTTTTGATCGGTGGGTGGAGGATCACGCACCAAGCATTTACTGACAAACTGTCGGAGCTTACTCATCGATACATGAGGCACCCTAAAACCTTCCCGGCAGTCGATATAAATGTGCTGAAAAATAGCATCGATATCGAGGAAATTCGCCCCATGCCATTTGCTCAAAAGATCGTGGAGATAGGCGGGGAAAGCACCCTGAGAAGAGCCGCGCTGCATCGGGTGGTTGCCCACACCACGATCTCGGATCTCTACGCAGATGGCGTGCTGTTCAAGTCGATGGTGGATCTTTACTTGGGCAACCACCTGACACAGCACCAATATGGCCGTGAACTGGCAATGCTCAGTTGTAAGGGGGTGACTTGCGCAACCGCCCTCAGTACCCACTCCATGAAGTTCTTTCTGGAGCGAAACAGCCTGCCAGTTGAGCCGTTTTGTGGCTTAGAAAACACAATGCCCGAATTTCGCAATGGCGTTTACCACATGCTTGCAGGAGAACAGCCGGAAGACAAGGATGAAGAGTTTCACTGGAGGCTTTGGTAATGGGCTCTCAGGTCTCCGATCACCTGTACACCTTGCACCGCACTCCCTTTGCGCTGTCGCCCGTGATCCAGAGCTTTTACGAGCATTGGGAGCCGATCGAGAAGGATATTCTGCTCAGTTATCTAATTCTTCCCTTGGTCACCTACAAGCCCATGCATGGGTTTCTCAAGTGGGCTAAGCGAGACAGCAGTGTCCGAACCATGGCCTCAGATCCTGCGAGGCTAGTGGGCCTCGCCATGCGTGTAGAAGAATTTAAGCCAATCACCAATGCCGCATTGCTTATCCTGGCTGCCGAGAAAAGCTTGGAGATTACAAGCGAGCTGTCAATTCACTCACTTGCGAAACCTCGCTCAATCAATGCAGACAAGTCGCTGGTGAAGTACAGCCAAAAGCTGGCCATGGTGCTGTCCGGTGAAAATGTTGTTTCCATTTACAGGATGTTGGGACTCAAATCGCTATGAAGTGTTATGTAGAGTACATCGGCGTTGTAGATAAAAAGCACGACGTCCATCACGTCCCTTTCAAGCCTGGTCTTAACATTGTCACGGGCAGATCGTCCAAGGGTAAGAGCGCGATCCTCGACATCTTTGATTACTGCCTGGGCAGCTCCGAGGACACGATCCCCGAAGGCATCATCACGGATCGTGCAAAGTATTTCTTTACAGTGCTGCGTTTTCCAACGGTCTCTGTCGTGACTGGACGGATGGCAGCAGGCAATACCTGCTTCCTGCGTGAGGTTTCCGGGCCCGCGGTGGACGATATGCTAGAGCTGATCGAGGACGTGGATACCTTCTTCGCTCAGAATTTCTTCCAGCACAAGGATGCCTTTCTCAAGAGCCTTGGACGCTATTTCGGTGTGACGTTGCAAAACATCGACACTGATCCTCTTCACAAGGAAATGACTGGCAAGTGGAGTGCAACGCCTTCAGTACGCAGCTTCGCATCATTCATGTTGCAGCATCAGAATTTGGTCGCTAACCGGCACGCGGTCTTCTACCGGTTCGAGGAGAAGCGCAAACGCGATCAGGCGATTGATCAGTTTAAGATCTTCATGGATATCGTTGGGGAGGATTACTTCGACCTTGCGAAGCTGCGCACCGAGGCGCTGTATGAACTCAAACGGGCGGAGGCGCAGATACCCAAGCAAGATAAGATCAAGGAAGGGTACCTGGCCGAGTTTGCGCTCTTGCTTAAAGAGTACGAAGCTCTGGCGGGCCAGCCACTGACCGAGCTCAAGCCTGGGCAGATCTGGACGAAGCCTAAATCAGCCCTTGAACACCTCACCGGCATATCTGTGAGAGTCGATGGGCTTTCAAATGCATTTGATGACAGACGGACTCACCTGCGTGCCCAGAAAGCTGAGCTGATGTCCATCATTCAGAAGGCGCTCAACACCCGTTACCTGCTAAAGGTTTCTACCGAACAAGCATCTGGTTTCGCTGAATCCCTGACCGCATTGCCCATTCCTTCAGCGACAAATCTGGAGCATGCGGCGTGCCCCGTGTGCGCTTCCCAGTCTGATGTTGCTGAGGACGAGGCCAACAAGTTGTCGGCAGCGATCCACTGGTTGAACGGGGAGCTCAAAGTTTCAAGCTACGCCCGGGAAGGCTTTGGTGAAGAACGGCGCAAGATTGACAGTGAACTCAAAGGGCACCGGAAGGAGCTAGCGGCGATTGAGATCGCACTGAAGCCTCTAGACGATGAAGCGGATCGACTATTGAGATCAAAGTCTGTCGATGCTGCAGCGCAGAAAGCAAAGCTCAAGCTTGAGCTGGCAATAGAGCGGTGTATCGCTAATCCTCCTTCCGAAGCCCGAGGAATGGTCGAGTTTTGGCAGAAAGAAGTTGAACGATTTGACGAGCAGATGGCCCAGTATGACGTTGAATCGAAGCTTTGGGCGCTGCAGAACGACATCAACAGAACGATGAAGTACTTGGGGAAAGACTTCGATTTCGAAGACTCGTATAAATCTGGTTCATTGAAATTTGACGTGGAAACCTTCGACCTTTGGCATGAAAGGCCGATCGAAGGTGGGCGCGTGAAAAAAGTTTATTTACGGTCGATGGGAAGTGGCGCCAATTGGCTGTACTCGCATCTGACCCTTTTTATGGCCTTACATTACCAGTTTGCTGCACACCCAAAATGCAAGGTGCCACCGATCCTGTTTCTCGATCAACCTACGCAGGTGTATTTTCCATCCACCGACGATGCTAACGCGTTCGTCGCTGACGAGCTGCGTGGGGATAGGAAGACCACCAAAACAGTCGACGAGGACGTGAGCGCTGTTTCGAGAATGTTTAGTAACCTCGCAAAGTTCTGTGATGTCACTTTTAAGGAAACAGGGGTGATTCCGCAGATCATCGTATGCGATCACGCCGATAATTTGCCTTTGAAGGGCAACTATGTGTTCGAGACCTTCGTTCGTAGGCGGTGGAGAACGCACGGGCTGATCGCGGAGTAATTCGGGTAACCCCCGGTGATTGTACCCATGGCGAGCCTCACTCACTGTCTCGGAACGTCGCTTTGAGACTTCGTGATCTACCGTCGAGCGGGGGCAAAACAAACGTCTTTGCAGGAAAGCGGATAGCGGGCAACTCGATCAGCTTTGAGTGGGCGCCATCGGCGCTCACGGGGCTTGGGACTTGGACTTTGGACATTGGCATTGGGCGTTGTGTGTTGGGCGTTGGGCGTTGGGATGTTGGGATGTTGGACTTGGAGCGTGGAAGCACTACGACTTTGCCGTCATCGGATACGTGCTCAAAGCAACAGGTGTGGTATCGGATAGTCCTTTCACTTGGTTTGTATCTGCTGCTGAAGTTGTCGTGCAGAGGCTAATATGACTTCAGCGGCCGATGGCCTGCTGCCTTACGAACTAGTCCGCGTGGAGCGACATCTGACCTTGTCCAGCCTTGGCGTGCTCCAGCACGATGACCGACCAGGATCGTGGGCTTGGGTAAGCGCTGGTGAACTTGAAGCTCAGGAGCGCAGGCTGTTCGTAGTCGACCATACCCACTGAGCGACCTTTTTTTGGGTAGCATGGAACGGAGGCTCGATGGCAAATGGGCCGCATGCGAGGAGCGCTGGGTGTCCCAACTTGTCGCAATGTGTTGCCCCTGAGGAGAGGTATATAAAGGTATCTGTACCTCTGTACCTCTGTTCCTTGGTCTCTAGGAATTATGCCGAGATTGAATGAACGTTCCACAGCTGGTGCAGGCAAACAGGTGGCCTAAAAAAGGCTGCGCTGTCGGCCGCGGCGCGCACGTGCGCCTCGGGGTTGAGAGATGTTGGCGCTCTAGTCTGGACTGCTGACGCTACCATCCGCATCGGCCGCATGCTCTGGCACGCCGGCGCGTCGGTAAGCTATGGATATATCCTCGTTGCGAAGCATGCGAAGCTTTTCAAGCTCATCCTTGAATAGTTCAACAGCAGGGCCTTCGAGCATCCTGGTGATGAGATTATCCAGCTGAGAATCGTAGGCATGTATGACTTCGACGAGGTGAACGCTCGAGACGATACTCGCGTATCCCGAAATCTCAGCAAATGCGATATGAATGTACCGAAATAATGACATGACGTCCGTGTGGCCAGTCCACTGCATGATGTCCGCCGCAAATTTATCCCATGTCAGCAACGCAAAACGAAACTTATCCTCGTTTTCAAACCTGTGGCGTTGGATCATTGTAATAAACAGGCGTGTGATATATGCGTGCCGAAACATATGAGGGCATGCTTTTTCCGGAATCTTCGCTTGTTTTCGAAGTGTCGAAATTTCGCTGGTTATCGTATTGTCATCCAGGCGCCTTCCAGTCGTTTCAGAGATTAATAGATACCCATGATCGTTTTTTAATCCAATCTTATTGTCGATAATCGGACGGCGAAAATATCGAATGTACGTTTTTACCTCCTGAAGTAGCATCTTCGATATAGGGACTGAGCGCTGACTGCCGTCTCCCTGTTTGAGGTTTGTAAGGGTCAACATCGGCTCTTTCTGCTCAGCAGCGGCAAAAATATCGTCAACTAGGACATCGGCGAGCTCGCCTCGACGACAGCCAATGGATTCTAGCAAGGACAACATGATACTGCGCCGCCTGTTCACGAACCTTGAACTCTCAAGCTCATCAACTGCTTGACGTAGGCTAGAGATATGAGCGGAAGGGATCGGATCGCGACGTTTGACACTGCTGCCAGAGGAAAACGAGTGGTGATATAGGTAGGTCTTGACAATGAGTCGGCCAGATTTAGATTTAATGCGTACTTCACGGTATTCGATCCTGATATTTCCTTCCAATGCAACGAACATCTCATTACCATAAAACACCCCAGCATACCTCAAAAATTCTAGGCAGACCCGGCCCACTTCGTCTACGGAAAGAGCAGTCTTTTTGTCCAGCAGGGGGTTAAGGTTTTTCTTTTCCTCTCGTAAAGACTGCATAAACTCACAAAAGAAGCCATCTGAGACCTCCATTAATTCCACGTTTTTACGGCAGCAATACCGTAGCAACTGACTGATCTTGGATGCATAATTCCCAAAAGTACCTCCTTTCTTGCCTTTAAGGGCCAGTCCTTGTCGTCCTCTCCTACCTCTTTTATTTAATAAAGAAAGCATATACAGATTCGCGACTTGGCAGGGCTCGCCGTTAGGCCAAAATATATAAGGGATGTTGCTAGCAACCCTGGTTACAAGCTTTCCTAATGCGTAGTGGTTAGGCGCGATAAAGTTGGGCAGGGGAGTGAAAAGCTGTCGGTCACCAAGAAGGGTGGCCTGAATGAAATTGGTCGTCATATATGGTCTCCTTATGACGTCTGAGTTTGGATGGTCAAAAACAGTTAACTATTCAATCTGTGCCTGCTCTCTTATTGCTGTGACGTTACTTTCAACAACTACCGGTGGGGATCTAAATGAACTAAGTTTCACAATTTCTCTTAGCTCATCTATGGCCGCAGCAGCGAGCCTTATGCGAGGTTCAGGGCTATTCTCACGGGATAGCACCCCCAGCTCGCGTATCGCTACATTCAACCCTGCTAAAAGAACGTGATTGGCTTTGCGCTGAATGATGAGCAAGGTCTCGAGTTCGCTGACTAGGGTAGAGAGGCCAGACTTTGTTCTTTTTCGAGGTTTGGAACCCTTGGTCTTAAAATTAGTAATGACGTCGAGTGCCCGCGATCGCATTAGATCGAGTTCTCTAAAGCCTCGGTCAAGGCAGGTGTCGCATTGCTTCTTGAGGTGGTTAAGGCTAACTTTATTCTTTTGATACATAATATTGTCATGTTTAAAACTCATCACCAGAGATGCAAATGCGCCTTGGCTTCGGAGCGCGCTTGCCAGAGTGTCGTCTTCCTTGAAGAGGCTGGGATGCTGAGAAATTGCGGTGAGCAACTTGAGGCATATCACCGCTGCATTAAGTTTTGATTCCAACGGCTCGGAACCTGTTGGAAATGTATCAACTTCATCTTTCATTTGATTTGTCCTTGATATGAACGATTAACCGCATGCGCTCCCCTGTCGGCGTATTCAGGAACACTGGATCGATGTCGACCTGGCCAGACTTGAGTAGTGAGTCAATGTAGCTTTCTAGCTCCTCGACGTCAGCCAGCGTGACATCTGTGGTTCCAAACTGATGTTTAACCAGCTCGGCAAGTTCAGCAAAGTCCGCATGATTCTCGTTGTGCATGAACTCCGCTACAAACTGTGCTTTAGCGCTGCGCAGAATCTCACCTGAGTTAGCGTTAGAAATATAGTTCCAAACATGTTGCATTGATTTATGTCCAAGCATCCACTGCAGAGTTTCCAATCCACCAAAGCTAGCCGAGAAAAAAAACAGCAAGGCAAAGAAACGTCTGTATTGATGCTGTCGGGGGTAGTATCGCCGTCCTTTTTTGTCGAGAGGTGTCTCGAAGTAGTCACAAAATAGATCCAGATTTCTATCGTAGGTCACGCTGTCGACGTCCGTATCCCCGAGGTCTCCTCGTGTATTGGGACTTGCGAATAACCAGCCTGGAGAGCTAATGACACCTGTTTCGAACAGAATCATCTTGAGACGGCAAAGTTGGTCAATCATATCCGCTCCTATTCCCTCCATTGGTCGAGCTTCTAAACTACGCCCACCAAACTCAGAATAGGAACCTTTCTCACCTTTGAAAATCAACCACTCTTTGGTGATATCCAAACAACCCTCTACGGGCAAGTCTCTCAACTCGCCAGAGCGTCTGCCTGACAGTACACCTACGACAATCTCCACGGCGCCAAAATAGACACATAACAAATCTATCAGGCCTTCGTTGTTGCGAAGCGCGGTGTAGTAATCTTTTTTCAGCCCTTTCACATTTCGCAATTGAACGTCTTTCTCACGATTATTTGAGTTAGCATTCAAAGAAATCTTTTTTACGCCCAGTTTGGCAATTTTTTTATCGATGAGCTGAATAATTTCGGATTTACTGAGGCTCTGGGTCGTCCTCTTATGCCTTAGACAGTAAATGGCGACACTTGAGTAGCTATCAACGAGTGCTTTGCCGTATTCAAGGTGGAAAACGATGGCTTGTTCCATCTGTTTAAAAACAATACCTGAAGGGACGGTTTTGAACCGTCCCTTTTTGGAGGCCGGAGGTGAAAACTTTAGGAGCTCATCCAGGTATTCATCTTGCGGACTGGGCAGCCCTACGCTTCGTAATCGTCCTAGCAGGCAAATCAGATGGCGAAACCGGTTCCATTGACCCATGTCCATGCGTTTGGGCAGCCGAGATTTTACCGGGACACTGGGGTGCTCTCGCAGGAATGCGTCCACACCTGGAGTGACTTTAAGGATCTGTGGGGTAGGTTTAAAAAACAAGTGACCGGTTAATGTATTTCTGTAGATTTCTTGAGATATCTTGACGGTGTCGGGCGCCCACCCACCGGCTCTACTTCTGGTATAATATCCCCCTAGCACAAGCGCTGCCCGAACATTAAGTACCTCGTTCGGTTCCAACAGCAACTTCCTAGGATCTTCATCATCGGGAGCAAGGTTGTCTAGAAGGTATGGATGCTTTTCCACTGCTTCGTGCAGCTCAACCGCGCTGTACCTCTTCACTTGGTTCGAACAAAACACGGCTAGGTTAGCACTCCAGCAATAGAGTGACTCTGAGACCCAGCTGTCAGCTGCTAATCGATTAAGCAGTTCTTTAAACTCGCCGCTTGTAATGCCGGCTAGCCCAGATTCCATCAGGTTATAATTCGCAGAATTGATTAAGAGCTCGTCGATTAGATTGCATGCTGACCTAAAACAGTTGCTTTGGTTTTCGAGTGTAGTCGACTCGCTGTGAAAATTTTCGGCGTTTCGGGTGCTTAGAATTAGCCAGGTTTTGAATGATTCATGAAGCACACGGTTCTTCGCATCAGTTAGTAATGAACCATCATCTAGGCTTACGGCCCAGTTTAGATACTGAGGTTTCTTTGAGCAGAATTGATATTTCCAAATCGGTGAATCGAAATCGCTCAATAGCCAATGGGCTGTTCTATATCTGTTTGTATCAGATGATATGTAGGGTGCGATCTGCTTCAAAGCGGAGGCGATCTTTGACGCCACGACCTGTTTTTGGCTCGGAGTTTCTGCGCCGCTGTCTGTCGGTGCGACGCCGCTTTTACGCTTCATATATCAATGCCTCCATGCCTGCGCTATTGATGTTTTCATAACCTTTGCGCAGATGGCTTTTCATCAAAGGGTCAGTGCCTACATTAATATTTTTAACCAGTAGCTCAGTCACTTTCGCCCAATACCGAGCTAGTCCGTTGATAGTCTTTCGGGCCTCACTTTTTGCGACGGCGTCCGCAAGGGACAATAGGGTAGCGAGGATTCCAGGGCTTAGACAGAAGTGCACTTCTCCATTGTTCTCAAGGGCGCTGTCTTCCATGTCTGGGTCTGACAGGGACGCGGGAATGTCTTTAAGGGCGTGATTTGATAAAAAAACATGAAGCTCTTCGATTGTATTGAATCTCATGACCTGTAGGAGATAGGGTGAGTTTTGCATTGCCAGATACAACATTCCTTTCTGAAAGATGCGGATCCACCGAGTTTGAAAAAACAGTAATATGCATGCTGGAAGATAATGCCCCAGCAGGAAGTTGTCATAGCTTAAGTGGCCCAGCGCTTTTCGCATTTGTTCAACACTTTGGGTTTCAATATAGACGGAAACGGCGCATGAGGCCCTGCATGTCGTTAGAGAAACGTTCTTGAGAAAGTCTTCCAGCGCCTTGCCACGGAGGCTAGTATGTGGATTGAATTGACCAGTTAATGTAGTTCTGAAAATATCGCGAGTGAAATCGTTAGTATCCCACGATGGAAATTGCGCGCTCGCTGGCTCTCCAAATCCAAGTGAGCATGTCAAGAATAACTCCCGCCATGTTTCATCTCCGTTAGATTTGAGGTAGATCCTAAGTGGTTCCGTGAGAGCGATAATCCTTTCTATTAGCGTAGCGGTATAATCTGAAAGTTCAATTTTTTGCTCGCTATGGTAATTTCCTCTTCGACGTTTATAGCCAACGAGTTGGTAGCCTGTGTTGGTTTTTACGAAACCACTACGTCTGCCGTTGTCGTCGTATAGCCGAAACCTTTTCAGAAAAGACTCTGTTATTTCCTGATGTTCTATCACCAACAGGAATTGGAACGGCAAGAGTGATCCTGCCAGTGGCAGGCCTAGTCTTCTCACTGTCTCCTTGCGCTGGTTTCCAAAGTGTGAGCTAAGATAGCTATCCCCTCTCCTAAAACCATTTTTTTCAAATGTTGCGCAAATGTCAGAAAAATTCAAGTCGTTGGTTTTTTTGCGGCCGCAGCCGCCAGTTATGGGTGTGCCGAACTTCGCGTTGGCTAACCGCTGTTGCCTGAACTGCCATAGTTCATCGCTCTGAGCGATCGCCCAGTCCTTAACGGTTTTTATATCCTGGCTTATCTTATTAAATAAAATTTCGATTGCTTGGCTGTCAGTTATGTGGAGCGGCACTTCTGTCATGAGTTTGTATTTCACAGTTACGCCATGATCGCTCATTTTTATTTTAATTTTGTCTAGATGTTTACGCTTTGCTTCCTGACGAGGAATAGCGCCGTCTGGTTTTGCCCAAATTTTGCTATCGATGAAAATTCGGGTCATTAGTACCGCGGTATCTGCCCATTGACTTCTAATATCATCCATATCAGCGTTTTCTGTTATGCGTCTGATATAGAAGTCCTTCATGAACATTCTAGCGAAGAACGTAACCCCGTCAGGCCTCTGAAAAGCTTCCGCGGGGTACTTGTCAGCATTTGACGATATGTATTCCGCGATCGCGTTTATATGCCAGGTTGACGGGCGCGCATGCTTTGCGCAATAAAGTCTGGCTGCGTAATAGAATCTTGTTGCGAAAGCCTCGCCGTGTGTGTTCCACAGCCCACTCAATTTCAAATTGACAGATGCCTTCTTCCGGCTGGTGACCGTCCATCCCTCCCAATACGTCACTTTGTCCAAGTTCACCTTGGATTTCTTGGTGAACCAATCGGCTGAGTAGTCGTCTCGGAGCGTGACCGCCCAGACGATAGCCTGAACATCGGGATGGTGCTCGGCTATGCAGTTGATCATTTGCACGAAGCTTCTGGCATACCGGGCCCGGAGTTTGGGGTTCAGATCGGAAAAGTCTTCATCGGACAGCGCGCCCAGGAAGCCCCGCGTCGCTGCGTTCAATGCTGCCGAATCGTTTTCAAACGAGGTGATTCTGGTATCTGTGATGGAGCAATAGCATTCGAACAGCTTGATCGCCCCGGTGGGATAGTCGTTAACCGCAAGCCAAGCGGCCTCAAAAGCTGTGATCACTGTCGGAGAAATCGAGAGGTAAGGGTAGGGCTGGATGCGCGCGAGTGAGTTGACGATTGTCATGGCCCTGACCCTGTAATTGACGTTCCTGGCCCTGAGCCTAGAAGGCTTTTGCGGCTGTGACAAGAAAATGCATGCAGTAAAGTTAGATATCGCATGGCCGAAATCTACGAGCTGTCCGACCGGGTCTCAGTGCTGCGCGACGGTGAGTACGTCGGCATGCTGGAACGGGACGGCCTGTCGGCCGAGGCATTGGTGAAGATGATGGTCGGCCGCGACCTGTCCGGTTTCTACAAAAAAGAACATGCCGCCTACGACCCCGGCGCGGTGGTGATGCGCGTGCGCGACATGGCCGACGGCAAGCGCGTCAAACCGTGCAGCTTCGATCTCCATGCGGGCGAAGTGCTGGGCATCGCCGGGCTGGTCGGGGCAGGGCGCACGGAACTGGCGCGACTGATTTTCGCTGCCGATTCGCGCACCTCCGGCAGCCTTGAAGTGGCCGGCAAGGCGATCACCGATCTGCGCAACCCCACCGACGCCATCCGTGCGGGGGTGGTTTACCTGACCGAAGATCGCAAGGCCCAGGGCCTGTTTCTGGACATGAGCGTGCGCGACAACATCAACGTCTGCGCCTGCGTGCCCGACGCCCATGCCGGTGGCGTGCTGGATCGCGGCCGTGGCGCACAGCGGGCAATCGAGGCGATCCGTTCGCTCTCGATCCGCGTGGCGTCGGGCAAGGTCAATGTCGGCGCGCTGTCCGGCGGCAATCAGCAGAAAGTGCTGCTGGCGCGGCTGCTGGAGGTCAAGCCCCACGTGCTGATTCTCGATGAGCCCACCCGCGGCGTGGACATCGGCTCGAAGTCCGAGATCTACCGCATCATCAACGAACTGGCCAAGGCCGGCGTCGGCATTGTGGTGATCTCCAGCGAGCTGCCGGAAATCATCGGCACCTGCGACCGTGTGCTGATCATGCGCGAAGGCGAGCTGGTGGCCGAAGTCGGCGGGGCGTCGGGGCAAGAGATCTCCCAGGAGCGGATCATCGATCTGGCGACGGGGAGCGAGAACGCCGCAGCCGCCGCGGCCCACGGCGCCCGCGATACTTTCGACCACCCCATTCAACAACAATAAAAAAGGAACCCAGGCCATGAGTCTGCCCCTGGAAAACTCGCCCACCGTTGCCGCCATCAGCAAGCGTGAACGGGTCCGCGAACTGATGCGCACCGTCGGCATGCTGCCGGTGCTGATCCTGTTGCTGATCGGCTTTTCGCTGATGACCGACACCTTCATGAGCTGGCAGAACCTGTCGATCATCACCCAGCAGGCCTCGGTCAACGTGGTGTTGGCGGCGGGCATGACCTTCGTCATTCTGACCGCCGGCATCGACCTGTCCGTGGGGGCGATTCTCGCGGCCTCTGCAGTGGTCGCCCTGCAAGCGTCGATGTCACCGCAGTTCGGCATGCTCGGCATCGCCGCCGGTGTCGGCTTCGGCCTGCTGCTGGGGCTGGTCAACGGTGGACTGATCGCGTTCATGCGCCTGCCGCCGTTCATCGTCACCCTCGGCGCACTCACCGCCATGCGCGGCCTGGCGCGTCTGCTGGCCGACGACAAAACCGTGTTCAACCCCGACCTGCCGTTCGCCTTCATCGGCAACGACTCGGTGCTCGGCGTGCCGTGGCTGGTGATCATCGCCGTCGCAGTCATCGCGGCGTCGTGGTTCATCCTGCGCCGCACGGTGATGGGCGTGCAGATCTACTCGGTGGGCGGCAATCCCGAAGCGGCGCGCCTGTCCGGGATCAAGGTGTGGAAGGTGTTGCTGTTCGTCTACGCGGTCTCCGGCGCGCTGGCCGGGCTCGGCGCGGTGATGAGCGCTTCCCGCCTGTTCGCTGCCAACGGCCTGCAGCTGGGCCAGTCCTACGAGCTCGACGCCATCGCGGCGGTGATCCTCGGCGGCACCAGTTTCACCGGCGGCGTCGGCACCATCGGCGGCACCCTGATTGGCGCGCTGATCATCGCCGTGTTGACCAACGGTCTGGTGCTGCTGGGCGTTTCCGATATCTGGCAATACATCATCAAAGGCATCGTCATCATCGGGGCGGTGGCCCTGGACCGCTATCGCCAATCCGGTGCGCGGACCTGATCCAACCTTGTATGGCTGCACGCGTTTCAACGAAGACTCCGACAATAATCACAAGAGAGAACCCATGAACGTCAAACGCAAATTCCCCGCTGTCGTGTCCCTGTGCCTGGCCGCGTTGCTGTCCCAGGGCGTTGAAGCCCGCGAGCTGAAATCCGTCGGCATCACCCTCGGTTCCCTGGGCAACCCGTATTTCGTCACCCTGGCCGACGGCGCCAAGGCCAAGGCCATGGAGCTCAACCCCGCTGTCAAAGTGACCTCCGTCTCCGCCGATTACGACCTGAGCAAGCAGTTCTCGCAGATCGACAACTTTATTGCCTCGGGCGTCGACCTGATCCTGATCAACGCGGTGGACCCGAAGGCCATTGCTTCGGCCGTCAAAAAGGCACAGGCCGCCGGCATCAAGGTCGTGGCCGTCGACGTCAGCGCTGCCGGCGTCGATGCCACCGTGCAGACCGACAACGTCGAAGCGGGCAAGCTGGCCTGCCAGTTCATCGTCGACAAGCTGTCGGGCAAGGGTAACGTGATCATCCAGAACGGCCCGCAGGTGACCGCCGTCACCGATCGCGTCACCGGTTGCAAATCGGCCTTCGCCGCCGCGCCGGACATCAAGATTCTCTCCGACGATCAGGACGCCAAAGGCTCCCGCGAAGGTGGCCTGAACGCGATGCAGGGTTACCTGACGCGCTTCCCGAAAATCGACGGCCTGTTCGCGATCAACGACCCCCAGGCGATCGGCAGTGACCTGGCCGCCAAGCAACTGAAACGCAGCGGCATCGTCATCACATCGGTGGACGGCGCGCCAGACATCGAGCAGGCCCTCAAGGCCGACACCTCGATTCAGGCCTCTGCCAGCCAGGACCCTTGGGCCATGGCGCAGCAAGCAGTGGTCATTGGTAACGATCTGCTCAACGACAAAAAGCCGGCTGAAGCGGTCACCCAACTCACGCCGAAACTGATCACCCGCGACAACGTCGGTTCCTACAGCGGCTGGTCCAGCAAGCACTGAGACGCAGGCCTGAAGGAGTCGTTGCCGTGATCAAAATGGAAGACGTGGCGAAGCGGGCGCGGGTGTCGACGTCGACCGTTTCACACGTGCTCAACGGCACGCGCAAGGTCAGCGCCAAGACGGTGGAAGCGGTGCAGCGGGCGGTTCAGGAGTTGGGCTACGTCCCCAACACCCTGGCGCGCTCGCTGGCCCGTTCGCGCACCAACACCATCGGCGTGGCGATCTCGGCGCTGTCGAACCACTATTTCAGCGAGACCGTGCACGCCATCGAAACCGAATGCGCGCGCCACGGCATCATGATGTTGTTCGTCGACACCCACGACGATCCCGCCCAGGAACTGCGCGTGGTTCAGGCGCTGCACCATCGTCGCGTCGACGGGATTCTGCTCGCGCCGTCCAGCGACCCGCAGCAGGCTGCGTTGGCCTACCTGCGCAGCAACGCCATTCCCAGCGTGCTGGTGGACCGGATGGCGGTCGAGGGTTTCGATCAGGTCGGCGTCGAGAATCGCCAGGCCACCCGCGAGTTGGTCGCTCATCTGATCGGCCACGGTCACCGGCGCATCGGCATGATTGCCGGGCATCGCGGCCTGAGCACGACGGAGGAGCGGATCGAGGGCTACCGGCAGGCGCTGTTGGACGCTGACGTACCGTGGGATCCGCAGTTGCTGATCGACGGCGAGTCGAACAGCGAATCCGCACGGGTCGCCACTGCTCAGTTGTTGCGCCTGAACCCGCCGCCCACGGCGATTCTGGCGGCGAATAACCTGATGACCATTGGCGCGATGCACGCCTTGCGTGACGCCCACATCGACGTGCCCGAGCAAATGGCGCTGGTGGGTTTTGATGATTTCGACTGGGCGGATTTTTTCCTGCCGCGCTTGAGCGTGATTGCTCAGCCGGTGCAGGCCCTGGGCGCGCGGGCGGTGCAGTTGCTGTTGCAGCGCATCGATAAGCCCGAGGGCAAACGAGTGTCGGAGCGACTGGCGCCGACCTTACGGATTCGCAACTCGTGCGGGTGCCCTTGAGCGTCCGCTGCCAGTCACCGGATTTTCAGGCACTGAACTCTCAAGCACCGAATGCTCAAGCACCGAACGCTCAAGCACCGAACTTTCAGGAACCGAATTTTCATGAATCACCTTGTTTCCCTGGGCATCGACCTCGGCACGTCCGAGCTCAAGGCCGTGCTGCTGGACGGCGAAGGCGTGGTGCTGGCCCAGGCCGGTGCGCGGGTGGAAGTCAGCCGCCGGCAGTCGGGCTGGTCGGAGCAGAACCCCGCCGATTGGTGGCAGGCCTGCCTGTCAGCGCTCGGGCAGTTGCGGGCAAGCGATCCCCAGGCATGGGCGCGGGTCGGCTGCATCGGCTTGTCGGGGCAGATGCACGGTGCCGTTCTGTTGGGTGCGGCGGAGCAGGTGCTGTACCCGGCGATTCTTTGGGACGACTCCCGCGCTGTGCTTCAGGCATCGCAGCTGAACAACGATTTTCCGGAGTACGCCGGCGTCACCGGCAGCCTGGCCATGGCCGGGCTCACCGCGCCGAAGCTGTTGTGGATGCAGCAACACGAACCCCAGGTGTTCGCGCGCATCGCCAGCGTGCTGTCGCCGAAGGATTACCTGCGTTTGCTGCTGACCGGCGAGCAGGTGAGTGACATGTCCGACGCCGCTGGCACGTTGTGGCTGGATGTGGCCAAGCGCGAGTGGTACGCGCCGATGCTTCACGCCACCGGGCTGACGATCGAGCACATGCCCCGGTTGCTGGAGGCCGATCAACCGTCGGCCGGGCTGAGTGCCGAGGCAGCGCATGCGTTGGGCTTGCCGCTGGGTCTGCCTGTAGCCGCAGGCGGTGGCGACAACCCGGTTTCCGCAGTGGGCATCGGCGCGATCAACGCCGGTGATGCGTTCGTCACCCTTGGCACCAGCGCGGCCATCGTCGCCATCACCGATCATCCGGCGGGCAATCCGGGCAGCGCCGTGCACAGCTTCTGCCACGCGCTGCCGCAGCGCTGGTACACCATGGGCGCGATGCTGGCCGGGGCGAGTTGCCTGCGCTGGGTCACTCGGTTGCTGGGTCAGCCCGGTGAGCAGGCGTTGCTCGATCAGGTTCACGCTGAGTTGCCGGTCGATCAGCCGGTGGCGGTTTCCAGTCCACTGTTTCTGCCCTACCTCGCGGGCGAGCGCACGCCGCACAACGACCCGCTGTTGCGCGGTGGATTCATGAACCTGGCTTATGACTGCACGCCAGCGATGCTGGGTTATGCGGTACTGGAGGGCGTCGGTTTCGGGCTGCTGGACGCGATGAACGCCACGCTGTCCGCCGGCGCGACGGTCAACGCCTGCGCCCTGGTGGGCGGCGGTGCACGCAGCGAATACTGGGCGCAGTTACTCGCCAACATCCTTGATCGCGAGGTGTACACGTTGCACGGCAGCGAACTCAGCGCCTGCATTGGCGCGGCGAAGCTGGGATTTCTGTCGATCGGGGAGGGGGCCGAGTGGCTGAAGCGGGGGATGGCGGTGAAGGCGCGGTATCAGCCGATGCCGGCGGTGCAGGGGGCGTTGAAGGCCCGCTATGCGAAATTCAAAGGCTTGCTCGGTGCTGCGCAGGGATTGCGTGGGTGACAACATGATGATCGATGATCATCAAATCAAAAGCTTCCCGGCTATAGCCGGTCCCACTGACTGCATGCAGTGAGTAATGATCGTTCCCACGCTCCGCGTGGGAATTCATACCATGACGCTCCGCGTCAGCTTTGGGACGCGGAGCGTCCAGTCCTGCATTCCCACGCGGAGCGTGGGAACGATCAAAAGGCTTCCCGGCTAAAGCCGGTCCTACAGCTGGGAAGAGGACGGTTAGGGCGCTGGAGTTTCCGGCTCAGACCTTCATCGTCGGCGGCAACTCCATCAGCTTGTCCAGCGTAATCGGCAAATCCCTAATGCGTTTGCCGGTGGCGTGTGAAACCGCATTCGCCACCGCCGCAGCCAGGCCGGTGATGCCGATTTCACCAATACCGCGAGCGCCGAACTCGTTGAGCTCGAAGTCCGGGTAATCCAGCAGGATCACATCGATCTCTGGCTGGTCGGCGTGCACCGGCACCACGTATTCGGCGTAGTTATTATTCACCGGCATGCCGTTGCGCTCGTCGAAGTCCGTCGCTTCAAACAGTGCCATGCCGACGCCCATGACGATGGCGCCCTCGACCTGATTGAGCGCGGTTTTCTGGTTGATCACCTTGCCCACGTCAATCGCACTCACCACCCGCGACACGCGCAGCCGCGAGATGCCCGGGTCCCAGCGTACTTCAACGAAATGCACGCCGAACGAGCGAAACGAATGCTTGCTGGTGTCGTTCATGCCGGTTTTGGCTTCACCGAAAGCGCTGGACTGCTTCTGCGCCTTGAGCACGTCGGCGATGGCAAAGGTCTTGTCGCCGCTTTTCAACTGACCCTGCTCGAAACTCACCTGATCAGCCTTGACCCCGGCAAACACGCCCTTGGGCGCAGTCGCGAACGCCTTCAACTGGTCAACGGCCTGGCGCGTGGCCTCGGCAATGGCCGGCAGCACGCTGGCGGTCGCCCATGATCCGCCCGACACCGGCGCCGGCGGGAACGACGAGTTACCCAGCTCGACCTCGATCTTGTCCAGCGGGATGCCGGTGATGCTGCTGACCACTTGAGCCACGATGGTGTATGTGCCGGTGCCGATGTCCTGCACCCCGCAAATGGCCCAGGCCGTGCCGTCGGCGCGCAGCGCAACCTGCGCCTCTGCCGGCGTGCGATAGGCGTCCCAGTTACAGGCGGCCATGCCATACCCGATGATCTCGGTGCCGTCCTTCATCGAACCCGGCGCCGGGTTGCGTTTGCTCCAGCCGAAGCGCTCGGCGGCCTTGTCGATGCACTCCTGCAGGTGATTGCTCGACCACGGCAGGTTCTGGCTTTCGTCGCGCTCGGAGACGTTGAGCTTGCGGAACTCCAGCGGATCCATGCCGACTTTTTCGGCCATTTCATCCATGGCCGATTCCAGGGCGAACAGCCCCGGCGCTGCACCCGGCGCACGCATGGACGTCGGCGTGCCGCGATTGACCTCGATGATCTTGTGGGTGACCAGCACGTTCGCGCAGCTGTAGAGGCTCTTGGTCGAGGTGCCGCAGTTTTCCTTGTACGGGTCGGTAAAGGACGTGGTGTTGATGGATTCGTGGCGCACCGACAGCAGCTTGCCCTTGTCGTCGGTTGCCAGGCGCATGTGCTGACGGGTCTCCGGGCGATGGCCGGTGGTGGTGAACATTTGCTGGCGCGGCACGACCAGCTGCACGGGGCGCTTGAGCACCTTGGCGGCGGCGCAGGCGGCGACCGAGTGCGGCCAGATCCACAGCTTGCTGCCGAAACCCGAGCCAATGAACGGCGCACGCACCTCGACCTTCTCCGGGATCAGGCCGAAGATCTTCGCCAGGGAATTGCGGTGGGCGACCACGCCCTGGGTGGCTTCGTAGACGATCAGGCGCCCGTCTTCCCAACTGGCGACCGTGGCGTGCATTTCCATCGGGTTGTGGGTTTCGACGGGGGTCGAGTAGGTGGCGTCGATGCTGTGAGCGGCACTGTCGAACGCAGCGGCGGCGTCACCCCGGGTGTGGTTCGGGCTGCCGTCCTGCAAGGCGCCGGCTTTCAAGCCTTGTTCGAGGTTGGCGACCGCGTCGGTCTTGCTGTAGCTGACTTTGATCTTGTAGGCCGCGGCCCGCGCATGCTCGAAGGTATCGGCCACCACCAGGGCGACGAACTGCCCGGCGTAGTGCACGGTGTCGTCCTCGAACGGCAGGCGGCTTTCGTCGGACTTGGCTGCCTTGAGGATCTGCGCGAAGGACATCGGCAGCGTCGAGTTGTGATAGAGCGGCGGGAAGTTGCCGTGATGCAGAATCTCCAGCACGCCCGGCGATTTACGCGCCGCGTCCAGTTCCAGGCCGGTGATCTTGCCGCTGGCGACGGTGCTGAATACACCGTAGCCGTAAGCCATATTGTTCAGGTGATGGTCGGACGCGTACATCGCGCTGCCGGTGACCTTACGCTGGCCATCGATGCGGCGGGGTGCCGAGCCAATCATTGCATCAGTCATGGTGAATCCTCCGGTCAGGCGTTCAAGGTGCCGAGATTGCGCACGATGGCCTGTTGCCCCAACGCGATCTTGTAGGCGTTATGGCGATAGGCTTTGGCGCCCTTGAGGGCGATGGCGGCGACTTTCTCGAGGGTCTGCGGCGTCAGGGTCTGGCCCTTCAACGCCTGCTCGGCTTCGATCGAACGCCATGGTTTGGTGCCGACGCCGCCCAGTGCCACCCGCGCTTCGCGCACGGTCTGGCCGTCCATGACGACAATCACCGCGCTGGACGCCAGGGCGAACTGGTAGGAGGCGCGATCGCGCAGTTTCAGGTAAGCGGACTTATTACCGGCCAGCGGCGCGCCCAGGACCACGTGGGTGATCAACTCATCGTCCAGCAGCGCGTGTTCTTTCCACGGCGTCGAGCCGGGCAGCAGGTGGAAGTCAGCGAACTCAACGCTGCGCTTGCCTTTCGGACCCTGCACCTCGACCGTCGCACCAATGGCGACCATCGCCACGCACATGTCCGAAGGGTGGCTGGCGATGCACTGGTCGCTGGTGCCGAGCACCGCGTGCACGCTGCGATTATGGCCGTCGATGGCGGCGCAGCCCGAACCCGGTTCGCGCTTGTTGCAGGGCGAATAGCCGTCGCGGAAATAGTTGCAGCGTACCCGCTGCATCACGTTGCCAGCCGTGGTTGCCTTGTTGCGCAACTGAGTCGTGGCGCCGGAGAGCAGCGCCTGGGACAGCACGGCGTAGTGCTCGACGATGTGCGGGTGATGGGCCAGTTCGGTATTGCTGACCAGCGCACCGATGCGCACGCTGCCGTCCTTCTGCACCTCGATCTGCTTGAGGGACAGGTGGTTGACGTCGATCACCTGATCGGCCGGCATGATGTCGAGCTTGACCAGGTCAAGGAGCGTCGTGCCACCGGCGAGGAAGAAGGTCGTCGGGCTTTTTGCGTGGGTCGTCACAGCCTGTTCGACGCTGCTGGCGCGTACGTAGTCAAAGGCTCTCATCAGCTCACCTCCTGGACTTTGATGCGCGCCGACTGGATCGCCGCGAGGATGTTCTTGTACGCGCCGCAGCGGCAAATGTTGCCGCTCATGGCTTCGCGCACGCTGTGGTCGTCGATGCCGATGTTCTTGTCTTTCAACAACGCCGCGGCGCTCATGATCTGCCCGGAAGTGCAATAGCCGCACTGGTAGGCATCGTGTTCCCAGAAAGCTTCCTGCACCGGGTGCAGCTTGCCGTTTTGCGCCAGGCCTTCGATGGTGGTGATGTCGTCGCCTTCGTGCATGGCTGCGAGGGACAGGCACGAATTGATCGCCACGCCATTCACGTGAACCGTGCAGGCGCCGCACTGGCCGTGGTCGCAGCCCTTCTTGGTGCCGGTGAGTTGCAGGCGATCGCGCAGCACATCCAGCAGCGCGGCGTTGGCCGGCAGGTTCAGGGTGTGGGCCTGGCCGTTGACCTTCAGGGTCATGCGCCGCTCGTCGGCTGCCGGAGGGTCGAGGTCATCGGCGACGGCGGCCTGGGCTTCCAGCGCCTGGGTCCAGATCGGCGCCGTCGCGGCAGCAAGGCTGGACACGCCGATGGATTTCAGGAAATTGCGGCGAGAAGGGACAGTGAAGGCCTTGAGGTCACAAGCCAGTTCTTCTTTATTGGGGCGATCAGGCTGATCGGTCATGAAAGGGTTCCTCGTCAGCGTTGGGTCAGACCTGGCGGCCGACGGTGGGCGGACGCGCGGGCAGGGACGGCAGGTGGAGCGGCATGCAGTAGGGCTGGGGCAACGGCAGTTTTCAAAGTGACGGCAGGCGTTAACGATAACCAATGCGCAGGCATGGCATTTCGTTGAATCCGTGCATGCACTTGTGAGCTGTGCTTTCTAATCCGTGGCATTTGTGTCAGCAACGAGGGCTGGCGCCTTGTCGGACTCAGTTAAAGCAGGCAGTGCTGGCCATGGCTCAAGGGTTGTGACCGAGGCACCGGGGGATGGTTGCGGATATTTCTCGAGTGGAAAAATCACAGGATGTTACAAGTGCCCGGGCCGCGGAATCCGGCCCGGGGACGTTCAGCGTCAGGCGGCCGACGCTTCTTCTTTCAATGTCGCCATGTCGATGACAAAGCGGTACTTCACGTCACCCTTGATCATGCGTTCGTAGGCTTCGTTGATGTCCTTCATGTGGATCATCTCGATGTCGGAGACGATGCCGTGCTTCGCACAGAAATCCAGCATGTCCTGGGTTTCCTGAATCCCGCCGATGAGCGAGCCAGCAATGCTGCGGCGTTTGAAGATCAGGTTGAACACGCCTGGCGACGGGTGCGGCTGATCCGGCGCGCCCACCAGGGTCATGGTGCCGTCACGCTTGAGCAGGTTCAGGAACGGATCAAGGTTGTGTGGCGCCGCCACGGTGTTGAGGATGAAGTCGAGCTGATTGGCCTGGGTCGCCATTTCATCGGCGTTTTTCGACACGATGACTTCATCGGCGCCCAGGCGCAGGCCGTCTTCGCGCTTGTTCGGCGACGTGGTGAACAGCACCACGTGAGCGCCCATGGCATGGGCGATCTTCACCGCCATGTGACCGAGACCGCCCAGCCCGACGACGCCGACCTTCTTGCCCGGGCCGACTTTCCAGTGGTGCAGCGGCGAGTAAGTGGTGATCCCGGCGCAGAGCAGCGGGGCGACGGCGGCCAGATTGTCGCTGTGGGAAATCTTCAGGACGAACTTCTCTTTCACCACGATCTTGTCGGAGTAACCGCCAAAGGTGTTCTCGCCGCCAAACACCGGGCCGTTGTAAGTGCCGGTGAAGCCGTTCTCGCAGTATTGCTCTTCGCCTTCCGCGCAGGACGCGCAGTGCTGGCAGCTGTCGACCATGCAGCCGACGCCGGCGAGGTCGCCGACCTTGAAGTGGGTGACGTTGGCGCCGACGGCCGTGACCTTGCCGACAATCTCGTGGCCCGGCACCGACGGATACAGGGTGTTGTTCCATTCGTTGCGTGCGGTGTGCAGGTCCGAGTGGCAGACGCCACAGAACAGGATGTCGATCTGCACATCGTCGGCCCCCGGCTCGCGGCGCTCGATCTGCAGCGGGGCCAGTTTGTCAGTGGGTTTTTGCGCGGCGTAGCTGTAAGTCTTTATCATTGGGTGATCATCTCCAGTGAGGCAAAAAGACGGGTGACAGTATTCAGTGACAGGCGAGGGCGCTCAAAGGTCAATGCCGAAACATGAAACCGTCGCCGCCGGGCTGTTTGGCGAGCTGTATGAAGCGCACTGAGTTAACAGGGTGCCGGGTCAAATCTTTCAATTTGCAGGGCGCTACCGTGCCGTGCGGCGGGTAATTGCAATAAATGTCGTGGAAACCGGTTTTTTCGTCGCGAATAGACTGCAAATCCGAATATGCCGCTTGCAACCTTCTGTCACACCCCATGAAGATAGCGCAGTCCGACGCTGGCAATGGAGCGCCTATGAATTTCCCACTTTCGACCCCCTGCGGGTACACGTCCATTGCCGACGATTGTATGCCTGCGCCCGTCGATAACGACGCCCTGACCGCGGTCGGGTTGTCCGGGGAAAGTTCGTTGGACGCCTTGCTGCGCGCCGCCCGGCAGACTGCACCCACCTTGACCTGGGCCGCTTATCGTGCCGGCCAGCAAATGCACCTGCTGGGGCAGGGCTGTTCCGCCACGGACTGGCCAACGTTGATCCCCCGGGAGGAATTCGACGGCTACTGCCGCCAGCACCATCTGCAGCGTTGGGTGACCGGCCATGGCGAGTCCGCCCTGGGCTGGCTGTTGATGCCGGAGGCGCACTCCGACGATCCGTACTTCGCCGAGCTGGCCGGCCGCCTCGGCCTGCGCCTGCAAACCGATGCGCTGGCCCGGGCCCAGGCCACCCAGCGGGTGCTCTATGAAATCACTTACCTGGCCAGCTCCACCCGTGACCGCTCGGCGTTTTTGCAGGGCGTGCACCAGCAGCTCTCGACCCTGATCGACGCAGAAAACTTTTACCTCGCGCTCTACGAAAGCCACAGCGGCAAGATCACCTACCCTTATTACATTGACATCACTGACCTCGACGCCCTCGAAGCGGAAACCTACGAGTTTCTCGATCTCGAGCGGCTGTCCATGACCGGTTATGTGCTGACCACCGAGCAGGCGCTGTTCGTTGACGCCGCCGCCATCGAGCGGGCACGCGTGCTGGATCGGTTTCACTGCGTGGGCCATCGCCCCGAATTCTGGATGGGCGCGCCGCTGAAAAACGCTTCCGACGACGTGTTCGGCATGCTGGCGATGCAGGTCTACGATGTGGCCCGGGTCTACAGCGTCGAGGATCAGGAGCTGTTTCTGGTGGTGGCGCGCCACGTCGCGATGGCCTTGGACCGCATCCTGCACCGCGCGCAGCTGGAAGAAACCGTGGCCCGCCGGACCCTCGAGCTGTCGCGCCTCAACGACGCCCTGCGCAACGAAGTGGCCGACCGCGAACGCGCCGAGCACTTGCAGAGCGCGCTGTTCCAGATCACAGAGCTGTCCAGCCAACCCGGCGACATGACCGACCTGTTCAAAAGCCTGCACGGCATCGTTGGCGAACTGCTGTTTGCCCTTAATTTCTATATCGCGCTGTTCGACGACGCCACCGGCGAGGTGACGTTTCCCTACTACGTGGACGAACGCCTGACCCGCCGCCCTGACCCGCGCCGTGGCGAGCGGGGCTTTACCGAATACGTCATCCGCCAGCGCCGGCCGTGCCTGATCGACGGTGCCGAGGCGCGCTGGCTGGAAAGCATCGGCGAGATCACCCTGCAGAACGAGGTCAACCGGTCGAGCTCGTGGCTGGGCATTCCGTTGTTCGACGGCGACGTGGTGCGTGGCGTGCTGGCGGTGCAGAGCTACACCTCCCATGTCAGCTACTCGTTGCGCGATCAGGAGCTGCTGACCTTCGTGTCACGCCACATCGACACGGCCTTGTCCCGACGCAGCGCTGCCGAGGCCATTCATACCGCCAATCTGCGTCTGGAAGCGCGGGTTCAGGACCGCACCCGGGAGCTGGACTACGCCAACGCCAAGCTGCAACACGAAAACGCCCACGACGCGCTGACCGGCCTGCCCAACCGCAGCCATTTGCAGCAGCGCCTGAGGGACGCGTGGGAGAAATTTTGTGAGAAGGGCGAGGAACTGGCGGTGATGTTCATCGACCTCGACCGCTTCAAAATGGTCAACGACAGCCTCGGCCATCATTCAGGTGACTTGCTGCTGATCCAGGCAGCTGACCGGCTGCGCCAGTGCATGCGCGACAGTGATTTGCTCGCCCGGCTGGGCGGTGATGAATTCGCCGTACTGGCCTACGCCGCGCCGCCGGACATCACCGTGGCGATTGCCGAGCGCATTCTGCTGGCGTTCGACGTGCCGTTCTACATCGACGGCCATGCGGTGTTTTCGTCGTGCAGCATCGGCGTGGTCGGCGCTGACCTGCAGTTTCACAGCGAGCCGGCGGATTTGCTCCGTGACGCCGACACGGCCATGTACCGGGTCAAGAATGCCGGGCGCGACAGCTACGCCGTGTTCAACCAGGAAGTGCGCCGCGAGGTGTCCGACCAGATGGAGCAGGAGACCGCGCTGCGCAATGCCCTCAAACGCACCGACGAACTGGTGCCGTACTTCCAGCCAATCATCGATGTCGCCAGCGGCCGGATTCTGGCCCTCGAAGCCCTTATTCGCTGGCGTCAGGCCGATGGCCGGATCGTCGCACCGGGTCAGTTTCTGCCGGCGCTGGAAGGCCTGCGCCTGATCGGCCGGCTGGACCTGTACATGCTGCAGCAAGTGGTGGCGATCCTTGCCCATCCCGACCATACGCACTGGCCGACGGTGCACGTCAACTGCTCGAGCTACAGCATCACCCGGCCGGAATTTTCCAGCGAAGTGCTGGGTTTGCTCAACCAGCATGGCGTGGCGGCATCGCGCATCTGCCTGGAACTCACCGAAGGCGCGCTGGTGGCCGAGCCTGAGCTGGCACGCCAGGCCATGAAACACCTGGCGGACAACGGCGTGTCGGTGGTCCTTGATGACTTCGGCGCCGGGTTCTCCTCCCTCAGTTACGTGCATCAGTACCACTTCAGCGGGCTCAAGATCGACAAGTCGTTCACCCTGGAACTGACCACCAGCTCCCGCAGCCGGGCCATCGTTCGCGCCATTGTGCGGATGGCCGAATCCCTCGGGCTGACGGTGGTGGCGGAGGGAGTGGAAGACGCCGCGACCCTGGATCTGCTGCGGGAAATGGGCGCGGGTCAGGCGCAGGGTTACTACTTCTCGATGCCGGTGCCCCAGGACAAGCTGGATTTGAGCGCGTTGCTGTAACACAGGGCGGCCGGTCTGGGGAGATGACTCAGGTCGGCCGTCGCGATATCGTGAAACATTCCGCAACATTTCTCTCCGGGGCGAGTCAACGCTACATCTCCCTGCAAAGAATTGTTCATGAAAACGCCTCGACCCTCCGCACGTCTCAAGCCGCTCAACGAATTACGTAATCTGAAGATGGCCCGTTCTGCCCACGCGTATGTGCGCGGCAGCACGGTGCAGTTTTACGAATGGCTGCACAGCCAGTCTGGCCGACGCTTGCCCAGTGGCCCGCCGGTGTGGATCTGCGGCGACTGCCACGCGGGTAACCTCGGCCCGACCGGCGATTCGAAAGGGCGCATCGACATCCACATCCGCGACCTGGATCAGACCGTGATCGGCAACCCGGCCCACGATCTGGTGCGTCTGGCGTTGTCTCTGGCCACCGCTGCCCGGGGGTCCGATCTGCCCGGCGTCGCCACCGCCAGAATGCTCGAAGAGATGATGCAGGGTTATGAGCTGGCGTTCGAAGACGGCGCCGACGAGGAGCCCGCACGTCCGGCGCAGGTGAAGGCGGGAATGCGCAGCGCGGTTCAGAGGACCTGGAAGCACCTGGCTCAAGAGCGCATCGAAGACACCCGGCCGACCATTCCGCTGGGCAAGCATTTCTGGTCGTTGTCCCGGGATGAGCGTCATGGCCTGAAAGACCTGTGCTCGACGCCGGAGATTCATGCTCTGGTCACCTCGTTGAAAGGCCGATCCAAGGATGACCGCGTCGAGATGCTCGATTGTGCCTACTGGGTCAAGGGTTGCAGCTCCCTGGGCCTGCTGCGTTATGCGGTCCTGCTGAGCGTGGGCGACGATGAGGATCAGGAATATTGCCTGCTCGACGTCAAGGAAGCCGTCGCTGCCGCCGCGCCGCGCACCCCGCGCGCGGGCATGCCCCGGGACAACGGCAAGCGCGTGGTGGAAGGGGCCCGGCATCTTTCGCCGGGGCTCGGCAACCGGATGATCGCGACGCGCATGCTGGATCATGGCTTCTTCGTCCGCGAGCTGCTGCCCCAGGACATGAAGCTTGAACTCGATCAGCTGAGCGAACGCGAAGCCATGAAAGCCGCCGGTTATCTGGCCCGCGTCGTCGGACTGGCCCACGCCCGGCAGATGGACCTCTCCACGCGCTCGTCGTGGATGCGAGAACTGCAACTCAACCGTTCGCACACCCTGGATGCGCCGTCGTGGCTATGGAGCAACGTCGTGCATCTGGTGGGGAGCCATGAGCAGGGCTATCTCGAGCATTGCCGGCGGTATGCGCTGGAGAATTGATACCGGCTCAGGATTCGATTCGGACGGTGAGGCCCACTTGACCTCTACTTAGGTGGAGGTTCGAGACTGGGGGCCCTTATGTTCAGGATCACTGCCATGACGCCAACCTCCGCTGCTGCTCCGTTCACCTTGTACAACCCGGAAGGCTTGTACGATCCCGCCCCCAACGCCTATTCCCACCTTGCCGTAGTTGGCCCTGGCGCCGAGTGGCTGTTCGTCGCCGGCCAGGGCGGGGAGGACGCTCAAGGCCAGCTGTCCCCGGATTTTGCCGATCAGGCGGCCCACGCCATAGCTAACGTCCGCATCGCCCTGCAATCGCGTGGGGCCGACCTTCGGCATATCTTCAAACTGACGCTCCTGATGGTTGATCACTCCGAAGACCGGTTGCGCTTGTGGGTCGAGCAGGCGGATCTCGCATGGGCGGACAACATGAAGCCGGTGTGCACACTCATCCCCGTCCCACGCCTGGCGCTGGACGGCATGCTGATCGAGATCGAAGCAGTGGCGGCGCTTAGGCCCAGAGACTGACTGGTTTTTAGTGGGACCGGCTTCAGCCGGGAAGAGGCCAGTGTGAACACCATAAATTCTGCAGTGTGACTGCCGACGCCTTCCCGGCTGAAGCCGGTCCTACAGTCGAGGTTTGCCTGTACCCCAGGGAGTACGCGGTCGATTAGTGGGACCGGCTTCAGCCGGGAAATCACCTGCAAAACCCATAACAGGCGAACCGGGCGGACCGCTTGCTGGTAAATTGGCGCACGCGTCATTTGTTGAGCCATCATTGGCTCCAGAATGGCGGACAGGCGCGGGTCGACCAGCCCTGTTCTCGACGCTTATCTTTATTCAATCTTTCCTGCTGAAGGGATTTAAACCATGCGGCAATTTGCGGCCCTCGCTCTGTTTCTCAGTCTCAATGCATTCGCCCAGGACGCGCCCCAGCCGATCGCCAAATGGACGCTGCTCGACCAGTTCGATAAGGCCTATACCCTGGACGATCAGGCCCAGGTGCTGTTGATCGCCCGCAGCATGGCGGCGGCGAAGATGGTCAACGCCGCACTGGAAGACAATCCCGAGGGTTACCTGGAGCAGCGTCACGTTGTGTACGTAGCGGACATCGAGAAGATGCCGTCCCTGGTAAAGATGGTGGCTGTGCCTGCCATGCGTTCGGCCAAGTACCGCATCCTGCTGGACCGCGAAGCCCGGGTCGCCTCGGCCTACGACGGCGACCGCGACACCGTGCAGTGGCTGACCCTGAAAAACGGCGCGGTCGTCCGTCAGGAACGGTTCTCGGACGGCGAACAGCTCAAGCAAGCCATTGCCAAGCTGGGTTCGCAGTCGGCTAGCCGTTGAGCCCGGCCTTCTCGAAGATCAGCCGCAGGTAGCCGGCGATGGTCGACGCATCGCCGTAGACCTCGCGCAGCGCCTGCTCGGCGCTGGACAAGTGCAGCGCCAGTTGCCGCTTGACCTTGTCCTCGCCGTACAGCGAAACGAAGGTCGATTTGCCGTCGTCCTTGCCTTGATCCTTGTCGCTGTCGGCGCAGCGGTCGCGCAAATCGTCGTACATCTGGAACGCCTGGCCCAGCTCCATGGCGAAGTTCTGCAACAGCGGCCGCTGATCGTCCCGCGCGCCGCTGATGAGCCAGACCATGTCCATGATCGCGCCGAACAACACGCCGGTTTTCAGGTTGTTGGTCAGGGCGATCTCGTCCGCGTCACGGCTGCGCTGGCCGTCGCGCAAATCCTGAAACTGCCCGCGCACCAGCCCTTGCATGCCTACCGTATTGGCCAGCACCTCGACCAGTTCAGTGCGGGTGGTGGCGGCCAGATCGCTGATGCTGGCGACGACGCCGAAGGCGCGGCTGAGCAGGGCAATGGCGGTCAGAATGGCCACGTCTTCACCGAACTTCAGGTGAACCGTGGGCTGGCCGCGTCGCAGCGACGCGTTGTCCATGCACGGCATGTCGTCGAGCACCAGGGATGCGGCGTGAATCATCTCGACGGCGCAGCCCAGGTCCACGGCCTGTCGCCTGATCGTGCGACTGTTCTCATGGCTGGCCTCGACCAGCCCTTCGGCCGCCAGCACCAACAGCACCGGGCGCATCCGCTTGCCCGGCGCCAACGTCGATTCACGCATGGCCAGGGCCACCAGATCGCGCTCGTTGCCGGATTCGGGCAGCAGCTCGGAGAGGCGCGTTTCGATTGCCGCCCGGACGTCTCCCAGTCGCCCGGCAAAGCCCGATTTGATTGTTGTGTCGACGTTACCTGCCATCGGTCTTTCCCTATGCTTTAGCGGTAAAACTGTTCGTCGCGGAGCGGTTCGGCGTGCGAGACCGGTCATCACGGAACGACTGCTGTTTCTAAATGCCTCAAGATACGGCAAAGTTGTACAGGAAAATCGGTTTTGTACAAGATTGCATCTGCAGAAGACCGTAGGGCCCGTTCAATAATTCAGCTGCATGGAGCGAGTATGACTCACAGCGATATGGGTCGTCGCAAAGACGATCACCTCGATATCGTGCTGGACAGGCGCGCCAGCGTGCGTACCTCCTTTTCCGGACTGGACGACATCCGCTTCGAACACTGTGCGCTGCCGGAATTGAATCTGGACGACATTGACGTGAGCGGCTCCCTGCTGGGCATCGCATTGCGCGCGCCGTTGCTTATCAGCTCCATGACCGGCGGGGCCGAGCGGGCCACCGCGATCAACCGTCATCTGGCCGAAGCCGCTCAGGAACTGGGCATCGCCATGGGCGTCGGCTCGCAGCGGGTGGCCTTGCAGAACGGCGGAGATCAGGGGCTGACCCGCGAACTGCGGCGTCTGGCGCCGGACATCGCGCTGCTGGGCAACATCGGCGCCGCGCAGCTGATCGAGCCTGACGGCCTGGACATGGCCCGCCGTGCGGTCGACATGCTTCAGGCCAACGCGTTGATTATTCATCTGAACCCCTTGCAGGAAGCGGTGCAGGTCGGTGGCGACCGGCGCTGGCAGGGCATTCTCGACGCCATCCACCGCGTGGTGCTCGATGTCGGCGTGCCGGTGGTGGTCAAGGAAGTGGGCGCTGGCCTGTCTGCCGATGTTGCACTGGCGCTGGTGAATGCCGGCGTGCAGGTGCTGGACATTGCCGGGCTCGGTGGCACCAGTTGGGCTGCGGTGGAAGCCGAGCGCGCCCAGAGCCCCGCCGATCGCGAGGTCGCCATGGCATTCGCGCAGTGGGGCATCCCGACCGCCGTCAGCCTGGCCATGGTTCGCCAGGCCTTGCCGGACACGCCACTGATTGCCTCCGGCGGCATCCACAATGGCATCGACGTGGCCAAGGCGATTCGTCTGGGCGCGGATGTCGTCGGCCAGGCCGCAGGCGTGCTGCGTAACGCGACCCTGTCCACCGCCGCCGTCATCGAACACTTCGACATCGTTATCCGCCAGCTGCGTATCGCCTGTTTCTGCACCGGTTCAGAGGACCTGCGCGCGTTGCGCAGTGCTCGCCTGGTGGCGCCCAACACCCTGCAGTCGTTGCTGTCATGACCCATTTTGCGGTGGTGGCACCGGCATTCTACAGCCACTTTCAGGCGTTTCAGGCCTTGGCCGGGACGCTGATCGACCGGGGTCATCAGGTGACCTTTTTCCAGCAGGCCGATGCCCGCCGCTGGCTGACCGATCCGCGCATCGGCTTTCACGCCCTCGGTGCCCTCAGTCATCCGCCGGGCAGTCTTGAAGCAGCGCTGCGCCGTGCGGCCTGCTCGAACAATCCGTTGCGCCTGCGCCGGGTGATCCGCGACCTGTGCGACACCACGCGCATGCTGTGTGCCGAGCTGCCCTCTGCACTGGCGGTGCGGCAGATCGAGGCCCTGCTGTGCGATCAGATGGAAGCGGCGGGCGGCATGGTCGCCGAAGGGCTGGGCTTGCCGTATGTCTCGGTGGCCTGCGCCTTGCCGGTCAACCGCGAGCCGCAGTTGCCGCTGCCGGTGATGCCCTTTGCCTACGCCACCGATGAACGCAGTCAGCATGTGTTCGAAGGCAGCCGCAAGGTGTACGACTGGCTAATGCGCCCATTGGGCAAGGAGCTGCGCGAGGCTTCACGCCGCCTGGCCATCGAGCCCCGCGACGGGCTGCATGAATGCCTCTCGCCGTATGCGCAGATCAGCCAGACGCTTCCCGGATTCGATTTCCCCCGTCAGCATCCACCGGCCAATTTTCACGCGGTCGGGCCACTGCGGGCGCCTCAGACCGAACAGCCGGGCGAATGGCCGATTGACCCCGCCCGGCCATTCATCTTCGCCAGCCTCGGCACGCTGCAGGGCAGTCGCTATGACATGTTCAAGCGCATCGCCACGGCCAGCCGGCAATTGGACGCGCAGTTGCTGGTCGCCCATTGTGGCGGGCTCGATGCCCGGCAAGAGCAGCGGTTGATAAAGGCCGGCGCGACCTGGGTGACCGATTTCGCGCCGCAACAATGGGCGCTGCAACACGCCGATGCGGTGGTGACCCACGGCGGCTTGAACACCGTGATGGACGCTATCGTGGCGCGCACGCCGATGCTGGTGATGCCCATCGCGTTTGATCAGCCGGGCGTTGCGTCGCGCGTTACCCATGCCGGGATTGGCCTGCAATTGCGGCGCGGCGCCGGGGCCGGGCAGATTCGCGAGCGCCTTACCCAACTGCGCGGGCTGTCCGTCGAGCCTGTTGAGCGCCTGGCGACCGAGCTGGCGAACGCTGGCGGCACCTCCCGCGCCGCCGACATTGTCGAAGCCGTGGTGCGCACGGGTGAGCCAGTGCTGGCGGGGTTGATGCCATGACCTACGATTTGATTCTTGCCGGCGGCGGCTTGGCCAACGGGCTGATCGCCTGGCGCCTCAAACAGCTGCGGCCGGAGCTGCGGGTGCTGTGCATCGAAGAGCAGACGCACCTGGGCGGCAATCACACCTGGTCCTACCACGAAGGCGACCTCACGGCCGAGCAGCATCAATGGCTGCAGCCCTTGGTGGTGCAGCGCTGGGCCACCTATGACGTGCACTTCCCCCAACGCTCGCGACGGTTGAACAGTGGCTATGCCAGCATCACGTCGGAACGCTTTGCCGAGGTCATCGAGCCCGCTTTGGGCGATGCGCTCCTGACCGGCCGACGCATCACCGAACTCACGCCGAACGCCGTGGTGCTGGAAGGCGGCGAGCGGCTTCAGGCCAGCGCGGTGATCGATGGCCGTGGCGTGCAGGCCACCGCGCACATGGTGCTGGGGCAGCAGGCGTTTCTGGGTCAGTTGCTGCGTTTGAAGGCGCCCCATGGCCTGACCGCGCCGATCATCATGGATGCCCGCGTCGCGCAGGGGCAGGGCTACCGCTTCGTCTACGTGCTGCCTTTTTCAGCTGACACCCTGCTGATCGAGGACACTCATTACGTCGACCAGCATTCGTTTTCATCTGACCAGCTTCGTCAGCACATCGCCGACTACGCCGCCGCCCAGGGCTGGGAGATTGCCGAGTGCCTGCGCGAAGAGCAGGGCGTGTTGCCGATCACCCTGGCCGGGGATTTCGCCGGGTTCTGGCGCGAAGCGGCGGGCCAGCCACGATCCGGTTTGCGGGCCGGGCTGTTTCATTGCACCACCGGCTATTCGCTGCCCCATGCCGTGCGGCTGGCGGAGTGGATCGCCGTTCAGTCCAGGCTGGATGCCGAGTCGCTGGACGCCGGCATTCGCGCTATCGCGCGGCACGCGTGGCACTCCCAGGGTTTCTATCGGCTGCTTAATCGCATGCTGTTCCTGGCCGGGCGTCCGTCCAATCGCTGGCAGGTGATGCAGCGGTTTTACGGGTTGTCCGAAGGCCTGATCAGCCGTTTCTACGCAGGGCGCAGTAGCCTGGCCGACAAGCTGCGCGTGCTCACCGGCAAACCGCCCGTACCGATCGACGAGGCGGTCAAGGCCGCTGTTCGTTACCTGCCCAAGCACTACCAGGCCAGGCATCACCCGCCTAAGCACAACGAGAATTGAAATGACCCAAGCAAAAACCGCAATTGTGATTGGTGCCGGTTTCGGCGGCCTGGCGTTGGCCATCCGGCTTCAGGCAGCGGGCGTGCAGACGACGCTGCTGGAAAAACGCGACAAGCCCGGTGGCCGCGCCTACGTCTACGAAGATCAGGGTTTTACCTTCGACGCGGGGCCGACGGTGATCACCGACCCGACGGCCATCGAAGAGCTGTTCACCGCCGCCGGCAAATCCATCAAGGATTACGTCGAGTTGCTGCCGGTGTCGCCGTTCTATCGCCTGTGCTGGGAAGACGGCACGAAGTTCGATTACGCCAACGATCAGCAGTCCCTCGACACCCAGATCGCGGCACTGAACCCCAAGGACGTCGCCGGTTATCAGCGCTTTCTGGCGTATTCCAAAGCGGTGTTTCAGGAAGGCTATCTGAAGCTCGGCGCCGTGCCGTTCCTGTCGTTCCGCGACATGGTTCAGGCCGGGCCGCAGCTGGCGAAGTTGCAGGCATGGCGCAGCGTGTATTCCATGGTGTCGGAGTTCATCGAGGACGACAAACTGCGTCAGGCGTTTTCGTTTCACTCGCTGCTGGTGGGGGGCAATCCGTTTGCAACGTCCTCCATTTACACGCTGATTCACGCCCTCGAACGCCAGTGGGGCGTGTGGTTTCCCAAGGGCGGGACCGGCGCGCTGGTGCAGGGCATGGTCAAGCTGTTCGAAGACATCGGCGGGCGTTTCGAGCTCAACGCCGATGTCGCCAGCATTGACACCAGTGGCCAGAGAGTGACCGGCGTGCGCCTCAAGGACGGCCGGCAGATCAGCGCCGATTGCGTGGCCTCCAACGCCGACGTGATGCACACCTACGCCGAACTGCTCGGCGGCCACCCGCGCGGGGTCAAGGAAGGCGCACGGCTGAAGGGCAAGCGCTTCAGCAACTCACTGTTCGTCATCCACTTCGGGCTCAAGCGTCCGCAGCCACAGTTGCAGCACCACACCGTGTGTTTCGGCCCGCGCTACAAGGCGCTGATTCAGGAGATTTTCAAGGGCGCGGCGCTGGCCGAGGATTTCTCGCTGTACCTGCACGCGCCGTGCATCACCGACCCGAGCCTGGCGCCGCCGGGGTGTTCGAGCCATTACGTGCTGTCACCGGTGCCGCACCTGGGCAACGCCGATATCGACTGGGAAGTGGAAGGGCCGCGCTACCGCGACCGCATCTTCGCGTACCTGGAGAAGTACTACATGCCGGGCCTGCGCGAGGATCTGGTCACCAGCCGCATCTTCACGCCCCAGGATTTCAAGGGCGAACTCAACGCGCACCTCGGCTCGGCGTTTTCCCTTGAGCCGATCCTGCGACAAAGCGCGTGGTTCCGCCCCCACAACCGCGACGCAAGCCTGAGCAATCTGTACCTGGTCGGCGCCGGCACGCACCCGGGCGCCGGTGTGCCGGGAGTCATCGGTTCCGCCAAGGCCACGGCCGGGCTGATGCTGGAGGACCTGCACTCATGAGCGTGGCCGATCAGGCGCTGCTCGACCACGCCACCCAGAGCATTGAAGTCGGCTCGAAAAGCTTCGCCGCCGCGTCGCGACTCTTCGATCCCGTGACCCGTCGCAGCGCGGTGATGCTCTATGCGTGGTGTCGGCACTGCGACGACGTCATTGACGGCCAGGAAGCGGGGCACTCGGCGACGGTGGTCAGTCAGCAGGAAGTCACCGAGCGGCTGCAACGGCTGATCGCCCAGACCCACGCCGTGTATGCCGGCACGCCGACCCACAGTCCGGCGTTCGAAGCGTTCCGGGAAGTTGTCCTGCGCCATGGCATCGAGCAGCGCTACGCCCTGCAGCATTTGGATGGCTTCGCGATGGACGTCGGCCAGCGCGAGTATCGGCGGGTCGACGACACGTTGGAGTACTGCTATCACGTGGCCGGCGTGGTCGGGCTGATGATGGCTCAGATCATGGGCGTGAGTGACGAGGCGACCCTCGACCGCGCCTGTGATTTGGGGCTGGCGTTTCAGCTGACCAACATCGCCCGGGACATCGTCGAAGACGCCTCGGTAGGACGTTGCTACCTGCCGGGGGAATGGCTGGATGAGTTGGGCATTCCCCACGATCGCCTTGCATCTCCGGAATACCGTCCAGCGGTAGCCGTATTGGCAAAGCGGCTGGTGGACATGGCCGAGCCGTACTACGAGAGTGCCAATGCCGGCTTGACCGCACTGCCATGGCGATCGGCCTGGGCAGTGGCGACGGCGGGGTGCGTCTACCGCGAGATCGGGGTGAAGGTCAGGGAGCGCGGCGCGCGGGCGTGGGATGCGCGGGTCTCGACCAGCAAGCTGGACAAGCTGCGACTGGTGTTGGTGGGGGCGTGGAAGGCTAGCGTGACTCGTGGTCGGCAGTGGCCGGCGCGACCTGCGAGCCTGTGGCAACGTCCGGATCGGATTTGTGCAACGGGCCGTCATGCAAGCGTCGGAGCTGAGCGCGTAACCGAGTGACGCTCGGCGCGTAGAGAAAGCCGAACGACACGCAGCGCTCCTTGCCCGACACCGCGTGGTGCATCAGATGCGCCTGATACAGGCGTTTGAGGTAGCCATTGCGGGGCACGTACTTGAACGGCCAGCGCTTGTGCACCAGGCCGTCGTGGGCGACGAAATACAGAAAGCCGTAAGCGGTCATCCCTGCGCCGATCCACTCCAGCGGATGCGCCCCCGCAGTGCCCAGCGCGATCAGCACGATGGCGAACCCGGCGAACACCACGGCATACAGATCGTTCTTCTCGAACCAGCCGGTTCTCGGCTCGTGGTGCGACTTATGCCAGCCCCAGCCCCAACCGTGCATGATGTATTTGTGCGCAAACACGGCAAAGCCCTCCATGCCGATCACGGTTGCGAAAAATACGAGGGCATTGATCATCGGGCTCATCCACGCAAGTGTCTCGACGTCAGACCGTGAAAAGGCCGACGCTGTTCGGTGCGTGATTGTCGCATGCCGGTGGCTGAAGGCGGAGATCGGTTTGCCGATTTGCGGTGTGAAGGTTCGGATTGGTGTGGCGTGACCCATGACGCCTTCCCGGCTGAAGCCGGTCCCACTATGAGTACGCGGTGTGCCAGTGGGACTGCACTGCTGTTCGTGGGACCGGCTTTAGCCGGGAAGGGGCCGGCGCGAACACCCTCAATTTGGCATGGTCTGGACGCACTACGCTGAGCAGCGGTATCTTCGCGCGCTTTATTCTCTGCAGTTCAAGGATGATCAATGTTGCTCCTCCGTCCCTATTCCCGCCTGTCATCGCTGCGCCCGATTTCCCCATGGCTCCGATTGACCGCGATCGCAGGCATCGCCTGTGCCCTGATGGCCTGTCAGTCCCGTCAGGTGGCGTCTCCTGCCATCGCCTCCGCTCCAGCCGTCCCGAGCCCGGAAGACATCAAACAGCAGCAATTCAAGACCTTCGTCAGCCGTTTCCAGTTCATTCTCGGAAACAGAGCGCTTGAGGCCAACAGCGAAGGCCTGACGGGTGAGGTCCGCTTGCGCATCAAGATCAATCGCAACAATGAGGTATTCAGCTGTGAAACCCAGGCCACAGGCATTGCCACGGCAAATGCACCGGTGGCCGATCTTTCAAAAAAGGTGTGCTGGAGCGCGGTGTTCCCGATCGTACCCGGGGACCGGTTCAACAAGGACGGCAACGTGGAAGTCGTCGCCCCCTTGATCTACGTGCCAATGAGCGATATCCAGCGCTTGTCCATGGAGCCCCGTTATCAGCAATACGCGCAGGGGCGGTATTTCGCCGAGCGGACACTGATGAAATCACCGCCCGGCAGCATCGGCGTGGTCACTTTCGAGTATCTGGCGAACAAGCAGGGCAAGGTCAAGGAATGCGTCGTCAACCTCGAACGCCACCGCGAACGCCCGGAGGCCTTCACCTACGACAACGTCTTGCAAAGCCGACTCACCGAGCAGTGCAAACATCTTGACATCGCGCAGATGCCCGGTTTCTCCGTGGATGAAACCGGCGTGTCCAGAGGCGCGGTAGCGTTCGAATACAGCCCTTGGATGGCCGGGCCACGGGCGCGATAAAAAAGTGATTGATCCTGGCGCTGGACGCCGTGGGTCGTAACCGACTGAACTGTGCCGGCCTACCGCGGCCTCAGACTTACACCCGCTAAAGGAGGCCAAGGCCATGAACAACGACGAATTCAATCAATACGACGCAGAGCGCTTCCACGGTCAGGTCGCCGAGCAGTTGGGCATCAGCGTGGAAGAGCTGAAAACCTGGATGATCAACGACATCGAGCGGGTCACCGAAGGCGGCGAGGACGTGGGGCACATGGTGGTGTTCCGTGAGTCCACGCCCGATGAGGTGCTCGACAAGCTCAAGAACCCGCAGAGTCGCTTTACGGCGATGACGGGTGTGATCCATCACGAGTAAGCCCTGGCGCTCGGTTCTATGATCACCGGCTGGACAAATCATCCCCCGTTCAGCCAATCCCGGCCGTGGTGTTCACTTAACGCTAAGTGGGCACCTGCGGTTGCCTGTCAGTAAGGCCCGCGTCCATCCGCGTTGCGCCGTCCATGTCCCTTGCGACCCCGTTATTATCCCTTTCTCGCCCCTTTCGATGGAACGGTGGAGAAATAAGGCGTCATGTCAGTGGGTCAATCAATTATTGGTCTTAAATAACCGTTGGTAAGCGCCGATAAAAGTTGAACGGCGGCAATTTTTCCATCGATGACCTGAGGCCTGATGATGTCGATAAAACTACGTCTTTTGCTATTGACTGGCACCAGCGTGCTCGCGGTCCTGATAATCAGTCTGGTCAGTTATTTGAGCAATGCGCGAACGGAAGCCGCGATGATCGACAGTGAGGTCAGCATGATTGCCCTGAGCAATCATCTGGAAGCCGACATGATGCACGATGCGCTGCGTGCTGACGTGCTGTTGGCGATGCTGGTCGGCATAGGTAAAAGTGATACCGATCGAGATCAGGTCGTGGCGGGTCTGGCCGAACATGCTGCACATTTTCGCAAGGTCCTTGCGGACAACCTGACCCTGCCCCTCAACCAAAGCCTGAAATCAGCGTTGGAGAAAATCAAGCCCGGCCTGGACGCCTATATTGCCGCGGGCGAGCGAATTGTCGATCTGGCACTCAACAGTCCGGAACGGGCACAGCAGGAGCTGGCACAGTTCAGCAGCGCCTTCACCCAGCTGGAAGGTGAAATGTCCAGCCTGAGCGAGCTGATCGAGACTAATTCAAAGGCCAGTGGGGAAGGCACCCGTAACGCCAGCCGCAGTGCCAACATCGCCCTGGGTGCTGTGCTGGTGATCAGCATGCTGCTGCTGAGCGCGCAGGGCTTCTGGGTGACGCAAAGCATCATGACGCCCTTGCAGAATGCGCGACGAATCGCCGACAGCATCGCCCATGGCAACTTGAGCGAGCCTATTGCTGAACCCGTTAATCGCGATGAGGCCAGCCTGCTGATTCGTAGCCTGGCGGCCATGCAGCGCGACTTGCGCGGCATGATTGAGGCGGTGCGTAACAATGCCCAGGGCGTGAGCACGATCAGCCAGCAGTTGGCGGGTAGCTGTCATGAGGTCGCCGGCAGCAGTCTGCAGCAGAGTGCCGCAGCCGGCACGATGTCAGCGGCGACCAGTGAAATGACCGCGAGCATCGAGGAGATCACGCGGCATGCAGAACAGGCGCTGGCCATGGCCAATCAGGCTGAAACCCTGGCCAAGAATGGCGGTCGCGTGATCCATCAGGTGGTCAGCGACATGGATGGCATCGCCCGATCGTCTCAGCAGTCGGCGCAAGTGATCCGTCTGCTGGACAAAGAGTCTGAAGGCATCTTCAACATTATCCAGGTGATCAAGGGCATTGCCGACCAGACCAATCTATTGGCGTTGAACGCTGCTATTGAAGCGGCCCGCGCCGGTGAGCAGGGGCGAGGTTTTGCGGTGGTTGCCGACGAAGTGCGCAGCCTTGCGGGACGCACCAGCGCCTCGACCCAGGAAATTGCCAGCATGGTGACACGCATCCAGCAAAGCACCCGCGACGCCGTGATGAGCATGGAAGCGGGTGTTGCCCAGGTCGATAAGGGTATGGCGGTGACTGCCGAGGTGGAGCAGGCTATTGGCGAAATCCTTGAAGCAACGCTGGGCACCAGTCAGTTGGTCAATGACATCACCCGGACTATCGGTGAGCAAAGTCTGGCCAGCAATGAGATTGCCCATCAAGTTGAGATGATCGCCAGCATGTCGGCCGGTAATAGCCAGGTGATTGGCCAGACAGCCAGTACCACCGATCAACTGGCAGTGCTTGCAGGCCAGCTTTCCCAGTCGGTGGATCGTTTCCGGCTTTGACGCAGGCGTCCACGTTTACATCGCATCGACCAGTGCCATGCTTGAATTGCAGACAACAAAAAGCCCGATCACTCGGGCTTTTTGTTGTCGCTCAGCCGCTGATTACTTCGACGGCAGGGCGTAGGCAATCAGGGAATCGCCCATTTTGGTACCGAACGAGCCATGCCCGCCGGCCATGATCACAATGTACTGCTTGCCATTGCTCTCGTAGGTCATCGGTGTGGCTTGACCGCCAGCCGGCAACCGCGCTTCCCAGAGCAGATCACCGTTGGTGACGTTGAAGGCACGCAGGTAGTTGTCCTGGGTGCCGGCGATGAACATCAGGTTGCCGGCCGTGGAGATGGGACCACCGAGCATCGGCACACCGATTTTCAGCGGTGGCAGTTGAATGCCTTTCAGGCTGTCGCGGATGGTGCCGATACGCTTGCGCCACACCACGTCGTGGGTCTTCATGTCGACACCCGCCACATAACCCCAGGCCGGCTCTTTACATGGCAGGCCCAGTGGGGACAGGAAGGCGTTGATTTCGACGCCATAAGGCACGCCGTACTGAGGCTGAATGCCCATTTCGGTACCGGTCCCGGTGGCACCTTCTTTAGGCCACAGCGGGTTGTTCGGGCCACGGGGAATCAGCTTGGACACGAACGGCAGCGCCATCGGGTTCATCAGCGCAACCTGACGGTCGGCGTTGACCGAGATGCCACCCCATTCGAAAACGCCCAGGTTGCCCGGGAACACCAGCGTGCCTTGCTCGGACGGCGGCGTGTACTGGCCGTTGTACGACAGCTGCTTGAAGATCACGCGGCAGACCAGTTGGTCGAACATGGTCGCGCCCCACATCTCCTTGTCGGACAGGGTTTGAATCGACGTCAGGTTCAGGTTCGAGCGCGGCTGGGTCGGGCTGACCCGATCGCCTGGCGCCGCTTCACCCGCAGGCACCGGCATTTCATGGACCGGCACGATTGGCTTGCCGTCGCGACGGTCGAGCACGAACAGGTTGCCTGCCTTGGTCGGCACGTACACCGCAGGGACAGCTTCGCCGCTGCCGGTTTTCACGTCAGCCAGGGTTGGCTGAGCCGGTACGTCCATGTCCCACAAGTCGTGGTGGGTGGTCTGGAAACTCCACACCAGTTTGCCGGTGGAGCCGTTCATGGCGACGATCGAGCTGGCATAACGCTCCATCACCGGGGTGCGGTTGCCGCCCCAGATGTCGGGCGTCGGATTGCCGGTTGGCACGTAGACCACGTCGGTTTTCGCGTCGTACGCCAGCGGTGCCCAGGCGTTCGGCGAGTTGTTGACCAGGGTCTTGCCGTCGCCCGGAATCGCGTTCGGGTCTTCCGCGCCAGTGTCGAAGATCCACTTCAGCGCACCCGTGTTGACGTCGTAGCCACGGATCGCACCGGATGGCTCGTGCACCGACAGGTTATCGGTCACCGAACCGCCGATGATCACGGTGGTGCCGGTCACCACAGGCGGGGAGGTGGGTTCGAGGCCGCCCGGATACGGGTAGGGCTGCAAGTGCAGCAGATCGAGCTCGCCGTTTTTGGCGAAGTCGGCACACGGTGCGCCGGTGTCAGCGTTGATGGCGAACAGACGACCGTCGTTGACCGGCAGGAATACCTTGCGCGGGCAACTGGTGGCGACCGGCTGAGTGCCTTCCAGGCTTTTCGCAAACTGCGTGGTGTCAGCCTGATCGAAGTAGGCGACGCCACGGCAGGTCAAGTGCTGGAAGGACGGGTCGGATTTGAGCTTGGGATCGAATCTCCACTTCTCTTTGCCGGTCGCCGGGTCCAGCGCCACCAGGATCTGGTGGGTGGTGCAGATGTACATGTTGTCGCCTACCTTGATCGGCGTCAGCTCGTTGGTGGTCTCGCCAGAGTCATTCGCGGTTTTCGATTCGCCGCTGTTGAAGGTCCACGCCACCTGCAGGTCTTTGACGTTGCCTTCGTTGATCTGGGTCAGCGGGGAATAGCGCGTGCCCGACTGGGTGCGGCCATAAGCAGGCCAGTCGCCATTGGCGATGCCTTCGACAGGCTCATGCTGCGCGGGTTGCGCGGTGGCCATGCTGCCGTTGATTTCCTGCGGGTCGTTGAAGATGGCATACACCATCACCACGATGGCCAGCGCCAATGTCGCGGATAAAAAGGTTTTGCCGGGCTTGATGCGCTCCGGAATATCCCGGGTCACCGCCGGAATGAGCAGCCACAGACCCAACACCCCGAGGATGTCGAATCGCGGCACCAGCGCCCAGAAGTCCGTGCCTGCTTCCCACAGACCCCAGACCACGGTGATCAGCATCAGCGCGCCATACAGCCAGAGCGATGCCGCGGAACGTCGCCACAACAGGACGGCGAACACCAGCAGCGCGACGCCCAGGAACAGATAATAAAAAGAGCCGCCCAATGTGAGCAGCCAGATACCGCCTACCAGCAGAAACAAGGCAAAGATGCCTGCAATGATGGAAGTGAAACGCCTCAGCCCTGAAGCTTTTGATAAGTCATTCATCGATGTTCCCCCTTGGGATGTAGTGCATGGACTGTGCGCCTCATAGGGGGTTCAACTCCCCGATCAGCCGGTTGGATGAATTTTTTCGGCATCACTGACCACACGCTCTTTCCAAGCATAGGCCGTGTTCACGAACTGATCCCGGGGGAAAAGCATTCAGAGGGCAATCGGCCCGGCCTTACGCAGGTTCGGGGCCTGAAGAGGGGCTGAAAGGACCGGCGAGATGGCGCTACAGGGCGGCAAGGTAATGCCCGCTATGGTGCATCCCATCGCTCAAAGTTGCGGGGGGGTGTGGGCGCAGACTAGAGTCGTCAACAGGCCATTCAACTTACGGCAGGCGCATGAGACGGAGTCCATCGATTCCCTCTGGTCTGCGCTCTCATAACGCGCTGGAAGTGTAAGTTTTCTATGCACAATCGGTTAAGCAGGACGCGAGCCACGACGCTGCTGATCACAGCGGCGGTTTTTGTGTGTATATCCGGGTGCACGACCCAGGCCACGACCGGTGCGTCATTGGTCGATTACACCTCAGTCAGCGCATCTTCACCGCCACACAAACTCACCGGCCTTTGGGCCGGTCCCCACGCCGGCGGCACTTTTTACGTGGAAATCTTCGAGGACGGCGACCTGCGCACCTGCCTGAGCGCTCCGCCTTATTACCGGGCGATGGACGGAAAATATGCCGACGAGGCGTTGTATCTGGAAGACGGCACCCGTATTGAATTTCAGCCGGCGGGTGCGCAGCGCATCACTATTTATTCGCCCCCAGGAAGGCCGGTGACCACGCTGGAACGCGGTGCGCCAAGTCTCTCCGCCAGCGAGTGCCAGGGAGGCGCCGATGACGTCCAGCGCAAACTTTCCCACTGGGCTGCGCAGTAGCGGCGGGGTGCGTTAATGCAGTCGGTGTGGATCGCAGCCGCTACCTTCGCCTGCCTGCTGGCGGCATCGTTGCTGATGATGCACTGGTATCCCAGGCTTTCGAGCCGTCATCGAGACGAGGACACCAACACGGTCATCCGCCTGGTGGCCAACATCTTCGTGGTGATGACCTCGCTCGTGTTCGGGCTGATGATCAATTCAGCCAAGAACACCTATGAATCCATCGACGCGAGCTTCCATGCCTACGCCACTGATCTGATCATCTTCGACCGAACGCTGCGCACTTACGGCGAGTCCGCGCAACAGACACGCGGGCTGCTGGTGACGTACCTTGAGCGGGCCATTGCCAATCCGTATCGCGGTGATGAAGCGCTGCAGCATCGCAAAAGCCAGGCCGCGCAGTACCTGGACGACATTGGCAAATCCCTCGCCGGGGTGCGCCCGGCGGATCGCTTCCATGAAACCTTGATGCTGGACATTCGCCAGCAGTACCACGGCCTGATCGAACAGCGCTGGCGAATCGTCGAGCAGTCCGAAGGGGCGATACCCGGCCCGCTGATCGGCATGCTGATCGCGTGGATGACGCTGATTTTCGCCACCTTCGGCTACCGGGCGCCGCGCAATCCGATGGTCATTGGCATGTTCACCGTATCAGCACTGCTGATTGCCGCGTCGGTCTACCTGGTCCTGGACATGGACATTCCCTTTCACGGCCCCATCCAGATCTCTGATGAGCCGCTTCGCCGGGCCTTGGCGGAGATGCAGTTGTAAGCGTGTGCTTTAACCGCTTTTGGGTCGTGGTCGCGCTCGGGTTGCGGGCCTTTATAACGAAGCGTCGGAGGGCAGAAAAGGAGGGATTTGCGAGGTGGGCCGGGTATGATGCAGCGCTCTGCACGTCACCACTCTGCACGCTACCGTGCCAGCCCGTATTCAGGATCACAATGCCCAGCCCCATGTTTACCGTCATGCGCCTCGACGCCACGCCCCCGGAATCGATCAAGAGCCAGATCATGCAAATGGTGATCGACTACGTCACCGACCTCAGCATGGTGGCCATCGCCCCGAGCAATCCGTTGTACCCGCTGTACCAATACGGCGTCGGCCATGAAGTGCATCAGTACGTGCAGGCGATGGATGGCTCGCGGGGGATTGCGGTGGAATTGATCGTGGCGCTGGACGCCGAGGATCCGTCGATCGTCATCGGCTTTTTGCTCTATTTGCCGGTTCAACAGGACCCGCAGGCGTGCGCCGTGGCGTACATGGCGGTGCAAACGGTACGCCGTCGTCAGGGCGTGGCGCGGGCCATGCTGACAAAGATGACCGAACGCTATCCCCATGCGGAGCTGGCGTGCTTCGTCTCCAAAGTTGCGGTGTTCGAGGCGCTGGGTTTTCAGGTGTTGGGTGCGCGCGGGCCGCAGGTGGTGATGAACACCCGTGAGCGGCAGACCGAGGGCTTGTTGGCCGTGCTGGACATTGCGCCGATCTACAACTCGCTGGAAGTGCGGCAGATCCACAGCTATCTGTTGAAGCAGCACGGCAAGCGCGCCATGACCGATGCGGAGAAACAGCGCGATCGCCACATCGATCAGTTGACCCGCCAGGCCCGGCTATTCGTCAACGGACTGTTGGGCGAGTCAGGCGCGCAAGCCTTCATCGGCCCGCGGCTCGTCTAATCCAGCGATCAGCGATCAGCGAACGGCCTCGTTGAGGTCGATCCCGCCTGAGTCCTTGCTCCACGTTTCCAGCAAGAAATCCCGCTCGGCGTGATGCAGCGTGCGTTCCATGGCCAGGTGCCGCGCCAGGACCTGGTGCACCTCGCGGCCCTCCATCGGGCAGCCTTCGATGGGGTGCAGCCAGTGGCATGCTAGCACCGCACTCTCCGGCGCCAGGCTTTCGCGAATGCGCTCGATGATCTCGCCGAAGGCATCCGGCGTCAGGTAATAGGCCCATTCGCTGATCACCACCAGATCGAATTCTCCCGCCGGCCAGTCCTGGGGCAAACAGCCTTCCAGCACCTGAACATGGGCATGTTCGCTCAAGCGGTCTCGGGCCAGAGTGACAGCCCGGGGGCTGAGGTCCATGCACAGCAGCGCGTCGCAGCGTTCGGCCAGGCGCAGGCTCAGCTCGCCATTGGCGCAGCCCGGCTCGAAGATGCGCCCATAGCGCTGGCGCGGCAGAGCGGCGAGGGTCAGGTCGCGTTTGCGGTGTTCGTACCAGCGCGTACGAAAGGCCCAGGGGTCGTCGCTGTTGGCGAACAACGTCTCAAAATACTCACCTGTCATGCTCACAGAAACACCAGTTCGAAGGGTTGCAGCAGACGCTCCAGCGTCTGAGGGGTCAACACCGGAGGGGCGCCGGTGCTCGGGTCGTTTTCCAGCTGGCTCAAATGCGCCCCGATGGCCTCGCGCTTGCGCCGCAGTTGCTCCTCGCTGAGCCAGAATTTACGGGCCTGTTCCCAAGGGATGCGCGGGTCGTTCGGTTCAGCCCAATGCCAGGCCCACACCGGCATCTCCACCAGCGTCGCGCCACTGTTGGCCACCGCCTGAGCCGCACAATGGCCGACGGCTTCGTGGTCGCAGTGGCCGTCGTGGCGCCAGGTGGTCAACAACACATCCGAGGGACGCAGGTCTTCGCTGAGCAGGGCAATCAACGACTCGGCATGCCCGGCAACCTGACCATCGCCCATGCCGAGCCGTTGCCAGGACAGCCTCGACACGTCCAGGCCCAGGTGCGCGACGGCCTGTTCGCTTTCCCGGCGCCGCTCGGTTCGCAGGCGCTGTACCGGCCACAGCGGAGAGTGCGGATGACTGCCTTCGCCGTCGGTGACAGCCACCAGTTGCACATCGTGCTGCCGTTGGGCCATCGCCGCGAGCACGCCGCCGCAGGTCAGTACTTCGTCGTCGGGATGCGGCGCGAGCACGATCAGGCGCGCGCCAGGTGGAATCAGTTCTTCCAGGGTGATCGGGCGCACACTGCGCAACGCCACGCTGTTCTGCCAGGCGCTCAACGGGGTGCCGGTGACGCCGAAAGGCTGCGCTTCGTTCATAGTGACCAATCCTCGGTTTCGCCCGTAGCGATTCGCTGGCCCAGATGCGCCAGGTCGCGCTCAGCATGGCTTTGTCGGATAAACACCTGCAGGTCGGCAGCCAGCCGCGCAAAGTGCGGATCACGGCAGAAAGGCGTCGCGCCCAGCGCCCGGCCGACATGCCGGCACACCTGCTCAACCGCCATTTCGACCTGTGCACGTAAGCGCTGGACCGGCAGGCTCGCGTCGTCCCGGGGATGCGCGTCGATCCATGAGGCGCACTCGCGCAAGGCAGCCGCCGCGCCGCACAGCGCGGCATCCGCGCTGCCCAGATGAGCGTCGGCGTGGGGTTCCGGCCGTCCGTGATGTCGGTGCGCGCGCAAGCTTTTCGCCAGCGCCGCTGCCGCGCCGTACCAGGCGGCAGCGATGCCGGCGCCGCCTTGCCAGAACCCAGGCCGGGTTAAATAGTCCCCGCTGTTGCCCACGCAAATGCCGACAGCGCCATCGAAGTGCACGTCGCCGCTGGCGGTGCCCGCCATGCCCACGGCCTGCCAGGTCTCGCTGCTGAAACGTACGCCCGGCTGCTTCAGATCCACGGCGACCAGTTGCGGCGCGTCATCGCTGGCCCAGGCGGTGAGCAGGGCGTAATCCAGTTGCTGTGCGCCGGAGCACCAGGCCTTGCGGCCGTGGAGGCGCACCTTGTCGCCATGGCGTTGGCTGACGCCTACCCTGGCGTCGGGCGGTTCAGCGGCCCATACGCCCCAGATGCCGGGTGCATCGAAAGGCGCTGAATTAAGTTCATTCAGAATGGCGAGGGCGTCGGTGTGGCCTTCGTAGAGTTTGAGCAGCGCCAGATCGACGCCCGCCACCGTCGCCAATTGGCACCAGCGTTCGAGGGTGCGACCGCTGCCGGGCAACGGCAATTGATCGAGCCCGCTGTCGAGGCAGCGTTGCATGGCGTGACGCAGGGGTGCGTCCGGCACGTGGGGGTTGTCACGGTGGGCGAAATCCGCCAGCAGTGATTCAAGTCCTTGTGCATCGTCCCGCATGACTGTCTCCGTCCCGTTGACGCCGACGCGAGTTGCGCGGGCTGTTTGCCTGGCCCGTTGCGCGGCCTGCTGATGAAATTCGGCAGCGCAGGCGGGGAGGGGTTCAAACATTTCTTCGGCCAGCCGGGCCACGTGCGTTCGGCCGGGCGGCTTCGCCAGCGCGCTGATCCCTGTTTTGTGAACGGGTGCGCGGTTTTGTCGCAGCGAGCGTTTCTCAACCCATGGGCGTCAAGGCATGCAGCGCCGTTGAGGGGTGTCGGTAAAATCCGCTTGTAACGCATTCGGCCCGGTTTTGCGCGACACTGTCGGGCACCTGTTTTTTTCGCTTCGTCCCTCGCCGCTGCAGTGCGGCTGCCAATAACGCCTGCGGTGCCGCGAGGTGGACGAAAAAAGGGTTGGCGTTGGCGCCAGCCGCTGCTTTCGAGAGTTCGCCAGATGAATGAGTTTCTGACCCGCCGTCAGGTGGTCACCGGCATGGGCCTGTTGGGGCTGGGCTTGCTGGCCGGCTGTGACGGTTCGACCACTGCGCTGGATTTCAAGTACGGCAAAGATCTGAGCAACAAGATCATGGGCCGCACGTTCAAGCTGACCGACACCGACGGTGAGGTCAAAACCCTGTCGAGTTATCGTGGGTTGATGCCGATGGTGTTTTTTGGTTTCACCCAATGCCCGGCGGTGTGCCCGACCGCGCTGGCCCGTGCTGCGCAGATCAGAAAGATGATGGGCGAGGACGGCAAGACGCTGCAGGTGATCTTCATCACCGTCGACCCCGAGCGCGACACGCCGCAGGTCCTCGACGCCTACGTCAAACAGTTTGATCCGACGTTCGTCGCCCTGCGCGGCACGCTGGAAGAAACCGCCCACGTCGCCAAAGAATTCGGCGTGTTCTACGAAAAGGTCCCGGCGGGCAACACCTACACCATGTCCCACACCGCCACCAGCTTCGTTTTCGACTCCCGGGGCAACCTGCGCCTGGGGCTGTCACCCTCGCTTTCCGCCAAGCAATGCGCGGAAGACCTGCTCACTGTCATGGAAGTCTGCTGATGAATACTGTGTTTGCTGCTGTCTCGCGCTCGTTGGTTTCGCGCACGTTGGGGGTCGCCCTGTTGGCCGGGGTCAGTCTGAGTGCGGTTGCCCAGACGCGGGTGGAGGATCCGTGGGTGCGTGCGACGGTGGCCGGGCAGCCTTCGTCAGGCGCGTTCATGCGCATCACCGCGGACACCGACAGCACGCTGCTCAGCGTCACCTCGCCAGTGGCCAAAGACGTGCAGATCCACGAGATGAGCATGACCAACGACGTCATGCGCATGGGCCCGGTCGACGCCGTGCCGCTGCCGGCAGGCAAGACCGTGGCGCTGGACCCGGATGGCTACCACGTGATGCTCATGGGCCTGAACGGCCAGATCAAAGAGGGCGATCAGGTCCCGCTGACCCTGACCGTGAAGAACGCCAAAGGCGAGACAGAAGTGCTGAACGTAAGCGCCCCGGCCCGCGCCGCGATGGACATGAGCCATGATCACGGCATGACCCATTAAGTGGGATCGCGTATCCGGTAGGACCGGCTTCACCCGGGAAAGCGCCGGCGGCCATACCGCAGAATTGATGGTGTTCAGGTCGGGAGCACACCGGAGAAGTGGTGTCGTTCAAACCGACGTCTTCCCGGCTAAAGCCAGTCCCACAAAGACACCGCGTATTCACTGTGGGACCTGCTAGAACCAGTCCCACAAAGCCACCACGTACCCTCGTAGGACCGGCTTCAGCCGGGAAAGCGCCAGCAGCCACACCGCAAAACTGATGGTGTTCAAACCGCCGTCTTCCCGGCTAAAGCCAGTCCCACAAAGGCACCGTGTATTCACTGTGGGACCTGCTAAAACCAGTCCCACAAAGGCACCACGTACCTTCGTAGGACCGGCTTCAGCCGGGAAAGCGCCGGCAGCCACACCGCAGAAGTGATGTCGTTCAACCCGACGTATCCCAAGGTAAAGCCGATCACACAAATTAAATGCGCTGTCTTGGCGGACAGGAATCAATCCCCGAACGCCCCCACCAGCAACACCCCGTTCAGCACGATGATCAACAGCACGATGCCCCAGGCCAGGGCGGTCAGGATCGGCCCGGTCACGAAATCGCCCATCAGCTTGCGGTCGGACACGAAGCGCACCAGTGGCACGATGGCGAAGGGCAGTTGCATCGACAGGATGACCTGACTCAGCACCAGCAATTTGGCGGTGCCCTGGGCGCCGTAAATACTCGTCACCACAATCACCGGAATGATCGCCAGCCCCCGCGTCAGCAGGCGACGGATCCAGCCGGGCAGGCGCAGGCGCAGAAAACCCTCCATGACGATTTGCCCGGCCAAGGTCGCCGTGACGGTGGAATTGATCCCCGACGCCAGCAACGCCACACCGAACAGCATCGACGCCATGCCCACCCCCAGCATCGGCGAAAGCAAATGGTAGGCCTGCTCGATTTCCACCACGTCCGTTTTGCCGGCCTTGTGAAACACCGTCGCCGCGGTGATCAGAATCGCCGCATTGACGAACAGCGCCAGCGTCAGCGCGATGGTGCTGTCGGTCACCGCCCATCGCAGGCCGATGCGTCGGCCCTCATCCGTGCGCGGGTAGGCGCGGGTCTGCACGATGGAGGAGTGCAGGTACAGGTTGTGCGGCATCACCGTGGCGCCAATGATGCCGATCGCCAGGTACAGCGCCTCGGGATTGGTCACCACCTCGGCCTTGGGGATGAAGCCGGCAAACAGCTCCGCCAGATCAGGCTGGGCCAGCACCATCTGGATCGCGAAGCAGCCGAAGATGACCAGCAGCAGCGCGATCACGAACGCCTCAAGCGCGCGGAACCCGCGGCCCATCAGCAGAAAAATCAGAAACACGTCGACCGCCGAGATCACCGCGCCCCAGATCAGTGGAATGCCGAACAGCAGGTTCAGCGCGATGGCAGTGCCGATCACTTCGGCCAGATCGCAGGCGATGATCGCGATCTCGCAGGCAATCCACAGCCCGATGCACACCGGTCGGCTGCACCGTTCGCGGCAGGCCCGCGCCAGGTCCCATCCGGTGACGATGCCCAGCCGTGCCGACAGCGCTTGCAGGACGATGGCCATCAGGTTCGACAGCAGAATGACCGACAGCAGCAGGTAACCAAATTTCGACCCGCCGGCGATGTCGGTGGCCCAGTTGCCCGGGTCCATGTAGCCCACGGCGACCATATAGCCGGGGCCGGTGAACGCGAGGAGCCGCTTGAACCAGTTCCCGGTCTTGGGCACCGCGACACTGGCGCTGGGCATGCCCCCGCCGAGCATGTCGTCGCCGGGGCGGGCAGGGTGATCGATGGGCGGCATGGAAAGTCCCGGCGTTGAATATTGAATGATCAGAGGGGTCGGAAAGGCGCGGAACGCTGGCCCTGCCGCCCGGTGTCAGCGCGTGGTTACCATCTACCCGCAGGCCCGCCGTGGTGCTGCCCGACGGAGGGACTCAGCTGGACAGCGACGTCGCTGCCAGTGAGTTTAGATAATCCCCAAAGCCTTCTTTGCACCGGTAGTCTTTTCGTGCGCTGGTGGTGACGCTGTTCGCGGAAATCCACGCGATCGACGCGCCGATGCGTTGCAGATCGGCGACCAGGTGCACGTCTTCGTGGGCAGCCAGCGCCTTGAAGCCGCCGGCACGCTGATAGGCACTCGCGCTGACGCCCAGGTTCGCGCCGTGGATGTGCCGATGATCATCTACTGGCCGGTACAGCGAATCATAGCGCTGGCGCACATGCTCGGGATGCCCGGACCAGTCGTCGACCTCGACGATGCCGCACACCGCGTCCACCTCCAGGCTGACCTGATGCGCCAGCCAGGCGTAGGGCACGACGCTGTCGGCATCGGTGAACGCCAGCCAGCGGGCGCCGCGTTCGAGCATCAGCCGCGCGCCTTCTGCGCGGGTCATGCCGACATTGCGGTAGGTGCACACGTGGGTGGTGATGCCGTGTACGGCCGCGACGCGGGCCGAGGCATCGGAGCAGTCATCCAGCATGATGAGGATTTCCACGGGCTCGCCGTGGAGGTCTTCGTGGACAGAAGCGGCGATCAGGGACTTGATGCAGTCGTCCAGGAAGTCTTCTTCGTTGTGTGCGGGGACAATGATTCCAATCATCGAAGTGTCTCGTCGCGGCACCTGCGCTGATCGCGGCGTCCTTCGATGTCGACCGAAGTGATGGAAATTTGGTTTCAAGTATTTTCGTTTAGCAGGACCATCGCCTCGCTTATCACGGGGTTAAGGCATGTCCCAGACGCAGCGACGCCGCTGATCAGCGGCGTCGATGGCTCTACGTGCGGCGAGACTTTACAGCCTGCCCATCTGGCTTCAGCCCGCCAGCAGCGCCTTGGCGATGGCCTCGTTGAACGCCGGCAGATCGTCGGGTGTGCGGGAAGTGATCAGGGTCCAGCCATTGGCCGGGCATTCCTTGACCTCGGCATCGACCCAGTTGGCCGCGCCAGCATTGACCAGGTCAGTGCGCACGCTTGGGTAGGAGGTCAGGGTTTTGCCTTCGATCACGCCGGCATCGATCAGCAGCCAAGGGCCGTGGCAGATCGACGCGACGGTCTTGCCGGCGTCGGCGAACGCTTTGACCAGCTTCTGTGCATCGCTGTCCTGGCGCAGGGTGTCGGCGTTGACCGTGCCGCCAGGAATGACCAGCGCATCGAAGTCAGCAGCAGACAAGCCGGCGAGCTTGGCGTCGGAGGTGACGACGGCGTCCTTGTCGGTGTCGTTCAGGAACAGTTGCGCAGTGCCGCCTTCAATCGAGGCGTGGGTGACCGCAGCACCTTGACCCTTCAACGCTTCCAGCGGCTTTAGCAGCTCGTCGCGCTCGATGCCGGTGTTGGACGTGATGATCAAAACCTTCTTGCCGTTCAGTTGATTGCTCATGCTTTCGCTTTCCTCTGAAATATAAGTGCTGAAGTTGAAAACGGCGCTTGCCATTGGCAAGCGGTGTCACGTTCAGAGGAAGGCGCAAAAGCAAAAGTTCAGCCCGATTGCACTGAAGGGTACCGGGGCGGTTATCAGTGTTTCAGGCCGCGCACCCGGATCTCGGGTGCGGCGAGCAGTGCCGTGCGACGAAACGGCGCACCACGATCCCCTCCATCATCACAGGCAATCGCGGACTGCGGTTTCCAGGGCATTGCGGCCGAAAGCCGACGACAACGGCGCGCGCTGATACAGGAAGACCCGGGTGTTGGGATTGCCTTTGTAGACCTCGAGGATTTCATCGGAGGCGATCTTGCCGGAGATCAGCAGTTTGTAGTGACCCTTGCTCTCGGTCATGGTCGTGCCGGGCTTGATCTGCTGCCACTTGGGGTAGATGCACTTGGCGTAGTCAGACGGCGTCTTGGCGGTGTCGAAATTGAACGACGGGTTGTTCGGCGTTGAACTGCAACCCGCCAGCACCGCGGCCAGGGTGCAACCCAGTAACGAGTACGGAAATAAACGGCGCATCAATTCATCCTGAATAAGAAAACGGAACCCATTCGGCAGGGTCGATGGGCGCCTATGTTGACCAGCAACCGTGCAAATGAAAAGCGCACGCCCTGAAATTTTTTACCCCCTGCTCAAGCCTCCGTTGCCCAGACGCCGTCGAGCCAGCGGGTCATTCATTCTGATGAGTGGCTTCACTCAGCCGTGCGCTGCTTTGTGCTCGCTATGTTTGCATGTTGCTCGTTCTATGAATAGAGTGAGCGGAAACGAGCATTAAGAAAACGTGAGCTCGTTCGTTACTGCCTGATCGACGGAGAGCACATGTCACACGATGAACTGCAACGGGCTGCACGGTCAGTCTTGATGCCGGCGATCGCCGGACTCGCGCTGGATGAACCCGTGCGCCGGCATCTGCACGCCGGCGGCGTGTCGGTGCTGCTGGGGGAGACCCGCGACGAATACCTGGCGCGCAGCATGAGCTTCGAGCGTCGCCGGGAAGAAACCGACGGGCAATTTTCCGCGATCGCCAGGGAGGCGGCGGTGTGTGCGGCGGCGCCGGTGCTGATCGCCGTCGATCAGGAACTGGGCGGCATCCAGCGCCTGCACGGTCTGGTGCCCGGTATGCCGGCTTCCGCCGAACTGACCCACATGAGTACAAGAGACATCGAGTCGCGCTGCTATGAAATGGCCAGCTCGGCCCGGGTCATGGGCGTCAATCTGTTCCTGGCGCCGATTGTTGACGTGGTCACCGGGGCGAATCCCTGGCTGCACCAGCGCCACCTCGGCGCCGACCCTGCTGAAGTGGCGCGCATTGCCTGCGCCTTCATCCGCGGTGTGCAACGCGCGGGCGTGATTGCCACGGCCAAGCATTTTCCCGGTCACTACCAGGTCGAGCAGGACCCGGCGGTGGAGCGGGCTTTCGTCCCTGATGACGCCGCTGCCCTCAGCGACGGGCTGGACGTGTTCCGGCAGGTGATTGCGGCAGGCGTCGGCGCGATCATGCCCGGGCCGGCCGTGTTCCCGGCGCTGGACCCGCACCGGTCGGCCAGCACCTCGGCGGCGGTGATCGGCCTGCTGCGCGATGCACTGGGGTTCGGGGGACTGATCGTGTCCGACGATCTCGACGCCGTTTCTATCCTGCGCGGCAACAGCATCGCCGACACCGCCGTAGCGGCGCTGAACGCCGGCGCGCACCTGTTGCTCCTGTCGGCGGAAGCGGGGCTTGACGACATCGCGCGCGCCATCGTCGATGCAGTAATCAACGGGGGGCTGGATGCGCAAACCCTGCTTGCAGCCGCGCACACAGTTCGCGCCCAAGCCCACGCCTCCCGAGCCCAGGTGGATTCAGGCCTGTACGTCTCCTACCCGGTCTCAGGCGGTCATCTCACCCGACGCGTCATGATCTGAACAGCCGCTGCTCGCTGCCAACCACTTGCAGCTTATCGCTTGCCCCTCACCCCGTTTGTGCTCCCGGCCCGGGCGTTCTACTCTCGGCCACTCCGTACACTCAGAAGGAAAGCCCGATGAGCTGGTCCGCCACGCAGTACTCCCTGTTCGAGCAGCAACGCACCCGACCGGTACGCGACCTCGTCGCCGCCATTCCCCTGACCTCGACGCGCACCGCCGTCGACCTCGGCTGCGGTCCCGGCAACTCAACCGAAGTGCTGGCCGAGCGCTTTCCGGAGGCCACGGTGACCGGGCTCGACAGTTCCGACGACATGCTCCGCGACGCCCGTCAGCGGCTGCCGGACATCGCATTCGAGCGGGCGGACATCGGCAACTGGAATCCGGCGCACACCTACGAAGTAATCCTCGCCAACGCCTCGCTGCAATGGGTGCCTGACCACGCGTCGCTGTATCCACGGCTGGTCAGCCTGCTCAATCCAGGCGGTGTGCTGGCGGTGCAGACGCCGGACAACCTTGAGGAGCCGGCCCATCGTCTGGCGCGGGAGATCGCCGCGAGTGCGCAGTGGGCCGACAGGATCGGCGACGTCAAGCACCCGGATCGACACCCCGCCGCCTATTACTTCGAGCTGCTGAGGGCGCATTGCGCCGAGGTCGATGTCTGGCGCACCACGTATCACCATCCCCTCGCCGGTGGGCATGGGGCGGTGGTCGAGTGGTTCAAAGGCTCGGCGCTGCGGCCCTATCTGCAAAAGCTGGACGAAGCGGGTCAGCAGGCGTTTCTCGATGCGTACCTGCAGGCGATCAGTCAGGCCTACCCAGCGCAGGACGACGGCACGGTGCTGTTGCCGTTCCCGCGCCTGTTCATCGTGGCGACACGTTAAAGCGTGCGGCTCGCGTTAAGCCCCTGTGTTGCAAGCCGTGATCGATACCCCCGTTTTCTGATGGAGTGAGCATGAGCAACGACCCCGCCGAACTGGCCGCGCGCCTGATTCGCAATTTCAACGATGTGCCGCTGCAGCACGAGCGCCGCGACCCGCTGTACGAGAGCCACGCCGCTCGCCTGGGCACCGACACCGCCGCGCAAAAGCTGGGTGCCTCGGTGGACATTGTCGCGCCGGGCAAGCGCTCGTGCCCTTATCACTTTCACTACGCTCAGGAAGAGATGTTCGTCATTCTGGACGGGCAGGGCACGTTGCGTGTTGCGGGTGAAATGCTGCCGATCCGCAGCGGCGATGTGATCTTCATCCCGCCCGGTCCGGAGTACCCCCATCAGATCATCAACACCTCTGATGCGCCGCTGAAGTATTTGTCCATCAGCACGCGGGAGACGCCCGAAGTGTGCGAATACCCGGACTCCGGCAAGTATCAGGCGATGGTCACCCTCAATGGGGCACGCGCGTTTGCAGCCGTGCAGCGACCTGATGCCACGCTGGATTACTGGGAAGGCGAGCCTTGATTCACGGCTCGGAAATTCGCCCATGATTCATTCGGTTATAACCATAGAACGTCTCGATCTAGGCTCGATATAAGAAAAGCAGCGGTGCTTAGAGCAAAAATCGCTATTCTGCCCGCCGGCTTTCAAATGTGCAGTCAGGCAGAGCAATGGATTTTGGCAACGCAGGTTTCGTCGTCGCAGGGCTGGTGGTCGGTTTTATCGTCGGCATGACGGGGGTGGGCGGTGGATCGCTGATGACCCCGATCCTGCTGTGGTTCGGCATTAACCCCGCCACGGCGGTGGGCACCGACCTGCTGTACGCCGCCATCACCAAAAGCGGTGGCGTGCTGGTTCACAAAAAGAACGACAACATCGACTGGGGCATTACCGGCTGGCTGACCCTGGGCAGCGTGCCGGCCGCCGGGCTGACGCTGTGGTTTTTGAGCAGCCTGCACACGGCGCCGGACGCGATGAATTCGGTGATCAAACAGGCGCTGGGCGTGGTGCTGCTATTGACCGCCCTGGCGATCTTTTTCAAGAAGCGTCTGCTGGCATTCGCCCAGCGCCACGCGGGTGATCGCTACCGCCTCAGCACCCGAAACCTGAACGGGCTGACGGTGCTGACCGGCGTCATCCTTGGCACCATGGTCGCGCTCACGTCCATTGGCGCTGGCGCGCTCGGCACTGTGGCGCTGTTTCTGCTTTATCCCTTCCTCGAGACCCGTCGCCTGGTCGGCACCGAAATCGCCCACGCCGTCCCCCTGACCCTCATCGCCGGCATCGGTCACGCCAGCATGGGCAACATGAATTGGTCAATGTTGGGTTACCTGCTGATGGGCTCGCTGCCGGGCATCTACATCGGCAGCCACCTGACCGGTCGCATCCCCGACGCCGTCCTGCGTCCGTGTCTGGCGCTGATGCTGTTGGCGATCGGCTACAAGTTGGCGTTCTGAACGCGGGGTAGACGTACCTGCTGCGCTGCCACGTGTGGACGCGACCGGGTTGGCGCTCGACCTTGCTCGCGAAGGATTGGGAACATCCGCCAGCCCTTCAGCGGCCGGGATGCCGTCTTCGTGAGCACGCTCACTGCCGCAGGGTATGTGTTCGCTGCACGCCAGGCCGGCGCCCCCACGCCTGAGCTCACTCCTTCTCCGCGCCCCAATAACGCTGCATCTCGATGAACAGAAACGACGCGGTCCATGTAATCAGCACCAGCCCCGTCAACGCCTCCAGACCCGTCAGGTATTTCAGGTGTCCGTTGGGCGTGATGTCGCCAAAGCCGATGGTGGTGTAGGTGGTGAACGAGAAGTAGACCGAATCCATGAAGCTGCCGTCGAAGTTTCCGGTCAGACTTCCCAATGAATCAGACCGGTTCATCAGGTAGTAGCCCAAGGCAAAGATCCACACCTCCACCGCGTGAGCGACCAGCGCACCCAGCACGCCGATGACCACCCGGAAACGGTGCTGCAGTCCTAACCTCGGCATGAGCTGGTTGAGGCGAATCAGGCATTCGTAATGCACCATCACCGCTGTGGTGATGATCACGATGTTGATGAGCGTGACCGCAAACATGGCGCTCTCCCCAATCAAAGCGTCATGGGGCCTTCGCCGCCGGTGATGAGGGTGCGCAGCCGTTCGAGGTCGAGGATTTCCACCGCGCGCCCCGAGACACTGACGATTCCCTGACTGCGCAGCGAGTCGATGGCGCGGCAGATCGTCTCCAGGCGCATGCCCAGATAACCGCCGATGTCCTCCCGGCTCATGCGCAACACAAAGGCAGTGCCGGAGTAGCCCGGTTCGCCATGCGGCAGGAAAGATCGAGCAAAAAGGCGGCCATGCGTTCCTCGGCATTGAGCTGACCCATCATCAGCAGCATCTCGTGGTCCCGCACGATCTCCAGGCTGAGCGCCCGGTTGAGGTTGCGCTGCAGCGAAGGCAACTCGCGCGCCAGCCGCTCCAGCTGACTGAAGTGGATGGGACAGACTTCGCTGTCCTCCAGGGCCATGGCGTCGCATTCATGACGATCATTGCTGATCGCATCGCATCGCAGCCCAGCAGCTCTCCGCACATGGGGAACCCGATCAGCCGCTCACGCCCATCCCGGGACGTAATGGTCGTTTTGAAATAGCCCGAGCGCACCACATAGAGTGAGCGCAGGGGATCACCGGCGCGGTACAGCACCGCGCCTTTTTTGATCTTCAGCCGTTGCGGGATGATAGTGGACAAGCGATCGGTGTCATGCACGCTCATCCCAAGGGACAGGCAGAGCTCGCCGACGTTGAAGAACGCGCACTCTGCGTTGAGGAACGAGCCGGGAACGGCAGCCAGATGGGCGGTCATGTGCATCTCCTTGAGTGACCCAGCATAGGCGCCTGCGCTGCACAGTGACAGCGGCCATTGTGGAGGTGGATGAGCGGGGAGGGCTGACTCCGACCTTCTTGATCCAGATCAATACCGGGCCACTTCAGGCGCGCACACTGGCGGTCGGTTGATTCACTTCAGCCACCGCCCAACCCATCGCGATCATGGGAGGCTCATGAGGCTGCCCCATGACTGATCATTCGCGCCCGTCACTGCTGGTGCTGAACGTAGGTTCTTCCAGCGTCAAGTTTTCCCTTTACGACGCCACCGATGCCCCTGCGCAAGACCCCTGCCTGGGTCACGGCAGTTTCGAGGTACACCGGGACACCGAGCGCCTGATCTTCCGCCACGCCGACGGAACCCGGCAAAACGCGCAATGGCCACGCACCGACGGCCCGGCGGATAGCGGCACGTTGCGGAACATGATGGGCTGGATAGAGCAACACACCGAAGGGCACCTCTGTGCGGCGGCCCATCGGGTGGTTCACGGCGGCGATCGCATGGTCACGGGCGCCCGAGTGGATCCGGCCCTCATGGGCGAGCTGCAGGCGCTCATTCCCATGGCACCCCTGCATCAGCCGCGGTGCCTGGCGCCGATTCACTATTTGGCGCGCGAGCACGGCGGCCTGGCGCAATATGCCTGCTTCGACACGGCCTTCCACCACACCCTCGATCCGCTGGAGACCTCATTCGGGCTGCCCCGCGCCATGACCGAACAGGGCCTGCGTCGCTACGGTTTTCACGGGCTGTCCTACGAATACATTGCCGGTGTCCTTCCCGAATACGATGAGCGCGCAGCGAAGGGCCGCACGATTGTGGCGCACCTGGGCAACGGGGCCAGCCTGTGCGCCCTGCATAACCGGGTCAGTCGGGCCACGACGATGGGCTTCAGCACGCTGGACGGTTTGTTGATGGGCACGCGTCCCGGTCGGCTCGACCCCGGCGTGTTGCTGTACCTGATGCGCGAGCGCGGCATGGACGCCGAAGCCCTCGAAGACCTGCTCTATCACCAGTGCGGTTTATTGGGCGTTTCCGGTGGTATCGCCAGTGACATGCGCGAACTGGCTGACAGCACCGCACCAGCGGCAGCACAAGCAATCGCGTTATTCGTGCGCAGCGTCGTGCGAGATATCGGCGCCATGACGGCGGTCCTTGGCGGCCTCGATGCGCTGATCCTGACCGGCGGCATCGGCGAAAACTCGGCGCCGGTTCGCAACGCGATTCTTGACGGCTGCGCATGGCTTGGCCTGCAGCACCCGTCCTCACCCAACACGCCACAAGGCGCCTGCCTGTCGCTGCCCGACAGCAAGGTTTGCGCCTGGACCCTCCCGACCGACGAAAACGCTGTTATCGCCCGCCACGCCCTCAAGCTGTTGCACAGCGGCGCCTGAATCGACCAGTGCGCATTTGCGCGCCACACCTTTTGCGTATCGCACCCAGTGGAGTCGCCATGTACAGCTTCAACCCGTCACTCTCCAGCGTCGATGAAACCCACGTCAGCCGCGGGTCCTGGATGGAGCCCGACACCTCGTCAGGCCCCCTGGCCCCCGAGTTGCTCACGCGCCTGCACCACTACTGGAACGCCGCGAATTACCTGTGCGTCGGCCAGATCTATCTCAAGGCCAACCCACTGCTGCGTGAACCGCTGCTGGCCGAGCACATCAAGCCCAGGCTGCTGGGGCACTGGGGGACCTCGGTCGGGCAAAACTTTATCTACGTGCACCTGAACCGGCTGATCAGCGAGCGACGCACTGAAACCCTCTTTATTTCCGGGCCCGGCCATGGCGGTCCGACCATGAACGCCTGCGCCTGGCTCGAAGGCACCTACAGCGAAGTGCACCCCGACATCACCGCAGATGAAGCCGGCATGTTGCGTTTCTTTCGCAGTTTCTCCACTCCCGGCGGCATTCCCAGCCACTGCGGCCCGCATACGCCTAACTCCCTCCACGAGGGTGGCGAGCTGGGCTATTCGCTGATGCATGCCTTTGGCGCGGTGTTCGACAACCCTTCATTGCTGGTGGCCTGTGTGATTGGCGACGGTGAGGCTGAAACCTGTCCGCTGGAAGGCAGCTGGAAAAGCGTGCACTTCCTCGACCCCCGCCGTGACGGCGCAGTGCTGCCGATTCTGCATCTCAACGGCTACAAGATTTCCGGGCCGACGGTCGAGGCACGGCTTGCCGACGACGATCTGCTCGAGCTTTACCGAGGCCGGGGTTATCAGCCGATTATCGTCGCGGGCGATGACCTGCCGGGCATGCACCAGCGCTTCGCCGCCGCGCTCAATCGCTGTGACGACATCATCTGTGAGATCCAGGCCGCTGCCAGAGAGGGCGGCGGAGCCGTACGCGCGCGATGGCCCATGATTATTCTGCGCAGCCCCAAAGGCTGGACCGGCCCCAAGGTCGTCGACGGGCTGCCGGTCGAGGGCACGTTCCGCGCCCATCAGGTTCCACTCGCCAACGTCATCGGCAACCCCGAGCACCTCCAGCAACTGGAAGACTGGATGCGCAGCTACGAACCCCAGACGCTGTTCGATGAACAGGGGCGCCTGGCGCCAGGACTTCAAGCCCTGACACCGCCACCGGCGCTGCGCATGGGTGCGATCCCTTACGTGAACGGTGGCCGCATGCTGGTGGCGCTGGACCTGCCGAACTTTGCCGAATACGGGCTTGAGGTGCCTGGCCCGGGGCAGGTGATTGCAGAAGCGCCGCGCAAGCTGGGTGAGTACCTGCGCGACGTGATGCGCAACAACCCGCGCAACTTCCGCGTATTCGGGCCGGACGAGACCAACTCCAACCGGCTCAATGCGGTGTTCGAAGCGAGCAACCGGACGGCCGCCGGGCCGTGTCTGGACATTGACGACCATCTGGCCTCCGACGGGCGTGTGATGGAAGTGCTAAGCGAGCACCTGTGCGAGGGCTGGCTCGAAGGGTACCTGCTCACCGGGCGCCACGGCATGTGGTCAACCTACGAAGCGTTCGCCCAAGTGGTCGATTCCATGGTCACGCAACACGCCAAGTGGTTGCAGCAAAGCCGTGAGTTTGCCTGGCGCCGGCCGCTGGCTTCGCTCAACATCCTGATCAGCAGTCACGCCTGGCGCAACGACCACAATGGCTTCAGTCATCAGTCCACGGGGTTCGTCGACAACGTGCTGCAGCGTCGTTCGGATGTGGTTCGCGTGTACTACCCGCCGGACTCCAACTGCCTGGTCAATGTCTTCGACCACTGCCTGCGCAGTCGCAACTACGTGAACGTCGTGACCTGTGGCAAGCAGCCGGATTTCCAGTGGCTGGACTTCGATGCGGCGCTCAGGCACTGCTCCCAAGGCGCGTCGATCTGGTCCTTTGCCAGCAGCGATGACGGGGCGCCGGACGTGGTGCTCGGTTGTGCGGGGGATGTGCCTACCACCGAGGCAGTGGCGGCCGCCTGGTTGCTGCAAAAGCATGTGCCCGGCATCCGCGTGAGGCTGGTGAACGTGGTCGACCTCGGGATTTTGAGCGCCCCCGAGGATCGGCCCCATGGCATGGATCACGCCTCGTTCGAAGCGCTGTTCACCCGGGACGCACCGGTGATGTTCGCCTTTCATGGCTCGACCTGGGTCATTCACTCGATGGTCCACGGCCGCGCCAACGAAGCCCGTTTTCATGTGCGCGGCTTCAGCGACCGAGGCACCACCACCACGCCTTTTGACATGGTGGTGCTCAACCGCATGAGCCGTTATCACCTGGCGATCGACGCCTTGAGCCACGTCCCGCATCTGCGCGCCCACAGCCTTGACGCCGTGCACTTCTTCGAGAGCCAGTTGCGCAAACACGATGCCTGGATTCGGGAGCACTTCGAGGACATGCCGGAGATCAGGAACTGGCGCTGGACGGATGATTTCAGTGACTCCGATGCACCGCCGCCACTGGCCAAGGGGCATGTCCGCGGGCAGACCTTCACGGACGCGTGATCCATCAACCTTTTAACTGCAACGGAAGGCCGAGCACATGAACAGACTCAAAATCGTCGCCAGCCCCGAGGCACGCCGTTGCTTCAACACCTCCCGCGAGGTGGTGGAGTTTGGCGCGACCGACCTGACCGATGTCGCGGCGGTCGTTCTCACCGCCCTGGACTGGCGCGAGGGTCGGGTCGACGATGTCTGCCGGTCCGGGTTCGACATACCGGTGTTTTTTGCCGTGGCCAAAGACGACGAGCTGACCCGGGAAGCCATTCTCGACGTAGAAAAGGTGCTGCTGCAAATCAGCGGCGTGTTCGACCTCGGCGTCGACAACGCCGAGTTCTACGGCCACAAGCTCGAGCGGGCGGCCACGCAGTACGAGGAGGCATTGCTGCCGCCGTTTTTCGGCGCGCTCAAACACTATGTCGAGCGGGGCAACACCACCTTCGCCTGTCCGGGTCATCAGGGCGGGCAGTTCTTTCGCAAACATCCGTCGGGCCGGCAGTTCTTCGATTTCTTCGGGGAGACGTTGTTTCGCGCGGATCGCTGCAACGCCGACATCGAAATGGGCGACCTGCTGATTCACGAGGGCGCGCCCCTTGAAGCGCAGAAACGCGCGGCGAAGGTCTACAACGCCGACAAAACCTACTTCGTTCTCAATGGCACCTCGACGTCCAACAAGGTGGTGACCCAGGCGTTGCTGACCCCTGGCGATGTGGTGCTGTTCGACAGAAACAACCACAAATCCATTCATCAGGGCGCGCTGTTTCAGGCCGGTGCGACGCCGCTGTACCTTGAAACGGCACGCAACCCCTATGGCTTGATCGGCGGCATTGATTCGCACTGTTTTGAAGAAGGCTATCTGCGTGAGCAACTGAGCCTCGTCGCACCTGCCAAGGCCGATGAGGCGAGGCCGTTCCGCCTCGCAATCATTCAGCTGGGCACCTACGACGGCACGGTGTGCAATGCGCGGCAGATCGTCGATCGCATCGGCCACTTGTGCGATTACATCCTGTTCGATTCGGCGTGGCTGGGGTACGAGCAATTCATCCCGATGATGAAGGACTGCTCGCCCTTGTTGCTGGAGCTGGGCCCTGACGATCCGGGGATCTTCGTCACGCAGTCCATCCACAAGCAGCAGGCCGGGTTTTCCCAGGCCTCGCAGATCCACAAGAAGGACCGTCACATCAAAGGGCAGGCGCGCTACTGCAATCACCTGCGCCTGAACAATTCGTTTATGGCCCAGGCCTCGACCAGCCCTTTCTACCCGCTGTTTGCCTGTCTGGATGTCAACGCGCGCATGCACAGCGGACGCAGCGGCCATCGGTTGTGGGACGAGTGCGTGCGGGCCGGCATCGAGGCGCGCAAGCTGATGATGGACAATTGCACGCTGATCAAACCCTTTGTGCCGCCGACCATCGACGGTCGCTATTGGCAGGACTATCCGACGGACGAAATTGCCCGTGACCTGCGGTTTTTCCGTTTTCACCCGGACGAACGCTGGCACGCGTTCGAGGGGTATACGGAAAACCAGTACTTCATCGACCCGTGCAAACTGTTGTTCACCACCCCCGGGATTGATGCCGTGAGCGGGCAATACACTGACTTCGGCATCCATGCCGGCGTGCTGGCGACGTTCCTGCGCCAGTTCGAGATCGTCCCTGAAAAGAACGACCTCAACACCATCCTGTTCCTGCTGACCCCGGCCGAAGGCAAGGCAAAGATGGAGCATCTGGTGGCGCAAATCGGCCGCTTCGAGCGGTTCATCAAAGACGACGCACCCCTGGCCGACGTGCTGCCGGCGCTCTACAACGCCCATCAGGTCCGCTACCGCGACTACAGCATCCGCCAGCTGTGTCAGGAAATGCATTCCCTCTACGCCCGGCACGACGTGAAGCAGCTGCAGAAGGCAATGTTCCGCAAAGCGAGCATGCCCGTGGTGGCGATGGATCCCCGTGAAGCCAATCTGGAATTTGTGCGCGGCAAGGTCGAGCTGATTGCGCTGGAGGATGCCCGCGGCCGGGTGGCAGCGGAAGGCGCATTGCCGTATCCACCGGGGGTCTTGTGCGTGGTGCCCGGCGAGGTCTGGGACGGCGCGGTGCTGGCATATTTTCTCGCCCTGCAAGACGCGATCAACCAGTTCCCGGGCTTCAATCCAGAGCTTCAGGGTGTGTACCTGCGCACCGAAGACGACGGCCGCATCCGTGCCTACGGGCATGTGCTCCAGCAGTGAGCGCCGCGATTCCCATCCCCCGAACTTAACCGGTCCCAACCAGAGGAAGACGCCATGAAAGGCAAAATGAAAGCGGCAGTAATCGAAGCATTCGGCAGCCCGCTGGTACTCCGCGAGTGGGACATCCCCACGCCAGGCCCCGGGCAGATTCTGATCAAGACCGAAGCGTGCGGGGTTTGTCACACCGACTTGCACGCGGCAAGGGGCGACTGGCCGGTCAAGCCGTCGTTGCCATTCATTCTCGGCCATGAAGGCATCGGCATCGTCGTCGCCTTGGGCGCGGGCGTGACCCGCGTGGGCGAGGGGGATCGCGTGGGTGTGCCGTGGCTGTATTCAGCCTGCGGCCACTGCGAGTATTGCCTGAGCGCATGGGAAACCGTGTGCGCCAGCGCCGAGTTCGGTGGTTACACCCGCAATGGCGGGTTCGCCGAATACATCCTCGCTGACCCTGAATACGTCGCACGCATTCCCGCCGGGCTCGCGCCCCACGAAGCCGCGCCGATCATCTGCGCCGGGGTGACGACTTACAAGGGCATCAAAGAGGCCGATGTGAGGCCGGGTCAGTGGATCGTGATTTCAGGGATTGGCGGTCTAGGGCACTTGGCCGTGCAGTACGCCAAAGCCATGGGCCTGCGCGTGTGTGCGGTGGACGTCGACGACGGCAAACTGGCCCATGCCACTCAGTTGGGCGCGGACGCGGCGGTGAATGTCCGCCACGGCGATCCGGTGCAAGCCGTCAGGGACGTCACCGATGGCGGGGCCCATGGCGTGCTGATCACCGCGCCTTCGCTGGCGGCCTTCAAGCAAGGGGTAGGCATGACGCGCAAATGTGGCACGTGTGTGCTGGTAGGACTGCCACCGGGCGAGTTTCCACTGTCGCTGTTTGAGGTGGTCGCCAACTGCATCACCGTGCGCGGCTCGTTCGTCGGCACTCGGCAGGACATGGCTGAAGCACTGGCGTTCGCCGCCGAAGGCAAGGTCAAGGCCGACATCGACCTGCGGCCGTTGGCCGAGATCAATCAGGTGTTCAGGGAGCTTGAAGATGGCGAAGTGAAATCCAGGATCGTGATCGACTTTCGCGGGTGATTGACCCGGCCTCTTCCCGGCTGAAGCCTGCCCTACGGTGCATCGCATGCAGTCAGTGGGATTGGCGTTGACGCTGACTCGTAGGACCGCCTTTAGCCGGGAAGGCGTCAGTTGTCACGCCGCAGAATTCAGGCTGCTTGCACTGGCCTCTTCCCGGCTGAAGCCGGTCCTACTGTGCATCGCATGCAGTCAGCGGGATTGGCGTTGACGCTGACTCGTAGGACCGGCTTTAGCCGGGAAGGCGTCGGTGGGCACGCCGCAAAATTCAGGTTGCTTACACTGGCCTCTTCCCGGCTGAAGCCGGTCCCACTCTTGCACCGTATGCATCCAGCAAGAACCCGCAAGCATCACCCGCAGTTGGATCAATTACCCGAGTGAAAGGGAATCGGCTGGCGTGGCGCTTCGGGTGTGGTGTGGGGCTGGCCAACCATTTCGTCGTAGACCACCGGGTGGACGATAAACAGTTTCACTTCCTGGGTGGACGACAGGCATTTGCGCGCTTCGTCGATCGACGCCACGTGCAGCACCTTGCCATCGGGGCTGGTGACCGCATTGGACTTGCCGTCCATGAGCGCATGAATGACATAGGAGCCACCTTCGACCGAGACCAGATTGACCTCGGTGACTTCTCCGGCCTTGACGTGTTTGCTGAGCTTGTCCAGATCCATTACGGCACCTTAATGTCGCCCGCGGGCGTTGTCTGTTCCATGGATTGATGCGAAACCGTCGAAGCGGCCTGCCTGTATTGGAAGGGGATGGCGGTGCCAAGTTCAACGCAAAAACGGGGAGGGGGACGAGGAGGCGTTGCCGGGGATTTCCAGGAAGAGTGCCGGCACAGAAGAGAGGGCGCCGGCACCGGGAAACCTGCCGCCACCTGCCAACACCATCAGCAGGCAGCGGCCGGAATTCATGACATCAGCAATCAGCAGAGCTTGTCGATGACGCGCAGGCCTGGCGCTTTCTGCACGGCGCCCCATTCACTGCTCAGGGTTTCCAGCACCTGGCCAAGGAACTGCTTGTCCGCGGCGGCCTTCTTGCCGACATAGCCGTGGCCTTTGCGGTACATCTTCAGCCGGGCACGCATATGCGGGTGCTGATTCTCGAATTGCTCTTCCTCGGTGCAGGCACCCAGGCCGTCCATGTGCACGTTGCCTTCCTCGCACACCCAGAGGATGTGGCTATCAAGGGAATCCTTGCGTGCGGCGAACAGTCGAGCCAATTGATCAATGGTAGGTTGGTTGTTCAGATTCATGGTTGTTACCCCTTTTTGACCACTGGTTAATCTATCGAGTGAGTTCAAACGCAATGGCGAATCGTCCGTCGACTCGCGCTCCTTCCATATGCTGACAAGCAAGGTCCGTCGGTACACAGAGCCGGTGCCGGGCCACACGTGTGTGGGCATTGATGAGAGCAGAGGAGGAAGGTCGGACCCGGGGGAGAAACGGCGGACGCCTTGGGGACACGGGCGACTGAGTGGTCGACCACAAGTGTCATGAGGACGTGTCGCCGGCGCTCGGCCTGGTGGGTCGATCTTGCCGGTTCGGCTTCATCAATCTGCCTTGTGGGCAGCACACATCCAGAGGTTGTTCGACGGCTGTATCGAACGGGCCCGGAATACTTTTGCCAGCTCTCCCGATCGGGGAGACGCCTGCACTATGCAGTCGGCAAAAGGCCTCGTCAATGGTTTTGTAGTGATTATTTTGGAGCACTACAAGATTTGTAGTTTCAGAACACGAAGGTCGATTCGTGACTACAAAGTCAATGAATCCGGGGGGCACAGCGCAGGGGCAAAACGCAGAAGGCAAAACGCAGAAGGCAAAACGCAAAACTGGGTGCCTGAAACGACACTTGCCCGCGACCGGGTCAGGCAGCCGTTGTTTCCGGCTGGCCGACCCTGTCGCGGGCAAGCGTGTCGCTATGAATCCAGACGCGAGTACTTACGCCTGTGGAGCCTTTTGCAGTTCAAACAGCAACAGCGAACGCGCTGTGACCGTGTACTCGCTGCCGAACTCGAACTGATCCTTGCCATCGATCTCCGGCTGATTGGTGTCAATCAGGCTGGTCCAGTTGAGGCCTTCCGGCACTTCCGGCAGCGTGAAGTTGACGCCGTCGTGATGCGAGTTGACCAGCAGCAGCAGCGTGGCTTCAGAGCCGCGACGACGGATACCGGTTTCCTGCGCGCGGCCATCCATCAGCATGCCCAGGCAGCGACCATTTGGGTCTTCCCACTGCTCGATGCTCATCTCTTCGCCGCTTGGCGACAGCCAGGTCACGTCCTTGACGCCCAGTGCATCGTTGTAATCGCCTACCAGGAAGCGGCTACGACGCAGGATCGGGTACGACTGACGCAGCTTGATCAGACGCTTGACGAACGCCAGCAGGGCCTTGCCGTCTTCGTCCAGATCCCAGTTGACCCAGCCGATCTCGCTGTCCTGGCAATAGGCGTTGTTGTTGCCGTGCTGGGTGCGGGCGAACTCGTCACCGGCGACCACCATCGGCGTGCCCTGAGCCAGCAGCAGCGTCGAGAAGAAGTTACGCATCTGACGCAGGCGCAGCGCGTTGATTTCCGGATCGTCGGTCGGGCCTTCGACGCCACAGTTCCACGAACGGTTGTCGTTGCTGCCGTCCTGGTTGTTCTCGTCGTTGTCTTCGTTGTGCTTGTCGTTGTACGACACCAGGTCGTGCAGCGTGAAGCCGTCGTGGGCGGTGATGAAGTTCACCGACGCGTACGGCCGGCGGCCACGCTGGTTGAACAGGTTGCCCGACGCGGTCATGCGGTTGGCGAAGTCTGCCAGCTGGCCTTCGTCGCCTTTCCAGAACGCACGGATGTTGTCGCGGAATTTGTCGTTCCACTCCGCCCAGCCCGGCGCGAAGTTGCCGACCTGGTAGCCGCCTGGACCGCAGTCCCATGGCTCGGCGATCAGTTTCACCGAACGCAGCACCGGATCCTGGCGGCAGGCCACGAGGAAGCTGTGGCGTTCGCTGAAACCGTCGTGGTAGCGGCCGAGGATGGTGGCCAGGTCGAAACGGAAACCGTCGACGTGCATTTCGGTCGCCCAGTAACGGAGCGAGTCGGTGACCATCTGCAGAACGCACGGATGGCTCAGGTCGAGGGTGTTGCCGGTGCCGGAATCGTTGATGTAGTAACGCTTGTCATCCGGCATCAGGCGGTAGTAGGAAGCGTTGTCGATACCGCGCATGGACAGGGTCGGGCCGCGCTCGTTGCCTTCAGCGGTGTGGTTGTAGACCACATCCAGAATCACTTCCAGGTTGGCATGGTGCATGTGCGCAACCATTTCCTTGAACTCGGAAATTTTGCCGTGGGCCAGGTAGCGCGGGTCCGGTGCGAAGAACGCCAGGGTGTTGTAACCCCAGTAGTTGGTCATGCCCTTTTCCAGCAAGTGCTGGTCGTTGACGAAGGCGTGGATCGGCAGCAATTCGATCGAGGTGACGCCCAGACCTTTGATGTGCTTGATCACGTCATCGACCATCAGGCCGGCGAAGGTGCCTTTGACTTCATCGGGCACGGACGGGTGACGCATGGTGAAACCGCGGGTGTGGGTCTCGTAGAAAATCGTCTTGTCCCACGGCACGTCGACGCGCTGCTCGCGGCCCCAGGTGTAGGCAGGGTCGATGACCTTGCACTTGGGCACGAAGGGCGCGCTGTCACGCTCGTCGAAGCTCAGGTCGTCGTCCGGGTGACCGATGGTGTAACCGAACAGTGCCTCGGACCACTTCAGCTCGCCAACCAATTGCTTGGCGTACGGGTCGATCAGCAGTTTGTTGTGGTTGAAACGGTGGCCGTTCTTCGGATCGTACGGACCGTAGACGCGGTAACCGTAGACCTGACCCGGGTGGGCGTCCGGCAGGTAACCGTGGAAGATCTCGTCGGTGTATTCCGGCAGCTCGATACGCTCAAGCTCCACTTCGCCGGCGGAGTCGAACAGGCACAGCTCGACCTTGGTGGCGTTGGCGGAAAAGATGGCGAAGTTGACGCCAAGGCCGTCCCAGCTGGCGCCCAGCGGGAAGGGAAGGCCTTCACGGATGCGCGAAGCCGTGACTTCGGGGCTGCCAGCGTTGCCGGATTCATTCTGTGTAGCGGCGTTCTTATCTTGCGTGCTCATGTGTATTCCTGACGTTCGAATGAGTTCCTGAAGGCGAACAAAGCCGTGGCCTCAGTCCATGACTGCGCCATCGATGCAACAGGGTGGGTGCAACAGGGTGGTGCGACTGAATCAAAACTACCGCAGGGACACGACCGTTTTGCGACGATCCCTGCGGCAGGGGTACTGGCTTTGCGACGATGACGCGTTACGCCTGGGAATCAGGGCGTAGGTGGCTTCGCTGCGGCGGGCTTCTTCGCAGAAGACTTGGCGGCAGGTTTGGCCGGTTTGGCGGAAGCGTCAGCAGCGCTTGCTGGAGCTTTTGGCTTGGCAGCAGGCTTGGCCGGCGCTTTTGCCGCTGGCTTCGGTGCAGGCTTGGCGTCTGCCTTTGCATCAGCACTGGCCGGCTTGTCTGCAGGTTTGGATGCAGACTTCGCAGCAGGTTTGGCCGCAGCTTTAGCAGCGGGTTTGGCGGCGGCAGCCTTGGGCTCCGCTTTGCCGTCAAGCTTGGACTTCGCCGTCTTCGCAGCAGCCGGTTTTTTAGGCGACTTCGCCTCGGCGGCGGCCAACTTGCTGGCCATTTCCCAGTGGCGGGCGTCTTGCCCATGTGGCTTGCCTTCCGTTTCCCAGATCTGGTGGGCAAGCTCGCTGATTCTTTTATCGTCGGCACTCATCTCGACACTCCCGGTATCACAAGGTTTGTATAAGCAGGTTTACAGAAATTTCCTTGAGCGCTGCGCTGAGCAACAGTTCCTTGCTGGATGTGACTGTAGCCTGTGAAAAAAGTCCCTTCCAATTTGGATGTGAATCAGCGAACGGCAGGTTGATTCGTGTATCGCCCCAATTTGCTGCACTGATGAATGGAGTTTGCGCAGTGCCCAATAGTTCAGCCGGCAAGCGCGGAACCACAACAATAGCCCGCATCTCCTTGGTTACCCGGGCAAAAGCCACGACGTGATCGGCTTTTTCCCCGACCACTTCCAGCGGTTGATATTCGCCTTCACTGAACAGAGCGGGGTACTGGTTGCGCAGGCTAAGCACCTGAGCAATCAACGCCTGCTTGATCCGGCCGTCGTGCCACTGGTTCAACAGCTCGGTGACCGGCACGGACGCCTGCAACGCTTGTTCGCGAGCGGGGTAATCCACCGGACGGCGGTTGTCCGGATCCACCAGGCTGAAGTCCCAGAACTCGGTGCCCTGATATAGATCAGGCACACCGGGCGCTGTCATTCGCAGCAAAGTTTGCGCCAGACTGTTGAGCGCGCCGGCGGTCGCGATGCGATTGGCCGTGGCACCGATGGATTGGCGCAGTGCCAGACCGTCGGCGCTGAGCAGCACGTGCTCCAGAAACTCGCGGCAAGCGGTCTCGTAGGCCTCGTTGGGCGCGCTCCAGCTGCTGTGCAGTTTGGCTTCACGCAGGGCCTTTTCCTGCCACTGAGTCAGGCGCTTTGCATAGGCTTCGAAGGCCGGCTCGCCTTCGAGATCCAGCGGCCAGCTGCCGATGATCGCTTGATACAGCATCAGCTCGTCACCGGGGCTGATGTGGGTGTCGCCGGTCTTGAGCGGTGCCGACAGCTGCTGCCAGCGTTCGACCTGTTCGGCGTACCATGGCGCCAGTTCACTGAGCACGGCCAGACGGGTGCGAGTGTCTTCGCCGCGCTTGTGGTCGTGGGTCGCGGTGGTCAGCAGGTTGCTCGGAAAGCTCTTGTGACGCTCGATCGAGACCTGATGAAACGCCTCCACCGGCGCACTGAAATGTTGCGGGTGGAAGCCCACGTCGTTGCGCGACAGCAACACGGCGGAGCGGTAGAACGAGGTGTCTTCCACCGACTTGGCGGCCACTGGCGAGGTCAGCTGCTGGAAACGGTTGCCGGCCTTGCGGCGCATTTCGCGCAACGGGCCCGTCGGGTAGTCACGCAGCTTCTCGCCACCCAGCCACAACTTGAGCGAGTCCAGCACCGGCCAGTCGCCTTCGCTGAGCATCTCGCGCGCGCCATCCATGGCCTGCTGGAAGAAACGCTCGTCCTCGGCAGAACGGCCGCAAGCGGTGAGGTAAGTGCGGTAGACCGGGAAGTTACTGACCAGCGCCAGCAGCGCCCGGCGGATGGCGCCAAGGGTCATGTCGCGGGTCATCACGTCACTGCGCGACACCTGCAGTAACGCCTGGGCCAGGTTCTCGAAATCACCGGCCAGTGTGCCGTGAAGGACCAGGTCGCGAGCTTCCAGGACTTCCTTGTTGAAGTCGGCCGTGCGTCCGCTGAGGCGGCTCCACAGCTCGCCCAATACCGCTTCACCCTTGGGATCATGCTGCAGCAGCGACACCTGGTTCATGAATTCATAACCGGTGGTGCCATCGGTATTCCAGTCGGTGCGCAGTTGCTCGTCGGAACCGAGGATCTTTTCGACGAAAATCGGCAGACGGTCCAGCTCGGTGCCTGCCGGGCGCCGTTTCATCAGGCTGTCGACGCGACGGCGCAGCTTGCGGCAATAGCCGCGCGGGTCGGCCAGGCCATCGATGTGGTCGATGCGCAGACCATCCACGAGGCCTTCAGCGATCAGTTCGAAGATCTTGCCGTGGGTCGCCTCGAATACCTGCGAGCGCTCGACCTTCAGGCCGCCCAGCTCGTTGATGTCGAAGAAACGCCGCCAGTTGATGTCGTCGCCTGCGGTGCGCCAGCTGGCCAGTCGATAGTCCTGCTGCTCAAGCAAACGGTGCAGGCGATCGAAGCCCTCCGGCGTGGTGGAGTCGAACTGCGCCAGGCCTTCTTCAACGGCCTTGACCAACTCGGGCTTGGCCTTGACCGCCTCGGCCAGTTCCGCCTTGGCCTGGCGCGCACGCTCATAGGCCTGCGGATAGTGGTCGAGTTCGGCAAAGCGCTGGGCCAGTTCGTCCAGCTCGGGACGTTTCGCAGCCTTCAACAGCGGCGCATACGTAGCCGGATTGATCGGGAAGAGATGCTGGTAGTGCTCGGCGTGGAAGCTGCCGTTTTCTGCATCAAACCGCAGCGGCACTTCGCCGTTCTGCAACACGGTGCCGTAGTCAGTGCTCAGGAACGGCAGCAACAGTTGGCCCTTGAGCAGCGGGTCCGGGGAATTCCACTGGATGTCGAAGAACTTGGCATACGGGCTGCGTTGACCCCACTCCAGCAGGTCCAGCCACCACGGGTTGTCATTGCCACCGACCGCCATGTGGTTGGAGACGATGTCGAGAATCAGGCCCATGCCGTTCTCGCGCAGCGCCGCGACGAAGCGCAGCAACGCAGGCTCACCGCCCAGCTCGGGGTTGATCACCCGTGGGTCGACCACGTCGTAGCCGTGCATGGAACCGGCGCGGGCTTTCAGCAACGGCGAGGCATAAATGTGGCTGATGCCCAGGCTGGCGAAGTACGGCACCAGCTTAGTGGCGTCGTCCAGCGTGAAGTCTTTGTGGAACTGCAAACGCTGGGTGGCGCGCAGGGATTTAAGAGGGGTACTCATTTTTGATCACGCTCCGCGGCTTGTTTACGTGCCGCTGCCAGAATTTCAAGGCGTCGAGCTGCATCGGCGTTGTCCAGCAGTGAACCGCTGTCGCCGTTGAGCCGACGTCGCCAATTGGGATGACTGTCGATAGTGCCGGGGAAGTTCGCCTGCTCCTCGATACCGAGGGCGTCCTCGATCGGGAGCAACACCAGCGGGGCCGGGGTGTGGCCGAGGTAAGCGATGCTGTGGTCGATGATGTCGGCGGCGCTGATGTCGTCACCGCCGCTTGGCAGCGTGTAGTTCTGCTTGAGTGCCTTGACCAGCCCCTGGCGTTCACGCTCGCGGCTGTCACGCATCTTCTGCTCGGCTTCGTCGTCGACAAACCCGAGGGTCTTGTTCCACTGGATGTCCAGCTCGCTCAGCCAACCGGTGAGGGTAGGGAGGTCGTGGGTGCTGGTGGTCGCCAGTGCATCTCTGGACCATTTGGTGATCGGCTTGAACGTCGCATCGTCTTGTTCGAACAACAGCACGCGCATGCCGAGGATTTCACGCTCGGACAGTTTTTCGTGCAGGCCTTCAGGCACGGTGCCGAGGTCTTCGCCGAGAACGATCGCTTCGTGCCGCCAGGATTCCAGGCTCAACAAACGCAGCATGTCGTCCAGCGGGTAGTTCAGGTAAGCACCTTCACTGGCAGGCGACCCCATCGGCACGACCCACAGGCGCTGCAGACCCATCACGTGGTCAATGCGCAGGCCGCCGACGTGGGCGAAATTGGCGCGGAGCATTTCAATGAACGCCTGGAAGCCGTTGCGTTTAAGGCCCGTCGGCGAGAACGCCGAGATGCCCCAGCTCTGGCCCGAGCGATTGAGAATGTCCGGCGGGGCGCCGACGGTCAGCGCGGAAAGCAGCTCGTCCTGACGGCTCCAGGCCTGACTGCCGGCACCGTCGGCACCTACGGCCAGATCGCCGATCAAGCCGACGCTCATGCCGCTCGAACGCGCAGCGGTCTGCGCGCGCTCAAGGCCGCGAGCGATCAACCACTGGGCGAACGCGTGGAAGCCGATCTCTTTCTCATGCCTGGCGGCGAAGGCGTCGAGGGCGGGGTTCTTCGGATCTTTGTACTGCTCCGGCCATTCATGCCAGTTGCCGCCGATGCCCAGTTCATCGCCGGCATCACGCAAGGCCTCAAAGCGGCAGTGGTTTTCCAGCGCTTCACCGCCTGCGCGGCGGAAGCTCTTGAAGTCCTCGTGGAAAGGGTGATCGCTGCCCGTGAAGCCGGCATACAGCTCGCGGAACAGTGTCCATTTGGCCTTTGCCGCGGCCGGCCAGTCGATCAGCTGAAGCCCTTCGAGGCGCTTGAATTCCTCGGCCAGGCCAGCCTTCTCGATCGCGACTTCAACCGCCCGGTCACCCAGAATGGTCCCGGGCGCTGCGTACAGCGCGTTGAGGAACAACCGGCTGGACGGCGAATAGGGGCTGTAGCGCTCGCTGTCGTTGGAAAACATCGCGTGAACCGGGCTGATGGCCACGGCCGAGGCGCCACGTGCGCCGGCATCGCGAACGAAAGCTTCCAGCCCCTGGGTGTCGCCGATACCGCCATCACCGTCGCGACGCAGGTAGTACAGCTGCGTGGTCAGGCCCCAGTCGCGGGCGATGGAGTCGTTGCTGGCCATGGTCAGGCTGTAGCAGGTCTTCGGCGCAACGGCGATGGTCAACTGCTGACCATCCACTTCCAGCTGGTGATAGCCGACGGCGGCCAACCCTGGCAGGGCGGCCTTGTCGGTCAGCTTCGCTTCGAGCAGCGAGCCGTCCTCCAGCGTCAGCTTGAACGCGGTGGCTGGCGCGAACCAGCTCGACAGGTCCAGATCCTTGCCATGGTCGACGGTCATCAACGGTGGCGGGGTGGCCGGCTGGCTTTCTTCGTTCAGGCGTTTGAGGCTGGCTTCGACGTCTTCTTCCGTCTCGGCGGGATACCCCAGACCGCCGAGGACCTTGCGCAGGACCTCGGGGCTCACGTGTTGCGGTTTGGCGTTGGCGTCCTTCCAGTCAACCGACAGGCCCGCCTGGGCCGCCAGTGTTTCCAGTTGCTCATTGCTCATCCTGTTCCTCCACAACATCACTCGATTTCAGGCTGACAATGGCCGTGTATGGATTGAGGGTGGCGGATGGGGAAAGTTCTGCGGACTTGGCGTGGGACTGATGAAGCACTCTGTAGCCGCTGTAATCATCGGTGTCGACCGCCTCGGTGCCGAGGTTCAGGTCGATGCGCAGCTCGCTGCCGTCGCCCAGTGTCCAGCGTGCGCTGACGGCTTTGTCGCCCAGCTCTTTCACGCCCAACGCGCTGGCGCTGTGCAGGCGAGGGAACAGCTCGGTCTTGCGAATGTGCAGCAACGTTTTGTAGAGCTCAAGCCAGTTGCGATGGTCCTGACCCTTGTCGGTTTCCAGCAGCAGCGCATCGAACGCCGGGCGCGAGGCTTCGAAGGTCTTCAGCGCGTTGGGATCGGGGATCTGTTCGCGCTTGGCCGGGTCCTTGAACGCGGCAAAATCCTTGAACTCGCCACGACGGCCTTCGCGCACGGCGTCTGCCAGCTCGTCATGGAAGTCGGTGAAGAACAGGAACGGTTCGCTCGCGCCCCATTCATCGCCCATGAACATCAGCGGCACCATCGGTGAAAGCAGCAACAGTGCGGTCGCCGCCTGCAGTGCTTGCGGCGGGCTCAGCTGGACCAGGCGCTCGCCGAAGGCACGGTTGCCGATCTGGTCGTGGTTCTGCAAAAACAGCACGAAGGAAGTCGGCGGCAGGTGGCCGCTGGGTTCGCCCCGGGCGTGACCATGGCGGGTGGATTCGCCTTGATAGACAAAGCCTTCACCCAGCAGACGGGCAAGCTTCTGCGTAGGCTTCTCGGCGAAGTCGGTGTAGTACGCGTCCGTCTCGCCGGTCAGCAGGACGTGCAGCGTGTTGTGGCCATCATCGTTCCACTGGGCGTCGTAGCCCTGATCCATGCGCCCGGCTTCGTTGAACTCGTTTTCCAGGGTCAGCCAGACGTGACGTTCGGACGGGATTGCATCGCGTACGTGTTTGGCCAGGTCTTGCAGGAAGGTCGGGTCTTCAATGGCGTGCACAGCGTCGAAGCGCAGGCCGTCGAACCGATAGTCCTGCAGCCACATCATGGTGTTGTGGATGAAGAAGTCGTGCACCTCACGGCGGCGGAAATCGATCGCGTCGCCCCACGGGGTCTTCTTGTCGCTGCGGAAGAAATGCTTGGCGTAGGCGCCGAGGTAATTGCCGTCCGGGCCGAAGTGGTTGTAGACCACGTCGAGAATGACCGCCAGGCCCAGACCGTGGGCGGTGTCGATCAAGTGCTTGAGCTGGTCGGGCGTGCCGTAGGAGGACTGGGCAGCATAAGGCAGCACCCCGTCGTAGCCCCAGTTACGGTTCCCCGGGAACTGCGCGATAGGCATCAGCTCGATAGCGGTGATGCCGGTATCGACCAAGTGCTGGAGGTGCTTTTCAACGCCCTCATAGCCACCCAGTGCACCGACGTGCAGCTCGTAGATGACGGCCTCGTGCCAGGGCCGGCCTTGCCACTCAGTGTTTTCCCACTGATAGGCGGCCTGGTCGACAACGATGCTGTAACCATGCACGTCGCCGTCCTGCGCCCGGGAAGCCGGGTCAGGAACAGTGAGGTTGTTTTGTGCATTGAGGGTGACGTTGTAGCGATAGCGTGTGCCGGCAACACACTCGGTGTCGAGAACGAACCAGCCGTCCTGCTCTGGCTGAAGGGCCTGGGCAGGCCCGTTTTCGAATTCGACGCTGACGTTTTTGGCATCCGGTGCCCAGAGGGCAAACCGGGTGTGTTGTTGATCCAGCATGACGGCGCCGTGGCGCCAGTTTTGATCCGTGCGCGAAGGCATCCGTAATTCCTTGATCATTGAGTTATCAGTAGTGCAGTACCGCGACCGCATTCTTTTTCAGCAGCTCCTGGTACAGATCAGCGTAGGGTTCTACCGCTTTGTGCCAATCGAACGGAGCGGCCATGGCGCGGCAGCGCATGGCGTTGAGCAACAGAGGGCTTTCGAAGACCTTGAAGGCGCGGGTCAGGGCGTCGGTGTAGCTTTCGACGGTGGATTCGTCGAACAGAAAGCCGGTGCAGCCGTCTTCAATGGTGTCCGCCAGGCCGCCCGTGCGACGTGCGACCGGCAGCGAGCCGAAGCGCTGTGCGTACATCTGGCTAAGGCCGCAAGGCTCATAGCGGGAAGGCATCAGCAGAAAGTCACTGCCGGCGAACATGCGACGTGCGTCGGTTTCGTTGAAGCCCACCCGGACGCTGACCTGACCCGGGAAACGGGCGGCGAGGTCGCGCATGGCGTCTTCTTCTTCAGGCTCGCCACGGCCGATGATCGCGATCTGGCCGCCGTTGTTGACGATGTGCTCGGCCACGCCAATGGTCAGGTCCAGACCCTTTTGGTAAACCAGACGGGAGACCACGGCGAACAGTGGGCCAGTGGACGGCTCCAGTTCGAACAGCTCGCGCACGTAGTCAGCGTTGATTTCCTTGCGGGTCCACTCATTCGGGGCGAAGCGGCAAATCAGGTGTTCGTCGGTGGCCGCGTCCCAGCTCTCGTCGATGCCGTTGGGGATGCCGCTGAGCTGACCGCGGTCGGCCTTGCTCTGCAGGAAACCTTCCAGGCCGCAACCGAAATCCGCCGTGGTGATTTCCTTGGCGTAGGTCGCACTCACGGTGGTGATGTGGCTGGAGTAGGCCATGCCCGCTTTGATGAACGACAGCTGGCCGTAAAATTCCATGCCCTCCGGGTTCAGTGCCGAGTCCGGAATGCCCAGCTCGCGGCTGGAGGCAATGCTCACAAAGCCCTGATACGCCAGGTTGTGAATGGTGAAAATCGACGGCGTGGTCTGGCCGCGCCATTTCATGTACGCCGGCGCCAGGCCTGCTGGCCAGTCGTGGGCGTGAACCAGCTCGGGGCACCATTGGGTCTTGACCGCGCCGGCTGCGAAGTCGGCGGCCGCCAGGCCCAGGCGGGCAAAGCGGATGTGGTTGTCGGACCAGTCGCGGCCGTCATTGTCACCGTAGGGCGTGCCTTCACGCTCGTACAACTCGGGACAGATCAGGACGTAGATGACCAGACCGTCTTTCATGTCCATCCGGCCGATCTTGCAGGGAGGCAGCGCGGCGTGGCCGGGCAGCTCGCTGATGATGTGGATCGGATTGCCGCTATTGATGACCTGCGGATAGCCGGGAATCAGCACGCGTACATCGTGCAGGTGGCGCATGGCGCGCGGCAGTGCGGCAGACACATCGCCCAGGCCGCCGGTTTTCACCAGGTCGGCCATCTCTGAAGTCACGAACAGGACTTTCTTGCGGGTAACCGAAGAAACCACTGGTTGAACAGGAGGCAGTTGCAGCACAGGTGCGCTCGTCGTTGCGAAGACCGGCAGATGGGTCAGCTCGCTGGCCGGCTGATTAAAACTCTCTCCCTTCTGGGTTTTGACAGCGGCACTAATCATCGTTTTCTCCAGTTCGATATGCAGTGTTGGTACAGCACTTAGTTGTAAGCGGCCATTTCCTATGGCCAGGCACACAAGACCTACGCAAGATCGATACCCATTTACCGACTGCAGACAAAGGAACAAGGTGAAAGCGTACTCTGCTTCGATTTTTCAACAGCATAGTTGCTCTATTCACATGACCCCGGCGCCTGTGTAGAAGTTTCGACAATTTTTCCGGGCCGTGTCTGGCATGCGGGGTTGCGATCCGGCGCATCCTGTCATTCGGGGAGTTCTGCCGATCTGCAAGCCCCTGAATGCGCCGTTGTGGAGCATGGGGCGTCGGCCCGTATAACGGGGTGCCGCCGGTCGGATTGTTGGACAATCATCGTGCCGATGGTCTACTCCCGCACGGGGCCTGCGCCTTTGTGGGACGCGGGACGCACATTTCGAGAGCGCTGCCTTTTCTCGGTGCGTGCCGGAACAAATCCTGACCGATCAGAGACATTTCCTACTTCTGTATAAGGATATTTTTGCGGCCAGGGCGTTAGAATCGGCGCCACGCGGCACGTCGGCACACTGAGTCGAGCGCCTGTTGAGGTTTCTCCAGCGGTAGAGGAAGTCAATGCAAGCCCCTGTGGTTCTGGTACTGCAAGCCAGCTATAGCAATTCGGTTCACGCTGAAGCCATCGGGTTTCTGCTCAATCAATACGCCGAGGACGCGATGGGCGGCGGGAAGTCGCTGTCCACGGACACCCGTCAGCAGTTGGCGATCGAACTGGCCAAGCGCCCTCATGCGTTCAGCGTGCTGGCGTTCATCGCCGGCGAGCCGGTTGGCCTGGTCAACTGTTTCGAAGGGTTCTCGACCTTCGCCTGCCGGCCCTTGGTTAACGTCCATGATGTGGTAGTGATCGCCTCGGCCAGAGGGCAGGGCATCAGTCAGAAGATGCTGGCGAAGGTCGAGGAAATCGCCCGCCAGCGCGGCTGCTGCAAAATCACCCTCGAAGTGCTGGAAGGCAACGAAGCCGCCAAAGGCGCCTACCGCAAGCTCGGTTTCGCCGACTACCAGCTGGACCCGCAGATGGGGCGAGCTTTGTTTTGGCAAAAAGCGCTGTAGCTGAGCGCTGTTAGTGGGACCGGCTTCAGCCGGGAAGAGGCCGGTGTGAACACCCTCAATTTTGCGGTGTGACGCCATAAGTCTTCCCGGCTAAAGCCAGTCCTACCGCGCGTTCACTCACCATCCCGCTGAACGCACGCAATCTCGTAGGACCGGCTTCAGCCGGGAAGAGGCCCGCATGCGCACCCTCATTTTTGCGGCGTGACGCCTGACGCTTTCCCGGCTAAAGCCGGTCCTACCAAGGCGTTCACTTACGCTCCTGCAAACGCACGCAACAATGCGTTCACTCGCCATTCCTGCTGACTGCACGCGATGTCTTTCGTAGGACCGGCTTCAGCCGGGAAGGGGCCGGTATGAACAGCCTCAATTTTGCGGTGTGACGCCTGACGCTTTCCCGGCTGAAGCCGGTCCTACCAAGGCGTTCACCCGTGCTCCTGGAAACGCACGCAATAATGCGTTCACCCACGCTCCTGGAAACGCACGCAATAATGCGTTCACCCACGCTCCTGGAAACGCACGCAATAATGCGTTCACTCACGCTCCCGCTAAACGCACGCAATAATGCGTTCACCCACGCTCCTGCAAACGCACGCAATAATGCATTCACTCACGCTCCCGCTAAACGCACGCAATAATGCGCAAATCCTTTGTAACAGTTCTGTCCTGTAAGGCGATTCCGAGAGCGCGATAGGATCGCCTCCCGTATTGCTTTCAGGACTCACATGTCGCTCTCTCTGGAACCTCCCAGTCGCCGGTCCCTTTCGAACAGGATTCCAGGCGTTCATTCCGCGTCATCACCCTTAAACAAGATTTCTATCTGGCTCGACCCACTTTGCCGTGTGTCGGGCCTTTTCGTGTCTGTCCCATTGATCGAGAAGGGGCGCTGACCCATGGAATGGATTGCTGATCCCACGGCCTGGCTTGGCCTGTTGACCCTTATCGTGCTTGAGCTGGTGCTCGGCATCGACAACCTGGTGTTCATCGCCATCCTCGCCGACAAGTTGCCGCCCGAGCAGCGCGACCGCGCGCGGGTGCTGGGCCTGTCTCTGGCGTTGATCATGCGTCTGGGCCTGCTCGCGAGCATTTCGTGGATGGTCACGCTGACCGAGCCGCTGTTCGAGATTTTCGAGAAGAGCTTCTCCGGTCGCGACCTGATCATGCTGTTTGGCGGCGTGTTCCTGCTGTTCAAGGCGACCATGGAATTGCACGAGCGGCTGGAAGGCCACGTCGCCCAGCGGGCCGGCAGTACGACCTACGCGCTGTTCTGGCCCATCGTCGCGCAGATCGTCGTGCTCGATGCGGTGTTCTCCCTGGACGCTGTGATCACCGCCGTGGGCATGGTCGATGAGCTGTCGATCATGATGATCGCCGTGGTGTTCTCGATCGCCATCATGATCATCGCCAGCAAGCCGCTGACCGCCTTCGTCAATGCGCACCCGACGGTGATCATGCTGTGCCTGGGCTTTCTGATGATGATCGGCTTCAGCCTGACCGCCGACGGCCTGGGCTTCCATATTCCCAAGGGCTATCTGTACGCGGCCATCGGTTTTTCGATCCTGATCGAGGTGTTCAACCAGATTGCCCGTGCCCGTCGCAAGCGCAGCGTCAAAGGCGACCTGCCGCGCCGCGAACGCACGGCCCACGCCGTGTTGCGCCTGCTGGGTGGCCGCAGGCCGAGTGCCGAGGAGGTCGGTGAGGAGATCGCCGACATGCTCGATGGCGACAGCGACGAGGTGGTGTTCGACCGCCGCGAGCGGGTGATGATCAGCGGCGTGCTGCAGTTGGCCCAGCGCCCCATTCGCGGTGTGATGACGGTGCGCAACGACGTCGATGTAATCGATCTGGATGACACGCCGGAAGGCATTCGCCAGCGACTGGTCAACTCACCGTACTCACGGCTGCCGTTGATCCGCGGGGGCCGTATCGACGAGCCGCTGGGCTTTGTGCACAAGAAGGAAATGCTCAATGCCTGGCTGTCCGGTGCCGAGCCGAACATCGAACACCTGGCTCGACCGACGCTCAATCTGCTGGAAAGTTTCTCGATCCTCAACGCCCTGGAACAGATGCGCGCCCAGTCCACGCACATTGCGTTCGTGATCAACGAATTCGGCGACTTCGCCGGCATCCTGACCATGACCGACATCCTCGAATCCATCGCCGGCGAGTTGCCGGACGCCAGCGAAATCGAGGGCCCGGACTTGATCGAAGAGGGCGAGGGCGTGCTGGTCAACGCCGCCATGAACCTGAGCCACCTGCGCGAACGCATCGGCTTCAAGGCGCGGGCGACCGGGGACTATCAGACCCTGGCCGGACTGGTGGTGAGCCTGCTGGATCGCTTGCCGGTGACAGGTGATGAGCTGCAATGGGAAGGCTGGCACATTAAGGTCGTGCAAGTGCAGGAGCGGCGGGTGACCCGCGTACTGTTGCGCCAGACGCCGTCAACATAACCTCCGCTGACGCCTACTCATCCCGGCGGAAACAAAAAAGGCCTGCATTGCGCAGGCCTTTTCGTTTGGAGCGAACCTTACTTCGCCTCTATTACTTGTTCACCACCTGAGGCATGGCGCCGGGCTGGCTGGCGGCCTTCTCCATGTGGGCAAAGTCACTCAAGCCCTTCGGCGCATAGGGGTCGCCGATCAGTCGAGGGCGCGCCTTGAAGTCCAGGCTGACCAGGCTCTTGGTGGTATCGAGTTCATCAAAGCTCAGCCCTGCCAGTTGCGCCCAGGTGTGGATCAGGTTGGAACTGGTGTAAGGACGGTCGTGGATGCTCTCGAAATTCCAGTCATGGGTCTGCTTCCACTTCGGCGAGGCGTAGGCAATGAACGGCACGGTGTACATCGGGATCGTCGGCTTGTTCTCGTTGCGGCCCAGGGTATTGCGGCCTGGCGAGTCATAGACGTCTTCGCCGTGGTCCGAGAGGTACAGCAGGAAGCCGTTCGGGTCGGCCTTGCCGTATTCCTTGATCAGGCTGGAGACCACAAAATCGTTGTACAGCACGGCGTTGTCGTAGCTGTTGTAGAACTCCAGCTTGCTGTCATCGATGTCCGCCGGCACGCCCTCACGTCCGCTGAACTTCGCGAATTCTTCCGGGAAGCGGTACTGATAAGCCATGTGCGTGCCGAGCAGGTGAACCACAATCAGTTTGCGCGGCGCGGCATCGGTCAGTGCCTTGGCGAACGGCGCGAGCACGTCGCCGTCGTATTGGCGGGCGTTCTGGTTGCGGTTGTTGTTCAGATAGACCTGCTCGTCAGCCTGCTCGGAGAAAGTGGTCAGCATCGTGTTGCGCTTGGTCATCGTCTGCTGGTTGGTGATCCAGAAGGTCTTGTAGCCCGCCTGTTTCATCACGCTGACGATGGACGGCGTCTTCAGGTAAAGGTCCGGGTTTTCCTCGTCGGCGAAGGTCAATACCTGCTGCAGGGCCTCGATGGTGTAAGGCCGTGGGGTGATGACGTTGTTGAACACCTGCAACTGGTCCTTCATGGCGTCCAGGTTCGGCGTCGTCTGGCGCGGGTAGCCGTACAGATGCATGCGCCCGCGGTTGGTCGACTCGCCAATCACCAGCACCAGGGTGGTGGGCAGGTTGGCTTGCTGGTCCTTGAGATTTTTCAGCGGTGCGATGTTGCTGCTGCTGGTCAGCATGTCCTGCATGCCATCCAGCTGCTGGGTGTAACGGTGATAGGCAACGATCATCTGCCATGGCACCGCCGGCTCGATGCGCGACTCGAAGGCTTCGAGGGCAGAGGCGGTGTCGTCGTGGCGGGCGAACTGCTTGGCCAGCGGGTAACCGATGATGCCGATCAACAGTGCGGCGGCCACGGCGTAGGCGCGAGGGCGCGGCATGTACACCGGGCGCAGGCGGGTCCACAGGAATATCGCGAACGCGGTGTGGGCGATGAACGCCAGCACGATCCACCACGCGAAGTACTGGGTCATGTATTCGCCGGCTTCAGAGATGTTCGATTCGAACATGATGAAGATGACGCTCTGGGAAAACTCCTGCTGGTAAATGAAGAAGTAACCCAGGCTCGCCATGGAGCAGGCCCACAGAACCACCCCGATGACGGCCGCCATGACCCGGGTCTTTTGCGGGAACATCAGCATGGGCGCGAGCCAGATGCCGCTGATCACAAACGCCTGACGGAAGCCGGCAAAACCGGTGATACCGGTCAGCTGAATAAGCAGCTGGGTGATGCCCGAGAAATACCAGAAAAACACGAACAGCCAGATGATGCCCGCCCAGTCGAACCCTTTCGGAGTCGCAGTGCTCCGTTTCATCGTTGTCATCAAGCGCTCCGCTATAGACCTTTTCAGGCGGCAGAACACCGCCTGAACTCATTCCAGTGCCAGCAATTGGCCAGCAACCAACCTGTTAAGGGTCGGGATTATGTTTTCAGACGGGTGAAAATTTTGTCACGCGGAGCGTTGCGAAAACGGTGAAACCGGCTATGGACCTCAATCGCAGTCCAGGCGGGGAACGTAACAACGTGTGTCGGGTCCGACGGAGGGTCGAAAGGCGCGTCAAGTGCGCGGCATTGCGAGTACAGGCAAGGGAGGCAAGGGATGCGCCGGCAAGCCTGCAGATCAGGCTTGCCTTGGGAGTAGGGATGTCGCGGATCAGGCGTGCAGGGCGTTGCTGCTGCCGATGAGCTGGGCGTGCTGCAGCATCGAAGTCAGCTGGGCAACTTTCTTCTGCAATACGGCGCGTTCTTCCCTGAGCTGGCGCAGCTCGTCACGACGGATTGTGACGTAAAGGGTCTGTGGAGCGTTGGCTGTCATTACTGTGCCCATTGCACACCTCGCAAATGGCGGATTCAACTTCATAAGGTTCAAGCAAGGACGCCTGCTACTTGGCATGTCCTGCTCACTACCTCTATCGGCCGGGATTCTGATTTCTTTTGCGTAAAAAAGGAACTTTTTTATTTTTGATTGTCGCGAACGTTTCTTGATCGCGAAAACGTGCGTCATAGGGCAGTCTTGCAGACCTCTGTGCCCCCGCACATGAAACTTTTTTCACCGGGAAACCATAGTTTGCCTCCCCGGACTAACCCACTATGCGGCACTGGGCTATAAACTGAGGCACCTCTGAATTTGATTAAGGAGCACCTCTACATGCAACTCGGGATTGTTGGACTAGGCCGCATGGGCGGCAACATCGCACGTCGACTGATGCTCAATGGCCACACGACTGTGGTCTATGATCGCGATGAGAAGTCTCGCACCGTGCTCGCCAACGAAGGTTCAACGCCAGCCCATGACCTCGCGTCACTGGTTGCGGCGCTGGAAAAACCGCGGGCCGTCTGGGTGATGTTGCCTGCTGGCGCTCCAACCGAAGACACCATCAACGAGCTGGCCACTTTGCTCGATGCCGACGACGTGATCATCGACGGCGGCAACACCTTCTACAAGGACGACGTGCGTCGCTCCCTGGCACTGAAAGACAAGAACCTGCACTACGTCGATGTCGGCACCTCGGGCGGCGTCTGGGGTCTGGAACGCGGCTACTGCATGATGATCGGCGGCGAAACCGACGTCGTCACGCGCCTTGACCCGATCTTCAAGACCCTGGCCCCGGGCATTGGCGACATCCCGCGCACCAGGGACCGTGCCAAGGACGCCGACCCGCGTGCCGAACACGGTTACATCCACGCCGGTCCGCCGGGCGCCGGGCACTTCGTCAAGATGATCCACAACGGCATCGAGTACGGCATGATGCAGGCCTTCGCCGAAGGCTTCGACATCCTCAAGACCAAGAATTCGGACAACCTCCCGGTTGAACAGCGCTTCGACCTTAACCTGGGCGACATCGCCGAAGTCTGGCGTCGCGGCAGCGTGGTGTCTTCCTGGCTGCTCGACCTGACCGCCGACGCACTGGCCACCGACCCGCAGCTCAACGCCTATTCCGGCTCCGTGGCCGACAGCGGTGAAGGCCGCTGGACCATCGAAGCGGCCATGGAGCAGGCGGTACCGGTTCCCGTGCTGTCCACTTCGCTGTTCGCCCGCTTCCGCTCCCGTCAACAAAGCACGTACGGCGACAAGATGCTGTCCGCCATGCGTTTTGGATTCGGTGGTCATAAGGAACCAAAATAATGGGTTTATCCCGCAGCAAGCAGAATGCGCCGGTCGCTCCGGCGACCACGCTGTTCCTCTTCGGCGCCCATGGTGACCTGGTCAAACGGCTGTTGATGCCGGCCCTCTACAACCTGTTTCGCGACGGGTTGGTGGGGGAGGACCTGCACATCGTCGGCGTTGACCACAACACCGTCAGCGATGCCGATTTCGCCAAAAAGCTCGAAGACTTCATACGTCAGGAGGCGGCCAGCAAGGTCGCCCAGGGCGGCGAAGAGCCGCTTGACCCGGCGTTGTGGGGCAGCCTGTCGAAGCGCATCACTTACATCACCGGCGATTTTCTCGACGATTCCACGTACGCGGACATCGACGCGAAGATCAAGAGCACGGGCACCCGCAACGCCGTGTTCTACCTGGCGACTGCGCCGCGTTTCTTCAGTGAGGTGACGCAGCGTCTGGGCTCTTCCGGGCTGATGGTCGAGGACGACGAGAGCTTTCGTCGCGTGGTGATCGAGAAGCCGTTCGGCCACGATCTGCCCAGTGCGGTGGCCCTGAACAACTGCTTGCTGAAGGTCATGAGCGAGAAGCAGATCTACCGGATCGACCACTATCTGGGCAAGGAAACGGTGCAGAACATTCTGGTCAGCCGTTTCTCCAACGGCCTGTTCGAGTCGTTCTGGAACAACCATTACATCGACCACGTGCAGATCACCGCAGCCGAAACCGTGGGTGTCGAAACCCGCGGCAGTTTCTACGAAACCACCGGCGCCCTTCGGGACATGGTGCCCAATCACCTGTTCCAGCTGCTGGCGATGGTGGCGATGGAGCCGCCGGCTGCATTCGGTGCCGATGCCGTGCGCGGCGAAAAGGCCAAGGTGGTCGGCGCGATCCGGCCCTGGTCGGAAATGGAAGCGCTGGCCAATTCGGTGCGCGGTCAGTACGCCGAGAGCAGCATCGACGGCAAGCCCGTCACCGGTTACCGCCAGGAAGACCGTGTCGATCCCGAGAGCAACACCGAGACCTACGTCGCACTCAAGGTCATGATCGATAACTGGCGCTGGATGGGCGTGCCGTTCTACCTGCGCACTGGCAAGCGCATGAGCGTGCGCGACACCGAGATCGCCATCTGCTTCAAGCCTGCGCCGTATGCCCAGTTTCGCGACACCGATGTCGACAGCGTCGCGCCGAATTTCCTCAAGATCCAGATCCAGCCTGACGAAGGCATGTGGTTCGATCTGCAGGCGAAGAAGCCCGGCCCGACCCTCGACATGCAGACCATTGAATTGGGTTTCGCCTACAAGGACTTCTTCGAGATGCAGCCGTCGACCGGGTACGAAACCCTGATCTACGACTGCCTGACCGGTGACCAGACCCTGTTCCAGCGTGCCGACAACATTGAAAACGGTTGGCGTGCCGTGCAGCCGTTCATCGATGCCTGGGCCAAGGATCCGCAGGTGGACCTCTACCACGCGGGTGAGGACGGGCCCTCGGAGGCCGATGAGTTGCTGGCCCGTGACGGCCGCACATGGCAGCGCCTGGGATGAGTGACGCTTCGCAGTCCCTCATCCAGTTCATGTTGTCCGACATCGATGGCACGCTGCTGCACCCCGATCACAGCCTGAGCCAGGCCAACATCGATGCGGTGCGCAAGCTGCAGGAGGCCGGGATTCATTTCTCGGTCGCCAGCAGCCGGCCCCCTCGGGCCATGCGGCAGCAGATCGAAGCCTTGGGCATCACGCTGCCGACCGTGGCGTTCAACGGTGCCAACATCATCAATCCTGACGGCAGCCTGCTGAAGGCCCACCGCATCAATGCCGCCGCGGCGCGCACCAGCCTCGAGCTGTTCGCCAGCGAGGCGGTGGCGGTCTGGGTGTTCGCCGACGACCAGTGGCTGCTGCTCAATCCCGAAGGGGATTACGTCGACCACGAGCGCAACACGCTGGGCTACGACTTCGTCCACGTCGCCAGCTTCGACGACTACCTGGACCGCATCGACAAGATCGTCGCGGCGAGCAAGGACTTCGAGCTGCTCAAGCGCCTTGAGGCCAGGCTCAACCCGCTGATCGCCGAGTCGGCATTGGCAGCCCGTTCACAATCCTATTACCTCGACGTCACCGCACTGGACGCCAACAAGGGCACTGCCCTTGAGACGCTGGCCGATGCGTTGGGCGTCCCACTAGCCCACACCGCCGCGATCGGCGATGCGGGCAACGACGTGGCTATGTTCCTACGCGCCGGGTTGTCGATTGCCATGGGGCAGGCCGAAGTGGGCGTGAAGACCCAAGCCAACTACGTTACCGACAGCAATGCCGATGACGGGCTGGCCAGGGCCATCGAGCGATACATCCTGCCCCGTTGATTCGGGGCGGCGATTGCGCTGCTACTCATGGGTTCAGCTACTCAAGGGCACGGCGCACAACAACACTAACGTGCTCGCCGAGAGGGATAACCGCCCGATGGCTGTGTTGATTGAAGACTATGCGCTGCTCGGCAACTGCCGGACCGCCGCGCTGGTGGCCCGCGACGGGTCACTGGACTGGCTGTGTTTCCCGCGCTTTGATGCGCCAGCCTGTTTCGCCGCGCTGCTGGGTGACAGCAACAACGGGCGCTGGAAGCTGGCCCCGGTTGACGGCCGCGCCCGGACGCGCCGCAGCTATCGCGACGGCACACTGATTCTCGAAACCCTCTTCACCACCGACACCGGACAGGCGTTGCTCATCGATTTCATGCCCATGGAGATCGACAGCAGCGTGGTGCGCATCGTCGTCGGCGTGGAAGGGCGCGTGGATTTCTCCATGGACCTGGCGATTCGCTTTGACTACGGCAGCACGGTGCCGTGGGTCGAGAAGCGCGAGCCGCACACCATGACCGCCGTTGCCGGCCCGGACATGCTAGTGCTGCGCACGCCTGCCGAACTGCACCCGATGGACCACCACACCGAGAGCCTGTTCAGCGTTGAAGCAGGCCAGCGGCTGGGTTTCGCGTTGTCCTGGCAGGTCTCCCACGAGCCGGTGCGTGGGGGCTTCGATATGGAGTTGGCGCTGCAGCAGACCGAAACGTTCTGGCGGGGTTTTTCTGACCGCTGCCCGGATGTCGGTCCCTGGACGGATCAGGTCAAACGTTCGCTGATCACCCTCAAAGCCATGACCTACGCGCCCACCGGCGGGATCGTCGCAGCGGTGACCACGTCGCTGCCCGAACAGTTGGGCGGCGAGCGCAACTGGGATTACCGCTTCTGCTGGCTGCGCGATGCGACCATGACCCTGCTGGCGTTCATGAACCTGGGCTACTTCGAAGAAGCGACTGCGTGGCGCAACTGGCTGCTGCGCTCCATCGCCGGCAACCCGGATCAAGTCCAGATCATGTACGGCCTGGCAGGCGAGCGACGTTTGCTGGAGTATGAATTGCCTTGGCTGGCCGGTTACGCGCAATCGCGTCCGGTGCGGGTGGGCAACGGCGCGGCCAGTCAGGTGCAGTTGGACGTCTACGGCGAAGTCGCCGACGCCATGACCCAAGCCCTTAAAAACGGATTGCCGGCGCTGCCGCGCGGCACGGAAATCCAGAAAGTGATCATGCCGTTTCTGGAAAAAGTCTGGCATCAACCGGACGCCGGCATTTGGGAAATCCGTTCGGCGCCGCGGCACTTCACCCATTCCAAAGTCATGGCCTGGGTGTCGTTCGACCGCAATGCCGGGGTGTTGGCCAAGAGCGATGACCCGGAAGAGCGCGAGCGGGGACAGCACTATCGGCAGGTTGCCGATCAGATTCACGCCGACGTCTGCGCCAACGGTTACGACGCCGCACTGGGCAGCTTCGTGCAGACCTACGGCGGCCAGGAAATGGACGCCAGTCTGCTGCAGATCGCGCTCACCGGCTTCCTCCCCGTCGACGACCCCCGCGTCACCGGCACCGTCACGCGGATAGAACAATCGCTGATGAAAGACGGCCTGCTATTGCGCTACGACAGCGAGCGCAGCACCGATGGCGTGTCGGGCAGCGAAGGGACGTTCCTGGTATGCTCGTTCTGGCTCGCCGACGTCTACGTGCTCCAAGGCCGCGACGAAGAAGCCCAACTCCTCTTCGAACGCCTGTGCGGTCTGTGCAACGACGTCGGCCTCCTCGCCGAACAATACGACCCCCAGCAAAACCGCATGCTCGGCAACTTCCCCCAGGCTTTCAGCCACATCGGCATCATCAACACCGCCCTCAACCTGCACCGCGTCGTCTGCCCCGTAAAAACCCGCGCGGCCACACAGCCCTAGTGGAACAGGTCCAGGCGATCGTGCCGATCAGCGGGACCGGCTTTAGGCGGGAAGGCGTCAGGCGCTAGACCGATGGATTGAGGCTGCTCACAGGGGCCTCTTCCCGGCTAAAGCCAGTCCCACTAAAAGCACCGCATTCACCCTGTAGGACCGGCTTCAGCCGGGAAGCTTTTGCTGTAGATTTTGATCTTCATACGCAAAAAGCCCAGACACCGCCAAGCGCGACTTGGGTGCAGGCTGAACGCAGGTCTCGTGGAGTGGGCCGAGCCGCATGGATGCGGCGAGAGCGCCGTCAGGACATGGATGTCCGTTCGGCGCGGGCCCACGGAGCGAGACCGGAGTGAAGGAACCCCGACGCAGGAGGGGCCCAACCAGGAGCACAAGCCCTTGGTTACTTGGGGCTTTATCAAGTAACTCGCCGGAGGCGAAATGTCTGCCGTTAGGCAGACCCCTCTCAGCCGCACCGCGCACTCGGGGACAAGCGCACTCGGGGACAGATTAATTTACGATGAAGCGCTGTAAATAAATCACTCCCCTCACCAGTCCCCTCACCGCGCCTTACGGAACGTAAAATTGATCCGCTGCTCCCCCAGCTCCGGATGCTCCGCCTGCCGAATCGGCAGCACCCCATGAAAGCGCAACCGATCAACCCCGCCCCACACCACCACATCCCCATGAAACAACGGCACCCGCTGAGTCGGATCACCGCGCCCATGACCACCGAACAAAAACATCGCCGGCAAACCCAGCGACACCGACACCACCGGCCACTCCAAACCGCGCTCATCCTTATCCTGATGAAGCGACATCTTCGCCCCGGGAATATAACGATTGATCAGGCACGCATCCGGCACAAACCCCTCAAACCCCGCCGCCGAGGCCGCCGCCACCGCCAGCTCCATCAAAACCTCGGGCATCGCCGGCCACGGCTGACCCGTCATGGGATCGACCGGAGAATAGGCATAGCCACTTCGGTCTGACGTCCAGCCGAACTCCCCGCAACTGCTCAGCGCCACCGACATCGTGTAACCACCGGGCGTGACCATGTTGCGGAACGGCGCCTGCGCAAGAACCGACTCCAGCGCAGGCAGCAATGACTCGATAAAGGGCAAGGCGAAGCCACGGAAGACATACGATTCCGGCCCGATCTGCTCCCGGGAAGGCAACTGCGGCGTGTCCTCCGCGAACAGATCAAACGTCGCCGGCGTCGTGCCTTTGCGCTGCATCACCATGGGCTTCCCCGATCCAGATTTCGCCTACAGCGCTTTGCTGACCTTCACATCGCTGATGACATCATCACCGTCGGCGTGCATTTTCTGCAGGGCTGCCAGGGCTTCCTCGGCGGAAGGCGACTGCAACAGGGCAAATTCGAAACGACGCTCACCGTTGAGCTTGTAGCTGATCGCGTATTTGACGACGGGGGCAGGGGTGCTCACATTTGACTCCTTGGAAACGCTGACCGGATGTTCGCAAAAAAACCACAAAGATTTCACGTCGTCCGGTGTTCAATGGCCCATCAGCTCAGACGCGAGGACGAGCGGCGGACGATCTTGATCGAATGGGTAAAAGCGGTTTTGCGCCCGCCATGGCTGTCCAGTTTGCGGCCAGCGGTGTCGATGGTGATGTTCCAGAAGCCGGTGCTGGGCACCGCGATCTTGGCAGGGAAACGGTCGAATGCGCCACCGTGGTAGGTGTGACGGCCGCCGTTCTTGAAGCTGCGGAAGTTGGCATCACTCATCAGGCGTATGTTGCAAAGCTGGGAGCACTCGATGACGACCATGTCGTCTTCGTTGAGGTGCTCGCGCTGGTGAACGAATTTCATGGGTGTCTCCGGAGACAGCGTTCTCGAAAACCCGAAACGATAGCACGGCGAGCCTGGGCATTGATCATCCCGGCGGGTTTTATTGCGCTGCCCTCAGCCCGAATCAGCGCAGCGCTGACAGCAAGGCTGGCAGTTAAAAAAGCAGGCGTGCGGGATTTAATCCGGGTCAGGCTTGTCGTAAGGACCTTTACTGGAGGGATTGTATGAAATTGGCGGTTGTTATTCTGGCCCTGGCGATGACCGGCTGCGCCACAGTTACAGACATTGAACACACCCCGGCGACCATGAGTGTGATGTCCGGCAAGTCGCCGAAGGATTATGCCGCGTGCTTTGTCGGACGCATCTCCGACAGCCGCAAGCCGCCGCAGATCGAGCCGCACAAAGAGGGCCTGCGCATCATCGTTCCACAGAAGCTGCTGAGCAGTGATCCTGCTGCCATCGTCGACATCGAGACCCGCTCCGGCGGCAGCTCGATCAAGCTGTTCGAGCGCATGTCGAACAACCCGCTGCGACCCAAAGACGTGCAGCACGCCGTGACGGCCTGTATCTCGGGCGAATGACGCGGTTTTGACAGCATCAGGAAGTGACGTGGGTACAGCGGTAAACGGCCAGCGACGTTATTTGCAGACCACCAGCACCGTGCGGTTTTTATAGTTGCCGACATCGACACCCAGGGTCTTGTCATCTTCCTTGGGTTGCGGCGTGCCGTTGGTGCTGACGATGTTATAGCCGGTGCCCGCGCAGGAAGCGTCAGCCTTTTCGTAGCAAGCGGCCCAGGACATGGCTTCGCCGGAGCAGTCGATGCTCAACGCCTGTTTGCCGTCTTTGAGGTAGGTGTTCTGCGCAGTCGCGCAACCGGTCAAGGCCAGTACAGCAATGACGGATAAGATCTTGATCATGGTGGAATGCTTCGCGATGAGGGCCGGTGTGGGGTGTGCTGCTTTGGGATTGCTAGTCTCAGACTTGGGGTGGGTGCCATCGTTCCGGCATCACCCGACATTTTTTGCAGGGTGCGCGCGCTGAGTTAACCGAGCATGAGCACCGCTGGACCCGACCTGCGCCCGGGCCATGCCCCATTGCGGGGCTGGCCGGGCAAGGGGATCAGTCTTTCTTGTCAGCCCGACGACGCGGGGCTGGCGTGTCTTCGAATACGGCGGCGACTTCAATGGCGCTGCTCTCGCTGGAGAACGGGCCTGCCACGGCTTCACCGTCGTGGCCGACCAGCCACCATTGGCCGTCCTGGAGTTTCTTGATCTGGTACCCGTTCACGCTTTTGACTTCAGACATCGACTTGTCTCGATTAGTGATTCAGGCGCCCATGATAATCGGCAAATGCCAAAGGGCAATCGCACAATTTCCCACGGGGGATGGCGAACAGAGCTACGCTTGCGAAGGTCACCGAACGGCGGTTGCGCGGCGCTGGATGCCCTCGTATGACGGACAGCATGGAACTCCAGTAATCAGTGGGTGAAGCGTGGCGAGGCAGCGGGTTGCTGAGCTATTTGCGGAACTCTCTGCGGAACTATTTGCGGAACTATCTGCGTCAGCGTTCCTCTACCTAGGCAGCGAACGGCCAGTAGCGGCATTGTAAGGTTATCGCCGCCTCATTAGACTGCGCCGCAAGACCCCCAGCTCATCAAGGATTTATATGATCAAGAAATGCTTGTTCCCTGCAGCCGGATACGGCACTCGCTTTTTGCCAGCGACCAAGGCCATGCCCAAAGAGATGCTGGCAGTTGTTAACAAGCCACTGATCCAATACGGCGTAGAAGAGGCCTTGGAGGCCGGTTTGACCGAAATCTCCATCGTTACTGGCCGCGGCAAGCGCGCGCTGGAAGACCACTTCGACATCAGCTACGAGCTCGAACACCAGATCAAAGGCACCGACAAAGAGAAATACCTGGTCGGCATCCGCAAACTGATCGACGAATGCAGCTTCTCCTACACCCGTCAAACCGAAATGAAAGGTCTAGGCCACGCAATTCTCAGCGGCCGGCCTCTGATTGGCAACGAAGCATTTGCCGTGGTTCTGGCGGATGACTTGTGTGTCAATCCCGGCGGTGACGGTGTCCTGGAGCAGATGGTCAAGCTGCACAAGCAGTACAAATGCTCGATCGTCGCCATTCAGGAAGTGCCTGCCGATCAGACTCACAAATACGGCGTGATCGCGGGTGAAGAGATCAAGCCTGGCCTGTTCCGCGTGACCGACATGGTCGAGAAGCCAAAGCCTGAAGATGCGCCTTCGAATCTGGCGATCATTGGTCGTTACATCCTCACGCCGGACATTTTCGAGAAAATCGAGCAGACCGAGCCGGGCAAAGGCGGTGAAATTCAGATCACTGACGCTTTGATGAAGCAAGCTGCTGAAGGCAACGTACTGGCCTACAAATTCAAAGGCACGCGTTTCGATTGTGGCGGTGCGGCCGGCTACGTCGAAGCCACCAACTTCTGCTTCGAGCATTTCTACAAAGAACTGTAATCTGCACATGACAGCAGTTGTACTGGCTTTTGCCACGCCGCTGTATGTATGACAAAGCCACCTTCGGGTGGCTTTGTCGTTTCTGCCCTGCGGAACTTGCCGAGCGCGCTCAAGCGGTTATGCTAGCGCATCGCTTAGGAGAGACAGATGAGCTACGACTTTGACCTTTTTGTAATCGGCGCAGGCTCGGCGGGCGTCCGGGCGGCGCGGTTTTCCGCCGGCTTCGGTGCGCGCGTGGCCGTTGCCGAGAGCCGTTATCTGGGGGGCACGTGCGTCAACGTCGGTTGCGTACCGAAGAAGCTGATGGTCTACGGCGCGCACTATTCCGAAGACTTCGAACAGGCGAAAGGCTATGGCTGGAGCAGTGGCGAGGCGCATTTCGACTGGCCCACCCTGATCGCCAACAAGAACCGCGAGATCAGCCGCCTCAATGGCGTCTACCGCAAGCTGCTGGACAGCAGCGGCGTGTCACTGATGGAAGGCCATGCACGCCTGCGCGGCCCCCACGAAGTCGAAATCAACGGCCAGGTTCACACGGCCGAGCACATCATGATTGCCACCGGTGGCTGGCCACAGGTGCCGGACATTCCGGGCCGCGAGCACGCCATCACCTCCAACGAAGTGTTCTTCCTCGAGCAGATGCCCAAGCGCGTCGTCGTGGTCGGCGGCGGCTACATCGCGGTGGAGTTCGCCTCGATCTTCAACGGCCTGGGCGCTGACGTTTCGCTGATGTACCGCGGCGAGTTGTTCCTGCGCGGCTTCGATGAGAGCGTGCGCACCCATCTGCACGAAGAGCTCGCCAAGCGCGAGATGGACATTCGCTTCAAGACCGAGATCAGCAGTATCGAGAAGCTGGCCGACGGCACCTTGCAACTGAGCCTGAACGACGGCAGCCGTTTCAACACCGACTGCGTGTTCTACGCCACCGGGCGCCGCCCGATGCTGGACAACCTGGGCATGGACACCGTCAACGTCGAGCTGGATGACAAGGGCTTCATCAAGGTCAACGGTGATTACCAGACCACCGAGCCGTCGATCATCGCCGTCGGCGACATCATCGGCCGCGTGCAGTTGACGCCGGTGGCGCTGGCCGAGGGCATGGCCGTCGCGCGGCGCCTGTTCAAGCCCGAGCAGTACCGCCCTGTGGATTACCGCCACATTCCCACTGCCGTGTTCAGCCTTCCGAACATCGGCACGGTCGGTCTTACCGAGGCAGAAGCCATGAAGGACGGGTATGAGGTGCAGGTGTTCGAAAGCACGTTCCGGCCGATGAAGCTGTCGCTGACCGATAATCAGGAGCGCACCCTGATGAAACTGGTGGTCGATGCCAAAACCGATCGCGTGCTGGGTTGCCACATGGTCGGCCCGGACGCCGGCGAGATCATTCAGAGCCTGGCGATCGCCCTCAAGGCCGGCGCCACCAAGCAGATTTTCGACGACACCATCGGTGTGCACCCTACGGCGGCGGAAGAATTCGTCACCATGCGCACACCGACACGCTAAGCATCACCCGGCACGTGTTGTTAAGCCTCGCGCGGCACACGTGAACGGTCCGGCCTCCATGGAGGGAGCCGGGCCAGCCATTGTTTTTAGGGACGGACCCACTCTTTGACCAGCACGAGTTTTTCGGCAGCCATGCCCTTGAATCCAGCAGGACCTGATGACCAGGCGCTTTCCAGAACCGAAGCGCTTGATGAGAGTGAGCGGCAGTTTCGCAGCCTCGCCGACAACATGAGTCAGTTGGCCTGGATCGCTGACCCCGCCGGTCACATCCATTGGTACAACGAACGCTGGTACAGCTACACCGGCACCTCATACGAAGCGATGATGGCGCTGGGCTGGCGATCGTTGCATCACCCTGACCATGGGCAGCGGGTCGAATCACGTCTGCAGCGCTGCTTCGCCACCGGCTCGTTGTGGGAGGACACCTTCCCGCTGCGCGGCAAGGACGGCCAGTACCGCTGGTTCCTCTCCCGCGCATTGCCGATCCGCGATGAGCGCGGCAGCATCATCCACTGGTTGAGCACGAGCACGGACATCACGGCCCAGGTCAGTGCCGAGGACGCGCTGCGCGAGCTGAACGAGAGCCTCGAACAGCGCGTCGCCGAGCGCACCCGCGAACTGGCCGAAAGCAACGAGCGACTGCAGGTCGAAATCAGTGAGCGCGCCCAGGCTGAAGAGGCCTTGCGCCACGCGCAGAAAATGGACGCCATCGGCCAGCTGACTGGCGGCATCGCACACGACTTCAACAACATGCTCACCGGCGTGCTCGGCGCACTGGACCTGATCCAGCGTCGGGTCGCCGCAGGGCGCGTGTCGGAGATCGATCGTTACATCGAGGCCGCCATGGGCTCGGCCAACCGCGCTGCGTCGCTCACCCATCGCCTGCTTGCGTTCGCCCGTCGCCAGTCACTGAACCAGCGGCCGGTGGACGTCAACCACATGGTGACGTCGATGGAAGAACTGCTGCGCCGGACCATTGGTGAAAGCATCGAGCTGGAAGTCGACCTGCACACGATCTCGTGCCTGACCAACACCGATGAGCATCAGCTCGAGAATGCGTTGCTTAATCTGGTCATCAACGCCCGCGACGCGATGCCCGATGGCGGTCGGTTATTGATCCAGACCGAGCTGACCCACATTGCCCTGCTGCAGGACGCGCTGGCGCCGGGCGACTACGTGCGCCTTCGTGTGCAGGACACCGGGCTGGGCATGTCCAGCGAGGTTATCGCACGGGCCTTTGATCCGTTCTTCACCACCAAGCCGATCGGGCAGGGCACTGGCCTGGGCCTGTCGATGGTCTATGGCTTCATCAACCAGACCGGCGGCCGGGTCAGCATTTCCAGCGAAGAAGGGCGTGGTACGCGCATCGACTTGCTGTTGCCGTGTCACCACGAGGTTGCCGAGCTTCCCCCCGCCGTCCCTCGCAGCTTCGAGCCGCCTCGCGCCGGCCTGGGTGAGCGCGTGCTGGTGGTGGAGGACGAGGCTGAGGTGCGCATGCTGGTGGTGGATGTGTTGAAGGAGCTGGGTTATCGCGTGAACGTCGCCTGCGACAGTCATGAGGCACTGGTGGTTTTGCAGGGAGCCGAGCCCGTTGATCTGCTGGTCACGGATGTGGGACTGCCGGGTCTGAATGGTCGCCAGTTGGCAGAAGTGGCACGCCAGCATCGCCCGGGGCTGAAGGTTTTGTTCATGACCGGCTATGCGCGGGAGGCCGAGGTGCGTGGTGACTTCCTCGACGATGGCATGGATTTACTCACCAAACCCTTCAGCATCGACGAACTTGCCGTGCGGGTGCGAAGCCTGATCGAATCGGCAGCCTAGGACTGGCTGGATCACCAGGACTGGCTGGACAAGTAGGACCGGCTTTAGCCGGGAAGCTTTCCGGTCGACGGTGCGGGTGGCCCAACCGCACCCGCCCAACGACGTCTTCTATTAATAAAGCATCCTTATAGTCAAAACCAATCATCAGCATGAGCTTTGCCAATGAGTCCCTGCTGACGATTTTGCGTAGTATCCTCCCCATCGAATTTGTAACACCCCATTTTCACAACCCTCAGGAGATTCACTGATGCCTATCATCAACAGCCAAGTCAAACCGTTCACGGCAACTGCTTTCAAGAACGGCAACTTCGTAGAAGTGTCGGACGCCGACCTGAAAGGCAAATGGTCTGTGGTGTTCTTCTACCCGGCTGACTTCACCTTCGTTTGCCCAACCGAGCTGGAAGACCTGGCGGACAACTACGCCGAGTTCCAGAAACTGGGCGTCGAAATCTACAGCGTTTCCACCGACACCCACTTTGCCCACGCTGCCTGGCATAACACTTCGCCAGCCATCGGCAAAATCCAGTACACCATGATCGGTGACCCGACCCTGAAAATCTCCCGCAACTTCGACGTCCTGATCGAAGAAGCAGGTCTGGCTGACCGCGGTACTTTCGTGATCAACCCGGAAGGCGAAATCAAAATCGTCGAACTGAACGACGGCGGTGTTGGCCGTGACGCTTCCGAGCTGCTGCGCAAAATCAAGGCGGCTCAGTATGTTGCTGCTCACCCGGGCGAAGTCTGCCCAGCCAAGTGGAAAGAAGGCGAGGCCACCCTGGCTCCTTCGCTGGACTTGGTTGGCAAGATCTAAGTCGTCATGACCGGATCGGGGGCGATGAGCCCATGAGCACGTAAACCGCATCGCCCCCAAAAAACGCCCGGGCGGTCATCGCCTGGGCGTTTTTTTTTGTAGAACCCGCTAGATCTTGAACGTATCCAGACCTGAAAGTGAAGAAGGAAGCCGAACCATGTTGGACGCCAATCTTAAAGCTCAGTTGAAATCTTACCTGGAGCGGATCACTCGCCCGATCGAGATCGTTGCGTCCCTTGATGACGGCGCAAAATCCCAGGAAATGCTCGCCCTGCTCAATGACATCGTCAGCAGCTCCGACAAGATCACCCTGGACACCAATGGCAGCGATGCACGCACGCCGTCCTTCGCCCTGAACAGCCCGGGCCAGGACATCAAGCTGCGTTTCGCCGGTCTGCCAATGGGTCACGAATTCACCTCGCTGGTGCTGGCGCTGCTGCAAGTCGGCGGCTACCCGTCCAAATCCTCCGAGGACACCCTCGAGCAGGCACGCAGCCTGACCGGTGGATTCAAGTTTGAAACCTACTTTTCGCTGACCTGCCAGAACTGCCCGGACGTGGTCCAGGCGCTGAACCTGCTGGCTGTTCTTAACCCGAACGTGGAACACGTCGCCATCGAAGGCAGCCTGTTTCAGCAGGAAGTCACCGACCGCCAGATCATGTCCGTGCCAAGCATCTACCTGAACGGCGAGCTGTTTGGTCAGGGCCGCATGAACCTGGAAGAGATTCTGGCGAAGATCGACACCAGCGGCGGCGATCGTCAGGCCGAGAAGCTGAATGGCAAAGAAGCGTTCGACGTGCTCGTCGTCGGCGGTGGCCCGGCAGGTTCCTCCGCAGCGATCTACGCTGCCCGTAAGGGCATCCGCACCGCTGTGGCAGCCGAGCGTTTCGGCGGTCAGGTGCTCGACACCATGGCGATCGAGAACTTCATCTCGATGCAGCACACCGAAGGGCCGAAGCTGGTGGTCGCCCTCGAAGAACACGTCAAGCAGTACGAAGTCGACGTCATCAACCTGCAGCGCGGCGAGCAACTGATTCCGGGCAAGAACGGCGAGCTGCACCAGGTCAAGTTTGCCAGCGGTGGCGTGTTGAAGAGCAAGACGGTGATTCTGGCGACCGGCGCACGCTGGCGCGAAATGAATGTGCCGGGTGAGCAGCAGTACCGCAACAAAGGCGTGGCGTACTGCCCGCACTGCGACGGTCCGTTGTTCAAGGGCAAGCGCGTGGCGGTGATCGGCGGCGGCAACTCCGGTGTGGAAGCGGCCATCGACCTGGCGGGTATCGTGTCCCACGTCACCTTGCTGGAATTCGACGCCAACCTGCGCGCCGATGCGGTCCTGCAACGCAAGCTGCACAGCCTGCCCAACGTGACGGTGCTGACCAGCGCGTTGACCAGCGAAGTCACCGGCGACGGCCAGAAGGTCAACGGCCTGCGCTACAAGAACCGCCTTACGGGTGAAGACATCACCATCGAGCTGGAAGGTATCTTTGTGCAGATCGGCCTGCTCCCGAACACCGAATGGCTGAAGGGCACCATCGAGCTGTCGCCACGGGGCGAGATCATCATCGACCCACGCGGTGAGACGTCGATCCCGGGCATCTTCGCTGCCGGTGACGTGACCACCGTGCCATACAAGCAGATCGTGATCGCGGTGGGCGAGGGCGCCAAGGCTTCCCTCAGCGCCTTCGACCACCTGATCCGCACCAGCGCCCCGGCGTGATACCTCGCTAAAACTGGTCCTACTGGCTCATGCGGTGTCGTAGGACCGGCTTCAGCCGGGAAGGCGTCGGTTGCCACCCTGCAAAAACGATGGCGTACACACCGGCCTCTTCCCGGCTAAAGCCGGTCCCACTCAATGCATTCCATGCATCCAGTGGCACGGGGTGTACGCCGGCTTGTAGGACCGGCTTCAGCCGGGAAGGCGTCGGTCGCCATACCTCTGAACCAATGGCCAGAAACAAAAAAACCTCATGAGCGATCATGAGGTTTTTTTTGGGCTGTAGCTCAGGCGGTCATGTGAGCACCGCCTTCCGGGCCAGGCCTCCGTGCTATTCTCGCGGCCGTTTTCAACTCTGCCGTGGGATCCCCGTGAAATTCATCCACCAACGCGAACACCTGAATGAAGGCGACATTGTGGTGATCGAGTCCTCGAACGCCTGCAATATCCGCCTCATGAGTGATGCCAACTTCCGCAGTTTCAAGAACGGCGGTCGGCACACCTATCACGGCGGCGCCTTCGACAGCTTCCCAGCGAAAATCGTGGTGCCCAGCACCGGCTTCTGGAACATCACCCTGGACACGGTCACCCAACGGGCGATCAGCGTGACCCGCAAGCCCAACCTCAAACACTCGATCAAGATCGTGCGTCGGACTGGCTCGAAACTTCAGCACTGAGCCCCTGATGTACGTATCTTCAGTCGCGCGAATCAGGCCCGCCACCGCAGCGGGCCCCGGGGCAGGGTGGTCAGAGTTTCGGCAGTTGACCGATGCGGCCCATCATTTCGGTGACGATCTGCAAGTCCAGCAGGAACTGCTCGGTGGTCTTGAACTCGGCGTCGGTGTGACCGGTGTATTTGACGTCGGGTTTGGCCAGGCCGAACTGCACGCCGTTGGGCAGCTCATGCACGGACGTGGCGCCGGCGGACGTGCCGAACTTGTGCTCCATGCCCAGGTTCTCGGTGGCCACGGCCAACAGCGCCTTGACCCACTCGCCCTCAGGGTTGCGGTACATCGGCTCGGCGATCGAGTAATCAAAGCCCGGCGTGATGTGGCACTGCTGGGTCCAGGCCGTCAACTTCTGTGCGATTTCCGCTTTCAGTGCTTCCGGCGATTTGCCCCTTGGCACGCGCAGATTGACCGCCAGCTTGAAGGCCTTGTCGTCCATCGCCACGTAGGTCAGTGAGGCCGTCAGCGGGCCCATGAACTCATCGCTGAAGCCGACGCCCAGTTTGCTGCCCAGGTAATCAAGGCCCCAGTTGTCAGCGGCATAGCGCGCGGCGTCGGTGATCGCGTTGTGCTTGAGCGCGACCTTGCCATCCAGACCGTTGATGAAATCGAGCATCCGCGCCACCGGGTTGACCCCCGATTCAGGCTCGGAGGAGTGCGCCGAGACGCCGGTGACCGTCAGCTTGACCTCCTTGCCGGCGACTTCTGCGTCGACCTTGAAGTTGCCGCCGTTGCGCTGGGCGTACTCAGCGCCGGCTTTCTGCAGCTCGGCGGCGAGTTCAACGGGCTGATCGCTGACCAGCGTGACGACTGATTTTGACGGGATCTGGTTGGTCGCCATGCCGCCGGTCATCGAAGTGATTTCCGCGCCCGCGCCTTCGGCGGTGCGACGGGGGAAGCTGGCCATGACCGTGCCGTAACCCTTTTCCGCGATCACCACCGGGTAGCTGCCATCGAGTGCCAGGTTGTAGGCCGGCGTCGGGTTGCGCTCGAAGTAGTAGGGAATGGCGTCGCCGGAGGTTTCTTCGGTGGTGTCGATCAGCAGCTTGAAATTGCGCGCCAGTGGCAGCTTCTCTTCCTTGATCACCTTCATGGCGTACAGCGCGACGACGATACCGTTCTTGTCATCCTCGGTGCCGCGCCCGTACATGCGGTCGCCGATCAGGGTCACTTTGAACGGATCGAGGCGGGTGCCGTCAGCCAGCACCCAGTTTTCCGGGGTGACCGGAACGACGTCGGCGTGGGCATGAATCCCCACCACTTCAGGGCTTGAACCCTCAAGGGAAACCTCGTACACGCGGTTGTCGATATTGCGGAAGGTCAGGTTGAACGACTGGGCGAGGGTTTTGATTTTCTCGGCAATCTTGATGAACGCGGGGTTGTCGTGTTGCGCGACGCCAGCGGTCTGGAACGTGGGGATGGCGACCAGTTCGCGCAGGGTTTCGGTGGCGGCGCTGCCGTATTTCACCCGCGCATAAACCCCCAACAGGCGATGGATATCGTTCTGCTCATCGGCGGACAGTTTTTTATTGGCGAGGAAGGCGCTGATCGCCGGCTCGATGCCCGCCGCCTTGACCACGTCGGTGGTGCTGACGGTCTTGAGGAACTGGCGGAAATCAGTGACGGCGTTTTCCTTGAAGGTGCCGACAATCGTGCTGCTCTGTTGCGCGGTGAGGTTGGCAAAGGCAGCGGGTGTGAAGGCGCAGACGCCGGAGAAAATCAATGTAGCGGCGGTGAGGTGCTTGAGCGAAAAGTCCATTGGGTGGGGCATTCCTTGGCAGGCATGTTGAGAGAAAGGTCTGATCCTTCGATCAGAAACCACCGCACGCTACCATCGCCGGTGGAGCAGGGGGAGTCCTCATGCTGATATCTGTCGCCTTGACGGGTGAAAGCGGCGCACAACCGTAAATGACTCAGGCTATTGAATGGCCTGAAAAAATAGTCGTGAAGCGGCCTCGCTCATACGGCATAACCGTCTACGCTGATGGCGCAGCGCGACGGCATGGTGTTGATGTACATGGTTTTCCGGAGCCGCAAATCTTTCAGGCGCTATCACGCCCGGCTTTATCACTAAGGAATTCCATGAAACTGCGTCATTACGCTGACCGGAGGCTGTGTGCGTTGCTGGTCATGATGAGTGTGGGCCTCTGCCAGGCGGCAGAGCAGCAACGGGTGAACATTGGCTCGTTGAACATGACCGGCGGCAAGATCTCACGTTGCGACTTGGGTTATCGCACCTACGGCACGCTGGCAGAAGATCGCAATAACGTCGTGCTGGTGACTACCTGGCTGGCCGGGCGGACGTCCGACCAGGCCGACATGATCGGCCCCGGCAAGTTGGTCGACACCAATCGCTGGTACGTGGTGGCGATGGACGCCATCGGCAATGGCGTGTCGTGCTCGCCGTCCAACAGCCCGATTGCGCCGCGCCTGAAGTTTCCGCAGTTCGGCATCCGCGATATGGTCAAGGCGCAGCATCGGTTGCTGGCCATGTACTTGGGCATCGATCACGCCCACGCCATCGTCGGCATTTCCATGGGCGGCATGCAGGCGTTGCAGTGGGCGGTGATGTACCCGGACTTCGCCAGCAAGGTGGTGACCATCGTCGGCACGCCTCACCCGACCGAACGCGACCTGCAGGCCTGGAATGCAGAACTGGCCGCCATCGAACGCGCGCCCGGCTGGAACGACGGCAACTATGCGCCGGGCACGGCTTTCAAACAGCTCGCGGCGATACACAACGGTTATCTGTGGACGCCGGGACACAGGGCGGCCAAGACCGTGGGCACCAGTCCCGCACCTGCCGGCACGTTGCCCGCCACCGCGAGCAATCAGTCCTTCAGCACGGTCGACTGGTACCGGCAATTGCAGGCGATGACGTCGTTCGATCTGTTGCGTCACGGCGACATGGCCGCACTGGCCGGGAAAATCAAGGCGCGACTGTTGATCATCACCTCCGAGCAGGACCGCATGGTCGACCCGGCGCCTTCCAAGGCGCTGGCCACCCAAAAGCGCGCGCAGTTGCTGGTACTCAACAGCGATTGCGGACACATGGCGCCGGCGTGTGAGGCGGGCCAGGTGAATGAGGCGGTGAAGGCGTTTCTCAAATAGGGCGGCGGCCTCGGGTTGTCAGCAGCGCGCTGGCCGGTACGGCAAGCCGGCGGCGAGGATCTGCCGCAGACGGCAAGCATTGTCGATCATGGCGGCCCTTCATGGCTTGACGCTGGGTCCGCAGGCCCGTGTTGACGGGTCTTTCAGGGAGGGCAGGCTGGATGGCATCGGTTTTGCTGCTGTCGGGGTACATCGGACAACCTGAACAGGAGGTGAAAGATGTTGATCGGCAACAGTGCTATCCAGCAGTTCGTGTCGAAGGCCGTGAGCCATACGCATTACGCCACGGCGGACACGGATGCCTACACCAGCGCCATGGCCGGCGCCGCCACACCCGTGGCGGCGATTGCGAGCAATGGTGAAGGCGCGGCGCAAAGCGGTAATGACGGTAAACAGGGCTACGACGAGTCGTTTGCCAAGATGATGGTGAACCTGAAGGCAGCGGCGGCCAACACGGCGTCGTCGGTGACGGATGATGACAAGGCGGCAGCGGCTGCGGCGTTTGTGTCCAGCGCTGACAAGCAGGTCGCGTCGTCTGACAGTGTCAGCAAGACGGTCTCTGATGATCTGGCGGCCAGTGATGGCGCGGGTTCTGATGGCGTGGGTTCGGTGAAGGATCAGTTTCTGTCCTACATGAACCAGACCGACGCGGAGAAGGTGCGGCAGCGGTTGACGGGCGTCAGCAAGGCGGAATACGACGCCATGACGCCGCAGGAGCAGGCGGCGGTGGACAAGCAGGTGACTGAGCTGCAGAAGCAGAAGACGGATCAGCAGGTCGCTGAGCGGGAGGTGAAGACCAGGATCGCCATGGCAAAGGCGGAAATGGCCTGATTGTTTGTGTTTAGATCAAGGGCGTCTGCCTAACGGCAGACATTTCGCCTTCGGCGAGTTACTTGGAAAAGCACCCCAAGTAACCAAGGGTGCTTGCTCCTGGTTGGGTTCCTCCTTCGTCGGAATACCCTCACTCCGACGACGCTCCGTGGGCCCGCGCCGAACGGACATCCATGTCCTAGCGGCGCTCTCGCGGCATCCATGCCGCTCGGCCCACTCCGCGTCGTCTGCGTTCGGCCTGCACCCAAGTCGCGATAGGTGTCGTCTGAGCGTTATGTGTTTGAAGATCAAGATCAAAGGCAGATCAAAGGCAGATCGAGGGCGGGTCAGGCGCTAAGGACTTGTGGGAGTGAGCTTGCTCACGAAGGGGCCGGTACATCCCTCGGATATCGGGTGTTTTGGATAAAGCATTCGCGAGCAAGCTCACTCCTACAGGGAGGGGGGCTATCAGCAAAAATGCCGGCGCTTGAGGTGGCCTCTTCCCGGCTAAAGCCGGTCCTACTAAGCGTAAGCGCGCTTTTGATCTTCCTACGCAAAAGGCTCAGTCACCGCCAATCGCGACTTGGGTGCAGGCTGAACGCAGGTCTCGTGGAGTGGGCCGAGCGGCATGGATGCCGCGAGAGCGCCGTCAGG
>NZ_MDEN01000054.1 GCF_001705435.1 Pseudomonas graminis
GCCAAACCAGGAGCAAGCACCCTTGGTTACTTGGGGTGCTTTTCCAAGTAACTCGCCGAAGGCGAAACAGTCTGCCCCTAGGCAGACGCCCTTGATCTTGATCTTGATCTTGATCTTGCTCCAAAGACCGCCGAGGTCACTTCACCGCATAGACCTTGCGAACGTAAACCGTACTCGTCCACGCACAAAACGCCCCCTTCACCACGAACACCGTATCCCCCGGATTAACCGTCACCTCACCCCCTTGGTCATCGGCCAGCGTCACGCTCCCCTCCAACAGATGCATCAACTCATGCAACCGATGCGCACGACCATGGCGCTGATAAGGCGTCGAATCCCAAATCCCCACCTTCAGCGCCGTTACCTCATCCTCGAACAGACTCAACGCCCGACACTGCGGCGCAGGCCCGATCAAAATCGGCGGCTCCAGCGTCGCAGACGGCTCCAGCCACAAATGCGCCGGCAACAGCGTCAACCCAGGGCGCGCAGGGGCGTTCTCCACATCCACCGCACAAAACGCCCACTCACTGCCACTGCTCGCATGCACCGCGACCCGACTGCCACGGCCAATCACCGCACTCGCGCCGACGCCCAACTCCAGCGTCTGCTCCGCGCTGCTCAACACCACATGCCCCGCGTGCACCACCAGCGTCTCGCTGTAGGGGAAGTCTTCGATCAACGCATCGCCGGTGAGCCGCACCAGCCCGGCCGACACCCCGTCATCACCGCGCCACGCCACCTGTCGTGCCTCGGCAAAGGGATCAAGCGCGCCCAACGGCGCCGTGTTGAAAGACGTCGCAACGCCGCTGCCATCAGCGCGCGCCAACAGCAAAATACCGGGAGATGACATGGTTAACGCTCCGTAGCAAAGTCAGCCGATCGCCTGGGTGATCAGCGCAAAAGGTTGGACGCCCTGGCTGGCCTCGGGCGCGGTGCCCCGCGCCATCTGCACCACGGTGTCGACGTTCTTCAGGCCCGCGGCTTCGAGCCAGTCGCTCAGGCCGCAGGACACGGGGATGTCGATGCGCACAAAGGTGTCCGGCACCTGCGCAAGCAACACACCGATCAGGTGCTTGGCCTGCTGGATGTTTTCCGCCACCACCGGCCCGATGCAGCGCCCGCGCCCGAATGGCCGCAGCAGGGCGAAACCGCGCAGCTGACCGTCACGCTCGATGCCCATGGCGTGCTCGACTTGCAGGTCACGCAACACATCGCGGCGGTCGAGGCCGCTGGCGCTCCTGGCGAGGTTGAGCAGGGCGGTCTGATCGTCAGCGCCGAGGGCTCGGCAGATTTCGCCGTCGGCCAGCTCATCAAGCGCCGGCACCTGCGCCTGGCCCTGATGCTGCTGCACCCGACCAAACTCAACAAAACCCTGGCTGGCATACAACGGCTTGCCGGCGACGGTGGCATTGAGGATCGGCGTGCGCGGCTCGCACGCGGCGAGGGCCCTCTCCATCAAGCGGCGTCCAATGCCCTGGCCCTGATAATCGTTGCTGACGATCACCAGGCCGATGGTGGCGAAATCACCTTGAGGGCAGACAAAGGCGCTGCCAATCAGGCGTTTGCCATCCATGACCACGAAACCGTCGCTGACCCGGTGCAACATTGCCCAGTCGTCCAGGCGATGAGGCCATTTCAGTTGCACCGACAGGTCATGGGCGGCGGTCAGGTCGGCCACGGTCATGGGGCGGTAGGTATAAGAAGGGTGTGGCAGGGCGGACATGGCGAGGCTCCGTTATGCAGTATTCAAGTGGCACTGGCGCCCTGTATCCCACCTGATTAAAGGGCTGACAAGAGGGCTCGGGATATTCGGCAGATTCGTCCCGCGCCGAGGGACGCGACCCTACTTCGTACTTAAATCCGGGGCGAGGGCGGCAGCAAATGCCAAGGGTGGATTTTATCGTTTCAGCCCCGATGATCGTTCCCACGCGGAGCGAGGGAACGATCAGTGCACTCAAGATCCCCACGCCATACTTTCTGCCGCTTCAACCCCGCATCCTTGAGCCTCCTCATCACAAAAAGCCCCCTAAAAGCGCACAAACACTGGCCCTGCCCAAGGCTGGCGCGCACCGCAAACTCTGCTGAGGCCAGCCACTAAAACGGTGGTTTGTATTGAGCACGGGGCGTTTTAGACGGCATATGCTGATTTCACAGTGATGTAATGAAGCTGTGCTGCAACGAGGCCGCCGCGCCGTCAGGGCCGCGAACGCTTGCCACACTCAACTGACTTCAGGACCGCACTCCATGAGCTTTCTTCGTCCCAAATTCATCACGTTCGACTGCTACGGCACGCTCACCAACTTCCACATGGGCACCATGACCCGCGAGCTCTTCGCCGACCGCGTCAAGCCTGAACAGATGGACCAGTTCGTCAAAGACTTTTCGGCCTATCGCCTGGATCAGGTCATGGGCGACTGGCAGCCGTACGACGTCATTCTCAAGACTGCCCTGGCCCGAACCTGCAAACGTTGGGGCGTCGAGTACCGCGATGAAGGCCAGCTGTATTACGACGCGGTGCCGACCTGGGGCCCCCATGCCGACGTGCCGGCGGGTTTGTCGAAGATCGCCGACAAGATTCCCCTGGTGATCTTCTCCAACGCCAGCGACAGCCAGATCATGTCCAACGTCGACAAGCTCGGCGCGCCGTTCCACAAGGTCTTCACCGCCGAACAGGCCCAGGCCTACAAGCCGCGTCTGGCCGCGTTCGAGTTCATGCTTGACAACCTCGGCTGCGGCCCGGAAGACATCTTGCATGTGTCTTCGAGCTTCCGTTACGACCTGATGTCGGCCCATGACATGAAGATCAAGCACAAGGCGTTCGTGGCCCGCGGTCATGAAGTGCCGGCGAACGCGTTCTTTGAGTACCAGCAGATCACCGACATCGGCGGGCTACCGGCGCTGGTGGGCCTGTAACTCAAACGCTGCGGCATGCCGGTTAAGACATAAGGGGTTAAAGATGGGCAGTGAATCCTATTGGCTCGACACCGCACCGGCCTTCACCGGTGCCCAACTCGGCGGCTTGCCCGGTCAGGTCGACGTGGCGGTGATCGGCGGCGGGTTCACCGGCCTGTCCGCAGCGCGAGCGTTGGCGCTCAAGGGTGCCAGCGTGGTCGTGCTGGACGCCGGTCGCGTGATCGGCGAAGCCTCGGGGCGCAACGGCGGGCAGTGCAACACCGGCGTGGCGCAGGACTACGCCGGTCTGCACGCCAGTCTCGGTGCGGCCAAAGCGCGTGCCTATTACCAGGCCTATGAACGCGCGGTGCAGACCGTGGTGTCGCTGGTCGAGCAGGAAAAGATCGCCTGCAACCTGGTGCGCAACGGCAAGCTCAAGCTGGCGGCCAAACCCCTGCATTACGAAGGCCTGGCCCGCACCTGCGAGCTGATCCGCCAAGAGGTGGACGCCGACGTCGAGCTGCTGAATGCCGAGCAAACCCGTGCCGAGGTCAACTCGACGCAATTCCATGGTGCGTTGTTGCAGCGCAATGGCGTGCAGATGCACGTCGGCCGCTTTGGTGTCGGCCTGGCGGAAGCGGCTGCCCGGAGCGGCGCAATGGTCTACGAACACACCCCGGTCAAGGACTGGAAGCCCCAGGCCGGCGGTTATCAGGTCAACACCGCCAAGGGCTCGCTGCACGCCGGGCAAGTGTTGCTGGCGACCGGCGCTTGCCAGCACGGTGACCTCGGCTGGTATCGCCGGCGAATCGTGCCGGTGGGCAGTTTTGTCATCGCCACGGAAGTCTTGCCCCAGGCGCTGATCGACGAATTATTGCCGCAGCACCGGGCGTACGTGACCAGCCGCATGATCGGCAATTACTTCCGCCTGACCCCGGACAACCGCCTGCTGTTTGGCGGCCGTGCACGGTTTGCCATGTCCGACGGCGTGTCCGACGCCAAGAGCGGCAAGGTGCTGCGGGCGGCGATGCTGAACATGTTCCCGGCGTTGGCCAACGTGAAAATCGATTACTGCTGGGGCGGCCTGGTGGACATGACGTCCGACCGTCTGCCCCGCGCCGGCCAGCACGGCGGCGTGTTTCATTCCATGGGCTACAGCGGCCATGGCGTGCAGATGTCCGTGCACATGGGCCAGGTCATGGCCGAGGTCATGGCCGGCAACGCGGCGGCCAATCCGTGGCGTGAACTGGAATGGCCGGCGATCCCCGGGCACTTCGGCAAGCCGTGGTTTCTGCCGTTCGTGGGCGCGTACTACCGCTTCCAGGACTATCTGCACTGAAGCCGCACTGAGTCGCCGCTGTAGCGTCACCGTCGTCTGCGTTTCCAGGACGCTCCGGACATCCGTGAGCACTCGAATATCCCGATCATCGACAGGTAGCCTTGATATGACTGACCACAAAGACACCCCCGAGCTTATCTCCGGCCCAGACAGCCTGCGGGTATTCGAAGGCCTCAATCGCGGCATGTCGCGGCGCAACGCCTTGCAGATGCTCGGCCTGGCCGGGGTCGCCGCAGCGGGGGCGGGCAGCCTGTTTGGCAGCGCCGGCAAACTGTTCGCCGAAGAAGCCACCGCCGGCGGCAAGGGCAAGCCCGGCGGCAAGATCCGTGTGGCCGGCATGTCGAGTTCCACCGCCGACACCCTCGACCCGGCCAAGGGCGCGCTGTCCACCGACTATGCCCGTCACTACATGTTCTACAACGGCCTGACTCGTTTTGATAAGCACTTGGTGCCGCAGCTGGAACTGGCCGAGCGCATCGACAACGTTGACGCCACGCTGTGGACCATTACGCTGCGCAAGGACGTGACCTTCCACAACGGCAAAAGCCTCAGCGCCGCCGACGTGGTGTTCTCCCTCAGCCGCCATAAGGACCCGCTGACCGGTTCCAAAGTCATGCCGCTGATGGAACAGTTCGCCGAAATCAAGGCCACCGGCCCGAACGAAGTGCAGATTCGCCTCAGCGCCGCGAACGCCGAACTGCCGTCCATTCTCGCCGTGTCGCACCTGCTGATCGTTCCGGAGGGCACCACCGACTTCAACAAAGGCATCGGCACCGGTCCGTTCACCGTCGGCGAGTTCAAGCCGGGTGTGCGTTCGGTGGCGGTGCGCAACAAGAACTACTGGAAGCCGGGCCTGCCGTACCTCGACGAGATCGAATTCATCGCCATCGCCGACGAACCGTCGCGGGTCAACGCGCTGTTGTCGGGCGACGTGCACATGATCAACGAGGTCAACCCGCGCTCCACCACGCGCATTGCCGCCAGCCCGAAACACCGCGTCGTCGACGCACCGTCGGGTAACTACACCGACTTGATCATTCGCCAGGACCAGCTCCCCGGCAAAAGCCCGGAATTCACCCAGGCGATGAAACTGCTGCTGGACCGCGAACAGGTCAAGTCCGCCGTCTTCCGTGGCTTCGCCGTGGTCGGCAACGATCACCCTATTGCGCCGGGTTCACGCTACTTCAACACCGACTTGCCGCAGACGGTCTACGACCCTGAAAAAGCCAAATTCCTGCTGAAGAAAGCCGGCATGGAAAGCATCACCATGCCCGTCATGGCGTCGCCTGCCGCGACCGGTTCCGTGGACATCGCCGTTCTGCTGCAGCAATCGGCGAAACAGGCCGGCCTCAAGCTGGACGTCAACCGCCTGCCCAGCGACGGCTACTGGTCCAACCACTGGATGAAGCACCCGTTGAGCTTCGGCAACATCAACCCGCGACCGAACGCCGACGTGATGTTCTCGCAGTTCTTCCAGTCCAAGGCGCCGTGGAACGAGTCCGGCTGGCAGAACGATCAGTTCGACCAGTTGCTGATGCTGGCCCGGGGCGAAACCGACGACGCCAAGCGCGCCAAGATGTACGGCGACATGCAGACCCTGGTGCACGATCACTGCGGCATCGGCGTGCCGGTGTTCATCAGCAACATCGACGGCGTCGACCAGCGTATCAAGGGCTACGACTCCAACCCGTTGGGCGGCTTCATGGGTTACATGTTCGCCGAGCAGGTGTGGCTGGACGCTTGAGGAGGCAGTGCAATGAATAGCCATACGCTGTGGTTGATCTGCCGGCGCCTCGGTGCCGGGGTCGTGACCCTGTTGATCGTGTCCATGGTCGTGTTTGCGATCACGGCCGTGCTGCCGGGCGACGCGGCGCAGCAATCCCTCGGCCAGTTCGCCACCCCTGAACAGGTGGCGGCGCTTCGCCTGAAACTGGGGCTGGATCAACCCGGCGTCTTGCGCTATCTGCACTGGTTGATGAATTTGCTCACCGGCGACATGGGCCAGTCGGTGTCCAACGCCATGCCGGTGGGCGAGTTGATGGCCGGCCGGGTGCCGAACACGCTGATGCTGGCGGCCGCCACCGCGCTGGTTTCGGTGCCGCTGGCGCTGATCCTCGGCATCGGTTCGGCGATGGGGCGGGGCGGGCGCATCGACAGCTGCCTGAGCTTCATCACCCTGGCCATGGTCGCGGTGCCTGAGTTTCTGGTGGCGACCCTGGCGGTGCTGATTTTCGCGGTCAACCTCGGTTGGCTGTCGGCGCTGTCCTACGCCACCGACATCACTTCGCCGCTGCAGTTTTTGCGCACCTACGCGTTACCGGTGATGACCCTGTGCTGCGTGATCGTGGCGCAGATGGCGCGCATGACCCGCGCCGCCGTCATTGACCAACTCGACAGCCCGTACGTGGAAATGGCCCGCCTTAAAGGCGTCAGCCCGATCCGCATCGTGCTGCGCCACGCCTTGCCCAACGCGATCGGGCCGATTGCCAACGCCATCGCCCTGAGCCTGTCGTACCTGCTCGGCGGGGTGGTGATCGTCGAAACCATCTTCAACTACCCCGGCATTGCCAGCCTGATGGTGGATGCCGTGACCAACCGCGACATGGCCCTGGTGCAAGCCTGCACCATGCTGTTCTGCGCGGCCTATCTGGCGTTGGTGTTGCTCGCCGACCTCTGCGCCATCCTCTCCAACCCGAGGCTGAGAAACCAATGAACCCGCTCATTGCGAAATCCAGGCCTGCGTCTTCTGCCCTGGCGCTGGCCAAGGTCTCCGGCAACCCGTCCTGGCTGGGACTGGTCGGCGCTGCCGTCTGTGTGATCTGGCTGCTGGTGGCGCTGTTCGGCCCGTGGCTGGCGCCGCACCCGGTCGGCGAAGTGATCTCCGACAACATCTTCGAAGGCTTCAGCCTGGCGCATCCGTTCGGCACCGATTACCTGGGCCGCGACATGCTCAGCCGGGTGCTGGTGGGCGCGCGCTTCACCGTCGGCCTGTCGCTGGTGGCGGCGCTGTTGGCCAGCTTCTTCGGCACCGGCTGCGCGCTGCTGTCGGTGGTTTCGCCCAAGTGGCTGGACGAAATCATCAGCCGGATCATGGACGCGTTCATTTCGATCCCGAGCAAGATGCTCGCGCTGATCATGGTCTCGGCGTTTGGCTCGTCGGTCACGCTGCTGATCTGCACGGCGGTGATCAGCTACATCCCCGGTTCGTTCCGGGTGGCCCGCAGCATGGCGGTCAATATCGAAGCCCTGGAATACGTGCAAGTGGCGCGCACCCGGGGCGAAGGCAAGCTGTACGTCGCGTGCCGGGAAATCCTGCCGAACATGCTTAACCCGGTGCTGACCGACCTCGGCCTGCGTTTCGGCTACATCGTGCTGTTGCTCAGCGGCATGAGTTTTCTGGGCCTGGGCGTACAACCGCCCGACGCCGACCTCGGCTCGCTGGTGCGGGAAAACATCGGCGGCCTCAATCAGGGCGCGATGGCGATCATCATTCCGGCGCTGGCCATCGGCACGCTGACCATCGGCGTCAATCTGCTGATCGACTACCTGTCATCGCGACGCGGTCGACGCGCAGGAGGCCATTGATATGACCCAGTTGATTCGCGTCGAAGACTTGCGCGTGGTGGCCGGTGATCCGGGCAGCGAAGTGGAGATCGTCAAGGGCGTGAGTTTTGCCCTGGAGAAAGGCGAAGTGCTGGCCCTGATCGGCGAGTCCGGCTCCGGCAAGACCACGATTGCCCTGGCCTTGCTCGGGTATGCGCGACGGGGCTGCCGCTTGTCCGGCGGCGTGGTGCAGGTCGGCGAACACGACATGCTCGCCCTTGACGAAACACAGCTTCAGGGTTTGCGCGGCAATCGCGTTTCGTACGTTGCCCAGAGCGCGGCGGCCGCCTTTAATCCGGCGAAAAAACTTCTCGACCAAGTGGTCGAAGGGCCGCTGATCCATGGCCTCGGCACCCGCGCCGAACTGGAAGCCAAGGCCATCGGCCTGTTCCGCGACCTGGCCCTGCCGAACCCGGAACGCATCGGGCGTCGCTACCCGCACCAGGTCTCTGGCGGGCAACTGCAACGAGTGATGGCCGCCATGGCACTGATCAGCGACCCGCTGCTGGTGGTGCTCGACGAACCGACCACCGCCCTGGACGTCACCACCCAGATCGACGTGCTGCGGGCGTTCAAGCGTGTGGTGCGTGAGCGCGGCGCCACGGCGGTGTACGTGTCCCACGACCTCGCCGTGGTCGCGCAAATGGCCGACCAGATTGTCGTGCTCAACGGCGGGCAAATTCTCGAAAGAAGCGCCACCGCGCCGCTGCTCAAGGCACCGGCCCACGAATACACCCGCAGCCTGCTCGCCGCCGCGCGTCCTGACACGCGGATTCGCCCGCCCTGTGGCGTTGCTGAAGAGGCGCCGCTGCTGACCATCACCGGCCTGACCGCCGGCTACGGCAACAAAAACCTGCACGGCATGCCGGCGATCCGCGTGCTGGAAGACATCGACCTCACCGTGCGGCGGGGCCAGGCGATTGGCGTGATCGGTGAGTCCGGCTCGGGCAAATCGACCCTGGCGCGGGTGGTGGCGGGGCTGCTGACCCCGGCCCTTGGCGGCCTGACCTTCGACGGCCAGCCGTTGGGCGGCAGCTTGTCGGAGCGCACGCCGGAGCAGTTTCGCCGGATTCAGATGGTCTTCCAGAACGCCGACACCGCGCTGAACCCGATGCACAGTGTGGCGACCATCCTCAGCCGTCCGCTGAAGATGTACTTCGGCCTCAAGGGCGCAGCGTTGCAGGTACGCATCGGTGAGCTGCTCGACCTGGTGCGCCTGCCGCGAGACATGGCTGATCGCCGACCCAATGAACTGTCGGGCGGGCAGAAGCAGCGGGTCAATCTGGCCCGTGCGCTGGCAGCCAAGCCGGACCTGATTCTCTGCGATGAAGTGACCTCGGCCCTCGACACCGTGGTCGGCGCGGCGATCCTCGAACTGCTCCGCGACCTGCGCCAGCAACTGGGCGTGTCCTACCTGTTCATCAGCCACGACATCTCCACCGTGCGCGCGCTGTGCGATGACATCGTGGTGATGTACAGCGGCCACAAAGTCCACGCCGGCCGCCGCGAATCCTTTGCTGAAGCGCCGTACCATCCCTACACCGACCTGTTGATCCACTCGGTGCCGGAACTGCGTCAGGGCTGGCTGGAAACCTGCGGCGCCACCCATGGCGAGCTGCCGCCGATAGGCGAGCGGGCCAACCTGCCGGAGCTGTGCACCTTTCTCAACCGTTGTCCGATGCGCATCGACGGCCTGTGCAACCGCACCGCGCCGAACCGTCGCACCCTGGACAACGGCAGCGAAATCCTTTGCCACCGCGACGCCGCCGACCTGCTGGCGACCCAGCGCGGCGTTACCCCCACAAGCTTTGGAGCGTATGCATGAAAGGGCGTTTTTTGAGGCTGGCCGAACAAGGCCGGCCGACGGTCAACCTGACCGTGGATGGCGCGCCGGTCGAAGCGTTGCAGGGCGACACGCTGATGGTGGCGTTGCTGACCCAGGGCACCGCGCTGCGCCAGTCGGAATTCGACAGCGGCCGCCGCGCCGGTTTCTGTCTGATGGGCGCGTGCCAGGACTGCTGGGTCTGGACCCGCAGCGGTGAACGCCTGCGCGCCTGCTCCAACGAAGTCCGCGACGGCCTGGACATCGTCACCACACAACCGGAGGCGACATGGCCACTGCACAGCTGAGCACCCATCGCGTCGTCATCGTCGGTGCGGGCCCGGCCGGCGTGCGCTGCGCCGAAACCTTGCTGGCGGCCGGCATCAAACCGATTCTGGTGGACGAAAACCGCCGCGACGGCGGGCAGATCTACCGCCGCCAGCCGGACGGTTTCACCCGCGATTACAGCACCTTGTATGGCAGCGAAGCCGACAAGGCCAAAGACCTTCACCAGACCTTCGATCGTCTGCGCGGCGCCATCGATTACCGGCCCGACACCCTGGTCTGGAACCTCACGCCGGGGCAATTGTGCTGCGCCAATCAGGGCCGCCACAGCACGCTGGACTACGACGCGCTGATCCTCTGCACCGGCGCCACCGACCGCCTGATGCCCATCGAAGGCTGGCAACTGGCAGGCACCTACAGCCTGGGAGGGGCGCAGATCGCGTTAAAGAATCAGGCCGTGTCCATCGGCCATCGCGTGGTGTTCATGGGCAGCGGGCCCTTGCTGTACCTGGTCGCCAGCCAGTACGTCAAAGCCGGCGCGACTGTGGCGGCGGTTCTTGATACCTCGCCCTTCAGCCTGCGCCTCAAAGCCCTGCCCAAACTGTTGGCGCGACCGGGTTTGCTGTGGACTGGCATGAAATTTCTGGCGCAGCTGTACCGGGCGAAAGTGCCCGCGCATTTCGGCGTCAAGCCGTTAGAGGTACTGGGCGATGCCGCCAATGGCGTGGCAGGCGTGCGCTTCACCACCGGTAGTGGCAAGGCCGTGACCGTGCAGGCCGACGCCGTCGCGCTGGGTTATCACTTGCGCCCGGAAACCCAGCTCGGTGATCTGGCCGGTTGCGCCATGGCCTTCGATGAGGCCTCCAGCCAATGGTGGTTGGCGACGGACGAGGCCGGTCGTACCTCGGTGAACGGCGTGTATGCCGCCGGTGACGGTGCGAAGATTCGTGGCGCCGATGCCGCCGAGCACGCCGGGCGCCGAGTGGCCCTGGCAGTGCTCGAAGACCTCAAGCAGCCGTTCAATGCCGGGCTGCGCGATGAACAGCAGCAGGCGCTGGCGGTGATGGACCAGTTTCGTCTGGGCCTGGCCGAAGCGTTTCCCTGGCCCGGCGAACAAGCGAAGGCCTTGCCCGACAGCGCCATCGTCTGCCGCTGCGAGATGATCACGGCGGGCGAATTGCGCCGCACGGTCAACGAGAAGGGCGCCTGTGAAGTCAACCGCGCCAAGGCTTTCAGCCGGGTCGGCATGGGCCGCTGCCAGGGGCGTTATTGCTCGCAAGCGGGTGCCGAAGTGATCGCCGCAGAAGCCGGCGTGCAGGTGCAGGAAGTCGGTCGCCAGCGCGGGCAGGCGCCGGTCAAACCGTTGTCGATGCTCATTGAGGAGGTGTCGCCATGAGTGTGCAAAAAGCAGATGTGGTGATTGTTGGTGGCGGCTTGATGGGCTCAGCCACGGCGTTTTTTCTGCGTCGGCGCGGGCAGTCGGTGATCCTGCTGGAACGCGACCAGATCGGCCAGTACGCCAGCGGCGTCAACTTTGGCAACGTGCGCCGGCAAGGGCGTTTTCTCGGCCAACTGGCCCTGGCCAACCGCTCGTGGGCGCTGTGGAAACGCCTGCCGGAACTGATCGACGACGACCTCGAATTCATCCCCAGCGGACACATGCGCGTGTGTTACCGCGAAGACGAAATCGCCGAGCTGGAGGCCTACGCCGCCGCGCCGGAAGCCGAGCAACTGGACCTGAAAATCTACCGTGGCGCCGAGCTGCACGAGCGCTTTGGTTTTCTCGGCGCGGACGTCAAAGGCGGCTCTTACGCCCCCCACGACGGTCACGCCAACCCACGCCTCGCTGCGCCAGCCTTTGCCCGCGCGGCCCGACGTCTGGGCGCGCAAATCGAAGAGCGTACGGAAGTGGCCGAGGTCGAGAAGGTCGGTGGAGATTTTCACGTCAGCACCACCGACGGCCGGCAGTTTCACGCCGCGCAGCTGTTGATCACCGCCGGTGCCTGGGGCCAGAAGCTCTCGGCGCAGTTTGGCGAGCCGGTGCCGCTGGACACCCACGGCCCGCAGATGGCGGTTACGGAGCCGGTGCCCTATGCCTTGCCGACGGTGATCGGCGTGTACACCAAGATCGCCGAAGAGGTGATCTACTTCCGCCAGATTCCCCGTGGCAACATCGTCATCGGCGGCGGCTTTCGCAGCAAACCGGACATGCTCAACCGTCGCGCCGCTGTCGAGCCGCGCAGCATCCTCAATCAGGCCGAACAGATGCGCCGCCTGCTGCCGGGCGTTGGAAACCTGAACATCATCCGCGTGTGGAGCGGCATCGAAGGCTACCTGCCGGATTCGCTGCCGATCATGGGCCCCAGCGGCACCGTCGACGGCTTGTTCTACGCCTTCGGCTTCTGCGGCCACGGCTTTCAGCTCGGCCCCGGCGTCGGTGATGTGATGGCCGAACTGCTCGACACCGGTCGCACCACGACCCCGATCGAGGCATTCTCCATCAGACGTTTTGCCTTTCCTGCTGCGCAACGGAGCCACGCCTCATGAAACCCCGCGTTCTCGAGATTCTGAAACGGCTGATGGCCTTCGAAACGGTGTCGTCGGAGTCCAACATGGCCCTGATCGACTACGTTCGCGACCTGCTGCTGAGCAAGGGCATCGAGTCGCTGATCGTCAAGGACGAGAGTGGCAAGAAGGCCAACCTGTTTGCCAGCACCGGGCCGAAAGACCAGCCCGGCGTGTTGCTCTCCGGGCACACCGACGTGGTGCCGGCGGCGGGGCAGGCGTGGACCTTTCCGGCCTTCGCCGCCACTGTGCAGGACGGGCGCATCTATGGCCGTGGCAGCTGCGACATGAAGGGCTTCATCGCGCTGGCCATCGACGCCATGCTCGACGCAGCAGAGCACTCAGCCAACCGCCCACTCAACCGCCCGCTGCAACTGGCCCTGTCCCATGATGAGGAGATCGGTTGTGTCGGCGTGCGGCGCTTGCTCGACGTGCTGCACCTGGCGCCGGTGCGGCCGTTTCTCTGCGTGATCGGCGAGCCGACCAACATGCAATTCGTGCTGGGCCATAAGGGCAAGGGCTCCTACCGGACCTATTGCCGGGGCCAGGAGGCGCATTCGTCCCTGGCGCCGCGCTCGGTCAACGCCATTCATGTGGCCTGCGACTTCATCGCCTCCCTGCGGGAGAGCCAGCAGCATTTGCAACAACACGGCGCCCAAGACACCGACTACGACGTGCCTTACAGCACCGTGCACGTCGGCCAGATCAGCGGCGGCAAGGCGCTGAACATCGTGCCGAACCTGTGCACCCTGGATTTCGAGGTGCGCAACCTGCCCGCCGACAACCTCGAGCATTTCATCGAGCAGATGCGCGAGCGCGCCGAAGTGATCGTGCGTGAGGCGAAGAAGCTTTCCAGCGTCGCGGCCATCGAGATCGAAACCATCAACGTCTACCCCGGCCTCGACACCCACCCGACCGTCGAAGCGGTGAGCTTCCTCAAGCAATTCGCTGCGGCGGACACCGGCATGACCAAAGTCTCGTTCGGCACCGAGGGCGGCCTGTTCAAGCAGCGCCTCGACGTGCCGGTGGTGGTCTGCGGCCCAGGTTCCATCGAGCAGGCACACAAGCCGGACGAGTTCATCGAATTCAGCCAGATGGACGCCGGCGAGCGCTTTTTGCAAGGGTTGCTGGGTTCGCTGAAGGCGTAGCAGAGCCTGCCGTCCTGACGTGAATTTCAGCACGGCACGCTGGTTTGAAGGCGCTTTCGGCATCCTCGTTCGAGGCAGATCCCTAGACTGGGATCTGTCTCGGATCAGGACTCGACCATGCTCAAGAATCGCTTGCAAGACCCCGGCCTGCTGGCTGAACGCGCTTACGTGAACGGTGAGTGGAGCGCCGCCGACAGCGGCGCCACCCTCGACGTCCGCAACCCCGCCACCGGCGATCTGCTGGCCCAGGTGCCGGCCATGGACGCCGTCGACACGCGCCGCGCCATCGACGCCGCCGAACGTGCCTGGCCCGCATGGCGCGCGCGTCCGGCGGCAGAGCGTGCGGCTCTGCTGGAGCGATGGTTCCAGGCAATGATTGACCACCTCGACGACCTCGCGCTGATCATGACCTGCGAGCAGGGCAAGCCGCTGAACGAGGCCAAGGGCGAAATCCGCTATGGCGCCGGCTTCGTCAAATGGTTCGCCGAGGAAGCGCGCCGGGTCTACGGCGAAACCATGCCGGCCCCCACTGGCGACCGCCGCCTGCTGACCCTCAAGCAACCCGTGGGCGTCTGCGCCGCGATTACCCCATGGAATTTCCCCAACGCGATGATCACCCGCAAATGCGCGCCGGCCCTGGCCGCCGGCTGCCCGATCATCGTCAAACCGTCGGAGCTCACGCCGCTGTCCGCCCTCGCCCTGGCGGTGTTGGCCGAGCGCGTCGGCATTCCGGCTGGCGTGTTCAACGTCCTCACCGGGCTGCCCGCCGGCATCGGCGAGGAACTCACCGGCAACCCGGCGGTGCGCAAGATTTCCTTCACCGGCTCCACCGCCGTCGGCCGCCTGCTGATGCGCCAGAGCGCCGAGCACATCAAACGCCTGAGCCTGGAGCTAGGCGGCAACGCGCCGTTTGTGGTGTTCGACGACGCCGACTTGGAACAGGCCGTTGCCGGTGTCATGATCAGCAAGTTTCGCAACGCCGGGCAAACCTGCGTGTGCGCCAACCGCATTCTGGTGCAGGCGGGCATCTACGACCGTTTCGCCGCGCGGCTGGTGGAGGAGGTGGGCAAGCTCAAGGTCGGCAACGGCCTGGAAGAGGGGGTGACCATCGGCCCGCTGATCAACCCGGCGGCGGTCGCCAAGGTGGCCCGGCACATCGACGATGCCTTGAGTCAGGGCGCCAGACTGCTGTGCGGCGGGATTCCCGCAGGCGACAGCCAGTTCGTGCAACCCACCGTGCTGGCTGACGCCCACGCCGGCATGCTGCTGGCCAATGAAGAAACCTTCGGCCCGGTGGCGCCGTTGATGCGCTTTACTACAGAAGGCGAAGCACTGGCGCTGGCCAACGCAACGCCTTTTGGGCTGGGCGCTTACTACTTCACCCAGGACCTCAAGCGCTCGTGGCGCTTCGGCGAGGCGCTGGAGTTCGGCATGGTCGGCCTCAACACCGGGATCATCTCGATGGAAGTCGCGCCCTTCGGCGGCATCAAACAATCGGGCCTCGGCCGCGAGGGCAGCAAGTACGGCCTGGACGAGTACCTTGAAGTCAAAGCCTTCCACATCGGCGGCTTGAACTGAGTCAACCCAAGGGGCGCACCATGAGCAAGGCATTCAGAATCGCCGCGATGGCGGGCGACGGCATCGGCAAGGAAGTCCTGCCGGAAGGGCTGCGGGTCCTGGAACAGGCGGCCAGGAAATGGGAACTGAACCTGAGCATCGACGTGCTCGACTGGGCCCACTGCGACTACTACCTCGCCCACGGCAAGATGATGCCCGACGACTGGTTCGAGCAGCTCAAGGGCTATGACGCGATCTACTTCGGCGCCGTGGGCTGGCCCGACAAGGTGCCGGACCACATTTCCCTGTGGGGTTCGCTGCTCAAGTTTCGCCGTGACTTCGACCAATACGTGAACATCCGTCCGGTGCGGCTGTTCCCCGGCGTGCCCTGTCCGCTGGCCGGCCGCCAACCGGGGGACATCGACTTCGTGGTGATCCGGGAAAACACCGAGGGCGAATATTCCTCGGTGGGCGGCAAGATGTTCGAAGGCACTGAACACGAGTTCGTGCTGCAGGAATCGGTGTTCACCCGCCGTGGCGTCGACCGCATCCTCACATTCGCCTTCGAACTCGCCCAGACCCGCCCGCGTAAAAAGCTGACGGCCGCGACCAAATCCAATGGCATCTCCATCAGCATGCCGTACTGGGACGAACGCACGGCACTCATGGCGGCAAATTATCCCGAAGTGACGTGGGACAAGCAGCACATCGACATTTTGTGTGCACGCTTCGTGCTGCAGCCGGACCGGTTTGACGTGGTGGTGGCGTCGAACCTGTTCGGCGACATCCTCTCGGACCTCGGCCCGGCGTGCGCCGGCACCATCGGCATAGCCCCCTCGGCCAACCTCGACCCGGAACGTCGCTTCCCCTCGTTGTTCGAACCGGTGCACGGCTCGGCGCCGGATATCTATGGGCAGAACATCGCCAACCCCATCGCGATGATCTGGTCCGGCGCATTGATGCTGGACTTCCTCGGCAACGGCGACGACCGCTACCGCGCGGCCCACGACGGGATCTTGCAGGCGATTGAAGACGTGATTGCAGAGGGGCCAATCACCCCGGATTTGGGCGGGAAGGGGTCGACGCAGGACGTAGGGGCGGCGATTGCCGGGAGATTGGTTTAGGGCCGGGATTTCTGCAGGACTGGCTGTTGACGTTTGTGGGACCGGCTTTAGCGGGGAAGGCGACGGATGCCACACCGAGAAGTTGATAGCGATTGCGCGGGCCTCTTCCCGGCTAAAGCCGGTCCCACAGGGACGCAGAGCGCCCCGGACGGCTTTACCACGCGGAGCGTGGGGAACGATCAGATCAAAAGCTTCCCGGCTAAAGCCGGTCCTACTAAAAGCATGCGCGGTGTCAGTGGGACCGGCGGCGATCCTCGTAAGACCGGCTTTAGCCGGGAAGCCCTTGATCTGCTTTTGATCTTCATACGCAAATAGCCCAGACGGCACCAATCGCGACTTTGGTGCAGGCCGAACGTATACGACGCGCAGTGGGCCGAGCCGCATGGATGCGGCGAGAGCGCCGTCAGGACATGGATGTCCGTTCGGCGCGGGCCCACGGAGCGTCGTCGAAGTGAGGGAACCCGACGAAGTCGGGCCAAACCGAGAGCAGGCACCCTTGGTTACTTGGGGTGCTTTTCCAAGTAACTCGCCGAAGGCGAAACAGTCTGCCCCTAGGCAGACGCCTTAGATCTTGACCTGGCGTGGGCTTAAGGGGGACTGATTTATTTACAACGCTGCACCGTAAATTAATCCCGCATTGAGTGCCTAACTGGCAGGTTCATTTCTGTAAAGCGCAATGCAGTAAATCAATTGCGCCTTTTTTCGCTCATCTAACGCTTTGAGCACCATCACTGCTTGCTCCTGGCTAAGCTCTGTTACGCCCGGGGGTACGTCTGATTTTGTCGTCCAGCCCATCGCGGCAAGCACGTTTGTTTCGAGTGCTTGTGGTACCACCTTCTCGTACTGAAGCGAGTTGTCCGGGTCCGGCTCAGGGTAAAAGCCCTGTATCAGCATGAATGCCATATGAGGTGACTTCACCAATCATTAAGTTATCCAGAGGGTGGTTGGCCCCGTGCTGTGCTCACGCTACGACGCCTATCAGGAGCTTCAGATCGGTCGGAAGTTGGCGTCCCGTGATTGAAGACAGCATTGTGACCTGCTCGTTTGTCAGCGGCCAGTCACCTTCCGCCATCGCGTTTAGGCTTGCATGGCCGAGCCGCGCTACGATTTCGTCATTCAACGACGGATCTATCTTCATTTCAAATTTCAGCGAGTCGTCTTCGGTGCTGTCGAGCAAAAATCCAAATATATAGAGGAACATAGAACTCTCACTTTTCAATTTTACGGCCGGGCTTGGCCGGCTTGGTTCGCTCGCCGGTCTGAGGATCAAACTCCCCCAAGTGCTTGCCTTGTTTGTCATACATTTCGACAGTCCCGTGCTGACTATCCCACTCAAATATTCGGCCTTTGGGATCTTTCCAGCGTCGTCGCTTCGCTCCACCACCCTGGACCATTGTTTTACTGTCTGCTTTCTTGGCGTCTGGAAAGCCTGGGAGGTCCAGCGGAGGCGGATGATACCCATGATCCCCATTAAACGGCCTTGCATACACCACATACATCGACCTCAGCCCCGAGTCAGCGGGGAAGACGAGGATGCAGTCTTCAGCAGTGATGTCGTCGCCTGGGAGTCCTTCGAGCTGGCTGTCGGTGTCGTCGGGGATCGGGTGGACGAGGATGGTGCCTAAGCGCGCGTCGCTGTTTTCAGGGTAGACCAGCGGTTCCAGCGTCCCGTGTCGGCCCCGGCGGGGCGTCATGAGAATGGTTACGCCGCTGAGATGGGCTTCCATCGCACTTTTGTCGGCGTTCCAGCGGGCTTGCACGGTGCGGACCGAGTCATCGCCGGATGACTTGGAATGGATGCCGTAGATCTGTAACTCGCCTTCTGCATCACGGCGCAACTGGAAACGCACCCGCGTTGTCGCTTGGGCCAGGTTGCGCAATTCGTCATCGGTGTAGAGCGTGCCGTCGCCCATCTTCGCCGGGAGCATGCCTACGATGAACAGACTCGCCGGGCCGCCGGCTCCTCGAAGCAGCCACGTGTGGCTGCGCTGCATGATGCCGCCGCCGGCCATGCGGCCCAATCCCATGTCTGCGCCGAGTGCGGCGGCAATAGCGTCGGAGGCGGAGGGCAGGAGCATGGCGCCCGCCATCATGATCGCGCCGAAGTTGGAGGCGGGTTCTACCTCAGTGCCGGCGTCAGTGCTGCACCATTCCCCGGTACAGGATTTGGCGAAGACCTTGTCGGTGCGCTCCTTCGGGGCCGGCCAGCGCTCTGGCATCGGAGTGGGCACCCGCACGGGTTCGGGAGGCGAGTTCCATGCGGCCCACGACGCACCTCCGTTGGGAAGCCCTTTGAAAATCGAGTCGTCCCCAAAGGGATCTTTTTTGTCGTCCTTGAACATGACCTTGTTGATGCCTGCCAATTTGAGGCGGCGGAGGATGCGGTCGGGTCGACGGGTGGTCAACGGCACGGGGGTTACGGGGTGTTGCGGGGCGGACAGTTTCCGCTGTGAGTGGTGCTAGCTTTCCCAGAGAAGGTGTCGTGTTGAACATCACATAATTGTTGGCGACTGGAATGGCGTCTTCCCGGCTAAAGCCGGTCCCACTAAAAGCATGCGCTGTGTCAGTGGGACCGGCTTTAGCCGGGAAGACGTCAGGTGCCACACTAACGGACCGGGGACAGATTAATTTACGGTGAAGCGTTGTAAATAAATCAGTCCCCTATAAGCGCTAAAAGCATGCGCTGTGTCAGTGGGACCGGCGGCGATCCTCGTAAGACCGGCTTCAGCCGGGAAGCCCTTGATCTGCTTTTGATCTGCTTTTGATCTTCATACGCAAATAGCCCAGACGACACCAATCGCGACTTTGGTGCAGGCCGAACGTAGACGACGCGCAGTGGGCCGAGCCGCATGGATGCGGCGAGAGCGCCGTTGCGGACATGGATGTCCGTTCGGCGCGGGCCCACGGAGCGTCGTCGAAGTGAGGGAACCCGACGAAGTCGGGCCAAACCGAGAGCAGGCACCCTTGGTTACTTGGGGTGCTTTTCCAAGTAACTCGCCGAAGGCGAAACAGTCTGCCCCTAGGCAGACGCTTGTGATCTTGACCTGGCTTGTGATCTGAAAACGGGACTCAATAACCCCGATTTCGATCAATCTCACCAACCATCCGCTCCCCACGCTCAAACCGCCGAATGTTCTCCAGCAACACCCCAAACGCACTCGCCGGCTGCGTCATCGCCGCCACATGCGGCGTTAACACCACCTGCGGATGCTCCCAAAATGGATGATCAGCCGCTGCCGGCTCCACCTGCAAGACATCCAGCACAGCGCCCCCCAACTGCCCACTCTCCAGCGCCTCCAGCAAATCCTCCTCAACAAGATGCCCGCCGCGCCCCATATTGATCAGCCCTGCACCCCGTGGCAGCAACGCAAACAGATTCCGGTCCAGAATCCCCTCCGTCTGCTCCGTCAACGGCAGTACGCACAGCAAAATATCGCACTGCCCCAAAAATGCCGACAACTGCGCCTGACCCGCAAAACAGTCCACCCCCTCAATTTCATGGACACTGCGCGCCCAACCCGACAAGGCAAACCCGAACGGCGCCAGCGTCGCCAGAATCTGCTGCGCCTGGGTGCCCAACCCCATCACCCCCACGCGCCGTTTCTCCGCCGGTTGCAACAGATGGGCCTGCCAACAGCGTGCCGCCTGCTGCTCGCGATACCGCAGCATATCCCGATGCAGACTCAACACCGCCCACGTCGCGTATTCACACATCCCCCGCGTGATGCCCGGATCCAGCAGCCGTACCACCGGCAGATCCGCCGGCAAGCGCGACAGATCCAGCTGATCAACCCCGGCCGACAGCGCGAACAGCACCTTCAGATTCGGCAGCAACTGCGTCAGGTCATCCGGCGCCTGCCAGGCCGCCAGGTACTCGACCTCTTCGGGATTGCCGATGTCCGGCCAGGCGCGCCATTCGATGTCCGGTGCATGTTCGGCGAAGAGTCTCTGCCAGTGTGGCGCGCGCGCGGGGTCGGCTTTGTAGAGCAAGGCCATGGGCTTCTCCTGCTAAAGGGAGGCTGAAGGGAAGGGGTAGGGAGCTAGCCCACATCATCCTCCAAGCCCGGCGCAGGATCTGTTGAAAGGCGGGGCCAAAACAGTCGATCCGAATTTCTCACGGGCCAAGTTCGGCTAAGTGCGTTGCCCGCACGCCGTAACCTGATCAGCATCGCAACCGCCTCCGGGTTGCCCGACTCACGATGGGAAATGCCATGAACAGCAAAGTCGACGAAACCCCTCATTTGCTCCGTCAGCGCGAGCAATTCGTGCCCCGTGGTCTGGTCACTGCGCACCCGCTGGTGATCGACCGCGCCCAGGGCACCGAATTGTGGGACGTGGACGGCAAGCGCTACCTGGATTTCGTCGGCGGCATCGGCGTGCTCAACATCGGCCATAACCACCCGAAAGTGGTCGCCGCCGTGCAGGCGCAACTGCAGAAAGTCTCCCACGCCTGCTTTCAGGTGGCGGCCTACACGCCTTACCTCGACCTGGCGCAGCGCCTCTGTGAAATGATCGGCGGAAAGGAAGCCTACAAGGCCGCGTTTTTCACCTCCGGCGCTGAAGCGGTGGAGAACGCCGTGAAGATCGCCCGTGCCCACACCAACCGTTCGGCAGTCATCGCCTTCCGTGGCGGCTTCCATGGACGCACCTTGCTCGGCACCACGCTCACCGGCATGAGCCAACCCTACAAACAGAACTTCGGGCCGTTTGCGCCGGAGGTGTTCCATACGCCGTACCCGAACGCGTATCGCGGTGTCAGCAGTGTTGACGCAATCACCGCGCTGAATGAATTGCTCGCCACCCAAGTGGCACCGGACCGAGTGGCTGCGATTCTGATCGAACCGGTGCAGGGCGACGGCGGTTTCCTCACCGCGCCGCCGGAGTTTCTCCAGGCCCTGCGCGCGTTGGCCGACAAGCACGGCATCGTGTTGATCCTCGACGAAATCCAGACCGGCTTTGGCCGTACCGGCACCTGGTTCGGCTACCAGCACTCTGGCATCCAGCCTGATCTGGTCACCGTCGCCAAAAGCCTCGCCGGTGGCTTGCCGTTGTCCGGCGTGGTCGGCAAGGCGCACATCATGGACGCGCCGCTGCCCGGCGGCCTCGGCGGTACCTACGGCGGCAACGCCCTGGCGTGCGCGGCGGGGCTGGCGGTGATCGATGCGTTTGAGGAAGAACACCTGCTGGCGCGCAGCCAACTCCTGGGCGAACGCCTGCGCCGGGGCCTGATCGGTCTGCAGGCGCGTTACCCGCGCATCGGCGACGTGCGCGGCACCGGTTTCATGCTGGCGATCGAACTGATCAAGGATGACGCGGCGCGTACCCCGGATGCCGACCTCAACTCACGGGTGATCGACGAAGCCCGCGCCGGTGGCTTGCTGGTCATCAAATGCGGCGTTTACCGCAACGTGCTGCGCTTCCTCGCGCCGTTGGTGACGACAGAAGCCCAGGTCGACGAAGCCGTGCAGATCCTCGACGCCGCCTTGGCACGGGTCTTGAACTCGAATGTGAAGTGACGCTTTGCCCGCAACGGGCCAGATGCATCCAGGAGGTTCGATCCACATGGGGCTGACAGAATTGGGGCTGACTGAATACAGAGCGTTGCTGATCGATTGCGATGAAGTGCTGGTGGATCGCGATTCCGGCGTCTGGGCAGCGCTGCAACCGCTGCTCGACAGCCGCGGCGGGCAACCGGCCAGGGACGAAGTGCTGGCCGAATTCAACGCGGTCGTCGCCAGCCTGTATCCGCGCTTCGCCGAGCTGGGTTTCAGCGGCATGCTGTGTTTCGCCCATCGCCAACTGGCGGAAAAGTGGGGCCTGCACGCCAGTTGGGAGGAGGGCATGAGCTTCGCCCGTTCGGCGGGTAACTGGTCGCTGTTCGAAGACGCGCCCGGGGCGATGCTGTACCTGCGCAAATTCTATCGATTGCTGGTGCGCGGCGACCGCGATGCCGAGGATCGCGGCGTGCTCTGTGAGCGGCTGGGAATTGCACCGGAAGATTTCATTTCCCTGGCCGAAGGTCCGCAATGGCTCACGGATCAGGGTGATCAGGTGCAACCGGTCCTGCACGTGACCCGGCCATCGGTCGACCCTTACGCCGCGTTGGACCGCTGCCTGATCGGCCGCCACCGGGCACGTCAGCCTTCCCCCTGCGCGGCGGAGTACTGCATCAACAGCATGGCCGACCTGGTGGCGCAGCATCAGCTGTCTTTACGGCGCTGATTTTGCTAGAAGATTGTCTTACAACGGCAGTCAAGAGGTACGTGATGGAAGGGCTCGTAAAACTGGATCGGATCGACATCAGCATCCTGGTCGAACTGCAAAAGGACGGCCGGATGACCAATGTCAGCCTCGCCGATGCCGTCGGCCTGTCCGCCAGCCCGTGCCTGCAACGGGTCAAGCGGCTGGAATCGGCGGGTTATATCTCCAGCTACAAAGCGCATCTGAACCTGGCCAAGATCACCGACTCGGTCACCGTCTTCACCGAAATCACCCTTAGCGACCACAAGCGCGAAGACTTCGCCAAGTTCGAATCCAACATCCGCCTGGTGGACGAAGTCCTCGAATGCCACCTGATCAGCGGCGGCTACGACTACCTGGTGCGCTTCATGACCCGCAGCATCCAGCACTACCAGGAAGTGGTGGAAAGCCTGCTCGACAAAAACATCGGGATTTCGAAGTACTTCAGCTACATCGTCATCAAGTCGCCGGTGCTGAAGGATGGAGTGCCGTTGCGCAAGTTGTTGCGTCATTGAACGTTCTCTGAGCGGGGTTGCGGCCATTTCCTGACCCCGTTGTTTAGTTTTCTCAGACTTCCTTCGGAATCCCCCGGCAGCGCAACCCCGCCATCAAGGGCATTCTCTCGCGGATTAAACAACCGCTACCCCGCGATACTCCTGACTCGTTACTACCCCCCTCGGCACTGACTCGCCCCTGGACGCTCGCGCCCATGGAACGGCTCGTTGACTGAACATGAAACTTAAAGCCGACTTATTGACGCCATTCTAATGGCTCATTACTATCGCGCCGTTTATTGATATTACTGTGCTATTGCAAGGATGCTCCGTGGATTTCCCCTCACCTAGAGTTGGGCTTTTTTGCCTGCTCGTCTCCATTCCGCTCACTATCCTCGCGGCGCCGAACCCGGGTGATCAGGATTTGCTGCGCGACCGCCAGGAGCAACTGCTCAAGGATCAGCAGCGCCGCCTGGAAGACCTCAAGAGTCTGCCCGGCAAGCAACCCGCACCTGTCGCGCCGGCTACCCCTGTCGACACGCGCTGCTTCACCATCACGGCGATCGAGCTCAAAGGTGCCGCGTCGTTGTCCGATGCTGAGCGTCAGCACCTGACCCAGCCTTACCTGGGCACGTGCATGGGCGTGTCCCAGCTCAACGAATTGCTCAAGACCATCACCAACCTGTACATCGCGAAAGGGCTGGTGACCAGCCGCGCCTACCTGCCGCAGCAAGATCTGTCCAAGGGGCAGCTGCAGGTGCTGGTGGTCGAAGGCCTGCTGGAAAAACTGCGCAGCGCTGCCGACGGCGGCCTGAGCAAGCGTGAACTGGCGATGACGTTTCCGGGGCGCGAAGGGCAGTTGGTCAACCTGCGCGAGATCGAGCAGATGGTCGATCAGCTCAATCGTCTGCCCTCCAATCAGGCGCAGATGGAGCTGACGCCGGGCCAGGAAGTCGGCGGCAGCGACGTGATGGTCAAGAACACGCCGCAAAAGCCGTGGTGCGTGAGCCTCTCGCGCAACAACGACGGCCAGCGCAGCACCGGCGAGCAACAGTGGAACACCGGGCTTGAGTGGGACAGCCCGCTGGGCCTCGCGGATCAGCTGAGCCTGCGCGGCGGTCACGACGCCATGACCGATCGCCTGCACACCTCGCACAACACCGGGCTGGCCTACAACCTGCCGTGGGGCTGGTGGAATTTCAGTTACAGCTACAGCGAAAGCGAATACCGCTCACAGGCCCAGGCCAACGGCTTCGATTTCAAGCAGAACGGCGACAGCCAGACCCATCAGTTGCGCGCCGAGCGGGTCATCTACCGTGACGCCCTGAGCAAGACCTCCCTGAACCTCGGCGTCTCCAACCTGCGCAGCAACAACTACATCGAAGGCAGCCGGCTGGCCAGCAGCAACCGCATCAGCGAAGTGCAGTACGGCATCAACCACGGGCGCCGCGTGGGCTCGGCGTTTCTCAACCTTGACCTCGGCATGCAACAGGGCATCAGCGCGTTCGGCGCCCAGGACAACAACCACCCCGGGCCAGGCGAAGCGAATGCGCGCTATCGCAAATACACCGGCACCGTGAGCTACCTGCAGCCGTTCAAACTGTGGGACGAGAGCTTCACCTTCACCAGCCTCGCCACCGGGCAGCGCAGCGAAGATGTGCTGTTCAGCCCTCAGCGCATGAGCCTGGGCGGCTCATCCTCGGTGCGCGGCTATAAGGACCAACTCCTGGCCGGCGACAGCGGCGGCTACTGGCGCAACGAGCTGCGCCTGACCCGGCCCGTCACCCTCGACTGGCTGCGCCCGGCCTTCAGCGACTACGGCATTGCAGCGTCTTACGACCAGGGCGTGATCGCCAACGATCGCTACAACGACGACGCGCACGGGCGCCTGTCCAGCAACGCGTTCGAATGCTTTGCCCGCGGCCAGCACGTCGCCGCGACCGTCACTTTTGCTCACTCTCTGGAGCGCCCTGGCGGCCTGATCGAGCGCGAGTCGCCGATCTATTTCCGCATGGACTTTTTTCTCTAACGTTTGACCGAGATACCTGACATGGACGTTCGCCACTTTGATTTTCTCGTGCGTCAGCCTTCGGCTGCGCTGACTGAGCGTCCCCGTTTCTGGGGCATGCCCAAGCGCGGTATCGCCCTGGTTCTGGCCAACGCCATGTTCTGGCAGCCGCTGCTGGCCCAGGCCGACGGCATCGCGGTGAGCGGCACCACCAACACCACCCTGGGTCAGGCAGGGAACGGCGTGCCCATCGTCAACATCGCGGCGCCCAATGCGAGCGGTCTCTCCCACAACCAGTATCAGCAGTACAACGTCGGCACCCAGGGCGTGATCCTCAACAACGCCAACGCCCGTACCCAGAGTACGCAGCTGGGCGGCATCGTGGTCGGCAACCCGAACCTCAACGGTCGGGCCGCCTCGATCATCCTCAACGAAGTCACCGGCGCCAACGCCAGCCAGCTCAACGGCTACACCGAAGTGGCCGGGCAGGCCGCCCACGTCATCGTCGCCAACCCCTATGGCATCAGTTGCAACGGTTGCGGCTTCATCAACACGCCGCGGGCGACCCTCACCACCGGCAGGCCGGTGCTGGACAACGGCCGTCTTGATCATTTCCGCGTCGAAGGCGGCAGCGTGTCCATCGAAGGGGGAGGGCTGGATGCCACCAACCTCGACCAGTTCGACATCATCACCCGCAGCGCGAAGGTTAACGCCGAGCTGCACGCCAACAAACTCAACATCATCGCCGGTCGCAACAACGTCGACGCGCAGAGCCTCAACGCCACGGCACTGGCTGACGACGGCAGCGCCAAACCGCAACTGGCCATCGACAGTTCTGCGCTGGGCGGCATGTACGCCGGCGCCATTCGTCTGGTGGGCACCGAAGCCGGGGTCGGCGTGAAAGTGGCCGGCAATCTGGCGGCCAGCGCCGGCGACATCCAGATCGACGCCAACGGCCAGCTGAACATGGCCCAGGCCGCCGCGAGCGGCGCCGTCAACATCAAGGCCCTCAACGCCCAGGTTCAGGGCCCGGTGTATGGCAGCAGCGTCGACCTGCAAGGCCGTGATGCACTGAACATTCAGCAGAACGTCGCCGCCCGCGATCAGATCAGGCTGTCCACCAGTGGGCAGCTGACCAACACCGCCATCGTCGAAGCCGGCGTAAATGTTGACAACAGCCGCAACGCTTCCGGCGATGTGACGATCAGCGCCCAGGACTTGCGCAACGCCGGCAACGTAGTCGCCAGCCGAACGCTGCAAGTCGGCGCCGGGCAATCCATCAATAATCAGGGCGGTACGCTGAGCGGCCAGGCCGGTACGCAACTGACCGCCGCCAGCCTGGATAACCGCCAGGCCGGTCGTGTGCTGAGTCAGGGCGGCATGACCCTTGTGGCTACTCAAGTATGGAACGCCAGCGGCGGACTTATCGCGAGCAACGGCAACCTGTCGATCACCGCGCAAAACCTCGACAACAGCCAGCAGGGCAAAGTGTCGAGTGCGGCGGCGTTGACGGCGGACATTTCCGGTCAACTGCTTAACAGCGCCGGGGTGATCACCGCCAGCGGCGCGCGGATCAACGCGGCGACCCTGGACAACCGCCAGGCCGGTCAAGTGGTGAGTCTGGGCGGTCTGACCCTCAACGCGGGCCAACTGTGGAATGCCAGCGGCGGGCTGATCACCAGTAACGCTAATCTGGCGATCACTGCGCAAAATCTCGATAACAGCACTCAGGGCAAGATCTCGAGTGTTGGGGCCTTGTCCGCGGACGTTGCTGGGCAGCTGCTCAACAGTGCCGGGGTGATCACCGCCAACGGCGCGCAGATCAATGCGGCGACACTGGACAACCGCCAAGGCGGTCAAGTGGTGAGTCAGGGCGGTCTGACCATCGCGTCAGGTCAGCTTTTGAATGCCAACAGTGGCGTCATCGCCAGCAACGGCACCCTGGCGATCACTGCGCAGGATCTCGACAACAACACACAGGGCAAGATCTCGAGTGCGGCCGCGTTGTCAGCAGATATCTCCGGACAGCTGCTCAACAATGGCGGCGGGTTGATCACCGCCGACGGCGACGTGCAGCTCAAGGCAGCTAGCCTGGACAACCGCAAGGCGGGTCAGGTGTTGAGCCAGGGCGGTATGACCCTCGCGGCCACTCAAGTATGGAACGCCAGCGGTGGGGTCATCACCAGCAATGGCAACCTCTCTATCACCGCGCGAAATCTCGACAACAGCCAGCAGGGCAAGGTGTCGAGTGCGGCGGCGTTGTCTGCGGACATTTCCGAAACGGTGCTCAACAGCGCAGGGTCCCTCACCGGAAAAGACGATGTGCAGGTCAAGACAGCCCGCCTGGATAACCGCCAGGGCGGTCAGGTGTCGAGTCAGGGCGCACTGACCCTCGCGGCCGCTCAGGTATGGAACGCCAGCGGCGGCCTCATTGCGAGCAACGGCAATCTGTCGATCACCGCGCAAGACCTCGACAACAGCACGCAGGGCAAGATATGGAGCGTGGCGGCGTTGTCAGCGGATATTGCCGGACAGCTGCTCAATAGCGGCGGCGGGTCGATCACCGCCAACGGTGTGCGGATCAACACGACGACCCTGGACAACCACGAGGGTGGTCAGGTGTTGAGCCAGGGCATTCTCTCGATAGTCGCCAGTCAGCTGAAGAACTCCAGCGGTGGTGTGATCACCAGCAACGGTAACCTGTTGATTACCGCGCAAAACCTCGACAACAGCCAACAGGGCAAGGTGTCGAGCCTCGCGGCCTTGACCGCGAACATTTCCGGTCCACTGCTGAATAACGGCGGCGGCTTGATCACTGCCAGCGGTGTGCAGATCAACACGACCACTCTGGATAATCGCCAGTCCGGTCAGGTGGCGAGTCTCGGCAGTCTGACCATTACAGCCCCTCAGGTCTGGAACGCCAGCGGCGGTCTCATTACGAGCAACGGCAATCTGTCGATCACCGCGCAGGATCTCGACAACAGCCAGCAGGGCAAGGTATCGAGCGTTGCCGCCTTGTCCGCGGACATTTCCGGCCAGTTGCTCAATCAAGCCGGGGTGATCACTGCCAACGGTGTGCAGCTCAAGGCAGCCAGTCTTGATAACCGCCAGGCCGGTCAGGTGTTGAGTCAGGGCGATCTGTCCATCGCCACCAACCAGCTGTGGAACGCCAGCGGCGGCTTGATCACCAGCAACGGCAATCTGGCAATCACGGCGCAAACCTTCGACAACAGCCAGAAGGGCAGGGTAACCAGCGTTGGCGCCCTGTCGGCGGACATTGCCGGGCATCTGCTCAACGGATCGGGAACGGTCAGCGCCAACGGCAGCACCCGCATCAACGCTGCCAGCCTGGATAACCGCGGGGGCGAGCTGACCAGCGTCAGTGACCTGAACCTGCAAACCGGCGAGGCGGACAACAGCGACGGCGGTCGAATCGCAGGGGAGGGCGTCACCCTCAACACCGCCGCGTTCAACAACCGCAACGGGACACTCACGAGCACCGGCGCACTGCTGCTCACAGCAGAGCAGGTCGATAGCAGCGACGCAGGGCGCATTGCCAGTGCGAAGGCACTAACGGCGTCCGTCACCGGGCTGGACCAGCACAACGGCGGCCATCTTTACAGCAACGGCGATGTCAGCCTGGACCTCCACGGCGGGCTGCTCAACAACCAGGGCGGCCTGATCACGGCGCCAGGGCAGTTGCTGTTGAAGAACCTCACCCGCGTCGACAACCGCTCCGGCGAAATTTCCAGCCTCAACGCGTTTGCCCTCGCAGCTGACGACCTGCAAAACGGCGACGGCTCGCTGATCAGCAAACAGGCGTTGAGCGTTCGGGTTAATGGGCAACTGAGCAACCTGCGCGGACTGATCTCCGGCAAGGGCATCGACCTAAAAACCGGCACACTGCTCAACGACGATGGCAGCGTCAGCAGTGATGCGGCGTTGAATGTCGTGGTCGGCGCTGCACTGTCGAACCAGAACGGCGAGTTGTCGGCGGCGCAAGTCAGCACCGTCACGGCGGCCAGTCTGAACAACGCCGGCGGGCAGATAACCGCCGATGAACGCCTGACCGTGGGCGTCAGCGGCGCGATTAACAGTCATGCCGGAACACTGGGTGCCGCCGATGGCGTGACCGTTACCGCGAGCAGTCTGGACAACAGCCAGTCGGGCACGGTGGTGTCCGATGGCGATGTCACCCTCACCCTGACCGGCGCGCTGAACAATCAGGCCGGCGGCAGCATTCAATCCAAAGGTGCGCTGGCGCTGCAAAGCCTGTCCCTGGACAACCGCGGCGGCGTTGTGTCGACGCAGAACGGGTTGACCCTGCGCAGCGCCACCGTCGACAACCGCGGCGGCTCGGTGCGTGCCACCCAGGACATGCAGCTCTTCATCGATGCGCTGGATAACAGTCAAAAGGGTTTGATCAGCGGCAAGGGCGGGATTGCGTTCCTCGGCCAGCAATTGAACAACCAGAGCGGCCTGCTCAGTGCAGCCGGTGTGCTGCAGATCCAGGCCGACAGCGTACGCAACGGCGCCGGTCGTATCGCCAGTCAGTCCGATCTCGTCGCCAACGTTGGCGACCTTGCACAGCAGGGCGGCGAGTTCGTCGCTCAGGGCAATCTGACGCTGACCGGCAACACACTCGATAACAGTGGCGCAGGTTTGGTCGGCGCGACAAAAGCGCTGAAACTCACCGTCGGCAACGTGAATAACCGTGGCGGCGAGCTGTCCAGCCAGCAGGACGTGACAATCACCGCGCAGCAACTGGACAATAGCGATGCCGGTAAAGTCATCGCCGGCACCGCGCTGCAGCTCAACGTTGATCGTCTGATCAACCGCGCCAAAGGGATGCTGTTTGGCGACACCCTGCAACTGACCGGTTCCACGCTGGACAACAGCGCCGGTACCTTGGCGAGCCAGAACGGTCTGGCCGTCGACCTTGGCGGCGCGTTGCTCAACGACGCCGGTTTGCTCAGCAGCGAATCCGGGCTCAGCATCAAGACGGCATCGCTGTCGAACGCTGCAGGCAGTGTATCCAGCGCGGGCGCGTTGACGATCGCCACCCCCGGCGCGGTGAATAACCAGCACGGCTCGATCACCACCGATGGCGGCCTGACCCTCGCCAGTTCCAGCCTCGACAACCGCAATCAGGGCGTGATCTCCGGCAAAACCAGCGCGGCCGTGAACACCGGCGCCTTCGATAACAGCCACGGTGGCCAACTCACCAGCGCCGACACCCTGACCCTCAGCGCAGGCCAGGTCACCAACCAGGATGGCGCGCGCATCGCCGCGAACAAAGCGGTCAACGCGAGCGTAACCGGCCTCGATCAACAGGGCGGTGAACTGTTCAGCAACGGCGCCTTGACCCTCGACCTCAACCACGGCCAGCTCAACAACCAGAACGGCCTTATCAACTCCCCCGGCGCGCTGCTGCTGAAAAACCTGGCAGGTGTGAACAATCAGAGCGGCGAAATCTCCAGCACGCAGGGCTTCACCTTCGGCGCGGACAGCCTCGATAACGGCAACGGCAAACTGCTCAGCGATCAAGGGCTGATGGTGCGCGTCGCCAGGGCGCTCAACAACGTCAAAGGCGTGATTTCCGCCGCGGCCCTCGACGCCCGCAGCGACAGCCTCGACAACACCGACGGCCTGCTCAGCAGCCGCGGTGCGTTTGATCTCACCGTCAGCAACGCCCTGAACAACCACAACGCCACGTTGGTGGCCGACGGCAAGCTGACTCTGAATGCCGCCAGCGTTGACAACGGCCTTGGCCAGATCGCCAGCAAACAGGACCTGATCGCCAACATCGGCGGCCTGCAACAACAAGGCGGCCAGTTGATCGCCCTCGGCGCGCTGAACCTCACCGGCGCAAGCCTCGACAACCGCCAGGACGGCCTGGTCAGCGCCAACGGCGTCATGACCTTGAACGTCGGCAGCATCGACAACCGCGGCGGCGAGCTGTCCAGCCAGGACGACATCAGCGTCACCGGCCAGCGTCTGGACAACAGCGATGCAGGTCGCGTCATCGGCCAGAAGTCCCTGACCCTGACCGTCGATCAACTGCTCAACCGCACCAAAGGCGTGTTGTCCGGCAAGTCATTGCTGACGGTCTCGGGCACGCAGCTGGACAACAGCGGCGGCAACCTGGTCAGCCAGCAGACAATCGACCTGGGCCTCAGCGGCGCGTTGCTGAACAGCCAGGGCCTGATCGACAGCGAAGGCACGCTGAACGTGCGCAGCGCTTCGTTGGCCAACAACGGCGGCAGTCTTTCCAGTGCCGATGCGTTGACCGTCAACACCAGCGGCGCGATCAGCAATCGGGGCGGCAAGCTGGTCACCGACGGCGGGTTGACCCTCAGCAGCAGCAGGCTCGACAACAGCCAGAGCGGCAGCATCAGCGGCAAAGGCGCGCTGTCGTTGCACACCGGTGACTTCAACAACAGCCAGAACGGCCGCGTCAGCAGCGCCTCGACCCTGGAGATGGTGGCAGCTCAGGTCAGCAACCTCGACGGCGGCAGCATCGGCAGTAACGGCGCGCTTTCGGCCAGCGTCACCGGGCTGGATCAACAAGGCGGGATGCTGTTCAGCAATACCGACCTGACCCTCGATGTGAATCACGGCCAGCTGAATAACCAGAACGGCCTGATCAACGCCCCCGGCATTCTGCTGCTCAAAAACCTGGCCGGCGTGAACAACCAGAACGGTGAAATCTCCAGCGCTCAGGGCTTCACCTTCAGCGCCGACAGCCTCGACAACAGCAACGGCAAACTGCTCAGCAACCAGCCGCTGATCGTCCGCGTCGCCCAGGCATTGACCAACGTCAAGGGCATGATCGCCGCCGCCAGCCTGAACATCGATGCAGGCTCGCTGGACAATAGCGCCGGCACCCTGACCAGCCGCGGTGACTTCGGCCTGAATGTTCACGGCCTGCTGACCAATCAGAGCAACGGCCTCATCAACGCGACCGGTGCGCTCGACGCCACCGCCGCCGATCTCGACAACCGCGGCGGCCTGCTGCTCGCCGGCACTGACCTGACCCTGCACACCGGTGCGCTGGACAACCGCTCCACCGGGCTCATCAACAGCAAGGGCACCCTGCACCTGAACGCTCAGTCGCTGGATTCCAGCGACGGCGGTGAAGTCTCGGCCAAGGGCGACATGACCCTCACGCTCAACAGCCTGACCCAGAACGGCGGACGGCTGCTGGGTGACGGCGCCGTGACGCTGGACCTCAACGGCGCCGACCTGAACAACCAGCGCGGGCTTATCACCGCGAAAGGCGCCTTGACCGTTAACCGGATGCGCGACTTCAACAACCAGGCTGGCGAGATGTCCAGCGCCCAGAGCTTCACGTTGACCGGGCGTACGCTGGACAACAGCAACGGCCGACTGATCAGCAACCAGAACCTAGTGCTCAACGGTACTACGCTGGTCAACCAGGCCGGCCTCATCTCCGGTTGGGCAGGGCTGAATGTCAATGGCGCAACCCTGGACAACCGCAACAGCGGCACACTCTCCAGCCGTAGCGGCGACGTCGGCGTCAACCTGACAGGCGCGCTGCTCAATGGCGCCGCCGGGGCGCTGGTCAGCCAGAAATCCCTCAGTGTTCGCGCCGCCAGCGTCGATAACCGTGGCGGGATTCTGTCCAGCGGCGGCGGCCAGACGTTCAACGTCAGCGGCGTGCTGGACAACAGCCAGAACGGCTTGATCGACAGCGGCGCCGCCCTGACCATCAATGCCGCCGGCCTCGGCAACGCGGCAGGCACGGTCAACGCGCAACAGAACATCAGCTTCACCGGCACCGACCTGGACAACAGCGCGGGCACCGTCGCGGGCAACGCCGCCGTCACTCTTGACCTGCTCGGCACCCTGACCAACACCAACGGCAAGCTCGCCAGCGCGGGGGATCTGCTGATCCAGCGCGCCGCCCAGATCAATAACAAGGGCGGTCAACTGGCCAGCCAACGGGCGCTGACCCTCACCACCGGTGGCCTGGACAACAGCAATCGCGGCACCGTGGCCGCCAACGACCAGCTTCAGGTCAACGCCAGCGGCGCCGTGCAGAACGGCAACGACGGCCTGATCTACAGCAAAAACGCCAACCTCAGACTGCAAGCCGCCAGCCTCGCCAACGCCAGCGGCACCCTGCAAAGCCAGGGCGCGCTGGACCTGACCGTCAATGGCGACATCGACGGCCCGAACGGCCGGATCATCGCCCAGGCCGGCAACCTCAACCTGACCGCCAACAACGTCGACAACCGTGGCGGCGTGCTGTCGAGCCTGCAGAACGCTTTCGTCGCGCGCATCACCGGCGTGCTGAGAAACGGCTACGACGCCAATCTTCAGGGCGGCATCACCCAGGCGCAAAGCCTCGATATTCGCGCACTCGCCGGCATCGACAACTACGGCGGCCGGGTATCGGCTCAGGGCGGCGACGCGCTGATCAACACCGGCAGCGGCAACTTCGACAACCGCAACGGCGGCCTGTACGCCAGGCAGCGGATCAACGTCACCGGCAACAATTTCGACAACAGCGGCGACAACGACGGCCAGATCGCCGGTCAGCAAATCGACCTCAGCCTCGCCGGCGCGCTGAACAACCGACTGGGCATCATCGAGAGCGACAGCACCCTCAGCATCAGCGCCGCCAGCCTCGACAACCAGACTGGCAAACTGCGTGCGCTCGGCACCAGCGGCCTGACCAACCTGCAGATCAGCGGCCTGTTCGACAACCGCAACGGCGCTTTGGAAACCGCCAACACCGACCTCGCGGTGGGCGTCGGCAGCCTGCTCAACGGCGGCGGCAGCATTCTGCACGTCGGCAGCGGCAACTTCGGCGTGTCCACCGACAACGTCATGAACGCCGGCGGCAGCCTGGTCACCCGCGGCGTGCTGACCCTCAACGCCGACACCTGGACCAACAGCAGCGTCCTTCAGGCCGGCACGTTGAACGTCAACGTCAACAACTTCACCCAGACCGCGGCGGGGCAATTGCTGGCGTCCACGGCCTTTGTCGGCACCGGCGGGAACTGGATCAACGACGGGTTGATTGCCAGCGACGGGGCGATGAATGTCTCGTTGTCGGGCGGGTATTCCGGTAATGGCCGACTGACCAGCCTGGGGACGCTGGGCCTGGGCGCGAATCGACTGGATCTGAATGCGCCGACCTCGATTGCGGGGGGTGGGCGGACGGATATCAATGTGGCGGGGGCTGTGGTCAACGCCGGGCGGATTACCTCGAACTCCGATTTGACGCTGACAGCCAATACTCTGCAAAACGATGGGACACTGGGCGCCAGCCAGTCACTGACTATCAATACCCCGTCCCTGACAAACACAGGGCTGCTATTTAGCGGCGGAAAAACAAATCTGCACGTGGGCTCGTTCGCCAACAACGGTGGTGACGTCTACAGCTTGGGCGATCTGGATATTCGGGGGGCCGACGCGGTCAGCAGAGCGGCTCTGCTGGATAACTTCAAGGGCACTATCGAGTCAGCCGGAACAATGACCATCAACGCGTCGGTGTTAAAAAACCGCGGCGATGATTTCACGTCCGAGCGGCACTTGGTCTCCGGTTTCATCGCCTTCGCTTGTTACGACTGCCAAGGCAGCAGCTACGACATCGTGTACGGCGTCAAAGAAATCTACAAAGCCTCGATCGACCCTTCTTCAGGGAGCGGCACGCTGTCGGCAGGCAGAAATTTTGTCTTTACAGGTGGCGATTTTCTCAACAGCCGAAGTCAGGTCATGGCTTCAGGCGACATCACAATCCAGGCCGACAACTTCACAAACGAAGGTGCTGCGGGCGGCACCATTGAGCGAACTCGAACGTTTCGGACGGGGGGAATCTCCAGCTCCACTCACCTGAATTTCATGAATGGAGATCTCTACAACTACAACGTCCATAATGACGACGGGCCGCAAGTTTTCCACTACATGAACTCGGAAACGGCTTTCGAAGTTGCCAATCAATATGGCGTCGGGGGTGATGCAGACCTTGTCGACAAAGTGACAGGCAAGCACCTCAAGTACTACACCGGCTTCAATCACGAGCTGGGCGCTTCTCAGTACGACCCTAACAATCTCGTCCAAATGCCTACCTTCCTGAATCAGTTCCGGTTGTTAGGCGACAGCGAAGTGTCAGTTGACGACGGTCAAGTTCAATCCGCCGTCGTGCAAGCCGGTGGCAAAGTAAACATTACTGCCACGCAAAACCTGACCAACAGCGTCATTCACGAAGATTATGCGTATCTCGGTGGCGCCAATAAGGTTTCCAACACCCAGACTGCAGCCAGCACGACAGTGGTTGCACACATCAACAGTCAGCTCCCACCTAATCTGGCCCAGCAGCAAGTCGACCCCACCGTACTCCCCGGATTCAGTCTGCCCACCGGGCAGAACGGCCTGTTCCGCCTGAGCGGGCAGGGCGGCAGTAATGCTGCTATTGCTGCACCCACCACCGCACCGCAAAGCTGGACCATGACAGGCGCCAGTGTTTCAACCGCTCAGCGCGACCAGGCCCTTCCCGTCGGGCAGGGCAGCAGCCTGCAAATAGCTTCCGTAAATCAGGCAATCAGCACCGGTCGGCAGCTTGGCGATTCAACTCGAAACCCATCGGCCATTAACGCCGATGCATCGGCCTTTAACGTCTCCGCACCGGGCGATTCCGGCAGCGGCGGGTTCTCGGTTCCGAGCCACCAGGCCGGCGCGGGTGGCATTGCAGCCGTCGAACAGGTCGCAGGTGTCGCAAGCGTCACGGGTGTCAGAGGCGTAGCCGGTGTCCGCGGTGTTACCGGTGTCACAGGCGCAGCAGGTGTCACTGGCGTCTCGGAAGTTCCGGGCTCTACAGGCGTTACCCCCATTCCCGGCATCAGCGCCATCAGTGGCGCAAACCCCACCGGCATCAGCCCGGGCCAATCGGCGACCGCCCAGACGGTCGAAAGGGTTCAGGGCTTGCCCTCCACCGCAGCCACGGCGCGCCCCGGCAAATACCTGATCGAAACCAACCCGGTGCTCACCGACCTCAAGCAATTCATGAGCTCGGATTACCTGCTCGCGGGCCTCGGCTACAACCCCGACGAAAGCGCCAAGCGTCTGGGCGACGGCCTCTACGAACAGCGCCTGGTGCAACAAGCCGTCACCTCGCGCACCGGCCAGGCATTCATCGACGGACAGACCTCCAACGAGGATCAGTTCAAGTACCTGATGAACAACGCCATCGCCAGCAAAACCCAGCTCAATTTGACCGTCGGCGTCTCGCTGACCTCCGAGCAAGTGGCGGCGCTGACCCACGACCTCGTCTGGCTCGAAGAGCGCGAAGTGAACGGCGAAAACGTGCTGGTGCCGGTCCTTTATCTGGCTCAAGCCGATGGCCGTCTTGCCCCGAACGGCGCGCTGATCGCCGGCAAGGACGTGACCCTCATTGCCGGTCAGAACCTGGACAACGTTGGCACCCTCAAGGCCACCAACAACCTGTCCGCCACCGCCGGCAATGACCTGGTGAACAGCGGCCTGATCTCAGCCGGCAACCGTCTGGACCTGCTCGCGGGCAACGACGTCACCAACAAAGCGGGCGGCATCATCGCCGGTCGCGACGTCACCGTGACGGCGATCGGCGGCGATGTCACCAACGAGCGCAGCGTCACTTCGCTGGACAGCGATGTTCGTGGTGAACTGCACAAGGACTTCGCGAACAGCGCGGCGCGTATCGAAGCCGCCAACGACCTGAGCGTTTCCGCCGGCCGCGACATCAACAACATCGGCAGCACCTTGCAAGCCGGTCGCGATATGACGCTGAACGCCGGGCGAGATGTCAACACCGCCGCAACCCAACTGACTGACAGCCTCGTGCTGAACAGCAAACACACCAGCAGCGACATCACCCAGATCGGCTCGACCGTCAGCGCAGGTCGCGACCTGTCGGTTCAGGCCGGGCGAGACATCAACGCCATCGCCAGCCAGATTGACGCCAAGCGCGATATCGCCATGGCCGCGACCGAAGACGTCACCATCAGCTCGGCGGCGGATGAAGAGCACTCGTACAGCAAGAGCAAGAAGGTCAAAAAGCAGGAAGACCACGTCAGCCAGGTCCAGACCGAGATTACCGCTGGCGGGAGTGTTGCCGTCAGTGCCGGGCAAAACCTGGCCGTCACCTCCAGCCGCATCGCCGCCAACGACGAAGCGTATCTGGCAGCAGGCAACAAACTCGAAGTCCTGGCTGCACAGGACAACGATTACTCGCTGTACGACATGAAGAAAAAAGGCTCCTTCGGCGCCAAGAAAACCAAGCACGACGAAGTGACCGATGTGAAAAACATCGGCAGCGAAATCACCGCTGGCGGGAACTTGGTGTTGGTGAGTGGCGGGGATCAGCAGTATCAGGTCGCGAAGCTCAATAGCGGTAAAGACCTGACGATTAACAGCGGCGGGGCGATCAACTTCGAGGGTGTTAAAGACCTTCATCAGGAGAGTCACGAGAAGAGCAATAGCAATGCCGCTTGGAACTCGATGTCCGGTAAAGGCAGCACCAATGAAACCCTGCGCCAAAGTGAACTGACCGCGAAAGGAAATCTGGTCATCAACGCAGTTGGTGGTTTGAACATCGACATCAAGCAGGTGAACCAGCAAACCGTTAGTCAAGCCATTGATGCGATGGTCAAAGCCGATCCTGATCTAGCGTGGCTGAAAGATGCGGAAAAACGGGGTGATGTCGACTGGCGTTTGGTGCAGGAAATACATCAGTCGTTTAAATACAGCAACTCGGGATTAGGGGTCGCTGCACAAATAGCTATCGCGATCTTGATGGCTGCCATCGTCGGACCTGCAGCAGCCGCATTTGCGGGTGGCGGTACGGCCGGGGCGATGGTCGGGGCGGTGGCCGCGAGTGCCGCCACCAATGCCTCCGTGAGTGCCATCAATAATGGCGGCAACCTTGGTGCGGTCTTTAAAGACGTTACCTCGTCCAGTGCGGTTAAGGGATACCTCACCTCCGCCGCAACTGCTGGCGTCGCGTCGCAGCTTGGTTACGACCCTACGAAGTTGAACTTCGATCTTGCCAGTGCCCAAAAAGTGGCAATGAACGTAGTCGCCCAGTCATTCGTGAAAACCGTTATCAACGGCGGGAGCCTGACTGACAGCCTTAGCGATGGCGCACTGAGTGCTGTCATCGATATTGCCGGCGCCATAGGCGCGCAGCGCTTGGGTAACACAACGCTCGCGGATGGAAGTCCGACCAAAATTGCTGCCCACGCCTTGCTAGGCGGATTGAAGTCGATGGCGATGGGGGGCGATTTTAAAACTGGTGCAATTGCTGGGGGCGCGAACGAAGGTTTAGTGCAGTACTTGGCTAAATTGGTACTGCCGGAAGGATATGACCCGGCCAGTCCGGCATCGGTCCAGGCGCAGGCGAACTTGGTCGCCATGTCTCAGCTGGTTGCTGTGTTAACGACAGTGGTCACGGGAGGCGATCCTGAAATCGCCGCAAATATTGCGGCCAACGCAACGCAATATAACTACCTCACGCACAGTGATTTAGAGAGAGCTGCCAACTCACTTAACGGTTGCGCGGAAGGTGATGCCGGGTGCGTCCAAAACGCTCAGAAGACCTTCATGGATCTGAGTCGTGAACGAGAGATCGCGGCGATCAACGCGTGTGCGGGAAATATCACCGCTTGCAAAACATCCTCGAGTTTGGCGGCACAGGCCCAAGCCGACCAGGAACACCTCAAAGACTTGGTGGGTGGAGCGTCACAACAAGCCCAAGAGGCTTACGGGCGTTTGGTAGCGGAAAACTTTGAGTTCCAGAACATGCTGGCCAGCGTGACAGCAGGCCAGTCAGCAGATGCGATAGCCCAGACTCTCCAGGATAAATGGGGGATGAGCGACGCGGAGATGGTTGGCATCCGCGAATCGTTGCGTGCAATCGCGTCGATGGGCATGATGAGAACCGGCCGACCTGTAGTGGGTGCAAAAGGCGCAGGCACTGCGCTGGTAACAACCAATCCGATTGCTGTGAGTGGTAGTCGGGCAATTGACAAGGCGCAGAGTTACGAAAGCGGTGTGCGTGGGATGTATGGGGATACTCCATTTGCTGAACGTCAATACACGGCGCTTGTCGATGGGCAACGTGTCAACGGTGTCGCTGATGAAGTGGCAGTGATCGGCGGGAAACCCACAGCTATTGAAGCCAAATTTGTCGATGACTGGGCTAGTTCTATTCGGAACCCAGAAAGCCCGGCTGGCTCGAAGCCATGGTCAGTCGCTGAACAGACGAAAATGGTAGATCAGGCGAAGAAATACTCTTCTGGCTTCGATGGCGGTGCTATTTATCATACGAACAGCCCAGAACTAGCTAGTTACTATTCGAAGGTGTTTACCGATGCGGGCGTCACAAACTTTAAGTTTGTAATTACCCCAACGAAAAAGTGAGGTGTGAAATGAGTAGTGATCGGGAGACGTTAGAAAAAATTCTGGGTGGAAAAATCGAGCAGTCGAACTCTCGAAATGTACCTGGTGTTACGGCTGTGAATGGGCAGCAAGTTGTTTATTTTTCGGACGATGGGAAAAACAAATTCCGAAAACAATTTAATAACATTACGTGCTTTTCTGAGCCTCCGAATGCTGTTCGTGGAGGGGTAAATGATCGCGGGTGCAAAGTCACCCCGCCCTCGGGGCCATTCTTTTACGCGATTTCCTATCATGGTGATCTTGACGGTTGGAGAAAAGATATTGAGGCAGGGGCAATTGGCCTTGGTCTGTTACTTGCCCAAATCAAAGGTGATCAATTGGTTATTTCCGATGGCCGCTCGATCCCTCTGTCAGATTGCAAAATAGAGTTCTCTTGAACATTGCTTACCCTCAACACCGGCCCTGCGCCGGTGTCGTTGTATCTGCTTACTGCAAAAGCTCCCTTCCTTCGCTGCTCGCTTTGGTCGTGGCCTGAGCGAGTAACGCAGCGCGCATCGAAGCCGCCAATGACCTGAGCGTCTCCGCCGGGCGGGACATCAACAACATTGGCAGCACCTTGCAAGCCGGTCGCGACCTGGCGCTGAACGCCGGACGAGACGTCAACACCGCCGCAACCCAGCTGACTGACAGCCTCGTGCTGAACAGCAAGCACACCAGCAGCGACATAGTGAAAAAAGGGGACAGACCCCTTAATCTTATGCTCAGTCCCAAGGTGCAGAAAAAATTACTCTGACAGGTCGCTATGCATCCCCAGAAGGCTCTAAGCTTGGGACAGGTAGTTTTGATAATGTAAATCAGAATTTTTCCTTTAGCTTTCCCGCGACTAAGGAAGGCTTGAGGGATTTTTTAAAAGGGGTTGGACAATGAAGGTTCGTCGAACACTTGAAAAAAGGATGAAAGATGTTGAAGCCTTAGGTCGTGGGTTCTTTCATGAGGAAGCTGAAGATGGTGATATTTTATTTTCTACTGGGATAGAGGGTGGAAGGTTAGATGTATATGTTGACGGCTTTTTCTTTGGAAATAATGAAGTTGCGAATAAGGTGTTGTTTGCTGATATTTCTGGTATTGAAAGTCACCTGAATGTAGAGCTTTTTTCGAATTCGAGTCGCTCGGGGGATGTTGATTTTTACGTTCCCTTAGATGTGAAATGTGGCTTGTCCAATTTTGCGTTATTTTTACCATTCTTGACTTACTCTAATGTTATGAATATTTTGGTTGGGCTTAGAGAGGATTGGATGAGGCAGATATCTCCTAAAGGATGAGTTAGAGGGGACGGAGCCCTTTATCTGCGAATCAGGCCCCCAGCACAGGTCGGCAGCTCGGTGATTCAAGCGGAATCCGTCCGCCATCACTGCAGATGCATCCGCTTTTAACCTGTCGAAACCTGGCAATTCCGGCAGCGTCAGGTTCTCGGTTCGACCCACCAAGGGGGGGCTGGGGGCATCGCAGCTGTTGACAAAGCCCCGGGCATTAAAGGCGTCGTTGGCGCTACAGGCATTAACGGTCTGACCCGTCAGGCATAAGCCTGGGCCCAGGTCAGTCGGCGACCGCGCAGACGGTCGAAAGGGTTCAGGGCCTGCCCTCCACCGCGGCCACGGCGCGCACCGGCAAATACCTGATCGAAACCAACCCGGTGCTCACCGACCTCAAGCAATTCATGAGCTCGGATTACCTGCTCGCAGGCCTCGGCTACAACCCCGACGAAAGCGCCAAGCGCCTGGGCGACGGCCTCTACGAACAGCGTCTGGTGCAACAAGCCGTCACCTCGCGCACCGGCCAGGCCTTCATCGATGGACAGACCTCCAACGAGGATCAGTTCAAGTACCTGATGAACAACGCTATCGCCAGCAAGACCCAGCTCAACCTGACAGTCGGCGTCTCGCTGACCTCCGAGCAAGTGGCGGCGCTCACCCACGACATCGTCTGGCTCGAAGAGCGCGAAGTGAATGGCGAAAACGTGCTGGTGCCGGTCCTTTATCTGGCCCAAGCCGATGGCCGTCTCGCCCCGAACGGCGCCTTGATCGCCGGTAAAGACGTGACCCTCATCGCTGGCCAGAACCTCGACAACGTCGGCACCCTCAAAGCCACCCACAACCTGTCCGCCACCGCTGGCAATGACCTGATCAACAGCGGCCTGATCTCAGCCGGCAACCGCCTGGACCTGCTCGCGGGCAACGACGTCACCAACAAAGCGGGCGGCATCATCGCCGGTCGCGACGTCACCGTGACGGCGATCGGCGGCGATGTCACCAACGAGCGAACGGTCACATCGCTGGACAGCGACGTGCGGGGCCAACTGCATAAGGAGTACGCCAACAACGCAGCGCGCATCGAAGCCGCCAACGACCTGAGCGTTTCCGCCGGCCGCGACATCAACAACATCGGCAGCACCTTGCAAGCCGGTCGCGACATGACGCTGAACGCCGGGCTAGATGTCAACACCGCCGCAACCCAACTGACTGACAGCCTCGTGCTGAACAGCAAACACACCAGCAGCGACATCACCCAGATCGGCTCGACCGTCAGCGCAGGTCGCGACCTGTCGGTTCAGGCCGGACGAGATATCAACGCCATCGCCAGCCAGATTGACGCCAAACGCGATATCGCCATGGCCGCGACCGAAGACGTCACCATCAGCTCGGCGGCGGATGAAGAGCACTCGTACAGCAAGAGCAAGAAGGTCAAAAAGCAGGAAGACCACGTCAGCCAGGTCCAGACCGAGATTACCGCTGGCGGGAGTGTTGCCGTCACTGCCGGGCAAAACCTGGCCGTCACCTCCAGCCGCATCGCCGCCAACGACGAAGCCTATCTGGCAGCAGGCAACAAACTCGAAGTCTTGGCGGCGCAGGACAGCGACTACTCACTGTACGACATGAAGAAAAAAGGCTCCTTCGGCGCCAAGAAAACCAAGCACGACGAAGTGACGCAAGTCACCAACGTCAGCAGTGAAATTACCTCTGGCGGCAACCTGGTGCTGGTGAGCGGCGGCGATCAGCAGTATCAGGTGGCGAAGCTGAATAGCGGTAAAGACCTGACGATTAACAGCGGCGGGGCGATCAACTTCGAGGGCGTCAAAGACCTTCATCAGGAGAGTCATGAGAAGAGCAACACCAGCCTCGCGTGGAACTCCATGTCCGGTAAGGGCAAGACCGATGAGACGTTGCGCCAGAGTGAGCTGATTGCCAAAGGCGCTGTGGCAATTAATGCGGTGGATGGCCTGCATATCGAGGTTAAGCAGGTTAATCAGCAGACGGTTAGCCAGGCGATTGATGCGATGGTTAAGGCTGATCCTGATCTGGCTTGGCTGAAGGATGCGGAGAAGCGGGGGGATGTTGATTGGAAGCTGGTGAAGGAGGCGCACGACTCCTTCAAGTACAGCAACTCAGGCTTGGGTGTCGGCGCTCAACTGGCAATCGCCATCATTTTGGCTGCTGTTGTTGGTCCGGCCGCAATGGCGGCGCTAGGGGAAGCTGGAGCAAGCGCAGCAGTAGCAGCGGGAGGGGCTGCAGTGGCAACTGGGGCAGCGACCAATGCGTCGATCAGCCTGATCAATAACAGGGGCAATCTAGGTGCCGTCGTCAAGGATGTTACCTCCAGCGATGCACTTAAGGGCTATGCCATCTCCGGTATTACTGCGGGTCTGACCACTGGTTACTTCGATGCTTGGACTGGGACAACCACCGACCCAATCACTGGCAAGATCACGACCAACCTCAGTACTTGGAAAGGAATTGGTCAGTTCGCTGCCAGTCAGGGCTTACAGAACGGCACTTCGGCGGCACTGAGCAAGATAATGGGTCAGGGCGGTGATCTGGGTGATGCGCTGCAAAGCACGCTGTTCAATACGTTGGCAGCGGCGAGCTTCCATGCCGTGGGGGATTACGTTCCAGCTGCCGACGGCAGCCTTCAAAAGATCATGGTTCACGCCATGGTTGGTGGGCTGTTGGCTAAGGTCAGCGGTGGTGACTTCAAGACTGGTGCTTTGGCAGCCGGGGCTAATGAGGCATTGGTGGCCGACCTTAATGAGCTGGTGAAGGGCAACCCTAATCTGCTCAGCATGAGCTCGCAGTTGGTCGGTTTGCTTGCCGCATCCACGCAGAGTGGCGCCGATGCCGACAGCTTAAAAACCGGTGCCTGGGTGGCGCAGAACGGTACCCAGTACAACTTCGGCGATCATTTGCCGCCAGGTTTAGCCGCGTATGGGCAAGCGGTGACTACCCAAATGGAGGACATGCAAAATCGTGGAGCCTCAGCTGAACAGATGGCTGATGCCGGACGAGCGTTCGCGCGAGGTGAAGGGTTTGAAGGTGTCCAGCCAGCGACCGAGTTCGTTAAGGCGTCGGTCGAGTTCACGGCCGGAGAGCTTTTTGGCTTTGGGTTAGGGGCTATACTTGGGAAAGCTGGTTCATGGTTTGGAATAGGGGCAAAAGAGGTAGCAGATACAGCTACGACGGGCGGGAGTAAAGTTGTTGCAAATGAAGGAACGTTTCCAGACGAGGTATTTACCGGGAAGAAGCCGTTTCAGACGACTCCGGGAACAGGAAGTGTGACACAGTAGAGGTACAACCCAGCGACTGGGGAACTGGAAGAATCTGTGATCGAGTATGATCAGTATGGCCGGCAGGTTAAACGAACGGATTATACTAATCACGGATATGGGAACCAAGGAAAGCCTGCGGAATACCATTCCGACCCGCACACGCATACCTATGAATACGGTCCAGGGTACGGCTCCAATGGGAAAGAGACGAGGGTCAATAATGATTAGTCTTCGAGAGCTGAATGAATTACTAGTTGCTCACAACTGTTTACATGCAATTAGTATTGAGTTGGATATAGATGCGATGGCCTATGATTTGTGTCTGTCCATTTCGGCCAGTGAAGAGATAGGTGCTGAGGTGGTAGTTATAAATTTCATTGATATTAGCCAATTTGCGTTTCGTGATTTTGGCGGCGGACTAACTCAGTTAATGCATATGAGCATTAATAGGCTGGATTCTGGGCTCGATAGGGTGCGCTATCAATTGAGTGATCTTGAGGATGGAAAGTTATCGTTTTGTTTTTCATCTTTTTTGGTTGCTTAAAGGTGTGGATCAAAGAGATAAAAGGGGGCGGATCTCTTAGCTGGTTCGCGGTTGCGATCAATGGCGATACGATTACCGTGGTGGTGATGGATGCGAAGTCTTCGGTGAATGGCGTGAGTAAGGCCGGTACGCCGCATGGGGACCCGAGGACGCGGTTGGAGGGGGGGCTGGGTAATAGATCAATTGCCGACTCCGATCCTGCTTTACGCGATGCTTTGCAAGCGGCGTTGGATTCGGGAAAAACAAGGTTCAAGGTGTAACAGTCAAGGTCTGTATTCCCGCCCCCGGTAAAACAGGTGTAGAAGAATTTAAGGTAGAACCATGGATCAAGAAGTAATTCAGTGCGAGCGCTCGGGCGTAAACCCGAAATGGCCCTCCTACAAAAGTGTGCCGGGGCGCATAGCTAAGGGGCCCCACGTCTCAGATGAATACGAGTTGAATGGCATCCGTGAATATGTTGAGCGCGGCGATGCAGTTGCGAAGCCATCAATGCCTGTTCCGAATAGTGACAACCTTACGCGTAGTAGCTCCGAGTGGATGGCCGTCACACGAAGTTAAAGGGGACGGACTCCTTTAACTCTTAAAGCTCTCCACACTTGGCAATTCCGGCAGCGGCGGGTTCTCGGTTCCGAGCCACCAGGCCGGCGCGGGTGGCATTGCAGCCGTCGAACAGGTCGCAGGTGTCGCAAGCGTCACGGGTGTTGGGGGCGTAGCCGGTGTCCGCGGTGTTACCGGTGTCACAGGCGCAGCAGGTGTCACTGGCGTCTCGGATAAAAGGGGACGGACCCCTTTTTACCCATGCTAAATTGCGGGAAAAATGGATGGCGGAGGGGATGCAATGGTGGAGTATGAATCAATTGCGACCTGATGCTTGGGATCCCGTTGCGCAATTAAAAAATAGTTAAAGGGGAGGGGCCCACTTGTTGCAGCGATAAGAGGGGATGGGCCTTTTAATTTTCATTCAGGGGATAAGAGTGGGCGGACCACCATGCGCGAAATACGGAGAGTCACCGCGATGACTCTCAAAAAACGGCGCTTACTCCAGAACTTCTCTAAGGAATACCTGTGCAACGAATTGCGTTACTGCTTTCCATAGCAGCCGTCGGTGGGTGTGTTAGTCAGCCAGTGTCGCTGAGCAAAAGTGCGGTGAAGGCATATGACGTTTTTCTGGGTCAACCTGTGGTAGCTGATACGGTATTCCGTGACGGAGACAGATTGAATTTCCAGCTCGTCGCGCCGAAAACAGATGCAATGCCGGAACGCACCGTTGTTCAAATGGAGGCGTCTTGCACCGTGGCGCAACTGCGTGTCGCTTACATTGATGCTCCCCTTGCACGGATTTATATCAATAGGCAAAACGGGGTGTTCGTGGGCGCACGCCCCCTGACTTCATCCCTTTATTCAGGGCTCATCAGTAACCCGAGTTTCATTCACGCCTGTTCTGAGACACCGCAGCCCGACTGGAGAGTCGTCAACGTAAAAGAGGATGACCAGTGGGTGTTGCTTGATCGGCACAGCATCAAACAGCAAGGCTCTGAAACGCTGTTCTGGGGGGCGTATGACAATAACAAAATAGTGACGGATGCGTCGCAAGGCACGCCGTCTGCCCAAAAGCGTGAACACTATGCTGTCGATTGCACCGAGCACAAGTTTCGTCGGCTGGCCAGTTATGACGTTGATATATTTAACAGCGTGATAGACGGTGAGACCCCGTCTAATCCAGTCGTTAAGCCTGTTGCGCAAGCCAGCGATGATTACAAGCTGTTGTTCAAGACGCTGTGCGCCGGCGCTGAACAGCTGAAGCAATTGCCCACGTACAAGCCGCGCTACAAAGTGCGTGCTGTGCCAAGCCCATATAGTGTTGGTACGCCAGTGCTTTCTGCAATCGAAGCCCTCAATCTGCAACCGGCAGCCAAAAAACTCAGCTATTTTGCGACGAGCCGGACACCCACCCGGGAGGGTGGTGCTTCGTTGGTGTACGAAGAAAGTTTCATCACCACGGACTCGGCAAGCGGGCAGGTAGTTGTCGATCTACGCAGTGAGGCGTACGAGACACGTAGAGTTACTTGGCGGGGGTTGATTATGCTCGCCAGTACCATCACTACTTTTGACCAGAAAGTGGGCACCTATGAACTCAAAAGCTTGAGTTTTTCCGGGGATTGGCAGCGTATGCCCATAGGCTCTGTCTTGAATTACTCCGCTCAGGGTCGCCAGCACGGCGCTGAGCAACGTTGGAGCGACAGGACAGGCTACGCGGTCGACTGCACTGTAAAGCGCGAACTTAACGCCGATGAACTCAGTGCTGGACTGACGGGAAAAGCCAAGGAAATGGGCTGCACGACTCAAGGCGACAAGAACGCAATCGTTAGCAAATTTTATTATTTGGCTGACTATGGCTATTTTTTGGCATGGGATAAGCAGAGCAGTTCGCTCTCTACTGATGAAGTTCACATTCTGAGCGTTCGCTAAACGATTGCGCTAAAAAAGAAGGTCGGCCGATCTCTTAGAGCGGGAATCAACTCCTCAGGGCACCGAGCTAATAGCTACATTTCCTTTCTGCGATCTCAGATGAGATGTCAACTAAACCCACAGGATGTCAACCAATGCGTCTGCTCCACAAACTAGCAACTCTGGCTCTCTTCACGCTCATCATCACCGGCTGCACCAATCAGAAATTCAAACCTGAATACCGTTCCCAGATCCACACCGTCAAAATCCTCCCAGTCGTCTGGTCCACCAAAGACATCACCTACATGGGCAGAGAGCAGGCATGGGGTGCGGCGCTGGGCGCAGGGGCGGGCGTGGCGGTGGGCGCGGCGACGAACGCCTCACACTTGGCAACGGCCGCGATGAGCGGCGCCGGTTTTGCGGCGGGGTATAAAGCCGGTGACCTGGCGTCGATGTCGACGGTTGAGGCGATCATCTACAACCTCAACACCGCCAACATCGACCTTGGCGGCATGGTCAAGCAACGATTCGAAGAGCAGTTGTCCCGCACCGGGCGGTTCAAGGTGGTTGGCGAGCATGATCCGGCGGACGCGGAGATTCTTCTGACCGTCAACAACTGGGGATTTGCGTTGACCCAAGGGTTCAGCAGCGTCGTTTATCCAACGATCACTGTCACCGGCAGCATGAAGCGTGGCGACCAGTTGATCTGGCAGCGAACTGAATACATCTCAGCATTCAATGGCGGCAACACGTTCGGCTACGAGCCCAAACGTTATCGCACGGAGCCGGAGCTTTTACGCACCGCGCTGGATGGCATCTCGAAAATCGTCGATGAGGCCATCGTGAAAGACCTGAACCTTTAACAGCCTGGAGGAGTGACAGGTCTGAATAGCGGCGCTCCAGACAACTATGGACCGCTGCCACCCCAGCTCGCTTGTAGGCAATTTCCCAACGCCAACGTTTAGCTTTCACGCAAATCCTTCAGAACCGCCCGGCAGAGATTTCCTTCGCGGCGCTTCATCCTTTCGCTCCTTGTCCAGCGGCGTGCGGCGCTGGACAAAATTCCCAATAAGAAAAATGCGGAGTGGGTAATGAAGGGTAGGAAGACGCTGTTGTGGCTAGGGCTGGCTGCGTTGGCAACCGAGGCGTTGGCCGAGTCGCAGACAACCCGCGAGGAGCAGTTCCAGTTGGGGGCGGTTGGGGTGAGCCTGGGTGTCGGTCTGCTGAATGGTCAGGCGCGGGAAAAGGTGTACGACGCTGACAACGGTCGCAAGCTCAGCCAGTTGAACTGGAGCATGAAGCAGGTACCGACGCTGCATCTGGGCCTGAAGTATCAGCCCATAGATTGGCTGTCCCTTGACCTGAACGGCTGGACGCGGGTGGCGAAGGGTGACGGGCATCTGAAGGATTACGATTGGGATGACGAGAACGCCGGCTGGAGTGACTACTCCGATCACCCGGACACTCAGGTCAGCAAAGCCTGGCAGGCCGATTTCGCCGCCACCGCCTGGGCGCTCAAGCGTGATGCTCTCGCCCTCGGCGTGATGCTCGGTTATCAGCGCAGCCAGTTCGGCTGGCAGGCGAGAGGCGGGCGGTATACCTACTCTTCAGAGGATGGGTTTCGGGATGAGTCGGGTGAATTCCCGGCGGGGCAGAAAGGCATTTCCTATCAGCAGACCTACGACACGCCTTACCTGGGGCTGGTCGGTCTCTACCAGTTCCGCAACTGGACGCTGGAAGGCAAGTTCAAATACAGCCAGTGGGTCCGGGCGCGAGATCACGACCGCCATCATGTCCGCGGCGTCACCTATGACGGTGATTATGGCAACAACGGCCGTATGCAAAGCCTCGCGGTTGCGCTCAGTTACCGCGTGAGTCCGCAGCTTTCGTTACGGGCGGGTGTGGATCATCAGGTATACGCCGAGGCGAAAGGCAGCACGCTGATCAAGGACACTCACAGCGGCGATCGCTTCCGTATCGCGGGTGACGCGGGGAGTCAGTCCGCCAGGACGACGATGTCCACCCTGGCGCTCACCTACGCCTTCTGAGCCATGCCCCACACCGTGCTGGCGCCGAGATCCCCGGCACGGTTTACGCCTGAATTGAAGGGCCACGGCTCAGCTACGCCACGCGCAGTAGGTGAGCTCAATCAGTCCCAGTGATAACGCGCCAATCAGGGCTCCGTGGCTTAACAAAAGATAACGTCATGTCGATTGTCATACGTTTCCAAAGCTGACTAGGATGGGCTCGCTTCGGTAAGCCAGTGTCGCGTGCAGGCTAGAGCGCCCGCGCGGTTCAAACGGCCTCCAGAAGAACCTAATAAAAATAAAGGAAGGGTAGTTCCATGCGTGAGCCCGTCATTCGGCGCACTCGGTTTGCGGTCATCCGGGGCCATTTCAGCGCCCGGACGCTTTTCAAGAACCTGCCTCTCCATGCGGCTCTGTCGCTCCTTATCTCTCCGATCTTCTGCGGCGCAGCCCTGGCCGCTGATGGCACGCCCGCTAATGGCACGCCCATTGATGCCCCTGCTAGCACTGGCGATTCCGCCGTTTACGCCCTCGAATCCGCAAAAGCCTCCCGCAGTCTGCTGCTGGACGTGACCCATGCCGGCAAGCGCATGGTGGCGGTGGGGGATCGCGGCCACATTCTCTATTCCGACGACCAGGGCAAAACCTGGACCCAGGCCAAAGTGCCGACGCGCCAGATGCTCACGGCGGTGTATTTCGTCGATGAGCAACACGGGTGGGCGGTGGGCCACGATGCGCAGATCCTTGCCAGCAGCGATGCCGGCGCCACCTGGACCAAACAGTTCGAAGACCTCAAACGCGAAGCACCGCTGCTGGATGTCTGGTTCAAGGGCCTGACCACCGGGATCGCCGTGGGTGCCTATGGCGCGGTGCTGGAAACCACCGACGGCGGCCAGCATTGGAAAGACATCGGCGACCGGTTGGACAACGAAGACCAGTTCCACCTCAACGGCATTGCGTACGTGAAGGACGCGGGCCTGTTCGTGGTCGGTGAACAGGGCAGCATGTTTCGGTCCCCGGACGATGGCCAGACCTGGGAGAAACTTGAAGGCCCTTACCAGGGCTCGTTGTTCGGCGCGGTAGGTACTGCTGAATCCAACACGCTCCTGGTTTACGGCCTGCGCGGCAATCTGTTTCGTTCGACCGATTTTGGTACCACGTGGGAGCCCGTCCCGCTGCAGGGTGAGCGCGGGCCGCTGGAATTCAGCATCGCCAATGCCTCGCTGATGCCCGACCACTCCATCGTGTTGGTGGGCAACGGCGGCAGCGTCATGCGCAGTACGGACGATGGCCAAAGCTTCACGGTTGCCAATCGCCCGGACCGGCTTTCCTTGTCGGGCGTAGCAGAGGACGACAAAGGCAATCTGGTTCTGGTGGGACAGGGCGGCGTTCGCGTCACCTCGCCGACGGGCGCTGACAGCGCTCAACAATAAGAACAAGCAGGCGAGGACACGTCTCCATGAGCAACCTTCAACACCCCCACGACAAGCCGACGCGCCTGGAACAGCTGATTTTCAACAACCGCAAGACGGTGATCGGCATCTGCCTGCTGGTCAGCGTCTTCCTGTTCTGGCAAGCGACGCTGGTGCGCCCGTCCACCAGCTTCGAAAAAATGATCCCGCTGGGGCATCCGTTCGTTCAGAACATGATGGAACACCGCAACGACCTCGCGAACCTGGGCAACACCGTGCGTATCTCGGTGGAGGCCAAGCAGGGCGACATCTTCTCCAGGGACTACATGGAGACTCTGCGGCAGATCAACGACGAGGTCTTCTACATTTCCGGCGTCGACCGCTCCGGGCTCAAGTCGTTGTGGAGCCCCAGCGTCCGCTGGACCGAGGTGACGGAGGAGGGCTTTGCCGGCGGCGAGGTCATTCCGCAGAGCTACGACGGTTCGCAACAGAGCCTCGACAAGCTGCGCAATAACGTCCTCAAGTCCGGGCAGGTCGGGCGTCTGGTCTCCAACAACTTCAAGTCGAGCATCGTCGATGTGCCGCTGCAGGAGTTCTACCCGGACCCCAACGACCAGAGCAAACTGCTGCCGCTGGATTACCGTCAGTTCTCCCACCAGCTCGAAGAGAAGATTCGCGACAAGTACGAAGCACAGAACCCCAACGTCGAGATTCACATCGTCGGTTTCGCCAAGAAGGTCGGCGACCTGATCGACGGGCTGATCATGGTGGTGATGTTCTTCGGCATCGCCTTCCTGATCACCCTGGTCCTGCTGATGTGGTTCACCCGCTGCGCCCGCAGCACCATCGCGGTGTTGAGCACCACGTTGATCGCGGTGATCTGGCAGCTGGGCCTGATGCATGTAGTGGGTTTCGGGCTTGATCCCTACTCGATGCTGGTGCCCTTTCTGATCTTCGCCATCGGTATTTCCCACGGCGTGCAGAAGATCAACGGCATCGCCCTGCAATCCAGCGATGCCGACAGTGCGCTTACCGCAGCACGCCGCACCTTTCGCCAATTGTTCCTGCCGGGGATGATCGCCATTCTTGCCGACGCTGTCGGCTTCATCACGTTGCTGATCATCGACATCGGCGTGATCCGCGAGCTGGCCATTGGCGCGTCCATTGGCGTGGCGGTGATCGTGTTCACCAACCTGATCCTTCTCCCGGTGGCGATTTCCTACGTTGGCATCAGCAAAAAAGCGGTGGTGCGAAGTAAAGAGGATGCCGTGCGTGAGCACCCGTTCTGGCGTCTGCTGTCGAACTTCGCCGCGCCGAAAGTCGCCCGCGTGTCTGTGACATTGGCCCTTGTCGCGCTGGTCGGCGGTCTCTGGTACGGCCATAACCTGAAGATCGGCGACCTCGATCAGGGCGCGCCGGAACTGCGGCCAGACTCGCGCTACAACCAGGACAACAGCTTCATCATCAACAATTACTCGACCAGCTCCGACGTGCTGGTGGTGATGGTCAAGACGCCGCCCGAGGGGTGTTCGGCGTATCAGACGCTGTCGGCCATGAACGAGCTGTCGTGGAAGATGGAAAACACGCCGGGGGTGCAATCGGCGATTTCGCTGGTGACCGTGTCCAAACAGGTTATCAAGGGGATGAACGAGGGCAATTTGAAATGGGAGTCGTTGTCGCGCAACAAGGACGTGCTCAACAGCTCAATTTCCCGCGCTGACGGTTTGTACAACAACACCTGTTCCCTGGCGCCGTTGCTGATTTTCCTCAATGACCACAAGGCCGAAACTCTGGACCGGGCCGTGCATGCGGTGCAGGAGTTTGCTCAGCAGAACAACAAGGATGGCCTGGAGTTTCTGCTCGCGGCGGGTAACGCCGGGATCGAGGCGGCCACCAACGAGGTCATCAAGCAGGCCGAGCTGACCATTCTGATTCTGGTGTACGTGTGCGTGGCGGTGATGTGCATGATCACCTTCCGTTCATGGGCGGCGACGCTGTGCATCGTCCTGCCGCTGGTGCTGACGTCGGTGCTGGGTAACGCGCTGATGGCGTTCATGGGGATTGGCGTGAAAGTCGCGACCCTGCCGGTGGTGGCGCTCGGGGTGGGGATCGGGGTCGATTACGGGATTTACATCTACAGCCGACTGGAGAGTTTCCTGCGGGCGGGGCTGCCGTTGCAGGAAGCGTATTACCAGACCCTTAAATCCACGGGCAAAGCGGTGTTGTTCACCGGCCTGTGTCTGGCGATCGGGGTGTGCACCTGGATCTTCTCGGCCATCAAGTTCCAGGCCGACATGGGCCTGATGCTGACCTTCATGCTGCTGTGGAACATGTTCGGCGCCCTGTGGCTGTTGCCAGCGCTGGCGCGGTTCCTGATCAAACCGGAGAAGATGGCGGGCAAGGTCGGGAACTCGTTGTTTTCCCATTGACCACACCCGGTGCCCTGGTAGGAACGGCTTCTGCCGGGAAGAGGCCGGTATTGCACACGCAAAACTTGTGGATCGGGGACAGATTAATTTACGGTGAAGCGTTGTAAATAAATCAGTCCCCTTTCAGTGTGCCCTTTCAGTGTGCGGTCCCCAGTAGGACCGGCTTCAGCCGGGAAGAGGCCGGTGTTGTCACCGCAAAATTTACGGTGTGGCGACCGACGCTTTCCCGGCTAAAGCCGGTCCCACATTTGAGTTCGCATCCAATCTCAGTGCTGCACGGAATGCCATCCCATTGTTGGTGATTATCGGCCTCAGTTATAGGTAAAAAAACCACGCCCGGTCTTGCGCCCCAGATACCCCGCCGCGACCATTTCCTTGAGCAGCGGCGCAGGGCGGTATTTGCTGTCGTTGAAGCCTTCGAGGAACGCCTCAATAATCGCCAGCAAGGTATCCAGCCCGATCAGGTCAGCCAGCGCCAGCGGGCCGATGGGCTGGTTGCAACCCAGGCGCATGCCGTCGTCGATGTCCTGGGCGGTGGCCAGACCTTCCTGCAGCACCAGAATCGCCTCGTTGATCATCGGCACCAGAATCCGGTTCACCACAAACCCAGGCCGGTTGCCGGCAGTGATGGCGGTCTTGTTCAACCGCTCGGCCAGCTTGATCGCCGCGATGTGGGTGGTGTCCGCCGTCTGCAAACCGCGAATGACCTCGATCAGGTTCATCATCGGCACCGGGTTGAAGAAGTGCAGGCCGATGAACCGCTCCGGGTGCTCGACGCTGGCCGCCAGTTGCGTGATCGACAGCGACGACGTATTCGACGCAATCACGCACTCGCGGTCGACATGGCTGGCGATCTGCTTGAGCAGGCGCAGCTTCAGCTCCAGATTCTCGGTGGCCGCTTCGATCACCAGCTGCGCGCCATTCAACTGGCCGTAGTCCGTGGTGACGCTGATGCGTCGCAGGGCCGCTTCGGCGACATCGGCCGCCACCGTCTGTTTGGTCACCTGCCGTTCAAGATTCTTGCGCACGGTCGCCATGCCGCGCTCCAGTGCGGTGTCGGAAATGTCCAGCAGGGTCACGTCGAAACCCGCCACCGCGCACACCTGCGCGATGCCGTTGCCCATGGTGCCGGCGCCGATCACGGCGATGTGTTGCATGCTCATCGACAAGCCTCCTTACACACGTTCGAAGATGACGGCGATGCCCTGACCGCCGCCGATGCACATGGTCACCAAGGCGTAGCGACCCTGAATCCGGTGCAGCTCGTGGATCGCCTTGGTGGCGATGATGGCGCCCGTGGCGCCCACCGGATGGCCGAGGGAAATGCCCGAGCCGTTCGGGTTGACCTTGGCCGGATCAAAGCCTAGCTCACGGGCAACGGCGCAGGCCTGGGCGGCGAAGGCTTCGTTGGATTCGATCACGTCCATATCCGCCACCGTCAGGCCGGCACGTTCCAGCACTTTGCGGCTGGCGGGAATTGGCCCCAGGCCCATCATCGACGGATCAACCCCGGCATGGGCATAGGCCACCAGACGCGCCATCGGCTTGAGACCGTGCTCGCGGACCATGTCGCCACTGGCCATGACCAGCGCCGCTGCGCCATCGTTCAGGCCGGAGGCGTTGCCGGCCGTGACGGTGCCGTCCTTCTTGAATGCAGTTTTCATCTTCTCCAGCTGCTCGGCCGTCACGTCGCCGCGCACGTGCTCGTCCTGGGCGAAGGTCACGGTGCCTTTGCGCGTGGCGATCTCGATCGGGACGATCTGGCTTTCGAAACGGCCCTCGGCGATGGCGTGGGCGGCGCGCTGCTGGCTGGTCAGCGCCAGAGCGTCCTGGTCGGCGCGGGTGATGCCGTAATGCTCGGCGATGTTCTCGGCGGTGATGCCCATGTGGATATTGGCGAACGGATCGTGCAACGCACCGAGCATGTAGTCGTACGCCTGCACGTTACCCATGCGCGCACCCCAACGGGCCTGGGGCATGATGTAGGCACCCCGGCTCATGGATTCGGCGCCACCGGCCAGCACGGCCTGGGCGTCGCCGAGCATCAGCGATTGCGCCGCCGACACGATGGCCTGCAGGCCCGAACCGCACAGGCGGTTGACGTTCATGGCAGGGGTTTCTTTGGTCAGGCCCGCTTCCAGGGCGATGACGCGGGAAAGATAGGCGTCGCGGACTTCAGTCGGGATCACGTGGCCCATGACCACATGGCCGATGTGTTCCGGTGCGATCCCGGACGTGGCCAGCGCAGCGCGGCTGACCTGGGTGCCCAGTTCGATGGGTGAGACCTCCTTGAGGGAACCGCCGAATCCACCGATGGCGGTACGCAGTGCGCTGACGACGAAAACTTCGGGTGTGCTCATGGGGACTCCTGACAGGTATTGGAATTGTGGGGGCAGCACCGCAAAAACGGCGTTTCGGCCGGTGCTGACTGCGGGCAAGTCTAGATCGGCGTTCGGGACGGGCCTATGCCGAAACTGTCCAGATGGGCTGGCGTTCTTTACCATCAGCGCCTGATCCGTGGTGCACCATTCAAAAAGGGAAAGGCGGTCATGCGGGAAAAGGATTCAGTGTCGATCTACTTCGTCCAGTTGATCGTCCACGGGCTACGCGACCAGCCGCTGCGCTTGCAGTCCGTGTTGCAAGCAGCAGACATCGACATGGCACTGCTCGACGACCCCACGGCGCGGGTGTCGGCCAGTGCGTTCGCGGCGTTGTGGCTGATTCAGATCAAGGAACTGGGCGACGAGTTTTTCGGCCTCGATTCCCACGGCATGCCCTTGGGCAGCTTCGCCCTGATTTGCCGGGGGCTGATTCAGGAACCCACTCTGGAGAAGGCCCTGCGCCAGTGCCTAAGCAATTTCGGTCTTTTCCTGCGCGACTTTCGCGGCAGCCTCATCGTTCGCGGCGCGCGCGCCGTGCTCGCGGTGGACACCACGGCAGACGACCCGGTCCGCCAGCGCTTCGGTGAAGAGACATTTCTGCTGCTGATGATCAGCCTGTTGTGCTGGCTCGGCGGGCGCCGCATCAGCATCGACCGCGCGCAGTTTCGCCAGCGCCGTGAGCGCCTCAGCGACGACTCACTGCTGTGGGGGTTCAACCTGAGCTTTGGCGAGCCGCGCACCGAGATCGAATTTTCCAGCCACTATCTGCGTCTGCCGGTGGTGCAGTCGTTGCCGTCGCTCAAATCATTTTTGCGCACCGCGCCGCAGTGGCTGGTCATTCGCTATCGCAACCAGCGCGGGCTCGCGGCGCAGGTCTATCAGCGCCTGCGCAACAGCCATTACGGGCACTGGCCGACGCTGCTGGAAATGGCCGATGAGCTGAAACTCAGCGCCACCACCTTCCGCCGTCGACTGGAGCGTGAGGGCTGTGCGTTTCAAGGGATCAAGGACGACGTCCGCCGCGGCATCGCCCAGCAGAAGCTGCGCGACACCGAACTGAGCGTCGTGGAGATCGCATCCTTGGTGGGTTTTCAGGAGCCCAGCGCGTTTCACCGGGCGTTCAAGAAATGGACGGGGGAAAGTCCGGGCGGCTACCGCAAAAAGCACACCGCCAATCACCCATGACTGAGGACTGATGAGGCGCCTTTGGTCTCAGGGCAACCACGCCTCGCGCCAGGCCTGAACAGCCTCTTCGTCGAACATCCAGTCGCGAAGCACTTGTTTGCGTAAATCGTCGCCCAGCAGCGCCGCGCTGGCCAGATCCATCGTGTGGGCGCGAAGCAGGTTCACCCAGGCCTCCAGCGTGTTGGGCACCCGCGTCACCGGCAAATCCCCCGCGTAGGCGCGAACGTCGCTGCAGATCACCGGCACACCGCAGGCGCCGAGTTGCAGCAGGGTGATGTTGTTCTTGCAGGCGCCAAACAGGTTATCCACGGCGGGAAGCAGGGCCAGGTCGAGGTTCAGTCCGGCGACGGCTGTGGCGTAATGCTCGGCGGGCGGCCGGTCATGGGATTCATGGGCATGGCCGCGCAGCACGCCCTGGTCATCGCCCAGCACGATCCACTCCACCTCTTCTGCCAGCGCCTCGACCACGGCAAGGATCATATGCAGATCCTGTGGCTGCCAGCGATCACTGACCAGACCGACCCTCGGCTTGCCACCCACTCCACGGCTCGAGACGAGGTTGCCCCAGATCTGCGGCGACAGGCGCGAAGGCAGCAATCGAACGTCCGCGTGAAACTCCCCGGCGATATCAGCGAGCACTTGGGTCGAAGCGATGACGCGATGGGCCTGATGGAGGCTCTTCTGCAGCAGGTCAACGCACTCGGCATCGAAGGCGAACGGGTCTTCGCCCGGCGTCCGGGAGCCCAGTTGCAGGTCATTGATGTCCAGCACTACGAAAGCATCCGGCAGCAGCTGGGCGCGGGCGATGGTTTGCAGGTGGTCGGCGTCAAGCCGGGCCTGAAACACCACGACATTCGGCTTGAGCCGTCCTTCCTGAGGAATCGACAGCGGCTGGCTGCTGAGCATGCCGTCCACCCATCCGGTGGCGTGCAGCGTCTCGAACGGCGCGATCACCCGTTCGTGGGGCGAGGCCCAAAGGCCTTCAGGGTAGGCCAGCACCACCGGGTCGCGGCGCCAGGCCATCGGCCGCCAGACCAGCGGCATGTTGAGTTCGAGCTCGACCGATTGCAGGTCGAACGACAGATTGGTGTTGAAGGCGGGGTCGTTCGCCAGGGTTGGCAGCCATTTGCGGTACATCGCCAGTTGCTCGCCGACAAAGCGCTTACGCTTGGCCTGCTGCGTGGCGGTGTCGACGTGGGTCTGGCTGACGCTGCCCTCGTGGATCAACACCGAATGGGGCGTCCAGACGTTCAGGTAGCCGAGGGCGCCAACTTTCATGCACAGATCGACGTCGTTGTAGGACACGACGAATGCCTCTTCATCCAGCCCGCCCACCTCTTCGTAAATCGAGCGGCGGACCATCAGGCACGCCGCCGTCACCGCGCTCAAATCCTGATCCACCTGCACGCGCTGCATGTAGCCCTGAATGTGACCGGGCTCACCGATGTGCTGATGACCGGCCGGCCCGTCCATGCCCAGGCGCACGCCGGCATGCTGCATGCGTCCGTTGGGGAACAGCAGCTTGGCGCCGACCACGCCGACTTCAGGTCGGAGCGCGTGATTGAGCAATTCATCGAGCCAACGGCTGTGGACGATGGCGGTGTCGTTGTTCAGCAGCACCAGGTACTCGCCCTTGGCTTGGGCCGCAGCGACGTTATTGATGCGGGAATAGTTGAACGGGTGCGGGTAACGCAGCACGCGCACCTGCGCCGAGCCCAACGCGTCGATGCGCGCCAGCCATTCAAGGGCTTCGGGGGTCTCGCTGTTGTTATCGACGATCAGCAGTTCGTAATTCAGGTAGCGGGTGATGTGCAGCAGGGTTTCGACGCAACGCTGCAAAAACGGCAGCTGATCCTTGGTCGGGACGATGATCGACACCAACGGTTGATCGCTGTGGCCGTACTGCACGTGGTAGCGGCGGGGCAGGGTGTGTTCGATGGTCGCCCGGGGGTAGCCGCGCACCTGCAGATGGCGCTGCAGCGTCTCGATTTCGTCGGGATTGTCCACCGCTTCCGGCAGGTCACAGACCAGCAGGGGTTCGCTGATGTGGATGATCTGCCCGGCGCCTTCACGCTCATACAACCGCAAGATCAGGTCGAATTCAGCAGCATCCGCGAAGCGGTCGTCGAAGCCGCCGACGGCCAGAATCGTCTCCCGTCGGAACAGCCAGTGACCTGCGGTCAGCAGCGGGTAGCTCAGCAGGTAGTCGAGGTTGAAGTCCGGGCGCATGGCCGAACTCAGACCACCCCGAGGCCGCCGGTGCATTTCGTCGGCGAAAGCAGCGCGGGCGTCCGGGGATTCGAGCAGCTTCAGCGCGCTGGCAGTCAGGCCGAATGGCGTGAATTGGGTGCCGGCGTCGATCACGATGAGCCAGTCGAAACGCTGGGTTTCAATCACTTGGTTGAGCAGTGCGGCGGTGTTCAGGTTGCCGATGGCCACCGTGTTCAATCGAACTCCGAGGGCGAGGGTCGGGAGCACGGTCGCGTCCGTCAACACCACCACGTTCATCGCGGCGTGCAGGGCGCCGTGGGAAGCGAGGCTGTCGAGGCTGCGCTGAACTTTCTCCGGGGCGTTGGCAAAATCCTTGATCACCACCAACAACGAAGGCCCGCCGACTTCCGTCAGATGCCGATCGATCTGCGTCTGCTGTTCGGCCTTCGGGACGCGATGACCGAGCCAGGCCTCGACCTGCTGCGGGTTCAACCGTTGCGGCAACGGCGCGGACAACTGCGCGAGCAGATTGAAATCGGTAAAGCCCTGGGTTGCCGACAACGGGCGGGCGCCGACCCAGCCGTTGTCCAGCGAGGTGCTGGCCCACCCGGCTTCACGGATCAGCCGGTGAAACGCGGGCAGATGATCGCTGTCCGTGCCAACAATTTCGATGCCCTGCTGGGTCAACTGCTGCGGCGCGATGCGCGTGCCCGTCAGCGTGGCGGGCAGCATGATCAATTCGGCGTCGTGCAATAAGGTGGCGTACAGCGCCAGATTGCCCAGCGGACCCACGGACTCGCCGTTGAGGGCGAACAGGTCGGCGCCCAACGCCAGCAGGTCGTCGCGGCGACACAGCACGCTGCTCAACTCACCGATGAAATGGCAGGTGAACTCCCCCAGCAGCCCGACGATGTCAGGCCCGTTGAATACCGTGGGCTCGCTGACGCGAAAACGGGTCGCCAGATTCTCTTGCAGCGCCGCGCCCTCGGCGTTCAACCATTGGCGGTGCGCCGCCACCAGTGAGGCCTGAGGATTGACCTCCAGCGCCGCGACCATCTGCTGAATGCAGTCCGGCGCCAGCACGGCGTCACCGGCCATGAACTTGATGTACCGCCCGGAAGCTTCCGCAACGGCGCGGTTGAAACAGGCGTCAGCGCCCAGTGGAGATTCGTTGCGCAGGTAGCGAATCGGCCACTGGCAAGACGCCCGGTACAGATCCGTCACGGTTTCAGCCAGACCGTCGGTGGCGTCGTCGCAGATCACGATTTCAATGGCATCGTGGGTCTGCCCGATCACGCTGCTCAGCGCGGTTTCAAAAAACTCGGTGCGGCAGACGGCGATGACGACGCTAACCAGTCGTTGAGAATCCATGGGGGTATCCGGTAGTTAAAAAACGTGCCTCGAACATCTTCGCATTGACAGGAGAACGGGGGGCGCAAGCGACCCGTCATGAAAATGACGCCTCGGGCATGAACATCCGGTGAAGCAATATCCCGGCCAACGGATGGGCATCAGGTTTCGTCGTGAAACTCGAAGTTACTGGCCAATTAGTGGCCCTGTGGGGGTGGCCAGTTGTGCTCGCGTGATAGGTCTTGAGGCCTGATGGAAAGCGTGCTTGAGTAGATTAATGATCGTCGGATTCATGCCGATACTCGAAAGACAGGCGTCTTTGCTTAACGCCGGTTATCTTCCAATCACTGCCCCAGGCAGACAGCGGGACTTATCATGGCGACACCTTCGAAATTCGATAACGACACCTTCCAGCTGGCCCGTGATCACCTGCAGCACTTCGTCAAGAAGACCGCCGAGTCGCTCCACGAACAGACCGGACGTTTATTGGAAGTCGGCCCCCAGGAACGTTCGCTGGTCAGGGAAAGCTTCACCCAGTTTGCCGTTGATACCTTCGACATCGTTGACACTTATGGCCCGACCCTTGTTGGCGATATAACCCGCAAGAACGAATTCATTGCCGACAGCGCCTATGACTGCGTCGTCTGTATGGAAGTCATCGAGCACACGCTGAACCCGTTCGACACCATCAAGGAAATTCGCCGCATCCTCAAACACGAGGGTTATTTGCTGATTTCCGCACCGCTGAACTGGCGCATCCATGGCCCGAGCCCGGACTGCTGGCGCATCACCGAACATGGCTGGAATGCGTTGCTACGCGATTTCGATATCGTCGAGATCGATATCCTTGAATCCCCGGACCGTGAACTGTTCCCGATTCGGTATAACGTCCTTGCCCGTTGCAACAAGTTCAAGGAAACCAAAGACAGCGAACTGACGTTCCGCTTCATATGAACAGCGCCGTGCACAACAGCGTGAAATCCCTCGACGCGCTGATTCCCCGGCTCTCGTCCGAGGCATTCGACGTTGACGTGTTTCGCAAGACGGGCGTTTTTGTGGTGCGTAATGCCGTGCCCCGGGACGTGGTTGATGCATGGCAGAACGAGTGGAAACGTTTTTACAGGGAGGTGCTGGAAAAGGGGCGGGACGTCAATCGCGCCAACCCGGTATCGCTCAACGAACAATTGCCTGAAGGCCTCGCGCACATGTACCGCGAGCCGGTTTTTGCCTCGACGCTCAAACCGCTCATGGGCGAGCACATCGCGTTGTATAACCATCGCTTTGTCATCAAAGACGCGCTGAGTGCCAACAAAGTGTTCCTGCACCAGGACAGTTGTTATCACGCTGGCAATAGCAACAAGTGCAGCGTTTTTGTGGCAATCAGTGCGGTGAACAAAGACAACGGCGGCATGACTTTTCATGTGGGCTCCCATGCCTTGGGCTCGCTCGGCGATGCCGGTGAAATCAATCCAGCGAGTTTCGATGCGCAGTGGCCGACCGTCACCCCCGAACTGGCGCCGGGCGATTTCGTGATCATGGACAGTCGCCTGTGGCATGAGTCGGGACCGAACATTTCAGGGGTTGATCGCATCCTGGCCGACATGATTATTCAGCCGGCCGACGACCCTACCGGGCAAGAACTCATCTGCGGCGAATGGCAGACCGATGTCTTTTTTTCGCCGAAGGACATCACCCGCCACTTCGTTAACTCGCGCATTCTGAAAATCGTTAACTACGAGAAAGAACTGGCGCAGTTGAAGGCCGACGCCGTACACAGGGCGAGCGGTACCACCGAATGACTCAATGCGGCGTACGGTTCGCGCGTTGCCGTGATCAGTCGTTATTGACCCCGAACATTGTTAAAGCTGACGAGGCTTATCGGCCTCTGCGCACCGCGCATTGCTCAGCGCCAGACCCGACTTGAGGAGAGAAAATGGATACCTGTCTCGCGACCCGGACGTACGCCCCTTCAGCGCTGATGCACATTCGGCCCTACCGTGTGCTGAGCATCGAGGACGGCCGGGAAGAAGAGGTCAAATTCTTCATGCCCCCCGCCGACGGCGCAGGCAGCCTGACGGCATTTGAGTCGGTCATGCTGCTCAAGCTGGTCCGCGCCATCAACCCGGACTTCGTCTTCGAGTTCGGCACCTTCGACGGGCGCACCACCCGATTGGTGCTGGAAGACCTGCCGGACAACGGCGACAGCGAGCCACGCATTTACACGCTGGACCTGCCGGACACCGACGGTATCGTGTTCCAGGGCGATGACAAACTGCTTGCCGAAAAGGCCGTGCTGTCGAGCCGCAAGTACAATCAGTCGCCGAAGAAGGCAATGGTTCGGCAGATTCTGCAGGACTCCATGGCCTTCGATCCGTCGCCCTACGCGGGCAAGTTCGACTTCATCTTCGTCGATGCCAACCACGAGTATGAGTACGTCAAGCGCGACACCGAAAACTCGCTGAAGATGCTGGGTGGCGACAGCAGTTGCATCGTCTGGCACGACTACGGTAACCCGCAATTCCCGGAGCTGACTCGCTACCTGGAAGAGCTGGCCAGCAGCCTGGAGCTGTACCACATCGAAGGCACGATGCTGGTGTTCCACATGCGTGGCGCGACAATCGGTGACGAAAGAACTGCAGAGTAATGACGGTGGGCGCTGATCCAGCGCGGGCCACAATAGTGGCCTGCAAAGACGGCATTTCGCCGCTGGAGATTGACGGAGTGTACCGGCGTCTTCGCGAGCAAGCTGGCTCCCACAATTGATCGCAGAACGCCTGACCTACGTCGTTGGCTGCAGTCAATCCAGATACAGCGGCCTGGTCGCATCTCGAGCGCGCCGTTTTTTTGTCTCGCCTGAATTCCGCGTTTTTACTCACATGGCCTGCAGCCCTTGTATTCAGGGCTCCGCCGCCTGCTTTTCGGGTTCTGGTTCGGAACTTGCTTCAGTCCCACCACGCATCGGCGAAGGCGTCCGATCAAGTTCTGTGGAGTGGCGAGAGATGGTAGAGCAAGCAGTGGCACTGGAAGAGCAAGTCGTCGCGCTGATCGAAGAAGCGATGGAAGCCGATGAGGGCACCCTCAAGGTTGACCAGCCGCTGGACTGGGATTCGATTGCCCTGGTCACCTTCATGGCCCTGGTCGACGAGCGCCTGGAGAAAACCATTTCGGCTTCGCGCCTGAACAAGTGCGAAACCGTCCGGGACGTCATCACGCTCGTTTCGGAATAACCCCCGGTATCCGAATCCAGCGCTTCCAGGCGTAAGCGTTTCATCATCCGGGCCGCCATGCGGCCCTCGGTGTGGCGCTCTGAAGCGTGTCCCCCGTTTTCTGGACAGACTCATGACGTGCACAGCCTCACAACGGATCGCGCCGGACCTGGTGAAAGCCTACTGGCATCCGCTTTGCCTGAAGTCGCAAGTGGCCGACGACAAGGATTTTGTGCGCTTCAACGTGCTGGATTTCGAAGTCGTGGTGTTCAACGACGCGGGCAATCTGATCGCCTTCGACAACCGCTGCCCCCACCGAGGGACGCGGTTTTTCACCGAAGACGCCGGCCATCAGCGGATTCTCTGCCCCTACCACGGCTGGAACTACGCCGACGGACAGCTGCGCATCCCGGATGCCAAGCGTTTTGTCGGCTGTGACATCGGCAGCGCCAGCCTGAACTTCTTCAAGTTGGCGACCTGCGGCGAGCTGGTGTTTTTTGCCATCGAGCCCCGGGCGTCGCTGCTTGACCAGTTGGGTCAGCACATCTTCACGCTGCTTGAGCAGACAACGCCGAATTTGAACAAGCCTTCGGACTTCAATCGCTACGTTTTCGAAGCCGACTGGCCGATTTCCCTGGAAAACGCCCTCGAGCCGTACCACATCCCCCTCGTGCACCGGGACACCCTGGCGACCCTGAAACTGGGCATCGGCGAGAATGTGTTCTACGGCGAGAACTCCATCTGGTACGCCCCGGTAGAGAATGAAAAGGTCGCCCGGCGGCTGGAAAGCCTGTCGCGCTTTTTCGCCCCGCGGGAGGCCTACGCAGGGTACGTGAGCCTTTTTCTGTATCCGTTTTCGATGCTGTCCTCGACCTACGGTTATTCGTGGTCGATGCAGAATTTCTTTCCTTCTGCCCAACCCGACCGGACCTGGTTCACCAGCCAGCTGTACCCGCTGCGTGCCGCGTCCGAGCGATACGACGAGATCGTGTCCACGTTCATGACCTCCACGGCCGACAACAACCGGACCGTTTTTGAAGAAGATCACACTATCTGCAAGAGAATTCCTGGCGACACCTGGTCCTGGCATGCCCCGCGTTATTACAGCTCGCTGGAAGCCAAGCTTCTGCATTTTCGGGCGTCCTGCGCGGAGTGGGCACGACAGGCCGGTGCCGCTACAACGGTTGGCGAGGAACGGGTATGAGTAGCGTCACGGGCAGTAACGCTGACGCAGTGCGCAGCATTGCCAACGTCAAAATCAGGGGCATCGCCTGTGCGCTGCCCAAGGCCGTGTCGGATGTCGCGGACCTGACCGGGCGCTTCGGCGACGAGAGCATCGCCAAGATCATGGCCAGCACCGGCATCGAACGCCGGCATGTGGTGCAGGGCCAGTGCACCTCGGACCTGTGTGTCGAGGCGGCCGAGCGTCTGTTGGCGGATCTGGGCATCGACAAGTCGTCCATCGACACGCTGATCTTCATCACCCAGACCCCGGACTACGTGCTCCCGGCCACCGCCTGCACCTTGCAGCGCCGTCTGGGTTTGCCGGTCACCACCGCAGCGTTCGACGTCAATATGGGCTGCTCCGGTTACGTGTACGGTTTATGGATGGCGTCGGCGATGATCGCCGGTGGCGGCAGCCGACGGGTGTTGCTATTGGTCGGCGACACCATCAGCAAACTGGTGGCGCCGGGTGATCGCTCGGTGGCCGCGCTGTTTGGCGATGCCGGTTCCGCCACGTTGCTCGACCACGACAGTACTGTTGCGGGCGTACCGTTCGTGCTCGGCACCGACGGCCGTGGCGAGAAGAACCTCATCGTCCCCGGCGGCGGGTTTCGTGACCGCAAGGGGGCCGATGGCTCCACCCGTGAAGACAACGTGCGCGGGCCGTTCGACCTGTACATGAACGGCACCGAGATCTTCGCCTTCACCCTGGCCCGCGTGCCGGGGCTGGTGCGTACGCTGGAACAACACGCCGAGGAGCAGCAACGCCCCATCGACAACTATGTGTTCCACCAAGCCAACCGCTTCATGCTCGAGCACCTGGCGAAGAAGACTAAATTGCCGGCGGAAAAGGTCGTGCTCAATCTGCAGAACGTCGGCAACACCAGCAGCGCGTCGATTCCCCTGGCGTTGAGTCTCAGCGCCAACGCGGCCACGGCCGACAGCGGCTCGACCCTGCACGGCCAGCACCTGCTCGCCGGTTTCGGCGTGGGGTATTCGTGGGCCGGGTGCGTCGTCGATCTCGACAACACGTGGATCAGCCCGCTGACGCTGGTCGGCACAGACAGTAGCGAGGCGTAAGTGCAGAGCAATCCTTTCTCACTGGACGGCATGTCCATCCTGGTCACGGGCGCGTCCTCCGGAATCGGCCGTGAAGTCGCCATCTGGCTGAGCCGGCAGGGCGCGCGCATCGTCGCCGTGGCCCGTGACACTCAGCGCCTGGAGGAAACCCTCGGGCAGCTGCACGGCGAAGGTCACTCGGTCGAGGTGTTCGATTTTCTGGGTGGCGGCGATGTTTCCGCCTGGCTGAAAGGCCTGTCCCGCAACGGCTCGCCGTTCGACGGTCTGGTGCATGCCGCGGGCGTGCAATTACCGTTGCCGATTCGGGCCATGGGCCTGGACCACTGGGAAACCATCTTTGCCACCAACGTCACGTCCGGGTTTTCCCTGATCAAGGCGTTCCGGCAAAAAGGCGTGTGCCGCAACCCGTCGAGCATCGTCATGCTGTCCTCGGTCATGGCTCAGGTCGCTCAACCCGCGTTGATCGGTTACTGCGCGAGCAAGGGCGCGGTCGAATCCATGGTCCGCGCCGCCGCCCTTGAGCTGGCGCGGGAAGGCATCCGCGTCAACGCCATCGCACCTGGCGTGATCAAGACCGAAATGGCGCAGAAGCTCGAAGGCCTGGTCGGCGAAGACGCCATGGCCGCCATCGAACGCAAACATCCGCTGGGGCTCGGTCATCCGCTGGACGTGGCCTACGCCGTCAATTATCTGCTGTCACCGGCCGCGCGCTGGGTCACGGGTACTTCGCTGGTTGTCGATGGAGGTTACCTGGCCGAATGAACACCACAAAACTCATTATCGTCGGCGCAGGCGGTCTGGGCCGGGAGGTCCATTCCTGGCTCAAGGACTGGGTCGAGCACAACCCGGATTACGTCATCGGCGGCTTCATCGATGATGGCAGCCTGTCCCTCAATCGCTTCAGTCATTACGCCGACATTATCTCGACCATCGACGCCTACGAACCGGCCGACGATGAGCTGCTGCTCTGCGCCATCGGCAAGCCCGCTGACAAGAAATACGTGGTGGAAAAGCTGCTGGCCAAGGGCGCGGCGTTTTTCACGCTGATTCACCCCACGGCCATCGTCGGCGAGAACGTGACCATCGGGCGGGGCGTGCTGGTGTGCCCGTTTTCGGTGTTGTCGGTGGACCTGGTCGTTGGCGATTTCGTCACGATCAATTCGCTGTGTACCGTCGGCCATGACACCGTCATCGGCCAGTTCTCGACCCTCAGCGGGCACTGTGATCTAACCGGTGGCGCCGTGCTCGAAGACGAGGTGTTCCTCGGTTCGCGTGCCTCCGTGCTGCCCAAGGTGCGCGTCGGCAAAGGGGCTGTGGTCGGCGCCGGCAGCGTGGTGCTGCGGGCGGTCAAACCCGGCAGCGTGGTTTTCGGTGTGCCGGCCAAGTGCATCTCAGGATAAAAACGACATGCCTACCTACGCTCGAATCGCCGAGATCGAATACGAACTGCCTGAGCGCGTGCTCGACAACCAGATGCTGGCCGACGCATTTCCGGAGTGGGACGTCGACAAGATTTTCCAGAAGACCGGGATCAGTCAGCGGCACATCGTTGCCGACGACGAGACCGCCTCGGACCTCGCGTTTCGCGCCTGCGAAAAACTCTTCGCCACCAGCGCCACGCCGCGCGAGCAGATCGACTGCCTGATCTACTGCACCCAAAGCCCCGATCACATGCTCCCGGCCACCGCCTGCATCCTGCAGCATCGCCTGCAACTGCCGCAGCACTGCGCCGCGTTCGATTTCAATCAGGGTTGTTCGGGGTTTATCTACGGGCTGGGCATTGCCAAAGGTTTCATCGAATCCGGACAGTGCAAGAACGTGCTGCTGATCACCGCCGAAACCTACAGCCGCTACATCAACCCCCAGGACAAGAGCGTGCGTACGCTGTTCGGCGATGCGGCGGCCGCCACGTTGATCAAAGCGTCGGACGAGGAGGGGCCTTGCCTCGATCGCTTCCGTTACGGCAGCGACGGCGCCGGCGCGAACAACCTGATCGTGCCCATGGGCGCTGCCCGCCGGCCGTTCGACGCGGAACACATGCCCGTCGAGTACGAAGACGACAGCGGCAATGTCCGTTCGGACGCGGACCTGTACATGAACGGCCCGGCGATCTTCGAATTCTCCATGACCCGGGTCCCGGCATTGTTCGCCTCCCTGTTCGACGAGCAATTCACGGTCGAGCATTCCGACCTGTTCGTTTTTCACCAGGCCAACCAGTTCATGCTCGAAGCCCTGCGCCGCCGGCTGAAGCTGGCGCCGGAGAAATTCATCACCGAGTTCAAGCACTGCGGCAATACGGTGTCGTGCAGCATTCCCATCGCGCTGAAAGAGGCGCTGAAGAAAGGCCAGGTGCAACCCGGCAGCGTGATCACGGCGGTGGGTTTCGGCGTGGGGTATTCGTGGGGTGGGTGCGTGATTCGCTGGTGAGCGAATGGGTCACCCTCAAGCGCGTAAAGTGCCTGTTCACCGGTACAAAAAAGGGCTCCACGAAGGAGCCCTTTTTATTCAGCGGTCCAGCAACACTTGGCGCCAGCGCTGCAGATACGCCTCATCCATCGTCCAGTCACTCATCACGCGTTGTTTCAAGGCCTGCCCGAGTCGTTTTGATTCGTGCAGATCGTTGAGGTGCTGGTCGATGGCGTCGGTCCAGGCGGCCGTTGTGTTTTGCACCCGCGTCAGCGGCAGGTTGTTGCGCAGGCCCTGCACGTCGGTGGCGATGACCGGATAGCCACAGGCGCCGAACTCCAGCGCCAGGCGGCAGCTTCTGTGTTCGCCAAACACATCGTGGTCAGCGGGAATCAGGGCGACGTCCAGGTCCAGACACGCCAGCACGCCGGGATACAGGACACCTTCCACCGGGCTGCGCCATTCATGAACATAAGGGCGCAGGGCCTGCGGGCACGGGCCCATGATGATCCACTCGACCCGGTCGGCGAATGCTTCGATCACGTCCGCAATCAGCGCCAGATCGTTTACTTCCGCCTGCGTGCCGACCCAGCCGACCCGTGGCTTGTCATGGGGCAGCGAATGGCACTGCACCCGCTGCCAGCGTTCGCTCAAGCGGGTTTCGATGACCTCGATGTGCGGATGCAGCGCGCTCAGTTCATTGGCCAGCCCTGGGCTGGACACCACCACCTTGTGCATCAGCGCCAGACTGGCCTCAAGACCGTCACGCAGTTGTTGGGCTAGAGGCGCGCCGGGCAATCGCTCGGCTGACGGCGGGTATTGATCCATGTCGCAGAGGCGCAGCGCCTGGGTGTGCGCCTTGATCGTGCGGATGTCGTCAAGGGACGCTTCGCTCAAGGGGCATTGGAGGATCACCGCTTCCGGGCGCAGGCGGGCGAACTCGCCGAGGGTCAGGACGTCAGGCACGGACACAGGCTCGATCAGCAGTGCGTCAGCGAGGGTGTCCAGCGCACCGTTCAGGCGTTGGCTCGCCGGGCAGCGGTCGTTCAGGTGGGACAGCACAATCGGCACAGGGCGCCAGCTCAGCGGCCGCCAGGTCAGTGCCGTGTTGGTTTCGAGTTGCAAGCCCTGGGCGCGGGCCGAAAAGTTGTCGTTGTACGCCGGGTCATGGGCGATGTACTTCAGCCATTTGCGGTACAGCGCAGGGTTTGCCTGTTCGTCTGGTGCTTTGATCCGGGCACTGTCTTCAGCTCGGGGTTCGTGAAGCAGCACCACGTGGGGCGTCCAGACGATCAACCGCCCGGACTCCTTCACGCGCAGGCACAGGTCGACGCCGCGATAAGTGTTGTTCAGCTCACCCTCGTCCAGCCCGTCCGCCGCTTCGAACAGCGCCCGGCTGATCATCAGGCAGGCGTCGCTGACCGCGCTGTAATTCTGATCCACCGCCAGCCGCTGCATGTAGCCTTCGCTGGCGCCGCTCTGGCCGCTGAAGATCGGGGTGACAGGCTCGTGCAAGCCGAGGATCAGGCCCGCGTGGCGGATCGTGTTGTCCGGCGCCAGCAGTTTTGCGCCGACGATGCCGACTTCGGGCCGTTGCGCATGATTGAGCAGGTTGTCGAGCCAGTCGCCGTGCAACACCGCGGTGCTGGTGTCGAGCAGCAACACGTAATCGCCGGTCGCCTCGCGTGCCGCACTGTTGTAGAGGGCCGAGCGGTCGAATTCGCCCGGATGGCGCAGCACGCGCACCTGCTCCAGGCCCATGGCCGCGACGCCGTTCAGCCAGTCAATGGCCTCAGACGTCTGGCTGTCGTTGTCGACGATGAGGATCTCGTAATTCGGGTACGTGGTTTTCTCCAGAATGCTCTCGACGCAACGCTGCATGAGCAGGATCTGGTCCCGAGTGGCAATGATGATCGAGACCCTGGGCTGACCCGCGTGGCCGTACTTGATCTGGTACTGCCGAGGGCGTGTCTCGATCACCTGGCCGTTTTCATAGCCTCGGGCGAGCAAGTGGCGCTGCAGCGTTCGCGCTTCATCGAGGTTCGACTCCCGCGCTTGCGGTCGATGGGTGACGAGGGGCTCGGCAATGTGTTCGAGGCCACCCATGCCATCGTGCTCGATCAGGCGCAGGATCAGGTCCAGTTCAAGCGCCTGGGGGTAGTGCGCATCGAACCGCCCGGCATCAATGACCGAGTAGCGGTTGAAGATCCAGTGCTTGCTGGTCACCCCCGGGCAGCTGAGCAGGTAATCGAGGCTGAAGTCCGGCCGCAGCATGACTTCCGACGTGTCGTCCTGGGTCTGGGCGATTTCATCGGCGAACAGGGCCCGGGTGGTCGGCCCTTCGCTGATTTTGACCGCCGCTTTGAACAGCCCGGCGACATTGACTGTCGCGCCGGCATCGAGCATCAGAAACCAGTCGAACCCTTGCTCATCCATCAGCCGGTTGAGCGGCGCTGCGCAGTTGCGCCCCGTGACCGGCACATACACAGCCGGGTTGTCCGCCACTTGTTGCGGCGTCTCGCGGCTGCCGTCGTAGAGCACGAACACCCGTGGCGGCATCCAGCCGCGGGTGGCCGCCTCGACACTCACCAGGGTCTTGACCAGTGCCTGCTGGCGGTTATGCAGATCGGAGACGATGATCGCGAAGGTCGGCGCGCCGTTGTGCTGCTGGAAGTACTGCACGATGTGCGGCTTCTGCGGCCCGGCGGGGCGACGCTGCCAGGCCCACTCCTGGATCTGGTCGTGGCGGACCTCCGTTGCCGACTTCTGCAAGAACCAGGCACGCAGATTGAAGGGGACGAAGTTCTCCCGATCATGCAGCGGCGCGACCTTGACGTCGCCGTTGTCGGCCAGCGGGCGAAGCCACTCAAGCTCTTTGGTGATGCGGTAATAGTTGGCGTGACCTTCTTTGGCGATCTGCGGCGTGGCCCGCGCAATGCTGCTGCTCTGGGTGTCGGTCATGCGAAAGCGCGACAGCGGACGGCTGATGAACGCCAGATTGCCCTCACGCAGCAGTTTGACGTACAGGGTGATATCGCCAAGCCAGTGGATCGGCAGACCCTTGAGCGCCATCAGGTCCTGACCATAGGCCAGCGCGCTGTCACGCCGGCACATGACCGAACTGGGTTCGCCCATAAACGTCAACGGCAGTTCCGACAGCAGGGCCACCAGCTCCGGCCCGTGGATGACCACGTCTTCCTTGAACGGGAACACCGTCAGCATGTTCTCCCGCAGGAACTCGCCGTTTTCGTTGATCAGGCGACGGGTTGCCGCCGCGAGGGTGATGTCCGGATGGCCATGCAGCAGCTCGACCAGCGCACTGACACACTCGGGTTCCAGCAGGTCGTCATCGTAGAGAAACTTGATGTACGCCCCGCGTGCCTCCTTGATGCCGCGCGCGACGTTCAGCGCTTCGCCCAGCGAATGTTCGTTGAAGAAATAACGAATCGGGAACGGGCTTTCCGGCGTCAACTGATCCACCAGCGCGCGAATGCCGCCGTCACGACAGTCGTCGCAGATCACGATCTCCAGCTGATCGTAGTCCTGGGCAAATGCGCTGCGCAGCGCCAACTCGAAGTACGTGGGTTTGTAGGCGGGAATGACGATGCTGACCAGGCGTGAAGCGCTCATCGGGTTACCTTGCGACGGATGACGGGCGCCGGTTTGCGCTCATGGGTGCGGACCGGCGATGTGAATGTGGGCGCGGCTCAGCGGTGCTCGGCCAGCACCGTCTGCATGATCGCGATAATGCGGGCGAATTCATCCGGGGTCAGGCTATCGAAGATCGGCAGGCACAGAACCCGATTCGACACATCGCTCGCCACCTGCAGGCGGTCCGGTTTGGCCGACTCCAGGCTGCGGTACATCGGGAACGATGAGATCAGCGGATAGAAATAGCGCCGGACCAGAATGTCCTGCTCGCGAAAGCGCTCGAACAAGGCGTCGCGGCTGATGGGGAAGGCGTCGCTCACCAGCACCGGGAAGTAGGAATAGTTGTGGTGCTCGCCGGGGCTCCAGAGCAAATCGATGCCGGGTATCTGCGTCAGGGCTTCACGGTACATCGTGTCGATCTGCTTTCTGCGTTCCAGCGCGCCGTCGATGTAGTTGAGCTGCAACAGGCCGAACGCGGCGTTGATCTCGCTCATCTTGCCGTTGATGCCGGGGGCGACGACGGTCACTTCATCGGCAAAACCGAAGTTCTTCAGGTAATCGATGCGCTTTTTGGTTTTAGCGTCCGGGCAGACGATCGCGCCGCCTTCGAAGGTGTTGAAGACTTTGGTGGCGTGGAAGCTGAGCACCGACAGGTCGCCGTTGCGCAACAGGCTCTGCCCCTGGTGCTGCACACCGAAGGCGTGAGCGGCGTCGTAAATCACCTTCAGGCCATAACGGTCGGCGATCTGCTGAATGCGGTCGACGTCACACGGCATGCCATAGCAATGCACCGGCATGATCGCGGTGGTTGCCGGGGTGATGGCCTCTTCGATGCGGTCTGGGTCGAGGTTGAAGGTGCCCGGCGCGATGTCGACGAACACCGGTTTGAGCCCGTTCCACAGCAGCGAATGGGCGGTGGCGACAAACGAGTAGGGCGTGGTGATGACTTCGCCAGTCACGCGCAAGGCCTGCAATGCGGTCAGCAGCGCCAGTGTGCCGTTGGAAAACAGGCACAAATGATCGACGCCCAGGTACGCGGCCAGGTCCTTCTCCAGCTTTTCATGGAACGGGCCGGCGTTGGTCAGGCGCTTGCTGTCCCATATCTGCTGCAGATAAGGCATGAACTCTTCCAGCGGCGGCAGCAAAGGCTGGGTGACCGGGATCGTTTTACTCATAAGCTTCCTGTGCTCTCTGACGCGCTGCGGGCTGTGCTCGTGGACGCACGGCGGAACGCCCGCGCTGTGTTGGCTGGCGTCGTCGAACGCTCGCCGTCATCGAAATGGCGTTTGCGGCGCTATGGCACCGAAAAAGCAAGAACCCGGCCAACCCGCCGTGCTGCGAAGATGCGCTTGATATTCCGAACGCCCGACGCTTATTTTGTACGCCTTGCCGCACTGCGGCGTGCCCCACGAAAAAGGATTTGAGTCATGAGCAGCGATGACCACCATTCACTCGCGCAGCGACTGATGGGCATTGATGAAATTGAATGCGTCACGCCGGATCTGAACGGCGTGCCACGAGGGAAGGTGATGTCCGGCGAGGGCTTTCTCGAAGGCCGTCGGTTGCAGCTGGCGCGGGGTGTGCTGCTGCAATGCATCATGGGCGGCTACCCGCCGTCGAAATTCTACGGCAGCGACGATGGCGATCTGGCCCTGATCGCCGACCCGCAGCAGACCCATCGTCTGCCGTGGAGCGACGAGCCGCGCGCCCTCGCAATCTGCGACGCCGACGAGCTGGACGGCCAACCGTCGCCGCTGTCCACCCGCGGTCAGCTCAAATCGGTGATTGCCCGCTATGCCCGCCATGGCTGGTCACCGGTGGTGGCCACCGAACTGGAATTCTTTGTCTTCGCGCCCAACTCCGATCCGAGCCAGCCCTTCCAGCCGCCGGTCGGTCTGGACGGTCGTCGCGAAGACGGCCAGTCGGCGTTCAGCATCAGTTCCAACAACGGCCTGCGGCCGTTCTTCAAAGAGGTCTATGCCTGCATGGCGGCGCTGGGTCTGCCCCGCGACACCGTCATGCACGAGATGGGCGTCAGCCAGTTCGAGATCAATCTGCTGCACGGCGATCCGTTGTTGCTGGCCGACCAGACGTTCCTGTTCAAGCACATGCTCAAGGAGGTCGCGCTCAAGCACGGCTTGATCGTGGTGTGCATGGCCAAACCGCTGGCGCACACCCCCGGCAGCTCAATGCACATTCACCAGAGCGTGGTCGAGACCGCCACCGGCCGGAACATCTTCAGCGACGATCAGGGCGAGGCCACCGAGCTGTTCCATCACTTCATCGGTGGGCAGCAGGCGGCGATGGCCGACTTCACCGCGCTGTTCGCGCCGAACGTCAATTCCTATCAGCGCCTGTGCCATCCGTTTGCTTCGCCGAACAATGCTTGCTGGTCCCACGACAACCGCGCGGCGGGCCTGCGCATTCCGGCCAGCGCACCGGTCGCCCGTCGGGTCGAGAACCGTCTGCCCGGCGCCGACGCCAACCCGTATCTGGCCATTGCGGCCAGTCTGGCTGCGGGGCTTCATGGTATTGAGCACAGGCTCGAACCGTCGCCACCGATTCAAGGTGAGTTCGTCGTGCCCGATAATCTGTCGTTGCCATGTACCTTGCACGCTGCTCTGGAACGTCTGACTCGCAGCTCGCTGGCCAAGGAACTGTTTGGTGCCGAATTCATCGAAGGCTACGTCGCATCGAAGACCCTGGAACTGACCAGCTTCTTCAACGAAATCACCCCCTGGGAGCGCCGCGTTCTGGCCGCTCAGGCTTAAGAATCGCTGTTCGGAAATCCTCTGAAACCGAGGGTTTCCGTCTTTTGGAAAGCTATGCGCCAAATCTGGAAGTCCTTTCGAGCGCTGTATTTTGCCTCGCTGATGATGTTGATCGGCTCGGGCCTGCTCAGCACCTACCTTGCCTTGCGTCTGGCCGCCGATCAGGTCGATGGCCTGTGGGTGGGTGCGTTGATGGCGGCGAACTATGTCGGTCTGGCCCTGGGCGGCAAGATCGGCCACCGCCTGATCGGCCGGATCGGGCACATCCGTGCGTACGCCACGTGCGCCGGTATCGTCGGCGCCGCGGTGCTGGGCCACGGGCTGTTCGACTATCTCCCGGCGTGGATCTTCCTGCGGATGATCGTCGGCCTGGGCATGATGTGCCAGTACATGGTCATCGAGAGCTGGCTCAACGAGCAGGCCTCGCCCAAGCAGCGTGGTACCGTGTTCAGCCTTTACATGATCGCCTCGTACCTGGGGCTGGTGCTCGGCCAGCTGATTCTGGTCATCCACCCGCAGCTCGGCCCTGAACTGCTGATGCTCGTGGCGATGTGCTTTGCGCTGTGCCTGGTGCCGGTGGCAATGACCCGCAGCATTCACCCGGCGCCCATGCACCCGGCACCGCTGGAGCCGCTGTTCTTCATGCGCCGTGTGCCGCAGTCGCTGACCACGGTGTTGAGCGCCGGCATGATTATCGGCTCGTTCTACGGCCTTGCGCCGCTGTATGCCGCGCAACAGGGACTGTCCACCGAGCATGTCGGTCTGTTCATGGCCAGCTGCATCGGCGCGGGCCTTATCGTGCAAGGTCCGCTGGGCAAACTCTCGGACCGCTATGACCGTGCCTGGCTGATCCGTGGCGTCGCCGGCTTGCTGGTGCTGGCATCGCTGCCTCTGGCGATCCTCCCGAGTGTGCCGATGGAGCTGCTGCTGGCGGTGGGTTTCCTGGCATCCCTGCTGCAGTTTTCGCTGTACCCGTTGGCCGTGGCGTTTTCCAACGACCATGTCGAAGGCGAGCGGCGCGTATCGCTGACCGCCATGCTGCTGATGACCTATGGCGTCGGCGCGAGTATCGGCCCGCTGGTGTCCGGCGTGCTGATGAAGATGTTCGGCAGCAACATGCTCTATGCCTTTGTCTGCTTCGTGGCGCTGGTGCTAGTGCTGCGTATCCGTCCGAAAGCCGTCACCAACCTGCACCAGGTCGAAGACGCCCCGCTGCACCACATTGCCATGCCCGACAGCATGTCCAGCTCGCCGCTGGTGGTCGCCCTTGACCCTCGGGTTGATGAGCAGGTGGTGCAGGATCAGATGCAGGACGTTGAGCCCGAGCCAGAGGTTTCGTCAGAGGTTGCGCCGGATGCGGCGGCCGATGCAGAAGTACAGCCAGAGATGGTGGAGCGGGTTGTGGCGTCGGGTGAGGGCGTTGTGCGGCCGGTGGCGATTATGGATGAGGAAGTGGCTGCTGAACCTAGTGCGGCTGGGCCGGAGGAGTCGGTTGAGGTGCGTCGGGATGTTGGGGTGGATCGGCCTTTGTGATGGGGGGGCGGTCCCTCCCGAGACCGCCGCGACACCGCAAAACCGAGGGTGGCCACGAGGACGTCTTCCCGGCTGAAGCCGGTCCTACTGTCACACCGCGTACCCTCAGTAGGACTGGCTTTAGCCGGGAAGGCATCATTCATTACACCGCAAAATTGAGGGTGTACTCAAGCGTCTATTCCCGTCTGAGGACGGTCCTGCTTCACCCGCCGGCACGCCCTGAAACGCGCCAGCCGAGCCACCGACAACGATCAGAAATCGTCGTCTTTGTCGAAGCGTCGCGCTTCGCGCTGCAGTTGATACACAAAACGCTCGACCTGGCGCTGCACCAATCCACTCATGTTGTGAAAGCGCACACCGGCGAATGTGGTGTTGATTCTTTCTTCGAAGTGCAGATGGCGCAGTTCCACCGGGGTGGTCATGTTGCCGAAGGGCAGGGAAGCGATGAACCGCTCATAGACCTGACCCAACTGCATGCGCTCCGAGACATCGCCTTCAAACCGTAGCTTGCAGCCGGTGGCAGAGACATCCAGCAGCTTGCCGCGCAACGGGAATTTAAGCCGGTCGCCACCGATCTCTACATCGATCAGGGACGCGAGCTTGAGCGCCGCGCGGAACGCGTTGCGGCGCTGGTGATAAACCACTTCTTGGGGCAGAGGCCCGCGATAGCTGCGCGGCTCTGCAATGACGGTCAGTTGGTCTTTGCTTTCCCAGGCGATGCGCACGCCGTCGTGAAAACCTTCGACCCGGAAGGGCTCACCGCTGGCGAGGAAACGCTCACCGTCACGGGGGATCATCTCGTCGAAAATCATCTCGTTGGTGTCGCGATTGACGTCGATCACGTAGCTCTGAAACCGCTGGGTGCGCTCGTGAAACGTGATGATCAACGGGTCATGACTTTCCATCAGCAGCCGCAGATTGGCGGCGATTTCCAACGGGGTGGTCAGTACCTTCGGGGGCTGCGGAACATCTTCCGCGCTTGAGGCATTCACGGTCTATCCATCTCCAGGCAAATAACGGCAGCGTTCAGCGTGCGGCATATTGCCATCACGGTGCGCACCTTGATACAAGAACTTACGCCTGGCTGAGCGGACGTGGCCTGGCCTTGCCCGACGTCGAACCGCGGCTGTCATACAGCGTCGGGGTGTCGCCGCCGTTGAGAATCCTCAACTGCTGTGCCGTGGTGAGTTGCTGGAGCTGGATAAGGCTGCCGTTCTGTTCGTTGGCGGCCTGGCATTCACTCATCAGTGTGCTGAGTTCATCACCTGCGGTTAACAGGGCTTCACCCACTGACGAATGTTTCGCCACTTCTTCGAGTCCCGCACGATTGGCGGGCAGACCCAGGCTGGTCATCAGCTGGGTACGTCGGCGTCCATGCTGCTCGAGCACGATCACCAGCGCCTGTTTCTGCGCCAGGATGTGTTCCATCTCGACCATATTGCGCCCGTGAAGCGCCACTGACTCGGCCTTCAGGATGTCCAGCAGATGCCGGGTTGGCGCAATGTCGTCCGTGATCAGTTGAAGCAATGTAGTGTCTTGCATCGCATGCCCTGGTGTTTAAGCGTCCAGAAGCCCCTGCGCAGACCTGGGGCTAGCGCTGGGCTTCGAAGTTAAGCAGTTTGCTAGCAACACGATTGCTGTCGACCTTATAGCTGCCGTCGGCGACCGCCTGCTTCAACTCAGCCACACGGGCGCTGTTGACGACAGGCTGATCACGCAACGAATCACTGATCTTCTGCAACTGTTGAGCTTCGCTGCTCAAATGTACTGCCTCACCACTGCCGGGCACGCTCGAGGTGCCGCTGACCGCTGCCGTAGCTTCGGTTTTGCTGGCTTCCTTGGTGCTGGCAGTACGTGTTGTACCGCCAACGGGAGTGGAGCTATTCAAACGATTGAAGTCGATGACCATGATTGAAAAACCTCTGGGTTCTAGGACGCTTGCCTTGGTTTCGGCCATACCCGGAATAACTTTAGGGCTCGCGCGAAAACAGTCTCGAATGGACGTCGCGCGGAGCACTGGGGTTCCGAGTGTAGGAAAAGCGCAAGCGCAGCGCCAGAGGTCTTACCTTCACATGTGAGTTACATAGCAACCTCAACTTGCCCGGGCGCAACGATGTTGGCCTTGATCACCCGTTGCGAATTGAGGTTCTTCACCCGTATTTGCTCGTTGAAACCGCCGTCGGACAACGCCTCGCCCGGCATGCGCACGCTCATTGAGCCGCTGCGCGCGCTGATGACGACCTGATCGCCCTTGTGGACCATTTGCGGTTGGTCGAGATGGACGGGCGTCAGGATCTGGTCGATGACCGTTGGTCGGACAACTTTCTGCCCGACTGCCTGATCGACTGAATCCAGGAAGCCTTGCCCCAGCAGGCTCACGTCACGTTCGCGCAGCGCCACATCGTTTTCAGTCACGATCGCGTCGCGCTTCATTGGCCGCACGGCCGTGACCACATTGCGGTAAAGATGGACCTGGGCCGGCACGAACACCGTCCACGGCGAGGTGCCTTCGCAGCGTATCTTCACGGTGACGCGGCCGATGGGCTGGGCCGGGCTTTCCAGTGATGCTGTCAAATCCTTGTCACACAGCGGCATACGCAGACGCGGATCCAGCTGCTTGACTTCGATCTCGTAGCGGCCGGCGGTTTGGTTGGTCGACATGTAGTCTTCAACTGTGAATTCAAGAAAGCCCTGGGTCACGCCGATAAGTGTTTCAGGCAGGGTCATGTTGTCTGCGCGGCCCAGGCTGGCAGCACACAACAGACACAGCGCGACCAGCACGCAGAGAAAGCTGCGGGTTGCGGGTGCCGGGCGTCGGGATACTGTCGTTTGTGTGTTCATGATGAGTAAATAGCAAGGCCCGTGCCGCTTACCGATCCGGTAGCGCAATTGGTCGTTTTGGGAGGAGTGGTGCATGGCTGGTGTGATGGATTCAGTAAACCAGCGCACTCAACTGGTAGGGCAGAACCGCCTTGAACTGTTGCTGTTCCGGTTGGACGGCAAGCAGTTGTATGGGATCAACGTGTTCAAGGTAAAAGAGGTGCTTCAGTGCCCGAAACTTACCCACATGCCCAAATCCAGTCCGATTGTGCGCGGAGTGGCAAACATTCGTGGCGGGACCATCCCGATCCTCGATCTGGCATTGGCGACCGGCGGCAAGCCGCTGTCTGACATTGCCAATTCATTCGTGATCATCACGGAGTACAACACCAAGATTCAGGGCTTCCTGGTGCATGCGGTGGAACGCATCGTCAACATGAACTGGGAAGACATTCATCCGCCACCCAAGGGCACGGGCCGCGATCACTACCTCACGGCGGTGACGCGTCTCGACAATCAGTTGGTGGAGATCATCGACGTCGAGAAGATCCTCGCCGAAGTGGCGCCGGTCTCCGAGAACATCTCGGTCGGCGTGGTCACGGCGGAGGTGCAGCACAAGGCGTTGTCCTTGCGCGTGTTGACGGTCGATGACTCTTCCGTGGCGCGCAAACAGGTGACGCGTTGCCTGCAAACCGTCGGCGTGGAAGTCACGGCGTTGAATGACGGTCGTCAGGCACTCGATTACCTGCGCAAACTGGTGGAAGAGGGCAAAAAGCCCGAAGAAGAATTCCTGATGATGATTTCCGACATTGAAATGCCGGAGATGGATGGCTATACCCTCACTGCGGAGATTCGCAGCGACCCGCGCATGCAGAAGCTGCATATCGTGTTGCACACCTCGCTGTCGGGCGTGTTCAACCAGGCGATGGTCAAGAAGGTCGGCGCTGATGATTTCCTGGCCAAGTTCCGGCCGGATGATCTGGCGGCGAGGGTAGTGGATCGTATCAAGGCGGCGGATATCAGCTGAGGAGGGATTTTCCTCCTTGCTGTTCACATGATTTGAGGGGCGGCATGTCTACAGGTAATTTGGATTTTGATCAGTTCCGGGTATTCCTGGAAAAAGCCTGTGGCATTTTGCTGGGTGAAAATAAACAGTATCTGGTCTCCAGCCGCCTCAACAAGTTGATGGAGCAGCAGTCCATCAAGTCGTTGGGCGAGCTTATCCAGCGTATCCAGACCCAGCCGCGCAGTGGCTTGCGCGAGCAGGTGGTCGATGCGATGACGACCAACGAGACGTTGTGGTTTCGCGATACGTACCCCTTCGAGGTGCTGAAGAACAAGGTCTTGCCTGAGGCGATGAAGGCCAGCCCCAACCAGCGTTTGCGCATCTGGTCGGCGGCCTGTTCTTCGGGGCAGGAACCGTATTCGCTGTCGATGTCGATCGATGAGTTCGAGCGCAGTAACCCGGGGCAGTTGAAGTCGGGTGTGCAGATTGTGGCGACGGATTTGTCGGGTTTGATGTTGAACAATTGCAAGACGGGTGAGTACGACAGTCTGGCCATCGGCCGGGGTTTGTCGCCGGACCGTCTGCAGCGTTTTTTCGATCAGAAGACGCCAGGGCGCTGGACGGTGAAGGCGCCGATCAAGAGCCGTGTGGAGTTCCGTTCGTTCAATTTGTTGGACAGTTATGCGGCGTTGGGCAAGTTCGATATCGTGTTCTGTCGGAACGTGCTGATTTATTTTTCGGCGGATGTGAAGAAGGACATTCTGTTGCGGATTCATTCGACGTTGAAGCCTGGGGGGTATTTGTTCCTTGGGGCGTCGGAGGCGTTGAACGGGTTACCGGATCATTATCAGATGGTGCAGTGCAGTCCCGGGATTATCTATCAGGCCAAGTGATTGGCTGCGCTTTTGATTTGATGAGAACCCCGCTTAGGCGGGGTTTTTTGTTTTGTGTTGGCGCTTGTATTTTTGGCAGCGGGTTAATTGTGGTGGCGCTGAGTTTGGTCTGCCTAATGGCAGACATTTCGCCTTCGGCGAGTTACTTGGAAAAGCACCCCAAGTAACCAAGGGTGCTTGCTCCTGGTTGGGTTCCTCCTCCGTCGGAATACCCTCACTTCGGTCTCGCTCCGTGGGCCCGCGCCGAACGGGCATCCATGCCCTGACGGCGCTCTCGCCGCATCCATGCGGCTCGGCCCACTGCGCGAAACCTGCGTTCAGCCTGCACCCAAGTCGCGTTTTGCGGTGTTTGAGCCTTTTGCGTATGAAGATCAAGATCAAAAGCAGATCAGAAGCAGATCAAAGGCTTCCCGGCTGAAGCCGGTCCTACGACGTGCGCGCCGTGTCAGAGATATCTGATCGTTCCCACGCTCCGCGTAGGTATGTATCCCGTGACGCTCTGCGTCACTTCCACGGCCTGAATGTGCGTCGTCTGCGGGACGCGGAGCGTCCGGAGCGGCATTCCCACGCGGAGCGTGGGAACGATCATCACTGACTGCACGCGGTGTATTAGTAGGACCGGCTTCAGCCGGGAAGCCTTTGATCTGCTCTTGATCTTCATGCACAGCCAGCCCAGACGACACCCGTCGCGACTTGGGTGCAGGCTGAACGCAGGTCTCGCTCCGTGGGCCGAGCGGCATGGATGCCGCGAGAGCCGCCCCCCGCCATGGATGGCGGATGGCGGCGGGCCCACGGAGCGAGACCGGAGTGAAGGAACCCTGACGAAGGAAGGGCCCAACCAGGAGCAAGCACCCTTGGTTACTTGGGGTGCTTTTCCAAGTAACTCGCCGAAGGCGAAATATCTGCCGTTAGGCAGATGCTGTTAACCGGTCAGCAGGGCCGAGCACGGACCCATGTAACGGCAAAAAAACGGCACCGCCCTTGCCGCTTTCGTCCCATCGAGCGGAAATCCCTTGCCGCTTTTCTGTCATCCCCCAACACCAACACCCCTGCAGCCCGCTAAAAACGGCACTTTCAGCAAGTGGCACGCACCTTGCTATAACTCCTGCACGTACATCTGGTCAGCCCTCAAAGGTCCCGACATGAGCATCAGTTTTGAAAACGCCCTCGGCATCCACGAAAAAGCGCTCAACTTCCGCGCCCAGCGTGCTGAAGTGCTGGCCAACAACATCACCAACGCCGACACCCCCAACTACAAGGCCCGTGACCTCGACTTCTCCAAAGTCCTGGCCGCCGAAAGCGACAAAAGCAAAAACGGCCACTTCGCCCTCGACATGACCAACAGCCGTCACATCGAAGCCGAAGGCATGAGCGATGGCGAAGCCAGCCTGCTCTACCGCACCCCGTCGCAGCCGTCGCTGGACCAGAACACCGTCGACTCCCAAGTCGAAAATGCCAACTACGCCGAAAACGCCATCGGTTTTCAGGCCAGCTTCACCTTGCTCAACAGCAAATTCAAAGGGCTCGTTGCAGCCCTGCGCGGAGAGTAATCCATGTCCCTGTCCAGTGTTTTCAATATTGCCGGTAGCGGCATGAGTGCCCAGAACACTCGTCTCAACACCGTGGCCAGCAACATCGCCAACGCCGAAACCGTGTCCTCCAGCATGGACAAGACCTACCGCGCCCGCCATCCGGTGTTCGCCACGGTCTTCCAGGGTCAGGAATCCGGCGGCAGCGCCTCGCTGTTCGAAGACCAGGGCCAGGCCGGCACCGGCGTACAGGTTTCCGGCATCATCGAAGACGCCTCAAACCTCGAAGCACGTTACGAGCCAAACCACCCCTCGGCTGACAAAAACGGCTACGTCTATTACCCGAACGTCAACGTCGTCAACGAGATGGCCGACATGATCTCGGCCAGTCGTTCGTTCCAGACCAACGCGGAAATCATGAACACCGCGAAAACAATGATGCAGAAGGTCCTGACCCTGGGTCAGTGATAAAGGGCGAAATCCATGACGGTCTCAAGCACAGACGCTACCTCGACGTTCCTCAAAGGGCTGCAAAGCACGACCCCCGGGACCACAGGCACTAGCACCAAATCCAGCACCGACACCAGCAGCCTCACCGGCTCAAGTTCCCTGGGTAAGGATTCATTCCTGCAATTGCTCGTGACGCAAATGCAGAACCAGAACCCGCTCGATCCTCAGGACAACAGCGAGTTCGTGGCCCAGCTGGCTCAGTTCAGCAGCCTGGAAACCATGCAGAACCTGAGCACCTCGGTCGACTCGATCAGCACCATGTATCAGTCGTCCCAGGCGTTGCAGGCCTCGTCGCTGGTTGGCCGCTCGGTGACCGTGGACGCCGGTTCGACCTACGTCGACACCAGCAAGGCGATGACAGGTTCGGTGGTGCTGCCATCGTCCAGCACCGACACCACGGTGAAGGTCTACGACAGCACCGGTACCAACGTCGTGCGCACCATCGACCTGGGCACTCAAGCGTCCGGTACCACCTCCTTTAGCTGGGATGGCACGGATGACAGCGGCGCAGCGGTGGCAGCGGGCAATTACAGTTTCGTCGCCAACGGCAGCCTCAACGGCACCGCCACTCAGCTGAGCACCTATCTGCCGGCGACAGTGAACAGCGTGACCATGGGCACAACGGGCTCTGACATGACGTTGAACCTCGCCGGCGGCACCCAAGTGGCACTGGCAAAAATCAAGCAAATCGGAATTTAGAGCCGACTAGACGGCGCAGGAGTTAATCATGTCTTTCAATGTTGGTCTTAGTGGGCTCTACGCCGCAAACAAAAGTCTGGACGTCACCGGCAACAACATTGCCAACGTCGCGACCACCGGTTTCAAATCTTCCCGTGCGGAGTTTGCTGACCAGTACGCCCAATCGATTCGCGGCACCTCCGGTAGCACCAACACCGGCAGTGGCGTCACCACCGCCGCCGTTTCTCAGCAGTTCACCCAGGGCACGCTGAACACCGGTACCGGTCGCAGCCTGGACCTGGCGATCAACGGCAACGGCTTCTTCATGATGAGCAACAACGGCGAGAAGCTCTACACCCGCGCCGGTGCATTTCACACCGATTCCGATGGCTACATCGTCAACGAATCGGGCAACAATCTGCAGGGCTACAGCGTTGACGGTCAGGGCAATGTCGCCACGGGCGTGCTGAGCAACCTGCGCGTCGATTCGTCGAACCTGGCGCCGAAAAGCACCAGTTTGATTACCGTCGCCTCCAACCTGAACTCCTCGTCGACCGTGCCGACGGTGTCGACATTTTCGCCGTCGGACACCAGCAGCTACACCACGACCTACAGCACGCCGATGTACGACAGTCAGGGTAACCAGCACACCCTCGACCAGTATTTCGCGAAGACGGGCACCAATACCTGGACCATGTACAGTCTGGTCGATGGCCGCAGCATCAACGATCCAACGTCCACTACCGCTGACGCGACCGCAGTGACCTTCGATTCGTCGGGTGGCTTGATCACCAGCGGTACCGGCAGTCCGGACACCACCAACTCGCCCAACGTGAGCATTGGTACGGACGGTGTTTTCTCCATCAACAACTGGGTGCCGGCCGCCAAGACAACTGTTGGCAGCACCACCACCTGGGCGAGCAATGGTGCGGCCGCGAACGCGGGCGGGATCAAGCTCAACATGCTGGCGACCACCCAGACCAACGCCGTGTCGGGTGCGATCAGCAAGACCCAGGACGGTTACGCCACCGGCCAGATCACGGCCATGAACATCGACGCCACCGGCAACATGTTCGCGACCTACACCAACGGTCAGTCCAAGGTGATCGGTCAGGTGTCGCTGACCAACTTCGCCAACGTTCAGGGCCTGTCCCCGGCGGGCGGCACCAACTGGCGCGAATCGGCTTCGTCGGGCATCCCGGTCACGGGCGCTCCACAGTCGGGTACGCTGGGTTACTTGACCGGGCAGGCGCTGGAAGAATCCAACGTCGACCTGACCGGTGAGCTGGTCAACCTGATCAAGGCGCAAAGCAACTACCAGGCAAACGCCAAGACCATTTCGACCCAGAGCACCATCATGCAGACCATCATTCAGATGACCTGATAACGGTCGCTGGACACGGTCAACGAAGCCCCTCTCTGAGGGGCTTTTTTTCATGGTTTTTTTTGATGGAAATATCGAGAGCCATCCCACTCTACAACTGGAAACTTCCTACTTTCGTCTTTGCGAGAATCAAGTTCGCTGACAAATAAATGCCATTGAGCGGCGCCGTTTATGCGGCCCGTTCGATTGCATTCCTTTGCCCGCGATCTCGATGCATCGACGAGCGTGTCGTTGAACAACGACTCAGGGAGTGTTCATGTCATTCAACACAGCGGTTTCAGGTTTGCACGCGGCGCACAAGCGCATGGAAGTGGCCGGCAACAACATCGCCAACGTCCACACCTCCGGTTTTAAATCCTCTCGCGCCGAATTCTCGGCGGTCTATTCCTCCTCTATGCTCGGTGGCAGCCGCACGGCCTCGGGGGATGGGGTGCAAGTGGCCAACGTTTCGCAGAATTTTGCCCCCGGCGGGGTCATCACCAGCGAGGGCAGGGCGCTCGACATGCGCATTCAGGGCAGCGGTTTTTTTGTCATGAGTGACGCCGGTTCCATCAGTTACGGCCGGTCCGGGGCGTTCATCAAGGATGCGCAGAATTTTGTCGTCGACGCCCACGGCAGCCGCTTGCAAGGCTACGGGGTGACAGACGCCGGGGAGGTGATCAGCGGCGTTCGTACGGATCTGAAGATCGACGCGGCCGACATGTCGCCCAAGGCCACGGGCAAGATGGAGCAGACCCTCAACCTGAACGCGGCGTCGGCGTCACTTGGCGCCCTCCCGCGGTTCGATCCTGGCGACCCGACTACCTACACGCGGGTAACGGGACGGCTGATTCAGGATGCCGGCGTTCCGCCAACGGATCACGAGCTCAAGCAGTACTTCGTCAAGACTGAAGACGACAACTGGACGTCGTACATTCTCGTCGACGGCGTCAATCCGCTGGACCCCACCAGCACCGCGCCTCTGGAGATCGGTTTGCAGGTGTCTGCGGCGGGGAGGCTTTCGCTCACCGGCCCGACGGCGGCGGTGAAGATGATTTCCGACACCGAGTTGTCCCTGCAGACATGGCGCCCGGCGGTGAACGTCAACGGCACCTGGACCGCCAGCCCCGCGCCGTCTCCAGGACCGATCTCACTGCCGTTGCTGGACGGCGGCCTGCCGGTGCTCGACCCGGCCGATCCGCTCATGCCGCGGCCCGTGCCGACCTTCAATCCTGCGGACATCACCACCTACACCAAGGCGTCCACCTATGGCGTGTTCGACAGCCTCGGCATGCGCCACGAAATGACCCAGTATTTTGTCAAAGACGGCAGCAACAGCTGGAAGATGCATACGCTGATTGACGGGCGCAACCCGCAGGACCCGACCAGCACGGCGCCCTCGACGGCGAGCATGCTGTTCGACTCCGGCGGCTCGCTGCAATCGCTGATCGGCAGTCAATGGCTGACCGCCGCCAACAACACCCTGACCCTCGAAGGCTGGGTGCCGGCCAAACCGCTGGACGGCAACAAACCGGGCGGGCGTTGGGGCGCGAATGGCGCGGTGGGAAATGCCGACGGCATTGTCATGGACTTCAACAAGCTCAGTCAGCACAACGCCGCCACCGGCAGCAGCAACATCGTGATCGATGGCCACACGGCAGGGCAGGCGAACCAGCTGACGATCGACAAGAGCGGCATGCTGATGATCGGCTTCAGCAATGGCCTGCACCGCAATGTCGGTCAGGTCATGCTCGCCAGCTTCGCCAACAACCAGGGGCTGCAGCCGGTGAGCGACACGCGCTGGGTCGAAACCCTGGCCTCTGGCGTGGCCAATTACGACATGCCGGGTGTCGGCACCTTGGGCAGTGTCATCGGGCACTCGCTGGAGGGCTCCAATGTCACGTTGACCAATGAACTGGTTGAACTGATCCAGGCGCAGACGGCTTATCAGGCGAACTCGAAAACCCTGTCGACGGAGGCGGAACTGATGCAGACGTTGATACGCGCAACTTGATTGCGCGCCCGCCGAAAATCGCGATGCGGGAATGAACCTCGGCAGCCTCACCGGCCTCTTCCCGGCTGAAGCCGGTCCTACACAAGCGACGCGCAATCAGTGAGATTGGGTGTGAACGCTAACGTAGGACCGGCTTTAGCCGGGAAGGCGGCGTGTCAGACGATCAGTCCGTCACGGTCCAAACGAAACAACTCAAATCGAGCAATCCGACTTCACATACGCGGCGCTGATCCGCGTCCAGCCTTCGCCGGGGCTGGTCTGGGCGCAGACCGTGCGGTGGGCGCCTTGCCAGAGGAAATAAGGTGCCGGCGCCGCCCAGGCGGCAAACGAGCAGGCAATCAATGTAAGGAGCAGGGCGGTGCGCAGACCCATGACGGTTTTCCGTAGCGACTGAAGCGAATTCACAAAACGCTGCAAGTTTCGCACCCCATGGAGAGTTTTCTGGCGCTCGCTGCCGTCGATTTGCAGGAAACCGGCGGTCCGCTGTCGCGCAGCGGCTCAAACCGGATCCCAGTCCGCTAAATCCGGCCGGAATCATTGAAGAATCAACGCTTTGTATCACCGCTGAAAAACTGGTTCGATTATTGCTATGACCTGTTTAGTACAGCTACAGACGGCAAGCGTCTGTCGGAGGAGGAAGACTGTGGACAAGTTGCTATACGTGGCCATGAGCGGAGCGTCGGAAAACGCCATCGCCCAAAAGGCCCATGCCAACAACCTGGCGAACGTTTCGACCAACGGGTTTCAGCGCGACCTCGAGCAGGCGCGCTCAATGCCCGTGTTCGGCGAGGTCAACCCGTCCCGGGCGTACGCCATGAGCGAACGTCCCGGGACCGACTTCAGCCAGGGCGCGATGGTCGACACCGGTCGTGATCTGGACGTCGCCGTCAAAGGCAATGGCTGGATGGCGGTGCAGACAGCCGACGGCGGTGAAGCCTACACCCGCACCTCCAGCATGAACATCGACGCCCTCGGCGTGTTGCGTGATGGCAATGGTTTGCCGGTCATGGGCAACAGCGGGCCGATTGCCGTGCCTCCGCAGCAGCAGATCGAGATCGGCGCCGATGGCACCATCAGCGTTCGTTCGCTGGGTGAGAGCCCGCAGGTCATGGCCCAGATTGACCGCATCAAGCTGGTCAAGGGCGACCAGACCACCATGGAAAAAGGCCCTGACGGTCTCATGCACACCAAGAGCGGCAGGCCGGCCCAGGCCGATGCCGACGTGCAGGTCGAGTCCGGGTTTCTGCAGGCCAGCAACGTAAACGCCGTTGACGAGATGACCTCGGTGCTGGCGCTGTCCCGCCAATTCGAACTGCACATCAAGATGATGAAGACCGCCGAGCAGGATGACGAGTCGATGGCTCGCGTCTTGCAAATGGGCTAATGACTGACAGCTTGCGCCGATAAACAGGCGCTCGAGGAGATTCAAACATGCTTCCGGCACTCTATGTTGCTAAAACCGGTCTGGCCGCCCAGGACACCAACCTGACGACCATTTCCAACAACCTGGCCAACGTTTCGACCACCGGTTTCAAAAGCGACCGCGCGGAATTCCAGGACTTGCTCTACCAGATCAAGCGTCAGCCAGGCGCCCAGTCCACTCAGGACAGCGAGCTGCCATCGGGCCTGCAACTGGGTACCGGTGTGCGCATCGTCGGCACCCAGAAAAACTTCACCGCCGGCAGCCTGCAGACCACCAACCAGCCGCTGGACATGGCGGTCAACGGCCGCGGTTTCTTCCAGATCCGTCAGCCTGACGGCACCTTGGCGTACACCCGCGACGGTACGTTTCACCTGGACAGCAACGGCCAGATCGTGACCGCCAACGGCTACGCGCTGGAGCCGGCGATCGTCGTGCCGCAAGACTCGCAGACCTTCACCGTTGGCGAAGACGGCACCGTGTCGATCACCACCTCGGCCAACACCGCGACCCCACAGATCATCGGCAACGTGCAGACCGCCGACTTCATCAACCCGGCCGGCCTGCAATCCCAGGGCGGCAACCTGTACCTGGAAACCGCTTCCAGCGGCGCTCCGCAGGTCGGTACTCCGGGTCTCAACGGTCTGGGCGTGGTCAAGCAGAACACACTGGAAAACTCCAACGTCAGCACCGTCGAAGAACTGGTGAACATGATCACCACCCAGCGTGCCTACGAGATGAACTCCAAAGTGATCTCGACCGCTGACTCGATGCTCCAGTACGTGACCCAGAACCTGTAAACCGCTCTTGAAACGCCTGATGTCCTGCTGTGAAACACCTGATCAATTACGAGGGGCGCCTGAAAAACGCCTGCTACACCGCGAGGTTTTAAGTGTCATGAAACGGCTCTCTGTATTGCGGCTTTCCCTGTTGGCAGCTCCTGTGTGCGGTATCGCGCTGCTGACCGGCTGCGTTGCGCCTGCGGCCAAACCCAATGACCCTTATTACGCGCCGGTGTTGCCGCGCACGCCGCTGCCTTCAGCGGCCAGCAACGGATCGATTTATCAGGCCGGTTTCGAGCAAAACCTGTATGGCGATCGCAAGGCCTATCGCGTCGGTGACATCATCACCATCACGCTTTCCGAGAAGATGGCCGCCAGCAAAGCCGCCAGCTCCGGGATCAGCAAGACCAGTAAAACCAGCCTTGGCCTGACCTCGCTGTTTGGCGCTGGCGTCAGCACCAACAACCCGGTCGGTGGCGGCAACCTCAGCCTGGACGCCGGCTACACCGGCGACCGCGCCACCAAGGGCGACGGCAAGGCCGCGCAGAGCAACAGCCTGACCGGCTCGATCACCGTGACCGTGGCTGACGTCATGCCTAACGGCATTTTGCTGGTGCGCGGCGAGAAGTGGATGACCCTGAACACCGGTGACGAACTGGTGCGCATCGCCGGCCTGATTCGCGCCGACGACATCGCCACCGACAACACCGTGTCGTCGACCCGTATCGCCGATGCACGCATCACTTATTCCGGTACAGGCGCGTTTGCCGATTCCAGTCAGCCAGGCTGGTTCGACCGATTCTTCCTCAGCCCGTTGTTCCCTTTCTGATAGCGGGATAGCCATGATCACGTTCAAGCAACTGATAGCGGCAGCGCTGCTGTTCACCACCGCACTGGGCGCCCACGCCGAGCGCCTGAAGGACATCGCCAGCATTTCCGGCGTACGGACCAACCAGTTGATCGGTTACGGTCTGGTGGTGGGGCTCAACGGCACGGGTGACCAGACCACCCAGACGCCGTTCACCCTGCAGACCTTCAACAACATGCTCTCGCAGTTCGGCATCAAGGTGCCGTCAGGTTCTGGCACCGTGCAGCTGAAAAACGTCGCGGCCGTGGCCGTGTACGCCGACCTGCCGCCTTTCGCCAAGCCGGGCCAGCAGATCGACATCACCGTGTCGTCCATCGGTAACTCGAAAAGCCTGCGCGGCGGTGCCCTGTTGATGACCCCGATGAAGGGTATCGACGGCAACGTCTATGCCGTGGCCCAGGGCAACCTGGTGGTCGGCGGCTTTGATGCCGAAGGCCGCGACGGTTCGAAGATCACCGTCAACGTGCCGTCTTCCGGCCGTATCCCGGGCGGCGCATCGGTTGAACGTGCCGTGCCGAGTGGCTTCAACCAGGGCAACTCGCTGACCCTGAACCTCAATCGCAACGACTTCACCACCGCCAAGCGCATCGTCGACAAGATCAACGACATGCTCGGCCCTGGCGTCGCTCAAGCGCTGGACGGCGGCTCTGTGCGGGTGACCGCGCCGCTGGACCCCAACCAGCGTGTTGATTACCTGTCGGTGCTGGAAAACCTGGAAATCGATCCGGGCCAGACCTCCGCCAAAGTCATCATCAACTCGCGGACCGGCACCATCGTTATCGGCCAGAACGTCAAGGTCTCGCCGGCAGCCGTCACCCACGGCAGCCTGACCGTGACCATCACTGAAGATCCGGTGGTCAGCCAGCCGGGCGCGTTCTCCAACGGCCAGACCGCTGTGGTCCCGCGTTCGAAGATCAACGCCCAGCAGGAAATGCACCCGATGTTCAAGTTCGGTCCGGGCACCACGCTGGATGAAATTGTCCGAGCGGTTAACCAGGTGGGCGCAGCGCCAGGCGACTTGATGGCGATTCTCGAAGCACTGAAACAGGCTGGCGCGTTGCAAGCCGACCTGATCGTGATTTAAGGGCGGACTCATGAGCATTCCAAGCGGCGGCACGACTGTCTCAAAGGCAGGTTCAGGTGATTCAGGGGCGTATACCGACCTCAACCGTCTGACCGCCATGAAAACCGGTGATCGCGACAGCGAGGGCAACCTCAAGAAAGTCGCGCAGGAATTCGAGTCGCTGTTCGTCAGCCAGATGCTCAAGGCCATGCGTTCGGCCAACGAAGTGCTGGCCAAGGACAACCCGATGAACACCGCGGCGACGCGGCAGTATCAGGACATGTACGACCAGCAACTGTCGGTGAGCATGTCGCGCGAGGGTGGCGGTATTGGTCTGCAGGACGTGCTCATGCGTCAGCTGTCGAAAAACAAAGGTGCCGAAATCGCGCCGGCCAGCACCGGGCTTGTCGCCGGCGGCAAAACGGAGGCGAAGGCCGACGGCAAAGCCGACGCGCCTGCACAGGCCGGCCTGGCCACGCGCATTGCCCAGCGTCCGCTGTGGGCCACCCGTTCGGTGACCGCGCCGGAGGCCGGCGACGGTACCGTGCATAGCGACGTGGCGGCGCTCAATTCCCGTCGCCTGTCGCTGCCGAGCAAACTCAGCGACCGCATCATGGCCGGCATCGTCCCGAACACCGCCACCGCCGCCGGCCAGGACGCGAGCACCAGCGCTACCACACTGAAGAACCGCATTGCCGTCTCCAATGCCGTGGCCGCCGCGAAAAGCGCAGGTTCCAAGGAAAATGGCGACTGGACGGTCGGGCCGCAGTACGCCGCCGACGCCGACGCTTATGTGCGCAGCCGCGTGCAGACGCCGCTCGCGCCGGGCAAGAGTGCATTCGCCAACCGTGATGACTTCGTCGCCACGATGATGCCGCTGGCCAAGGACGCCGCTGCGCGCATCGGTGTCGATCCGAGCGTGCTGGTGGCCCAGGCGGCGCTGGAAACCGGCTGGGGCAAATCGATCATGCGTCAGTCCGATGGCGGCAGCAGCCACAACCTGTTCGGCATCAAGGCCCAGGGCGGCTGGAAAGGGCCGGAAGCCCGTGCGATCACCAGCGAGTTCCGCGACGGCCAGATGGTCAAGGAAACCGCGGACTTCCGCGCCTACGACTCGTACGCCAGCAGCTTCCACGACCTGGTGAGCTTCCTGCAGAACAACAATCGCTATCAAGAAACCCTGAAATCCGCCGATAACCCGGAACAGTTTGTGAAAGAGCTGCAGAAGGCCGGCTACGCAACCGACCCGTCTTATGCCAGCAAGATTTCTCAGATAGCGAAACAGATGAAGAGTTACCAGACCTACGCATCCGCCTCGGGCTCTTCCACGACTTTATAAGGTTTGAACCATGTCACTGATCTCAATCGGGCTTTCGGGACTCACCGCCAGCAGCGCAGCATTGACGACGATCGGCAACAACACTGCCAACGTCGACACGCAGGGCTACTCGCGTCAGCAAGTGATGACCGCCGCCGGGGCTCAGCAGAACATCGGCGTCGGTTTCATCGGCACCGGTACGACGTTGTCCGACGTGCGCCGCATCTACAACGGCTACCTCGATAACCAATTGCAGACCAGCACATCGCTCAACGCCGACGCCACCGCGTACCTGAGCCAGGCCAGCAAGCTCGACTCGATGCTGTCCGACAGCTCGACCGGCGTGAGCACGGTGCTGGCGAAGTTCTTCACTGACCTGAGCGCTCTGGCGTCCGGGCCGACTGACACGGCTGCGCGCACGACATTTCTGACCAGTGCATCGGCGTTGGCCGGTCAGTTCAACACCATCTCGGCGCAGATGAAGGACCAGAACGCCAGCATCAATACCCAACTGACCACGGCAACAGGGCAGGTGAATGCACTGGCGTCGTCCATTGCCGTCCTCAACAAGCAGATCACCGAGACCCAGGCTTCCGGCGGTCAGCCCAACACGCTGCTCGATTCGCGGACCGAGGCGGTACGTCAGCTCAATGAACTGGTCGGCGCCAAGGTCGTTGAAAACAACGGCAGCTATGACGTGTACATCGGCACCGGCCAGCCGCTGGTCACCGGCACCACCGCCAATACCCTGAGCGCCGTGCCCAGTGACAGCGACCCCAGCGTGTATGCGCTGAAACTGAAATATCAGAACAACGAAGTTGATGTCTCCAGTGTGGTAACCGGTGGCTCGCTTGGCGGGTTGCTGCGTTATCGCAGCGACGTGCTGCAGCCGGCCGCCAGCGAGCTGGGCCGTCTGGCGGTGGTCGCTTCCGACCAGATCAACAGCCAGCTCAACCAGGGTGTGGACGCCAACGGCAACTTCGGCAGCAACCTGTTTATCAGCGTCAATGACCCGAGCCTGACCAGCCAGCGCAGCCTTGCCAACACCACCAACGATCAGTCTTCGGGCAACTTCGCGGTGTCCATTGCCAACAGCGGCGCGCTGCAGACCAACGATTATCAGGTGACCTTCACCGATGCCAGCGGCCAGTACAGCGTCAAGCGGCTGCCGGACGGCAGGGACATGGGTTCGTACAACACCAGCGCCACCACTGCGCCGGTCATCGACGGCTTCTCGCTGAAATTCAATGGCACCTCCACCGAGGGTGACAGCTTCAAGATCAGCCCGACCAAGACCGGTGCCGACGGTATCAAGGTGGTGATGACCGACCCGAAAGCCATCGCCTCTGCCAGTCCGCTGACCGGCAGCTCCATCGTGAGCAAAGGCTCGGGCACGTTCACCCAGCCTGTCTTGTCGACCCAGGCCGACATCTACAACCCGACCGCGACGGCCGATCTGCGAAACGCGCTGACGGCCTCGACGCCGATGCGTTTGCTCATGGGCGATGTCACCAATGGTGCTCAGAGCTATTCGCTGGTCGATGCACAGGGCGCCGAGGTCAAAGACAAATCTGGTAATGCGATCAAGGGTTCAATTGTTCCAGGCCAGTCCAACGACATCAGTCTGGAAGTGGGTTACACCGACTCGTCGGGCACCGCGCAGTCGTTCAAGTTCGGCATGACCCTCGCCGGCTCGGCCAACAGTGGCGACACCTACAGCATCGCCATGACTGGCGCCGGGTCTCTGGACAACCGCAACGCGACCTCGGTCGGTACCCTGCAGACCAAACAGACCCTCGACAGCGCAGCCGGCAATGGCACGGGTATGAGCCTGAGCGGCGCCAACGCCAACATGATTACCACCGTCGGCAGCAAGGCGGCGCAGGGCAAGAATGATTCGACGGCCACCACCGCTGTTCTTACCCAGGCCAAGAGTGCGCGCGACAGCGTTTCCGGTGTTTCGCTGGATGAAGAAGCCGCCAACCTGGTCAAGTATCAGCAGTACTACACCGCTTCGTCGCAGATCATCAAAGCCGCTCAAGCCATTTTCAGCACGCTGATCAACAGTCTTTAAGGAATCGTAATCCATGCGTATCTCAACGACCCAGTTTTACGAAACCAGCGCCACGAACTACTCGCGCAGTTACGCCAACGTCACCAAAACCGGTGACGAAGTGGCCAGCCAGGTCAAGCTCAACACCGCCGGCGATGATCCGGTCGGCGCGGGCCGTGTGCTGCAGTTGCAGCAGCAGGGCACGATGCTCAATCAGTACAAATCCAACATCGACACGATCAATACCACCGTCGTGCAGACCGAGACGGCCTTGACGTCGATCACCTCGGCGATTCAGCGCGCGCAAGAGCTGGTACTGGGCGCGGCGAACACCTCGTTCACCGACAAGGACCGCCAGGCCAACGCCTCCGAGCTCAAGGAGTTGCAGGGGCAGATTCTCGGCCTGATGAACAGCCAGGACGCCGACGGCACCTACCTGTTCTCCGGGTCCAAGGGCACCACCGCGCCATACGCCGTCAGCTCCGACGGCACCTACAGCTATCAGGGCGACCAGACGCGCAACCTGCTGGCCGTTGGCACCGGCATCTCCATGGCCAGCAACACCACCGGCTGGGATGCATTCGAACAAGCGACCAACACCACGCGCACCTCAACGACCCTGGTCGCTGGCGCGGATGACGGCGTGATCTCGTTGTCCGGCGGCAGCGTCAGCAATGCTGCCACCTACGACACCAGTTTCACCGCCGGTCAGCCTTACAAGATCTCCTTCACCAGCAGCACGGCCTATACCATCCTGGACAAGAACAACCAGGATGTGACAGGTGAGGCGTCGGCTGCGGGCAAGTTTGCGTCCACCAATTCGGCGAACCAGGCCATCACCTTCCGGGGCCTGGAACTGAACCTGAACATCAACCTGACCAAAGATCAGTACGCAAGCACCAGCGCCGCCGACGCGGCCGTCAAGGACCACACCTTCCAGCTGGGTGTTTCCCCCAGCACCGTGAGCACCTCGCGTCTGCCGGCCAACACCTCGACCGATGTGATCACCAGCTCGGTGGTGACCGATCAGGCCGCGTTCGACAAAACCTTCCCGTCGGGCGGCGCTGTCGTGCGCTTCACGGATGCCACCAACTTCAATCTGTACGCAGCGCCCTATGACCCGGCGACCAGCAAAGCGGTGTCCACCGGCACGCTGAGCGGTAACACGGCGACGGCCTCCGGCGTGACCTTCACCTTCAGCGGCACGCCGCCGGCGATGGCGGCAGGTGACCAGTTCACCGCGCAGTCTTCGACCCAGCAAAGCCAGAACGTGCTGAACACCTTGTCCAAGGTCATCACGGCGCTCAACGGCAAGGTCGATGGCGACCCGATTGCCCAGCAGAAACTGCAGGCCACGATGACCTCCACCATCGGCAACCTGAAAAGTGCGGCCGAGCAGATCATCAATGCCACCAGCGAAGGCGGTGCCCGGGCCAAGACCGCGACCGATCAGAGCGTGACCAACCAGACCATGATCGACAACGGCACCACCGAATCGGGCACGATCACCGCGTCCGACCCGGTCGATGCCATCGCCCGTCTGACCCTGCAGAAAACCATGCTGCAAGCCTCGCAGCTGGTGTTCACCCAACTGTCCGCGCTGAACCTGTTCAGCAAGCTGTAATCGGCCCAGCGGCGCGCGACACCTGACCAACAGGTGTCGCCACCGTTGAGCGTCAACCGTATTGTCAGCGGTTATGCCGATCCTCTCCCCGGGGTGCGGCGCCGCTCGTGAGTCCCGCCCGTGAATTCAGCTCCCCTCGTCAGCCTCGTCATTCCCGCCTACAACCCGCGCTTTTTCCAGCGAGCCCTGCTGGACGCCCTGGCCCAGACCTATAGGCCCCTTGAAGTGGTGGTCTGCGACGACAGCGCGACCGACGAGATCCAGCGCACGGTCGAAAAATACCTCGACTCAAGCCCGGTCCCGCTGCGTTATGTGCGCAACCCCAGGCGTCAGGGCTTCGTCGGCAACTTGCTGGTGTGCCTGCAGGAAGCGCAGGGTGAGTTCATCAAATTCTTCTGCGACGACGATCGGCTGTTTCCGGCGGCCGTCGCGCGTCAGGCGAGCATTCTGGTGGAGCATGACGACGTCAGCCTGGTGCTGGCCCAGCGTTATTTCTGCGACCCCCAGGACGTTCAGTTGCCGGTGCGCATCGAGAACGCGCCGCTCGCCGAATCCAGTTCGGTGTTCTACGGCGCCGACCTGCTCTCGGTGTTCGATATCTCGCCCACCAACTTTCTCGGCGGATTCAGCAGCTCACTGATGCGCCGCAGCGACGTGCAGGTGATTCTGCCGGCGCTCAGGGAAGTCGGCGAGGGCTTCACCGCGCTGGTGGATTTCGTGCTCTACGTGTGCCTGCTCAAGCGCGGCAACATGGTCATGCTCAACGATGTCCTCAGCGCCGAACGTTTGCACCCGGACCGTTTGAGCCGCCAGCAGTGGGTCAGGGACCTGATCAGCGACGAGCGGCAATGGCTGGGCAAGATGCTCAAGGCGCGCACCGGCGAAGATGCCCCCGAATATGGCTGGGTGCGCTTTGTGCCGCTGACTGAGGCGCTGGTGCAGCCTCGCGTCTGGCAAGAGCTGCCCCTCAGCCGCATGCTCGGTGACCGACAGGCCTCCTTGCCGTGGCGAGTCGGCACCGACAGCGAAAGTTTTGCCGAGCTGTACCAGCAGTGGCTGAGCTTCCGAACCCTGTTTGGCGCCGATCGGCTGCGCGTGGCGGATAACGTCGCCACCTGGCCGTCGCAGCCGAAGATGGTGGCGGTGGTGCTCGACGAGCATGCCAGTGCCGCCGGAGTCGCCATGACCCTTGGCAGTCTCGACGCACAGTTGTATGCCGCCGAACTGACCCTGGTGCTGTCCAGCGCCTGCGAGACGCCCGTGCTCGACGGCCGCGTGTTCACATTGCCGCTGCAGCCCGACTGGCTGGCGCAACTCAATGACCTGTTGCCCCAGCTTGAGCGCGGCGACTGGTGTTACTTGCTGCGGGCGGGGGATCGGCTGACCGATTGCGCGTTGCTGATCCTTGCCGAACGCGCGGCCCACTCGCCTGACGTGCTGTGCCTGTACGGCGACGAAGGCGCGTTGCACGAAGGCGAATCGGCCGAGCCGGTGTTCCGGCCTGACTTCAACCTCGACCTGCTGCGCAGTTATCCCTACGTCGGTCGCGTTCTGGCGTTTCAGATCGATGCGCTGGTCAGGCTCGGCGGTTTCGATTCGGCCTACGGCGAACTCGCGCCCCATGACGCCATTTGGCGCCTGACTGAAGCCCACGGCGTGGTGGTTCAGCACGTTTCGGAAATCCTCGTCGAGTCGCAGTTCCCGTTTCAGGCGTGGCTGGCGCTGGATGAGGTCATGGCGCAAAACGCCCCGGTGCTCCGCGCACATCTGCAGCGCATGGGCATTGCTCATCAGCTGCACGAGGTGGAAGGGCAGTGGCTCAATCACGTGGAATACCTGAGTGACGCGCGTCCGCTCGTCTCGATCATCATCGTCCATCAGGACCAGTTGGCGGCGTTGCAGCGCTGCGTCGAGTCGCTGCTGTCGAAGACCCCTTACGATCATTTCGAAGTGCTGATCGTCGACTGCGCCAGTCAACAGCCGGAGGCTCGGTCCTGGCTGGCGGACATGCAGCAGATCGGTGGCGACACCCTGCGCGTCCTGCATTACGAAGGGCAGGGCAATGGCGCCGACGTGCGCAACTTCGCCGCTGGCCATGCCCGGGGCGAGCACTTGCTGATGCTCAGTGTGTATGCGGTGGTCGCCGATTCCGCGTGGCTGGGCGAACTGGTCAATCACGGGCGGCGCGAAGAAGTGGGCGTGGTCGGCGCCAAGCTGTTCACCCCCGAAGGCTACATTCTCCAGGCCGGGCTGATTCTGGGTTACCACGGCCCGGCCGGCCCTGCGTTTTTTGGCGAGCCACTGCACGCGCCCGGTCATCTGCTGCGGTTGCAGGCGGCCCAGGACTTGAGCGCGGTGGGCGGGCACTGTCTGCTGGTGCGGCGCGCGTTGTTCGAGCAGCTCGGCGGCCTGAACGGCGACGAGTTCAGCGGCAGCCTGAGCGAAGTGGATTTCTGCCTGCGCGTACGGGAGTCCGGTCATCTGGTGGTCTGGGCACCCCGTGCGGTGTTGGCGATCGGCGCCTCGACGCCGGCGGAACAGCTGCGCGATAAACAATCCCAGGTCGACGATCAGCATGCCTTCTACAAACGCTGGCTGCCGATCCTCGCCCGTGACCCGGCCTACAACCCCAACCTGCGCCTGACCGGTTCGTTCTACAGCCTGGAACCCGGCCTGAAGAAAGGCTGGAACCCTTATTCATCGCGACGTTTGCCCAATGTGCTGGCGATCCCGGTCAACAGCACGGCGGTGGGTCACTACCGCGTGTCCCAGCCGTTTCTGGAACTGGAGGCCGACGGCCGAATCGGCGGACGTATGAGCTACGACCTGCCGTCGATCATCGAGCTGGAGCGTCAGTCGCCGGACGTGATCATTGTGCAGTGCCGCTACAGCCAGAATTCCATCGATCAGGTCGCCAGCCTCAAGGCATACTCCAACGCCCGGCGCATCTACGAGCTGGACGACTACGTGATCAGCGTGCCGAAAAAGAACGGCCATCTGCGCAGCATGCCATCGAACATGGAAGCGATGGTGCGTCTGGGCATCAGCCTCTGTGATCGGGTGGTGGTCTCGACGGTGACGCTGGCCGATGCACTGTCGGGGATGCACCACGACATCCGCGTGGTGCCGAACATGCTGGCGTCGCAACTCTGGACCGGCCTGCGCAGCCAGCGCCGCACTTCGAAAAAGCCTCGGGTCGGTTGGGGCGGCGGGACCAGCCATGCCGGGGATCTGGAGATCATCGCCGAGGTCGTGCGCGAGCTCGCCGATCAGGTCGAGTGGGTGTTCTTCGGCATGTGCCCCGAGTCGTTGCGCCCGTACGTGCACGAGTTCCATCCGTCCGTGGGCTTGCTGGCCTATCCGGCGAAACTGGCGGCGTTGAACCTCGACCTCGCGCTGGCGCCGCTGGAGCACCACATTTTCAACGACTGCAAGAGCAACCTGCGCCTGCTGGAATACGGCGCCTGCGGCTACCCGGTGATCTGCACCGACACCCGGGCCTACGACGGCTACCTGCCATGTACTCGTGTTATGACCAACAGCACCGCCGAATGGCTCGAAGCGATCCGCATGCACCTGGCCGACCCCGACGCCAGCTACCGCATGGGCGATGAGCTGAAAGAAGTGGTCATGCGCGACTACGTCCTGCGCGGCGACAACCTTCAGCACTGGGTCAACGGCTGGCTGGCGGATTAACTGCGCTGTTTTAGTGGGACCGGCTTCAGCAGGGTAGGGGCCTGCATGTGCACCCTCAATCCCGCGGCGTGACGCCAGGACGGCCCCAGCGCTTGTCGAACATCCAGACGTCGCCGATCTTCCGGCAGGTCAAGAACTTGTGGGAGCGAGCTTGCTCGCGAATAAGCCGGCACATCCGCCGAATATCCATCGGTAGAGATGTCTCCTTCGTGAGCAAGCTCACTCCCACATGACCGGTGTCCGCCGCATCATCGCCAGCCTCCTTCCCGGCTAAAGCCCATCCTGCCCGTTGCGCGCAGTTCCCGCCATCCAGAGTTGGCGTGCTTCCTGCTTCGTCTCCCCGATATCGCCATTGATCATCTTTTTGACGCTTGGCCGCATCACAGGGAAAACGTAATGCACCCTCATTCATCTCCGGGAAACACCATGCCGCTCGATGCCCAACTGACGCTTGTGGTCCTCACCCATGACCGGCCCGCACTCCTGCGCCGGACATTGCAGTACTACAGCTCCTCGTCGGCCCACGTGCTGGTGCTGGATGCTTCGCAGCAGTCAGCCGCCGACATCGCCGCGCTGTTCCCGCAGGTGGATTACCGCCACGTGCCGCAGTTCGCCGAGACCGGTGTCCTGAGCAGGATCGTCCATGGCGTGACCCAAGTGACCACGCCGTTCATGGCGTTCGTGGGCGACGAAGATTTTCTGATGCATGACGCGCTGGCCCAGTCGGTGGAATTTCTGGCGACCCACCCGGACTACGGCCTCTGCCACGGCTATTGCCTGATGTACCAGGCCCACGGCGACAAGGTCGAATACTTCCGCCGCGACAAAAAGGGCCAGGAAGACTTCGCCGCCGACAACCGCGGCGAGCGCGTCCTGAGCTTCATGGACCACTACATTCCGCCGTTCTACGCCGTCACTCGCACGGCGCTGCTACAACAATGGTTCGCCGCGCTGCCCCAAGGCGTCAGTGGCGAGCTGCAAGAGTTCGGTCACGCCTACTTCCTGCTCTCGGCCGCCAAGGCGCGGACCCTGCCGATCCCCTACGTGGTCCGCGAGCTCAACCACCGGCTCTCCGACCGCCCGACTCACATGCTGAAAAAGCTCAGTGACAGCGATCCGTCAGCTGTCCTCGAGCGCCACGAATTCGCCAGTTTTCTGGCAGCCCTGATCACCACCCACGGTGAGCTGAATGCAGCCGACGGCATCGAGCAGGTCAAAAAGGCCTACGCCGCCCTGCAGGCCTGTCTCGAAGACCAGCGTTCCCTGGGCCTGACCAGCATCGTGGTGTCGCGCTGGAACGATGTGTTCAAACCCGCAGACCGCCAGTTCGGTCCCCGTCAGTTCGTCGAAATGCCGTTTTACAACCAGGCCTTCTTCGACGTGCTGACCGAGATCGAGTTTCTGATCCACGCGCTGCCGGCCGGCAAGCTGCAGATGGAACAGCTCGAAGGGACCTGGGTTCAGCACGAAGTGCTGCTGCGCAGCCACGGCAACGACAACCCCGAAACCATCGCCAACCGGATGTGGGAAGCGATGGCCCTGAACATCTTCAACCCGTACATCGTCGAGCCCCTCGCCGGTCTCATGGCGCGCCAGGGTGACCCCGAAGAAGCGCTGGAAATGTCGCGCTGGTTGCAGCGCCTCAATTCGGTCCAGCGCCAGGACCATCGCGTGACCCTCGCCAACATGCCATCGGGTCAGCTGTTGCAGTGGCTCGACGCACGCCAGCCGAGCCCGAGCGACGCACGAGCCATCCTCAGCCGCATCGACAGCCTCGGCGGCGGACCGCAGTTCGGCATTCTGTTGCTGGACCTCGACGATGACATGAACAAACTCCAGGTCACCCTGGACAGCCTGGTCGAAGGCCACTGCAAGACCTTCAAGGTCGTGGTGTTCACCAGCGGCGAGCCACCGGCGGCGACCAGCGCGCAAAACACCCTGCATTTCGTCAAGGTCAGCAAGAGCAACTGGGTCGACAAGGTCAATCAGATCGCCCGCCAATCCACCTGCAACTGGCTGATGCTGGCCGAAGTCGGTGATGCGTTCACCGCCGGCGGCCTGCTGCGCGCCTCGCTGGAACTGCAGGCCGCGCCTGACTGCCGCGCGGTGTTCGCCGATGAAGTTCAACGTGAGGCCAGCGGTGCGCTGACCCACGTCATGCGCCCGGGCTTCAACCTCGACCTGTTGCTGAGCAACCCGACGCTGATGTCCCGCCACTGGCTGGTCCGCCGCGACGTGCTGGTTGAGGCCGGCGGTTACTCCGCCGACTTCGCCCAGGCCGCCGAATTCGAACTCCTGCTGCGCATCATCGAGCAGGGCGGCATGGGCTGGCTGGCGCATCTGGACGAGCCGCTGCTGGTCACCGACGCGCAACCGCTGGAAGAAAACGCCCAGCAACGCCTGGCGCTGACCCGGCACCTGAACAATCGCGGCTTCAAAGCCCAGATCAGTCCGGCAGCACCGGGTACCTGGCGCATCGACTACCGCCACATCCAGCGCCCGCTGGTGTCGATCGTCGTCCATGGCGTTGACGACCTGCCCGTGCTGCAGCGTTGCCTGGCGAGTGTCCTGTTGCGCACGCGCTACGCGAATTACGAAGTGCTGATCGCGGACGATCACAGTGTCTCGGCGGAGCTCAGCGAATGGCTGGGTCGCCAGCACAAAGGTCGCGTGCGGGTGATCGCCATGGATCAACCGTTGAGTCATTCAGCGCGGGTCAACGCCCTGCGCGAACAGGCCACCGGCGAATACCTGGCGCTGCTCTCGGCCCACGGTGAAGTCATCAGCCCGAACTGGATCGACGCCTTGCTCAATCAGGCGATGCGCCCGGAAGTCGGCGTGGTTGGCGCCAAGTTGATCGAACGCAACGGCACGGTCAGTCAGGCCGGTTTGATCCTCGGCATGGACGGCGGTGTGGGTTCGGCCTTCATCGGCGAAGCGAAAGACGCCGCGGGCTACATGAGCCGACTGTTGCTGGATCAGAATTATTCGGCGGTGTCCGACGCCTGCCTGATGGTGCGCTCGGCGCTGTTCGATGACGTCGGCGGCCTGGATCAAGGGCATTTTGCCGACGCCTTCGCCGATGTGGACCTGTGCCTGAAGGTGGCCCAGGCCGGGTACCTGACGGTGTGGACGCCTCACGTGCAGTTCGTGCATTCGGGCGCATTGCCCGACGCGCCACAGGCGCTGGCCGCGCTGCAAGACAAATGGTCCGGGGCGTTTGCGCACGACCTGGCGTACAACAAAAATCTGCAACTGACCGGCAAGGGCTTCACCCTCGCTCAGGCCGACGGTTCCAGTTGGGCCGAGCTGCTCGCTTAAGGCCTCCGGGTTAAAGGACTACGTCATGTTCAACGGCAAATCAGTGTTCATCTCAGGCGCGACCGGCTCGTTCGGCCGCATGTTCATCCGCACGCTGCTGGCGCGTTATCAGCCCCGGCGCGTGGTGGTGTTCTCCCGCGATGAACTCAAGCAGTACGAAATGCAGCAGGAATTCAACGCGCCCTGCATGCGCTATTTCCTCGGCGACGTGCGCGATGCCGATCGCTTGCAGCAGGGCATGCGCGGCATCGATTACGTGGTCCACGCGGCGGCGCTCAAGCATGTGCCGGCGGCGGAATACAACCCGACCGAGTTCATCCGCACCAACGTCAATGGCGCCGAAAACATCATCTCGGCGGCCATCGCCAACGGCGTGAAGAAGGTCGTCGCGCTGTCGACCGACAAGGCCGCCAGCCCGATCAATCTGTACGGCGCCACCAAGCTGCTGTCGGACAAACTGTTCGTCGCCGCCAACAACATCGGCGGCGAGGAGCAGACGCGTTTTTCCGTGGTGCGATACGGCAACGTGGCCGGCTCCCGCGGCTCGATCGTGCCGTTCTTCAACAAGCTGCTGGCGGGTGGGGCGGCTGAATTGCCGATCACCGACCCGCGCATGACGCGGTTCTGGATCACCCTCGACCACGGTGTGGATTTCGTCATGCAGAGCTTCGAGCGCATGCACGGCGGCGAAGTGTTCGTGCCGAAGATTCCGTCGGTGCGCATCGTCGATCTGGCCCAGGCCATGGCCCCCGACCTGCCGCACAAGATCGTCGGCATCCGTCCCGGGGAAAAACTCCACGAGCTGATGGTGCCCCAGGACGACGCGCGCATGACCCTGGAATTCGACGACCACTACACCATCGTGCCGTCGATTCGCTTCAACAACGTCGACACCGACTTCGCCGTCGACGCCACCGGCGCGCAGGGCAAAGCGGTTCACGACGACTTCGAGTACCGCTCCGACACCAACCCGGACTTCCTGTCGATCCGCCAGATCGGCGAGCTGCACGTTGACGTCCAGCCATGATTCCGTACGGCAGGCAGAGCGTTGATCAGGCCGACATCGACGCCGTTGTCGAGGTGTTGAAATCGGACTGGCTGACCCAGGGCCCAACCCTCGAACGCTTCGAAGCGGCCATGGCCGAGCGCTGTGAAGCCGGTTTCGCGGTGGCCGTGTGCAACGCCACGGCGGCGCTGCACATTGCCTGTCTGGCGGCGGGACTGGGGCAGGGCGACTGGCTGTGGACCAGCCCGAATACGTTTCTGGCCTCGGCCAATTGCGGGCGCTATTGCGGCGCCGATGTGGATTTTGTCGACATCGACCCGCTGACCTGGAACCTCGACACCGACGCCCTCGCGCGCAAGCTTGAAGTGGCGGCATCCAACGGCACGCTGCCCAAGGTGCTGGTGGCGGTGGCGTTTTCCGGCCAGAGCTGCGACATGCGCGCCATCGGCGAACTGGCCCGGCGTTACGGTTTTGTGGTGATCGAAGACGCCTCCCACGCGGTGGGCGCGGACTATGCGGGGCGCCCGGTAGGTTGCGGCGAATTCGCCGACATGACGGTGTTCAGCTTTCATCCGGTGAAGATCGTCACCACCGGCGAAGGCGGCATGGTGCTGACCAATCGCCCTGAACTGGCCGAACATTTGCGCCGCCTGCGCAGCCACGGCATGACCCGTGACCCGGGGCAGATGGACGAGCCCAGCCACGGCCCCTGGTATTACCAGCAAGTCGAGCTGGGCTTCAATTACCGCATGACCGACATGCAGGCGGCACTGGGGCTGTCGCAGCTGAACAAACTCGACGGTTTTCTGGGCCGGCGTCGGCAGTTGGTGGCGCGCTATCAGACGCTGCTGGCCGACCTGCCGCTGACCTTGCCGACCCTTCAGGCTGAGGCCGATTCCGCGTGGCACTTGTACGTCGTGCGCCTGCAGACCGACCTGCTTGCGTTGAGCCATGGGCAAGTCTTCGAAGGCTTGCGCGGGGCAGGCATCGGCGTGAACGTGCACTACATCCCGGTCCATCTGCAGCCCTATTACCGCGACCTGGGTTTCAACCCGGGTGATTTCCCCGAAGCCGAGGCTTATTACGCCCAAGCCATCAGCCTGCCGCTGTACCCGGCGATGACCGAAGCGCAGCAGGATGACGTTGTTGAACAGCTTCACCGTTTGCTCGGCGAAACGCGCCCGGCGGCCACTTGATGCGAACGAACCCATGACAGGCCCACGAGCATGAGCGCCGTCGCCATCATCCCCGCACGGGGCGGCAGTCAGCGCATCCCGCGCAAGAACATCAAGCTGTTCAACGGCGAGCCGATGATCGCGTATTCCATTCGTGCTGCGCGGGCGAGCGGGGTGTTTGATCAGATCGTGGTCAGCACCGACGACGAAGAAATCGCTGATGTTGCCCGCGATTGTGGCGCTGACGTGCCGTTCATGCGCCCGGCGGACCTGGCCGACGCTTTCACTGGCACGGCGGCAGTGATTCAACACGCGCTTTGCGCACTTGATCAGCACTTTGATTACGCTTGCTGCCTCTACGCCACCGCGCCGCTGTTGCAGGCGCGTTATTTGCGTCATGGCTTGGAAGTACTCGAAGCCGATGCGGCAAAATCCTATGCGTTCTCGGTGTGCAGCTTCGGCTTCCCGGTGCAGCGTGCGTTGTTGATCGACAGCGACGGCAGCCTGTGCGCGATGCACCCGGAATTTCGCAGCGTGCGTTCCCAGGATCTGCCCGTCGCCTATCAGGACGCCGGCCAGTTCTACTGGGGCCGCAGCGACGCCTGGCGGCGTGGCGACACGGTGTTTTCCGAGCTCAGCCTGCCGGTGATTCTGCCCCGGCATCTGGTGCAGGACATCGACAGCCCGGAAGACTGGTTGCGCGCGGAATACCTGTACGCCGCGCTCAAGGCCGGTGGGGAGCTGCAATGATGCGCGTACTGATCCGCGCCGACGCCTCGGTGACCATCGGCAGCGGCCACATCGCCCGCTGCCTCACGCTCGCCAACACGCTGCGTGCAGATGGCGCCGATGTGCGCTTTGCCTGCCGCGAATTGCCGGGGCATCTGCTTCAGCGGCTGGCGGATCAGGGCTATGTTGCCTACGCCCTGCCGGCACGCTATGGCGCGCAGGAAGACCAGGACATCGAAGCAGCGTTGCCTTGGCAGGCGGACCTGTCTGCCCTGGCCGAAGAGCTTGAGGATGAGCCCCTCTTTGACTGGCTGATCGTTGATCATTACGGTCTGGATGCACGCTGGGAAACGGCGGCGCGCGGTCTCGCCGATCGAGTGATGGCGATCGACGACTTGGCCAACCGGCCCCATTCGGTTGAAGTGTTGCTCGACCAGAATTACAGCGCGCAGGCGCTGAATCAGCCCTACGCCCCCTGGATCGACCGTGAGTGCCAGGCGTTTCTGGGGCCGCGATTTGCCCTGCTGCGCGACGAGTTTCAGTGCGACCCCATCGCGATCAAGCCGCGTGTCGAACGGGTGCTGGTCAACTTCGGTGGCTTCGATGCGGCCGGGCAGGTGTACGCCACGATGCTGGCGCTTCAAGGCTTCGATGATCTGCAGGTGGATTTCGTCGCCGGTTTGCACAACCCCCACTGGGCGGCGATGAGCGATCTCGCAGCCTCTCGGCCTGAGTGGCATTTGCACACGCTGACCGGTGATTTTTTCGCGCTGATGCAGGCGGCCGATCTGTTTATCGGCGCCGGCGGCGGCACCACCTGGGAGCGCGCGGCGTTGGGTTTGCCGACGATCTGTATTTCGGTGGCGAACAATCAGCAGCTCAATGCGCAATTGCTGGCCGAGGCCGGTGTGCATGTGTACCTCGGGCCCCATGTGCAGCTTGAGGCCGGGCGTTTGCGTGATGCGATCGGGCAGCTGTGGGGTGATGCCGCTTTACGCCGGTCCTTCGCCGAACAGTCGAGGTTGTTGGTGGATGGCCGTGGTGCCCGGCGCATCGCTGATGCATTGGCGGCCCTGGTCAACCCAGACAGTCCAGCTACCGCCGTAACGCGGCAGGGCGCATGAGCCGCTGCCCGTTCCTATTTTTATCGTCCGGCCTTGGGCCGACCGACGTCACTGCAACGAGTGAGCAACGATGACTTCTTTCAAGATCGGTTCCCGAACCATCGGCCCCGACGCGCCGCCGTTCATCATCGCCGAGATGAGCGGCAACCATAACCAGTCGCTGGATCAAGCGTTGCGCATCGTCGAGGCGGCGGCCAGGGCGGGCGCCCATGCCCTCAAACTGCAAACCTACACCGCCGATACCATGACCCTGGACATCGCCGAGGGTGAGTTCTTCATCAAGGACCCCAACAGTTTGTGGGCCGGGACCTCGCTGTATGCGCTGTATGAACAGGCGCACACGCCGTGGGAGTGGCACGCGCCGATCTTCGCCCGGGCCAAAGAGTTGGGGCTGCTGGCGTTTTCCACGCCCTTTGATGAGTCCGCCGTGGACTTTCTCGAAAGCCTCGACGTGCCGGCCTACAAGATCGCCAGCTTTGAAAACACCGACATCCCGCTGATCCGCAAAGTGGCGGCGATCGGCAAGCCGATGATCATTTCCACCGGCATGGCCAGCATCGCCGAGCTGGATGAGAGCGTGCGCGCGGCGCGGGCCGCAGGCTGCAAGGATCTGGTGCTGCTGAAATGCACCAGCACCTACCCGGCGACCCCGGCCAACAGCCACGTGCGCACGATTCCGCACATGGCCGGCTTATTTGGCTGCCAGGTGGGGTTGTCGGATCACACCATGGGCGTCGGCGTGTCGGTGGCGGCAGTGGCCATGGGTGCGACGGTGATCGAAAAACACTTCACCCTCGACCGCGCTGATGGCGGGGTCGACGCCAGTTTTTCCCTGGAACCGGCGGAAATGGCCAGCCTGGTCATCGAAACCGAGCGGGCCTGGCAAGGCATGGGCCACGTGCAGTACGGCGCGACCGAAGCCGAACAGAAATCGCTGCAATACCGCCGCTCGTTGTACGTGGTGCGAGACATCGCCGAGGGCGAGGCTTTCAGCCCGGACAACATCCGCGCCATCCGCCCCGGCCTCGGTTTGGCGCCCAAACACATCGATGCCGTGCTGGGGAGCAAAGCCCGACACGCACTGAACCGCGGGACCGCGTTGAGTTGGGATGTGGTGGGTTGAGTGAAGGCTGGACCGGCATCACTTGGGAATTGCGCTGTGAGCACGAATGTGGGACCGGCTTTAGCCGGGAAGACGGCATACGCTACACCGCAAAATCGAGGGTGCATGTAATGGCCTCTTCCCGGCTGAAGCCGGTCTCACTAAAGCACGCGTGCAGTCAGTGAGATTGGTTGTGAACACGAATGTAGGACCGGCTTTAGCCGGGAAGACGGCAGGCGTCACACCGCAAAAATGACGGTGCATATCAGGGCCTCTTCCCGGCTAAAGCCAATCCCACTGAAGCACGCGTGCAGCCAGTGAGATTGGCGGTGAACACGAATGTAGGACCGGCGTTCTCCGGGAAGACGGCATTCGTCACACCGCGAAAATCTAGGGTGCATATAAGGGCCTCTTCCCGGCTAAAGCCAGTCCCACTAAAGCACGCGTGCAGCCAGTGAGATTGGCGGTGAGCACCACTGTAGGACCGGCTTTAGCCGGGAAGACGGCAGGCGTCACACCGCAAAAATGACGGTGCATATCAGGGCCTCTTCCCGGCTAAAGCCGGTCCTACTAAACAGCGCGTTGAAGCTCGACCACACGCCACATTCCTGTGACATCTTCATGTCAATCACCTGTCTGAGCAGCGATCTGATGTTGCGCGGCACCCGTCGGTCAGCTAAAAGCTTGTAAAACTTTTGGTGACCTGTGGGTCATAACGGGCATCTTCACTGTATCGTGTTGGCGGTCCGTGACGTCCTCGGGCTGATTCCAGAGCGATTCTGGTGTCGCCCTGACCTGTACGTTGCCTTTTTTTCAGGCCGCAAGCCCCGGATTTTCAACGCCCCGCCTAACCGCGCCGGGTGATGTTCAGCAGTTTTTTATTGGGAAGCCATGATGATTGGCATCAAGAGCATAGCGAGTTATGTGCCCACGGTCGGCGTCGACAATTACGCCCAGGGTGCCAAATTCGGAAAGGATGAAGACTTCATCCTTGGCAAGATCGGTTCTGCTTTTCTGCCGCGCAAAGACGACACCCAGGAAACCTCGGACCTGTGCGTCGAAGCGGTCAACCAGCTGTTCGCCAACAACCCCGGTCTCTCGCGGGACGCCATCGACGCACTGATCGTCGTCACCCAAAACGGTGACGAAGAAGGCCTGCCGCACACGGCCGCCATCGTTCAACACAAACTCGGCCTGCCGACCCACGTCGCCGCGTTCGACATTTCCCTGGGTTGCTCGGGCTACGTCTACGGCATCTATGCGCTGAAAGGCTTCATGGAAGCGACCGGCCTGAAAAACGGCCTGCTGGTCACCGCCGACCCGTATTCGAAGATCGTCGACCCGGAAGACCGCAACACCACCATGCTCTTCGGCGACGCCTCCACCGCCACTTGGATGAGCGACGACGCCCCGTGGCAGTTGGGCAAATCCAAGTTTGGCACCGACGGCTCCGGCGCAGAGTTCCTCAAGACGACCGACGGCGCGTTCTACATGAACGGGCGTCAGGTGTTCAACTTCGCGCTGGTCAAAGTGCCCTCGCACCTCAACGAATTGCTCGAAGACTCCGGCCTGCAATCCTCCGACGTCGATGCGTTCTGCATTCACCAGGGCAGCGCGGCCATCGTCGATGCGGTCGCCCGTCGGTTCGAGGACGGCAAGTCGCCGGAGAAGTTCGTCAAGGACATGCTCGAGACCGGCAACACGGTGTCGTCCAGCATTCCGCTGCTGCTGGAAAAACACGTCATGAACGCCACCTGGAAGCGCATCGCGGTCAGCGGTTTCGGCGTGGGCTTGTCGTGGGGCTCGGCGATCCTTTATCGTCCCTGACAGCGAATCACCGGGCTGCCTCCAGCCTGCACAACGGCGACGCTGATGACTCAGGTCGCCGTTTTGCTTTCTGCACTTCCCCCAGGAAAAGGATTGCCATCATGAGCGAGATTCTCCAGCACAACCTCGCCGTGATCGAACAGCGCTGGCCTGACGTGGCCCAGCGGTTGCGGGCCGAAAACGTCGAATCCATTCCCGCGCAGTTGATCGAAGGCCGACAATCGACCCTCAGCATTGGCGGCATTCAGCTCACCAGCCGCCATGATCGCCTCGCCGAAGCGCAAACCCAGGCGCAAAGCCTCCCCGCCAACAGCCCCGTCGTTCATCTTTACGGCACCGCCCTCGGCGATCTGCAGCGGGTATTGCTGGCCGAACCCTCTCTGCAAACGCTGCACGTCCACATCCTCAACGGCGCGTTGTTTGCCCTGGTGCTGCAACTGCTGGAACAGGATGACTGGCTGTCCGACCCCCGCGTGAGCCTCGCCTATGCCGACGCCCGCAGCGAGATTCAGCTGCCATTCTTCGCACTGCCGGCCGAACTGGTGCTGGCCGACGACAGCAGCGCGCGGATCCGCGATCGGCTGGTCAGCGAAGTACACGTCAACTTCAACAACCAGGCGTTCGCCGCCGACACCCCCGACAACGCGCGCCTGCTGGAGCAGGGCAGGGCGCTTGTGCAGCGGGACACCGATGTCGCTGCGTTGTTTGCCACGCAGTCGGGGTGTGACGTGTTCGTCATCGCGACGGGGCCAAGTCTGCAACAGCATTTGCCGCGCCTGTTGAGCACGTCAAACAGCGCCAACCGGCCGCTGATTATCTGCGTCGACACGGCCTATGTGCCGCTGCGCAACCAGGGCATCAGGCCGGACGTGGTGGTGAGCATCGACCACCGCATCACCCCCCGGCATCTCCCCACCGAGGATTCGGCGCACATCGCGCTGGTCTATGTGCCGGGCCAAGACGCGGGAATGCTGGGGGCATGGCAAGGCCCGCGCTACGTCGGCTATTCCAGCAGCCCGCTGTATGCCCGGCTGCGGGAGCAGATCCCCAAGGCCACCTTGCATGTGGGCGGCAGCGTCATTCATCCCGCCGTCGATCTCGCCGTCAAAATGGGCGCCGCGCGGATTACCCTGTTCGGCGCCGACTTCGCCTTCCCCGGCGGCAAGACCCACACCGGCTGGCAGGACGGCGACCTGGGGCCTGCCCTGAGCATCGCCAAACACTGGGTGCGCGACGGGCGGGGCCAAAAGGTCAAGACGCAGCTCAATTTCCGCAGCTACCTCATCGAACTCGAACGCTTCATCGCCCGCCACCCAGAGGTCATGTTCCTCAACACCAGCCGCGACGGTGCGCTGATCGCCGGCGCCAGCTTCGACCCTGACTGGACCGCGCCATGACCCTGCCTGAACACGTCGTAGAAGAAGCCCGCGAATGCGCGAAGCTGTTCCGCCTGGGCCGCGATATTGAAGGGGCCTTGCAAATGGTCGAACTGATTGACCGGTCGCTGCCACTGATGGACGGGGCTTCTGTGGAAAGACAGGCTGAATGGGGGAGGGTGTTGAGTGCGATTCTGGCGTGCCAGGAGCGGCAGGATTGGTTGGGGGTGGCGGATTGGCTGCAGGTCGAATTGGTAGAAATAGTGAGTCACGTCTGAGTCGTCCGTGGCTGTAGCCTACGACCAATGCTGCAAAAAAATCGCGACATTGGTCGTAGATTCATCGAACGCTATATGTACACGCCGTCAATTTCCTTATCTAGCGCTTCAGTGGGTATCAATCGGTCATCCAAAATCCCAGCCGATAATGGAATGGACTTGACCATTTTCGGGCGGTAACGATTGCCCCGCAGTTGTTGTAGCTCTGAGAGCCAACGGCATCTGCTTTTCTCTCCGCTCGGTCACCGTAACTACGGTGTCCGCCCCTGAAACTGCAAGTCTTGCCCGATGCTGACGTATAGGTGAAGTTCACAGAACTGCCGGTGTTCGGGAAGTTAAGAGTGACCGTCCCGCTTTCACCGGGCGCCAAGTATCGTGGAAAACCAGAATCCGATGTTTGTATAACTTCAGTCGAAAGATTCTGAATATGGACATCCACATCAGTTGCGTTGGCAGTTCCCCCGAGCACAGATGTAGTCAGTACGGTCAAGGTAAATAAGTTTTTTAGTTTCATGGTTTTCAAATCCGTTCGTTAGTTTTTATTTTTGCAGATGTTTAATCCACCATTCGACGTAAGCGTGTTCGCTTTGAAAAGGGAAGACAGGCATGTCCCAAGCTAATGTAGGAAATTTCTCGAAGACTTTTACTGTCCGGAGCAGGACTGACTTGATCAGGTTGCAGTGGGTAGTCAAATTGAGTGGCTTGTGATTTTTTTATCAGAAAAATTCAAAAAACAGTTTTTACTATGATTACCTTCGTTTAGGTAATTAATTGCCCTACATGTGTAGTGATGGCATTTTCGAAAGTTGCTGAAACGCGAATTTTAGAGCTAAAGCGATTTATGTCTTTGTCGATAGCGAGTAGGTAGGTTCTCCGGGAGAAATGGACTTCCCCGATATCAGAGAACTCTCCGTTTCTATCAACGAGGGAACTAAAAATGGCTTTAACCGTAAATACCAATATTGCGTCGCTGTCTGTTCAGCGGAACTTGAACAGGTCCTCGGACTTACTGAGTACCGCCATGACCCGCCTGTCTTCAGGGCTGCGGATAAATACTGCAAAAGACGATGCTGCGGGTATGCAACTTGCGACGCGTCTGACCACCCAGATTCGCGGTCTTACTGTGGCGACGCGCAATGCCGGGGCGGCGATTTCGATTATTCAAACTGCTGAAGGGGCAATGGATAAATCGCTCAATAATCTTCAACGTATGCGAGATCTAGCGGTGCAGGCCGCCAACGGCGATAAAGGCCCTAAAGAACGCAGCGCCTTAAATGCCGAATTTCAGCAGCTTACCGCTGAGGTCACGCGTCTAGCCAAGGGAACTACGTTTGGTGCCGAGCTTAATTTGCTGGATGGCAGCGCGGGGGAATTGAGTTTCCAAATAGGCGCAAATGTTGGCGTCACTGAAAAAATAACCTTGTCGTTGAGCGATGATTTTTCCTCTGAGTCAATTCTCTCAGCATTGGAGAGTCGAGCTGAGGTACTTGCGGACGCGACAACGACGGGCTCCAAGGCTGTGCTTAAAGGTGAGTACACTCCGCTGGCCATTGATGGCACAGGATTCAGAAATCTCGTCAATACCGTGACTACCGTCATGACTGACGCTGTGGATAAAGCCACCATCGACCTTGCGACGGCACAGCAAACGTTTGATGCCATCGCAGCGCCTTCCGATGCCGACCGGAAAACTCTGGCTGACGCAAAACAGGTACTGGCTGATGCGGAGAAAGTGGTTTCCGACACCCAAGCTAAAGATGAGCTTCATCCGCTCAATAAGCCCGCACGAATAGAGAATATCGAGGAGACCGTCAAGATTCTTGATAAAGCTATTGGTTTGATCAACTCAGGTCGTGCCGATCTGGGTGCAAAGCAGAATCGCATGATGAGCGCCATGGAAAATCTTCAGAACATGACCAAGAACGCCACCGCGTCCCGAGGCCAGATCGAAGACGTCGACTTCGCTGCAGAAACCGCGGAGATGACTAAACAACAAACCCTCCAGCAAGCCTCCACGGCAGTCCTGGCCCAAGCCAACCAATTACCGGCAGCCGTCCTCAAGCTGCTGCAATAACCCACATGCCTCTATAGATAGGAGCAACCAAAACCCGGGCGCGCCGCAGGGCGCGCCCGGGTTTTTGAGAACTGGTTAACAAATCGCCGGGTCAGGTTAAAGCTTCCAGGGGTTGCGCCGAAACGCTGTGTATCCCCGGACAACAAACTGCGGGGGTGGCGCTCTGGTGGCAAATAAATTTGAAAAAGCCCTCAAGCTCCTGGCAACCGCGACGATAAACATTACGTAGGTTCTCTAGGCCACACCCGGCGCTTGCCAGGGCCGGATAGCCGCAGCAAACAACTCACGAGGAATTCATCATGGCTTTAGGCGTAAACACCAACGTAGCTTCCCTGGCTGTTCAGAAGAACCTGTCCAAAGCTTCCGATGCACTGTCGACTTCGATGACTCGTCTGTCTTCCGGTCTGAAAATCAACAGCGCTAAAGACGACGCAGCCGGCCTGCAGATCGCAACTCGCGAAACTTCGCAAATCCGCGGTCAGACTGTTGCCATCAAGAACGCCAACGACGGTATCTCGATCGCTCAGACCGCTGAAGGCGCTCTGCAAGAATCGACCAACATTCTGCAGCGTATGCGTGAACTGGCTGTTCAGTCCCGAAACGACACGAACGGTACTGCTGACCGTACCTCGCTGAACGCCGAATACGGTCAGATGTCTGACGAACTGACCCGTATCGCTCAGTCCACCAACCTGAACGGCAAAAACCTGCTGGACGGCTCGGCTAGCACCGTAACCCTGCAAGTTGGCTCGAACACCGGTACCTCGAACCACATCGACCTGGTTCTGACTGGCAGCTTCACTGCATCGGCTCTGGGCGTTTCCAGCGGCAGCAGCTCGATCAGCGGCGGCGACAACACCACTGCTCACACCAACGTTGACGCCGCTATCTCGGCAATCGACGCGGCTCTGGCAACGATCAACAGCACCCGTTCGAGCCTGGGTGCTTCGCAGAACCGTCTGACCAGCACCATCTCCAACCTGCAAAACGTTAACGAAAACGCCACTGCTGCACTGGGCCGTATTCAAGACACCGACTTCGCTGCTGAAACCGCTAACCTGACCAAACAACAGACTCTGCAACAAGCTTCCACCTCTGTTCTGGCCCAGGCTAACCAGCTGCCATCCGCTGTTCTGAAACTGCTTCAGTAATAACGGCTAGAGTTTTGGCGGGGGAGTATGCTTGCGTGCTCTCCCGCTTTTTACTTTCAAGAGGTGAGTGGACATGGACATAAGCAACAGGATGAATGTGTCTTATCCAGTGATCCAGTCGTTGCCCGCGGTGCCTGTGGCTGCTGACAAGCCAGCCGTGGCGCCTCAAGTCGTTCCTGCTCCGGCCGCGTCATCGCCGTCAGGCACATCGACAAGTAAAGACTCAGATCCGGAAAAGAAAACCGAAGAGCTGCAAGCGGCCGTCAAGCAAATGGAAAAGTTTTTTCAGTCGGTTCATCGCAACCTGGAATTCTCCATCGACGACAAGTCCGGCAAAGTGGTAGTGAAAGTGATCGCCACGGAAACCGGAGAAGTGGTGCGGCAACTGCCGTCTGCTGAGGCGTTGAAACTCGCCGACAGTCTGAAGAACGCAAACAGCCTGTTGTTCGAAGCGAAAGTTTAAATGGCATGAAACGTGAACACTGCACTTCGGTGTGGCGTGCTCGTCAAAATGCCGACTACAACTGAAAGGAGACTCACATGGCTAGTCCAATCACCCCCTCCACCGGCCTCGGCTCGGGCCTGGAAATCAGCAAAATCGTCGATGCCTTGGTCAGCTCAGACAAGCTGGCGAAGCAGACCCAGATCACCACCCAGACCAAGCTGGTCACCACCAAGATTTCCGGCATCGGCACGCTGCAGAGTGCGATGAATGCATTCCAGACCGCGCTGACCAACCTCGGCAAAACCGACACGCCTGCTTTCGCCGGTTATGCGGCTAAAGCTTCTGACGCGACCAAGCTGACCGTAACGTCCGATAACTCGGCCGTGCCCGGTACATACAGCATTGACGTCAAAAACCTCGCCACCAGTTCGAGTGTTGCGAGTGCTTCGTTCTCCGGCGGGTCCACCAGTGCTATTCCGAGTGGCGATTTGACCCTCACTCAAAATGGCATTGACACCAAGATCACCATCCCGACCGGGGCCACGCTGGCGTCGGTGGCCAAGCAGATCAACGCACAAAGCGCGACCTCGAAGATCAGCGCCAACATCATCACCGATGACAATGGTTCACGCCTGGTGTTCAGCTCGACAGTGACGGGTAAAGGCACGGACATAACGGCCTCCAGCACGACGTCCAGTGAATTCAACATTGTTGCCGGCGCTGCGCTTGACCCGAAAAGCACTACCAGCGCCGGCTATATCGGCGCGCAAGCGGTCGATGCCAGTCTGACCGTCAACGGCCTGAGCATCACCAGCGCCAGCAACACTATCGACAAGAGCCTCGGTGGCGTCTCCATGACGCTGTTAGGGACGGATAAGTCGACCGTGACGGTGTCGGCGAACAACGATGGTCTTAAAGCCTCGCTGCAAACCTTCGTCGATGCTTACAACAACGTTGTTAAGGCCGTGTCCAGCGTCACCAAGGCGACGGTAAGCGATACCCCCGACAAAACCACCGGCGCAACCGTGACGGCTGCGGCGTTGACGGGCGATGCGATGCCGCGCTCGATCCTCTCGGCCATCCGCGACCAGCTGGTGACGACCGGTGCCCCAGGTGGCGTTTCCGTGCTTTCGCAGCTGGGCATCACCACCGGTCAATCCGACGGTACGCTGAGCCTCGATGCCACCAAGTTTAGCAAGGCGATGGACCAGGGCCTGGCGGGTGACGTGCAGCAACTGTTCAGCGGCACGGACAGCACCAACGGCTTGCTCTCGCGGATGCAGGCTGCCATCACGCCTTACACCCAGACCGGCGGTATTTTCGACACGCGCACCACCAGCCTCAACAAGCAGCAGACCGATCTGACGGCCCAACAGTCAGCCCTCGACCTGCGTGTGACCACGCTGACCGCCACGCTCACTGCCAAATACAACGCGATGGACTTGCTGGTGGGGCAGTTGAAAGCCTCGGCCACGAGCATCACCTCGTTCTTCGACTCGCTCAATGCCCAGAAAAGTGGCTGACCGTTGACGAGTTGATCAAGACCCGGCCGCCAGTGCCGGGTTTTTGGCATCTGGCCTTAAAGTTTTCCTGGGCCGTGTCGATACCCTCACTATAGAAACTTCGTTGCGCGAGGTAAGACAATGAACCGTATGGCAGCCCTTCGGCAGTATCAGAAGGTCAACTCACAAGCCCAGACCGCCGTGGCCACGCCACACCGTCTGGTGCAGATGCTGATGGAAGCCGGCCTGGACCGTATCGCCCAGGCCAAGGGCGCCATCGAGCGCAAGGACATCCCCGCCAAAGGGCTGTTGATTGGCAAGGCGATTGAGATCGTCGGTGGCCTGCGTGAAGGCCTGGACATGGAAAAGCAGGCTGAAGCCCTGGCCCACGTCGACAACCTCTACGTCTATCTGATGAAGCGTCTGGCAGAAGCCAACATCAAATCCGATCCGAAGATCCTCGATGAAGTCAGCGGCCTGCTGACCACGGTCAAGGAAGGCTGGGACGGGATCGGCAACCAGCAACCCGTGCTCTGAAGGAGAACCCCATGAGCGTTGCACTCAAGCGAATCGAAGAAACCCGTGAAGCCTTGGTCGATGCCCTCGAGCAGCGTGACTGGGAGGCAATCGGCCAGCTCGATATGGCCTGCCGGGCCTGCGTCGATGAAGTCATCAGTCAGGCGAGCAACGATGAGCCTGAGTTGCGAACAAATCTGGAAGAGCTGCTAGGCGTCTATCGCAAGCTTATCGACGTCGCTGTGGGCGAACGTCAGGCGATCGTCGACGAAATGTCCCAGATCCAGCGAGCGAAAAGCGCGGCAAAGGTTTACCATCTGTTCGGTTGACACTTGGTCGGTAGCCAAAATATGTACGCCATAAAATTGACTGTGTACGGATTTTTGACTTAACTAGTGAAGTTCACTAATTTCTGGTGATTGACACGTCTCAACGGACGAAACAAAAGCCAAAGCTTGCCCGTGATCGGGCATCGAGTTGACTAGGGAAGTTGCTATTGCATGTGGCGTGAAATCAAAATCCTGCTGATCGATGACGATAGCCAGCGCCGCCGTGACATGGCGGTGATTCTGAATTTTCTGGGTGATGAGAACCTGTCCTGCTCCAGCACAGACTGGCAGCAAGTCGTGGGTTCACTGACCTCTACCCGAGAAGTGCTGTGCGTGCTGGTCGGCAGCGTGAACGCCCCGGGCAGCCTTCAAGGCCTGCTCAAAACCGTGGCCGCGTGGGACGAGTTTCTCCCGGTCCTGCTGATGGGCGAGAACTCCTCGTCCGAACTGGCGGACGATCTGCGTCGCCGGGTCCTCTCCACCGTCGAGATGCCGCCCAGCTACAGCAAACTGCTGGATTCCCTGCACCGTGCCCAGGTCTATCGCGAGATGTACGACCAGGCCCGTGAACGTGGGCGTCAGCGCGAACCCAATCTTTTCCGCAGCCTCGTCGGCACCAGCCGTGCCATTCAGCACGTCCGCCAGATGATGCAGCAGGTTGCCGACACCGACGCCAGCGTGCTGATCCTCGGTGAGTCCGGGACCGGCAAGGAAGTCGTCGCCCGTAACCTGCATTACCATTCCAAGCGCCGCGATGCGCCGTTCGTGCCCGTCAACTGTGGCGCGATTCCGGCCGAGTTGCTCGAAAGCGAACTGTTCGGCCACGAGAAGGGTGCTTTCACCGGCGCCATCACCAGCCGGGCAGGGCGCTTCGAACTGGCCAACGGCGGCACGCTGTTTCTCGATGAAATCGGCGACATGCCGCTGCCGATGCAGGTCAAGCTGCTGCGCGTCCTGCAGGAGCGCACCTTCGAGCGCGTGGGCAGCAACAAGACCCAGAGCGTTGATGTGCGCATCATCGCCGCGACGCACAAAAATCTTGAAGACATGATCGTGATCGGCAGTTTCCGCGAGGATCTCTACTACCGCCTCAACGTGTTCCCGATCGAAATGGCGCCGCTTCGTGAGCGTGTGGAAGACATTCCGCTGCTGATGAACGAGCTGATCTCGCGCATGGAACACGAGAAGCGCGGTTCGATTCGCTTCAACTCCGCCGCCATCATGTCGCTGTGTCGTCACGGCTGGCCCGGCAACGTTCGTGAGCTTGCCAACCTCGTCGAGCGCATGGCGATCATGCACCCGTACGGTGTCATCGGTGTCTCGGAGCTGCCGAAAAAATTCCGCTACGTCGACGACGAAGACGAGCAACTGGTCGACAGCCTGCGCAGCGATCTGGAAGAGCGCGTGGCCATCAACGGCCATACGCCGAACTTCGCCAGCAGCGCCTTGCTGCCGCCTGAAGGTCTGGACTTGAAGGACTACCTCGGCGGTCTGGAGCAGGGCTTGATCCAGCAGGCGCTGGACGATGCCAACGGGATCGTGGCACGCGCCGCCGAACGTCTGCGCATCCGCCGCACCACGCTGGTGGAAAAAATGCGCAAGTACGGCATGAGCCGCCGCGAAGGCGACGAGCAGGTCGACGACTGACTGTCGTTTGACGCGTCAAAAATAAACCGCTGATTTCTCAGCGGTTTTTTTTCGGCACGAGGATTGCTATGTCTCTGGGAACATACCGTTTACTGACGGTTCGCTACCCGAGAGATCAACTATGCCCCAGGCCGCTCAGATGTCTTCCGAACCCGGTTCATCCATTGGTTCGTTAGTGCAGCAGTCCCCGGAAGTGGCGAGCAGGCAAGGGCTTGAACAGGCCTTCGCGCTGTTCAGCCAGATGTCGACTCAGCTCACCGATTCCTACGGCCTGCTGGAAGCACGGGTCACCGAGCTCAAGGGCGAGCTGGCCGTGGTCAGCGCCCAGCGCATGGAGGAGCTTGCCGAGAAAGAGCGTCTGGCGAACCGCCTTCAAAACCTGCTTGATCTGCTGCCGGGCGGTGTCATCGTGATCGATGGCACCGGCAGGGTCCGTGAGGCCAATCCTGCAGCGCTGGATCTGCTGGGCGAACCGTTGATCGGCATGCTCTGGCGGCACGTCATCGCCCGCTGCTTTGCCCCGCGCGAGGACGACGGCCACGAAATCTCCCTGAAGGACGGGCGCCGGCTGTCCATTGCCACCCGTTCCCTGGACGCCGAGCCGGGCCAGCTGGTGCTGCTTAATGACCTGACCGAAACCCGCCATCTGCAAAGTCAGCTGGCGCGTCATGAGCGCTTGTCGTCCCTGGGGCGCATGGTCGCATCACTGGCCCATCAGATCCGCACGCCGCTGTCCGCCGCCATGATTTACGCCAGCCATCTGGCCGAACAGGCGTTGAACGTCGAGACCCAACAGCGCTTCGCCGGCCGGCTCAAGGAGCGCCTGCACGAGCTCGAGCATCAGGTCCGCGACATGCTGGTATTTGCCCGTGGCGAGCTGCCGCTGACTGACCGGGTGACGCCGACTGCGCTGGTCGCTGCCCTAGAATCCGCCGCCCAGACCCATGTCCGTGACGTGGCCGTGCGCTGGCAGTGCGACAGCCCGGCGGGGGAATTACTGTGCAACCGCGACACGCTGGTCGGCGCGCTGCTCAACCTTATTGAAAATGCCGTCCAGGCCAGTGCCGGCCAGCGTGACGGGCGGCGCCGCATCAAGATTCATGCGTACAACCGCGGCAATACGCTGCGTCTGTGTATCAGCGACAGTGGCAGCGGCATCGAGCCGGCGGCCCTGGCCCGCATCGGCGAGCCCTTCTTCACCACCAAAACCACCGGCACCGGCCTGGGTCTGGCCGTTGTCACTGCGGTGGCGCGGGCGCATCAGGGCCGTGTCGAATTCCGCTCGCGTCCGGGTCGTGGCACCTGCGCCATCGTGTCGCTGCCGCTGGTTCCTGGGGCTGGGAATGAGCCGTCCACTGGCAGTGAGGCCGGTCCGTTGACGATTGCTTCAGGTGAGCGCTCATGAGCATCAAGGTGCTGCTGGTCGAGGACGACCCTTCTCTGCGTGAAGCGCTGGGCGAAACCCTGGCGCTGGCCGGCCATGCCTATCAGGCGGTCGGGTCGGCGGAAGAGGCGTTGATTGCCGCTGCCGATTCGCCGTTCAGCCTGGTGGTCAGTGACGTCAATATGCCCGGCATGGACGGTCACCAATTGCTCGGCCAGTTGCGCAGCCGCTACCCCCAGTTGCCGGTGCTGTTGATGACGGCCCATGGCACGGTGGACCGCGCCGTGGAGGCGATGCGTCAGGGCGCGGCTGATTACATGGTCAAGCCCTTCGAGCCCAAGGCGTTGCTGGCGCTGGTGGCTCGCCATGCACTGGGCCGCCTCGGCCCGGCCGATGGCGAGGGTCCGATTGCGGTCGAGCCTGCCAGCGTGCAGTTGCTCAGCCTCGCCAGCCGCGTGGCAAAGAGTGATTCGACGGTGTTGATTTCAGGCGAGTCCGGCACCGGTAAAGAAGTGCTGGCGCGTTTCATTCATGAGCAATCGCCCCGCGCCGGCAAGCCTTTCATCGCGATCAACTGCGCGGCGATTCCGGACAACATGCTCGAAGCCACGCTGTTCGGCCACGAGAAGGGTTCGTTTACCGGTGCCATTGCGTCCCAGGCCGGCAAGTTCGAGCAGGCCGAAGGCGGCACCATTCTGCTCGACGAGATTTCCGAAATGCCCATGGGCCTGCAGGCCAAGCTGTTGCGTGTGTTGCAGGAGCGGGAAGTGGAGCGGGTCGGTGCGCGCAAGCCCATCGAACTGGACATCCGCGTGCTGGCGACCACCAACCGCGATCTGGCGGGCGAAGTGGCCGCAGGGCGCTTCCGCGAAGACCTGTTTTACCGTCTCTCGGTGTTCCCGCTCGCGTGGCAATCCTTGCGCCAGCGTCCCGCCGACATTCTGCCGCTGGCCGAGCGTCTGTTGGCCAAACACGTCAATAAAATGAAGCATGCCCCGGTGCGGCTGTCGGCCGGGGCGCAGGCGTGTCTAGTCAGCTATGCGTGGCCGGGCAATGTCCGCGAGCTGGATAACGCCGTGCAGCGGGCGCTGATTCTGCAGCAGGGCGGGGTGATTCAGGCAGAGGATTTCTGCCTGGCCGGCCCGGTGACCTTCGCCGCCGCGCCGACGCCTCTGGTGGTGCCAGTTGCGACTGGCGCCATGGAAGCGTCGCCCGAGGCGAGCAGCGGGGAAGGGGCGGGCGCGCTGGGTGAAGACCTGCGTCGCCGTGAGTTCCAGATGATCATCGACACCCTTCGTGCCGAGCGTGGCCGTCGCAAAGAGGCCGCCGAACGCCTCGGTATCAGCCCGCGTACGTTGCGCTACAAGCTGGCGCAGATGCGTGATGCGGGGATGGATGTCGAAGGGTTTCTGTTTGCATCCTGAGCAGGCGCGCGTGTCGGTGAATGGGTGCCTGCCTGACTGGAGCTGACGACAGATATTCGACAACCCGCTGATTTTCCAAAGAGTGTGATGCCGTCTTCGTGAGCAAGCTCACTCCCGCAGGGACTGCGCCTGATAGGGCATCGCGCGGTGTCAATGCGTGAAGCGCCTCTTCGTTTACGTGTCCGTTTAAATACCCATCCGAACACTTTCATCAAACGTGGCATATCGCCGCTATTGGTCTGGCACCCTTGTTGCTAATGCTTAGGTAACCGCTGAATCCGTGTCAAAAATTTGCGGCCCTTTTGAGAGAAACGTCATGACCCAAGGTGTTGAATTTAATCGCTTGATGTTGGACATGCGCTCCATGCAGATGGACGCCATGGCTCAGCCCAAGGCCATCGCAGCGCCAGAACAGGCCGGTGCGAGCAGTTTCGCTGACATGCTCGGCATGGCGGTGAACAAGGTCAACGACACCCAGCAGGCGTCGAATCAGCTGTCGACCGCTTTCGAGATGGGCAAGAGCGGCGTGGACCTCACCGACGTGATGATCTCCTCGCAGAAAGCCAGCGTGTCGTTTCAGGCGCTGACCCAGGTACGCAACAAGCTGGTTCAGGCGTACCAAGACATCATGCAAATGCCGGTTTGAGGACGATTTAAGTCATGGCCGAAGCCGTCGTCGATAACGTACCCGCCAAAACGGGTGCGCCAGGAAGCAAGCCGCCAATGTTCGGGCTGGCCTTCCTGCAAAATCTCTCCGAGATGACCATGCTGCGTCAGGTCGGCCTCATGGTCGGTCTGGCTGCCAGCGTGGCGATTGGTTTTGCCGTCGTGCTTTGGTCGCAGCAGCCCGATTACAAGCCGCTTTATGGCAGCCTGTCGGGTGTCGATACCAAGCAGGTCATGGACACGTTGGCCCAGGCCGACATTCCCTACACCGTCGAGCCCAATTCCGGCGCGCTGCTGGTGAAGTCCGAGGACCTGTCCCGTGCCCGCATCAAGCTGGCGGGTGCCGGTATCGCCCAGACCGACGGCAACGTCGGTTTCGAAATCCTCGACAAGGATCAAGGCCTGGGGACCAGCCAGTTCATGGAGGCCACTCGTTACCGTCGTGGCCTGGAAGGCGAACTGGCGCGGACCATCTCAAGCCTGAACAACGTCAAGGGCGCTCGTGTTCACCTGGCGATTCCGAAGAGCTCGGTGTTCGTGCGTGACGATCGCAAACCCAGCGCTTCGATTCTGGTTGAGCTGTATGCCGGTCGTTCGCTGGAGCCGGGTCAGGTGCTGGCGATCATGAACCTGGTCGCCACCAGCGTCCCGGAACTGAACAAGTCGCAGATTTCTGTCGTCGATCAGAAGGGCAATCTGCTCTCCGATCAGGCCGAGAACTCCGAGCTGTCCATGGCCGGCAAGCAATTCGATTACACCCGCCGCATGGAAAGCATGCTGACTCAGCGTGTGCAGAACATTCTGCAGCCGGTGCTGGGCAATGACCGCTACAAGGCAGAAGTGTCGGCAGACGTTGATTTCAGCGCCGTCGAATCCACCGCCGAAAGCTTCAACCCGGACACGCCTGCGCTGCGCAGTGAGCAGACGGTCAACGAACAACGCTCCAGCAGCAGCGGTTCAGGGGGCGTACCCGGTGCGCTGAGCAACCAGCCGCCAGGCCCGGCAACGGCGCCACAGAACGCCGCCGCCGGTGCTGCCGGAGCCGCGGGCGCCATCGCCCCGGGCCAACCGCTGCTGGACGCCAATGGCCAACAGATCATGGACCCGGCCACCGGTCAGCCGATGCTGGCGCCGTACCCGGCGGACAAGCGTAACCAGTCGACCAAGAACTTCGAGCTCGACCGTTCCATCAGCCACACCAAGCAGCAGCAGGGCAAGGTCAATCGCCTGTCGGTCGCCGTGGTGGTCGATGATCAGGTCAAAGTCAACCCGGCCAATGGCGAAACCACCATGGTGCCGTGGACCGCCGAGCAACTGGCGCGCTTCACCCGTCTGGTGCAGGACGCCGTCGGCTTCGACGCCAGCCGTGGCGACAGCGTCAGCGTGATCAACGTGCCGTTCTCCACCGATCGCGGCGAAGTCATCCCGGATATTCCGTTCTACTCGCAGTCGTGGTTCTGGGACATCGTCAAACAGGCCATGGGCGTGCTGTTCATCCTGGTGCTGGTGTTCGGTGTGCTCCGTCCGGTGCTCAAGGGCATCACCAATCCGCAAGGCAAGCGCCTCGACGGCGACTCCGAGCTGGGCGGCATGGTCGGGATGGACGGTGAATTGGCAAACGACCGCGTCAGTCTGGGCGGTCCGCAAAGTATTCTGTTGCCGAGCCCTACCGAGGGTTATGACGCACAGCTCAACGCAATCAAGAGCCTTGTGGCCGAGGATCCGGCGCGTGTAGCCCAGGTCGTCAAAGAGTGGATCAACGCTGATGAGTGATAGAGCTGCTGCACTTAAATTGACCCGCGTGGACAAGGCCGCGATTCTGCTCCTCACCCTGGGTGAGACGGACGCCGCGCAGGTCTTGCGTCACATGGGACCCAAAGAGGTTCAACGGGTGGGCGTGGCCATGGCGCAGATGCGCAATGTGCACCGCGAGCAGGTCGAACAGGTGATGAGCGAGTTCGTCGACGTGGTCGGCGATCAGACCGGTGTCGGCATCGGCTCGGACGGCTACATCCGCAAGATGCTCACCCAGGCACTGGGCGAGGACAAGGCCAACGGCCTGATCGACCGGATTCTGCTGGGCGGCAACACCAGCGGTCTCGACAGCCTGAAGTGGATGGAACCGCGCGCGGTGGCCGACGTCATCCGTTTCGAGCACCCGCAGATTCAAGCCATCGTCGTCGCCTACCTGGACGCCGATCAGGCCGGTGAAGTGCTGAGCCACTTCGACCACAAAGTGCGCCTGGACATCATCCTGCGCGTGTCGTCGTTGAACACCGTGCAGCCGGCGGCGCTGAAAGAATTGAACCAGATCCTCGAGAAGCAGTTCTCGGGCAACGCCAACACATCGCGTACTACCCTGGGCGGTATCAAGCGTGCGGCGGATATCATGAACTTCCTCGACAGCTCGATCGAAGGCCAGCTCATGGATTCGATCCGCGAAGTGGACGAAGACCTGTCGACGCAGATCGAAGACCTCATGTTTGTCTTCAACAACCTCTCCGACGTCGACGACCGCGGGATTCAGGCCTTGCTGCGCGAAGTCTCCTCCGATGTGCTGGTACTGGCACTGAAGGGCTCGGACGACGCCATCAAAGAAAAGATTTTCAAGAACATGTCCAAACGTGCCGCCGAACTGCTGCGCGACGACCTGGAAGCCAAAGGCCCGGTTCGCGTCAGCGATGTGGAAGGCGCCCAGAAAGAAATTCTCACCATTGCCCGTCGTATGGCGGAGGCCGGGGAGATCGTTCTTGGCGGCAAAGGTGGCGAGGAAATGATTTAAGCGTAGGTGCCGTTGATGTCCAGCTCCGATAAAGCACCACCCAGTGAGCTCATCCGCGCCCAGGATTTGCGCGGGATCGACGTCTGGGCCTTGCCCAGCTTCGACCCGCACGTGGAAGCACCCGAGCCGGAACCGGTTATCGAGGAAGCCGAGCTCGCCGAAAGCGAAGAAGTTCCGCTGGAAGAAGTCCAGCCGATGACCCTGGAAGAGTTGGAAAGCATCCGTCAGGACGCCTACAACGAGGGGTTTGCCATCGGCGAAAAAGAGGGTTTTCACAGCACTCAGCTCAAGGTTCGTCAGGAAGCGGAAGTGGCGCTGGCGGCCAAGCTGGACAGCATGGAAGTCCTGATGGGGCATCTGTTCGAACCCATCGCCGATCAGGATGCGCAGATCGAGAAATCGATGGTGTCGCTGGTCGAGCATGTGGTCCGCCAGGTCATTCAGCGCGAGCTCAAAACCGACTCCAGCCAGATCGGCACGGTGCTGCGCGAAGCCTTGCGGCTGCTGCCGATGGGCGCGGCCAACGTGCGCATTCTGGTCAATCCGCAGGACTTCGCGTTGGTCAAGGCCATGCGCGAGCGTCACGAAGAAACCTGGCGCATTCTCGAGGACGAGACGCTGCAGCCGGGTGGTTGCCGGGTCGAGAGTGAGCACAGCCGCATCGACGCCACGGTCGAGGCGCGGATCAGTCAGGCCCTGGGCAAAATGTTCGACCAGCTGCACGAGCAGGCCCTGCACCCGGCGCCGCCCGATGTGACGATCGAACTGGAAGAGGCGCTCCAGAGCGCCGAGAAAACCACTTACCCACTGGGTGCTGTCGATGCGCCTTGAACGCACCAGTTTCGCCAAGCGCCTGAGCACGTACCCTGACGCGATCTCCCTGCCTACGCAGCCGATCGTCGAAGGACGGCTGCTGCGCATGGTCGGCCTGACCCTCGAAGCCGAGGGCCTGCGCGCCGCCATGGGCAGCCGTTGCATGGTGATCAATGACGGCAGTCATCACCCGGTCGAAGTTGAAGCCGAAGTCATGGGTTTTGCCGGCAGCAAGGTGTTCCTGATGCCGGTCGGCAGCGTCTCCGGCATTGCGCCCGGCGCCCGCGTCGTGCCGCTGCCGGACACCGGCCGTCTGCCGATGGGCATGACCATGCTCGGCCGCGTCCTCGACGGCGCCGGTCGTCCTCTCGACGGCAAGGGCGGGATGAAAGCCGAAGACTGGGTGCCGATGGACGGCCCGACCATTAACCCGCTCAAGCGCAACCCCATCAGCCAGCCGCTTGACGTGGGCATTCGCTGCATCAACGGTTTGTTGACGGTCGGGCGCGGCCAGCGTCTGGGCCTGTTCGCCGGTACCGGCGTGGGCAAGAGTGTGCTGCTGGGGATGATGACCCGCTTCACCGAGGCCGACATCATCGTCGTCGGGCTGATCGGCGAACGGGGCCGCGAGGTGAAGGAGTTCATCGAGCACAGCCTGGGCGAGGAGGGCCTCAAGCGTTCGGTCGTCGTGGCCTCTCCGGCGGATGATGCGCCGTTGATGCGTCTGCGCGCCGCGATGTATTGCACGCGCATCGCCGAGTATTTTCGCGACAAGGGCAAGAACGTCCTGTTGCTGATGGATTCGCTGACCCGTTTCGCCCAGGCCCAGCGGGAAATCGCCCTGGCCATCGGCGAGCCGCCTGCGACCAAAGGGTACCCACCGTCGGTGTTCGCCAAGCTGCCCAAGCTGGTGGAGCGCGCCGGTAACGCCGAGGCGGGCGGTGGCTCGATCACCGCGTTCTACACCGTCTTGTCCGAAGGCGACGACCAGCAGGACCCGATCGCTGACTCGGCCCGGGGCGTGCTCGACGGCCACATTGTGCTGTCGCGGCGGCTGGCCGAAGAAGGCCATTACCCGGCCATCGATATCGAAGCGTCGATCAGCCGGGTGATGCCGTCTGTGGTCGATCCGCAGCACATGGTGCAGGCGCAGTATTTCAAGCAGTTGTGGTCGCGCTATCAGCAGAGCCGCGATTTGATCAGTGTCGGCGCGTACGTGGCCGGCGGCGATCGCGAGACGGATCTGGCGATTTCGCTGCAGCCGCAGCTGGTGAAGTATTTGCGCCAGGGCTTGCAGGAGAACGAGAGCATGCAGAGCAGTGAGGAGCAGTTGGCGAAGATTTTCAATCCTCAGGCCGGCGGTTAATCGGCCATGGCTCTGAGTCGCGCAGGCCGTCTGGCGCCGGTGGTCGAGATGGCAGAAAAGGTCGAGAAGGCTGCCGTCCAGCGTCTGGGGCATTTTCAGGGGCAGGTGCGGCTGGCTGAAACCAAGTTGGGTGAGCTGGATAAATTTCGTTCTGATTATCAGCAGCAGTGGATCGACAAGGGCGCCCACGGGGTGTCGGGTCAGTGGCTGATGAATTATCAGCGCTTTCTCAATCAGTTGGAGACGGCGGTGGCGCAGCAGCGTCAGAGTCTGGCGTGGCATCAGAATAATTTGAACAAGGCGCGCGAAGAGTGGCAGAAGGCGTATGCGCGGGTGGAGGGGCTGCGTAAGTTGGTGCAGCGGTATATCGATGAGGCGCGCGCGCTGGAAGATAAACGCGAGCAGAAATTGCTGGATGAGTTGGTTCAGCGACTCCCTAGGACCGAGCAGTTTTAAGGGCTTGAGATCAAGATCAAGGGCATCTGCCTGGGGGCAGATTGTTTCGCCTTCGGCGAGTTACTTTTAAAAAGCACTAAAAGTAACCAAAAGTGCTTGCTCCTGGTTTGGCCCTCCTGCGTCGGGTTCCCTCGCTCCGGTCTTGCTCCGTGGGCCCGCGCCGAACGGACATCCATGTCCTGACGGCGCTCTCGCCGCATCCATGCGGCTCGGCCCACTGCGCAAAACCTGCGCTCGGCCTGCACCCAAGTCGCGTCTTGTGGTGTTTGGACCTTTTGTGTAGGAAGAGCAAAAGCAACGGCGACGGTGAGGACGATGACATAGTGGGACCGGCTTTAGCCGGGAAGGCGTCGGGAGGCACGCTGCAAAATTGATGGCGGCCAGACTGGCCTCTTCCCGGCTAAAGCCGGTCCTACTCACACCGCGTACACCCGTAGGACCGGCCTCTTCCCGGCTGAAGCCGGTCCTACCCACACCGCGTACACCCGTAGGACCGGCTTCAGCCGGGAAGCTTTTGATCTGCTTTTGATCTGCTTTTGATTTTCGTACATAGAAAGCCCAAACACCGCCAATCGCGACTTGGGTGCAGGCTGAACGGAGGTCTCGTGGAGTGGGCCGAGCCGCATGGATGCGGCGAGAGCTGCCCCCCGCCATGGATGGCGGATGGCAGCGGGCCCACGGAGCGAGACCGGAGTGAAGGAACCCCGACGAAGGAGGGGCCCAACCGAGAGCAAGCACCTTTGGTTACTTGGGGTGCTTTTCCAAGTAACTCGCCGAAGGCGAAATGTCTGCCGTGAGGCAGACGCTCTTGATCTAGAGCCCCTGAAACCCAAGTAAAAGCTAACGATTTGCAACGCCTCACAAGGGCTGCTAAAACTCAAGCGTCTGGCGCTGTTTCATACAAGGAATTTGCCAATGTCAGTAACCTCCGAACGCTCCGCCGATGGCCAAGAACTGACCATCACCATCAAAGGACGCTTCGATTTTTCGACGCACCAGGAATTCCGGAGCGCCTACGAACCCAAAGAAAAACAGGCCAGCCGCTACAAGGTCGACCTGAAAGACACCCACTACCTCGACAGCTCCGCGCTGGGCATGCTCCTGCTGCTGCGTGACCACGCCGGCGGCGAACGAGCCGATATCCAACTGGTCAACTGCAACAACGACGTCAAGAAAATCCTCGACATCTCCAACTTCTCCAAACTCTTCAACATCGTCATAACCGCCTGATGATCTCGTCTGCCTCCGATCGCCTGACGGTCCTCATCGCCGATGACAACGTCAGCGACCGGATGCTCCTGTCCGCCATCGTCAGCCGCCAGGGCCATGACGTTCTGACCGCCAGTGACGGCGCCGAAGCCGTCGGGCTGTTCGAGCGTCGGCGGCCGCAACTGGTGCTGATGGACGCGATGATGCCGGTCATGGACGGTTTCGAAGCGGCGCGCCAGATCAAGACGCTGGCGGGTGACGCGCTGGTGCCGATCATCTTCCTGACGTCGCTGACCGAAGGCGAAGACCTCGCCCGATGCCTCGACGCCGGCGGCGACGACTTCGTTGCCAAGCCCTACAACCAAGTGGTGCTGGCGGCGAAGATCAACGCCATGAACCGCCTGCGCGTGTTGCAGGAAACTGTGCTGCACCAACGCGACCTGATCACCCGCCACCATAAATACCTGCTCAACGAGCAGCGCGTGGCCAAGGCCGTGTTTGATCAGATTGCCCACTCCGGGTGCCTGAGCTCGCGCAACATCCGCTACCTGCAATCGCCCTACGCGCTGTTCAACGGCGACCTGCTGCTGGCCGCGTGGTCGCCGTCCGGCAACATGCACCTGCTGCTGGGGGATTTCACCGGCCATGGCTTGCCCGCCGCAGTAGGCGCCATGCCCTTGGCCGAGGTGTTCTACGGCATGACCGCCAAGGGGTACGGCTTGCCCGAAACCCTGCGGGAGATGAACGCCAAGCTCAAACGCATCCTGCCGGTCGACATGTTCTGCTGCGCCGCGCTGCTGTGCCTGAACTTCAAGCAGCAGCTGGTCGAGGTGTGGAACGGCGGCCTGCCGGATGGTTACCTGCTGCATGGCGATGGCCGGCCGCACACGCCGCTGATTTCGGCCAACGTGCCCCTCGGGGTGTTGAGCGCCGGCAGTTTCGACGACAACACCCAGGTGTATCCCTTCGGGCCGGGGGATCGGGTGTTTCTGCTGTCCGACGGCGTTGTCGACAGCACCGGTCAGGACGGCGAGCTGTTCGGCGCCCGGCGTCTGCAAAATGTGCTGGTGAGCAATCGCAACCCGGCGCTGCTGATCGAAGAAGTGCAGTGGGCCCTGGCGCGGTTTCGCGGCCAGGCGCGGGACGACGTGAGCATGGTCGAGGTGGCATTCACCGAGCCTGACTTGCTCGGCCCGCCCTCGGTCATTTATACCGACAGCGGCGATTCCAGTCCGCTGGATTGGTGCGCTTCGTTCGAGTACCGCGCGGCAACGCTCAAGCGCTTCAATCCCCTGCCTTATCTGCTGCAACTGCTGCAGGAAGTCCATGGCTTGCGCATGCAGAGCAGCGAGCTGTATATCGTGTTGTCGGAGCTGTACAGCAATGCGCTGGAACACGGCGTGCTCGGGCTCGACTCGGCGTTGAAGCGCGACGCCGCAGGTTTTGGGCTTTACTACCAGCAGCGCGCCGAACGCCTGGATTGTCTGGTGGAGGGTTTTATCCGCATCGATTTCCAGATCGTCCCGGACGGCGAGGGCGGTCGCCTGACAGTGCGGGTGCAGGACAGCGGTGCGGGTTTCGATTCCGATCGGGTGCTGGCGCTGCCGCCTGCGGTCACCCAATTGTCCGGGCGCGGCCTTGCGCTGGTCCGGCAGCTCAGCGACCGCTGCCAGTGGTCCGATGAGGGGCGGACGGCCAGCGTGGAATTTGCGTGGGAGGGTCTGGCATAATCCGCGCGTCTTGATCAAGGAGTGAACAAGTGTCGAATAATCCTGTGGACTTCAACGTGCTCAGCACGCTGCGTGACGTGATGGAAGCGGAATACCCGGCGCTGCTGCAGGTGTTCATTTCCGATTCCGTCAATCGGGTCAACGACATGACCCTGCTGTTGCGTGACCCTTCCTTCACTGCCGCCTCCACCGCCTCGCTGCAACGCCTCGGCCTCATGGCCCACAGCTTCAAAGGCAGCACCGGCAACATGGGCGCCACGCACTTGTCCGAACTCTGCCTGCAACTGGAAGAACAGGGGCGCGGGTTGGTGGCCGCGGACGACGCCCGGATAAGGCGGCTGGTGTCCGAGATCAAGGAGGAATTCTACGCCGTCAGGAAGATTTTCGAAGACGAACTGCAGCTCTGCCATGCCAGCCACTGAGCCGGGTATCCCCAACCCGGCTTTCAACCTCTGACCCACCTTTAATCCAGCCAGTCGGCGCACTTGGCCCGCCATTTGCTTTGTCTCTGTGTAATTGCGCTCTTGCGGAGATTCACATGGCCCTCGCCAACAACCCATTACTGACGGCTTTGACAGCGGCCAAAGTCCAGAAAGCCGGGAATACCTCGGCGGCAAAGGCGCCGGACCCCGTCAAGCACAACACTTCCAGCTTCTCTGACGTGTTCGCCAAGCAGGCGCCGGTCAAGTCCCACAGCGCGGACAACGCGACGGCAAAAGCGGCAAGCGCCAAGAGTTCGGCAGCGGACGACAAGCCCGCCGTCAGCCATACGTCTGCCGCCGATGACAAGACCGTTGCCGATAACGGCAATGGGTTGCCTGCCAAGCCGGTGAACGGCAAAGCGGACGATGAGCCCGGCGCGGGCAAGGGCCACGCCGACGATAAGGACGACGCCTCCGACACCGGCCAGGATCCGACGGTGGCGGATGCGCCTCCGGTCGATCCCGTGCTTGACCCGACACTGGCCGTGACGCCGGCGGTTCAAGAGCCTGTGGCCGTCGCGCCTGCCGTTGAGCCCGTAGTGGATCCGGCGCTTCTCGCCTCCGCGCTGCCCGTGATGCCGCCTCCTTCGGTGCAAGCCCCGACCGACGCGACCGACGCAGCCGGCGACGATTTCGATCCCTCTGCCGATCCGCTGGAAGGCTTGACCGCCGTGCAAGTCGCCCTGGAAAACAAGGCGCAGCAGACGGCGCAGAATAACGGCGTGCATGGCGACGGCAAAGGCGGGGGCAAGCAAGACCCGAACGCCGATCCTTCGCAGCTGCTGGCCAATAACCTGGCGGCGCTGGGTGACCAGCCCGTGGACAAGAGCACCACCGAAGGCGGCGGCGACAAAGCATTCAGCGGCCTGCTGGCTGACGGCCTGAAAGACGTGAAGGGCGCCACCAGCGATACGCGGATGGATAACTTTGCTGATCGACTGGCGGCCTTGTCCCAGGCCGCTCAGGTGAAGAACACCACGGCGTCGGCCCCGGCCACGCCACTGCTCAATCAGCCACTGGCGATGAATCAGGGGGGCTGGACCGAAGGCGTGGTCAACCGCGTGATGTACCTGTCGAGCCAGAACCTCAAGCAGGCGGACATTCAGCTGGAGCCCGCTGAATTGGGCCGTCTGGACATCCGCGTCAATATGGCGGCGGACCAGCAGACCCAGGTCACGTTCATGAGTGCCCATGTCGGCGTGCGCGAAGCGCTGGAAAGCCAGATGTCGCGCCTGCGTGATTCCTTCGTTCAGCAGGGCATGGGTCAGGTCAACGTCAACGTCTCCGACCAGTCCCAGGGCTGGCAGCAACAGGCTCAACAGCAGTCGGGCGGTGACGGGCAACGCAACGGCGGCAGTGACCGCAGCAGCGGTGTCGGCGGCAGCGACCTCATCGCCGACGGAGCTCCGGTGGATGCCGCTTCGGCCGCTGCCAACGCACCGCTGACTGTCGTGGGGTCCAGCGCGGTCGACTATTACGCCTGAAAACGCCCTGCCAACGCTTGGGCGTTGTCAGTAGCGGCAAGTGGTTAGCGGCAAGCGGCAAGTAAAGGCAAGATCAAAGGCGGTAGTGCGTGGGAGACCCCGGTTTCTCGGGCGCTGCCGCTTTTTGCTGTTGCTTGCCGCTCATTACTTGCAGCTTGAAGCCGCCCATGTGGCACAACCCTTGCTCTTCCTCTGTCACGCAACACCGAACCCCTTGGATAGTGACGGATTATTGGCATGGCAAAGAGTGACGACGCAGCAGTGGCGGACCCTGCAAAAAAGGGCAAGTTGAAAGTCATCATCCTCATCGTGGTGGGGCTGCTGCTGGCCGTTGGTGTGTCGGTAGGCGCGACTTGGTTCATCATGCACAAGGCCGAGAGCAAGCCCGATGCAGCTGCCATTGCCGAAGCGGCGGATGCCAAAAAAGAGGCGATCTTTGAACCCCTGACGCCACCCTTCGTCGTCAACTACAACGTCAATGGCCGTCAGCGCTACATGCAGGTCAGCATCACCTTGCTGGCCCGTGACAAGGCCGACCTCGAAGCGTTGAAAGCGCACATGCCGGTCATCCGTAATAACCTGGTGATGATGTTCTCCGGTCAGCCATTCGATACCATCGCAACGCCGGTGGGCATGGAAATGCTGCGCCAGAAGGCGGCAGCCGTGGTCCAGGAAGTGGGCCAGAAAGAGCTGAACAAGAGCGTGATCGAACAGGTACTTTTCACTAACTACGTACTGCAGTAGGACCACGACATGGCCGTGCAAGACCTGCTGTCCCAGGATGAGATCGACGCGCTGTTGCATGGCGTCGACGACGGTCTGGTACAGACCGATAGCGTTGCCGACCCCGGCAGCGTAAAGAGTTACGACCTGACCAGTCAGGATCGCATCGTCCGCGGGCGCATGCCGACCCTGGAAATGATCAACGAGCGTTTCGCCCGTTACACCCGCATCAGCATGTTCAACCTGCTGCGTCGCTCGGCCGATGTGGCCGTGGGGGGCGTGCAGGTGATGAAGTTCGGCGAATACGTGCACTCGCTGTACGTGCCGACCAGTCTCAATCTGGTCAAGATCAAACCCCTGCGTGGCACCGCGCTGTTCATCCTCGACGCCAAACTGGTGTTCAAGCTGGTGGACAACTTCTTTGGCGGCGACGGCCGTCACGCCAAGATCGAAGGGCGTGAATTCACCCCGACCGAGCTGCGCGTGGTGCGCATCGTGCTGGATCAGGCCTTCATTGATTTGAAGGAAGCCTGGCAGGCGATCATGGAAGTCAACTTCGAGTACATCAACTCGGAAGTGAACCCGGCCATGGCCAACATCGTCGGCCCGAGCGAAGCCATCGTGGTGTCCACGTTCCATATCGAACTGGACGGCGGTGGCGGCGATCTTCACGTGACCATGCCGTATTCGATGATCGAGCCGGTGCGCGAAATGCTCGATGCCGGTTTCCAGTCGGATGTCGACGATCAGGACGAACGCTGGGTCAACGCGCTCAAGCAGGACGTGCTCGACGTGTCGGTGCCGTTGCGCGTCGCAGTCGCCACGCGTCAGCTCAAACTGCGCGACATCCTGCACATGCAGCCGGGCGACGTGATTCCGGTCGATCTCCCGGAACACCTGGTCATGCGCGCCAATGGCGTGCCGTCCTTCAAGGTCAAACTGGGTTCGCACAAGGGCAACCTCGCCCTGCAAGTCGTCGAACCCATAGAACGCCGGTGACCCTCCGTCGCCGGCAAAACGAATGCGCTGCGTAAACGAATCACAGTTCCCCGAGGACAACCATGGCTAATGACAACGAAATGAATTCCGCTGACGACCAGGCTCTTGCCGACGAGTGGGCGGCTGCACTGGGTGAGGCCGGGGACGGGCAAGCGGACATCGACGCGCTGTTGGCGGCCGACGCCGGCAACAAGGCCAATCGCATGACGATGGAAGAGTTTGGCGGCCTGCCGAAAAGCAACGGCTCGGTCAGCCTGGACGGCCCGAACCTGGACGTGATCCTTGATATCCCGGTGTCGATTTCCATGGAAGTGGGCAGCACCGACATCAACATCCGCAACCTGCTGCAGCTCAACCAGGGCTCGGTGATCGAGCTGGACCGTCTGGCTGGCGAGCCACTGGACGTGCTGGTCAACGGCACCCTGATCGCCCACGGCGAAGTGGTTGTGGTGAACGAAAAGTTCGGCATCCGTCTGACCGACGTGATCAGCCCGAGCGAACGTATCAAGAAGCTGCGTTAAGTGCGCGGCCTGTTCAGAACCCTGTCGAGCCTGCCGCTGCTGGCATTGTCCTGGGCGGTGATGGCGGCCGATCCGGCGACGCCGGCCGCGCCTGCCGCCACGACAGCGACGACGGCGGCGACCACCACGCCAGCGGTTGCCGCGCCGGTGGCCGGAACCCTGAACGGCGGGATCGGCGGGCAGCTGCTGCAGCTGGTGCTGGGTCTGCTGCTGGTGATCGGGCTGATCTTCGTACTGGCCTGGCTGATGCGTCGGGTGCAGCGCGCCGGGCCGGCGGGCAATCAGGTGATCAAACTGGTGGGCTCCCGCGCCCTGGGGACTCGCGATCGGCTGGTGCTGGTGCAGGTCGGCAACGAACAGGTTCTGCTCGGCGTCTCCCCCGGGAGCATCACTGCGTTGCACGTGATGAACGAGCCGGTTGACGTGCCTGACCCACAAAGCGTCCAGCCGGAATTCGCAAAGCGCCTGCTGGAAGCGCTGGGCAACAAGGGCGGAGCGGGGCAACGCACAGGCAAGAATATTTTTGGTGGCGCAGGTAAGAAAGCAGGTACGCCAGGCACGACGGGCGCGACACGTACTACGGATCAGAAGGACACGAACTGATGCGCATTGTTTTGACGCTGCTGCTGTTGCTTGCAGCGCCGCTGGCGTTTGGCGCCGATCCGTTGTCGATCCCGGCCATCACGCTGGGCACCGGCGCCAACGGCCAGCAGGAATATTCGGTCAGCCTGCAGATCCTGCTGATCATGACCGCGCTGAGCTTCATCCCGGCGTTCGTCATGCTGATGACCAGCTTCACGCGGATCATCATCGTCTTCTCGATCCTGCGGCAGGCCCTCGGCCTGCAACAGACGCCGTCCAACCAGATCCTCACCGGTATGGCGCTGTTCCTGACCCTGTTCATCATGGCGCCGGTGTTCGACCGGGTGAACAACGATGCCCTGCAGCCGTACCTGGCGGAAAAACTCACCGCCCAGGACGCCGTGGCCAAGGCCGAAGTGCCGATCAAGGATTTCATGCTGGCGCAGACCCGCTCCAGCGACCTGGAGCTGTTCATGCGCCTGTCCAAGCGCACCGATATTGCGACCCCTGATGCGGCGCCGCTGACGATTCTGGTGCCGGCGTTCGTCACCTCGGAATTGAAAACCGCGTTCCAGATCGGCTTCATGATCTTCATCCCGTTCCTGATCATCGATCTGGTGGTGGCGAGCATCCTGATGGCGATGGGCATGATGATGCTGTCGCCGCTGATCATTTCCCTGCCGTTCAAAATCATGCTGTTCGTGCTGGTGGATGGCTGGGCGCTGATCATCGGCACCCTGGCCGGCAGCTTTGGTGGTGTATGAATTCGTCTGACGTGGAGTGCGCAGCATGACCCCGGAAGTAGCCGTCGACCTGTTTCGCGAAGCGCTGTGGCTGACCACGACCATGGTCGCCATCCTGGTGGTGCCGAGTCTGATCGTCGGCCTGATCGTCTCGATGTTCCAGGCCGCGACGCAGATCAACGAACAGACCTTGAGCTTTCTGCCACGCCTGTTGGTCATGCTGGTCACGCTGATCGTGGTCGGCCCGTGGATGGTGCGCACCTTCATGGAGTACATCACCAATCTGTACACCAGCATTCCCCAAGTGATCGGCTGAGCCCTCGATGGAACCTGTGCTGGCGTTGACCGACACCCAGATCAGCACCTGGGTGGCGGCGTTCATGCTGCCGCTGTTTCGCATCGGCGCGCTGCTGATGACCATGCCGATCATCGGTACCACGCTGGTGCCCAAGCGGGTTCGGCTGTATTTCGCGCTGGCGATCACGGTCGTTGTCGCGCCGAGCCTGCCGCCCATGCCCGCCGTGCACGCCCTCGACCTCAGTGGGCTGCTGCTGATCGCGCAGCAGATCCTCATCGGCGCCGGCATGGGCCTGTCGCTGCAGCTGTTTTTCCAGGCATTCGTCATCGCCGGGCAGATCATCGGGATTCAGATGGGCATGGGCTTCGCGTCCATGGTCGACCCGGTCAACGGCGTGTCGGTGGCGACCATCGGGCAGTTCCTCACCATGCTCGTGACCCTGTTGTTCCTGGCCATGAATGCCCACCTGGTGGTGTTCGAAATCCTCATCGAGAGCTTCACCACCTTGCCGGTGGGGCAGGGCATCAGTACCTCGGACATCTGGCTGCTGGTGATGCGTCTGGGCTGGGTGCTCGGCGCGGCACTGGTGCTGGTGCTGCCGGCCATCGCGGCGCTGTTGGTGGTGAACATCGCCATGGGCGTGATGACCCGCGCGGCGCCACAGCTGAACATCTTCTCGATCGGTTTTCCGCTGACGCTGGTGCTGGGCATGGTGATTCTGTGGATCACCCTCGGCGACATTCTCAATCAATACCAACCGCTGGCGGTCGACGCCCTGCAGTTGCTCAGAGACCTGGTCAAGGCGCGCTGACATGGCCGAAAGCGAGAGTGGTCAGGACAAAACAGAAGACCCCACGGACAAACGCAAACGCGACGCCCGGGAGAAGGGCGAGATCGCCCGCTCCAAGGAGCTGAACACGGTTGTGGTGATGATTGTGGGCGCGGCGGGGCTGCTGGCGTTCGGCGGCTCCATGGCGGAAATGATGATGCAGCTGATGCGCGACAATTTCACCATCACCCGCGAGGCGATTCTCGACGAGCGCAGCATGGCGATCATGCTGATGGCTTCGGGCAAAGCCGCGTTGCTGTCGGTGCAGCCGATTCTGCTGGCGTTGACCGTGGCGGCATTCGTCGGCCCCATTTCCCTCGGCGGTTGGCTGTTTGCCGCCGGCTCCCTGGCACCCAAGTTCAGCCGCATGAACCCGGCCGCCGGCATCAAGCGGATGTTCTCGCCCAAGGCGCTGATTGAGCTGTTGAAGTCGTTTGCGAAGTTTTTGATTGTGCTGGCGGTGGCGCTGGTGGTGCTGATGAAGGACAAGGCCGACCTGGTGTCCATCTCCAAGGAGCCGGTGGAGATGGCGGTGGTGCACAGTTTGCAGTTGGTGGGCTGGAGCACGCTGTGGATGGCGATGGGCCTGTTGATCATCGCGGCGATCGATGTGCCGGTGCAGTTGTGGGAGTCGCACAAGAAGCTGCTGATGACTAAGCAGGAGGTGCGCGATGAGCACAAGGACAGTGAGGGTCGGCCGGAGGTCAAGCAGCGGATTCGTCAGTTGCAGCGGGATATGTCGCAGCGGCGGATGATGGCGGCGATTCCGGAGGCGGATGTGATTATCACGAACCCGACGCATTATGCGGTGGCGCTCAAATATGACGCGGAGCGGGGCGGGGCGCCGATTCTGTTGGCCAAGGGCAGTGATTTCATGGCGCTGAAGATTCGGGAGATTGCGGCGCAGCATGAGATTTTGTTGTTGCAGTCGCCGGCGCTGGCGCGGTCGATTTATTACAGCACGGAGTTGGATCAGGAGATTCCGGCGGGGTTGTATCTGGCGGTGGCGCAGGTGTTGGCGTATGTGTATCAGATTCGGCAGTATCGGGCGGGGCGTGGCAAGCGGCCTGATCCGTTGAGGGATAATTTGCCGATTCCGCCGGATTTGAGGCGTGATTCGTAAAGGGGACTACCGAAAAGCGTAAAGGGGACTGATTTATTTACAGCGCTTCACCGTAAATTAATCTGTCCCCGATTGCGCGGAGCGGCTGGGAGAGGTCTGCCTAACGGCAGACATTTCGCCTTCGGCGAGTTACTTGGAAAAGTCGAAAGTCGCACCATCCCCAAGTAACCAAGGGTGCTTGCTCCTGGTTTGGCCCTTCCTTCGTCAGGGTTCCTTCACTCCGGTCTCGCTCCGTGGGCCCGCGCCGAACGGACATCCATGTCCTGACGGCGCTCTCGCCGCATCCCTGCGGCTAGGCCCACTGCGCGAGACCTGCGTTCAGCCTGCACCCAAGTCGCGATTGGCGGTGTTTGAGCTATTTGCGCAAGCAGATCAAAAGCAGATCAAAAGCAGATCAAAAGCAGATCAAAAGCAGATCAAAAGCAGATCAAAAGCAGATCAAAAGCGCGCGTTGTAGGACCGGCTTCAGCCGGGAAGCTTTTGATTCAGATCGTTCCCACGCTCCGCGTGGGCATGCATCCCTTGACGCTCCGCGTCACTCGCTTTGCGGACACTTTCATCCTCGCTCAGATAATTTTTTTTCAAATCCCTGCATCCAGTTCGATCTCCCCCGGGTAGTACAAGAAGTAGCGATGGCTGCTGACCTGTTTATCTAATGGAGAGATGGCATGAACGCTAAAAAATTGCTGGGTTCGTTCGGTGTTTCATTGGCAGCCACTTGCCTGCTGGCCACGGCGCCGGCGGCGTATGCGCAGATGGCGTTGCCTGACGCGGTGAAGGTTCCGGACGGTCACAAGATTGCGATGGAGACGGTAGGCGTGGGCGAGATCACCTATGAGTGCCGCGACAAGCCCAACGCTGCCGGCCAGACCGAATGGACGTTTGTCGGTCCGAAAGCGGTGTTGAATGATCGCAGCGGCAAGCAGGTCGGCACGTACTTCGGGCCACCGGCGACCTGGCAGGCCGCTGACGGTTCCAAGATCACCGGTACCCAACTCGCTGTCGCCCCCGCCGGCACGGGCGACATTCCGTATCAGTTGGTGAAGGCAAACCCTGCAGAAGGCAAGGGCGCGATGAGCAACGTCAGTTACATCCAGCGAGTGGCGACCAAAGGCGGTGTCGCGCCGAAGATGGAGTGCTCGATGGCGACCAAGGGCAAACAAGAAATCGTGAAATACCAGGCGGACTATATTTTCTGGGCTGCCAAGTAGACCAACGTCCCACGTCAGGCAGCGTCGCTGGCGCACAAAGTCATCTACGCTGCACCGACGCAACCCCGGCCTCTGGACCGGGGTATTTCTTTTCGTTGGCGGTTGAGCATTTTGTCCTTACCTGAAGACTGTTTTGACTACGAAGCCTGTCTGGCGGCCTGCGCCCGAGGTGAGCAGCAGGCCTTGCACGACCTCTACACCCAGGAGAGCGCACGCCTGCTCGGCGTCGCCATGCGGATCGCCCGCAGCGACGCGCTGGCCGAGGACATCGTGCACGACGCCTTCCTCAAAATCTGGACCCGCGCCGGCAGTTTCGACCCGGCGCGAGGCACGGCCCGTGGCTGGATCTTCAGCGTGACCCGGCACCTGGCGCTGAACTTCATGCGTGATAGCGCGCACATTGTTCAGGTCAGCGAACAGAGCGAAAGCGCTTTACTGGCCGAGGCCTCACTGGAGGCAGTCACCGAAGCCGACACCTTCGAATACCGTGCTCGCTCGGGACGTATCTATGGGTGCCTCGAGCAACTGGAACCGGCGCGTCGCAACTGCATTCTTCATGCGTACGTCGACGGCTATTCGCACTCGGAGATCTCGCAGAAAGTGGGCGCGCCGCTGGGCACGGTGAAAGCCTGGATCAAACGCAGTCTGGTGGCATTGCGGGAGTGCATGGGATGACAGGCTATCCGTCGAAAGACAGCGCCAATGAACTGGACGCACTGGCCAGCGAGTACGTGTTAGGCACACTGCCGGCCGAGCAACGACTCGACGTCCAGAGCCGCCTCGCCACGGACACCGATTTGCGCGCAGCGGTGGACGCGTGGGAAGGGCGCCTGCTGGCCTTGACCGAACTCGCCGAACCCCACACCCCAAGCCCACGGCTGTGGGGGCGGATCGAGCGCAGCATGATCAGCCACGAACGCCGGGCCCCCGACGTAGCGCCTCCCGTGAAACCGCATTCATGGTGGGATCTTCTGCCGTTGTGGCGCGGACTTGCCGGCGCCGGTCTTTTTGCCACCCTGCTGCTGGCCACAATGCTGGTGACCCGGACAGCACCGGTAAACCCCACGACCTACCTCGTCGTGCTCGTCGCCCCACAGAACCAGGCCCCCGGCTGGGTGATCCAGGCCAACAACCCGGAAGAAATCCAGCTGATACCCCTGGGCGCCACCCCAGTCCCGACCGACAAAGCCCTCCAGTTCTGGACCAAGGCCGACGGCTGGCAGGGCCCCGTGTCCCTGGGCCTGGTCAAACCCGGCCAGACCCTCTCCGTCCCCGTAAACAAACTGCCGCCCCTGCAACCCAACCAACTCTTCGAACTCACCCTCGAAAACCCCAGCGGCTCCCCGACCGGCAAGCCCACCGGGCCGATTCAATTCATCGGGCGGGCAGTGAAAGTGATCTAGCGCTTGGTGGGGACAAGCGCTTGGCGGGGACAGATTAATTTACGGTGAAGCGCTGTAAATAAATCAGTCCCCTCGAGCCGCCCTCGAGGCGATCAGCCGTGGGTGCGGGACGCTAGGCTTGCGGTGTCCCACCTGACGCCTTCCCGGCTAAAGCCGGTCCCGCAAAAAGCAGCGCGTGCATTCAGTGAAATTGGTGGTGGTCACACAGGCCTATTCCCGGCTAAAGCCGGTCCTACCAAGCGTAAGCGCGCTTCTGATCTTCATGCACAAAAAGTCCAGACACCACCCATCGCGACTTGGGTGCAGGCCGAACGCAGACGACGCGCAGTGGGCCGAGCCGCATGGATGCGGCGAGAGCGCCGTCAGGACATGGATGTCCGTTCGGCGCGGGCCCACGGAGCGTCGTCGGAGTGAGGGAATCCCGACGGAGGAGGGACCTAGCCAGGAGCAGGCACCCTTGGTTACTTGGGGTGCTTTTCCAAGTAACTCGCCGAAGGCGAAACCGAGGCCGTTAGGCCGACGCTCTTGATCTTGATCCCCACCGCAGCGATGCAAAACCGTCGGACGACCACAAATCTGAATACTGGCACTCTGATATTTTCAACTCACTGTCAAATGTTGGACCCCTTCTTGCAATAACCCCGATACAACGCTTCGGCGTCAAAAGATTGATTTAACGCGCAGGTGCCCATTGGTGGAACGCTCACAACTCATCTCCCACGCCAGAACCGGATTGATCGGCCTGGGCCGTGGACAACTTGGCGTACCGCTACTGCTCCTCGTCATGCTCGCCATGATGATGCTGCCCATGCCGCCGTTCCTCCTGGACGTCTTCTTCACCTTCAACATCGCCCTGTCCATCGTCGTCCTGCTCGTCTGTATCTACGCCCTGCGGCCCCTCGACTTCTCCGTATTCCCGACCATCCTCCTCGTCGCCACCCTGCTGCGACTGGCCCTCAACGTCGCCTCCACCCGCGTCGTCATGCTCCACGGCCAGGACGGCCACGCCGCCGCCGGTAAAGTCATTCAGGCGTTCGGTGAAGTCGTCATCGGCGGCAACTACGTCGTCGGTATCGTCGTCTTCGCCATCCTCATGATCATCAACTTCGTCGTCGTCACCAAAGGTGCCGGGCGCATCTCCGAAGTGAGCGCGCGCTTCACCCTCGACGCCATGCCCGGCAAACAGATGGCCATCGACGCCGACCTGAACGCCGGCCTCATCGACCAGCCCGAAGCCAAACGCCGTCGCCTCGAAGTCGCCCAGGAAGCCGAGTTCTACGGCTCCATGGACGGTGCCAGCAAGTTCGTCCGCGGTGACGCCATCGCCGGCCTGCTCATCCTCTTCATCAACCTCATCGGCGGCATGCTGGTGGGCATCCTGCAACACGGCATGACCTTCGGCGACGCCGGCAAGGTCTACGCGCTGCTGACCATCGGTGACGGTTTGGTGGCGCAATTGCCATCACTGCTGCTGTCCACCGCGGCCGCGATCATGGTGACTCGTGCGTCCGGTTCGGAAGAAATGGGCAAGCTGGTGGGCCGCCAGATGTTCGCCTCTCACAAGGCACTCGCCGTGTCCGCCGGGATCATGATCGTCATGGGCCTGGTCCCGGGCATGCCGCACTTTTCCTTCATCAGCCTCGGCCTGGTCGCCGCCGGCGGCGCCTACCTGCTGTGGAAGAAAGAGAACCAGGTCAAGCTCGCGGCGGTGCAGGAGGTCAAACGTCAACAAGAGCTGCTGCCATCGCCGACCCGCGCGCAGGAATCCAAGGAGCTGGGCTGGGACGACGTCACCCCGATCGACATGATCGGCCTGGAAGTCGGTTACCGCCTGATTCCGCTGGTGGACCGTAACCAGGGTGGTCAATTGCTGGCGCGGATCAAGGGCGTGCGCAAGAAGCTCTCCCAGGAGCTGGGCTTCCTCATGCCGACCGTGCACATTCGCGACAACCTCGACCTGGCGCCCAGCGCCTATCGCCTGACGCTCATGGGCGTGACCCTGGCCGAAGCCGAGATCTACCCCGACCGCGAACTGGCCATCAACCCCGGCCAGGTATTTGGCAGCCTCAACGGCATCACTGCCAAAGACCCGGCGTTTGGACTGGAGGCCGTGTGGATCGAAATCAGCCAGCGCGCCCAGGCGCAATCCCTCGGTTACACCGTGGTGGACGCCAGTACCGTGGTGGCGACCCACTTGAACCAGATTCTCTACAAGCACTCTCATGAACTGATCGGCCACGAGGAAGTCCAGCAATTGATGACCCTGCTGGCCAAGGGATCGCCAAAACTGGCGGAAGAGCTGGTCCCGGGTGTGCTGTCGCTGTCGGCCCTGCTGAAGGTGCTGCAGGCGCTGCTCGCCGAACAGGTACCGGTTCGCGACATCCGCTCCATCGCCGAGGCTATCGCCAACAACGCTGCGCGTAGTCAAGATACCGCCGCGCTGGTGGCTGCAGTACGGGTCGGATTGTCCCGCGCAATCGTCCAAAGCATTGTCGGCATTGAGCCGGAGCTGCCTGTGATCACCCTTGAACCAAGGTTGGAACAGATATTGCTAAATAGTCTGCAGAAGGCAGGTCAGGGTCAGGAAGAAGGCGTTCTCCTCGAACCGAGCATGGCTGAGAAACTTCAGCGCTCGTTGATCGAAGCGGCGCAGCGTCAGGAGATGCAGGGGCAGCCGGTTATTTTGTTGGTCGCAGGTCCGGTTCGCGCCATGTTGTCCCGCTTTGGACGGTTGGCTGTACCGAATATGCATGTTTTGGCTTACCAGGAAATTCCTGACAATAAGCAAGTCACCATCGTAGCGACTGTCGGGCCTAACGGCTGAGGTAGTGAGTCATGCAAGTTAAGCGTTTTTTCGCCGCCGATATGCGACAAGCCATGAAACTGGTTCGCGATGAGCTGGGCGCTGAAGCCGCCATCATCGGGAATCGGCGGATCGCCGGCGGCGTGGAACTGACCGCGGCCCTGGACTACAAGTTGTCTGCGCTGGCCCCCCGTGTGCCGAACATCGAACTCGAAGAAGAGCTGCGCAAGACTCAGTCGCGCATCGTCACCGCTCAGGCGGAGCTGACCCACCGCAGCGAGCTGGACACTGTCGCCAATCGCCAGTTGTTCGTCGGTCTGGCGATGGATGACAGCAAGCAGATCGAACCGACCCTGGAAGAACCGTTTCGCCCGTCGGTCCACGCCGCAGTGGCCGCCGAGCGTGCCGAACGCAACGCCGAGCCGGCCGTCGGCGACCGTGCCTACGAGGCGATGCGCTCCGAATTGAACGGCCTGCGCGAACTGCTGGAAGTCCAGCTGGGCTCGCTGGCCTGGAACCAGCTGCAAGGCAGCCGTCCGCAGCAGGCCAACCTGTGGCGCCGTCTGCAACGCGTTGGCCTCTCCGGCCCACTGTCCCGCGATCTGCTGGCGATGGTCCCGGAATCCGGTGATCAGGCTCACACCTGGCGCATGCTGCTGGCCCATCTGGCCCGCATGATTGCCACGCCGGACATCGAACCACTGGAGGAGGGCGGTGTGATTGCCATGGTCGGCCCTGCCGGCATGGGTAAAACCACCACGCTGGCTAAACTGGCGGCCCGATATGTGTTGAAATACGGCGCGCAAAATATCGCGCTGGTGAGCATGGACAGTTTCCGCATTGGCGCTCAGGAACAGCTTAAAACCCTGGGCCGGATCCTCAATGTACCGGTCACCCACGTCGACCCGGGCCAGTCCCTGGCACAGGCGCTGGAGCCGCTGTTGCGCAAGCGCGTGGTGTTGATCGACACCGCCGGCCTGCAAGCCAGCGATCCGGCACTGCGTCTGCAACTGGAAACCCTCGCCGGCCGTGGCATCAAGGCGCGCAACTACCTGGTGCTGGCAACAACCAGCCAGAAGCAGGTGCTGTCAGCGGCTTATCACAGTTACAAACGTTGCGGCCTGGCCGGGTGCATCCTGACCAAGCTCGACGAAACGGCCAGCCTCGGCGAAGTGCTCAGCCTGGCCGTGACACACGAACTGCCTGTGGCCTATCTCACGGATGGCCCACGGATACCGGATGATCTGCATTTGCCGCGTCGGCACCAATTGGTGAGCCGGGCTGTGAGTGTGCAGATGCAGGAGGAGCCTAGCGAGGAAGCGATGGCGGATATGTTTGCGGATCTTTATCACAGCACCGGCAAGCGTGCGGGCTAGGTAGAGAAATGACAGTGGAATTTTCCTGCATCGATGGTCTGCCAGGCATTGTTCAGGCACTGAACGTGCAGCCCGACATGTGGCTTAGGTCTAAGCAAGACAAGGTAAACAATTAACATGGGCAGCATGCATCCCGTACAGGTTATCGCGGTGACCGGTGGCAAAGGTGGCGTAGGCAAGACCAACGTTTCAGTGAATCTTTCACTGGCGCTGGCCGAGCTGGGACGTCGCGTCATGCTGCTGGACGCCGATCTGGGTCTGGCCAACGTCGACGTATTGTTGGGTCTGACCCCCAAGCGCACCCTGGCTGATGTCATCGAAGGGCGGTGCGAGCTGCGCGATGTCCTGCTGCAGGGCCCGGGCGGCGTACGCATCGTGCCGGCGGCATCGGGCACCCAGAGCATGGTCCACCTGACCCCGGCGCAGCATGCCGGGCTGATTCAGGCTTTCAGTGACATCGGCGACAACCTCGATGTGCTGGTCATTGATACGGCCGCCGGCATCGGCGAGTCGGTCGTGAGCTTTGTCCGCGCCGCCCAGGAAGTGCTGCTGGTGGTGTGCGACGAGCCCACGTCGATCACCGACGCCTACGCCCTGATCAAACTGCTCAACCGCGATTACGGCATGAACCGCTTCCGCGTCCTGGCCAACATGGCCCAGAGCCCGCAGGAAGGGCGCAACCTCTTCGCCAAGCTGACGAAAGTCACCGACCGTTTTCTCGACGTGGCCCTGCAGTATGTAGGCGCCGTGCCGTACGACGAATGCGTACGCAAGGCCGTGCAGAAACAGCGCGCCGTGTACGAAGCGTTTCCGCGTTCCAAATGTGCCCTGGCGTTCAAGGCCATCGCGCAGAAAGTCGACACCTGGCCGCTGCCGGCGAACCCGCGCGGTCACCTGGAATTTTTCGTAGAACGCCTCGTGCATCACACCAGCGCAGGGCCCGTCTCATGACAGCAAGTGGCTATCGCATGTACAGCAAATCGTCCAAAGACTCCCAGTATGAGCTGATCGAGCGTTATGCACCGCTGGTCAAACGAATCGCCTACCACTTGCTGGCGCGTCTGCCGGCCAGTGTGCAGGTCGAGGATTTGATTCAGGCGGGCATGATTGGCTTGCTCGAAGTCTCGACCAAATACGACTCCACCAAAGGGGCCAGTTTCGAGACGTACGCGGGTATTCGTATCCGTGGCGCGATGCTCGACGAAGTGCGCAAGGGGGACTGGGCACCGCGCTCGGTCCACCGCAACACGCGCATGGTCAGCGACGCGATTCGTGCAATCGAAGCAAAAACCGGCCGTGACGCTAAAGATCACGAGGTTGCTGCCGAACTTGAATTGAGTCTCGACGATTACTACGGGATTTTGAACGATACCCTGGGCAGCCGCCTGTTCAGTTTCGACGACCTGTTGCAGGACGGCGAACACGAAGGGCTGCACGAGGACGGCGCGAGCCAGTCCCTCGAACCGTCGCGGGATCTGGAAGACGAGCGCTTCCAGGCCGCGCTGGCCGAGGCGATCGCCAACTTGCCCGAACGTGAACGCCTGGTCTTGTCGCTGTACTACGACGAAGAGCTGAACCTCAAGGAAATCGGTGAGGTCCTGGGGGTCAGCGAATCGCGTGTCAGCCAGCTGCACAGTCAATGCGCGGCGCGGTTGCGCGGTCGTCTTGGCGAGTGGCGCGCACGTTCGTGAATCAGGCGCAGGCCATGAGGCCTGCGTGTTTTGCTTGTAAGACCGGCTGTGCAAGACGTGAGCGGGAAGCAAAAGAGACACGGCAGGAGTCGGTCGAACCGGGTCGTAGATGATCCGGTTTCGCTGCGCTCGTTCCGGTCGATTGAAACCCCTTTTCATGTTCGGCACAGACGGTATTGATTGGACGCGCGTTCAGGTGCTGAACGCGTTAAAGACTGCTTGGAGGTCGAATTGGACAAGAACATGAAAATCCTCATCGTTGATGACTTCTCAACGATGCGGCGGATCATAAAAAACCTGTTGCGTGACCTTGGGTTCACCAACACGGCCGAAGCAGATGACGGACTCACCGCATTGCCCATGCTGCAAAGCGGCGCCTTTGACTTCCTCGTCACTGACTGGAACATGCCGGGCATGTCCGGCATCGACCTGTTGCGTCAGGTGCGTGCCGACGAGCGTCTGCGCAGTCTGCCGGTGCTGATGGTGACTGCCGAAGCCAAGCGCGAGCAGATCATCGAAGCCGCTCAGGCCGGTGTGAACGGCTACGTGGTGAAGCCGTTCACCGCGCAAGTGCTCAAAGAAAAAATCGAAAAAATATTTGAGCGCGTCAATAGCTGATGTCCGCTGCGAGGGCGCTATGGATTCCAAAGATTCGACAATGGGTGACTTTGAGTCAACCCTGAAGAAACACGCACAAGAGCTGGTCGCGAGCCTTGAAAAAGGCAAGTTCGGCGACGCCGTGCAACTGATCCATGAGCTTAACCAGACCCGCGACCGCGGCCTGTATCAGGAAGTCGGCAAACTGACGCGCGAGCTGCACAGCGCGATCGTCAACTTCCAGATCGACCCGAACATGCCCCAGGCCGAGGAGGTCTCCCAGATCACCGACGCCACCGAGCGGCTGTCGTACGTGGTCAGGCTGACCGAAAACGCGGCCAACCGGACCATGGACCTGGTGGAGCAGAGCACGCCGTTGATGCACGGGCTCAGTGATGACGCCAAGGCGTTGAGCGCCGATTGGGGACGCTTCATGCGCCGCGAAATCAGCGCCGAAGAGTTCCGTGATCTGGCCCGCCGCGTCGATGTGTTCCTGACCCGCAGCGAGAAAGAGACCACCGAAGTCTCCGCGCATCTGAACGACATTCTGCTGGCTCAGGATTACCAGGACCTCACCGGTCAGGTGATCAAGCGCGTGACCACGCTGGTCACCGAAGTCGAGCGCAATCTGCTCAAGCTGGTGCTCATGGCGAGCCAGGTGGACCGCTTCGCGGGCATCGAGCACGACCAGGAAATGTTCCGTCAGCAAAAAGAACAAGAAAAACTTCACTCCAAGGGTGAAGGTCCGCAGATTCATGCCGATAAACGTGAAGACGTTGTATCCGGACAGGATGATGTTGACGATCTGCTATCCAGCCTCGGATTCTGATTCGGTCATTCTGTCTCGGTCTTCAGGTTTTCTGTGAAAGTGGCTGCTGGACCCGCGCGCCAATGCTTCGACGAAAGCAATGCGCGCAGGCCGTCAGTGCAGCCTCCGGATCGGTTTGACGGTTAATTTTAGGAGCACCCCCCAATGAGCTTCGGCGCCGATGAAGAAATCCTTCAGGATTTTCTGGTAGAGGCCGGCGAGATTCTCGAGCTGTTGTCAGAGCAGTTGGTCGAGCTGGAAAGCCGGCCGGACGATGCGGACCTGCTCAATGCAATTTTTCGCGGTTTTCACACTGTAAAAGGGGGCGCCGGCTTCCTCCAGCTCAATGAGCTGGTTGAATGCTGTCACATCGCCGAGAACGTTTTCGACATCCTGCGCAAGGGTGAACGCCGCGTCGACTCGGAGCTCATGGACGTGGTCCTTGAAGCACTCGACACCGTCAACAGCATGTTCGGTCAAGTGCGCGAGCGCTCCAGCGTTACCCCCGCCACACCTGAATTGCTGGCCGCGCTGGCTCGCCTGGCCGAGCCTGCTTCGCAAGAGGAAGTGGCTGCAGCCCCGGTGGTCGAAGAGCCGGTGGCAGAAGCGCCGTCCGAAGACATCACCGACCTTGAATTCGAACAGCTTCTGGATTCGCTGAACGCCGTCAAGGCGCAAGCGGCGGGCGGTCCTGCACCGGTTGCCTCTGCCCCTGCGGCAGCCGCACCTGTCGCGGCAGCACCGGCGGCAGCGGCTCCCGCTGCACCGGCGGGCGCTGCGGCCAGCGATGAAATCACCGACGCTGAATTCGAATCACTCCTCGATCAGTTGCATGGCAAAGGCCAGTTCGCCGTCGATGCCGTGCAACCGCCGGCGGCCGTGACGCCGTCTGCCGCACCGGCCAGTGACGAAATCACTGACGACGAATTTGAGTCGCTGCTGGATCAGTTGCATGGCAAAGGCTCGTTCTCGCCGGATGCCGTTGGTACTGCTGCTCCTGACGCCGCGGCTCATGCTGCTCCTGCTGCCGCTGCGCCTGCCGCGCCGGTTGCACCTGCGGCCCCGTCGAAAGCGGCGGCCTCGGACGAAATCACCGACAACGAATTCGAAGACCTGCTGGACCAGTTGCACGGCAAAGGCAAGTTCGAACCTGCGGTGGCCGCCGCGGCACCGGCTGCGCCTGCTGCACCGGTCAACAAGCCTGAGCCCGTGGCCAAAGCCGAACCCGCCAAACCGACGCCTGCTGCGGCGGCACCGGCCAAAGCGACGCCTGCCTCTGCGCCTGCTCCGGCGCGTGCTGCTGCTCCGGCGGCCAGCGAAAAACCGCCGGCTGAAGCCGAAACCACCGTGCGCGTCGACACCGCGCGGCTGGACGAAATCATGAACATGGTCGGTGAACTGGTGCTGGTGCGTAACCGCCTGGTGCGCCTGGGCGCCAACAGCGCCGATGAAGCCATGTCCAAGGCCGTGTCCAATCTGGACGTGGTGACTGCTGACCTGCAGACCGCGGTCATGAAGACCCGCATGCAGCCGATCAAGAAAGTGTTCGGTCGCTTCCCGCGACTGGTTCGCGATCTGGCCCGTCAGCTGAAGAAAGAAATCAGCCTTGAACTGGTGGGTGAAGAAACCGACCTGGACAAAAACCTCGTCGAAGCCCTGGCCGACCCGCTGGTCCACTTGGTGCGCAACGCGGTCGACCACGGTATCGAGTCGCCTGAAGAGCGCGAGGCGTCGGGCAAGGCCCGGAACGGTCGTGTGATTCTCTCGGCTGAACAGGAAGGCGATCACATCCTGCTGTCGATTTCCGATGACGGCAAAGGGATGGACCCTGCGGTCCTGCGTGCGATCGCGGTCAAGCGTGGCGTGATGGACAAGGACGCAGCGGATCGCCTCAGCGACACCGACTGCTACAACCTGATCTTCGCACCGGGCTTCTCGACCAAGACCGAGATTTCCGATGTGTCCGGGCGTGGCGTGGGCATGGACGTGGTGAAAACCAAGATCTCCCAGCTCAACGGCTCGATCAACATCCATTCGACCAAGGGCCTGGGCTCGAAGATCGTCATCAAGGTCCCGCTGACCCTGGCGATCATGCCGACGCTGATGGTCATGCTGGGCAATCAGGCCTTCGCGTTCCCGCTGGTCAACGTCAATGAGATCTTCCACCTGGACCTGTCGACCACCAACGTCGTCGACGGTCAGGAGGTGGTCATCGTCCGCGACAAGGCGCTGCCACTGTTCTACCTCAAGCGATGGCTGGTCAGTTCGGCGGCTCACGAGGAGCAGCGCGAAGGTCACGTGGTGATCCTGTCGGTCGGCACGCAACGCATCGGCTTCGTGGTGGATCAGTTGGTCGGCCAGGAAGAAGTGGTCATCAAGCCGCTGGGCAAGATGCTGCAAGGCACGCCGGGCATGTCGGGCGCTACCATCACCGGTGACGGTCGCATTGCACTGATTCTCGATGTCCCGAGCATGCTCAAGCGCTACGCGGCACGACGGATTGGTTAGGCAGGATCGGCTTAGGCAGGCGGCTTTCGATGTTCTGTAGGACCGCTTCAGCCGGGAAGAGGGCAGGGTGAACACCCTCGATTTTGTGGTGTGAAACCCGACGCCTTCTCAGTAGGACCGGCTTTAGCCGGGAAAGGGCCGGTATGAACACTGTGGATGTATCGGTGTGAAACCCGACGCCTTCCCGGCTAAAGCCGGTCCTACAAATAGACCCGGTCCTGTTTCAAGCGCGAAAACCGGTCTCACTGGCCTGTCCCGTATCGCCAATGTGACCCAAGCTACGTGATTCAGGGCGCGCCGACCCTCAGGGGTGGCGCGCGCTCTTTGGAGTGTTTATGGCAGTCAAGGTTCTCGTCGTGGACGACTCGGGTTTTTTCCGACGTCGTGTTTCGGAAATTCTCTCTTCAGATCCCACGATTCAGGTGGTCGGTACCGCCACCAATGGCAAGGAAGCCATTGAACAAGCCCTGGCCCTCAAGCCCGACGTGATCACCATGGACTACGAAATGCCGATGATGGATGGCATTACCGCGGTCCGTCACATCATGCAGCGCTGCCCGACCCCGGTGTTGATGTTCTCCTCCCTGACCCACGAAGGCGCCCGAGTCACCCTCGATGCGCTGGACGCTGGCGCCGTGGATTTCCTGCCGAAAAACTTCGAAGACATCTCGCGCAACCCCGAGAAGGTCAAACAGATGCTGTGCGAGAAAGTACACAGCATTTCCCGCAGCAACCGTCGTTTCGGTGGTTACACCAGCACGCCTGCCGCAACGCCGGCAGCGGTACCTTCCGCCTCAACGCCGGCACCGCGCAGCACGTCTGCCGCACCGAGCCCGTCACGTTCGGCGCCAGCCCCTGCGCCTGCACGTACAGCCGCGCCAGCGCCGCAGCATCATGCACCGGCGTCCCATCACCACGCGCCGACGTCGGCTGCGCCCAAGCGCAAAGCCTACAAACTGGTCGCGATCGGCACGTCCACCGGTGGCCCGGTGGCCTTGCAGCGGGTGCTGACCCAACTGCCGGCCAACTTCCCGGCGCCCATCGTGCTGATCCAGCACATGCCGGCCGCGTTCACCAAAGCCTTCGCCGAGCGCCTCGACAAGCTCTGCCGCATCAGCGTTAAAGAAGCCGAGGACGGCGACATCCTGCGTCCCGGTCTGGCACTGCTGGCCCCGGGTGGCAAACAGATGATGGTCGACGGTCGCGGCGCGGTGAAAATCCTGCCGGGCGACGAGCGCCTGAACTACAAGCCGTGCGTCGACATCACCTTCGGCTCGGCGGCGAAATCCTACAGTGACAAAGTCCTCGCCGTCGTCCTCACCGGGATGGGCGCTGACGGCCGTGAAGGCGCGCGTCTGCTCAAGCAGAGCGGCAGCCAGATCTGGGCGCAGGACGAAGCCAGCTGCGTGATCTACGGCATGCCCATGGCGATCGTCAAAGCCGAACTGGCCGACGCCGTTTACAGCCTCGACGACATCGGGCGCCACCTGGTGGAGGCCTGCAGCTGATGGATGTCTTGACGCTGATAGGGATCATCCTGGCGTTCGTCGCGATCATTGGCGGCAACTTCCTGGAAGGCGGGCATCTGGGCGCCTTGCTCAACGGCCCGGCCGCGCTGATCGTGCTTGGCGGTACGCTGGCGGCCTGCCTGGTGCAGACGCCCATGAGCGCGTTCAAACGGGCGATGCAGATCTTCATCTGGATTCTGTTTCCGCCACGCATCGACCTGGCCGGCGGCATTGATCGCGTCGTGTCCTGGAGTCTCACTGCGCGCAAAGAGGGCCTGCTGGGCCTCGAAGCCGTGGCGGACTCGGAGCCCGATGCCTATTCACGCAAAGGCCTGCAACTGCTGGTCGACGGCGCTGAACCGGCGGCCATTCGCGGCATTCTGGAAGTGGACTTCATCACCCAGGAAAGTCGCGACATTCAGGCCGCGAAGGTGTACGAAAGCATGGGCGGCTATGCGCCCACGATAGGCATCATCGGCGCCGTCATGGGCCTGATCCATGTGATGGGCAACCTGGCCGACCCCAATCAACTGGGCAGCGGTATCGCTGTGGCGTTTATTGCCACCATTTATGGCGTAGCGTCCGCCAACCTGTTTCTTCTGCCGGTGGCGAACAAGCTCAAGGCCGTGGCGATCCGCCAGTCGCGCTACCGCGAAATGCTCCTCGAAGGCCTGCTCTCGATTGCCGAAGGCGAGAACCCGCGCTCGATCGAACTGAAGCTGCAAGGCTTCATGGAGTGATGGACTGATGGCCCGCCGACGTCGCCACGAAGAGCACGAAAATCACGAACGCTGGCTGGTGTCCTACGCGGATTTCATCACCTTGCTGTTCGCTTTTTTCGTGGTCATGTATTCCATCTCGTCGCTGAACGAAGGCAAATACAAGGTGCTCTCCGAGGCGCTTGTCGGGGTCTTCAATGAGCCTGAGCGCAGTGTCAGGCCGATCCCCATCGGCGAGCAGAAACCGCAGACCGTACGACCCGCCGACCCGCTGGTTCAGGACAGCGACCAGACCGACGCCGCCCTGGGTCAGGCTGCGGACGACCCGCTGAAATCGATTGCCGATGACGTCAACGCGGCGTTCGGTGACCTGATCGCTTCCAAGCAGATGACCGTGCGTGGCAACGAGCTGTGGATCGAGATCGAGCTCAATTCCAGCCTGCTGTTCGGCAGCGGCGATGCGATGCCGAGCAATCAGGCGTTCGACCTGATCGACAAGGTCGCGAAAATCATCAAGCCGTTCGACAACCCCGTACACGTCGAAGGCTTCACCGATAACCAGCCGATCAACACCGGGCAGTTCCCGACCAACTGGGAGCTGTCGTCGGCGCGCTCATCGAGCATCGTGCGCATGCTGGCCATGGACGGGATCAACCCGGCGCGGCTGGCCTCGGTCGGTTACGGCGAATTTCAGCCGCTGACCTCCAACGCCACCGCTGACGGCCGCGCGCGCAACCGCCGCGTGGTGCTGGTGATCTCGCGCAACCTGGACGTGCGCCGCAGCCTCACGGGCTCGGGCACCACGGCCAATGCAAAACCGGATGCTGCGCTGCGCCGTGCTGGCACACAAACTGCACCGGTCCCGGCCAAGCCGCCGCAAGGCGTCAAATCTTCGTCATCTGCCCCTTAAACCCGGTCGTCGCTTTGGTCGGGGGGAAAACGAGTACATGAGAGTCTGGGCAGTAGCCAATCAGAAAGGCGGGGTCGGCAAGACCACCACCTCCATCGCTTTAGCCGGCTTGCTGGCAGAGGCGGGCAAGCGCGTGGTCGTGGTGGATCTCGATCCCCATGGCTCGATGACCAGCTATTTCGGGCAAGATCCCGATACGCTGGAACACAGCAGCTTCGACCTGTTCCTCAACAAGGGCGTGGTGCCTGAAGGGTTGCCTGGCCAGCTGCTGCTGCCGACCAGTGACAAGCGTATTTCCCTGCTGCCGTCGAGCACCGCGCTGGCCACCCTTGAGCGCCAGTCGCCGGGGCAGAGCGGCCTGGGGCTGGTGATTGCCAAGAGTCTGGCGCAGCTGTGGCAGGACTTCGATTACGCGATCATCGACAGCCCGCCGTTGCTCGGCGTGTTGATGGTCAACGCCCTGGCGGCGAGCCAGCAACTGGCGATCCCGGTGCAGACTGAATTCCTGGCGGTGAAGGGCCTGGAGCGGATGGTCAATACGCTGGCGATGATCAATCGTTCGCGCAAGGTGCCGCTGCCGTACACCATCGTCCCGACGCTGTTCGACCGCCGCACCCAGGCGTCAATGAGCACCCTCAAGCTGCTGCGTGACAGTTACCCGGACCACGTCTGGAATGCGTTCATTCCGGTGGACACGCGGTTGCGCGATGCCAGCCGCGCCGGCGTGACGCCTTCGCAGTTCGACAACAAGAGCCGTGGCGTGCTGGCCTACCGCGCGTTGCTCAAACACATGCTCACCGAACAGCTTGTCGGGCAGGTGGCCTGAGTGTCCGCTGATCATTATTTGTCGAGCGGCGCGTCTGCACGCTCAAGTCCATCGGCTATGCAGCCGATATCTGTTTCAGGCGGCAATCGCATCACTACTTTTCGGGCTCCCGTATGAACCGCCCCCTGGACATCGCTACACGACCACAACTGGCGCTGCAGAACTACCTTGACGCGTTGCTGTTTGACGCGACCGAGGAGCTGCAGGTCGTCGAGTCCGTCGATGAATTTCAAGCGGCCGTGCTCGAAGAGCAGGCCCATGACGCACGCATGCGTTCCGCGGTAGCGGCGGCTGTGGCTGCCGCGTTGCCCCCTGCGCTGCCGGCGTCCCAGCCTGCTCCGATGAGCCGGCCTGCGCCGGTGTCGCTGGCCTATACCGCTCAGCCTGAACCGGCCGCCGCGCGGGTGATGGAACGACCCGTGGTAATGCCACCGGTGATTCTGCCGCCGGTCATCATGCCGGAGGTCGAGCCTGCGGTTGAGAGCCCGGCCCTTGAGGCCCGGGTGGTGGAAGAACCACCAGTGGCCCTGGTCGAGCCGGTGGTTGACGTGCATCTGTCTGCCCAGCGCACACCGACGCCTCCGCCCACCGGCGACGAGCGCCCGGCCTGGGCGGCCGAGCCGTTCGAATGCCTGCTGTTCGACGTCGCCGGTCTGACCCTCGCGGTGCCGCTGGTGTGTCTGGGTTCGATTTACCCACTGGCGGGCCATGATCTGACGCCGCTGTTCGGCCAGCCGGACTGGTTCCTCGGGATCCTGCCCAGCCAGGCGGGCAACCTGAAGGTACTGGACACCGCGCGCTGGATCATGCCGGACCGGTACCGCGACGATTTCCGTCAGGGCCTGCAATACGTGATCTCGGTTCAGGGCTATGAATGGGGGCTGGCAGTGCACCAAGTCAGCCGCTCGTTGCGCCTGGACCCCAATGAAATCAAATGGCGCACCCACCGTGGTCAGCGGCCTTGGCTTGCCGGGACGGTGATCGAGCACATGTGTGCGCTGCTGGACGTTTCCGAGCTGGCCGAGCTGATCGCCAGTGGCGCGGTCAAGCACATGCACACGCGCAAATAGCATCAGTCATCACGCACATCACATAAACACAGGCCGGCGTACGAATCGTCGACCGCACGGCACAACACGCAAGGGGTTAGGGGTATGAAGAAGTCGTCAGCACAGGGTTCCGAAGATCCGATTCTGCAATGGGTCACCTTCCGCCTGGACAACGAGTCGTATGGCATCAACGTGATGCAGGTTCAGGAAGTGCTGCGCTACACCGAGATCGCACCGGTCCCGGGCGCGCCAAGCTACGTGCTGGGGATCATCAACCTGCGCGGCAACGTCGTCACTGTCATCGATACCCGTCAGCGCTTTGGTCTGCCGCCGGTTGAAGTCAGCGACAACACGCGTATCGTGATCATCGAGGCCGACAAGCAAGTGGTCGGGATCCTGGTCGATAGCGTGGCTGAAGTGGTTTACCTGCGTCAGTCGGAAGTCGAAACCGCGCCGAACGTGGGCAACGACGAATCCGCCAAATTCATCCAGGGCGTGTGCAACAAGAACGGCGAACTGCTGATCCTCGTGGAACTGGACAAGATGATGTCCGAGGAAGAGTGGTCCGAGCTGGAGAACATCTGATTGATTCTTGATGTAGCGGTCATTTTTCTGGCGGTGTTGTGGGTCGCGAGCGTCGCGATGTTCATGGCCCACACCAAACGCTTGCGCACGCTGGCCGTGCAGCAGCTGGAAGCGGATTCGCTGCGTGATCAGCGCATCCGTGAGCTGGCCCGGCGCCTGGAAAATTACCAGGGTGGCACGGTGAAAATGGGTGAGGAACTGCACGAGTTGCGTTCCATCATCGCGCTGCTGCCGGACAAGATCACTGCCCTCGAGCAGCGCGATCCTTCCACGCTGTCCTTCGCCCAGGCCGCCCGCCTGGTCGGGATGGGCGCCAGCATCGACGAGCTCACCCAATCCTGCGGCCTGACCCAGGCCGAAGCGCAGCTGATGACCAAGATGCATGGCGGTAATCGGGGCGCCTGAATGGCGGGAAACCGCGAGTTCCGGGTGCTGCGACTGATGTCTTCCCGGCTGAAGCCGGTCCTGCCGGATACGCGGTTTTTAGTGGGACCGGCTTTAGCCGGGAAGGCGTCCGTTAAGGCGCCGTGCATATTTCACCGAGGGGTGATATCCCGCTCCACCGGCCCTGCATTCGGGTCAAAGCCCACCGGAAACTTGCCTTTCAAGTGCCAGGCAAACGCGATGATTTCCGCGATGGTCAGGTACAGCTCCTGAGGAATGCTGTCGCCCAGTTCCAGGCGGGCGAGCATTTTCACCAGTTCGGCGTTTTCGTAGATCGGCACCTTGTACTCCCTGGCAATCGCCAGAATGGCTTCCGCCAGGGTGTCGTCGCCCTTGGCCGTCAGCGTCGGGGCCTGGTGGCCGTCGTAGCTGAGGGCAATGGCCTGACGCGGTGTCTGCTCGGGTCTGCTCATCAGGCGTTCTCGTCGATCCAGCGTTGTTCGAGCACGGCGCGTGGCCCCTGGGGCGGTACGCCGCGATTGCATTCCAGTTCCTTGACGTTCAGACCGCATGCCACCAGCCGCGCGCGCAGATTGCCCAGCTCGCTGGAAATAAACTCGGCGCTGCCTTCGCGTTCAGCCCATAACTGGCTGGCGATGCTGCCGGCAATCAGTTGCGCCTGCACGTGCAACGGGCCGAGCGGCTCCAGATCAAACGCCAACTCCAGCCGCCAGAGTTTTTCTCGCTCCCGGGCTTCCTGCGCCGGCGTATCGGCATGCTCATCGCGCTCGGGCGTCTCCTCGCGCTGAACCTTGACCTGCAACGGCACGATGTCGTGGGCGTTGCGCATCGGGATCTCCAGCTGCCAGGTGGTCACCTGGGTGCCGTCGGCATGGGTCCGGGTTTGCTCCAGGCCACCCAACTGATGGCTCTGCAGCCGCGATATCGCCCCCGCCGCCAGTTTCAACAGCATCTCCAGATCGTCTTTGCTTTCCGGATGGCCGAGGGTGCGCGGTGGTAATGGGAAGTTGATCGTTTCGCTCGGCGGCGCCACCAGCCCCAAAGTGCCAAAGGCGCTGCGCAACACGCTGGGCATCGCCCGCGCCAGGGTATTGCCGGCGGCGGCAGCGCTGTAACTGACGCTGTCCGGCAGGCCCGGCAGAATTTGCGTGATCAGGCGCAGCAGGTTGGCTTTCATGTCCGGCACCAGCGCCGGGTTCTGCCCGGCCAGCAAACGCGGTTCCATGAACAGGCCGCTGGCATTCAGCGCCTGGGCCACGCCCTTGGCAGTGGTCATCTGTGGGACGTCCGGCAGATCGGCCAACAGTTGCTCGATGCTGGCCCGCAGTGACGGCGAAAGGTTGTCGCCATCGGCCGGTGGCGGCAGGTTCTGCAGGGCGGTGATCAGGCCCTGCAGCGAGCCCTGCCGGCTTTGTTGTGTCGACAACTGCTGCGCCAGGGCCAGTTCATCCAGACGATTGGGCAGGGCGACGAAATTCAGCGCCTGACTGTTCTGCACCTGGGCGCTGAGCAGACTGCCGACCCGCAACGGCTGCGGGCTGTCGACGGTCAGGCTGGTGCCGGCCAGGGCCGTGTTGAGCAGGATGACGATGGAGCGGTAATTCGCCGGCTGCGCCCCGCCCGACGATTGCCCGGGGGATTGCCCCGCCAACTGCGCGACATTCTGTGCCGCCACCTGAGTGGTCAGCACTTTGCCTTGCAGCAGCGTGCCAGCGGGCAGTTGCCGCGTGTCGATGCTGGTCAGGCTGTTGGTGGCGGCTTTCTGCAGGTCCTGCACGCTGATGGTCAGGGTGTCGGCCGAGCCCTGGGCGACGTTGACGCTGGTGCCCGGCGTCAGCGGCAGCGAACTGCTGACGGGCAGGGTGGTTTGCCGGCCATTGTCCATGGTCAGTTTGAGCAAGAGCTGAAAGTCCTGCCCCAGTTGCTTGAGGCTCACCACTTCAGCGCTGGCCACCTGACCTGAGGACAACAGCCCTTCGCGCGGCTCCATCAGCTTGAGCACTTCGCCCGCCGGCACACCTGCGCGCAGCAAGGCCGTGGCCACGTTTACTGGAGAAAGATTGGGTATATCGCCTGTCATCAGATCCCGACTCGGTGAATTTGCGCTCTGGGTGGCGGGCCCGGGTATGTATAATCCGGCACCGACTGCGTCGGCGGTCCACCGTTAAGCTGCACCAGTATAACGGCCGTCATGATCCCGACTTGAACCGCCGTGCCGCTGCTACCGAAAAGAAGGTCCCGATGCCGATCCCCGTTCTTGAAGCCGTGGCGCTGACTTGCGAGCGTGACTGGCGCCTGCTGTTCGAGCATCTCGAATTGCGGCTGAGCGCGGGCGACATGGTGCAGATCAGCGGCCCCAACGGCAGCGGCAAGACCAGCCTGCTGCGCCTGTTGTGCGGACTGATGCAGCCCACCGCCGGCGATGTGCTCCTCGACGGCAAGCCCCTTGCCAGCCAGCGTAGCGAACTGACCCGCCACCTGCTGTGGATCGGCCACGCCGCCGGCATCAAAGACGTGCTCACACCCCTGGAGAACCTCGCCTGGCTCTGCGCACTGCACACCCCCGTGGCGGCCGCCGAGATCTGGCGCGCCCTCGAAGCGGTCGGCCTGCGCGGGTTTGAAGACGTGCCGTGCCATACCTTGTCGGCCGGCCAGCGCCGTCGGGTGGCACTGGCCCGCCTGTATTTGCCGGGCCCCGGCCTGTGGATGCTTGACGAGCCCTTCACCGCGCTGGACAAGCAGGGTGTCGCCCAACTGGAAGCGCACCTGGCCGCTCACTGTGAAAAGGGCGGCGCCGTGGTCCTGACCACTCACCACACGCTGAGTCGCACCCCCTCGGGTTATCGCGAGCTGGACCTGAGGCAGTGGGCGGCATGAGTCACGTGTTCACCCTGTTGATCGCCCGCGAAGCGCGCCTGCTGTTTCGGCGCCCGGCCGAACTGCTCAACCCGCTGGTGTTCTTCGCCATCGTCATCGCCCTGTTTCCCCTGGCCGTCGGCCCTGACACGCAACTGCTGCAGCGGCTGTCGCCGGGGTTGGTGTGGGTGGCCGCGCTGTTGTCCGTGCTGCTGTCACTGGACGGCCTTTTTCGCAGTGATTTCGAAGACGGCTCCCTCGAACAATGGGTGCTGTCGTCGCAACCGCTGGCGCTGCTGGTGCTGGCGAAGGTGCTGGCGCACTGGGCGTTTTCCGGGCTGGCACTGGTTCTGCTGTCTCCGCTGCTGGCGCTGATGCTGGGCCTGCCCACCGCGTGTTTGCCGGTGTTGCTGCTGTCGCTGTTGCTGGGCACGCCGGTGTTGAGCCTGCTTGGCGCGGTGGGCGCGGCCTTGACCGTAGGGCTCAAGCGCGGCGGTCTGCTGTTGGCGCTGTTGATTCTGCCGCTGTACATCCCGGTGCTGATTCTCGGCAGCGGCGCCTTGCAGGCTGCCCTTGAGGGCATGCCCGCGACCGGTTATCTGCTTTGGCTTGGCAGCCTCACCGCACTGGCGTTAACCCTGACGCCCTTTGCAATTGCCGCTGGTTTGAAGATCAGCGTTGGCGAATAATCGCACCCTGACCGAGCGGACAGTTTTTCCGTCGGCAGGTCACGGACGCTTCAGCCATAAGAAGCGCCTTGCCCTGACAGCAACTCGTGCTGAGACGCACCGTTATAAAGAGCACCGTGATGAAAAGGCAGCGTGATGAACACAAGCGCCAAGGCTAAAGGCGGCATGAGTTGGGCCTGGTTCCACAAACTCGGTTCGCCCAAATGGTTTTACGGCATCAGCGGCCGTCTGCTGCCGTGGCTGAGCATCGCTGCGGCGCTGTTGATCGGCATTGGCGTGGTCTGGGGGCTGGCATTCGCGCCCCCGGACTATCAGCAAGGCAACAGTTTTCGCATCATCTATATCCACGTGCCGGCAGCGATGCTGGCCCAGTCCTGCTACGTGATGATGGCGGTGTGCGGCGTGGTCGGGCTGGTCTGGAAGATGAAAATGGCCGACGTCGCCCTGCAATGCGCGGCGCCCATCGGTGCGTGGATGACTGCCCTGGGGCTGGTGACCGGCGCGATCTGGGGCAAGCCGACGTGGGGTTCGTGGTGGGTCTGGGACGCGCGGCTGACGTCGATGCTGATTCTGCTGTTTCTGTATTTCGGCCTGATCGCGCTGGGCAACGCGATCACCAACCGCGACAGCGCCGCCAAAGCCTGCGCCGTGCTGGCGATTGTCGGCGTGATCAACATCCCGATCATCAAATACTCGGTGGAGTGGTGGAGCACGCTGCACCAGGGCGCCACCTTCAGCCTGACGGAAAAGCCCGCCATGCCCGCTGAAATGTGGCTGCCCCTGCTGTTCACCGTGCTGGGGTTTTACTGCTTCTTCGGGGCGGTGCTGCTGATGCGCATGCGCCTGGACGTGCTCAAGCGCGAGGCCCGCGCCGGTTGGGTCAAAGAGGCCGTAGCGAAGCACCTTGGCCACACCGCGTCCCCTCGCCACGGAGCCGAACGATGAGCTTCGAGTCTTTCAGTGATTTTCTCGCCATGGGCAAGCACGGGCTGTATGTCTGGTCGGCCTATGGCATCTGTTTCACCGTGCTGGCGATCAATGTCCTGGCACCGGTTTTCGCGCGTCGGCGTTACCTGCAACAAGAGGCGCGCCGTCTGCGCCGGGAGAGCATTACGTGAATCCGCTGCGAAAAAAGCGCCTGTTGATCATCCTGGCGATCCTCGCCGGGGTCGGCATCGCGGTCAGCCTTGCACTCAGCGCGCTGAAGGAAAACATCAACCTGTTCTACACCCCTACCCAGATCGCCAGCGGCGAAGCGCCCCGTGACATGCGGATTCGCGCCGGCGGCATGGTGGTCCAGGGCTCGCTGCAGCGCTCGCCGGATTCCCTGGACGTGACGTTTGCCGTCACCGATTTCAACAAGTCGGTGCCCATCACCTATCGCGGCATCCTGCCGGACCTGTTCCGTGAAGGGCAGGGGATCGTCGCCCTCGGCAAGCTCAATGCCGACGGCGTGGTTGTCGCCGATGAAGTGCTGGCCAAACACGACGAGAAATACATGCCGCCGGAAGTCGCGAAAGCGCTGAAAGACAGCGGCCAGCCCGCACCCGCCGCCACGCCCGCCGCTCTCCCGGACAAACAGGGGTAAACGATGATTCCCGAACTCGGCCACTTGGCCATGATTTTGGCCCTGTGCTTCGCCATCGTGCAGGCCGTCGTGCCGCTGATGGGCGCCTGGCGCGGCGACCGCCTGTGGATGAGCCTCGCCCAGCCCGCCGCATGGGGGCAGTTTGCCTTTCTGGTGTTTGCCTTTGGCTGCCTGACCCACGCGTTCATGGTTGATGACTTTTCCGTGGCCTACGTCGCCGAAAACTCCAACAGCGCGCTGCCCTGGTACTACAAGTTCAGCGCCGTGTGGGGGGCGCACGAAGGCTCGTTGCTGCTCTGGGCGCTGATCCTCGGTGGCTGGACCTTCGCCGTGTCGATCTTTTCCCGGCAATTGCCCCAGGTCATGCTCGCCCGTGTCCTGGCCGTGATGGGCATGATCAGCGTTGGCTTTCTGCTGTTTCTGATCCTCACCTCCAACCCGTTCAGCCGCATCCTGCCGCAGATTCCCCAGGACGGGCGCGACCTCAACCCGTTGCTGCAAGACATTGGCCTGATCGTTCACCCGCCGATGCTGTACATGGGTTATGTCGGTTTTTCCGTGGCGTTTGCCTTCGCCATCGCCGCGTTGCTTGGCGGTCGTCTTGATGCAGCGTGGGCGCGGTGGTCGCGGCCGTGGACCATCGTCGCCTGGGCCTTCCTCGGCGTTGGCATCACCCTGGGTTCGTGGTGGGCCTATTACGAATTGGGCTGGGGCGGCTGGTGGTTCTGGGACCCGGTGGAAAACGCCTCGTTCATGCCATGGCTAGTGGGCACGGCGCTGATTCACTCCCTGGCGGTCACCGAAAAGCGCGGCGTGTTCAAGAGCTGGACCGTGCTCCTGGCCATTGCGGCGTTTTCGTTGAGCCTGCTGGGCACCTTCCTGGTGCGCTCCGGCGTGCTGACGTCGGTGCATGCCTTCGCCTCCGACCCGGCCCGTGGCGTGTTCATCCTGATCTTCCTGCTGATGGTGGTCGGCGGCTCACTGACCCTGTTCGCTCTCCGCGCGCCAGTGGTGAAGAGCCACGTCGGTTTTGGCCTGTGGTCGCGGGAAACCTTGCTGCTGGGCAATAACCTGGTGCTGGTGGTGGCCGCGTCCATGATTCTGCTCGGCACCCTGTACCCGCTGGTGCTGGATGCCCTGAGCGGGGCGAAGATGTCGGTCGGCCCGCCGTATTTCAACGCGTTGTTCGTGCCGCTGATGGGGTTGCTCATGGCGGTCATGGCGGTGGGCGTGCTGGTGCGCTGGAAGGACACGCCGGTCAAGTGGCTGATGGGCATGCTCGCGCCGGTGTTGGTGGGCAGCGCGGTGCTGGCGGTGATCGCCGGTTTCGCCATGGCCGACTTCCACTGGGCCGTGCTTGCCACCTGTTTGCTCGCGGCCTGGGTGCTGCTGGCCGGCGTGCGCGACCTGTTCGACAAGACGCGGCACAAAGGCCTGCTCAAAGGCATGCGTTCGCTGACCCGCAGTTACTGGGGCATGCAAGTGGCGCACCTCGGCATCGCGGTGCTGGCGCTGGGCGTGGTGCTGTCCAGCCAGAACAGCGCCGAACGCGACCTGCGCATGGCCCCCGGAGAATCGGTGGACCTGGGCGGCTACACGTTTGTGTTCGAGGGCGCTCAGCATTATCAGGGCCCGAATTTCACCTCCGATCGCGGCACCCTTCGCGTGCTGGAAGACGGCAAGGAAATCACCGTGCTGCACCCGGAAAAACGCCTGTACACCGTGCAGCGTTCGATGATGACCGAGGCCGGTATCGACGCCGGTTTCACCCGCGATCTGTACGTGGCGCTGGGCGAACCGCTGGAAAACGGCGCGTGGGCGGTGCGTGTCCACGTCAAGCCGTTCGTGCGCTGGATCTGGTTTGGCGGGTTGATCACCGCGCTGGGCGGGGTGCTGGCGGCGCTGGATAAACGATATCGCGTCAAAGTCCGCGCGAAAGTGCGCGACGCGCTGGGCATGACGGGAGCGGCGGTATGAAGCGCTGGATGTTGCTGGCGCCGCTGGTGTTGTTTCTCGGCATGGCGGGGTTGCTGTACCGAGGCTTGTATCTGGATCCGTCGGAACTGCCGTCGGCGCTGATCGGCAAACCCTTCCCTGAGTTCAGCTTGCCCGCGGTGCAGGACGGCAAGCCGCTGACCCGCGCCGACCTGCTTGGCAAACCGGCACTGGTTAACGTCTGGGGCACCTGGTGCGTGGCCTGCCGCGTCGAGCACCCGGTGCTGACCAAGCTGGCGCAGCAGGGCGTGGTGATCTATGGCGTCAACTACAAGGACGTTAATGCCGAGGCGCAGAAGTGGCTCAAGGCGTTTCACGACCCGTATCAGCTGAACATCAACGATGAGGCCGGCAGCCTGGGGTTGAATCTCGGTGTGTATGGCGCGCCGGAGACCTTTTTGATCGATGCCAAGGGTGTCATTCGCTACAAGCATGTCGGCGTGATCGACGAGACGGTCTGGCGCGAGAAGCTGGCGGGCCAGTATCAGGCGCTGGTTGACGAGGGCTCAGAATGATCCGGCCGGGTGACGCGGACTATGTGGGAGTCGAGCTTGCTCGCGAGGGCGGCGTTTCTGTCGCTGGAGATGTGGCGGCTTCAAGGGCCTCTTCGCGAGCAAGCTCGCTCCCACAGGGTTTGCGCGGTGTGCCTGCTGGCCTGCGCTCTCACGGGGGCGGCGGTGTGTCTGCTGGCTTGCTCCTCAAGGGAGTGCGGCGATGGGCTGCTGCTGCGGTGTTGGCGCTCGGTTTTGCAGGTGTTGCTCAGGCGGCGATTGATGCCTACACCTTCAAGGACGACGCCGAGCGTGCCCGCTATACCGAGCTGACTCGCGAGCTGCGCTGCCCGAAATGCCAGAATCAGGACATCGCCGATTCCAATGCGCCCATCGCCGCAGACCTGCGCAAAGAGATCTACCGCATGCTCGGCGAAGGCCGGAGCAATCAGCAGATCATCGATTTCATGGTCGATCGCTATGGCGAGTTCGTGCGCTACAAGCCCGAGCTCAATGCCCACACCTGGCTCCTCTGGTTCGGCCCGGCCGGGCTGCTGGCGGTTGGCGCGGTGTTGATTGGTGTGATCGTCGTGCGCCGCCGTCGCTCAGGCCGCGAAGACGCCGATGTGCTTTCCGACGAGGAGCGTCAGCGCCTCGCCCACTTGCTGGATAAAAACCGCGAATGATCGATTTCTGGATGGCCGCCGGCCTGCTGTTGCTGGTGGCCCTGAGTTTTCTGCTGATCCCTGTGGTGCGCGGCCGTCGCGCACAAACTGAAGAAGATCGCACCGCCCTCAACGTCGCCTTGTATCAGGAGCGCATCGCCGAGCTGCAAGCGCAGCAGGAGGAGGGCGTGCTCTCGGTGGCGCAACTGGACGGCGGTCGTGCCGAGGCTGCCCGTGAATTGCTCGCCGACACCGAAGGCGTGGAGGGCGAGCGGGTTTCGCGCCTGGGCAAGCCGCTGCCGCTGCTCGCCGCGATTCTGGTCCCGGTATTGGCGTTGGGCCTGTATCTGCATTTCGGCGCATCGGACAAGGTCGAGCTGACCCGAGAGTTCTCCCAGCCGCCGGGTTCGCTGGCGCAGATGACCGAGCGGCTAGAGCGCGCGGTCAAGGCGCAACCGGATTCCGCCGAGAGCGCGTACTTCCTTGCGCGGACCTACATGGCCCAGGATCGCCCGGCCGATGCCGCGCGGATGTTCGAGCGCGCGGCCAAGCTGGCCGGCCGTCAGCCCGAACTGCTGGGGCAATGGGCTCAGGCGCTGTATTTCGCTGGCAACAAGGCCTGGAGCCCGCAGATTCAGGGGATTGCCGAAGAAGCGCTGAAGCTCAATCCCAAGGAAGTCACCAGCCTGGGCTTGATGGGCATCAACGCGTTTGAAAGCCAGCAGTTTGATCAGGCAGTCAGTTACTGGACGCGTTTGCTGGCCGTGTTGCCGCCGGACGATCCCTCCCGTGGGGCGCTGGAAGGCGGGATCAAACGCGCCCGTGACAAGCTCGTGCAAAGCGGCGGCAAGCTGGAAGACACCCAGCCGTTGGCGGTGCAGGCCGCACGCATGAAGGTGCGTGTCACGCTGTCTGCGGCGTTGAAAGCCAAGGTCCAGCCGGGCGACACGGTGTTCGTGTTCGCCCGCGCGGTGTCAGGCCCGCCGGCGCCGCTGGCGGTCAAGCGCGTGACCGTGGCCGACTTGCCGGTGGAGGTCGAGCTGAGCGACGCCGACGCTATGATGCCGCAGCTGAAACTGTCGAACTTTGCCGAAGTCCAACTCGTGGCCCGGGTGTCCCGCGCCGGTCAACCTACGGCGGGCGAATGGATCGGCCGCAGCCAGCCGTTGCCGAGCAATGTGACGGCGCTGCAGACCCTGACCATCGACAGCCCTGATCAGTAATCTCCGTTAACGCAGCGAGTAGAGAGTCCTTATGTATCGCGTCGCCCGTTTTGCCTTGTTGAGTCTGGTGGTGGGATTGACCGCAGCCTGTGCGGTGCAGCATCCAGGGCCGCAGAGTTCCGAACCGATCCCGACCGTTCCTGGTCCGTCGCCGACGCCGCAGCCCGGCACCCCGCGCACTGCGCCGCATACACCGCCGTCGACGCCGATCCCTGCGCCCGGCCCGAAAACCTCTTCGCACTTCGCGCCGCCGCCGGGTGGTAACAGCCACTGGGATGCGCGTCTGGGTGTGCATGTGCTGGATAACGTGCCGAACACGTTCTATCGCCAGCGCACGTACTACCGCTGGAATGATGGCTGGACCTGGTCGACTTCGCCAAGTGGCCCGTGGCAAGAGACCGATGCCAGCGGTGTGCCGCCGGGGTTGAGCAAGCAATTCGGGAATTAAGGCCTGGTTCGGCGAGGTCAAGATCAAGAGCGTCTGCCTGGGGGCAGACTGTTTCGCCTTCGGCGAGTTACTTGGAAAAGCACCCCAAGTAACCAA
>NZ_MDEN01000055.1 GCF_001705435.1 Pseudomonas graminis
GGCAATGGTGTCAGGGTCGTCGTAGGGGTGGACGTAGACGTAGCCATGTTCCTCGACCAGCTTCAGCGAATACGCCAGCGCTTCGGGAAACGAGTCGCCGTGCAGTACGACCTTTCCGCCCCGGGAGCGCACGCCTTCGACCTTGATCTCCGGCGTAGTCTTCGGCATCACGATGGTGGCCGACACGCCCAAGGTCTTCGCCGCCAGCGCCAGGCCTTGGGCATGGTTGCCCGCCGACGCCGTCACCACGCCCCGCGCCAGTTCTTCCGGGCTCAGCTGCGCCAGCTTGTTGTACGCGCCACGAATCTTGAACGAGTACACCGGCTGCAAATCTTCGCGTTTGAGCAGCACGTTGTTGCCAAGGCGCTCGGAGAGCTGGCGGGCGGCGTGCAGCGGGGTTTCCACGGCAACGTCGTACACGCGGGAGTTAAGGATCTTTTTGACGTAGTGCTCGAGCATCGGGGAAGAATCGCTGGCGAAGGGGCAAGACCCGGAAGTCTACCCCTCGGCCCGGCGCACGACCATATCAAGACTCAGGCTTTGACCACGGCATGTCGTTATACTGCCGGCCCTCGGACCTATCGCTATTCCCTGTAACCGGAGCCCACCTCGCATGACCCAGGATCAACTCAAACAGGCCGTTGCCCAGGCCGCCGTCGATTTCATCCTTCCGAAGCTCGACGACAAAAGCGTCGTGGGCGTGGGCACCGGCTCTACCGCCAATTGCTTCATCGACGCGCTGGCCCTGCACAAAGGCGCGTTCGACGGCGCAGTCGCGAGCTCCGACGCAACGGCCGCACGCCTCAAGGGCCACGGCATTCCGGTGTATGAGCTGAACACGGTCAGCGACCTGGAGTTTTACGTCGACGGCGCCGACGAAAGCGACGAGCACCTGAACCTGATCAAAGGCGGCGGCGCAGCCCTGACCCGGGAGAAGATCGTTGCCGCCGTGGCCAAAACCTTCATCTGCATCGCCGACGCCAGCAAGCTGGTGCCGGTGTTGGGTGCGTTTCCCCTGCCGGTCGAAGTGATCCCGATGGCCCGCAGCCACGTGGCCCGAGAACTGGTGAAGCTGGGCGGCGACCCGGTCTACCGCGAGGGCGTGCTGACGGACAACGGCAACATCATCCTCGATGTGCACAACATGAACATCACCAACCCGATGGAAGCGGAAGCGCAGATCAACAACATCGTCGGCGTCGTCACCAACGGCCTGTTCGCCGCGCGCCCGGCGGATCTGCTGCTGCTGGGCACCCAAGAAGGCGTGAAAACCCTCAAGCGCTGATTGTTGCGGGGCAAGGCTGATTTTGCTGGACAGCGGTGGGCTGGGGATCTCGGTCACGCCCACCCGTGATGCGCAGCTCTCCCAACCTCGCCACATCCAGCGCCGGGTTAGCGTTTCTTGAACACATAAAACAGGTTCGGCTCGCTCACCACGTACAACGTGCCGTCTTCCCCCATGGCGATGCCCTCGGCCTGGGGCACGCTTTTGCTCAGGCCCATGCTGCCCTTGGTCAGTGACACGTTAGCGACGGGCTTGCCCTCAGTGTCCAGCTCGAGAATCTGCCGCGACTCATCCGACAGCGCCAGCAAGTGCCCGCTGCGCTCATCGAACTGCAGACTGGAAAGGTCACGCACGAACAGGCCGGCATCCCGCTGCTTGCTGGACGTCACTTCCAGGATGTTCGGGGAATGGGTTCCGGCGTCAGGAAAGCCGCGCACTTCGATGATCTGCACCGGCCGCCGCTCTTTGGCGACGAACAGGCGGCGGCCCTGATTATCGTAGGCCAGGCCTTCGAAGCCGTTATTGCCGCCGGCATCCATGCCCAGGGTCAACTGCTCGGCATCGGCGGCGTCGAGGAATGTAGTGTCGTCATCCACGTGAACCTTGATCAGCCGCTGACTGTGCTCGTCACTGATGACGTAAATCCCGGGGCTGATGTATTCGACCGCTTCAGCGTCTCCGAACCCGGTCAGGGGAATTCGTCTGAGAATCCGCCCTTCCAGACTCAGCTCGACCAGCTCGGGATTTTTGTTGGTCACGGTAAAGAGGGTCTTGCGCTGCGGATCGAAGCTGAGGGCCGAGACGTTAGCCGTCAGGCCGTCGATGGCCCGCGCCTCAATCTCGACCTCATAGGCGTCGAGGCCCAGCGCTTGCGCGTCGCTGGATTGCCAGAACACGTACCAGTTGAACCAGAGCCGCTCGATGACCCGGTATTCGCGCGCCACGAAAAAGGACGCGGTCAGTATCAACAGGACAAGTAACGTGAGCAGGACGCTCTGGAACGGGGACACACGACGCATGCAGGGGGCTCGACTTCAGTGGGGCGGCTTTAATATCACCGTATTCTGAAGCCAAACTGAAAGCGATGTGACATCTCGTTCGACCTTTTCAGAGCTCAAGCGAAAGTGGGCAGACCATCAAGTCGAAACCGGCCCGGCGTCACTGCCGCTTGAAGGTGTAAAACAGGTTGGGTTCGCTGACCATGTAAATGGTGCCGTTCTCGTCCATCGCCACCCCTTCGGCGCGCGGGATGGTCTGGCTCAGCCCGTTGAAACCATGCAGCAGCGTCATGAAGCTGACCTGATTCCCCTTGCCGTCCAGTTCCAGCAGCATGTGCGACTCGGCGGACAGCACCAGCAAATGCCCGGTCCTCTGGTCCGCGTACAGGGACGACAGATTGCGCACGATCAGGTTGTCGTTGATCAGCTTGCGCTTCTCGCCCTTCACTTCGCTGCTGCCGTCGGCCTTCCAGCTGTACAACGCCGGCGGACGCTCTTCGCCAAACAGGAACTGCTGATCCCGAGGGTCCCAGGCGATGCCTTCGAAGGCTTTGTTCTGATCCTTCGAGGGACCCAGGTCGTACTTGGGGAAGTCGGCGATGTTGAGGGTTTTGGTTTCAGGCGTGACGTGGACGATGGTCATCAGGTGCTGACGCTCATCGACGATGGCAATCAGGCCGTCGCCCAGAACGGCTACACCCTCGGGGTTGCCCCAGCCTACAAGCGGGATTTTGCGAATGACGTCGCCGGTCAGCGTGATCTCGGAAAGGAAAGGGTTTTTGCCCATCACCGAATACAGGGTTTTGGTCGACGGGTCGTAGGACAGGTCCGAGGCCTCGTCCTCTTCCATGCCGGCCAGCGGCTTGGCGTCGATGTCGACCTTGTAATCCGGCAGCCAGATGCCCGCTGCGCGCTCGGCCTGCGTGACGTTGCGCTCGCGCAGCCACAACAGGCCGCGATCGTCCCAGTGCCAGGCATAAGACAGACCGGCCAAAATCACCAGCGCTGCAACGAGCAACCACCACCAGCGGAAACGCGCACGGCTTTTACGCTGTGTCATCCGCGAACGTCGCTTTCGAAACGGCTCTGGCCAGTCAGCTCCAGCACGATCTCATCGCCAACAGTGAACGGTCCTACGCCTGCGGGCGTGCCGGTCATGATCAGGTCGCCGGCCTGCAGCGAGAACTGCGAGGCCATGTGCTGGATCATCGGCACGATCGGGTTGAGCATGTGGCTGCTGTTGCCGTCCTGGCGGACTTCGCCGTTGATGGTCAGGCGGATGGCGATGTCGGTCAGATCGGGGTAGGCGTCAGCGGATACGAACGGCGCAATGACCGCCGCGCCGTCGAACGACTTGGCGATTTCCCACGGCAGGCCTTTCTCTTTCAGCTTCGACTGCACGTCACGCAGCGTCAGGTCCAGGCCCGGAGCGAAGCCGGAGATCGCATCGAGGACTTCTTCGCGGCTCGGGTTCTTGCTCAGCGGCTTGCCGATCAGCACGACGATCTCGGCTTCGTAGTGCACCGAACCCCGGTCCTGAGGAATGCTGAAGCCCCCCTCGATACCGACCACGCAGCTGCCCGGTTTGATGAACAGCAATGGCTCGGTCGGTACCGGGTTGTCCAGTTCCTTGGCGTGCTCGGCGTAATTTCGGCCGATGCAGACGACTTTACCGAGCGGAAAGTGAACCTTGGTGCCGTCGACGTACTTGTGCTGATAGCTCATGAGCGCTCCTGAGAAGCTTGTTGTAATGGGGGAACCGCTTACACCGCGAAGATTTTGCCGGGGTTCATGATGCCGTTCGGGTCGAACACCGCTTTGACGGCCTTCATGTATTCGATTTCCACCGGCGAACGGCTGTAGTGCAGGTAGTCACGCTTGGTCATACCGACGCCGTGTTCTGCGGAGATCGAGCCGTTGTACTTCTGGACGATCTCGAACACCCACTTGTTCACCGTTGCGCACTTGGCAAAGAACTCGTCCTTGCTCAGGTTTTCCGGTTTGAGGATGTTCAGGTGCAGATTGCCGTCGCCGATATGGCCGAACCATACGATTTCGAAATCCGGGTAATGCTGGCCAACGATCGCGTCCACTTCAGCGAGAAACGCCGGGACCTTCGAAACGGTGACCGAGATGTCGTTCTTGTACGGCGTGAAGTGGGAGATGGTTTCAGAAATGTATTCGCGCAGCTTCCACAGATTCTGCAGTTGCTGTTCGCTCTGGCTCATCACGCCATCCAGCACCCAGCCCTGCTCAACACAGTGCTCGAAGGTTTCCAGCGCGTGGTTGGCCACTTCTTCGGTGGTCGCTTCGAATTCCAGCAGTGCGTAGAACGGGCAATCGGTTTCGAACGGGGACGGCACGTCACCGCGCGCCATGACCTTGGCCAGCGCCTTGTCCGAGAAGAACTCGAATGCGGTCAGGTCCAGCTTGCTCTGGAACGCGTGCAGCACCGGCATGATGGCGTTGAAATCGGTGGTCCCGAGGACCATCGCGGTGAGGTTTTTCGGCGCGCGGTCCAGACGCATGGTCGCCTCGACCACGAACCCGAGCGTGCCTTCAGCGCCAATGAATAGTTGGCGCATGTCATAGCCGGTGGCGTTTTTGATGAGGTCTTTGTTCAGTTCGAGAAGGTCGCCCTTACCGGTGACCACTTTGAGGCCCGCGACCCAGTTGCGGGTCATGCCGTAGCGAATCACTTTGATCCCGCCGGCGTTGGTGCCGATGTTGCCGCCGATATTACTGGAGCCTGAAGACGCGAAGTCCACCGGGTAATACAAGCCGTTTTCTTCGGCGAGATTCTGCAGCTGCTTGGTGACCACGCCTGGCTGGCAGATGGCAGTGCGGTCTGTCAGGTTGAGTTCGAGCACCTGATTCATGTAATCGAAGTTGACGACCACCTCACCGTTGGCGGCAACGGCGGCGGCGGACAACCCGGTGCGACCACCCGACGGCACCAGCGCAACCTTGCGTTCGTTGGCCCAGCGGACGATCGCCTGCACCTGTTCGGTGGTCTTGGGAAAGACGATGGCGGTGGGCGCCGGGGCGAAATGTTTGGTCCAGTCCTTGCCGTAGGTTTCGAGGGAATCGGCGTCGGTCAGGACCTTGCCGGGCTCAACCAGGGTCTTCAGCTCATCTATCAGCGCAGGATGGGTCATCAACAGAACTCTCGAACAATTCATGGTCATCCTGAGAACGGCTCACGTCCAGGAATGGGGTGTTTCGCGGGGTGCATATGCTAGCATACGCCCCCCGCCAATCGAGCTTTCGGCCGATTGGCGCGCGCTTCACTTACTGCCATTTCTCTCCGGGACACAGGTTTACGCAGATGAGCAAGACTTCCCTCGACAAGAGCAAGATCAAGTTCCTTCTTCTCGAAGGCGTCCACCAGTCCGCGGTCGACGTCCTCAAGGCCGCCGGTTACACCAGCATTGAGTACCACACCAAGTCTCTGCCGGAAGCCGAACTGAAGGAAAAGATTGCCGACGCTCATTTCATCGGTATTCGTTCCCGCACCCAACTGACTGAAGAACTGTTCGACAGCGCCAAGAAACTGGTCGCGGTCGGCTGCTTCTGCATCGGTACCAACCAGGTTGATCTGAACGCAGCCCGCGAACGCGGCATCGCTGTGTTCAACGCCCCCTACTCCAACACCCGTTCGGTGGCGGAGCTGGTGCTGGCCGAGGCCATCCTGTTGCTGCGCGGTATCCCGGAGAAGAACGCTTCCTGCCATCGCGGTGGCTGGATCAAGAGCGCAGCCAACTCGTTCGAAATTCGTGGCAAGAAGCTCGGCATCATCGGCTATGGCTCGATCGGTACTCAGCTGTCGGTCCTGGCTGAAGGCCTGGGCATGCAGGTGTACTTCTACGACACCCTGACCAAGCTGCCGCTGGGCAACGCCACTCAGGTATCGAGCCTGAACGAGCTGCTGGGCATGTCCGACATCGTCACCCTGCACGTTCCGGAAACCAACGAAACCCAGTGGATGATCGGCGAGAAAGAAATTCGCACGATGAAGAAGGGCGCCATCCTGATCAACGCAGCGCGCGGCACGGTGGTCGAGCTAGACGCCCTGGCTGAAGCGATCAAGGATCAGCACCTGATCGGCGCGGCCATCGACGTGTTCCCGGTCGAGCCCCGCTCCAACGACGACGTGTTCGAAAGCCCGCTGCGCGGCCTGGACAACGTGATCCTGACCCCGCACATCGGCGGCTCGACCGCTGAGGCCCAGGCCAACATCGGTCTGGAAGTGGCAGAGAAACTGGTCAAGTACAGCGACAACGGTACGTCGGTTTCTTCCGTCAACTTCCCGGAAGTGGCCCTGCCGGCTCACCCGGGCAAGCACCGCCTGCTGCACATCCACCAGAACATCCCGGGCGTACTGATGGAGATCAACAAGGTCTTCGCGGAAAACGGCATCAACATCTCCGGTCAGTTCCTGCAGACCAACGAGAAAGTCGGTTACGTGGTCATCGACGTTGACGCCGAGTACTCCGATCTGGCGCAAGAGAAACTGCAGCACATCAACGGCACCATCCGTAGCCGCGTTCTGTTCTAGGACGTTGGTTCCAGGGTGATAAAAAAGGAGACCTTCGGGTCTCCTTTTTTTGTGCGCGAATCAGGCAACACGCCGGCTGTGCGCAAGACACCCTTCTGCAGCGCGTCATTTCACCGTGATGATGATCTTCTGCGACTCGACCGGTGGATTCAGCGGAACGTGGTTCTTGTCGCCGACCAGCAGTTGCAGGGTGTGCTGGCCCGGCGTGAGGTTCAGCTCGGTTTCGGTCTGGCCTTTGCCGAAGTGGCGGATGTTGTCGGTGGTCGGCAGCGGCGCGGTCATGTCGGGCTGATCCTTGACGTCGATCAGCAGGTGGTGATGACCAGTGTCCGGGACGTCCACACCGGCCGGGGCGACGCCCATGCCCTTGAGACCGAATTGCACCTTGAATGCGCCGTTGACGGTCGCGCCGTCCTTCGGCGAGATGATGTAAACCTCTGCGCCCGCTGGGGAGGCAGTACGCGGCATGTCGGCGGCCTGGGCCAGCAAGCTCGCCGCCAACAGCAGTCCGGTCAGGGCAGTTCTCGCGAATAACGTCTTCATGATTTCTCCGTTTTATCGATGTGCGGCTGGCGGGCTCGGGGCTTGAAGCCTCTTCATCCCGACAGCCAACCGCTCAGGAACGACCTTTACCTTAGCTGCGGTTGGACGCGAAGTATTTCGCTGAGTGGCGGGATGTAGAAGATTTCATGTTGGGCGGATGCAGACGGACAGCAAGCCAGTTACAACTCGAACGGCTCGTTCCCGCGCCGCCTGAACCAACCGGTCAGCGACAGCCGCTCACGGGTGGACGGCATGACTTCGTGGGGCATGTCGCCCGAGAGGAACACCACCAGACAGCCGCCGGTGGGCTGCACGTCATACTCGACGCCGTCCTTGAGGTACATCCGCAACTGGCCGCCGTGCTCCGGCAACCAGCCGTCGTTGAGATAAACAACCGCCGAGACCATGCGTTTGTCGTCATCGCGAAAACGGTCCACGTGCTTGAGATAGAAGGCCCCCGGCGGATAGAGCGCGAAGTGACTTTCGTAGTCCTCAAGGCCGAGAAACAGGCCTCGGTTCAGCGCCTGACGCAGGCTCTCCATCAGGTCCAGATAGCGATCGCACGGCTCGGCCTGCCCCGCTTCCAGCCACTGAATGTGATCGCCACGAATCCCCTCGCGAACCTCCTGCGCCGGCCCGCGCCCCACTGCGGCAGGCGCGAGCTCGCCCTGAACGGCACGCGTGCGGCATTCAAGCGCCAGCTCGCGGGTCAGGGTGTCGGGCAGGAAGATGTTCTGCTGCGACCAGCCACGCTCGGCCAAGTCGTCGACGATTCGCAACAGCAGCGGGTGATCAGGGGATATGCGCATGGCGCGCATAGTATCCATACGCCGATTAATCCGACAGGGCCTGCAGTCCGGCGAATGAGGAATATTTTTACGGGTTTGAATACGCCCGGCGGTTTTGCCCTACCGCTGATCGAACCTGAGGTTTTTAGCGGGGTCTGGCAAGTGTTAACTCGACAAATCCCCGCTGCCCCACCGAGAATGGCGGCCTGCCGACAGGAGTCTCTAATGCGCCGTCTGTTTTTCCTGCTGTTGATGTTCTGCACTTTGCCCGCCTGGGCAGACGGCCACGATCAGCTGTACACGCTCGCCGGCTGGCCGGAACAACGCGCTCATTTTGTCGATGCCCTCAAAGCCGCCCAGCAGCGTTACCGCAACAGCCTTCCACCGGCCGTGTTCGACGCTCTGGTGAGCAACAGCAATCAGCGTTTCGCGCCGCAGGCGATGGACCAGCGCGGGGAGCAAATGCTGCGCCAGACGCTGCAGGACCCGAACCCGGCGCTGCAGTTTTTCCAGTCGCCCCTTGGCCGCAAGATCGTCAATGCCGAGCTCACCGCCACGCGCCCGGACCAACTGGCCAAAAACGCCCAAGGCCTGCCGCACATTCAGGCGGATGACAATCGTCTGCTGATCATCGGCCACCTGGCCAACGCCCTTCCCGCCAAGGAAGCCGGCGCCGAGGTCAGCATGGCGATTGCTGGCGTCGCTGCCGACAGTCTGAGTTCGATGATTCCAGGCCTGATGGGTGGCGGAACGACCCAGGCGATGCTCGACAGTCAGCGTCAGCGGCTCATGGGGCAGATCGGCAAGGACGTGAACAACACGCTGCTTTATGTGTACCGCGACCTGTCGGACGGCGAGCTGGACGAGTTCGCGACCTTTGCCGAGTCCAACGAAGGCAAGGCCTATTACAAGGCGGCGCTGGCAGCCGTTCGCGCGGGATTGGCGGTCGGGCAGACGGTCAAATGACGTTGGTAGGACCGGCTTCAGCCGGGAAGGTGACTGTTGGCACACCCTCCATCCTCCGGTGTGACGACTCAGGCCTTCCCGGCTAAAGCCGGTCCTGCATTCGTTCTGTCAGCCGGCAAGCCGGCCTTGGAGCCCTACCCCATCCGCTGGGTCAGAAACTCAAAAAACCGCGCGCGCAGCTCCGGTGACTCGTTGACCAGATGGTGACGCGCTTCGGGCAACATGAAGATCTGCGGCTCGGCGAACTTGTCCTTGAGCACCGGCAGATTGTGTTTCCAGTCCACTGTCATGTCTGACTCGCCCTGCACGATCAGCGGGCTGCGGCGGCTGCGCGGCGCGCGTTCGATGCGCTCGATCCATTTCGCCAGCGCGCCCACCCACACCGTTGGCAAGCGTCGCGGCTGCAACGGGTCCGCGAGCAGAAAGGGCAGAAAGGTCGGGGCGTTTGAGTTTTCGCTGAAGCGCCGGTCGATGGCTTTGACGAAGCCGCGCAGCAGGTAATAGCTGAGTTTCGACAAGGCCCAGCCACGCGGTCTCACCAGCGGCGCCAGCAGGATGATCTGACCCTGCGCCGGGCTGGCGTCGCCATGATGAAGCAAGTGGTCGATGACAATCGCGCCGCCAGTGCTTTGCCCGCACAAGTGCCACGGCTTGGGCAGCGTGAGGCGCTCGGCTTCGACAAACAGCCGATCCAGCACCGCCTGATACTCCGCGAAGTCGGTAATGCTCGCCCGCGCCCCACTGGACAGTCCATGGCCCGGCAAGTCGCAGGCAATCACCGCCAGCCCAAGCCCCAACGCCCAGTCGATGACGTGACGGTACAGCCCGACGTGATCGTAAAAGCCGTGCATCAGCACCAGCGTCCCGACCGGCTGATCAGGCATCCACATCTCCGCGACGATGTCGTAGCCGCCCACTTCAACGCGCCCGATCCGGCTACTGGTCGCGCCATTGGGCCCGAGCGCATTCAAACCGTAGAAACGCTGATAAGCCTGGGCCTCTTCAGATGGCGCCTGCAACGTGCTCAGCGGCAAGAGCTCAGCACGCAAATGGTCGGGGTCGAACGTGTCGGACATCGGAATTCCAGATGGGGGAGTGTAGGAAGCGGCCGCACGGAAGTGTCATCTGTCCGCAGCGGCGTGGCAAGTTGCGCCACTTAAATCCATGGGCGCTCCGTCTACCCAGTCGCGAGACAAATCTGTAGCCTGCAAAACCTTCCCGATTCTCATTTGAGCCCCCGGATGAAACGCAGCCTTTACGTCGTCGTCGCAGTGTTGGTGCTCATCGGGGGCGCAGGCGCGTGGTACATCCACGGCAAGCAGCCGGTCCGCGATGGCGAGATGAGCCTCACCGGGCTGCAGGCCCCGGTCACCGTGCGTTACGACGAGCGGGGCGTGCCGCATATTCGCGCCGACAATCAGGACGATCTGTACCGCGCGCTGGGCTACGTCCACGCTCAGGACCGCCTGTTCCAGATGGAAATCCTGCGCAGGCTGGCGCGCGGGGAGCTCGCTGAAGTCCTTGGCCCCAAGCTGGTCAACACCGACAAGCTGTTCCGCAGCCTGCGCATCCGCGAACACGCCGATGCCTACGTCGCGCGCCAGGATAAAAACACGCCGGCGTGGAAGGCGCTGCAGGCGTATCTGGACGGCATCAATCAATACCAGGCGACGCATCCCAAACCGATCGAGTTCGACGTGCTGGGCATTCGCGAGCGGCCGTTCACGGCGCAAGACACCCTCAGCGTCGGCGGGTATCTGGCGTACAGCTTCGCGGCCGCTTTTCGCACCGAGCCGTTGATGACCTATGTGCGGGATCAACTGGGCCCGGAATACTTGAAAATCTTCGATCTGGACTGGCAGCCCAAAGGCGCGCTTGGGCAGTCTTCCGGGGGCAATCAAACGCCTGCGCTGACCGGCAACGACTGGGAAGGCCTCAATGACCTGGCGCTGCTCAGCCAGCAGGCACTGGAGAGAGCCGGCCTGCCGCAGTTCGAGGGTAGCAATGCCTGGGCGGTCTCCGGCAGCCGCACCCAGAGTGGCAAACCGCTGCTGGCGGGTGATCCGCACATTCGTTTCTCGGTACCGGCAGTCTGGTACGAAGCGCAGCTTACGGCGCCGGGCTTTGAGCTATACGGGCATTTTCAGGCGCTCAACCCCTTCGCCCTGCTCGGCCACAACCTGGACTTCGGCTGGAGCCTGACCATGTTCCAGAACGATGATCTGGACCTGATCGCCGAGAAAACCAACCCCGACAATCCCGATCAAGTCTGGTATCACGGCGCCTGGGTGGACATGACGTCCCGCACCGAACAGATCGAGGTCAAGGGCGAATCTCCCGTCATCCTGACCCTGCGGCAGTCACCCCACGGCCCAATCGTCAATGACGCGATGGGTGGCAATGGGGCGCGACAGCCGAGCGATACGCCGATTGCGATGTGGTGGTCGTTTCTCGAGTCGGACAACCCGATCCTCCAGGGCTTCTATGAAGCCAACCGCGCCGACACGCTGGACAAGATGCGCAGCGCCGCCGAGAAGATCCAGTCGCCGGGCCTGAACGTCGTTTACGCCAACGCCAGGGGTGATATCGGCTGGTGGGCTGCGGCACAGTTGCCCAGGCGGCCTGCGGGGGTCAATCCGACGTTCATTCTCGACGGCGCCTCCGAGCAGGCTGACAAGAATGGCTTCTACCCTTTCAGCGCAAACCCGCAGGAAGAGAACCCGACACGGGGTTATATCGTCTCGGCGAACTTCCAGCCGGTGTCGCCTACGGGGATGGAGATTCCGGGCTATTACAATCTCCCCGAACGCGGTCGTCAGCTGAATAACCAACTGAGCAACGACAAGGTGAAATGGAATCTGGAGAACAGCAAAGCGCTGCAGCTCGGCACCCGGACGGATTACGCCGCACAGATGCTCACGCCGTTGATTCCGGTGCTGCGCCGGGTGGTGAGCGAGCCGGAGGAGCACGACTTGCTGGAGCGCATGGCGGCGTGGAACGGTGACTACTCCGTGGATTCGGTGGGGGCGACGCTGTTCAATCAGTTCCTGTTCAACCTGACCGATGAGGCTTTCCATGACGAGCTGAGCGACGGGCTGTTCACCACGCTGCTGTCGACCCGCCTCATTGACCTGGCGCTGCCGCGACTGGCGGCCGACGCGAATTCGCCGTGGTGGAACAATCGCCATTCTCGAGAGCCCGAGAGCCGCGACAACACGGTGAAGGTCGCCTGGCATGCCGCGGTCTCGCATTTGAAATCGCTGTACGGGCAGAACCCGGATGAATGGACGTGGGGCAAGGCGCACACGCTGACCCACGAACATCCGCTGGGCAAACAGCCGCCGCTGGACATGCTGTTCAATGTCGGGCCGTTCGCGGCGCCCGGTACCCATGAGGTGCCGAACAACCTGTCAGCGAGCCTGGGCCCCGCGCCGTGGCCGGTGACGTACGGGCCATCGACGCGCCGCCTCATCGACTTCGCCGACCCGGCCCATGCTCTGGGCATTAACCCGGTGGGCCAGAGCGGCGTGCTGTTCGACAAGCACTACGCCGATCAGGCGCAACGCTACGTCAACGGCGAGTACGTGCCGGAGCGGTTCAGTGAAGGGGATGTGGCGGGCAACAGCAAAGAGGTATTGAGGTTAGTGCCGGGGCGTTAACCCCGTGTGAGTGATGATCGTCCCCACGCTCCGTGTGGGGATGCCGCCCGGGACGCTCCGCGTCCATCGCTGTGACGCGGAGCGTCAGGAGATGCATTCCCACGCAGAGCGTGGGAACGATCATTGACTGCCTGGCACACCGACTGTAGGACCGGCTTTAGCCGGGAAGGCGTTGGACGTTACGCTGCAAATCTATAGCGAACACACCGGCCTCTTCCCGGCTGAAGCCGGTCCTACTATCAAACCGACTCGACCACCTTCGCACGGCGTATGTCCGGCTGTTTCCAGCCGTCTGCGGCGGCTTCTTCGATGGCTTGCTGGATCGCGCGTTTGCGGTTGTTTTCCGCGCGGCGGCTGAAGAACCAGACCAGGAAGGTCGCAATCGACACCGCCAGCAGAATCAAGCTGGCAATCGCGTTGATCTCAGGCTTCACGCCCAGGCGCACTGCCGAGAACACTTCCATCGGCAGGGTCGTCGAGCCCGGGCCGGAGACGAAGCTCGCCAGCACCAGGTCGTCCAGCGACAGCGCGAAGGACATCATCGCCCCGGCTGCCAGCGATGGCGCGATCATCGGAATGGTGATCAAAAAGAACACCTTCCATGGCCGTGCACCCAGGTCCATTGCCGCTTCTTCGATGGACATGTCCAGCTCACGCAGACGCGCCGACACCACCACCGCCACATACGCCGCACAGAACGTCGTGTGAGCGATCCAGATGGTGACGATGCCACGCTCCTCGGGCCAGCCGAGCAACTGCGCCATCGCCACGAACAGCAGCAACAGCGACAGACCGGTAATCACTTCCGGCATCACCAGTGGCGCGGTGACCAGGCCGCCAAAGAACGTCTTGCCCTTGAAGCGGGTGATGCGCGTCAGCACGAACGCCGCCATGGTGCCCAGCGCCACGGCAGCGATTGACGTGTAGAGGGCGATTTCCAGCGAGCGCATGACCGCGCTCATCAATTGCGTGTTGTCGAGCAGCCCGACATACCACTTCACCGACCAGCCCCCCCAGACCGTTACCAGCTTGGAGGCGTTGAACGAGTAGATCACCAGAATGACCATGGGCGCGTAGATGAAGATCAGGCCCAGCACCAACATCAGGTTCGAGAATCGGAAGCCTCTCATGCCTTGCCCTCCAGCTCTTTGGCCTGACTGCGGTTGAACAGAATGATCGGGACGATGAGGATCAACAGCATCACCACCGCCAGCGACGACGCTACCGGCCAGTCACGGTTGTTGAAGAATTCCTGCCACAGCACTTTACCGATCATCAGCGTCTCGGGGCCGCCCAGCAGTTCGGGGATGACGAACTCGCCCACCACCGGAATGAACACCAACATGCAGCCAGCGATGATGCCGTTCTTGGACAGGGGTACGGTGATCTTCCAGAAGCTGTTGAAGGTGCTCGAACCCAGGTCCGATGCGGCTTCCAGCAGACTTTGATCGTGCTTCACCAGATTCGCGTACAGCGGCAGGATCATGAACGGCAGATACGAATACACCACGCCGATGTACACCGCGAGATTGGTGTTCAGGATCTGCAACGGCTCGCTGATCACGCCCAGCCACATCAGGAAAGCGTTGAGCAGGCCGTTGTTGCTGAGGATGCCCATCCATGCGTAGACGCGGATCAGGATCGCGGTCCAGGTCGGCATCATGATCAACAGCAGCAACACCGTCTGTATTTCTTTGCGGGCGATGGAGATGCCGTACGCCATCGGATAGCCGATCAACAGACACAGCACGGTGCTGATGAAGGCCATCTTCAGCGAACCCAGGTACGCCGAGATGTACAGGTCGTCACTGGTCAGCAGCGCGTAGTTGGCGAAGTTGAGCACGATGTCGAGCTTCTGCTCGACGAAGGTGAAGATCTCGGTGTACGGCGGAATCGCTACATCGGCTTCAGCGAAGCTGATCTTGATAACGATCAGAAACGGCAGCGCGAAAAACAGAAACAGCCACAGGAACGGCACGCCGATAACGGCCTGGCGCCCGGTGGGTTTTATTCGATTGAAAGCCCGTTTTATCTTTCGGATTTTCATGAGCGCAACACCACGCCGCTGTCGTCTTCCCACCAGACGAAGACTTCGTCGTCCCAGGTCGGCCGTGTGCCCTGGCGCTCGGCGTTGGCGACAAACGACTGCACCAGCTTGCCCGACGGCAGCTTCACATAGAACACCGAGTGACCGCCCAGATAGGCGATGTCGTGTACCTTGCCCCGGGACCAGTTGTGCTCGAACGACGGCTGTTCGGTAGTCACCAGCAGCTTTTCAGGGCGCAGCGCGTAGGTAATGCGCTTGTCTTCCACTGACGTGGTGACGCCGTGGCCGACATAGATCTTGCGCTCCAGCTCAGGGCTGCTGATCAGGGCGTGGCCTTCCATGTCTTCGATGACTTCACCGTCGAACAGGTTGACGTTACCGATGAACTCGCACACCAGGCGGCTGGTCGGCGTTTCGTAGATATCGATCGGGCTGCCGATCTGCGCGATCCAGCCCAGGTGCATGATCGCGATGCGCTCGGCCATGGTCATGGCCTCTTCCTGGTCGTGGGTCACCATCACGCAGGTCACGCCGACGCGCTCGATGATTTCCACCAATTCCAGCTGCATCTGCGAACGCAGTTTTTTGTCCAGCGCGCCCATGGGCTCGTCGAGCAGCAGCAGTTTCGGCTTCTTCGCCAGCGAACGCGCCAGTGCCACACGCTGACGCTGACCGCCGGACAACTGATGCGGCTTGCGCTTGGCGTACTGAGTCATCTGCACCAGTTTGAGCATCTCGGCGACCCGCGCTTCGATCTCGGCCTTGGGCAGTTTGTCCTGCTGCAGACCGAAAGCGATGTTCTGTGCCACAGTCATGTGCGGAAACAACGCGTAGGACTGGAACATCATGTTGATCGGACGTTCGTACGGCGGCATGTCGGTGATGTCGACGCCGTCGAGGTAAATGCGCCCTTCGGTCGGGCGTTCGAAGCCGGCAAGCATGCGCAGCAGGGTCGATTTCCCCGAGCCGGAGCCGCCGAGCAGGGCAAAAATTTCACCCTTGTTGATCTGCAGAGACACGTCGTCCACAGCAATCGTCTCATCGAACTTCTTCGTGACCCGATCGATTTTGACCAGCACCTGTTTCGGTTGCTGACCACCCTCAAGGGATTTCTTGTAGGCGCCGGAGGCAACTGCCATGGGTGAAACTCCCAACTGTTTTTGCGCCCGGCCAATGGGGTCGGGCGCCAAGGTCTTTATTTACCGGTTTTGATCTTCGTCCAGCTGCGCGTCATGATGCGCTGGATCTTGGGCGGCAGCTCGGAGTTGACGTACAGGCGCGCCTGTATGTCCTTCGAAGGATAAACCGCCTCGTCGTTGCGAATGTCCTGATCCATCAAAGCGCCCGAAGCCGGGTTCGGGTTGGCGTAACCCACCTGGTCACTGACCTTGGCGATCACGTCGGGTTTGAGGATGTAGTTGATAAACGCATGAGCGGCCTTCACGTCCGGCGCATCCGAAGGAATGGCGAGCATGTCGAACCACAGGTTGCCGCCCTCTTTCGGGATCGAGTAGGCAATCTTGACGCCCTTGCCGGCTTCTGCGGCACGGGCCTTGGCCTGGAAGACGTCACCGGAGAAACCGGCCGCGATGCAGATGTCGCCGTTGGCCAGGTCAGTAATGTACTTGGACGAGTTGAAATAGGTCACGTACGGGCGGACCTTGAGCAGCTTGGCTTCGGCCGCCTTGTAGTCTTTCTCGTCGGTGCTGTTCGGATTCATCCCCATGTAGTTGAGGACTGCGGGCAGCATCTCGTCAGCCGAGTCGAGGAACGCGACGCCACATTTCTGCAGCTTCTTGATGTTCTCGGGCTCGAACAGCGTGGCCCAGGAATCGATGGTGTCGACGCCCAGCACTTCCTTGATCTTGTCGACGTTGTAGCCGATGCCGTTGGTGCCCCACAGGTACGGCACGGCGTACTGGTTGCCCGGGTCGTTCTTCTCCAGGCGCTTGAGCAGTTCCGGGTCGAGGTTGGCGTAATTGGGCAGCTGCGATTTGTCGAGCTTCTGAAACGCCCCGGCCTTGATCTGTTTGCCGAGGAAGTGATTGGACGGCACAACCACGTCATACCCGGTGTGGCCCGCCAGCAGCTTGCCTTCCAGGGTTTCGTTGGAGTCGAAGACGTCGTACTTGGTCTTGATCCCGGTGCTGGACGTGAAGTCCTCCAGCGTTGTGGTGCCGATGTAATCGGACCAGTTATAAATGCGAACGGTGGAATCCGCGTAGGCACCGGCAGCGAGCGTAAGCCCGGCCCCGAGTAGCAAGCCTTTTGAAAATAAAGAAATAGACACGTGTGCAGTCCTTTTTTAGTAGGTGGGCCTGTTGCCCGTACCGATGACAGTGACGACTGCCTGTGACACATCCGGCGCGCAACTTACCTTCGATAAACCCTTCTCGCAAAAAAACTTTTTGTGACGCGGGTGTCATGACGGCTGACGCAAAACCTGTAGGAGTGAACTTGCTCGCGATTGCGGTGTGTCAGTCCTGCATTCATTTGAAGCAGTCAGCATTTGCGAGCAAGCTCGCTCCCACGGGTGCGCCGTACAGGACGACGCACCCGGTCAGGCTTATTTACCCGATTTGATGTTGGTCCAGCTGCGGGTCATCAGGCGTTGAGTCGCCGCCGGCAAGTCGGCGATCGCGTACAACTTGGCCAGAACGTCCGCTGGCGGGTATACGCCCGGGTCAGACGTGATGTCCTTGTCGACGAACTCGGTGGCCGCCTTGTTGCCGTTCGGGAAGTGAACGGAGTTGGTGATTTCAGCCATTACCTTCGGTTGCAGGATGAAGTTCATGAACTTGTAGGCGCCTTCGACGTTTTCGGCATCTTTCGGGATGGCGACCATGTCGTAGAAGCTGCCTGCACCTTCTTTCGGAATGTTGTAGCTGACTTTGACCTTGCCGCCCGCTTCTTCAGCGCGCGCCTTGGCCTGGTAGATGTCACCCGAGTAACCCACGGCGACGCAGATGTTGCCGTTGGCCAGGTCCGAGATGTACTTGGACGAGTGGAAGTAGGTGATCGAAGGACGAATCTTCTTGAACAGATCCTCGGCCTTCTGCAGGTCTTCCTTCTTCTGACTGTCGGTCGGCAGGCCCAGGTAATGCAGCGCCACTGGCAGCATTTCGGTTGGCGAGTCCAGGAAGCTGATCCCGCAGCCTTTCAGCTTGGCAGCGTTTTCCGGCTTGAACAGCAGGTCCCACGAGTTGACCGGTGCATCAGCGCCCAGGGCGGCTTTGACCTTTTCAGCGTTGTAGCCGATGCCGATCGAGCCCCACATGTACGGGAATGCGTGCTTGTTGTCCGGGTCGCTGATCGACACAGCTTTCAACAAGGCAGGGTCGAGGTTTTTGTAATTTGGCAGCTTGGACTTGTCCAGCTCCTGGTAGACGCCGGCCTTGATCTGCTTGGCCAGGAAGTTGTTCGACGGTACGACGATGTCGTAACCCGACTTACCGGCCAGCAACTTGGCTTCCAGGGTCTCGTTGCTGTCAAACACGTCGTACACCACTTTGATGCCCGACTCTTTCTCGAAATCGGCGATGGTGTTGGGTGCGATGTAATCGGACCAGTTATAGACGTGCAGGACTTTGTCATCGGCGTGTGCAGCGGCGGCCACTGCGCCCATGAGGGACAAGGCCAGGAGGGTTTTGCCAAATTTCTTCATTCGTACGGCTCCAGTGTTTTTTATGTAAGCGGCGTCTAGACGGCGGACAGTCTGGCAATTTCCCGATAAAAATTCAGCCCTGCAATGACTCAAGCGTCAGGTCCAGGCACTTGCGCGCCTTTTCAATCAGCTCGTCGATCTCGGCGGAGGTAATCACCAGCGGCGGCGAGATGATCATGGTGTCGCCCACGGCCCGCATGATCAGGCCATTGTTGAAGCAAAAAGTGCGGCAAATCATGCCTGCTCCTTTGCCGACATAGCGCTCCCGAGTCGCCTTATCCTTCACCAGTTCGATAGCGCCCAGCATGCCGACGCCCCGCACCTCACCCACCAGCGGGTGATCGCTCAGCTCGCGCAGACGCTTTTGCAAATAGGGTGCCGTTTGAGACTTCACCCGTTCGACGATCTTTTCTTCACTCAGAATGCGAATGTTCTCCAGCCCCACGGCTGCCGCCACCGGGTGACCGGAGTAGGTGAAACCGTGGTTGAAGTCGCCGCCCTCGTTCAGCACCTTGACCACTTCGTCGCGCACGATGACGCCACCCATGGGGATGTAGCCGGAGGTCAGGCCCTTGGCAATGGTCATGAGGTCAGGCTTGAGGTCGTAGAAGTCGCTGCCGAACCATTCGCCGGTGCGGCCAAAGCCACAGATGACTTCGTCGGCCACAAAGAGGATGTCGTATTTGGCCAGGATCTCTTTGATCTTCGGCCAGTAGGTGTCGGGCGGAACGATGACTCCGCCGGCGCCCTGAATCGGCTCGGCGATAAATGCGCCGACATTGTCCACGCCCAGTTCGAGAATCTTCTTCTCCAGCTGTTCGGCCGCCCAGACGCCGAACTCGTCGGGGGTCATGTCGCCGCCTTCACCGAACCAGTAAGGCTGCGGAATGTGCACGATGCCCGGAATCGGCAAATCGCCCTGCTCGTGCATGTAGGTCATGCCGCCCAGGCTCGCGCCGGCGACGGTCGAGCCGTGGTAACCGTTGACGCGGCTGATGATGACTTTCTTGCTCGGCTGGCCCTTGATCGCCCAGTAGTGACGCACCAGACGCAGCACCGTGTCGTTGCCTTCGGAGCCTGAACCGGTGAAGAACACGTGGTTCATGCCCTCGGGGGCAATGTCGGAAATGGCCTTGGCCAGTTGCAGTGCCGGCGGGTGAGCGGTCTGGAAGAACAGGTTGTAATAGGGCAGTTCGCGCATCTGCTTGCTGGCAGCATCCGCCAGTTCTTCGCGACCGTACCCGATAGCAACACACCAGAGCCCGGCCATGCCGTCGAGGATCTTGTTGCCTTCGCTGTCCCAGAGGTAAACGCCCTTGGCGTTGGTGATGATGCGCGGGCCTTTCTCTTTCAACTGCTTGAAATCGCTGAACGGCGCCAGGTGATGATCACTGCTGAGGGCTTGCCATTCGCGGGTTTGCGGGTTGTTGGAACTCATGAATCACTCCATTGTGGTATCGCGTGTGGAGCGCCGTCGACTCACTGGGAGTCCGGCGACGCCCCGGGACGTCAGACGGCAAAGAGCAGGAATTCCCGCTCCCACGAACTGATCACACGCTTGAAGTTCTCGTGCTCGGCGCGCTTGACCGCGACATAGCCGGTGATGAATTTCTTGCCGAGGTACTTCTCGACCGTCTTGCTGTTTTCCATGCGCTCCAGCGCGTCTTCGATGGTCAACGGCAAGCGCAGGTTGCGGCGTTCGTAACCACGACCGACCACGGGAGCACTGGGGTTGAGGCCCTCGACCATGCCGATGAAACCGCACAACAGGCTGGCAGCGATGGCCAGATACGGATTGGCATCGGCGCCGGGCAGACGGTTTTCCACGCGACGGTTCTGCGGGCCGGCATCCGGCACACGCAGGCCAACGGTGCGGTTTTCTTCGCCCCACTCCACGTTTACCGGCGCAGAGGTGTCCGGCAGGAAGCGGCGGAACGAGTTGACGTTGGGCGCGAACAGCGGCAACAGCTCGGGGATCAGCTTCTGCAGTCCACCGATGTGCTGCAGGAACAGCTGACTCATCGTGCCGTCTTCATTGGAGAAGATGTTTTTGCCGGTCTCGATGTCGATGATGCTCTGGTGCAAGTGCATGGCGCTGCCGGGCTCGCCGGTCATGGGCTTGGCCATGAAGGTCGCGGCCACATCGTGCTTGAGGGCGGCTTCGCGCATGGTGCGTTTGAACACCAGAATCTGGTCCGCCAGAGACAGCGCGTCGCCGTGACGGAAGTTGATCTCCATCTGTGCCGTGCCGTCTTCGTGGATCAGCGTGTCCAGGTCGAGGTTCTGCAGTTCACACCAGTCGTAGACGTCCTCGAACAGGGGATCGAATTCGTTGGCGGCCTCGATCGAGAACGACTGACGACCGGTTTCCGGACGACCCGAGCGACCCACCGGTGGCTGCAGCGGGTAGTCGGGGTCGTCGCTGCGCTTGGTCAGATAGAACTCCATCTCCGGCGCCACGATCGGCTGCCAGCCTTGGTCGGCATAGAGCTTGAGCACTTTCTTGAGGACGTTGCGCGGGGACAGCTCGATGGGGTTGCCTTGCTTGTCGTAGGTGTCGTGAATCACCTGCGCAGTCGGCTCGATGGCCCAGGGCACCAGAAACACCGCGCTCTGGTCAGGACGGCAAAACATGTCGATGTCTGCGGGGTCCAGCAATTCGTAGTAGATGTCGTCTTCGACGTAATCGCCCGTCACGGTCTGAAGCAATACGCTTTCCGGCAAGCGCATGCCCTTCTCGGCAATGAACTTGTTGGTCGGTGAAATCTTGCCCCGTGTGATACCGGTGAGGTCGGCGATCATGCACTCGACTTCGGTAATCCTGTGTTCTTTCAACCAATCGGTGAGCTGGTCGAGGTTGGTACTCATAAATACCTCAGGGTTTTAATTCCTGGTCGCCGTCATGGCGGTCAGGCGTTCTTTGAAGCGCTGGCGTCAGGGTGTCGCATGTTGAATTCAGGCATCGCCACATGCCTGGAAGACTCAAAGATAGTCGTGCTTGTGCAAAACGCGCGGTCGCGGATGCCGCAGACAGCCTGGGCCGGGTCAGTCAGCCGAAGCAAAAGACGCGCCCGGTGGAATGGGGGCGTGGATAAAGAGTAAGGTGTCGAGGTGCCACGCAGAGACATGCGCAGCGCCCGCCGCGCTGGCTGGACCGCTACACTGAAAGCGTGTGAAGTGAAAAGCCGGTGCCCGAATGGCTGAGTGCAGGCGGTAAGGCCGATCAGCGGAAGGCGAAGCATGGGACCCCCGGTATTATTGCTGTTATGGGTTGCAATCGAGCTTAGCGTTGTTCATTTTTTTCCACAACACGCCCGTAAAAAATAAAACACGCCCTGCTCAAACCCGCAGTTTGCATCATGTTAGGTGCCTCACATTTGCCCTAAAGTGCGGCGAAAATGGCTTTTTGGCGCCCTTTTAGGGCAAATCAGGGCTCCCTTGACTTCGTCTGGCCTTTCGGATTGACTGAAACCCGTAATGCTCGATGATTGATATTTTCAACAACAAAGGTGTTGCATCATGTCGGTACCCCCGCGTGCCGTTCAGCTCAACGAAGCGAACGCGTTCCTTAAGGAACATCCTGAGGTTCTATACGTTGACCTTCTGATTGCAGATATGAATGGAGTGGTGCGCGGCAAGCGCATCGAACGCACCAGCCTTCATAAGGTTTACGAGAAAGGCATCAACCTCCCAGCTTCCCTATTCGCACTGGATATCAACGGCTCGACGGTGGAAAGCACCGGTCTGGGTCTGGACATCGGTGACGCTGACCGAATCTGCTATCCAATCCCCGACACTCTCTGCAATGAGCCCTGGCAGAAGCGTCCTACCGCACAACTTCTGATGACCATGCACGAGCTGGAAGGCACGCCCTTCTTTGCCGATCCGCGCGAAGTGCTGCGCCAGGTTGTCAGCAAGTTCGACGAGATGGGCCTGACCATCTGCGCTGCATTCGAGCTTGAGTTCTACCTGATCGATCAGGAAAACGTGAACGGCCGCCCGCAACCGCCGCGCTCGCCTATTTCCGGCAAACGTCCGCACTCGACACAGGTTTACCTGATCGACGATCTGGACGAGTACGTCGACTGCCTCCAGGACATTCTGGAAGGTGCGAAAGAGCAAGGCATCCCTGCCGACGCGATCGTAAAGGAAAGTGCTCCGGCGCAGTTCGAAGTGAACCTGCACCACACCGCCGACGCGCTGAAAGCCTGTGATTACGCGGTGCTGCTCAAGCGCCTGATCAAGAACATCGCCTACGACCATGAGATGGACACCACCTTCATGGCCAAGCCTTACCCAGGCCAGGCAGGCAACGGTTTGCACGTGCATATTTCGATCCTTGATCGTGATGGCAAAAACATCTTCACCAGTGAGGATCCCGAGCAGAACGCCGCATTGCGTCATGCGATCGGCGGTGTGCTCGAGACCCTACCCGCGCAGATGGCGTTCCTTTGCCCGAACGTCAATTCGTACCGCCGGTTTGGTGCTCAATTCTACGTTCCGAACTCGCCGTGCTGGGGTCTGGACAACCGGACCGTGGCCGTGCGCGTACCGACCGGTACCGCCGATTCGGTCCGTATTGAACACCGGGTTGCAGGTGCGGATGCCAACCCGTATCTGCTGATGGCATCGGTGCTGGCAGGCATTCACCATGGCCTGACCAACCAGATCGAGCCCGGCCCGCCCGTGGAAGGCAACTCCTACGAGCAGAACGAGCAAAGCCTGCCGAACAACTTGCGTGATGCACTGCGCGAGCTGGACGACAGCGAAGTCATGGCCAAGTACATCGATCCGAAGTACATCGATATCTTCGTTGCGTGCAAGGAAAGTGAGCTGGAGGAGTTCGAGCACTCCATCTCTGACCTCGAGTACAACTGGTATCTGCACACGGTTTGATGGCTGCACGGGTTAAGAAAACGCCACCTTTTCGAGAGAATCGGTGGCGTTTTTCATTCATGAGCTGCGCGGACACCCTGTGGGACCGGCTTCAGCCGGGAAGGCAATCTCCCGGCTGCCACTGTAGAATGCCGTCGGCCCCGACCGAGAGAGCACTGATGACCCGCCTTGCTCCGCCCCGCAAACCTCGTGCACGCAGTCAGGCGCGGATCGACTCGATCCTCGATGCCGCACGTGCGCTGCTGGCCTCGGACGGCGTGGCGAGCCTCTCCATCTACAGCGTCGCCGAGCGCGCCGAAATACCGCCTTCTTCCGTGTATCACTTCTTCGCCAGCGTTCCCGCGCTGCTCGAAGCGCTGACGGCCGATGTCCACGAGGCCTTTCGCGAAAGCCTGCAGCAGCCCATCGATCATGATCGGTTGAATCAGTGGCGTGACCTGTCGCACGTGGTGGAATCGCGCATGCTCGCGATCTACAGCGACGACGCCGCCGCGCGGCAGTTGATCCTCGCCCAGCACGGTCTGGCCGAAGTCACCCAGGCGGATCGCCAGCACGACATTGAACTGGGCAACCTCATGCATGAGCTGTTCGCCCGGCATTTTCAACTGCCGACGCTGCCCGATGATGTCGAAGTGTTTGCCCTGGCGCTGGAACTTGCAGATCGGGTGTACGCGCGCTCGGTGCAACTGCACAACGCGATTACCCCGCGCATGGCCGAGGAAGGATTGCGGGTGTTTGATGCGTATCTGGGTTTGTACCTGCCGCCGTATTTGCCGAAGCGCTCAATAGAGCAATAACGTGCATCCATTGAGCGCTGCGTAGGAGCGCGCTTGCGATTCAGCATCGATCACAACTTGGCGATCGACACCTCGGTGGACTTCACGAAAGCGATCACTTCGCTGCCGACCACCAGTTCCAGCTCTTTCACGGAGCGGGTGGTGATGACGGAAGTGACGACGCCCGAAGCGGTTTGCACGTCGATCTCGGACAGCACGTCGCCGGTGACGATTTCCTTGATGGTGCCTTTGAACTGGTTACGCACGTTGATGGCTTTGATAGTCATGGTAAGGCTTCCTTTGTGAGATCAGTTCCGGGGGCGTGATTGCCTCTGGAGTTAGTTGGCCCAACGCAATTGCGTGGGCAGCGGTGAAGTCGGTTCGGGGTCGGGCGGGTTGCCGGGCAGCGACAACACGCGGTTGAGCACTTCGGTTTCCAGCGCGGCCAGTCGGTAGGAGCCACGCGCCCTTGGACGGGCCAGATCAACCTGTAAATCAAGACCGATGCGGCCTTCTTCGATCAGCAAGACCCGGTCGGCAATGGCCACCGCCTCGCTGACATCGTGGGTCACCAGCAGTACGGTGAAGCCGTGCTTCTTCCACAGGTTTTCGATCAGCTGCTGCATCTCGATTCGGGTCAGGGCATCCAGCGCACCAAGGGGCTCGTCGAGCAGCAACAAGCGCGGCTGGTGAATCAGCGCGCGGGCCAGCGCCACACGTTGTTTTTGCCCACCCGATAACGCCGCCGGCCATTCATTGGCGCGCTCCGCCAAACCCACTGCCTCCAGCGCTTCCAGTGCTTTGCCGCGCCAGTCGCCGCTAAGGCCAAGGCCCACGTTGTCGATGATCTTTTTCCAGGGCAGCAAGCGCGCCTCCTGGAACATCAGTCGCGTGTCTTCCCGCGCATCCGACAGCGAGCCGTTACCGGCCAGCAATTGGCCGCTCGATGGCTGATCGAGGCCCGCCAGCAGGCGCAGCAAGGTGCTCTTGCCGCAACCGCTTCGACCCACGACGGCGACGAACTGCCCGGCCGGGATGTGCAGATCGATGTCTTTCAATACTTCCCGCGAGCCGAAGGTCTTCTTGAGCTTGCGGACCTGCAAGGGAATCCCGCGCAACAGGTTTGCCGGTTGTTGGAGATTGCTCATTGCGCGCCACCTTTAGCCGCTTGATACGCCGGGTGCCAACGCAGGCAGACCCGTTCCAGACCACGCGCCGCGAGGTCTGCCAATTTGCCGAGGACGGCATAAAGCACGATTGCCAGCACTACGACGTCGGTCTGCAGAAACTCCCGGGCGTTCATCGCCAGATAGCCAATGCCGGAGCTGGCGGAAATGGTTTCCGCGACGATCAGGGTCAGCCACATGAAGCCCAAGGCAAACCGCACACCGACCAGAATCGAAGGCATCGCGCCCGGCAGAATCACGTGGCGGAACAGCCCGAAGCCGCTCAAACCGTAGCTGCGGGACATCTCCACCAGCGCCGGGTCGATGTTGCGAATGCCGTGATACGTGTTCAGGTAAATCGGGAACAGCGTGCCCAGCGCGACCAAAAATATCTTCGCGGTCTCGTCGATGCCGAACCACAGGATGACCAGCGGAATCAGCGCCAGATGGGGCACGTTACGGATCATCTGCACGGAGCTGTCGAGCAGGCGCTCGCCCCATTTCGACAGCCCGGTGATGAAGCCGAGCGCCAAACCAATCCCGCCGCCGATGGCAAAGCCGATACCGGCACGCCAGCCACTGATCGCCAGATGGGTCCAGATTTCGCCGCTGCGTACCAACGTAACGCCGGCCTCAATCACAGCGCTAGGCGCCGGCAAAATGCGGGTTGACAGCCAGCCCGCGCTGACCGCCAGTTGCCATATCGCCAACAGCAGGACCGGTAGCAACCAGGGCGCCAGTCTGTGGGTGATTCTTTCCACGCTCATGGAGTTGTCTCCTTCCAATGCCGGGCTTACTGGGCTTTCGCGACAGCAGCGGGTGGCGTCCAGATCACATCAGCAATGCGCAATGGTTTAGGGATCAGCTTGAGCTGGTAGAAGGTGTCGGCGATTTTCTGTTGCGCAGCGACGGTTTCAGGCGTGATGAACAGCGCCCCATAGCCCTGACGCTTCACCGACAGGCGGGTGATGTCTTCTGGCAGGCCGAGCAGCGGCGCGACCTGCTTGGTGACCTCTTCCGGGTTGGCCTTGGACCATTCGCCGACAGCGCGCACTTCTTCCACCAGGGTCTGGATCACCTTGGGGTGCTGCTGCGCATAGGGTTTGGTCGCCAGGTAGAACTGGTTGTTGTCGACGATGCCTTTGCCGTCGCGCAGGGTTCGTGCCTGCAGTTGCTGTTCGGCGGCGGCCTGGTACGGATCCCAGATCACCCAGGCATCGACGCTGCCACGCTCGAAAGCGGCACGGGCATCGGCGGGCGGCAGGAAAACGGTCTGGATATCGGTGTACTTCAAGCCGGCTTCTTCCAGCGCGCGCACCAGCAGGTAATGCACGTTCGAGCCCTTATTGAGAACGACTTTCTTGCCCTTGAGGTCTTTGACCGAAGAGATCGGCGAATCCTTGGGCACCAGAATCGCTTCGCTGGTCGGCGCTGGCGGTTCGGAGGCGACATACAGCAGATCAGCGCCAGCGGCTTGGGCAAACACGGGCGGGGTTTCGCCCGTCACACCGAAGTCGATCGAGCCCACGTTCAGGCCTTCAAGCAACTGCGGGCCACCGGGAAATTCGGTCCACTGGACTTGCACGCCTTGATCGGCGAGTTTTTTCTCGAGCGAGCCTTTGGCCTTGAGCAGCACCAGCGTGCCGTATTTCTGGTAACCGATGCGCAAGGTATCGGCCTGGGCCTGAGTAACGACGCCGAAAGAAACCGCCGCAGCAAACAGAGCGACCAGGCCTCGACGCAAAATAACGGTGCCCATGGCACGCTCCTTTGGTGTGTAGCTAAGAGGTGGCACCTGCTCGTCCGATGGCGGACCAGTAAGGCAGAAAGGGATTCATGGCCGGCAATCTCGCCAGGACGGTGAGACCATAACAGGGGATTGTTATTCTCTAAAATCATATTTATTCATTTAGTTAGCACCAAAAGGAATATATAGATTGCTAAATTCTTCGGTAATACGCGATCCCGTGGGAGCGAGCTTGCTCGCGAAGACTGATTTTCATTCTCCAGAGAAGGTGGCTGCATGCCCCGGCCCCTTCGTGAGCAAGCTCACTCCCACATAGGTGGGAATTCCTTCGTGGATGGCGTTCACAGCATAAAAAAAGGGCCGATAAATCGGCCCTCATGTAGTGCTCAAAGCGGGTGTATCAGCGATTTGGCTGTGGCGTCAGGCGCAGGTACGGCGTAACGGCTGTATAGCCTTTGGGGAAACGCTCCTTGATCTCCGCTTCGTCCTTGATCGACGGCACGATCACGACGTCTTCACCGTCCTTCCAGTTTGCCGGCGTGGCGACTTTGTAGTTGTCGGTCAGCTGCAGCGAATCGATCACCCGCAGGATCTCGTGAAAATTGCGCCCGGTGCTGGCAGGGTAGGTGATGGTCAGGCGGACCTTCTTGTTCGGGTCGATCACGAACAGCGAGCGCACGGTCAGGGTTTCGCTGGCATTCGGGTGAATCAGGTCATAGAGCTCGGAAACTTTGCGATCTTCGTCCGCCAGTATCGGGAAATTCACAAGGGTGTTCTGTGTGGTGTTGATGTCACCGATCCACTTGGTGTGGGATTCGGCCGAGTCAACGGACAGGGCAATCGCCTTGACGTTGCGCTTGTCGAATTCGTCTTTGAGTTTTGCGGTGAAGCCAAGCTCGGTAGTGCAGACAGGCGTGAAGTCGGCGGGGTGCGAAAACAGTACCGCCCATTTGCCGTCCAGCCATTCGTGAAACCTGATCGGTCCTTCGCTGGAGTTCTGTTCGAAGTCGGGTGCGATGTCGCCGAGTTTAAGGCCCATTGAGTCGTGCTCCTTGGATAATGAGTTATCAATCACTGTGCATCCCAGCATCTGAAAACAAAAGGAACGATTGGTGCTGGATAACATTATTTCGGGCATAAAAAAGCCCCGCCGAAGCGGGGCTCTTTTCAACACATCACGCTTATTTGAAGGCGTAGGTGTAGTTGAAGATCAGACGAGTCTGGTCGGTGTCTTGCTGGCTGGCGTAGAGGTCGGAGTCAGAACGCAGGTTGGCGCGACGCAGAGTCACACCAAAGCCTTTCATAGGACCGTCCTGGAACACGTAGTCGACGCGCATGTCACGTTCCCACTCGGAGCCACGGCCCAGCGATGCGTTCTGCAGACGAATCTGATCGCCATACAGATAAGCAATGGCAGCTTTCAGACCAGGAACGCCCAGGCGTGCAAAGTCGTACGAGTATTGACCGAACTTGGTCTGCTCACCGGCACGGGTGAAGTTGGTGATCATGCTATCGGTGAACAGGTAAACGCTGTTACCGCCTTCACCTTCGTTACGACCGTTGGAGAGGTTATTACGGGTGACGTTGCCGTTGCTCATGATCGGCATGCCGCCGTCATCGCTCACAGACTGGTAACCCAACAGGAATGCGTTGCCACCCAGGGTATAGGTGAACATTGCAGTCCAGGTGTCGTTATCAACTTCGCCCTGACCATCTTTGCTGTAGCCGTTGGCGAAGCGGTAACCGCTGTTGACTTCCTGGTGGGCGTTTTTGCCATCAGAAGTGCTGTGGAAGTAACGCAGGTCAGTCTTGAACGATTGGTCTTCCGCGATCGGCAGAATGTGCACCAGGCCCAGGAAGTGCTGCTTGTAGTAGTCTTCCAGGTTCGCGTAGTAGTACTGAACAGTCAGGTCTTTGGTGACTTTGTAGTCGCCGCCAGCGAACTGGAAGTTGTTCGAACCTTTGTAGCCACCGGCCAGGGACATGTCAGCGTAGTTGCTGGATGCACGACCTGCTGCCTGAGTCAGCTTACCGGCAGTCAGTGTCAGACCGTCGAGTTCCTTGGAAGTAACGATGCCACCCTGGAAGGTCTGCGGCAGCAGACGACCGTCGTTCGAGACCAGAATCGGCAGGTTAGGCTGCAGAGCGTTACCCACTTTCAGCTCGGTCTTGGACAGTTTGACCTTGGCGTTGGCGCCAGCGCGAGCCCAGTCAGCCACCGGCGTACCGTCGGAAGAAGTCGGGGAAACAGTGTTCGCCGTGCTGCCGTTAGGGTTGCGGTTATCGATACCGCCACCCAGGTTGATGCCGTACATGCCTTGAACGTCAAGACCAAAACCAACAGTGCCCGGTGTGTAGCCCGAGATGAAGTTGAACAGGAAACCCTGGGCGGTCTGACGCTGATCCTGCGCTTTACCGGTAGCCGGGTTCTCACGCGGATCTTGTTCGAAATAAAGGGTACGGGAACTGAGTGTCGCTTTGCTGTCATCCAGGAAACCAGCTGCACCAGCCTGAGTAGCCAAGACACCTGCGTATACGGCCAAGGCCAGGGTGGACTTCTTCATTGTGTATCGCTCCTCATGAATCTAATTTTTGTAGTTCCCGGGCCCGAGCGTAAGGCTCAAAGCCGAGGATGCGCGATTAGCGCCGGACCTGACTCGGCGAGTCAATGGCCCCAAGACTAATTGACTAGACCGCGTTACAGCTGGCTGCAAGGTAAGGTAAATCCTTTAAACCCAAAAAGACTTGTTAGACCTGCTTTTATGCCAAGCAGTTATATGTCACAAGCCGTTTCAGCCGTCCGTTGCGGAGTGTATCGGCCCGAATCCCTAATTCCCAAAACATATTTCAGTGCCGTTCGTCAGATCGATACGTTTAGTGCTGTCGTACAACCGGAACTTGACCGGCAAGTCACGGTCCGCCTGCGAAACTGGGTGAGAACTGCCTTCCTAACTCACTGAAAAAAATCAGATTTCATGCGCAGTAGACGCAAACATTGCAGTTGTCACCCTGCTGTCCGTCACTTTTCCGCTGACGCCGCAGAAAAATGGATAAAGCGCGTCATCCAGCCCGCTCATTCACCCATTGCGCTGATCAGCCGTCTAAATCTGCTCACAAGACGACCACACATCCCCGCAGCACATCCTTAAACAGGCGTCGCGATCGTATTTACAAATTGTGACGATTCGATGACCTCCCATCGCAGCAGGCGCTTTCTCAAGGACTCCATGCGGGGGAAGACACCTACCCGTATGGAAATAAACGCTAAGCACATTCCAAAAGGTTATTTATTTCGAGTTTCTTAGATCATTTACGCTCTGCGCCATTCGAAGGCGGTGTGCCTTGCCACGGAGCGTCACCATGAAACTGCTCAAGCCCCTACACGTCCTCGCGGCCTTATCGCTCGCCGGCTCGGCGCTGTTCGTTCAGGCCGCCGACTTTACCGTCGCCTACCAGACCACCGTGGACCCGGCAAAGGTCGCCCAGGCCGATGGCGCCTATGAAAAGGCGACGGGCTCAAAGATTTCATGGCGTAAATTCGATAACGGGGCGGACGTGATCACCGCGATCGCGTCGGGTGACGTACAGATCGGCTATCTCGGCTCCAGCCCTCTCACTGCGGCGGCCACGCGAAAAGTACCCGTGGAGACGTTCCTGATTGCCACCCAGATCGGCGCTGCCGAGGCGCTGGTTGCGCGTAATGGCTCCGGCATCAACAGCCCACAGGATTTGATCGGCAAGAAGATCGCCGTGCCGTTCGTATCGACCGGCCACTACAGCCTGCTCGCCGCCCTGAAGCACTGGAAGATCGACCCGGCAAAAGTGACCATTCTCAACCTCGCCCCACCGGCCATTGCGGCGGCGTGGAAACGCGGTGACATCGACGCCACTTACGTCTGGGACCCGGCACTCGGCGTCGCCAAGGAGACAGGCAAAGTGCTGATCACGTCGGGCGAGCTGGCGAAGGTCGGCGCGCCGACCTTTGATGCGTGGATCGTGCGCAAAGACTTCGCCGACAAGTATCCTGAGGTCGTCAAAGCCTTCGCCAAAACCACCCTGGACGCCTACGCCGCCTACCGCAAGGATCCAGCGGCCTGGCTGGTCAACGCGAGCAACGTCGACAAACTGGTGAAGCTGTCCGGCGTCAAACCGGGCGACATCCCCGGCCTGTTGCAGGGCAACGTCTACCCACTGGCGGCCGATCAGGTCAGTGAGCTGGGCGCGCCAACCACCGACGCGATCACCAAGACCGCCGCGTTTCTCAAGGAGCAGGGCAAGGTCGACGCCGTGCTGGCCGATTACAGCCCTTATGTGAGCGCGAAGTTCGTCACCCCGTAAGCGCAAGCGTCCACCCGATACCGCGCCGGCTTCGACAGCCATGGCCGTTCATGCACATCTATCAGAAGCGGAGTCCATGCCATGGCCCTGTTACAACTGGAGCGCATCAGCGCACAGTATCCCGGTGCGGCCTCGCCGGTGCTGTCGGATATTTCCCTGACCCTCGGTCCGCAGCAACTGCTGGTTGCCCTGGGCCCATCCGGCAGCGGCAAGACTTCGTTGCTGAACCTGATTGCCGGGTTCGTCGCGCCCAGCGCAGGCCGCATTACCCTCGATGGCGTGCCGGTGAGCGGGCCGAGCGCCGAGCGTGGCGTCGTGTTTCAGGATGACGCTCTGCTGCCTTGGCAGGATGTACTGGCCAACGTCGCATTCGGGCTGGAGCTGGCGGGCATCGCCCGTGAAAAACGCGAGGCCAAAGCGCGCGATATGCTGGCGCTGGTCGATCTCGCCGGCTTCGAGAAGCGGCGTATCTGGGAATTGTCAGGCGGGCAGAAACAACGCGTGGGCCTCGCCCGCGCATTGGCGGCCGACCCACGTATGCTGCTGATGGACGAGCCTTTCGGCGCGCTGGACGCCTTTACCCGTGAACAGATGCAAGAGCTGCTGCTGCAGGTCTGGCAACGCAGCGCCAAGCCGGTCTTCCTTATCACCCACGACATTGAGGAAGCGGTGTTCCTGTCGACCGATCTGATTCTGCTTGCGCCCAACCCCGGTCACATCGTCGAGCACCTGAAGCTCGACTTCGGTCAGCGTTACAGCGCAGGTGAATCGGCCCGCGCCATCAAGTCCGACCCTCGCTTCATCGAAACCCGCGAGCACGTGTTGGCGCGGGTATTTTCCCGGCGGCAGAGCGTTCGGGAGCAACGGGCATGAGTCTTTATCAATCGCCGGAGCCGGCACTCACCCGCGCGCCGGCAAACACCGCACGCCATCAGCCCTCTTCTTTTTATCTGAGCACGCGCACCATCAGCGCCCTTACCCTCGCCGTCCTGCTGGGCGGCTGGTGGGTGATCACAGCCCTTGAGTGGGTCGAACCGCTGTTTCTGCCGCCGCCCGCCGCTGTGCTGGAAAAAGCCTGGTTGCTGATGACCAAGGGCTATATGGACTCCACGCTCTGGCAGCACTTGGGCGCGAGTTTGCAGCGCATCGGCCTGGCGCTTTTCTTCGCCGTGCTGACGGCCATCCCCATCGGCATCGCCATTGGTCACAACCGAATCGCGCGAGGCATTTTCGACCCGCTGATCGAGTTCTATCGTCCGGTGCCGCCGCTGGCCTACCTGCCGTTGATCGTGATCTGGTGCGGCATTGGCGAATTCTCCAAAGTCCTGCTGATTTATCTGGCGATCTTCGCGCCGATCGCCATTGCCACCGCCACCGGTGTGCGCACGGTCGACAGCGCAAAACTGCGCGCGGCTCAATCCCTGGGTGCCACCCGCTGGCAACTCATTCGCTACGTCATTCTGCCCAGCGCCCTGCCCGACATCCTCACCGGCGTGCGCATCGGCCTCGGCGTGGGGTGGTCGACGCTGGTGGCCGCCGAGCTGATCGCCGCCACCAGTGGCCTGGGTTTCATGGTCCAGTCAGCCGCGCAATTTCTGGTGACCGACGTGGTAGTGCTGGGGATTCTGGTCATCGCGCTGATCGCTTTCGCGCTGGAAATGGGCCTGCGCGCGCTGCAACGCAAGCTCGTGCCCTGGCATGGCCAGAACCACTGAATCGACAACCTTATGACTGACTACGCCGTCACCTCGGCGCCGAACACACGAGCACACTCGAGACCATCATGAGCATCGACATCCACCCGCTCAGCCCGGCACTGGGCGCACAGATCAGCAGCGTTGACCTCAGCCGCGACCTGACCGGCGAACAACGCAACGTCATCGAACAGGCGCTGCTTGATCATCAGGTGCTGTTCTTCCGCGACCAGCCGATCACGCCGCAGCAGCAAGCGCGCTTCGCCGCCAACTTTGGTGACCTGCACATTCATCCGATCTACCCGAACGTGCCGGAACAGCCTGACGTGCTGGTTCTCGACACCGCGGTCACCGACGTGCGCGACAACGCCATCTGGCACACCGATGTCACCTTTCTGCCAACGCCTGCGCTGGGTGCGGTGCTCAGCGCCAAGCAGGTGCCGGCTTACGGTGGGGATACGTTGTGGGCGAGCGGCATCGCCGCGTTCGAAGCGCTGTCCGGGCCGATGCAGACCTTGCTCGACGGCTTGACCGCGACCCATGACTTCACCCGGTCATTTCCGCTGGAGCGTTTTGGCAACACGGCTGAAGACCTCGCGCGCTGGGAGGAGACGCGCCGTAAGAACCCGCCGCTGTCGCACCCGGTCATTCGCACGCACCCGGTCAGCGGTCGCAAGGCGTTGTTCGTGAACGAGGGTTTCACCACCCGGATCAATGAACTGGGAGCTGCTGAAAGCGAGGCGATTCTGAAGTTGCTGTTCGCCCATGGGACGCGCCCGGAGTTCACCCTGCGCTGGCGCTGGCAGGCAAACGACGTGGCCATGTGGGACAACCGCGTGACCCAGCATTACGCGGTGGACGATTACCGCCCGCAGCGCCGTGTGATGCACCGTGCGACGATCCTGGGTGATGCGCCGTTCTGATAAAAGGCCGGCAGCTGCGCTGATGCTTTTAGTGGGACCGGCTTCAGCCGGGATGAGGCCGGTGAGTGCGCTGTAGATTTGCGGCTGCTTTAGGGCGTGCATCACTTTGGTCACTCGACACGGGTAAATGCGCGAATAGCGTGCAAAAACGCTCATCAAACGTCCAACTCCGAAAGCCGATTCGAACCTCAGCTCGATGCAGGCATTGAAAAGGCACGGTCTCCAAGGCCCTAAACCCGACGCCTGTGGGACATTACGAATATTCCTACAGACTTTTCTCAAAACTGGCACGCAGGCTGCAATAGGTTATACATCACCAGTTTTGGGGACCTTGGTACAGGCAGGCCGGGGATTCCCCTCTTTTATTCCTCTCGGAGACTGACCTCCAGTCTCCAGCGCCCGTCCTGGGTTGCACCGCGCCAGTCGCCGTGCAGAGGACGGGCCGCCAGCAGGTTCAGCAACAATCCCTTATCGCTTCGTTGCACCCTCCAGCGCACGTCTTTGCCGTTGAGCTTCAGTCCGCCCTTCTGCGGCTGACCCTGGGCGTTGAACAGCAACGCCACCGCGCCATCGATGTGTTCGCCGTGGAGCTGCGGCTCGCGGTTGAACCACACGGCAACGCCGCTGGGTAACACTTCGATGCTTTGCAGCTGAATCGGGTCCGGGGTCGTCACGCGGCCGATCATCAGCCCGACCATGACGCCGACGATCGCCACCGAGCCCAGAAACTTGGGCCACAGCTTCGGTCTGGGGTCTTCTTCAGGGGTAGAATGCATCCCGTCCTTTCGTTCGGAGCCGTGCATGTTTCACGTGATCCTTTTTCAACCAGAAATTCCGCCGAATACCGGCAACATCATCAGGCTCTGCGCCAACAGCGGCTGCAGCCTGCATTTGATCGAGCCGCTGGGCTTCGAGCTGGATGACAAGCGCCTGCGTCGAGCCGGCCTTGATTACCACGAATACGCCACGCTGCATCGTCACGCCGACCTGCCGAGCTGCCTTGAAAGCATCGGCCATCCGCGGCTGTTCGCTTTTACCACAAAGGGCTCGCGGGTTTTTCACGATGCGCAATTCGAGGAGGGTGATGCCTTCCTCTTCGGCCCGGAAAGCCGAGGCCTGCCACCGGAGGTGCTGGATCCGCTGTCGAGCGATCAACGCCTGCGCCTGCCGATGCGCGAAGGCTGCCGCAGTCTGAATCTGTCGAATACCGTGGCGGTTGCGGTGTATGAGGGCTGGCGGCAGTTGGGGTTCCGGTAAATGCTAAAGCCCCCGGCTAACACCGGGGGCCGGCACGATAGCTATAAACACTCAGGCCGGGGTGCCTGTAACTTTCAACTTCTGCATTTCGGAATAGTACTCTTTGTATTTGCTCCCTTGCCCAAAACTCCACTTGCACCCAACGAATACTTCCTCACCTACCCAGTAGCGCAAATATCTCTTAGCCATTGTGATGTTTAACGCTCCCCGGATCCTTCCATACTTCTCATTGAAAGCCACGGGCGTCACCGACAAAGTCGTACTACCGAAAACCACCACTGGGGCCACAGTACCTGATCTACCATCAGGCGTTGCCTGTCTAAAAACCAGATCCTCGGAAGGCGTCGCATCAAGATCAAACTCCGCTTTATCAGCAACGATATTGTCGCAGCTCAGCGCGGGCAGTTGATCGTCAATCAAGAATAGCACCCTCTCTTCCGAGTAAGCCTTATAACCCTCCTCCCCCTGCACCTTGGAGTTGAAGGTTATATATCCGTTGATCAATGGGGTAGTCGCCTCTTTGCTGAGCTCAAGTGCAATATCCTGGGTGAGCACACTCGTTGCTGTATCTGTGTTTTCGTTCTGGAACCCAGCAGCGGCGCTGGAAAAGCTGCCGCTTGCGCGTGTACGGAACTCAACGCTCACTTTTCCTCGAGGATGATTAACCAACCAGTCACTCTTCGACCAGCCAAAACTTAGCTTTCCTTCCTGTAAACTTTGATAGTTAACATAGCCAGTATTTGTATAGAACTGAAAAACTGGATTACTGCACCCCTCCACGTCTGCATCAACTGCGCCATCTTTCTCACTGTTCATAACCACTCATCCATGTGACTGTTAGGAAAGGGCAGAAAATCGTGCCCTGCCTAATAGTAAAAGAGGTCATCAACAATACAAGCGTTCTTAAAGACCAAATCGAAATAAACAAGTCAACTGTAATTGCGACTAGCCAGAAACCTGGAAACACCGTGGTAATTAATTCGAATACCTGAGAATACCGGTAAATAGATAACTAGGCCGTCGTCATCCAGCCCAGAACAGACGCCCACCAAAAAGCGCCCTCACGGGCGCTTTTCATTGCAGCGACAACGCTTACTGAACGGTAGGCGTTGGCGTTTCGCCGCTTTCCTGCATGCGTTGCAGTTCTTGCGCGTACAAGGCGTCGAAGTTCACCGGGGCCAGCATCAGCGCAGGGAACGAGCCACGGACAACCAGGCTGTCGATGGTTTCGCGAGCGTACGGGAAAAGGATGTTCGGGCAGAACGCGCCCAGGGTGTGGCTCATCGAGCTGGCATCCAGGCCCTTGATCAGGAAGATACCGGCTTGCTGCACTTCAGCGATGAAGGCGATTTCTTCGCCGTTCTTCACTTCGACCGACAGGGTCAGCACGACTTCGTAGAAGTCATTTTCCAGCTGCTTCTGGCGGGTGTTCAGGTCCAGGCTGACGCTCGGGGTCCATTCCTGACGGAAGATCGCCGGGCTTTTTGGCGCTTCGAACGACAGGTCGCGAACATAGATGCGCTGCAGGGAAAACTGCGGTGCTTCTTCTTCGTTGGAAATGGCGCCGTTATTCGGTTGATCAGTCATCTCAAATCCTTACATTGAGGTCTTGTAGGCTTCCGGGCTGTGCGACGAACCATCGCTTCCACATCCCGGCTCGAATTCAGGCGCTCAGCAGCTTATCCAGCTTGCCGGCGCGCTCCAGGGCGAACAGGTCGTCGCAACCGCCCACATGGACCGAGCCGATCCAGATCTGCGGAACCGAGGTACGCCCGGATTTTTTGGTCATTTCAGCGCGAATCTGTGGCTTGCCGTCGACCTTGATCTCTTGGAAGCCGACGCCCTTGCCCGCCAGCAGCGACTTGGCGCGGGAGCAATATGGGCAGTAATCGCTGGAGTAGACGACGACGTCGGTCATGTCACTTCACCAACGGCAGGTTGTCGCCGCGCCATGATGAGACACCACCGGACAGCTTGGCGGCGTTGAAGCCCGCTTTCAGCAGCTCACGGGCGGTGTGGCCGGCGTGCTGGCCAGCGGCATCAACGATAATGAGTGTTTTAGGCTTGAATTTCTCCAGCTCCGCGGTGCGGGTCAGGATTTTGTCCTGAGGGAAATTCACGGCACCGACGATGTGGCCAGCCGTGAAGTCTTTCTTGGCGCGCACGTCGATAACAACGGCTTCATCGCGGTTGACCATGGCGGTCAGTTCACCGGTGCTCAGGCTGCGGCCACCTTTGCTAAGCTCCGTTGCGATCAGCAGGCCCAGCAGGATGACGAAAGCACCCGTCAGCAAATAGTGGTTCGTGGCAAATTCAATCAGGTGAGCAACCATCATCAGGTTCCAGGGCGTTAAAATGTCGGCCAGTATACACAGCCCCCAAGGTGGGCCAAAGCCCGTACGGCAGTCACTCCGTTTAGCTTGTCGCTGATTTGAACTTGTCCCTAAACTGTCGATCTTTTTTCTACTTCACCTATTAGCCAAGAGTGGGATTCATGACTACCACGCCTAAACCTTTGGTTCTGATCATCCTGGACGGCTTCGGTCACAGCGACAGCCACCACGGCAATGCGGTCTACGCAGCGAAGATGCCGGTCTTCGATCGCTTGTACCAGACCATGCCAAACGGCTTGATCTCCGGGTCCGGCATGGATGTCGGTCTGCCTGACGGGCAGATGGGCAACTCCGAAGTCGGCCACATGAACCTGGGCGCCGGCCGTGTGGTGTATCAGGACTTCACCCGCGTGACCAAAGCGATCCGCGACGGTGAGTTCTTCGAAAATCCCGCCATCTGCAAAGCCGTCGATCAGGCCGTGGGCGCTGGCAAGGCCGTGCACATCCTCGGCCTGTTGTCCGACGGCGGCGTTCACAGCCATGAAGATCACCTGGTGGCGATGGTTGAGCTCGCGGCCCAGCGCGGCGCCGACAAGATCTACCTGCACGCCTTCCTCGATGGGCGCGACACGCCACCGCGCAGCGCCCATCAATACCTCGCCACCATGGAAGCCGCTTACGCGCGCCTGGGCAAAGGTCGCACCGCCACGATCATCGGCCGTTATTTCGCCATGGACCGCGACAATCGCTGGGACCGTGTCGAGTCGGCCTATAACCTGATTGTTGACGGCACGTCGGAATTCCACGCCGACACCGCCAAGGCCGCGCTGGACGCTGCTTATGAGCGCGGCGAAAACGACGAATTCGTCAAAGCCACCCGCATTGGTGCGCCGGTGACAGTGGAGGACGGCGACGCGGTGGTGTTCATGAACTTCCGCTCCGACCGTGCCCGCGAATTGACCCGCGTGTTCGTCGAAGACGATTTTGCAGACTTCGCCCGTCGTCGTCAGGCCAGACTGGCCGGCTTCGTGACGCTGACCAAGTACGCCGCCAACATCGACGCACCCGCGGCGTTCGAAAAAGCCGGCCTGCACAACGTGCTCGGCGAATACCTCTCGAACAACGGCAAGACGCAGCTGCGCATCGCCGAAACCGAGAAGTACGCCCACGTGACGTTCTTTTTCTCGGGCGGCCGTGAAGAACCCTTCCCCGGCGAAGAACGCATCCTGATCCCGTCCCCGAAAGTCGCGACCTACGACCTGCAGCCGGAAATGAGCGCGCCGGAAGTCACCGACCGAATCGTCGACGCCATCGAGCATCAGCGTTACGACGTGATCGTCGTCAACTACGCCAATGGCGACATGGTCGGCCACAGCGGGATCATGGAAGCAGCGGTCAAGGCAGTCGAATGCCTCGACGTCTGCGTCGGCCGCATCACCCAGGCGCTGGAAAAAGTCGGCGGCGAAGCGCTGATCACGGCCGACCACGGCAACGTCGAACAGATGACCAACGAGGAGACCCACCAGCCTCACACTGCTCACACCACTGAGCCGGTGCCTTTCGTTTATGTCGGCAAGCGTGACCTGAAGGTGCGCGAAGGCGGCGTGTTGGCCGACGTGGCACCGACCATGCTGATGCTGCTCGGCATGGAAATCCCGCAAGAGATGACCGGCACCCCGATTCTGGTCGCCAAGTAAGCCTCTTGAACTGGCCCGCCAGTCGCTGGCGGGCCGGTTTTGTATGAAATGTCTGACGGCCACGTCGTCCGAGCGTTTTTTTTGCAGCCACCGCCGGGCATACTAGGCCCGTCTTTACTCCTGGTATCGCCCAACCTCATGCTTCGCGCCCTGATCACCCTCGCCTTGATTTGTCTGCTCAATCCGGCCTTCGCCGACGATGATCGCGCACAAACGCAGAAACAGCTGGATGCCACGCGTCAGGACATCACCGAACTGAAGAAAGCGCTGGGCCAGTTGCAAGAAGAAAAGTCCGGGGTCCAGAAAGACCTGCGCTCCACTGAAACCGAGATGGGCAAGCTGGAAAAGCAGGTGGAGGCCCTGCAAAAGGAACTAAAAAAGAGTGAAAGCGAGCTGCAACGGCTCGACCAGGAGAAAAAAAAACTCCAGAGCGCACGCGTTGAACAACAACGATTGATCGCCATCCAGGCCCGCGCTGCTTATCAGAGCGGCCGCCAGGAATACCTCAAACTGCTGCTCAATCAGCAGAACCCTGAAAAATTCGCCCGCACCCTCACCTATTACGATTACCTGAGCAAGGCACGCCTGGAGCAGTTGCGCAGCTTCAACGAAACCCTGCGCCAGCTGGCCGGCGTCGAGAAAGACATCGACCTGCAGCAAGCGCAGCTTCTGGTGCAGAAGAGTTCGCTGGATGACCAGAAAGCCCAGCTCGACACCGTCCGCCAGGAACGTCAGGTGGCGCTGGCCAAGCTGAATCAGGATTACAAAGCCCGCGACCAGAAGCTGCAGTCGCGGCAGCAGGATCAGGCCGACCTGACCAAGGTCCTCAAGACCATTGAAGAAACTCTCGCCCGTCAGGCCCGCGAAGCCGAAGAGGCGCGTCAGAAAGCGCTGTTGGCGCAGCAAGAAGCCGAGAAACGGCAACGCGAGCAAGAAGCGCTGGCGAAAAACCGCGCGAAAGACGACGCGAAGGACGATAGCGATGTGGCCCCTCGGCGCCCGACCAAGGCGCCCGGCGCGATGGTTTCCAGTGCCGGTCAGTCCTATGGCGGCGCTTTTGAGCAAGCAAGGGGAAAACTTCCTTGGCCCGTCGATGGTCGATTGTTGGCGCGATTCGGCGAAAGCCGTGGCGATGACGAGCGCACCAAGTGGGACGGTGTGTTGATCAGTGCGGCTGCAGGCAGCCAGGTCCGCGCGGTGCACGGTGGTCGGGTGGTCTTCGCCGACTGGTTGCGCGGCGCCGGGCTTCTGGTCATCCTCGACCACGGCAATGGTTATTTGAGTCTGTACGGTCACAACCAGAGCCTGTTGAAAGAGGCCGGTGACGTCGTAAAAGCCGGAGAAGCGATCTCCACTGTCGGTAACAGTGGTGGCGGTCAGGACACTCCGGCGTTGTATTTCGCTATTCGTCAGCAGGGTCGCCCTAGTGATCCGGCCCAATGGTGTCGCACTCAAGGATAAGTCGACACCTCACTCAGGAGTTCGTAAGACATGCTGTTTTCGTCCCGCCTCACCTCGCTGGCCCTGACTATCGCCGTGGTTATCGGCGCTCCTCTGGCCCAGGCTGCCGGCGCCACCCCGGCTGCTGTGCCTGCCGCCACTGCGCCCGCCAACGCCGCGAATATCAAGGCGCCGCTGCCGCTCGACGAGCTGCGCACTTTCGCCGAGGTCATGGACCGGATCAAAGCGGCTTACGTCGAGCCCGTTGATGACAAGACTCTGCTGGAAAACGCCATCAAGGGCATGCTCAGCAACCTCGACCCGCACTCCGCTTATCTGGGCCCGGAAGACTTCCAGGAGCTGCAGGAAAGCACCAGCGGCGAGTTCGGCGGGCTGGGTATCGAAGTGGGCGTCGAAGACGGCTTTGTAAAAGTCGTCTCCCCCATCGATGACACCCCTGCGTCCAAGGCTGGTATCGAGGCTGGAGACTTGATCGTGAAGATCAACGGCACGCCGACCCAGGGCCAGACCATGCAGGAAGCCGTGGACAAAATGCGCGGCAAGCTGGGCGAGAAAATCACCCTGACGCTGGTTCGTGACGGCGGCAATCCGTTCGATGTGACATTGGCGCGCGCGACCATTCAGGTCAAAAGCGTGAAAGCGCAGATGCTGGAGCCGGGTTACGGCTATATCCGCATCACCCAGTTCCAGGTCAAAACGGGTGAAGAAGTCGGTAAGGCACTGGCCAAGCTGCGCAAAGACAACGGCAAGAAGATGAGCGGCCTGATCCTCGACCTGCGCAACAACCCGGGCGGTGTGTTGCAGGCGGCAGTTGAAGTGGCTGACCACTTCCTGACCAAGGGCCTGATCGTCTACACCAAAGGCCGCATCGCCAATTCCGAACTGCGCTTCTCGGCAGACCCGGCCGACGCCAGCGAGGGCGTGCCTCTGGTTGTGCTGATCAACGGCGGCAGCGCCTCGGCGTCTGAAATCGTCGCCGGCGCGTTGCAAGACCAGAAGCGCGGCATCCTGATGGGTACCGATACGTTCGGCAAAGGCTCGGTGCAGACCGTTCTGCCGCTGGCCAACGACCGCGCGCTGAAGATCACCACCGCGCTGTATTACACGCCTAACGGTCGCTCGATTCAGGCCCAGGGCATCAACCCGGACATCGAAGTCAAACGCGCCAAGCTCACCGCCGAAGCCGATGGCGACAACTACAAAGAGGCTGATCTGCTCGGCCACCTGGGCAACGGCAACGGCGGCGCGGACAAGCCGACCACCAAGGCGAAGGCTGGCAAGGCGCGTCCGCAGGACGATGACTACCAGATGAACCAGGCCCTCAGCTTGCTCAAGGGTTTGAGTGTCACGCGCGGCAACTGAGATGCGCGTCTGGTTGACCGGGCTGATCTGCGCCCTTGCCTTCACAACGGGTGCTGCACATGCGGCGCCCGCCGAGTCCTCAGCGACCGTCGGCAAAGCGCCGAAGGTCGCCTATCTCAGTTTGATCATCGACGATCTCGGACAGAACCCTGATCGGGACAGCCGCGCGCTGGCCCTTCCCGGCCCCGTGACGCTGGCAATCATGCCTGACACGCCCCACGCCACCGAGTTTGCCCGTCAGGCGCACAAGGCTGGCAAGACGGTCATGCTGCACATGCCCATGGACCCCGCGACCGGGCCGTACGCCTGGCATCCCGAACTGCCACTCCCCGAACTCGAATCGCGTCTGAACGCCGCGCTGCTGAAAGTCCCTTTTGCCGCTGGCATCAACAACCATATGGGCAGCCGCATGACGGCAGAGCCGGTGGCCATGGGCTGGCTGGTGGGCGAGTTGCAGCGCCGCCATCTGTTTCTGGTCGACAGCCGCACCAGCGCCAAAACCGTTGCCGCCGCCGAGGCGCAGAAGATCGGTCTCGCCAGCGTGTCCCGCGACGTCTTCCTGGACGACGAGCGCACCGCAGAGGCCATTAGCGGCCAGCTCCAGACGGCGATCAAACTGGCGCACAAGCAGGGCTCGGCCGTGATGATCGGCCACCCCTATCCGGTGACGCTTGACGTGCTTGAGCGCGAGCTGCCCAAGCTTAAATCCCAAGGTATAGAGCTGATCGAGATCCGCCACATGGTCACTGAGCGCGGAAATGAGGCGATGGCCGGCCATGGCAAGAACGGGCGTTATCGCTAGGCCGAAGGCGCTTCGCCAGAGGTGCTAGCAGTCCTTAGAGATATTCGGCGAAAATCGAATCGACCACGCCTTCCTTGCGCAGCTGATCCAGCGCACGTTGCAGCCGCTGGACTACTGCATCCGGGGTGTCTTTGTTCAATGCAAGGAACAGTTCGGCGCTGTTAAAGCGCAGCACGGTTTTCAATCCCGTGATGCCTTCTTGCCGCGCCAGGTAGCGGCCCGCCGGATCGCCGGTGGCCCACAGGTCGAGCTGACCGTCGACCAGCTTCCGGGCGTTGTCCTTGTCGCTGAGCACCGTGATCGGCTTCATGCCCTGACGCGCAAGCTCCATCGCAATGGCGTCGCCCTTGTAGGCGCCGATTCGATAAGACCGCGCGGCTTCAAGCGTGCTCAGCTGGATTGGGCTGTCAGCCCGCGCCAGCAGAATCCAGTCGTCCGGGCCGATCGGTCCGACCCACTTGAAGAGCTTTTCGCGCTCGGGCAATCGCGCGGTCACGAACACGCCGTAGCCGGGATTTTCCATCGCCAGTTTGTAGATGCGATCCCAGGGAAAGCGCAGGGTCAGGTTGTAGCCGATACCGGCGCGCTTGAAGGTCTCGCGCACCACCTCGACGGCGATGCCCTTGATGTTGCTTTCCTGGGCGAAGTTTTTCCCGTCCGTGGCCATGTTGTAAGGCGGGAAGTTCTCTGTCAGCAGGACAAACGAGGTGTCCGCCCGCGTGCTTCCGCCAGCAGAGCCGTTCAGCTCTTCTGCATGAATCACTGCGCTTGCAACACAACCGAACAGCGCAAAAAGAAAAGCTGAAATTCTCAGCATTTGACTCATCTCTATCCATGACTTCGCACAGGGTGCAGGCCCTCCGCACCGTTGTCCAGAGCCTTCGGCCGGCAGCCGTGCTTTGTCGCTGAAGCCATAAATATGTATGTGACCCGAGCGCATTTTATCTGACTACCTGACGGCCTCTTTCCAACCGCCCGCACCAGACGCGGGCGCCAACAGACCAGACAGGTATTCAATGAAAAATCTCACACATGCTGTGTGCAGCGTCGCGCTCATCAGCCTCATGGGCGCAGGCGTTACCCAGGCAAACGATTATGGCCAAGGACTGGAGAATGACTCGGCGGCCATCCCTCTCGATAACGCGCAAAACCGTCACGCCCCATGGAGGGCGGTAGGCCGTCTGCAACCCAGCAAAGAGAGGCCCGACATCCATTGCAGCGCGTCCTTGATTGATTCACGCAACGGCAGTCCGGTTGCATCAGGGCCTGCTTACATCCTCACCAGTGGCCATTGCGTGAGTCAGGACGCCATGAATATCTCGAGCGACATCCCTTTGGATGGCCATATCGATTTTGATTACTTCCTGGGCAACCTGCAAAACACCGAGCGTTCCCGGTTGAAAAGACTGGTGCGAGCGACCACACGTGGTGCAGACCTGGCCATTATCGAGTTGGACACATCGCTGCAGTCGCTGCTCGACAAAGGCATCGAGCCACTGAGCATCAGTACCCATGCACCTGGCAACGGCGTGAATCTGGTGATCGTCGGCGTCCCTTCAGGCCACGAAGACGCACCTGCATTACGCCCGTCGGCATGCCCGCTGGAAGGTAGCGCGGACCTGCTGGAGGATGTGTACGTCTTCCGCGGATTTCATAAACATCGCTGCCAAGGTGTGGCGCCGGGAAGTTCGGGGAGCCCCGTCCTGGACCGGGTTTCCAATCAGATCGTTGGCGTACTCAGCACGTCCACGAAGGGCGTCAAAGAGGAAAATCGCTGCCAGCCGAACGCGCCCTGCGAGATCAACAACGGGCTACCGGTGCTATCCCCAGACACCTCTTATTCCAGCCCGGCGCTGGGCCTCAAGACCTGCTTCAGCCAAGGCGTATTCAACCCGCTGGACATTGAATGCACGTTGCAATCGACGCTCAAGATGACATTGGGGGCGAGCTACTCGCCAAACCCCTATAGCCGGGTAACCCTCGACGATCAGGGCCGTACCGTTTTGCCCACGTGGTCGTGGCCGTTCTCGCTGGACACCCCTCTCTACCGCTACAAAGCCGTTCGCACGCCGACGGAATGTGAAAGCCCGCATCACTACAGCAACGCCCAGGGCGCCACGCAGGCGTTGATCGATGATCGCGTAGGCCCGGAGGCCGGCCTGTATTTTCTGTGCATCATCGGTGTGGACTCCCCTGACCAGCGACCCGCGCAAGAGATGATGAACAAGCCGGTGATTGTGGCAATGGAAATCGCGCCGCCGGGTCCGACCCGAATGCCGGAACTGACCATCGAGCGCATGGCCGATGGCGGCTACAAAGTGATGCCGTACTACTCCAACCCGACGCTTTGGGTGTACACGTTCAAATCCGGCCCGGCTGACACGGTGCAGTGCGATGACCCGCAGGGATACAGACCTGAATTCGACGAGGTGATGATCATCAAGGCGACACCATCACCGATGAAGCTGTGCTCCAAGGCCTACGACATGGCCAGTCAGGCATCGTCGCCGCGCACCGATCTATTGCTGCCCTGATCGGAGAGTCGCCGAGTAAGCTGGATCAAGGAAGTGGCGCTGGCTGACCAGGCTATGGTCAGCCAGCGCATCAGGGTCAGCGAACCACAATCCCTTGCCTGGCCATGAACGCCTTGGCTTCTGGCACGGTGTATTCGCCGAAGTGGAAAATGCTCGCTGCCAGCACCGCGCTGGCATGACCTTCCAGCACGCCATCTGCCAGATGCTGCAGATTGCCGACGCCACCGGAAGCAATGACCGGGATGCCGAGGGCATCGCTGATCGCCCGGGTCACGCCCAGGTCGAAGCCGCTCTTCATGCCGTCCTGGTCCATGCTGGTCAGCAGGATTTCGCCGGCACCGAGGTCTTCCATCTTCTTCGCCCACATCACCGCGTCGAGGCCGGTCGGCTTGCGACCGCCGTGGGTGAAGATTTCCCAGCGTGGGGTTTCGCCGGGCAGCGAAACCTTCTTGGCGTCGATGGCCACGACGATGCACTGCGAGCCGAAGCGGGCAGCGGCTTCACCGACGAACTCGGGGTTGAAGACCGCAGCGGTATTGATCGAGACCTTGTCGGCACCGGCGTTGAGCAGGTTTCGAATATCCTGCACGGTGCGCACGCCGCCACCCACGGTCAGTGGGATGAACACCTGACTGGCCATGCGCTCGACGGTGTGCAGCGTGGTGTCGCGGCCGTCGACGCTGGCGGTGATATCGAGGAAGGTAATCTCATCGGCACCCTGCTCGTCATAACGCCGGGCGATCTCGACCGGATCACCGGCGTCGCGGATGTTCTCGAACTTCACGCCCTTGACCACGCGGCCGTTGTCGACGTCCAGGCAAGGGATGATGCGTTTGGCGAGGGCCATGGTTAGTCCTTAAGTAACAAGCTTCAAGCTTTAAGCTGCAAGTAGAAGCGGATCGAGGTCAGCTTGCAGCTTGAAGCTTACTGCTCGGAGCTGACTGCGTAGCTGTCACAAAACGCCTGGGCTTCAGCCACATCCAGCGTGCCTTCATAGATCGCACGGCCGGTAATTGCGCCGATGATGCCCGGTGCTTTTGCGTCGAGCAGCGCCTTGATGTCGCCCAGGTTATGAATGCCGCCCGAAGCGATCACCGGAATGCGGGTCGCGGCAGCCAGCGCGGCGGTGAACGGGACATTGCAGCCCTGCATCATGCCGTCTTTGGCGATGTCGGTATAAACGATGGCCGAGACGCCGTCTGCTTCAAAGCGCCTGGCCAGGTCGATCACCTGCACGGTGCTGACTTCAGCCCAGCCGTCGGTGGCGACGAAGCCGTCTTTGGCATCCAGGCCCACGATCACTTTGCCCGGGAACGCGCGGCAGGCTTCGGCGACGAAGTCAGGGTCCTTGACCGCCTTGGTACCGATGATCACGTAACTTACGCCGGCTTTGACGTAGTGCTCGATGGTGTCCAGCGAGCGGATACCGCCGCCGATCTGGATCGGCAGGTTCGGGTAACGACGGGCAATCGCGGTCACGACATCACCATTGACCGGCTGGCCTTCGAATGCGCCGTTCAGGTCAACCAGGTGCAAGCGACGGCAACCGCCTTCGACCCACTTGGCAGCCATGCTCACCGGATCATCGGAGAACACCGTGGAATCTTCCATCCGACCCTGGCGCAGACGTACACATGCGCCGTCTTTAAGGTCGATCGCGGGAATAATGAGCATCAGCTTTTCCTTCGTCTAAAAGCCGCGAACCGCACGCCATAAGCTGCAAGTCGCATCTCTACTAATTCTTGCAGCTTGAGGCTTGACGCTTCTAGCTGCTCTTCTCCAACGCCCACAGGTCGCTTTCGATGCTTTCGAAACGCTCCTTGAGGTGCGTCTGAACATCGAAGATCGCCCGGTTGTAGTAATGCGGTGCGATCTCGCGGGTGAACAATTCCAGAATTTCAGCCGCCTCGAACGAACCCAGATCCAGCTCGAAACGGTCTTCCATGAACCGCTTGATCGTGTGGCACGCCTCGCTCTCCTGCTCGGGAGTGAGGGTCAGGATCGGCGGCTTGGTCTTCTTGCTCATTACCGGCTGCCGTCCCACGCCGCGAAGTTCTGCAGTAACTGCAGGCCATGGGTATGGCTCTTCTCGGGGTGGAATTGCACGGCGAAACGTGAGCCATCGGCCAAGGCAGCGGCGAAGTCATGACCATAATGGCCACGTCCGACAATCTGCTGCGGGTTGGGCGATTCGATGTAGTAACTGTGTACGAAATAGAACCGCGCCATGTCCGGAATGTTGGCCCAGAGCGGATGATCCACGGCCTGCGCCACCTCGTTCCAGCCCATGTGCGGGACTTTCAGATGTTGGCCGTCTTCGTGAAGATCCTTGCCGAAAAAGCGCACCTGACCGGGCAATACGCCGATGCAATCGACGCCGCCACTCTCTTCGCTGCGCTCCATCAGCGCCTGCATGCCCACGCAGATGCCGAGAAACGGACGGTCCTGACTGACTTCACGCACCAGGGCATCGAAGCCCAGGCGGCGGATTTCAGCCATGCAGTCACGAATCGCGCCGACCCCGGGGAACACGACACGGTCGGCTTCACGGATGACGTCGGCGTCGCTGGTGATCAGCACGCGACCGGCGCCAACGTGCTCCAGCGCCTTGGCCACCGAGTGCAGATTGCCCATGCCATAGTCGATAACAGCGACGGTCTGCATTACAGCACGCCTTTGGTCGACGGCATCTGGCCAGCCATGCGGTCATCAAGCTCCACTGCCATGCGCAATGCACGGCCGAACGCCTTGAAGACGGTTTCGATCTGGTGGTGGGTGTTGTGGCCGCGCAGGTTGTCGATGTGCAGCGTGACATTGGCGTGGTTGACGAAGCCCTGGAAGAACTCCTGGAACAGGTCCACATCAAAGCCGCCGACGGTGGCGCGGGTGTACGGGACGTGCATCTGCAGGCCAGGCCGACCGGAGAAGTCGATGACCACGCGCGACAGCGCTTCATCCAGCGGGACGTAGGCGTGGCCGTAGCGACGGATTCCCTTTTTGTCGCCGATGGCTTTGCTGAACGCCTGACCCAGCGTGATGCCGACATCTTCCACGGTGTGGTGATCGTCGATATGCAGGTCGCCTTTGCATTCGATGTCCAGATCGATGAGCCCGTGACGGGCGATCTGGTCGAGCATGTGTTCAAGAAAAGGAACGCCGATATCAAATCGGGACTTTCCGGTGCCATCCAGGTTGATCGAGGCTTTGATCTGGGTTTCCAGGGTGTCGCGCTCGACGAACACCATACGTTCGGCCATCACCAGCTCCGCTAAATCATTGGGCGAAAAGGCGGCCATTATAGGCGTGTGGCGGGGAAACAGAAACATGAAGCGAGCAATGCCTGACCGAGGGAAATGCCGGCCGCATGCGATAGACATGTGTGTACAAGCGAATACATTCAGGCAAAAAAATGTGGGAGCGAGCTTGGTCGCGAATAGGCCCTGACGTTCGACATCTCTGTCGACTGTTAGACCGTCTTCGCGAGCAAGGTGGATCGCCACCCCGGTCGCGCCCACAGGTTTCAGGTCAGCCTGATACATCTCAGGCTGCCTCGATCAGCTTTTAGTGAAACAACACCGCAGTCTTCTGCAGAGTGATCCACACGCCCCATGCCAACGGAATGCCCACTGCCAGCCAGGCCAGAATCGCCAGTGGCTTGGTGCTTGGATCGGCTTTCCATTCCAGCGAAGTGCTGTGATCGGCGCCGACATCGTGACCGAAAGCTTGCTCAGCCTTCAATTGCTCGTCAGTCATGAAGTACTTGTCGGCCACCGGACGCACCAGCAGGTTGCAGATGAAGCCCAACACCAGCAGACCCGCGAGGATGTACAGGGTGATGTCGTAAGCATCGGCGCGTGCAACGCCGTGGCTCAGCTGATACTCACGCAGGTAGTTCACCAGCACCGGACCGAGCACGCCAGCGGCAGCCCAGGCGGTCAGCAGACGACCGTGGATCGCGCCGACCATTTGCGTACCGAACAGGTCGGCCAGGTACGCCGGAACGGTTGCGAAACCACCGCCGTACATCGACAGCACGACGCAGAACGCCGCCACGAACAGCGCAACGCTGCCCAGGTGACCCAGTGTCGGTACCGATGCGTAGAGCAAAAAGCCCAGCGCGAAGAACACGAAGTAGGTGGCTTTACGGCCGATGTAGTCCGAGAAAGATGCCCAGAAGAAACGTCCGCCGATGTTGAACAGGCTCAGCAGACCGGTGAAGCCGGCTGCGATGGCCGCGATGGCCGCCAGTTGCGAGGCATCCAACTGCCCGAAAGGCTGATCGTTGCCCAGCAGTTTGCCGCCGAACACTTCCTGCAGCAGGGGCGAAGCCATGCCGAGGATGCCAATGCCTGCCGAAACGTTCAGGCACAGCACCAGCCAGACCAGACGGAACTGCGGGGTCTTCCACGCAACGCTGACGTGCACGTGACGGTTGGTGATCATCGCGCTGTTGGCTTTCTTCGCAGGAGCGGTCCAGCCTTCAGGTTTCCAGCCGGTCGGCGGAACGCGATAGGACAGTGCACCGCCGATCATGAAGACGAAGTAAATCACCGCCATCACCGCGAAGCTCTGCCAGACACCGACGCTGTCAGGCGTGGCGAAGTGGCTCATCAGTGCGGTTGCCAGCGGAGCGCCAACCATCGCGCCACCGCCGAAACCCATGATCGCCATGCCGGTCGCCATGCCGCGCTTGTCCGGGAACCACTTGATCAGCGTCGAGACCGGCGAGATATAACCCAGGCCCAGACCGATACCGCCGATCACGCCCGAGCCGATCCACATCAGCCAGATCTGGTGCGTATAAACGCCCAGCGCCGAGATCAGCAGACCACCACACCAGCACAGTGCCGATACAACACCGGCCTTGCGCGGGCCTGCGTGTTCCAGCCAGCCGCCCCAGATCGCTGCGGAGCAACCCAGGAAAATGAAGAACAGGGTGTAGATCCAGCCGAGCATGGAGATCGGCCAATCACAGCTGGACGAAATGACTTGCTCGAAGAAACCCATGTCAGCCGGGCAGGCGACAGCGGTCTTGATGCCGATTGCCTTGGACAGCGGCAGCCAGAACACCGAGAAGCCGTAGGCCATGCCGATACACAAGTGGATTGCCAATGCAGCTGGCGGAACCAGCCAACGGTTGAAACCGCGCTTGGCGATAATGCGCTCTTTGGACAAGAACGCAGGCTGAGCGGCAGTACCGCCCAGAGCAGTGCTCGTAGTCATCTTATTGTTGCCCCCAATTTATAGTTGTATCCCGCAAGAACAGCGACATAGCCCCACCACCACTCTTAAAGCACGCAGGCCTCGGTGGTTTATCGGCAGGACATCTCTTTACGTGACAATTCGACGCAGCACGGCTGGCGAATGGCGCGAGATTACCATTTGCGGCCTAAAAGAAAGCATTCTGCTACTACCTTTTTAGTGCCGTCTGTCACTGTGCAGGTCGCCGCCAACTCGATCGGCAACGTCTATGGCGATCCAAAACCCGGTGCTTGCGTGAGAACGCTATACTCGCGGGCTAAATTTTGAACGACTCGACACAAGGACTCGCCCATGAAAGCGTTCGGCAAAATCCTGGGGCTCACCCTTCTCGGGCTGTTGCTGATCATCGTGGCTCTTGGCTTTGCCCTGACCCACTTTTTTGATCCCAACGACTACAAAGACGAGATTCGAAAACTGGTTCGCGATCGCGCCCATGTCGAGCTGACGCTCAATGGCGACATCGGCTGGAGCCTGTTTCCATGGCTTGGCCTGGAGCTGCACGACGCCAGCGTTGCCACCTTGAGCGAGCCGACCAAACCCTTCGCCGACTTGCAGATGCTCGGGCTGTCCGTGCGCGTGCTGCCGCTGCTGCGCAAAGAAGTTCAGATGAGCGACGTGCGCGTCGAGGGCCTGAACCTGACGCTGACCCGCGATGAAAACGGCCACGGCAACTGGGAAGACATCGGCAAAGTACCCGCGACCGCGGCCAATCCAGCCCAGCCCCCCGCCACGCCGGAAGCGCCAACTGATACCGCGTCGGCCAAGCCCGACAAGCCGTGGCAGCCGCTCAAGCTGGACATCGACAGCCTGACCGTGAACAACGCGCGGATCGATTTCAACGATATTCCCAAGGCCCGGCAGTTCACCGCCGAGAGCATTCAGCTGAGCACCGGCCCGATCCACAACGCGACCGATATCCCGCTGAAACTGACCGCATTCCTCAGCACCAATCAACCCGTCGTGCGCACCAAAACCGAACTGACGGGCAAGCTGCGCTTTGATCGCGCCCTCAAGCGTTATCAGCTCGACGACATGCGTTTCTCGGGTGATGTGACGGGCGATCCACTTCAGGGCAAGACGCTGACGTTCTCGGCCCAGGGCCAGTTGCTGGCGGACATGTCCGCCAACGTCGCGGAATGGACCAACCTGAAGCTGTCCGCCAACCAGCTGCGCGCCATCGGCGAGCTGCATGTGCGTGACCTGGACAAGACCCCGCAGCTCACGGGGGGCATTTCGATTGCGCAGTTCAACCTGCGCGACTTCCTCGACAACATCGGCCAGCCTGCGCCGACCCTTGGTGACGGCAGCCTGAACAAACTGGAACTGGTCACCCGCATCGCGGCAACGCCCAACAGCGTGGCGCTGGACGACCTCACGGTGAAACTCGACGACAGCACCATCAGCGGCCACATCGCCGTGGAGGACTTCGCCAAGCAATCCCTGCGCCTGCAACTCAAGGCCGACACGTTCGACGCCGACCGCTATCGCAAGCCAGAAGGCGAGCAGGCGAAGAGCGCGGGCGCCGCTCGCAGAGCCGAAGTTCAGGGCGCCGAGGCCGAAGCCATGGCGGCCTCAGGCACCTCGCCTCTGCCGAATCAGCCGACCCAAGGCGCCTGGAGCGACGCGAAGCTGCTGCCGCTTGAGCGCCTGCGCAAACTGGATGTCGACGCCGATCTGAGCTTCGGCAAACTGACCCTGGAGAAACTGCCGATCCAGAATGCGGCGCTGAAAACCTCGGCGCTCGATGGCGTGATAACTGTCAACAGCCTGCGCGGCGATCTGTACAACGGTAATTTCGAGGTCAAGGGCAATCTCGACGCGCGTCCCGAGGTGCCGTTGGCCAGCGTGCAGACGCACATCGCCAAAGTGCCGGTGGAACACTTCATTCAGAGCCAGGGCACCACGCCGCCTCTGCGCGGCCTGCTCAACCTCAACAGCGATGTGACCGCCAAAGGCAACAGCGAGAAGGCGCTGGTCGAGAGCCTCAACGGTACTGCCAGTTTTGCGCTGAACGACGGCGTGCTGGTCAACGCCAACCTCGAGCAGCAGCTCTGCCGCGGCATCTCGACGCTCAACCGCAAGAGCTTAAGTGGCGAGCCGCGTGGCAAGGACACGCCCTTCCAGCAGTTGAATGGCAATCTGGTGTTCCGCAACGGCGTGGCCAGCAACCCGGACCTGAAAGTCCGCACCCCGGGCCTGACCGTCAACGGCGATGGCGACATCGACCTGCGCGTCATGGGCATGAACTATCGCGTCGGGGTGATCATCGAAGGCGACAAGAGCGACATGCCGGACCCTGCCTGCGAAGTGAACCCGCGCTTTGTCGGCATCGAATGGCCGGTGCTCTGCCGTGGCCCGCTGGAAATGGGCGCGAAGGCCTGTCGTCTGGATAACGACGGCCTGGGCAAGGTCGCTGCAAAGCTGGCAGGCGACCGGATTGGCGACAAGATCGATGAAAAGCTGGGGGACAAGGTCAGTCCCGAGCTTAAGGACGCGATCAAGGGATTGTTCAAGCGTTAAGCCTGACTCAGGCGCCGCGCAGTTAAGTGGTGGGAGTGCGCACACTCCCACATTCATTTTGACTGGCCGCCGACAGCGCGGCGTCTGGCTGCGGATATAGCAACCCAACTTCTTTGATCACCGGAACCCTTGATGCAACCCGAGCAGTTCTCCTCCGCCGTTCTCGACTGGTACGACCGCCACGGCCGTCACGACCTCCCCTGGCAACACGACATCACCCCGTACCGCGTGTGGGTGTCGGAAATCATGCTGCAGCAAACCCAGGTCAGCACCGTGCTTGGCTATTTCGACACGTTCATGGAAGCGCTGCCTACCGTGCAGGCTCTGGCCAACGCGCCGGAAGATGAGGTCCTGCATCTGTGGACCGGGCTGGGTTACTACACCCGCGCGCGCAACCTGCAGAAGGCCGCGAAAATCGTGGTGGCCGAGCACGGCGGAGAATTCCCCCGCGACGTGGAAAAGCTCGTCGAGCTGCCGGGTATCGGCCTCTCAACGGCCGGCGCGATTGCCAGCATCAGCATGGGCCTGCGCGCGCCGATCCTTGATGGCAACGTCAAGCGCGTACTCGCCCGCTTCACCGCCCAGGAAGGCTATCCCGGCGAGCCCAAAGTGGCGAAGCAGATGTGGACCACGGCCGAGCGCTACACGCCGCACAGCCGGGTCAATCACTACACCCAGGCGATGATGGATCTGGGTGCCACGCTCTGCACCCGGACCAAACCCAGCTGCCTCCTCTGCCCCCTCGAGCGTGGCTGCGAAGCCCACATGCTGGGCCAGGAAACCCGTTATCCAATTCCTAAACCGCGCAAGGTCGTGCCGCAAAAGCGCACCTTGATGCCGATGTTTGCCAACGACGAAGGCGCGATTCTGCTGTATCGCCGCCCTTCGACCGGGCTGTGGGGCGGGCTGTGGAGCTTGCCGGAACTGGACGACTTCAACGACATGCAGCATCTGGCCAACCAGCACGCCCTTGAGCTGGGCGAGCATCAAGCCTTGCCGGGCCTGATCCACACGTTCAGCCACTTTCAGCTGAGCATCGAACCCTGGCTGGTCCGGGTCCGCGCGTCCGCCCATCACGTGGCCGAGGACGACTGGCTCTGGTATAACCTCGCCACCCCGCCGCGCCTGGGCCTTGCCGCCCCGGTGAAGAAACTGCTGAAAAACGCAGCCGACGTATTGAATGCAGGAGAGTCCTCATGACCCGCACCGTGATGTGCCGCAAATACAAAGAAGAATTGCCTGGCCTGGACCGTCCGCCGTATCCGGGCGTCAAAGGTGAAGACATCTACAACCATGTCTCGCAGAAAGCCTGGGGCGACTGGCAGAAACACCAGACCCTGCTGATCAACGAGCGTCGTCTGAACATGATGAACGCCGAAGATCGCAAATTCCTGCAGACCGAGATGGACAAATACCTGTCCGGCGAGGAATACGCCAAGGCCGACGGCTACGTTCCCCCTGCCGAATAACCCTTCGCAGACAGTGTTCGTCGTAAGCGGAGGAAATAATTCAGATTTTTTTCGACACCCCGCTTGACGACATCCTGAAAAACACGTTTAATGCGCCCCGTTGCCCAGATAGCTCAGTCGGTAGAGCAGGGGATTGAAAATCCCCGTGTCGGCGGTTCGATTCCGTCTCTGGGCACCATAAATACCGAAAAACCCCTGCATCGAAAGATTCAGGGGTTTTTTATTGGGCGCGAATAACTAGGGTGCCCTCGGAGGTCTCCGCCGTACAGACGCCTGCTACGAATGGATTTGTTAAGCGTCGCCACTCCAGGCACAGCACGGGATCATCAAACTTTCACCCGTCCGCGCCCCCACCTTTTTAAAATTTTGCCCTGAGCATCCGCCCAAGATCAGTTGAACGAGACCCTGATCAACCTCAGAATGCATTTTTTTGAGCAGCCACGGACACGGGAGGTGTGCATGAAGACTGTCGAATCGTCGAGCCGCCTCATTGGGGTCGGCGTGTACACGCCCTCAGAAGCAGCCCTTTACACAGGCATACCCGCCAAGGACATTCGCAGATGGCTGTTCGGCTATAAGGCGGATGGTGTGGAGCACTCCGGTTTGTGGCTTCCTGAGCTGGATGTCGGAGACGAGAAGCTGCTTGGCTTCCACGACCTGCTTGAGATCAGATTTGTTGATGTCTTCCGAAAGCACGGCGTGAGCCTTCAAGCTATTCGCGCGGCATCCAGGCAAGCCAAGGAAATTTTTGACCAGCACTATCCGTTCACCTGCAGAAGATTCCAGACTGACGGCAGGAGCATATTCGCTACCGTTTTTGATGAAACTGGCGACGAGGCGATCCTGGATCTGGCGAAACGTCAGTATGCATTCAGGCAAGTAATCGCCCCTGCGCTGTATGAGGGCATTGACTATACGGGCGAGGGAAAGGCGCAGCGTTGGTATCCAGTCAAGCGAAGCAGGGGAATCGTGCTGGACCCGAACCGCAACTTTGGAAAACCGGTGCTCTCCGCCGCTGGTATCGATACGGCGTCGATTTATCAGGCTTACCTGGCTGAAGGCCAAGACGCAAAACGTGTGTCCGTGATTTTCGAAATTCCGACCGCAGCAGTGGACGCTGCGGTGACCTTTGAGCATAGGATCGCTGCTTGAATTTTCTGATCGATAACAATCTTCCACCGTCCATTGCCAGAGCCTTGCACGAGCTATGCAGAGGCGAAGGCCATGTCGTAATCCCACTTAGGGACAGGTTTCCAGCGGACACAAGTGACATCCACTGGATTACCGACCTCACTGCCGAAGGCGGGTGGGCCGTGGTGTCACAAGACAAGTTCTCCAAGGGAAACGCCGAGCGGCAGGCCTTCAGAGAGTGCGGGCTACCGGTTTTCTGCCTCGCGAGGCAATGGGGCCAAACGACCTACTGGAGTAAGGCCGAAAATCTTGTCCGATGGTGGCCTGCCATCATTCGGCAGGCGGAGCTGATCTCGGGCGGTGCGGCATTCAAGGTGGTCTGGAAATTTTCAGCGCCCGGGAAGTTTGAGCAATTGAAAATGTAGCCTCGCATAAGACTCGCCCCTGTGATCCCGTCTCTGGGCACCATAAATCCCGAAAAACCCCTGCATCGAAAGATTCAGGGGTTTTTTATTGGGCGCAATTTATTAACATCGCAGGCTTGAGCTAACCAAGGAAGCTTCGTGATGGCATCTGTCAGCAAGCAACAAAAACGAGCCAAGCGCGCCAAGACCAAAGCCAAAGAGCAGCGTGTCGCTCGCCAGCATCCGCAGACTCCCAACCCGATCGTCCCGGATTACTTCATGCCTGATTTCGTCTCGGACGACGACGCAGCGCTGCTGGACGACGATACCCTGCTGAAGAATTTCGTAGAGCCCGACATCCTTGAAACCATGGACGAAGAAGAGCGGGAGGCGATGGCGGCGGTGATAAGAGGCGAGTCCGACGAGATGTCGATCACTGAGGACGAAATGCTGATAGCGGAGGTGTATCACTCCCCTGCGCCAGAGCCGTCTCAGGAGCAGCGACTCGCGCATTACGAAGTGCTCAAGCTTGCCGAGCAGCAAGGGTTCCTCGATCTGCTCGATGCCTTTGCCAGAGGTCCCATAGCCGCCCACGCTTTCTACGACATCGACTTCGACGACTACCTCGACGTCCTGGTGAACACGCTTGGCGCTTACTTGATGTGGGCCCACGGACTGGACGAGGCTACCGTCAGGGCGCGCATCCACGACGATGATTTCTACGAGGCCTTCCGCGCGGTTCTCGACGAGATCGAGATGGAATCCACACTGGAGATGCTGGGGATCGACCGCAACAAGCACGACGAACCGGCGCAAGACTGAATACAATACGCGCCCGATGATCCTGGGCCATGCGAATGGCTGCACCGCACAAGGAACCGCCGTCATGGCCTCCCCCGACAAACAGCAAAAACGCGCCCAGCGTGCAAAGGCCAAAGCCAAGCAGAACCGTTCCGGCAAGGCCCGGCCGAGCGTTATTCACCCGGTGCTCAACCATGCCTTCGTCAACGAGCCTTTCGATGACGTCGAGATCGACCTGAGCACGTTTGATTTCAAAGACATCGAAGAAAACGGTTTCGACCCTGCGGATTTCGACGACCTGTTCGAAGCAATGAAGCAGGCCGAATCAGTAAGCTTGCTGGCGCTGTGCGTGGTCTTCCTGCAATACCCGGTGCTGGAGCTGGTGATTGCCGAAGAAGACGAAGAGCCGGCGACCGACTTCATGATGGGCCTGCTGATCACCTACCGCGGGCTGTTCCACGAGGAAGATGAAGACTCGGCCGTTGAATGGATCGGCAGCGACGCCTTCCAGACTGCCTACAACGAAGCGTCCGTGATCCTGCAGAAAAAGAACGCGAAAGGTGCAGGCGGGCGTTCTTAAAACGTTTTTTGATTTACATGACCCCGGTCAAAACGGTAGCTTTGCGCCATTACGAGAATGCAACTCCTTCTCAACTAAAGGCTGGCCGTTTTGACACCTCTAAACACCGCTTTGCCGGCACCGACGTCAGGCGAAACGAGCACTTACTCCCGAACCCGAATTTTCCTGCATTGGCTGTCCGCGGCCGTCATCCTGTGGGCGACATTCAGCGGCTTCGGCGTGGCATTGCTCGATGAGAGCAACCCGTTTCGGCAATGGGTCGAGTCGTTTAATCCCCAACTGACCAGCCTGTTTATTCCGTTCTTTGCCTGGCGTTTGTGGCTGGCGGTGAAAGCCCCTGCGCGGCCCTCCGCTAAAAACGTCCAGGCGCGACTGGCCAGCGCTGCGCACAAAGCTATCTACGGGGCAGTAGCCGGCGTGTTGATTACCGGGGTGCTGATGATGAGCCACCCGGTCATGCTGCTGGCGCTGGTACCACTGCCACAGCTCATCCATTCAAAGATCGCGCTGCTGGAGCTGCATCAGTTGCATCACGTCCTGTGCGCGGTATTGGCAGGGTTGGTGGCGCTGCATCTGGCCGCAGTGGTGCTGCATCAAGTGCGCGGCAAATCGGTGCTGGGCAGGATGCGCTGAGACACTGCCCCCCACTGCGACCCAATCATCGAGACGAAAAAAAACCGCCATCATCCCTGATAGCGGCTTCTCGACAGCGGTCGGTCACAACCGACTCACTGCTCCATCAATTCAGCACAACCTTGCCTGCCTTCCCCGCTTTGCGACGGCTCGACACGATCAGGCCAGCAGCCACGACCATCAGGCTCAACAGCCCGGTGGCAATGATCTCCATGCGGTGGCCTTCCTGGAACAGCATGATGGTCAGCACGGCGACGATGAACACGATCACTGCCCAGGTCAGGCCGGGGAACAGCCACATGCGGAAGTCGACGGCCTGGCCTTCTGCTTCACGCTTGCGGCGCATACGCAGCTGAGACACGGCGATGACCAGATACACCAGCAGTGCGATGGCGCCCGAGCTTGCGAGCAGGAAGTCGAACACCGCCGCAGGTGCGACGTAGTTGGCGAACACGGCAGCAAACGCAGCGCCGGTCGACAGGAGCACCGCCCAGTAAGGCGTGCCGGCTTTTGTGGTGCGCTGGGAAACAGCAGGGGCGTCGCCACGTTTGCCGAGGGAAAAGAGCATGCGTGAAGCCGTGTACAGCGCCGAGTTCAGGCAACTGGTCACGGCGACCAGCACGACGATGTCGACGATCAGCTTGGCATTCGGAATGCCCATCAGATCGAGCACGGTCTGGTACGAACCCACTTCAGCCAGACGGCTGTCGTTCCAAGGCACCAGCGAGACGACGAGGAAGATCGAAAGCAGATAGAACAGGCAGATCCGCCAGATCACCGAATTGGTGGCCTTGGTGATTTGCTGGCCGGGATTCTTCGATTCTGCCGCCGCGATGGTGACAATCTCCGTCCCCATGAACGAGAACATGGTGGTCAGCATCGCCGCCAGCACCGCCCCCATGCCGTTAGGCAGGAAACCCTGCGTGTCATACAAATGACTGACGCCGCTGACCTGGCTGTTCGGCAGAAGACCCATCACCGCCGCAATGCCCAGCACCACAAAGCCGATGATCGCGAGCACTTTGATCAGCGCGAACCAGAACTCGAACTCTCCGTAGTTCTTCACGCTGAAGAGGTTGGTCGCGGTGAGCAGCAGGGTGATCACTAACGTGAACGCCCAGATCGCCACGTTCGGGAACCACGCATGCAGGATGGTCGCGGCGGCGTTGGCTTCCAGCGGGATGACCAGCACCCAGAACCACCAGTACAGCCAGCCGATGGTGAAGCCGGCCCAGTGCCCGATCGCGCGGTCGGCGTAGGTCGAAAAAGAACCGGTGTCCGGCGAAGCGACGGCCATTTCCGCCAGCATGCGCATCACCAGCACCACCAGCGTACCCGCGGCGCCGTAGGCCAGAAGCACAGCCGGCCCGGCTTCGGCAATCGCGTGGCCGGAGCCGACGAAGAGGCCGGCGCCGATGACGCCCGCGATGGACAGCATGGTGATGTGCCGCGGTTTGAGCCCTTGTTCTAGGTTTGAAGCGTTGGGTGTACTGCTCATGGAACCAACCTTAGAAGGATTTCTGTACGGATCAGGACGCGTGGCGGCTCTTCGTAAAGAGAACACAACAGCTCTGTTATTTATTTTTTACGCAAGAATTACGCCAGGATGTTTCAGATACGACGTCGCAGCGGGATACGCGCGCTCCAGACCATTTACGCAAGTCCATGAATGCAATAGCAATTCGCCAGTCGCGTAGGAAACGTTACCTGGAGCAACAGGAGGGTGACGATTAGCCGCACCGAAAATACACACTCAAGATGAAATAGCACCAAATAAGCGCACATTAACGGCCATCAATCCCCGCAATGGCCGGAACACCCTTCCCCACGGCGGTTAAAGCTGGCACCATCGCGCCCTTTTTGCGCAACGGCATTCTGCGCCGGCGCTCATCAAGCTCATCCTCAAAAGGCCTCGCGCAGCACGACTGCTGCCGCCGCCAGGTTGCGTCCACTCGACAACCCGATGAGCCCACCGAATACACGAGGACTGAACATGGCCGAGGCCACGCCCGCCCTGGAAATCCGCAATCTGCACAAGCGCTACGGCGAACTCGACGTGCTCAAGGGCATCTCGCTGAGTGCGCGCGATGGCGACGTGATCTCGATTCTGGGTTCCTCTGGCTCAGGCAAGTCGACGCTGCTGCGCTGCATTAATCTGCTGGAGAACCCGCATCAGGGGCAGATTCTCGTGGCCGGCGAAGAGCTCAAGCTCAAAGCCACCCGCAAAGGTGAACTGATCGCTGCCGACAACCGTCAGATCAACCGCCTGCGCAGCGAGATCGGCTTTGTCTTTCAGAATTTCAATCTCTGGCCGCACATGACCGTCCTCGATAACATCACCGAGGCTCCGCGCCGCGTGCTGGGGCAGAGCAAGGCCGAGGCCACCGAAGTTGCCGAAGCATTGCTGGCCAAAGTGGGGATCGCCGACAAGCGTCATGCGTATCCGGCACAGTTGTCGGGCGGTCAGCAGCAACGTGCCGCGATTGCGCGCACGCTGGCGATGCAGCCCAAGGTCATTCTGTTCGATGAGCCCACGTCTGCCCTCGATCCCGAGATGGTGCAAGAAGTGCTTAGTGTTATTCGTGGCTTGGCCGAAGAAGGCCGGACCATGCTGATGGTGACCCACGAAATGAATTTCGCCCGGCAGGTGTCCAGCGAAGTGATTTTCCTGCACCAAGGGCTGATAGAAGAACAAGGTTCGCCAGACCAGGTCTTCGATGACCCGCGGTCGGCGCGCTGCAAACAATTCATGTCCAGCAATCGCTAACGGAGCAACATCGATGCAGACCCTGAGAAACATTCTGTTGGCCGCTGCCGCCACCCTGGCCATGGCCTCCAGCGCCTTTGCTGCCGACACCCTGAAAATGGGCATCGAGGGCGCCTATCCGCCGTTCAACAACAAAGACGCCAGCGGTCAGGTGGTGGGCTTTGACGTGGAGATCGGCAACGCCCTGTGCGCCAAGATGAAAGTGACCTGTGAGACCGTCACCTCCGATTGGGACGGCATCATTCCAGCCCTGAATGCGCAGAAGTTCGACTTCCTGATCTCGTCGATGTCGATCACCGAAGAACGCAAGCAGGCCGTGGATTTCACCATTCCGTACTACTCCAACAAGCTGCAATTTGTCGCGCCTAAGACCACGAACCTCAGCGGCGACCTGGCCGCCATCAAGGAAACGTTGAAGGGCAAGACCATCGGCGCCCAACGCGCGACCCTGTCCGGGACGTGGCTGGAAGACAACTGGGGCGACGACGTGACCGTCAAGCTGTACGACTCCCAGGAAAACGCCTTCCTCGACCTGGCGTCGGGCCGCCTCGACGCACTGCTCGGCGACAAATACGCGAGCTACGAGTGGCTGAAAGGCAAGGAAGGCCAGAGCTTCGAGTTCAAAGGTGACGCCCTTCCGGTTGACGACAAGATCGGCATCGCGGTGCGCAAAGACGACCCGCTGCGCGACAAGCTGAGCGAAGCCTTGAAAGAAATCATCGCCGACGGCACCTACAAGAAGATCAACGACAAGTACTTCCCGTTCAGCATCCTTTGACCTGCCTGACCATCGCCGCCGTTTGCCCGCGCAGACGGTGGCGTCTGTCCTCTAGACAAACAACGCCATGAACTTCGATCTCTATGGATTCGGCCCGGCCCTGGCCGCCGGCATGCTGATGACCCTCCAACTTGCGCTGTCGGCCCTCTGCCTGGGGCTGGTGCTCGGCCTGCTCGGGGCGCTGGCGAAGACATCGCCGAATCGGGCCTTGCAGTGGCTGGGCGGCACGTATTCCACGCTGGTTCGCGGCATCCCCGAATTGCTGTGGGTGTTGCTGATCTACTTCGGCACGGTCAGCTCGATGCGGGCGATCGGCAAGCTGTTCGATATTCCGAACCTGTCGCTCAGTGCTTTCGCGGCTGGCGTCATTGCCCTAGGCCTGTGCTTCGGCGCGTACGCCACCGAGGTGTTTCGCGGCGCCATGCTGTCGATCCCGAAAGGTCATCGCGAGGCCGGCTTGGCGCTGGGCATGTCGCGATCGCGCATCTTCTTCAAACTGGTGATGCCGCAGATGTGGCGCATTGCGCTGCCGGGGCTCGGCAACCTGTTCATGATCCTGATGAAGGACACGGCGCTGGTCTCGGTCATCGGGCTTGAAGAGGTCATGCGTCACGCGCAGATCGCCGTCACGTCCACCAAGCAGCCTTTCACCTTCTATATGGTCGCGGCGCTGATGTACCTGTGCATGACCGCACTGTCGATGATCGGCCTGGCATGGCTGGAGAAACGTGCCTCCGTGGGCTTTGCGAGGAGCGCGTCATGAGTTGGGACTTCGTCCTCAAATGGCTGCCGAAACTGCTGCACGGCGCCACCGTCACGCTGGAACTGGTCGCCGTCGCGGTGATTGCCGGCCTCATTCTCGCCATTCCGCTGGGCATCGCCCGCGCCTCACGTAACGCCTATGTCCGCGCGCTGCCTTACGCCTACATCTTCTTTTTCCGTGGCACACCGCTGCTGGTGCAGCTGTTTCTGGTCTATTACGGCCTGGCGCAATTCGACGCCGTCACCAAGGGTCCGCTGTGGCCTTACCTGCGCGATCCGTTCTTCTGCGCGGCACTGACCATGACGCTGCACACCACCGCTTACATCGCGGAGATCTTGCGCGGCGCCATTCAGGCCGTGCCGCCCGGTGAAATCGAAGCGGCCCGCGCACTGGGCATGTCCAAAGGCAAAGCGCTGCTGTACATCATCCTGCCCCGCGCCGCACGCATCGGCCTGCCCGCCTACAGCAACGAAGTCATTCTGATGCTCAAGGCCAGCGCACTGGCGAGCACCGTGACCCTGCTCGACATCACCGGCATGGCCCGCACTATCAACGCGCGAACCTACATGCCGGAGCAGACCTTCCTCATCGCCGGGTTGATCTACCTAGTGATGTCGTTCGTGCTGGTGCAAGGCTTCAAGCTGCTTGAGCGCTATTTGCGAGTGGACGCCAGCCAAGGGCGCTGAGGATCGCCGCGCGCTCCCGCAGAGAACACGGTCCAGGTGGGAGCGAGCTTGCTCGCGAAAGCGGCATTCAGCCGCCGAAGATTGCCGAGCCTGATAAACGCGCTCAGGCACTGATTCACCGTATGCTGCACATCACCGCTCAACTGCCATAACCCAATGCCACTCACACCCGCGCAACTCCAATCCCGATTCGCCGCGCTTGATGCCTTCCTCCTGGAGCATCAGGCCCTGTGGCGCCCACGACCTTTCACCCATCGCCACCTGCCGTGGGAGTCCCAGCACCCCGAGCTGTCACGCTGGTTGCGACAACGCTCGCTTGAAGAGGCAGAAGCGGCGCACAACCATCCCGAACAGCTCAGTGCGCCTCAGCCCTTTGCTCAGCTAGCTTTACAGTCGAAGGCATTAAGCGAGATCGACCCGCTGCCTCCCGTCAGCCTGGAGCCTGTGTCATCGCGCATGAGCGCCGACGTGCCCGGCCGCAAGTGGCAACAGATCGAGGCCTTCGCCAGAAGCTTGAGCTTTCAGCGACAGCCAACCCACTGGCTGGATTGGTGCTCGGGCAAAGGCCACCTCGGTCGGCGCCTCGCCCAGGGCGGCCAAGCCCTGACCTGCCTGGAATACGATGCGCACTTGGTTGAAGCAGGACGGCAACTCAGCAACAAACTGGGCGTCACCGCGAACCATCTGCATCAAGACGTCATGGCCGACGATGCCGGCGCGCGCCTCGAAGCCCATCACACGCCCGTCGCCCTCCACGCCTGCGGCGACCTTCATGTGCGCCTCATGCACCTCGCCAGCGACGCGCGCTGCCAACAACTGGCCATCGCGCCCTGCTGCTACAACCGCATCGCCGGCGAGCACTACCTGCCGATCTCCCAGCAGGGCAAAGCGTCCCCGCTTACGCTCTCCATCGATGACCTCGGCCTGCCCCTCAGCGAAACCGTCACCGCCGGCGCCCGCGTACGCCGCCAGCGCGACACCTCCATGGCCCGCCGCCTCGGCTTCGACCTGCTGCAGCGAGCGCTGCGCGGCGTCGACGACTACCTGCCAACGCCCTCACTGCCCAGCGCCTGGCTCGACAAACCCTTCGCCGACTACTGCCGCGACCTCGCCGAACTCAAGCAACTCCCCTCCCCCGGCACTCAGGACTGGACGGTCCTTGAGGCGGCGGGATGGGCGCGTCTGGCCGAAGTGCGCAACCTCGAATTGCTGCGCAACCTCTTCCGCCGACCGCTGGAAATGTGGCTCATCCTCGACCGTGCGCTTTATCTGACCGAGGGCGGGTACGACGTGCGTATCGGCACCTTCTGCGACCGCCAAGTCACTCCGCGGAATCTGCTCATTCTCGCAGAACGGCCGTGAGCATTTTTTGACGCGCGCGCCTGTGGATAAGTCTGTTGATGAAATCCCAGCGAACGCCCGGAAATCCTGCTTTGGGAGGGATGCAACCATTTGTTCATTTTTTGGTCAGCGTAAAATTGGCGCTAAAACAGTAGCTTGCGAACAATTGAGAATGGTTACTGAATCTGACCGATCGTCGCCTTCGGTTTTTGCGGATTGTGAATAACGGTAATCACCTTCCGGCATAAGGGCCGCGAAAAAACTGAAATTAGGGCTTTACTCGCCAGATCAAATCCCTATAATCAGCGCCCACAACGCCGGTATAGCTCAGTTGGTAGAGCAACTGACTTGTAATCAGTAGGTCCCGGGTTCGACTCCTGGTGCCGGCACCAGATTTAGCAAAAAGGCTCACCGAAAGGTGGGCCTTTTTTGTTTGTGCCAAATGCCACACCGCCAATCCCCGTAGGAGCGCGCTTGCCCGCGAAGGCGCCCTCCGCCGCACTACCGTCCTACCTACCTGCCCAACCCCTACAAAAAGTCCGAAATCCCGTAGGACGCTTCTGAAATTAAGCGATATCCTCTCGACCGCTTGAACGTGTCTGATCCGGCGACTACCTTCCCGCGTGTCGTTGCAAACAACGACCGGGTTTAGTCGCCCGAACATGTCAGGCGCGTAACGCCCCATAACCTGAGCCGCTGTCATCGACATCGGTTCTGTCCTTTTATGGTGGCTGTACGAGGGGCACCTTCGGGTGCGCCGGGTGCCTGACTTCCCGGTCGACTAACCCGCGTACAGCCGCCACCTATTCGTTTAGTCGCGAACGGCGTCGGTCTCATCAAGTCAGGAGAGACACCATGATTAGATCCACCCCTCACCCACCCGAAACACCCGCCCTACAATCAACCTGCACCAACGCCAACCTCGGCAACCTGAGCCTGTTCTCGGTCAAGCCCGGCGTCAGAGTTGAGGACGCATTGCTCACCGCCTCCGAATACCTCGCCTGCGCCGCAGCCACCGCCTACGAAGTCGCAGATAACTGCACGCTGGAATTCCGCCCGTTGGCGCGCTCGGTGGTGCATCAGCTCGATGCGGCGCGGGCGTTGATTGAGGTATCGATCGCCAAGGTGGGCGGTTCGTCTTTGTAGCTGCCCTGCTGCGATCTATTCGCGTAGGCATTTCCTTGCGCCAACCTGCGCCCGTCTCTTTCTTCCGGAAAGAGAGGGGCGCTCTTACCGCCGCTGCAGACCAACTTGTACAAGGCATTGCGGCATTTCCCCTCGTGACAATCGGCGTGACAAACACCGAAGTCACTAGCAACAGCGATGCAGATGGTGGTGCCGCAGCCCAAGGAATGGGCTGTACCTGACTGACAGTCAAGCATGCCCCTGTCATCACATCACTGCCTTCCCTGGCTCAGGATCTCGCGTCACTGGTCTCGTCGTCCAATGCAGCTTCCACCCTCTACCCTTCGACGCGTTGCTACTACGCTGACCGCCCAATTACTAACTGATCGATTGAGAATCATGAGTGTTCAGCGCAAGCGGTCGTTATAAAGCCAACAATGGGAGCTGGTCCGAATAACCCTTAAGGGGCACTCGGAACCTGCGTGGAACATCTCACCTTGATAGCACGCTGCCATGTGCTAGAGTCGAATGAGGTTATGAGGTCGGGGGACTGATACCCCGACACGCAAGCGAGCTAACCACCTAGGCCAGCAGCTGGAAGCTGGTCCTCAAGTATCAGGAACTCAGAAATCTGCACGGAGGCAAAAAATGCATGAAATTATCTGTCCGCATTGTGCAAAGGCCTTCAAAATCGATGAAGCTGGATACGCAGATATTCTGAAGCAGGTCCGAGATACTGACTTCGAGAAACAACTACATGAAAGACTCGACCTAGCCGAATTAGAGAAGCGGAGCGCCATTGAGCTCGCGACTGCGAAAGCAGCTAGCGAATTGTATAAGGCGACTGCTAGCAAGGACTCAGAGATTCAAGAACTTCGATCCTGTATTAACAATGAGCAACTGGCTCGAAAACTAGCGATCAGTGAAGCATTAAACGGTGTAGAAAAAGAAAGAGATGCTCTTACATACGAACTTGAGAAAATACATAGAGAGCAACAATCCTCCTCTCAATTAGCAGAGGCAAAGCTTCTAAACGAATTGCAAAAAACCAAGGCGACTAAAGATTCTGAAATTCAAGAGTTAAAATCTAAAATCGAGTCCATTGAGATCGGAAAAAAATTCGCAATTACCGAGGCCGTCAGCTCTATTGAGAAAGAGCGAGATAAACTGCAAAGTGACCTCGAGAAAGCCGAACTAGAGAAAAAACTTGCTGAAAAGTCCCTTAAGGATAAATACGAAACGCAAATCAAAGATCGCGATGACGCTATCGAGCGCTTGCGGGACATGAAGGCTCGACTATCAACAAAGATGGTTGGTGAAACCCTCGAGCAGCACTGTGAAACGGAGTTTAATCGTATCCGATCTACTGCCTTCCCAAGAGCCTACTTCGAAAAAGATAACGACACACGGACTGGCAGTAAAGAAGATTACATATTTCGCGACTGGGATGAAGCGGGAACAGATATAGTTTCCGTAATGTTCGAAATGAAGAACGAGGACGATCAAACTGCAACAAAAAAAAGAATGAAGACTTTCTTAGAGAACTGGATAAAGATCGCATCGAAAAAGGATGCGAGTACGCCGTGCTAGTGTCCCTATTAGAGCCTGAAAGCGAACTATACAATACAGGCATCGTCGACGTTTTCCATAGATTCCCCAAAATGTATATCGTCAGACCTCAGTTTTTCATACCGATTATAACCTTACTACGGAATGCCGCGATAAATTCTTTGCAGTTCAAGTCCGAACTTGCTCTCATGAAAGAGCAAAATATAGATATCGAGAACTTCGAATCCGAGCTGGAAACATTTAAATCAGCTTTTGCAAAGAACTACGACTTAGCCGCAAAACGATTCCAGACAGCCATTAGCGAAATCGATAAATCAATTGACCATCTCCAAAAAACAAAAGAAGCGCTCTTAGGTACAGACAGGAATCTTCGCTTGGCGAACGACAAAGCGCAGGATGTCACAATAAAAAAACTAAACCGCGGTAACCCAACAATGGCTGCGAAGTTTGCCGATCTAAAAGGCCCATAGTAGGCGTAAAAAATAAATCTCCGCTATTACGATGGGAACGCCAATAAAATCGCAGGTGAGAATGTGGAAAATACCTCGCACAACCCAGACCAGCACATGTTTGGATTTCGCCAACTTGCTACAAATGGAAGAAAGAAAATAGGTCTGCTCATCGGCGCGGGTGCACCTGTGAGCATAAATATAGGTGAGGCTGGAGCCTGGCAGCCGCTGATACCAAATATTGCCGGCCTCGAAAAAATAGTGTTAGCCGAGCTTTCTGAGAGTCAACGAGGAGTCTACGATCAAATAAAATCCTCCTTTGCTGATTCAAATCTTGAAAAAGTTCTATCACGCGTCAGGATGCTTGCAGAGGTGATAGGTGGAGGCAGGCTATTTGATTTTTCGGAGCAGGATTTTTTTGCGTTATCTGAAGCAATATGCAACTCGATTCGGGAGGTAGTGGCGAAGGATCTACCAGTGGGAGCAAACCCCTATTCCGAAGTCGTGTCATGGATTAATGGAATTAATAGAAAGTATGCGGTTGAGATTTTCACTACAAATTATGACCTTTTGATTGAGCATGCCTTAGAGCGAGCAAAAACACCATATTTTGACGGATTCAGCGGATCCAAGAGCGCGTTTTTCGATCCATCAAGCATTTCAAAAAATGATCTTCCGCCACGCTGGGTTAGGCTTTGGAAACTCCATGGCTCCATTGGCTGGGAATCAAATGCCAACGGTGAAGTTGTTCGTGTACCGAACTCAAAAAATGCCAACATGGTATATCCTTCGCATATAAAATATGACCAGACACAAGCTGCTCCCTTTTCCTCTCTTTTTGAACGCCTTAAAAATTTCATCCTTGAGCCCGACACATTAATTTTATGTACTGGGTTTTCTTTTGCAGATGCACATATTTCCTCTCGCCTGCTTGAGTGCCTATTGGCGAACCCTACAGCCGCGCTATTCGCCTTTCAATTTAACAGCCTAGCCGATGAAAAAGCCGCAAAGGAACTGGCCCTAAAGTGCCCAGGAATAAGTGTCTTTTGTAGCGATGGGGCAGTTATCAATGGCGTGGAAGCGAAGTGGAAAATCGGCACCCCTCCAACCAAAAACTGGCACGAAATCAGAGCGGAATACTACAAGGACAATAAGTTCTTACTTGGAGACTTCCTTCGGCTAGCTCGTTTTTTAGCAACAGCTGGTAGCGATATATCTCAAGATGCGGCGCCTCCAGCCCCGTTGGATATGCTAGAGGAAACCATATGACTGCTATCCTACCAACTTTTTTAGGAGTGGTGAGCGCTGTTTCGAGCTCGTCATTGGCCGTTGAGCTAGCCGCCTCGGTAGAGTCCGGAATTGTCGTGCTGGAAGGGCGTAATTACCGGATAGGGCAAGTCGGAAGTTTCGTTAAAATACCTTTGGGCTACAACCATCTATACGGAGTGATTTCTGAATCTAGCGAATCATCAACGGTTGATGCCGACTCAAAAATATCTTCAGATAGAAAATGGATTAAAGTAGAGTTAGTAGGAGAATCCATTGGAGGAAATTTTGATCGCGGAATAAGCGAATATCCAAGCATAGGCGATCACGTTCACTTTGTTGTGGAGAGTGATCTAAAGTTGATATTCCGAAAAAATTTAAATAGTCACTTTCAAGTCGGGAGGCTATCCAGCTCCGAGGGAATCGAAATAAGCTTGGACTTGGACAAATTGGTCGCTCGTCATTCTGCAGTATTAGGATCTACCGGCTCCGGAAAGTCGACAAGTACTGCCAGCATCCTTCGTTCGATGGTGATAAAACAGGATGGTAGCTCTTTACCCTCTGCGAGAATTCTACTGATAGATATTCACGGCGAATATGGCCCAGCACTTAATGATGTAGCCAAGACCTTCTCAATTATGCCCTCAGGCGAAAATCAGTTATACATACCATTTTGGTGCATTTCGCCAGACAAACTTATAGACTTCCTTTGCAACAACCCTAACGACTCTCAACGATCACTTTTCATGGATAAAACCGTAGACGAGAAGAAACTTGGCATCGTCAAAAACAACATACAGAACATAGACGCAGATAAGATAACAAGCACTACCCCGCTGCCTTATAGATTAAAGAAAATCTGGTATGACCTTTGTCACGAGGATACTATTAATTATAGTGACAATGCGATGACCACCCCGGCATATGCTGTAAACGGACGAGGAGACTTTGACTCCTTAGTCGCGCCTAAATTTCTTCCTCCCGGAACTGGCCCTGCACTGCCAAAAAAAGGTGGCGCCGGAGCAATGAAGAGGCAGCTTGACTTGATGAAGTCACGGCTGATAGACACACAGTATTCATTTCTGTTAGAGCCTGGTGATTGGAATCCAGACAGTGCCGGCGCGACTAATAAAGACTTACATGAGCTTTTAGAAGATTGGTTAGGCCATGATAAACCGATAACCATATTTGACTTGTCAGGCATGCCCTCAGCGCGGCTGACGCTTCTTTTATGTGCAGTCCTGGATATTATTTTTGAATCAGCAATTTGGGGCAGGAATCTTACAGAAGGTATGCGCGAGCGACCGCTTCTTATAGTTCTAGAAGAAGCTCATCGCTATCTTGGCAAGTCAGAAGGCGGCCACGCAAAAGAGATGGTCCAGCGAATTGCTAAAGAAGGTCGGAAATTCGGCGTCGGAGCCATGATTGTTAGTCAGCGCCCCTCCGAGATAGATGAAACCATTCTATCTCAATGTGGAACAATCATTTCACTGCGTATAAACAATGCTACGGATCGCGGAATAGTTAAAGCAGCAATGTCGGACGGTTTAGCCGGGATTGTTGACTCACTTCCTGTCCTAAGAACCGGGGAGGCAATTATAGTTGGCGAAGCAGCACAACTTCCAACACGGTGTAGGTTCAATATCTTACCAGATGACAAATACCCTAATAGCTCAGATCCAAAAATTGGTGAAAAATGGAGCTCTACACGAAGCAATGAAGATTACTCAAGGCTAGTAAGCGCCTGGAGAAACCAAGATATTTCACAATAGGAAAAAATCATGGAACGTGTATCTGTTAGCTCTTCAAATATAGCATCTGTTGGGCATGATGCCTCTTCGCAGACTCTCGAAATAGAGTTCCTAAACGGATCCATATATGAGTACTATGATGTACCTGACGATGTATATCAAGAATTAGTACATGCCTCTTCCGTAGGTGGCTATTTTGCACAGCGAGTAAAAAATGTTTATGGATTTAGCCGTGCAGGGTGACAATTAGAACATCTCCTACTTGAAATTGGTTCACACCAAGGCGTGAACCAATTCAATGATGCGGCTCAGCGCTTCTAGTTATCTGCCTTCATCACGCACATTATAGTGCTAACCTTCTCTCTCAGATTCGATTACAAAAAACACTATGATCAGCAGGCTTATTTATAGATAGCTTTGGGGTAGGTCGCAAAGCCCACCAATCTTCAGCCCGGGAAAACTCTGCCCTCATAACAAGAACCACATAGTCTGGTGCCGCACCAGATTTGGCAATAAGGCCCAGCGAAAGGTGAGCCTTTTGTATTTGGGCTCGATTTGAGAACAGACGGCCTGTGCAGAGCATCCGACACCGCCTTGTCTCAGCAGCCTCGGAATAGCCTGATCTTGGTACAAGTTTCTCCTCTAGTACCGATCCCGAGTTTTCACGCTGCCCCGGACCAAGATCTCTCCAATTGAGAGATGCAGTACGAACTTACCAACTCAAAAGCCTCAGCCATCCCGGCACTGCCCCTGATTGTCCCGACCTCAATCCACAGGCATCATCGTGCTTCGACATAAGGACACGTCTTAATGGCCAAGCCCACACTCCACCTCCTGTGCGGAAAGATCGCATCAGGGAAATCCACCCTAGCGAATTCTCTAAAAGCCGAACAAGCAGCAATCCTGCTGACTGAAGACCATTGGCTCTCAAGACTCTATCCAGACCAGATCCACTCGGTCGCCGACTACGTGTCACTCTCAAGAAGACTCCGAGATGTCATCGGCCCCTTGGTCATCGACATGCTAAAAGCCGGGATCAATGTGGTGATTGATTTCCCCGCCAACACTCCCGCAGACCGCCACTGGTTACGCAGCCTGGCGGATACCGCCCAGGCCTCGCACAGCCTTCACTTCATCGACGTCGATGACGAAACCTGCCGAGCCCGGCTGCACCTCAGAAACGAGCGTGGCGAGCATGACTTCGCGGCAACCGACGCTGAATTCGATTTGATCACCAGCTACTTCCAAGCCCCAGACAAGGAAGAAGGGCTCAACGTAGTCATTCACCAGGATCGCTCCTAAACGGCTGCCACGCGGAGAGAACCAAACCGTCAGGTTCAAACGGCGCCCTTAGATTCAGAGCGCCCCCTCCCCCATCCCGCCCCCATCGAGTAACGTATACCCATCCAACGGGCCCTCGCGTCTACGTCAGGACAGCGACCCGTCATCAGAAACACGACAGAAGGCCCAACCGTGCACAAAGTCCGATTGATCAAGTACGTCTGGACCCACCAGACCCCGGAGATTTCGTCTGAATGGTCCAAGCTGCTCTACGAAGTGGAGCTGCCGTTCGTCCCTTTCCATGGCTTGAACATTCAGTTGCCGATGCAGCGCGTCTGGCGGATTCGGGATGTGGAGTGGAACGTCGAGGAGCAGACCTTTCGGTGCCATATCGAAGATCAATTCATGAACTTGCTGGATGTGGATGACTCGTACGAAGACTGGATCGAGATGTTGGTGGAGTGTGGCTGGGAGATGAGCGGTCGCTACACCAATGAGCACAACAAGACCTGAGTCGCCGCCACCTGAGTATGTTCTCTGCAGTAGACGCAGGACGCGCACTGCGACCGGCAGAAATGAAGATCGATGCCAGACTGGATAACAAACCCGGCACAAGGGCTGTCCTGGCGCCTTATTTCCCCTGAGCATAACTGCCATGAAATGGATTTCCTGTTGTACCCGTTATGCGGCCAGCGCGCTGTTGGCGTGCTCGTCAACGGCGTTTGCGCTGCCGGTCGTTGACGTGTACGTGGCCGAAGCGCCGCCGCTGACCATGGTCAGTCAAGGCGACCAGCACGGAATCGCGGGCGACATCACCCTCCAAGCCATGGCGATGGCCGGGTATTCCGCCCACCTGCTGTCGCCACCGTGGCCGCGGGCGCAGCGGGATGTGGAGCTTGGTACCAACAAGCTCATCGCGCCGCTGACCCGCACGCAAAGTCGCGAAGACAACTTCATCTGGATCGCGCCGGTGATGACAATGGACCGGGCATTTTTCAGCCTTGATCGTCACGTCGAGACGTTTGAGGAGGCGCGCAAGGCCTTCAAGATGATTGCCGTGGGCAGTGGCTCGGCGCAGGAGACGCGTCTACGTGAGGAAGGTTTTTCAGCCGCGCAGATTTATCCGCTGAAGATTGGCGAGAACCCGGCGCTGATGCTGCTCAAGGGCCGGGTGGATGCGTGGTTCAACGGCGTGCCGGAAACGCTTTATATCTGGAAGCAGATCAGTGATCGCCCGCTGATGATGAGCCGGGCATTGATGACTGCCGATTTGTATCTGGCGTGCTCGAAAGACTGCGACCCCCAGATGGTCGAAAAGCTGAAAACCGCGATCGAGACGCTGCGGGCAAACGGCTCGATCAAACGCGTCCAGCATGACTACCTCAAAGGGCTACCCGTCCAGTAATCCGGCGGCCTTGCCCCAAGATTCGTGCTTGCCTGTCACGGCAGCAGAATGACCTTGTCGGCGCCGCCCTGATTCACTTCCGCATAACGCGCCAGGCCTTCCTCCAACGGCGACTCAATCAGCCCGGTTGGCAGCGGCAAGGTGCGGTCGTCGAACTGTTTACCAAACTGCTCCAGCATCCGTGCACAGGCTTCGACGCCGTACAGCAGCGAGTTGATCCCCACCACCGAACCGCCCTTGCGGTACAGCGCAAGCGCGGGCAATTGCACGTGGCCGTCCACCGGCGCGGCGATGATTGCGATGCGACCGAACTGGGCCAGCGCAGGCACAGAAGCCGGCAGCCAGAAGCCGGTGGTGTCGAAGATCACGTCGGCGCCGCCTGGAAAAACAGCGTTCACTTGAGCACCGAGGTCTTCCGGTTTGTCGAGCTGGATCGCGCTGAAGCCTTGCTCTTGCAGCGCTTTCAGCTGATCCGGCTTACGCACCGCTGCCAGCACCTGAGCGCCGCGCACTTTCGCCAGTGCGATGGCGGCGCTTCCCACTGCGCCATTGGCGCCGATGACCAGCAACCGGGTGCTGGCCTGCACAAGGCTGCGCTCAAGCGCGTCCCATGCCGTGGTGTACGGCACGCCCAGACTGGCGGCCTGAGTAAAGCTCAGCGACGCGGGCTTGATCGCCACACCTTTGGCCGGCAGCGTGATGTAGCCGGCGTGGGAGCCGTCGCGGACAAAGCCGATTTCCTTGCCGGTGCCCCATACTTCCTTGCCGATCAGTTCCTGCGGGCCTTCCACGACCACGCCCGAAAAATCACGACCCGGAATGCGTGGCATCGTGGTGTAGGGGAAGCGGCCCAGGACGTTTTTGACGTCGCTGGGGTTCAGGCCCGCTGCTTTTATCTGCACCAGAACTTCGCCGGCCGCCGGGACGGGCGTGGGCAGATCGACGACTTCCAGCGCAGCCAGGTCGCCGGTGCGGGAGAATTGCAGTGCTTTCATGATGGATTCATCCAGAGTGGGGAAAGGGGGCCGTCGGTTCAGGAGGCCAGATGGGAGAAGAACTGCCTGCCCACGCCAGAGCCATTCACCGGCCTGCATGTCAAGCAGGCCAACCACTGCGACCAGAGGCGCGACGGCGTTAAGCGATGACCAGAGTGTAAGGAGGGCCGGCAAGGGCTGCCGGCCAAGAGCTTCTGAATTTCGGACAGTATCGGCGCAGGCGTTAGTGGGATGGATCAACGACCGGGTACTGCGAGGGCGCCATGCCCAGTTCGCGGCGGAACATGTCGCTGAAGCTGCTGGGCGAGTACCCCATCAATCGGGCAATGGCGTTGACCGGCACGCCCTGAATGATCTCCGCCACCGAGGTCGCCAGTTGCACCTGCCGCCGCCATTCGGCGAAGCCCATGCCGAGCACCGCCTGAAACAGCCGGGACAACGTTCGCACACTGGCGCCGGCGTTTTCCGCGTGCTGCTCGAATGACACGTCGATGGATGGCTCGATCATCACCGCCTGACAAACGCTCATCAGCCTGCGGTCGCTGTCATCGGGCATCGGCACTCTCAGCAGCGAACGCCGGGCGCGTTTGAGTTCGAGCAACGCCAGTTTCACCACGGCGTCGTAGTAGTCCGACTCCTTGTCCTGCTCGGCGACCAGACCGACGATCAACTCGCGCAGCAATCGGCCGACTTCCAGTACCTGAACGGTGGCGTCGAGGGTTCGGGCGAGCGCCGGCCGCAGGTAGATGTTGCGCATTTCCAGATCCGACACCACGCGAATCCCATGGGGCACGCCGGGCGGCAACCAGACCGCGCGCTGCGGCGGCACGACCAGCGCCTCATGGGGCGTCTCGACCCACATCACCCCCGACATCGCATACAGCACCTGCCCCCACTCATGTTCATGGGGCTCGATGTACAATCCGCGGGGATACGTCCGTGACAGAGGCTGCACAGGGACGGCGGTGTTGGAGAGGTCGGGCGGCGCGGCGATTGCCATGGTGAAACCGGCTGGAGTGGGATGCGGCGATGGTAGCGGGAGAGCGGGCAGGATCGCCAGTTCAGTGAACCTTCATACCCGAACGCCCCGATCTTGCGACCGGGGCGTCTGGGTGAAGCCGTCAGCTCTTCAGCCGTTCGACATCAGAACACGTTGATCGGGTAATCGACGAAGATCCGCGTTTCGTTACCGCCGACGTTGTACTGGTCCACATCGTTGGAGACGCGCAGGAACGAGTTGCGCAGGCGTACCGAGAGGTCTTTGACCGGGCCGCTCTGGACCACGTAGGTCAACTGGCTGAACAGTTCGCGCTCTTCGCCACGCCCACGGTCGCTGCCGTCGTCGATGTTGTCGCCGCGCACGTAGGCCACGCGGTAGCTGAGGCCCGGCGTCACGACGGTGCCCAGGTTCACGCCATAGCCCACCTGCCACGAACGCTCGTCCTTGCCGTTGAAGTCCGACCAGTAGGAGTTCGCCAGGTAGATGGTGTTGCCGCCATCGCCGGTGCCGCCTGCGTTGCGGTAGCCGCCGTAGGTGTAGCCGGTCTCGCCGGTGCTGCGCTGATGCGCGAGGGTGAATGAGTGGATGCCCACCGCCCAGGTCGCCGCCAGGCTCCAGATCTTGTTGTCGCGGGCGTCGTCGACGGCGAAGTCTTTGTCCAGCTTGGTCTTGTAGCCGTTGAAGTCGAAGGTCAGCGACTGATCTTTCGGCATCGCCCAGACGTAGTTCAGGTTCACGTACTGCTTTTTCAGCACGTCTTCGTCGTCGGAGGCGTAAAACGCAGCGCTGAGGGCCTCGGTGAATTTATAGCTGCCGCCGTACACGTTGATGCTCTTCAGATCACCGCTGTCGCGGCCTTCGGCGCTCTTGCGGGCTTCGGCGGTGAAGCGGCCGGCCACCAGGGTAAGGCCCTTGATCTCTTTGGAGGTGATCATGGTGCCGGTGTAGGACTCAGGCAGCAGGCGCGAGCCGTCGTACGTCAGCACTGGCAGCTCGGGCATCATGTCGCCGTACTTCAGTTCGGTATTGGACACCCGGAATTTGACCGCACCGCCGAAACGCGACAGGTCGTCCGCCGCATTGCCGCTGTCGCCCTGCTTGAAGAAGTCGATACCGCCTGCGCCGCTCTTGCCCTTGCCACCGTCCAGACGCGCTGCGTACAGGCCGAAAGCATCAACGCCGACGCCCACCACGCCTTGGGTGAAACCGGATGTGTAGCCGGCCATGAACGCCTGCCCCCATTCCGAGCGGTCCTGCGGCCCGTTTTTGTAATCGCGATTGATGTAGGCGTTACGCAGGTTGATCTTCAGGCTGCTGTCTTCAACGAATCCCTTGGAATCTGCCTGACCGTCCGCCATGGCGTGAGTGGCGGCGAGAATGCTCAGGGCGAGCAGGCCGATACGCTGTTTCATCTTGTTGTCCTTGTGAGCGGATTAATCGCGCGCTGTGGCAAATGCCCGGTGTGGGCAATTGCGTCTTCCGGCTCTGAAACAGTCCCGGAAGCCCGCACGAAATCATCACAGTGGAGGACTGATGCACGTACATGGCGCTAGGCCACAGGCGGTGGAGGCGCGAATGCTATCCCCCGTCTGCGGAAGGTGTCAATTTGACGGGAGTCAAACGGAGGCTCTGCAGTGCCTGTTCTCACCCTTCGTCAGCTGTGGAGCACGCCCAGCAGCGCTTCGATTTCCGCGTCATTGATCAACCCGCTGGGGTATCGCCTGGACAGCATCTTGCGAAAATCACCGCGTTGTTTCAGCGCCTGCAGCTCTTGCATGCGCACCAGCGGGATCCGGGTCGTCCGTAACCAGTCCGCCATCATCTGCCGTGCTTCACTGCTCGCAGAAAAACCTCGAGCCACTCGCAACTCATGACCTGCGTTCATAAGGACAACCTCTTATGTCGTGGACTGCGAAATCTACGGAGCTTTTGTTACAGACGGACGACCCCGCAAGGGCATTTACGCGCTGCTGGGATCCCGTCTTCCTACGACCGGCTTGAAACCGTCCAGCCATAAAAAAGCCCATCGTCTGATGGGCTTGATAACAGCAAGAAGCGAACCAACTCAGCTGCGGTGGGGCGCCGGCTGCTGCTGCGTCAGGCAGTGAATGTTGCCTCCACCCAGCAACATTTCGCGGCCCGGGACCATGACCACCTCGTGTTCAGGGAACAGCTGCTGGAGAATCTGGCGGGCCGTGTCATCCATCGGATCGTCGAAACACGGGGCAATGATGCCGCCGTTGACGATCAGGAAGTTCACGTAGGAACCCGCAAGGCGCACCGATGGGTTGCGCTCCTGACTGCCGTGCACCTGATCCACCCCGGCGCACTCTTCTTCGGTGGCAAACAGCGGGCCCGGGATCGGCATCTTGTGCACGACGAACGGGCGTCCCTTGGCGTCGCGGGCGTTTTCCAGCACCGCCATGGCCGCCTGGCAACGCGGGAAATTGGGGTCTTTCGGATCATCTGTCCAGGCGAGTAACACTTCACCGGGACGCACGTAGCAGCAGAAGTTATCCACATGCCCGTCGGTCTCGTCGTTGTACAGACCGTCCGGCAGCCAGATGATCTTCTCGACCGACAGGTGATCGCGCAGCACGGCTTCGATGTCGTCGCGGGACAGATGCGGGTTGCGATTGCGATTGAGCAGGCATTCTTCGGTGGTGATCAGCGTGCCCTCGCCATCGACGTGGATCGAGCCGCCTTCCAGCACGAAACCTTCAGTGACGTAGCGGGGGCAGCGCTCGATTTCCAACACTTTGCTGGCGACCTGTTCATCCAGGTTCCACGGCGCGTACAGCCCGCCGTCGAAACCGCCCCAGGCATTGAAGCCCCAATTGACTCCACGGACCTCGCCCGCGTCGTTGATGACGAAGGTCGGCCCGCTGTCACGCACCCAGGCGTCGTTGCTGCTGATCTCGACGACGCGAATGTTGGGCACATTCAGGCGGGCGCGGGCGTTGTCGTACTGTGCAGCCGAGACGCCGACGGTGACAGGCTCAAACCGGGCGATGGCCTTGGCCACAGCAACATGATCGTTCTGCACCGGCTTGCCGCCCAGACGCCAGTTGTCAGGGCGCTCGGGCCAGATCATCCAGGTTTGCGTCTGCGGCGCCCACTCGGCAGGCATATAGAAACCATCGGCGCGGGGGGTGCTGTTGAGAGTGGTCACAGTAATCAGAACTCCATGAAACGACGAGGGCGTCTGCGGCAAAAGAAGACAGACGTTATAGACGATAAAAATCGGATTTAAAAACACTAATCAAGCAATCGGCGCAGATCCGGGCATCTAACGCCGATATATATCGGAATAAAGTCCAATCGTGACGGATAAGAGCCCACTCAGCTCTCCAGTTCGCTGAGCACCTTCGACACGCTGTCGACAAAGAAGTCCACGCTTCGCCGGGTGGTGACCATGGGCGGCTTGATCTTGAGAACATTCAGATAATCCCCCGTAGGTTGCATGAAGATCCCCAGCTCACGGAGACGATCACACAGGTAGGTCGTTTCCTCGGTTGCAGGCTCCAGCGTCTCTCGATTGCGGACCAGTTCAAGCCCCAGATAGAACCCCGAACCATGGACGGCCCCGGCCAGCGGATGTTTGTCGATCAGCGCCAGCAGGCGTTCCTTGAAATAGCCGCCAACCACTTGGGCGTTTTCCCACAGCTTTTCTTCTTCCATGACGTCGAGCACCGCCATGCCGATGCGGCAACTCACCGGGCTGCCACCGGACGACGAAAAGAAATAGCCCTCAGCCTCCAGCGCTTCAGCGATTTCGCGACGGGTGATAACGGCGCCGAGGGGATGACCGTTGCCCATGCCTTTGGCCATCGTAATGATATCCGGCACTACGCCCTGCTCTTCGAAGCCCCAGAAGGAGTGACCGAGACGGCCATACCCCACCTGCACTTCATCGGCGATGCACACGCCGCCCTGGGCGCGGACTTTGTCGTAGACCTGCTGCAAATAGCCCGGCGGCAGCGAGATTCCGCCGGCGTTGCCGTACACCGGTTCACAGATGAAACCCGCCACTTGCCGCCCCTGCTCGGCCATCGCAGTCAGATGCGCGTCCACGCTGCGCAGGTAGAACGGTGTGCTGTCCGCGCCACGAAACTCACCGCGATACGTGTTGGGCGCAACCACGGGATGCACCCAATCCGGGCGCGTGCTCAGCGCTTGCGGGTTGTCGGCGATGGACGTCGAAATGGCATCGGTCGCCACCGACCAGCCGTGATAAGCCTCCAGCACGCTCAAGACATCGCGCCCGCCGCTGTAGGCCCAGGCCAGACGAATCGCCAGGTCATTCGCCTCGGTGCCGCTGTTCACCAGAAACACCCGATCCATCCCGGCGGGCGCCAGCTTCAGCAGGCGCTCTGAAAACTCGGCGATCGCCGCGTAATGAAAGCGTGAGTTGGTATTGAGCAGCGACCACTGCCGCGCGGCGACTTGGGCCATGCGTGGATGACCATGACCGAGCACCGCGACGTTGTTGAGCATGTCCAGGTAAGAACGGCCTTGCATGTCGATCAGGTGGTTGCGCCAGCCGCGCTCGATCTGCGGCGGGGCCTGGTAATAATGCTTTTGGGACCGAGCAAAACTGGCATCGCGACGGGCAAGCAGCGCAGCAGAATCTGCCAACGTCGGCGCATCGCAATCGAAACCCAGCAGCCCTTTGGGTGACGGACACAACGCACGCCAGGCTGCGGCTCGCGAAGGCGCAGTGAACAGCGGCGGGCTCACGTCCGGCTCCGAACACAGCTGCACGATCAACGCGCCGCCGCCCTGCCCGATCACGTCGCCCGCGCCGAACTCGACACCGGCGTCAAAGTCAGAGCGCACGCCCCACAGACGCAGATTCACTTCGGCGCCCACCAACTGCAACGCGCCGTCGGCCGTGTGACGCAGGCTGCCGGCAAATGGCGCATGAACAGCGGTGCCATGGGGGATCTGCAATTCGGTATGCAGCGCGAAGGTGTCCGGCTCTTTTGCACTGTCTGGCAGGGTGCGGGACAGCCGGTATTCGCCATAGCGACTGGCGGCCAGACCATGTTCGGCCGCCTCTTTCAGCAGTTGCTCGTCGATGCCGCTTTGTTCCCAGTTGCCCGCGACGAAATGCTCGCTGAGCACACCCAGATCGACCAAAGCAAAACCCTGCCCGCTCAAGCTCGGCAACAGCGGCGAGAACGGCTCGGCCTCTTTGTCCGCTTCCCATTCACCCACCGCGTCGAGAATCGCCGCTTCCATCAACGCAATCGGCACGGAAGTGGCGACGTCGAAGATGTTCCACTCGCTGGCCAGATTGGCCTGGATGTAAGCATTGTCCGGTTCAATGCTCGCCTGTTGCTCGCTGCTCAAGACCAGTACGGCCGAGCGCGCCACGATCAATGGCCACAGCGCCAGCAGTTCCTCGCTTTGAAGCGGGTTGATCCGGTGATAGGCCTGAATGGCGGGAAGGATGAAAAACGGATCGCCCTCGGCATGGTGCAGCAGCGCGGCGCAGGTCACCGAGAGGTCAGCGATGCGCCACGTGCGCACCAGATCACCAAAGTCGATCAGCCCTTGAAGCTGCCACTGGCGATGGGCATCTCTCGCCCAGACCACGTTGTACTCGGTGATGTCCATGTGAATGGCCTGCACCGGCAGCGACGCCACCAGCGGCAGCAAATAGGCCTGGGCCTGCTCGGCGGCCTCGGCGATACAGGCGCGCTTGTCGGCATCGGCGATGACCGGGAGCAGGTGCTCGATCAACGCGAAGGCGTGACGCGGGTCCCACTGCAACACACGGTCCAGGCCTGGGTGCTCGAACCCGGCCAGCGCCACGTCGACACGGGCACAGAGCTGCGCCAATCCGGTCACGATGTGCCGGTTCAGATGCGCGACGTGAGCCAGTGACTGCCCGTCGATAAACTCCAGAACGCGCAGGTGCACGGCATTGCCGTTGTGCTCGACGGACAGCAAGTCCTCACCCTTCAGCGCCGGCATCACTGCCGGAACGCGCATTTGCGGCGCAGCGCCCAGATGCCGCAACGCTGCATGTTGCGCGGCAAGTTCGGTGGCTGAGTAAGCACCGTGGCAGATCTTCAGGACGAAACGTCGCCCGTCATCGCAGTCCAGCAGGAAGTTTCGGTCTTGATGGCTGCCCAACGCCTTCAACGTCCCCGACAGCCCGTAATACGTCGTCAGCCATTCGGCGGCCTGCGCGGCGTCGACGTCCGGGCATGGCAGGCTGGAGCGACGAATCAAAGTGTCGAGCGACATGGAGGGAGTCCTGAGAGATAAAGGCACGCCGACAATATCGCCAGTTGCGCGACCGTTAAGCAACCCCGCGACCTGCGACAGTCAAGAAATGCCTTGAGAGACCGATAGATAGGCCAGGCGTTAAACTCGTGCAACACCTGCGGCGGTTTAATGGCGCTAATTACGATGGGCCATCAATTAATATCATCGCTCGTCGGTGGATTGCTTCTTGCGCCAGTCAGCAAGGCCCCACAAGCTATGCTCCATCGTCCTACGCCTTTATCGTCTTACGTCTTTCCAGGGAAGAAGGTTTATCCATGCGAATACTTGTTACCGGTGGCGCCGGCTTCATCGGCTCTGCGCTGATCCGTCATCTGATCAACAACACCGATCACGACGTTCTCAATTTCGACAAGCTGACCTACGCCGGCAATCTTGAGTCGCTGCAGAGCATCGCCACGAACACTCGGTATGAGTTCGTGCAACAGGACATCGTTGATCAGGCCGCAGTGAGTAAAGTCCTCACGCGCTTCAAGCCTGACGCGATCATGCACCTGGCGGCTGAATCCCACGTTGACCGCTCGATTGACGGACCGTCGGAATTCATTCAGACCAACATCGTCGGCACCTACAGCCTGCTGGAAGCGACTCGCAGCTATTGGCTGACCTTGCCCGACGCCGAGCGCGCCGCCTTCCGCTTTCACCACATCTCCACTGACGAAGTGTATGGCGACCTGCACGGCGTGGACGACCTGTTCACCGAAACCACGCCCTACGCGCCAAGCTCGCCGTACTCGGCCAGCAAAGCGGCGTCGGACCATCTGGTTCGTGCCTGGCAGCGCACCTACGGGCTGCCGGTGGTTGTCACCAACTGCTCGAACAACTACGGCCCGTTCCATTTCCCCGAGAAGCTCATCCCGCTGGTGATTCTCAACGCCCTGGCCGGGAAGCCGCTGCCGGTGTACGGCAACGGCCTGCAAGTGCGTGACTGGCTGTTCGTCGAAGATCACGCCCGCGCACTGCTCAAAGTGGTAACCGAGGGCAAGGTCGGCGAGACCTACAACATTGGCGGCCACAACGAACAAAAGAACATCGACGTCGTGCGCGGCATCTGCGCGCTGCTCGAAGAGCTGGCGCCGGAACAGCGCAAAGGCGTGGCGAACTACGCGGACCTGATCACCTACGTGACCGACCGCCCCGGCCATGACATGCGCTACGCCATCGACGCCAGCAAAATCGAACGCGAACTGGGCTGGACACCGGAAGAGACATTCGAATCCGGCCTGCGCAAAACCGTGCAGTGGTATCTCGACAACCTTGAATGGTGCCGCAACGTGCAAGACGGCAGTTATCAGGGCGAACGCCTGGGCACCAACGTGAAGGAACTGATTGCATGACTAAAGGAATTGTTCTGGCCGGCGGCTCTGGCACGCGCCTGCACCCGATCACCCTCGGGGTCTCCAAACAGCTGTTGCCGATCTACGACAAGCCGATGATCTATTACCCGATCTCGGTGCTGATGCTGGCCGGGATCAAAGACATTCTGGTCATCTCGACGCCGCTGGACCTGCCGCAATACAAGGCGCTGCTGGGTGACGGCAGTCAGTTCGGCGTGCACTTTCATTACAAGGAGCAACCGAAGCCGGACGGCCTCGCGCAGGCATTCCTGATTGGCGAAGAATTCATCGGCGATGACTCGGTGTGCCTGATTCTGGGCGACAACATCTTCCACGGTCAGCACTTCAGCGAGCAGCTCAAGCGTGCGGCGGACAACACCTCTGGCGCGACCGTGTTTGGCTACTGGGTCAAGGACCCGGAGCGTTTCGGCGTGATCGATTTCGACGAGCACGGCCATGCGCTGTCCATCGAAGAGAAGCCCAAGGCGCCTAAATCGAGCTACGCCGTGACGGGTTTGTACTTCTACGACAATGAAGTCATTCAGATCGCCAAGGACGTCAAGCCGTCCCCGCGCGGCGAGCTGGAGATCACCGACGTCAACAACGCCTACCTCAAGCGCGGCGACCTGCGCGTCGAGCGCTTTGGCCGCGGCTTCGCCTGGCTCGACACGGGTACCCATGACAGCCTGCTGGACGCGTCGCAGTACGTGCAAACCATCGAGCATCGTCAGGGCCTGAAAGTCGCGTGCCTGGAAGAAATCGCTTTCCAGAACGGCTGGATTGACCGCGCTCACCTGTTGAACAGGGCTGACTATTTCGGCAAGACCGGCTACGGTCAGTACCTGTTCAAGATCGCAGGGGAAAGTCAGTGAAAGTGGTTGCCAGCAAGTTGCCTGAAGTCCTCATCATCGAACCCAAAGTGTTCGGCGATGAGCGTGGCTTCTTCTACGAAAGTTTCAACGCCCGGGCCTTCGCCGAGGCCACCGGCGTCGCCGATCAGTTCGTGCAGGACAATCACTCGCGCTCGCAAAAAGGCGTCCTGCGCGGGCTGCATTACCAGATCGAAAACCCGCAGGGCAAACTGGTGCGCGTGACCGCTGGCCGCGTGCTGGACATCGCCGTCGACATCCGTCGCAGCTCCCCGCAGTTCGGCCAGTGGTTCGGTCTGGAGCTGTCTGCCGAGAACGCTCGTCAGCTGTGGATTCCCAAGGGTTTCGCCCACGGCTTCGTGGTGTTGAGCGACTACGCCGAGTTCCTCTACAAGACCACCGACTACTACACGCCGTCGGCCGAGCGCTGCATTCGCTGGGACGATCCCGAGCTGGGCATCGACTGGGGCTTGAGCGAAGCGCCTCAACTGTCGGCCAAGGATCAGGTCGGCAAGCTCTTGAAAGACGCGGACCTGTTTCCGTGAGCGCGCCGCTGCGGATTCTGATCAGCGGGCAACAGGGCCAGGTGTCCCAGGCGCTGCAGCAACGCCTGCAGAACATGGGCGAGCTGATCGTGCTGGGTCGCGATCAGCTGGATTTGAGTCAGCCGGAATCCATCCGCCCGGTGGTTCGCGACATCAAGCCTGACCTGATCATCAACGCTGCCGCACACACGGCGGTGGATCAGGCCGAAAGCGAGCCGGACCTGGCCTTCGCCATTAACGCGACGTCTCCCGGTGTGTTTGCTGAAGAAGCCGCCGCGCTGGGCATTCCGCTGATTCACTATTCCACCGACTATGTGTTCGACGGCAGCAAGGCCGGCGCGTGGGTTGAATCGGACGCGCCTAACCCGCTGGGCGTCTACGGCAGCAGCAAGCTGGCGGGCGAGCGGGCCATCGCCGCAGCGGGCGGGCAGCACCTGATTTTGCGCACGAGCTGGGTGTATTCCCTGACCGGGCGCAACTTTCTGCTGACCATGCAGCGCTTGCTCCAAGACCGCGAGAAGCTGTCGATTGTTGCCGACCAGATCGGCGCACCCACCTGGGCCGGCACCATCGCCGCCAGCACCGGCGCGCTGATTGAACGCTGGCGCGATGGGGCGCCGGGCGCCTGGGGTGTTTATCACCTGACCGCCAGCGGCGAGACGTCCTGGTTCGGGTTCGCTGAAGCGATCGGTCAGCAATTGATCAACAGCGGCAAACCCTGCGCAGTACTTGAGCCGATTGCTTCAAGCGCGTACCCGACGCCGGCCGCACGTCCGCTCAATTCACGCCTGGATTGCAGCCTGTTGCAGCGCGAGTGGGGTGTCAGCCAGCCCGACTGGCACGATGCGTTGCTGGAGTGCTTAGCGCAGCAGCGGTAGGCATAATGGGCCGACTCGATGTTGAGCGGCTGCGGAATACTGATTCGTCCGCAACCGCCCTGCATCGCAACGCACCCACCGGCGATTCCATGATCAGCACTAACGCCCTTCCCCGCCGTCCTCGCTGGCGCAGCCTTGCCTTGCTGGCGCTGATCCTTGCCCCGCTGTTGTGGCCGCTCGAACGCCTGGCCGAACACTATTACCGCAATGAGCTGCTGAGCCAGAATCGCCAGACCCTCGACCTGTACGTTGCCAACCTGCTGGGCACGTTGCACCGCTACGAAGTGCTGCCGCAGATTCTCGGCGACCTGCCTGGCCTGCGCGCCATGCTGGCGAACCCGCAGGACACACAGGCCCAGACCCAGGCGAACGTGCTGCTGATGAACACCGCCAGCCAGACCGGCGCCGAGGTGATCTACCTGATGGCGCCCAATGGCGAGACCCTCGCTGCGTCGAACTGGGACAAACGCGACAGCTTCGTCGGCCGCAACTTCGCCTTTCGCCCGTATTTCAGCAACGCCATGGCCGGCAACCTCGGCCGCTTTTTCGGTTTGGGCACGACGTCGGCCAAACGCGGCTACTTCTTCGCCGCCGCCGTGCGCGACGGCGATACCGTGATTGGCGTGCTGGTGGTCAAGGTTGATCTGGACCTCACTGAAACGTTGTGGGGCAAGACGCCAGAGCAGTTGCTCGTCACCGACCACAACGGCGTGGTGATCCTCACCTCCAACCCCAACTGGCGTTTCCGCGCCACACGCCCGCTCAGCGAGGAAGAAAAGCAGGCCATCGTCGCCATTCAGCCCTACCCGACCCGCGATCCGCGCCCGCTGCAGCTGGATGAAAACGGCTGGCTCACGCAAACCCAGCAGATCGACGAAACCGGCTGGAGCGTCAACATCCTCGCGCCCAAGGTGCTCCTGTCGAGGCCTGTTCGAACCGTCGTGGCGATTGGCGGCGCGGCGTTGCTGGTCTTGATGTTGCTGCTGGGGCTAATGATGCAGAGGCGCAGGCATTATCTGGATCGCATCAACTTCGAGGCCAAGGCGCGCCGTGAACTGGAAGTGCGAGTCGCCGAGCGGACCTGCGACCTGGAAGGCGTCAACCAGCGACTGCGCCAGGAAGTGCTCGAACGCGAGCAGGCGCAGCAAGAACTGTTTCGCGCCCAGGACGAACTGGTTCAGGCCGGCAAGCTGTCGGCGCTGGGCACGATGTCGGCGAGCATCAGCCATGAACTCAATCAGCCACTGGCCGCGATTCGCAGTTACGCCGAAAACGCCGAAGTGCTGCTCGACCATCAGCGCACAGAGGACGCCCGCGGCAACCTCAAGCTGATCAGCGAACTCACCGGTCGTATGGCCTCGATCATTGCGCACCTGCGCGCCTTCGCAAGGCGCGACCGGCATGCGCCTGAAAGCGTGGCGTTGCAACCGGCGCTGGACGATGCACTGGCCCTGCTTGCCAAGCGACGGCGAGCGATGGAAGTGGAACTGATTCGTGACCTGCCCGCCGCCACCTTGTGGGTGCAGGCCGGCGAGACGCGCCTGCGTCAGGTGCTGGGCAATCTGCTGGCGAACGCGCTGGACGCACTGACCGAGAAAGGCCCGCCGCGCAAGTTGTGGATCAGCGCCGAGTACAACGCCGAGGGTGTCAATCTGTTCATCCGTGACAACGGCCCGGGCTTTTCACAAGAGGCACTGGAGCACGCCCGCGAGCCGTTCTTCACCACCAAGACACGCACACAGGGACTCGGCCTGGGCCTTGCGATCTGCGATACGCTGATGCGCGCCCTGGGTGGCGAGCTGCTGTTCGCCAATCACCCGGAAGGCGGCGCGCTGCTGACGTTGCGGATGCGCACCGGCGCCTCGGGCGTCAACCTTCAACCGTCTGAGGACTTATCTGCATGAGCACCGACGCCATCGACAGCCGCATTCAGGTGGTGCTGATCGACGACGACCCGCACCTGCGCCAGGCGCTGAGCCAGACGCTGGACCTCGCCGGCCTGAAAATCCTGCCGCTGAGCGACGCCAAAGGGCTGCAAGCGCGCATCGAGCGCGACTGGCCGGGCGTCATCGTCAGCGACATTCGCATGCCGGGGATTGACGGCCTCGAACTGCTCCACCAGTTGCACGCCCAGGATCCTGAGCTGCCGGTGCTACTGATCACCGGCCACGGCGACGTACCGCTGGCAGTGCAGGCCATGCGCGCGGGTGCTTACGATTTTCTGGAAAAACCCTTCGCCAGCGATGCACTGCTCGACAGCGTGCGGCGGGCTCTGGCGCTGCGCCGGCTGGTGCTGGACAACCGCAGCCTGCGCCTTGAGCTCAGCGATCGTCAGCAACTGAGCACGCGACTGGTGGGGTTGTCTGCCCCCATTCAGCGCCTGCGCGATCAGATCGGTGCGCTGGCCGCGACCAAGGCCGACGTGTTGATTCTCGGTGAAACCGGTGCCGGCAAGGAAGTGGTCGCCCGCGCCCTTCACGATTTGTCCAATCGCAGAAACGGTCCGTTCGTGGCGATCAACGCAGGGGCGCTGGCCGAGTCAGTGGTGGAAAGCGAGCTGTTCGGCCACGAGTCGGGGGCCTTCACCGGCGCGCAAAAGCGGCGCATCGGCAAGTTCGAATTCGCCAACGGCGGCACGCTGTTTCTGGATGAAATCGAAAGCATGAGCATGGACGTTCAGGTCAAGCTGCTGCGCTTGCTGCAAGAGCGCGTGGTCGAGCGCCTGGGGGGAAATCAGCAGATCCCGTTGGACATCCGGGTGATCGCAGCGACCAAGGAGGACCTGCGTCAGGCCGCGGATCAAGGGCGTTTCCGGCCCGACTTGTATTACCGCCTCAACGTTGCCCCATTGCGCATTCCGCCGCTGCGCGAGCGTGGCGAAGATGCACTGGTGCTGTTCCAGCATTTCGCCGACACCGCCAGTTTGCGCCACGGCCTGCCACGCCATGAACTGCAGCCTGGGCATCGTGCGCTGCTGCTGCGCCACACCTGGCCGGGCAACGTGCGTGAACTGCAGAACGCCGCCGAGCGTTTCGCCTTGGGCCTTGAGCTGGAACTGGAAGGCGAGGCGCAGCCAGATCTGGTGGCGTCCAATGGCGGGCTGAGCGAACAGGTCGAGGCGTTCGAGCGAGCATTGATCGCCGCCGAATTGACCCGCCCGCACACCTCGGTCCGTAGCCTCGCCGAAGCGTTGGGCCTGCCACGCAAAACCCTGCACGACAAACTGCGCAAGCACGGACTGACCTTCAACGGCGCGGGGTCCGACGACAATGACTGATCGGGGTTGCTCGTCTGCTGAAGACCTGGAAGCGGTGCTGCACCGGGACATCCCCCTCACCCGGGAGATGGGCATCAAGGTGCTGGGCTGGCGAGAGCACCAACTTCGTCTACACCTGCCGTTGGCGCCCAACGTCAATCACAAGAACACCTTGTTCGGCGGCAGCCTGTATTGCGGCGCGGTGCTGGCAGGATGGGGCTGGTTGTATTTGCGGCTCAAAGAAGCCGGGATCGACGACGGGCACATCGTGATCCAGGACGGCCAGATCAGTTATCCCCTGCCGGTCACCCGCGATGGCGTCGCCATTTGCGACGGAACGGATGAAGCGAGCTGGGAGAAATTTCTGAAGCTCTACCAACGCCGCGGCCGCGCACGACTGGCGCTGCACACCCGGATCGTGGCGGAAGATTCAGAAGAAACGGCAGTAGAATTCGTCGGGCAGTTCGTGCTGCATCGCTGAACACATCCTTCCACCTGTAGGAGCGTGGCTTGTCCCGCGATCGATCGCGAAGCGGTCGCAAATCCGATCGGTGCAATTCGCTCTGGAAAACCCAGCGCTGCATCTGCGACGACTGCGTCGCCGATCGCGGGACAAGCCACGCTCCTACGAGGGAACCGAAAGCTTCAGGTCAGCGCCAGCGCCAGCAACGCGTCGCGCCACGTGGCTTCCCCCGGTAGCGCCAGGAAGTACGAATTCAGCAGCGTCTCCCGCGCTGGATATTCGAACGTCGTGCCGTCCAGGTTCAATACCACGCCGCCCGCGCCTTCCACCACACCTTGGGCCGCAGCCGTGTCCCACTGAGAGGTGGGCGCCAGACGCGGGTAGCAATCGGCAGCCCCTTCGGCCAACAGGCAAAACTTCAGCGAGCTGCCGATATTGGCCAGCTCCAATTCACCCATCACTTCCGACAAACCGGCCAGCAACTTCTGTTGCTCGGGGCTTGAGTGACGCCGGCTGGCGACCACGGTGAACGCTTCTCCCGCGCCCGGCTCATTGCGCACGCTGATCGGCGCCAGATGCTGCGAATCGTCACTGCGCCACGCGCCCAGCCCGGCGCCACCGAAATAGCAGCGGTTGTTGGTCGGCATCGACACCACGCCAAACACCACGCGACCGCTCTCGATCAGCGCCACGTTGACGGTGAACTCTTCACTGCCGGCAATGAATTCCTTGGTGCCATCCAGCGGGTCCACCAGCCACCAGCGCTGCCACTGACTGCGCTCGCTCAACGGAATATTCGCGTCCTCTTCGGACAGAATAGGAATGCTCGGATCCAGCGCCTTGAGCCCCGCTACCAACAGCTCATGGGCGGCCAGATCAGCAGCCGTTACCGGCGAGTCGTCCGACTTGACCGCGACCTCCACGCCGGAGCGCCAGAACGGCAGAATGACTTCCCCAGCTTGGCGGCAAAGCTCGATGACGGGGGCAAGCAGCGGGTGCGGCAATGGCGCGAATGTCGGGTTCATGGCAGAAAATCCCCACGCTCGGCCAGCAGGTCGCGGGCAAGGTACAACGCAGCCAGCGCGCGCCCCTCAGTGAACTGCGGGTTCTGAACCAGAGCGGCAAGCTCGCGCAGATTGACCTTGTCCACACGCATCGGCTCAGGCTCGTCGCCGGGCAGCGTTTCTTCATACAAATCGGTGGCCAGCACGACCTGGATTTTCTGGCTCATGTAGCCCGGCGAAAGCGACAGTTCGGTCAGGTGCACCAAGGTCCGCGCGCCATAACCGGCTTCTTCCTTGAGCTCGCGATTGGCGGCGGCCAGCACGTCCTCGCCCGGCTCGATCAAGCCCTTTGGCAGCGACAGCTCGTACTGATCAGTGCCGCCGCAGTATTCCTCGATCAGCACGGCGTGATCGGCATCGAGCATGGCCACGATCATTACCGCGCCATAACCGCTGCCGCTGCCGACCAGCCGCTCGTAGGTGCGCTCGACGCCGTTGGAAAAGCGCAGCTGCACCTCTTCAACGCGGAACAGGCGGCTGCTCGCGACGATTTCGCGAGAGAGGACGGTAGGTTTCTGCTGCATGACGAGCTCCTTGGCGTAGTCGGGTTACTATACCGTGGCTTTTGCGGATGTCTTCGCCGCAAACCCACGCGACCCCTCCAACGCCGAGAGACCTGCATGCCTTCTTTGCCCTGGCGCGATATCGACACCGTTCTGCTGGATATGGACGGCACCCTGCTCGACCTGCATTTCGACAATCACTTCTGGCTGGAGCATCTGCCCAGGCGCTACGCCGAGGTGCACGGGGTCAGCCTGGCAATGGCGCAGCTGGAGTTGATGCCTCTCTTCGAAAAAAACGCCGGCACCCTCAACTGGTACTGCACCGACTTCTGGAGTTCGGAGTTGAACCTGCCGGTGAAAGACCTGAAAGTCGAGATCGCCCACCTCATCGCCTTGCGCCCCGATGCCGAGACGTTTTTGGCCGCCATCAAGCAGGCCGGCAAACGGGTGATCATGATCACCAACGCTCACCGTGACTCGCTGTCGCTGAAGATGGAAAGACTGGAACTGGCGCCCTACTTCGAGCGCTTAATCAGCTCCCACGACTATGGCTATCCCAAGGAACACCCGCAGTTCTGGGATGCGCTGCAGGACGACATCAAGTTTGACCCGGCGCGCAGCCTGTTCATCGACGACACCTTGCCGATCTTGCGCAGCGCTGGGCGATACGGTATCGGCCATTTGCTGGCAGTGCGCGAACCGGACAGCCGCAAAGGGCCGAAAGACACCGAAGAATTCGAAGCCGTTGAGGATTATCGGGCGTTGATGAAGGGGTTATAAGCGCAAAACGAAGCAGGAGCACGCTTGCCCGCTTAACTCGCACACCCCACCCAAACATGGGTCGTGATGTCCGAATGTCGCCGGCAAGGGCGCTCCTGCAAGAGTTGGCGTACGGTCAGTAAGACCGCCGCGTTACTCAGGAATGCGCAGAGACTGACCTGGGTAGATCTTGTTTACGTCCTTCAGCATCGGCTTGTTGGCGTCGAAGATCTTCTGATACTTGTTGGCATCGCCATACACGCGCTTGGAGATCGCGCTGAGCGTATCGCCCTTCTCAACAGTGACGAACTTCGCAGCGGTAACAGCAGTTGCGCCAGCGGCAACAGTCAGCTGATCATCAACGCTACCCACACCGGAAATGTTGCCGGCAGCCAGCACGATCTTCTCTTTCTCTTCCTGACTGGTGACTTCGCCCGTCAAAGTGATCTTGTCGCCGTCGACCGTTGCATGAACGTTGGGATTGCCCAGCCCGACAGACTCGATGTGCTTTTTCAGCTCTTCGCTGGCGTTGGCGTTTCCTGGGGTGAGCAGGTCGATAAGCTTCTCACCGGCTTCCTTCACAAAACTGAACAGACTCATGGGTTTCTCCTTGGTGACGTCGTAGTGTCGTTGTGGTTTCCCGCGCAACATCTGTTCCGCTGACATTGCCCGACAAACCTCCGACCCGTGGCCGGGTCTCAAGGTTTCAAGCCATTGGACGTTCGGTCGCGATAGACTTCGCCGGGCCAGCCTGTGCCTCAAGGAATGAAGATGGACATTAAACAGCTGAAATTTCTGATCGCCCTCGACGAAACACGTCACTTCGGGCAAGCGGCTGCGCGTTGCCATATCACGCAACCGACACTGTCGATGCGTCTGCGCAGCCTTGAAGAAGAGCTGGACCTGCCGCTGGTCAATCGTGGCCAACGTTTCGAAGGATTCACCGCCCCGGGCGAACGCGTCCTGGCATGGGCGCGCACGGTGCTGGCGGCCTACGACGGTTTGCAGGCTGAAGCGGCCGCCTGTCGCGGGAATCTGGTGGGCACATTACGGCTGGGCGTGGTGCCGCTGTCGAATTTCGATCCACTGCCCTTGCTGCAACGTCTGCATTCTCTGCACCCGAGCATGCGCTTTGAGCTTTCATCACTGAGCTCCGAGCAGATCCTCGATCAACTCGCCAGCAACCGCCTGGACCTCGGGGTTTCGTACCTCGACCGACTCGACTCCGAGCGCTTCGACTCATTGGAACTGGCCGAAACCCGCATGGGGCTGATGTACGACCAGCGTTATTTCAGTTTTGCCGAAGCGACATCGAGCTGGGAAAGCCTGACCGAACTGCCCCTTGGGCTGCTCACCAGTGGCATGCATTTTCGGCAATCCATCGATCACAACTTTCACAGTCGCGGCCTTCATCCGCAGCCGATCATCCAGACCGATGCGGTCCATCAGCTGCTGCAGGCGGTGCATGGCGGGTTCTGCTGCGCGATCATGCCGCTGGACGGCGGCCTTGAGTCACTGACCGAGCACCTCCGACTGCAGCCGATTGAAGAGGCACAAACCCTGGCGCGGCTCGGCTTGATCATGCGTCGCTCGGCCCCGCGGTCGGCACTGGCTGAAGCCTGCCTGGCGCTTTACCACACGATGATGGAGGCGTCTTGATCGACATCATCTATCGGTGCATCAGTACTAGCGATTAGACGTAATTCGACCGGAGGCCTAGGCTTAAGCCTAATCAATCTGCCGGTCACCCCCGATGCACGCCAAGCACATGGATATCACGGCGCCCGCACAACAATTGCCCGCGCCCGCCGCAAGCCAGTCCTACAGCTATACGAACCTCGAACACGATGTCAGCGAGCCCAATGTGCTTGCCGAGGAAGTCGCGTTGGCGATTGCCTATAACGGCATCAGCCAGGCGGTCATGCTGGTCACGCCCACTGACCTGGAAGATTTCATCGTCGGCTTCAGCGTGGGCAGCGGCCTCATCGAATCACCGGATGAGATCTACGACATCAAGCTCGGTGGCTGCGGCTCTGCGCAGACCGCAGAAGTCGAAATCGCCAGCCGCGCCTTCTGGAACCTCAAGACCCAGCGTCGGCAACTGGCCGGCACAAGCGGTTGCGGCCTCTGTGGCGTCGAAGCCGTCGAGCAGGCATTGCCCGAGCTCAACGTGCTGCCCGGCGCGCCCCTTCCCCCCGCCGAATGGCTGAAAGGTCTGCGCGAGCGTATGGGCCAATTTCAGCCGTTGGGCGAACACTGCGGCGCGGTCCATGCGGCGATGTTTATGGACGCTCGAGGCGAAATTCTTTTAGGTCGTGAAGATATCGGCCGACATAACGCTCTGGACAAGCTGATCGGCGCGCTGATTCGTCAGGACATCCCGACCACGGGCGGTCTGGCCATTGTCACGAGCCGCTGCAGTCTGGAGCTCATTCAAAAAGTATTACGTGCCGGCATTCAGACCCTCGTCAGCCTGTCATCGCCCACCGGCCTGGCGCTGCAATGGGCCCGACGCCACAACCTCAACCTCATTCATCTGCCTAAACACAGTGCGCCGCGGGTTTACAGTCCTGCGTTGGAGAATCAAGCGTGAGCATGCATAAAGAAGCCGACAAGGTATCGACCCCCCGCTACAAGCCCTACAAAGGCCCGGCCGGCGGATGGGGCGCATTGATCAGCGTCGCCCACTTCTGGCTGACCAGCGACAACGCCCTGAAGAACATCCGCACGATGCTCAAGACCAACCAGAACGGCGGCTTCGACTGCCCGGGTTGCGCGTGGGGTGATTCGCCGGAAAGCGGCATGGTCAAGTTCTGCGAGAACGGCGCCAAGGCAGTGAACTGGGAAGCGACCAAGCGCCGCGTCGATGCGTCCTTCTTCGCCCGCTACAGCGTCAGCTCGCTGCTTGAGCAAAGTGATTACTGGCTGGAATATCAGGGCCGTCTGACCGAGCCAATGGTCTACGACGCCCAGACCGATCGCTACAAGCCGATTGCCTGGGACGACGCCTTTGCGCTGATTGCCAAGCACCTGAACAATCTGCCGAACCCGAACATGGCCGAGTTCTACACCTCGGGCCGTGCCAGCAACGAAGCGGCGTATCTGTATCAGCTGTTCGTGCGTGCCTTCGGCACCAACAACTTCCCCGACTGCTCGAACATGTGCCATGAAGCGAGCGGCGTTGCTTTGTCGCAAAGCGTGGGCGTCGGCAAAGGCACCGTAACGTTTGATGACTTCGAGCACGCGGACGCGATTTTCGTCCTCGGTCAGAACCCGGGCACCAACCACCCGCGCATGCTGGAACCGCTGCGTGAAGCGGTCAAACGCGGCGCGCAAGTGGTGTGCGTCAACCCGCTGAAAGAGCGCGGCCTGGAACGTTTCCAGCACCCTCAGCACCCTCTGGAAATGCTCAGCAACGGCTCCGAGCCGACCAACACGGCGTATTTCCGTCCGGCACTGGGCGGCGACATGGCCCTGCTGCGCGGCATGGCCAAGTTCCTGCTGCAATGGGAACGCGAAGCCCAGGCGAACAACGAGCCATCGGTGTTCGATCACACCTTCCTCAACGAACACACCAATGGCGTGCTGGAATACCTCGCTGCCATTGACGACACCTCGTGGGAATTCATCGTCGAGCAATCGGGTCTGCCATTGACCGACATCGAACTCGCCGCGCGGATGTACGCCAAAGGCAAGAACGTGATCATGTGCTGGGCGATGGGCATCACTCAGCATCGCCATTCGGTGCCGACCATTCAGGAAGTCTCCAACCTGATGCTGCTGCGCGGCAACATCGGTCGGCCAGGCGCAGGCCTGTGCCCGGTGCGCGGTCACAGTAACGTGCAGGGCGACCGCACGATGGGCATCAACGAACGTCCGCCGGCATTTTTCCTTGATGCGCTGGAGAAACGTTTCCAGTTCAAGGTGCCGCGTGAAAACGGCCATAACGTCGTCGAAGCGATTCACGCGATGCTCGAAGGCCGCGCGAAAGTCTTTATCGGTCTGGGCGGCAACTTCGCTCAAGCCACCCCGGACAGCCCGCGCACTTTCGAAGCCCTGAGCAACTGCGACCTGACCGTGCAGATCAGCACCAAGCTCAACCGCAGCCACCTGGCCCACGGCAAGGAAGCGCTGATTCTGCCGTGCTTCGGCCGTACCGACATCGACATCCAGGCCGAAGGCCCGCAAGCGGTAACGGTTGAAGATTCGTTCAGCATGGTCCACGCGTCCAACGGTCAGCTGAAGCCGCTGTCGCCGCAGATGCGTTCCGAGCCTGCGATCCTGGCGGGCATTGCCAACGCAACACTGGGCAAGCAGCCGGTGGACTGGCTGTGGCTGGTGGCGGACTACAGCCGCATTCGCGACCTGATCGCCGACACCATTCCGTCATTCCAGAACTTCAACGAGAAGATCAAAAACCCGGGCGGCTTCTACCTGGGCAACGCCGCAGGCTCCCGTCGCTGGAACACGCCGAGTGCGCGGGCCAACTTCAAGGCGAACGTATTGCCGAGCGACCTGGTGCATGAAAGCATTCGCGGGACAGGCATCGTGCCGGACCTGATCATGCAATCGATGCGTTCTCACGATCAGTACAACACCACCATCTATGGCCTGGACGACCGTTACCGCGGCGTGAAAGGTCAGCGTGACGTGATGTTCGTGAACGAGGCCGACATCATTCGTCTGGGCTTCGTACCCGGTCAGAAAGTCGACATCGTGTCGATCTGGGGCGATGCCATCGAACGTCGCGTGAAGGGCTTCACACTGCTGCCGTTCGACATTCCGGCCGGCCAGGCTGCAGCGTATTACCCGGAAGTGAACCCGCTGGTACCGCTGGAAAGCGTGGGCGACGGCAGCAGCACGCCGACGTCCAAGTTCGTGGCGATCAAGCTGGAACGGCATACGGAGACAGCGCGGATTATTTGATCCTGAGCTGAAGAACCTTGTAGGAGCACGCTTGCCCGCGAAGACCTGCTTTCAGCCTCCGGAGAAAAAGGCTGAAGGTCCCGGCCCCTTCGTGAGCAAACTCACTCCCACAGGTTCCTTGCGGCGATAGCAGGATATAGCGCCACAAAAAAAGGCCCGAATCGCGAGATTCGGGCCTTTATCAAGTAGCGTATGACTCACCAATACGACTTCGGTTCCCAAGCCAAAACAATAAGTTAGCGTTTTGTATACAGGTCGTGTTATTCGTCGGATTTAGATTGTGACATTTTCTTCATGATCGCAGGATCGCGGCGTCATCCCTATGAGCATCAATACATGAAGTATTCCTCGATTCTGTTGTTATCGTTCTCACTGGTCAGCGGTTTTGCCTCAGCAGGCGATAACGTGACGGCCGGCGTGGGCGGCGCATTGGGTGGGGTACTCGGCTCCGTCGTTGGCCAACAGGTCGGCGGCAGCACAGGTTCGGCAATCGGAGCCGGCCTTGGCGGCGCGGCTGGTGGCGCAGTGGGCGCAAACCGCCGGAACCGTACCGAAGCCGCCATCGGCGGCGGCCTGGGTGCTGCTGGCGGCAACGTAGTCGGTCGCAGCGTCGGTGGCAGCACCGGCAGTCTGATTGGCGCAGCAGCAGGCGGCGGCGCGGGCGGCGCACTCGGCAACTACATGGGCGACGAAAGCCGCCGTGACGATGACCGAGGCCGTGGCTACCGTGGCGATCGCCGCGACTACAAACACGGTCGCGGTCACGCGCATGGTCATCGCAAACACCATCGTGACTGATGCCGTCGAGCCCGACTCGCGCACCTGACCCGATGAACACCGGCCGCCCATAAAGCGGCCGGTATCATTTTCAGACCACCAAACGCTCAAGCGCCTGCCGCAACGCCGCAGGGATCGGCACCGGCTGATTGGATGCCCGATCCACGAATACATGCACGAAGCGTCCTGCCGCCCGCGCCTCGTCTTCCCCCGCCTTGAAGACCGCCAGCTCATATTGCACCGAGCTGTTGCCCAGCTTGCCAACCCGTAGCCCGACCTCGATCGGCTCCGGATAGGCAATCGACGCAAAGTAATCGCACGACGAACTCACCACAAATCCCACCGCTTCACCGTCATGGATATCCAGTCCGCCCTGTTCGATCAGGTAGGTATTCACCGCGCTGTCAAAGAAGCTGTAGTACGTGACGTTGTTGATGTGACCGTACACATCGTTGTCATGCCAGCGCGTCACGATCGGCTGGAAGTGGCGATAATCGGCGCGCTGCGGGGTGTCGTTCATGGGGGTTCCCTCCGGTTTGTCTGCTGTGCTTCCTGGTTGATGAAATCCGTGACCGCTATTGAATCTGGCGCTGAATCCATTCCCGCACGTCCGCATACGGGTAAGCCTCCAGCGCCGCAAACCCGCCGATGTTCCGAGCCTTGAGTTTGGTAAACATCGGCACGCTGATCCCACACAGAAACCGCGTCAGGCACTCCGCGCCCGGCTCATGCCCACGGGCCTCCAGGTGCTTGCCAACGAACTCGCTGCATAGATCCGCGAAGTCCTGCTCGCTCAACGGCGTCAAGGCTGGCGCCTCGGGGAGCACGGCGACATGCCCCTCACACACAGAGCAGTGGCCGCAATGCGCGGGCGCACGGTCGTCGCCAAAGTATTGAGCCAGACGATGACTGAGGCACTGCTGGCTGGCAAACAGCTCGAGCATGGCGTGGATGCGCGCGACTTCGGTCTTTTCGTGGTGGACGAAGTAGTCATGCAACTCTTCGCTTAGCGCTTGGGCGTCGAAGTCGGCGGCGATCAGGCTGTAGACCTCGGTCATCTGCTTGCTTTCGAGTTCGATCCAGCCCTTCTCCTGAAAGAAATCCAGCGCCGTCACCACGCGCCCTCGCTCGGCCTGATACTGCTGATACATGGCGTCGAAGTTGACGGTTGCCCACGTCCGCGCCCGGCTTGACGTATCGGTCAGCGCCTGCACGAATTCACGTCGTTCGCCTTGAAAGCGCTGCACCAGCACCTGCGGTTCGATCAGGTATTTGAAGCGGTATTCCGCGAAGTACGAATAACGCGGCGCAATGATCCCGCGCAGCTCCAGTTGCACCAACAGCGTTTTGAGCGGCAGTTGACGGATATTGCTGAGGTCCGACAAGGGCGCCAGCAGAAACTCCCACTGACTGTCGTTACGCGCGCCTTGCAGATCTTCCAGCACCAACCGGATGCCTTCCTGCTCCGGTGTGTCGCCGTACACGAAGTTCTCCAGCACGTTCAGGCTGTCGCGATTGGCCAGCACCAGACACTCCGACGTCGCCCCGTCCCGGCCCGCACGACCGATCTCCTGGCTGTAGTTCTCGATGGATTTGGGCAAATCGAAATGCACGACGTTGCGGATGTCACTCTTGTCGATGCCCATCCCGAAAGCGATGGTGGCGACGATGCAGTTCAGACGCCCGTCCATGAACTGCCGCTGGATCGACTCGCGCTTATCGTGGGGCAGACCGGCATGGTAGGCGTGCGCCGGGATGCCGTTCTGCGACAGGTGAGCCGCCACGAACTCGGCGGTCTTCTGCAGCGTAACGTAGACAATGCTCGGCGGACCGGCCCGTTCGCCAAGCCACTCCACCAGACGCCGGCGCTTGTCCCGGCCTGCAACCGGCTCGACCCGCAGCGTGAGGTTGGGCCGGTAGAAGCCCGTCGTCACCACATCGTTCAGGGCGATGCCGAACTTGCTCTGCATGTCACTGATGACTTGGGGTGTCGCTGTCGCTGTCAGGAGCAGCGCCTGGGGGATATTGAACTCGCGCTGGTAGTCAGGGAGTTTGAGGTAGTCGGGCCGGAAGTTGTGGCCCCACTCGGAAATGCAGTGGGCCTCGTCCACTACAAGCAGCGAAATCGGCACCTGAGTGATGAAATGCCGGAAGCGCTCGTTCTTCAGGCGCTCGACGGAGATCATCAGGATTTTCAACTCGCCGGAGCGCGCCCTGGCCATGACGTCAGCGACGTCATCGCGGCTTTGGGCTGAGTCGATGCTCGCCGCCGCAATGCCGTGTCGCTGGAGGAAAGCCAGTTGGTCCTGAATCAGCGCCAACAGCGGTGATACCACCAGCGTCAGATGCGGCAGCAGCAACGCCGGCAGCTGATAGCAGAGGGATTTACCGGACCCCGTGGGAAAGATCGCTGCGGCGGAGCGCCCTGCCAACACGGCACTGATGGCGGCCTCTTGTCCGGCGCGAAACTGCCGATAACCGAAAACCTGCTCAAGGGTTTGATGCATGTGCTGCCACTCCTTTGACCGTCGCAAGGGCGTGAACCATAGCGCGGTGGGTCCGGGCGCAATACACCTAAACCATTACAGAAATATCGGACAGGATACAGCGCGGACAAATACCGCGCGCCATGCTGGCAAAACGTCATGCCGAGGATTAATCTCGCGCGACGCGTATTCAAGCGCTGTACGTCAGCCACCCCGATTGACTGCAAACCGGTCGACAACACACGATTCGCCAAGGAGAGGCAATGCAATCCACGCCCCAGCCCGAGGATGACGGGCTTACCATGCAACGGCTGGCCCCCGGCCAATTCGACGTTGTGCTCGGCTCGCATCCTGCCCGGCGAGCTGCCGCATCCGGCAACGGCAACTGGCCGCTGAGTAGCGTTCTGATCTGCCTCGCGCTGCTGATCGCGATTATCTTTCTGATCGCGCAAATGTTTCGCACGCCCAAGCCTGCAGCAACGGTCATTCCTGCGCCGCCCATCGCAGAGGTGGTCAGTGAGACTGACCCAGAGCCCGTCGCTCAGGTGCGCAACGTCGAACAAGTGGTTTATATCGCCCCCAAAGTTGAAGTCTCCCAACCCGCCACGGCGCGGCCGCTCGACGCCTGCCTGAAAGACGGCAACGTGATCGACCGGGATGTCATCAATTGCCGCTTCGGTGAAGCTCAGGCCAACGACTCCCAAGCCACTCGACCCCAAGGCATGGTTTCAGATCGTTACATGGCGACCTACAAGGCCGCCGCCGCCAAACCCAAAACCGAGCCCGCGCGGCGCTATGAAGTAGCAGGTGTGTTCATCCGTGAAATAGACGGGCGAAATCGCTATGAAGCCCGCTATCGCATTTCCAACAACCATATTGAAACCAGCAGTGTCTGCATGAACTTCCTGGCCGACAGTGTCGAACACCGTGAATGCCGCCGCGCCGCCGTACCCTACTTCAAAGACATGTGCAGCGACTGGAGCAAACGCGTCGCCAAAGATAAGAGCGACAAGAACAAACTGGCGCAAGAGCAGTACTGCACAGCGGCCCGGGATTATTCAGCGTGATGGAAAAACAATTCACGCCACCAGATAGTCATTAGCGCTCCACTGAACATGAAGTAACAACAACAGCGGACGCGTCCACAATCAGTCTTCTAACCTCGTGATTCCTATCCACCAACGAGGTTATAAATATGACAACTTTTACAATTTTCTTTTGCGGCACGGGCTCGACTAAATACGACCACCTGCACAAGAACTACTGGAACGGTGAGCTGGTTGCGACGCTGGCCAATAACATTGAAGGTCACGAGTTCGCCGAGTGGATCGTCATTGACGGGCCGGGTAGCGGCAATATGCAGGCCGATGAGCTGTTCACCGAACCCAAAGCATTCGGGTGGACTGGCCCCGCTTTCGGCAAAGGCTGGCACGAGAATGTGCAGCATGCCGTCAACATCATTCAGGGCAAATTCGACTGGCAAAGAACCAAACTGTCGGAAGCCGATTACCAGCGCCTCAAGCGAGCCGATGTGCCTATTCCCGACGCCCAGGCACACGGCTCATGGTTCTGGCGGCAGTACGACTACGGCAATCGCATCAGCCCGCAGGAACTCCAGCAACAGCTGATCAAGAACCTGAGAAAAGGCGGCTTGATCCCAAAGCAAATCAATCTGGTGGGCTGGAGTCGTGGCGGCGTCAGTTGTCACATGCTCGCCAATGCGCTGCTGGCTAATCCGGCCACGCGTCATATACCGGTCAACATATTTGCGGTGGACCCGGTGCCCGGCCCCTTGAATTACCAGCTTGAAAAAGTTTCTCTCGGCAGCAACGTCAAAGAATATGTGGCGTTCTATGCCCGCGACGAACGCTCTAAAGGATTTTCCTGCATCATTCCTAAAACAGCTCCAAAGACCAAAGTCAGCATCTATCCCATGGCCGGACGTCACGCGACGCTGGTGGGTAACGCGTCGCTCTCGGGAGCGAGTGGGCCAGGTGACCTGACAGAGCCTGGCAAGTTGGTGCGGCATTACGCCGAAGTGTGTCTGACCCGATGGGGAACGAAGTTACAAAGAAAACTCAACTTGTCGACCATCGACATTGGCAAACTGCACCAAAGTATCGTTATGCATGAAGCCAAGTTCATCAAGATGCGAAGCCACTCATACACTGTTTTGGTTGAAGACCACAAAAAAGAGCGGTATGTCAGTTATGCCGACAAGGGAACCGGTTTCAGCATGGTAGCGGGAACGCCGTTTAAGCCTGCGGAAGGGTTGGCGGCGAACCTCGCGAAAGGAGCCAGCGCGTACAAAGATATCTCTTGAGGTTCGATCCACACCCGCGAAGCATCCCGCCGTTCAGGTTTCTGACTGCACGGATCAACGCCAACGCCCTCCTGGCTGAGCGCTGCGCTGGCGAAAAAGAATTCCCGAAGAAACCGCGCCCACTGAGGGCGGTTTCTTCGTTCCGTTTTTTGTCATCGCCTCATTGACCCGCCGGCGCATTCTGCGGTCATAGGAGGCTAGAGTCAGAGACAACCGCAGCGATTACGGACGGAACAACATGCCTCAAGCAGCCCCGCGAACCCATACACGCCTGCTACCGCTGTTACTCGCAGTCACCGCCGCTCTTCTTTCGGGCTGCGGCGATGAAGCCAAGACAGCCGGGACGGCGACCGCAAGTGCGTCGCCCCTTCAGAAGAGCATGATTGTCGACGTCAGTGGCGCGCTCAACCTGCACTACGAGGCAAAAGGCGATCAAGTAGCCGTTGGCTTCCTGCCCGGCAAGCTGCCCGGCTCCAACTGGCTGACACTCAGCGCGGATCAGGAAGCCGAAGGCGACCGCAATGAGGTGAGTATCGGCCCTATCCTCGGGTTCTCTTTCGACAACCCTGATCAAGAGAAGAAAGCGATCATGTTTCAGGGTGGCCGCGTCGAAGTGGCCCACGATGAAAATAGCGCGTCCTACGACACCGGTTCGTACTATCAGTATTTCGACACGGACAAGGGTGGGGGCAATAGCAACGTCCAGCTCGTCTTCAGCAAAATCGAGAAACTCACCTCCCCCAACAAACTGCTCGACCGCTATCGGTTGATCGGCACGTTCCAGTTCAACGCGGCGCTTTCCCCTGAACAGCCCACCGACGAATGTACTCGGGAAGCCGCTGCGTACGCGGCCGAGCACGGCGAACGCCACCCGGGGTTCGATGCCAAGCTGTGTAATGCGAAGAGCGTTGTGGCGAAGGGCAGCTTCGACATCACTCAGGACTTTCCGGTGACGACGAAGGCTGACGGCTAGCTACCGCGCAGGATAAAAAAACCGCCCCGAAGGGCGGTTTCTTTTTAGCAGGTACCGATCTTACAGCTTCGGGCCCGCTGCCTTGATCGCGTCGCTCACTTCGAACTTCTTGAAGTTCTCGATGAACAGGCCGGCCAGTGCTTTGGCGGCTTCGTCGTACGCCGCTTTGTCAGCCCAGGTGTTGCGCGGGTTGAGCAGTCCGGTTTCGACGCCTGGCACGGAGGTCGGGACGTCCAGGTTGACGGTGTCGAGGTGCTCGGTTTCTGCACCGATCAACGCGCCGCTCTGAATGGCCGCGATAACGCCGCGGGTGGTCGGAATGTTGAAGCGTTTGCCAACACCGTAGCCGCCGCCGGTCCAGCCGGTGTTGACCAGGTAGACCTTGGAGCCGAAACCGCGGATGCGCTTGATCAGCAGCTCTGCGTATTCGCCCGCCGGACGCGGGAAGAACGGTGCGCCGAAGCAGGTAGAGAACGTCGACTTGATGCCGGCGCCAGAACCCATTTCAGTGGAACCGACCAGTGCGGTGTAACCCGACAGGAAGTGGTAGGCCGCTTGTTCTTCGCTGAGGATCGACACCGGCGGCAGCACGCCAGTCAGGTCGCAGGTCAGGAAGATCACCGCGTTTGGCTCGCCGCCCAGGTTCTTCTCGGAACGCTTTTCAACGTGCTCGAGCGGGTAAGCGGCGCGGCTGTTCTGAGTCAGGCTGCCGTCGGCGTAGTCAGCATGACCGGCTGCGTCCAGCACCACGTTTTCCAGCACGGCGCCGTGCTTGATGGCCTTCCAGATAACCGGCTCGTTCTTCTCGGAGAGGTCGATGCACTTGGCATAGCAACCGCCTTCGATATTGAAGACAACGCCTTCGCCCCAGCCGTGTTCGTCGTCACCGATCAGGTAACGGGTCTCGTCGGCGGACAGTGTGGTTTTACCGGTACCGGACAGACCGAAGAACAGCGTCACGTCGCCGTCTTCACCGATATTGGCCGCGCAGTGCATTGGCAGCACATCGGAAGCCGGCAGCAGGAAGTTCTGCACCGAGAACATGGCTTTCTTCATTTCACCGGCGTAACGCATACCGGCAATGAGGACCTTCTTCTGGGCGAAGTTGATGATGACGCAACCGTCGGAGTTGGTACCATCACGCTCAGGCACGCACTCGAAGTTAGCCACGTTGAGCACTTGCCATTCTTCACGGCCGGCCGGGTTGTACTGGGCCGGATTGATGAACAGGCAGCGACCGAACAGGTTCTGCCAGGCAGTCTGCGTGGTCATCTTGACCGCAAGGTAGTGATCTTCGGCGGCGCCTACGTGCACGTGGGAAACGAAGTGTTCCTGAGCGTTGTTGAACGCCTCGACACGCGCCCACAGGGCATCGAACTTGTCGGCCGGGAACTTGCGGTTGATCGGCCCCCAGGCGATCGCAGCCTGGGTGGAGGGTTCGTCTACGATGAAGCGGTCGACAGGCGAGCGGCCTGTGCGGTGGCCTGTTTCCACGACGAGTGCGCCAGTATCGGACAGCACGCCTTCTTCGCGTTTGAGGGCTTCTTTAACCAGATCGTCGACACTGAGATCGGTGTGAACGGCGTTATTGGCTTGCGTCATGAGATTCCCCGTCGGCTCGATGGCCGAGTGCTCCAAACGTTTTGTAGTAGAAAAACCAACACTACTACAGCTAAAAAGTGGCCGGATTATGCCAGAAAAGCCCAAAAAAGGTAGGGCCCTCCTGTCAGAACTACATGAAGAAGAGTCAAGCGGGCCGGGCGGAAAGCTTTCAGCGCAGGACCCGCACTACATTAATGGCGGGTATCGGAAGGGGTATCTACCCCGCCCCCTGCAAACAGCTGCGCTACATCCGTTGCATCGAACAGATAGCGCTGATTGCAGAACTGACAGTCGATCTCCACCGCACCGTGATGCTCGATCACCAACTGCTGTGCATCTTCCAGACCAAGACTGACCAACGCATTGCCAGAACGTTCGCGCGAGCAGCTGCAACGGAACACCAGTGGCTGGACGTCGAACATCCGCACGACGTCTTCGTGGAACAGGCGTTTCAACACGGTTTCGTTGGTCAGGCTGAGCAGTTCTTCGGCGGTCAGGGTGTCAACCAGCACATTGACATGCTGCCAGCTGGCTTCACGCTCATCCTGATCTTTCAGCTTCTCAGCCGGCAGTTGTTGCAGCAGCAGCCCACGTGCGCGTTTGCCGTCGGCCTTGATCCAGAAACGCGTCGGCAATTGCTCCGACATCACAAAGTATTCGGACAGGCAGGCCGACAGGTCGACGCCGTCCAGGCCCACGATGCCCTGATAGCGTTTGCCCTGACGTGGATCGATGGTCATGGTCAGGTCGCCATCGGGCATCAGGTCGAGCAGCGTGGCGTCCGGCTTCACCAAGGCCTCGTCGTAACGCGCAATCCCGCGCAGTTCACGCTCGCTGGAGCACTCGACCATCAGCAACGACACCGGTCCAAGGGACCGAGCCTGCAGAACCAGCAGGCCGTCGAACTTCAGCGTGCCCACCAACAGCGCAGCGGCGGCGAGCATTTCGCCGAGCAACTGAGCCACTGGCTCGGGATACGGGTGCTTGGCAAGGACCTCGGCGTAGCTGCGCTCAAGGGCCACGAGCTCGCCGCGCACGTCGCTCTCGTCAAAGATGAAACGCTGGGTGTAATCGGTATCCGCAAAGTCTGACATAGGAGAAGGTATCTGAATGGATGACAAAATGATGACAAGCGCCTATAAAGCGCGGTTTCGCACCGCTTGGTGCACTGCCATGCCGATGGGGGCATTTTATGGACTATCCCGCATTGTTCCAACCCAAGTGGAACGCCAAAAAATTCCTGCTGTGTAATCTGGTGGCGCTGGGCCTGCTACTGCTGTGGGTGTGGCCCACGGGACACGCGGCTTTCACGCACTTCGACGAAGGCCTGTTTCACTTGCTGAACCGCCCGCTTGAGCAAAACAAGGCGTGGCTGTGGGTCTGGACGATTGCCAGCATGCGACCCTTCGACATCGTCGTCGGCCTGATTCTGCTCACGCTGCTCATAAAGGGCGACTGGGTGTTCAAATCCTTGCAAACGCGTGCCGCGCTGATCGGCTTTGTGCTCACGCTGATCCTGCTGCTGATCATCCGCACGGTGTTTTCCAAAATCATCGACCACAGCGCGCTGCAACATGACAGCGCGTCAGTGATGATCCCCGATGCCATCAAGCTCAGCGACATATTCCCGGAGCTGGAGGACAAGTGGCAGCTCAAGGATCGTTCCAGCCAGAGCTTCCCGGGCGACCACGCTTCGGTGCTGCTGATCTGGGCGATGTTCATGAGCGTCTACAGCCGCACAGTCGGCCAGCGCGTGGTCATCTGGGCCCTGGCGTTTCTGTTCATGATGCCGCGCCTGGTCGCCGGGGCCCATTGGGGTCAGGACGACTACATTGGCGGTGTAATGATCGCATTGCTCGCGCTGGGCTGGAGCTGCTACACCCCGTTCGTGGCCACCGCTACCGGGGTTCTGTTTCGACTGACGGCACCAGTCTTCAACGTGATGGGCCGCCTGCCGCTGCTCAAATGCCTGAGCATCATGAAGCAGGGCTCTCATTTGTAAGCTGCCTGTTGCTACAGAGCAGTCCGGGGTCGATCAATGCGCGATCCCGGAAAGCGGCGAGATCGTCAGTCGTCACCCGAACGAAAATGAAACAATTGCCGACGCTGCTTTTTGGTCGGCCTGCCGTCAGTGGTCACGCCCAGGCTTCCGGCCTTGCGCATCTCGGCGGCTTGCTCGCGTTTGGCGAGGCTTTCCGGGGTTTCGCTGTACAGCAACTGAGCCTCGGGGGCGCCACGGCGGACAATCGACAACGCCTGGACCACAACGGTCCGCTCATCGAAACCCGCTCTGATCTGGAACTCGTCCCCTACCCGCGGCTCTTTTCCCGGCTTGCAACGCTCGCCGCGGCAATGAACCTTACCGCTTTCAATGGCGGCTTTTGCCAGCGCACGCGTCTTGAAGAAACGCGCCGCCCAAAGCCATTTGTCCAGACGGACTTTGTCGTCCTCGTCTGACTTCTGTGTCATCTGAATTCCTCAATCTTGTAATGGTCAGAATCGTACTACGTCACGCCGGGGACGCAGTAACCGCCACCCTCGTTTACACTGCCCACCAGACTAAAGCGCCGGCTTCAGGAGAACGACGTGACAGACTTCCCAACGTCATTGACTGGTGGGTGCCAGGGCTGCAGAGAAAGCTCCGCACTGGATTTCGAATTTGAATTCGCCTATCAGCCCATCGTGGACGTCCGCGACCGCTCGGTATTCGCTCACGAGGCGTTGGTACGAGGCGTCAACGGCGAGGGTGCCCTGTCTGTCCTGAACCAGATCGACGACACCAACCGTTACCGTTTCGATCAATTGTGCCGAACCCGCGCGATTTCAACTGCCGCCCGGCTGGGAATGGACGAATACCTGTCGATCAACTTCCTGCCCAACGCGGTGTATCGCCCCGACCTGTGCATTCGCAGCACCCTTGAAGCGGCCCGCGCCCACAACTTTCCGCTGGACCGGTTGATCTTCGAGACCGTCGAAACCGAGCACATCTGCAGCAACAGCCACCTGACCAACATTCTTCGGGAGTATCGCCAGTTCGGCTTCAAGACCGCCATCGACGACTTTGGCGCCGGGCACTCCGGACTCACCCTCCTCGCCGACTTTCAGCCTGACCTGATCAAGCTCGACATGGCCCTGGTGCGCAACGTCCATCTGGACCCTGCACGGCAGGCCATCGTGCGCGGCATTGTCACAATGTGTACGGACCTGAACGTTACAGTGATCGCCGAAGGCATCGAAGATGCGGGCGAACGGGACTTCCTCGCCGACTGCAACATTTACCTCATGCAGGGCTACTGGTTCGCCAAGCCTGCATTCCAAGCGCTGGCGCACATCGATGCCGGCGCCTGGCAGAACGTGTAAACGAACGGAACCGCTTTGAAAACATTTGACCATCTGACAGTCATCGGCCTGCGCGAATGGGTGGCTTTGCCCCATCTGGGCGTCGCCGGGCTGCGCGCAAAAATCGACACCGGTGCCAGCACTTCCAGCCTGCACGCGACAGAAATAGAGCCGTTCGAACGGGACGGTGAGAAATGGGTGCGCTTCAACGCTCATCTGGGGACGGTGGTGCAGCTGCGTCACCGTCGCTGTGAGGCTCAATTGGTGGCGATGAAAACCATCAAAAGCTCCAACGGCCACGCCCAGGTTCGCTACGTCATTCGTACGACGCTGGCGCTGGGGGACAGGGTCTGGCCGGTGGAATTCACGCTGGCCTGCCGCAAGGCCATGCGCTACCGGCTGCTGCTGGGTTCCAAAGCCCTGATTGACGGCCAGTTGGTGGTCAATCCGGGTGTGACATATATTCAGGACAAGCCGGTGTTCCCGGCTTCAAATCTCTCTGCCACAGGTGCTGCATGAAGATCGCTGTGCTTTCGCGAAACCCGCGTCTGTATTCAACTCGTCGTCTGGTCGAAGCTGGAATCCAGCGCGGCCATGAGGTCGTGGTGGTCGATACCCTGCGCGCCTATATGAACATTGCCAGTCATAAGCCGCAGATCCACTACCGAGGAAAACCCCTGGAAGGCTTTGATGCGGTGATACCCCGCATCGGCGCCTCCGTGACCTTCTACGGCTGCGCCGTGCTGCGTCAGTTTGAAATGATGGGCGTGTTCCCGCTCAACGAATCCGTCGCCATCGCGCGCTCCCGCGACAAGCTGCGCTCGCTGCAGCTGTTGTCACGTCGAGGCATTGGCTTGCCCGTCACCGGCTTCGCCCACTCACCGGATGACATCCCTGACCTGATCCAGATGGTCAACGGCGCGCCTCTGGTAATCAAGGTGCTCGAGGGGACGCAAGGTATTGGCGTGGTGCTGTGCGAAACCGCGACCGCGGCCGAATCCGTGATTGAGGCCTTCATGGGGCTGAAACAGGACATCATGGTGCAGGAGTACATCAAAGAAGCCGGTGGCGCCGATATCCGCTGCTTCGTGGTGGGTGACAAGGTCATTGCGTCGATGAAGCGCCAGGCGAAACCGGGGGAGTTCCGCTCCAACCTGCATCGCGGCGGCACCGCCAGCCTCATCAAGATCACCCCGGAAGAGCGCATGACAGCCATTCGCGCGGCCAAGGTCATGGGCCTGAGTGTGGCAGGCGTCGATATCCTGCGTTCCAACCACGGGCCACTGGTGATGGAGGTGAACTCATCGCCAGGTCTTGAAGGCATTGAAACCACCACCGGCAAGGATGTCGCGGGGATAATCATCGAGTACATCGAGAAAAACGGCGGGCCGCACATGACCCGCACCAAAGGCAAAGGATAACCCCCAAGCCCGTCTCTGCACGGAGGCTATGGTCGCGAGTACCCCACCCGCCCACGGCCTCCAGGCAGAATCACGAACGAATCAATCGGCATCCCGCGGCAGCAACAACCCCAACGGCAGGCGAACTCTGGCCTCCAGCCCGCCTCCCGAACGATTACGCAGCTCGACATTACCGCCGTGCATTGCGGCAATGCGCTTGACGATCGCCAGGCCAAGCCCTGTCCCCTTGCCGCTTCTGGCGCGGTCACCACGGATGAAGGGATTGAAAATACCTTCCAGCTCCGACGGATCGATCCCCATGCCCCTGTCCAGCACACTCAGCACCACGTAGGGCGCGCCGCTGTCGCCGGAAACATAGGCCGCGACTTCAACCCCGTCACCGGCATGGTGCATCGCATTGCCAATGAGGTTGTTGAGCAAACGTTTCATGGAAACCCGTCGCAACGGGAAAGGCGGAATGGACTCCAGGCACAGCCGTACTTGCTCCACCGGGTTGTTGTACGGCGCGACGACTTCATGGACCAGCTCGACCAGATCGACTTCTTCGACCTCTTCATCACGCCCGTCCCGGATGAATGCCAGGAATTGATCGAGGATCGCGTCCATGTCTTCGATGTCGCGAACCATGCCTTCCATGAACTCGTTATTGGTCGGCATCAGCTCAAGGGACAGACGCAGCCGGGTCAGCGGCGTCCGCAAATCGTGAGACACCCCGGCCAGCATCAGTTCGCGCTCCTGCCCGGCCTGCTCCACGTCTTCGGCCATCTGGTTGAACGCGCGGTAGACCTCGGTTATCTCGCTGGGCGTGTCACCCACCGGCAAACGCACGCTGCGGCCCTGGCCCAACTGGCGGGCCGCAAACACCAGGCGCTTGAGCGGCTGATTGAGCTGGCTGACGAAGATCCAGGCCGAGGCCGTCGAGAGTAATCCGATCGCCAGGAACCAGCCCAGCACGCTCCAGATTTTCTGCCCGCGCAACGGATGCGGGTACAGCGGCACTTTCAGCCAGCCATCGCCAAGACTCGGCGCCCTCACCCATAGCGCGGGGGGCGCGTGGACACGCAGTCGCACCTCGGTGTCCGCGCCCAGCTCATCCTGCATCTGCCGTTGGTAGATTTCGGAGTACGGCCAGTGCTGCTCGCCTTCCGGTACACCACCGCCCACCACGCGGATCAGTCCGGCGGCGTCAGCGATGGTCTGCCGGTCACTCTCATCGGCCGCCCAGTAAGCCCGCAAAGTGAGTGCAACGCCGTGGCTGTATTGACGATCGACCAGAACATCCTCGTTCATCAGCAGATAGACGAGGGTCAGCGCCTTCGAAAACAGCACGACAATGAGCACCAGCCACAGGGTGCGGGAGAAAAAGCTTTGCGGGAACCAGAGCGGTGTCTTCATAACAGCAGCTACACACTTTGCGGAAGCGAGCCGGGCTCGCGAATTTGCGGAACACATGACACAGCAAAAACCAGTCACGCCAATGGCCGCTTTCGCGAACATCGAGGTGACTGGCTAACGTAGGCGGGCGTGAGACAGGCCCGGCAGGTTACCGTCGAACTTGCTGTTACTGCTTGTTGGCACCGTCTGGCACGAAAACATAACCCACTCCCCAGACCGTCTGAATGTAACGCGGCTTGGCAGCGTCCACTTCAATCAGACGGCGCAGACGGGAGATCTGGACATCGATGGAGCGCTCCAGAGCGTCCCACTCACGGCCCCGAGCCAGGTTCATCAGCTTGTCTCGCGTCAGCGGCTCACGGGCGTGCATGACCAATGCCTTCAACACGGCGAATTCACCGGTCGTGAGCATGTGCACTTCGTCGCCACGCTTGAGCTCGCGGGTGGCGAGGGACAGAGCGTAGTCGCCAAAGGTGACGGTTTCGTCTTCCGTGGCAGGCGCGCCAGGTACGGGTGCGGATTGACGACGCAGCACAGCGCGAACGCGGGCCATCAGTTCGTCAGGGTTGAAAGGTTTTGCGAGGTAGTCATCAGCGCCGAGCTCGAGGCCCTTGATGCGACTGAGCTCGTCGCCCTTGGCGGTGAGCATGATGATAGGGACTTGATTGTTCGCGGCGCGCAGGCGGCGGCAGGCGGACAGCCCGTCTTCGCCCGGCAGCATCAGGTCCAGCACCACGAGGTGAAACACTTCGCGCGCCAGCAGCCGATCCATTTGCTCCACGTTGGGCACAGCCCGGGCGCGGTAGCCCTTGCTGTTGAAAAAGCGTTCTAGCAGGCTGCTCAAGCCCGGGTCATCGTCAACGATGAGGATTTTCTCGCCTTCAGCCGTTTGTGCAGTGCTGCTCATTGGAAGCTCCTTTGATCTCGGCGCGCATTATGGCGTAGCTGCAGTGATGCGCACCGTGTGCATTGTTAGCAGATTTTTCCTGAATCCACATGGGTGCTCTCGTTGAGTCACTTAAGGCTGATTCACGGCGGCTACGCGGGCTGAAACCGGCGTATCGACCGGGCAATCCCCTATTCAAGGCTCACTGGGTATAATGCGCCGCCTTCAAGGTCAGGCAACGCTCGTTCAAGGCGGTTCGCCAGCCGCTGATTTTATGCACACACATTTGCCAGGTGGTTTTATGGACAGTATCAACAGCCGCATCGCCGAGGAACTCGGCGTCCGCCCGCAACAGGTCGAAGCGGCCGTCGCGCTACTGGATGAAGGCTCAACGGTGCCTTTCATCGCTCGTTACCGCAAGGAAGTCACTGGCAGCCTCGATGACACGCAACTGCGTCATCTGGAAGAGCGCCTGCGCTACCTGCGCGAACTCGACGAGCGCCGCATCAGCATCCTTGCCAGCATCGAAGAGCAAGGCAAGCTGACCCCTGAACTGGCTCGCGATATCAAGCTTGCCGACACCAAGACCCGCCTTGAAGACTTGTACCTGCCGTACAAGCAGAAGCGTCGCACCAAAGGCCAGATCGCACTGGAAGCCGGTCTGGGTGAGCTGGCGAACGGGATCTTCAACGATCCGACCCTGACCCCGGAAACCGAAGCCGCGCGGTTCGTCGATGCCGAAAAAGGCTTCGCCGACATCAAGGCCGTGCTCGAAGGCGCCAAATACATTCTGATGGAGCGCTTCGCCGAAGACGCGACGCTGCTGGAGAAGCTGCGCAGTTTCCTCAAGCACGAAGCCGTGATCAGTGCCCGTGTAGTGCCGGGTAAAGAGGAAGAAGGCGCCAAGTTCCGCGACTACTTCGAACACGACGAGCCGCTCAAGAGCATGCCGTCCCACCGTGCGCTGGCAATCTTTCGGGGTCGCAATGAGGGCGTGCTGAGCTCGGCCCTGAAAGTCGGGGAAGAATTGCCCGGCACCCTGCACCCCTGCGAAATGATGATCAGCGAGCGCTTCGGCCTGCAGAACCAGAACCGCCCTGCAGACAAGTGGCTGGCCGAAGTCGTGCGCTGGACCTGGAAGGTCAAGCTGTACTCCAGCCTCGAAACCGACCTGCTCGGCGAGCTGCGCGAAGGTGCCGAAACCGAAGCGATCAACGTATTCGCTCATAACCTTCACGACCTGTTGCTGGCCGCACCGGCGGGGCCACGCGCCACGCTGGGTCTTGACCCGGGCCTGCGCACCGGCTGCAAGGTCGCCGTCGTCGACAGCACCGGCAAATTGCTGGACTACGCCACTGTTTACCCCCACGTGCCGAAAAACCAGTGGGATCAGACCATCGCGGTACTGGCAGCCCTCTGCGCCAAGCATTCCGTCGATCTGATCGCGATTGGCAATGGCACTGCCAGCCGCGAAACCGACAAGCTGGCCGGCGATCTGATCAAAAAGTATCCAGGTCTGAAGATGACCAAAGTCATGGTCTCTGAAGCCGGCGCTTCGGTGTACTCGGCGTCGGAACTCGCTGCCAAGGAATTCCCGGACCTCGACGTTTCGATCCGTGGCGCGGTGTCCATCGCCCGTCGCTTGCAGGATCCGCTTGCCGAACTGGTGAAAATCGACCCGAAATCCATTGGTGTTGGCCAGTACCAGCATGACGTCTCACAACTCAAACTCGCCCGCGGCCTCGACGCGGTGGTGGAAGACTGCGTGAACGCCGTGGGTGTGGATGTGAACACCGCCTCCGTGGCCCTGCTGGCGCGGATTTCCGGCCTGAACACCACGCTGGCGCAGAATATCGTTTCCCACCGCGACCAGAATGGCGCGTTCAAGACCCGTGCGGCGCTGAAGAAAGTCCCGCGCCTGGGCGAGAAAACCTTCGAACAGGCCGCAGGCTTTCTGCGCGTCATGAACGGTGATAACCCGCTGGACTCGTCCGCCGTTCACCCTGAGGCGTATCCCCTGGTGCAGCGCATTGCCGCCCAGACCGATCGCGACATCCGCTCGCTGATCGGCGATGCAGGCTTTCTGAAGCGTCTCGACCCGAAGAAATTCACAGACGAAACCTTCGGCCTGCCGACCGTCACCGACATCCTTCAAGAACTGGAAAAACCGGGCCGCGATCCGCGTCCGGGATTCAAGACCGCTGAGTTTCAGGACGGCGTTGAAGACTTGAAGGACCTTCAGCCGGGCATGATCCTCGAAGGCGTGGTCACCAACGTCACCAACTTTGGTGCGTTCGTTGACATCGGCGTGCATCAGGACGGTTTGGTGCACATCTCTGCGCTTTCGGAGAAGTTCATCAAGGACCCTCGCGAAGCGGTCAAAGCCGGCGATGTGGTGAAGGTCAAGGTGATGGAAGTGGACATCCCGCGTAAGCGCGTCGGTCTGTCGATGCGCATGAGCGACACGCCGGGCGAGAAAGTCGACGGCGCTCGCGGTGCCCGTCCTGGTGCGGCGCCGCGCCAGCAGCACAGCAATGCCCCCCGTAAGGAAGCCCCCACCCCGGCGCCGAGCAACAATCCGATGGCGTCGCTGTTCGCCAACGCCAAGCAATTGAAGAAGCGCTGATGGATATCCCTGATGAATTGACTCAGAGCGCCTACTTCAAGACGCTCGGCTGCCGGGTGGTGCAGTTGAATGAAGGTGTCGCCGTCGTGGCCTTGCCGCTGGAGCCGCACCTGCGCAATCGCGGCAATGTCATGCACGGCGGCGCGCTGTTCAGTCTGGTAGACATCACCATGGGGCTGGCCTGCTCCAGCACCCACGGCTTCGACAAGCAAAGTGTCACCGTGGAATGCAAAATCAATTACATGCGTGCTGTGGCCGAGGGTGAAGTCATCTGCACCAGCACCGTGCTGCATGCCGGACGCCGAACCCTGGTGGTCGAAGCCGACGTTCGCCAGAACGACAAGCTGGTTGCCAAAGCGCAGGGCACGTTTGCGATCGTCTAGCTGTCCGATAGCGTTATGAGTTAATTTCGGCACTGTTCAGTAGTGTCGAAATTATCTGATTTCCTTGTAGGAACGATCAGCGACGGGCATCGGCGTTAGGGCCATCGACGAGGCGAAAACGCCAGTTCCTTTCTTCACCCTTGTAGACCGCCATATCGCCCCCATATAGGGCCGACTGACGCGTGAAGGATTCCAACTTGAGCGAACTTCTCAACCGCCGCCTGACTCTGCTTGGCGAGCACTCCAACCTCTCCCTTCTGGAGAAGTGCTTGCACGGCATCGAGCGTGAATGCCTGCGCGTTACGGCCGAAGGCCGTCTGGCACAAACCCCGCACCCTGAAGCACTCGGCGCGGCGCTGACCAACGAGCAAATCACCACCGATTACTCCGAGTCGCTGCTGGAGTTCATCACTCCCGCCCTGGCCGACCCTGCTCAAACGCTGGAAAGCCTGGATAAAATCCATCGCTTCGCGTACAGCAAACTGGGCAGCGAATACATCTGGAGCCCTTCGATGCCGTGCCCGCTGCCGGCCGAAGCAGATATTCCGATCGCCTATTACGGCACCTCCAACATCGGCAAGCTCAAGTACGTCTACCGTCAGGGCCTTGCCTTGCGTTACGGCAAAACCATGCAGTGCATTGCCGGCATTCACTATAACTTCTCGCTGCCCGAAGCCATCTGGCCCGTGCTCAAGCAAGACGCGAAATTCGAAGGCGATGACCGCGATTTCCAGTCCGAGAGCTACATCGGCCTGATTCGCAACTTCCGTCGTTACAGCTGGCTGCTGATGTACCTGTTCGGCGCGTCGCCGGCGCTGGATGCCAGTTTCCTGCGCGGCCGCTCGCATCAGCTTGAGCAGTTTGACGCCGAAACGCTGTATCTGCCGTACGCAACCAGCCTGCGGATGAGCGATCTGGGTTACCAGAGCAACGCCCAGGCGGACCTGACGCCCTGCTACAACGACCTGCTGACGTACACCGATAGTCTGCGCCGCGCGGTGGCAACGCCCTACGCGCCTTACGTCGAAATCGGCACGCACAAGGATGGCGAGTGGATTCAGCTGAACACCAACGTGCTGCAGATCGAGAACGAGTACTACTCGACGATCCGCCCGAAACGCGTCACCTATTCCGGCGAGCGCCCTATTCAGGCGCTCGTCGCGCGCGGGGTGCAGTACGTGGAAGTCCGTTGCCTGGACATCAACCCGTTCCTGCCGGTGGGCATCGACCTTGAGCAATCGCGCTTCATCGATGCGTTCATTCTGTATTGCGCGCTGCACGACAGCCCGCAGCTGGCGAGCAACGAGTGCGGCAACGCCAGCACGAACTTCCTGACCGTGGTCAAGGAAGGTCGCCGTCCCGGCCTGCAACTGAACCGCAACGATACGACGATCGACTTGAAAGTCTGGGCCAACGAGATGCTGGACACGATCAGGCCGATCTGTGAACTGCTCGATGCCAGCCAGGGCACGGATCAGCACGTCAAATCGCTGGACGCTCAGCGCGCGAAAGTGGCGGACGCCTCTCTGACGCCTTCGGCACAGGTGCTGGCGGCCATGACCGAGCACAAGGAAGGCTTCACGGCCTTCTCGCTGCGCCAGTCACAGGTTCACGCTGATCATTTCCGCAGCAATCCGCTGAGCGCAGAGGACCAGACGCATTTTGAGAGCAAGGCGCGTGAGTCCCTGGCTCAGCAAGCGGAGCTGGAACAGACCGAAGAGAAAGTGGATTTCGACACGTTCGTGGGTGCGTATCAGGCGAGCATTCTGGCGATCAGCAACTGACGCCAGACCCGTTGCAAACGGTGGGACGACCGGGGTGGCGCTCCACCTTACTCGCGAAAGCGGTGTCTCAGGCGAGAGAGATGTATCGTCTGACCTGACCCTTCGCGAGCAAGCTCGCTCCCACAAGGGTTGTATCGAACCGAAAATGCGCGTCAGGCTTCAGGTCCTGACGCGCTTCGCTTAGATCGCCTTTTCAAAAATCTTCGAATTACGCTGGTAGTTGTACAGTGACGCACGTGCGCTGGGCAGGCGATCGACGCTGCTGGCCTCGAAACCGCGCTCCTGGAACCAGTGCGCCGTACGCGTGGTGAGGACGAACAGGGTTTTCAGACCCAGCGCCCGGGCGCGTTCTTCGATGCGTTCAAGCAGCTCGTCGCCGCGCCCGCCGTGGCGATACTCTGGATTCACCGCCAGACAAGCCAACTCACCCGCGTCGGAATCGGCAATCGGGTACAGCGCCGCGCAGGCGATGATCAGGCCTTCGCGCTCAACCACGCTGAACTGCTCGATTTCCCGCTCCAGCACTTCCCGCGACCGACGCACCAGGATGCCCTGCTCTTCCAACGGCGTGATGAGGTCGATGAGCCCACCGACATCGCCGATCGACGCTTCGCGCACCAGCTCGAACTGCTCCTGGGCCACCAGTGTGCCGCCGCCGGCGCGGGTGAACAGCTCGGAGAGCAGCGCGCCATCTTCGGCGTAGCTGACGATATGGCTGCGCGCCACACCCCCGCGACAGGCCTGGGCCGCGGCATCCAGCAGTTCCGCCTGGTAGTTGCTGCCCAGGCGCTGAAGGTGCGCGGGCACCTGCTGTGGACGCAGCTCACGGACCAATCGGCCCTGCTCGTCCAGCAAGCCTGACTCGGCGCCAAACAGCAGCAGCTTTTCCGCCCCCAGATCAATGGCCGCGCGCGTCGCGACGTCTTCGCAGGCCAGGTTGAAGATCTCGCCGGTGGGCGAGTAACCCAGCGGTGAAAGCAACACGATGGAGCGTTCGTCGAGCAGCCGGCTAATACCCTTGCGGTCGATACGGCGCACTTCGCCGGTGTGCTGGAAATCGACGCCCTCGAGGACGCCGATCGGGCGCGCCGTGACGAAGTTTCCGCCCGTGACGCGCAACCGCGAGCCCTGCATCGGCGAGGCGGCCATGTCCATCGACAAACGCGCCTCGATGGCAATTCGCAGGGCGCCGACGGCGTCGATTACGCATTCGAGCGTGGCGAAATCAGTCACGCGCATGTCGTGGTGGAAATGCGGCGTCAGGCCACGGGCCTGCAAGCGGCTTTCGATCTGCGGGCGGGAGCCGTAAACCAGCACGAGGCGCACGCCGAGGCTGTGCAGCAACACGAGGTCGTGGACGATGTTGCCGAAGTTCGGGTGCGCCACGCCATCGCCCGGAAGCATGACGACGAAGGTGCAATCCCGGTGGGCATTGATGTAGGGAGACGCGTGGCGGAGCCAATTGACGTAATCGGGCATATCCGAAAGGAGCCTGTGGTGGATGGACGAAGGGGTGGAAGCACTCAAGACGGCATGAGCGTTATCGTCGGAACAGGCATCGCAACACGCGTACTCTCCTTTTCGGGTAATTCTCAGACAGGCCCTGACTCAACCAGCACTTGGGCGCATTCAAGGGCACTCAAGGGGTAGCCAGGCAGTAATGTTCGATCAATTGACGTAACAGACGCACTGTAGGCTGCAAACGTGACATTTCAAGATATTCACCGGGCTGGTGCGCACAGGCAATGTCCCCGGGCCCCATCACGATGGTTTCGCAACCAAGGCGCTGAAGATAAGGCGCTTCGGTACCAAATGCCACCGCTTCGGCCGTATGACCGGTCAGACGCTCCGCGATTCGCACCAGTTCCGCATCGGCGCTTTCTTCAAAGGGGGACACTTCCGAAAACAGCGGCGCGTAGTCGATCTGTACTTGGTGCAGTTCGGCGACGGGCTGCAGTTTCTGCCGGATCGCGGCGCGCAGCACCTCGGGGTCCATCCCCGGCAGCGGGCGCAGATCGAACTCCAGCGAGCATTGCCCGCAGATGCGGTTAGGGTTGTCGCCGCCATGGATGCAGCCGAAGTTCAGGGTGGGTTGAGGCACGCTGAACTGCGGATTGCGGTATTGCTCCTGCCAGTGTCGGCGCAGGCCTTTCAACTCGCCAATGGCGTCGTACATGGCTTCCAGGGCGCTGCGCCCCAGGCTCGGGTCCGAGGAGTGACCGCTGCGGCCGAGAATCTCGATGCGCTCCATCATCACGCCCTTGTGCAGGCGGACCGGCTTGAGGCGAGTCGGCTCGCCAATAACTGCCGCGCGGCCCAGTACACCGCCGGCCGCAGCCAATGCCTTGGCACCGGCCATGGAGCTTTCTTCATCGCAGGTCGCGAGGATGATCAGCGGCTGTTTGAACGGCTGATCGAGCAACGGCTGAAGCGCCTCAATGGCCAACGCGAAGAAGCCCTTCATGTCGCAACTGCCCAGTCCTACCCAATTGCCGTCGACTTCGGTCAGTTTCAGCGGATCGGTCTTCCACAACGCATCGTCGTAAGGGACCGTATCGCTGTGGCCCGCGAGCACCAACCCGCCGGGGCCGGTGCCATACGTTGCCAGCAGATTGAATTTGCCAGGGCTCACGTGCTGGATGTCGCAGGCAAAACCCAGATCGCCCAGCCAACCTGCCAGCAGATCAATGACGGCGCGATTGGACTGGTCGAGCGCGGGCTGCGTACAGCTCACAGACGGCGCGGCGATCAGGGCGGCGAACTGGTCTTTCATGGACGGCAACGGCATAGGCGACTCCGGTAATGGGGTACGACACGCCGGCCATCATAGGTTGATTGGCCCGCATGAATAAACTGTCACGGTTGATGTCCTGTACACTGCACGGCCCACGCAGCTGTGTCGATTCCGGCTGCGACCCCGTTATCAGCGATAGAGCGTTTGGATTCTCCGGCCATGCAGAAAGAAACCGAAATCAAACTCCGCGTCAGCCGCGAAACCCTCATAGCCCTGCGCGAGCACCCGTTGCTGAAGAAGCGCAACAAGAGCGGCTGGGAGCGGTTGGAGCTGTTCAATCAGTACTTCGACACCCCCGAGCGCGAGCTGGCCCATGCCAAGGTTGCGCTGCGCCTGCGCCGCGACGGCGACGCAATCATTCAGACCCTCAAGACCCGCGGCCAGAGCGTGGCGGGCCTGTCCGAGCGTAACGAATACAACTGGGATGTACCCAAAGCCAAATTGGACCTGAAGAAGCTCGACGGCGAATGCTGGCCCGAGCAACTGGCAGATCTGGACAAGAAAACCATCAAGCCGGTGTTCACCACTGATTTCGTCCGCGAGAAAGCGGAAATCGCCTGGGGCCGTGGCAAGACCAAGGTGGTGATCGAAGCGGCGCTGGACCTGGGCAAGGTCGTCGCCGGCAAGCAGCAGGAAGAAATCTGCGAGCTGGAGCTTGAACTGCGCGAAGGCGACCCTGCCGCGCTGCTGGAACTGGCTGCAGAGCTGGCGGAGAAGCTGCCGCTGATGCCCTGCGATATCAGCAAGGCCGAACGTGGCTATCGCCTGTTCGACGCCAGCAGCTACTCGATCAAGTTGCCGTCACCCGAGCTGCATGGCGAACTCTCCGTAGACGACGCGTTCAGCGCCATCGCCTGGTTCCTGCTCGGCAGCAGCCAGCGTCTGGCCGAGCAGTACCGTTTCAACGGTCACTGGAGCCTGTTGCAGGAATGGGTCGAAGTGCTCGCTGAATTGCGCGCCCTGGCCGGCAGCCTCGGTCAGGCCGCTCCGCGCGCCACGACCCATGACCTGCGCGCCGCGCTGGACGCTTTGCTGGAAGACTGGCGCACGCTGGTGCTCGCCGGCCAGGAAGACGGCGACGTACGCGCCGCCGCCCATGAGCAGTTCATCGAAGAGTTGCAGGACACTCGTTGGGGCGTGTTCTCGCTGACCACCTCGCGCTGGTTGATGGCGCACAGCTGGACGGTGGAGCGCAACAACCGTGGCAATCGTCAGGGCCACGCGATGCTCAGCAGCTGGGTACCGCGTTTCCTGGGTGATGAAGCCACCGCGCTGAACCTGCCGCGCTACCAGCAGCAGCCGGAAGATCTGGCCGAGCAACTGCCACGCATCGAACGCCTTCAGGTCTGGCTGCATTACGCCCGCCAGGCCCTCGACCTGCCTGAGCTGGATCGCTTGTACGGCGAGTTGAACAAGCTAGAGCAACTGGCGCATCTGGACATCACCGACGAAATCCTCGATGCCCGCGTCCAGCAAACCATCACCGTGCTGCAAAGCCGGGCGTGGAAGACATTGTTGAAGTTGTAAGGCGCTGGCAGTAGGACCGGCTGACGCTGTTTTGGTAGGACCGGCTTCAGCCGGGAAGAGGCCAGTAGCCACACCTTAATTTTTGTGGTGTGTCCACCGACGCCTTCCCGGCTAAAGCCGGTCCCACTAAAGGCAAGCGGTCCTACGAGATGCGTGCGGTGTGTCAGTAGGACCGGGTCCAGCCGGGAAGAGGCGCCCTATCGGCCAATCGGCAAGCTCGTCGTCGATTTGATCTCAGACAGCGCCACTGTCGAGTTCACTTCCTGAATGCCCGGTACCAGCGAGAGCTTTTCGAAGAAGAATCGCTCATACGCCTCGATATCCGGCGTGACGATGCGCAGCAAAAAGTCCACCGACCCCATCAGTACATAACACTCCAGCACTTCGGGAAAGCCACGGATCGCCTCTGTGAATTCAGTGAAATTGGACCGACCGTGGGCGTTGAGTTTTACCTCTGCAAAAATCTGCGTATTCAGGCCAATCTTCTTGCGATCCAGCAGCGTCACCTGCCGCCGGATCACCCCCTCCTCCTTGAGCCGCTGGATCCGCCGCCAACAAGGAGACTGCGACAGGCCGACCTGCTCGGCAATCTGCGCGCTGGACAGCGACGCATCCTCCTGCAGCAGCGCCAGAATCTTCCGGTCGTAGGCATCCAGCTCGATTTGCATAGTCAATTCCTGAAAGCAGTCCACTGCACATAAACAAGTCTCATATAGCCTAATACAGCGCATCTTCGATCAGAAATTTCTTTTCCCGCGTGTAAAACTTTCTGCCAATCAACGTCATTGCAACGACGAGGTCGTCAGGAGATTCCCATGCCGCATTTCGAACCCGCCAGCCCCGCCCCCTTTCGCAACGATGCCTGGTCTGTCGGCAACGCTCATTGCCTGTCGCGCTATCAAATCCTTGCCGAGGCAGAAGCTGACGTACTCTGCCGGCTGCTCAACCTTTTCGCGATGCAGTACCTGATCCCCCAACAGGTCAGCGTGCTGCAGCAGGACGGCATGCTGATGGTGAATGTCGAGGTGGGCGGCATGACGTGGCACCGCGCTCAGGTGATTGGCGAAAAAATGCGCAACCTGATCAGTGTTTGCTCGGTCGAACTTGAACCCATGGGTGATTTGCACGTCGTAACCGAGGTTGTCTCACTCGCCGCCAGTTGAGCGCACCGAAAATATTGGCAACGCTTCGCTACCGGCAGGGCGTCACAACTGGCACGCTTGGGACTACTCTTGCTCATCACCGAAGTAAGCCGTCTCGTCCGAAGGAGCCCGCATGTCCGTCCTCGCCTCATCATCTCAGGACCGCTGGCTGGATCTGAACGAAGTATTGCGTGACCTCGTCGCGCAGGGATACCTCGACCAGGACAACGCCGAATATGCGCTCACGCTGCGCCGAGCCGCGCAGAATCTCCACGCCCACCCACTCGAACTCATCGCCACCCAGCAGTTCGATAACCACAAGCGGCCCGGCAAGAAACTCGACCTCGAAACCCTCACCGCCTGGCTGGCTGAGCAAGCCGGCCAGCCGTATCTGCGCATCGATCCGCTGAAGATCAACGTCGCCGCCGTCACGCCGTTGATGTCCTACGCCTTCGCCCAGCGCCACAAGATTCTCGCGGTGGACGTCGATCGCGACGCGGTGACCATCGCCAGCGCGCAACCGTACGTGAGTGCGTGGGAAGCCGACCTGACCCACGTACTGAAGATGCCGATCAAGCGCGTCGTCGCCAATCCCGTCGACGTGCAGAAACTGGCCGTGGAGTTTTACCGGCTGGCGAAATCGGTCAGCGGCGCGAGTGCCAGCGATCAGAAAATCAGCAACATGGGTAACTTCGAACAGCTGCTCAAGCTCGGCGCCAGCGATCAGGAGCCGGACGCCAACGACGCGCACATCGTCAATATCGTCGACTGGTTGTTCCAGTACGCCTACCAGCAGCGGGCGAGCGATATTCACATCGAGCCCCGCCGCGACGCCGGTACTGTCCGCTTCCGCATCGACGGCGTGCTGCACAACGTGTATCAATTCCCGCCGCAAGTGGCGATGGCCGTCACCAGCCGCCTGAAAAGCCTGGGCCGCATGAACGTGGCCGAGAAGCGCAAGCCGCAGGACGGCCGGGTGAAGACCAAAACGCCTGACGGTGGCGAGGTGGAGCTGCGGCTGTCGACGCTGCCCACGGCCTTCGGCGAAAAGATGGTCATGCGGATTTTTGACCCGGAAGTGCTGCTCAAGGACTTCGACCAGCTCGGATTCTCCGGCGATGACCTGCGTCGCTGGGAGGGCATGACCCGACAGCCCAACGGCATCATTCTGGTGACCGGCCCGACCGGTTCCGGCAAGACCACCACGCTGTACACAACGCTGAAGATGCTGGCGACGTCGGAGGTGAACCTCTGCACCATCGAGGACCCGATCGAGATGGTGGAGCCGGCATTCAATCAGATGCAGGTGCAGCACAACATCGACCTGACCTTTGCCAGCGGTGTCCGCGCGCTGATGCGGCAAGACCCGGACATCATCATGATCGGCGAGATTCGCGACCTGGAGACCGCAGAAATGGCGATCCAGGCGGCGCTGACCGGTCACTTGGTGCTGTCGACGCTGCACACCAACGACGCGCCCAGCGCTATCAGCCGTCTGCTGGAGCTGGGCGTGCCGCATTATCTGCTCAAGGCGACGATCCTCGGCGTGATGGCCCAGCGTCTGGTGCGTACGCTGTGCCCGCACTGCAAGGCGCCGATCGAAATGGATGAGGTTGACTGGCAGACCCTGACGCGGCCATGGCAGGCACCCGTGCCAAGCGGCGCGCACCGGGCGGTGGGTTGCGCGGAGTGCCGCGATACGGGTTATCGCGGGCGTGCGGGGGTGTACGAGATCATGCTGATGTCCGACGCCGTGAAATCGCTGATCACGGCGGACCTGGACCTGACGGCGTTGCGTCGCCAGGGCTTCAAGGACGGCATGCGCAGCCTGCGGTTGTCCGGCGCGCAAAAGGTCGCGGCGGGGTTGACGACGGTTGAAGAGGTACTGCGTGTGACACCGCAGAGCGAGCAGCGTTAGTTACTGCTCCGGAACCCCGAAATCCAGCACGACTTTCATGGCCTGCTGCTTGTCCCCGGCAAGCTCGAACGCCTGGACCGCGTCGTGAAACGCGAAGGTGTGGGAGATCACCGGCGTGACGTCGATGACTTTGCGATTGAGCAAGTCCACCGCCTGGGCGAATTCGGGGTGGAAGCGAAAGGTGCCGCGCAGGTCGATTTCCTTGCCCACCACCAGATTCAGCGGAATCGCCACATCGCCACCGAGCCCGACCGTCACCACAATCCCGCGCGGGCGCATGCAGGTCAGGCCATCGCGCAAGGCGTGGGCGCTGCCGGAGGCCTCGAACATCACGTCGAAATAACCCTTGTCGGCGGTATAGCGCGCCAGTGCTTCGGGCTCGTCGCGCAGGTTGTGGGTTTCGCTGGCGCCCATGCGCCGCGCGCACGCCAGCGCGCTGTCGCTCAGGTCTGCGGCAATGATCTGCAACGCACCCGCCGCGCGCAGGCTGCCGATCAGCAAGTTGCCGATCGGGCCGCAGCCGGTCACCAGCACGCGCTTGCCGAACACGCCGCCGGCGCGCTGGATCGCGTGAAGCCCGACCGACAAAGGCTCGGCCAGTGCGCCCTCAGCCAGCGTAGTGGTCGGCGCCAGTACATGAGCCTGGCTTGACTCGATCACCAAGTGCTCGCGAAACGCGCCCTGAATGTGCGGAAACGGCATCGCGCTGCCGTAAAAACGCATGTTCAGGCAATGGTTGGGCAGGCCTTCGTGACAGTATTTGCAGTCGCCGCACGGCCGTGACGGTGACACGGAGATCCGTTGCCCGACGCTGAAAGCGCTCTGCGCGTCGCCGACCTCCTCGATAACCGCCGAGATTTCATGGCCGAGGACCATCGGCTCTTTCAGCCGAACCGCGCCGAAACCGCCGTGCTGGTAGTAGTGAAGGTCCGAGCCGCAGATACCGCCGCGAGCAACGCGAACCCGCAACTGGCCGGCAGAAAGCGGCAATGCTTCGTTGCCGGGCTCGACACGCAGGTCTTTCGCGGCATGGCAGACAATCGCTTGCATGGTCATTCTCCGGATTACAGCGATGCCGTGATGGCACCGTCGACGTAAAGGATGTGGCCGTTGACGAAGCTGGCCGCGTCAGAAGCCAGAAACACCGCCGCGCCTGCCAGTTCAGACACTTCGCCCCAACGGCGGCTCGGCGTCCGCTGCACCAGCCAGTCGCTGAATTCGGCGTTGGCCACCAGCGCAGCGTTCAGTTCGGTTTTGAAGTAGCCCGGCCCGATTCCGTTGACGTTGAGGCCGAACGGGCCCCAGTCGATCGCCATGCCCTTGGTCAGCATCTTCAGCGCGCCCTTGCTTGCCGTGTACGGCGCAATACCCGGGCGGCCCAGCTCGCTCTGCACTGAACAGATGTTGATGATGCGCCCGCGCCCACGGGGGATCATGCAGCGCGCGACCGCTTGACCGACGAAGAAGGCACTGTCGAGGTTGGTGCGCATCAGCTCGTGCCAGTCCGCTTCGGCAAACTCCGCCAGCGGCCCGCGCCGCTGGATGCCAGCGTTGTTGACCAGGATTTCCAGCGGCCCGACGCGCGCCTCGATGTCCTGAACCGCAGCGGCGACCGCCGCGCTGTCCGTCACATCAAAACGCTGGGTGAGGACCGCATGCCCCTCGGCCGTCAACGCTTGGGCGGCCGAATGCAATGTCTCGGCGCTGCGGCCGTTGAGCACGACGGTGGCGCCCGCTTCGGCCAGGCCTCGCGCGATCGCCAGTCCGATGCCTGCGCTGGAGCCGGTGATCAGCGCCACCCTGCCGTCGAGACGAAAACTTTCCAGAACAGCCATGACGCTCTCCTATTGTTTTTGTGGCGTTAATCTCGATTGGCTGCGCCAGCTGTTCTTCCTGTCAGATACGGAAGGTTCGCTGCGCAGAGTGCAGTCACCTTACTCTGCCCGATCAACTTCCCACCGTCATCAACGGTGACTCCATGAACGTTGATGAACTCCAGGAACGGGGCAATTTTGCAGAACGGGGCGCTATGCCCCTCTGTGGGTGGGGAACTAGAACGGGAGATGGCGTATCAAATCGTTTCAGAACAAACCAACATCGGAGTACCCGTCATGCGTCTTAAACTTGCTGTAGCCACGTTAGCCTTGCTTTCCCTGCCGGTCGGTTCAGCAATGGCCGACGGTTTTCTGCGGGATGTGCTTTCGTCTGGTGCCACAACCGGCTCCACCTACCTCACCTTTCGTCACCACAAGCTGATCGTCGCGGCGCAAGACGACGCTGGCAGCTTCGTGGCCAGCAACGGCGAAATCCGTGGCCCGTACCTTGAAGCGGCGATGGATCAAGTGCGCAAAGATAACCCGGCCCTGAAGGCATCGGACATGGACCTGGCAAACGCCATCCTGGCGAAGAATCTGGTTGCCGAGCAATAAGTCAGACACATCGGGATGAATTGGCGTTCTGACGCCGATCTCGCTCGCAAAAAAAGCCGCTCATGTGAGCGGCTTTTTTGTGCCTGACCGATGGGCTTATTCGGCGATCAGCGCCTTGTAGCCGGCTGCGTCGAGCAGCTTGTCCAAGTCGGCGGCATTGGCTGGCTTGACCTTGAAGATCCACGAATCGTAAGGCGAGTTGTTCAGTGCCTCTGGCTCACCCGACAGCACCTCGTTGACTTCAACGACTTCGCCCGCCACTGGCGAGTAGATGTCAGATGCAGCCTTTACCGACTCAACGACACCGGCCTGATCACCTGGTGCCGAGAAAACTTTACCCACTTCAGGCAGCTCGACGAACACGACGTCACCCAGCGCTTCCTGCGCATGATCGGAAATACCGACAACGATCAGATCACCCTCTTGCTTGGCCCACTCGTGGCTCTCGGCAAAACGCAGTTCGGCGGGAATAGTGCTCATGTTCTTATCCTCTCTACTTCATCAGGTCAGCGGAAAAACCCGCCAGGGATGGCTTTCAAATCAGGTTATATCAGGGCCTTGCCGTGACGCACGAATGCGGGTCGAACCACTCGGACCGGGTACCACTTGCCCCGGATTTCCACCTCGGCACGGTCAGCGGTGGCCATCGGCACTCGCGCCAGCGCGATCGACTTGCTTAGCGTAGGAGAGAAACTACCACTGGTGATCTCTCCTTCGCCAACTTCCGCTATCCGGACGACCTGATGAGCGCGCAAAACGCCCCGCTCTTCGAGGACCAGTCCTACAAGCCTTGATGAGATGCCTCGCTTTCGCTCCGCATCGAGTGCAGAGCGCCCGATGAACTCGCGCTCTTCAGGCATCCACGCCACCGTCCAGGCCATGTTGGAGACCAGCGGCGAGACCTGCTCGTCGATTTCCTGACCATACAGGTTCATGCCCGCTTCCAGACGCAGCGTATCGCGTGCGCCCAGTCCGATCGGGGAAATGCCGGCGCCGACCATGTCGTTGAAGAAACTGCAGGCTTCGGTGGCTGGCAGGATGATCTCCAGTCCGTCCTCACCGGTGTAACCCGTGCGGGCGATGAACCAGTCGCCTTCCTGCTGACCTTCGAAGGGTCTGAGGGTGTGGATAAGCGCGGTGCGTTCCTGATTGACCAGTTCGCCGATCTTCTGCCGGGCGTTCGGTCCCTGAATGGCGAGCATCGCAAGCTCCGAGCGGTGCTTGACGCGCACGTCGAAGCCGGCAAGGTTGGCGTTCATCCAGTCCAGATCCTTGTCGCCGGTGGCTGCGTTGACCACCAGTCGATAACCCTCGTCGGTCAGGTAGACGATCATGTCGTCGACGATACCGCCGTGGGTGTCGAGCATTGCGCTGTAAAGCGCCTGCCCGGTCTGTTGCAATCTACCGACGTCGTTGGCCAGCAGATGCTGCAGCCAGGGCTTGGCCTGACTGCCGGATACGTCGAGCACATGCATGTGCGACACGTCGAAAATCCCGCAGTCCCGGCGCACCTGATGGTGCTCCTCAACTTGGGAGCCGTAGTGCAAGGGCATGTCCCAACCACCAAAATCGACGAGCTTCGCGCCAAGCGCGAGGTGCAGGTCAAAGAGGGGCGTACGCTGTCCCATGGGTTTCTCCTTCCGGGCGTGGCGAAGACGCGGTCAATGGCAATCCCGCAAATCCCCCGTGAATTGGGGTCTGGAACCTTTGCTAATCTGAGGAATTGTCTGACAGACCGAGTCGATTGCGGCGCATTGTAGCCGCAAGGTTGGGACCCCGCACCTAACCAATCGGCTTGGCCGAACGTCTGATCAAACCGATGACCGGGAGCAGCCCGACCAGCACCAGGGTCAGCGCAGGCAAAGCCGCACGCGCCCACTCACCTTCGCTGGTCATTTCGAAGACGCGCACGGCCAGCGTGTCCCAGCCAAACGGGCGCATGAGCAGCGTGGCGGGCATTTCCTTGAGGACGTCGACGAAGACCAGCAGCGCAGCGCTCAACGTGCCGGGTATGAGCAGCGGCAGATAAATCCTGAAAAACAATCGCGGCCCGCTGACCCCCAGACTGCGCGCGGCTTCGGGCAGTGACGGGCGAATCCGCGACAGGCTGTTCTCGAGCGGCCCGTACGCGACCGCGATAAAACGCACCAGATACGCAAGCACGAGCGCCCCCAGGCTGCCCAGCAGCAACGGTCGGCCAGCGCCGCCCAGCCAGCTGGATAAGGGCACGACCAGTTCCCGGTCCAGATAACTGAACGCCAACATGATCGACACCGCCAGCACCGAGCCGGGCAGCGCATAGCCAATGTTGGCGACGCTGACGCCCGAGCGGATGGCGCGGGTGGGGGCGAGACGCCGGGCAAACACAAGGATCATCGCCACGCAGACCGTGACCAGCGCAGCGATGCCGCCCAGATAAAGCGTGTGCAGAATCAACCCGGCGTAGCGCTCGTCGAGGTCGAAACGCCCGCGCTGCCAGACCCAGACAATCAACTGCAACAGCGGCACCACAAACGCGCAGGCGAACACCAGTCCACACCACGTGCTGGCGGCGGCGGCTTTTAATCCGTGCAGGTGATAGAGGGCCTTGACCCGCGGGCGCTCGTTGCTTGGCCGGCTCGCCCCCCGCGCGCGATGCTCGCCGTACAGCAGGACCATGACGGCCAGTAGCAGCAGGCTCGCCAGTTGCGCGGCGCTCGACAGGCTGAAGAAGCCATACCAGGTTTTGTAGATCGCAGTGGTGAAGGTGTCGAAGTTGAACACCGACACCGCGCCGAAATCCGCCAGGGTTTCCATCAACGCCAACGCGACACCGGCACCGATCGCCGGCCGTGCCATGGGCAATGCCACGCGCCAGAACGCTTGCCAGGGCGACTGCCCCAAAATGCGCGCGGCCTCCATCAGGCCTTTGCCCTGTGCCAGAAATGCCGTGCGCGCCAACAGATACACGTAGGGATAGAACACCAGCACCAGCACGATAATCACGCCGCCGGTGGAGCGCACTCGCGGCAGACGCAGGCCGGAACCGAACCACTCGCGCAGCAGCGTCTGCACCGGGCCTGCGAAATCCAGCAAACCCACAAAGACAAACGCCAGCACATATGCCGGGATGGCAAACGGCAGCATCAGTGCCCAGTCCAGCCAGCGGCGCCCTGGAAACTCACAAAGCGCCGTCAGCCACGCCAGACTCACGCCCAGCAGCGTGACGCCCAGCCCCACGCCAATCACCAACGTCAGGGTGTTGCCCAGCAACCGCGGCATCTGGGTTTCCCAGAGGTGGGACCATATCTGCTGATCGATGGTTTGCCAGGAAAACAGCAGAACGCTTAACGGCAGCAGCACCAGCGCGGCAATGCTGAAAACCAGGGGGTACCAGCGACGCTGGGGGGAGTGGGCCAAGGGGGTTACTCATGGAGAGTTGCGGGTTGCCGAAGCCCTCGGTGGGAGTGACCGGGGTGGCGCTCCCACAGGGTCTTTGTCAGGATGCAAAGCCGGCGTTAACCCGGCCTTCTTTCGCGAAAGATCAGTTCCAGCCAGCGCGGTCCATCATGCGAATCGCCTCGGCCTGCCGCCGACCGGCCACTTCAACCGGGATCGTGTCCGCCTTGAATGCGCCCCAGCTCGCCACTTCTTCAGAAGGCGCCACTTTCGGGTTAGCCGGGAATTCCTGATTGGTGCCGGCGAATATCGTCTGAGCTTCAGGGCCTGTCATCCACTCCACCAGTGCTTTGGCGGCGTCTGGATGGGGCGCGTATTTGGTCAGGCCAATGCCGGAAAGATTGACGTGCACGCCACGATCCGACTGGTTGGGCCAGAACAGGCGCACGGCAAGATCCGGATTATCCTTGTGCAAGCGACCATAGTAGTAGGTGTTGACGATACCGACGTCGCATTGGCCGGCATTGATGGCTTCCAGCACCGCGATGTCATCGGAAAACACGTCGGTCGACAGGTTATTCACCCAGCCCTTGAGGATCTTCTCTGACGCCTCGGCGCCATGGGTTTCGATGAGCGTGGCGGTCAACGACTGGTTGTAGACCTTTTTGGCGGTACGCAGGCAAAGACGGCCTTCCCACTGTTTGTCGGCCAGGGCTTCGTAGGTGGTGAGTTCTGCAGGTTTGACGCGATCGGTGGAGTAGGCAATGGTCCGCGCGCGCAGGCTCAGGCCGGTCCAGCTGTGGGTGGAAGAGCGGTACTGGGACGGAATGTTGGCGTCGATGACCGGCGAAGTGAACGGCTGCAGGATGCCCATTTGCTCAGCTTGCCAGAGGTTGCCCGCGTCGACGGTGAGCAGCAGGTCAGCCGTTGCGTTCTGGCCCTCGGCCTTGATGCGCTGCATCAGCGGCGCTTCCTTGTCGGTGATGAATTTGACCTTCACGCCGGTCTTGGCGGTGTAGGCATCGAACACCGGTTTGATCAGCTCATCGATTCTGGAGGAATACACCACCACTTCATCTGCGGCCTGGGCGGTGCTGCCGAGCACGGTTAATGCCAGGGCAGCCAAAAGACGCTTGCTAGCCTGCATGCAGGTTCTCCTGATTCGAGAGAGGGGAAAAACGAGGCGAAATGGTAGTGAATCGCATCTGCCATCTCAACCGAAGTCAGGATTGAGGCGTTACCGGATGTTGCGAGGTGCCGGCGGTGCCACACCCGGAACCACTGAACGCACGCGCAGTTACAGTGGGACCGGCTTCAGCCGGGAAGAGGCCAGCTTGAACGCCATCAGATTCGCGGCGTAACGAATGGCGCTTTTCCGGCTAAAGCCGGTCCCACGGTGAAGCGCGCGGACAGAAAGTGCCGTGTTGTCAGAGCCGTGCCAGCGTCGGGAGGTCCCCGGTCAGGCCCAAGGCCTGGCGCACGAACAACGCTTTGGCCTCTGCCGAACGATCGACCATCTTCAGCCCGGCGTTGCGTAACAGACGAACCGGCAGCGCGTCAGCCTGGAACAGTCGCTCGAAGCCTTCCATCGCCGCCATCAAGGTCAGGTTATGCGGCATGCGCCGACGCTCGTAACGGCTCAACACGCGCTCATCGGCCAGACGTTCGCCGCGCTCCACCGCACCGCGCAGCACTTCGGCCAGCACCGCTGCGTCGAGAAAGCCCAGGTTGACGCCCTGCCCCGCCAACGGATGGATGGTGTGCGCGGCATCGCCGATCAGCGCAAGGCCGGGCGCTATGTAGCGCTTGGCGTGGCGTTGACGCAGCGGCACGCAAAGCCGCGGATCAACAGAAATCACCGGTCCGAGACGGCCTTCGAACGCATTCTCCAGCTCACGGCAGAAGCGTTCGTCGTCGAGCTTCATCAAACGCTCGGATTGCTCCGGCGTCACCGACCAGACGATGGAGCACCAATGCTCACCCTCTCGGTCGAGCGGCAAAAAGGCCAGCGGGCCACTGTCAGTGAAGCGCTGCCAGGCGGTTTTACGGTGGGAGTCCGCCGTTTGCACGCTCGTCACGATGGCGTGGTGCAGGTAGTCCCACTCCCGCGTCGCGGTGCCGGTCATGCGTCGTACGGTCGAGTTGGCGCCATCGGCGGCCACCACCAGCGGCGCACGCAATGTGCGGCCGTCGGAGAGCGTCAGGAGCCAGTCATCGCCGGAGTGACGCATCTGCTCCAGACGCACGTCTGCCAACAAGCCGATGTCGCTGGCATGCAGACGTTCGACCAACGCATCCTGCACCACGCGGTTTTCGACGATGTGCCCAAGCACCTGAGCGTGAACGCTGGAAGCAGAAAAATGCACCTTGCCCGTGCCGCTGCCATCCCACACGTGCATGTCGCTGTAGGGGCTGACGCGACGCGCAACGATGCCATCCCAGACGCCAAGCCGCTCAAGAATGCGCTGACTGGCGATGGACAACGCACTGACCCGGGCTTCGAAGGGGGCATCAGCCACGAACGGTTTGACCGTCAGGGGACCGCCATCCACCACAAGGATGTTCAGCCCACTGTCTCGCAGCGCCAGCGCGAGCGCACTCCCCACCATTCCGGCCCCGACAATCAGCAGATCTGCGCGCGTTTCCATGCTTTAAATCGTTCTCGACTGTGGCGAAGGCCACGAATGAATGGAGTGTTCAGACATCGCTTCGCGTTCCCAGGCCCATGGCCTGACGGGCGAACCAGCTCTTGGCCGAAGGCAACAGATCCAGGCCCAGGAGGCCCAGATTGCGGCCTGCAGTCACGACCGACTGCTGACTGCTGAACAACCGGGTGACCTGATCGGAAAAGCCGACGGTCAGTTTTTGATCAACCCGCTGGCGCTCGCGATACACCTGCAACGTCGACAGCTCGCCCAGCGGTGCATTACTGGCCAGCAGCGCCTCGGCCAGGGAGGCGGCATCACGCAGCGACAGGTTGAAGCCCTGCCCCGCAATCGGATGAAGACTGTGGGCGGCATTGCCGAGCACCACCAGATGGGAGCGGATCTGCTCTTCGGCCTCGATCAGCGCCAGCGGATAGCTGTGGCGCACCCCCACTTGCTTCAGTGCGCCCAGCCGGAAGCCGAAGACGCCCTGCAGTTCTTCCAGGAAGCTTCGGTCGTCCAGCGCCATCAGCCGTTGAACGTCATCGCCGGTGCGCGTCCAGACCAGCGCGCAACGATTATCCGGAAGCGGCAGCAACGCCATGGGGCCATTTTCGGTAAACCGCTCGAAGGCCTCACCACCGTGTGGGTCTCCCGGCGTGATGTTGGCGATCAGCGCGCTTTGATCGTATGGCGTGTGTCGCACGGCAATGCCCAACTGCTCGCGCAGGCTGGAACGGCCGCCATCGGCCAGCACCGCCAGGTCGCAGGTTAGCTGAGTTTCGTCATTGAGCGTGAGTTGGTAGCCATCGGGCAGCGCCTGCATCTGCGTGACTTCGGCCGGGACCCGCCAACTGATCACATCCTTGTCCAGCGCCTGCCACAGGCATTGGCCCAGCCAGGCGTTTTCAACCACGTAGCCCAGGGCCGGAACGCCTTCTTCCATCGAAGACAGGTGCGCGGCGCCAAACCGGCCTTTGTCGGAAACGTGAATTTTGAGGATCGGCTCGGCGCGGCGGCTGATCTGCTGCCACAGGCCCAGGCGCTCGTAGATCTGCCGCGCGCCGAAAGACAGCGCTGAAGAGCGCGCGTCGTAGCTGGGTTGGTACGTGTCGCCGGGCGCAAACGGCTCGATCAGGACGATTTTCCAGCCTCGCGCCTTCGCCCCGGCTTGCAGGGCCAGGGCCAGGCTTGCGCCGACCAGTCCGCCACCCACGATGGCCAGATTAAAGCGGCTCATGCGGCTTGGGTTCGTGCTGCGGCCATCAGGGCCTCGATCTCGGCAACGGTTTTTGGCACATCGCCCGTCAGGATTTCACAGCCTTTTTTGGTTACCACGACGTCATCCTCGATTCGCACGCCAATCCCGCGCCACTTTTTGGCGACGGTCTGATTGTCCGGGGACACATAAATGCCGGGCTCGACCGTCAGCGCCATCCCGGCCTCCAGAACACGCCACTCTCCGCCAACCTTGTATTCGCCGACGTCGTGCACGTCCATGCCCAGCCAGTGTCCGGCGCGGTGCATGTAAAAAGCTTTGTACGCTTCGGCAGCAATCAGTTCATCCACCGCGCCTCGCAGCAGCCCCAGCTCAACCAGCCCTTCGGTGATGACTCGAACCGTAGCCTCGTGGGCCTGATTCCAGTGATTTCCGGGTTTGATTGCTGCAAACGCCGCTTCCTGGGATTTGAGCACCACCTCGTAAATCGCCTTCTGTTCGGCGGAGAATTTGCCGCTTACCGGGAAGGTACGGGTAATGTCACTGGCGTAACAGTCGATCTCGCAACCGGCATCGATCAGTACCAGGTCACCGTCTTTGAGCGGCGCGTCGTTCTCCTGGTAATGCAGGATGCAGGCGTTGCGCCCCGAGGCGACGATGGAGCCATAGGCCGGCATCTTCGCGCCGCCCTTGCGGAATTCGTAATCAAGCTCCGCTTCCAGGCTGAACTCGTACAGCCCGGCGCGACTGGCCTGCATGGCTCGCACATGGGCACGGGCCGAGATCTGCGCGGCCTCACGCATCACCTTCACTTCGGCCGCCGATTTATACAGGCGCATGTCGTGAAGCAAGTGATCCAGCGCAACGAATTCTTTGGGCGGCTGCGCACCCAGGTGCGCCTTGGAACGGATGACGTTGATCCACTCCATCACATGGCGGTCGAATTCAGGATTGCTGCCCATGGACGAATACACCCGATCGCGACCCTCGATGAGGCCGGGCAGGATGTCGTCGATGTCGGTGATAGGGAAGGCATCATCGGCGCCGTACTCGCGCATCGCGCCGTCCTGGCCCGCGCGCAGGCCGTCCCACAACTCGCGCTCGGGATTGCGTTCGCGACAGAACAGGACGTACTCACCGTACTCGCGGCCAGGGATCAGCACGATCACCGCTTCCGGTTCGGGGAAGCCACTCAGGTACTGAAAGTCGCTGTCCTGGCGGTACACATGCTCGACGTCCCGATTTCGAATCGCCACAGCCGCCGCTGGCAGGATGGCGATGCTGTTGGGCTCCATCTGCTCCATCAACGCCTTGCGGCGGCGGGCATATTCGGCTTTCGGGATATGAATCATGGGCAAGTGCGGTTCTCCGGGAGATGCGCTTCGGCCACCGCCGCGCAAGGGCGGCATGGCGGAAGCCGCGATGACGCGCTGTCAGTGCAAAGAAGGCTTGGCTTCGTCGTCAGCATCGGTTTTCTGGTTGAACTCGGTGAACAGCAGCAACGGCGCAACGCGCAGGTACTCCATGACTTCCATGTAGTCGCTCTCGCCATCTTCGGACTCGTCCAGCGCGTCATAAACCTGCGCGATGGCGGCCAAGTCTTGCAGCACGTCCCTGGCATCATCGCTCAGTGACTGGCCACCCACCCGGGCAAAGCCACTGAGGAAACCCTGGCACCACTGGGCCATGGCGGCGGTGCGTGCAGCCAGGGGCTCATCATCACCGGGCAACAGCAACACGACGGTCATGTCGTCACCGGTCAGTTCGCTTTTGACCATTGCCTGCAGGCCGATCAGGGCCTGACGCACTTTGTCGTCTGGCTCTGTTTCCAGCAGCAGATGAGCGTCGGACAGCCACTCTTCTGCATCGAAGCCTGCGCCGGCGCAACTGCGGCCCAGCAAGAGGCCGTGCAATTCGGCAGGAGATACATGATGACCACTGCTGGCAAGCAGGGCGGCGAAGCCGTTGTACGGGGAATTCTGAATAGGCATGGGCAACTAGGCGCCAAGCGGCGCAATGTCTAGAATGAAGGCCTTGTATCGTAGCACCGGCAGACGCGCCCAAGCTATCAGGCGATGTCCGGGGCGAATCCAGACGCCAGCGCCTGCACCACTCATCTGAAAGTAATCAGTGGAAAACAATGGAAGACAACGACCTGCAAGCGCTGATGGCTCGACTGGAGTTATTGATCAATCGTGTCGAGCAACTAAAAAGTCAAAACGGACTCCTATTAGCTCAGGAAAAATCCTGGCGCGAGGAACGCGCTCAACTCATTGAAAAAAACGAAATCGCCCGGCAAAAGGTCGAGTCCATGATTTCGCGCCTCAAGGCCCTGGAGCAAGACTCATGAGTAATGGCAACAGCATCACCGTGCAAATCCTCGACAAAGAATATTCGATCATCTGCCCGCAAGAGGAGCGCACCAATCTGGTCAGCGCCGCGCGTTATCTGGACGGCAAAATGCGCGAGATCCGCAGCAGCGGCAAAGTCATCGGCGCCGACCGTATTGCGGTGATGGCCGCACTGAATATTACCCATGACCTTCTGCACAAACAGGAACTGCCACCCGCAAAGGCCCAGGCCAATGGTGCCAACAGTGAGCAGGTTCGCGATTTGCTGGACCGTGTAGACCTGGTCCTTGCCACGGATTCGGATAAAGCACAAGGCTGATTGTTCGGACATGATTGGGTATACTTGCGACCGCTCCCTGGAGTGCTTGCCAGTCGGTCATGTCCCTGAGCCGATACGCACAACCACGGGGGTTGCACGTTGGGGTTGGTGTGCATGTCCGCTCGACGGAAAGCCTTAAAACCTCCTGCAATCTCCACCTTGAACTTTCGGGTTCAAGGGCTACACCGACAGCGGTTCGTCGGGGAGTCTCGAACCTTCTACCCATCGCCAGGCGCCCCGTCTGGCGGTGGGCATCGTGAATCTGCCTGATTCCACGACATCACTATCCAACGCCTCACGGACCCGCCAGCATGACCTCATCCGGCGCCGCTCCCCTTCCAGATCCTTCAAGCCTCTCTCGACCAAAGTTGCGTCGGCTTCTTCGCCATAATCGTCGCGCGCTCAGCCCGGCAGAACAGCGACAGGCGGCGCAGGGCCTGTACCGTCAACTGGCGCAAAACCCGCTGTTTCGCCGCGCCCGTCACGTTTCGCTCTACCTTCCGATGGACGGTGAAATCGACCCGCGCCTGCTCCTCCGTGCTGCTCAAAAACGCGGCAAGACCACGTACCTGCCGGTGCTCAGTGCCTGGCCTCGAACCAAAATGGTGTTTCAGCGCGTGCGCCTCGGGGAGACGTTCAAGCCGAACCGGTTCCGCATCCCGGAGCCACGTACCAATGCCAGGCGACAGCGCAAGATCTGGACGCTCGACTTGGTGCTGATGCCGCTGGTGGGGTTCGATCCGGAAGGGGGACGTCTTGGGATGGGTGGCGGCTTTTACGACCGCAGCCTGGCTTATCTCGCGCGTCGTAAAACCTGGCGCAAGCCGGTGCTGCTGGGACTGGCCCACGAGTGTCAGAAAGTCGGGAAGCTGGCGGTCGCCAGTTGGGATGTTCCGTTGGCAGGAACGGTGACGGGTACGCGTTGGTATATGGCGGGGTGAATCATCAGCAATGCGCGCTTGGGTGAAAAAAAGCGCGCTGCGAAAAAGCGGTTTAGCGGCGGAGCTGTGGCTGCTGTTGCTGAGTGATTTCAACCGGCGCGTCTGCCTTGGCAGCCCACAGACTTTGCGCATAACCGGTGGTAACGATTCCCAAGCCGAACAAAATTGCCAAAATCCACAGTACATCCGGCTTGCGTCGCATTCATCGTCCCCTTTGTAACGAATCAGAATCTGAAATCGATAACGTTTAAACAAGGCCGCCAGATAGTGCAGCCCTTAAAATGCCGGCATTCTGCGGCAACGTGACGCAACACGCAAATACTGGCGCCAGCCGACTGTCGGTTTGTCATCAAATCGTAGGACAACTTTCCCAATACCTGTTCAGGAACCTTATAAATGGCCTATTGGCTGATGAAATCCGAGCCCGACGAGCTCTCGATCAGCGGGCTGAAAAAGCTCGGGCAGACGCGCTGGGACGGTGTACGCAACTACCAGGCCCGCAACTTTATGCGCGCGATGGCCGTGGGCGATCAGTTCTTTTTCTACCATTCCAGCTGCCCCGAGCCCGGGATCGCCGGCATCGGAGAAATCGTCAAGGCCGCGTATCCTGATCCCACTGCGCTGGACGAAAAAAGCCACTACTTCGACGCCAAGGCCACCGACCAGAAAAACCCCTGGAGCGCCCTTGATGTGGCATTCGTCGACGCGTTTCCCACCGTGCTGAGCCTGAGTTTTCTGAAGCAACAAGCCGCACTGGAGCAGATGCCCCTGGTGCAGAAAGGCAGCCGCTTGTCCGTCATGCCGGTGACGGACGAACAATGGGCCGCCGTGCTGGGCCTGCGCTGAGTTCAGAACGCGGCGTTATTGGGCAATGAAGTTGTTGAACAGCAGGTCATCAACCACGGGCTTGCCGGTTTCCTGGGTCAGCACTTGCTGGGTCTGCTTCAGGGCTTCCTGACGCAGTTTCTCCTTGGCATCGACGTTGCCCATGCTGTCGACCGTTTGCTGAGTGAACAGCGCCACCAGCTGATTGCGAATCAGCGGCTCGTTCTGCTTCACCAGCTTCTGCGCTTCGGCGCCGGTCACGCGCAAGGCGACGTCGGCCTTATAGACGTGCAGTTTCGGGCCGCCATCCAGTGAGTAGTTGCCTACGAAGGGTGGCGTCAACGCCACGTAGGAAACCTTGTTCGGATCTTCCTTCTCGCCGCCCTCTTCTGCCAGCGCCACAACCGGCATCGACAATGCCATCAACATCAAAATCCACGCTTTCACAGTCCGCTCCTCAATCCGTTTTGCCGCATAGCTTACTTCAGCTTATGCACGCCTATCAGGCCGGGCCATGCTCATTGACCCCACAACCTCGCTACCTGTACTTATCGGCCATCCCCGAAAAAGGAATAGCCCTCGATGAAAGCCGTGCTTTGTAAAGCCTTCGGTCCCGCTGCAGATCTGGTGCTGGAGGAAATCCCCAGCCCGGAGCCGAAGAAAAACGAGATTCTTCTGGACGTGCACGCTGCCGGGGTCAACTTCCCGGACACGCTGATCATCGAAGGCAAATACCAGTTCAAGCCGCCTTTTCCGTTTTCGCCTGGAGGTGAAGCGTCGGGTATCGTGACCGCTGTCGGTGAAAAGGTCAGCCATGTGCGTGTCGGTGACCGGGTAATGGCGCTGACAGGCTGGGGCAGCTTCGCTGAACAGATCGTCGTGGCCGCTTACAACGTCCTGCCCATCCCCGAAACGATGGACTTCACCACCGCCGCCGCCTTCAGCATGACCTACGGCACGTCCATGCACGCCCTCACACAGCGCGCCAATCTGCAAGCGGGCGAGACGCTCCTCGTGCTCGGCGCCTCCGGGGGTGTCGGCCTGGCGGCCGTCGAGATCGGCAAAGCCATGGGCGCTCGCGTGATTGCCGCCGCCAGCAGCGCAGAAAAGCTGGAGGTCGCCAAAAACGCAGGCGCCGACGAGGTAATCAACTACAGCGAAAGCAATCTCAAGGATGAAATCAAACGCCTCACCAACGGTAACGGCGTCGATGTGATCTATGACCCGGTGGGCGGCGACCTTTTTGATCAGGCCGTTAGGGGCATCGCCTGGAACGGGCGACTGCTGGTCGTCGGTTTCGCCAGTGGCTGCATTCCTGAGCTGCCGGTCAATCTCGCGCTGTTGAAAGGGGCCTCGGTTGTAGGTGTGTTCTGGGGCTCATTTGCCCAACGCCAGCCCCAGGACAACGCGGCGAATTTCCAGCAACTGTTCACCTGGTTCAGCGAGGGCAAGCTGAAGCCGCTGGTGTCGAAGGTTTACCCGCTGGAGCAGGCGGCAGAAGCGATTGAATCGTTGGCGCAGCGCAAGGCGGTGGGCAAGGTGGTGGTGAGGGTCAGGTAGCGTGTATCAGGGTCGCTTCCAATCTGAAAGGGCTGACCACGCGCTCACAGCATCATCCTCACTTGATCAGGTAACACGTCCTTGTAACGCAGTTCCGGATTCACCCGGCATCGCTGAATGATCTCCGGAGCTGCATCTGCCAGCGCATCCCCCAGCGCGAACCGTCGCTCGTCGGACAGCCTGCGGTAAGTGGCGACCCTCGCCAGCACTTTGAAGGTGTGCCGGAACACGCTCATGTCGATCTCTTCAAGACCGGATGAGTTTTGCTGGAAGTCGTCCAGTCGCTTGTTGAATCGGGCGCAGGTCATGTGTCGCAGGCTGCGATGAAGCCAGGGCACGGGGGCATTTCCTTCACGCGGGTGGACGAAGTAATGCTCCTGCCGCAGCGAGATAACTGCCGGACGCTGATCACTGACCACCCAGGGTTTTACGCGCCATGTCGGCGCAATGTTTACTACGGAGAGGGAAAACAGAGGGTGCGAGCTGTCCAGCACCTCAGGCGCGGAAACCTTTCCATCGTGGTGCGCCTTCAGGTTGTAGACGACCCACCCGGATACTCCCGATTTTGAAAGCGAATACGGCCAGGCGGGCGCCCTGCGGTAATCAAACTCAACACTGCGCTCGTCTGCATGAACCTTGATACACACCGCAAGCATCACCCATAAAACCCACCTGCTCATCACTGCCGTCACCTGCGCGCTTCTTCCTGTGTGCCCCCTGCTTGAGTGCAAAAGGCCGGCGCGCAGTTTGTGTGTTGGGCTGCGGCGGCAATAGCTCATGACTTCCCAGAGCTGCGTAGGATCGATCCCAAAATCAACGCCTCGCTAAACAACCCGCGACGGCGCCCGATGTGTTCCGTATATTTCACGCCCGATACATACCGAACGGGCCCTCATTCGGTATCGACTCCAATACGAATTGCGGACCCAATATTGATGACCGTCACTCTGATTTTGATCTCGCTGTACGCGCTGTCGATCGCGGTATTTTGCCTCGCCACTCAGCGTTTACCGATCCTCTCCCAAGACGCGCTCCACCGCGTTTCGTCGCTGGACGGCCTGCGTGGCGTGCTCGCAACCGCAGTCATCGTTCATCACTTCATCGTCAGTTATTACTGGCACGTCAACGGGGTCTGGGAAACCACGGACAGCCGCGTGCTGAACAACATGGGCACGGTGCCGGTGTCGTTGTTTTTCATGATCACGGGCTATCTGTTTACCGCGAAGATTTACCGAAGCGAGCCGAAATGGCGGCAGATCCTGTCGTCACGGTTACGGCGGATTTTCCCGATGTACCTCTTCAGCGTCGCGCTGATTACGGCCATCGCGCTGTACCAGTCAGCAGGCATCAGCGCGCCGATCATAGACACCATCAAGTCGCTCGGCCGGTGGGTGATTTTAATCGGCAGCCCCATCAATGGTTTTACGGACACCGTGCGTATCAACGCCTCGGTGCAGTGGACGCTGCTCTATGAAGCAGTTTTCTATCTGTCGCTGCCGGTGCTGTATTGCCTGCTTCGGCGCAAGCTCCCCGGCATAGCTGTCGTCGCCTCGCTGATTGTGCTGGCGTGCCTGTGGGGCGAATACCACCATCACTTTCACAACCGGTTCATCAAACTGTTCGCTGTCGGCATCGCAGTGGCGGTGTTTGAAGACCGGATGCGCCAGTGGCGAATCGACTTCACGGGCGTGCGCTGCACGTTGGTTGCGGTCGTGATACTGCTGATCTGCATGAAGCTCAAATCGTATTCGACGCTGCAGATGCTGATCCTCGGCATTCCGTTTGCGCTGTTTGTGCTCGGCAACAGCTTGCACGGGTTGCTGGAGATTCGAGGATTGAAGATTTTGGGCGAGGCCAGCTTCAGCATTTACCTGCTGCACGGCATCGTCATCTACAGCGCGTTCAGCTTGCTGGGCATGTATGACTTCACCACACCGGATCCACTCAGTTACGCGCTGTATTTACCGCTGATCATCCTGCTGACCAGCAGCATCAGCGTCGCGACGTACTGGTGCATCGAACATCCGTTCCTGCGCAAGGCACCCCCGAGCGCTAAAGCAACCCTGCCGAACGCTTAAGATTCGGTAACGGGTCACCGATGCTGGCTGGCCGATGGCGAACTGAACACCTCGTTCGCCCAGCTGGCCATGCTGCACCGGTGAGCAACTTCTTCGGGCGAACATCCCGCTAATGAACGCTTCTGCGCAAACGTCGATCACTGACTGCCTCCCGACATCCCGGATGCGATGTTCGCAAAGGAATTCCCTCTCGGCCCGTGTTTACGTCCTTTTTATCCGATGAGAAGCCTTCCTATTTTCTGTAACGAAAATGTAATATTCGGATTCGCATAACAATAAAATAAATGGAGTGTCCCGATGTTTGCCTTTTTCCGTCCTGCCGCACATCAGGCTCCGCTGCCTGAGGAGCGTGTCGACTCTACCTACCGCCGCCTTCGCTGGCAGATTTTCGCCGGCATCTTCTTCGGCTACGCCGGCTACTATTTGCTGCGCAAGAATTTCTCGCTGGCCATGCCCTACCTGATCGACGAGGGATATACCCGTGGCCAACTGGGCCTCGCGATCTCAGCGATTGCCATTGCGTACGGGCTGTCGAAATTCCTGATGGGGCTGGTGTCGGATCGCTCCAACCCGCGCTACTTCCTGCCATTCGGACTGGTGATTTCCGCGCTGGTGATGTTCGTGTTCGGATTCGCACCCTGGGCGACGTCCAGCGTAACCATCATGTTCATTCTGCTGTTCATCAATGGCTGGGCCCAAGGCATGGGCTGGCCGCCGAGCGGACGCACGATGGTGCACTGGTGGTCGCAGAAGGAGCGTGGCGGCGTGGTCTCGGTATGGAATGTGGCGCACAACGTCGGTGGTGGCTTGATCGGCCCGCTGTTCCTGCTCGGGCTGGGTTGGACCAACGACTGGCACGCCGCGTTCTACGTGCCTGCGGCGGTTGCCCTGTTCGTCGCCCTGTTCGCCTTCGTCACCATGCGCGACACCCCACAGTCCGTGGGCTTGCCGCCGGTCGAGGACTACAAGAACGACTACCCGGAAGGCTACGACGCGAGCCACGAAGAGGAATTCACCGCCAAAGAGATCTTCGTCAAATACGTCCTGCGTAACAAAATGCTCTGGTACATCGCGCTGGCCAACGTATTCGTTTACCTGCTGCGTTACGGCGTGCTGGACTGGGCGCCAACGTACTTGAAAGAAGCCAAGCACTTCGACGTCGACAAGACCTCGTGGGCCTACTTTTTTTATGAGTGGGCAGGCATTCCGGGCACGCTGCTGTGCGGCTGGATGTCCGACAAGATCTTTCGTGGCAACCGTGGCCTGACCGGCATCGTGTTCATGGCAATGGTGACCGTTGCGACGTTGGTCTACTGGCTCAACCCGCCCGGCAACCCCACCGTCGACATGATTGCGCTGGTCTCGATCGGCTTCCTGATTTACGGCCCGGTCATGCTGGTCGGCTTGCAGGCCCTTGAGCTGGCACCGAAGAAAGCCGCCGGCACCGCAGCGGGATTCACCGGCCTGTTCGGCTATCTCGGTGGCTCGGTCGCCGCCAGCGCGCTGATGGGTTACACGGTCGACCACTTCGGCTGGGACGGCGGCTTCGTGCTGCTGGTGTCCGCTTGCATCCTCGCAATAGCGTTCCTGATACCGACGCTGCGGCATACGCGGGTGGCGAGCCAGTCGCGAGAGGAGATAGCTTAAGTCTCAAACGAAAAGGGCTTGGTCAGTGCAATGATCAAGCCTTATTCGGACCAGAAGCTATATCGCCAACAACACCGGCCTGCACCGCTTGAACCGCGCTTCCAGGCTCAGGTCCGGCATGGCGTGGGTGCGCAGTGCGCGGATGGTTTGCTCGACGTATTCCCACGTGGTCCCGTATCGGCCGCTGGCATTGGCCAGCACCTGGGTGAGCACGCTGTCGGGCAGGTTCCCGGCGTAACTCGGCAGATGCCGCTCCAGCACAAATCCCAGCGCCTGCACCTTGGTGCCGTCTTCAAGTCGGCAGTTGAGCCAGTGCGGGCGGTAGGACGGGAACGGCATTTCTCTCTGCCACAACGCCAGCAGGGACTCGTCGATATTGTCTTCGGGCAACCGGTAGGCGAATCCGCTGCAGGAGCCGCCGCGGTCCAGACCGAATACCAGCCCTGGCTGCTCGGGCGTGCCACGGTGTTCGTGGGACCAGAGATAGAGACCGCGATGATAGCCGTGGACCCGTCCGCGCTGACGCTCGACGGCGCTGCACTCGGGTCGCCAGATCAATGATCCGTATGCGAACAACCAGATCGGGCCGCCCTTGTGACGGCTCATCGTGGCGTGGATGGAGGCAAGAAGCTGCTCGCGGCTCAGTTTCGGCCCAAGATCGATGACCGGCGGGTAGGACAACCCCAAGCCATCATGGACAGCTTCCGCCAGGATATTGATTTGATTCCCCATCTGGTTCCCCCCACCGGCAAGGCTGACGCCGGTGCAACGCTGAACACTCATGAAACGGGTCTGGCAACAACGAATGAACAATCAGACGGCATCGCAGGCAGTGTGACGTTGTGACTCGGCCACCGGCGCACGGGTCACGCCGGAAAAGCCGATATCTGACAAACAGCCATGCAATACGCTGTCCACATCCAGCCCGGCGAGTGGCTGCGCTTCAGGGCCTCGGCGCATACGCGAACACATCGGCACGCATCTGATGCGCATCCATGCCCGCCAGCACCAGCGCATCGAGGGTCGAATAGACCATGGCCGGGGAGCCGCTGGCATACACATAAAGCGGCTTCAGATCGCTGAAGTCCTCGCAAACCGCCTCATGCAGCATGCCGCAGCGCCCTTCCCAACCGCACAGATCACTGACGATCCTGTGCAGGAACAGATTAGGCAGCGTCTGCCACTCCTCCCAATGCGTGAGCTGGTAGAAATCTTCCGGACGGCGCATTCCCCAATACACATGCACCGGATAGGGGAAACCTTTGGCGCGGCAATGCTCGATCAGGCTGTGCATCTGCCCCATACCGGTGCCTGCCGCAATCAATACCAGCGGGCCATCGGGCAATTCGCCCAGATGAGTATCGCCGAAGGGCAAGTCAACCCGCGCCATGCCCTCGCGCCGCAGCTGCTTGATCAGGTTTTGCGCACTGGCCTCGCGGGCGAGGACGTGAATTTCGAGATCGCGCCCGCTCTCCGGCGCTGACGCCATGGAAAACGCCGATTTTTCGCCGTCGTCCCGATGGATCATCAGGTACTGACCGGCGTGATAACGCGGCGGCTTGCCGGCAGGCGCACGGAGCATCACGCGCCAGACATCGCCGCCGACTTCAACACACTCGCTGACCTGGCAGGCGAACGTACGCACCGGCAGCTCGCCGAGCGCCAGCACGCTGTCCCACAGCACAACGCAGTCTTCCTGCGGCACCGCCAGGCACGTGTAGATTTCGCCGTGGTTGCGGATCTCTCCGGCCTGCTCGACGCTGCCTTCAACCAGCAGCGCGGAACAGATGTGGCAATTGCCGTTGCGACAGCTCTGAGGGCATTCATAGCCCAGACGCTGGGCGGCGTCGAGGATCCGTTCGCCTGGCAATGTCTCGATGACCGCGCCCGAGGGCTGCAAAGTTACACGCATCAATCAATTCCCAGCTGAGTCCAGATTTCATCGATCCGGCGGGTCACCGCTTCGTCCTTGACGATAGCGCGACCCCATTCACGGGTGGTTTCGCCCGGCCACTTATGGGTGGCATCGAGCCCCATTTTCGAGCCCAGACCGGACACCGGCGAGGCGAAGTCGAGGTAGTCGATTGGCGTGTTGTCGATCATCACCGTGTCGCGCTTGGGGTCCATGCGCGTGGTGATCGCCCAGATGACGTCATTCCAGTCACGGGCATTGATGTCGTCGTCGGTGACGATAACGAACTTGGTGTACATGAACTGTCGCAAAAACGACCAGACCCCCAGCATCACGCGCTTGGCATGGCCGGGGTACTGCTTCTTGATCGTCACGACCGCCATGCGGTACGAGCAACCCTCGGGCGGCAGGTAGAAGTCGACGATTTCCGGGAACTGCTTCTGCAGAATCGGCACGAAGACTTCGTTTAGCGCAACGCCCAGGATGGCCGGCTCGTCAGGCGGCCGGCCCGTGTAGGTGCTGTGGTAAATCGGCTTGATGCGGTGGGTGATGCGCTCGACCGTGAAGACCGGGAAGCTGTCGACCTCGTTGTAGTAGCCGGTGTGGTCGCCGTACGGACCCTCGTCGGCCATTTCGCCGGGATGAATCACCCCTTCAAGGACGATTTCGGCGCTGGCGGGGACCTGGAGGTCGTTGCCACGGCACTTGATCAGTTCGGTACGGTTGCCACGCAGCAGGCCGGCGAATGCGTATTCGGACAAGCTGTCGGGCACCGGCGTGACGGCGCCCAGAATGGTGGCGGGGTCAGCGCCCAAGGCCACGGACACCGGGAATGGCTGACCCGGGTGCTTGTTGCACCAATCCCTGAAATCCAGCGCGCCGCCGCGGTGGCTGAGCCAGCGCATGATCACCTTGTTGCGGCCGATCACCTGCTGGCGATAGATACCCAGATTCTGCCGTTCTTTGTTGGGCCCGCGAGTGACCGTCAGCCCCCACGTAATCAGCGGGCCGACATCGCCGGGCCAGCAGGTCTGCACGGGCAGCATGCCAAGGTCGACGTCGTCGCCCTCGATCACGATCTCCTGACACGGCGCGTCCTTGACGACTTTCGGCGCCATGGCGATCACTTTTCTGAAGATGGGCAGCTTGGACCAAGCGTCTTTCAAGCCCTTGGGCGGCTCGGGCTCTTTAAGGAAAGCCAGCAGCTTGCCGATTTCCCGCAGTTCGGACACCGACTCGGCGCCCATGCCCATAGCGACGCGCTCGGGCGTGCCAAACAGGTTGCCAAGCACCGGGATGTCGAAACCCGTCGGCTTTTCGAAGAGCAGCGCCGGCCCCTTGTTGCGCAGGGTCCGGTCGCAGATCTCGGTCATTTCCAGTACAGGGGAAATGGGCACCTGAATGCGTTTCAACTCTCCGCGCTGCTCAAGCTGCTGCACGAAATCCCGTAGATCCTTGAATTTCATTAACCCGGCCACTCACCAAATAGATGCACATCCTACCTGCTCTGACCGCAGAGGGCAGCTTGTGTCCAACTCAAATGCGCGGTGTTTCGCGCAACAGCGGCGCGAACAGCAGTTGCATCTTCTCGCCGCCCAGGTCCGACAGGTGATCTTCGTCCTTGTACAGCGAACGCCCATCAACTTCGGCACGGCACAGACCGCCCTCACACAGCAGCGGTTTAGGGTCGATCAGGTGAATGCCTGCATCCGCACGGCTGAGGGTGTCGAACAGGTGGTTGATAAACGCCTGCCGCCCATCAAGCTCCGCAGCCGGACGCCCGACCTCTGCAGCCGAACGTCCAACCCTCGCCAGGCTGCTCAATCGCTCGATGGTGCCCTTGCGCTGCTGCGGCACTTCCTTGAACAACCAGACCTGCGCCCCCGCTGCTCGCAATTCAGCGATCTGCGCTTTCAAAGCATCGGCGAAATACGCTTCGTTTCGGGGAATGGATTCGTGTTTCAGCAGCACGTTGCTTTTGTTGCCGTCTTCCAGGCCGTAGATGTACAAACTCCAGCGCGCGGCCAGCGTCACGTCAGGGATTTTCTGTGCTCGAACGCGCTCGACGTTCAGGGCGTTGAAGTCCTGACAGCGCTTGCTTGTTGCGGTGCTGACCAGCGGCGGACATCCGCTCATGCTTGCCAGCCAGACAGGCACATGGACTTGCTCGGCCGCGCTTCTGACGCCTGGCCACAGGGCTGCCGCATGACTGTCGCCCCAGACGAGATGGGACGGCGCGGCATCGGCATTGCCACCCGCCCGACAGAGCTTGTCCAGACCTTCGCTGTGCTTTGATCCGAGCAGGAAACAGTCCATCTGCCCGGCGCTCCACTCCCGCGACTGCGCATATTGCAGGGCCTGGCCGGACAGGCGTTGCGGTACGCCGTCACTGGAGCGCACCGCCTGCCCCATCAGCGCCAATACGGCCAGCGTCAGCAGTCCGCCCATCAGTACCGGCTTGCGGCCGGCCAGCACGCGGCGTTCACGGAATGGCAGCTCGACAAAGCGCCAGCTGATCCAGGCAAGCGCGCCGGTCAGAAGGATCCAGCCAATCGCTTCAAGGTCAGAAATTCCGTCAGCTGAAATTGCATTGGCATAGACATGAATAGGCCAATGCCACAGGTACAGCGAGTAGGAGATAAGCCCGATTGCCACCAGCGGTTTGATGCTCAGAAAACGCCCGACCCATGACGCGGGATGACCGTTGGCCCAGATCATCGCTGTGGTGCCCATCACAGGCAGCAGCGCCGCCCAGCCGGGGAATTGCGTGGTTTTGTCAAAACTCAGCATCGCCAACACGACCGCCGCAAAACCGCTCAAACTGACCGTTTGATACATCCAGCTCGGCAGCGGGCGTCTAGGCGCAGGGGCGACGGCCAGCATCGCCCCGCACAGCAGTTCCCATGCACGCATCGGCAGCAGAAAGAATGCTGCCTCGGGTTTGTGCTTGATCGCCCAGATGTTCAGCCCGAACGACAGCACCAGCAGGCCGAGCAGCAACCAGCGCCAGTGCCGCACGTACCGCGTCGCCAGCACCATCAGCAGCGGGAAGAAAATGTAGTACTGCTCCTCCACCGCCAGCGACCAGGTGTGAAGAAGCGGTTTGAAATCTGACGCGGAATCGAAGTAGCCGTCCTGCCGCATGAACAGCAGGTTGGACATGAACATCGACTGATACCGCACTTCCCGGCCCAGCTCGGCGTAGTCCTTGGGCGTCAGCAATATCCAGCCAAACGCCAACGTGGCCAGCACGACAACGGTCACGGCAGGGACGATACGCCGCGCGCGACGGGCCCAGAAATCGACGAAGCTGAATCGCCCCGCGCTGATCTCGCGGAAGATGATAGACGTGATCAGGTAGCCGGAGATGACGAAAAACACGTCGACGCCGACGAAGCCGCCGCTCAGGCCCAGACCGAAGTGAAACAACAGCACCGGGACCACGGCCAGGGCCCGCAGCCCATCGATATCACGGCGATTGCCAAACGTGTGCATGACGCTCCTTGTCTACGGGAGAGATCTACAGAAAAGGTCAAAAAAAATGGTGTCCAGAAGGACACCATTTTTCTACGGTCGGTTCAGCGCAGGGTGTTACTTGCGCTTCATCGACAGGAAGAACTCATCGTTGGTCTTGGTCTGTTTCAGCTTGTCGATCAAGAACTCGATGGCCGCGACCTCATCCATAGGATGCAGCAGCTTGCGCAGGATCCACATGCGCTGCAACTCGTCGTCGGCCGTCAGCAACTCTTCGCGGCGTGTGCCGGAGCGGTTGATGTTGATGGCCGGGAAGACGCGCTTCTCTGCGATCTTGCGATCCAGAGGCAGCTCCATGTTGCCGGTGCCTTTGAATTCTTCGTAGATCACTTCGTCCATCTTCGAGCCGGTTTCAACCAGCGCGGTGGCGATGATGGTCAGCGAGCCACCTTCTTCGATGTTACGTGCCGCACCGAAGAAACGCTTTGGCTTCTCGAGGGCGTGCGCATCGACACCACCGGTCAGGACCTTGCCGGAGCTCGGAATGACGGTGTTGTAGGCGCGAGCCAGACGGGTGATGGAGTCGAGCAGGATGACCACGTCCTTCTTGTGCTCGACCAGGCGCTTGGCCTTTTCGATCACCATTTCGGCGACCTGCACGTGACGGGTAGGTGGCTCGTCGAAGGTAGAAGCAACCACTTCGCCGCGCACGGTGCGCTGCATCTCGGTGACTTCTTCCGGACGCTCATCGATCAGCAGAACGATCAGATGGACTTCAGGGTTGTTGCGCGTGATGTTCGACGCGATGTTCTGCAGCATGATGGTCTTGCCCGCTTTTGGCGGAGCAACGATCAGACCGCGCTGACCTTTACCGATCGGAGCACACAGATCGATGACGCGACCGGTGAGGTCTTCGGTGGAACCGTTACCGGCTTCCATCTTCATGCGAATGGTCGGGAACAGCGGCGTCAGGTTTTCAAACAGAATCTTGTTCTTCGCGTTTTCTGGACGGTCGAAGTTGATGGTGTCGACCTTGAGCAGTGCGAAGTAACGCTCGCCTTCCTTCGGCGGACGGATCTTGCCGACAATGGTGTCGCCCGTGCGCAGGTTGAAGCGGCGGATCTGGCTCGGCGAGACGTAAATGTCGTCTGGGCCGGCAAGGTAGGAGGCGTCTGCAGAACGGAGGAAGCCGAAGCCATCCTGGAGGATCTCCAGCACGCCGTCACCCGAGATTTCCTCGCCGCTTTTCGCATGTTTCTTCAGCAGGGAGAAAATCACGTCCTGCTTGCGCGAACGGGCCATATTTTCAATGCCCATCTGTTCGGCCATTTCGAGCAGATCGGTAATAGGCTTTTGCTTGAGTTCAGTCAGGTTCATATAGGAATGACGTAATCATGTATGGAGGGGGAAATTAAGCTTTTGGCTTAATGAGGCCGCGCCGCAGAGAAGGCGACAGGATCGCGTGCAAATCGAAAGGAGACGGTCGGCGACGGCTAGCAGGGGGCAACGGAGAAGCCGTTGCGGGGCCGAATGTACCACTTGATTTTCTGAGCGTCTAGTACGACGCCCGAAAAAAACCCCGCGATTTGCGGGGCTATATCGTCATCAGATGTTGGCGTCGAGGAACGCCTGCAACTGTGACTTGGACAGTGCGCCGACCTTGGTTGCCGCGACTTCGCCGTTCTTGAACAGCATCAGGGTCGGGATACCACGAACGCCGTGCTTGGCCGGTGTTTCCTGGTTGTCGTCGATATTCAGCTTGGCGATGGTCAGCTTGCCTTCGTAAGTGCCAGCGATGTCATCCAGAACCGGGGCAATCATCTTGCATGGGCCACACCATTCAGCCCAGTAATCCACCAGTACAGGGCCGGCAGCCTTCAGGACATCGGCGTCGAAGCTCGCGTCGCTGACGTGTTTGATCAGGTCGTTACTCATGAGATTTCTCCGAGGTCATAGGCAAAAAAACGTGGGCCATCATAACTGTGTCACGCGGTGACAGGAAGTCGAGGTTCATTGTCTCTAGCTATGACCCGGCGCGGTTGCCTTAATTGCAGAAATTGCAGATGTTTAGCCGGAAGGTGCGACAAACACGATGCCGGTGCGCAACGCAGCGCCGCGGATGTGCTCCTGCATGGCTTTCTGCGCCGGGCCAGACGCGTTTCGCGCCAGCGCCCGCAGGATCTTGCGATGCTCCTGCCAGGTTTCCATGGCCCTGCCCGCGCGAATAAAAGGCAGCTTTTGGCTCTCCAGAAAAATATCGGCGCTGGTGGTGATAATCCCCAGAATCGCCTGATTGCCACTGGCGATGAGGATGCGCCGGTGGAAATCGAAGTCCAGCCGCGCCGCGCAGTCAAAATCCCCTGCCTTGAGTTCAAGGCGCATGGCTTCGACGTTATCCTCCAGAACATCGCGCTCATCCGCCGTCAGCGTGACCGCTGCAAGTCCGGCGGCAAACCCTTCCAGCGCATAGCGCAGCTGAAAAGTCTCAGCAGGTGATGCGTGCGCTGCATACGGCCAGGAAAATCCGTCCGTGCTCCGTTGTGGTTCAGAAACCGCCTGTACGAATACGCCTTTGCCGGGCTGCACACTGACCAACCCCAAGGCGCTCAATGATGACAGGGCCTCACGCAACGAAGCCCGACTGACGCCCAGCCGAATCGCCAGATCCCGCTGAGACGGCAGGCTGTCGCCGGGCACATAGCCCTGCTCGGCGATCAGTTTGCGGATCGCCTGGAAGGCGGCTTCAGGCACAGCTACAGGGCTCGGATGCATGGCGATCAAGGTGTGGAAACCGTAGGAAAAATCCCTTGTATCCCCATCGGAGGCATCCGGCAAGTGACGCCCAAGCGAGGGGCGCCGGGCCTTTCGCGCGCGCCAAAGCGGGGCGGCTCCCTCACTCACTGTTCAGACCAGTTAGACCGGATCAAGCCTGCGGCCCGCATTCCATGGTTGCAAACCACCGGCTGGCATGGGCTGTGCACTGGTGCTTGGCCATGACCCGGGCTTCGCCTGCATATTGATCGATTCGGAGACACCACATGACCCAGCGTTACAGCGCCCTGCTCGCCGCCCTGTTTGCCAGCCTCATGCTCGGCCAGGCCCCCGCCCACGCTAATGGTCTGGATGATGTAACCGCTCGCGGCACGTTGAAAGTCGCGGTTCCGCAAGACTTCCCGCCCTTCGGTTCGGTCGGCCCCGACATGAAGCCGCGCGGCCTGGACATCGACACCGCACAGCTCATCGCCAATCAGTTGAAGGTCAAGCTTGAGCTGACGCCGGTCAACAGCACCAACCGCGTGCCGTACCTGACCACCGGCAAGGTTGACCTGGTTATCTCCAGCCTCGGCAAAAACCCGGACCGCGAAAAGGTCATCGACTTCTCCCGCGCTTACGCTCCCTTCTACCTCGCCGTGTTCGGCCCGCCTGAAGACGCGATCAAAACCGTGGACGACCTGAAAGGCAAAACCATCAGCGTGACCCGTGGCGCCATCGAGGACATCGAGCTGACCGCCGTTGCGCCGAAGGAAGCCACGATCAAACGCTTCGAAGACAACAACTCGACCATCGCGGCTTACCTGGCCAAGCAGACCGACCTGATCGCCAGTGGCAACGTGGTGATGGTCGCCATCAGCGAGAAGAACCCCAAGCGCATCCCGGAGCTGAAAGTGAAGCTCAAGGACTCGCCGGTCTACGTGGGTGTGAACAAAGGTCAGCCCGAGTTGCTCGCCAAAGTGAACGAGATTCTCGAAGCGGCGAAGAAAGACGGCACGCTGGAAAAGAACGCGCAGACCTGGCTCAAGCAGCCATTGCCTGCCGACCTCTGATCATCGACTGCCGAGGCGCTAAATGGCTTATCAGTTCGACTTTATCCCGGTCCTGCAAAACACTGACCTGCTCCTGCGCGGCGCACTGTTCACGCTGGAGCTGACCGCCATCGGCACGCTGCTCGGTGTCAGCGTCGGCATTGTCGGGGCGATTGTCAGGGCGTGGAAAATCCAGCCGTTCTCGGCCATTTTCGGTGTCTATGTAGAACTGATCCGCAACACGCCGTTTCTGGTGCAGTTGTTTTTCATCTTCTTCGGGCTGCCGTCACTGGGCCTGCAGATATCGGAGTGGCAGGCCGCCGTGCTGGCGATGGTCATCAACCTTGGCGCCTACTCGACGGAGATCATCCGTGCGGGCGTGCAGGCGATTCCGCGCGGCCAGATCGAGGCGTCGGCCGCGCTGGCGATGACTCGCTTTGAGACGTTTCGCCATGTCGTGCTGGTCCCGGCGCTGGGCAAGGTGTGGCCGGCGCTGAGCAGCCAGATCATCATCGTCATGCTCGGTTCTGCGGTCTGTTCGCAGATCGCCACCGAGGAGCTGAGTTTCGCCGCGAACTTCATTCAGTCGCGCAACTTCCGCTCGTTTGAGACGTACATCATTACCACGCTGATCTACCTGTGCATGGCGCTGCTGGTGCGTCAGTTGCTGGCGTGGATCGGCAGACGCTATATCGCGAGGAGCCGCTGATGGATTTCACCCTTTGGGACGTCGTGCGCAACTTGCTGACCGGCCTGCAGTGGACACTGGCGCTGTCGCTGGTGGCGTTCATCGGCGGCGGCGTGATCGGTTTGCTGGTGATGACCCTGCGCATTTCCGAGAAGGCAATGCCACGCAGGCTCGCGCGCTGCTACATCGAGCTGTTTCAAGGCACGCCATTATTGATGCAGCTGTTCCTGGTGTTCTTCGGCGTGGCGCTGATGGGCATCGACATTTCGCCCTGGTTCGCGGCGGCGCTGGCGTTGACGTTGTTCACCAGTGCGTACCTGGCCGAAATCTGGCGTGGCTGCGTGGAGTCGATTTCCAACGGCCAGTGGGAAGCTTCCGCAAGTCTGGCGCTGACCCCGTTCGAGCAACTGCGTTACGTGATTCTGCCTCAGGCGTTGCGCATCGCGGTGGCGCCAACGGTGGGGTTCTCCGTGCAGGTGGTCAAAGGCACGGCAGTCACGTCGATCATCGGCTTCACCGAGCTGACCAAAACCGGCGGCATGCTCGCCAACGCCACGTTCCAGCCTTTCATGGTCTACGGCTTCGTTGCCCTGGGCTACTTCATGCTTTGCTATCCGTTGTCGCTCAGCGCGCGCTACCTGGAAAGGAGACTTCATGCCTCTGCTTAGAATTTCCGCCCTGCACAAGTATTACGGCGACCACCATGTGCTCAAGGGCATCGACCTCAGCGTCGAGGAAGGTCAGGTCGTGGCGATCATCGGGCGCAGCGGTTCGGGCAAAAGCACGCTGCTGCGCACCCTGAACGGCCTTGAGTCGATCAATGACGGGGTGATCGAGGTCGACGGCGAATACCTCGATGCCGCGCGGGCTGACCTGCGCAGCCTGAGACAGAAAGTCGGCATGGTCTTCCAGCAGTTCAACCTGTTTCCGCACCTGACGGTGGGCGAGAACGTAATGCTCGCGCCGCAGGTGGTGAAGAAGGTTTCCAAAGCCGAAGCGAAAAAGCTGGCGAAGGAGATGCTCGACCGGGTGGGCCTGGGCGAGAAATTCGACGCCTTCCCTGACCGGCTGTCCGGTGGTCAGCAGCAGCGCGTGGCGATCGCGCGTGCGCTGGCGATGTCGCCCAAAGTGCTGCTGTGCGACGAAATCACCTCGGCGCTCGACCCGGAGCTGGTCAACGAAGTACTCGCAGTCGTTCGCGAGCTGGCCAAAGACGGCATGACGCTGATCATGGTGACCCACGAAATGCGCTTCGCCCGCGAGGTGGGCGACAAGCTGGTGTTCATGCACCAGGGCAAGGTGCATGAGGTAGGCGATCCTAAAATACTGATGGCCAACCCGAAAACGCCCGAGCTGGCGAATTTCATTGGGTCAGTTGAGCAGGCTTGAGCCCGAGTGCAGAATCGGCCATGGCTCAAACTGTAGGACCGCCTTTAGCCGGGAAGGCGTCAGGTGCCATGTCGCGAAACTGATGTCGCACACACTGGCCCCTTCCCGGCTGAAGCCGGTCCTACTAAGACACCGCGTGCATCCTGTGGGGGCTGGCTTCGGCTCAAACTGTAGGACCGGCTTTAGCCGGGAAGACGTCAGGTGTCACACCGCAACATTGACGGCGCACACACTGGCCTCTTCCCGGCTGAAGCCGGTCCTACTAATACGGCGCAAATACGTTGCCGGTTTGGCGACGGTGATGGATCGTGGCACGATGGCGGGGTTATCGACCGAGACCTTTTGACCATGCCGCTATCCACAGCCAAAAACCTCTCGCTGATCGCCGCGATCGACCTGGGCTCCAACAGCTTCCATATGGTTGTCGCCAAAGCCAATCAGGGCGAAATTCGCATCCTTGAGCGGCTCGGTGAGAAAGTGCAGCTGGCCGCGGGGATCGATGACGACCGCCGCCTCAGCGAAGAATCCATGCAGCGAGGGCTCGACTGCCTCAAGCGCTTCTCCCAACTGATCAACGGTATGCCGCCCGGCGCCGTGCGCATCGTCGGCACCAACGCCCTGCGCGAAGCCCGCAATCGCAACGAATTCATTCACCGCGCCGAAGAAATCCTCGGCCATCCGGTCGAGGTGATCTCCGGCCGTGAAGAAGCGCGCCTGATCTACCTGGGCGTGTCCCATACCCTGGCCGACACGCCCGGCAAACGCCTGGTCGCCGACATCGGCGGCGGCAGCACCGAGTTCATCATCGGCCAGCGCTTCGAGCCACTGTTGCGCGAAAGCCTGCAGATGGGCTGCGTCAGCTTCACTCAGCGTTATTTCAAGGACGGCAAGATCACCCCGGCGCGCTACGCCCAGGCTTACACTGCAGCGCGGCTGGAAATCATGAGCATCGAGCACGCGCTGCATCGCCTGACGTGGGATGAGGCCATCGGTTCTTCCGGCACCATCCGCGCCATCGGCCTGGCTCTGAAGGCCGGCGGCCACGGCAATGGCGAGGTCAACGCCGAAGGCCTGGCCTGGCTCAAGCGCAAGCTGATGAAGCTGGGCGAAGTGGACAAAATCGATTTCGAAGGCCTCAAGCCTGACCGTCGTGCGATCTTCCCCGCAGGGCTGGCGATTCTCGAAGCGATTTTCGACGCCCTCGACCTCAAACGCATGGATCACTGCGAAGGCGCGCTGCGTGAAGGCGTGCTTTACGACCTGCTTGGCCGTCATCACCACGAAGACGTGCGCGAACGCACCCTCAGCTCGCTGATGGAGCGCTACCACGTCGATCTCGAACAAGCCGCCCGTGTCGAGCGCAAGGCCCTGTCGGCACTGGAGCAAGTGGCGAAGGCGTGGGAGCTTGAGGACAATGCGTATCGCGAGTTACTGAGCTGGGCCGCCAAGGTGCATGAAGTGGGTCTGGACATCGCCCACTACCACTACCACAAGCATGGCGCATACCTGATCGAGCACTCGGACCTCGCCGGTTTCTCACGCGAAGACCAGCAAATGCTCGCGCTGCTGGTGCGCGGTCATCGTCGCAATATCCCCAAGGACAAGTTTGCCGAGTTCGGCAACGAAGGCGTGAAGCTGATTCGTCTGTGCGCGCTGCTGCGTTTTGCGATCCTGTTTCACCACATTCGCGGTACTCAGGAAATGCCGCAACCCGTGCTGACCGCCAACGATAACCATCTGGACATCGTGTTCCCGGATGGCTGGCTGGAAAACAACCAGCTGACTCAGGCCGACTTCGCGCTCGAAGCGGAATGGCTGACCCGAGTCGGCATCATCCTCAACGTACGCTGAGGACCGGGTTGCTGAGTTTTTCCAACAGACTCGCCTGCACATTGCGGGCGTTCTGGTTGCCGGTCGGGGTGCTGCGAATGTAGCGCCCGTCCGGCTGCAGCAGCCAGCTATGGGTGTTGTCGGTCAGGTACCCTTCCAGCTCTTTCTTCACGCGCAAGATCAGCTTCTTGCCTTCCACCGGGAAGCAGGTCTCGACGCGCTTGTCGAGGTTGCGCTCCATCCAGTCGGCACTCGACAGGAACATCTGCTCGTCGCCGCCGTTGAGGAAGTAGAACACCCGCGTGTGCTCAAGGAAGCGACCGATGATCGAGCGCACCTGAATGTTGTGGGACACCCCCGGCACGCCAGGACGCAGGCAGCACATGCCGCGCACGACGAGGTCGATCTTGACCCCGGTCTGACTCGCCTTGTACAGCGCGCGAATGATCTTCGGGTCGGTCAGCGAGTTGAACTTGGCGATGATGTGCGCAGGCTTGCCCTCGGACGCGAACTGCGTCTCCCGGGCAATCATGTCCAGCATGCCTTTCTTCAGGGTGAACGGCGCGTGCAGCAGTTTCTTCATGCGCAGCGTCTTACCCATCCCGATCAATTGGCTGAACAGCTTGCCGACGTCTTCACACAAGGCATCGTCCGAGGTGAGCAGGCTGTAATCGGTATACAGACGCGCGTTACCAGCGTGGTAGTTGCCCGTACCCAAATGCGCGTAACGGACGATCTCGCCGGCTTCACGGCGCAGGATGAGCATCATCTTGGCGTGGGTCTTGTAACCGACCACGCCGTAGATCACTACGGCACCGGCCGCTTGCAGGCGGCTCGCCAGTTGAAGGTTCGACTCTTCATCAAAACGCGCACGCAGCTCGATGACGGCCGTGACTTCCTTGCCGTTGCGCGCGGCATCGACCAGTGCATCGACGATTTCCGAGTTGGCGCCACTGCGGTAAAGCGTCTGCCGCACGGCCAGCACGTGAGGGTCTTTCGCCGCCTGGCGCAGCAGATCGACGACCGGCGTGAAGGACTCGAACGGGTGCAACAGCAGGATGTCCTGCTTGCTGATCACGTTGAAAATGTTTTCGCTGTTCTGCAGCAGCTTCGGAATCGCCGGGGTGAACGGCATGTACTGCAGCTCGGGGTGACTGTCCAGGCCGGTGATGCTGAACAGCCGCGTCAGGTTCACCGGGCCATTGACCTGATACAGCTCGGTCTCGCTCAGGTTGAACTGCTTGAGCAGGTAGTCCGAGAGCAGTTTCGGGCAGGTATCTGCCACTTCCAGACGCACGGCATCGCCGTAACGACGGGAGAACAGCTCGCCACGCAGCGCGCGGGCAAGGTCTTCCACGTCCTCTGAATCGAGGGCCAGGTCGGCGTTACGGGTCAGACGGAACTGGTAGCAGCCCTTGACCTTCATGCCCTGGAACAGGTCATCGGCGTGGGCGTGGATCATCGACGACAGGAAGACATAGTTGTCCCCCGGGCCACCCACGTCTTCCGGCACCTTGATGATACGCGGCAACAGGCGCGGTGCCGGGATGATCGCCAGACCCGAGTCGCGGCCGAAGGCGTCGATGCCTTCCAGCTCGACGATGAAGTTCAGCGACTTGTTCACCAGCAGCGGGAATGGGTGCGTCGGGTCCAGACCGATCGGCGTGATGATCGGCGCGATCTCGTCACGGAAATAACGGCGCACCCAGGCTTTGATCTTGGCGTTCCAGTTGCGACGGCGGATGAAGCGCACCTGATGCTTTTCCAGCTCCGGCAACAGGATGTCGTTGAGAATGGCGTACTGGCGATCCACGTGGCCGTGCACCAGTTCGCTGATACGGGCCAGCGCCTGATGAGGCTGCAGGCCGTCAGCGCCGGCCTGTTCGCGAGCGAAGGTGATTTGCTTCTTGAGCCCGGCGACGCGGATTTCGAAGAATTCGTCGAGGTTGCTGGAGAAGATCAGCAGGAACTTAAGCCGCTCAAGCAACGGATAGGACTCGTCCAGCGCCTGTTCCAACACGCGAATGTTGAACTGCAGCTGCGACAGCTCGCGATGGATATAAAGACTGCTGTCATCCAGATTGGGCACCGCGATGGCATGCGGGGCCGGATGAGGCGGTTCCAGCGCGGGGACCACTTCAATGGTCGGCTCGACCACCGGAGTGACTTCCTGATTGACGGGCTGAGGGTCAAGCCCGACTGCGGCTTCGGTAGATCCTTCGGTGCTCATGAATAATCCTGTAAGGCAAATGGCCTTGTAACAGTTGGGCCGCGCATACGGCCGATGTCGGAATGCCGCTTGCGCCACAACAGTGGTGACGTACAGCGTGGAACAACGGTCACGCCCAGGGGGCAGCGGTTCTGACGATAGTTGCAGCCTGAGTCGATATCGCGGGGCGTGGCGACCAGCGTCAGGCTCAATGCTGTGAGCGGTTTGACTCTCCACGCTACGGATTTCTCCGTACGGTGCAAGCCCTGAACTGCAAACATTCGCGTGGCGCCAGGGAGAGGGCAACGTGCAAGGAAGGGATCCGCGCCCATCCAGGCCGGCAAGCGTGACATTTATAAGCGGCGATTATGACACTCACGTGACAGGCGTAATTGCGACGTAACGTGTACGACTCAAACCCGCTCTTCGCGCGAACAATCGCTTCCGAACGTAGGAAACTTTAACGCGGTGACACATTTGCATACTTTCCTGAATGCCTTGGGCGCGTTAGGCTGCGCGTTCATTTCGCCAGCACCCAAATGATGCTCCAGCATTTTTTACAAGAATTTGGCTACTTCGCCCTTTTCCTCGGGACCTTTTTTGAAGGCGAGACCATTCTGGTGCTTGCCGGCTTTCTTGCGTTCCGCGGATACATGGATATCAATCTGGTCGTGGTGGTTGCCTTCTTCGGCAGCTACGCAGGCGACCAGCTCTGGTATTTCATGGGACGCAAGCATGGCCGCAAGCTACTGGCGCGCAAGCCTCGCTGGCAGTTAATGGGCGATCGCGCGCTGGAGCATATCCGGCGCCACCCCGACATCTGGGTGCTGAGCTTCCGCTTTGTGTATGGCTTGCGTACGGTCATGCCGGTCGCTATCGGGCTGTCCGGCTATCCACCGGGGCGCTACCTGTTGCTCAACGGCATCGGCGCAGCGGTATGGGCAGCCGCGTTGGGCGCAGCGGCGTACAAGTTCGGCTCCGTGCTCGAAGGCCTGCTGGGCAACGTCAAGAAGTACGAGCTGTGGGTGTTGGGCGCATTGCTGGTGATCGGTGTGCTGCTGTGGATCCGCCGGCGCATCAAGAACGCACGTATCGCTCGCGAAGAAAAGCTGGCCGTCGCGGCCAACGCCCAAGTCCATGTGGACGCCCGGAACACCCCTGACGAGTAAATCCTCGGCGCATGCCTACGGAGCTGGAGACATTCGCTGACGGCGTTGTCCTAGGCTCATGGCTTGCGACAATCAGCGCAATGCTGACCTGCGTAACCGGCTATGGGCCGGAGCGCCCGAGAGAGGAACACGCGAATGACCAAAAAAGTGGCCGTTATTCTTTCTGGCTGTGGCGTTTACGACGGCGCGGAAATCCACGAAAGCGTGCTGACGTTGCTCCGCCTCGATCAGCGCGGCGCCGCAGTGAAGTGCTTTGCACCCAATATCCCTCAGCACCACGTCATCAATCATCTGACCGGCGAAGAGATGCCCGAGTCGCGCAACGTGCTGGTTGAATCAGCCCGCATTGCCCGGGGTGCCATCGAAGACATCCGCGAAGCCGACGTCACTGAATTTGATGCCTTGATCATCCCCGGCGGCTTCGGTGCCGCGAAAAACCTGTCGGATTTCTCTACCCAGGGCGCTGGCTGCAAAGTCCAGGCTGAAGTGCTGGCGATGGCCGAAGCGTTCGCCGCCGCGGGCAAACCCATCGGGCTCATCTGCGTATCGCCGGCGCTGGCCGCCAAAATCTACGGGCCGGGCGTCACCTGCACGATTGGCAACGACGCCGACACTGCTGCAGCGATTACCCGCATGGGCGGCACCCACCAGGAGTGTGAGGTGACGGAGATCGTCGAAGACAAGGACCGCAAACTGGTGAGCACACCCGCTTACATGGTTGCCAAGTCCATTGGTGACGCGGCATCCGGGATCAACAAGCTGGTGGACCGGGTGCTGGAGCTGGTACAGGAAAACGAGGACCGCCTTCCAGACTGATGTTTAAAAAGGGGCCGGAGGCGGAGTGACTGCGCGCCAGCCCTACGGGCTATCGCCTGTGGGCGGCGAGGGATACTCGCGAGCCAGCCGCGTCAGGATACGGTCGAGGCAGTTGGCAAACGCCTGTTTCTCCCGCTCGCCGTAAGCGCCCTGCCCGCCACTGGCCTGGCCTTGCTCCCGCAGATCCGTGAAGAGGTTGCGCATCGCCAGGCGCTGGCCCATGTTCTGCGCATCGAACTCCCTGCCCCGTGGGTCGAGCGCCGCAACGCCCTTCTTCACCAGCCGATCCGCCAATGGCACATCGCTGCAGATCACCAGCTCGCCCGGTACGGCGTGCTCGACCAGATAATCATCGGCGGCATCCGGGCCACTGGGCAAAACGATCAGCTTCACCAAGGTCAGGCTCGGTTTGATCTGGCTCTGCCCCGCCACCAGCACGACCTCGAACTTGCGCTTGAGTGCAAACTTGACGACGAGGTCCTTGGCAGCCTTGGGGCAGGCGTCAGCATCGATCCAGACGCGCATACGCGACTCCGATTTCAGAAAGTGAATTTAGGCAGCGGCCGCACGGCGCTTCTCGGCTATCCGGCTGCGGCCATACAGCACCCCAATCGCCAACAGCGCGATGGCTTGTGCGCCAAGGGAATAGGCATCGGCGTGAATGCCCAGCCAGTCGAACTCGAAGAACGGCACCGGACGCGTTCCGAAAATCCCGGCTTCCTGCAACGCCTTGACGCCATGGCCGGCGAATACCACCGACAGCGCGCACAGCAGCGCGGCATTGATACCGAAGAACAGCGTCAGCGGCAGCTTCGCAGAACCCCGCAGAATCACCCACGCCAAGCCGACCAGCAACACCAGCGCCGTGGCGCCCCCGGCCAATACGGCATTGTGGCCAGCGGGGCCTGCCTGCAGCCACAGGGTTTCGTAGAACAGAATGACTTCGAACAGCTCGCGATAGACCGAGAAGAACGCCAGCACCGCAAAACCAAAACGCCCACCGCCGCCGACCAGGCTGCTCTTGATGTAGTCCTGCCAGGCGGCGGCATGACGTCGGTCGTGCATCCACACACCCAGCCACAGCACCATGACGCTGGCGAACAGCGCCGTCGCGCCCTCCAGCAGCTCGCGCTGCGAGCCACTGACGTCAATGACGTACGCTGCCAGCGCCCACGTACCCAGACCCGCCAGCAACGCCAGCCCCCAGCCGACGTTGACGCTGCGCACCGCCGATTGCTGCCCGGTGTTGCGCAGGAACGCGAGAATGGCGGCGAGCACGAGAATCGCTTCCAGCCCTTCGCGCAGCAGGATCAGCAGACCGGAGATGAAGCTCAATGAGGTGCTCAGGCCATCGCTGCCGAGCAGATCGGCGGACTCCTTGAGCTTGACCTTGGCATCCGCGAGTTTCTGCGCCGCTTGCGCTGCGGGCAAGCCGTCCTGAAGCGACTGCCGATAGGCCATGAGTGCTTTTTCGGTGTCCTTGCGCACGGTGGCATCGACGTTGTCGAGCGAGCTTTCGACCAGCTCGAAACCCTCCAGATACGCCGCGACCGACAGGTCATACGCTTGCTCGCGATCACCGGCCTGATACGCGGCAAGACTCTTGTCGAGGGTTGCGCTGGTGTAATCGAGGAGCTGAGCCGGGCCGCGTTGAATCTGAGGCGGCTGCGCGCGCTGGGCACGGAAGCTGGCAGCGGCCTGCGGCCCTTCGGCGGCACTGACCTCAGCGGGCGTTTGCCGCGCGAGATCAGCGAGGTTGTAGGGTTTTTCCTGCTTCGCAGAGGAATCCGCGCTGAAGCCTGCAAGGTAAGTGGCAACGTCCCAACGCTGCCGATCATCCAGCTGGTCCGCGAACGCTGGCATTTCAGTGCCTTCAATGCCCAGCCCGAGGGTGTTGTAGAGGTCGTAAAGACTCAGGCGGTCGAGCCGCGCCGGGTCCCGTAGATTGGCGGGTGGCGGCGAAAGACCAATCCCGGCCGGACCGTCGCCGGCGCCCGCATCGCCGTGGCACACCGAACAATACTGTGCATACAAGGGCGCGCCACGTGCAGGATCCGGGGTAATCACCGGCGCCTGGCTGACTTCGTAGGCCGCTGCGAGCTTCGCGCCGAGCTGACGTGCCTGACGGGCCACTTGAGCGCCGTCCTGCTTCTGGTTGACCGCATTCAACAGCGCTGAGACACCCTGCTCCAGCGCAGCGCGCTCCGGCCTTGCCGGCAACCCGGCGATCGTGCCCTGCAGCGCCGCGAGAAACTCCACCTGCTCGCGGTATTCGGCGTCATCCACGACCTTGCCGTCCGCAACCGTCGCCGGGTAGTCCGCTCCGACGTAATCGAGCAAATGCAAAGCCTGAGCCGCGTCCTCGGCAGGCGCTGCGCAGGCGCCGACGCTGAACAGGCTCAACAGCACGAGGCTCAGGCAGGGCAATAAGCGGGAGCGGAACATGGGGGTGGATCTCAAATAGGAATGCGAAGGGTTGCCATTGTTCATGTTAGGCGCCGAGGACTCAAGCGCTGCATTGATGGCAGTGACTCAACCGCAGGACTGGCTTTTAGCCGGGAAGAGGTCAGGTGTCACACCGCAAAATTGAGGGTGCTGCCAATGGCCTCTTCCCGGCTGAAGCCGGTCCAACCGATACATCGTGTGCATCCAGTGGGGCGGGCTTTTGCCAAATCAGGCCCGATGCAATGTGGCGAGAAATGCCGCGGCGCTGACGAACAACCCGGCAAAGGTGCGGTTCATCCGGCGTTGCTGTTTGGGGGTTTTGAGGGCGCGGAGCACTTTCGAAGCCAGGCCGGTGTAGCCCGCCATGACGATCAGGTCCACGCACACCATGGTCGCGGCAATGATCAGGTATTGCGGCAGCAGCGGCAGATGCGTGTCGATGAACTGCGGCAGGATCGCCAGAATAAACACCAGCGCCTTGGGGTTGCTGATGTTCACAAGAAAGCCTCGGCCCATGAGCACAAGGGGCTTGCCCACCGGGCGCACAGCCGACTCATCCGCCAGATTGCTTGGCAACGCACGCCATTGCCTGATGCCCAGATAGACCAGGTAGGCGACGCCAAACCATTTGATCAGCGTGAACGCCAAGGCTGAAGTGGCCAGCACCGCGCCAAGCCCGGCAGCAACCACGGCGATCTGCACGACGAGCGCGATCTGCAGGCCCAGAGCATTCCAGTAGCCGCGCCAGAACCCGTATTGCAGACCGCTGGACATCGACGCGATGGCGCCCGCGCCCGGAGACAGACTGATAACCCAGCAAGCGGCGAAAAACGCCAACCATGTTTCGAGCGACATCACGCACCTCAGGCAACGAAATCTTCGCCTAACCTAGTGTTTCCGGACCTGCAAAGGCCAGTTATTTCTGACTGTTGCGGCGACTTGGCCGACAGCTGTTCCGGTCGCCTGCGTTATACGACTAACGCAGGCCACACCATCAGGACAACGCTTCCAGCTCGGCCTGCATCGACTCCAGCAATTCCAGTGCTTCCATCCACGCTTCTTCCAGCTCGGATTCACGTGACTTGAGCTTGGCCTGATCGGCCAACAGGTCGCGAAGCTTGTCTTTGTTGGCCGCCTCGTAAATGCCGCTGTCGCCCAGGGCCACTTCGATCTTCGCCAGTTTCTCATGCAGCGTGCCGAGCTCTTTTTCAAGCTTGTCGGCCTCGCGCTTGTGCGGCGCGAGTTGCTGGCGCAATGCGGCGGCCTGCTGTCGCTGCGCTTTCTTGTCGGTCTTGTCGACATTCACCGGCGTGTTACTGGTCGGCGCATTGCGCAGGCGATAGTCCACCAGCCACCGCGCGTAGTCGTCCAGATCGCCATCGAACTCCTGAACAAGGCCATCGGCGACGAGGAGGAAATTATCCGTCGTGCTCTTGAGCAAATGCCGATCGTGGGAGACCACCAGTACCGCGCCACTGAACTCCTGAAGCGCCATGGTCAAAGCCAGGCGCATTTCCAGATCCAGGTGGTTGGTCGGTTCGTCGAGCAGCAGCAGGTTGGGTTTGTCCCAGGCAATCAGGGCCAAGGCCAGCCGCGCTTTCTCGCCACCGGAGAAATTCAGCACCGGCTCGTCGAGGCGCGCACCGCGGAAGTCGAAACCGCCGAGGAAATCCCGCAAGGACTGTTCGCGCTCGGTGGGCGCGATACGCTGCAGGTGCAGCAGCGGACTGGCCTTGGCGTCCAGGGAGTCGAGCTGATGCTGGGCAAAGTAGCCGACCACCGTGTTTTCGCCACGCACCATGCGCCCGCTCAACGGCTCGAGTTCGCCCGCAAGGTTTTTGATCAGCGTGGATTTACCGGCACCGTTCGGGCCCAGCAAACCGATGCGTGCGCCCGGCGTCAGTTGCAGCTTCACCTTTTGCAGGATGGCTTTGTCGCCATAGCCCAGTCGCGCGTCAGACAGATCCATCAGCGGGCTGGAGATCTTGGTCGATTCGCGGAAGGTGAAGTCGAACGGAGAATCGACGTGGGCCGCCGACAGCTCTTCCATTCGCTCAAGGGCTTTGATCCGGCTCTGGGCCTGTTTGGCCTTGGTGGCCTGGGCCTTGAAGCGCGTGATGAATTTCTCCATGTGCGCGCGCTGGGCCTGTTGCTTGTCGTAGGCCTGCTGTTGCTGGGCCAGGCGCTCGGCACGGGCGCGTTCGAAAGCGCTGTAACCGCCGCGATAGAGCGTGATCTTTTTCTGCTCGACGTGGGCAACGTGATCGACCACCGCATCCAGAAAATCGCGGTCGTGGGAGATCAGCAGCAGGGTGCCCTGGTAGCTTTTGAGCCAGTCTTCAAGCCAGAGAATGGCATCGAGATCCAAGTGGTTGGTCGGCTCATCGAGCAGCAGCAGGTCCGAAGGACACATCAACGCCTGCGCCAGGTTGAGACGCATCCGCCAGCCACCGGAGAAATCGCTGACCTGGCGCTCCATTTGCTCGTTGGTAAAGCCCAGACCTGCGAGCAGCTTGCGCGCCCGCGCATCGGCCGTGTAGCCATCGGCGCTGTCGAGCTCCGAATGCAGACGTGCTTGCGCGGCGCCGTCCTGAGCGGCCTCGGCAGCCGCGAGGTCATGCTGAACCTGACGCAGTCGCAGATCGCCGTCGAGGACGTAGTCCACCGCCAGACGATCGAGGGTGTCGACCTCCTGACGCATGTGGGCGATGCGCCAATCGGCAGGCAGCAGGCAATCGCCACTGTCGGGGGTCAGTTCACCCCGAAGCAGCGCGAACAGGCTGGATTTACCGGCGCCGTTGGCGCCGATCAGACCGGCTTTCTGGCCGGCGTGCAGGGTCAGCTCGGCGTCTTCTAGCAGACGTTGCGGACCACGCTGTAAGGTAAGGCTTTGAAGTCTGATCATAATGGCGGCGGAGTCTACCAGCTTCGCCCAAAACAGGTAGATGACGATGCTCTCGGACCTATGGAGTTTCACCCTCGATTTCTATGCTCGCCCAGGCGTCGAGCAGGCGTGCCTGAAGCTGCAAGCCGATGGCGCCAATGTCTGCGCGCTGCTGTGCGGCGTCTGGATGGACCGGCGTGGTGTGCAGTTCCACCCGGAGCGGGCAGGACAAATCGGACAATTGGCCGACCCGTGGCACGAGAAGGTGGTGGGGCCATTGAGGGATGTTCGGACCCGCTGGAAGGCCGACGCGAAAGAAGACGAAGAGCTGACGGCGTTACGCGACAGACTTAAAACCCTTGAGCTTGACGCCGAGCGTGAGCTACTGGTGCGGCTGCAACGGCTGACCAAAGACTGGCCTGAGCGAGATGCTCAACCTACGGGTGTGTGGCTGGAAGCGCTGGCGGGAGGTGCTGCTCAAGCCAGTCCCGACGCGTTGCAGATTCTGCTTCGCGCCGGGACCGATATCGCTTAGGACGCGCTGTTCGAGGTCGAATCAGCGGCTGGAGCGCCTGGTGCAGGGGACACTGCTGGAGCAGCAGGCGCTGCGGCCGCTGGTTTGGCCGTTGCAGAGACAGCAGGCTTGGCGGACGGTTTTGCAGCAGTCTTCGCAGCGACTGGCTTGGCGCCCGCAGGCTTGGATGATGCTGTGCCGGCCGGTTTGGCAGCTGCTTTGCTGGCGGCAGGCTTGGCGGCGGCACTGGCGGCTGGTTTCGCAGCAGACGCTTTAGCCGGAGCAGGTTTGGCAGCGGCTTTCACGGCAGCCGGCTTGGCAGCGGTGGTCTTGGCGGCCACAGCGGTTTTAGCGGCTGGCTTGCTCGCAGCGCTGGCAGCTGGTTTGGCAGCTGGTGCCTTGGTCGCAGCAGGCTTGGCGGCGACAGTTTTCGCAGTCACCTTGGCAACGGTTTTTTCGGCGACGGCTTTGACGGCGGTTTTAGCAGCAGGCTTTGCCGGGGCGGCTTTGGGTGCAGGTTTTGCTGGTTTTGGAGGCATTTTCGCAGGCGGTTTTGGCGCGACAGGCTTGGCATCAGGTCGAGCCGGGTCTTTTGCAGCGCGATCGTTCAGCGCTTTGCCAACGGCTTCCTTCACGCGGCCAATGCCTTGGGCCAGCTTCAAGCTTTCCTGAGCATCACGCTTGAGGTTGAGGATGTAGCTGCGGGTTTCAGTCTGACGATCTTTCAAAGCGTCGAGCAACGACTCGAGCTCGGCTACGCTGTCTTTGGCCTTGCCTTGGGCCTTGGCTTTACCGGCGGCGGCAGCGTCCTGCAGTTTGGTGCGCGACTTGTGCAGTTTTTCCTGCGCCTTGCCACGTTGCTTCTCGAGTTTGGCGAGCAGTTTTTCAGCGTCAGCCAATGCTTGAGAGCAGGCGGTTTCGAGATGTTCGAGCAGGCTGCCCGACAGCTGTTGAAGCAAATGCAACGGAGTGTTTACTGGCTTCTTGGTGGCCGACATGACTTACCTCCTGGCTGATTTGAGTGCGGCCATACTAGACCTCCGCCCGCACCGCCGCTAGGGCATCTTGACACTACAATCCCCGCTCTGTTGCAGGACGCCCAAAAACCCGGCAATACCCGTCACGCTCGGGCCTCAGCGCTGGCATAATCGCTCACTTCCCAGGCCGGAGAGCATTCATGTCGCGCTACCTGTTTATGTCGTTGTTCCTCTTGGTACCCCTTGCTCACGCGACCGATGCTCCGGCGTCCGACAACACCCACGATCTTTCCTACAGCCTCGGCGCCAGCCTGGGTGAGCGCCTGCGCCAGGAAGCACCCGATCTGCAGTTGCCCGCGCTGCTTGAAGGCCTGCAGTCGGCGTATCAGGGCAAGCCGTTGGCGATCAAGCAGGAACGCATGGAGCAGATTCTCAGCGACCACGATGCCGCCCTCGCACAGGCTGAAAACTCCGGCCAGACCGAACCGCAGACTGAAGCGGCATTGAAGGACGAGCGCAAGTTCATGGACGCCGAGAAGGCCAAGCCGGGGGTTCGCCAGCTCGCGGACGGCATCCTGATGACCGAGCTGACGCCGGGCAATGGCCCCAAACCCGACATCAATGGCCGGGTGCAAGTGAAGTACGTGGGCCGTCTGCCTGACGGCACGATCTTCGATCAGAGCCAGCAGCCACAATGGTTTCGTCTGGACAGCGTCATCGCCGGCTGGACCACCGCCCTCGCCGACATGCCAGTGGGTGCCAAATGGCGCCTGGTCATCCCTTCGGCCCAAGCGTATGGCGCAGAAGGCGCTGGCGATCTGATCGATCCTTACACGCCGCTGGTGTTCGAAATAGAGCTGCTGGGGGTGTCGCAGTAACACCGGCAGTGGCCGAGCTCGCCGCGAAAGACCATAAAAAAAGGGCGCCCATGGCACCCTTTTTTACATCAGCGGCCCTCTCAGACCTCTTCCCCAACCTGTTCCTTGTGCGCGTTGTGCAGCACTTCGATCAGGCAGTCTTCCAGTTCAAAGCGCTCGTGCAGCAAGCTGCCCAACTCCTTGAGTTTCTCGGCGACGCATTTGCCTTCGTCACAGAGATCGTTGAACGCCAGCAGCTTCTCGGTGATGACGTCGAGCCGAGGATAAATCGTGTCAGCCAGGTCGAGGCCTCGCTGATTATTGAACGCCTTGGCTTCGTTGGTCAGCTGCTCGTAGATTTCGAAATGACCGGCCGACACGTAATCGACCAGGGTGCCGCAAAACTCTTGCAGGGGCGCGCGTTTTTCCGAAAACGCTCCCGGCTCTGCACTCAAGGCGTAATAAGCCGTGATCAGCTCGTTGCGCTCCAGCAACCAGCGGTCAATCAGCTTGTGAACCCCACCCCAGCGTTCCTGAGCGTTCTGACAACTTTCCAGCATGATGTTCTCTCTTCCCTTCAGGGGCATGCTGCTTCAGGCGCTTTTGGGGTACGTTCCGGGATTGTCGGAACCGGCCCGCAAAAGTGTCGACAGCAACATTGATCCGATGATGCGTGCGGCCCAGATTATGCCCGCATGACTAGCCCAGCAAGGTACGCAGGACACAAAGTTCATACAAGTGTTTAATCAGGAGTTCCCAGATCCATTGATCTGAATCGGCGGAACTCGATAAAAAGGTAGTACATCGCGAACAGGCACAAGCCAGAGAATGCCAGCAGGCTCCATTCAGGCAAGCTGATGCCGAACAGCGACCAGTTGATCTCGGAGCACCCTGCACTTCCCGCCAGCACCATCGCCATGACCTTCAGGTAGGGCTGTGTTTCCGTCAGGTAGTGAAGGTTTTCAATGCATGCGGCCATGTTCTCGGGTGGCGAAGCCTGCAACCAGACCTGACGTGCCGCGACGCTCGCCCCCAAAGCGGAAGACAGTAAAAGAAAGCCGGCGTAGACACGCCAGCCAGATTTGCCCGGCGCGTGCAGCGCGGCGAGCAGGCACACACCCGCCGATATCGCCATGAGCACACGCTGAAGCAGACACATCGGGCACGGCGCCGCATCAACGACAGGGCCGAGATAAACCGTCGCTCCTACAATCGATGCGCAGGCCAGAAACGCCAGAGAGAACAGGGAGCGCGTACGAGCCAGCTGCATGGAAAATCCGTAACAAAAGACGAAGGCGGCTACGGTAGAGGAAAGCGCGAGTCGCTTTCAAGGCACCCAACGGAGGATATTTCTTTGTTGATGTAGGTAAATCCCGACGCCGTGTTTAAGACGTTATACCGGTAGCCCGGAGATCCTCCCAACAAGCCACACCAAGCACAGAAACGTCCTACACAAATCTGCGAATCAGACGCAGAAGAGGCCCGCTAGCGGGCCTCTTCACGTTAACGTCTGACTTCAGTCTAAACGCGTGTCAGTGCTGGCAAAGGACGTGCGAGCAAACGCTCGTCCAGCAGACCCAGGCCTTCCTGAAACAGCTGATTGCTGCGATCGGTCTCACCCAGTTGCGCAAGCAGACGGGCCAGTTCGGCACAGGCTTCAGGGTTTCGCTGCAACCTCAGACTCGACTCGAGATAGTCGCGGGCTTTACCCCACAAACTGCTTTGAAGGCACAGACGGCCCAGGGTCAACAGCAAGCCTGGATCATCAGTATGGCTTTTCAGCCAGCCTTCAGCGGTCTGCAGTTGCTTGCCAGGATCGGCGCCACGCACCAGTCCATACAACCGAGCGAGGTGGGTGTTGTAGTCGCGTTTCATGGCCGTGCGCAAGACTTCCTCAGCCTGCACATCGGCGCCCAGACGACGCAGTTGTTCGGCGTACGCCAATACCAGCGCGGGCTCTTGGCGCTGAGCCGAAGTCAGTTGCTGCCAGGCGTTTTCCAGCGACGGCAGACCCGTGGCGACGTTATCACCGTCGGATTCACGATGGGCCGCCAGCGAGAGATTTTCACCCCAGGCGCGTCGCTCCAGTTCAGCCAGTTCTTGCGCCGGAAGCACCTTGTCTTTTCGCAGCTCCGGCATCAGCCGAATCAACTCTGCCCACTCACCGCGTTCGCGGTACAGACGCTGCAACTGGCGCAATACCTGCGGGTTATGCGGATGGCGTTCTTGCATGGCCTGCAGGGTCACCAACGCTCCGTCGAGATCACCGCGGTCCACCTGCAGTTGCGCGTGGCTCAAGGCAATGGCGAGCTCGGCAGGCGGCTGACGCTCAAGCGCGCGCTCAAGCAAATTGTCGCTTTCCTCGTAACGACCCTGCTCGTTCGCTGCCCGAGCGGCGCCGAGGTAATACAGCAGTGGCTGACGCTCCGCCTCGGCGGCACGATGCAAGTTGCGTTGCGCGCTGGCCCAGCGCCCTTCGGCGAGGTCCATCTGGCCTTGCTCGATCGCGTTCTGAACGCGACGGCTGCGGTTGCGACGCGACCAGGGATTGACCACCCCGCCGGAGGTCGTCAGCAACGTAATGACGACTCGCACCAGCCACAAAATGAACAGGACGGCGACGAGCAACGCCAGCGCTGCCCAGATGCTCGACTCGTAGCGGAAAGTGTCGTAGGAAATAAGCACGTAGCCCGCATGGCGGGAGATCGCGACGCCTATCAGCGCCGCCGCCACAACCAACACGAAGAGGATGACGTAAGCGCGCTTCATGGCTGCTTCCCAGGCTGCGCCTCATCAGTGCGTTTCTCCAGCGCACCGCCAACAGGCGTATGGCGCTGCTCGAGGTAGGCCTGAACCGCAGCCAGACTTTGTGTCAGATCAGGGGTGGCGACTGAAACCGGCTGTTTGCCCAACTCATCCAGACGCTGGCCGAGGGCTTTGCTCTGCTGGTTGTCGCGATTGAAATTGTCGTCCAGGACGCTGCGCGCCTCGGCCATGGCTTTTTCGTAGACCGGGCCCTGACCGTTGAGCGCCGCCCATTGCGCCTGCTCGATCGCCAGGCTCAACGCCAGACGGACTTGGGTCAGGCTCTGACCTGCCAGCAACGGCCGGATATTTTTGTCCGCATGAAAATCGATGCGCACGAACTGGGAGATCTTGTCCCACCACTTGGCCCAGTAGCTGTCCTCGCTGCCATCGGTCAGACCGAACAGCGAGTCGCCCTTGTCCTTGTATTCCGGCGCCAGCTCATTTAGCTGCGCGACTTGCTCACGCACTGCCGCTAGTTGCAGGAACAAACCCGTGCGATCCGGCTGATCGACACTGCGCAGCGCAGTGAGGCTTTTGGCCAATTGCTCGCGGGCGGCGAATGCGCCGGGATCATCCTGCTCGCGCAGGATCTCGTCAGCGCCCTGCACCAGCGCTGCAGCACTGTTGACGTCTTGCAGCGCAGAGAGCCTCAGGCTCGCCAGGCGCAGCAAATGCTCCGCCTCGGCGAGACGCCAGTCCTTGCGGCTGGCACCGAGTACAGTTTCTACACGCTGGCTCAGGCGCTGCTGATCACCCTGCAACTGCGTGACGAGGCGACGGCGAGCTTCCAGCTCTTCAGCCGGTGGCAGTTGTGCCAGGCGTACGGCGATTTGCTGTTCGCTCTGCTTGAGGGCTTGAGTCTGAGAGCCGATGTCCTGCAACTGCCCCAACTGCTCCTGGTGACCGGCCTGCATGGCGCGCAGTTGCCAAACGCTCCAGCCGCCAACGGCAACACCCGCTGCGCCCAGCAACAGCGCCAGTATGGCGAGCCCGTTGCTGCTTCGGCGATTCGACGGTTCTTTGTACGCTGGATCCGGCAGCGGCTCAGGTTTGGCCAGTACCGGTTCAACGTCATCTTTTGGCAAGACTGTTTCGCTCACGTGTCCATCCTTTGCATTTTGGGCGTCGCGTAATCCGACTGATCGACCATTACGCCTGTGAGGCAGGCGCGGTGTATCCGCGCAATGCTGCCAGCAAGGCCGGGGCGCTGGCGCCACGGCAGTCCACTACGTCAAGAGCCCCGGCAGCACGCGCCATTTCAGCGACCCGGGGGCTCGGTACAAACAAAGGCATCTGCGCAAGCGTAGGCCAGGCATCGCCCGCCAGCTCACGCAGATGCTCGAAACCCTGTCCACTGCTGACCACCAGCCCATTCAAGCGTTCCGCTCTAACCGTGTCGGGCAGCACGAAAGCCGGGTATTGCGGCAGGTGGCGACGATACAGCGGCAGGTAATCAACCATCACACCACGCTCCCGCAACCGCTCGGCCAACAGCTCGCGCCCTTCTTCGCCGCGCATGATCAGCACTTTGGGGTCGTAGCCCGAGACAGCTTGTTGAAACTGCGGCAGGTCGAGTAGCGCTTCGCTGTCGTCGCCGTGCTCGGGGAAGAACACGTGCAGACCATAGTCATCGAGGATTTGCGCGGTTGCAGCGCCGACGGTGAACCACTTCTGCATCGGCGGCTGCGGCCAGACTTCGTCAAGCATCGCCAGCCCAAGGCGCGCGGCCGGCTTGCTGACGACGATAACGGCGCAATACGCAGCCAGGTCGTAGATGATTGAACGGTTGGCTTCTGAAACTGGCAGAGGCTCGATCTCGAGCAACGGCAGGCTGGCGCCGTACACGCCGACCTCAGCCAGCGTCTGCGCGAGGGCCTGCGACTCTTCAGCAGGACGCGTGAGCAGCAAACGCCAGGCCTTCACTCGTCGTCTGCCTCGCCATACACAGCTTTGAGAATCTTCGCCGCGCCTTGGTCCAGCAGCGCTTCGGCGACTTGTACGCCCAGCGTCTGGGCATCGACTTGTGGCGCGCGCGCTTCGGCGTGGAGCAGCACTGTGCCGGAGGGATCGCCTACCAGACCGCGCAACCACAGTTGCTCGCCTTCCAGCACGGCATAACAGGCGATCGGCACCTGGCAACCACCGTTGAGGTGCTTGTTGAGCGCGCGCTCGGCGGTGACCCGCACGGCGGTATCATCATGGTGCAACGGGGCAAGCAAGGCATGCACTTCGATATCGACGCTGCGGCATTCAATGCCCACCGCGCCCTGCCCGCCAGCTGGCAAGCTGTGGTCGATGCTGATTGGGGCCGTAATGCGCTCTTCGAAACCCAGGCGGATCAGGCCAGCAGCGGCAAGGATGATCGCGTCGTACTCACCTGCATCCAGCTTGGCGAGGCGTGTATTGACGTTGCCGCGCAGAAACCGGATTTGCAAGTCAGGCCGACGCGCCAGCAACTGAGCCTGCCGACGCAGGCTCGACGTCCCGACAACGGCGCCGGCGGGCAACTCATCGAGACTGGCATAGGTATTGGAAACGAAGGCGTCGCGCGGGTCTTCGCGTTCGCAGATACAGAACAGCCCGAGCCCTTGGGGGAAGTCCATCGGGACGTCTTTCATCGAGTGAACGGCGATGTCGGCTCTGTGCTCCATCAGGGCTGTTTCCAGTTCCTTGACGAACAGACCCTTGCCGCCGATCTTCGACAGCGGCGAATCCAGTAGCTTGTCGCCGCGGCTGACCATCGGCACCAGTGTCACGATCAGGCCGGGATGCGCCTGCTCCAGACGCGCCTTGACGTACTCGGCTTGCCAGAGGGCCAGAGCGCTTTTGCGGGTGGCGATGCGGATTTCGCGAGAAGACATGAACCGGTCCGTACTGAGTGAATGCGGCGAATAATAACAGCTCGGCCAGATCGGGCCGACTGACTGTATTCAATCTGCGCGCATCATGATCTCAATCAACCTGCGGACGCCATGCGACGGCGTGTCGCCCGCATCCCGGCATGCTCCTCGCGGCACACGCTTACAACTGTTGCATCATCTTGCGCACACCGGCAACGTGCCGGCGGCTGACGATCAACGCATCGCCATTGAGCCCTTTCAGGAACAACTGGAAATGGCCCAGCGGCGTGCGCTGCAGGCGTTCGATGCGTTCCCGGGCAACCAGCGCGTTGCGGTGGATGCGTACGAAACGGTCGCCGAATTCATCTTCCAGGGCTTTAAGCGGTTCATCCAGCAGCACTTCGCCGCCCTCGTGGCGCAGGGTCACGTACTTGTGATCAGCGATGAAATAGATCACCTCGGACAACGGGATCAGCTCAATGCCCTTTCGGGTACGTGCACTGATGTGGCTCCGCGGACCAGTGCCGCTTTCCGCAGCAGGCCGCGTCATCGCTGCCAGTTGCACACGGTTTGGCCGCTCGGCTTTGCGCAGCGCCTCCAGCAAGTGCTCGGGGCGAACCGGTTTGACCAGATACCCCACGGCGCTAACCTGGAAGGCCTCCAGCGCAAATTCATCGTGGGCCGTGCAGAACACGACGGCAGGCGGGGTGTCGCGCTCGCACAATTTTGCCGCCACCTGAAGTCCATCCAGGCCAGGCATGCGGATATCCAGCAACACCACGTCGGGTTTCAAATTTTCAATCAGCTGCAATGCTTCTTCGCCATTTGTGGCGCTGGGTTCCAGAACCTTGTAACCCTCGAGCTCACTTACCATACGGCTCAGGCGGTCTCGGGCTAGGGGTTCGTCATCAACGATCAGGACATTCATATAGCTCTGGCTTCCTGCGTGAGTCTCGCACAAGGATAGCGTAGACAGGTGAAGTGACGACCGTCTCGGCGCTCCACGCTCAGACTGGCGAGGGGGCCGAAAAGTGCCGTGAGTCGAGCGCCGATGTTTGCCAGGGCCTGCTGAGTGCCGCCTGGATTTTGTCGTAAGACGACCTCATCGTAAGGATTACTGACGCGCAATATAAATACTCCCCGTTCGTAGTCCGCCTCAACTCTGACCACGCCGCCTTCAACACGGGGCGCGATGCCGTAAATCAACGCGTTTTCCAATAATGGCTGCAAGGTTAGCTGGGGAATTGGCAAGTCGTCGGGAATTGCACTAACGGCCCAGTCCAACTGTAGACGCTCGCCAAGTCGATATTGCTCAATCGATAAATAGCGTTTCGCCAATTCAAGCTCTTCGCGCCATGTCGTGAGGCTGCCGGGCTTGCCCAGACTGGCCCGAAACAGGTCGGACAGATCAAGCACCGCTTGCTCCGCTTTGACCGGATCGCTGGTGACCAGGCTGGCAATGCTGTTGAGCGTATTAAACAGAAAGTGCGGACGGATACGCGCCTGCAAGGACTCGATCCTGGCCTGAAGCTCGGCCTGCTGCTGTTTGCGCCACTGACTCTGCAGGTAAAAGTACCGCAGCATCAGCGCGGACATGATCAAGGCGATCAAGGCGTAGCGCAGGTACCGTTCGACGACGCCATCGAACGAGGTGGGCGGATTCACCTGGTAGTAGTCAGTCACGGCGGTGCACATCAGCGTCACGGCCACCACCAGCAGACAACCGATGCAGCCGGCCACACCGGCACGCAGGCGCGCCAGCCAGGGCCGCAAGCCACACAGCAGCGCGGCGGACAACAGCACGATCCACTGCACGAAAAGAGAAATCAGCGCCAGCCGTACCCAGTCGAAATCCGGCTGCATGGGTTCGATGAGCACAAGCACGAAGACCAGCAACTCCGCCAGCACGACCAGCATCAGCAACGCCTGGGGCAGACACAGTTCCGGGAGGAAAAACTCTTTGCCGGGCGCACTGCTCTGCCCCGGTTGTTTGCGCTCGTTCTGCATGGCCGCCAGTCTCTTCGCTCATACCGTTGCGGGCAAGCCGCCGGGGATAAATAAACGGCAATGCTGTTATCATCGCCCGCGTCTTTAGAATCGGCCGGCGCCGGTTTTTCATCAGTTTCAGCCACCAGTACAGCAGCGAGCGAATCATGAGCACCGACAAGACCAACCAGTCCTGGGGCGGCCGCTTCAGTGAACCCGTCGACGCCTTCGTCGCACGCTTCACCGCCTCCGTCACCTTCGATCAGCGCCTTTATCGCCACGACATCATGGGCTCGGTTGCCCACGCCACGATGCTGGCCAAGGTCGGTGTGCTCACCGACGCCGAGCGCGACACCATCATCGACGGGCTGAAGAGCATTCAGGGCGAGATCGAAGCCGGCACATTCGACTGGCGCGTGGACCTCGAAGACGTGCACATGAATATCGAAGCGCGCCTGACCGACCGCATCGGTGTCACCGGTAAAAAACTGCACACCGGGCGCAGCCGCAACGATCAGGTGGCCACTGACATCCGCCTGTGGTTGCGCGATGAAATCGACCTGATTCTGGCTGAGATCACCCGCTTGCAAGAAGGCCTGCTGGGGCTGGCCGAGCGCGAAGCCGAGACCATCATGCCGGGCTTCACTCACCTGCAGACCGCGCAACCGGTGACCTTCGGTCACCACATGCTGGCGTGGTTCGAAATGCTCAGCCGTGATTTCGAGCGTCTGGTGGATTGCCGCAAACGCACCAACCGCATGCCCCTGGGCAGCGCCGCGCTGGCCGGCACCACGTACCCGATCGACCGCGAGCTGACCTGCCAGCTGCTGGGTTTCGAAGCCGTCAGCGGCAACTCGCTGGACAGCGTCTCCGATCGCGACTTCGCCATCGAATTCTGCTCCGCCGCGAGTATCGCGATGATGCACCTGTCGCGCTTCTCCGAAGAGCTGGTGCTGTGGACCAGCGCGCAATTCCAGTTCATCGACCTGCCTGATCGCTTCTGCACCGGCAGCTCGATCATGCCGCAAAAGAAAAACCCGGATGTGCCCGAGCTGGTCCGTGGCAAAAGCGGCCGCGTATTCGGCGCTCTGATGGGCCTGCTGACCTTGATGAAGGGCCAGCCGCTGGCCTACAACAAGGACAATCAGGAAGACAAGGAGCCGCTGTTCGACGCTGCCGACACCTTGCGCGACTCGCTGCGTGCCTTCGCCGACATGATCCCGGCGATCAAGCCGAAGCACGCCATGATGCGCGAGGCCGCGCTGCGTGGCTTCTCCACGGCAACCGACTTGGCCGACTATCTGGTCCGCCGTGGCCTGCCGTTCCGTGATTGCCACGAGATCGTGGGTCACGCGGTAAAGCATGGCGTTGAGACCGGCAAGGATCTGGCCGAGATGACCCTGGACGAGCTGCGTCAGTTCAGCGACCAGATCGAACAGGATGTCTTCGCAGTGCTGACGCTCGAAGGTTCGGTCAATGCCCGCAACCACATCGGCGGCACGGCGCCGGAGCAGGTCAAGGCCGCGGTTGCGCGCGGCCGGCATTTGCTCGCCACCCGCTAAACCCATAAACGGCGTCGCCCGGTGCCGGCGATGCCATTCAATTGGCAGGACATCGAGAACGACATGAGCGACAACATTGAAATCGACGACGAAGAGTTCGCTGAAGCGACGCTGATTGAAGCCATCGAAAATCAGATCGAGAGCGACAACCCCCCAGCGGCCAAAGCCACCTACAACAAGCTGACTCTGGTGGGCATCGAGCGCGAAGAAATTCTGCAGATGATGGCCCACATTCTGGCGCTGGAGATCGACGGGATCCTGGCCGAAGATCGTCCGTTCAATACCGTCTGGTACGAAGCGGCCCTGCGCGCACTGCCCGACATGCCGCCGGGCGTGCGACTGGCGGAAGACGAGTAAAACCCGCCCAACATGCCGGTCGCTCAACCGACCTGACGACCGGCCAGATACTTTCTGCAAAATCCCCAGACCTGACTACACTCCAAAGGCCTCGCTGCCGCATGGCGATGGGGCCGTCACGCCTGCGATTCCGATCGCGGTGTATCCACTGGAAAAAGTCTGGAGCACCTATGTCGTTTACCCCTGAATTGGTTGCCGAGCTGGAAATCCTGTCGCTGTTCAATCTGAGCAACACTAAAGAGGGACTGAAGGTCCACCACCATTCCGCGGCTCCCACAGCCATCGCTGCCGCCCAACGACTCTTCGACAAAGGCCTCACCACGCAACACGACGGAGGCTATTTGACCAGCCTGGGTCTTGATGCCGCCGACCACGCTCAATCGCTGCTGCTCATTCTTGCCACCAGCCAGGAAGCTGCCTGACGTCGTCCTCGCGAAACCTTTGCCTGGACGCATCAAATAAAGGTTTCGCGAATCCTCCATTTCAACGATGCTGCGCCGATAAAATAATGGCGCCATAAAAAAGACGTTCCATCGAGCCGCGAAGGCCCGACGCCCGTTGTCTTGATTATCGCTACACCTTCACTCCATGCAGTGCCGCCCGCCGGCTTCGAGTCGCGATGACGCGTAGTTCCGAAATTCGCCCGGATCTGGATGAGGGCATTGATCGCAAGGTCCTCGCTCAGTTACGCAGCCGCTTCCTGGCCCTGAGCGAGAGTCGACTGGCGCGCGCCTACGAAGGCCTGTCGACGCGCCAGCAAAGCGTGCTTTCGCTGCTGCCGCTGTTTTTCCACGTCAATCATCCTCTGTTGCCAGGCTATGTGTCGGGCTCGACCCCCGCCGGCGTTTCCCATTACGAGCCTGACGCCCAGGCCCTCGCTGAAGCGCAACGCCTGACGCGGTCGTTCTCCTACAAACCACGCCGGGTGAATCCACCGCAGCCGATTCACGGCATCTTCCTGATGGGTAGCCTTGGCACCCTCGCCCAGGCCGACCAGAGCGACATGGACGTGTGGATCTGCCACGACCCGCTGCTGTCGGCAGACGACATGCAGGAACTGCGCAAGAAGTGCCAGTCCCTGGAAAGCTGGGCGGCGAGCATGGGTGCCGAGGCGCATTTCTTTCTCGTCGATCCGGAGCGTTTTGTCGTCGGCGAGCGCGACGCACAGCTGAGTGGCGAAGACTGCGGCACGACGCAGCATTACTTGCTGCTCGACGAGTTTTATCGCACTGCCATCTGGCTGGCCGGGCGCACCCCGATGTGGTGGCTGGTGCCGGTCTATGAGGAAACGCGCTACGCCGAATACACCCACACCCTGCTGTCGAAACGCTTTATTCGCGCCGACGAGGTGCTGGATCTCGGCAACATGTCGCACATCCCGCCGGGCGAATTCATCGGCGCAGGGCTGTGGCAGTTGTTCAAAGGCATCGAATCACCCTACAAATCGGTGCTCAAGCTGCTGCTCACCGAGGTTTACGCCAGCGAACACCCGCAGGTGCAGTGCCTGAGCATGCGCTTCAAAAAAGCCGTGTTTGCCAACTGCGCCGACCTCGACGAGCTGGACCCCTACGTGATGGTGTACCGGCGCATCGAGGAATACCTGCTCGCGAGGGGCGAACCCGAGCGGCTGGAGCTGGTACGCCGCAGTTTGTACCTGAAGGTGAACAAGAAACTCACCGGGTCCACTCGCCACCGCAGCAGCAGTTGGCAGCGCCTGCTGCTGGAGCGGCTGGTCAGTGAGTGGCATTGGGACGAGAGCCAGTTGGCGCTGCTCGACAGCCGCAGTCAGTGGAAAGTGCGTCAGGTCGCCAGCGAGCGCCGCGCACTGGTCGGCGAGCTCAACTTCAGTTACCGCTTCCTGACCCAGTTCGCGCGCGCGCAAAAGGCGGCCAATTCGATCAACAAGCGCGACTTGAATGTGCTCGGGCGACGCCTGTACGCAGCCTTTGAACGCAAAGCCGGCAAAGTGGAATTTCTCAATCCGGGCATTGCGCCGGATCTGGCGGAAGACACCTTGACGCTGGCGCAGCTGCCGAACAAGCGCGAGCCCGGCAGGCACCAGTGGTGTCTCTATAACGGCAGTCTGAGTGCCCACGAGCTGGAGACGTTTGCGCCGATCAAGCGCAGTCGCGAGTTGCTGGAATTGCTCACGTGGTGCCACCGCAACAACGTCATCGACAGCAGCACACGCCTGGCGCTACACCCCGGGATCAGTGATCTGACCGAGTTCGAGCTGTTCAATCTGCAAGGCGCGCTACAGCAGAGCATCGCGCCGCCGCCGGGCATGGTCGAGGAAGAGGTGCTGCTGAGCCCAAGCGTGCCCCGTGAGATTTTGCTGTTGATCAACGTGGGCGTCGATCCGCTCAGGCACCACAAGGACCTGAACATCCTGATGACCACCGAGCGAACGGACTCGCTGAGCTATGCCGGTGTGCGCGAAAATCTGGTGCTGACGTTTGACCAGATCACGCTCAACAGCTGGAACGAGGTGCTGGTCAACCGCTTCGACGGCCCCTATGCGCTGCTGGACTGCCTGACAGAATTGTTCAACGGCCTGCCGGAAAAGTCCGCCAGGCCTGTCATTCGCGTGCGCTGCTTTTGCCACAACCGCGCGCAGGCCATCGCCCAGCGCGTGGAGGAGCTCATCGGCACCGCGCAACTGCTGCTGGACCGGCGCCTGAATCACCGCTATCTCATCCAGGTCGAGCAGCGGTATCACGTCCTGGAAATGATCCCCGGCCGAGTCAGTCATGTCACGCTGGAACACCTGCCGGCGCTGTTCAGTTATCTGGGGGAAGAGCTTTCCGCCTACAGTCCGATTCATCTGGACCCCCAGGCACTGGACGACTCGGACCTGTCGCTGTTCATCCCGTACGGCCAGCCTGAGTGCATTCAGGTGTTCTACCGGATCAACGAGCCGAACGCCGACCTGTACGTGCTTGATGAGCGCAATGCATTCTGGCATCAGCAGGTGCCTTATCACACTGAGTCCAGCCTGCTGGTGCCGCTGCAGCGCTTTTTTCAATCGCTGGTGTACCGGCGCGTGGCGTTGCTGCCACTGGATAACCCTCTGGAGTCAACGCCGCTGGAGGCTTTGTATTACCGCCTGACCCCCGATGGATCAGGCCGAGCCCGCCGCGTTGAGCATCGCCCGACGCCAACGATGCTCAGCGACCCATCGTTTTTTGATGTGCAGGCGATCATCGAGGAGGCGTCCCCCGGTCAGGTCAGCGTCACGCTGTATTGCGACGGGACGGAGTTCTCCGAGCTGGAGCATGGAGACCAGCTGTTCAGCGTCGTGGCGCGGCGGATTCTCGAGCAGCGCCGCGAGCCGCAACGTTACCGCTGCTACATCACCGACCTGGACCTGTCCGGGATACTGAGAGACACGCGCGGGCAGACCATCCTGTTCCTGCGCTACAAGGCCGAACTGGAACGGTCACTGAATGCCGCGCTGGATGAGTTGTGATGACTGCTGGCTCGCTACAGAGGACTCAGCGTGCGACGCAATGGGTACTCCGCCGCTGATCTGCCTGCCGCACGATCTCGCGCCGGCGCTCGTCGGTCGCCGCCCGCCACTCGCGAATGTCTTCGACGTGGCGCTGACACCCCGTGCAGACTTTGTCTTCGTCGAGCCGGCAGATGCTGATGCACGGAGACGGCACAGCCGGGCTGACGTTGCTGAACAGCGGTTTTGGCGGTTTGACCGGCGTTGGGTTAATGGTCACTGGCGGTTGCCATCGTTGCCGTCGAGGGCGTCGAAGTCGATCTCTTCGCCGGCCTGCTGCTTCGCCAGTCGATAGAGCATCTCGCTCAACAGCTCTTCGCTCTTGTCGCAGATCCAATGCTTCGCTTCTTCGTCGTAGTCAAAGTGAAAACCACCCGACGCCGCCGCCAGCCACAGCTGACGCAACGGCTCCTGACGGCTGAAAATGAACTGCGAGCCGTTTTCGAACTTAACGGTCAGCACACCGGCGGAACTCTCAAGGTCCAGATCCAGACCGCTCTCGTCGAAAATGTCCTGGAGCTTTTCTTGGGTGGCATCGACCAGGTCGTGAAAACGGGCTTCGGTCAAACTCATTGCATTAACCTCAAAAGTGTCAGCGGATGGCGCAGCGACGCACGATACGGTCGCTCCCCGGCAAATGCAAAGCCTACCCGCCCAAGTGCCATTGTGGGAGCCGCTTTGGCCGGCAAGGCACCGAACGGGTCGCTTTACCGCAGGCTGCGTCAGAAATCCGTGCGCGCTGCACAGATTAATTGCGCAGCGGCGTCAAACCCCCGCCGGACGGGAACTCCAGCGCATAGGCAATCTGTCGGGTGGTCGGTATACTCGGGCGCAATTAATGCTTATACAAAGGATTTCGCCATGAAGCGCCTGATTTCCTCCCTGGCCGCACTGCTTGCAGTTGCGTGTCTGGTCTCTGCCTGCGGCCAGAAAGGTCCACTGTATCTGCCCGACGACGACTCGTCCGACGGCACCAGCCAGACCAAGTCGCACTCGCACAAGCATCAGACTTCGACCTACTAGGAATCAGTCATGGACGCCTTCAACTACCGCGACGGTGAGCTGTTCGCGGAGGGAGTGGCGTTGTCTGCCATCGCCGAACGCTTCGGCACGCCGACATACGTCTATTCCCGCGCGCACATCGAGGCGCAGTACCGCGCCTACGCTGATGCCCTGAGCGGCATGCCGCATCTGGTCTGCTTTGCGGTCAAAGCGAACTCCAACCTGGGCGTTCTCAACGTCCTGGCACGCTTGGGCGCCGGTTTCGACATCGTTTCCCGTGGAGAACTGGAACGTGTACTGGCGGCAGGCGGTCAGGCCGACAAGATTGTCTTCTCCGGCGTCGGCAAGACCCGTGATGACATGCGCCGAGCGCTGGAAGTCGGCGTGCACTGCTTCAACGTCGAATCCACCGACGAGCTCGAACGCCTGCAAGTCGTCGCCGCCGAAATGGGCGTGCGCGCTCCGGTTTCGTTGCGCGTCAATCCGGACGTCGACGCCGGCACCCACCCCTACATCTCCACCGGCCTCAAGGAAAACAAGTTCGGCATCGCCATCGCGGACGCTGAAGACGTTTACATCCGCGCCGCGCAGCTGCCGAATCTCGACGTTATCGGCGTCGACTGCCACATTGGCTCACAGCTGACCACCCTCTCGCCTTTCGTTGATGCCCTGGATCGCTTGCTCGATCTGGTCGACCGGCTGGGCGATTGCGGCATTCTGCTGAAGCATATCGACCTGGGCGGCGGCCTGGGTGTGCGTTATCGCGACGAAGAGCCGCCCCTTGCGAGCGATTACATCAAGGCCGTGCGTGAACGCCTCGATGGCCGCGATCTGGCGCTGATGTTCGAGCCCGGGCGCTTCATCGTCGCCAATGCCGGCGTGCTGGTGACCCGCGTCGAGTACCTCAAGCACACCGAGCACAAAGACTTCGCCATCGTCGACGCCGCCATGAACGACCTGATCCGTCCGGCGCTGTACCAGGCGTGGATGGACGTGACGGCGGTCAAGCCCCGTGACAGCGCCAAACGCACCTACGACATCGTCGGCCCTATCTGTGAAACCGGGGATTTCCTTGCCAAGGAGCGCGAACTCGCACTGGCTGAAGGCGATCTGCTGGCGGTGCACTCTGCCGGCGCCTATGGCTTCGTGATGAGCTCCAACTACAACACCCGCGGGCGTACGGCCGAGGTGCTTGTGGATGGCGAGCAAGCCTTCGAAGTGCGTCGTCGTGAAACCGTGACTGAGCTGTTTGCCGGCGAAAGCCTGCTGCCGGAGTAATCCCATGCTGCTGCGTTTTACCAAGATGCATGGCCTGGGCAATGATTTCATGGTGCTGGACCTTGTAAGCCAACACGCCCACATTTTGCCCAAGCACGCCAAGCAATGGGGCGATCGCCACACCGGTATCGGTTTCGATCAGCTGCTGCTGGTCGAGGCGCCGAATAACCCGGACGTGGACTTCCGCTACCGGATTTTCAATTCCGACGGCTCCGAAGTGGAGCAATGCGGCAACGGTGCGCGCTGCTTCGCCCGGTTCGTGCTGGACAAGCGGCTGACGGCCAAAAAGCAGATCCGCGTCGAAACCAAGAGCGGCATCATCGAGCTGGACATCCGCAACGACGGCCAGATCAGCGTGGATATGGGCGCGCCGCGTCTGGTGCCGGCGGATATCCCGTTCGATGCGCCGGAGCAGGCCGCCTCCTATTCGCTTGATGTCGATGGCGAGACCGTCGAGCTGGCCGCCGTGTCCATGGGCAACCCCCACGCTGTGCTACGCGTCTATGACATCAACAACGCGCCCGTGCATGTGCTGGGTCCGAAGATCGAGAACCATCCGCGCTTTCCGGCCCGGGTGAACGTGGGCTTTCTCCACGTCGTCGACCGTCAGCGCGCGCAACTGCGGGTGTGGGAGCGAGGCGCCGGGGAAACCCAGGCCTGCGGCACCGGGGCCTGCGCGGCAGCGGTCGCAGCCATTACTCAGGGCTGGATGGATTCGCCGATGCTGATCGACCTGCCGGGCGGACGCCTGTCCATCGAGTGGTCAGGCCCCGGCCATCCGGTGATGATGACTGGCCCGGCTGTCCGGGTTTACGAAGGCCAAGTACGTCTATGAGTGAGAGTATCCAATGACCGACCAGCCTCAGACTTCAAACGACACGCCCGGCCAGCCCCCTGCCGAGAACGCGGTGCCCGCCCTTGAAGCCGAGGCGGTCGCGGCCTGGCTGCAACAACACCCTGATTTCTTCGCCGAGCACGACGAGCTGCTGGCGATGATGCGCGTTCCGCATCAACGGGGCGATACCGTCTCGCTGGTCGAACGCCAGCTCAAACTGCTGCGCGAGCGCAACATCGAGATGCGTCACCGGCTTTCACAACTGATGGACGTGGCCCGGGACAACGACCGGCTGTTTGAAAAAACCCGCCGGCTGATTCTCGATCTGATGGACGCCACCAGTCTGGAAGAGATCGTCATTTGCGTGGAAGACAGCCTGCGCCAAGAGTTTCAGGTGCCCTTCGTCAGCCTGATCCTGTTCAGCGACAACCCGATGACCGTCGGCCGCTGGGTCAGCGCCGCCGACGCGCAGAAAGCCATCGGTGGGCTGATGTCCGGCGGCAAGACCCTGAGTGGCGCGCTGCGTGAGCATGAACTCGAGTTTCTGTTCGGCAGCGAGCAAAGCAAGGAAGTGGGCTCAACCGCCCTGGCCGCCCTCAACCACCAGGGCCTGCACGGCGTTCTGGCCATCGGCAGCCGTGATCCGCAGCATTACAAAAGCTCGGTCGGCACGCTGTTTCTCGGTTACATCGCCGACGTGCTCAGCCGCCTGCTGCCACGCTTCACCAATTCGCTGCGGTCGGTTCGCTAGTCATGGAGCGGCAACTGGACGCTTACTGCACGCACCTGCGCAGTGAGCGCCAAGTGTCGAGCCATACGCTTGAAGCCTATCGCCGCGACCTGAACAAGGTCCTGGCGTTCTGCGAAAAGCAGCACATCGACAGCTGGAAAGCCCTGGATATTCAGGCCATGCGCGGCCTTGTCGCTCGCCTTCACCAGCAGGGTCAGTCCTCGCGCAGCCTGGCCAGATTGCTGTCAGCCGTTCGCGGCTTTTATCACTTTCTCAACCGCGAAGGCCTTTGCGATCACGATCCGGCCAATGGCCTGTCACCGCCCAAGGGCGAGCGGCGCTTGCCGAAAACCCTCGACGCCGACCGCGCCCTGCAACTGCTTGAAGGCGGGGTCGAAGACGATTTTCTGGCCCGGCGCGATCAGGCCATCCTTGAGCTGTTCTATTCGTCAGGCCTGCGCCTGTCCGAGTTGACCGGGCTGAACTGTGCAGACCTGGATCTGGCGGACGGTCTTGTGCAGGTCCTCGGCAAAGGCAGCAAAACCCGGGTTTTGCCAGTCGGCAGAAAAGCCCGGGAAGCGCTGGAGGAGTGGCTCAAGCAGCGGGCGCTCGCCAATCCGCAGGACGATGCGGTGTTCGTCAGCCAGCAAGGCCGCCGTCTGGGGCCGCGTTCGATCCAACTGCGGGTCAAGGCGGCTGGCGAGCGCGAGCTGGGCCAGAACCTGCACCCGCACATGCTTCGCCATTCATTCGCCAGTCACTTGCTGGAGTCGTCCCAGGACCTGCGCGCCGTGCAGGAACTGCTGGGCCACGCCGACATCGCCACCACTCAGATCTACACCCATCTGGATTTCCAGCATCTGGCCACGGTGTACGACAGCGCCCATCCACGGGCCAAGCGCAAAGGTAACGCCGACAATGAGCATTAAGCTGATCACCTTCGATCTGGACGACACGCTGTGGGAAACCGCACCGGCGATTGTCAGTGCCGAAGCCAAGCTGCGTGACTGGCTGGCTGCCAACGCGCCAAAACTCGGGCCGGTTCCGGTCGAGCATCTGTGGGAAATCCGCTCGCGACTCATCGAAGAGGATCCGACGTTCAAACACCGGATCAGTGCGTTACGCCGTACGGTGCTGTTTCACGCCCTTGAAGATGCCGGGTATGGCCATGCCGAAGCCCACGAGCTGGCGGACCAGAGCTTTGAAGTGTTCCTTCAGGGGAGGCATCAGTTGGACATCTTCCCTGAAGTGGTGCCGACGCTGGAGATCCTGACCAAGTCTTACACGCTGGGTGTGGTGACCAACGGCAATGCCGACGTCCGCCGCCTCGGCCTGGCTGATTATTTCGCCTTCGCGCTGTGCGCCGAAGATCTGGGCATCGGCAAACCCGACCCTGCGCCTTTCGTTGAAGCGCTGAAACGCGGCAATGCCGAAGCCCGCCAGGCCGTGCACGTCGGCGATCATCCGGGCGACGACATCGCCGGTGCTCAGCAGGCCGGCATGCGGGCGATCTGGTACAACCCCGGGGGCAAAGTCTGGGAAGCTGAAAAATCGCCGGATGGCGAGATCAGTAGCCTGACCCAGTTGCCAGAGATGCTGGCGCGCTGGGGTTGATTCGCGATTCCAGCGCGTCAAACCGGCCTTTGTGGCCTCAGCGGCCTGAATCGCAGGCAATAAAAAACCCGCAGCGACAGCGGGTTTTTCATCAAGCGCACAGCCAGTCCCTTAAATAGGACGGCTGCCGTACTTGTTGTCGGGCTTCTTGGGCGGATCGGCGACCACGTTGGCCTCCACTTCCACGACCTTGCCACCACGAGCCAGGAACTCCTCCATCGCGCGAGCCAGAGCATCACGCTCTTTGTTCTTGGCTTCCACGCTGGGCAGTTCGTCAACGGAGACGGCGGCCTTGGCCTTGCCTTTGGCCGGAGTCGCAGAGACTTCAGCGCTGTCGTCGACCTCCACTACATCTTCATCGGAAGCCGCTGCAAGCCCCTCACCGTCCTCCCCTTCTTCCAGCTCGTCTTCCAGACCTTCTTCGATGTCGTCGTCGCTCATGTTCTACCTCATGACTTGCGAAAGCAGATTAGTTATAGCCCAGCCGGGCTTGATTTCTTGGACAGCCGGAAAAAATTCAACTACCGCGTATTTTCAGCGGTCGTGCCCCTCACCCTGAAGCGTGACGAGGACTTTACGCGCACCGCCTGCATCACGGTGCTCGCCCAGATAAATACCTTGCCATGTGCCCAGCGCCAGCCGTCCATTTGTAACCGGTAAGGTCAGCTGGCAGCCAAGCAGACTGGCTTTGAAGTGCGCAGGCAGATCGTCGGGCCCTTCGTCGTCATGCTCGTAGCCGTCGCGCCCCTGAGGCACCAGACGGCTGAAAAAACGCTCGAAATCGCGACGTACCGCCGGATCGGCGTTCTCGTTGACGGTCAACGAGGCCGAGGTGTGTTGCAACCAGACATGCAGCAGGCCGATGCGGCATTCGCGTAATTCGCGAAGCCCCGCGACGATCTCGTCCGTCACCAGATGGAAACCACGAGGCCTTGCCCGCAGCGTGATCAAGGTCTGTTGCCACATACCGTTCTCCGCCCTTCGGCGCGCATTCTAACGCGCTGGAAAAAAAAACAAAGTGCGTAATGAGCGACGATTTTCACGAGCGCTGAACAAGGGCATTTATGCCCTCGGAAGCGTCCAGAAACGTCTAGATTGGCCGCACATCGCAGCGGATGTTCCTGCCTGGAACACCTGCCCCTTGTGCGGACACCCCTATCGACAAACGCCAGACAAAAAAATGCCCGGAGACCCGGGCATTTTTTCATGGGTGGATTACAAGTTGTAGCCACGTTCGTTGTGTTGCGCCAGATCCAGGCCGACCGCTTCTTCTTCTTCGGTGACACGCAGGCCCATGACCATGTCGAGCACCTTGAGGATGATGAAGGTCACGATCGCGGTATAGATGACCGTGAAGCCGACGCCTTTGCACTGAATCCAGACTTGTGCCGCGATGTCGGTCACGGTGCCGAAGCCGCCCAGCGAAGGGGCTGCAAACACGCCGGTCAGGATCGCGCCGAGGATACCGCCGATACCGTGAACGCCGAAGGCATCCAGGGAGTCGTCGTAGCCCAGTTTGCGTTTCAGGCTGGTGGCGCAGAAGAAGCAGACCACGCCTGCCGCCAGACCGATGATCAGGCCGCCCATCGGGCCGACAGTGCCGGCAGCTGGAGTCACAGCAACCAGACCGGCAACCACACCCGAGGCGATGCCCAGAGCGCTTGGCTTACCGTGGGTCAGCCATTCGGCGAACATCCAGCCCAGCGCTGCAGCAGCGGTAGCGATCTGGGTGACCAGCATGGCCATACCGGCGGTGCCGTTGGCCGCAGCCGCGGAACCTGCGTTGAAGCCGAACCAGCCGACCCAGAGCATGGCCGCGCCTATCAGGGTGTAACCCAGATTGTGCGGAGCCATCGGGGTGGTCGGGAAACCTTTACGCTTGCCGAGCACCAGGCACGCTACCAGGCCAGCCACACCGGCGTTGATGTGAACGACGGTGCCGCCCGCGAAGTCGAGCACGCCCCAGTCCCACAACAGACCACCGACGCCGCTCCAGACCATGTGCGCAATCGGCGCGTAAACCAGGGTGAACCAGATCGCCATGAAGATCAGCATCGCGGAGAACTTCATGCGTTCTGCGAAAGCGCCGACGATCAGGGCCGGGGTGATGATGGCGAAGGTCATCTGGAAGGTCACGAAGACGGCTTCCGGGAACAGTGCCGCAGGACCGGTAATACTCGCTGGGGTAATGCCTGCCAGGAACGCCTTCGACAGACCGCCGACGAAGGAGTTGAAGTTGACGACGTTGGCTTCCATACCGGTGGTGTCGAACGCCATGCTGTAGCCGTAGACGACCCACAGGATGCTGATCAGGCCGGTAATGGCGAAGCACTGCATCATCACGGAAAGAATGTTTTTGGAGCGGACCATGCCGCCGTAGAACAGCGCCAGACCCGGGATGGTCATGAACAGCACCAGCGCGGTGGAGGTCAGCATCCAGGCGGTGTCGCCGGAATTGAGTACGGGGGCTGCCACTTCGTCTGCCGCCATGGCCAAGCCAGGGGTTACGAGGGACAACAGGGCTCCTAGCCCTGCGAATTGACGCAGAGTCATATTGTTTTCTCCTGGGGCGTTGGGGTTTGGCGGCTTAGATTGCGTCGGTATCGGTTTCGCCGGTACGGATGCGGATGGCCTGTTCCAGATTGACCACGAAGATCTTTCCGTCACCGATCTTGCCGGTGTTGGCCGCTTTGGTTATCGCTTCGATAACGCGGTCCAGATCCTTGTCGTCGATCGCAACATCGATCTTCACCTTGGGGAGGAAGTCGACTACATACTCCGCACCGCGATACAGCTCGGTGTGGCCTTTCTGACGTCCGAAGCCTTTGACTTCAGTGACTGTGATGCCCTGCACGCCGATTTCGGACAGCGACTCGCGTACGTCGTCCAGCTTGAACGGCTTGATGATGGCAGTGACTAGCTTCATGAAACTTTCTCCCGAATTGGTGGACTTGCCCCAGGAAAACAAACCCGACTCAAGTCTAAGCGCAGTGTCTGGCTTTGTAACGCGTCGTGTCCGCAAGAGACCTGACCAGCTCCAGAAAACCGCTTCTGACGAAACATTCCCCGCTCCGCCTGCCGCACTGCATTCGTCACAGCGACTGCATCAGTGCATGGGTTACAAGCCACTAAGCAGAAAGCTTGCCATCTCATCGATGGTCTTGAATTTCGGCCCTTCCACCGTTAATTCAGGCTTCAGGGTAGTCGTCGATTGCCATCACCGCACAACAACGGTGCGCACGTGCCCGAGGCGATGCGCGAAAAGCGTGCAGCGCATCCTCTCCTCAAGGGGCCAAAAGCTGCGTGCTACACTCGCGCCATCTGATTCTGGAATTTCATCATGCTCGCCCCCAAAGCTTTTCTCGACGCCCTGAGCGGCCACGCTTCCCGCCTGTTCAACGGCGAAACCCCGGTTCCACGCAGCGAATTCGAAACCCAGTTCAAGGCGCTTCTGCAGAGCGGCTTCAGCAAGCTGGACCTGGTCAGCCGGGAAGAATTTGATAGCCAGATGATCGTCCTCGCCCGCACCCGCGCCCGACTTGAGGCACTGGAAGCGAAGATGGCGGAGATGGAAGCGCAGTTGGCGCCGCAGCCGAAAGCATCAGAGGCTGAGTAACACGATTGAGCTTTCAAAGCTGAATGTGCTCAGGCGCAGTGCGCAATGCGCTGAACCTGGGCCTTGATGGCCTGCCCTCGCTCGATCTCTGCTTTGCGCAGGTCGTAGGTGAGCTGCAAGTTCAGCCAGAACTCCGGGGTGGTCTCAAAACACGCCGCCAGCCGCAGCGCCATGTCGGCGCTGTCTATGAAGGCTTTGTTCAGCCACCCACTGGCGGGCAGCCTTGAGCAGCGTGCCGAACATAGTAGTTATCAAATTCGCCAGCTTCGACGAACTGAAAACCATGACGAGTATAAAAGCGGTTTGAAGCGCTTTCTCTCAGCGCCCCAACATACAAGTCCAGCGCCACCGCATCCGCTTCCATGAAGATCTGACGAAGGACAATCGAGCCTATTCCTGACCCTTGTGCGCCTGGCGTGATGTACAGGTGATCGAGTAACAGCCCGTCCAAACGCGGTTTGACCACGACAAACCCTACTCGCTTTCCGGCAACCACAACGTGACGAGTAAACTCGGGGGAAAAGCCTTCACGAAAACGCTCTCGGGCGCGCACGGGATCAAATCGACCAATGCGCTCAAGACTCTCACGCATGGCGTCGATCCGGATGGCAACAAGCGCTTCGAAGTCACCGGCTCGTGCCCCGGCGAAGGTGACCGTAGTGGCCAACGGTTCGAGAAACTCTTCGCTTGGAATTTCCCCTGGATGCACGGGCCCCTCTCCATTACGGGTCATCACTCCTCCCTCCTTCCATTCATACACATGCCGTAGAACATGCACGGGGCCAAGCTTCAGGGCAATGACTATCCTTCAGCTCGCCGCAGGAAGCGGTGCTGCCTTCAAGGAAAGACATGTCCCTCGCCATTGTTCTGAGCCGTGCCCAAGTTGGCGTTGAAGCGCCCGCCGTGACCGTTGAAACCCATCTCGCCAACGGGCTGCCCAGCCTGACGCTGGTGGGTCTGCCAGAGGGCGCGGTCAAGGAGAGCAAGGATCGGGTGCGCAGTGCGATCCTCAACTGTCGGCTGGAATTCCCTGCGCGGCGCATCACCTTGAATCTGGCGCCTGCCGATTTGCCCAAGGACGGCGGATACAGATTAGTTGATGCCATGGACTCGATATGAATAAGTGAAACCATGGACATTATGAGGATAGGCGAAGCCCTCCGCGACTTACCATTTTCATACTGTTATTTTGGCTTGCTCAACGTGCGCGAACAGCAGGAGCCTCACCGAGTATCTGTCAACTCAACACCTCCTACGTGATTAAAATTTAGAGGTACCACTTTGAATAGCATTTTCGTATAGCAACTCACGTTGAGCCGAGCGCGAGACCGAGCCATACGACTAGCAAGAGCTAATGAACTTCAATACTAGCCGAGCGCCACGCCTATGCCATGCATCTCTGAACACGGCAGAAATAGGCATTAAATCTGCTTTTGATGGCCCCACTTTGGTTGGTCTTTTTGTGACTGTAAGAATTACCGTAAAAAATTGCTCTTGCTAAACACGCCTGATAGAGCATTGGACAACCGGCCGAAATGTTGATAGTTATTGAAGACCTGGTGAGCAACGAAAGCGCCCAAAATGGCAAGATTAGAAAGCATCAAGTATCATGCAAGCCATGCACGCATTGAGCTTGACAAAGTGCATTGGGAACAGTCCGAAGAAATAACAGTGCATGACTTGCCTGCATTGTTTTGGAAAACTTGTATGCCATGGAGGGAAGCTAACTCTTGGCTTCGGGAACAAGTCATCGCTAATGGAAAGGATGTTAAAACAGCGCTATCTCAAGCCTATGCTCTCCAACATTATGCATCATGGTTAGAGAAAGAGAGCTTGGACTGGAAATATTTTCCTACACGAAGGGACGAACGCTGCCTCCTGCGATATCGGGGATATCTTATTGCAGAAATGAATGCAGGGAATATTGCGCCTTCCACAGCTAAAACCAGGATGAATCAAGTTATCCATTTCTACCGTTGGGTAAAGAAATGTGGACTGATCCCATCTGCGGCCAAGCTTTGGACAGACAAAAAAATAACTATAACAACTCAAAGTATTACGGGATTTGAGCGCACGCTGCAAATTGAATCAAGTGACTTAAGCATCCCTAATGCGGGCAAACGGGGCATAGAACTGGAGGATGGAGTCTTTCCAGTCTCCGCCGAAGACCGAGAAAGAGTTTTGGACATTGCCGAGAAGTACTGTCCTGTGGAGTTATACTACATGCTTCTTTTAGGATTTCACTCGGGCATGAGAATTCAAACAATATGCGACTTGAAGATCAAGAATCTTTTGATGGCCACGCAGCACCCCGTCCGAGATAAAACTTTTCTCGTTAGGGTGGGCCCGACAGCATCTCCCCCAGTGCGCACTAAATACAACATCTCTGGACTGATAGAAATTCCGGCACTGCTGCTAGCAACATTAATCACTTACAGCAATTGTACGCGTCGAGCCAAAAGAGAGGTTCAAGCTAAAAAAGCAAATAAAGACTTCCTGTTTTTAACAAGCCGCGGTAACTCTTATGCACAAAGAGGAACTACTACCTCACCTGCAGTGAATGTGGCGATGGACGATCTAAGAAAAAAAGGGCTGTCCCGCGGCTTAGCCGTAATGCATGGGTTTTCTTTTCATCGGTCTAGAGCCACTTTCGCCACCGAGTATACTAAGGTAGCATTATCTATAGATCCGAAGCACGCGCTCACGATGGTAAAAAACGCATTACTGCACAAAAATGAAAGTACTACGCTTAGGTATATTAGGTTTGTAGAGAGCACCCCGATCAAAGCGGAAGCGAACAACAGATTCACAAGAGAGTTTTTAGGTAGGTATTATGATAACTAACCACTTGCCTGCTTTAACGTTTCCAAGTGTTAATTATGGGGCTGCGGAAACCCGCCATGACTTGCGTTGCCTAGTGTACGAGAATGGCGTAGTGGGAAACGTGCGAAATAGCAAAAAGCTGTTAGCCTCTAAAAATAAAAGACTTCTCGTCGAAAGGCTACCCCTCGTAGTCAAAATACATGAAGTCCTTAACGGAAAGATTGTAGGTGGGGGCAGCCCGTTGACGCTTAGAGGGAAGATTGTCGCAATTAGAGCATTTTTCAGGTGGGCAGAAGAAAGACGCGCGTCCATAACCATCGAGAGCATTGAAAACCTTTATTTGGCATGGGCTGACTACCTGTGGGAGCGCTTTCGCAATGGCGCCATCGATGGCGAACATGCAACTAACCTCGCCTCAAAACTAGGGTCTCTCATAGACGAGATATTGGGTTTTAACCTCGGCCTGCATTCGCGCACCCCATTTTGCAAGAGCAAAATCAGAAGCCGAAATCGGTCAAGAATGAAGAAAGCGTCTGAAAAATTGGATTTGCCAAGGGCATTCGAGTTTGGGCGATTTCTGCATGATGTTACGCGCAGCCTCACAATTGAAAATATACAATCGACCATTCCTGTAGTAATTTCACTTAGCGACGGGCGAACACTAAAAGAATACTTACGCTACAAGCCGGGTAGCAAGAATTTTAGAGTCGCCGCAATAACTTCATATACGCCCCCTGCGGATATTATAGCTGAAACTTTTAGTTCGAGGTACCCTCTAATCAACCTAAGGGTAATGGCCGAACTGTTGATTTTTATATCGCAGACCGCAATAAATCTGGCCGAAGCCAGAAAGCTGAAAGTCGGGAAATTTTCCTACAAAGGCTTGAGTGACGGTTACGAAGTTAGGCGAATATACAAAAACCGAAAGAAAGGTGCTGTGGAATTTGAGATCTTTAGCGGATATAAAGAAATATTCGAGCATTACCTTAAGTGGCGCAATGAGCTTTACCCACTTGAGGCCAATGATCTACTTTTCCCCTTCTTCTCACACCAACGCAAGACATTCTCAGACTTCGCCCCAAGTTTTGAAGCTGTGAAATCGCGGTGCGAAATGCTCGGTATAACATCAATACTCGCCAGAAATCTTAGGAAATTGAAGCTAAACTGGTTTGCTCGGCAAACCAAAAACCTACAGTTGACTCTCGAACAAGGACAGCACACAAAAGAAACTTACTTTCGACATTATCATATTCCAAACTTTCAGATGGCGTTAGTTGAAATAAGCTCGTTTTACAAGGCGCATGATCCGACACTCCAAGCGGCAGGTGCGGGGGGTTGTAGTATTGCGAGCCCTCTAGCAATTAGCGCAATACCCAAGCATGCAACAGTTCCAGACTGCATAAGCCCTGCGGGTTGCCTATTTTGCGCAAGTCATCGTGACATTGATTCTCAAGACCATGCATGGTCTTTAGCATCGTACCGCCACTATAAAACGTTGGAACTCGCCACCTATAAGTCCCAACTCATTCAGCATAACTCGAATCCCTGCGCGCTTGCAATAGATGCCGTTACTTCGAAACTCCGATCTTTTGCTGAGTCAAATCAAAATCGCGCCAAGTGGGTAAAGGAAGCACTCGACAGGGTAGCCGAAAGCCATTATCACCCGAAATGGGATGGATTTATTCAACTATTGGAGGCGGCAGATGAAGATACCGCGCAATATTAACATTAGGGTTGAGTCGACGGGTGACTACATACCTAATTTCGTGTTAGATACATGGCCTCCACGATCCGACTTCCCCATTATTCGGGACAAGCAGGGCGCGACTATAAGCCAATATGGAGATGTCATATGGGATCTAACGCCCTGGTCGTCCTCCTCTTCCATAATAAATTTCAACGATAGTGCAGAGCTTAAGTTTAAGGCAAAAAATAGTCTATTCAACGGCGATAGGCTTCGGCAGATCTGCGCTTGGTGGTTGTATGGGCACCAGCCTGTTGGCACGGCCGCAAACCTAAAAGCGAGGTTCGTAAAATTATATAAAATTTTCGAGTGCTGCAGTAGGTACGGAATAAAAATCACAGAGTTGAATTCTAATATTCCAATTCTGGAAAAAATCTCGATGGAATTGGCCTCATCCGCCGCCGCTGGTCTGGTGTCAATATTGCACGGCCTCTATGAGCATCGAGCGTCTCTGGGATTCACAGTTCTCGAACCGAAGCAAATTGCGCGGCTTGTATCATCCTCTGGCACTCACGCAACCCGACAAACCCCATATATACCTCCACGAATTTGGCAATATCAGGTAAGCAGACTGCGCGAGTTCCTCGATGACTTCGTGAGCAACAGCGCTAATCTCGAGGCCTGTTTTTGTCACTGCCTAGAGGTAAGCTTACAATTCTACGGAGTGGAGGCATGCTATGGTAACCGAAAGGGTCTTGGTGCTGCTTTCGGATCTAGAATCTACAAAGATCATAGAAGCGCAGTTCACGGTGGAAAGTTCTCGAGCATTCTTAAAAAGTACCAACTGGAAACGCTGTTCCAAACCTGGATCCTTGAAGAAGACACTGAGGTAGATAGCTATGGACTCGGAATAACATTGTTCGCCTCGCTGTTAACCATGGCGCAACAAGTCGGCTTGGCATACCTGCTCAGTTTTTCAATGATGAGATACCGCGAAGCTTCTGAGCTACGCGCTGACTGCCTAAGCTACGTAGACGATGACCAATTTGGGCGTCTTTGGCTGGTATCGGGCGAGACGACCAAGATCTATCATGATTCTGACGCCCGGTGGGTAGTATCTCCGTCCATCGAAATTGCGATTCGCGCCATGTCGTTGGTTGCAAATTTACGTATGCGCTGTGCACGACAAGACCCGACGGTACCCTATGATAATGAGTACGATGCTAACCCCTACCTCATTAATAGAGCGTATGAGCCTTGGTCAAAACGTGCTGGGGTTGAAATGGATATGACTAAACGCCCATCCTACTTTTCATATATGGAAGTAATAGCCACTCATCCTAGACTTTTCGATCTGACCGAAATCACTATCCAAAGCCGCGACTTGGAAGTTGCCCAGTTGGTCACGCCATCCCTTGACAGAGAAAAGTTCTCGGTCGGCAAAGTTTGGGAATTTACATGGCACCAGCTGAGGCGAACAGGCGCTGTTAACATGCACGCCTCAAATATGGTAACAGATGAGTCAGCTCAATATCAACTGAAGCACCTTTCGAGAAATCAGTCGTTATACTACCGCCAAGGATACTCTAACATTTTACTCAACGAAGAGGCCAAGTCGGAATATCTAAAGGCAATGTACGATGTCCAGGCTTCTGGCGCCTTAAGTTTTCTGGAGGACCGTTACATATCTGCCTATGGGGTTGAGCGCAAACGTGAAATGCTTTCTCCTATATGTGAGACCGATTATAAAAGCTTAACGCGCGCTGCAAGAAATGGCGAGCTGTCCTGGAGAGACGTCCTGCTAGGTATCTGCACTTATCGCGGAACCTGCCAGTACGGCGGAGTAGAAAACATTCTTAGATGTGGAGGGGGGGTGGATACGGGTCCTTGCGCTCACCTTTTGATCGATAAAAATAAGAAAAAATCCATGGTTAAATTGGAATCCATCATACGAGAACGGAAGTTAACTGCTCTTGTGCATTCTCCTTACGAACAGTCACTAGAAGCACAGCACTATGCCGTTCGGAGCATTTTAAAAATCATTGAAATCGCGGAGCACTGAGGTGGCGCACCCTACTTCAAAAGCGGAAGATAGATTTCGCGCGGCCTTCGAAAGGTTAATAAAGAGGGAGTCTTTGATCGTCCCTGCTGGAACTGTGATCACTCAAAATAATGTTGCACGAGAAGCCGGGCTAGATCCGTCAGCGCTAAAGAAAAGCCGGTTTCCAGCCCTAGTTCTCGAAATCCAAAATTGGACAGAATCGTTCTCTCCTTACATAAATGCCTCCAAACACAAGAAGCTGGGGAGCCACAGAGAGAAAAATCGGAGCCTACGCGACCAAATTCGAGACATAAAAACTCAGCGAGATAGTCTGCTATCGCTGTTATTGGAGGCAGATGCTAAGATTTTGGAACTTTCGACAGAGTTAAGTGAGTTAAAAAAATCTGTCACGATTGAGTAGTATGGATTCTAGGATCAACGAATTAAAGCCAGCCATCTAAACGTACTCTGCCAGCACTCTGTCGAGTGGCTACGGCGACAGGCGAATCGAAGATTTTGACTAGCATAGCTATATCCATTAGTGTCCGTCATTAGGATATTACATTGACGCTGAGGTTGAACAGGTCACATCACCAAAACCATTAGAAAGACCATTGATATTCAGCCTGTTTATAACTTGACCACAACCACGCTTGTTTCACTGACATTACAACGCTGCTGCTCTATTTAAAAGCGAGACAAGATCCGATTCGCACGCCTTCCCCCCAAGTAATATCCTGAGCACCTCATATAATACCTAGAACTACTATAGTTCGTAGAAAATGGTTATCATTTCACAATATGAATATGAACTAACTGAGGCGATCACACAGCAGGATATAAATAAAACTGGAGGAGCCACTGGTGGTTGCTGCTGACCGAAACCCTGCCAAGAGGGGCACGGAGATGAGCTTTCATGTGCTCGCCCAAACCTCAAATGATACCGAGCACGTCGGTATCACAGCGCTGCTTACCGCAATCAGAGCGTGAACGCAGCCGCTATGCTTACCAGTTAGAAGCCGTCGGGCCGCTCACGCGGCCTAACGCTACAGACGCTATTCGACTCGCTATGCTAACTCGTGCTCAAGATCGCTAATTCAATAGAAAACGCTCGCGACTCATGCTTTTCTGGGTGTTAAACCCGTTGTCATTTAGCTTAGGCCAAAAGCGGCGCATCCTGATATCCATCTATACTAGAGTGAATTTGTATTGCTCGAGATCACTGGCAATAAAATAGGTTATCACCAATTATTACCGTTTATCCGATCTTCGTACGCTGAAAGCTTAGCGCGGTGTTTTTGTGACTGGGATGACCATTAGTGATCGTGACGGTGCCAACAGAGAGATAGATATGCAGGAACTGACGAAAACTGCCCAGAACGATCAGCGTAGGCTGACGGCGGTCGAATTTCAGGATTTGGCTCGGGTACCCGCTGCAGTCGAGTGGTTTGCCAACCTGGACAACCCTCGAACACGACGCGCCTACCAAAATGACCTGGAAGACTTCTGCGGTTTTGTCGGTTTGGCTTCGGCCGATGAGTTTCGTGTGGTGACCCGATCGCACGTTCTGGCCTGGCGTGCCCAGCTCGAGCATCGCGGCTTAGCGGGAGCGACGATCCGGCGCAAATTGGCCGCGCTGGCCAGCCTTTTTGATCACCTCCTGGAAAGCAATGCGATCGCAGGTGGCAGTCCCGTGCATGGGGTAAAACGTCCCAGGATAGAAAGCAACGAAGGCAAGACGCCGGCACTGGGCGATCACCAGGCGAAGGCGCTGCTCGAAGCGCCGGATGAAGCAACACTTAAAGGGCAGCGCGACCGGGCGATATTGGCTGTTCTTCTCTATCACGGGCTGCGCCGTGAAGAAGCGGCGCTGCTGCAGGTGAGCGACATCCAGGAACGCCGCAGATATCGATCAGCACACTTAAGTAACAACGCTTCAATGTTCGCCTAAAGTCTTTTCACTGCGCCACCCATGAACATCTCAATGGCTGACGCGGCCATGAGCTTGATTCGTGCCAGCGTCACCGGCTCTGGTGCAATCTGATACACCCGTTGTTCACATTCCACCGTTATGAGCGACAGCAGTTGCGATGCTCGCAATGACGCATTCTCCTCGAGCAAAATTCCGCGGCGCATTGCAGTGCTCAGCACTTCAGATAGAGCATCAACGCATTGCTGTGGCCCAGATTCATGAAAAATCTGGCCGACCTTGGAGCGCCCCGACTCGCCCACTACCATCCTATAGACCGCAAGGGCGGTAGTATCATTGGTAACTACCGTCAGGACGCCCTCGGCAAAGCGTAAAAGCAAGCATCGCAGACTTTGCACATCCTGACTGTCAGCATTCAACATCGACACCGCGCTAGACAAATGAGACATGGCATAGCACTCAACTACAGCGGCAAACAGTTCATCCTTGGAGGTGAAATAGCTGTATAGCGTCGTCTTGGAACCACCAGCTCTTCGTGCGACCTCGTTCATCGCGGCTCCCTCATAGCCCATTTCCAGAAATACGCTGGCAGCAGCATCGATGATCGCGTTGCGGCGTGATTCTGTTCTAGCCCTCATTCCTTATGACCTAAAAAAATCATTGACAACTCCAAAAAGCCGAGAATATTATAATTCATAAGTGTACCGTACGGTACGGTACGATTTATCTGAAGATGAAGCGGCACACATCACTTTAATAGTCCTTTTCCATCTGTTTACGAAGAGCCAATACAATTATGGAAGAAATAATATTTTGCCTGCAAGGAGTCGTATTTTTTTTCCTAGCCCTCACAAACTGGCCTTCTGGATACCCTGGAAGTCCATTCCAAATCGATTACTTTGAGGAAAATGGCGATCAATAATAAATGTTGTAGTATCGAGTGCAGAGTGCATCGAGCACGGCTCCCCCTAGAGCATGGTCTACACCATCGACTTCTGGATGCCGCTGCGCATTAGTGATCTTGTGCCTGAAGGGCGGTAATCTGCTCTATTCCTTAACCTGAAGAAACAGATACGCCTCTGATTCGACGGCCTGCGTGCCCTGCATGGCCTGGATAACGCCGCGATAAAATCATCCGGTTTGGCTGCTATAGAGGTCGCGCAAGGCAAAATGGTAGAACGCGGTAATTCTGGCGAGTGCTTGATCGAGCGATCCTGGCGCCAAGTCATCGTATGATGATTTAATGGGGGTTCCGCACTGATCGATTACATCAATAATGATGCCCAGACCCTAGGACGCCAATAATGATTCGTTTAGCAGCCTTAATTCCTCTTGCCTTTTCATTGACGTCAAACGTTTCGCAGGGCGCGGAGCCTTTTTGGTGGGGGGCTGCCTCAGCTGCTTATCAGGTGGAGGGAGCTACGCGAATGGATAATCGTGGCCCCTCCATCTGGGATGTTTACCTCGATGATCATAGCCTCGCTGGGCCGGGCGTCTCTGGTGCCACGGCAATCAATTTCTATGATCGCAGCCAGTACCTTGAAGATATCGCCATGATGAAGAAGCTCGGGTTAACGAGCTATCGCTTCTCGATTTCCTGGACTCGACTGATTCCTGACGGCTTGGGGCCAGTAAACCCGACAGCTGTCGCACACTATCGTCAATTCATTACCGATCTCAAGGCAGCGGGAATCAAACCGATGCTCACCCTCTACCACTGGGATATGCCTGCGAGCCTGTCGCGTGAAGGGGGATGGGCTAATCGCAAATCCGTGGATTGGTTCAAGAAATACGCAGACGTGGTATTTGCGAATTTCCACGACCAGGTTGACCTGTTCGTCCTGGTCAACGAGCCATCCGTTGAGCGCGCCACTCAAGAAATGGCTGAAGAACGGCTGGCCGGTAAGCCAGGGACGCTAGCGATCATTCCTGATGCGGCTCACCTAGAAAAAGCACTTAAGGTCTTCAACCACATCCTGCTTGCATCCGCTGCCGCCAAAGAAAGCTTTGCGGCGAGCGGGTATCAAGGTCGACTGGGTCTAGCGGTGCCGCTATTCCCCATGCTGACAGGTGATGGAGCGTCTGTTGAGGATAAGCGCGATGCTAAGCTCGCTGATGGGGTGTTGAATCGCTGGTTCCTTGATGCAATGTACAAAGGCCATTATCCAAAGGACGTTCTTGATCTTGCCAGCAGTAGAGGCCTCGCTATCGATGTGCAGCCGGGAGATGCGGAGCGGATCGGTGCGGCGAAATTTGACTATTTAGGCGTTAATTTCTACTCGCCGCTGTACGTTCGGCATACGGCAGGTGTCAGTGAATACAATCCCCAAATGTGGATTCCGGCCGGAGTTCGAGCAGCTTTCAATGGGGCAGTAAGACCAGACCAGTTTCGCCTTCTGCTCGATCGGATCCGCTCCGATTACGGTAACCCAACCGTATTCATCACTGAAAACGGTGCCGGCTTCCCCGACGAGGACACGCTGGTTAATGGCTCAGTGCATGATGTCAACCGATGCCGATATCTGGTTACCCACATTGACGCTATGAAGCAGGCGATTGAGGCAGGGTCAGATGTACAGGGCTACCACGTCTGGTCTAGCCACGATAACCTCGAATGGCTCAGCGGCTACGGCAGCCGGTTCGGGATGATTTACGTCGATTTCGACACACAGAAAAGAACTCCGAAAGATAGTGCGCTGCTCTATTCAAGGATTATCAAAGGGGAACAGGTTTCTGAAGCCGATTGCTCAAAGCCTTGATGGAGGGGCTTGTCGCTCGACATTCAACAGCATCTAAAATGGGGAATCGCCCCCCTGACATCATTGATTTTAGGAGAAGCACCATGCCGACTTTCCGACTGGGTAAGATCCCCGGTATCGAACACATCGTTTCGGATAACGAATCCGTCCAGAGTGAACCGTGTCCGGGAGAGATCACGGTACGGGTGTTGGCCACTTCGTTGAATCAGCATGATTACAATGTCGTGATGGGTCGATTGCCTAGTGAACCTGGCCGCGTCCTGCTTTCTGACGCATGCTGCATAGTGGAATCAGTAGGGGACGGTGTAACTCAATTCCAGGCAGGAGACCGCGTCATCAGTTGCTTCTTCCCATCTTGGAACTCAGGTCGACAAAAAGTACCTGGATTTTCTACCGTTCCAGGTGACGGCGTAGATGGTTTCGCTTGTTCTTTTGTGACCAAACCGGCCTCACATTTTGTTCATGCGCCCAGCAACCTTGATGCCTTCGGATGCGCAACGCTGACGACCGCGGCTCTTACGGCCTGGCGTGCGCTAGTGGTCGAGAATCAGGTCAAACCGGGGGACTCCGTGTTAACGCTGGGAACCGGCGGCGTATCGATATTCGCTGTGCAGTTCAGCAGGATGCTGGGCGCAACGGTTATCGGTACATCGTCAGCTGATTCTAAGCTTGAAAAGCTTCGTGCGCTGGGTGTCGGCGAGTGCGTGAACTATTCGCAGGATGAGAACTGGGGGCAGCGCGTCAGGGCTTTAAGTGGAGGGGTGGGAGTTGATCATGTCGTTGAGGTCGGCGGGCAGGGAACGTTGGCCCAGTCCATCGAAGCATCTCGTGTGGGCGGCTCTATCGCATTGATAGGCGTGCTTACAGGGATTGGTGGCTATGTTCCGTTGGCGGCGATGATGGGCAAGCAGATTCGCTTGCAGGGCATCACCGTAGCTTCCCGGCAAGATCTTGAAAACATGGTCAAGGCGATTGAGGCAAATCAACTGCAGCCAGTGATCGACACCGTATTTCCGCTTTCGGATTTACAAGGCGCTTTCAGACATATGGCGAGCGGCCAACATTTTGGGAAGATCGTGATAGACCATACGAAATAGACAATGGGTACTCGTTGAAAGTGGGCACCATCGGGTGCCTACTTTTTAGCCCTTAAGTCTCTTAACCCAAGTGGGCACGTTGCTGCTGGTGGCCGGCCAGTAGGAGTACTGCAATGACCAACCCCAGAGCCGCTGCACTGGAAAAAATGACCTCGGGATTACCAGGGATGAGATCCATACCGGCGGAAATAAACTGACCGAAGAAGATGGCCATCGACAGATAGGCAAGGTTTCGGCCGCGTAGCTGGCTGTGGCTTTGCTCAATCGTCATGTGGTTGACCAAGGGTACTGACAGTCCGAAACCCGCGCCGAGCGCGATCGCGCCCCCTAGATAAATCGACAATCCATCGCCTATAGCGAAGACGACATGGGCTACCGCGTAGCAAGCAAACGTAAGCGTCCGGCGAAGTCACCTACCCGATCCCCGCAATAAGGGCGATGTTCTCCACTTAAAAATACGTGGACACCA
>NZ_MDEN01000056.1 GCF_001705435.1 Pseudomonas graminis
TCCCCCCCCCCCCCACCCCCCGCCGCCCCCCCCCCCCCCCCCGCCCCCCCCCCCCGGGGGGGGGGGGGGGGGCCCCCCCCCCCCCCCCGGGGGGGGGGGGGGGGGGGGGGGGGGGGGGGGGGGGGGGGGGGGGGGGGGGGGGGGGGGGGGGGGGGGGGGGGTGGGGGGGGGGGGGGGGGGGGTGGGGGGGGGGGGGGGGGGGGGGGGGGGTGTGGTGGAGTTAGAGTTAGTGGGG
>NZ_MDEN01000057.1 GCF_001705435.1 Pseudomonas graminis
GTCCAACTCTTTGATTATCAAGGAGTTTTCCGTTTCGTCTGCGCCGGAAGTGGGGCGAATTATAGACAGATCCAGAGGGGCGTCAACCCCTAATTTAATGAAACTGTCATATCAGTCAAAAAATAGCTGCTGGGAGGGCAAGTTTGGCAACTTGCCCTCCCCAAAGCTTTAAAGACTCGGGAATGCGAACTGCGATGCCTCGTGACTGGCGCGCTGCGGCCACCGCTGTGTGATGGCTTTGCGGCGGGTATAGAAACGAACGCCATCCGGGCCATAGGCATGCAAGTCACCAAACAGTGAACGTTTCCATCCACCAAAGCTGTGATAAGCGACAGGCACAGGCAGCGGAACGTTCACCCCAACCATACCCACCTCGATCTGATCGCAGAACAAGCGGGCCGCCTCACCATCGCGGGTGAAAATGCAGGTGCCATTGCCGTATTCATGGTCGTTAATCAACTGCATCGCATGTTCAAGACTGTTCACACGCACAATGCACAGCACCGGCCCGAATATCTCTTCTTTATAGATACGCATCTCGGCCGTGACATGGTCGAACAGGCAGCCACCCAGAAAGAATCCATCTTCATGTCCGGGGACCGTGAGCCCACGACCATCTACCACAAGCTTCGCACCTGCACCCACGCCGTCTTCTATATAGCTGCTGACCTTGTCACGATGCTGCCCCGTGACCAGAGGGCCCATATCAAGGCCGTTGGAAGTCCCGGCGCCGATCTTCAATCCATTGATTTGCGGCACTAGCTTGGCAACCAATGCGTCGGCTACCTGGTCACCCACGCACACTGCAACCGAAATCGCCATGCAGCGCTCGCCGCACGAGCCATAGGCCGCGCCCATCAAAGCGCTCACGGCGTTATCCAGGTCTGCGTCGGGCATCAGCACGGCGTGGTTCTTCGCGCCGCCCAGTGCTTGAACCCGCTTGCCGCGTGCGGTGGCTTCTTTATAGATGTACTCGGCAATCGGTGTAGACCCCACAAAGCTCAGCGCTTTGACTTCAGGGGCTTCGATCAGCGCATCAACCGCCACCTTGTCGCCGTGCACGACATTGAGTACACCCTTCGGCAATCCGGCCTCATGCAGCAACTCAGCGATCAGCAACGTTGAGCTCGGATCGCGCTCGGACGGTTTGAGGATGAAACAGTTGCCGCAGGCGATCGCCAACGGGTACATCCAAAGCGGAACCATCGCGGGAAAGTTGAACGGGGTGATGCCCGCCACTACGCCAAGCGGCTGAAAGTCAGACCATGCATCAATGTTCGGGCCGACGTTGCGGCTGTACTCGCCCTTGAGGATCTCAGGCGCCGCACTCGCGTATTCGACATTCTCGATACCGCGTTTGAGTTCTCCCGCCGCGTCTTCGAGGGTCTTGCCGTGCTCTTCGCTGATCAGTCGGGCAATACGTGCCTCGTTCTGCTCCAAGAGCTGCTTGAAGCGGAACATCACCTGCGCGCGTTTGGCAGGAGGGGTGTTGCGCCATGCAGGGAAGGCCGCTTTGGCCGAGTCGATCGCCTGTTGCACGGTTTCGCGACTGGCGAGTGGCACCGTGCGAATGGCCTGGCCAGTCGACGGGTTGAACACATCGGCGCTGCGGCCGTTTTCGCTGATCAGCTCGCCATGTATCAGGTGTTGAATGGTGCTCATGCATAACTCCGGAAAATATCAGCCCGCAGGCGCTACCGAAGTGGCGCCTGTGAGCCTGCAAAGGGGATCAGTCGATTTGATTCAGGGCCTGACCAACTGCGTCAAACATGCGGTCGAGGTCGTCCGGCTTGCTGTTGAAAGTCGGGCCAAATTGCAGGGTGTCACCGCCGAAGCGCACGTAGAAACCGGCCTTCCACAGCTTCATCGCGGTCTCGAAGGGACGCACAATGGCATCGCCGTCACGCGGTGCAATCTGAATAGCGCCTGCAAGCCCATAGTTACGGATGTCGACGACGTTTTTGCTGCCCTTGAGGCCGTGCAACGAGTTTTCGAAATGGGGTGCGGTTTCGGCTACTTGCTGCACCAGGCTCTCGCGCTGAATGATCTCCAGGGCGGCAAGCCCGGCAGCGCAGGCAACCGGATGAGCTGAATAGGTATAGCCATGGGGAAACTCCACGGCGTACTCGGGCGTCGGCTGGTTCATGAACGTCTGGTAGATCTCGGTACTCGCAATGACTGCTCCCATGGGGATCGCACCGTTGGTGATCTGCTTGGCGATACACATCAAGTCCGGCGTTACGCCGAAGCTGTCGGCGCCGAACATCGAACCGGTGCGCCCGAAGCCAGTAATCACCTCGTCGAAAATCAGCAGAATATTGTGCTGATCACAGATTTCACGCAGACGCTTGAGATACCCCTGCGGCGGAACAATCACGCCCGCAGAGCCCGCCATGGGCTCAACGATCACCGCTGCAATGTTAGAAGCGTCGTGCAGCTCGATCAGCTTGAGCATCTCATCCGCCAGCGCAACGCCGCCCTGCTCCGGCATGCCACGTGAATAGGCGTTGCTGGCAAGCAGTGTATGAGGCAGATGATCGACGTCCATCAATTGCCCGAACATCTTGCGGTTGCCGTTGACGCCACCCAGGCTGGTGCCCGCGATGTTCACGCCGTGATAGCCACGGGCACGGCCGATCATCTTGGTTTTGGTCGCCTGGCCTTTCAAGCGCCAGTAAGCGCGCACCATCTTGACGGCAGTGTCAGCGCACTCCGATCCGGAGTCGGTATAGAAGACGTGATTCAGCTTGCCGGGTGTCAGATCGGTGATCTTTTCAGCCAGCTGGAAGGACAGCGGGTGTCCGAATTGGAATCCCGGCGAGTAGTCCAGCGTACCTAGCTGCCGGGAAACCGCTTCCTGAATCTCCTTGCGGGTGTGCCCTGCCCCACAGGTCCACAGCCCCGACAGACCGTCATAAATTTTGCGGCCTTTGTCGTCCGTGAGATAGCTCCCCTCGGCGGCGACGATCAGACGTGGATCGCGATGGAAGTTTCGGTTCGCCGTGTAGGGCATCCAGTGGGCGTCAAGTTTGAGTTGGCTCGCCAGAGACATGTCGGACGATTCGGGCATATTCATCGGAATTAACCTCACTGGTCGTGGGGGCCTGACTTCCCCATTGAAGTGCGGGCAGGTGCAAGCCGGTTGCAGCTAAAGTGTCACGGGCATAAAGTCTGGAAAACCCTGCTTTTACGATCCTCAGTTCACCGGCCACTAAACTATGAGCACCCGCCGCAACGACCCGCTGGCGCAAGTCAGCGATTTTGACATCCGTCTGCTGCGCATCTTTCGCAGCGTAGTAGAGTCCGGCGGCTTCTCGGCAGCGGAAAGCGCGCTGGGTATTGGCCGATCTGCCATCAGTCAGCAGATGAGTGATCTCGAACAGCGCCTGGGATTACGCCTTTGCCAACGAGGCCGTGCCGGGTTTTCCCTGACGGAGGAAGGCCGAGAGGTTTATCAGTCATCACTGCAGCTATTGAGCGCACTTGAGAGTTTTCGTACGGAGGTGAACGGTCTTCACCGACATCTGCGCGGCGAATTGAACATCGGGCTGACGGACAATCTGGTCACACTCCCCCACATGCGCATCACCCACGCGCTTTCCCAGCTGAAAGAACGTGGCCCGGACGTGCACATCAATATCCGCATGATCGCGCCCAACGAAGTCGAGCAAGGGGTGCTCGACGGCAGCTTGCATGTTGGCGTCGTACCCCAGGCCAGCGCCTTGTCAGGCCTGGAATATCAGCCGCTGTATAGCGAACGTTCGCTGCTGTATTGCGCGGTCGGGCATCCCTTGTTTTACGTAGACGATGCGCTGCTTGACGATGATCGACTGTCCGCACAAGAAACCATTGCGCCGACGTTTCGTCTGCCGAGTGAAATCCAGGCCCACTATCAGGCGTTGAAGTGCACCGCGAGCGCGTCGGATCGGGAAGGCATGGCGTTTCTGATTCTGACCGGGCGTTACATCGGTTATCTGCCCGACCACTACGCCAGCCTTTGGGTGCAACAAGGTCGGCTGCGTGCGCTGAAGCCCAAAGCGCGGTTTTACGACCTCAGCCTTGTGACCGTCACACGCAAAGGCCGCCGCCCCCATTTGGTGCTGGAAAGTTTTCTGGAGAGTCTGGCTGCCACACGATGAAGCCGGCTCAGTACGTCGGCGCCTCAATAACACGCAGTCAACCGGCTGCCATATTCGTCCAGCCCATGATACACGGGCATGTACAGCGAATCGGTGGACAGGTAACTGATCAATTGGACAGGTTTTTGCAGTAACGCTGGATGTCGAAGCCCCACACAAACATCGAGAGCCAGCATGCAGCCTGAAGCGCCAGACAATAACGACCTCATCTATGGCCTCAACGACCGGCCGCACCCCGGACCCGCGGTCCTGGCTGCAATCCAGCATGTCCTCGCCGCATTCGTGGGCATTATCACGCCGCCACTGATTATCGGATCGGCGCTCGGGCTCGGTGCTTACATGCCTTATCTGATCAGCATGGCGCTGATGGTCTCGGGTGTGGGCACGTTCATTCAGGCGCGCCGACCGTTCGGTATCGGCGCCGGCATGATTTGCCTGCAAGGCACCAGCTTCGCATTTCTCGGTGCGGTGCTGTCGGCAGGTTTCATGGTCAAGCAGCGCGGTGGCAGCCCGGAAGACATCATGGCCATGGTGTTCGGGGTATGTTTCTTCGGCGCCGTCGTGCAGATTGTGCTGAGCCGTTTCATCGGCCAGTTGCGTCGGGTGATCACGCCGCTGGTAACCGGCATCGTCATCACGCTGATCGGGGTCAGCTTGATCAAGGTCGGCGTGACGGATCTGGGAGGCGGCTTCAACGCTCCGGACTTCGGCGAGCCGGTGAATCTGGCCCTTGGCGTTCTTGTGCTGGCAGTGATCGTCGTGCTCAACCGTTCAAGCGCGCCCTGGTTGCGGCTGTCGGCCATTATTATCGGGCTCGCGGTCGGCAGCATTGCAGCGTGGTTCAGCGGCAAGCTCATACCTCACTCCATCGCCGATGTTGCGCTGGTCAGCATTCCCGTGCCCTTTCGGTTCGGATTCAGCTTCGACTGGGCCGCGTTCCTACCGGTGGCGCTTATTTATCTGATCAGCAGTATCGAAACCGTCGGCGACCTCACCGCCAACTGCATGCTCTCCCGCGAACCCATCAAGGGCCAAAGCTACATTGCCCGACTGAAGGGCGGCGTATTGGGCGACGGTGTCAGTTGCATGATCGCGGCGACTTTCAGCGCATTCCCGAATACCACCTTTGCGCAGAATAACGGGGTGATTCAGCTCACCGGCGTGGCCAGCCGCTATGTCGGCCTCTATATAGGAGCGATCCTTTTTCTGCTTGGACTGTTTCCGGTGATCGGCGCGATTCTTCAGCAGATTCCGAAACCGGTGCTTGGCGGCGCAACATTGGTGATGTTCGGCAGCGTCGCGGCGGCGGGCGTCCGGATCCTTGCTCAAGCGCCACTGGATCGCCGCAGCATGTTGATCATCGCCACCTCGTTCGGTGTAGGGCTGGGTATCGCGGCGCAGCCGACGCTGCTGCATCATTTGCCGCAATGGGTGCAGAGCCTGTTTGACTCGGCAATCACCAGCGGCGGTCTGACGGCCATCGTGATGTGCCTGTTACTTCCGGAGGCCAAGACCTCGAGTGAAGCCAACAACCAGGCAACGGAATCCTTTGAGCACTGATTTACAAGGTCACGCTTGTCGGATGATCGCGGGTGCGCTATGTGTTCACCGCGTCGCACCCAAATGATCCGTCTGGAACCGCACATGACCCTCGAAGTCCCCGCTCACAGCCCCAGCGCCACCAAACCGGCCAGCCGCATTCGGCAGAAGAACGAAGAAGCGATCCTCAAGGCTGCCGAGGACGAGTTCGCTCGGCATGGCTTCAAGGGCACCAGCATGAACACCATCGCGCAGAATGCCGGTTTGCCCAAAGCCAACTTGCACTATTACTTCACCAACAAGCTGGGTCTGTACATCGCGGTGCTGAGCAACATCATCGAGTTGTGGGACAGCACCTTTAACAACTTGAGCGCAGACGACGATCCGGCACAGGCGCTGACGCACTACATACGCGTCAAGATGGAGTTCTCACGACGCCAGCCACAGGCTTCGCGCATATTCGCGATGGAGATCATCAGTGGCGGCGAGTGCCTGAGCCAGTATTTCAGCCAAGACTACCGCGAATGGTTCCAGGGGCGTGCCGCCGTTTTCCAGGCCTGGATCGACGACGGGAAGATGGATCCGGTCGATCCGGTGCATCTGATTTTCCTGCTGTGGGGCAGCACTCAGCATTACGCTGACTTCGCCACGCAGATTTGCCAGGTCACCGGCCGTTCGAAGCTGACCAAGCAAGACATGGAGGCCGCTGGGGATAACTTGATCCGCATTATCCTCAAAGGCTGCGGACTCACGCCTGCTTTATAACCCTGAAAACCCAAGCGCAGTCTGGAACTACAATGCCTTTTACGCTCACCGGCCCCTGCGAGTTTCGCGAAGAGATTCGCAAGAGCCGATTCATTACCCTCGCCGCCCCCATCGACACGGCTGCCGATGCTCAAGCGTTCATCGAGGAGCACAGTGATCTCGACGCCACGCACAATTGCTGGGCCTGGAAGCTGGGCGCGCAGTACCGCAGCAACGATGATGGAGAACCGGGCGGCACGGCTGGGCGGCCGATACTCGCGGCCATTGATGCTCAGGATTTCGATCAGGTCGTAGTGATGGTCATCCGCTGGTACGGCGGGACTCAACTGGGCACCGGCGGGCTCGCGAGGGCCTACGGTGGAGGCGCCAATAAATGCCTGCAGCAGGCTGATCGGGTGCCGTTGATCAACCGAGTGTCGTTGCAATTCGATTGCAGCTTCAGTGAACTGGTGCTGATAAAGCTGCGAGTGGCTGAACTCAACGGGCTTGTGGAGGATGAGCGCTTCAACGCAAACGGCGTCACGCTCTCAATCGCCCTGGGGCCCGAGCAGATCGAAACGCTTCAGCGCCAATTGTCCGACATCAGTCGCGGTCGGATCGTGTTGCAGCGGCCGCAGTAACCGATCCACGGACCCATCGACGCCTTCCCGGCTAAAGCCGGTCCTGCAATGAAACGCGACGACCCTAATCGCCAGTGGATTTGCCCACATCTACTGTGCATCCGGCTGTGGACAAGCTGAGCACACACCGCCGCAGCCCTTGATCCATATGGCTTGGCGGAGCTTGATCACTTTTTAGCCAAAACAGTGCCTTGTGAGTAAAACCTGTCGTAAAACAGGATGTTAACGCCAGTTATGCCGATGCAACCCCCGATTCGAGCGGACTGTATCGCTACTCCACAGTTGCTCACATTACCTGTGGAGCAAACTGTGGATAACCCGTGCAAGCCTTCGCCGACTGCCGGGTACAGCACGCATTGGCGGAATTGGATATTTTTTATACAGACATACCGCCAGCAGGCACGAGCGTGCGCCATCCTGCCCCCTGAGCTTCCTGTGGGAAACGTCCACTCACATATGTCGCGAGCCTCTGTCATCCTCTGGCGCTAACGTGAGCGCCTCGCGGCAACACGGCGCTTCAAGAAACAAAATTCCCGTCGCGCCGTGCTGTCCATGGATTGAGCTAAATGTTTTGTTTGCCTGTAAAGGAGTCATTTCAATGTCCACCCCTAAAACAGCCCTGATCATCGGAGCGTCACGCGGCCTCGGCCTCGGACTGGTGAAACGTCTGACGGAACTGGGCTGGGAAGTCACTGCCACCGTCCGCGACGCTCAAAAGGCCGACGAGATCAAGGCACTGCCGAATGTCCAGTTGCAGACACTGGACATCGACGAGCCGTCTTCCCTCGAAGTGCTGACTCATAACCTCAAGGGCCAGACGTATGACCTGCTGTTCGTCAACGCCGGCGTGATGGGTCCGATGCATCCCAACCCCACCGACGCCACTGCCGGCGAACTGGGTCAGCTGTTTCTCACCAACGCCGTCGCGCCCATCCGCCTCGCCAAACGCTTCGTCGACCAGATCCGTCCCGAGACCGGCGTGATTGCGTTCATGAGCTCGGTGCTCGGCAGCGTCACCATGCCGGACGCGCCAGAGATGGCGCTGTACAAAGCAAGCAAAGCCGCGCTGAACTCAATGACCCACACGTTCGTGACGCAATTGGCCGATAACAAGCCCACCGTGGTATCGATGCACCCGGGCTGGGTCCGTACGGCGATGGGTGGCGAAGGCGCGGATATCGACGTCGAGACCAGCGTGCGTGGGATTGTCGAGCAGCTTGAGCGGTTTGCAGGGAAAGGCGGTCATCACTTCGTGAACTATAAGGGTGAGACGATTCCCTGGTGATTGCGATGCAAGTCGCGGCAACATGAGCTGACGTGACTTGCCCGCGCCCGCCACACCATTCTAGAATCCGCCCTCGCCTCGCAGCACGTTCGATGCTGCGGCGACCCTGGATCAGCAGACAGGGCAACACTGAGCTGGCGACCTGAACCCACTTTCAGAGGAGCCGGCCAATGCCCGCGATCCGTACCTGGTTGAAAAATCCCCTCGCCGTTTTCACGGCCAATGAACTCGATGCTCGCGGCGGCCTGGTGGTCGAAGGCGGGGTTATCGCTGAGATGCTCCCGCTCGGGCAACAGCCTGCACAGCCTTGCGATCACGTATTCGATGCACGGGAGCATGTGCTGCTGCCCGGCCTGATCAACACTCACCACCACTTTTATCAAACGCTGACTCGCGCCTGGGGCCCGGTGGTCAATCAGCCGTTATTCCCCTGGCTGAAAACCCTGTACCCGGTGTGGGCGCGATTAACGCCGGAAAAGCTCGCACTGGCCAGCAAGGTCGCCCTGACCGAGTTGCTGCTGTCGGGCTGCACCACCGCCGCCGACCACCATTATTTGTTTCCGCAGGGTCTGGAAGACGCCATCGATGTCCAGGTAGAAAGCGTCCGCGAACTGGGGATGCGCGCGATGCTGACGCGGGGTTCGATGACCCTGGGCGAGGCAGACGGAGGCCTGCCACCCCAACAAACCGTCCAGCAGGGCCAGGTGATTCTCGATGACAGCGTGCGGTTGATCGAGACCTACCACGAGCGGGGTGACGGCGCGCAAGTCCAGATTGCGTTAGCACCGTGTTCGCCGTTTTCCGTCACAACCGAGATCATGGCTGAAAGCGCGACGCTGGCGGAGAAGCACGACGTGCGCCTGCACACGCATCTGGCCGAAACCCTGGATGAAGAGGATTTCTGCCTGCAGCGCTTCGGCCTGCGCACAGTGGATTACCTGGACAGCGTCGGGTGGCTTGGCCCTCGTATCTGGCTGGCGCACGGGATTCACTTCAACAGTGGAGAGATCACGCGCCTCGGCCAGGCGGGCACCGGGGTCTGTCATTGCCCGAGTTCGAACATGCGCCTTGCGTCAGGCATCTGCCCCACGCTGGACCTGCTTGCGGCGGGCGCGACAATCGGTCTGGGCGTCGATGGATCTGCGTCAAACGACGCCTCGAACATGATGCTTGAGGCCAAGCAGGCGCTTTACCTGCAGCGCTTGCGTTACGGGGCGGAAAAGATCACGCCGGAACTGGCATTGGGCTGGGCGACCAAGGGCTCGGCGCAATTGTTGGGCCGGCAGGACATTGGCGAGTTGGCCGTGGGCAAACAGGCTGATCTGGCGCTGTTCAAGCTGGACGAGTTGCGCTTCTCTGGCAGCCACGATCCGCTCTCGGCGCTGTTGCTGTGCGGGGCCGATCGCGCAGATCGGGTGATGATCGGCGGCAAATGGCGAGTGATTGATGGTCAGGTAGAAGGGCTGGATCTGAAGGGATTGATCGCAGACCATCGGCAGGCCGCTGCGGAATTGATCAGGGGGTGATGCGCTGCTGCAGCGGTGGGGAAGTGAAACTGCTGACTCCCCACTGCTGCCCTCAAGCCAAAACCGGTCTACAGCCCCATCAAAGACAGCATGATGAAGGTGGCAAACAGCACAAAGTGCGTCATGCCTTCGATGGCGTTGGTTTCGCCGTCGTTGAGGTTGATGGCGCAGACCAGCAAGGTGACGAAGATCATCACTGTCTGCACCGGCGTCATCGCCATCTGGAACGCCTGACCGCTGTAGAGCGCCATGCCTTCCATGACCGGAACGGTCAGGATCACCGTCGACAGCGAGGCCCCCAGCGCAATGTTGACCACTGACTGCATGCGGTTGGCCAGCGCGGCTCGCAAGGCGGTCAGGATTTCCGGCGCTGCCGAGATCGCCGCCACCAGAATCGCCGTCATGACAGGCGGCGCGCCGCTGCCTTCCAGACCCAGATCGACGGTTTTCGACATGACCTCGGCCAACGCGCCAATCACCACCACGCCGAAAACCAGCGTGGCGATCGAACGCGTCAGGTTGACTGGCTCGTGCGCTTCTTCGGCCTCACCCTTGCGGCGCTTCTTGTCCGGGTAGTTGTAGCTGAAGAAGTAACTGTGCGGCCCAACCTGCATACGCAGGAACAGCGCATAAAGCAGAATCATTGCGCCGATGGTGAAGGCCGAGTAAAGCTTCCACTTCCCTTCGGGAATGAATTCCGGCACCACCATCGACACCGCCATGGCAGTCAGAATCATCACGCTGTAAGACCGCGCGGAGTCATCGTTGTAAGACTGTTCGCCGTGCTTGAGCCCGCCCATCAACGCGGCCAGACCCAGAATCCCGTTGATGTCGAGCATTACGGCCGAGTAGATGGTGTCCCGCACCAGCGTGGGTGAAGGTTCGTTGCTCATCATGATCGCCAGAATCACGACCTCAACCAGCACCGCCGACAAGGTCAGGATCATCGTGCCGTAGGGATCACCAACCTTTTCCGCCAGCAATTCGGCATGGTGAGCCACGCGCAGCGAGGCGCATATGATGAAGCCCACCAGGGCGATGCCCGCGATCAGCGCGATGGTGTTCCCATTGCTGAGCAACTGATGTTCGTAGAAGTACGCGAAAAAGGTCGCAATGACCGCCAGTAGAAGAAACTTTTCCTGCTTTAGAATCGTGCCCATCGCTGCCTTTTAGCCCCTTGCGACCCTGGCCGCACATCCATGAAGTGAAGTTTACTGAAGCGCTTGAGAGTGTGGATGTAAACAAAGGTTTCAAGACAGGTTAGCAGCGGGTCGCGACACATCGTCGCGCCGCCCCATCAAATTGTCTTCAATCTGACGGTGTTCAGGACCGGCAGTCGCCTATAAACGCCGGCAACTGCGGCGTATCGTCGCCTGAACCGTTGGTGATGCAAGCCAAAGTACCGTGTGAACCGTCCGGTCAGGTTTTATTCAGCCCACGCGCCTGACTCTGTAGAATGCCCGCCATTGCACCTTAAGAGACAACGCCCATGTACGACTGGTTGAACGCCCTGCCCAAGGCAGAACTGCACCTGCATCTGGAGGGCTCGCTGGAGCCGGAACTGTTGTTCGCTCTGGCTGAGCGCAACAAGATCGCCCTGCCCTGGGCAGACGTCGAAACCCTGCGCAAGGCCTATGCCTTCAATAACCTGCAGGAGTTTCTCGACCTGTATTACCGCGGCGCCGACGTGCTGCGCACCGAGCAGGATTTCTACGACCTGACCTGGGCCTACCTGGAGCGCTGCAAGGCGCAGAACGTCATTCACACCGAACCGTTCTTCGATCCTCAGACCCACACCGATCGCGGCATTCCCTTTGAAGTCGTGCTTAACGGCATTGCGGGCGCCTTGAAAGACGGCAAGGAAAAACTCGGCATCGGCAGTGGCCTGATCCTCAGCTTCCTGCGCCATTTGAGCGAAGACGAAGCGCAGAAAACCCTCGATATGGCCCTGCCCTATCGCGATACCTTCGTCGCCGTCGGCCTGGACAGCTCGGAAATGGGCCATCCGCCGAGCAAGTTCAAGCGCGTCTTTGATCGCGCTCGCGGTGAAGGCTTCCTGACTGTTGCCCATGCCGGTGAAGAAGGTCCGCCGGAGTACATCTGGGAAGCACTGGATTTGCTGAAGATCCAGCGTATCGATCACGGCGTGCGCGCCATCGAAGACGAGCGCCTGATGCAGCGCATCATCGATGAGCAAATCCCCCTGACGGTCTGCCCGTTGTCCAACACCAAGCTCTGCGTTTTCGATCACATGGGTCAGCACAACATTCTGGACATGCTCGAGCGCGGCGTGAAAGTGACCGTCAACTCCGATGATCCGGCGTACTTCGGGGGCTACGTGACCGAGAACTTCCACGCGCTGCACACCCATCTGGGCATGACCCAGGATCAGGCCAAGCGCCTGGCGCAAAACAGCCTCGACGCCCGCCTGATCAAGCCCTGATCAGTCACCTCCTTTGATGAGCAAAAGCGTGTAGACGTTCTGCGCCACACGCCGCGCTTCCTCCGAGGGCGTCACGCCGCCGAAGCGATCTTGCTGATTTCTCGCTGCCCATTGGAAGAGACCTGCAACGTGGAGGCCTCTTCCGTCGTCCGCAGCCAACCCAGCTGCATGAACAACTGCAAAAGCCCTGCCCCCAAGGCGCCGCCCAGGTGCGGCCTGCTTTCATGGCAGTCAACACAGGCACACACGGCTTCGCGTCGTCTGTGGGCCAGCGCGGGAATAAAAATCCCCCGTTCGGCAAAGCGGGAAATACCGACACTGGTGACTTCGAGACGGTGCTCGGATTGTTCGATCCAGCCCGCGCCCAGCATCCTCAAATACAGCTCGGCCCCCATTTCGCCACCCAGGTGATCCGCGCAGACACTGGCGCGACACAGCGGCAGTGGTGGCAACGGTTGCGCCATGCTGCGGCTGATCAGATCCGCGCTGACCATTGATGCACTGACCAGCGCCTGGACGGCGGTGCGGACTTCCGGGGCAGCGAGCCTGAAGTAGCGCTTGCGGGCACGCACTTCGTGGCGCAGCAATCCCCCGGCGGCAAGGCGCGCCAGATGCGCACCGGCGGAGGAAGTGGAAAGACCCACCAGCGAAGCTACTTCATTGGCCGCTCGCGATGTTCCGTCCATTAATGCCCACACGATCGCGCTGCGTTTGGGGTCGGCGAGCAACGCAGCGATCTGGCTGATGCAAGGTACATATTCCATGTCTTCACTCCCTGTTGAACATTATCTAAGCGGACCGGCGCCGGTGCGCAGGTCGAGGCGTGCATTGGCGCGGGATCACGGGCGTAATCAGTCGAAAGCACCGGGCCGCTGCTGTGGTGGACCATCATCGGTGTTTAAGGCGAAATCGAACCTTGATTTAAATCACCTCATACGAACTCTGATCGCTTGAACTTGCAGGCCATACAGATAGCTGCGCCATCGCAATACAGTTAGAAAAATGAGAATTAAATCGGATCCATGACGGCGCTAAGTATAAGACCTGCAGCCGATCGGCGGATCAACTTGTCCATGGACTTGCCCTTTGTTTGTGGGCCGTTTTGGCGAATGTTCAGCATAATCCGGCATATCATTTGATGGACAGACTCAGCTGGATAGCCGCCCTCCCCCCTTAAAGGACGGGCATTTGCGGGAATGACGGCAGTTCGCGAATTTAGCGCCAGGGCGATTGCCTACAACGGAAACTCCTGAGCCCTTCAAGAAAATAATCTGCTGACGGGGGATGTCAGAAGTGAACTTCTCTGGATAAATCACGCGACTCCCTTAAGCGTTGTGATTCTCTGTAAGAAGTTTCCAATTCGGAAGTAGTAAACAACCTCATATAACCCACTCTTTTTCAACAGGCTGAACATGCTTGTACAGGCACACATTAAACCCGGTGAAAATCGGCAACGCGTTAACGTTGCCGACGTCGGTTAAATACGCACATCCGTGTGGGGAGTCTGCGCGTCTCGCTTCTGCTGCGACCGGCGAGTGATCATGGCAAGCGTCACAGCCAGCACACCACACAAGGTAATGACGGTCGCCATCGGCACGGCTGTTCCGTCATGCAGTACGCCAACCAGTGCCGCAGCGCCCGCTGCGACACTGAATTGCAAACACCCCAACAAGGCCGACGCGCTGCCCGCGCGTTTGCCCTGCCCGCTCATCGCGCACGCTGAAGCGTTAGGGATGATGCAGCCCAGGCTGGCGATATAGATGAACAGCGGGATCAGCAGCGGCCACAGCTTTTCGGTGTGCAGGGAGGCGATGGTCAACAGCACGAGAGCGGCAGCGAGATAGATCCAGACAGTCCGCGACAGCAACCACGCCGGACCATAGCGGCCAACGAGTCGGGCGTTCACCTGGGCGATGAGGATGAAGCCGGCAGCGTTGATGCCGAACAACCATCCGTAGTGTTCCGCCGGGACGCCGTAGAGCTTGATGAAAACGAAAGGCGAGCCAGCAATGTAGGAGAACATCCCGGCCATCGCGATGCCGCCGGTGAGCGCGTGGCCCAGAAAGATCCGGTCGCCCAGCAGGTTCCAGTAAGAACCCAGCGCGCCCGAGAGCGGCAGTCGCGGGTGGCCGGCCGGCATGCTTTCCGGCAAGCCCCTGAATACCGCCACTGCGGTGAGTGCGCTGAATCCCGTCAAGGTCAGGAAGATGGCCTGCCAACCCACGACGTTGACCAACAACCCGCCCAGCATGGGGGCCAGGATCGGCGCCAGGCCCATGACCAGCATCAATTGCGAGAACACCTTGGCCGAGTCGACGGGTGAGCATTTGTCGCTGACGATCGCCCGCGACAGCACCATGCCGGCACATCCGCCCAACGCTTGTACGAAGCGGGCAGCAATCAGCCACTCCAGTGAAGGCGCCAGGGCGCACGCCAGGGATGCGAGGGTGAACAAGCCGACGCCAAACAACAGCGGGATCCGACGGCCGAAACGATCGGCGATCGGGCCATAGGCAAGCTGGCCGATGCTCAGGCCGAGGAAATAAGAGGCCAGGGTCAGCTGAACGTGTTTCTCGTCGGTGCCGAACGCCAACGCGATGGCCGGGAAACCTGGCAGGTAAAAGTCGATGGCCAACGGGCCAAAAGCGCTGAGTGCGCCGAGGATCAGAATCGTTCTGAGGTTCATCAATCTTCCTAAACGGTTTTGCGCAGCGCGACAGTTTAACAACCTTGAATCTGCACGGCCCGCTCAGAGGAAAATTACCGGATGTTTTTCAATCTATCGTCGCCAAGCAAACAAGGCGGAACTTATTGCGCGTGACCGGGCATCGGTTAATGGATTTCCTACAGCGTTTTTACCAATAACTCACAGAAGCGCTTCTAAACTTTTCTCAAGCAGTGAGGAAATCAAAATGAATGCGCGATGGGCTGTGCTGTGGTGCGTTGTAGTCTTCGCCGGATGTCAGTCTACCCACGACCAGTTAGTGGCTGAAGGTTACCCACCGGCATTCGCTGACGGTTTTCAGGATGGCTGCGGGAGCGGGCGGCAATCCATCGATCTCATGAAAGGGCAATTCAAAAAGGACGTGCCGCGCTATTTGCGTGACACGCTGTATGCGCAAGGCTGGTCGGACGGATTCCGCCAGTGCCAGGCGCAACTTGCCAACAGCAATGTCCAGGATCAGGGCCGCGACAGCATCTGGAATGACCGGGACCGCGATTGGGACCGTCAGCGAACCCAGGACGCCGCCAAAGCCTACCGCTCTCATTGAAAGCCTGCCGCGGCGGACAGCGCGTGAAACTATCGGGGACTCACTATGGCCCAATGTGATCAAGCCATGAACAGGAGCCCGCCATGAGTCGCGCCTTCGTCAACGAAGACAACGCCGCCGCGCATCGACCCGCCGGTTGAACGGCAGATCAGCGCCCAGATCAACTACGTCACCCAGCGCGGCTTTGATCAATTGCACGTTCAGGTTGAGCAGCTGCAAGCGCAATACAGCGAACAGAACGCCCAAGGTGATGACGCCGACAAACAGCGCATGGCCGAAATCGAACGCGACCTGCGTTATTTCAACCAGCGCCTGCAGAGCGCCCACGTGGTCAGCAGCACGTCAGAGGACAAGGTTCAGATTGGCAGTTGGGTGACCTTTGCCGACGAGGACAGTGTCGAGCAGCGCGTGCAACTGGTCGGAGAGGATCAGGCCGATGCTGGCAGTCAGTTGATCAATTGGGCGTCGCCGCTGGGCAAGGCGTTGCTCGGCGCCAGTGTCGGTGACGAAGTCACCTGGCAGCGGCCGGTCGGCGACGCAGTCATCGAGGTCATAAACATTGAGGCCGGCGACTGACCCCATCGACCCGCAGTAAGCCAGACATAAAAAACGGAGCCCGAAGGCTCCGTTTTTTTTAAAACCAACCTGAATCAGGCCAGCTTCTTGTGACGCACGCGGTGCGGCTGAGCGGCTGCGTCGCCGAGGCGTTTCTTGCGATCGGCTTCGTACTCGGTGTAGTTGCCTTCAAAGAACACAGCTTGCGAGTCATCCTCGTACGCGAGGATGTGAGTCGCAACGCGGTCAAGGAACCACCGATCGTGAGAGATCACAATGGCAGCGCCCGGGAAGTCCAGCAGGGCTTCTTCGAGGGAACGCAGGGTTTCAACGTCGAGGTCGTTTGACGGTTCGTCGAGGAGCAGGACGTTGCCGCCCTCCTTCAACGTCAGCGCCAGGTGCAGACGACCGCGCTCACCGCCAGACAGGTCCTTCACGAACTTCTGCTGATCGCCGCCTTTGAAGTTGAAACGGCCGACATAGGTGCGCGAAGGGATTTCGTAGTTGCCGATCTTGATCTGATCGGAGCCGTCGGAAATCTGCGCGAACACGGTTTTGCTGCCGTCCAGGTCGTCGCGGCTTTGATCGACGCACGCCAGCTGCACGGTTTCGCCGACTTCAATGGAGCCGGAATCCGGTTGCTCCTTGCCCATCAGCATGCGGAACAGCGTTGACTTACCGGCACCGTTACCGCCGATCACGCCGACGATGGCGCCTTTAGGCATGGAGAACGACAGGTTGTCGATCAGCACGCGATCGCCATAGCCCTTGGTGACGTTCTTGAACTCGATGACCTTGTCGCCCAGGCGCGGACCAGCCGGGATGTAGATCTCGTTGGTTTCGCTGCGCTTCTGGAATTCCTGGGACTGGAGCTCTTCGAAGCGCTGCAGGCGGGCCTTGGATTTCGACTGGCGCGCCTTGGCGCCTTTACGGACCCACTCGAGTTCTTCTTTCATGGCCTTTTCATGCGCCGACTGCTGCTTCGATTCGGCCGCCAGACGATCGGACTTGGCTTCAAGCCAGCCGGAGTAGTTGCCTTCGTACGGAATGCCCGCACCGCGGTCGAGTTCCAGAATCCAGCCAGCGACGTTGTCGAGGAAGTACCGGTCGTGGGTGATCGCCACGACAGTGCCCGGGAAATCGTGCAGGAAATGCTCGAGCCAGGCGACAGAATCGGCATCCAGGTGGTTGGTCGGTTCGTCGAGCAGCAACATGTCCGGGGCGGACAGCAACAGGCGGCACAGCGCGACGCGACGTTTCTCACCACCAGAGAGGTGTTCGACCTTGGCATCCCAGGCCGGCAGACGCAGCGCATCGGCGGCGACTTCCAGCTGGCGCTCCAGGTTGTGGCCGTCGCTGGCTTGCAGGATGGACTCCAGCTTGGCCTGCTCGGCCGCCAGCTTGTCGAAATCAGCGTCCGGCTCCGCGTAGGCGGCATAGACTTCGTCCAGACGCGCTTGAGCGTCCTTGATCACGCTGACCGCTTCCTCGACCACTTCACGTACGGTCTTGGTCGGGTCGAGCTGCGGCTCCTGGGGCAGATAGCCGATGTTCAGCTCGGGCATCGGGCGCGCTTCACCATCAAACTCGGTGTCGACACCGGCCATGATTTTCAGAAGCGTGGATTTACCCGAACCGTTGAGGCCGAGGACGCCGATCTTGGCGCCGGGGAAAAACGAGAGGGAGATGTTTTTCAGGATTTCCCGCTTCGGCGGAACAACTTTGCTCAGCCGATGCATGGTAAAGACGTATTGAGCCATGGAATGAAAACCTGGAATGAGACGGTGAATAAAGGAGCGAGCTTGGTGCTGCGTCGCAAAAAATGAGTTTATCTTCGCGCCGCAGCTTGCCGTAGCGCGATTCCGGGCCTTGAATTGATCAGGCCGAAGCGGCGCGGAGGGGACAAACTTCCGAGCACCGGTATTGAAGCTGGAGCAATGCTTGCAGTCTTTTGAAGCATGCAAGCACGCCGTGCAGAAACCGGCGCGTCGCGCGTGGCGCAAAGCTACCCGAATGCACGCAGCAGGGCAAACCGTCCGGCCCAATAGCGCTGGCACTTTGCCACAGCTCGGTGGCATGCTAGCCGCCTTTTGCGCACCGGGCTTATAGTGCGTATCGCACATGCTGATTCAGTCCAGTAGTCAGGATCACAGTTTGTTCAAACCGACACCCATCTCACCCCTGCGCCCATCCGATAGCGCAACGAATGTGCCTTTCAGAGGCGTACTCAGAGGTGCGCTCGCGGTCCTGGTTCTGATGATGTTGATGCTGTTGTTATGGCAGATGATCGAGCAGTTCCAGCAGTCTCAGGAGCGTCAGCACAAGCGCAGCATTGATTACAGCGTGCAGCTCGCCGACCGGTTGGGGCTGAACATGGCCCTCAGCGCGCAGGTGGCACTGAACGTGCTCGACGAGGCGCACGACGCTTCGCAATCTGCAGACGAATCAGCGGCAGTGCTGGCCAGTCTGCGTCAGTCCATGCCGGCGCTGAAAAGCCTGGTCTGGCTCGACAGCGACGGGAATGTCGCTGTTGACAGCGACGGCGATACCCGTGACGTCGGCTTTTTGACCCAGATGCACTCGGTCGTCCAGGGTCACCCATACTTTTATGCCAACGACTCGAGCGCCTCGACGCTCTACCTGTTCATCCGGCAGCCGGGCACCAGCACCGGCAATGAGCGCTACTGGGCGCTACGGCTCAAGCCCGACATGCTCAAATCCCTGTCCCACCAGAGCGACCTGGATTTCCAGCCCGCTTGGCGGCTGGAAGATATCAGCAGTCACCGCCCCCTTTACAAAAGCCTGCCTGACGCCGATGAGTCCGCTGACAGTGAGCTGCAGACCGTCCTTTTGCAGCCGCTGACCCACAGCGACTGGCAACTGCGTGGCCTGTTCGACCCGCAGAAAGCTCGCCAGACTCTGCTGCTGCCGCTGATCGGCAAATGCCTGCTCGCCCTGCTCTGTTCAATCATCCCGTTGTTCGCGTTGCGCAGCCTGCGCCGCCGCCAACTCCAGTTGCATCAAAGCCGTCGCCGCTACAAAGACATTTTTGAAGGCTCTGGCGTCGCGCTCTGTGTGCTGGACCTCTCAGGTCTGCCGGCCTGTCTGAAGCATCTGCACGTGAACAGTGGCGAAGACCTGAACGCGCGCCTGACCCGCCAGCCTGAGCAAATCAGCGATCTGCTTCAGCAGTTGCGCATCACCGAAGTCAATCAGGTCGCCGCTCAACTGTTACACGCAGAGTCGGCCCAGCATGTCTGGCAACAGCTCATCGAAGGTTGCCCCCGCCTCAAAAACGGCATTGGTCTGCAGATCCTTCAGGCCGTCCTCGACGGGCAACGTCAACTGGAGCTGGAAATCCTGCTACCCGGCGCTCAGGGCAGTGACCAGCATCTCTGGCTGGTCATGCGTTTGCCCGAGCAGCCCGAAGACTTCAACGCCGTCATCCTCAGCATCAGTGATTTTACTAACCGCAAGCAGGCCGAGTTGTCGCTGCAGGAGCGGGAGCGGTTCTGGTCGGATGTGGTGCGAACCGTTCCCGACCATTTGTACGTACAGGATGTGGTCACGCGCAGAATGATCTACAGCAACCACCACTTGGGCCAGACGCTGGGTTACAGCCGGCCCGAGCTGGAGGAGATGGGCGAATACTTCTGGGAGCTCTTGCTGCACCCGGATGATCTCAGCGCCTACGAGCAGTTACGCAGGACCCATGGCGAGCCTTGCAGCGGCGAGACGATTCATCGTCAGCTGCGCTTTCGTGACCGGCATGACGGCTGGCGCTTGCTCGACATCCGCGAACAGGCGCTGGCGGCGGATGACGACGGTCAGGTGCGGCGCATTGTGGGCGTCGCCAAAGACATCACCGAGCAAGTGGAGGCCAGTCAATCCCTGCGCGAGAGCGAACAGCGTTACCGCATGCTGGCGGAGAGCATCAGCGACGTCATCTTCTCCACCGACCCATTATTGCGGGCCAACTACATCAGCCCCTCTGTTCATACCGTGCTGGGTTACACCGCCGAGTGGATCCTGCAGAACGGCTGGAAAGCGATCATCGCCAACCCTCAGCAGCTCAGCGGCTTCAATGGGCTGCTGCAGCGGATCAGTAAGGCGTTGAAAAAGCCCGAGACCCTGGCAGACCTGCGCAGCGAGGTCACCACTCAATTGTTCCTGTTCGATTGCATGCGCGCTGATGGTCGCAAGATTCCCGTGGAACTGCGTCTGGTTCTGGTGTGGGATGAATCCGGGACCTTCGAAGGCGTTCTCGGTGTGGGACGTGATGTCAGTCAGCAGCGGCGCGCCGAAAAAGACCTGCGCATGGCAGCCACGGTATTCGAGCACTCGACCTCGGCTATTCTGATCACCGACCCTGCGGGCTACATCGTGCAGGCCAACGACGCCTTCACCCGGGTCAGTGGCTACGCCGTGTCGCAAGTGCTGGATCAGATGCCGATGATGCTGACCGTCGAGAACCAGCAGGCAGCGCACTTGGGCTACATCCTCAAACAGCTGAGCCAGCGCGGTAGCTGGGAGGGTGAGCTGTGGCTCAAACGGCGCGACGGCGAGCACTACCCGGCATGGGTCGGAATTACTGCGGTGCTCGACGACGAAGGCGATCTGGCCAGCTACGTGTGCTTCTTCAGCGACATCAGCGAGCGCAAGGCCAGCGAGCAGCGTATTCATCGGCTGGCTTATTACGACGCACTGACCCATCTGCCCAACCGCACGCTGTTTCAGGATCGCCTGCACAGCGCGTTGCTGCACGCCGAACGTCAGCAAACGTGGGTGGTGTTGATGTTCCTCGACCTCGATCGCTTCAAGCCGATCAACGATTCGTTGGGCCATGCTGCCGGCGACCGGATGCTCAAGGAAATGGCTTTGCGCCTGCTCGGATGCGTCGACGAAGACGACACCGTAGCGCGCATGGGCGGTGATGAATTCACGCTGCTGCTGCAACCTCGCCCCACTCAACAGGCGGCGCTGAACCGTGCGATTCATGTGGCCGAACAGATTCTTGCCAGTCTGGTGAAACCCTTCGTGCTGGAAGGGCGCGAGTTTTTCGTCACGGCCAGTATCGGCGTCGCGCTCAGCCCTCAGGACGGTAACGAACTGAGTCAGCTGATGAAGAACGCCGACACGGCGATGTACCACGCCAAGGAACGCGGCAAGAACAACTTTCAGTTTTACCAAGCCGACATGAACGCCAGTGCCCTTGAGCGTCTGGAGCTGGAAAGCGACCTGCGCCATGCCCTGGAGCAGGGCGAGTTCACGCTGTATTACCAGCCGCAGTTCAGTGGCGACGGCAAGCGTCTGACCGGCGCCGAAGCGCTGCTGCGCTGGCGTCACCCGCGCCGCGGTTTGGTACCGCCAGTGGAATTCATCCCGGTGCTCGAAGAGCTCGGGCTGGTGGTCGAAGTCGGCGAGTGGGTGCTCAAGGAGGCCTGCCGCCAGTTGCGCGAGTGGCACCTGGCGCGGGTTCGCGTGCCCAAGGTGTCGGTGAACATTTCCGCACGGCAGTTTTCGGACGGTCAGCTGGGTACGCGCATTGCCGGCATCCTTCAGGAAATCGGTCTGCCGCCCGCCTGCCTCGAGCTGGAACTGACCGAGAGCATCCTGATGCGTGAGGTGAGCGAAGCCATGCAAATTCTGGCCGGGCTCAAGCGACTGGGCCTGAGCATTGCGGTCGATGACTTCGGCACCGGCTACTCGTCGCTGAATTACCTCAAGCAGTTCCCCATCGACGTGCTGAAGATCGACCGCACCTTCGTTGATGGCCTGCCGTCCGGCGAACAGGACGCGCAAATCGCCCGGGCGATCATCGCCATGGCTCACAGCCTCAATCTGTCAGTGATCGCCGAAGGCGTGGAAACCCACGAGCAGCTGGAGTTTCTGCGCGAACACGGCTGCGACGAAGTGCAGGGCTATCTGTTCGGGCGTCCCATGCCGGCGACGCGGTTCGAGGCGCAGTTCAGCAACGATGCGCTGTTCATGCTCGACTGACGCGAGTTGCAAGCTTCAAGCGGCAAGCTACAAGCAGAAGCCGCGCCGCATTCAGCTTGAAGCTAACGGCTTGAAGCTTGAAGCTTGAGGCTTGAGGCTTGAGGCTTGAGGCTTGAGGCTTGAGGCTTGAGGCTTGAGGCTTGCAGCCAGGCTTTAGCCTTGCATCACGCTCATCACGTACATGACCCGCTTTCATATGCCAGATAAAACCCGATGGGTTAGAATGCCCCCCTTTTCTACTGCCCGATCCTCGAGGACCGCCATGTTCAGCCGCAATTTGACCATCGCCAAGTACGACTCCGACCTGTACGCCGCCATGGAACAGGAAGCCAAGCGTCAGGAAGATCACATCGAGCTGATCGCCTCGGAGAACTACACCAGCCCGGCCGTCATGGAAGCCCAGGGCTCGGTCCTCACCAACAAGTACGCTGAAGGCTACCCCGGCAAGCGTTACTACGGCGGCTGCGAATACGTCGACATCGTCGAGCAACTGGCCATCGACCGCGCCAAGCAACTGTTCGGCGCCGATTACGCCAACGTCCAGCCACACGCGGGTTCCCAGGCCAACAGCGCGGTGTACCTGGCGCTGCTCAATGCTGGCGACACCATCCTGGGCATGAGCCTGGCACACGGCGGTCACCTGACCCACGGCGCCAGCGTTTCTTCCTCGGGCAAGCTGTACAACGCCGTTCAGTACGGCATCGACGGCAACGGCCTGATCGACTACGACGAAGTCGAGCGTCTGGCTGTTGAGCACAAACCAAAGATGATCGTTGCCGGTTTCTCGGCCTACTCGCAGATCCTCGACTTCCCGCGTTTCCGCGCCATCGCAGACAAGGTCGGCGCTTACCTGTTCGTCGACATGGCGCACGTAGCCGGTCTTGTCGCTGCAGGCGTTTACCCGAACCCTGTTCCCTTCGCTGACGTCGTCACCACCACCACCCACAAAACCCTGCGCGGCCCACGCGGCGGCCTGATCCTGGCGCGCGCCAATGCCGAGATCGAGAAGAAGCTGAACTCCGCTGTTTTCCCGGGTGGCCAGGGCGGTCCTCTGGAGCACGTCATCGCGGCCAAGGCGATCTGCTTCAAAGAAGCGCTGCAGCCTGAGTTCAAGACCTACCAGGAACAAGTGGTGAAAAACGCCAAGGCCATGGCCGGCGTGTTCATCGAGCGTGGTTTCGACGTGGTGTCCGGCGGTACTGAAAACCACCTGTTCCTGCTGTCGCTGATCAAGCAGGACATCTCCGGTAAAGACGCCGACGCCGCATTGGGCAAAGCGTTCATCACCGTGAACAAGAACTCGGTGCCAAACGATCCACGCTCCCCGTTCGTCACCTCCGGCCTGCGCTTCGGCACCCCGGCCGTGACCACGCGCGGCTTCAAGGAAGCAGAGTGCAAACAGCTGGCCGGCTGGATCTGCGACATCCTGGATGATCTGAACAATGAAGCGGTGATCAACGCCGTTCGTGAAAAGGTCCAGGCCATCTGCGCCAAGCTGCCGGTTTACGGCGCTTGATCTGACGCAGTAGCAGTTGCATAAAAAAGCCCGGCTCTTGAGCCGGGCTTTTTTGTAGCTGACGAGTGAAGATCAAACCTGTGGGAGCGAGCTTGCTCGCGAAGGCGTCGGTTCAGTCCCATCGAATTCGTCTGACCTGGCACTTTCGCGAGCAAGCTCGCTCCCACAGGGGATTGTGTACATCCGAAAATGTCAGTCCGCCGCCACCTTCGAAAACCCCGATCGGATCTTGTCCTCCGGCAGCTCATCAGCAATAAACACGATCACGCTTTCGCGCTTTTCGCCTTCCGCCCACTCTACATCGAAATCAAATCCGTACAGCTTCAGCACGCCCTGAAACACCAGCTTGCGGTCTTCGCCAGCGATGTTCAGCACGCCTTTGTAGCGCAGCAGTTGTTTGCCGTGCTCTTCCAGCAACTCGTTCATGAAGGTGCTGAGCCTGTCGATATCCAGCGGCTGGTCACTGCGCAGGACCAGGCTGCTGATCCGGTCGATGGAGCGGCCTGCAGGGGCTGCCGGTCGCAAGGTCATCCCGCCGATGTCAGCGTTGAGGTTGAAGCCGCGCACGTCCAGCAGTTCGGCCAGATCGATCTTGCCGTGCTCGACCACACGGATCGGCGCACGTCGGTTGATGCGGGTCAAGCGCTCGCTCAATGCATTGAAGGCTGCTTCGTCCACCAGATCGGTCTTGCTCACCAGCAGACGATCCGCGAAGCCGATCTGCGCCTGGGCAATGGTCTGCTCCAGGTGCGTGTCGGCATGGGCGGCGTCGACCAGCGTAATGATGCCGTCGAGGATGTAGCGCTCACGCAGCTCCTCGTCGATGAAGAAGGTTTGCGCCACCGGTGTGGGGTCTGCCAGACCGGTGCACTCAATGACCAGCCGATCGAAAGCTATTTCGCCGCTGTCGAGCCGCTCCAGCAAAAGGAATAGCGCTTTGGTCAGGTCGGTGTGAATGGTGCAGCAGACGCAACCGTTGGACAGGGTCATGACCTGCACGGGCTCATCGCCCAGTAATTGGGTATCAACGCCGGCGTCACTGAATTCGTTCTCGATCACGGCGATCTTCAGGCCGTGCTCCTCCTTGAGCAGATGGCGCAGCAAGGTGGTTTTGCCGGCGCCGAGAAAGCCGCTGAGGATCGTGACGGGGATAGGTGTGAACAAAAAAAAGACCTCGATTCGCTGAAAAAAAACAGGAGTGAGATTGCTGGCGATTCGAAATGTCAGTCAGTACAGCGGCGACTGAATTAACGCATCGCGAGCAAGCTCACTCCTGCATGACCACGGGTCACATCATTAGCAACACTTTGGACCGCCCTTCCCGCCGTACCGTGCGTCCTGGCGTTCCCGGAAGAACGCTTCGTAGGACATCACCGGCTTGTCGGGGTGGGTCTTCTGCATATGCTCAACGTAGTTGTCGTAATCCGGCATGCCCACCATAAGGCGGGCGGCCTGACCGAGATACTTACCCAAGCGACTCAGATCGTTGAACATAAACAGTTCCTCGCGTTACAGCGCACTCAGTGGGATTCCGGGAAGGCCTGGAACGGCGATTCCTTGTCGGTACGCTCTTTCTTGACCCACGCCGCACGACCGACCTTCAGCGCATAAAACAGAATGCTCAGGACCACGAACAGGAACAGCGTGGTCAGGGTGGCGTTGGTGTAGGCGTTGAAGATCACATGCTGCATCTGGTCCATGGTCTTGGCCGGGGCCAGCACCTGACCGGCATCTGCCGCCGCGCTGTATTTGTTCGCCAACGCCAGGAAGCCTACCGCTGGGCTCGGGTCGAACAGCTTGATGAAGCCTGCCGTGACAGTGCAGATCAGCAGCCACGAGGCGGGCAGGATGGTCACCCAGACGTACTGCTGACGCTTCATTTTGATCAGCACGACCGTCGCCAGCATCAGCGCAATACCCGCCAACATCTGGTTGGAGATACCGAACAATGGCCACAACGTGTTGATCCCGCCCAGCGGATCGATCACGCCCTGATACAGCAGATACCCCCACAGCGCGACACAACCACCGGTGCCGATGGCGTTGGCGGTCCAGGACTCGGTGCGTTTCAGTGCAGGGACAAAACTGCCCAGCAAATCCTGCAGCATGAAGCGGCCGGCACGGGTACCAGCATCGACTGCGGTCAGGATGAACAGCGCTTCAAACAGAATCGCGAAGTGGTACCAGAACGCCATGGTGTTCTGACCCGGGAACGCCTGGTGCAGGATCTGAGCGATCCCCACGGCCAGGGTCGGTGCACCACCGGCACGTGCCAGCACAGTGTTTTCGCCGATGTCCTTCGCCACCGCGGTCAATTGATCCGGCGTGATGAGGAAGCCCCAACTGCTGACCATCTGCGCGACCGAATTGACGTCGGAGCCGACGATCGCCGCCGGGCTGTTCATCGCGAAGTACACGCCTGGCTCGATGACCGAAGCCGCAACCATGGCCATGATCGCCACGAACGACTCCATCAGCATGCCGCCGTAACCGATGTAACGGGCGTTGACTTCGTTATCCAGCAGCTTAGGCGTGGTGCCCGAAGAAATCAGCGCGTGGAAACCGGATACCGCGCCACAGGCGATGGTGATGAACAGGAACGGAAACAGGGTGCCTTTCCAGACCGGACCGGTGCCGTCGGTGAACTGCGTCAGCGCAGGCATTTTAAGCTCTGGCGCGAGAATCAGGATGCCGATCGCCAGGGCGATGATGGTGCCGATTTTCAGGAACGTGGACAGGTAGTCGCGAGGCGCCAGTACCAGCCAGACCGGGAGCATGGCGGCGACAAAGCCGTAGCCGACCAGCATCCAGGTGATCTGAACGCCAGTGAACGTGAACATCGGCGCCCACTCAGGACTCGCGGCTACCAGACCACCAACCCAGATCGACAGCAGCAACAGCACGACGCCCACCACCGAGATCTCGCCGATACGGCCCGGACGGATGAAGCGCATGTAGATGCCCATGAACATCGCGATCGGAATCGTTGCCATGACCGTGAACATGCCCCATGGGCTCTCGGCCAGTGCCTTGACGACGATCAGCGCCAGCACCGCAAGGATGATGATCATGATCAGGAAGCAGCCGAACAACGCAATGGTGCCGGGAATGCGGCCCATTTCTTCGCGGACCATGTCGCCCAGAGAGCGCCCGTTACGGCGCGTGGAAAGGAACAGGATCATAAAGTCCTGAACCGCACCGGCCAGCACGACACCGGCAATCAGCCACAGCGTACCGGGCAGATACCCCATCTGCGCGGCGAGCACCGGACCGACAAGAGGGCCGGCGCCGGCAATGGCAGCGAAGTGGTGACCGAAGAGGATGTGTTTATTGGTGGGAACGTAGTCGAGCCCGTCATTTTTCAGCACCGCGGGGGTGGCCCGGGTCGGGTCGAGTTGCATGACCTTAGTTGCGATGAACAGGCTGTAGTAACGATAAGCGACCAGATAAATGGCCACTGCGGCGACCACAATCCAGAGTGCGTTGATCGCCTCCCCGCGACGCAACGCAACCACTCCCAGCGCCCAGGCCCCAAGGATGGCAACCATCAGCCAGGGCACGTGGCGCAGCAGACCATTATTGTTTTTCATTTTTTTTGATTCCAACTGAGTGGACTTATTTTTATTCAGCAAGCGGAGTTTAGCGCCGCCGGAGCGAAAGGCTACCCCCACGATGGTCTAGCGCGATATTTGTCCTATAGTCAACGCAATGGGCGCTTGAGGCGCAGAAGGAGTAGTAGCGTAATGACCGAGAATCCCAATGAACGTCGTCGCTTCAAACGCGTTGCATTCGACGCGAAAACCAAACTCAGCCAGGGCGAGCAGACCTGGACGGTTCAACTGATCGACCTGTCGCTCAAGGGGCTGCTGATCGAAAAACCCTCGCCCTGGGAGGGTGATGCCAACCAGCGCTTCATGGTCGACATCGAGTTGCAGGACGGTATAGACGTCGTGATGGAGGTGCAGCTGACCCACGATGATCACAATCACCTGGGGTTTGTCTGCAAGCACATCGAGCTCGATTCAGTGACGCACCTGCGTCGACTGATCGAGCTCAATATTGCCGATCACGATGAACTGGAGCGCGAGCTGGGTGCGCTGATACATCTATAGGCCGCGCCGCCTTATTCGAACAACGCGTCCAGCGCTTGATCAAGGCGAGTCACGCCGATCACCGTCAGGCCCGGCGGCGACTCTTTAGGGGCGTTGCCCTTGGGCACGATGGCGCGCTTGAAGCCGTGCTTGGCCGCCTCTTTGAGTCGCTCCTGCCCACTGGGCACGGGGCGCACTTCTCCCGACAAGCCCACTTCACCGAACACCAGCAAGTCGCCCGGCAGCGCCCGGTTGCGCAGGCTGGACATCACGGCGGCCATCAAGGCCAGGTCGGAAGCGGTTTCCAGCACTTTCACCCCGCCCACGACGTTGAGAAACACATCCTGGTCATGGGTGGGAATGCCGCCGTGGCGGTGCAGTACGGCCAGCAACATGGCGAGCCGGTTTTGATCCAGCCCCAACGTCACGCGACGCGGGTTGGACAGGTGGCTGTCATCGACCAGCGCCTGCACTTCGACCAGCATCGGCCGGGTGCCTTCCCACGTGGCCATGACCACGCTGCCCGCGACTTCTTCCTGCGCGCGGGTGAGAAAGATCGCCGAGGGATTCGAGACTTCTTTCAAACCTTTGTCGGTCATGCCGAAAACGCCCAGTTCGTTGACGGCACCAAAGCGGTTCTTCACGGCGCGCAGCAAGCGCAGGCGGCCATCGGACTCACCTTCGAAATACAACACGGTGTCGACCATGTGCTCCAGGACGCGAGGCCCGGCCAGCGCGCCTTCTTTGGTCACGTGGCCGACCAGGAAGATCGCGGTACCGCTCTGCTTGGCGTATCGCACCAGCAACGCGGCGCTCTCGCGCACCTGGGATACGCCGCCGGGCGCAGATTGCAGCTGTTCGGTGAAGATGGTCTGGATCGAATCGATCACCATGACCTTCGGCTGCTCGATGCGCGCCGTGGCAATGATGGTTTCGATGCAGGTCTCGGTCATGACCCGCAGCTTGTCCTGGGGCAGGCCAAGCCTGCGGGCACGCATCGCGACCTGCTGCTGCGACTCTTCGCCGGTGACGTACAGCGCCGGCATGCGCTCGGCAATGGCGCAGAGGGTCTGCAACAGAATGGTCGACTTGCCAATGCCGGGGTCACCGCCGATCAGCACCACCGAGCCATCTACCAGGCCGCCGCCAAGGACGCGATCCAGTTCAGTGGAGTTGGTGGAAAAACGCGGGATTTCTTCGACACTGACTTCGGCCAGGGTTTTGATCTGCGCCTGTTGGCCGGTCCAGCCGGAACGACCGCTGGGCGCAGCCGCTGGGCTGTTGTCGATCACGGTTTCAACAAGGGTGTTCCAGGCGCCGCATTCGCTGCACTGGCCGGCCCATTTGGGAAACGTCGAACCGCACTCGGTGCAGCCGTACATGCGTTTGGCCTTGGCCATGACACCCCCGATGTAAAAAGGGGCAATCATACCCGATGCGTCAAACCGTCGGGCGCAGCGCTACCGGGCATGCATGCTTTTGGAGGATTAAATAAAACTTACCGGGTCGTACCCGGTCGATTGCATGGTTTAAGCGGGATGCAGCTAGCTGACTTACACTACATTTACCCCTCACATCTGTAACAAAGGAATACACCCATGAGCGTACTAAGCGAGTTCAAAGCCTTTGCCGTAAAAGGAAACGTCGTCGACATGGCCGTCGGTATCATCATCGGCGCGGCATTCGGCAAGATCGTTTCGTCGTTCGTAGGCGATGTAATCATGCCGCCCCTCGGGTTGCTGATCGGCGGCGTGGACTTCAGTGATCTGTCGGTCGTGCTGCGACCTGCGGAAGGTGCCGCGCCAGCAGTGGTGCTGGCTTACGGCAAGTTCATTCAGACCGTGATCGACTTCATCATCGTGGCATTCGCCATCTTCATGGGCGTCAAGGCAATCAACCGCCTGAAACGCGAAGAAGCCAAAGCCCCGACCCTGCCGCCAACCCCGTCCAAAGAAGAACTGCTGCTGGGCGAAATCCGCGATCTGCTGAAAGAGCAGAACAGCAAACCGGCTGCGCCACTGCCAGTGACGCCCGACCGGTTCGTTTAAGGGCTGAGGGCTGCGAGCATCCGGCTGTTTGCTCTGCATACTGAACGCGAGCTTCGCGAGCAAGCTCGCTCCCACAGGATCGGGGGATGGCTCGGAATCACCGCTCGCTGCTGGACGTGTGGGAGCGAGCTTGCTCGCGAAGACGGCATACCGGCCGCTGGAAACTCAGCGGATGTATCCCCATCTACTCGAGCAAGCCCGCTTCTGTGCGGGTCTTGCGATTGCAACGCTGTATGAACCTACCAGTAATTCTCCACCGCAATCTGTCCCGGCTTGCGCGTCAGCGCCAGGCGAATGTCGCGGGTCTTCAGTATCGCGCGAGTGTCTTCGATCATCTGCGGATTGCCGCAAATCATCACCCGTGAGTGCTCGGGTGTCAGCTCCACACCGGCCGCCTTCTCCAACTCACCGTTTTCGATCAGCGTGGTAATCCGTCCGCTGAGCGCCCCCGGATGCGACTCCCTCGTTACCGTCGCGATAAACGTGAACTTGTGAGCGTACTCAGCCAGGTATTCGCGCTGGGTCAGCTCGGCAATCAGCTGCTGGTAGGCCAGCTCCCGGGACTCGCGAGCGCTGTACACCAGAATGATGCGCTCGAATTTTTCCCAGACCTCAAAGTCCTGCAGAATCGACAGAAACGGCGCCACGCCAGTGCCCGTGGATAACATCCAGAGGTCGCGACCATCGGTGAAGCGATCCAGGGTCAGGTAACCCACCGCCTGTTTTTCCACCATCAGCGTGTCGCCCTGACGAAGCCGGCTCAACTCGCTGGTGAATTCGCCGTTGGGCACCACGATCGAGAAAAATTCGAGGAATTCATCGAAGGGTGAGGACACCACCGAGTACGCCCGCCACACCGTCGTGCCATCGGGTTTGTTGACGCCCAGACGTGCGAATTGTCCCGCCGTGAAGCGGAAACCGGGATCGCGGGTGGTGCGAAAGGTAAAGAGACTGGGAGTCAGCGGCGTAACGTCCAGCAGCGTTTGCCGGGTGAATTTCTCTGCACTGGCAGTCATGGGGCGCTCCTGGCTCCTGTCTCGCAAAAAAGGGTGATCAGTGTCCCGCAAACCCGCCGCGATAAACACCGTCGGTTTGTAGTGATATCCGCAGCGGACTGAGCGATTTTTAGAGTATTTCGCTATCGGTGTAATCGCGAAGCGGCTCGCAACGGCGCATAACGCTGCCCTAACCTTTTGATTTTATGGCTGTTCAAAGATGCCGCTGGTAGCTCATCAGTCACCACTCCGGCTTGTTCCCCAGGCGCGACGCTTTTGAGGCCGTGATTGTTTCCTAGACTTCGATCAGGACGATCAAGACTGAGCATGGAGGCACGCGATGGACATCGGCAAGAGGGGGGACGGCTGCACGACGAGCGCGGAGACGCTCACCTACAAGGGCCTGACGATCAGAGAGGTAGAGGTATTGAAGTGGTGCGCTACGGGCAAGACGGCGGCCGAAGTCGCGTTGATCCTTGATGTCACAGCGCGCACCGTTAATTTCCACGTGGGCAAAGCCATTCAGAAGATCGGCGCCTGCAACAAGATGTCGGCAGTGGTTCAGGCAACGAAAGACGGGGTGATCTAGGCATAAGGCGACGCTGGGGCGAAGCCAGGACGAAAAGCCCGGTGCGTGTGGGCAAAAAACACGTAAAATCGCCGGCTTCGCGAACCTCGTGACGCCGGCACAGGTGCAACTCCCGCCAGCACGCCGATCACGCCATCAACGACTGGAAACGCTCCGCCCATGCCCCTGCTTACCACCCCGCTTGCCCAGCTCGATCTGATCCGCCAGCCGGAACAGTCGGATGAGCCCTTGCAGGCCTTCGATGCCGCTGACGAGTACCTGCTCAACCACGTCGCTGAACAGGGCGTAACGCTGCAAACACGGGTGCTGGTGCTCAACGACAGTTTCGGCGCGCTCGCAGCCAGTCTCGCGCCCCATGCCACAGTGGTCAGCAGCACGGATTCGTACCTCGGCGCCCAGGCTCTGGAAAAGAACCTGGTGCGCAACGGCCTGACCTATGACGCTGTGCCGGTGATCCCAGCCAGCGCGCCGTTGACCGGCCCCTTCGACTGGGTGCTGATTCGCGTGCCGAAGACACTCGCCTTGCTGGAAGAACAGCTGATTCGTTTGCAGGACCAACTGGCCCCGAACGCCAAAGTCGTCGCTGCCGGGATGATCAAGCACCTGCCCCGCTCGGCTGGCGAGCTGATGGAAGAGTACATCGGCCCCGTGCAAGCATCCCTCGCCGTGAAAAAAGCGCGGCTGCTGTTCTGCACCCCTGAGGTCAAAACCGTTCAGCCTTCGCCCTACCCCACCCGTTACACGCTGGACGAGCCGAAGATCGAACTGATCAACCACGCCAACGTGTTTTGCCGTGACGGTCTGGACATCGGCACGCGGGCCTTCCTGCCGTACTTGCCCAAAGGCCTGGGCTCGGCGCGGGTCGCGGATCTGGGCTGCGGCAATGGCGTGCTCGCCATCGCCAGTGCCTTGGACAACCCTGACGCGCATTACACGCTGGTGGACGAGTCGTTCATGGCGGTGCAGTCGGCGCAGGAGAACTGGAGACTTGCCCTCGGCGAGCGGCCGGCGGTGATTCACGCAGGTGACGGGCTGGCGTCGCAGGAACCCGATTCGCTGGACGTCGTCCTGTGTAATCCGCCGTTTCACCAGCAACAAGTGGTCGGCGACTTCCTCGCCTGGCGAATGTTCCAGCAGGCGCGCTCGGCGCTGGTCACCGGCGGCGCGCTGTACATCGTCGGCAACCGGCATCTGGGCTATCACAGCAAACTGGCGCGACTGTTCCGAGGCGTGGAGCAAGTGGCGGCGACGCCGAAGTTCGTGATCCTCAAGGCGCGTAAATAGCTCACCGCGCTCGTCGTCTTGACTTCAGATGTGCAGCCAAAAAAAACCCGCCGAGGCGGGTTTTTTATCGAGCGGGAATAACTCAATGCGACTTCATGCCTGCCGCTGTCATGAACATGCGCAGCAGCATGGCGACCACGAACAGCGCCAGCACGCTGCCGGTCCAGATGATCAACAGCCAGCCGATGCGCTGCCACAGTGGCTTGCCTTGCGCTGGATCAACCTCGCGCTTGTGCTCGTTTTGATTCCGACCTTCGTACTGAACAGATTCTTTAACCGACATCGCTAAACCCTCCTCTCCCGCAGTCAGGCCCCGGCAATAACCCGGGGCCACTGGCTGCTAGTGATAGCCGTGTTCGTGGGTGACTTTGCCGCGGAATACGTAATAGCTCCAGAACGTGTAACCCAGGATCAGCGGAATGATGAACAGCGTACCGACCAGCATGAAACCCTGGCTCTGTGGCGGCGAGGCAGCGGCCCAGATGGACACGGTTGGCGGAATAATGTTCGGCCACAAGCTGATGCCCAGACCGCTGTAGCCCAGGAAGATCAGCACCAGTGTCAACAGGAACGGCGCGTAGTTGGCGTTGCGCGCCACCGCTTTGAACAGGCCGTACATCGTTACCATGACCAGCGCCGGCACCGGCATGAACCACAACAGGTTTGGCAGGCTGAACCAGCGATCGGCGATGGCCTGATGGGCCAGTGGCGTCCACAGGCTGACGATCGCCATGACCACCAGCGTGGCCAGGGCCAAAGGTCGTGCCAGATCGTGCATGGCTTTCTGCAACGCCCCTTCGGTCTTCATGATCAGCCAAGTGCAGCCGAGCAATGCGTATGCCACGATCAGCGCCAGGCCGCAGAAGATCGAGAACGGCGTCAGCCAGTCCAGGCCACCGCCGGCATAGGCTCGGTCGACCACGGGAATGCCGTCGATGTACGCGCCCAGTGCCACGCCCTGGAAGAATGTCGCCACCAGCGAACCGCCGATGAACGCCTTGTCCCACAGGTGCCGCTTGATATCAGTGGCCTTGAAGCGAAACTCGAAGGCCACGCCGCGAAATATCAGCCCGAACAGCATGAAGATCAACGGCAGGTACAGCGCTTCGAGCACGACCGAGTAGGCCAGCGGGAAGGCGCCGAACAAGCCGGCCCCGCCCAGTACCAGCCAGGTTTCATTGCCGTCCCAGACCGGTGCGACGGTGTTCATCATCACGTCGCGGTCCGTCTTGTCCTTCATGAACGGGAACAGTATCCCGATGCCCAGATCGAAGCCGTCCATGATGACGTACATCATGACGCCGAAGATGATGATCACGGCCCAGATCAGTGGAAGATCGATACCCATGGCTCAGTTCCCCTCAGTCAGGCTGTCTTTACGGTGGTCCGTGCTGCTTTCATCAGCAGCAGAGAGAGGACGCGCCGGGGTGCGTTTCTGCCCTGGTCCGCCATGTGCCGGCGTGTCGCCTTCATGGGTTTTTGGCCCTTTGCGCACCAGACGCATCATGTAGCCGAAGCCTGTGCCGAACAGCAGGAAATACACCACCACGAACAGCACCAGAGTGATGCTCAACTGTTCAACGCTGTGTCTGGACACGGCATTCGCCGTGCGCATGATCCCGTAGACCACCCAGGGCTGACGCCCGATTTCGGTGGTAAACCAGCCCGCCAGCATCGCAATCAGACCGGCCGGCCCCATGCACATGACCAGCCGCAGGAACCAGCGATTGGTGTACAGCCCGCCGCGCCAGCGCAACCAGGCACTCCACAGACCGACCGCGATCATCAGCATGCCCAGCGCCACCATGACGCGGAACGACCAGAACACGATCAGCGCATTCGGACGGTCTTCCGGCGGGAAGGACTTCAGCGCCGGGATCTGCTTGTCCAGGCTGTGGGTCAGGATCAGGCTGCCCAGATACGGAATCTCGACCGCGTATTTGGTGCGCTCTTCTTTCATGTCCGGGATGCCGAACAGGATCAGCGGGGTCGGCTCGTCACCGACATTCTCCCAGTGACCCTCGATGGCTGCGATCTTGGCCGGTTGATGCTCAAGGGTGTTCAGGCCGTGAGCGTCGCCCACCATGGCCTGAATTGGCGCAACGATCAGCGCCATCCACATGGCCATGGACAGCATCCTGCGAATCGCCGGATTGTCACGACCACGCAGCAGATGCCAGGCCGCCGATGCGCCGACGAAGAACGCCGTGGAGACGAAGGCGGCGATTGCCATGTGCATCAGGCGGTACGGGAACGACGGGTTGAAGATCACCGCGAACCAGTCCACCGGGATGATGCGGCCATCAATGATCTCGAAGCCCTGCGGGGTCTGCATCCAGCTGTTGGAGGCCAGAATCCAGAAGGTCGAAATCAGCGTGCCAACCGCCACCATGGACGTAGCGAAGAAATGCAAGCCACGGCCGACACGGTTCCAGCCGAACAGCATGACGCCCAGGAAGCCCGCTTCGAGGAAGAACGCCGTGAGCACTTCGTAGGTCAGCAAGGGCCCGGTCACAGCACCGGCGAAATCGGAGAAGCGACTCCAGTTAGTGCCGAACTCGTAGGCCATGACCAACCCGGAAACCACACCCATGCCGAAGTTGACGGCGAAGATTTTCGACCAGAAGTGATAGAGGTCGCGATAAGTGTTGTCATGGGTTTTCAGCCACAAGCCTTCGAGCACCGCGAGGAAGCTCGCCAGACCAATGGTGATGGCAGGGAAAAGAATGTGAAATGAAACAGTGAACGCAAACTGGATTCGGGCGAGATCGAGCGCCTCTAAGCCGAACATAGGTCTTCCTCTATCAGGTGGAACTGGCTTCAGACTTGGGGCCTGCAGCGACTGCTCCCACGGTGTATTGAGTACGAGGTGTGGCCGTTGTTCTCGTGGTTTCGTACTCAGGTCGGCGACCGGGGAGATGCGTCAGGCGGCCAGTTCGACCAATACACGCCAAGGTATTGATCCAGGTCAGCTGACATGGAAAGAGTAGTCCCATTTCGGCACTTGCTCTGCGTGGTCTTTTGTCGCGTGGCGAGTTGACTCACCTTTCAGGGCAGTGCAGTTGACGGGAAGCAGAGCAGAGCGGCGAATCTGCAGCACGGCAGTTAAAACCTCCAGGTGCAAGGCCCTACAAAGGATCGCGAATAAAGCCCAACAGCGCGCAAACCAGCCGCTGATAAAGCGCGTCCACTTCCGGCACCTGGCCTTTGCCCCTGAGACTGCCGTGAAGCAGCCCGAGCCCGGGATCGAACTCGGTGCGCACACCCGCTTCGCGCAATGCACGCTCGTAGCAGACGCCGTCATCACGCAAGGGGTCGAACTGCGCGACAGCAATGAACGCAGGCGCCAGATCATTGAAATTTCCGGCGTCGAGTGGCCGGGCATAGGCCGATTGTTCGTCCGCCGTCATGTAGAGCTGTCGGTAATACGCCAGCTCAGCGGTAGAAAGAAGCGGCGCGTCGGCGCATTCATGGCGCGACGGCAGATCGTTGGCGCCGCCCAGTTCCGGGTAAATCAGCGCCTGCCCCACCGGCTGGCGCTCACCGGAATCGCGCAATGCCAGGCACACTGCAGCGGCAAGATTGCCGCCGGCGCTATCGCCGGCGATGGCGATACGGCGTGGGTCGATGTCCAGCCGCTGCGCGTGTATCTGCAAGGCGTGCCAGACCGCCAGACAGTCGCCGAACCCTGCGGGAAATGGATGTTCGGGCGCCAGCCGGTAATCCACGGCGATGACCACGGCATTGAGGTCGGCCGCCAGTGCCGCGGTCAGAAAGTCGTGGGAATCGAGATCGCCCACCACCCAGCCGCCGCCGTGGAGGTACATCACGCACGGCGCCGGGTGTTCGAGGGACAACCGCTGAGGCCGGTAACTGCGCACCGCCACGCCGCCGAGGGCGAAGTCCCTTACATCGAGCTGCCCCGGACGGGTGGGCGTGAACGCTTCACTCATCCGGGAATACGCGCGGCGCTGCTCGTTGATGTCCTCGGACGTGCTGCTGAAACTCAGGGTATGGGTCACGAACGCCGACATTTCGGGGGACAGCGGGTAAGACGTGGGCATTGGCTGCTCCAGCCCGAGCCCTTGGCCAGGCGTGCTTGGTTACTTGTTCACCGCCACTTGCACGGCGGACGCTGCGTCTTTGCCATCGAAGGTTGTCACGCCATCCAGCCAGCGCTTCATGTCTTCAGGATGATCCTTGAGCCACTGGCGAGCAACGTCGGTTGGCGCCTTGCGGTCCATGATCGGCACCATCATCTGGCTTTCCTGAGCGGCCGTGAACTTCAGGTTGCTCATCAGCTTGCTGACGTTCGGGCAGCGCGATGCGTAATCCGGCGCCGTGACCACGGAAACGGTCGCAGCGCCTTCACCCGGCCCGAACACATCTTCGCTGCCGGTCAGGTAGGCGATCTTCATGTTGATGTTCATCGGGTGCGGGGTCCAGCCAACGAATACCACCCATTCATTACGCTTGATCGCACGCTGCACCGCCGCGAGCATGCCTGCCTCCCCGGACTCGACCAACTGGAAACCGCCGAGCCCGAACTGGTTCTTCTCGATCATGCCCTTGATGTTGGCGTTGGCGCCGGTGCCGGGCTCGATGCCGTAGATCTTGCCACCGAGTTTGTCTTTGAATTTTGCGATATCGCCGAATGTTTTTAATCCGCCTGACGCCACGTAATCCGGCACCGCCAGGGTTGCCTGGGCATCACTCATGCTCGGCACGTCGAGGACTTTGACCTGATTGGCGGCCACAAACGGCGCGATGTTCTTGTCCATCGCCGGCTTCCAGTAACCCATGAATACGTCGAGCCGATCGTCACGCAAACCGCCGAAGACGATTTGCTGAGCGGCGCTGGTCTGTTTGACCTCGTAGCCCATGTTCTGAAGCAGCACTTCGGCAACAGCGCTGGTGGCGACGACGTCCGTCCAGTTGACCACACCCATGCGCACGTTTTGGCATTTGGCGGCTTCTGCAGCCATCAGGGCGTTGCTGCTCAGCATCAACACAGCGCAACTGATATGACGAATAAATGAGTTCATGGGTGCTCCTCGGGTCGGCTCGTTATTTTATTCAGCTCTTTTCGGCAGTTTTTCAAGGCTTGAAGACCCACGGCAATTCGGTGGCTGCCGCGTTGGTGCAAGGTACGCAGCAGGCCTGAGCAACAAGCGCACCAGCGCGACCTGTGCTTGCACTGGGGCGACATTGAATGAGGGGGATTAGAGGGCACAGCAGAGAAAATGATCGTTCCCACGCAGAGCGTGAGAACGATCAGGGCACAAGATACGGCGTTGGTTACAGCACTTTATCCAGCGTAATCGGGAATTCCCGGACCCGCTTGCCCGTGGCGTGGTAGATGGCATTGGCAATGGCCGAGGCCACGCCGACGATGCCGATCTCGCCCACACCCTTGGAGCCCAGGTCATTGACGATGCTGTCGTTCTCTTCCACGAACAGCACGTCGATCTCGCCGATGTCCGCGTTCACTGGAATGTGATACTCGGCCAGGCTGTGGTTCATGAAGCGCCCGAGGGTGTGGTCGGTCTGGCTTTCTTCCTGCAACGCCTGACCGATACCCCAGACCACGCCGCCGAGAATCTGGCTGCGCGCGGTTTTCGGATTGACCACACGGCCCGCCGCAACGGCGTCGACCACCCGATTGACGCGGATAGTGCCCAGGTCTTCGTCCACCAGCACTTCGACGAATACCGCCGAGTGCGTCGCCGTCGAGTAGCCTTCGCGCTTGTCGTCAGGCTTGGCGTCGATCTGCACTTCAAGCGTCTCGTGGGACGACTCGCGGACAATGTCGGCGTAAGCAAAACGCTCATCGTCGATGAGCAGATAACCGTCGCCGTAACCCACATCGGCCATGTCCACCACCGCGTATTGCGGATGCGCCATGCGAACGGCGTCGAGCAACTTGGCGCGCAAGGCACGACAGGCCTGCTGCACCGCCGTGCCCACGGACGACACCGTGAACGAGCCACCCTGCAATGGCGACGTCGGCAGCGAAGAATCACCCAGTACGAAGGTGACGTCCTCAGGCTTCACGCCAGCGGCCTCAGCGGCGATCTGGGTCATGACCGTGTAAGTGCCAGTGCCGATGTCGGTGGTGGCGCTGCTGACGGTGATCTTGCCGCTGCTGTCGATACTGGCCTTGGCGCTGGCGGGCATCTGCATGGCTTCCCATACACCGCCGGCCATGCCCCAACCCACCAGTTGCCGGCCCTGACGCATGCTGCGCGGCTCGGGGTTGCGCTTGCTCCAGCCGAAACGCTCGGCGCCTTGTTCGTAACACGCCAGCAGTTCTTTACTGGAATACGGCTTGCCTTCGTTGCCGTTGCTGTCGGCAAAGTTGATCACTCGCAGCTGCACGGGGTCGATACCGGCCGCAATGGCCAGCTCGTCCATCGCACATTCCAGCGCGACCATGCCGGAAGCGGCGCCCGGTGCGCGCATGTCCAGCGGCGTGTAAACGTCCAGCGGCGCGAGCTTGTAGCTCAATGCCACGTTGTCGCACTGATAGAGCATGCCGCTCCATTCAACGACGTGCTCGGCAAAGTCCTCAAAGCGCGAGGTCTGACCGATGGCGTCGTGGGCGACCGCCATCAGCTTGCCGTCTTTGGACGCCCCGAGCCGCATGTGCTGCAAGGTTTGCGGACGATAGCCGAAGGTAAACATCTGCTGGCGGGTCAGGGTCAGACGCACCGAACGCTGGAGCTTCAATGCCGCCATGACGGCCAGCGGCAACTGGTATTGCGGACGCAGGCCGGAACCGAAGGCGCCACCGACGAAGGCTGCGAGGATGCGGATCTTCTCTTTCTCCAGACCGAACACACTGTGCAGGTAGTCCTGGCAGTTCTGCGTGCCTTGGGTTTTATCGTGGATCTCCAGGCTGCCGTCAGCCTTGAAGAACACCGTGGAGGCGTGCGGCTCCATCGGGTTGTGGTGTTCGTTGGGCGTGCTGTAGTGGCTGTCGACCGTGACCGCCGCCTGGGCGAATGCGCCCGAAAAATCCCCACGCGGTTTCGGCGTTTCGGCCGGCGCGGTGTGGGCGTCACTCTGACCCACACTGAGGTCGGTCTGGTGCGGCTTGGTTTCGTACTCAATGCGCACGAGGGAGCCGGCATGCCGCGCCAGTTCAAGGGTGTCTGCCACTACCAGCGCCAGAGGCTGGCCGCTGTAAAGCACGTGGTCGTTGTAGAACGGGCGGAACGGCGAGCCTTCGGCGGCGTCGGCGTCCTGATAGTCCTCGTCATAGCTGGCGATGTGCGGGCGATTGGTGTGATCGATAACCGCGATCACGCCAGGGACCGCCAGCGCTTGCGAGGCATCGATACGCACGACGCGACCCGAGGCGATAGTGCTGGAGACCACGCTGGCATGCAGCAGGCCTGCCTCCGGGTACTCGCCGGCGTAGCGGGCCTGGCCGGTGACTTTCAGGCGTCCATCGACGCGGTCCATCGGTTGGCCCAGCGCGGAGGCCGTTCCCGGGGTGGGTGTATTGGCGTTCATTAAACAGTTCCTCCCAAGGTGGCATCGCTCAAGGCGCGAACGATCGCGCGGCGGGCCAGCTTGATCTTGAAAGCGTTGTGCGCCAGCGGCTGAGCGTCGCGCAGCATCGCGTCGGCGGCGGCAACAAAGTTTTCCCGCGAGACCGGCTGACCTTTGAGCGACTGCTCGACGGCCGTGTCGCGCCAAGGTTTGTGCGCCACGCCACCCAGGGCGATGCGCACGTCACGGATGACATCGCCATCAAGCTCGACAGCAGCGGCCACTGAGATCAGGGCAAAGGCGTAAGAGGCGCGGTCACGGATTTTCAGGTAGTGGCTGTGCTGCTGAAAACGTGGCGCTGGCAGCTCGACAGCGGTGATCAGTTCATCGTCGGCGAGCTGGTTGTCGCGCTGCGGCGCATCTCCCGGCAAGCGATGGAAGTCAGCGAACTCGATCACCCGGGCACCGGCGCGCCCCTGGACGTGGACGCGGGCTTCGAGCGCAGCCAGGGCCACGCACATATCCGAGGGGTGAGTCGCGACGCAGGCATCGCTGGCGCCCAGGATCGCGTGGATGCGGTTCAGGCCCTCTTTCGCCGGGCAACCCGTGCCAGGCTCGCGCTTGTTGCACGGCACGGTTGAGTCGTAGAAGTAGTAGCAGCGGGTGCGCTGCAACAGGTTGCCACCGGTGCTCGCCATGTTGCGCAACTGCGGCGAGGCGCCCGCCAGAATGGCTTGGGACAGCAGCGGATAATCGCGCTCGATCAGCGGATGCCAGGCCAGGTCGGCGTTACTCACCAGCGCGCCGATCATCAGGCCGCCACTGTCGGTTGCGCGGACGTCTTTGAGCGGCAGCCCGGTGATGTCGATCAGGTGCTCGGGGCGGGCGATGTTTTCTTTCATCAAATCCAGCAGGTTCGTACCGCCTGCGATGAACCGGCTGGCAGGGCCTGCAAGATTGACCGCCTGAGCGATGTCGGACGGCTTGCTGTAGCTGAAGGGATTCATTGGCCGCGCCCTCCCTGATCCGGTGCGGCATTCATTGATGGCAAGACTTCCACCACCGCCGCGCGGATGTTGCTGTAGGCGCCGCAACGGCACAGGTTGCCGCTCATCAGTTCTTTCACTTCGTCGTCGGTGCTGGCGCGGCCTTCGTTGGCCAGGCCGACTGCCGAGCAGATCTGCCCGGGCGTGCAGTAGCCGCACTGGAAGGCGTCATGTTTGATGAACGCTTGCTGCATCGGGTGCAGCGTGTCGCCTTCGGCAAGCCCTTCGATCGTGGTCAGCTCGGCGCCGTCACACATGATCGCCAGGGTCAGGCACGCATTGATGCGTTTGCCATCGCGCAGCACGGTGCATGCACCGCATTGGCCGTGGTCACAGCCCTTTTTGGTGCCGACCAGATCGAGCTGCTCGCGCAGCATATCCAGCAGCGTGGTCCAGGGCTGCACGTCCACTTGTCGGGTCTGGCCGTTCAACGTCAGGGCGATGGAATGCCCTGCGAACGCCTGTTCATTGGTTGCACTCATGGGAAGCCTCACGGTAGGTACTCGATCAGCGCAGTGATCTGCGTCTTAAGGGGTACGACTTGTGTGGTTTCGGAAACGTTCAGGGTTTGTGATGAGCGTTTTGACGCAGCGGGGCGCCCGGATGGGGCAAGCCGATCCGGACATTTGCAATCCGACGACACGCGCCAGGCCCCATCGCCCGGAGCTGCTGGTATGATGCGCGGCTTTTTGCAACTGGCAGAATTTGTGCAAGCCGTTTCGGTGAGCTGTGCTTTGCTGTTTCAGTCGACTACATAAATGACGCGGAGCGTCACCGGGGAGCCTTAAATGCTGGAGCGGTTGTTTCAACTCAGGGCACATAACACCAATGTGCGCACCGAAATTCTGGCCGGGGTCACCACCTTCCTGGCCATGGCCTACATCCTGTTCGTAAACCCGAGCATTCTTGGCGAGACCGGCATGGACAAGGGCGCGATCTTTGTCGCTACCTGCCTGGCGGCGGCCATCGGCTCCACAGTCATGGGGCTGATCGCCAACTACCCGATCGCGCTGGCGCCGGGCATGGGCCTGAATGCCTTCTTCACCTACACCGTGGTGCTGCACATGGGCCACACCTGGCAAGTAGCGCTGGGCGCGGTGTTCATTTCGGCAGTGATGTTTTTCCTGCTGTCGATCTTCCGCATCCGCGAATGGATCATCAACAGCATCCCGCTGCCGCTGCGCTCGGCCATTGCCGCCGGTATCGGCCTGTTCCTGGCGCTGATTGCGCTGCACAACGCCGGCATCGTGGTGACTAACCCGGCCACCATGGTTGGCCTGGGCGATCTGGCCAAACCGGCACCGATTCTTGCGGCGCTGGGCTTCGCACTGATCGTGGCCCTGGAAGCCCTGAAAATACGCGGCGCCGTGCTGATCGGCATTCTGGCCGTCACCATCATTTCTATTGTGATGGGCTTCTCGCCGTTCGGCGGTGTGGTGTCGATGCCGCCTTCACTGGCGCCGACCTTCCTGCAGCTGGACATTCCCGGCGCACTGAACATCGGTCTGGTCAGCGTGATTTTCTCCTTCCTGTTCGTCGACCTGTTCGACAACTCCGGCACCCTGATCGGCGTCGCCAAGCGTGCGGGCCTGATGGGCAAGGACGGCCACATGCCGAAGATGGGCCGTGCGCTGATCGCCGACAGCACCGCGGCCATGGCCGGTTCTCTGCTGGGCACCTCGACCACCACCAGTTACATCGAATCCGCGGCGGGCGTGAGTGCCGGCGGCCGGACCGGTCTGACGGCTATCGTGGTTGCCGTGCTGTTTCTGCTCGCACTGTTTTTCGCGCCGCTGGCTGGCAGCGTTCCAGCATTCGCCACCGCCCCTGCCCTGCTGTTCGTGGCTGTGTTGATGACCTCGGGCCTTGCCGAAATCAACTGGGACGACATCACTGAAGCAGCACCTGTGGTGATCACCGCACTGGCCATGCCATTCACGTATTCGATCGCCAACGGCATCGCCTTTGGCTTCATTTCCTGGACCGTGATCAAGCTGTTGTCGGGCCGGGGCCGCGAGCTGAATTCGGCGCTGGTCGTGCTGTCGATTCTGTTCGTGATCAAGCTGGGCTTTTATCCATGAGTTCTACGTTCGACCCTGCAAACTACGCCGCTCAGCTCGATGAAAAGGCCGCGCGCCTGCGCGAGCTACTGGCGCCTTTCGAGGCGCCCGAGCCTCAGGTCTTCAATTCGCCGCGCGAGCACTACCGCTTGCGCGCCGAGTTCCGCCTGTGGCGCGACGACGGCAAGCGTCACTATGCGATGTTCGCGCCGGGGGACAAGCACACGCCGATCCTGATCAACGACTTCCCTATTGCCAGCCAGCAGATCAACGCGCTGATGCCGGTGCTGCGGGATCGCTGGGAGGCCAGCAAGACCCTCAATCACAAGCTGTTTCAGGTGGATTTTCTGACCACGCTGGCCGGCGACGGCATGATCACCCTGTGCTATCACCGCCCGCTGGATGAGGCCTGGCAAGTCGAGGCGGAGCAATTGGCGGCTGATCTGAAGGTCAGTGTGATTGGCCGCTCGAAAGGGCAGCGACTGGTGATTGGCCGCGATTACGTGACCGAGCAGCTGGACGTCGCTGGCCGGACTTTCAGTTATCGCCAGCCGGAGGGCGCGTTCACCCAGCCCAACGGCACGGTAAACCAGAAAATGCTGAGCTGGGCGTATGACGCGCTGGGCGACCGCGACGATGATTTGCTGGAGCTGTATTGCGGCAATGGCAACTTCACGCTGCCGTTGGCGACCCGCGTGCGCAAGGTACTGGCGACCGAGATCAGCAAGACGTCGGTCAACGCGGCGCTGAGTAACCTGGCGGACAACGCTGTGGATAACGTGTCGCTGGTGCGACTGTCGGCTGAGGAGCTGACAGAAGCCCTGAATGAGGTGCGCCCGTTTCGTCGTCTGGCCGGTGTCGACCTGAAAAGCTACGACTTCGGCAGCGTGTTCGTCGACCCGCCCCGCGCCGGCATGGACCCAGACACGTGCGAGCTGACGCGACGTTTTGAGCGCATCCTGTACATCTCGTGCAACCCGGAAACCCTGGCCGCCAACATCGCACAACTGCACGACACCCACCGGGTCGAGCGGTGCGCGCTGTTTGATCAGTTTCCGTATACCCATCACATGGAGTCGGGGGTTTTGCTGGTTCGCCGCTGACAGCGCGATTCCGTCGTTCCCGGCTGAAGCCGGTCCTACTATCATCAGTAGGACCGGCTTCAGCCGGGAACAGGCCTTCTGATCTCCATGCGCCCGCAGCATATCCCGCACCATCCATCATTAAATTCCTGACAGCTAGCGGCGAACCGCGCCAGACCGGTGTATAACTCTCGGCCGTCTTTCGCTTCGATGGATGCCTTGCCTTGAGCTCCGAATCGCCCGCCTCATCGTCTGAATCTTCCGCCAAAAGCGCCCTGCGGCTGCCCGGCTTTTTCGCCTTCCTGACCGCGCGCCTTGCTGCCGTTTTCGCCATGCAGATTCAGGCGGTGGTTGTCGCCTGGCAGGTCTACGACATGACCCGCAGCCCGATTTCGCTGGCGTATGTAGGCCTCGCGCAGTTCATTCCCATGCTGCTGCTGTTGATGCCGGCCGGCGACTTGATCGACCGCTATGATCGCAAGATGATCCTGACCATCAGTTGGTCGGTGCAAGCCGTATGCAGCCTGATGCTGATGCTGTTCTCTGTGACCCATCATCAAGACACACGGCTGATTTACGCCACCCTCGCCTTGTTCGGTTGCGCGAGGGCGTTCACCGGGCCGGCGTTGCAGAGCCTGCTGCCACAAGTCGTCCCGCGTGAAAAACTCGCGTCGGCCATCGCCACCAACAGCATGATCATGCGCATTGCAACCATCGCCGGGCCGCTAGTCGGCGGCGGTCTGTATGCAGCAGGCGGCGGCGGGCTGACCTATTCCGTGTGCATGGCCAGCTTCATCGCTGGCGTGCTGTTGCTGATCCGCGTGCCGGTGCTGTACGCCGGCAAAAAGCAGATTCTCGAATCCACGGCCTGGAAGCGTTTCACCGCCGGCATCGCCTTCATCCGCTCGCGGCCGATTATCCTCGGCACCATCTCACTGGATCTATTCGCGGTGCTACTCGGCGGCGTGGTGGCGCTGCTGCCGATTTATGCCCACGAAGTGCTGCACCTGGGCCCCCAAGGGCTGGGCGCGCTGCGCAGCGCGATGAGTCTGGGTGAGGTCAGCACGGGTCTGTATTTGAGTTTCCGGCCTTTTGATCGACACGTCGGTCTGGTCATGTTCATCGCCGTCGCGGTGTTCGGCGTCGCCAATCTGGTGTTCGCCCTGTCGACGCTGTTCTGGCTGTCGCTGCTGGCTTTGATGATCGCCGGTGCGGCGGATATGGTCAGCGTCTATATCCGCTCCACACTGGTGCAATTCTCGACGCCGGACGACATGCGCGGGCGGGTCAATGCGGTGAATATGTTGTTTATCGGTTCGTCCAACGAGCTGGGCGAATTCCGCGCCGGCAGCAGCGCGGCGCTCTGGGGGGCCGTGCCCGCCGCGATCATCGGCGGCGTGTGCACACTGGGTGTCGTTGGCGCCTGGATGGTTGGCTTCAAGGCCCTGCGCCAGGTGAACCGCTTGGCCGACGCCTCGCCGGTCGAGACCATCGAGAAGCAGACGGCGCGGGTTTGATGTAAGCGCTCTCGGGTATTTACTGTTGGCGCGCACCCTCTGCGCGCCACGCGAATCCGGCAGTTTCCAGCCCTTTTGAACGACTACTGCGGCGAACATCACCCGTTACGGAATCTTCCGTAAGACGTGCCAAGGGACCAGTGTAGGACCGTTCTGAAAATCACTTTCAGCCCCCCTCGCCGCGCTTCAAAGCCCAATGCCCTCTCCCTATCCTTGCTGGATCTGACCTCAGCAAGGACACGCAGCATGGCATTTGACGGATTCATCAAGGTGAACGGGATCGACGGCGAGTCGCTGGATGAGCGCAACAAGGGCTGGATCGAAATCGTGGCCTACGACTTCGGCGTTAGCCAGAGTACTTCGGCCACCGCCAGCTCGAACGGCGGCGCGGGCTCGGGTCGGGCCAGCCTCAGCGACTTCAGCTTCAGCAAACGCCTGGATCAATCCAGCGCTGCGTTGTTTGAAGCCAGTTGCGCGGGCACGCACATCAAGGACCTGACGTTGTGCCTGTACCGCGCGGGAGGCGACAAGCTCAAGTACTACGAAGTGCGCCTCGAAGAGGTGATCATTTCTGACTTCAGCCAAAGCGGTGAGAGCGGCGAGCCGCTGGAACACGTGCAAATCAACTTCGGCCGCGTCCGCATTCTGTACACCCAGCAGAAACGCAGCGATGGCGCGGCAGCCGGCAATGTAGTTGGCGGCTGGGACCGCATCGCCAACAAGCGCTTTAGCTGAGGACAGCCCGTGTCCAAACCACATGTGTTTATCAATGACCGCATACAGACCTATTTCACACTCAAGGCACGGGTGGGCGGAGGTGCGAAGTTCGATGTGCTTAACGCACATATCCGAAACGTTGTGGTGATGCCAGGCCAACTGGTGATTGTCAGCGACGGTTCAAACGGCACTCTCACGGCGGAAGAGACAGAGCTGATGAACCTGGCGCGTAACGTCCATCGTCAAGTGAAAGGGGCGGGCAGCCAGCTCATCGAGAACTACGACCTGCTGCAGAACATGCTCAGTTATGGATCGCTGGGTATCGGCGCTGCCACCGGGAGTTGGGGCAAGCACCTTGAAGGTGTGAAGAAAACCCTGGAAGAGATCGAGCGGCTTTACAAATTGTCGCTGGCGCGCGGAACACCCATTGCCCGGCAGGAGTTCATCAACCAGCGAAGAGCGCTGTTTGCCACGCTTGATAAGCAACTGGAAGGCATTGCCCGCTGGGGGACCGGGTTGCGGAAAAAAGGTCCGCTTAAGAAGATGCTGGGGTTGTCGACCAAGAGTTATCTGCATACGGGCGAGATCCAGGGGTATGCGGAGCGGGTGGGGCGAATCGCTAGAGTGGCGAAGTTGCTGAAATTCGGGACGCCTGTGGGGATTGGGCTGAATGCAATTTCAGCAGGCCTTGAAATCAAGGAGGCATGTTCGACGGGGCGGGAGGAGTTTTGTCGGAAGGCGCAACACATCGAAGGTGGCAAATTTGTCCTCAGCACAATGTTTGGTCACGTCGGCGGTGGAGTGGGCGCGTCAGCAGGAGCCTCGATTTGTGCAGTTGTTTTGGGAGTTCCTACCTATGGAGTCGGCGTAATTGGCTGCGGAATCGTCGGCGGCGTGGTTGGCGGATACAGCGGAGGTCTAGTTGGTGAATTTGTCGGCGAATTGACCGGCGAGTACATCTATGAGTGGGGCCAATAATGGCAGATATCCCCACCGGACTCTTGGCACTGATATTGACAGTGATCACGACCTTACATCTCGCCGGCTACTACATCTTCTTCTACATCAATTTGGAAAAGATCGAAAACCATCTATGCGATATTGAAATGTTTTCATTGAACAGAGAGTTCTACGGAGACAGTTTTCTCGGACGAAGGATGAGGGAAACCTTCGTAATGCTGGTTGCAGTGGCCCCAGAGATCTTCTGGAGACAGGAACGTATCCCCAGGCAAAAGCTTCTCAAATTACCTCCCCGATTGCTGTGGGGAGTGCGGATAGTTTATGGCTCTATGATTTTCATAAGCGTTTATGGGGGATTGCTCTATTATTTTCGTGCGCCACACGGCTAAACAGCGACAAAGTGCGGCCAACTCAAATGATAGTTTTAGTCGGCGGTTTCGAAATCTCAATCACAGAGTTAGCTTTCTGACTTCTTGAATATTGAGCAGTCACGGGTCGCGCCAACTCGACGGATAGGGGGGAGGGAATCCTTGGGATAATAAAAAATTCTGCCCGATCGTGAATTACTACAAGGTTAAACACATGACTTGCCCTACGACTACTGGCCTGCTCGGACTGACTTTAATAATATCAATGTGGATCAATAACCTCCTCATGGCATGGTTCACCTATCGAAACATTAACCATCTTGAAAACCGACTATCTCACTGCACGTGCATCAGTGACACCAAAGCCCTTTGGCAAGGAGGATTAATAGCCAGGCAAATGCGGTTAAACATGGTAGTTACAGTCATTACGCTGCCCAAAGCAATGTATCGGCGAGGCCACATCACAAAAAATGCTCACCACTCTGTGCCTCTCCAGCTTAAATTGAGGATCTGGGGAATATACAGCTGGCTTTTCGTTAACTGTACCTGCTTGGCTATATTGGCCTGGCTAACAAAATGATTATGCTCGAGAAGGCCTGGTGGGTGATGGCGGTATTTGGAAGCATATTCGCCAATATCATCATAATGATTTACTTTCAGCTCAATAAGTTAGCCACTATGGAGGAACTGCTATCAGATGTGAAACTAGCCCATCTAAATGACTGCAGATGCATATCTGATGCTCGAAGGATGTGGGACGACGGCATTATCGGAAGACAGATGCGCATGAACATGGTGACTGTCCTCCTTACTTTTCCGAATTTTATGTACCTCCGTGGAGATATTTCAAAAGACGCAAACTTAAGAGTCCCACCACATTTAAGGGCCTGGATACTCTGACACCACATCAATCTAAATACAGTATTTGTATGCATGATCGGGCGTTATGCCTTTATCACAGCACAGTGAGAGAAGTGACAAAAATGACCGAAAAGTATCTCTATGAATGGACATCGTGATGGATGACATCCCGACTGGACTACTCTCACTCATCATACTATTGCTCACCGCCGCCCACATTGTGTGGCTCCCATATATTCTTCTACATATACCTGGAAAAGATCGAAGACTACCTATGTGATATCGAGATGTTCTCATTGAACAGAGCGGTCTGCGGCGACAGTCTTTTCGGACGAAGAATGAGGGAAACCTTTGTAATGCTGGTCGCAGTCGCACCTGAAATCTTCTGGAGGCAGGAGCGCATTCCCAGGCAAAAACTTCTCAAACTGCCTCCCCGGCTGCTGTGGGGAGTGCGGATAATTTATGGCTCGATGATCCTCATCGGCGTGAGTAGCGGACTGCTCTACTATTTTCGCGCGCCTCATTAACGCACTCAGAGGGCGCTGCCTTGGCATGGGTCTACTTCTCCGCAGGTTGAAAAACACAAATAAGGTTCCATGCTGCCAACCCCACCAAGCAGCTCTGCAGGTGAGCAATACCTCTGAAGAACCGATTCGCGAACTATTCCCCCTCCTCTCCTCTCTTAGTCCAGCAGACCAGACGTCGCACGCCCGCCGTCTACACTTCCCACACGACCAAAAGAGGATTCCCACATGCTATGGAAAAAAGGACGTCGCAGTGACAACGTCGTGGACGCACGTGGCGATTCCGGGGGCGGCGGTGGCGGCGGGATGCGCATTGGCGGCAAGGGGTTGGGGCTTGGGGGGATCGTGATCATCGTCGCGATCGGTCTGCTGACCGGCCAGGACCCGATGCGGATTCTGGGTGAAATCACCGGCCAGATGGGGTCGGATCAGACAGCCGCGGTCAATCCGCAAACGCGCCAGGCGCCGCCAGCCAATGACGAGCAGGCTGATTTCGTGCGCGCTGTCCTGGGCGACACCGAAGACACGTGGCAGCAGGCGTTCCAGCAAATGGGGAGTCAGTACAAGGCACCGACCCTGATTCTGTTCAGCGGTCGGGTGCAATCGGCCTGCGGCTCCGCCTCTTCCGCGAGCGGCCCGTTCTACTGCCCGGCTGACCAGCGCGTGTACCTGGACATGGAGTTCTTCCGTGAAATGAGTCAACGCTTCAAGGCCGCAGGAGACTTCGCTCAGGCGTACGTGATTGCGCACGAAGTTGGCCATCATGTGCAGACCTTGCTGGGGGTTTCGGCTAAAGTTGACGCCGCCCGCCAACGCGGCATGAAAATGGAAGGTGACAACGGTTTGCTGGTGCGTCAGGAGCTGCAAGCTGACTGCCTGGCAGGCGTTTGGGCCAACAACGCACAAAAGCGTTTGAACTGGCTGGAGCCGGGTGATATTGAAGAGGCGCTGAACGCCGCCAATGCCATTGGCGACGACCGCTTGCAGCAACAGGGTCAGGGCCGGGTCGTGCCAGACTCGTTTACCCACGGCACTTCTGCTCAGCGCGTGCGCTGGTTCAAGACAGGTTTTGCCGCAGGACAAATCAACCAATGCGATACATTCGCCGCCAAGAGCCTCTGATCACATGATGAAACCGCTTTCGATCCTGTTGTTGGGCACCCTGATGAGCCTCAATGCTCATGCGGCGGATCAGGCGGTTAAATCCATCAGCCCCGACCGGCTTCAGATCAACGGGACCACCCAGGCCACGCTCGGCCTGAGTCAGAGCTGGGTTCGTCCAAGCCCGCAGGTCCAGCGGGTTGTCATTGTCTTTCACGGTCGGCTGCGCAACGCGCAAACCTACCTGCGCAGCGTCGAGCGCGCGGCCAACCAGTCGCATCAGCGCTCGAAAACGCTGTTGATCGCGCCGCAATTTCTCGATGAGAAAGACATTTCACAGCACCGCCTGCCCGAATCGGTGTTGCGCTGGCACGCCAATGACTGGATGGCAGGCGAAAAGTCGTTGGGCCCCAAGCCAGTCAGCTCGTTTGTGGTCATCGATCACATCCTCAAGCGTCTGAGCGACAGCAAGCTGTTCCCGAATCTGAAGGAGATTGTGATCGCTGGCCATTCCGGCGGTGCTCAGGTGGTGCAGCGTTACGCGATGATCGGCGGCAAGGAGGATGCGTTGCTGAAGAAGGAAGGCATCAAGCTGCGCTATGTGATCGCCAATCCGTCTTCTTATGCGTATTTCGACGCGACCCGGCCGCTGCCGGTCGATGCGGCGAGCTGCCCGACCTTTGACACTTGGAAGTACGGTCTTAACAAACTGCCAGCCTATGCCGGCAAGGAAACACCGGCCGAGCTTGAGGCTGCTTACGTGAAGCGCGACATTACTTACCTGCTGGGCGAACTGGACACCGATCCGGAGCACCCGGCGCTGGACAAGGATTGTGGCGCCGAAGCACAGGGGCCTCAGCGTCTGGCCCGTGGTCACAACTACTTCGATTACCTGACCAAGCGTCATCCGGAAGGCTTGAATCAGCGCCTGGTGGAAGTGAAAAACGTCGGGCATAACGGCGAAGCGATGTTCACTTCACCTGAAGGTCAGACGGCGTTGTTCAAGGCGAATTGAGAGCACTGCGCTAGCAGGACCTGCTTTAAGCGGGAAGAGGCCGGTGCGTACACCACTCATTTTGCAGTGAATTGCCTGCCGCCTTCCCGGCTAACGCCGGTCCTACTCGTTAAACGTAATCAGGCAGAAGGAGCGGCTTCAGCCGGGAAAAGGCCGGTGCGTATACCACTAATTTTGTGGTGAATTGCCTGACGCCTTCCCGGCTAAAGCCGGTCCTACTCTTTAAACGCGATCCGGTAGTAGGACCGGCTTCAGCCGGGAAAAGGCCGGTGCGTATACCACTCATTTTGTGGTGAATTGCCAGACGCTTTACCGGCTAAAGCCGGTCCTACTATTTGAATGCGCGTCCTATTTCACTTCAATCATCTTTCTTAACGCCACGCAATCCGCCGCATGCCAATCGGTCAACTCCGGCCACGGGTTGTCCGGCAGATTGACCAGCACGGTCTGACTCCCAGCTGCGCGACCGCAGGCCAGGTCGAACTGATAGTCACCCACCATCACCATGTCCGACGGCTTCACATTCCACGCTTGGGCCAGCTTCAGCAGGCCTCCCGGATCGGGTTTCGGCGCCGCTTCGTCGCGACCGAGCACGTCGTCCACCGCAAAGCAGTCCGCGATGCCGATGGCTTCCAGTGTCACGTGAGCAAGCTCCCGGGCATTACGGGTCAGGATGCCCAGACGATACCCCCGCCCTGCCAGCTCCCTCACCAACTCGACAGCCCCCGTCGCGGGTTTGGACTCAATCGCCACCGCGCGCTCGTGCTCCAGCAGCCAGGCATGTTTGGCCGCTGCGACGTCGGCCGGCAACGCAGCGAGATGCCCGAGGATGTCGTCTTCCTGCGGGATATCCAGCGCCCGTTTAATGGCCGGAAAATCATGGGCGGCGATAGTCAGCGTGCCGTCCATGTCGAATACCCAGTGGCGTACCTGTTTAAGGCTCATGACCAATCCTTGCGGTGGCGAATCAAACCTTCCTGAGTGACGGAAGCCACGAGCTTGCCCGCGCGGTTGAACACGCTTCCGCGGGAAAATCCGCGCGCGTTGCCGGCCCATGGACTGTCCATGGCATAGAGCAGCCAGTCGTCGGCGCGCAGTTCGCCGTGGAACCACAGCGAGTGATCAAGGCTGGCGATCTGCATGTCTTTCTGCCAGACCGTCCTGCCGTGGGGCAGCAGCGACGTGGTCAACAGATTGAAGTCCGAGGCGTAGGCGAGCATGTAGCGGTGCAACGCGGGGATGTCGGGCAACGTGCCGTCTGCGCGAAACCACACATACTTCACTGGGTCCGCAGGCTTGGGATTGTAGGGATCAGACTCGGTGACCGGGCGGAATTCGATGGGCTTGGGGCACAGCAGCTTGTCCTTCATGTGCTCGGGGATGAGGTGCTCGCGCTGACGCATCAGTTCAAGCTCCGACGGCAGGCTCTCGGGGCCGACCACCTGTGGCATCTGAGTCTGGTGCTCGAAGCCCTCTTCGTCGTACTGGAACGACGCGCTGCAGGTGAAGATCGGCTGCCCCTTCTGAATCGCCGTCACCCGGCGCGTGCTGAAACTGCCGCCGTCACGGACCCGGTCGACCTGGTACACCACCGGCAGGTGCGCGTCGCCGGGGCGCAAAAAATAGCCATGCAATGAATGCACATGGCGCGCGTCTTCGACCGTCTTGCTCGCCGCCGACAGCGACTGCCCCAGCACCTGACCGCCAAACAGCTGGGGAAAGCCAAGGTCCTGGCTGCGCCCGCGAAAGAGGTTTTCTTCGATCGGCTCCAGGCTCAACAGCGACACCAGATCATCCAGCACGTGACTCATTCAGGGTTCCTCACACGGTCGTCTCGCCGACCGTCATCGCATCAATCAGGCCATGGGCGCCGAAGGTCGGCGCAGATGGAAGTGGGACGAAATGATACAGAGGTTTGTAGCCCGATTCCCTCAGCGAATCACAGGGTCGCCAGCCAGCCTGGCCGGTTGATGCGATACAGCACGTGGGGCCTGAGGGGATGACCCTCGGGCAATTTGGGATGATTGAAGTTGTCGGCCGGATCGTTGCGCATGCCGATGGCCTGCATGACCTTTTGCGAGGGCAGGTTGTTGACCGCCGCGAACGCCACGATTTCATCCAGATCCAGGTGCTCGAAACCGCAGCCGAGCACCGTCCACGCGGCTTCGCTGGCGTAACCCAGGCCCCAATGCTCGCGAGCCAGGCGCCAGCCGATTTCCACCGCAGGCGTGAACGCCGCTTCAAAGCCCACCACGCTCAAACCGGTGAAACCGATGAATTCGCCGGTGTCCTTGCGCTCAAGGGCCCAGAACCCAAAACCGTATTCGGCAAAATGCCCGCGCACGCGGCCAATCAGCTTGGCGCTCTCCATGCGGCTCAAGGGCTGCGGGAAATGGCGCATCACTTGGGGATCGGCGCACATCTGCGCGAAAGCCGGCAAATCATCATCTCGCCATTGACGCATCAACAAGCGTGCGCTGTTGAGCTCAAGAATCGGCTCCATCGATCGTCTCCCTGTGCCTCGCCTTTCAAATTACCCGCCGGCTGGCGATTCTCCCGCTCAGGCAAATCGCTGTGCGGTGGTCGTCAGAACTGGCAAGATTCCCCTTCGAACCAGACGCGTGCACACCATGCCCCTGCCCCTCATTTACCACGAAGACTACAGCCCGGACTTTCCGCCGGACCATCGCTTCCCGATGGACAAGTTCAGGCTTCTGCGCGACCACCTTATCGACAGCGGCCTGACTACAGATGCTCAATTGTTTCGCCCGCAGGTCTGCCCAACGGACATCCTGGCGCTGGCCCATGACCCCGGCTACATCAGCCGTTATATGGAAGGCGCGCTATCGCGCGAGGATCAACGTCGCCTTGGCCTGCCCTGGACCGAGGATCTGGCCCGACGTACGGTGCGTGCGGTAGGGGGTTCTTTGCTGACAGCGGAACTGGCGCTGCAACACGGGCTGGCCTGTCACCTCGCCGGCGGCACCCATCATGCCCATTACGATTACCCGGCCGGGTTCTGCATCTTTAATGACCTGGCGATCATCAGTCAGTACCTGCTGCACAGCGGACGCGTCGACCGGGTGCTGATTTTCGACTGCGACGTGCATCAGGGCGACGGCACCGCGCGGATCCTCGAACACACCGATGACGCGATCACCGTGTCGCTGCACTGCGAGAAGAACTTCCCCGCGCGCAAGGCCCAAAGTGACTGGGACATTCCGCTGCCAATGGGCATGGGAGATGACGATTACCTGAAGGTGGTCGACGACACGCTGAATTACCTGCTGCCGCTGTATCGGCCTGATCTGGTGCTGTACGACGCCGGTGTGGATGTGCACAAGGACGATGCGTTGGGTTACCTACAGCTGACGGACGCGGGGGTTGCCCGCCGTGACGAGGCGGTGATGCGTCATTGTCTGGGCCGCGACATTCCGGTGATGGGCGTGATTGGCGGTGGTTACAGTAAGGACCGCGAAGCGCTCGCCCGGCGGCACGGCATTCTGCACCACAGTGCGCAGCGGGTGTGGGTGGAGCGCGGGCTTTGATTGACCACAGAACTTACCCACATCCGCTGTGGAACCGCCTGTGGATAACCTGAGCGCAAGGCCACGATCCCCTGATAACACTGGGCCTGGAGAATACTGTACGTTTTTTGATCGATTAGTTTTCCACAGGGTGGCTGCGTTTCACGAAGCTCGCGTAGAATGCGCGCCCCTCACTCAACCAATGTCCGCTTAGCCATGACGCTACCCGCCACTTCACGCACCCAGACAGTCGCCATCATCGGCGGCGGCCCTGCCGGCCTGATGGCCGCTGAAGTGCTGAGCCAGGCGGGGCTCAAGGTGGATCTTTACGACGCCATGCCCTCGGTCGGGCGCAAGTTCCTGCTGGCCGGCGTGGGCGGCATGAACATCACCCACTCCGAGCCGTCCCCTGCATTCGTCGCCCGCTACGCCGAACGCGCCCAAGTGATCGCGCCCTTACTGCGCAGCTTCGGCGCGCAGGCGCTGTGCGAGTGGATTCACGGCTTGGGCATTCAGACATTCGTCGGCAGTTCGGGCCGCGTGTTCCCCACTGACATGAAAGCCGCGCCACTGCTGCGCGCCTGGCTCAAGCGGCTGCGGGAGTCCGGCGTAGTTATCCACACCCGTCACCGATGGATGGGCTGGAATGCCGACAATACGCTGCGGATCGCCGGCCCTGAAGGTGAACTTGCCCTGCGCCCTGCCGCCACGTTGCTGGCATTGGGCGGGGCAAGCTGGTCGCGGCTGGGCTCGGACGGCGCGTGGGTACCGCTGCTTGAACACCGCGGGGTCAGGATCGCGCCGCTGCAGGCTGCCAATTGCGGGTTTGAGGTCTCGGCCTGGAGCGAACTGCTGCGCAGCAAGTTCGCCGGCGCGCCGCTGAAAAACATCGCGATGGGCCTGGAGGGGCACACCCTTCGACTGGGCGAATGCGTAATCACCCAGACAGGCGTGGAGGGCAGCCTCGTTTACGCGCTGTCCGCGCAGATCCGCGAGGCGATCAATCGATCAGGCTCGGCCACGGTCGAGATTGATTTGCTGCCCGGCAAAACCATCGCCGAGGTGCAGAAGGCCCTGAGCAAACCGCGCGGTTCACGTTCGATGTCCAAGCATCTGCACAGCCAGTTAGGGCTCGACGGCGTGAAGGCGGCGCTGTTGCGTGAGCTCACCCCCGCGACGACATTCACTGATCCGGCCCTGCTCGCGATGGCGATCAAGACCTTGCCGCTGCCACTGATCAAGCCGCGCCCGCTGAATGAGGCCATCAGCACGGCGGGCGGGGTGAGGTTCGAAACGCTGAACGAGCAATTGATGATCCCGTCCCTACCCGGCGTGTTCTGCGCCGGCGAGATGCTCGACTGGGAGGCGCCCACCGGCGGCTATTTGCTCACCGCCTGTTTCGCCAGCGGCCGCGCGGCAGGGCTGGGAATGGTCGACTGGTTGCGCCGCGAGTAAGGCTCAGCGCAACCCTTACGGATTCACGCCGCGCGATCGACCTGCGGCTTCAAGCCACCACCAAGCCCCTGATTGACCGGCGCCTTGCCCTGCGAAGGCCCGACCATCCGTTTGCCCAACGCGACGCCCTTCAGTTCGATGTACGTGTGAGCCAAGGCAGCCAGGCCGATCGCCACGAGGGTGACAGCGACCACCAGCGCGTTGTTGCCCAGCTCTGACCCGGTGTCCATGAACCGCTGACCATTGATCATAGGCGCCAGGTCGCGGCCCGTGAGCTTCTGCGCCACGATGAACACCGTCGACAGGCAAAACAGCAGCGCAGCGTGGGTCATGTAGATGGAGTACGACAATTTGCCCAGCAGCCTGAACACCGCGGTTTTCAGGAACGTCGATACCAGCCCGGCCTCGAACGCAAACACCAGCACCAGCACGCAGAACGTCAGACTGGCGATGGGCGAGCGGTCGCTGTAGTCGTTCATCACCATCCAGTACGTGGTGCCTGTCAGCGCCACTTCGAACACCGTCATCGGCCAGCGCACCGGCACGAATCGGTCGCGAACCAGCAAGTAGGCCAAGTACGTGATGTTGCCGGCGAAGAAGCAGGACAGACCCAGCATCGCACGCCAGACCAGCGGCTCGTTTTCGGTGAAGATCATCGTGAACGCGACGACGGCCACGCAGGCAAACATCGCGAAACGGCTTCTCAGCGAAAGCAGGCACAGGGCGCCAAAGAGCATGTAGATGTAGAACTCGATGCTGATGCTCCATGACGGGTAGTTGAACGACATGGTCTCAGTGAGCGGCGTCCAGGCTTGCACCAGCAGCAGATTGGGCAGGATCTCTGTCGGGTCGAACAGCCCGGTGAACGGCACGTTGTTGAGGGTGAAGCCTTTCTTCCAGGCCGCCCAACGCACGCCTTCGAAGCCAATAAACACCAACAGCATCACCACGTGCAGCGGGTACAGGCGGAACAGGCGCGAGATGACGAAACGCTTGAAACCGAACTGCGGCTTCAGCCCATACGAGTGGGCCAGAACAAAACCGCTGAGCACGAAGAAGAAGTTAAGCAGGATGTCAGCTCTGCGGAAAAACGGCAGCTCGATGAAAGCGCCCACGACATGCAGGTGGTAGAACACCACCAGCAAGGCGAACACGCCCCTGAAGCTGTCGAGCGTCGTAAATCGCTGAACTGATCCCATGGCCCACCGCCCCGTCCTGAGTGAGAAAACGCCTTTGGCGGCCGCGAATTCTCGCGGCCTTTACACGGTAGGGGGCTGGCCGGCTTATCAACAGTTGAAATATTTCATGTCCGGTACATCCGACGGCGCAAAGATTGACGCCAGCGTTTGTCAGTCGTGACCAATGAGTCACTTTGAGGATTTCTGGTCGCAGCAGCAACGACACCCGTCAATACTTTGCTGCCAGCCTCGCCGTCGACTGTCGGACAATTCCTACATCGGTTTCAGATTCTCGCGAACCTGCCGATGCACTCGTACACATGAATGTTTTGCTGGCTCCATAACAAAAAACCTCCAGCTGACGATTTCAAATATTACGGATTCTGGAGAAATGGAATGAACAACTGGATGGCCAATATCAGCGTCAACAAGAAGCTAGCCCTCGGCTTCGGCGTCGTGCTTGTACTGACTGCCCTGCTGGCCCTGGTGGGCTGGAACAGCTTGGGCCAGATGAGCTTGCGCAGCCAATGGGTGGGTGATATCACCAAGCTCAGCCAGAAGCTCACAGACCTGCGGGTGACGCGCCTGCAATATATGCTCAGCAACGGCGACGAAGTGGCCGCGCGAAGCGTTCAGACCGCGCTCGACGCATTCAAGGCGCAGCAGCAATTTCTGCAAAAAACGTTCACTAACCCACAGAATGTGCCGCTCATCAAAACGATGGGCGAGCAACTCAGCGCTTATGAGACCTCGTTGAAAAAAATGCGCGAGGCCTACCAGGCGAGCGCCGGGGTGCGCGATAGCATGGGCGTCGACGCGGTAAAAGCAGCGGAGCTGATTGCCGCGATCAACGATGATGTGATGAAGCTCGACCCTACGGATGAACGTCGTTCCGAGCAGTACCAGGCCGTCATTAAAGCCCGCGAAGACGTGATGCTGGTGCGCTACGAAGTGCGCGGCTACACCGCCGGCGTCTCGGCCAAAACTGAGGAAGCGGCCATGCGCCAACTGACCGTCGCCCTTGACGGCCTCGCCCCACTCAACGCCATGTTTGGCGGTACTCAGGCCGAGCGCCTGAAGCAGCTGGAAGCGGCGCTGATCGGCTATCGCAACTCGGTTCAGGGATTCAAGCTCGCCACTGGCAATATCAATGCTGCGCGCACAGAGATGACCGAGGAACAGGGTGTCATCGTCAAGCTGGCACAACAGCTCACTGATCTGCAGAACACCTTGGGCCAGGCTGACATTCAGCAAGCCCGTATGCTGCAGTTGGCCGGCACGCTTCTGGCGCTGATCCTTGGCACCTTGGCGGCGATCATCATTACCCGTCAGATCACCCGTCCGCTTCAGCAGACCCTGGCTGTCGTTGACCGCATTGCCTCCGGCGACTTGTCCCACAACATGGTCGTGACCCGTAAAGATGAGCTGGGCGTTCTGCAAATGGGCATCCAGCGCATGGGCGCCACGCTGCGCGAATTGATCGGCGGCATCCGTGACAGCGTCACGCAAATTGCCAGCGCTGCTGAAGAGCTGTCGGCGGTGACCGAACAGACCAGCGCCGGGGTCAACAGCCAGAAAGTCGAAACCGACCAGGTCGCCACCGCGATGCACGAAATGTCAGCCACTGTTCACGAGGTCGCGCGCAACGCCGAGCAGGCATCGGTTGCCGCCTCCGCCGCTGACAAGCAGGCACGGGAAGGCGACAAAGTGGTGGGCGAAGCGATCATACAGATCGAGAAACTGGCCAGTGAAGTGGTCCGTTCCACTGACGCGATGTCCGTGCTGGAACAGGAAAGCGACAAGATCGGCAAAGTCATGGACGTGATCAAAGCCGTTGCGGAGCAGACCAATCTGCTGGCCCTTAACGCGGCAATCGAGGCGGCCCGTGCCGGTGAAGCCGGTCGCGGTTTTGCCGTGGTCGCCGATGAGGTCCGTGGCCTGGCGCAACGCACTCAGCAATCCACCGAAGAGATCGAAGGCCTGGTCGCCGCACTGCAAAACGGCACACGCCAGGTGTCGGAGATCATGCTCAGCAGCCGCAACCTGACTGACAGCTCGGTTACCCTGACCCGCAAGGCCGGGACGTCGCTGGAAAGCATTACCCAGACGGTGTCGAACATTCAGGCCATGAACCAGCAGATCGCGGCAGCTGCCGAGCAGCAAAGCTCGGTGGCCGAAGAGATCAGCCGCAGTATCGTCAACGTGCGCGACGTGTCTGAACAGACGGCTGCCGCCAGCGAAGAAACCGCCGCTTCAAGCGTCGAACTCGCACGACTGGGCAATCAGCTGCAAATGCTGGTCAGTCACTTCAAGGTGTAAACCGGCTTTATCTGCGTCGGACGAAAAGCCGCCCGGCGCAGGCGGTGCAAGGGGTTGAAGACGAACAGCGCGGGTGCGTTGGCAAGAAAGGGATTTACTGATCCTACAATTGCCACATACTGCCCGCGCTGTTTTATTTCGTCATATTCATCTTCAACGCCGGGTTTATCTCCATGAAAAGAATGTTGCCTTATCTCCTCAGTGCTGCCCTCTCCCTCGTTCCAGTCGCCTTCTCCCATGCCGCCACGGCACCTGCACCTGTCCAGCTGATCGTGCTGAGTTCCGGCGGAATCATGGGCGCGTTCAAAGCAGTAGCCCCCGATTACGAACAGCGCGCCGGTGTGAAGCTGCAGGGCGAAGTCGCGCCGTCAATGGGCGCGACGCCCCAGGCCATTCCCAACCGACTGGCCCGCCATGAGCCGGCCGACGTGGTGTTGATGGTCGGTGCAGCGCTGGACAAGTTGATCAAGGACGGCAAGGTCGATCCGAAAACCCGCGTCGATCTGGGCAAATCCTACATCGCCATGGCCGTGCGTCATGGTGCGCCGCACCCTGACATCAGCACCATGGAAGCCTTCAAGCAGACCCTGCTGGACACTAAAAGCATTGCGTACTCGGACAGTGCCAGCGGCGTGTACCTGTCCCGTGTGCTGTTCAGTCAGATGCACATCGCCGACCGGATCCAGAGCAAAAGCCGCATGATCCCCGCCGAGCCCGTCGGCGAAGTCGTGGCACGGGGAGACGCCGAGATTGGCTTTCAACAGCTGAGCGAGCTCAAGCCGGTGGACGGTATCGACATCATCGGCCTGATCCCCGACCAGGCGCAGCAGATGACCCTCTACTCCGCAGGCGTCGTCACTCAGAGCAAACACCCTGAACAGGCGAAACAGTTTCTGGAATTCCTGAGTTCATCGGCAGCGGCCCCGGCCATCAAAGCCAGTGGCCTGGACCCGATCGCGAAGTAGCTGGATGCCCGGCGGCTTATTTGAGCGCCAGCTCGATCAACTCGCCGCGCACCTCATCGCCGTCGATGTGCAGCAGACCCACCGTGATCGGCAACTTGAAGCGACGCGGCCCGGCGCTGCCCGGGTTGATGAACAGCACGCCATCGCGCATCTGCTGCAAGGGTCGGTGTGAGTGCCCGGTGACCACCACGCGTATCCCATCCGGCAGCGATTTCGGTACGTCGGCCAGTATGTGCGTGGTGTAAATCCCTACGTCGCCAATCCGCAAAACCGCCTCATAGGGCACGTCGCAAGCCCAGGCGTCATCGGTGTCGTTGTTGCCTCGCACCACCGTCAGCGGCGCGATGGCCTTCAACGCGTCGAGGATTTCCGGCTTGCCGATGTCGCCGCCGTGGATCAGGTAATCGCAGCCCTGCAACGCCTCCAGTGCCTGAGGGCGCAGCAGACCGTGGGTGTCCGAGATCAAGCCGATTTTGACGCTCATTGCTCAGCTCCCGGACGCCGACAGAGCGGCCTGTCTGGACTGCACGCGTTTCATGCTGATCATCGCCAGCAAGGCAACCACCGCCACCAACGAGGCGAAGAATTCGCCCACATGCTCCAGCCCGAACACTCGCACGCTGAAACCCACCGCCACCACCGGCACCGAAATCGACACGTAAAGCACCACGAAGAAGGCGGACGTCACGGCAGCCTTCTGATCAGGCGGGCTGCTGGCGGTGACCGCGCCCATCCCGGCGCGCAGGATCATGCCCTGGCCGATACCCGCCACCAGACCCGCCGCGATCAACAGCCCCAACTGCGACGTGGCAATGCTCAGTCCCAGACAGATCATGCCGACAATCAGCCCGACGCAACCGAGGGTCATATGCCGGTCCTTCGGCAGCACCTGCAGCAGCGCCTGGCCGATGATCGACGCGACGAAGAACAAGCCGATGACCGCGCCGATCAACAGCCCGCCTTGCTCGTGCATGACGTGAATCATCACCGACGGCACCATGCTGGTGAACAGGCCTGCCACGCTGAAACCCGCCAGCCCGGCGATGGACGCGGAGATAAACACGCTGCGCACGGACGCCGGCACGGAAGGCTTTTGAATGCCCAGTTTCAGCACCGCCGGACGCTGCACGGTTTCGCGAATCAGTGCGATACCGACCGTCGCCAGCAGGAGCATGCCCAAGTGCACGTAGAACACCAGGTGCAGCGCGTCCGGCAGAAACTGGGATGTGTAGCCGGCGAGCAGAGGCCCGATGCCGAGGCCGAACATGTTGGCGGCCGTGGCCACCAACGTGGCGTTCTTCCAAGTCTTGGGGGCCAGCTCGATGACGGCCACGGTGGCCGTGCCGGTCATGATGCCCGCGCTGAAGCCTGAGAAGAGCCGTCCTGTCAGCAGGCCGCCAATCGAATCGCTGAACAGAAAGATGACCGCACTGATCGCCCCCATTGCCAGCCCTGCCAGCAGCAACGGCTTGCGCCCCAGTTGATCGGACCAGCTGCCCACCGCCAGCAGCGCTGCGATAACGCCCGCCGCGTAGATCGAGAAAATGATTGTCAGCCAGCTGGCGTCGAAGCCGAGCCGCTGTTGATAGAGGGCATACAGCGGCGTCGGCAGCGTGGTGCCGACCATGGCAATGAGCAACGCGCAGGCGGCGAAGATGAAGTCGCGCGTGGAGGTAGAAGCAGGCAAAGACATGAGCGCTCCGGGCACCGGTATAAACAAGACACGCAGTGTCGCTGATACCGGCTAGGCAAGGTAGCCTGCAAGCGTTATCGGGGCTCATGCTCAGGGCAGTTTTGAGGTATGCGTGAAAATATTCATCATCAGGTTAAACACTTTGACTTTGCGTGCGTCTCGCCCATTCGCGCGGATCAACGCCCTAACGCAACAATATTGAGAGAACAATCAGGCCAACAGGGCAGATTTTAAAAACCGCAATACCGGATACCGCAAAAGACTGTTACTGAATGGAAGAATAACTAAAAGAGAGCACTAAGCGGCCGTTTGGCTAACCTGGAAAAGTTCTTTAGAGTCCCGGCCTTAATACCCGCTCAACAGTGAAAAACGTGTGAATAACGATCTACAACTTGTTAAGTCAGCACTGATGCGTTTCGCCGTCATGCTGACGCTGACGCTCTTCAGTATCGGCATGGTGTTCATCGACATCTTTGTCGCCAAGACCGACATTCTCGAAACCTCGTTCACCGAGGTCAGTCAGGAAGTCATGCTGGCGCTCATCGCCGGTGTGTTCTGGCTTTCGGCGCGCCAGCCAGGGCAACGTGGCGTTGGCATCCTGATTGGCGGCTTCTTCGCCTGCATGCTGATCCGTGAGCTGGACGGGCTGTTTGACCCGATCAGTCACAGTTTCTGGCTGTGGCCTGCACTGCTGACGGCTGGCACCTGTGTCTATAAGGCATTGGGTTACAGGAACGCGTGGCGCGACGTGGTCTCGGGGTTGGCTCGTTTTTCAGTGCGCCCGGCCTTCGGTTTCGTCATGGCGGGCCTGTTGGTGCTGATCTTCTCGCGACTCTTCGGCATGGGCTCGCTGTGGCACGGCATCCTTCAGGGCGGCTACGCGCGACTGGCGAAAACCACTGTCGAAGAAGGCGTCGAATTGCTGGCCTACAGCATCTGCCTGAGCGGCGCGCTGGATTACATCCTTGAACTGCGCCGCGAGCTTTCGCGCTTTGACGAGTTCACCGAATTGCAGATTTCCATGCCCGTCAAAGCCAGACCTCGTGCCGTCGCCGAGGCCATGGAAACCAGCATCTAAACCCGGCGCCTGCGTGTTGGCCGAGCGTCATCGGACGCTCGGCCAACGCCCGAAAATAAAGCCATCGGTTTGCCTGTCAGGCCCGACATCGGCATCCCTTTGGCGCCCTCCATCGTGCTAGCCTTGGCACTCTTTGGAGGGATGCGACTGCCCCGCAGGTTGTCCCGGATTTCAGGCAGCCAATCGCCCATGAGCAAGAAAACCCCCGTCACCATTTCCGACATCGCCCGCCGCGTGAACATGACGCCTGTCACTGTTTCCCGGGCGCTGAACAAACCCGATCTGGTCAAGCCCGCCACCCTGGCGCGCATTCTGGAAGTGGCGCAAGAACTCGATTACGTCCCCAATGCCTTTGCCCGCAGCCTCAAGCGCAGCGAGAGCATGATCATCGGTGTCATTACTGCGTCGGTGGACAACCCCTTCTACAGCGAGATGATCAAGGCGATCTCCCGCGAGGCGAAAACCCGTGGTTACACCATCATGCTGGTGGACACCGACGGCTCTGAAGAACTCGAGGCCAAGGCGGTGGATACGCTGCTCAGTTACCGCGTGGCCGGCATCGTGCTGTCGCCGGTGTCGGACGAGCCGGCTTACCAGCCGGTCTATCTCAGTCGCCTGAGCAACGGCGACATTCCCGTGGTGCAACTGGACCGCGCGCTGCCTGCCAGCCCGTTCAGCCATGTGGTGCTCGACAACTATCACAGCGGCCTGAAAGGCGCCCGTTACCTGCTGGCACAAAGCCCGTCGATGCGTCGCATGCTGGTGCTGACCGGCCCTGCGCATTCGCGGATTTCCGAGGAACGCCTGAAGGGCGTGAAGGCGGCGATCGCCGAGAGCGGCAAGCCGGTGCAAGTGGATGTGTTTGCCGGGGATTACACGCTGGAGCCGTCGCATCAGAGCACACTGGATTACCTGCGCGACCACCCGCTGCCGGACGCGATTTTCGGCTTCAACCAGCTCATCACCCTGGGCGCCATGAAAGCCCTGCGCGACCGCGACATCGCCCACAATAGCGTGGCCATCTGCGGCATTGACCGGCTGCCCTTCGCCGACATCTTCGGCATCCCCATCGCCTGCATCGCCCACGATGCGTCGCTGGCGGGAAGCAGCGCGGTGAAACTGCTGCTGGAGCGAATCGAGGATCGGCATCTGCCGAAGGCGCAGGTGGTGATTGTCGGGGAGCTGGAGAATGGCGTTAGCGGGTGAGCCTTTATTATCGACTCATCGCCAAACCTCTCCCGTGAAACTCTTACCCTCCCCAACTCGACGCGGTCCCCTGTAGGAGCGTGGCTTGTCCCGCGATCGACCGGGAACCGGTCGCGATGACAGACGCTACGGTATTTCTGTTTCACCGCGTCGACAGACTTTGCTGCCGGTGCCCGGCAGATCGCGGGACAAGCCACGCTCCTACCATTGCGAGTTGCGTTCTAGCGGCTCGTGTATCCCCCATCAATCGGCAGCGACACACCGCTGATCATCGACGCTGCGCTGCTCAGCAGGAACAGGATTGGGGCCGCGACTTCTGCGGTTTCGGCGAAGCGGCCGAGGGGAATCGCCGCCAGCGCCGGGTCGCGTTTGCTCGGCTCGCTCCAGGCCATCTGCGCCATGGGCGTCAGGGTCACAGTGGGGTTCACGCTGTTGACGCGAATCCCGTGGCGACCCCATTCGCCACACTGCACCCGGGTCATGGCGTCCATCGCGCCCTTCGACGCGCAATAGCTCAGATGATCATCCAGCGCCACCAACGACGCCTGACTCGACACGTTGACGAGGCTCCCCGCCACGCCTTCGGCGATCATCTTTTTCGCCACCGTCCCGGCGATCATCGCCGCCGCCCGCACGTTGACCGCCATGACCTGATCGAACGCCCCGGCGCTCACCTCGATCGCGGACTCCAGTATGGAAATCCCGGCGCAGTTGACCAGCCCGTGCATCACCGGCAAGTCCGCCAACACTGCGGCCAATGACGGCTGATCGGCCACGTCCACGCGCAACGCCACACAGCCCTGCCCTGCCAGGTTTTCCAGCGCCGCTGCATCGCGGCCCATCGCATACACCTCGGCGCCGCTGTTCAGCAGTTGCTGCGCGACCTCCCAGCCAATGCCGCTGCTGGCGCCGGTGACCAGAACGCGCTGGCCGCTGAAATCAAATTGGGCGGTGTTCACAGTCACGCTCCCTGCAAGCGATGCATGATGGGTTTCAGCGCCGGATACAGCGCCACGTAATCGGCGAACAGTCGCGAATACAACTCGACGTTCTCCGCTTGAGGCTCGGCCCGAAGCTCCAGTTGAACCCAGCCTTTATGAACCTGCGCCTCATCCACTAACCCGACCGCGTGGGCGGCGAGCAAAGCTGCACCGAGCGCCGCTTCGACTTCCTGGACGATGGTGTAGACCGGGAAGTTGGTGACGTCGGCGATGATCTGCATCCACAAGTCCGAGTGGCTGGCGCCGCCGACCACGATCAGCCGAGGGTCCAGGGACTGCGCGCCTTTTGTGCCCGCTTCGATGTTGTGCCGAAGCGCGAACGTGACGCCTTCGAGCACCGCGCGGTACAGGTGAATCCGGCTGTGATAGAGGCTCAGCCCGACAAAGCTGCCGCTGGCTCTGGCGTCCCACACCGGGCTGCGCTCGCCCATCAGGTAAGGCTGGAACAGCACGCCGTCACTGCCGGCCGGAATCTTCATCGCGGCGCGTTCGAGTATGACGTGGCTGTCTTCGCCGCTCTCGCGACCCTGCTGCTCTTCGGCCTGGCAGAACTGCTCGCGAAACCAGCTGACCGAGGCGCCGGCGGTGATCGCGCCGCCGAAGATGTAGAGGTCTTTGGCGCCGTTGAAAACGTGGGGAAAACTGACCAGACCATGCCGGGCATCGACCTGCTGATTGAGGTAGCCCCAGCACATGCTGGTGCCGATCATGGCCACGTGGTTGCCGGCCTGGGTAACGCCTGCGGCGAAGGTCGCCATGGCGGCATCTACCCCGCCCCCAAGCAGCGGAATTTCAGGGCTAAGCCCAAGCCGATCGGCCCATTCGGGTAACAGACCGCCGACCACCTCACCGGAGTGAACCAGCCGCTCGGGCATCATCGACGCCGGGATGCCCAGCGCGTCGAGCATCTCTGCCGACCAGCCCCGTGCCTTGACGTCGTAGACGCCGCCGATGTTGCCGGCAGAGCTGTGGTCCACCGCAACCTCGCCGGTCAGGCAGTAATTGACGTAGCTGTTGGGCGGCAGCAGGTAGCGCGTGTCGGCCCAGACGTGCGGCTGCTTGTCCTTGAGCCAGAGCATTTTGGTGAAGCCGTAATAACTGTCCACCGCATTGCCGGTGATCGCGTACAGCCGCTCCAGATCCACGTGCTGATTGACCCACTCGACCTGTTCCTCAGCGCGGCGGTCCATCCAGATCAGGCACGGGTACAAGGGTTTGATCTGCGCATCGACCGCAATGCCGGAGCCGCCGTACAGGCTGCTGACACACAGGGCTTTGACGCTGTCTTTGGGCAACGCGCTCTTGCGCATGCAGGCGGCGACGCAGATTTCCACGGCGTCGAGCCAGACCTGTGGCCATTGCTCCGCCCAGCGCGGTTTGGGGGTGTCGACCTTATAACTGTGGCTGTGCTGCGCGACGATCCGGCCCTGACCATCGACCAGCAATGCCTTGGTGCTTTGGGTGCCGATGTCGACACCGATGACGTAATCCATCCGGGTGCGCTCTAGTTGTTATTGGAGTGCTACGCAAAACCTGTAGGAGCGTGGCTTGTCCCGCGATCGACCGGGAACCGGTCGCAATCATGAGGCCACGGTATGCCTGATTCACCGCGTGGCGAGGTTTGCTGCCGGTGCCCGGCAGATCGCGGGACAAGCCACGCTCCTACAGAATGGGGGTTATCAGTTCACCGGTTTGAGCAGCACCTTGATCGACTTGGTCGAGTCCGCCAGGGCGAACGCTTCGGCGTAGTCGTCCAGACCGAAGTCGTGGGTGACGATACCCTCCGACGTCACCAGCCCGCGCTCGAACAGATCGATGGCAATCGGGTAGCAATACGGGCCCAAGTGAGCGCCGCGCACGTCCAGTTCTTTGCGGTCGCCGATGATGGACCAGTCAGCGCTGGTCTCGGCGCCGAACACGCTGAACTCCACAAAGCGGCCCAGCTTGCGGATCAGATCAAGGCCTTGGGTGACGCCGATCGGCACGCCCGTGGTCTCGATGTAAACGTCGCAGCCATAGCCGTCGGTGAGGCCGTTGATGATCTCTTTGGCATTGTCGCGGCTCGGGTTGATCACCACGTCGGCGCCGAATTTTTTCGCCAGCTCCAAGCGCTCGTCGACCATGTCGATGACCACCAGCTTCTTCGGCGTTTTCAGCGCGGCGACCTGCACCATGCACAGACCCAGCGTGCCGGCGCCGGCGATCACCAGCACGTCGTCGAGCTGAACATCACCGCGGTTCACCGTGTGAATCGAGCAGGCCATCGGCTCGATCAACGCCGAATCTTCCAGCGAAACCGACTCGGGAATGTGATGCACGATAGCGGTCTTCGGGATGCGCATGTACTGCGCCATGCCGCCCTCGGCGACGTCCTTCTGGAAGCCAAAGATGTTGTGCACTTCGCACATCCAGTACTTGCCGGATTTGCAGAACTTGCACTTCTCGCACGGGACGATCTGCTCGGCGATGACCTTGTCACCCACCTTCACGCCGAAGTGCTCTTCAGCGCCCTCGCCCACCGAATCCACATAGCCGAAAAATTCGTGGCCCGGTACCACCGGCGCCTTGACCCACGGGCTCTCGCCGCCCCAGAACATCGCCGCGCCTGAGTGACATTTGCAGTCACTGGCGCAGATCCCGCAGGCACCGATGCGAATCACCAGTTCATTGGCCCGCGCAACAGGCTTGCTGATCTGCTCCAGACGGTAGTCTTTCGGGGCATGGCAGACGACGGCTTGCATGGTGTTTGTTGTGTTTTGTTCCATGTCGGTTCACCTGTTTTGATCGTTGGATGGCGTGTAGAAGCGCGCTTCTACACGCGCTGCTTTTCGGTTTATTTATGCCGCTGCCGACTGATGAAGATCGCCAGCAAAATGATTCCGCCCTTGATCACGCTCTGCACATAAGGAGAGACGCCGAGCATATTCAGGCCGTTGTTCAGCACGCCCAGCAGCATCGCGCCCACCAGCGTGCCAATGATCACGCCGCGCCCGCCGGCAATCGAGGCGCCGCCCAGCACCACGGCCGCAATGGCGTCCAGCTCGAAGCCGACGCCCGCGTTCGGTTGCCCGCTCATCAGCCGCGACGACAACACCAGCCCGGCAATCGCTGCCGTCAGCCCGCTGATCGAGTACACCAGCAGCTTGAACCGCGAGGCGCGAACGCCGGACAGACGCACGGCTTCTTCATTGCCGCCGATGGCATAAACGTAGCGACCGACGCGGGTGTGCTGCAGCAGCACCCAGGCGAAGAAGTAGGTCGCAAGCATGATCAGAATCGGCACCTGGATGCCGAACAGCGTGCCGCGCCCGAACCAGGCAAACCACTCCGGCATCCCCGCAATCGGGTAGCCGTCGGTGTACATCAGGCCCAGCCCGCGCGCGATGCCCATGGTCGCCAGCGTGACGATGATCGGCGGCATTTTCAGGTACGCGACGAAGATGCCGTTGCCCACTCCGAAGCCCACGCCAATCAGCAAACCGATGAGGATGGCGAGCGGCGCAGGGACGCCTGCGACCATCAGTCCGGTGGTCAGCGTGCCGGACAAGGCCATCACCGGACCGACCGACAAATCGATGCCGCCGGTGAGGATCACGCAGGTCATGCCGACCGCGATGATGGCGTTGATAGACACTTGGCGGGCGATGTTTTCCAGGTTCGCCCCAGTGAGAAACTTGTCGCTGGCGAAGATCATGAAGACCGTCACCACCACCAGGCCAATGAAGGGATAGAAGGCGGGCGAGCGGATCAATCGGGCGAAGTTGAGCTGCATCCGGTTGGGTTGCGCGTTCATGGGTTTAATGGAGGTGTTCACTGTTCAGACTCCCGGTGGCGTGGCGCATCACTTCCTGCGGATTGATGGCCGAAGCCTCCAGCACGTTGACGATGGCGCCCTTGTTGAAAACGGCCACGCGGTCGCACATACCGATGATTTCCGGCAGTTCCGAAGAGATCATGATGATCGCGAAGCCTTGTTCGGTGAGTGTGCGCATCAGGGTGTAGATCTCCGCTTTCGCGCCGACGTCGATGCCTCGAGTCGGCTCGTCGAAGATCAGGATGTCGCAGTGGTGATTGATCCAGCGCGCGATCACCACCTTCTGCTGATTGCCGCCGCTGAGATTAATGACCCGGCTTTCACAGCTCGGCGCCTTGATCGACAGCTGCTTCATCAGTTGAGCGGTGGTGGTGTCTTCCTTGTGCCGATCAAGCAGGTGCGCCGCGCCTTCGTACTTGCCCAGATTGTTCAGGGAGATGTTCTCGCGGATGCTGAAATCCACAATCAGCCCTTCGCTCTTGCGGCTTTCCGGCAACAAACCGATGCCACTGGCCAGCGCCTGCGCCGGATCATTGAGGTGCGCAGGCTGCCCCCGCAGCAGCATGTCCTTGCTGACCACCGGCAACGCACCGATCACGCCCAGCGCCAGTTCCGTGCGCCCGGACCCGACCAGCCCGGCAAAGCCGAGAATCTCGCCCTTGTGCAGATTGAAACTGTTGTGCGGGCCGTTGCGGGTCAGCTGGATGTCACGCACTTGCAGCACCACTTCGCCTTGGGCCCGGGACTGCTTGGGCGGAAAGCTCGCTTCCAGACGCCGCCCCACCATCATCTCCACCAGCGTGTCGATGTCACTGTTGGCGACGGTCAGTGCGCCGACGTTGGCGCCATCGCGCAGCACGCTGATGCGGTCGCAGACCTGAAAGATCTCTTCCAGATGGTGAGAGATGAAGATCACCGCCACGCCCTGGCTTTTCAGCTCGCGCATGATGTCGAACAGCAGCTCGGCCTCGGACGGCGTCAGGGTGGCGGTGGGTTCGTCGAGAATCAGCAAACGCGCTTCAAGGGCCAGCGCCTTGGCGATCTCGACAAACTGCTGCTCGGCCACGCTCAAATGCTGCACCGAACAATCCAGATTGATCTTCACGCCGAGCCGGTCGAACAGCGCGATGGCCCTCTCGCGCATCTCGCCTTTGCGCAGCAAGCCGAAGCCGTTGACGATCTCGTGGCCAAGAAAAATGTTCTCCACGGCATTGAGATAGGGGATCAGGCTGAACTCCTGAAAGACAATGCCGATGCCGGCGGCAATGGCCTCGTTGTAGGTCGCGAAATGCTGCTCCGCGCCGTCAATGAGAATGCTGCCTTTGTCCTGATGCTCGACGCCCGCGAGGATCTTCATCAGGGTCGATTTGCCCGCACCGTTTTCACCGAGCAGCGCGTGAATTTCGCCGCGCTCGACCTGCAGGTTGATCGACTTGAGCGCCTGCACACCGGGGTAGCTTTTACAGATGTTTTCCAATTGCAGAAGGCAGCTCATGGGCACCTCGTCGCAGCAGAATATCGCTGCGCAACTCACCAAAATCCGGGGCCTAAGTCCCTGGCCAGAACCCGTGGCGCCCGCCTGACCGAAAACCTCAGGCGAGCAGCGCCACGGCCGTTACCAGGTGAAGGTTTTCGCCTTCGCCTGATCCACCAGCAGGATGTCGACCGGAATGGTCGCCGGGACTTGTGAGCCCCACTTCTTGGCGAGCGCCAGCCCGAGGGCCAGACGTACCTGATCGCGTGGGTATTGAGCGGAAGTGGCGATGAACTTGCTGTTGGGCTTCTGGATTTCCTTGATGGCTTCGGGCGCGCCGTCGACGCTGGTCAGCTTGACGTCCATGCCGCTGGACTCGATGGCAGCCAGCGCGCCGAGCGAGCCGTTGTCGTTGACGCTGAACAGGCCTTTGAGAGTGGGCTGCGCCTGCAGCATGTTTTCAGTCACGGTCAGCGCCTGATCACGCTCCTGCTTGCCGTTCTGGATGCTGACAATCTTGATGTCTTTGTACTTGCCCAGGGCTTCCTTGCAGCCGCGCACGCGCTCAAGAATCGGCACTACCGCGATGCCGTCGAGAATCCCGACGTCGCCCTTGCCGCCGATGTTCTTGGCCAGGTAATCGCAGGCCTGCACCCCGGCGTCGAAGTTCTTCGAGCCAACGAACGAGTCCAGCGGGCCATTGGCCTGTGCGTCCACTGCGACGACCACCACGCCTTTGTCATGGGCCTGCTTGACCGCGGACTGAACGCCCACCGAATCGGTCGGGTTGATGATCAGGATATCGATGCCTTTCTGCAGCATGTCTTCGATGTCGCTGATCTGCTTGGACACGTCATGGCGCGCGTCAGTGACCAGCAGCGTTGCACCGATGCTGGCAGTGGCGTCCTGAAGAGCGTCCTTCATGGTCACGAAATACGGGTTGTTGATCTCTTGAAACGACGCACCGATCTTCAGCGGACCGGTCTTGGCGGCGTCTGCGGCTTGAACGTTGAGGGCGCTGCCGCAGGCGACAGCCACGGCGAGGGAACAGAGAACGGCGGAGAAGCCCTTCTTGAGGCGAGTTGTCATAGCGAAAAATCCCGTTGTTTTTATTTTTAAAGCGGAAATGTCATCGTTAACATTTTCGAAATTAGCAGAGAAACTGGGGGGCCGCAATATCCGCTGGCAACCGTTGGTAAGGCTGGCATGACGACCGTTGGCGAGTTTCCTCGCCCCGCGCGTTGACAGTCTAAAGATCTCTGCCGATACTCAAGATCGCGTTGTACGACAACGCATAACTGATAACAAAAATAAAAAGGAATGCTTCCATGACGATGACAGTCAATCGGCGCCTGTCGCCCCAAGAAATCCGCCCCACCTCCCCTTCTCATTCTGTTGACCCCGCTGTGCCTGTGTCCGCGCGTGTGCCTGCGTTTGCCCACGCCGCCACCGCGAGGGACTGATCGACGACGGCCGTTTCGATCAGCCAGTGAGCCTCATTCAAAACCGGTGACTTGAGCACCCATGTCCACGCCTTCGGCGCCTCGGCGGCGACCTCCGGTGCGGGACCGTTTTGTCAGCAGAAAGGGAGAACAATAAGAAATGAAGATCCAGACCAACCGTTCGTGGCTGTTGCTTGGCGCCGGCAGCGTCGCGTTCAGCCTGCCATTGATGAGCCTCGCTGAAGGTTTTATCGATGACACCAAAGCCACGCTCAACCTGCGCAATGCCTACTTCAACCGCAACTTCACCAATGCGGCGAACCCTCAGAACTACGCCGAAGAGTGGACGCAAAACTTCATCCTCGACGTGAAATCGGGCTTCACCCCGGGCACGGTCGGCTTCGGCCTCGATGTGCTGGGCCTGTACTCGCAAAAGCTCGATGGCGGCAAGGGCACGGGCGGCACTCAGTTGTTGCCGATCCATGACGACGGGCGCCCCGCCGACAATTTTGGCCGCCTGGGTGTGGCGGCGAAGGCGCGGCTTTCCAACACCGAACTGAAGATCGGCGAGTGGATGCCGGTGCTGCCGATCCTGCGCTCCGATGACGGTCGTTCTCTGCCGCAAACCTTCCGCGGCGGGCAGATCACCTCCAAGGAGATCGCCGGCCTGACGCTGTACGGCGGCCAGTTCCGCGGCAACAGCCCGCGCAACGATGCGAGCATGGAAGACATGTTCATGAACGGTAAATCCGCTGCGTTCAAGTCGGACCGCTTCAACTTTGGCGGCGGCGAATACACCTTCAACGAGAAGCGCACTCAGGTCGGGCTCTGGTACGCGCAGCTGGAAGACGTCTACCAGCAGGAGTTCCTCAACGTTATCCACAAGCAACCCATCGGCGACTGGACCCTGGGCGCCAACCTGGGCTACTTCCTCGGCAAAGAGGACGGCAACAAGCTGGCCGGCGAGCTGGATAACAAGACCGCCTACGCGATGCTTTCCGCTAACTACAAGGGCAACACCGTCTACCTCGGCCTGCAAAAGGTCTATGGCGATGACCAGTGGATGCGCGTCAACGGCACCAGCGGCGGCACGCTGGCCAACGACAGTTACAACTCCAGCTACGACAACGCCAAGGAACGCTCCTGGCAACTGCGTCACGACCTGGATTTTGCGATATTCGGCGTCCCCGGCCTGACAATGATGAACCGCTACATCAGCGGCGATAACGTGCACACCGGTACCGTGACCGACGGCAAGGAGTGGGGACGCGAGTCCGAGCTGGCGTATACGGTGCAAAGCGGTACGTTCAAGAGCCTGAACGTCCGGTGGCGCAACTCCTCGATGCGGCGTGATTACAGCACCAACGAGTTCGACGAAAACCGAGTGTTTGTCAGCTACCCGATCTCGCTGATGTAAGCGTTCAAGCGTCGTGCCGGGCAGTCAGTGGGACCGGCTTTAGCCGGGAAAGCGTCGGGCGTCACACTGCAAACTGCAGGCACGGCATTCTCCCGGTAGCTGCGCTGTTCGGACGACATGTACAAACCGGCGTCAAAGGGGCTTACACCTTCGTCGCGTTGACAAAATTTGTGGGCCCTGTCGATAATCCCGCAAGCGTCATACGACAACCGATGACACCATAAAAACAACATCAGAATCAGGGTTTCCCACGATGACTGAATTCAACGCCCAGGCCCCGCTCAACCGCATTTTGCTGACGGGCGCCGCAGGCGGCCTCGGTAAAGTCCTGCGCGAAAGCCTGCGTCCGTTTGCCAAGGTCCTGCGTCTTTCCGATATCGCCGAAATGACACCGGCAGCCGGCCCCCACGAAGAAATCCAGATCTGCGACCTGGCCGACAAAAACGCGGTTCACGAGTTGGTCGAAGGCGTCGACGCCATCGTCCACTTTGGCGGCGTCTCGGTGGAGCGGTCTTTTGAAGAAATCCTCGGCCCGAACATCTGCGGCGTTTTCCACATCTACGAAGCCGCGCGCCGACATGGCGTGAAGCGAGTGATCTTCGCCAGCTCCAACCACGTCATCGGTTTCTACCGTCAGGATGAAGTCATCGACGCCAGCGCCATGCGTCGCCCGGACAGCTATTACGGCCTGTCGAAATCCTACGGTGAAGACATGGCCAGCTTCTATTTCGATCGCTATGGCATCGAAACCGTCAGCATCCGTATCGGCTCTTCATTCCCTGAAGCACAGAACCGCCGCATGCTCGCCAGTTGGCTGAGCTACGACGACCTGACCCAACTGATCGAGCGCGGCCTGTTCACCCCGAACGTCGGCCACACCATCGTTTACGGCGCGTCGGACAACAGCAAGGTCTGGTGGGATAACCGCCTGGCCAATCACTTGGGCTATCAGCCGAAAGACAGCTCCGAGCAGTTTCGCGCCAAGGTCGAAGCACAACCGATGCCGGCTTCCGACGACCCCGCCATGGTTTATCAGGGTGGTGCATTCGTGGCGAGCGGGCCGTTCGGCGACGAGTAGGCCTCAACGACGGCCAGGCCGACTGCAAGGTCGGCCTCTCATCATAAAAATCAGGGAATGATCGTCATGGAAGCTGAGCTGATTCTCGATGCACGCAACGCAACCGGTGAATCGCCGGTCTGGAACGCCCGGGAACAGGCGCTCTACTGGGTCGACATTCCGGCCCGTCGCCTCCACCGCTGGAGCCCGCAGGACAGTCTCACCACAAGCTGGGAAACGCCGGAAATGCTCGCCTGCATCGCTCGTTACGATGACGGCAGCTGGCTGGCCGGCATGGAAAGCGGCCTGTTCCGCCTTCATCCCCAGGACAATGGCACTGTCGCCACGCAACTGCTCAGCAGCGTCGAGCACGCGACCGACAATATGCGTTTCAACGATGGTCGCTGCGACCGCCAGGGCCGCTTCTGGGCCGGCACCATGTTCATGGACATGGCCAAAACGCTGGCAGTGGGCTCGTTGTATCGCTACAGCGCCGGCCAGCCCGAGCCACTGACCGCGCAGCTCACAGACATGATTGTGCCCAACGGCCTGGGGTTCAGCCCCGACGGTCGCGTCATGTACCTCTCCGACTCCCACCCCTCCGTGCAGAAGATCTGGGCGTTCGATTACGACATCGACACCGGCAAGCCGCACAACCGTCGGCTGTTCGTGGACATGAATCACCACGCCGGCCGCCCTGATGGCGCAGCGGTCGACGCGGAGGGCTGTTACTGGATCTGCGGCAATGACGAGGGCGTGATCCACCGTTTCACCCCCGCAGGCAAGCTGGATCGCTCACTCAAGGTGCCGGTTAAAAAACCGGCCATGTGTGCCTTCGGCGGCTCAGGCCTGGACACCCTTTACGTCACCTCCATACGCCCCGGCGGGGACATCAGCGACCAGCCGCTGGCCGGCGGCGTGTTCGCGTTAAACCCTGGGATCAAGGGCCTCGAAGAACCCCTGTTCAACGGCTGAGCCACACCCTCGGCCACCGCTGCGCCGCCGTACCGCTGCCCCGTTCTATCTGAAAAAACAATAACAACACCGGAGAACATCCATGGAATTCAAACGCACGTTGCTCCTCGCCGCACTCCCTCTCGCGCTGTGCCTCGCGAACACAGCGCTGGCGGAAACCAAAATCAAATTCGCTGAAGTACACCCCGCAGGTTATCCGCCCGTTGTCGCTGAACAAAACATGGGCAAGAAACTGGAGGAGCAAAGCAAAGGCGAGATCAGCTTCAAGATGTTCGCCGGCGGTGTGCTCGGCTCCGAGAAGGAAGTCGTCGAACAGGTTCAGGCCAACGCCGTCCAGATGACCCGCATCAGCCTCGGCATCGTCGGGCCGGTGGTACCGGACGTGAACGTCTTCAACCTGCCCTTCGTGTTCCGTGATCACGCCCACATGCGCAAGGTTATCGATGGCGAAATCGGCCAGGAAATGCTCGACAAAATCACCAACTCCGAAGCCAAACTGGTCGCCCTGGCCTGGATGGACGGCGGCACCCGCAACCTCTACACCAAGAAGCCGGTACACGACGTAGCCGACCTCAAGGGCATGAAGATCCGCGTGCAGGGCAACCCGGTGTTCATCGACACCATCAACGCGATGGGCGGCAACGGTATTGCCATGGCGACGGGCGAAATTTTCAGCGCCCTGCAGACCGGTGTCATCGACGGCGCCGAGAACAACATGCCCACCCTGCTTGAACACAACCACTATCAGAACGCCAAGTTCTACACCCTGACCGAGCATCTGATCCTGCCGGAGCCTGTGGTGATGTCCAAAGCCGCCTGGGAAAAACTGACCCCGGAACAGCAGGCGATGGTGAAGAAACTGGCAGTCGAGGCCCAGGCTGAAGAGCGCGTTCTGTGGGACAAGAAGTCGGCCGAAAGCGAGACGAAGCTTAAGGCGGCAGGTGTGGAGTTCATCACGCTGAAGCCTGAGCAGAAGAAAGCCTTCTACGACGCGACAGCGAGCGTGCGAGCCCAATACGGCGCGCCTTTCGCTGACCTCATCAAGCGCATCGAAGCGGTCCAATAAGTCCTTCAGCCCGATAGCACGGCGGTGGCGGCCCTGGCCGTCCACCGTCGTTGTGGTGAGCCTATGAAAAACACGATTCTGCGCTTCAATGACGCACTGTATCGCCTCTGCATCGGGATCGCGGGCCTGTCGATGCTGACCATGGCGCTGATCATCCCGTGGGGCATCTTCGCCCGCTACGTCCTGGGTACCGGCTCCAGCTGGCCGGAACCGACTGCCATTCTGCTGATGGTGGTGTTCACCTTCTTTGGCGCCGCTGCCAGTTACCGGGCCGGCGCGCACATGGCTGTGAATATGGCCACTGATCGCCTGCCGGAAAACGCACGCAAGGCTGCCGCGGTGCTGGTGCAAATCCTCATGGCCGTGGTCTGCGTGTTCATGGCCGTCAAGGGCATGAAGCTGTGCCTGAACACCTGGAATCAGTTTCTGGGTGAAATGCCGGGGCTGCGGGTTGGCATCTCCTATCTGCCGATTCCCATCGGTGGCGTACTGACGCTGATCTTCGTTCTGGAGAAGCTGTTTTTGGGTGACCAGCGTCACCGTCGAGTGGTGAGTTACGACGTGGTCGAATCCAGCGAAGAGGCAGCATGATGGACGCATTTATTCTGTTGGGCAGCTTCATCGCACTGATCCTGGTCGGCATGCCGGTGGCGTTCGCTTTGGGCCTGTCTGCGCTGATCGGCGCATGGTGGATCGAGATCCCGTTCGACGCACTGATGATTCAGGTCGCGGGTGGCGTGAACAAGTTCTCGCTGCTGGCGATCCCGTTCTTCGTGCTGGCCGGCGCGATCATGGCCGAGGGCGGCATGTCCCGCAGGCTCGTGGCGTTTGCGGGCGTGCTGGTGGGCTTCGTGCGCGGCGGCCTGTCACTGGTGAACATCGTCGCCTCGACGTTCTTCGGCGCCATCTCTGGCTCGTCGGTTGCCGACACCGCGTCGGTCGGTTCGGTGCTGATTCCGGAAATGGAGCGCAATGGCTATCCCCGCGACTTCTCCACGGCGGTAACGGTGAGTGGTTCAGTGCAGGCGCTGCTCACACCACCCAGCCACAACTCGGTGCTGTATTCGCTGGCAGCGGGTGGCACCGTATCGATCGCGTCGCTGTTCATGGCCGGGATCATGCCGGGCCTGCTGCTCAGCGCCGTGTTGATGGTGCTGTGCATGATCTTCGCCCGTAAGCGCAACTACCCGAAGGGCGAAGTGATCCCGCTGCGCAAGGCGTTGAAAATTGCCGGTGAGGCCCTGTGGGGCATGATGGCGATGGTGATCATCCTCGGCGGCATCCTGTCGGGGGTGTTCACCGCCACCGAGTCCGCGGCGATCGCTGTGCTCTGGGCGTTCTTCGTCACCATGTTCATCTACCGCGATTACAAATGGCGCGACCTGCCCAAGCTGATGCATCGGGCCGTGCGCACGGTTTCCATCGTGATGATCCTGATCGGTTTCGCCGCCAGCTTCGGCTACATCCTGACGCTGATGGAAATCCCGATGAAGATCACCACAGCGTTTCTGACGCTGTCGGACAACCGCTACGTGATCCTGATGTGCATCAACGTCATGTTGCTGCTGCTGGGCACGGTGATGGACATGGCGCCGCTGATCCTCATCCTCACCCCGATCCTGCTGCCGGTGATCGTCGGCATCGGCGTCGATCCGGTGCACTTCGGGATGATCATGCTGGTCAACCTGGGCATCGGGCTGATAACGCCGCCTGTGGGAGCCGTGCTCTTCGTCGGCGCCGCAGTGGGCAAGGTCACGATCGAGGACACGGTGAAAGCGCTGCTGCCGTTCTATGTCGCACTGTTCCTGGTGCTGATGGCAGTGACGTACATTCCTGCGATCTCGCTGTGGCTGCCGAGCGTGGTGCTGTAAGTCACGTGAAGTGAAAGCGCTAAAAAACGCCCTCTTTCCGAGGGCGTTTTCAGTTATCGCCCCTGGCAGACATCCTGGCCTGTCTCACGGAAGGAACAGGCGCCGACATATTCAGTGACACAAATTCGTTACGTCTCGCCGCCCATCTATTCGGCGCGTTCTTCGCCGATCTGTTTCATAAATGGACGGAAAACCTCGGCTTTTTAGCTGAAAATTAACATTTTGAAATATTACTTCCTTGCGCGTGGATAAAGTTGTGCTAGCTGCTAGGCTCTGGCCTCGCCCGGCTGAACCGGTACATCTCAAGCAGTAGGTCCGACGGGTTTCGCTGTTCCTCGGTCTACGTCATGAGGTTGCGCCAGATGCCTTACACGACTTTTTCGGAAGCTCAGGTTCAGAGCTTGATCAAGGCCATCGACAGTGACGGATACGCTGTCTTGCCGGACTGGGCCAGTCCGTCCCAGCTCGAATCACTGCAAGCAATGGTTGCCCGGACCGTGGCCGATAGCGGCAACGATTACGTGGCCCTCTCTGGCCGACAGGCCGTGCAGGATACGCCGCTCCATGAGTGGGGCTCGTCGCGGGACTTCATCGATTTATGCCGACGCATCGTGGCGGGCGTCACCGGCGATCGCTCAAGCGAAAATGGCATGACCCAGACATTGCGCTGCCTGACCGGCAGCGGCGGGCGTCGCGAATCGCTGATCTTTCACTACGACTCGTTTGTGCTGACCACCATCCTCCCGGTCTGCATGCCCACCAGCGGAGAACGCGGCGACCTGCTGATGCTGCCGAACCGTCGGCCAATCCGCCGCACCTACTTCGCCAACCTGCTCGACAAGGTGCGCGTGGACAACGGCTGGGTGCAGCGCCGCCTCAGGAGCAAAGCCGCGAAGGCTGACAACGCCTTTACACGCATCGCCATGCAACCCGGCCACCTGTACCTGTTCTGGGGTTATCGCTCGCTGCACACCAACATGCCCGTAGCCGAAGACGCCCTGCGCGCCACAGCGGTGTTTCACTACCACAACGTCCACGGCAGCAGTTCGCTGGCCAGCCGGCTGCGCCGATCACTCGGCACCTGGAAGGACCAGGGTTTGCAGGAGGATGTGCCACAGATGTGAAGTGATCGGGTGATGCCGCAAAACGAAAGGCTTATGACCTTGAGCCTCGGAGATTAATCTGCTGCATAAACTCTCCTTCTATATTTATGCCAAATAGTGATTAGCGAAGCGCCGATTTATATCCTTATGATCTGAGCATCAATAGCCCAGATCGAGGTCAAGGACATGGCGATTCAGATCAAACCCGTTGCGGGAAAAATCGGTGCCGAGGTGAGCGGCGTCAAACTCTCCGCAGATGTCTCCACGCAGGATTTCGATTTCATTAATCAGGCGCTGCTCACGCACAAGGTGCTTTTCTTCCGTGAGCAGTTTCTCAGCGACGAACAGCATGAAGGCTTCTCCCGCCGCTTCGGTGATCAGGTCCCTCACCCCACCGTTCGCTCCGCCGAGAAAAGCAGCGCCATCCTGCACCTCGACGCCAGGGAAACTCGGGCTAATTCGTGGCACACCGACGTCACCTTCGTCGCCAACTACCCGAAAATCTCGATCCTGCGTGGCGTGGTCATCCCGCCCTACGGCGGCGACACCGTGTGGGCCAACACCGCGGCTGCCTACGCTGACCTCCCCGACAGCCTGAAAACCCTGGCCGACGGCCTCCGCGCGCTGCACACCAACGTCTACGACTACGCGGTGCCCCGCGACACCGGCGAAGCGGGCGTGAAACGCTACCGCGAGCAGTTCACCGCCGAAGTCTACGAAACCGAACACCCACTGGTGCGCGTGCACCCTGAAACCGGCGAGCCCAGCCTGTTGCTCGGCCACTTCGTCAAACAGATTCAAGGCGTCAGCAGCAACGACTCGAAACAGCTGATCCGCTTGTTCCACGATCGCATCACGCACCTGGACAACACCGTGCGCTGGCGCTGGAACGAAGGCGACGTGGTGATCTGGGACAACCGCGCCACCCAACACATCGCCGTCAACGACTATGGCCAGGCCGAGCGCGTTGTGCGCCGTACCACCGTGGCAGGCGACATTCCGGTCGGCGTCGACGGACGCGCCAGCCAGGCCATTAAACCCACACCCGAAACCCTCTCGCCCAAGACCGAAGCCGACAAGAAACACCTGGCTGCCTGATCGCGCGTCACCCACTCTCCAAGGAAGAAACGCCATGGCAAATCCCAAGCGAACATCTCTATTCAGCAAGACACGCGTAGCTACCGCACTGGCGGCGCTGCTGATGATGCCCTTGGCCGAAGCCGACGTTCTGCGCATTGGTGTGGCCAGCGCCGGTGGCGGTGATCCGGTCACGTTCAGCGGCTCGTCCCTGGGCATCGTGCGCAACCAGCAGCGCCTTGAAAAAGCCTTCGCCGGCACCGACATCGAAGTGCAGTGGTTCTTCTTCAAGGGCGCCGGGCCGGCCATCAACGAGGCACTTTCCAATCAGCAACTGGATTTCGCCTACGAAGGCGACTTGCCCGCGGTAGTCGGCCGTTCCAACGGCCTGGACACCAAATTGCTTGCGGCCATCGGCGTGCGCTCGAATGTGTATCTGGCCGTGCCCAAAGGCTCCGAGATCAAGAGCGTCGAAGACCTCAAGGGCAAGAAGGTCGCGGTGTTCCGTGGCACCAACGCCCACCTGGTGTCGATCAAGTTACTGGCCGATCACGGCATGACCGAGCGCGACCTGAAAGTGATCAATCTGGACAGCGGCAGCAGCCAGGCCGCGCTGGCGTCCAAAGGCGTCGATGCCGCATTCGGCGGGCGCGAGCTGTTCAAACTGCGCGATCAAGAGCTGGCCGACATCATCTTCGATAACCCTGACAACAACGTGCGCTACACCCGCCAGTGCGCATTGGTGGTCCGTGGGGATTACGAAAAACAGCACGCCGACAATGTGCAGAAAGTCGTCAACGTGCTGGTCGATGCCGCGCGATGGGAATCCGAAGCCAGCAACCGCGACGCCGTGCTCAACGAGTGGGCGAAGACCAACGAACCGCTGGCCTCGCTGCAAGCCGACTTCGGTGGTCTGGATTTGCGCGACAGCGCGTCACCGCTGGTGGATGCGTTCCTGCGCGACAGCTATCAGGCCGTCGCTGATCAGGCCAGGAACGAGAAGATGATTCGCCGGCCTGTGAGCGTCGAAGGCTGGTTCGACACCCGCTATCTGGACAATGCGCTGAAAGCCAAAGGTCTTGAGCACTACTGGACCGCCTACGGTGCGGACGGCAAAGCCGCGAACACGGCGACGGCGTCTTCGGACAAATCCGTCAACAACGGAGGCTGATGCCATGGCCCGAGCCACCGCTGAAGCGCTTGAACGGCAGCATATTCCTGTGAAAACCCTGGCGCCGGTCAAGCGTCTGCCAAACGCCCCAACCCGCCCCGCTCGGCGAGTTGCGGCGCCAGCATCCACCAAGCCCTGGCTAACCCGCGCGGCCAACGTCGCGCTGGCCTGGTTGCTGCCCATCGTGCTGCTGGGCCTGTGGTACCTCGGCACGGAGCGCGGCTGGTTGTCGGAACAAGTACTGCCGCCTCCCGCGTTCGTTTACCAGACGTTGGGCGATCTGGTCAGCAGCGGCGACTTGTGGCTGAACGCCTCCGCCAGTCTGCAGCGCGTGCTGGTGGGCTTTATGATCGGCTCGGCATTGGGGATCACCCTGGGGCTGGCGATGGGGTTGTCGAAAACCGTCGAAGATTATCTGCTGCCGACGTTCAACGCGCTGGTGCAGATTCCGGTACTGGGCTGGATGCCGTTTGCACTGCTGCTGTTCGGCATCGGCGAGCCGCTGAAATATGTATTGATCGCCCACGCCGCGCTGGTCCCGGTGACGCTGTGTACGCTGCAAGCCTTCCATGAAGTGCCCAAACGCCTGCTGGAAGTGGGCCGCGCGTACGGATTCAGCCAACGCCAGATCGTCACCGACATCGTCCTGCCCTCCGCCGTCGCGCCGATCTTCACCGGCCTGCGTCTGGGATTCACCAAGGCCTGGCTGTCGCTGGTGGTGGTTGAGCTGTTGGCGTCCAGCGAAGGGCTGGGCTACCTGATCGCCTATGGTCGGCAGTTGTTTCAGCTGGATCTGGTCATGGCCGCCGTGGTGGTGGTTGGCACCCTCGGGCTACTGATTGATCGCGGTTTCGAATTCATCGAGCGGCGCCTAAACCGAGGCCGTCCGGTCAAGACCGGGAGGTTGGCATGAGCACACTGACAATCCCACACGGCACCCAGACCCACCGCTATCGAGGTTGGGTGGTTCCCCTCTTGGCGGTGGCGGTCTGGTGGCTTGCGTCCAGCCAGGGCTGGAGCAGCTCCGGCTTGTTGGTTTCGCCACAAAAGGTCGCCGTCACCGCTTGGGAGCAAGTGACGTCCGGGCAGTTCTGGCGTGCGATTTCCGCCAGTCTTGCCCGCGACCTGAGCGGCTTTTTCATCGGCACCACACTGGGCTTGGTGCTCGGTTGCCTGCTGGGGTTTTCGCGGCTGTTCGAGCGAGTGGTGGGCCCGAGCTTCAACACGTTCAAACAGATCTCGTTGTTCGCCTGGATCCCGCTGATCTCGGTGTGGTTCGGTCTGGGCGACGTCGCCAAAGTGGTGTTCCTGTCCCTCGCAGCACTGGTGCCGGTGGTGGTCAACACGTGCGACGGCTTGCGCAGCGTTTCCCCGGCGCTGCTGGAAGTCGCGAAGGTCTACGGCTTCACCCGCTGGCAGACGATCACCGGCGTCATGCTGCCCGCAGCGCTGCCTTCGATCTTTACCGGTATCTACCTGGCGCTGGTGTATTCGTGGCTGGCGACCATCGGCGCGGAATACCTGCTGGTGTCGGGCAGCGGCATCGGCAATACGCTGATCGATGGCAGCGAGCACTTCATGATGGACCTCGTGCTGTTCGGCATGATCGTCATCGGGCTGGTCGGCTGGGGGCTTAACCTCTTGGCGCGTCTTTTTGAACGACGCCTGCAACGGCTGTACGGCATTGCCCCTCGCTGAGGTCGTCGTGTTCGGCCTCTCTCGAATCTCTCGCTTCCCCAAACCGAATGTCAGAAGGAACGCTCATGCCCAGTACCCAATCGCTTACCGCCCAGCCCCTCGCCCCGTCACAGGGCAACGGGCTGCGCCTGGAAAACATCAGCAAGCACTTTACCCATGCAGCCGCCGACACCCAACTGCACGTTCTGGACAACGTCCAGCTGGACATCGCGCCGGGGGAGTTCATCACCATCGTCGGTGCCAGTGGTTGTGGCAAATCAACGCTCCTCAGGTTGATCCTCGGCCTGGACGAAGCATTCGACGGCCGCATCCTGCTGGACGACAAGCCGATCACGGGCACGGGGCTTGAGCGCGGCATCGTGTTCCAGGATCACCGGCTTTTCCCGTGGCTCACGGTTGAGCAGAACGTCGCGGTCGGCCTGAAGAACGCACCGCTGAGCGCCGCGCAAAAGCGTGACACCGTACGCGAACACATTCAGCTGGTTGGCCTGCAGGATTTCACTGAGTCGTACCCGCACCAGATTTCCGGCGGCATGGCGCAACGGGTGGCGATTGCCCGGGGACTGGTCAATCGACCCAGCGTGCTGCTCCTTGACGAACCCTTCGGCGCACTGGATGCGCTGACCCGTACGCGATTGCAGCGTGAGTTGCAGCACATCTGGCAGCAGGAAAAGATCACCATGGTCCATGTCACCCATGATGTGGATGAGGCGGTTTATCTCGGTGATAGGGTGGTGGTAATGCAGCCGCATCCGGGGCGGATCCGGCGTATCGTCGACATCGACCTGCCCCGCCCGCGCAATCGCAGCGACGCACGGTTTATCTCTCTAAGGGATGACGTGCTCAGCGATTTCGCGGAGTTGTCCTAGCGGGTGAAGACCGCCTTCGAGGCGGCCCTCCGCCGGTGCTTCAATCCGACGTATCCACCGACACGCGATTGCGACCGTTCTTTTTGGACTCGTACAGGGCCTGATCTGCGCGCTCAATGAGCGTCTTGTGATCATCCATCGGCGAGGTCATGTCAGCGACGCCCAGGCTGATCGTGCAATGAATGGCTTCGCCTTCCTGCATGACGTCCAGCGCCTCGACGGCGGCGCGCAGACGCTCAGCGAACATGGCGCCGCCTTGCTTGTCGGTGTCGGGCAGCAAGACCGCAAACTCTTCGCCGCCGTAACGACCGGCGATGTCAGCTTCACGGATGTGTTCACGCACGACGTCCGCCACCCGCTGGATCACCCGGTCTCCGCATTGATGCCCGTAGGTGTCGTTGACGCGCTTGAAGTGATCGATGTCGAACATCACCAGCGACGCCGTAGTGCCGTAGCGCACGTGCCGCGCATGCTCCAGACGCAGTGCTTCTTCCCAGTGACCGCGGTTGTACAGGCTGGTCAGGCGGTCAGTGCTCGATAGCTTCTGCAGCTCGCGGTTGGCGGCCTGCAATTGCAAACGGTTCGTCGCCACATCGGTGACGTCGTAGATCACCAGGCACACATGGCTGACCACCCCGGTCGTCGACCGCAGCGGGTACATCGTGGTGTTCTGGTACATGAAGTCTTCTTGCCCGGTGATGGGCTGATAGCTCTTGAAATGAACCAGATAAGGGCGCTGCTCCCAGATCGTGAACGCTGGGGTTCCCAGCGTAAGCACGCTGTCGATCTTGTTCTTCAGCCAGCGCTCGTTGATCTCCGGGAACAGCGAAAAGAACGAACGGGTCGCCGCTTCATACGACAGTATCCCGGAACGGTTCTCCATGAAGGTGTTCCAGACCTGCACCCGGTACTCCTGATCCAGCACCACCACGCCGACGTCGATGTTCTGCGTCACGGTGAGCAGCCAGTGCAATTCTTTGAAATCGATACGATCGTTCATGAATCAGCTCATCAAATGGGCGAGTTTCCGCGACAGCAGCTCGACCGAGTCCTCGGTGAACAACATCAACAGATCGAAATGGATGTTATGGCCTTCCAGGCTGTAACTGATCTCCACAGCCAGCGTCTTCTTCCAGCGCCGCTCGTTGAGACGGATCAGCTCTTCAATGCCGCTGTGCAAGCCCAGCACTTGGGGGTGGCTTTGGGAAAAGGCGACGTCGAGCTGCTCCGCAATGCCGCTCAGACAAGCGCCGATCAGGATGGAAGACAGGTCCAGCAACATCTCCATGTCAGAGTAGTCGGCGTCGTCGACCTTCATCAGTTGCGCCATGTCGGAGATTTCCGAATCATGAAACAACAACAGCGCTTCGCCGGCGATGCCGCCACCGATATAGCCCTGACACACCGCCGTGAGCCGGTCATTGGCCTGGGCATCCGCCAGCGCCATGTGCAGCTCGCCCACCTCCAGCATGTTGACGTTGGGCACCGGCAGTTGCACGAACACGCCCAAGACCCGCGCCAGCAACGCGGCGGCGCGGCCCATTGCGACGTTCACGGTCTCGCGGAATGCGTCATTGAAACTGATGGCGGCCTGATCGCCACCCGATGTCAGGGCCAGAGACTGATTGGCGCTCTCTCCCAACAGGCCTAGTCGCTCAAGGGTCTGCTGCAGTTGATCGGGATCAGCCGGTTTTTTCAGGAAGGCCAGCGCGCCCAGTTCCAGGGTGCGCCGCACCGCTTCTTCCTGAACGTCACCGGAGACAACGATGACGCTGGCCTGCAGGCTTTCCGCGCGAATGGCGGCCAGCGTCTGATAACCGTCCATGTCCGGCATCGTCAGATCCAGCAGCACCACGCGTCCCAGACCCTGGCGAATCGCCTCGATCCCTTCACGGCCATTGGCCGCCGTGGTCACCGACACATCCCACTCGGGCGGCAGGGCCTTCATCAGCTGCTTGCGCGCCATGTTGGAGTCGTCGCAAATCAGTAAGGGAATCGTGGGCATCTACTTCTCACAGCAAAAGAGTTTCAGGCCTGGCCCGGAGTAAAGCAGCTTCGCCACAGAGAAGCGAAGGTACGCCAGACTGTAGCCGATGACAGGTCATCAAAGTGTCAAGGCTGTGGGTAGATTCGCCACCCATCCAGCAATGGGCTGCGTGATATGCAATTACTGTGCACAGCCGCACTGACTTCTATCAATTGGATGGTTTAGACACCTTCACTTGGATAGCGCGCGGCGTAGGAGGATAACTCAGTGGGCGTGGCGAGAAGATGTCAACTGCTCGTCTCAGCTGCGAAACAAGCTGGTCGTGCAGAAATGAGGGCATAAAAAAACCCCGGCGCGAACGTCGGGGTTTTTGTTGACCACATCCTTGTGGCCCTTCGCATGAACCTTGAATCAGTCGCCTGACGACTTTCACACTGTCAGCCGGCTATATTCCAGGTTCAGCAGAATGTAATTACTCAGCTTTCAGGCCATCAGCCGAAACAGCTTTTACGCCTTTGATTTTCTTGGTGATCGCAACAGCGGTGGTTTTCTGCGCATCAGTGATAGCGACAGTCGACGACAGGGATACCACGCCTTTGTTGGTCTCAACCTTGATGTCGGAGCCTGGAATGCCTTTTTCGGTCAGCAGATCAGATTTGACCTTGGTGGTGATCCAAGTGTCAGAAGTAGCTTCTTTGGTTTTGGCGACTTCGTTTGCAGCTACAGTCATTGGAGCTTGAGCAGAGGTCTGAGCCATGGCTACGTTGGCCATAGTCAGAGTCAGAGCAGTGGCGGTAGCAGCAGCAATAGCGAACTTCTTCATACGGGTAACTCCTGTTTTTCTCAGAATCTGCGCCAATCTGATTGGCTGCAGGGTTACCTACAATGTCGCAAGCGCTGTGCCAACACACGATCACAAATATATTCCTTATAAATCAAAGACTTATGTTTTCATGGATCCACAGCTGTCGTGCAGATTGCCCGCTTTACGAAAGTTCCGCTTGCAAGATGCATGTTCTGACAAGCCGCCCGACGACGGTCTGGCTCCCTAAGCCATTAATTGCATTCAAAAAAAAGAGCCCCGAAGGGCTCTTTTTCATCAACTGCAGGAGACGGGTTAAACCCCCGACGCCTTGGCAGCTGCAACGTCTTTGATCGAAAGCTTGATACGGCCGCGGTTATCCACGTCCAGCACCAGCACTTCGACTTCTTGACCTTCTTTCAAGATGTCGGTGACCTTCTCTACGCGAGCGTCGCTCAACATGGAGATGTGCACCAGACCGTCTTTGCCCGGCAGGATGTTAACGAACGCGCCGAAGTCGACGATGCGCTCGACCTTGCCGACGTAGATCTTGCCGATCTCGGCTTCAGCGGTGATGCCCAGAACGCGCTGACGTGCAGCTTCAGCAGCTTCCTTGGTTTCGCCAAAGATCTTGATCGAGCCGTCGTCTTCGATGTCGATCGACGCTTTGGTTTCTTCGCAGATGGCACGGATGGTAGCGCCGCCCTTGCCGATCACGTCGCGGATCTTGTCGGTGTCGATCTTCATCGCGATCATGGTCGGAGCGTTTTCCGACAGCTCGGTGCGCGACTGACCAATGATGGTGTTCATCTGACCCAGGATGTTCAGACGTGCTTCCAGCGCCTGACCCAAAGCGATCTCCATGATCTCTTCGGTGATGCCCTTGATCTTGATGTCCATCTGCAGCGCGGTGACACCTTTGGCGGTACCGGCCACTTTGAAGTCCATGTCGCCCAGGTGGTCTTCGTCACCCAGGATGTCGGTCAGGATGGCGAACTTCTCGCCTTCTTTAACCAGACCCATGGCGATACCGGCGACCGGCGCCTTCATTGGAACACCAGCGTCCATCAGCGCCAGCGAAGCACCACAGACCGACGCCATGGAGCTGGAACCGTTGGACTCGGTGATTTCCGATACGACGCGGATGGTGTACGGGAACACGTCGGCAGCCGGCAGCATGGCCTGAACCGAACGGCGGGCCAGACGGCCGTGACCGATTTCACGGCGACCGGCGCCACCCATGCGACCACACTCGCCCACCGAGAACGGAGGGAAGTTGTAGTGCAGCATGAACGGGTCTTTCTTCTCGCCTTCGAGGGTGTCGAGCAGCTGAGCGTCACGCGCGGTACCCAGGGTGGCCACGACCAGCGCCTGAGTTTCGCCACGGGTGAACAGCGCCGAACCGTGAGTCTTCGGCAGAACGCCGACTTCGATGTTCAGCGGACGCACAGTCTTGGTGTCGCGACCGTCGATACGCGGCTTGCCGTTGACGATGTTTTCGCGAACGGTGCGGTATTCGATCTCGCCGAATGCCGCTTTGACTTCGCTGGCGGACGGGCTGCCGTCTTCAACAGCCAGCTTGGCAACGATCTGATCCTTCAGCTCACCCAGGCGAGCATAGCGATCGGCCTTGACGGTGATGGTGTAGGCCTCGGAGATCGCTGCGCCGAACTCGGAGCGGATAGCGCCCAGCAGTTCAGTGGCTTCAGCTTTCGGCGCCCAGTTCCAGGTTGGCTTGGCAGCTTCGGCGGCCAGCTCTTTGACGGCCTTGATGACCGACTGGAATTCGTCGTGGGCGAACAGCACGGCGCCCAGCATCTGGTCTTCGGTCAGCTCTTTGGCTTCCGACTCAACCATCAGTACCGCTTCTTCGGTGCCGGCAACGACCATGTCCAGGCTCGATGCTTTCAGTTGCTCGTAAGTCGGGTTCAGCAGGTAGCCGGTGCTCTCGTGGAAAGCAACGCGCGCGGCACCGATCGGGCCGTCGAACGGAATACCGGAGATTGCCAGCGCAGCCGAAGTACCGATCATCGCAGCGACGTCCGGATCGGTTTTCTTGCTGGTGGAGACGACGGTGCAGACAACCTGCACTTCGTTCATGAAGCCTTCTGGAAACAGTGGGCGGATCGGACGGTCGATCAAACGCGAGGTCAGTGTTTCTTTTTCGGAAGGACGGCCTTCACGCTTGAAGAAACCACCAGGGATCTTGCCAGCGGCGTAGGTCTTTTCCTGATAGTGAACGGAAAGAGGGAAAAAGCCTTTGCTTGCGTCTGCATGCTTGGCGCCGACCACAGTCACGAGAACGGTGACGTCGTCGTCAACGGTGACCAATACAGCACCAGAGGCTTGACGGGCAATACGGCCAGTCTCGAGGGTTACGGTCGATTGACCGAATTGAAATTTCTTGATTACCGGGTTCACGGTTTCCTACCTTCTTTGTGGCTCTTGGGGAACTGGTTTCTTGCGAATTCTTGGGCAGCGAGGGGAATCGGACCCTTCGGCAGTCCAGATACAACTAGAGGCTGGGAGCCCGCCAGCCCACTGGTAAAACCAGCGGAACATGACGACCAACCAACCTCTATCCGAGTCGTTATTAGCGACGCAGACCCAGACGACCGATCAGGGCGCTGTAACGGCTAACGTCCTTACCTTTCAGGTAATCCAGCAGCTTGCGACGCTGGTTTACCATACGGATCAGACCACGACGGGAGTGGTGATCCTTGCCGTTGGCCTTGAAGTGGCCTTGCAGTTTGTTGATGTTGGCGGTCAGCAGTGCAACTTGCACTTCTGGCGAACCAGTATCACCAACAGCTTGCTGGTAGTCGGTTACGATCTGAGCTTTATCTTCAACGCTGAGTGCCATGTGGGCATTCCTTTTATCAAGAAACCGCTCCTGAGAGACGGTTTCAACAGGCCGAGAGCTGACTCTCGTATTTAAATGTGAGGAGTGACCATGCCTGTTAACAGCCACCCTCGTACCGCCGTGCCAGGAAACCCTGCCGCGACGGGTCCGGTCACTCTGACCGAATCAGTCGACGCGGCGCAATGCGCCCGTCTTCACTCACTTCACCGATCCCGATGAAGCGTCCTTCATGATCCTGCACCCGCACCATGCCAAACTTCGGCGCGTCGGGGGCTCTCACCGGCTGGCCATGCAGCCAGTAGAACGAACTGTGCTCGGAGAACTGCAGCAGCGGCCAATCCAGCAATCCGCTGTCCGATGGCATCAGGAAGCGATCAACCGCTTCGTTACCGCCTTCGGCATGCACGGCTTCCAGCTCTTCCAGCGTTACCGTCTGGGCCAGCGTGAAAGGACCGGCCTGGGTGCGACGCAACTGGGCGACGTAAGCACCGCAGCCCAGCTTTTCACCGATATCTTCCACGAGGGTACGAATATAGGTGCCTTTGGTGCAGTCGACAGCCAAACGAGCGGTCTCACCTTCACACGCCAATAATTCCAGGCGCGCAATAGTAACAGAACGCGGTTCGCGCTCCACCACTTCCCCTGCTCGGGCCAGCTTGTATAACGGCTGACCGTCCCGCTTGAGGGCGGAGTACATCGGCGGTATCTGACTGATATCCCCGCGAAATGCCGGAAGCACCGCCTCGATATCCGAGCGACCAACGGTCACAGGCCGCGTCTGCAGCACCTCACCCTCGGCGTCGGCCGTGGTGGTGGTCTTGCCGAGCTGCATCAGGGTTTCATAACCCTTGTCGGAATCGAGCAGGTACTGGGAAAACTTGGTGGCTTCACCGAAGCACAGCGGCAGAACGCCGGTTGCCAGCGGATCGAGACTGCCCGTATGGCCGGCTTTTTCGGCGTTGAGCAACCAGCGCACTTTCTGCAGCGCGGCGTTGGACGTGAAGCCCAGCGGCTTGTCGAGCAGGATGATCCCGCTGACGTTACGGCGAATACGCTTGACCTGAGCCACGCCTTATTCCTCCGGACCGTCTTGCTTGGGTGCGGTTTGGTGCTGACCATCTTCAGCCACCGCACGCTCGATCAATGCCGACAAATGCGCGCCACGGGCAACGCTTTCGTCGTAATGGAAATGCAGTTGCGGAACGCTGCGCAGCTTCATCTCACGGGCCAGCTGCATACGCAGGAACCCTGCAGCAGCATTGAGCACCTTGATCGACTGCGCGATTTCTTCGGCGCTGTCCTGCCCCATCACGGTCATGAAGATTTTGGCGTGGCCGACATCACGGCTGACGTCGACGGCGGTGATGGTGACCAACCCCACGCGGGGGTCTTTGATTTCACGACGGATCAGCTGTGCCAGCTCACGCTGCATCTGATCGCCGATACGTTGGGTACGGCTGTATTCTTTTGCCATGTCTTGTTACCTGTCACTGCTGACCCATGGCAAAAGCCATGTGGTCTGAAAGCGGCAAACGCCCGGCCTGGCGAGAGCCGGACCGGGCGTTGCGTTTAGAGTCCATGACCGACGCCTGGCACTTTCATGCGGCGCAAGCCATGACTCCTGAAGCTCGCGATTTAGAGGCTGCGAGCCACTTGGACCTTCTCGAAGACTTCGATCTTGTCACCGACCTTGACGTCGTTGTAGCTCTTGACGCCAATACCGCACTCCATGCCGGCACGTACTTCGGAAGCGTCATCCTTGAAGCGACGCAGGGATTCCAGCTCGCCTTCGAAGATAACGATGTCTTCACGCAGTACACGGATTGGACGGTTACGGAAGACAACGCCTTCGATGACCATGCAACCTGCGATCGCGCCGAATTTCGGCGAGCGGAACACATCGCGGACTTCAGCGATACCCAGGATGTTCTCCCGAACGTCACTGCCAAGCATACCGGTGAGGGCTTTCTTGACGTCTTCGATGATGTCGTAGATGACGTTGTAGTAACGCATGTCCAGACCTTCCTGCTCGACGATCTTGCGCGCGCCAGCATCGGCACGCACGTTGAAGCCGAACAGTACAGCGTTGGAGGCCAGTGCCAGGTTGGCGTCGCTTTCGGTGATACCACCGACGCCGCCGCCCACTACGCGCACTTGCACTTCATCGTTACCCAGGCCATTCAATGCACCCTGCAACGCTTCCAGAGAACCGCGGACATCGGATTTGAGGACGATGTTGAGCGTCTTCTTCTCTTCCTGACCCATGTTCTCGAAGATGTTTTCCAGCTTGCCGGCGTGAGCACGGGCCAGCTTGACTTCGCGGAACTTGCCTTGACGGAACAGAGCCACTTCACGGGCTTTCTTCTCGTCGGCAACAACGCTCATCTCGTCGCCAGCGTCCGGCGTACCGTCCAGGCCGAGAATCTCGACAGGGATCGATGGACCGGCTTCTTTGATTGGCTTGCCGTTCTCGTCGAGCATTGCCCGAACGCGACCGTAGTTGGAGCCAACCAGAACCATGTCGCCTTGACGCAGCGTACCGTCCTGAACCAGAACAGTCGCAACCGGGCCGCGGCCCTTGTCCAGACGCGATTCAACGACAACACCACGACCCGGAGCCGACGGCGTTGCCATCAATTCCAGAACTTCGGCCTGCAGCAGAACGGCTTCAAGCAGCTCGTCAACGCCCGTACCCATCTTCGCGGAAACCGAGACGAAAGGCGTCTCGCCACCCCACTCTTCGGACGTTACGCCGTGAACGGACAGTTCACTGCGGATACGGTCCAGGTCGGCGCCCGGCTTGTCGATCTTGTTCACGGCAACAACTAGCGGAACACCGGCAGCCTTGGCGTGTTGCACGGCTTCGATGGTCTGCGGCATTACGCCGTCGTCGGCAGCGACAACCAGAATCACGATGTCGGTTGCCTTGGCACCACGGGCACGCATTGCGGTAAACGCAGCGTGACCCGGGGTATCGAGGAACGTCACCATGCCACGTTCGGTTTCTACGTGGTACGCACCGATGTGCTGGGTGATACCACCGGCTTCGCCAGCAGCAACCTTGGCGCGACGGATGTAATCGAGCAGCGAGGTCTTACCGTGGTCAACGTGACCCATGACCGTTACAACCGGCGCACGGGAGAACGTCTCACCTTCGAACTTCAGGGACTCGGCCAGGGAATCTTCCAGCGCGGTGTCGCTGACCAGGGTCACTTTGTGGCCCAGTTCTTCAGCGACCAGCTGGGCAGTTTCCTGATCCAGAACCTGGTTGATGGTGGCCGGAGTACCCAGCTTGAACATGAACTTGATGATCTCGGCCGCTTTGACCGACATCTGCTGAGCAAGATCGCCCACGCTGATGGTCTCGCCGATCTTCACTTCACGAACGACAGGGCCGGTAGGGCTCTGGAAACCGTGCGCGTTGCGCTTCTTCAGCTTGGCCTTGCCGCGACCGCCGCGACGGAAGCCATCGCTTTCTTCGTCGGTAGTACGAGGAGCGACGCGTGGCGTTGGCGCCTTTTCCTTGACCGATGCGCGATGCGGGGCGTTCTTGCGATCGCCGTCACCACCGCCGCCGCTGCGACGATTGTTATCGTCGTTGCGTGGTTTGTCAGGGCGACGCTGTTCGTCTTTCTTGCGATCGGCAGCAGGCGCAGGTGCCGTAGCCGGAGTTTCCCGGGCTGGCTCGGCAGCTTGCGGTGCCGGTGCCGGCGCTGCAACAGCCTCGGCAACCGGCGCACCCGACGAAGGCTGACGGCGCGCTTCTTCTTCGGCACGCTGACGGGATTCTTCTTCAGCCTTTTGACGAGCGGCATTTTCTACCGCACGACGTTCGTCCAGCTCGCGCTTGCGTTCGGCTTCGATTTCTTCCGGGCTGCGCTGAACGAAAACTTTCTTTTTGCGTACTTCAACGCTGATGCTTTTGCTGCCAGCAACGCGCAGGGTACTGGTGGTCTTGCGCTGCAAAGTGATCTTGCGCGGCTCTTCCACCTTGGCCTTGTGACCGCTTTTCAGGTGCGTCAACAGGGCTTGCTTTTCGATATCGGTCACAACTTGTTCGGCGGCGTTGTGCGGCAAACCTGCCTCACGCATCTGCTGTAACAGGCGCTCTACCGGTGTGTCGACCGTTTTGGCCAGTTCTTTCACCGTGACTTGCGTCATGCACTTCTCTCCTCAGGCCGCATCTACTTACTCGAACCAATGGGCTCGGGCGGCCATGATCAACTTGCCGGCACGATCATCGTCAATGCCGTCGATGTCGAGCAGATCGTCAATAGACTGCTCGGCCAGGTCTTCGCGGGTAATTACGCCGCGCACCGCCAGTTCCATCGCCAAATCCTTGTCCATACCCTCAAGCGAGAGCAGGTCTTCGGCCGGATGGGCGTCTGCCAGCTTTTCCTCAGTAGCGATGGCTTTAGTCAACAAACGATCCTTGGCACGAGCGCGAAGCTCGTTGACGGTATCTTCGTCAAAGCCGTCGATGTTGAGCATTTCTTCCAACGGTACGTAGGCAATCTCTTCCAGGCTGGTGAAGCCTTCGTCTACCAGAACCTGAGCGAGATCCTCATCGACTTCCAGCTCGTCGATAAAGTTGCGCAGGATGTCACCGGTTTCCGCTTGCTGCTTGGCCTGGATGTCCGATTCGGTCATCACGTTAAGGGTCCAGCCAGTCAACTGACTGGCCAACCGCACGTTCTGGCCACCGCGGCCAATCGCCTGGGCGAGGTTATCTGCGCCTACAGCGATGTCCATGGCGTGGGCATCTTCATCAACGATGATCGCTGCCACTTCGGCAGGCGACATGGCGTTGATGACGAACTGCGCCGGGTTATCGTCCCAAAGCACGATATCCACACGCTCGCCGCCCAACTCGCCGGAAACAGCCTGTACGCGCGAACCACGCATGCCGATGCACGCGCCCTGCGGGTCAATGCGTTTGTCCTTGGAGCGAACTGCGATCTTTGCACGCGATCCAGGATCACGAGAGGCAGCCATCACCTCGATGAGCCCTTCAGCGATTTCCGGAACTTCAATCCGGAACAGCTCGATCAGCATTTCCGGCGCAGTACGCGACAGGATCAACTGAGGGCCGCGGTTCTCGGTGCGGATTTCTTTGAGCAATGCACGGACGCGGACACCTACGCGGAAAGTTTCCCGCGAAATGATGTCTTCACGCGCCAGCAGAGCTTCGGCATTGTTGCCAAGGTCGACGATGACATTGTCACGTGTAACTTTTTTAACAGTGCCGGAAATGATTTCGCCCAGACGCTCACGGTAGGCGTCCACGACTTGAGCTCGCTCGGCTTCGCGAACTTTCTGCACGATGACTTGCTTGGCAGTCTGCGCAGCGATACGGCCGAACTCGATGGAATCGATCTTTTCTTCTACTACATCGCCAACGTTGGCACCGGGGTGCGTCAGCGCAACTTTGCTCGGCCACGTTTCGATCGCCGGATCGTCGAGATCGTCTTCTTCGACCACCGTCCAACGACGGAATGTCTCATAGGCGCCTGTTTGACGATTGATCTCGACACGCAGATCTACTTCATCTTCAAAACGCTTCTTGGTGGCCGTAGCCAGCGCTATCTCAAGCGCTTCAAAAATCACATCGGCCGGTACGCCTTTTTCATTGGATACCGATTCAACAACCAGCAGTACTTCTTTGCTCATCGTACGCCTCGCCTTTCGCAAGCCATTGGATCCGCGGGATCCGCTGTATCTGGCACGTCTTAGTCAAACGTGGGAATAATGTTGGCTTTGTCGATCAGATCGATCGGCAACAGAAACTCGTGATCTTCAACCTGGACCACGACGTCCTGCTCCTCCACCCCGCGGAGAAGGCCTTGAAAGTTGCGTCGACCTTCAAACGGTGAACGCAGCTTTATCTTCACTTGTGCCCCGGCAAACTCCGCAAACTGCTCAATGGTAAACAGTGGGCGTTCCATGCCTGGAGAGGAAACTTCGAGCGTGTATTCGGAGCTGATCGGATCTTCTACATCCAGAATACCGCTGATCTGACGGCTGACGATCGCGCAATCGTCCACCAACACGCCGCCTTCTTTATCGATATAGACGCGCAACATCGAGTGACGCCCTTGAGACGAAAACTCGATACCCCAGCATTCATAGCCTAGGGCCACGACCACCGGGGCCAGCAAGGCCTGCAACTCTTCTAGCTTGCTCGACACCTGAACCCCCTCGTGCATGCTGCAAATAAAAAATGGGCAAAAGCCCAATCATGAAAACGCCGGCGAAAAGCGGCGTCATAAAGTGTCCAGCTAACAAAAAGCCCCTGAAAAGGGGCTCCGCTAAAACTGGTTGCGGGGGCTGGATTTGAACCAACGACCTTCGGGTTATGAGCCCGACGAGCTACCAGACTGCTCCACCCCGCGACAAAGCTGGGGCGGAAGTATACGACCGATCCAAATTTGGGTCAATCCGACACATCCACCTACAAGAAAGCCCGCTACTGCGGGCTATCTTGTTAATTGGTACCGAGAAGGGGACTCGAACCCCTACACCCTATGGGCACAACCACCTCAAGGTTGCGTGTCTACCAATTCCACCACCTCGGCATTACAACTCTTTTGCAGCCCCAAAAACAGCTGCGAATCCGGTGTTACTTTTGCTCTGGAGTGGCAGGAACATCAGCAGGTACTGCAGCTGGTTTCTGTTGCCCTTCCAAAACCGGAACATCATCTGCTGCCGGCTTTTGCTTCACTTCCAGTACCGCTGGATTTGGCAAACCTACTTGAGTCAGCTGGTGAGCTTTCTCTTTAGCAAAGTAACCTAACCCTAAGCTGGTCATGAAGAAACAGGCGGCAAGTATAGCAGTAAGTTTACTGAGAAAGGTAGAGGAACCTTGTCCACCGAACACAGTATTTGATGCACCTGCTCCAAATGATGCGCCAGCGTCGGCACCTTTACCCTGCTGCAGCAAAACCAGAGCAACAACGCCCAGAGCACCCAGCAGATGAAGAACGACTACGACTGTTTCCAGCATTTTTTCAGTTTCCCGCGGCGCGAATGATCGCACCGAACTCATCTGCATTCAGGGAGGCGCCACCAATGAGGCCTCCATCGATATCCGGCATGCCGAACAGTTCGACCGCATTGGCCGCCTTCACGCTGCCGCCATATAGAAGACGCACACCTTGTGCGACTTCAGAATTCTCTTGTCTCAACTGCGCACGAATCGCTGCGTGCACTTCCTGCGCCTGTTCAGGCGAGGCAGTCAATCCGGTACCAATGGCCCAGACTGGCTCATAAGCAATGACCGCATTAACGAAAGCACCGACGCCAAGCTCTTCGATGATGCTGCCCAGCTGCTGCCCGACAACCTCAAGCGTCTTGCCTGCTTCTCGCTCCTCGAGTGTCTCGCCGATGCAAAGTATCGGGATCAGACCTGCTGCCTGGGCAGCCTCGAACTTGCGATTCAGGACCTCGTTACTTTCGCCCATTACCTGACGACGCTCCGAGTGCCCGACGAGCACAAACTTGCAACCTGCATCCGCCAACTGGGTCGACGACACTTCGCCAGTCAGAGCGCCCTGCCCTGCTTGATGGGCGCAGTTCTGCGCACCGACGGAGATCAACTGCCCTTCCAGGCAATCAACTACAAGACTCACGTGCAGGCTTGGCGGGAAGACCGCCACATCTACACCACCCGGAAGGGCAAGATTTGCGAGACCCTCGATCAGCTCAGCGACGCTGGCGCGGGTACCGTGCATCTTCCAGTTACCAGCTACCATAGGGCGACGCATGCTGTACCTCGTCGGTCAAAGTGGGCGCAGATGTTACCCAACAGTTTCAACACTGGCAAGCCGAAATCAGGCGCAAACTTCAGCAACCAGTTTTGCCAGTTCATCGGCATACCCGCGAACCAGGATTTCGTCCTCGCCCTCGACCATTACACGCACCAGCGGCTCGGTACCAGACTTGCGCAGAAGCACACGCCCACGCCCGCCCATGGCGACGGTCACGCGGTCACAGGCTTCAATAACGGCGGGGTGTTTGACCGGATCAACGCCTCCACCCTCAAACCGCACATTGATCAATACCTGAGGGCATTTCTTCAGGCCTTCGCGCGATTGCGCGAGGCTCTGTCCGGTACGCTTCATCGACAGCAGTACCTGTAATGCAGCGATGATTGCATCCCCCGTTGTGGTATGCCGGAAGCAGACGACATGGCCCGAGTTCTCGCCACCCACTTGCCAATCGCGCTCCAGCAGCTCTGCGATGACATAGCGGTCGCCAACATTGGCTCGCACGAACGGAATATTGAGATCCGCAAGCGCCAGCTCCAGTCCGAGGTTGCTCATCAGCGTACCCACGACACCGCCTTGCAACTGACCGCGCTCCTGAAGGTCCCGCGCAATGATGTACAGCAGCTCATCACCGTCAACGATCGCGCCGGTATGGTCGACCATCAGCACACGGTCGCCGTCACCGTCGAAACCGATGCCCAGGTCAGCGCCATGCTCGACAACGGCGGCCTGCAGCGCTCCCATGTGGGTGGAGCCGCAGTTGTCATTGATGTTGAGCCCGTTGGGGGCCGCCGACAGTACAGTGACCTCGGCGCCAAGCTCACGGAGCACATTTGGCGCTACCTTGTACGTCGCACCATGGGCGCAATCGACAACGAGCTTCAACCCGTCGAAGTCAGTGCTGGTCGGAACGCTGCTTTTACAGAATTCGATGTAACGGCCAGCGGCGTCGTTGATACGGGACACCTTGCCGAGTTTCTCGGACTCCTCGACGGTCATCGGCGAGTCAAGCAACTCCTCGATCATCAGCTCGATTTCATCAGGCAGCTTGGTGCCCTGCCCGGAGAAGAATTTGATGCCGTTGTCGTAATGCGGATTATGTGACGCACTGATCACGATGCCCGCTTCGGCATGGAATGTACGCGTCAGATAGGCGATCGCAGGCGTCGGCATCGGCCCCAGGAGCATCACGTCCGCACCCGCTGCAGATAAGCCGGCTTCGAGCGCCGACTCGAACATGTAGCCCGAAATACGGGTGTCCTTGCCTACCAGGATTCGGCATGCGCCCATTTTCCGGAATGCCATCCCTGCCGCCCAGCCAAGCTTGAGCATGAAATCAGGGGTGATCGGGAATTGGCCTACACGACCGCGGATACCGTCGGTACCGAAATATTTCTTGGTGCTCATGGGTGCTCCAGATTTCTTATTTTGCTGACTGAACAGCAGCAATCATACGCACTACGTCGACCGTCTCCGGGACGTCGTGCACACGCAGGATTTTTGCGCCTTTGACCATTGCCATGGCGGCAAGCGCCAGGGCGCCGTGCAGACGCTGGTCAACAGGCTTGTCGAGAACCTTGCCGATCATGCTTTTGCGGGAGACACCGACCAGCAGTGGACGGCCCAGTGCAAGAAGCGCTTCCATGTGTTTGAACAGGCTCAAGTTATGCTCAAGGGTCTTGGCGAACCCGAATCCCGGATCAAGGATAATCCTCTCGGCAGGAATACCCGCTTCAACGCACTGCTCCATGCGCTCGCGCAAGAATGCACTGACCTCACCGACCAGATCAGTGTAGTGAGGGTCATTCTGCATGTCCGTCGGTTCGCCACGCATGTGCATGAGGCAGACGGGTAAACCCGTTGCCGCAGCGGCGTCCAGCGCCCCGTCACGGCGAAGCGAGCGAACATCGTTGATGAGCCCTGCCCCCAGACGTGCAGTCTCGCGGATGACCGCCGGCGTGGAGGTGTCGACCGAAATAATCACATCGAGCTCGGCGCTGATGGCTTCAACGACAGGTGCCACGCGCTCCAGCTCTTCAACGGGAGAAACCGATCGCGCGCCGGGCCTTGTTGACTCACCCCCGACGTCGATCAAGGTCGCACCCGCCAGCATCATCGCTTCGGCATGACGCAACGCAAGGTCGCGCTGCGCAAAACGGCCGCCGTCCGAGAACGAATCAGGGGTGATATTGAGGATCCCCATCACGTGCGTGCGGGATAAATCAAGAACCCGGTTGCCGCAAGGCAACCGGGTCGGGTGAAGCGCAGAAGTCATGTCAGACCTTAGTGTTCAGCAGCAGGGCCGCCAATAGGCGATTCCGGACGCGGACCTACAGGTGCGATCGGGGTGCCGGAATCTCCGGAACCACCTTCCCAATCACGAGGCTCGCGTGGTGTGCGGCCTGCCATGATGTCATCGATCTGCTCGGCATCGATGGTCTCGTATTTCATCAACGCATCAGCCATCGCTTCCAGCTTGTCACGGTTGTCCGTGAGGATCTGTTTCGCGGTGCCGTAGCATTGATCAATGATGCTGCGCACTTCGGAGTCGATCAGACGAGCAGTGTCCCCGGAGAGACTGGCGTTCTGACCGCCACCGCCACGCCCCAGGTAACCGCCTTCTTCCTCGTCCGAATACATCAATGGACCAAGCTTCTCCGAGAGGCCCCATTTGGTGACCATGTTCCGAGCGATCTGGCTGGCCCGCATAATGTCGTTGGAGGCACCCGTGGTGACACCATCGAAGCCAAGCGTCATTTCTTCGGCAATTCGACCGCCGTACAGCGAGCAGATCTGACTGATCAGGGCACGCTTGGACAGACTGTAGCGGTCCTCCTCGGGCAGGAACATCGTCACACCTAACGCACGACCGCGCGGGATGATCGACACTTTGTAGACCGGATCATGCTCCGGCACGACGCGGCCAACAATCGCATGACCTGCCTCGTGATAAGCGGTATTGCGCTTCTCTTTGTCGGACATGACCATCGATTTGCGCTCAGCGCCCATCATGATCTTGTCTTTCGCCAATTCGAACTCTTTCATCTCGACGATGCGCTTACCGGTACGGGCAGCGAACAGCGATGCCTCGTTAACCAGGTTGGCCAGATCGGCACCGGAGAACCCCGGGGTACCACGAGCAATCACGCCTGGCTGAACATCGTCGCCCATTGGCACTTTGCGCATGTGTACTTTAAGAATCTGCTCACGACCGCGGATATCGGGCAGGCCAACCACCACCTGACGGTCGAAACGGCCTGGACGCAGCAGCGCAGGGTCGAGAACGTCTGGACGGTTGGTGGCGGCGATCACGATGATGCCGTCGTTCATCTCAAAGCCGTCCATCTCAACCAGTAACTGGTTGAGCGTCTGCTCACGCTCATCATGACCACCGCCCATGCCGCCGCCACGATGGCGGCCTACGGCATCGATTTCGTCGATGAAGATGATGCAAGGCGCGTGCTTCTTGGCCTGTTCAAACATGTCACGAACACGGCTTGCACCCACGCCGACAAACATTTCGACAAAGTCGGAACCGGAGATCGTGAAAAACGGAACCTTGGCTTCACCCGCGATGGCCTTCGCGATCAGGGTTTTACCTGTACCTGGAGGACCCACCATGAGGACGCCGCGAGGGATGCGACCGCCGAGGCGCTGGAACTTGCCCGGGTCGCGCAGAAACTCGACGAGCTCGCCGACTTCCTCCTTGGCCTCATCACAGCCGGCGACATCAGCCAGCGTGGTTTTGACCTGATCCTCGGAGAGCAGACGCGCCTTGCTTTTACCAAAGCTCATCGGTCCGCCTTTGCCCCCCGCACCGCCCTGCATCTGGCGCATGAAGAACATGAAGACAGCAATAATCACGAGGATAGGGAAGCTGGCGACAAGGAGCTGAGTCCAGATGCTTTGCTGCTCTGGCTGCTTGCCCTCGATCACAACGTTGTTGTCGACCAGATCACCGATCAGACCGTTGTCCTGAATGGCAGGGCGAATGGTCTTGAAGGAGTCGCCATCGCTGCGCTTGCCGGTAATGACGTAACCGTCAACGGCAACCTTCTCGACTTTGCCGTCCTTCACCTGCTGGATGAATTCGGAATAGTTGAGGGTCTGCGGCTCGTTAGGACTGGAGAAGTTGTTCATCACGGTCACGAGAACCGCCGCGATGATCAACCACAGGATCAAATTCTTTGCCATATCGTTCAATTAGCTACCCTCTGAAGCAAGCTCCACGCTGGAGCGTGCCTCGCATGATATTTACCGGCCTAACGTACTACAGATCCTACAGGCGTGGCAGGCGGCGTCTGTAACCCTTTGTGAAACTTTGACTACGGGATGTTGGTTACGCTCCCTTGATAAAGCCATTTGAAAAAAGCTATCGCTTGATCAAAGGCGCTCATCGCTTGCCGATCCTTCTATGCCGCGAAACCCGCGACCCAACAAGTACTGCTCCCTGGAACGGTCTCGCGACGACAAAGGCTTGCGCATCTGTACCTTGTCGAACAGCTTGCGGATGTCCTTGTGGTACACGTCAAACCCTTCACCCTGGAAGACTTTGATCAGGAAATCGCCACCTGGACGCAGCACACGGCCGGCTAAATCAAGCGCCAACTCACAGAGGAACATTGCGCGGGGCATATCAACAGCGCTCAATCCACTCATATTGGGGGCCATGTCGGAAATCACAAGGTCTACCTGCGTATTACCGACAGCCTCGAGGATCTGCGCCAGTACCTCATCCTGGGTGAAATCCCCCTGAATGAAGGTCACATCGGGGATGCTATCCATTTCCAGGATGTCAGATGCAATCAACCGACCTTGACCACCAATCAGACGACTGGTCACCTGCGACCAGCCGCCTGGCGCTGCGCCAAGGTCGATGACCGTCATGCCGGGACGAATGATCTTGTCCTTCTCCTGAATCTCCAGAAGCTTGTAACTGGCGCGGGAACGGTAACCATCCCGCTGCGCCATTTTGACGTACTTGTCGTCGAAGTGTTCTTTAAGCCAGTTATGGCTGGTTTTGGAACGTGCCACGGAGCACCTCAAAAAATTAGGACGAGTCGCGATTAACCGGGCGGTCCCGGACTCGCTCGGGTAAACTGGCCGCCGCTTTTTACAAGATCAGACGCAGAGGTCAGATTATGCCGCTCACTCAAGAGCAGAAGAAACAATACAAATCCATTGGCCACCATCTGAAACCGGTGTTGATCGTGGCGGACAATGGTCTGACTGAAGGTGTGTTGGCCGAACTGGAGCGCGCACTGGGCGATCACGAGTTGATTAAAATCAAACTCAACATCCTCGACCGCGAAAGCCGCCTGGCAGCCATCGCTGAACTGTGCAAAGTCGGCAAGGCCGATCTGGTGCAGGTCATTGGCAAAATGGCGCTGATTTACCGCAAGAACCCGAAGGTAAACAAGCAGCTGTCCAACGTCCACCGCTTCAACTGATCCTCTTCGGGTCAGCGGCGAACACGCGCTGGCCGTTAGATTCGATGCCCAGCTGCAAAGTTGAGCGCCGAACCGGTCAGACCCGACATGCGACCGCCGGTTCGATAGGCCATGCAATGACCTGCGAACCCGCTGTCTGAATCTACACCCGCGCAATGCGGGTGTTGATCATCAAACGTGACGCACTTCCACGATTTCGTACTCGATCACACCGCTTGGTGTCTTCACAGCGACGACATCGCCCTCTTCCTTGCCAATTAACGCGCGAGCGAGCGGCGAGCCCACCGAAATCTTGCCCAGTTTGAAGTCAGCTTCGTCCTCACCCACGATGTGATAGGTGACGCGGTCGTCTGTCTCCACGTTTGCAATTTCGACGGTAGTGCCGAAGATCACTTTCCCAGTGTGAGGGATGGTGGTGACGTCGATGATCACCTGATTCTGGATCCGGCCTTCGATGTCGCGGATGCGCGCTTCGACCATGCCCTGCTGTTCGCGGGCGGCATGGTACTCGGCGTTTTCCTTGAGATCGCCCAGCTCGCGCGCAGTCCCGATGTCCTGACTGAGCTTGGGACGAACCACCTTGGTCAGGTGTGCGTGTTCCTCTTCCAGGGCGCGAGCGCCCTGAACGGTCATTGGGTACTTGATCATGTTTTCAGTCCTGCGTGTAGATCCTGCAAGCGGCGTACGGTTTTTTCAGGGCCGAACTTCAGCGCTTCACAGATGGCCTCGCCCGCAGCGATAGTCGTGGTGCAGTAGATCTTGTGCTGCAGGGCATTGCGGCGAATGGAGTAGGAATCAGCGATCGACTGGCGCCCTTCGGTCGTGTTGATGATCAGCGTGACTTCGTCATTCTTGATCATGTCGACCACGTGTGGACGGCCCTCGGTCACCTTGTTGACGCGGCGAACTTTCAGCCCGGCCTCTTCGATCAGGCGTGCGGTCCCAGCGGTTGCAACGATATCGAAGCCCAGTTCGATCAAGCTGCGTGCCACACCTGCCACCAGCGGCTTGTCGTCGTCACGCACGCTGATGAAGGCCGTGCCGCCAGTCGGCAGGACTTCACTGGCGCCCATCTGGGCTTTCGCGAATGCTTCGCCGAAGGTGTCGCCGACACCCATGACTTCGCCGGTCGACTTCATTTCTGGGCCGAGGATCGGGTCGACGCCCGGGAACTTGGCGAATGGGAACACCGCTTCTTTCACGCTGTAGAAATTCGGAATGATTTCTTTGGTGAAGCCGAGTTCTTTCAGCGTTTTGCCAGCCATGACGCGAGCGGCAATCATCGCCAGGGAGACTCCGATGCACTTCGACACGAACGGTACCGTACGCGATGCGCGCGGGTTCACTTCAATGACGTAGATGTCTTCGCCCTGCAATGCGAGCTGCACGTTCATCAGACCAACAACGCCGAGCTCCAGGGCCATTTTCTTGACCTGCTCACGCATTTCGTCCTGGATATGCGCCGGCAGCGAATATGGTGGCAGCGAGCATGCCGAGTCACCGGAGTGAACACCGGCCTGTTCGATGTGCTGCATGATTGCGCCGATCACCACGTCGGTGCCGTCGCAGACCGCATCAACGTCCATTTCGATGGCGCAGTTGAGGAAGTGGTCAAGCAGCACCGGGCTGTCGTTGGACACTTGAACCGCTTCACGCAGGTAGCGCTTGAGTTCGTCTTCTTCGTAGACGATCTCCATCGCACGGCCGCCCAGTACGTAGGACGGACGCACCACCAGCGGGTAGCCGATCTTCGCCGCCGCCCGAATGGCTTCGTCTTCGCTGCGCACGGTGGCGTTTGGTGGCTGACGCAGGTTCAGTCGCTCGACCATCTGCTGGAAGCGCTCACGGTCTTCTGCACGGTCAATGGCGTCCGGGCTGGTGCCGATGATTGGCACGCCTGCAGCTTCCAGTGCGCGCGCCAGCTTCAACGGGGTCTGGCCGCCGTACTGGACGATCACGCCTTTCGGCTTCTCGACGCGGACGATTTCCAGCACGTCTTCCAGGGTCACCGGCTCGAAGTACAGACGGTCAGAGGTGTCGTAGTCGGTCGATACGGTTTCAGGGTTGCAGTTGACCATGATGGTCTCGTACCCGTCTTCACGCAGGGCCAGCGCGGCGTGTACGCAGCAGTAGTCGAACTCGATGCCTTGGCCAATGCGGTTCGGACCGCCACCCAGAATCATGATCTTGTCGCGATTCGTCGGGTTGGCTTCGCACTCTTCCTCGTAGGTGGAGTACATGTACGCGGTGTCGGTGGCGAACTCGGCGGCGCAGGTGTCAACGCGCTTGTAGACCGGCAGCACGTCCAGTTTGTGACGATGCGTGCGCAGGTTCTTCTCGGTCACACCCAGCAGCTTGGCCAGGCGGGCATCGGAGAAGCCCTTGCGCTTGAGGCGATACATGATGTCGCGGTCAATTGCCGACAGGCCGAGGGTCTTGACCTTCTCTTCGTCCTTGATCAGATCTTCGATCTGCACCAGGAACCAGGGGTCGATCATGTTCATGCCGAAAATCTGTTCAACCGTCATGCCGGCACGGAAAGCGTCAGCGACGTACCAGATGCGCTCGGCACCCGGAACCGTCAGCTCGCGCTTGAGAATGCTCATGCTTTCCGGATTGCTGAGGTCCAGCTTCGGATCGAGACCGCTGACACCCACTTCCAGGCCGCGCAGGGCTTTCTGCAGGGATTCCTGGAAAGTCCGGCCGATGGCCATGACTTCGCCGACTGACTTCATTTGAGTGGTCAGGCGCGCGTCAGCTTTGGCGAACTTCTCAAACGCAAAGCGTGGCAGTTTGGTCACGACGTAGTCGATCGATGGCTCGAACGACGCCGGGGTCTTGCCGCCGGTGATTTCGTTCTGCAACTCGTCCAGCGTGTAGCCGACAGCCAGCTTGGCTGCAACTCGGGCGATCGGAAAACCGGTGGCCTTGGAAGCCAGTGCAGAAGAGCGAGAAACCCGCGGGTTCATCTCGATCACGACCATACGGCCGGTGTCCGGGCAGATGCCGAACTGAACGTTCGAGCCGCCTGTTTCGACGCCGATCTCACGCAGGACCGCCAGCGAGGCGTTACGCAGGATCTGGTATTCCTTGTCGGTGAGCGTCTGTGCCGGCGCGACCGTGATGGAGTCGCCGGTGTGCACGCCCATCGGGTCGAAGTTTTCAATGGAGCAGACGATGATGCAGTTGTCCTTTTTGTCGCGGACAACTTCCATTTCGTATTCTTTCCAGCCGATCAGCGATTCGTCGATCAGCAGCTCTTTGGTCGGCGACAGGTCGAGACCGCGGGCGCAGATTTCTTCGAACTCTTCACGGTTGTACGCGATGCCGCCACCAGTGCCGCCCATGGTGAAGGACGGACGAATGATGCACGGGAAGCCCAGCTTTTCGAGGACCGTATTGGCCTCTTCCATGCTGTGGGCGATACCGGAACGCGGGCAAGCCAGGCCGATGGACTTCATGGCCTTGTCGAAACGGGAGCGGTCTTCAGCCTTGTCGATGGTATCGGCATTGGCGCCGATCATCTCAACGCCGAACTTCTCCAGAACGCCTTCGCGCTCCAGGTCCAGCGCGCAGTTCAGTGCGGTCTGGCCGCCCATGGTTGGCAGCAGCGCGTCGGGGCGTTCTTTTTCGATGATCTTGGCGACGGTCGCCCATTTGATCGGCTCGATGTAGGTCGCATCCGCCATGGCCGGGTCGGTCATGATGGTGGCCGGGTTCGAGTTGACCAGAATGACGCGGTAACCCTCTTCGCGCAGGGCCTTGCAGGCCTGGGCGCCGGAGTAGTCGAATTCGCAGGCCTGGCCGATCACGATCGGGCCAGCGCCAAGAATCAGGATGCTTTTAATGTCTGTACGTTTTGGCATGGGTTGTCACTCGAATCCTGTGTCAGTCGGCAAGCCGTCTTGAACATCTCAGGTGCCGGGCGGGCTATCGAACCTTGTCCGATCCGCCGCGGCCACCTGCTCGCTACAGTCGCAAGGCAGCCTTAGCGGCGCTTGTCCATCGCTGTGATGAAACGATCAAACAGCGGCGCGACGTCGGTCGGGCCCGGGCTCGCTTCAGGGTGGCCCTGGAAGCTGAACGCGTCCTTGTCGGTGCGCTCGATGCCTTGCAGGCTGCCGTCGAACAGCGATTTGTGAATCGCGCGAACGTTGCTAGGCAAAGTCGCTTCGTCCACCGCAAAACCGTGGTTCTGGCTGGTGATCATGACCACGCCGGTGTCCAGGTCCTGAACAGGGTGGTTGGCGCCGTGGTGGCCCAGATCCATCTTGATGGTACGAGCGCCGGAAGCGAGCGCCAACAGCTGATGACCCAGGCAGATACCAAAGACTGGAATGTCAGTCTCCAGCACATCCTTGATCGCCTGAATGGCGTAGTCGCAGGGCTCCGGGTCGCCAGGGCCGTTGGACAGGAAGATGCCGTCCGGCTTGAGGGCAAGCACTTCACTGGCAGGGGTTTGCGCAGGTACGACCGTCACACGGCAACCACGCTCAACCAGCATGCGCAGGATGTTCAGCTTGACGCCGTAGTCCCAGGCGACCACGTGGTACTTCAAATCAGCGGCGGCAACTTCGGGGCTGCTGTCGGACTGCAGATTCCAGACCGTGGAGCGCCACTCGTAGGTGTCTTTCGTGCTGACTTCCTTGGCGAGGTCCATGCCCTTCAGGCCCGGGAAGCCCCGGGCTGCCGCGATGGCCGCTTCTTCGGAAATGTTGTCGCCAGCCATGATGCAGCCATTTTGAGCGCCCTTCTCGCGGAGAATGCGCGTCAGGCGGCGAGTGTCGATGCCTGCAATCGCAACGGTTTTATTGGCTTTCAGATACTCAGCGAGCGGCATCTTGTTACGCCAGTTGCTCGCCACCAGTGGCAGGTCGCGAATCACCAGACCCGCCGCCCAGACGCGGTCGGACTCGGCATCTTCCGGCGTGGTGCCGGTGTTGCCGATGTGCGGGTAAGTCAGGGTGACGATTTGCTGGGCATAGGAAGGATCGGTAAGAATTTCCTGATAGCCGGTCATTGCGGTGTTGAACACCACTTCACCAACGGTTTGACCGTCGGCACCAATGGCTTCGCCGCGAAAAATGCTGCCATCAGCAAGGGCGAGTATGGCTGGCTTAGTCAAGAAGACCTCCCGTAATAAAGCCTGAAAGGGCGATCGCAGGTTGTAAAAAAGCGGAATGACGTATAGACACGTCACCCCGCTTTTTTCATAGAATTATCTGCGCGCTTTTAGTGGACACACTAAAGCTGTAGCTTACAGAAAGAGGTCTTTTTAATCCACCGCTAAAATTGCCGTGAGGGCTGGGGAGTGCGACGGGACATCGCGTAGCGGGTGTGTAATGGCTTGAAACTGCGGGCAGGATACAGGGAAAGCCCCTCTCCTGCCCGCATTGTTACTTGTCAGATTCAGAGCACCGGACCACTCAACGCAGATCGAGCACGTCCTGCATGTCGTAAAGACCCGGCGCCTTGCCATCGAGCCACAGCGCTGCACGCACTGCGCCCTTGGCGAATGTCATGCGACTTGACGCCTTGTGCGTAATCTCCAGGCGCTCGCCCTCGGCGGCGAACAGCACAGTGTGATCACCTACGACGTCACCGCCACGGACCGTGGCGAAACCGATCGTCTCGCGGTCACGAACACCCGTGTAGCCCTCACGACCATAGACAGCGACCTTGCTCAAGTCACGCCCCAAGGCATTGGCAACGACCTCGCCCATGCTGACCGCCGTACCCGACGGCGCATCGACCTTGTTGCGGTGATGAGCTTCGATGATCTCGATGTCCGCATCTTCACCCATCACTCGCGCCGCCAGATCCAGCAGCTTGAACGACAGGTTCACACCCACACTGAAATTGGACGCGAAGACGACAGGAATGTCCCGGCTCGCCTCCCCCAGCAGGCGCTTTTGTTCGACGCTCAAGCCGGTGGTACCAATGACCATCGCCTTGCCCACCTTACGACAAAGCGCCAGATTTTTCAGCATGACGTCTGGCAATGTGAAGTCGATCAGGACGTCGAACTCGTCGGCAACCTGCTCCAGATTACCGGTCAACTGAACACCGATACGCCCCAGCGATGCGAGTTCGCCGGCGTCGGCACCGATCATCGTGCTGCCGGGACGAACGATTGCCGCCGTCAGCCCGGTGAGCGGCGCACGATCCTGCACCGCCTCGATCAGGTTCTTGCCCATGCGCCCGGCGGCGCCCATCACTGCAATGCGTCGCATGCCCTGCCCCTTAGAGATCGCCGAAGAAACGCTTCACACCTTCGAACCAGCCACTGGCTTTAGGCGAGTGAGAGCTGTCACCTTCAAGGGAGGCACGGAACTCTTCAAGCAATTCACGCTGACGACGCCCGAGGTTGACCGGAGTTTCGACGGCAACACGGCACATCAGGTCGCCGGCGCCGCCACCACGTACAGGGGCAACGCCCTTGCCGCGCAGGCGGAACTGCTTACCGGTTTGCGTGCCTTCCGGGATCTTCAGTTTGACGCGACCATCCAGCGTCGGCACTTCCAGCTCGCCACCCAGTGCAGCGTCGGTGAAGCTGATTGGCACTTCGCAGTACAGGTGCTTGCCGTCGCGCTGGAAGATCGCGTGTTCACGCACGTTGATCACGACGTACAGGTCGCCCGTTGGGCCGCCCTGTGTCCCCGCTTCACCTTCGCCCGACAGACGAATGCGATCGCCGGTATCGACGCCTGGCGGCACTTTGACCGACAGCGTCTTGGACTCTTCCACACGGCCTTCGCCATGGCAGGAGTCGCAAGGATCGGAGATGATCTTGCCGTTGCCGTGGCAACGCGGGCAGGTCTGCTGAACAGAGAAAAAGCCCTGCTGCATGCGCACCTGGCCGATGCCGCCGCATGTCGGGCAGGTCACAGGGGACGAGCCCTTTTTGGCGCCGCTGCCGTCACACGGCTTGCAGTTGACCAGCGTCGGCACACGGATGCTGACAGTCGTGCCGCGCACCGCTTCTTCAAGATTCAGCTCGAGGGTATAGCGAAGATCGCTGCCACGTTGGGCACCACCACGACCACCACCGCCAGCGCGACCCCCGCCGAAGAAGTCGCTGAAGACATCGCCAAAGATGTCGGAGAAGTTGGCGCCACCGCCGCCGAATCCGCCGCCACCCATGCCTTGATCGACGCCGGCATGACCGTATTGGTCATAGGCCGCGCGCTTGCTGGCATCGGAAAGCACTTCGTACGCTTCGTTGGCTTCTTTGAAGGCGTCTTCCGAAGCCTTGTCACCCGGGTTGCGGTCAGGGTGATATTTCATGGCGAGACGGCGATACGCCTTTTTCAGGTCTGCTTCACTGGAGCCACGCTCCACGCCCAATACTTCGTAATAATCACGCTTTGACATAAATTTTCCGCACTCTTGAGGACGTCCGGCATGACCCTCCTGAGTCTGCCGAACTCGTTGAGCCCCTTTCAGGCCCGGACCCAACTCACGTCAATTCAACGATCCTGGTCTTGGTTCAACGGCCTTCGATCGACCGAGAAAAGCGGCTGAACAAGCCGGAGTGCAGGAGCATCCGGCTTTGCCACAAAGCCCGCGATACGGAATCGCGCGCTTGAAAATTCGGGTGTTCCAGACACGCCAACGCGGGAGCAAGCTCCCGCGCGGCGACATCCTACCAGCGACCACTGGAAGGTGGTCAACCGGCGATCAAGTGAGCCTGCGCTTACTTGTTTTCTTTTACTTCTTCGAACTCGGCGTCGACAACGTCGTCGGCCGGCTTGCTTTCTTCCTGAGCGGGCTGAGCACCGCCTTCAGGTTTTTCGCCTTGCTCGGCGTACATTTTCTGAGCGACCGGCGCGGAGACTTTCGACAGCTCTTCGATCTTGGCGTCGATGGCAGCCTTGTCGTCGCCTTTCACAGCGGCTTCAAGTGCAACCAGTGCAGCCTCGATAGCGGTCTTCTCTTCGGCGGTGACTTTATCGCCAGCGTCGGAGATCATTTTGCGCGTCGAGTGAACCAGCGCATCGCCCTGGTTACGGGCAGATGCCAGCTCTTCAAACTTGCGGTCTTCGTCCGAGTTCGCTTCAGCGTCGCGAATCATCTGCTGGATTTCTTCGTCCGACAGACCGGAGTTGGCCTTGATCACGATCGACTGAGTCTTGCCCGTCGCCTTGTCTTTCGCGCCGACGTGCAGGATGCCGTTGGCGTCGATGTCGAAGGTTACCTCGATCTGAGGCACGCCACGTGGTGCTGGCGGAATCTCGGCCAGGTCGAACTTGCCCAGGGACTTGTTCTGAGCCGCTTGCTTACGCTCGCCCTGCAGCACGTGAATGGTCACTGCGCCCTGATTGTCGTCGGCAGTCGAGAACACTTGGGATTTCTTGGTAGGAATCGTGGTGTTTTTCTCGATCAACGCGGTCATCACGCCGCCCATGGTTTCGATACCCAGCGTCAGCGGGCTGACGTCCAGCAGCAGAACGTCTTTCACGTCGCCGGCCAGTACCGCACCCTGGATGGCTGCACCCATAGCGACGGCTTCGTCAGGGTTGACGTCTTTACGCGCTTCTTTACCGAAGAACTCGGTGACCTTCTGCTGAACCAGTGGCATACGGGTCTGACCGCCGACCAGGATCACGTCGTTGATCGCGCCGATGTCGATACCCGAATCTTTCAACGCAATGCGGCAAGGCTCGATGGTGCGCTGAACCAGGTCTTCAACCAGCGATTCCAGCTTGGCGCGCGAGATCTTCACGTTCAAGTGCTTAGGACCGGTGGCATCTGCAGTGATGTACGGCAGGTTCACGTCGGTCGAATTGCTCGAAGACAGTTCGATCTTCGCTTTCTCGGCAGCTTCTTTCAGACGCTGCATCGCCAGCGGATCACCTTTCAGGTTCATGCCGGATTCTTTCTTGAATTCGTCAACCAGGTAATCGATCAGGCGGATGTCGAAGTCTTCACCACCCAGGAACGTGTCGCCGTTGGTGGCCAACACTTCGAACTGGTGTTCGCCATCGACCTCAGCGATTTCAATAACGGAGACGTCGAACGTACCGCCACCCAGGTCATAAACGATGACGGTGTGATCGCCCTTCGCTTTGTCCATACCGTAAGCCAACGCGGCTGCGGTCGGCTCGTTGATGATGCGCTTCACGTCCAGACCTGCAATACGACCGGCGTCTTTGGTGGCCTGACGCTGGCTGTCGTTGAAGTAAGCAGGGACGGTGATGACTGCTTCAGTCACGGTCTCGCCGAGGTAGTCTTCGGCGGTCTTCTTCATTTTCTTCAGGATTTCAGCCGAAATCTGAGGAGGGGACATTTTCTTGTCGTTGACTTCAACCCACGCATCGCCGTTATCAGCCTTGGCGATTTTGTAAGGGACCATCTTGATGTCTTTCTGCACGACTTCTTCGTCGAACTTACGGCCGATCAGACGCTTCACCGCGTACAGGGTGTTGTGCGGGTTGGTGACTGCCTGACGCTTGGCCGATTGGCCTACGAGGATCTCGCCATCATTGGCATACGCAATGATCGACGGGGTGGTACGAGCGCCTTCGGCGTTCTCGATAACCTTGGCTTTACCGTTTTCCAGAACCGAGACGCAGGAGTTGGTGGTCCCCAGGTCGATACCGATAATCTTGCCCATTTTTGACTCTCCCGAAACTTAAATTTGGTTGCCGCAACTGCATTTACAAATTGCGGTAATTCTTAAACGCTTGGCCTGTAAATGGGGGCCACTCAGCTAATTTCAAGCCTGCTCGTCAATCGACGGCGAAACAGGCGATGGCGCCTTGCTGACCACGACCATGGCCGGGCGAAGCAGACGGCCATTGAGCTGATAACCCTTCTGGAACACCTTGAGCACGCTGTTCGGCTCGACGTCAGCGCTTTCCTGCATCGCCATTGCCTGATGGTGCTCGGCGTTGAACGGCTGGCCATGTGGGTCGATGGCTTCAAGGTTGTAGCGCTTGAGCGTGTCGTAGAACATTTTCAGCGTCAGCTCGATGCCTTCCCGCATCGGCCGGATGCTCTCGTCATCCGAGTTGGACAAGTCCAGACCACGCTCAAGGCTGTCGACGATCGGCAGCAGATCGCTCGCAAACTTTTCGAGCGCAAACTTGTGCGCCTTCTCAACGTCTTGCTCGGCACGGCGGCGGACGTTCTGCAGATCCGCAGCCACACGCAGAGACTGGTCCTGCGCCGCCTTCAGCTGTTCTTCAAGCACTTGCACACGGGTTGCCAGATCATCTTGAGAAGTCGCCGTGTCGGCAGCCTGATCCTGGGCCTGCATGTCCGGGTTCTGTTCGTCAGCCATAAATTCTCTCCTTCTAATTACATCCGTGAGCTCAACTCACGCCTCTGCCCGGCTATATGGGGTCGTAATTTTCGGGTTCAAGGGGTTTAGGTGCAGGATCGGCCGAATAACCCTACAAATATTCCGACATGAGTTCGACGGCCCCGCACGGTGGCGAAATGCAGGTTTGATGCTAAAAATGGGCGATGACCTTTCAAATCGAGCTAAGAGCGGGCATTGTCAGCCCAAACCAAAACACTGTATAAATAACCAGACAAATTGTTTGGGAGCCGCTCTGATGCTGGTCCACCTGTCCATACATAACTACGCCATCGTTGAACATCTCGATCTCGAACTGGATCGCGGCATGAGTGTGATCACCGGGGAAACCGGGGCCGGCAAGTCGATCATGCTCGACGCCCTCGGCCTGACGCTGGGCGATCGCGCCGACAGTGGCGTGGTAAGGCCAGGGGCCGACAAGGCAGACATTCTCGCGACCTTCGATGTGTCGGATATCCCTGAAGCAAGCGCCTGGCTGAAGGAGCGGGACCTCGAAACCGACGGCCCGTGCATTCTGCGCCGCGTCATTACTGCCGAAGGTCGCTCACGCGCCTACATCAATGGCACGCCATGCCCCCAGGGCGACCTGAAAGCACTTGGTGAACTGGTCATCGACATTCACAGCCAGCACGAGCATCAGTCACTGCTCAAGACCGATACCCATCGGCGACTGCTGGACGAATACGCGGGCGCCACCGATCTCGCCCGCCAGGTTCATCTGGCCTCCCAGCGGTGGCGGCAAACGCGGCAGGAGCTTGAACGTCTTTCCAACTCCGGCGACGAGCAGCGTGCCAAGCATCAGTTGCTGAGCTACCAGCTTGAAGAGCTGGAAAGCCTGAGCCTCGGCGAAAACGAACTCGAGCGGCTGGAACAGGAACACACCACGCTGACCAATGCCGAGAGCCTGCTGGGCATCTGCCGGCAAGTGGTCGAGCTGTGCAGTGAAAGCGATTCGGGCAATGCGCTGAACGCACTGACCGCCAGCCTCAACAGACTCAGCAGCGTGAACAACACGCCCGATGCACTGAATGAAGCGACCAATCTGCTTTCCAGTGCGCAGATTCAGGTCGAAGAAGCCGTCGGCGAGATCAATCGTTTCCTCGATCGCTTCGAAGCGGACCCCGCCCGCCTGCAGCAAATCGAAGAGCGCCTCGACACCATCTACACGCTGGCTCGCAAACACCGCGTGCAGCCGACTGAAGTCGCGGCGCTGCATCAGAAATTGCTCGACGAGATCGAAACCCTCAACGCCAACGATGAAGCGATCGAGAGACTGGAGCATGAGGTAGGTTCCTACGCGCGGCACTATCAAGAGAAGGCGCGCGAACTGAGTGACCTGCGTCACCGCGCTGCACCGGAGCTGGCCCACAAGGTCGAGCACGAAATCCAGCGGCTGGGCATGCCGGGCGGCCGTTTCAATATCGAGCTGCGTGAGAACGTAGATAAAGAACTTTCACCCAACGGGCTGGAGCAGGTTGAGCTGCTGGTCAGCGCCAACCCGGGTCAGCCGCTCAAGGCGCTGGCGAAAGTGGCGTCGGGCGGGGAGCTGTCGCGAATTAGCCTGGCGATACAGGTGATCACCGCACAGACATCCCGAGTTCCGACGCTGGTGTTTGACGAAGTCGACGTTGGTATCGGTGGCCCAACGGCTGAAATTGTTGGCCAGCTGCTGCGACGTCTTGGCGAACGCGGCCAGGTCATGACGGTTACTCACTTGCCGCAAGTGGCCGCCCAAGGGCATCAACACCTGTTCGTGCACAAGGTTCGTGAAGCGGATGTGACGCGCACGGCGGTGTCCAAGCTAAGCAAAAATGAACGCGTGGAAGAAGTGGCGCGAATGCTGGGAGGGATCGATCTGACCAAGGAGTCGCTCGCGCACGCCAAGAAGATGGTGGTCACGTCCAAATCGTGACGATCATTATGGCCTGAGCCGGACGGCGTTGATGTGGCGTTATCCCGATCCCGCAACGTAGACACAACAAAGGCGACCCGCGGGTCGCCTTTGTCGTACTTCACAAAAGGCTTACACCTTTTGCTTGCGTACGTAGAGCACCAGATTGTGATCAACCAGCTCGAAGCCGTGCTTGCTCACAATGGCTTTTTGCAGTTTTTCGATTTCTTCGTCGAAGAACTCGATAACCTCGCCGGATTCCACGTTGACCATATGGTCGTGGTGACCTCCGTCAGCCAGCTCGAATACCGCATGGCCGCCGTCGAAATTGTGGCGAACCACCAATCCGGCTGCTTCGAACTGAGTCAGAACTCGGTAAACCGTTGCCAGACCGACGTCTTCGTTGGCCTCCATCAGCGCCTTGTAGACGTCCTCCGCGCTCATGTGACGCTGCTGCGCAGAATCGAGCATTTGAAGGATCTTGACCCGCGGCAGGGTCACTTTAAGTCCGGCTTTGCGTAGTTCGCTATTTTCAACCATGGTCAGCTTTCTCGCAGACGCTGCTTCGCAGCTTCTCTTAATGCAGGTATGATCGGGGTTTACGTTGTCCCAGCCAAGATAGTGGAAGTCGCCCACCGATGCAAAACACCAAGCTCTTGCTAACCAGTGTCACCTTCGTGGGACTGCTCGCACTCGCCGGTTGTTCATTCCCCGGGGTTTATAAAATCGACATCCAACAGGGCAATGTCGTCACGCAGGACATGATAGACCAGTTACGCCCGGGAATGACCCGTCGGCAAGTAAGGTTTATCATGGGCAACCCCTTGTTGACCGACACCTTCCACCCTGAACGCTGGGACTATCTGTACAGCCTGCAGCCTGGTGGTGGTGAACGCCAGCAGGAGCGTGTCAGCCTGATATTCAATGGCAATGACCAACTGGCGAGCCTGTCCGGTGACTTCAAGCCGGGCGTCAGCCGCGACGAGGCCATTCTCGGCAATAGCAGCGACACGACTGTCACCCCCGAAAATCAAGGGACGCAGCCGCCGAAGGAAGAGCCGCCGAAGCCTGGTTCGTTGCTTGAGCAGATTCAGAACGATGTCGACAAGGTCGAGACCGTGCCCGTTCCTTCCCAGGAACCACTGGACACAAATCCGCGCTGATCCACCGTTTCCCAGTAGAATCAGCCGCACAAAAAAGCCCGGACATCCCGGGCTTTTTTACGTCTCTCAATCGTGCCGATGAGAAAATTAAATCGATTTTTGCGCCTTTCTTGAAGCCGCAGCTTTTAAAGCGCGCAGACGCCGTACCTCTTTCGGATCAGCGAGCAACGGGCGATAAATCTCGACCCTGTCACCGTCATCCAGCACGCGCCGCTCCGGATCGCCAACGAGCTTGCCGAAGATACCCATCGGGCACTGCGCGAGATCCAGCTCAGGAAAACGCTCGGCCATGCCCGACGCGATAGCCGCAGCGCGTACTGATGTGCCGGCAGGCACATCCAGTGCGAGCAACGCCTGATGGTCAACGGCGGCATACACCACCTCAACGCGAATCAGCCGCTCAGCCATGCAGCTCTTTGGCTCGCTGGCAGAAGGCGTCAACCAGAGTGTTGGCGGCCTGATTGAACAGCGGCCCCAATGTTGCGCGGACGATCGAGCCGCTGTAGTCGAACGACAGGTCCAGACTGATCTTGCAGGCCTTTTCATTCAGGGCCTTGAAGGTCCAGACGCCGTGCAGCTGGCTGAAAGGCCCCTCCTCCAGATTCATCTCGATGGTTTGCCCGGGGGTCAGCGTATTGCGTGTGACGAAGTGCTGGCTCAAGCCGCCTTTGGCGATCTCGACACGCGCACGCATTGAGGTATCACTCTGCTCCAGCACACTGGCGCCGGAACACCAGGGCAGAAACTCGGAGTAGCGACTCACGTCATTGACCAGGTCATAAAGCGCCTGGGCGGGATACGGCAAAAGGGCGGAACGTTGAATATGCGTAGTCATGTCAGCGTCATTTCCAAAGCTGAGCGGCAAAGACAATCAAGATGCCGATCGGCGCCACATAGCGCATCAAAGAGAACGTTAAAGCGAACAGAACCGGGCTACGTACCGACAACTCGTCGCGCACCGCACCGCGTCCCATCACCCAACCTGCGAATACCACGAAACACAATCCACCCAACGGCAGCATGATCCGCGAGGTGAAGAAATCGATCACGCCAAAGAAATCCAGCCCCGACGACGATCCCCACTGATAGAGATGGAACCCGCCGCCTTCGTTCACGAAGAATTTGGCCTGCTTCCAGATGTTGAACGAGAAAACCGTCCCAAGGCCCACGAACCAGCAGATGAACGATAGCCAGAAAGTCACCCAGCCACGGCGCACCTTTGTACGCTCGACCAGGTACGCGACCATGGGCTCGAGCAAGGAAATGGCCGAACTCCAGGCCGCGACGGCGACAAGAATAAAGAACACCACGCCCATGACGGTACCGAAGGCGACGTTACCAAATGCATACGGCAAGGTAACGAACATCAGGCCCGGCCCTTCGCTTGGGTTCAGGCCCGCTGCGAACACAATCGGAAACAATGCAAGGCCCGCCAGCAGCGACACAAACGTGTCGAGCAATGCCACGCCGACCACTGTCGCGCTGATCGAAGCCTCCTTGGTCATGTAGGCGCCGTAGATCATGATCGATCCAACGCCCACGCTGAGCGAGAAGAACGCGTGCCCCATGGCCGGGAGCAGACCATCAAGGACCTTCTCAGGCGTGAAGTCGAACATGAAATGCACGCCTTCCATGAAGTGCCCGGTGGTCAGGCTATAACCCAACAGAATCACGATGAGCACGAACAGCAAAGGCATCAGGATGCGCAGGCTGCGCTCAAGGCCGGCGTTGACGCCCTTGGCAATGGTGATCGCCGACAGCAGCATGAACAGCGTGTGCCAGCCGACCAGGCGCCATGGATCAGCGATCATCTCGCCAAAATAGGCACCGACACCGTCAGGCGTGACGCCTTTGAAATCGCCCTTGCCGACATCGATGATGTACTCGAGCGACCAGCCCCCCACGACGCTATAGAAAGAGAGGATGAGCAACGCGGTGACCATGCCGGCAAACGCGCCCCATGACCACTTCGACGAATGCCCGGCGGCGAGCGCCAGCGAACGCAGCGCGTTGGCCGGACTCTGCCGCGCACGACGGCCGATGAGCGTCTCGGCGATCATCACCGGAATCCCGATCAGGGCGATGCACGCGAGGAAAACCAGCACAAACGCACCGCCGCCGTAGACGCCGACCATGTAGGGGAATTTCCAGATGCTGCCCAACCCCACGGCGGAGCCGGTGGCAGCCAGGATGAACACCCAGCGACTGGCCCAACTCCCGTGAACCGAAACCTTGTCCGTCGACATCGTTGACACGTCCAACACGCAAAAAAGATCGCGCATTGTCCGGGATTCACTCCACGTGCTCAAGCACACAGCTTCAGCGTGCGAGCCCATAGCCGAGACGCCCGTTGATCCCTATAATGCGTCGCCTATGGCTAAGCTCAAGAAACATCCCACAGGGACCATCGCGCAAAATAAAAAGGCGCGTCACGATTACTTCATCGAACACAAGTTCGAGGCCGGTCTGGTCCTGGCTGGCTGGGAAGTAAAAAGCCTGCGTGCCAACAAGGTGCAGCTGGTGGACAGTTACGTGTTGCTCAAGGACGGTGAGGCCTGGCTGATGGGTAGCCATATCTCGCCGTTGACGACAGCCAGTACCCACGTCATCGCTGACCCGACACGCACCCGTAAACTGTTGCTCAACAAGCGCGAGCTGGAGAAGCTGACGTCGTCTGTTCAGCAAAAAGGCTATGCCTGCGTGGCCCTTGCCCTTTACTGGAAGCAGCACTTGATCAAGTGCGAGATTGCTCTGGGTAAAGGCAAGAAGGAATACGACAAGCGCGACACCGAGCGCGAACGCGATTCCAATCGCGAGCTGCAACGCGCCGTGCGGAACAAGGGCAAGGAAGACTGACTCAGTCTCTCCCGCCTGTTACGGCAAGACCGGGTCTCGGCTGAGGCCCGGTAAAAATGCACGTTCAGCAGCGCCGGCTGGTTATCAGCGGCACGTTCCCCATCGTGCGCAACATCACCTCCTCAAATCCGGCTGCGCCGCTCAGCCCGGGCAGTTCGCTGCACTTGCTGGCGCACTTCCTCCAGCACTTCCTGCACGTACAGCAAGTGACGGCTCGACACTTCTCGAGCGTCGTCTGCCCGCCCCTCGATAATCGCCAGGTACAACTCACGATGCTGATCAATCAGCATGTTGCGGGTTTCTGCGCGCTGTTTGTACATGCCGCCAATGTTGGTGACGACACTGCGCCGCAGCAGATCGAACAGACCGCGAATGGTGTGCAGCAACACGGCGTTGTGGCTGGCTTCGGCGATGGCGAGGTGAAAATTGGCGTCCGCCGCGCCCTCCTCCGCGCGGCTCACTTCCTCCGCACGGCTGTAGCAGTCCTGCAAAGCATCAAAGGCTTCGCGCAGCTGCATCCGATCAACATCTGTCGCACGTATCGCCGCGTAGTAGGCGCAGGAGGCTTCAAGGGTGTGGCGAAATTCGAGCAGGTCGCGCTGGGCTTCCGGACTGCTTTCCAGCAGATGAAGCAGCGGATCGCTGAACGTCGACCCAATGCTGTCGACGACGTAGTTGCCGCCCCCCTGACGGCTGACCAACAGCCCTTTGGCCGTCAGCTTTTGAATGGCTTCGCGCAGCGAGGGGCGTGACACACCAAATTGCTCGGCCAGCGCTCGCTCAGCCGGCAGGCGACCGCCGGAGCGCAGCGTGCCCTCCAGAATCATCCTTTCCAGCTGCTCGACAATATCGTCGGACAAGCGGCGCTGACGCACCTGATCAAACCCCATAACCCTTCACTCCACATCCCGACTGCCCCGCCTGACATGGCCGCGGGGCGCATATTCTCGCCCATCGTAACCAGACATTCACCCGGCAGATGTAGGAGAAATCGCCCTCTCAGGCGAAGAGCGGGCGAAATCCGGGCGAGCTGCTACGAAAGTTTAAGCGTCATAAATTGACACACCATCGGCAAGGCTTCTAACCTAGCGCCAAGACATTGTAAATTGGTATTACCAATTTACAATGCCGGCGATGGACGGCTTGCCGCTGTCCCACGCTGCAGGCACTTCCCGACGGCGGAACGCTTGAGCTGGTGAGCTGTGCGACTCGTTCGTCAGCGCCGGCAGGAAGACAGACAAGCAGTTGTCACCTGCAGGAGCCGCGCACGTAAGACATGGACACCGGGCCTAACCAAAAACAATTAGGGGCCTCATACATGCAAACCTGGCAACAGCTCTACACACCTCTTGGCGGCTTGGGCTTTTCGGCGCTGGCGGCTGTCATTCCGATCGTTTTCTTCTTTCTCGCGCTGGCGATATTCCGGCTCAAGGGCCACGTCGCAGGCGCCATCACGCTTGTTCTCGCCATACTGATCGCGATCTTCGCGTTCCAGATGCCTGCCGACATGGCCGTTGCTTCCGCCGGCTACGGGTTCCTCTACGGCTTATGGCCGATCGCGTGGATCATCGTCGCCGCCGTGTTTCTCTACAAACTGACGGTCAAAAGCGGCCAGTTCGAGATCATTCGCAGTTCGGTCATGTCGATCACTGACGACCAGCGCCTGCAGGTCTTGCTGATCGGTTTCTGCTTCGGCGCGTTTCTGGAAGGAGCCGCAGGCTTCGGCGCACCGGTGGCGATCACCGCTGCGTTGCTCGTTGGCCTGGGTTTGAACCCGCTGTACGCCGCCGGCCTCTGCCTGATCGCCAACACTGCACCCGTGGCGTTTGGTGCATTGGGTATTCCGATCATCGTGGCCGGTCAGGTGTCGGGCCTCGACCCGTTCAAGATCGGTGCGATGGCCGGTCGTCAATTGCCGCTGTTGTCGGTGTTCGTGCCGTTCTGGCTGATGTTCATGATGGACGGCGTGAAAGGCGTCAAGGAGACCTGGCCGGCGGCGCTGGTCGCGGGCGGCAGCTTCGCCATCGTTCAATTTCTGACCTCCAACTTCATCGGCCCGGAACTGCCTGACATTACCTCAGCGCTGGTCAGCCTCGTGGCCCTGACGTTCTTCCTGAAAGTCTGGCAGCCCGCTCGCGCAGCCGATGCGCAGATCGCCGGTACGCCAGGCGGTGCCGCAGTCATGGGCGGCGGCGCAGGAAATGCAGGCGGCTTTGGTCAGCCGCGCACCACCAAGAAATCGCCGTACTCGGCGGGCACCATCGTCAAGGCATGGTCGCCCTTCCTGATCCTCACAGTCGTCGTGACGATCTGGACGCTGAAGCCGTTCAAGGCGCTGTTCGCGGCAGGCGGTCCGCTGCAAGGGCTGACCATGAACTTCCCCGTCCCGCACCTGGATCAACTGGTCATGAAGATGGCGCCGATTGTCGCCAACCCGACCGCCATGCCAGCGGTGTACAAGTTTGACCTGCTCGCCGCCTCGGGCAGCGCGATTCTGATCTCGGCGATTCTGGCGATGATCGTGCTGCGCATCAGCGCCAAAACCGGGCTGACCACGTTCAAAGAAACGCTCATCGAACTGCGCTGGGCCATCGTGTCCATCGGCATGGTGCTGGCCTTCGCCTTCGTCATGAACTACTCCGGCATGTCCTCCACCCTGGCGCTGGTCCTCGCCGGGACAGGCAGCGCCTTCCCGTTCTTCTCGCCGTTCCTCGGCTGGCTGGGCGTGTTCCTGACAGGTTCCGACACCTCGTCGAACGCGCTGTTCGGCTCGTTGCAGGCGACTACCGCACATCAACTGGGCGTCAGTGACGTGCTGATGGTGGCGGCCAACTCCAGCGGCGGCGTGACCGGCAAGATGATTTCCCCGCAGTCGATCGCAGTGGCCTGCGCGGCGACCGGGCTGGTGGGTAAAGAATCCGACCTGTTCCGCTTCACCCTCAAGCACAGCATTTTCTTTGCCACCATCGTTGGCTGCATCACCTACGCCCAGGCGTACTGGTTCACCGGCATGCTGGTTCATTAATCAGACGAGCGCCGGGTGCGTTTTTAGCGCCCGGCTGTGGCCCCCGCTCACTCATCTGCGAGATCCCATGATCATTTCTGCCTCCACCGACTACCGCGCCGCCGCTCAGCGCAAACTGCCGCCCTTCCTGTTTCACTACGCCGACGGCGGCGCCTACGCCGAGCACACCCTGCGCCACAACGTCTCCGACCTGGCCAGCATTGCGCTGCGCCAGCGCATCCTGAAGAACATGTCCGAGCTGAGTCTGGAGACGACGCTGTTCGGTGAAACCCTGAGCATGCCGATGGCACTGGCACCGGTCGGTCTCTGCGGCATGTACGCCCGCCGTGGCGAAGTACAGGCCGCCCGCGCTGCCGACGCCAAGGGCATTCCGTTCACGCTGTCGACGGTTTCGTTGTGCCCGATTGAAGAAGTCGCTCCGGCGATCAAGCGACCCATGTGGTTTCAGCTCTACGTGCTGAAAGACCGCGGCTTCATGCGGAATGCGCTGGAGCGAGCCAAAGCCGCCGGCGTGAAGACACTGGTATTCACCGTCGACATGCCCGTCCCGGGCGCTCGTTACCGTGACGCGCATTCCGGCATGAGCGGCAAAAGCGGGCCGATGCGCCGCGTTTTGCAAGCCATGACTCACCCGCAATGGGCGTGGGATGTCGGCATCAACGGCCGCCCCCACGACTTGGGCAACGTGTCGGCCTATCGCGGCAACCCTACCGGTCTCACCGACTACATCGCCTGGCTGGGCAACAACTTCGATCCATCGATTTCATGGAAAGACCTGGAATGGATTCGCGATTCCTGGGACGGCCCGATGATCATCAAGGGCATCCTCGACCCGGAAGACGCCCGGGATGCGGTGAAATTCGGCGCCGACGGCATCGTCGTGTCCAACCATGGCGGTCGCCAGCTCGATGGCGTGTTGTCCAGTGCCCGTGCGCTGCCGGCCATTGCCGACGCGGTGAAAGGCGATCTGAAGATTCTCGCCGACTCCGGCATTCGCAGCGGCCTGGACGTAGTGCGCATGATCGCCCTCGGGGCCGACACCGTGCTGATCGGCCGCGCGTTCATCTACGCCTTGGCCACTCACGGCGAGGCCGGGGTGAAAAACCTGCTGGATCTGTTCGAGAAGGAAATGCGCGTGGCGATGGTCCTGACCGGCGCTAAGTCGATCAACGAGATCACTCGCGATTCGCTGGTTCGCGAACTGGGCGCCTGAACGGCGCCGATCCCGACCCATGCGGCCCGACAGAGGCCGCAGCCGCCACTGAGATGCACCCATGAGGAAAACCGCATGACCTTGCCCGCCGCGTTTCTGGACGGAGTGAACAGCCTCATTCCTGCCGGAAGACGCTTCGACGACCCGCTCTCGACCCTGGCCTTTGGCACCGACGCCAGTTTTTATCGGCTGATCCCCAAACTGGTCATCCGCGTCGAATCAGAAGACGAAGTCGTGGCGCTGCTGAAGCTGGCGCAGGCGGATAAAGTCTCCGTGACCTTCCGCGCGGCGGGCACCAGCCTGTCGGGGCAGGCCATCAGCGACTCAGTATTGATCGTGCTCGGCGACAACTGGAACGGCCGTGAAATACGCGAGCAAGGTGCGCAGATCCGTTTGCAACCGGGCGTCATCGGTGCACAGGCCAATGTCTGGCTGGCGCCGTTTGGACGCAAGATCGGTCCAGACCCGGCGTCCATGCACGCAGCAAAAATCGGCGGCATCGTTGCCAACAATTCCAGCGGCATGTGCTGCGGCACGGCCCAGAACACCTACCACACCCTGGCAGGCATTCGGCTGGTGCTCGCCGGCGGCACACGCTTGGACACGGAAGATGCCGCCAGCGTCGCTGCATTTAAAGTCAGCCATGGCGAGCTGCTCGACCGCCTCGCGCAGCTGGGCCGTGAGACGCGCGCGAATACGGAACTCGCTGCGAAGATTCGCCACAAGTACCGCTTGAAGAACACGTGCGGCCTGTCGCTAAACGCCTTGGTGGATTTCGACGAGCCCCTCGACATCCTCAGTCACCTGCTGGTGGGTTCGGAGGGCACGCTGGGTTTCATCAGCGCGGTGACGTACGACACGGTGCCCGATCACCCGAGCAAGGCGACGGCGCTGATTGTCTTTCCAGACATCGAAACCTGCTGCAACGCCGTAACGGTTCTGAAGACCCAGCCAGTCGCTGCCGTCGAACTGCTTGATCGACGCAGCCTGCGTTCGGTGCAGAACAAGCCAGGCATGCCGGCATTCGTTCGTGAGCTGTCGGAAGGCGCCTGCGCCCTGTTGATCGAAGCCCGCGCCGCGACCCGGCCGTTGCTGCACGAACAACTGGCCCAGATCATGGCGTCCATCGCGCATTTCCCGGTCGAGAAGCAGGTTGATTTCACCGAAGACGCGATCGAAAACGCGCGGCTCTGGGCCATTCGCAAAGACACCTTCCCTGCCGTCGGCGCGGTGCGTGAGACCGGTACGACCGTCATCATCGAAGACGTCACCTTCCCCGTCGAGCAACTGGCCGTCGGCGTTCGGCGACTGATCGAACTGTTCGAAAAGCACCGCTACGACGAAGCGATCCTGTTCGGCCATGCGTTGGAGGGCAACCTGCACTTCGTCTTCACCCAAGGGTTCAACGACCCGCAGGAAATCGCGCGTTATTCCGCGTTCATGGATGACGTCACGCAACTGGTGGCCGTGGAGTTCAACGGCTCACTGAAGGCTGAACACGGCACCGGCCGCAACATGGCGCCGTTCGTGGAGCTTGAGTGGGGAAGCGAGGCTTATGCGCTGATGTGGCAACTCAAACGGTTGCTTGACCCCGCCGGCATTCTTAATCCGGACGTCGTGCTCAGTGAGGATCCGCAGGTGCACCTCAAGCACCTGAAACCCATGCCCGCTGCCGATGCGATCGTCGACAAATGCATCGAGTGCGGCTTTTGCGAACCGGTGTGTCCATCGAAAGGGCTGACCCTGAGTCCACGGCAGCGGATCGTCATGTGGCGTGACATTCAGGCGAAAAAACGTGCGGGCACCGACACCACGCAGCTGGAGCGCGACTACCAGTACCAGGGCATCGACACCTGCGCCGCCACCGGTCTGTGCGCGCAACGTTGCCCGGTCGGCATCAATACCGGCGAACTGGTGAAAAAGCTTCGTGGGGACCAAGCGCATCATGACAAGGCGGCCAGCTGGATCAGTCAGCATTTTGCGACAGCGTTGAAGGGCGCGCGATTTACGCTGCATGCGGCCAATGGTGCGCGCATGTTGCTCGGCGCGCCAAGGCTGGCGAAGATTTCCAGCGCGCTGAGCAAGGCGTCGTCGGGCCGCGTACCTCAGTGGACGCCGGCGATGCCGCAACCCGAGCACGCTATTCGCTTCACGCCCCCGGTTGAAGATACGCGCCCCCGCGTGGTCTATCTGGCTGCCTGCGTTTCCCGCGTCATGGGGCCTGCGGCGGGGGATCGCGAACAGATGTCGCTGATGGACAAGACCCGAGGGCTGCTGGAGAAAGCCGGCTATCAAGTGGTGTTTCCGGAAGACCAAGACAGCCTGTGCTGCGGGCAACCCTTCGCTTCCAAGGGCTACGCCGAGCAGGCTGAAGACAAACGCCAGCAGCTTCTCGCCGCGCTGACCAAGGCCAGTCGTGGCGGGCTCGATCCGATCTATTGCGACACCAGCCCCTGCACCCTGCGTCTGGTTCAGGACCTCAAGGAAACACGGCTCGACCTGTATGACCCGGTACGTTTCATCCGCACCCATCTGCTGGATAAACTGGTGTTCACCCCGCAGCAGGCGCCCATCGCTGTTCACGTCACCTGCAGCACGCAACACCTGGGCGAGAGCCAGGCGCTGATCGACCTTGCGAGGATGTGCAGCGTGAATGTGGTCGTGCCCGAAGGCATTCATTGCTGCGGGTTCGCGGGCGACAAAGGCTTCACCACACCGGAGCTGAACGCCCATGCGCTGCGCTCGCTGAAAGACGCGGTTCAGTACTGTAATGAAGGCATTTCGACCAGCCGGACGTGCGAGATCGGGCTCACGCAACACGGCGGTATCGACTACCACGGGCTGGTCTACCTCGTGGATCGAGTGACTCAACCAAGAACCGCTTAATGCACATAAATGGGGCGTAGATCGCCCCATAATCCCGAAACATCCGGCAACGTGGCTTTTTCACAGCATCGTGAAAAAAAATAGAACCCCTGCGACAGGCGGCAGTCCATCTCTTTAGGCGCCACAAACCATTCGGCGCTTTTCCCTCTATCTCGGGCACCGGCAAATTGAGCGGCGACACCGAGTCAACAGGCTCAAGGAGATACACATGAAGCGCACCGCACTGACTGGACTGTTTCTTACCGCTGCACTGTTGGGCTCCCCGGTTTTCGCTGCTGATGACCTGTGCGGCGCGAACATCGCGACACTGAAGAATGCTGAAGCGTCGACTACCACCAATCTGACCGGCGACAGCAAGACTGACATCGAAAAAACCGTTGCTGATGCCACCGCCGCGCAAAAACGTGGCGATGACAAAGAGTGCATCTCGATCACCACCAAGAAAATCACTGAGCTGAAAACCGGCGGTGACGGCAGCGACGGCGGTGCCGCGAAGTAATTGCCGAATCGCGACGGCTCCAAAGCCGTCGCGAGCGGAATGTCAGGCGGACGGTCGACGTATCTCATTGATTCGGGTAGACTCCGCCGCCTGACTGCTAGAGCAGCAGAATTGGGGCCGATTAGGATTCGACGCCGGTGATGAAACTCTAGGGGCATGCCGACTTGGTAACAGAAGTCGTAAATCCACTGTTGCAACTTTCTATAGTTGCCAATGACGAAACCTACGGGGAACAAGCTCTCGCCGCGTAAGCGGTGCTAGCCTTCCTTCTGGTAGCTTCGGCTCCAGCAATCACCAGGGGATGCCTGTAAACCCAAAGTGATTGTCATATAGAACAGGATCGCCGTGCAGTACGCTGTGGACGAATCGGCTAAAACTTACACAGCTCGCCCAAAGCACCCTGCCCGTCGGGTCGCTGAGGGTTAACTTAATAGACACGGCTAAGCATGTAGGCCCGAAAGCGGAGTACTGGCGGACGGGGGTTCAAATCCCCCCGGCTCCACCAAACACGCAATACAAATCAAGCACTTAGCGCTTAGCGCAAGTGTTTTTTTGTGCCTTTAGGACGGCCAAGTGTTTCAGGATCGAGTGTAGAGCAGAGATACCCGTGCGAGAAAAGGCCGACCGGCTCCATCAAGGGCGTCTCGGCTCTTTCGCCGTCCTTTGAGCCCGAGGGGAGTCACGTGAAGGTTTAGAGATATAGTAGCTGGTTGCCGGTACTTATCAGATCTTCACCATCACAGGGAGCAGAGGCGTGGATCATGGTCGGGCATGTGACAGCAGTAAGCATCGGGTTGGCCTTGCTAGTCAGACTTATTTTCAGTCTGCGGAGCACCAAGCAGTGGGAGTCTGCCGTCAGCACAGACTTTGAAGCAGCGCTTAAGCGTATGCATCCACGCATGTCTTATGGATCGGACGGTCGCCCCAGGTTACGAAACAGCCGAGGCGGTCTATCGGATACTCCTCGATCAGGACGGCCGATACTTTCTGTATATGCTGGTTGAGGGCACCACGGGGCTGATTAAGCCTGTTTCCAAGGAGCGCGCACTCATAGCCGCCAAGCTGAACGGACTTAAAAGCGAGAGCTGACCCACGCATTTGAAATCGCGGTCAGGATACTAAGCTTTGGGGTACAGTCACCCATACGACTATCAGCTTCCGTGACGGGCAGCTGCCAAGCTGCCGTCACCTACATCGCTAACGCGCGCCCCGAAGATCAGGTATGTCGAATGGACAACGATGACGTTGATTATGAACTGCTGGGCACAATAATAGAGTGCATTCAAGAAGCATTTGAGATCGGCAAAAATGGGTTTGAAAATTTAAGTCTGTCGACGGACCTCAATCGTGACCTAGGAATTGAAGGCGATGACGCGAACGAGTTGATGCCTGAGTTTTTCCGGCGATTCTCAGTGGAACTCAAAACCTATGACCCCTACAGATACTTCGTGGCGGAAGGTTACGATCTGCTTTCCTTCAGGCGTGCCAAGGCAAGGCAGGGGAAGATACCGATCAAGCTAGGCATGTTGTACTTGGCCGCCGTAACAAAGGCGTGGGATTCGATACTGCTGGAAACGGGTAACTACAGCGATAGGCCTCTTTATCGCAGTAACGCCGACATCCCACCTCCGGGGCATCAGATGTAGCAGACCGGAGAGCTGTCGCAGTGGTACATCAGCCCATGGGAAAGCATTCTGAAGGTTTCGGCGCCCCGCTGGTGAGCGTTCAAAGCAGATCTGATCCGAGGAAAGTACGGGCTTCCGCCAGCGCAGCAGGCCGTGTAGTCGCCAGCCCGCATCATTTCGGATCCAAGACTATCGCGGCGAAAATGATGCTGGTATGTTTGCGCCCTTCCAAATTGAGCTTTTTGAGAGGGATCTCATGCAGTCATTTTTTGCCAAGTCGTTCGGTGGGCTTAACGCCAGCTACTATCTCCGACACTTTCTCTTTGGTGCCGCATTCGGCACGCTAATGCTTTACGTGGGCGGCAACGCACCCGGCGGCCTTTTCGCTAAACCGGGACTGATTATCTACGTGGTCATCAACACACTGTTGTACCCCTACTCTCGCTTCGTCTACGAGAGCATCGTCGGATACGTCATGGGCACCAATGTGTTTTTCGTGAATGCTTTGCTGATGCTGTTCGTGAAGGCAATGACGATGTTGATCTGCTGGACCATGGCTATATTCGTAGCACCCCTTGGACTCGGATATCTCTACTGGCGAAACAGCCGAGCGTCCGCAGACTAACGTGTGACGACGGCTACCTAACTTCGGCCTGTTTTTTTGCATGTTACGGAATGGGGCGGATGCGTTACCCAGGCACTACCGACCGGCGCTCCAGGCAGAACCATCTGCACAATCACCATAGGCGCGCCGGTTCACGGGGACTTTGAATTCTCCACCAAGGAAAGGACTTCCCATGAAGCAATGGATTGCAGCGTGCCTCATCACAACCCTATCTGGCTGCGGCACCATCATCACGCTCTACAACGGGCCGGGCGCAGCGGACAATCTGGCCGGGTGGCATTCGTATTGCTCTCAGATCCCGCGCGTTTACAGCGGCTTCGCTTACGGGTATTGCACCATGGATGCGCCGGAAAGGTATGGCGTCCATGACTCGGCTCCGATCGCTGCGGCCGACATGCTGCTTTCAGGGATTGCAGACACCCTCGTCCTGCCCTACACGATTTATCAGCAGAATGAGCTCGGTGTTATTCCGGTCAAGCGCAAGCAGCGCTGATCAGCACGCCGTCAACATTCGCCAAAAGCCATAAAAAAGCCCCGCTCTCTTCAGCAGGGCTTTTGGGTTCAGCGCAAGTCGATCAGACCCCGCCCTTCCCCGGCAACAGCTCATCATTCCCACGCCTAGTGGTTGGCTCTTCAGTCACCGGATCGTTCTCGGTACGCGCGGGCTCTGTCGGATCAACCTGCGGGTCAGAGACATCGGGCGATTCCTCATCAAACCCAAGATCCTTATCCGGATCCGTCTGCGCGCTGGTCCCTGTAAGCGAAGTGTCATTAGCCATGAATTCGATCTCCTCGTTTACGTGCGAGTTATCCGCACCATGACCATGAGAAGCCTACAAGCGCTCCAAGTGCCGCGGATTAGACGGGCGGTTTCGAAATCGCCTGCCCATCACACGGCTCACCAACTCGCACGAATGCCGACACTGCCGCTGACTCCCGCCAGTTCATGGCTGTCCAGCTGGGCGGCGTAGTCCACCGCGAAGTACACGCTTACTCCCTTCGCCACACCAACGATCAAGCCAGCGCCAATGTCAGTGGATGAGGACCTGTGTTGGGTTTTGATCCGGTCGACGCCGTTGTAGGTCACGGTGTCCTTGCCATCCAGCACCTGCCAGACGTTCGCGCGCAGGTAGGGTTCGACGGGCAAGTTGTCGATCAAGTATCGACCCCTCAAGCGCGCGCCGACTCGACTCGTCCAGTAGTCCTGTGAATCAAACGAGACGTCGGAGATGCCGTCGTTCTGGCGGTCGAGGTCGATCCGTTGATGGATGACCTGCACTTGGGGTTCAACGACCCAGCGTTCGGAAACGGCCATCGGGTAGCCCGTTTCCAGAGACAGGCTGATGGCGTGGCCGTCGGTGTCGAGCCTGATGCCTTGATCGGACCGACTGCTGCCGCCAAGACGCGTGCCCATGGCGACGGCGTCCAGGTACCAGCCGCCCGGGTCGACCAGGCTCCAATAGGCGCCGAAGTGATCGCCGTTGATTTTCATGCGGCCGGCTCTTGTGCCCTTGAAGCCTTCGGCGAATCCCTCGACGCTGCCTTGTAACCGGCTCTGGCCGACGAAGACGCCAGCGCGTTGCACCCGCCCGGAATCAGTCGGTGCGACATACAGGTCGTGGCCCACTTGGTAGCCCTTGGTCGACCCATCGAAATGCGGCGAGGCATCGCCGGCCCAGTCCCTGCGTATGTCGCTGCCATACAGCCGCGCCCATCCGCCGGGCGCACCGCTGAGCAGGTTTTGATCGCCCTGACGATCATGAAAAGTACCCAGCGCTTCACGCGCCATGATCTGCGCAGCCGGCACGAACACCGAATAGATCGGCACTTCCAGGCGATATAACGGGATGGGCTCGGCGCCGGGCGACGCCGTTGGCAATGGTGCCGTTAACGGGGCCGGGATTGGCGAGACAACGGCAGGCGCAACGGAGGGTGTAACCGGAGCAGCAGGCGGTGGGACGGGAGCAAGGGTCGGTGGCTCAACGGCCGGTTCGTCCGGATCGACAGGGACCGGAGGCACTGGCACTGGCTCGGGAACGGGAACGGGAACGGGAACAGGTATAGGCGTTGGTATAGGCGTCGGAATGACAGGCGACGGCGTGACGGGCTGGGGTGTCGGATCAACCACAGGCGGTGCGGTGGGCGGCGGTACGCTCAATGGGCTTCGGACCGCAGCCACCGAAGAGCGCAGGAACCAGCTGTTCTCGGTCCCGGCCGTCACGCCGCCCTTGAACAACTGATAGCGGTAAGCGCCGGCCACGACGCGGTTACCGAGCACAAAAGCGTCGTTGGTGCTGGTCGCTCCATTGACGGCCTGCACCACTTCGATGCCGTTGTCCTGTGTCAGTCCGCCCAGCCCGTTAAGGTTGCTGATGCCCAGCTGGGTGTTGCCGCTAATTGCACCTTGGGACACCACCAGTCGGTCACTGGCCGAGCGGTCGTCGCCTAGAACCGTCTGCAGCAGCAACCGGCCGTTATTGCCCAAGTAGTTGCCGAACACGTTAAGTGTGTCGGCGGCCACGACGCTGTTGGCGGTCATGTCGACAGTCCCGGCGTTGTTCAACGAGGCGAGCTGTCCGGCGGCGTAAGGGCGAATGGCGCCTTGGGTCACCTCCAGCGTACTGGAGCTGTCGATGTTGAACGTGCCGGTGTTGCTCACGCTGTCACCAAGAAAGAGGTCGGTGTCGAGCGTGAAACGCGACTGCCCGGTGAGATCAATCGCTTCCCACCCCAGGTAGCGCCCGGCCCCGGCGCTGAGGGTCTGGAAAAACGTCAGTTGGTCATTACCCAGTCCGCCGTCTAGCAAAGGGTTCGAACTCAGCGTGCTTTCATTGAGGTTGCTGATTGAGGCGCGGTCATTGCCGTCGCCCATCAGCACGGAGGACTGGATCACTCCGCCCCCGTTCCACGCGAACGTGTCGTCGCCGAAGCTGGCGCGGATTTCGCCGGATACCGTCCCGCCGTTCACGCTGATGCTGTCGTTGCCGCCACTGACGCTGATGTTGCCGCCAATGCTGCCGCCCGAAACGACAATGGTGTCGCGGCCGAAACCGGTGACGAGGTTGCCGATGATCCGGCCGCCCGACATGTCGAAAAGATTGTTGTCGAGCTTCATGTCGACGCGGCCAATGGTGCCGCCGCTGAGGGTCGCGACATCACCGTCTTCAAACGCCCCGACGATGGTCCCGCCGCTCATGAAGAACACGTCGCGGCTATCACCCTGCGCCAGTGACTGGAGGGTGCCGCCGCTCATGAAAAAGTTGTCGATACCGGGACCCTGCATGAGGCTGCCGGTGATGGTCCCGGCCTCCATTACCATCACGTTTGTGCCCGCGCCCTGGTTGATGGCGCCCTGCACCCGGCCGGAGCTCATGACAATCCGGTCGGCGCCGTTGCCAAACAGGATGTTGCCCGTCACCACGCCCGTGCCGCCAGTTGGAAACGTCAGCACGTTATCGCCGGCCAGATCGATCAGGCCCGGACTGGTGCTGCTGTCGCATACGTAGTTGTCATTTCCTGTCCCTGACACCAACGTGCAAGCCGCTTCGATCGGCGTGACTGGCAACAGCACTGATACACAAGACACACGGAGAAACTGGCGGAAAAATGCCCGATCGGGCTGTTTCATCACAACGTCCTGCGGAATGACCCGCGTGCTTACATCCCTATAAAGAGCGCACTCAAGCAAGTGCGTCCAATTGTCGCCCTGACAGTACAAGCGAAGGATACAAACCCCGACATGTCAAACTGCGCGAGCCTTATCGACAGGTGAGTTTGCGGGAAAACGCCGCTTAGGCACACGCCTGAAGCCTTCGATCAGCACCGGCTTGTGACCCGGCGACCGCGCCCGGCCGCGGTTGTGACAACGATGACAACGGCGTAGAATCCGCAACATCTCGTCGCATCTCCCCATACTCATAATATTCAGCTGACCGCATGCACCGCCCAGGCACACGCCTCGAGCGGTCTTTCTGCTTGTCAGCGTTTTTACCGGGGAAACGGCAAACCGAATTCTTCAGGAGGGCATTCGTATTGATGAATACCACTAATGCACACACCGGAAGTTGGCTGAGCGTGATCGCGCTGGCCCTGGCAGCGTTCATCTTCAACACCACGGAATTCGTACCGGTGGGTTTGTTGAGCGCCATCGGTCATAGCTTCGACATGACCACCGCCCAAGTCGGCCTGATGCTGACGGTTTATGCGTGGATCGTGTCCCTCACGTCGCTGCCGATGATGCTGATGACCCGCAACATCGAGCGGCGCAAGTTGCTGTTGTTTGTGTTTCTGACGTTCATCGCCGCCCATGTGATGTCGAGCCTGTCATCGAGCTTCGGCATGCTGCTGGTCAGTCGCGTCGGTATCGCAGTGGCCCACGCCGTGTTCTGGTCGGTCACCGCATCCCTGGCGGTACGAGTGGCACCGGAGGGCAAGCAGGTTCAAGCCCTCGGCCTGTTGGCAACCGGCACTGCGCTGGCGATGGTGCTCGGCATTCCGCTGGGACGCGTGCTCGGCGAAGCGCTGGGCTGGCGCGCAACCTTCCTGGCGATTGCCATTGCCTCGGGCCTCACGGTGTTAGTGTTGATGAAGTCGCTGCCGCTGCTGCCGAGCCAGAACTCGGGCTCGTTGCGCAGCCTGCCGATGCTGTTCAAGCGCCCGGCGCTGATGTCGCTCTACCTGCTGACGGCGCTGGTGGTCACGGCGCAGTTCACGGCCTACAGCTACATCGAACCGTTCGCACAGATCGTGGCGAAGATGGATGGCGACATGACCACCGTTATCCTCTTGCTGTTCGGCGGCGCCGGGATCGTCGGATCGGTGATCTTCAGCCGCTACAACGACCGTTACCCGCGCGGCCTGCTGATCACTGCGATCGGCGCCCTGGCGGCGTGTCTGATTCTGCTGCTGCCGCTGTCCGGCAACTCATCGTCGATGGGTACGCTGAGCGTGGTCTGGGGCATGGCGATCATGTGCTTTGGTCTGGTAATGCAGTCCAAGGTCCTGGCGATGGCGCCGGACGCCACGGACGTGGCCATGGCGCTGCATTCGGGCATCTACAACATCGGCATCGGCGGCGGCGCGCTGTTGGGCAGCGTGGTGATCAGCCAGCTCGGCGTGGCCAACATCGGACTGGTGGGCGGGATGGTGGCGATCAGTGGCTTGCTGCTGGCGTGCCTGGCGACCCATCGCTATGGCGAAACGATTCGGGCATAAAGACAAAAAGCCGAACACAGTATGGAAGGCGCGAGCGACAGTGATGTCGCTCAAGCTTCCTCGCAAACAGTTGTGTATCCGCCAGACAGCCAGCGTCTGAAACGCCGTATTCGTGAGCAAGCTCACTCCCACATGAACTGCGTTCGCCGCGCCACGGCGAACGATCCATCATTCCCATCGATAACCAACATTCCCGCTAATGCCTTCCGCTCAAAACTGATGGGCGTACCATCGCCCTCACACCCAAACACGAACCGAGGGCAGGAAAGATGATCGTTCATCTCCTTACTTGCTTGACGCTCGCAGCGCTCACCAGCTACGTCGTCGCCCTCAAACTCTTCGATCTGGGATCGGTCTTGATGACCGCGGACGATGAGGACAGTCGTGTTGTGGCACCGGCCAACTAAGGCCAAGTAGCTGACACTTATCAGCACCTTTCACGCTTTCAACGTTCTGTTACATGCGGAGCAATCGACATGACCCGAGACGTCACGTTGCACGTTAGTTTTCCAACATTTGGAAAGAACTATTACTCACAACATGTCATCGCCCGCAAGAACGGCCACGGTCTCGTTGAGGACAATCGCTTCGGCGCCTTCATGATGCCTTCGGCGGAAAACCACTTCAGGAATGAGGTGGTGGGCTTCAACGCTTTTATCCTCTCTCTTGAAATGTGTTGATCGTGAAAAACCTCATGCGTAGTTTTATCCCCCATTCGCTAAACACCCACCCTGCCGAATGGTCGCGTGCCGCCATCGGCGCGTGCCTGGGCATCTTCGTCGGCGCGGTGTTCTGCCGCGAGTTGTATGGCATCGACATCACGCTGCACCTGCTGGGGCCGGTGGGCGCTTCAGCGGTGCTGCTGTTCGCGGTGTCGACCGGCGCGCTCGCTCAGCCGTGGGCGATCCTCGGCAGTTACCTGATCGCCGCGCTGGTGGCGCTGTTGTCCATCAGGCTGCTCGGCAACACCATTAACGCCGCTAGCCTGGCGGTCTGCTCGTCCATCCTGCTCATGTGCGTGCTCCGCTGTTTGCACCCGCCCGCTGCTGCGGTCGCGATCTGCATCGTCACCTCGAAGAACGAGCTGTCGCCCATGGGCCTTCAAGTGCTTGGCCCGGTGATGCTAAACGCAGTGTGTCTGCTGGCTGGCGCGCTGATCTACAACAACCTGACCAGGGTGCGTTACCCCAAGGCGCAGGCCACTGAGCTGCCGGCGCCCGAACAGGTGCCACTCAACAGCGACGGCTTCAACGCTGAAGATCTCGACAAGGCGCTGGAGGAAATGGGCGAGTTCGTCGATGTTTCTCGCGAGGACCTTGAGGACATTCTGCACAAGACCGAAGCCCATGCGTTGCGGCGCAACCGTTCCGATATCGACGCCGCCCGGATTCTCTCGCGCAGTACCCAAAGCCTCTCGCTGGAGCATTCGATGGCTGACGCGATGAAAATGCTCGCCAAAAATGACAGCAAGTATTTGCCGGTGCTGGATGGTGACAAGAAGGTGGTGGGCATCATCACGCTGGTCAACTGATAGCCAGCGTCGGGCACCCACTGGTAGAAATCTGGAATCTGAGGTCTGATGCACAAGGCTCGTACCGATAACGAGCCACACCCCCAATTCTGCGGAAACCCACATGAAACACGCCCTGCTTGCCGGCTTGCTCCTGACTGCATGTGCCCTGCCCTTCACGGCAAATGCCAACGACGACAACAATCAGTGCCAGATGAACCTGAGCAAGGTTCGTGACGCGAAAGTCGCCAACCCCCATCTCAGCGATGCGGTCAAAAGCGATATCGACACGACCGTGCACCGCGCCGAAGCGGCCTTGGCGCGGCACAACGATGACGGTGGGCGTGAATGTGTGGCGCTGACGCAGCAAGCGCTGCAGAAGGCTCAGAGCAACTGAGCCGGAGGGGCGCCAGACGGCTCACCCCTTTTCAGCGCTGCAGCTATTTCAAGACCAGCATCCGATACACCCCCGCTTCGCTTTCAATCCCGTGGGTGTCGTGGGTGAAGCCGGGGAATGACCGATCGAAGCCTTCCAGCGCCCGAAGATAGGCCAGCAACGGCCCATCTGCAGGGCCCGCGTTTTCCCCGGGCATCAGCAGCGGAATGCCAGGCGGATAAGGCACGATGCCAGTCGCGGCAATTCGTCCGGCGGCCTCTTCCAGGGTGACCTGCTCTACCTCGTTTTTGACTAACTTCTCGTACGCCTCCACCGGGCTGAATTCGGCCTTGGGCAACGTGCCGAACGCCTTCGACATGGCCGCTGTGGTCTTGGTCTCTTTCATCGCGGCGAAAATGTCCTCTGCCAGATCTTTCAAGCCCATGCCGGCATAGCGCTGCTGATTCGCCGTCAGCAATTCGGGCAGGCAAAGCTCCAGTTCCAGGTTGGTGTCGTAGTCACGCTTGAAGTCCAGCAACGCGTTGACCAGCGTGCCCCACTTGCCCTTGGTGATCCCGATCGAGAACAGGAAAAGGATGGTGAAGTCGGTGGTCTTCTCAACGATGATGCCTTGGTGCCCCAGGTAGGCACTGAGCAAGCAGGCCGGAATGCCGAAGTCCAGCAGGTTGCCGTCATCACCCATCCCCGGGCTGAGGATGGACACTTTGATCGGGTCCAGCATGCAGTAGCCGTCTTCGATGTCGCCGAAGCCGTGCCACACCTCGTTGGGGTGCAAGACCCAGCAGTTCGGGTCAGTCTTGAGCCGAACCGGATCGACTTCGTGAAACGCAATCGCCGTGGCCCCGACCTGCACCGTAGGCGGCTGCCAGCAAGAGAAGAACCAGTCGTCCTGGCTCAGCATGTCGGTCTGCATGCGCGAAATGACCTGACGGAACGCCACCGCTTCTTCGATGGATTCGTTGGTCAGAATCTGGCCACTAGGCGCCTCCATCATCGCCGAGCTGACGTCACAGGACGCCATGATCGCGTAATTGGGCGAGGTCGACGCGTGCATCATGTAGGACTCGTTGAACCGCCCGTGGGGAATCGGGTTGCGGCCGTTACGGACATGAATCATCGATGCCTGGGACAGCGCCGCGAGCAGCTTGTGAGTCGACTGCGTGGCGAACACGGTGGGTTTGGACGGATCGTGATCATCCGGGCTGCCGTGCATGGCAAAGCGGTCCTTGTACAGCGGATTGAACCGGGCATAGCCGTACCAGGCTTCGTCGAAATGCAGCCGGTCAACGCTCTGCCCCAGCAGCTCTTCAACGCGGGTGACGTTGTACGTCAGGCCGTCGTAGGTGGAGTTGGTGACGATGGCATGCACCGGCGTCGGGTCGATGTGGCTTTTGACCAGCGGGTTGCTGGCGATGGCGGCTTTGACGCTCTCGGCGCTCAAGGTCTGCGGCAGGATCGGGCCGATGATGCCGAAGCGGTTGCGCGTGGGCACCAGGTAGGTGGGGATGGCGCCGGACAGCGTCATCGCGTGTTCGGCGGACTTATGACAGTTGCGGTCGCACAGGGCGATCTGGTCCCGGGTGACGCTGGCCATCAGGATCACCCGGTTGGACATCGACGAACCATTGGTCACGTAGTACGTGCGATGGGCGCCAAACACCTTCGCCGCATAGCGCTCGCCCTGGCCGATCGGGCCGCTGTGATCGAGCAACGAGCCGAGCTCGCCGACGGAAATCGACAGATCGGAGCGCAGCAGGTTCTCGCCAAAAAACTCGTAGAAGGCTCGGCCTGCCGTGCTTTTCAGAAAGGCCGTACCGCCGGCGTGGCCCGGGGTGTGCCAGGAGTATTCGTAGCTGCGGGCAAACTTCAGCAGCGCACCGAACATCGGTGGCAACACCGCCTGACGGTAGCGTTCGATGGCCGCCATGATGCGTCCGCTGAGAAAGCGGCTGGTGTCCTCCGGCAGCCAGATGAAGTCATCGGCGTGCTGCATGACGATCAACGGCACACTCGATGCCGTGCTGCGATCGCTGATCAGAAACACCGGCACCCGCGTGTTGCGCTCACGCAGCGTGGTGAGCAGATCGATGCATTGCTTGTGGTCGTCGCTGCTGTCCATTTCCCAACTGAGCAACACACACTGGATCGCCGGATCGGTGCTGAGGATCGACTTCGCGTCGCTGAGGCTTTCGGAGGTCAGCACGCTGATGGCGCGGTCTTCCACATCGCTGATCAGCTGGATCAGGGCCCGGCCGAACACGCTGCGTTTGTCGGGCTGGCTGCTGACCAGCAGCGCCAGCATGCCGAGCAGGTGTCTGTTGTCGCTCATGGTCGAGTCTCCAGGGTGGCCAGGTTCAGGTTGTTGACGGGGATCGGCTCGCCGACGATGTGCTGCGCGGAAACGGTCTGGGTCGGCACGCTGTTGTTCAGCGCTTCAAGCTTGATCAGGCGCGTGTTGACGAAGCCGAACAGGGTGTAGCCGACGATGGTCGCCACACCGCCAAGCATCAACGCCTCGGCGCCGGAGCTGTACAGCGCCAGATAGCTGTACGCGGTGGCGATCCCGGCGACGATGTTGGTGATGAGGGCTTTTTGCGGCGGCACGTTGGAGACCTTTTGCAGGGTCATCAGCGTGGCCATCGACAGGATGTACGGCACCAGATTGGTGACTACCGCGAGATTGACCAGCGTGTCGAACTGTTTGGCCAGGTCAGGGCTGATGGTCAGCAGTGCCAGGGCAGTCTGGATCGCCAGCAGGATCAGCATGCTGATGATGGGCACCCCGTGCTTGTTGGCTTTGGCGAAGATCGGCAGGAAGTAACCGGTGTCTGCCGAGCTTTTGAACACCTGCGCCACCGTGAACTGCCAGCCCAACAGCGAGCCGACGCAGGCGAGGACCATGAGCCCCATGATGATGTCGCCGATCATGGGGTTGAACATCTTGGCGAACACCAGCCCGAACGGCGCCGTTGAGGAAACCAGTGCCGCGTTGTCGACGATGCCGGCAATGACGTTGGTGGAGACGATGTAAATCACTGCTGCGCCGAGTGTCCCGCCGAGCACTGCGATGGGCACATTCTTTTCGGGGTTCTCCACCGCATCGCCGTTGGCGCACGCCGACTCCAGGCCGAGAAATGCCCACAGGGTAATCGCTACCGAAGCGCCCGCTGCCTGGTACCAGGTTTTGTCGTGGGGATTCCATCCGGCCGCATACGTGCTGCTGTCGAACCAGAACCAGCCGATCGTCGAAACCAGCACCACGGGAGCAATAACGCCCCATACGGTCACCGCGCCAATCTTGCCGGTAATACGTGCGCCGCCGAAGTTGGCGAACGTGGTGATCCATAACAGCGCGATGGTGGCCAGGCCGACTTGAAGCGAACCCAACTTGATATCGAACAGCGTCTGTATATATCCAACTGCGGTGATACTGATGGCCACGTTGGCAATCAACAACGACAAACCGTAGGTGTAGTTGGTGATGTAGTTGCCTGATTTACCGAAGGTGTATTCCGCGTATCCACCCATGCCGCCGGTCTTGCGACTGAGCATGCCGCACCGCGCAAAAGCGTAGGCCAAAGCCAGCGAACCGGTGGCTGTGATCAGCCAGGACAGGATGGAAATGCCGCCCACCTCAGCGAGTTTAGTGGGCAATAGCACAATGCCGGACCCGAGCATGTTGACCGCAGTCAACATCGTGAGCTGACCGACGCTCATTTTCTTAGCGACTGACATTCCGTTGCCCTGTTTGCAAAAGGTGAGAGGATTTAGCTATAGCAAAGGATTCTTGTTAATCAAGAAAACAGCGTCTTGTTAATCAAGAACGGCCGGCCGCTAGTTGCTGGCGACAAGCCATCTTTACTTGGGCTAATTATGTTTGAAGGGTGAATAACGTTAAGAAGAACTGTCAGTTCAGAGGGATGGCGGCGTCTTGCCGAAGGCAAAAGAGGATAGCGTCAAGGACCGGAGGGGTATTGATCTATATCAATCAGTGGTCAGGTAGCGAAGCGGCAACACTGGTCAATTCGGACAGGTCTTTTTGGACCAAGCGAAGCGAGGGCTGAACAGGTGGGAGCCGGCTTGCCGGCTCCCGACGTTTCAAACGAATAACGTGATCAGCGCAAACCCGACGTACCAGACGATGGCCGAGCGGATGAGCAGTTCCCACAGCACATCGAGGCTGTTGACGCCCTCGACGCCCACCACGGGCGCAGGAACCTCGCCAGCAACGCAGCCGACTTTGCTGATCAGGCGTGAGGCGCTGATGTTCCAGTTGAGCAGTTCGCTGAGCATCACCCGGCTGACCGCGACGAAGTTGCCCACTAGCGCAAAGCTGGCGGCCAGCAGGCGCACGGGCACCCAGTCAAAGGCATGCCTTGCCTGTGTCGCACGCTCGACCAGCGCCGGTGTTTTGCCGTGTTCCGAAGCAAGGGCCAGTAAGCGGTAGGCCAACGCCGCAACCGGGCCGAGCACGAAATACCAGAAAATCACCGCAAAAAAGCCCTGATAAATCTGCCACAGCAAATATGTCTGAGCGCCGCCCAGTAGCTGTTCTTCATTCTCGGCCTGGACCCCCAGGTCGCGTTCGGCAACCAGCACCGCCGCTTCCTGATCGCCTCGACGGCAGGCATCTCGAAACGAGCCGAGCGCGGCTTTGACGTCGCCACGGCCGAGGCTGTAAATCAGCACCAGCAAGTGGATCGGCAGCGCGAGCCAGCCGTAGGCCACCGAGCCGACAATCACCAATGCCAGGGCCAGGACCACCAAAGGCAGCACAACCGTCACCATCAAAATCCACCACGGTCGCTTGGCTGAGCGTGGGTTGGATTCCAGCCGGCTCAATTGATTGAGCCATGGCCCGTCGCGCTGAATGCGCTGGCGCAGGGCCGAAAACTTCTCGATCCAGACCGCCAGCAGCAAAACCAGAAAACTCATTAGCTGCTCCTCACTTCAAACGTCCAGGGCGGCACGAAACCGCTCCCAGTCAAAACACGGACCCGGATCGGTCTTGCGCCCCGGCGCAATGTCGCTGTGACCGCATATGCGTTGCCCCGTGATCGCTGGCCACGCCGCCTGCAACTGGCGGGTCAACTCGATCAGCGCCTCATACTGCGCGCCGGTGAAAGGTTGATCATCCGTGCCTTCAAGCTCGATGCCAACGGAAAAGTCATTGCACGTCTCTCGACCGTCGAAGATCGAGACACCTGCGTGCCATGCACGGTCGAGGCACGACACGAATTGAGTGACCGCTCCATCGCGCTCAATCAGGAAATGCGCAGACACCCGCAGTTCAGCGATGCCTTCAAAGTAAGGGTGTTCTGTGACGTCCAGCCGATTCTGAAAAAACGCCTGGACCTTGCCGGTCTTGAACTGCGCGGGCGGCAGGCTGATGTTGTGAATCACCAGCAACGAAATTTCATTTTCAGGCCGGGCATTGAAATTGGGTGAAGGGCAATGCTGCGCGCCGTGGCACCAGCCGGTGGCAGGGTCCAGATGCATGGAAAATCCTTAGGGCGTGAAACAACAGCGCGCAGTATGCCCGCGACAGGAAAGGATGTGGATGGCGAATCTACCCTGAGGTTGCGCGGATTCGCAGCAAGAAGTCGTAGGATCGATCTCAGCCCTAGCCCTTCAGCTTGCGTAGATTGCCCAGTACTGACTCAAGAGCGCGGTCAAACAACAGCGCGTCGTCGAGGACGCGAATAGCGCCGCGACGAAATTCAACCGCCAGGCCCATGCGGGTTTTCTCAAGCACCTTCATACCCGTGCGATTGACGAACACATACCGCCCACTCGGATCAACAATCGCCGCCAGCTTGCAGCGCAGCTTGTGGGATTCGTCTTCCTGGATCTCGATCCAACTGCCCAGGCGAAGCTTTTCGACTTGCATCAAACCTTCGTCGTCGGCAGGCAACTGCATCGATGGCTCGGTCTGAATCTGCTCGCCCGGCCCAACGAGAACGATCTCTTCGACCACGGCCATCATCGTCGGCCCATGATCAGACGCGACCTGGTCGCCAACGGTGGTCGTGCCAGGTGCTTTCGTCACGTGGCTGAACGCCTGGACGTGAAGCGCTTCGAGCTGACTGAAGAATTCGCTGGTGGCAAACGGATCGAAGGCGGCACTGCTCAAGCCATCGCGCAGGGACTTGAGTAACCCAGGCACCAGCTCGAGCAAACGCTGTCGCGCTTCCGGCTCGTCATGGGACTCAACGCTCCAGATCAGATCGTCCATCGCCTGAAGGCCTGACGTCCATTCAACTGACTGGTCGCCGTGTTTGAGGCACGTGAGCAACAGCACCTTGCTCCACGCCTCTTGCAACAGGCGAACAACGACCTGCGGCAGGGTCTTGCCGAGCAGGCGATCGTTCAGCGCCTGCTGCACCCGCTGACGGGCCAACTCTGCCAGTGCGCGGCCTTGTTCGGCGTCACGGGTGCGTTGCTCAAGCAACTCACTGCGACGACGCTCGTCGCCGGTAAAGGCCAGAAAATCCACCAGCAGCTCAGTGAAGATTGCCGGGTCATCGACGAAATCGTGGAGCAGGCGCTGGACGATTTGATCGATGCGGGCGTAAAGCGAGTCACGCTGGGTGTCGTCGCGACCACCCCAACCGAGCGCCGCAGAGGCGATTTCATTCAGCAGCCGGCGTGCAGGGTGACTGCCACGGCTGAAGAAACTCTTGTCGATCACCGCGACCTTGAGCATCGGAATCTGCAAGCGGCCGATCAACGCCCGCAGCGAACTGGGCAGGTTGCGGTCGTCGAGAATGAATTCAAACAACATCGAGATGAGGTTGATGACGTCCTCATCCATCGTACCCACAACGCGAAACTTGCCGCTTCTCGCGCTGACCCGACTGATCAACTGCTCAAGCTGGGCGCGCAGGTCGAAGTCGTCGCTCTCCTCGGCTTTCGGTACGTACTGCTGCAAGTGGGACAGCAGACGCAGCAAGTCCTGACTGGAAATCGGACGCGCATCGGTCACCGACTCGGGGCGCGGCGTCAGGTGGCCACGCACATGCACCAGCAACTCCTGCAACGCGGAAAACACGTCCTGCACGCTTTTATCGAGACTTTCGGTCGCTTGGAGAATAGCGGCGTTGTCGGCACGCAACGCTTCGCTCGAAGGCGGCACGCTGGCGATACGATCAGTGGAGCGACGGGACGGCAACGCCTTCAGTTCCGGCAATACACCTGCGGAAATTAGCAACTGGTTGGCTTCCTCATAGAGCTGATCGGCGTTGCTCAAGGCGTACTTCTCGAACAACTTGAGAATGATCAGCTTCACCTTGATTTCAACGCCAAGACTGCGCCCGGCCTGCAGGAAATAGTCGCACAGCAGCGTCGGCCCCAACGGATTGGTCTCGTCGGTCAACGGCTGAGGGATAAGAACATTCAAACGCGTGGTCAGTTGACCGAGGGCGATACCGTCGCGACTCATGACCTTGACCACCATGGCGTCAACCGCAACGGTGCGTTCGAGATCATCGTTATGGACCAGCGCAAGCTTGTCGTAGGAAACGGGCTCGGGCATCGGGGGCTCGGCCACTTCGTACTGACCCAAGCGCAGGAATGCTTCAAAGAATTTGTCGAGGAAGTTGCGCTCGATGCTTTTGCGCTTCAAACGCAAGTCGCGCATGGCCTCGAAGAAGATGTTCTGCTCAGCGTTGTTGTGAGCACGGTCGGCCATTTCGAAAAGCGTGTCGTCAGCGTTATCGAACAACGTCTGCAGGCTCTCCTTCAACTGCTGCGCGGCTCGGTCACGAACCTGAAGCAAAACGACGGGCAGCCGAGCGACAGGCGAGGATCCCGGATGATCCGCACCTGCCTTCAAGGGCACCACTTTGTTTCCGTCGTTCTGCATCAAGGACTCCTTCACACCGTCGACACAACTGCTTTAACAACAGCTACACCCCGCAGTGAATGAAGACTTGACTCCATTCAAACGGATCTCAACATTTTATCCCTGGGGATGTTGCAGGCTAACGTCAACGCTATGACGTCAAATACAAGGCGAAAGTATCAGGTAAATCCGGGCCGCTCGCCAGCGGACGCTTCGCCTTGATTGGAATAATAGGAGGCGGCGAAGGGACGTGCGCAGCGATAGACCCTCAAAATCACAATCTGTCGCATAAGCGAGGAAAAAACCGACAAAGTGCAGGTTATGCACCCGACTGGACACGTGGCCTACATAGGTTGGTACACGCGCCTGCCATATACTCGGCGCACTTAGTTCGTGGAGCCTGATATGCCAAACCTACGTCTTGACGCCCTCACTGCCGAAATTGAAGCCAACGTGCGCCGTGCGTTGGTGGAGGATGTGGGCAGTGGTGACATCACCGCGCAGCTGATTCCGGCAGAGCGCCTGGCCAAGGCCACTGTAATCTCCCGCGACGCAGCGGTGATCGCCGGCACAGCGTGGGTCGATGCTGTTTTCCGTCAGCTTGACCCGCGCGTCGCGGTGCATTGGCAGGTCGTTGACGGCGATCGCGTGCAGCCGAATCAGGCGCTGTTCCACCTGGAAGGCCCCGCGCGTTCGCTGCTGACGGGCGAACGCAGCGCACTCAACTTCCTGCAGCTGCTGTCAGGCGTCGCCACCCGCGCGCAGCACTACGCGGACATGGTCGCGGATACTCAGGTCAAACTGCTCGACACCCGCAAAACCCTCCCCGGCCTGAGAATGGCGCAGAAGTACGCCGTCACCTGCGGCGGTTGCCATAACCATCGGATCGGCTTGTTCGACGCTTTTCTGATCAAGGAAAACCACATCGCTGCCTGTGGCGGGATTGCGGAAGCCATCACCGCCGCGCACAAGATTGCGCCGGGCAAGCCCGTGGAAATCGAAGTGGAGAGCCTCGACGAACTCAAGCAAGCCCTCGACGGCGGTGCCGACATCATCATGCTCGACGAACTGAGCCTGGACGACATGCGCGAAGCCGTGCGCCTCACGGCGGGTCGCGCGAAGCTTGAGGCGAGCGGCGGTGTGACCGATGCGACTTTGCGCACCATTGCTGAAACTGGTGTTGATTACATTTCCATCGGGACGCTGACTAAGGATGTGAAGGCGGTGGATTTGTCGATGCGGTTGAGCATTTGAGAGCGTTGCGACGTCTTAAAGGTTGAACTGCGACGGGTGCTCGGGCTCTGCTTGTTATTACCTTCATAGGGAGAACCGGCATGAACTGTTATCTGTGCGGGGTCGAAGCTGAGCAGCGTGAGTCGGCCCAGGGTGGGAAGGTTGTTATGTGCCGTGACTGCGGTGAATACCTGATCTCGGATATCGTGATCAGGCAGTCGGCTTCGAAGCCGCTTAATTTTTCGAAGATGCGCGAAGACCTGCATCACCAAAGGCAGAGCAACGCTACCTCCCTGGCACAGATCAACAGCGAGACGGCGGTTTGGGCTTGAGGCTTTTGGGTCTGGATTGTTCTTAGCACTGACGAGGAAATGATGATGGCTGATGAGAAGAAAGCTGACGAGAAAGAACAACCCGAGAAGGACGTGCCGGCTCATTCGACTGAGGAAGAGAAGGAGCGGCTGAAGGATTTCAATAAGGACGGGATTCCGCCTGGGATTTGTTGATTCAGTACAGGTAGAGCGGGCCGCATTGCTCAACCGGCAACGCGGCCTTCGCTTGGATTTCCCCCCATCCAACGTCAAAGTTTAGTCATGGAGTTGTAGTTACCAAAATGCTGCGAGGACCGTTCCGAGCAAGATAGACGTCCAGATCGCCACGCGCCTGGTGAAATTGGCGTAGATCAACAGCTGCATTCCGATAGCTGTCCCGACTGCTATTCCTCGTAAACAGAACGATTGCTGGAGCCGTTATCGCTCCAATTCACTGGCGCATTCATCGGCGAGCCAGTGCTCATCCAATCGTATTCAGCCCCTTGGAAAAAGCGTGTAGAGCAGAAGGCAGGCGGCATACATGCCGTACACAACGAGGCGCGTCAAAATCCTTTTCTATCTCATTGCCTGCGGGTCTCCTTCATCGACTCTCGGGTTTTCGGTGTTGCAAGGCACACAACCAGTGATCACGCTTTTTGGCGATGCTGTTGACGCGCTAACAAAGAACGAACTGTTTCGTGGCCACCATCATTGCGATGACTAGAATGGCGAGCCCTACAGCAGCAGTCCAATCAGCTTCCGGGGTACAGGCAAGCCATGAGCCCTTCGATGGATAATTCCCCAAGCGTGACCAGCCTCACCGAGTGCCAACCGCTCGGAAAGCAGGCCACACGAAAATCTCCTCGATAAAAGTATCAAACACACTCGTGCATCCTTTGGCTAGGCAATAGATATGGCTTGGTTTGGCTAGCCTGTAGACGTGACGCCAACGTCTTCTATCTAAGGTTACAGCTGGCTGAATGGTAAGCCTTCGTGTAGTGACATCCAACGGATGGAGTTATCTTCCACGCCTGCCACCTAAGAGAAGAGCGGTTGCCGGACTCCTTCTCACGGCGAAGTGTAAGCGCTCCGCGAACTCCACCTCCGCATAGATCAGCAATCTATCCAGCCTATGTCGCATGTACCAGCGGCTTACGCGCAGGTATGCTTTGGCCACTACATCACCCACGTGTTCTGGATAGTCCTTGAGTGCGAGTGCCCGTTGGAATTGCTGAGGTTTCGCTGTGTCTCCACAAAAGCCTGTTGAAAGCAAGGTAGCCCCGCCGTATCTTTTTGGGAGCGCGGCAGCAGGCATTATATTGTTCTGGCTGATAGGCGTATGGTTTTTGCCCGAGCGGCTTCTGATCTTGAAATATTTTCGAGGCTATATCGTCGCTGGCGTGGTTATTACGCTCTTCGGCTCCTATGTACACGAGAAAGGGAGCGGCATCTTAAGGCGTATTGGCAAAGCTTTTCTCGGGATAGGCTTTGGAGTTATAGGGGCTTTCTTCGCGCTGTGCTTTTACGTGGCTATATCATTCACATTCTTCAAGTGATTGTTTCTCTGCTGGGTAGTAGAACTGAAAGGGTTCCGCGAACACGCCTCGCGTAGCTGAACGGACGCCCATTTGTGCGTGAGCAGCTCCGTTGTTTAAATCGCCCGCAGCGTCGGCAAACGAGTCAGTACATCCTTGAGATATGGGTACGGATCATGCCCATTCATGCGTGCCGACTGGATAAAAGTCATGATCGCCGCCGCCCGCTTCCCACTGCGCAGCGACCCGGCAAATAACCAGTTGAACGCCCAAGTGCCCAAGTGCCCAAGGTCGGATCTTGCTCTCCACCTGATTGCTGTCTGTGGGCACAGCCCGATCTACCAGGTAGGCCCAGACATAAGCACGGTGGGCTTTCTTCTGCCCGGGCGCCAGCATCGGTACCGGCGTTGCATCGGCGTGAACCTGCGCCAGCGCCACTTCGCTTAGGGCATCGACCAGAGACTGACGCTGCGCGCCGGCTTGGCCCACCCACTGCGTCAGTGTAGAGCGCGGCATGGCCAGGCCAGCGCAGCCGAAGATCTTTTCCTATCGATACAGCGGCAGGTGGTCGGCGAATTTGGCCACCATCACATGTGCAAGCAGGCCGGCAGTGGGGATGCCCTTGTCTATCAACTGCGGCGGCACCGGGGCCTGGATCAGTGTTTCGCTTTGCCGGCAGGCCCATTTCCCACGCACATGCCGTTCGACGGTGAACACGCCCGGCATATAGTCCAGTTTTTCGCTGACGTCTTCACCGCTGCGCTGAAGCTGGCAGCCAGCGAATTTGCGACGGCGCATTTTAATTCGCGGGCCGCAGGATATGAAAAAGCCCGGTCTTGAGGACCGGGCTTTTTGTGCTTCTGGTGCCGAAAATAGGAATCGAACCTACGACCTTCGCGTTACGAGTGCGCTGCTCTACCGACTGAGCTATTTCGGCATAAGAAACGCAACTTAGTAAACTTGTTCTAAGTTGCTATTACTTGATTGCCGTGCAGCCCTTAGGAAGATAATCTGCATCGACGTTTGCTCCACAGGTCCACAATCCGGTAGCGTCGCGGGCAAGGGTTATCGCCTTGCCGGTAACAGCGGGCGGTGCGTTCGCCAAATCACACTTAAGCGCGGCAGTAGTAGCACCAACGGTGGTGGTACAGTTCGCACTTGCAGTGGTTGGCACGCTCAATGTCGTGTTGGACGGAGTGCCGCCTTGGTTGATGACATCTTCGTAACCCGTTTTAAGAGCAGAAATCTCTGCAAGACCTGCTGTAACTTTAGCTTTCGCTTGGTATTTCGAATATGCAGGAATCGCGATTGCTGCGAGGATACCGATGATCGCTACTACGATCATCAGCTCAATAAGGGTAAAACCTTTTTGCATTTTCATATTACTTCTCCGAAGCCACAAATAATTTGACGCGAGCACCTTACACATAGCAAGCACCGTGCCACCTCACGCGCTAACGATAAGCATGTAGAGCGTAAGATTTCACGAGCCTGGAGCCTGTCTCGCCGAAGGTACGGATGTGACGTTTTTTGTCACAATGCATCATCGAAATTGGCAGGGCCTTCTGACTAAGCTATAAACCATGGAATGTTCGTGCCTGGTGGTTTTATGACTGACGTTGTCCTCACCGGTTTGGCCAAGCAACTTGTAGTGGCCAAGCTTCTCACCGAAAAAGTCGCTCAGCAGGCCTATCAGCATGCACGCAGCGACAAGCTCTCGCTTGTGAGCTATCTGGTTCAAAGCAAGCTCGTTGACAGCCTCGTTCTAGCAGAAATGGCTTCGGAGCAATTCGGATTGCCGTTTCTAGACCTGAACATGCTGGATAAAGAGAGCCAACCGAGGGGTGTGGTAAGCGAAAAACTCGTACGTCAGCACTCCGCTATACCGCTGTGGAAACGCGGCAACAAATTATTTGTAGGCATATCTGATCCTACTAATCATCAAGCAATTACCGACATCCAGTTCAGCACAGGCCTCACGACCGAAGCCATTTTGGTCGAAGACGACAAGCTAAGTCGCGCCATCGATAAATTCTTCGACTCCCATAGCGGTCTGGGTGAGATGGCCGACGTTGATCTCAGCCTGGAAATTGAGTCATCCGTTGAAAGCAAAGAAACAACGCTAGGTGAGGTCGATGCAGAGGACGCGCCGGTTGTTCGTTTCGTGAACAAGATGCTACTGGACGCAATCCGCCTAGGCTCTTCCGATCTGCATTTCGAGCCGTACGAAAAAACCTTCCGGGTGCGCTTACGTACTGACGGCATTCTTCACGAGGTAGCAAAACCTCCGACGCAACTGGCTGGTCGTATTGCTGCTCGTTTGAAGGTAATGGCTGGGCTCGACATCTCGGAGCGACGCAAACCGCAAGATGGCAGGATCAAGCTCCGTATCTCAAAAAATCGAGCGATCGATTTTCGTGTAAACACTCTGCCCACGCTGTGGGGAGAAAAGATCGTCATGCGGATACTCGACCCCACGAGCGCGCAGATGGGGATCGATTCACTCGGCTACGAACCTGAGCAAAAAGAGCTCTACATGGCCGCTTTGCGTCAACCACAAGGCATGATTCTGGTCACAGGCCCGACGGGTTCAGGTAAAACCGTTTCGCTTTATACCGGCCTGAACATACTGAATACGGTAGACATCAACATCTCTACCGCGGAAGACCCTGTCGAGATCAACCTGGAAGGTATCAACCAGGTCAACGTCAATCCGCGGCAGGGTATGGATTTCTCACAAGCTTTGCGCGCATTCCTCCGTCAAGACCCTGACGTCATTATGGTTGGAGAGATTCGAGACCTGGAAACTGCCGAGATTGCGATCAAGGCTTCGCAGACAGGGCACATGGTTCTGTCGACGCTTCACACCAACAGCGCGGCTGAAACGCTGACTCGGCTTCATCATATGGGTGTTGCGGCGTTCAATATCGCGACCGCCATCAATCTGATCATCGCCCAGCGCTTGGCGCGCAAACTCTGCCCTCACTGCAAGAAAGAGATTGATGTCCCGCGAGAGACGCTTATTGCCGAGGGTTTTCCGGAATCCAAGATTGGAACGTTCAAACTCTACTCACCCTCTGGCTGCGATCAATGCAACGCCGGGTACAAAGGGCGTATAGGTATTTACGAGGTGGTGAAAAATACCCCCGATCTGGAGCGGATAATTATGGAAGAGGGCAACTCTATTGAAATATCACGCCAGATGCGCAAAGACGGCTTCAACGATCTGCGCACATCTGGCCTCCTCAAGGCAATGCAGGGCGTGACGAGCCTTGAGGAAATAAATCGGGTAACCAAGGATTAAGCATGGCGACCAAAGCAGCCAAGAGTCCCAAGGTGGCGAAGCCCGCTATGTATGCCTGGGAGGGACTGGATAAAAAAGGTGTGAAGATTTCTGGCGAGTTGGCGGGGCATAACCCCGCTTTGATAAAAGCGCAACTCAGAAGACAAGGCATAAACCCGTTAAAGGTTCGCAAGAAATCGATCTCGATATTCAGCGCTGGCAAGAAAATAAAACCGCTTGATATCGCTTTTTTCTCCCGCCAGATGGCGACGATGATGAAAGCGGGCGTGCCGCTCCTGCAGTCTTTCGACATTATTAGCGAGGGCTCGACCAACCCCAATATGCGCAAGCTGGTCGAGGACATAAAGCAAGAGGTAGCGGCAGGCCATAGCTTCGCAACCGCTCTACGGCAGAAGCCGCAATACTTCGATGATCTGTTTTGTAACCTTGTAGATGCAGGTGAGCAAGCCGGTGCTCTCGAGTCGCTTTTGGACAGAGTAGCGACCTACAAGGAGAAAACTGAGTCTCTCAAGGCAAAGATCAAAAAAGCAATGACCTACCCCATAGCCGTAGTAGTCGTCGCCTTCATTGTCACAGGCATTTTGCTCATCAAGGTCGTCCCCCAGTTTCAGACGCTGTTTGCCGGATTCGGTGCAGATCTGCCCGCTTTCACGCTGATGGTCATCGGACTGTCTCAAGCGCTCCAAGACTATTGGCTCATTGTCTTGATCGCGCTATTTTTGGCCATCATTGGCTTCAAACGCGCTTATAAGACGTCTGAAAAATTTCGCAATGGTCTCGACAGAGCACTGCTTAAAACGCCGATCATCGGACAGCTCCTTTATAAGTCCGCAGTCGCACGGTACGCCCGAACACTGTCCACGACATTCGCTGCTGGGGTTCCGCTAGTAGAAGCGTTGGACTCAGTTTCCGGGGCGACCGGAAATATTGTTTTCAAAAACGCCGTGAATAAGGTCAAGCAGGATGTCTCGACTGGGATGCAGTTAAACTTCTCGATGCGCAGCACCGGCGTGTTTCCCACGCTTGCGATTCAAATGACAGCTATCGGGGAAGAGTCAGGGGCGTTGGACTCAATGCTCGATAAGGTGGCCAATTATTATGAGGAAGAGGTCGACAATATGGTCGATAGCCTCACCAGCCTAATGGAGCCAATGATCATGGCTGTGTTGGGCGTAGTCGTTGGTGGCCTAGTCATCGCGATGTACCTCCCAATCTTCAAACTCGGCAGCGTCGTCTAACCATGCCCCTCCTCGACCTCCTGGCCAGCTCCCCGCTGGCCTTTGTTTTATGCGCACTTGTCTTGGGCCTGCTCGTCGGCAGTTTCCTCAACGTCGTCGTCTACCGCCTCCCCAAAATGATGATCCGCGACTGGAAAACCCAGTCCCGGGAAATGCTCGACCTCCCCGCCGAGCCCCCAACAGAAACCTTCAACCTCATCCTCCCCCACTCCCGCTGCCCGCATTGCTCACACAGAATCCGCGCGTGGGAGAACATTCCGGTGGTGAGCTACCTGTTCCTAGGCGGCAAGTGTTCCCAATGCAAAGCCTCCATCAGCAAGCGCTACCCCCTCGTTGAACTGGCCTGCGGCTTACTCTCGGCCTTCATCGCCTGGCATTTCGGTTTCGGCTGGCAGGCAGCGGCGATGCTGGTGCTGACGTGGGGGTTGTTGTCGATGAGCCTGATCGACGCCGATCACCAGCTTCTGCCGGACGCAATCGTGTTGCCGCTGTTGTGGCTCGGCCTGATCGTCAACGCGTTCGGGCTGTTCACGTCGCTGACCGACGCGCTGTGGGGCGCGGTCGCCGGGTATCTGGTGTTGTGGTGTGTGTTCTGGCTGTTCAAGCTGATCACCGGCAAGGAAGGCATGGGTTACGGCGACTTCAAGTTGCTGGCGATGCTCGGCGCATGGGGCGGGTGGCAGATTCTGCCGCTGACGATTCTGCTGTCGTCGATTGTCGGTGCGGTGTTGGGCCTGATTCTGCTGCGCTTGCGCAATGTCGAAACCAGCACGCCGATCCCCTTCGGTCCTTATCTGGCGCTCGCAGGGTGGATCGCTTTGCTCTGGGGTGATCAAATAACGACTTCGTATCTGCAGATCGCCGGTTTCAGATGACTTCTCCTGCGTCAAAACCCTGGATTCTGGGCCTCACCGGTGGCATCGGCAGCGGCAAGAGTGCGGCGGCTCAGTGCTTCGTGGATCTGGGCGTGCACTTGGTGGACGCCGATCACGCTGCACGCTGGGTCGTCGAACCCGGGCGCCCTGCCCTGGCGCAGATTGCCGAGCACTTCGGCCCAAGCGTGTTGCAGGCCGATGGCACGCTGAATCGCTCGGCGTTGCGCGAGCTGATTTTCAAGGATCCCCAGCAGCGGCTCTGGCTCGAAAGCCTGCTGCATCCGCTGATCCGCGAGGAAATCCGTCAGTACCTGGCGCGCGCTGAATCGGCTTACGCGATTCTGGTGTCGCCGTTGTTGCTGGAGACTTCTCAGCACCAGATGGTTCAGCGGGTGTTGGTCATTGATGTGCCGGAATCGGTGCAAATCCAGCGCACAGTGTTGCGCGATAAGACCAACGAGGAACAGGTGCGGGCGATTCTCAAAGCGCAGGCCAGTCGCGAGGAGCGCTTGAGCCGGGCCGACGATGTAATCGTCAATGACCGTGACCCGGCCTGGCTGAAAAGCGAGGTGGAGCGTCTGCATCACTTTTATTCAACTTTGCGTGGAGGCCAATGATGAGCCAACCAATGACCGTCGATTGCCCAACCTGCGGAGCGCCCGTGGAATGGACGCCGGAGAGTAAATTTCGGCCGTTCTGTTCGGACCGGTGCAAGCTGATCGACCTGGGCGCCTGGGCGTCGGAAGAACATGCGATTCCGGTGGCGCCGGATGCTGAAGACGAGCTGTTTTCGGGTGACTTCGACCCTCGTCAACATTGATCTAAGTGGGCAGCCACACAGGACGAACAACGCCAGTGCTGCCATATCTCCCAAGAGCTGAGAGCATCCCGCCAACAAAAGCGAGCGGCGAGCGGGATGACGTTTTGTGTAAGCGTGCCTGCTCGCGAAGAGGCTGGTACATCCGCTGGATATCCAGCAGTTCCAATGCCGTCTTCGTGAGCAAGCACACTCCCACAATGGGCTTGCGGCGGTTTCTTGAGCCGATAAGCACCGCCCCGCCCAACTTTATCTCCGCTCCAGTATTTCTTATCCCCTCAGCAGCGTTAAGCTTGGCGCCATGGATGACTCTGATTATCTGCGTCTTTTGACGAGCCAGGCCGAGCAAGCCAATGCGTTTCTGTCCAATGCGCGCAAGTGGGAGCGCGAACGTTGGGTGTGCGAGCGGTTGCTGCAGGGCCTGAATATTCCCCATCGTACTGACGACTTCCTGCCTGCCGGGCAAGAGCCGCCGGACGTACTGTTTCGCGACGCGTGTTTTGAAGTGTTCTTTGTTCTGGATGAAGGCCGTCGGCTCAACGATGAGTGGCGTGAAGAACTGCAACGTCGACGCAGCGCGTTTTCCCTCAGCCAACTGGTGCGGCGCGAAGCCAAACCCAAGCGCATTCCCGCTGCCGAGCTGCTCCGGCGCCTGGCACCCACGCTGCGCAAAAAGGCCCACAACTACAAAGAGCGTGGGCTGGATGTGGGCGAGCTGGACATCATTGCCTTCGCCAGCCTCAAGCGCGAGGTGCTCGACTTGAACAGCCACTTTCCGCCGCCCACCGAGTATTTGCGTCAGGGCTGGCGGTCACTCTCGCTGGTCGGGCCGACCTTCGCCCGGGTATTGTTCGCCCATCCGGATGCCCCGGATTTCCTGCGGACCAATCTGGGCCGCAGCGTGGTGTTTGATGTAGGAATCAGTTTATGAGCCCGTTGCAGGAATTGATCGCCGATGTACCCCAGCGCGGGCGTGTGCGCTGGATTGGCGTGCGCCCGGAATCCCGGGGCGAGATGGTTGAGCTGGACGCCGTGGAAGCCCGTCGCGAAGCAGGCCTGACGGGCGATCATGCCCGCCCCGGCCCGCGCAACGCTCGACAGGTGACGCTGATCCAGTGGGAGCACTTTGCAGTGGTCAGTTCGCTGATGGGGCGGGCCGAGGACAATCCGGTGTTGCCCCAGGATTTGCGACGCAACATCGTGATCAGCGGCATCAACCTGTTCAGCCTGAAGAACCGACGTTTCCGCATCGGCCAGGCGATCTTCGAAACCACCGGCTGGTGCCAGCCCTGCGCGCGCCTTGAGCAACGCCTCGGCCACGGCATCTTTCAGGCCGTTCGCGGGCATGGCGGAATCACCGCGCGGGTGATACAAAGCGGCATCGTGCGTCTGGACGACGTGTTGTGTATCGAGCCGATCGAACCGAGCGTCCATGACTTTAACGCAGCCAACAGCGCAGCCTCCTGATCCGGGTCAATGTTGATAAAGCGCCTCAAATGATCAGCTGCCTGAAACCTGCCGACCCAGCGCGTGTCGAAGCGTACATTCGAGCCCCCACCCCAAGTCGAGCGCTGGCCTTTTTGGCTTCGGCTGCTCCTTGTGGTGGTGCTCGGACCGGGCCCGTTGACCCGTTTGCTGAGCGATCTGACGCTATGAGCTGCCTTGCGCTCGCGAGGATTTCGCTGACACAGAATTCCTTAAGCCTTATGAGATATCCCCATGACCCATCGTATTGTGATTGTCGGCGGAGGCGCTGGCGGTCTGGAACTGGCTACCCGTCTGGGTAAAACCCTCGGCAAGAAAGGCAAGGCCAGCGTCACGCTGGTGGACGCCAATCTGACCCACATCTGGAAACCGCTGCTGCACGAAGTGGCCGCCGGTTCGCTCAACTCTTATGAGGACGAACTGAACTACGTGGCGCAAGCCAAGTGGAACCATTTTCAGTTTCAGATGGGCCGCATGACCGGGCTGGACCGCGAGAACAAGCAGATCCACCTGGCCGAGACCCTCGACGAAAACGGCAATGCGCTGGTCCCGGCGCGCAGCCTGGATTACGACTCGCTGGTCATTTCCGTGGGCAGCACGACCAATGATTTCGGCACCAAAGGCGCGGCTGAGCACTGCCTTTTCCTCGACACGCGCAAGCAGGCCGAGCGCTTCCATCAGCAATTGCTGAATCGCTATTTGCAGGCCCACGCCAGCCAGAACGATGCGGCCGAAGAAATCAACGTCGCCATCGTCGGTGCCGGTGCGACCGGTGTCGAGCTGGCCGCAGAGCTGCACAACGCTGCGCACGAACTGGCGGCTTACGGGCTCGGCCAGATCAAGCCGGAAAACCTGCGCATCACCGTGATCGAGGCCGGGCCGCGCGTCCTCCCCGCACTGCCGGAGCGTATTGGCGGCCCGGTACACAAGACGCTGGAGAAACTCGGCGTGACGGTGCTGACCAACTCGGCGGTCAGCGAGGTGACGGCTGACAGCCTGGTGACTGCGACCGGTCAGGTGATTCCTGCAACGCTGAAGGTCTGGGCGGCGGGCATCCGCGCTCCGGCGTTTCTGGAGGGCATCGCCGGTCTTGAGACCAACCGCATCAATCAGCTGCAGGTGCGTCCGACGCTACAGACCACCCGCGACGACAGTATCTTCGCCTTCGGCGACTGCGCGGCCTGCCCGCAAAAAGGCACCGACCGCAATGTCCCGCCCCGTGCGCAAGCGGCGCATCAACAAGCGTCGTTGCTGGTGAAATCGCTGAAGCTGCGCATCGAGGGCGGCACGCTGCCCGAGTATCGCTATCAGGACTACGGCTCGCTGATCTCGCTGTCGAAGTTCTCGGCAGTCGGTAATCTGATGGGGAATCTGACCGGCAGTGTCATGCTCGAAGGCTGGCTGGCGCGGATGTTCTACGTTTCGCTGTACCGCATGCACCAGATGGCACTCTACGGCATGTTCCGCACGTTGATGCTCATGCTGGGCAGCCGAATCGGCCGCGGCACCGAGCCACGGATGAAGCTGCACTAAGGCTCAGTCCTACAGGTCCGCCGCGCCAGTGCGGCGGGCCTCATTCCTCGACATTCTGCACAACCTACCCCGCAACTCGTCTGCCACGAGCGCACGCCTGCGCTAAGGCATCACCTGCCCTTTGCCCAGATGCTTGGCCTTGTACATCCAGCGGTCGGCTTCGCGCATGAGTTCGTCAGGAGCCTTGCCCGAGCCGGGTTCGTACATGGAAAAGCCGATACTGGCGTTGCAGCGAATGACATCGCCTTTGATCGTGAGGGGCTGTGCAATCGCGACGAGGAGTTTCTGAGCCACTTCGCGGGCCTCCTCCACACCCGGCGTGATGCCTTCCAGGATCACGATGAATTCATCACCGGCCAGCCGCACCAGGCTGTCAGTCCTGCGAATGCAGCTCTGCAAACGTGTGGAAACAGCGCGCAGCAGATCATCCCCGGCATCGTGCCCGTAACTGTCGTTGATGACTTTGAACCCATCCAGATCGATGAACATCAACGCCAGCTGCAACCTGGAGCGGTCGGCACGGGCCTGAGCGATCGGCAACAGCGAGTCCAGCGCGCGGCGATTGTGCAGGCCGGTCAGGGCGTCATGTCGGGCTTCCTGCTCAAGCTCTTTGCGCGCTTGAATGTTCTGAATGATGGAGATGAAATATTCCAGCTCTCCGGCTTCGGACAGCTTCTTCGTGACGCTCAGATTGACCCAGACCGAGCTGCCGTTTTTGCGCAGGTAGCGCTTCTCCATCTGGTAGCTGTTGATTTGGCCGACACTCAACTGATGCAGCATCTCAAGATCACTGTCCAGATCGTCGGGGTGAGTGATGTCCTGAAACGTCAGGTGCTTGAGCTCATCGGGTGCGTAGCCAAGGACGTCGCACAGCGCGGCGTTGACGCTGATCCAGCCACCATCCGGCGCAACCAGCGCAATGCCCACCGAGGCCAGCTCGAACATCGAGCGATAGCCTGCCTCGCTGGCCTGAAACATTGCTTCGGAGCGGTTCTTCTGAATCCGCGTCAGCATCAGGTTTTCCCGCAGCTGCATTTCGCGGCTGACGATCTCGGCCAGGTCGTGGAGGATGGACAGCTCGTCTGGGGTAAGGATTCTGGGCCGTGCGTCAATGGCGCAAAGCGTGCCCACAGCGAAGCCCTGGCTGGTGCGTATGGGTACGCCGGCATAAAAGCGGACATGGGGATCGCCGGTGACCAGTTGGCTGTTGCAGAACCGCGCGTCCTCGATGGCATCGGGCACCACAAGCTCGGTGGCCTCAAGGATGGCGTGCGCACAGAAAGCGAGCTCCCGCGGCAACTCGACAGCCTCAAGCCCCACTCGGGACTTGAACCACTGGCGGTCCTGATCCACCAGCGATATCAGGGCAATCGGCACGTTCAGCACTTGCGCCACCAGACGAGTGATCCGGTCCAGCGCGACCTCGGGTGGGGTGCCGAGTACTTCGAGAAGATGCAGCGCTTCAAGTCGCTGTTGCTCGAATGAAGGAGTTGGCGACTTCATAACACGGCCGATCCTGAAAAGACTGCCTGAAGTCTATACCCGGCCTCATGAATCCGCACCGGAGCGACGTGTAAATAACTGACTTGGCCGTGGCAATTGATCACGCTATCAAAAAAGAAATTCTGTCACGCCTTGTCATAAAAACGTGCTGTTTGCTGTGATCCCATCAACGCATCTCACCCCGATGTCGCTCGATTACAGGAAGTCATCCATGTCGCAGCTCTCCCGACTGATGCTGGCCGCAGGCCTTGGCATCGCGCTCAATCTATCCATGGCCGCTACGGCAGGCGCAGCGTCCGAGGTCACCGGCGCCGGCTCCACGTTCATTTACCCGGTGCTGTACAAGTGGGCGACTGACTACAACCAGAAGACCCAGATCAAGGTTAACTACCAATACATCGGCTCTGGCGCAGGGATTGCGCTGATCAAGGAAGGCGCCGTGGATTTCGGTGCGACCGACCGGCCGATGAGCTCGGCAGACCTGCAATCCTTCGGGCTGCAGCAGTTTCCCTCTGTGATCGGCGGCATCGTACCGGTCATCAACATCGCTTCGATAAAACCCGGCACCCTGAAATTCACAGGCCCAGTGCTGGCCGACATCTACCTGGGGAAGATCAGCAAATGGAATGACCCGGCCCTCGCCGCCCTGAACCCGGGCGTGAAATTGCCTGACGCGAAAATCAGCGTCGTGTACCGCTCGGATGATTCCGGCACCACGTTTAACTGGGTCAGCTATCTGGCGAAGGTCAGCCCGCAATGGAAGAGTCAGCTCGGGGCAGGCGCATCGGTGCACTGGCCGGTGGGCATGGGCAGCAAGGGCAGCGAGGGCGTGGCGACGTACGTGAAACAGGTGCCGAACTCGATCGGCTACGTCGAGTACGCCTACGTCAAACAGCAGAAGTTGAATTATGGGCTGTTGCAGAACGCTGCCGGCACGTTCGTGACGCCGAGCACCGAAAGCTTTCAGGCGGCAGCCGCGACGGCAGACTGGAAAAACGCGAAGGATTTTGACCTGTCGATGCTCGACGCGCCGGGGGAAAACGCTTACCCGATCACCGCCGCGACGTTCATCGTGATGTACAGGCAACCCAAGGACGCTGATCGTCAGAAGACCGTCCAGGATTTCTTTCGCTGGACGCTGGAGAGCGGGCAGGAACACGCACGCTCTCTGGACTTCGCGCCGATCCCGGATGACCTGAAAAATCAGATCGAGGCGTACTGGGCTAATCCGCCCAAGGCTCAGTGAAAGCCAGAAACGAAAAAAGCGTCCCGAAGGACGCTTTTTTGTAGCTTCAGCGCGAGTGGCGTTGAAGCGGTATTTTCTGCCCGGATACTGCTTAGGCGAAAATGGTCGGGGTAAGGGGATTCGAACTCCTGACATCCTGCTCCCAAAGCAGGCGCGCTACCGGACTGCGCTATACCCCGGTGAAACATGAAAACACCCTAAGGCGTTTCCAGAGCGGGTGACGCGAATGGCGTCACTCCCTAAGATCCAACCCGATGAAGCCAGGTCAAAAATGGTGGGTCGTGTGGGATTCGAACCTACGACCAATTGGTTAAAAGCCAACTGCTCTACCAACTGAGCTAACGACCCAAATAATGGTCGGGGTAAGGGGATTCGAACTCCTGACATCCTGCTCCCAAAGCAGGCGCGCTACCGGACTGCGCTATACCCCGACGGTACTACCTCTTGAAATTGGCTCCGTGACCAGGACTCGAACCTGGGACCCAATGATTAACAGTCATTTGCTCTACCGACTGAGCTATCACGGAACGATCTTTTCAAATCTATCAATTTCAGATGCAGCGTTTGACGCACTTCAACACAACAAATTCAGTAATTTCGCACCAAACGAATCTGGCGTTTACCTCACTGAACCTACCGCATTTTCAGCCTCTTCGACCTGTCTGCATCGCTGCGTTCACGTCTCTGAGGCGCGCTATTCTACATTTCCAGAAACACCTGTCAACCCTCTAAATTGCTTTCAAGACAATGATTTGCGAATTTTTTGCGGATCGCCCTCAACCTCGCGAAAATCCTGCGCTCGGCGAATAAATCACCCCGCATAAAAAAGGGCCCCCACCAGGAGAGCCCTCTGCGCCTCTATATAGAAGTGCGGATCAGCCAAAGACGATCTCGTCGTCCTGCACCGTGCCTCTGATGCTGGTACCAGGCATGAAGCCACCCGACAGAATCAACTGAGCCAGCGGGTTTTCGATCCAGCGCTGGATGGCCCGCTTGAGCGGCCGCGCGCCATACACAGGGTCGTAGCCGACAGCGATCAGCTTGTCCATCGCCTCGCTGGACAGCTCCAGCCCCAGATCGCGCTCCGCCAGACGCTTGCGCAGGCGGCCGAGTTGGATCTCGGTGATGCCTGCGATCTGATCGCGGGCCAGCGGTTCGAAGATCACCACTTCGTCCACCCGATTGATGAACTCCGGACGGAAGTGCGTGGTGAGCGCATCCATGACCGCCGCGCGCTGCCCTTCCCGATCGCCCACCAGCTCCTGGATGCGAGCCGAGCCGAGGTTGGAGGTCATGACGATCACGGTATTACGGAAATCCACCGTACGCCCGTGACTGTCGGTCAGACGCCCGTCTTCGAGCACTTGCAGCAGGACGTTGAAGACGTCCGGGTGCGCTTTCTCGACTTCGTCCAGCAGGATGACCGAGTAAGGCTTGCGGCGTACCGCTTCGGTCAGATAACCGCCCTCTTCGTACCCGACATAGCCAGGTGGCGCGCCGATCAGACGAGCCACGGAATGTTTCTCCATGAACTCAGACATGTCGATGCGCACCATGGCCTCTTCGGTGTCGAACAGGAACTCCGCCAGCGCCTTGCACAGCTCGGTCTTACCCACACCGGTTGGGCCGAGGAACATAAACGAGCCGCTCGGACGATTCGGGTCCGACAACCCGGCACGCGACCGGCGCACCGCGTTGGCCACGGCGACGACCGCTTCGTTCTGGCCGATCACCCGCTGGTGCAGCAGCTCTTCCATCTTCAGCAGCTTGTCACGCTCGCCTTCGAGCATCTTCGAAACCGGAATGCCGGTCCACTTGGACACGACTTCGGCAATCTCTTCCTCGGTCACCTTGCTGCGCAGCAACTGGTTTTCCGGCTTGCCGTGCTGGTCGACCATCTGCAGGCTGCGTTCCAGATCGGGAATCACGCCGTATTGCAATTCGGCCATGCGGTTGAGGTCGCCCTTACGCCGCGCCGCTTCCAGTTCCTGGCGGGACTGCTCGATCTTCTGCTGGATCTGTGCAGAACCGGTCACTTCCGCTTTTTCAGAGGTCCAGATTTCTTCGAGGTCGGCGTATTCCCGCTCAAGGCGCTGAATCTCTTCCTGGAGTTTTTCCAGGCGCTTGATCGCGGCCTCGTCGTCTTCCTTCTTCAGCGCCTGCGCTTCCACCTTCAGCTGGATCAGGCGACGTTCAAGACGGTCGAGCACTTCCGGCTTGGAGTCGATCTCCATGCGGATGCGGCTGGCGGCTTCGTCGATCAGGTCGATGGCTTTGTCCGGCAGTTGCCGGTCGGTGATGTAGCGGTGGCTGAGCTTGGCGGCCGCAATGATTGCGCCGTCAGTAATCGCCACCTTGTGGTGAACCTCATAGCGCTCTTTGAGGCCGCGCAAGATGGCGATGGTGTCTTCTTCGCTCGGCTCATCCACCAGCACTTTCTGGAAGCGACGCTCGAGGGCAGCGTCCTTCTCTATGTATTGGCGGTACTCGTTGAGCGTCGTGGCGCCCACGCAATGCAACTCACCCCGGGCCAGCGCCGGCTTGAGCATGTTGCCGGCATCCATCGAGCCTTCGGCCTTGCCGGCACCGACCATGGTGTGCAGCTCGTCGATGAACAGGATGATCTGCCCTTCCTGCTTCGACAGTTCGTTGAGCAGGCCTTTCAGGCGCTCTTCGAATTCGCCACGGAACTTGGCACCCGCGATCAGTGCGCCCATATCCAGCGACAGCAGACGCTTGCCTCGCAGCCCGTCCGGCACTTCGCCGTTGATGATGCGCTGGGCAAGGCCCTCGGCGATGGCGGTTTTACCCACGCCAGGCTCACCGATCAGCACAGGGTTGTTCTTGGTCCGACGCTGCAGTACCTGGATGGTCCGACGGATCTCGTCGTCGCGGCCAATCACCGGGTCGAGCTTGCCTTCCTCGGCGCGCTTGGTCAGGTCGACGGTGTACTTGTCCAGCGCCTGACGGGATTCCTCTGCGTTCGGGTCGTTGACGGCATCGCCGCCCCGCAGGTTGCTAATGGCGTTTTCCAGGGCTTTCTTGCTGACGCCCTGGCCGAGCAGGAGCTTGCCGAGTTTGCTGTTCTCGTCCATCGCGGCGAGCAACACCAGCTCGCTGGAGATGAACTGATCGCCCTTCTGCTGAGCCAGGCGATCGGCCTGGTTCAACAGGCGCGCCAGGTCCTGCGACATGTTCACGTCGCCAGTCGGGTTCTGGATCTTCGGCAGTTGGTCGAGCTCTTTGGTCAGCGCGGTGCGCAGGCTGTTGATATCGAAGCCCACTTGCAGCAGCAAAGGCTTGATCGAACCGCCCTGCTGCTCAAGCAGCGCCTGCATCAGGTGCGCGGGTTCGATAGCCGGATGGTCCAGGCCCACCGCCAGTGATTGAGAATCTGAGAGAGCGAGTTGTAATTTGCTGGTTAAACGGTCAATACGCATTCTTCACCTTCCTATATGGGCAGGCCGGAGCAATGAACACACCTAATAAAGAAAACCTGCCAGATGGTTCTTTAGATGCGGTCGATTAGGCAGGATTCAAGCGCGCACTGGTTGACATGAGTCAACATTAGCTTGAAGGAGAGGATTCGGGAGGAATGAGTGGAGCGGCGGAGGCTACCGGGCTTCGACCCAGACAAGCGAAGCGAAGCGTCCAGTGCGTGCGCCACGGCGATAAGAGAAGAAGCGCTCATCGTTATAGGTCGAAAAACCGCCGCCGTAGACCGCTGTGACACCGTGGGCAGCGAGACGCAGACGCGCCAACTGATAGATGTCGGCCATGAATTTGCCGGCGTTGGCGCCCGGCACGAACGCATCGGCCGTCTCGGGGTGCATGGCTATAAAGGCTTCACGCACTTCGGGACCGACTTCGAATGCCTGCGGCCCGATGGCAGGGCCAAGCCAGACGAGGATGTCGGATGACGCATCGGCAAAACTGTCCACAGTCGCCTCAAGCACACCTGCCGCCAGACCGCGCCAACCTGCATGGGCAGCGGCGACCTGAGTACCGGCTTTGTTGCAGAACAGCGCCGGCAGGCAATCAGCCGTCATGATGGTGCAGGCAACGCCCGGGGTTCGGCTCCAGCTGGCATCAGCCTGAAGTACATCTGCCGGTGCAGCCTCGACGACGTCAATACCGTGAACCTGCTTCAGCCATGCAGGCTGAACGTGCAGGCGTGTGGTCAGTGCCGAACGGTTATATGCAACGGCTGCCGGATCGTCATCAACGTGATCGCCGAGATTGAAGCTGTCGAACGGCGCCACACTGACACCGCCCGAACGCGTCGTGACGCACGCGTTGACACCCGCCGGCGCAGGCCAGTCGGGAATCAGCCAGTCCGTCACGCGCTCAGTCATCCGATGAACGCTTCGCGGTCTTGCTTGAGCAGGGTCAGCAGCCAGACAAAGTCGTCCGGCAGCGGCGATTCCCAGCTCATGCGCTTACCGGTCGTCGGATGATCCAGTTCAAGGAAACGCGCATGCAGCGCCTGACGCGGGAAGTGTTTCAGCGATTCGACCATGGTGACACTGGCTGCAGGCGGAATCCGGAAACGACCGCCGTAGGCAGGATCGCCGACCAGCGGGAAGTTGATGTGGGCCATGTGCACGCGGATCTGGTGGGTACGCCCGGTTTCCAGCTTCACCCGCACGTGGGTGTGCGAACGGAAACGCTCCAGAACCCGGTAATGGCTGACCGCAGGCTTGCCGCCTTCCATGACCGCCATGCGCTGACGCTGCTGGCCATGACGACCGATGGGTGCGTTGATCTTGCCACCCGAGGTCACCACGCCGATGACGATGCACTCATAGATGCGGCTGACGCTGCGATTCTGCAGCTGGGTGACCAGTTGCGTCTGCGCCTGGATGGTCTTGGCGACCACCATAAGACCGGTGGTGTCCTTGTCCAGGCGGTGCACGATGCCGGCACGCGGGACATTGATGATGTCCGGCACGTGATGCAGCAAAGCGTTGAGCAGAGTGCCGTCGGCATGACCTGCTGCCGGATGCACCACCAGACCGGACGGCTTGTTGATCACCAGGATCTGGTCGTCTTCGTAGACGATATCGAGCTCGATGTCCTGCGCGATCCACTCGCCCTGGGCTTCCTGCTCGGCTTTGAGGAGCAGAACGGCGCCGCCATGAACGATGTCACGCGGGCGCAAAGCGCCGCCATCCACAGTCAGGCGGCCGTCTTTGATCCAGGCAGAAAGGCGCGAGCGCGAGTGCTCTGCGAATAGTTGGGCGGCGACTTGGTCGAGGCGTTGACCGCCCAATTCGGACGGCACCTCTGCGCGGAGTTCTATGATCTCAGACATGCTCAAACTAGGAGGTGGCACTGGCCTTTGGTTTCGGCTGTGCGCTTGTGGTTAAATACGGCGTCTTTTGTCCCGGGGGTTCCACGGGGCGCCCATCATAACAGGACGGTCCTGCGCAAGACAGCAGGCCGTTATAGGGACGCAAGCCGCCATGCAAGTGAAACACCTGCTGCTGATAGCCATCCTCGGACTTACTGTTGCCTGTTCTTCGAAGAAAGAAGTCATCGACGAAAACCTCAGTGAAGTCGAGCTGTACCAGCAGGCGCAGGCCGATCTGGACAACAACAGCTATAACAGCGCCACCGAGAAGCTCAAGGCGCTGGAGTCGCGTTATCCGTTCGGTCGCTATGCTGACCAGGCGCAACTCGAGCTGATCTACGCCAACTACAAGAATGGCGAGCCCGAGGCTGCCAAGTCGGCGGCCGAGCGTTTCATTCGTCTGCACCCGCAACACCCGAACGTCGACTACGCCTATTACCTCAAGGGCCTGACCTCGTTCGACCAGGACGTCGGCATCATTGCCCGCTTCCTGCCGCTGGATCAGACCAAGCGTGACCCGGGCGCTGCTCGCGATTCGTACAACGAGTTCGCCCAGCTGACCAGCCGCTACCCGAACAGCCGCTACGCCCCTGACGCCAAGCAGCGCATGATTTACCTGCGCAACCTGCTGGCCGCCTACGAGATTCACGTTGCCGACTACTACCTGACCCGTCAGGCCTACGTGGCAGCGGCCAACCGCGGTCGTTACGTTGTCGAAAACTTCCAGGAAACCCCATCGGTCGGTGACGGCCTGGCGGTCATGGTCGAGGCTTATCAGCGTCTGCACCTGGACGACCTGGCTGAAACCAGCCTGGAAGTCCTGAAAACCAACTATCCGGATCACCCGCAGCTGGTAGATGGCAAGTTCGAAGCGCGCACGGCAGAAGCCGACAACCGCTCCTGGCTGTCCAAGGCGACCCTGGGCCTGATTGAAAGCCGTCCGCCGCTGCCGCCAGGACAAACCCGCGCCAACCAGGACGTGATCAAGCAGTATCAGGACGCCAAGGAAGCCATCCCTGCCGAACTGTTGCCTGAGAACCAGTCGGCTGACGAAGAGAAGAAAAACGATGACGACGACGGCACGCCGAAAAGCCGCTCGATCTTCAGCTACATGACCTTTGGCCTGTTCGACTGATTCAGTCCCTGCCAAACGTCAGCTAAAAGAGGCCCTTCGGGGCCTTTTTTCATGCCCGACCACTTTCCGACAGCATCCGGCGATGGAGATGACTGTGCGCCCGACATCCGCTTGGCTACACTGCGCGCTCTTCACTTCATAAGCTGACAGACATGATTCGCTTGATTATGTGGCTCGCCCTGATTGTGGCGGTCGTCTGGTTTTTCAAACGCCTGGTCAAAGGCCCTGCACCACGCCCGAAGCCCGCAACGCCGGAACTCGACGCTGCGCCCATGGTGCGTTGCGCGCAATGTGGCGTGCATGTCCCTCGCGATCGCGCGCTGAGCCAGAACCAGCAATGGTATTGCACCGAAGCGCACCGTTTGCAGGGCCCCGCTGCACGTGACCGCTGACAGCCTGTCGCTGGCGACGCCTCAGGCCCAACGCATCCTGCGGCTGTATCACCTCTATCGTCTGAGCATCGGCGTGCTGCTGGTGCTGCTGATCTCCAGCAGCCTGGACGCCGAATTGCTGGAGCTGGCCGACATCGAGCTGTTCCGCATCGGCTGTTGGCTGTATCTGGTCTTCAACATCCTTGTCGTGGTGCTGCTCGAACGCCCGAGCCGCCAGGGGCAACTGTTCTCCCTCGCCATGGCCGACACGCTGATGCTGGCGGCGCTGTTCTACGCCGGGGGCGGTGCACCGAGCGGCATTGGCAACCTGATTATCGCCTCGGTGGCGATCAGCAACGTGCTCCTGCGCAAGCGAACCGGCCTGCTGATTGCCGCGCTGTCAGCCATCGGCATCATCTATCTGACCTTCTACATCAGCTATCACAAGCCCTCTGCCGCCAACCATTTCGTGCAGGCCGGCTCGCTGGGCGCCCTGTGTTTTGCGGCGGCACTGCTGGTTCAGGCCCTGTCACGCCGCTTGCAGCTCAGTGAAGACATCGCCGAACGTCGCGCCGCTGACGTCGACAACCTTGAAGAACTCAACGCGCTGATCCTGCAGCGCATGCGCACCGGCATTCTGGTGCTCGACGAGGACCACAAAGTACTGCTCGCCAACCAGAGCGCGCTGAATTTGCTGGGCCACGAGCGCTTGCTGGGCGAAATCGTCGACGCCTATTCGCCGCAACTGGTCGAGCGCCTGGGTCAATGGATGACCAACCCGTCGATGGCCCCGCGCAGCATCACCACTTCGGCCATTGGTCCGGTGCTGCGTCCGGGTTTCATCCCACTGGCACGCGGCAGTCATCGCCACACGTTGGTATTTCTCGATGACCTGTCGCAGATTTCCCAACAGGCCCAGCAGCTCAAACTGGCCGCGCTGGGCAGACTGACCGCCGGTATTGCCCACGAGATCCGCAACCCGCTGGGCGCCATCAGTCATGCCGCGCAACTGCTGCTGGAATCGGAGGAACTGACCGCGCCGGACCGGCGTCTCAATCAGATCATTCACGATCAATCGCGGCGGATGAATCTGGTGATCGAGAACGTTCTGCAGCTGTCTCGTCGACGTCAGACCGAACCCCAGCTGCTCGATCTCAAGCAATGGCTGGAGGCGTTCGTCGCTAACCTTCGGGATGAGCTGACGGCGGGTCAAAGCGTGCATCTGGACATCGGCGCAGGCGTGCTCAGTACGCATATGGATGCCGAACAATTGCAGCAGGTGATGAGCAATCTGGTGCAAAACGGTTTGCGCTACAGCGGCCAGCTCCACGAACACGCGCAAGTTTGGCTAAGGTTGTTTCAAGCCCCGTACAGCGAACTGCCGACGCTGGACGTCCTCGACGACGGGCCAGGCGTTGCCGAAGAGCATCTGGCGAAAATCTTCGAACCCTTCTTCACCACCGAAAGCAAAGGAACCGGCCTGGGCCTGTATCTGTCGCGCGAGTTGTGCGAAAGCAATCAGGCGAGCCTCAATTACATTCCACGGGAAGGTGGCGGAAGCTGCATGCGAATGACCTTCGCCCATCCATTCAAGCTGAGCTGAACATGAGCCAACGGCAAAAGATCCTGATCGTCGACGATGAGCCGGACATTCGCGAGCTGCTGGAAATCACGCTCGGTCGGATGAAACTGGACACCCGCAGTGCGCGCAACGTCAAGGAAGCGCAAGAGTGGCTGGCCCGCGAGCCGTTCGACCTGTGCCTGACCGACATGCGCTTGCCCGACGGCAACGGCCTGGAGTTGGTGCAACACATTCAGAAACGCCATAACCAAGTACCGGTGGCGATGATCACCGCCCATGGCAGCCTCGACACGGCGATCCATGCACTGAAAGCCGGCGCGTTCGATTTCCTGACCAAGCCGGTCGACCTGACACGCTTGCGTGAGTTGGTGTCCAGCGCCTTGCGCCTGCGCACCGCGCCTGCCGAAGAAAATCGCATTGACCATCGCCTGCTGGGCAGCTCCCCGCCGATGCAGGCGCTGCGCAAGCAGATCGCCAAACTGGCGCGCAGCCAGGCGCCGATCTACATAAGCGGCGAATCGGGCAGCGGCAAAGAACTGGTCGCCCGGCTTATTCATGAGCAAGGCCCGCGCGCCGAGCAGCCGTTTGTGCCGGTCAATTGTGGCGCGATCCCTTCAGAGCTGATGGAAAGCGAATTCTTCGGACATCGCAAAGGCAGCTTCACCGGCGCCCACGAAGACAAGCCCGGGCTGTTTCAGGTCGCCCACGGCGGCACCCTGTTTCTCGATGAAGTGGCTGATCTGCCGCTGGCGATGCAGGTGAAACTGCTGCGCGCGATCCAGGAAAAGTCCGTTCGCGCCATCGGCGGTCAGCAGGAGCAAGTGGTGGATGTTCGCGTGCTGTGCGCGACCCACAAGGACCTTAATCAGGAAGTGGCTGCCGGGCGTTTCCGGCAGGATTTGTATTACCGACTGAACGTCATCGAGCTGCGCGTGCCGCCGTTGCGCGAACGTCGCGAAGACATCGAAGAGATCGCCAACAGCGTGCTGCGCCGCCTGACCGAGTCCGCCGGTGAGCCAGCGACTGTCATTCCGCCCCATGCGCTGGCGGCCCTCAAGGGCTATCGCTTCCCCGGCAACGTGCGCGAGCTGGAAAACATGCTTGAGCGGGCATACACGCTGTGCGAAGACGATCAGATCGACACCGCGGACCTGCGCCTGGCCGAGCCATCACGCCCCGCCGAGGAGGACGGCCCGAGCCTGGCCAACATTGATAACCTGGAAGACTACCTGGAAAGCATCGAGCGCAAACTGATCCTGCAGGCGCTGGAGGAAACCCGCTGGAATCGCACGGCGGCAGCGCAGCGTTTGAATTTGACGTTCAGGTCGATGCGTTATCGGTTAAAGAAGTTGGGGTTGGAGTGATGGATTACGCCGCGCTGGACAGGTCCCAAAAAGGGACCTATCGTTCCCTTTTTGGGACTTATCTAGACAGATCCCTATGAACATCGGCGACGCGCTCTTCACCACGACTCAGCAACGAGTGCTGGGCCTGCTCTTCGGCAATCCGGAGCGGAGCTTCTATACCAACGAAATCAGTCGCTGGGTCCAGGTCGGCAAAGGCAGCACAACTCGTGAGCTGGAGAAATTGCACTCAGCAGGTTTGCTGACCGCAACCCGGCAGGGCAACCAAATCCATTATCAGGCGAATCCTGAAAGTCCGGTGTACCCCGAACTGGTTGGCCTTGTGCGCAAAACATTCGGCATCGCCGATCACCTCCGAGTGGAGTTGCTGCCTTTCGCAGACCAGATTCAGCGAGCGTTTATCTACGGCTCGGTTGCGAAAGGGACCGCCAACACATCCAGCGACATAGATCTGATGCTGATCGGTGAAGGCGTCAGCTACAGCGAAGTGATGGAGCGTATGATCCCGCTCGAAGAGATGCTGGGCAGGCCCATCAACCCAACGCTCTACACGCCGTCGGACTGGAAAGCGAAGCTCGCCACCGGCAACAGCTTCGTGACCCGAGTGGCAGAGCAGGAAAAGATCGACATCATCGGAAGCGATTAGGGAGAACCCACGGAATGGGCAACGAGCCTTTGGCGAACTTGGTACGTACTGGCGGATTGAAAGCCGAGCCTGCTGACAAGAACGAATATCGGACTGGTCCGCTCGGCCCTTGATAGGCTGTTGGACGTTCATAATTCCGCTCTTTCATACGCCAGCCGTTTTGATCTGGCCTATAACGCTGCACACGCAATGGCGCTGTCGGCACTGCGCCTGAAAGGATACCGGTCGGACCGCCGCTATCTTGTGTTTCAGTGCCTTCCACACACGCTGATCTGGATAAAGTGCGGGTACAGCTCTCTGCGCTTTGCCACGAGCGCAGAAACCTCGCTGAGTACGAAGGCTACATGGATATCGATGACGCGTTGCTCGCGGAGCTACTCACGAGTACCGAAGCACTTCGAGGGCTACTGGCGTCGGAGATGGCCGCTCATGGTTTCAGTCTCCCCTCTGGCGCATAAGGCGCTTCATCAATAATCGGCACTTCCCCGACCAGCAAATCCGTCAGCAACTGACACGACGCCGGCGCCAGCACCAGGCCGTTGCGGTAGTGGCCGCAGTTGAGCCACAAGCCGTGATGATCCGGCACGGGGCCTATGAATGGAATGCCGTCAGGCGACCCCGGTCGCAACCCCGCCCAGTGCCCGACCACGTGCGCATCCGCCAGCGCGGGGATCAATTCGATCGCCGAAGCTTTCAGGCTGTCCAGGGCATTTTCGGTGGGCGTCTTATCAAACCCCTCGTGCTCAAGCGTACTGCCGATGAGGATATGCCCGTCACGCCGAGGGATCGCGTAACGGCCCTTGGCGAGGATCATGCTCGGCAGAAAGTCGGCGGCGCACTTGTAGAGGATCATCTGGCCTTTGACCGGCTCAACGGGCAGCGCCAGCCCCAGTTTGCCAAGCAGATCCCCGCTCCATGCGCCAGCCGCCAGCACCACACTGTCGCCCAGCACATCGCCCTCGTCCGTCGTGACACCCAGGACGCGATCACCTTCGCGCACAAAGTCGATGACCTGGCAGTGTTCGCGAATCACCACGTTGGGCAATGCCAGTAACGCAGCCTTGAGCGACTTGACCAGACGCGGATTGCGGACGTTAGCGACGTCGGCCATGTGCACCGCTCGCGAATAGCCGCCGCCCATGACTGGCACGGCGTCGTAGACCGCAGAAATATCCACCGACGTCAGCGGACGATTCACACGCGCTGCCCATTCGAGCGCCTCGGCCTCGTCGTCGAGATCCAGCCAGTAAAGGCCGGTCTTGTGGACTTGCGGATCGATGCCGGTCATTCCCTGCAAGCGCTCGGCGAGCTGTGGGTAAAAATCCTGCGACCAGTGCGAGAGTGCCGTTACGGCGGGGCTGTAGCGCCATGGGTAGAGCGGAGACACAATGCCGCCGCCGGCCCATGAGGACTCCTGGCCGACTTCCGATCGGTCGATCAGCGTTACGCTTCGGACCTTTGAGGCGATGTTGAAGGCGGTCAGGAGGCCGATGACGCCTCCGCCGATGATAATGATGTGTTGCCCGGACATGCTGAACCCAACCATCCACGAATTATATGCGCCGCAATCCGCCCGTCAGATGGCAATCAACCTGACGCGAACGCAGCCGAAGAAATACTGTGTGCCACCGGTCCGCCGAAAATTCCCGAACATCTACTACTTAGCGACTTCGGAGCTGAGTAGTATCACCATATTTCAATGCAAAAAATGGAATTTCCTTGATGGATCTCAGCTCTGGTCTAACGCGCCCGAATCCGCGTCGCAGCTGGCAATGTCCTGACAAGGGCGTTAATGGCGGGTTTACGTTGATCGAGCTGATCGTGACCGTAGTGATCGTTGGCATTTTTGCCGCCATTGCGGTGCCGAGTTTCGTCAGCCTGATTCACCGCAGTAACGTGAGGGCAGGGGCCGATGAGCTTTATAACCTGCTGCAATACTCTCGAGCGGAAGCGGTGACTCGTAGTACGCCTGTCACCATTGCGGCCCCCGGGAGCAGTAGCGCCAACTGGGCGGGAGATCTCTCGGTCAAAACGACTCAGCAGACGCTGAGACAAATTGGCGCCTCGGGGCTGCAATCCGGTATCACGATTACGACCGCAGTGGGCAGCATTGCTTTCTCGCCGACAGGTACGTCCTCTGCCACAGCCTGCTTCCAGGTCTCATACGCCAATGACTCCTCCGTTATACCGCAGTTTATCTCTGTGCAGTCCAGTGGACGCATCGCTCCTCCCGTCTCGACGCGCCCTGGGGGATGCTGATGAACGGTAGCATCGCGCGCGGTCGCTCAGCTGGTTTCAGCATGATCGAAGTCCTGGTCAGCCTGCTCATTATTGTAGTGGGTGTGCTTGGCATGGTTGCCCTTCAAAGCAAGGCCATTCCCTACACTCAGGATTCTGTTCAGCGTAATACCGCGATCATGCTTGTGGACGATCTCGTCGAAATCATTCGCAGCGCACCCGCGGATTGCACCACCGGCAATTCATGCCTGAAGGCGCCGGGCGCCTCGTTCCCAAGTCCCGCTTCAGACTGCACACCTTCACCGTCAGCGCTGTCCGAGCAGATCGGTTGCTGGGCATCACGTGCAGGCACCATGTTGCCAGGCGCCGACAGCCTGCTTGACTCGGACAGCTTCTACATCTGCAAAACACCTACGCCAGGCGATGTATCAGCCTGCACGACCTCAAGCGCAACGAACGCCGATCTGGAGATTCAGGTTGCCTGGAAGGTCAAGAACGCCGCTGACTGCATGACCGGCTCCAGTCTCACGACGCCAGGTACCTGCACCTATCGCTTGAGGACACGCATCAAATGAAAGCCTTAGCTAACCGGCAAAAAGGCCTGTCACTGATCGAGCTAATGGTCGCGATGGTCATCGGCCTGCTCCTGATCCTCGGCGTGACTCAGATTTTCATCAGCAACCAGCGGACTTATCTTTTTCAGCAAGCGCAGATGGGCAATCAGGAAAATGGCCGTTTCACCTTGGCCATCCTGAGCCAGGAATTGTTGAAAGCCGGCTATCGCAGCAGCCTCGGCGCCGTAATTCCCGCCGACAACTCTCTGAGCGGCTGCAATTTTCCACTGGGCGCCTCCGTCGTGGCGATATCCGAATCCGCCTTGTGCGTTCAGTATCAGGCCACCAGCAAACTCGACGTCACCTGCCAGGGAACGGCCTTGGCGACGGGGGACAAAGACAGCATCACTGCACCCTATTCGGCGAAGCCGGTGCCGGCCACCGTGCGCCCGAAAATTGTCCAGAAAATAGCCTTCGATTCTGACAACAAAGCCATTACATGCACCAACGGCGCCATCAATCAGCAGCTCGTGAGCGGTGTCCAGGATCTGCGCTTTGAATATGGATCGGACCCTACTGACCCGAAAGCCGTCACCAAATACACTGCTACTGCGCCGACCGGTACCATTGCGGCGGTCCGTTACAGCGCTTTGATGCAGAGCTCGGGCACACCGATGATCCGGGATACAACCACGGATATTTCACTCGCGCTCAAAGACTGGAACGGGCGCTATGGCACCAGCTACAACGATACGAAAGGTATTTATCAAATTGTGCAGGGGACCATCATGATCCGGAATCAGATGCCATGAGGCCCCCGATCAATACGCTTGCGCGCTGGCAACACCGCAACCAGACCGGCGCCACTCTTCTGGTGGCGCTGATGATGCTGTTGATCATCACGTTGCTTGCACTTTCCAGCATGCGGGGGGTGTCGCTCGAATCCCGGATCACCGGTAACCTCAGGCTCCAGAAGACCCTGACCAACGCCGCCGAAGCGGGGCTCCGAATCGGTGAGGTGAGCATTAACCAGTGGCAATGCACTACGATCGCCGGCAATACGAACAAGCCCTGCATGCGTGTCCCGACGACCTTGGTAAACGGCGATTATCTACCGGCATTCACCGCCGCCAACAGCGCCAATATCAATTTGGTTACCACATATCAATACAACCCGGCCACCGGCAATAACGTCGAGATTGAATGGTATGTGACCGATTTGAAGTTCCTGGACGGTCAGGCGCAGAACAACTGTGCGCTTCTGGCCAGAGACTGCGGCCGTCACTATTACGAAATCACCGCCTGCGCTTCCAACGTCAGATGCTCCAGCGACACAACCACGCAACGCGTCATCCTTCGCACGGTTTTTGCCGTTTCCGACTCTTAAGCGCCTGCCAGACAGTGAACGACCATGAATAAGCCAATCACGCTCAGCAGTTTCATCGTAGCACTGGCCTGTCTGATCCTGCTGCCGTTCGGCGTGGCGTACGCTGCCGTGAGCCAGGTCCCCGCGCAGCTGCCGCTGTTCCTGAACAACTCCGTACCGCCGCTGAACATGCTGGTAGTGGGCCGCGACCACAAGTTGTTTTTCCCTGCCTATAACGACGCCTCCGACTTGGACGGTGACGGCTCTATCGATATTCGTTATAAGCCCTCAATTACTTACCTGGGCTATTTCGATTCACTCACGTGCTACAGCTACAACAATGGTTACTTCTCGGCGCAGTCGAAAACGACAGTTGCGAACCTCAAAAAATGCCCGGGAAACTGGAGCGGTGATTACCTTAATTACCTGACGACCTCACGCGCCGATGCGCTGCGCAAAGTGCTCTATGGCGGCTATCGCGAGGTAGACACCACCTCGCAGACCATTCTTACCCGCGCCTATATTTCGACCGACGCGCACACGTGGGGCAAGGAGTACTCAAGCCGTACCGTGGATGGTTACGACCTGTCGGATTACACCCCGCTGTCGAATCCCAGTGCCGGCAACTACACGCTCTTCGCCAACAACACACAGAGCAGCGCGCCGTTGCTGCGCGTGCTATCCAATGTGTCGAACATTCGCATCTTTGGCTGGGTATCTCGGGAAGTGACCCAGGGCGGGTCCAAGGCAACCAATACCAACTTTAGCGACGTCGATGTTTCCCCCACCAACTACCAGGTACGGGTCGAGGTCTGTAAATCAGGCTTCATCGAAAGCAACTGCAAGCTCTATCCCAATGGCACCTATAAACCCACAGGCATCCTTCACGACTACGGTGAAGGCAACCAGATGTACTTCGGACTTGTAACGGGCACCTACCAGAACAATATTCAGGGAGGTGTAGTCCGCAAGGCGATGGGCAGCTTCTCGGCCGAGATCGATGCCTCGACGGGAATCTTTGGCACACAGGACAGAAACGGCAACTACGTGAAAGGCGCTATCATCGGGACGCTGGACGGGCTGAGGCTCAGCACCACCGGTTGCAATATCTACGTCACGCCCATGCCGAACGCCAACTGCCCGAACTGGGGGAATCCGCTCGGCGAAATGATGTTTGAGACCATGCGCTACTTCAGCGGCGAGACCACTCCCACCGCTAATTACAAATCCGGGAATGCTGACACCAGCGGCGGCTTGAGCCTGACCAGCGTCACGACGTGGAGCAACCCTTATTCGGCGACGCCGAACGCAGCCGCTACACCGCCAACTTATCCGAGTTGCTCCAAGCCATTCGAGACACTTTTCAGTGACGTAACACCCAGTTATGACTCTGACTTGCCTGGCAGCAAATACACAATAAACGCGGCCCCAGGCAGTTCCGCTGCGCTGACCAATCTAGACGTAAATGCGCTTGGACAGACGATCTGGAACACGGATGTGGGTGGCAGCAAAAACATAAATATCGGCCAGACACTAGGCGCTAGCGATCAGGCGCCGACTGCAAAAGCAGCGTCCAGTCTGGGTAACATCAGGGGGTTGCCGGAAGAGCCCACCAAAGAGGGCACTTTCAACGCAGCGGCAGTGGCTTATTTCGCCAACACCAACCCGATTACCTCTCTAGGTAATCAAAAGGTCCAGACCTTCTCCATCGCACTCTCGTCGACGCTACCGCGGATTCAAATGCCCGTCGGCACGGGCTCAATCACGCTGGTGCCATTTGGCAAAGTGGCGAGCAGCGGCATTACCGAGCAAATCACCGGCTTTTATATCGATTCGCTGTACAACATGACTGGCCAGCCCACCAACGCCAATATCAACGGCGGCCGGGCGCAGGCGGTTTTCCGGGTGGTGTTCGACGACTGCGGTCAGGGCTGCGATTACGACATGGACGCCATTGTGCTCTATACCGTCGCGGTCAACGCCCTCGGCACGCTGGATGTGACGCTGCAAACCGTCTACTCGGTATCGGGCGCCGAGTCGCACATGGGCTATACCATTTCCGGCACCACCACCGACGGTATTTATCTGGAGGTGACAGGGGGGGCCAACGGAAACCTTCACTACTCGCTCGATACGCCCGGTACGAGACTTCCCGGTGCATGCGCAACATCAACCGCGACCTGCAACAACACGGCCGACCTGCTCCCGGGACGCAAAGACCAAAACCAGGCGGTATCACCTTCATCCCGGGGCGATACCCATACCCGCAGGTTCGTCGCTTCGCCAACGACCTCCATAACTAACCTGCAGGATCCATTGTGGTACGCGGCCAAGTGGGGCGGCTTCGGCGGCCCGACCAACACCAGCAGCAGCCTGCCGGTGGCGGGACAGTGGGATTCGACAAAATCGGGCACGCCTAACAATTACTTTCTGGTGACCAACGCCTCGACCCTCAAGCAACAGCTCGACGCCGCCTTCAACCAGATTCTGCAAACCAATAACTCGGTGGCGACACCGGCAGTGGTCCCTGCGCTCGGCACCAGCAATGCGGCCGCGACGTATTTGAACAGCCTCAATGTCGCCACCTGGAGCGGCGACCTAATCAAGACCACCACCACGATCAACAAAGCGGATGGCAGCACCAGCAGCGTGCAGAACTGGTCTGCCTCGCAGGTGGTGCCTACATGGAGTTCGCGCAACATCCAGATGGCAGGCACGACCACTAACGGCCTGCAGGCGTTCACGTATGCCAACCTGGCGAACCGTACCTACGCCGGCATCAACTTGCAGACGACACTAACGTCCGATCAAGTGGACTTCGTGAAAGGTGACACCAGTAGAGCCACCTCTACATACCGCCGCCGCGCTTCGCTGATCGGTGACTTGGTCAACTCTTCGCCAGTGGTGGTGGACACATCCCTCTATGACGCATCCGTTGCCGATACCCTTGATGGGCAGAGCGGCGCCTACGGGACGTTCCAGACGACCCAGAGCACTCGACGCGGGCAAGTCTACGTTGGCGCCAACGATGGGATGTTGCATGCGTTCGATACCCTGACCGGCGTCGAAAAGTTCGCATTCATTCCCACGGCAGTGATCTCGAACCTCAATGCATTGACCAATAAGGATTACAACTCCAACTCCGCTCTCCATCGTTTTTTCGTCGACAGCACGCCGGTCGTCGCAGACGTATACTTTGGCAGCGCGTGGCACACGATTCTGGTGGGCACGCTGGGTGCGGGCGGGCGAGAAATCTTTGCGCTGGACATCACCAACCCCGACAGCATCAGCCTGCTCTGGGAGTTCACATCACAGAACGACGTGGATCTAGGCTCAAGTTTTTCCGTTCCTGTCATCGCCAAGCTGCACTCCGGAGAATGGGGCGTCATAGTCGGCAATGGCTACAGCGGTAACAACGGCAATGCATCACTGTTCATCCTCAATGCCGCCACAGGTGCCACGATCAGCAAGTTGACCACCTCGGTGACCGGCAACAACGGGCTGTCTTCTCCCGTGGTGCTGGACGCAAACGCCGACGGCTATGCAGATTACGTGTACGCCGGGGACCTGCTTGGCAACCTATGGCGCTTTGACCTGATTGCAAGTTCGCTGACGGCAAACGCCACAGCGAGCAACTACAAAGTAGCGTTTGGCAACAAACCGCTCTACACCGCGACCGCGAGCGATACGGCCGGGGCCGCCGTGCAGTCCATTACCGCACCACCGACGGTCGTAGCACATCCGACTGCAGCGGGAACGATCGTGTTGTTCGGAACGGGGCGCTATTTCGCGACGGCCGACAAGGCCAGCACCGACCTGCAGACCTTGTACGGCATCTGGGATAAACAAACGGTCGGCGCCGCAGCATCGTCAACGCCAACGTTAACGCGGGGCAGCCTTCAGGCTCAGACGATTACGTCGCAGGCCAATAACGTCAGTTTTGCGGGAACCAGTAACGATGTCCGCATCGTGAGTAATAACACCGTGGACTGGACCGCCAAGTCGGGCTGGTATCTCGACCTTGCCGTGGGCAACACGCTTCTGGGTGAGCGGCTGGTCGACCCGCTGGTCCTCAGCGGCAGCGTATTGTTTGCATCGACGCGAACGCCGGTTACCGACGTGTGCAGCCCAGGCGTCACAGGATGGCTATATGGCCTTGATCCGACCACGGGAAGTCGCACGGCTTTCACCGTATTCAACCTTCGACGCAATGGCACCATCTCAAGCGCTGACAACTACAACGACACCGTCGTCAGCGGGATGAGCATCAGCGCCGGGGGTGTAGACGTTGGCAGCATCGGTGGCAGCAAGTACTCGACTGATTCGAGCGGCGAACCCACCGCCGTCAACACCGGAACCGCTTTCAATGGCCGCCAGAACTGGCGCGTTATTCCATACACTCCATGAGGCTGTACTTAATGCATTGTTCAAACCGCTCTCAACGCGGCTTCACGCTGATCGAGTTGATGATTACCGTCGCCATCGTTGCCATCCTGGCGGCAATCGCTTATCCGTCCTACACCAAATACGTCCAGCGGGGTTATCGCTCCGAAGGGATAGTGATGCTCAATGACGCCGTGGCCCGAATGGAGCGGTACTACGCTCAGAACAATACGTATGCGGTTACCAATCTCACCGCGTTGGGTTTTGCCAGCACGCAGCCGCTCTCACAAACCGGCAAATACCAGTTGAGCGTTACAGCGAATGCGACGGCATATTCGTTCACGGCCGCACCTCGGGATCAGCAAACGCAAGATGCATGCGGAGCATTAACTATTGATCAACTCGGGAACAAAACCTCGGCTGGCGGCACCGACTGCTTTAAATAAGCACTATCGCCCCCAACACCCCGCCACACTGGCAGCCCCCGACATCCCGAGATTGTCGCGCTTGCCAGTGTTTTCCAGCACAAAATTCCCACACGCATCGCCCGCCATCATTCCTCCGCCAACCGGCGAAGCGGTCAGCGCGAACGTCCGCTCCTTGCGCTCAGCCCCTATCCGATAAAACCCATTCCCCATCGACACCTCATGACTAAGCGCCGGAGGCCCGCTGACGTCCGAGTATTGCCCTGCCCGTGAATGAAACCGCTCAAGCTTCTGCGCCTCTTCAACCAGCACCCCGGCGATCTCCGAGCGGCGGGTTTTCCGGATGTACTCGCTGTACTGCGGGTACGCGACGGCGGCGAGAATCGCGACGATGGCGATGGCAATCAGCAGTTCGATCAGGGTGAAGCCTGTGCGAGTTCTGTTCATTGCCGCTGCCGCCACATTACGCGGCGCTCCTGGGTGTGGATGCTTTCGAGCACGGTGCGTGAGTCGCCCTCAATGCCGATGGCCGTCACGCGGTACAGGATCCGAAACTGACCGTCTCCGCCACCGGGCGGCTGATCGGTTTGGCCGACATGCTGAATGCCGTAGAAACCACCCCGCGTTGCGACCCAATCCACACCCGAGGCCCCGCCCGTTTCGCTTTTGGAAAGTGTCAGCGCTTCAGGCGGAGGCAAACATCTCGCTGGCGACGAACAGGCCGGCAGTGAAAACCCGGATGACAGGATGTTTGATTCAGCAATGCGCAGCGCTGTCTCGGCGGACTGAAACGACGCATCACGCCGCTTGAGCGTGCCCGCCACTTTTTCCTGGAGGGTGGCGTTCTGCATCGACGATGTCGCCAAGAGGGTCAGCAACAGCAGGAACACCAGGCTGACGATCAACACCGCGCCACGTTGTGGATTCATATTCATGTGATCACCCCAGCCGATTACGGAGGGCGGCAACGACGTCGATGGTCTGTTCCTGCGCCCGATCTGCGGGGTCGAACAGTGTCAGGGTCAGCCGCACGCTGCGGATCAACGAGGGCTCGGCGGTGGCCGCGTACCGCGCAACGGAGCGGTCATTGATCGAACCGGCAACGCCGAACAGCACGCTGAACGCGCGCACGTTGCTGACCAGGGGCTGGCCATTCAGCGATAGCTCATTGCGAGCCTTGTTGAAGCGATACACCTGCTTGTGAATGGGTATCGCGGTCTCATGTCCGGCGAGCCGGGGCGCCCGGCCGTTGGAGTACGCGGTGGCGGATGACACGCAGTCGGTGTGTATGACCCAGGTCGACCAGCCTCCACCCTCCCCGGTTCCGGCGGTGGCGAGGCTCAGTGTCTGCGAGCTGGCGTCCCAGTGGATCGGCGCTTCAAACGCTTTGGAAAAGCCATTGCCGACGCTGGCGTCGTCGACTTTTCCCAAACAGCCGAACATGCCGACCAGCCGCACTTCCTGGACCATTTTGCTGAGCACGAATCGCGCGTCTTCCTGCAGGCTGGCGGACGATGTCTGACTGGCATAGCTGCTCTTTGAGCTGATGAATATCTGCGCCAAGGCCAGCGACATCACCAATCCCAACACCAGCGCCAGCATAACTTCGACGAGGCCAAAGCCTTTCTCCAAAGGCCTCATGGTCGTGCGCCCCGCTCGGCAGATACATCTGCGGTCAACGTCAGCGTCTGCTTCTGTGCGGCCTCCTGGCTGGCGCGGGAATCGTCCCACTTCAATGTAACGGTCACGCTCGATCCCGACACCGCAATGGATGCCTCGGCATCGTCACCGACCGCGCGTCTCAACTGCGTCGCGAAGTCGTACAGGTCTTGCTGGCGTGGGACGGCGAGACTGCCGGACGATGGCGCCTGACTCAGCGAAGCCAGCGCATAACTGGTGCCCGGATTGGCGCGGATTCGCTCGAGAAGATCATGGGCGATGAAACTGACGTGCATGCTGCGCATCGAGCTTTCGGTGTACTTCAGCGCGTTGAGCTGCAGCATCGCCACACCCAATATGCCAACGCTGAAGATCAGCAGCGCAACCAGCACTTCGATCAATGTCATCCCTGATTGCATCGCCTTTCCTGCCATCGCCCACCTCTGCCGTCCGCTGTGCAGGCACCAGTGAAGCCGATGCGCAGCGGTTTGCCCGAAGGATGTGTAACGGCGGCTTGCAGACATACCGGCTGACAATCGAACCGGTTGTCAGCGCAACGGAGCAGGTGTTTGCTTGAGCGCCGAACTCAACGGAAGACGCTCGTGAAACAGCAAGGATTGACGCTGATTGAACTGCTGGCAGGGTTGGTGATTGTGGGTATCGTCGCGACGCTCGCGATCCCCGCCTTCGGCCAGTTGATCGACTCACAACGACGTCAGGACACGGCTCAGCAACTGGCCAGCGGGCTGCGAATGGCTCGCACAGAGGCGATTCTGCGCAGTCAGCCAGTGGTGATACAGGCCCTTGAAAAGGACTGGAGCCGAGGCTGGAACGTGTTCGTCGACAGCAACCGCAACCAGCTCAGAGACGAGGGTGAGCTGTCGCTGGCCGAGTTCGCCAGCCACCGTGACGTCAGGGTGGTGGGCAACAGCAAAGTCGCCGTGCGCATTGGTTTCGATAACACGGGGCGGCTGCTGAACAACGCTAACGGGACACTGGCGGTGTGTCTCAGAGACGCACCTGCCAGTCGCTACCAGTTGGTGATTGCGGTGACCGGCAGGGTCACGCTGCGATCCGAGGGATTCAGCAGCGAGCCCTGCGCATGATGCGGTCACGGAGTGACCGGATTACAGCAGCGACTTGACGCGCAATTCCTTGGGCATCGAGAAGGTGATGTTTTCCTCGCGCCCGGCCAGCTCGTCTTCGCCGGTCGCACCCCAGGCGTGCAGCTGCTGGATCACGCCACGCACCAGCACCTCGGGCGCCGAAGCACCGGCGGTAATGCCGATGCGGCCCACGCCGTCGAACCAGCTGCGCTGCATGTCTTCGGCACCATCGATCAGATAGGCAGGGGTCGACATGCGTTCAGCCAGTTCACGCAGGCGATTGGAGTTGGAGCTGTTCGGGCTGCCGACCACCAGCACCACGTCGCACTCATCGGCAAGGACCTTGACCGCATCCTGACGGTTTTGCGTGGCGTAACAGATGTCGTCCTTGCGCGGGCCACCAATGGCCGGGAATCGTGTGCGCAGGGCGTCGATGACCCGGCTGGTGTCGTCCATCGACAGCGTCGTCTGGGTCACGAAGGCAAGGTTCTCAGGATTGCTCACCTGGAGGTTGGCAACGTCTGCTTCGTCTTCGACCAGATAAATCGCGCCGCCATTGCTGGCGTCGTACTGCCCCATCGTCCCCTCGACCTCAGGGTGGCCGGCGTGCCCAATGAGGATGCACTCGCGGCCATCACGGCTGTAGCGCGCGACCTCGATATGCACTTTGGTCACCAGCGGACAGGTGGCGTCGAACACCTTCAGGCCGCGACCTGCCGCCTCGGTGCGCACCGCCTGCGACACGCCGTGGGCACTGAAAATCACGATGACGTCGTCCGGCACCTGATCGAGCTCTTCGACGAAGATCGCGCCACGGCTGCGCAGGTCTTCGACGACGAATTTGTTATGAACCACTTCATGGCGCACGTAGATCGGCGGGCCAAACACTTCCAGCGCGCGATTGACGATTTCGATCGCACGGTCCACCCCGGCGCAGAAGCCACGTGGGTTGGCGAGTTTGATTTGCATGATGTGCCTCGTGTCTACGCGCAATGAAACATATAAACGAAAAGGCCCCGAACAGTGCCGGGGCCAGGCGCTCTGGCGATGCTCAGAGTGCCTTCACCTCGAAAATTTCCACTTCGAAGGTCAACGTCTTGCCCGCCAGCGGGTGATTGAAATCGACGGTGACCTGATCATCGTCCATCGATTTCACCACGCCCGGCAGCTCGGTGTTCGCCGCATCGTTGAAGATCACCAGCAGCCCTTCCGACAGCTCCATATTCTGGAACTGCGAACGGGGCATGACCTGCAGATTTTGCGGGTTCGGCTGACCGAAAGCGTTTTCCGGCGGCACTTGAAGCGTGCGTTTGTCACCGGCTTTGAAGCCAAAGATCAGCGCCTCAAAGCCCGGAAGCAGGCTGCCATCGCCAACCTTGAAAGTCGCCGGCGCCTTGTCAAACGTGCTGTCGACGGTGTCGCCGTTTTCCAGGTGCAGCGCGAAATGCAGGGTGACTTCCGTGTTCTGACCGATGCGTGTTTCCTGAGTAGCCTGTTCGGTCATCAACTGATCAGTCATTGACGGTCTCTCCGGTTTTCTTGCTCTTGAACATGTCCAGAGCCAGCATGATCGCGCCAACGGTAATGGCGCTGTCCGCAACATTGAAGGCCGGGAAGCCGTGTTCTTTCCAATGCACGAATATGAAGTCTATGACATGGCCGATGAAGATTCGGTCATACAGATTGCCGAGTGCCCCGCCCAATATCAGGGCAAGGGCAATCGCCAGCCAGGTTTCGTCGCGTCCGAGCCGCTTGAGCCAGACCACCAGCACCCCACTCACCACCACCGCGATCAGCGCAAACAACCAGCGCTGCCAGCCGGAACTGTCGGCCAGGAAGCTGAACGCAGCCCCGGTGTTGTAGGCCAGCATCCAGCTGAAGTAGTCAGGAAGGATGACGATCTGCTCGTACAACTCCAGGCGGTTTTCGAAGTAGAACTTGCTGGCCTGGTCAATGACCACCACCAGCACGCTCAACCACAACCAACCCAGTCGGCCCATACGGCCAGCCGATGCATTAGGCATAGTGACGAACCTCGCCTGCGCCGCTGATGTTGTCGACGCAACGACCGCAGATTTCCGGATGCTCCGGATTGACCCCGACATCCTCGCGGTGATGCCAGCAGCGCGCGCACTTGGCGTGGCCGGATTTGACGACCTTGAGTTTCAAACCAGCCACTTCGGTGACCACCGCATCTGCAGGCGCGCTGACGAAAGGCGCGACGCTGGCCGTTGAGGTGATCAGCACGAAGCGCAACTCATTGCTCAACTTGGACAGATCCGCCACCAGCGCGTCTTCGGCGTACAGCGTGACTTCGGCTTGCAAGTTGCCGCCAATGGCTTTGGCCGCGCGCAGGTTTTCCATTTCCTTGTTGACCGCCACCTTCACCGCCATGATCCGCTCCCAGTAGGCGCGATCAAGCTCGAAGCCTTCAGGCAGTTCGCTCAGCTCGGTATACCAGGTGTTGAGCATGACCGACTCGTTACGCTCGCCCGGCAAGTACTGCCACAGCTCATCGGCGGTGAACGCCAGGATCGGTGCGATCCAGCGAACCAGCGCTTCGGAGATGTGGAACAGCGCAGTCTGGCAAGAGCGGCGCGCCGTGCTGTTGGCACCGGTGGTGTACTGGCGGTCCTTGATGATGTCCAGATAGAAGCCACCCAATTCTTGAACGCAGAAGTTGTGCACCTTCGAGTAGACGTTCCAGAACCGATATTCGCCGTAGTGCTCTTCCAGTTCACGCTGCAACAGCAGGGCGCGATCCACCGCCCAGCGGTCCAGCGCCAGCATCTCTTCGGCTGGCAGCAAGTCGGTGGCCGGGTTGAAACCGGTCAGGTTCGAGAGCAGGAAACGTGCGGTGTTGCGGATACGACGGTACGCATCGGCGCTGCGCTGCAGAATGGTGTTGGAAACAGCCATTTCGCCGGAGTAATCGGTCGCCGAAACCCACAGGCGCATGATGTCCGCGCCCAGTGTGTCGTTGACGGTCTGCGGCGCGATAACGTTGCCCAGCGACTTGGACATCTTGCGGCCGTTCTCGTCCACGGTAAAACCATGGGTGAGCAATTCACGGTACGGCGCGTGATTATCGATGGCGCAACCGGTCAGCAGCGACGAGTGGAACCAGCCCCGGTGTTGGTCCGAGCCTTCGAGGTACAGGTCGGCGCGTGGACCGCTTTCGTGGCCCATCGGGTGGGAGCCGCGAAGGACGTGCCAGTGCGTGGTGCCTGAATCGAACCATACGTCCAGAGTGTCGGAGATCTTGTCGTAGTGCGGCGCTTCGTCACCCAGCAGCTCGGCAGCGTCCATCTTGAACCAGGCTTCGATGCCTTCCTGCTCGACGCGCTGAGCGACTTCTTCCATCAGCTCAACGGTGCGCGGGTGCAGCTCGCCACTTTCCTTGTTCAGGAAAAACGGGATCGGCACGCCCCAGTTGCGCTGACGGGAGATGCACCAGTCAGGACGGTTGGCGATCATCGAGTGCAGGCGCGCCTGCCCCCATGCCGGGACGAATTTGGTTTCTTCGATGGCCTTCACGGCGCGGTTGCGCAGGGTGTCACCCGACGTCGGCTGCTTGTCCATGCCGACGAACCACTGCGCGGTGGCGCGGTAGATCAGCGGCGTCTTGTGGCGCCAGCAGTGCATGTAGCTGTGGGTGATGGTTTCGGTGTGCAGCAACGCGCCGACTTCGGTCAGCTTGTCGATGATTGGCTGGTTGGCCTTGAAGATGAACTGGCCACCGAAGAACTCCAGCGACGGGCTGTACACGCCGTTGCTCTGCACCGGACTGATGATGTCGTCGTTGGTCAGGCCGTAGCTTTTGCAGATCACGAAGTCGTCGACGCCATAGGCCGGCGAGCAGTGAACGACACCGGTGCCCGCGCCCAGCTCGACATAGTCGGCCAGATAGATGGGCGAAAGACGATCGTAGAACGGATGACGGAAATTGATCAGCTCGAGCGCCGAACCTTCGGCCGTCGCCAGCACCGAACCTTCAAGGTTCCATCGCTTCAGGCAGGACTCAACCAGCTCTTCAGCCAGCACCAGCAGGCGCTCGCCGGTATCGACCAGTGCGTAGGTGAATTCCGGGTGAACGTTGAGCGCCTGGTTTGCCGGGATGGTCCACGGGGTGGTGGTCCAGATCACGATGGCAGCAGGTTTGCCCAGACTTGGCAGACCGAAGGCGGCAGCCAGCTTGTCGGCATCGGCCACCGGGAAGGCGACGTCGATGGTGGACGATTTCTTGTCCTGATATTCAACTTCCGCTTCAGCCAATGCAGAGCCGCAATCGAAACACCAGTTGACCGGCTTCAGGCCCTTGAAGACAAAGCCGTTCTTGACCATCTCAGCCAACGCGCGGATTTCACCGGCTTCGTTGGCGAAGTCCATGGTGCGGTACGGGTTGTCCCAGTCGCCCAGCACACCCAGGCGGATGAACTCGGCTTTCTGCCCTTCGATCTGCTCGGCCGCGTAGGCACGGCACAGTTCCCGGGTCTTGTCCGCAGGCAGATTCTTGCCGTGGGTGACTTCGACCTTGTGCTCGATCGGCAGACCGTGGCAATCCCAGCCCGGGACATAAGGCGCGTCGAAGCCGGAAAGGGTCTTCGAGCGAACGATCATGTCCTTGAGAATCTTGTTGACCGCATGACCGATGTGGATATTGCCGTTGGCGTACGGAGGCCCGTCGTGCAGCACGAACTTGGGCCGATCCTTGCCAATTTCGCGCAGCTTCTGGTACAGGCCAATGCTGTCCCAGCGCTGCAGAGTTTGCGGCTCGCGCTGGGGCAGGCCGGCCTTCATCGGGAAGGCGGTGTCCGGAAGATTAAGCGTGGCTTTGTAGTCGGTCATTTCAGGCTCTAAAGTTTAGCGGTTGGTCGTGCCAGTGGGCACGAGCGGCAGCGACATCCGCATCGATCGCCGTCTTGAGCGCCTCAAGGGAGGCAAAGCGCTGCTCATCACGCAGCTTGTGGTGGAATACCACCGTCAAACGCCGGCCATAGATATCGCCGGTAAAATCCAGAAGGTGAATCTCCAGATGGGGACGTCCATCGCCCGCCACGCTGGGACGCACGCCGATGTTGGCGACGCCTGGCCATACCTTGCCGTCAATCTGCGCGCTGACCAGGTAGACACCGGTCAATGGCACGCGACGACGTTTGAGTTGCACGTTGGCCGTGGGCGTACCCAACTGACGCGCCAGTTTCTGGCCATGCAGTACGCGGCCAGAGATTTCGAACGGGCGGCCCAGTAAATGCTCGGCCAGGGTGAAGTCTGCGGCAGCAAGCGCCGTGCGCACCTTGGTGCTGCTCACACGGACGCCATCGATTTCGACGGTCTGCGCCGCTTCGACGGTGAAGCCCTTTCCGGCGCCGACTTTTTGCAGGAAATCGAAATCGCCCACGCGGTCACAGCCAAAACGGAAGTCGTCACCCACCTCCAGGTGCTTCACACCCAGGCCATCGATGAGCACGGTGTCGACAAACTCGGATGCACTGAGCTTGCTGAAGCGCTGATTGAAGGCCAGGCACAACACCAGATCAACGCCCTCGCCAGCCAGCAGATCGAGCTTGTCGCGCAGTCGGGCCAAACGGGCCGGGGCCGTCTCGGGAGCGAAGAACTCGCGCGGTTGCGGTTCGAAGATCACCACACAACTGGGCAAGCCCAGCTCGACGGCGCGTTCACGCAGTCTCGCCAGGATAGCCTGATGACCCCGGTGTACACCGTCGAAATTGCCAATAGTGGCGACGCAGCCCCGGTGCTGCGGGCGCAGATTGTGAAGGCCTCGAACCAGCTGCATAACGCGCTTCTTGCTCATAAAGTGGCCGATTATAACCACACACCGCCGTCAACGACAGGCGACACATCCGGGCAAACCACAACAATCGACGTTAACCGGCAGAAAACGACGACTGATCCTACAGGATCGCCTTGCGAGCGAAATGCCTGACGCGGAAACCCAGCAACAGCAAAGTGCCGAAATACGTCACGACACCTGCCAGTGCCAGCGCGCCGAGGCGCAGGAATCGCTGCAGCATCTCGCCGTCTGACCAAGCGGGCATCACATGCATCAGGCCCAGCAGCACGGCGGACATCGCCACCACCGCGATAATCAGCTTGCCCAGGAACATCGGCCAACCCGGCTGCGGCTGAAACAGGTCCTGCTTGCGCAACTGCCAGAACAGCAGCAACGCATTGAGGCAAGCCCCGACACTGATCGCGAGCGCTAAACCGGCGTGTGCCAGATGGATGACATAGACGAAAAGCACATTGAACAGCTGAGTCACCATGAGGGTGAAGATCGCGATTTTCACCGGCGTGCGGATATTTTGTTGAGCATAAAAGCCCGGCGCGAGCACCTTGATCACGATGATGCCCAGCAGCCCCACCGAGTACGCGACCAGCGCCCGCTGGGTCATCGCGGCATCTTCGCCGTCGAACTTGCCGTACTGGAATAGCGAAACTGTTAGCGGCTCGGCAAGCAGCCCGAGCGCCAGGGTGCACGGCAGCACCAACAGGAAACACAAGCGCAGGCCCCAGTCGAGAATCCGCGAATATTCATGGCGATCCCGGCTGGCGTAGGTTTTCGAGAGAATCGGCAGCAGAATCGTCCCCAACGCCACGCCGAGCACCCCGGAAGGCAGTTCCATCAGGCGGTCGGCGTAATACATCCAAGACACGGAACCTGCGACAAGAAACGAGGCGAATATGGTGTTGATGATCAGCGAAATCTGACTGACGGACACCCCAAGCATGGCCGGCAGCATCTGCTTCATCACCCGCCAGACACCGGTGTCGCGCAGGTTGAGTCGCGGCAGCACCAGCATGCCGATCTTTTTCAGATGCGGCAGCTGATAAAGAAGCTGCAGCAAACCGCCCGCCAGCACAGCCCAGCCCAGCGCCATCACGGGCGGGTGGAAATAGGGCGTCAGGAACAGGGCGAAGAAGATCATCGCCAGATTGAGCAGCGTCGGCACGAACGCCGGTACGGAGAAGCGATTCCACGTGTTGAGGATCGCGCCGGCCAGTGATGACAGAGAAATGAGCAATATATAAGGAAAGGTCACCCGCAGCAGGTCCGAGGTCAGCTGGAACTTCTCCGGCGTATCGGCAAAACCCGGCGCGGTGGCCCAGATGACCCACGGGGCAAATACGACGCCCAGCACCGTGACGATCGCCAGGGCCAAGGTCAGCAGGCCGGTGACATACGCGACAAATGTGCGGGTTGCCTCTTCGCCCTGTTGGCTCTTGTATTCCGCCAGGATGGGAACGAAGGCCTGGGAAAAAGCGCCCTCGGCAAAGATCCGGCGCAGCAGATTGGGCAGCTTGAAGGCGATAAAGAAGGCGTCAGTGGCCATGCCGGCACCGAAAGCGCGCGCGATGATGGTGTCGCGGACGAAGCCCAGCACCCGCGAAAGCATCGTAATAGAGCTCACGGCGGCAAGCGATTTGAGTAGATTCATCGAAAGGTTATACGCCTGACCAAAGGAAGCGCCAAAGCGCGTTCCATATATGCGATACTCCGCGCCGCAAAACAGCTCAGAGCCAAAGCCCGCGAGTTTACAGGTCGCACGCCGGAAAGAAATCACCTCGGCACCACACTGCGACCACTCAGCGGAACGCATCAACTGCCCTTGACAAGTGTCAAACTCATCGGCATGATTCGCGGCCTATTTTGTTAGCTATTTCCCAAGTCTTTCGAGGAGCTCGACGGTGGCCAACACACCTTCCGCCAAAAAACGTGCAAAACAGGCTGAGAAGCGTCGCAGCCACAACGCCAGCATGCGTTCCATGGTTCGTACCTACATCAAGAATGTAGTTAAAGCCATCGACGCTAAAGACGCTGAAAAAGCGCAAGCTGCTTATGTTCTGGCTGTGCCAGTTATCGACCGTATGGCCGATAAAGGCATCATCCACAAGAACAAAGCTGCTCGCCATAAAGGTCGCCTGAATGGCCACATCAAGGCTCTGAACCTTGCTGCTGCAGCCTAAGCGATTCGCTTGTTAAAAAACCGACCCCAGGGTCGGTTTTTTATTGCCTTCGATTTGCCTCTGCAGCTTCAAGGTGCCGGCGCAGGTGTCCATGGCAGGATCGGGATCGCGGTCACGGCATTCTGCGGACTGCCCTCGATGACCTTGTCGCTGTAAACGAGGTACACCAGCGTATTGCGCTTCTTGTCGAGGAATCGCACGACCTGCATCGTCTTGAACACCAGCGAAGTTCGCTCCTTGAACACTTCGTCGCCATCCTTCAATTGCTCCTTGAAGTGAATGGGACCGACCTGCCGGCACGCGATGGACGCTTCGGCACGATCTTCAGCCAGGCCCAGACCACCCTTCACCCCGCCGGTTTTCGCGCGAGACAGATAGCACGTCACACCGTCGACCTTGGGGTCGTCGAATGCTTCGACCACAATCCGATCGTTAGGACCGACCATCTTGAACACAGTTGATACCTGGCCGATCTCTTCAGTCGATGCCAGCAACGGCAACATCAGCAACGCGCCTACCAGCCCTTTCATGACTCGCATGTATGCTTCCTTCTTTTGATGATGCACTTCAGACCAGAATCAGGTTGTCACGGTGCACGAGTTCAGGCTCGGCCATGTAACCCAGCTCCTTGACGATGGCGTCAGAGGGCAGACCGATGATCTTCTGCGCTTCGAGCGCGCTGTAATTGGTCAGCCCGCGGGCGATCTCACGACCGTCAGCCGCCACGCAGACCACCATTTCGCCGCGACGAAAGCTGCCCTGCACCAGCTTGACACCGACAGGCAGCAAACTCTTATGGCTTTGGGTCAGCGCTTTTACCGCACCCTCGTCCAGCACCAGCGTGCCACGGGTTTGCAGATGCCCGGCCAGCCATTGCTTGCGAGCCGCGAGCATTTCGCGCTCCGGGGACAGCAACGTGCCCAATCGCTCGCCCGCCTTCAGACGCGCCAGGACGCGCTCTATGCGGCCACCCACGATCACGGTGTGCGCACCGGAACGGGCGGCGAGTCGCGCCGCACGCAACTTGGTCTGCATGCCGCCACGACCCAGCGCACCGCCGGTGCCGCCAGCCACCGCATCAAGGGCGGGATCATCAGCGCGCGCTTCATAAATGAGCTGCGCCTCGGGATTATTGCGAGGATCGGCGTCGAACATGCCGTCACGGTCGGTCAGGATGACCAACAGATCAGCTTCAACCAGGTTGGCCACCAGAGCCGCCAAGGTGTCGTTGTCGCCGAAACGGATCTCGTCGGTGACGACGGTGTCGTTTTCGTTAATGACAGGGATGACTCCCAGCTCAACCAAAGTACGCAACGTGCTTCGGGCGTTCAGGTAGCGCTTGCGATCGGACAGATCGTCGTGAGTGAGCAGAATCTGCGCAGTATGCCGTTGATGCTCGGCGAAGCTGGATTCCCACGCCTGCACAAGACCCATCTGACCGATTGCTGCAGCGGCCTGAAGCTCATGCATGGCACTCGGTCGCGCAGTCCAGCCCAGACGGCTCATACCGGCCGCTACTGCGCCGGATGAAACCAGGACCAGCTCGACACCCGCCTCATGCAGGGCCACCATCTGCTCGACCCAAACACCCATCGCGTTGCGATCCAGACCCTTGCCGTCCGCCGTCAGCAGCGCACTTCCGATCTTCACCACCCAACGCTGGGCACCTGTCACCTTGCTCCGCATGATCTTTCAACCTTAAGCCAGAGAGTCCGAATTCTAGATACTAAAACGCCGCTTCAAGAGCGGCGTCGTAGTTTACTTCAGTCGATCAGTCGCGGACGTAAATGATTTCCGGACCATCTTCGTCTTCCACGTCTTCCTCATCCCAATCGTCATCGCCGATGTCATGTACGCTCTTCACGCCGCTACGGCGCAAGGCACGCTGATCATCCAGCGCCTGCAACTGGGCGCGAGCTTCGTCTTCGATGCGTTGATCCAGCTCAGCCAGCTCGGCAGCGTAGGCCGGGTCATTGGCCAGACGATCAGCACGGTCTTCGAGATAGCGCATGATGTCGCGGGTCAGGCGATCAGTGCCTTCTTTGGCGATGGCCGAGATCACGTAGACAGGGCCGGTCCACTCCAGACGATCAATGATCTCCTGCTTGCGGGCCTCATGCTCTTCTTCGAGGATCTGGTCGCACTTGTTCAGGACCAGCCAGCGATCGCGGTCGGCCAGCGCAGGGCTGAACTTGACCAGCTCGTTGACGATGACTTCAGCGGCATCCGGCGCACTGCTTTCATCCAGCGGTGCCATGTCAACGAGGTGCAGGAGCAGACGTGTCCGGGCCAGGTGTTTGAGGAAGCGAATCCCCAGGCCTGCACCATGGGAAGCACCTTCGATCAGGCCGGGAATATCGGCGACGACAAAGCTCTTCCAGCGATCGACGCTGACGACACCCAGGTTCGGGACGAGCGTGGTGAACGGGTAATCAGCGACCTTTGGCTTGGCAGCCGATACCGAGCGAATGAACGTGCTCTTGCCGGCATTCGGCAAACCGAGCAGACCGACGTCAGCCAGCACTTTCAGCTCAAGCTTGAGGTCACGCTGCTCACCCGGCTTGCCGGGCGTGGTCTGACGCGGCGCGCGGTTGGTACTGGATTTGAAACGCGTGTTGCCCAGACCGTGCCAGCCGCCATGGGCCACCAGCAGACGCTGGCCGGCCTTGGTCAGGTCGCCGATGACTTCCTGGGTGCCGGCGTCGATCACGGTCGTGCCGACCGGCACACGCAACACCAGCTCTTCACCCTTGCGACCGGTGCAGTCGGTGCTGCCGCCGTTCGAACCGCGCTCGGCGTCGAAGTGACGGGTGTAGCGGTAGTCGACCAGGGTGTTGAGGTTTTCGTCGGCGATCATGTAGATCGAGCCGCCGTCACCGCCATCACCACCGTTAGGACCACCGTTCTCGATGAATTTCTCGCGACGGAAGCTCATGCAACCGTTACCGCCATCACCGGCCTTTACTCGAATGGATACTTCATCAACAAATTTCATAGCGCACGCCTCCCGTCACAAAGACGAGCAAACAACATAAATTCATAAGGCTCTTGCAAAGATGAGCGTTGCGATACCGATCAAAAACCAGCGACTTCACACCACAACGGCCCACACAAACAGCTTTGCAAGAGACTCACCGGAAACAGACCCTTCTACAAACGAAAAAGCCCTGTCATCGACAGGGCTTTTCAGCTCAGGAGGTATGAAGGTCAGGCCCTCATCCCCCCTGAACGCAAGATTATGCCGCGACTTCAGTCTTTGGCACGATGCTTACATAGCGACGACCGAAGGCGCCTTTAACCTGGAACTTGATCACGCCTTCGACTTTAGCGAACAGGGTGTGATCTTTGCCCATACCAACGCCGTAGCCAGCGTGGAATTGGGTGCCGCGCTGACGCACGATGATGTTGCCCGGAACGATAACCTGGCCGCCATACATCTTCACGCCAAGGCGTTTGGCTTCTGAGTCGCGACCGTTACGGGTACTACCACCAGCTTTTTTGTGTGCCATGAGTCAATTCTCCTAGTGAGGATTAGGCTGAAATTAAGCCTGAATACCGGTGATTTTGATCTCGGTGTACCACTGGCGGTGGCCCATACGCTTCATGTGGTGCTTACGACGACGGAACTTGATGATGCGGACTTTATCGTGACGACCTTGGGAGATCACTTCAGCCACAACGGTAGCGCCTGCAACAACTGGAGCGCCGATGTTCACGTCGTCGCCATTGGCAACCAACAGAACGCGATCAAAAGTAACGGATTCGCCGGTAGCGATTTCCAGTTTTTCAATCTTCAGGTATTCACCTGGGGCGACCTTGTATTGCTTGCCGCCAGTAACGATTACTGCATAAGACATGGTGTATCTCCGATAATCCTGCTCACCCAGCTCTTTATAGGAAGAGGTATTGGCTGGCATGGCTGCACAAGGCTGGAAGGCCGACATGCAATTGCGTAAGGCAGGTGCTGCCCAGGAAGTTAGGGTGCGCGATTGTACGCAAGCGATCAACGCCTTGCAAGCTGCGTTATGTCACGCCTTGACAGGGTGGGGCCTGCAACCTAGCATGCCGCGCAACCCTTCTGGAGCACGTCTCGCTGATGCAACCCCAAGCCTTCTACACCGCTGTGGCGGACGACTTTACAGCCGTCGACCACATTATCAAGAAGCAGCTGACATCGCGCGTGCCGCTGGTCTCCAAAATCGGCGACTACATCACTTCCGCTGGCGGTAAACGCCTGCGTCCGTTGCTCGTTCTGTTGTGCGGCAAAGCGCTGGGCTCTGGCGGTGATGACCTGCGCCTTTTGGCGGCGACCATCGAATTCCTGCACACCGCCACCCTGCTCCACGACGACGTGGTAGACATGTCCGGCATGCGTCGCGGCCGCTCGACAGCCAACGCCATGTGGGGGAACGCACCCAGCGTGCTGGTGGGGGATTTCCTGTATTCGCGCTCGTTCGAGATGATGGTTGAACTGGGCTCGATGCAGGTGATGCAGATCCTCTCGAAGGCCACGCGGGTCATCGCGGAAGGCGAAGTGCTGCAGCTGTCCAAAGTACGCGACGCCAGCACCACCGAAGAAACCTACATGGAAGTCATCCGCGGCAAAACCGCAATGCTCTTCGAAGCGTCGACCCACAGCGCCGCAGCCCTGGCCAACGCCGGCCCGGAGCAAAGCGAAGCGCTGCGTACCTTCGGCGATCATCTGGGTGTCGCTTTCCAACTCGTCGACGACCTGCTGGACTATCGCGGCGATGCGGAGACCCTCGGCAAGAACGTCGGTGATGACCTCGCCGAAGGCAAGCCCACTCTGCCGCTGATCTACACCATGCGCGAAGGCACCGCTGAACAGGCTGCGCTGGTTCGTCAGGCCATTCAGAAGGGCGGCCTGGAAGATCTCGAAAGCATCCGCGACGCCGTGGAAACATCAGGCGCCCTCGAGTACACCGCCCAGCTGGCACGCGACTACATCGCTCGCGCCATTGCCTGTCTGGATGTGCTGCCGCCGAGCGTCTATCGCGACGCACTCGTCGAGCTGAGTGAATTTGCGGTCGCTCGCACACACTGACCGCTGCCCCGCTCCATTCCGCTGAAAGCCCGTCCATGTGACGGGCTTTTTGTTGTGCGGGATTCAGGCCCGCCCTCAAGGCCTGCCCCGCCAGCAATGCGAATTAATCTCGAATAGATCCTTGCTATTCCTCAGATAAGAATTATTCTCATTGAAACATTCAAGGAGAATCACATGACGTATCTGATTGATGCCTGGCTTGACCGGCCACAACCCTACCTGCGCATCCTCGATCGCGAGACGGGTCAAGTGTGTGCGGTGCTGGAAGAAGAGGCGCTGGACGAATTGCGCGATCAGGGGGATCTGGATGTCAGCAGCCTGAGTTCAAGCGAACCCGGCGTTCAGAAGGAGATGGTGCGGAGCCTGTTTCTGTTCTGCTATGCGCGGGCATTGCGTCCGACCAGTGAACTGCATTGATGACGACACCTAAAATGACAATGCCGAGCCAGCGCGGGGCTGACTCGGCATCTGTCGAGCGTGAAGCGGTCGCTACAGAGGCTTACAGAACGTCGAGCAGTTCAACGTCGAAGACCAGAACGCTGTGCGGCGGAATGCTGCCAACGCCTTGAGCGCCGTAGGCCAGTTCGCTAGGAACATACAGACGCCATTTGCTGCCGGCCTTCATCAGTTGCAGGGCTTCGGTCCAGCCTGGGATCACGCCGCCAACCGGGAATTCAGCCGGCTCGCCACGATCGTAGGAGCTGTCAAACACAGTGCCGTCGATCAGCATCCCGTGGTAGTGAGTGCGCACGTTGCTTTCGCGGGTCGGCTGAGCGCCTTCGCCCGCAGTGATCACTTCATATTGCAGACCGGAGGCCAGAGTGGTCACGCCATCACGCTTGGCGTTCTCGGTCAGGTATTCCTTGCCGGTGCCAGCGGCTGCTTCAGCTTTGGCCGCTGCTTCGGCTTGCATGATTTCGCGGATGACTTTGAAGCTCGCACCCATTTCTTCCTGGCCAACGCGGCTCGGTTTGCCGGCAAAGGCGTCGGTCAGACCGGCCAGAATGGCGTCGAGGTCGACGCCCGGCGGCGGGTTGTCACGCAGTTGGTCGCCCAGCTGACGACCAATACCGTAGCTGACGCGGGTTTCGTCGGTGGACAGATTGACTTCGGACATGACACTGCTCCGCTGAAGAGCACCCGTGGGTGCTCACATTTAAAGGCCGGGCAGACTAGCACAAAGGGCAATATCCAGTAAAAACCTACAAGGTCGAGCGGATGGACAGGGGGATCTTGACGTTCTGGTCCAGGGCGTCTTCCACGCCACACATCTCATCATGGACCACGGCGTGGACCAGACTGAACGGGATGGGCGGCACAGATTGCAGGAGTTGCCGTGCGTGCTCGACCGAACGCAGGTGCAACGCTTTGTTCTGTGCGTCGACCAGACGATGTGCGACGCCCTGCATCCGCGCTTCCAGCAGGTAGATGCCGCCTTCGATGGAGATAAGGTTGAGTTCGTCGATGCGGCCGGCGCCGGCGTGTGAGGTGAGTTCCTGCAAGTTCATGGCTAAGCCTCGTGGTGACTGGCTGAATAAGCGAACCCCAAGTCTCGCTGACACTGGCCTGAGCGCAAGGGACCAGCAGTGCCGCTGGTCATATTGGCTCGTAACGCTTCGATCACCCTACAGCCGGAAGCGCAGGCGATCAGTGCTTGGTCAGCTTGTCCAGATAGCCCATCGCGAAGGCAGAGACCACGAATGTCATGTGGATGATCACGTACCACATCAGGTATTGAGGCTCGATGTTCTTGGCGTCCATGAACACCCGCAACAGGTGAATGGACGAAATCGCGACGATGGACGCGGCGACTTTCATCTTCAGCGACGAAGAATCCATCTTGCCCAGCCAGTTGAGCTTTTCCTTGCCTTCGTCGATATCGAGTTGAGACACGAAGTTTTCGTAGCCGGAGATCATCACCATGACCAGCAGACCACCGACCAGCGCCATGTCGATCAACGACAGCAGCACCAGAATCAGGTCCGATTCGGCCAGCGCGAACACGTTAGGGATGATGTGAAAGATTTCCTGGAAAAACTTCAGCGCCAGCGCCAGAAGCCCCAGAGACAAACCGAAGTAGATCGGCGCCAGCAACCAGCGCGATGCGTACATGGCATTTTCGATAAAACGTTCCATTGAAGCTCACAGATCATTGAAAAGCTCGCGAGTATAGGGCGAAGGCCAATTAGCACAACCCACCGCGAAAAGAGTTGAAACAATAACGCCCGATCGGGCGTTGGAGAAGATCGACGAATCCGCATTTTGGAGACCGCAGAAAGCACATGCGGACGCGTCGAGAGGCTGGGATCAGTTGACCGGAGACGTCCGCTGAGCCTGAGCAGCGTCGCTGTTGATCCTTCGCAGCTCCCCTTGAAGGTGAAGGCCCCAGATCGGGATCTCCTCCGCCGTTTCATAGCCATGCAACACAAGGCTTTCAGCAATGGCATCAAGCACCGATTCGGCAGCAATCGGTCCATGAAAAGGCCCCTGAGCCTTGAGTGCCGAGGGCTGTTCGCCAGACATTCCGGCAGCGAACAACAAGGTCCACATTCCTGTATCGCCTGACAACGGGCGAACGACACATTCGATTCGGGTCACCAGACCCAGGCATTGGCGAGTCAGACAGAGGCTGCGCGGCATGGCGAGCTCCTCATTGATTGCAGTATTCATTTCTTTCGCAGAACGAGAGAAATGCGTCAGTCCCTTTGACAACTGCTGCAACCCGACAATATCGAACAAATACCCCGTTGGAAAAGCGCGAAAACGAAAAGGGCGCCGAATGGTCATTTTGCCATCAAGCGCCCCGTTTCATTGACGTCAAAGGCCTAGCTTTTCAGCTCGGGCTGTAATTGTGGCGCCTCCTTTTCGAGCTCTTTGAGGTCGTCGTCGCTGAGCATTTCAGCGATGTCGCGAAGGCGGTCCACTACCCTGCCATTGACCGAATCATCGGGGAACTGACCGTCTTCGTCCGCTTCTCCGACCGGCATGCCCACCAACAGGCTCAGCGCTTCATCCACCTGACGCACGGCGTACACGTGGAACTGGCCGGCGCGAACCGCTTGCAGCACGCGCTCGTCGAGCATCAGCGTGGCAACGTTGGCATGGGGAATGATGGCGCCTTGATCGCCCGTAAGACCTCGGGCTTCGCAGAGCCGGAAGAATCCTTCGATCTTCTCGTTGACGCCACCCACCGCCTGGACTTCACCGAACTGGTTGATCGAGCCGGTGATGGCGAAGCACTGCTTGAGCGGGGTTTTCGACAGTGCGGAAATCAGCGTGCAGACCTCGCCGAGGGACGCGCTGTCGCCATCGACGTAGCCGTATGACTGCTCCAGCGCGATGCTCGCGGAAATGGCCAGCGGGAATTCCTGGGCATAACGGCTGCCCAGATAACCGGTCAAGATCATTACGCCCTTGGAGTGAATCGGCTGACCCAAGTTGACCTCACGCTCGATGTCGACGATGCCGCTGCCACCCGGGTAGACCGTCGCTGAAATGCGCGCCGGCACACCGAACGCGGAATCCCCCACCTCCAGCACCGTCAGGCCATTGCATTTGCCGACTGCCGCGCCATGGGTGTCGATCAGGATGATGCCCGCCAGCATGTCGTCGAGAATGCGTGCGGACACACGACCGGTGCGGGTGGCCTTGGCCTTCAACGCCCGCTCGATGTGTCCGGCGTCGGTGCGCTCGTCACCGGCCACGCTGCGGATGAAGTCCGCCTCGCTGACCAGTTGAAACAGATCGCCGATGCGCGCCGACAAGCGCCCCTGATGCTCGGCGAGACGCGCACTGTACGTGGCAAGGCGCGCGACCGCGTCCGCCGTCAGGGGCGCCATGCCCTCCTCCGAGGTCCGGGTTTTGAGCAGCTGGGCGAATTGCTCCAGGCTCTCGTCGACCATCGGGATGTCTTCGTCGAAATCCACCAGCACCCGGAACATCTCCTGGAAGTCCGGATCGAGGTCCTGCAGCGTGTAATAGAGCGATCGTGCGCCAATGATGATGACTTTGACCTGCAGCGGAATGGTCTGCGGGGTCAGGGTCACGGTAGCCAGACGCCCCAGCTCACCCAACGGTGCTTCCATCTTCAGCTTGCGCGATTGCAGGGAGCGCTTGAGGGCGTCCCACACGAATGGCTCGCTGAGCATTTTTTCGGCTTCGAGCACCAGAAAGCCGCCGTTGGCCCGGTGAAACGCTCCAGGCCGTAGCTGACGATAGGTGGTGTAAAGCGCGCCCTGATCGGTGCTGTATTCGATACGGCCGAAGAGGTTGTCGTAAGTCGGGTGTGGTTCGAACACCACCGGCGCACCACCGCTGGCGGCATGGCCGACCATCAGGCTTGGGCAGTATTGCTCTTCGAGCAGCTTGCGTGCCTGGGCATCGGTTTTGCTGTCGTCGACCAGTTGCTCGACCACGGTTTTCAGCAGGTTGACCTGCACCGCCTGGAGGTAGGCGCACACCGCGGCGTTTTCGGCGTACTGCTCGGACAACGGTGCCAGCAGGGGCTGAAGCGCGAGGATGATGGTCTCTTCATTGAGCTCACGCATCTGGTTGTTGGACTCGCGCTTCCACTGCGGCAGGCTGGCGAGCTCTTCATTCAATCGCTCCTCCAGCGCCGAAATATCGGTGTGAAAACGCTCGCGCTCGACTTCCGGCAATTGCGAAAACTCGGCCTCGTCCAGCGCCTTGCCTTCGAGCATCGGGGTGAATGCGATATTGGTGTTGTCGCGGTACAGCGCGATGTCCTTTTCCAGCGCAAGACGCTCGATGACGTCGAGTGCACGGTCATAGCGCTGGTTGAAGGCGCGGTCGATCGAGCTCTTCTTTTGCTGGTAGGACGGATGCTCGAACACCGCAGGAAACGTCGACAGCAGGTTGTCGATCAGTCCGTTGATGTCGGCAATGAACGCACTGGCGCTGCCGGGCGGCAATTCCAATGCGCGCGGCTCGCGGGCGTCGTCAAAATTGTTGACGTACACCCAGTCCGACGGCGTCTGCATGCGCTTGGCTTCGGCCTTGAGGTAGCGTTTGACGAAAGAGAAGCGCCCGGTGCCAGACTCGCCCATGACGAACACGTTGTAGCCGGGGCGCGGCATGGCGACGCCAAATTGCAGGGCTTCGACCGCTCGTTCCTGGCCGAGCACGCCGCGAAAGGGTTCCAGATCGTTGGTTGTCGTGAAGCTGAACTGTTCAGCGGAAAAGGGACGGGTCAGCGCTTCGGGCGCAAGTCGCAAGCTGGCAGCAACAGAATCGGGCATCGGACATCCTTACATCAGGCGGGGCAGATGGGCGCATTCTGGCGCTCGCCGCACCGCACTGGCAAGGCATGAACCACCTGATCGCTTTTCCGTATGAGGAACCTGCCTACACACCCGGCGGAGGTGGATTACACGCAACAATCTGCAATTGCTGACGGAACGTTCATATCGTGCCTAAACTCCAACTTGCGCGGCCGGTAACAATTTAAATAACCGGTTCGCCCTGGCGCCCTTACGGCCAGGAATCCGACCCTTGGTTGAAACAACAGAGACTAAAGCTATGAAACGGATTCTTCTTGGTACTCTCTTCGCCGCTGTGTCCATCAACGCCATGGCTCAAGCGCCTGGCGGTCCGGACTGCGGTTGGGGCAACATGCTGTTTGAAGGTCAACGCGGTACTCCCGCTCACTTCCTCGCTTCCACCACCAACGGTACTTCGGGCAACGCCACCTTCGGCATGACCTCGGGCACCAACGGTTGCTCCACCAACAGCGCGCTGACTTACGGCGGCAAATCCTGGATTGCCATGAACGGCATGATGGATGAGCTTTCCAAGGACATGGCCATGGGCCAAGGCGAAGCACTGACCACGTACGCGGTCGTGTTGGGCGTTGCACCGGAAGACCGTGCGCATTTCGCCGCAGTCACCCACGAGCACTATCAGCAGATCTTCACCAAGGCCGACGCCACTGCTGAAGACGTTCATACCAACACCATCGACATCCTGAAGAACGATCCGACTCTGGCTAAATACGCAACCCAAGCTTAAAGTCGTGCCGCCTGCCTTCCTCCCCGGAAGGCAGGTTCTCCGCCCTGCCCACTTCTGACTAGTTGCCACTCTATGCTCAAACGCCTTGCCTGGCTGATGCTCTGTGTCTGCGCCCCGCTGTCCGCCGCGCCTCACGTCGACAATGATCGTTTGCAGCAACTGGCCAATTCCAGATTCTGGATCTCCATCGGCCACTACGAAGCCGGCAAGCTGGGTGGCTGGCGCAGCTATGTCGACGACCCGAAATTCTTCCTCGCCCAGAACGGCGCCCATGACCCCAAAGCCGAGCTGGCCGCGACGCTTGAGGCGATCTACCGCCCTGTCACCCAAGGCCAGGAAAACGCCCATCCGCAATGCGTTTACCCCTCCCGCACGCGCTTTCTGCGCGACGAATTGAAGCTGACCGATTTGCCCGCGGTTGACTGCAAAGAATTCAACAAATGGTTTTCCGATGTGGCCCCGGACAGCACCGTGCTGATCTTCCCGGCGGCCTACCTCAACAGCCCGTCGTCCATGTTCGGCCACACGCTGCTGCGCATCGATCAGGCGGACGTGCAGGCCAACAAGACCGCTTTGCTCAGCTACGCGATTAATTTCGGCGCTTACATCGAGGGCTCCGACAACAGCATTCTGTATGCGTGGAAAGGCTTGGCAGGAGGCTATCCGGGGCTGTTCGCGCTGGTGCCGTACCAGGAAAAACTCTCCGAGTACCGTAGTTTGGAGAACCGCGATTTGTGGGAATACCGCCTCAACCTGACGCCCGAAGAAACCCGGCGCATGGTCGAGCACGTGTGGGAACTCAAACAGATTCGCTTCGGGTATTTCTTTTTTGACGAGAACTGCTCCTACCGGTTGCTAGAGCTGCTTCAGGTGGCTCGCCCTAGCCTTGACCTGACGCCGCAGTTTCGTCTGACGGCCATTCCCACGGACACCGTGCGCGCGGTCAAGGAAGCGGGTCTGGTCGAGAAGATCGAGTATCGCCCTTCCAGGGAACGCGAGCTGCTGAGCCGCGCCGAGCCGCTGAATCACGATGAGCAGCAGTGGGTTTTGAAAGTCAGCGCGGACCAGAAGCAAATGCAGAGCGCCGAGTACATCGCGTTGCCGAAGGAGCGTCGCGCATTGATCCAGGATGCGGCCTACAGGCTGGAGCGGTATCGCGCCAACGGCCAGGAACGTGATCCGGCGAGCGCGCAACGCAGCTATGACCTGCTGCGTGCGATCAGCACCAATCCGCCGCCGCCGTTGGAGATTGAACGCCCGGGTCTGCCGGAAGACGGTCATGAGTCGCGTACCTGGCAACTGGGTGCGGGCACCCGGGATGACAAGGCGTTCGCCGAATACGGCCTGCGCATGGCGTATCACGATTTGAATGACAACGCGTATGGCTTTCCGCTCGGCGCGCAGATCGAAATCCTGCAGCTCAAGCTGCGCCAATACGAAGACAGTCATTGGCAGGTCCAGCGGCTCGATCTGGCGACCATCCGTTCGCTGACACCGCGCAACGAGCTATTGCAGCCCTGGTCGTGGCAAGTGGCAGGTGGCCTTGAGCGGGTGCTGGGCAAGCACGGCGACGAGAATCTGGTGAGCCACGTCAACGGCGGCGCGGGCGGGACATGGAAATTGGGGGATGACGTGCTGGGCTTCGCACTGGGCACCGTGCGGGTTGAACACAACAACGATTTCTCGGCGCTTATTTCGCCGGCGGCGGGTTTCAATACCGGCGTGCTGTGGCGCAATCCACTGGGTAATTTCAGCCTGGAAACCAAGGGCGATTACTTCACCAACGGCGAAGTACGGCGCAACATCAGCCTCAATCAGCAATGGGAACTGTCGCGCAACCTCGGCCTGCGGCTCAGTGCGCAGCGGGATTTCAGCCAGCTGACCTCACCGGTTAATGAAGTGATGCTTGAGCTGAAGTGGTATCACTATTGAGTGATGCGCTCCTGGTTTTTCAGTGTGATGCCCGACGTCTTCCCGGCTGAAGCCGGTCCTACAATGCGCGCGACGGTTGTGTAGGACTGGCTTTAGCCGGGAAGAGGCCAGCACTGCTATGTGCGCGTCGTGGTGTAACCTTCTTCTTCGATCAATTCCACAATCTGCTCAGCCTCAAGCTGACTCTGGACTTTCACCTCACCTGTGGCGAGATCAATCTGCACCTGCGCCGTGGGGTCTTGCCCCTGAATGGCGCCAGTGACGGCTCGCACGCAATGCGCGCAGGTCATGCCTTGAACCTTGAATACCTGCATTTGCTGACTCCTCTTCCCATCGAGAACGTGTGATGACGCCATCTAAGACCTTTCCGTCGGGGCAAGGTCAAGTTTCCGGTGAATCGGCCGGGCTGGCATTCATCCGCACTCTGCGCCAGAGTGCGCCTACAACCGTCATATCAGGAGAATCAGACATGCGCTGGTCAGCCTTTCGTATTGCAGGTTTCGCCGGACTGTTGGCTTGCGCATCCTGGGCTCATGCCGATCAGGACTATGGCGTGCTGATCATTTCCCGCGAGCGCCTGGAGATCTCCACGTCCTGCGAAATCGGGATCTTCATGCAGGACCAACTCGTCGGGCGCCTGTACCAGGAAGAGTCTCGCTCCTTCAACCTGCCCGCGGGCGACCTGTCTGTGCGCTTGCGTGTACTGCCAGGCCAGACGCCGGGCTGCTCGCCGGGCATTGAGGCGCAGAACAACACGCGCCTGCACATCAATGCAGGTGACGTTCTGAAATACCGCATCGCGTCCGGGCCCAACGGGATGTATCTGAAAAAAGCGGATTTGAATTACTGATAACGGCTCAGAACGACCTTGCCGCCCTGGCAAGGATGAGCTGAAAGTAATCAACTTCAGCTAGCGATGCCTGCGCGATGCGCACCCTCCCCTGATTCCCTTTCACAACGGCCAACAGGCAACTCGGTACTGCCGACGCCCGCAGGTTATTCGCTATATGCCTGACAGGACACTATCGCGAATCAATATTTGAAGAACATGGCATACCGCGCTCTCTCCATCTATACATTGAAGTCAAGACAAGGAGTCACGCGACCCCTACTTAAAAGGAGTTTACAAAATGGCGCGTCTTCCGCCTACAGCAGGATCAGTACAAGTTCTCGACAATGGAGTTCCTCTTGGCACCGTCACACTCCAGGCCGATGGCACATGGAACTTACCCGCTGCGGGGCTCGCACAAGGCACACATACCTTTACTGCTCGCGTTGATGGCGTTATCTCCAATCCATGGACCGTCAACATCCAACAGAATAATGAGATGAACCTTGTCGAACCCCATTTCAAAAATGCGACAAGTGCAGGGAACGGGAGAGAGCAGATCAATTATTACGCCTACGAAGGCGATGGTTACGTGGAGATTCCTGCCTATGGTGCCCTGAATGGAGATACGGTGCGTGTGTCTTGGGTGGGCAGGAGCGTCACGATAGACTCCGAGATCCAAACGGTGACCAATCCTGCGATTCCGCTGGTCTTCAAGATTTCCATGTACGAGGTCATCGACTGCATCGGGGTCAACGCAACCATCAAATACACCGTGGTACGGCCGCCCAGCAACGAAGTGCATAGGTCTCTGGCCTTGTCCTTGACGGTCATGGGCCATTCCGGTGCCATTACCGCGCCCACCATCAATAGCCCGGACAACAACAACCTGCGCGTTCAGTTTGCGACTGATTACTACTCGGCGCAGGCGCGGTTCATCGGGCTGACCACCGTTGAAAGTCCTATAAAACAGTTTAACGGCAACTATATAAACTTCACTATTGATCAAACCTGGCTGAACGCAAACAGGGGTAGGCCCGTACTGTTTAACTGGAGCTTGAAACGCTTCGGCAATAGTCAAATCTTTTACTCGCAAATACTGCGGGTCAACGACTTGAAGTACAAGGAAGTCGATCCTGGAACGATCGAGCAATTCGATCCGGCTACGCGCGATGCTATTCAACGCTTCATAGCGAGCGCCTATGTGCTCATCAAGCTGCTGTTCAAACGTTAGTTGGCGAGGAACGCCCCATGAAAACAAGGATGCTTTTAATCGCCGCGTTATTGGCCGGCGCTGCCGCCACACAGCTCTCAGCTGCAGAGGTGGCCATGAAACAGCCCCTTAAACCTTCTGTTGCCCAGAACTGCAGTGAGTACATTCAGAGCGGAAAATGGGTGTATCGCTTCAGCAGCGATTATCAATTCAACGAATGGATGCTGTCACTGACACCCAGTGCATGCGGCCGCTACATCGACGCAACTGAAACGGCGTACATGTTTTATGAAGTCGTCAAGAAGTTCGGACAGAGCGAACACTGGTCGAATAACCGGGGCATGATCAATCAATTGACCTGTCACCTCTACATCGCGCGGGAAAAACCTGAGTGGAATCTGGAGCCGTGGAGGCCATACGTGGGGTATACCAAAACGGTAGCAGCCGGATGCAACCCTCTCGAGCCCGATCCGGACCCTGTCTACCACTGAATCCCTGCCAGACCTGGCGGTGGCTGAGCATCGTTAGATGAAGTGCTGGACACTGATCCAGCGCTTCATTGGCGGCTTGCTACTGCATCCAGGGCGGAGGCGGTTCTTCGGACTTGTTCGGCGGCGCATCGTCCGCCGTTCGCGCGGCCTGGCGCCTTGCGTCATCCAGTCGCGCCGCTTCGATCTCGCGCAACACACTGCCGACGTCGGCAATATCGTCCGGATCTGCAAATTCCCCGGTCAGCAGGGTCGCAGGGGACAAAGTGCCGGCTTCGAAGTGGGACCACATCTCACGGGCGTAGCGCGTCTCTTTCAGCTCGGGCGCAAAGCGGCCGAAGTAGGACGCCATGTTGCCGACGTCGCGCTCCAGCATGGTGAATGCATGATTGTTGCCCGCAGCATCTACCGCTTGCGGCAAGTCAATAATGACCGGCCCGGTAGGCGTGAGCAGCACATTGAACTCGGACAGGTCACCGTGCACCAGGCCGGTACACAGCATCAGCACGATTTGCTGAATCAGGAACGCGTGATACTCGCGCGCCTGATCGGGCTCAAGCGTCACGTCATTCAAACGCGGCGCGGCATCACCGTACTCATCGGCAATAAGCTCCATGAGCAGCACGCCCTCGAGAAAGTCGTACGGCTTGGGCACTCGCACGCCGGCCCCTGCCAGACGGAACAGCGCCGCGACTTCAGCGTTCTGCCACGCGTCTTCGGTTTCCTTGCGGCCGAACTTCGAACCCTTGGCCATGGCGCGGGCCTGGCGGCTGTTGCGGACCTTGCGGCCCTCCTGGTATTCCGCCGCCTGACGGAAACTACGTTTATTGGCCTCCTTGTAAACCTTGGCACACCGCAGCTCTTTGCCACAGCGCACCACATAAACAGCTGCCTCTTTGCCGCTCATGAGCGGGCGCAGCACCTCGTCGACCAGACCGTCTTCGATCAGGGGTTCAATGCGTTTAGGAGTCTTCATCAGCTTTTATTGGGGGTCCTTCGTTGCCAAACACGCGATTGTTGCTCGTTATACGGCAATCCTCTGTCGGCGAGTAGGGGCTTATGCGACTCGACCATGGATTCAATACCTGCCTCTACGGCGCTTACACCTGCAAAGCAGGTTTCATGCCGGGCGCAGCGATACCCTGTCGATCAGCCATAAAGCCCTCTGCCAATGGGTCATATCAAAGGAAGGCCCCCCTAACGTCACGGATGCCAAGCGAACACTCAGAAATAAGGGGCCTTTGAAGACCCCTTCCATGACAGCAAATGGTTGCGTCTTCGTTACCAGCTATAGCGAACGCCTACGCTTACGCCCCAAGGTTGTTCGATGTTGCGGCCCTTCATAAAGTCGACATCCGCATGTAACTGCAGCACGTCGGTCATTTGCGCGGCAACGCCGGCCCCCAACTCGACGCGAGAGCCAGAGAGGTCGTTTGTGAAGCGGTTTTCGTTGATGCTCACGCGATTGCGCGACACAAACTCGTGAGCAGCGGCCACCTTCATATAGGGCTGAACAAACGCCCCATCGTCCAGCGTGAATGTGCGGCCCACTTGCGTACCGGCTTTGCCCAGCAACGAATCCGCCCGGTTGCTGCTGGCGCGCATGCCGTTGTCGAGATCGTAACTTTCTCCACCGACCAACAGCCCGGAAACTTGAGCGAACGGCTCGACGAACCAGTCATCTGCGAGCTTGATGTGCTTGCCGACCTCTACCGAGGCACCGACGCCTGCAGTGTTGTAATTACCCTTTGCTTTCTCGCCATCGCTCATGCGCACTTCGGAATGGTTCTGGAAACGGTTGGCCTTGATCAGCGCATCGACATAGAACCCATCATCGGCAAGCCAGGTGCTATAGGCGCCGAGGTAATAGCTGTCAACCGTACCGGATGTGCCTTGCTGAAGGTCCAGGTCGGACTTGCTGTAACCGCCCATCAGCCCCACAAGCCATTGGCCCTCGTTGCTTGGTAAAGGCGCGTCAGCACCGAACGCTACCCCCTGCTGGACTTGCTTATAGGCCACGCCGCCACCCGCAGACATGTTGAATTTATTGCCGTAGCTGCGAATCCAGCCGCCGCCCTGATCGGTACCGTTGCGCAATTCTCCCATGCGAGTGCGCAGCGTCGCTGATTCGCCATACCAAATGGTTGGCGCGGCGCTGAACAGGCCGATCACGGCTTGTGAAGACTCGGAGAGCTCGTCGGTCTTCACCAGCGACCAGTCCGTGCCGCCTTCGGCCACGTTCTGCTCAAGCTGATAGGCGTAGGTGCCAAAGTCGACCTTGCCGCCGAGCAGAGAAAACTGTGCATCGCCTTCTGCCACATGCACGAGGGTCTGGGTATCATTGGCCTGAACCGGATCGACACCGGTGTTCTGTACCAAAAGCTGGTAACTACCGACGGCAGTTCCTGTCACCTCCAAGAAATCACTCTCGCCAGCCGCCAGATCGGTGCCCATGGCAAATGTGCCATTGCCTTCCAGTTGGCCCAGTGTCAAGCGGCTGAATTCGGGTGTCGTCCCTCGCAGATCAACGGTCCCACCGTTCAGCAAGAGCGAGTTGACTGAGGAGTGGCCCTGCATGATCCACGCAGAAGAGTCATCGATAGCGAGGCTCGTAGCGTTAGTCACCTTGCCTGTGAGACTGGCATTGCTATCCAGCGACAGCTTGGCGGTAGACCCCTCTTGCACCAGAACATCACCTTCCAGTTGACTGGCGCTGACGTTGAATGTGGCGATAGCAGCGTTTTCTACCTCGAGGATCACCCCGTTGCCACCTTTGAGGGTGGAGCCGTTGGCGACATCGATCCTGGTTTCGACAGCCGGAGCGTTGCCGGCACTGACCAGGATGGCGCTGCCCTTCTCACCCACGACCGCAGAACCATCGGCCACAACCAGGCTTGCGGCTGAAGACTGCGCCCCTGTTCGACCCGATACCATGACCACGCCGTTGTTTTCCCCTACGACGGTGCTGCCCGACATCGTGGCGCGACTGCCGCCCAGCACCATACCGACACCACCGGAAATAGGCCCCACTGTGTCGACGCCAGCATTGCCTTTGACGGTTGTGTTCACCAATGAAACTTCAGCGCCGTCGAATGCGTTAATCCCGCGACCGGCACCGGAAATGATGCTGTTAGTGACAACCGCGCTTGAGACGCCCGTGTCCGTGTCATAGCGATACAGATGCAGTCCGAAGCTGGCTTCCGACGTTGAGGACGTGATGTTCTGCGCGGTAATGGTTGCGTTGTTGATGACGGCACGGCTTGTCTCGAGTAACACGCCGGCGCTGCCCCGGCTTGTCGCTGTGCCACCGTCGATATCAACGGTGGAATTCCAGCGGGCATCAATGTTTCCTGTTTCACCTCCCGGGGTGACGACGAGTCGCGCATTATTCAGCCGCCAGTCTTCCGGTGTATCGGCGTAACTGACTGTGGCCTCACTGCCTGGGCGAAGATAGCTGGCCCATCCCCCTTCGCACGTGAGCGCAGTCCCCAGGAAAACGGCGATGGGCCAGGGTGCAGCTCGCATGAATACTCTTTCGGATTTCATTAAACAGTTCCTCTCCCTCATGCACAACGATGTGCGGCTTTAAAGAGAGGCCATTTGATAGGAGAACTTCTTAAATTACGGCAAGAAAGGTCCTACGGTCATGTAGGACATTTCCTAAACAAACTTATCTTGGTACACAAATTGTGGAAGAATCGAGAAGTTTCCTGCGCCTGAGACGCAACCACGCGAAACGGCGCATTACCAGGAATAGCGCAACCCGACATTCATACCCCAGGGTTGCTTGATGTTTTCGCCACTGCTGTAGTCCACATCGGCATGGAGCTGCAACACATTATTGAGTTGAAGCGCCACGCCCGCGCCCAACTCACCGCGGCTACCGGACAGATCATCGCTAAACGTCGTCCGATTGACTTTGACTTCGTTGTTGCGTGCGAACTCATGAGCCGCGGCGACTTTCAAATAAGGCTGAACGAATCCTCCCCCGGTCAACGGAATATTTTTGCCCAAGTGGGTGCCCGCTTTGGCAACTAAGGAATCGGCCTTGTTGCTGCGGGCCTCCAATCCGTTATCAAGTGCGTAATCCTCTCCCTGTACCCACAGAGCCGAGACCTGTGCGAAGGGTTCGACAAACCAGTCTTCGGCAAACTTAATGTGTTTACCCACTTCGACAGAACCGCCGATGCCGTAGTTTTGATAATTACCCCTCGATTTTTCACCGTCACTCATGCGCACATCCGCCTTGTTCTGGAAGCGGTTGGCCTTGATCAGCGCGTCAACGTAGTAACCACTTGTCGACAGCCAGGTGCTGTACAAACCCAGATAATAACTCTGCACCCGACCATCGCTGCCTCGCTGCAAGTCGAGAGCGGATTCGCTGTAACCGCCCATTACACCCACCAGCCACTGCCCGTCTACTTCAGAGACCGGGGTGTCTACGCCGAATGAAATGCCAGACTGGGTCTGTATGTAATTGACCTGGTCCGTTGCCGAGACCCTATATCGGTTTCCATAGGTTCGCGCCCAGACGCCGCCCTGATCGCGCCCGTTGCGCAGTTCCCCCATGCGGCTGCGCAACGTAGCGGTCTCGCCGTACCAGACAGTAGGGGCAGCACTGAACACTCCGATGACGGCGCGCGCCGACGGCGAGATGATCGGCTTGCCAGGATCGACTGGCGGTACACCTCCGTCCCCTTCGCCTGGGCCCACCGGCGGTTCACCTCCGCCCCCTTCGCCTGGACCCACCGGCGGTTCACCTCCGTCCCCTTCGCCTGGACCCACCGGCGGTTCACCTCCGCCCCCTTCGCCTGGGCCCACCGGCGGTTCGCCTCCACCGGTGGTTGCCTGGGCAAGAAACCACTCGTTGCCTCTTTTTTCGAGCCGGTACACGAATGTCCCCACGTCCACTTGGCCGCCCAGGACAGAAAAGGCCGCGCTACCGCCTCCCGAGTGCACAACCTTCTGCGCGAAATCCTCCTGGATGGGCTCGACGCCCGTATTCTGCACACGCAGCACAAACGCCCCATCGGCATTCCCCACCACGTTGACCAGGTCACTGAGATGTCCGGCCAGATCCGTGCCCATCGTAAACGCGCCATTCCCCGCGAGGCTGCTGGCGTTGAGCGTGCGGAAACCCTGACCGCCCGCTCGCATGTTTACCGTCCCGCCAGCCATTGTCAGCTCGCCCACTGAGGAGTCGCTGACCATGTTGAACGTGGAGGCCCCGTCGACGGCCATCCGTTGCCCCTGAACCACTGTCCCGGTCAGTTGTGAACCGTTATTGAGCGCGATGGAAACCGGGGTGACAGCGTCCTGCACCACGTCGCCGGTCATAGTGCTGCCATCGAGACTCAGGCTGCCCAGGTTGCTCACTGTGCCGACAAGGTTTGCACCATTGGTCATGGACACCCTCGCAACTGATCCACTGCTCTCGGTTACGTTGCCGGTCACGGTGCTCGCACTCAGATCAAGACTTGCAATGTCGGACATGGATCCTGTGAATGCAGAGTTGTTTGCCATGACGACCGCAGTCTGCGAACCGGGCAAGGCAATGACGTTGCCGGTCATGGTAGCGGCATTTATGTTCAGACTGTTGATATGGGTCATGTCGCCGGTGAAAGCAGCGTTGTTACGTAATGTGACGTCGGCGAGCGAGCCCTGGATGACATTGACATCACCGACGAGTCGGCTGTCATCGGCCACAAAGTTCACGTTCGATGCCCGGGAAGCCGTAGCCGCCTGCCCAACCTCGAGAATCACGCCATTGCCGCTATTGAGCGTGGAACCGTTCTGCACGGTGACCGTGGCGTTGGTCACCGTGCCGACGACTGTCCCGATCAGAATTGCGCTGCCGGAGGTGCCTGTGAGAGTGGCGCCATCCAGGCTGAGCGACGGGGTGATTCGGCCGCCGTTGTCGGCCGTCAGAACCGCGCCCCGGTTACTGCCGGTAGCCGCCCCCCCTTGCAGGGATAACGATCCGCCAATAACCGTCAGCCCCACTCCATCGGCGATGACGCCCCCGGGCCCGCTGCCGCTGCTCGTCACTTGGGTATTGATCAGCGTTGCCGTGCTGCTGCCCACGACATTGACGCCTCGTCCAATGCCGCTGATCGAGCTGTTAGTGACACTGGCAGTCGATCCGCCTCCTGCACCGGAAATCTGACGGTTGACAGACAGGCCAACAGCATTGACCGATGAAATGGTTGAATCGTTGATCAGGCCGTTGCTGACGATCAGGCTGACGCCGGAAGAGTTAGGCTGGGTGGCAGGATCAATAGCCGAAACCGAGCCACCGTCGAGATTCACTGTTGATCCTGCCTGAGCGCTGATCCCCTGAGTTGCCCCCCCCGGATTGACGAGCAGAGTCGCGTTATCAAGTCGCCAGAATGTCACGGGCGACCCGGCATTGACGATACCCGTTGTGCCCGGAGCTAAAATTGCCGCGCCTGCGCAATGACTGACGGCCATTCCAAACACCATGAGAACGGGAAATTCCCAACCTTCAGCTCCGAATCCTTTACGACGTGTCATAACTAACCTCCCTGTTTCCTTGAGTCGCCCCTGATTGATTAGCGATTGCCGAGCGTGCTCATGGCGCTTATCAAAGGGTAAACCAAGTGTATGCAGCACTCATTATTTAGCACGCGTATTAACGCCCGTTTTAATAACCATTCGAAATAATGGTTATTTCAGTTCGCTCTAACCGCCCAACGGCGCCGACAACACATTGATATGCCAAGTACTTTCGTTGACATTTATTTATCGCCCGCCCACGGCACTGTCATTTATGACAGCAGACAGACTCTTGAAAACCCACCATCTTGTTATCGGCATTTACGCCATATCTTCACAGGGAGTTGGACATGGGAAACAATATCTTTCCGTCATCAACAAGAGCTCGAGCAGGACGCGCGCTTTTGCAACTGACTGTTTTTAATAGAGACCCGGTTACTCATACGATTCCGCTTGAGTTTCTGGACGCAGACCTTGAGGTGGGAATTCCCGACAGCGACGACATCTTCGTCGGCGATTTTCTGGAACTCTATGTGAGAGGCACCCCGCTCGGAACACGCCGTACCGTCACCGCTGCCGATAAGCAAGCCGCCCAGGGCAACCCCGCTTTCTACTACTCAATGACTATTGATAAGGCTTCTTTTCCGTCCGAGGGTGAAAGTGTAACGTTCAACGTGGATTACTACGTAGGCTCTGGCAGCGTAAAGGACTTATCCAATTTGCCTGTGGAGGTGATTCTGGATCGAGAACCTCCAGGTGGAACGCCGCTTCCCTACTTGAGCTTCACACCTGAGCAACTCGACGGCATCGCACAGAGCGACTTGACGGACGACTACCTCGAAGTCCGGGCGCCACTCTGGTATGGCAAGCGTATCGGGGATGTTCTTACGCCATGGCTGGGCACTTCTGAAACGGAAGGAGTGCTGGTCACCGAGAGTGCGGTGGAAGTCACAAGTATCAGCGAAACTACCTTTGCGCGCTTCCCCAAGTCTCTCCTGCTCATCAACGGTGATGTTCCTCAATATTTCGCGTATCAACTGCGGGACGGGTTGGGGAACCAGTCCGAGGTGGCACGCAGCCGCGAAATTCCTGTGTCATTGACACGCTGGCGTTACAAATCAAAAAAACGTTTTGAGAAAAGCGGTCGCGCATCGGTCGATAACGGCGTGGGCAAGCTTGTTGCCACCCTACTCCCCCCACTCCAAGTGCCAGACACGGTCTTTCCGGACGGCACTCTTCCTCTTGCGATACTGGGTGCGGATCTTCCAGTTCGCATCCCGAACAAAGTTCCCGAGTTTCCGGCGGGCGCCGTCATTCAGTTGTACCGGGTGGCCGAAGACGGAACAGCGACGGAACTAGGACCTCAACGCCCTATTACCCAGACCGAGTCAGATGATGGCAGCTTCGTGTTCGATTTGGCGATTCCCAAAACGGATTTTCCTGCAACGGGCACCACGCCATGGGCACTCGATTACAGCGTTTTTGACCCGCTTTCCAGCGGAGAAGGTCTGTCAGGAAATCTTGTAACAGTGATCTTCGATCGCGAAGCCCCAGGTGGAGCTTCGCCCCCCGACATGCCTTTGCTGGAATTCACCCAGGAGCAACTGTCAGGCATTACCCTGGCGGATGTCGTCGGTGATGGCATTCCCGTCAGCCTGCCCGCCTGGTATCTGAGCGCCGGCCTGGATGTTGCGCAACTGTGGCTAAGCGATACCGCAGCAGAGGACGACGCTAAATATCTTCCCGGCACCTTTACGCTGACAGATGCAAGCGCAGGCAAAGCCCTGGATGTCGAGTTTTTGGTCACAGACATCGAGCCGCTGGGCAACAAGGTCCTTTACTTTGCTTATCGACTCACGGACAAGGCCGGCAATATCAGTCCACGCTCGAATCCTGTCGCTATTGAAGTACTCCTGACTGAAGCGCCAACTGATCTTGAGCCTCCGGTGGTTCCGGACAACGAAGCACACGGCGTCGTGACTCAGCAAGATGCGGCTGAACTGGTGGAAGTCGAAATACCGAATTATACGAACGCTGCGGAAGGCGACAGAATCTACGTCGTATGGGGCAATACGAAAATGCCGCCCGTGACGTTGGTGGCGGCCGACTTAAACCCTGCCCCACCCGCATTTTTGAAAGTGATCAAGTTGCCTTATGCGGATGTTCTAGCCGAAGGCAGCGGAAACGGCAAATTAGTTACATACGAAGTATGGCGCGGGAGCGTGCTTGCAAACACTTCTCCGTCAACTTCCGTTAACGTAAATCTCGACAGCCCAGGCCCAGGCCCCGATCCAGACCCAGGAACGCCTTGGCATGAAAACCTCGTGCCGCTGGTCGTCGTCGGTGACAGCGGCGCTGGCGGTGATAACGTGATTCCGCCTGGCGACTTCAACAAGGATGCTGTGGCCACTGTTCCCCATATCGGCAAAGACGGGATGGTTATCTGGAAACCCGGGGATCGGGTGCAAGTCAGTTGGGACGGCATACTCATTGGAACGCCATTTCCCATTACCCTGGCAAATGAAAAACAAGATGCGAAAATCACTATACCCGCAGTGACAGTGGGAGCCTCGACCGGACTGAAAGATGTGTTCTACATCGTAAGCCGTGATTTGCCCCCCAGCAATCAGGTAGCGACTGCAGTATCCGAACCGACACCGGTCGATGTGCAATCGCCAGGCTTACTGCCAGGGGACGGTTCGTTAGCCAAGGCGATATTCCCCGAAGAGGATACCGTTCAGAATGTGATCAACAGAGTAAACGGGCTGGACGGAACGCCCATCCAGATTATGCTGAAGGGTGTGAGCAACATTGCCAAGGATGACCTCATCAACTTGAGGTTTGTGGGTCGGGAAGGTCTGGTTGACCCCACGGCTCCGGAAATCTCCGGGACCGAACTTGTTGTCATCGACCACAAGATCACCGACCAGGAAATAGCACTGGGTTATTACGAACTTGCTGTTCCTTATAATCCCTATCTGCAAAAAATCTGCCGTGCTGGCTGCACGGTGAATTACTCCATTACCAATAAAGTTGGCACACCTGTTGAGGCGGATCAGAAGTATATCCGGATCGCACTGGGTCCAGTAGGAGACCTTTTTGTTTGTCCGATCAACCCTACAATACCGGCCGATTCGCGTTCGAGAACCGTAGTTATTCCTCGCGCGTAGTCACTCTTCTACAACAGGGCGCAGTAGGGCCCTGTTGTAGAGGTCTGGCTTCTAACACCGTTCGCTCTGAAAGGAATCATGTTATGGCAGTTTTACCAGACGGCACTGTCTCACCCCGCTCAAGTGGAACGTTAGCGCTCAATCCATTGATCATCCCCGTTATGGATTACGGGTCGGCGAGGCCTGGCTTAGGCTGGGATGACTTGAACGACCCCACTAAGCCCGTGTTCTTGCAGGCTCGGTTAAATATCCAGGCTTACCAACCGGGAGACTTCGTCACGCTCTATTGGAACGACGAAACTGTACAGACCTTCTCATTGGAGGAATCGCACTTTCAAAACAGCTTCATGGCGTTCAACCTCTATCCGGTCTCCATTGTCGAGCCCAGTGGTGAAGTTTATTACACCATTTATGACCAACTCAGCGAGTCAACTGCACCGTCAGACAAACGAACGGTGCGCGTAAAGTTGTCAGTGCCCGGCGGACCTGATACCGACGCTTCAACGCCCTACCTCAATGACCGACTGACCGTAGCGAGTATTACACCTGCAGGCGACATAACTGACGAGAATATCCCAGTCAGTGTCACTGTTGCGCCATGGCTGTACATGGCCGAAGGCGACGAACTCACGGTCATCTGGAACGGCGTTCGACTTACACAGCCTCCATTGGACAGCGCGCAGGTAGGTCAGCCTCAGACCGTTGTTATCCCCAGAGAAACGCTCATTGGTGCGGGCGACGGCAGCCCCGTGACGGTGAGTTATGAGATCAGGGACATCGTCAACAATTACTCGCTCGTGTCCAGGCCAGCTTTTACCAACGTCATCGTTGATCCCAACGCTCCTCCAGCACCGGCCGTCAAAGTAGCCGGGACGCGGGTGAGCATCATCGATCTCGATCAGTTGGGGAGCGGCAATGTCCAGGTCGAAATCCCCCATGACAACGGAATTCCCGCTGCCGGGGACTCGATAACGCTGAACTGGAAGGGCAGAGCTGCGGACGGTATGCCATTCGAAAAGGTCCTTGGGCCAGCAACATACCCCGGAGGCGGACTCAATCTGGAGTTCACCGTGGCCAACGCTGATGTTGTGGCCATTGCCGGTGGCGGGGCAGTTGTCAGCTATCTGGTACAAGGCAAAGGTTCGAAACGCACCACCATCACTGTGGTCGGTGTGCCCGCGCAACTGACAGCACCACTGATCCCTGGCGTTGTCGGTGACATAGACATTGGCGTGATCTCGGATCCGGTACTGGTTCGGATACCTGCCTATGCTGGTAAAGCAGAGAATGATGTGATTTTTCTCTCCTGGGAGGGGCTGACGGAGGCCGGTAACGCGCTGGTGTACTCGGACACCTATACCGTAGGGAATGGTGAAGCCTCGATTGGGAAAGACATGGAGGTAAACAAAAACCTACTCACGCCCCTGGCCAGTGGCTCGTTGAGCATAAGCTATCGCGTTAACAAACCGGGTGGGGCAACGTTGAAGTCAGAGGTCACGGCTTACACCGTCAGCGGAAGCATATTGCTTACCATCCCGACGGTGCTGAACGCCCCTGGCGACATTTTCGATCCGGCGGCCAATCCCAATGGCACTTCGGTACATGTGGATGGCGTCGCTGCTGCCCTCAAGCGCCTGGACGAAGTGACGATTTACTGGACCGGCCCCGTTCAAGAGGGCAGTGCGTCGCAGACGTTTACGATCGCCAGCGATAATCAGTCCCTCGATTGGCCGGTGTTGGCAGCGCAGATTGATCCAAGCCGCGGCAGCACCGTTAATGTGTTTTATGAAGTAAAGCGTACGGCTGGGGGCAGCGGCAAATCAGTCACCCGAACGCTTGCGATCCTTGATCCGCTCCCGAACGAGATCACGGATGATTTCACGTCACGCACGGGCGCGATGATCCGGGCCGGAGGAACGCTCAGCACCGATTACATCACACTATTTTTTGAGTCGGGCAACGGCCAGGCAGGATTCCCGATACGCGATGACGTACCCCCCGACGGGGCGGCGGCGTTGCAACTGCCTGTACTTCACATTTGCTATCAACATCCGGCCAACCAACCAGGAACCCAAGTCGTCCTGATGGATTTGAGACGCGACTGCTCCAAAATTGAATTCGACATTTATGGCTGCAACGGTAAAACCCGTATCGACTTGCTGGATGCCGGTAAAAATATCGTCGAGGCCAAAACCCTGCCAGCAACGACAAATCATCACTTCATTTCCACCACCGCCCTGCCCATTCACTTCATCCGCGTTACCGGAGAGACCGACTGGACGCTGTGGGACAACATCAAGATGACGACGCGCAATCTTGGAAGGAGCAAAAGAAAATGAAGATCACTTCCCTCACCACCGACCAAAAAGACAAATTGACGGCTGCGATCAAGCAGGCGCTTGACGGCACTTTATCCATTAACGCAACACCCTACCCTCGTCCTAAAGTCGAGCCTGCAGACGCATTCAA
>NZ_MDEN01000058.1 GCF_001705435.1 Pseudomonas graminis
TGAACGTCACGACATTGGGCGCCCAGAGCAGGGGCATCTCCAAGGACCTCCTCAAAACGCTGACCGACGGCTCGACCTTTACGCTGAAGCTGGAAGCGTCTTTTGATGGCGGTGCAACGCGTTTTCCGTTTTCGGAACAGGCGTACACCATTAGGAGCGCACCGGCGGTAATTCCGGCGCCGGTCATCGTGGAAGCGCTGGCGGGGACATTGAATCCGATCACCGTCGTGGGCGGCGCCACGTTTCGTGCGAGTTACCCTGGCATGCGAGCCACCGATACTATCGTGCCGGTCTGGAACGATATCTCCGATACCATTCCGTCGAAGCCTGGTGAACCCGGTGGCTCTCCGCCGGAGACGGTTGAGTCCCCTGTTCCGGCGACGATGATTGGAGCGGTTATAGGCAAGACGATTGACGTGCGCTACCGAGTTTACCGTGATAGCCGGACGTATTTCTCAGACATTCTCAAATTGACAGTTGAGGCGATCCCCCCTGCGTCACTGCCAACGCCGCAAATCACCGAGGCTCTGGGGGACGTTTTAGATTTGAACACTTTTGCCGGTGATGCAAATGTTACGGTAGCGCCTTGGCCTTTTATTGCTGAGGGTCAGACAGTTTGGCTGAGGGTAAAGGGGTCCAATGGGGTGCCGGAAGTCACATTATTTGATGGTTATTCATTGGTCAAGGAGGATGTGAAAGATGGTATCGGGCGCCCTATTGCGCGCTTGGAGCTGGATAAGCTCCAGGACGGAGATACATTAACGACGACATGTAAGGTTGGGTTGTCCGGCCAAGATGGCGAGTTATCTGCGCTACCATTTCCAACTCAAGAATATACAATCAGCAAAGTGCAGATGGAGGAGACTTTCCACGGCGTAGAATCGCAGCAGGTACCGGAGCACGGAAGTGTTGAGTGCGAAACGTTAATACTAACTGCGAATGGGAGATATGGAGATGGTCAAGGCTGCCGAGTCGTCGAAGATTTTGGCGCTATAGTCTCATCTTACAGATACACACCCGGATCACTCACATTAGTTGCAACATTAAAATCCACATACTCATCGGTAACCGCATACGTAGAAATGTACGTACTGGGAAGTGGCGTAATTTTCTCGCAAGTCAGAGCATATGACGAGGGTGGCGGCATTGTTTATAGCAAAACTCTCCAAGAAGTTGTCGGCTTATCGGGCTATGAGCTACCTATAATCGCTACAAAAATAAAAAGGCTAGAATTTACATCTGACATACAATACGGAGGATCTCTTACAGTAAAGCGATTGAAATACATTAAAGGGTAAAGGAGTCTGATTAATTTGCAGTAAATCACTGTAGATAAATCAGCTTGCTATCGAGCGCTTCTTCCAGACATCTTTACGTTGCTTAGACCGTTTCTTGATAAAGTACTGATAAAGGGGTCTGATTTATTTAAACCGGGGACAGATTAATTACGGTGAAGCGTGTAAATAAATCAGTTCCCTTGCATCTCTAAATAAATCAGACCCTTGCCGTCCCCTTGCCTCGAGTCAGCGCTTTTGGTTCGCTTACGCTACAAACGTTGCAATCAATTTGCCCCCTTTGACGCAGGTCGCCCTGAACCATCGCGGCTACGCTGATCCTTCCCAAAGACGGAGGATCAGTCATGCCCCGCATTGCTCGTATCGTGTTGCCCGGTCACCCTCATCATATTGTTCAGCGCGGCCATAACCGGCAAACGGTGTTTGCCCATGAGGACGATTTCGCGCGTTATCTGGATGATCTTCAGGAACTCAAAGATGTGTTTGACGTGAAGGTGTTTGCGTTCTGCCTGATGACCAACCATGTGCACTTATTGCTAGCCCCGTCATGCACCGAAGGATTGGGGAAGTTGATGAAGGCGCTTGCTGCGCGCATGACGCGGTATCGCAATAAGCTGGAGGGGCGGTCTGGAACGCTATGGGAGAGTCGTTACAAGTCTAGCGTTGTGCAGTCCGATGGATATTTGCTGGCGTGCAGTCGGTATATCGAACTCAATCCTGTGCGGGCCGGAATGGTTGAGCGCGTGGAGGAGTATCGATGGTCAAGCTTTGGGTTGCGGTTCACCACGAATGTGCAGCACCACTGGCTGGATGTTCATTCCTGTTACGAGGCGTTGGGTCTGACACAGCTTGGTCGGCAACAGGCGTATCGGGCGTTTTTTGAGGCGCCAGCGGCTGACGGCGAGTTGAGACTGATTCGGAATGCACTGCAGAGGGGGCAATTGACGGGGGGACGGCAGTTTGCTGATGAGGTTGAACAGGTGTTGGGGCGACGGGTTCAATACCGGGGCCGGGGTCGGCCTCAGGGTGTATTGGGTACTTGATCAGGGATGGATCAGATCGGATTTGGCACGCGGGGACAGGGCACGCGCGGCACTCGGGGACAGATTAATTTACGGTGAAACGTTGTAAATAAATCAGTCCCCTTTCCAGTAAGGGTGTATTGCGTACTTGATCAGGGATGGATCAGATCGGATTTGGCACGCGGGGACATGGCACGCGCGGCACTCGGGGACAGATTAATTTACGGTGAAACGTTGTAAATAAATCAGTCCCCTTTCCAGTAGTCCCCTTTCCAGTAAATAAATCAGTCCCCTTTCCACGCCTACCTACTGTTATTGGCTGCGAAAGAGCTCGCCGGGGGTAAGCCCGAACAGGCTTTTGAATGCGGCGATAAATGCGGATGTCGAGTCGTAACCCGAGGCCAGCGCTGCGCTGGTCACGCTTGTGCCCTCCTCCAGCGCTTTAAGTGAGGACAGCAATCGGGCGCGTTGTCGCCAGCCTCGAAAGCTCAGGCCGGTCTCCCGCTGGAACAGGCGCATGAGGGTTTTCTCGGACATGCTCAGTCGCGCTGCCCACTCGGTCAGGGTGATGAGCTGCTCAGGTTGTTCGATGAGTTCATTGCACAGACCGAGCAGGCGCGCATGCCTTGGCAGCGGCAGGGAAAACCCCACTTCAGGCAGACTTGCCAACTGATCGATCAGCACCTGCACCAGGCGCATCTCGCGGCTGTCGACCTGTGGATATTCCGCCGGCAGTTGGCAGAACGCTTTGATCAGCTCCCTGGCCAGCGGCGTGACTTCCAGCACGCGACAGCGGTCCGGCGCCCACTCGCAATCCTCCCTGCGCACATAAAGACTGCGCATCTCGGCGCGGGTTGACGTGACCACTTCATGGTCGAGACCAGCCGGAATCCAAACGCCCCACTGCGGCGGAGCAAAGAAGCTGCCATGGGGGGTGTGAACGCCAAGTACGCCACTGATGGCGTAGGAAAACTGCACCCAGTCGTGGCTGTGAGTGGGGGTCCATGAGCCTTGGCTCAAACTTTCGGCTCGGGCGTAGAGCGCGCGCGGTAGGGCCTTGATCGCCGGGATTTGACGCTGAGTATCGAGGCTGCGTGAGGAGTGTTCGTCAGTTGCCATCGCTGGAGCCTGTTTGGGGGATGACAGCTGATGCAGAATCGGGCTGCCGCACTGGACTAAAAGGGATAATGACTAAAGGGGTCTAATTTATTTGATTTTGGTTCCCTTCAAACGGGGACAGATTACTTTACGGTGAAGCGCTGTAAATAAATCAGTCCCCTTTAAAGCAATTTACGGTGAAGCGCTGTAAATAAATCAGTCCCCTTTAAAGCACTGTAAATAAATCAGTCCCCTTTAAAAAAGTCCCTTAAACACACTTTAAAAAATCAGCTCTCGATGATAGCCGTAACGCCCTGACCACCGGCCGCGCAGATGGAGATCAATCCACCCCCTCCTCCTTTCTTGCTCAGCAACTTCGCCAGATTGGCGACAATGCGCCCACCGGTCGCAGCGAACGGATGTCCCGCCGCCAGCGAGCTGCCTTTCACATTGAGCTTGCTGCGATCAATCGATCCCAACGGCGCATCCAGGCCCAAACGGGTTTTGCAGTATTCCGGGTCTTCCCACGCCTTCAACGTACACAGCACCTGCGCTGCGAAGGCCTCGTGAATCTCGTAATAATCGAAGTCCTGCAGCGTCAACCCGTTGCGTGCCAGCAGACGAGGGACGGCGTAGACCGGAGCCATCAGCAGGCCTTCGTGACCGCGCACGAAATCCACGGCGGCGGCCTCGCCATCCCGCCAGTAGGCCAGAATAGGCAAGCCCCGCTCACGCGCCCACGCTTCGCTGGCAAGCAGCACCAAGGACGCGCCATCAGTCAGTGGCGTCGAGTTGCCCGCTGTCAGCGTGCCTTTGGCGCTGCGCTCATAAGCAGGCTTGAGCGAGGCGAGTTTTTCCAGGCTGGCGTCGGCTCGCAGGTTGTTGTCGCGGGTCAGGCCGAGAAACGGCGTGAGCAGGTCGTCCTGCCAGCCTTCCGCATACGCAGCGGCCATTTTCTGATGGCTCTCCAGCGTCAGTTGGTCCTGCGCCTCGCGGGGGATGCCCCAGGTCTGCGCCATCAGCTCGCAGTGCTGGCCCATCGACAAACCGGTGCGGGGTTCGCCATTGCGCGGCAGTTCCGGCTTGAGGTTATGCAGGCGCAATTGTGTCAGCGCCTTGAGCTTGTCAGCCGTCGTCTTGCTGCGATTGACCTGCAACAGAATCTGCCGCAGGTCCTCGTTGACGCCGATGGGCGCGTCGGAGGTGGTATCGACGCCGCCGGCAATGCCGCACTCAATCTGACCGAGGGCGATCTTGTTCGCCACCAGCAGCGCCGCTTCAAGCCCGGTGCCGCAGGCTTGTTGAATGTCGTAGGCCGGCGTTTGCGGCGACAGCCTTGAGCCGAGCACGCATTCACGGGTGAGGTTGAAATCACGGGAGTGCTTGAGGACCGCGCCGGCGACGACTTCCCCCATGCGCAGGCCATGCAGATTGAAACGCTCGATCAGACCCTCCAGCGCGGCAGTCAGCATGTCCTGATTGCTGGCGGTGGCATACGCGCCGTTGGAGCGAGCGAACGGAATGCGATTACCGCCGACAATGGCCACGCGTCGTGTCTGAATCATCTAAATCTCCCTGCCCTGAATGCGTCTATTGTTTGAGAAGCGCTGCCTGACAGCGTAGGACCTATTACCCGACCACGCGGTCCACTGATTTGAACCCAGACTCAAGGAGAGTGTTCCATGGCATCCGATCGCTACATTGACTTCGTCAACTCCGACCTCGGCCGCAAGCTGGTCGGGGCCGTCGGTTTGCCTGCGCCCGCACGTCTGGAGCGCTGGCAGGCGGGTCGGTTGCGTCCGGTTGAGGGCGCGATGTTGCTGAGCACGGGGCCATTGGCCGAGCGGGTCAGCGCCTTTGCGCCACGCCTGACCGACGTGTTGTTCAGTGCTGGCGGTGCAGTGACTGGCGAAAATACCGGCGCCCAACCCTGGACCGCCGAGCAGAGCGAGAAGATCAAGGCTGTGGTCTTCGACGCCAGCACGCTACTGCACACCTTTCAGCTGAATCAGTTGCGCGAATTCTTTCAGCCGATCTTGCGTCATCTGGATAACAGCGCCCACGTCGTCATTCTCGCGCGCTCGCCCGATGCCCAAACCGATCCGCTGGCGGCCAGCACGCAGCAGGCCATCGAAGGTTTCAGCCGCTCGCTGGCCAAGGAAATGCGCAACGGCGGCACGGTTCAGCTGCTGCAAGTAGAGGACGGCGCCGAAGATCAACTGGAAGGCGCGCTGCGGTTTTTCCTGTCGCCGAAGAGCGCGTTCATCTCCGGTCAGGTCATTCGCCTGAGTGCCTGCCATCAGCAGGTTCAGGACTGGACCCGCCCACTGGCCGGACGTAAAGCGCTGGTAACCGGCGCAGCCCGAGGCATCGGCGCGGCCATCGCGGAAACCCTCGCCCGTGACGGGGCCGAAGTCGTGTTGCTGGATGTGCCCCAAGCCAAATCCGATCTCGATGCGTTGGCGGCGCGTCTTGGCGGGCAGGCGCTGGTGCTGGACATCTGCGCACCGGACGCTGCCGCTCAGTTGATTGAACACCTCCCCGGCGGCCTGGATATCGTCGTGCACAACGCCGGCATCACCCGGGACAAGACGCTGGCCAATATGCCCGCGGACTTCTGGGACTCGGTGCTCGACGTCAACCTCAATGCTCCTCAGGTGCTGACCCAGGCGCTGATCGACAGCGGCGCACTGCGCGACAACGGCAGTGTGATTCTGCTGGCGTCGATCAGCGGACTGGCAGGCAACCGCGGCCAGACCAACTACACCACCAGCAAGGCCGGCCTGATCGGCTACGCACGGGCAATGGCGCCGACGCTTAAAGCGCGGGGCATCAGCATCAACGCCGTGGCGCCGGGTTTTATCGAAACCAGCATGACGGCGCACATGCCTTTTGCCCTGCGAGAGGCCGGTCGACGCATGAGCTCTTTGGGTCAGGGCGGTCAGCCGCAAGACGTGGCGGAAGCAGTGGCCTGGCTGGGTCAGCCGGGCTCCGGCGCAATGAGCGGCCAGGTGCTGCGCGTGTGCGGCCAAAGCGTGCTTGGCGCCTGAGTGAGCACCGACACGATCACCGTTTGAGCTCGCCCCGTCGGTCCGAGGCGTGCCTGATCTGCAGCATCACCACAGGAGAAGCTCGATGAGTGCGCACTGGCGGTATCTGGACACGCCCCCGGCCTTGCCCGGTTTGTTCATGCAAGCGGCGCTGCGGCGCAAGGTCAGCGGCACCCAATTGCCGGATCAGGGCCTGCGGTGCTGGATGTCGGTAGACCCGGATAAAGTGAAAGCGTTTGCTCAGGTCTGCGGGTTCGTGCCCGGCAGCCTGTTGCCGCCCACTTACCCCCACGTGCTGGCCTTCCCGCTGCAGATGAAGCTGCTTACCGACAAAGACTTCCCCTTCCCGCTCCTCGGGCTGGTCCACTTGCATAACCGGATCAGCATTCGTCGCCCGCTCGGCAGCGTGATCAAGGTGCAGGTCAGCGTACGCGCCGGCCATCTCAAGCCCCACGCCAAAGGCGCGACGTTCAGTCTGATCACCCAGATCGAGGATGCGCTGGGCCTGCTGTGGGAGGAAGAGAGCACGATGCTGTGCCGAGGCGTTCACGTGGATGGAGAGATCGAAGGCGATGACGAGCCCGCGCCACTGCCGATGACGGAACTGGCGACGTGGTCGGCGCCGTCGGACATCGGTCGCCAATACGCGAAGGTCAGTGGTGATTACAACCCGATTCACCTGAGTGACAGCAGCGCCAAACTGTTCGGTTTTCCCAAGGCGATTGCCCATGGGCTGTGGATAAAAAGCCGCTCGTTGGCGGCCCTTGAAGATCACCTGCCGGCCTCGAATGTGGAGATATCGGTGGCATTTCAAAAACCAGTGCGGCTGCCCAGCGGGGTGACGCTGTCTGCCAGCGCGGCGGGGTCCCATGGGCAGTTCAAGGTTGAGGGGGCGGAAGGGATCGTGCATGTGCTGGGGAGCTGGCGGCCGGCTTCGGAGTGATGGCTGTGCTTGGGCCATCACTTTTGCGGTGTGGCATCTGCCGCTTTCCCGGCTAAAGCCGGTCCTACAAAGGGAATCGGCGCACCGTCGTGGTGGGTCTTGAACCTGCATCTCTGAACACTGCGACCCCTTGCATCAATCCCTTATCCCCCTGAAGCTACGCACCTTCAGGAGACCCCCATGAACCTCGACGAACTCACCGAACGCCTGCATCGCATCCGCGATAACAACGACTGGCGGCAATTTCACAGCCCGAAAAACCTGGCCATGGCCGCCAGCGTGGAAATGGCTGAACTGGTGGAAATCTTCCAGTGGAAAACCGAAGATCAGTCCCGCCAACTGCCGGCTGATGAACTGGCCCACGCCGGGCAGGAAGTCGGGGACATCGTGCTTTACCTGCTTTTGTTGTGCAGCGAGTTGGGCCTGGACATGGATGAAGTCGTGCGCGCGAAACTGGCGGACGGCGAACGGCGGTTCAGCCAATGAGCGACCGTCATTTCGATCAACTGGCGACGCGCTTCGCTGAAAAAATCTACGGCGGCGCCAAGGGCGCGATCCGTCTAGCGGTGCTGCAAGCTGACCTCACCGAGAGCCTGCCGGATCGTCCGTTGCGCGTGCTGGACATTGGCGCGGGGCTTGGCCACATGTCGTTGTGGCTCGCCGGACGCGGCCATGACGTCACTTTGGCTGAGCCCGCCGCCCCCATGCTGGAGGGCGCCCGCCAGCGCTTCGCCGATGCCGGTCAGCGCGCCACGTTCATTCAAGCACCTTGGCAAGCCCTGCCCGATATTCTGACCGAGCGTTACGACCTGGTGATCTGCCATGCAGTGCTGGAGTGGCTGGACGAGCCGTTCACGATTCTGCCGGTGCTGCATCAGTTGACCGAGCCCGACGGCTGGCTGTCACTGGCTTTTTACAACCGCGACGCACTGATTTACCGCAACCTGCTCAAGGGCCACTTCCGCAAGATGCGCAAGAACACCCTGGCCGGTGAAAAACAGAGCCTGACGCCCCAGGAGCCTGTTGATCCCCGCGAACTGGCGGCGCAACTTGGCTCCCTGTGGCGAGTCAGAACCCAGAGTGGCGTTCGGGTTTTTCACGATTACATGCCGGTCGAGTTTCAGGCCAAAGCTGATCTCGCGGACCTCTTGGAAATGGAGCTCGCACACCGTCGCCACCCGGCCTTCGCCGGACTGGGACGCTATCTGCACTGGATGTGCCGGGCTGTCTGACCCACGCTGGTTGATACACGCTGCTTAACACTCGCTGCGGAGACCCTCATGAAACGCCGTCTCGCTTTGCTTTCCCTCTGCATGGGCCTCGCCGCCTGCCAGAGCCCCAACCCTTATCGCGCCGTGTCTGCGGCCATTCCACCGGCGCCGCCTCAGGCCGCCAATGCGATCGACATGAGCGCTTACCCTGCGGCGCCGCGCGACTATGGCCGCTATCGCAACTGGGCCTGGCTCAACGGACAGTTGCCGCCGGGCACCCTCTGGGCTGACTCTGCTCAACTGGCCGAAGCCGTCAGCAACGGGCTGGATCAACGCGGTCTGCGGCCTTCGCAGAACCCGCAGGCGGCAGACCTGCGCGTGGCCGCCGATGCCCATGCAGAGACCCGGATTCGGCAGGTGCGTGACGACTATTACGATCCGTACTACGGCGGTTCAGGTGTGGGTTATTACGGTAGCAATGGGTACCGCAATGGTTACGGCGGTTATGCCAGCGTGCCGATCGTGCGCACCTATCAAGAGCAGGTAGTTGTGGTGCGCATCAGTCTGTTCGATGCCCGCAGCGGTCAGCCGGTCTGGAGCGCGAGCGCCGAAACTGCCAGCGGCGGCGATCAGTCGACGCGCGCCAAAGCCCTGCGCCAGGCCGTACAACAAGCCCTGACGGCCTACCCGCCGTCCTGATTTCGCGCCCCATGGCGTTTTGTTTACACGCTGGAGAAATCCCATGTACCGCCGCATTGCTGTCCTTTGTGTCGCCCTGCTGCTCGGCGCCTGCCAGACTGATCGGGTCAACCGCGACTTCGACGCCCAGCGCGATTTCGGCGCCTACCGGTCCTGGGCGTGGAAGGAGCCCGGTTTGCAATATCAGCCCGACGATCCGCGGATCAAAAGTGACCTCACCGAGCAGCGCATTCGCCAGGCAGTCGGCGAGCAGCTTGAGCAGCGCGGCCTGCGCATGGCGGCGCCCGGCGTGAAAGCGGACGTTCAATTGCAGACGTGGCTGATCGTTGAGAACCGTCAGCAGACGGTCACCACCAACTACGGCGGCGGTGGCGGGTATTGGGGCAATCCATGGGGCGGCTACTGGGGCGGCCCGATCGGCACCGAGACGCGCAACATCGATTACAAAGTCTCGACGCTGCAGATCGACATGCTCGACGGCAAGGACGGCAAGCTGGTGTGGCGTGGCAGCACCGAACAGATGGTCAGTGACGGCAACGCCAACCCTGCTGCGCGCGAGCAGGCTTTGCGCCAGACGGTGCAGAAAATCCTGCAGCAATACCCGCCCCATTGAGGGTGGATCCCAGTTCTCAGCCGGTGAGGCATGGTCCATGTGGGAGTGAGCTTGCTCACGAAGACGGCATTGCAACCGCCGAAGATTCAGCGGTTGTAGCACCCATTCGCGAGCAAGGTGGACCGCCACCCCGCTCGCGCCCACAAGAGTGGGGCGAACTCCAGGCCTCAATCCACCACACTGAATTCCACTCTGGCAGTCTGTCCGCTTTCATCCAGCACGCTCAGTTGATATCGCCCCATGCGTGTGAAGGTGTGGGTGTAGCTGTCCTGACTGGCGGTGTCGCCCACCGGCGTGCCGTCGATGAACCACCAGCGCCGGCCACTTCCGCCCAGCGCCGACAGCTTGAGGCGCAATAGCTGCTGACTGCCGGCAGGCAAGCGCAACTGATCGCCCTCTCGCACCCCCACTACCGACAACGGCGGCGCCAGGCTCAACCCTTGGGGCGGGCATGACGGGTCGATGTCCGGCAAGCGTGCCTCGCGCCGCTCGCTCTTGGGCAGCCAGGGTTCGAGCGGCGCCGGCCAGAGGGCAATCTCTTTGGCCTGAGCCTGTGGACAACTTGCCGCGACGCGCAAGCCCTTGTCGTTCAGCCAGACTTTCTCCGTGAGCCCCAACCCCAACGGCTGATCGGTCGCCTGCATGGTCGGCGGCGTCGTGCCGTCGAGGGTCCAGGCGAAACGCTGGCGACGGCAGTTCGGGTCGCTTTTGCTCATCGGCTGCCCCAGCGGCCAGCAGATGGCGGCAACGCCGACGTTGAGCGGCACCGGCAACACGGGCGGCAGGATGTTGCGCTGGGCGTCGCGGTTCACCAGCAGGTCGTGAACCTGCAGCATCAGTGGCGCTGCCGACGCCAGCCCAAACTGCCCCGGCACCGGGGTTCCGTCCGGGCGGCCGATCCACACGCCGATCAGAAACATCGGCCCTACGCCAATCGACCACGCATCTCGAAAGCCGTAACTGGTGCCGGTTTTCCAGGCCAGTTGCGGGCGCTGCACAAGCTCGGCGTGGGGATCGAGGTCAGGCCGGGATTGGCCGCTGAGAATCCGCCGAATGATCCACGCCGCGCCGGGCGACATCATCGGTCGGTCACGCAGACGGTCATCGGGCTGCAAACGAATGTCCGCACTGCGTCCGCCCCGCGCAAACGCGCTGTAGCCACCGACCAGATCTTCCAGCCGACTGCCTGCACCGCCAAGGATCAACGCCAGATTGGGTTCGGCCAGAGGCGGTAGAGTCAACGGCACGCCGCCATTGCGCAATTCCGCCGCAAAGCGCTTGGGGCCGTAGGCTTCCAGCAACTGCACCGCTGGCAGATTGAGCGACATCGACAGCGCCGAGCTTGCCGCCACCGCACCGTTGAAGCCCGACGAAAAATTGCCGGGACGATAGTCGCCATAGCGCCTTGGCACGTCCTGCAGCAATGACTCGGAATGGATCAGCCCGGCGTCGATGGCCTTGCCGTAGAGAAAGGGTTTTAGCGTTGACCCGGGTGACCGCAGCGCGCTGACCATGTCCACATGACCAAAGCGTTTGGCATCACCGATGTCCACCGAGCCGACGTACGCGCGCACGGCCATGTTCTGCGCTTCTACGACCAGAATCGCAGCGGACGTGCGCTCGGGGAGACGCGCGCGCCAGCCCAGCAGCAGGTCTTCGAGACGTCGCTGCAGACCGGCGTCCAGGGTGGTGCGGATCAGCGGCGGGCTGTTCGGGCGGTTCAGGCGCCGGGCGAGCAAAGGCGCCAGGCTGGGTTCCTGGCGAGGTGCGAGCAGCAGCGGTTCTTCCAGCGCTTCGTCAACGGCCCCCTGGGGCCAGGTGCCGAACTCGGCCAGACGCCGTAACACCTTGTCCCGCGCGGCCTGGGCGCGTTGCGCGTGGCGATCCGGACGCAAGCGACTCGGCGCCTGGGGCAAGACCGCCAGCAGCGCCGCGTCGGCACGGGTCAGCTGCTGCGGGGACTTGCCCAGGTACGCCCAACTGGCGGCGGCGACGCCCTGCAAGGTGCCGCCAAACGGAGCGCGGTTCAGGTACAGCACCAGAATGTCCTGTTTGGACAGGTGCCATTCCAGCTGCGCTGTGCGCCACAGTTGTCGGAGTTTTCCCGCCAGCGTGCGCGAATGCGGGTCGAGCAAACGGGCGACCTGCATCGACAGCGTGCTGCCACCGGACACCACGTGGCCGCCAGCGAGGTTCTGCCAAGCGGCGCGCGCCAGTGCCATGGGATTTACGCCAGGGTGCTGATAGAACCAGCGATCTTCGTAGGTCAGCAGCGCTTCGAGGTAATAGGGCGACACCTGGTCGACCGTCACCGGATAGCGCCAGACGCCATTGGCATCGGCGAACCGCCACAACGGCGTGCCGTCTTCGGCGAGCACCACGCGCGCCAGATCGTCCTTGGGCAAGGGCAGCGGCCAGATCCGATCGGCCAGCCAGAGCAGCAGGCACACCATGAGCAGGCTGCCGATGAGCCAGGCGAAAGCGCGGGCAAAGCGTCGCCCCATTCGCGAGCACGCTCGCTCGCACGATCCCGAGCGAGCCTGTCGTAGCAATAATCGGGTGATCTTCACAGAAAGCCTTTACCCGACAGGGAACTCGCCCGGACAATCGACGGCCAAAGCGAGCAATGCCGTTTTTGGTCCACGCCCCTCATCAGGAAGCAGATATGCAGGTAGAAAGCGTTTTCGAATGGCTCGGCCAAGTGATTGGCGCCGTGATCCGCTTCGTCGTCGACGGCTTAAGCTGGTTGTTCAACATGTTCACTCACGCGGGCGGCAATTTCGTTGACGGCCTGTCGCGCACGCTGGGCATGGACACTTCAATCGTCAGCATCGTCGCCCTGGTCATCGGGTTGATGCTGCTGTATTCAGCGATCCGCGCCTTCATGCGCGCCTCGATCATCATGGGGATCATCTGGCTGTTTCTAGGGTTGTGGCTGTTGAGCTGGATTATTCATTGATACGTCAGGAACCGGGGACAGATTAATTTACGGTGGAGCGTTGTAAATAAATCAGTCCCCTAGCGTCACCTGACGCAAAGCGTCAGTAAAGGCTGCTACCACGCAGAGCGTGGAAGCGATCATCAGCGTAATCCCTACTTCTTGCCCTTCACCACCAACTGCGCCGGCGCTTCGCCCAGTGCCTGCCAGTTCGGCCGATACATCGACTCCACTTGCGGCGGCGGCACGCGGTACACGCCCGGCGTCACAGCCCGCGCCAGATACAGCAGGTGCACCGTGTTGAATTCCTTCAGATCCACCGCAGCCACATAACGATCGCCACGGAATTCCTGATGCTTCACGCCAGCGTTTTCCATCGATTCGCGCCACTGCTTCAACGACTCGCTGGCGTCTTCAAGACTGGCTGAACTCTGCGCCAGATTCTGGTTTTCGATCTCAAGACCGGCCGGCAGTAAATCCACCACCAATGCATCCGGCACGCGCTCCCTGGCCTTGATCTTAAGATGCACCAAGACCAGTTCGCCGCTCTTCAAGCCATTGAGGTTCAGCGCCGCGCCGTCCATGCCCAGGTAATCACGGCTGATCGACAGGTTCTCGCCCCCGGACGCAGGCGGCTGGGATGGATACCCGGAAATCGTCATCTGCTGATACAGCGTATCGCCGCCGGTGTTCTGCACCGTCAACGGCGCGGCCAGTACTGAGCTGTCGAGCTTGACACCCGGCTGGTCGTTGCTCAGTTCACGATTGTTGCTGCCGCTGTTCAAGGTCGCAGCCCATTTGGCTTCAGGCTTGCCGAGCAGATCGCGTCCGGCGAGGAACAGCGAGTTGCGCTCCTGGGTCGACAGATAGCGGTTCGCCGCGACCTGATCGGACAGCGCAAACAGCCGTTCCTCGACCTTGTCTGTCGCCAGTTTGTTCTCCTCCAGCAGTGACAGAATCAACGCCTGATCACGCAACGGGCTGCCGTAATCGGCGAGCCAGTCGTTGGCCTTGCGACCGGCCGCCAGTCCTGCGAGCAAGGCCTGATCGGCACGGGGTTTGTCGCCCATTTTCTCCAGCGCGATGGACAGCTGCACCAGCGGCAGGCCGGATCGCGCGTCGCTGCGGCGATCAAACAGACTGCGCAGCGCACCCAGCGGGGCCTGCTGACTGCGTGACAACACCAGACCGGCGTAGGCCTGCACGGCGAAGCGGGTGTGGTCGGCGTTTTCGCTGTAATTGACCTCGATCTGATTGCGCTCCTGCAAGTAACGCAATAGCCGCTCATTGGCTTTCTTCAGCGCGTCCGGTGGCACGGCAAAGCCTTGATCGCGAGCGCGCAGCAGGAAGTCGGTCACGTACGCCGTCAGCCAGTATTCCTCCTCGCCGTCCGCCGCCCACAGGCCGAAGCTGCCGTTGTAGCGCTGCATACCGATCAGTCGCTCGATGCCCAGCTCGATCTTGCGCTTGCGGTCGGCATCGGATTCACCTTGGAGGCCCAGACGCTTGAGCGTTGCGGCGTCGGCGTAGAGCGACGGGTACAAGCCGCTGGTGGTCTGCTCCAGGCAACCGTAGGGGTAGGCTTTGAGCGCGCGAATCTGTTCGCCGAGGTTCAGCGGCGGACGGCTCGACACCGACAGCAACGCCTCACGACCAGCGGGCTCGAACGCCTCAAGGGCACCGTCTGGCAGGCTCCATGCTTGATCCTTCAGCACCGCGCGGTATTGCTTGAGCATCGCCGGGTACGCAGGCCGCACGCCGATGGTCCATTCGCGGCTGAACGCCGGCAGGCTCTCGCCCGGCAGGTCCAGGCCATTGACCGTGACACGAATCACGCCCTGACCGAAGCCGCCCAGCGCCTTGACCGGAATCTGCACCGTGGTGCGTTGCCCCTGATCCAGGCTGACGGCTTTCGCGCCGTCGCCGTCTGCGAGGCTCAACTGCCCTTCAGCAACCACTTGCACATTGAGCTTCTGCGCTTTGCCGGACAGGTTCGACAGGTCCAGCGCCACCTTGGTCTGGTCGCCACCCGCCAGGAATCGCGGTGCCGACAACTCGGCAATCAGCGGCGCCGCTACCACGGTTTTGGCCTCGGCCATGCCGTAGCGCTCATCGGTCCAGGCCTGGGCCATGATCCGCAGCTCACCGTTGAAATCCGGGATGTCGACGCTGACTTCCGCGTCTCCCTGCTCGTTCAGGGTCACCGGCGCGCTTTGCAGGGCGACGATGGTGACACTGGTTTCCGGCCGCTTGCCGCCTTTGGCCAGCGCCGCGTCACCGCCGAAGGCCAGGCTGGCGAGACGATTACGCCCGGCCTCGATCAACTGCCCATAGATGTCCAGCTGATCGGCGCCGTACTCCTTGCGCCCGAACATTGCCGCGAACGGATCCGGCGTGGCGTATTCAGTGATGTTGAGAATGCCCACGTCCACCGCCGCTACCAGCACATGCACACTTTTCGGAATCGTGCCGTCGGCGTTCTTCGCGTTGACCTTCAGTTTGAGCGGCTGCTTGGGCCGCATCTTCTCGGGTGCCGTGACGCTCAGCGCCAACTTGCGTTGCGAGCGATCCAGCGGCAGGTGCAGGACGCCCACGGCGCGTTTCGGCGTGACGTTGGCTTTGCGCTCACCCGGACGAATCACCAGCGCGCTGACGTAGAGGTCATGTCGCGCCCACTTCTTGTCCATCGGGATGTCGTAGGTTTTGCCCTCGGCGGGAACATCGATCTCTTGCCACCACAGCGGCCCTTCGCTCGATTCCACCAACAGATAGCCCTTGCCCGCAGACGGCGGCGTGACCGTCACTTTCGCAGTGTCGCCGTCGGCGTAGCCCGGTTTGTCCAGCGCCAGCTTGACCTGATCGGGACGCACGGCGCCGCCTTCGGCGTTGTCCTGCCAGCGGTAACCGGCCCAGAAACGCACGCTGCTGATCAGGCCGGTGGCCGGATCCTCGACTTCGACGCGGTACGGGCCCCACTCAACCGGGAAGCTGATTTTCGCCGTCGAATCCTTCTTCACGCTGAGGGTTTCTTCGGACAGGTTGAGAAACTTCTCGTTGAAGTGATAGCTCCAGCCATCGCTCTCGGAGTAGTTCCAGTAGTAATCGCGGCGCTCGCGCACCAGCCGCACCTTGAGGTTGTCAGCAGCCAGTTTGTGGCCCTGGGCGTCGGCCATCAGCACTTCGAACTCGACCGGGCCGTCGCCATCAGTGGCTTCGCCGTCGAACAAACCGCGCAGGCCCGGCATTGCGTCAGCGGGCCAGACCGGCTGGGTCAGTCGCCGCGTGATCGGGCGCCCACCCGACTCCTGCAAACTGGCCTGTAGCACCAGCTCCAGCGGTGACCGGGCCTTGGCCCACTGACTGTCGATACTCAGGTCGAGCTTGCCGTTGGCATCCAGTGTGCTGTCTTCGATTTCAAGGTCCTGCTTGAGATCCTCCTCGGTCACCGAGCCAAACTGATAACCCGGCAGAGCGGGAACCGCTTCACGCAGAGGACGCACATACAACTGACCGTTCAGGCGATTGCCCGACGCTGGCGCGCCGTACAGGTATCGACCGGTGATGGCTACGTCGAACGGCGCATCGGGCGCCAGCGGGATGTCGCTGCCCTTGAGTTCCAGCGCCATGCGCTCTGGCAGGAAATCTTCGACCTGGAATTCATACAGCTGCGGCTTGCCGTCACCCAGATCAAACACCAGTTGCCAGCGACCTGTGGGTGCTTCGTCCGACAGCTGCAATTGATATTGATAGAGCCCGGTGGCGTCAGCGTCCCACACGAACTTGCGACTGACCTGCTCATCCGGACGGCGCACTTCCACGGTGATCGGCTGCGGTTTCACACTCTTGCCGTCGCTGTCACGCAGCAAGCCATTGAGTAGCACCACTTCTCCCGGACGATAGAGGTCGCGCGGGCCGAAGATAAAGAATTGCAGCGGGTGGGCCTTGGGGCCGGTGATGTCGAATTCCGCCAGATCCAGCGCGGCGCTGTTCAGGCGCAGCATGCTGGTCTGCTCGCCCTGATGGGCCAGCAGCACTTGGGCTTTGGCCGGCAAAGGCAGTTCCGCGTGGCCAGCGTTGTCGGTTTTGCCCTGGCCGATCACACGGCCCTTCTCGTCATACAGCTCGACGTCAACGCCGCTCTGGGCTTTGCCGCCTTCCAGCGCCTGGGTGAACACGTCCAGGCGGTTGGCGTAACGGTGCGCCGACAGACCAATGTCGCTGAGAGTGAACAGCGTGGCTGGCTGCGTGTAGTTGTAGGTCCCGGAGGCACGCATCACGGCAAGATAAACGCCCGGCTGTTGCAGCGGTTTGAGGCCCGAGATCGGCAGCAGCACGGTCTCGCGGGTGTTGCGCGCAGGGTTCAGGTCGAAACGGCCGCTGTAGACCAGATCGGCCAGGGGCAGCAGTTCTGTGGATTGATAACTCTCAAGACTGGACGAGCCTTCCCACGAGCCAAGAAACGCAGGCAGTGACTCAGGCTTGATGCGGAAGAACTCGACGTCGACTTTATCGACGTTCAAGGCGATCACCGGCAGGCCTTCAGCGAGCCGGGTGGGCAGCAGACTACCGCGACTGGCGAAGCCCACGGTCGCTTGCAGATCAGCCGTTTCCAAGCGCGCGGAATACTCGGCCGCCAGGGTGTTGTTGTTCACCGCCACCAGGCCCGGATCGATGGTCAGCACCAGTTTGCGCTGGGGCTCGAGGTGACGAAGGCGCAGCTCCATGAGGTTGTCCGACAGCTCCCAGGCGCCATCGACCTTGCCGTCCTTGCTGTCGACCAGGTGCACTTTTTCAGCGAATTTCTGATCGGGGTTCAAGGGCACCGAGAAGCTCAACGACAGCGTGCTGGCGCCATCAAGCTGAACTTCGGAGACGTCCACCACCGTCAACTCGCGCCCGGCGTAACGCTTGCTCAGCGCGGGAATGTCCACCGCAGGCTTGGGCTTGGCATCGGTGGGGCCGGGTTGCGCAGCTGCTGCAGCCGGCGAAGCGGGGACAGGGGCGGGTTTGTCGGATGAAGAGGAATCGCAGGCACTGAGCAGTACCAGCGCGCAGGCCAGGAACAATCCTTTGTTTAGCATGAGGCACTCATTTGGACGGCAGCGATGAGGGAGCAGAAGTTATAGCACCGCTTTGGCAATCGTAAAGCGCGGCGCGCAGATAGACCGTGGGTTTGTGCTTTTGTTCTCGCTACACTCGCGCGCTAGCCCGGGAGCCTTCATGTCTAACTTCTTCAACGACTGGCGTCAGCGCGCCACGCATCAGCAGGTGTGGGCGCTGGCCGCGCCGATGATCCTGTCGAATATCTCCGTGCCGCTGGTTTCGCTGGTGGACAGCACGGTGATCGGCCATCTGCCCCACGCCCACCAGCTCGGCGCGGTGGCGGTCGGCGGCACGCTGTACAGCTTTCTCGCCTGGGCCATGGGGTTTCTGCGCATGGGCACGACCGGCTTCGCCGCCCAGGCCGCCGGGCGCAACGACGGCGCGGCGCTGCGCCAGGTGCTGTTGCAGGGTTTGCTGCTGGCGATTGGGTTTTCTGTGCTGCTGGGGCTGATCGGCCTGCCCTTCCAGCACCTGGCGCTGGAGATGATGCAGCCCTCGGACGATCTCAACGAGCTGACCCGCGACTTCTTCCATACCCGCTTGTTCGGCTTACCGGCCGCGCTGGCCAGTTATGCGCTGGTGGGCTGGTTCCTCGGGCTGCAAAACGCTCGAGCGCCGCTGGCGATTCTGCTGACCACCAACCTGGTCAACATCGCGCTGAATCTGTGGTTCGTCATGGGCCTGGACTGGGGCGTGGTCGGCAGCGCACGTGCGTCGGTTATCGCCGAATGGACTGGCGCCCTCCTCGGTCTCGCCCTCACCCACAGAGGTCTGCGCGCGTATCCCGGACAGCTGGCGGTGTCCGCGCTCAAGCGCTGGCAGAGCTGGCGACCGCTGCTCACGGTCAATCGCGATATCTTCATTCGCAGCCTGATCCTGCAATCGGTGTTTTTCCTGATCACCGTGCAGGGCGCTCGACTGGGCGACGCCACCGTGGCAGCCAACGCGCTGCTGCTCAATGGGCTGTTGCTGATGGCCCACGCGCTGGACGGACTGGCCCACGCCGTTGAAGCCCTCTGCGGACACGCCATCGGCGCGCGGGATCGCGAGGCGCTGCGGCGCTCGTTGAACGTCTCCGGGGGTTGGTCGCTGATCTGCAGCGTCGCTTTTGTGGGGCTGTTTCTGCTGGGCGGGCACCTGTTCGTCGAGATGCAGACCGACATCACCGCAGTGCGTGACATCGCCTTCGTTTATCTGCCCTATCTCGCCGTGCTGCCCTTTGTCGCGGTCTGGAGCTATTTGCTCGACGGCCTGTTCATCGGCGCCACCCGCGCTCGCGAGATGCGCAACGCGATGGTCGTCACGGCGTTGATCACCGCGCCGTTTGCCTGGCTGGCAAGCGGGTTTGGTAACCATGGGCTGTGGCTGGCGTTTTTGCTGTTCATGGCATTGAGGGCGCTGACGCTGGGGTATCTGGCGTTGAAGCTCAACCGCAGCGGCGCCTGGTTCAACGGCTGACCGAGACGCTGGAGACCTGCGCCTGATCCTGGGCGTGGATAAACGCTGCAACCTCCTCCAGCACCGGCGCCAGGCTGCGTAACGGGCGGGCAAGTGCACCCACCAGCGTGCGATGACTGGTGCGAGAGAAGTACAACTCGCGCACTGACACGCCCTGAGCGCGCAACCGACTGGCCATGCCCCCCGTGTTGCGTTGCGGGTTTACTTCCGTGTCGTCCACGGAAGCGATCAGCAACGCCGGCGGTGACGCTGCGCTGACATGGTTGATCGGCTGGGAGTCCGGTGGCGAATTCGGGAAGTAAAAAACCGGCTTCACCTCCGCGTCTTCGATGGGCAGAAAATCGTAGGGCCCGGCCAGACCGATCCAGCCCTTGATGATGGAAGGCGTGGTGCCCGCCGCCGCCAGCCATTGCGGATCCAGGGCCAGCATCGCCGCGTTGTAAGCCCCGGCACTGTGGCCCATCACATACAACTTTGCCGGATCCCCGCCGAACTGACGAATGTGATCGCGGGTCCAGACCACTGCCTGGGCGCTGTCCTGCAGCAGCTCCTGGTAATGCACTTGCGGGTACAACCGATAATCGGCAAGTACCGCAACGATGCCCCGGGACGCCAGCGCCTCACCGACGAAGGCGTAATCACCCCGCGATCCGCTGGTCCAGCTGCCGCCATAGAAGAACACGACGACCGGCGCGTCCGGCGCTGCATCTTTGGGCGTGTAGACGTCGAGTTTATTGCGCGGGTCCGGGCCGTACGCCAGATCGGACGTTCTGCTGAACGTGCTGCTCGGGGTAAACGCGTTGAGCACCTTCAACGGCGAGCAGGCCATCAGCAAGGTCATCAGCCAGGCGGCGAGCACTGCTTTGAGCGCCAATTTGATCATCGTTCATGCTCCCGAAACAGTGAAGGACACCTGACTGTGCAGACAACGAAAACGGGCCACAAGGGCCCGTTTTTGGGACTACCTAACTCATTACGACGACAGGTAGGACGACCGCGTCAGGCCCAGTCGCAAGGCATCCAGAAACTGGGTACGCTCGCGCGGGGTGATCTTGGCGCTGGCCACTTTGTCCCGGTAATGGGTCATCAGTTCTTCCGGCGACAAGTGCACGTAACGCAGCATGTCTTCGATGGTGTCGTGGGTTTCGATCCCGGCTGAATAGGCACTGCCATCCTGGTTTTGATAGATGTTCACCGAATCGGTGTCACCGAACAGGTTGTGCATGTCGCCCAGAATTTCCTGATACGCACCGACCAGGAACACGCCCAGCAAGTAATCCTCACCCTCGTTCAACGAGTGAACCGGCAGGCTGGTCTCGATGCTCTGCTCGTCGACGTACTGATTGATCTTGCCGTCGGAGTCGCAGGTCAGGTCTTGCAGTACGGCGCGACGCAGCGGCTCTTCGTCCAGGCGATGCAGCGGAATGATCGGCAGCACCTGATCGATCGCCCAGGTATCCGGCAGGCTCTGGAACACCGAGAAGTTGCAGATGTACTTGTCGGCCAGCTTGTCGTTGAGTTCGTCGAGCACCTGACGATGGGAACGCTGACGGGCTTTCAGCGAGTTGTGCAAACGGCGGCACACTGCGAAATAGCACTGCTCGCCCAAGGCCTTCTGCGCCAGGGTGATCTTGCCGTCGGAGTACTGGGACGCGATGTCGCTCATGTAGTGCGTGGCGCGCCAGTAGGTCTCGGTGACCATTTCGATGTCGGTCGGGCCGAGCAAATCGATCAGCCACTGCAGGGTTTCCGGCAGGCTTTCCTTGTCGGTGATCTCCGGCACTTCGTCGTTGTGACGCTCGACGTCGGTCACCTGAATCACCAGCATGGCGTGGTGCGCAGTCAGCGAACGGCCGCTCTCCGAGAAGATGTGCGGATGCGGCAGGCCCTGCGCGTCGCAGAACTCCTTGAGCATCCCGACCACGACACCGGCGTAATCGTCCATGTCGTAGTTGATCGAACTGGCGTTGCGCGAATGCGTGCCGTCGTAGTCCACACCCAGACCGCCGCCGACATCAATGTGATCCACCGGCAGGCCGAGGTTGCGGAGCTCGCCGTAATAACGAATCGCTTCCTTGAAACCGTGCTGATAGTCGGCCAGGTTGGCGATCTGCGAGCCCATATGGAAGTGCAGCAAACGAATGCCCTGATCGAGCCCTGCCTTGGTGAAGCGCTCGACGACCGACAGCAACTGCGCGGCGGACAGCCCGAACTTGGACTTCTCGCCACCGGTGTCGGCCCATTTGCTGGAGGCCAGGGACGACAGGCGCACGCGCAGCCCCACTTGCGGCGCGACCTTCAGCTCGGCGGCTTCTTCGATGACCAGTTCGACTTCGGACTCTTTCTCGATGACGATGAAGACATTGTGGCCCAGCTTCTGCCCCATCAAAGCCAGACGAATGAACTCGCGGTCCTTGTAGCCGTTGCAGACGATGGTGCCGCCCTTCGGCGCCAAAGCCAGCACGGCCATCAGCTCAGGCTTGGAGCCGGCTTCGAGGCCTATGGAAACGTTTTGCGTGGCGATGATGTTTTCCACCACCGCTTCCTGCTGGTTGACCTTGATCGGGTACAGCGCGGTGTATTTGCTCTGGTATTCCAGGCGGGCGATGTTCTCGTCGAACGCACCGGTCAACTGACGCACGCGGTCCTGCAGGATGTCAGGGAAACGCACCAGCAGTGGCAGGGACAAGCCGCTTTTGCGCAGCTGATCGACCTGCTCGTAAAGATCGATGGGCGAGCTGGTCGGCCCGTTGGGGCGAACTTCAACGCGGCCGGCTTCATTGATTGCGAAATAACCGGCCCCCCAATGACGGATCCCGTAGACACTGCGGCTGTCTGCCACGGTCCATTGGCTGCCATCGTCTTTGCGTGTGCGTCGTACGGACATCAAAGTCCCCTATAGAAAAGTCATAAAGCCCCGGCCTGACCGGCTGGGCGCAGTGTAGAGCGTGGAAATGACGGTTTGGCGCCTGCTCGCCTGTGGGGCAATAGACCCGCATTGCGCAGCAGAGTTTGCATGGATGACTGCGGCCAGACCGACGACAAAATCAACGGGCTCGAAACAGACGGCTCAACCGCCCGACTTCTTCGCCTTGAAACCCTGTTTGACCAGCTCGGCCAACAGCGTGTCGACGTGGTCACCCTGGATCTCGATCACGCCATCCTTCAGCGCGCCGCCGGTTCCACACCGTTGCTTGAGGGTCTTTGCCAAGTCCTTGAGCGCGTCTTCGGCCAGCGGAACGCCGGTGACGGTCGTGACGGTCTTGCCGCCACGGCCTTTACTTTCACGGCGCACACGGGCGATGCCATCACCTTCCGGAATGAGCGTGCTTTTGCAGGTGCAGGCGTCGACAGGCTGACGGCAGTCGGGACAATGCCGACCGGCATCGGTTGAAAATACCAGGCCACCGAGGGCGGCGAAGGATGCGGCTTTTTTGGCCACCGGCAATCCTCTTCTTGAGGAGCGAAGTCTGGCCGACGGGAGCCGACCGCGAAGCCCCACTCAGGCAGGGGCAGCGCTACCGGATCGCAAGGGCGGTCCGGCGTGAAAAGTCGCGCAGTGTAACGGCAAAAGGCGCCGATGCTAAGTGCAAATATGCGCCAATTTACGGGACATTTGCGACGCCTTCCAAATAGCGCTTCAGCGCGGCCAACGAGTCCGGGCAGTAGGGCTTTTCAGTGGTTTCGCGCAGTACTTGATCAATGCTGAGAAAGCGCGCTTCCAGCACTTCTTCCGGCTGCAGCTTCAATGGCCCGTCCCAGATCGCCGAGAACACGGCGCACCACAGGCGGTTATCCGGCTGATCGAAGAAGAACCGCTCGTGAGCCGCAAGCGCCACGCCGGAAACGCCCAACTCTTCCTCCAGTTCGCGCGCCGCCGAGAGCTCGTAGCTTTCATCGGCCTGCACCATACCGCCCGCCGCCACATCCCAGTAGCCGGGATAAATGGCCTTGCTCAGCGTGCGTCGGTGCACACACAGCTCGCCAGCCGAATTGAACAGAAGGATATAGGTGCCGCGCCCGATGAGCCCGCGCTCACGCAGATCTGCCCTGGGTAAAGAACCGAGGGGTTGGTCATGACGATCAACCCAGGCAATCAACTCGGCATCAGAGGCCGCACGGTGGGCGGCCTCTTGATCGGAAACACTCATCGATCAGCCTTGGGACAGCAGCTGACGCAGGTCAATCACCGCCGCGTTGGCACGCGACAGGTAGTTGGCCATGACCAGCGAGTGGTTGGCGAAAATGCCGAACGGGCTGCCGTTGAGGATCATCGGGCTCCAGATCGGCTCTTGCGAAGCTTCCAGCTCACGAATGATCTGACGCACGCTGACGGTCGCGTTCTTCTTCGCCAGAACATCGGCGAAATCGACCTCGATCGCGCGCAGCAGGTGCGACAGCGCCCAGGCCTGACCACGTGCTTCGTAGAAGACGTTATCGATCTGCATCCATGGGGTTTCAACGATTTCTTCGTCAACCTGCGGCACTTCGCCCGGCTTGACCGTGACGGTAGATTGCGCCTCGGTTTTCAGGGTGCTGTTCAGTTTGACCCGACCCACGCTGGCGGAAAGGCGCTGGGACAGAGAACCCAGTCGCGTGCCGACGTCGCCCAGCCAGTTATTCAAATTGTCGGCGCGAGTGTAGAACAGAGCGCCCTTTTGATTCGGGTCAGACAGGCGCGCCTGATAGCGGCTCAGCGCAGCGATACCGTCACGGTATTGAGACTCGCTCGAAGGCAGCACCCAGCTTTTGTTGTCGAAGTTGAACAACGGCTCGGCACGTGCCAGGTCGCCATCTTCGGCGGACTGTGACTGCGAGCGGGCGAAGTCTTTACGCAGGGCACGGCTCAGGTCGCGCACTTGCACCAGTACGCCATATTCCCAGCTCGGCATGTTGTCCATCCACAGGCCGGGCGGCGAGCGATCGTTGGAAATGTAACCGCCCGGCTTGTCCAGCAGAGTGGAGGCGACGGTTTTGAGGGTTTCGACGGTGGTGTAGCCCAACACCATCTGCTTGCCTTCGCTTTGCGCGGCGGCCTGGGCTTGCTGCTGGACCGGAAACAGGGGCGGTTCGCTGCTCCACCAGATGCCAAGCACCACAGTGACCACCAGGTAGATACCCACCACGGCCCCGACGGCGCGACTGAACAACAGGCCGCCCCAATAACCGCGAGGCGCCTTGCCCATCGGTTTCTCGTCAACGCGTTCAGTTCCCGCGCTGCCCGAGCGCTTCTTCCAATCCAGCATGGCCTTGTCCTTTCAATCACGGAATTCAGTGCTTCTGACCGCAACCTTACAGCAAGGTGCGTTTGGCAGGAATGTGATGGCAGGTGCAATTGTTGAGCAACTGAGTCGAGCGCCTTCCCGGCCGGCTTTAGCCGGGAGGAGGCGGATGCTGAGGCCATCAGGGTGAAGCTTTATGGCACCTCATCCATTCTCTTACCGTCCGCAACCACGGGTGATCTGCATGTCCCGAATCTAACCAACTGGTCCGTACACTCAAACGGGTTAAAAGCTGGAAATTTGACGGATAAAATCGTCAAAAATCACGAGAAAATGACTTGCGGCATCCTTAGCCGCAGAAAGTAGTGCTAGCATAGCGCCACCACTTAAATCGGGGTTTCCCCTATAAAGAAGTCAGGACATGACCGAAGCAGAAGATCCGAGCCGCGACCGGCTCAGACACCACTTTGCCCAGCGCGTTATCCATCAGGCCCGTCAGATCCTTGAGGTGTGGCAGCGACTGCAGCAAAGTGAATGGTCGGCAACGGACATGGCTGAACTCACCGAGGCCAACGAGCGGCTGCTGCGGTTTGCCGAACGCTTCGAGCAGGCCGAACACGTGCAACTCGCCACCGCGATTAACCTGGCATTGCTCGACGTCGAGGCCAATCGCGGTCGATTGAGCAGCGCCCTGATTACTGACCTCAACCGTCTGATGCAACGCTTGTCCCACACCGGCCTCAGGCACGGCGACCGTCTTGAGCAAACCGCTCTGCCGCCCCTGCGCAAACCGATTTACATTGTGCTGGAGGACCATGAACGCGGCGAGCGTCTGGCCAAGCAACTGGAGTTCTTCGGTCTGAGCGCGCAGTCCCTCGCAAGCGTCGACACCTTCCACATGACGATGGCCGAACGCTTGCCTGCCGCTGTCGTCATGGACGTCGACTTCGGTGGCGCAGGCCAGGGCCTGAAGCTCGCCACCCAGATGCAGGAAGGACTCGAGCAAAAACTCCCGCTGCTGTTTTTCAGCCATCACGAGACGGACACGCCCACGCGCCTCGCCGCCGTGCGCGCCGGTGGAGAGGAATTCCTGACCGGCACGCTCGAAGCGTCAAGCTTGCTGGAGAAGATCGAAATCCTGACACGAGTTGCACAGTACGAACCCTACAAGGTGCTGATCATCGACGATTCGCGCGCACAGGCGAAGCACACCGAACGCTTGCTGAACGGGGCCGGAATCGTCACCCGTACCCTGCTCGACCCCATCAAGACCATGGCTGAGCTGGCCGAATTTCAGCCTGACCTGATCATCCTCGACATGTACATGCCCGGCTGCACCGGCACCGAGCTGGCCAAAGTGATCCGCCACAATGATCGCTACGTCAGCGTCCCGATCATCTACCTCTCGGCTGAAGACGATCTGGATAAACAGCTGGACGCGATGAGCGAAGGCGGCGATGACTTTCTCACCAAACCCATCAAGCCTCGCCACCTGATCACCACCGTGCGCAATCGCGCGGCACGGGCGCGCAACCTCAAGGCGCGCATGATCCGCGACAGCTTGACCGGCCTGTATAACCACACGCACATCCTGCAATTGCTCGAAGATTGCAGCTTCCGCTCGCGGCGAGAGAACAAGCCGCTGAGCTTCGCGATGCTGGACATCGACCATTTCAAGAAGGTCAACGACAGCCACGGCCACCCCATGGGCGACCGCGTGATCAAAAGCCTGGCGCTGTTCCTCAAGCAAAGACTGCGCAAGACCGACTACATCGGTCGCTACGGCGGTGAGGAATTCGCCGTGGTCATGCCGGACACTGATCTCGCAGCGGCCCATGGCGTGCTCGACGAAATTCGCCAGCGCTTCGCCGAAATCCATTACCCCGCAGAGCCTGTGGACCTGTTCTGCACATTCAGCGCCGGGGTGGTAGAGATCACCGAGGACGACGACGCGCTGATGATGGCCTCGCAAGCAGACGAAGCGCTGTACCGCGCAAAAAAGGCAGGCCGCAACCAAGTGCACGGGCTAGAAGTACATGCAGCAGTGTCGCGCCACAGCAAACACACCCAGCCGGACATCGTTTGACAGGTTGCGTCCTGCATCATTTTCAGACCGAAGTTCAGACCGAAGAACTCTAGCCCTCCCTGCACGCCCGCAGCCACTCCGCTATCATGCGCGGACTTCTGTGATGCGAGACCGCCATGCGCCGCCTGCTTTGTCTGTTACTGCTGATCTGTGCCCTGCCCGCCGTCGGCGCGAGCTTTCTGGAGAACAGATCGAGCACCACACTGGGCGGCGCAGCTGTCGACAACAGCAAGGATTTTCTGCCGGTGCGTCAGGCGTTTCAGTTGAACCTGAGCGACACCAGCCCAGAGTCCGTCAAGCTGCAGTTCGTCGCCACTGAAGGCTATTACCTGTATCGCCATCGCTTTCAGTTCCGCACCGAGCCCGCCGACATCGGCCTCGGCGCCGCGCAACTGCCAGACGGCGAAAAGAAGCACGATGAGTACTTTGGCGACGTTGAGGTCTATCACGGCATCCTCGACGTCACCCTGCCGCGCAAAACCGGAGACATGCGGCCCTTTACCCTTGTCGTCACCTATCAGGGCTGCGCGGACAAGGGCCTTTGCTACCCGCCGGAAACCGAGCGACTGAGCATCGACGGCGCGAGCCCTGCAAAGTCCGATACCCCCCTTGCCGGGAATGTCACCCACGCCGAGTTCAGCTGGAAACAACTGGCGCTGTTTTTCCTCGCCGGCGTCGGCCTGACGTTCACGCCGTGCGTATTGCCGATGCTGCCGATCCTCTCCGGCGTGGTCCTGCGCGGACAGATCGGCGGGTTGCGCGGGTTCTCTTTGGCCTTGGCCTACGTGCTGCCGATGGCGCTCTGCTTCGCGATCCTTGGGGCAGTGATGGGCATGTTCGGCGCCAGCCTCAATCTGCAGGCGCGATTGCAATCGGCGTGGGTGCTCGTGCCGTTCGCCGGTTTTTTCGCGCTGTTCGCCGTGGCCATGTTCGGTGCGTTCGAGCTGCGCCTGCCCCGCGCGCTCAATGACCGACTGGACCGCATCGCCGGCAATACCCAGGGCGGGTCTTTGTGGGGCGCGGCGGTTCTGGGCGTGGTTTCAAGCCTGCTGGTCTCGCCCTGTGTCTCGGCACCACTGGCCGGCGCGCTGCTTTATATAAGCGCCAGCGGCGATGCCCTGGGCGGGGCCTTGAAGCTGTTGGCTCTGGGCCTGGGCATGGGCGCGCCGCTGGTGCTGGTGGCGACGGGCGGTGCGGCGTGGCTGCCTAAAAGCGGGCCGTGGCTGGTGGCGGTCAAAAATGCCATCGGCGTGCTGTTGCTGACCCTGGCCATCGGCTTGCTGAGCCGGGTGATTCCGGGGCAACTCACGCTACTGTTAATCGGCCTGCTGTGGGCCGGCGTTGCGTTGTTCCTCGGTGCATTGGAGTTCGGCGAAAAGACCACGCGGGGCCGCCTCGCTCAATTGCTTGGCTTGTTCTTGCTGGTTTACGCCCTTGCCTGCTGGTACGGCGCTTTCAGCGGGCAGACCGATCCGCTGCGTCCGCTGGGTCAATCCCGGCTCGATTCGGGCCCTGCCCAACCGGCCTCGGAAAGCCGCTGGCAGACCGTGACCCAGGCCAGCGATCTGAACCGGATCCTTGAAGCGTCCAAAAGCGCCGGCCAACCCGTGCTGGTCGACTGGTACGCCGACTGGTGCATCAGCTGCAAGGTTATCGAGCATGAGGTTCTGCCAGATCCAAAAGTCGTCAGCCAACTGGGGGCCTTCAAGCTGATCCGCTTCGACATGACGGACAGTAATGCCGAGCAACGCGCATTGCTCGATCGCTACAAACTGTTTGGCCCTCCCGCGCTGCTGTTTTTCGGAAAAAACGGCAACGAGCTGGAAAACGCACGCGTCGTCGGCGAAATCGACGTCGAAGCGTTCTCAGAGCGGCTTTCTAGAGCAAATGACCAAATCTAGCGCCATGGTCACAAACTTCGCGCGAACATCGGGCATCGTGCTGAATATTGTGGGTAACTGGACAGTCCATCGTACTTTCCGGCATAGTCGCTGCCCATCAGCGGCTCACTCTGTACGTGAGCGTCGAAAACGCGAACAACAAGGAACACTCGATGGCGACCTTTCTGGTTCTTCACGGACCTAACCTGAACCTGCTGGGGACCCGTGAACCGGGGATCTATGGCTCGATCACGTTGGCCGATATCAACCAGGATCTGGAACAGCGTGCGCGCGAAGCCGGTCACCACCTGATGTACCTGCAGAGCAACGCTGAATACGAGTTGATCGATCGCATCCACGCTGCACGCGATGAAGGCGTGGACTTCATTCTGATCAATCCGGCTGCTTTTACGCACACAAGCGTCGCGATACGTGACGCGCTGCTGGGAGTGAGCATCCCATTCATCGAAGTGCACCTGTCAAACGTGCACAAGCGCGAACCTTTCCGCCATCACTCCTACTTTTCAGATGTTGCTGTAGGCGTGATCTGCGGCCTTGGCGCCAGCGGTTACCGACTGGCCCTGGAGGCCGCCCTGGAACAATTGGCCAAGCGTTCGGAGGCGTGAACGGCACAGTCCCGTACTGAGCCAGACCGCCGGAACCGGCTACCAAATCCCCCTGACCGTCCCTTGGGAGTTGATGATTAATGGATATCCGTAAAGTCAAGAAACTGATCGAACTGCTGGAAGAGTCCGGCATCGACGAACTGGAGATCCGTGAAGGCGAAGAATCCGTACGGATCAGCCGTCACAGCAAGACTCCAGCACAGCAGTACTACGCGCCTGCCCCGGTTGCCGCTCCGGCACCTGCCCCGGCTGCAGCCCCAGTGGCCGCAGCCGCCGAAGCACCCTCTGCTCCGAAGCTCAACGGCACTGTCGTCAAATCGCCAATGGTCGGCACCTTCTACCGCACTCCGGCGCCTGGCTCGCCAGCGTTCGTTGAAGTCGGCAAGACCGTCAAGAAAGGCGACACCATCTGCATCGTTGAAGCGATGAAAATGATGAACCACATCGAAGCTGAAGTCAGCGGCACGATCGAATCCATCCTGGTAGAAAACGGTCAGCCGGTTGAGTATGACCAGCCGCTGTTCACCATCGTTTGAACCGGGGAGAGCCTGCGATGTTGGAAAAAGTCCTGATCGCCAACCGCGGCGAAATCGCCTTGCGCATCTTGCGTGCCTGTAAAGAACTGGGCATCAAGACCGTCGCGGTCCATTCCACGGCAGACCGTGAGCTGATGCACCTTGGCCTGGCAGACGAAACTGTCTGTATCGGCCCGGCGCCAGCCAACCTGTCGTACCTGAACATTCCGGCCATTATTTCGGCTGCAGAGCTGACCGGCGCCACGGCGATTCACCCGGGCTACGGTTTCCTCGCGGAAAACGCAGACTTTGCCGAACAGGTCGAGAAATCCGGCTTCGCGTTCATCGGCCCTAAAGCCGAAACCATTCGCCTGATGGGCGACAAGGTTTCCGCCAAAGACGCCATGAAGCTTGCCAACGTGCCAACCGTTCCCGGTTCAGACGGCCCGCTGCCGGAAGACGAAGAGATCGCGCTGCGCATTGGCCGTGAAGTCGGCTACCCAGTGATCATCAAGGCCGCTGGCGGCGGTGGTGGTCGCGGCATGCGCGTGGTGCACAAGGAAGAAGACCTGATCGAAGCCGCCAAGCAGACCCGTGCTGAAGCGGCTGCCTGGTTCAGCAACCCGATGGTCTATCTCGAGAAGTACCTGACCAACCCACGTCACGTGGAAGTCCAGGTCATTTCCGACGGTCAGGGCCAGGCGATCCATCTGGGCGACCGCGACTGTTCGCTGCAGCGTCGTCACCAGAAGGTTCTGGAAGAAGCGCCTGCACCGTTCATCGACGAGCAAGCCCGCAAGGACGTGTTCGCGGCCTGTGTCAAAGCGTGCATCGACATCGGCTACCGTGGTGCTGGCACGTTCGAGTTCCTGTACGAGAACGGCCGTTTCTACTTCATCGAAATGAACACCCGTGTTCAGGTGGAGCACCCGGTTTCGGAAATGGTCACCGGTATCGACATCGTCAAGGAGATGCTCAGCATCGCCGCCGGCAACAAACTGTCGTACACCCAGGATGACGTGGTCATTACCGGGCATTCGCTGGAGTGCCGGATCAACGCAGAGGATCCGAAGACTTTTGTCCCGAGTCCGGGCCTGGTCAAGCATTTCCACGCGCCAGGCGGTAATGGCGTGCGTGTGGATTCGCACCTGTACAGCGGCTACAAGGTTCCGTCCAACTACGACTCGTTGATCGGCAAGCTGATCACCTGGGGCGCGACCCGCGAAGAAGCCATGGCGCGCATGCGTAACGCCCTGGATGAAATCGTGGTTGACGGGATCAAGACCAACATCCCGCTGCACCGTGATCTGACCCGCGATGAAGGCTTCTGCGAAGGCGGCGTCAACATCCACTACCTGGAACACAAACTGGCCGCTGACAAGCATTGATCTGCCAGTAAGTGCTACAGACCAACAAAGCCGCTCTCGAGCGGCTTTGTTGTTTTTGGGATGGGCCTCTGGATTTTGGGGCGTGCCCATCCTATGGGACCGGCTTTAGCCGGGAAGACGCCGGTGGGAGCGCATCAGGCTGGCGGCGTTACGCTTGACGCCTTCCCGGCTAAAGCCGGTCCTACCGATTAACCGCCCCGCCAGAATCACACGCACGCCACAGATCGCGACACCCACTTTGTTGTTTCCCCACGAACCCCGTAAACTTGCCGGTCTTTCGTGGCCGTCGGCCGCCTTTCAATTTTTCAACTCGAAGGTCACCCGCCATGCCTTGGCTGCAAGTCCGTCTCGCCATTAGCCCCGAACAAGCCGAAACCTACGAAGACGCCCTGCTCGAAGTCGGCGCCGTATCGGTGACGTTCATGGACGCTGAAGACCAGCCGATCTTCGAGCCAGAGCTGAACACCACGCCGCTGTGGTCGCACACGCACCTGCTGGCGCTGTTCGAAGCCGACACCGATGCCGATCACGTCCTCGCTCACCTGAGATTGCTCACCGACGCCGAGCTGCCGGAACACACCCATGAAGTGATCGAAGATCAGGACTGGGAACGCAGCTGGATGGACAACTTCAACCCGATGCGCTTCGGCCAGCGGTTGTGGATCGTGCCGAGCTGGCATGCCGCGCCGGAGCCGGACGCCGTCAATCTGTTGCTCGACCCGGGCCTCGCATTCGGCACGGGTACTCATCCGACCACCGCGCTGTGCCTCGAGTGGCTCGACGGCCAGGACCTCGCCGGCTGCAACGTGCTGGACTTCGGCTGCGGCTCCGGCATTCTCGCCATCGCCGCACTGCTGCTGGGCGCTGAACAAGCCGTCGGCACCGACATCGACGTCCAGGCCCTGGAAGCGTCGCGCGACAATGCCGGCCGCAACAATGTCCCGGCCGAGAAATTCCCGCTGTATTTGCCTGAAGACCTGCCCCAGGTGCCGGCCGATGTGCTGGTGGCCAACATCCTCGCGGGCCCGCTGGTTGCTCTGGCGCCGCAGCTGGCGAGCCTGGTCAAACCCGGTGGCCGTCTGGCGCTGTCCGGTATCCTTGCCGAGCAAGGCGATGAAGTCGCTGCCGCGTACGCTGACACCTTCGAGCTGGACCCGATCGCCAACCGCGAGGGCTGGGTACGGATCACTGGTCGTCGCCGCTGACAGCCAGTTGCCCTAAGATCCAACCATCAGGCGCTCTTTAACCCCGGATACCCGCATGACCGACAGCTTCGTCACTCAGTGCCCGCATTGCCAGACCAGTTTCCGCGTCAGTCACGCCCAGTTGAGCGTGGCCCGAGGCATGGTGCGCTGTGGCTCATGCCTGCAGGTGTTCAACGCCGCGAAGCAACTGCTGGAACAACGCGCCGATGCAACGCCGGAAACGCCGTCGCCTTCCGCGCCGAACATCGAAAGCGTGGAGAAGACGCCGGAAATCCTCGCGCCACAATCCCTCGTCGTGACCCAGCCAGCGCCGTTGCCGGTCAAGCGTGAAGAGCGTGAGGTGGACCTGGACAGCCTTGATCTGGACGATCTCGATGTCGAGCTGGCCCGTCTCGAACAGCGCGAGATTCAGCTGCCCGAGTCCTTCGGGCGTGTCAGCAAGGCGCGCGATCACGACGAAGTCGAGTCCTTCAGTGCCCGACGCGATGAGCCTGACGTCGCGCAGGAGTCGTGGGCCCACGGCATGAGTCACGACGATGTCGACCGATTGCCCGAACTGCGCGCCGAAGTCGTCGAGGAACGCGAAGCGCATACCGACCACTCGATAGACGAAGGCCCGCTGGACGAGCCCATCAATCAGCAGGAACGCCATCGCACCGAGCCTTCATTCTCGCTGAGCCCGGACGATCTGGGCGACGAACCCGATCACCCCCACTCGCTCAAGCCTCACGCCGACCCCGACGATGAGCCGTCCTCGGAACGCTTCTCCGCTCTGGACACCCACGAGCATCAGGATCGCCTCAGCGCCCGTGACGATGATGATGGGGACGATGAGCCTCCGCACGCCGCTGCCGACAAGCGTGGCGGCCGCAACGAACCGGGCCTGCGGGACAGGGCGCTGGTCGACCTGACGGATGACCCGCTGCAGTTGTCCTGGCAGAAACCCAAACCACGCTGGGGACGGCGTCTGCTGTGGATGCTATTGATCCTGGTTGGGCTGGGCGCACTGGCCGGCCAATACATTGCGTACCACTTCGAAGAGCTGGCGCGACAGGATCAATACCGCCCCATTTTTATGGAGCTGTGCCCGTCCCTCGGCTGCAAGGTCCCGTCCAAGGTTGATATCAAACTGCTCAAGAGCAGCAACCTTGTCGTGCGCAGCCACCCCGAGTTTCAGGGCGCGCTGGTCGTCGACGCGATCATCTATAACCGTGCGTCATTCTCCCAGCCGTTCCCGCTGCTCGAACTACGCTTTGCCGATGCGACGGGTCAACTGATCGCCAGCCGTCGATTCAAACCGGGCGAGTACCTGAGCGGCGAGCTGGCGGGCAAGGACGAAATGCCACCCCAGACGCCGATTCACATCGCCCTGGACGTCCTCGACCCGGGCCCCAAGGCGGCCAATTACAGCCTGAGCTTCCGTTCGCCGGAGTGAAAACCCAGGCGCAGCGGGTTTGTCCGCACCGAAATGCAGCACCTTGCAAGGGACGGGATGCCCGAAATCCGACGACACTTTTATGACAATACCGGCCTAAACCTAACCGTTCGCGTTAAGAACGGAACTGTTCAGATTTTATCCAATTCAGCCTTTATCCAGTCATCGAGAGCGGGTATCATGCCCACCCTTTTTCATACTCTGGGTCCCGTCTGAATTGGCGCTGAAGCACTTTTCGGACCAGACCTCGTGATTCGGCCCCACAACAGGTCACCCTATGTCGGCGGTACGCATCGGCCCTTACACATTGCAAAACGGCTTGATTCTCGCCCCGATGGCGGGTGTCACTGACCAGCCATTCCGACAACTCTGTCGCCAGCTCGGCGCAGGCCTGGTGGTCTCGGAAATGGTCACCAGCGACATGAGCCTCTGGAACAGCCGCAAGTCGCGGTTGCGCATGATTCACGAAGGCGATCCCGAGCCACGCTCGGTACAGATCGCTGGCGGGGACCCGCAGATGCTTGCGGACGCAGCACGCGCCAACGTCGAACTCGGCGCGCAGATCATCGACATCAACATGGGTTGCCCGGCAAAAAAGGTCTGCAACAAGGCCGCTGGCTCAGCGTTGTTGAAAGATGAACAGTTAGTGACCGAAATCCTGCACGCGGTGGTCGCGGCAGTCGAGGTACCGGTCACGCTGAAGATTCGCACCGGCTGGGACCGGGCGAACAAGAATGGTCTGACCGTCGCCAGAATTGCCGAACAAGCCGGCATTCAGGCGCTGGCGGTGCACGGGCGAACCCGTGCCGATCTCTACACCGGTGAAGCCGAGTACGACACCATCGCCGCCATCAAGCAGGCGGTGTCCATCCCGGTGTTTGCCAACGGCGACATCGATTCACCGGAGAAGGCCCGCTACGTCCTCGACGCAACCGGCGCCGACGGGCTGTTGATTGGCCGGGCCGCCCAGGGGCGCCCATGGATTTTTCGCGAGATAGAACACTACCTGCAGACCGGGAAAAAACTTCCAGGCCTGCCCGTCAGTGAAGTGGAACGCATTCTGCTAGAGCATCTGGCTGCGCTTCACACCTTCTATGGCGACGTGATGGGCGTGCGAATCGCCCGCAAACACGTCGGCTGGTACCTCGCAACGTTGCCGGGCGCCAAGGAGTTTCGCGCCCTTTTCAACCGTTTGGAAGATACAGAAGCACAGTGCGCCAACGTTCGGGAGTTCTTTTCCCAGCGCGATAAATCCCTCCCAGCAGGGAACGAAGAAGAGGTGGCCGCATGACGATGATGACTGAGACTTTAGTGAGTGGAACAACACCCGTGAGCGACAACGTCAATTTGAAACAACACCTCAATACGCCGAGCGAAGAGGGTCAGACCCTGCGCGGAAGCGTCGAGAAGGCGTTGCACAACTACTTCGCTCATCTGGAAGGTGCGGCCGTCACTGATGTCTACAACCTGGTGCTCTCGGAAGTCGAGGCGCCGTTGCTCGAGTGCGTGATGAACTACGTCAAGGGCAACCAGACCAAGGCCTCCGAGATGCTGGGGCTGAATCGCGGCACCCTGCGCAAGAAACTCAAGCAGTACGACCTGCTGTAAGCATCCGAAAAACAAGCGACCTCACCTCAATGCGGTCGTTTTTTTTGCAAAATTCTTTTGCTTTTGATGGAAGTTGAGATGACCGACCAGACGACCCGCCTGCCGATCCGCCGCGCCCTGATCAGCGTATCCGACAAGACCGGTATCCTTGAATTTGCGCGTGAACTCCGAGCCCTCGGTGTCGAGATCCTCTCCACCGGTGGTACGTTCAAGCTGCTCAAGGACAACGGCGTTGCAGCGGTAGAAGTCGCCGACTACACCGGCTTCGCTGAAATGATGGATGGCCGGGTCAAGACACTGCACCCGAAAATCCACGGCGGCATCCTGGGTCGTCGCGGCATCGACGACGCCATCATGAGCGAACATGGCATCAAGCCGATCGACCTGGTCGCCGTGAATCTCTATCCGTTCGAAGCCACCGTTTCCAAGCCGGGCTGCGACCTGCCGACCGCCATCGAGAACATCGATATCGGCGGCCCGACCATGGTTCGCTCCGCTGCTAAAAACCATAAAGACGTCGCCATCGTCGTCAACGCCAGCGATTACACGAACGTGCTGGAAAGCCTCAAGGCCGGCGGCCTGACTTACGCGCAGCGCTTCGACCTGATGCTCAAGGCTTTCGAGCACACTGCGGCCTACGACGGCATGATCGCCAACTACCTGGGCAGCGTTGACCAGTCCGCTGACACCCTGAGCACCGAAGGCCGCAGCGCCTTCCCGCGCACCTTCAACAGCCAGTTCATCAAGGCGCAGGAAATGCGCTACGGCGAGAACCCACACCAGAGCGCGGCGTTCTACGTTGAAGCCAAGCCTGCCGAAGTCGGCATTGCGACCGCGACCCAACTGCAAGGCAAAGAGCTTTCCTACAACAACGTCGCCGATACCGACGCGGCGCTTGAGTGCGTGAAGAGCTTCGTCAAGCCTGCCTGCGTGATCGTCAAGCACGCCAACCCGTGCGGCGTTGCAGTAAGCCTGGATACAGAAGGCGGCATTCGTCAGGCCTACGAACTGGCCTATGCCACCGATAGCGAATCGGCGTTCGGCGGCATCATCGCCTTCAACCGTGAGCTGGATGCCGAGACGGCCAAGGCTATCGTCGAGCGCCAGTTCGTCGAAGTGATCATCGCCCCGAGCGTCAGCGCTGAAGCCCAGGCCATCATTGCCAGCAAAGCCAACGTGCGCTTGTTGACCAGCGGCCAGTGGGACGCAGAGCGCGCGCCGGCCTGGGATTACAAGCGAGTCAACGGTGGCTTGCTGGTGCAGAGCCGCGACATCGGCATGATCGGCGCAGACGACCTGAAAGTGGTCACCCAACGCGCGCCGACCGAGCAGGAAGTTCACGACCTGATCTTCGCCTGGAAGGTCGCCAAGTACGTGAAGTCCAACGCCATCGTTTACGCCAAGAACCGGCAGACCATCGGCGTCGGCGCAGGCCAGATGAGCCGGGTGAACTCTGCCCGCATCGCGGCGATCAAGGCCGAACACGCCGGTTTGCAGGTGCAGGGCGCTGTCATGGCCTCCGATGCGTTCTTCCCGTTCAGGGACGGCATCGACAACGCGGCCAAGGCCGGCATCACTGCGGTGATCCAGCCAGGCGGCTCAATGCGTGACGCCGAAGTGATTGCAGCAGCGGACGAAGCGGGTATCGCGATGGTATTCACTGGCATGCGCCATTTCAGGCACTGAGTGCAGCGGCAAGCATCAAGCTGCAAGCGGTAAGTAAAAGCAGAGTCGCGTCGCTTTACTCGCCCTTGCAGTCTTATTAATTCAGAGCAATGAGCCGTGATTAAGAGTTGTGCTATTCGCTTTTACTTGCCGCTTGTAGCTTGCAGCTTCTCCGAAGGAGTCTTTCTTTGAATATTTTAATCATTGGCAGCGGTGGCCGTGAACACGCTCTGGCCTGGAAAGTCGCGCAGGACGCTCGTGTCGAGAAAGTCTTCGTCGCTCCCGGCAATGCCGGCACTGCCACTGAAGCCAAGTGTGAAAACGTCGCCATCGACGTGCTGGCGCTGGAGCAACTGGCTGACTTCGCCGAGAAGAACGTCGCGCTGACCATCGTCGGCCCGGAAGTGCCGTTGGTCGCCGGTGTCGTCGACCTGTTCCGCGCCCGTGGCCTGAAGTGCTTCGGCCCGACCAAGGACGCCGCACAGCTGGAAGGCTCCAAGGCATTCACCAAGGACTTCCTGGCGCGCCACAACATTCCCTCTGCCGACTACCAGAACTTCACTGAAATCGAACCGGCGCTGGCGTACCTGCAAGAGAAAGGTGCACCGATCGTCATCAAGGCCGACGGCCTGGCGGCGGGCAAAGGCGTGATCGTCGCGATGACCCTCGCGGAAGCCGAAGACGCCGTGCGTGACATGCTGGCCGGCAATGCTTTCGGCGACGCCGGTTCGCGCGTGGTGATCGAGGAATTCCTCGACGGCGAAGAAGCCAGCTTCATCGTCATGGTCGACGGCAAGAACGTACTGCCCATGGCCACCAGTCAGGACCACAAGCGCGTCGGCGATGGCGACAGCGGCCCGAACACCGGCGGCATGGGTGCGTATTCCCCGGCCCCGGTGGTCACCGCCGAGGTTCACCAGCGCGTGATGGATCAAGTCATATGGCCGACCGTCCGGGGCATGGCCGCCGAGGGGAACATTTACACCGGTTTCCTCTATGCTGGTCTGATGATCGACAAGGCTGGCAATCCGAAAGTCATCGAATTCAACTGCCGTTTTGGCGATCCGGAAACCCAGCCTGTCATGCTGCGCCTGCAGTCGAGCCTGGTGACCCTGGTTGAAGCCGCTCTGGCGCAAACGCTGGATACGGTGGATGCTCAGTGGGACCCGCGTCCGAGTCTGGGAATCGTGCTGGCAGCCGGCGGCTATCCGGCCGACTACGCCAAGGGCGACGAGATTCACGGGCTGGACGCTGCGGCCGCGTTGCCGGGCAAAGTGTTCCACGCTGGCACTGCGCTGCAGGATGGCCGTATCGTGACCTCCGGCGGTCGCGTGCTGTGCGCGACAGCGCTGGGCGACAGCGTTGGCGATGCGCAGAAACAAGCGTACGAGCTGGCTGCAAAGATTGACTGGAAAGGTTGTTTCTACCGCACGGACATCGGCTATCGCGCCATTGCCCGGGAACGCGGCGAAGATCTGGCGTGAGCCTCGGCCCGATCGGCGATTCCTCGTTGAGTCGCTGATCGGGCATCCGGTGCCCCAGAGTTAAACAGGCTTCATTCACGAAGGGATTTCGCCGTGCGCTGGCTCAGGATTGCCACTCGTTTGACCGTCACATTGCTGACCCTGCTCTGTATAACTTCGGCGGCCGCCGAGGTCGGTGCAGGCTGGTCAACCCTTGTCGACGATCAGTCAAACCTTAACCTCAGCGACATTCGCTCCCCCCATTACGAATCCCAATTCAGCCCGGTCGAACTCGACAAGGTGCGCGCGACCAATCGCGACGCCGCGCTGTGGCTGCACTACCGCCTGCCCCCGGCCACCCATGAACAACTGGTGCGGATCTTCGCGCCTGACCTGGCGACGGTCGACATGTACGTGCTCGACGGCGACAGCCTGATCGATCATTCGCGCTCCGGTAACCGGGTGCCGCGCGAAGCCCAACCCCTGCCGTCACTGGACTTCCTGCTGCCGGTGCCCCACAGCGACAAGCCGCTCGACCTGTATTTGCGCCTCAAGTCCGAGCAGGAGCTGCGCCCTAACATCACGCTGCAGTCCGCCGTCACCAGCGCCGCCGACGAGCGCCGCCCCCTGCTGCTCGGCCTGTTCTTCGGCTCGCTGGCCATGCTGATCGTGCAGAACCTCACGCGCTTCGCCCAGTCTCGCTCGATCAGCAGCTTGTGGCTGGCAGCGTGCGAGGCGTTTCTGGGGCTGAGTGCGCTGTTGCTGCTCAACCTTCAGGCGCCGTGGCTGCCGCGCTGGCATCTGGCGCAGACGCCGAGCGCTCACCTCGCCCTGCTCCTCGCCGCCGCGACCGGGCTGATGTACACCTACTGTTTCTTCGTTCAGCGCGGCGTCGAGATGCTCAATCGGCTGCTGATGGGCGTGCTGCTGGTGGTGGGCTTTGGTGCGCTCCTGGTGCTGTTCGTTGACACCCTGCCGCTGAACATCATGACGTTCCTGCTGGTGGCATTGACCACGGTCAGCATCACCCTCGTGTCGATCTACCACCTGCAGAAGGGCTACTCCCCTGCCCGGCCGTTCGTGATCGCCATGATCGCGTTCAATCTCGGCAACCTCGTGGTACTGCCGGCCATGCTCTGGCTGACGAGTATTCCCGCGCAGACGCTGATCATCGGGGTGTTGGCGGTGTTTTGCCTGTGCGGCCTGCTGATGAGCATCGCCCTCAGCGAGCGTCATCGCAGCATCACTGAAGACAACTTCAGCATCAGCCGCGAACTCGCCGCCAGCACAGCGGAGATCAACGCCAAGGCCGAGTTTCTGGCGAAGATCAGCCACGAGATCCGCACCCCCATGAACGGCGTTCTGGGGATGACCGAGCTGCTGCTGGGCACGCCGCTGTCGGTCAAGCAGCGCGATTACGTGCAGACCATCCACAGTGCCGGCAACGAACTGCTGACCCTGATCAACGAGATCCTCGATATCACCAAGCTGGAGTCCGGTCAGATCGAGCTGGACGACGTGCAGTTCGATCTCAATGCGATGATCGAGGACTGCCTGAGCATCTTCCGCGCCAAGGCCGAACAGCAAAGTGTCGAGCTGATCAGCTTCATTCAGCCCCAGGTGCCGCGCGTCATCAGCGGTGACCCGACACGCCTGCGGCAGACGCTGCTCAGCTTGCTGGAGAACGCCTTAAAGAAGACCGACGAGGGCGAGATCCTGTTGGTCGTCGCCCTCGACTCCCGCGGCGGCAAGCCACGACTGCGCATCGCCGTTCAGGACAGCGGCACGCCGCTGACGCCCAACGAGCGCGACGCGCTGCTGCACGCTGAACTGCATTGCAAGAATTTCCTGGCGGCCAGCAAGGTGGGCGGTCACCTGGGGCTGGTCATCGCCCGGCAGCTCATTCTGTTGATGAGCGGCGAGTTCGGCATTCAGAGCGGCACCAATCAGGGCAGCACGCTGTGGCTGAGTCTGCCCCTTGATGCACAACGACTGGAGCAGCCCCCCGCCGATCTGGACAGCCCGCTCAAAGGCGCGCGGGTTCTGGTGGTCGACGACAACGACACCTGCCGCAAGGTGCTGGTCCAGCAGTGCAGCGCGTGGGGGCTCAACGTCAGCGCCGTGCCATCGGGCAAAGAGGCGCTGGCGCTGCTGCGCACCAAGGCTCACCTGCGCGACTATTTCGATATCGTCCTGCTCGACCAGAACATGCCCGGCATGACCGGCATGCAACTGGCCGCCAAGATCAAGGAAGACCCGAGCCTGAACCACGACATTCTGTTGATCATGCTCACCGGCATCAGCAACGCGCCGAGCAAGATCATCGCGCGCAATGCCGGGGTTAAACGCATCCTCGCCAAACCGGTCGCCGGGTACACGCTGAAGACCACGCTGGCGGACGAGCTCAATCAGCGCAACATAGGCAATGCGCCCTTTTCTGCAGTTCCCGGGGCGATCGGCGATATCGACGTGCCCAGCGACTTCCGCATTCTGGTTGCCGAAGACAACAGCATTTCCACCAAGGTCATTCGTGGCATGCTCGGCAAGCTCAACCTGCAGCCGGACACTGCCAGCAATGGCGAAGAGGCGCTGCTGGCGATGAAGACCCGGCGCTATGACCTGGTGCTGATGGACTGCGAAATGCCGATCCTCGACGGGTTCTCGGCGACGCAGCAGTTCCGCGCCTGGGAAACCGGAAACCAGCGCATTCGCACCCCTGTGGTGGCATTGACCGCGCACATTCTGGCGGAGCACAAGGATCGCGCGCGACAGTCCGGCATGGACGGGCACATGTCCAAGCCGGTAGAGATGTCGCAGTTACGCGATCTGGTCGAATACTGGGTGGAGCAACGTGCCCGGGATGACGCGACCCGCGCCACCCGCGGCGAAGACCGTTACGAGCAAAACTGACCGCCAGGTGGCCGTTACAGGCTGATAGACTTGGCGCCGTCCCAGTCTGCTGCCATGAGCTCAAACCATGCTTCACGTGCTGTTCAGCGTTTACCTGAAGATGCTGGTGCTCTATAGCCCGTTCTTCGTCCTGTCCTGTTTCATTTCCCTGAGCCGCGGTTATTCGCGCAAGGAACGCCGACGCCTGGCGTGGAAGATCGCCTTCGCGACGCTGGTGTCCAGCGTCTTGCTGTACTTGTTCGGGCGGGTGATTTTCGGTGTGTTCGGCATTACCGCCGACGCCTTCCGTATTGGTGCCGGCAGCGTGCTGTTCATCTCCGCGCTGGCCATGGCGCAGGGCAAATCCGGCGTGCAGACCGACAACGTCCAGCAGGACGTTGCGATTGTGCCGCTGACCATCCCCATCACCGTCGGCCCCGGCACCATCGGCGCACTGCTTGTAATGGGCATCAGCCAGCCGCACTGGGATGACAAACTCACGGCCATCGTCAGCATCGCGCTGGCCAGCCTGACCGTCGGCGTCATCCTCTATCTGTCCAACAGCATCGAGCGGATTCTCGGCGATCAAGGCCTGCAGATTGTCAGCCGCCTTATGGGGTTGTTTGTCTGCGCGCTCGCCGCCCAGATCATTTTCACGGGCATCAAGGGCTACCTGCTGACCTGATGGGCGCTCAGATCGCAAAGGTCTGAATCGCCCGTGCGCCATGGCCGTCCAGCTCCCTGGCAACGGCATCTCGGTGTCTGGCGTAGTCGGTGCGGTCAAAACGGTAGACCCCTCCGGTGATGCGCAATGTCAGCTCACTGCGTGATTCAGACCAGAAGTCGAAATCTCTAGTCTCGACGTTGCCGGTCATCTGGATGCCGCACAGCAGCACCATCACATTACCCGCAGAGTCCGTCGCGCACGGAATGACCTGAAAGCCGGCGATGACGCTGCTGGCGTTGATGCTCTCAAAAAAATGCGTCGCATAACGATGGATGCGCATGGACTGAAGCGACGCCTTCGCCTGTCGCGCCAACCGAGCGGAGCCGCGTGATTCGATAACACTGAAGCTGATTTCCTCCAGTTCCGACGCGCTCCCGATCACCATTGGTTCATGAATGATCGGGCTCAGTTTCCTGAAACTTCGTTGCTCCAGTGCCGTGCCATACCGGTATGCCCAGTAGGTGAAATGTTCATCCCGACTGACCTTACCCGCCACTCGCTCGGCTCGCAGCAGGCAGTCGAACAGGTCCTCGCGGTCCTGCCTCTTGATACCGGCGGACAGTGACACCAGACCATTGCCGACTACCGCGCCTGTCGCGCTCATGCGTCAGCTCCCGCCAACGCGCACACCAGGCTGGGGCGACGACCCTCCAGCGCCTGGCTGACGTTTTTGCGCAGGGGCGTGTAGACCAGGTCCATGAGTCGCAGGGAATAGAAGCGCAGATCGATATTGCCGACGATATCGTGGGGCTGCAGCGTCTCGAACACAAAGTCGTCTTTCAGCGCAGTTCGGTGCGTGAAGCTCACGAGCGCAACGGACAGCCCTGCGTTCAGGTTCAGAAAGCCGAACTGCAGCACCACCTTCTGGCCTTTTTGCACGTCGCTTGTATCCCTCGGCACTAAGGGCCCGAGCGCCTGGCGGGCCAGCAGGTCGACTGCTGGCTGATTGGGTCGGCTGGAAACAGAACGCCAGAGGGCCGACTCACTGTCAGACAGCATGTCGTTGGGCATGAAAATCGGCCACTTGCTCTTCAACCATCCCCACACCGAGCCGGGCCCGAGTTCCAGCGCCGGGCAACTCAACGTCTCATGGGTGTTCAGCGCCCAGCCGAAACGGATGAAAGCAGCGAGCCATGTGTCGTTCCAGGCAGAGGTGGAGGTAAAGCGAGCGTGTTTCTTGGTCGCCGCAAGCTGCGTGTACAGCACGCAATCGGCGGCGTCACTTTTCTGTAAGTCAGTACAGGCACTGTGCGTGAACAGCAGGCACCCTGCGCTGACCTGCGTTTCGATCATTCCCTGATGCATGGGCACATCTCCTTGAGAAGGAGGCGACGGGCGCCTCCCCCTATCTGATTAGATCTGGAATTCCTCGATGGCGGCTGAGGCGCTCTTGTTCAAACGCTGCTGGATCTGTGTACGCAGTGCCGCATAGACGCGTGTGTTCAACACCAGATGGTTCTCACCCCGGAAAGCTTGCACTTCAGCACTGTTCCATTCCCAAAAGAGGACGTTGGTGACAGCCGAATCGGTGGAGAAATTCACCGCACCCATCGCCAGGTTGACAGTGCCGTCGCTGGATTCAGTACAAGCGCCGATACGGAAATTCGCGCCACGGTGGGTCTTGGTCTGACGCTCGAAAATTCGCAGCGGTTTTTCCTGGGCTTTCAGCGCGGCGACGGCATCACCGGCGACCTTCAGCATGGCGACGGACGCAGGCCCGGGCAGTGCGGCGGCGGCGATAGCGGAAGAGATGATCTCCAGCCCTGCTTGCTCCATGCTGAATCGACGGTGCGTCGAGTAATAGCGGCTGTACCTCCAGTTGGTGGAAAACCAGCCCAGCGTCGTCAACACCTTGTTGTATTGCTGGTACCACTGCTCGCTCTGCTTCTCCGGGTTGAACGCTTTGTTGGCGACCAGCGTGGCGAACAGAAGGGAGTCAATGACGTCGTCTTTGTTCTGCCGCGAAACGCCTTCGGCGAAGGCCAGCAGGTTGCCCGCCGCAACGGCACCTTGGCTTGGGTCGTCCGGGAGATCCGGAACAGCGTTATCCATTGCGGAGAAGTGCTCGATCAACGAGTGGGTGCAGTTGGCCATCTGGCACTGGTCGATGAAAGCACTGCGTTCGGCGTCGGTCATGCTTGTTTCATGTTTCATTCGTTAATCCTTTAACTGGCAGGTAAGTCCGTCGTGGACACCTCCGAGATTAACGAACATTGCCCGCCGCGCCACCCAAGGGTTGGTAGCCGGGTTCGGCACATTCAGGCAACTATTCCTACAAAGCGACGGCACCGCTGCTGGCCATGGGGAGAGCTAAACATCAAGCAAAGCAAGCGGTTGGCGGGCGCTTAGCGCACGGCAACGGCAGTGGACGACGCGCCCAGTCGTCCACCGGCTGGCGTTTCTACACGCGGCTGGATCGGTTTCCCCATCGACCGGCTGATAGGCCTGCGTCAGCTATGAGACAAATCCCACAGCACGAACCGAACGGTCACTCACGCCGGCTTGGCACCATACCAGCGCGGCGTGTAGACCCACGGCTGGCCATTGGCGCGAGGGAATACGCAGGTCAGCGACGACCCCACCAGCACCATTGTGCGCATGTCGACTTGCTCCGGCGTCAGCTCACCGAGGGTGATGACCCGTAACGTCTGGGCGGGCCGGCCGATGTCGCGTCCCAGGGTCACCGGGGTGTCAGGGCCCCGATGCTGGCGGACGATTTCCAGGGCGCGCCCCAACTGCCAGGGCCGGGAGCGCGAGATCGGGTTGTAGAACGCCAGCGCCAGATCGGCCTGGCAGGCAAGGTCCAGCCGCTTCTCGATGATCTCCCACGGCTTGAGGTTGTCCGACAGGGACATGACGCAGAAGTCGTGGCCCAACGGGGCACCCGCCAGCGCGGCGGTTGCCAGCGAAGCCGACACGCCCGGCAGGATGTGCAGATCCACCCGGTGCCAGTCGGGATTGTCCGAATCATGCAGCGCTTCCAGCACCGCCGCCGCCATGGCGAAGACGCCGGGATCACCCGAAGAAACCACTACCACCGAGCGCCCTTCAGCGGCCAGCTCGAATGCGTGCCGGGCGCGCAGCATTTCTTCGCGGTTGTCGGTGCAGTGCAGCACTTGGTCGGCGCGGAACGGCCCGGCCATGCGCACGTAAGTCTCGTAGCCCAGCACATCGTTGGCGCGCGCCAGCTCGGCTTTAACGGCGGGAATCATGAAGTCGGTAGCGCCCGGGCCGAGGCCGATCACCGCCAGCCGCCCCCGTGCACAGCCAATCTGCTGAACCTCCAGCGGCTGCGGCGCGACAGCAATGGCAATGCCCGCCGCCGGGGTGAGCGGTGGCAACAGTTGTGGCAATGCCTGCTGGGTCATTTCCGCAGGGGTACCGGCGGCGGTGAAACGCAACGGTACGCCCAGTGATTCGGCAGCCGCGTGCAGCGCCGGACTGGCCATCTCGGCTTTGCTGGCCAGTAAACAACCCAGCGCCTGCACGGCAATGCGCGAATCGTGGAGCGCGTTTTTTACCGCCTCGGCGGGATCGACCAGATCACCGCTCAGCGCCACCAGCACATTGCGCGGATAGATCAGCAGCTCGTGATCGCTGGGCTCGCGCTCGGCGTAACCCACGTGGATCGCCAGCTGCGCCTGATCATCCTCAGGCAACTGCGCCTGGGCCAACCAGGGCGCCGCGCCCTCGACACGCACGCTTTCGCCCGACAGCAAGTCGCTGACGAAGCGCTTGCCCAGCTCCAGGTCGCCGAGCGCGTAACCGGCTGGAGGGTTAAGCAGGCATGTGCCGAAGCGCAACTCGCCACTGGTGGTGATAGCCGCTGCGGTGTTCAGCGCGGCGGCCACTTCCCGGGCCATGACGTTGACGCCACCCAGTCCGCCCAGCAGCGGCACTACTGCGCTGCCATCCTCGGCAACGGCGAGCACCGGCGGCTCGACGCCCTTCTCCAGCAACACCGGCGCCAACGTGCGAATGACGATGCCCGCTGCGCACAGCGCGATGATCGGCGTGTCTTGCTGATACAGCTGACGCAGTGTCGCGCCAAACTCCGAGTAGCTGCGGTCGGCCTCTTCGACGCGCCCGGCCAGCCCGTAAATCAGCGATTGGGGGTACAGCTGCTGGATACGTCGCGCCGTCGCCAGCGCGCCTTTGCCCAGGATGACAATCGCCGGAGCCTTGATGCTGGTCGTGACCATCAGCCTTGCCACCGTTCGCCGGGGACAATGATCAGCGAGAAATACGGCGACGACATCGGGTCAACCTCGGCCAGCGGCACGATCTTCTGATTGGCCATGGTCGCGCGCTCGACGTACAGCGCGCGCTCCGCCAAGCCGGTTTCCATCAGCACCTGGCGCACTTTCGGCAGGTTGCGCCCCAGCTTCATGATCACCGCAGCGTCGGCATCCTGAAGCTTGCGTTTGAGTTCCTCGGCGGACAACACGCCAGACAGCACAGACAGGCTTTGATTGCGGTACACCAGCGGCGCACCCAGCACCGACGCGCCGCCGAGCATCGAGCAGACACCGGGAATCACTTCGGCTTCGTAGCGATCGGACAGACGATCGTGGAGGTACATGTAAGACCCGTAGAACATCGGGTCGCCTTCGCAGATCACCGCCACGTCGCGTCCGGCGTCCAGATGCGCCGCCACATCGGCGCTGCTGCGGTCGTAGAACTCGCTGATCACTTGCTCGTAAGACAGGTGAACGGGCAAAGCCTCGGTGGTCACCGGGTACACCAGCGGCATCAGCGTCTGAGCCTGCTGCAGATGGCCTTCGATGATGCCGAACGCGTTGCCTTTCTTGCCCTTGGCGACAAAGTACGCGACCACCGGCGACTCGCGCAGCAGGCGCAGCGCCTTGACGGTAATGAGTTCCGGATCACCCGGCCCCACGCCCAAGCCAATCAGACGACCGCGGGGTGCCATCATTCGATCTCCGTGGCGAGTGAGTTGACCGCCGCCGCCGCCATGGCACTGCCGCCGCGACGGCCCTGCATGATCACGTAAGGCACGCCGCGACTGTCGGCAGCCAGCATGTCCTTGGATTCAGCGGCGCCGACGAAGCCCACCGGGAAACCCAGGATCAACGCGGGTTTCGGCGCGCCGGCGTCGAGCATTTCCAGCAGATAGAACAGCGCGGTCGGCGCGTTGCCGATCACCACAACCGCGCCTTCCAGATGCGGGCGCCACAGCTCCAGCGCAGCGGCCGAGCGAGTGTTGCCCAGCTCCCGCGCCATCTCGGGCACGCGTTCGTTCTTCAGGGTGCAGATCACTGGGTTGTTGGCGGGCAGGCGAGTGCGCGTGACGCCTTCGGCGACCATGTGTGCGTCACACAGAATCGGCGCACCGGCGGCCAGCGCGCGGCGACCTGCCGTGCCCGCGCCCGGCGAGAAGCGCAGGCCTTCGACCGCATCGACCATGCCGCAGGCATGAATCACCCGTACGGCGAGTTTTTCCAGGTCGGCCGGGATGGAATCGAGCCGGGCTTCGGCACGAATGATCGCGAAGGAGTTACGGTAGATCTCCTGGCCGTCGCGGATGTAATCAATCATCGGTGTTGCTCCGTGAGTCGGCGGTCAACAACGCGCCGACTGCTTCAATAGTGAGATCACGTGCATGCAGATCGCCGAACCCGGCCTTTTCTGCATGACGAAAATAAAGGTCGTAACGACCGGGCGACGCTGCCAGCAGGGTCACCGGTGCCACATGGGCAGCAGCACACGAACGCGCGCAGCCGGATAGGTGCACCGCGCGGCTGATGGCGTTTTCTTGCAGCAATGCGGCCAGACGCAGCCCGTCGGCCTTGGTGTCAGCCAGCCCTTTAGCGCAGGCAGCGGAGCCGGTGCAGGCGACGATTTTCGACAGTGCTTGAGCGGCATCGACGAGCAGGCCCGCCCGACCCAAGCCATCCACTGCGAGCGCTGACTTTTCCGCCGGGACATTGCGCAGCGTCAGGCTTTGCCACGGCGTCATGCACAACTGGCCGTCGCCAAACGCAGTCGCCAATCGGGCGGCTTCACGCAACATGGACGGCCGCAGACGCCCCAACGGCACGCCTGCGCCCACGGCCACAACGCCGGCTGTTGCCTGGGCGTACGTGCCGATGTGCGCAAAAGACCGGATCGGTTCGCGCCGCCAGCTGGTTACTTTTTGATCAACCACGAATGGCTGCGGCAAACGCGCGGCGACGTGTTCGAGGAAGCGGTGCACGGGCGTTTCTTTCAGCAGATCGCGCATGCGTGCCTGATCGGGCCGAGCGAGATCCAGAAAGGTTTCCAGCACCGCGACCACCCATGCGTGCGCTGCTTCCGGCGCCACTGCAGCCACCGGTGAGTCGGTCGCCGGACAGCCCGCCAGCCCGAAACCCAGCAGGGTCAGGCCATCGACCTGCAACGCTGACAGCCAGAGATCATGGGGATGCTCGAGCATAGCCAACCCCTCGCCGCCGTCCAGCGACAAGGCAAATTTGGGCGACAGCTCATGGAAACGCGGGTGGTGCTCAAGGGTATGCAGGATCTGCCCGGCCAGCGGACGCACGTCCAGCAGTTGCTGCGGATCGATGCCTGCGGTCGGGCTGAGCATCAGATTGCGTACGTCGTCACTGGCCGGATTGCTTGGCCCCAGACCGGCATCGAGCAGGCAGGCGATCAGCCCGTCATGGTTGGCGCCTATACCGCGAATCTGCAGATTGCCGCGATTGGTCGCCTCGATCACACCGCCGGCGAACCCCTCGGCAGCATCCGCCACGGCCAGCGCCTGATCCGCTGAAAGCACCCCGCCCGGCAGCTTGATCCGGCAGATGCCGCCATCCAGCGCCGGGACGATACGCAGCAACCCCGGGCAAGCCGAGGGGCGAATGGGCGTAGCGGAGGGGCGAGCGGACAACGGCTCGGTCAATGGATCACCTGGTGCGAATGGGCGGACGCAAAGAGAAACGAAAAGTTACAGGGGCCGTATTATGCCTGCTTTGGCCGCTGCCATGAAAAGACGCTCTGTCGGATTCACAAAGCCATACGAACCGGCCCCGTCGGCGCGGTATCATGCCGGCCACTTTCACAGGCCGAGCAGGCGGGCCTGTTGCACGCAATCGGGTTGAGGGCAATTCATGTCACCGTGGCTGACAGTCGTGGGAATCGGTGAGGACGGCTATAAAGGTCTGGGCCGAAACGCTCGGCACGCGCTGCTGCAGGCGCGGCAGGTGTTCGGCGGCCCGCGGCAGTTGGCCTTGCTGCCGCCGTGCATTCAGGCCGAGCAGCGCCAGTGGCCGAGCCCGTTTTCCCTGAGCCCGGTGCTGGAGCAACGCGGCGTCCCGGTCTGCGTGCTGGCCAGCGGCGACCCCATGTTGTTCGGCGTCGGCGCGAGCCTGTCGAAACACGTCCCCTTCGCTGAGATGCGGGTGATTCCAGCGCCATCTTCTTATTCGCTGGCGGCGGCCCGTCTGGGTTGGGCGTTGCAGGACGTGGTGACGCTGTCGGTCGTCGCCCGCCCGGTCGCGGCCTTGAATGCTCACCTGCAACACGGCCTGCGCCTGCTGGTGCTGAGCAACGACGGCTCCAGCCCGGCGGCCATCGCGGCGCAGCTCCGCGAACGCGGGTTTGGCCCGAGCCCCATGATCGTGCTCGAACACTTAGGCGGCAGCGCCGAGCGACAGATCGAAGGCACCGCCGGTGAGTGGAACGCCACTGACATCGCGGCGCTGAACCTGGTCGCCATCGAATGCCGCGCCCAGCCTGATGCATTGCGTCTTTCGCCGCTGGGCGGTCTGCCGGACGAGGCGTTTCGGCATGACGGTCAGCTCACCAAGCGCGACGTGCGGGCCATCACCCTGGCAAGGCTCGCCCCCGTTCCCGGTGAACTGCTGTGGGACGTGGGCGCAGGCTGCGGCTCCATCGGCATCGAGTGGATGCGCGCGCACCCGACCTGCCACGCCATCGCCATCGAGGCGGATGAGGGACGGCAACAACTGATCGAACTCAACCGCGATGCGCTGGGTGTGCCAGGCCTGCAACTGATTCGCGGACGTGCGCCCGATGCGCTGGAAGGCCTTGAACAACCGGACGCGATCTTCATCGGCGGCGGCGTAACGCGCGAGGGTGTGCTGCCTGCATGCTGGCAGAGCCTGCGTTCCGGCGGTCGACTGGTCGCCAATGCCGTCACGCTGCAAAGCGAAGCGATGCTGGTTAACTGGCGCGAGCAATACGGCGGCGAACTGACCCGCATTCACCTGGCCCACGCCAAACCACTGGGCGAGTTCGACACTTGGCGTCAGGCGCTGCCGATCACCTTGCTCGAAGCGATCAAACCCTGATGCGCGACGAAACCGCCGAACAGCCCGCGCCGTTACGCAGCGGCTTGACCACTGGCAGCTGCGCCACGGCAACGTCCCTCGCCGCCGCGCGCCTGTTGCTGGCCGCTGAGACCAACGATGCCATCGAAATCACGCTGCCCAAAGGCAAGTGCGTGCAGATGCGCCTGGAATTCTGCCGTCTGATTGCGGGCGGCGCCGAGGCCGGCACGCTCAAGGATGCCGGTGACGATCCGGACGTTACCCACGGCGCGCTGGTGTCTGCCCAAGTCAGGCTGGTCCCTGAGCCCGGCGTGCGATTTGTCGCGGGCGAAGGCGTGGGTACCGTCACCCGCCCGGGTCTGGTGCTGGGTGTCGGCGAGCCGGCGATCAATCCGGTGCCGCGCAGGATGATGGCCGAACACCTCACGCATCTGGCCCAAGAGGTGAGCTATGGCGGCGGGTTTGAAGTGACGGTCTGCGTCGAAAACGGCGGCACGCTGGCTTTGAAAACCATGAACCCGCGGTTGGGGATTCTCGGCGGCCTGTCGATTCTGGGCACCAGCGGGATCGTCCGTCCCTTCTCCTGCGCGGCGTACATCGCGTCGATCCACCAAGGCATCGATGTCGCGCGCACCAACGGTTACCAGCACATCGCCGCCTGCACCGGCAATGCCAGCGAAGACACGATGCGTCGGGTGTATCAGATCCCGGACATCGCACTGATCGAGATGGGGGATTTTGTCGGCGCTGTGCTCAAGCACCTGCGCAAAACCCCGGTAGAGCGGCTCAGTGTATGCGGCGGTTTCGGCAAGATCAGCAAGCTGGCGGCGGGCCATATGGACCTGCACAGTCGCCACTCCAGTATCGATCTGGTTCAGCTCGCGCGCTGGGCTGCCGATGTGGGCGCGGACGCCGAGCTGCAACAGAACATTCGCCAGGCCAACACCAGTCAGCAAGCGCTGGCCATGGCCTCCGCCGTCGGCATCGCGCTGGGTGATGCGGTCTGTCAGCACGCGCTGGATTTCGCCCGCAGCGTGGTGCCGGCGCAGGTTGAGGTCGAGGTCTTCGCCATCGACCGGCAGGGCGGGATCGTCGGCCACGCGGGAGGTTTTGATTGAACTCACACAGCCTGAAACGCGTGCTGTTGCTCGGCGGCGTCACCGACGCACTGGCGATCGCCCGTACGCTGGGGCCTCAGCACGTTTACAGCCTGGCAGGCGTGGGCCGCGTGCCCACCGACCTGCGCTGCGAAGTCCGTGTGGGCGGGTTCGGCGGCGCCGAAGGGCTGGCAAACTTCATACAGCAGACAGGCATCGATCTGATCCTGGACGCGACGCACCCTTACGCTGCGCAGATGAGCCAGAACGCTGTCACGGCGGCAAAGCTGACCGGTGTTCCCTGCTGGGCATTGCGTCGACCCGCGTGGCAGGCGGGGCCGGACGATGACTGGCGCGAAGTTGCGGACTGGGCAGAACTGATCGCCGCCCTCACCCCCTTTCAACGCCCCCTGTTCACCTTGGGCCGCGAGCCTTTGCAGCACCTGCACGAGATTCCCGCCCATCAGTTCTGGACGCTACGGGCCCTGGACATTTACCCCGGCAATGAACGCTGTGAAGTGATCGGCGCGCGCGGCCCTTTCCGGCTGGAGGATGAGCGCGAGTTGTTCGAGACTCGCAACATCGACGTCCTTATCAGCAAGAACAGCGGCAGCACGGCCACCGAGCCGAAGCTGGAGGTGGCGCGGGAGCGCGGGGTGCCGGTGCTGGTGTTGAAACGGCCGATGCTGCCGGAGGTGGATCGGGCCTTTTGGAGTGTGGGCGAGGTGTTGGCTGCGTTGCAGAATGCTGAAGATGCCAGCTAGCTGTGTGGCATCCGTCTGGCCCCCTGCTGAACCCTTCCTGAACCAAATCCGCCCCGCGACATAACGTCGCGGGCGGGCTTTTTACATCTGGCGGCTGATCAGGCTAAATGGCCGGCATGAGAAAACAACAAGATCAAATCATCACGCAGAAGCGGCGCCGGGCGTTCGCCTGGGTGGCCTGTTTCGCACTGTTGTTCGGCGTGCTGGCGATGCCGATGACGCCGACCATGCCGCGCCCCGAGGGTGAGCGGCTGGTCTGGGGAAGCGGCTGCACAGACGCCGCATCACGCCTGGCCATGACGCCCGTTGAAGTCATCGATAAACAATCGTCCTATCACCCCGACATCGCGTTCGTGCAGCACTGCGCCTGCTGCACAAACGCCACGCCACTGGTTGCAGTGCCGACCCTCATCGGTTTTGGATTGTTCGCCCTGGTCGAACCGGTGCGTTTCCCTGTTGCGGTACTGGTGCTGCGTGCGCCGCCCCTTCAGCGCTGGCCTGCACGCAATCCGCACGCATCGCCCCGGGTCTGATGAGTCGACCTTGCCCTGGCGCACCTGAATGAACCGGAGACCTGCGTTGATGCTGAACAAAATCCTCCTGCTGATCGCCCTTGCGCTGCCAGCGGCTTTCGTTGAAGCCCAGGATTACACCAAGGGCCAATTGGTCGTCGCGCAGCCATGGTCCATGGCGTTGCCGCCCAACGCGCCCACCGTCGCTGCCTATTTTGTGATCACCAACGGAGGCGCGGAGAACGATAAGCTGAAAGCGGTCGACAGCCCCATCGCCGGTGCCGCTCAGCTGCATGAGCACGTCAGCCAGGACGGCCTGATGAAAATGCAGCACGTCGAGACGGTGGATATCCCCGGCGGCGGCACCGCGACATTCGCCCCCATGGCCTATCACGTCATGCTGCTGGATCTGAAAGACCGCGCCCGACTGATCGACGGGCAGAGCTTCCCCCTCACACTGCACTTTGAGAAAGCGGGCGACCTGACCGTTGACGTCATGGTATTGAAACAGCCACCCGATGCTGCCGCCCCGGCCCACGCCCACTGACCCGCCGAATCCCGACGCCGCCCCCTTGAACCGTCCGCCCGCGAACCGCGCCCGATCAGCCCACGCCCCTCGTCACTCGCAGGGTGCGTGGCTGAGCCTGTTCGCCATGCTGATGATCTTCATCGGCCCGCTGATCTCCCAGTCGATGCCCATGGAGCATCACAGCGGTATGGCAATGCCCGCGCCGACTTCGATGTCGATGCATGGCGAAATGGACATGTCGGCCTCGATGGACATGGCCATGGAGATGGGCGCGGGCGAACACAGCGGCCACGCCAAGGCCGAACTGGACGCCGGCGTCGATCACGTCATCTGGGCCAAATGCGGCTATTGCACACTGCTGTTCAGTTGCCCGGCGCTCACCAAAACCGTCGCCGTCCTCGCCCCCGTCCCGCCCAGACCCGCCGACTTCTACAACGAAGCCACGCAACTCGGCCACGCTCAACGCAACGTATTCCCCAACGCCCGCAGTCGCGCGCCGCCCCTCTCGTCAGTCGTTTGAACGCCACAAATTGACTCGCACCCGCTGACGGCTTCTCTGGCTGCCAGCGGGTTGCGCCGTGTTTTCCCTGACGGGAGCGTTGCACCATGTCCAAACCGAATGTGTCTTTCTACAACCTGGCGTGGCGATGGCATTTCTATGCCGGCCTGTTCGTCGCGCCGTTCATGATTCTGCTGGCGGTCACCGGCATCATCTACCTGTTCAAACCCCAGCTCGACGCGCTGATGTACAGCGACCTGCTGACGGTTAAACCCGCGCACCACTCACTCAGTGCCGATGACCTGCAAAAGCGTGTGCTGACGGCCTTTCCACAGGCTCAGGTGAGCAAATACCTGCCGCCGCTGAATGCCGAGGGCGGCGCGCAGTTCGTGGTCAAAAACGCCGGCCGCGACATGAACGTGTTCATCGATCCCTACAGCGGCACGGTGCTTGGCACCCAGGACGCAAAGCAAAACCTGCAAGCCATCGCGCGCGAACTGCACGGCGAACTGATGATCGGCACCGTCGGCGACCGGCTGGTGGAACTGGCCGCCGGCTGGGGCATCGTGCTGGTGGTTTCGGGCGTGTATCTGTGGTGGCCACGCGGTCGATCACCCGCCGGCGTGCTCTGGCCTCGTCTCTCCGCCCGAGGCCGCATTCTCTGGCGCGACCTGCACGCGGTGACCGGATTCTGGGGGGCGGTGGCGCTGCTGTTCATGTTGCTGAGCGGCATGACCTGGACCGGCATGTGGGGGAAGGTGTATGCCGATGTCTGGAACACGTTTCCGGCGGCGATGTGGAATGACGTGCCCAAGTCGGACAAGCAGGCGGGCGCCTTGAACAGCGCCAGTGTGCAGACCGTGCCGTGGGCCATGGAAAACACGCCGATGCCGGTGTCGTCCGGGGATCACGCCGAGCACATGAATCACGCGCACATGTCCAGCGCTCCCGCAGCGCCAGGCATCTCCCTGCAGCAGGTAGTGGACATCGCCAAGGCGCGCACTATCGAACCGGGCTACAGCATCACCCAACCGAAAACCGCCGATGGCGTGTTCACCGTCTCCGTGTTCGCCGACGACCCGCGCAATGACGCCACGCTGCATGTCGATCAGTACAGCGGCAAGGTGCTGGCGGACGTGCGTTACAGCGATTACAGCACCGTGTCCAAGGCCACTGAACTGGGCGTGATGCTGCACGAAGGCAAGATGTACGGCTGGGTAAACCAGCTGCTGATTCTGTTCATCTGCCTGATGGTGCTGCTGAGTTCGGTGAGCGGAATCGTGATCTGGTGGAAGCGTCGCCCGCAGAACGGTTTCGGCGTTCCGCCGTTGCGTCATGACCTGCCGCGCTGGAAAGCCGCAACGGTGGTGATGGTCGCGCTGGGCGTGGCGTTTCCGCTGGTAGGGGTTTCGATGCTGGCGGTATGGATGCTCGATCGAATAGTGCGTTCGCGCTTTGCCAAAACGGCGACAACAGCTTAGATTGCGTCTCGCGGAGCCTGGAACCTCTTTTGGGTGGTTTAGTGATGAATTCCTCCTCATTTCGGGTTTCAGGCTTCGCACCTGTTTTTCTGATCGTCGAATGTCCCACCTCCTCCGCGAAAACTCCTACCCGTCTGGTCGCTTTTCCTTTACCTCCAGACTTGGCTCCGCCTACAGACGCGCGCCTCACGCCCTGACTCCATGAAACGAGTCGCCGAACCCGTCGGTTCTGCGAGTCATCCCTCATGCATACGAACAGGCGCCATGAATTCCACGAACGTTACCGCTCCATCCATGCTCGACGTCGACAGCTCTGCCTTGACGATTTACACACTCCCCGATTTCACCCAGGCCCTTGAACAGACGCTCACTGACTGCCTTCGCCTGAGCCATCGCGGGCTGGCGTTCGATTACGCCCGTGCCCGGCTGGTCTGCCAGGAGCGAAGCATCGAACCCGGCGCAACCGAAGTCACCAGCAGTTACCCGCTGATTGCCAGCCTGACAGCCCACTTCACCGGGCTTTTTCAGTGGCAGAACGTCGAGTCTGCCGGGCTCTACACCACCGAGTTTCCGTTGTCAGACACGCCCTCCATCGGCGGGCTGGACCGCGACGCACTGATCGCTCTGTATGCAGCCGTCGCGCAGGCCCTGCCCGCCCGCTACAAACAAACACTGTCGGATCATTGGGCAGAGCTTCAACCCTCCGGTAAAAAGCGGGGAGACGACTTCCTCGCGGATCGGGTCAAATTGCTCAGGCTGGAGGGCCAGATGCGAGTCGAAAAAGGTGAGTTTCGTCCGTATCTGTACAGCATGCTCGACGCCACACTGGATTACGGCATGGACACCTCGGCGGACCCACTGCAGAAGCACGACGTCTTTAACCTGTGGTTGGGGACAAGCTCCACCGCACTGTTTCCCCTGACAGGGGCGTTTGTCATCACCGAGCAACGCAGCGATCAGGTTCCGGCACCTGACGACGAGTCAGTAGGAGAGGTCGTTCTCTACACCCCTGCCGGCAGTCTGGAACGATTCGATTCAGTGAATCAGCTCACCGGCACCCTCACCCGTCGCCTTGCCGACGAGACGCAACGCCGCCAGTTGCTGGGCCATCTCAGGCTCAACGATGTCATCACAATGGCGCTGCCCAACACTGACGTTGAGCAGCCCCCTGTACGTTGGGGCCTGCAGAAGCTGGGCAATAATTTCATGAGCCTGCTGCTGACATCGCAGATCATCAAGCAGAAGGCAGACTTCGACCACGCGGTGAACATCGCTCAATCCCTGAACCTCAATCAGCCGTCGTTGCAGCGACTCATTCTCGAGCTGATGGCCTCGGATCAACTGTTCGACAACCACCGCATCGAGCGGCAGCTGGATTGTGATGTGGTCCGCGAGCAGATGCCGGACTGGTGGGACAAAATGAGCGAAGAACAGCGGGCCGAATGGACCCGCGATGCGACGGCTTACGCTCAGTCTATCCGGACCATCCGGCGCATCAGTCTGGACTACTTCAACACGCCGCAAGCTAACGGCGCCCACGTCATTACGGCCTACGTCGATGCAACGGTCACCGCCGCACTGGCAGAGAAAAATATCCAGCTGGCGCCTCGAAATATTCAGGTCATTGCGACGTTCCAGCATCTCGACGCGTCCCTGTTTTACCCCCTTACCCCGACAGAAACGACAACCCGGTTCCAGACCCACTCGCTGCACGCATTGGCCCACGAAGACGCCCTACGGACGAACATCCAGAACGCCATCGAGTTACGGGCTGCAGACGAACACGGTGCAGAGATACCGGGGCTTTCTGGCGCTTTCGTGAGAGAGCTGCTAGCGCGAATCCAGATTCCAAAGCGGCTGGACGACTACCTAACCGAACACCTTGATCACTCCGAGTACGCTGGCCAGTTGAAGCGCCAGCACCGCGAGTTGCTGCTGGCGCGACTGGGCATGGCGTATAGGGAGAGTCAGCTCAACGGATTTCCCGAGAACCGGCTGCGCTGGATCAAAGCGGTACTGGAGGGCCCCGATTCGCAGCGGCGTCCGGGGGTGGACGAGGTCAATATCGAGGTGCGATTGCTGCACATTAGCGGGGTCAAGATCCCGGACGTCATGTTGATTGCCCCCGCTGGCAAATTCAGCAAGGGGCCTCTTGTGCTTTGCACGCTCAACGCCCCGGATAACGTGGTGTTCCGCGCATTCGACAGCATGTTCCACCTCACGAACGCTTTTCTGGAAAACGACACGTACAAATCCTACATGGCGAGGCTGCTGCCGCTGGCCGACAGACGCCAGGCCAGGCTGATGCTCGATTACGAAGAGTCGCTCAAGCACTGGCGCCTCCCGGACGTACTGGCGTCGCTGCCGAGTCCGCTTCCCATCCCGTCCCACTTTACGCATCCAGTGGTGTTTGTGACGCAGACGGGCGATCTGTTAGACGAGTATTTCGGGGGCAGGATCCGCCAGTTGAAAGAGGAAGCGAAATCGCTGCTGATCCAGCCCGGCAGTGGCGAGTCCCGGTGGCAAACCTTCGACATGGTGGTGAGCGTGGCCCTGCTGCTGTTGCCCCCGCCGGTCATGATCCCCCTCGCGCTCGGAATGGGCCTGGCCAACGCCTGGAGCGGCTTTCAAAAAGTCGATGAAAACGACTGGGACGGTGCCGCACAGGAGTTTATGGACGCGGCCGGTTATCTGCTGACCGCCGGTATCTCCCGCGCAGGTGGCGCAGCCTTCAAGGGCCGTCAACTGGCGGCGATAAAACGCCCGCACCTGGTCCGCCGCACCGGACGCCATGGACAGGTGCAGATCGGCTATCTGCTGTCACCCGCTGGGGCGCCCTACTTTGCCGAGTCGGGCATGATCACGAGGCTTGACCCGAAAAAATTTACCGAGATCACCCTCGATTCTGAAAAGGCCTACGTGGCTCGACGGTTCAACCTGTTCGGGCGGTGCCGCCTGTACCGCCCCTATTACCGAGACCCCGCGCTGCTGATCCATGAGGACGAATACGTTGTGCGGACAAGGACCGGGGGCTGGCGCAAGCTCTCGCAGCCGGTGGTGCGCCTGGCACCGAGCGCGAGTCGACAGGCCCGGCATGACCTAAGCCTGCTGCTCACCGGATGGCCGTTCCCGTCTGAAGGCATTAGCATTGCTGAACCGTCCCTCGATGAACCCCGGTTCCTGGCCCTGGCCGAACGCGCAAGGGCGGAGCTGTACCCCGAGCTCCTCGACTACATCGAAGGCGGATCCGCAGAGATCAATCAACTCCTGAGAAGCGGAGCGCGGACGCCCCGGACCCAGGCGTTTCTCAACCAGTTCTACCGCCTGCGTTCATGGAAAGGCGATGCGTTCCGTGCCGCGCGCGTCACGGACGAGGGTCTGCAACAATTACGACGCCAGCTCGGCGCGGTGTTTGTTGACGCAGGGGTGCAATCAGCGTCCATTAGCCGCGGGAATGCCGTGCGCTGGAGCTTGGACAGGTTCGTGACGGACCAGGCACTCAGTAATACGCGTCCGGTGTTTCTGATCTTTGCGCCGTCGGTACCGAAGAAGAACATGTTCTCGGATTTTCTTGCCGACCACGTCGCTATCCCGCCCGGCACCCGCGTTCAGCTCAAAGCGTTTCAAGAGGTGAACGGACAGGCGTTCGCCTATTTCACCGCGCCGGACAACATCGTCTACGAAACCTTTGATCTGTTTACGGGGGAGCGTGAGCTTTTCGTGAGGTAGCAGCCCTTGCCGAGTGCGCCAGGCCAGTCAAACGAGGGGCGCCGGACGGTATCGCACCAGTTGAGCGCGCTTGACGCACCACCCGCCCCGCACCGATCCACATTGGTGCGCGGCGCCGGGTTCACGCGAAGTTTTGATTCCATTTTGCGACGCGCGCAGCCTTGGCCCAGCGTTTGCTAAAGCCTAAGCAGACGCAACTGTGCACCGCCAACAGCCGTCATCTAAAAAAATCAGAGAATGGAGCTAGCCAATGAAGCGTCGTAGTTTGCTGAAAGCGTTCACTTTGTCTGCATCGATCGCAGCGATGGGTTTGACCTGGACCGCTCAGGCGGCCGAGACCATCAAGGTCGGCATTCTGCATTCTTTGTCCGGCACCATGGCCATCTCCGAGACCTCGCTCAAGGACATGGCGCTGATGACCATTGATGAAATCAACGCCAAGGGCGGCGTCAACGGCAAGATGCTTGAGCCTGTGGTGGTCGACCCCGCGTCGAATTGGCCGTTGTTTGCCGAGAAGGGCCGCCAGTTGCTGACCCAGGACAAGGTCGCCGTGGTGTTTGGCTGCTGGACCTCGGTGTCGCGCAAGTCGGTGTTGCCGGTCTTCGAAGAGCTGAACGGCTTGCTGTTTTACCCGGTGCAGTACGAAGGCGAAGAGATGTCGCCGAACGTGTTCTACACCGGGGCCGCGCCCAACCAGCAAGCGATTCCTGCGGTTGAATACCTGATGAGCGAAGACGGTGGCGCGGCCAAGCGCTTCTTCCTGCTGGGCACCGACTACGTTTACCCGCGCACCACCAACAAGATTCTGCGCTCGTTCCTGCACTCCAAAGGTATCGCGGACAAGGACATCGAAGAGGTCTACACCCCGTTCGGTCACAGCGATTACCAGACCATCGTGTCGAACATCAAAAAGTTCGCGGCGGGCGGCAAGACGGCGGTGATCTCAACGGTCAACGGTGACTCCAACGTGCCGTTCTATAAGGAACTGGGCAATCAGGGGCTGAAGGCCACCGACGTACCGGTTGTAGCGTTCTCGGTCGGCGAAGAAGAACTGCGCGGCGTCGACACCAAACCGCTGGTGGGCAACCTGGCGGCGTGGAACTACTTCGAATCGGTGAAGAACCCGGTCAACACCAAGTTCGTCGCCGACTGGAAGGCCTACGCCAAGGCGCACAACCTGCCGAACGCCGACAAGGCCGTGACCAACGACCCGATGGAAGCCACGTACGTGGGTATCCACATGTGGGCGCAAGCGGTCGAGAAAGCCAAATCCACCGACGTGGATAAAGTCCGCGAAGCCATGGCTGGCCAGACCTTCGCCGCGCCGTCGGGCTTCACCCTGACGATGGACAAGACCAACCACCACTTGCACAAACCGGTGATGATCGGCGAGATCAAGGCTGACGGTCAGTTCAACGTGGTGTGGCAGACCAAAGAGCCGATTCGCGCCCAGCCTTGGAGTCCGTTCATTCCGGGCAACGACAAAAAGCCTGACTACGCAGTGAAGAGCAACTAAGGAAAACAGGGTAAACGGTCGGTTGAAATGTTCCGGCTGAACCTTTCCCTGTGGGAGCGAGCTTGCTCGCGAATGCGATCTCACCGAGATCGCAGATGTCGTCTGACATCACGTGATCGCGAGCAAGCTCACGCCTACAGGTTCCCTGCATGACATTGCGTCATGCGGGTGCTCCCAGGACTCGATATGCCCAGATACTTCCACCACCTCATTCTCGCGCTGTGCCTGTGGCTGCCTTTCGCCGCCCATGCCAGCGATGCCGGCGACTTTGTCGCGGGCGACTCCTCCGAGCGCGCCCAACTGCTGGAAACCTGGGCCGCCAGGCCTGACCCGGCGCGCGTCGAGTTGCTGGTTGCCCTGCAGGACGGCCGCGTCGCCGCCGACAGCAGCAAGCGGGCGTTCATCCAGAACGGCGACAGCTTCATCGCCGTCGACCCTGCCGCTCCCGCGCTGGCCGATGCGCCAAACCCCGACACGCCACAGGCCATCAGCTTGAACAACCGCCTTCGCGGCCTGATCAACACCGCGCTGGCCAGCCATCAATTGCTCGCTGCCGATCCCAAGGTTCGCCTGGCCGCCGCGCAAATCCTGCAGAAAAGCGCCCGTCCGGCGCAATTGCCGTTGCTGGTGCAACAAGTGGCGAGCGAACAGGACGACAGCGTCCATTCGGCCCTTAATCTGGCGCTGGCCAACCTGCAGCTGGTGGACGTGAGCCCTACCGTGCGGCTCGCCGCGGTGCGCCTGCTCGGTGAGACCGGTGACCCGCTGGCCCGCACCCGGCTGGAAACCCTGCTCGAACCCAACGTTGAAACCGACCCCACCGTGCGTCTGGCGGCGGAGACAAGCCTGGCTCAGGTCAAACGCAAATTAATGATTGGCGAGATCCTCGGGCAAGCCTTCGCCGGCCTGTCGCTCGGGTCGATTCTGCTGCTGGCGGCGCTGGGACTGGCGATCACCTTCGGCCTGCTCGGAGTGATCAACATGGCCCACGGCGAGATGCTGATGCTCGGCGCCTACGCCACCTACGTCGTGCAGATGATGTTTCAGCGGTACGCCCCCGGCGCCCTTGAGTTTTATCCGCTGGTGGCGCTGCCGATCGCGTTTTTCGTCACCGCGTGCATCGGCATGGCCCTGGAACGTACGGTCATTCGCCACTTGTACGGTCGCCCGCTGGAAACACTGCTGGCGACCTGGGGCATCAGCCTGATGCTGATCCAACTGATTCGCGTGGTGTTCGGCGCGCAGAACGTCGAAGTGGCGAACCCGGAATGGCTGTCGGGCGGCATTCAGGTGCTGCCCAATCTCGTGCTGCCCTGGAACCGCATCGTCATCATCGCCTTCGCGCTGTTTGTCGTCGTGCTGACCTGGCTGCTGCTGAACAAAACCCGCCTGGGCCTGAACGTGCGTGCCGTCACCCAGAACCGCAACATGGCCGCCTGCTGCGGCGTGCCCACCGGGCGCATCGACATGATGGCCTTCGGGCTCGGCTCCGGCATTGCCGGCCTGGGCGGCGTGGCACTCAGCCAAATTGGCAACGTCGGTCCTGACCTGGGCCAGAGCTACATCATCGACTCCTTCCTCGTGGTCGTGCTCGGCGGCGTCGGGCAACTGGCCGGCAGCGTCACCGCAGCCTTCGGGCTGGGCATCGCCAACAAGATTCTCGAACCGCAGATCGGCGCGGTACTGGGCAAGATCCTGATCCTGGCGCTGATCATTCTGTTCATTCAGAAACGTCCGCAAGGCCTCTTCGCACTCAAAGGACGGGTGATCGACTGATGAATCAGCCATTGATGGTCACTGCCGCGCAACGCGCCGGCACCCAAGTCACGGTCGCGGTCGGGGTGGTGATTCTTGCCTTGCTGATCGCCCTGCCGTTGCTGTCCCTGCTGCCCGAGAGCAACAGCCTGCAAGTCTCGGCCTACACCCTGACGCTGGTGGGCAAAATCCTCTGCTACGCGATCGTTGCCCTGGCACTGGATCTGGTCTGGGGTTACGCGGGCCTGTTGTCCCTGGGCCACGGGCTGTTCTTCGCGCTGGGCGGTTACGCGATGGGCATGTACCTGATGCGCGAAGCGTCGGGCGACGGTCTGCCGGCGTTCATGACCTTTCTGTCGTGGACCGAACTGCCGTGGTACTGGGTCGGCACCCAGCATTTCCTCTGGGCCATGTGCCTGGTGGTCCTGGCGCCGGGGTTGCTGGCACTGGTGTTCGGCTTCTTCGCCTTCCGCTCGCGGATCAAGGGCGTGTACTTCTCGATCATGACCCAGGCACTGACCTTCGCCGGCATGCTGCTGTTTTTCCGCAACGAAACCGGCTTTGGCGGCAACAACGGTTTCACCAACTTCCGCAGCATTCTGGGGTTCAGCATCACCTCCCAGGGCACTCGCGCGGTGTTGTTTCTGCTGACGGTGGCGCTGCTGGCGGGCAGCCTGTTTGTCGGCTGGCGTCTGGCCCGCAGCAAGTTCGGTCGTGTGTTGACCGCCGTGCGCGATGCGGAGAACCGTTTGATGTTCTGCGGCTACGATCCGCGCGGTTTCAAGCTGTTTGTCTGGGTGTTGAGCGCCGTGCTGTGCGGGCTGGCCGGGGCGTTGTACGTGCCGCAGGTGGGCATCATCAACCCGAGCGAAATGTCGCCGACCAACTCCATTGAAGCGGCCGTCTGGGTCGCCCTGGGCGGTCGCGGCACGCTGATCGGCCCACTGCTCGGCGCCGGTCTGGTCAATGGCATGAAGAGTTGGTTCACCGTGGCCTTCCCGGAATACTGGCTGTTCTTCCTCGGCGCGCTGTTCATCGTGGTGACGCTGTACCTGCCCAAGGGCGTGATCGGCCTGATCAAAAAAAGGGGCGAGCAATGAAAAGCACTCCGACGCCCGCATTCGACCCAGTGCTCGACCCGAACAGCGACGCCGGCACCAGCCGCGACGCCATCGGCCTTGGCCAGGTCGCCGGCAAAGGACTGAACACCTTGCACGGCACGATCCTGACGCTGGAAGACATCAGCGTCAGTTTCGACGGTTTCAAGGCCCTCAACGATCTGAATCTGTACATCCGCGTCGGCGAGCTGCGTTGCATCATCGGCCCCAACGGCGCGGGCAAGACCACGCTGATGGACGTGATCACCGGCAAGACCCGCCCCAGTCACGGCAAGGCCTGGTTCGGCGAAACCCTCGATCTGACCAAGATGAGCGAAGTGCAGATCGCCCAGGCCGGCATCGGCCGCAAGTTTCAGAAACCGACGGTGTTTGAAGCGCTGAGCGTGTTCGAAAACCTGGAGTTGGCGCAGAAGACCGACAAATCGGTGTGGGCCAGCCTGCGGGCAAAGCTCAATGGCGAACAGCGCGACCGCATCGACGAGGTGCTGGAGACCATTCGCCTGAGCGCGTCGATGTCGCGCCTCGCCGGGCTGTTGTCCCACGGTCAGAAGCAGTTTCTGGAGATCGGCATGTTGCTGGTCCAGGACCCGCAACTGCTGCTGCTCGACGAGCCTGTCGCCGGCATGACCGACGCCGAAACCGAATTCACCGCCGAGCTGTTCAAGAGCCTGGCCGGCAAGCACTCGCTGATGGTGGTCGAGCACGACATGGGTTTCGTCGGCAGCATCGCCGACCACGTCACCGTCCTGCACCAGGGCAGCGTGCTGGCGGAAGGATCGCTGGAAGACGTGCAGGCGGATGAAAGAGTTATCGAAGTGTATTTGGGGCGGTAAACCGCCCAGCGGCAAGCTTTTAGCTGCAAGCGGCGAGCTGAAGCCAAACGCATGACCCGCTTTTTCTTGCAGCTTGCAGCTGATGAATCCGAGGAAATCAAATTGTTAACCGTCACTCAGCTGCATCAATTCTACGGCGGCAGCCACATCCTCCGCGGCCTGTCGTTTGACGTGAAAATCGGCGAGGTCACGTGCCTGCTCGGTCGCAACGGTGTGGGCAAGACCACGCTGTTGAAAGTGCTGATGGGGCTGCTGCCCGCCAAAGAAGGCGTTGTGCAGTGGGAAGGCAAGACGATCACCGGTTTCAAGCCCCACCAGCGCGTGCATTCCGGCATCGCCTACGTGCCCCAGGGCCGGGAGATTTTCGGGCGGCTGACCGTTGAGGAAAACCTGCTGATGGGCCTGTCACGCTTTCCGGGATCGGAGGCGAAGGAAGTCCCGGCGTTCATCTACGAGCTGTTCCCGGTGTTGCTGCAGATGAAGCACCGGCGCGGTGGCGACCTGTCCGGCGGTCAACAACAGCAACTGGCGATCGGTCGCGCCCTCGCCAGTCGCCCTCGCCTGCTGATTCTCGACGAACCCACCGAAGGCATTCAGCCGTCGGTGATCAAGGAGATCGGCGCGGTGATCAAAAAGCTCGCCGCCCGCGGTGACATGGCAATCCTGCTGGTCGAGCAGTTCTACGACTTTGCCGCCGAGCTGGCGGATCAGTACATCGTCATGTCCCGCGGCGAGATCGTCCAGCAAGGGCGCGGCGGTAACATGGAGGCCGAAGGCGTTCGGGGTCTGGTCACCATCTAATTAATGCGCCGATCAGCTAAGGTACGGTCCTTGGATAACACGATAATCGACTTATGAATCTTCCTGCCCACACCGCCCTGTTCACCCCCAGCTGGCATGCCGAGCTGGAGTTGGCGTATGGGCGTTTCGGCGACAGCACGCGCCCGACGCAACGACGCCACAAAGGTCCGTTGCGGGTGCAAAAGCACCTGTACGCGGAAGGCCCGCAGGTCTGCCAGCACATCATCGTTCACCCGCCGGGCGGCATTGCCGGCGGCGATCGGCTGGACATCAGCGCCAGCGTCGGCGCCAACGCCTGGGCGCAATTGACCAGCCCCGGCGCAGCGAAGTGGTACCGCGCGGCGGGTCCGGCCTATCAGCAACTGGACATAAACGTCTCTGCAGGCGGCACGCTGGAATGGCTGCCGCAGGAATCCATCGTCTTCAGCGAAGCCAAGGCTGAACTGACCACGCAGATCGATCTGGAAGGCGACGCCCGGCTGTTCTATTGGGACGTGGTTGCGCTGGGCCGGCCGGCCAGTGGGGAGCGTTTCGATCAGGGCCACTTTCAGGCGCATCTGGATATCCGGCGTGACGGCAAGCTGTTGTGGCACGAGCGCCAGCGCATCGTCGGCAATGACGGCTTGCTGGATTCGCCTATCGGCCTGTGCGGCAAACCGGTGTTCGCGACGCTGATCGTGACCGGGGAAATCGATGCTGAATTGATGGAGCGCTGCCGCGAGTTGGCCGCACATTCAGCCGTGCGCGGCGACCTCAGCCAGTTGCCCGGTTTGATCATCGCCCGCTGCCTGGCAGACGAAGCCCTGCACGCGCGGGCCTGGCTGATTGAATTATGGAAGCTGCTGCGCCCTGCCCTGTTGGGCCGGGAGGCGGTGGCGCCGAGGATTTGGAGTACCTAAACGAAACTGGCCATCTGTAGGAGCGTGGCTTGTCCCGCGATCGGCGACGAAGTCGTCGTAAACCGGCCCATACGGTCCTCATGACAGATCGAAGGACGGCCATGACTGCCGCTTCGCGTCAGATCGCGGGACAAGCCACGCTCCTACAGAGTTTGCGGCGATTTCTCTATTCGGAACTTAATAACGGACAAAACCCATGGATCTGACCCCACGCGAAAAAGACAAGATGCTGATCTTCACCGCAGGCCTGGTCGCCGAGCGACGGCTGGCACGCGGTGTGAAGCTTAATTACCCGGAAGCGATGGCCTTCATCTCCGCCGCCCTGCTGGAAGGTGCGCGTGACGGCCAGACCGTCGCCGACCTGATGCACTACGGCACCACCCTGCTGACCCGTGACCAGGTGATGGAAGGCATCCCGGAAATGATCCCGGAGATCCAGGTCGAGGCGACCTTCCCGGATGGCACCAAGCTGGTCACCGTGCATCAGCCGATTGCCTGAACGGCCCATTGAACCTGAGAAGCCCGTTGAAACAGCCACACAGGAACCCGTGGAAACGAACATGACCTATTCGATCCGTGACGCTTTGCTGACTGACATGCCGGCCGTGCTGGCGATCTACAACGACGCCGTGCTCAACACCACGGCGATCTGGAACGAGCAGCCGGTGGACCTTGCCAACCGCGAAACCTGGTTCGCCGCGCGCCAGGCACAGGCGTACCCGATTCTGGTCGCCGTCGACGACGAGGATCAGGTGCTGGGCTATTCGTCGTTCGGCGACTGGCGACCGTTCGAGGGGTTTCGTCACACCGTCGAGCACTCGGTTTACGTGCGTGCCGATCAACGGGGCAACGGCCTGGGTCCGCTGCTGATGAAAGCGCTGATCGAACGCGCCCGTGCCTGCGACAAGCACATGATGGTCGCGGCCATCGAAAGCGGTAATGCGGCGTCGATTCACCTGCATGGGCGCGAGGGTTTTATCACCACCGGGCAAATGCCCCAGGTGGGCACCAAGTTCGGTCGCTGGCTGGACCTGACCTTCATGCAGCTGGACCTGTCGCCCGGCGCCTCTGCCCCACCTTCGCAAGCGCCCGGCATCACGCCTGTCGCCTGAATGTTCATCCTGAAAGGATTTCGCCCATGAATGCCGCCCATTTACGCCGTGTCACGTCAGAAAGCTTCGCGCATTACCGCTCAGGCCTGGTGGCGCTGTTGCTGGACGCCGTCCGCCACGGGGCCTCGGTCGGCTTCATGGCCGATCTCGGCGCTGAAGAGGCGGCCACGTGGTGGGACGGGGTCAAGGCCGAGGTTGAGCAGGGCGACCTGCTGCTCTGGGTGGTGGCAGAGGAAGACCAGGTGCTGGCGACGGTGCAACTGGCGCTGTGCCAGAAGGCCAATGGCCTGAACCGCGCCGAGGTACAGAAATTGCTGGTGCTCAGTCAGGCACGCCGGCGCGGGCTGGCGACGCAGTTGATGACCGCCGTGGAACAGGCAGCGCAGCAGCACCAGCGCGGGCTTTTGTTTCTGGACACACTGGCCGGTTCCGATGCCGAAGATTTCTATCGCGCGTCGGGGTATGAGCTGTCTGGCCTGCTGCCGGACTACGCCTGCAACCCCGACGGCGAATACAAGGCCACGGCCATTTACTACAAGTTACTGTCGAGGAAGAGCGCATGATTCCTGGTGAATACCAGATCCAGCCCGGCGACATCGAGCTCAACGCCGGTCGCCGGACCATCACCCTTAGCGTCGCCAACAGCGGAGACCGGCCAATTCAGGTCGGCTCGCACTTTCATTTTTTCGAAACCAACGACGCCCTGACCTTCGACCGCGCCGCCAGCCGGGGCATGCGCCTGAACATCCCCGCCGGCACCGCCGTGCGCTTCGAGCCGGGACAGGCGCGGGAAGTGGAACTGGTGGACCTGGCCGGGTTGAGGCGGGTTTTCGGGTTTGCGGGAAGAGTTATGGGTGAACTGTAAAACGCGTTCACTTTCCAGCCAGGTCAAGCTGCAAGCGCCAAGCCACAAGCGCCAAGCACAGCAGTCCGCGGCGTACACAACATTCGCTTTTACTTGCCGCTTGCCGCTTGAGGCTTGCCGCTTTGATTCGAGGAACGAAGTATGAAGATCAGCCGACAAGCCTACGCCGACATGTTCGGCCCCACTGTCGGCGACCGTGTGCGTCTGGCCGACACCGAGCTGTGGATCGAGGTCGAGCAGGATTTCACCGTCTATGGCGAGGAAGTGAAGTTCGGCGGCGGCAAGGTCATTCGTGACGGCATGGGCCAGGGCCAGGGCGTGGCTGCCGAAGTCGTCGACACGCTGATCACCAACGCGCTGATCGTCGATCACTGGGGCATCGTCAAAGCCGATGTCGGCCTCAAGGGCGGGCGCATCGCAGCCATCGGCAAGGCCGGCAACCCGGACATTCAGCCCGGGGTGACCATCGCCATCGGCGCCGCCACCGAAGTTATCGCTGGCGAAGGCATGATCCTCACCGCCGGTGGCGTCGACACGCACATCCACTTCATCTGCCCGCAGCAGATCGAAGAAGCGCTGATGAGCGGCGTCACCACCATGATCGGCGGCGGCACCGGCCCGGCGACGGGCACCAACGCAACCACGGTCACGCCCGGCAAGTGGCACATGATGCGCATGTTGCAGGCTGCCGAAGCGTTCCCCATGAACATCGGCTTTACCGGCAAGGGCAACGTCAGCCTGCCCGAGCCGCTGATCGAACAGGTCAAGGCCGGCGCCATCGGTCTCAAGCTGCACGAAGACTGGGGCACCACGCCTGCGGCCATCGATAACTGCCTGAGCGTCGCCGATCAGTACGACGTGCAGGTGGCTATCCACACCGACACGCTAAACGAGTCCGGCTTCGTCGAAACCACTCTGGGGGCGTTCAAGAACCGCACCATTCACACCTACCACACCGAAGGCGCCGGCGGCGGTCATGCTCCGGACATCATCAAGGCCTGCGGCTTCCCTAACGTGCTGCCGAGCTCGACCAACCCGACCCGGCCGTTCACCCGCAACACCATCGACGAGCACCTGGACATGCTGATGGTCTGCCATCACCTGGACCCGAGCATCGCCGAAGACGTCGCGTTCGCCGAGAGCCGCATCCGCCGCGAAACCATTGCCGCCGAGGACATCCTTCACGATCTGGGCGCGTTCTCGATGCTCAGCTCCGACAGCCAGGCCATGGGCCGCGTGGGCGAAGTGATCATGCGCACCTGGCAGACCGCCGACAAAATGAAACGCCAGCGCGGCCCGCTGCCGGGGGACGGCGAAGGCAACGATAACTTCCGCGCCAAACGCTACATCGCCAAATACACCATCAATCCGGCCATCACCCACGGCATCAGCCATGAAGTGGGCTCCATTGAGGTGGGTAAATGGGCGGACCTGGTGCTCTGGCGCCCGGCCTTCTTCGGGGTGAAACCGACGCTGATCCTCAAGGGCGGCTCGATTGCCGCCAGCCTGATGGGCGACGCCAACGCCTCGATCCCGACCCCGCAGCCGGTTCACTACCGCCCGATGTTTGCCAGCTATGGCAGCTCGTTGCACGCCAGCAGCCTGACCTTCATCAGCCAGGCGGCCTTTGATGCCGGGGTGCCGGAGCAGCTGGGTCTGAAGAAACAGATCGGCGTGGTCAAGGGCTGCCGCAGCGTCACGAAGGCGGACCTCATCCACAACGACTACCTGCCAAACATCGACGTCGACCCGCAGACCTACCAGGTCAAGGCCGACGGCGTGCTGTTGTGGTGCGAGCCGGCGGACGTGCTGCCAATGGCGCAGCGGTATTTTCTGTTTTGAAGACCAAGGGGGGCTGGTGCCTCCCTACGCAATCTTTTCGTCGATTTTCGCCTTCAGCCACTCCTTGGTATTGCTACCGACGACCTCCTCAATCTGGAGAAAGAGGAAGGTCGGCGCGGACTGAATATCGAAACGCAGGGCGGTTTGCGGATTGCTCCGATAATCGACCTCAAAAAAACTTAGCCCCACCTTGTCGTTGTAGTCGGCTGCCAACTCCGCAAGCAGCTCGCTTGCCTTCTCGCTTGATCTCTTGAGCTGCTCGCCGGTTGCCTTCACTCCATTGGTGAATAGCACCACCGAAAGGGCTCCGCCCTTATCCACCGAAGGCGATAGCCACACGTCTTTGTCAAAATTGTCGTCCGTTAAGGTCATCACGTTCATGGTCAGCTCCCTGATTAGCTCGTGGACATCAAGTGTCCAGTTTCGACATGAACGTCTTGCCCGGCTCGACCATCCCCAACGCCTGCAATGTGTCGTTGAATGCCCCGACCAAGCCCATGTCCTGTTCAGACGCTTTCTTGTCGATGGACTGCCGGACCGCCAGATAAAACGTTAACTTTCCCAGCGATACGCCGTCGTTTGACGAGTGCTTTGCATCACCCAGCTTTTCTGCAAAGAGCTGTATCTGATCGTTGATGAATTGTTTGAAGGCCACGACATCCATGTTCCATCTCCAAGTAGCGCATATGATCGTGCCAGCTCCTTCCACTTCGCTTAAAGATGGCCGCGCTGGCGTCCAATACAGATTCCGCCTCTGGAAAAGTATCGTCTACTGTCATAAATGACAGTGCTGCCCAGCCCCCAATGTAAATCCGTGATGCTTCCTGCAACAACATGGCGGTACTATGCGCGCTCTCATTCAGCGCCCCGGCAGCAAGGTAGTTCCCCATGCGTCTTTCGGACTTCATCGTTCAGAATGTGGATCGCATCGTCGATGAGTGGGAACGGTTTGCGGCCACGCTGACGCCCGCCGCCGCCCAGATGAGTTCAGCCGAGCTGCGCGACCATGCCGAGGCGATCCTGCTCGCGGCGGCGCGTGACATGAACACCGCTCAGACCAAAGCCGAACGCATCGCCAAGGCGCAGGGCGAAGACATCGGCAAAACCCCGACACTCGATCAGGCCGCCTCCAGTCATGGTGAGTTGCGCCATATCGTCGGGTTTGACCTGGTGCAGATGACTTCAGAGTTCCGCCACCTTCGGGCCACGGTCGTGCGCTTCTGGGCAGAAAACCAGATAGATCCACAGGTCAGTCACATCACCGACATGATCCGCTTCAACGAAGCCATCGATGAAGCCCTGGCCGAGTCGACGGCGGCCTACGCCGATCGCGTGACACGTTCCCGTGACATCTTTCTTGCCATTCTCGGTCATGACCTGCGCGCGCCCTTGCAGGCCATCGGTATGTCGTCCGAAGTGCTGATGCGCAAGACCACGCTGGCAGACGCCGAGCTTGGGTACATCAAACGCATCAAAAGCAGCAGTTTGTTGATGGGGACAATGATCAGCGACTTGCTGGAGTTTGTTCGCAGCCGTCTCGGCGTCACGCTGCCGGTCGAGCGCAAACCCATGGAGATGACCCTGGCCTGCCGCGAGGCCATCGACGCGGCCACGGCAGGACAGCCCGATTGCAACGCCGTGTTCACCAGCACCGGTGACACCCGGGGCGAGTGGGATCGGGCACGCATCGCACAGTTGCTGCAAAACCTGATTGGCAATGCCTTGCAGCATGGCGCGGCGACGCGGCAGGTCACCGTGAAGCTCACCGGCAGCGAAAACCATGTGAGCCTCTCGGTGCATAACGGCGGCGAGCCTATCGCGGAGGAAGCCATCGGCAGCATCTTCGACCCGCTGGTCCGCTCGGCCAACGAAAAAACCGGCATCCACAACCCTTCCACCAGCCTGGGCCTGGGGTTGTTCATCGTGAAAGAGGTGGTGAATGCCCATAACGGCAGCATCACAGTTGTGTCCAACGTCGGAGACGGCACGACGTTTAACGTGGAATTGCCGAAGAAAGGTTAATAAGCGTTGAGCAGCGAGCACAACCCGTGTGGGGAGTGAGCTTCAGTCCAGCGCTTCAATCCACAAACCGCCCCAGCCGCTGCCTGAGCATGCGGTTTTCCGCCCTGACGTGTTCGAGCTCTTGCAGAAGGTCCAGCGCCAAAGCGACGCCGTCCCATTCCAGCTGCAATTCGCGATGCAATTTGACCGCACGCCTGCCGATCGACAACGCGGCACTGTCGAACAGCCACTCATCCGGCTGCCTTCCCTGGGGTTCGAGAATGCCGTGCTCGACAATCTCGATGACGAAGGCGGCCGGCAGGTCGACCACCTCACAGAACTCCTGCATGTCTATGACCAGGGTATTGCTCATGATCAGTTACTCCATTGAGCCCTCGGATCGAACGCGGCCTGCTGGGCCAGCTTCTCCCACAGCGCTTTGGTCGCCTCATCGGTGGATTTGGGCATGACGATTTTCAGTTGCGCGTACAGATCGCCGCGCTGGCCCTGCTTGTTCAACAGACCATTGCCTTTGACCCGCAGCCGCTGACCGTTCTGACTGTCCGGGCGGATGGTCAGGTTGATCTTGCCGGTCAACGTCGGCACCGCCACCTTGGTGCCGAGCGCTGCTTCCCACGGCGCGATCGGCACCGTGATAATCAAGTCATGCCCCTCGACGTCGAACATCGGGTGCGGCGCCAGGCGGATGATCAGGTACAGATCGCCCTTCTCCCCACCGGCAACGCCCGGCGCGCCCTGCCCCTTGAGGCGGATGCGCTCGCCATCGGTGACGCCCGCGGGGATCTTCACATTCAACGTCTTGGTGATGTCGGCCATGCGCTGACCATTGGCGCTGTGTTGCGGCACCTTGAAGCTGATCTGCTTGGACTCGGTGGAGAGGGTCTCCTCCAGAAACACCGCCAGTTCCATCTCCACGTCCTGCCCTCGACGCCCCGGGCTCTGCGCCCGACCGCCTTGCTGACCACCGCGATTACCGAAAATGGAACTGAAAAAGTCGGAGAAATCGCCGTTTTCGAAGCCGCCGCCACCAAAGCCCTGACCCGCGCCCGCGCCCGCGCCGCCGCGGCCCTGCCAGCCAGGCGGTGGCTGGAACCGGCCCTGACTGCCGTATTTGCGAATCTCGTCGTATTCGGCGCGCTTTTCAGGGTCGCTGAGCGCTTCATACGCTTCGGAGGCTTCTTTGAATTTGTCTTCCGCGCCAGGCTCTTTGCTGACGTCGGGGTGATACTTGCGCGCGAGCTTGCGATAGGCGGTCTTGATCGTCTTCTCGTCCGCCGTCGGCTCTACGCCAAGGATCTTGTAATAGTCTTTGAAGTCCATCTGACGGTCACCCAATTCTGGAATATCCAGCCCAGTCCGCAGCGTGTTCCACATGTGAACGCTGGCTGCGTTGAACGTTGCAATGTTATCGGCACGCCGTCCCGCGAATTGAAACGCTGTCCAGACCGGCCAAATGCATTAAGAGTTGCCTGCTAGATTGGGGCTCGGGGCCACAGTTCAAGCCAGGGGCCGGAAATAGATGCCGGACGGGCGATAAACCGACGTTTCGCGCTACGCATCCGGCGCGCACTCGCATACACTGCGCGGCCGTTTTTTGACTGGTATGCAAAGCAGATGAGCACTCCATCCCCGGCCCGTGCCCTTGGCATCGATTTTGGCACGTCCAACTCCACGGTCGGCTGGCTACGCCCTGGAGTGGAAACGCTGATCGCACTGGAGGACGGCAAGATCACGCTGCCCTCGGTGGTCTTTTTCAACATCGAAGAGCGCCGCCCGGTCTACGGTCGTCTTGCGCTTCACGAGTACCTCGAGGGCTACGAAGGCCGCCTGATGCGCTCGCTCAAGAGCCTGCTGGGTTCCAAGCTGATCAAGCACGATACCAGCGTGCTCGGGACAGCGATGCCGTTCAAGGACCTGCTCGGGCTATTCATCGGCGAACTTAAAAAACGTGCTGAAGCCGCTGCCGGTCATTCCTTTGAGCACGTCGTGCTGGGCCGTCCCGTGCATTTCGTCGATGACGACGCTGCCGCCGACCAGGAGGCAGAAGACACGCTGGCCGATGTGGCGCGCAAGATCGGCTTCAGGGAGGTTTCCTTCCAGTTCGAGCCCATCGCAGCGGCCTTCGACTACGAGTCAACGCTGGACCGTGAAGAGCTGGTGCTGATCGTCGACATCGGCGGCGGTACGTCGGACTTCTCGCTGGTGCGCCTGTCGCCGGAGCGTCGCCTGATTGATGACCGTCACACCGACATCCTCGCCACGGGCGGCGTGCACATCGGCGGTACCGACTTCGACAAGCAGCTGAGCCTTCAGGGCGTGATGCCGCTGTTTGGCTATGGCAGCCGGATGAAAAGCGGCGCCTACATGCCGACCAGCACGCACATGAACTTGGCGACCTGGCACACGATCAACTCGGTGTATTCGCAAAAGTCGCAACTGGCGCTGGGCAGCATGCGCTATGACATCGAAGACACCCAAGGCATTGATCGGCTGTTCAGACTGATCGATCAACGCGCCGGTCACTGGCTGGCGATGGAAGTGGAAGAAACCAAGATCCAGCTGACCCACTCGGAAAATCGCCTGGTGCCGATGGACCGCGTCGAGCCCGGCCTGAGCGTGGACCTCACGCGGCAGTTGTTCGAATCGTCAATTGACGCCTTGCTCGAACGCGTGCGCGGCAGTGTGACGAACCTGTTGAATGACGCCGGCGTGGGTGTGACCGATGTCGACACCGTGTTCTTCACCGGCGGCTCCAGCGGCATCCCGGCCCTGCGCAACAGCGTCGCCGCCATGCTGCCCAAGGCCCGGCACGTCGAGGGCAACATCTTCGGCAGCATCGGCAGCGGGCTGGCGATCGAAGCCAAGAAGCGTTACGGCTGATCCCCCGCGGGGCGCTTGTAGGACTGGCTTTAGCCGGGAAGGCGTCGGGTGTCATGCCGCGAAATTGAGGGTGTCCGCGCAGGCCTCTTCCCGGCTGAAGCCGGTCCTACTACATCGCGGGCGCATCGTAGGACTGGCTTTAGCCGGGAAGGCGTCAGGCGCCACGCCGCGAAGTTGAGGCTGTCCGCGCAGGCCTCTTCCCGGCTGAAGCCGGTTCTACTGAACATCGCGGTCCCACTGACTGACCGTGTGTACTTTGTGGGACCGGCTTTAGCCGGGAAGGCGTCGGGTGTTACACCGCAAAAGTGAGGTTGTCCGCGCAGGCCTCTTCCCGGCTGAAGCCGGTCCTACTACATCGCGGGCGCATCGTAGGACTGGCTTTAGCCGGGAAGGCGTCAGGCGCCACGCCGCGAAGTTGAGGCTGTCCGCGCAGGCCTCTTCCCGGCTGAAGCCGGTTCTACTGAACATCGCGGTCCCACTGACTGACCGTGTGTACTTTGTGGGACCGGCTTTAGCCGGGAAGGCGTCGGGTGTCATGCCGCAAAATTAAGGTTGTCTGCGCAGGCCTCTTCCCGGCTGAAGCCGGTCCTACACATCGCAGTCCCACTGACTGACAGCATGCGCTTTGTGGGACCGGCTTTAGCCGGGAAGGCGTCGGGTGTCATGCCGCGAAAGTGAGGTTGTCTGCGCAGTGCGCTACACCAGCTCTGCCCGGCGCAGTTCGCTCTTCAGGTACGCGTAATAAATCGGCCCTGCCACTACCCCCGGCAGGCCGAAGGCGGCTTCGAAGATCAGCATCGCCAGCAGCAACTCCCACGACTTGGCGCTGATCTGCCCGCCGACGATCCGTGCGTTGAGGAAATACTCGACTTTGTGGATCACAATCAGATAACCCAACGCCGCCACCGCCACCCAGATCGACAACGACATGCCGACGATAAAGATCAGCGTATTGGACATCAGATTGCCGACCACCGGAAGCAGGCCCAGCAGGAAGGTCAGCACGATCAGGGTTTTGGTCAGCGGCAAGTGCACGCCACACAGCGGCAGGATCACTGCCAGGAATATAGAAGTGAACGCCGTGTTCAGCAGCGAGATCTTGATCTGCGCGAAAACAATATTGCGAAAGGCCTGAGTCAGCAGGTGCAAACGCTCGAACAGTGCCGCCGCCAATGGCTTGCGCTTGGTGACATCGGGGATGCGCTGCAGGGCGATGATCGCGCCCAGCACCATGCCAATCAGTAACGTCACGAACATGTGCGCCGCACCCTTGCCGAGCAGCTGAAGCTCGCCCAGGTGCTTGGTCAGCCACGCGCTGAGGGACACCTGAAACTCGGTGGCACTGGCCGGCAGGTAGTTGTCGATGAAGGGCGGCAGCTGACCGCGGGCGCGGTCCACCAGAATCATGAATTTATCCAGCGACGCGCCGGGGTTTTCCGCCTCGTGCAGCAGGAAACTGATTGCGCCGGCAAACAGCAACGCCAGCACCGTCACCACCAGAGTCCCCAGCAACGCCACCGCCAGCCACCGCGCACGCTCGCCGGCAATCAGCCGTTGCAGCTGAGGGGTGAGCATGTCGACCAGTTCGTACACCAGCAAACCCGCCAGCAGACTGGGCAGAAGGTTGAGCGGCAAGACCAGCAGCAACCCGCCGAACACGAGAATGCAACTGGCCAGATAGACTTGACGGGGCGTAAACGTTGGCATACAGCCTCAAAACGAGCGGCGTGAAGGATGGGCAGTCTGCCAGCGTTCTGAGTGGAGAACCAGCGACGCGAAAGCCCTTCAGGGCTCAAGCGTTGGGAGGCTGCGATTGCAGGCCAGATCATCGGCCGCAATCGCAGAAAGTACAGGGGCCGGCGCCGCCTTTCGACGCCCGCCATTGGCTCGGAAAATTATTTCTTTTTAAGACAATCGCTCATGAACGCCTTGCGCGCATCGCCCTTGAGCGCCTGGGTGCTCGCGGTGGCATTGCAGGTTTTCATCTTTTCCTGCTGAGTGGCGGCAGGCGCAGGCGCGGCCTTCAGGCAGGAGCTCATGAACGCCTTGCGCTCGTCGCCTTTGAGGGATTTGGCCGAGGCATCGGCGTTGCAGGTGGTCATCTTGTTTTGCTGGGCAGTAGCAGCAAAACCCTGGGCGCTCAACAGCAGGCCCATCACCAGCAGAGGAATACGCAGCATCGTCATCGCTTTTCTCCGGAAGCACCACGCACCTGCATGGCTTTCGGAGCAGTGTAGCCAAAGAATGTTGCTGCATATTTCTGCAAATGCGCAGCGTGCGCTGGACGTGCGCACTGACAGGCCGATAATGGCGCCTCATTCAGCCGCCGGGCCGGTCATGCAATACCTTTATCCACTGCTCACCGTCATGATCTGGGCGGGCAACAACGTCATCACCAAAGCCGCCGCGGGCCGTATTTTCCCGGCCGAGATCGGCTTCTATCGCTGGATGCTGGCGGGTTTGCTGTTCACGCCGTTTCTGCTGGGTCCCGTGCTGCGCAATCGGGCGCAGATCAAACCCATCATCGGCAAGGTGGTGGTGCTGGGCGTGCTGGGCATGGCGATTTATCAGAGCCTGGCGTACTACGCAGCGAACATCACGACGGCCACCAACATGGGCATCATTCTGTCTTTGGTGCCGGTGATGACCCTAGGCATGTCGATCGCCAGCCTCGGCACCCGGTTGACCGCAGGCGCGCTGGTTGGCGCTATCGTGTCGTTTGCGGGCGTGTTGTGGGTGGTGTCCCAAGGGAGCTGGAGCTTGCTGATTGCCCATGGCATCAACATCGGCGACGTGATGATGCTGGTCGCAACGCTGGCCTATGCAACCTACAGCACGCTGCTGAAGAAATGGCAGTTGCGCATGCCGCCGTTGCAGCTGCTTTATTTGCAGATTCTGGTGGCGATCATCGCGCTGTTTCCGCTGTTCGCGATTTCACCGAAAACCGGCCTGAATGCGAGCAACATTCCGTTGGTGCTCTACGCGTGCATCCCGACCTCAATGCTCGCGCCGTTGCTGTGGATGAAAGCGATTTCCATCCTCGGGCCAAGCCGTACCACGTTGTTTTTCAACCTGGTGCCGATCCTGACGGCGCTGGTCGCTGCGCTCGCACTGGGCGAGCAGCTGGCGTCGTATCACTTCATCGGCGGTGCCCTGACGCTGGGCGGGGTGATCCTGGCAGAACGCTGGACCACACCGCTGCGCAAGGCCGCAATCCATTAACGCTGCCCGTCGGATGAAACCGGCTATCAGGCTTTGTCGTGCTCCTGCGCAGCGTGAATCGACACGTCGGTAATGCCCAGCACATGGGGCAGACCGATGGTGCCCTCACCGGTATCGAAGGGGTCATCTTCAACGGCCACGTTGTGCTTGAGCGCCAGCTCGTGCACGACCTCGATGATCGGCACGTCGAGGTTTTCAATCAGATCGACATGGTGCTCACCGGCCAGCGTGTACTCGATTTCATAAAGCTCTTTATCGCTCATCGCATCTCTTCCTACGCGACCTCACGGGTCGACTGATCACGAACTACGGCCAAATAAGTCAAAGACCGGCGGCTTTGAGACGCGCGGCATGTTCAAGGAACAACCCCACGGGATCGGCTCCGTTGCCCACCAGCCCGAAGTGCTGGTTGACGATGTCGAAATGGTCGAGCGGGTAGTCATCACCGATGACTTTACCCAAGTGAGAACTGCATCTCCCGACCATGCCATCAGATTGACCCCGCTCTTTCGTGAACGTGCGAGCAAATATTCGGCAAGTGAGATTTGACTTATCAAAGAGGTTCTTGCCGCGGTCGGTACGCCCCGGTTGCAGGGTCCCGGACCACGAGTAATAGCGCACGCCGCCGACCTCCTCCTCGCCCTGCCCGCCCCAGTGTTCGGGCAATCCCTGGGGGAACCGCCGGTTGAAGTGCGCCACGCCGCGTGCGGTCAGCGAATGGTGCGCAGCGTCGACATCCACGGGCAGGCGCGTACCGCGATAACCGGTGTCGAGCAGGCTGGTGATGAGCGTGGTGAGGCGGATGGCAGCGTTGACCACACGCCCTTTCAGGGTATGGGGCGGGTAATGCGCTTCAAAGTAGTCGGCCAGTTCGGAGCCATGGTTGGGTCCCGCGACGGAGGTGACCGAGGCGACCAGGTCCGGGCGTACGCCAGCAACATACCGAATGGTCAGCGCCCCCTGACTGTGACCGATCAGGTTGACCTTCGCCGCGCCGGTTTCCTTGAGAACTTCCTGGACTCGGGCCAGCAATTGCTCGCCGCGAATCTCGGTGGAATTGACCGCCGACACCATGACCGGAACCACCTGTGCGCCGCCCCGACGCAGCGCTGGCACGATGCCGAACCAATACGGATAGACCACCAGTTTCACGAAGCCCATCAATCCCGGTACCAAGACGATGGGATAACGGGTGGCCTGCTCTTGCGACATTAAGGAGCGTTCCTCAGTGAGCGTTTTTGTTCAGCGCTGCGGGGTCAAGTCAGCCACGTCAAAGTAGCCGGGAAACATTCATAAAACATGACAGTACGGGTAATGCCCCATCGCCATCAATTTGATCGAACTCTTTTGCATCTCGAATGCTCCTAACAGCAACGGGCCAACAATGGCCTTTTTCGCGGAGCGATTCGAATGTTCAAGCAATCCCTGGCAGTAGTGATTTCCATGGCCGCATTGGCCGGTTGCGCATCGACCACCCTGCCGAACCCGGTTGATTACGCGACCTATCGCAATGAGCCGCTGGTCAAGCAAGTCGAAGAAGGCATGACCAAAGAACAGGTCCTGACCATCGGCGGCACGCCATCGACCTCCATTCAGCGTCGCGCCCACCCAGGTACTTGCAACAACTACGTGCTGAACCGCGAAGGCCATCAGCAGGCGTACTACGTCACCTTCGACAACAATGGCCGCGTCAACAGCAAGGGTTTCATGACCTGCGAACAGCGTGACGCCAACGAACGCGCCATGTGATCTGACGCCGTCCGTATGAATGGGTGAGTCCGCTCGCGATCACGAGCGCCGAGGCATCGCAAAGATGCCCGGCGCTGCCGCTGTCGCGAGTGATTCCCTGGAAACACGCGCACACCATCTTGACTCCGCATCGCCCTGTTCCCGCCACAACCCGACCATCTGACACTGCGTCAAAAAGTCCCCGAACAAAAATCAAACTTTTGCCAGCGCCCACCACTCACACCTTAAGACCCGATCTCGCCGGGCGCCTGCTTGACGTATGGCGCAACAGAGCGCGACGGAAAAAACCGTAAAAGCCCTGGAGAAATCTGATGATCAATCTGCACCCAATGACCGACGTCGCCACCCTGCGAGAGCGCGCACGCAAAAACGTCGAAGACGGCGCCGTCACTGAAGGCTACAACGGTGATCGTGATGAGGTCCTGCGTCTGCTGAACTCGTCGCTGGCCACTGAGCTGGTCTGCACCCTGCGTTACAAGCGCCACTACTTCATGGCCAAGGGCATCAAGTCCCACGCCGCCGCTGATGAGTTTCTGGAACACGCCAATCAAGAGCTCGAACACGCTGACAAGCTGGCCGAGCGCATCGTGCAGCTGGGCGGCGAGCCGGAATTCAACCCGGACCTGCTGAGCAAGAACTCCCACGCCCAGTACGTGGCCGGCAACACACTGAAAGAGATGATCACCGAAGACCTGGTGGCCGAGCGTATCGCGATCGACAGCTACCGCGAAATCATTCAGTACATCGGCGACCAAGACCCGACTACCCGCCGCATCTTTGAAGAGATCCTGGCGCAGGAAGAAGAGCACGCCGACGACATGGCCGACCTGCTCGACGGCCTCTGATACGCGACACGCAATGCAAAAAGCCAGGGCACATGCCCTGGCTTTTTTGTGGGTAACTTTCAGGCGGGATGTTTAGCGGATACCGGGCTCTTCGCGAGCAAGCTCGCTCCCACAAGGGCCAGATCAACCTGACGCTGAATCAGGCGCCGAACGCGGTTCTGTGGGACCGGGTACCACGCAAGCCTGCGCCGAAGCCGGGCATATTGTGTGAGTGAAGACGGCACAGAATCCTGCGCCGAACTTATTTCACAGTCTTAGGCGCCTTGCCTGAACGCATCTGCTCCAGCAACCCGGTGCACTGGTTAGGCGCGTCGCCGCTGCTCGGTGCCACCAGTGCCAGCAATCCCGCCGCCGGTCCGACTGCAGCGCCCAACAGCACCATGCCCGCGCCGCGCAGCAACAGCGGACCTGACTCAACACCCGCGTTGGGTTTGCTGAACGGCCCACGCACATACAGCGGCGAACGCAGGGAGAAGACCCGGAAGCCTTTCGACTCGGGCGTCACCTTCATGTCCAGTTGCTCGGTCTTCAGGTTCGCCGTGCCATCGACGTAAATAATCGCGTTCTCGGTATCGAACACAAACACCTTGGTGCTCGCCAAGCCGTCCTTGAAGCCGACATCGGTGGCCGCACAGTTGATCTTCACGTCCTTGTCGCCGAACAGCTTGCCCACCACGTAGTTGCCAACGTTCAGGCCCGCAATCTCCATCAGGCCACGGCTGACGGCGCCGTCGTTGATCAGCATCTTCAGCTCGCCGTTGGACGTGCCCAGCAACGCTGCCACCGAATTCCCACGGCCACTGAGGTCGGCATCACCGTTGAGCTCACCAAAGCTGGTTTTCATCGGTTCGAAGGTGGGGAACAGCTGCTTGAGCTTGAAGCCGCGAGCCGACAGTTTCGCGCGGCCCTCCAGCGGCTGGGTGTGCCCGTTGAGCTTGATGTCGGCGTCGAGCTTGCCGCCTGCCACACCAAACCGCAGCGGTTCCAGACTCAGCACACCATCGTTGAGCACCACGTGGGTATACAGGTCCGTGAACGGCAGGTCGGCGCTCTGCACGATGCGCTTGCCGGTGAACTCGACGTCGGCGTCCATGGCAGCCCAGCGGTCGGTCTTGAACTCCTCGACCGGCAGCACCTTGCCTGTCGGCTGCTTGCTCTCGCCGCCCCGGGTTTTCTGCTCGGCATTGGAATCGGCGCCAATCAGCGGCTTGAGGTCCGCCATCAGCAGTTGGTTGGACACCAGCGCGCCGGTCAGCTTGGGGCGAGTTTCGCTGGCGGCGAAGCCGAGATCACCGTGGATGTCGCTGTCGCCGATCTTGCCGTTGAAGCCCTTGTACTGGAACGACGCACCCGCCGGGTCGTGCAGTTTCGCGATCAGGCGGCCGTCTGTGGAGTACGGAGGGGAATCCGGCAGCGTCACGCCGGTCAGCGGATAGAGATTGCTGAGGCTGTCGCCGGAGAGTTTTAGGCGCAGGTCCAGTTCACCCAGATTCTGCGGATCGGTAACCGTGCCTGCAATCGCAACACGCAAGGCACCCGCGCTGACGTCGGCCTGCACCGGGAATGGCAACGCCGCGTCTTTCAGCGCCAGCAGTCCACCTACCTTGCCGCTGCCGTTGAGTTTCTGGCCGTGGTACTGGCCTTTGGCAGTAAAGCCGAAGGCATAGTCCTGAGCCGAAGCGCCCTTGTCCTGAACCTTCTTCGCCTCGCTGCTGCCGACGATGTCGCTGTAGGGGATCGGCTTGCCCAGCATGTCGATGACGACATCGACGGCCGTGTTGATCTTCTGGTCGTTGTAGCTCACGAAGCCTTTGTCGAAGCCGATCGAGCCGATGTCGACCACCCAGCTCGACGGTTTGGCGTTCGGGTCGCTCTTGGGCAGATCAAAGACCCAGTTGGCGCGGCCATCGGCCAGACGCTCGATCTTCGCGTTGGGCTCGGTCAGGTTGATACGCGGGATGACCACGCGCTGGGCCAGCAACGGCAAGGGAGACAAACGCAGGTCGACGCGCTTGAGCGTGACCATCTGCGGCGTCTTTGACCATTCCGGGTTGCCCAGTGCGATGTCTTCCGCCGACAGGTGCGGCCACGGCACCCAGGCGCGCCAGCCGCCTTCATCGGGCTCGCGGTGCCAGCTCACGGCCAGATTGCCGTTGATGGCAAAGGGACGATGGAGTTCTGCAGACACCTTCTCGTTGATGGTCGGCTTGAGTCGGTTCCAGTCGAACGTGGCGATCACAATGATCAGAATCACCAGCAACAGCAGCAGGATTGCGGCTGTCCAGGCGAAGATTTTACGGCCTCGCGTCATTGCGTTGTCTCCCCAAAAACCGATGCGCCATCCAGGGCGCGTCTCGTACGTCGTAACGCTTCGACTGAGAAAAGCCGCGTCGGTTTGATCAAATCTGTATTCAAGGCCAGAAAAGTTCCGCACCCCACCGATACCGTACGTCCAGACGGGCTTGGCGATCCCTCTGAAACTCGCTGAAAGGCCCGCCAGGCAACGAGTCCAGAGGCGCATCATTTCTGTCGATGGTCACCATCAGCTCGCTGAACTTCTTTATCAGGCGGGCAGCGGTAAAATCGCCAGCACGTTCACATCACCCTTTACACCCGAGCATCCTTCCATGAAACGCCAGTTGATTGCCCTGACCCTTTCCCTGCTTGCCTCGAGCGCGTTCGCGATGCCTGCCAGCGAACAAGCGATCCTCGGCGAAGCAAAGGCGACACAGCATTCCGGTTTGCCGACCCTTGCGCAGGACGGCCCCGACCGATTGATCAATCAATATCAGCGCGTCGCCGAAAACGGCCCTGATCGGCTGATTCAGCAGTATCAGCGCGTTTCCTGATTTTTACCCGCTCCGTCAAAAGCTTCCCGGCTGAAGCCAGTCCTACAGAAACAACGCGGCGCTTGTTAGTGGGACCGGCTTAAGCCGGGAAGAGGCCGGTCAGATCAACCAAAAATCGGCACGACAAAAAACATGTGAACAGCCCGGCCCTGATCGCCGGGCTTTTTATTGCCCGACGTCAAACCGGGTTCGACGCCACGCAAACGCATTTGCTAGAGTTGCGGCCCATGCCTCTATCAGATACACGCCCCATGCTGCCCCGCGCCGAACAGAAACAGCAGACTCGCCATGCCCTGCTCGATGCAGCCCGGGGCCTGATGGAGAGCGGACGCGGTTTCGGCAGTCTGAGCCTGCGCGAAGTGGCGAAAACCGCCGGCATCGTGCCCACCGGTTTCTATCGGCACTTCGATGACATGGACCACCTCGGCCTGGCGCTGGTCAGCGAAGTCGGTCAGACCTTCCGCGAAACCATCCGCCGCGTGCGCCACAACGACAACATCGACAGCGGCATCATCGACGCCTCCATCCGCATCTTTCTGGACGTCGTGGCCGCCAACCGCTCGCAGTTTCTGTTCCTGGCGCGCGAACAATACGGCGGCTCGCTGAAGGTCCGACAGGCGCTCGGTGCGCTGCGCGAAGGCATCATCGCCGACCTCGCGACCGACTTGGCGTCGATGCCCAAATTCCATCACCTGAACACCGACGACCTCTCGGTCATGGCCGACCTGGTGGTGAAAAGCGTGTTTGCCATGCTTCCGGAGCTGATCGACCCGCCGCCCCCGGCATTGGCCGAACATTTGACCCCCCGCGCGAAAATCACTCAGCAACTGCGCTTTATCTTCATCGGCGCCAAGCGTTGGCAGGGATTGGGCAGCACCGAGTGAGCCGCGACGCTTCACTCCTCTGCAACACGGCCTCATGACCCTCCCTTCGCACCACGGAGGTGCGCCTTCGCAACTGACGCACCGATAAGTCGCACTGAGGTGATCAGTACAGCCCTTACTGCACCGTATTCTGGCAATTTCTGCCCTGTCCATCTGTTGGCAAGCCACTTGCTCTAGCCCTTGCATCGCACATTGCTGGAAGCTTTCTGATGCTGGTGATTCATCAACGGGTCGAACCTCAGGCTGAATGGGCCGCAGAGCTGCATTTGATATTCGAGGCGCGGAGCAAAAGCCGGCTGCGCTGTTTCAGTGGCGAGGGCGAAGACGTCGGGCTGTTCCTTGAGCGGGGCCAGCCGCCGCTGCGTGATGGCGACTTTCTCAAGGCTGAAGACGGGCGGATCGTGCGTGTTTGCGCGCGCCCCGAGCAACTGATGCACGTGACGTGCAGCAACACGTTCGAGCTGACCCGGGCGGCGTATCACTTGGGCAACCGCCATGTGGCACTGCAAGTAGGCGACGGCTGGCTGCGTCTGCTCGACGACTACGTGCTCAAGGCCATGCTCGATCAACTGGGCGCCACGACCGAATCCATCGAAGCCCCCTTCCAGCCCGAGCACGGCGCCTATGGCGGCGGCCATCACCATTCGCGCGCCGGTGAGGAAGATTTCAATTACGCGCCGCGCATTCATCAATTCGGCGTACGCACGTGAACGCAGCCTGGGCGCTGCTGCGTCTGGCCAGCCCCCAACTGCCGATCGGCGGCTACAGCTATTCCCAGGGCCTGGAAATGGCGGTCGAGCAATCGACCGTCCACGACTCGGCCAGCGCCGCCCGCTGGATTGGCGACCAGTTGCTGCTCAACCTTGCACGATTCGAGGCGCCGCTTTTACTGGCGCACTGCACGGCGGCTGCCGAAGACGACTGGGCGGCCTTGTTGCAATTGAGCGAAGAGCATCGCGCCAGCCGCGAAACCCGCGAACTGCATCTGGAAAGCCGGCAGATGGGCTACTCGCTGCAGCAATTGCTCAACGGTCTGCCGGAAATGGATCAGCCCGCGCGGGACTTTCTACAGCGTATGGGTGAGCCACATCTGGCGCTGGGTTGGGCACTGGCCGCGCGCGCCTGGCAGATCAGCCCTCAGGACGCGCTCGCTGCCTGGCTCTGGAGCTGGCTCGAAAACCAGTTGGCGGTGCTGATGAAAACCCTGCCACTGGGGCAGCAAGCTGCACAGCGCCTGACCAGTGAGTTGCTGCCGCTGCTGCAGAAGGCCCGGCACGACGCGAACGTACTGAATCCTGAACACATCGGCAGCGCGCCATTCGGTCTGGCGCTGGCGAGCATGAACCATGAGCGGCAGTACAGCCGCCTGTTCCGATCATGAGGTGGCTGCCATCGCCGCAGTACCTCGAACCGTACACCATGCTTAACGGAGAGAACGAATGAACAGCCAACCTTTGCGCGTCGGCATCGGCGGTCCGGTCGGGTCCGGCAAGACCGCGCTGACGCTCGCGCTGTGCCTGGCCCTGCGCGATCGTTACAACCTCGCGGTGGTCACCAACGATATCTACACCCGTGAAGACGCTGATTTTCTGGTGCGCAATGAAGCACTGGCGCCCGAGCGCATCATCGGCGTCGAAACCGGTGGCTGCCCGCACACGGCGATCCGCGAAGACGCTTCGATCAATCTGGAAGCGGTCGACCAGCTCAATCGGCGCTTCGAGGGGCTGGACCTGATCATCGTCGAATCCGGCGGCGACAACCTGTCGGCGACGTTCAGCCCGGAGCTGTCGGACCTCACCATTTATGTGATCGACGTGTCGGCCGGCGACAAGCTGCCGCGCAAGGGCGGCCCGGGCATCTGTAAATCCGATCTGCTGGTGATCAACAAGATCGACCTCGCGCCGCTGGTGGGTGCATCGCTGGACATGATGGACCGCGACACGAAGAAGATGCGCGGCGACAAGCCGTTCGTGTTCAGCAACCAGAAAACCGGTCACGGCCTGGAGCAGATCATCGCGTTCATCGAGCGCCAGGGTCTGCTGACTGCGGCCTGATTTCGTCCACCCAAATGGCTAACACCCAAGTGAAGCAAGGAATTCATTCATGAACGGCAAAAAAGTATTCGGCGCGTTGGCGCTGCTCCTCGTTCCGGCGCTGGCCTTCGCCCACCCCGGCCATGATGAAAGCGGTCTTGTGGCCGGCATCAGCCATCCACTGGGCGGCATCGATCACCTGCTGGCGATGATCGCTGTCGGGCTTTGGGCTGCACAGCAAAAAGGCGCCGCGCGCTGGGCGCTGCCGTGCACGTTTGTCGGCACCATGCTGATGGGCGGCTTGCTCGGGTTTGAAGGCCTGGCATTGCCGGCACTGGAGAGCGGCATTGCGGCATCGGTGTTTGCATTGGGCCTGGCGGTCGCGCTGGCCGTACGCCCGCCACTGTTCATGGCTGTAGCAGCGACGGCGCTGTTTGCGCTGTTCCACGGCGTCGCCCACGGTCTGGAGCTCCCTGAAATGTCGAGCCCGTGGGGCTATGCCCTCGGATTCGTCGGCGCGACGGCTGCGCTGCATGCAGCGGGTTATGCCGTGGTGCGGTTTCTGCCAACCGCGGCGGCACCAGTGGTGCGGATCGCAGGTGCGCTGTCGGCCGCAGCCGGCATCTGGTTGTTCGCGGGCTAAACCATGCCCTATAGGGTTCGGCGGGGATCAATCGATCCCCGCTGCCCCGCTCGCCTCACCTCCTGCTACCATGTCGCGCAATTTGCCACTGCCGTGACGCCATCCAATGCCTGACGCTTCCCTCCCCACCGCCAAGTCTGAACTGTCCGCCCTGTTCACTGAGCTGCAGCAGCACTTCATGCGCGTGGTCGTGCCGTTGTGGCAGGGCCCGGGGTGGAATGCCGAGATGGCGTTGCCGTTCGAGGCGCTCGACGCCCAGCATCGGCCTTTGCCGCCACAGCGCTACCGGGCCATGGCCTGTGCGCGTCAGCTGTTTCTGTTTTCAAGCCTGATCGATCACCCCGACGTGCCCGACGCCGCCACCCGCGCGGCCGCGCTGTTTCGTTCGTTGCAGCAGCACTTTCACGACGCCGAGGACGGCGGCTGGTTTTACAGCATTGATCCACAGGGCGCACCGCTGGATCGCCGCAAGGATCTCTACACTCACGCCTTCATCGTCTTCGCCTGCGCGCACTACTGGGGCAAGGTCCGTGAGCCGTTTGTGGAGTCGGTGCTTAATGCCGCGCTGAACGTGGTCGCCGAACGCTTCGCCGATGGCGATGGCTTGTACGAATCCGTGCTGGCCGAGGATTGGTCTTCGCTCAACGCCGGCGCGCTGCAAAACCCGCTGATGCATCTGGCCGAAGCATTTCTCGGCACCTTGGCCGTGCGTGATGACGCTGACACGCTGGCGGCGCTGGATGCCCTGGTAGAAGCCATGCAGCGACGCTTCGTGGACGTCGATCACGGCGTCATGCTGGAGAAACCGCTGGACGCTGTGGATAACTGGTCCGAGCCGGGTCATCAGTTTGAATGGTTTTATCTGCTGGCATCGTCCGCGCGTCTGCGGAGCACGCCGCTGTATCGCTCGCTGGAGACTGCATTCGCCCACGCCGAAGCACAGGGTGTCGACCAGACGACTGGCGCGGTCGCGGCGATGCTGGAAGTGGACGGTTCGGTGAAAGACGGCACGCAGCGCATCTGGGCTCAGGCTGAATACCTGCGCGCGCTGACGTTACGGCCTGAGAGCGAACATCTGCTGGCGCGCCAATTGACTGCGCTGCAAACGCAGTTTCTGCACCCCACCGGCTGGAACGAGTGCCTCGACAGCCAGGGGCAGATCAGCCGCAGCGACATGCCGTCGACAACGCCGTATCACCTGGCGACCTGCTACATCGGGCTGGCCGAGTTTTTTATCGGCTGAGCTGATTCCCTGATGGTCATCCCATCAGAGATTGGCGGCGCCCCCTGTGGGAGCGAGCTTGCTCGCGAATGGGCAGGTACATCCGCTAAATATTCAGCGGTTGGAATGCCGTCTTCGTGAGCAAGCTCACTCCCACATGGACGGCGCTGCCCTCTGGAACGCGCCGCGTGTCGGGCGACGCTAATCTCCTAAAACCCTACTTATTTCTCCCCGCGACTGCGATCAATTGCAAACCCGGCCCAGGTCTGGCTCACGGGCATCAGTTCCAGGCTGTTGACGTTGACGTGGGCCGGCGTGTTCATGATCCAGAAGATGGTGTCGGCGATGTCCTGGGGCTGGATCGGCTCGGCGCCTGCGTAGGTGGCGTCGTACTTGGCCTGATCGCCGCCGAAACGCACCAGCGAGAACTCGCTCTCACACAGGCCAGGCTCAAGGTTGGTCACCCGTACGCCGGTGCCGACCAGGTCGTTGCGCAGGTTCAGCGAGAACTGTCCGACGAACGCTTTGGTGCCGCCATATACGTTACCGCCCGGGTACGGATAATTCCCCGCAACCGAGCCAAGGTTGACGATGCTGGCGCCGCGGCCGTAGGCGATCAGACGCGAAAGCAGCGTGCGCGTCGTGTAAACCAGCCCTTTGATGTTGGTGTCGATCATGGTGTCCCAGTCATCCAGATCGCACTTGGGTGCAGGATCAATCCCCAGCGCCAGGCCTGCGTTGTTGATCAGGCCGCGGATCTTCGCGAATTCAGCCGGCAGGCTTTCCACGGCGCGCTCCACGCCTGCGCGATCGCGCACGTCCAGCGTCAGCGTGTGCACCTTGGTCTGTTTCGACAATTCGGCGCTCAGCGCCTGTAAGCGGTCTTCACGGCGACCGGTCAGCACCAGCGACCACCCCGCCTCGGCAAAACGACGGGCGCAGGCTTCGCCAAACCCGGAAGTGGCCCCGGTAATGAATACGGTAGAGGTCATTTCTTTCTCCTGACTAAAGATGCGGGCTTATCAAGCCAAGCGGGAATGTCACGCAAGCAGCGTTGCGTGTAGGAAGGTTCTGGAGAATGCCCGCCCGCACAGGCCGGGATCAAGCACCATCCGCAACATCCTCATACAACCGCTCTGCTGTACAAAAAACAACCAATTGTTCCCAACCCTTACACCATGTGGCCTGCAGACACTTTTGCCCACCTTATCCACAGTCAGACGTACATTTTCTGGGGGCAACTCTAAAACGCCGAAAGTCCCGGCATACGGGGCGTGTGGGTAACTCAGCGCATGTTTTTACTTGACCGGCCATGGGCCATCTGCCGTCGACTATTCTCAAGACTTGGGTGCGCGGACAGGATTGCTGCGTGAACGCCAGAGATTGCGCTATCTGCGGCGGTCTTTCCAACGGTTGCACACAGACTTATCCACAGGCAGACACCTTATAAAGACTGTATAAAAAACCAGCCACAAGAACGTTGACAAACCCCCTAAAAATACCGGCCGAAAGCACTGGTCAAATATTGATCAGCATGCTGCAAGCCACGTAAATAAAGGCCTCCAGCCAGCTGCTCCCAACTTATTCACAGTCACCTCCACAGTAAAACTGAACAAGTCAAAAGCGTGACAAAACAGCGATTTGCAGCGGCTATATGTCGCGTTTTCGCATCTGCCCAAAATTGTTTTCCACAATTCGGCTACCGCATAAAAAAGCCCCGGAAGTTATCCACCCGGGGCTTGTTTGAGCCGCATTGATCAGCAATCAGTGACCGCCTAGATAGGCGTTCCTGACCTCCTCGTTGGTGAGCAATTCCTTACCCGTGCCCGTCAGGCGAATCTCGCCGTTGACCATCACGTAGGCGCGGTCCGACAGCTTCAGCGCATGGTTGGCGTTCTGCTCGACCAGGAAGATGGTCATGCCGGTCTGGGCCAGCTCGCGCAGCGTTGCGAAAATCTGCTTCACGATGATGGGTGCCAGCCCCAGGCTCGGTTCGTCCAGCAACAGCAACTTGGGACGGCTCATCAACGCCCGGGCAATAGCGAGCATTTGCTGTTCGCCCCCGGACATCGTCATCGCCCGCTGATTGCGACGCTCCTTAAGCCGCGGGAACATCTCGAACATGCGCTGCATGTCTTCGCTGGCGTGTTTGTCGCCGATGGGGATGGTGCCCATCATCAGGTTCTCTTCCACCGACATGTCCGGAAACACACGGCGGCCTTCCGGCGACTGCGCGATGCCATTGGACGCGATGTAGTGCGACGACTTGTGGGTGATGTCGGTGCCCTGATAGATGATCTGTCCACTGGCCGCGCGCGGCTGGCCGAAGATCGACATCAGCAGCGTGGATTTGCCCGCGCCGTTGGAGCCGATCAGGCTGACCGTTTCGCCCTCATCAATGTGCATCGAGACTTTCTTCAAGGCCTGAATCGGCCCGTAATACACGTCGATCTCTTTCAGTTCGAGGATCGGCTTACTCATACCAACTCCTCTTCATCAGCGCCCAGATATGCGGCGATCACTTTCGGATCGTTGCGGATCTGCTCCGGTTTACCCTTGGCGATCACGTTGCCGTGGTCGAGCACGACGATGTCGTCGGAAATGCCCATGACCATGCCCATGTCGTGCTCGATCAGCACGATGGTCATGTCGTGATCGTCGCGCAGGTGGCGAATCATGCCGCTCAACGCCTCGGTTTCCTGTGGGTTCAAGCCGGCTGCCGGTTCGTCCAGGCAGATGACCTGCGGACGCGTGCACATCGCCCGCGCGATCTCCAGACGGCGTTGCTGGCCGTAGGAAAGCTCACCGGCCAGACGGTTCGCGCAGTCCACCAGATCCACCACTTCGAGCCAGTAGAACGCGGTGTTCATGGCGTCTTCTTCGGCCTTGCGATAGGCCTTGGTGTTGAGGATGCCGGCCAGCATGTTGCGATTGACCCACATGTGCTGTGCGACCAGCAGGTTCTCGACGACGGACATTTCCTTGAACAGGCGAATGTTCTGGAAGGTACGCGCAAGCCCCGCACGGTTTACCAGGTGCGTGCCGCCAAACATTTTGTAGTACAGGCGGCTGCCGAAGCGCTTGGGCGAAGCGAAGTCAGCGGCGCGAAATTGTTCGCCGAGCAACTGAATGACGTTGGTTTTCTTGCCCCGCGCGTTGAGCTCGATGCGCCCGCCGGTGGCTTTGTAGAAACCGGTCAGGCAGTTGAACACCGTGGTCTTGCCGGCGCCGTTCGGGCCGATGAGGGCGAAGATCGAGTTGCGCCGCACTTGCAGGCTGACGTCGCTGAGGGCCTTGATTCCGCCGAAGTGCATCATCAGGTTTTCGACGGACAGAACGATTTCGTCGCTCATCACGCGCCCTCCACTTTAGCCAGCACGCCTTTGCGTGGCTGCACGCCGGTACGGCTGATGCGGATCAAGCCACGGGGACGCCAGATCATCATCAGCACCATGAGGATGCCGAACAGCAAGACGCGGTATTCCGCGAAGCTGCGCAGCAGTTCCGGTGCGACGGTCAGCACGAACGCCGCAATGACCACGCCGACGGTCGAGCCCATGCCGCCGAGCACGACGATGGCGAGAATGAGCGCGGACTCGAAGAAGGTGAACGAGGTCGGGTTGACGAAGCCTTGATAGCTGGCGAAGAACACGCCGGCCAGCCCTGCGGTCGAGGCGCCGATGGTGAAAGCCGAAAGCTTGACCAGCACGTGGTTCAGGCCCATGGAGCGGCAGGCGATTTCGTCTTCACGCAGTGCCTCCCACGCGCGGCCGACCGGCATGCGCGTCAGGCGATGCTTGACGTACAGCACCGCCAACACGACCAGGAACAGCACGGTGTAGATGAAAATGAATTTCAGGTCCGGGTTGTATTCGAAGCCGAAATACTCGTGGATGGGGATGCCGCCGTCTTTCGCGCGACGTCCGAACTCCAGGCCGAAGAAGGTCGGCGCAGGCACCGCCACGCCGTTGGGTCCGCCGGTGAACGACAGCCAGTTATTGAGCACCAGACGAATGATCTCGCCGAAGCCCAGGGTCACGATCGCCAGGTAATCCCCGTGCATGCGCAGCACCGGAAAGCCGAGGATGCAACCGGCAAGCGCCGCCGCAATGGCTGCCAGCGGCAACGCCGACCAGAACCCCAGGCCCAGATACTGATAACCCAGTGCCAGGCCGTACGCGCCAATCGCATAGAAAGCCACGTAACCCAGATCGAGCAGACCAGCGAGCCCTACCACGATATTAAGGCCCAGGCCCAGCAGCACATAGATCAGGCCGAGGATCACCACGGTCAGCACATACTTGTCGGCGAAGACCGGGAAAATCACCGCAATCAGAATCATCAGCGGAATGATGAAACGCAGGCGCGTCTTGTAACCCGGTGGCAGCACGTGCACGCCTGAGCCCGAGTTTTCGAAGCTCTGGGCGATGGCCACGCCCTTCGGCGTCTGCAGGAACAGGCTCATGAAGAAACGACCGACAACGACCACGCCCACCAGCACGGCGACGCGCCCTGGTTGCAGGTTGAAGCCGTAACCGTCGAGCACGATGCCGACGATCGGGCCGAACACGATCAACGCCAGCAGTCCGGCGATCACCGCGTCGATCAGGCTTTGTTTGATATCAATGGGTTTAGTAGGTGCAGACATGGTTATACCTTCGCCACGAGTGGGCGACCCAGCAGGCCTTGGGGACGGAAGATCAGAATCACTACCAGCAGGCCGAAACTGAACACGTCTTTGTAGTCGGAGTTGATCAGGCCGGAGAACTGCGACTCGGCAACCCCCAGGATCAGCCCGCCGAGCATGGCGCCCGGCAACGAACCAATGCCGCCCAGGACCGCTGCGGTGAACGCCTTGATGCCGATGACGAAGCCGGCGAAGAAGTCGAAGGTGCCGTAGTTCATGGTGATCAGCACGCCGGCCAGTGCCGCCATGGCCGCGCCGATAATGAACACGTAGGAAATGACCCGGTCGGTATTGATGCCCAGAATCGAGGCCATCTTGCGATCCTGCTGCGTGGCGCGGCACATGCGGCCCAGCTTGGTGTACTTGATGATGTAGGTCAGTACGCCCATGCCGACGAAGGCGGCGATCAGGATGAAGATTTTGGTGTAGGTGATCTGTACGAAGCCGCTGCCGACATCGAAGCGCATGGCGCCTTCGAGCAGGGTCGGTACGCCTTGCTGGCGTGGGCCCTGAGCGATCTGCGCGTAGTTCTGCAGAATCAGGGAGATGCCGATCGCACTGATCAGCGGCGCCAGACGGGTCGAGTTACGCAGCGGTTTATACGCCACGCGCTCGATGACGAAGCCGTACACACCGGTCACCACAATGGTGAAGATCAGTGTGCCGAGAATCAGAAAGGGGAATGACTCAACGCCGAAGAACGACAGTACGGCGAGGCCAATGGCTGCGAGGTAGGCGGAGATCATGTACACGTCGCCGTGGGCGAAGTTGATCATGCCGATGATGCCGTAGACCATCGTGTAACCGATGGCGATCAGGCCATAGACCGAGCCCAGTGTCAGGCCGTTGACCATTTGCTGCAGGAAAATACCGTCCATCACGCACGCTCACGAACTTGAAAGGCCAGCCTGACGCGCGGCGACCATTCCCTCGTGAGGAACAGAGCGGCGCACACAGTGGCAACAGAAGAAATCCGGCGCCGCTGTCAGACAGCGCCGATTACCGGATCAGAACGTTTCCCGACTCACCCCCGGGAAACGGCCGATCCGACTAAGCGCTTAACTCACTTCTGCTTTTCGAGCTGGTGATATTTGCCGTCCTTGTCCCACTGGTAAACCACGTAGTCAGAGACTTTCAGGTCGCCCTTGGTGTCCCAGGCTTTCTCGCCCATGACGGTTTTGACAGGATGGGCTTTCAGGAACTTGGCAGCGTCCTCGCCTTTGTTCGACTTGGCGCCGTTAAAGCCAGCAGCCAGGGCCTGAACCGAAGCGTAAGCGTAGAGGGTGTAGCCTTCTGGCTCGTAGCCGGATTTGCGGAACTGCTCAACCACAGCCTTGCTGTCTGGCAGCATGCGCGGGTCGGCGCCGAAGGTCATGTACACGCCATCGACGTATTGCGCGCCGCCAGCGGTGGTCACCAGCTCGTCGGTCACAACGCCGTCGTCGGACATGAACTTCACGTCTTTCAGGCCTTGCTCACGCAGTTGGCGAACCAGTGGACCGGCTTCCGGGTGCAGGCCGCCGAAGTAAACGACGTCAGCGCCAACGGAGCGGATCTTGGTGACCAGGGCGCTGAAGTCTTTTTCGCCACGGGTCAGACCTTCTTCCAGCACAGGCTTCACGCCGCGAGCGGTGAGCTGCTTGGCGGTGGCGTCTGCCAGGCCTTTGCCGTAGGTGTCTTTGTCGTTGATGACGGCGATCTTCTTGCCCTTGAGCACGTCGACGATGTAGTCGCCGGCAACGACGCCTTGCTGATCGTCACGACCGCACATGCGGAACATGGCGCTCAGGCCGCGCTCGGTCACGGTCGGGTTGGTAGAGCCAGGAGTGATCGCGATGATGCCGGCTTCGTCATAGACTTCCGACGCCGGGATGGTCGAGGAGGAGCAGAAGTGACCGACAACGCCGGCAACTTTGTCGGACGCGGCCTTGTTGGCGACGGCAACGGCCTGTTTCGGTTCGCACGCATCGTCGTAGGCGGTCAGGACGATTTTGTCGCCGTTGACGCCGCCCGCAGCGTTAATGGCATCGGCAGCCGCTTGAGCGCCCTTCATGTACTGTTCGCCGAATGAGGCGTTGGCGCCGGTCATCGGGCCTGCAACGCCGATCTTGATGTCGGCTGCCTGCGCAAATGAAGCCGCACCCATGGCAGTAGCCACGGCGAGTGCGAGAAAGCCTTTTCTGTAGAACGTCTGCGACATGAGTTGGTGCTCCTGGGTTTTTTAATTAGCACTGCGACCACAGAGCTGCTGCGAGCAAGTGGCGTGCCATCGGTTTTTTATTCTTGAGAAACTCGTCGTTTTGTCGCTATCCGACTGATTTCTGCCCTTTTTCACGGGGCGTGCAACCGTCTAAACCGCGCAAGGTGCAACCTCGCGACTTTAAAAGAGCAACCCTGGCGAGACAGACGCGCAACCGCGCCGTTCTCACCTGTACAACCCTGTTGTTACAGCGTGCGTCACCGAACTGCACACCGTCGGTGCGGATCCGCTACGGGCCGCACCATTTGAGGGTAGTGGATGTAGGAGAAAGCGTTGTTTTGGAGAGAGAATTCTTCTTAGATTACGATTCTGAGGCACTGTCCCGCATGGTATAGCGAAAAGCCAGCCTCGTACAAAGAACTGCGCAGTCCGACGGCCGCCAGCGGCTGCATCTGCGCAAAGGGGATGGGTAAAACACTGGCGTTGCCGCTGCACAGGTAATCGGCGAATGCTTTGCCGACGACTGTCCCAGTGGTGTTGCCGCGTCCGTTGTAACCGGTGACCGCGACCAGTCCTGGTGCAGGCTCAAACATTCGCAGCAAGTGATCGGGCGTAAACGCGATGCAGCCGGTCCAGGTGCATTCCCACTCGACCGTTTTGAGGTACGGAAAATAATGCTGTTGCACACGATCGGCCCACGCTTTGAGAAACCAGCCAGGCTTTTGATTGCCATTGCCCAGACTGCCCAACAACAACCGGCCATCGGCATCGCGACGGATGCTGCTGAGCACCTGCCGCGTGTCCCAGGAGCCCTGCCCGCCCGGTAAAATCCGCTGCGCCGCGTCTTCGGTCAGCGGCGCCGAGGCCACTTGATAGTAATAGCCGGGGAAGAAGTTGCGCCGAAGCTCCGTCCACTCGCCCTCGGTGTAGGCGTTGGAGGCGATGACGACTTGCTCGGCAAGCACCGCGCCGTTTTCAGTGATCACGCACCAGCGCGAGCCTTGTCGCTCAAGGCGTCTGACCGGCGAGTGGTCGAAACGCTGACCGCCCAACTGCGTGACGGCCGCCGCCAGCCCGCTGGTATAGGCCATCGGGTTAATGGTGCCGGCGCGGTGATCAAGTAAAGCGGAGGTGATCTCGGTGGTGCCGGTCGCTTCCTGACAGACCTTGCCGGTGAGCAACTCCACTGGCGCGCCGCGACGTTTCCACTGTTCCTCACGGCTGCGCAGGTCCAGCTCGCCTTTGGCGTTGTGGGCCATGTGCAGCGTGCCTTTGCGCGTCGCCTGGCAGTCGATGCCGTATTTTTCGATGAGGCTGAAGACCAGCGACGGCGCGTTGCCGAGCATGGTGTTGAGCTGGCTGCCGACTGTCTCGCCGAACCCGGCTTCAATGTCGTCAGGCGGAATCCACAGGCCGGCGTTGACCAATCCTACGTTCCGGCCGGACCCGCCCTGCCCGGTGCGATGGGCTTCGACGACAGCAACGGTCTTGCCCTGCTCAAGCAAATGAATGGCCGCCGATAAACCCGTGATACCTGCGCCGATGACGCACACATCGACCGTCACTTCCCCGCTCAAGGCGGGCGCCTCCGGCCTTTGCGGCGTCAGCGTTTCCCACAGACATTCTTCGCGTAACGGCATCGCAAAACCTCGGAAAGAGACAGCCAGACCATTGATCGTTCCCACGCTCCGCGTGGTAATGCATGCGCGCGGATGGCTTAAACCTGTAGGAGCGTGGCTTGTCCCGCGATCGGCTGCGCAGCAGTCGTAATGCGTTTCCCCGGTTGACTCAGACAAACCGGGTTCAAGAACTTACTGCCGCTGCGCGCCAGATCGCGGGACAAGCCACGCTCCTACACAAACCATCAATCAAACGTAATGCCCTGCGCCAGCGGCAGTTCGCGGGAGTAGTTCACCGTCGCGGTCTGGCGACGCATGTAGCCTTTCCAGGAGTCCGAGCCGGATTCGCGGCCACCGCCGGTTTCTTTCTCGCCACCGAACGCGCCGCCAATCTCTGCACCACTCGGGCCAATGTTGACGTTGGCGATGCCGCAATCGCTGCCCAGTGCCGAAATGAACTGCTCGGCTTCGCGCACGTCAGTGGTGAAAATGCAGGACGACAGACCTTGGGGGACGTCATTGTTCAGACGAACCGCCTCGCTGAATTCCTCATAGCCCACCACGTACAAAATCGGCGCGAAGGTTTCGCTGCGCACGACCTCGCTCTGTTCCGGCATCTCGACGATGGCCGGCGAGACGTAATAAGCGTTCGGGAATTTCTCCTCCAACTGGCGCTTGCCGCCGAACACCTTGCCGCCTTCGCTCAACGCCTGCTCCAGCGCTTCCTGCATGTTTTCGTAGCTTTGCTTGTCGATCAGCGGACCGACCAGATTGCCTTCCAGCGGATGCCCGATGCGCACTTTGGCGTACGCCGCTTTCAGGCGCTCGACGAACTCCGCCTTCACCGACGAGTGCGCAATCAAACGGCGCAGGGTGGTGCAGCGTTGACCGGCCGTGCCGACGGCACTGAACAGCACCGCGCGCACGGCCAGATCCAGATCGGCACTCGGGGTCAGAATCATCGCGTTGTTGCCGCCCAGCTCCAGAATGCTGCGGGCGAAACGTGCAGCGAGTTTCGGCGCCACTTCGCGGCCCATGCGCGTGCTGCCAGTGGCGCTGATCAATGCGACGCGGATGTCATCGACCAACGCCTCACCGGCTTCGCGGCCGCCGACGATGCATTGGGTGAGGTACTGCGGGGCATCCGAAAATTCAGCGGCGACTTTATCGAACAGGGCCTGACAGGCCAGCGCAGTGAGGGGCGTTTTTTCCGACGGTTTCCAGATCACCGCGTTACCGCAGACCAGCGCCAGCGCGGTGTTCCACGACCAGACCGCGACAGGGAAGTTGAACGCGCTGATAACGCCGACAACCCCCAGCGGATGCCAAGTCTCACGCATGTGGTGGCCCGGGCGCTCGGAAGCGATGGTCAGGCCGTACATCTGGCGCGACAGGCCGACGGCGAAGTCGCAGATGTCGATCATTTCCTGCACTTCACCCAGCCCTTCCTGAGTGATCTTGCCGGCTTCCCACGACACCAGTTCACCGAGGTCGGCTTTGTGCTTGCGCAGCGCTTCGCCAAACAGACGAATCAGCTCGCCGCGACGGGGTGCAGGCACTTTGCGCCAGGCTTCGAAAGCGTGATCGGCGCGGGTGATGCGCTGCTCGACTTCGGCGGCGCTTTCCCAGCTCACCGACGCGACCTGGCTGCCATCGATCGGCGTGTGAACAGGCTTGTCACCCTGTTGATAAAGCGCGGCGTCGACACCGAGTCGGGTAAGCAGGTCGTTGAGCATGGTTTCTCCTGGAACTGTTCGTAAGCGCAAAAGCGGAATGCCAAATGTGGGTTATTTCGTCAGCCTCTAGTAATAGCTGGCCGGCGACACTGCAACAAACGACGATTAAGCGAGATATCATTCCGTTTTTTCATGCTGACGCTGAACGAGCCGAATATGCTGAGCAAACGCCATCTCCCGTCGGTCACCGCGCTGCAATGTTTTGAAGCGGTGACCCGTCACCTGAGTTTCACCCGCGCGGCCGAGGAGCTGAACCTCACCCAGAGCGCGGTCAGCAAGCAGGTCGCCCAGCTGGAAGAATTGGTGCAGCACCTGTTGTTCCGACGGGTGCGTCGACGCCTGCAACTGACGCCAGCCGGTGCGCTGTACTTGGGAGAGGTGCGCAAAGTGCTCACGCAGATGGAGATGTCGACGCACTTCCTGCGTTCCTACGGCGGCGAAACCGAAGTCCTGCGGGTGTCGACACCCTCGACCTTCGGCGCCCGCTGGCTGGTGCCACGGCTCAAGGGCTGGCGCTTGCGTCATCCGCACATTCATCTGGATCTGGTCAACGAACAGGAGAGCGATGATGTAGCCCAGAGCCGCTGCGACCTGTCGTTCTATTTCGGCGGTGGCGCCCGACCCGGTGCGGAGAGCGTGAAGCTGTTCAGTGAAGAGCTAGTGCCAGTATGCGCTCCCGGCAGCCTGCCCGATGAACCCTTCACCGATCCTACGCAACTGACCGATCTGGTCCTGCTGCAAAACGCGCACCGTCCCCAGGCCTGGCATGACTGGTTCGACAGTCAGGGTCACCAGACCGAGCACAGCTACCACGGCCCGCGCTTCGAAACGATCTATATGTGCATTCGTGCGGCGCAAGTGGGCTGCGGCGTCGCGCTGCTGCCCCGGTTTCTGGTGGAGGAAGAGCTGACGGACGGCAAGCTGATCATCCCCTGGCCCCACGCCCTGCCCAGTCAGGACGCCTACTACCTCGCATACCCGGAGCACGCGGCCGAAGTGCCGAAAATCCGCGTGTTTGTGGAATGGATGCTCGAACAGCTCAACGAGCCAACGCCGCAGTAAAAACATTCCCGGCTAAAGCCAGTCCTACTGACGTCGCGCAATCTCACAGTAGGACCGGCTTCAGCCGGGAAGAGGCCAGTTGCGCACCATCAAATCTGCGCCGTGACCACCGACGCCTTCCAGGCCAAAGCCGGTCCTACAATTGGAGTTCAGGCCAGTCCATGGAATCGGAGTTCCAGCCAGTCCTGCTAGGAGCAGGCAGTCAGTCGCTGAAACATTTCTGCCCCTCTTCCACGACGACTGGCATTATGTCGGCCATCGTCAATAACAAACCGGACGTACCGCCACAGCGCTACCGCAAGGTTGTATGCGACATCCAATTGAATCCCGGGCCGCACCTTGGCGGCCGCTGCTGGCTGGAGCGACACAATGAGTGAGAGCGCTTTCGCGGACCGCATCGTGCAGAACCTGCTCGATACCGACCTCTATAAGCTGAGCATGATGCAGGCCGTGCTGCACAACTACCCCAACGTCGAAGTGGAGTGGGAGTTTCGCTGCCGCAACGGTGAAGACCTCCGGCCGTATCTGGCCGAGATCCGCCATCAGATCGAGCAGCTCTGCGACCTGTCGCTGAGTGTCGAGGAGACCGGTTTCCTCGAACGCATCAACTTCATGAAGCCCGACTTCCTGCGTTTCCTCGGGCTATTCCGCTTCAACCTGCGCTACGTCCAGACCACCATCGAAAACGACGAACTGTGCATCCGCCTCTCAGGCCCCTGGCTGCACGTGATCCTTTTCGAAGTGCCCGTCCTGGCCATCGTCAGCGAAGTCCGCAATCGCCATCGCAACCCGGAAACCCTGCTCAGCCAGGCCCGCGATCAGCTGTACCGAAAAATCGACTGGCTCAACGCAACCGCCACCGCTGATGAACTGGCGGAATTGAAGGTGGCTGACTTCGGCACCCGCCGGCGCTTCTCCTACGCGGTGCAGGAAGACGTCGTTTCGGTGCTGAAAAAGGATTTCCCCGGCCAGTTCGTCGGCACCAGCAACGTGCACCTGGCGCGCAAATTCGACCTCAAACCCCTCGGCACCATGGCCCACGAGTGGATCATGGCCCATCAGCAACTCGGCCCGCGGCTGATCGACAGCCAGATTGCCGCCCTCGATTGCTGGGTCCGCGAATACCGCGGCCTGCTGGGTATTGCGCTGACAGACTGCATCACCACCGATGCCTTCCTCGGTGATTTCGACCTGTTCTTCGCCAAGCTCTTCGACGGCCTGCGCCACGATTCGGGCGACCCCGTGCAGTGGGCCGAAAAATGCATCCGGCATTATCAAAAGCTGGGCATCGAGCCGATGAGCAAGACCCTGGTGTTCTCCGACGGGTTGAATCTGCCCAAGGCGCTGGAAATATTCCGCGCGCTGCGGGGTCGCATCAACGTCAGCTTCGGGATCGGCACCAACCTGACTGCCGACATCCCGGGGATCCAGCCGATGAGCATCGTGCTGAAAATGACTGCCTGCGCCGGCCAGCCCGTCGCCAAGATTTCCGACGAGCCCGGCAAAACCCAGTGCAAGGACCCGGAGTTCGTGTCCTATCTGCGCCACGTGTTCAAGGTGCCAGCCTGAGTCGAGCACCGACCGCCGCCCCTTTTTATGCCATTCCTTTTTTGCTCGAGGAGTCAATCATGCAAGACGTACAGCGCGAGATCGCCCGGCAGCTCAACGTCCAGCCGCCCTTTGCCAACGATGAAGCACTGCAGGCGGAAGTCAGCCGCCGCGTGCAATTCATCAAGGACTGCCTGCATAACGCCCGCCTGAAGGTGCTGGTGCTGGGCATCAGCGGCGGCGTGGATTCGCTGACAGCAGGTTTGATGGCCCAACGCGCCATCCGCGAGCTGCGTGAAAGCACCGGCGACAATGCCTACACCTTCGTCGCCGTGCGCCTGCCGTATCACATCCAGCACGACGAACACGAAGCCACGGCATCGGTGGATTTCATCAATCCCGATGAGCGCCACACAGTGGACATCGCGCCCTCGGTGAAAGCGCTGGTTGATCAGATCAAAGCCTTCGGGGGCCAGCCGGCCAATACCGTGGATTTCGTCAAAGGCAACATCAAGGCCCGGGCGCGGATGGTCGCGCAGTACGCCATTGCTGGCGTGAAAGGCGGTCTGGTCATCGGCACCGACCATGCGGCTGAAGCGGTCATGGGCTTCTACACCAAGTTCGGCGACGGGGCCTGCGACCTGGCGCCGTTGAGCGGTCTGGTGAAGAACCAGGTCCGTGCGATCGCCCGCAGCTTCGGCGCGCCACAGAACCTCGTCGAGAAAGTCCCCACCGCGGACCTCGAAGAACTGGTCCCCGGCAAACCGGACGAAGCGGCCCACGGCATCAGCTACGCAGAGATCGACGCCTTCCTGCACGGCGAGCCAGTGAAGCAGGAAACCGCCGAGATCATTGTCAGCACCTACCGCAAGACCCAGCACAAGCGGGATCTGCCTTACGCGCCATAAGGCTCGGTCACAAAGACGCCCGATGGGTTGATTGAAAATTCATCGGGCATCAGTACCGCTGCATTCAAAAACGGAATGAACCCGTTATTTCTTTTCGCTTGATGGCGCTCGCCATCACGGCTTACATAGCGCTCTGACTTCCCGCCCAGAGCCGCTAACCATGACTGCTTTCCAAGGCCTCTTCACCCTCGTTGCGTCCACCGTCGGCCAGCCTGCTGCGGCATGGCTGGAACACCGCGTCGAGGCGCCGAAGGCGCTGAGCGGGTTTTCCTGGTCCGAGGAGGCGGTCCATCGGGCCTGGCTCGCCGAAGCGTTGAACCTGTGCCTGTTCCACAAGCTGGTAGAGGCCGTACCCGACGGGCTTCGCTATGTGGACGAGCAATTCGAGGGTGGGCGCAAGGTAGTGTTCGACCACGGCGCCATCCGCACCGTCGACTGGGCGGACAACGGCGAATTGCCGCGCGGTCGTCAGGCCTTCTCGCGCCTGCTCGAGCCGCTGGGTTTCACCGATGTGCGCACCTATCCACTGACCAAACTGAACATGACCGGTTGGGGCTATCGCCAGATGGACCTGCCAGAAGACATCGCGCAGTTCTTCGTCTCCGAACTGCACCCCGGCCGACTCAGTCAGTCGTTTCAAGAGGCGGTCAGCCGCGTCGTCGGTTCGAGCCGCGACCCGTTGAGTTCTGAAGACTTGAGCATGCTGAATCGCCTGCGCACCACCCGGCATTGCAGCCTGGCCGAAGCCACGCGCCTGCTGCCGGCCCTGTATCGCGCGTTTGGCCGCCAGCACGGCGTCGTTCGGGAGGATGACTATCGCCAACTGCTGAGCGAAAGCGCGGAAATGGCGTGGATCGCCACCGAGGGCAACAGCTTCAATCATCTGACCGATCGGGTGGTGGATCTGGAAGCGACGGTGGCCGAACAGAATCGGCGCGAACGGCCGATGAAGGACAGCATCGAGGTGTCAGGTTCGGGAAGGGTCATGCAGACCGCGTACAAGGCCTGCACGGTGAGCCGAGGGCTGATGAATGCCGAGAGCGTCGTCGTGGCGCACAAGGTGCCGGGCTCATTCGTGGAGTTCATTCAGCGCAAGATCGACCCTGACAACGGCAAGATCGATCTCAACTTCGACAGCAGCAACGCGCAGGGCATCTTCAAAATGACCGACTCGAAGCAGACCGACTCGAACCAGCCCTAGCGGTCACTTCAGGCTGACGGTGCCTTTCATCATGCCGATGTGGCCGGGGAACGAGCAGAAGAAGCCGTATTTCTCGGCCGGGTCCAGCTTGGAGACGTCGAACGTGACCGAATCCTTCTCGCCTCCGCCGATCACTTTGGTGTGGGCAATAACGCGCGCGTCACCGTCCTTCAGATAATCCTTGTCGATGCCGACGCTCATGCCGTCTGTGGCGATCTGCGACATGTCATCGTATTTGCTGATGACCAGATTGTGGCCCATGACGGCCTTCGGCAGGCTGCCGGAGTGTTTCAGGTTGACGGTGAACTGCTTGCAGCTCTTGTCGATTTCGATGGCCTTGGTGGTGAACGTCATCTGGTCGGTGGAATCGACTTCGCCCGAGCATTCCGCCGCCAGAAGGTGCCCACTGGCCAAAGTCAGAATGGATGCAGCGACAAGCTTGCGAATCATGGTGCGTCTCCTGGTGGGCAGCCTTGGATTTTGCATACAAAGACTGACCTGAATTAGAACAATTTATCAACCGTTATGACCGGTCACCTCTGGGCGGCCTCTATCAGTGCCATCAAGACAATCAAACAGTCAGCGCTACGATGGCTGCATAAGATCGCGCTGTCACCTATCTTCAGGACGATCCCATGCAACTCTCCAGCATTTTCCGCAGCTTGCTCGCCGCTTACGCCTGTGGCGCATCGGGTAGTTACGACCGCGCCAGCCAGGATTACGGCGTCTACCAAAGCGCGTTTTCCGCAGGCTACGACCTGTAACGGCGGGCGACCGACCGGGATATATGACTGGGTGAAGAAAAATACCACGCCGGCTTTGCACCATTCTCAGGCAGAATGTGCTGACTTATCGTCTGCCTCGAGGACTGCCCATGGCCAAACCCAACTATTCCTTCGCCAAACGCCAACGTGATCTGGCAAAAGAGCAAAAGAAAGAGGAAAAAGCACAGCGCAAGCAGGCTGAGAAGGCTGAAGCAGAGGCCGGAGAAGCTGCAGTTGTAGACGGCGAAAACGCCGAAGGCTCTTCCGAAGCCGAACACTCCACCGATGCTGAAGGCTCCGCTGACGTAAAAGGCTCCGCCGAAGCAAAGCCCGCTGAGTGATCGTCTGATTCAGCGCAATGGGATGGATGAACGCGAAACCTCTAGGAGTGAGCTTGCTCGCGATGGGATTTTCGCCATGATCCATCCATTGGCTGACCCCCTGATCGCCAGTACGCTCACAGCCCCGTCGACAGCAACGCCCACCTACCCCGCAATCGGCATCACCGTGACGCGCACGTCCGGGTCATGGCTCCCGCCTCCCAGAATCACCCCGCGCAACGGCGACACGTCCGAAAAATCCCTCCCCCACGCCAGACTGATGTGCTCAAGCGCAGGCTGAACGTTGTTGGTCGGATCGAAATCCACCCACCCCAGCACCGGACAGAACACTGACACCCACGCGTGGGACGCATCGGCACCGATCAGCCGTGGCTGACCGGGCGGCGGCTGGGTCAGCAGATAGCCGCTGACATAACGCGCCGCCAGCCCGCGCGACCGGACGCACGCCAGCATCAAATGAGCGAAGTCCTGACAGACGCCACGGCGGGTTTCCAGGACCTCCACCAGCGGCGTCGCAACCTGAGTCGCCTCGCCGTCAAACGTGAATTCTTCGAATATCTTCTCCATCAGCGCCTGCGCGCACAGCAGTACCGGCCGCCCCGCGGGAAAGCAACTGGCGGAGAACTCGACAAACGTCTGCTTCAGGTGCACGTAGGGCGATTCGAAGCGATAGCGGCAGGCATCAAGGATATCCGGCGCCATTCTCGACGCGCTGTAGGTCAGCCGGTGCTGGGCCTCATCCCACGAAGCGGAAGCATTGAAATCCAGCAGCGGGCGTTCCAGCACTTCAATGCGCAGGCGCGCGTTGACCTGCAGCTCATCGTGGGGGCGTTCGAACGCCAGACGCGTCAGCGGATTGCCGAAGACGTCCAGTTCATCACGGCGCGTGGTCGGCGTCGGGCTGATGACCAGGTGCTGCTCCAGACAACGCTGCCAGGGACTGCGCCGCGGCCACAGATGCGCAAGTTGCTGGGCTAGGGAAACCGGGCTGTCGTATTTGTAGTGCGTGTCGTGGAGGATCTGATACTGAACACTGTTCATCAGACCGACACCGTGCGCTGACTGACATCGTCGACGTGGGCGAAATGACGCAGCGCAAGCCGGTCAGAAACATGGCCGCTGGTATCGCCTATGGTCTGCAGCAAATCCGCCAGCCCATCCAGCGCCGCTTTGACACTGCTCTCGCCGAAGAGCCCTTCTTCCAGGCAACCCAGATCGAACATCGACAGCCGCTGAATCAGCACCGCGAGACTGTTGTCCTGGGGCACGCCGAAATCCTCGTTCATGCGTTTCACCGAACGGGCCACCAGCTTGAGCTGAAACAACACCGCGTGGGGGTTCTGATCGTCCAGTACCAGCAAATCGAGCACCGGGATCAACTGCGGCAGGGCCAGATAGCGCGAGCGGTAAGTGATCCCGCTGTTACCCAGTTCAAGCAGCCCGTCCAGCGCATCCTGATGAAATACCGCGTCGCTGCGCAGGAATGCCGCCAGCGTCGTGCACAGAAACTGCAAGCGCTCGATGCGCCGCCCGATCATCAGGAAGCGCCAGCCCTCGTCGCGGGTCATGTCGTCCAAGGCAAAACCGGACAACGCCGCCAGTGACATCACCAGCCGGTTGAGGAAATCCAGCAGCTCGCCGAAATCAGGGGTTTCGGTCTCCAGGCTCATCGCTTCCCGCTGCAACTCCACCAGCGCCTGCCAGTTCTCGCGGGACAACTTGCCGCGTACTTGGGACGCCGCCCACTGCAAGCGCTGCAAGTTGGAGCGCAGGCTGAACGGCCAGTCATCACCCAACAGCGCTTCGAGCAGACGCTCATGCAGCTCGCTCGGTGCTTCTTCGTCTTGAAGCGGCAGGAGGTTCAACCGTTCGGCCAGCTCGACCGCTGCTTGCAGGGCGACCGGATCATCACCGTCTACATAGCGCGTGAGCATGATTCGCAGCAGCCGCGCGCTGTTGTCGCAGCGCTCGCAGTAGCGGCCGAACCAGAACAGATTTTCCACCACCCGCGACGGCAGATACGGGTCGCGACGTACCAGGTCGTGCACACCCAGGGAATGGCGATGTTTCCACGGTTCGCTGCCGAGCGGACGCTCGCCAAGAATCCAGGTGTCCTTGCTTGCGCCGCCGCGCTGCATCGACACCACGTCGGCGTCGGCATCGGCGGCCACGCGGGTCAATCCGCCCGGCAGGACGCGATAGCCATCGGCGGTGGCCACTGCGTATACGCGCATGCCGATGGCGCGGGGCTGCAGCTGGCTGTCCTCGCCCTGCCAAACCGGCGCGTGGGACAACTGCGCCAGTTCTTGAGCCACGTAGGCATAGGGCCTGGCCTGCATGCGCGCGGACAGCGCCTGACGCGCTTCCTCGCTGAGATCGCGGCCGAACACCGGGGCGAAACTCTGGGACGGGAATGCAGGTTTGATGAGCAGCTCCGGCATCTTCTCCAGCGCCTGCGCCAGCACCGGCGGCTCGCCGCACCACCACGTGGCGATCGACGGCAGCAACAGCTCTTCGCCAAACAGGTGTTCGTTGATCTTTGGCAGAAACCCCAACAGTCCCGGCGATTCCAGCACGCCGCTGCCCAAGGCGTTGGCAACCAGCACACGCCCCTGACGCACCGCCTGCAGCAGGCCGGGCACGCCTAGCGCTGAATCTGTGCGCAGTTCCAGCGGATCGCAGAAGTCGTCGTCCAGACGGCGCATGATCGCGTGAACACGACGCAGGCCGCTGAGGGTTTTCAGGTACACCGTGGCGTCGCGTACGGTCAGGTCGCTGCCTTCCACCAGCGGATAGCCCAGCTGACCGGCCAGATAAAGGTGCTCGAAATAGCTCTCGTTGAAACGCCCGGGCGTCAGCAACACCACCAGCGGTGCTTCGTGGCTGGTCGGTGCCTGGCGCGCAAGTGTTTCCTGCAGCGACCGAAAGAAATTGGAGAGGTGCTGGACCTGCAGATCCCGGTACAACTCGGGAAATGCTCGCGACACGATCAGGCGGTTTTCCAGCGCATAACCGGCACCCGACGGCGCCTGAGTCCGGTCGGCGGTCACCCACCAGCGACCGTCGGGCGTGCGCGCCAAGTCTACTGCGTACACATGCAGGAAGGTGCCTTCGGGGGGCGTTACGCCCTGGCATGGCCAGAGAAAATTATTGTGGCCGAACACCAGTTCCGACGGCAGCAGTCCTTCGGCGATCAGTTCCTGCGGACCGTAGAGATCAGCCAGCACGGCATTGAGCAGACGCGCGCGCTGGGCGATGCCGGCCGCCAGCGGCTGCCACTCTTCCATTGGAATCACGTGGGGCAGCATGTCCAGTTCCCAGGGCCGATCGGCACCCTTGGGGTCGGCATAGACGTTATAGGTCACGCCGTTTTCCTGAATCTGCCGGGCGAGCAGCGCCTGACGCTGGATGAGCTGCGCAGGTGTACTGCGCTGGAGATGCTCGTACAGACGCTGCCAGTGCGGCCGAACGGCGCCGCTGGCATCCAGCATCTCGTGATAGGTACCCGGGGTGAGCGGATATTGATCAAGCAGGTCAGGCATGGAAGGCTCGGCAGGCAACAAAAGGACTCGAATCAACAGCGCTTAGACTAGCGCAGACAACATGACACGCAGGCGCCGCTTTCCACGTTTCAAACGTGCGGCACGGCGACCTGATCCCACGTCAGGTCGCCGGCGCGGCTACCGATGCAGGCGCAGGTCCAGGGTCATCGGCAGCTCATCGTTGAGGGTCAACGCGGGAACCTCACGTTTGCCGGGACTGTGGCCGACCCGGAAGAACCGCGCCAGACGTCGGCTTTCCGCTTCATTGGCGTTCACCGGCAGGGTCTCGTAATTGCGCCCGCCAGGGTGGGCGACATGGTACTCGCAGCCCCCCAGCGAGCGCTGCATCCAGGTGTCGAGGATGTCGAAGACCAGTGGCGCATGCACCGGGATTGTCGGCTGCAAGGCATTGGTCGGCTGCCAGGCGCGGTAACGCACGCCGGCGACGAACTCGCCGACGCGCCCGGTCGGTTGCAGGGGCACCGGCACGCCGTTGCAGGTGAGCATGTAACGCTGCGGCGGCAGACCCGTGACCTTCAGCTGCAAGCGCTCAAGAGACGAGTCCACGTAGCGAACCGCGCCACCGGCTGCCCCCTCCTCGCCCAGCACGTGCCACGGTTCCAGCGCCTGACGCAGCTCCAGCTCGATGCCGCTGACGGCGTAGTCGCCGACCTTCGGAAAGCGAAACTCCAGATGCGCCGCGAACCACTCGCCGCGCACGGGATAACCCGCGTCGTTGAGCTCGGCGATGACGTCGGCAAAATCCTGGTCGATAAAGTGCGGCAGCATGAAGCGGTCATGCAGCTCGGTCCCCCAGCGCGCCAGTTTCGCCGGTGCATAGGGCTCGCGCCAGAAACGCGCGACCAGTGCCCGAAGCAACAGCTGTTGCGCCAGGCTCATGCGCGCGTGCGGCGGCATCTCGAATGCCCGCAGTTCCAGCAGTCCCAGCCGCCCGGTAGCACCGTCCGGCGAGTACAGCTTGTCGATGCAGAATTCCGCGCGATGGGTATTGCCGGTCACGTCGATCAGCAGGTTGCGCAGCAGCCGGTCCACCAGCCACGGCGCGCATTCCTCGCCCGGCGCGGGCATTTGCGAAAAGGCGATTTCCAGCTCGTACAGCGAGTCATTGCGCGCTTCGTCGACCCGCGGTGCCTGGGAGGTCGGGCCGATGAACAATCCGGAGAACAGGTAGGACAGCGACGGGTGGTTATGCCAGTAGCTCAACAGGCTGCGCAGCAGATCCGGCCGACGCAAGAAGGGCGAGTCGCCGGGCGTCGCGCCACCGAGGACAAAATGGTTACCGCCGCCGGTGCCGGTGTGGCGCCCGTCGATCATGAATTTCTCGGTGGTCAGCCGGGTCAGACGCGCCTGCTCGTAGAGAAACTCGGTGCGTTCGACCAGCTCATCCCAGGTGGACGACGGCTGCACGTTCACCTCGATCACGCCCGGATCCGGGGTGATGCGGAAGTTCGCCAGACGCGGATCGCTCGGCGGCTCGTAACCTTCCAGCAACACCGGGCAGCGCATGTCCTCGGCCGTCGCTTCAATGGCGGCGACCAATTCCAGATAGGCCTCAAGGGATTGCAGCGGCGGCATGAACAGGTACAACCGCCCGCCCCGCGTTTCGGCGCTCAGTGCGGTGCGGGTCAGCCAATCGGCCGACTCGTCGATCTCGGGTTCGCGGTCGATGCTCGGGTCGCGCTGCTCTGCCAGGCCGTCCAGTCGCGACTGAACCTCGTCGCGGTCGGGCAGCTCGGCAAATGCCTGATTGTGGTCGGTCGGGTGGATGTAGGGATATTCCGCCGCCTTGACCCATGGCTGCGAGGCCAGCGGCAGGCGATAGCCAAGGGCGGAATCCCCCGGCACCAGGCGGCAATGCTCGTCGCGCAGGTACCAGCGACCGCTCTGCCATTGATCGTCGGCGGCGGTTCGCGCCAACGGCAGAACGTGGCCAATGATCGTGTCCAGGCCTTGGGAAAACACTTTGCGCAGACGGGCGCGCTCAAGGGGGTCCTCAAGACGTGAGGCTTCGGCGCTGACGTTTTTGGGCAGCGCGCCCTCGCGCCACAGGTAATAGAAATTGTCTTCGTACGCCGGGAAAACGTAATGCGTCGGCAGCTTCAGCCTCTCGGCAACGCTGCGCAGGAAACTGCCCGCCATCTCGCTGTCGGCGCCATAGTCCCGGGTTTCATCAGCGATCAGCGCATTGTTGCGCCACACCGGTTGCCCGTCCCTGCGCCAGAAGCAGTTCAGCGACCAGCGCGGCAGTTGCTCACCGGGGTACCACTTGCCCTGACCGAAATGAACGATGCCCTGGGGCGCGTAATGGTCTCGCATGCGCTGGTACAGCTCGGCGGAGAGCAGGCGCTTCTTCGGCCCCAGCGCAGCGGTGTTCCATTCCTCGCCGTCACGGTCGTCGATGGACACAAAGGTCGGCTCGCCGCCCATGGTCAGGCGCACGTCGTGGGCAACCAGATCGCTGTCGATCTGGCGTCCCAGCGCTTGAATGTCCTGCCACTGCGCTTCGGTGTAGGGCTGGGTGACGCGCGGCGCCTCCCAGATACGCTCCACCGACATCTCGTGGGTGAACTCGGTGTTGCAAGGCTCGACCATGCCACTGATCGGCGCCGCCGAAGACGGCTCGGGGCTGCACGCCAGCGGAATGTGTCCCTCACCTGCGAACAAGCCGGAGGTCGCGTCAAGGCCCACCCAGCCAGCGCCCGGCAGGTACACCTCGCACCAGGCGTGCAGGTCAGTGAAATCAACCTCAGTGCCAGACGGTCCGTCCAGCGCTTTGACATCGGCCTTGAGCTGAATCAAATACCCGGACACGAACCGCGCGGCGAGGCCCAGGTGACGCAGCAACTGCACCAGCAACCAGGCCGAATCGCGGCAGGACCCCGACGCGTTTTCGAGGGTGTATTCCGGCGTCTGAATGCCCGGTTCCATACGGATCAGGTAACCGATGTCGTTGGCCAGACGCTGGTTGAGCCCCACCAGAAAGTCGATCGCCGGAATCGGCGTGCGGTCGATGCTGTCCAGGTACGCCTGGAATCTCGGGGTCAGCGGCAGCTTTTCCAGATAGGGCTGCAGCTCGTGGTGCTCTTCTCGGGCATAAGTGAAGGGGATCTTCTCGGCATAGGGCTCAAGAAAGAAGTCGAAAGGGTTAAACACCGCCATTTCGGCGACCAGGTCCACTTCGATGCGCAACTCGCTGGTCTTTTCCGGGAACACTAACCGCGCCAGGTAATTACCCTGCGGGTCCTGCTGCCAGTTGATGAAGTGGTTTTCGGGGAGGACGTTCAGCGAATACGACAGCACACGCGTGCGGCTGTGGGCCGCCGGGCGCAAGCGGACGATCTGCGGACCCAGCTCTACCGCGCGTTCGTAGCGGTAATGCGTGACATGGTGCAAGGCAATGTGAATCGACACGGCGTGCCTCCTGCGAGCCTGGACGGTAACGGAGCTGCGCAAGACTTATGCCACCCCGGCAAATCAGGCGCCTCCGGCGCGGAGGTTGCCTGTTCAGCCAGGCACAGCACCAAAATCGCGCCACCCTCAACGAATGGTGCAAGGGTCGCACGGAAATGAGGCGGGTGGGGTTATTTGCACCGGAATGCAAAACGCCAGCTCGAAAGCTGGCGTTTTGTTGTTCGGTATCGCGCGGCGCGGGACCTTAGCGTGGAAAGACCGGCTGACGCGAAGGCTTCTTGCTTTTGCCGCCTTTGCCACCCTTGGCGGCATCAGCGCGTTCCTTGGCGGCGTCCCGGTTACGAGCCGCCGCAGCGGCCTTGGCCTCTTCACGCTTGTCCCAAGGCTTGCTGCCGTCGCTTGCACGCTGAGGCAAGCCGGTGTGCTGCGTCAGGATCTTGGTGGTCTTGGCGACCTTATGACTACCGGCCGGCGTCGAGTTCTTGCGGCGCGCGCTCTGATAGCTATCGGTTTCAACCTGATGCAGCGGAATCAACTGGTGCTTGCCCGGCCCGATCAGATCGGCACGGCCCATCCGCTCCAGCGCTTCACGCAGCATCGGCCAGCCCTTCGGATCGTGGTAGCGCAGGAACGCCTTGTGCAGACGGCGCTGCTCCTCGCTCTTGACGATGGTGACCGAATCGCTCTTGTACGTGACCTTGCGCAACGGGTTCTTGCCGGAGTGGTACATGGCCGTCGCACTGGCCATCGGCGACGGATAGAACGCCTGCACCTGATCCGCACGGAAGCCGTTGCCCTTGAGCCACAGCGCCAGGTTCATCATGTCTTCGTCGGTCGTGCCCGGGTGGGCCGCGATGAAGTAAGGAATCAGGTACTGCTCTTTACCCGCCTCCTTGGAGTACTTCTCGAACATGCGCTTGAACTTGTCATAGCTGCCAATGCCCGGCTTCATCATCTGGTTGAGCGGGCCTTCTTCGGTATGCTCAGGCGCAATCTTCAGGTAACCGCCGACGTGGTGCCTCACCAGTTCCTTGACGTACTCGGGAGATTCAACGGCCAAGTCGTAACGCAGACCGGACGCGATCAGAATCTTCTTCACGCCGGGCAGTTCACGAGCGCTGCGGTACAGCTGAATCAATGCCGAGTGATCGGTGTTCAGGTTCGGGCAGATACCCGGGAACACGCACGACGGCTTGCGGCACGCCGATTCGATTTCCGGGCTCTTGCAGGCGATGCGATACATGTTCGCCGTCGGCCCGCCGAGGTCGGAAATCACGCCGGTGAAACCAGGGACCTTGTCACGGATCTCTTCAATTTCGCGAATGATCGAATCGTGGGAACGGTTCTGGATGATCCGGCCTTCGTGCTCGGTGATCGAGCAGAACGTACAGCCGCCGAAGCAGCCGCGCATGATGTTCACCGAGAAACGGATCATGTCGTAGGCCGGGATCTTCTCCTTGCCATACACCGGGTGCGGAATGCGCGCGTAGGGCATGCCGAACACGTAGTCCATTTCTTCGGTGGTCATCGGAATGGGCGGAGGATTGAACCAGACATCCACTTCGCCGTGCTTCTGGACCAGTGCGCGGGCGTTGCCCGGGTTGGTTTCCAGGTGCAGGACGCGGTTGGCGTGGGCATAGAGCACCGCGTCGCCGCGCACTTTTTCCATCGACGGCAGACGGATGACCGTCTTGTCGCGAGTCATGCGCGGGCTCGCCAGAATCTGCACGACCTTCGCTTCGTTCGGATCCTCAACGTCACCCTTTTCCTGCTCGATGGCACAGGCCTGGGTGTCCTGAGTGTTCACGTACGGGTTGATGATCTTGTCGATCTTGCCTGGACGGTCGATACGGGTGGAATCGACTTCATACCAGCCTTCCGGCGTATCACGGCGAATGAATGCCGTGCCGCGAACGTCGGTGATGCTTTCGATCGTCTCGCCATAGGACAGGCGGGTCGCCACTTCAACGATGGCCCGCTCGGCGTTGCCGTACAGCAGAATGTCGGCGCAGGCGTCGATCAGGATCGAATTGCGAACCTTGTCCTGCCAGTAGTCGTAGTGAGCGATGCGGCGCAGCGATGCTTCGATGCCACCCAGAACGATCGGCACGTTCTTGTAGGCTTCCTTGCAGCGCTGGCTGTAGACCAGACTCGCACGGTCCGGACGCTTGCCCGCCATGCCGCCCGGCGTGTAAGCATCGTCGGAGCGAATCTTTTTGTCGGCGGTGTAACGGTTGATCATCGAGTCCATGTTGCCGGCCGCGACGCCGAAGAACAGGTTCGGCTCGCCGAGCTTCATGAAGTCGTCTTTTGACTTCCAGTCAGGCTGCGCAATGATCCCGACGCGGAAGCCTTGGGACTCCAGCAGCCGGCCAATGATTGCCATGCCAAACGAGGGGTGATCGACGTAGGCATCACCCGTGACAATGATGATGTCGCAGGAATCCCAGCCAAGCTGATCCATTTCTTCCCGGCTCATGGGCAGGAAAGGCGCTGGTCCGAAACATTCGGCCCAGTACTTCGGATAGTCAAATAACGGCTTGGCTGCTTGCATATCGATGACCAGTGTTCGTGTCTGGGGGCGATTTTCGCTTGGAAATTCGCGGGCGCGGAGAATAGCACAAATTTTGATCAAATCCGACGACAGTAGTCGGATAAGTGATCGGCTCGACTCGCGACTCTGGCACCCTTCCGGCATCAAAGTCGCGATCCAGAGGCCTACTTATTCATCATCATCAAAGTTGTAACTGCCCGGCGCGAGGTTCTCGAAGCGGGTGTACTTGCCGATGAACGCCAGCCGGATAAACCCGATCGGGCCGTTCCGCTGCTTGCCGATGATGATTTCAGCGATGCCTTTGTGTTCGGTCTCGGGGTGATACACCTCATCCCGGTAGACGAACATGATGACGTCGGCGTCCTGCTCGATCGCTCCGGATTCCCGCAAGTCGGAGTTCACCGGGCGCTTGTTGGGACGCTGTTCGAGGGAGCGGTTGAGTTGGGACAGCGCGACCACCGGGCAATTGAATTCCTTGGCGAGCGCTTTCAACGAACGGGAGATCTCGGAAATCTCGTTCGTCCGGTTATCGCCGCTTGAGCCAGGGATCTGCATCAGTTGCAGGTAGTCGATCATGATCAGGCCGATATCGCCATGTTCGCGGACCAGCCGCCGCGTGCGCGCTCGCATCTCGGAGGGGCTGATGCCGGCCGTGTCATCGATGAACAACTTGCGATCGTTGAGCAGGTTGACCGCCGATGTCAGGCGCGGCCAGTCATCGTCATCGAGCTGACCGGAACGGACCTTGGTCTGATCGATACGACCGAGCGACGAAAGCATACGCATGATCAGCGATTCGCCTGGCATCTCCAGCGAGTAGACCAGCACCACCTTGTCGCTGCGCAGCACCGCGTTTTCCACAAGGTTCATCGCGAAGGTGGTCTTACCCATCGACGGACGACCCGCGACGATGATCAGGTCAGACTGCTGCAGACCGCTGGTCTTTTCATCCAGGTCGGCGTAACCGGTAGAGAGACCGGTGATGCCGTCGCCGATGTTGAACAGCGTATCGATGCGGTCAATCGCCCGGGTCAGCAGGTCGTTGACGCTGACCGGGCCGCCTGTCTTGGGCCGCGCTTCGGCGATCTGGAAGATCTGCCGTTCGGCCTCGTCGAGAATCTCTTCGGCGGTACGCCCCTCCGGGTTGAACGCACTGTCAGCGATCTCGGTACTGATGCCGATCAACTGACGCAGCGTTGCGCGCTGACGAACGATCTGGGCATACGCCTTGATGTTCGCAACCGATGGGATGTTCTTCGCCAGCTCGGACAGGTAACCGAGGCCACCGACTTGCGAAGTCTGGCCTTCCTTGTCGAGCTGCTCGGCGAGGGTCACGACGTCAATCGGCTGGTTTTGATCAGCCAGCTTGGCAATGGCGCGGAATATCAGACGGTGGTCATGACGATAGAAGTCGCCATCCGACACCTGATCAAGCACGCGCTCCCAGGCGTTGTTGTCCAGCATCAAACCACCGAGCACGGCCTGTTCGGCCTCGATGGAATGCGGCGGCACCTTCAGGGCAGCGGTTTGCAGGTCATATTGCTCGGGAGCGGAGATGTCGTTCATGGCCACACGGAAATCAGGGGGTTGAATCAGGATACTCAGAAATGACAAAGGGCACGACCTGCGAACAGGAACGTGCCCAATGCTAACCGACCGAGGAGCGAGTCATCAGTCGGTCAGACTTCTGCACCGAAGCGCAGAAACCATACTGCTTAAGCAGCTACAACAACAACGCGTACGGTGGCTTCAACATCGCTGTGCAGGTGCACGGCTACGTCGTATTCGCCAACGTTACGGATGGTGCCGTTCGGCAGACGAACTTCAGCTTTAGCCACTTCAACGCCAGAGGCGGTCAGTGCGTCAGCGATGTCGTGAGTACCGATCGAACCGAACAGCTTGCCTTCGTCACCAGCGGTGGCAGTGATAGTCACTTCCAGCTCAGCCAGTTGAGCAGCACGAGTTTCAGCAGAAGCTTTCTTCTCGGCGGCAGCTTTTTCCAGCTCTGCACGACGCTCTTCAAACGCGGCCACGTTGGCAGCGGTTGCAGCGGTTGCTTTGCCGAAAGGCAGCAGGAAGTTACGACCGTAGCCAGCCTTAACGTTTACTTTATCGCCCAGGTTGCCCAGGTTGGCGACTTTTTCCAGCAGGATGAGTTCCATTTGGTAAAACCTCTTAACTTTAACCTTCACCGTTCGCAGAACCGTTATCGGCATCTTTCGACGCCAGACGGCCGCGAAAATCAATCAGGCTGTCGACAATGGCAAACACCACCAGCAACGGATAGATCAGCTGCATGAACAGCAACAGCGTGACGTACAACCCCACCAGCCAGAACCGTGTCAGGCGCTTTGCAGCCACCAGACCGTGAATCAGGGCCAGGCCCGCGAACATGAGCGGCACGCTGCACAACGGTGTCAGCATCGCCAGTTGAGGACCGAAGTTCGGCCCCACCAACATGCACACCAGCAGCACCAGCATCGGTGCCCGCGGGAGTTTCAGGCTGCGAAACTCGCGTCCGAAACCGCCCGGGTTATACAACAACGCCTGCCAGTACCGCCCAAGAAGCAGGCATACCACGCTGACGATCTGCAACAACGCTGCAATCAGGCCATTGAGGACGGGCGTAATCAGTGCCCCCAGACGCGCTCGCTCTTCTACCGACATCTGCTGGTAGACATCACCGAAGACGTGGGGCAGGAGCTTTTGCAGCTCCCCCGCCATGGCTTCGATGGGCTCGCGAAACACCGCGCCCAGAACCACTGCATACAACAATCCAACCGCCACGCTGACCAGCAGCACGCGGACCCAGGACTCGCTGGCACGCAACACGGCGGCCAGCCCCCAGGAACCCAGCAACACCATCAGGGTGCGAGGTTCACCGAAATACCACCAGACCAACGCTGGCAGCAGAGCCCAGGCAAGGACGCCCAGGGCGTCACTCATCCCGCGTCGCAGGAGCACAAGGCAACCTGCGGCAGCACTCAACCAGAACAACAGCGGCAATGCCGCACATCCAACCACTACGAGAGTGGCCTGCATGCGGCCGCGCATGATGAATTCAGCCATGGCGCGCATGCGATCTATCCCTTACTGCGTTTGTCGACTACCTGGTCTCAGCGGCCGTGGCTGTCGGTGTAGGCCAACAGGGCCAGGAAGCGGGCGCGCTTGATAGCGGTAGCCAGCTGACGCTGATAACGAGCTTTGGTACCAGTAATGCGGCTAGGAACGATCTTGCCGGTTTCAGATACGTAGGCTTTCAGGGTGTTGAGATCTTTGTAATCGATCTCCTTCACATTTTCAGCTGTGAAGCGGCAGAATTTACGACGACGGAAGAAACGTGCCATGTAATGGGCTCCTCAAAAGGTCCGTGGATTACTCGTCAGCGTTATCGCTGTTGTCGCTGTCATCACCATCGGCGCCATCGGCGTCGGAGTGCTCAGGACGGTCGCGACGCTCACGGCGCTCACTGCGGTTTTCTTCAGCCTTGAGCATTTCGGACTGGCCAGTAACAGCTTCGTCGCGACGGATGACAAGGTTACGGATCACGGCATCGTTGTAACGGAAGTTGTCTTCCAGCTCGGCCAGAGCCTTGCCAGTGCACTCAACGTTCAGCATCACGTAGTGAGCCTTGTGAACATTGTTGATTGCGTAGGCCAGTTGACGACGGCCCCAATCTTCCAGACGGTGGATCTTGCCGCCGTCTTCTTCGATCAGCTTGGTGTAACGCTCAACCATGCCGCCGACTTGCTCGCTCTGGTCCGGGTGAACCAGAAAGATGATTTCGTAATGACGCATGAATGCTCCTTACGGGTTGTAGCCTGCCGCCAAAGCGGTCAGACAAGGAGTGAATAACACTGGTTTATCTTGCACAGGGACAGGCACATGAGCGCCTGCCATGACAGCAAGGGGCGCAATTGTAGAGAAGGGGCCGGAGGGGCGCAAGGAGATTGGTGAATATTTGAACAATGACGCTGAGCTACAAGCTACAAGCTACAAGCTACAAGCTACAAGCTGAAGGGTAACCGGCTTGCAGCTTGAGGCTTGGGGCTTGCCACTCTTGGCTGACTACTTCTTGGCAGCAGCGCGCTGACGCAGGGCTTCGAACAGGCAGACGCCTGTGGCAACCGAAACGTTGAGACTGCTCACGCTGCCAGCCATCGGCAGGCGCACCAGATAGTCGCAATGCTCGCGGGTCAGGCGGCGCATGCCTTTGCCTTCGGCACCCATGATCAGGATGGTCGGGCCGGTCAGGTCCTGCTGATACAACTCCTGCTCGGCCTCGCCCGCAGTGCCGACGACCCACAGACCACGTTGCTGAAGTTTTTCCAGCGTGCGTGCCAGGTTGGTCACGGCCACAAGAGGGATCACCTCCGCCGCACCGCATGCCACTTTTCGAACGGTCGGCGTCAATGTCGCAGACTTGTCCTTGGGCACGATCACCGCCAGAGCGCCGGCTGCGTCGGCAGTCCGCAGGCAGGCGCCGAGGTTATGGGGGTCAGTGACGCCATCAAGCACCAGGATCAGTGGCGGACCTTCAGTGCGATCGAGCAACTCGTCGAGCATCGCCTCGCCCCAGACCTGGCTCGGACTGACATCCGCCACTACGCCTTGGTGAACACCCTCGACCCACGCATCCATCTCGCGGCGCTCGGCCTGCCCCACCGACACGCGGTTCTGCGCGGCGAGCTCGATAAGCACCTGAACCCGCGGATCGCTGCGCCCTTCAGCCAGCCAGATCTGCTTGACCCGCTTCGGGTGATGACGCAACAACGCCTCTACGGCATGAACACCGTAGATTTTTTCCAGCTGACTCATGACTTCGCCTTAGGTTTGCGCACGCTGCCACTGCCTGAAGCAGAGGTCGAGCCCGATTTGGACGACCCCTTGCGATGTTTGCTGGTTTTAACGGAAGCGCCGGCAGATTCACTCGTCGACTTTCCCGACGATGCCTTGCTACCACCCTTGGCTTCAGTCAGCAGCGCTTTCTTCATCTCACGGCTTTTGCGTACTTCCGCATTCTTGGCAGCCGCATCACCCGGCCGGTAGGCTTCGGCGACAGGCTCTTTCGCGGTGCGACGACCGGACTTGGAAGCAGACGACGACTCCTTGGAATCCTTGCCCTTCTCCGCCGCAGCAGGCTCGGACGTTCGACGCTTGCGGCCGATCGGCGCGCTGGTGGTCTTTTCGGACATTTCGAAGTCGATCTTGCGCTCGTCCAGATCAACGCGCATCACGCGCACTTCAACGGTATCGCCCAGGCGGAAGCTACGGCCTGTGCGCTCGCCGGCCAGGCGATGATGGACCGGATCGAAGTGGTAGTAGTCACCCGGCAATGCGGTGACGTGAACCAGGCCTTCGACGTAGATATCGGTCAGCTCGACGAACAGACCAAAGCCGGTAACAGCCGTGATCACACCCGGGAACGACTCGCCAACGCGGTCTTTCATGAACTCGCATTTCAGCCAGTTCGTGACGTCGCGTGTCGCCTCATCGGCACGGCGCTCGCTCATCGAGCACTGCTCGCCCAACTGCTCGAGCATCGCTTCGTCGTACGGGTAAATACGGGCCTTCGGAATGGCGGGAGCACCGGCACGGCGAACGTGCGGGGTTTCCTGCTTGGAGCGGATCACACTGCGGATCGCGCGGTGAGTCAGCAAGTCCGGGTAGCGACGAATCGGCGAGGTGAAGTGAGTGTACGCCTCGTAATTCAAGCCGAAGTGGCCATGGTTATCGGAGCTGTATACCGCCTGGCTCAACGAACGCAGCATGACAGTCTGGATCAGGTGGTAATCCGGACGGTCCTTGATGGTTTCGAGCAGCGCCTGGTAGTCCTTCGGCGTCGGGCCGTCTTTGCCCTTGTGCAGGGAAAGACCCAACTCGCCAAGGAAGGCACGCAGCTTTTCCAGGCGCTCAGGCGGCGGGCCGTCGTGCACGCGGTACAGTGCGGGAATTTCGTGCTTCTTGAGAAACGCTGCAGTCGCCACGTTCGCCGCGAGCATGCACTCTTCAATCAGCTTGTGCGCATCGTTGCGAGTGGTCGGACGGATCTCGGCGATTTTGCGCTCGGAACCGAAAATAATCCGGGTTTCCTGGGTTTCAAAATCGATGGCACCGCGAACATGCCGGGCGCCCAGAAGCACTTTGTACAACGCATAAAGCTGCTTCAGATGCGGTACGACGTCGCCATACTGCTCACGCAGCTGCTTGGCTTCGGCGGCTTTCGGGTGTTCCAGCATCGAGCTGACCTTGTTGTAGGTCAGGCGTGCATGGGAGTGGATCACGGCTTCGTAGAACACGTAGTCCGTCATTTCGCCGGTTTTGGAGATGGTCATCTCGCAAACCATTGCCAGACGATCAACCAGCGGATTCAGCGAGCACAGCCCATTGGACAGCTGCTCAGGCAGCATCGGGATCACGCGCTCGGGGAAATACACCGAGTTGCCACGCACTTGAGACTCCGCGTCGAGCGCCGAGCCGAGCTTCACGTAGCTTGATACGTCGGCGATGGCCACGTAAAGCTTCCAGCCGCCGGAGAACAGGCGCAGCTTGCCGGGCTTGGCTTCGCAGAAAACGGCATCGTCGAAGTCGCGGGCGTCTTCACCGTCGATGGTGACGAATGGAAGGTGACGCAGATCGACGCGGTTTTCCTTGTCCTTCTCCTCCACTTCCGGCTTCAATTTGGCGGCTTCTTTCAGCACAGCCTCGGGCCAGACATGAGGAATGTCGTAGGTACGCAGCGCGACATCGATCTCCATGCCTGGCGCCATGTAATTACCCACAACCTCAACCACGTCGCCTTGCGGCTGAAAACGCGGGGTTGGCCAGTGGGTGATTTTCACCTCGACGAACTGACCGACCTTGGCGCCGTTGTTACGGCCCGGGGTAATCAGCACTTCTTGCTGGATTTTTGGGTTGTCCGGCTGGACGAAACCGATGCCGCTTTCTTCGAAGTAGCGGCCCACTACGGTTTCATGGGCGCGGGAGATGACCTCGACGATGACGCCTTCGCGGCGACCGCGACGGTCCAGGCCCGAGACGCGCGCCAATGCACGGTCACCATCGAACACCAGGCGCATTTGCGCAGGGCTCATGAACAGGTCGTCAGAGCCGTCATCCGGGACCAGGAAGCCGAAGCCGTCACGGTGACCGCTGATGCGACCCAGGATGAGGTCCAGCTTGTCGACCGGCGCGTACGTGCCGCGCCGGGTGTAAATCAGTTGCGCGTCGCGCTCCATGGCACGGAGCCGACGTCGCAGGGCCTCGATCTGATCTTCAGTCGTCAGGCCAAATTCTTCCACCAACTGCTCGCGGGCTGCGGGCGATCCGCGCTCGGAGAGGTGAGCCAGAATCAGCTCACGGCTAGGGATGGGGTTTTCGTATTTTTCCGCTTCACGAGCGGCCTCGGGATCGAGGGACTGCCAATCGGCCATTAGAATGAATTCACCTTATCTGTATGTAATTAGTTTGGCATATACCAGATTGAAACGCGAAGACAGCGTTTGCTGGGACTTTTCGCTATTTCAAATTATTTTTGCACGGGGGCTTTACAGCCTTCAATCTCCTCCGTAAGATGCCCCCCACAACGCCGGCACTGCCAAGTTGTAGTTGAAATCAAACGAAATATCGAATGAAATCAACGAACTGCCCAGATGGTGAAATTGGTAGACACGCCAGCTTCAGGTGCTGGTGACCGCAAGGTCGTGGAAGTTCGAGTCTTCTTCTGGGCACCAATTCAACGAAACCGAGCTTAGGCTCGGTTTTGTGCATTTTGCGGTTTGAAAAGTCAAGTGTTGCAAAACAGCCGTTAGCGTAGATCACTTCCCCCTGCCCTGTCCTCGCTGCAAATGAATCATCCTGCCGTCTCCCCAATAAATTCAAAAATTCAGTTGCACTCCCGCGAAAAATCTAATTAAATCAGCGCCATGCCCAGATGGTGAAATTGGTAGACACGCCAGCTTCAGGTGCTGGTGACCGCAAGGTCGTGGAAGTTCGAGTCTTCTTCTGGGCACCAAACAAACAAAACCGAGCCGAGTGCTCGGTTTTGTGCTTTCTGGGGAGCTGCAACTGTCCCCCCTAGAGCGAAACTACGCTCGAAATTGCCCCAGACTAGCCTTCAGCTGCGCGGCAAGCCTGTCCAGCGTCTTGCCGCTGGCGGTCGTTTCCACCACCGCCTGGGCAGCCTTCTCGGCCTGGGCGTGAATAACCTCTACCCGCCCACGCACCGCTTGCGCGCCCTGAGCCTGATGCTCTGCCGCTCGGGTCGCCAGGCCAATCGCCGCATGAACCTGCTCGACCGACACCTGCACAGAGTGCTGCAGCCGCGCGCTGTCTTTCAGCACTGCGAGCCCTTCCTTGGCCTGACGACCGGCGAGACCAATCGTTGCCACTGCTTCGCGCGCCCCGGATTGCAGCTTGGCGATGTGCTCCTGGATATCGCCCGTCGAGCTTTGCGTCTTGCTCGCCAACGCGCGCACTTCATCGGCGACAACGGCGAAACCTCGACCGGTCTCACCGGCGCGCGCGGCCTCAATGGCAGCATTAAGGGCAAGCAGATTGGTCTGCTCGGCGATGCCATGGATCACTTCCAAAACCACTTCAATCTGCTGGCTTTGCTGCGCCAGCCGCTCGATGACCTGGGCGCCGGTGTCCACCTGCCCGGCCAGCGCCTCGATCAAACTGCCGACCTGATTGGAGGTGCGCGTGTTCTCATCAGTCGCTTGACGAATATCCACCACCTGCCGCAACGCCGCCTGCATGGCCTGGCTCTCGGCCTGCGCCTCGTCAGCCATCTGTGCCAACGCTTGAAGGCTGGCAGCCACCTCATCGCGCTGCAATTCAGCTGCCGCGCCAGCTCCTGCATTGCGTTTGCTCATGGCGCCAATCTCGACGCCAGTCTGCTGCGCCACATCCCCCGCCTCCCGGACGATCGGCTGCAACTTATCGACAAAGCGGTTCACGGCCGCAGCCATGTCGCCTATCTCATCGTTGCTGTTGAGTTTGACGCGCTTGGTCAGATCGCCTTCACCTGCCGCCAGATCATCCAGCGCACGGTTGAGCAACTGCAAGCGCAGCACCACGCGACGCCCCAGCACAATCGCCAACACCACCAGCACGCCGAGCCCCACCAGGGACAGCCCGACGCCGATCCTCCAGCGCAAGGTGGACGCAGCTTCCTGTACGGCAGAACTGGTATTGGTTGCCATTGCAGCGGCCGACGATTGCGCCGTTTGCAGACGCGAGCGCAATGCGGCAGAGCTCTCGGCCGCAGCGCCGCCCAAGCTTTCGGAGACCAGTTGATCACCGCTGCCGATCAGCGCAGCGAAGCGCTTGTCCAGCGCCGCCAGATTCTCTTCTACCGAGGTGGTTGACACGCCCATGCGGACCTTGCCGATCTCGACGCCATTGGGGCTGATGGACGCTTCAACGTAGTAAACCGAAGGGTCTTTCTGCGCCGCGTTCAGGACCTTGTCCATGGCGCGCTCACCCTCGCCTTTCGCCAACAGGGCCTTGATCGATTCGTTCTCGCGATTCAGGTAACGCGTCAAGTGCTCGCCCTGGGCGTCGTCGTAGACCACGAACAGCACGTTCGGATTACGTTGCGCCCGGCGCGCGAACTCCGACAGCGTCGGCGTATCGCCATCCCACATCGCCCGTGGCGCGACAGCTGCCAGCAGCTCGGCCATGTCCGTCGCCGAATCCCGAAGGTCTTTCTCCAGCGTCGCACGCAGTTGCGCCTGCTCATCTTTAAGGCGCGTCGAGAGGCCGGCACTCAGGCGCTGACGAGTATTTTGCGAAAGACTGTCCAGACTGGACGTTACGTCACGGCTCGCCTGCTCCAGCTCGCCGGTCAAGTGTTGCGAATCTACACCCAGCCGTGCCGCCAGCTCAGCTTCGAGCGCAGTGACGGTGCTCCGAGTGAGGGCGACGGCAACCAGCACTTGCACCAGAAGGGCGATACCAAGAGCAATGAATACGGGCCGCAGCAAGCGGCTGCGCAGAAGAGAATTAACGGCCGACACAGGAGATCCCTCGCCACACACGCCATCAAAATGATGGCATCGTTTTATAAGCGGAATCACAGCAAGGGTCGTGCCGCAGTGGCGAGTAGTTTCCAGCGGGCAAAACAAAGGGCCGCCGAGGCGACCCTTTATTTGCGCTTCAACGACTTATCAGTCGAACGGATGACGCAGAACGATCGTCTCGTTGCGGTCAGGGCCCGTCGAAATAATGTCGATCGGTGCGCCGACCAGCTCTTCAAGACGCTTGATGTAAGCGCGAGCATTGGCAGGCAGCTCTTCCAGGGTCTTGGCACCCAGGGTCGACTCGGACCAGCCCGGCACTTCTTCGTACACCGGCTCAAGGCCGATGTAGCTGTCGGCGTCGGTCGGGGCGTCGATCACTGCGCCGTTTTCGTTCTTGTAACCCACGCAGATGTTGATGGTCTCGAGACCGTCAAGCACGTCCAGCTTGGTCAGGCAGATGCCCGAGATGCTGTTAACGTCGATGGCGCGACGCAGGATAACGGCGTCGAACCAGCCACAGCGACGCGCACGGCCGGTGGTTGCCCCGAACTCGTGGCCGCGCTTGGCCAGGAACGCGCCAACGTCGTCGAACAGCTCCGTCGGGAACGGACCCGAACCCACGCGAGTGGTGTAAGCCTTGGTGATGCCCAGAATGTAATCCAGGTACATTGGCCCCATGCCCGAACCGGTAGCGATGCCGCCGGCAGTGGTGTTCGAACTGGTGACGTACGGGTAGGTACCGTGGTCGATGTCCAGCAGCGAACCCTGAGCGCCTTCGAACATGATGTCTTTGCCGGCGCGACGCATTTCGTGCAGCGTTGCGGTCACGTCGAGCATCATCGGCTTGAGCAGTTCGGCGTATTCCATGCACTCGTCGAGCGTCTTCTGGAAGTCGATCGCCGGCTCTTTGTAGTAGTTGACCAGAACGAAGTTGTGGTAATCCAGCAGCTCGCCCAGCTTGGCGGCAAAGCGCTCGCGATGGAACAGATCACCGATGCGCAGACCACGACGCGCAACCTTGTCTTCGTATGCCGGGCCAATGCCGCGACCGGTGGTGCCGATCTTGTGCTCGCCACGGGCCTTTTCGCGGGCCTGATCAAGGGCCACGTGATAGGACAGGATCAGCGGGCAGGACGGGCTGATGCGCAGACGCTCGCGCACCGGAATGCCTTTATCTTCCAGCTTGGTGATTTCGCGCATGAGCGCATCAGGCGCGACGACCACACCGTTGCCGATCAGGCACTGCACGCCTTCGCGCAGGACGCCGGACGGAATCAGGTGGAGGACGGTTTTTTCGCCGTCGATCACCAGTGTGTGGCCAGCGTTGTGGCCACCTTGATAGCGCACTACCGCGGTTGCATGTTCGGTCAGCAGATCAACGATCTTGCCTTTGCCCTCATCACCCCATTGGGTGCCCAGGACTACGACATTCTTACCCATAACACTTGTCCTCATTCGCGCAAACTTGGTGCCGGCAGCGGCCGGCGGGGAAACTTAAGAGGCCAGCGGCATTACCTGCCAACGCTCGCCCTGCTGAATCAATTGCCGATCACAGTCGGCGTCTAGCGCTGCTGAAACCGGTTGGCCTGGCAACGCCTGAACCACACGCTGACCTTCAGCGCGCAACTGGCAGACCGTTTGCCACAGCGCCGCATCAGTGCTGTCCGGCATCCAGATACCGCCAGACGGTAGCTCGATCTGCGCCTGACCGCGTGTCACCAGGGTTTTCAAATCGGTGGAAAAACCCGTCGCCGGTCGCGCGCGACCGAAGTCGGCACCAATGTCATCGTACCGACCGCCCTGGGCGATCGACTGGCCAACACCCGGGACGAAGACCGCAAAGACCACGCCAGTGTGGTAGTGGTAGCCGCGCAATTCGCCAAGGTCAAAGTACAACGGTAGCTCAGGGAATCGGGCCGAGAGACGTTCGGCGATTTCCTGCAGATCATCCAGCGCCTCAATGACCGCCGCCGGCGCATTCGCCAGACGGTCGCGGGCCTGCGCCAATACCGTACGGTCGCCACACAGATCCACCAGCGCACGCAACATGCTGGCCAGGTCGGTCGGCAGACCTTCGGTCAACGCAATGACCTCGTCGATGGCTTTGCGCTGGAGTGCATCAAACAGCTGTTGCTCGACTTCGCCGGACAATCCGGCAGCGCGGGCAAGACCGCGGTAAATCCCGACGTGCCCCAGGTCCATATGGACGTCTGGCACATCCGCCAATTGCAGCATCGCCAGCATGAGGCTGATGACTTCGACGTCACTGCTCGGGCTCGCGTCGCCGTACAGCTCGGCACCCAACTGGATCGGGCTGCGCGAGGACGACAATGCACGCGGCTGGGCATGCAGCACGCTGCCGGCGTAGCAGAGGCGGCTTGGGCCTTCGCGACGCAGGGTGTGGGCGTCGATGCGGGCGACCTGTGGCGTGATGTCCGCGCGGAAACCCATCTGCCGGCCCGATTGCGGGTCGACCACTTTGAAGGTGCGCAGATCCAGATCCTGGCCCGCACCGGTGAGCAGTGATTCGAGGTATTCGATGTGCGGGGTCACGACAAATTCGTAGCCCCAGCTCTGAAACAGATCCAGCACCTGACGACGCGCGACTTCAATGCGCGCAGCTTCCGGCGGCAGTACTTCTTCGATGCCATCCGGCAGCAGCCAGCGGTCAACCGTTGCCATTACGCCTTTCCCCTATGATCCGGGCGGCCGGCCCTTGGGCAAGCCTTGAGTGAAGCAGACAGCATTCTGCGGACGCAGGGCAAGGGAATGTCCCCTGCCCGATGCGCCGCACTATCGCGAACACCGTCCTCGAAAAAACTGCCGCGCACGGAACACGCCACGGCCAATCAATCGTGCAGACGCAAAAAAGCCGGGAATTTCCCGGCTGCCGCATCATACACACGTTTTGTCGCGCGATCACCCCGACGGGCAGTTTTGCCGCCCGGCGGAGTGATCAGGTGCTGATGCGATTACGGCTTGGCTTTTTGCAAATAGCGGAAGAACTCGCTGCTTGGGTCCAGCACCATCACGTCGCTTTTATTGGCGAAGCTTTCACGGTAGGCGCGCAGGCTACGGTAGAACGCGTAGAACTCCTGATCCTGACCGTAGGCCTTGGAGTAGATCGCAGCCGCTTGAGCATCACCATCACCGCGTGCCTCTTCAGACTCCCGATACGCTTCAGCCAACAGAACGCGGCGCTGACGATCGGCGTCGGCACGGATGCCTTCCGCCAGCTCGTTACCCTTGGCGCGGTGCTCACGGGCCTCACGCTCACGCTCAGTGCTCATACGCTCGAACACGCTGCGGTTCACTTCCTTCGGCAGGTCGATGGCCTTGACTCGAACATCAACAACTTCGATGCCCAGCTCTTTGCCGGCCATGGTGTTCAGAGACGCAGTGATGTCAGCCATCAGTGCGTCACGCTCACCTGAAACCACCTCGTGCAGCGTGCGCTTGCCGAACTGGTCACGCAGACCGGATTCGAGACGACGGGAGAGACGCTCATCGGCGATCTGCTTCAGGCCGGAAGTCGCGGTGTAGAAACGCTCAGCGTCCTTCACGCGCCATTTGGCGTAGGCATCGACCATCACGGCTTTCTTTTCCAGCGTCAGGAAACGCTGAGTCGGCGCATCGAGGGTCATCAAGCGACCATCGAACTTGCGCACCTGATTCACGTAAGGAATCTTCACGTGCAGGCCTGGCGAAACATCCGCCTGAACCACGCGACCGAATTGCAGCAGCACCGCGCGCTCGGTCTGAGCGACGATGTAGAAGCTGTTCCATGCGACCACGGCCAACACGACGCAGACAATCAGGGCAACCAGAGATTTATTGCTCATCAGCGAGTCTCCCTAGTGCGCGTGTCACGTTGCTGTTGCATGTCCGCTGCCCGTGAGCCCGGATCTGCCGGTGCAGCAGCAGCGCCGCCCGTGGCAGACGAGCTGGAACCGTTACGGCTGCTATCGATCATTTTGTCCAACGGCAGATAAAGCAGGTTGTTCTGACCTTTGTCGCCGGTCACAAGTACCTTGCTGGTGTTGCTGAAGACTTCCTGCATGGTGTCCAGATACAGACGTTCACGCGTGACTTCCGGTGCCTTGCGGTACTCGGCGACCAGCTTGGTAAAACGATCCGCCTCACCCTTGGCCCGAGAAACCACTTCATCGCGATAGCCGTTGGCGTCTTCGACAATACGCTGAGCCTGACCGCGCGCTTCCGGGATCACACCGTTGGCGTAGGTTTCAGCCTGGTTACGTGAGCGCTGTTCGTCTTCACGGGCGCGGATCACGTCATCGAACGCTTCCTGGACTTCGCGCGGCGCCGCAGCGCTCTGCACGTTGACCTGAGTCACGGTGATGCCGGTGCGATAGGTATCGAGGAAGCGTTGCAGCCGCTCCTTGATTTCGCTGGCCATCAACTCACGACCTTCAGTCAGCACCTGGTCCATGGCGGTCGAACCCACCACATGACGCAAGGCACTTTCGGTCGCATGCTGCAGGCTGACTTCAGGCTGATCAACGTTCAGCACAAAATCCTGCAGATTGGTGATCTTGTACTGCACAGTCAGCGGCACTTCGACGATGTTCTCGTCTTCGGTGAGCATCTGGCCCTGCTTGCTGTACGCACGTTCACGCGTCACGTTTTCGAGGTACTTGCGATCAAACGGCGGGAAATAGATATTCAGACCCGGCCCGACAGTTTCGTAGTACTTGCCGAAGCGCAGCACAACAGCCTGCTCCTGCTCGTCGACCACATAGATTGCGTTGTACAGCCAGATGGCGAGCAGCACGACCAGACCGATGCCGAGCAGGCCGAGGCCACCGCCCTTGCTCGATCCACCGCCGCTGCCGCCGCCATCGCCACTGCGTTTCTTGCCACCACCGAACAACCCATTCAGGCTTTCCTGCAGCTTACGGAAGGCCTCGTCGAGATCCGGTGGCCCCTTGCGGTCGCCGCCCTTGCGCTTACCACCCCAAGGATCCTGATTATTCGAGTTGCCACCCGGCTCATTCCAAGCCATAGCGCTCTCCATCTGATAAAGCAAAGACGCGCCCACGGCGCGCCGACCAATGCTACAGAATGCCCGTCGAAGCGGTACAACCGCTTTGTCAGGCTTTTATTGCAAAGTGTGTTGCTCGATGAATTCCAGCGGCTGCAGTCCTTCGCGACTCACCAGGCGATTGAATTCAACTCGGGGTAACCGAACAGCCAAAAGACTCTGACCTTCTTCGTCGTGCTCTTCGCTCTGCACCGCACCCAGGTTGAAAAACTGGGCACGCAACCGGGCGAACTCCTGCGTGAGGCGCAGCGTCCCCACGAAGAGGTCATTGCCCAACACTTCGGCAATGGCTTGCTTGAGCAAGTCCAGACCGCGTCCATCACGGGCAGAAACCCAGACCCGCTGCGGCTTGCCATCGGCATCGCGCTGGATCTGCGGCTCAACCCCTTCGAGCAGATCGAGTTTGTTATACACCTCAAGCATCGGCAAGTCCTGGGCCCCAATCTCGCCCAGCACCACCATGACCTGCTCGATCTGCTCAAGGCGATCGGGTTCATGAGCGTCGATCACATGCAGCAGCAGATCGGAGTTGCTCGACTCTTCGAGCGTAGCCCGAAAGGCCTCGACCAGCTTGTGCGGCAAATGGCGGATGAAACCCACCGTATCAGCCAGCACAATCGGCCCGAGGTCTTTGACTTCAAGGCGGCGCAGGGTCGGGTCGAGGGTCGCAAACAGTTGATCGGCCGCGTAGACGTCGGAGTCGGTCACCGCATTGAACAGCGTTGACTTGCCGGCGTTGGTATAGCCGACGATCGAAACCGTAGGGATGTCGGCGCGGGAGCGGCCACGACGGGCCTGATCACGCTGACTGCGGACTTTTTCAAGCCGGCCCTTGATCTGACGCAGACGCACACGCAACAGGCGCCGGTCCGTTTCGAGCTGGGTTTCACCCGGACCGCGCAGACCGATACCGCCACCCTGACGCTCAAGGTGAGTCCAGCCACGGACCAGCCGCGTACTCATGTGCTCAAGCTGGGCCAGTTCGACCTGCAGCTTGCCTTCATGGGTGCGCGCCCGTTGGGCGAAGATGTCGAGAATCAGGCCCGTACGGTCAAGCACGCGACACTCGAAAACACGTTCGAGGTTACGTTCCTGGCTGGGTGTAAGGACATGATTGAAGATGACGATATCTGACTTTTCGGTTTTGACCAGGTCGCGCAATTCCTCGACCTTGCCGCTGCCTACCAGATACTTGGCCGTTGGCCGATGCCTTGGCACGTTGACGAACGAGACAATGTCGGCGCCGGCCGACAGCGCCAGCTCCCTGAACTCCTGCGGATCTTCGCGCGCCTCAGGGTCCTGACCATCCAAGTGAACGAGGATCGCCCGCTCACCACCACTGTGGCGCTCAAAGAACAAAGCAGACTCCTATCAGGCGTTACCTGGCTCGGCGTCAGCCTGCTCGGATTCGGTAGCGCTAGGCAGACGAATCGGGCGGACGGGAACGACAGTCGAGATGGCGTGTTTGTAGACCATTTGGCTGACAGTGTTCTTCAGCAAAATAACGAACTGGTCAAAGGATTCGATAGTGCCTTGCAGCTTGATACCGTTTACCAGATAGATCGAAACCCCAACCTTCTCTTTACGCAAAGTGTTCAGGTAAGGGTCTTGTAGCGAATGCCCTTTTGACATGTGCCGCACTCCTTTAAGGATCAATAGAATAAATTCGAAAACATTGGCTTGGGCCGCTACCTCCCGGAGGCTATCCCCCAAGGATAGACGGCTATTGCAAGGACTCAGCTCAATATGGAGACCGACCCCAGGTATTTCAAGGCGCGTGGCAGATTGTCGCAAGCCAGGCTGTCCAACCAGTGCAAATTCTGCCAGCTGCGTAACCAAGTGAACTGCCTCTTGGCCAGCTGGCGCGTGGCAATGATGCCGCGCTCCTGCATCTGGTCCCGAGTCAGCTTGCCGTCCAGATGATCCCAGACCTGGCGATACCCTACAGCTCTTATAGACGGTAAATTCGAGTTCAGATCACCCCTCGAACGTAGCGCTACGACTTCTTCAACGAATCCTTCATCAAGCATTTGCCTGAAACGCACAGCAATTCGGTCGTGGAGCACCTTGCGATCCGTCGGTGCGATCGCGAGATTTGCGACAGTATAGGGCAATTGATGACGCCCCGAAGCGCTCGCTTGAGCACTTTGCGCACTTTGTTGTTCCCGGTGCGCGGTCATGCTCATGCCGCTGACCCGAAAGACTTCCAGCGCGCGAACCAGCCGCTGGGGATCGTTGGGGTGAATTCTCGCCGCCGACACCGGATCGATGCTCGCCAGCTCATCATGCAACGACTGCCAGCCCTGACTGGCCGCTTGCGCCTCAATCTGCGCACGAATCTCGGCGTCAGCCGCAGGCATATCGGCCAGGCCCTCCAGTAGAGCTTTGAAATACAACATCGTGCCGCCCACCAGCAGGGGAATTTTTCCCCGGGCGGTAATTTCCGCCATGGCGTGCAAGGCATCGGTTCGAAAATCCGCCGCAGAGTAGCTCTGGCTCGGGTCGAGGATATCGATGAGACGGTGCGGATACGTCTCCAGCAGCGCTTTTGATGGCTTGGCAGTGCCGATGTCCATGCCGCGGTACACCAGCGCGGAATCCACGCTGATCAGCTCACACGGAAGCACTTTGGTCAGCTCGATGGCGAGATCGGTTTTCCCGGCGGCGGTCGGCCCCATCAGAAAGATGGCCGGAGGAAGAGCACTCATCAGCGACCGCGCAGGAATAGTTTGTCCAGATCATCCAGACCCAGCTGGGTCCAGGTGGGCCGTCCATGGTTGCATTGACCGCTGCGCTCGGTGTTTTCCATGTCACGCAGCAGCCCGTTCATTTCCGGGATGGCCAGCCGGCGATTGGCGCGGATCGCACCGTGGCACGCCATGGTGCCGAGCAACTCATTCATGTGCGCCTGAACGCGATCGCTGGTGCCGTACTCCATCAGATCGCCCAGCACGTCGTGCACCAGTCGATTCGCCTCAGCCTGTTTAAGCAGCGCGGGGATCTGCCGGATAGCGAGAGTCTCCGGCCCAAGGCGCTGCAACTCGAAGCCCAGCTGCTGGAAGGTGACCATGTGTTCCTCGGCGCAGTCGGCTTCGCGCTGGCTGACCGCAATGGACTCCGGCACCAGCAACGGCTGACCGCTCAGGCCTTCGCTGGCCATGGCGATCTTCAAGCGCTCGTACATGATTCGCTCATGGGCCGCGTGCATGTCCACCAGCACCAGGCCGTGGGCGTTTTCCGCGAGGATATAAATGCCCTTGAGCTGAGCGAGTGCATAACCCAGTGGCGGAACATCGCCCTGGGATTCGGGAAGCGACACGCTGCCTGCGCTCGCCGACGCCTGCACGCCGGGCAGAGGGGCAAAGAATTCGCTGTAAGCGGCACGCGCCTCTTCAGCCGGAAGCACCGACGACGGCCGCGGCGTGTACTGATACTGGTAACTCGCACCACTGCCAGAGCCTGGCGCGGATCCGGCCGGCGGGTTCCACGCCTGACCTTGCGGCGTTTCGAGCACGTTATTGGCCAGGCGCATTTCGCCTTGGGGCCCGAACTCGCCGGCATCCGGCCCGCTTGGCCGCACCAGCGCGGTAACCGAGGTGGTGCCCGCGAGCTGATCTTCAGGTCGTACATCGCCGAGGGCGCGATGCAGCGTGCCGTAGAGGAAATCGTGAACCATGCGCCCGTCGCGGAACCGCACTTCGTGCTTGGTCGGGTGGACGTTGACGTCGACGACCGCCGGATCGACTTCGAAAAACAGCACGAAGGTCGGATGCCGGCCGTTGAACAGCACGTCGCGGTAAGCCTGACGCACAGCGTGGGCAACCAGTTTGTCGCGCACTGCACGGCCATTGACGAAGAAATACTGCAGATCGGCCTGACTGCGGGAGAACGTCGGCAGCCCCACCCATCCCCACAACCTCAAACCGTTGCGCTCGACCTCGATCGGCAGCGCCTGCTCCAGAAACCCGGGGCCGCAAATAGCCGAAACCCGACGCGCGCGCGCGACGTCATCGTGGGCTTCATGCAGGCTCAGGACAGTCTTGCCGTTATGACGCAAATGAAAGGCCACATCGAACCGAGCCAGCGCCATGCGCTTGATCACTTCCTGGAGGTGATCGAACTCGGTTTTCTCGGCCTTAAGAAACTTGCGTCGTGCAGGGGTGTTGAAAAACAGGTCACGCACTTCCACAGAGGTGCCGACGGGGTGCGCAGCGGGCTGGACACGGGAAGCCATGTCGCGGCCTTCGGTCTCGACCTGCCAGGCCTGATCGGCGTCGCGCGTGCGAGACGTCAACGTCAGGCGCGCCACGGAACTGATCGACGCCAGCGCTTCGCCCCGGAAGCCAAGGCTCATGACTCGCTCAAGGTCTTCCAGGTCGCGGATCTTGCTGGTGGCATGTCGGGCCAGTGCCAGGGGCAGGTCATCGGAGGAAATCCCGCCGCCGTCGTCGCGAACCCGCAACAGTTTGATGCCGGCTTGCTCGACGTCGACATCAATACGGCGCGCGCCGGAATCAAGGCTGTTTTCGAGCAGTTCCTTGATCACCGAAGCCGGGCGCTCGACGACCTCGCCCGCAGCAATCTGGTTGGCGAGCCGCGGGCTCAGCAGCTGGATACGCGCAGCCTCGGCCGCAGGTAAATCGGGGCTTACGCTGACATCCAGCTCCTGGTCACCGAGCAGCAGGTCAGTCACGGCTCACCTGCCAGTTCTGCGCTGGGGATTCTCAGCTCCTGCCCGACTTTCAGCTCGTCAGAGCTCAGATGATTGGCTGTACGAAGCATCGGCATGGTCATGTCGTAGCGCGCCGCGATCATGCTCAACGACTCGCCGGGACGCACCGTATGCTCGCGTGCGCCCATGGCCAGCTTGCCGTTATCCCGCAGCCAGGCGATGTACGTGCCTTGCGGCGGATTCTGCTGGAAGAACTGCTTCACGCCCGCCGTGATGGAGCGCGCCAGGGCCTGCTGGTGGCTGGTGCCTTGCAGCTTGTTCGCTTCGGCCGCGTTGGAGATGAAGCCGGTCTCGACCAGAATCGACGGAATGTCCGGCGACTTCAGCACCATGAAGCCGGCCTGCTCGACGCGGGACTTGTGCAGCGAGGTTACGCGGCCGATGTTGGTCAGGACCTTCTGGCCGACGTTCAGGCTTGAAGTCAGTGATGCGGTCATCGACAAATCGAGCAGCACACCCGCGAGCATGCGGTCTTTGTCATCGAGACTCACGGCCCCGGCGCCACCGATCAAGTCGGAACGGTTTTCACTGTCCGCCAGCCAGCGTGCTGTTTCAGAGGTCGCGCCGCGTTCCGACAGGGCAAACACCGAAGCGCCGAAGGCCGCCGAAGAAGGCGCCGCGTCGGCATGAATGGACACGAACAGATCAGCACCTTTGGCGCGGGCAATTTCCGTGCGCTTACGCAGCGGGATGAAGTAGTCGCCGGTACGGGTCAGCTCGGCGCGGTAGCCCTTTTCGCCGTTGATCTGGCGCTGAAGCTCCTTGGCAATCGCGAGCACGACGTTCTTTTCTTTCTCACCGCGACCGCCGGACGCACCCGGATCTTCTCCGCCGTGACCGGCATCGATGACGACAACGATGTCGCGCTTGCCGTTTGGCACAGGGGTAAGCTTGATTTCAGGCTTGGACGGGCTGACCGGCACCACTGCGGGCGTCGCAGGCGCGGTGGTGGCCGGGGTATCGGCAACCGACGGCGGCGGATTGGCATCGGCGGCGTTGTCGTACAGGTCGACCACCAGACGGTTGCCGTATTGCTGGTTCGGCGCGAGGGTGAAGCTCTTCGGCGTCACGGCCTTCTTCAGGTCGATGACCACACGCAGGTCGTCAGGCGTGCGTTGCGCCGAGCGCATGCTGGTGATCGGCGTGTTGGCCGTCGGCACGTTCAGCGGCCCACCCAGGGTGGCGCCGTTGATGTCGATGACCAGACGATCAGGGGACTGCAGCGTGAAGACACTGTGCTGAACAGGGCCAGACAGGTCGAAAACCAGCCGCGTGTTATCCGGGGCACGCCATAAGCGGACACTTCGTACCTGTGAAGCGGCCAACGCGTCGACAGCCAGTGTCGCCAGCAGCAGTCCAATCACAGTAACCAGCGCGCGCATGCGCATACCAAACCCCATATCTATTGAATGTCTATTTAAACGAAGGCGCCAAAGCGGCACACCACATCTCGCCACGCGAGCTTTTTGGGCTCAACGTCAACGCTCGACCTTCGTCGAGCGGCCTTATGGTAATGATCAGGTCAGGCTTTGGCAAAAAGCCTGCACCAAGATTGGGCCATTCGATAAGACAAAGGGCATCGCCTTCGAAATAGTCCCGGATGCCGAGGAATTCTAGCTCTTCTGGATCAACAAGTCGGTAGAGATCAAAGTGATACGCGCGGTTTCTCCCAATTTCGTAAGGTTCTACCAGCGTAAACGTCGGACTTTTTACCGCGCCGGTATGCCCCAGGCCGCGAATGATCCCTCGGGACAGCGTGGTCTTGCCCGCCCCCAGATCGCCCTCCAGAAAAATAATCCCATTGCTTTCAGTCACTTGGGCAATACGTGCGCCGAAGTGGGTCATGGCCTCTTCACCCATGAGCGCCAGGGTTAACTCAGACACGGTTGGTGCTCCTCCAGAAGCTGGCGAATAACAGGAATCAGATCAGCGGCAGCCAGCCCTCGCCCGCCGGCGCCGCATAACTCACCAGCGAAGGCGTGCAGCCAGACGCCCAGACAAGCAGCGTCATAGGCGCTCATCTTTTGCGCCATCAGCGCGCCGATGACACCGGACAAGACATCGCCCAGCCCGCCGGTCGCCATCGCCGGATGGCCGTGATCGGCCAGTGAGAGGTCACCTGCCGGGTTGGCGATCAGGCTGCCGCTGCCTTTTAAAACGCATACAGCATTGAATTTCCTGGCCAGCGCCCGCGCCGCAGCCGGACGATCGGCTTGAATGTGTTTCGTGTCGGTGCCCAGCAGACGCGCGGCTTCGCCAGGATGCGGGGTGATCACGCTGCCCTCGGGCAATTGCACGGCACCGGTCGCCAGCTCGTTCAGCGCGTCGGCATCCCACACCTGCGGCAACGGCGCGTTCGCGGCCGCAGACAACAGGCTTTTTCCCCAACTGTGCTGGCCGAGCCCCGGACCCACCACCAGCACCGACGCAGGCTCAATCAAGGCGAGGAGCTGGTTGGCCGAGCTGATGCCAGCGCTCATCACTTCAGGGAATCGCGTCAGCGCGGCGCTGACATGTTCCGGCCGCGTAGCCAGCGTGACCATGCCGGCGCCGGTGCGCAGCGTGCTTTCGGTGGCGAGCAATGCTGCACCGCCGAAACCCCGATCGCCGCCCACCACCAGCACGCGACCAAACATGCCCTTGTGTGCGATGCGTGAGCGAGGCGCCAGGGTGGGCAGATTGAAGGTGTCCAGCCGTTTGACGCTGACGGGGGTTTGCCGAATGATCTCGGCGTCCGCCTGCAAGTCATCGAACACCAGCTCGCCGACCAGTTCGGGCGCATCGCCAGTGAACAGCCCGACCTTGAGGCCAATGAAGGTGACGGTCAGATCGGCGCGGACGGCGACGCCCAGTGTTCGGCCGGTGTCGGCGCAGAGCCCTGAAGGGAGATCGACGGCCACTACGGGCAATCCACTGTCGTTGATGGCTTCAATGGCCGCCGCGTAAGGATCGCGCACGTCCCCCGTCAGCCCTGTGCCCAGCAGCGCGTCGACAACGATGCCGGCCAGCGCCTGCTGTTGCCAGGGCTGAATATCGACCTTGGCGGCAACCGCTTCTTCATAAGCGGATCGAGCGTCGCCGCCCAGCGCTGCGCAGTCACCCACAGCCAGCACGTGAACGTGCCAGCCGGCACGCCGGGCCAGCGCAGCCACGAGGTAGCCGTCGCCGGCGTTGTTGCCGCGACCGGTCATCACTGTCAGCTGCCTGCCCTCGGGCCAGCGACGACGTATTGCCCGCCATGCAGCATGGGCAGCGCGCTGCATCAGCTCAAAGCCGGGCGTGCCGGCAGCAATCAGGCGTGCGTCGAGGTCGCGCACCTGAGCGGCGCTGTACAGTGCGTCGGGAAATGGGGGTTTGCTGTGCAACATGCGTCTTTGGGCTCCGATGTCTGGCAGAATTATACGCACCTGCGCCCCGGTGTCCTCTTTGCATGTCCGCGATAACTGTAGACCCATCCACAGCTCCAGTGCCTCTAACGGCAGCCGGGCTGACCGACCTTGCCCAATCGATCAAGGGTTGGGGGCGCGAGCTCGGCTTTCAGCAAGTCGGAATCTCGGGGCTGGACCTGGCCGAGCACGAGCAGCATCTGGAGCGCTGGCTCGACGCCGGGTACCACGGCGAGATGGACTATATGGCAGCGCATGGCAGCAAACGTTCGCATCCGGACGAGCTGGTGCCAGGAACGCTGCGCGTGGTGTCGTTGCGCATGGACTATCTGCCCGGCGATACGCAGATGGCTCAGTTGCTGGGGCAGCCCGAGAAAGCCTACGTCTCTCGTTACGCGCTGGGCCGTGATTATCACAAGCTGATCCGCAAGCGCGTGCAGCAACTGGCGGAGCGCATTCAACAGGCGATCGGGCCATTCGGGTTTCGCGCGTTCGTCGACAGCGCACCGGTGCTGGAGAAGGCCATTGCCGAGCAGGCCGGGCTGGGCTGGATCGGCAAGAACACCCTGGTGCTCAATCGCAAGGCCGGCAGTTATTTCTTCCTCAGCGAGCTGTTCGTCGACCTGCCGCTGCCGGTAGACGCGCCACACGCCACCGAGCATTGCGGGCGCTGCACGGCGTGCCTGGACGTCTGTCCGACCAACGCCTTCGTCGGACCCTACGTGCTGGATGCGCGCAAGTGCATTTCCTACCTGACCATCGAGCTGAAGACGTCGATCCCCGAAGACTTGCGTGCGTTAATCGGCAATCGGGTGTTTGGCTGTGATGATTGTCAGATCGTCTGCCCGTGGAATCGCTTCGCCCGGCCGACCGATCAAACCGATTTCAAACCGCGCCACGGTCTTGATAACGCCGAATTGACGACGCTGTTTTTGTGGGATGAAACGACATTTCTCAGCAACACCGAAGGCTCACCGTTGCGGCGCGCCGGGTATGAGCGCTGGTTGAGAAATCTGGCCGTGGGGCTGGGTAACGCGCCGTCTACCATCCCCGTGATCGAAGCGCTGAAAGCCCGGCGGGAGCATCCGTCAGAGATGGTGCGCGAGCATGTGGAATGGGCGTTGGGGCAGCATGAAGCCAGGGCCCCAGGGCGCTTGTTGTAATTACGCGCCGGTTCAGTGCCCGTCCTTGTAAACAAACTTCGGCATTTCCCAGCGAAACTTGATCGCCAGCAGCCGCAGTAACAATCCGCCAAACAGCGTGATCAGCGTGCCCTGCTCCACCGGCAATCCGGCGTACTGGCACAGCAAAAAGCACCACGCGGCGGCGAACGATACGCTGGCATACAGCTCGCGACGGAAGATCAGGGGGATGTCGTTGCAGAAAATATCCCGCAGGATTCCCCCAAACACGCCGGTGATCACCCCGCTCACGGCGGCAACGGTCATGCTCAAGCCCATGTCCAGCGCGGTCATGCAGCCGATCAGGGTAAACGCCACCAATCCCAGTGCATCGAGCACCAGAAACAGCGAGCGCAGATGGCGCATCAGCGGTGCGATGAAGATGGTCACCAGCGCTGCAATGCTGGTAAGGATCAGGTATTCCGGGTGCTTGACCCACGTCAGCGGGTAATGCCCCAGCAGCACGTCGCGAACCGAACCGCCGCCCAGCGCCGTGATGCAGGCGATCAGCACCACACCGAACCAGTCCATGCCGCGACGGCCTGCGGACAGCGCGCCGGTCATGGCTTCGGCCGTAATGGCGATCAGGTAGAGCATCAACAACATGGCGGCAGTCCCTGCGAGAAAGGGGCGCAGTCTAACCACTCGACCGGGGCACCAAAAGAGAGCGTTTGGTTTAGCGCTCTCTCCAGGCGACTGCGATTGGCCGCCGGCGCCCTGCTGTCACGACTTGATGAAGTGCTCGCGGTAGAAACGCAGCTCGGCGATCGACTCACGGATATCGTCCAGCGCCAGGTGCGTGCTGCCCTTCTTGAACTTGAGGTCAGGGGACCAGCGTGCAGCCAGTTCCTTGAGGGTCGAGACGTCGAGGTTGCGGTAGTGGAAATAGTTTTCCAGCGTCGGCATGCGCTTGTACAGGAAGCGACGGTCCTGGCAGATGCTGTTGCCGCAGATGGGCGAGCTGCGTTCTGGCACCCACTGCTTGATAAACTCAAGCGTCATGGCCTCGGCTTCGTCGTTGGAGATTTTGCTTTCGCGCACGCGCTGGGTCAGGCCGGAACCGCCGTGCTGGCGGGTGTTCCATTCGTCCATGCCGTTCAGAAGCTCGTCGCTCTGATGAACCGCAATGACCGGGCCTTCGGCCAGGGTGTTGAGCTCGCTGTCAGTGATGATGGTTGCCATCTCGATGATGACGTCGTTATCAGGGTCCAGACCGGTCATTTCCAGGTCGATCCAGATAAGATTCTGTTTGTTCTGCATATGTCGGCTCCTCAGCGTTGGCGCGCAGTTTAGCCCACCCGGGCGTGCTAGACTCGCCCGCGCTTTATCAAATCAGCACCTTTATGCGTCTTCAAACGGAACACTGAACACCCATGGCCAAACGCCAACTCAACCGCCGCCAGAACTGGCGCATCGAAAAGATTCAGGGCGAACGCGCCGCGCGTGCCGCCAAACGTGAATCAACCGCTCTCGAAACTCTGGAAGGCGGCGATCTCGGTCCCGAGCAAACGGGCCTTGTCATCGCGCACTTTGGCGTGCAGGTAGAAGTCGAAGCGCAGGACGGCGAGCTGCAGGGTCAGGTTTTCCGCTGTCACTTGCGCGCCAACCTGCCGGCGCTGGTCACCGGCGACCGAGTCGTGTGGCGCGCGGGTAATCAGGGCATCGGCGTCATCGTTGCGCAGTTGCCCCGCGATACAGAACTGAGCCGCCCGGACAGCCGGGGCCAGCTCAAGCCGGTCGCTGCCAACGTTGACTTGATCGTCATCGTTTTCGCACCGATGCCCGAACCCCATGCCAATCTGATCGACCGCTACCTGGTGGCCGCTGAGCATGCGGGGATTCGCCCGTTGTTGCTGTTGAACAAGTTTGACTTGATCGACGATCAGAACGCCCCGGCGCTCAATGCGCTGCTGGCGGTGTACCGCACGCTGGGTTATCCCGTGCTGGAAGTTTCGGCCCACCACGGCGATGGCATGCAGCAGTTGCAGGACCAGCTGGATGGCCACATCAGTGTGTTCGTCGGTCAGTCCGGCGTTGGCAAATCCTCGCTGGTCAACAGCCTGCTGCCGGAAGTCGGCACGCGCGTCGGGCCATTGTCGGAGTATTCGGGCCAAGGCACGCACACCACGACCACCGCGCGCCTGTTCCACTTCCCGCGCGGCGGCGACCTGATCGACTCACCGGGTATTCGTGAATTCGGCCTGGGCCACGTCAGCCGTGCAGACGTCGAAGCGGGTTTTATCGAGTTCAACGACCTGCTCGGCAGATGCCGCTTCCGCGACTGCAAACACGACCGCGAACCCGGTTGTGCCTTATTGCAGGGCCTTGCAGACGGCCGCGTGCAGCAACAGCGCATGAACAGCTATCGCTCGATCATCGCCAGCTTGCCGGAAAGCAGTTATTGATTCAGCGGTAGTGGCCAATCCGATTTAGGCCTTCCCGGCTGAAGCCGGTCCTACTGACTGCGGTCCCAGCGCTTGAACTGCGCAAACAAAAACGCCGCGATCATCGCGGCGTTTTTGTGTCTGCAACCCAGATATCAGTTCTTGGTTTCGTCGATCTTCAGCTGGCCCTGATCGAAGATGTTCAGCTTCTGCCGAATCTCGTGGGGCTGGGCATAAGCCTGGGGATCAACTGCCGGTGTGGAAATTGACGCCCCCGGCTGATTGGCCGGTGCGGTAGCGCCAGGTGCCGGCAATGGCGCAGCGGCTCCAGGCGCATCCGGGGTTTGCGGTGCTTCGCCTGAATTCTGCGCGCCTTCGATCCGCTGCTGGGCTTTCTTGGTCATCACCACAATGTCGATGCGACGGTTGATCGGATTTTGCGGGTGCTCTTTGTCGTACAGTGCCGAAGACGCATAACCCACCACGCGCGCCACCTGCTGATCCGGATACCCACCCGCGAGCAGCGCACGACGAGCAGCGTTCGCTCGACCGGACGACAGCTCCCAGTTGCCGAAGCCGTTGTTGCCAACAAAAGGGGTCGCATCGGTGTGACCACTGATGCTGACTTTGTTCGGCACCGCTTTAATGGTGTCGGCCATGGCCAGCAAGATGTCTTCGAAATACGGTTTGAGCTTCGCACTGCCGATGTCGAACATCGGACGGTTTTCGGCGTCCGTGATCTGGATACGCAAGCCGTCCTGAGTAATCTCGAACAGAATCTGGTCCTTGAACTTCGCCAGTTGCGGATTCTCGTTGATCTTGTTCTGCAACTCTTGCAGCAACATTTCCAGACGGTCCTGCTCGACCTGCTCGGCGGCGGCGTCCTGCTGATCCGCGTCGACCGGCACACGATCCGGCGAAGGCGTGGATTGCACCTCCGGGTTCAGCGTCTGGTCCGGGGACATTTCCGGCGAACCGCCCAGGTCAATGACGTAGGGCGAGCCGCTGTCGGAAAACCCGACCGGGTCCTTGAAGTAACCGGCGATGGCGAGCAGTTGCTCCGGCGTGGCAGACGACATCAGCCACAGCACCAGGAAGAACGCCATCATCGCCGTCGCGAAGTCGGCAAATGCGATTTTCCAGGCGCCGCCGTGATGCCCTCCGCCATAGCGCTTGACGCGCTTTATGATGATCGGCTGATTATTTTCCATGGATCAACGACCGCGGACAGCTTGTTCCAGCTCGCTGAAGCTGGGGCGATGGGCCGGATACAGAACCTTGCGACCGAACTCTACGGCCAGCGAAGGCGGCACGCCGGACGCGGACGCTACGAGGGAAGCTTTGATCGATTCATAGACGTTCATTTCTTCCTTGGCATCGTGGGCCAGGGAAGTGGCCAACGGGCCGAAGAAACCGTAGGCCGCGAGAATACCGAAGAAGGTACCGACCAGCGCCGCGCCGACGTGCATGCCGATCGCCGCTTTGTCGCCGGAGCCCAGGGAGGCCATGGTCACCACGATACCCAGTACCGCAGCAACGATACCGAAACCTGGCATGGCATCGGCGACACCGGTCACGGCGTGGGAAGGATGCTCGAGTTCTTCTTTCATGCTCAGCAATTCCATGTCGAACAAGCCTTCCAACTCGTGGGGCGCCATGTTGCCGGAAGACATGATGCGCAGGTAATCGCAGATGAAAGCGATCATGCGGGTGTCTTTGAGCACGCCAGGGTATTTGGCGAAAATCGGGCTGTTCTCGGGTTCCTCGATGTCGCCTTCGATGGCCATCATGCCTTCGCGACGGCTCTTGTTGAGGATCTCGTAGACCAGGCCCAGCACTTCGAGGTAGTAGCCATGGGTGAACCGGGTGCTGAACATCTTCAAGGACTTCTTGATGACCAGCATGGTCATATAGCCCGGGTTGGCTTGCAGGAATGCACCCAGCGCCGCACCGCCGATGATCATGACCTCGAAAGGCTGGATCAACGCTGCGATCTGACCGTGGGACAGGACGTATCCGCCGAGAACGCTCGCGAAAACGACGATGATGCCGATAATTTTTGCCATAGGTAGAAAATACTTACTGAGTCGGGTTCATGGTCATTGTGCGAGAAGCGCTTGAAACTCTTGTCCTGCTTATCGGCATGAATGCGCCAGACTATAGTCAGATCACAGGAAAATGCTGACCGGTGCGTCGCAACGGACGTTGCGCCACGAGGGCCAGCATGATGCCAGTATCCGACATCGATCTAACCTACCAGCCGTACGGGTGTTGTGAATGCAATCAGATAAAGCTTCTTCGCTACCTGTCCCGCGCACCCTGGATCAATGGATAAAACAACTCGACGGCATCGCCCTGCCGGTGCCCGGGGTGGCGCATCAGCGCGTGCAGGCAGCATTGACCGACAGTCGCCGCTCGCTGCGCGATATTGCCGATCTCATGCAGGACAGCCCGGCGCTGGTGCTCAACGTTTTGCGTGACGCCAACCTGAACAGCCCCGCCACCGCCCAGCCTGCGGAGAGCCTTGAAGTCGCCATCAACCGATTGGGCCTGGCGCGCACCGAAGCGCTGTTGGCGCGACTGCCCAGTGTCGATGCACGGGATATTCCGGTGGCGCTCCGTCAGCTACAGCTGATCAGTCAGCACGCCATGCAGCAGGCTTACGGCCTGTTCGCCAATCAACTGGCGAGGCTGTGGCAGGACATCCATCTGGGCAGCCTGCTGTTTCTGTCGCCGCTCTGGCCGATGGCCTTGGCGCATCCCAAGCTGCTGGAAGAGTGGGAGTTGCGGGTTATCCACAAGGGAGAGTGCGCGAAGGCTGTGGAAAACGCTCTGTTTGGCGTGCGCTTGGTGCATCTGTGTCAGGCCCTGGCACAGCACTGGCGCCTGCCGATCTGGGTGACCCAGGGCTACGCACTGCTGACCTCCCAGCAACGCAATCTGGTGAGAGTGCTGCGCATCGCCCACAGCAACGACGACCCGGTCAAGCAGCAACAGCAACTCGACGCCGACTTGCCGCTGCGCCGCTGGCTCAACCAGCCTGCCAATACCATCCTGCTGGCCAACGGTCTTGCGCTGTCGGCGCACCAGGCTTGGGACACGCCGCACAACCTGCGCTGGCAGCTGCTGACCAGCCTGTATCTGCAGCAGCCACTGGATGATCTCCAGCAGCAGGTTCACCAGAGCGCGGCCGCCAGCGCTCGCCAGCATTCCGGCCCGGATATCTGGCACCCCGCGCAGGCGTTGCTCTGGCCGTGGCATGCACGACGGATACATAAAGGCTTGCTGCCCGCCCCGCCACCCTCGCCCGACGCCCTGCAACTGTGGCGCAAGCATTGCGCGGATCTGTTGAAAGAGCCCGGCATTTTCATCAACGCGATACACCTGACCACCTGCGCCCGGGACGCTCTGGTAGCGGCGGGCATGCAGCGGGTGGTGTTGCTGATGACCGATCGCAAGACCGACAGCCTGCGTGTGCATCAGATTGCGGGTGTGGACAAGTCGGCCGCGGCGTTGCTGGTGCCTTACAAAGACAGCACCGTGCTGCAACGCCTGCTCGCCCAGCCCACGCAATTACGCCTGACGCCGGCCAACAACGCTCAGTTTTCGGCGCTGCTGCCGCCACAACTGCGCAATTTGTTCAGCGGCGAGAACCTGCTGATCCGCTCACTGGCCAGCAACGGACGCGTGGTGATGATGGTGATGGCCGATCAGGGCGGTGGCCCGTTTTCCGAAATGTCCGTCCAGGCTTTCGGAAAAACCGGTCAATGCATCGAGAAAGCGCTTACCACCTTTAGCCATCGCAATGGCTGACGGCTGAGCTACAATTCGCAACCTTTTCGCGATCCGGAGACGCTAGATGTCTGCCTTTTCAAGCTTGCCGCTGGTCATCGAGCCCGCAGACCTGCAAGCACGCCTCAGCGCGCCAGAGCTCATTCTGGTCGACCTGACCAGCCCGGCCCGCTACGAGGCCGGCCACCTTCCCGGCGCGCGATTCGTCGATCCGAAGCGTACGCAACTGGGCCTGCCGCCAGCGCCGGGGCTGCTGCCCTCGCACACGCAACTGGAAGCGCTGTTCGGCGAACTGGGCCACAACCCCGACGCGGTATACGTGGTGTATGACGACGAAGGCGGCGGCTGGGCCGGCCGGTTCATCTGGCTGCTCGACGTCATCGGACACAAAAAGTATCACTATATCGACGGTGGCCTGCTCGCCTGGCAAGCCGAAGGCCTGCCGCTGTCGACCGAGGTGCCGAAAGCCGTTGGCGGTCCGGTTTCGATGACCCTGCACGACGAGCCTACGGCCACCCGCGAATACCTGCAAAGCCGCCTGGGCGCTGCTGACCTGGCGATCTGGGACGCGCGCGCGCCGACCGAGTACTCCGGCGAAAAAGTCGTCGCTGCGAAGGGAGGTCACATTCCCGGCGCCGTGAACTTCGAATGGACCGCCGGCATGGATCAGGCGCGCCACCTGCGCATCCGCAAGGACATGCCGAAGATCCTTGAAGACTTGGGCATCACTCCGGAGAAAGAAATCATTACCCACTGCCAGACCCATCATCGCTCGGGCTTCACCTATCTGGTGGCCAAGGCGCTGGGTTACCCGAGGGTCAAGGGTTACGCCGGCTCCTGGGGCGAATGGGGCAACCATCCGGACACCCCGGTCGAGACATGAAATCGGCCCGACAGGGCGTTGATCCGCATCCCCCTCTTTCAACATTTTTAGGAATCTTGATGAAACAGCGTCTGTTTATCCTTTTCCAGTATCTGCTTCCCCACCATCTGCTGTCGCAACTGGCGGGCTGCGTGGCCGAATGTCGCGTGCGCTGGTTCAAGAACGCTTTCACCCAGTGGTTCGCGCGCCGCTATCAGGTCGACATGTCCCAGGCTCAGGTCGAGGACATCACCGGGTACGCGCACTTCAATGACTTCTTCACCCGCGCCCTCAAGCCGGGCGCGCGTCCACTGGACCCAGCCCCGGGCGCGATTCTTTCCCCTGCCGACGGCGCGGTCAGTCAACTGGGCCCAATCGAACACGGCCGGATTTTCCAGGCCAAAGGCCACAGCTACAGCGTGCTTGAACTGCTGGGCGGCGATGCGCGCCTGTCCGCGCCCTTCATGGGTGGCGAGTTCGCGACCGTTTACCTGTCGCCGAAGGACTATCACCGCGTTCACATGCCGCTCGCCGGCACCCTGCGCGAAATGGTTTACGTACCGGGCCGGCTGTTCTCGGTGAACCAGACGACGGCGGAAAACGTGCCGGAGCTGTTCGCCCGTAACGAGCGCGTTGTTTGCCTCTTCGATACCGAGCGCGGTCCGATGGCCGTCGTGCTGGTGGGCGCCATGATCGTCGCCTCGATCGAAACCGTCTGGGCAGGTCTGGTGACGCCGCCCAAGCGCGAGCTCAAGACTTTCCGTTACGACGAAGCCGCGCGCGCCCCCATTCATCTGGAAAAAGGCGCCGAGCTGGGTCGGTTCAAGCTGGGCTCCACGGCCATCGTGCTGTTTGGCCCGAATCAGGTGAAATGGTCCGAAACGCTGGCGGCCGGTTCGCCGGTGCAAATGGGTCAGGGCCTCGCTTTGCCATTGCAGGCCTGATTCTTGCGTAAGCTAGTCCCCTGAGAGCGCGATGCTGTTTTTCTGGCGCTAACGGCACCAAGGCGTCGCGCAGCATTACGCTTCGTCAGGGATGGTTGAGCCAGGCCGCATGACCCTGGGCCCAGGCTGCGACGTTGCAGGATGCTGCTAGAGTCCAGTTGTCAGCGCTGTAGGAAACGTCGCTGTCAATGGACGTAAACGTGCTCTTTTCGCCCGGCGAGGGTGCTTGCCCCGGAGTTGGACGCCGCCGTTCAGGCCTGTAGTTGTCGGAGTTTGCCTGTCACATGAGTAATTTAAGTCTCCCACTGTTGTTGCGCGCACCTGTGCCGACGCAGTCGAGCCTGTCGTTCTGTGACGCGACGCCCAAAGACATGAAGCGCTGGATCGCCACCCTGCCCAAGGCCAATCTCGGCGAAATGGCGCGCCAGCTCTATCAGGGGCTGGGCGAGCTGAACCAGTTGCTCACCCCAAGCGACAACCGCATGCAGCTCCTCGAATTGCTTCGCCCGGAAGTCTTTTTCGTGTGCAAGCATCTGGAGCGTCACTTCCTGAACCAGTCAGTTGTTCTCGAAGAGCGTCCGCGCAAGGTTGCCAACCTGTGCCAGGCCCTGCAAAACCACTTGGCGATTGGTTACAAACAGATCATCGCGCGGGTCGCGGTCAAGCTCGGAAAAGACCGCATCGGCCTGCTGACCACCGCCCTTCAGCGCGCGCTCAGCTGCCTGAACGGCCCGCTTATCCGCGCCAACCAACTTTACTGCCCAGTGCAGGACGGCTTGTGGCTGGAGATGCATCAGATTTATCAGATCGCCCGCCAGCATCAATTGCAGAACGTGCCGGTTGCCGACAGCCTCGCCCACAACACTCAGGCGATGAGCGTTGAACAGACGTACATCGTTGCGCTGCTGATGGGGTGTTCGCGCTGCAATCAGATGCGCCAGCACAACATCGGCAAACTCGCCGAAGCGCTGGATGCGTGGAGCGCGATGGTCACCCTGCAGCAGCCGCTGGACAGCAACAGCCTGTACGCGGTGTCTCCAGCTGCGGACACAGCGCCACGCTATGCCGCACTGTACGACGAAGATCAGCGGCCAAATTTGCTCGGCATCGACCCCCGTGGTTTGTCGGCTGCCCTGGAGCGCTACACCGAAACACCGGTTGAAGAACGTTCGAAGTCGGCCCTGAAAGTGCCGGCGGGTTTGTCCATCGACGTCCTGCAGCACCTGGCAGCCGCGTGGGGCGACGTGTCGGAACGTGCGTTTCAGCGCACCCCGGGGCAAGGCACCCTGACCGTCTGCGTGGGCATGAGCGCTCTGCATTATTATGTCGGCGGTCAGCAGTCCTTCAGCGACCTGCTGCAAATGTCGACGCTGTCCAGAGTCGTCGACTACACGCTGCAGCCTTTGAAGCCGGTCAAGCATGATCCGTGGGCGCAGACTGCAGACGCGCAACGCGATGGCACCTCGAACAGCATGCTGCCGTTCGAGGAAATCGAATACAAACGTGACGACGCTGAAACCAATGCGGCGTCCGACGGGCAAAAGAGCTTCCCCACATACGCGCTGCACATTGTCAATCACAGCCCGGGCGGCTACTGCCTGGCCTGGCCGAAAGAAGTGCCGGACCAGTTGCAGGCCGGCGAGATGATTGGCATCCAGGACCACGGTCACGGCTGGAGCATCGCAGTAGTGCGCTGGGTGCGGCAGGTTCGTGGCGGTGGCATGCAGATGGGCGTGGAACTGATTGCGCCCTTTGCCCAGGCGTGCGGCATGCAGCTCACGCGCGCCGAACAGAGCAGTCAGTTTCTGCGCGCCCTGCTGCTGCCGGAAGTTCGTGCGATTGACGTACCCGCGACGGTCATCGCTCCGCGCCTGCCGTTCGAGGACGGTTCCAAGGTGCTGATCAATACCAGCGGCGAACAGCGACGCGCGAGCCTGAGCAATCGTCGGGCGACGACGGGCAGCTACAACCAGTTTGAATATCAGATTCTTGAAGGACCGAAAAAGGCTGCGACGCCAGACGACGACGGCCCGGAGCAGGAATTCGACTCGCTGTGGACAGTGCTCTGAGCCATCGAGGCATCCGTTGCAGATGCCTCAACGTCCATGCGTGTTAAGCGCTGCGCCCTTCCCGGTCGCGGAACCCCAGCAAATACAGCACGCCATCCAGTCCCAGCGTCGAGATGGCCTGCTTCGCCGACTGCTTGACCAGCGGCTTGGCGCGGAACGCCACACCCAGGCCGGCGATGGCGAGCATCGGCAAGTCGTTGGCGCCGTCGCCCACTGCAATGGTCTGCTCCAGACTCAACCCTTCCTTGCTGGCGAGTTCGCGCAGCAGATCAGCCTTGCGTTGGGCGTCGACGATTGGCTCGATCGCGTTACCCGTGCACTTGCCGTCCACCACTTCCAGCTCGTTGGCGAAGATGTAGTCAATGCCCAGTTTGGCCTGCAGCTGACGCGCAAAATACGTGAAGCCGCCCGACAGGATCGCCGTCTTGTAGCCCAGCCGCTTGAGTTCGGCAAACAGCGTTTCAGCGCCTTCCGTCAAACGCAGCGAAGCGCCGATCTCATCCAGCACCTTCACATCCAGGCCTTGAAGCAGCGCAAGCCGCTCTTTGAAGCTGGCACGGAAGTCCAGTTCGCCACGCATGGCGCGCTCGGTGATCTCCGACACGCGCTCGCCGACGCCGTGGGCTTTGGCCAATTCGTCGATGACCTCGGCTTCGATCAGCGTGGAGTCCATGTCGAACACGGCCAGACGACGGTTGCGGCGGAACAGTGAGTCCTGCTGGAACGCGATATCGACGTTCAGCTCTTGGGCAACATGGAGGAATTCAGCCTGCATCTGCTGAGGATCGACCGGCTCGCCCCGCACGGAAAACTCGATGCAGCCTTTACTCTTCTCGGTGGGCATGTCGAGCGGCATGCGCCCGGAAAGGCGATCGATGCGGTCGATGTTCAAGCCATATTTGGCAGTGATCGCACTGACCGTTTGCAGCTGCTCGGCGGTGACCTTGCGCGTCAGCAGCGTCACGATGTGCCGCGCCTTGCCCTGACCGTCGACCCAGTGCTGATAGTCAGCTTCGGACACGTCAGTGAAACGCACGTGCTGCCCCAACTGGTCGACTGTCGCCTGCACGTTCTGGCGCACGGCCGCGCCTGCTTCTGTGTCGGGAATCTCGACCAGAAGGCCGAACGACAGCGCGTCGTGAATCACCGCCTGACCGATGTCGAGAATGTTCACGCCGCCTTGGGCCAGCACACCGGTGATGGCCGCAGTGAGGCCCGGACGGTCTTCACCGGTGATGTTTATCAGGACGATTTCGCGCAAGGCGCACCCCCGCAGTTGAAAAAAACCGCATTCTACGCACTTTCAGTGACCGCCGGGCACAGCCAGCGCTTTGCCGCCACAGGGTCGCTCGCTATACTGCGCCCCAACTTCACCAAGAGAGCCGTGCTCAGTGAACCGGCCCACGCCTGTAAAAACCGATAATTTCTTCGTGCTGATCTTCCGGGCATTGCGTCATCGACGTGTACCGATTGCTTTGCGTATTGCCAGCCACAACGTGATCCTCGTCGCGCTGGCTCTGGTGATCTACGCCTGCGTCATGGGTTTGCAATTCAAGCAAGCCATGCACGAGCAGGCTGACGCACTGGGGCAAGCCCTGACCACGCAGACCGCCACGTCCGCCACCGAACTGCTGGTGTCCAACGACATCCTCAGCCTCAATGTGCTGCTGGGCAACTTGGTGAAAAACCCGCTGGTGGCCCACGCGGCTATCTATAGCCCCGACAACCGCATCCTTGCCGAAGCCGGGCAGCGTCCGAAAAACGGCTTGCTGGGCGAGGCTGAAGGTCTCTACGAGATCAAGATCACCTTTCAGGACGTGGTCGCCGGCACGCTGCGCATTAGCCTGGACATGGCGCAGTTCCAACAGCCGCTGACCATCAGCTTGCAGAGCATGGCGATTCTGGCCGGTATCCTGCTGGCACTCGCGTTGGCCTTGAGCCTGCGCCTTGGGCGGCATATTTCCACGCCAATGCTGCAACTGCGCATGTGGTTGCGCTACATCGATCCGTACACGCCGGCCACTGATCGTCAGGATGAGATCGGCGATCTGGCGCGTCAGTTGAAGACTTCGTACGCGCCGCCAGAACCGGAACCGGCGCCCATTCCCGAGCCTGCACAGGTCGAGGACGAGGAAGACGCTTCGCCGGAGTTCGACAGCAGCGACCTGAGCGACCCTGACTTCGACGACACACCCAAACCCCGCGCCACAGTGATTCCGGCACGACGTATCGCTGCCGAGGAAGATGAAGAAGATGAGGAGGATCCGTTTGCGGACCTTCGTGATCACTCTCCCGCCACGCCAAAACCCGCCCCGCGTCCGATCCTTCCGGTCGTGCCATCGCAACCGCAATACAGCGCCGTGCTGGCGGTACAGCTGGGTTCACAGGAGCAGTTGCGCCGTCTGCCGCGAACGCGCCTGACCGAGCTGCTCGAGCGCTACCGAGACTGCATCGATCAGGCCGCTTCGCTCTACGACAGCGAGCTACACACCCTGAACGACGGCAGTTCGCTGATGGTTTTCAGCACCCAGGACAGCGGCGATGACTACCTGACCAATGCGATCTGCTGCGGCGAGTTGCTGCGTGCGTTGAGCCATGCGTTGCAGATCGAGGTCGCCGACAGCGGGATCACCCTGCAACTGCAGCTGGGCCTGACGCTGGGCGAAGGCCTGCATGGCATGAACCAGATCGATCTGCTGCTGACCGAAACCGCGCAGGACGCCTTGGCGCTGTCGCAGCACAGCCGCAATCTGCTGCTGGTGGAGCGCAAGATCAGCGAAGACGGGACCATCCGCCAGCGTGCGCGTATTCGCCCGATTGCGAGCCCTGAAGGTGCCAGCTGTGTGGAGCGTCTGATGGAGCCGTATCCATCGATGCTGGAGCGCCAACTGGCGCGCATGCACGAGGCACGCAAGGCCTAAGCGTCACCCACAAAAAAGCCCGCATCGCTGCGGGCTTTTTTGTGGCGCCACTCTCAGAAGCGGAACACTTCCAGATCAGTGCGGATGGGTGATGCCATCGGGATCTTCGGCTTGTCCTGATCAGTGCGGGTTTTCGCCGGCGCCGAGGCCTTTTTGGGCACGTCCGCCACATAGGGCTGACTCGCGATGGGCTTGACCGCGACACTCAGCTTGTCCGCCAGGCGCTGCAGCAAAATCCCTTGAGCCTTGACCTGCGCAGCTGATGAGCCTGCATGGGGCTCTTCCAGGTGGACCAGCTTGCTGTCGCGCACATTGCCGCGGCGGTCGAGCAAGCGCCACTGGGCATCCAGTACCGCCGGCTGCTTCTCGCCGGAATCCAGACGGGTGATGGAAAGCACCACCTGCACATCGGGCGTGAAATTGGCCGCGGCAGGCGCCATCACTACGCGTTGGCTGTCGAGCTTCCAGGCCAGCTGCCGCAGAAGCAGTTGATCGATATCGGCAGACAGGCTGCCGGCCCAGCGACCGTCGGTGGAGGCCTTGAGGCTGCCATCCGGCTGACGCTGCAGTAATGTTTCACGCTGCAGATAGTCAGCAATCGCCACAGGGCCCAGCAAGACTGCGACCCCGTTGGTGTGTTTCGGTTGCCCAGGGTCGCCGCTGTCCAGCTGATAGAGCGACGTGGGCTGATGAACGCTGCAACCGGCCAAACCCAGAACGCCGGTCAACAACAGAACACAGGGAACACGTAGAAAATTCATCATCCCGTCCAAGTGAACGCCGTGTAACGCGTCCACGCTGTTGAATACTTTGAAAACATGAAGGCATTCCGCCATAGCGGCGCCGGAGGACGTCATATCATCCGTGAATATGCGCGTTGACTCCAGCGATTCTGCGTCGCTCTCGTGACGAAACGAAGAGCGACCGCCGAACCAACCGCCTTAGCCAGCGGTTTCTACCAATAGCGCATCGACGCGCTGGAATCCCCGCGGCAGCTTGTTGCCCCGTCGTCCGCGTTCGCCTTTGTAGTGCTCCAGATCGTCGGGCTTGAGCGACAGATTGCGCTTGCCCGCCTGCAGCACCAGCGTGGCGCCGTCCGGGACGACGGCCAGGTCGGTCACAAACTCTTCCCGACTGGCAACGCGCTCGCCCGGAATGCCAATGATCTTGTTGCCTTTGCCCTTGCCCAATTGCGGCAGATCGCTGATTTTGAACACCAGCAAGCGACCTTCGGTGGTCACGGCGGCGAGCCAGTTGTGCTCACGATCCGGCACCGGACGCGGCAGGATCACCTTGGCCCCGGCCGGCAAGCTCAACAGCGCCTTGCCTGCTTTGTTCTTGGCCTGCAGGTCTTCACCCTTGACCACGAAACCGTAGCCGGCATCGGACGCAACCACGTACAGCGCGTCATCTTCGGGCAACAGCACGCATTCGAATGTCGCACCGGGCGGCGGCGTCAGACGACCGGTCAGCGGTTCGCCTTGGCCACGGGCCGATGGCAAGGTGTGCGACGGCACCGAATAACTGCGACCAGTGGAGTCGATAAACACCGCAAACTGGTTGGAACGACCCGGCGCAAGGGCCTTGAAGCCATCCCCGGCCTTATAAGAGAGCCCGGTGGCATCGATTTCATGACCTTTGGCGGAACGAACCCAGCCTTTTTCCGACAGCACGACCGTCACTTTCTCGTTCGGCAGCAGATCGTGTTCGGTCAGGGCTTTGGCTTCGGTGCGCTCGACGATAGGCGAACGACGGTCGTCGCCATAGATTTCGGCATCCTTGATCAGCTCGGTGCGTACCAGTTTCTTCAGCTTGGCCTCGCTGCCCAACAGGGCTTGCAGCTTGGCTTGTTCCTTGAGCAATTCATCCTGCTCGGCACGCAACTTCATTTCTTCCAGTCGCGCCAACTGACGCAAACGGGTGTCGAGAATGTAATCGGCCTGGATTTCGCTCAGGGCGAAACGCGCGATCAGCGCGGCTTTCGGGTGCTCCTCGGTGCGGATGATGTGAATCACTTCATCCAGATTGAGGTAAGCGATCAACAAACCATCCAACAGGTGCAAGCGACGCTCAACCTTGTCGAGGCGGAATTGCAGGCGACGACGCACGGTCTGTACCCGGAACTCCAACCACTCGACCAGCAATGCGCGCAGGTTTTTCAGCTGCGGCTTGCCGTCCAGGCCAATGATGTTGATGTTGACCCTGTAGCTCGACTCCAGCTCGGTGGTCGCGAACAGGTGCTGCATCAGCGCATCGTGGTCGAAGTTCTTACGGGCGCCCGGGATGATCACGATCCGGCACGGGTTTTCGTGGTCGGACTCGTCACGCAGGTCAGCGATCTGCGGCGCTTTGGACGGTTTGGCCTGCATCATCGCCGCGATCTGCTCCAGCACCTTGGCACCGGACACCTGATGTGGCAGCGCGGTAACGATGATGTCGCCGTCTTCGATGTGGTACACGGCGCGCATACGCACCGAGCCCTTGCCGGTTTCGTACATTTTCAGCAGGTCGGCGCGGGGCGTGATGATTTCCGCTTCGGTCGGGTAGTCCGGGCCCTGAATGTGCTCACAGAGCTGTTCGACCGTGGCTTTCGGCTCATCGAGCAACCGCACGCAGGCTGTCGCGACCTCCCGCAGGTTGTGCGGCGGTACGTCGGTGGCCATGCCGACAGCGATGCCGGTGGTGCCGTTGAGCAGAATGTTCGGCAAACGCGCCGGCAACACCAGCGGCTCGTCGAGGGTGCCGTCGAAATTCGGTCCCCAATCCGCCGTGCCCTGGCCCAATTCACTGAGCAGCACTTCGGAGTAACGGGACAGACGCGCTTCGGTGTAGCGCATGGCGGCGAACGACTTGGGATCGTCCGGCGCACCCCAGTTACCCTGGCCGTCGACGAGTGTGTAGCGATAGCTGAAGGGTTGCGCCATCAGCACCATGGCTTCGTAGCAGGCCGAGTCGCCGTGGGGGTGAAACTTGCCGAGCACGTCACCGACGGTACGCGCCGATTTTTTGTGCTTGGCGTCAGCGTCCAGGCCCAGCTCGCTCATCGCGTAGATGATGCGTCGCTGCACAGGCTTCAGGCCGTCGCCGATGTGCGGCAGCGCCCGGTCCATGATCACGTACATGGAATAGTTGAGATAGGCCTGTTCGGTGAAGTCAGCCAGCGATCGGCGTTCTACGCCATCCAGGCTGAGGTCAAGGGAGTCGCTCATGCGGGCCTCATCATTTTGTCGTCTGGCGCAGCAGCAATGTGCCGCCGCGCTGTGTGAATTCGAGTTGTTTCACGGCGCTCATGCCCAGCAGCACCTGTTCACCGTCCAGACCGGGCACCACCAGGGCGCGCACGTTGTTCAGGACGATGTCGCCAATCTGTAACCGTTGCAGCGTGGTCCGGAACGCGTCGGTGCGTCCGTTGGCCGTACTCACCTGCACGCGCTCGCCCCGCTCGAGGCGCAGCGCCTGCGCGACGGTCTCCGGCACGGCGACATTGGTTGCGCCGGTGTCGAGCATGAACTGCACGGGACGGGTATTGATCTGCCCGGTCATGACGAAATGGCCGTCACGATTGCCCACCAGCTTCACCTCGACATAGCCGTCTCCATGCTCGGAGGCGACGATGGTATTCGGATTTTCCTGACGCTGCTCCCACTCGCCAAAAAACCGCGTCGCCAGAAACAGCGCCGCCGCCCAGGCGATGATCAGCATCAGCCGCCCGGCGCGTTTGCCGGGGGGTGACTGGGTCAAGGCTTGCCGCTCCAGCCACCCTCGGGCGCGGCAAAGCGCCAGACGACGGGACGTTTTTCGCCATCGGCGCGGACACCGAAGTTGTTGTCGGTGCCGACCCAAGCGCCTTTTTCGTCGACGATCAGCGCTTCGGTCAGGCCGTATTTCTGGTCATACAGCCGGTTGGGCTGGAGCGCCTCTTTGGCGAACGACCAGCACGTTTCCAACTGACCTGTCGTCAAGGTCCGACGGCAGATTCGGTAAGCCGCGCGCTCCAGGGTGAACAGCTTGCCCTTGTACAGCGAGATGTCGGAAAAGTCCTTGGAGACGGCCTTGCCACCCAGCTCGGGCGGCAAAATATCGTTGCCGGACTCGACTCGCAGAATGCAGCTGGCGTCACAGGCCCAGCCGTCCTTGCCGAGCTTTGCGGTCAACAGGCCGCGCTTGTCACGCTCGGCGGCGAGCCATAGTTGATCGCCTGCCGGATTGACCGCGATCCCTTCGAATATGGCGTTGAAATGCTGCAGCATCCCGGCCGACTGCGCTTCTTCGACGACCTTCCTGGGCAGCTCCAGCCAGACCGGCGCACCGTCAACCGGCACTTTCAGCACGGCGGCGTAGGCTTCACTGACGAGGTAACGGTTGCCCGCTGCGTCGCAACTCACGCCTTCAAAATCCAGGTCGCCGCCACGGATCAGCGCCGAAGCCTTGGCCATGCCACGCAAGGTCGCAGACAGCCCGCTGTCCGGAATCGGTGGGATTTCCAGCGTCTGGGCCTTGGCTTTCCAGACCGTTGCCGAGGTGTCAAGGCTGTAAAGCAGGGTGTCGTCGCGGTCCGAAACGGTCCACAGCACGCCGTTGCAGGACGCGAGCCCGGACAGGTTGCCGCCGATCATGTCGTCCACCGGATGCTCTGACAGCAGCTTGAGCTCGGGCAATGGCGCGGCGAAAACGGGCGTGGCGATCAATAACAGCGCTGCAAACCAGCCCCGCATCAGACCAGCACCTCGGCCAGATTGCCTTTGGATTCGAGCCAGCTCTTGCGGTCGCCTGCGCGTTTCTTGGCCAGCAGCATGTCCATCATTTCCGACGTCGCCTCAAAGTCATCCAGGGTCAGCTGCACCAGTCGGCGGGTATTCGGGTCCATGGTGGTTTCGCGCAGCTGCGGCGGGTTCATTTCACCCAGGCCTTTGAATCGGGTGACCTGCGGCTTGCCGCGTTTCTTCTCAGCCACGAGCCGGTCGAGAATGCCGTCGCGCTCGGCTTCGTCCAGGGCGTAATAAATGTCTTTACCCAAGTCGATACGGTACAGCGGCGGCATGGCGACGTAGACGTGACCTGCATCCACCAGCGGGCGGAAATGCTGGACGAACAAGGCGCACAGCAGCGTGGCGATGTGCAGGCCGTCGGAGTCGGCGTCGGCGAGGATGCAGATTTTGCCGTAGCGCAGCTGGCTCATGTCCGCAGCGCCCGGATCAACCCCGATCGCCACGGCAATGTTGTGCACTTCCTGGCTGGCGAGCACTTCGCCGCCGTCGACTTCCCAAGTGTTCAGGATCTTCCCGCGCAACGGCAGGATGGCCTGAAATTCCTTGTCCCGCGCCTGTTTGGCGGAGCCGCCGGCGGAGTCACCCTCGACCAGAAACAGCTCGGAGCGCATCGGATCCTGCCCCGCGCAATCGGCCAGTTTGCCCGGCAGTGCAGGGCCTGAGGTGATGCGTTTGCGCTCGACCTTCTTGCTCGCTTTGAGACGACGACCGGCATTGTTGATCGCCAGTTCGGCCAGCTGCATTCCCATTTCCGGGTGCGCATTGAGCCACAGGCTGAAAGCATCCTTGACTACACCGGCAACAAACGCCGCCGCCTCACGGGACGACAGCCGCTCTTTGGTCTGCCCGGAGAATTGCGGCTCTTGCATCTTCATCGACAGCACGAAAGCGATGCGCTCCCAGACGTCTTCGGGTGCCAGCTTCACGCCGCGGGGCAGCAGATTACGGAACTCGCAGAAGTCACGCATCGCGTCCAGCAGGCCCTGCCGCAGGCCGTTGACGTGGGTGCCGCCCTGGGCCGTCGGAATCAGGTTGACGTAACTCTCCTGAACGCTGTCGCCGCCCTCGGGCAACCACAGCAGCGCCCAGTCGACAGCCTCTTTATTGCCTGCGAAAACGCCGCAGAACGGCTCGTCGGGCAGGCGCAGAAAGTCGGACACCGAATCCTGCAGATACGAGCGCAACCCATCCTCGTAATGCCACTCGACCTTCTCGCCAGTGCCTTTGTCCTCGAAGCTAACCAGCAGGCCCGGACACAGAACGGCCTTGGCCTTGAGCACGTGCTTGAGGCGGCTGACAGAAAATTTCGGGGTGTCGAAGTATTTGGGGTCCGGCGCGAAATACACGCTGGTGCCGGTGTTTCGCTTGCCAACGGTGCCAATCACCGCCAGTTCGCTGGCTTTGTAGCCATCGGCAAAGGTCATTTCGTATTCGTTGCCATCGCGCTTGACCCGTACCCGTACCTCGGTCGAGAGCGCGTTGACCACGGAAATCCCGACGCCGTGCAGGCCGCCGGAGAACTGGTAGTTCTTGTTGGAGAACTTGCCGCCGGCGTGGAGCTTGGTGAGGATCAGCTCGACGCCCGACACGCCTTCTTCGGGGTGGATGTCCACGGGCATGCCGCGACCATCGTCGGAGACTTCCAGCGAATTGTCGGCGTGCAGAATGACCTGCACAGACCGGGCGTGACCTGCCAGCGCTTCGTCGACGCTGTTGTCGATGACTTCCTGCGCCAGGTGGTTGGGGCGTGAGGTGTCGGTGTACATGCCCGGCCGTTTGCGGACCGGGTCGAGGCCCGAGAGGACTTCGATGGCGTCTGCGTTATAAGAGCTAGCGCTGGGATTGGCCATGGGGTCTCGTCATCAAGTCGTTCATGAAATTTCGGAGTGCTACTGTTTTACAAGAATGTTTTTACAAGACTGTTCTACACGTGTGTCGCAGCGACGGCTCAGGTCAGAGCCCGCTCAGATCGACGCCCTGCAGCAGCGCTGGAGCGAACCCGGCGAAGCTCAACAGCGATGGCATCTTTGCAGCGAAACCCTGAAACCCATGGTCGCCACCCGCTTCGATGCGCAATGCACAAGCCCGATAGAAACTTTGGGCGCGGCGGTAATCCAGCGTCTCGTCGCCCGTCTGCAGCCACACCTGAATACGCTGCGGGTCCTGCGGAGCAGGCACTTCCAGCTCGGCCAGCGCCTTCACGTGGTCGTGCGTCAGCTCCCAGCTCTCGCCGGTATAAAGGTTTTGTTGGGTGCCGAGAAAACCATCGAAGAGCTGATGCGGATTGACCGCCGGGTTGATCAGCACAGCCTTGAGGCCGTGGCGCTCAGCCAAGTGAGTCGCATAGTAGCCGCCGAGCGAGCTGCCGACCAGCAGCGGCCGACCGAGCTCCTTGATTGCGGCCTCCAACTGGGTCAGCGCCTGACGCGGATGATGATGCAGTTCGGGCACGCGCACGTAATCGCTCAGACCCAGACGCGCCATCAGCGTCGTCAGCTGTGTGGCTTTCTGCGACCTGGCCGAGCTGTTCAGGCCGTGAATGTAAAGAAGCGTCGATTGATCCTGGTTCACGCAGTTGCCTCCCAAACGGCAATCGATACATCCCGGACGGGCTGGCCTGTCGCCGCCCATCAAGGCAAAGCCACGCAGTTTACAGGGTCAACTGCGCGATGACTCACCTGTTGACGAATCGCGGCAAATTGAGGAAATGTCTTTCAGTAGCCCGCGCCGTTGATGTCGACGTCGAACAGGTCGGGCTCGATACGCGAAACACCGGTTTCGACCCGCCCATCGTCGTGCAGGCGCAGCCAGCGATAGCCGGGCGCAAGGTCATCAAGACCGAAATCCACGCTGTTCGGCGCGAATTGAATGCAGGTCGATGGCGAAGCCATTAGCCGCACGCCGTCACGAAGCTGATCGAATTCCTGATGCACATGACCCCACAGCACCGCACGCACCTGAGGAAATCGATCCAGGACCGAAAAAAGCGCCTCGGGATTGCGCAAACCGATGGGTTCCATCCATGCCGCCCCGATGGGCAGTGGATGATGATGCAGGCACACCAGATGATGCCGCTCCGGCGCCTCGCTCAAGGCCTGGGCGAGCAACTGAAGCTGGCCGTCTTGCAAATAACCGGGGACGGACCCGGAAACAGCAGAATCCAGCATCGTGACCCGCCAGCTGCCGACGTCGACGACCGGTTCGAGAAAGTCGCTGTTCTGCGCGGCAATCGCCATCTCCCTCAGCTCGTCGTGATTCCCCGGAATCCAGCGCACGGGCGCATTCAGGCGCTCACTTGCCTCGCGGAATGCCTGATACGACTCAACCGTGCCGTCCTGAGACAAGTCCCCCGTCGCCAGTACCAGATCGATCGCCGGCTGCTCGATGAGGACACGCTCGACCACCGCATCGAGACTGGCGCGCGTGGGCATGCCCAGCAGCGTGCCGTCCGCTTCGGCGAACAGATGGCTGTCGGTCAATTGGACGACCAGCACGGATGAGGAATGAGAGGATGGGCTCGACAATGGCCATCTCCTTAAGCGGATGTGGCCGGATTATGGTGTGAGATCGGTGCGGCGGCAAACCTGGAAAGAGGGCTTGGTTCTCATCTGCGTGCAGAAGGTCCAGCCGATAAGTCGCGCCGTCTCAGCGTACCGCCTCAAACTCATGCCCGCACGCCAGGCAATGGCTCAGCCATTCACCCAGAAACACGTTGAGCTGGGCCTTTTCGTCAGGCTGGTGCATGTCGGCGTTGGGATAGGGATAGATACCCTGGAAACGACGCGCGTGCTCGGCGCCGATGACTTCGGCCATGCGCGCGTCGTGGTAGACCTGCACTTCGAGGACGGGCACCGGCAACCACGGCAGGCTGTGTTCCTGACGGACTTGGAGCGTGGTGGTGTACGGGCAATCGAGGATGACCTCGACCGCCAGCACGCCCAGCATCTGATCGCCCTGGGTCACGGCGACCCGGCGTGAGCGCTGTTGATTGCGCATATCGGGCAGCAAACGCATCAAGCGCGCGTAGTTCGCCTCGCAGGCGGCTTGCAGCCCGGCGAGGTCGACACGATAGCGCTCGCGCAGAAGATTCACGACCATAGCCCCCTTACTTCGGCGCGATTAAGCGCCAGCCATTGCATTGCAATAATAGTTGCGGCGTTGACGATGCGCCCGTCCCTGACGGCTTGCATCGCGTCGTCGAATGACCAGACCGAAACCCGGATGTCTTCGGCCTCTTCTACCAGCCCGTGCAGCCCACCTGCCCCCTCGCTGTCGCACTTGCCCAGGTACAGATGCACGAACTCGTTGCTGCCCCCCGGCGATGGAAAGTATTTGGTGATCGGCCAAAGGGCGTTGAACGTCAGCCCAGCTTCCTCTTGTGCCTCGCGGTGAGCAACCTCCTCGGGCTCCTCTTTTTTATCGATCAGGCCGGCGACCATTTCAATCAGCCAAGGGTTTTCATGCTTGCCGATAACGCCGACGCGGAACTGCTCGATGAGCACGACTTCATCGCGTTTGGCGTCGTAGGGCAGCACGCACACCGCATCGTGGCGAACGAACAGCTCCCGCTTGATTTCCGGGCCCATGCCGCCCGCGAACAACTCGTGGCGCAATTGAAGACGGTCGAGCTGGTAAAACCCTTTGAAGCAGGTCTCACGGTGTGTAATTTCGTGCTTTGTCGGTGTCGATCTGTTGCTATCCGTCATACATTTCTCACTGCTTGAGCACTGTGTCCGGGCCCATCCTAACGCGCTGTGGTGCGGGATGCAGCCCTTTGAATTCGCAAAACCGGTCACCGGGGTAGACGACTGCCGGGGAAAGCACTCTAATCCGCCCGATGGCGAACTGATTGCGCCACCCACAGTCGAAGGACCTTGCCGTTACCTACCACGTGACGCCCCCTTATGCCGATGCCAAGGATCAACATGTCTTTTCTGAAGATCATTTCACTGGCCTGCGTGGCCCTGATTTTGGGCGCCTGCCAAAGCCTGTTTCAACCCAATCTGCGCAGTCCGCTGACCGTTCAGCGCGACGCCTCCGAACTGATGAAGCCCGGCTGCACCACCGATGATTGCCCGCTGGTGAACATCGACACCGTGCATTTCCCCGATGAACCGAAACTTGACGAGATCGTCCAGCGCACGCTGCTGCAACTGACCCGCAGCGACAGCGATGGTCCGGTGCCGCCGACGCTGAAGGCGTATCAGGAGCAATACCTGAGCCGCGCGCCGGCGCGCAACAGCAGCTACCTGCAAGCCAAGGTACGTGAGCAGCATGACGGAATCGTGGTCGTGGAGCTGTCCAGCTACGTCGATTCCGGCAGCGGCCAGGGTAATCCGGGCCGCGCGTTCATCAACTATTCTCGCCAGCAGCAACGCGTGCTGACACTCGCGGACATGCTGGTGCCGGGTCAGGAAGCTGCCTTCTGGGACAAGGCCCGCCTCGCTCATCAGGCCTGGCTGATCAGCAGCAAGCTGGACAAGGACACCGAGTTCCAGAACATGTGGGCATTCAAGCAAACTTCCAACATTGCTCTGACGTACGGTGCGGTGATCCTCAAGTACCCGGTGACAACCATCGCCCCCTACGCCATGGGCCACATCGAGCTGAAGATTCCGTATCCGCAGTTGAACGGCATCGTTAAGCCTGAGCTGTTTCCTGGCCGGAGCTGATTGGTTGAACCCAAGCCGGTTGCTGAGAAAGCGCCGGCTTTTTTATTAACATCCCCTTCCTTAACCCCCCCTCTTTTCCATATCCAGCTCCTACATACACGTTCATACATAACTTCCAAACATTAAACATCAACCTCCTTAAACCCGCCCCATTATTAAACCCCTTGTTTATTGACGCTTCACTGATTTAATCATTAAGTTCCGCCCTGAACTTTTTAGAACAGTCAGGGAGACGGGATGCGCTTATGGAATGTCCTGCCGTCATGGTTTGAAATTGAAGATCGATTGAGGCTTGAAGTTCAAAGTAGCGGCCTAGGCGACTTTCGAAGTTACCTAAATGAACAGGCGCCTTCTGTCGAACTTGTTCTGCGCCGTGTCGACAACATCAGAACTGCCTTTTACTGCGCCGAGTTTGAAGCCAGCGCATTATTGCGCCAGCGATTCGCAGACATCGACATAGCCGACGTGCTGTTTGATCTGATGGGCGTCGTCGGCGACATGGCCATGATCATTGTCGGCAGTGTTCTGGCCGGGGGCGCGATGGGTGCGGGGGTAGGCGCCCTGGCGGGTGGCATAGGCGCGGGGCCCGGCGCGATCGCTGGCATGGCGGCGGGATTGCAAGCCAGCAGCTGGATTCTCGGGGTGCTTGGGCTGGCGTCGGTCGCGGAGTTTTTCGTACAAGGTCTGCCTGCGCTGCTGGACCACTACGTGCGCGGTATCGAGGTCGCTTGGGACGGGACCCGAGGCAACGATGGGCTAAACCCGATTTCACAGGACGACCCGTGGGTTGTCGATCAAGCGGCACACCACATCGCCCGCGGGCACACGGAAGTGGTAATCCTGCTGCTCGGCGCGGTGGTTGAGTATTTGACCCGAGGTCGCGGCGACATCGCGCTACTGGCTGGCCAAATGCGCGCCAGCAGAAAAGGCGCGCGGCTGGCGCAGTGGATGGTCAAGCATGAAGAGGGCCTTAAAGGGCGGCCTGACTTGCAGCCTGCCAGGGCTCGAACGGGTAGCTCGCTCACACCGGAGCCTAAGTCCGACAGCCATCGTGAAACCGATCGACCGGGCGGGAAGAAACCGCTGGGCATGCCGGAATACAAGGTGCCATGCTTTAACGCGAGCAACCTGCATGACAGCAAGATTCCCGAGTTCGACAGGCAACTGGTGGGACAGGAGAAAGGGCTGAATGATTTGACCGTGGCTGAGTATCTGCGGGGGCGGGAGGCGTTCAAGGCGGGAGATAAGGTTAGGGATCCGGGGGTGGCCCGGCTCGCCAGAAAGGCTCTGGAAGAAGGTTTGATTAAAGACGCCATGGCCAAAATGAAGCTAGACGATACCCCACTACTCGGAGCGAGACGCGCGGCGAAAATCATAGCGCGAGAAAAGATGAGCATCCTTGCCGCTTTGCATAACCCCGATTTATTTGCGGGAGGGAAAGACGTCATCTCTGACTTCGGAGATGCACGTGTCAATTCAAGTATTGGCGCGCAGTGGCGAGGCAGAATAGACGGATTGGATCACGCCGCGAGCACAACGAGCGTAGATATGCGTGACAGCGCAAAAATCAACGCAAGACTGGAAAGGTGTAAATAGGGGTATGGACGAATATTACGTTTGCTTGATTGAAGAAGTCGGCCCGGAAATACATAGAAGGGAAGCTCCATTATCATCCATGGAAAAGTACACAGGGGTATTGCCATCGCAACTGTTATTACATTGGCATCGGTATGGCTGGAGCGGCTACGGAAATGGAGTATTTTGGTGCGTCAACCCGGCCGAGTACGAAGTAACCATGCGCTGTTGGCTGTCGGAGTCAGGCATTCCACATCCTGAGACCTATCATGTGATCGCAAGAGGAGCATTTGGTGATATCTACATGTGGCAGCAAGGAACCGGAAGCTGGCTAACGGTCAATGCCGTTTATGCCAGATATATGCGGACCACTCGACACATACCCGCCGAACGTTTTGATGACGAGATAAAAATCTTCTTTGCGTCCTTTGATCACGCGTCGAACGACTTTGACGATCTGTTTGAAAAATCAATGACAGTACTCGGACCGCTGGAGCCCGATGAGATGTACGGCTTCGTACCTGCCCTCGCACTTGGCGGTCCAGCCGATCTGAAACATCTGCAAAAGGTCAAAACCATCGAGCACCTGACTTTTCTGTCCCAGCTCGCACCGCTGACAGACTGGGGATTCCCGGACCTCGACTCGCTTTGAGTCGCCCGCTGGCATTGAGCCTGGTTGTTCTGTTCCAGGCCCAGCCCACTGAGTTAACGCCGCACGTCGGCCTTGAATGCAGGTGCCTGTCCGCGCGCCAATACCCACTGCAACACACCCGCCACAACGAGCGCTGGCAGTGTTGCACCGATGTCCGGATACAGATTCGCCAGCAGATGATAGGTGCCGATCCCGCCGATCCACGCGATTAACGTCATCCAGCGCAGGCCCGTCGTCGCGATGCCGTGACGACGGCGGCGCAGGATGAAGTGATCCACCAGTACCACGCCGAACAGTGGCGCGAACACCGAAGCGATCATCAGCAGGAAGTTCTGGTATTGGGCGAGTGGCGCAAAGCAGGCGATCAGTGTGCAGATGGTGCCGATCGCCAGCGACAGGTGTTCGACTTTGGCCTTGAGCAGAATCCCGCTCGACACGGCTGCACTGTGAATGTCGGCGAACGCGTTTTCCGATTCGTCCAGCAGGATAAGCAGCAACGGAATGCCCATCCCCGCGCCCGCCAGCGCCAGCAGCAGCGCGTTGGCTTCACCACTTGGCGCGAAGGCCAGGGTGTACGCCACGCCAAGGGACATCAGCCAGAAATTGCCGATGAAGAAGCCCAGCGCTGTGCCACCGAACACACCGGTGGCGCGCTTGCCGAACCGTGAGTAGTCCGCAATCAGCGGCAGCCACGACAGCGGCATGGCGATGGCAATGTCGAAGCCGACGGCAAATGGCATCGAACCGTCGCCCGCGCGTGACCACAGCGCCGTCAAGTCAGCCTTGCTGAACAGATTGAACGTCAGCCAGGCGCACGCGGCCAATAGCAGCCAGATGCCCCACTTGCGCAGGATCTGCCGGACGAAGGCCAACGGACCGCTCACGGCGAGCAAGGTCGCGAGGGCGCCGAAAACGATCGTCCAGAGCATCGGACTCGCCCAGAGGCTCCCTTCGGAGAACGCGCCCGCGCCCAGCAGGCTGGCGGCGTCGCGCATGACGATGATTTCAAACGAGCCCCAGCCCACCAGTTGCAGCAGATTGAGAATCGCCGGAACGCCTGCTCCCTTGCTGCCCAGGCTGAGCTTGAGCGCCGCCATCGACGACAGCCCGGTGTCACTGCCAACGACGCCAACAGCAGCGAGCAGCAAGACGCCGACCAGCGTACCGAGGAGAATCGCCAGCATCGAGCCGGACATGCCCAGCCCCGGCGCCAGCAATGCGCCGGTTTGCAGGACCATGAGGCCGATGCCGAGGGAAAACCACAGAGAGAATAGATCGCGTCCGCCAAAAACCCGCTTGGCGGCGGGTACGGGGGCGTCGGGGGAATAGGTGCCGGGAGTGTTCACTTTTGTGTCTCGCTGAAGAGCCGTTATGAGCTGCAAGCCGCAAGCCGCAAGCCGCAAGCCGCAAGAGAAGATCAAACGCGGGCCTGCTTTTCCTTGCAGCTTGTGACTTGCCGCTTGCCGCTTGCCACTAAACCTTCTTATAAAGCTGACTGCCTTCCTGCCTGAACCGCGCCGCCTGCTCGCGCATGCCTTCGTCCACCGACACGTCCACCGCGCTGATCTTCTGGTTGGCGGCGTACTCGCGCACTTCCTGGGTGATCTTCATCGAGCAGAATTTCGGCCCGCACATGGAGCAGAAATGCGCGACCTTCGCCGAGTCTTTCGGCAGCGTCTCGTCGTGATAGGCGCGCGCGGTATCCGGGTCCAGCCCGAGGTTGAACTGGTCTTCCCAGCGGAATTCAAACCGCGCCTTGCTCAGCGCATTGTCGCGAATCTGCGCACCGGGATGCCCTTTCGCAAGATCCGCGGCATGGGCGGCGATCTTGTAGGTAATGATCCCGGTCTTGACGTCGTCCTTGTTCGGCAACCCCAAGTGTTCCTTGGGCGTGACGTAGCAGAGCATTGCGCAGCCGAACCAACCGATTATGGCCGCGCCGATGCCCGACGTGATGTGGTCGTAACCCGGTGCGATGTCGGTGGTCAGTGGGCCAAGGGTGTAGAACGGCGCCTCGTCGCAGCACTCGAGCTGCTTGTCCATGTTCTCCTTGATCAACTGCATCGGCACGTGGCCAGGGCCTTCGATCATGCATTGCACGTCGTGTTTCCAGGCGATCTTGGTCAGTTCGCCGAGTGTCTCCAGCTCACCGAACTGCGCCTCGTCGTTGGCGTCGGCAATCGACCCCGGGCGCAGGCCGTCACCCAGGGAGAAGCTGACGTCGTAGGCCTTCATGATTTCGCAGATGTCGTCGAAGTGGGTGTAAAGGAAGTTTTCCTTGTGATGGGCCAGGCACCATTTGGCCATGATCGAACCGCCACGGCTGACGATCCCGGTCACGCGCTTGGCGGTCAGCGGCACGTAGCGCAGCAGTACACCGGCGTGAATAGTGAAATAGTCCACGCCCTGCTCCGCCTGCTCGATCAGCGTGTCACGGAACAGCTCCCAGGTCAGGTCTTCGGCGGCGCCACCGACTTTTTCCAGCGCCTGATAAATCGGCACGGTGCCGATGGGCACGGGCGAATTGCGAATGATCCACTCGCGGGTTTCATGAATATGCTTGCCGGTGGACAGGTCCATGACCGTGTCCGACCCCCAGCGAATCCCCCAAGTCAGTTTCGCCACTTCCTCTTCGATGGACGAGCCCAGCGCGCTGTTGCCGATATTGCCGTTGATCTTCACCAGAAAGTTGCGCCCGATGATCATCGGCTCGAGCTCAACGTGGTTGATGTTGGCGGGAATGATCGCGCGACCACGGGCGATTTCCTCGCGCACGAACTCAGGCGTGATCTCTTTCGGAATGCTCGCACCGAAGCTCTGGCCTGGGTGCTGCTGGGTGAGCAGGCCGGCGGCGCGGGCTTCCTGCAGCTTCATGTTTTCGCGGATGGCGACGTATTCCATCTCGGCGGTGATGATGCCCTGACGCGCGTAGTGCATCTGGCTGACGTTAGCTCCCGACTTTGCCCGACGCGGATTGCGCACGTGGGCGAAACGAAGCCTGGTCAGCTCGGCATCGGCCAGACGCTGCTGGCCGAAGTTGGAGGTCAGACCTGCCAGACGCTCGGTGTCGGCGCGGGACTCGATCCATGCCGAACGCACGTCGGCCAGGCCTTTGCGCACGTCGATGATGACGTTGGGGTCGGTATAAGGGCCGGAGGTGTCGTACACACAGACCGGCGCATTGATCTCGCCGCCGCTGTCTGTTCCGGAGAAGCCGGTGGGCGTAACGTCCAGGCTGATCTCGCGCATGGGCACACGGATGTCCGGACGCGAGCCCTGGACGTAGATTTTCTGCGAGCGGGTAAACGGTTGAACCGACCCCGAGTCGACTTGGGCGGATTCACTCAGATTGGCGTTTTTTAGTGTTGTACTCATCACGGGCTCTCCAGACATCATCCAGCGGCGGAATGAATTGTCGGAGCTTGAGCCTGATGAACACGGACGGATGCACCCTGAGACGACATGGATGCTGAGAATCGAAGAGGCGCGGACTGTTCAGAAATTGAACAAAGACGACCCCGGACGACGCTCAAGAGGACTCGCCGGGAGACGAGAAATCTTGTTCCCTACGCAGGCGCTAACCTGATCAGGTTCAACGGGATCCGGATTATCCGATCTCAGCCTCATATCAAGGCACCCCGACAAGAACGGCGTCAGTCTAGTCGCGGCGCAGGCCAAACGCCAAGCGCGGAATTCAAACGCGCGTTAAATGGCTGATTTGCCCGATTGTTGTCCCTACCCTCTGGAACTACACTCGCTACGCGGCGCCAAAGCCATCTGGATCGGACGCAACGTCAATGTCTTCATACCGCTTGAATTACTAGGGAATGTCTATGCTGCGCAAATTTTCACTGGCCATTGCCGTGTCGTGTGCTTCGAGTGCGATGGCCGGGGCAGCAGACGTGCCGCTGCCAACCAGGACCGGGTTGGTCAGCGTGTATCAGGAAGCGGTGAACAACAACGCTGATCTCGCGGCGGCCCGCGCCAGCTATGACGCGCAGAAGGAAATCGTGCCTCAGGCTCGCGCCGGCCTGCTGCCGAACATCTCCGGTGGCGCTGACATCAATGACACCCGCACATCGATTGACCAACCGTCCGCCGTCATCAGCCGCAGCGGAACGGTCTATCGCGCGACCCTGAGTCAGCCGATCTTCCGTGCCGACCGCTGGTTCCAGCTCAAGGCTGCGAAGGACGTCAACGAGCAGGCCATCCTGCAGCTCTCGGCCACCGAGCAAAACCTGATTCTGCAAAGCGCCGAGGACTACTTTGCGGTGCTTCGCGCACAGGACAATCTCGCCTCGACCAAGGCAGAGGAAGCGGCGCTCAAGCGCCAGCTCGATCAGGCCAATGAACGCTTCGACGTCGGTCTGTCGGACAAGACCGACGTGCTTCAGGCGCAAGCCAGCTACGACACCGCACGCGCTGCGCGGATCGTCGCCAAACGCCAGGTCGATGACGCGTTTCAGGCGCTGATCACCCTGACCAACCGCGATTACAACTCCATCGAAGGCATCGTGCACACCCTGCCTGTGCTCGCACCTACGCCCAACGACGCGAAAGCCTGGGTCGACACCGCGACGCAGCAGAACCTGAATCTGCTGGCCAGCAACTACGCCGTCAGCGCCGCTGAAGAAACCCTGCGTCAACGCAAGGCAGGCCACGCGCCTACCGTCGATGCGGTAGCGCAGTACGAGAAGGGCGACAACGACCCGCTGGGCTTCACCAACCCCAATTACACCGGCCAGAGTTTCCACGGCAGCGTCGAGCAACGCACCATCGGCCTGCAGGTGAATATCCCCATCTACAGCGGCGGGCTGACCAGTTCTCAAGTCCGCGAGGCCTATGCCCGCCTCGGCCAGAGCGAACAACAGCGCGAAGGTCTGCGCCGCCAGGTGGTGGAAAACACCCGAAACCTGCACCGCGCGGTGAACACCGATGTCGAGCAGGTCCAGGCGCGCAAACAGTCGATCATCTCCAACCAGAGCGCGCTGGAGGCCACGGAAATCGGCTATCAGGTGGGTACGCGCAACATCGTCGACGTGCTGGATGCACAGCGCCAGTTGTATGCATCGGTGCGCGATTACAACAACACCCGCTACGACTACATCCTCGACAACCTGCGTCTGAAGCAGGCAGCCGGCACGCTGAGCCCTGGGGATCTGCAGGATCTGTCGCGCTTCCTGAAGGCCGATTACAACCCTGACAAAGACTTCCTGCCGCCTGATCTGGCGAAAGAAGCGGCGAAGAACTTCGAACGGCCGACGGAGCGGTGAGCGGCTTCACTGAAAGGATGTAATGCATTGAAACGGGAATCACTGCGCTTGATTCGTAGTCAGTGACCTGTGCCCTGAAACCGCGCAGTAGCGTGGTGAATGACGTACTTGTGGGAGTGAGCTTGCTCACGAAGACGATATTCCAGCCGCTGAAGATTTGGCGGATGTACCTGCCTCTTCCCGAGCAAGGTGGAGCGCCACCCCGGTCGGTCCCACAGGTACTCAGTCAGCAGGCAGAGCTGCGGAGTTGGCCAGCTTTACTAGTCGGATTGGTGGCGCCCTGACACTCCGATGCCGTGCGGTAACTAGCGCACCTGTGGGAGTGACCGGGGTGGCGCTCCACCTTGCTCACGAAGGCGGCATTTCAGGCGCAATCAGTTCAACAACCGCCCAATCCCATCCAGCAACCTCTGCAACGCACCTTGATTGGCCTTCATCACGGCCAATCCGGCATCGGCCATTGCCTTTGCTTTCTCGGGCTGGTCGATCAAGCCCCTCACCGCTGCGGCCAGTGCGGGCGAGTCACTGACCTCTTCCAACGCGCCGGCACTGCGCAGCATGGCGGCGATTTCGAGGAAGTTGAACAGGTGCGGGCCGCTTAGAACGGGTTTATCCAGCGCCGCAGGTTCCAGCAGGTTATGGCCGCCGTTGGGCACGAGGCTGCCGCCGACGAAGGCGATGTCCGCCACGGCATACAGAAACAGCAACTCGCCCATGGTGTCGCCCACCAGAACCGACGTTTCCGGCGTCACCGCCTCGGCCGTAGACCGACGAACGCTGGCAAACCCCTGCCGCTGGCTCAGCTCAAGCACGCTGTTGAACCGCTCGGGGTGACGGGGCACAAGGATCAACAGCGCATCGGCATGGGTTTCCATCAACGTGCGATGGGCCGCCAACACCACCTCGTCTTCGCCCGCATGGGTACTGGCGGCAATCCAGACCGGACGCTGCAGGGTCTGCCATTGCTCACGCTGCTGAACGGCACGCTCGAGCAATTGCGGATCGATGGTCAGGTCAAACTTGATCGAGCCTGTCACCGTGACGCATTCGGGCCGAGCGCCCAGGTCACGAAAACGCTGGGCCTCGGTTTCGGTCTGTACGGCAAACAGGCTCATCTCGGCGAGCATCGGCCGAGTCAGCCCGGCGAAGCGTCCGTAGCCACGGGCGGAACGCTCTGACAGCCGCGCATTCGCCAGCACCGTCGGAATGCCGCGCTTCGCACACTGATGAATGTGATTGGGCCACAGCTCGGTTTCCATGATCACGCCGATCTTCGGCTGGATGTGATCGAGAAAGCGCCCGGCGGCCCACGGAAAGTCATAGGGTAGATAGCAATGCTGGACGCGCGGCTCGTGGGCGAACAGCGACTGAATGCGCTCCGAGCCGGTCGGTGTCATGCAGGTAATGGTGATGGGCAATTGCGGATAGCGAGCCAGCAACGCGCGAATCATCGGCGCAGCGGCAATGCTCTCGCCCACCGACACCGCATGCACCCATATCCCGCCACGCTGCATGGCAGGCAGCCCCAGGGCGAAGCGCTCACCGACCCGTTGCGCGTAGGCCGGAGCTTTGCGCGAGCGCAGCCACAGGCGCAGGGCGATCAATGGGAGGCCGAGGTGAAACAGGATGCTGTAGAGGGTTCTATTCATGGGCGCGGAGTTTATCAGCCAATTGCTGTCAGATTTCCATCGAGCTTCGCACATATCTTGCCCGGCACAGTCCACCTGAGACCACCGCGCCTCCCCAAAACGCCAGGTTGTTCGGTGCCGGGTAAGCCGCTTTAATGACGGCCATCGAAAAGGAGTAACACCATGCCTGCGTACTACCTGCTGGCCATCGCCATCTGTGCCGAGGTCATCGGCACCGTGTCCATGAAAGCCGTCAAAGGCCTGAGCACGCCGATCCCGCTGCTGCTGGTGATCGTCGGTTACGGCATTGCGTTCTGGATGCTCACGCTGGTGGTGCGCACCATCCCGGTTGGCGTGGCATACGCCGTGTGGGCGGGCATGGGCATCGTCATGGTCAGCATCGCCGCGCTGTTTATTTATGGGCAGAAACTGGATCTGCCTGCCATCGCCGGCATGGGTCTGATCGTCGCAGGCGTTGTGGTCATCCAGCTGTTCTCGAAGACGGCCGGTCATTAAGGGGGTTACTGAAAACAGCCTTCCCCTATAATGCCGGCATTCGTTTCGCCATTTGAGGTGCCCATGTCATCTGCTATTTCCACTGACGTCCTGATTGTCGGCGCGGGCGTTGCCGGTCTCTGGCTCAACGCGCGACTGCGGCATCAGGGCTTTTCGACGGTGGTGGTGGAAAAGGCCAGCCTGGGTGGCGGCCAGACACTCAAATCCCAGGGGATCATTCACGGCGGCGCCAAATACGCCCTGCACGGCGCGCTGTCCGGCGCTTCCGAAGCGATCGCCGACATGCCCCGCCGCTGGCGCGAAGCGCTGGAAGGCAAAGGCGAGCTGAACCTGTCGGGCGTGCGCCTGCTGTCGGAAGCCCACTACCTGTGGTCGCCCGGCACCATCGCCGGCAATCTCACCAGTTTCTTCGCCAGCAAGGCCGTGCGCGGGCGCGTCGATCAGGTCAAGGGCAGCGACCTGCCGCCTGCGCTTCAGGATCCGCGCTTCAAAGGCAAGGTGTACCGCCTGGCCGAGCTGGTCATCGACATCCCCAGCCTGGTGAAAAAACTGACGGAGCTGGCGGGCGACAGCCTGCTGGCGGGTCAGGACATCGAGCCGCTGCGGGTTGATGGCGAACTGGTCGGACTGCGCGTCGACGGCCGCGACATCCACGCCCAGCGGGTGGTGCTCAGCGCCGGTGAAGGCATGGCTGATCTGCTCAAGGCGCTGAACGTGAGCCAGCCGGCCATGCAACGCCGGCCGCTGCACATGGTGCTGGTCAAAGGCCCGACGCTTAAACCGCTGTACGCCCATTGCCTGGGTGGCGGGCCGAAACCAAGGATCACGGTGACGACGCATCCGGCGGCCGACGGTCAGTGGGTCTGGTACCTGGGCGGCGACATTGCCGAGGCCGAAGGCGTTGCCCGCAACCCCGCCGAGCAGATCGCCGCCGCAAAAAAAGAACTCGGGAATCTGCTGCCGTGGGTCGACCTCAGTCAGGCGCAGTTCGCCACCCTGCGCGTGGACCGCGCCGAGCCGCAGCAAAGCGGTCTGGTTCGCCCCGACAACGCCTTTCTCGACGTGCAAGGCCGCTTGCTGGTTGGCTGGCCGACCAAGCTGGCGCTGGCTCCCGACTTCGCCGATCGCGTACTGGCCTCGTTGTCCCGGGATGACATTCACCCCACCCCACAACCGCCGCACACCGACTTCCCCAAGCCGCCCCTCGCCATGCCTGTCTGGGATCAACTGCTGCCATGAAGACCCTGCACGATCTGCATCGACCGCTCGGCACCCTCGGCATCAACGTTTCCCCCCTGGGGCTGGGCACGGTGAAGCTGGGCCGCGATCAGGGCGTCAAATACCCCAATGGCTTCACGATTCCCGACGACGGCGAAGCGCAGATGCTGCTGAAGCTGGCGCGGGATCTGGGCATCAACCTGATCGACACCGCCCCGGCCTACGGTCGCAGCGAAGAGCGCCTCGGCCCGCTGCTGCGCGGGCAACGCCAGGACTGGGTAATCGTCAGCAAGGTGGGTGAGGAATTTGAAGCCGGCCAGTCTCGGCACGATTTCAGCGCCGAACATACGCGGCTTTCGGTGGAACGCAGCCTGCAGCGCCTGGAAACGGATTTCATCGACTTGGTGCTGGTGCATTCCGACGGCAACGACCTGCACGTGCTCAACGAATGCGCCGTGTATCAGACCCTGGCCGAGCTCAAGCGCGAAGGCAAGATTCGCGGGTTCGGCTTCTCCGGCAAGACCGTCGAAGGCGGGTTGCTGGCCTTGCAGGGCGGCGACTGCGCGATGGTCACGTACAACCTCAACGAACAGGGCGAACAGCCGGTCCTCGACTACGCTGCTGCACACGGCAAAGGGGTGCTGGTCAAAAAAGCACTGGCCAGCGGGCACGTTTGCCTGAGCCCCGGTGTCGATCCTGTGCGTGCCAGTTTCGAGTTGCTGTTTGAACATCCCGGCGTCACCGGTGCTATCGTCGGCACCATCAACCCGCTGCATCTGGCCCATAACGTGGCAACCGCCGCTGCCGTGATCCGTCGTCAGCCCTGAGACGCACGGCCGACCCCAACGCAAGAAGGAGCCGATATGCCGCGAACCCTGATCCGAAAGAACCCCAGTAACTTCAAGACCCTGCCGATATTCGTCGAAGCCACCCCGGAAGGCCTGACCTACCAGAGCGTCGGGATGCCGCTGAATTTCACCCAGACCCTGGCGCGGCGTCGCAAGATCGACGTAGAGGACAGCGAACGGTTTTCCACCGAGCTGGCCAATCTCGGCGTCTCGGTGCGCCTGACCCTGCGCTGGCAGAACCGCGATTACTGGGTGCTGGTTCGCCAGCGCCGTCAGGACCGTGGCGATGTGGTGCTCAAGCTGATCTCGGGCTACGTTCCCGCCCACGAGCTCAACCTGCCGTTGCACACCGCGGTGCAGGAAGTCGCTGAGGAATGCCTGATCGAGACGCCCCAAGGCTGGCTCGGCGGACGCTTCAATGAAACCTGGCTGCCTGCGCCCTACGCGGCAGCGCTGCATTACCGCGAAGCGATGCCCTTTCGCCTCACACCGCTTTCCGGGGCGGCACGCCCTGTACGTTGCGGCAGCCTGACCCTGATCGAGCGGCCCCGCGCTTATGTGCATTTACCGACCGCCTCGTTGCAGCTGATTTACGACATGCGCCTGGAAGTGCCGAAAGAGGCTCGACCGCTGAGCCTTTTCCACGTCGATGAAAGCCTGGAAAACAACGAGCTGGTGGCGCGCCTCAATCGCAGCAAGCCGGATCTCTACCTGATGCCCCTGGAAAACGGCTCGCCCCTGCCCGAGCTGTACACCCTGAAGAACGACAAGCTTTCGCCTGCCGGTACGCGGGGTCTTTATCTGGCCGAGAGCTTCGCTCCGCAAGAAGGCTGGGTGGTGCGCGAGGAGCGGATTCGCTGGAAGGACTGGCTGGTGCAGCAGGGCATGACGCCGAAGAAGAAGCCCAAGTCAGGGCTGACCAAGCTGCGCATCAAGGCGCGGCGCCTGGTCAGGCTGGTTCGCAGCGGCCTGCACAAGTAAGCCGCCGCTCAGCTCTTCTCGGCAAGGCGTTTGTCACGCCAGGTGCGCAGCCGGGCGAAGAAGTGGAAATAGCGGTTTTCGCGTTTGCCCATCCCGCGCTTCGGTGAGAACGACTCATCGGCGAAGGCACCGGTGATGCGCACACGCGAGGCGGTCGTTGGCAGTGTGCACACCCGGGCATCCGCCTTGAGCAGCGCGTACTTGAGCAAGCGCTCCGAGTGCAGTTTGCGGCCAGTCGCTTCGCAGAATTCAAAGATGCGTTCGATCCGCTTGCCGTAGGCCCGGTAAACATCGCGGCCGCAAATGGCAAAACGATCATTCAGCCCGCCCCACCACTGCCAGTCCGGGATATAGGCGTTCAGCCGCCGGGCCTGCGGCGAATGAAAGACATAACCCGGCAGCGGCGAATGGAAGAAGTTGTCCGGACGCACAAACACCACGAAGTCCGGATCGAACGACTCCATCATGCCCGTGACCGTGTGCAGGGAGTTGAGCTGATAGATCAGGTTTCGCAGGGAAACGTGCTCGTCGCCCCAGGTGTCTCCCATCGCCTTGACCCGTTCGAAATCCCAGCGATCGAGCACGCCGTCGGTGGATTCGAGAACCCCCGTCATCGACTGGAAAACGTCGTAGTTCTGCGCTTTCAGCTCGCCCTTCTCCGCCGAGCGCTGGTTGTGCACTTCGTCGATCTTGTAGAGGTGGTAAAAGCATTTGACGTTGCTGCCCTTCGGCAACTGGCCAAGGACATTTTCCTCAATGGAAGGAAAACAGATTTCCGAGTTGCGCGGGATACCAAAAAACGCGACCGCAATGTTCAGCACTGACAAACTCTCCGGGATCAATGGCGATGCGCCTGGACACGCGCGCGCAAGCGGCGGACGGGGTCGTTCATTTACTAAATAGCAGCTTGCGCCACCAGCTTCGGGGCTTGAGGACGATCACCTCGACATCGGCGCCCAGGAGCCAGTGGCGCTCATAGTCCCAGGCGTGGCCGCCCCAGAGCTTGCCGGCTTCATTGGAAAAACCCAGGGTCAAAAGTCTGTAGCGATAACCGGCATGGGGGCGTAGCCAGTCGAGCAGCACCAGCACGTTGAATCCTGTGGAGGGCCCGACGAAGCGCTTGCCGTTGGGGCGATCAACCGGATAGTGCTCAGCCAGTGCCGGCAACGGAATGCGGTCCCAATAGAGCGCAACGTCAGGCAGCGGGCACAGCTGCACGGCGCATCCCACCAACAGTGTGAAGCAGCGTGACCCCGGTTGGGCGGCGAGTTTTTGTACTTCAGCGGTTGCGGGGAGTCCGAAGAAATAACAGTCCGGCGCATTGAAGCCGTGCACAAACAGGTTGACGCTTTCTGGCTTCAGCAGAGCGGCCTTGATGCACAGATTGAAGCTGACCACCACATCGTCGGCGCCCACGCCCAAGGCATCGAAGTCCGCCTGGGTGATGGCAGGGTTGTTGGCGATGAGGATGACCCGTGCAGCGTTTGCCAGGCACTGGCGCAGTGCAGCGGGAAGTCCGCCGATCACGTCCTGATCGGCGCCCGGCAATACAGGGGGTACAAGGGGCGCGGCGCTGTCGTGTTCTGACGGCAGCGTCATCAGGCCGGCACCTGCATGCCATGGCGCAACTTGACCCAGGCACGGGTCAGCGCGGATGGACGCCGCCACGGGCGCATTGGCCGCTGAATTTCATCGGCCAGATCGCGGCCCACGCGGGCAAAGGCATAGCGTTCTTCGGCGAATCTTTGCCCTTCGCCCGCGATGCGCGCGGCAAGCTCGGGGTCGCTCTGCAGCAGGCGGATCTTCTCGACGGCTTCGTCTTCGGAGCGGTAGAACATGACGTTGCGCCCCTCTTCGAAGCCCAGCAGATCGTCCTCTTCACCCTGACTCCACGCGAGGAGCACGCAACCGCAAGCCATGGCTTCGAAATTCTTGATCATGAACTCGCCCATGCCGATGTCGGCGCTGACGAAAATCCTGATGCGATTAAGGGTTTCCAGGTATTCGGCGCCGGAGGCCGTGCGGGTCACCAGCATGCCGGCGCGCTGCGCGAGGTTTTCCACCAGCTGCTTGCGCTGGGAATACTCGCGGCTCTTCAGACTGCCAAGGAAGCCCACCGGAATGTCCCGGGGCTGCCCGAGATTGCGCAGCATTTCCTGGTCATAGCCCTTGGACACGAATACCGCATCAATGCCTTCGCCGCGCATACGCCGCGCCACCACCGCGCCCGACAGCAGCGCGCGACTCCACGGCAGTTGCCGGTACAGGCGCGAGTACATCCCGTGGTATTTGCTCGCGCTCATGTAATTCTGGTAAGCATCGTGCTCAAGAAAGATCAGCCCCGGGATGCACTTGAGCACCGCGCGCTGGCGAGCAAGCCGTTTGACCCGGGAGAAGATCACCACCCGGTCGTAGCTCTGATAGTCGACCGAGGCCAGAAACGGCCCAAGATTCAGCTGCTGTTGCTTGCTCAGGCGAAAGATGACGCAGTCGTCACACTGCTGCCGTACGGTTTCGTACAAGCCGTCCAGTATGACGCGCTGTTCATCCATCACCAGTAACATGACTTTCATACGTTCATATACCGAACTGCGAATACAAAAATGGCAGCGGCAAGGGGTGCCACTCTGCGCTGCGGGCGTCGGATCAGTCCTGACTGCGGATTTTGTCGACGATGGCTGTCGTTGAACTGTTGGCGACCAGCCCCAGCACTTTAACGGTGCCGCCATAAGAGGCGACGATGTCAGCGCCGACGACCTGATCAACCGAGTAGTCCCCGCCCTTCACCAGCACGTCCGGATGAACATGGGACAGAAGGTTTTCCGGGGTGCCTTCCGGGAAGCTGATCACCCAGTCCACCGCGCCCAGACCTGCCAGCACGGCCATGCGTCGATCAACGCTGTTGATCGGGCGGCCCGGGCCTTTCAGGCGACTCACCGACGCATCGTCGTTGACCGCCACGATCAGCCGATCGCCCTGCGCGCGGGCTTGTTCCAGATAGGTGACATGGCCGGCGTGCAGAATGTCGAAGCAGCCGTTGGTGAAGACGATGGTTTCGTTGTGGGCGCGGGCGTCGTCAATGGCCAGCAGCAACTGATCGAGGGTCAGCACGCCGCGCTCGGAACCTTCGGCACGCTGGATGGCGCGACGCAACTCGGGCGCACTGATCGCGGCGGTGCCCAGCTTGCCTACGACGATGCCCGCCGCAAGGTTCGCCAGCGCGACCGCGTGCGGCAACTCCTCACCCGATGCAATGGCCGCTGCCAGCGTGGAAATCACCGTATCGCCGGCGCCGGTCACGTCGAAGACTTCCCGCGCACGGGCCGGCAGGTGCAGCGTCGGTTGGTCCGGGCGAAGCAGGGTCATGCCGTGCTCGCCACGAGTGACCAGCAACGCACCCAGATCGAGGTCTTTCATCAACGCTGCGCCTTTGGCGACCAGCTCTGCCTCGTCGACACAATGGCCGACGATGGCTTCAAATTCACTGAGGTTGGGCGTGATCAGGCTGGCGCCACGGTAGATGGCAAAGTCTTTGCCCTTCGGGTCGGCCAGCACGGGAATGCCACGGTCCCGAGCTGCCTTGATCAGGACTTGATGGTTCTTCAGCGCGCCCTTGCCGTAGTCGGACAGGACCAACACTTTGACGCCGTCGAGCAAGGCGTCGACCTCGCGGCTCAGGGCCTCGGGATCGGTGGCAAAGGGTTCTTCGAAGTCGATACGCAGGAGCTGCTGGTGCCGGCTCATGACGCGCAATTTGACGATGGTGGGCTGGTGGGCGATGCGTTGGAAGCAGGCGACGACGCCAGCGGCCTTGAGGCTGTTGCTCAGGCTGTCAGCGGCTTCGTCGGTGCCGGTGACGCCGACCAGTGACGCCTTGGCGCCCAGTGCTGCGATGTTCAACGCCACGTTGGCAGCACCGCCCGGACGGTCTTCGATCTGGTCGACTTTGACCACCGGCACCGGCGCTTCAGGGGAGATTCTGGAAGTGCCACCGTGCCAGTAGCGGTCGAGCATGACATCGCCGACAACTAACACTTGAGCCTGATCAAAACGCGGCATGGACAACTTCATCGAACAACCCGTGGCAGAAATGGACAAGGACGGAATCTTAGCACAGCGATCAGCGCTGGCTGGCCGGTTGGCCTCGAATCCCGTAGTGCTTCAAACGGCGCTTCAAATGGCGCCTTTAATGGTGCATCGGCTGTTGCAGTCAAGGACGCGGAAAGCGGCGAACCCAGAACACCTCATGCCGGCGAACGGCCTTGCGGAAGAATTCGTCGTCTCCCGTCAGCGGCCATTCGCGGCCGGCCAGCCAGCGTTGAATCTGCCGACGCAGGCGCTTCTTCAGGGGTGGTGGTCCCTGCAGGTCATGCTGCATCGCCAGAGCCATGGCTTTATCAAGTTGCACGTCCGAACTGAGCGACGTACTCCAGAGCTGATCAACCGACGGCGCTTCAACGAACGGCGGCAGCGCCACGCCTTTCCCGGCCAGACCCATGGGCCAGCGATCGTTGTCGTGCAGGTGATTGGCATAGAACAGCGCCACATCAGGCGTGTGCGCGCTTCTGCTCACCGCCTCATATAACGCTTGAGTCGTGGCGATGTGGTCGGCGTGAGGGTCGAGTTCAGGGTGCGGCATGACAATGACGTCCGGTCGATGCGCGTCGAGCAACGCTGCAAGATCGGCAACAAGATTGTTCCAGGTCGGCGCGCCGTCCCGATCCCCTGGCAACGGCGAAGGATTGTGCTGCCGCGCGCTGCGGATGTCGGTCTCTGAAGAGTCGCGAGAGCCAAACGGCTGATCCGGCGACTGCGCCATGGCCGGCAGTTGCAGGCAGTAGTAGCCCAACTGCACGCACTGGCTCTGGGGCACACCGCCCCACAACGGAATCGCCAGGCTGTCCCACGTGCGCAGGCGACCCTTGAGCCGCGCGGCATCGGCGCGGTTCAGCCCCAGTCGTTCATAGCGTTCGGCCTCGATCTCGCCCTGAGTCACCGTGACGATGCTGCATTCGGCGGCCTGGCTGTACAGGCCAAACGCTGCCAGTTCGGCATCGTCGGCGTGGGGCGCGAGGATCATCAACCGTTGCTGGCGGTAATCCGGGTTGCTCAGCACGTACAAACGGGCGGCATTGCCGATGCGACAGAACCCGCCCTTGAGGCGCAACGTGCTGTCAGCAACGACGTCGCGCTGACCGGTGAGGTTCACGTAGCGACGCCCGGCGAAACCCCGTTCGAAATCCTGGCGGTCGTCGCCGGCCACCACGTAAGGGTCCAGCCAGCGACCCAGCCAGCTGCTGCGCAGATCGAGCTCCAGCAGCAGCGTTTCGCCCTCGGCCAATGGCTCGCTCAGTTGCAGCATGCCGTTGACGACGGAGACAGCCTGCGACTGGGCCGCGTCGGGAAACTGATAGCGGTAGTCGCTCTTGGGCGAATAAAACAGATGGTCGGAGAACCAGGCTTCGTGGGCCACCCAGGCAGCAACGATCAGCAACGGCACCAGCCACCACGCGACCCCGATACCAATGCCGATCAGCAGCACCAGACCGATGATCAGCGCCAGACGCTTGTTGCGCCGATGTCGTTTCAGAAGCTGCTGCTTGCGCCCGGACATGTCATCCAACCTTGTAGACAGGCACCGTCTGGCACCAGCGGTCTTTGTATTCACGATCGGAGCGGCCGAAGGAATAGCGCAATGGCTTGTTCACCGCCCTCGCGTCAGCCCAGGCGTTCTGCGTGTTGACGAAGCTCAGCACGCTGCCGGCGCTCAGCGCCTGATGGGCCGGATCCACACCGCCGTTGATGTATTCCACCGACACCCAATGCGGCGACTCGACCCTGTACAGCACCTGAGCGGCAATGGGCTTGCCCTCCAGCAGGATTATCGAGCCGGTCATGAACTCGCGCATCAGCTCGAACACCTTGGCCAAGTGATCCTTGCCCGGTACATCGAAGCCCCAGCGGGCATGAAACAGGCTTGAGTAAATGCGCGCTTGTTCCTCGGACGTGAAATCCAGCATCGGCTGCACGACCCCGCCCGCCTCCTCAAGTAACCGCTGCTCGCGACGCTGGTTGTAGCGGAATTTCTTGGAATAGTCCTCGGGCGCGCGGGCGATCGCCAGGCTCTCGGCTTGCGGCTTGAGGGTGTCGATCTGGCCGGCGTTCAACTCCGACACATAGCTCATGCGCTGGCGCACTGGCACTGTCACCCCAGGGGCAACCGGCAGAATGATCTCTGCATTGCCCAGATCGAAGACCCGCCGATCACGCTGCTTGAGCACCTTTTTAGCCAGCGCCAGATCCCGGCCCCAGCAGGCGACCGCAGCGACAACGTTGCCGTCCTGCAGCCAACCCAGATACCGAACCGGAATATCCGCCAAACCGGCCAGACGCTCGATCACCTGCGGGTGCGTGGCAACGCTTCCGCCAAACTGCTGCCACGCGGTGGCGTAGGTCGATGCATCGATCGGTGTCCAGCCTCGCTCACGCCATGCGCGCAAGTGACTCAGCATGCATCGACTGCCCGATCGATTTCGACAGGCTCGTCTTCTTCGAACTGTTTGGCATGCAGGCGCGTGTAGTAGCCATTCAGCGCCAGCAGCTCGGCATGTGAACCGCGCTCGACGATACGGCCTTCGTCCATCACCAGAATAACGTCGGCTTTTTCGATGGTGGTCAGGCGGTGGGCGATGACCAGCGTGGTACGGCCCTGCATGACTTTTTCCAGCGCCTTCTGGATGTGGCGCTCGGACTCGGTATCCAGCGCTGAAGTCGCTTCGTCGAGAATCAGCAGCGGCGCATTTTTCAGCAGCGCGCGGGCAATTGCCAGACGCTGACGCTGGCCACCGGACAGCAGCACGCCGTTCTCGCCAACGAGGGTCTGATACTGCTGAGGCAGTTTGTCGATGAACTCATCGGAATAGGCATCGGCCGAGGCTTTTTTGATCTCTTCCAGCGGCACGCCCGCCAGATCGCCATACGCGATATTGTTGGCGATGGTGTCGTTGAACAGCGTGACGTTCTGGTTCACCAGGGCGATCTGTCGGCGCAGGCTGCGCAGGGTGTAATCCTGAGTCTGGACGCCATCAAGGAGGATCTGGCCCTGCACATGATCGTAGAAACGCGGGATCAGGCTCGCCAACGTGGATTTGCCGCTACCTGAGCGACCCACGAGCGCGACCATCTGGCCGGCTTCGGCGACAAAACTGACGTCGTTCAGCACGCGTTTTTCCGTGCCCGGGTAGGTGAACGTAAGGTTCTTGACCTCCAGACGGCCGGAAACCTTGTCGCGCTCTACCGTGCCCAGGTCCTGTTCGGTTTGCTCGTCCAGTTGTTCGAAGATGCTCTCCGCACCGGCGACGCCCTTCTGGATGGTGGAACTGACTTCGGACAGCTGGCGGATCGGCTTGGGCAGCAGGCCGGCCATGGTGATGTAGGCCACCAGATCGCCCGCCGAGGAATCGCCGCGCAGATAAAGGACAAGGAACATCACGATGGCCATGCCGCTGTAGGTCACCAATTGCAGCATCGGCGTGTAGACGGCACCGGTCTTGGTCATCGCCAGTTGCTTCTTGGTGTTGCTGCGGCTGGCCTTTTCGAAGCGGGCCTTTTCGTAGTCTTCGCCGCCAAAGCTGCGAACCACGCGATAGCCGTGAATGGTCTCGGACGCCACGTGGGTTACGTCGCCCATGGCCACCTGAATCTTCTTGCTCTGCTTGCGAAATTTCTTGCTGGTGCTGTTCACCATGACCGCGATCAGCGGCAGTATCGCCAGCATCACCAGGGTCAGTTTCCAGTTCATCCACAGCAGCGCGCCGAACAGGAAGATGACCGTCATGCCCTCACGAATCACGACTTTGATCGCGTCGGTGGCAGCGCCGGTGACCATGGTCACGTTGAAGGTGATGCGCGAAATCAAATGCCCGGAGTTGCTGTTGTCGAAGAAGCGGTTGGGCAGCGTGAGCAATTTGTTGAACAGCACGACGCGCAGGTCATGCACCAGCCCGAGGGAGACGCGGGCCAGGAAGAAGTTGCCCAGATACGAGCCGGCACCTTGCCACGCCGCGATCAGCACGATCATCAGCGGCACCGCCTGCAGCAATTGCAGGTGGCCAATATAAGGGTTGCCGGGGAACAGGCTGGCTTCGGGATTGGCCAGGCCATCGACGAAGTATTTGAGGATGTAGGCGAGCATCGGCTGGGTGGACGCAAAGATAAGAAAGCCGACAATGCTCAAGCAGAAAAGGCCTATATACGGCCGCACATAGGTCAATAGACGAAAGTAAATCGCCAGGGTCGTTTTAGCTTGAGGATCAGGACTGCTCATGGGAATCCGCACGAAAAAATTAGGCGGGCATGGTAGCACAACCCATATTTGTCGACCCCTGCTGCGACCCAAGCGGGGCCGACTCGGGTAACATGCCGCATTTGTTCAGGTAAGTATGCCGATGCACCCAATGGAACACAGCGCCTATCTGGCCTTGCGAGAAAACGCCACCGTGCTCGAAGCGGACGGATCCGGTGACAAGGTTCTGTTGCTTGAGGACGGCACCATTCTCAAACTGTTCCGCCGCAAGCGCCTGATCAGCTCGGCCTTGCTGTTTCCCTACGCGCAACGCTTCGCCGACAACATCGAGGCCCTCAAAAAGCGCGGCATTCCCTGCCCGGACGTCATCGCCACCTACCGAATTGCCAGCATCAGCCGCGACGGCGTGCGCTACACGCCGCTCCCCGGCCTGACCATCCGCCAGGTGCTGAAAGAGCACGGTGAAAGCGCGCCACTGCGGGCTGAGCTGGGTGCGTTCATCGCCCGCTTGCACGATCAAGGTGTTTATTTCCGCTCGCTGCATCTGGGCAACGTGATCCTCACCCCCGAGTCAAAACTGGGGCTGATCGATATCTCTGACATGAAGTGCCAGCGCAGGACGTTGAGCGACTCGAAGCGGCTGCGCAATTTCCAACACCTGCTCCGCTACAAGGAAGATCGCGCGTGGCTGGTGGAAAGCGATGCGGGCGTGGCCTTTATTTCGGCTTACACCAAAGGCCGGAGCGCGCACTTTACGGCGCGTTTGCAGGCGCTGTTTGCGTAGAGGCGTCGGATTGGACGCCCAGCAGTTCGTCGAGGCGCTGCAGGGTGATTTTAGGAATAACCCGCTCCGGCATGCGGCTGACGCGGGATAGGTTGAACACCTGCATGCCGGTTCTTGGGAGAATCTTGCGGGCCATCAGCGCGAAGCTTGGCAGGATGTACTGCTCGAAATCCTCGTCCAGGCTGCTGGGCAAAGCCGCTTCTCCCTTCTCGTAAAAGCGCCCTCCGCCCTGACGCAGGTCCATTCCGACCACGAACACCTGACAAAACCCCAGATGGCAAACCAGCTGCAAGGCGCCGAAAGGAATGGTCCGACTGCCGAAATAGCCTCGTTTGAGGTTCAGGCTGAAGCCGATACGATTGGGCTTGCGACGCAGCAGGGAGAAGTTCGAGATCAGCTCATCGTCGTTACGGATAGACCACGCATAGGCTCGATCTGACATGACGGCCTTGCCTTCCTGGCGATTGACCCGCTCCAGCAGATAGATCTTTTTGCCGTTCAGGGCAGTGGCGTCAGCCGCGTGAATCGCCTGAAGCACATCAAGGCTCATCGCCAGATGCTCGCCATGGCTGACCCCCATCAGTGCGAGCGCCGGCCGGCCGATGACGAAATTCGGATCGTCACACAGGTAATAGAAAGGCCGTATGCCCTCGTCGACACAGCGCACGATCGAGCCGTTCATGGCGACAACCGGCAGGCTCCGGTAATTGCGAAGCGGGAACTCGTTCGCCGAGGGTCCGGACGCCAGCAGCAGCACCGGCCCTGTGACAGAACGCCGTGAATGCGCGAAGTCCTGCAGGCAAACTTCCAGATCATGCCCTACCAGCCAGCGTTGCTCGCCCCGCGCTTCAACCCTCAGCACGCCGCGCCTCCCGCGAGATGGCCACGGCGCCGGCCAGCGGCAGCCAGAGCCATTCCCACACCAGATTGGGTGACCCAACGAAAGTGTGCAGCTCGACCGTCATCACCACGCCACCGGCGCAGAGGATCGCCAGCCAGAGCCGGGCGGTCTCCGAGGTCTTGCGCGCTCGCGCCAGACAAGCGCCGGCGTGCAGCATTGTCGCCAGCAGCAGCGCCAGACCGACGATGCCGAACTGGTAGAGCACCTCGAAATACAGGCCGTGGGTATTGCGTACGATTTGCCCGGTGGAAAGGTGAACTTCCCCCAGCGGCGTACCGGCGCCAACCCCGAACCACCAGTGCCCGGCCAGTCGCTCGAACACCGCCAGCCAGACTTCGTTGCGCCCCGTCACGCCGCGGGTCTGCACTTCGTACGCCAGCTCGCTGAAGCCGAATATGAGCACGAGCGCGATGACGATAGCCGCCGGGATGAGAATGTTGCGGCGCAGTTTGCCGCTGGTCATGGTGCCGAGCAGCACCAGACCGCCGACCGATGAAGCCAGCCAGGCGCTGCGCGCGAACGTGAAGTAGATGTAGGTGGCAATAAGGGCGCAGCACAGCAACCAGAGAGCGATTTCGGCACGACGCCGTGAACGTAGCGTCAGCCAGACCCCGGCCAGCAGAAACAAGCCGTAGTTCATGCCGGCAACGATGGTGTTGCCGAAGTCGGCCACATCGGTCACGCCCGAGCCGGCCAGTGACATCTGCCGATAGCCCAGAACAAAGGCGCCGTGAATGGCGAGATTGAGCATCGAAAACCCGGCGAACAGGGCGACCACCGCCACCGAGATCTTGAGGATTTTTTCCCAGTCGAAGGTGCCGCTCGCCCGTATCACGCCAACGCCGATGAAAAACACGAGAATGAGCAGAAGCCGACGCAGGGATTTCATGTCGTCGTCGGCCAGGAGGCTGTTGATCAGCATATAGGCGAACAGTAGCAGGACGGTATACGTCAGCGGACTGACTGAAAATGACCGCCGACTCAGCGCCGGCGCGGCGCAGAGCAAGGCAATGACCAGCGCCGCGCGAATGAACGCAGCCCAGGAACTTGACTCACCGGGCCACCAGAACGGCCCGAGAAATATGATCAGCATCACCACTGCAAGCAGTAAACCTGCAATGTACCCCGCACGTGCCGGCAAATTTTTTACAACCATTCCAATCCATATCCTGTGCTATGCAGCCGGGTGTTCATTGCTATCAGAGGCCAATGGCTGCCAGCGGTTCGAGTGAAATCAGGTTTCCGAAGTGAGCGCGACGACTTGCGGCAGCTGCCAGAAAACCGCTTTTACCGCCTCGTCGCTGAAACGGTCGCGCAGCCGCTGCAGCATCGCATCCGCGCAGGACTGGCGCAGTTCGGCGTCCATCCGCGAAAGATGTACCAGCCCTTGAGCCAACGGCTCGGCACCGCCCAGGGGGAACAGAATGCCCACGCCTTCGACGACTTCCTTCGCGCCGCCACAGGCTGTGGCCAGCAGCGGCACACCGGCCACCATGGCTTCGAGCAAGACCATGCCGAAGGGCTCGTGATCGGAACTCAGCGCGAATACGTCGAAGGCCTTGAAGTAGCGGCTGGCCTGGGTCACTTGCCCCGCCAGCATGACCTCGTGGCCGATGCCCAACTCGACTGCCAGGTGCTTGAGGTCTTGCTCCAGTCGGCCCTGACCGAGAATCACCAGCTGGCTGTCAGCGGGCAGGTCGGGCAACGCCTGGGCGAAACCGCGAAGGAGCGTCGACTGGTCCTTGTCAGGGTGCAGCCGACCGACATTGCCGACCACCCACGCCTCCTGCGCCAGGCCCAATGCGTCGCGGGCCTCTTCGCGGGACAGCAGCGTAGCGCTGAGCTGATCGACATCGATGCGGTTGTAGAGGGTCTGGATACGCTCGGCCGGCCACTTGGGGAGGCACTTGCGTATGTCATCGCGCACGGCATCAGACACGCCGAGCAGGCTCAAACGGGAGCGGAACAGGTTAGCCAGCACCTTGCGGCTGCGGCGGCGGTAATCACCAAACGCATGATGAACACCGATCACCGGCAAGCGAGTCGCGACGAGGGCGATGTAGGTCGGCTTGAAACGGTGGGTGATGCAAAACTGAAAACTGCGCGACGCCGCGATCTTGCGCAGATCGCGAATGGCTCCCACCTTCATGCCACCAATGGCTTTGGAGCTGTACTCCATGAACAGCACTTCGTCCGACGCGCAGCTGGCTGCAACGTCGGCATCGGCGGCGCCGGTCAGGAATACCGTGGTGACCCGGTATCCCCTGCCCACGAACAGGCTGGCGTATTGACGGGCGCAGTCGAGGAACGGCCCGTCATAGCCGTGGCAGAACTGTAAAACATGACGCTCAGCTGAGCGTGTCATGGGTGTCCACGCCGTCTTTGACCACCAGAATGTCTTCCATGATCAGGTACTCCAGATCCGAGCCAAAGAACATGTTCAGCGCGTCGGTCGGCGAGCAGATCATTGGCTCGCCGCGGCGGTTGAGCGACGTGTTGAGCGAGACACCGTTGCCGGTCAGGTCTTCGAGCGCCTTCATCATGTCGTAGTAACGCGGGTTGTACTCGCGCTTGAGCACCTGGGCGCGGGACGTACCGTCTTCGTGGACGACTTCCGGCACACGGGTTTTCCACTCTTCCGCCACTTCGAAAGTGAAGGTCATGAACGGCGCCGGGTGATCGATCTTGATCATCTGCGGGGCGACGGTGTCGAGCATCGACGGGCAGAACGGCCTCCAGCGCTCGCGGAACTTGATCTGATGGTTGATGCGATCGGCCACGCCGGCGACGCTCGGGCAGCCGATGATCGAACGACCACCGAGGGCGCGTGGGCCGAACTCCATGCGGCCCTGGAACCAGGCCACCGGATTGCCCGCGACCATGATCTTGGCGATGCGCTCGGGGGTGTTGTCGATCTGGCGCCAGGCCGGCTTGCTCGGGTGGCGGGCGCAGGCGGCGATAACGTCTTCGTTGCTGTAGGACGGGCCGAGGTAGACGTGTTCCATCTTCTCGACCGGCACGCCGCGAGCGTGGGAAACGTAGGCGGCAGCACCCACAGCAGTGCCGGCATCACCCGACGCCGGCTGAACGAACAGCTCTTTGACGTCAGGGCGCGCGATGATCTTCTGGTTCAGTTTGACGTTCAGCGCACAGCCGCCAGCGAAGGCGAGCTTGCCGGTTTCCTTGAGGATGTCACCCAGATAGTGGTCGATCATCTGCAGCGACAGCTTCTCGAACAGCGCCTGCATGCTGGCGGCGTAATGGATGTACGGCTCGTCGGCGATATCGCCTTCGCGCTTGGGACCCAGCCACTCGATCAGTTTCGGCGAGAAGTAGAAGCCTTTGCCCTTCTCTTTGTAACGGCGCAGACCAATGACGTTGGCGTATTCGGTGTTGATCACCAGTTCGCCGTTTTCAAAGGTGGCCAGACGGGAGAAATCGTATTTGGTCGCGTCGCCGTACGGCGCCATGCCCATGACTTTGAATTCGCCGTCGAGCATCTCGAAACCGAGGAATTCGGTGATCGCGCCATACAGGCCGCCGAGGGAATCCGGGTCGAAGAATTCCTTGATCTTGTGGATCTTGCCGTTTTCGCCGTAGCCGAAGAAGGTGGTGGCGTACTCGCCCTTGCCGTCGATGCCGAGGATCGCGGTTTTCTCTTGGAAACCGGAGCAGTGATAAGCGCTCGATGCGTGAGCCAGGTGGTGCTCGACGGGTTCGATCTTGATCTTTTTCGGATCGAAACCGAGTTGTTCCAGGCACCAGACGATCTTGTTGCGATAGCGCTTGTAGCGGCGGTTGCCCATCAGGATCGCGTCGAGTGCGCGGTCCGGGGCATACCAGTAGCGTTTGGCGTAGTGCCAGCGCGCTTCGCCGAACAGGCTGATGGGCGCGAAAGGAATGGCGACGACGTCGACATCGGAAGGCTTGATGCCCGCTTGTTCGAGGCAGAACTTCGCTGATTCATAGGGCATGCGGTTCTTGGCATGCTTGTCGCGAACGAAACGCTCTTCTTCGGCCGCAGCAACCAGCTTGCCGTCGATGTACAGGGCTGCGGAAGGATCATGGCTAAGGGCGCCGGACAGGCCAAGGATCGTCAATGCCACTAGGGTCTAGCCTCTTAAGTCTGCATGCAGGCATCACGCGCCTGACAAATAAGGTGTGTCTGGCGCCACGGCGGCAGACAGCTAAAGGGCGGGATTATAGCGTAATGGCTCTGGAAGTGGTCGCAGGGAATGAAGTGCCGCGCGATGCATGCGTAGGACCGGCTTTAGCCGGGAAGAGGCCCGCATTGACACCCTCGATTCTGCGGTGTGACACCCGACGCCTTCCCGGCTGGAGGCGGGCCTACAGGTTCGCTCCTCATCCCGTGCGTTAACTATTTAGCACCACGCGCTCCGGCGTTCTGATTGATTGATCGCTCGACGAATCATCGGGCTCTCGCCCGGCTCGCGCCTGCCATTTTGCGCGGAGCTCACTCAGGAATGCTTAACGCCATGGAAACATTTTCACCCAACCCGCCGGCGCTGGATCGGCTAACGACGCTGGCCACCGTACTCGACGCCGAGCTCCAGCATCTTCCGGATGCAGAGGCTTGCCTCAATACCCTGCCCCAGCCACTGAGCGCGGCGCACCAAAGGTTGTTGCTCTCGGCCATCGAGCGCTTTTGGGCCCACGCCAGCGCCCGTGACATTTCGCGCCGCGAGCTGTTCGTGACTTGCATCGAATTAACCCTGCGTGATGACCTGCTGCTGAACATCGAAGAAGGCGAACTGCACCGCGACTATGCGCGCTGCCTGCCAGGCATGGAGGCTCGGGAGCATGTCGTGTTCAGCGCACTTGAGCTCCAGCTCGATGCACAGCGCAGCATCGAATTCGCCGGAGCGATCGTTGCGACCGCCCAACCGGGGCACACGCTGCTCTGGTTGCCCGGACAAGCCGTCGAATGCTTCGTGTCGAACGAAGCATTGCGCCAAGAGCTCGCCCGTCGAACCAACCACCCACTTCTGCGGTTGCCCCTCCTGCGCCTGATGCAAGACAGCACGCGCGACGCCTGGCTCGAGATCTCATCCGGGGGCGATGTCTTTCTGGAACCGGCCCAGCCTTCGGACTTTCAACTGAAGCCCATCAAGGGCTCGCCCTACGACCATGCCTTTGATCGCCTGCTGGCCAGGCAGCGTGTGGACATTGACGCGCTGTTCGCGACCGCCCACAACCTGTCGCATCAAACCCTTCAGGCCCGACTTGAAGACTTGCTCCACCAGCCGAAATCCTGGGGCCCCGACGGCGCCATTGCCGCCGCAGAGGAACGCCGCGCCCACCGCGATCAACGCCGCGCACGCCCCGGCTGGCTGGAAATGGCCAGCACCGAGCAGCGGGAGCGTTACGCCTCGGGCCTGATGAATTACGAGCGCGCGCGCAGCGTGTTGATGAGCGTCATGGACGGTGCCGCGTCCCCGGAGCAGTTCGCACGCAGCCGTCTGCGCGCGCGACTGGCCAATGACTTGGGTATCGACGTCAATCCTGACGACATCCTGATCAGCACCCAACGAACGCTCCCCATCACCGGTACACCCTTCACAGCCAGCCGTACGCTGACGAAGCTGGCGCTTTACGGCCTGCACCCGGGCGATGCAACGCCAGGTTCGGCATTCCAGATGAGCACCCGCCTGACCCGCAACGGCCAGCCGCTTGAGCCTGAATACAGTGCCCTGACGCCGGCCTACCTCGCCGACGTCGTCAACGAGCAGGACCTGCGGATCCGATTCGGGCCCGCGCAACGCGAATCCCTCGGCTCGCCGACCACCCAGCGTCTGATGGCCGAGGCCATGCATCATCAACTCATCGCCCAAGCCCGCGGTGCGGAGTTGCAAGGGCACATTCAGCCCTCCGATCTGGCCCTCATCGAGGCACTGAATCCGGACACCGTCGCGCCGAGAAACCCCGCAGTGGCCGTTCAGCAGATCAAGCTGAATGTGCACGATACCCTGAGCAGCGTGCTGCTGTTGCGTACGCTCGATGCCTCGGGGCAGTCGGACGGGTTGCTGATGTTTACCCCGGACAGCCCACTGCCTCGGCAGTTTTACCGCTTCGAGAACGAACGCCAATTGCTGGGCGAACTCGTGAGCTGGAGTCGGTCCGCAGATCTGAGTCGATTCTTGCTGGAGCAGATCACCGTCGGCAGACGCGAAGCCCTGGAAGACCAGTTGCGCGACTTGAGCGAAAAACCGGCGCCGGCTCAGGACTGGATCAGCTACGCGACCCTGCCCGATTACAACGCCGGTTTGCGCGCACTGGTGTCGGCACGGGTAAAGGTGAAACTGTCCGAACAACGGCTGCACACGCCTGACTGGTTCCTGCGAGCCTCCGCCGAACACCGCAGGCAACTGGTAGCACTGGAAGATGCGATTGTGGGTGCAGGTGAAATCTATCAGGCCGCTCCGCACACGCAGGTGACCGAGTTCGACGCCTACGCCCATCAGACAGCCACCCGCAAGATCAACGAGCTACTTGGTCTGCCGCCCGCCACGGTGGACCCTGACCGAATCATCATTCATACGCCCCGCGAAACCCTGTCCTACACCCAGATGCTGCGCGACGGTTACGACGACACGCTTGGGCTGCTCAAGGCGTCTGCCGACACCACCGCCACCTTCAGCGGCCCCGAGGGCATCGACCTTACGCCACTGAGTCCGGAGAAAGTCGCCGGTTCGGTTCGTGGCCAGTGGTTGTCCGATCAGTACATCACGATGATTCGTCAGCAGCTGCTGGCGCCCGACAGCGAGGGTTATGACTGGCGCCGTCAACACAGCCTGGTGCTGATACAGCTGCAAATGCGCGCTGACGCGCTGCGCAGTTTTCTCCAGGGACACATCGACGCTTCACAACTGCGCTGGCTTAGCACTTCCATTCTCAACATGCATCAGGGCAGCCCCGCGGAGCGCCTGCACTACCCCGTCTACCCACTGAAGTTGAATGTGGACGTGATGGGCGTCGCCTCACGCGCCGAGACCATTCAAGGCTGTTTCCTGCTAACACCGCCCGAGGCGAGCACGCTGGGGCAGGTAACGCTGTATACGCCTCAGGCGCCCGATGGCCGCGCCTTCCGACTGCTAAGTACTTTCAGCAACACCCTGCTGAGCCCGGGCATGGGCGACTACTACTTGAAGCGCGCCCGTGTGAAGGCCGGGATGCCGCTGGCATTTGCCCTGGCTGAACTGAAGAAAGGCGGCGGTCACAAACCTGCGTTGCCGAGCAAGCCGTTCAGCAACCTCCACGAGGTGTGCTTCAACCACGTCATCGAGCGCAAGATCCGCGATGTCGAGGACACCACGACCGGTCGTGCCGACATGCTCTGCCGACAGGTCTGGAGCAGCCTGGAGCTGATCGCGACCGCAGTGACCTTGCCCTTCCCCCCTGCCAGCTTTGCCGTCGGCATGGTCATCGCGGGCGCTGACGGCTATCGCGCACTGCAAGCCCTCGACGAGCGGGATCACGCGACCGCCAGCTTCTACGTGCTCAGCGCCTGGCTGAACACGGCGGGCGCTGCGGGTGATCTGCACTCGGGAATGAAAGGATTGGGCGGCGTGCTCAAAGACCTGACCGACCAAAATGCGGGCGGCAGGTATGCCCGGTCGGTTGCCCATGCCACCGATGAGACGCTGCAACCGATCGTGGTGGAGAACGAACTCTTCTGGGCCCCGCCACAATCTGCCAACCGCCACGTTCCGCTCCACAGAACCCGCGCGCTGATCCCCGAAACGCTTCAGCCCACCGGGCGTTATGCGCAAACCGATGTGACAGGTGTGTGGAGAGCCTTGCAGCAGGACAACCCGCCGGTGCGCGCCGCAGACACACTCGTCCATCCGCTTCACGCCGTTGAGGTCTCTCTGGCGGACGCCGTGCCTCTGACCCGTCCGCACGGGCAGGGTGTCAGCGTCGTTCGCGGGAATTGCTACATTTCCCTGCAGGGCCAGACCTACCAGGTCCAGTACGACGCCCGGCTCGCCATTTGGCAGATCGTCGATCCGCGTAACCCGTTCGCCTTCTTTGGCCGCCAAACGGTGCGCCTCAACAGCCAGGGGCACTGGCAACTGCTTGAGCCAGCGCGGTTGCGCGGCGGCGTTCTGCCTTCATTCCGCCGACTGGACGAAACCCCGGCGGGCCCCTCCACGGCGGTGGGTGACTTGAGCGATTACGAAATGCCGGAATCGCTGCAGCCCTACGTCTTCGGCATCGTCAGCCCAAAGCAGGCTGAACACTTTGAAGAAGGCCCGTTTGGTCTGCATGAATTTTTCGACGACATTTTCCAGGGCGGTCGCTCGACCTACAGGACCCTGCGCCAGAATCTGTACCGCGATGCGAAAGCGTTCTTCGAGCAGCCGCCCCTCCCGGGCAAACCCGAGCTGCCAGTGCTGGCAGATGGCGTGACGACCCAGGGCTTCTTTGATGCAGTACTTGAGAAATCGAGCGGCCTGGTGATTGGTGAGGCACCGACGTCCATCGCCAGCAAGCAACTGCTGATCGACAACATGCCGTTGCTGGCAGAGCGCAAAGTCGAGGTGCTGTACATCGAGCATCTGCAGACCGACCAGCACACGCACAAGCTGCAGAAATACAAAGCGCTCGGCAGCAAGACGCGCAGCGGCTCCCACATGCTCAAGCATTATCTGGAGACCGTGAATGAGGGCGCACTCAAGAACGGCAGCGACCGATACGACTACTACCATCTGATCAAAGCGGCCCATCGAAACGGCATCGACGTTCGGCCGTTCAGCTCCTCGGTCAGCTATGACTACGCCGATAACGAAGTGGCGTCCGCTGCTGGTGACGCCCTTGCGCCGCAAAAGATGGCGGTTTTCTTTGGTCACAAAGTGATCAGTGGCGACGTGCAGACGCATCCTGGCAGGCGCTGGATCGCGCTGCTCGACCACCGCACCGCCAACACCTGGCAGCAACAGCCGGGTATCAGTGAACTGCAAGGGGTACTCAGCGTGCGCGTCGAAGACGTACCGGTGGGCACACCACCCCAGATATCCCTGGACAGCGATGCCGTTATCAGCAGCGCTGCCTCGCGCGCAGATTTCAAAGTGCAGATCGGCAACCCGACTGTCCACAACGTGGCCGGCGCATCGTCGCCCGACAGTCCGGCCGGCACGTCACTGGACGACGCGCTTTACAGCTTTTTCGAACGACGCTCGCCCATGGAGTGGGGCCTGGACCCTAACCGCCGCGCCATCGTTTCCCATCGCAGAAGCGAGGTAAACCCGTACATCGGCGAGCACGGCTTTGAATGGAATCCGGCCGGTTACTGGACCCGCGCCGAGGCGGCGAACTGGAGCAGCGACTATCCTCTGGGCGCCATTCAGCAGTCACTGATCGATGACCGCTATCAACTGCCTGGCGACATGCAGAGCATCTTCCATGACCTTGCTCACTTCCGTCACAGAGGCCTGAATCCTGATTACTCTTTCATCGAAAGTCATTTGATCGAGGTGCGTGAACGGTTCTTCGAATTGGCGAATACGCTGCAAAAAGACGCGCGCTCGGTGCTCAACCTCGCCCTGCCTGAACGCGTGATGTTGCCTGAAGTAAAAGCCGACACGCCGTTAAGCATGTTCATCGAAGAGTTGTACGAGAACACGTCCGGCGTGGTCATCGGGGAATCCCATTCGGCACGCGCCAGCAAGCGCTTCATCCTCGACAACATGGAACATCTGGCGCGCCAGGACGTGCGCACGCTGTACATGGAGCACCTGTTGACCGACCTCCACCAAGCCGATCTTGATCGCTTCGCTGAAACCGGGCTGATGAGCAAACGTCTGCTGCACGACCTCAAGCGCATGGACAGAACATTTCTGACAGACCCGACTGGCGCTTACTCATTTGAGAACCTGGTGATTCAGGCCAAGCGGCACGGCATTGAAATCCGTGCCATCGACTGCACCGCCAGCTACTTCATCCGCCATTTGCCGAGCAGCTCCAACACCACGCGCCAACAGGTGCTCAGCTATTTTGCGTCTCGTACGATACGCAAGCACCAGCAGGTGATGGGGCCTCACAAGTGGATTGCCCTGGTGGGTGAAAGCCATGCCAACACGTTCAAGAACAGCGTGCCGGGCATCGCTGAACTGGAGCAAGGGATTGGCGTGCGGGTGATGGACGTGGCCCCGGGCAAGGCGCGCGGCATCATGATCGATCCGGGTGAACAGGTCGCTGCGGGGCTGGGACACGAGCCGGTGCTGGTGAAGAATGACTTCCGCGTGGAGATCGAACTGCCCGCGCGACCTCAACTCGCGACCCCGGTGGGCGGCAGATTGCACAGTCCAGGCATGTTCCTGCTCGACGAATCCGTGGCCTTGCGGCCAACGATCGTGCATCGCTCAAGGGACCGCACGCTCAAGCACACGCCGGTGCGCTTCAATACCGCGGGCAAAGCCTACGTCGAGCGCGAGTCATGGCCGCAGGTCAATCGTCAGCCGTTCGATGACGTGCAGGCCCTGATCGACGCATTGGTGGAGATGAACCTCAATCACGTGAGCTGACGGGTCAGTCCGGCGCTTTTGAAACCGTCGGAATGCGCTGCTCCAGCAACTGGTGCAGCGCGCTGTCCGCCGGCCAGTTGCGCATGAAGCGCGCGCGATCTTTGGCGAACGCCGCCGCGAACGAGGTCTGGGAGCCATGCTGACACATGGCGTCCAGATCGATGAGCGACCAGCGATCGTTGTGCCAGAACACGTTGTGGCCTTTGAGATCGCCGTGGCTGATGCGCTCGCGGATCAACTGCGCAAACAACAGATCCAGCGCCTGCAACTCGGCTTCCGGCGCATCGCCGCTGGCCACGTAGGGCGCAAAGCGCTCGATGATGTCGGGGCCGGGCAGAAACTCGGTGACCAGGAACGCCTCTCGGCGCAGCCATACGAAGCGTTTTTCCAGCAGCGCCAGCGGTTTGGGCGTTGCGATGCCGAGGAACCGCAGCCGATTGCCTTCGCGCCATGAGTGCCAGGCGCGGGACGGTCGCCAGAAACGTTTGAGCCAGTGCGCCAGGTTCTTGATGTTGTAGCGCTTGATCACCAGCTCGCGGCCGGCGACGTCTACCTTGGCGACGCTGGCCGCACCACCGGTCTTGTACAGATGACCGCCCTCGACCAGCACGTCGGCCTTTTCCAACACCGGCAACATCGACGCCACTTCCTCGCGACGAATCGCGCGCAGGGCGAACGGCCCGTCTTCGACGCTGAACAGGCTGCATTCACGGCCGATCTTGATCAGGTAATCCCGCAAGCGCCAACTGCGCACCTTGTCGATCTGCTTTTGCAGCGCCTCGACCGGCAAGCCATGCTCGCCATTGCTCAGCAGGTAATAGACCAGTAATTCTTCGGTGAACGGCTCCAGCGACTTCGGCAACTGGGCGAAGAACACGCCGAGGTTTTCCAGCACTTTTTGCCGCGACAACGGCTTGCCGGCTTCCTCGACGCGAATGCCTGCGCCGTCGATCACGTACAAGGTCGAGCCCTGACGCAGCAGATTGTCCAGGTGCAGGTCTTCCTGCCACAGGCCTTTGGCGTGCATCTGGCCCACAACGGCGAGCGCATCGCCGAGCACCGACTGTTGTTCATCGGCCAGCGACGGCAGCGCTTCCACCGATTTCCAGGCATCGCCCAGACTTTCGGCCTGATCCAGAAACTCGAACAGCAGCCAGCCGCCCTCACCTTCCTGCAGCCCGTCGGCCAAGAGCAACGGCGTCGGCAAGCCTTGCTTTGCCAAAGCCTGCACGCCGTCGCGCTCGCGCTGGAAATGCCGCGGGGCTTTCGGCCCGACCAGCAGCTTGGCCAGGACCGTGCGTCCGCGCCAGATGCCCGCGCCGACGTAGCGTTGCCCGGGCAGGACGCGCAGCAGGCTGAGCAATTGCAGCTCGGCAGGACCGGCCGCATCCTCCAGCGCAATGTTCATCGGCAGCGCCGGAGTGCGACCGGCGTTTTTCAGTTCAGACAAACGCATCGGCGCCCTCTTTGATCAAGCCTGTCCAGATTACAGATCTGACAGGCAGTGAATCTCGTGTGCATCAAAACCGGAAATCACCGGTCACGGCGCTTGTGACTGCCCCGCTTGGCAACCCGCTGCCACCAAGCGTCAACCAGCCCGCTGTCGGTCGGGGCGTGCAGATAAGCGGCGAGCAGTTCGCGGATTTCCGTCTCGTCCCAGACCGGTGCGCGGCGTAGCAAAGGCTCGATGTCCTTGACCCGGTCGCGCTGGCCGAAGATCGACTTGCGCGTCTTCTCCAGGTCGATCAGCTGCGCCATATACTCGCCGCCCCGCGCACGCATGAAAATATGCTTGGGATAGAAACAGCCATGCACCTGCCCGGCCTTGTGCAGCGTGCGCGCCAGTTGCCCGCAGGCCTGCAGAATCGCCAGACGCTCGGTGGCCGGCCGCTCGTGCCAGTCCTGCAACAGCGTGTCCAGGTCGGTCCAGCCATCCAGCGCCCGGGTCATGAGAATCGCGCGGCGCTCGCCGTCGACTTTCCTGTCGGCGTAAAACACCGCATGCAGCGCCGGAATGCCCAGCTTCTGATACAGGCTGATGTTGCGAAACTCCCGGGAAAACGAAGGCTCGCCGAACGGGTGATGCAGGGTGTACGTCAGGTAGTTGCTCTGGCGCTTGAGGTAATAACCGGAGCCTTCCAGCTCCAGGCGAAACACACTGCTCCAGCCGCCGCGACCGGTGTTGGGTTCATCCACCGCGTCGAGTTCGACGTTCCACAACGCATCGAAGTCCGCCAGACCGTGCCGCTCCAGCAGCCCCCTGTCGGCGTCAGCAATGAAAACACTCATTCACGACCCTCAAAAAAACTGACGATGTGGCGGATGCGCTTTTTGTCTGATTCGTTCAAGCGTTCGCGCCCACGGTATTGCAGATAGAAGCGCAGACGCTGAGTGGCCGACAGATGATATTTAGCCACCTTGTCCAGGCACGCAAGGTCTTTGGTGATCCGGTAGCGCAGCATGAAGCTGACCCAGAACGCCCCGTTGGGGCAGTCGATCAAGAACACCGTTGCCTGATCGTCCACCAGCAAGTTGCGCCACTTCAGATCGTTATGGGTGAAGTGATGGTCGTGCATGGTTCGGGTGTAACGCGCCACCTGCTGGCTGACGCCGTTGACCCATGAACGGCTGTCCAGGCGCGTGTCGTTGACCCGCGCCAGTTCGGACAAATCTTCGGTGCGCGGCAGCTCGCGGGTGATCAGCGCGCCGCGATCATACGCAGCGCCGTTGCGCTCCAGGCCCCAGGCGACGACTTCTGCCGTCGGAATGCCCCACTTGGCGAAGCGCTTGAGGTTCTGCCATTCGGACTTGACCCGTGGCCGTCCCAGATACCGGCGCAAACCCTTGCCCGCCGCGACGTAGCGCTTGACGTAGTAGTTCACGCCACCGCGTTCGACGCGGATGACTTCGGACAACGGATCGCGGGTCAGCCGCTCGCCTTTGAGGGCGAACACGGCGTCGAGGGTGCCGAAGTCGTCCGTCAGCGCGGCGTAGCCAGGCTCCAGCTTCCAACCCGCCATCAGAGCGCATCCCCGTAACGCAGTTTGCGCTGATAGAGCTTCTCGGCCTTGCCTTCAAGCCAGCTCAACAGCGCCGATTCCTGGGCCAGGATCTGCCGCAGCGGCTGCTGGAAATAGCCCTTGAGAAAGCGCAGTTTGTCGCGCCGGGTCAGGCCGATGTCCATCGCCGAGAAATACAGCGCGGCGAGGTCTTTGTTGCGCCACCGCTGGGTAATCGCCGGGCGCGTCTGGGCGCGGTGCAGGTCGATCACCGAGAGCCTGAAATCATCAGGCGTGACCGGCGTGTCGGTGTGCAGCAGAAAATGACAGATGTAGCAGTCGCGATGATTAACCCCGGCGCGGTGCATCATGCCCACCAGCCGAGCGACTTCAGCGATGTACGCGCGCTTCATGCGCGGCTCGGGCGGCTCGGTGCGCCAGTTGAGGCTGACGTCTTCCAGGCTCTCGGTCGGCGCCAGTTCTTCGGTGATGATGAACGAATGCTGCGTGGCTGGATTGTTGCCGCGCTCGCCGTACGCCACAGCGGTCATGGTCGGCACGCCGACTTCATGCAGACGGTTGACCGCGTCCCACTCCTGACCCGCGCCGAGCACCGGCAGTTTGGCGGTCAGCAGGTTCTTCGCCACTTCACCCCAGCCGATGCCGCGATGGATCTTGACGAAGTAACCGCGCCCGTTGACCTCGGTACGCAACGTGCGCCGGTTTTCGAGCTCGCGATAGACCTGGCCTTCAAGCGCCTCGACGGCTTCGAACGCATCGCGCCCGGCCCAGAGGCTCTTGAAGGGTTCAGCAAGGATCAGTTTCATCCGTGGTGCTCCGCCAGAATCACATCCGCAGCGTGCTGCGGCATGCTGTAAAGATCAGCCGTGTCGGCGAATGTCAGCCCGTTGCGGCTCCAGGTGCTGCGCGCGGCGTCGTCCTTGAGGATGCGGGCCAGGTACTGATTGAGCTGGTTCTGTTCGAACGGCTCATCGAGCACCAGACCGCTGTCGGCCTCGGCGATGTAATGGGCGTAGCCGCACACCGCGCTGACCAGCACCGGAAGACCCGCCACCAGCGCTTCAAGCAGCACGGTGCCGGTGTTTTCGTTGTACGCCGGATGAATCAACAGGTCGGCGCCCAACAGAAAACGCGGAATGTCGCTGCGCCCTTTCATGAAGGTGACGTGATCGCCCAGGCCCAGCGTCGTGCTTTGCAGCTGGAATACCTTGGGGTCGTCCTGGCCGATGACAAACAGTCGCGTGCGTTTTTTCAGTTCAGCAGGCAGCGCCGCCAGCGCCTTGAGGCTGCGGTCGACGCCCTTGGTCTTGAAGCCGGAGCCGATCTGCACGAGCAACAGGTCATCGTCGGCCAGCTTGAACTCGCGACGGAATTCAGCGCGGATTTCAGCCGCATTCGGCGGTGCGCGGCGGTCCTGAGAGATCCCCGGCGGCAGCAGATGAAAGCGCGCGAGCGGCGTGTCGTAATGCTTGATGAAAAGCGGCTGCTGCACCTCGGAGATCATCAGCACTTCGGTCTTGGCGTCTTTGCCGAACACCGCGCGTTCGTAGTCGGCGAAGTGACGGTAGCGGCCCCAGTATTTGTACAGGCCGTGGCGCAGGTTCTGGGCCTTGTCTTCGTAGCAGCCATCGGCGGCGTAGTACACGTCCAGACCGGGCATCTTGTTGAAGCCGATCAACCGGTCCACGGGACGCTTGGCCAGGTCGGCATTCATCCAGTCGGTGAGCTTTTCGTTGCGGCGGTGGTTGAAGATCGCCTTGACCGGCGCCACCAGCACTTCGAAGCCGGGCGGCACGTCGCCCTCCCAGATCAGCGTGTAGACGCGGATTTTATGGCCGCGCTGCTGGCACTCCAGGGCGATGCGCATGAAGTCACGCTGCAGGCCGCCGAAGGGGAAGTATTTATAAAGCACGAATGCCAGTTGCATCAGGGATGTTCCTTTGCCAGCAATAGCGCGCCTAACTGGTTCGCTACCCGCTCGGGATTCAGGCGAGTAAAGCACATGGGCCACTCGCGTTCGGTATCGACCTGACGCTGATCTTCAGGCGTCGGTCGGTAGGTGCATTTCTTTTGCAGGCACGGCGCGCAGGCGGGGTAATCGGCCGCCAGATGAACCTGCGACCGGCCGTAGGCGCCGGTCAGACCCGGATTGGTCGGGCCGAACAACGAAAGCGTCGGTACGTCCAGTGCGGCCGCCAGATGACCAAGACCGGTATCAACGGCGACGCAGCCCTGGGCGCTCGCCAGTACGCGAGCAACCCCTGCCAGATTGAGTTTGGGCAACACGACGGCATTATCAAGGCCATCGGCAATGCGCTCGGCACGCGCCTTCTCGACCGGGTTGCCCCACGGCAGTCGCACTTCCAGTCCTTGGCCGATCATGCGTTCGGCCAATTGTCGCCAATACAGCTCGGGCCAGTGCTTGGTGTCCCACGTGGTGCCATGCAGGAACAGCACGAAGGGCGCGTCGTGTGTGGCAGTGAGCAGGCGGCTGCGATCAAGGCCGTAATCGCCCAGTCCCGCAGGCACCTGATAGCCCAGCGCCTGGCCGAACAGCTGACGCAAGCGCTCTACCGCATGCTGGCCCCGGGCAACGGCGTAGGGGCGATCGTAGAAACGAGCGGCCATGGGCTCGCGCGCAGAAGTCTTGCCCAGCCCGGCGACAGGCGCTTTGACATAGCGGGTGAGCCAGGCACTTTTCAGCAGGCCCTGAGCGTCGATCACCAGATCGTAGCGGGTGTCGCGCAGGCGCTGTTTGAACTGGCGCCATTCGCCATTCTTAACGGTCTGCCAGAGGTTCTTGCGCCAGCGACGGATCGCCACCGGAATCACGTTGGCGACCGCCGGATGCCAGGTCGGGATCTCGGAGAAGCCCTCTTCCACCACCCAGTCGAACTGGATGCCCGGCAGCGCGCCCATGGCGTCGGTCAGCGCGGGCAAGGTGTGTATCACGTCACCCAGTGACGAAGTTTTGATCAGCAGTACCCGCAAGTCAGGCGACCTCGACCGGGGCGGCGCCAATGCGGCCAAGGGCCTGGATCACCGAATCCGGCTGCAGCAGGCGCAGGCAGTTGTAATGGCCGAAGCGGCAGGTGCGCTCGAAACACGGGCTGCACTCGATGCCGAGCCGGACGATCTCGACTTCATCGGCCAGCGGCGGCGTGAAGCCCGGCGACGTCGAGCCGTACACCGCCACCAGCGGGCGATTCAGCGCGGCGGCCACGTGCATCAGCCCGGAATCGTTGGAAACCACGGCGTCTGCGCAGGACAGCAGGTCAATGGCTTCGGCCAGTGACGTGCCACCGCTGAGGTTCATGGATTCTTCGCGCAGGCCCGGAATCAGCCGCTCACGGATGCTTTCGCCCACCCCATGGTCGTTCTTGGAGCCGAACAGCCAGACTTGCCAGCCTTCACGAATCTTCGCTTCGGCGACCTTGGCGTAATGCTCGGAAGGCCAGCGCTTGGACTCACCGAACTCGGCGCCCGGGCACAGCGCAAGCACGGGCCGATCAAGACTCAGACCGAACTTGGTTAGCGCCGCGTCACGGCTGGCGTTTTCGATTTGCAGGCTGGGTTTGGGATAAGGGCGCGGCAATTCAGCGCCCTTGTCGTAGGCCAGCGCCATGAAGCGTTCGATCATCAGCGGGTAACGCTGTTTGTCGAGGGTGCGCACGTCATTAAGCAGGCCGTAGCGAAACTCGCCACGCCAGCCGGTGCGTTTGGGAATGCCGGCGAAAAACGGCACCAGCGCCGACTTCAGGGAATTGGGCAGCAGAATCGCCTGATCGTAGTGGCCCTTGAGGGATTTGCCGATGCGCCGGCGCGTGGCCAGTTCCAGCGCGCCATGGCCGAGCGGGAAGCTCAAGGCCGTGCGCACTTCAGGCATGCGCTCAAGGATCGGCCGGCTCCACTCGGGCGCCAGCACATCGATTTCGCACTGCGGGTGACGCTGTTTCAGGCACTGGAACAGCGTCTGCGCCATCACCATGTCACCCACCCAGCTGGGCCCTACGATCAGAATTCTCATGCTCATCCAAAAACGACCAGAAACGAGCAGGGAGGCCCATCAAACTGCGTGATGCTTGCACACGCAGCCTGACGCCTCCCTGTCATAGCTTTATATAGATCCGTCAGATCCGGACCCTGCCAGCAATCAACCCAGCCCCAGCTGCCCCCAGAGCCGCATCACTTCGCGCCGCTCGGTGACGAACTGGTCGCCGGCCACAACACCCGGATCGTTCTGCAACGCCTGTCGGTGAGCGGCCGAGCGGTAGGCCTTGTAGGCCTCACGCAGCAGTCCGGCATCGGCGGCGGCCATCAAGCCCGCCTCTTCAAGGCCTTCGAGAATACGGATGTTATCGGTGTAACGAAGCAGCGCGGGATGCTCTCTGGACCACGCCAGAGCCGCGTATTGCACCATAAATTCAATATCGACGATACCTCCGGCGTCCTGCTTGAGGTCGAACCGCGCCGTCGGTTCAAATGCATTCGCCCCCTTGCCTGCCGCCGTTGCGCGGGTGCCGAGGTTGTCGCGCATCTTGGCGCGCATCTCGCTGACCTCCTGACGCAGCTTCGGCAGATCCCGTTCACGGCCCAGCACCAAAGCGCGTACGGCTTCGAACTGCCGGCCGACATCGGTGCTGCCCACCAGCACCCGCGCGCGCACTAACGCCTGATGCTCCCACGTCCAGGCCTCGTTCTCCTGATACCGGGAAAACGCCCCGAGCGAGCTCACCAGCAAGCCCGCCGCGCCAGACGGGCGAAGGCGCATGTCGACTTCGTACAACTGCCCGGAGTTGGTCTGGGTGGTGATCAGGTGAATGATCCGCTGACCGAGCCGGGTGAAAAACTGCGCGCCATCGATCGGCTTGGCGCCGTCGGTCTCAGCCTGGGGATCGCCGTCGTGGATGAACACCAGGTCCAAATCAGAGCCGTGCCCCAGCTCAATGCCGCCGACCTTGCCGTAGCCGACGATGACAAAACCGGGATCGCACAAGGTGCCATCCGGACGCCGCGGCGCGCCATGGCGGGCAACGGTGTGGCGCCAGGCAAGCGCCAGCACTTGCTCCAGAATCGCCTCGGCGAGCCAGGTCAGGTAATCGCTGACTTTCATCAGCGGCAGGCTGCCGGTGATTTCCGACGCAGCCACGCGCAGACGGTGCGCCAGCTTGAAATGCCGCAGGGCTTCCATTTGCTGTTCGAGATCGTCCTCGGGAATTCGCGTCAGACGCTCGCGCAGCTCAGCCGCCAGTTCAAGCGCCTGGGGCGGGCTGAACAGGCGACCTTCGTTAAGCAACTCATCGAGCAGCAACGGAAAGCGGGCGATCTGTTCGGCAATCCACGGGCTGGCCGCGCACAGGGTCAGCAATCGACGCAGTGCGCCGGGGTTCTCGGTGAGCAACACCAGATACGCCGAGCGGCGGGCGACCGCTTCCACCAGCGGCAGTACCCGCTCCAGCACCAGATCGGGATTGTCGTGCTCGACCGCTTGGGCGAGCAGGCGCGGAATAAAGGCATCAAGCCGTTCGCGCCCCAGACGCTGCATTGAGCGCAGCTGTGAACTGTTGCGCAGGTTGCTCAGATTTTTCAGGGCCTTTTGCGCGTCGGCGAATCCGCCCTCCTGAAGCTGGAGGCAGGCGCTTTCCTCGTTCTGCGACTCTTCCCACAGCGGCAGCCACTCGCCACCGACGATTTCTTCGCCGTGGTCCTGCTGCCCATCTTCCTCGTCCGGGTCAGCGATGACCTGCCGGAAGTGCCACGCGACCCGCTCACGCCAATACATCAGTCGTTCATGGAAACTCGCCCAGTCGGCAAAGCCCATCATGAAGGCGATGCGCGATTTATCCTGCGGGTCGTCGGGGAGCATTTGCGTCTGCCGATCGGCGATCGCCTGAATGGCGTGCTCGGTGTAGCGCAAAAACTGATAGCCCTCACGCAATTCATTGATGACCGCAGCCGGCAAATAGCCCTGTCCTTCCAGGGTTTTCAGCACCTTGAGCAGCGGCCGCTGCTGCAGACTCAAATCGCGACCGCCGTGAATCAGCTGGAACGCCTGGGCGATGAATTCCACTTCGCGGATGCCGCCGGAACCGAGCTTGATGTTCTCGGCCATGCCCTTGCGGCGGACTTCCTGCTGGATCAACTGCTTCATGGTGCGCAGCGCTTCAATGGCGGAGAAATCCAGGTAGCGGCGATAGACAAACGGCCGCAGCATGTCGAGCAACTCGCTGCCCTTCTCCTGATCGCCGCCCACCACCCGCGCCTTGATCATGGCGTAGCGTTCCCAGTCGCGGCCCTGATCCTGGTAGTACTGCTCCAGCGCGTTGAAACTGAGCACCAAGGCACCGGAAGACCCGTACGGCCGCAGGCGCATGTCGACACGAAAGACAAAGCCGTCGACCGTGACCGGGTCCAGCGCCTTGATCAATCGCTGACCCAGTCGGATGAAGAATTCCTGATTGTCCAGCGGCCGCTTGACGCCCTGGGTTTCGCCGCCTTCGGGGTAGGCAAAGATAAGATCGATGTCCGAGGACAGGTTCAGCTCGACGGCGCCCAGCTTGCCCATGCCGAGGATGACCATCTGCTGCGGCTCGCCGGTCCGACGGCCGGTCGGCGTGCCGAATTGCTGGCAATGCCGCTCATACAGCCACTTGTAGGCCAGATCAATGCAGCCATCTGCCATGTCTGAGAGATCGCGGCAGGTTTCCACCAGATCGGCCTGCCGGGTCAGATCCCGCCAGATAATTCGCACTTGCTGGCGCGTACGTTGACGACGTAGATTACGCCCCAGTTCATCGTCGCTGGCAGCCTGAATGACGGCACTGGCGATGTGCCCAAGCAGCTCGCCGGGCGCAAAACTGCGCTCCAGCTCACCGGATTCAGCGAGGTCGAGCAACATCAGCGGATCGCGCGAAACCTGATCGGCAACAAAATCGCTGGCCGCACAGACGCGGTCGAACGCCTGCAGCCGCGCCTCCGGCCAAGTCTGAAACGACTGCCTGGCTTCATCTGTCAGGGAATCAAGCGCGGTGCGCCAGGATTGGCCGGCCCGCGCGACCAACGGCATAAGGACAGCCGGCAGCTCGGCCAGCAGGGGAAGGCTCATGTTCTATCCTTGATCGGCGTTCAATTGCCAGCCCGACAAGGCGGTCGTAAACACGCCACGGACGGACTGTCGAACAAAGGTTAAAAATTGCTGATGGCTGGCGTTTCTTGGCTGCCAGCAGGTTATATCAGGCGACTCGTCAGATTTTTGCACCGACAACACTGCTTTATCGGACACTGCAACACGAGCGAAAACATCGCTTCGCTGTAGTTTTACTACTGTATATACAAGTCAAAAAGCTGAATTAGCCCAAGATTTGTAGTAAAACTACACAACGCCGGGAACCCATCCGGCCATCCAAGAATTTACATCGTCTGCCCACAAGGCCAGTCGTAACAAACTCAGGCAACCGATTCTGGAAGCCTTTCCGCCCTGGAGCAAGCCATGCAAGACCTCGATCCCGTCGAAACCCAGGAATGGCTGGACGCCCTGGAATCGGTTCTCGACAAAGAAGGCGAAGACCGTGCTCACTACCTGATGACCCGTATGGGTGAGCTGGCCACACGAAGTGGTTCGCAACTGCCTTACGCCATCACCACGCCTTATCGCAACACCATCCCCGTTACCCACGAAGCACGCATGCCTGGCGACCTGTTCATGGAACGCCGCATTCGCTCGCTGGTACGTTGGAACGCATTGGCGATGGTGGTCAAGACCAACATCGGCGACCCGGATCTGGGCGGCCACATCTCCAGCTTCGCTTCCAGTGCAACCCTGTACGACATCGGCTTCAACTACTTCTTCCAGGCCCCGACCGACGAACACGGCGGCGACTTGATCTACTTCCAGGGTCACGCATCGCCAGGCGTTTACGCCCGTGCGTTCATGGAAGGCCGTATCACCGAAGACCAGATGAACAACTTCCGTCAGGAAGTCGATGGCAACGGTCTGTCGTCTTATCCACACCCGTGGCTGATGAAAGACTTCTGGCAGTTCCCGACCGTTTCCATGGGTCTGGGTCCGATTCAGGCGATCTACCAGGCGCGCTTCATGAAGTACCTGGAGCACCGCGGTTACATCCCTGAAGGCAAGCAGAAAGTCTGGTGCTTCCTGGGCGACGGCGAGACCGACGAGCCGGAATCCCTGGGCGCCATCGCCCTGGCCGGTCGCGAGAAGCTCGACAACCTGATCTTCGTCGTGAACTGCAACCTGCAGCGTCTGGACGGTCCGGTTCGCGGCAACGCCAAGATCATCCAGGAACTGGAAGGCGTGTTCCGCGGTGCTCAGTGGAACGTGAGCAAAGTCATCTGGGGCCGTTTCTGGGACCCACTGCTGGCCAAGGACGTCGACGGCATCCTGCAACGTCGTATGGACGAAGTCATCGACGGCGAATACCAGAACTACAAAGCCAAAGACGGCGCGTTCGTGCGCGAACACTTCTTCAACTCGCCAGAACTCAAGGCGATGGTTGCGGATATGTCCGACGACGAAATCTGGAAACTCAACCGTGGCGGTCACGACCCGTACAAGGTCTACGCGGCGTACCACGCAGCGGTGAACCACAAGGGTCAGCCGACCGTGGTTCTGGCCAAGACCATCAAGGGTTATGGCACCGGCGCCGGTGAAGCGAAAAACACCGCGCACAACACCAAGAAGGTCGACGTCGACAGCCTGCGTCACTTCCGTGACCGCTTTGACATCCCGATCAAAGACGATCAGCTCGAAGCCCTGCCGTTCTACAAGCCGGAAGAAGGCAGTGCCGAAGCGCGCTACCTGTCCGAGCGTCGCGCTGCACTGGGCGGCTTCGTGCCACAGCGTCGCGCGCAGAGCTTCAGCCTGCCGACCCCGCCACTGGAAACCCTCAAGGCGATCCTTGATGGCTCCGGCGACCGCGAAATCTCCACCACCATGGCCTTCGTCCGCATCCTGACCCAACTGGTCAAGGACAAGGAAGTGGGTCAGCGCATCGTTCCGATCATCCCGGACGAAGCCCGTACCTTCGGTATGGAAGGCATGTTCCGCCAGCTCGGCATCTACTCGTCCGTAGGCCAGCTGTACGAGCCGGTCGACAAAGAACAAGTGATGTTCTACCGCGAGGACAAGAAAGGTCAGATCCTCGAGGAAGGCATCAACGAAGCCGGTGCGATGTCTTCGTTCATCGCTGCAGGTACTTCGTACAGCAGCCACAACCAGCCGATGATTCCGTTCTACATCTTCTACTCGATGTTCGGTTTCCAGCGTATCGGCGATCTGGCATGGGCCGCAGGCGACAGTCGCACCCGTGGCTTCCTGATTGGCGGCACCGCCGGTCGTACCACCCTGAACGGTGAAGGTCTGCAGCACGAAGACGGCCACAGCCACATCCTGGCTTCGACCATCCCGAACTGCCGCACCTTCGATCCGACCTACGGCTACGAGCTGGCGGTGATCATTCAGGACGGCATGAAGAAGATGTTCGAAGAACAGCAGGACGTTTTCTACTACCTGACCGTGATGAACGAGTCCTACACGCAACCTGCCATGCCGGCCGGTTCCGAGGAAGGCATCATCAAGGGCATGTACCTGCTCGAAGAAGACACCAAGGAAGCCGCACACCACGTACAGCTGCTCGGTTCGGGCACCATCCTGCGTGAAGTGCGCGAGGCGGCGAAGATCCTGCGCGAGCAGTTCAACATTGGCGCGGACGTCTGGAGCGTCACCAGCTTCAACGAGTTGCGTCGCGACGGCCTGGCCGTAGAGCGCAGCAACCGCCTGAAGCCCGGCCAGAAGCCACAGTTGAGCTACGTTGAAGAATGCCTCAACGGCCGTAAAGGTCCGGTGATCGCTTCGACCGACTACATGAAACTGTTCGCTGACCAGATCCGTCAGTGGGTTCCGACCAAGGAATACAAAGTTCTGGGCACCGACGGCTTCGGCCGTAGCGACAGCCGCAAGAAGCTGCGCAACTTCTTCGAAGTTGACCGTCACTTCGTGGCGCTGGCCGCCCTGGAAGCCTTGGCCGATCGCGGCGATATCGAACCTAAGGTCGTGGCGGAGGCCATTGCCAAGTTCGGCATCGATCCTGAAAAGCGCAACCCGCTGGACTGCTAAGGTCTGCGTAACGATCGAATAGAGCGCTGAAATGTGCGCGAAACAGCCGCCGATGCGGAATTTACTTCGGTAAATGAGCATCCAGGCTGTTTCGTCGCAGATGAATCAGCGCAGTCGAGGAACAGGTTCTCCTAAGGAGAGACATTGTGAGTGAGTTAATTCGGGTACCCGACATCGGCAACGGTGAAGGTGAAGTCATTGAGTTGATGGTCAAGGTCGGTGATCGCATCGAAGCTGACCAGAGCGTGCTGACGCTGGAGTCGGACAAGGCAAGCATGGAAATCCCTGCGCCTAAAGCCGGTGTCATCAAGGCGATGAAAGTGAAGCTGGGCGACCGTCTGAAAGAAGGCGACGAACTGTTTGAGCTGGAAGTGGAAGGCGAAGCGGCGGCCGAGCCTGCTGCTGCACCTGCTGCCGCCGCGCCCGCCACTGCTGCTGATAAGCCAGCCGAGAAGCCAGCCGAAGCCGAAGCGGCCCCTGCCGCAGCGGCTGCACCTGCTGCGTCGGATACGGTTCAGGATATTCACGTTCCGGACATCGGTTCGTCGGGCAAGGCTCGCATCATTGAGCTGATGGTCAAAGTGGGCGACAGCATCGAAGCTGATCAATCCCTGATCACCCTGGAATCCGACAAAGCCTCGATGGAGATCCCGTCTCCTGCCGCAGGCATTGTCGAAAGCATCAGCGTCAAGGTTGAAGACGAAGTCGGCACTGGCGACCTGATTCTGAAACTGAAAGTGGCGGGTGCTGCACCGGCTGCCGCGCCTGCTCAGGCGGCTGCACCGGCTCCGGCCAAGGCAGAAACGGCTGCTCCGGCTGCCGCTGCTCCCGCACCGGCTGCCAAAGCTGAAAGCGCTCCTGCACCTGCCGCTGCACCTGCGAACAATGGCGCCAAGGTTCACGCTGGCCCGGCGGTTCGTCAGTTGGCTCGCGAGTTCGGCGTCGAGCTGAACGCCGTGTCGGCAACCGGCCCTCACGGCCGTGTGCTGAAAGAAGACGTGCAGGCGTACGTCAAATCGATCATGACCAAGTCCAAGGACGCGCCTGCTGCTGGCGGCGCTGCCGGCGGCATGGGCATCCCGCCGATTCCGGAAGTCGATTTCAGCCGTTTCGGCGAAACCGAAGAAGTGCCGATGACGCGTCTGATGCAGCTGGGCGCAACCGGTCTGCATCGCAGCTGGCTGAACATTCCGCACGTCACGCAATTCGACCAGGCCGACATCACCGACCTGGAAGCTTTCCGTATCGCGCAGAAAGCCGTGGCCGAAAAAGCCGGCGTCAAGCTGACCGTGCTGCCGCTGCTGCTCAAGGCCAGCGCGCACATGCTCAAGGAGCTGCCGGACTTCAACAGTTCGCTGGCACCGAGTGGCAAGGCGATCATTCGCAAGAAATACTTCAACATCGGTTTCGCGGTGGACACACCGGAAGGCCTGCTGGTCCCGGTCATCAAGAACGTCGATCAGAAGAGCCTGCTGCAACTGGCGGCCGAAGCAGCTGAGCTGGCTGAGAAAGCGCGCTCCAAAAAGCTGTCGGCCAACGACATGCAAGGCGCCTGCTTCACCATCTCCAGCCTGGGTCACATTGGCGGGACCGGCTTCACGCCGATCGTCAACGCGCCGGAAGTGGCGATCCTTGGCGTGTCCAAGGCCACCATGCAACCGGTCTGGGACGGCAAGGCTTTCCAGCCCCGCCTGATGCTGCCGCTGTCGCTGTCCTACGATCACCGCGTGATCAACGGCGCCGCTGCTGCGCGCTTTACCAAGCGTCTGAGCGAATTGTTGGCGGACATCCGCACAATTCTGCTCTAAGCCGCCAACGGACGGTAAAGGGGACTGATTTATTTACAACGCTCCACCGTAAATGAATCTGTCCCCGTTCAGCGCCCCCGTTCAGCGCCAGGTTTAACGAGCTGCCACGCTCGTACCTCAACCCCGCTCACTGGCGGGGCTTTTTTTGCCGTTTGAAAAGCACTCATTCACGGCAACAAGTTCCTACAGTATTCGGTCGCGCTGCCGATAGCTGATCATGCACAAACACCAGCCGCTTGACCCTCACCCCGACAATCCGACCAATTACCTCCAGTAAATCAACCGTCTGCCGACAGATTTATAGCACTAAGCCATCGCGCTCACTTGTCAGCCCGTGCGCCATGATGCAACCTTGCGGCACGCGACTTAAAGACGGGCTCCTTGCCCGCGCGACAGCACCCTGAAAGCGAGTTCCTTCCATGAAAAGCCAACCTGATGCTGCCGGAAGACCGGCGGCCGAGGTCGTGACGCAACTACCGGTGCCCTCGCGGCTCGGCATGCTGCGTTTCGAGCGGCTGAATGAACCCAGCTGGGCCATGCTGTACCTGGACCCGAACTGCGAAAAGCACTTCAGCATGCCCGCCGTCGAACTCTGTGCGCTGGTGGGTACGCCTTACGCCAGTCTCATGGAGCCCGAAGCGCGCTATCAATTGCACGACGCCGTGCAGATGCAGCTGGCGGGCAGCGCCCATTACCTGATCCGCTACACCCTGCACACGACGCGCGGCCCGTTGGGTCTGGTGGAGATTGGTGAAGGGTACAAGCAACACAATCGGCATCTGCTGCGAGGTTACCTGATGGTGGTCGATGGGCAGGTCGAGCCCGGCGAACTGATCATCAGCCCCGATCTGGAGGTGCAGAACTCCCGCCTGCAGATCGCGCTGGAACTCAATCAACGGGCCCAGCACGAACAGTTGCTGCATCTGGAGCGGGTCCGCGCGCAGCAAAGCCTGATCCTGCGCCTGGCGCGCCATCGTTACAGTTCGAACAATTCGCTGCAGGAAGCGGCGGAGCTGATCACCAAAAGCGCCTGCGAGATCTACAACATCTCTTGCGCCAGCCTGTGGAACCTCAACGGCAAAACCCTTGAGCCGATTGCCGAGTATCGCCGCGATACCAGCACATTCCCCAAGACCGGCGCGATCGATATCAGCGAATTTCCCAGCTATCTGGACGTGCTGCACACCAGCCGCGCCATCGACGTCAACGATGTCGAGCGGGACCCGCGCACGCGCGAGCTGGTTCAGCGACTGCGAACCCAGGACATCACCGCCATTCTTGACGCTGCTGTGCGCATCGATGGCCAAGTGGTGGGCGTGCTGTGCCTCGAGCAAACCGGTATGCCACGGGAATGGCAGTCCGATGAGATTGCTTTTGCCGGTGAGCTCGCCGATCAGTTTGCCCATGCGATCAACAACCACAACCGCCGCACCGCCACCAGCGCCCTGCACCTGTTTCAGCGTGCCGTGGAGCAGAGCGCCAATGCGTTTTTGCTGGTCAATCGCGACGGCGTGGTCGAGTACGTCAACCCGAGCTTCACCGAGATCACTCAATACCCCGCCGAGGAAGTCCACGGACAGCAACTCTCGGAGCTTCCGGCGCTGGAGAATCTCAGCACGCTGCTGCTCGATGCGAACTCCAGCCTGGTCAACGGAAACAGCTGGCAGGGCGAGTTCAAGAGCCGACGCAAAAACCTGGAACCGTACTGGGGCCAGCTGTCGATTTCCAAGGTGTACGGGGATAACCGCGAGCTGACCCATTACATCGGCATCTACGAAGACATCACTCAGGCCAAGCTCTCCCAACAGCGGATCGAGCGCCTGGCGTACACCGACAATCTGACCAGTCTGGGCAACCGTCCGGCGTTCATCCGCACCCTGGACGAGCACTTTGCCCGCGACGTCGAAACGCCGATCAGTCTTTTGCTGGTGGACATCGACAACTTCAAACGCATCAACGATAGCCTCGGCCACCAGACTGGCGACAAGTTGCTGATCAGCCTGGCTCGCCGCCTGCGCAACAGCCTGAGCCCGACCGGCATTCTGGCGCGCTTCGCCAGTAACGAATTCGCTGTACTGCTCGACGACACCAGTCCCGAAGAAGGCCAACGCGTTGCCAGCCAAGTGCTGAGCACGCTGGACAAGCCGATGTTCGTCGACAATCAATTGATCAGCGTGACCGGCTCCGTCGGACTCGCCTGCGCCCCCATCCATGGCCGCGACCCGCAGACGCTGATGAAGAACGCCGGCCTGGCGCTGCACAAGGCCAAGGCCAACGGCAAGCATCAGGTGCAGGTGTTCACTGAAGCGCTGAACGCCGAAGCAAGCTACAAGCTGTTCGTCGAGAACAACCTGCGCCGCGCGCTGACGCAGAACGAACTGGAAGTCTTCTACCAGCCGAAACTGTGCTTGCGCAGCGGCCGCTTGTTGGGCATGGAAGCGCTGTTGCGCTGGAATCATCCGGAAAAAGGCATGATCCGCCCGGACCAGTTCATTAGCGTCGCCGAAGAGACCGGCCTGATCATCCCGATCGGCAAATGGGTCGCGCGTCAGTCCTGCCGCATGAGCAAGCAACTGACTGCTGCCGGCTACGGCAAGCTGCATGTGGCCATAAACGTCTCGCCGAAGCAGTTTTCCGATCCGGAGCTGGTCTCGTCGCTGGCCAGCATTCTGCGTGACGAACAGCTCGACCCGTCCCTGCTGGAACTGGAACTGACTGAGGGCTTGCTGCTGGAAGCGACCGAGGACACGCGATTGCAACTTGAGTCGCTGAAAACCTTGGGCCTGACCTTGGCGATGGATGATTTCGGTACGGGTTATTCGTCGTTCAGCTACCTGAAGAAATTCCCCATCGACGTGATCAAGATCGACCGCAGCTTCATTCGGGACATCCCGGATGATCAGGACGACATGGAAATCACCTCGGCGGTCATCGCCATGGCCCACAACCTCAAGTTGACCGTGGTCGCCGAAGGCATCGAGACGGCGGAACAACTGGCGTTCCTGCGTCGCCATCGTTGCGATGTGGGTCAGGGCTATCTGTTCGACAAACCGATTCCTGGCGAAGAGCTGATCGAGAAGCTGCGTCGCTACCCGCGTGGCCCACTGGCCTGACCCCCCTTCCCCGCATCACACCAGTGCGGCACACTTGCCGCCCTGCATTTGCATCAGCCGGTTCTGACCCCATATACGGTTTTCACTGACAACGCATGTTGGTTGTCCTGCCCCAGAGAGGATGTGCCTCATGGTTTTGCGCTCGGAAATTCTTGTGAATAAAAACGCTCTCCCCACCGCTCAGCAGGCACTGCCAGGGCGCGAAACTCCCATGGCCCTGCCCGAAACCCATTTCGTCAACGGCACTCCTCTGCTTGGGCCGTTCTTCAACGACGTTGAGTTCGCGATCTTCGGTTTGGGCTGCTTCTGGGGGGCTGAACGGCGCTTCTGGCAGCAAGAGGGTGTGGTCAGCACCGTGGTGGGCTACGCGGGCGGCTTCACGCCGAACCCGACGTACGAAGAAGTCTGCTCGGGGCTGACAGGCCACTCCGAAGTGGTCCTCGTGGTGTACGAGCCTGCGAAGGTCAGCTATGAGCAACTGCTGGCGATGTTCTGGGAATTGCACAATCCGACACAGGGCATGCGTCAGGGCAATGATATCGGCACGCAATACCGCTCGGTGATCTATGCGACAACGCCTGAGCAACTGCAGGCGGCCAAGGCCAGCGCCGAGGTGTATCAGGCCGAGCTGAGCAAGGCCGGCCTGGGGGAAATCACCACCGAGATCGACCAGGCGCCCACCGTGTACTTCGCCGAGGCCTATCACCAGCAATACCTGGCGAAAAACCCCCAGGGCTACTGCGGTATTGGCGGCACCGGCGTCTGCATGCCGCCGAGTCTGGCGGGGATCTGAGCCAAAACCGCTGACATCCATGACACCGCGCGTAACCATTGTAGGACCGGCTTTAGCCGGGAAGACGCCGGATGTCACGCCGCAAATTTGATGGCGTTTATACCGGCCTCTTCCCGGCTGAAGCCGGTCCTACTGATCGATCGCGTATTCCGTGTAGGACTGGCTTTAGCCGGGAAGGCGTCGGTTGTCACGCCGCGGAATTGAAGGTGTTGCCACTGGCCTATTCCCGGCTGAAGCCGGTCCTACTGACACCGAGCGTAACCCTTGTAGGACTGGCTTTAGCCGGGAACGTGTCGGTCGTCACGCTGCAGAATTGAGGGTGCTGCAACTGGCCTCTTCCCGGCTGAAGCCGGTCCTACTGAACATCACCGGCCGCCAGAAATCTTCTGACAATCACTCGCCATCCTTGAATCCGCTTTCTGCCTTTATTGTTTGCCCTCACACGAAGAGGAGCAATGGAATGCAGGAACTCAAACATGCTCGGTCTCTGCGCATCGGTCGAGCCTCCCAGCCAGGGAACGTCTATCTCGTGACCTCTGTGGTCAAGAATCGCCTGCCTATATTCAGTGATATTCAGATAGCTCGCAGGGTCGTCGCGGAAATGGAGCACCTGCATTCCTCAGACCTTGTGCACTCGATGGCGTGGGTAGTTATGCCCGACCATCTGCATTGGCTGTTCGAGCTCAAATCAGGATTGCTGCCCACGCTCATGCAAGCACTGAAGGGTAGAAGTGCCTTCGCAGTGAACAAGGCTCACGGCACAAAAACACTCACATGGCAGAAGGGTTATCACGATCACGGGGTCAGGGCCGAAGAGGACCTCGTCGAGATGGCTCGCTATGTCGTGAATAACCCAATACGGGCAGGTCTGGTCAGGCAGAGGGAGGACTATCCATTGTGGGGTTGTGAATGGGTGCTCGAGTAGGACTGGCTTTAGCCGGGAAGGCGTCGGTTGTCACGCCGCAGAATTGAGGCTGTTGCAACTGGCCTCTTCCCGGCTGAAGCCGGTTCTACTGACAGATCGCGTTTCCCTTGTAGGACTGGCTTTAGCCGGGAAGGCGTCGGTCGTCACGTCGCAGAATTGAGGGTGTTGCCACTGGCCTCTTCCCGGCTGAAGCCGGTCCTACTAACACCGCGCGTAACCCTTGTAGGACTGGCTTTAGCCGGGAAGGCGTCGGTCGTCACGCTGCAGAATTGAGGGTGTTGCCACTGGCCCCTCCCGGCTGAAGCCGGTCCTACTGACACCGCGCGTAACCATTGTAGGACTGGCTTTAGCCGGGAAGAGGCCAGCCGTCACGCCGTGGAAATCAGGAGTGGTTACTCCGCAATCAGCCAATCCATCTTCCAGTCACCCTGGGTCTGGCCGAGCTTCTTCGCCAGCCATGGCATCAACTCGCGCAGCTCCTCTTCCAGCCCCCAAGGCGGATTGGCGATTGCCAGGCCGGAGCCGTTGAGGCTGTTGGGCGTGTCCAGCGGATGCACGAACAACTCGACCCGCAGCAGCTTCGGCGCGCCGGTTTCGGCCAGGTCCTGATAGAAGCGCTTGAGCCCGCGCTGGTCCTTGATCGGGTACCAGATGGCGGCGACGGTCTGGCGCATCCGTGCGATGGTTTCCTTGAGGGCGACGGAGCAGCGCTTCATCTCGTCGAGCTGCTCGAACGGGGGATCGATCAGCATCACCGCGCGCTTCTCGTGAACCGGCAACAACGCGCGGGGCACGTGCCAGCCTTCGCCCAGGTGCACGGCGACACGGCGGTCGTATTTCATGTTGTCTTTGAGCAGCGCGCCGTCTTCCGGGTGTTTTTCGTTAAGCAGCACGCGGTCCTGCTCGCGGGTCACGCGGCGGGCCAGTTCGGGAGAGCCCGGGTAATAACGCAGTTCACCGGTCTTGCGGTTCATGTGGCGGATCGCGTCGATGTAACCAGCCGCCATGTCAGGCACGTCATCGGCATCCCAGAGACGACCTATGCCTTCGATCCACTCGCCGGTGCGCGTGGCCTGATCACCCTGCAAGTCATACAGGCCGATGCCTGCGTGGGTGTCGAGGTAAGCGAGTGGCTGCTCCTTGCGCGACATGAGTGCGATCAAGCGAGTCAGAACGATGTGTTTGAAAACGTCGGCGTGGTTGCCGGCGTGGAAGGCGTGGCGGTAGTTCATGGCGGCTCCTGGAAGGCTGCGGAGTTTAGCAAAACAGCTGAAGCTGCGCAGACCGCTCATGCCCTGACAACCGGAGGAGCCCAAACGACAGGCAAAAAAATCCCCGGTTAAGCCGTTACAAAACCGGGGTGAGGCATTTTCGCGGGCCAGAGGGTGACCAAACCGTACCCCGCGCAATGTAAGTGATCGGATTATGCCAAATGAACTAAACAGTTACATAGCCCAAAACGACACGGTGATGTGTATGCCAGACATCCGCAACCTCGACACTTGCCGAGCCACCATCGGCGCGACCAGAATCGGTTCAATCTGAAAAAACGGAGCGCACGTCATGATGCACGCAGACCTCATCGACCAGGACGACCTGATCAGCCAGCTCAGGGCGATCGGTTTAGACGTGCCTTCCGGTCTCAGCGCCGAACAGGCGTGCGCCCAGGCGGTGCGCGGACTGAATGACGACCGCGCCCGCGAACTGCGCAAGCTGGTGGAGAAACTGCTGAGCGGCAGCGCCACGATCCTGCCGGCCGTGCGCCAGGCGATTGATCAGCAGTTGTTGCCCGCGTTGGCGGCATACAACAAAGACATTCCACGTTAGTTCATGCATCAAGACGGTCATCTATATAACGCCAGTTACAGGCAGGTCGTTGCACCGGGCTGGCAATATTGATCCGCCGGGGAATACACAAAACTGGCGCTTCCTGTTGACGCAGCGGGGAGCGCCATATGAACGATCGGCATGAACGCACCGCCCGTACTCCTGAAGAAATCCCACTGATCATGCCTTGCGCCCTTCAACCCACTCGACGCTGTATAAAAGAACGCCTGAATGGGAAGTCGGGGCGGAATGTTCTGTGCCCATGCCTGAACCATTATTTCGTTATAACGGTGTGGCAAACTGGCCGGCACCAAGTGCATGGCTTGCAGGGATTGATAGAACGACTCCGCTCCCAACTCGTTCATCGCATCTCGCACATCGAATGAACAGACATACCCGTAAATATTATTTTGACTTGCACCTGAAGGGCCTTTATCGAAATGAGCCTTCCACTGCTCTGCGGTCGAGATGCCCTGCGATTGGCAGCGCTTGCTCACGCCGGGGTACTGGGTGCTTTCGCCGCAACCCGGCTGAGCCCGTATCCAAGTGAAACCATCTATGGGAAAAGAACAGAGTACTTGCAGATGGTCCTTGCCAGCAGGGGCCGCGAAGGTGGGGTAGAGGATAAATCCATTGTCGATGTTGCCAGCCAGGTGATCGAAATTCGCGTCTTTACGCAGGTAGGAGAACGACACCCCCTGCTTCCCTGGTACGGGGTTCCACGCATGATAGTCGAAGGATTCATTAGTAGCCCTGAGCAATACACCCGAGCATAAAAACGCCGGCATCGACTCACTGCCGCAGTTGCGCCGAGTGTCCTGATAGTTCGCCTGAATGGCCGCCGCCACCGCCGGGCCATCTAATGTATTAACGCTCTGACTCTTCTGAGGAGGCATTGTCTGACTGGTGCAACCGCAGACCAGCGCAATGGATAAAAGCAGGACGGACAGTTTCATGATGAGCGCTCCTTGCCACAAACCAATTCCTTAACCAACGAAGGCCTTAAGGGTGTGGAAGTTTTTATACGCGCGCTATCGACTCACGAAAACTGTCAGAAATGACAGTGCCACCGAGATGGTTTTTTGAATTTAGCCACTTTTGCCGCAGGGGCCTGATTCCGTCATTCAGAACTGACCGGAGCGATAATTCAGGACGGGGAGTTATTTCGAATCAATCTAACTGGCAGGAAATACGCCGGGCGGGCATGTGCTGCCGGGGAAGAGCTCCCCGGACAGACTCACAGGTGCGACGGCCGTACTTTGCGTACCAGCTGCGGTGTTACAGCCGCACACTCGCAAACGTCGACTCGTTACGCGCCTGACTCAGCGCCGACAGCGGGCCTGACAACGGTGCGAGAACGATCGACTGCGGGATCGGCAGCATTGCCACCTGCTGCGTGGTATTGGAGCCGACGCGTTCGTCCCGTGGCGGAATGCCAAAGTATTCGCGGTAGCATTTGGAGAAATGCGGCGTGGACACGAAGCCGCAGACCGAGGCCACTTCGATGATCGACATCGGCGTTTGCTTGAGCAACTGGCGGGCGCGGATCAGGCGCAGCTTGAGGTAATAGCGCGACGGCGAGCAGTGCAGGTATTTCTGGAACAGCCTTTCCAGCTGACGCCGGGACACGGCGACGTACACGGCGAGCTCATCCAGATCGATCGGTTCTTCGAGGTTGGCTTCCATCAGCGCAACGATTTCCTGCAGCTTCGGCTGATTGGTGCCGAGCATGTGCTTGAGCGGCACACGCTGGTGGTCCTGTTCGTTGCGGATGCGTTCGTAGACGAACATTTCCGAGATCGCGGCGGACAATTCGCGGCCATGATCGCGGCTGATCAGGTGCAGCATCATGTCCAGAGGCGCGGTGCCGCCCGAGCTGGTGAAGCGGTTGCGGTCGAGGGTGAACAGCCGCGTGCTCATGGCGACGCGGGGAAAAGCTTCCTGCATCGCGGCCAGACATTCCCAATGCACGCTGCAATCGAAACCGTCCAGCAAGCCCGCGCAGGCCAGTGCCCAACTGCCGGTGCACACCGCGCCCAGACGACGGGACTGGCGCGCCTGGCTTTGCAGCCAACTGACGTGTTCGCGGGTCACGGTGCGCTGAATGCCGACGCCACCGCAGACGATCACGGTGTCAAGCACCGGCGCTTTGTGCATGGCGGCGTCCGGGGTGATCTGCAGGCCGTCGCTGGCCCAGACCTGGCCGCCATCCGCCGTCAGTGTGGTCCAGCGATACAGCTCGCGGCCCGAGAGCTGGTTCGCCATGCGCAGTGGCTCGACCGCTGACGCGAGGGAGATCAGTGTGAAGTTGTCCAGCAGCAGGAAGCCGATGGATTGGGGCGCACGGTTCTGGGGTTGAGCCCCGGAGTTGAACGTAGTCATCACACTTCTCCTCACGCGTAAAACGGTTGAAGGCCTCAGCAGAGGCTCTCGTTGTATCGCCCTCATCTGCGGAGAGCTTGGTCATTGCAACGCAAATGCCATGCCTAAAGTTGAATGGGCATTCAATAACTCCCGATTGCGACGTCGCGAAGCGTCTATTCGGGAGCGACACAACGATTCAAATCGCGACCCCCGGAACGGCTGGGGCGCAGGCGCGGCGGGCGGGATGAGCAATTCCGTAGCACTTGTGTGAACCATCGAATCGGCGGGCGGTCCGGGAGTGTCACCCGATGCACGGGGGGATCGACAGTCGGCGTTGGACCATGGATACGGATGGCATCCCGCCAGCTCAAGAGTGAGCGCGCGCCAAAACGTAGCGGGCTCAGTGGGGCGTGGGCGAAAAGCGAGCAGGCGGTTCTTATGCACCTGCTCCTGTCCCGGGGCTGTCCCGGGCGCTGGCGTTACCGACTCAACATTCGACGGCGCTGACCGCCAGCCCGCCGCGGGACGTCTCTTTGTATTTGTCGTGCATATCGGCGCCGGTGTCGCGCATGGTGCGAATGACGCGGTCCAGCGAGATGAAGTGCTGACCGTCGCCGCGCAGGGCCATTTGCGCGGCATTGATGGCCTTCACTGCAGCGATGGCGTTGCGCTCGATGCACGGCACCTGAACCAGTCCGCCCACCGGATCGCAGGTCAGGCCGAGGTTGTGTTCCAGACCGATTTCAGCCGCGTTGCACAGCTGTTCGGGCGTGGCACCCAGAATGTCCGCCAGCCCGGCCGCTGCCATGGCGCACGCCGAACCGACCTCACCCTGGCAGCCGACTTCGGCGCCGGATATCGATGCATTCTTTTTACACAGAATCCCGATGGCTGCGGCGCCCAATAAGTAATCGACCACGTTGGCTTCGCTGACCTCGTCGCTGAATTTGACGAAGTAATGCAGCACCGCCGGAATGATCCCCGCCGCGCCATTGGTGGGCGCCGTGACCATGCGACCTCCCGCGGCGTTTTCTTCGTTGACCGCCAGCGCGAACAGGTTGACCCACTCCATCGCGCTCAACGTCGAGCCAATCACGTTCGGCTTGTTCAATTCCAGAAGGCTGCGATGCAGACGCGCTGCACGACGACGCACGTTCAGGCCGCCCGGCAAAATACCCTCGTGCTTCAGGCCCAGCTCGACGCACGCTTGCATGGCACGCCACAGGTGCATGAGCCCGGCACGGATTTCGTCTTCGCTGCGCCAGACCTTCTCGTTTTCCATCATCAGCTGCGAGACTCGCAAGCCGTGTTTTTCGCAGAGCATCAGCAGCTCATCGGCACTGGAGAAATCGTAAGGCAGCACGGTTTCGTCGCGATCCAGCACGCCACTGGCGGCCTGGGCTTCATCGACGACAAAACCGCCGCCCACCGAGTAGTAAGTGTCGCGATGAAATTCGCCGTGCTCATTGAACGCGACCAGCGTCATGGCATTGGGATGGAACGGCAGGTTTTCGTCGATGAGCAACATGTCGCGCTGCCAGACGAAAGGGATCGGGTGATCGCCGTTGAGCTTCAAGGTGTCGGTCTCACGCAGTTCGGCGATGCGCTGACCGATCAGCCCGGGATCAATCGCATCGGGCCATTCGCCCATCAGGCCCATGATCACCGCGCTGTCGCTGCCATGGCCGACGCCGGTTGCCGACAGCGAGCCATACAGCCGCACTTCAACGCGACTCACCTGCTCTAGTTGATCGCGTTCGCGCAGGCCCTGGACGAACAACGCGGCAGCGCGCATGGGGCCGACGGTGTGTGAGCTGGAGGGGCCGATACCGATCTTGAACAGGTCGAACACGCTGATAGCCATTAACCGCAAACCTCCGAAAACAGGGCTCCCGGCGCGCCGCGCGGCCGGCGACGGAGCTGCTACGCTCAAGCAGCGATCCATCGAGATGGCGGCATCATCAGCCTTTTGTTTTACGAGGCGGCGTCTCACACCGACTCACCCATGCCCACCAACGTCGCGTCTGCTTTAACCGATACCTGAACACGATCGGCTGCCGATTCCGGCACTTTTTGCCGTATCGTCACTCTGCTTTTGTCCCGGGAATCATTCGGCGAGCAGGGAAAAAACCTGTAAGCGACGTCACTGATACTGGATACGACGCCCTGTGTACTGGATACGACGCCCCCTGTAGGCGTTTGTTTTTCCCTGTTACATGATCGTTGTCGACTCAATCGCCAGACGCAGTGATGGAGCTGTTTTCCCAACTTGACTCGCCGACACCAGAAAACGCATCAGCTGCGGTTGATGCCGAGAAGAAAACACCAAAGGAGTCCAACATGAAAGGTTCACAAAGGCTGTTGCTGGGCGTTGCGCTGAGTCTTCCTATCCTGGCCCAGGCCGCAGAGCCCGCCGCTTGCCAGATGGTCAATTTTTCCGATGTGGGCTGGACCGACATCACGGCGACCACCGCCGTCACCAGCGTCGTGCTGCAGTCGTTGGGCTACAAAACCAAAACCACGATGATTTCCGTGCCCGTGACCTACAAGTCGCTGGCCGATGGCAAGAACATGGACATCTTCCTCGGCAACTGGATGCCGACCATGGAAAACGACATCAAGGCCTACCGCGACGCCGGCACTGTCGAGACCGTCCGCGCCAACCTTGAGAACGCCAAGTACACCCTCGCCGTTCCCCAGGCGCTGTACGACAAGGGGCTTCACGACTTCGCCGACATCGTCAAATTCAAGAAAGAACTCGACGGCAAAATCTACGGCATCGAGCCGGGCAACGACGGCAACCGCCTGATCCAGAGCATGATCGACAAGAACGCCTTCGACCTGAAAGACGCAGGCTTCAAGGTCGTCGAATCGAGCGAAGCCGGCATGTTGTCCCAGGTCGACCGCGCCTCGCGACGCAGCACCGACGTGGTGTTCCTCGGCTGGGAACCGCACCCGATGAACACCCGATTCAAGATCAAATACCTCACCGGCGGCGATGACTTCTTCGGCCCCGACTTCGGCAAAGCCACCGTCTACACCAACGTGCGCAAGGGCTACACCACCGAGTGCAGCAACGTCGGTCAGTTGTTGAAGAACCTGTCCTTCACCCTGCCAATGGAAAGCGCGCTGATGGGCAATATCCTCGACGAGAAGAAAAAGCCTGAAGTGGCCGCCAAAGCGTGGCTGAAGGCCAACCCTCAAGTACTCGACACCTGGCTGGCGGGTGTCACCACCGTGGACGGAAAACCTGGCCTGGAAGCCGCAAAAGCCGAGCTGACGAAGTAACTCGACAGGCAGGCGGGTACGCCCGCCTGTTGTCCTCTTTTCATCCCGCACGCGGACAACCGACATCATGCTGACTGATCATAAAATCCCTCTGGGCGAGTACATCGCCGGCTTCGTCGAATGGCTGACGCAGCACGGCGCCAGCACCTTCGACGCCATCGCTTCGTCACTGGAAACCATGATTCACGGCCTGACCGGCGGGCTGACCTGGTTCAACCCCTTCGTGCTGATCGGCCTGGTTGCCCTGCTTGCCCACTTCATTCAGCGCAAATGGGGCCTGACCGCATTTGTGATCATTTCCTTCCTGCTGATCCTCAATCTGGGGTACTGGCAGGAAACCATGGAGACCCTGGCGCAGGTGCTGTTCGCCACGGCGGTCTGCGTAGTGATCGGCGTGCCGCTGGGCATCATTGCCGCGCACAAGCCGATGTTTTACACCTGCATGCGCCCCGTGCTCGACCTGATGCAGACGGTTCCTACTTTCGTTTACTTGATCCCGACCCTGACCCTGTTCGGCCTCGGCGTAGTACCGGGCCTGATTTCGACGGTGGTGTTCGCGATCGCTGCGCCGATCCGCCTGACCTACCTGGGCATCTGTGATGTCCCGCAAGAACTCCTCGACGCCGGCAAAGCTTTCGGCTGTTCGCGCCGTCAACTGCTCTCGCGCATCGAGCTGCCCCACGCCATGCCGAGCATCGCGGCCGGCATCACCCAGTGCATCATGCTGTCGCTGTCGATGGTGGTGATCGCCGCGCTGGTGGGCGCGGATGGCTTGGGCAAACCTGTGGTCAACGCACTGAACACTGCTGATATCGCTCTGGGCTTCGAAGCGGGCCTGGCGATCGTATTGCTGGCGATCATGCTCGACCGGATCTGCAAACAACCGGACGCCAAAGTGAGGACCGACGCATGAGCATCATCAAATTCGATCAGGTTGACGTCGTCTTCTCCAAAGACCCGCGTGAGGCACTCAAGCTGTTGGACCAGGGCCTTACGCGGGCCGAAATCCTCAAGAAAACCGGCCAGATCGTCGGCGTCGAAAAAGCCACGCTGGAGATCAACAAAGGCGAGATCTGCGTGCTGATGGGCCTGTCCGGCTCGGGCAAATCCAGCCTGCTGCGCTGCATCAACGGCCTGAACACGGTCAGCCGCGGTTCGCTGTTCGTCGAGCACGAAGGGCAGCAGATCAATATCGCTGCCTGCACCCCCGCGGAGCTGAAGATGATGCGCACCAAGCGCATCGCCATGGTGTTCCAGAAGTTCGCCCTGATGCCGTGGCTGACCGTGCGCGAGAACATCAGCTTCGGCCTGGAAATGCAGGGCCGCCCCGAGAAAGAGCGGCGCGCACTGGTGGACGAAAAGCTGGAGCTGGTCGGCCTGACCCAATGGCGCAACAAGAAGCCGGATGAGCTGTCAGGCGGCATGCAGCAGCGGGTCGGCCTGGCCCGCGCGCTGGCGATGGACGCTGACATTCTGCTGATGGACGAGCCGTTTTCGGCCCTTGATCCGCTGATCCGCCAAGGTTTGCAGGACGAACTGCTGGCGCTGCAGAAGAAGCTGAACAAGACCATCGTGTTCGTGAGTCACGACCTGGACGAAGCGCTCAAGCTCGGCACCCGCATCGCGATCATGAAGGACGGCCGGATCATTCAGTACAGCGTGCCGGAAGAGATCGTGCTCAATCCCGCCGACGAGTACGTGCGGACATTCGTCGCCCACACCAATCCGCTCAACGTGCTGTGCGGCCGGAGCCTGATGCGCCCGATCACCCAATGCACGCGCATCAACGGTTCTCAGGTCTGCCTGGACCCGAGCGACGACACGTGGATAGATCTCTCTGAAGGCAACGCCATCACCGGCGCCCACCAGCATGGCGCGACCCTTGATCTGCAAAGCTGGGAGCCGGGCCAGTCAGTGGAAAGCCTCGGCCGCAAACCGACCGTTGTCCACTCCGACATCGGCATGCGCGACGCCTTGCAGATCCGCTACCACACCGGCAACAAGCTCGTCTTGCAGGAGAACAACCAGTTGGTCGGCATCCTCGGCGACAGCGAGCTGTACCACGCATTGCTGGGCAAGAATCACGGCTGATTGCAGCTGCAAGCTTCAAGTTTCAAGCTGCAAGAAAAAGGCCGCCACGCCTCGACTCTTGCGGTTTGGAGCTTAAAGCTTGTGGCTGCCTTTCTGCGCCTGCAACTTTTTGTTGATTGAACGTTCAATTAAAAAGCTTTACAGTGAACGCCGTTTCCAGCCACCCACGATCACCCGGCAGATCAAGGAGCCCTACAGATGCCCAAGGTCGGTATGCAACCCATTCGGCGTCAACAGTTGATCCAGGCCACCCTTACGGCGGTCGATCAGGTGGGGATGGGCGATGCCAGCATTGCGCTGATCGCCAGACTGGCGGGGGTCTCCAACGGCATCATCAGTCACTACTTTCAGGACAAGAACGGCCTGATCGCCGCGACGATGCGCCACTTGATGAATGCGCTGATCGCCAGCGTCGCCGAACGGCGCCGGGCATTGAACGACGACAGCCCGCGGGCTCACCTGAAAGTGATCATCGAGGGCAACTTCGATGCCAGTCAGGTCAACGGTCCGGCGATGAAAACCTGGCTCGCCTTCTGGGCAACCAGCATGCATTCGCCCTCGCTGCACAGGTTGCAGCGGATCAATGATCACCGCCTGTATTCCAACCTCTGCTGCCAGTTCCGTCGCGTATTGCCGTTGGATGAAGCACGCAGCGCAGCCCGAGGGCTGGCGGCATTGATCGACGGATTGTGGCTGCGCGGCGCGCTGTCGGGCGACGCCTTCGACACCGAACAAGCGCAACGGATCGCCTACGAGTACATGGACTTTCAACTGGCAAAAGCGCCGAGCTGAAGCAGCCGGCATCACGACCAAGGCAGCGCACGGCGCACTCGGTCGTCACCCACCCAGATTACTGCGAGGATTTTATGGCCCGTTTCGAACTGCAAAAACTCTACATTGACGGCGGCTACGTGGACGCCAGCAGCAACGCGACCTTCGAGGCTATCAACCCAGCCAATGGCGAAGTCCTGGCCCAGGTCCAGCGCGCGACCCAAGAAGACGTCGAACGCGCTGTCGTCAGCGCTGAAAAGGGCCAGAAAATCTGGGCCGCCATGACCGCCATGGAGCGCTCGCGCATCCTGCGTCGTGCCGTCGACATCCTGCGTGAACGCAACGATGAGCTGGCCGAACTGGAAACCCTGGACACCGGCAAAGCGATCTCCGAAACCAAATACGTCGACGTCGTCACCGGTGCCGACGTGCTGGAGTACTACGCCGGCCTGGTGCCCGCCATCGAAGGCGAGCAGATTCCGCTGCGTGACACTTCATTCGTCTACACCCGCCGCGAGCCGCTGGGCGTCACCGTCGGCATCGGCGCGTGGAACTACCCGATCCAGATCGCCCTGTGGAAGTCCGCCCCTGCGCTGGCGGCCGGCAACGCAATGATCTTCAAGCCAAGCGAAGTCACCTCGCTGACCACGCTGAAGCTGGCAGAAATCTACACCGAAGCCGGCGTGCCGGACGGCGTGTTCAACGTGCTGACGGGCGCCGGCAGCGACGTCGGCAGCTGGCTGACCGAGCACCCGCGCATCGAGAAGATCTCCTTCACCGGCGGCGTGCAGACCGGCAAGAAAGTCATGGCCAGCGCGTCGAGCTCGTCGCTCAAGGAAGTGACCATGGAGCTGGGCGGCAAGTCCCCGCTGATCATTTTCGACGACGCCGATCTGGATCGCGCCGCTGACATCGCGATGATGGCCAACTTCTACAGCTCCGGTCAGGTCTGCACCAACGGCACTCGCGTGTTCGTGCCGAGCGCCCTGAAGGCAGCCTTCGAAGCAAAAATCCTTGAGCGCGTCAAACGCATCCGCGTCGGCAATCCGCAGGACGACACCATCAACTTCGGCCCGCTGGTGAGCTTCGCGCACATGGAAAATGTGCTCAGCTACATCACCAAGGGCAAGGAAGAAGGCGCCCGCCTGCTGATCGGCGGCGACCGTCTGACCGAGGGTGAGCTGGCCAACGGCGCGTTCGTTGCGCCGACCGTGTTCACCGACTGCACCGATGAGATGACCATCGTCAAAGAGGAAATTTTTGGCCCGGTCATGAGCATCCTCAGCTACGAAACCGAAGAGGAAGTGATCCGCCGCGCCAACGACACCGAAATGGGTCTGGCTGCGGGCATCGTGACCAAAGACCTGAACCGCGCGCACCGCGTGATCCATCAACTGGAAGCCGGTATCTGCTGGATCAACGCCTGGGGCGAATCCGACGCGAAAATGCCGGTCGGTGGCTACAAGCAGTCGGGCGTGGGCCGCGAAAACGGCATCAGCTCGCTGGCGCAGTACACACGCATCAAGTCTGTGCAGGTTGAGCTGGGCGACTACGCGTCGGTGTTCTAGAAGCAGTTTTAAGCGGCAAGCGGCAAGCCTCAAGACAAAGCAACTGCAGTCCTGGTCTGCCGCTCACCCCATCAATCTCGCAGGCGCCGTCTCGCTGCTTTTTCTTGCAGCTTGAGGCTTGACGCTTGCAACTCCCAAGGAGATTTATCTTGGAATACGACTACATCATCATCGGCGCCGGCTCGGCCGGTAACACCCTCGCCGCCCGTCTCACCGAAGACGCAGGCGTCACCGTGCTGTTGCTTGAAGCCGGCGGCCCGGACTATCGCGCCGACTTCCGCACTCAGATGCCGGCCGCGCTCGCGTTCCCGCTGCAAGGCCGTCGCTACAACTGGGCCTACGAGACCGAGCCAGAGCCACACATGAACAACCGCCGTATGGAATGCGGTCGCGGCAAGGGCCTGGGTGGCTCGTCGCTGATCAACGGCATGTGCTACATCCGCGGCAACGCCATGGACTACGACGGCTGGGCAAAAAACCCGGGCCTTGAAGACTGGTCTTACCTCGATTGCCTGCCGTACTTCCGCAAGGCCGAAACCCGCGATATCGGCCCTAACGACTACCACGGTGGCGAAGGCCCGGTCAGCGTGACCACGCCTAAAGCGGGCAACAATCCGCTGTTCGCCGCGATGGTCGAAGCAGGCGTGCAAGCCGGTTATCCGCGCACCGGAGACCTCAACGGTTATCAGCAGGAAGGTTTCGGCCCGATGGACCGCACCGTCACGCCGTTCGGCCGTCGCGCCAGCACCGCCCGTGGCTATCTGGACGAAGCGAAGAAGCGCTCGACCCTGACCATCGTCACTCACGCGCTGACCGACCGGATTCTGTTCGACAACAAGCGCGCCGTCGGCGTGGCCTACATGGTGGGCGACAGCGACACCCGCATCGAAGCCCGCGCTCGCAAGGAAGTCCTGCTGTGTGGCGGCGCCATTGCTTCGCCACAAATCCTGCAGCGTTCCGGCGTCGGCCCTGCGCCGCTGCTGAAGAAGCTCGACATTCCGGTCGTTCACGACCTGCCGGGCGTTGGCGAAAACCTGCAAGACCACCTGGAAATGTATTTGCAGTACGCGTGCAAAGAGCCGGTCTCGTTGTACCCGTCGCTGCTGTGGTGGAACCAGCCGGCCATCGGTGCCGAGTGGATGTTCCTCGGTAAAGGGATCGGCGCCAGCAACCAGTTCGAAGCGGGCGGTTTCATTCGTTCGCGCGAGGAATTCGAGTGGCCGAACATTCAGTACCACTTCCTGCCGGTCGCGATTAACTACAACGGCAGCAAGGGCGTGCAAGAGCACGGTTTCCAGGCGCACGTCGGCTCGATGCGTTCGCCAAGCCGTGGTCGCGTGCAGCTGAAATCGAAGAACCCGCGTGAATACCCGAGCATTCTTTTCAACTACATGGCGTCCGAGCAGGACTGGCAGGAATTCCGCGACGGCATTCGCCTGACCCGCGAGATCATGCAGCAGCCAGCGCTGGACCAATACCGTGGCCGCGAAATCAGCCCGGGCATCGACGTGCAGAGCGACGAGCAGCTGGACACGTTTATCCGTGAGCATGCCGAGACTGCGTATCACCCATCCTGCTCGTGCAAGATGGGCACCGATGAAATGGCTGTCGTCGATGGCGAGGGCCGCGTGCACGGGATGGAAGGGCTGCGCGTGGTGGATGCGTCGATCATGCCGCTGATCACCACCGGCAACCTCAACGCACCGACGATCATGATGGCCGAGAAAATCGCCGACAAGATCCGTGGCCGCGCCCCGCTGCCGCGCAGCACCGCCGACTACTACGTCGCCGGCGACGCGCCCGTGCGTGGCAAGCCGATGCGTGAAGTGGGCCCGTTGGCGCAGTAACAGGCGCGACGTGGGCATATGTCAGTCCCACTAACGGCGCGCAGTGTGTCAGTGGGACCGGCTTCAGCCGGGAAGAGGCCAGTGGCTACACCCTCGATTTTGCGGCGTGACACCTGACGAATTCCCGGCTAAAGCCGGTCCCACAATGGTCGTGCGCTGTGTCAGTGGGACCGGCTTCAGCCG
>NZ_MDEN01000059.1 GCF_001705435.1 Pseudomonas graminis
GTCCAACTCTTTGATTATCAAGGAGTTTTCCGTTTCGTCTGCGCCGGAAGTGGGGCGAATTATAGACAGATCCAGAGGGGCGTCAACACCTAATTTGAACTTTTACTGAAAAAGCTAAAACTCCAATGAAATCCTGTACTTCCTTCTGTTTATATAGAGACCAGCCAATCAGACCCGCCAGAGCATTAGCTCTTAAACAACACCCGCTTCGCGCAGCTTCATCACATCAGCGTCTAATAAGCCCAGTACGCCGGTGAGAACCTCCCACGTATGCTCTCCCAACAACGGCGGCGCACGCCGATATTCAACAGGCGTCGCTGATAAACGGATAGGGCTGGCGACTTGAGGAACCGTCCCGCCCAACGCATGCGGCAAGTGCACCTGCAAACCGCGGAACTGCACCTGCGGATCTGCGAATACCTGGGCGACATCATTAATAGGCCCACACGGTACGCCAGCCCCCTCCAACGCCATGACCCATTCGGCCGTGGTCTTGAAGACGGTGGCCTGCCGAATCAGCGGGATCAGTTCGGCACGATGCGCCACGCGCTGCTTATTGGTCGCAAATCGCGGATCGACGGCCCACTGCGGTTGCCCGGCCACTTCTGCGAATTTGCGGAACTGGCTGTCGTTCCCAACCGTGAGAATGAAATCGCCGTCGGCAGTGGGAAAATCCTGGTAGGGCACGATGTTCGGATGAGCATTACCCAGTCGCCTTGGGGAGACGCCTGTCGTCAGGTAATTCATCGCCTGATTCGCGAGGCAGGCGACCTGCACATCCAGCAATGCCATATCGATGTGCTGACCAACCCCTCCCTGATCCCGATGCGCCAGAGCAGCAAGAATCGCGGAGGTCGAATACAGCCCTGTCAGAATATCCGTCAGCGCCACGCCGACCTTGACCGGCCCCCCGCCATCTTCACCCTCGGCCCGGCCGGTAAGGCTCATTAGCCCACCGAGCCCCTGGATCATGAAGTCGTAACCTGCCCGCTTGGCGTAGGGCCCCGTCTGACCGAACCCGGTAATCGAGCAATAGATAAGCCTGGGATTTTCCAACTGCAGCGAATCGTAGTCCAGACCGTAAGCCTTCAATCCGCCAACCTTGAAGTTCTCGATGACGATATCGGACTTCGCCGCCAGCTCCCGAACCAGCCTCTGCCCTTCAGGCTGAGTGAAGTCTATGGTGACGGACTGTTTGTTACGGTTGGCAGACAGGTAGTAGGCAGCTTCGGACGTGTTTTCTCCGCGCGGATCCTTCAGAAAGGGCGGTCCCCAGGCGCGCGTGTCGTCGCCATTGCCCGGGCGCTCGACCTTGATCACCTCCGCACCCAGGTCAGCCAGAATCTGTCCTGCCCACGGGCCGGCGAGCACCCTAGACAAGTCCAGCACACGCAAATGCGATAAAGCGCCCATTGCAGGCTCCTTAATAGAAGGCCTGGATGCCGGTCTGCGCGCGCCCCAGGATCAGCGCATGGACATCATGAGTACCTTCGTAGGTATTGACCACTTCCAGGTTGACCAGATGCCTGGCGATACCGAACTCATCAGAAATGCCGTTGCCGCCCAGCATGTCACGGGCCATACGCGCGATGTCCAGCGACTTGCCGCAGGAGTTGCGTTTCATGATGGAGGTGATTTCCACGGCTGCGGTGCCCTCGTCCTTCATCCGGCCAAGACGCAGGCAGCCTTGAAGCGCCAGCGTGATCTCGGTCTGCATGTCTGCGAGCTTTTTCTGGATGAGTTGATTGGCCGCAAGCGGACGGCCGAACTGTTGACGGTCCAGCGTGTATTGACGCGCGGTGTGCCAGCAAAACTCGGCAGCCCCCAAGGCGCCCCAAGAGATGCCGTAGCGGGCGGAGTTCAGGCACGTGAAAGGCCCTTTTAGACCACGGACGTCCGGGAAGATGTTCTCTTCCGGCACGAACACGTTGTCCATCACGATCTCGCCGGTGATCGAAGCGCGAAGGCCGACTTTGCCGTGAATCGCTGGAGCAGTCAGGCCTTGCCAGCCTTTTTCCAATACGAAGCCGCGGATGTCCCCAGCGTCATCTTTGCCCCAGACAACGAACACGTCGGCGATCGGGCTATTGGTGATCCACATTTTGCTACCGGTCAGTCGATAGCCGCCTTCGACGGTCCGCGCGCGGGTGATCATCGCGCCCGGATCCGAACCATGATTGGGTTCGGTGAGGCCGAAGCAACCGATCCATTCACCGGAGGCGAGTTTTGGCAGGTACTTCTGTTTTTGCGCTTCAGTGCCGAATTCGTTGATAGGCACCATGACCAGGGAGGACTGCACGCTCATCATCGAGCGGTAGCCGGAATCAACGCGCTCGACCTCGCGAGCGATCAAGCCGTAACACACGTAGTTCAGACCGCTACCGCCGTACTGCTCCGGGATCGTGGCTCCGAGAAGGCCTATCTCACCCATCTCGCGGAAGATCGCTGGATCTGTCTTTTCATGCCGGAAGGCCTCAAGCACACGCGGCGCCAGTTTGTCGCTGGCGAACTGCTCGGCGCTGTCGCGGACCATGCGCTCTTCTTCGTTGAGTTGCTGGTCCAGCAACAGGGGATCGATCCAACTGAAACTTGCCTTGCCGCTCATGATTCTCTCCTCACCCAATGCGCTTCCGGACCTGCCGGAAAAGTAATGGAGCGAGCCTAGGCCTGAACCCTTCAAAGGAGCAAACGACGATTTCGCATCATCTTGTGCTAATTTCTCACTCCGAAGCACACCAATCAGCAGTCTGTCCGCCCTTCCGTGTGAGGCAAAGGTACATGCGCCGTAAAATCCCTAGCACCGCTGCGTTGGTAAGCTTCGAGGCAGCGGCGCGGCACGAAAGCTTCACCAAGGCGGCCGAAGAGCTTTCGCTGACCCAGAGCGCGATCTGCCGACAGATCGCCAGCCTGGAAGAGTTCTTGAATGTCGGCCTGTTCCGACGCTCGCGACGGGGCGTAAAGCTCACAGAGGCGGGCCTTTCCTACAGCCGACGCATTGCGACGCAACTCGATGCCGTTGAACGCGACACCTTGTCAGTGATGGGTCATCAGGGCGTCAATGCGATCGAACTCGCGGTGGTGCCTACATTCGGCACGCAATGGCTACTGCCGCGCCTGAAAGATTTTCAGAAGAAACACCCTGACGTCACTATCAACCTGACCAACCGCACGCGCCCCTTTTTGTTCGCGGACACCGAATTCGACGCGGCTATCTATTTTGGGGATGCTGACTGGTCCGGTACCGAATCCCACAGACTGATGGGCGAAAACCCGATGCCAGTCTGCAGCCCCGTGCTGCTTGGGGGACGCCACAGCATCAGCGCTCAAGAACTGGCTGAGATGCCGCTGCTGCAGCAGACCACTCGGCCGTACGCCTGGAGGCAATGGTTCAACTCGCTGGACATGGGCGTGGCCCGCGACATGACAGGCCCCCGTTACGAGCTATTCTCAATGCTCGCGCAGGCCGCCATGCACGACATGGGTGTGGCGCTCATCCCGCCGTTTCTTATTCAGCATGAACTGGCCGAGAAGCGCCTGGTGATTGCCAATCCGCACCATCTCTCGAGCACCAAGGCGTACTACTTGATGATTCCGGAGCGCAAAACGGAATCGGCGTCCCTGAAAGCGTTTCGCGACTGGCTGATTCAACAGGCCGACACTTACTCGCTGCCTTAAACACTCATCTGCGTCTTGAAGATTTCATGTAGTGCTCACACCTCAAAACCTACAGATATCCTGATTTGTCGCATTTACGACACACTTCTCAGCTCAGACCCTAACGCCCCAATAGTCATACGAATAGAGCCCTCTAGCCTGTTTTTAGGTCATTTGATAACTTCGTCGTCGGAAGCCATCTGCGGACTAAAAATTCATAAAAGATCATTAGCATCAGGCACTTGTGCGATTTAGTGCGTCAATCGGTCACAGGGTGACTTGTAGTACATTTTTCGTTCAGTTACAGAAACCCTTGAAGGCCTCTGACATCCCCTGCAAAATGCCGCGCCCGGCTGCTTTAACGGGCGTAGTGATCGCAATTCCAGCCCCCGGGCCGTATCGCGCTGGCCTCATTAAAGACAATAAGATCACGCAGGAGATTTGACGTGCACATTGGAGTCCCCCTCGAAACCCAGCTTGGTGAAACCCGGGTCGCCGCCACTCCCGAGACCATCAAAAAGCTCATCGCCCAAGGCCACACAGTAACTGTTCAGAACGGCGCGGGCATTGCGGCGAGCGTGACCGACAGTGCCTATGAGGCAGCAGGCGCCTTGGTGGGCAGCGCCGCCGATGCATTCGGTGCCGAACTCATTCTCAAGGTCTGCGCTCCCAGCGACGCTGAACTCCCGCTGATCAAAAGCGGCGCAGTAGTTGTCGGGATGCTTAATCCTTTCAATAACGACATGATCACCAGGCTGGCCGAGCGCGGGATCACCGCCTTTGCCCTCGAAGCGGCGCCACGCACCTCGCGCGCGCAAAGCCTCGACGTGCTGTCTTCCCAAGCCAACATTGCCGGCTATAAGGCTGTCCTGTTGGCAGCGCATCACTACCCACGCTTCATGCCCATGCTGATGACAGCGGCCGGTACGGTGAAAGCAGCGCGCGTGCTGATTCTCGGCGCGGGCGTTGCGGGGCTCCAGGCCATCGCCACTGCCAAACGTCTGGGTGCGGTCATTGAGGCTTCCGACGTACGTCCGGCCGTCAAGGAGCAGATCGAGTCGCTAGGGGCCAAGTTCGTCGACGTGCCGTACGAGACAGACGAAGAGCGCGAGGCTGCCGTGGGCGTCGGCGGTTACGCCCGCCCGATGCCGGCCAGTTGGATGCAGCGTCAGGCAGTGGCCGTGCATGAGCGCGCCAGGCAGGCGGACATCGTGATCACCACGGCGCTGATTCCCGGTCGCAAAGCGCCGGTGCTGTTGAGCGCTGAAACGGTCGCGCAGATGAAACCCGGCTCGGTGGTGATTGATCTGGCCGCAGCGCAGGGCGGCAACTGCCCGCTGACAGTGGCAGACCAAGTGGTAGTCGAGCACGGCGTAACCATCGTCGGCCACACGAATCTGCCTGCCATGGTCGCGGCGGATGCGTCTGCTCTTTATGCACGCAACCTGCTGGACTTCATGAAGCTGCTCTTCAACCAGGAAGGACAGTTCCAGATCAACCTCGAAGACGACATCGTTGCCGCGTGCCTTATGTGCCGCGATGGCCAAGTCATCCGCAAGAACGGCTGAGGATAAAAATAATGGAAGAGTTCATCTCACCCGGTATCTACAACCTGATCATTTTCGTGCTGGCCATTTATGTCGGCTACCACGTGGTCTGGAACGTGACGCCTGCGCTGCATACCCCGTTGATGGCGGTTACTAACGCTATCTCAGCCATCGTCATCGTCGGCGCCATGCTGGCCGCAGCGCTGACAGTAACGCCACTGGGCAAAACCATGGGCACGCTGGCCGTCGCGCTGGCCGCCGTTAACGTCTTCGGCGGTTTTCTGGTCACCCGGCGGATGCTGGAGATGTTCAAAAAGAAAGCGCCCAAGGCAAAAGACGAGGTAGCCAAGTAATGAGCATGAACCTCGTCACATTGCTGTACCTGGTCTCGGCCATTTGCTTCATCCAGGCGCTGAAGGGCTTGTCTCACCCGACCACATCGCGTCGAGGCAACCTGTTCGGCATGCTCGGTATGGGGCTGGCTGTTCTCACCACGATCGGACTCGTGTTCAAACTGGCCGCGTTGTCCACCGACGGTGCCAGCGCAGGCATCGGCTACATCCTTATCGGTCTGCTGGTCGGTGGCACTGCCGGTTCGATCATGGCCAAGCGCGTCGAGATGACCAAGATGCCGGAGCTGGTCGCCTTCATGCACAGCATGATTGGTCTGGCAGCCGTGTTTATCGCCATCGCTGCCGTGGTCGAGCCACAGTCGCTGGGCATCGTTCACCACCTGGGCGATCCGATTCCTGCGGGCAACCGCCTGGAGCTGTTTCTTGGCGCGGCAATCGGCGCGATCACTTTCTCGGGTTCGGTTATCGCCTTTGGCAAGTTGTCGGGCAAGTACAAGTTCCGCTTGTTTCAGGGCGCGCCGGTGCAGTTTGCCGGTCAGCACAAACTCAATCTGATTCTGGGCTTGGCAACACTGCTGTTCGGCATCACGTTCATGCTGACGGGCAGCCTGTTCGCGTTCAGCATCATGCTGATCCTCGCGTTCGTGATCGGCGTGCTGCTGATCATTCCGATTGGTGGCGCAGACATGCCCGTCGTGGTGTCGATGCTCAACAGTTACTCAGGCTGGGCAGCAGCGGGTATTGGCTTCTCGCTGAACAACTCGATGCTGATCATCGCCGGCTCGCTGGTTGGCTCCTCCGGTGCGATTCTGTCGTACATCATGTGCAAGGCGATGAACCGCTCGTTCTTCAACGTGATCGGTGGCGGCTTTGGTGGCGCAGCAGATGCCGGTGCCGCGAGCGGCACCAAGGAAGCCCGCCCGGTCAAATCGGGATCGGCTGACGACGCGACCTTCCTGCTGACCAACGCTGATACCGTGATCATCGTGCCGGGCTACGGGCTGGCAGTCGCTCGAGCCCAACACGCGCTTAAAGAGTTGACCGAAAAGTTGACCCACGCGGGCGTCACGGTGAAGTACGCGATCCATCCGGTGGCCGGTCGGATGCCGGGGCACATGAACGTACTGCTGGCGGAGGCCGAGGTGCCTTACGATCAGGTGTTCGAGATGGAGGACATCAACTCCGAATTCGGTCAGGCGGATGTCGTCCTGGTGCTTGGCGCCAACGATGTGGTCAATCCGGCGGCCAAGAACGATCCAAAGTCGCCGATTGCCGGCATGCCGATCCTTGAGGCGTACAAGGCCAAGACCATCATCGTCAACAAGCGCTCCATGGCCAGCGGCTATGCAGGCCTGGATAACGAACTGTTCTATCTGGACAAAACCATGATGGTTTTTGGTGACGCCAAAAAGGTTATTGAGGACATGGTCAAAGCGATCGAATAACCGCTGCAAACCGCAATAAAACAACCCTCGGCGCAGGCAGTGGTCGAGGGTTTTTTACAGCCTGGGTAAAAGTGTTTCTCGCGCAGAGGTGCCAATTAGAGCCTCTATTGCGACCTTGGTAGCGGGACGAACAAGCTTCAACTCTCTAGACTTCGCTCACGCATCTTTGTCATGAGATCAAACAACATGCACCGTGAACGAATCCGTCTGCCCTCGCTGATGAGCAAGATAATGAGCGCGGCCGACGCCGCTTCCCTGATCAAGGACGGCATGACCGTCGGCATGAGCGGCTTCACCCGCGCCGGCGAAGCCAAGGCCGTGCCCCAGGCGCTGGCTGAACGCGCCAAGACAGTTCCGCTGAAGATCAGCCTGATGACGGGCGCCAGCCTGGGCAACGATCTGGACAAGCAACTCACCGAAGCCGGCGTGCTCTCCCGGCGCATGCCGTTTCAGGTCGACAGTACCCTGCGCAAGGCCATCAACGACGGCACCGTGATGTTCATCGACCAGCATCTGTCGGACACCGTCGAGCAGTTGCGCAATCGCCAGATCAAGGCCGTGGATATCGCCGTGATTGAATGTGTGGCGATCACCGAGGAAGGGCACCTGGTGCTCAGCACGTCCGTTGGCAACTCGGCGAGCTTCGCCATCCTTGCCGAACACGTGATCATCGAGATCAACCTCGCCCAGCCTCTGGAGCTCGAGGGACTGCATGACATCTATATACCCACTTACCGACCAACACGCCTGCCGATCCCGGTGCTGAAGACGGACACCCGAATCGGCAGCCAGGCCGTGAAGATCGATCCGGCCAAGATCGTGGGGATCGTGATCAGCGATCAACCGGACTCGCCGTCGACGGTATTGCCGGCAGACACCGACACTCAGGCTATCGCGGGCCACTTGGTCGAGTTTTTCAAGAACGAAGTGCGGCTGAACCGCCTGACCAATCAGCTGATGCCGCTGCAGGCCGGGGTAGGCACGATCGCCAATGCCGTCATGACAGGGCTGATCGATTCGCCCTTTCATGGCATGACCATGTATTCGGAAGTGCTGCAGGACTCAACGTTCGACCTGTTCGAGGCGGGCAAGCTGGATTTTGCTTCGGGCTGCTCCATGACGCTGTCGGAGCGTAAGCATGCTGCGGTCTATGAAAACCTCGAGCAGTACAGATCCAGACTGTTATTGCGTCCTCAGGAAATCTCGAACCATCCAGAGGTTGTCCGCCGCTTGGGCATTATTGGTATCAACACCGCCCTGGAGTTCGATCTGTACGGCAACGTCAACTCCACACACGTGGGTGGCACGCGGATGATGAACGGGATCGGGGGTTCGGGGGATTTCGCGCGTAACGCCCATCTCGCCATTTTCGTGACCAAGTCCATCGCCAAAGCCGGGGCGATCTCAAGTGTGGTGCCTATGGTCAGCCATGTAGACCACACCGAGCACGACGTGGACATTCTGGTGACAGAGATCGGACTGGCAGACCTGCGCGGCCTGGCGCCCCGCGAACGCGCCCGGGTCATCATCGACAACTGTGTGCACCCGGCCTATCGCGAGGCGCTGAATGACTACTTCCGCCGCGCCTGCGCAATTGGCGGTCACACTCCGCACGTTCTGCGGGATGCACTCAGTTGGCACCTGAACCTGGAAGAAACCGGCCGCATGTTGGCGATCTGAACACACAGTTTCAACGTGGAGGAGACCTTTCGTCGTCACAGTTCGCGAACTGAACGCAAATCCGGCAAAAACTGTACTGCTGTACGGGTGATTTGGCTGATGTAAAACCGCAAATCATCCGTGCAAGTATCCAAAAAGCACACTTCTGGTGCAGACCCGTACAGTTGCCCCACTTCCGAACAAAACAGTGGTCTTTAACAGTTAACTGGAGCAGCACAATACAAATGAACTGTGTCTAGAGAGAGAAGGGCAATGAGAGGAATATTGTCACCAATCAAGTCACTCTCTAATCCCGCCACAAGCGGAAGGAAGAAGCATCATGGAACGCACCGTCAGTTCCGAACTGTTCTACGAAGACACCGCAAAAACCGCACAAGCCTCGTTGCCGCTGCGCATGTTCGCCAACCTGATGCTCTGGCAGCGTCGCCTGTCCAGCCGTCATCAGCTGGCTCATCTGGATGCACGCTTGCTGGCTGACGCCGGTATCAGCGAATCCCAGCGTTACGAAGAGCTGAGCAAGCCGTTCTGGCGCTAATCTAGCGTCTGCTGGTCCCAGGCCACGTGCCTCTCACCAGCAACCCGAATTGTTCAAACAAAACCCGTCAGCAGGTTACTGCTGACGGGTTTTGTCGCTTCAGGCGGGAGAAATAGCAAGGCAACCCCAACCCGTACAGTTTCCATAACCTTTTCAACACACCCATACAGCCTAATAATTACGTGCGATTTAAGCGGGTATGGGCTGTATCGCGGCAACTGGCATAAGGCCGGGATGGTTCGCGCGCCCGCTTATAAGCTAATCTTGCGCCACCTTGAGCACGCACTCGCGAGACAGCTATCGCTGAGCTTCCGATTTAAGCGTCAGTGGTTTTCGAATCCCGTTATCTTGGAGTGCCTACATGATGTCCCGCGTTCGTCTGTTAAGTGCCGCTTTCCTGATCGTTGCCGCCACTGGAGCCCAGGCTTCCAGTTTCGTGGTCACCACCGACACCATTGTCCGTGCGCTCGATGCTTCGTCCAATGCCACGTCAAAAATTTCCTCCTCCTTTCATGACGACAAGATCGTCCTGGCCGCCCGCGACGACGCTGCAAGCTTCGTTGCCAGCGAAGGCGAGCTCCGTGGCGTGAAGCTTCAGGGCGCCTTGCAACACATCCGCGAGGTTGCACCGGGCCTGCAAGCGTCGGATGCGCAACTGGCGCAGGCGATTCTTGCCATCTGATTCAGTACCGCGACAGATTTATCCAGCCCACGCCCGGGCCTTTGCACTAGCTCTGGCCCGGGTGTTGCGCTAGCCTTGCAACCCATACCGCAGACCCCGAACAGCCCTGAATAGCCATGCATCCGTTGTCTCGCCCAGTGCTTGCTGTCATCGCCACCTTGAGTATTTCCACTCAGGTTCAGGCGTTCGATGTCACCACACAAAGCCTGGTCAAAACCGGATACGCCACCAGCCAACTGACGACAGGGCCGTTCGATAGCAAGTTGATAATTGCCGCCCAGGATGATGCTGCAGTGTTTGTCGCCAGTGACGGCCAACTGCGAGGAGCACGACTGGAATCGGCGCTGGCGTACCTGCGTCAATCCCATCCAAAACTTCATGCAAGCGACCTTGAACTGGCGCAGGCAATCCTCGTCCAATAGTCACTTTTTTGTAACTTCCGTATTTTGGAGACGTTCCATGCGTACCCCGTTGATCGCTGCCGCCCTCGGCCTGCTCTTGCTGACTGACATGGCACAGGCGCAAACCCTGAAGGCCACCAGTAACATCGTCGTTCGCGCCCTCGGCCGCAGCATCGATTTCACCTCCGACACCACCTCATCCGTGCGCAACTGGAAACTCGTGCTTGAAGCCCGTGACGACGCCGCCAGCTACGTCGCCAGCAACGGTGATATCCATGGCGCACTGCTCGACGCAGCCTTCATGACATTGCGCGATCGTTTGCCTGAAGCGCGCAACGCCAGCGATCAGGACCTCGCCGAGGCCATCCTCGCACTGTGAAACACCTCGCTGTCTGGCTGCTGAAGTCGGCGCTCTCGCTGATCTGCACGAGCGCCTTCGCCGACCTCAGCCTGTCGCTGCATACCGACGGGCTCAGTCCTGCTCAACAAAAGGCCAGCCAGACATTGCTCGACGAAGCCATGGCGCACCTGCCGCCACTGTTTGTCAGCAAGCTTGATAGAAAGGTCGAAGTGCATTGGACCGACGACATGCCGTCCAATGCCTACGGTCGTGCAGACGGCCCTTACCGTCTGGACCTGAATCAGCACCTGCTCGCAGGCCTGACCGACGGCAGCGCTGCAACGACCCGAACCAACCGTCCTCATGGCACCGTGCGCGAAGAAATGCTCGCCACGGTGCTGCATGAGCTGACCCACATTTATGATCACGCGCAGCTCTGGTCCGCTGAAGACCGCAAGCTGATTGTCGCGTGTACCCGGCAGGGCAAGAGCGTGGGCAAAGTCGGCCTGCGTGACAGTTGCCGGGGACAGACCGACCGACGCTTCACGTTGAGTGATGATCCGCGCCTTCTGGATCTGGCGGGATGGCCGCAATACGTCGGCCGCCGCGGTGACAGGGAAGAGCGCAATGGCCAGGTCGCGCGCAGCCCCGACATCTACGAAATCAGCAGCCCGCTGGAATTCGTTGCGGTGAACATGGAGTATTTCCTCCTCGATCCCGCCTACGCCTGTCGCCGTCCGGCGCTGTACGACTATTACAAGGCTCGTTTCGACTGGGCGCCCGCGACGAAGGATCAGTGTCCGACGTCCTATCCTTACCTCAACGCCGGAAACGACTTCGCCCGACAGCCGTTGGGCAAGCTCGACCCCGAGCGGGTGTACGAAGTCGATTACCTGCTGGCCGAGGCCAACCAGAATCTGGCGAGCCGTTGGGGCCATAGCATGTTGCGGCTGGTGATCTGCAAGCCCGGTCGCCCGCGTGGCCCCGACTGCCGACTCGACCTTGATCAGCATTTGGTGCTGTCGTATCGCGCTTTTGTCAACGACCTGCAACTGTCCAGCTGGAGCGGCCTGACCGGCAAGTATCCGTCGCGCCTGTTTGTCCTGCCGCTGGGTCAGGTGATCGATGAGTACACCAAGACCGAACTGCGCGGCCTGGCCTCGGTCCCGCTGAAACTGTCCCGTGAAGAGATCAACGGTCTGGTTCAGCACGCTGCGGAGATGCACTGGGCCTATGACGGGGATTACTGGTTCCTGTCCAATAACTGCGCGGTGGAAAACCTGAAGTTGCTGCGCAGTGGCACTAACGATCCGCGGCTTGTCGGGCTGGACAGCATCATGCCCAACGGACTTCTGGAAGTGCTGAAGGGCAGGGGGCTGGCGGACACCAGCGTGCTGGACGATCCCAAGAAAGCGCTGCGCATGGGCTACCGCTTCGACTCGTACCGCGACCGTTATCAGGCGATGTTCGATGTGCTGCGCAAGACCACCCGCGTCAAGCAAACCACAGTGGAAGACTGGCTGGCTCTGACACCGCAAGAGCGACGCCCTTACTTTGCCCAGGCCGATTTGCGCACCAGCGCTGCAATGTTGCTGTTGGAGCAGGCCGGGCTGCGTCGTCAATTATTGCTGGCGCAGGATGAGGTCAAGCAGCGATACCTCAGTGCCGTGGAGCAGAAGGACAACGGCGTGTCCAAAGCGACCGGCACGCTGCAGGACATTCTGGCCAACAGCGGATTTTTGAGTCGCCCCGCAGAATTGCTCGGCAGCGGCGGCTACGGTCTGCCGCAGGAAGGCGAGTGGGAGCGTCTGGAAAACGAGAGCAGCCAGCGGCAGAAACAGCTGCAACGGCTCAGCGGCGATCTGGACACAGAGGTGAGGGCGCTGCTTGATCCCGACCGCGCCGCCGAGATTGCAGCGACCGAAGACAACCTCAAGCAGGTCGGCGAGCACCTGCGGGCATTGCACAAGGCAGCGGGCGGGCTGGAGCTGCCTTGATCGTTGCGCAGCGGCACGGCCGGCAATGATTCAGGCAGTTTCCCCGGGCTCACCCGGCAAATGCTCGTCCAGGTGCAGCCAGGGCAGGCGGCTGTCGGTCCAGATGTGTCGATCGGCAGGCGTCAGCTCCGGATGATCAAGAGTCGCGATGGTCACGTCCATGGTCTCCGGACTGTTGCGGCTGAACAGTGCGATCTGCGCCCCACAGTTATTGCAGAAATACCTCACACACGTCGCACCTGAATCATAAGTAGTGGGACTGCCCGCCAGCCATTTGAAGGCTTCGACCGGCACGCTGGTCCACGTCATCACGATGCCGCCTGACGTGCGCCGACAAATCGAACAGTGGCAGTGGGCAACGTCATCCACGGGGCCATCGAGCTGGTAACGCAGATTGCCGCAATGGCATCCACCGGTATGCAATTCACTCATGAGCATTCTCCAGGTTATGTAGGGGTCTGACCGCATCCGAGGTCGATAACTCAAATTCCCGATCGTCAACTCGCGGAGTGCAGCGAAAGCTGGCTGAAAGCTTCCCCGTTTAGCATCACCTCACCGCCGGCGACAGACCGGTCGGCCAGGACGAACGCGCTTGACGTTCTCCGGCCCATCTACAACAACAATTAGGTGATTCCCGATGCTTGCATGTGCCCTGCAGTACCCCCTCCGTAATCCCCGACTCCACGCGCCGCTCGTTTTGAGCTGATCGATTCGTCTCGTCTGTTCCCCGCCGCGTAACGCTGGAGTATTGCTATGTTGACCTTCCTCGGCTTCGCCATGGTCGTCGCCTTCATGTACCTGATCATGAGCAAGCGCCTGTCAGCGCTGATTGCCTTGATCATCGTTCCTATCGTATTTGCCCTGTTCGGAGGCTTCGCCTCGGAAATCGGCCCAATGATGCTTGCGGGCATCACCAAGCTTGCGCCAACGGGCGTGATGCTGATGTTCGCCATCCTTTATTTCGCACTGATGATCGACTCCGGGCTGTTCGACCCGGCCGTGCGCAAGATCCTCAAGCTGGTGAAGGGCGACCCGGTAAAAGTGTCGGTCGGTACGGCGGTGCTGGCGCTGGTTGTCTCGCTGGACGGTGACGGCGCCACGACGTACATGATCTGCGTGGCCGCCATGTTGCCGCTGTACAGCCGTCTGGGCATGAGCCCGCGCATCATGGCCGGCTTGATCATTCTGGCCGGCGGCGTGATGAACATGACGCCATGGGGCGGCCCGACCGCGCGTGCGGCGAGCGCCCTGCATGTCGATCCATCCGACATCTTCGTGCCAATGATTCCGGCAATGCTGGCGGGCGTCGTGGCAATCCTGGTGATCGCCTACTTCTACGGCAAACGCGAGCGTGCGCGCCTGGGTGAACTGCACCTGCCCGGTGACGAAGTCGACCACAGCGACATCAGCGTTTCGCAGTTTCCCGAAGCGCGTCGTCCCAAGCTGATCTGGTTCAACGCTGCTCTGACGCTGGTGCTGATGGTGGCGCTGATCATGGGGCTGCTGCCACTGCCGGTGCTGTTCATGATCGCATTCAGTATCGCCATGATCGTCAACTACCCGTGCCTGCAAGCGCAGAAAGATCGTGTAGCGGCCCACGCCGGCAGCGTGCTGGCGGTGGTCGGACTGATTTTTGCTGCGGGGATCTTTACCGGTATCCTGTCCGGCACCGGAATGGTCGACGCGATGTCGAAGAGCCTGCTGGCAGTGATCCCGGACGCGATGGGCCCTTACCTGGCCGTGATCACTGCCGTTGTCAGCATGCCGTTCACCTTCTTCATGTCCAATGATGCGTTCTACTACGGCGTGCTGCCGGTCCTCGCCGAAGCTGCTTCGCATTACGGCATCAGCCCGGTGGAAATGGCACGTGCCTCGATCGTCGGCCAGCCCGTCCACCTGTTGAGTCCGCTGGTGCCGTCGACGTATCTGCTGGTGGCACTGGCGGGCATCGAGTTCGGTGATCACCAGCGCTTTACCCTCAAATGGGCCGTGCTGGTGTGCGTGTGCATTCTGATCGCTGCGCTGCTGATGGGGATTTTCCCGTTCTTCAGCAGTCTATAACGCAACTCAACGCTCCCTCTGGCGCCGCCGCGCCAGCGGGAATACGAACGCTTAAAGGAATACGTAATGGAATGGCTGACCAACCCTGAGATCTGGGTTGCTTTCTTCACGCTGACTGCCCTGGAAATCGTGCTGGGCATCGACAACATCATCATGATCTCGATCCTGGTCAGCCGCATGCCCAAAGCGATGCAGCCGCGCACCCGTATCTTCGGTCTGGCGCTGGCGATGGTGACGCGGATTCTGCTGCTGCTGTCGATCACCTGGGTCATGCGCCTCACCGACGACCTGTTCGTGGTATGGGGGCAGGGCATTTCCGGACGCGACCTGATCCTGTTCTTCGGTGGTCTGTTTCTGTTGTGGAAGAGCTCGCAGGAGATCTATCACGGCATGGAAGGCGAGGAAGAGTCGCTGGACGAGCCGAAAGGCAAGGGCGGCATGTTCCTGTACACCATCCTTCAGATTGCAATCATCGACATCGTATTCTCGCTGGATTCGGTCATCACCGCTGTCGGCATGGTTTCCCATGTACCGGTGATGGTCGCGGCGATCATCGTGGCGGTATTGATCATGATGCTGTGCGCGGGCGTCATCAGCGACTTCATCGAGAAGCACCCATCGCTGAAGATGCTGGCGCTGTCGTTCCTGATCGTCGTGGGTACCGTGCTGATTGCCGAGTCGTTCGATGTGCATGTGCCCAAGGGCTACGTCTACTTCGCCATGGCGTTCTCGCTGGCGGTCGAAGCGATCAACATCAAGATGCGCACGTCGATGGCGAAGAAGCGCAAGATGCAGGACCCGGTGAAACTTCACAAAGACGTGCCGGGTCAATAACGTCCGCCGCACACACGTCAAAGCAACGGGGCTGTGAATGCCCCGTTTTTTATTGGCAAGGCGTGAAGGTGCTGCGTCCAAACACCTGATTTATGACAGATTTGTTTCAAGAGATAATCCGCTGTGCCATGCTGGCATTAAGGCCACAGGCCGACTAAAGCTTAGTTGAGCGCGCTGTCGATGCACCTCAAGCGCTTACGCTCGCTACACGCTGGACCTTTTAACTTTGCCCGATGGGCAACCTACAGGGGGCTCTCCATATGCTGACCCTGCTCGATTTGCTTTCCGCCGTCGCGCTATTGATCTGGGGCACACACATCGTTCGGACCGGCATTCTGCGCGTCTATGGCTCGCAGCTGCGCCGGGTCATTGGCCAGAACATGTCCAAACGCCCGCTGGCCTTTGTCGCGGGGATTTTGGTCACCGCCGTGGTGCAAAGCAGTAACGCCACGGCGATGCTGGTGACGTCCTTTGTTGGCCAGGGCTTGATGGGCCTGACGCCAGCGCTGGCCATTATGCTCGGTGCCGACGTCGGTACTGCGGTGATGTCGCGAATCCTGACATTCGACCTGTCGTGGCTGTCGCCACTGCTCATTTTTCTGGGCGTGGTCTTCTTTCTGTCGCGCAAACAAACCCGTGTGGGCCAACTGGGCCGTGTCGGCATCGGGCTGGGCCTGATCATTCTCGCCTTGCAGTTGATCGTTACTGCCGCCGCGCCGATTACCCAGGCCGCCGGGGTGAAAGTGCTTTTCGCGTCACTGACGGGCGACCTTCTGCTGGACGCACTGGTCGGGGCCATGTTCGCGCTGATCTCGTATTCAAGCCTTGCGGCGGTGCTGCTGACCGCGACGCTTGCAGGCGCGGAGATCATCAGCCTGCCGGTGGCAATCGGCCTGGTGATCGGCGCCAACATCGGCAGCGGCCTGTTGGCATTTCTCAGCACCAGCATGCAAAACGTGGCCGGCCGGCAAGTGGCGCTGGGCAGCCTGTTGTACAAGCTGATCGGCCTGTTGCTGATCACTCCGGTGTTGACCCCGCTGGTGGCCTGGATGGACACGCTGAACGTCAGCCCGTCGAGCCTGGTCATCAGCTTCCACGTGATTTACAACTCGCTGCGTTGCCTGATCATGCTGCCGACGGTGGGACCGATGGGGCGCCTGTGCGCGTCGATTCTGCCGCAGCAGGCCGAGATCAACGGTCAGACCAAGCCTCGCCATCTGGACCTGACCGCACTCGCCACGCCGAGCCTGGCGCTGGCCAATGCCGTGCGCGAAACCCTGCGCATGGGCGATCTGATCGACAGCATGCTCAATGCCATGCAAGAGGTGCTGCGTGGCAACCAGACGGCGGTCACTCAGGAAGTGCGTCGGCTCAACGATGATGTCGAGGTGCTCTACAACGCCATCAAGTTGTACCTGGCGCAGATGCCACGCGATGACCTCAGCGATCAGGACAATCGCCGCTGGGCCGAGATTATCGAGTTGGCGATCAACCTGGAGCTGGCCAGCGGGCTGATCGAGCGCATGCTGCGCAAGGTCCAGCAGCAGAAGACGTCGCAGCGCCGGTCGTTTTCCGATGTCGGCCTGGAAGAACTGTCCGGGCTGCACGAGCAACTGATGGCAAATCTGCGTCTTGGCCTGTCGGTCTTCCTCAGCGGCGACCCGGAAAGCGCGCGCCAGTTGTTGCGCGAGAAACGTCGTTTCAGGGCACAGGAGCGGCGCCTGGCCCACGCCCATGTCAGCAGGCTGCAACGCAAGATCGTGCAGAGCATCGAGACCAGTTCCCTGCACCTGGAGCTGATTTCCGACATGAAACGCTTGAATTCGCTGTTCTGCAGCAGCGCCTACGCGGTCCTTGAAACCACTGACACAGGCGCCTTGTCCAGCGAGGGCAACGCGGATTAATCGTGGTGAACGCAGGGGCCGCTGCGAAGTCTGTTACACATACCGGCCCGCAAGGAAGCCCGTTTTTATGCGTTGCCTGCTGTTCGTTTGTCTGGTTCTGACATCCCTTTCTTCCATGGCCCTTGACCGGTTTCAGGTCGAGGGCTACGTGCTGCCCAACGGTTTGCAGTTGTTGCTAAAGCCTGCGGACAAAGGTCACGTCTCTATTCGTCTCGTTGTGGGCATTGGCTTCGATGACTTCAAATGCGAAGACAAAGAGTTGCCGCACTTGCTTGAGCATCTGCTTTTCAGCGGGATCGACAACAGCGGTGAGGGCGGCCTTGAGCAGCAGATGCAGGCACTGGGCGGCGAGTGGAACGCGTTCACCAGCAACACCGACACCACCTTTGTCATCGAGGCGCCGGCGCAAAACCAGCGCAAGGTGCTCGATCTTCTGCTCAATCTGCTGACCCACACGCAAATCAATCAGGCCAATCTGGACACTGCCAAGCGCATCGTCGCCCGTGAAGACGGTGGCCATTATTCGCATTTGCAACGCTGGCTGGACAAACGCGATCTGGGCCACGGCGCCAGCAGCCAGCTTGCCGTGGAGCTCGGCCTCAAATGCCCGGAGCGGGCCGAGGTTGATCACCTCACGCTGGAGCAAGTCGAGCATATCCACGACAACTGGTACGCCTCAAACAACATGACGCTGATCATCGTGGGCGAACTCGACAAGTTGCTGCCGGCTTATCTGGAGCGCACCTTCGGCCAGCTTAATGCGGTCGATCCAACCGAACATCCGCCGCTCCGCTCGATGACCGAAAAGGCCGATCCTGAGCGCACGCTGATCCGCGGCGCGTTGGGCGATGGCGCGAAGCTGCATCTGCTGTTCCCCGAGCCGGACATGGGCGAGCAGCACGATGAAACCTGGGACCTGGTGAAGGCTTATCTGGACTGGGCGCTGTACAGCGAACTGCGTCTGGACAAGGGTTATTCCTACGGTCCATGGGCTGATCGCGAAGCGTTCGGGGACACCGGTTTTCTCAGCCTCAACGCCGACCTGAACCGCGAAGACGTCGATTCGGCCACCGCCGCCGTGCGTTCGATGCTCCAGCGGCTGCGCAAGGAAGGCATGGACCCGGCGACCTTTGCGCGGCTGCAGCAGGCATCCATTGCCAGGCAGGCCTGGGCGGTTCAGGGCAATAGCGCGCTGGCCGACTACTACTGGGGTGCGTTGAATGATTACGACGATGGTCGTTTCCAGGACCCGGCCAGGCGGACCCGTGGTGTAAGCCTGGATCTGGCCAATCAGGCGATGCGTCAACTGCTGGCGCAACCCGGGTATCTTCGCGTTGAAGAGCCACTGCTCAGCTACGATGAGCTGTACGCTGTCGGATGCCTGCTGACAGCGCTGGTGGCGCTGCTGATTCTTTGGCGGTGGCGGGTTTACAAGAAGCGGCCTTTATAAGCGAGGCGCGTGGCGTTAAAAATTTCGTCGCGGTGGGCGCCGTCCAATTTTGGTTATTTTTATTCACCCAGATCCAGACCCATACCTAAGAGCGACGCGCCACGATGCCGGACATTAACGCAATCATTCACCACTCGCAGGTCCAGCGCGTGCTGGAGTTCATCAAGCGCTACCCCGGGCTGATTGCGTTCTTCGGGTTCTGTTCAGGCATTGGCAGCTTCATTCTGGTGGATCGACAGGCGAAGCTGGCCACATGGATTGCGGTCATTCTGCTGGTGAGCTGGATCTGGCTGATGGTGGAAAACAGCGCCGTCGCCCTGTTCGCGAAGATGTTCAAGCGAGAGATACCGCAGCCGCTGTTGCGCTACGCCACCCAGATGATCCACCAGGAAAGCCTGTTTTTCGTGCTGCCGTTCTTTTTCGTGACGACCACGTGGTACAGCGGACAGCTGGCGTTCACGGGGCTGCTCGGGGCTGCAGGACTGATTTCGATCATCGACCCGCTGTACTACAAATGGCTGGCCCCGCGCCGCTGGGCGTTCATGGCGCTGCATACCCTGACGCTGTTTGCCGCATTGCTCACGGCGCTGCCGATCATCGTTCACCTGACCACCGCCGAGAGCTACAAACTGGCGCTGGGCATTGCGATGCTGCTGTCGTTCCCGAGCCTGGCGTCGGGTTATCCGATCAACAGCTGGAAACGCGGCGTTGGCCTGGTGGCGATGACGCTGGCGATCGGAGGGGTAGGCTGGATGGCACGATTCTGGGTACCGCCGGCGACGCTCTGGCTGACCGAGGCGGCGATCAGCACGCGCTTCGATAACCAGAATCGGACCCCCGGCGAGAGTATTCAGGAAATCGGCGTCAACCAGCTGCGCAGTGCCGGTCTCTACGCCTACACATCGATCAACGCCCCGCGCGGCCTGAACGAGCGGATTTATCACGTGTGGCGCCACAACGGCGAGGAAGTGGAGCGTATTGCTCTAGACATCAAGGGCGGCCGTGAGGAAGGTTATCGGGCCTGGACGCACAAGCAGAATTTCCCGCCGGACGTGCTCGGCAAATGGCAGGTGAGGGTGCTCACTGAGGACGGGCAGATGATCGGTGTGCTGCGCTTTGACGTCACTGAGCGCGACCAGCCGGCCGTCACTCGCAACAAGATCAAGCCCGCAGGCCTGAAGCCAGGCACCGACGCTGCGGCTCCGGATGACTCGGACGCGAAAAAACCCGCGGACAGCGCGCCAGCCGAGAGCCCGTCTGCCCCGGCCAACACCAACTAAGCTCGTCGCTATGACCCCACTGACCACGCAGGCTTCCTCCGCGCCCAAGGATCCAGGGCGCGTGTTGATGGACACTTCGAGCAATCCGGCTCAGTTGCGGATCGCCGGAGACTGGACGCTCGCGCATTACCGCGAACTCAAGCGCCAGACCGACGCATTAAGCGCCGGATTCGGCCCAACCACCCTCGTGGACATGGATGAGCTCGGCGCGCTAGACACCGCTGGCGCGTCGTTGCTGGTAGAGCTGCTCGGCGTGCAGCGCCTGCGTTTGCTGGCCGTGCAAGCGCCCAATCTGCCGGAGTCCAGCCGCGCGCTTATGCAGACCATCCAGAGCGCACTGGCTGACTACTGCCAGCCCGTCCGAGAGCCAGAGGCGGCCGTGGGCATGCAGCTGCTGGCGCGAATTGGCGCGGCGGTGGAGGTGATCTGGAAGGACACGCTGCAACTGCTCGGCTTTATCGGGCTCATCCTGCAGACCTTCGCTTCTACGCTGTTTCGCCCTCGGCGCTGGCGCACCACATCCGTTATCGCCCACATCGAGCAAATCGGTCTGGACGCAGCGCCCATTGTGGCGCTGCTGACGTTCATGGTTGGCGCCGTGGTGGCCTTTCTCGGTGCCACAGTGCTAAAGGCTTTTGGCGCGACGATTTTCACCGTTGACCTGATCGGCTTCTCATTCCTGCGGGAATTCGCCGTGTTGCTGACCGCCATCCTGCTCGCCGGTCGTACGGCCAGCGCCTTCACCGCGCAGATCGGCTCGATGAAAGCCAACGAAGAGCTGGATGCGCTGCAAACCCTGGGGCTGAGTCCTACAGAGCTGCTGGTGCTGCCCCGCGTGCTCGCGCTGCTGATCTCACTGCCCATGCTGACCTTCCTCGCGATGATCTGCGGCATTGTCGGTGGCGGCGTGGTCTGCGCGCTGTCGCTAGGCATCTCGCCGGCGATGTTTCTGTCGTTGATGCAGGCCGACATCGGCGTGCAGCACTTTCTCGTGGGTATCGCCAAAGCGCCGATATTTGCGTTCTTCATCGCCGCCATTGGGTGCCTGGAAGGCTTCAAGGTCGAGGGCAGCGCCGAATCGGTCGGGGCTCACACGACATCGAGCGTGGTGCAGTCCATTTTCGTGGTCATCGTGCTGGACGCCTTGGTCGCGATGTTCTGCATGGAGATTGGCTGGTGACCCGCCGCTGCGTACAACCCGTCGAGACGGTGATTGAGGTTCGCGGCCTGAGCAATCGCTTCGGCCCGCAAGTGGTGCACGAGAACCTCGATCTGGATCTGTATCGCGGAGAGATCCTTGGCGTGGTGGGCGGCTCCGGCGCCGGCAAGTCGGTGTTACTGCGCAGCATTGTCGGGCTGCAAAGGCCTGCCGCAGGAAGCGTCCGTGTGCTGGGTCAGGATTTGCTGAATCTGCCCGACAACGCGCGCTCACAGGTTGAACGACGTTTCGGTGTCCTGTTCCAGAAAGGCGCGCTGTTCTCTTCGCTGACCATTACGGAGAACGTCGCGCTGCCGCTCATCGAACACGCCGGGCTGAGCCGGGAGGAAGCCGAGCATCTGGCCGGGATCAAAATGGCGCTGGCCGGACTGCCGCTGTCAGCGGCTCATAAATACCCCGCGTCGCTCTCCGGGGGCATGATCAAGCGCGCGGCGCTGGCGCGAGCACTGGCGCTGGATCCGGACATTCTGTTTCTGGACGAACCCACTGCCGGGCTCGATCCGATCGGCGCCGGCGCGTTTGACCAGTTGATCCTGACGCTGCGCGACGCCTTGGGACTGAGCGTGTTCATGGTCACCCACGACCTCGACACGCTTTATACAATCACCGACCGCGTCGCCGTGCTGGCGCAGAAGCGTGTACTGGTCGCGGACAGCATCGACAGGGTGTCTGCGACCAAAGACCCGTGGATTCACGAATACTTCCATGGCCCGCGCGGCCGCTCGGCCTATTCAGCGGCCACTTACCCACACGAGGTCTCATGATGGAAACCCGCGCCCATCACGTTCTGATCGGTCTGTTCACGGTCATCGTGGTCGCCGCCGCACTGCTGTTCGGTCTGTGGCTGGCGAAATCCAGCGTCGACTCGGCCTTCAAGGACTATCAGGTTGTCTTCAACGAGGCGGTGACCGGTTTGTCTCGGGGCAGTCCGGTGCAGTACAGCGGTATCAAGGTCGGTGACGTTGTGCAGTTGCGCCTCGATCCCCAGGACCCGCGCCGGGTGCTGGCGCAGATCCGTGTTGCCGGGGAAACCCCGATCAAGCGTGACACCTACGCAAAACTGGCACTGGCCGGCATCACCGGTACATCGCTTATCCAGCTCAGCGGCGGCACACCGCAAAGCGAGGCGCTGAAAGGCGAGGGCGGCAACCTGCCAGTGATCATCGCCTCGCCGTCGCCCATCTCCCGCCTGTTGAACGACAGCGACGACTTGCTCAGCGGCACCAACACATTGCTGCATAACGCCAACGCGATGTTTTCTTCGAATAACGTGGAGACGCTGTCGCGCACGTTGCAGCATCTGGAGCAAACCACTGGAGCGATCTCCGATCAGCGCGACGACATTCGTCAGGCCTTAAAGCAGATGACGCTCCTGAGCAAGCAGGCCGGCGCGACCCTGGAGCAAACCTCTACGCTGATGCGCAACGCCAACCAGCTGCTGACCAGCGATGGCAGGCAAACCATCGCCAGTGCGCAGCAGGCGATGAAGTCCCTCGAACAGAGCAGCCAGACCATCAATACGCTGCTCAAGAACAATCAGAATTCGGTGAATGATGGCCTGCAAGGCTTGGGCGAACTGGGCCCGGCGATTCGCGAGCTGCGTGAAACCCTCAGCTCGTTGAAAACCATTTCCCGCAGCCTGAATGCCAACCCGAGCGGCTACTTGCTGGGCAACGAGAAGAATAAGGAGTTCGAGCCATGAGGCGTGTCGGTCAATCCATTACTCGGCTGTTGTTGGCGGCAACGCTGTTGTCGCTCGGCGCCTGCTCGATCCTCCCCGAGCAAGCGCCTTCCGACGTCTACCGGTTGCCAACGGCATTGCCTGCCAGCAAAGGGACCTCCCCCGTGGCGTGGTCCTTGCGGGTGGTACGGCCCAAGTCCAGCGAGACACTGGACAGCCCGCGCATCGCCGTCATCCCCCAGGGCAATGTGATCAGCAGCTACAAGGGCGCGCGCTGGAGTGATCCGGCGCCGGTCCTGTTGCGCAACCGACTGACCGATGCTTTCTATCGCGATGGGCGAGTGCAGTCGATCAGCACTGACGACAGCAATCTGCAGGCTGATTATGAATTGGGCGGGGAGTTGCAGGCGTTCCAGAGCGAGTATCGGGGAACCGCCATTGAAGTGGTGATCCGCCTTGATGCGCGGCTGGTCGACGATCGCCAGCGGATTGTGGCGAGTCGGCGCTTTGAAGTGCATCAGCCGGTGGCTGACAAGCAGGTGTCGGCGGTGGTCTCGGCGTTCGGCCAGGCCAGCGATACCCTGGCCGCCCAAGTGTTGCAGTGGACCGTCGAGCAGGGCGAGAGACGTTACACCGCCGAGCCGAAGAACCAATAGCAGACGGCAATCGCAGCGACCACACCGGCGAATTCGGCCAGCAGCGCGCAGCCCACTGCGTGTCGCGCGCGCTGGATGCCCACCGCGCCGAAATACACCGCCAGCACATAGAACGTGGTTTCCGTGCTGCCTTGAATGGTCGCCGCGACGAGGGCCGGGAAGCTATCGACACCTTGGGTTTTCATGGTCTCAATCAACATCGCCCGTGCCGCACTGCCGGAGAACGGCTTGACCAGAGCAGTTGGCAGCGCATCGACGAATCGGGTGTCCATGCCCATCCATTGAATCCCGTGACGAATCCCCTCAAGAATCAAATCCAGGGCGCCCGATGCGCGCAGCACGCCGACGGCGCAGAGCATCGCGACCAGATAGGGCAGCAGGTTCTTGGCGACGTCGAAGCCTTCCTTCGCGCCCTCAACGAAGGTTTCGTACACCTTCACCTTGCGAAGCGCGCCAACCACCAGGAACAGCATGATGATGCCGAACAGCGTCACATTGCCCAGTACCGATGACAGGCTCGACAGCGCAGCAGCGGACAACCCGGCCAGTACCGCCATGAACCCGCCCAGCAGCAAGGCGCCGGGAATCAGGTAAGCGAGCACCACCGGGTCCCACAACTTGAGGCGCTGCATGAACGCCACTGACAGCAGGCCGACCAGCGTCGAGGCGCTGGTGGCGAGCAGGATGGGCAAGAACACCATGGTGGGGTCAGCCGCGCCTTGCTGAGCGCGGTACATGAAGATGGTCACGGGCAGCAGCGTCAGCGAAGAGGCGTTGAGCACCAGAAAGAGGATCTGCGCATTGCTGGCGATGGTCTTGCTGGGATTGAGCTCTTGCAGCGAGCGCATGGCCTTGAGGCCGATGGGCGTGGCGGCGTTGTCCAGACCCAGCGCGTTGGCGGCGAAGTTGAGGGTGATAAGGCCCAGCGCCGGGTGGCCGCGCGGCACTTCGGGCATCAGGCGATGAAACAGCGGCGCCAGGACCTTGCCCAGCCAGTCGACGATCCCGGCCTTTTCGGCGATGTTGAGAAAGCCCAGCCACAGGGTCAGGGTGCCGAACAACAGCACCATGACTTCCACCGACAACTTGGCCATGGCGAAGATGCTCTCGACCATGGCGGCAAAAACGCCGGCATTGCCCCCGACCAGCCATTGCGCCAGCGCAGATATCGCCGCGACCACGAAAAACCCAAGCCATAGGCCGTTCAGCATACAAATCCCCTCGCAAGATGCGGCGATGATAACGGCGGGGGCAGAAACAACAAACCCCGGCCGGGGCCAGGGTTTGATGATTCACGCCAGACAGTGATTACTCGACCGTCGATTGACCCGCCGGCAGAGGGTCCTTGCCACGCCAGTGCGGCAGGGAGTTCCAGTAGCGCTCGCCTTTGGCGTCGTCGTACATGCCTTCCCAGCGCGAGATCACTAACACAGCCAGTGCGTTGCCGATCACGTTCAGCGCTGTGCGCGCCATGTCCATGATGCGGTCGACGCCGGCAATGAACGCCAGGCCTTCCAGCGGAATGCCCACGCTACCCAGGGTTGCCAGGAGCACCACAAACGATACGCCCGGCACACCGGCGATGCCTTTGGAGGTCACCATCAGGGTCAGGACGAGCATCAACTGCTGGCCGATCGACAGATCAATGCCGTACAGCTGCGCGATGAACAGCGCTGCGATGCTTTGATACAGCGTCGAACCGTCGAGGTTGAACGAGTAGCCGGTGGGCACCACGAAGCTGCTGATGGCTTTGGGCGCGCCGTACGCCTCCATCTTCTCGATCACGCGCGGCAGCACGGTTTCGGAGCTGGCGGTGGAGTAGGCCAGCACCAGTTCGTCTTTGAAGATGCGCATCAGCTTGAGCACCGAGAAGCCGAACAGGCGCGCAATCAGGCCCAGCACCACGAAGGCAAAGAAGGCGATGGCGACGTACACCAGAATCACCAGCTTGGCCAACGGCAGCAGCGAGGCGAAGCCAAAGTTGGCGACGGTCACGGCGATCAGTGCGAATACGCCGATTGGCGCGTAGTTCATGATCATGTGGGTGACCTTGAACATGGTCTCCGAAACGCCCTGGAAGACCTTCACCAGCGGATCACGCACTTCGGCATTCAGGCTCGACAGACCCAGCCCGAAGAACACCGAGAAGAAGATGATCGGCAGCATGTCGCCACGGGCAACCGCCGCGAAAATGTTCGACGGAATGAGGTTGAGGATCGTCGCAACGAAGGCATGGTCATGCTGCACTTCAGCGGTGGTCTTCTGGTACTGCGAGATGTCCACCGTGCCCAGGGTGCTCATGTCGATGCCAGTGCCGGGATGGAAGACGTTGGCCAGCAGCAGACCGACGACAATGGCAATCGTGGTGACGATTTCAAAATAGAGAATGGTCTTCAGACCGATACGGCCGAGCTTCTTGGCGTCGCCAACGCCTGCGATACCGACGACCAGGGATGAGATCACAATCGGGATAACGATCATCTTGATCAGGCGGATAAAGATGTCGCCCGCTGGCTGCAGCACATTGCTGATCCACCAGGCTTTCTCGGTGCTGAAATGGTTCAGAACGGCGCCAATGGCGATGCCGAGTACCAGGCCGATGAGGATCTGCCAGGCGAGGCTCAGTTTTGCCTTCTTCATGTCATTACCTTGTTGTCGATGCCGGGACATCCCCCAACCACACGTTCATCATTGCGCTTGCCAGCAAGCGCGACGCCGCGGTCGCCGTCAGGACTGTCTCGTGAGTGGCCGCAGGCGAGCATCCGAGCTCTGAGCAGGCGAAAAAGGCGCAACTATTCCCACGGTGACCGTCATCGTCTAATGCCGTAAACGACTACCCCATGCCGAATCGGCATGATGAAAATCAATCACTTACGCTGCTTTGCGCCAAAAGAGGGCGGATTTGCCTGACACAGGAATGCTGAGAAGTGGCTAATACGTCGCCTGCAGCGGATTTGCTTACGGTTTTGCGCCGAGGCGAAGGATGGCGCAAGGACGGCAGACAGCCGTTCAAAAGAGGGATTTCCGGGCGATATACGGTCGTAGGAAACGTGGAAGAGGCTATGTAGGACGCTTGAGGGCGGGCGACTTTGGAGGGAATAGCGATCGTTTGCGCCTCACAAGTCCACGGTCGATAGAGGCTAAGACCGTATCGGACGATGGACTTGTGTTGCGGCTTGCCTGACCCGGCCCACGCGTGGGAGTACTCCTTGTACACCTAGGACGCTTCAATCACTCCGTTGATCGTAACGCCCCGGCCCCTTGGTCATACGCGCACCGTCTTCGGGCTGCGCGTCTATCAGGAAGGTCTGTCAGGGACAGGTCTCCCGTCATTCGAATCAATACCAGTTCGGATCTTTCTTGAGCTGTTCTTTCAGAAGGCCTTGCATGCCTTCATCCGGCTTGCCCAAAAACCGGTAATCCGCATGGCGCGTGGGTGATTTGTCTGCGGGAAGTCCCGCAGGCACTTCGACCAACATCGCGTACGCATGGGACTTGTTCAGGCTGAACGCCACAATGAGTCGCTTGGTGCGGCAAGTGTCCTGGGTTTCGCAGAGCGGCCCTACCAAGTACTTGTCGCCGTCTTCGGTCACGGCATTCATCTGCTCAGCGGCGCCGGAGAGATTGATCACCCAATCGGGCAGTCGCTCTTCCTTCTTCACTACGCTCGACCACGTTTCGCGGTACTCGGAATCCGAGCTCAAAAGCTCGTTCACCCGAGATTGACCGTCGTTGGCCGCCATAGCTGTAACGCTGGCGCTCCCAAGGAGCGCCAGTATTAGTGCATGGAAATGCTTGAAGCCCATATTCAGCCTCGGCCGCGACGGCCAAAGAAGAACGACACCACGAACATAACCAGGAAGACCACGAACAGGATCTTGGCAATACCGGTAGCAGTACCTGCGATACCACCAAAACCAAGGACGGCTGCAACGATAGCGATGATCAGAAATGTGATTGCCCAACTCAACATGGTGAATCTCCTTACTGTTTATTGATTTTTTGCTACGTCGAGGCGTCGGGATGACCCTCGGGGTAGATCGCGTCTTCGACCCGGAGGATCAGAAAACCCAGCTTTGCTGACGTGGCGCTTCATCAGTAGTAGCGGCCGCGTCATCAACTTGCATGCTCAGGGCCACATCCGAGGCTTTCAACGCACTTGCCTTGGCAAAGGGTACGGTGTAAGCGTGGGAATAGTGCGCCTGAGTCACTTCATGATTCTGATTCCAGTGATTGAACTGCTGCACAACAATAAGCGTGATCATCAACGCCAGACTGGCAAACAGACCTTGCTGCAACTGCAGAGGGGAGATACGCAGTTTGTTGGCGAGATGTTGAGCGTTCATTCAGCTGACTCCTGGCAATCTTGTCGGCCGTCTGTCCGGGCCTTTGTTATCAGGGATATTGCACGCTGTGTGCCAGCTTTCAGATAACCAATAAATCCTTATAAATCAAAGAGTTAAATTGCCTACTCAGAAGTGTCGTACACGCAAGCTGCACGATTGAACATTTGCCATCGTGCGGAATGCACGAATGTCCCGACACCACGTGTGCGACCGAATTCATTCCGGATGCGAATTATGTTCTGACATCCGTCGTTCGGCCGCCGTGCAAGGCTCTAACCCGCACTGCGCGCTGTCACACGCAGGGTGTCGGCGTCTACACCTTTGACCCCGCGGATGTTGCGCGCGATCTCGACCGCCAATTCCTTCTCGGCGTAGTTAGCCACCACCCCGTCCAGCGTCACTACACCGTTTTTGGTCTCGACCTTGATGTTCAAACCGTCGAGGGTGCGGCTATATATAAGACTGGATTTCACCTTGCTGGTGATCCATGCGTCGCTGAACTCTTCGCGAACACTGTTGGCCTGCTGCTCGCTTTGCTCCTTGATCGCCTGAGTATCCCGCGCGCTGACGCTGATGAGGTTGTTCACCTCCGTCACGCCGTCCGTGTTGGTGGCCAGGCTTCCGGCCAACAGCTTGGCCTCCGCGTCTTTCGCCTGGCCCTTGAGGGTGACGACCCCCTGGGCGGCGCTGACGTCGATATTCAACGCCTCTGTCACGCTGTTCCACAGCAGCTTGGATTTGATGGTTGCAGTCAGCGTCGCGTCGTTGAAGCGCTGAGCCATGGTGGCTTTGGTGCCCGGATCGGCAGCGACCTGCGGGTCGATCTCAAGCTGGTTATCGACCTTGTTGATTCCCTGAATGTCGCCCGCTATCTGCGCCGCCAGATCCTTGTCGACTTGGTTCTCGACCTTTCCCTTGAGGGTCGCAGTGCCTTGTTCCACGTCCACGCTGATCTTGAACGGGCTCAAATGCCGGTTAAGGGCAAAGGCGGTCCAGATCGAACCCTCCTGGCGCGCCTCGGCCAGCTGGGTCTGCAGATCGGCGGCTGCCGCGTGGGCGATGACGGGCGTCAGTCCGAGCAGGCTGGCAGTGGTAATGGCCAGGGCGATCTTCTTCAACGTGGGCATGGGAATCTCCAGACAATTGCAAAAAGTTACCCCTGGACAGACTGGTCTTTCGCCCAGATGTTCGGCGCGGCCTGATTTTGCCTGGACAAGGATCCGTGCTGACCACTGGGGACATGAGCTGTCATGGATCAGCGCATGACGGCTTTTTCAGAAGATCGCTACCATGCAGCGCAAAGAATCAATCAGAATGAACCATGCAACTTGCCCGATGTTTCCGGGACTAACACAGACTATTCATTGAGGAGCGTAGGAAACATGGAAGCAGCCGCTGAGAATCAGGGCCGTATTCTGCTCGTGGATGATGAGTCCGCCATCCTTCGCACCTTCCGTTATTGCCTGGAAGATGAAGGCTACAGCGTAGCCACCGCCAACAGCGCGGCGCAGGCGGAATCGCTGTTGCAGCGTCAGGTATTCGACGTATGTTTCCTCGACCTGCGTCTGGGTGAGGACAACGGGCTGGATGTTCTGGCGCAAATGCGCGTGCAGGCGCCCTGGATGCGCGTGGTGATTGTCACCGCGCACTCGGCCGTCGACACTGCCGTGGATGCGATCCAGGCCGGCGCTGCCGATTATCTGGTCAAGCCCTGCAGTCCGGATCAACTGCGCCTCGCCACCGCCAAGCAGCTCGAAGTCCGCCAGTTGTCCGCGCGACTTGAAGCCCTTGAAGGCGAAGTTCGCAAACCTAAAGACGGCCTGGATTCCCACAGCCCGTCGATGATGGCGATCCTCGAAACCGCCCGCCAGGTCGCCAACACCGACGCCAACATCCTTATTCTCGGTGAATCCGGTACGGGTAAGGGCGAATTGGCCCGGGCGATTCACGGCTGGAGCAAGCGCGCCAAAAAGGCCTGCGTGACCATCAACTGCCCATCCCTCACCGCCGAGTTGATGGAAAGCGAGCTGTTCGGCCATAGCCGCGGCGCCTTCACCGGTGCCAGCGAGAGCACACTCGGTCGGGTGAATCAGGCAGACGGCGGCACATTGTTCCTTGATGAAATCGGCGACTTCCCGCTCACGCTGCAGCCAAAATTGCTGCGTTTCATTCAGGACAAGGAATATGAACGCGTCGGTGACCCGGTGACCCGTCGCGCTGACGTGCGCATTTTGGCGGCGACTAACCTGAACCTCGAAGACATGGTCCGCGAAGGGCGCTTCCGCGAGGATCTGTTGTATCGCCTGAACGTGATTACCCTGAATCTGCCCCCTTTGCGCGAGCGAAGCGAAGACATCCTGACGCTGGCAGACCGCTTCCTGGCGCGCTTCGTCAAGGAATACAGCCGCCCGGCGCGCGGCTTCAGCGAGCAGGCCCGCAGCGCGCTGCTCAACTACCGCTGGCCCGGCAACATCCGCGAGCTGCGCAACGTGATCGAGCGGGCGAGCATTATCTGCCCGCAGGAAAAAGTCGAAATCACCCACCTCGGCATGGCCGAACAGCCAGCCAACAATGCCCCGCGCGTCGGCGCAGCGTTGAGCCTTGATGAGCTGGAGAAAGCCCACATCGGCGCGGTACTGGCCACCAGCGATACGTTGGATCAAGCCGCACGCACACTGGGCATCGACGCATCGACGCTGTACCGAAAACGTAAGCAGTACAACCTGTGACAGGGCGCCGATGATGTTTGCGATGAAGTTGCGCACCCGACTCTTTCTGAGTATTTCGGCCCTCATCACCGTCGCCCTCTTAGGGTTGGTGCTGGGGCTCGTCAGCGTTATGCAGATGGCCAAATCTCAGGAATCGTCGATTCGGCACAACTTCACCACACTCGATATCGGCCTGAAGCTGCGACAGAACCTGGGCGATCAGTTGGTCCTGCTGCTTCAGGAAAGCCCTGATCAGGCGGATATCAAGCGCAACCAGGAACAGTTCCAGAACCTGCTTGATCAGGGCATCGAACATGATCAGCAAACCGGCGTTCCCAGCGGGTTCGAAACGGCCCGGGTGAACTATGCCCGCTTCGTCAAAACCATCGAGCAGTCCAGCGCACATGGTGACGCGATCCGCGACGATGAGGCCGTGACCGAGGCGTTCAACACGTTGCGCAATGGTCTGCTCGACGCCCACCGCCAGGCGCTTGAGAACATCAGCCAGGCAGAAAGCGCCTCAAGATCGCGAGCGCTCTGGGTCTCGGCGTTGCTGGGATTGGTGGGGCTGGCAGTGCTGGTTATCGGTTTCGTCACCGCCCACGGCATCGCCCGGCGCTTCGGTGGTCCGATCGAGCAGTTGGCCAAGGCGGCGGACCGGATTGCCCAAGGTGATTTCGACGTCACGCTGCCCACGTCCTCATCTGACGAAATGAATCTGCTCACTCACCGTTTCGGCATGATGGCCGACGCCCTGCGCCAACATCAGAAAACCAACGTCGATGAGTTGCTCGCCGGTCAGCAGCGTCTGCAGGCGGTGCTGGACAGCATCGACGACGGCTTGCTGATGATCGACCGCCAGGGGCGGCTTGAACACCTGAACCCCGTCGCGCAACGGCAGTTGGGCTGGGAAGAAAGTCGCCTGGGCCAAGGGCTCGGCGAAGCGCTGCAACGTCCGGAACTGGACGAACAGCTTTACCTGGTATTGCGCGGTGGCACGCTGGAACGGGCGCCCGATGACCTATCCATCGAGATCGACGGCGAAGTTCGTCTGCTCACCTATAGCCTCACGCCGGTCAGCCACACCAAAGGGCACATCGTCGGCGCCGTGATGGTGCTGCACGACGTCACCGAACAGCGGGCGTTCGAGCGCGTGCGCAGTGAGTTCGTGCTACGGGCCTCCCACGAGTTGCGCACGCCCGTCACCGGCATGCACATGGCCTTCGGACTGCTTCAGGAACGCGTGCATTTCCCGCCGGACTCGCGCGAGAAGGACCTGCTCGACACCGTTAACGAAGAAATGCAGCGGCTGATGCAGCTGATCAACGACCTGCTCAACTTCTCGCGCTATCAGAACGGTCTGCAAAAGCTGGCACTCGAGCCCTGTGATATCAGTGAATTGCTCGAGTCGGCGCGTCAGCGCTTCGCCGACACCGCCCATGACCAGGACGTCATGGTGCTATTGGAAACCCAAGAGCCGCTGCCACGGGTACAGGCGGACAAAGCGCAGCTCGACCGGGTGCTCGATAATCTGCTTGATAACGCCCTGCGCCATACCCCGAAATCCGGCCTGATCCGCCTGCAGGCAAGGCGTCATGGCGAGCGCTTGATCATCAGCGTGGAAGACAACGGCGAGGGCATTGCCTACGGCCAGCAGGCCCGGATCTTCGAGCCGTTCGTTCAGGTTGGACGCAAGAAAGGCGGCGCAGGCCTGGGGCTGGCGTTGTGCAAGGAAATCGTTCAGTTGCACGGCGGACGCATGGGCGTTTACTCCCGACCGGGGCAGGGCACGCAGTTTTACATGGCGCTGCCGCTGTAATACGGTCTCGCTGGACTACGCCACATCATCCGCACGACGCCCGGCGCTGCGCCTGCCCCCGGTAACCAGTTCGGTGAACTTGGTCGCGCTCAGCGGCCGTGCGAACAGCCAGCCCTGGCCGTAAATCACCCCTTCGCTTTTCAGCAGCATTGCTTGGGACTCAAACTCGATGCCTTCGGCGATCACCCGCAGTTGCAGCGCATGGGCCATGCGAATGATGTGCGGCGCCACGCCACTGCTGGCGGCATCGTGACCTAGGGCGTCAATGAACGCTTTGTCGATTTTCAGGCAATCCACCGGCAACGTCTGCAGATAGGCCAGGCTGCAATAGCCGGTGCCGAAATCATCGATCAGCACCTGATGGCCCCGATCGCGCAGCGCCTGAAGATGGTTGCGGGCGACCACCACGTCCACCAAACCGCGCTCGGTGACTTCAAACGCGATCTGCCGAGGCGCTACCCGGTGCAACGCCAGCAGCTTCGCCGTCACCCGACCGATGCGTGGGGCCATGACGTCGCACGCTGCCAGATTGACCGATACGTACAGGTGCGGATTGGCGCGTAACAGATGGCCCAGCTGTTCAAGCAACTGCTGAAGCACGAAGTCGGTGATCTGGCGGATCTGCCCGGTGTTTTCCGCCAGCGGGATAAAGAGGTCAGGGCTGGTCAGCGTGCCGTCCGGTCGACGCCAGCGCACCAGGGCCTCAGCGCCCACGCACAGCCGGGTATTGAGGTCGAAAATGGGCTGATACAAAACCTTCAGCTCGCCGCGGCGCAGTGCTCCATGCAGCTCACCGCCCAGCGACTGACGCTGACGCACCAGTTGCAGAACGAGAATGCCGATGAACAATGAAATCAACAGACTGGCCGGGACCAGCAGCCACCACGCACCGGTGATCTTCTGTTGCAAGGCACTGCGCGGCGTTATCAAGACCAGTTGATACTCCGGGCTCTGGGTCGGCATCCGGTAGACGAGTTTGTCCTGAGTGGTCATCAGCGTTTCGGTGGAGGTCGGCGACCATTCCGGTGTGGGCGGCCATGCCTGAGCGGGGCCCAGGACCGGGACTGCTTTGGACCCGCGATCGAGCACCACGACCAGACTGCCGCCCGCCGGCAGGTCGACGACGTCAGTCAAATGGCCGCGGGAGGTGGACACACGAAACTCCCCGCGCCCAAGCATCAATGAAGCCAGGTTGTCGTCAGGCTGGGTGGAGGTGTTGAGCCAGTAGTCGTAGGTAGGGCCCCGAATGTCCGGTGGCCTGGGCTTGCCAATCAGGCTCTGCCGCGTCCAGCTGGAGCAGAACTGGCTTTCGTTGACGTACGCCGCTTCGTAGATAAAACGGTAGCGCGAGTTCACCTGACGCAACTGCCCGATCATCTCAGGGCTGCATCCGCGCAACGATTGCGCTTCAAGCTGATCGAGCCCGGCCCTCAACTGGCCAAATAACTGCTCCAGCCGCACCAGAAAGCGCTCGCCCTGAGCATTCATCTGCGCACGTTCGTCCTGCCGGGCCTGATGCATCGCCAGCCCGAAGCTGCCCGCCAGCAGGATGGCCGCGCTTAACAGCGCGGCCATTAATGCCAGAAGCCAGGGACGATAAAGGAAAGAGCGCAGTCGCGGCGTCGCCGTGAGCATCGACAGTCATCCAGAGGGTGGGATTTCCATAACCACTGAGGTATAGCAACAAGCGCAGCAATAGCCCGGAAAAAAGCGACATTAGCGGAATTTAGTGCTTGAAGTTAAGTACTTGCAGAATAGCCGCACTTTGCAGATCCGGCTCACCGTCAAATTTCTGTGGTCGGTAGTGCATCTGGAACGCAGCCAGCGTGTGACGTGTCGCAATGTCCAGCTCTCCGGTCTGCGGCGTCGGGTAACCCAGCAGCGCCAATTGCTGCTGAAACCACACGATATTTGGCACGACGCCCATCAGTTGCGTCTGACGCTGTGCGACTTGCTGTTCATCCGGCCAGATTCCCAGACCTTCCTGGGCCAGCCGCTTCCAAGGGAACAACGGGCCCGGATCGAGCTTGCGCAGGGGCGCGATGTCACTGTGGCCAATGACGTGGCGCGGTTCGATGTGATTGCGTTTGACGATGTCTTTGAGCAGCACGATCAGCGCTTGAATCTGCGCCTCGCTGTAGTGATACCAAAGCCGGCCGGTGGGCGTGTCGCGGTAGCCCGGGTTGACGATCTCGATGCCGATGCTGCTTGAGTTGAGCCAGGTGCGCCCGTCCCATTCGCTTTCGCCGGCATGCCACGCGCGCTGGGATTCGTCGACCAGCTTGTAGGTGGTGGCTGGACCGTCGCCGATCAGGTAATGCGCGCTGACCTCACCGTGGGTCAGCAATGCCAACGACCGATCGAGGGAGGCAGAGGTGTAATGGACCACAACAAACTGCACGCGACTGTCGAAATTGACGGAAGGATGGCTGGTATCGATCTTCGGACCGCTGCTGCAAGCGCTCAGCAGCAACAACAGAAACAGGGCAGAAATAGACTTCATGGGGGCACGACGTGTAGGCAAATAATGCAACAGTGTAACGTAACGTCGGTGACGCATTCAAAAATGCATCATCCCCACGCAGCCAACCAGACGAACCGTCTCAGCCCTGCTCGATGCGGTTTCGCCCCTCGTCCTTGGCGCGGTACAGCGCCTGGTCAGCACGCTTGAGCACAACATCACTGCGCTCACCCTGGGAGAACGCCGTGATGCCCATGGACACCGTGACCGTCACCCGCTCGCCCTTGAAGTGAAACGGGCACTGTTCGATGCCTTCGCGCAGACGCTCCAGCAGCGCCAACCCCTCATCCATCGGCGTGGTCGGCAGCAGGAGCACGAACTCTTCCCCGCCAAATCGCGCAATGAAGTCCGAAGCCCGCAATCGCTTTCGCAGCTGACCGGCGATGATCTTCAGCACCTTGTCACCCGCCAGATGCCCGTAGCCGTCGTTGATACGCTTGAAGTGATCCAGGTCGAGGATGCCGAGCAGCAGGCTTGATTGCTTACGCTGCAGCTGGTCGATCTCTTGCTCCAGCCGCTCGTTCCATGCCGCGCGGTTTGGCAGGCCTGTCAACGTATCGATCAGGGCCTTTTGCCGTTGCTCTTCCAGATGAACCCGGAAGCCCAGCGCCTCCTGCTCCATGGTGGCCACGCGACTGGAGAGGGCTTGCAGGCGGGTAGCGACTTCCTGCTCGCGTTGATCGCGTTGCTGCTGATGGTGATCCATGGTGCCAATCAGCCCTTCGAGGCGCCTCTCCAGCACCTGCTTCAAGCTGTCGAGATCGGCCGCCTGCTGCACGCTGATTTGCAGGTCATCGACGTGCTCGCGCAGTTGATGGTCCAGTTGCCGTGACGCCGATTGCTGATCGGCATGGTTTTCGCTGGCTGCCAGCAAGCCACTCTGGAACGACTCAAGCCGCTCATTGAGCTGTTTGAGATAGGCCTCGAATTCATGCTGGCCGCTGTCAGTGACGGCGAGCATCAGCACAGCAAGGTCGTCGAGGATCGGCAGCAGTTCGTACCAGTTCAGCCCATGCTCAAGCCGGGCGCGCATGGCATCGGCTTGCGCACGATGGTGTTCGGGCAGCGTCAGTTCGTCGAGCAGGCCCAGTAGCGTTTCTTCGATGTGGGCGGCGACCGAGCTGTAACTTGGCTCGGGCGAGGAGGGCAACGCGTAGGGGCTGTCTTCTTCGGCGGCGGTCTCATCAGGCTCGTCGTCTTCAGCGAGGATATCGATGTCGTCGGCAATGACGATGACTTCAGCAGTCTCGTCAGGGTCCGGAGCGGGCGCTTCAGCCGCAGGCTCTGCTGGTTGTTCGGCTGGAGCCTCATCGGCTAGAGGCTGCGTGACGTCAGCGGCGTCAGGGGTGCGGAGCGATACTTCGGGCTCTTCGTCTGTCTGGGCCGGCTCGGGCTCGGACTCGGACATTACCCGCTCGACTGCAACTTCCGGGTGGGACTCCGGGATGGCGCGCTCAGGCTCTTGGGCGACAGGCTGGGGAACCGGCGGGACGGTGCTGCGAAGTTCCGCCTCCAGTTCGGTGTTCTCTGGGGCAGCCTCCGGCATGGCGGATGAATGCTGCAGCGCATCATCAGAAACCTGCACCCCGGCCGGTTCGTTAACTGGATGGGCCAACGGGGCTGAATCATCACCTTCGCTGCCAGCCTCACGGTGACTGCCGAACAATCGCTGCAGAAAACCCGGACGGGACGCTTCATCCGGGTGTTCGATCTGCGACAGCGCCTGCCCTTGAAGTCCGCTCAACTCGCTTAACAGCAGCGGCAGCTCACGGGCCTGATTGATGCGATCTTCCAGGCCCTTGGCGAATCGCTTGAGCGGCTTGCTGACGTCCTTCGGCAACGGCAATGCCTGCAGTTGCGCGACCAACGACGTCAACGCCGTGCCCATTTGCTCGACGCGCTGCTCGCGACGCTGCTCGGATTCCAGCACCGCTTTTTCCAGGCGCGGAATCAAGGCGGCCAGGCCTGCGTCCATGTCGTCCTTGCGAACAATCTCACGCATTTCCTTCATGCATGCATCAACGGCCTTGTCGGCACCTTCGGCCGCCAGGCTGCTGCGCACGAGGCCTCGACGCAGCAAGTCGAGCCGCGCATTCCAGCGCCGCTCCAGTTTGTCTTGCTGCTCGATGCCCTTGAGGTACTTTTCTTTCCAGCGCTGCGCTTCGTCGGTCATTCCACAGGTCCGCGAGGAGATGTGCTTGTTATCGGCAGCGAGTCACCGATTAATGAGGCCGGCAAGCGAATCTCCACCGCGACGGGCAGATGATCGGAAATGGGCTGGGCCAGCACCTGCACTTTTTCAAGGGTCAGGGTCGGGCTCAGGAGGATGTGGTCCAGGCATCGCTGGGGACGCCAACTGGGGAAAGTCGCCTCAACCTGCGGGGCAAGCAAGCCGAGATCGCGCAGTGGCGAGGTTTGCAGCAGGTCATTGGCGTGGGTGTTCATGTCGCCCATCAGCACCTGATGCCGATAGCCGCCAATCAGCTCGCGAATGTACGCCAGCTGCCGTGTGCGGGTCCGTGCGCCCAGTGCCAGATGCATCACCACCACGACCAGTGCATCCGGACCTTCGCCGAAACGAACGAGAATGGCGCCACGCCCGGCCGGGCCCGGTAGCGGATGGTCTTCGATGTCCCACGGACGCAAACGGCTGAGCACGCCATTACTGTGCTGGGCAAGGCGCCCGAGGTTTCGATTGAGTTGCTGATGCCAGTACGGAAACGAACCGAGCTGGGCGAGGTGTTCGACCTGATTGATGTAGCCCGAGCGCAGGCTGCCACCGTCGGCTTCCTGCAACGCGACCAGATCATAGTCACGCAGCAGATCGCCGATTTTCTGCAGGTTCCCGGCTCGACCGTTGTGGGGCAGCAGATGCTGCCACCCCCGGGTCAGGTAGTGCCGGTAGCGTTCGGTGCTGTTGCCCACCTGGATGTTGAAGCTGAGCAGGCGAAGCCGACCGTCGGCCGGCAGGCCCGTCTCGTGAAGATGATGCTCGTTGACCTTCGGCGTGTGCCGGGCAACGACCCGTTCAGTAGTTCCCCAGCGCGCCATGGTCAGCCCTTACTTGGCGGTCAGCGTCGCGCGTTCTTTGGCGATCAGCTGATCGGCCACTTGCAGCGCCTGCTCCGGACCACCGGCAGTGCCGAGGTCAAAGCGGTACTTGCCGTTGACGATCATGGTCGGGACGCCCGTGATTTCGTACTTCTTGGCCAGTTCCTTGTATTGGGCGATCTTGCCCTTCACAGCGAACGAGTTGAAGGTTTCGAGGAACTTGGTCTTGTCGACGCCCTGGGTGGCGACGAACTCGGCCATGTCATTCGGGTCGGTCAGACGCTTGCCGCCTTTCTGAATGGCGTCGAACACGGCGGTGTGGACTTTCTTCTCTACGCCCATGGTGTCGAGGGTAATGAATAGCTGGCCATGAGCGTCCCAAGGGCCGCCGAACATGGCGGGGACGCGGATGAAGTGCACGTCAGCGGGAAGTTTTTCAGCCCATGGATTGATGACGGGCTCGAAGGCGTAGCAGTGCGGGCAGCCGTACCAGAACATTTCGACGACTTCGATCTTGCCCGGCTCGGAAACAGGAACAGCGCTTTTCAGCTCGACGTATTGCTTGCCGGCTTCGATGGGCTCTGCTGCTTGAGCGGTCAAACCGAACAGGCTGGTAAAAATCAGAGCGGCGCTGAGAATCAGATTACGCATGCTTAACTCCTGGGCATGGAAGGTCACTTCGGTGGCCGCGGTTCGACCGGCCGAGGTGATATGAGTTCGCAAGTGTAACGCCTGCGGCCACAAAAAAGGGCAGCCGTTCGCTACCCTTTTTGGCCCGTCCGGGCAGGTCTGCCGGCAATTTGTTTTACCAACCGTGTCCGTCAGGATCGCGCGCCAGACGCTCAATGCAGCCCTTGAATGTACGCCGCCAGCGCCTCGATATCCTTATCGTTGAGCTTTGCGGCGATGGTGCGCATGACCAGGGTGTCGCCGTCATTGATGCGGTCACCTTTGCGGAACGCTGTGAGCTGTTTCTTGATGTACTCGGCGTGCTGCCCGCTCAGGTGCGGAAAGCCTGCCGTTGCAATGCCCGCGCCGTTTGGTGAATGGCAGCCGATGCAGGCCGGCATGCCCTGATCGAGCTTGCCGCCGCGAAACAGCGCTTCACCAGGCGCGACGAGATCGGGATCGGCAGTGCCGACGCTGCCTTTCTGACCGGCGTAATAAGCGGCGATGTCGGCCAGGTCCTGATCGGTGAGCGGGTTCAGCTGGCCGGTCATTTCCAGCACAACCCGATTCCCGTCCTTGATGTCGTGCAGTTGCTTGAGCAGATACCGCTCGCCCTGGCTGGCGAGCTTCGGGAAGATGGGCACCAGGCTATTGCCATCGGGTCCGTGACAAGCGCCGCAGACAGCCGTCTTTGCTTGCCCGGCGACCGGGTCGCCCACTGGCGAGTCAGCGGCCTGCGCCAAGCCATTCAGGCTCAGGGTCAACAGCAGACTCGAGAGAAATGCGTTCATGGGTTGATCCGATGCGGTTGAAAGTGTCGCCTGAAGGGCTAACTGTCTGGGGGGCGGCCTGTATTTGTGGGTCTGAGGCTACGCGCCATGGGGGTTTCGCTTCGGCAATGCCCTCGCCGGGGTCGGACAAGGCACACATGAAATCTGCGGCATTATATACTCGCGCCCATTGAACGGAAAACGACACCCCGTTGCCGCGCACGCCGCAACGCCCTCACCGGATATCCCATGCAACTCAAGAACCCAATTCTCGGCCTGTGCCAACAAGCCAAGTTCATGCTCAGCGCTGCCAAAGTCGACCAATGCCCGGATGACGAAGGCTTTGAAGTCGCCTTCGCCGGCCGCTCCAACGCCGGCAAATCCAGCGCGTTGAACACCCTGACCCATGCCAGTCTGGCGCGCACCTCGAAAACCCCGGGGCGTACCCAGTTGCTGAACTTCTTCAGCCTGGATGACGACCGCCGCCTGGTCGACTTGCCGGGCTACGGTTATGCAAAGGTGCCGATTCCGCTGAAGCTGCATTGGCAGCGCCACCTGGAAGCCTATCTGGGCGGCCGTGAAAGTCTGAAGGGGTTAATCCTGATGATGGACATCCGCCACCCGATGACGGACTTCGATCTGCTGATGCTGGATTGGGCCATCGCCAGCGGCATGCCGATGCACATTTTGCTGACCAAAGCCGACAAGCTGACCTTCGGCGCGGCGAAGAACACCCTGCTCAAGGTCCAGTCGGAAATCCATCGGGGTTGGGGTGACGCCATTACCATCCAGCTGTTTTCGGCACCCAAGCGCATGGGCCTGGAAGAGGCTTATACCGTGCTGGCCGACTGGATGGAGCTGGAAGACAAGGCACCGGCGGCCTGAATCGCAGGCAAAAAAAACCCCGGACTTCATGTGGGGAGGGGAAGTTCGGGGTCCAAGTCCAGACCTCTCGGGAGGGATCCGGATATCTGCCAACACTTAGCACAACATAGGAGCATGAATGGCTACGTCAGCCATTCGCAAACTCAGACCGGAGTTTGTCCGCCGAAGTTCAAAACCGGCGGAAATTTTATGGATGCCGCAGTTCCGATTCCGAACAGAATCGGAACGACAAGGCCGTATTAATGCGCCTCGTCCCAGTTATTCCCCACACCCACTTCGACCAGCAGCGGAACATCCAGCTCGGCTGCGCCGCTCATGTGCAAGCGGATGTCTTCGCTGATCTGCTCGACCAGATCTTCACGCACTTCCAGCACCAGTTCATCGTGAACCTGCAGGATGACGCGAGCATCCAGACCTGACGCTTCCAGCCAGCCATTCACCGCCACCATCGCTCGCTTGATGATGTCCGCCGCCGTACCTTGCATCGGCGCGTTGATCGCCATGCGTTCGGCGCCTTTGCGCAGCGCCTGGTTCTTCGCGTTGATGTCCGGCAGGTAAAGGCGACGACCGAAGATGGTCTCCACGTACCCTTGTTCCGCCGCCTGAGCACGGGTGCGCTCCATGTAATCCAACACGCCCGGATAGCGCGCGAAATAGCGATCCACGTACGCCTGAGATTGCTTGCGATCGACACCGATCTGCTTGGCCAGCCCGAATGCGCTCATGCCGTAGATCAGACCGAAGTTGATCGCCTTGGCGCTACGGCGCATGTCATTGGTCACGTCCGTCAGTTCGACACCGAACACCTCGCCCGCCGTTGCACGGTGGACGTCCAAGTCATTACGGAAGGCGTGCAGCAAGCCTTCGTCTTTGGCCAGATGCGCCATGATCCGCAGTTCGATCTGCGAGTAGTCCGCCGCCAGCAGTTTGTAGCCCTGGGGGGCAACAAACGCCTGACGAATGCGACGACCCTCGGCGGTCCGGATCGGGATGTTCTGCAGGTTCGGGTCGCTGGAGGACAGACGCCCGGTCACCGCCACCGCCTGATGGTAGGAGGTGTGAATTCGCCCGGTGCGCGGGTTGATCTGCTCCGGCAGGCGGTCGGTGTACGTGCTCTTCAGCTTGCTCATCGAGCGGTACTGCATCAGCACTTTCGGCAGCGGATATTCCTGCTCGGCCAGTTCCGCGAGCACCGCTTCAGCCGTGGACGGCTGGCCGGTGGCGGTCTTGCTGATGATCGGCATGCCGAGCTTTTCGTAGAGAATCACACCGAGCTGCTTGGGCGAGCCGAGATTGAATTCTTCACCGGCGATGGCGAACGCTTCGCGCTCAAGCTCGGTCATTTTGTTGCCCAGCTCGACGCTCTGATTGCCCAGCAGATTGGCATCGACCAGCGCACCTTGACGCTCGATACGCGCCAGCACAGGCATAAGTGGCATCTCGATGTCGTTCAGCACTGGCGCCAGACTCGGCGTTTTGGCCAATCTGTCCTGCAGCACCTCATGCAGGCGCAGCGTCAGGTCAGCCTCTTCAGCCGCATACGTACCCGCCTGCTCCAGCGCGATCTGGTCGAAAGTCAGCTGTTTTGCGCCCTTGCCCGCGATGTCCTGAAAATTGACCGGTGTGTGATCCAGGTACTTGGCGACCAGGCTGTCACGGTCGTGACGCGTCGCAGTGGAGTCGAGCACGTAGGATTCAAGCATCGTGTCGAACTTGACGCCCTGCACGTTGATGCCCTGGCTCTGGTCACCATCAATGGCGCAGTTGGCCAGCAGGTTGATCGCAAACTTGGCGTGCTGGCCGACCTTGATTTTGCTCGCGTCCTCCAGCATGGGCTTGACCGATTTCAGTACCGCGTCGCGATCCAGTTGCTGCTGCACGCCCATATAGGAATGGGTGAGCGGGATGTAACAGGCTTCGTGGGTCTTGATCGCAAACGACAGGCCGACGATTTGCGCGCGTTGGGCATCGGTGCCGTTGCTCTGCACCACAAAAGCGAACAACTGAGCGGCTTTCAACTTCTTCAGCCAGTCGTCGAGTTGGGTTTGCTCGAGAATGAGTTCGTAGTTGGCCTCGATGACAGGCGCTGGCTCGGCAGCAGGGACGACTTCCGCGCCTTCCTGGCGAGCGTCACGCTGCAGATCAGTGATCCAGCTCTTGAATTCCAGCTCGGTGTAGAGCGCCATCAGCGCCTCACGGTCAGGCTCGCCGCAGTGCAGGGCGTCGAGCTCGATGTCTAGCGGCACGTCGATCTTGATGGTCGCCAGCTCGTAGGACAGGAAGGCCATTTCCTTGTGTTCTTCGAGCTTGGCCGGCAGGGATTTAGCGCCCCGAAGCGGCAGCGCTGCCACTTTGTCGAGGTTCGCGTAAAGCTCTTTCAGGCCACCGTTGATGCCCACCAACAGGCCCGCTGCGGTTTTCTCACCGACACCGGGTACGCCGGGGATGTTGTCGACCTTGTCGCCCATCAGCGCCAGGTAATCGATGATGTGTTCCGGGCCAACACCGAACTTCTCCTTCACGCCGGCGACGTCCAGCACACTGCCGGTCATGGTGTTGACCAGCGTGATGTGGCCATCGACCAGCTGCGCCATGTCCTTGTCACCGGTAGAGATGACCACCGGACGGTCGGCGGCCGCGCTGCTGCGCGCCAAGGTGCCGATCACGTCATCGGCCTCCACGCCCTCAACGCACAACAGCGGATAGCCGAGGCCTCGCACGCAGTTGTGCAGGAAGTCGATCTGCACGCGCATGTCGTCCGGCATGCTTGGGCGGTTGGCTTTGTATTCGCCGTACAGCGCGTCGCGGAACGTTCCGCCCTTGGCATCGAAAACCACGGCAAACGGGCTTTCGGGGTACTGCCTGCGCAGGCTTTTGAGCATGTTCAGTACGCCCTTGACTGCACCGGTGGGCAGGCCTTTGGAGGTCATGAGCGGCGGCAGCGCATGGAACGCGCGGTATAGATAAGAAGAACCGTCCACGAGGACGAGGGGCGCAAGACTCATGTGCAAGATCAACCTTTTCGGCGGGGTCGGCGCTAGAATGCGCGGACCGTTGACGACAAAGGCACAAGGTTATCATGCGCGCGCTGAATCGCCTGTTACTGCTCGGCGGGTTGATCGCCTGTCCGTGGCTGGCGGTCGCGGCGGACGATGAAGCGCCGTCGGCAGAGCCTGATGTGACGATTCGTCAGGACAGCGATGGCTTCATCAAGGAGTATCGTGCGAACGGATTCGTGTACGCCGTGAAGATCACGCCCAAACACGGCAAGCCGTATTATCTGGTGCGCGCCGATGGCACAAGTGGTCAATTCATCCGTTCGGATCAACCGGACATGCTGATACCCCAATGGGTACTATTCAGCTGGTAACGCCCTACATTCACTCTCTTGCTGGCAGTCTTCTATGTCCGTTTTTACTCCCCTGGCTCGGCCCGAGCTGGAAGCTTTTCTCGCCCCGTACGGGCTTGGCGCCCTGCGTGATTTTCAGGGCATTGCCGCTGGAAGTGAAAACACCAATTTCTTCATCAGCCTGGAGCAGGGCGAATTCGTGCTGACCCTGGTCGAGCGCGGTCCGGTTCAGGAGATGCCGTTCTTCATCGAACTGCTGGACGTTCTCCACGACGCCAACTTGCCCGTACCCTACGCGCTGCGCACCACCGACGGGCAGGCCCTGCGCGAGCTGAAAGGCAAACCGGCGCTGCTGCAACCGCGTCTGTCCGGCAAGCACCCGGCCCAGCCCAACACCCAGCACTGCGTGCAGATCGGCGAATTCATGGCGCACATGCACGTGGCGACGCGCAGCGAGACTGTCGAGCGCAAAACAGATCGTGGTCTGGACTGGATGCTGGAGGAGGGCGGTAATTTCATCTCTCACCTAGACGAGGCCCAGGGCGCGCTGCTGACCAAGGCGATCGAGGAAATTCAGCGTCGCAAGGCGGCAATCATGGCGCTGCCGCGGGCCAATCTGCACGCCGACCTGTTCCGCGACAACACGCTGTTCGAAGGCACCCACCTGACGGGCGTGATCGATTTCTACAATGCTTGTTCCGGACCGATGCTGTACGACGTGGCGATTGCCGTGAATGACTGGTGCTCGTTTGAGAACGGCACCATCGATGCGCCGCGCGCCCGGGCGTTTCTGGGTGCTTACGCTGCTCTGAGGCCATTCACAGCCGCCGAAGCCGAGCTGTGGTCGACGATGCTGCGTGTGGGTTGCGTGCGCTTCTGGCTGTCACGCCTGATCGCCGCCGAAACATTCGCCGGTCAGGACGTGCTGATCCATGATCCGGACGAATTCCGCAAACGCCTGGAACAGCGGCAGGAAACCCACATTCCGTTGCCGTTTGCGTTGTAGACATCATAAACGCTTCGTGAGCAAGCTCACTCCCACAGGGACCGTGGTTCAACTGTAGGAGTGAGCTTGCTCGCGAAGGCGTTGGCACAGGAGTTAAAGACTCTCCAGACACCCCGCCAGGTCATCCGCCAGCTTGCTCAGCAATTGCTCGTAACCCTCGGCAGTGGCGGGTGTGTAGCCGCCTAATCCGTCCAGTTCAGCCAGTTTGACCGGCAAGCCCGCACTCAACGTGTCGGCCAGACGCGGGCGAAGGGGCGGTTCGCTGAACACGCAGGTCTTGCCGAATTCGGTCAGCCGCGCACGCATGGCGGCGACGTGCTGGGCGCCCGGCTGAACCTCGCTGCTGACGGCAAATACGCCCGCATGCTTGAGCCCGTAGGCTTCTTCGAAATAATCAAACGCCTCGTGGAAGACGAAATACTGCTTGCCTGAAATGCCGGCGACACGCTGTTTGATCTTGGCGTCCAATGCGTCAAGGCGTGCGTCGAAGGCCTTCGCGTTGCTCTCATAACGTGCCGCATTGGCGGGATCTGCCTGACTCAAGTCAGCGGCCATCTTTGCCGCAATCACCCGAGCATTGACCGAAGACAGCCACAAATGCGCGTCAACGCTGCCCGGGCGGTGATCGTGGTCATGCTCGTCTTCGTCATCATCGTGGTGCTCGGCGCTGGCGGTGAAATGGCGCAGGTGCATACCGGGCAACGACTCGACCGGGACCGATGCCTTGCTGCGCCCGGACAGCACGCGAGGCAGGAATGTCTCCATATCAGGGCCGATCCAGTAGAGCAGATCGGCTTCCTGCACGCGCCGTACGTCGGACGGGCGCAGCGCATAGTTATGCGGTGAGGCGCCCGGCGGAAGCAGGACTTCCGGCACAGCAATCCCGTCCTGTACGGCAGCAGCGATCAACTGCAGCGGCTTTATGCTGGTCAGTACGCGGACGCTGGCTTCGGCGGCAGTGACGGTTGAAAAACCGGTAATAAATACGACAAAAAGTAAAAAAAGTCGGGACACGATAACCACTCATGGGGGCAGGAACGGGTAACATAATAACGTCTCTCTCAAAGGCCGTCGCCGCTCATGTCTAAAACACCCCTGGCCAGTCGCCCCCACGATCACTCTCACTGCGTGCACAGTGCGCTCACTGAAGCCGACACGCTGTGCGCGGGCAAAGGCCTGCGGCTGACGGCCCTGCGTCGTCGCGTGCTGGAACTGGTCTGGCAGAGCCACAAGCCGCTGGGCGCCTACGACATCCTCGCCGTTCTCAGCGAAGAAGATGGCCGCCGCGCCGCACCACCTACGGTGTACCGCGCGTTGGACTTCCTGTTGGAAAACGGCCTGGTGCACCGCATTGCGTCGCTGAACGCCTTCGCCGGCTGTAACCATCCGACCCACGCGCATCAGGGCCAATTTCTGATCTGCCGCGAGTGCAACGCCGCCATTGAGCTGCAGCACGGCAGCATCAGCTCGGCCATCGTCGACGCTGCCAATGAGGTCGGCTTTGACGTCGAAGCCCAGACCGTCGAAGTCGTCGGCGTCTGTGCCGGGTGCAAGGCCGCCTGATGAGCGATGCACTGATTCGCCTGAAGGACGTCAGCGTGACGCGCGCCGGCCAGAGCGTGCTGGAACATATCCAGCTGAGCGTCAGTTCAGGCGAAATCGTCACCCTGATCGGCCCCAACGGCGCGGGCAAGACCACTCTGGTGCGCGCCGTTCTGGGGCTGCTCAAAGCTGACTCGGGCGAAATTTGGCGCAAACCGAAACTGCGCGTCGGTTACATGCCGCAGAAGCTGCACATCGACGCCACGCTGCCGCTGTCGGTCCTGCGTTTCCTGCGTCTGGTCCCCGGCGTTGATCGGGACACCGCGCGGTCAGCGCTGATCGAGGTCGGCGCAGAGAAGGTCATCGACAGCCCGCTGCAAGGGATTTCCGGCGGCGAGATGCAGCGCGTGTTGCTGGCGCGAGCGCTGCTGCGCAAGCCAGAGCTGCTGGTGCTCGACGAGCCGGTGCAAGGCGTTGATGTCGCCGGGCAGGCCGAGCTGTACGCGCTGATCACTCAGCTGCGCAATCGGCATCAATGCGGCGTGCTGATGGTTTCCCATGACCTGCATCTGGTCATGAGCACCACCGATCAGGTGGTCTGCCTCAATCGCCACGTGTGCTGCTCCGGCCACCCTGAGCAGGTCAGCAACGATCCCGCCTTCGTGGAGCTGTTCGGCCTGAACGCCCCGAATCTGGCGATCTATCACCATCACCACGATCACGCCCACGACCTGCATGGCGAAGTCTGCCAACCCGCGCCGGCTCACGTCCACACCCACAATCACGACCACGGGGACAGCTGCAAGCATGGCTGATTTTCTTCTTTACGCCTTGCTCGCAGGCCTCGCGTTAGCGGTAGTGGCAGGTCCTCTGGGGTCTTTCGTGGTCTGGCGGCGCATGGCCTATTTTGGCGACACGCTCTCCCATGCCGCGTTGCTCGGCGTGGCCTTGGGCTTTCTGCTGGACATCAGCCCGACGATCGCCGTGACCGTAGGCTGCCTGCTGCTGGCGGTGTTGCTGGTGACCCTGCAGCAGCGCCAACCGCTGGCGTCCGACACACTGCTGGGGATTCTCGCACCAAGCACTTTGTCGCTGGGTCTGGTGGTGCTGAGCTTCATGCGTGACGTGCGTATCGACCTGATGGGCTATCTGTTCGGCGACCTGCTGGCTATCAGTCCGAACGATCTGGCGTGGATTCTCGCGGGCAGTGCGTTGGTGCTGGTGCTGATCTGTGCGCTGTGGCGGCCGCTTCTGGCCATCACCGTGCATGAAGAGCTGGCGACGGTCGAAGGGCTGCCGGTGGCGGCCCTGCGCATGACGTTGATGCTGCTGATCGCCGTGGTCATTGCGGTGGCCATGAAGATCGTCGGCGTTTTGCTGATTACCTCACTGCTGATCATCCCCGCCGCTGCGGCACAACGTCACGCCCGTTCGCCGGAGCAAATGGCTGTGGGTGCGAGCATCATTGGCGTGATTGCGGTGTGCGCGGGTCTGGCGCTGTCCTGGTTCAAGGACACCCCGGCAGGCCCGTCTATCGTGGTCTCGGCGGCGGCGCTGTTTCTGCTCAGCTTCCTTTTGCCCAAGCGGTAGAACCTTGGGTAGCAGGCAGAGTCATACTCCGCAATAATCCAATGGCGGCAATGTGCAATGACTCCTTGCGCGGCCACCGATAGTGATCAGTTATTTTCGGTGCAAGTCAGTTGTGTGTAGACTTGCTCGTTTTTTGCGCAAATAGAGAATCGCAGGAATGAAGCCGTTCGCATCCCGTTATCTGCTGCTTGCTGCATTTTCCATCCTGTTGGGTGCTTGCCAGAGCAAGCCCGTCGAGCAGCCCGCATCTGTGGCTGCGCCCGATGCCTATCAGCAGCTGGAACAGAACATCGCCAGCAGCGAGTTGGCAACCGCCGAAGATCAATTGGCGGCGCTGCAAAGCAAATCTCCGGACGATCCCCGACTCGAGCAGTACCAGCGTCAATTGGCTGAGGCCTATTTGAGCCGCAGTCAGATCGTGCTGCAAAAAGGCGACATGAATGCCGCCGCGACCGCGCTTAGCCGAGCTCGCGCGCTGATGCCCAAGGCCCCGGCGCTGACCAGTGGCGTCAACGGTGCCATCGCCCACGCGCGTAAGGCCGAGCTGGAAAAGGCCGAGGCTGATCTGCGGGCTGCGGAGGCCAGGCGCAAGGCGAAAGTGATTGATCCGAGCGCCGAGAGCACGACCATCGAGTTGAAGCTGGGGGACATGAAGCAACTGCGCCGTCAGTTGAGTGACATCGCTGAGGACGTGACTGCCTTCAACTGCGACGTCACGGTGCAGGTGCCGCGCACGGACGACTACCCTTGGCTGGCAACGTTGCTGACCAAGCGAGTGACGAAGATCAACCCGGATTTCGAGTTGCAGATGCAGCGTGAAATCGAGCGGACCGAACCTGCGAAGATCGTGTTGAAGCCTGCTCAGCTCTGATCGATTTTTGATCAAAAGAAAAGGCGTTGCCCTCGCGGGCAACGCCTTTTTTGTTACTGCCAGCCCTGCAGATTACGCAGGAATCGCTTTCGCTTTCGGCTCACGAGCCCAGACGCGGTGCTGCTGGATCGCATCGAAGAACGCCTTGAAGGAGGCTTCGTCCGAAACGGTCAGCAAGCCGGCATCGGCTTCCAGTCGCAGCAGGTCGATCAATTTCTGCGCGTCGCCCGCGTAGGCGATGGCTTTGAGGTGCTTGTACGCCTCAAGCACGTAGTGCAGTGCCACGCCGTCGCCGCTCAGGGCCTTGATCGAAGCTTCGCCGCCCGGGATGAACACAGCGTCGAACGCGACCGATGGCAAACCTTCCATCGAAGCATCCACTGCCAGGGACGCGCCACTCGCGGTTTTGACCGGCGCGGAGGTAGGACCCAGCACCTTGGCGTGTGCGCCTTTGGCTTCCAGCGCCGATTTCATCGTCGCTACAGCTTTGTCGTCAACACCGTTCGCGACGAGGATAGCGACTTTGCGCGAAGCAATGTCAGCAGGCAGCAGGTTCGCCTGGCTCAGCAGAGGCGAGCTGTCGACGCTCAACTTGCCGTTGCCTTGCGCCTTGACGGTAGCGGCTTTCGGCGCCGGCAAGCCAAGATTTTCAGCCACACGCGCAGCCAGTGTGAGGTCGATATTCGCGAGAATCTCGTTCACCTGACGGGCGCGAATGTGCTCACGCTCCACCTTGCCCAACTCGAAGCTGTACGCCGCGATGATGTGCTCTTTCTCGTGCTCGCTCATGCTGTTGAAGAACAGCGTGGCTTGGGTGAAGTGATCGCCAAACGACGGGCTGCGCTCACGCACTTTGTGCGCTTCGATGCGTTCTGGATACGTCTCGAAACCGCCATCCTCCGGACCTGCAGGGGTTTCTTTCGGCCAGCCGCCGTCGATCGAGTTCGGCTCGTAGGAAGCGCGACCCTTGTCGATGGTAGTGCGATGCTGAGCATCACGCTGGTTGTTGTGGTTCGGCGAGACCGGACGGTTGATCGGGATCTCGTGGAAGTTCGGCCCACCCAGTCGGCTGATCTGCGTATCGGTGTAGGAAAACAGCCGACCTTGCAGCAGCGGATCATTGGAGAAGTCGATACCCGGCACGACGTGGCCTGGGCAGAACGCAACCTGCTCGGTCTCGGCGAAGTAGTTGTCCGGGTTGCGGTCGAGCACCATCTTGCCCAGCGGTGTTACCGGCACCAGCTCTTCCGGAATGATTTTGGTCGGGTCCAGAATGTCAAAGTCGAACTTGTGCTCGTCTTCCTCGGCAACGATCTGAACGCCCAGTTCCCATTCCGGGTAGTCGCCCATCTCGATGGACTCCCACAGGTCGCGGCGGTGGAAATCGGTGTCCTTGCCCGCAAGCTTCTGCGCTTCGTCCCACACCAGAGAGCACGTACCGTACTTAGGCTTCCAGTGGAATTTGACGAACGAGGATTTGCCCTCGGTGTTGATCATGCGGAACGTGTGAATGCCGAAACCCTGCATGGAGCGCAGGCTTTTCGGAATCGCACGGTCGGACATGGTCCACAGCACCATGTGCGCGGATTCCGGCACCAGGGAAACGAAGTCCCAGAAGGTGTCGTGGGCCGAGCCGCCCGTAGGGATTTCGTTGTGAGGCTCTGGCTTCACCGCGTGTACGAAATCGGGGAACTTGATGGCGTCTTGAATGAAGAACACCGGCATGTTGTTACCGACCAGGTCGTAGTTACCTTCGCCGGTGTAGAACTTGACCGCGAAGCCGCGTACGTCACGGACCGTGTCACCAGAGCCGCGTGGGCCCTGGACCGTGGAAAAGCGCGTGAAGACCGGGGTTTTCTTGCCCGGGTCACGAAGGAATTCGGCCTTGGACAGCGCCGAATGGTTCTCGTAGGTCTGGAAGTAACCGTGAGCCGCCGTGCCGCGTGCGTGGACGATACGCTCCGGGATGCGTTCGTGGTCGAAGTGGGTAATCTTCTCGCGCATGATGAAGTCTTCAAGCAGCGACGGGCCGCGCGAGCCGACTTTCAGCGTGTTTTGGTTGTCGGAGATCTTTACGCCCTGATTGGTACGCAAAGCCTCGCCGGTGGCGTCGGAGCGGAAGGTTTCAAGGCTTTCGATCTTGGCGTTGGTATTGCCACGATCCAGCGTATCAGTGCCAGCCAGTTCACTGTTGGCGGTGGCGCTAACAGGTGGATTGGTGTTCTTACTCATCAGACAAAACTCCTCGGTTCGGACGGCTCCCTGTTCGGCGTTCCATGGTGTGGAGGCAGCAGGAGCTCGCAGGCGGCAACGCCTGACACGAGGTCAGGCATTATTCAGGCGCTAAGTAAGTGACTGACGATGAAATCAGCCGTTCCGTTTGTTTTTCGGATTCATCGATTTCCTTCGTCAGCCCGACAGTCGGCTGTGCATATGACCGTTCGGCAGGTGCAGTGTGAAATAAATGATAAGAAGGCTGGGCCCAATCCGGATTCGACAGGCTAAAATGCGCGCCCGGTTTACCCAGCCGAAGCCGAAATGGCATCGCTCAGCAGCGTGATGAAGGCATAAGTCTCCACGCTGATTTTTCAACGCGCCCCACAAGGTTCGCTCCGTGATCGAGTTCCAGAACGTCCACAAAACCTATCGGGTCGCCGACCGGGAAATTCCCGCGCTGCACCCCACCAGCCTGCGCATCGAAAATGGCCAGGTGTTTGGCCTGATTGGCCACTCCGGCGCCGGCAAAAGCACCATGCTGCGCCTGATCAACCGCCTTGAAGCGCCGAGTGGCGGCCAGATCCTGGTCGATGACGTCGATGTCACCGCGCTGGACGCCGAGGGTCTGCGCGGCTTCCGCCGTCAGGTCGGCATGATTTTTCAGCACTTCAATCTGCTGTCGTCCAAGACAGTGGCCGACAACGTCGCCATGCCACTGACGCTGGCCGGGGACATGTCCCGCGCGCAGATCGATCAGCGCGTGGCCGAGCTGCTCGCTCGCGTGGGTCTTTCCGATCACGCCAGGAAATACCCGGCACAATTGTCCGGCGGTCAGAAGCAACGCGTTGGCATCGCACGCGCGCTGGCGACCAAGCCGAAGATTCTGCTGTGCGACGAGGCCACCAGCGCCCTCGACCCGCAAACCACGGCCTCGGTGTTGCAGCTGTTGGCCGAGATCAATCGCGAACTGAAGCTGACCATCGTGCTGATCACCCACGAAATGGACGTGATCCGTCGCGTCTGCGATCAGGTGGCGGTCATGGATGCGGGCGTGATCGTCGAACAGGGCGCCGTGGCCGATGTGTTTCTGCACCCCAAGCACCCGACCACTCGCCGCTTTGTGCAGGAAGACGAAGAGGTCGACGAAAACCAGGTGAACAGTGATTTCGCCCATGTTCAGGGCCGCATCGTGCGCCTGACGTTTCAGGGCGAAGCGACCTACGCGCCATTGCTGGGCACGGTCGCGCGGGAAACCGGCGTGGACTACAGCATTCTGGCCGGTCGTATCGACCGCATCAAAGATACGCCTTACGGGCAACTGACGCTGGCCATCACCGGTGGTGACATGGACGCCGCGTTTGCCCGCTTCACCGCAGCCGACGTTCATATGGAGGTCCTGCGCTGATGGACACTTTTCTCAACCTGTTTTCCAACGTCGACTGGTACGAAATCTGGCTGGCGACCGGCGACACCCTGATCATGCTCGGCGTCTCGCTCGCCTTCACTGTTCTGCTGGGCTTGCCGCTGGGCGTGCTGATGTTCCTGACCTCGCCGCGTCAGTTGCTTGAGAACAAGCCGGTCTACACCACCGTCGGCTTGATCGTGAACATGCTGCGGGCGTTGCCGTTCATCATCCTGCTGATCGTGATGATGCCGCTGACGGAAATCATCACCGGCACTTCGCTGGGCATTCTTGGCACGCTGCCACCGTTGATCGCAGGCGCCACGCCATTCTTCGCGCGCCTGGTGGAAACCGCGCTGCGGGAAGTGGACCGCGGGATCATCGAGGCCACTCAGGCCATGGGCGCGACGACCCGGCAGATCGTGATCAAGGCACTGTTGCCTGAAGCACGCCCTGGCATTCTCGCGGCAATCACCGTGACCGCAATTGCGCTGGTGTCGTTCACGGCCATGGCCGGTGCGGTCGGTGCCGGCGGCCTGGGCGATCTGGCGATTCGCTATGGTTACCAACGCTTCCAGAACGATGTGATGTTTGTAACGGTCGTATTGCTGCTGGTGCTGGTGCAGATCCTGCAAACCGTCGGCGACAGACTGGTCGCGCATTTTTCACACCGTTAACCGAATTCGCCGGTCACTGACCGGCAGATGCATGCGACTGCGCGTGCATTTCAGGAGTAGTAGAAATGAAGAAGTTGTTGGCTGTATTCGCTGCCGTGGCGGCGCTGTCTGCCCATGCCGATGAGACCTTGACCGTTGCGGCCTCCGCCGTGCCCCATGCCGAGATTCTCGAGTTCGTGAAGCCGATGCTGGCGAAAGAGGGCGTGACGCTGAACGTGAAGGTCTTCAACGATTACATTCAGCCAAACGTGCAGGTCGACCAGAACCGCATGGACGCCAACTTCTTCCAGCACCAGCCGTATCTGGATGAGTTCAACAAGGGCAAGGGCACTCATCTGGTGAGTGTGGCCAAGGTTCACATCGAGCCGTTTGGCGCTTACTCGGACAAGCTCAAGAGTCTGGCCGAGCTGCCGGATGGCGCCAACGTGGCCATCCCGAATGACGCCACAAACGAGGGCCGTGCCCTGTTGCTGCTGGTCAAGGCCGGTCTGATCACCCTGAAGGATCCGACCAGCATCACCGCCAAGCCAAGCGACGTGCAGCAGAACCCGAAGAACCTGAAGTTCCGCGAGCTGGAAGCGGCGACCCTGCCACGCGTACTGACGCAGGTGGACCTGGCGCTGATCAACACCAACTACGCCCTGACGGCCAAGCTTGATCCGACCAAGGATGCGCTGATCATCGAAGGGGCGGAGTCGCCTTACGCGAACATCCTGGTGACCCGCGAGGACAACAAGGATGCCCCGGCCATCCAGAAACTGGTCGCCGCGCTGCACAGCCCAGAAACCAAAGCGTTCATCGTTGAGAAGTACAAAGGCGCCGTGGTTCCGGCGTTCTGATCGCCACACGCCCATGATCTCGGCGCAACGCCGAGATCAGTCCTTACTTCCTCTCAACCAGCCCCGGCAACTGCGCTACCAGCTTCTGGCTGTTCAGCGGCGCGCGGATAAACCCGCGCTGGGTGCCGTCAGGGCCAAGGAGGGCGAGGTTGCCGCTGTGGTCGACCGTATAGCCCGGCTTACTGGTGTCCGCCGGGATGTACGGGATGCTCACCGCATCCGCCAGGTTCTTCAGCGTATCGACCGGCGCCCTCAAGCCGACGAACCCCTTGTCGAAATAACCCAGGTATTGCTTGAGCTGTTGCGGCGTGTCGCGATCAGGATCAACGCTGACCAGCACGATGCGCAGCTTGTCGACGGTCTCAGGGGGCAGCTCGCTTTTGATCTGACGAAGCTGGGCGAGGGTGGTCGGGCAGATGTCCGGGCAGAAGGTGTAGCCGAAGAACAGCACCGTCCATTGACCCTTCAACTGGCTCAATGGAAAGGGTTGACCGTCCTGATCGGTAAACGAGAAATCAGGCACAGTGCGGCTCTGCGGGAGAAGGATGATGCCCGCGTCGTTAAGCGCGGTCTGATCGCCCTGATCCGTGCCGGACAACACCCGGAAGACGGTCAGACCCAGCACCAGCGCCACGATGGCGGCAAGGATGAAAACGGTTTGTTGGGTTCGGGTCATGAGTTCAGCACATTGATAGTCCACGAGCGCGCGATTATGCACATAACCATGAACCTGTTATGACAATTACGTCTTAGGACCATTTGTGGGCAAGCTAAGGTATGGACTTCCCTATAATGACCGCCTGGTTTCACTGCCTATGGAGCATCCATGAACACCGCCGCATTGCGCGAGCAGATCACCCGAGCTCAGGAACACGAAGCCCAATCCGGTCAGCTTTCGCGCCAGTTGGAGTCGCAACTTCCTCATCTCCACCCGTCCATTCACCTGCCTGACGTAGACGCGCGAGGCGTACTGACGCGCTTTGTCATTGCCTACATTGGTCAGGTTCCGGACTTGCTGGACGCTGCCCATGACGTCGCGTTGCAGGCCGGAATCGAAAGCCAGATCAGACCGGTCCTGAAAATCGCCGAGCAATTCTTCACGGCGCCGCCGGCCATCATGGCGGGCCACGAAGGGCTGGATGGGTTGCTGGACGAAGCTTACCTGGCCCACCGGCTGGTGGAAGAAGTGAACGATCTGTACATCAAGCACTTCGGCCAGCCGCTGATACCCATGAATACCACCGTGGCCAGCGTCATCGCCCACCAGCTGATCGGCGAGGCCTTCGCCAATCAGCTGGACGAAGTGGTGCATCACGCCATCGACGAGATGCTCGACGACGACAGCTTCTCCCTGGAGTCGGTGGAAGCCTACCGCGAGCGCCTCGCCAGCCCGGACACCGAAGCAGCATGGAAACGCTGGCCCAGCCTGTCACGCCAGTTGGGCGTGGGGCTGGAGATGGAGTGCGGGAAAGACTGATCCCGCACGCCCCTCACGCGGACCTTAATGCAGCGCTGTTCCTCCAATCGACGTGCGGATCCTTCCCTCCACGCGACGCTTGAGCAGCCGTTGCTCCAGCAGTAAACGCGAACCCTGCGCCGCGTTGGCGCGGCCCCACTCTTCCAGCAGCTCCAGGCAGGAATGGTCGATGTAGGTCAGGTTGCCCAGCGGCACATGCAACGTGGTGCCAGGGGGCACGGTTTCCAGCGTCTGGGTCAGGGCCGGCACCTTGAGGAACGTGGCCGAACCATTCAGGCGCAGCTCCATCTCCCCCTCGGCTGGCAGATCGACGAGGTTGATTTTCAAGCGCGATGCATTCAGCGCCAGCTTCACCAGGGTCAGGCCAAAGCCGATCAACACACCCGTCAGCAGGTCGGTCAGGACAATCGCGCTGGCGGTCGCGCCATAGATGAACATTGGCATGCGGCCATAGCGCCCCAGCCCTTTGAGTGCTTGAACATTCACCAGCTTCACGCCGGTGTAGACCAGCACGCCTGCCAGGCTCGCCACAGGAATGCTTTGCAGCACACTGGACAGCAACAGCACGAACGCCAGCAGCCACAAACCGTGGAACATTGCCGACAGCCGCGTCTTGGCACCGGCCTGGACGTTGGCCGAACTGCGCACGATCACGCCCGTCATCGGCAGCGCACCGACCAGACCGCACAACATGTTACCCACACCCTGGGCGCTGAGCTCTTTGTCGAAGTCCGACCGCTGGCCGTCATGCATCCGATCCACCGCCGCTGCCGACAACAGGGTTTCAGCGCTGGCAATGAAAGCCACGGCAATCGCCGCGATCAGGATGGCAGGGTCAGCCAGGTTCAGCAGGTCTGCGGGGCGCAGCCAGTCGATGGCCTCTGCAAGATTGGCTGGAACCTCCACTCGCTTGACCTGCAAGCTCATCACCAGACTCACCACCGTCGCAATGCCGACGCCGAGCAACGCGCCCGGTACGAACCGAAGTGCCTGGGGCCGACGCTTTTCCCACAGCCACATCACGGCGATGGTGCCCAGCCCGAGCAGGCCGGCCTGCATGGCGCTGCCCATTCCCATCGCACCCATGAGGGTCTGCGGGAACGCCACGAGATTATCGAGCCCGGAAGGCTTGGGCCCACTGTCGAACATAACGTGGACCTGGGAGAGCACGATCAGCACGCCGATGCCCGCGAGCATGCCGTACACCACCGCAGGCGCCGTCACACGAAACCAGCAACCGAGCTTCAAGCGTCCAGCCAGCAATTGCAGCGCACCGGCGAGCAGCAGAATCGGCCCGAGCATGGCCATACCGTGTTCACGTACCAGCTCGAACACCAGCACTGCCAGACCTGCCGCCGGGCCGCTGACCTGAAGCGGCGAACCGGCCAGCCAGCCCACCACCAGACCGCCGATGATGCCGGTGATCAGACCCTTGGAGGGAGGCATGCCGGAAGCGATGGCGATCCCCATGCACAGCGGCAGGGCCACCAGAAAAACCACCACGGAAGCCAGCAGCTCCCGTGGTAACAACGCTTTCAGATCAGTAGTAGCCATGACGACTCTCCGGAATTCAGACGTGACAACGCCCGGCGGCACGCGCTATGCGCGGCCGCTACGAGCTTGTATGGGGGTGGAACCGTCAGGGCCGACGCCGCTGCGCTCAGGCGCAGCGGGTCAGCCAGCGATCAATATCGCCCGCGGGGAATCGACGCCATGGGCACCGGATGGTCGCCATCCAGAGGCAGGAAGCAATCCTGCTCGGCATCGTAGGCGCGGATCTCGCTGGTCTCGATGTCGTAAACCCAACCGTGGATAAACAATTGGCCGCTGGCCAGCTTGGACGCCACGGAGGGGTGCGTGCGCAGGTGTTGCAGCTGTGCGATGACGTTTTCTTCGGTCAGCACGTGCATGGTTTCATGCTCGCCGGTGCAATTGCAGTTGTCTTGCACAACGGTCTTGGCGACCTCGGCATGACGCAGCCAGGCTTTGACCGTCGGCATTTTTTCCAGGGTGTCGGGGTTGAGAACGGCGCGCATGGCCCCGCAATCGGAGTGGCCGCAGACGATGATGTGCTGAACGCCCAAGGCCAGAACGGCGTACTCGATCGCCGTCGACACGCCGCCATTCATGGGGCCATAAGGCGGGACGACATTACCCACGTTACGGGTGACGAACAGGTCGCCTGGCGAGCTTTGGGTGATGAGTTCCGGGACGATGCGCGAATCGGCGCAGGTGATGAACATGGCCCGGGGATGCTGGGCGGTGGCGAGTTTCTTGAACAGTTCTTCCTGCTGAGGGAAGACGTCATGGCGGAATTGCTTGAAGCCATCAACGATTTGCTTCAGTGCCATCTCGGCGGTTTCCACCTGAGGCGTAACGCCTGTCGTCGCAGCCTGAGGCTGCTTATCCTGGTCACTCATGTTTCATCCTCTCTGACGGATTTAAGTGAATTTTCCGGCGAATCCTGTGGATGACCCACTCTTTTCTGGCCTTCGTACGACTCGTTTCCTACAAGACCAATCGGTCACTTCCGACTCACCTTAACGACGCAAACTTAATTGAAACTGAATGCGTGGCTCTAGATCGCGGGTCTTGCGTTAGAAAATCTAAACCGCAAGCGCCTGTCGTGGTGAAACCCAGTTAGGACGCCACCCGAGTCACAACAGCGACATCTGACCACCGGGCGGGCAAAACGCGCTGCAGTCCAGCTGAAAACTTTCCCGCCGGTTCAAGCCGTACTTCTTGATGGCCAGGCTGTAACGCTGCGCCAGCAGTTCGGCGAACACCCCCTCACCGCGCATTCGTGAGCCAAAGCGGCTGTCATACACCTCACCGCCGCGGCTTTGTCGAACCAGGCTCATCACATGTTCGGTCCTCTGCGGATAATGCGCCTGCAGCCACTCTTCGAACAGCGGGGCGACCTCCAGCGGCAGACGCAGCATTACGTAGCTCGCACTCAATGCACCGGCGGCCTTGGCCTCGGCCATCAACTTCTCCAGCTCCATGTCATTGATCATTGGAATCATCGGCGCCAGCAAGACGCCCACCGGAACACCGGCGTCGCGCAAGACCCGAATCGCCCGCAGCCTGGCCCTGGGTGCCGCAGCACGGGGTTCAAGGATGCGCTTGAGCTCATCGTCCAGCGTCGTGAGGCTGATGAACACTGATACCAGCCGCAGCTTCGCCAGCTCGGCCAGCAGGTCCAGATCCCGCAGAATCAGCGAGCCCTTGGTGATGATCGTCACCGGATGGCGATAGCGCAGCAGCACTTCCAGCGTCGCCCGGCTCAATGTGTATTCGCGCTCGATGGGCTGATACGGATCGGTATTCGCGCCCAGGGTGATCGGTGCGACGCTATAGCCTGGCTTGGACAGCTGCTGCTCCAGCAGGGCAGCCGCATTGGTTTTGGCGATCAGTCTGGTTTCGAAGTCCAGCCCCGGCGACATGTCCCAGTAGGCGTGGCTCGGCCGGGCGTAGCAGTAAATACAACTGTGTTCACATCCCCGATACGGATTGATCGAGCGGTCGAAAGGGATGTCGGGCGATGAGTTGCGCGCGATGATGCTCTTGGCGGTTTCCAGCGTAACGGTGGTGCCCTGGGTCAGCGGCACTTCCTGATACCAGCCGTCGTCTTCGACCACGGATCGGTTGGGCGCGAAGCGGTTATGCGGGTTGGTCGCGGTGCCGCGCCCGCGTGGGGGCAACTGAATGGACATGACGGCTCCTTGATAACTGGTTATGCATACAGTATCGCGAAATACCTATTTCCCTCACGCTCAGACCCTGAAAAAAACCCCGGCACCGATCAACGGCTTTCACCAACTTTTGACACGCGCCTCACAGCGCCTTGACCCAAGGCAGCGAAAACTTGCCCCATCGATAAATGGCTGGTTTCCACGGTACGTCTTCCATGCGCCTTCGCCCGCTTGCTGTTCAACTCGCCCTGCTACTGGCGGTATCATCTGCCTCCCTCGCTCGAGCCGACGATGCTTCACCGGCGCAATCATCACGCCCGGCGCAGTGGGCGCAACTCGTGGATGCGCACTACAACCTCTACCAGATCACGCCAACGCTTTATCGCAGTCGCCAGCCGGACGCTGCAGTACAGCCGCTTCTGCAGCAGCTTGGCGTGCACACAGTGATCAACTTCCTCAAGGAAAGTGACAGTAAATGGCTGTCCGACACGTCCGTCGAGCAGGTGCAGATTCCGCTGCAGGTGGTGCACATCGACGATGCCGATGTGATTGAAAGCCTGAGGGCTATCCAGGCCGCGCAGCAAAAAGGGCCGGTACTGATTCACTGCAAGCATGGCCTGGACCGGACCGGTCTGGTGGCAGCGATGTACCGCATCGTTGCTCAGGGCTGGAGCAAGCAGGCAGCCCTCGATGAGATGCAACACGGCGGCTACGGCGACCAAGACAGCCTCAAGCGGGGAATTGCCTACATCAACACTGTCGACGTGGCGGCGTTGAAGTCAGCGATGGACAGCGGTGCGTGCAGCACGAGCGTATTTGCCCTTTGTGCCATCAAAGGGTTGTCTCACAAAGTGGGCATGATCAACTAAGGGTATGCCCCCTCCGTTGGCAATCAACGGTGCCTGATTGCTCTCAACGCCTTTGCATCTTGCAATACACCTGAACAGCGCAAAGTTTGCACTGACGCAAAATACAACTACTACTCAGCAGGTGCCAATCACGGCATGGAGGCAATCAACGCTTACCTGAAACACCCTATCGAAAAGGATTTCGACAATGACATTCAATTACTCGACGTGCGCGCTGGCGACGCTCTTGAGCATCGGCACACTCGACGCATACGCGACGACGCTCGACTCACGAAACAAACCATTCAACGAATACAGCTGGGTCACCACCCACAATTCCTATGAAAAGATCAACCAGAACCTGAAGGAGATGCCGGCCCAGCTCAATGATGGTGTCCGGGGTTTCATGCTTGATCTCTATGTGGAAGGTTCAAACCCTCGCCCCGAAGAACGTATCAAAGTGTGCCATCAGCAAATTGCCTGCTATGGACCGTTATCTGCCCATTTAAAAAAAGAGTTCCTGCCTTTCCTCCAGAGGAATCCAGGGGAGGTGGTGACGCTGTTCCTTGAAACGTACGTTAAGCGGGAGCATTTGCAGGAGGTGTTCAATACGTTGCCGGAACTGGCGAGTGTTTCATTCGACCCTGCAAACTTCGCGGCGGACCGTTGGCCGACGATCAACCAGATGGCGGCACGCAATAACCGCTTGCTCCTGTTCACGGACAAACGCGAGGTCGCAGGCGACTACTGGGTTCAGGGCAAAAAGATCACGGTCATGTTTGATCAGGACTGGATGCTGCAGAACCATTGGGACACCTTGGGGAACATCGCCAGCAGCATCGAAAGTACTCATGACTGGGCATGTCCAACGCGATGGGGCGGTTTACCCCTCAACACCGCAAAGGTTGCTACCTCGACGGGCAAGCAGTGGAAACGGTTGTTCCTCATGAACCAGTTTCACCCGGGCACATCGACCGTCTTCGATTCGGCCAGCTACGACAACAATCTGACCTACCTCAAGCGCCGCCAGGACAACTGTGGTGTTGTCCCCAACTACGTTGGTATCAACAATTACAAGAGCGGTGAGGCGGAGCGTTATACCGCTGCGCTCAACAACGGCGGCATCTTTCTGCATGAAGGTCCAAATGCCAGTCGGTCCCAGGACATTGTCTGCGTGATTCCCGTTCGCCCCGGGGTGGTTAATCGCAAGGTTCATGGTTGTGAGAATGATGAGGCAAGGTCGATGTCCTTGTCGGGTGTTGCCAGTGGAACCCGCATTCAGTTGTTCGACAGTGGCAGTGGCAATACCCAGGACGACCACATCACCATCGACGTGAAGCGCAACATCGGAATTGGCGAGCGTGTGGTCATCCCGAGCTTCGAGTCCGACGCGAGCAACAGCAACTTTCAGGCAGTTTATAACCGCAACAACGGGCTTGATGGCAAGACTTCACGCATTGTCATTGGCCGGACCCCCACCGACTTTTCGGACGCATCCGTGGCGTTCTACGAGGGCACTAACGCCAGTCAGAATCTGGACTGCGTGATTCCTTTCAGTTCGAGCTACACCATGAAGATGAAGAGCAACAGCTTTGGCTGCTCCAACGACGAAATCAAGTCGGCGCGCATCATCAAAGCCAAAGCGGGTACGTCTTTCACGCTCACGGGCCATCCCGAGGGTAATTTCAACGAGGGTCGCACGACGGTGGAGGTCCTGCGCGACATTACTCTTCCTGTAGTCATCCCGGGGTTCAACAGCAGCTATTCAAACGCCGATATTAAAGTCACGAATTACACCAAGGCCGTCGGTGGCAAAATCTCCTTCGCCTATATCAACGGCGCCCGGTAATCCGCAAACGCAAAAAAAAGGGATACCCATTACAGGTATCCCTTTCTTTATCAGAGATCACGTCAACTCGGATCAACCGGCTTCTTCAGCTTCGGATTCGGGAAGAACTGCACGCCCTGCACCTTGGGATCGGCCGGCTTCACCACAGGCTTGTTCACCCGCGTGCCAAGTTCTGTCGGGATCGATTGCCCCTGGGCATTAAGAGTGTCGGAATAACCGCAGTGCACGCATTGACGGTGCGGCACGTCGTCTTCGTTCCACATCATCAACTTGTCAGGCTCGCTGCACGCCGGGCAGACAGCCCCGGCGATGAAGCGTTTCTTGGTAATCACCTGCGGTGTCTCGGTCATGCTGCCGCTTCCTCACTCAAGCCCGAATGGCGCAAGAGTGCGTCAATCGAAGGCTCGCGTCCGCGGAAGTCGACGAACAGCACCATCGGCGCCTGGGACCCGCCCCGCGCCAGGATGGCCTCACGGAAAGCCCGGCCGGTCTGCTCGTTGAATACGCCTTCTTCCTCGAACTTGGAGAACGCATCGGCAGATAGCACTTCGGCCCACTTGTAGCTGTAATAGCCCGCCGCATAACCGCCGGCAAAGATGTGTGCGAAGCTGTTCGGGAAGCGGTTGTACGCGGGCGGACGCATGACCGACACCTCGTCACGCACGGCTTCGAGCACTTGCAGCGTGGTGCGGCCGTCGCCGTGGGTGGCGTGCAGCTCGAAGTCGAACAGTGAGAATTCCAGTTGGCGAACCATCATCAGCCCGGACTGAAAATTCTTCGCCGCGAGCATTTTTTCCAGCAGGTCCTGAGGCAGCGGTTCACCGGTTTCGTAATGACCGGAGATCAGCGCCAGGCCGTCCGGCTCCCAGCACCAGTTTTCCATGAACTGGCTAGGCAGTTCGACCGCATCCCACGCCACGCCATTGATGCCCGACGCGCCCGCATGCTCGACGCGGGTCAGCAGGTGATGCAGGCCGTGGCCAAATTCGTGGAACAGGGTGGTGACTTCATCGTGGGTAAGCAGCGCAGGCTTGCCGCTGACCGCCGGGGTGAAGTTACAGACCAGATTGGCCACCGGGCTTTGCAGTGTGCCTTCAGCGGTGCGACGACGATCGCGGGCGCCGTCCATCCACGCGCCGCCACGCTTGTTGGCGCGGGCGTAGAGATCAAAGAAGAAGCGGCCGACGTGCTGGCCGTTTTCCTTGATTTCGAACAGGCGAACGTCCGGGTGCCAGGTGTCGAAGCCCTTCTGCTCGGCGATTTCAATGCCGTACAGTTTTTGTACGATCGCGAACAGGCCGGTCAGCACTTTGTCGACCGGGAAGTAGGCGCGCAGGGCTTCCTGGGAAACGCTGTAACGCTGTTCACGCAGTTTCTCGCCATAGAAACCGCTGTCCCAGCTTTGCAGGTCCGGGCAGCCTTGCTCGGCGGCATAGGCTTTCAGCTGCTGCAGATCCTGAACGGCAAACGGCTTGCTGCGCTTGGCCAGATCACGGAGGAAGCTAAGAACGTGATCGCTCGACTCAGCCATCTTGGTGGCCAGACTCAGCTCGGAGAAGCTGGCGAAACCCAGCAGTTTGGCCAGTTCCTGACGCAGATCGAGAATCTGCTCCATGATCGGACCGTTGTCGTTTTTGCCTGCGTTCGGCCCCTGGTCAGACGCGCGGGTGCAATACGCCGCGTAGACTTCTTCACGCAGCGCGCGGTCTTCGGCGTAGGTCATGACGGCGTAGTAGCTCGGGAACTCGAGGGTGATCAGGTAGCCTTCCAGGTCTTTCGCCTGGGCAGCGGCGGCCATTTGGGCTTTGGCCGAATCGGTCAGGCCGGCGAGGGCGGCGTCATCAGTGACGTGCTTGCTCCAGGCTTGAGTCGCGTCGAGCAATTGGTTGGAGAACTGGCTGCCCAGCTCGGACAGCTTGCTCTGCACCTCGGCGTAGCGTTTTTGCTGCTCCGGCGGCAGATCAATGCCCGACAGGCGGAAGTCGCGCAGCGATTGCTCGAGAATGGTCTTCTGGGCGACGTCGAAATTCGCCGCTTCCGGGCTGTTGGCCAAGGCTTCGAAGGCCTGGAACAGCTCGCGATTCTGGCCCATTTCTGTCGAATAGGCGCTCAGGGCCGGCAGACAAGACTCATAGGCTTCGCGCAGTTCCGCGCTGTTGCACACGGCGTTAAGGTGACTGACCGGGCTCCAGGCGGCGCCCAGGCGATCGTTGAGTTCGTCCATCGCCAGCACCAGGCCAGCCCATGTAGGCTGCGAACCTTGCTTGGTGAGGATGTCGGCAATCGCGGCGCGATTGTCGGCGAGAATCTGTTCGATGGCAGGTTTTACATGCTCGGCACGAATCGCCGAGAAAGGTGGCAGGTCGTAGGATTGCAACAGAGGGTTGTTCGCGCTCACGGTTTGGCACCTTGGCTAAAAGAAACACCCACGCATCTTAATTAGAATCGGCGCCGACCGCAGCTATCGGCGCCAGAGAAGGAGCCTATCGTGGCCATTCGCACGTTCCAGAACCACACCCCGGCCCTTGGCGAGCGGGCGTTTGTCGACCATTCGGCGGTTGTGATCGGCGATGTCGAAATCGGCGCCGACAGTTCGGTCTGGCCGCTGACGGTCATCCGCGGCGACATGCACCGCATCCGCATCGGCGCGCGCACCAGCGTGCAGGACGGCAGTGTGCTGCACATCACCCATGCCGGGCCGTTCAACCCCGACGGTTTCCCGCTGTTGATCGGCGATGAAGTGACCATCGGCCACAAGGTCATGCTGCACGGCTGCGCCGTCGGCAATCGCATTCTGATCGGCATGGGCACCACGATCATGGATGGCGCGGTGGTGGAGGACGAGGTGATCATCGGCGCGGGGAGCCTGGTGCCGCCCGGCAAACGCCTCGAGAGCGGGTTTCTCTACGTCGGACGTCCGGTGAAGCAGATGCGCCCGCTGACCGAGAAAGAGATCGCTTTCTTCCCCTACAGCGCGACCAATTACGTGAAGTTGAAAGACCAGCACCTGGCCGAAGGCTTCGACAAACCCTGCTGAGAGCACACATGCATTACCAGAATATTTTGTTCGACCTGGACGGCACCCTGACCGATCCGCGCGAAGGCATCACCCGGTCCATCCAGTTTGCCTTAAGCAAGCTGGGTATCGACGAACCCGACATCACCCGGCTCGAGCATTTCATCGGCCCGCCGCTGTTGCAGCAATTCATGCGCGCCTACGATTTCGACGAAGCGAAGGCCTGGGACGCGGTGGGCTTTTACCGCGAGCGTTTCAAGGTGACGGGCCTGTACGAGAATCTGGTGTTCGACGGCATCTTCGAACTGCTCGAGATGCTCTCGGATCAGGGCCGTACGCTGTTCATCGCGACATCCAAGCCCTGGGTGTTCGCCCATGAAATCGCCCGGCATTTCGACTTCGCGCGCCATTTCAAGGTGATCTACGGCAGCGAGCTGGACGGCACCCGCACTGACAAGGTCGAGCTGATCCGGCACTTGCTGGACGAAGAGCAGCTCGACCCAAAACAGACGCTGATGATCGGGGACCGCAAACACGATTTGATTGGCGGCAAGCGCAACGGCTTGGACGTGGCAGCGGTGGGGTACGGGTTTGGCAGTCGTGACGAGCTGGAAGCCGAGGCGCCGACGTATCGCTTTGAGTCTGTCAGCGCGCTGCATCAGGCGTTTCTCGATACCTGAGGCCAGTCATTCTGTAGGAACGATCATGCCGCTCAGGCTTTTTGGGCCAGCCGCTGCAGCGCCACCTTGCGTTCCTCCATGGGCAATTTGCCCAGCTTTTCCACCGCTGAATAGAACGCGGGCCAATCGCCGTTGACCTGCCTGAACAACGCCTCGAACGCCGGCACCCACTGATCGTACAAACCGATGGGCAGCAGGCGTGCGTTGTTCATCGGTGCGTACACCCAGCCGTCGAAACGCTTGTCGCCGCCCCACTGGCTGTCGCGCAACTGCCGATACTCCCTGCGCAGACGCTCGAACTCAGCGGCCTTACGTTCGCGCATCACCTGGGGGCTCAGCGGCTCGGCGTACAGCGCTTTCAGCCGATCCCGGGTGTCGAGGGCCAGTTGAGTCAGCTGATCCCGTCGCCGCGCTTCCGAAGACCCACCTTCGGCAGGCAATCCCCGCGCCGCGCGCCACTGACGCGTGCCTTCCTGCTCCACGAAACTGGCGTAGGACTCGTTGAATTCACTGTCGTCCTTCACGTAAAACCGCTGGTGCGCCAGCTCGTGGAAGATCAGCGTGGCCAGTCGCTCATCGCCCCAGTTCATCATCGAGCTCATGATCGGGTCATCGAACCAGCCGAGCGTCGAATACGCCTCAACGCCGCTGACATACACGTCCTTGCCCGCAAGCTTCTGAACGGCCGCATCCCCGCGCGCTGCGCCCTGGGTGTAATAGCCGCGATAGGCCACGCACCCGGCGATGGGGAAGCAATGGGTGACAGGATCAAGGGAAAATTCGCCGGTCGCGAAGACGTTCCAGACGACAAACGGGCGATGGATGTCGGCGTACAGGCGGTAGCTGCGGTTATCCGGCAGATGCAGATGCTCGGTCGCAAACGCACGGGCCTGCTGAGATGTGCGCAGATGATCCCGCAGCTTAGGGTCGCGATTGGGGTCAGCGATGACGTCCGCAACCGGTTCACGCGCCCGCAACAGGGCCATTTGGCCGCTGGCCAGTTGTGAGTAATAGGAAAGACTGGAGCAGCCCCCGAGGAGTAAAGTCGCCAGCACCGGGAGACCATATTGCAGCCAGGCCGTTTTCGATCGAATCATGCAGCAGCCTTAACGTCGATATTCATGAAGTCCAAACACCAGCGTTATGCCGGACAGCCCGCCGCTGACGCAACCATCATCGCCATTTGCCCTGCTGCGGAGTTCATCATGCGCTTGCCTCTGTCCCTCGTTGCCCTGAGTCTTCTGGCTGGATGCGCGGGACCGCTGCCTGCGGTCGATCCCCAACAGGCGTGGGTCGACCTGCACACCTTCACCGGCAAAACCCTGATGGCCGACAAACTGGACGGCGTGCGCACCTACGACGGTCGCTTCTTTCAGGTGACGCCCGGCCGACACAAGCTCGAAGTGCGTTACGACTACGACTACGCGCCCGGCGCGATGGGCTTGTCGATGGACATCTACAACGAGCGAACCTGCTACGTGACAATCAACTACGACCGCTTCGAGGCCGGCCACCGCTACCGTCTGGATGTGCGCAATATCACCAACAGCATCGACGCACAGTTGCGGGACGAGCAACGCAACGTGCTCGCGGAGGAGGGGGACATCTTCTGTATTCCATAAGGCTTCTGCGTCCCACGACGCTGCTGCATTCCGTGACCCGTGACCGCGACGGCAACGCACAGGGATTCGCTTATTCAAGGCTCACGAAACACTTTGCTCAACGCCCGGGCTACCGATCGTTGTTCTGATAGATGATCTTTTTTGTGCCGTTTTCGCAGGTGCCGACGACCATGTTCTGGTCATGGACCTCTTCATTGGTCACCACTTCCAGCGTGTAAGAGCTGACATTCTGAGCCTGGATTTTGGCCTCGATTTCGTCCTTGAGCTCATCGCAGGGCTTGGGCGCAGCGAAGGCACTGGTGGTCAGCGCACCGAGAATCAGTATTGCGGCGATACGTTTCATGATCGACTCCTTCGACACCGTGCGATACGCATCGGCCTTGCATGTGACCGTGGGGGCGCACGCCGGTTCTGGCGCGTCCATAACGAAGATGGCCCGCAATTGCGGGCCATCGAGTACAGCGGTGAAGCAAATCAGCTCACGAGCGTGGCATCGAGCGTGATTTTGGCGTTCAGCACTTTCGAAACCGGGCAGCCTTCCTTCGCATCGTTGGTCAGCTTTTCGAACTGCTCCTGAGTCGCGCCAGGGATCTTGGCTTTCAGTGTCAGGTGCACTGCGGTGATTGCAAAACCGCCATCGACTTGATCCAGGGTGACGTCAGCGGTGGTGTCGATGCTGTCAGCTTTCAGGTTGGCATTGCCGAGGATCATCGACAGGGCCATCGAGAAGCAGCCAGCGTGGGCTGCGCCGATCAGTTCTTCCGGATTGGTGCCCTTGCCGCCTTCAAAACGGGCCTTGAAGCCGTACGGCGCTTCGCGCAGGACGCCGGTTTCAGTAGAGATGCTGCCGATACCCGACTTCAGGTCACCTTCCCAGTGGGCGGATGCTTTCTTGACGATGCTCATGGTGTCTCCTCATGAAAAAGTGCGATTTCGCTCGCACGCGGACCAAAGTTCTGAGGAGTGTAGGCGAGACTTAGTTCAACGCTTGTGCCGCACGTGCTTTTTTGCGGACGGTCGCACCGTCAAAATCCGACCAAATTAGTAGGAAATTTCGCATTGCCCATTGCAACTCTGAAATCCGCCCTTATCCTATGGCTTAACGCAAATATTTAGTCTTAATGCCGGTTTGCTCGCGTGATGTCCCCCGACGGATGCGCCGATTCAAGCCTCAAGAGGATCAACAACGGCCTATGAAACGATTAGCTGATGTGAAGATTTCGACGCTCGATCTGGTGCCCGTCCGCGAAGACAAAGGCCCGGCGGAATCGCTGCGTAACGCGCTGGATCTGGCGCAACACGTCGAGAAATGGGGCTACAACCGTTTCTGGGTGGCCGAGCACCACAACATGGATGGCATCGCCAGTTCGGCGACTTCTGTTCTGCTGGCCTACCTGGCCGGTGGGACATCGACCATCCGGGTTGGGTCGGGCGGGATCATGCTGCCCAACCACGCGCCGCTGGTGGTCGCCGAGCAGTTCGGCACGCTGGAAAGCCTGTTCCCGGGGCGTATCGATCTGGGCCTCGGCCGCGCGCCGGGTTCCGATCAGATGACCGCCAGGGCCCTGCGTCGCGAGCGCTCCGGCAGTTCCGATGATTTCCCGGATGACGTGACTGAACTGGTCAACTACCTCGGACCGCGTCAGCCTCATCAGCGGGTTCTCGCTGTGCCCGGTACCAATACCAACGTGCCGATCTGGTTGCTGGGTTCGAGTCTGTTCAGCGCTCAACTGGCCGGTGAGCGAGGGCTGCCGTATGCATTCGCGTCACACTTCGCGCCGCGTTTCATGCACGAAGCGATTCGCGTCTACCGCAGCCACTTCAAACCTTCCGAGGTGCTCGACAAGCCCTACGTGATGCTCGGCGTGCCGCTGGCCGCCGCAGAAACCGACGAGCAAGCCGAGTATCTGGTGACGTCGGTGTATCAACGGATTCTGAGCCTGATGCGTGGGCAGAGCTTGATGCAGAAGCCGCCCGTCGAGAGCATGAATGGCCTGTGGCTGCCCCATGAACGCGACGCAGTGATGGATTTCCTGGGGCTGGCGGTCGTCGGCGGCCCGGAGAAGATTCACGCGAAGCTGGACGTGCTGCTTGAACAGACCGACGCGGACGAGCTGATCTTCACCTGCGACATGTACGAACATGCCGATCGCCTTCGCTCTTACGAGATCCTGGCGCAAGCAGCGAGGGGCTGATACAGGGCCACGCGCTAAAACGGTCTGCCAAAAAAAACCGACGCCAGATGCGTCGGTTTTTTTATGTCAGCGGGCCGGTATCAGCCGCGCTTGTAAACGATTTCCATGCTGCCGCCTTCGCAGGTGCCGACGACTTTGCCATCCGCCGAGCTGCCTTTTTCAACAGCTTCCAGCGTGTAGGAAGAAACGCCTTTGTCTTTGATCTTCGCGTCGATATCGGCTTTCACGTCATCGCACGATTTGCCAGCGGCCATGGTAGTGCCCGCGATGCTCAACAAGCCTATGGCCAACAGAACTTTTTTCATCGGTACATCCCCTCGTCAGGCGCAATTTTCGGATCAACAAGGCCGCTCCAATCGAGCGGCCTGACTACATGAACCTGCGTCGTCACCTTGGAAAAGTCACGACTGCGCGGTATGTATAGCGAAGGTTGTGGCACTCGGCCACTGCAAAAGTTCAGCGACTCAGCTGTTGTCGATGCGGAAGCCGACCTTGATGGTGACCTGGAAGTGGCCCACTTTGCCATCTTCAATGTGACCGCGGGTTTCCAGCACTTCGAACCATTCCATGAGTTTCACGGATTTGGCCGCCTGGGCAATTGCGTTCTGAATCGCGTCGTCGGTGCTCACAGTCGATGAGCCAACCAGTTCCAGCATTTTGTAAGTGTGATGATCAGACATGGCAGTTCTCCTGAAGGGTGTTGCGCGGTGGCAGCGCCGCAGTGATTGTGTTCACTACCTCTGTGCCGAAATGCGCCCTAAAAGTTCAGAAGAAACGGTACTTCACATCACGCACTGCACTTTCTCGAAACCCTGTAGTCGGAAACAACACACGCCACTCATCACAGCAGGAGAGTCAAATCATGGCATTCACGTCATCCCGTAAAGCGTCGTTGCAAAGCATGGAAGCCGAGATCGAGAGTCTGCTCAAGTCGCTGGAAGGCTTGAAGTCCGACGCTTCCGACGAGTCGCGCAAGACCCTGAAAAACCTGAAAGCCAACGCTGAAAGCGCGCTGAGCCATTCGCGCAGCCTGTTGAGCGATGTCTACGAAGACGTCAAAGTCAAAACTCGCGAAACCAGCGTTGCGACCCGTGATTACGCCCAAGAGCACCCTTGGACCACCGCAGGCGTCGCCGTCGGCGCAATCGGCCTGCTGGCAGCCTACCTGCTGTGCAAGCGCGGCTGATCAAGTCCGCCCCGATCGCTCGAGTTCCTGTTTGAGCCATCTAGCCAGGTGCTGAGCGCGCCCATCAGCGGCGCGCTTTGGTACCCATAACGCCAGCTGCGCCGGGGTTTCACTGAACCCCCATGGCGCAGCCAGGCGTCCGGCCTTCAAGTCCTCAGCCACCAATGGCTCTGGTGCGATCGCAACCCCCAGGCCCGCGACGGCCGCCTCCAGTAAATAATACAAATGCTCGAAATCCTGTCCGTAGCTCAGCGCGTCGGGCTCGATGCCGTTTTGCGTCGCCCATGTCGGCCAGGCTTGCAGCCGCGATGTGGTCTGTAGCAAGGGCTCACCCAACAGCGCGTGGACCGGTGCGTGCCGTAGCTCGTCGAACCGTGCGAATCGTGGACTCATCACCGGCCCGATGCGCTCGCTGGCAAGCTCGAAGACCTGCATGTCCGCAGGCCACGGCGGCTCGGCGAATATCAGCAGCGCGTCCAGCCCCGGGCGCCGTGGGTCGAGGTCTCCTTCTCCCGCGGACAAATGCAGGCGCAGGTCGGGGAGGTCGGCATTCAGGCGCCCCAGCCGCGGGATGAACCAGCGCGCCAGCAAGCTTCCTGAACAACCCAGTACGAACGGCGCATCTGCGCTGCCCTGGCTAAGCTCGGCACAGACGGTGCGCAGACGGTCGAACGCTTCAGCGCTCGCGTCGCGCAGACGGATCCCTGCATCTGTGAGTTTCAGGCCACGACCTTCCTTGATGAACAGGCCAACGCCCAAGTGCTCTTCCAGCACTTTCAGCTGACGACTCACGGCACCATGGGTTACGTGCAATTGCTCGGCCGCCTGGCTGACGCTGTTCAGCCGGGCGGTGGCTTCAAACGCACGCAGGGCGTTGAGGGGCGGAAGATCTCTGCTCATGGGATAGGTGAGTTTTCCTGACAGGTTGCGCCGATCTTATCGGTTTTCATCGTCGCTGGCGCTGGTTAGAGTGTGATCACTGCCTGACGGCTCATCCAATTCGCATCCCCGGAGGTCCACATGACCCAGACCCAGACACAAAATGCCTACAGCAGCGGCCCGGACGACCGCGGTATGTTTGGCGGGTTCGGCGGCCGATATGTCGCTGAAACGCTGATGCCGCTGATTCTTGATCTGAGCCGCGAGTATGAAATCGCGAAGACTGATCCAGCATTTCTCAACGATATTGCCTACTTCCAGCGCGACTACGTGGGCCGTCCCAACCCGCTGTATTTTGCCGAACGCCTGACCGAATACTGTGGCGGCGCGAAGATTTACTTGAAGCGCGAAGAGCTCAACCACACCGGCGCGCATAAGATCAACAATTGCATCGGCCAGATTCTGCTGGCGCGGCGCATGGGCAAAAAACGCATCATTGCCGAGACCGGCGCCGGCATGCACGGCGTTGCAACGGCGACGGTCGCCGCGCGCTTCGGGCTGGAATGCGTCATCTACATGGGCACCACTGACATCGAACGTCAGCAGGCCAACGTATTTCGCATGAAGCTGCTGGGTGCCACGATCATTCCGGTGGTCTCCGGCACCGGCACGCTGAAAGACGCCATGAACGAGGCGCTGCGTGACTGGGTCACCAATGTCGACAGCACCTTCTACCTGATCGGCACCGTCGCCGGGCCGCATCCTTACCCGGCCATGGTCCGCGATTTCCAGGCCGTCATCGGCAAGGAAACACGTGTACAGATGCAGGAGCATGAAGGTCGCCTGCCGGACAGTCTGGTGGCGTGCGTTGGCGGTGGCTCCAATGCCATGGGCCTGTTTTATCCGTTTCTGGATGACAAGAGTGTGCGCATCATCGGCGTGGAGGCGGCTGGTCACGGCATCGAAACCGGCAAGCACGCCGCCAGCCTGAACGGCGGCGTTCCGGGCGTGCTGCATGGCAACCGTACTTTCCTGCTGCAGGACGACGATGGCCAGATCACCGACGCCCACTCGATTTCAGCCGGCCTCGATTACCCAGGCATTGGTCCTGAGCACGCCTGGTTGCACGACGTTGGCCGGGTCGAATACACCTCCGTCACTGACGACGAAGCGCTGGCTGCCTTCCACCGATGCTGCCGCCTCGAGGGCATCATCCCGGCGCTGGAAACCGCTCACGCCCTGGCTGAAGTCTTCAAACGCGCACCATCGCTGCCAAAGGATCACCTGATGGTGGTCAACCTGTCCGGTCGTGGTGACAAAGACATGCAAACCGTGATGCACCACCTTGATTTGTCCCAGCAGGAGAAACACTGATGAGCCGCCTGCAAACACGTTTTGCCGAACTGAAAGAACAAAATCGCGCAGCCTTGGTGACCTTCGTCACCGCAGGCGATCCGGGCTATGACACCTCGCTGGCTATTCTCAAGGGATTGCCGAAGGCAGGTGCCGATGTGATCGAACTGGGCATGCCATTCACTGACCCGATGGCCGACGGCCCGGCGATTCAGCTGGCCAATATTCGAGCGCTCCACGCCAAGCAAAATCTCGCAAAAACGCTGCAGATGGTGCGTGAGTTTCGCGAAGAGGACAGCACGACGCCACTGGTACTGATGGGTTACTACAACCCGATTCATAATTACGGGATTGAGCGCTTCATCTCCGAAGCCCATACCTCGGGCGTTGACGGATTGATCGTGGTGGATCTGCCGCCAGAGCACAACGCCGAGCTGTGCGACCCTGCGCAGGACGCTGGCCTGGACTTCATTCGTCTGACCACACCGACCACCGATGACGTTCGTTTGCCTACGGTGCTCAACGGTAGCTCAGGTTTCGTCTACTACGTGTCGGTAGCGGGCGTAACGGGTGCAGGTTCGGCGACGATCGATCACGTTAAAGACGCCGTGCAGCGCCTTCGCCGCCATACCGATCTACCCATCAGTGTCGGCTTCGGGATTCGCACGGCTGATCAGGCAGCGGCCATTGCACGCGTTGCCGACGGTGTGGTCGTCGGCTCGGCATTGATCGACCAGATCGCCAATGCGTCTTCGCCAGAACAAGCAGTCAGCGGCGTGCTGGGTTTGTGCGCGCAGTTATCGGAAGGCGTGCGTAAAGCCCGCGTAGCCGAAGGTAAAGTTTCTGATACAGAGGAATCTCGTTCTCTGGCAGCACACTAAGCCGTACAGCGAAGGGGTTCAGGACCACGTTCTGAACCCCTTTTTGCTGCCCGTATTGGCTCAGGAGCGCGCTACATGAAAGTCTCGAATCGTTTGATCGCCGGGTTGGGTGTGTTGATGCTCAGCGCCAGCGCGCTGGTTCAGGCTGCACCACCGGATCAACGCGGCGGCGATGACAATGGCCCCGGCCAGCATCAGGACCACGGCCAACCCAATGGTCCGCAGGGCGACCGCGGCAACGGCAACGGCAACGGCAACGGCAACGACCATCGCAACGAACCGCGCGCCGATAACCGTGGCAACAACCAGCGTGGCGGGCGTCCTCCTGCCGACTTCGGCGACGTACGCCGGACCATCACCGAGCACCGGGAAGTCATCGGTCGCGGTCAGCCACTGCCTCCCGGCGTCCACATCGTCAAAGGCCACCCGCTGCCACGCGGTTATGGCCGTCGACTGGACCAACGCTCGCTGCAATACCTGCCGCAATACGATGGCTACGAATGGCGCCGCCTGGGCCCGGACGTTGTGCTGATCGCAATCGGCAGCGGAATTGTTTATGAAATCCTCGATGGCGTGCTCAACTAAAGCAGCTTCGGTATCACGACCATCAGGAGTGAGCTTGCTCGCGAAAGGGGCCGTCCAGCCGCGATAAATTTAGCGGCTGTACTGGCCTATTCGCGAGCAAGCTCGCTCCCACAGGTTATGCATCTGCGTGAAAGTCGGCGTCGTCGCCATGCTCGTAGCGACGTCCAACAGAATGCTGATGCCAGGTGCTAAACCGCAATCGACGGCAGGGCCTTGCCCTTCAGCAAATCCCCGCTCAACGCCTGCTCACTTCTTAACCAATCCACAAATCTTTGGACGATCTGCACGCGGCGTTTGCGTTGCGGCAGGACGATGTAATAACCGTATCCGGAGACGGCGCTGGCTTCGATCGGGCGGCACAACAAGCCCTGCTCCAGCAAATCATCCACCAAGTGTCGCCAGCCGATGGCCACGCCCTGGCCGCCGATCGCCGCTTGAATCATCAGTGTGTAGTTATCGAATCGCAGCTGCCCCGGCGCGGGTGCCTGGAGGATATTCAGGGCGCGGAACACGCCACTCCAGTCAAACCAGTTGTTGCCGCCTTCGCCACGAAGGTGCAGCAGCGCGAAGTCTTTCAGCGCCTCAGTGGGCAGGGGCAGGTCGCGCCCCTTCAGCAATTGCGGACTGCACACCGGGAACACCTCCTCGCTGAATAACCAGTGGCTTTCACCCTGCTTGAATCGCCCGTCACCGAACAACACGGCCACATCGATATCCGCGCGCAGCATGCTGTGACTGCGTTCGCTGGTGACCAGGCTGACGTCGACGTCGGGGTTGTCCTTATGGAAACGGTGCAGGCGCGGCATTAGCCAATAGGCAGCGAAGGCGAAGTCGGTCGCCACTTGCAGCACCTCATGCTGATGCTGCTCGGTGATTGCGCTGAGGCCAGCGTCCATCGACTCCAGCCCGGTCTGTACGTGATTGAACAGGATCTGCCCGGCGTCCGTCAGCTCGATGCCGCGGTAGATGCGATCAAACAGCCGCGTCGCCAGTTGCTCCTCCAGCCGCTTGATTTGCTGGCTGATGGCCGGCTGAGTGGTACCGAGCTCGATGGCCGCAGCGGTAAAACTGCGCAACCGTGCGGCGGCTTCGAAGCCGCGAAGTAAATCCAGCGACATGACACCAAGGGCTTCAAACATAAGCTGCACTTATCCTAGGCATTGCCTCTCATGGGCTTTACCGCAGACGGCATGGGCACCATCCTCGGTCGGAGCACTTTCGCATAAATAATGACTATGGGATGCCGCGAATACATGAAGCGCAAGAACATTCTTTTCATCATGGCCGATCAAATGGCCGCGCCCATGTTGCCGATGTACGCCTCTTCTCCCATCAAGATGCCCCACTTGAGTCGCCTCGCTGCTGAAGGCGTGGTGTTCGACGCCGCCTACTGCAACAGCCCGCTCTGCGCACCGTCACGCTTCACTCTGGTGAGCGGTCAGTTGCCGAGCAAGATCGGCGCCTATGACAATGCGGCTGATTTCCCCGCTGATGTGCCGACCTACGCCCACTACCTGCGGCGTCTTGGCTATCGCACCGCACTGTCCGGCAAGATGCATTTCTGCGGGCCTGATCAATTGCACGGCTACGAAGAACGCCTGACCAGCGACATCTATCCGGCCGACTACGGTTGGGCCGTGAACTGGGACGAACCGGACGCGCGCCCGACCTGGTACCACAACATGTCATCGGTGCTGCAAGCGGGACCTTGCGTACGCACCAATCAGCTCGATTTCGACGAAGAAGTGGTGTTCAAGGCTCAGCAGTATCTGTTCGACCATGTGCGCGAAGACGGCGATCAGCCGTTTTGCCTGACGGTGTCGATGACCCATCCCCACGATCCGTACACCATTCCCAAGCCTTACTGGAATCTGTACAGCGACGAAGAAATCCCGATGCCCCATGCGCCGTTGGCCCAGTCCGAACTGGACCCGCATTCCAAGCGCCTGCTGAAGGTCTATGACCTGTGGGACAAACCGCTGCCCGAGCAAAAGATTCGTGATGCGCGCCGCGCCTATTTCGGTGCCTGCAGCTACATTGATGACAACGTCGGCAAACTGATGAAAACCCTGGAGGAAACCGGCCTGGCCGACGACACCATCATCGTGTTCTCCGGCGACCATGGCGACATGCTGGGTGAGCGCGGGCTCTGGTACAAAATGCACTGGTTCGAGATGTCGGCGCGGGTGCCGCTGCTGGTCTACGCTCCGGGGCAGTTCAAGGCCGGCCGCGTGCAGGCTGCAGTGTCCACCGCCGACCTGTTGCCGACGTTTGTTGCGTTGGCGGATGGTCAGCTGGACGCCGGTTTGCCGCTCGATGGGCGCTCACTGCTGCCGCATCTGCAAGGCGAGGGTGGTCACGACGAGGTCTTCGGCGAGTACATGGCCGAGGGCACCAACAGTCCGCTGATGATGATTCGTCGCGGCGCGTACAAATTTATTTATTCGGAACGGGACCCCTGTCTGCTGTATGACGTGCGCAACGATCCGAAGGAGCAGGAAGAGCTGAGTCGATCCGAGGCTCATCGCGACCTGTTCGCTGCGTTCCTGGCCGAAGCAAAGGCCAAGTGGGACATTCCGGCGATACACCACCAGGTGCTCGCCAGCCAGCGTCGTCGGCGTTTCGTCGCCGAGTCGCTGGCCATCGGCAAGCTGAAGAGTTGGGATCACCAGCCGCTGGTCGACGCCAGTCAGCAGTACATGCGCAACCATATTGATCTGGACGATCTGGAGCGCAAGGCCCGTTATCCGCAACCTTGAACCCTGCCAACACTTAGAAAACCAAAAAGGGGCACACCATGAATAAGCTGTTCACCACGCTGGCGGTTGGGGTCTTGACTTTGAGCAGCGTCGTGGCCTATGCCGCCGACGCTAGCTGCAGCACCGTGCGGATGGCCGATCCAGGCTGGAGCGATATCGCCGCGACCAACGCCACTGCAGGCTTTTTGCTCGATGGCATGGGCTACAAAACCAAGATCGACACCCTCGCGGTGCCGATCGCCTATGGCGGCCTGAAGGATGGGCAACTCGACGTTTTCCTGGGCAACTGGATGCCGGCGCAGCAAGCTTTCTACGACAAGTTCATCGCCACGGGTGACGTGACGCAATACGCGAAAAATCTGGAAGGCACGGAGTTCACCCTCGCCGTCCCTGATTACGTGTATGACGCAGGCGTCCACAACTTCGCCGACCTCAACAGATTCGCCGACAAATTCCACAAGAAGATCTACGGCATCGGTTCGGGGGCTCCGGCCAACGCGTCGATTCAGGAAATCATCAAAAAGAACGAGTTCGAACTGGGGGACTGGAAGCTGGTGGAGTCCAGCGAGCAGGCGATGCTGGCCGAAGTGCAGCGCAACGTGAAGAAGGCGGAGTTCGTGGTGTTCCTCGGCTGGACGCCGCACCCGATGAACGTGCAGGTCAAAGGCATGCACTACCTCAAAGGCGGCGAGAAATACTTCGGCGATACCGGCAGCGTCTACACCGTGACCCGCAAAGGTTACGCCGACGCCTGCCCGAACGTGGCCAAGCTGCTTTCCAACCTGGTCTTCACCCAGGACATGGAAAACTCGATCATGCAAACCGTGGTGGATAAGAAGGTCAGCAACACCGAAGCGGTGAAAGCGTGGCTGAAAGCCAACCCGGCGGTGCTGGACAAATGGCTGAGCGGCGTGAAAACCGTTGACGACAAAGATGCGCTGCCAGCGGTGAAAGCCAAGTTGTAACGCTGGCGGCCAGCATAGAGTGAGCTCACTCTTATCAGGCATGACGACACCGCTGATGTTCTGCCGATAGATGAACTATGGGAGCGAGCTTGCTCGCGAAGAAGCCGGTGCATTCGCTGGATCTTCAGCGGCTGGAATGCCGTCTTCGTGAGCAAGCTCAAGGGGATTGCGTTTGCAGCGTGACAGTGCGGCGTCTGGACGACCAGGCATCCACCACAAAATAAGTATCAGCCTGGAGCGTGTGCGTTATCCGTTCTGCGCCATCAGCCGTCGCAGTTCCGCCAGCACTGGCGCCGATTCCGGTCGCACGCCGCGCCACAGGTAAAACGCCTCGGCAGCCTGCTCGACCAACATCCCCAACCCATCCACTGCCTGCCCGGCGCTGTGTTCAGAGGCCCAGCGGCAGAATGCGGTTGGCTCCTTGGCGTACATCATGTCGTAGCAGAATGTCACGCCCGGCTGAATCAGACTGGGCGAAATCGGCGGTACTTCCCCCGAAAGGCTGGCCGACGTGGCATTGATGATGATGTCCACCGGTTCCTCCAGCCAGTCGTAGCCTGCGGGCAGCACCGGACCGACGTCGGCGAATTCCTGAGCCAGCTGTTCAGCCTTTTCCACGGTGCGGTTGGCGACCACCAGCACGTAGGGATCTTCCGCCAGCAAGGGCTCAAGTGCGCCACGCACTGCACCGCCAGCCCCTAGCACGAGAATGCGTTTGTCCTTGAGCGTGACGCCATGACTGACCTTCAGGTCCCGAACCAGGCCTGCTCCGTCCGTGTTGTCGCCGAGCAGGCTGCCATCCGCTTGAACGGCGAGGGTATTGACCGCGCCGGCACGACGGCCGCGCTCGGTCAACTGATCGGCCATCCGGTACGCTTCTTCCTTGAAGGGCACGGTGACGTTGGCGCCACGGCCTGTCTCGAAAAACGCCCTGGCGAAGGCGGTGAAGCCGTCCAGCGGCGCGAGTGAGGTCTGGTAGTCGAGCGCCTGACCGGTCTGCTCGGCGAACAGGCGATGGATCAGCGGGGATTTGCTGTGGCCAATGGGATTGCCGAAGACAACGTACTGGTCAGTCATCACTGGGCCGCCTCAGCCAGCCAGTCGCGATCCTGCAGAAAATATTCCGTCAGGCGTGCTTCCTCACTGCCCGGCTCGGCTTTCCAGTCATAGCCCCAGCGCACTTGCGGCGGCAGCGACATGAGGATCGATTCAGTGCGGCCACCCGATTGCAGCCCAAACAAGGTGCCGCGGTCGTACACCAGATTGAATTCCACGTAACGCCCACGGCGGAACTCCTGAAACTCACGCTGCTGCGGCGTGGACGGCGTGTCCTTGCGGCGCTGAACGATGGGCAGATACGCCTCGACGAACGCATCTCCGATGGCACGGATGAACGCGAAGCTGGTGTCGAAATCCCACTCGTTCAAGTCGTCGAAAAACAGTCCGCCGACGCCGCGCGGCTCATTGCGGTGCTTGATATGGAAGTAGCGATCGCACCACGCCTTGTAGCGGGGATAGACGTCAGCCCCGAACGGCGCGCAGGCCTGTTCGGCGACGCGGTGCCAATGAACGCAGTCTTCCTCGACACCGTAGTAAGGCGTCAGGTCAAAGCCGCCGCCGAACCACCACACCGGTTCTTCGCCTTCTTTCTCTGCGATGAAGAACCGCACATTGGCGTGGGCAGTCGGCACATGGGGGTTGTGTGGGTGCATCACCAGCGACACACCGAGCGCTTCAAAGCCACGCCCTGCCAGTTCCGGTCGATGTGCGCTGGCCGACGGTGGGAGGCCGGCGCCGAAGACATGGGAAAAGTTAACGCCGCCTTTTTCGAGGATGTGGCCGTTCTCGATCACCCGGGTTCTTCCGCCCCCGCCCGCAGGCCGTTCCCAGGCGTCTTCGACGAAACGGGCGCTGCCATCTTCGGTTTCCAGGGCGGCGCAAATGCGGTCTTGAAGATCGAGCAAGTAGGCTTTGACGGCATCGGTGCGAAAGGACATGGCGGTACCTGCATAAACTGAAACGTGCGTCGGGAGCGGGATTGGATCGGCCTTGGCGTTAATGACACGCCTCGCTGAGCAAATCCCGTCGGCGAAATTCGGCCCGTAGCATATCACCGGCTTGGCGGATGCCGCAGTTGACGAAGCGACGACGAAGGAGTCCGATAGAGCCCTTTCGCATCGACAGTCATCCCCTGCAAGTCCGATCCATGACGGAGAAAGCAAATGGCAAAACGTATCCAGTTCAAGGCTTATGGCGGTCCCGAAGTGCTTGAGTACGTGGACTTCGAACCCCCGGCACCGGGTCCGAAAGACGTGCTCGTGCGTAACAAGGCGATTGGCGTTAACTTCATCGAGACCTACTTTCGCAGCGGCCTGTACCCGGCACCTTCGTTCCCGTCGGGGTTGGGCAACGAAGGCGCGGGTCTGATTGAAGCGGTCGGCAGTGAAGTCACCCACGTCAAAGTTGGCGACCGGGTGGTGTACGGCACAGGTCCGTTGGGTGCATACGGGGACGTTCACCTGACGCCGGCCGCGAACATTGCCAAGCTGCCTGACGGTATCAGCTTCGAGCAGGGCGCCGCCGTCATGCTCAAAGGCCTGACCGTGCAGTACCTGTTTCGCCAGACTTACGAGATCCGTCCTGAAGAAACCATCCTGTTCCATGCCGCTGCCGGCGGCGTGGGATCGATTGCCTGCCAGTGGGCCAACGCCTTGGGCGTCAAGCTCATCGGCACGGTCAGCTCGGCAAAAAAGGCCGCGCACGCCAAGGCGCACGGCGCCTGGGAAGTGATCGATTACAGCAAGGAAGACGTCGTCCAGCGTGTACTGGAGTTGACCGATGGCAAGAAGGTCCCGGTGGTCTATGACGGCGTGGGCAAAGACACGTGGGAAACCTCTTTGAATTGCCTGGAATTGCGCGGCCTGCTGGTCAGCTTCGGCAATGCGTCAGGCGCAGTGACCGGCGTGAACCTGGGGGTTCTCGCTCAGAAAGGCTCGCTCTACGTCACGCGCCCGACATTGGGCTCCTACGCGAACACCCCGGAAGCCTTGCAGGCAATGGCGGATGAAGTGTTCGAAATGGTCGCCACCGGCAAGGTGAAGGTCGACGACATCCAGAAGTTTGCCCTCAAGGATGCCGCGAAGGCCCACACCGAACTCTCCGGTCGCAGAACGGTGGGGTCGATCATTCTGGTGCCTTGATCACACCCGGCCAGACGGTGGAAGGGCATTACCCCGCCCTTACCACCTCAGCCGTGACCAGATCCCGTATCACACTCGGATTGCGGCGCCCGCCGAGACTTCCCCCCAGAACCAAGTCCAACTGCTCGTGGAAATACTGCTCGACCCGCAGCCGCGAGCGGGCGGCAGGGCGGCCGGTGGGGTTTGCGGAAGTCGACACCAGCGGGCCGGTCAAGGCGCACAGCTCCCGGACGATGGGGTGATCGCTGACGCGAAGGGCGACGGTGTCGTGCTTTCCGGTGATCCAGTCCGGCAACAGGCCTTGATGGGGCACCAGCCAGGTGTTCGGCCCCGGCCAGGTGCTGGCCATGCGATCGATCCACAGCTCGGGGAAGTCCTCGAAAAGGAAATCAAACTGACGGATGTTGTCTGCGATCAGGATCAAGCCCTTATCAACCGGCCGCGCCTTGATTGCCAGCAGGCGATACACCGCCTCCGCATCCCAAGGGTCACAGCCCAACCCCCACACCGCTTCGGTTGGATAGGCAATCACCGCCCCGGCCCGAATTTCTCGTGCGGCTTGCTGCACTCGCCAACTGCTGACCATCGTCCGTTCTCCCAAATTACGCAGGCGGGCAGTTTAACCTCAGCGTGCCCGGGCAAACCATCGCCCGGCTTCGCAAGCCACGCTGCTGTCGAGTTCCAGCTCGGTCAGCGCCGCCAGGACTTTGGGCAAAGGCCAACCGCTGTTGTGGGCCAGCGCCTCGCCGGTTTGCGGCGCTGCGTGCAATAGGGCGAGCAGCGGATGGAGCGGCGTCGACGGCTTATCAACGACCTCATGGCTCGGCGCAATGTTTTTCCAGCCCTGCAGCGCTTCAAGAATGTGGTCGATGGTTTCCACCAGCACCGCCCCTTCACGGATCAACTGGTGACACCCCCTGGCACCCGGATGATGGATCGAGCCGGGAATGGCGTAGACCTCACGGCCCTGCTCGGCGGCAAGACGTGCCGTGATCAGCGATCCGCTGGCGACGCTGGCCTCGACCACCAGCACACCCAGGGACAAACCGCTGATGATTCGATTGCGCCGGGGAAAGTTGCTGGCGTGGGGACCTGCGTCCAGTGGCAGCTCGGAAATCACCGCGCCGCCGTCGGCCACCATGCGCGCTGCAAGCTGGCGATGCCGCTGTGGATAAAGTTTTTCGATGCCCGTGCCCAGCACGCCGATTGTCCCGCCTTTTACGTCCAGCGCACCTTGATGCGCGGCGCCGTCGATACCCAGCGCCAACCCGCTGGTGATGACAAAACCGGCACCTGCCAGGCTCCGCGCGAACGCTGCAGCGGTGTCGAGTCCGGGCTTGGACGCGCGTCGACTGCCCACCATTCCCAGCTGCGGACGATCAAGCAAAGCGCGGTTTCCGGCGATGAAAAGCAGGGGCGGCGGATCAGGGATTTCTGCCAGCAACGCGGGGTAATCAGGGTCGTCCCACATCAGCAAATGCTGGCCCGGACGCTCTAACCAGGCCAGTGCCGCGCTGGCGCCGTCGCGTACTTCGGGGCTGCGACGGGCCTCGGCACTGGCCGCCGGCAGACGTAAAGATCGCCACGCTGAAGCCGGCGCACTCAATGCCGCGCCGGCGCTGCCGAACGCATCGATGAGGGTGTGGAAACGTTTTGGACCGACTTCCGGCAGCCGATGCAAACGCAAGCGTGCTTCCAGCTCGGCCGGCGACTGACCGGCCTTTTCGAACAACGGCATGTGATCTTCCTTGATCCGTGGTCCACCCTATTCAGTGAACCAAGCTGTGGATAAGTCTGTTAACAACAATTTGATAAGTGAAGCATGCCGGTGGAGAAAAGTGAGTTACAGCTGATACATAGCATTACGGATTGCGGACTTTGTCCTGCACCGCCAGAGATCGAGTTGCGTGCAGCACCATGCCGTAGCTCAGTCGCTCGTACGTGCGAAAGACCATCAGCAGTCCTGAACGCTCGTCGGGAATTTTGACTTGATCACCGTTGACCCGGTCGCGCACCGTCTCACCGGTCTTGTAGATCGCCAACACGTTGCCTTCGGCCAAGCCATCGAGCCGGCCACGGTCGATGGTCACCACGTCGAACTCGCCGATCTGGGTCACGCCCCGAGGCACGTCGATGATGTTGCCGTCGACTGCCTGCTGGGGTTCGCTGGGGACAAAAGTCGAATTGATTCGGCGCTCTTCGCTGACAAAGAGGCGGTCGCCAAGGCGCACTTCCTGGGTCGAACGCTGCATTTGCAACGTCGCCACATCACCTTCCGTGGCGATGACTTCGCCGCTGCCGATGTCATCGGCATTGATGCCCAGCACCACGCCGGTGACCGGATCGACGTAGGTCTTGCCCTTGCGATAGATGCCGTACGCCACATGGCTCGGCTCGAACTGTCCGCGCGCATAGATGCGGTCACCCGCGCCACTGAGCACCCGCTCGCCAGGACCGGCCACGACATGGGGCGCGGTTTCGAACTGGCTGGCGTTATCGATGATTCGGTTGTTCAGCAGAAAGGCATTGATTGCGCCCAGCGGTATGGTCGGAATCGCCTCGGCAATCGGCGTACTGCGCACGCGCGGGGACAATTTGATGGTGCCCCGGGACGCGCCGCGATTGACCACGATGCGTGGCTGACCATCGACGTAAATCAGATTGAGCGTATCGCCGGGGTAGATCAGATCAGGGTCGTGAACCTGTGGATTGGCGCGCCAGAGCTGCGGCCACTTCCAGGGCTGATTGAGAAATTTTCCGGAAATGTCCCAAAGTGTGTCACCGGCGACGACGGTGTAACTCTGTGGATGGCCATCCCTGAGCTGTACTTGCGCCTGGACAAGGCCGGTCGCGGCCAACAGCAGCAGGGCGAGTAGTGATTTCCTCATGCGGTGAATCCCTTTATCATGTTGGCTTCGCGTGAAACGCTGAGTCTTGCGAGACTTCCCGTTTTACTAGGGCTGCAGCTTGTGACGTCCCAAGCCTAGCAGCCGATTTTGACTTTACCCTACAGTGCATCCCTTACGCATATGGCCATTCTAAACATCCTCGAATTTCCCGATTCGCGCCTGCGCACCATCGCCAAGCCGGTGGCTGAAGTGGACGACGGCATTCGCCAGTTGGTCGACGACATGTTTGAAACCATGTACGAAGCCCCCGGCATCGGTCTGGCCGCGTCGCAGGTTAACGTACACAAGCGCGTGGTGGTGATGGATCTCTCCGAAGATCGCAGCGAGCCGCGGGTGTTCATCAACCCCGAGATCGAGCCGCTGACCGACGAGATGGACCAGTACCAGGAAGGCTGTCTGTCTGTTCCAGGTTTCTACGAGAACGTGGATCGCCCGCAACGGGTCAAGGTCAAGGCGCTGGACCGTGATGGCCAGCCCTATGAATTCATCGCCGAGGGCCTGCTCGCCGTGTGCATCCAGCACGAATGCGACCACCTGAACGGCAAGCTCTTCGTTGATTACCTGTCCAATCTCAAGCGCGACCGGATCAAGAAAAAGCTGGAAAAACTCCACAAGCAAAACGCCTGATCCCGCCATCCTCCTTTCTACCGTAGGAGCCCGAGTGCCCGCGATAGCGACCTGTCCTCCGCCGCATTTGTCGGCCGACACCACGCCATCGCGGGCAAGTGCGTTTCTACAGCCTTACTTCAAGAGAAGCCCATGACTGAGCCACTGCGCATCGTGTTCGCCGGCACCCCGGAATTCGCCGCCGAGCATTTGAAAGCCCTGCTCGACAGTCCCCATGACGTCATTGCGGTGTACACCCAGCCAGATCGCCCGGCCGGTCGTGGTCAGAAGCTGATGCCCAGCCCGGTCAAGCAGCTTGCCCTCCAGCACAATATTCCTGTCATGCAGCCGCCTACCTTGCGCGCACCCGAAGCCCAGGCCGAGCTGGCTGGGTTAAAGGCGGACCTGCTGGTCGTAGTCGCCTATGGCTTGATCCTGCCGCAGACCGTGCTGGATATCCCGCGTCTGGGCTGCATCAACAGTCACGCCTCGTTGCTGCCACGCTGGCGCGGTGCTGCGCCGATTCAGCGCGCGGTGCAGGCGGGCGATGCCGAAAGCGGCGTGACGGTCATGCGCATGGAAGCGGGCCTGGACACCGGCCCGATGCTGCTCAAGGTGACGACCCCGATCACAGGCGACGACACCGGCGGTACGCTGCACGATCGACTTGCCGAGCTCGGCCCACCTGCAGTGATTCAAGCCATTGCAGGGCTGGCGGACGGCACGCTGGTTGGCGAAGTGCAGAACGACAGCCTCGCCACTTACGCGCACAAACTGAACAAAGACGAAGCACGCATCGACTGGACCCGCCCGGCCGTTGAGCTGGAGCGACTGGTACGCGCCTTCAACCCATGGCCGATCTGCCACACCACGCTCAAGGGCGAATCACTGAAAGTGCTGGCCGCGCAGATCGCCGACGGGGAGGGCACGCCCGGCAGCATCATCGACGCAAGCAAAGACGGCCTGCTGGTCGCGTGCGGTGAAGGCGCGCTGCGTCTGACCCGTCTGCAACTACCGGGCGGCAAACCTATGGGCTTCGCTGACCTGTTCAACAGCCGTCGCGAGAAGTTCGCCGTTGGCACCGTCCTCGGCCAAGCGGTGGATGCGCAATGAACCCGCGTCTGGCCGCGGCCAAGGCACTGGCTGCCGTACTGAGCGGCAAGGCATCTCTGAACAGCTCTCTGCCCACGCAACTGGACAAGGTTGAAGACCGCGACCGCGGGCTGACCCAGGACCTGGCATTTGGCACCGCGCGCTGGGAGCCAAGGCTGTCCGCGCTGGCGGCCAAGCTGCTGCAGAAACCATTTAAAACCGCTGATAACGACGTGCAGGCCTTATTGCTGGTGGGTCTGTATCAGCTGTTCTATTCGCGAATTCCTGCCCACGCCGCTATCGGCGAAACCGTGGGCTGCGCTGACAAGCTAAAAAAACCGTGGGCAAAAGCGTTGCTCAACGCTGTGCTGCGTCGTGCTCAACGGGAAGGCGAGGCATTGCTGACGGAGCTGGAACACGATCCGGTGGTGCGTACCGCTCATCCACGCTGGCTGCAAAAAGCGTTGAAAGCCGCGTGGCCTGAGCATTGGGAAGCGATTTGTGCGGCGAACAACGCCCACCCGCCGATGATTTTGCGGGTCAACCGCCGGCATAAAACCCGTGAGCAGTACCTTCAGCTGTTGCTGGACGCAGGCATCGGCGCAACGTCCAGCACGTTCAGCCAGGACGGCATCGTGCTCACCGAACCGGGCGATGTTCGCTCACTGCCGGGTTTCGCCGAGGGCTGGATCAGCGTTCAGGATGAGGCAGCGCAACTGGCCGCCGACTTGCTGGAGCTGGCGCCGGGTCAACGTGTGCTGGACGCCTGTTGCGCGCCGGGTGGCAAAACTTGCCATCTGCTGGAAGTACAACCGGGCCTGGCGGGCGTGGTCGCAGTGGATCTTGAAGCCAAGCGCATGGTGCGGGTCAAAGAGAACCTTGATCGCCTGGGCCTGAGTGCCGAACTCATCGCCGCCGATGCCCGCGCCACCGACCTATGGTGGGACGGCAAACCGTTCCAGCGCATTCTGCTCGACGCGCCGTGCTCGGCAACCGGCGTGATTCGTCGCCACCCCGACATCAAGCTGACCCGTCAGGCGGATGACATTCCCCCCCTCGCAACGCTGCAAGGCGAATTGCTCGACGCGCTGTGGCCGACGCTGCAGGTTGGCGGGATCTTGCTGTACGCCACATGCTCGACGCTGCCCACTGAAAATACCGAAGTCATCGCTGCATTCCTGGCGCGTACGTCGGGTGCTCGGGAGCTGGACATTGCCGGTCAGCAAGGCAAGCCACCGCCCGGTCTGAAACAGCCCCACGGCCGTCAGCTGCTGGCGCAGGAAGGCGGGCATGACGGGTTTTACTACGCCAAACTGATCAAGATTGCGGCGGCGTGAAGACGATTGCCCGGTATGACGGAATCATCATTTCAAGGAGAGACTGATTGAAGATCATCATTCTCGGCGCAGGGCAGGTCGGCGGTACGCTGGCTGAGCACTTGGCGAGCGAAGCCAACGACATCACCGTCGTGGACGCCGATCAGGATCGTCTGCGAGCGTTGGGTGATCGTCTCGATATCCGTACCGTCCATGGTCGCGGCTCGTTCCCGACCGTACTGCGTCAGGCCGGCGCCGATGACGCCGACATGCTGGTGGCCGTGACCAGCAGCGACGAGACCAACATGGTCGCCTGCCAAGTCGCCTACACGCTGTTTCAGACCCCGACCAAGATTGCCCGTGTTCGCGAGTCGGCGTACCTGACCCGCTCAGGCCTGTTCGCCAACGGCGCCATTCCCGTGGACGTGCTGATCAGCCCTGAGCAAGTGGTGACCCATTACATCAAACGGCTCATCGAATACCCCAGTGCCCTGCAAGTCATCGACTTCGCCGGCGGCAAGGTGCAGATGGTGGCGGTCAAGGCGTACTACGGCGGGCCTCTGGTGGGCCAGCAGCTGCGTCAACTGCGCACGCACATGCCGAATGTGGAGACTCGCGTTGCGGCTATTTTCCGTCGCGACCGCCCGATCATTCCCCAGGGCGATACGGTTATCGAGGCTGACGACGAGGTCTTTTTCATCGCTGCCAAGGCGGATATTCGCGCCGTCATGGGCGAGATGCGTCGCCTGGATGTGAGCTACAAGCGCATCGTGATTGCCGGCGGCGGTCAGATTGGCGAGCGGCTGGCGGAAGCCATCGAGAACCGCTACCAAGTCAAGATCATCGAGATGAACCCCGCCCGATGCCGTCACCTCTCAGACACGCTGAACAACACGGTCATCCTGCAAGGCAGCTCTTCGGATCGCGACCTGCTCGTGGAAGAGAACATCGATAACGCCGACCTGTTTCTGGCGCTGACCAACGACGACGAGGCAAACATCATGTCGTCGTTGCTGGCCAAACGTCTCGGTGCGAAGAAGGTGATGACGATCATCAACAACCCGGCGTATGTCGATCTGGTGCAAGGGGGAGAGATTGATGTCGCCGTCAGCCCTCAGCTCGCCACCATCGGTACGTTGCTGGCCCACGTACGGCGCGGCGATATCGTCAGCGTGCATTCATTGCGTCGGGGCGCGGCGGAAGCCATCGAGATCGTCGCCCATGGCGATGCCAAATCCAGCAAGGTGATTGGCAAAGCCATCATGCACATCAACTTGCCGCCCGGCACGACCATCGGCGCCATCACACGCGCCGACCAAGTGATCATCGCCCATGACAGCACCGTGATCGAATCGGGCGACCACGTGGTCATGTTCCTTGTGGATAAAAAGTACATCCGCGACGTGGAGCGGCTGTTTCAGGTGGGCTTGAGCTTTTTCTAGAGGCTCAATACCAGCGCTTCTCACCTTCGGGGCGTTTCTTGAAGCGCTTCATGGTCCACATGTATTGGCTTGGGTAGGCTCGCACGTACTTTTCAACCACCTTGCTCATGGCAGCTGCCGACGTTGCGGTGTCGGTGCTGTACATGTCGTCCGGCGCGGCTTCGAGTACGACTTTGTAGCCAGAACCATCCTCCAGACGCATCGCGTGGAGGAACACGCCAACGGCTTTGCCGCCCGCCAGCATGTTCGGTACGAACTTGCTGGTCAGCGCCATTGTTCCGCAGAAGGGCACGAATATGCCTGCCGACTCAGCGGGTTCCGGGTCCGCCGGAATGCCGACGGCGCCGCCTTTGCGCACTTCCTTGATGACGCTGAGAATGCCTTCCTTGGTCGAGGCTGCAACGCGGTTACCCAACTGGACGCGCTGCTTGCGCAGCAGATCGTCCACGGCCTTGAGCTTGGGTGGCCGGTAGAAAATGATCGGTTTGCACTGGCTGCAGTAGAAGTGGTTGAGCACTTCCCAGTTGCCCAGATGGCTGGTGATACCGACGACGCCCTTGCCCGACGCCAGGGCATCTTTCAACACCTGAAGCCCTTCGACTTCGCGAACCAGATTGATCGACTTCTGCGCCGGCCAGATCCACGCGCAGGCGCTCTCGGTCAGGGTCTTGCCGATGTCCATCAGACTGCGGCCGACCAGTGCTTCGAGCTCTTCAGGGCTCAGTTCGGGGAAGCACTTGGACAGGTTGATGCGCGCGACGTCGCGGGACCGGTTAGGCAACTTCCACATCAGCCAGCCGATGCAGGTGCCGACCCATTGCACTGCGCGCCACGGCAACAGGGCAAACAGGCGCAATGCCCCAACCATCAAGGCGCCTTTGAACTTATCCACAGATCACTCCCGAATACATGAGGCGGCCATTGTAACCGTTCATGGGAGCCGATTATCCACATCACCCGCCAGCTCGGCGTATCGATCACAGTCAACCGTATGATCCATCACCATTCCGGTGGCCTGCATGTAGGCGTAACAGATCGTCGGGCCGACGAAGGTGAAGCCGGCTTTCTTCAGCGCTTTGCTCATCGCTTCGGCCTCGGGCGTAATGGCCGGGACTTCGCTGCGGTCCTTGAAGTGATTGACCTTTGGCTTGCCGCCGACGAATGACCAGACGAACGCAACCGGGTCCTCCAGCCGTAGCCAGGCCAGGGCGTTCTTGCGCGCGGCATTGAGTTTGAGACGGTTGCGCACAATGCCGGGCTCCAGCATCAGCGCTTCGACTTCAGCATCGGTCATCGCAGCGATGCGCTGGACGTCGAAGCCGAACATCACTTCGCGGTAGCGCTCACGCTTTTTCAGGATGGTGATCCACGACAGTCCGGCCTGGAACCCTTCGAGCAACAGGAACTCGAACAGCATCTGCGCATCGCGCAACGGCACACCCCACTCTTGATCGTGGTAGTCCATGTAAAGCGGATCTTCGTTGCACCAAAAGCAGCGTGGCATAGGGCTCCCAAGGGTGGAGGCGCGGCCGAATCGGGTATACTCCCGCTCTTTAAATCGCAGCCCCCCAGTACAGGTGAATTTCGTGAGCCAGCCTACGCCAGCCGTGCGTACCTTCCAAGACTTGATCCTCGCCCTCCAGCAATACTGGGCTGAGCAAGGTTGTGTGGTACTTCAGCCCTACGATATGGAAGTGGGCGCCGGCACTTTCCACACCGCTACGTTTCTGCGCGCCATCGGCCCGGAAACCTGGAACGCCGCCTACGTACAACCGAGCCGTCGTCCTACCGATGGCCGTTATGGCGAGAACCCGAATCGCCTGCAGCACTACTATCAATTCCAGGTCGTCCTCAAGCCCAACCCGGACAACTTCCAGGAGCTGTACCTTGGCTCGCTGAAGCACGTGGGCCTTGACCCGCTCGTGCACGACGTCCGCTTTGTCGAAGACAACTGGGAGTCACCCACCCTCGGCGCCTGGGGCCTGGGTTGGGAGATCTGGCTGAACGGCATGGAAGTGTCGCAATTCACCTATTTCCAACAAGTCGGCGGCATCGAGTGCTACCCGGTCACGGGTGAAATCACCTACGGCCTCGAGCGTTTGGCGATGTACCTCCAAGGCGTCGAGTCGGTCTACGACCTGGTCTGGACTGACGGCCCGTTCGGCAAAGTCACCTACGGCGATGTGTTCCATCAGAACGAAGTGGAGCAATCGACCTACAACTTCGAGCACGCCAACGTCGACAAACTGTTCGAGCTGTTCGATTTCTATGAAAGCGAAGCCGTGCGCCTGATCGAAGTGGAGCTGCCATTGCCGAGCTACGAAATGGTCCTCAAAGCCTCTCACACCTTTAACTTGCTGGATGCCCGTCGCGCGATTTCCGTGACGGCGCGTCAGCAGTACATTCTGCGCGTCCGCACCCTGGCTCGCTCCGTGGCCCAGGCGTACCTGATGGCCCGGGCCAAGCTCGGCTTCCCGATGGCCGCACCCGATATTCGCGATGAAGTGTTGGCCAAGCTGGAGGCTGCGCAATGAGTGCTCAAGATTTTCTGGTTGAACTGGGCACCGAAGAACTGCCACCCAAAGCATTGAATACCCTGGCTGATGCGTTCATGGCCGGTATCGAAAAAGGCCTGCAGGCTGCCGGTCTGACCTACAGCGCCAAGCAGGTCTATGCCGCGCCACGCCGTCTCGCCGTGCTGATTACTCAGCTCGCCACCGAGCAGCCGGATCGCAGCGTCAACCTGGACGGCCCGCCACGCCAGGCAGCGTTCGATGCCGAAGGCAATCCGACCCAGGCTGCCCTGGGTTTCGCCAAGAAGTGCGGTGTTGACCTGAGCGAAATCGATCAGAGCGGCCCGAAGCTGCGCTACAGCCAGAGCATCCCTGGCAAGCCAACGTTGAGCCTGCTGCCGACGATCATTGAAGATTCGCTGAACGACCTGCCGATTCCGAAGCGCATGCGCTGGGGGGCGCGCAGGGAAGAGTTCGTGCGTCCGACCCAGTGGCTGGTGATGCTGTTCGGCGATCAAGTCGTCGACTGCACCATTCTTGCCCAGACGTCCGGCCGTGAATCCCGTGGCCATCGCTTCCATCATCCGGACAGCGTGCGCATTTCGTCCCCTGCCAATTACGCCAGCGACTTGCGCGCGGCCCACGTGCTCGCGGATTTCAACGAGCGTCGTCAGTTGATCAGCAAGCGCGTCGAAGAGCTCGCCACGCAACACGAAGGCACCGCCATCGTGCCGCCGGCATTGCTTGATGAAGTGACTGCGCTGGTCGAGTGGCCGGTGCCGCTGGTGTGCTCGTTCGAGGAACGTTTCCTTGAAGTGCCGCAGGAAGCCCTCATCACCACGATGCAGGACAACCAGAAGTACTTCTGCCTGCTGGATGCCGACGGCAAGCTGCTGCCGCGCTTCATTACGGTCGCTAACATCGACAGCAAGGACCCGTCCCAGATCGTCCACGGTAACGAGAAGGTCGTTCGCCCGCGTCTGACCGACGCCGAGTTCTTCTTCAAGCAGGACAAGAAGCAAAAGCTGGAGACCTTCAACCAGCGCCTGCAGAACGTGGTGTTCCAGGCGCAATTGGGCACGGTGTTCGACAAGGCCGAGCGCGTTTCCAAGCTGGCCGCGTTCATCGCGCCCCGCATTGGCGGCGATGCCCAGCGCGCCGCGCGTGCAGGTTTGCTGTCCAAGTGCGACCTGGCGACCGAGATGGTCGGCGAGTTCCCGGAGATGCAGGGCGTTGCAGGCTACTACTACGCCTTGGCCGACGGCGAACCCGAAGACGTCGCACTGGCGTTGAACGAGCAATACATGCCGCGCGGGGCTGGCGCTGAATTGCCAGGCACGTTGACCGGCGCCGCAGTTGCCATCGCTGACAAGCTCGACACACTTGTGGGCATCTTCGGCATCGGCATGCTGCCGACCGGCAGCAAAGACCCGTACGCACTGCGCCGGGCTGCCCTCGGCATCCTGCGCATCCTGATCGAGAAGAAGCTGGATCTCGATCTGGTCAAAACCGTGCAGTTTGCCGTCGCTCAGTTCGGTGTGAAGATCAAACCTGCCGGTCTGCCGGAACAGGTGCTCGAATTCATCTTCGATCGTCTGCGCGCGCGCTATGAAGACGAAGGCGTCGACGTTTCGGTCTACCTGTCGGTGCGCGCCTTGCAGCCCGCTTCGGCTCTGGACTTCGATCAACGTGTTCAGGCTGTCCAGGCCTTCCGCAAATTGCCTGAGGCTGCAGCACTGGCCGCCGTGAACAAGCGGGTTTCGAATCTGCTGAGCAAGGCGGACGGCAACATCGCCCAGACCGTCGAACCGAAGTACTTCGATAACGCCAACGAGTTCTCGCTGTACTCGGCCATTCAGCAGGCAGATCAGGCGGTAGCGCCGATGTCTGCGAGCCGTCAGTACAACGAAGCGCTGACGCGTCTTGCGGCACTTCGCGAGCCTGTAGATGCCTTTTTCGAGGCAGTGATGGTCAATGCGGAAGACGCTGGCGTGCGAGCCAACCGTTACGCCTTGCTCGCCCGTCTGCGCAATCTCTTCCTCGGCGTTGCCGACATCTCCTTGTTGAGCTGACGGCGGAGCGCATGCCAGTGAAGTTGCTGATTCTCGATAGGGACGGGGTGATCAACCAGGATTCCGACGCCTACATCAAGTCGGTCGAAGAGTGGGTTCCGATTCCTGGCTCTATCGAGGCTATTGCGCAACTGAGCAAAGCCGGCTGGACGGTGGCAGTGGCCACCAACCAGTCCGGCATCGCTCGCGGTTACTACGATCTGGCCACCCTCGATGCCATGCACGCACGCTTGCGTGAACTCGTGGCGGAGGAGGGCGGCGAGGTCGGACTGGTTGTTTATTGCCCTCACGGCCCGGACGCGGGCTGCGATTGCCGCAAGCCAAAACCGGGCATGCTGAAGACCATTGCCCGCCATTACGCCGTGGATTTACGCGGCGTTTGGTTTGTGGGCGACAGCAAGGGTGACCTGGAGGCGGCGGTGGCCGTCGATTCACAACCTGTTCTGGTCATGACCGGCAAAGGTCAGAAGACGCGAAGCGGTGCATTACCCGCAGGCACGTTGGTTTTTGACGATCTGGCGGCGGTTGCCGCAGAACTTATTCACAACAGCGCCCCGTTGAACGGCTAACAGCTCTTCAACGGCTCGCTCAATTCGGGCAATTGCCCCGTAACGGTAAAAGCAGCTATGTCGATTGTGCAGGCCATCAGGATTTTCTTCTTTTACCTGCTGCTGGGCACTACCGCCCTGCTGTGGTGTTCGCTGAGTTTCTTTATTGCACCTTTCCTGCCGTTCCGTCTCCGCTATCGTTTCATCAATGTTTACTGGTGCCGCTGCGCCCTGTGGCTGACTCGCGTGTTCCTGAACATTAAGGTCAACATCACCGGCCAGGAACACATCCCCGACACACCCTGCGTGATCGTCTCCAATCACCAGAGCACGTGGGAGACGTTTTTTCTCTCGGCCCACTTTCAGCCTTTGAGCCAGGTGCTCAAGCGGGAGCTGCTGTACGTGCCGTTCTTCGGCTGGGCCATGGCGATGCTGCGTCCCATCGCCATTGATCGCAATAATCCCAAGGCGGCGCTGAAGGTTGTCGCGAAGAAAGGCGATGAGCTGCTTAAAGATCGGGTCTGGGTGCTGATCTTCCCTGAAGGCACACGCGTACCTTACGGCCAGATCGGAAAGTTCTCGCGCAGCGGTTCGGCGCTGGCAGTAAACGCGGACTTGCCCGTCCTGCCTATCTCCCATAATGCCGGCCGCTATTGGCCGAAAGAGGGGTGGGGTAAGAAGCCGGGCACCATTGAAGTCGTGATTGGCAAACCGATGTACGCAGAGGGCACTGGCCCACGCGCAATCGCTGCGCTGAACGATCGCGTGTCGGCGTGGAACGAGCAAACCCAGCGTGATTTGGGGTCGCCCGCAGTACCTGCGCCAACCCCAGAGAAATCACCGGCCTGAATTGTGGATAACCTGTGCACGAATAAATCGAAATTCGAAAAATTCGGTGCTAACTCGTTAATTTAAATGCTTATTTCCTCCAGCACTTAGCGCGTCCGATGCGTGCATAAGTTTTTTCTTACCGTTCCCCACTGACCTGAAAAGACCCGGTCTTGAGCCTGTGCAGCCAAGACCGTAGTGTGAATCAAGCCGTTCTGGCCGGCGCCGATATTCTCAGGTTGCAGAGCGCCCCCATACCCACCAATACAATCCCTCCGCACGCGGCTGCGACGAATCCCATGGCGGGGGAAACGCTGTCGATCGCGAATCCCACCATCGGCGCGGACAGTGTCTGGCCTATTCGATAAGCCGAATCGTGCAGCCCCATCACTTCACCTCTCACGCTGGAAGGCGCCAGCTTGGCAACCGCTTCCGAGCCTGCAGCCAGCGTCGGCGTGCACAGCAGATTAGTGGGCAACAGCGCGAGCATCAGCCACCACCAGACGTCATCAAAGAACACCACGGGAAGCAGCAGCAGGCTCATTGCCAGGGCAAGTTTCATCTGTGACCACGACCGGTGGACAACACCGTGGACATACCCGCCCACGATGGACGCGATAGACATTGCGGCGATGACATACCCGGTAAAGGCGAGCTGATCGCTGGCGCGCAGCACAGCAATGAGTGCCAACTCGGTGCCATACAGCACGAATAACGCCCCCGCACTGACAAACATGACGGCCAATAAGCGGCCGCTCATCCATGTGCGGAGTTTGGGTCGGACACGATCCGGATTCGCTGCAACCTCGTCCACATTGCGCGTGGGCCAATTCAACACATAGAGCACGACGTAGGAGAGCGCTCGCCAAAGGCCTATGCCCGCCAGAGTGGCTGTCGCCGAATAGGTAGTGATCAACAGAATACCGCTGGCGGGCCCGATGACGAATGAAAGCTCCATAAGCATCATGTTGAGCGAGTACGCAGGCCGGCGCTGATCTTCCGGAACCAGGCTGGCGACGAACTGCCGGGCTAGCGATCCTGTCGGCACGGTAAACAGCCCGGCCACAAACGCCAGAAGCACGTAAAGCCAATAGCTCACCATGGGCAGCAGTATCCAGGCGAGAGTCGACAGTGTTCCGCATACGGCCACCACCGGGCGCAGGCCGTGACGGTCAATCATTCGACCGAGGAGGGGAGAGCCCACCGCGAAGCCAAGTGCGGTCGCCGTCCCCACCACGCCTGCATCAAAATAACTGCCACCCATTTCGTTGAGCACATGCAGGCTCAGGGTGAGGCCCATGATGGTCAGCGGCAGGCCTGCGACGAACATGAACAATGTGGCAGGCAACACTCGAGGGATAGCCAGCACTCTTTGGTATTTACGAATCGACATATGAATGAGGCTCCTTTGTCTTACATCTGTCCTGATGCAACGGGTGGATCGACAGGTATCCGGGTGTTTTGGGCAGTCATCGGTCAATTAGCGCGCAACGACACGGTCTCGCCCAACAAAAGCTATCGATCGAGTTTCATGGCCAAATTATTGGCTGACAAGGCATGCAGGTAATCCGCGTCCCGATTGGAGATGCCAATTAGACGTGCAGCGCCCCCAGTGTATCGTTCAAACTCAAAAACCATTTCCAACCCTCTCGGTATCGCGCGTCCCCGACGGCGTGAGCGTCACAGCGGTGAATGGATCGAACCGGTACGACCCTGACCGCGCGCGGAGGCAGTATGAATACGTTGGGTGACCTGGCGTCCAGACGAAACAACCACTTCAACCTGATCAGATTGCTTGCCGCCACGGCGGTATTGATTTCCCACAGTTACCCTCTTGCACTTGGGCATGATGCGGTTGAGCCGCTCTCTGACTGGATCGGACTGTCCCTTGGTGACGTGGCGGTGATTACGTTCTTCTGCATCTCCGGCTTTTTTATTTCGCTTAGCCGCGATCGGGCGGACAGCACGATGGATTTTTTCACCGCCCGGTTTCTGCGCATCTTTCCTGGATTGATACTTGTGCTGCTGCTGAGCGTATTTCTGATCGGCCCCCTGCTTACGACACTGAGTGCGTCAGAATATTTCAGGTCAGGGGAAACATACGGCTATCTCGCCCACAACCTGACGCTGTTCAGCATGAAGTTTCAGCTGCCTGGTCTGTTCCAGAACAACCCTTGGCCCGGCATCAACGGTTCGCTGTGGACACTCTTTTATGAGGTGGCCCTCTACCTTCTGGTCGGCGCGCTTGGGACAGTCTCCTTCTTCAGTGAAGGCCGGAAATTCACCGGCTTTGTCATGTCTTATGCCGCCCTTTACGTCTCGTTCAAAGCCTTGATGCTGAACAGCGCTTTGGTCAGTGACTTCTACGGCACCGAATCTTTCTTCACGTGGAGCTTGCCGTTCGTGCTGGGCATGTCCTTCTACCGATATCGCCAGCATATCGAGCATCGATTTATCGGCCTCCTGCCTTTTGTCGTATTAGCCGCCTGCACGTGGCGCACAGGATATTTCTTCGAGTGCTTTGTGCTGGCCTGGACGTATCTGATCTTCTACCTCGGGTATGCAACCCAGCCCGCGATAGAGCGTTACAACCAGCTGGGCGATTACTCGTACGGGGTTTATATCTATGCCTTCCCGATTCAGGAAGTAATTGCCCACCTGTTCAAAGGCCTCGGCCCTGGCAGTCTGATGCTGCTCGCCTTCCCACTGGTGTTACTGGCGGCCATATTCTCTTGGCACTTCATCGAAAGGCCATCCATGGCCCGGCGCCGTGAGCTTGCCAAGCGCTTAAGCAGTCGCTTGGACCACATGAAAACTCGTTGGAACACGACCGGGAAAGGTAACGCATGATGACCTACGCCCAGAGGGCGGATCTAAACGCATTCAGCATGGATTCAACAGGGAGTTCGCGATGAAGAGATTTCAAGTGCTGGACGGATTCAGGGGCATCTGTGCACTCAGCGTTGCGGTCTATCACATCCACATGCCACTGAGCTTTGGCGAATGGGCGTTCTTCAGAAATGCTCATTACCTGGTGAGCTTCTTCTTCGTCCTGAGCGGCTTTGTCATGGTCCACACCTACGGCCAGCGACTGGCCACGACCGATCAGTTCAGGCAGTTCTTCATTACTCGCACCTTCCGGCTCTATCCACTGCACGTCTTCGTGCTCCTGTTCGCCATCGCATTGGAGGTCGTGAAGATGGGCGCCGAGCATGCCGGTATAACGTTTAATCAAGCCAGCTTCACCGGGCAGCGAGCGCCTCAGGAAATCATCCCCAATCTGCTGCTGTTGCAATCCTGGTGGCCGGGATTCAACCCCCAGTCGTTCAACTTTCCGGCGTGGAGCATCAGTGTCGAGTACTACATCTACATGATATTCGCGGGGATACTCCTGTGTACCCCGCGCTTCGCCACGGCGATATTTCTCATGACTTCATTGATCGCTACTGTGTGCTTGTCGCTGGGACTTGCCTATCTGATGGAGCCCGCACTGCAGGGGCTGTCTTGTTTCTTTGCAGGTGTGATGACTTACCAGCTCTACCAAGTTATCCACAACAAAACCATGGCCCGCTGGCTGCACACCGTCCTGGAACTTGTCGGCATCTGTTTGGCAGTGAGCTTGCTGGTGAGTGACATTGATCATAAGCAGATCATCCTGATGGTGGTGTTCTGCGTGCTTATGTTGATTTTCTCTTTTGAGGGAGGGGTGATCTCGACGTTGCTGAAGGCTAGCCCATTCGAGAAATTGGGCACGCTGTCGTACTCGATCTACATGACTCATGCGATGGTTCTTTTCGCCTTCACCCTCGCCATGCTTCTAATAGGGAAAGTCACCGGCTTCACGATCGTGACTTATGCTGCTGCCGCCCCAGGTCCACTGCTTTCCTTTCACAATGCAGCAGCTGACAACTCCGTGCTCATCGGTCTGTTAATCGTCATCGTGGGTATATCCGCTATCAGCCATCGGTTCATTGAACTGCGCGGTATCGAATGGGGCAAACGGTTGAGCAGGAGAGGGCGGAACCCAGCGCCGATCAGTCCGATTAAAACAGTGAGCTGAATGCCTAAACGAAAACAGCCCCAATCGATTCACATCGTTGGGGCTGTTTTATTTACGGGTGAACCTTAGAAGTCCAGGTTCGACACTGCCAATGCGTTGGCTTCGATGAAGTCACGGCGCGGTTCGACGGCGTCACCCATCAGTGTGTTGAAAATCTGATCAGCGCCGATGGCGTCTTCGATCGTCACCTTGAGCATGCGTCGCACGCTTGGGTCCATCGTGGTTTCCCACAACTGATCAGGGTTCATCTCACCGAGACCTTTATAGCGCTGAATGGTATGGCGCTTGGTGCTCTCTGCCATTAACCAGGCCAGTGCTTCCTTGAACTCGGTAACCGCTTTCTTGCGTTCACCACGTTGAACGTAAGCGCCTTCTTCCAGCAACGTGCTGATCTGAGCACCGAGTGCAGTGACTGTCTTGTAGTCATTGCTGCCGAAGAAATCGCGGTTGAACGTCACGTAGTTGGACAGGCCGTGGGAGATCAGCTCGACCTCTGGCAGCCATACGTTACGCTCGCGGTCTTCACGCAAGCTGGCCTTGTAGACCAACCCGGACTTCTCACCCACCCGCAGGCGCTCATCAAACTTCGCCAGCCACTCTTGCATGGCCGCATGATCCGACAACTGCTCCATTGGCACAGCCGGCAGATAAACGAAGTGCTCGGTCAGCTCTTGCGGGTACAAACGGGACAGGCGCTTCAAGGTCTTCATGACCATGCGGAAGTCGTGAACCAGTTTCTCCAACGCTGCGCCGGAAATGCCAGGCGCCGATTCGTTCAGGTGCAGGCTCGCATCTTCAAGGGCCGACTGAGTCATGTACTCTTCCATGGCATCGTCGTCTTTGATGTACTGCTCTTGCTTGCCTTTCTTCACCTTGTACAACGGCGGTTGAGCAATGTAGATGTAACCGCGTTCAACCAGCTCCGGCAACTGACGGAAGAAGAAAGTCAGCAACAGGGTACGGATGTGCGAACCGTCGACGTCAGCATCGGTCATGATGATGATGTTGTGGTAGCGCAGCTTTTCGATGTTGTACTCGTCACGGCCAATACCGCAGCCCAGCGCCGTGATCAACGTGCCCACTTCCTGAGATGAGATCATCTTGTCGAAGCGCGCCTTCTCCACGTTCAGGATCTTGCCCTTGAGTGGCAGGATGGCCTGGGTCTTACGGTTACGTCCCTGCTTGGCGGAACCGCCAGCAGAGTCACCTTCCACCAGGTACAGTTCGGAAAGGGCAGGGTCCTTTTCCTGGCAGTCGGCCAGTTTGCCGGGCAGGCCTGCGATATCCAGCGCGCCCTTGCGACGGGTCATTTCACGTGCTTTACGCGCAGCTTCACGGGCACGCGCTGCATCGATCATCTTGCCGACGACGGCCTTTGCTTCGTTCGGGTTCTCGAGCAAGAAGTCAGAGAAATACTTGCCCATCTCCTGCTCAACCGCAGTCTTCACTTCTGAAGACACCAGCTTGTCTTTCGTTTGGGAGCTGAACTTAGGGTCGGGGACTTTGACAGAAATGATCGCTGTCAGGCCTTCACGCGCATCGTCACCGGTGGTGGCGACCTTATGCTTCTTGGCCAGACCTTCCTGCTCAATGTAGTTGTTCAGGTTCCGAGTCAGCGCAGAGCGGAAGCCGACGAGGTGGGTACCACCGTCGCGCTGTGGAATGTTGTTGGTGAAGCACAACAGGTTCTCGTTGAAGCTGTCATTCCACTGCAGGGCAATTTCAACGCCTATGCCATCTTCACGCTGGATGTTGAAGTGGAAGACCTGATTCACAGGCGTCTTGTTGGTATTCAGGTACTCGACGAATGCGCGCAGACCGCCTTCATACTTGAACAGCTCTTCTTTGCCGCTGCGCTCGTCCTTAAGAACGATACCCACGCCGGAGTTGAGGAACGACAGCTCACGAATGCGCTTGGCGAGAATGTCCCAGCTAAAGTGAATGTTCTTGAAGGTTTCAGAGGAGGGCTTGAAGTGAATCTCTGTCCCCGTGGTATCGCTTTCACCAACGATTTGCATTGGCTCTTGTGGAACACCGTGGACGTACGTCTGTTCCCAGACTTTTCCACTGCGGCGAACAGTCAGGTTCAACACCTCAGACAGCGCGTTCACCACTGAAACGCCCACACCGTGCAGGCCGCCGGATACTTTGTAAGAATTATCGTCAAACTTACCGCCGGCGTGCAACACAGTCATGATGACTTCGGCTGCGGAAACGCCTTCTTCTTTATGCACATCGACCGGAATGCCACGACCGTTATCGCGAACAGTGATCGATTCATCCGGGTGAATTATGATGCTGATGTCGTCACAGTGACCGGCCAATGCCTCATCGATCGAGTTGTCTACAACCTCAAACACCATATGGTGGAGGCCGCTGCCATCGTCTGTGTCGCCGATATACATACCAGGACGCTTGCGTACGGCATCGAGCCCTTTCAGCACTTTGATGCTGGTCGAGTCGTACGTTTGGTTTTCGCTCATGCCTTCACTCCCGGTGGTCGTGGGTCTGGGTGATATTGCCGTGTTCCACGTGGAACAAAGCAACTGGCGTTTCCGTCTGCCAGCCTTCCCTCAACAATTCATGATCTACGCAGGTGATAAATACCTGGCAGCGTAATTCTTCCAGCAGGCGACATAGCGCACCGCGGTGATTCTCATCGAGCTCCGATGGCAGATCGTCGACGAGGTAAATACATTGGCCACGACGGGCCGTGCTGACTAAATGTCCCTGCGCAATGCGAAGGGCGCAGACCACGAGTTTCTGCTGCCCACGGGAAAGGATATCCGCCGCGTTGTGTCCGCCTAGCCGTAGGCGTAGATCTGCACGTTGGGGTCCCGCTTGCGTGTGACCCATCTGCTGATCGCGGTAAAGCGAAGATGCCAGCACGTCACTCAGGTTTTTTTCCTTGTCCCATCCTCGATAGTAACTAAGCGTCAGCCCATCGATCTGAACAAGCTCACTCAGGGTTTGCTCGAACACAGGTTTCAACGCTTTGATATAAGCGCGCCGAAACTCATCAATTTCATCGCTAGCAAGACACAGCTCACGGTCCCAAGCGGCCTGCGAAGCGGCGTCAAGTGTACCATGCCGAAGCCACGAGTTCCGCTGCCTCAGGGCCTTCTGGAGCCGCTGCCAAGTCGACATGAAACGAGGTTCCACGTGGAACACTCCCCAATCCAGGAACTGACGACGAATTTTAGGAGCACCTTCAAGGAGCCGAAAGCTGTCGGGGTTGATCAGTTGCAGCGGCAGAGTTTCGGCAAGTTGCGCGGCGCTTTTGGCGTTCTGGCCGTCGATACGAATCTGGAAATCTCCCTGGCGATCGCGGGAAATGCCAAGGCTGCTGTGGCCGCCTTCGGCGAGTTCTACCTGGCCAAAGACTGTGCACGCAGGTTGCTCATATTGAATGACCGGCTGCAGCCGTACACTGCGGAATGAGCGCGCCAAGCCGAGAAGGTAAATCGCTTCAAGGACACTGGTTTTCCCACTTCCGTTAGCGCCATACAGGATGTTGATGCGGGGAGAAGGAGAGAAGGTCACCGGGTGCAGATTGCGCACCCCGGTGACCGAGACGCGGCTAAGAGACATTGATCAACTGCTGTTACAGACGCATCGGCATAACGACATAGGCCGAGTCGTCATTACCGGATTCCTGCACCAAAGCACTGCTGTTGGAATCAGAGAGGATCAGACGGACTTGCTCCGTGGTCATGACACCCAGTACGTCGAGCAGATAGCTCACGTTGAATCCGATCTCGAGAGAGCTGCCATTGTAGTCGACGCTGATTTCTTCCTCGGCCTCTTCCTGCTCGGGGTTATTCGCTTGAATCTTCAACTGACCGTTGGCCAGTTGTAGGCGAATGCCCCGGTACTTCTCGTTCGAGAGAATCGCGGTACGGCTGAACGCTTCCCGCAATGCCTGACGATCACCTACGACGAGCTTGTCGCCGCCCTTTGGAAGTACTCGCTCATAGTCTGGGAATTTACCGTCGACCAGCTTGGACGTGAACGTGAACTCACCCGTGGTTGCACGAATGTGATGTTGACCCAATACGATACTGACCAGGCCATCTTGCTCGGTCAGTAACCGGGCCAATTCCAGGATGCCCTTACGCGGCACGATCACCTGATGACGGTCAGCCTGCTCGATCTCGGCGGCCATGGAGCACATCGCAAGACGGTGCCCGTCGGTTGCAACCGCGCGCAGAATGCCCGACTGAACCTCAAGCAGCATACCGTTAAGGTAGTAGCGAACGTCCTGCTGGGCCATTGCAAAGCTGGTGCGCTCGATTAACCGGCGCAATTTGCTTTGAACGAGGCTGAATGTAAGCGAACCCGGGCCTTCTTCGACGGTAGGAAAGTCGTTGGCAGGCAGGGTCGAAAGCGTGAAACGGCTGCGGCCCGCTTTGACGATCAGCTTCTGCTCGTCGAGCTTGATGTCGATGAGCGCATCATTCGGAATACTTTTGCAGATGTCCATCAGCTTGCGCGCAGGAACCGTGATCTCGCCAGGCTCTGCAGGCTCTTCCAACTGCACGCGGCCGACCAGCTCGACTTCGAGGTCAGTACCAGTCAAAGACAGCTGCTGGCCCTCCACGACCAGTAGCACGTTCGACAGAACCGGCAAGGTCTGACGGCGTTCAACGACGCCCGCGACCAGTTGCAGGGGTTTCAACAGGGCTTCGCGTTGAATGGTGAAATGCATGGTCTAGTCCCTTGCCTTGATAAGCTGCGTCGGCATCACGTTGTCAAAGTCCGCAGCAGGTTCTTGTAGTCCTCGCGGATGTCCGCATCGGATTCTTTAAGCTCATTGATCTTCCGGCACGCGTGCAAGACCGTCGTGTGGTCCCGGCCGCCAAACACATCGCCGATTTCAGGAAGGCTGTGATTGGTCAGCTCCTTTGACAAGGCCATCGCCACTTGCCGCGGTCGCGCAACAGACCTGGAGCGGCGTTTGGAAAGCAGGTCGGAGATCTTTATCTTGTAGTACTCAGCAACAGTCCGCTGAATGTTATCCACACTCACCAGTTTGTCCTGCAGCGCGAGCAAATCTTTCAGCGATTCACGGATCAGCTCGATCGTGATGTCCCGACCCATGAAGTGTGAGTGAGCGATGACGCGCTTCAGCGCACCCTCAAGCTCACGCACATTGGAGCGGATTCGCTGCGCGATAAAAAATGCGGCGTCGTGAGGCAGATCGACTTTCGCCTGATCCGCCTTCTTCATCAAAATCGCCACGCGTGTTTCAAGTTCCGGTGGCTCGACTGCCACCGTCAGACCCCAGCCGAAGCGTGACTTGAGCCGCTCTTCAAGGCCTTCGATTTCCTTGGGGTAGCGGTCACTCGTGAGAATAACCTGCTGACCGCCTTCGAGAAGGGCGTTGAAGGTGTGGAAAAACTCTTCCTGAGAACGTTCCTTACGCGCAAAAAATTGAATGTCATCAATCAATAGTGCGTCGACGGAGCGATAGAAGCGTTTGAACTCATTAATGGCATTGAGCTGTAGCGCCTTGACCATATCCGCCACGAATCGCTCGGAGTGCAGATACACGACCTTGGCGTTAGGATTCTTCTTGAGCAGGTGGTTACCCACAGCATGCATCAAGTGGGTTTTACCCAGACCCACACCTCCATAAAGGAAGAGTGGGTTGTACCCATGCTTGGGATTGTCAGCTACCTGCCAGGCAGCAGCCCGCGCCAGTTGGTTCGATTTACCTTCGACAAAGTTCTCGAACGTGAAGGTCCTGTTCAGATAGCTGGTGTGCTTCAGCGCTCCCTCAACCTGAACATTACGCTGCTCGGCGCGCGCAGGAGCTTGCTGAGAACTGGCGCCAGCCATTGGATCGAAGCTCGCCCTGGAAGGCTCATCCTCGACATTCAATGAGGTTTGAATCATCGGAGCAGGTGTCGCTACGGACTGCGGCGCTCGTGCTGCAGCCGGTGCTTCGCTGGTGGCTGCCAACTCGGCGGCCTGAGAAGCGGCAGCGGCTGCTGCAAGCGGAGCGTTCGGAGCGGCGCGTGGAGCAGAGCTGCGCTTGCTGCCTATTAATAAGGACAGCGCCGGCGCAATTCCCAGGCCATGCTCGCCCAGCAACTCGAGCAATCGACCCAGGTACTTTTCATTCACCCAGTCCAGCACAAATCGGTTGGGCGCATACACGCGCAATTCGTCGCCTTCAGCTTCAACTTGTAAAGGTCGGATCCAGGTGTTGAATTGCTGGGCAGGCAGCTCATCGCGCAAAAGCTCAACGCATTGCTGCCAAAGTTCCACTGACACAAATATCCCCTAGATTCTGAAGCCGGCGTGGCAAAAACAAGCGGCCATTGTAACCACCCGTAGCTGACTTATCCACACGAAGGTAGAGCCCCAGCGCACGAAAGCCTGCAAAAAGCGCCTAAAAAGACGACAGCCGGTGGATAGTTAAGCTCTGTGGATAACTGAGGGTTAGCTCTCTGCATAACGATGGGTTGAAGTCTGTGGATAAAGCAGCTGTGGATAACTGACCTTTCTATGCACAGCTTGTCGCCAGCTGTCACACAGCTGCGGCACTGCTTGTGGACAGACTTTCATCCCTCTGTACATCAAGCAGTACGTGGTCTGCAGCGGTTTATCCACAGAAATCCTCTCCCTAAGCTTTTATAAGCTTTACAAAGAAGCTTTAAATACCTTCCTTCTTTATTTCTATATCTACGTCCCAAGAATGTAACGACGGATAGATCGCTGTCGACGAAATGGACCCAGGAACTAAATGCAAGAAACATTGGTTGGAAATTGACCTGCGAGCCCGCTTTCTCTAGAATCCCCGGTCTCTTAAAACGGGGGCCATTCCGGCCCGTTGTGGACGAACCAGGTAACACGCCATGAAACGTACTTTCCAACCCAGCACTATCAAGCGCGCTCGCACCCACGGTTTCCGTGCTCGTATGGCCACCAAAAACGGTCGCGCAGTTCTTTCGCGTCGTCGCGCCAAAGGCCGTAAGCGTCTGGCAGTTTGATTAATCGGCACAGGTGGTGAGTCAGGACTTCAGTCGGGAAAAGCGTTTGCTGACACCCCGGCATTTCAAGGCAGTCTTTGACTCCCCCACCGGCAAGGTTCCGGGAAAAAATCTCCTGCTCCTTGTGCGCAACAACGACCTTGATCATCCCCGTCTAGGGCTGGTGATCGGGAAGAAGAGCGTGAAGCTCTCCGTCGAGCGCAACCGTTTGAAACGCCTGATGCGTGAGTCGTTTCGCCTTCACCAGGACAACCTGGTCGGATGGGATATCGTCGTCGTTGCACGCAAAGGCTTGGGTGATATTGAAAACCCCGAATTGATTCAGCATTTCGGCAAGCTCTGGAAACGTCTGGCGCGCAGCCGGCCCGATCCCGAACTTAAAACCGAAACTGCGGGGGTAGACAGTACTGATGCGTAAACTGGCGCTCGTTCCGATCCAGTTTTACCGCTATGCCATCAGTCCTCTGATGGCCAGTCACTGTCGTTTCTACCCCAGTTGCTCCTGCTACGCGTACGAGGCCATTGAAAATTATGGTCTGGTGCGCGGTGGCTGGCTGACCTTACGTCGCTTAGGTCGGTGTCATCCGTGGAATCCCGGTGGTTATGACCCGGTTCCACCTGCTCCCACCTCCCGTTCCTCTTCGATGGCCGAGTAATCATGGATATTAAACGCACGATCCTGATCGTCGCCCTGGCAATCGTGACCTATGTCGGTGTCCTGAAATGGAACCAGGACTATGGTCAGGCTGCCTTGCCGACTCAGAATGTTGCTGCCAACACCAATACATCCGCTATTCCTGATGCTCCGCAAGGTTCAGCGACTGCCAATGCAGACGTTCCTAGCGCTACCGGCGAAGTGGCTGCGCCGGCGGAAATGCCGGTGGCTACCAGCAAAGATCTGATCCAGGTGAAGACAGACGTCCTTAATCTGGAAATCGATCCGGTCGGCGGCGACGTGGTGCAGCTTCGTTTGCCACTTTATCCACGCCGTCAGGATCATCCCGAGATTCCTTTCCAGCTGTTCGATAACGGCGGCGAACGGATCTTTCTCGCTCAGAGCGGTCTGACTGGCGCAAACGGCCCTGATGCCCGAGCCACTGGTCGCCCGGTCTACTCGGCTACGCAGAAAAGCTACCAGTTGACTGATGGTCAGAACGACTTGGTCGTCGACCTGAAATTCAGCGACGGCGGCGTCAACTACATCAAGCGCTTTACGTTCAAACGCGGTCTGTATGACCTGACCGTTTCTTACGTGATTGACAACCAGAGCGCCCAGCCTTGGAACGGTAACCTGTTCGCACAGCTGAAACGTGATTCGAGCGCTGACCCATCCTCGACGACTGCCACTGGCACGGCCACCTATCTGGGGGCTGCGATGTGGACTCCTTCGGAGCCTTACAAAAAGGTTTCCATGAAGGACATCGACAAAGGTTCGGTGAAGGACACCGTTCAGGGTGGTTGGGTTGCCTGGTTGCAGCATTACTTCGTGACCGCCTGGATTCCGAACAAAACTGATAGCAACACCGTCACCACCCGTAAGGACAGTGCCGGCAATTACATCATCGGTTTCACAGGCCCGGCACTGACAGTCGCACCGGGCGCAAAAGCCGAGACCACTACAACGCTTTACGCCGGGCCGAAGAGTCAGGCAGTCCTGAAGGAGTTGTCCCCAGGTCTGGAATTGACGGTGGATTACGGGATTCTGTGGTTTATTGCCCAGCCTATTTTCTGGCTTCTGCAACATATCCACAGCATCGTGGGCAACTGGGGCTGGTCGATCATCTTCCTGACCATGCTGATCAAAGGGCTTTTCTTCCCTCTGTCGGCGGCCAGTTACAAGTCGATGGCACGCATGCGTGCAGTCGCTCCGCGCCTTGCCGCGTTGAAAGAGCAGCATGGCGACGATCGTCAGAAGCTTTCTCAGTCGATGATGGAGCTGTACAAGAAAGAGAAGATCAACCCGTTGGGTGGATGCTTGCCGATTCTGGTACAGATGCCTGTGTTCCTGTCGCTGTACTGGGTACTGCTTGAAAGCGTCGAGATGCGCCAGGCGCCGTGGCTGCTGTGGATAACCGACCTGTCGATCAAAGACCCGTTCTTTATTCTGCCGATCATCATGGGCGCTACCATGTTCATCCAGCAGCGTTTGAACCCGACACCGCCGGACCCGATGCAGGCCAAGGTCATGAAGCTGATGCCAATCATCTTCACGTTCTTCTTCCTGTGGTTCCCGGCTGGTCTGGTGCTGTACTGGGTTGTGAACAACACCTTGTCCATTACCCAGCAGTGGTACATCACCCGCAGCATCGAAGCGAAAGCCAAGAAAGCTGAAGCCTGATCTATCCTGTTAACAAGTTATTCAAAACGCCCCCTAGTGGGGCGTTTTGCTATCCGTCGGTTGTCCAGGAGTCGGTCCATGAATGTTCTGTCAGAAACCATTGCGGCCATTGCAACGGCTCCAGGACGAGGAGGCGTGGGTATCGTCCGTATTTCCGGCCCGAAAGCTTGCAAATGCGCCGAGATGATTCTTGGCAAATTGCCACAGCCTCGTTACGCACATTACGGCGCTTTCAAGGGAGAAAGCGGCGAAGTGATTGACGAGGGTATTGGTCTGTATTTTTTAGGACCTCACTCGTTCACCGGGGAGGATGTGCTCGAGCTTCAGGGGCATGGCGGGCCTGTGGTTCTGGATATGTTGCTGCAGCGTTGTGTGCAGCTGGGGTGCCGCCTGGCACGGCCGGGTGAATTCAGCGAACGCGCATTTCTCAATGACAAGCTTGACCTGGCCCAAGCCGAGGCGATCGCGGACCTCATTGAGGCGAGTTCTGCGCAAGCTGCGCGTAACGCCTTGAGGTCGCTGCAGGGTGCATTTTCCCAGCGAGTGCATGAGCTCACTGAGAAACTCATCAGCCTGCGCATTTACGTTGAAGCGGCCATCGACTTTCCAGAGGAGGAAATCGACTTTCTCGCGGACGGTCACGTGCTGACCATGTTGGATAACGTACGCAATCAGTTATCCACAGTGTTGCATGAGGCCAATCAGGGAGCGTTACTCAGGGATGGCATGAATGTGGTTATCGCCGGCAGGCCCAATGCCGGTAAATCCAGTCTCCTGAATGCACTGGCGGGTAAAGAAGCGGCGATCGTAACTGAGATTGCCGGCACAACCCGGGATGTCCTCCGTGAACATATCCACATTGACGGGATGCCACTTCATGTTGTGGACACTGCCGGTCTGCGTGATACCGACGATCAGGTGGAAAAGATAGGCGTTCAACGCGCGCTTCAGGCGATTGGCCAGGCAGATCGCATTTTGTTGGTGGTCGATGCAACGGCGCCCGAGGCCAGCGATCCCTTTGCACTGTGGCCAGAGTTCCTCGATCAACGGCCTGACCCGGCCCATGTCACCCTGATTCGTAACAAGGTGGACTTGAGCGACGAACCAGTGGAACTGGTGACCAGCGTCGATGGCCACGTGACCATCAGCCTGAGTGCAAAGGCCGGTGGGGAAGGTGTGGAGCTTTTGCGCGAGCATCTGAAGGCGTGCATGGGGTATCAGCAAACAGCCGAGGGAAGCTTCAGTGCACGCCGGCGCCATCTTGAGGCGTTGCACACGGCAAGTGCTTCTCTCGAGCATGGACGCTCGCAGCTGACCTTAGCCGGCGCGGGTGAGCTACTTGCCGAGGACCTGCGCCAAGCCCAGCAGTCCCTTGGCGAAATTACCGGCGCCTTCAACTCGGACGACTTATTGGGGCGGATTTTCTCCAGCTTTTGCATCGGCAAATAGCACCACGCCCTATCCCCAGGCAGGTCAATCTCTCCGGACCTGCCTCATATCGATTCACTCATCCCATTTTTCGTGACTTCCGATCAGCGCGCCGGCGGATAAGTGCACCTCGAATTTAACCGTTCAGCACCTGAATGCTCGGATAAGCCCTGTGTATAACCGCAACTGAGCTCGGTTGATAAACAGGCATCAGACCTGAGGATAATCGTGCCTGTGGACAACTGGTCATTTAATCCACAGGCTTAGACCCGTTATCCAAGGGTCTCTTGGTCACATGGACACAGGGTTTTGATTCTCTGTACAGCACGTAGATAAAGGCCCTCATGACTTTATCCACAGAAAGGGTGCTCAGTAGAAATAAACATAAAAACAAAGATCTTATAAATTTCTTTCTTTTTAATTTCTATAACCGCTATTCATCCACAGCTGGTTAGATTTTGCGCAACGGGTTTCTTAAGGGGGGGTAAGTCCCTATACTTGCCGCCATTCCTATTCCCCCCAATCAACAGGCACGAGGTGCGTGGTGGATTTCCCTTCCCGTTTTCAAGTGATCGTCATCGGCGGCGGTCATGCCGGTACCGAGGCAGCACTGGCGTCCGCACGTATGGGTGCTACCACCCTGCTGCTTACGCACAACGTGGAAACCCTCGGCCAAATGAGTTGCAACCCGGCCATTGGTGGCATCGGTAAGAGTCATCTGGTCAAAGAGATCGATGCGCTTGGCGGAGCAATGGCAACGGCCACTGACAAAAGTGGTATTCAGTTCCGCGTGCTCAATGGCCGCAAAGGCCCAGCTGTCCGGGCAACGCGTGCCCAGGCTGACCGGGTGTTGTACAAGGCGGCGGTCAGGGAAATTATTGAAAACCAGCCCAACCTCTGGGTATTCCAGCAGGCATGCGATGACCTGATCGTTGAGCAAGACCAGGTGCGCGGCGTAGTGACTCAGATGGGCCTGCGGTTTATGGCCGACTCCGTGGTTCTCACCACGGGTACCTTTCTGGGCGGACTTATCCACATTGGTCTACAGAACTATTCAGGCGGTCGCGCCGGTGATCCGCCATCCATTGCGCTTGCACGCAGGCTCCGTGAGCTACCGCTGAGAGTGGGTCGCCTGAAAACGGGCACACCTCCGCGCATCGATGGCCGATCCGTGGATTTCTCGGTGATGACCGAACAGCCTGGGGATACGCCGATCCCGGTGATGTCGTTCATGGGCTCAAAGGCTCAACACCCGAGCCAGGTCAGTTGCTGGATTACTCACACCAATTCCCAGACCCACGAAATCATTGCGGCCAATCTGGATCGGTCGCCGATGTATTCTGCTGCCGGGGAGATCGAAGGGGTCGGCCCGCGCTATTGCCCGTCGATTGAGGACAAGATCCATCGTTTTGCCGACAAGGAAAGCCATCAGGTGTTTATCGAACCGGAAGGTTTGACGACCCATGAGCTTTATCCAAACGGTATATCGACCTCGCTGCCGTTCGATGTACAGCTCCAGATCGTCCGGTCTATTCGCGGGATGGAAAACGCCCACATTGTTCGGCCTGGCTATGCCATCGAGTACGACTACTTCGACCCGCGCGACCTGAAGTACAGCCTGGAAACCAAGGTTATCGGTGGTTTGTTCTTTGCAGGCCAGATCAACGGTACGACCGGTTACGAAGAAGCCGGTGCGCAAGGTTTGCTCGCCGGTGCCAACGCGGCCCTCAGGGCTCAAGGCAAGGACAGCTGGTGTCCGCGTCGCGATGAAGCTTACATCGGCGTGCTGGTGGATGACCTGATTACGCTGGGCACACAAGAGCCGTACCGGATGTTCACCTCGCGCGCCGAATACCGGCTGATTTTGCGCGAAGACAACGCGGACTTGCGTCTGACTGAACAGGGTCGGGCGCTGGGGTTGGTCGACGACGCCCGCTGGGCGGCGTTCTGTGCCAAGCGTGAGGGCATCGAGCTGGAAGAACAACGCCTGAAGTCCACCTGGATTCGTCCGGGTACCGAGCAGGGCGATGCGGTCTCGGCGCACTTCGGCACGCCATTGACCCACGAATACAATCTGCTGAATCTGCTGAGCCGCCCCGAAGTGGATTACGCCAGCCTGGTTGCGCTGACCGGCCACGGCTCGCCTGACCCGCAGGTCGCTGAACAGGTCGAAATCAAGACCAAGTACGCCGGTTACATCGACCGTCAGCAAGATGAAATCACTCGTCTGCGTGCCAGCGAAAATACTCGACTCCCTGCTGACATCGACTACACCGGGATTTCCGGTCTGTCCAAAGAAATCCAGAGCAAGCTGGGGATAACTCGTCCGGAAACCCTAGGCCAAGCCTCGCGGATTCCCGGCGTTACCCCGGCGGCGATTTCTCTGTTGATGATTCATTTGAAAAAACGCGGCGCGGGCCGTCAGTTGGAGCAAAGCGCTTGAGTTCGATGGTTTCCCCGCAGCACGCAGAAGAGCTGACGCTCGGCGCTCGAGAGCTCGGCGTCGATTTGAGCGAGAGCCAACATAGTCAGTTGCTGGCGTATCTGGCCTTGCTGATCAAGTGGAACAAGGCCTACAACCTGACCGCAGTTCGTGATCCGGATGAGATGGTCTCTCGCCATCTGCTGGACAGCTTGAGCGTGGTGCGTTTCATCGAAGGTGAGCGTCAGCTGGATGTCGGCAGTGGCGGCGGGATGCCGGGTATCCCGCTGGCCATCCTGTTTCCAGAGATGAAAGTCACCGTGCTGGACAGCAATGGCAAAAAGACTCGGTTTCTGACGCAGGTCAAACTCGAGCTGGCGCTGGCCAATCTTGAAGTTATCCACAGCCGTGCCGAAGCATTCCAGCCTGAGCTGCCGTTCAACGGGATTATCTCCCGCGCTTTCAGCAGCCTGGAAGACTTTACCCAGTGGACTCGGCACATGGGCGACGGTGAAACGCGCTGGTTGGCAATGAAGGGTCTGCATCCGGTGGATGAACTGGTAGCATTGCCCGCAGATATTCATCTGGAAAGCGCGCAAGCCTTGGCCGTACCCGGTTGCCAAGGTCAACGGCATCTGCTGATACTGCGCCGCACGGCATGACAGGGAACACACGCAAGAATGGCTAAGGTATTCGCGATAGCGAACCAAAAAGGGGGGGTGGGTAAGACCACAACCTGCATCAACCTCGCGGCTTCGCTGGTGGCTACCAAGCGTCGGGTGCTGTTGATCGATCTCGATCCGCAAGGCAATGCCACCATGGGCAGCGGTGTGGATAAGCATGCGCTCGAGCATTCGGTCTACGATTTGCTGATTGGCGAATGCGACCTGAATCAGGCCATGCACTTTTCCGAACACGGGGGCTATCAGCTGCTGCCGGCAAACCGTGATTTGACGGCTGCCGAGGTGGTCCTGCTCGAAATGCAGATGAAGGAATCGCGTCTGCGTTCGGCACTGGCGCCCATCCGCGAGAATTACGATTACATCCTCATCGACTGCCCTCCATCGCTTTCGATGCTGACGCTGAATGCGCTGGTTGCGGCCGATGGCGTCATTATCCCCATGCAGTGCGAGTATTTCGCGCTCGAAGGTTTGAGCGACCTTGTGGATAACATCAAGCGCATCGGTGAGTTACTCAACCCTCAACTCAAGATCGAAGGCTTGCTGCGGACCATGTACGACCCGCGGCTCAGCCTGATCAACGATGTTTCGGCGCAGCTAAAAGAGCACTTTGGCGACCAGCTGTACGACACCGTTATCCCGCGCAATATTCGACTGGCTGAGGCGCCCAGCTTCGGCATGCCGGCGTTGGCGTACGACAAGACATCTCGCGGCGCGCTGGCTTACCTGGCGCTTGCGGGCGAGATGGTCCGTCGCCAACGTCGCGGCAGTCGTGCCGCGGCCCAGCCCACTTAAGGAAATTCCATGGCCGTTAAGAAACGTGGACTCGGACGTGGGCTGGACGCACTGCTGAGCAGCCCCACCGTCACCGCCCTGGAAGAACAGGCGGTGAAGGCCAGTGAGCGCGAGCTTCAGCACATTCCGCTGGACCTTATTCAACGAGGCAAATATCAGCCACGTCGTGATATGGATCCCCAGGCATTGGAAGAACTGGCGAACTCGATCAAGGCGCAAGGGGTGATGCAGCCGATCGTGGTCCGTCCGATTGCTGACAACCGCTTCGAAATCATCGCAGGAGAGCGCCGCTGGCGCGCGAGCCAGCAGGCAGGGATCGAAACCATCCCTGCCATGGTGCGCGACGTGCCTGATGAAGCGGCCATCGCGATGGCGCTGATCGAGAACATTCAGCGCGAGGACTTGAATCCGATCGAGGAAGCGATTGCACTGCAGCGTCTGCAGCAGGAATTTCAGCTGACCCAACAGCAAGTGGCCGAGGCGGTGGGTAAATCGCGAGTCAGCGTCGCGAATCTGCTGCGACTGATCGCATTGCCGGAAGCGATCAAGACAATGCTTTCCCATGGTGATCTGGAGATGGGCCACGCCCGTGCGCTGCTGGGTCTACCCGAAGATCAGCAGGTTGATGGGGCGCGACACGTTGTCGCACGCGGTCTGACTGTGCGTCAGACCGAGGCACTGGTTCGCCAGTGGCTCAGCGGGAAGCAGGACGCTGCGGAGCCAGTGAAGGCCGATCCTGACATCACACGTCTGGAGCAGCGCCTCGCCGAGCGGCTGGGCTCCGCGGTGCAAATCCGCCATGGACAGAAGGGCAAAGGTCAGTTGGTTATCCGTTATAACTCTCTGGATGAGCTGCAGGGTGTGCTCGCCCACATTCGCTGAAACAAATCATGCGTAGCGCGTAGTCGGAAATCACTACCTGGCAGTTGAATAGGGGCTGAACCGCCCCTATACTCTGCGCGCATTTTGTCGGCACAATTTATGCCAAGTTATTGATTTTGGCGGCCGGCTCACGAGGAGCCCATGTGATGGAGACACGCACGCCAAACCGCTTGCCATTCCATCGCCTGGCTGTTTTCCCGATCTTGCTGGCTCAGTTGATTGTCCTTCTCGGGGCTGCGCTGGCGCTTTGGCAGTGGCATGGTGTCGTGGCCGGGTATTCGGGGCTTTGCGGAGGCCTGATAGCCTGGCTGCCGAATTTGTATTTTGCTCATAAGGCATTCCGGTACTCCGGGGCCAGGGCAGCGCAGGCCATCGTTCGGTCGTTCTACGCCGGCGAGGCAGGCAAGCTGATTTTTACGGCAGTGCTTTTTGCACTGACGTTTGCAGGAGTAAAGCCGCTGGCTCCGCTGGCGGTTTTCGGCGTATTCATACTGACCCAACTGGTCAGTTGGTTTGCGCCCCTGCTACTGAAAACAAGACTTTCGAGACCTTAGGGCGTTTGAGGCAACCATGGCAGAGCAGACAGCTTCGGGCTATATCCAGCACCACTTGCAGAATTTGACCTTTGGTCATTTGCCTGACGGCAGTTGGGGCTTCGCGCATTCTGCGGCGGAAGCAAAAGAAATGGGCTTTTGGGCTTTCCACGTCGATACCCTCGGCTGGTCGGTCGCACTGGGTCTGATTTTCGTCCTTATCTTCCGTATGGCCGCAAAAAAGGCGACTTCCGGCCAGCCGGGCGCGTTGCAAAACTTCGTTGAAGTCCTCGTCGAGTTCGTCGATGGCAGCGTTCGAGACAGCTTCCATGGGCGTAGCGCCGTGATCGCTCCTCTGGCATTGACCATCTTTGCCTGGGTGTTCCTCATGAACGCCGTCGACTTGATTCCTGTCGACTGGATCCCGCAGTTGGCAATCATGGTCACCGGTGATCACCACATTCCTTTCCGCGCCGTCTCGACAACCGATCCGAACGCGACGCTGGGTATGGCACTCTCCGTATTCGCGCTGATCATTTTTTACAGCATCAAGATCAAGGGTATCGGCGGCTTCATCGGCGAATTGACCCTGCACCCGTTCGGCAGCAAGAACATTTTCGTTCAGGCTCTGTTGATTCCGGTGAACTTCCTGCTTGAATTCGTGACTCTGGTGGCCAAGCCGATCTCCCTGGCACTGCGACTGTTCGGCAACATGTACGCGGGTGAGCTGGTGTTCATTCTGATCGCGGTCATGTTCGGCAGCGGCCTGCTGTGGCTCAGCGGTCTGGGCGTGGTCCTGCAATGGGCGTGGGCTGTGTTCCACATCCTGATCATCACCCTGCAAGCGTTCATCTTCATGATGCTGACCATCGTGTACCTGTCGATGGCTCACGAAGATAACCATTGAGACCCGCCTGGCGAGTCTGATGATCCCCTTGCTTCGGTGAGGGGGTGCCCGCGAGGGCTTGATGTAAGAAACGATTTTGCTTTACCGCTTTAATCTAAGAAAACCTAACCAATACGACGTAAAAGTCGGGAGGAAAGATGGAAACTGTAGTTGGTCTAACTGCTATCGCTGTTGCACTGCTGATCGGCCTGGGCGCACTGGGTACTGCAATCGGTTTCGGCCTGCTGGGCGGTAAATTCCTGGAAGGCGCTGCGCGTCAACCGGAAATGGTTCCAATGCTGCAAGTTAAAATGTTCATCGTGGCTGGTCTGCTCGACGCCGTGACCATGATCGGTGTTGGTATCGCTCTGTTCTTCACTTTTGCGAACCCCTTCGTTGGTCAACTCGCTGGCTGATCACTCGAATTTTCGAGTTGATTGGTGTGATGGACAACGAACGAGCGAGGTGTTGGCGTGAACATTAATGCAACCCTGATTGGCCAGTCCGTTGCGTTCTTCATTTTTGTGCTGTTCTGCATGAAGTTCGTGTGGCCTCCGGTCATCGCGGCTTTGCACGAACGTCAGAAGAAGATTGCGGATGGACTGGACGCTGCTACACGAGCAGCTCGCGACCTGGAGCTGGCCCAAGATAAAGTGGGTCAGCAACTGCGCGAAGCTAAGGCTCAGGCAGCTGAGATCATTGAGCAAGCCAAGAAACGCGGTACCCAGATTGTCGACGAAGCCCGTGAACAGGCTCGCGTCGAAGCTGACCGCATCAAGGCTCAGGCTCAGGCCGAGATCGAACAGGAACTGAACGGCGTCAAAGACGCGCTGCGCGCCCAACTGGGTAGCCTGGCAGTCAACGGCGCAGAGAAGATCCTGGGTGCCACAATCGATCAAAACGCGCACGCGGAGCTGGTAAACAAACTGGCTGCTGAAATTTAAGCGAGGGCGATCATGGCAGAACTGACCACGTTGGCCCGACCTTACGCTAAGGCAGCCTTCGAGCATGCACAGGCGCACCAGCAACTGGCCAATTGGTCAGCCATGCTCGGCCTGGCTGCTGCAGTGTCGCAAGACGACACGATGCAGCGCATGCTCAAGGCCCCGCGACTGACGAGCGCAGACAAGGCCGCCACTTTTATTGAAGTGTGCGGCGACAAGTTCGATGCCAAGGCACAGAATTTCATTCACGTCGTTGCTGAAAACGACCGTCTCCAGCTTCTGCCGGAGATCTCCGAACTGTTCGAGCTTTACAAGGCCGAACAGGAAAAATCGGTAGATGTGGATGTAACCAGTGCCTTCGCATTGAACCAAGAACAGCAAGACAAACTCGCCAAGGTTCTCAGTGCACGGCTCGGCCGGGAAGTGCGCCTGCACGCTGCGGAGGATGCTGCCCTGATAGGTGGTGTCATCATCCGCGCCGGCGACCTGGTTATCGATGGCTCAGTTCGCGGCAAACTCGCGCAACTAGCCGAAGCATTGAAATCTTGAGTTTGAAGGGGCAGCAGAGCAATGCAGCAACTCAATCCTTCCGAAATAAGTGAAATCATCAAGGGCCGCATCGAGAACCTCGATGTAGCCTCCCAAGCCCGAAACGAAGGCACTGTCGTCAGCGTGTCTGACGGTATCGTGCGGATTCACGGTCTCGCCGACGCTATGTACGGCGAAATGATCGAGTTCCCGGGCGGCGTTTACGGTATGGCACTGAACCTGGAGCAAGACTCCGTGGGTGCTGTCGTACTGGGCGCTTACACCTCTCTGGCTGAAGGCATGAGTGCCAAGTGCACCGGCCGCATCCTGGAAGTTCCGGTTGGTAAGGAACTCCTGGGTCGCGTGGTCGACGCACTGGGCAACCCTGTCGACGGCAAAGGTCCGCTGAACAACACCGAGACCGATGCGGTCGAGAAAGTTGCTCCAGGCGTGATCTGGCGTAAGTCGGTAGACCAGCCTGTACAGACTGGCTACAAGGCTGTCGATGCGATGATCCCCGTCGGCCGTGGCCAGCGTGAGCTGATCATCGGCGACCGTCAGATCGGTAAAACCGCTCTGGCGATCGACGCGATCATCAACCAGAAGAACAGCGGCATTTTCTGCGTCTACGTAGCAATCGGTCAGAAGCAATCGACCATCGCCAACGTTGTTCGCAAGCTGGAAGAAAACGGCGCTCTGGCCAACACGATCATCGTGGCGGCCAGTGCTTCGGAATCTCCTGCGCTTCAATTCCTGGCTCCGTATGCCGGTTGCACCATGGGCGAGTACTTCCGCGACCGCGGTGAAGACGCACTGATCGTTTATGACGATCTGTCCAAGCAGGCCGTGGCTTATCGCCAGATCTCCCTGCTTCTGCGCCGTCCACCAGGCCGTGAAGCTTACCCAGGCGACGTGTTCTATCTCCACTCCCGTCTGCTGGAGCGTGCATCCCGCGTTTCGGAAGAGTACGTAGAGAAGTTCACCAATGGCGCAGTGACCGGCAAAACCGGTTCCCTGACCGCATTGCCGATCATCGAAACCCAGGCTGGCGACGTTTCCGCGTTCGTTCCGACCAACGTGATTTCCATCACTGACGGTCAGATCTTCCTGGAATCGGCCATGTTCAACTCCGGCATCCGCCCGGCAGTGAACGCCGGTGTTTCGGTATCCCGTGTGGGTGGTGCCGCTCAGACCAAGATCATCAAGAAGCTCTCCGGTGGTATCCGTACCGCTCTGGCTCAGTACCGTGAACTGGCAGCATTTGCCCAGTTCGCCTCTGATCTGGACGAAGCGACCCGTAAGCAACTTGAGCATGGTCAGCGCGTGACCGAGCTGATGAAGCAGAAGCAATATGCGCCAATGTCGATCGCTGACATGTCGCTGTCGCTGTATGCCGCTGAGCGTGGGTTCCTGACTGACGTCGAAATCGCCAAGGTTGGCAGCTTTGAACAAGCGCTGATTGCTTACTTCAACCGAGATCACGCCGATTTGATGGCGAAGATCAACGTGAAGGGTGACTTCAATGACGAAATCGATTCTGGCCTGAAAGCCGGTATCGAGAAGTTCAAGGCCACCCAAACCTGGTAAGCCGCAGCGGGAGCCGCGAGGTTCCCGCTTGCTAACCTGATAGGTGTTACATGGCAGGCGCAAAAGAGATTCGCAGCAAGATTGCGAGCATCAAAAGCACGCAAAAGATCACCAGCGCCATGGAAAAAGTGGCGGTCAGTAAAATGCGCAAGGCTCAAATGCGCATGGCTGCTAGCCGTCCTTACGCGGAGCGCATCCGCCAGGTGATTGGTCATCTCGCCAACGCTAACCCGGAATACCGTCATCCCTTCATGATCGAGCGCGAAGTAAAGCGCGTCGGTTACGTCGTGGTGAGCAGTGACCGTGGTCTGTGTGGTGGCTTGAATACCAACCTGTTCAAGGCTTTGGTCAAGGACATGGCGAAGAACCGTGAAAACGGCGTAGAGATCGATCTGTGCGTGGTCGGCAGCAAAGGTGCGGCGTTTTTCCGCAACTTCGGCGGTAACGTCGTCGCTGCGATCAGCCACTTGGGCGAAGAGCCGTCGATCAACGATTTGATCGGCAGCGTCAAGGTGATGCTGGACGCTTACCTGGAGGGCCGTATTGACCGCCTGTCCGTGGTGTCCAACAAGTTCATCAACACCATGACTCAGCAGCCAACGGTCGAGCAGTTGATTCCGTTGGTCGCGACCCAGGATCAAGAACTCAAGCACCACTGGGATTACCTGTACGAACCCGACGCCAAAGAGCTGCTGGACGGCTTGATGGTCCGTTACGTGGAGTCGCAGGTCTATCAGGCGGTGGTCGAGAACAACGCGGCTGAACAGGCTGCGCGGATGATCGCGATGAAGAACGCCACTGACAACGCCGGTGATCTGATCAGCGATTTGCAGCTGATCTACAACAAGGCGCGTCAGGCAGCGATCACCCAAGAGATCTCGGAAATCGTCGGCGGCGCTGCCGCGGTTTAACGGTTCAAATATTCAGAGGATCCAGCTAATGAGTAGCGGACGTATCGTTCAAATCATCGGCGCCGTGATCGACGTGGAATTTCCACGCGACAGCGTACCGAGCATCTACAACGCGCTGAAAGTACAAGGCGCGGAAACTACTCTGGAAGTTCAGCAGCAGCTGGGCGACGGCGTAGTTCGTACCATTGCGATGGGTTCCACCGAAGGCTTGAAGCGCGGTCTGGACGTTATCGACAGCGGCGCAGCCATCTCCGTACCGGTCGGTAAAGCGACGCTGGGCCGGATCATGGACGTACTGGGCAACCCGATCGACGAAGCGGGCCCGATCGAGACCGAAGAGCGCTGGGGCATTCACCGTCCTGCACCTTCGTTCGCTGATCAGGCTGGCGGCAACGACCTCCTGGAAACCGGCATCAAGGTCATCGACCTGGTTTGCCCGTTTGCCAAAGGCGGTAAAGTCGGTCTGTTCGGTGGTGCCGGTGTCGGCAAGACCGTAAACATGATGGAACTGATCCGTAACATCGCCATCGAGCACAGCGGATATTCTGTGTTCGCCGGTGTGGGCGAGCGTACCCGTGAGGGTAACGACTTCTACCACGAGATGAAGGACTCCAACGTTCTGGACAAAGTAGCGCTGGTCTACGGTCAGATGAACGAGCCGCCGGGTAACCGTCTGCGCGTCGCCCTGACTGGCCTGACCATGGCTGAGAAGTTCCGTGACGAAGGTAACGACGTTCTGTTGTTCGTCGACAACATCTACCGTTACACACTGGCCGGTACTGAAGTATCCGCACTGCTGGGCCGTATGCCGTCTGCAGTAGGTTACCAGCCGACGCTGGCTGAAGAGATGGGCGTGCTTCAAGAGCGCATCACTTCGACCAAGGAAGGCTCGATCACTTCGATCCAGGCGGTATACGTACCGGCGGATGACTTGACTGACCCATCGCCAGCTACAACGTTTGCTCACTTGGACGCCACTGTCGTTCTGTCCCGTGACATCGCATCCCTGGGTATCTACCCAGCGGTCGATCCACTGGACTCGACTTCGCGCCAGCTGGACCCGAACGTCATCGGTCAGGAGCATTACGACACCGCTCGCGGCGTTCAGTATGTTCTGCAGCGTTACAAAGAGCTGAAAGACATCATCGCGATCCTGGGTATGGACGAGCTGTCGGAAACCGACAAGCAGTTGGTATCCCGCGCTCGTAAGATTCAGCGCTTCCTGTCGCAGCCGTTCTTCGTGGCTGAAGTCTTCACCGGTGCCTCGGGTAAATACGTTTCCCTGAAAGACACCATTGCTGGCTTCAAAGGCATCCTCGCCGGTGACTACGACCATCTGCCTGAACAGGCGTTTTACATGGTCGGCGGCATCGAAGAAGCGATCGAGAAAGCCAAGAAACTGTAATCCAGGCGCCCGGCAACGGGCGCTAATCAGGTTGAGGCAGGCAAATGGCTATGACAGTCCATTGCGATATCGTCAGCGCGGAAGGAGAGATTTTCTCCGGTCTGGTCGAGATGGTGATTGCACACGGTAACCTGGGTGATATCGGTATTGCTCCAGGTCACGCACCGTTGATCACCGATCTGAAGCCAGGTCCGATCCGCCTGATCAAGCAGGGTGGCGAAGCCGAGGTGTTTTACATCTCCGGTGGTTTCCTTGAGGTTCAACCGAACATGGTCAAAGTGCTTGCCGATACCGTGCAACGCGCTGCTGATCTGGACGAAGCCTCAGCTCAGGAAGCCGTCAAGGCTGCCGAGCGTGCTCTGAATGAAAAAGGCGCAGATTTCGATTACGGATCTGCTGCTGCACGTCTGGCGGAGGCCGCGGCTCAGCTGCGCACCGTTCAGCAAATTCGCAAGAAGTTCGGCGGCTAACCCCGACGTCTCGTTGCGCGATTGAGTAAAAGGGTAGCCTCGGCTACCCTTTTTCTTTTTTCGGCTTTCTCGCCCGAATCATCAGCTTGGCTAATGTGGCCTGCTCGTCTGGAATCCCTTCATGTCTCTCGATATCGTCATTCTTGCTGCGGGTCAGGGCACTCGCATGCGTTCTGCTCTGCCCAAGGTGTTGCATCCTGTGGCCGGTAAATCGATGCTCGGTCATGTTATCCATAGCGCACGGCAGCTTTCACCCCAAGGCATTCATGTGGTTATCGGGCATGGCGCCGAGCGGGTCCGCGAGCAACTGGCCAGCGATGATCTGAGTTTTGTTCTGCAGGACAAACAATTGGGGACAGGCCATGCAGTCGCGCAAGCGCTGCCGGTATTGACCGCCGAAACCGTCCTGATTCTTTACGGCGACGTCCCGCTCATAAACGTGGAGACCTTGCACCGCTTGCTTGCCCTGGTAAACCATCAGCAACTGGGCCTGCTGACAGTCACCCTGGATGACCCAACCGGCTACGGTCGGATTGTTCGTGACACGGAGCACCGCGTCACTGCCATCGTCGAGCACAAGGATGCAACGGAAGCGCAGAAGGCTATCAAGGAAGGGAACACCGGAATACTCGCAGTACCGGGCAAGCACCTGGCCGACTGGCTGGGCCGCCTTTCCAATAACAATGCTCAAGGTGAGTATTACCTGACCGATGTTATCGCGATGGCCGTCAGCGATGGCTTGGTAGTCGCCACCGCACAGCCTGAAGATGCGATGGAAGTGCAGGGCGCCAATGATCGTAAACAGCTTGCCGAGCTCGAGCGTCATTACCAGCAGCGCGAAGCCCGCCGACTCATGGCGTTGGGCGTCACCCTTCGGGACCCGGCGCGTTTCGACGTTCGTGGCGACGTCACCACGGGCCGCGACGTGATGATCGACGTGAACGTCATCCTTGAAGGCCGAGTGGTGATCGAAGACGACGTTTCGATTGGGCCAAACTGCGTGATCAAGGACAGCACCTTGCGCAAAGGCGCAATCATCAAGGCAAACAGTCACCTGGAAGGCGCAATCGTGGGCGAAGGCGCGGATGCGGGGCCTTTCGCTCGTCTGCGCCCAGGCAGTGTGCTCGACGCCCGCGCCCACGTGGGTAACTTCGTAGAATTGAAGAATGCTCATCTGGGCGAGGGTGCCAAGGCGGGTCATCTGACCTACCTGGGTGACGCGGTCATCGGCGCGCGTACCAACATCGGGGCAGGCACCATTACGTGCAACTACGATGGCGCGAACAAGCACAAGACGGTGATGGGCGAAGACGTGTTCATCGGCTCGAACAACTCGCTGATCGCTCCTGTGTATATCGCTTCGGGCGCGAGCACTGCCGCCGGCTCTGCCATCAATCAGGATGTACCCGCCGAACAGCTTGCGGTCGCCCGTGCGCGTCAACGCAACATAGAAGGCTGGAAGCGTCCGGTGAAAATCAAGAAAGACTAAGTTATCCACAGGTCTGTTCGGCTGCTTGCCAGACAAGCAGCCGATGCCGGGTGTTGAACGGATCCGTTCAAGCAAATCCCTGATTCCTTCTCTAGAAACGCCTCTCTCCCCCTTGACGTATATCTTTCGATGAGCTTTCATTGCGATCGTTAACTTTCGAATCGAAACTTAAGATCATCATGTCGAAACGTAATACGCCCCAGCGCCGCCATAACATCCTTGCTTTGCTCAATGAGCGGGGCGAGGTAAGTGTGGATGAGTTGGCCAAGCGCTTTGAGACCTCCGAGGTGACGGTCCGGAAGGATCTGGCTGCGCTCGAAAGCAACGGGTTGCTGCTTCGTCGTTACGGCGGCGCCATCCCGATGCCCCAGGAATTGATCGGCGAACCCGGCCAGCCCGTTTCCAGGTTCAAACAAGCCATCGCACGCGCGGCGGTTGCCCGCATTCGGGAACACGCACGGATCATCATCGACAGCGGCAGTACAACGGCTGCGATGATCCCGGAACTGGGGTTGCAGCCGGGCCTCGTGGTGATGACCAATTCACTGCATGTCGCCAACGCGCTGGGTGAACTGGAGCACGAACCGGTCCTGCTGATGACCGGCGGCACGTGGGACCCGCATTCAGAGTCGTTTCAGGGCCAGGTGGCAGAGCAGGTGCTGCGTTCCTACGATTTTGATCAGCTGTTTATCGGTGCCGATGGCATTGATCTGACTCGCGGCACAACCACATTCAACGAACTGCTCGGCCTCAGCCGGGTGATGGCCGAAGTCGCCCGGGAAGTGATCGTGATGGTCGAGGCTGACAAGGTCGGGCGCAAGATTCCCAATCTGGAGCTGCCCTGGAGCAGCGTCCATACCCTCATTACCGATGATCGCCTGCCTCAAGAGGCACGCGAACAAATTCAGGCTCGCGGCGTAACCTTGATTTGCGCTGCTGTTTCCTAGGAGAAGACCATGTGTGGAATTGTCGGCGCTGTTGCTGAACGGAATGTGACTGCGATCCTGCTGGAGGGCCTCAAGCGCCTGGAATACCGGGGCTACGACAGCGCTGGCGTAGCGTTATTCAACAACGCCGGCGTGCTCGAGCGTCGTCGTCGAGTCGGCAAGGTGAACGAACTGGAGCGGGCTCTTGCCGGCGAACCGGTGACAGGACGCCTCGGCATTGCCCACACCCGTTGGGCGACCCATGGCGCACCGCTGGAGCACAACGCGCACCCGCATTTCTCCAACGAGCAATTGGCGGTGGTCCACAACGGCATCATCGAAAACCATGAGCCGCTTCGCGAGCGCTTGAAGGGTCTGGGTTACGTGTTCACGTCTGACACGGACACCGAGGTCATTGTCCACCTGCTGCACCACAAACTGCGGGACACCCCTGACCTGGCCGCTGCCTTGAAGGCTACGGTCAAAGAACTGCACGGCGCGTATGGTCTTGCGGTCATCAGCGCACAGCAACCGGATCGCCTGATTGCCGCTCGCAGTGGCAGTCCGCTGGTGGTGGGCCTGGGCCTTGGGGAAAACTTCCTCGCCTCCGATCAACTGGCATTGCGTCAGGTCACCGATCGCTTCATGTACCTGGAAGAGGGCGACATCGCCGAGATCCGCCGCGACAGCGTGCAGATCTGGGACGCCTCCGGCCTGCCCGTCGAGCGGGAGACCGTTCAGTACCACGAGGGCGCAGAAGCGGCGGACAAAGGCGAGTACCGCCACTTTATGCTCAAGGAAATCCACGAGCAGCCAAAAGTCGTGCAGCGCACCCTGGAAGGCCGCCTCGGTCAGCAGCAGGTTCTGGTGCAGGCATTCGGGCCGCAAGCGGCGGAGCTGTTCGCTAAAGTGCGCAACGTGCAAATCGTCGCCTGCGGCACCAGCTATCACGCCGGCATGGTCGCGCGTTACTGGCTCGAAGGCCTGGCTGGTATTCCCTGCCAGGTCGAGGTGGCCAGCGAATTCCGCTACCGCAAAGTCGTGGTCCAGCCGGACACGCTGTTCGTTTCGATCTCCCAGTCCGGCGAGACGGCTGACACCTTGGCCGCGCTGCGCAATGCTAAGGAACTGGGTTTTCTTGCCAGCTTGGCGATCTGCAACGTGGGCATCAGTTCGCTGGTGCGTGAGTCCGATCTGACCCTGCTCACTCAGGCCGGCCCGGAAATCGGCGTCGCGTCGACCAAAGCGTTCACCACCCAGTTGGTCGCGCTGATGCTGCTGACGCTGTCTCTGGGTCAGGTCAAAGGCACGCTGGGCGCTGGCGTGGAAGCAGAACTGGTGGAAGAACTGCGCCGCCTGCCGACCCGCCTGGGTGAAGCGCTGGCGATGGACACAACGGTGGAGAAAATTGCCGAACTGTTCGCCGAGAAGAATCACACCCTGTTCCTGGGCCGTGGCGCGCAATTCCCGGTGGCGATGGAAGGGGCGTTAAAGCTCAAGGAAATCTCCTATATCCACGCCGAGGCCTATCCGGCCGGCGAACTGAAACACGGCCCGTTGGCCTTGGTGGACAGCGACATGCCTGTTGTCACCGTGGCACCAAACAACGAGCTGCTGGAGAAGCTGAAATCCAACCTGCAGGAAGTGCGGGCCCGGGGCGGCGAGCTGATCGTCTTCGCGGACGAACAGGCCGGGCTGGTCAACGGAGAGGGCACCCATGTGGTTTCCATGCCTCATATCCTCGATGCACTGACGCCGATTCTCTACACCATCCCGCTGCAACTGCTTTCGTATTACGTGGCAGTGCTGAAGGGGACGGACGTGGATCAGCCGCGTAACTTGGCGAAGTCTGTGACGGTGGAATAAGTTATCCACTGCATACTGTTATTGAGCTTCAGAGCAGTCGCAGGTTGTTACCGTGTAGGCAAAGGAGTGCCTACACGCTGGATTAAATGCTTGATCTGTACCAGCCATCAGTATGATGGCCATGTTGCTCAAGGTTTCCCTCGCCGCGTCGATAGCTTCTCAAGTCAATGCGAGCGCCCCTCATGTTCAATACCCGGTTGAAAAATAGAATCCAGCAATTGGAAAAACAGCTGGGAGCCCTGGAGCAGGTAAAGGCAACTCTGGATCTCGAAACCGTGTCCGTCACTCTGGATGCGGGAGGCGTCATCCTGGAGGTGAATGCTCAGTTCGAGAAAGAGTTGGGATTCAAACAGGCTGAATTGGTCGGTCGAACCCTGCGTGAATTCAGTCCCTCTGAACTGCAGGGCGATGTCCATCAGCGTCGCGCATTGGATGCAATCGCCGAAGGCAAGCATTACAGCGGTACCTTGCGCCTGTGCAGCCACGACGGTCGACACGTCTGGCTACGAGCAATGGTTATCCCTTTCGCGGGTGAGAGTGGGCGTGTCGAACGGATCGTTATGTATTCCAGCGTGCTCACACGAACCATTGAAGCCTCAAGGGAGAACGAAGCGCTGGTGGGAGCGTTGATGCGCTCCACTGCCGTTATCGAGTTCTCCCTGGACGGAGTCGTGCTGACAGCCAATCAGAATTTTCTGAGCGCTATGGGCTATACGCTTCCCCAAATCCTGGGCAAGCACCACCGAATCTTTTGCGTGCCATCCGACGCTCAGTCAGAGGAATACGATCGGTTTTGGCAGACCCTTAGACAGGCATCCTATGTCGCCGGCAGGTTCTGCCGAGTGGATAAATTCGGCAACGAGGTATGGCTGGAGGCTTCCTACAACCCAATCGTGGATGCCAATGGCAAGCTGTACAAAATTGCCAAGTTAGCCACCGTTATTACCGACCAGGTCATCCGCGAGCGCGCTGTCTCCGAGGCAGCCGGCATGGCCCACGGCACCTCGGTTCGAACCAATACCAGCGCACAGCAAGGTCGCGAAGTCATTCAGAACACCGTCACGACCCTCAATACGCTTTCTGCCTTGATGGAGGATGCGGCCCATGGCATCGAAGCACTGGATGCCCAGAGCCAGGAAATCGGCACCATTGTCAAAACCATCGGCAGCATCGCGGACCAGACCAATCTGTTGGCCTTGAACGCGGCGATCGAAGCGGCACGTGCCGGGGAGCAGGGCAGGGGATTCGCTGTGGTCGCCGACGAGGTCAGGAACCTGGCCCTTCGAACCACTAAAGCGACGGCGGAAATCTTCGAGGTCGTGAAAAACAACCAGGTTCTGGCGTCCAGTGCGGTGACCTTGATTGGCAAAAGCAAGCAGCAGGCCGGGGCGGCGCTGGATTTGGCCAGTGAGGCGGACGAGGTGATCAAGGACATTCAGCAAGGTGCCAACAGTGTCGTGGTTGCCGTTGAGCAGTTCTCGGGTCAAGCCGGACAGTAATGACTGTTGCAATGGGTCATGTCTGCACGTCTCAATGACCCCCAGTTAATGCGCGATCCAGGTGATCCTTGTGCTCGATGCTCTCAAGCAATCCATAAACGATCTGCATAAGGTCGACCGGCCCAGACTGGAAGATGAGTGTGACGCGCTGCTCACTCGGATCGAGCAGGGACGAACAGAAGGGACTCTGACTGGCGAGCAGGCCACGCAGCTGTTCTATGATGTCCGTAACGAACGTTCGAGGTGCTTTCGCAGCGGAAGTCAGCGTCGCATGGGCGATCCCTCGGCCAATGTGCCATCGCGCGACTCAGTGGGCATGAGCCGCATGCTTATTTGAAAGATGTTTTCAAAGGGTTGCTCGAACTGAATCAAGCCACCTGGCCCGCGCTTTCAATCTCCCGCGCATGCCCCTTCGCGGTCTTGCCCGCCTGCTGCACGGCCCACTTCATGAATTCCGCAATCGCCCACTCTTCGCGCCGTTCTTTCGCGCAGTACACGAAATAGTCGAACTTGAGCTCCGCCGTCGCGTTGGTGACTTGCACCAGGCGTTTACTTTGCAGGGCTTCGGAGGCAAAGACGCTGTTGACGAGTGCAATGCCTTGACCCGCACAGGCCGCACTTATCAACAGGGACTCATCGCCATAACTGGAGCCCTGAATCATCTTGCGATTGCTCATGCCGAACGCGTTCATCCAGACCTTCCAGTAGTTGCGCTCGGTGTCCTGCAGCAGCGGGAAGGTCAGGCAATCCTGCGGGCTCTCGATGTTGCGCTGGGTGCTGAGCAGGCGTGGGCTGCACACGGGTATCAGGTAGGACGACCACAAATGCGTGGCGTGGTTTTCGCAACTGGCTGCCGTTTCACGCTGAATGCAGATGTCCACGTGGCCGTGCTTGAGCTCGGAAAGACCGTTACAGATCTGAATCGAGATTTCGACGTTGGGGCAGCGCTCCTTGAAGCCGCTCAGTGCCGGGATCAGCCACGAACTTGCGATGGTGGACGTTGTGCTGATGACCAGACGCGTCTGACGTGGCGCCTTGAGTGCAGCGCGCGACCAGGCTTTTTCGATCACGTCGAAAGTGCCGGCGAGTTCGTCAAACAGACTGCGTCCGCAAGGGGTGAGCTGGATGCCCTTGGCGTCTCGCTCGAACAGGCGCCTGCCAATCTGGTCTTCCAGCCCTTTGATCTGCTGACTGATGGCCGCCGGTGACACGCACAGCTGATCCGCTGCACGTTTCATGCTTCCGGCCTTGCACACCTCAACGAACGTGCGGAGGGCTATCAACGGGATCGCTTTGCTCATCCTGCATACCTCGCCGTGAGAGTGCTGCCCGTGCGCCAGGTGACGGAAAAGCGTCTAGAAGTTGCCATCGGATGAATCCCAAAAGGGTGTTTATCACCCGGCATTGGATATTGTCAGGCGCAGCCGGGCCCGGGCGGGTGCATACCCGGCGTGGAAGTCAGTTGTGGATAACGTGTTTTCAGGTGGTTGCGGCGCTGTCCCGAGCGACCGGTACCGGCTTCGGCTTGCTTTGGCTCAGCACGAACCAGACCGCCAGGCAGATGAGGCCGCCGCCGTAAAGGTGTCCCGCAGAAACCTTTTCACCGAGGAACATCACTCCCCACAGGACGCCGAACGGCGGAATGAGGAAGGTGACGGTCAGCGAACGCACCGGGCCGATATCAGCGATCAAACGGAAGTACAGAATGTAAGCGCACGCCGTGCACACGAAACCAACGGCTGCCAGGGACAGCCAAACGGTCGAGTCGCCCCACGTGGCCGGCGGGTTGACCGTCGCGGAGACGGCGAAGAAGGGCAGCAGGAACAGCGTTGCGCCGATCTGGCTGCCGAAGGCTACGAGCTTGGCGTCCAGTCCTCCCCGGTCGCCGATCCACCGACGGGTCATGAATCCTGCGGCGCCATAGCAACTGGTCGCGACCAGGCAAGCGAGTGCGCCCATGACCACCGACGTGGTGAAAGTCACCGGGCCTGTCGTGGTCAGTAACGTTATCCCCAGCAAACCGAGAAACACGCCGATGGCTTTTTTGGGTGTCAGCGAATCATTGAAAAACACAGCGCCAATTAACACGCCCATCAATGGCGTGGTCGCGTTCAGGATGGCGGAATAACCCGCGGGTAATAACAGGGCCGCCATGCTGTACATCAAAAAGGGAATGCCGGAATTGATAATGCCGAGGATCAAGGTGGATTTGAACTTGCCGTTGAACTCATGGCGGGTTCTGAAGATGGTCAGAATAACCATTAACCCGATGGCGCCAAGCAACACCCGAAAGAAAGCGGTCGGCAACGCACCCAGTACCGGGGCGGCAACGCGCATGAAGAGAAAACTGGCGCCCCAGATGGCGGCCAGAACGATCAGTCGAACACAGTCGGACACTTTCATCGTGTTTCCTTTCTTGATCCCTATCACTGATACGCCGACCGAAACGTTGTTGATTGACGCTCGTCGAGTTCGGGTGTGATGATTTGAGCAGTGTCTGAAGTGGTGCTCAAGCGAGCTTTTCTTAAGCACATTAGATTTTCTTAACCGAGGTCAGGCATGAAATTCCCGCCCCTGCACGCGCTGTTGTGTTTTGAAGCGACGGGGCGCCACGCCAGCATGAAAGGCGCGGCCGGTGAGCTGTTTGTGACCCCTGCGGCCATTAGCCAACAGATCGCCAAGCTCGAGAAAGCCGTTGGCGTCACGCTGTTCATCCGCAACACCAAACGCCTGGAGCTGACTGCCGAGGGCAAGATCTACCTGCGGGCCATTCGCCCCGCACTTGGGCAGATATCCGACGCCACCCAGCGTCTGATGAGCGACAACGGCCCCAATACGATCACCGTTAGCTGCACCAGCGGCTTTGCCATGCAGTGGCTGCTGCCCCGGCTGCCTGATTTTCAAGCCATCTGCCCCGGCATCGAGGTGCTGATCAGCACCACCAATCGGCTGGTTGATTTGCTCGGCGACGGCGTTGACTTCGCCGTGCGCCATGGCCTCGGCCGTTATCCCGGTCTGGAAGTGGAGATGCTGATCAACGACCGACTGCAGCCTGTCTGCAGCCCTTCCTTGCTGCCGGACTCCCGGTACCTGTCGTCCCCCATTGACCTGAAAAGCTACACCCTGTTGCACGACGAACACCGCGAAGACTGGGCGTTATGGCTCCGTGCGGTGGGTATCGAAGATGGCGAGGCCGCCGTTCACAAGGGCTCGGTTTTCGTGGATTCCAACGGGGTCATCGAGGCTGCACTGGCGGGAATGGGCATTGCGCTGGTGCGCCGTTCGCTGATTCGAGAAGAGCTGGCGTCCGGCCGATTGGTCGTGCCGTTTCGCGCGACGATCGACACGCCGATTGCCTATTACCTGGTTTACGACGAGACAGCCATTCTCCCCAAGTCCAGCAAGCAGTTTCGTGACTGGCTAGTGTCCCAGGCCACCGTCAGTCAGCGTGAATTCACCACGCGATAGTTTGCGTTCACGTTCCCCGACACAGTGTTGAATAGTTATCAGGGCAGTTAAGTCCTGCTTCAGTGTCCGTGGGTGATACACCCATACGGGTAAAACTGATCAACGTGTTGATTATAAAAACAATTAAGCCGAGACCCGTTAAGTCAGACTTAACCGCTGATTGCGGATTTCTAGTTTGCCCCGCCACTTACTTTTCTTCAGTTTATTCCTTAGCTAATACGCGCCCGTCAGCTCAGCCTGGCGCCGATAAAACAGCGAGCAGGATGCTCCGGCTGAAGGAAAACCCCATGACTGATTTCGATATTTTTCGTCCCATGGCGTGGGACAAACTGGTTCATGAATATGACCTGGATGGCGCAAGGCTGCTGCCGTGGAATGGATATCCGACGCCCATCGGCGGCGGCTGGTGTGTCGTGCGGCCCCACACCAAATCCTTGTCCCACACGCAGATAGACCAGGAATTCTTTATCGGCATCAAAGGGACCGCACAGTTGATCGTCGGGGATCGAACGTACCCGTTCACCATGGGCGACATTGCTGCCATTCCCAAACACACCGATCACTATGTATTTAACGACACTGACGAAGACTTCCACTTCTACGTCGTATGGTGGGATCGCGAATCCGCCAATCGCTTCCTCGATGAAGACGCCCGGCAGGCCGTGGCCGCCAATGAGTTCGCCCTGCACAAAGCGACGGTTCATGACGTGTCCGATCAGAGGGCGTCGTGATGGGCAAGTTGCTGGTTACGATCACGCCGCCGACCCCCAATGGTGATTTACACATTGGTCATATGGCGGGGCCTTTTCTGGCAGCGGACATCTATACCCGGGCCCAACGCCAACGCGGTCACGATTGCACCCTCGTCTCATACTCCGATGACTATCAATCCTACATGCTGCGGCGAGGAATCGAGCTGGACCAGGCGCCTCAAACACTGGCGCTGGAGAACACTGACAAGATCAACGACACGCTTGAGAAGATGGGCATCCAGGTGGATTTCTGGATGCGCCCGTTCGGCAACAGTTACTTCAAGAACGCCGTGGAGGAGATGTACGAGTACGCGGTGAAGGCGGGGGCCATTTACAAAAAAGTCAGCCCGGAACCGTATTGCGAGCACTGTGATAAGTGGGGCTACGAAGCCTTCGGGCGGGGCAATTGTGATCACTGTGGCTCAGACTCGGATGCCAGCCAGTGCGAAGAATGCGCCCATACCCCCAATGCCTCGAAGATGAGTAACTTCCGCTGCAAATTATGCGCGGCGCCTATGATCTGGCGGCCGATAGAGCGTGAGTTTCTGGCGCTGTCGAACTTCCGTAACCACCTCAAAAGCACATTCGAACATACGCCGCTGCGGCCTTTCATTCGCCGCTTTCTGGAGGAAGAATTCGACATCGGCCCGGCGGACTGGGGCATAACCCGTCCCTACGACGGCGGACTGGATCTCAAGCCCGATGGCAGCCGGCGCATACACACCTGGGTCATGGGCCTGTCCGGTTACCTGGCGGCCTTCCGCGAATACACCAATGAACACAAGCTTGCGCCGTGGGAGTACGACGAATACTGCCGCTCCGGTAAAGGCCGGCTGGTGCACTTTCTGGGTTACGACTGCGCCTTTAGCCACATGATGGTTTACCCCTCGCTGCTGCAGACCATGCACGGCTATCGCCTGCGCCAGACCTTCTACACCAACCAGTTTCTGACCTTGAACGGCAAGAACCTTTCCACCAGTCGCAACTATGCGATCTGGGCGCGGGACCTGGTGGCAGACGCCTGCACCGACAGCGCACGCTTCTATCTGGCGCTGATCGCGCCGGAGCAGGACACGGATGATTTCGATGTCGAGAAGTTCTCCGCCTGGCGTGAGCAAACCTTCAACGAGGTGCTGGTCAAGCTGGCCGCCCAGGCCGAGCGCGAACGGGTGGACGGCGACAGCCTGAAAGTCAGTGCGGCGGACGCGGCGGCCCTCAAGATTCTGGTTGCGCGCTGGTTCGAAGTGACGTCGGTGGATCACTTCAGCATGAAGGGCCTCGCGGTGCTGCTGTCGGACATCATCAACGCCGCCCGTGATCGGCAGACCCTCGGCAAGCGGATTCTGCCGTACATGGCCCTGATCGGTGCCATCGGCGCACCCGTGTTCCCGGACTTGGCGAAACAGATCCTGCGCTATTGCCGTTTTACTGAAAACGAAGTCCTGCAGCAGCTGGTGTATGTCAGTGCGGTCGAGTACGAAATCTGACCGAGAGGCGGGCGACGACGATGAAAACTTCATTTGATGTGATCGTGATCGGAGCCGGCATCATGGGCGCTTCGATCGCAGCGGCACTGGTTGAAAGCGGCCTCGATGTGGCGCTGATGGAGAAAGGCATCGCTGGCGCCCAGGGCGCAACGCGGGACACGGGCGGCATCGTTCGCGGTCTGGAGCTGGACGCCACGTTGCGTCCCTTGACTCGCCGCGGATCACTTTACGGCAATCCAGGCATCGTCCACGGCCTCTATGAGAGCGCACTGAATCGCAGTGGCGTCGCTTACATCGCCAGCGCCGAAGTGTGTGGGCAATACCTGGAAGCGGTGGACAGCGATGGCTGCGAAAGCATTGAGCTGCACGCGTCTGTCGACGCGCTGGATAACGGGCGTTTCTCGCCGTTTTGTGTCGGCGAATGCCTGCTTATTGAACGCAATGGCGGCACGGTCGATGCTCGCGTCGCGGTGTCGAATCTATGCCGCTACGTCAGTGAAAAAGCGACGTACCTCGATCACCTGGCCGTCGACCGCTGCGTCGAACTGGACGGCTATGTTCAGGTTCATGCCGGCAAGCTGTGCCTGGAAGCGACATGGGTCGTCGATGCCTGCGGTGCCAGTGGCCCGATGCCCCGGCCGCACAACGCCGTGCACGCGCGGACGATTCCGTTCACGCGCTTCGGCTGCGACCAGGCCCCGAGCATGCCGATCATTACTCACCACCTGAATACCTACCTGCTCCCGCTGGGACGCAATCTCGTGCAAGTGGGCGGCCAGCGGCGCCAGCGCGCAGAACATGCGGATCAGCTGAACATGGCGCCGCTGGATAACGAGCAAGACGTCATGGACCGAGTGTCTCGTCTCGGCTACGACAGGCACCACAGTCTGCCGGTGGTCACGCAGGTGGGCTGGGACGCGTACACCGAAGACGGCCGCCCCGTGATTGGCCGTTCCAGCGCTAAGAGCCACCTGTTTCTCGCCACCGGGTTTTGCGGCATCGGCTTCAAAATGGCACCGAATGTTGCCGAGCTGCTGGCGCTCGAGCTGGGTGGTTTGATGTCCGGTGTGTCGATGGACGAGGCTTACCGATCGGTCATGGAAGCGTTCCGCCCTTCGCGGTTCGCCGAGGTGGCGTTGTCATGATGCGCCTGGGTATCTGCGCGGCACTCGACGTTGGCACCACGCTGCACGCGCGCGGTTTCTTGCGCAGCGTGTACCTGTCCAGCCACCTGTTCCCCCATGTGCGACGCGCGCGACATTTTTACTTTGATGACGGCGCGAGCGCGGAGGGCGGCCGTGCGGCGGCAAGGCATTTCATCGACGCGAAGGTGGATGCTGTGATTGGTCACTTCGCCTCGGACTCTGCCGCCGCTGCGGCAGAAAGTTATGCACAGGCCGGCATTCCGCTGATCTTGCCAGCATCCACCTGTGCAGCGTTGACCGGCGTTGGGAAAACCACGTTTCGCCTTTGTGCCTCTGATCGACTCTTGGCAACGCGCCTGATCGAATTCGCCGAATCTGAAGGGCTGCGCCGCCTCGCTGTGCTTACTGATCCGAGCCTGCACGGGCGCCAGCAGATGCATGAACTTCACGCAGCGGCGACGTTATCCACAGTCAATCTGGTGGGCGATGTGAATAACGCCGACGCCCTGGTTTTCTGCGGGCGATTGAAAGCAAGCCGGCAGTTCCTTGTGGATAACCGTGCTGTTGGCTGTGGATTGCCGATCTTCTTCACCGACGATGCCGCGTCTCCTGCGCTGGTGGATGGAATGGCGCAAACCGGCACGGTGTACGTCATCAGCTTTCCGATCGCGGGCGACTTGGCCGAGGCGCAGTCATTCGATGCGACTTATCAACAGATCTATTTCGAACAGGCGCCGGTATACGCCGTCGAGACGCTTGCAGCGTTTGCCCTGGTGGACCGAGCCGCCGCTGATGAGCGCGGACTGCTGGACGCACTGCGCCTTGATCACTTTGCCACACCTGCCGGCCCGGTCAGTTTCAGCGACGGGGAGAACGATTACGCCCGGGTGTCGCTGTGGGTCTACACCGACGAGCATGTCCATGAGCGGCGGCTGCTGTGTTGAAGCGTCCTGCCCAAAAGCTCGCCACATCTTTTGCAACTTTCAGGAAGAATGACCATGACTCAGTATGAAATCGAAGGTGTGCGTGAAACGCTGGACGTCGTCTCGATCGGCTTCGGCCCGGCCGGTATCGCACTGGCCTGTGCGCTGGAGGATGAGGCGGAAGATTGCGGCCGAAAGCCTTTCCAGCGCGTGCGCTTCTTCGAAAAAGGGCGTGATTCAACCTGGCATGGCGCGTTTCTGCTGGCGGGCACCGACATCAACCACCATGTCTTTCGAGACCTGGTGACGCCGCGCAATCCGCGCAGCCGCTTTTCCTTCGCCATGTACCTGAAGGAAAAGGGTCGTCTGCATAAATTCGGCTTGCTCGGGCGTCCGGCCAGCCGGGTGGAATGGTCTGACTACATCGCCTGGGTCGCCGCACAACTCAAGGACTACGTTGCCTACGACGAAGGCGTGCTCGACGTGTTGCCGGTGGCGGAAAAGGGCATCTTGAAGGGCGTTGATGTCGTCACTGCAAAAGGCACCTATCGCACCAAGCGGCTGGTGCTTTCCCACGGCAGCCTGCCCCGGATACCGGAGCCGTTCAGCGCGCATCTCGGCGGTCGTGTCTTTCACACGTCCCGGTACCTGAAAAACATCCACCTCGGCGGCGGTCCCATCGCGCAGCGGTGGCTGGTGCTGGGCTCGGGTCAAAGCGCGGGGGAGGCGGTCACCCACCTGCTCGGCGCCGCGCCCACCACGCAGGTGCATTCGGTGCACCGCGGCGTGGGTTTCAAGGTGGGACAGCTCGGGCAGTTTCCCAACATGGCCTTCCTGCCAGAGCACATCGACTATTTCCACGACCTTGAGCCCGGCAGACGCAGCCGGGTATTCGAAGAGATCCGGTCGACCAATTACGCAGGCATCGATGTCGACGAGAGTCAGGCGCTTTACTCCTTCCTGTATGAAGGCGAGGTGACGGGACACCGACGTCTGAATCTGCATGCGTGGTCCGAAGTGACTTCGGTGGAAAAAGTGGGCGATGCCTATTCGGTGGTGCTGCGTGACAGCAATGCTGGTGTTGAAACTGTGCTGTATGTCGACGGCATTGTCCTGGGTACCGGCTACGAGCAGCTCGCCGTGCCACCGCTGCTGACCCTGCTGCAACCCTGGCTGGTCCGCGATGAGGACGGCACGCTGGCGGTCGACCGTTATTACCGGGTTGCCCTGCAGCACAGCGAGGGCGTGCAGATTTTGGCGAACGGCACATCGGAAAAAACCCACGGCATCAGCGACGCCCAGTCGTTTTCCATGGTTGCCTTACGGGCGCAGCACCTGACCGATGCGCTGCTGGCGACCCAACCCCGGCAGCACGCGCCGCGGGTGACCATGCCGGGCTACACCCGGCCCGCACCCGTCGAGGCGCGGCCATGAATTTCATCTCCCACATCGTCGGTGATTCGAACTTCGTCAGGGTAAAAGGCCTGGGTTTTGAAAACCTGCATCTGAAGCTCGAGTCCTGCAACCCTGCCGGCTCGATCAAGATGAAGACAGCCATCGGCCTGATCGACTCCTTTACCGAGCGCCGACTTATCCACAAGGACACGGTGCTGATCGAATCTTCGTCCGGAAATCTCGGCGTGGCGCTGGCAATGATCTGCGCCGAGCGCGGCTACACCTTCTGCTGTGTCGTTGACCCCAACACCAACCTGCACAACATCAAGATGATGGAAGCCTTTGGTGCGCAGATCGTTATCGTCACCGAGCGCGATGACAACGACGGCTATCTGGGCACGCGCATTCGTTACATTCGCGATGCCGTAGCCCGCGATCCCCGGCATCTGTGGCTTAACCAGTACAGCAATCCGGCCAACGCCAAGACCCATGAACACACCACGGCGCGGTCGATTCATATCGCCTTTCCGGCATTGGATTACTTGGTGGTCGGCGCCGGAACGACCGGCACCTTGATGGGCTGTGTGCAGTATTTCCGCAAGCATTCGCCGCGCACCAAGATCATCGCGGTAGACAGCGTTGGTTCGGTGACTTTCGGTCAGGCGACCGGCCCGCGCTTCATTCCAGGACTCGGCTCCAGCCAGACGCCGCCGATCTTCCGCGCCCACCACCTGCACAAGCAGCAAGTGGTGGATGAGCGCGCCACCGTCGCCATGTGTCGCTGGCTGGCGAAATCCAATGGCGTGCTGGCGGGCGGTTCTACCGGGACCGTGGTGGCCGGGCTGGCAGCACCCTCGCTGGGAATTCCCAAAGACGCCGTTGTCGTGGCGATATCACCGGACGCCGGCGAGCGCTATCTGGAGACCATCTACAACGATGAGTGGGTCATGCAGAAGTTCGGGCGCGCAGAGTTGACCGCGCTGGGTTCGCAGCCGATCACTCGGTATCTGAAGCAGTACGTTCACACCTTCGAGGGAGAAGCGCTGAATGTCTGACTTCCATGTGATCCCCGGCGCTGTCATCAAAGACATCCTCGACAGCCACGCCCACGACATGGTGCGGCGCATCGAGCAGGTGTATCTGCAGCACCATGACGGCCAGACGCTCAACCCGGACAGCTACTTTCTGCGTTTCCCTCAACAACCTGCCAACCGGATCATCGCGCTGCCAGCGGCGCTGGAGGGAGAGGACGCCGTGGCCGGGATCAAGTGGATCTCCAGCTTCCCCGGCAACGTCGCGCAGCAGAAACCGAGGGCATCAGCCGTGGTCATCCTCAACGACCCTAACACCGGCTATCCCTATGCGTGCCTGGAAGGGGCACAAATCAGCGCGGTGCGCACGGCAGCGTCGGCGGTGTCAGGCGCTTACTGGCTCAACGGTCAGTCACGCAAGGCCGCGTCCGTAGGATTTATCGGTGCCGGAGTGATTGCCCGCAACATCGCCAGAATGCTCTGCGTCGAAGGGTGGGACATCGGCCACGCCGTTGTGCATGATTTCGACCTAGCGTCTGCGGATGCTCTGACTGGCTTCATCGAAAATACCGATTTATGCACAGCCCGCACCGGGTCATTGGAGGAAGCGCTCGCGGCAAATCTGGTGATCTTCGCCACGACAGCTGGCGAGCCCTACGTCAAACCGCCAATGGCGTTTCGCGCCGGGCAGGTCGTGCTGAACATTTCGTTGCGGGACATCGCGCCGCAGTTGCTGCTGGAGGCGAACAACCTCTGTGACGACATCGAGCACTGTATGAAGGCCAATACGTCGCCGCACCTGGCTGAGCAACTCACCGGCGGACGCGCTTTCATGAACGGCACGCTGGCTGGCCTCATCCGCGGCGAGGTCGAGCTTGACCCCGCAAAGCCCTCGATTTTCTCGCCGTTCGGCTTGGGCGTACTCGACCTGGCGCTGAGCAAATTCATAGTTGATACCGCGCTGGCTGACTCCCGTGGCGTGGCTATTGAATCGTTCTTCGGAGAAACCCTGAGATGGAACTGAGCGCAGCGCTGGCGGCCGAAAAGTTATCCCCAGGTGCGGAAAAGCCTGGTATCAGCGTCGGTATCGTCGGGTGTGGCTCACGCGGCCTTACGGTGCTGGAGCGTATCTGTGCGCTGGCGGTCAATACGGCCCGGCGCATCGAAGTAAACGTATTTGACCCCCAGGCACCGGGGCCGGGCTTACATGCCGTCGATCAACCTGAATACCTGATGCTCAACACCGTTGCCTCGCAGATCTCGATGTTTCCGGACACGGCCGCACTGGACGGAAAAGTGGGACGCCAAGGACCCGACTTCTACGAATGGTGCCTGCGTTTTAAATCTGCAGCGCGCAGCGTACAGCCCAATGAGTTCCTGCCACGGAGCTGGCTGGGGGAATATCTGGCGTGGACTTACAAGGAAGTCATTCGCAGTCTGCCGACAAACGTGCGCGTCATTCAACATCCTCACGCTGTGGATAACATTGAACATACAGATATGGGCCGGTTTGTTCTGTCCACAGCCGAGGCAGAGCGCTCTGTGGATTGGTTGGCGATCACAGTAGGGCATGCGCGTGAGTTGCGGGATGACCATAAGGAGCTGCCCGGATGGCTAGCCATCAACCGACACTCTGATTCGCGCGGTGTTGAGTTATCCACAGAAGCGGTTGGCATCGAAGGATTAGGCTTGACCGCCATGGACGTTGTGGCCGGTTTGACGGTCGGACGCGGAGGCCAATTCAGCAAACGGGCGGAAGGCTTGCACTACGAGCCCAGTGGACAAGAGCCGCGTATCTATTTGTTCTCGCGCAGCGGTCTGCCGTACCGCACACGACCGGACATCGTGCCCCATCGGACTTCGAATGCGGCGCTGATTTTTACACTGTCGGCTGTCGCTGATCTGCGAACGGAAAACCCTGCCGGACTGGATTTCGAGCAGCAGGTCCTTCCGTTGATCAAAGCTGAAATGGTCGCGGAATACTTCGGAATGATCGCCTCTCAAAAGAGCGAATCGGCAGTAAGGATCAAGGCGGAAATTGCGCGAGCGTATGACTCAGGCCAGCTTGAAGCGGTGTCCGCTGAAATGGCATCACGTTTTCAAGCGCCGCCACTAGACGAGGCTGTGTATAACCCCCATGTGCCAAGCATTGACGCATTGGATTATCCCCAGGTCATGCGCGCATTTATTGAAAGCGACATTGCGCAGAGCTGTTTAGGGCTCGATGCAAGCCCTATCAAAGCCGCGATTGAAGTGTGGAGAAGTTGTCGTGAGCAGCTGCGTCGGGTTGTGGATAACCGCGGGCTGACCAGCATTTCACGCAGTGTCTTCTTCGAAAAGTATGCGCCTCATGTCAATAGAATGGTGGCCGGGCCGCAGAAGGAACGTCATCAGGAGCTGCTAGCCTTGGCCGACGCGGGGGTTGTCCACTGGGTGCGACATTCTCAAGTTATCCACAGTGATGACGGAGCACGGACCGCAGTGCTTCTCGCTGGCAATCTGACTGTTCCCTTAAACAGAATTATCAAGGCCCACGTCAGTACCCCCTGTGACGTATCGTCGCTGCCAACGATCCTTCGCTCGTTAAAAAGCAACGGAATTATCCACAGCCTGACCGAAAATGGAGAGGGCGTGCTGGTCGACAGTCAAGGCAAAGCCCAGCCTAATCTGTGGATAACCGGCCCTCTTGTCGAAGGCTCTACTTATTACAACCACTACGTCCCGTCCTCGGGCAGCTACTCCCGGGCCTTCGTCGACGCCGACCGAATCGCCCGCGAGATGTTGGGGTTGAATGTGGAAGTCAGGGCAATAGTTTGAGCGCCGTCTTCGCAGTAACAGCGACTAACCGTGAAAAGAGGCCTTGATTCAATAAACCCATGTCCATATAGTTTTTTCACTAGCCACGGGATACGCGGGTGCATGCACCTCCCCCCGAGGACAGACGAAGTAACAAGAACCCCACCTCACGGTGGGGTTTTTTTTGAGGTCGGCATTGTACTTTCGAGCTCTGGGATGCGCGCTGCCTACTGTTCCACGGTTACAAAATTGCTGGCTCATTGATCTGGCTGCTTTCACTTCGCCGCCTTCGCCCCAGGCAAATACTTGCGTCGAATCCGCTCCAGCTCGCCCGTCTTGTTCAGACTGTCGATCGCGCTGTTGATCTGCGGCAACCACGAGGCGTATTGCGGCTGGAGCTTGAACACCAGCGGCGCTTCGCTGAGTCGTGCGCCCTGGACGAACTGGCCGGGATCCAGGTCATGGGCCGAAGTTACTTCATCAAAGATGTCGTCGACCATGGCGATGGCATCCACGCGCCTGCTCTGGAGCAACTTGATCAGCGCTTCATCTTGCGATGTTTCCAGCCGGCTCAAACGGCGCGCCTCGATCGCCGGGTCCAGTGCCCGATAGTTGTAGCCCCGAACCATGCCGATCGTGAGGTGCTCCAGTTGTGCGATGGTCTGGCCGCGGGCAGGGTGATTGGCCAGAAAGTACAGGTGCTCTTTGACCGTGGAATAGGGCTTGGAGAACACGTATCGACGTTGCTCCTCGGGGCTGTTCCAGATCAGCGCGTCGGCAAAGTTGATATCGATCTCGCCCTTGCGCAGCATCGCCTGCAGGCGGTTGACCGGGTAGATCACGAAGGTAACGTCAATGTTTGCCAGTTTCATCACGCGCCGCGAGATGTCGATGGAGATCCCTTCCAGGTGACCGTCCTTGTCTTCATAGGCATACGGCTTCGACTGAGCTCCGCCCGCGACGTACGGTTCAGCCACTGCTGGCAGCATGAGTAGCCCAAGCAACCCGCCAACGATGAATCTTCCTCGAAGCCCCATACGTTCCTCCGGCAGTGTGTCTGCCCAAGGTCGTAAAATAGCAGTAAGACATGTCCAGTAAATGTCGTATTGCCACTATCTGGATCTGCAGCACATAAAAAAACCCGCGCTGACAGGTCAGGCGGGTTTGCACAGGTGCGGTCGTCAGGCGTCTGGACTTAGGCGAATGACTTTCGGAAACTCCGTCAGCGTCAGTCGGGCCGAGCAACGCTGGGCATCGCACACCCACTGCTGCGCGGAGTCGGTCATGCCTTTATCCGGCGTTTGCGTATCGAGGATGCGCACCGGTTTATTTTTCATGGCCGCGGCGCTGATGCTGAATTCGTGTTCGCGACCGCTGACCCACGCCACCATAATCCGCTCGCGGCCATTGCTGAATGCCAGTTGGAAGACGCCGTCGGACTGGAGGCTGTTTGCCGGCTCGTAGTTGAAATCAGGCAGATAAGGGCTGATGGCCTTGAGCACCGAATAAGCCGGTTTAGCGCGCAGATCGGCATCAAGCAGGCCGAAATTGTGCTCCTGCTCGGTGCGGTTGGTGCCATCGTTGATCAGGTCATACCACCACATGCCTTTGACGTTCGGCAGCGTGCGAATGAGGAAGTACGCACGCGCCAGGTACGCAGACTGGCGCTCGGCGCTGACGCCGCAATTGCCATTGTGGCTCGGCCAGCTCATCTCGGTCAGATACAGCGGCACCGGCCTGCCGACCTTGGCGCTGATTCGACGGTCCAGATCTCGCATCCAGCCGATCCAGCTCTCCGGCGTGTTGCGGTAGCTGCCTTCGCAGTGCACATACGGGTGCAGCGAGAGGCCATCGGCGTACTTCATCACCCCTGCAGCCAGGATGCGGTCAACGAAGCCACTCTTGATGCCCATGCTCGTTACGGCACCGGCGAGTACGAGCGCCTGGGGGTTATTCTTGCGAATGATCGGTGCCGCGTCCCGGACCAGCGTCACGTAGTCATTGCTCAAGCGCGGATCGGCCGGGCCGTCCAGGTCCCACTCGTTCCAGACCTCATAGAACCTGACCGGATTGCCCAACTGGCGAGTGAGGTAGTCCACGTATTTCAGGTACGGAATCTTGACCTCAGGCTTGCGGGGCTTGGCGCCGCCCTGATACGAACTGCCGTAGCCGAGAATGACCATCGGGGCAAGATTCAGCCCCTTGGCAGTGCTCAGCCATGCGCGCCACGGCGCAATGATCTGCATCTGACCCCGTACAGGTTCGGCCGTAGACCAGAAGGCGTCATCGCGAATGGACGTGACGCCAGCCGCTTTCGCCATCTGAAGACTGCGCAGCGGTTGCCCGGTGTTATTCATCGAATGGGTGGCAACGCCTACGATAAAAGGCTCGGCCATGGCGACATTGGCAGCGCACAGGGCGGCCATCAGTGCCAGGCCGCTCAGGCCGATGCTGCGAAAGCTCATAGGAGTGCCTCAGTCAACTCAGGCCCGGCAGGCCATTCCACGTGGGCAACTCATGGGACTTTGGGGCCGGTTGTCTAACCCGCGATTTCATGGCCAGCGCATGGCCGATTGCCATGCCCAGGAACATGTTGGCGAGGGTAACTTCCAGCGTATCGGTCGTCCAGCTGACAATGCAGATGCAAAAACCCGTCACCAGCAACGCCTGGCCGTAACGGCTGACGCTGTCGGCCAGGATGAAAAACAACGGGAGGTGCAGGGCGTAGAGAAACAGCCCGACCAGTCCAAACGTCGCCCACAGGTAAACCACGGTGCTGTCGGTAACCATGAAGATGTCGGCGCCGGGCACCGGGAAGGCGGCCACGGCACTGCCAACCAGCCCGAAGCCAACACCGGTGAGCGTTCGATCATCGTCCATCAGCGTCCGAATCACGTTGGGCCAAGTGTTGATCAACCGGTCATAGATAGATGCCAGCGAACTGGTGGCCGAAATTTTGTTGGCATCGAAGTCGGTCATCATCGCCACGAAGGGCAGCGACATGCCGAGTACGACCGCGACAACGATGGTCGCCCGTGCTGTCCAGCGAAACCGCAACATCAGCAGCAGGCCGGTACCGCCAATGAACGCCAACGCTGGCGCCTTGCTGGTGGTCAATATCACGCCGGCGAGGCCGATCACGCAGACTGCCAACCCGAGCAACTTCGAGCGCAGGGTCGCCATCAGGTACAGGCTGAGAACCGAGATGATAATGGCCAGTGAACTGGAGATTCGCGCGAATCCAGCCGGGCGGTCCATGTCTTCGGAGGTCCATGCGGTGTTGGCGCTCAGCTCGGTGCCGCCGACGGTGTAGCTGTAGCCCTTCCACGGCAGACTGACGTACCGGTCGAGGGCAATCCCGCCCAGCGAAGCCAGCAGGCACAAGGCAATCGCCCACATGAACAGGCGCTTGTGGCGAATGATCTGGTCACCGCAGGCGATCCCGAACAGCAGCGGGCTGATCCCGTACAGCGCAAATGCGAAGTTCCCGGCCTGGGCGCCATTCAGCGCTGCCCATCCCGCCGACAGCAACAGCACCAGCAGGCTCAGCCAGACCCCCGGCCCGGCTTTGAAGCTGCGCAGCTCCAGTGCGAAGAACAGCAGACACGCGACCTTCGGGGCATAGAGCAATACGGAAATGCCTGCCTGATCCAGATAGAAACGCAGAGCCCCGTTGAAGGTCTCGACCAGCATCAGGCTGATCGCAACCAGCACGATCGCCGTGGATTTATCGAATGACAGCAAAGAAGGTTTTTCAACGTAAGCGGGGGAAGTCGACATCATGTGCAGCCCCTCGGGAGCATTTGTACGTGTGATAAGCGTCAGCGTGCGAGCAGGCCGCCGGGCGGAAAAGCTACTGCCCGGAGGAGCGGCAATGGCCGTCGATGGCATGCAATCGCGATGATTTTTGGGAGTCGCAGCGGGGGAGGAGAAGGGCGTTTCCGTCCCCTCGCAAACGGCACGACAGGGATATATCAGCCGCAGATCGGGGGGCTGTCAATCAATTAGTCAAATTTACGGACATATTTAGTGGTGGCTAAATATCATGAATCGTAAGCCATTGATTCTTATAGCAGATAGAAAATTGACGCTGTTAAAAAGAGAAGAAATCCCGGTATGGCGACGGCTTTCTATGACTCATTTTCGTTACAAGTGCGACGCATTCACCGCTGAATATTCAGCGGCGAATACGCCGTCTTGCGAGCAAGCTGAATGCCGCTACGCCATTAGCTGATCACACTCAGGTGTAGCGGCGCTTGTCCGGTGCGGGAGGGAAATACTGATACAGCCAGGTTTCACTCAGCGTGCGGTCACCGGTTTTGATGAACATGCGCATCTCCACCGGCTCCACGGAGTCGCTGGTCGGGTACCAGTCGAACGTCACGCGGAAACCCTTGATGTCGGGCAGTACCAGCACATTGAAATCCTGGATTTTGCCGTGGGACACGGTGACCACCGGCTCGATGCCCGAACCTTCCGGCAGTCGGTCCAGCCCGCCGCCGTTGAAGTCCACGGCAAAGCGCCGCGCCCAGACTTCCGGGTAGTGTTCGCCCGGCGCCCAGCCTTCGATGAACCCGCCCATGCCTGAACGCGTCGCGTGCACTTGAGCCAGTGGTGTGCTGACCGGAGGCAGCGGGCTCCAGTAAAGCTTGTAGCCATAATTCATCGACATGCCGGCCTTGACCGGCACTTTCGGGTTCCAGAACGCGACGATGTTATCCAGGGTTTCACCCGTGGTCGGCAGTTCCAGCAAATCGATTGAGCCCTCGCCCCAGGCCGTCGTCGGTTCGACCCACAGGCTCGGCCTGCGGTGGTACCAGTCCACGGTGTCCTGGTAGGTCTTGAAGTCATGGTCGGTCTGCACCAGGCCAAAGCCTTTCGGGTCTTTGTCGGCGAAGGCGTTGAACTGGATCTTGGCCGGATTATTGAGCGGGCGGCAGATCCATTCGCCATTGCCGCGCCACATCGCCAGCCGGTCGGAGTCGTGGATCTCCGGGTGAAGGGTGTCGCACATGCGGCGCTCGTGTGTGCCGCAGCTGAACATGCTGGTCATGGTCGCAATGCCCAACTGCTCGATGTCGGCTCGGGCATTGATGTGCGCATCGATGTCCATCACCACGCGGTCGGCCTGGCAATCGATGTCGAAGCGGTACGCGCCCGTCGCGCTGGGAGAGTCCAGCAGCGCGTAGACCACAAAGCGCGTGGCGTCTTTGGTCGGTTTCTCGAACCAGAATTGCGTGAAGTCAGGGAATTCTTCGGGGCGATGGGCGTAGGTGTCGATCGCCAGACCCCGGGCGGAAAGACCGTATTGCTTGTTGCTGTCGATGGCGCGGAAGTAACTGGCGCCCAGGAATGACAGAACGTCGTTGATGGCGATCTCGGGGGCTTTGAACAGCTTGAACCCGGCAAAGCCCAAGTCGCCCTTGAGCTGACTCTGGTCGATGCGACTGGCTTCGTAGTTGAACAGCTCAGGGCGGAAATGCACTTCACGCGCCTGCTGGGTCGCCGGGTCGACGCTGTACATGCGCACCGGCGTCTTGAACCCTGCGCCGACGTGGAAGAAATGCACGTCCAGTTGGCCTTTCACGTCGTTCCACAGTGAGTGACCGGCGTCGTACTTGATCGCATTGAACTGCTGAGGCGTCATGTTCGCCAGGGTAGGCGGCAGGTTCTGCTTGGTGCTGACGTAAGGCTTGCCGGCCATCTGTTTGGCGTTGTCCTGCAAGGTCTTGAAGTCAAAGTGTTCGATGTCGCCATCGGCCGCCGCAGCCAGCGCGCGTGCCGCATAAAGACCTGAGGCGGGCAGCGCGCTATAGGCTGCCAGCGCCATGGACGCTTTCAAGAGATTCCTGCGATTCATATGGTGAAGCCTCTGAAGATGCTGTGCCTTCCTGCACAAAAAAGTGCGCTTTCCCAATCCTTGCTGAACGCAAATTACCAACAAACAGATAACAATCTCGGCATCTTGTTCGCGCAACGGGGAAAAAAATCGTTTCAGGGCACAACCTGTTTTGCTTCAGCGTCTTGCTCGCGCGGCCGATTTTGGCCGCGCACTTCAAGCCTGCGTGGTATGTCCCCCTACGGCCATTGCCGCTTGGCGCAGCGCCTCGGACCTTGTCGGATGGGGGTGGCAGGTCAGGGCGATGTCTTCAGCAGAGGCCGCGAACTCCATCGCCACGCAGTACTCGGCGATCATCTCGCTGACGCTTGGGCCGACGAGGTGTACGCCAAGAATCTCGTCAGTGCGCTCATCCGCCAGCACTTTCGCGAAGCCGTCCGTTTCGTGATTGACCCTGGCGCGGCTGTTGGCGCTGAACGGGAATTTGCCGACTTTGTAAGCGCGACCTTCCTCCTTCAGTTGCTCTTCCGTCTTGCCGACGCTGGCCAGTTCGGGCTGGGTGTAGATGACATTGGGGATCAGGTTGTAATTCAGCTCACCCTTCTTGCCAACAATGCGCTCGACACACACGCCGGCTTCGTCCTCCGCCTTGTGCGCAAGCATCGCGCCGGACGTGACGTCGCCAATCACCCAGATGCCCTCCACCGCCGTGCGATGCCCCGTGTTGGGCAGGACGCCGCGCTTGTCTACTTCCAGCCCGACGGTTTCCAGGCTCAGTCCTTTCGTCACCGGGCGACGGCCGATGGACACCAGCACGTAGTCCGCTTCGATCTGTTCGGCTTCGCCTCCGGCGGCGGGTTCCACGGTCAGGGTGACGCCGGTTTCCGCGGCGACGGCAGAGGTGACCTTCGAGCCGAGTTTGAACGCCATCCCCTGACGCGACAGTGAGCGATGCAGCGTCTTGCCCGCCTCAAGGTCGGTGCCGTGGGCGACATGGTCGAGAAATTCGACCACCGTCACCTTCGCCCCCAACCGCCGCCAGACCGAGCCCAGCTCGAGACCGATGACCCCCGCGCCAATCACCACCAGATGCCTGGGCACTTCGCTCAACGACAGCGCGCCGGTGGAATCGAGAATACGTTTGTTGTCGATGGTCACGCCTGGCAGGGGCGTCGGCTCGGAGCCGGTGGCAATGATGATGTCCTTGGCGGTCAGCTCGGTTTCGACACCTGCAGCATCGGTGACGATGACCTTGCCGGGCCCGGCGAGGCGGCCCCAACCCTTGATCCACTCAGCCTTGTACTTGCGAAACAGAAACTCGATGCCCTTGGTCAGGCCTGTCACGCTTTCAGCCTTTTGCGCCATCATCCGGGTCAGGTTCAGTGTCGGCGTGACCTCGATGCCGAGCTTCTTGAATTCCTCGCCCGTCGCCGCCTCATACAGCTCCGAGGCGTGGAGCAACGATTTGGAAGGAATGCATCCTACGTTCAGGCATGTGCCGCCCAGCGTTTCACGGCCTTCGATGCACGCCACTTTCAGGCCTTTCTGGCCCGCATGGATCGCCGCGTTGTAGCCGCCGGGGCCGCCGCCGATGATGACAACGTCGTAGTGACTCATGAACGTACTCCTCGAGGAATCCAGCAATGGAGGGAAGCGTAGCCGTGTCTGGACAAATGTCGCACATCACCTGGACGGCTTAAATGATGGCTGTAATATTTCTCCCCGGGTACTTCAAAGTCAAGTGCGTGGCCCCGGCGCTATTCCTCGCGCATCTCGCAGGACCGGCTTTAGCGGCGAAGGCGCCTTCGGTCTGGTCGGGGATGTGAGCCAATGCGACTGCAGTGAATGTTCACCTGTCTGCTGGCTGTCTGACCCCGCATTCAGGGCTGCGCAAATGAATAATCAGACGAAAATTTCACGACTTCTGTTATATCGTAACGCCCTGTGTCAGCGTGGCTGTAAGCAGTGCCACGTAACGCCTGCGAGCGGGCGGGAGGGGTGATGATTACAGCGTTAAACGGGCTTTGGAGTTTCAATGCGGGTTGATCTGGATGATGAGGGCGCTGCACCGTCAAGCCTGCCACGGTTTCAGCGAGCGGCTGTGCAATCGCGGCGTCTTTCACGGCTGACGTATCTGACAGGAGCGGTGGGCGTCATCGGCCTGGTGGTGTCGCTTTTTGTTGACCTCTTTTCTCCCAACTCGCTGTGGACGGCAGTGCTGACCAACAGTGCCGCGAGCCTGTTCGTGCTGGCGGCGGCATTGCAGTCGGCGCACGTGGTCAGCCAGTGGCGCGCCGACGTCATCGCACCCCCTTCCGCAGCGGCTTCTGGCGATGAAGCGCTGCTTCACACCGAAGAGCAGGGCTGGTACGACCGCGTGCTCGGCCGCATCAGCGGCGCCGGCACCTCAATGGTCGGCCAGGTTGGATTGCCGGTGTTCTGGCTGGCGGGCTGGACGTTGCTGTCGCTGATCAGTATTGGTCTTATCTGGAACCTTGCTTTGGCAGGCAGCAATGTCGGCCTTGTCGGCAACGTGGTCGGCGGCCTGCTGCTGTTGATCGGGTTTGCGCTGCTGGTGCTGGAGCGGCAATTCAGCAATGAGTCCGAGGCAGGTTGGCCAGAAGCCGAGCAGTTGGCGCAGATCACCAAGGTCGCCATCGGTACGCTGCTGATCACGGCGTTCTGCCTGTTTTTCTCCTCCGTCGATCGCGTATGGCCCGCCCGGCTTGCGGTGTTGATTGGCCTGTTGCCTGGGCTGGTCGCCATCGAGTTACTCATCCGCGCGTTCTTGTCCGTCTTCAGCCCGCGCAATGAGCGTCTAGAGCCGCGCTTGATCGCCAGCAGCTTCGTCGCCGGTCTGTTGCGCTGGCCACCACGCCCGCTGCTCGCGCTGCAAAACGAATTGCACAACCGTTTCGGCATCGACCTGCGGCAGATCTGGGCGTTTACCTACATGCGCCGCGCCTTTCTGCCGGTGATGGCGGTCATCGTCGGTTTGGGCTGGTTGCTGAGCGGTGTTCACGAAATTCCCATGCAGGGCCGTGGCATTTACGAGCGGTTTGGCAAACCGGTTGGAGTCCTGGAGCCCGGTCTGCATGCCGGTTTGCCCTGGCCGTTCGGAACAGTACTGGCGGTGGAAAACGGTGTGGTCCACGAGCTGGCGACCAGCGTCGCGGAGGGGGCGGGCGCCGAGCTGACCCTTGACCCTGCCGAAGGCCCGCCGCCTGCCATTGCCAACCGGTTATGGGACGCCACGCACATCAATGACAAGTCGCAAGTGATCGCCAGCGGCTCCGGTGCCAAGCAGAGCTTCCAGATCGTCAACATGGACGTACGCTTTGTGTATCGCATCGGTTTGACGGACGAGGCCGCACTGGCCGCAACGTACAACAGCGCCGACATCCCCAGTCTGATTCGCAGCACCGCCAGCCGCGTGCTGGTGCACGATTTCGCCTCGCGCACCCTCGATGAATTGCTCGGTGAGCAGCGCAATGATCTGGCGGCTGACATCGGCGATGCCGTACAGCGGGACCTGAAAAAACTCGACAGCGGCGTGGAGATTCTCGCGACCGTGGTCGAGTCGATTCATCCACCAGCCGGCGCAGCCAATGCCTATCACGCGGTCCAGGCCGCACAGATCAGCGCCCAGGCACTCATTGCCCGGGAGCGTGGCGCGGCGGCCGATCAGGCCAATGTGGCGCAATTGCACGCCAGCATGGCCCATGACCAGGCGGCCGCGAGTTCGCGGGAAGTCATGGCAACGGCGCAAGGTGCGGACTTGCGTTTCAGCGCCGAACGACAGGGCTACGCCAAAGCGGGCCAGGCGTTCCTGCTGGAGCAGTACTTCAGTCAGCTGACCCAGGGCCTGACCCACGCCAAATTGCTGGTACTGGATCATCGGCTCGGTGGCACCAGCGCGCCGACCATCGATCTGCGTTCCTTTACCCTCCCGGTCGACCCCGCAGCGTCGACCCCGTCAGCTGAACAGCCCTCGGCTGAATAAGGAGTCGTCTCTTGAGTCTGTTTCATTCCCACGATCACCACGACCATTCCGGTCACGACCACGCAGGCCATGGTCATGGCGGCCACCATCACGGTCATCACCATGGCGAAGCCTCCGGCCCTGCTGTCTTTCCGTGGCGTCGTGCTGCGTTGGCAGCGGTGCTGATTGCCTTCGCGGTCGCGGCGGCGAGTCTGGTGCAGGTGCGCTCCGGGGAGGCGACGGTCATCACGCGCTTCGGCAATCCGGCGCGGGTGCTGCTCGATCCCGGCCTGAGCTGGCGCTGGCCGGCGCCATTCGAAGCGGCGATCCCCGTCGACCTGCGTTTGCGCACCACCTCAAGCGGCTTGCAGGACGTCGGCACCCGTGACGGCCTGCGCATCATCGTTCAGGCGTACGTGGCCTGGCAGGTGCAGGGCGATCCGGACAACGTGAAGCGCTTCATGCGCGCCGTGCAAAACCAGCCGGACGAAGCGGCCCGGCAGATCCGCACCTTCGTCGGCTCGGCGCTGGAAACCACCGCCGCGAGTTTTGATCTGTCGAGCCTGATCAACACTGACGCCAATCAGGTGCGCATCGCCGATTTCGAAAACCAGCTGCGTCAGCAGATCGATAAGCAACTGCTGACCACCTACGGGGTTCGCGTCCTGCAAGTGGGTGTTGAACGTCTTACGTTGCCGTCGGTAACCCTCAACGCGACGGTCGATCGCATGCGCGCCGAGCGCGAGACCATCGCCACCGAGCGCACCGCCATCGGCAAACGCGAGGCGGCGCAGATCCGCTCTGCCGCCGAACGCGACGCGCGGATTGTCGAGGCCGACGCAACCGTGAAAGCCGCCGACATCGAAGCGCAATCCCGCGTTGAAGCGGCGCAGATTTACGGTCGCGCCTACGCCGGTTCACCGCAGCTGTACAACTTGCTGCGCTCGCTGGACACCCTCGGCACCGTGGTGGGGCCGAGCACCAAACTGATTCTGCGCACCGATGCCGCGCCGTTCCGTGTCCTCGTGGACGGCCCGCCGACCCTGGATGGCAAGGCTGGAACGCAGCCATGACCGAGCAAGACACGGCGCACATCGAGCGGCCGGTGGTGAACAGTCCATGGCTGCAGGCCAGCCGGCTGGCGTTTTTGGGGCTGTATGTCGTGACCCTGCTGGCAGCGCTCGGCTGGGCTGTCTCCAATGTGCGGGAAATCGACCCACAGAACCGCGCCGTGGTGTTTCGCTTCGGTGAGATGGATCGCGTGCAGAACGCCGGTTTGCTGCTGGCCTGGCCGCAGCCGTTTGAGCAAGTGGTGCTGTTGCCTTCTGCTGACCGCGTGATTGAGCGCCATGTCGAAACACTGATGCGTTCACCCACTGCGTTGGCGGCCGACAAGATCACCAGTTTTGCGACGCCGATGAGCGACGCACTGGCAGGTTCGGGTTATCTGCTTACGGGCGACGCCGGTGTCGTACAACTCGACGTGACGGCGTACTACAAAGTGACGGACCCACGGGAGTTCGTGCTCCAAGGCGAACACGTGCTGCCGGCACTGGACCGTCTGGTCAATCGCAGCGCCGTCAGCCTCACGGCGGCGCGGGATCTGGACACCATTCTGGTGGCGCGTCCCGAGCTGGTGGGCTCTGACAGCCAGTCTGCCGAGCGTCGCGAACGCCTGCGCGGCGATCTGGTGCAGGGCATCAATACGCGGCTTGGCGAGCTGACGGCCACTGGCGTGGGTCTGGGCGTTGAAGTCGTGCGTGTCGACGTGCAGTCCAGTCTGCCGGCTGCGGCGGTGAATGCGTTCAACGCGGTGCTGACTGCCAGCCAGCAAGCCGATCAGGCCGTGGCGAACGCGCGCACGGACGCAGAGAAACTCAACCAGACCGCCAATCAGCAGGCCGACCGCACGCTGCAGGTCGCCCATGCCCAAGCGTCTGAACGGCTGGCCAAGGCGCAGACCGACACCGCAGCAGTGACCGGCCTGGCGATGTCGATCCAAAACAAGAGCGATCCCGGATTGCTGCTGCGGATCTACCGCGAGCGGGTGCCGGCCATCCTGAAACAGGCGGGTTCAGTGACCACGGTCGACCCCCGCGACGATTCCCGCCTGATCATTCAGGGAGCTGACAAATGAGTGGCGAAGCCGTACACAACCATTCCCACGACCCTGCTCACTCGCATGCCGAGCCCGACGCGCCCGGCAGCATGCTCACCAGCCGTGAACAGCGAAGCGCAGCCCGACAGTTGACGCTGGCGATGCTTGCCCTCGGCCTGCTCGCGCTGGGGCTGGTGTGGCGATTTTTCTCGCCCGAGCAAGTCGGCGTCAGCCAGTTGCTGTTGGGCGCCGCCTCGCTGTTGGTCGCCATCCCGGTGGTCAGCGCCGGCTGGCACAGCTTGCGGTACCCCAGCCTGCACGGCATTACTGACCAATTGATCGCACTGGCCATGCTGGGCGCGTGGGCGACGGGCGATTTGATGACCGCCGCGTTGCTGCCGATCATCATGATTTTCGGCCACGTGCTGGAAGAGCGCAGCGTGATCGGCTCCCAGGAAGCCATTCAGGCATTGGGCCGTCTGACCCGCAGCCACGCCCGGCTGATCGATAAGGATGGCTCCATTCGCGAAGTCGACAACGGTACGCTGGTGGCCGGTGATCGCGTCGAAGTGCGCGCCGGTGACCGTGTCCCGGCCGACGGCTTGGTGGTCTCGGGGCAGGCCAGCCTCGATACGGCGCCCATCACCGGAGAGTCGGTTCCGCTCGAAGCGCGCGCCGGCATGGAAGTCTTCGGCGGTGCGATCAACCTCGACGGGCTGCTGCGCATCGAAGTGACGCGCATTGGCAACGAGTCGACCCTGGGCAAGGTCATCGCACTCATGCAAAGTGCCGAACGCTCCAAACCGCCCATCACTCGCCTGTTGGAAAAGTACGCGGGCAGCTACATGGTGCTGGTGCTGCTGATTGCGGCCGTGACCTGGTTCATCACCAATAACGCCCAGGCCATGCTGGCGGTATTGGTCGCTGCCTGCCCTTGCGCGCTGGTGCTGTCAGCGCCGGCGACAGCCATCGCCGGTATTGCAGTCGCCGCGCGTCACGGCATTTTGATCCGCAGTTCGGCTTTCCTTGAAGAACTGGCCGACCTCACTTCACTGGTCGTCGACAAGACCGGCACGCTGACCTACGGCAGTTTGCGTCTGCAATCGGTTCAGGCCGAGGAGGGCGCGGGCGACGACGTCATTGAGCTGGCGGCAAGCCTGGGCTCGGCGAGCAGCCACCCGGTCAGTCGCGCGCTGGCCACGTTGGTGGACAAGGATCATCTGCTCCCACTGGACGACATTCGAGAGCGCCAGGGGCTGGGCGTGGTTGCGCAGACCGCGCGGGGTGAAGCCGCGTTGGGGCGGCCTGAGCTGTTCGCGCAGATGGGCATCGCGACCTCGCCGATCCCCGATCACGATGGCCCGATTGCCGGGCTCGCGGTCAATGGCCACTTCCTGGCCTGGCTGCTGCTGGCCGACAGCCTCAAGCCCGAGGCGCGTCAGGCGCTCAGTGAACTGCGCGAACTGGGCATGGGTCGGCAGTTACTGCTGACGGGGGATCGCCAGAGTGTCGCCGACAGCCTCGGTCAGGAGGTCGGCATCAGTGATATCCACGCCCAGGCGTTGCCCGAGGACAAGCTGAATCGGGTGCTGAGCGAAATCAAAAAAGGCTTTCGCCCGATGGTCGTCGGCGATGGCATCAACGACTCCCTGGCGCTCAAGGCCGGGGTGGTTGGCGTGGCGATGGGCGCGGGCGGTGCGGATATCGCGCTGGCCTCCGCCGACATCGTGTTGATCGGCAGTGATCTGCGCCGGCTGGGCACCTGTGTGCGGCTGAGCCGTCAGTGTCGCCACACCCTGCAAGTGAACGTGATCATTGGACTGGGCTGGACGCTGGCCATTGTCGCCATGGCGGCTTTCGGTGTGCTGGGTGCCGCAGGCGCCATGATCGCGGCGGTTTTGCATAACCTCAGCACGCTGCTAGTGCTGGGTAATGCTGGGCGACTGCTGCGTTTCCACGAGCCCATCGCGAAGTTTCACAATCCTTCCTAAGCCATATTCCCCGGCGCCTGCATCGAAAGCGCCGGGTTAGAGGGCTCCCCTAAGTATTAAAATTCGCTTGAGCTTTGAAGAACTCTGTTACAAATTAAGTTCAGTCTTGTTCGGGGTGCTCCATTTGCAGGCGTCACATTGGCTCGAATTCTGGGGCACGAGGTTGTACCCGTTGTAGATTCGTCGTCGTTCAAACAAGCCGATCGCCTGACGGCTCCTGGTCTGGAGCCGGTTATGGACTACCCTTTTCCATGTAGCTGGATCAGGGGGATTTCATATGCTCGCGCAACTTCCACCGGCGTTACAGAACCTTCATTTGCCGCTGCGTCTCAAGCTCTGGGACGGCAACGAGCTCGACTTGGGAAATGATCCCCGCGTCACGATCGTGGTTAAAGACCCGTCCCTCGTTTCCGATTTCACCCACCCGAGTTTGGGCCTTCTGGGCAGCGCTTTCGTTGAAGGCCGGCTTGAGCTGGAAGGGTCAATCAGCGAAGTGGTCCGGGTGTGCGACGAGCTGACCAAAGCGCTGGTAGACGAGGGCGATGACCATCTCCCGGTGCGCACCGAGCACGACAAGGCCACCGACGCCGCGTCGATTTCCTACCACTACGACCTCTCCAACGACTTCTACCGCTTGTGGCTGGACCGGGAGATGGTCTACTCCTGCGCCTACTTCAAGACCGGCAACGAGACGCTCGATCAGGCGCAACAGAACAAGTTTCATCACCTGTGCCGCAAGCTGCGCCTCAAACCGGGGGAGTACCTTCTCGACGTGGGTTGTGGCTGGGGAGGGCTTTCCCGCTTTGCCGCGAGTGAGTACGGCGTCCGGGTGTTCGGCATCACGTTAAGCCGTGAGCAACTGGCGCTTGCCCAGGAGCGGGTGCGCGCGGACGGTCTGCAGGACCGTGTCGAACTGCAGCTGCTCGACTACCGGGATCTGCCCAGGGACGGCCGCTTCGACAAGGTCGTCAGCGTTGGCATGTTCGAGCATGTCGGCCACGCCAATCTTGAGCTGTACGCAAAGTGTTTGTTCGGTGCGGTGAAGGAGGGCGGTCTGGTGATGAACCACGGCATCACCGCCAAGCACACCGACGGGCGACCTGTCGGGCGCGGCGCGGGAGATTTTATTGATCGCTATGTGTTTCCCAATGGTGAGCTGCCGCACCTGTCGATGATCACCGGATTCATCAGCGAGGCCGGGCTGGAGGTGGTCGATGTGGAAAGCCTGCGCCTGCACTACGCCAGGACGCTGGAGCACTGGAGCGCCCGTCTGGAGGAGAAGCTCGACCTCGCCGCTACGATGGTGCCGGAGCAGGCACTGAGGATCTTCCGGTTGTACCTGGCTGGTTGTGCGTATGCGTTTTCCAAGGGCTGGATCAATCTGCACCAGATTCTGGCGGTCAAGCCGCATGCGGATGGCAGCCATAATTTGCCGCTGACCAGGGACGATATCTACGCGTAATTGCTAAAACTTGTGGGAGCGAGCTTGCTCGCGAAGACGTCGGTACATCCATCGAATCATCGGCGGTTGAAATACCGTCTTCGTGAGCAAGCTCACTCCCACACTTGGCGTACTGCTCAATCACATCTACAGAATCGGCGAAATCAGCCTGGCAACGCGCATTCCCAACTGCTGAAGGTGATGGGTCTCTTTGCTCTCTTCACTGGAGATTTCGTGGGAGAGGGCGAAGTCGTCGATCAACATGGTTTCGACCTCGCGTGCGAAATCCTCATCCACGGTCAAGAGCATGAGTTCGAAGTTGAGCCGGAACGAACGATTGTCCAGGTTGGCGCTGCCGATCGCCGAGATCGCGTTATCCACCAGCACCACCTTCTGGTGCAGGAAGCCGGGTTTGTAGCGAAAGATGCGAACGCCTGCGCGGACGGCTTCAAACGCAAACAAGCTGGAGGCGGCATAGACGGTGTAGTGATCAGGACGCGACGGCAGCAGCAGGCGCACATCCACGCCGCGCAGGACCGCCAATCTCAGCGCCGCCGACACTGCTTCGTCGGGAATGAAATAGGGTGTGGTGATCCAAACCCGTTCGGTCGCCGCATGAATGGCTTCGACGAAGAACAGCGAGCAGGTTTCCTGCGCATCGGCCGGGCCGCTGGCAAGTAACTGGCACAGTACGCCGTCTTCCGGGTAGCTGTCGGGCAGGATCAGCGGGGGGATTTCACGAGTCGCCCAGAACCAGTCCTCGGCGAACGATTCCTGCAAGCACGCCACGACAGGTCCGACAACGCTAACGTGAGTGTCGCGCCATGGCGCCAGCGGCGGCTTGAGGCCGAGGTACTCATCGCCCACGTTGTGCCCGCCAACGAAGCCTTTGATGCCATCCACCACGACGATCTTGCGGTGGTTACGGAAGTTGATCTGGAAGCGCGTCAGCCAGCCGCCCCGTGTGGCAAAGGCCTTGATCTGAACGCCACCGGCACGCAGTTTGTCGATGTAGCGCGCCGGTAACGCATGGCTGCCGATGCGGTCGTAGAGCACATGAATCGCTACGCCTTCAGCGGCTTTTTCCAGCAACAGCCCTTGCAGTCGGCGACCGAGATCATCGTCATGGATGATGAAAAACTGCACGAACACCACTTCCCGTGCGCTTTTGATGGCCTCGAAAATCGCACCGAATGTTTCATCCCCGTTGATCAACAGCTTCACTTCGTTATTCGCCAGACACGGCATGCGGCCCAGTTTTGGCATCGCGCGCAGCGAGCGATAAGCGTCCGAGCGCCGCGCGGCCACCGCCTCTTCAATCCATGGCTTCCAGTTGAAGTCGGCGATCGCTGTGCGCATCTCGGTGTTCGCCTGACGCCGTGCTTTGATGTAGGCATCGAACGTACTCCGCCCGAAAACAAGGTACGGGAGGAGGGCGACATAAGGGATGAAAATGAGGGGCATCGCCCAGGCAATCGAGCCCTGAGCAGTACGTACGGTGAGTAAGGCGTGGATTGCTGCGACAATGCCCAGCAGGTGAGTGAAACCCAGCAAATAGCCAAAGAAATACGGGCTGTGGTAATCCATGCGCAACCTTGTGCTAGAAGCTTATTGGTGTCTAACAGACCACACTGCACCAGGATTGTCGCTATTTTATTGCGGGTGCAACTGGCTACCCGATCTGCCGTCTAACCGTCATCGTTCAGTGGCTTGCAAGCAGGCCGCATCAAGATGCCCAAAAGTAATAAAGGAACCCGATTCATGAAAAAGCGCGTACTGGCGTTGATGGTTTGTCTGACTGCCCCCTTCGCCCAGGCGCAGGTGTTGCAGCCGGGGCTGTGGGAGTTGAGTTCTAGCAACATGCAGGTCGACGGTCAGCAGATGCCGGACCTGCAGGTGATGCTGTCCCAGCTGCAAATGATGGCGCCGCAGCAGCGCGCGGCCATGGAGCAAATGCTGGAAAAACAAGGCGTTACTCTGGGTGGTAAGGGCGTACGTATTTGCCTGACCCAAGAGCAGGTCAAGAATGAGCAGATCCCGCTGACCGATCCGAAGTCGGGCTGCACCCAGCAGATCACCGAACGTACCGGCGCTACCTGGAAATTCAAGTTCAGCTGCCCTCGCGCTCAAGGCACCGGCACTGCACAGTTCCTGAGTGACCGTGAGTTCAATACCCACGTCATTGGCTCCTTCAACGCTACAGGGCAGCAGCAGAACGGCAGCATGGACACCCGAGCTGTTTGGCTGGGCCAGCAATGCGGAACGGTAAAACCGAGAACCTGATTCACAATGTTCCATAAGCGCCCTGACTTGTCAGGGCGTTTTTGTTGGTGCAGACAGCGGGTCGTGTTCCACGTGGAACATGGTGTTGTTTCACATGAGCTTTTCCGCCTTAGGCGTTGATGAGGCTCACTAAAACCCCGCCGATCTTATAAAAAGCTTCATCTTCGTCCGATGGCCCGGCTGTTATATTGTAACTATCGCCCTCCATCTCTGAGCCGGGATGCTCAACGCCATCGGAACGTGCCATGCACCGACGTCAAATGCTGCTCAACATGCTTTTGGCCAGCGCCGCCTTTGCGCTTCCATTCTCAGTCAACGCGACGCAGATCCGAAACGCTCGACTGTGGCGTTCCGATAGCAAGCTGCGTCTGGTGTTCGACCTGAGTGGCCCGGTGCAGTACAAGACCTTCACGCTCAGCGCGCCCGAGCGGATCATCATTGATGTCAGCGGCGCGCGGCTTGAGGGCAACTTCAGTCAGCTGGCGCTGGAAAACACGCCGATCAAGTCCATTCGTTCCGGCCACTTCGGTCAGAGCGATACGCGCATCGTGCTCGACCTGACATCCCCCGTGCAGATCAACAGCTTCCTGCTGGGTCCCGATGGCGCGCAGGGCAACCGGCTGGTTCTTGATCTGGGGCATGACGTACTTGCCCGTCCGCCGGTGCAGTTGGCTGCAGCCGCACCGTTGGCGAAGGAGCCTCCCGCGCAGTCCGCGGGAAGGGACCGTTCCAAGCGCGACATCATGGTGGTCGTCGACGCAGGCCACGGCGGCAAAGACCCTGGCGCCGTCGGCTCGAAGGGTGAGCGGGAGAAGGACGTCGTGCTGTCCATCGCGCAATTGCTCGCCAAGCGTTTGAAGCGCGAAAAGGGTTTTGATGTGCGCCTGGTTCGCAATGACGACTTCTTCGTTCCGCTGCGCAAGCGCGTGGACGTCGCGCGCAAATACAACGCTGACATGTTCATTTCGGTCCATGCCGACGCAGCGCCTCGTTTGACGGCTTCCGGCGCGTCGGTGTTTGCCTTGTCGGAGAACGGCGCGACCTCCGCGACAGCGCGCTTCATGGCGCAGCGTGAAAACGGCGCCGACCTGATCGGCGCGACCAGCCTCTTGAACCTGAAAGACAAGGACCCGATGCTGGCCGGTGTGATTCTCGACATGTCGATGAACGCCACGATCGCCGCGAGTCTGGATTTGGGTCACACCGTACTGGGCAGCCTGGAAGGGATCACGACGCTACACCAGAAGCGCGTGGAACAGGCCGGTTTTGCGGTGCTGAAATCACCGGATGTCCCATCGATTCTGGTCGAGACCGGCTTCATCTCCAACAGCCGTGACAGTCAGCGCCTCGTCACCGCGCGTCATCAGCAGGCCGTGGCCGATGGTTTGTTTGATGGCATGAAGCGCTACTTCGAGCGCAATCCGCCAGCAGGGTCATATGTGGCTTGGCGCCAAGCGCAAAAGGCGAATGAGGCGTTGGTCTGACGGACTAAATCATGAGGCAGAATGTGCAAGTTCGCTCTCATCAAACTTGACACCACTGCAGATGCACCTGGCTGAACACCGATTGTGGGAGCGCCGAGGAATCGGGGTCACCGACAGCCCATCACTCGGTCGCAGGTAATCTTGGTCCGGCTCCCGCTTGAACTGGACACCCGACTGATCGTCGTCCACCCCACTTTCCGGGTATAACCCACCCACGTCTCGCCGTCCGATGCCAGCCCGGTAAAAAACGTCAGCGAGCCATAACGGCTGTTGGTCTGCGCCCAGCGGCGCTTGCCCACGCTTTCGAAGCCGCGCACGAACATCGTCTTCCCTGCCACCGCCACGCTGTACGTGTTGTCGTCGGCATCGGTGCAGGCCAACAGCGTCGCAGTGCGCGTGCACAACGACTTGTCCAGCCTGGGCGAGGGTGGCAGGGCGAACGCCTGCGTACTCAGCACCAGCGAACACCCTGCCAACAACCCAAACCACCGCGTCATGAGGCTGCCTTCAAAAAAGATTAGCGCATTTGTATCGTTATACTATAACGTAAAAAGTGATCGCAACCGTACTCTGGTGAAACCTTCATGAACCGCCTTCCCGTTACCGTTCTGTCCGGCTTTCTTGGCGCTGGCAAAAGCACGCTGCTGAACCACATTCTGCGCAACCGCGAAAACCTGCGCGTCGCGGTGATCGTCAACGACATGAGCGAGATCAACATCGACGGGAGCGAAGTTCAGCGGGACGTCAGCCTCAATCGGGCGGAAGAAAAACTGGTAGAGATGAGCAACGGCTGCATTTGCTGCACCCTGCGCGAAGATTTGCTTGAAGAGGTCAGCCGGCTGGCCCATGAAGGCCGCTTTGACTATCTGCTGATCGAGTCCACGGGCATTTCCGAGCCGCTTCCCGTGGCGGAGACCTTTACCTTCCGTGATGAACAGGGCCGGAGCCTGGCCGATGTTGCCCGTCTCGACACGATGGTGACGGTGGTCGATGGCCTGAGTTTTCTGCAGGACTTCAACGCTGCAGAAAGCCTGGCTACACGTGGCGAGACCCTGGGCGAGGAGGACGAGCGGGCGATCACTGATCTGCTGATTGAGCAGGTCGAGTTCGCCGACGTGATCCTGATCAGCAAGATCGACCTGATCAGCTCTACCGATCGCCGGGAACTGATGGCCATTTTGCGTCGCCTCAACAGTCAGGCGGAGATTCTGCCCATGGTCATGGGCGCCGTGCCCCTCGGCAAGATTCTCGACACGGGCCGTTTCGACTTCGAGCGCGCGGCGCAGGCACCGGGCTGGCTCAAGGAATTGCGTGGCGAACACGCGCCGGAGACTGAAGAGTATGGCATCGCATCCACGGCTTATCGGGCGCGTCGGCCCTTTCACCCCCAACGCTTTTTCGACTTCCTGAATGCGCCGTGGGAAAACGGCCGTCTGCTGCGCTCGAAGGGGTTTTTCTGGCTCGCCAGCAAGCACGAGGACGCGGGCAGTTGGTCCCAGGCCGGCGGCTTGATGCGTCATGGTTTCGCCGGTCGTTGGTGGCGCTTCGTGCCCAAAGCGCAGTGGCCGCAGGATGACGAAAGCACCCAGGTGATCATGCGCAGCTGGGAGGCGGAGACCGGCGATTGCCGTCAGGAACTGGTGTTCATCGGTCAGAACATCGACTTCGGTCGGCTGGCTGCCGAGTTGGATGAATGCTTGCTGACCGACGCCGAGATGGCGGCCGGCGTCGCGTGCTGGCGCTCGATGCCTGATCCGTTCGGCGACTGGTATGGCGACGCGGCCTAAAACCGGTCCGACTTACTGCGTTTTCCAGATGCCTTTGCTCTGCTGCTCGCAGAACGGTTTGAGAAACGCCGCGTCGCTGGCCACGCCGTAATAGTGAATGTTCTGCCGATAAGGCATATTGGCCACCTGCGCGTTGCTGCACTGGCCAAATGAACCGGAGGGGCACTGTTCCGAATACGTGACCTCGGTTTTCTGATCCTTGAGCTGGGGTTTGCAGAAGCCGTCATGGAACAGGTCTGGCGGAATGTTCAGGTTTTCCTGACAGACTTTGACGTCCACTCGCTCGCCTTGGCTGCGTACAACGCACGACTCGGCCCAGACCTGCGCCGACGTCATCGCCAGCAGCGCCCACGCCAGCCCCATGGGCAGCCTGATTATTCGCATCAATTACCTCCGTCAGCGCTCACTTCAGGAGCGAACTCAAGAATGGCCGACATGCTGCAGAACATCCCCACTCATGTCATTGCAGGCCCTTTAGGTGCTGGCAAGACGAGCCTGATCAGGCATCTTCTCGAGCAGAAACCTGCGCACGAGCGCTGGGCTGTGCTGATCAATGAGTTCGGCCAGATAGGCCTGGATGCGGCACTGCTGACGACCGGCGACGATGGTATCGCACTTGGTGAGGTGGCTGGCGGTTGCCTGTGCTGCGTCAACGGCGCGCCTTTTCAGGTGGGGCTCGGCCGGTTGTTGCGCAAGGCCAGACCGGACCGCCTGCTCATCGAGCCCTCCGGGCTGGGGCATCCGGTTCAGTTGATCAAGCAACTACATGAAGCGCCCTGGATCGGCGTGCTGGCGATCCAGCCCAGTGTCATGGTGCTCGACGCCCAGGCGCTCGCTCAGGGCAAAACGCTGCCTGACACCCAGCAAGACGCCCTGGCGCAGGCGGGCCTGTTGGTGTTGAACAAGTCTGATGGACTGGACGCGTCGACGCGAACGGCGATTACAGATGGACTGCCTGTTCGGCCGCTGCGCTGGACTGATCACGGCGCGTTGTCTCTGGATGCGTTGCCCGGCATCGACGTCAACGCTCACGCTGGCTCTGACAATCCGGCCATCCCTCGGTCATTGGCGCAACTCCCCGCAACGTGGTCGGACCCGATGGCGCCGGTGTGCCTGAGCCAGCAACAGGCGGAGGGCTGGAGCATTGGCTGGCGCTGGCACCCTGAGCGGGTATTCGATGCGGCAAAGGTGCAAGGCTGGCTGCAACCCTTGGGCTGGCGGCGCGCCAAGCTGATTATCCACAGCGAGAAGGGGTGGATCTCAGGCAATGCGCTAAACGGGAGTTCGCTGGAATGGACGTCGAGTGAGTGGCGCAGAGACTCTCGCCTTGAGCTGATCTTCGAGAAGCCCCAGGACGAGGCCGCTTTGCAGACAGCACTGGCGGCCTGTCTGCTTTAAAGCGAGTTATCCACAGCGGATCACTGTTTCCACTTGTTGTGTTCCTGACGCCACTGGCTCAGCTGGATAATTTCGGCCGTGGGCTTGGGGTCTTTGATCTCGAACGGGTAGGGCGCCAGTTCGATCTGCGCCGCATGGGCACCAAACATGGTGATCGTGCCGGGATGCCGATGCTCACCGGTGACGGTGAACTCGAAGTTATACACCCGAGCCAAGCGCTTGCGGCCCTCATTGTCGCGCTTGAAAGCGATTTTCTTCAGCGCGACGTTGCCGTCGAGCAGTTCGAGCTCGAGTTTGGCGCAGTGCTGTTTGACGCGTTCGAGCGCCCGTTCACGCAGGCCATGGGCGTGCCACAGCCAGGCGCCGGCGGTCGCCAGCAGCATGAGGACGAAAATGTTGCCCAGGGTCAGCATGGAAAAGGAACTCCAACAGAAGACTTGCAGCTTAACTGCGTCGGGTGACAGACAGCCATAGCCCGAAAGTTTAATTTCGCTTCACTTCGTCCGGCATCGCCACTACTGTGCCTTCCCGGTCTCAGGAACCTGTCATGAAACGCACGCCCCATCTACTCGCCATCCAGTCGCACGTCGTGTTTGGTCACGCCGGCAACAGCGCAGCCGTGTTCCCTATGCAGCGTATCGGCATCAATGTCTGGCCGTTGAATACCGTTCAGTTCTCCAACCACACCCAGTATGGCCACTGGGCGGGGGAAGTCCTGGCGCCGCAGCAGATTCCGGCGCTGGTCGAGGGGATTGCCGCGATAGGCGAGTTGGGGAATTGCGACGCGGTGCTGTCGGGTTATCTGGGCAGCGCAGCGCAGGGGCGGGCGATTCTGAGCGCCGTTGCGCAGATCAAACGTGCCAACCCGCGCGCGCTGTATCTGTGTGATCCGGTGATGGGGCACCCGGAGAAGGGTTGCATCGTGCCCCAAGAGGTCAGCGATTTCCTGCTGGACGAGGCCGCTGCAGTCGCCGACTTTCTGTGCCCCAATCAGCTGGAGCTGGACAGCTTCTCCGGCCGCAAACCCGAATCGTTGCTCGACTGCGTGGCCATGGCGCGGGCGTTGCTGGCCCGAGGTCCGAAGGCGGTGGTCGTCAAGCACCTGGCCTATCCGGGGAAACCTGCGGACGGCTTTGAAATGCTGCTGGTGACCGAGGACGAAACGTGGCACCTGCGCCGGCCGCTCCTGGCATTCCCTCGACAGCCAGTGGGTGTGGGAGACCTGACGTCCGGGCTGTTTCTGTCGCGGATTCTGCTCGGTGACAACCTGCGCAGCGCCTTCGAATTCGCGGCCTCAGCAGTGCATGAGGTGCTGCTGGAAACCCAGGCCTGCGGCAGCTACGAGCTGGAGCTGGTGCGCGCGCAGGACCGAATCGCTCACCCGCGCGTCAAGTTCGAAGCCGTCCGGTTGTAGAGCGAATCCCGGCGCTGGCTTAAACGGGCTCATCCTTGATTTCACGATAACGCTTCTCCAGTTCCTGACGGATCTGGCGGCGTTGTTGTGCCTGCACGTAACGGCGCTTGTCTTCGCTGTTGGTCGGCGTCAGGGGTGGTACGCCGGCAGGTTTGCGCTGGTCGTCCACCGCCACCATGGTGAAGAAGCAACTGTTGGTGTGACGAACCGAGCGTTCGCGGATGTTTTCGGTCACCACCTTGATGCCCACTTCCATCGACGTATTGCCGGTGTAGTTGACCGATGCCAGGAACGTGACCAGCTCGCCGACGTGAATCGGCTCACGGAAAATCACCTGATCCACCGACAGCGTCACGACATAGCGTCCCGCATAACGGCTCGCGCACGCGTAAGCCACTTCATCGAGGTACTTCAGCAGCGTCCCGCCGTGCACGTTGCCGGAGAAGTTGGCCATGTCCGGGGTCATCAATACAGTCATCGACAGCTGGGCGTTTCCGGGTTCCATAGCGTGCTCACGGTCTAAAGGGGTCAGAAGGCACCTTGCTCAGGTGCTCGAATTGCAGATTGGCTACAAAACCATCGATACCGGGACGCCAACGGCCGCTCCGCCGTCACGCCCTGCACCCATCTGTTTCCATATATTGCACTGGCTTCTCGCGCTTTTGTGCGGTGTTAACCTGCGGAAGCCCTTGGATGGGGTAAATCCTGCGTCTCAGTCAGAATAATCGGACCTCGTTGGCGAGTTTTCGTACAGCAGTCGTCTCTCTTTCAGGCAGATACGCATATTTCACCGATTGCCAGCAGGAGCAGCGCCCATGCATGCCATCAGTTTCATTCAAGACCTGGCTGTGATCATGCTCGTCGCTGGCGTCGTAACGGTGGTGTTTCATCGGCTCAAGCAACCCGTCGTACTCGGCTACATTGTCGCCGGCTTTATCATCGGCCCGCACACCCCGCCTTTTGGCCTCATCCACGACGAAGACACCATCAAGACCCTCGCCGAACTCGGCGTAATCTTTCTGATGTTTTGTCTTGGCCTGGAATTCAGCCTGCGCAAACTGTTCAAGGTGGGCGCGACGGCGTTTATCGCCGCGTTTCTCGAAATCATGCTGATGATCTGGATCGGTTACGAAATCGGCCAGTTCTTCGCCTGGAATACCATGGATTCTCTGTTCCTCGGTGCCATTCTGGCGATCTCGTCCACCACCATCATCGTCAAAGCGCTCAACGACCTGAAAATGAAGAACCGGCGCTTCGCCCAGCTGATCTTCGGCGTGCTCATCGTCGAAGACATCCTCGGCATTGGCATCATCGCGCTGTTATCAGGCATCGCCGTGAGCGGCACGGTCAGTTCCGGCGAGGTGTTTTCAACGGTCGGCAAACTGTCGCTGTTCATGATCGTCGCGCTGGTCATCGGCATTCTGGTTGTGCCGCGATTGCTGGCTTATGTGGCGAAGTTCGACAGCAACGAGATGCTGCTGATCACGGTGCTGGGCATGTGCTTCGGGTTTTGCCTGCTGGTGGTCAAACTCGAATACAGCATGGTACTGGGGGCGTTTCTCATCGGCGCAATCATGGCTGAATCCAGGCAACTGGCGAAGATCGAGCACCTGGTCGAGCCCATCCGTGACATGTTCAGCGCGATCTTTTTCGTCGCAATCGGCTTGATGATCGATCCGAAAATCCTGCTCGATTACGCCTGGCCCATCGCCGTGATCACCGTTGCCGTGGTGCTGGGCAAGATGATTTCCTGCGGGCTGGGTGCTTTTATCGCGGGCAATGATGGCAAGACCTCGCTGCGGGTGGGCATGGGGCTGTCACAGATTGGCGAATTTTCCTTCATCATCGCAGCGCTGGGGATGACGCTGCAGGTTACCAGCGATTTTCTCTACCCGGTCGCCGTGGCGGTGTCTGCCATAACGACGCTCTTGACGCCTTACCTCATCCGGGCAGCAGACCCGTTGTCCCACACACTGGGCGCTATTGTTCCTGCACGCATGGCGCGGGTGTTTGGCCTATACGGAGAGTGGTTGCGCAGCATTCAGCCGCAGGGGCAAGGCGCCGTGCTGGCAGCGATGATCCGCAAGATCCTCTTGCAAGTCGGGATCAATCTGGCTTTGGTGATCGCCATCTTCTTCACCGGCGCATTCTTCGCGGAGCGTATTGGCGTCTATTTCAGCGATTGGGTCAGCGATGTCGGGCAGCAAAAAGCCTGGATCTGGGGTGGGTGCTTGCTGCTTTCCCTGCCGTTCCTGATCGCGGCTTATCGCAAGCTCAAGGCGCTGTCCATGCTGCTGGCAGAGATGAGCGTGAAGCCGGAGATGGCGGGCAGGCACACCGCGCGTGTCCGTCGGGTGATCGCCGAAGTGATCCCGCTGCTGTCATTGATGGTGATTTTTCTGCTCATCGCATTGCTGTCATCCAGCATGCTGCCGACGCGCGAATGGCTGATGCTGATTGTGGTCGTGGCGGCCGTGGTGGCTGCCGTGTTGTGGCGCTGGTTCATCCGGGTGCATACGCGCATGCAGATCGCGTTGCTTGAAACCTTGGGCAATCACCCTGAGTCATGAGCGCTGAATCAGCCTTGAGGTTCGTGCCTCAAGGCTGATTGAGGAGGGCGGCTGTGCTTCTCAGCTTTCCAGCCAGACGTCGCGCGCCCAGTGCCAAACGGATTCCCAGCTTTCTTCGGTGACCAGTTCTTCTTCGCCAGACCACAGCACCACAGTGCCGTCTTCTTCAACGCAGTAATAATCCTCGCCGTCCTGACAGATCGGGATCAGCTCGCGCGGCACGCCGATGTCCCACGCGGTCGCCGCCACTTCCGGCAGGTACGTGTGCGAGCCCGGGTCAGTGACGGTGACGGGCTCAAGGCTGCCGTAGACCACGTCGCTGACGGTCAGCAAGAACTCTTTGAAGACGAAGGGGATATTGATGAACAGTTGCTCCTCAACCTCGACCAGTTGATCTTCATCAGGCAGCTCAAGCGGGACAGGGACCGGTTCATTGGCTTCACGGAGTTGTTCAATGACTTCTTCCACGACGTGGATCCTCTAACGATTTGCGCGGGTTATACAGTAGCTCAAAGGCATCGCCAAATTAACTTGGCTTCTCTAAAAACAGAACCCCGGAACAAGTCCGGGGTTCATTTGAAGCAGCTCAGCGGTATTAGCCGTTCTGGCGGATACCTGCCACCAGCCAAGGCTGGTTGTCACCCTGAGCGCGTTCCATGTTCCAGCTTTCGCTGAAGACCTCGCCCTGGTCGAAGCGCGACGTTTTCGACACACCGTTGAACGTCAGCGTGGCAATCGTCTTGTCGGCACGATCGTCCAGACCGTCAAGTTGCACGTTGAGGTTGTCGATGAACGTGGACTGGAAACCGTCGCCCAGATCGGCGCGTTCCTTCTTCAGGAACTGCAGCATCTGCGGGGTCACGAACTCGGAGATTTTGTCCATCTCGTTCGCGTCCCAGTGCTGTTGCAGCGACTGGAAGTGGCTGCGCGCAGCCTCGATGAAGCGTTCTTCGTTGAACCAGGTCGGTGCGTTGATCACCGGACGGGCTGCCGCTGCTGGAGCGGAACCGCCGAAGATCGAATTCTGGGCCGGTTGTGGCTGTTCGAAGGTTTCACGCTGGTAAGGAGCACCGGCGGGAGCCATCTGTGGCTGCTGTTTGCGTCGACGCGCCGCGATGAAGCGGAAGATCACGAAGGCGATGATCGCCATGATCAGAATGTCGAAGAACTGCATGCCCTGGAAGCCACCGCCCATGAACATGGAGGCCAGAAGACCACCGGCGGCGAGACCCGCCAATGGGCCCAGCCATTTGGAAGCACCGCCCGCAGCAGGCGCAGGACGGCCGGCGGCATTAGGTGCTGCGGCAGGAGTAGAAGGAGCTGTTTGACGCGCCTGGTGACTTGGCGCCGAGCCCATGCTCTTGCCACCACCGAAACGCGCAGCGTTGACATCGAGGCTCATGGTGAGCCCGATAATCATTGCCAGAGCGATGCTAAGAAAACGTTGCATAAGGGAATTCCCGTTTGTGGATTGCACGCGCGCCATGTTGCACAGGACACATGGGGATGACCAGCGGCCATATGTTTCCGGCTTTTGCGTGGATCCTCACCAGCCTGTCCCACTTGGGTTGTAGGCAGGTGAAGAAAGTTCTGTAGGAAAGATGGGGGGTGGATGTGGGAATGCAAGTGGAGCATCAACGCATCGGCAGTTGCCGATCACACCGGCTCGAGCTTCGCGTACCCCAGCATCAGCCACTTGCTGCCTTCCGAGAAATTCACCTGGACCCGTGCCTGAGCGCCTGAACCCTCGAAGTTGAGGATCACGCCTTCACCAAACACCGCGTGCTGGACGTGCTGACCCAGGGAGAACTGGCTCTGCGGAATGGCTTCGCCATCGAACAAGCGGCTCGGGGCCATGGTTTTGGAACCGCCGAACGGCCGGGTCACGCTGTTGGACAACCGCACTTCCTGAATCAGATTGGCCGGCACCTCCCGGACGAAGCGCGAGACCTTGTTGTAGGTTTCGCTTCCGTACAAGCGTCGGGTTTCTGCGTAGGTCATCACCAGATGCTGCATGGCGCGGGTGATGCCCACGTAAGCCAGGCGACGCTCTTCTTCCAGACGCCCCGGCTCTTCCAGGCTCATCTTGTGTGGAAACAGGCCTTCTTCCATGCCCACCAGGAACACGTACGGAAACTCCAGACCTTTGGCGCTGTGCAGCGTCATCAGCTGAATGCTGTCTTCGTGCTCGTCCGCCTGCGTATCGCCGGCCTCCAGCGAGGCATGGCCGAGGAAGGCAGCCAGTGGCGTCAGGTCTTCCTCTTCGTCGCTGTTCTCGAAGGCGCGCGCGGCGCTGACCAGTTCCTCAAGGTTTTCCACCCGGGCCTGGCCTTTCTCGCCTTTCTCTTCCTTGTGGTACGTGATCAGGCCGGACTGCTCGATCACCGTTTGGGTCATCAGATGCAGCGGCATGTCCGCAGCCTTGGCGGCGAGGTTTTCGATCAGTTCGATGAACGCGCCCAGCGCGCCCGCTGCACGACCGGTCAAGCCTTTGTTGGCGACCAGCAGGCGCATGGCTTCCCACATGGAAACGTCGGCATGGCGCGCATGCTCGCGAATCGCTTCGACGGTTTTCTCGCCAATACCGCGGGGCGGGACGTTGATGACCCGCTCCAGCGCCGAATCATTACCACGCCCGTCCAGCAGACGCATATACGCCATGGCGTTCTTGATTTCGGCGCGCTCGAAGAATCGCTGGCCGCCGTAGATACGGTACGGGATGCGCTCGCGCAGCAAGGCCTCTTCGAGGACCCGCGACTGGGCGTTGGAGCGATACAGAATGGCGATATCGCTGCGCGCCAGACCGGTCTTGATTGCGCTTTCGATGGTCTCGACCACGTAGCGCGCTTCGTCGTGTTCGTTGAACGCGGCATAGAGATTGATCAGCTCGCCATCACCGACGTCCGTCCACAGCTCTTTGCCCAGACGCCCTGTGTTGTTGACGATCAAGCCGTTGGCGGCCTTGAGGATGCTCGCGGTGGAGCGGTAGTTCTGCTCCAGGCGAATGGTCTCGGTGTCGGGGAAATCTTCGGAATACTGATGAATATTCTCGATCTTCGCCCCGCGCCAGCCATAGATGGACTGGTCGTCGTCGCCGACCACCATCAGGCTGTCGCCACCCTGGGCGAGCAGGCGCAGCCAGGCGTATTGAACGGCGTTGGTGTCCTGGAATTCGTCCACCAGCACGTGACGGAAACGGCGCTGATAGTGCGCAAGCAGGCTCGGGTTATCGCGCCACAGGTCCAGCGCGCGAAGCAGCAGCTCGGAGAAGTCGATAACGCCGGCGCGCTGACAGGCAGCTTCATAGGCCTCGTAGACCGACTTCATGGTCGTCAGAAAGAGATCGCCCGAGGCTTGAATGTGTTTGGGACGCAGCCCTTCGTCCTTCTGCCCGTTGATGAACCACTGCGCCTGCCGTGCCGGCCAGCGCTGCTCATCCAGATTCAGCTCGCGCATGACGCGCTTGACCAGTCGTTGCTGGTCATCGCTGTCGAGGATCTGGAAGCTCTGGTTCAGACCCGCTTCCTGCCAGTGCGCCCGCAGCAGACGGTGCGCCAGGCCGTGGAAGGTGCCCACCCACATGCCGGCCGGGTTGATACCCATCAGTTGCTCGATGCGATGGCGCATCTCGGCAGCGGCCTTGTTGGTGAACGTCACCGACAGGATCGAGTGCGGCGAGGCGTTCTCGACCTGGATCAACCAGGCGATACGGTGCACCAGCACACGGGTTTTGCCGGAACCAGCGCCGGCCAGGACCAACTGACGACCCACGGAGGCAGCTACGGCCTGGCGTTGGGCATCGTTGAGGGAGTTAAGCAGAAGGGAGAGGTCATCGCGCATCGGGGCATTCTAGGGTGCCGTGAGGGCATGGGCAAACCCTAACGCTGGCCGGTCGTGATGTTGTCGGTCGCATTTTGCCGTCTGTAGATTTTAATTGATGACTGTTTGGTCTCGACGGTCCCTTGTGTATCCTCCGCGAACGTTCAAGGCCACCAATTATAAGAAACGCCATGACCTTAAGCTCCGAAGCCCCGGCCGACTCCGTGGCGACACGCCGTGTCATCTGCAAGCAGTTCGCGACCCAGCTTGCCGCCGAGCGCACCCGCCTTCTCTATCAGGGATCGCTCCTGCCGACCCTGTTCATGTTCATCAATGGTTTGCTCTGCGCATGGCTGCTCTGGAGCCCCGAGCGTTACGTGCTGGTTGGCGTCTGGCTGGGATGGCTGTCAGCGCTGGTCAGTCTGCGCGTGCTGCAGGTCGCAGCGTTCAGGTCGGCATCAATGGATCGTCGTTCACAGCCAATCTGGAATCGCATGTTTCTGGCCGGCGCCTGTGTCAGCGGTTTCACTTTGTCCAGCGCCGCGCTGGTGCTGATGCCCGCGCAAAGCCTGTCGCAACAGGCCTGGGTGTTCGGCCTGATCGGCGCCGCGACGCTGTCTGCCAGTGTGGCCTATGCGGTGAGCATTCCGGCATTCCTCACCTTCACGCTGCCGTGCCTGCTGCCGCCCATCTTCTATCTGTTCTGGACCGGCGACCCACAATGCCATGGCTGGGGCTGGCTCGGCCTGATTCTGCTGCTGGCGCTGATCGTGGTGGCCGCGCAGGTCAACCGTTTGATCGAGCGGGGCCTGATCCGGCGGTTTCAGAACGTGGCGCTCATCGAGCACCTTCAACAGGCCCAAGCCAAAAGTGACGAGCTGAATCGCGAGCTGACGCGCCAGTACGAAGAGCGTACGCGCTATCTGACCCATTACGATGAGCTGACCGGCCTGGCCAATCGGGCGTTGTTCAACGAGCGGCTGCGCGAGGCCAATCAGCGTGCGCGTCATGGCGGGCGAACGCTGGCCCTGCTGCACATCAACCTTGATCGCTTCAAATTGCTCAATGACAGCTTGGGTCACGACATCGCTGACCAGTTGCTGCGCCTCGTCGCGCGCCGGCTGAACGCCCACGTAGCGGACGCCGATACCGTCGCGCGTTTGTCGGCGGACGAGTTTGCCGTGCTATTCGACAGCCACGGCAACCTGACCACAATGGCGCGGATCACGACGCGTCTGCTGGCCAAGCTGCGCTCGCCGATATCGGTGTCCGGCCATGAGCTGGTGGTCAGTGCCTCTATCGGCATCGCGTTGCTGCCGGGTTCCGCTCGAGACATCGCCGCGCTGGTCAGCCAGGCGAACATGGCCATGCAGCATGCCAAGCACCTGGGCGGCGACAATTTTCAGTTCTACACCGAAAGCCTTGAGGCGGGCACGCCCGGTCGCTTGCAGCTGGAGATCCAGCTGCGTCGCGCCATTGCAGAAGGGCAACTGGAGGTTTTTTATCAGCCTAAGCTGGAGCTGGAAAGCGGTCGCCTGAACTCGGCAGAAGCGCTGGTGCGCTGGCGTCATCCCGAGCGCGGTCTGATTTCGCCCGGCGAGTTCATCGGACTGGCGGAGGAGACCGGCCTGATCGCCAACATCGGGGAGTTCGTGCTGCGCAAAGCCTGCCACCAGGCCTGCGAATGGCAGCGGGAGGGCCTCGCGCCGATCAGGGTGTCAGTCAATCTCTCGGTGCACCAGATGCGCCAGGGAAAGCTGGTCAGCCTCGTGCGGCAAGTGCTGGAAGAAACCGGGCTCAAGCCGGAATACCTGGAGCTTGAGCTCACCGAGAGTCAATTGCTGGAGAGCGTCGAGCACATCATCACCACGTTCCAGCAACTGCGCGCACTCGGCGTGAAATTGGCCATCGACGATTTCGGCACCGGCTATTCATCGTTGAGCTATCTGAAGCGATTTCCAGTGCATTGCGTGAAGATCGACCAAGCCTTCATCCGCGGCTTGAACGAAGGGGCGGAAGACGCGGCGATTACACGGGCAATCATTGCGATGGCCCACAGTCTTGACCTCAGGGTTGTGGCCGAGGGCGTGGAAGATTGCGAGCAACTGGAGTTTCTCAGGGCTCATGGTTGCGACGAGGTTCAAGGCTACTTGATCAGTCGCCCGGTGGAGGCCAGCGTCATGGGCGGCATCCTGCGCAGTTGTCTGGCTGAAGCCTGGAGTCCTGTACGAAAAGCCCTACACTACAAAGCGACCTGACCCTCAACACCGATCGGTTGACCACGGGAAGATCGTTTAACTGTGCGGTTTGCAGGTCATGTAGTATAACTACAAGAAAGCTACAGCCCGGCCCATCCTTCACTTGAGTCCTGTCCTTTGAATCTGTTGCAGCACATCGCCCAGTCACGCCATCTCTTGCGCAAGTCGGAGCTGAAAGTAGCCGATCACGTGCTGCTCGATCCGGCGGCCGTGATGCACAGCTCCATGGCCGACCTGGCGCATGCGGTCGGGATCAGTGAGCCAACCATCGTGCGTTTCTGCCGCGCCATTGGCTGCACCGGGTTTCAGGATCTGAAACTCAAGCTGGCGCAAAGCCTCGCCGCCGGCGCGAGCTTCGGGCAGTTCGCTATCCACGAAGACGATTCCGTCGCCGATTACAGCCTGAAGATTTTCGACACCACGCTGCACACGCTGATAGAAGTGCGCGAAAAGCTCGACCCCCATGCCTTGCAGGCAGCGGTGACGGTCATGGCGGCGGCGCATCGGGTCGAGTTCTACGGTTTCGGCGCATCGGGTGCGGTTGCGGCTGACGCCCAGCACAAATTCTTCCGTCTGTTACTGACGGCAGCGTCCTACTCCGATCCGCACATGCAGGCGATGTCGGCTGTGACGCTCAAGCCCACTGACGTCGCGGTGTGTATCTCGCAGTCCGGTCGCTCCAAGGACCTGCTGATCACGGCCAACCTGGTGCGCGAAAGCGGCGCCAACCTGATCACCCTGTGCCCGAGTCAGACGCCATTGGCCGAGCTGTCCACGGTCAATCTCGCCATTGACGTGCACGAAGACACCGAAATCTACACGCCGTTGACCTCACGTATCGCGCACTTGGTGGTCATCGATGTCCTGGCGATGGGCGTCGCGATGGCGCGCGGTCCGAGCCTGGTCAATCACTTGAAGAGCGTGAAGCGCAGCTTGCGCAGCCTGCGGTTGTCGCCGAAGTCGATCAAATCGTCCGAAGATTGAGCTGAACCGCCGCAATGCTGAAACCTTCACCAAGCTGTAACGCTTCCGACGTCTGATCGTCACCGCATCCCGCCACTCTGTACTCCCGCACACGAATGGGAGACAGGATATGCCTCGGCACTACGATGACTCGCAGCAGCACAGCACCTCCAGCACCAAGACCCGCCGTCAGCAGGAAGACCAGCGCCGCATGGCGTTCCGGCGTGCGATCGAAAGCCATTCTGAAGAGCGTCGCCTGAACCAGGAACTCTCGAGCTACCTGGACAGCGCCAGCGCCCACTTCTGGCAGAGCGCTAGCGCTTCGGAAGGTGGCCATCAAAGCGCGCGACCAGCTCGCTGATCTGCGTACGCTCTGTCCGAATGAATGACAGGAACGCGTGAGCCACCGGCGACAGACGTTTGTCCCGTGCCTGTACGACGCACCAGCTTCGGTACAGCGGCAATTCGGCCACTGGCAGCTCAATCAGCGTGCCAGTGGCAAGTTCCAGGCTCAGTGCATGGCGCGTCAGCAGTGCGACGCCGAGCCCCGCCACCACGCATTCACGCTGCGCTTCCGCCGAGGACACCTCCAGCGTGTGCTCGAAGTGAACGCGTTTCTCCTTGAAATACTCCTCGCAGGCCTTGCGCGTCCCTGAGCCCTGTTCGCGGACCACCAGCGTTGCTGCCTCCAGGTCCTTCAGCGTCGGATTGGCGAGCAAGGTCAACGGATGATCCGGCGGCGCGACGGCCACAATCGGGTTATTCAGAAAGGGCAAGAACTCCAGCCCCATGTCCTGGGGGACCATCGACATCACCACCAGATCATCACGATTATCCGAGAGTCGCCGAATCACCTGCGCCCGATTGACGACCGTGAGGTTGAGCATCACCTCCGGATACTTGCGCTTGAAGGCTGCGAACAGGTGGGGGACGAAATACTTGGCACTGGATTCGATCGCCAGTTTGAGCTGCCCCTGCAGCGAGCCCTGCATGTCGGACAGCTGCATGTCGAGGTTCTCCAGCCGACCGAAAATGTCGCGACTGGCGAGCTGCAGCGCCTCCGCGGCCTCCGTGAGATAGAGCTTTTTACCCACGTATTCGAACAGCGGCTGGCCGACCAACTCTTCCAGTTGACGAATCTGCAGGCTCACCGCCGGCTGGGTCAGTGACATTTCCTCAGCCGCTCGACTGTAAGAACGCAAATCACAGACCTCGTTGAAGATGCGTAATTGACGCAATGTCATGCGCATCAGTGACTTACGCATCCTTCTGCCCCTAATCGGCTAACTGATACTGGCAACTATAAGGTTTTACTTATGGTTCACCCAATATTTACTCATTTTTGTTAATTGCTGATTCATCATAGGGTGGCTTCACCTGCGAGCAACATGCAGTTACGGAATGTCGCGCGGTATTGGCCAGTCATCTGGTCCGTCTGCTAATCGGTCGAGGAGATACCAGTGATAAGAAAAATCCTGATCGCTAACCGTGGGGAAATTGCTGTCCGAATCGTGCGCGCCTGCGCCGAAATGGGCATCCGCTCGGTGGCGATCTATTCCGATGCGGACCGTCACGCGCTGCACGTCAAGCGTGCCGACGAAGCCTACGGCATCGGCTCGGAGCCCCTCGAAGGCTATCTGAACCCGCGCAAGCTGGTGAATCTCGCCGTTGAAACCGGCTGCGACGCACTGCACCCCGGTTACGGGTTTCTGTCGGAAAACGCAGAGCTGGCGGATATCTGCGCCGAACGGGGTATCAAGTTCATCGGCCCGTCCGCTGAAGTGATCCGCCGCATGGGCGACAAAACCGAGGCCCGCCGCAGCATGATCAAGGCCGGCGTACCGGTGACGCCCGGCACGGAGGGCAATGTGGCCGACATCGCCGAGGCGCTGGTTGAAGGCGATCGCATCGGTTACCCGGTCATGCTCAAGGCCACTTCCGGCGGCGGCGGTCGCGGCATTCGTCGCTGCAACAGCCGGGAAGAACTGGAGCAGGCGTTCCCCCGGGTCATTTCCGAGGCCACCAAGGCGTTCGGCAAGGCTGAAGTTTTTCTCGAAAAGTGCATCGTCAACCCCAAGCACATCGAAGCGCAGATACTCGGCGACAGCTTTGGCAACGTAGTTCACCTGTTCGAGCGTGATTGCTCGATCCAGCGCCGCAACCAGAAGCTCATCGAAATCGCCCCCAGCCCGCAACTGACGCCGGAGCAGCGCGCCTACATCGGCGACTTGTCCGTGCGGGCCGCCAAGGCCGTGGGCTACGAGAACGCCGGCACCGTGGAGTTCTTGCTCGCCGAGGGCGAGGTGTACTTCATGGAGATGAACACGCGCGTACAGGTCGAGCACACGATCACCGAGGAAATCACCGGGATCGACATCGTTCGCGAGCAGATCCGCATTGCGTCGGGCCTGCCGCTGTCGGTGAAGCAGGAAGACATCATCCATCGAGGCTTCGCGTTGCAGTTCCGCATCAACGCGGAAGACCCGAAGAACAACTTTCTGCCGAGCTTCGGCAAGATCACCCGTTATTACGCGCCCGGCGGCCCCGGCGTGCGCACCGACACGGCGATCTACACCGGCTACACCATTCCGCCGTATTACGACTCCATGTGCCTGAAGCTGATCGTCTGGGCGCTGACCTGGGAAGAAGCAATGGACCGCGGCCTGCGTGCGCTGGATGACATGCGTCTGCAGGGGGTAAAGACCACGGCCGCGTATTACCAGGAAATCCTGCGCAACCCGGAATTCCGCAGCGGCCAGTTCAACACCAGCTTCGTTGAGAGCCATCCTGAGCTGACCAATTACTCGATCAAGCGCAAACCCGAAGAGCTGGCCCTGGCCATCGCCGCCGCCATCGCTGCCCATGCGGGCTTATAAAAAAGCCAGCTGCAAGCGCTAAGCCGCAAGCTGCAAGTTGAAGCCGATCCGCTGTGACTTGCCGCTTGTAGCTTGCCGCTTGAAGCTAAAAGGAGATCCGAACATGTCCAAGAAAATCTTCGTCACCGACACCATTTTGCGCGACGCCCACCAGTCCCTGCTGGCGACCCGCATGCGCACCGAGGACATGCTGCCGATCTGCGACAGGCTCGATAAAGTGGGCTACTGGTCGCTGGAAGTGTGGGGCGGTGCGACCTTCGACGCCTGCGTGCGCTTTTTGAAGGAAGACCCGTGGGAGCGCCTTCGCCAACTGCGCGCGGCGCTGCCCAACACGCGTCTGCAGATGCTGCTTCGCGGTCAGAACCTGCTGGGCTATCGACACTACAGCGATGACGTGGTCAAGGCATTCGTCGCCAAGGCAGCGGACAACGGTATCGACGTGTTCCGGATCTTCGATGCCATGAACGACGTGCGTAATCTGCGCGTCGCGGTCGAAGCGGTGAAGGCTGCCGGGAAGCATGCTCAAGGCACCATTGCGTACACCACCAGCCCGGTGCACACCATTGGCGCGTTTGTGGCGCAAGCTAAAGAAATGGAAGCGATGGGCTGTGATTCCGTCGCGATCAAGGACATGGCCGGTCTGCTGACTCCCTATGCCACGGGCGAGCTGGTCAAGGCGCTGAAGGCCGAGCAATCGCTGCCGGTGTTCATTCACTCCCACGACACCGCGGGCCTGGCCGCGATGTGCCAACTCAAGGCCATCGAAAACGGTGCCGACCATATCGACACCGCGATCTCCAGCTTCGCCTGGGGCACCAGCCATCCGGGTACCGAATCGATGGTCGCGGCCCTGAAAGGCAGCGAATTCGACACCGGCCTGGACTTGGAGCTGCTGCAGGAAATCGGTCTGTATTTCTACGCGGTGCGTAAGAAGTATCACCAGTTTGAGAGCGAATTCACGGCGGTCGATACCCGTGTGCAGGTCAACCAGGTCCCGGGCGGCATGATCTCCAACCTCGCCAACCAACTCAAAGAGCAGGGCGCGTTGAACCGCATGGGCGAAGTGCTGGCCGAGATTCCGCGGGTGCGCAAAGACTTGGGCTATCCGCCGTTGGTGACCCCCACTTCACAGATCGTCGGCACCCAGGCTTTTTTCAACGTGCTGGCCGGTGAGCGCTACAAAACCATCACCAACGAAGTGAAGCTTTACCTGACTGGCGGCTACGGCAAGGCGCCAGGGCAAGTGGACGAGACCTTGCGCCGTCAAGCCATCGGCAGTGAAGAGCTGATCGATGTGCGTCCGGCCGACCTGCTCAAGCCGGAAATGACCAAGCTGCGCGGCGATATCGGCGCGTTGGCGACCACCGAAGAGGACGTGCTGACCTATGCCATGTTCCCGGACATCGGCCGCAAGTTTCTCGAAGAACGTGCGGCGGGCACGCTGGCGCCAGAGCCTTTGCTGCCGATTCCAGAGCCGGGCGCAGTCGCTAAAGCAGGCGGCGAGGGCGTTCCGACCGAATTCGTGATCGATGTTCACGGCGAAAGCTACCGCGTCGATATCACTGGCGTGGGCGTCAAGGCCGAGGGTAAGCGCCACTTCTATCTGTCCATCGACGGCATGCCGGAAGAAGTGGTGTTCGAGCCGCTCAATGAGTTCGTTGGCAGCGGCATCGGCAAGCGTGCGCAAGCCAGCAAGCCGGGCCATGTCAGTACTTCCATGCCGGGCAATATCGTCGATGTGCTGGTGAAGGAGGGCGATGACGTTCGCGCCGGTCAGGCGGTGCTGATCACCGAAGCGATGAAGATGGAGACCGAAGTTCAGGCGGCAGTGGCCGGCAAGGTCGTGGCCATCCATGTCGCGAAAGGCGATCGCGTCAACCCAGGCGAGATTTTGATCGAAATCGAGGGCTGACACAGCCGCTGCAAGATTGACGGCTTGCCGCGCACAGACGCGGCAGGCTGAACGATTACCTCTGGGGGAGCTCTCGTGGCTCCTCTTTTTTTGCCTGAAGCTGGGCGCTTTAGGCTGTTTCGTTTCAACGCGCTCACTTGCCGCGCAGTTGCTCCAGCGTCCTGATTTGCTGGCCATCCTTGAAGTTATCCACAGCCAGCCATGCTTCGAACGCCTCCCGTATTGCCGGCCACTCGCTGTCGATGATCGAGTACCAGGCGGTGTCCCGATTCTGCCCCTTGAACACCGCGTGTTGGCGGAATGTGCCTTCGAAGCTGAACCCGAAGCGTTCGGCCGCGCGCCTGGAGCGGGAATTGTTGGCGTTGCATTTCCATTCCAGGCGGCGATTGCCCAGCGAGAAAGATTCCTTCGCCAGGAGATAAACCGCCTCTGTTGCTTTTGGCGTGCGTTGCATCGAGGCGCCGAAGGTCACATGGCCAATTTCGATGCGCCCCGCGCTCGGGAAGATGGACATCAAGCCCAGAAAGCCGTCGATGGCGCCGGTCTGTTGATCAATGACGGTGTAGAACCACGGGTCGGTCGAGCCCTCCAGGCCTGCGAGATAGTCATCGAATGCGCCACGCTCTGGAAACGGGCCCACAAACAGGTAATCCCACAATTTTCGGTCAGCGGCCGGGCCTTCCAGTGCCTCCCACAGGCCATCGCCATGCTGGGCGGCGTTGAGTTTTTCCAGACGGATAAAGCGTCCTTGCAGCGTGCGCGTGTTCGGCAGCCTGGCCGGTTGCCACTGAGTGAGATCCGACATATCGAGAGTTCCTGGTCTTACAGCGGTTTGCGAAATTGAATATAGCCCGGGCGGTCTGCGAGGCGCTCGTAGAGCTGAATGGCGGTTGCGTTGGTCTCGTGGGTGAGCCAATGGACTTTGTCGGCGCCGTCCCGTTTGGCGGTCGCGTAAACGTACTCGATCAGTTGGCGGCCAACGCCCGTGCCGCGCTGTTCCGGCACCACCAGCAAATCCTGCAGGTAGCAGGCATTGCCGATGCTCCAGTTGGATCGGTGATAAATGAAATGCACCATGCCCACCGCCTTGCCGTCCTGCCAGGCGAGGGCGGCGTTGGTGGGCTCGCTGCTGTCCAGAAAGCGTTGCCAAGTGCTCTGTGTGACCGCGTCAGCCAGTGTGGTTTTGTAGAAGCTCAGATAGGCATGCCATAACGGCAACCAGGCTTCTTGGTGTTCGGCGGTGACGGGACGGATGTGGAGGTCAGACACGCGGTGCTCCCTGGTTCATCAATTGAGCGATTTTCTGATCGGATGGGTCCTGGCTGAGTGCCAGGCCTTTGCTTACCCCCGCGATGTCTGCGGCGCTGCGGTTCTGGTTAAGCTTGCGCTTGCCTTCCAGCCGCTCGACGGGGATCGCGAAGCCGACGATGCCGTTGAGCATCTTCTCGATGTAATCGGCGGGTGCGTCGCTGACCGCCCAGGGCTCGGCGCGGCTGGCTTCGTGCTTGTCGGTCAGGCCGTTGACAATCCGCAACAGTCGCGCGGGATCAGTGAACACGTCAGCACGGCCATAGGCATGCACCGCCAGATAATTCCAGGTGGGCACCACTTTGCCGTGCTCGGCCTTGGCGGCATAAAAAGAAGAGCTGATGTAGGCGTCTGCGCCCTGGAAAATCAGCAGTGCTTGCGCGCCGGTCTCCAGGGCTTTCCACTGCGGATTGGCCTTGGCCAGATGCCCATAAAGCGTGCCGTGTGGACCCTGAGTGGGTTCGAGCAACAAGGGGATATGGCTCGCTTGCAAACCGGTCTCGTCAAAAGTGACCAGTGTCGCCAGGCGCGTGCCTTCTATCTGCCGGTGCAGGCTGGCAAGGTCCTCGTCTTTGAAATAGCTGGGCGTATACATGAGATTTTCCTTGGCGGCTGAACCAATCCTAGGCAGCCTAATGGTTCGTTGTAAGAGCCATTTATGGTCAATCTCATAGGGCCAATTCCATGCACGTACCCACGCCGGCGCTGACCTTCGATTTCGCCGGCATCGCGCTGAACCGCCGCCATGGCCTCAGCCGCCAGCTCTATCAGACCCTGCGCGAGCGTATCCTCGACGGTCGCGTACCGGGAGGCACGCGCTTGCCGGCGAGCCGGGATCTGGCCTTGTCCCTCGGCATTTCTCGCAACAGCGTCATGCGTGCCTATGACCAGCTCTACGCGGAAGGCTTTACCGAAAGCCGTGTTGGCGATGGCACGTACGTCGCCTTGTTGAGGGAGCAACCGTCCGCTGCGAAAAAACTATCCACACAGCTGTCCACAGGGTTATCACCAAGCTTATCAACAGGTTTATCCACAAAATGGCCGACAGTAGCGGCCGAATTACCAAACAATCTTATCCACAGCACGGCGATGAACACCCTGGAACAGCATCATTTACGACCCCCGAAAAGCGGCCTGCCGAAGGCGTTTCGAACAGGGGTTCCGGCATTCGATCTGTTCCCTTTTGACACGTGGGGCAAGCTGCACGCGGCTTTCTGGCGTAAGCCGGGCTTGCAACATCTGGGCTATGGCGACCCGGCCGGCGAATGGCGTTTGCGGGAGCTGATCGCGGCTTATTTGAGGACGTCCCGCGATCTTCGCTGCGCACCTGAGCAAATTGTGATCACCAATGGCGCGCAGCAGGCGATAACCCTTTGTGCACAGCTGCTGCTGGAGCCGGGCGACGTGGTGGCCATCGAAAATCCGGGGTACCGCGCGGCCGGTCACGCCTTCGGAGTGGCTGGCGCAACGTTGCAGGGCATGGCGGTTGACGCCGAGGGCATGCGCAGTCCGGGGCGCGACGACTCAGGCTGCAAGTTGGCGTACGTGACGCCCTCTCATCAATACCCGATGGGCGTGACCATGAGTCTGGCGCGGCGGCTGGAACTGCTCGCGTGGGCCGAGCGCAATCAGGGCTGGATCGTCGAAGACGACTACGACGGCGAATACCGCTACAGCGGTGCCCCGCTGGCGCCGTTGGCAGCGCTGGATCGTAGCGGTCGCGTGCTGTATGTCGGGACCTTCGGCAAGGTCGCGTTTCCGGCCCTGCGTCTGGGTTATCTGGTGTTGCCGCGCAACCTGGTAGAGCCGTTCAGTCGGCGACGGGCCGTGGACATGCGTCATTCCGAGATCGGCACGCAAATGGTCATGGCCGAGTTCATCGCGGCGGGTCACTTTCAGCGGCACATCCGTCGCATGCGCCGGGCTGCCTTGAGTCGACGTGACGCATTACTGGCCGACTGGCCCCATGAACTTGCGGGTTGCAGCCCGATGATCAAGCCGGTTGCAGGGCTGCATGTCACGGTCGCGGTGGACACGTTAGAGCGTGAGACGGAACTGGTGACCAAAGCGGAAAGTGTCGGGGTCGAGGTCGCGCCGTTGAGTGAGTACTGGCTGCCGGAGTCAGAGACGCCGATGGATGATCGGGCCGGGCTGGTGTTGGGATTTGCGGCGGTGCCTGAGGCCGACATCGCCTCGGCGCTGGCGCGGTTGCGAAGCGTCTGGCGGGTTTGAGGGTGCTGAAGCCGGTGGCGGCGTCGGCGCGTCATCCAGCAGACACCGGCGTATACTCGCGCCCATCGCAATCCTTCTCCGAGATACGCCCATGAGTCTTCTTCTCTCTGCGGCGCCGCAGCGCAAGCTTGGCGCGCCGCTGATCGCCTTCCTCTTGTTGGTGGTCGGCGCTCTTTTCCTGCAATCGGCCGTTGGCGGCAGGCAAGTGCTATTACTGATCGTTGGCGCCGCGCTGGGCCTGACGCTCTATCACGCTGCGTTCGGCTTCACCTCGGCCTGGCGGGTATTTATCAACGAGCGACGCGGTGCCGGTTTACGCGCGCAAATGGTGATGCTGGCCGTCGCGGTGGTGCTGTTTTTCCCCGCGCTGGGTGCCGGTACGCTGTTCGGCACGCCGGTCACCGGCCTCGTGGCCCCGGCCGGTGTGTCCGTAGTCTTCGGCGCCTTCATCTTCGGCATCGGCATGCAAATGGGCGGCGGCTGTGCGTCTGGCACGCTGTTCACCGTCGGCGGCGGCAATGCGAGGATGCTCGTGACCCTGCTGTTCTTCATCATTGGCTCGCTGATCGCCACCCATCACGTCGATTGGTGGTTCTCGCTGCCGTCGTTTCCTGCCACCTCCATCGTCAAAAGCTTCGGTGTGATGCCCGCGCTGCTCACGAGCCTGGCCCTGTTCGCGGTCATCGCCCTTGTGACCGTCAAGCTGGAAAAGCGTCGGCATGGGGAGCTGGAAGCGGCCGTCACCAGTGAGCACGTTGGCTTGCGCCGTTTCCTCCGTGGCCCTTGGCCGCTGGTGTGGGGCGCGGTAGGGTTGGCGCTGCTCAATTACGCCACGCTGGCATTGGCAGGTCGTCCCTGGGGAATCACCTCGGCTTTCGCGCTGTGGGGCGCAAAGGTCGCCGGTGGTTTGGGCGTGGATGTAGGCAGCTGGCCGTTTTGGCAGATGCCAGCAAACGCCAAGGCGTTGGCCGCGCCGGTGTGGGAGGACATCACCACCGTCATGGACATCGGCATCATGCTGGGTGCGGCAGTGGCGGCGGGTCTTGCAGGACGATTCGCCCCTAGTCTGAAAATCCCGACGCGCTCGTTGATCGCGGCAGTGATTGGTGGGCTCTTGCTGGGGTACGGTTCACGCCTGGCGTACGGCTGCAACATCGGCGCTTACTTCAGCGGCATCGCTTCAGGCAGCGTGCACGGCTGGCTTTGGCTGGTCGCTGCCTTCGCAGGCAACGCAGTGGGCGTGAGGATTCGGCCGTTCTTCTTTGCGGGTGAGCGTCGGCCCGCTGTATTGACCGGATGCTGATCGAGTGATCTAAAGGAAGGAGGGCGCTTGCCCGCGATTGCGGGCAAGCGCACTTAAGCAGGATTTAACCGGCGATTTGCTCTTTCGCCCGCTTGGCGATGTTTTCCGCCGTGAATCCGTATTTGGCCTGCAGTTTGTCGATGGGAGCCGACGCACCGAAGGTGTTCATCACGATCTTCGCGCCGGTCTGACCGACATACCGATCCCAGCCCACCGGCCCTGCCTGCTCCACCACCACCCGGGCTTTGACGTCCGGGGGCAGCACGCCGTCGCGATAGGCCTTGTCCTGATCCTCGAACAGTTCCCAGCTCGGCATCGACACCACTCGCGCCGCGACCCCCTCGGCTTTGAGCTTCTCGAACGCCTCGACGGTCATGCCGACCTCGCTACCAGTGGCAATCAGGATGACGTCCACTTTGCCTTCCACCGCATCGGCCAGCACATAAGCGCCTTTGGTTAAGCCCTTGGCGCTCGCGTACTTCGAGCGATCAAGGGTTGGCAGCGGCTGACGCGACAGCACCAGGCACGACGGCCTGCTGGTTTGCGCCAGTGCAATTTTCCAGGCTTGGGCCGTTTCGTTGGCATCGCCCGGACGAATCGTCAGCACACCCGGTGTCGCACGCAGCTGAGTCAGTTGCTCGATAGGCTGGTGGGTCGGACCGTCCTCGCCGACGCCAATGGAGTCATGGGTAAAGACGAAGATAACCGGCAATTCCATGATCGACGCCAGACGGATCGGTGGCTTCATGTAATCGCTGAACACCAGAAAGGTCGAGGTATACGGGCGGATGTATGACAGAGCCAGGCCATTGGCAATGGAACCCATGGCATGTTCGCGGATACCGAAGTGAAGGTTTCGACCGCCGTAATTGCCTGCTTCGAAGCTGCCTGCACCATCAAACGTCAGATTGGTTTTGGTCGACGGCGAAAGGTCGGCCGAGCCACCGATCAGCCAAGGGATTTGCTCGGCAAATGCATTCAGCACCTTGCCACCGGAAGCGCGCGAGGCGATGCCTTTGGCATCCGCTTCAAAACGCATCTGCTTGTCCTGCCAGCCTTCGGGCATTTCACCGGCACGCATGCGCTTGAGCTGATCAGCGAGGTCGGGCTGGTCCTTTTCAAACTGGTTGAAGGTCGCCAGCCAGGCGTCGTAATCGCTGCCGCCGCGTTCCAGCAATGCATCACGCAGGCAATGGCGGGCATCTTCCGGCACCAGGAAGCTGCTGTTTTCATCCCAGCCGTAGGCTTTTTTCGTCAGCTTGATTTCGTCATCGCCCAGCGGTTCGCCGTGGGCGGCAGACGTGTTGTGCTTATTGGGAGAACCGAAGCCAATGATGCTGTCGACCACGATCAAGGTCGGTGCATCGCTGGTTTGCTGAAAGGTCTGCAGCGCTTTTGCCAGGGCGTTGGCGTCGTTGGCGTCTTTGACGTGCAGGGTTTTCCAGCCGTAGCCCTCGAAACGCTTCTGCACATCGTCGCTGTAAGCCAGCTCGGTGTGGCCTTCGATGCTGATGGTGTTGTTGTCGTAGATCCAGCACAGGTTCGACAGCTTCAAATGTCCGGCAAGTGAAGCCGCTTCTGCGGTGACGCCTTCCATCATGTCGCCATCGCCACACAGCACGTAAACGCTGTAATCGAACAGCGTAGCGCCGGGCTTGTTGAAGTGCTCGCCCAGCCAGCGCTCGCCCATCGCCATGCCGACGCTGTTGGCGCAACCTTGGCCCAGCGGGCCAGTGGTGGTCTCTACGCCGGTGGTCATGCGGTATTCAGGATGGCCCGGAGTTTTGGAGTCCATCTGACGAAACTGCTTGATGTCCTCGAGGCTCACCGCAGGCTTGCCCGATGGTTTGCCGTGCTCGTCGATCTCGATCACACCTGCCAGGTGCAGCAGCGAATAAACCAGCATCGAAGCGTGACCGACCGATAGCACAAAGCGGTCCCGGTTTGGCCAGTCAGGGTGTTCCGGGTGATAACGCAGGAAATCTTTCCACAGCGTGTAGCCGACAGGTGCCAGCGCCATAGGCGTGCCGGGGTGGCCGGAATTGGCTTTCTGCACGGCATCCATGGCCAGGGTGCGAATGGTATTGATGGTCAGTTGGTCGCGGTCGGTGTGCGGCGTGAACGTGCGCGCAGCGCCTGATCGTTCGGTGGAGGGAGTATTGGCAGACGAGCTCATTAACGTTCTCCTCGTGACGGGTAGCTGAAACATCCAGATAGGTGTTGAGCACAGGGAGGGCGTTATCGTTCCATGAACAATCTGTCAGCCGGCTCGGGGGAGAACCGATTCAGCTTTCCTAGAGTAATTGGTTACATTTAGCCTGTGGTCGTAACGAACGAACTTGCCTGCAGGTATTCGAAGCTGTGGGTCGAGCCTTTGCCGACTGATTCAACGTATTGCGACGGGGGGTGGCTTTTGCAGGAATTTATCGTCAAGAAGTACCGGACAATGATCCGGACGTTTACCTACATCGGTTGGTCCTTGTTCTGGCTGCTGATCTGGGACGTTGTCGTCACCGCCGACTTCATGCTGTTTCTGGATCGCAAGATCACCCTGCCATCGATGCCCCTGACTCTGCTGGGTTCTGCGCTGGTGGTGCTGACCAGTTTCCGCAACACGAGCGCATACAATCGCTGGTGGGAAGCACGCACGTTATGGGGCGCGCTGGTGAATAACTCCCGCAGTTTCGCCCGGCAGGTGCTGACGTTCATTGATGACGAGGACGGCCTGAACCCGGTCAAGGCCACACTGCTGCGCCGTCACGTGGCTTACGTCGAATGCCTCTCGGCCCATCTGAAGGGCAGCGATTGCGCCGAGCAGGTGACCGCGATGATTTCCCGGGAAGAGTACGAGCGCCGAACCCGCACCAACAACTTCCCCAACGCGATTCTCAATGAGTCTGCCGCGATCATCGCGCAGGAATACAAAGCCGGCCGCCTGGACAGCATCCGTCTGGAGCGCCTCGAAGCGACGCTGGTGGAAATTTCCAATAATCAGGGCGGAATGGAGCGCATCGCCAATACGCCGTTGCCTTACCCCTACGTGACGTTTCCGCGCCTTTTCATCACGCTGTTCTGCATCATTGTGCCGATCGGCCTGGTAGACACGCTGGGATGGTTCACGCCGCTGGCGTCCACCGTGGTGGGCTTCATGCTGCTGGCAATCGAGAAAATCGGCACCGACCTGCAAAGCCCGTTCAAAGCCTCCGAGCACGAGATCCAGATGAAAGCGCTGTGCGAAAACATCTCCGGCAATCTGAATTCGATGCTGCAGGACGCGATGGATAAGCGGCCGGTTGAAGTGGCTTATTCGTAGATCTAGATATTCCCTGCGTCCCGGCTCTGCGAGGTCAGCATTAAATGCTACATAGCGTGGGACGTTTTGAATTAGCGAGCCGCTACCGGATGTGAAATGGCGTAAGACGTCGGCGAGCTGTATCACCTGGTGACGTTTATCCCCGTGCTGCTGATCTATGTTGGCTATGGTTAAAGCCGTTGGGCGGAGTCATGGCCCTATCGACATAAATCATACCCGTAACGGGTATACACTCAGAATCAGGTGATCGGATGATGGTGCTGAAGCGAAGGGATTTCGCAAAGTGGCAAGCTGGCGAAAATCTTTCCGACAACGCGCTCTGCGATGCAGTTGCAGAGATGGAAGACGGTTTGGTCGACGCGGATTTGGGAGGAAGCTTGTACAAGAAGCGAGTCGCCCGGTCCGGCGGAGGGAAGAGCAGCGGTTATCGTACCCTGCTATCCGCGAAGTCGGGAGACAGCTACGTGTTTCTGATCGGTTTTGCGAAAAGCGCCCGAGCAAATATTACGGCTGAGGAAAAAAAAGGCTCTGCGCTGTGCGGGCAAAGTTTTTCTCGGCCTGCCCGAGGATGCAATGGTGTTGGCTTTGCGGGCTGGAACGTTAGAGGAGGTTCACTGTGACCAGTAAAATCATTGAGGCGCTACGGGCAGATATCGCCGAGCTTTATGCGGAAGGCGCTGTGGGCAAGATCACCCTGCGCGAGTTTGAGTCGATATGCCCAGCACCCGTCCGGGAGCTTAGCCCTGGGGATATACGGAACTTGAGGCTGGCGTTGAATTTCAGCCAGCCTGTATTCGCGCTGCACCTTAACACTACAGCTTCAACGGTACGCAAATGGGAACAGGGCGATAGCCGTCCTGCAGGACCTGCGTTGAAATTGCTGAATGTCATCGCCGACAAAGGCCTGCAGACCATCATCTGAGCGGCGCTAGTCGCTCAGCGCAATTCCCCACACACATCCAGCTCCACCAACCGCCGCACGTCATCCCCATTTAGTCCAGCCCCCAACAGTGCATGCAGCTTGCCGAATGCGGCTTCGCGGGTCATGCCGCCGCCGGACAGCACGCCGACACCGCGCAGACGACTGCCGGCCTCATACACATCCAGTTCGACGCCGCCTTCGTGGCATTGGGTAATCGCCACGACGACGACGCCTTGCCGGTGCGCACGCTGCAGGCTGGCAAGAAAGTCGGCGTTATCGCTGGGGCCCGTGCCGCTGCCGAAGCATTCCAACACAAGACCCTGAATACCGCTGTCGATCAGACCGTCGAGCTGAGCGGCGCCAATGCCGGGAAACAGGGGCAGCACGGCGACGTTCGCCAGTTGCCTGGGCTGACGATAATCCAGTGCCGCTGGCAACGCCGATGCGGCCTCACCACCCCGAGCGCGATTAAGTGCCGCGAACGGATTACGGCCGAAGCTGCGGATCTTCGCGCAACGAGTGGGCTCGAGCAGCTCGCCGTGGAAGTACAGATGCACCCCCGAGGCGAGCCCGTGACCCAACGCCTGCAAGGCGCCGTTGACGTTTTCCCAGGCATCGCTGTCGGGAACCCCCGCTGGCAGCATGGAGCCGGTGAACACCACAGGGGCATTCAGGCCCAACAGTTGAAAGCTCATGGCCGCTGCGCTGTAGGCCAGGGTGTCGGTGCCGTGCAGGATCAGCACGGCATCGCAACCTTGCGCTTCAATTGCCTCGACCACCGCCTCACGCAAGCGCTGCCAGTAGGCGGGCGTCATGTTGGCGCTGTCGATCAGGGGAGACATTTCGCGGAACGTCCACTGCGGCACGACCATTTCGGGCAGTGCAGCCAGTTGCTCAGCCATGCGCGCTTCAAAGCCGGAAGCGGGCGCCAGCCCGTTTTCGCTGGCCTGCATGCCGATGGTTCCACCGGTATACAGCACCATCACCTGGCGGGCTGGTGCGTGGTTTTCGCGGTTCATGCCTGTCTCCCTCAGTAGACGTTCAAATGATCAACGCGGGTCCGCGACGGGTTTGCCGCTGATCGCTTGCGCGTGGGCCGCAGGCTGAGCGGCATCAGGCTTTGGCCAGGCTTTCAGGTCCAGGTCCAGATCGGGGAACTGGCTGGAGTCGAAGACTGGCGTCTTGATGCCGGCTTTACGCTGGGCATCGTAGTCGTTCAACACCCGCAGCGCGATTTTGAACAGCATCGCCAACGCGATCAGGTTGACGAAGGCCAGCAGCGTCATGGTGATGTCGGCGAAGGCGAACACCGTGCCCAGATCTTCAACGGCGCCCCACAGAATCAGCGCAAGGACCAATACGCGATAGAAGAAGATCGCCTTGCGGTTCTCGCCCAGCAGGAAGCGCAGGCTGTTTTCGCCCAGGTAGTAGTTGTAGAGGATGGAGGTGAACACGAACAGCGCCAGCGCCACGCTGATGAACAGTCTGCCCCAGTCACCGACGACGGCGGCGAGGGAGTTCTGCGTCAGGGCAATACCATCGCCTTCGAAGCCAGGCGTGTAGAAACCCGACAGCAGGATCAGCAGCGCGGTGCAGGTGCAGATGACGAAAGTGTCGAGGAATACGCTGAACGCCTGAACCACACCCTGTGCAACCGGGTGCTCGACCTGAGCGACCGCTGCAACGTTGGGCGCACTGCCCAGCCCGGCTTCGTTGGCGAAGACGCCACGTTTGACGCCCATGACAATGGCGCTGCCGATTAGGCCACCGAACACTTCATCCATGCCGAACGCGCTTTTGACGATGGTCATCAGCATGTGCGGAACGTGTTCGAACTGCACGCCGATGACATACAGCGTGACGGCGATATAGACCAGCGTCTTGATCGGCACCAGCAGGTCGGCGACCTTGGCGATGCGCTTGATCCCGCCGACGAACACCAGACCCAGCAGAATCGCCAGACCGACGCCGGCGTAGCTCGGCGAGATCTTGAACGCGTCGTTGAGCGAGTGGGTCACGGCGTGGGATTGCAGGCCGTTGAAGGCAAAACCGAAGGTCACCAGCAACAACACCGCCATGATCATGCCCAGCCAGCGTTTGCCCAGCCCGTGCTGAATGTAATACGACGGACCGCCGCGGAACTGGCCTTCGGCGTCGCAGCGTTTGTACAGTTGGCCGAGGGAGCATTCGAAAAAGCTGCTCGCCATGCCGACAAGGGCAGTGACCCACATCCAGAACACTGCGCCGGGGCCACCCAGGGTCACGGCAATGCCGACGCCTGCGATGTTGCCGGCGCCAACACGGCCGGCAAGGCTCAGCATCAAGGCCTGAAATGAACTCAACTGGCCCGCGCTGCTGCGCAGACTGTCGCGAAACACGGCGAACATGTGAAAGAAGTGACGGAACTGAACGAAACGCGAGCGAATCGTGAAATATCCACCGAGCCCAACAATGAGCACGATCAGTACTTTTCCCGAGAGGAAGTCGTTGATGACTTCAAGCATTGGTGTTTCCTCGCTTTCTTAGAGGGTGCGCACTATACCGGCGCGCGTTATTGGAGTCTTTATCCGGTTTGCATCAAGCCCATATGACACTGGGCAAAAAAAAGGGCCTGGAAGCGTGTGCTCCCGGCCCTCAAAAGGGTGAGGGGTGTCTAGACCCTCAGCCTGGTGATCATGTTGCAAGTGCTGCAGAGCCGGACGATCAAGCCTTCAAGGGCACGAGCCGCGGCGCAATCATGTTCTCGGGGCGCAGGATGTCCGCCAGCATGACGTCGTCCAGCAAGCCCTCTTCACGCACCAGCTCCAGCACGCCACGGCCTGTTTCGAGCGCGATACGGGCAATGCGAGTGGCGTTTTCGTAGCCGATGTACGGGTTCAGCGCAGTGACGAGGCCGATCGAGTGCTCGACCAGCTCACGGCAGCGCACTTCGTTGGCGGTAATGCCGACGATGCAGTGCTCGCGCAGCATGTCCATGGCGCGCTGCAGCAGGCGAATCGAGTCGAAGATCTTGTAGGCGATCAACGGCTCCATCACGTTCAACTGCAATTGACCGCCTTCGGCCGCGATGGTCAGCGCCAGGTCGTTGCCCATGATTTCAAAGGCGCACATGTTCACCGCCTCCGGAATCACCGGATTCACCTTGCCCGGCATGATCGAGCTGCCTGGCTGACGGGCAGGGAGGTTGATTTCGTTGATGCCGGTGCGCGGGCCGCTGGAGAGCAGGCGCAGGTCGTTGCAGATCTTCGACAGCTTGACCGCGGTGCGCTTGAGCATCCCGGAGAACAGCACGAAAGCACCCATGTCGGACGTGGCTTCGATCAGGTCCGCAGCCGGCACTAGCGGCTGGCCGCTGATGGTCGCCAGACGCTGAACGGCCAGGTGCTGATAACCAGGGTCGGCGTTGATGCCGGTACCGATGGCAGTGCCGCCGAGGTTAACTTCGGTCAGCAGCTCAGGGGCCAGGCTGCGCAGGCGGTTGAGGTCTTCTGTCAAGGTGGTGGCGAAGGCGCGGAATTCCTGACCCAGGGTCATTGGCACCGCGTCTTGCAGTTGGGTACGACCCATTTTCAACACGTGGTTGAACTCGTGGCCTTTGGCCGCGAACGCCTGAATCAGGCTGTCGAGGCTGGCGAGCAGCGCGTCGTGGCCCAACAGCAGACCCAGGCGAATGGCCGTCGGGTAGGCGTCGTTGGTGGACTGCGCCATGTTCACGTCGTTGTTCGGGTGCAGGAATGTGTATTCGCCTTTGGCATGGCCCATCGCTTCGAGCGCGATGTTGGCGATGACTTCGTTGGCGTTCATGTTGGTGGAGGTGCCGGCGCCGCCTTGAATCATGTCGACGACGAACTGATCGTGGAAATCACCGCGGATCAGTCGCGCGCAGGCTTCGCTTATGCCCGCATGTTTCTCGTTGCTCAAATGGCCCAGCTGATGGTTTGCGTCCGCTGCTGCCTGCTTGACCATCGCCAGCGCTACGACCAGCTTTGGGTAGTGCGAAAGCGGAACGCCAGAGAGGCGGAAGTTATGCACTGCGCGCAGGGTCTGGATGCCGTAATACGCTTCAGCGGGTACTTCGAGAACGCCAAGCAAGTCTTTTTCGATGCGAAATGATGCAGCGGAGGACATGATAGAGAAAGTCTCAAGATGGGCACGGACTAAGCCGGAACGCCCTTGATACTAGGCCTGTAGGCTATTCTGGACCAATGCTGTAAAACGCTGCCCTATGCGCAATCGGCATAATGCCGTGGTGACGTGGGGATTGTTGCAAGCGTGTGAATCAGTGTATGACGCTCCCGTTTGCGCCTGCGTATGCGTAACTTCTTTTAGGTTGGAGAAACGATGAACCTGGAAAGCAAATGGCTGGAAGACTTCAGTGCGCTGGCCGCGACCCGCAGTTTTTCCCAGGCAGCGGAGCGTCGGTTCGTCACGCAACCGGCTTTCAGCCGGCGCATTCGCAGCCTCGAAGCAGCCTTGGGGCTGACGCTCGTCAATCGCTCTCGCACGCCGATCGAACTGACAGCGGCGGGGCAGTTATTCCTCGTCACCGCGCGCACGGTGGTCGACCAGCTCGGCGAAGTGCTGCGTCATTTGCACCATCTGGAAAGCGGGCAGGGCGAGGTCATGCAGATCGCTGCGGCGCACTCGCTGGCACTGAGTTTTTTTCCCCGCTGGATCGCGCAATTGCGCAACGAAGGGCTGAACATTGCCACACGCCTGGTCGCCACCAACGTCGGTGACGCGGTGCACGCGCTGCGTGAAGGCGGCTGCGATCTGATGCTGGCGTTCTACGACCCCGACGCGGCGCTGCAAATGGACGCCGAGATCTTCCCGTCGTTGCATCTGGGCGTGACCGAAATGCTGCCGGTCTGCTCGACGGACGAAGAGGGACGGCCGCTGTTCGACCTGGAAGGGGAGCAGAGCGTGCCGCTGCTGGCGTACAGCGCAGGTGCGTTTCTGGGTCGCTCGGTGAACCTGCTGTTGCGCCAGCGTAGCGTGCGCTTCACGACGATTTACGAAACGGCAATGGCCGACAGTCTCAAGGGCATGGCGTTGCAGGGGTTGGGGATCGCATGGGTGCCAAGGCTGAGCGTGACGGCGGAGCTCGAACGGGGAGAGCTGGTGATCTGCGGCGGCACTCAGTGGCACGTCCCGCTGGAGATTCGGCTGTACCGCTGCGCCTTGGTTCGAAAGGCCAATGTCCGGCTGCTGTGGCGCAAGCTGGAAGCCGGCGGCACCTAACCGGCTGCCTGACCTTGGAGTCAGTAAATCCGGGCTTCCACGGGCCGGTTTGGCGGGCTGACGGGAGGTCGCCGGCAGCCTGTCAAACGAGGATCTTTGCGGTATACTCCGCGGCCTTCGGCCGGTTCGACTGGTCATCATTTGTACAACAAGCCACGCCGGTCCTCCCGCGTGGCTTGTTGTTTTTAGCCGCGCCTGCGGGCGCCCGATGAGAGGCACGACGATGAGCGCACTGGTTGGCGTGATCATGGGCTCCAAGTCCGATTGGTCCACCCTTAGCCACACCGCCGACATGCTTGAAAAGCTCGGCATTCCGTACGAAGTCAAAGTGGTTTCGGCGCACCGCACGCCCGATCTGCTGTTCAAGTACGCCGAAGAAGCCGAGGGCCGTGGCATCGAGGTGATCATCGCCGGCGCCGGTGGCGCCGCTCACCTGCCAGGCATGTGCGCTGCCAAGACTCACCTGCCCGTTCTGGGTGTCCCGGTTCAGTCTTCCATGCTGTCGGGCGTCGATTCATTGCTCTCCATCGTGCAGATGCCTGCCGGCATTCCGGTCGCGACCTTGGCCATCGGCAAAGCAGGCGCGATCAATGCTGCGCTGTTGTCGGCCAGTATTCTGGGCGCCAAGCACCCACACTTCCACGCAGTGCTGAAGACATTCCGCGCTGAGCAGACAGACAGCGTTCTGGACAATCCAGACCCACGCGAGGCCTGAGGTTTTCATGAAGATCGGCGTAATCGGTGGCGGCCAGTTGGGTCGCATGTTGGCACTGGCGGGCACTCCGCTGGGGATGAACTTCGCCTTCCTTGACCCTGCACCGGACGCCTGCGCCGCTGCCCTTGGCGAGCACCTGCTCGCCGATTACGGCGATCAGGAACACCTGCGCCTGCTGGCGAATGATGTTGATCTGGTCACCTTCGAATTTGAAAGCGTGCCGGCTGAAACCGTCGCTTTCCTGTCGCAGTTCGTGCCGGTTTACCCGAGTGCCGAAGCACTGCGCATCGCCCGCGATCGCTGGTTTGAAAAAAGCATGTTCAAGGACCTCGGCATCCCGACGCCGGCGTTCGCTGACATCCAGTCCCAGGCGGATCTGGACGCTGCGGTAGCCAGCATCGGTCTGCCGGCCGTGTTGAAAACCCGCACGCTGGGTTATGACGGCAAGGGCCAGAAAGTACTGCGCACCCCTGAAGACGTGAGCGACACCTTCGCCGAACTGGGCAGCGTGCCGTGCCTGCTGGAGGGCTTTGTGCCGTTCACCGGCGAAGTCTCGCTGATCACCGTACGCGCCCGTGATGGCGAAACCCGCTTCTATCCGCTGGTTCACAACACCCATGACAGCGGCATCCTGCGCCTGTCCATCGCCAGCACCGACCACCCGTTGCAGGCATTGGCCGAAGACTACGCCGGTCGTGTGCTCAAGCAGCTGGATTATGTAGGGGTGCTGGCCTTTGAGTTCTTCGAAGTCGATGGCGGCCTGAAAGCCAACGAGATCGCCCCGCGCGTCCACAACTCGGGCCACTGGACCACCGAAGGCGCCGAGTGCAGCCAGTTCGAGAACCATCTGCGCGCTGTTGCCGGTCTGCCGTTGGGTTCGACGGCCAAGGTCGGCGAAAGCGCGATGCTCAATTTCATCGGTGAAGTGCCGGCAGTGGATCAGGTCATCGCCGTCGAAGATTGCCATCTGCACCACTACGGCAAAGCCTTCAAGGCCGGGCGCAAGGTCGGCCACGCCACCGTGCGCAGCAAAGATCGCGCAACGCTGGATCGTCAGGTGAAACGGGTCGAAGCCTTGATCAAAAACTGATCACAGCGGTGTCCTGCACATCCTGTTGAACCATTCGCCACCGCTGCCCCTCTCATAGCGTGTTGCCGATAGCTAGCTAGGCTATTGGCATATTCATTCAAACAGAGGGACATGGCATGGGAATCATCGGAACCATCTTCATCGGCTTGATCGTAGGTCTGCTGGCGCGCTTCCTGAAGCCAGGCGACGACAGCATGGGCTGGATCATGACCATCCTGCTCGGCATCTGTGGCTCGCTGGCCGCCACTTATGGTGGTCAGGCGCTGGGTATCTATCGCGCAGGTGAGGGTGCAGGTTTCCTCGGTGCGCTCGTCGGCGCGATCATCCTGCTGGTGATCTACGGCATGATTAAAAAGCGTTAAGCACCGCTGGCCCTCTGCGCTATTGCTGCGCGGAGGGCTAGAATGCCCGGCACTCAACTCCTCCCGCCGAGCATCTCCAATGCGTCATCTCCTCTTCGTTTCACTGCTGCTGGTCTGCGGACTGGTACGCGCCGCTGAATTACCCGAAACCGACTGGCTCGAACTGATGCCGAAGTCGGATCAGAAAGCCCTCGAATCCATGCCCGAAATCGACCACAACTCGCCGGAAGGTCAGGGAACGTTCGACAGCAAGGGCGGTTTGAAGCAGAGCAAGGGCTTGCCTGCCGTCATGTACTCCACCAAAACCGTTGCGTCGATGAACGACAAAACCATCCGCCTGGGTGGCTATCCGGTGCCGCTGGAGACTGATGCGAAAGGCCACAGCACGCTGTTCTTCCTCGTCCCGTACCCGGGCGCCTGCATCCACGTGCCGCCACCGCCGCCGAATCAGCTGGTGCTGGTGCGCTATCCGAAAGGCCTGAAGATCTCCGACATTTACACACCGTTGTGGGTCATCGGCACCTTAAAGGTCGAGAAGGTCAGCAATGATCTCGCCGACGCCGCCTACGCGCTGGACGCGTCGAAAGTGCGTGTGGTGGTTGAGGCGGATTTGTAAGGACTGGCGCCGCGCACAGATCCCGATGGGACCGGCTCGACGCACTGTAGGACTGGCTTTAGCCGGGAAGACGTCGGGTGTTGCACCACAAAATTGATGGTGCTCAAACCGGCCCCTTCCCGGCTAATGCCGGTCCTACAAAATAGCGCAGTGTTGTCAGGCGTCTGCCAACGGCTCGGCCCAGATGCTGACGCTCAGCGCGTGCATATCACCCGGTTTGAGCGTCACGACGTCAGTCATGACGTTCGCCGTCTCAACGCACACCATGCTCTTCCAGCCATCAGCCTGCATATCGTCGAAGGTCAGGGTCTTGTCGATCCACGGGTTCCAGACGATGGCCGATTGCGAACCCGCCGTCTGAATCTGAATACGGCGTTCCCATGTCGGGTCGACCACTGAGATCAGGTTAGGCGTGTCCTGATAAATCCGGTCCGTCTCGCCAGTGAACGTAATGTCACCCACCTGGACGTTCTGGGTGTCCCAGCTCTCCAGTGTGTTCAGGTACTCGACGCCATCCAGCCCTTCGATGCTGATCTGGGCCACGTCGCTCACCGCGAAATAACTGTGCAGCGCCTGGCTGAGCGTGACGTCTTCAGCACCAGCGTTGAAGCTCACCAGGCTGACATTCAGCGCGGCATCCAGGCGGATGTGCAGCTTCAGGCCAACGGCGTGCGGCCAGCCCGGCAAATGCCCTTCGGCTTGGGGCTGGATGAATTCGACGATCAATGCGTCGCCGTCCTCACCCACGCCCATCAACTCCCAGTCGATCGCGCGGACTTCACCGTGGGCCTTTGCCGGTTCATCGCTCTCGCGCATGGCCTGCACGCTTGGCGGATTGCGCTGCAAATTGCCAAACCACGGCCAGCAGATGGGCATCCCGCCGCGAATAGGCTTACCCGATTTGAACAACGCCCCCGGGTTGGACCAGATCAGCGGATTATCGCCGTCCACCTGGTAACTGATGATATGAGCGCCTTGCTGGGCGATCACCAGCTCGGCCTGGCCGTGGCGGATGCGCCAGCAATTAAGCTCACCGAGCTGGAAGGATTCGACGTTTGACGTAGGCATAGGGGTTCTCACTCGAAGGACAGTGACTGAATCAGACTGCGCCAAGCTTGATGAGTTTGTTGCGCAAAGCCAAGGGCGGGCACATCGGCCCGCCCGGGCTTAAGGATCAGCGTCGGGCAGGCACCGAGCGGGTACGGCCGCTGCCGTCGATGGCGACAAAAACGAACACCGCTTCGGTCACCTTGCGCCATTCGCTGGACAGTGGATCATCGCTCCACACCTCGACCATCATCTGAATCGAGCTGCGGCCGATTTCCAGGGTCTGGGTATAGAACGACAACTGCGCCCCCACCGCGACGGGCACCAGGAACGCCATGCGGTCGATGGCTACAGTCGCCACACGTCCTCCGGCCACCTTGCTCGCCATGGCAGTACCGGCGAGGTCCATCTGGGAAACCAGCCAGCCGCCGAAAATATCGCCGAAGCCGTTGGTTTCGCGAGGCAGGGCGGTAATCTGCAGGGCAAGATCGCCCTGCGGTATCGGATCTTCTTGTTCGAGCTCAATCATTATTGGGTCCCTCTGACCCATGACTCTACTAAGTCTTCATTTTGTTTAAAGGGAAACTCTGCGAAAACGACTTGGGCAAATGGCTTCGCACAACTTCCCTGAAGAGCCCGGTTGAGTCGCGGCCGGCAAGTATATCGAGCGCGCCGTCTTGACACGACCGCCGCTTTTTCATGATGCCTTCGCGTCATTGCAATCCATGTGCATTTGTACGCAATTTGCTATCGTGCCGGACCGACTTGGCGCACTACGCCATTTTTGGCACGCAATTTTGATGCCCGATTAACTTTTCGAGTCGAGAAATCGCGTGTGAAGCCGTTACCCACGGTTGAGTCACCGTTGATTTTTCGCCCAAAGAGAGCCTCAAAAGAGAAGCCATTGTTATGTCCTCTGTGCCTTTAAGCGCCACACAGCCTTCGCGCCCGCTGAACCGTAACGATTATAAAACCCTTTCACTGTCTGCCCTGGGCGGAGCGTTGGAGTTCTACGACTTCATCATTTTCGTGTTCTTCGCAGCAGTAGTAGGCAAGCTGTTTTTCCCCGTAGATATGCCCGAATGGCTACGTTTGATGCAAACGTTTGGCATTTTTGCCGCCGGTTATCTGGCTCGGCCGCTGGGCGGCATCGTCATGGCGCACTTTGGTGACCTGTTGGGCCGCAAGAAAATGTTCACCCTGAGCATTTTCCTGATGGCCGTGCCGACGCTGATCATGGGCTTGCTGCCAACGTACGCGCAGATCGGCATCTGGGCGCCGATGTTGCTGCTGCTGATGCGCGTGATTCAAGGCGCCGCGATTGGTGGCGAAGTGCCTGGCGCGTGGGTATTCGTTTCCGAACACGTTCCCGCCCGTAACGTCGGTTACGCCTGCGGTACCCTCACGTCCGGCCTGACGGCCGGGATTTTGCTCGGCTCGCTGGTCGCTACCTGGATCAACAGCGTGTACTCGCCCGTTGAAGTATCGGACTACGCCTGGCGGATTCCTTTCCTGCTTGGTGGCGTCTTCGGTCTGATGTCGGTTTACCTGCGCCGCTGGCTGCACGAAACCCCGGTGTTCGCCGAGCTCCAATTGCGCAAGCAACTGGCTGACGAAGTGCCGCTCAAGGCAGTCCTGCGCGATCACCGTGGCGCCGTTGTGCTGTCGATGCTGCTGACCTGGCTGCTCTCTGCCGGTGTGGTGGTGGTTATCCTGATGACCCCGACCCTGCTGCAAAAGGCCTATGGTTTCGCACCTGCCGATACCCTGAAAGCCAACAGCCTCGCCATTGTCTTGCTGAGTCTGGGGTGTATCGGGGCTGGCGCGCTGGCGGATCGAGTTGGCGCGGGCCTGGTGTTCCTGTTCGGCTCACTCGGTCTGCTGGTGAGTTCGTGGACCTTCTACCACATGATCGGCACGCACCCGGATCTGCTGTATCCGCTCTATGCCATCACTGGTTTGTTTGTCGGCACTATCGGTGCCGTGCCCTTCGTGATGGTCAAGGCCTTCCCGCCGGTGGTTCGCTTCTCCGGGCTGTCGTTTTCCTACAACCTGGCGTACGCCATCTTTGGCGGTTTAACGCCTATGGTCGTCAGCCTGATGTTCGCTGCCAACCCGATGGGCCCGGCGTGGTACGTGGCGATTCTTTGCGCCATGGGCATGGGGATCGGTATTTTCCTGATGAGAAGAAAGCCGGTCGAATCCTGATCGAACCATAGATAACCCCCCCCGCTGAAACCGAAGCCGCCAGTCGTTATGACTGGCGCCTTTCATTTGATTGTCATATTCCGGTCATAGAGTGGTCACATGGCCATCAGCGATGGCGGCACTCTTCACCTCGCCAGGAGCAATGCATGACCTTCAAACGTTTGATGACGGCGCTGACTTTCGCGGCGGCTGGCGTGACTGTCGGCAATGCCTGTGCCGCCGTCGACCCGGCAATCAAGCCCTATGTCAAAACCAGTGGGGTCTCCGGGAATCTGTCCAGCGTGGGCTCCGACACACTGGCCAACCTGATGACGATGTGGGCCGAGGCCTACAAGAAAGAATACCCAAGCGTGAACATCCAGATTCAGGCCGCCGGCTCTTCGACAGCGCCGCCCGCATTGACTGAGGGCACTGCGACCCTGGGGCCCATGAGCCGCAAGATGAAAGACGGCGAATTGTCGGCCTTCGAGCAGAAGCACGGCTACAAACCGACGGCGATTCCCGTAGCGGTGGATGCGTTGGCAGTGTTCGTTCACAAGGACAACCCGATCAAGGGCCTGACGCTGCAGCAGGTCGACGCGATCTTTTCCGCCACCCGGCTGTGCGGCGCCAGAACCGATGCAAAAACCTGGGGCGATGTGGGCGTGACGGGGGATCTGGCCGGCAAGGCCATCCAGTTGTTCGGGCGTAATTCGGTTTCCGGCACCTACGGTTATTTCAAGGAAGTGGCGCTGTGCAAGGGCGACTTCAAACCCAACGTCAACGAACAGCCCGGCTCAGCGTCAGTGGTCAGCTCCATCAGCAATTCGCTGAACGGCATTGGCTACTCGGGCATTGGTTATAAAACGTCCAGCGTGCGAACCGTACCCCTGGCGAAAAAAGAAGGCGGCGAGTTCGTCGAAGACAACGAAGCCAACGCGCTGAATGGCACCTACCCACTGGCGCGCTTCCTTTATGTCTACGTCAACAAAGCGCCGAACAAACCGTTGAATCCGCTTGAAGCCGAGTTCGTCAAATTGATCCTGTCAAAACAAGGTCAGGAAGTTGTCATGAAAGACGGGTACATTCCGTTACCAGCCAAGGTCGCTAGCAAAGCCTTGGCTGATCTGGGGCTACAAGAACGGTAGCGAGCACGCTGCCCAGACAACCCTGAAGCGGGGTGACAGGTTCGTCCCGCCACAAACGACAAAGGCCTTATGGAACGAGGCTCGCAGAACACTGAACAGTCCGTTGCCCCGATTCAGGGGCGGCGGGCTTTTTTGCGTCACCTCGCTGTCATGTATTTGTCATACACAGCGGCTACGGTGTGCGCATGAATGATTTGGCCAATTCATCAATGACCGAAAACCCCCGTCCCGGGCGCATCGATTTCAATGCGCCCGAGCTGCAACGCAAGCGCAGGATCCGTGCGCTCAAAGACCGTCTGACGCGTTGGTACGTCTTAGTCGGTGGTCTTGCCGTGTTGGCCGCCATCACGTTGATTTTCTTCTATCTGGCTTACGTCGTTGCGCCGTTGTTCCAAGGGGCGAAACTGACGCGCAGCGATGCTCAAACGCCTGCCTGGCTGCAGGATGCCGGCAAGCCGATGGTATTGGCCATCGAAGAGCAGAATCAGGTCGCCATGCGCGTGTCCGACAAGGGCGAAGCGCTGTTTTTCCACCTCAAGGACGGCGGCGAGATTTCCCGAATGGCTTTGCCGATCCCTGCTGGCGCGAAAGTGACGTCGGTGGCACAGGATCAGCCCGGCAAGCCTTTGATCGCGGTTGGCCTGTCCAACGGCCAGGTGCTGGTGTTCAAGCACGCTTACCCGATCAGCTATCCCGACAGCAAAAAAACCATCACCCCCACGATTACCTATCCCTACGGCGAGACGCCGCTGGTGCTGGACGAAGGGAGGCGGGCGATCGAGCACGTCAGTCTGAAGGCGAGCGACACCACCCTGATTCTGGCCGGCGCAACCGGTCCCCAGCTGCACGTGTTGTCGCTGACCCAGTCTGAAAACCTGATGACGGGCGAAACGACTCGCGAGCAGAACCGAATCGAGCTGCCGCAGCTGTCGGCGGCCGTTAAAGCCATCTACGTCGACCCACGCCAGCAGTGGCTTTACGTGATCAATGGTCGCGCGCTGGTGGATGTGTTCGACCTGCGGGATCGCACGTTGAACGGCCGCTACAAACTGCTTGAAGACGCCGATGCCGAAACTACCGCGAGCACGCAACTGGTCGGTGGCGTCTCTCTGGTGATCGGCAGTTCCCGAGGCAATATCGCGCAGTGGTTCATGGCGCGGGACGTCGATGGCGAGATGCATCTGCAGCACATTCGGGATTTCAAAATGAGCGGCGCACCGATCTCCCTGATCACCGCCGAGCAACGCCGCAAGGGCTTCATCGCCATGGACACCTCCGGCAAGCTCGGTGTGTTCCACAGCACCGCTCACCGCACGCTGCTGATCGACCCGATTGCCAGCGGCCCGGCCGTGATGGGCTTGTCGCCGCGGGCGGATCGCATCGTCGTTGAGGACAGCGGCAAGCTGCTGCCCTTGAGCCTGAAAAACCCGCACCCGGAGATTTCCTGGAGCGCCCTGTGGGACAAGGTCTGGTACGAAAACTACGACGAACCCAAATACGTTTGGCAATCCACCGCATCCAACAGTGATTTCGAGCCCAAGCTCAGCCTCGCACCCCTCACTTACGGCACGCTCAAAGCCGCGTTCTACGCCATGCTGCTGGCCGCACCGATTGCCGTCGCTGCGGCGATTTACACCGCTTACTTCATGGCGCCGCGCATGCGCCGCAAGGTCAAGCCGATCATCGAGCTGATGGAAGCGATGCCGACGGTGATTCTCGGGTTCTTCGCCGGGCTGTTTCTGGCACCGTATCTGGAAGGGCATCTGCCGGGCATCTTTAGCCTGCTGATCTTTACCCCCATCGGCATCTTGTTGGCAGGGTTCGGCTGGACGCGCTTGCCTGACTCGATTCGTCTGCGGGTGCCCGACGGTTGGGAAAGCGCGATTCTGATTCCGGTCATTCTGCTGATTGGCTGGGTCTCACTGAGCATGAGCCCGCACTTGGAAAACTGGTGGTTCGGCGGCGACATGCGCTCGTGGATCACTAACGACCTGGGCATCACCTACGATCAGCGCAACGCACTGGTGGTCGGGATCGCCATGGGCTTTGCGGTCATCCCCAACATTTACTCGATCGCCGAGGACGCCGTGTTCAGCGTACCGCGCGGTCTGACGCTCGGCTCACTGGCCCTCGGCGCCACGCCGTGGCAGACGCTGGTTCGGGTGGTGATCCTCACGGCCAGCCCGGGGATTTTTTCTGCGCTGATGATCGGCATGGGGCGCGCCGTCGGCGAAACCATGATCGTGCTCATGGCCACCGGCAACACGCCGATCATGGACATGAACCTGTTCGAAGGCATGCGCACGCTCGCGGCCAACGTAGCGGTGGAGATGCCCGAGTCGGAAGTGGGCGGCAGTCATTATCGCGTGCTGTTCCTCGCCGCCCTGGTGCTGCTGATGTTCACATTTGTCATGAATACCTTGGCGGAGCTGATTCGTCAGCGCCTGCGCAAGCAGTATTCGTCTCTTTAGGGCAGGTTGAAACCGATGAAGCAGACCTCCCTCAAGCGATGGTTCAACAGTGGCGCCCCCGGCGTCTGGCTGAGCGCGGGCGCGGTGTCTATCGCGGTGATCATGACCATCGGCCTGCTGGCAGTGATCGCCGTGCGCGGGCTGGGACACTTCTGGCCCGCCGATGTGATTTCCGCCCAATACGACGTTCCCGGACAGGAAAGCCACGTGCTGGTGGGCGAGCTGGTTCAGTCTGAACAAGTGCCGCGCGCCAGGCTCAAGGCCGCCGGGTTGCCAGTCCCTGATCGGGGGCCGGAGTTCATGACCCGCGATCTGTTCAAGGTCGGCAACCGGGACATCAGCCCCAGCGATTTTAACTGGGTCATTGGCGAGTGGCTCAAGGACCCGCGCAAGCCAGCAGAATTGATGACCCTGGAGCGCCGCGAGTGGGGCAACTTTTACGGCTATCTGGTCAACGTCAAGGAAGACGGCAAAGTCGTCGCGCAAGGCGAAGCCGCATGGCCGCAACTGCAGGCGCGTATCGAGCGCGTGCAGGGGATTTCCGATCAGCTGGATGACCTGGAAAAGGGCGAGATCGGCGCGATCAACCACGGGATCGAGCGGCTGCGTCTGCGAGCGCGCAAGCTTGAGCTGAACGGCGAACTCGACGCAGCGGCCCAAGCCGACATGGCCACCGAGCGTGCCGAATACGACGCCCGCTACAAAGACGTCGAGTCGCGGCTTGGCGCGTTACACGCCGAATACAATCGTGACAGCCTGACGGCCCGTGACGCCAACGGCAAAGAAATCGAGATCAGCATCGGCAAGGTGGTTCACGCGTATCAACCCAACGCCATGGGCACGATGACCAAGCTGGGGTTCTACTTCCAGAAGCTTTGGGAGTTCCTCAGCGACGACCCGCGCGAGGCCAACACGGAGGGCGGGATTTTCCCGGCTATCTTCGGCACCGTGATGATGACGCTGATCATGGCCGTCATCGTGACGCCCTTTGGCGTGCTCGCGGCCGTGTATCTGCGTGAGTACGCACGTCAGGGCGTGATGACACGCTTGATCCGCATCGCCGTGAACAACCTCGCGGGCGTTCCGGCGATCGTCTACGGCGTGTTCGGGCTGGGCTTTTTCGTTTACGTGCTGGGCGGTTCTCTGGATCAACTGTTCTTCCCCGAAGCCCTGCCGGCGCCGACGTTCGGCACGCCCGGCCTGCTCTGGGCGTCGTTGACTCTGGCGCTGCTCGCCGTGCCGGTGGTGATCGTCGCCACCGAAGAAGGCCTGGCGCGCATCCCGCTGACGCTGCGCGAGGGCTCGCTGGCCCTGGGCGCGACCAAGGCCGAAACCTTGTGGAAGATCGTTCTGCCGATGGCCAGCCCGGCCATGATGACCGGCCTGATTCTGGCCGTGGCACGGGCAGCGGGTGAAGTGGCGCCGCTGATGCTGGTGGGTGTGGTCAAGATGGCGCCGTCGTTGCCGCTGGACGGCAATTACCCGTACCTGCACCTTGATCAGAAGATCATGCACCTGGGTTTCCATATTTACGACGTCGGTTTTCAAAGCCCCAACGTCGAGGCCGCGCGCCCGTTGGTGTACGCCACGGCCCTGCTGCTGGTGCTGGTGATTGCGCTGCTGAACCTCTCGGCGGTGACGATTCGCAACCGCCTGCGCGACAAGTACAAGGCGTTTGAAGACTGAGTCAGCGACAAGCTTCAAGCTTCAAGCGGCGAGCTGAAAAGCCGCATACCGTATCAGCACCACATTTGCAGCTTGCGGCTAAAGGCTTGCAGCTACGAACGGAGAGAGACCATGCAACACGAACCCCACGCCCACGGCATCAACATGTCGGCCCTGGGTCGCAAGCGCCAGGTGCTGGATCTGGCGAACGAAGCCGTTGCGCTGGAAGTGCCGGGGCTGGATCTCTTCTATGGCGAGAAGCAGGCGCTGTTCGACATCCGGATGAACATCCCGAAACAACGCGTCACCTCGTTCATCGGGCCGTCCGGCTGCGGCAAGTCCACGTTGCTGCGCACCTTCAACCGCATGAACGATCTGGTGGACGGCTGTCGCGTTCAGGGCGAGATCAAGCTCTATGGCCACGACATCTACACTAAAGGCGAGGACGTCGCCGAGTTGCGTCGCCGGGTCGGCATGGTCTTCCAGAAGCCCAATCCGTTCCCCAAGACCGTTTATGAAAACGTGGTTTACGGGCTGCGTATTCAAGGCGTGAACAAGAAGCGCGTGCTCGACGAAGCCGTCGAATGGGCGTTGCGCGGCGCCGCACTGTGGGACGAGGTCAAGGACCGCCTGCATGAGTCGGCGCTCGGACTTTCCGGTGGTCAGCAGCAACGTCTGGTGATCGCCCGCACCATCGCCGTCGAACCTGAAGTGCTGCTGCTCGATGAGCCGTGCTCCGCGCTCGACCCGATTTCGACCCTGAAAGTCGAAGAGCTGATCTACGAACTGAAATCCAAATACACCATTGTGATCGTTACCCACAACATGCAGCAGGCCGCGCGCGTGTCGGATTACACCGCGTTTCTGCACATGGGCAAGGTGGTCGAGTACGGGGACACCGATACGTTGTTCACCAATCCGACCAAAAAGCAGACTGAAGACTACATAACCGGTCGTTACGGCTAGCACGTGTTTCGTCAGCCTTGAACCACCGCGCAATCAATCGGACGGACACTCATGATCAAAGACAGCCATACACATCACATCTCCCAGCAGTTCAACGCTGAACTGGAAGAAGTTCGCAGCCACCTGCTGGAAATGGGTGGTCTGGTCGAGAAGCAGGTCAACGACGCCGTTACCGCGTTGATCGAAGCCGACTCGGGCCTGGCCCAGCGAGTGCGCGAGGTGGACGACCGCATCAACCAGATGGAGCGCAACATCGATGAAGAGTGCCTGCGCATTCTGGCCCGTCGTCAGCCTGCTGCCTCCGACCTGCGTCTGATCATCAGCATCTCCAAGTCGGTCATCGACCTTGAGCGTATCGGCGATGAGTCCACCAAGATCGCCCGCCGTGCGATTCAGCTGTGCGAGGAGGGTGAGTCGCCGCGCGGTTACGTCGAAGTGCGCCATATCAGCGATCAGGTGAGCAAGATGGTGCGCGATGCACTGGACTCGTTCGCTCGTTTCGATGCCGATCTGGCGTTGTCCGTTGCGCAGTACGACAAAAATATCGACCGCGAGTACAAGACGGCGCTGCGTGAGCTGGTCACCTACATGATGGAAGATCCGCGTTCGATCTCCCGCGTGCTCAATGTGATCTGGGTGCTGCGTTCGCTGGAGCGCATCGGTGACCACGCGCGGAATATCTCCGAACTGGTCATCTACCTCGTGCGCGGTACCGACGTTCGCCACCTGGGCCTCAAGCGCATGCAGGAAGAAGTCAAAGGTCTGACCGCCGAAAGGATTAATGTTCTGGACGCGCCTGACGATAAATAAGATTGCCTGAGAAAAAACGCCTGGCGACCGCCGGGCGTTTTTGTTTCTCCGGTCTGCCCGTATTTTTTCAAGTCACCCGCGAATAAAAGTCCCGGTGTCGTCAAACAGTTTGGCAGCTGGCCGCCCGCCAGCGAATGCTCGCCTTTGCGGTGAACACGCCATCAGGAGCGTCGATGAGTAAAGTCAGTGTATTGGTGGTGGATGACGCACCGTTCATCCGTGATCTGGTCAAGAAAGGACTGCGCAACGCGTTTCCAGGCGTCGCGCTGGAAGACGCCGTCAATGGCCGCAAGGCGCAAGTGCTGTTGAGCCGTGAAGTGTTCGATCTGGTGTTGTGCGATTGGGAAATGCCCGAAATGTCCGGGCTGGAATTGTTGACCTGGTGCCGCCAGCAGGAAAACCTGAAGACCATGCCGTTCATCATGGTCACCAGCCGTGGTGACAAGGAAAACGTCATCCAGGCGATCCAGGCCGGCGTATCGGACTTCATCGGCAAGCCGTTCACCAACGAACAACTGCTGACCAAGGTCAAAAAAGCGCTGCACAAGGTCGGCAAGCTCGATGCCTTGATGTCCAGTGGTCCGGCCCGCGCCAATGCGGCGTTTGCCAATGACTCGCTCAGCGCTTTGACCGGTAATCGCCCTGAGGTCGTCAATACGGCACCCGCTGCTTCGGCGGCATCGCAGGCGGCTCAGCCTGCGGTCCAGCCAATGGCCAAGGCTGCTCCAGCCGCTGCACCGACGGGTCGTGGTCAGGGTCAGTTGCGTCTTCCGAGCGGGAACCAGCCCTGTGTGATCAAGGCGCTGACGCTCAAGGAAGCGTCGCTGCTGGTCCGCCGTGGCGAGGTGCTGCCGCAGATCCTGGAGAGCGCCGTGCTCGATCTGGAACAGGGTGAAAACGCCGAGGTCGCGCGTCTCAACGGCTATCTGCACGCGATTGCCGCCTTCGAGCAGAAGCCCGACAGCGACTGGCTGCAGGTCACTTTCCGCTTCGTCGACAAGGACACCCAGAAGCTCGATTACCTCTCGCGCCTGATTGCCCGTGGCACTGCGCAGAAGCATTTCGTGCCGGGTGCCTGATCCGCTGCCACGTCAGGGGTGCTGATTTTCCGGCGAGTGCTCACTATGTGGGAGCAACCGGGGTGGTGCTCCACCTTGCTCGCGAAGAGACCGGTAAATCCGCTAAATTTGCAGCGGCCGGGAGTCCATCTTCGCGAGCAAGCTCGCTCTCACGCTACCTAGCATAGAATTTGCAATTCCGATCGCGCCCCATGCTGACGCGATTTCCTTGACGCTTCGTCTATTACCGATTGATTCGGATGAGTCCAATTGCGTCGGCATCGCTGTTAGGCTGGGCGCCAATCGTCCACTCACCAGGTCTATCCCGATGTTAGAGCGCGTGCTGGTTGTCTGTGCCTTACTGCTGGCGACGCAGACCGCCGGGGCAGTCACGATCTATCGGTTCACCGATGCCAATGGCGTGGTGTCGTTTACCGACCAGCCCGTGCGTGGCGCGCAAGTGATGAAGCTTCGCGAGCGCATGGTCGAGCGCATCGACAGCCAGGTGCGCCTGAGCGTCAAGAAAGCCAATGGCAGCGACAGCCTGTACGTGCGAAACGACCTTTACGCACCCGTGGAAGTCGAGCTGCGTCTGGCCGGGGTGAAGAACGTGGTGGGGGTGTCCGACCAAGTCATTCGCCGCACCATCGCGGCGCGCAGCAACGAACGCCTCATCGCCCTCAGCCCGCAAGTCGCCAGCAAGGCCATGACCTACAAGCCCAGTCTGCGATCGATCGTTGGCGACCCACAGCGGGGCGTCTCGGCGAGTGGATTTGCCTATCGCTATCCGTTGCCGTGGGTGGGCGGGCCGTTTCGCATCAGTCAGGGTGCCAACGGGTCCTACAGCCACATAGGTGCCAAGAGCCGCTATGCGATCGACATTGCCATGCCTGAAGGCACGCAAATCATCGCTGCGCGAGGCGGTACTGTGATCAAAACCGAAAATGCCCAAACTGGCCGAGGCGCCAATCCGTCCGGCAACTTCGTGCGCATCCTGCACGACGACGGCACGATGGGCGTTTATCTGCATTTGCAGCAGGGATCGGTGAGCGTCAAGGAAGGCCAGCATGTGGCAGTGGGCGCGCCGCTCGGGCGCTCCGGCAACACCGGCAACAGCACCGGCCCGCATTTGCACTTCGTGGTGCAGCGCAATGTCGGGCTGGCGCTGGAGTCGATCCCGTACGAATTCTCGCAACCGGTCCAGAGCCTGCCCAACTTCGCGATTGGCGGGAATTGATCATCTGCTCTGACGGGCAGTTCAATCCAGCTTGAGCACCTTTGCCAGCACGATCTTCGGGCCTTTCATCTTTTTGATGATGATGCGCAGGCCTTCGACTTCCATGACTTCCTCTTCCTCAGGCACGCGCTTGAGGCTGTCGTAGATCAGGCCTGCCAAGGTTTCGGCTTCCACGTGGTCCAGATCGATGCCCAGCAGGCGCTCGACCTTGAACAGCGGCGTGTCCCCGCGTACCAGCAGCTTGCCCGGCTGATAAGCCAGGATCCCGCGCTCGGCCTTACGGTGTTCGTCCTGGATATCGCCCACCAGCACTTCCAGCACGTCTTCCATCGTCAGATAGCCGATGATCTTGCCGTCAGCTTCTTCAACCAGCGCAAAGTGCGCGCCGCCCTGACGGAACTGCTCCAGCAGACGCGACAACGGCATGTGCTTGGAGACGCGCTCCAGCGGCCGCGTGAGCTCGGCGAGGTTGAAGGACTCGGGAAGGTGATCCAGTGCCGCCAGCTCCAGCAGCAGGTCCTTGATGTGCAACAGACCCACGAACTCGTTGCGGTCTGAGTCGTACACCGGGTACCGGCTGAACTTGTGCCTGCGGAACATCGCGAGGATTTCCTTGAGCGGGGCGTTGAACTCCAGCGAGACCATGTCTTCGCGGGAGTTGGCCCAGTCCACCACTTCCAGTTCGCCCATTTCCACAGCGGAGGCCAGCACGCGCATGCCCTGATCGCTGGGGTCCTGACCGCGGCTTGAGTGCAGGATCAGCTTGAGCTCTTCACGGCTGTAATGATGCTCGTGATGAGGGCCGGGCTCGCCTTGGCCAGCGATGCGCAGAATGCCGTTGGCACTGGCGTTGAGCAGGTAAATGGCCGGGTACATCGCCCAGTAGAAAAGGTACAGCGGCACCGCGGTCCACAGCGACAACAGCTCGGGCTTGCGAATGGCCCAGGATTTCGGCGCCAGTTCACCCACCACGATGTGCAGGTACGAAATCATGAAAAAGGCGCTGAAGAACGACACGCCTTTGACGACTTCAGGCGACTCCACGCCTACCGTCTCGAGCAAAGGGGCCAGCAAGTGCGCGAACGCCGGCTCACCGACCCAGCCCAGACCCAGCGACGCCAGCGTAATACCCAGCTGGCAAGCCGACAGGTAAGCATCGAGCTGACTGTGAACGGTGCGCAGAATGCGTCCGCGCCAGCCGTTGTTGTCGGCGATGGACTCAACACGAGTCGAGCGCAGTTTGACCATGGCGAACTCGGCCGCAACGAAGAATCCGTTGAGCAGAACCAACACCATTGCGAAAAGAATCATGCCGAAATCGGCGAAGAGTGAAGCCAGGCTGATACCAGGGGAAGGGTCCATGATGGGGTTTTGCAGGTTCCGTTTTGAGGTGTGGAATGAAACAAGCCCTCACAATTGGAGGGCACAAGGGACGCAATTTAGCGGCTATCTACAGGCTTGCCTAGGCTTTGGTCATCTGCGCCGGGGCAAAGTTGCAGATAAACACACTGCCCTTGCCGGGGACGCTGTTGATTTCCAGTGCCGCACGGTGGCGCAGCAGCACGTGCTTGACGATCGCCAGGCCCAGGCCTGTGCCGCCGGTGTTTGACGCGCGGCTGGAGTCGACGCGGTAGAAGCGCTCGGTCAGGCGCGGAATGTGTTTGCTGTCGATACCGATGCCGGAGTCCTGCACGCTCAGGTGGGCGCCACGCCCGTCACTCCACCAGCGGACGCGGATCTTGCCTTCAGCCGGCGTGTATTTGACCGCATTGAAGATCAGGTTGGAGAACGCGCTGCGCAACTCCGCCTCGCTGCCCTTGAGGCTGACGTCGCTTTCCAGCTCCAGGGTAATCTGCTGGTTCTTGTCTCCTGACAGGGCCTGAGCATCATTGGTGATGCTTTGCAGCAGCGACGACACGGCCACGGGCTGGTTGTCGGACGGGTAATCGGTGGCTTCCAGCTTGGCCAGCAGCAGGAGGTCGTTGAGCAACGTCTGCATGCGTCCGCCTTGCTGATGCATTTGCTGCAACGCACGGACCCAGCGCGGGTTCACGTCCTCGACGTTATCCAGCAGCGTCTCCAGATAGCCGCAGATCACCGTCAATGGTGTGCGCAGCTCGTGGGACACGTTGGCGACGAAGTCTTTGCGCATCTGCTCCAGCTGGTGCATGCGCGTCACGTCGCGCACCAGCATCAGATGCTCGTTGTTGCCGTAGCGGGTGATCAGCATCTGAATGCGCAGGCGGTCATTGACCGGCGAAGGAATCTCCAGCGGTTCGGCGTAGTTGGCGTGGGCGAAGTACTCCTTGAAGCGCGGATGGCGGACCAGATTGGTTACGGGTTGCCCGCTGTCCTGGGGCGTCTTCAGGCCCAGCAAGGTTTCTGCCGCGCGGTTCCACCATTCCAGGTTGCCGTCGCTGTCGAGCATGATCACGGCATCTTTCAGCGCGGCAGTGGATTCCTGAACACGGTCGATAACTGCTTGCAGGCGGCCACGCACGCGCTGGTCGCGTCGTTGCAGATGGTAAATGCTGTCGAAGACTTCCCCCCACAAGCCATAGCCATCGGGTGGCGGCTCGTCGGGTTTGTGATGGCGAAGCCAGTCATGCAGGCGTAGCAGCTGTTTGAGGGTCCAGGCCAGATACAGCCCCAGACCGATTGCCAGACACCCGCCGTAATGCCCGCTGATCAAACCGGCCAACAGCGAGGCTGTGACCAACATCAGCAAGTGCCGGATCAGGGTGCCATGCCAGTTGTGATTCAATTAACGCGTCCTTGTCTTCAGCGGTCTGAATCGCTGCCAAAAGCGTTTTCAGCTTTTGGTGGAGAAGCGGTAGCCAGTACCGCGGACGGTTTGTACCAGATTTTCGTAAGCCTCGCCGAGGGCTTTGCGCAGACGCCGGATGTGGACATCCACGGTGCGCTCTTCCACGTAGACGTTTCCGCCCCAGACCTGATCGAGCAACTGCCCGCGGGTGTAGGCGCGTTCCTGGTGGGTCATGAAGAATTGCAGCAGGCGGTATTCGGTCGGGCCCATCTCGGCAGGTGTGCCGTCGATGGTCACGCGGTGGCTGATCGGGTCCAGCAGCAGACCGCCCACTTCGATCGGCGATTCGCCATCGTTCGGGGCAGCTCGCCGCAGCACGGCCTTGAGCCGGGCGACCAGTTCGCGGGGAGAAAAGGGTTTGGTGATGTAATCATCGGCGCCGACTTCAAGACCCTGGATCTTGTTGTCCTCCTCGCCTTTGGCCGTGAGCATGATGATCGGGATGTCACCGGTCAGCTCGTCACGCTTCAAACGACGGGCCAGCTCAATGCCGGATGTACCGGGCAGCATCCAGTCCAGCAGGATGAGGTCCGGCTTGCGGTCGACAATCACGGCATGGGCCTGTTGCGAATTCTCAGCCTCAATGCAGTCATAGCCAGCCATTTCCAGCGCGACGGCAATCATTTCGCGTATGGGTGCTTCGTCGTCGACGATCAGAATGCTCCTGCCAGCCATGCCTCGAACCTCTTGTCATTTAACTGTCTTGGGGCGCATTAGATAACGGAATTATTGCAGTCGTGTGACAGGTTAGTTCGCGCTAGGCGTATTCGCCGGTCTAGGGCTAAGCTGGGGACTTGTCCTACAAGAAATGTCCATACAACGACAAACAAGAAGAGGATTCATCCATGGCTAAAATTTCTTCTGCTCTGATGCGCCTTTTGGCGGCAGCAGCGTTGGCATCTTCCGGGATGGCATTCGCTGCCGCGCCCGCGATGACCAGTGACGGCATGCTCACCGACCACAAAGGCATGACCCTTTACACCTTTGATAAAGACACCTCGGCAGGCAAGTCCGTTTGCAACGATCAGTGCGCAACCAACTGGCCGCCGCTGACTGCCATGGCCAGCGACAAGCCTGAGGGCGACTGGACCATTATCAAGCGCGATGACGGTGCTTCGCAGTGGGTTTACAAGGGCAAGCCGCTGTACTTCTTCAAAAGCGATAAGGCCGCTGGCGACAAAACCGGCGACGGCAAGGGCGACGTCTGGCACATCGCCAAGCCATAATCTGATCGCTTAAAGCGCTGCGTGCGTCCGAATTGGTCAGCGCAGCGCGTAGTCCGCCACGATCCCGACAAAAATCGCCAGCCCCGCCCAATGGTTGTGCAGAAAGGCCTTAAAACAGGCTTGCGGGTCTTTGTCCCGCGTCGACCAGAACTCCCAGGCGAAGCATCCCGCCGCTACCAGCAGACCGATGAAGAAATACAGGCCCAGCTCGAAGCGCGCACCCGCCAGCATCAGGCAAAACAACGCCAGGCATTGCAGCGTGAGGATGATCACCCGATCCGCATCGCCGAACAGCACGGCGGTGGATCTCACGCCGATCTTCAAGTCGTCCTCGCGATCCGTCATCGCGTAATACGTGTCGTATCCCACCGTCCACAGCAGATTGGCGATGTACAGCAGCCAGGCGGCAGCGGGCAGCTCGCCGGTCTCGGCGGTGAACGCCATCGGCATGCCCCACGAGAACGCGGCACCCAGCACCACCTGCGGGTAATAGGTGTAGCGCTTCATGAAGGGGTAAGTGGCTGCAAGAGCAAGCCCGCCGAACGACAGCCAGATCGTCGTCGCGTTGGTGAACAAGACCAGCACAAAGCTCGCTCCCACCAGTACCGCGAACAGGATCAGCGCTTCTTTTGACGTCACCCTGCCGCTGACCAAAGGCCGCTGCTCGGTGCGTTTGACGTGGCCGTCCACCTTGCGGTCAGCGAAGTCGTTGATCACGCAGCCCGCCGCGCGCATCAGGAACACGCCGACGACGAAAATCAGCAGCGTGCTCAGGGATGGCGAGCCTTTGCCGGCAATCCAGACGGCCCACAAGGTGGGCCACAGCAACAGATAAATGCCGATGGGCTTGTCGATGCGCGTGAGCTGGATGAAGTCCCAGGCGCGCGGGTGCAGACGGTTCAGGGATTTGAGCAACGACAGGTACATCAGCGGCCCTCTTGAGCATGCAGTGGAGCGTTGGGTTCGATGGCACGCCATGCAGTGGGCAGAAACACTTCCGCTACCAGAATGCTCAAGTTCCCTCGGCTGAAACAGGAGCGGCGTCCCCACAAGCCCTGCTGTGCGTCCGTCTCGGGCAGCCATTGCGCAGGATAGCGGCAGACCTGCAGCGGGCCGCGGGCGAAGGCTTCATCGCTGAACAGTAACTCGCCCAGTGACCGGGTGCCGAGTTCGTCCATGTGCAGGCCATCCTGCTCCAGCGCGCGGCGAGCGGCGACACTGCGGGCAAACACCCATCTTTCATTGCGGCCCAGCAGGTAGACCTCACGCACCCAGCCTTCGCTGCCCTCAGGCAATTGCAGCGCGGCGCATTCATCGTCACGCAGGGGCTGCCAGCCTTCGAACTGCGGTTCGACGCAAAAATGGTCGTCAGAGAGCCGGGTCAGGCGTCGGGTCAAGGAATCTTCGTGGAAAAGCCACTCAAGAACGGCGGTCGAGGGTGCTCCGATCAATTGATCGCGCAAAAGCCACTCGGGCGCTGGAAATGCAGGGGTTTGCTGGATCACGGGAGACAAACACAGGCGGCAATCGAGGCGGCGAGCTTAGCATGATTGCGATTTTTGACCGACGACCGGAGCACCCACCCGTTTGCGCCGACGCCCCCGACGCCTTCCCGGCTAAAGCCAGTCCACCTGGCGATGCGCGGAGTATTCGTGGGACCTGCTTCAGCCGGGAAGAGGCCGGTGTGAGCACCCTCGATTTCGCGGTGAGGCCACTGACGCCTTCCCGGCTAAAGCCAGCTCCCACTGGAAAGTACACGCGTTGTACATCAATGAAACTTGCGTCATGGCGCTGTGATCAGTAAAAGGCCTGACCCATTCGATAAACTTCGCGACGACAGCGGAGCGTCCGGGACGTCTAGCGTGAAACCAAGAGAACCGAACGATGAAAAAGTGGCAATGCGTAGTCTGTGGCCTGATTTACAACGAAGCCGACGGTTGGCCGGATGACGGCATCGCGCCGGGCACGCTCTGGCAGGATGTGCCGGAAGACTGGCTGTGCCCTGACTGCGGCGTCGGCAAAATGGATTTTGAAATGATCGAAATCGGCTGATCCGCCGACTTCCAAGACCCCGCTGGAGAAGTGAATGAACGCACCTGTCGTGATCATCGGTACCGGGCTGGCCGGCTACAACCTCGCTCGCGAATTTCGCAAGCTGGATGGCGAGACGCCGCTGTTGCTGATCACCGCCGATGACGGCCGTTCGTACTCCAAACCCATGCTTTCCACCGGCTTTGGCAAAAACAAGGAAGCCGACGGACTGAGCATGGCCGAGCCGGGCGCCATGGCTGAGCAGCTCAGGGCCGAGGTACGCACGCACACCCGCGTCAGCGGCATCGATCCGGGTCATAAGCGTGTGTGGATCGGCGAGGAAGCGGTGGCCTACCGCGACCTGATTCTGGCCTGGGGGGCGGAAACCGTCCGCGTGCCGGTGGCGGGTGATGCTTGCGACGCCGTATTCCCGATCAACGATCTTGAGGATTACGCGCGTTTCCGCGCCGCAGCAGCCGGCAAGAAGCGGGTGTTGATCCTCGGCGCAGGCCTGATCGGCTGTGAGTTTGCCAACGATCTGATTTTGGGCGGCCACGAAATCGACCTCGTTGCGCCATGCGAGCAGGTGATGCCGACATTGCTGCCTCCTGCGGCCGCCGCAGCATTACAGGCCGGGCTGGAAAGCCTGGGCGCGCGTTTTCACCTCGGACCTTTGATGACTCGGCTTGATCGTGCCGACACCGGGCTCGAAGCGCACCTGTCCGATGGCGAGGTGCTGCATTGCGATCTGGTGGTGTCGGCCATAGGCCTGCGTCCTCGCACTGATCTCGCCGCAGCGGCGGGCCTGGAAGTCGGGCGTGGCATTGTGGTCGACCGGCATTTGCAGACGTCCCACGCAAACATCTACGCGCTGGGCGACTGCGCTGAAGTGGATGGGCTGAACCTGCTTTACGTCATGCCGCTGATGAACTGCGCCCGAGCCTTGGCGCAGACCCTCGCTGGTACACCCACAGCCGTCAAATATGGCCCAATGCCGGTGACGGTGAAAACGCCGGTTTGCCCGCTGGTAGTGTCCCCGCCGCCCAAGGGCTCGGAAGGTGTCTGGACCGTGGAAGGTGAGGGCGCCGATATCAAAGCGTTGTGCTGCGACAGCGACGGCAACCTGCTGGGTTACGCGCTGACAGGCGCTGCGGTGATGGACAAGCTCGCCCTGAACAAGGCTTTGCCCCCGCTGCTGGCATGATTAACAGTCGTTCTGTCGGATAAGCCATCTTTTAGTTGAAACAATCGTGGCTCACGTACTGGCGCGGGCCCCGGTGGCGTGCCATTCTCATTCCGGTCTGCCGCAACGTAGAGCTGTTGCGGCACCTGCTCGCTGTCCGCAAGGGCTGCACGGGACATAAAAACAAAAAACCGTAAAAGAGGCTTCATATGCGTAAACCAGAACTCGCAGCGGCTATCGCCGAGAAAGCAGATCTCACCAAAGAACAAGCCAATCGCGTCCTCAACGCCGTGCTCGACGAAATCACCAACGCGCTGCACAAGAAGGACAGTGTCACACTGGTTGGCTTCGGCACTTTCTTGCAGCGCCATCGTGGCGCCCGCACCGGTAAGAACCCTCAGACCGGTGAGCCCGTCAAGATCAAGGCCAGCAACACGGTGGCGTTCAAGCCGGGCAAGTTTCTCAAAGACAGCGTTAATCCGGACGCGGCAAAGCCAGCGAAACCAGCCAAGCCGGCAGCAGCCGCCAAAGATGCCAAGCCAGCCAAGGCCGCAGCGGCCAAGGCACCCGCAGCAAAGAAAAAGTAATTCGCTGAGCGCTCTGCGGGGGGCGAGCAGCGCGGAAATGGGCATGCCGATCAGTCGGCATGTCCATTTTTTTATGCCCGATGAATCAACCGTGCTGGACCTGTGCGCTTCGTCCAGTCCGCCACTTTGCGACTGACCGGTTCTGCTTGTTCACCGGTCAATCAAGCTCGCTACACTGCGCCTGGTCACCCAAACTGCCGCTGACCCCATGAGGCCCACGCATGAAGTTTCGTTTTCTACTCTGGATATTGGGCCTGTTGATGGCCCGCGCCAGTCGCAATAATCCCGCGTTTCAACAGCAACTTGCGGGGAAGGATCTGGCGTTCCAGTTGCAGACGGCTGACGGCAAGATCGCCAGGCATTTCATCGTGCGCGATCAACGCGTGAAGAGCCGCGCCGGCACCTTCGCGGCGCCTGCTTTCGTGATTTCTTTCAAGGATGCCGACTACGGCTTCGCCACCCTGCAGGCTCGGAACAAGCAGCTCGCGTTCATGCAGGGCATTCAGGAAAAGAATATCGTGGTGACCGGCAACGCTGGCCTGGTGATGTGGTTTCAGGGGCTGACGAAGTATCTGAAGCCGAGGAAGAAGAAGTAGTCCTCCCCGGACACTTCCGGATTAACTGAACTGCGAGGCCAGTTCGCGCAACAGCACTTCGGCCTCCAGTACTTTCTTCACCACGTCCTGAGCTTTCTCGCGGGACAGCTTCAGGCGTTCGAGCAGCTCGTCCGGAATGCTTTCCAGCGGGCCTGAGCCAATGCCTTCCTTGCGCAGCAGTCTCACCGCCAGGCACACCAGGTTCGCATACTTGTAATGCTCGCCTGCGTAGTGCGGGTCGTGCTGGAAGCGCAGGGCGATGACCAGTTCCTCCGGCATGTCCCAGTTGCGCATAAGCCAGGAGCCGATCTGCTCGCGGCTGATGCCCAGCAGGTGCTGCTCGACATAGCTGTGATGCAGGTGCGGGTTGACTTCGATCTGGCGGCAGATCAGCGAAAAATGCGGCGGAAACACGTGCGCCAGCAGCAGATAGCCGAAGTTGTGCAGCAAGCCGGCGAGGTACGTCAGGCCACTTTCCGGGCGCTCGGCACGGGGCATGGCGCGGGTCAGGCCTTCGATGATCGCGGCTGTGTAGATCGACTGCTGCCAGTACGGCGTTGCCTGCTGCGGATGATCCTTGGGCAGCGCCAGGGTTTTGCCCAGCGCCAGACCGAGCGCCAGATTGATCACCAGATCAAAACCCAACACGCGAACAATGGCATCTTCCACCGAGCGGATCTTGCCGGCTGAACCGTAATACGGGGACGCAGCCCAGCTCACGACTTGTGCCGCCAATGCCGGATCGGTTTCCACCACGCCGGTGATGTCGTCGATGGTCGCGTCGGGATCGACACGCAGCTTGATGATCTTCTGCGCCGTGTCGGCCAACGGCGGGATTTCCACCGTGGACTCCAGACGCTGCTGGATGCGCCGGGCAGTGAAATTCTGAACGGCTTTGGTGATTTCCTCGCGGTCGTCATCGGGACGCGTGAGGTTGGGCGTGACGGAGGTCACCGGCTCGCCAAAGCGGGCAGCGCTGGCCTTGGTCAACAGCGTCTTGAATTCCTCGCTGCTGATTTCCAGCAAGAGGCCTGGTTCACCGGAATCGATCAGCACGGTATTGCCGGACAGAATCCGCTCTTCATATAGGCAAGGCGAGCTGGTCAGCGAAGGCAGGCCGGGCAACGTGCCCAGTTTATGTTTTTGCAGCATGAGTTCGAGCGACTCTTTCGGAACCGCCTTCAACTTGCGGCCGGTCAACTCGGTAACACGATTGAGGTCGAGCAATTGGTTTTGTGGAAACAGGATGAACAGCGCGCCAACGGAATCGTCGACCAGAATGGCCTGCACTTTTTGATCAAGCGGAAGAGACTCGTCATCAGTCACTTCACGGAAGTTGATAGCGGCTTTGCCCAGCAACTGCCGAATGATAGAGGGGCAGTGTGGGGTTGCGTCGATGTGGGCAACTTCTGTCATGGCCTGTATCCAGATTCCTACAATCGCTGAAGTATAACCAGCTTAGTTGTTATAGAGGTGAGACACCCTGTTATTGCGTTGACTGCTTCACACTTGGCCGTATTGCTGGCCATGGCGCAGCCAGCGCTCCAGCAGGGGACTGACATGTTGGGGCCAGCGCTCAAGCAGCGCCTGCGCCGCGTCCCTGACCGCTGGCAGCAAATCTGCATCGCGCATCAGGTCAGCAACCTTGAATTGCAGCAGTCCTGTCTGGCGCGTTCCGAGCATCTCGCCCGGCCCACGCAGCTCCAGATCCTTTTCTGCAATCACGAAGCCGTCGTTGGTTTCACGCATGATGCCCAGCCGCTGGCGACCGATCTGCGAAAGCGGGGGGTGATACAGCAGCACGCAATGGCTGGCCGCGCTGCCCCGGCCGACCCGACCGCGTAATTGATGAAGCTGCGCCAAGCCCAGGCGTTCCGGGTTTTCGATGATCATCAGGCTGGCATTGGGGACGTCCACGCCGACCTCGATCACTGTCGTGGCAATCAGCAGATTCAGGTTGCCCTGCTTGAACTCGCCCATGACGGCGGCTTTTTCGGCGGGCTTCATGCGCCCGTGAATCAAGCCGACCTTGAGCTCGCCCAGCGCGCTGGTCAGTTCCTCGAACGTCGTTTCAGCGGCCTGACACGTCAGCTCCTCGGACTCCTCGATCAGCGTGCACACCCAATACGCCTGCCGGCCTTCGGCGCATGCATTGCGTACGCGCTCGACCACTTCGATGCGCCGGCTGTCGACCACCAGAACGGTATTCACCGGCGTACGCCCGGGGGGCAGTTCGTCGAGAATCGACGTGTCGAGGTCGGCGTAGGCGCTCATCGCCAGGGTGCGCGGGATGGGGGTGGCGGTCATGATCAGCTGATGCGGACACATCAAGCCGCCGACGCCCTTCTTGCGCAGGGCCAGGCGTTGCTGAACGCCGAAACGGTGTTGCTCGTCGATGATGACCAGCGCGAGGTTCTTGAACTGCACCTCGTCCTGGAACAACGCGTGGGTGCCGACGACCATGGGCGTACCGCCGGCGATCTGCGCCAGTGACGCCGCGCGGGCCTTGCCCTTGAGCTTACCTGCAAGCCAGGCCGTCTCGATGCCGAGTGGCTCCAGCCAGCGGGTGAAATTGATGAAGTGCTGTTCGGCGAGGATCTCGGTGGGCGCCATCAGTGCGACCTGATAGCCCGCTTCGAGGGCCTGCAAGGCCGCGAGTGCTGCCACGACCGTCTTGCCTGCGCCTACGTCGCCCTGAATCAAACGCAGCATCGGCTCGTGCTGACTGAGGTCGTAGGCGATCTCGTTGCCGACGCGCTGCTGCGCACCCGTGGGCGGGAATCCGAGGTTCGCGAGGAATTTCTTCGGCAGGCGTTTCGCCGGTGGCAGTGCAGGTGCGCGTTGCGAGCGCAGGCTTTCACGCAGGCGTTGCTGGGAAAGCTGGTGTGTCAGCAGCTCTTCGAATGCCAGTCGGTGCTGCGCCCAGTGATGGCCCAAGGCGAGCTCTTCGACGTCAGCATCGGCAGGCGGGTTGTGCAGGTAATGAATGGCGTCAGCCAGGGGCGCGAGTTGATAGTCGCGCGCCAGCTCATCCGGCAGCCAGTCAGGCAGGCTCTTCGGGCCAAGCATTGACAGGCTCTGATGGCACAACTGCCGCAGGCGCTGCTGGGTGAGGCCTTCGGTCGTGGGGTAGATCGGCGTCAGTGTCTGCTCGACGGCCACCGGCTCGTCGCCGGTGATCGCGCGGTATTCCGGGTGGTAGATCTCAAGGCCTGAGGCACCGGGCCGGGCTTCGCCGTAACAGCGCACGTGGGTACCGCGCTTGAGGCCGTCCTTTTGCGCGTTGCTGAAGTGGTAAAAGCGCAGGCTCAACACGCCGGTGCCGTCGCCCATCCTGACCAGCAAGCTGCGGCGCTTGCCCATGACCACGTCAGCGCCGCTGACCACACCTTCGATCACGGCGTCCTGGCCCGGACGCAATTCGCCGATGGGCACAACACGAGTCCGGTCCTGGTAACGCAACGGCAGGTGAAACAGCACGTCCTGAATGTTCTCAAGACCGACTTTCGCCAGCTTTTCAGCCATTGCCTCACCGACGCCTTTTAGCGCCGTGACCGAGACATGAGACAGCTCCGTCATACCGTCCCTTAACTCGCTTCAGCCTGAGCTTTAGGACGAGCGACGGAACACAGACGGATCGAGTCAGCGAGGATTTCGATGGCTTTCGGACGCGGGAAGCTGGCACGCCACGCGATTGCCACGGTGCGGAATGGCACCGGCGGCGACAGCGGACGGACCTCGATCACGCCGGGCGCGTAGTGATGGCTGTCGACGGCGGACATCGGCAGGATGGAAATACCCAGCCCCGACGCGACCATGTGCCGAATGGTTTCCAGCGAGCTGGACTCCACGGTGGTGTGCTTGGCAGCGTCGCCGCCCTTGACCAGCGTCGGGCAGGCTTCGAGCACCTGATCGCGGAAGCAGTGACCTTCGCCGAGCAGCAGCAGGCTCTTGTCGTTCAGCGCCGAGGCATCGATGGTCTTTTTCTGGGTCCAGGGATGATCGGCCGGCATCAGCACGTAAAACGGCTCGTCGTACAGCGACAGCGTCAGGACATCGGCCTCGTTGAACGGCAGGGCGATGATGATCGCGTCGAGCTCGCCATTGCGCAGCTTGTCGCGCAGCACGTGGGTGAAGTTTTCCTCGATGTACAACGGCATCTGCGGGGCGACCCGGTGCAGTTGCGGAATCAGGTGAGGAAACAGGTACGGGCCAACGGTGTAGATCGCGCCGACTTTAAGCGGCGCGGTCAGTTGATTCTTGCCGGTCTGGGCCAGTTCGCGAATGCCCTGAGCCTGTTCGAGAACCTTCTGCGCCTGGGCCACGATGCCCTCGCCAACCGGGGTCAGACGTACGGCACTCTTGCTGCGCTCGAAAATCAGCACGCCGAGTTCATCTTCCAGCTTTTTTACGCCCACTGACAAGGTCGGCTGGCTGACGTGACAGCGTTCAGCGGCATGGCCGAAGTGCTGCTCTTGGGCGAGGGTAACGATGTAGCGCAATTCTGTGAGGGTCATAACGTGCGTCCATGAAGTTGCGGCCCCAGCATAGCGGGTGCAATCGATAGACGCACGTTATCAACCCGTCGCGGCTGACAAAATTCTGGTTTCAGCGTTTATCCAGGGAATAAACGAAGGGAGCGACGACTTCCAGCGACCCGTTCTTCAGCAATTCCGGCGGCGGCTTGGGCAATGGCTGCGCGCGGCGGATCATTTCCAGAGTCGCTCGGTCCAGTGAAGCGCTTCCTGAGCCGCCGGCCAGTTCATAGGACAGCACGCGGCCTTCGCCATCGACCACAAAGCGCAGCTTGCTGGTGCCCTGCATGCCCCGGCGTCGGGCGTCTTCCGGATAACGCTTGAACTTGCTCAGGTGACTCAGCAATTCACCCTGCCACGTCGGTAATGCATTGCTCGGTGGCGTGGGCGGAGCGGGTTGCGGCGACGCCGACTTCTCCGGTTTGGCGTTGGACGGCGGTGCGTCCAGCGGCTTGTCGTCGGCTGGCTTTTCTTCCTTCGGCGGCTCGACCTTCTTCACAGGTTTTGGCGGCTGTGGTTTGGGTTTGGGCTTGACCGGCTTGGGCACAGCGATTTCGGCCTTGGGCGCCTCGGCGACTGGCGGAATTGGCAGCTGTTCTTCAGGCGCGGGCGGCTGCGGCGGTTGCACGACTTTTGGCGGTGGCGGCGGTGCAGGCTCTGGAACGGGCGCCAGCTCGACCATCATCGCCGCCGGGGGCAGCTCAATGGCCTGCGAGGAGGGCCAGCGCAATGCGACGACAATCGCCACGGCATGGACCGCCAGCACCAACAACAGACTACCGCTATAGCGCGTCAGCTTTTGGCGCGTATTGATCATTTCTTGCCGACCGTCTCGAGACCCACCAGGCCCACCTTCAGGTAGCCGGCGCCGCGCAGGGCATTCATGACGTCCATCAGGTCGCCATAGTCGACGCCTTTGTCAGCCTGGAAGAAGATCGTGGTGTCTTTCTTGCCCTTGGTCCTGGCATCCAGCACCTGACCGATCTGCTCGCGGGCCACTTTTTCATCGCCCAGGTACAGGCTCTGATCAGCTTTCACGCTCAGGAAAATCGGTTTTTCGGGCCGAGGCGCCGGTTTGGCGGTAGAGGCGGGCAGGTCGACCTTGATGTCCACGGTTGCCAGCGGTGCGGCAACCATGAAGATGATCAGCAGGACCAGCATGACGTCGATGAACGGCGTCACGTTGATTTCGTGGTTCTCGGCGAGATCGTCATCGCCTTCCTTCAAATGCAGGCCCATGGTTTACCCCATCTTTACCATGTGCGGCGGTTGGTTGCGCTCGGCCGCAGGCTGGTGATCCAGATCGCGGCTAACCAGCAACAGAACCTGCGCCGAAGCGTCGGACACTTGCGCCTTGTAACCGGCAATGGAGCGGGCGAAGACGTTGTAGATGACCACGGCAGGAATCGCGGCAACCAGGCCCAGCGCGGTGGCCAGCAAGGCCTCGGCGATGCCCGGCGCTACAACGGCCAGGTTGGTGGTCTGGGTTTTGGCGATGCCGATAAAGCTGTTCATGATCCCCCAGACGGTACCGAACAGGCCCACGAACGGCGCAGTCGAACCGATGGTCGCCAATACACCGGTGCCCATGCTCATGTTGCGGCCGCAGGCGGCGACCAGGCGTTCAAGGCGGAAAGCAACGCGCTCCTTGATGCCTTCGCGCTCGCGGGTGTTGACCGACAGACGCATCTCTTCGAGTGCGTCATGCACCAGCAAGTGGGAAAGGGTGCCTTCTTTTTTGGCCCCTGCGCTGGCTTCGTCCAGATTACGCGCGCGTTTCAGCGCAGCGATTTCGCTTCGCAGACGACGTTTGGCGCCGAGCAGTTCGAAGCCCTTGGCGATCCAGATGGTCCAGGTGATGACCGATGCAATGGCCAGACCGATCATCACGGCTTTGACGATGATGTCCGCGTTCTTGTACATGCCCCATGGCGAGAGATCGTGGGACATGCCCAGGCTGTTATCTTCCGCCGCGGCGTCGAGCGACTCAGCTGGAGCAGAAGCCGGGGTCAGTTCTTGAACGCCTGGCGCTGTAGCGGGGTCAACCGGTGTAGCGGCTGGCGCCTCGGCTTGTACGGCGGGTTTTTGTGCAGGAGCGTTGGCGTCAGCGAGGGCTACAGGCGTCAACATCAGGCTGAACAGCAGCGCGGCAATGGCGCGTCCAGCACATGGCAGACCTCGAGTGGCAATTGACGAAGCGGGGATTTGAATAGATGTCATGCTGGCCCGACCTGATATGAAATAGGTGTTCGTTCTGAGAGCGTCACGCTGGCGCTAGGCGAGCGGAGGAGAACAAAGGGCCGTTATTATTGCAAGTAATTCTTGTTAACAAAAGTAAGAGCGTCTCTTTTTTCCTGAGAATGCTTCCCAATGGTCGGTTTTATAGCCCGTTTTACGGGCTGAAATTCAATAAGTGATGTGGAGATTGGACATGTCAGCGCCATCCGTTTTGATTGCTGGATGTGGCGACATCGGGAGCCGATTGGCGTCCCAGCTGTTGCCTGATGACTGGACGGTGTACGGCCTGCGCCGCTCCGTTGAGAAACTGCCTGCAGGCGTGCTCGGCGTCAGCGGCGACCTGTTCGACGCCCGCATTCCCGCGCACTGGCCGGAAGGCCGGCTCGATTACCTGGTCTACTGCGCCACACCGACTGACCGGGATGAAGCGGGTTACCGCGCGGCTTATGTTGAAGGCCTCCGGCACGTACTGGGCTGGAGCGAGCGCAGCGGCCAGAGACCCAAGCGGATATTTTTCGTCTCCAGCAGCAGCGTTTATGGTCAACAGCAAGGCGAGTGGGTCGATGAAACGTCACCCGTTGACGCCACCGGTTACTCGGGCCAGGTCATGCGCGAGGCAGAGCAAGTGGCCTTGGACAGTGGGGTGCCAGCGACCATTGTCAGGTTGACCGGAATTTACGGTCCGGGCCGCAGTGACCTGATGAACCGGGTACGTCAGGGCTACACCGTTGCAACCAACCCGCCGCTGTATGGCAACCGCATTCATGCCGATGACGCCGCCGGGCTGCTGGCGTTTTTGCTGCGAGCAGCATCGGACGAGGTGGCACTGAAAGACTGCTATCTCGGCGTCGACGATGCACCCGCGCCGCTGGCCGAAGTGGTCGACTGGATGCGTCAGCGTCTGGGTGTCACGGAGTGGTCGGATGAAAACAGCGTGCGCCGCACCGGGAGCAAGCGCTGCAGCAACGCCCGCGCCAAGGCGCTGGGCTGGACGCCGCGTTATGCGACTTATAAGGAAGGGTATAAGGCGATGCTGGCAGATCAGCCGAACTAGTTAGCGTTGGCGTCGATTCGTAGGATCGGCTTTAGCCGGGAAGGCGTCAGTCTTACAACCGGGAAATTGAGGTTGTAGGTACTGGCCTCTTCCCGGCTGAAGCCGGTCCTACCATGCGTACGCGATAGTCAGTTCTTCTCGAGCACCCAGCGCTGCTCACCCGGGCGAAGATCCGGCATTTCAGTTGCCTGGGCGTTATTTACCGCCTGGAACAACTCCAGCTGTTTGCCGTTGCGCACGAAGATCCACGGATTGCCGCGCTCGTTCTTCTCCAGCCACATGCTGTCGTACTCACCGCTCATGGCTGCGCAGTCGCCGGCGAGGCACAGCGCATAGCGATCATTGCCCGGCAGGCCGCTGACGCTGCCGTCTGGCAGGAACTCAACCGTGCTGCCCTGGCCTTCGCCATTGACGATGGTCCACTTGCCGCCGAGGTAGGCGGTGTAAAGAGCACGCTCGAAACTGGTGCCGGGTTGGGCGCCGGCCGGCGCTGCTTCCTTGGGCGTGCGGAAATGTTGCTCGGGGCCCGTGTCGCTGGCGCGCTGCACCAGGTCATCACCCTTGATGGTCAACTCATCGGACGCATTGCCGTAAAAGTCGACACGCAACTTGCCGTCGGCATTGCTGGCGATCTTGCCTTCACTCAGCTCGAAGCCGTTGGAAGCAGTGGCCTGTCCGGCCTTGGTGTTGATGTTCCATTCCAGATTCGGGCCGTGAGCCAGCAGGGCCTGCCGAAGGTTACCGCCTTGGGCTGCGGCGTCGATGGCGGCCTGATTGATCCAGGTACCGTCCGGGCTTTTGTCGGAGTGGCTGGCGCAGCCGCTGAGCAGTGCGACCAGCAGCGGGAGGGCAAACGCAACACGCATGGGTGGAGTCCTTCCTTTTCTGAGGAGGCGGAACGGGCTTGCGCTCCGCACCGGGATTTACTCGATGACCAGAATGGCGTCCATTTCGACCTGCGCGCCACGCGGCAGCGCCGCAACGCCAATGGCGGCGCGCGCCGGGTACGGCTGCTCAAAATACTTGCCCATGATCTCGTTGACCTTGGCGAAGTGGCTCAGGTCGGTGAGGAAGATATTCAGTTTGACGATGTCCTTGAACGAACCGCCTGCAGCTTCGGCCACAGCCTTCAGGTTTTCGAAGACCTGAACGGTCTGAGCTTCAAAGCCTTCGACCAGCTCCATGGTCTTGGGGTCCAGCGGAATCTGTCCCGACATGTAGACGGTGTTGCCCGCCTTGATTGCCTGGGAATAGGTGCCGATGGCGGCAGGGGCTTTGTCGCTGGAGATGACGGTCTTGCTCATGAAAAACTCCTGTTTGCGGTTTGACTACGCGCGCATGCGGGTGATGCGGATCACGCCGGCCAGGGCGCGCAGTTTCTTGATCACGCGGGCCAGGTGCACTCGGTCGTGAACGCTGACCACCAGTTGGACCACGCTGATGCGACCATCGCGTTCATCCATACTGATTTTTTCGATATTGCCGTCCGCAGCATTCACGCTGCTGGCGAGCAGGGCGATCAGGCCGCGCTGGTGTTCCAGTTCGACGCGCAGCTCGACATTGAATTCGCCGGTGACGTCTTTGGCCCAGGACAGCTGAATGCACTTCTCGGGGTTGTGGCGGACTTCCGTGATGTTCCGGCAGTTGTCCAAGTGCACGACCATGCCTTTGCCCGCAGACAAATGCCCGACAATCGGGTCGCCTGGAATCGGCGTGCAGCACTTGGCGTAGCTGAGGACGAGGCCTTCGGTGCCACGAATAGCCAGAGGACCTTCTGCGTTCGGCAGTTGGTCGCCTTCACTGGCCAGCAATCGGCGAGCGACCACATAAGCCATGCGGTTGCCCAGGCCAATGTCCTCAAGCAGGTCTTCGATGACCTCGACCCGATACTCGGCAAGAATCAGGCGCACGCGCTCGGCCGGAATCTTTTCCAGCGTGCTGTCGAAGCCGTTAAGCACTTTGTTCAGCAGACGCTCGCCGAGATTGATCGATTCCGACCGGCGCTGCAGTTTGAGCGCATGGCGGATGTGCGTACGGGCCTTGCCGGTCACGACGAAGTTGAGCCAGGCCGGATTCGGACGCGCCCCGGGAGCACTGACGATCTCGACGGTCGAGCCGCTTTGCAGCGGTTCGGAAAGCGGGGCCAGCCGACGATTGATCCGACAGGCAATGCAGCTGTTGCCGACGTCAGTGTGCACGGCATAAGCAAAATCGACCGCCGTGGAGCCTTTCGGCAGCTCCATGATCCGGCCCTTCGGCGTGAACACGTAGACCTCGTCCGGGAACAGGTCGATCTTTACGCTCTCGATGAATTCCAGCGAATTGCCCGCACGCTGCTGCATTTCCAGCACGCCCTTGACCCACTGACGGGCCCGCGCATGGGTGCTCTTCGGCTGTTCATCGCCAGACGACTTGTACAGCCAGTGCGCGGCGATACCGTTGTTGGCCATCTCTTCCATTTCGCGGGTACGAATCTGGATCTCGATGGGCACGCCATGCATACCGAACAGGGTGGTGTGCAGCGATTGATAGCCGTTGGCTTTCGGAATCGCGATGTAATCCTTGAAGCGCCCCGGCAGCGGTTTGTACAAATTGTGCACAGCGCCGAGCACGCGATAGCAGGTGTCGACCTTGTCGACGATGATCCTGAACGCGTAGACGTCCATGATCTCGTTGAAGGCGCGACGCTTGCCGCGCATCTTCTTGTAGATGCCATACAGGTGCTTCTGACGGCCGCTGACTTCCCCTTCGATGCCATCAACGGCAAGGCAATGGCTCAGCGACTCTTCGATCTTGTTGACCAGTTCCTTGCGGTTGCCGCGCGCGCGCTTGACCGCCTGGCCGATGCGCGAGGAGCGCATCGGGTACATCGCCTTGAAGCCCAGGTCCTCGAATTCGATACGCACGCTGTGCATGCCAAGGCGATTGGCGATAGGGGCGTAGATTTCGAGGGTTTCTTTGGCGATGCGACGGCGCTTCTCTCCGGAGAGGACTTCCAGCGTGCGCATGTTATGCAGGCGGTCGGCAAGCTTGACCAGAATGACGCGAATGTCCCGCGCCATGGCCATCGCCATTTTCTGGAAGTTCTCGGCCTGAGCTTCGGCTTTGGTCTCGAAGTTCATCTGGGTCAGTTTGCTGACCCCGTCGACCAGTTCGGCCACCGTTTCGCCAAACTGTGCACAAAGCGCTTCTTTGGCGATGCCGGTGTCTTCGATCACGTCATGCAGCATGGCGGCCATCAGGCTCTGATGGTCCATGTGCATGTCGGCAAGAATATTGGCCACCGCCAGCGGATGCGTGACGTAGGCTTCGCCGCTGCGACGGCGTTGGCCGTCGTGGGCTTGTTCGGCGTAGAAGTACGCCCGGCGGACCAGATTGACCTGGTCTGCGCCGAGGTAGGTCGAGAGGCGATCGGCGAGGGCGTCTATGCTCGGCAAGATAAATCTCCTTGCCGAAGGCTGTGACCCTGCGCCTTGCTACGTCGACCAGGCATAGGCTTAGACGGCCTCGCTGGACTCGTCCTCGAATGCAGCGAACAGTGGTTCATCTTCAACGATTTCGGCTTCTGCGATAACAGCGTAATCCATCAGGCCTGCAGCGATTTCACGCAGGGCCACTACGGTAGGCTTGTCGTTTTCCCATGCCAGCTTTGGCTCTTTGCCACCGGTCGCCAGTTGACGCGAGCGCTTGGTGGCGAGCATGACCAGCTCAAAACGGTTATCTACATGTTCCAGGCAGTCTTCAACGGTCACGCGGGCCATGGGTATTCCTCGTAGCAAATGCGATATGCGCGGTGCCCGAATGGGCGAGCGGACTCGACAGTCTAAAAAATCACCAGCGTTAAGGGAAGCGCTGATTTTGAATGGATCGGTTTTGCTGCCTAAGAACCGGTCAGGCCAGCAGTTGAGCCAACAGCTCGGTGTGGCGCTGCTGTTGGTGTTCCTGGCTCAGCAAGTTGGCGCGGAAGATCGCTTTCAGGTCTTCGAGCGCCGTGGCGAAATCGTCGTTGATCACAATGTAATCGTATTCGGCGTAGTGACTCATCTCGCTGACGGCTTCGCGCATGCGGCCTTCGATAATCTCGTCGCTGTCCTGACCCCGATTGGTCAGGCGCTGGCGCAGCGCTTGCTGCGTTGGCGGCAGAATGAAGATCGAGCGCGCGCGGGGCATCAGTTTGCGAACCTGCTCGGCGCCTTGCCAGTCGATCTCCAGAATCAGGTCATGACCTTCGTCCAGCGTCTGCTGCAAACGGCTCTGCGAGGTCCCGTACATATTGCCGAAGACTTCAGCCTGTTCGAGAAAATCGCCGTGCTCGATCATGCGCACGAATTCGGCGCGATCGACGAAGTGGTAGTTCACGCCGTCCACTTCGCCCGGACGCATGGCCCGGGTGGTGTGGGACACCGACACGCGGATCTGCGGCTGAGCGTTGATCAGGGCGTTGACCAGACTGGTCTTGCCCGCGCCCGATGGGGCGGAAATGATGTACAGGGTGCCGGTGCTGTGGGTCATGTCGGAGGTGGCCTTACTCAATGTTCTGCACTTGTTCGCGCATCTGCTCGATCAACACTTTGAGGTTGACGGCGGCTTGCGTGCTTCGAGGGTCAAAGGCTTTGGAGCCCAGTGTGTTGGCTTCGCGGTTGAGCTCCTGCATCAGGAAATCCAGCCGGCGCCCGGCTTGCCCGCCGGCCTTGAGTACGCGGCGCACTTCAGTGACGTGCGTGCTCAGGCGGTCGAGTTCTTCGGCGACGTCACTTTTTTGCGCCAGCAGGACCATTTCCTGTTCCAGGCGCTGCGGATCGAGCTCGGCCTTCATGTCGGCAAAGCGATCGAGCACCTTTTGGCGCTGGGCGGCGAGCATTTGCGGCACGAGCGTACGCAAGGTCGCGACTTCAGTCTTGATCGCGGTGAGCCGTTCGTCGAGAAGCCTGGCCAGATCGGCGCCTTCGCGGGCGCGACCAGCCTTGAGCTCATCGAGCGCCTCGTTAAACAGGGCCAGGGCGTCGTTGTTCAGCGCTTGCGGGTCGGCAGCATCGGCCACCAGAACACCGGGCCAGGCCAGCACTTCGAGCGGATTCAGCGCGGCGGGCTGACTGATCAGGCTGGCGACGATCTCCGCTACCGCGACCAGTTGCCCGGCGCGTTCGCGGTCAACCTGCAGCGGTTTGCCTGCGGTCTCTTCGGTGAAGCGCAGGGTGCATTCGACCTTGCCTCGGGAAAGGCCCTGGCGCAGCGCCTCGCGCACAGCGCCTTCGAGGTCACGAAATGATTCCGGCAGGCGCAGGTGAGGTTCGAGGTAACGGTGATTGACCGAGCGCATTTCCCAGCTCAGCGTGCCTTGTGGGCCGGCTCGTTCAGCGCGGGCAAAAGCCGTCATGCTGTGCACCATGGGAAGTACCTCTATAAATTCAGGCGTTTGCGGACAGCCGGTCCGGGATGAATCCCCGGCAAAGTATCGTCGGGAAACGACTGGCTATAAAGGCGCAGGATTGTAGCTCAGTGCAGGGTGTGCGCCCAAATGTGGCATTGTCGCAAGCGATGCGCGGCGTTGTGATCGTGCTGCCTGGCAGCGCAAACCTGCAGCGCCCGTCGTGAGCAATACGTCATTAGATGTCCCAAGCCGTGCCTGCACCTCTATAATGCAGACCGTTTTCCGTCTCCCAGTACAGGTATCCCAGATGAAACGTCCAAGTGGTCGCGCTGCCGATCAGCTTCGCCCGATCCGCATCACCCGCAACTACACCAAGCACGCCGAGGGTTCTGTGCTGGTCGAGTTCGGTGATACCAAGGTGATCTGCACCGTCAGCGTTGAAAACGGCGTTCCGCGCTTTCTCAAGGGGCAGGGCCAGGGCTGGTTGACAGCTGAATACGGCATGCTGCCTCGCGCCACCGGCGAGCGTAACCAGCGCGAAGCCAGTCGTGGCAAGCAAGGCGGCCGTACCCTCGAGATCCAGCGCCTGATCGGTCGCTCGCTGCGCGCGGCACTGGACATGTCCAAGCTGGGTGAAATCACCTTGTACGTCGACTGCGATGTCATCCAGGCGGACGGCGGGACGCGCACTGCGTCGATCACCGGCTCCATGGTCGCGCTGATCGACGCGCTGAAGTCCATCAAAAAGCGTGGCGGCCTCAAGGGCGGCGATCCGCTGAAACAGATGATCGCGGCAGTGTCAGTGGGCATGTATCAGGGCGAGCCGGTGCTGGACCTGGATTACCTTGAAGACTCCGCGGCCGAGACTGACCTCAACGTGGTCATGACCAGCGCGGGCGGTTTCATCGAAGTGCAAGGCACAGCCGAGGGGGCGCCGTTTCAGCCTGAAGACCTGAACGCGATGCTGGCACTGGCTCAAAAAGGCATGAACGAAATCTTCGAACTGCAGCAGTCGGCACTGGCCGACTGATCGATTTCCATTGCGTCAGAGCACTACATCAAAACAGGGAAAGCATGATGATCGAGAGTCAGTCGCCGTTGCCAACGCCGAGTAAAGAAGTCCGTCAGTGGGCAATGCTGTGCCACTTCGCGGCGTTTTTCGGCCTGATCTTTCCGTTCGGCAATTTGCTGGGGCCGCTGATCGTCTGGCAGCTCAAGAAAGAAGTTGATCCGTACATCGATGCTCAAGGCAAGGAAGCCCTCAATTTTCAGATCACCGTCGCCATTGCCGCGATGATCTGTTTTTTGCTGATGGTGGTGATCATCGGCTTTCCGCTGTTGATGCTGGTGGGCGTCGGCGCGCTGGTGCTGACGATCATCGCGGGCGTGAAGGTCAATGACGGCGTCGCCTACCGCTATCCGTTCACCTGGCGGTTAATCAAGTAAGCGGGATCAAGGATCGGGCGCTTGCCTGAGCTGCGGACAAACAAAAGCCGACTTCACGTCGGCTTTTTTGAGCAACTGAACGTCAGATAGTGAGCGTCCAGTCGTAGTCCACGATCAGTGGCGCATGTTGCGAGAAGCGCGGCTGGCGTGGAAGGCGTGCACTGCGTACGAAACGGCGCAGGCCCGGGGTCAGCAACTGATAATCGAAGCGCCAGCCCAGATTGAGCATCTCGGCCTGTTCGTTATCCGGCCACCAGCTGTACTGATCGCCTTCGCGGCTGACTTCGCGTAGGGCATCGACATAACCCATGTTGCCAACGATCTCGTCCATCCACGCACGCTCTGGTGCCAGGAAGCCTGGAGATTGCTGGCTGTCGCGCCAGTTTTTGATGTCCAGCTTCTGTTGCGCCACGTACAGCGAGCCACAGTAAATGTACTCGCGACGTTTGCGCCGCTGCTTGTCGAGGTACTTGCCGAAATCGTCCATGAGCTTGAATTTCTGATTCAAGTCTTCATCGCCGTTCATCCCGGAAGGGAGCAGCAAGGTCGCGATACTGACTTTGTCGAAATCTGCCTGCAGGTAACGCCCGTAACGGTCAGCCGTCTCGAAACCAAGACCGTTGATGACCGCCTTCGGTTGCAGCCGCGAGTAAAGCGCCACGCCACCCTGGGCTGGCACTTCGGCTTCGCAGGCATATAGGAAGTAGCCGTCCAGTTGGAAGGCTGGGTCGTCCAGTTCAAAGGCGGAGGCGCGGGTGTCCTGAAGGCAGATGACGTCGGCATTCTGGGCTTGCAGCCAACTGAGCAAACCACGCTCGACTGCAGCCTGAATACCATTAACGTTCACACTGATGATCCGCATAAATGGCCCCAAAAATCACGTGCGTGTATGATACCCGAGCTCTACCTAATTAGCTAAATCCGTGGTATTCGGGGCTTTTTTCATGCAGGCGTATCAACGCGATTTCATTCGTTTTGCCATCGATCGCGGAGTTTTGCGCTTCGGTGAGTTCACTTTGAAGTCTGGACGCACCAGTCCTTACTTCTTCAATGCCGGTCTTTTCAACAGCGGTTCCGCTCTTGCTCAGCTGGGCAAGTTCTACGCCGCCGCTGTCGTTGAAAGCGGTATCTCCTTCGATGTTCTGTTCGGCCCGGCCTACAAGGGTATTCCCCTTGCAGCGGCGACGGCCGTGGCCCTTGCCGAGCATCACAGCCTCGATCTCCCTTGGTGCTTCAACCGCAAAGAGGCCAAGGCCCATGGCGAAGGCGGCAGCCTGGTAGGTGCGCCGTTGACCGGCAATGTGCTGATCATCGACGACGTGATCACCGCAGGCACCGCCATTCGCGAAGTCATGCAGATCATTAAGGCCCAGAGCGCGAACGCTGCAGGCGTGCTGATCGCGTTGAACCGCCAGGAGCGCGGCAACGGCGAACTGTCTGCCATTCAGGAAGTCGAGCGTGATTTCGGCATTCCGGTGGTGAGCATCGTGTCGTTGAATCAAGTGCTGGAGTTTCTGGCCGACGATCCGCAGCTCAAGCAGCATTTGCCTGCCGTCGAAGCGTACCGGGCTCAATACGGAATCTGAGCCTTCAAAAGGATGCGGTTATGCTCAAGCTGGGCACGTTGGGTTTTTGTCTGTCGCTGGGTTTGGGTTGCATCGCGAGCGTTCATGCGGACGACGCGCCGGGCATCGTGCTGTATCGCTACGTCGACAGTCGCGGCGTAACCGTGCTCGATCGTCAAGGCGTGCCGCCGGAGTACGTCGGCAAGGGTTATGAAGTGCTCAATCAGCGCGGCCGCGTGGTGCAGACCGTACCGCCTGCACCGTCCGCCGATGAGTTGCGTAATGCCCAGGCCGCCAAGCTGCAATCCGATGCCGATGCGCATCTGCTGCGGCTGTACAGCAGCGTTGAGGACGTCGACCGGGCGAAGAGTCGTCGACTCGCCGAACTCGATGGCCTGATCGTTGTGGCGCAAGGCAACATCCAGAATCTCGTTACCCAGCAAGGCACGCTGCAAACACAGGCAGCTGATCAAGAGCGGGCAGGGCACCCGGTGCCGAAGACGCTGCTGGATCAGATGGATGATCTGCGTGATCAGCAGCAGAACCTGAAAGTCGACATCCTGCGCTACCAGACGGCGCGAACTCAGGCCGAGGCCGAGTTTGCGCAAGATCGAGCGCGGCTGCAGAAGTTGCTAGGTCGGTGATCACCGCTGTTGGACGCCGCTAAAACGTGGCTATAAAAAAGCCCCACCCGGCAGTGAGCCGCGTGGGGCTTTTTGCAGCCGCAATCAGTGACGCTTGCGATTGCTGATCAGCGTGCCGACGCCGGTATCGGTGAAGATCTCCAGCAGCACGGCATTCGGCACACGGCCGTCGATGATGTGCGAAGTGTTGACCCCGCCCTGAACCGCTTCCAGTGCGCAGCGGATCTTCGGCAGCATCCCGCCGTAGATGGTGCCGTCGGCAATCAAGCTATTCACCTGCTCGGTGGTCAGGCCGGTCAGCACTTTGCCTTCCTTGTCCATCAAGCCGGCAATGTTGGTCAGCAGCATCAGCTTTTCAGCCTTCAAGGCTTCAGCGACCTTGCCTGCCACCAGATCGGCGTTGATGTTGTACGACTCGCCATCCGCGCCCACGCCAATCGGCGCAATCACCGGAATGAAATCGCCTTTCACCAGCATGTTCAGCAGGTCGGTGTTGATGCCGACGACTTCACCCACATGGCCGATGTCGATGATTTCCGGCTTGAGCATGTCCGGGGTTTGGCGCGTGACGTTCATTTTTTTCGCGCGAATCAGCTGCGCGTCTTTACCGGTCAGGCCGATCGCGCTGCCGCCGTGGCGATTGATCAGGTTGACGATGTCCTTGTTGACCTGGCCGCCGAGCACCATTTCCACCACGTCCATGGTTTCTGCATCGGTCACGCGCATGCCGTCGACGAAGTGGCTTTCGATCGACAGACGCTTGAGCAGGTCGCCGATCTGAGGGCCGCCGCCGTGAACCACGACCGGGTTGATGCCCACCGCCTTCATCAGCACGATGTCGCGGGCGAAGCCGGTTTTCAGCTCGTCACTCTCCATGGCGTTGCCGCCGTACTTGATAACAAGCGTCTTGCCGACAAAGCGTCGGATGTAGGGCAACGCTTCGGAGAGGACCTTGGCGGCATTGGCTGCGGCATCACGTTCGAGGGTCATTTGGGCTCCACTCAAAATAGGGTCAAAAAGGAAGTTCTAGATCCGGTGCTACGTGTTTCAACTGGGTGTGGAAGACGTCCTTGATCCGTTGCAGCTCGAGCTCGGTTTCGGCCTCGAAGCGCAATACCAGCACCGGGGTGGTGTTGGACGCGCGAACCAGGCCCCAGCCTTTCGGATAATCAACCCGCACACCATCGATGCTGGTGAGGTTGGCATTGCCCCACTGGGCGTCGCGCTCCAGCGCTTCCATGATGCTGAACTTGCGGGTCTCGGTGACTTTGATGTTGATCTCGGGCGTTGAAAGATCGTTTGGAAAGGTCTGGAAAAGCTCCTCGGCGCTTAGTTTTTCCTGACTGAGGATCTCCAGCAGACGCGCCGCGCTGTAGATGCCGTCGTCGAAACCGAACCAACGCTCCCTGAAGAAGATGTGTCCGCTCATCTCGCCTGCCAGCAGCGCGCCGTTTTCTTTCATCTTCTTCTTGATCAACGAATGCCCAGTCTTCCACATGACCGGGCGGCCTCCGTATTCGTGGATCAACGGTATCAGGCGGCGTGTGCATTTGACGTCGAAAATCACGTCGGCCCCGGGGTTGCGCTTGACCACATCGCGGGCAAACAGCATTAGCAGACGGTCAGGATAGATGATGGTGCCGATGTTGGTGACGACACCGACACGATCGGCATCACCGTCGAACGCCAGGCCCAGATCGGCACCGGTTTCCCGAACCTTGGCGATCAGGTCCTGAAGGTTCTCCGGCTTGCCAGGATCAGGGTGATGATTGGGGAAGTTGCCGTCGACCTCGCAGTACAGCGGGATGACTTCGCAATTCAGCGCTTCGATCAATTGCGGGGCGATGACGCCGCCGACGCCGTTGCCGCAGTCCACCACCACTTTCATGCGCCGCGCGAGCACGACATCGCCAATGATCTGGCTGGCATAACGGTCGAGGATATTGACCTTGATGATGCTGCCTTTGGCGGACGGCAGGTCATTGGCCTTGATGCGTTCGTGCAATGCCTGAATCTGCTCGTCTGCTAGGGTGTCGCCGGCAATGACGATCTTGAAGCCGTTGTAATCCTTCGGGTTGTGACTGCCCGTCAGCATGACGCCTGTTTTGCCCGCCAGCACGTGAGTGGCGTAGTACAGCGCCGGCGTGGGCACCAGACCAAGGTCGCTGACGTGGCAGCCGCTGTCGTGCAGGCCCTTGATCAGGTTCGCGACCAGCTCAGGGCCTGAAAGTCGCCCGTCGCGGCCCACCGAAACATGCGGCTCGCCCTGCGCCAGGCTTTCTGCGCCGACGGCTCGGCCGATCCAGTAGGCGGTTTCGGCGTTCAGCGTATCGCCAACAATGCCGCGGATGTCATAGGCGCGAAATATCGTTTCGGGAAATGGCGGGGCGCTGGAGACGCTGCTGCTCATGGCGCGGGAGGGCTCCGGCTGCGTGAGATCCTGAGGATCATCGATCAAGTCGAGGTCAAGAATATCGGTGTCCTGGAACAGCGGGTCGGTCAACTGGTCTTCCTCCGACACCACTGGCAGGCCCGGTGCAGGACCCTGCAGCGGTGCGCCGGATTTCGATGCTTGATCCGACGCAGCGCCCGTCGGACTATTGCGCAGCGAGAATCGCGCGAGGCTCTGGGCGAGCCCGTTCAACGCGGGGAGGCTCATGCTGAAGGCCTTGACGGCCTTGCCCCCAGAGAGCTCTTGCAGCAGTTGCTCAAGCTGCCGCGCGTCAGCCGCGACCCGGCGCTTGAGCGCACTCTCGTTCAGATAGAGCGCTAGCAGCATTGCACCGGCGGCAACCAGCAAGGCGAGCAGCAGCATCAGCCAGGGCGTGGAGCCTTGTAGTGCTGTGCCGGCGGCAAAGGTCAGTTTCCAGTTGGGGTAGCCGGTGGAGAATTCCTGTGCACGGCTGCCATCGTCTTCGCCACGGGTGAGAAAAGTCTGCGCAGTGGCGGTACCGAACTGTTGCACGAGTACCACCTGACCCACATCGGTGGGGGTCTCGGGGAGTGCGGCGATCAGGCGCTGCGGATTGAACGCCAGCAGCAATGTGCCGGTGATCGGCGCGTCTGGTGACGTGCGCAGGGCGGCGGCGCTGTAGATCAGCCATGTGTCGCCAACCTTGCGCGCTTCGGGCGCCGGCATTTCACCCTTGCCGGCCTTGGCCAGCATGTCCAGCGTGGCGAAGCTGATCGGCAGAGCGCTTTGGGTGTCTACGCTGTTGAACCCCATAGGGTTGAGCCGTGCGCCCACCACGCCGTCGCGGTACCGCAGTTGGTTTTGCGCGCTTTCGATGAGCGACGGATTGCTGCTCGACAAGGCCTGGTTCAGCGCGGGGTCCATTGCAGCGGCCTGGGTGTCAGCGTTGATCTGACGCAGTGCCTTGTTGACGGCCCCGGCTTGCGCGCTGCCCCAGGCCTGAACCAGCTGCTCCTGTTGCTGCGGCTGGCTTTGAATGGCAAGCCACACCAGCACCATTGCCGCGATCAGGCCGATGAGTGCAGGAATGAGGCCGGGACTCGCCAAACTCAGATTGGCGTCTTTACTGAGCGCGTCGGTTGTTTCCGGAGCGGGGGTCACTTTGGCTGTGCGTTTGATGCCTTTCAAACTAACTCTCCGTGCTGGGTCGTCCTGACGCGTTCTTGTTGTGTTCGCATCGCTTACAGCACGTCAGGCCACAAGCGATGCGTTAGCCAAAGTGGGTGTTTTTTGCGGGATCAGTGGCTGCCGGAGTGACCGAAGCCGCCAGCGCCGCGCTGACTTTCATCGAACTCTTCGACGATTTCAAACTGCGCCTGCACCACCGGCACCAGTACAAGCTGAGCCAGACGCTCGCCGATGGAGATATTAAAAGCGGTCTGGCCGCGGTTCCAGCAGGAAACCATCAGCTCGCCTTGATAATCGGAGTCGATCAGGCCCACCAGGTTGCCCAGCACGATGCCGTGTTTATGCCCCAGGCCCGAGCGCGGCAGGATCAGTGCAGCCAGGCCATGGTCTGCGATGTATATCGACAGCCCGGTAGGAATCAGGAGGGTTTGGCCGGGTTCGAGCAGCGTGTCTTCTTTCAGCATGGCGCGCAGGTCCAGGCCGGCCGAGCCTGAAGTGGCGTAAGCGGGAAGCGGAAATTCGCTGCCAATGCGAGGGTCGAGGATCTTGGCTTGTAGAGCGTGCATTCGTGATTAAACCTGGTTCATGCGATCGGCGATAAAAGTCACCAGCTGCCGCGCGATCTTGGCTTTGCTGGTCTGGGCGAAGAGCGTCGCTTGCAACGCTCGGTCGATCACGCTGCAGGCGTTTTCTTCGCTGTTGAAGCCAATGCTGGGATTGGCGACGTCATTGGCGACGATCAGATCAAGGTTCTTGTCCTTGAGCTTGCGTGCGGCGTAATCGAGCAGGTGTTCGGTTTCGGCCGCGAAGCCTACGCTGAACGGGCGATCCGGGCGCTGGGCGAGGGTGGCGAGAATGTCCGGGTTGCGGACCATCTGCAACAGAAGACCATCTCCGGTCGTGGGATCTTTCTTCAATTTCTGCGTGGCGACGACTTCCGGCCGGTAGTCCGCGACGGCTGCGGAGGCGATGAAGAGATCGCAAGGCATGGCGTCTTCGCAGGCGGCGAGCATGTCGCGGGCGCTGACGACGTCGACACGCGACACTCGGTCAGGTGTCTGCAGGTTCACCGGGCCAGTGATCAGGGTGACCCGCGCGCCCGCTTCGGCAGCGGCTTCGGCCAGGGCGAAGCCCATTTTTCCGGAGCTGTGGTTGGTGATGTAGCGAACCGGATCGATGTTTTCCTGAGTCGGGCCGGCGGTGATCAACACGTGCTTGCCGGTCAGCGTTAGGCGCTGGAAGCAATCGGCGGCCGATTGCGCCAGGTCATTGGGTTCGAGCATGCGCCCGTAGCCGACGTCTCCACAGGCCTGGCTGCCGCTGGCCGGACCGAACATGCGCAGACCGCGCTGTTCGAGCAGTTGCAGATTGGCCTGCACGGAGGGGTCGCGCCACATCGCCTGATTCATCGCGGGTGCGACGGCAACGATGGCATCGGTCGCCAGCACCACGGTGGTCAGCAGATCGTTGGCAATGCCTTGGGCCAGGCGGGCCATGAGGTCGGCGGTGCCCGGTGCGATGAGGATCATGTCGGCCCACTTGGCCAGCTCGATATGGCCCATGGCGGCTTCGGCTGCGGGGTCGAGCAAATCAAGGTGAACCGGATGGCCGGACAAGGCCTGCATGGTCAGCGGGGTAATAAACTCGGCGCCGCCTTTGGTCATGACGACACGGACTTCTGCACCGTGGTCGCGCAAACGGCGGACCAGTTCGGCGCTCTTGTAGGCCGCGATGCCACCGCCGACGCCGAGAACGATGCGTTTTCGATACAGCCGCTGCATAGGCCTGCCTTAAGGTCGGTTAACACGCGGCAATCATTAGCCTCCCCAGGCCTGACTGTCGCGCAAAAAAGAGCGGCTAAGATAGCACAGCGACCGCACGGGAACAGCGGCGCCACAGACAGGGAGCTGCTATGAGTATTCGCGATTGGCCGGCGGCAGAGCGTCCGCGGGAGAAGCTGCTGGAACGGGGGGCGTCGAGTCTGTCGGACGCTGAATTGCTGGCGATTTTCTTGCGCACGGGCGTCTCGGGCAGAAGTGCCGTGGACCTGGCCCGGCACCTTTTGAATCAGTTCGGCAGCCTGCGTGCATTGCTCGAAGCCAACCTGACGGCGTTCAGCAGCGAGCTGGGTCTGGGACCCGCCAAGTTCGCGCAATTGCAGGCGGTCATGGAAATGGCCCGGCGCAACATGGGCGAGGATTTGAAGCGCGATTCTGTGCTGGAAAACCCGACGCAGGTGCGTCGCTACCTCAAGGCGCTGTTACGGCACGAGCCCCATGAAGTCTTTGGTTGCCTGTTTCTGGACAGCAAGAACCGGGTTCAGACCTTCGAAGTGTTGTTTCACGGCTCGATCAACACGGCGCATGTTCACGCGCGGCAGGTGGTCAAGCGCGCATTGGCCCACAACTCGGCGGGATTGATCCTTTGTCACAATCACCCCTCCGGCGTAAAAGACGCCAGCGAAGCCGATATCGATCTGACGCGGCACCTGAAACAGGCGCTGGCGCTGGTGGACGTGGTGGTGCTGGATCATTTGATCATCGGCGACGGCGATCCGTTGTCGATGGTTGAGTATGGGTTGATGTAGCGGCTGTAAAGCTGGCCGACAAGCTGTTCGTGGGACCGGCTTTAGCCGGGAAGGGGGCGGGCCATACCGCATTGTTGAAAGGGGACTGATTTATTTACAAAGCTTCACCGTAAATGAATCTGTCCCCGAGAGCGGAGTGTGCCCACGCCGAAGTCGAGTTCAGCGGGGTGAGGAGTCTGCGTATCAAGATCAAAGGCTAAGGCGGCATGTCGTTGATGCTTAAAGCGGGGACAGATTAATTTACGGTGAAGCGCTGTAAATAAATCAGTCCCCTCCAATACACCAGTCCCCTTCAATACACCCTTCAATAGTTTCTCGCGAATTACTTCACGGTCACCTTGGAGAAATCCTGACGACCAAACGGGCTCACGCTGTAACCCTCGACATTCTTGCGCAGCAGCGCATAGGCCGTTGGATGCGCAAGCGGCAGCCACAATGCCTGCTTCTGGATCTGCTCTTGAACCTGGTGATACAACTTGCTGCGCTGCGCCTGATCGGTCACCGCCTTACCCTGGCTGATCAGCTTGTCCAGCCCTTCATCGCAGTAGCGGGCGAAGTTGGTGCCGGATTTCACCGCGGCGCAGGAGAACTGCGGCGTCAGGAAGTTATCCGGATCGCCGTTATCCCCCGACCAGCCCATGAAGAGCAGGTCGTGCTCGCCGGTCTTGGCGCGGCGAATCAGCTCGCCCCATTCGATAACTTTGATTTCCGCCTTGATCCCTACCGCGGCCAAGTCGTTCTGCAGCAACTGCGCACCTGCGTTCGGGTTGGGGTTGAGCAAGCTACCCGACGGCCGAGTCCAGATCGTCGTCTTGAAGCCGTCTTTCAGACCGGCCTTTGCCAGCAGATCCCTGGCTTTCGCCACGTCGTGCTTGTAGCCCGGCAGGTCGCCGGCGTAGCCCCAGGTATTAGGCGGATACGGACCGTTGGCCGGGCGCGCCGAGCCCTCGAATACCGCTTTCAGGTACGTGTCTTTGTCGAATGCCAGGTTAATTGCCTGACGCACTTCCGGCTTATCGAGCGGGGGATGCTGACTGTTGATCGCCAGGAAAGCGGTCATGAAGGCGTCTGTCTTTTCGACCTTCAGGTTCGAATCCTTGCCAGCTTCAGCAACATCCATCGGCTTCGGCGAGAGGGCAACCTGGCACTCATTGCGGCGAATACGTTGCAGACGAACGTTGGCGTCCGGCGTAATCGCGTAGATCAGCGCATCAACGGCTGGCTTGCCGGCGAAATAATCCGGATTGGCCTCGTAACGTACTACCGAGTCTTTCTGGAATCGCTTGAAGACAAAGGGCCCTGTGCCGATCGGCTGACTGTTCAGCTTCTCCGGGGTGCCCGCCTTCAATAGCTGCGCGGTGTACTCGGCAGAATAGATAGAAGCGAAACCCATGCTGAGCGTCGCCAGAAAGGTCGCATCCGGGTGGTCCAGGGTGATGCGCACTGTGGTGGCATCGGTCGCCTCGACTTTCTTGATGAGCGATGGCCATTGCATCGACTGCGCGTGGGGGAAGCCCTGCGCGGCGACCTTATTCCATGGATTGGCCGAATCGAGCATGCGCTTGAAGCTGAACACCACGTCGTCAGCGTTAAGCTCGCGCGTCGGGGTGAAGTAGTCGGTGTGATGGAATTTCACGCCGGCGCGCAGTTTGAAGTCATAGGTCAGGCCGTCAGGCGACACGCTCCAGCTCTGCGCCAGGCTCGGAACCAGCTTGGCGTCCTTGGCGTCGTAATCCACCAGACGATTCATCAGCACGTCGGCCGAAGCATTGGTGGTGGTCAGCGAGTTGTACTGCACCACGTCAAAGCCTTCAGGGCTGGCTTCCGTGCAGACGCTCAGCGTCGTCGCCGCCTGGGCCAGCAATGGCGCAGACAGGGACGCGAGCAACAGGGGTAGAACGGCTAGGCGCATGGCGATTTTCCTTTCAGAGAGAGCCCATCTGCCGGCGCAGTCTGGAGAGTCAGTAACCCTAGACCATCGATTGGCGCAGAACAATCGCCACGGCGCGACGAGTGGTATATTTCCCGCCGCGCCTAACGCCGCTGGTCTTGCCGGGTATAAGGTCGGGTTATCTGGCAGGCAATTCGTGGTTTGTGTTGTTGCACCGGGGGCTTTCTGGTATAAAGCAGCGCTCTTTTCTAGGGGCCCGCTGCCTTCACCGCAGGTGTGGCCGGTAAGACCCCTGAAGAAACGCGGCGCCTGGCGCCAAATGACTGAGAGATTAAGCGGCCAACCCATGCCGGGTTGGGCATGTGGTTTTAGAGGGCTGAGGCATGTCGAGAGTATGTCAAGTTACCGGTAAGGGTCCGGTAACCGGGAATAACATTTCCCACGCAAACAACAAAACCCGTCGTCGTTTCCTGCCAAACCTGCAGCATCACCGCTTCTGGGTTGAAGAAGAGAAACGCTTCGTACGTCTGCGCGTATCTGCCAAAGGCATGCGCATCATCGACAAGCGTGGTATCACGGTTGTTCTGGCCGAAATCCGCCGTGCTGGCGCTAAGGTTTAAGGGAGAAAATCATGCGTGAATTGATCCGTTTGGTGTCGACCGCTAACACCGGCCACTTCTACACCACCGACAAGAACAAGCGCACGACTCCGGACAAAATCGAAATTAAAAAATTCGATCCGGTTGTTCGTAAGCACGTGATCTACAAAGAAGCCAAAATCAAGTAATTGATTTTTGCGTCTTACGAAAAAGCCCGCAGCGATGCGGGCTTTTTTGTGGGTGAAATAAAGTCGGTCACCTGAGGCTCAGGCCTTCTGTTCGAACACCACATAGATCTTGCGGCATGCTTCCAGCACTTCCCACGTACCCTTGAACCCGGCAGGAATCACAAAACGGTCACCCGCGCGCAGGGTTTTCGACTTGCCTGCTTCGTCACGAAGGACCGAGACGCCCTGCACGATTTCACAGTACTCGTGCTCGGTGTAATTCACTTTCCACTGACCGACTTCCCCTTCCCAGACGCCTGCATTCAGCTGCCCGCACGGGCTGTTGTAATGGTTGTAAACCGTCTGGTTCGGCTCGCCCTTGAGAATCTTTTCAGCCGCAGGCGTGAAACGCTCCGCTGCAGTAGTGGCTTCGCTGAAGTCGACAATGCTTTCGATGCTCATATCTGATTCCTGAAAGTGGGCGCTGCGTGATTGTTGCTTGCCGAGGGCCGGATGGAAAGCGCAAGCGAGTGCGGGGACTGTTGAATAAAATGCACGATCCGGCCAGATTTCGCCCGCTTATGTCCAATATATTGGAAATCCGCCCAATGCTGGTTTAGGGTGGCGAATGCCTTCGGCCGATCCGATGACGCGTCAGGCACTGTCCTGAAGCCCGATTCGAGTGCGAAGACGCGCCTATTTCATAAGAGGAGGACGTTTCATGACCACCCTGACTCATGCTGACTGGGAACAACGCGCCCAGGATTTGAAAATCGAAGGCCGTGCTTTCATCAACGGTGAATACACAGACGCCGCATCCGGCTCGACGTTCGACTGCATCAGTCCGGTCGATGGCCGCCTCCTCGCCCATGTCGCCAGTTGTGACGCCGCCGATGCGCAGCGCGCCGTCGAAAACGCCCGGGCTACGTTCAATTCCGGCGTCTGGTCGCGATTGGCGCCGGCCAAGCGCAAGGCAGCCATGCTTCGTCTGGCAGAGCTGATCAACGAAAACGTTGAAGAACTCGCGCTGCTTGAAACCCTCGACATGGGCAAGCCCATCAGCGATTCCTACGGCATCGACATTCCCGGCTCCGCCCAGGCATTGAGCTGGAGCGGCGAGGCCATCGACAAGCTGTACGACGAAGTGGCGCCGACCCCACACGATCAACTGGGCCTGGTGACTCGCGAGCCGATTGGCGTAGTGGCGGCTATTGTGCCGTGGAATTTCCCGCTGCTGATGGCGTCCTGGAAGCTCGGCCCTGCGCTGTCGAGCGGCAATTCGGTGATCCTCAAGCCATCGGAAAAATCCCCGCTGACCGCCATCCGCGTCGCTCAACTCGCCATTGAGGCCGGTATTCCGGCCGGCGTGCTGAACGTGCTGCCGGGTTACGGCCACACGGTGGGTAAAGCGCTGGCGTTGCACATGGACGTCGACACCGCTGTATTCACCGGTTCGACGAAGATCGCCAAGCAGTTGCTGATCTACTCGGGCGAATCGAACATGAAGCGCGTCTGGCTGGAAGCCGGCGGCAAAAGCCCGAACATCGTCTTCGCCGATGCGCCGGATCTGCAGGCTGCGGCCGAATCTGCGGCCAGCGCCATTGCTTTCAACCAGGGCGAGGTCTGCACGGCCGGCTCACGTCTGTTGGTCGAGCGCTCGATCAAGGAGAAATTCCTGCCGATGGTGATCGACGCGCTGAAAGCCTGGAAGCCGGGCAATCCCCTCGACCCGTCGACAACCGTTGGCGCGCTGGTCGATACCCAGCAGATGAATACAGTGTTGTCGTACATCGAAGCTGGCCACACAGACGGCGCCAAGTTGGTCGTCGGTGGCAAGCGCATCCTTCAGGAAACCGGCGGCACCTACGTCGAGCCGACGATTTTCGACGGTGTGACCAACGCGATGAAGATCGCTCAGGAAGAGATCTTTGGGCCGGTGCTTTCTGTGCTGACCTTCGATACCGCTGAAGAAGCCATTCAGATTGCCAACGACACGCCTTATGGCCTGGCTGCGGCGGTGTGGACGGCTGACTTGTCCAAGGCACATCTGACCGCGAAGGCGTTGCGTGCGGGCAGCGTGTGGGTCAATCAGTACGATGGCGGCGACATGACCGCGCCGTTCGGTGGCTTCAAACAGTCTGGTAACGGCCGCGACAAGTCACTGCATGCGTTCGACAAATACACCGAGCTGAAGGCGACCTGGATCAAGCTGTAGAGAGTCGCGCGCGATCAACCCTCAGTCGCTGTAAAAAACCAACGCAGCCGGGCTTTACTCAAAGCCCGGCTGTTTTGTTTCGTCCTTTTGAGCCACAGGAGCGTGGTGATGCGTTGGGGTACTTATTTCGCCGTGCTGGCGTCGGTATTGAGCGTCGGCCTGGCGCTGGGCGTGAGCATGCCGCTGGTATCGCTGCGTCTGGAAGCCTGGGGTTACGGAGCGTTTGCCATCGGCGTCATGGCTGCGATGCCGGCCATTGGTGTGCTACTGGGTGCCAGCCTTGCCAGCCGACTCGCTTCAAGACTCGGCACCGCCAACCTCATGCGGCTATGCCTGTGGGCCGGGTCGGTTTCAGTGGGTTTGCTGGCGTTACTGCCTGACTACTGGATCTGGTTGGTCCTGCGCCTGATGCTCGGGACAATCCTCACCATTGTGTTCGTGCTCGGCGAAAGCTGGATCAACCAGTTGGTCATCGAAAGGCTGCGCGGCAAGCTGGTGGCGCTGTACGGCAGTTCCTACGCACTGAGTCAGCTGGGCGGGCCGGTGCTGCTCGGCTTCCTTGGCACTGATGCGGACTACGGATTCTGGGTGGGCACCGTCTTGCTGGCGGTATCGCCGTTTCTATTGCTGGGCAGAACAGGCGCGCCGAGCGCGGAATCCAGCCATGTGACGCTGCGCGATCTCGGCGGCTTCTGTCGGAGCTTGCCGGCCATTGCATGGGCCATCGCGTTATTCGCCGGGTTTGAAGCGATGATTCTGACCTTGCTGCCGGTGTATTGCCTGCAGCAGGGTTTCACGCCTGAAATCGCCTTGGCGATGGTCAGTACCGTGGTGGTGGGTGATGCGCTTCTGCAGCTGCCGATTGGCGCGCTGGCCGACAGGGTGTCCCGTCGGCGGCTGTTCTCCGGGTGTGCGCTGGTGCTGATGGTGTCGAGCCTGGCGATTCCGCTGCTGGTCGACACAATCGCCATCTGGCCGCTGTGGGTGCTGTTCGGCGCCAGCGCGGGCGGACTGTTCACGCTGTCGCTGATTCTGATTGGCGAGCGTTACCGCGATGACGCCCTGGTGCGCGCCAATGCCCATGTCGCTCAGCTGTGGGGGATCGGTTGCCTGCTCGGCCCCTTGGCGGCAGGCGCTGGCAGCCAATGGGTCAGCGGTCAGGCGCTGCCGTTATTGATGGCGGCGGGCGCGCTGGGGTTGGTCATCCTGTCCCGGCGTCCCAAGGCATTTGGCGCGCAGGCGGTGGCGGCTTAGAGCATCTTTTCCAGGCCGACCGCCGTGCTGAACCAGGCGTTCATCCGGCGCCACCAGTCGCCAGGCTCTTTGGACAGGGTATGGATTTTGCCGTTGTCCTCGGTTACCCACACCAGTCGGTCGTTCTCCAGCTTGACCTGATAACTGATGGCCGGCGCCATGCCCTGAAGCGCCAGCTCGCGCAGGTATTCGGTCAGCTCTGGGCTGTCGACCAGCACGCCGACTTCGGTGTTCCACAGCACCGACCGTGGGTCGAAATTGAACGAACCCACGAACATTTTCTGCCGATCAAAGATCATCGCCTTGCTGTGCAGGCTTGATTCCGAGCCGCCCTTGATCAGGTTTGTGTGCAGAAATGCAGGACCGCTGCCCTTGGCGTTGCTCGGGTCGCCAGGCTGGCGGCGCAGTTCGAACAGCTTCACGCCATGCTCCAGCAGCGCTCGGCGGTACGGCGCATAGCCACCATGCACCGCCGGCACGTCGGTGGCCTCCAGCGAGTTCGTCAACAGGTTCACTGACACGCCCTTGTCAGAGAGCCCGGTCAGGTAAACCAGGCCTTCCTGCCCGGGCACGAAGTAGGCCGAGATCAGCATCAGTTCCTTATGCACGTTGCCGAGGTCAGGGCTCAGTTGGGTCGCCAGCAGCAGGTGCGGGTCAGGCTCGCCGCGTGACAGCACCTTGGTCGGCGCGTCCCACAAGGCCTGGTTGTGCGCCCATATCAGCTCATTGAGCCAGGTCTTCATGCGTGGGTGAGGCCGATAGTCCATCAGCCGTTCATACAAGGCCTTTTTGTCCACGTGTGCCTGATCCAGCGACTCGGCCAGACGCACGCGCGCGGTGGCCAGATCCTTGCGGTCGGGCGGCCAGTAGAGGAAGTCATCGATCGGCTTGCTGAGCGTGCTGTTCCAGTACTGATCGAAACTGTGACCCAGCTGTTCGGCGACCGGGCCCACGCTGAGCATGTCGATGTCGGTGAAATTCAGATTGGGTTCGGCGTCGAAATACTCGTCGCCCAGATTGCGCCCGCCGACGATGGCCACGGCGCCGTCGGCCAGCCACAGCTTGTTGTGCATGCGTCGATGCTGCTGGGACAGATTGAAGAGCCGACCCAGATTACGGGTGGCGCCCATGCTGCGGCCCAGATTGAGCGGATTGAACAGGCGGATCTGAATGTTCGGGTGCGCGGCAAGTGTGGCGATGACTTCATCCAGCCCGTCGCTGGTAGTGTCGTCCAGCAGGATGCGCACGCGGACGCCGCGATCGGCGGCTTTGAGCAGTTCGTCAACCAGCGCCCGAGTGCTCAGGCCGTCGTGAACGATGTAGTACTGCAGGTCCAGGCTGGTCTTGGCGTTTCGAATCAGCTCGGCGCGGGCCATGAAGGCTTCGGTGCTGTTGGGCAGCAGGCGGAAGCCCGAGCGGCCCTCGTGAGGCGCCGCCTGGGCCATGATCGAGCGCCCGAAAGAAGACTGCGCCGCCGGGAGTGCCTGACTCGGACCGTCGGGGGCGGGCGTGTGTGCGCAACCGCTGAGGCCGAGGGCGAGAGCCAGGAGGAGGGGCACCGCCCGTAAGTTCATCAACGCGGTCATTCGAAAATCAGTCATGGCGATATGACCGCGCTTTCTCCAAAAGGTTAAAAGCTGCACAACGTTATGCAGGGTCAGCGCGCTGCATGAGCAACGCCGTGGCAGCGCCGACCTTGCGCACCGCGTCCTCGATTTGCGCGGTCGGCTTGGCAGCAAAGTTCATGCGCAGGCAATTTCTGTATTTGCCGGACGCCGAAAATATGCTGCCAACGGCAATCTGTACGCCTTGTCCCTGCAACGCGCGGTTCAGGCGCAAGGAGTCGAAATCTTCCGGCAGTTCTATCCACAGCATGAAGCCGCCTTGAGGGCGACTCACGCGGGTGCCTTCCGGGAAGTAGCGCGTGACCCAACCTGTCATCAGGTCGCGACTGCGCTGGTACTGGCCGCGCATCCGGCGCATGTGCGGCTCGTAGTGCCCGGCCTTGAGAAAATCGGAAATCGCCAGTTGTGGCTGGGTCGCAGTGGAACCGGTGCTGATGTATTTCATGTGCAGCGCGCGATCAAGGTATCGACCGGGCGCGACCCAACCGACGCGCAAACCCGGCGCCAGCGTCTTGGAAAACGAGCTGCAGAGCAGAACGCGGCCGTCTTCGTCGAAGGATTTGATCGTGCGCGGGCGAGGGTAGGTGTAGGCCAGATCGCCATACACATCATCTTCGATGATCGCCACATCGAAGCGTTGCGCCAGGGTCAACAGCGCACGTTTGCGGTCCTCCGGCATGATGTAGCCCAGCGGGTTGTTGCAGCTCGGGGTCAGCTGTATGGCTTTGATCGGCCACTGTTCCAGCGCCAGCTCCAGCGCGTCGAGGCTGATGCCGGTGAGCGGGTCGGTGGGGATTTCCAGGGCTTTCATGCCCAGCCCCTTGAGCGCCTGCATGGCGCCGTGAAAGCTGGGCGAGTCGACTGCGACGATGTCGCCCGGCTGGCACACCGACCGGATGCAGATGGCCAGTGCCTCCTGAGCGCCGGTGGTGATTACCAGATCATCCGGATCGATGTTGGTGCCGGAATCCAGCAACAGCCGGGCGACTTGTTCCCGCAGGCAGCGCCGACCGTGGATGTTGTCGTAATACAGCCCGGGCATGTCCAAACGACGGCTGATCCTGCCCAGCGCCTGGGTCAGTGGGCGCAAGGTGGGGCTGGTGACGTCGGGCATGCCGCGCCCCAGCTGAACGACGTCAGGGCTGGGTGCGGCTCGCGCCAGTTCCAGCACTTGATCCCACTGAGAGATTTCCACCGGGCGCTGCGCGGGGCGGCCAATCGCAGGCAGGGCGGGCGTCCTGCGGCCGGCCGGTACGAAATACCCGGACTTGGGGCGCGGAAGTGCGAGGCCGTTGTCTTCCAGCAATCGATACGCCTGCTGCACCGTACTCAGGCTGACGCCATGCTCAAGACTCAACGCGCGCACCGAGGGGAGCCGGTCGCCGGGGCGATAAAAGCCGTTTTCGATGCGCGTGCCGAGTAGTTCGGCGAGGTTGAGGTACAGGGTCATGGCGTACTCCCACAGGCGATGCGATCGGCAGACCAATACAGATGTGGGGAAAATACAGCATTCAGCGCGGGATTAAACCGATCTGTATGCAAAGAATAATAATTCTTTGGATCTGTAATGGTTTTCCATACAGACACATCATGAATTCACTCGAAACCCACCATGAGGTGTCTGGAAATGAGCGGAATAAGTGATGTTCGGCTAACGCTGTATGCAGGGGAGCTGGTCCGTGACCATGAAGCAGGCTCGCGCATCAACGCGCCGGACGGGCTGGGAGTGTTTGGGCTGTTTCAGCATCGTCGGGCCACCCGGCGCGCGTTGTTGAAACTGACTGACGAGCAGCTGAAGGATATTGGCTTGAGCTGCGAGCAGGCGAGGGATGAAGGACTCAAGCCGTTCTGGCGCGAATGAGGCCTGTGATGCAGTCGGCCTCGCAGCGGCGAGTTCGGTTAGACCAGCTCTTTGAACCGGTGCCACAACATCCCCAGTGCCAGTAACGGCGAGCGCAAATGTTTGCCGCCCGGGAAGGTGATATGTGGCACTTTGGCAAAGAGCTCGAACCCGCCACTGTGTTGGCCGCTAATGGCTTCAGCCAATAGTTTGCCGGCCAGATGCGTTGCGTTCAGCCCGTGCCCCGCATACGCCTGGGCATAGAACACATTTGGATGCGTGTGCAGTCGTCCGATCTGCGGCAAGCGGTTGGCGCCGATGCCAATCATTCCGCCCCACTGAAAATCGATCTTCACGTCTTTGAGCTGAGGGAACACCTTGAGCATCTTCGGCTGCATGTACGCGGCGATGTCGCTCGGGTCCCGGCCTGAGTAGTGGCAAGCGCCGCCGAACAGCAGGCGCCGATCCGCCGACAGCCGAAAATAATCCACCGCCACACGCTGATCGCACATCGCGGTATTGCGCGGAATCAGTTGGCTGGCGAGTGCTTCGCTCAGTGGCTCTGTGGCAATGACATAACTGCCAGCGGGCAAAACCTTGCCACTCAACCCCCCGTCGAGCCCATTGAGATAGGCGTTACAGCCCAGCACCAGCGTACTGGCGCGCACCCGTCCGTGGGCTGTATGAATGCTGACTTCTGCCCCGTATTCCAGCCGCGTCGCTGCCGAGTGTTCGAATACCTGCACGCCCAGCGACTGGGCGATGGCGGATTCTCCCAGGGCGAGATTCAGTGGGTGCAGATGGCCCGAGCCCATGTCTAGCAGGGCGCCGGCATAGTTGGGAGACCCGATGATGCTGCTGAGGTTGCGCGCTTCAATCAATTCAAGCGGATGTCGGTAACCCAGGCTGCGCAGCTCTTCGGCGTCTTTGGCAAAACCTTCGAATTCCCTGGGCTTGTTCGCCAGGTCGCAATAGCCCCAGGTCAGATTGCAGTCGATCTGGTATTTGTTGACACGCTCGCGGACGATTTCCACCGCTTCCAGGCCCATCAGCTTAAGCTGACGAACGCCGTCCTCGCCGATGACATTGCTGAACTGATCCACATCATGGCCGACGCCGCGGATCAGTTGCCCTCCGTTGCGCCCGCTCGCGCCCCAACCGATCTTGTGCGCCTCCAGCAGCACCACCTTCAAGCCGCGTTCAGCCAGCTCGATCGCCGTGTTCAGCCCGGAAAACCCGCCGCCGATGATGCAGACGTCGGTTTTGACCTCGCCGTGCAGGGCAGGGGAGTCAGGCTGGGTATGGCGAGTGGCGGCGTAGTAAGACGCCGCGTGATCAGACAATCCGGGCTGGGGAGGCCGAGCATTCATGTTGAATATCCCGAGAGCACTGTTTGGAAAATTTTACGGAGGGTAGCGGGGTCAGGGTGCCCGGGCAAGAAAATGCCGGTGGATGATCATCCGGGTGTCAGTCGCAGAGGCGCTGGGGCACAATCAGTACCTTTCACAGGAGAAACTGCCGCGATGGCCTGCAACAGCGAGAAAATCCGCGATCTGCGGCGGCTGATTCCGTCGTTCGAATGCGTCCCGGGATGCCACGATTGCTGCGGGCCGGTGACCACGTCGTCCGAAGAAATGTCGCGTTTACCGCGCAAGACGCCGGCCGAGCAGGAAGCGGCCCTCAACGAGCTGAATTGCGTACACCTGGGACCCAATGGCTGCACCGTCTACGACGAGCGTCCGCTGATCTGCCGCCTGTTTGGCACCACGAAAACCCTGCCATGCCCCAATGGCCGCCGCCCTGATGTGTTGATTCACCCCCGCGCCGAGAAGCAGGTGCATGAGTTCATCGCCTCGACGCGGCAGGTGCTGGTTTAGCCGAAGCCAGCTGGGGTGAGCCCCTTACGGATGCTTACTCCGGAATGGGCAGGCACAAACTCTCCTTCACCTCTTCCATCACGATGTAGCTCTTGGACTCCCGCACATGGGGCAGCTTGAGCAGGATGTCGCCCAGCAGCTTGCGGTACGACGCCATCTCGGAAATCCGCGCTTTCACCAGATAGTCGAAATCCCCTGACACCAGATGGCATTCCAGCACATGGGGCAGTTTGAGCACCGCGCGGCGAAATTCCTCAAAGGTGTCGCCAGACTTATAGTCCAGGCTGATCTCGACAAACACCAACAAGCTGGCCTTGAGGTTCTGCGGATTAAGGCGGGCGTTGTAGCCCATGATGATGCCTTCACGCTCCAGGCGCCGAACCCGTTCTGTGCATGGCGTGGTAGACAGCCCGACCCGTTCGCCCAGTTCAGTGAAGGAGATCCGGCCATCGTTTTGCAGGATGCGCAGGATGTTGCGGTCGATCTTGTCCAGCTCGCGTTTGGACTGGTGCTGGGTGCGCATCGATAAGCCCTCTGCCAAAGCGTCGGTTGCCGAGAAGAAACGCCGAATATAGGCGTTTATATAGTCAAAAGCACTGCTCGGGCCTTTTTATACTGCGCACATCCTTGCTTAAACTTGAAAACGTCAGCGGATATCCGCGATGAGGGAATCAACATGCGCGTTCTGGTCCTTGGAAGTGGCGTAATCGGTACCACCAGTGCGTATTACCTGGCGCGTGCGGGCTTCGAGGTGACTGTCGTTGACCGTCGACCGGCCGCTGCCATGGAAACCAGTTTCGCCAACGCCGGGCAGGTCTCGCCGGGCTACGCTTCGCCATGGGCCGCGCCGGGTGTGCCGCTCAAGGCCCTCAAGTGGTTGCTGCAGCGCCACGCGCCGCTGGCCATCAAGGCAACAGCCGATATCGATCAGTACCTGTGGATGGCGCAGATGCTGCGCAACTGCACCCAGAACCGCTACGCCGTGAACAAAGAGCGCATGGTTCGCCTCTCCGAATACAGCCGCGACTGCCTTGATGAGTTACGTGCCGAGACCGGCATTGCCTACGAAGGCCGCAGCCTGGGCACGACCCAGTTGTTCCGCACTCAGGAACAGCTGGATAACGCCGCCAAGGACATCGCGGTGCTCGAACAGGCTGGCGTGCCGTATGAAGTGCTCGACCGTGAAGGCATTGCCCGGGTCGAGCCGGCCCTGGCCAGTGTCAGCAATATCCTCAGTGGCGCACTGCGCCTTCCGAACGACCAGACCGGCGACTGCCAGCTGTTCACCACGCGTCTGGCCGAGATGTGTGTGAAGCTGGGCGTTGAGTTCCGCTTCGGCCAGTCCATCGAATCCATTGATTTCGCGGGCGACACCATCAACGGCGTGCGCATCAACGGAAAACTCGAAACGGCTGACCGCTACGTACTGGCGCTCGGCAGCTACTCGCCGCAACTGCTCAAGCCCCTTGGCATCAAGGCGCCGGTTTATCCGCTCAAGGGCTACTCGCTGACGGTGCCGATCACCAACCCGGCGATGGCGCCGACGTCGACCATCCTTGACGAGACCTACAAGGTGGCGATTACCCGCTTCGACAACCGTATTCGTGTGGGCGGCATGGCCGAGATCGCTGGCTTCGACCTGTCGCTCAATCCCCGTCGCCGCGAGACGCTGGAGATGATCGTCAACGACCTCTATCCTCACGGCGGCGACCTGCAGCAGGCCAGCTTCTGGACTGGTCTGCGCCCGACCACGCCGGACGGCACGCCGATCGTCGGCGCAACGCCGTACAGCAATCTGTTCCTGAACACTGGCCATGGCACATTGGGTTGGACGATGGCCTGCGGTTCAGGCAGATTGCTGGCTGACCTTATCACTCGCAAGACGCCACAAATCAGTGCTGAAGGCCTCGATATTTCTCGTTATGGCAGTTCCAGGGAGATCGCAAAACATGTCCATTCAGCGCCAGCTCACCAATGAGCGCATGAGCCAGTTGGTCGTCCATAACGGCACCGTTTACCTTGCCGGGCAAGTGGCCGACGATATGGCGGCGGGGATCGAGCAACAGACCCGCGAAACGCTTCACAACATTGAGCGACTGCTGGACCTGGCCGGTACCGACAAGACCCGCATTCTGTCAGTGACGATCTACCTGAAAGACATCGACGCGCACTTTGCCGGCATGAACAGCGTCTGGGACACCTGGCTGCCGAAAGGCCTGGCCCCTGCGCGTGCAACGGTTGAAGCCAAGCTGTGCGAGCCGGAGATTCTGGTTGAACTGTCGGTGATTGCGGCGCTGCCGTAGCTCATCCACCTATATCCATCTATTGACCCACAAGAAGCCCCACCATGCGTCCAGCCCGCGCCCTTATCGACCTTCAGGCCTTGCGCCACAACTACCAGCTGGCGCGCGACACCGCTGGCGCCAAGGCGCTCGCTGTCATCAAAGCGGATGCCTACGGTCACGGCGCGGTGCGGGTTGCGCAGGCGCTGGAATCCGAAGCCGATGGTTTTGCCGTGGCGTGCATTGAAGAAGCGCTGGAGCTTCGTCAGGCCGGGATCAACGCTCCGATTCTGCTGCTGGAAGGCTTTTTCGAGGCCGACGAACTGGCGCTGATCGTCGAGCATGATTTCTGGTGCGTGGTGCATTCCCTCTGGCAACTCGATGCCATCGAGCAAACCGCCCTCGGCAAGCCGCTGAATGTGTGGCTGAAGATGGATTCGGGCATGCACCGCGTTGGCATCCATCCCGCGGATTTTCAGGCGGCGCACCAACGGCTGCTGAACAGCGGCAAGGCCGCCAAGATTGTCCTGATGACCCACTTCGCTCGCGCCGACGAACTCGACAGCATCCGTACCGACGAGCAAGTGGCGATTTTTCAATCGGCGCGTGCCGGGTTGGCCGCTGAAGTCAGCCTGCGCAATTCCCCCGCCGTCATGGGCTGGCCCAGCGTGCCAAGTGACTGGGTGCGTCCGGGGATCATGCTCTACGGCGCGACGCCGTTTGATCAGTCGCAATCGGTCGCCGATCGTTTGCAGCCGGTCATGACCCTGGAGTCCCGGGTGATCTGCGTGCGTGACCTGCCCTTCGGTGAGCCAGTGGGCTACGGCGGTACATTCGTCGCCGAGCGCAATATGCGCATCGGTGTGGTCGCGATGGGCTATGCCGACGGCTATCCGCGGCAGGCGCCCACCGGTACCCCCGTGATGGTCGACGGTCATCGCAGTCAGTTGCTCGGGCGTGTGTCGATGGACATGCTCTGCGTCGACCTCACCGACGTGCCGGGCGCAGGGGTGGGCAGCCGCGTCGAGCTGTGGGGCAAGCACATCCTGATCAGTGATGTTGCGTCGAGCGCGGACATGATTCCCTATCAGATTCTCTGCAATCTCAAGCGCGTGCCAAGGCTCTATTCCGAGGCCTGATCGCCGCTCGCCGATCCCCTGCAAATCACCCCTTCGCGGCCCGTTATGGCCGCCAGTCCCTTTGCTGATCCGGCCTTGGGCTCAAGTGTTGTAAATACTGAACGCTGTTGCCATGATGGCGACCACTTGACCTAACTTGATCATCAGGAGGACTCCCGCATTGGACGTCGGTGAACGACTGCAATCCATTCGTAAACTCAAAGGCCTGTCCCAGCGTGAACTCGCCAAACGAGCGGGCGTGACCAACAGCACCATCTCCATGATCGAGAAGAACAGCGTCAGCCCCTCGATCAGCTCGCTGCGGAAGGTGCTGGGCGGCATACCGATGTCCATGGTGGAGTTCTTTTCCGAAGAGCTCGAACCCGAAAACCCGACCCAAGTGGTCTACAAAGCCAGCGAACTGATCGATATCTCGGACGGTGCCGTGACCATGAAACTGGTCGGCAAATCCCATCCGAGTCGCGCCATTGCGTTCCTTTCCGAGGTCTACCCGCCGGGTGCCGACACGGGCATCGAGATGCTCGTGCACGAGGGCGAGGAGACCGGGATTCTGGTTGAGGGCCGTCTTGAACTGGTGGTCGGTCTTGATACCTACGTGCTGGAAGAGGGCGACAGTTACTACTTCGAGAGCTCCCGACCCCATCGCTTTCGCAACCCCTACGACGTTCCTGCGCGGCTCATCAGCGCTGCCACGCCGGCGAATTTCTGATCAGCGCCATGATTAACCGAACACTGATCTTCCTAGGGCTGGCCGGCTTGCTGTTCGCCAATGCGGCTGACGCGACCATGCGCTGCGGCACGGCGCTTATCAGTCTGGGTGACACCGCCGATGTGGTCCGCCAGAAGTGTGGGGCGCCAGACAGCAGTGTTGATCAAATGCCTGCGCTGCGAAGCAACGGCGTACCCAGGCTCGGTTTTGCGAAGGTTAGTTTGTGGGTGTACGGTCCTCGTAATGGTGCAAAACAACACCTGCGGTTTATCGAGGACAAGCTGGTAGAGATCGAGACGAAGCGGGATTGAGTCGCCGAATGGCAGTCGTTTTATGAGGGCGCAAGCGGCGCAATGCAGCAAATTCCCTGAAGGCCCGGTCCAACCGCTATCCAATAACAAAATCAGGAGAGGCCGGATGCCGCATTCCTGCTCGATCGAGCAAGCTGTCGATCACGTGCTGGCCGAGTTGCCGGCGCATATTCATATGGGTATGCCACTGGGGTTGGGTAAGCCCAATCGTTTTGCCAACGCGTTGTATGCCCGGATCAAATCGCTGCCCGATCGGCACCTGACCATCTACACCGCCCTGTGCCTCGGGCGACCGGATGGTGGCGACGGTTTGCAGGGACGGTTTCTGGAGCCCTTTCTGGAGCGCGTCTTCGACGATTACCCTGAACTGGATTTTCTCACCGACCTGCGCCGGGATGACCTTGCGCCCAATGTTCACGTCCAGCAGTTTTTCATGCAGCCCGGCAGCCTGCTCGGCAGCGTCGAAGCGCAGCAGGATTACGTCAGCAGCAATTACAGCCACGCTGCGCGGGACATCAATGCCAACGGCCTGAACCTGATCGCGCAACTGATCGCCCGTGACCCGCAACGGCCCGATCAGCTCAGCCTGAGCTGCAACCCCGACATCACCCTCGACCTGCTGCCCTTGGTGGAAAAACGCCGTGAGGCGGGCGAGCGGATTCTGATGCTGGGCCACGTCCACTCGGATCTGCCCTACATGCAGGGCGATGCCGAGGTCAGCGCCGACACCTTCGACCTGCTGATCGAGCACGAAGAGCGCAGCACGCTGTTCTCGACACCGAACATGCCGGTCGGTATCCAGGATCATTTCATTGGCTTGTACGCGAGCACGCTGGTGCGCGACGGCGGCACATTGCAGATCGGCATCGGTTCGATGGGTGACGCCCTGACCGCCGCCTTGCTTGCGCGCCAGGCCGATAACGAAACCTACCGCGCGTGCCTGGCCGAGCTGGACGGCATCTCCACCTGGAAGCCGTTGATCGAGGCCCAAGGCGGGGTGATGCCCTTCGCCACCGGGCTTTATGGCTGCAGCGAAATGCTCGTCAACGGCCTGCTGGTGCTGCTGGACGCGGGGATCATCCGGCGCAAGGTGTACGCCGACATCGAGCTGCAGCAAATGGCCAACGACGGGGTTCTGGACGAGTCGCTTTATGGCGACGGCGTGTTGATTCACGGCGGCTTCTTTCTCGGCCCGCGCAGTTTCTACGAGCGGCTACGGGAATTCACGCCGGCGCAGATCGCGCAGATCAACATGACCGCGATCAGCTACATCAACGAGCTCTACGGCAACGAGACGCTCAAGCGTCTGCAGCGGCGCGATGCGCGGTTCATCAACAGTTGTTTCACTGTCACGTTGCTGGGCGCAGCGGTTTCGGATCAGTTGGCCGATGGCCGCGTGGTCAGCGGTGTGGGCGGGCAGTACAACTTCGTCGCTCAGGGCCATGCGCTGGAAGGCGCGCGTTCCGTGCTGATTCTGCGCAGCTGGCGTGAGTCGGGCGGGGAGGTGAATTCCAATATCGTCTGGGACTATGCGCACACGACAATCCCGAGGCATCTGCGTGACATCGTCGTCACGGAGTACGGCATCGCCGATCTGCGCGGCAAGACCGATTCGGCGGTGATCGAGGCACTGCTTAATATCAGCGACTCACGCTTCCAGCCGGGCCTGATCGATCAGGCGCAGAAGGCCGGCAAGCTGCCGAAGGATTTCCGCCTTGATCCGTTGTTCAGCCAGAACACGCCCGAGCGGTTGAAGGACATCCGCCATCAGTTCCCTTCGCTCTTCGTCGAATACCCGCTGGGTAGCGACTTCACGGCTGAAGAGCGCGATCTGCTGCGCGCGCTGAACTGGCTGAAGAGCAAGTTCAAGCTCACGGAAATCATCGAGCTGGGCAAGGCCACGCTGGAAGCGCCTGACGCGAGCGCGTATCCGGAGCACTTGCAGCGCATGGGCCTCGATCATCCACAGGGGTTGCGGGACGAGCTGTATCAGCGGTTGGTGTTGGCGGGGTTGCAGGCGACGGCTTAGGCCTGATGTTTCCCACTTTCACTGTGGCATCCGTTCAGCCGAGGGTTTTGATCACCAGCAGCACGGCGGCGAAGAAGCCGCTAACAGCGAACAGCTGCTGCAACCTCGGGCCGGCGAGGTAACGGCTGACCTGCCTGCCGGCCATCAGTCCAGCGACAGCCCCGGCGGCGAACGGCAGGCCCACTGACCAGTGCATCGCGCCGCTGACGCTGGCCGTGATCACGCTGCCGGTCGACACCAGTGCGATCACCGCCAGCGACGTGGCGACGATGCTTTTCATCTCAAGGTCGGTGTAGCGCGTTAAGGCCGGCACGATGACAAAGCCGCCGCCCACGCCGAGCAATCCTGACAATAGGCCGGCCAGCGCGCCGGTTGCCGCCAGTGACCGGGCGCACGGCAGCGTCCAGCGCAAGCGACCCACCAGCGGATTGACCACGCAGGGCCTGAACGCGCCCCGATCCGGCGGCTTGCCGTGGCGCAGTTCGTGAGCGGCTTTGCGGTAGATCCGCCCGCACACATAAAACAGAATCAGTGCAAACCCCAGCGCCAGCGGCGCATTGGGCAATTGATGCGCCAGCCACAGGCCTACCGGCGACAGCGCGATGCCAATGATTGCGATGAAAATGGCGGCGCGGTAACGGACGATGCCTTGGCGCAATCCGAGCGCTGCACCGACCGCCGAAGCCAGGCCGACTGCCAGGAGGCCCACCGGCGCAGCTTCGATCATTGTCAGGCCCAGCCCGAAAACCAGCAGCGGCACCGCAAGGATGCCGCCACCCGCGCCTGTCAGGCCCAACACCGCGCCAATGATCGTACCGAGGCCGGCTCCGATCAGTTCGTGTTCATTCATGTTAAGTGAGCAAGTCCCGTGGGTCTGTCCGGAGGTGGGTGTTCAGTCGGTGAGCGCGCGGGATCAGCGCGCCTGGTAGCACTTACACCGCATTGATCGGGACTTTCAGGTAGCGCACGCCGTTGTCCTCCGCTTCCGGCAGATTGCCGCCGCGCATGTTGATCTGCACCGAAGGCAGGATCAGCACGGGCATGTCGAGGGTGGCATCGCGCTTCTCGCGCATCTCGACAAAGGCGTCCTCGTCGATGCCTTCACGCACGTGGATATTGCTGGCGCGTTGCTCGGCAACGGTGGTCATGAACATCAACTCTCGGCCGTTGGGCAGGTAGTCGTGACACATGAACAGACGCGTCTGCGGCGGCAGGCGGAGGATCCGGCCGACCGAGCGATACAGCGTGCGCGCATCGGCACCGGGGAAGTCGCAACGAGCGGTGCCGTAGTCGGGCATGAACAGGGTATCGCCGACAAACGCCACCGCTTCATTTCCAGCTTCGATCACGTACGTCATGCACGCCGGTGTGTGGCCAGGGGTGTGCATGGCTCTGGCCTGAAGCGTGCCAATCTGAAAATGCGCGTCATCTTCCAGCAGCCGGTCGAACTGGCTGCCATCACGGGCGAAGTCGCCTTTGGCGTTGAACAAAGTGCCGAAGACTTTCTGCACGCGGGTGATGTGGCTGCCAATGGCAACCGTGCCGCCGAGCTGTTCTTTCAGGTAGGCCGCCGCCGAGACGTGATCGGCGTGGACGTGGGTTTCCAGAATCCACTGCACCGACACGCCCAGCTCGCGGACCCTGCCGATCAGCTTGTCCGCAGATTGCGTGCTGGTGCGCCCGGATTTAGGGTCGTAATCCAGCACGCTGTCGATCAGCGCGGCCTGAAGCGTAGAGCGGTCAATGACCAGGTAACTGATGGTCGAGGTCTGCGGATCGAAGAACGCCTCTACGCTCAGTTTTTCGCCAATGATCATGATGCTCTCCTTTATTGCTGGTACAGGAATGCTGAAGCAGCTATCAAACGAACGTTACAACGCCATCTTTCAACGACTGCACGCGCGCCAGTGACTCTACACGATAGCCCTGGCCATCCAGTTCGGCGCGGCCGCCCTGGAACGACTTCTCGATCACGATACCCAGGCCGGCGACCGTCGCGCCCGCTTGCTTGATGATCGAGATCAGCGCCTGTGACGCCTTACCGTTGGCCAGGAAGTCGTCGATGATCAGCACACGATCGCTGCTGTTCAGGTGACGGGTAGAAATGGCGATGGTGCTTTCGGTCTGCTTGGTGAACGAGTACACCGACGCGGAAAACATGTTTTCAGTGAGGGTCAGCGACTGATGCTTGCGCGCGAAAATCACCGGAACGCCCATCTTCAAACCGGTCATGACCGCAGGGGCGATGCCCGACGCCTCGATGGTGACGATTTTGGTGATGCCCGAGTCGGCGAACAGCGCGGCGAATTCGTCGCCGATCTGCTGCATCAGCACCGGGTCGATCTGATGGTTGAGAAACGCGTCGACCTTCAATACCTGGTCGGAAAGCACGATGCCTTCGTCGCGAATTTTCTTGTGCAGTGCTTCCACGTGGGTGGTCCTCAGAGCGCAATGTGCGCGAAATAAACGTTATCTTTTCAGCATGGCGCGTATGTCCGCCAAGGCTGTGTTGCCGCGTACGGCTTTGACTTCGACGGGCGTGTCATCGTTGCCTTCCCAGGCGAGATCGTCCGGCGGCAGTTCGTCGAGGAACCGGCTCGGGAGGCAATCGATGATTTCGCCGTACTGCTTGCGCTTGGCCGCAAAGGTGAACGCCAGCGTCTGCCGCGCGCGGGTGATGCCCACGTAGGCCAGACGGCGCTCTTCTTCGATGGTGTCGGCTTCGATGCTGGAGCGGTGCGGGAGGATTTCCTCTTCCATGCCCATGATGAACACGTACGGAAATTCCAGACCCTTGGAGGCGTGCAGGGTCATCATCTGCACGCCTTCGGCGCCGTCTTCCTCTTCCTGCTGACGTTCGAGCATGTCGCGCAGGACCAGCTTGCCGATGGCCTCCTCGATGGTCATGCCGCCTTCTTCGTCCTTCTCCAGCGTGTTTTTCAGCGCCTCGATCAGGAACCACACGTTGCCCATGCGGTAGTCGGCGGCCTTGTCGCTGGAGCTGTTCTGACGAATCCAGTTTTCGTAATCAATGTCCATGACCATGCTGCGCAAAACGGCAATCGGGTCCTGCGTCGCGCATTGCTGGCGCACGCCGTCCATCCAGTGTTTGAAGCGTCTGAGGCGGTCGGTGAAGCGGGCGTCCAGATGCTCGCCCAGGCCGATCTCGTCGGTCGCGGCATACATCGACACCTTGCGCTCGGTGGAATAGTTGCCCAGCTTCTCAAGGGTGGTCGAGCCGATTTCCCGGCGCGGGACGTTGATCACGCGCAGGAAGGCGTTGTCGTCATCCGGGTTCACCAGCAGGCGGAAATAGGCCATCAGGTCTTTCACTTCCTGACGTCCGAAGAAGCTGTTGCCCCCGGACAGCCGATACGGAATCTGATGGTGCTGCAGCTTCAGCTCGATCAGCTTGGCCTGATAGTTACCGCGATAGAGGATCGCGAAGTCGCTGTACGGCCGGTCGGTGCGCAGGTGCAGGCTGAGAATTTCGATGGCCACGCGCTCGGCTTCGGCGTCTTCGTTCTTGCAACGAATCACACGGATTTCATCGCCGTGGCCCATCTCGCTCCAGAGCTGTTTCTCGAACGCGTGGGGGTTGTTGGCGATCAGCACGTTGGCGCAGCGCAGAATACGGCTGGTAGAGCGGTAGTTTTGCTCCAGCATTACCACTTTCAACGACGGGTAATCGTCCTTGAGCAGCATAAGGTTTTCCGGCCGCGCGCCGCGCCAGGCGTAGATCGACTGGTCGTCGTCACCCACAACGGTGAACTGGCAGCGCGTGCCGATGAGCATCTTCACCAGCAGGTACTGGCTGGCGTTGGTGTCCTGGTATTCGTCGACGAGGAGGTAGCGCACCTTGTGCTGCCACTTTTCCAGAATGTCGGCGTGCTCTTCGAACAGCTTCACTGGCAGCAGAATCAGGTCGTCGAAATCCACCGCGTTGTACGCCTTGAGCGTGCGCTGGTAGTGGCTGTAGACGATGGCGGCGGTCTGTTCCTTGGGGTTGCGCGAATTGGCGAGGGCTTCGGGCGGCAGAATCAGTTCGTTTTTCCAGGCGCCGATCATGTTCTTGATCTCGTCGACGCCGTCGTCGCCCGAGTATTCCTTCTGCATGATGTCCGTCATCAGCGCCTTGACGTCGGTCTCGTCGAAGATCGAGAACCCGGGCTTGTACCCCAGACGGGCGTGTTCCTTGCGGATGATGTTCAGGCCCAGGTTGTGAAACGTCGAAACGGTCAGGCCGCGCCCTTCGCCGCTGCGCAGAAGGGTCCCGACGCGCTCCTTCATCTCCCGCGCCGCCTTGTTGGTAAAGGTCATGGCGACGATGTACTGGGCACGGATGCCGCAGTTCTGGATGAGGTGGGCAATCTTGCGTGTGATCACGCTGGTCTTGCCGGAGCCAGCGCCGGCGAGCACCAAAAGAGGGCCGCCGACGTAGTTCACGGCTTCCTGTTGCCGGGGATTGAGTCGGGACATGGGGAAAAGTGGGGTCGCTTTGAAAAGGGCGGGCATTTTAACAGGGTCAGCGGATTTCGCAGCCACCGTCCGACACTGTGATGCGCCGCGCTATCTATATTTCGCCGTTTTGTTACATTTGCCTACTGCGGATGATTATCGCGTTTGACGACCCTCATTCGGGGGTGCGCCAAGGTCTTTACGTTTGTGTGGGGAGTTAGCTTGTCTACGCCTGTCGAACCCTTGCGCTTGCTGCTTCTGGCGGACACGCCCGAATGGCCGGCATCGTTGCGCGAGTGCCTGGCGCCGCTCGTAGACGCCGCCGTCCTGGATTGCGCGTCGAGCTGGGACGCCGTTGGCGATCAAACAGACCTCGCAGCCCCTGGAATCCTTTTCACTACTGAAGCCCTTCAGCCCGCCGCCGGCCAATGCAACTGGCCCACCGTATTGCTTTTTGACACGGAGCCGGACGAAGAGCCCGTCGGCGTCAGTGACTGGCTGGTGCGCGATGCGCTCACTCCGCAGGCTTTGCGCCGTTGTCTGCGTCATGTGCGCGAACGGGGCGTGCTGGAAACCACGCTCAATCGCCTCGCCGAGCAAGACCCTCTCACCGGAATCGCCAACCGCCAGGGCTTTCAGACCCTGTTGGCCGCCCGGCTGGCCGAGTTCGACGGTCGAGGTCTGGCCCTTGGGCATCTGGACCTGGACAACTTCCGCCGCGCCAATGACGCGCTGGGTCACCAGGCAGGCGATCGACTGATCCTGCAAGTGGTGGCGCGGCTGAAAGGCCAACTGGAAGCGTGCGATCAACTGGCACGACTGGGCAGCGATGAATTCGCCCTTCTGATCGACACTCGACGTGCCCCTGAGCGGGCGGAGTCCATTGCCGAGCGCATCACCGAAGCCTTGTCCGAACCGTATTGGGTCGATGGCGAAAGCCTGTTGATCGGCTGCAGCCTGGGCATCGCCTATGCGCGCATCAATGGCGGCGCCGATCCCTTGATGTGGCATGCGCATATCGCCATGCAGCAGGCCAAAGGCACGCAGGGCTGCACGTTTCACGTCTTCAACGAACGCATCAACCGCAATGCCCGAAGCCTCGCCGACCTGGAAAGCGAGCTGCGCCGCGCCTTGCGTCGCGACGAGCTGGAGCTGCATTACCAACCGCGCCTGTGCCTGAACACCGGGCACATTCTGGGGCTTGAGGCACTGGTGCGCTGGCGCCACGCTGAACGTGGGCTGTTGCCGCCGAGTGAATTCGTGCCATTGGCCGAGCAGAGCGGGCTGATCGTGCCGCTAGGATACTGGGTCATCGCCCGTGCGCTCCGAGACATGCAGGCGTTGCGCGAGAAAGGCGTACCGCCGCTGCACATGGCGATCAACCTTTCATTCCGTCAATTCCAGGACAACCAGTTGCTCGCAACGCTCAGCCGATTGATTGCCGATCGCGGCATTGACGCGCAATGGCTGGAATTTGAACTGACCGAAACGGCGGTCATGCGCCGCAGTGACCTGGTCAGGCAGACCATGGACGCGCTGGGTCGCCTGGGGGTGCGCTTCTCGCTGGACGATTTCGGCACCGGGTTTTCATCCTTCGTGCACCTCAATAGCCTGCCGATCACGCTGCTGAAGATCGACAAGAGCTTTGTCGGTGAAATGGAGCAGCGCGAGGAAAACCGCAAGCTGGTCCACGCCATGATCAACCTGGCCCACAACCTCAGCCTCGAAGTGGTGGCCGAAGGTGTTGAAACCCCTGAGCAACTGGCCTTGCTGCGCAGCTTCAACTGCGATCAGGTCCAAGGGTTTCTCATCAGCCACCCGCTTGCGTTGCCAGAGCTGACGGAGTATCTGGCGATGCATCAGGTGCAGAGAAAGGGACTGCAGGGGACTTGAGGAGCCACGCACGGCCCTACAGGTCTGAGTTCGCCTACCCCATCACCACAACGCCCGTCGCCTCTTTGCGCAGCAGCCGCGCCGTCTTGCGCTCGAATGCCCAGGTCAGTGCGACCGCTGAGCAGAGCAGGCCGATCGCCAGTCCCCACCACACGCCCACCGCGCCCTGGTTCGCCAAAAACCCAAGGCCCCACGCCAACGGCGCGCCGACCACCCAGTAGCTCGCCAGCCCGATCAGGAACGTGGTTTTTGCGTCCTTGAAACCTCGAATGGCACCCATGGCAATGGTCTGCGTGCCGTCGAGAATCTCGAACCAGGCGGCGATGGCCAGCAGCTTCACCGCCAGCTCGACCACTCCCTGGTATTTCGGATCGTTGACGTCCACGAACAACCCGATGACGGCGTGGGGCGCGACCCAGAACAGAATGCCGAACGACAGCATCAGCAGCCCGCCAAAACCAATCCCCATGCGTCCGGCAGTGCGCGCCAGCAGCAGGTTTCCCGCCCCGTAGTGCAAGCCGATGCGCATGGTTACCGCGTAGGAAATCCCGACTGGAACCATGAACGCCATCGACACCGATTGAAGGGCGATCTGGTGCGCGGCCATCTGTGTGCTGCCCATGGCCCCCATGCAGAACGCCGCAAAGGTGAACAGCCCGACTTCCACCGCGTACGTGCCGCCAATGGGCAGGCCCAGGCGCCACAGCTCTTTCAGGCAGCTGCGCGAGAGTTTCATCAGTTCTTTGTGAAGGGGGTACGCCGCGTAGGCGCTGTGATAACGAATGTGAAGTGCGAGGGCCAGGGCCATGGCGTTGGTGACAATGGCCGTGACCAGGCCAATGCCCATCAGGCCCCAGTGCGGCAGGCCGAACAGTCCGTGGATAAAGGCGTAATTGAGCCCGAAGTTGAGCGCCACGCCCACCAGGCTGATCACCATCACGGGTGTGGCGCGCCCCAGCGCACTGGTGAATCCGCGCAGGGCCATGAAGCTCAGAAGGCCGGGCAGCGCCAATGGCAGCGTGATCAGGAATTCACTGGCCATGTGCACGTTGGCTTCATCTTGACCAAACTGCAGCAAAATCGGCTCGAGGTTCCACAGGATCAGCGCGGCAATCAGCGCCATGCCCCATGCCAGCCACAAACCGGCCTGGGTCAAGCGTGTGACGCCTGCGTGATCGTTCGCGCCCTTGCGGATGGCAACCAACGTGCCGACTGCGGCCATGACACCCACGCAGAAGAACGACACGAAGTTATAGCTCGCCGCACCCAGCCCGCCACCGGCCAGGGATTCCGGGCCCAGTTTGCCCATCATTACGGTGTCGGTGAACACCATCAGCATGTGCGCCATCTGCGAAGCAATCAGCGGCCCGGCCAGACGCAGGATGATCCACAGTTCTTTGAAGGCGTGCTGGTGCATGGTCTTTGCGCTCGGGTTACGGGTGTTGGCAGGCCGGTCATTGTGGGGATTCAGGCGGGGATGCACAAAGGGATAAATGCGATCTCTCGCATGAGTAAAACTCATCCTGATATTTCTTTAGTAGAGTGATCTCACCTGCCCGACTGCCTGAGGGATACCCGTCGATGTCACGCACCCTTCCGCCACTGTATGCCCTGCGCGCGTTTGAAGCCGCTGCGCGACACAGTTCGTTCACGCGTGCCGCTGAAGAGCTGTCGATCACCCAAAGCGCGGTCAGTCGGCATATCCGCACGCTCGAAGAGCATTTCGCCTGCCGTCTGTTTCGCCGCAACGGTCGCAATCTGCAGCTTACCGAGGCCGCGCGTGAGTTGCTGCCGGGCGTACGGGAAGGTTTTTTGGCCTTGGAGCGAGCCTGCAGCGCGTTGATGGCGGAGGAGGGCATCTTGCGCATGAAGGCTCCATCGACCCTGACCATGCGCTGGTTGCTGGCGCGGCTGAGTCGTTTCCGCCATCTGCAGGTGGGCAACGAAGTCCAGCTGACCAGCGCCTGGATGGACATCGACAGCGTCGACTTCACCCAGGAGCCATTCGATTGCGCGGTGTTGCTCAGCCATGGGCACTTCCCGCCGGAGTGGGAGGCGACCTACCTGTTCCCTGAGCTGCTGATTCCCGTGGGCGCGCCGACGCTGCTGGATGATGAGCCTTGGGATGCCGAGCGACTGGCTGGCGCCGAACTGTTGCATCCCACGCCCGACCGTCGCGACTGGCGCCGATGGCTGGAGCGCATGGATTTGTCTGACCGGGTCTCGCTCAAGGGAGGGCAGGTCTTCGACACGCTGGAGCTGGGCATGATTGCGGCGGCCCGGGGTTACGGCGTTTCCATGGGCGATCTGCTGATGGTGGCGGAGGATGTCGCCCAGGACCGACTGAGCCTGCCTTGGCGCACAGCGGTGGTCAGCGGGGAAAACTACTACCTTGTCTGGCCAAAGACTCGGCCGGGCGGCGAGCGTATGCGGCGGTTGAGTGACTTTTTGCAGGGCGAGGTGCAGGCGATGGAATTGCCGGACGTGACGATTCTGGAGTGAGCCGTAAAGCGCTCGGCCATCGAAAGCGGACGCAGGACAGCCAAAGAGGGGATTAATTCCGTCCTGAAACGATGTAGGACTCAAGTATTTCGTTTGTCCGCCGAAGGTGTATTGCAGAGCCGGTTCACCTCAATCGGCTCATCGATTCCCTCTATTAGAATTCGTCCGAATGGTGTTCCTGAGATCCAGGACGGCCCAGTCGTTCGGCAAGGAGCACCCATGCCTCAGCCTCGCGCCCGAATTGCCTCGCAACTCGGCATTGCCCTGGCCGTTATTCTGGCCGTCGTCATCAGCGGCAGCACGCTGTTTGCCCTGCGCTCACTGGACTCGGCAAACCTGGTCATCCGTGAGGAGCACATGAGCAGCGAAGCCCGGTTGCTCGCCGACCAGTTGAACACCTTCCACAGCACGTTGCGCGACAGCACCCTGCGTCTGAGCGGTCTGTTCGAGAAGCGTTTTTCGGCCGGCCTGAGCCTGCAGGGTGATCAGCAGATTGCGGTCGCGGGCGTGCAGACCCCTGCATTACTGCTCAACGGCAACGCGCTGAACAACGACTTCACTGAAGTCGACGACTTTAAAAACATGACGGCCGGCGTGGCGACGGTCTTCGTTCGCAGCGGCGACGACTTCGTGCGCGTCAGCACGTCCCTGAGCAAGCAGGACGGCTCGCGCGCCCTCGGCACCTCGCTGGATCACAAGCATCCGGCCTACGAAAAGCTGCTGGCCGGGCAGGGATACGTCGGTCGCGCGCTGTTGTTCGACCGTCTGTACATGACGCAGTACAGCCCGGTGCGTGACACCAGCGGCAAGGTCATCGCCGTGTTGTTCGTCGGCTTCGATTACACCGACGCGCAGAAGGCGCAGTTCGACAACCTGAAAAACTTCCGCATCGGTTCCACCGGTTCGCTGGCGTTGCTTGATGAGCAGAACAAATGGCTGGTGCCGCCTGCGGGCGTGAAGGACCTGGATCAGGCAAGCACCACGCTGGCCGAGTTCGCCAAGACGCCGAGCGTTGGGCGTTTCTGGCAGGACGCCGGTGAAGATTTCTACACCGTCGGCGAGAAATTTGCCGGCGGCCCGTGGACGGTTCTGGCGACGATGCCCAAGGATGAAATCAGCGCAGTGACCTGGAGCGTCGGCACGCAATTGGCCATTGGCAGCCTGCTGGCGATGTTGATCGCTGTCGGCGCCGCGATCTGGCTGTTGCGCAGCAAGCTACGGCCGCTGTCGGCGCTGGTCAGTCAGGCAGAAGCCCTCGGCGCAGGTGATCTGAGTGCACGTCTGAACATTTCCAGCCATGACGAAATTGGTCAGTTGGCAGGCAGCTTCAACACGATGGGCCAGGCGCTGGAAACCATGGTGTCCCACATTCGCACGGCCGCGCAGGAAGTCAGCACCCGTGCCAACGCACTGTCCGGCTTGTCGGGCGGCGCTTATGACGGAATGGAGCAGCAATCCGGCGAAATCACCAGCATGGCCGGTGCAGTGGAGGAGTTCAGCGCCACGGCCCTGACCATCGCCGACAACATGGGCACCACCGAACGCATGGCCCAGGGCAATGCCCAGCAGACGCGCATCGGTCGTACGTCCATGGAGGAGGCATCGGCCTCGCTGGAGCAAATTGCAGGCTCGCTGAGCAGCACCGCGACGGTGATCGATACCTTGGGCCAGCGCTCCCAGGAGATCGGCGGGATTGTCAGCGTCATCACCTCGATCGCCGAGCAGACCAACCTTCTGGCCCTCAACGCCGCGATTGAAGCCGCACGCGCAGGCGAGCAAGGCCGTGGTTTTGCAGTGGTAGCGGATGAGGTCCGCAGCCTTGCATCACGCACGCGCCAGGCCACCGATGAAATCTCCGGGATGATCAGCAGCATCCAGCAAGAGACCAGCAATGCTATCAGCACTATGCAGCAAGGCAACGCGCTGATGCAGGAAGGTCTCGCGCGCAACGCCAAAGTCGCAGCAGCGCTGGCCCAGATCGACGAACAAAGCCGCTCGGCCGGTGAACAATTCACGTCCATCACCACGGCTACCCAAGAGCAGAGCAACACCGCAACGCTGCTCAGCGCCAACCTGCAAAGCATCGCCCTGGCGAACAGCGAGCAACGCGAAGTCGTGTCGAACCTCGCGATCACCGCTCAAGAGCTGAACGCGGTCGCGTCTGACTTGCAGAAAGAAGTGGATCGGTTTCGGTGAGGCGGGAGAGCTGCCTAGGCGCTTGAGCAAACCCGCCTTGGCATACTTGCTCCATTCAATTGTCAGCACCGCGCTTCCTTTGGAGTAATTCGGTAGCGGCAGCCATGACATCCTCGTGCGAGTGCGTCGGCCCCGAGTCGTCCATGGCTTCACGCACCTTGGCCCTGAACCACTGATCGTAAGCGTCCGGGTGTGCACCGAGGCCAGCGGGTAGGCCGCCTTCGCGGACTACCCGAGTGAGCAAAATACGCACTGCATCGGAAATAGTGAGGCCAAAGTTGGCCAAGGTCTCCGATGCGTGGTTTTTAAGTGCCTAATCAATCCTCACATGCAGCATTGAAGTCTGGGTTGTCATGAGGGCTACTCCTGAAAAAGATCACTATGTATCTCATTTGAGATACGCATAACGAAGATCTTTAGTTCGACGAAGGCCGATACTGCAAAGCCTCAGCAATGTGGCATCGGGCGATTGCGTCCACCTTCTCCAGATCGGCCAGCGTACGCGCCACTTTCAGCAATCGGTGTGCAGCGCGCAGAGAGAGGTTCAGACGTTCACAAGCGTTCTCGAGCCAGGCTTCGTCTTCCGGCAACAGCGCGCAGTGCTGACGCAGTGCGGGCAGATCAAGGAATGCATTGGCGCAGCCCTGGCGTCGTTGTTGGCGCTGTCGGGCTTCGGATACCACCTCCGCTGCGCTGGCGCTTTCACCCTTGCAATCGTGCGTTGCCGCTAAAGACGTGGTTTCACGGGCGACCGTCAGATGCAGGTCAATCCGGTCAAGCAGCGGCCCGGACAGCTTGTTGCGGTAACGCTGAATCTGATCGGTTGAGCAACGGCAGCGCCCGGTTGGCTCGCCGTGATAACCGCACGGGCAGGGGTTCATCGCCGCCACCAGCTGAAAGCGCGCCGGAAAGCGCACCCGGTCCCGAGCGCGGGAAATGACGATGTGGCCGGATTCAAGGGGTTCGCGCAGGACCTCCAGTACCCGCCGATCAAATTCCGGAAGCTCGTCCAGAAACAGCACGCCGTGGTGCGCGAGGGTGATTTCGCCAGGTTGCGGGCGACTGCCACCGCCGACCAGCGCAGGACCCGACGCCGAGTGATGAGGCTGGCGGAAGGGGCGCTGGGGCCAACTGGTCAGCGGCGCGTGACTGGCGACCGATTGAATCGCCGCCACTTCCAACGCTTCGAGCTCATCCAGCGGCGGCAATAGCCCGGGCAAACGGCTCGCGAGCAGCGTTTTACCGGTGCCGGGAGGGCCGCTGAAAAGCAGGTTATGCGCGCCAGCCGCGGCCACCAGCAACGCGCGTTTGGCAGCGATCTGGCCTTGCACCTCACTCAAGTCGGGATAAGGCTGCGTCTGCAGGATCAGGCCATTGGATTTATAGGGCGAGATAACCGTGTGTCCATTCAGGTGCGACACCAGCTCCAGCAGATGACTGACCGCGATTACCTTCAGGCCTGACGCCAGACAAGCCTCCTCGGCATTCACCGCAGGCACGATCAGCGTATGGCCCGCTTCCCGCGCAGCAAGCGCCGCCGGGAGCACGCCTTGGACGGGCCGAATCGCCCCCGACAACGCCAGCTCCCCCAGACACTCAATGCCCTCCAGCGCAAGGGTCGGCACCTGCGCGCTGGCGGCGAGCAAGCCGAGGGCGATGGCAAGATCGAAGCGCTCGTATACAGATTAGTAAAGACGTATGGACATACCCCTGGAGACCAAATGTTTAAGGCGGTTGCGGGGTCTCCATCGATGTCCATAGGCGTCCGTGAAAAAGTCGCGGGGAATTTGGAAATATGTCCATAGGGGGAGGGTTGCACCTCGTTAAGGAGCTCCAAACGGTCACGCTGAAGAAACACGTACCGAACCCCCTGAAAACACGACGCGAAGCTGAGCACTGCTATGTCAAACCGCTCAGTGTTTGCTCAGATTCTAAAAAAACAATGCGGGCGCTTTGAGTGAGCTTTTTGAAGCCCCTGGAATTAATGACTGAATAGGTCACATGCTTAGAAAGCGTTTGTTCATGGAGTACGCAAAGCCAGATCAGGCTTGGAGGTCGAGTACTTTGAAAAAAATTTCACAGTGAGAACGGCGAGGGGCTGTGTTTAATAGCTCATTGGTTTAGCCAATAACGGTCGACGGTGGCGCGACTGACGCCTAGTTTACGAACCACCTCCATCTTCGCGAACCCTGCGACCTGAAGCGCTTGAATTGCCGAACGATTATCGTCCGCCCTTTTTCCGCGTACCCCGCGAATCGCCCGATGATTGGGCACATTGCTAAGCAGCCCAGCTTCAACCAATCGGGTTAAATCACTTTCTTGCTGGTGCCGATATGCTTTCAAGTCGATGCCCAGCAGCCGTGCCTCCACAGCCATAAGCAGCAAGCTTTGAGAGACACCGAGGCACTCGCATAAACAATTGAACCTGAGAACAGAAATGGCCTGGCGCCCTTGCTCGACCTTGGCAAGATGATCTCGATTAAGGACATGGGCACAGCCCTCTCGACTGAGCCCGGCCGCAACTCGGACCTCCCTTATCACCTGCCCTAAAGCCTCCAGATAACCCATCTCTCTTCCGTGTACTCACAAAAGAAAGCATAAAGCCACGCTTTGACGCCTCACATCGTGGGGGTATACCATTCAGTCGTGGCGAGCGCCCTTGGCGGGTTCGTCCTTGCGCAATCTAGAAGCGTCCTGCCGATACCCAATGTTTTTCTACTGCTGATATAGAGTGGCACCGACTGAATCGGGAATGGTTTAACAATTGATTTACGTACTTGACCCTGCAGAACGGACAGTATTCACCCAGACTCATTTGAGTTAGAAGGTATGAGCTTTCTAATCACCATTACCTCTGTCCTAACTGGAATGTGCGATCGCGCCGCAATGGTTGGCTGCGCGTATGAGCTTCAGCTCTACATGACTACCGCTTCTGGTGTGGAGATCAACCGTGTGCAGATGCTGTGTCCCCCGAATCTAACCCGCTCTGGCAAATGGAGCTTAGAAGACCTGGACCAGATCATTTGCTTCCAAGGCGTAGCAACTCAAGAAAGCGCTGTTGTGTATCGTACCTCGGGAGGGGTTTACAAAATGGGAGAGCTGGACCTTCGAAAGAAGAAGACATCTCAGGTTTGGTTCTCGAAAAAACGTCTAGAAAACCATCGGCCGAGAATCTCAGAGGCGGTTCCCCAGTCTGGCAGTGCCCAGATGTACGCCCCCCTCTACCTGAGGCGCAGGTCGTCAATCAGGTTCCCATTCGCATAGCTCATTCCGCGAGACCTTTTAGATGTCCGATTTCGAACGCGCCGTCGAAGCCCTATCGAATGCTCGCGAGGCCGTAGTATTTACGGGGGCAGGTATCTCAGCTGAAAGTGGTATTCCCACTTACAGTGATCCATTGACGGGGATCTGGGCTCGGCAGGACCCGCAAACATTGGAAACGGCAAGGGCGTTTCGCGAAAACTCTCCTCTTATATGGGGTTGGTACTTATGGCGACGCCACCAAGCCGCGAAAGCGAGTCCCAATGCTGCGCATCTAGCGTTGAGTCAACTGGCCGGCTCTGGGCGTAAAGTCTCCGTGATCACTCAGAACATTGACGACCTACATGAACGAGCCGGATCGGTGGGTGTACTGCACCTGCACGGCAACCTCGGTACGCCAAAATGCTTTGCGTGCCACCGACCAGCAGAGATACCTCCGCCACCATCGACTTTTCCAGCCGATGGAGCACTAGTCGAACCACCGCGCTGTGAGAGATGCAAAGGAAAGCTTCGCCCTGGGGTTGTTTGGTATGGCGAAGACTTGCCGTTGAACGTTTGGAAATCGGCGATTGCACGAGTGAAAAGCTGTGACGTGCTGATATCTGTGGGTACATCTGGGATCGTAACCCCTGCGGCGGACATCCCTAGGCTTGCGCTGTCGTCTGGTGCAACAGTAATTCAGATCAATACGGCCGATGTCAGCACCGGCATGCAGAATGAAGTGATGCTGATCGGGAAAGCGACCGAAGTCCTCACGAAGCTTTGTGCCCTAATACCTCCTCAGGCACAAACACGTTGAGCGGTATCTTCGAGTGAATACGCAGGGATGCGGGGGTCGGAGACTGCCGGTGCTTATACGGATCTGGTTATCCATGCAAAATGCCACATACTTCATCGCTTGCGGCATTCAAGGTACTGCTCAGGCCATTTTTTAACACCTCTTTCGGCTGCATTCCACCGAGGTAGGACAAAAACTCAAAGAGGTGCAGGCTGAGATGACTATGCCGAGTGAACGCACGCGAAGTGTGATCCAAACAGAATCGTTTTTGCGAGAGTTGTCAAAGAGCGCCCTCATCCCTGATGAGTTTCGTAATGAAGCGAAGCGCCTCCTGCGGCATTACCCTGAATCGTCGTTTGTCCTATTCGCTGGCAAGATGGATGACATTATTCAAAGCGCAGGACCCGGAGATCCTAGGCGGGAATTAGCTATCAGCGGCTATCACCCTATGTTCACTGCGGACATAAAACCCTAGGCAAGGTCTGCAGTTGTAATGCAGACGCGCTTGTCGATCATCTTGTTGGCTTTGTAGCTCCCGATAGGATATGTCGTAGAGCGCTCAAGCATCGAATGGCCATTGCTTCGACTAGGTTTGGTTGTCACATTGCGGCCGCGACTGTCAGCTTGTAGCCTAACTCTGCCGATGCTGACCGGCAGCATTGGGTCGGAAGCGGCCGGCCCCGACGGGCAGCTATCGACCCAAAGCAATTATCCGGTGAATGATGAGATCGACACCAAAAGAACTTAACCGGTTGCAGCTCACGGCTCCAGCAACTGCATCAGCTGTCCAACAACAATGGTTTCGACGGCACCTTCACTAGTATCCACCTCAAAAGCAGCGCAGCAAGCCGATGTGTCGCCGGCACAGGTATGGTAGACAGCGATGACGCTGCCTGGCCCACAGCCTGTGTGCCCACATAGGGAATATCCCCCTTCAATTGAACCCTGCATGACGCCAAGGCCATAGCCCGGAGTAATCCATGGACGCCCTGGAATCGGGCCGCCTAATGCTCGTGCTGTCTGCATTTCTTGGAGCAAGCTTGTGGAGAGCAGGTCTCCACGGAGGAGTCGATCCAGAAATAGCGCTGCTTGCGAAATTGGGCCGATCAACAGTCCGTGATAAACCCACGCGGGGTCATAATTTAAGGTGCTTCCAAGGTAGGTCGTTTTTAAATCAGCTCGAGTTTTAGCAAAGCGAACGTTCAACAAGCCCAAAGGAGAAAGTACCCTTTGGGTCACCGCATCATCGAGTGTCAGATCAGTTAGCTGTTCAATCAGCCTGCCAATAAGCAGGTAGCCAACATTTGAGTAACGCCAACCGGTTCCGGGGTTGTATCGAAGTCGAGCACCGTCAAGGCGTTGGATCATTTCCTCTGCCGACCAGGCTGGCTCATTGTTCGTAACAGCAGCGTGATACTGCGCAAGCTCACCGTAGTCGGCCAGACCTGCCTCATGCCGCAGTAACTGACGTAACGTGTAAGGCTGATCAAGAATTGGGTCATCCAGTCCGATGAGCCCATCACGCACTAACGATAGGGCTGTCGAAGCCAAGACTGTTTTCGTAACACTCCACCAGGGAGCCGTCAGTTCTAATCGGTCAGGCGTTTGTGGCTGACCATTTGATACGAGTGAACAGAGCATTGGCATCCTTGGTGTTGTACGGATCGACAGCTAGACAAGATATCCCATTCACTCTTCTTCGCCAGAGTAAAACGTCAGCTGTCTGCACGTCCTAAACGACTGCTTTTGGCCGAAAACTGCCGTACAGGGCAGACTGCTTTCGGCCAGAAGCAGACCTTCAACCGGCCGAGTTTCGTCACGATGAGAACATCACCTGCTTGCTTACTTCCAAGCAGATCCAAACCCTGGGCGTGCAATGTCGACAACGCTGCGAGTAACAGCTTCTTCGACTACCCTACTCACCTGAAAGGTAAACCCAGATATCCACCTGGGCACGGTACCTTCAGCACACAAACGAGCATGGATCCATACAAGTTAATTCATTTAATAGGACAGGTTACATAATGGACGAAGAACGATTTGTGTTTGAAGCGCTAACCCGATTCAACTACTTCCCGAATCAAAAGCAGGGCGTTGGCGAGATTCCACCGATCTTCAATTCTAGACGATTCACACCCGAAGTGGTACTTCGAATCATTCAGGAGCCAGACGCATGCGATGAACGTGCAAAGGACCCAGAGAGCAATAAGACAGGAAGGCCTTCAAAGGGCTTTGATTTTGTTGAATATGCGTCCACTAGGTACAACAACGTGCCCAGACTTCTAGGAATTCCCCATCCGCAGGCGTACGGGCGGCTTGCAAAATGTATCTCTGAAAACTGGGAGCACATGCGGGGAATCTGCGATAACGAAAGTAGCAAAATCAAACCATACTTTCATGTTGACAAACGGTTGGTAGTGATGAACTACGACAGCTTTCGAGAGAAAGTTCTGGAGAAAAGCCAGACATCATTCGGCAAGCGTTACTTGGTGAATACGGATGTTGCAAGCTGCTTTAACTCTGTTTATACGCATGCTATTGAATGGGCGGGAATGGGTGAGGAAGAAGCTAAAAGACAGCTTAGGGTTAAGGACAACGGCAACAAGCATTGGTCTAAAGATTTGGATAAGTGGCAAAGGAATACACGACGCCTTGAAACTCAGGGCATTACAATCGGGCCGGCGACATCGACAGTCATCGTCGAACTCATACTAGGTGTAGTAGACGAGAGACTACGTGAAGAAGAATATGAATTTGTCCGATATGTTGATGACTATGTGTGCTATTGCAAAGATTCATCGGAGGCCGAACGCTTTTTGCAAAAGCTTGCCAGTGAGTTGAAAAAGTTCAAATTCTCATTAAATCTATCGAAAACCAAAGTCGAACCATTGCCCGCTGCAATACAAACCGACTGGGTAGCAAAACTTCATGCCGCACTCCCTCAAAAAGTTGGCGAAGGCAAGAAGTACGACACGGATGATACGATACACTTTTTAGAGTATGCGATTTCATTAAACAATCAAACACCGGATGGCAGTGTATTAAAATACGCCATGCAGCAACTAATCCACTTGCTTGATGGTGATTGGATCAGAGTCACCACTGACTATGTGACAAACTTGTGTTGGCATTATCCGCTACTACTGCCCTATTTGGGTATGATCTTCGAAAAACATGAGGTTCAACACTCTGACTACGAAGAAAGGCTGAACCAAATCATAATCGAAAACTCAAAAAATGGGCGCTCGGATGGAATGTGCTGGCCTCTATACTTCATCAGCAAACATGGGCTGACTCTTAACACGTTAGCTGAGGCGGCGGTTATCAACTCTCAAGACTGCCTGTCAATGTGTATATTGATGCATATAACAGGCTGGACAGAGAACCTACAACTAGCATTCGAAACCCTAAGTGAACTTGATGTGTATCAAAGAGATCGGCAGTGGGTATTCCTCTATCAAGCTTTTATTAAGGGGTACATACCCAACCCCTACAAATCGCCCGTTTTCGAAATCATGAGAGAAATGGACGTTGACTTCATGCCATCAGAAGGAAATGAAAGCCTAGCTGAATCCTATTGCACCCATCTGGAATTTGCAGATTCGTTTGAGCCAGAGCATGGGCCATATACATTCGAAGAATTCCTACAACGGAGTCATGCTTGAAATTACTTAATTTTTAAAGCCATAACAGATTGGAATTAGCCGCTACAGGTCATGGCTGATCGTCTCCTTTTGGCCGATTTCTGCTCGTGGTGAGAGGCAGAAACCGGCCATAAGCGGACGCCCTACAATGCCGCTAACGGCCATAAGCAGTCAGTCGGGAATGGCCACGAAACCATGGGTGGTTCATCCCTCGATTTTACCCAATATATCTTCCGCCTTTTCTACGTTCAAAACTCGCACCATGGACATCCCAAAACCTAATGGAAAAATTGGATTAGATGGGTCTATAGAGATGAAGTGTTCGAGTAAAGCCATGGCGGACTGTATATATCGGTATACGTGCTCCGCGAATAGCTCTTCCTGTATTGCATCCGTATTACTTGACTTGCTGTGTATAATTTCGTTTCTTAAGCGCTCAAGACTCTTGAAGTCAGACCAGAAATTTTCTGATTGAGGTGGCGAACACTTCAGTATTGGTGGCAATATGGACGCCACCTTTTCAGAAGTTGATATCCATCGTTCTATCTGCTCTTTACTATAATGCTCAGTAGATCTGCTCGTGGTTTTTTTGTATGTGTATGTATCAGGAATTACCGCATTGCAAAACGACTCCACTGCCTTGTATGCAAATATCGTCGCCACTTGAATACTCTCAAGATAATCATAGGCGAGGCTTACATTGCGGTCATATATAGAATCGGTGAATTCCGATAGCCGATCGAGATCCACTTTGATTTTTTGGGCTTGCTGCAAAGCCTTGGTTGCGACGCTTATGGCTAAAGTAATCTCATTGGGGAGCGCCAATGTTATTGTATTTGAACCAATTTTTGGTTTGATTATTTTTTGAAAAAAAGCTGTTTTGTTCGTGGATGTCTCGTGAATGCCAATTGGTTTATTTGCACGTCTGTCAGGTGCTGGCACAATTTCAGAAAGATCGTCTGCATTGTTCATGTGATGAACGCAAATCAACTGAGTATGAAGCTTTAACAATTTTTACTCCAATATCTAGATAATTTCACGGAAGATGAGCCCTAGACGATATTCGAACAACTGCTACTAATCGAAGACAGCAGCGTATACTTATAGGAATTCAACTTTTCGGATTTCACACTCGGCTAGCACTTTTTCCAGCCATGTCTCATACCAGTACCATGTATTCATGACGGTAACACCAAAACCTTTGCCTTGTTTTTTTGCCTCGTTGGTTTGCCACATCTGAGTATGATGCATCATATTGAATTTTGGATAGCCAGCGCTCTTAACTTTTTCGACAATTTTTGAAGGCAGATATTTAGGGCGCTCGGTCTCTTTTATTTGAATATACTTGGTATTCATTCCTTGAGCCATTTCAGATCCTGGCTTGATAAATTCAATCACCTGATCCGCCTGGCCTTTATGATTTGCGGTTTTAGGAACAAAGAAAACACGGTAAGAAAATTTTGGATCATTGAATTCTTCATCGGTTAAAGCCAGGTCAAATGAAGTTATATAGGCTCGAATATTTTCAGGGAGGCCGTCTGCTTGGGATAACCTGTCAACTTGATCCTTGTTCAAAGAAGAGAACTGAAGGCTAAAAGATAAATGTTTATCTATGCCAAGGCTGGCGCCAAATAAAGATTTTATGAGTTCGTTATAATTTAGGCAGCAGGCCTGAAATCTAGCGCTTAAGAACTGATCAATCTTCGTTGTCATTTGGTGTTCGATTTCATGCCTCAAACCGATCAGAAATCGAAGATTGTTAGCGGCGCTCAAGGCTACCGGCGATTCAGGTTGATTCAAACATTTCTCGAGTTCCCAATGCTTTACAGCACCTTTAGCAGTTTTGTGAAATCGCTTTCGCGCACCTTCTATCTTGAAGTATCGATATTCAACTCCATTTTTTCGATAAAATGCGTGCAGGAGATAAGTCCAAGATATCATCATCAAAACAATAAATATTTCCGACTTGAAGGTGAGCGCAGGGTTATTGAATATCTGCACAGAGGCGAGGGCCGCCTCCCTGGATTTCTTGATAAGCTCGTCAGCTACAGAGCCAACCGATCGTACTCTCTTCTCCGCCGCCATTCTGATCATCCTTGCAGTTAACGATATTTATGCGCGCTTACTAAGAATGGCCATCGTGCGGGCTCGGAATGGTCCTACTCTTCCTTTAAACAATAGCGACAGATGGTCGGAAATCCAGTCTGGGCAAGCGATTAACTGCATTTTGCTCTCATCCCGCTCTGACACTATGCCCAACGTGGGTGTAAAAGCGGAATACTTGCCTCTGAACAGCTTTCAAACGTTGCTGTCGTGGTAGCAACAAAACTTCTCCCCGGGAGCGTCCGCTTCTGGCCGAAACCAGCCTCATGACTTCGCATGAACTTCTCGGATTGGCTTTAGGACCAGCGATCCATCGGCCAACTCAATCCTCAACGAGTCACCGAGACCGATGTTCAGTGCTTTGAGGACGTCCGGATGGAGATCGATGATGACGTCACCGCTGCCATCCCCTAGATCCTGGCAAACCACTGTTGTTTGAATTGCCTCACTCATCGGACGCTCGCTCCATTCTCGGTTGAGGTGCTCAGACGATATCCTACGCGCAGGATTTGCGACTGGCACCTAATGGCCGATAGCTGCCGTTCCGCACGGAGGAACGGTTCACCCCCCGAGGCTCTGGATCAAAACCGCAGCCAAACAGTGCTCATTTTCTACGGGTAAATAATGAACCTTGTTTATGCATCTCCTTCCGAGATCTGCAAAACCTGTCTCATGCCTTGGTAGGCCAATTATTGGTGATAACGTATTTCTTACACTGGCAAGTAAAGGCCAGCCTAGCCAGCTAGCCTGATTGATTGCGGGCAAACCTGCTCTGTCTCAGATGACCGCGTCGACCTCTGGAAGAACGTCTCTCGGCATGAACAGCGAAAAAGTTGTGCCGTGGCCTTCCTG
>NZ_MDEN01000060.1 GCF_001705435.1 Pseudomonas graminis
GTCCAACTCTTTGATTATCAAGGAGTTTTCCGTTTCGTCTGCGCCGGAAGTGGGGCGAATTATAGACAGATCCAGAGACGCGTCAAGCACTTATTTAAACTTTAGTGGGAACACTGCTGCTCTTAACCCGTCGACGCTGTATACGCTTAGCAATTGCGGGGATCCGCAGCACCAGAAGCAACGCGCCAATCGTTGCATAGACAGCCCACTCCTTCAGATCCGCCCGCACGATCCACAGCATATGCAGCAAACCCAGGCCCAAAATCAGGTAACTGAGCCGATGAAGTTTCTTCCAGCGCATTCCCAAACGGCGCTGGCTATAGCGATTGGACGTGACCGCCAGCGACAACAGCCCCAGGAAACCCAGCGCCCCGACAATAATGTAGGGCCGTTTGACCAGTTCTACGCCCAACTGCGCCCAGTCAAAGCCCAGGATAAAAAAGCCATAACCCAGCATGTGCAGCGACACATACGTGAAACACCACAGCCCCAACTGCCGGCGAACGGCGATCCATCCGGGCCAGCCCGTCGTGCGCTGCAATGGGGTCATCGCCAGCGTGATCAAAAGCAGGATCAACGTCCCCAAGCCCAAGCGATCAACTAGCACCTTTCCAGGATCAGGCCCCAAAGCAAAAATCCACGCCTGGTAGAGCCAATACAGGGGGACCAAAGCCGCTGCGACGAACACCGACACACGCCAGTAGATGAAACGCATCAATAGTTTTTCCGTAGGTCCAGGCCTGTATAAAGAGAAGCAACCTGCTCCCCGTACCCGTTAAACATCTCGGTCTGGCGAATATTCGGGCTGAACAGCCCGCTGGGCAGACGCCGCTCGCGTGCCTGGGTCCAGCGTGGATGATCAACCGTCGGGTTCACATTGGCATAGAAACCGTACTCGCTTGCCGCAATGCTTTGCCAGGTCGTCTTCGGTTGCTCGCTTGTCAGACTGATGCGTACGATGGACTTCACACTTTTAAAGCCATACTTCCAAGGCACCACCAGACGCAACGGCGCGCCGTTCTGATTGGGCAGTTCCCGTCCATACATGCCCACCGCCAGAATCGCGAGCGGGTTCATCGCCTCATCCAGACGAAGCCCTTCTACATAAGGCCAGTCGATCAACGCAAAGCCGGAGCGCTGGCCGGGCATGGTCTTCGGGTCCTGCAGCGTTTCAAACCGGATGTATTTGGCATTCGCCGTCGGTTCAACCTGCTTGAGCAGCTCGGAGATCGGGAAGCCCAGCCATGGAATCACCATCGACCACGCTTCTACGCAGCGCAGACGATAGATACGCTCTTCCAGCTGATAGGGCTTCATGAAGTCTTCGAGTGCGTAGCGGCCAGGCTTGGCCACCTCCCCGTCAATGACGACGCTCCACGGTTCGGTTTTCAGCGAGCCGGCGTTTTGCGCGGGATCACCCTTGTCGGTGCCGAACTCGTAGAAGTTGTTGTAGTGGGTCGCGTCCTTGAACGGCGTAATCGTCTCGTCCTTGACGGTAACGGCTTGCCACTTCGTTGAAGGTAACTTGCCTTTGAACCAGTCAGGGGCAGCGCCGGCTTCGACGTCGGTATAGCGCGAGGCTTCTTCGGCTTGCGCCCAGCGAGGCATTGCGCTGACGGCGAGCCCCGCAAGACTGCTTCCGAGCAATGCGCGACGCGAGAGATAAAAGGATTCGGGTGTGACATCCGACTCTTTGCAATCGGATGTAGAGGGGATCTTGATCAGCATGATGACTCCGCAGCTATGGAGAACTGAAGCATCTATAGCGGCGGAGTATGCGGGAAATAACGGTCGGCGAACTACCTCTGGCGACGTAGACGCAGCAGGTACTGGATAGGACCGGAAGCTGCATATCCAAGGAAAATTAGCAGCAGAATGCGCGGCGGATCACTGAACACCACAGCGAATACCAAAACGACGGCCAGAATCGCAACAAACGGCACCCGCCCTTTCAGATCCAGCTCTTTGAAGCTGTTGTACTTGATGTTGCTGACCATCAGCATGCCCGCTGCCGCGACCAATAGTGCAACCAGAAACGACAGTTTCGAACCCTGGATGCCGTAATCGCTGAACGCCCAGACGGTGCCCGCGACAACGCCTGCGGCGGCAGGACTTGCCAGGCCAATGAAGTAACGCTTGTCCGCCTTGCCCACCTGGGTGTTGAACCGGGCCAGACGCAACGCTGCCCCCGCAACATAGATGAAGGCGACCATCCAGCCGACCTTGCCCATGTCACCCAGCGCCCAGCCAAACGCCAACAGCGCCGGCGCCACGCCAAAAGCGACCATATCGGACAACGAGTCGTACTCTGCGCCGAATGCGCTCTGGGTGTTTGTCATCCGCGCAACACGGCCGTCCAGACCATCCAGGACCATGGCAACGAAGATGGCGATGGCGGAGAACGCGAAGTATTTGCTCGCGCTCGCCTGATCACCCGCGCTCAATGCACTCTGCGCACTCATGGCGCTGATGATTGCGTAGAAGCCGGCGAACAGGTTCGCAGTGGTGAACAGATTGGGTAGCAGGTAGATCCCGCGATGGCGCACCTGGCGCCCCTCGTCGTCGTGACCCTCTTCAATGTGTTCATCAATCGGTAGCAGGCTTTCGGCGTCAGCAGCCTTGTTCGGCTCTTCGGGACGTTCGCTCATGGACAATACCTTGCAGCTGAAGAATTTCGACAAATGCTTGTGGCCTCTGGGCCGACAAACGATGCAGCTTTATACCAGATGAGCCCCCATAACGAAAAAACGCGACCCGAGGGCCGCGTTTTTTCCTGCAGGAACCTGATCGGTGATCTTAGTTCTTGGCTTGGTCGACGATCTTGTTCTTCGCGATCCAAGGCATCATCGAGCGCAGTTGCTCACCGATGATTTCCAGGCCGTGCGCCTTGTTGTTGCGACGCTTGGCGGTCATCGACGGGTAGCCGCTGGCGCCCTCGGCGATGAACATCTTGGCGTACTCGCCGTCCTGGATGCGCTTCAGAGCGTTGCGCATGGCCTGACGGGATTCGGCATTGATGACTTCCGGGCCGGTAACGTACTCGCCGTATTCAGCGTTGTTGGAAATCGAGTAGTTCATGTTGGCGATGCCGCCTTCGTACATGAGGTCGACGATCAGCTTCAGTTCGTGCAGGCACTCGAAGTAAGCCATTTCCGGCGCATAACCGGCTTCAACCAGGGTCTCGAAACCGGCTTTGACCAGTTCAACGGTACCGCCACACAGAACGGCTTGCTCGCCGAACAGGTCGGTTTCGGTTTCGTCCTTGAAGGTGGTTTCGATGATACCGGTACGGCCGCCGCCAACACCCGACGCGTACGACAGAGCGACGTTCTTGGCGTTGCCCGAGGCGTCCTGGTAAACGGCGATCAGGTCAGGGATGCCACCGCCTTTGACGAACTCGGTACGCACGGTGTGGCCTGGTGCTTTTGGCGCGATCATGATCACGTCGAGATCGGCACGAGGAACAACCTGGTTGTAGTGAATCGCGAAGCCGTGGGAGAAGGCCAGTGTTGCGCCCTTCTTGATGTTCGGCTCGATTTCGTTCTTGTACAGCTGGGACTGAAATTCGTCCGGGGTCAGGATCATGACCAGGTCTGCAGCGGCGACGGCGGAAGCCACGTCAGTCACTTTCAGGCCGTGAGCTTCAGCTTTGGCGACAGTACCCGAACCCTTGCGCAGGCCAACAGTGACATCAACGCCGGAGTCTTTCAGGTTGCACGCTTGAGCGTGGCCCTGAGAACCGTAACCGATGATGGCAACTTTTTTGCCCTGGATGATCGAAAGGTCGCAGTCTTTGTCGTAATAAACTTTCATGAAATTCCCCTGATAACTTGGCCGCAAGGCCATTTGCAAAATTAGGTTAGATGCTCAGCACTTTGTCGCCGCGGGCAATGCCCGTGACGCCGCTTCGTACGGTTTCCAGAATGGCAGTAGTGCCAATCGCCTGGATGAAGCTGTCCAGCTTGTCGCTTGTCCCGGTCAACTGCACGGTATAGACGCTGCTGGAGACGTCGACGATCTGGCCGCGGAAAATGTCGGTGGTGCGCTTGATCTCGGCACGCTGGGCGCCAGTGGCTTTCACCTTGATCAGCATCAGCTCGCGCTCGATGTGGGCGCTTTCCGACAGGTCGACCAGCTTGACCACTTCGACCAGCTTGTTGAGGTTCTTGGTGATTTGCTCGATCACTTCATCTTGGCCAACGGTGGTCAGCGTCAGACGCGACAGGGTCGGGTCCTCGGTTGGCGCCACTGTCAGGCTTTCGATGTTGTAGTTGCGCTGCGAAAACAGGCCGACCACACGAGACAGCGCACCCGGTTCGTTTTCCAGCAATAGCGAAATGATGTGGCGCATGGTTATGTCCGCTCCGTCTTGCTCAGCCACATGTCACGCATGGACCCATCTCTGATCTGCATCGGATAGACGTGCTCGCCGATATCGACCTTGATATCGAGGAACACCAGCCGATCTTTCATGGCGAACGCTTCTTCCATCTTCGGCTTCAGGTCCTTGAGATCGGTGATGCGCATGCCGACGTGCCCGTAAGCCTCGACCAGCTTCACGAAGTCAGGCAGCGACTCCATGTAGGAATGCGAGTGACGACCGCTGTAGCTCATGTCCTGCCACTGACGGACCATGCCGAGCACGCCGTTGTTGAGCAGGATGATCTTCACCGGCAGGTTGTACTGCAGACAGGTCGACAGCTCCTGAATGTTCATCTGAATGCTGCCTTCGCCGGTGACGCAGGCGACATTGTCATTCGGGAAACTCAGCGCAACCCCCATCGCGGCCGGCAGGCCGAAGCCCATGGTGCCGAGACCGCCGGAGTTGATCCAGCGATTGGGTTTGTTGAAGCGGTAGTACTGAGCCGCGAACATCTGGTGCTGCCCCACATCGGAGGTGACGTAGGCATCGCCTTTGGTCACTTCGCACAGCGTCTCGATTACAGTCTGCGGCTTGATGACGCTTCCGTCGCCACGGTTGTACGGGAACAGGTCACCGCCGGCGCGCCATTCTTCGATCTGCTTCCACCACGTCGCGACCGACTCCTTGTTAGGGGTTTCGGCGAGCTCTTTGAGGGTCGCAACCATCTCGGTCAGCACGCTCTCGACCGGCCCGACGATTGGCACGTCGGCCTTGATGGTCTTGGAGATGGACGCCGGGTCGATGTCGACGTGAATGATTTTGGCGTTCGGGCAGAATTTCGCCGGCCCGTTGATCACGCGATCGTCGAACCGCGCGCCCACCGCAAGAATCACATCGGCGTGATGCATTGCCAGGTTGGCGGTGTAGCTGCCATGCATCCCCAGCATGCCGACGAACTGGCGATCGGTGCCTGGATAAGCACCCAGGCCCATCAACGTGTTGGTGACCGGAGCGTTCAATTGCTGCGCCAGGTCGGTCAATGGCGCCGAACCGTTGCCCATGATCACTCCGCCGCCTGCATAGATGACCGGGCGCTTGGCCGCGACCAGCATTTCCACGGCCTTGCGGATCTGGCCGGAATGGCCGCGGACCGCCGGGCTGTAGGAGCGCAGCTTGGCTTTCTTGGGGAAGATGTATTCGAACTTCTCTGCCGGGTTGGTCATGTCTTTCGGGATATCGACGACGACAGGACCAGGACGACCGGATTGGGCCAGGTAGAACGCCTTCTTCAGGACCTCCGGGATCTCCGACGGGTGTTTGATCATGAAGCTGTGCTTCACGATTGGCCGGGAGATACCGATCATGTCGGTTTCCTGGAACGCGTCGGTACCGACCATGTTGCTCGGGACCTGACCGGACAGCACCACCATTGGAATCGAATCCATGTAGGCGGTCGCGATACCGGTGATGGCATTGGTTGCGCCGGGACCCGAAGTCACCAGCACAACGCCTGCCTTGCCGGTGGCGCGGGCGTAACCGTCAGCCATGTGAGTCGCGGCCTGTTCGTGACGAACAAGGATATGGCTCACAGCCGGTTCTTTGAACAGCGCGTCGTATATATGCAGGAGGGCACCGCCAGGGTACCCGTAGATGTGCTCTACGCCTTCGTCACGCAAAAAGCGGACGACCATTTCAGCGCCAGATAAAAGCTCCACGTTGTTCACCTCTAAAACGCCAGAATACCGTCCACACAAGCGAGGAGACGGGTCTTAATAGGTTTACTGCAAAGCAGAGCATGAGCGACGGTGGTCGCCGACTACGTCAGCACTGACTGAGCAAGTATTGGGATCGCCCCTTAAGTGTTTCGGGGTCTTCCCACCCAGCGCGAGGTAACGCGTTGCGGGTGTTACGGGTCGGCGCGGGTGTGCGCCTCATGATCTACCGAGACGGTCTGCTTCTGGCAGTCCCTCTACAGCGAACTTTGGATTGTTCGGATTCGCCCCTCTCAAGTCAAGTCATCGATGCGCTTTCTTCGTCCACTGCCCGCCAAAAGGCACCGAATGAGGTCGTAGCGACCCGCTTGTGATAGGTTTCCGGCCATTGCCACAGAAGTAAGGAACCGGGAATGCGCTGGATGATTCTTGCAGCGACGCTGACACTGGCCGTCGCCCCGGCGGTCGGCCAGGCCGCGCAGATATACAAATGGGTGGACGCTCAGGGCGTCACGCATTTCGACGCCCAGCCGCCTGCCGGGCAGACAGCACAGGAAATCAATACAGGGAGCCCCGTCTCCGCCCCACCTGCCCCGCCCCCGCAGAACCAGGAGGGAGCACGGGAGCAGGAGGCGGTCGATGCCAAGGTCAGAAAACAGGTTGCCGCTCAGGAAGCCAAGCGCAAAGAAGCGTGCGACGAACAGCGAACCAATCTTGCCCAACTGCAGAACAACCCTCGGGTACGGCAGGAGGTGAATGGCGAGTTCAGGCGTTTCACGGAAGAAGAGCGGCAGGCCCGCATCGTCGAGGTCAAGCAGTACCTCGACGATCAATGCAACTGAGGGTCAGACCGCCTCGGTAATCAACCGGTCGAAGTCTTTCAGCAGCGCCAGCAAGTTGCGTGCTTCGCGGATACGGCTGGCGTATACCATCTCCGCCATTTCCAGAATGCCGGATGCCGTGGGCAACGGCATATCCTGCTCAAGGATGATCTTCATGCGTGGCAGGAAGATCCATTGCAGCCACTGATCAAAATCCAGCGTGTCGACGCAGAAGGGTTCACGGCTTGACAGCGACTCGTCGCTGGGCGGCACTTCCTTCCACCATCCCAGGACTCGCAATTCGCGCTCGATCAACAGCAATTGGTCAGCGATTTTCGGAAAGCGTTTATCCATTGGCTTTCTGCCGCGCCAACGCTGCACCGGCGGCGTCACCCTGCTTTTCCCGCGATTGGGCAATCAGGCCCCAAAGACTGGCTTGAAGGCTCGCGCGACCGTTGGCGTAGGTCAGAGCACGACGGGCCAATTGCTCAGCCTGAGGCGCATCGCCCTGGGCCAGACGCACTTGCGCCAGACGGTAGAGGACCTGGGGCTCACGGGGGGCAACACGTTGAGCACGCTCAAGGCTCGATGATGCGCCGTTGAGATCGCCACCGGACTGCTGCTGCTGAGCGGTGGTGAGCAACGCCAGCACCGGCCCATCCAGTTGCTCGTCTTCTGACAACCCGCCGCTGGACGCAGACGGAATGCCAGTCGGCGCCGAGGCCGGCATGTTGTAGGTATTGCTTGTCGCTGGCGGCGGTGTGTACGTATTGTTCACTGGGGCCTGATTAACCGGCGCAGTGCTGATCGGCGCCGTAGCGGGTGGCACGAACGTCGAAATAGGCGCACCACTGGCGTTGGCGCCGCCGGGTACCATGACCGTGACACCAGAATCTTCCTGAATCGTCTGCGACTGCGCGGGTGCCTGTACCGGCGCGCGATAGGTGTTGCTGCGAGTAGACGAAACGCGCTCGCCGTTTGAAACGCGTGACCCTGAATCGACCACCGGAATCGCACTGCGCGTCTGGGACGCGCAACCGTTGAGCAAAGCCAGAGCCGTTACAGCCGGAATCCACCACTTGTTCACGTCACATCCTCTTTGCTTAATTCAACCAGGCTTAGTTCAACCAGCCCTTGACCCAGTCCATCACCGAATCGGCAGGCGCTGCTGCCCCACCGCAGGTCGGGCCGGGTTGCGGCTCACTGCCGCGAATATACGGCATCTGTACGGCGTTCGGGCAGCTGGCGTCGGTGCCTTCGCCGGTACTGGCATTGACCCAGGCCTGCACGACGTTATCAGGCATCGCCATGTCCAGCGGCAGCGGATCGGCTTTCTTCATGAAGCTGGTCCAGATCTGCAGTGCGCCGGTGGCCCCAGTGAACGGCGTCTTGCCGTTGTCGTCGCGGCCCATCCAGACGATCGCCAGCAAGTCCTGGCTGAAGCCGGCAAACCAGCTGTCGCGCGAGTCGTTGGTGGTGCCTGACTTGCCCGCCAGATTCAGGGTGCTCGGCAGCACGTTGTACACCGATTTACCCGTACCCTCGCGCATCACCCGCTGCATGGCGTTCTGCAGCAAATAGATCGAACCCGGGTCGAAACGTTGCTGAATCTGGAACGGGTAGCGCTTGAGCGGCTCCCCTTCGGCGGTCAGTACGCTGCGAATCCCGCGCAACGGCGTGTTGAAGCCGCCGCTGGCGATGGTCTGGTACATCGTCGCCACTTCGATCGGCGTCAGCGCGCCAGCCCCCAGGAGCATCGACGGGAACGCCGGCCACTCGCGAGTGACGCCCAGCTTGGTCAGGGTTTTGAAGACATTCGGAATGCCCAGGTCCAGACCCAGCTTAGCGCTGGACAGGTTGTAGGAATGCGCCAGGCCCTGATACAGGAAAATGTTGCCGTGGGCTTTGTGATCGTAGTTCTGCGGTTTCCAGATCTGGCCGTCGGCGCCTTTCACCTGAAAAGGCTCGTCGGGAATCCAGCTGGTCAGCGAGTACTGCTGCGGACGCTCGAGAGCGGTCAGATAGATGGCCGGCTTGACCAACGACCCGATCGGCCGAACGGCATCCAGCGCCCGGTTGAAACCCGCGAAGCCTGCCTGGCGGCTGCCGATCAGCGCCTGGACTTCGCCGGTCTCCGGATTGGTCACGACCATGGCCGTTTCCATCTCGTCCGCGCCTTTGCGGCCCGAAATCCTGGCGAAGCTTTCACGCACGGCAGCTTCGGATTTCATCTGCAGAATAGGGTCGAAACTGGTGAAGATCCGCAGGCCCTCTTCGGTCAAGTCCTCGTCGCGGTAGTCCTGACGCAGCTGGCGTTTGACCAGATCAAGGAAGTCCGGGAACGAGCTGTCGGCCAGCGATCCGACTTTGCTCACGCCAAGCGGCATCTTCTTCGCAGCCGCAACCACTTCGGGGGTGGCGACACCCTGTTGTTCAAGCAGATCGAGGACCAGATTGCGACGCTCCAGCGCACGCTCGGGATTGCGGCGCGGGTTGTAATACGAAGGCCCCTTGACCAGACCGACCAGCAAGGCGACCTGATGCAGCTTCAACTCCGACAGCGGCTGACTGAAGAAATACTGACTCGCCAGACCAAAGCCGTGGACCGCGCGCTGACCGTCCTGCCCCACGAACACTTCGTTGAGGTAGGCCTCGAGAATCTCCTGCTTGCTGTAATGAATCTCCAGCAGAACTGCCATCATCGCTTCGGTCAGCTTGCGGGTGATGCTGCGCTCGTTGGTCAGGTAGAAGTTCTTGACCAGTTGCTGAGTCAGCGTCGATCCGCCCTGGCGCATCTGGCCAGCGGAAGCGTTGATCCAGAAAGCTCGCAGGATCCCCTTCGGCGATACGCCGAAGTGATGGTAGAAATCCCGATCTTCGACGGTGACGAGCGTATCGAGCAAATAAGGCGGCGCCTGATCGAGCTTGATCAGAATCCGGTCTTCGAGATTCTTCGGGTACAAGCCGCCGATCATCAGGGGCTCAAGCCGCGCGACAGCAAGCTTGGCGCCATTGGCGGCGCTCAGTTCCGCGACGTAATCGCCGGAGAAGCGCACGTGAATCTGCTGAGCCGGATCAGCGCCTTCATAGAACTGGAAGCCGCGGGTGTTGAGATCGACAGTGTTGCCGTTGACCGCGGCAGCGCCCGGCCCGTTGGCCACACCTTCACGACGATAGCCCAGCGCATCGAGTTCCAGAAGGAAGTCATCGCGTGAAAGCTTCTGGCCGACGAACAGCTCCAGTGGCCGTGCATAGACCTTGGCCGGAATGGTCCAGCGCTTGCCGGAGAATTTTTCCTGGACGATGGAATCCAGGTAAACGGCGAAGCAGCCAAGGATCACCAGCCCGACAAGACTGAGTTTCAGGGCCCAGCCCAACAGGCTGCGCAGGCGGCTGTTGGTGGGTTTGGGGGATTTTTTCGGGGTGCGGGATCGGGTCATGGCGGCGGATTATACGCACTTTCAAAGCCCCCGACAGACCGCCCTTTAAGCGGTTTGCAGCAATGGCTCCAGCGGCCATAATGGCCGCCTTTCGCTACTTCTCTATCGCCTTATCACCTTTCAAGGATCGTCCGTGAGCCAGACACTGATAGCCGCGCTGCAAAACCCCGCCCTGTTTCCTCACCCGGTCGAACAGTTTCAGGTCATCGAGACGCATATTTCCTGGGTGCTCCTCACCGGCCAGTACGTCTACAAGATGAAGAAGCCGGTCAATTTCGGTTTTCTGGACTTCACCAACCTGCCGGCGCGCCAGCATTTCTGTGAGCAGGAGCTGATGCTGAACCAGCGCCTGACGGACGATCTGTACCTGGAAGTGCTGCCTGTTACCGGCAGCATCGACGCTCCTCAGCTGAATGGTGAAGGCGAAGCGATCGAGTACGTGCTGAAAATGCGCCAGTTTCCGCAGGACGGATTACTCAGCACCTTGCAAGCCAAAGGCGAGTTGACCACCGCGCACATCGACGACATGGCCCGGCAGATCGCCGAGTTTCATCTCAAGTCGCCCAAGGTGCCGATGGAAAACCCCCTCGGCAGCGCCGACAGCGCAATGGCGCCGGTCACGCAAAATTTTGAGCAGATTCTGCCCTTCCTCAGCGAAAAGTCTGACCTCATCCAACTTGAAGCGCTGGAGGCATGGGCGAACAGCAGTTTCGAGCGCCTCAAGCCATTGATGAACCAGCGCAAGCTCGACGGATTTGTCCGCGAGTGCCATGGCGACATCCACTTGGGCAACGCAACGCTGATCGATGGCAAGGTGGTGATTTTCGACTGCATCGAGTTCAACGAGCCCTTCCGCATGACAGATGTCTATGCCGACATCGGCTTCCTGGCCATGGACCTTGAGGATCGCGGCCTGAAAAGCCTTTCCCGTCGATTCGTCAGTCAGTACCTCGAACTGACCGGCGACTATGCGGGACTTCAGCTTCTCAATTTCTACAAGGCCTACCGGGCACTGGTCCGCGCCAAAGTGGCGCTGTTTAGCCTGAATGCCGACGCCGATCATGTGCAACGGGCCGCGACACTGCGCCAGTATCGCAATTACGCCAACCTGGCCGAGAGCTATAGCGCGATTCCGTCGAATTTTCTGGCCATCACCCATGGCGTTTCCGCGGTCGGCAAAAGTCAGGTTGCGATGCGCCTGGTCGAAGCGCTGGGGGCGATCCGTCTGCGTTCAGATGTCGAGCGCAAGCGTGCATTCGCCGACCATGAAGATCTGTATTCCGCCGACGTCAGCGCGGCTACTTATCAGCGTCTGAATGAGCTGGCGGGTGTCGTGCTCCGCGCAGGCTTGCCGGTGGTCATCGATGCAACCTATTTGAAGCTCCCGCAGCGTCAGGCGACTGCGCAGATTGCCGAGGCAATGGGCGTTCCTTTTCTGATCGTTGACTGCGCCGCGCCAAAAGCGGTTATCGAGGGTTGGCTGGCGCAACGTCGGGCACAAAATGATGATCCTTCGGACGCAACCATGGAAGTCATTGAAGCGCAGCTGGCCAGTCGCGAGGCGCTGACCGCTGATGAAATATTGCGCAGCCGCCACGTCGAGACCAACGTCAGTGGTGATCTGGACAAGCTGGTCGCCGACATTCGTCAGCATCTGCCGGGGCTCTGATAGCCCGCATCCGCCAGCGGTCGAGTCGTGATGGATAACGCTTCACGGCTCGACATAGGTGGCATTATAGTGGCGTCAGAATACCAACAATGGAGACGTCAAATGAACCAGCCCAAACAGCTCGACTCGCCTCTGTTCGCACTGTTGCGAAAAGACGATGTGACCGCCTTCAACCTCGAACGCCCTAAGCAGGGCCCTGTTGATCTGTCTGGAGGCGATTTCCGCGGCCTGGATCTGCGTGAGATCGACGCCGACCGCATCGACTTCACTGATGCTTACTTCAGGTCGGCGGACTTGCGCGGCGTTGACTTCCGGACGAGCCAACTTGAAGGTGCAAGCATCGCCCATGCACAGATATCCGGGGCGTACTTCCCGCCAGAGCTGAGTGCTGACGAGATTCTTATGTCAGTCAATTTCGGTACTCGCCTGCGCTATCGCACCCGCTAAGCCTCGCTCTAACCTCTCGCCCTGCATGCGCCGCCATGTCGGGCCTGCCCTCGCCTGCTTATCCAATCCAACCTGATCCTACCGTTCGGCGGCGTACGCCGCGTTCGAGTGGTAACACTCTGCAGATTGATTCGGCGTCGTCTACGCTAAACGGCATGGCTCGCCTTTTCAGTTTATGTCGAGCCTATGGAGAAGTTATTACATGGAACCACAGGATGGGTTTGCACATGGATGACGAATTGTTGGGCATGAAGAACCTGGGGAGGACCTCGGTTCAATGGCTTCACGCTGCGGGTATTCACACGATTGCTGATCTGCGGCGACTCGGCGCGATTCAGGCTTACCGGGCCGTTCAGGTCAGGGGATTCCGGGCCTCCAAAGCGCTGCTCTACTCACTGGAAGGCGCGTTGTCAGATCGCCCTTGGGCCGAGCTGCCCCAAGCGCACAAAGATTCCATGGACACTGAACTGAAGGACGCCAGTTCTGGGCTAATCCGGGAACGCCACATTCCATAAGCAAAATAGTCTGCAGAACACTGTTGACTTACAAATGAGAATCACTATGATTATCACATCCGGTCGCGAGACTGGTCGATAACCTGAAAGGCTCCTTGGTTCGGACTCTCAGATTATCTCCTCATCAGGCTAATCACGGTTTTTGACCCGGCTCTTTGCCGGGTCTTTTTTTTTGCCCGGGATTCAGGCCCCTACTCCCAAGTGGCCCAACAAATCATCCAGCAGGCTGGTCGCCCCGAGCCGCAGTCTCCCCTGCTCAAGCCAGCGTGGGCCAAATCGTGCCTTGACCAGATCCATGTGAACCCGCGCTTCCTTGAGCGTCCGTACATTCCCGGAGACGTTGATGCCCACATGCGCGCCTGACTCGGCGATGGCCGCAATCAAAATCCGGCTGGCCTGGGGTGTCGCGTTGAGGACCTGTTTCCCAGTACTGGTTTTCAGAAAGTTGGCGCCCTCCTGAATTGCCACACAGCTTGCGCCGTAAATGACCTGCGGATCACGCAGCACGCCGGTTTCCAGCGTGACGGTCAATGCGGCACGACCGCATCTGGCTTTACAGGCGTTAATGATGTCCGCGCCAATCTGTCTGTCCCCGCCAAGCAGCGCATGGAAGGGATAGACCAGATCGATTTCGTCGGCACCCGCGAGGATTGCCGCCTGGGTTTCCGACTCGGCCGAGCTGACAGAAGGCGAACCGCTCGGAAAGTTAACCGCAGCCACGACGCTGACCTCCCGCGCATGCAGGCTGTCGAGGGTGCGCCGCGCCAGTCCTGCGAATCGGGGCATTACACATACGGCGGCAACATGCCCCACAGGTGTCAGGGCTCGATGACACAACGCAATGATCTTTTCCGGCGTGTCATCGGCATTCAACGAAGCCAATTCCATCAGGCCTATAGCCAGTTGCGCCAATGACGCATCGACCGCATGCACGTCAATCGCTTCGTTTAAGTCGTTCATTACACATCCTCGATACCTTGGCTTGAGGCGACGATAATCGAGAACGGCTGTGCCTGAACGGTCACAAAGACGCAAAAGAGCAGGCCTACGTGATTACAAGAATTGTCCGAAGGACATTGCCCGCACAGGCAATGGAAACGGGGCTGCTGCATCGATAAAGGCAGCTGATGCACATCGACACGAGCCCATTCAGCGAGCGATCACCAGCGGATGCCCACGCTCGGGATGAGGCTGCACCAGAACATCCAGACCGAACACCGACTTCAGCGCCTCAGGCGTGAGCACGTGCTCTGGTGTGCCGGATAGATGTGCGCGCCCTTGCGCCAGCAGCAACAGCTGATCGCAGTAACGGGCTGCCAGGTTCAAGTCATGCAGGATCACCATCACCGCGCCGCCACGGTCGGCGAAGGCACGAACGGCCAACAGCGTGGTGTGCTGATGCAGCGGGTCGAGCGCCGACGTGGGCTCGTCCAGCAAGAGAATCTGGCCCTCCTCGCCCGGCCACACCTGCGCCAGCACTCGTGCCAGGTGCACCCGCTGACGCTCGCCGCCCGACAGCGTCAGATAGCTGCGACCGAGCAGGTGAAGCCCATCGGCCGCCGCAAGGGCGTGCTGGATGATTTCTCCGTCACATTGTTGACCGCTGTCATGGGGCAAGCGGCCCATCGCAACCACTTCCTCGACCTTGAACGCGAAATCCAATGTCGAGCTCTGCGGCAGTACCGCCAGCCGACGCGCCCGTTCGTGGCCGCGCCATTGATTCAGGGGAATGTCGTCCAGCACCACGTGACCGTGAGTCGGGGCAAGCTCGCCGCACAGGGCAGCCATCAGCGAACTTTTGCCGGCCCCATTGGGGCCCAGCACGCCGAGCATCTGACCGGGCGCCAACGCCAAGTCGATGTTGGCGACCACCTGTTTGCCATCGCGCACGATGCCGAGGTCATTAGCGATCAACATCAGCGACGGCCTCGAACCAGCAGGAAAAGAAAAAACGGCGCGCCAAGGAACACGGTGACAATTCCGATTGGCAGCTCCGCCGGCGCCATCACCAGTCGGGCGAAGATGTCTGCGAAGAGCAGCAGTGTTGCCCCTGCCAGCGCTGAGGCGGGAAGGACAACGCGGTGGTCCGGCCCGGTCAGCAGTCGCACCAGGTGCGGCACGATCAGGCCGATGAAGCCGATCAGCCCCGCCGCTGCGACGGCAGCCCCGACGCCAAGGGCGATGCACAGAATCAGCTCACGCTTGAGGCGTTCGACCTCGATGCCCAGATGGCGCGCTTCCGATTCTCCAAGCAGAAGCGCGTTGAGCGCCTTGGCTCGGCGCGGCAGCCAGAGGATCACCGCCGCGCAAACCAGCAAAAGAGGCCAGAGCCGTGCGTAACTGGCACCATTAAGTGTGCCCAGGTTCCAGAACGTCAGCGTCCGCAGACTGGCGTCGTCGGCCATATACGTGAGCAGGCCGATGACTGAGCCGGCCAGCGCCGTCATTGCTACACCCGCCAGCAGCATGGTGCTGACGCTGGTTCGGCCGTCGCGGCGTCCCAGCCGATAGACGATTGCGGTCACGCCAAGCCCACCGGCAAATGCGCAGACTGACAGCAAATACGGCTGGAACGGCTCAGGGAAACCGCCCAGCGATGCTCCGGCAACGATGGCCACCGCCGCGCCCAATGCCGCGCCACTGGAAACCCCGACCAGACCGGGGTCGGCGAGGGGATTGCGAAACAAAGCCTGCATCGCCACGCCCGACAAGGCCAGCACAGCCCCCACCGCCAGCCCGAGCAACGTACGGGGCAGGCGGATCTGGCCCACGATCAGCTCCGCCTGCTGCAAGTTGTCCTCCGCCAAGGGCATGCCCATCAGATGAAGAACCGCGCGCAAAGTATCCATCATCGGCAGGCTGACAGGCCCGAGGGCGAGGGACAGCCACATCGCCAGCAAACAGGCCAGGCCCAGCGCGATCAGTTGAGAGGTGAAGCGCATAAAAAGGTGCGTCCCCTATAAAGGAAGGCCCAGTCGATCACCTCAAGGCGCGACTGGCTGGATTTCGTTCATCGACTGGCGGGTTCGACTGCTGGCAGAATGCGCAGCCTGCCAGGGCCAGGAATTTGATGATTATTTGCATTTGAGCGTCAAGCGCCAAGGAGACCATGCTGAAATACCTGTGCGACAGCGCTGCGCTGATGGAAGGCAAAAGCCTCGGGTTCGAGGTTGATGAACTCAGGATTCTGGCCGTCCGGCGAGCGGGTCAAGTGTATGTGTACGCCAATCGGTGCCCCCATCGCGGGGTGGCGCTGGAATGGCAGGCCGATGAGTTTCTCGATGCCAGCGCCAGTCTGATCCAGTGCGCCACTCACGGTGCCCTGTTCCTCATCGAAAGCGGCGAGTGTGTAGCCGGCCCTTGCGAGGGCAAGTCCCTCAGGGCTATCGCCTGCGACGAGGACGCTCAGGGCATCTGGATCAACCCGGTGGCAGCGGACTGAGCGGGCGCGTCTGGGTGAGGTGAATCTCAAGACGCCGATCAATGCGCACCTCGTCAGGGGTGAGCGCCACGCCATACGCAAGGACTTCAACCCCCGCCGCATTTGCGTCAAGTAAGGCAGCAGCATAGGCCGCGTCGATTTCGGCAGCGGGCCGCACGGCATCAATGCCTGTCAGGTTCACGCAATACAGCAACACCGCACGCACGCCTTCCCGGGCCAGGGCCGCCAGTTCGCGCAGGTGCTTCGCGCCGCGTTGAGTGACCGCGTCGGGAAACGCAGCGACACGGCTGTCATCAAAGCCCAACGTCACGCTTTTGACTTCCAGGTACAGCGGGCCCTCTGGATAATCCAGCCGGAAGTCGACGCGGCTGTTTTCCTGACCGTAGGCAACTTCGCGCTTGAGCGCCGTAAACCCCGCCAATTCCGTGATTACGCCGGCCAGAAGTGCTTCTTCCACCAGCCTGTTGGCGCGCGCAGTGTTAACGCAGGCGAGCCGACCCTGTGGGGTTTCAGTGATTTCCCAGGTACCCGGCAACTTGCGCTTGGGGTCATTGGACCTGCTGAACCAGACGCGCCCCCCCGGCATCATGCAATTGAACATGGAGCCCGTGTTGGGGCAGTGAATCGTCAGCAGTTCGCCGCTGGCGGTCTCGATGTCGGCGAGGAAACGCTTGTAGCGCTGAATCAGCCGGCCTTCTTCAAGGGGAGGAGAGAAACGCATCAGCCTTGCCAGCTCCGAAGACCACGGCCTATACGCTCGACCGCTTCCTGAAGGCGAGGCAGGCTTTGGGTGTAGGCGAAGCGCACATGGTGGCCGGCGCGGTACCGACCGAAATCCAGCCCGGGTGTGAACGCCACGTGCTCGGTTTGCAGGAAGTGATGGCAGAACGCGAACGCGTCGCCGCCGAACGCACTGATGTCTGCGTATAGATAGAAGGCGCCCTCGGGCTCCACGGCAATGGTAAAGCCCAGTTCGCGCAGCGCCGGAAGCAGGAAGTCGCGACGTCGGGCGAACTCCGCACGACGTTGCTCGAGGATCTCCAGGGTCTGTGGCTCGAAACAGGCAAGTGCCGCACTTTGCGCCATGCTCGGCGCGCTGATGTAAAGATTCTGCGCCAGCTTTTCCAGATCACCGACCGCCGCGTCGGGCGCAACCAGCCAACCGAGTCGCCAACCGGTCATGCCGAAATACTTGGAAAAACTATTCAGCACGAAGGCATCGTTGTCGACTTCCAGCACGCTGCTCGCGTCGGTGCCGTAGGTCAGACCGTGATAGATCTCGTCAACCACGAGGTGGCCATCCCGCGCCTTGAGCGACGCCGAAAGCGCGGCGAGTTCGTCCCGGTGCAGCAAGGTCCCGGTCGGGTTGGCCGGGGAAGCCACCAGCGCACCGACGCTGTCCTCGTTCCAGTATTGGGCGACCAGATCGCCCGTCAGTTGATAACGCACGTCCGGGCCCACGGGCACCAACTGCGCGGCGCCCTCCACCAGGCGCAGAAAATGCCGGTTGCACGGGTAACCCGGATCGGCCAGGAGCCAGTGTTTGCCGGGATCGACCAGCAGACTCGCCGCCAGCAGCAACGCACCGGAACCGCCCGGCGTAATCAGGATCCGGCCCGGATCGACATTCACGCCGTAACGCTGCGCGTAAAAGCCCGCAATCGCCTCGCGCAATTCCGGCAGACCACGGGCCGCCGTGTAACGGGTCTTGCCAGCGGCCAACGCCGCCTGACCGGCCTTGATGATCGGCTCGGCCGTGGTGAAATCCGGCTCGCCGATCTCCAGGTGGATGACGTCATGCCCGGCCGCTTGCAGTTCATTCGCCCGCGCCAGCAGCGCCATGACATGAAAGGGTTCTATGGCGCGGCTGCGCGCACTGTAGGGCTGTGGCATGGGCCTTCCTTTGGTGAGGGGTGGCGAGACAAGTGGCCGATTCTACTCATCCGCCCGAGTGGGCTACAGCGTTTATCCGCCTTGACGGCAGTGAGTTGCAGCCGACAGTCCGGAAAACCCGGGGCTTGCGGGCGCAGGGACTAAACTCGACGCGCTGCAAAATAGATAAAACCGGGGGCTCAGCCTGTGGTCATAGTCCACGTGCGTGTTGCAGGCCATCCTCGACAACCGGGAGTAGCGCGCTCCGATTCGATCTGGTAAGTTCGCCCGCTTGCAGCCGCAGGGCCGGCAGGTGTCGGCGATGGATCTTAACCTGTGTAATGGCTTAGAAGAGTGAGAGGCGGTCCGTTCATGCCCACCGAAGAAAAGCAAAAGAGCACCCCGGCAATCAGTGGTTTCGAACCTTACGTTGCGACGAAGGGTGAGGAATACATGGGCGACCCCATGCGCAAGCACTTCACCAAGATCCTGTCCAAGTGGAAACAGGAGTTGATGGTAGAAGTTGACCGCACGGTTGTTCACATGAAGGACGAGGCGGCTAACTTCCCTGACCCTGCCGACCGTGCAAGCCAGGAAGAAGAATTCGCACTGGAACTGCGCGCCCGTGATCGTGAGCGCAAGTTGATCAAGAAGATCGACAAGACGCTGCAGCTGATTCAGGACAAGGAATACGGCTGGTGCGAATCGTGCGGCGTCGAGATCGGTATCAAGCGCCTTGAAGCCCGCCCAACGGCCGATATGTGCGTTGACTGCAAAAGTCTCGCTGAAATCAAGGAAAAACAGGTCGGTAAATGATCCTGTTGATCCAGTAAAAAGGACGCCTCGGCGTCCTTTTTCGTTTGTCTCAAGACCGCCGGGCACGCGGCGGCGTGGGCTGGAAAGCGCCCTACCGGGGCGTAGCGCTTTCCCACACGCCATGACATGTCCTCCGGTATTTCGTACGTTTTATTTCCAGTACCATCAGCGCCCATGAAAACCCCTTCTTATATAGGGCGCTTTGCGCCAACCCCCAGCGGTTATCTGCACTTCGGTTCTCTGGTAGCAGCCCTGGCCTCCTATCTCGACGCCCGCTCGGTCGGTGGAAAATGGCTGATGCGCATGGAAGATCTCGACCCTCCCCGCGAGGTCCCGGGTGCCCAGGCAGGAATACTCCACACCCTCGAAGCCTACGGATTCGAATGGGACGGCGAACTGGTCAGGCAAAGCGACCGGCACGAGGCTTACCAGGCAATCATCCATCGGTGGTTCAGCCAGGGCCTCGCTTACGCGTGCACCTGTTCGCGCAAGCAACTGGAAGGCTACAACGGCATTTACCCGGGTTTTTGCCGTAATGCGGGCCACCCACCCGAGGATGCGGCCATCCGGATTCGGGTGCCTGAGCTGGAATACCGCTTCGAAGACCGGGTGCAGGGGGAGTTTCGTCAACATCTGGGGCGCGATTCGGGAGATTTCATCATTCGTCGCCGGGACGGGTTTTACGCCTACCAGTTGGCGGTTGTCCTCGACGACGGCTGGCAAGGAGTGACCGACATCGTACGCGGCGCAGATCTGCTCGATTCCACGCCACGTCAGCTGTACCTGCAAGAACTGCTGGGCTTGCCGCAACCGCGCTACCTTCATGTACCGCTGATCACCCAGCCCGATGGCCATAAGCTGGGTAAGTCCTACCGATCGCCGCCACTGCCGCCGGACCAGGCCACGCCGTTGCTGCTCCGGGGGCTGCGGGCCTTGGGCCAAGAGACACCAGGTGAACTGGATGACGCTACACCCCGAGAGGTACTGGATTGGGCCGTTGCCCACTGGAACGCCGATTCGATACCCCGCCTAGGTGCTATCGAGGAAGCTCGAATAGACTGAGCTCGCGCCACCGATTCATGTTGAGGGAGCACAAAGCTGGCGGAAACGTCGCTTGCAGCCCCATCGCCATCCGTTACCATGCCGCTCCGTCATCGTCTGGTCAGTCAACCTGGGAGGCCAAATGTACATTTATCGATTGGTCCTGCTGCTGGTGGTGGGCATCTATCTGTTCTCCCCCGCCATCATGGACTGGTGGATCGACGCCACGGGCGCCTGGTACAGGCCCTACATGCTGTGGCTGATCCTGATCGTCGTGACCTTCATTCTGCAGAGCCAACGAGATGCCGATGAGCTTTAGCCTGACCCAGATGATTCTGGTCAGTGCCGCCTACCTGACGTTGCTGTTCGGCGTTGCCTGGGTCAGTGAGCGTGGCCTGATCCCGCGCTGGATCATTCGTCACCCGTTGACCTACACGCTGTCACTTGGCGTCTACGCCAGTGCGTGGGCGTTTTACGGCACGGTGGGGCTGGCTTACGAATACGGCTACGGTTTTCTGTCGAGTTACCTGGGGGTGTCCGGCGCTTTCCTGCTCGCCCCCGTCCTGCTTTACCCCATTCTCAAGATCACCCGAACCTACCAGCTCTCATCACTGGCTGACCTGTTTGCGTTCCGCTTTCGCAGCACCTGGGCGGGCGCGCTGACGACCATCTTCATGATGATCGGCGTCTTGCCATTGCTGGCACTGCAAATCCAGGCCGTGGCCGACTCCATCGGCATTCTCACCCGGGAACCGGTGCGCAACTACGTGGCCTTTGCGTTCTGCGCGCTCATCACGCTGTTCACTATCTTCTTTGGCTCGCGTCACATCGCCACCCGGGAAAAACACGAAGGGCTGGTGTTCGCCATCGCCTTCGAGTCGGTCATCAAATTGGTCGCCATCGGCGGCATCGGTCTGTATGCGCTGTACGGCGTGTTCGATGGGCCGCAGAGCCTGGAGCAATGGCTGCTGCAAAACCAGAGCGCACTGGCGGCGTTGCACACACCCCTGCAGGAAGGCCCATGGCGGACGCTGCTGCTGGTGTTCTTCGCCTCAGCCATCGTGATGCCGCACATGTATCACATGACCTTCACTGAAAACCTCAACCCCCGCTCGCTGGTCAGCGCCAGTTGGGGTCTGCCCCTGTTTCTGCTGCTGATGAGTCTGGCGGTACCCCTAGTGCTGTGGGCAGGGTTGAAACTGGGCGCCACCACCAGCCCTGAATATTTCACCCTGGGCATCGGCATCGCCGCGCACAGCAAGACCTTGGCGTTGCTCGGCTATATCGGGGGACTTTCCGCAGCGAGCGGACTGATCATCGTCACCACGCTGGCGTTGTCCGGCATGGCGCTGAACCACTTGGTGCTGCCGCTTTACCAGCCGCCAGCCGAAGGCAATATCTATCGCTGGCTGAAGTGGACACGGCGCGGCCTGATTGTCGCGATCATCATGGCCGGCTTTGGCTTCTATCTGTTGCTCGGCGCCAAGCAGAATCTGGCGAATCTGGGCATCGTCGCCTTCGTGGCAACATTGCAATTTCTACCCGGCGTGCTGTCGGTGCTGTACTGGCCGGCCGCCAACCGACGCGGTTTCATGGCGGGGCTCATCGCAGGCATCGCGGTCTGGACCATCAGCATGTTGCTGCCGCTGATCGGCGACTTCCAGGGGTTCTACATCCCGCTGCTGAACATGATTTACGTGCTGGATGACACCAGCTGGCACATGGCGGCCATCGCTTCTCTGGCGGCCAACGTGCTGGTGTTCACCCTGATTTCACTGTTCAGCAATCCCAGCCCCGAAGAGGCAAGTGCGGCCGAGGCCTGCGCGGTAGACAACGTTCGCCGCCCACAGCGTCGCGAACTGCACGCCGCCTCCCCCCAGGAGTTCGCCACCCAACTGGCCAAACCCCTGGGCGCGAAGGCTGCGCAGAAGGAAGTCGAACAGGCGCTGCGGGATCTTTATCTGCCATTCGACGAGCGCCGCCCTTATGCGCTGCGGCGTTTGCGCGACCGTATCGAGGCCAACCTCTCCGGGCTGATGGGGCCGAGTGTTGCGCAGGACATGGTCGAGACGTTTCTGCCGTACAAATCCGGCAGTGAGAACTACGTCACCGAGGACATCCACTTCATCGAAAGCCGCCTCGAGGATTACCACTCCCGCCTCACCGGCCTGGCGGCAGAACTCGACGCCCTGCGCCGTTATCACCGCCAGACCCTGCAAGAACTGCCGATGGGTGTGTGCTCCCTGGCCAAGGATCAGGAGATCCTGATGTGGAACAAGGCCATGGAAGAGCTGACCGGCATCGGCGCTCAGCGCGTCGTCGGGTCACGGCTCGAGACCATCGTCGATCCCTGGAAGCAGCTGCTGCTGGGTTTCATCAACGTCCCTGACGAACACTTGCACAAGCAGCGCCTGGGCCTCGACGGTCAGACTCGCTGGCTCAACCTGCACAAGGCGGCCATCGACGAGCCGCTCGCGCCGGGTAACAGCGGGCTGGTGATTCTGGTGGAAGACCTGACCGATACCCAGATGCTCGAGGACAAACTCGTGCACTCCGAGCGGCTTGCGAGCATTGGTCGACTGGCTGCCGGCGTTGCCCACGAAATCGGCAACCCGATCACCGGCATCGCCTGCCTGGCGCAGAACCTGCGCGAAGAACGCGAAGAAGACAGTGAGCTGACGGAAATCAGCAGCCAGATTATCGAACAGACCAAGCGCGTCTCCCGCATCGTGCAGTCACTGATGAGCTTCGCCCACGCCGGTGGACATCAACACGCCGACGAGCCCGTGTGCCTGGCGGAGGTGGCGCAGGATGCCATTGGTCTGCTGGCGCTGAACCGGCGCAATTTCGAAGTGCAGTTCTATAACCTCTGCAACCCCAACCACTGGGTGGACGGTGACCCACAACGTCTCGCACAAGTGTTGATCAATCTGCTGTCCAACGCCCGCGACGCATCACCCGCCGGCAGTGCAGTGCGCGTGAAAAGCGAGGCCTCCGAACACACGGTCGATCTGATCGTCGAAGACGAAGGCAGCGGCATTCCGAAAGCCATCATGGACCGCTTGTTCGAACCTTTCTTCACCACCAAGGATCCGGGCGAAGGAACAGGACTGGGCCTCGCGCTGGTCTATTCCATCGTTGAAGAGCATTATGGACAAATCACCATCGACAGCCCGGCTGACCCCGAGCACCAACGCGGAACCCGGATTAGGGTGACCTTACCGCGACATGTCGAAGCGACGTCCGCCGTGAACTGAGACCGTCGAGAGAACCGAATCAATGCCTCACATTTTGATCGTGGAAGACGAAACCATCATCCGCTCCGCCCTGCGTCGACTGTTGGAACGTAATCAGTACCAGGTCAGCGAAGCCGGATCCGTGCAGGAAGCTCAGGAACGTTTCAGCATCCCTTCGTTTGACCTGATCGTCAGCGACTTACGCCTGCCCGGCGCCCCCGGCACAGAGCTGATCAAGCTCGGCCAGGGCAAACCCGTGCTGATCATGACCAGTTACGCCAGCCTGCGCTCGGCCGTGGACTCGATGAAAATGGGCGCGGTGGATTACATCGCCAAACCCTTCGACCACGACGAAATGCTTCAGGCCGTCTCTCGCATTTTGCGTGATCGCCAGACGCTGCAAAGCATGCAGGCCGAACGCGCCGCCACCGCAAAAACTGCGACGGGCGACAAGTCTGGTCCGGACAACAGCAACGGCGAGATCGGCATCATCGGCTCGTGCCCGCCGATGCAGGACATGTACAGCAAGATCCGCAAAGTCGCGCCAACCGACTCCAACGTGCTGATTCAGGGCGAGTCCGGTACGGGCAAGGAACTGGTGGCCCGCGCGCTGCATAACTTGTCCCGTCGCGCCAAGGCCCCGATGATTTCGGTCAACTGCGCAGCGATTCCGGAATCCCTCATCGAATCCGAGCTGTTCGGCCACGAAAAAGGGGCGTTTACCGGTGCCAGTGCCGGTCGTGCCGGTCTCGTGGAAGCCGCGGATGGCGGCACGTTGTTTCTCGATGAAATCGGCGAACTCCCGCTTGAGGCGCAGGCCCGCCTGTTGCGCGTCCTGCAAGAAGGCGAAATTCGCCGGGTGGGCTCGGTGCAGTCGCAAAAAGTCGACGTCCGCCTGATCGCAGCGACTCACCGCGACCTCAAGAGTCTGGCCAAAGTGGGCCAGTTCCGCGAAGACTTGTACTACCGCCTGCACGTGATCGCGCTGAAACTGCCCGCGCTGCGTGAACGCGGGGCAGACGTCAATGAGATCGCCAATGCGTTCCTGGCGCGGCAGAGCCTCAAGGCCGGTCGTAACGACCTGCGTTTCGCGCCGGATGCCGAGCAAGCGATTAGACACTATTCGTGGCCCGGTAACGTGCGAGAGCTCGAGAACGCGGTCGAGCGCGCGGTGATTCTGTGTGAAAGCCCGGACATTTCTGCCGAGCTGCTGGGCATCGATATCGAGCTGAGCGACCTCGACGTCAACGAGTTCATCGGCCTTGCACCCCAGGCGTCAGGCTCGTCGAGCTCCACGGCTGGTGAGCCGACCGAGGACTTGTCGCTGGAGGACTATTTCCAGCACTTCGTTCTGGAGCATCAGGACCACATGACCGAAACCGAACTGGCGCGCAAGCTGGGCGTCAGCCGCAAGTGCCTGTGGGAGCGTCGCCAACGCCTGGGTATTCCGCGACGCAAGACCGGAGTGGCCAGCGAAACGTGAGCGCATCTCCGCGCAGGCTCTGGCACGCGGGTTACGCGCCATGTGAAAAAACTGTTACCTCATAAATGGTGACGTAACAAAACCGGGGCGTACGGTAACGAACCCCCGGTTTTTTTTCGCCCGTGCAAAATAGCGTCAATTTGCCACACCCTTGGATTCCGCGGCGTGTAGCCTGTTTTCCAAAAGTTGGCACAGGTACTGCTATATGTATTCGTACAAGAACAACAAAAATCAGTCACCCGAAACACCAACATAATAAAAACAAGACGAAACGACTCACGCATAACAAGAACAACACGGCGGAGGCGCAGCTAACTGATTCTTTTGGAGAGGCGTTGCATTTGGGACTTGTCCCGCAACCAGGCCGAGAACAACAAAAACTACCCTTAGGTAGAGCCTGAACTGGTTGGATCGATAGATCACTGCCGCACAGCGACCAAAGCAATCCGTTTGCTCTTGACTCCCGATTGGGAGGTTTCACAGGCGAAAGCCGTGAATTGGGCGGTCAACAACAATAAAAAGCCCATCAGACAATAAAAATAAGAGCACGCACTTTGGGGGAGCTTCGGCTCCCCCAGTAGCATCTGCAATAAACACCGTCCTGCTCGCCCCCCTTGCACCCATTGTGCAGTCAGCCCCCAGGCGCCTATCGAGCTGCCTCCTACACCATCCCTCGACTAAATGCTAGAATCCCCGCCCATCGTGCGGTCACTCTTCGAAATTGGCCGAATATTCCTTCAAACAGTGCCTCCCATGCTGAAGAAGCTGTTCCAGTCATTCCGTTCCCCACTGCGCAAGCCGCAGCAACATGTGCGCACAACGCCTGAAGTGCTCAGCGGTAGCCAGCATTCGTTGCAACGCAATCAATTCAGCCGCTATGCGGTGAATATCGTCGAGCGCCTGCAGACTGCCGGCTACCAGGCCTATCTGGTCGGTGGCTGTGTCCGCGATATGATGCTCGGCATCACGCCCAAGGATTTCGACGTCGCCACCAGTGCCACGCCCGAGCAAATCCGCGCCGAGTTTCGCAACGCCCGTATCATCGGCCGCCGCTTCAAGCTGGTTCATATCCACTTCGGCCGTGAAATCATTGAAGTCGCGACCTTCCGCGCCAATCACCCGATCGATGACGAAGACGAAGACAGCAACCAGTCTTCGCGCAACGAGAGCGGGCGCATTCTGCGTGACAACGTCTACGGCACCCTCGAAGACGACGCCCAGCGCCGGGACTTCACGATCAACGCCCTGTATTACGATCCGGTCACCGAGCGCGTCCTCGATTACGCCAATGGCGTACACGACATCCGCAATCGCCTGATTCGTCTGATCGGCGACCCGCAGCAGCGTTACAAGGAAGACCCGGTGCGCATGCTGCGGGCCGTGCGTTTCGCCGCCAAGCTGGATTTCGGCATCGAGAAGCACAGCGCCACGCCCATTCGCCCGCTGGCGCCGATGCTGCGCGACATCCCGTCTGCGCGTCTGTTTGAAGAAGTCCTGAAGCTGTTCCTATCGGGTTATGCCGAGGCGACGTTCGAGATGCTGGTCGATCTCGAACTGTTCGAGCCGCTGTTCCCGGCCAGCTCCAAGGCCCTGGAATACAACCCGACTTACACCCACACGCTGATCAGCGAGGCGTTGGCCAACACCGATCTGCGCATCAAGCAGAACAAACCGGTCACACCGGCGTTCCTGTTCGCTGCCCTACTGTGGCCTGCCCTGCCCGCCCGCGTGCTGCGTCTGCAAGAGCGCGGCATGCCGCCGATCCCGGCCATGCAGGAAGCGGCTCACGAACTGATTACCGAACAGTGCCAGCGGATCGCGATCCCGAAACGCTTCACCATGCCGATCCGCGAGATCTGGGACATGCAGGAACGTCTGCCGCGCCGATCGGGCAAACGCGCCGACCTGCTGCTGGAAAACCCGCGCTTCCGTGCCGGCTACGACTTCCTGTTGCTGCGCGAATCCGCTGGCGAAGAAACCGACGGCCTGGGTGAATGGTGGACCGACTATCAGGACGCCAATGATTCCGGACGCCGCGACATGATTCGTGACCTGGGCAGCAAGCCCGACGCCACCGGCCAGGGTCCGCGCAAACGTCGTCGCAGCAGCAGCGGCAAGCGCAAACGCGCTGGCGTCGACGGGGCGGAATAACACCCGATGATCGAGCGCGTTTACGTCGGCCTGGGGAGCAACCTGGCCGACCCTGCCGAACAGTTACGCGAAGCGATCAAGGCCATGGGCCTGATACCGCAGAGCAGCCTGTCGGGCGTTTCCTCCTTCTATGTCAGCGACTCGCTGTTGCCGGGTCAGCCGCGCTACACCAATGCGGTGGCTGCGCTCGACACCTCGCTCCCCCCGCTGGCGCTGCTCGACGCCTTGCAAGGCATCGAAAACGATCAGGGCCGCGAGCGCCTCGAACGCTGGGGGCCGCGCACGCTGGACCTCGACATCCTGTTGTTCGGCGATCGCCTCATCGATGAGCCGCGACTGAAGGTGCCGCATTACCAGATGCAGGCGCGCGCGTTTGTGCTGTACCCACTGGCCGAGCTGGCACCGGGCATCACCCTCGCTGATGGCCGCGCGCTGAATGATTTGCTTGCCCAGTGCCCGTTCGAAGGCCTGGAACGATCGCCGAGCTGAAGCTGTTCTGCGGGCACGCTCAAACCGGTAACACCCGGAATTGACTTCCCGCCCCCTCCTCACGAAGATAAGCGTCCCAAAGCCGGACGACCGGCCAAAAGGCGCGGATCAGGCCGTTGCAAACATCGCAAAACGACGATGTGCCTGCCTCCCAAGATGAATCACGCGTTGCTCGCCGCAGTATTCACAGCGCCTGAATGAGGACTTTCCATGCCCGATATCACCGTTACGTCCCTGCTGGCTCTGAAGCAAAAAGGTGAAAAAATCACCATGCTGACCTGCTACGACGCGACTTTTGCCCACACCGCCAGCCAGGCCGGTGTGGAAGTGCTGCTGGTCGGCGACTCGCTGGGCATGGTTCTTCAGGGCCACGACAGCACACTGCCTGTCACCACCGCCGAGATGGCATACCACGTGGCCGGCGTCAAACGCGGCAACCAGGGCGCGCTGATTCTGGTGGATCTGCCGTTCATGTCCTACGCCACTCCTGAGCAGACCTTCGCCAACAGCGCCACGCTGATGCAAGCGGGTGCGCACATGGTCAAGATCGAGGGCGCGGCGTGGCTTGCCGACTCGATCCGGCTGCTGGCCGAGCGCGGCGTTCCCGTCTGTGCACACATGGGCCTGACGCCTCAGGCGGTCAACGTGCTGGGCGGCTATAAAGTGCAGGGTCGGCTGGAGTCGCAGGCGCGGCAGATGCGGGCCGACGCGATTACCCTTGAGCAGGCCGGCGCCGCGATGATTCTGCTGGAATGCGTGCCCAGCGAGCTGGCCCAGGAAATCACCCACGCCGTGAAGATTCCGGTGATAGGGATTGGCGCCGGCAGCGCCACAGACGGTCAGGTGCTGGTGCTTCACGACATGCTCGGCCTGTCGATCACCGGCCGTGTGCCCAAGTTCGTGAAGAATTTCATGGCCGGTCAGCCGGACATCCAGTCGGCGATCGCCGCGTATGTCAGCGCGGTCAAAGACGTCAGCTTCCCCGCTCCAGAACACGGATTCTCGGCATGAACACAGTTAAAACCGTTCGTGAGTTGCGCGCCGTCGTCGCCCGCGCACGCAGCGAAGGCAAACGCATCGCCCTGGTGCCCACCATGGGCAACCTGCACAGCGGCCATATCGCGTTGGTCACCAAAGCCGTTCAACGCGCTGACTTCGTGATCGCCAGCATCTTCGTCAATCCGCTTCAGTTTGGCCCCAATGAAGACCTGGCGTCGTACCCGCGGACCCTGGCCGCCGATCAGGAGCAGTTGCTTCAGGCCGGGTGCCACCTGTTGTTCACACCGACGGTCGATGAAATGTACCCCCATGGCATGGCCGATCAGACCATCGTGCGCGTGCCGGTGGTGTCAGAAGGTCTGTGTGGCGGCAGCCGTCCTGGTCACTTCGACGGCGTTTCGACGGTGGTCAGCAAGCTGTTCAACATGGTGCAGCCGGACATCGCGATTTTCGGTCAGAAGGATTTCCAGCAGCTGGCCGTCGTCAACGCACTGGTGCGTGACCTGAACATGCCCATTCAAATCATCGGCGAACCCACCGTGCGTGCCGCCGACGGCCTGGCCCTGTCGTCGCGCAATGGCTACCTGACTGAAGCCCAGCGCGCTGCAGCGCCTGCGTTGTACCGCGTCATCAAACAGATCGGCACGGCGTTGCAGAATGGCGAGCAGGATCACCAGCAGTTGATAGGCGAGGGTGTGAAAGCGCTCGAAGCAGCGGGCTTTCGTACTGATTACCTGGAGATTCGCAACGCGGTCAGTCTGCGCCCTGCGACCCCGGATGATCATGATCTGGTTGTGCTGGGCGCGGCGTTCATGGGCAAGACGCGCCTGATCGACAACCTGCATCTGGTCAAGGAATAACCTGCAAACCCGGCTGAAGGACGCGCCCGGTCATGTGTAAAGCAAAAGTCACGTGATCGGATGACCATCTGCGCCTATGCTCACTGCGCAAACCCGTTGTGGAGCGCAGGCCCTGGCCTTCGCAGGGCGCTGGTGATGAACTTAGCCAGACCCGCAATGCCATACCGATACAGTTCGTGTCAGACAAGCAACTCTACTCTGTGAGAAAAAGTACCGAGCAAAGGTAAAGCAAGGCGCAGACATCGGCGTTGCCTGGGACTAGTCTCTGATGCACCCACGAATTCATGTCCAATCCTGCTTTTCAGCGTCCAAAAGGCAGTTCAAGTACAAGGAAACCCGCAGCGATGGCGTACTACCGCACTCCTCATGACGTCACTACCCTGCCCGCCTGGCAGGCGCTCAAAGATCACCGCGAAGCGATGCAGAATTTCAGCATGCGCGAAGCGTTCAACGCCGACCCGAAGCGTTTTGACGAATTCACGCTCAGCAGTGCCGGTCTGTTTCTCGACTACTCGAAGAACCTGATCACCGCCGAGACCCGCCAGTTGCTGGTCAATCTGGCCAACGAAGTCGGCCTGAAAGAAGCCATCAAGGCGCAGTACGACGGCGAGCTGGTCAACGCTTCTGAAGGTCGCCCTGCACTGCACACCGCGCTGCGTCGTCCGGTGGGCGACAAGCTGCTGGTCAACGGCGTCAACGTGATGCCCGAAGTGCACAAGGTGCTGAACCAGATCACTGATCTGGTGGGGCGCATCCACGACGGTCTGTGGCGCGGTTACACCGAAAAGCCAATCACCGACGTGGTCAATATCGGCATCGGCGGCTCGTTCCTCGGTCCTGAGCTGGTGTCGGAAGCGCTGTTGTCCTACGCGCAGAAAGGCGTTCGCTGCCATTACCTGGCGAACATCGACGGCACCGAGCTGCACGAGCTGACCCAGAAGCTGCGCGCCGAAACCACGCTGTTCATCGTTTCGTCCAAGACCTTCACCACCCTCGAAACCCTGAAGAACGCCACCGCTGCCCGCGCCTGGTACCTCGCTCAGGGCGGGTCCGAAGCCGAGCTGTATCGCCACTTCATCGCGGTGTCGAGCAACAACGCCGCGGCGGTTGCGTTCGGGATTCGTGAAGAGAACATCTTCCCGATGTGGGACTGGGTTGGCGGCCGTTACTCGCTGTGGTCGGCCATCGGCCTGCCTATCGCGCTGGCGATCGGGATGTCCAACTTCAAGGAGCTGTTGTCCGGCGCCTACACCATGGATCAGCACTTCCAGAACGCCGAGTTCGAAGAGAACATGCCGGTGCTGCTGGGCTTGCTGGGTATCTGGTATGGCAATTTCTGGGACGCGCAAAGTCACGCGATCCTGCCGTACGACCATTACCTGCGCAACATCACCAAGCACCTGCAACAGCTGGACATGGAATCCAACGGCAAGAGCGTTCGCCAGGACGGCGTGCCGGTCAAAACCGACACAGGCCCGGTCATCTGGGGTGGCGTGGGCGCGAACGGTCAGCATGCATATCACCAGTTGCTGCACCAGGGCACCCAGATGATTCCTGCCGACTTCATCGTGCCGATCGTCAGTTTCAACCCGGTGTCTGACCACCATCAGTGGCTGTACGCCAACTGCCTGTCCCAAAGCCAGGCCTTGATGCAGGGTAAAACCCGCCCCGAAGCCGAAGCCGAACTGCGCGCCAAGGGCGTACCGGAAGAGGAAGTGCAGCGTGTCGCGCCGCACAAGGTCATTCCGGGCAACCGTCCGAGCAATACCATCGTCGTCGAGCGCATCAGCCCTCGCCGCCTGGGCGCACTGGTTGCAATGTACGAGCACAAAGTGTTCGTGCAAAGCGTGGTCTGGGGCACTAACGCCTTCGATCAATGGGGTGTCGAACTGGGCAAGGAGCTGGGCAAAGGCGTTTACAGCCGCCTTGTCGGCACCGACGAAACGGTCGCTGAAGACGCGTCGACCCAGGGCCTGATCAACTACTTCCGCGGTCGTCACCGCGGCTGATCTGCCGTCCTGTTACACCCTCGAAACCCGCTCCTTCGCAAGAGGCAGCGGGTTTTGTGCGTCCGGGTTTCAGTCTTGCAGTTCCGGTAGCGCTGTCGGGTCGAGCTGGATGGTGTGCTGCCGTGGATTGCGCTCACAGAGAAACAAGTCGTCTCGGGGACCGTCCTTGGGACCGACGTGACGCAGGTGCATCAACGAACCACACCAGGGACATTGCGCGGTCAGCCGATTGACCCGCAGGCGACCGCTCTGGCTCATTTCAAGGAAGTGCCGCGAGCCGAAGCAGTGATCGAATTTTCGCCGCCGCAATACCGCCGACATCACCACGGCCATGACCGCAACGATGAATGAAAACATGAACAATGTGGACCATGTGCTATGCCAGCCCAGCCCCGGCTGGAATAGGGTGAAGTACAGACCGATCAGGCTGGCCAGACCGGCGATGTAACCGAACACCGACACATTCCGGCTGTCGAGGCTGCGCCCGCCGAACGTCGGGTGACGCTCGATGTGCAGTTGTTCGGGAGTGAAGGTCGTGCGCTCACCGTTGTTGATATTCACATCGGCGCCACGAAAATCGCCGACGCCGACGTTCAGGCTGTTGTCGCCGCTTTGACTGCCATGGTTATCGTTGGACAAAAGGAGGCTCCTGAAGCATGACCGCTGGAATGGCCGGCGATTGTCCATGCATTCACTTTCAACAAAAATCAGCCGCTTCCCGGGTTTGCGTCAGAACCTGCGACACTTCTTGTCGTATGTTTCCGTAAGAAAAGTCCGCAGGCCGGCCACAGGATCGACCGGAAGCTTTGGAAGGCCGTGACTGCAAAATCCGGGCGACAAAGGGCTTAAATTATCATCGTCATTCATGCAACCATGCTCTCCCTTGATCCGGCTGCCCCGCTGTTTTCTTCACCTTTTCAAGCCCGGGCTCGCGCCGCGTCGCACACCACTGAGGATTCGCACCATGCAAGACGTCGTAATCGTTGCCGCTACCCGCACGGCTGTGGGCAGTTTCCAGGGTTCGCTGGCGAATGTTCCCGCGGTGGATCTCGGCGCTGCCGTCATCCGCCAACTGCTGGAGCAGACCGGTCTGGACGGCGCGCAGGTCGATGAGGTGATCATGGGTCAGGTGCTGACGGCGGGAGCCGGACAGAATCCTGCACGTCAGGCCGCGATCAAGGCGGGCTTGCCGTTCACGGTGCCGGCCATGACGCTGAACAAGGTCTGTGGCTCGGGGCTCAAGGCGCTGCATCTGGGGACGCAGGCGATTCGCTGCGGCGACGCGGAAGTGATCATCGCCGGCGGCCAGGAAAACATGAGCCTGTCCAACTATGTGATGCCGGGCGCGCGAACCGGTCTGCGCATGGGCCACGCGACGATGGTCGACACGATGATCAGCGATGGCCTGTGGGATGCGTTCAACGATTACCACATGGGCATCACGGCCGAGAATCTGGCCGATCAATACGACATCAGCCGTGAGGCGCAGGATGCGTTTGCTGCGGCGTCGCAACAGAAAGCAACTGCCGCCATTGAAGCCGGGCGCTTCGTGGATGAGATCACCCCGATCCTGATCCCTCAGCGCAAGGGCGATCCGCTGTCTTTCAGCACCGACGAGCAGCCTCGTGCGGCGACCACTGTCGAGTTACTGGGGAAGCTCAAGCCCGCGTTCAAAAAGGACGGCTCGGTCACGGCAGGCAATGCCTCGTCGCTGAATGACGGCGCGGCAGCGGTCATCCTGATGAGTGCCCGAAAAGCAGAAGAACTGGGCTTGCCGGTGCTGGCGCGGATTGCCGCTTACGCGAACGCCGGCGTCGATCCGGCGATCATGGGCATCGGCCCGGTGAGCGCAACCCGCCGCTGCCTGGACAAGGCGGGTTGGTCGCTGGAGGAGCTCGATCTGATCGAAGCCAACGAAGCCTTCGCGGCGCAGTCTTTGTCGGTTGGCAAGGAATTGGGCTGGGACATGAACAAGGTCAACGTCAACGGCGGCGCCATCGCCATAGGCCACCCGATCGGCGCGTCGGGCTGCCGCGTGCTGGTGACGCTGCTGCACGAAATGATCAAGCGCGACGCGAAGAAAGGCCTGGCGACGCTGTGCATTGGCGGCGGACAAGGCGTGGCGCTGGCGTTGGCGCGGTCTTGACAGTCTGGGCAGTACGTAGCCGTAGGACCGGCTTCAGCCGGGAAGAGGCCGGTGTGAACACCCTGAGTTTTGCGGTGTAACGCCTGACGCATTCCCGGCTAAAGCCGGTCCTACAGTAGGTGTCGACGCCGGTCTCCCACTGCTTACACGCGGTCAGTCAGTGGGACCGGCATCACACGCAGATCACTGCCAGCCAAACTTGCGTACGTAGAACCCCTTCACCGCCTGGGTCAGCGCCACGTAGGCGATCAGGATCAGCGGCAGGATGGCGAAGTACAGCGGTGGCAGCGCTTGCAGTTTGAAGTAGTGCGCCAGCGGGCCCATCGGCAGGAAGATGCCCACGGCCATGATGACACCGGTCATCACCATCAACGGCATCGCCGCACGGCTTTGCAGGAACGGGATTTTCGGTGTGCGGATCATGTGCACGATCAACGTTTGCGTCAGCAGGCCCACGACAAACCAGCCCGACTGAAACAGGGTCTGATGCTCAGGCGTGTTGGCGCCAAACACGTACCACATGACCGCGAACGTGGTGATGTCGAAGATCGAGCTGATCGGCCCGAAAAACAGCATGAAGCGTCCTACATCCGCAGGCTGCCAGCGCTGGGGTTTTTTCAGCAGTTCCTCATCGACGTTATCGAACGGGATGGCGATCTGGGAAATGTCGTACAGCAGGTTCTGCACCAGCAGGTGCATCGGCAGCATCGGTAGAAACGGGATGAACGCACTGGCAACCAGCACCGAGAACACGTTGCCGAAGTTGGAACTGGCCGTCATTTTGATGTACTTGAGCATGTTGGCGAAGGTCCGGCGCCCTTCCAGCACGCCCTCCTCCAGCACCATCAGGCTCTTCTCCAGCAGAATGATGTCGGCCGCTTCCTTGGCGATGTCCACCGCGGTGTCCACGGAAATACCGATGTCGGCCGTGCGCAGCGCCGGCGCGTCGTTGATGCCGTCGCCCATGAAACCCACCACGTGCCCGTTGGCCTTGAGCAGCCGCACGATGCGCTCCTTGTGGGAAGGCGTCAGCTTGGCGAACACGTTGGTGGTCTCGACCGCGACCGCCAGTTCGGCATCGCTCATCCGCTCGATATCACCCCCCATCAGCAGGCCCTGACGCTCCAGCCCGACTTCGCGGCAGATCTTCGCGGTGACGCGTTCGTTGTCGCCGGTCAGCACTTTCACCGCCACGCCATGCTCGGCCAACGCTTTAAGCGCCGGCGCCGTGCTTTCCTTCGGCGGATCGAGAAACGCCACATAACCGATCAGGGTCAGGTCGCTTTCGTCAGCCAGGCCGTAGGTGTCGCGGCCTGCCTCCATAGGACGCGCCGCCACCGCCACAACGCGCAGACCTTCTTCGTTGAACGCGGCGGTGACGCTTAGAATGCGCTCGAGCAGCTCAGGCGTCAGCGCTTCTTCGGCATCGCCATGACGCACGCGGTTGCACACGCTCAGCACTTCTTCCAGCGCGCCTTTGCAGATCAGCAGATGCGGCTCGCGCTGCTGTTGCACCACCACCGACATGCGCCGGCGATTGAAGTCGAACGGGACCTCATCAACCTTGCTGAACGCGGTGCCGACTTGCAGCTCGCGGTGAATCTCGACGTGCTCCAGCACCGCGACGTCCAGCAGGTTTTTCAGGCCGGTCTGGTAGTAGCTGTTGAGGTAGGCCATTTCCAGAACGTCGTCGGACTCATCGCCCCATACGTCGACATGGCGTGCGAGAAAAATCTTGTCCTGGGTCAGCGTGCCGGTCTTGTCGGTGCACAGCACGTCCATGGCGCCGAAGTTCTGGATGGCGTCGAGACGTTTGACGATGACTTTTTTGCGCGACAGAAACACCGCGCCCTTGGCCAGCGTCGAAGTGACAATCATCGGCAGCATTTCCGGGGTCAGGCCGACCGCGATGGACAGCGCGAACAGCAACGCTTCCATCCAGTCGCCCTTGGTGAACCCGTTGATGAACAACACCAGCGGCGCCATCACGAACATGAAGCGGATCAGCAGCCAGCTGACTTTATTGACCCCGGCCTGAAACGAGGTCGGCGCACGATCGGTGGCGCTGACCCGTTGCGCCAGCGCGCCGAAATAGGTGTGGTTGCCGGTGGCCAGGATGACACCCGTCGCCGCGCCGGACACCACGTTGGTGCCCATGAACAGAATGTTTTCCAGGTCCAGCGGGTTGCCCGTATCGACGCCCTGACGCCGCGAGAATTTCTCCACCGGCATGGATTCGCCAGTCATCGCGGCCTGGCTGACGAACAGGTCCTTGGCGCTGAGCACGCGGCAGTCCGCAGGGATCATGTCGCCGGCAGACAGCACGATGAGGTCGCCCGGTACCAGTTGCTTGATCGGCAACTCAATGCGTTTTTGCTTTGCGTTATCGGCAGCGTCGAACGAGCTGTCGGCGCGGCGCATGACGGTCGCGGTGTTGCTGACCATTGCCTTGAGCGCGTCGGCGGCCTGATTGGAACGCGCCTCCTGCCAGAAACGCAGCAGCGTGGAGAGCACGACCATGGAGAAAATCACCGTGGCGGCTTTCATGTCTTCGGTCAGCCACGAGATGAACGCCAGCAGGGTCAGCAGCAGGTTGAACGGATTTCGATAGCAGTGCCACAAATGCACCCACCATGGCAGCGGCTGTTCGTGCTCGACTTCGTTGAGGCCGTGTTGCTCGCGCAGTTCGTGCGCTTCGGTTTCGGTGAGACCGTCGGCGTGGCTGCTCAGGCGTGCGAGCAATTCAGGCACATCGCTGCTGGCGCCGCGGGTCAGGGTTTGCGCGAGGGTGGGCGGCACTTCGCGGCTGACGGTGGCGTCGGTCACGCTGTCGAGCGTCGCCAGCCGACGGAAGTGCCGGCCGAGTTTGCGGGTGCGGACGAAGTCTGCGAGGAATTCTTTCAGGAGGGTGTACTTCATGGTTGTGTCCCCTGGACTGAAGGCTGCTGGAGCTGAAAGCACAGGAACCTTGAGCGGGTACGGCACGCCTCAGGCGCCCCGCTCGTTCATGAGCAGGCACCGCAGACTGGCCCGCGCAGCAAAAGCCACGCGTGTCCGATGCGCAGACGAACGACAGACGCGTCGGTCATCACGCAGGATTGGGCGTCAGGGAAAGGACAGGGAAGCGGGCTCTGAGCAGAGTCCGCGGGCCACTGCCGCTTCTCACGTTGTCGGCGAGATAGCGGCAGTGAAAAGACTGCGCGTTATCGTGCCGAGGATTGGCCGGTCGTTATCACCGGCTGACGTCTGTCACTCGAACAAGTACCCACTGTGGGTCTCCGCATTGGTTGAAAACGGGCGAAGCATACGCCCGGGTTGTATGAGAGTAAATCGCCAGCATGGAGGGTGTGGGGGTTAATACGGATGTCTTCAGGGAAGGTTCAGGAAAGGCGGCAACGGTGCGGTATGTGGCGGCATTTGTGGGAGTGAGCTTGCTCACCAAGACGACATTTCAGGGGATAAACGTGTAGCGGATGACTCGGCCTTTTCGCGAGCAAGCTCGCTGCCACAATGAGTGTCTGCAGTGCTGTGATGTTCGGCCACAGCAGACCGTATGAAATCGAACTGCTAAACTGCCGCGCCTCATTCCTGCCCCAAGGCCGAGCATGTCCTCGTTGAATCAGGCGCTCAGCGTCGCCCTCGATAATCGTCAATCCCTGCTGGCGGAACTGCACGCCCAAGGCACCGATTGTTATCGCCTGTTCCACGGCAGTCAGGAAGGCGCGAGCGGGCTGACCGTCGACCGCTACGGCCCGCAACTGCTGGTGCAGAGTTTCCACAACAGCCTGGATCTCGACTCGCTGCTGGCGCTGCAGGCCGACGTCAATGGGCGGCTGGGCCTGGAACTGATGCTGGTTTATAACGACCGCTCCCAGGGCAACTCGCGGGTCGACCGGACAGACCCGATCTACAAAGCCGACGACGCTGCGCTGGCCGATCTGGTCGGCCATGAGTGGGGCCTGAATTACCGGGTGCGCGGTCGTCATGCCGGGCAGGATCCACTGCTGTTTCTCGACCTGCGCAACGCCCGCGGCTGGGTCAAGCAACATGCCGCCGGCAAGAGCGTGCTCAATCTGTTCGCCTACACCTGCGGCGTCGGCCTGAGCGCAGCGGCGGGTGGCGCGCGCGAGGTGTGCAACCTGGATTTCGCCGAGGGCAATCTGGCGGTCGGGCGCGAGAACGGCCTGCTCAATCCGCAGCTGCCGGCCATGCAGTTCGTCCAGTCCGATTACTTCCCGGCCATTCGCCAACTGGCCGGACTGCCCATCGCTTCCCGTCGCGGCCACAAGCTGCCGAGTTACGTGCGCCTCGAGCAACGCCAATATGATCTGGTCTTGCTGGATCCGCCGGCCTGGGCCAAGAGCGCGTTCGGCACCGTCGATCTGCTGCGTGATTACCAGAGCCTGCTCAAACCCGCGCTGCTGACCACCGCCGAAGATGGCGTGCTGATCTGCTGCAACAACCTGGCGAAGGTCAGCCTCGACGATTGGCGCGAGCAGGTGCTGCGTTGCGCCAGCAAAATCGGCCGGCCCGTGCGCGACTGCCAAGTGCTGACCCCGGGCGCCGACTTTCCGTCACAGGACCAACAGCCCCCGCTCAAGACATTGATCTTGCAGCTGTGATGCTCAAACAGGCCTAAGGAAATATCCCACAAGGATTGAAGCGACTGGATTCGGAACCAGATTGGCGTGCCATACTCCAAGGACCTCCCATCGAGAGAGTCGGCGACCTACATGCCCAAAGGATTGAAACGCGCCATCGGCGCCCTGCTGGCCGTCTTCGCCATTTACAGCGTGCTGGGGTTTCTGATCCTGCCCGGCGTTGCATTGCGAATCATCAATCAACAGCTGGCCAATTACGCCACGGTGCCGGCCAGGCTGGACCGTCTCGAACTCAATCCCTACAGCCTGGAAGTCACCCTCTGGGGCCTGAACATCGGGGCGCCGGGCAAGGAGCAAATCGGTTTCGCGCGGCTTTACGCCAACCTGCAAATCGACAGCCTGTGGACAAAGGCCCTGCACCTCAAGGCCGTCGAACTCGATAAACCCAAGACCGAGTTGCTGTTCGCCAAAGACGGCACGCTCAATCTGGCCGGGCTGTTCAAGCTGCCGGCCAGCGAACCTGCTAAACCTGACGCCCCCCCGAGCAAACCGTTCCCGCTGCGCATCGGCGAGATCAAGCTGGCCGACGGCTACGTGCATTTCCAGGACATGCGCCCCAGCGAGCCCATCGAGTTTCTCTACGACGCGCTGAATTTCGAGCTGAAAAACCTCAGCACCCTGCCGGAAGACAACGCCGACATGACCCTCGTCGCCGCGGGGCCTAACGGCGGTCAAATCGATTGGGTCGGGCGTATCAGCCTTGTGCCCCTCTGGTCCGAAGGCACGCTAAGAGTCACCGACGGCAAGATGGAAGTCTGGTGGCCCTACGTGCGCGACGCGCTGCCGCTGGTCCTCAAAGACGGCGTCCTCAATTTCAACACCCATTACACACTCAGTCTGGCGAAGGAAACCGAGCTGCTGCTGGACAAGACATCCCTGAGTGTTGCGCCCTTCGCCATTGATGCCCCGGACGGCAGACCGCTGGCTCGCCTGAAAAAACTGAGCATCAGCGACACGTCAATCGATCTGGCCAAGCAGTTGGTGTCCGTCGGCAAGATTCGCAGCGAAGGCCTGGAAACCTGGGCGACGCGGGAGTCGGACGGCGAGCTGGACTGGCAGAAGCTGTTCGCCAGCCAGCCGTCCAAAGCACAAGCCAAGAAAGTCGAGGCTGAAAAACAGCAGCCCGCGACCGCGACCGGCGCAGAAACCACGGCCAGCGCAAAAACGGCGGCGCCAAGCACAAGCAAACCCTGGCAGGTGTTGCTGCGCGATACGCAGCTGCGCGACTACCGGATTCATCTCGCCGACAAGGTTCCGAAAGAGCCTGTGGCGATTGATGTCGGCCCGCTGAACCTGGACCTGACCGGCTTCGACAGCCTCAACAAGTCACCCTTCAAGCTCAAGCTCGACACCGGTGTGGGCAAGCAAGGCAAGCTGACCGCCGAGGGCGAGGTGAATCTTGCGCCGGTTCGCGCCAATCTCAATGTCACTACGCGCGACATCGACCTGCGAGTGGCGCAGTCCTACGTCACGCCGTTCATTCGCCTGGAAGTGCGCAGCGGCATGCTCAACAGCGATCTGGCCGTGGACCTGAAAAGCACCGAGCCGTTGGCGCTTGGCATTACCGGCAAGGCGCAGGTCGACCAGTTGCACACCCTCGACACCCTCAAGTCGCGGGACTTCGTGAAGTGGCAGCGGTTGAACGTCGACGGGCTGAATTTCCAGCTGGGCGATAGCCTGACCATCGCTTCGATTAATGTCGACCAGCCGTATGCGCGCTTCGTGATCGCTGACGATCGCTCGACCAACATCGACGACCTGCTGATTCCGCAGCCTGCAGACAAGGCGCCTGCCGCGCCGAAAACAAAAGCCGCCGCCAGCAGCGAAAAGCCGATGGGCATTCGCATTGGCGAGGTGAACATCACCAACGGCTCGGCCAACTTCGCCGACTTCAGCCTGACGCCGAACTTCGCCACGGCCGTTCAGCAACTCAACGGCAAAATCGGCACGCTGGATAACCGCCAGGACAAACCCGCGACGGTGAATATCAACGGTAAGGTTGATCGCTATGCGCCGGTGACCATCAAGGGCGCGCTGAACCCGTTCAACCCGATGGCGAGTCTGGACATCGCGACCAGCTTCAAGCGCGTGGAACTGACCACGTTGACGCCATACTCGGGCAAGTTCGCCGGTTATCGCATTCGTAAAGGCCGTTTGAATCTTGATCTGCATTACCTGATCACCAAAGGCCAGCTCAAGGCAGAAAACAAGGTGGTGGTCGAGCAACTGCAGCTGGGTGAAAAGGTCGACAGCCCGGACGCGGTGAACCTGCCGTTGAAACTGGCGATCGCCCTGCTCAAGGATACCGATGGCAAGATTTCCATCGAGCTGCCCGTAACCGGCGATCTCAACAATCCGCAGTTCAGCGTGATGCCGATCGTCTGGCAGACCCTGCGCAATCTGGTGGTGAAGGCAGCGGCGGCGCCGTTCAAATTCATCGGTGGATTGATCAGCGGCGGTGGCGGATCGGAGGACCTGGGCACGGTGTCCTTCGCGCCGGGGGCTGAGGAGCTGAGCCCTGAGGCGATGGCTTCGCTGGACAAGCTGGCGGCAGCCTTGAAAGCCCGGCCAGCGTTGCGTCTTGAGATTGAAGGCACCAGCGCTGAAGCCAGCGACGGCCCGTTGATTGCCCAGCAACGACTGGAGCGTGAATACCAGAGCACGTACTACAAGATTCTCCAGCGCCGCGGCGACAAGGTGCCTGCGCAGCCGAGTGATCTGACGGTACCTGCGGATGAGAAGGCGCCGATGCTTGACGGTATTTATCGCACGCGCCTGAAACAGCAGCCGCCGGCCGAGTGGGTGAATCTGGGCAAGGAAGAGCGTCAGAACAAGCTGCGCGAGGCGGTGCTCAAATCCTGGAGTTCGAGCGCGCTGCTGCTGCGTCAGCTCGGCCAGGCGCGGGCCGGAAGCATCAAGGACTACCTGGTCGACAAGGGCCAACTGGCAGACGAGCGGGTGTATTTCATCGACACCACCCTTGGCAAGCCGGAAAAAGACGGCCGCGTCATCAGCCCCCTGCACCTCGACAGCGAGTAATGATTTTGAAGAATGCGATAACGAGGATGGCGGTGATTCTCGGTATGACGGCGCTGCTTGGCATTGCCCAGGCAGACACATTGCGCTGTGGCAGCCAGCTGATCAGCGTCGGCGACCGGATGTTTGAAGTGCAGCAGAAATGCGGCCAGCCGGTCAGCCAGGACATCATCGGCTATAAGGAAACCGTCAATCACTACCGCCAGGTGGATCAGGTGCAAGTCCAGGAATGGATCTACGGCCCGAGCAACGGGATGTACCAGTATTTGCGGTTCGAAGGCGGGCGATTGGTGAGGATCGATAGCAAACGCGGAAGGTGATGGTTGCGGAAGATTTATTGTAGGACTTGCTTTAGCCGGGAAGAGGCCCGCGTGAACACCCTACATTTGCGGTGTCACGCTTGACGCATTCCCGGCTGAAGCCGGTCCTACAACGAGCGGGGCCAGTCCCACAGCCGTCAACCATCTACCATCAACGCTCGTGCAATGCCTCGGCGCGGGCTTTGAGGACGGGTTTGAGCATGTAGCTCAGGATGGTTTTCTTGCCGGTGATGATGTCCACCGAGGCGACCATGCCAGGGATGATCAGCAGCGGGTGCTCATCGGTGCCGAGGTGGCTGCGGTCGGTGCGCAGCTTGATCACGTAGAAGGTGTTCTTCTTCTCTTCGTCCTGAATGGTGTCAGCACCGATCTGTTCCAGCTTGCCTTTCAGCCCGCCATAAATCGTGTAGTCATACGCGGTGAACTTGATCATCGCCTCCTGACCCGGGTGCAGGAAGGCAATGTCTTGCGGGCGAATGCGCGCTTCCACCAACAGCGTGTCATCCAGCGGCACAACTTCGGCGATGTCGCTGCCCGGCTGAATGACGCCGCCAACGGTGTTGACCAGCATCTGCTTGACCACGCCGCGCACCGGCGATGTCACCATCGTGCGGTTCACGCGGTCTTCAAGGCCCTTGGCCGTCGACTGCGCTTTGGAAAGGTTGGTGCGCGCTTCATTCAGTTGAGTCAACGCGTCGCTGCGGAATTTGCCACGGGTTTCATCGATCTTGCGCTGCACTTCGGCAATCGCCGCCTGTGCGCGAGGGATCGCCAGCGTGGTGCCGTCCAGCTGACCACGGGTTTCCACTTCGGAGCGTTTCAGACGAAGGATGTCCACCGGCGACACCGCGCCCTGTGACACCAACGGCTCGGACATGCCGATCTCCTGTCGCAACAGGCCCAGGCTGCTGCGGTACTGCTCCTGCTTGGAAGCAAATTCGCGCAATTCCTGCTGGCGTTGAATCAGTTGCTGCTGCAAACCACCGACCTCATCGACCAACTGCTGACGGCGGCTCTTGTACAGCGACTCTTCGTTGGACGCCTGATTCGGCACCAACTTGCGCGCTTCGGCGCTGATGTTCAGTGGACGATCGTCGACCTCGGCGCTCAGGCGCTCGACGCGCAACTGCATCGCCAGACGATCAGCTTCAGTCTCACCCACGTTGGACGCAAAGCGCGTGTCGTCGAGACGAATCAGCGGGGCGCCGGCGTCGACAATCTGGCCGTCGTGGGCATAGATCTGCGCGACGATGCCGCCTTCCAGGTTCTGGATTTTCTGGATCTTGGTCGACGGAATGGCCTTGCCCTCGCCCTTCGTCACTTCATCGATCACGGCGTAGTTAGCCCACACCAGCAAGAAAACGAAGAACAGGATCACGGCCCAGATGGTCAGCCGCACGATGCGCGGGGCGTCGTCGACCAGTGCCTTTTTGACTTCCGGCAGCGCCTGGCCTTCGAGCGAAGGCGAGCCTTTGAAATAGCCGAAAATGCCGCCACCGGAGTTTTGACCTGACTTAAGCAACACTGATCTGCCCCTTCTTCAACGCTTCCATAACGGCGGCTTTCGGGCCGTCGGCCACGATCTGGCCGCGGTCGATGACCACCAGGCGATCAACCAGGCTGAGCAACGAAGCTCGGTGTGTCACAAGAATCACGGTCTTTTTCTCGATAACGCCATGCAGGCGCTGCTTCAAACGTTCTTCGCCGGTGTTGTCCATGGCGCTGGTGGGTTCGTCGAGCAGCAGGATCGGCGGATCGAGCAACAAGGCCCGCGCCAGCGCAACGTTCTGCCGTTGACCACCGGACAGGTTCTGCCCGCGCTCGCCCACCTGCAACTCATAGCCCTGGGGATGCAGGCTGGCGAATTCATGCACGCCGGCCAGTTCAGCGGCCTGCAGCACCATCTCGTCGTCCACGTAACGCGCGCCGGAAATCAAATTGTCCCGCAGCGTGCCTGATAACAGTTGAATGTCCTGGGCGACGTAGCCGATGTTGTGGCGCACTTCGCTGACGTCGATCTGACGAATGTCGACGCCATCCACCAGCAGCGAGCCTTCGTCTGGCTGATACAGACCCACCAGCAGTTTGGCCAGGGAGCTTTTCCCCGAACCGCTGCGGCCAATGATCCCGACCTTCTCGCCCGGGCGGATCACCAGATTGATGTTGCGCAGGGCCAGGTTCTGCTGGTTCGGGTACGTGAACTCCAGATTGCGGAATTCCATGGCGCCCTGCAGGACCTGACGGCTGAGCGGACGCTCGTCGAAGTTGCGTTCCTGGGGCAGCTCCATCATCTGATCGACCGAGACCATGGTCACTTTCGCTTGCTGATAACGGGTCAGCAGGCCGGACAATTGCGCCAAGGGGCCTAAAGCACGACCGCTGAGCATGTAGCACGCCACCAGGCCGCCCATGCTGAGGACGCCGTCCATGATCATGTAGACGCCGAAACAGATCATCGCCACGCCCGCCAGTTGCTGGATCAGCAGGGTGATGTTCATGGCCAGACCGGAAAGCACTTTGACGCGCAATTCCAGGCGGCTGAGCGTGCCGATGGTGTGTTCCCACTGGTACTGACGCTCGCTTTCGGCGTTGTTGACCTTCACCGCATCGAGGCCGGCGAGGGTTTCAATCAGGCTCGACTGACGCTCGGCCCCCAGCGCCATGGTGCGTTCAAGGGTGGAGGTCAGCGGTTTTTGCAGGAAGTGGCCGATGCCCAGCGCCAGCGGGAAGGCAATGATCGGAATCCACACCAGATGCCCGCCCAGCAGCGCGATCACCAACAGGATGATCAGCGTGAACGGCAGGTCAATGAGGCTGGTCAGGGTCAGCGACGTGAGGAAGTCACGCATGCCCTGAAACTCATGGATGTTCTGGGCGTAGCTGCCAACCCGCGCCGGGCGAAACTTCATCGCCATGCCGACTATACGTTCGAACAGCGTGGCGGAAATGATCAGGTCGGTTTTCTTGCCGGCCAGGTCCAGGCACAGACTGCGCAGGCCCTTGAGCAAAAGATCAAACACGAACGCGCCACAGATACCGGTCGCCAGCACCCACAATGTTGCGGTGGCCTGGTTGGGCACGACACGGTCGTAGACGTTCATGACAAAAAGAGGGGTAGCGAGCGCGATCAGGTTGATCACGAAGCTGGCAGCGATCGCGTCGACGTAAAGCCAGCGAGACAGCTTGAGGGTGTCCTTGAACCAGGAACGAGCGCGCGGGATGAGCGAGCCCTGGGTGACGTCAAATTTATGTTGCGGCTGTGCGAAAAACACCCGACCGCTGTAATCCTGCGCCAGCGCTTCGGTTTCGATCAGCACTTCGCCGCCGTTGCTTTCGCTGATCAGCAGGCGGGCAGACTCGCCCTCCCAACCGAGCAGAACGGCAGAGCGCCCTTCCTTCAGCAGCAGCAAGGCGGGCAATGCGATCTCGGGAATCTGGGTGAGTTTGCGTTGCAGCAAACGCCCCTGCAAACCTGCCCGGGCTGCGGCGCGAGGCAGCAAATCCGGGCTCAAGCGTTGGTCGGGCAATGGCAGACCGGTGGTCAACATGGCCCGGCTCGCCGGTTTGTGATGCAGGGCACAGAGTGTCAGCAGCCCGTCGAGTAACGGATCGTCGTGCTGGCTGCGTGGATCATGACCTAATTGAGCCGAAGGTAATTCCAAGTCCACGCTGACACTCTCTTTCTTAACAGTTAAAAGAAGCTGACCCCGTCAAGAATCAGTTCATGCCCGGTAGCTGAACGGTCGGTTTCACATCGTTCTGCACAACCGATGCCATCGGCGCGACGACGCCCTGGCTTTTCAGCAGCGTGCCCATGTCCGCCTTGATGCGGTATTGGGTGTACATCTGCAGGTTTTTCAGCTGCATCAGACGCTGTTGCGCGGTGAACAACTCGTTCTCGCTGTCGAGAAGGTCGAGCAGGGTACGCTCTCCCAGACTGAATTGCTGCTGGTACGAGGTACGCACGCTGTTGGCACGCTCGACGTACTGCTGAGCGATCGGCAGCTGGGCGTTGGCGTTGTTGTAGGCGTTCCAGGCCAGGCCCAGTTCTTCGTTCAACTGACGCAGCGCGTTGTTGCGGATATCCAGAGCCTGGCTCGACAGGTACGACTTCGATTGCAGGTCGGCCTTGTTGCTGCCACCGGCGTACAGATTGAAGCGCATGCGCACCATGGCTTCCCAGCCATTGTTGTGGCCTTCGTCGCCGCCAATGTTGTTATCGGCATTGCGGCCCAGTTCTGCATCGAAACGCGGGTAGTAATTGGACTGCGCCGAGGTGTACTGCTTTTCAGCGGCCACGATGTCGGATTCGGCCGAGCGCAGCACCGGGCTGTTCTCCAGCATCTGGCGACGGGCTTCGTTCAGATCGGCAGGCATCATCGCGAACGGCGACGGCGCTTCAAGTTGGTCAGCTTCCAGACCAACGGCACTCAAGTAATTGGTTTGGGCGTCGGCCAGATTGGTTTGTTCGGTGATCAGGTTGTTGCGGGCTTGTGCCAGACGGGCATCGGCCTGGTCCATATCGGCCATACGACCCACGCCGCGGGAAGTGCGCAGTTTGATTTGGTCGTAAATACGTTCGTGACTCTTCAGGTTCTCTTCGGCCAGCCGAACCATTTCACGTTGAGTCAAAACATCCAGATAGACGTGCGCAACTGTCAACGCCGTACGTTCGGTTGTATTTAACAGCGAGTATGCCCGGGAATTGGCGGTGGCTTGTTGACGCGCAACTTCGTTACTTGTTGCGTAGCCGTCAAACAGCATTTGCTGAAGACGGATTTGCGCTTCGCCGCGGTCCAGCGTCTGGTAGTCGTGACGACCGGTCGAGGCACGGGTGCTTGGCGTATCGGAACCGGCCCGGCCGTAGCCCGCCGTGACATCGACACGCGGAAGGTAGCCGCCTCGTGCAGCGCGCAGCGCATAGTCCTGGGCGATACGGGCATTAATGCCGGCCTGCACCTCGGGATGCTCGTCCATGGCTTTCTGCATGGCGGACTGTAGCGTCTGGGCCTGAACGAAACCGGCACAAAGGATGAGGGGTACAGCAGTGAAGAGGTGCTTACGCATTTTGGTGGTTTCCCGAGAACGTACTTGTTCAAAATGCAGCAATACACACTGCCGCATCGTAAAAATGGCCATTGAAGTGATCGTTTCGAGAGTGTTCTGAAGGGCGCTTGCGATCACACTGCAGAAATACGCGATCTCATCAAATATCAATGTGACATTACGGAAGCGATTGTTTAGGATGTCGCCGAATAGGTCAATACTTTGGCAGAAAGTTAATTCCTGTGCCGACCTGCTGTTAATAAATTGGCGCCAGATTACGTGCAACTTAATTAGTTCCCTAAGTTGTTATCTGGCGCCGGAACAAATGCGAATCTTTACGTATTCCAGTAATGAAGCGGCGTTAGTTAAGGCCGGTCGGCATGATGGATACCAACTGAACGGTAATTTCGGAGAGTCACCCCCATGAGCAGTGTTGTTGCCATCGTCAAAAGCATTGTTGGCCAAGTCGTCGCAGTTTCCCCGGAAGGGATTCGTCGTGTGCTCATTGAGGGTGACCGGTTGTTCACCGGCGAGCAGGTTCTGACAGGCCCGGGAGGCGCAGTCACGCTGCAGCTTGCCGATGGCCGTCAGCTGGACATCGGCCGTGACAGCCAGTGGAGCGCAGACGCACCGGCTTCTACGACCAACCTTGCCGAAGCCACCGCGCAAGCCGCACCGTCCGTTGCGGAATTGCAGCAGGCGATCGCGGCCGGCGCGGACCCGACCAAAGACCTCGAAGCCACTGCGGCAGGTCCGCAAGCGGCGCCAGGTGATGGCGGCAACGCAGGCGGCGGCCACAGCGTGGTGATGCTCACCGAGACCGCAGGCGAAGTGAATCCGACCATCGGCTTCCCGACCAACGGCCTGGCGGCAACGGCTGTGCCCCCTCCTACCCTGAGCAACGGTCTGGCGATCGACAACGGCAATGGCAACGGCACCCCCGCCGCGCCGCAGCCTGCCGGCACCCTGACACTGACCGCTACCCAGACGCTGACCGAAGCCGGCGGCGCGCTGGTGTACACAGCAAACGTCACTCAGGCGCCGAGTTCGGACCTGACAGTCACCCTGTCCAACGGGTCGACCATTGTCATTCGTGGCGGCGACACGTCGGGCTCGACCACTGTTCAAGTGGCTGACACCAATACGCCGTACATCGACCCTTCAGTTATCAGCACGACTATCACTGGCACAACGGGCGGTGGCGGCCTGATCGTGACGACCGATCCGACGCCGGCGGTGACCACCATCACCGACACCATCGACACCACTTTTGCCAGCATCACCGGCACTCAGTCGGTGATTGAAGGCCAGGCGGCCACGTACACCATTACGCTGAGCAACCCCGCGCAGACCGAAGTCACGATCAACCTGACCTACAGCGGCACCGCTACCGACGGCAGCGACTACACGCAAGTGGTCAGCGTGAAGATCCCTGCCAACAGCAGCAGCGTCACCTTCGACCTGAACACCCTGAATGACACGATCCCGGAAGGCGTTGAAAACGTCACCGTGGCGATCGGCGCCATCAGCGGCGGCAACTTCGAGAACGTCGCTGTCAGCCCGACCAACGGCAGCGTCACTACCACCATCATCGACAACGACGCTCTGCCGGTTGTCGATCCCAATGGTGGCGCCAACGGCACCAACAGCGAAACCACCTTCACCGAAGGCCAGGCTGGCGTTTCGATCGCCGACCAGTTGACCGTCACGGACGCCGACAGCCCGACGCTGCAAGGCGCGAAAGTCACCCTGATCAACCCTCAGGACGCCGACAGCCTGGTGGTGGGCAGCCCGAACGCGAACATCGCGGTCAGCACCGCCACCGTCAACGGCCAGATCGTACTGACCCTGACCGGCGCCGCCACCGCAGCCGAATACGAAGCCGTGATCAAGTCGATCACCTTCCAGAACAGCAGCGAAGACCCGAGCGTTGCCGATCGCACCATCACTGTGACCGTCAACGACGGCCAGAACGACTCCGCACCGGCCACCAGCATCGTGCACGTTGTCGCCGTCAATGACGCCCCGACCGTGTCCTTCACCAGCAGCGATTACGTCGAAAACGGCGCGCCTCAGGCACTGGTCAACAACCTGCAGATCGGCGACGTCGACGGCGGTCAGTTGAGCGGCGCGAAGATCACCGTGACCGGCGTTCAGGCCGAAGACCTGATCGCATCGCCGTCCTTCCAGGGCGGCAACAGCGGCACCACGGCTTCGGGCATCAGCTACACGCTGGGCAACGACGCCAACGGTAACGTCGTCATTCAGTTGAACGGCAACGCCTCGATCGCCGACTACACCACGCTGATCAACTCGATCACCTACGCCAACAGCAGTGACGCGCCGATCACCACCCCACGGGGCGTGACCATCGAAGTGACTGACGTGGACACCCACGGCACCAACAACCTGACGGGCAGCGCCACCGGCGAAGTCGCCATCACGCCGGTCAACGACGCACCGACCGTCATCGGCGCATCGGGCCAAGGCGACGAAGACACCGCCATTGCGGTCAGGCTGACCGGCACTGACGTCGACGGCACCATCGACCACTTCAACCTGGTCAGCCTGGCGGCCAACGGCACGTTCTACGCCGATGCTGCCGGTACCCAGGCGCTGACCAGCCTCAGCAATATCGCCGCCACCGCCAACGGCGCGACGATCTACTTCAAGCCGAACGCCAACTGGGCGGGCGACACCAGCTTCACCTACACCGCAGTCGACAACCAGGGCCTGCAAACTGGCGCGCCAGCCAACGGCGTCATTAACGTCACGCCAGTGGCCGATGCGCCGATCGTCACCGTTGCTGACGCCCAAGGTAATGAAGACTCGGCGATCAAGCTGACCCTGAGCACCGCGCTGGTCGACACCGACGGCTCCGAATCCCTGGGCCCGCTGGTTGTGTCCGGCATTCCGGTCGGCGCCGTGCTGACGGATGGCACCCACAGTTACACCTCGATTCCGACAGGCGACGGTGCTGTTTATATCGACGGTTGGGACCTGAACAACCTGACGATCACCCCGCCGAAAGATTTCAACGGCTCGATCACCCTGCAAGTGAGCTCGACGTCGACCGAAGGCGCCAACCAGGATTCGGCCACCACGACACAGGCGCTGATCGTCAATGTGACGCCTGTGAACGACGGCCCGGCGGTCAACTTCGACAGCACGACGTACACCGAAAACGGTGCGCCGATCGCGCTGGTGAACAATTTCAGCATCACCGACATCGACAGCACGCAACTGAGCAGCGCGAAAATCACGCTGACCGGTGTTCAGGCTGAAGACCTGGTGGTGTCTCAGTACTACAAAGGCGGCACCACCGGCCTTACCGACCTGGGCATCACCTACACCCTGAGCAACGACGCCAGCGGCAACATCGTGATCGACCTGACGGGCAACGCCTCGGTCGCCAACTATGAAACCCTGATCAAGTCGCTCACGTACGCTGACAACAGCGAAAAACCGAGCACCGTACCGCGTGGCGTGAGCATCTCGGTTACCGACCTCGACGCAAACGGCACCACCAACCTGACCGCCGTGCACGACGGCCAGATCAACGTGATTGCCGTCAACGACGCTCCGACCGTGAACGCGGCTCTGGGCCAGGGCGACGAAGACACTGCCATCGCGGTCAACCTGACCGGCGCTGATGTCGACGGCACCATCGATCACTTCAATCTGGTCACCATGGCCGAGCACGGCACGTTCTACGCCGACGCCGCCGGTACCCAGGCGCTGACCAACCTCAGCAACATCGCCGCCAGCAACAACAGCGCGACGATCTACTTCAAGCCGGATGCCAACTGGGCCGGTGACACCAGCTTCACCTACACCGCGGTCGACAATCAGGGCCTGCAAACTGGCGCGCCAGCCAACGGCGCCATCAACGTCACGCCGGTGGCAGACGCTCCGATCGTCACCGTTGCCGACGCCCAAGGTAATGAAGACTCCGCGATCAAGCTGAACGTCAGCACCGCGCTGGTCGACACTGACGGCTCGGAATCTCTCGGCCCGTTCGTGGTGTCCGGTATTCCAGTGGGCGCCGTGCTGACGGATGGCACCCACAGCTACACCTCGATTCCGACCGGCGACGGCGCTGTCTACATTAATGGCTGGGACCTGACCAACCTGACGATCACGCCGCCGAAAGATTTCAACGGCTCGATCAACCTGCAGGTGAGCTCGACGTCGACCGAAAGCGCCAACAAGGACTCGGCCACCACGGTTCAGTCGCTGACCGTGAACGTCGGGCCGATCAACGATGCCCCAACCGTCACCTTCACCAATCCTGACTACGTCGAAAACGGCGCGCCTCAGGCATTGGTCAGCAACCTGCAGATCGGCGACGTCGACAGCAGCCAGCTGAGCAGCGCAAAAATCACCCTGACCGGCATTCAGGCCGAAGACCTGATCGTTTCCCAGTACTACACTGGTGCAAACAGTGGCACCACCACTCTGGGCATCAGCTACAACCTCAGCAACGATGCCGATGGCAACATCATCATCGACCTGACCGGCAAGGCGTCGATCGCTGACTACACCACGCTGATCAACTCGATCACCTACGCCAACAGCAGTGACGCCCCGATCACCACCCCACGCGGCGTGACCATCGAAGTGACCGACGCTGATGCCAATGGCACCAACAACCTGTCGGGCAGCGCCACTGGCCAGATCGGCATCACGCCGGTCAACGACGCGCCGGTCGTGAACAACACCGCAGGCAAGGGCGACGAAGACACGCCGATTGCCGTCAAGCTGTCGGGCGGTGACGTTGATGGCACCATCGACCACTTCAACCTGGTGTCGATGGCCAGCAACGGCAAGTTCTATGCTGACGCTGCAGGGACTCAGGAGCTGACCAACCTCAGCAACATCGCCGCCACCAACAACAGCGCGACGATTTACTTCAAGCCAACCGAAAACTGGGCGGGCGTCACCAGCGACTTCACCTACACCGCTGTCGACAATCAGGGCCTGGCCAGCACACCGGCAACCGGAAACATCAGCGTCACACCGGTGGCCGATGCTCCAATCGTCACCGTTGCCAACGCACAAGGTAATGAAGACTCGGCGATCAAGCTGGACGTGAGCACCGCGCTGGTCGACACCGACGGCTCGGAATCCCTGGGCCCGTTCGTAGTGTCCGGTATTCCAGTGGGCGCCGTGCTGACTGACGGCACCCACAGCTACACCTCGATTCCGACAGGCGACGGCGCTGTCTATATCAATGGCTGGGACCTGACCAACCTGACGATCACGCCGCCGAAAGACTTCAACGGCTCGATCAACCTGCAAGTGAGCTCGACCTCCACCGAGCTGACCGGCCAATCGGCAACCACGACTCAGTCCCTGACCGTGAACGTCGCGTCGGTGAACGATGCGCCAGTGGTCAACTTCGACAGCACCACTTACACCGAAAACGGTGCGCCGATCGCGATCGTCAACAACTTCAGCATCGCTGACGTCGACAGCACTGAGCTGACCAGCGCGAAGATCACGCTGACCGGTATTCAGGCTGAAGACCTGATCGTTTCCCAGTACTACAAAGGCGGCAGCGACGGCACCGCGGGTACCACCGATCTGGGTATCAGCTACAAGCTGAGCAACGACGCCGACGGCAACATCGTTATCGATCTGACTGGCAAGGCTTCGGTGGCCAATTACGAAACCCTGATCAAGTCGATCACTTACGCCGACAACAGTGAAAACCCAAGCACTGCACCACGCAGCGTGACCATCGCTGTGACCGACGCAGATGCCAACGGCACCAACAACCTGACCGTCGTTCACGACAGCCAGATCAACGTGATTGCCGTCAACGACGCCCCGACCGTCAACGCGGCACTGGGCCAAGGCGACGAAGACACTGCCATCGCGGTCAACCTGACGGGCGCTGACGTTGACGGCACCATCGACCACTTCAACCTGGTGTCGATGGCCAGCAACGGGAAGTTCTACGCTGACGCTGCAGGGACTCAGGAGCTGACCAACCTCAGCAACATCGCCGCCACCAACAACAGCGCGACGATTTACTTCAAGCCAACCGAAAACTGGGCGGGCGTCACCAGCGACTTCACCTACACCGCTGTCGACAATCAGGGCCTGGCCAGCACCCCGGCAACCGGAAACATCAGCGTCACACCGGTAGCCGACGCCCCGACCGTCACTGTCAGCAACGCCCAAGGTAATGAAGATTCGGCGATCAAGCTGAACGTCAGCACCGCGCTGGTCGACACAGACGGCTCGGAATCCCTGGGCCCGTTCGTGGTGTCCGGCATTCCAGTGGGCGCCGTGCTGACTGACGGCACCCATAGCTACACCTCAATTCCGACCGGCGACGGCGCTGTCTACATCAATGGCTGGGATCTGACCAACTTGACGATCACGCCGCCGAAAGACTTCAACGGCTCGATCAACTTGCAAGTGAGCTCGACCTCCACCGAGCTGACCGGCCAATCGGCAACCACGACTCAGTCCCTGACCGTGAACGTCGCGTCGGTGAACGATGCGCCAGTGGTCAACTTCGACAGCACCACTTACACCGAAAACGGTGCGCCGATCGCGATCGTCAACAACTTCAGCATCACCGACGTCGACAGCACTGAATTGACCAGCGCGAAGATCACGCTGACCGGTATTCAGGCTGAAGACCTGATCGTTTCCCAGTACTACAAAGGCGGCAGCGACGGCACCGCGGGTACCACCGATCTGGGTATCAGCTACAAGCTGAGCAACGACGCCGACGGCAACATCGTGATCGATCTGACTGGCAAGGCTTCGGTAGCCAATTACGAAACCTTGATCAAGTCGATCACTTACGCCGACAACAGCGAGAACCCGAGCACTGCACCACGCGGCGTGACCATCGCTGTGACCGACGCAGATGCCAGTGGCACCAACAACCTGACCGTCGTTCACGACAGCCAGATGAACATGATCGCCGTCAACGACGCTCCAGTGGTCAACGCTGCATCGGGCCAGGGCAACGAAGACACCACCATCGCGGTCAAGCTGTCTGGCTCTGACGTCGACGGCACCATTGACCACTTCAACCTGGTCAACACGCCAGCCAACGGCACCTTCTACTCCGATGCCGCCGGCACTCAGCCGCTGACCAACTTGAACAACATCGCTGCGACCAACAATGGCGCGACGATCTACTTCAAGCCGGACGCGAACTGGGCGGGCGATACCACCTTCACCTACACCGCTGTTGATAACGAGAACCTGCCAGCCGGCACCACCGCAACTGGCACCATCAACGTCACGCCGGTGGCTGATGCCCCGACCGTCACCGTCAGCAACGCCCAGGGCGATGAAGACACCGCGATCCAGATCAATGTCAGCACTGCACTGGTCGACACCGACGGTTCGGAAAGCCTGAGCGGCCTGACCGTGGGCGGCATTCCGGTTGGCGCTGTGCTGACCGATGGCAAAAACAGCTACACCTCGATCCCGACCGGCGACGGCAAAGTCGTCATCGATGGCTGGGACCTGACCACGCTGACCCTGACGCCACCGGCTGACTTCAACGGTTCGATCACCTTGCAGGTGAGCTCGACGTCGAGTGAACTCACCGGGCAGAAAGCAACCGCCACCGGCTCGCTGACCGTCAACGTTGCCGCAGTGAACGACGCGCCAGTGGTCAACACCGCCACAGGCACTGGCAACGAAGACACCCTCGTTGCCGTGAAGCTGACCGGCTCTGACGTGGACGGCACTATTGACCACTTCACCTTGGTCAACACGCCTGCCAACGGCACGTTCTACTCCGACGCGGCCGGCACTCAGCCGCTGACCGGGACCACCAACATCCCCGCCACCGACAACGGAGCGACGGTCTACTTCAAGCCGGACGCGAACTGGAATGGCAGCACGCCGTTCACCTACACCGCCGTTGACAACCAGGGCTTGGCGTCCACGACTCCGGCAACCGGCACCATCACGGTCACGGCCGTCAACGACGCGCCTGTGGTCAACTTCGGCAGCATCACTTACACCGAAAACGGTGCGCCGATTGCGATCGTCAAAGACTTCAGCATCGCTGACGTCGACAGCACTGAGCTGACCAGCGCGAAAATCACGCTGACCGGTATTCAGGCTGAAGACCTGATCGTTTCCCAGTACTACAAAGGCGGCAGCGACGGCACCACCGGTACCACCGATCTGGGTATCAGCTACAAGCTGAGCAACGACGCCAACGGCAACATCGTCATCGATCTGACCGGCAAGGCTTCGGTGGCCAATTACGAAACCCTGATCAAGTCGATCACCTACGCCGACAACGGCGACAATCCGAGCACCGCGCCACGGGGCGTGACCATCGCTGTGACCGACGCAGATGCCAATGGCACCAACAACCTGACCGTCGTTCACGACAGCCAGATCAACGTGATTGCCGTCAACGATGCCCCAGTCATCGGCCACACCGGCAGCGGCAAACAGTTCGGCAACACCTGGAACGAAACCGCCGTGGGTGGCGATGTCACCGCGCCGGGCAAAGGCCCGGGTCAAATCGCTCGCGATTTCACCCTGAACGACGCTGACAGCACCTCGCTGAAAAGCGCGACCGTCACGCTGACCAACTTCAAGGACGGCGACGTCCTGAATGTCGGCAAACCGGGCGCCCTGACCTACACCGTCAGTGATGTTAAAGACGCTTCCGGCGCGGTGACCGGCAAGACCATCACCTTTGGTGCAGGCACTGCGGCCCAGTACCAGACGGCGATTCAGTCGATCACTTTCGACAGCACGTCCCATGATCCGTCGAAAGAAAACCGCCTCATCAAGATCACTGTTGATGACGGCAGCACGGTCAACAACATCGCGTCCACCACCTCGACGATCCACATCACCACGGTCAACGATGTACCGACCGTGAGCACTGCATCGGTCGGCTTCACCGAAAACGATGCAGCGGTCTCGATCGTCAAGAACCTGAATCTGGCCGACGTCGACAACACTACCCTGAGCAAGGCTGTGGTTTCGGTCGATGTGAAGGCAGGCGACGTGCTGACGTTCACCGGCACTGCGCCGAAAGGCGTCAGCGTGGTAGAAACCCACAACGCCGACGGTCTGGTGAACGGCTTCCAGATCAAGGGCATCGCGTCCATTGACCAGTACAAGGCGCTGATCCAGTCGATCACCTTCAACAGCCCGGGCGACAACCCTCAGGCGGGTGACCGTGCCGTAACCGTCCAAGTGACCGACTCCGGCGCGAAAGGCGACGGTACGGGCACGCAGGATTCGCTGGTTGCCGGCAGCACAATCACCGTCACCGCGGTGAACGACGCTCCGGTCATCGGCCACACTGGCGATGGCAAGGAATTCGGCAACACCTGGAACGAAACCCTGGTCGGCGGCGATGTCACTGCGCCGGGCAAAGGCCCAGGCTTGATCGCTCGCGACTTCACCGTCAGCGATGCCGACAGCCCGACGCTGCAAAGCGCTACGGTCACACTGACCAACTACAAGGCGGGTGATCTGCTGGCGATCGGCAACACCGCTGGCCTGAGCGTCACCACCACCGATATCGTTACCAACAACGTTGTGACCGGCAAGGTCATCACGTTCGGTGCGGGCACGGCGGCTCAGTACCAGACGGCGATCTCGTCGATCACCTTCGACAGCACGTCCCACGACCCTGTCAAAGACGACCGCATCATCAACATCAGCGTCAACGACGGCAGCACCACCAACAACATCGTCAACACCACGTCGACGATTCACATCACGACGGTCAACGATGTGCCAGTGGCCGACGCCACAACCGGCAGTGGTAACGAAGACAGCCCGGCCATCGCCGTGACGCTGAGCGCGACCGACGTGGACAGCACAATCGACCACTTCAACCTGGTCGACATGGCGGCACACGGCACCTTCTACGCTGATGCAGCCGGAAAGGTCGCGCTGACCAGCCTGAGCAACATCGTCGCAGTCGGCAACGCTGCAACGGTGTACTTCAAGCCAGCCGCCGATTGGGCGGGCAGCACCTCGTTCACCTACAAGGCCGTCGACGATCAGGGTCTGGCGAGTTCGGTCAACGCCACCGGCACCATCAGCGTGGCACCTGTTGCCGACCAACCGCTGGTGACGCTGGGTTCCGGCGTGGTTCAGTCGACCGGTCTGGTGAAAGACGTTTATGTCGGCACGCTGAAGAACATGGGCACCGACGGCAACGGCGCCAACGAAGCGACCATCAAGGCCGGCTTCAACACCACCGTGGATCCGACCACGCATAGCGTCGCAAGCGGTGCACAGGACTCGTCCGTCGCGGTCGGCACCGGCACCAAGTTGTCCGGTCTGGTCTACATGGAAGCTGGCCACACCTACACCTTCTCCGGCACCGCGGACGACAGTCTGTTGATCACCGTAGCCGGCCAGACCGCAGCCAACGCCACATGGGGCGCGGGCGGCAAGATTCAGAGTGCGGGCTTCACGCCGACGGAGTCCGGCTACTACACCCTGGACGTCTACCACTACAACCAGGCAGGTCCGGGCAGCTACAACATCAGCCTGACCGACAAGAACATCAGCACCGGCGCCTCCCAGACCGTGGCCCTGAACGGCAGCAACGTGCTGCTGTTCGCAACGGTCGATGACCTTAAGGCTTCGGGCCTGAACGTCTCGCCGTTGCACGAAGGCACGGTTGGCAGCGGTGAGGGTTATTACACCGGTTACGAGCTGAACCACGGCACCGAAGGCACCGCGATCAAGCTGAGCCCGGTCAAAGCGGTGTTCGGTGACAGCCTCGACGGTTCGGAGACTCACGTCACCACCCTGAGCGGCGGCGCACCGGCCGGCTCGATCCTGACCGACGCCGCGGGCCACACGGCCACCGTGACGACTCACGTCGAAGACGGCAAAACCGTGATGGACACGATCGACGTCAGCCAATTCGACCTGTCGACGCTGAGCATCACCACGCCTGACTACTTCAGCGGCAAGTTCACGCTGAACGTCACGGCGACGGCGACCGAAGCAAACGTTCCAGGCGTCCCAAGCGCGGTGGCCAGCGCCAGCGACAGCAAGGCGATCACCGTCACCGTCGAGTCTCAGACTTACAACTCGAGTGAAGGCCTGGCCGGCACCGATCCGACGCCGATCACTGGCACCACCGGCGGCGACATCATCGTTGGCGACGTCAGCGGCACGACCATCGTGCAGGGCAAGAGCTACAACATCGCCTTCATCGTCGACAGCTCGGGCAGCATGGGCAAATCCCTCGACACGGCGAAAACCCAGCTGCAGTCGGTCTTCGAGAAACTGGCGAACGGTGCTCAGACGGCCAACGCCGGCAAGATCAACGTGCTGCTGGTGGATTTCGATACCAACGTGCGCTCGACCGTTTCTGTGGACATGTCTGACAAGGCTGCCGCCTTGAAAACCCTGGCCGCTGCTCTGGCGACCATGACATCGGGCGGTACCACCAACTACGAAGATGCCTTCAAGACCACGGCGAACTGGTTCGCCGGTTTGAACAGCACCAACCCGACGGGCGAGAACCGCACCTACTTCATCACCGACGGCGAGCCTAACGTTTACCAGAACACCAGCACGGTGCTCGGTACGGTGAACGGCACGGCCATCACATTGGCGACGGGCCTGGAAAGCTGGCATCTGGGCAGCACGTATTCGGTGAACGGCAAAGTCGCCATCGACACCGTGGGCCACGTTTACAGCTACGCCAGCAGCACGACCGGCAAGCTGATGGGCACCCTCGCCAGTCATGCCGACGGCAAGGGCGGTACGGAATACAGCCTGAATTCGCCTGAAACCAACGGCAGCAGCGTCGTGCTGGCTGAAGCGGACACCGGTTACGCGCTGTTGCTGAAGCAGTCGCCGACCATCGAAGCGATCGGCCTGAACTCGGCGGTCAAGACGAGCACGCTCAATCACTACGACAGCGACGGTCACGCGCAGACCAACGTCAACGCTGACGATCTGGCCAAAGCGGTACTGGGCGACCAGAAAGATATCGCGCCGGGCAGTGACACCCTCAACGGTGGCGACGGCAATGACATCCTGTTCGGTGACCTGATCACCTTCAACACCCAGGGCGGCATTACGGCGCTGAAGGCGTTTGCGGCGGACACGCTGCACGTCAACGTGTCGACCATCGATGACAAGACGCTGCATTCGTTCGTGACCAACAACCTTGACGCAGTGGCTCACCTGGCCAATTCGTCGTCGACGTCGCAGGACGGCAACGACACCCTGCTGGGCGGCAATGGCAATGACATTCTGTTCGGCCAGGGTGGCAACGACATCCTCAATGGTGGCAACGGCAACGACGTCCTGATGGGTGGTAAAGGCAACGACATCCTTACCGGTGGCGCAGGTGCCGATACGTTCGCCTGGAAAGCAGGCGACACCAACAGCGGTGGCTTTGACGTGATCAAGGACTTCAACAAGGGCGAAGGCGACCGGATCGACCTGCGTGACCTGCTGCAGGGTGAAGACACCGACACCCTCAGCAAGTACCTGCAAGTCACCAACGATGGCCGTGACACCATTCTGCAAGTCAGCACCACCGGACAGTTCGCGTCGAACGTGACCGCAGCCGCCGCTGCCAACACGGCCGACGTGCACATCAAGGTGGAGGGCGTGACCTGGAGCAATGCCATGGTTAACTCGCTGGTGAGCGGTGCGGATCCGACCATCAAAGTCGATCACCACTGATAGCTGAGTCGCGAGAGCTGTTGTACTGTGCTGGCATCCGTCGCTGACGGTTGCCAGCCCGGTCAGTCCCTGAGGAATGAGCCATGTTTTACGTTCAGCGCGATGCCGATGGCACGCTAATTCGCGTGGAAGCGACGGCCTTTGCCGAAGCGAGCGAGCAACTGCCCCCCGATGACCATCAGGTGCAAGCCTGGTTTGCCAACGAAGTGGTCGAGAAGAGCCTGATCCAGCTCAAGTCCAGCGACATGGACATGATCCGGGTACTGGACGACCTGATTCAGGTCCTGACCAGCAAAGGCATCCTCAACATCACCGACCTCCCCGCCGCCGCACAGGCGAAATTGATGGATCGAACCCAGGCCCGGGAAACACTGGGCGGCCTGAGTGACTTGATCAATGATGATGAACAACGGCTGATCTGAAGCTGTTACTTTCAGCACTTACCTTTCTGCAAACGACGTGCATACCCGATCTCGGGTATGCCCGTGTTCGCGTGCGCTGCCAGCCGATCGCGGCTAAGGCATGGTAGGCTATGCGCCGAAATTTTAGGCAGGGTCCAATCGGTTTTCGGGCCCGAGAAAGTATTGAGCGGCATCTACAACTGACAGGACGAAACGAGCATGGCAGGTGGCAAGGACACAACCACGAATGAGAGCGAAAACGCCGAGTTTTCAATTCCGCAGTCCGGCGGCGCTGCAACTCAGCATTCCGATGTCCGGGGCCCACAACGGATGTCAATAGCGTCCGAGGGCTTACAATCCTCCACCGCCAGCAAACCCCAACGGAAACTGGTCTCGATCATAATTCCTTTCTACAACGAGGAAGATAACGTTGCGGCGACGCTGGAAGAGATTGGCCGGTGCGTCAATCACGATCTTTATGACTGGGAGGTGATCGCAGTCAACGACGGCAGCAGCGACGCAACGCTTGCTGTGCTTGAGGCAAGCCGACCTCATAACGTCTCGCTGGTGATCGTCGATCTTTCCCGAAACTTCGGTAAAGAGGCTGCCCTTTCGGCAGGTCTTGAGCAAGCCCGAGGCGCCGCGGTCATTCCACTGGATGCGGACTTGCAAGATCCACCGGAGCTACTGGCCGAGATGCTGGCGCTCTGGGAAAACGGCCATGACGTCGTTCTCGCCAAGCGCATCGACCGATCCAGTGACGGCGCGCTCAAGCGCATGACCGCCAGGGCTTTCTACAAAGTAATCAATCGTCTGTCCGACGTTGAAATCCCTAACGATGTTGGCGATTTCCGTCTCATGGACCGACGTGTTGTGGACGTCCTGTGCTCTCTTCCTGAAACCCGCAGGTTCATGAAAGGCCTGTTCGCCTGGGCAGGCTTTCGCACCACTACTGTCAATTACACCCGTCCAGAACGCGCACTCGGCACCACTAAGTTTTCAGGTTGGAAGCTCTGGAATCTGGCGCTCGAAGGCATTACTTCCTTCTCCATTGCTCCATTGAAGATCTGGACCTACATCGGATTCGGGGTCGCATTACTGTCTTTCATGTACGGCGGTTTCATCGTCATAACCACTCTGATGTTTGGCGCCGACGTACCGGGCTACGCATCGTTGGCCTCAATGATGCTGTTCATGTCAGGGTTACAGATGATGGGCCTGGGAGTTCTGGGCGAGTATGTCGGCAGGACTTATCTGGAGTCCAAGAACCGTCCGCCGTATGTCATTCGCTCGGTCCGAAACCGCAAGGCGCAAAAACATGACGGCTAATGGCGACCTGCATAAATTCATCAAATTTGCGATGGTGGGCCTGCTCAACACGGGTATTCATATCGCAGCGGTTTACCTGCTGGTAGAACAGGCAGCGGTCGAACCGCCACTTGCCAATGCGATCGCGTTTTTATGCGCTAACGCATTTTCGTACCTGATGAATTCTATGTGGACCTTTAAAGCGCGCAAGGAACTGAAGGTTTACTTAAAGTTCCTGACGGTGAGCACGGTAGGATTGGCCATTTCGTGGACGTGCGTGTATTGCACGCGATTCTTCGATATCAACTACATGTACGGTGTCGTCGCGTCCGTATTCGTTGTTGCCATCGCCAGCTATTGGCTAAACAGCCGTTTCGTTTTTGTCGAATCCCGAGCCAACCCACTGAACTAAGAGCTTTATATCCCGGCTACAGCAGGCCGGGATCATTCACTCCCATGGCGTCGGATCACCCACAAGTTGCCCTTGCACGCCCTCGATACCCATTTCGGCAATCACCTGACGTTCGCCCTCGGTTTCTACTCTCTCGGCAATTAGAGGCAAATCGATACTATGCGCGGCACGTTGCACCGCTTCTATGAACAGACGCTTGTGGCTTTCCTCGTCAATGGAGCGAATGTAGCTGCCGTCGATCTTCAGATAAGCCAGGCCCAGATGCGCCAGATTCCCGATCATGCTGAAGCGCCCGCCGAATCGTTGTAGTGCCAGCGAAAAGCCATGTGCCTGAAGCCGTCGGGTAAGCTGCTCCAGCACTGATTGTTCAGGTAACTGCTCTTCGCCGATTTCAAAGGTCAGGCGGGGGCCGAGCTTTGCATGCTGTCGCAACAAGTCGAATATTTCTTCAAGCGCTTGCGCATCGGCCAGCGTAGCGGCGGAAAGGTTCAAGGCCAGGGACCGGTCATGCTGGCGTAGATCCGACAGTACGTTGCGCAACATCCACAAGTCCAGACGACTGGACCAGCCAAATCGCTCGATCCACGGTAAGAAGCGTCCAGCCGGAATTGCCTGGCCCTGCTCATCGACCAATCGGGAAAGTACTTTGTAATGCATCACCCGAGTGATATCGCTCGTCCTGACGACTGGCTGGAAGAAAAGCTTAAAGCCACCCTCAATGAGCGCCTGATCAAGCACGCGATGCCACGTGTGCTGGTCATCACCGGCACTTACGACTGCACCGTTCTCGGCATAACTCCAGGTTTGCTCACCTTGGGTTTCAGCCAGTGACAAAGCCTGATCCGCAAGGCCTAGCAAGGTGAGCGTCGCCTCCCCCGGCATGTAAGCTGCCAAGCCCATATGTGCCACAGGAGAAATGTCAGAAACCCCGGTGGCGCCAAGGTCTTTGAGAGCGTTCTCTATATCCTCAACCAGCTCCAGCGTTTCCTCTCGCCCCATCCCCGGCGCAAGCACTGCAAATTCGCCCCCTCGAGAACGACTGATCAGGTGGCGGATCTTGGGGTACTTCTCACAGTGGCTGACAAGTAAGTGAGCCACCGCGACCAGTAACGAATCAGTTCGTTTTCCACCAAGGCGCAGGTTAAGCCCGGCCAGATCTTGAACCCGCAATAACAACAGATGCCCTGCGAGCTCCTCCTCCGGATTGCTGACGTGCATTTTAAGCTGCATATCGAAATAACGGCGATTGGACAGCCCGGTCAGGCTGTCCTGATACGACTCAATGCGCAGCTTCTCGCTGCGCTCGGTGCTTTCCTGAAACAGCGCCTTGAGCTTCTCGACCATCTGGTTCATCGCCTGCACCACCCGGCGCAGCTCCGGTGTGCGCGGCAGTTCGGGCAGAACGAGAAACTCGCGACGGCCAATCGCCTGGGATTGCGCCACCATGTAATCCAGCGGCTTCAGCTGCCGGCGCAACAGCATCGCGCCGAGAATCGCACTGACCACGCCGCACACCAGCAACCAACCCAGGCTGCCCAGCGCGCTCTGCCACAACTTCGCCAGGGCGAACATCGGGTGGCTGACCACTTCGACCCGCGCCGTCTGCTGCCAGCCACGGCTGACAATCGCCTCGCCGCCTGCCGGCTCAAGCCCGATGGCGTTGATGAACCACTGCGGCACGCCCTGATTGTCCGGCGTCGCGCTGCGCTCGACGAGCGCGTTGCCACTGGCCAGATCCACCACGCGGATGCTCGCGTAATAACCGCTGTCGAAGATCGATGCCACCATCAGCTCGACCATCGCCGGGTCGTCGATATTGGACGTCAGCGACAGTGCCAGCGAGGTCGCGGCGTCCTGGGCGTGGGAGCGCAACTGATTGACGTACTGCGCCCGCGAGCTTTCCAGGCTGACGACAAAACTCCCCGCAAAGGCAACCACCATGAACAGACAGATCGCGATCAACAGCTGTTTGAACAGAGACATCAGTACTCCTAATTCTCGGGCTCGGTGGGGAAGCCTTCTGCAGACATTTTTTTCAGCACGTCCTGCCACCGGGACAGACGCTTAGTGTCGCTCACTTTCTTGTTGCCCTGCGCGCCCGGCAGCCACAGCCCTTCAGCGTTGAAGGCATACACCGGCAACAGGTCGGTTCGTTGGCTGGCGGGTTTGATGTCGTCGATCAGGCTGTCGAGCACCAGCGGCATGGCATTGGGGCTCGAGTAATAGGTCAGCACCATGTGCGCGCGGTTCAGGCGCAGCGCCTTGACGTAGGTGATCAGCAGCTTCTCGCTGGGCACGCCCAGGCGGCGCAGGCTGAAATACTTGGCGATCGCGTAATCCTCACAATCCCCCGCGCCCTTGATCAGCGACTCGATCGGCGTCGCCCAGTAATCGACCTCGTGCCACAGGTCGATGTCTTCGGCGTAGCGCATCTGCTTGTTGAAGAACAGGTTCACGACCTTCAGCTTGTCCAGCTCGCTGACCTGCTTCTCGGTTGCCAGCAAATTCTGCCAGGCATCGATGCGCTGCTTCCCGGCGCCCAACGGTCCGTACAGCGCCTCGGCGCGGCGGCTGATCAGGGAGAAATCCCAATCCGCGCTCAGATAGCCGACACACGCCGTGCACGTCAGTGCAAGCGCCAGAAGCATCCATAATCCGGGGCGCTTTTGAGCCGGGCGTGTCGCCAATTTGTCTCGTCCATCAGGCAATGGATAACGGAAAGCGATGGTGAGGGGTTGGGGAGGGAAACGCAATGGCGCGGTGAGATCATGACGACCTCTGGACCGTTGTTTTTAAAGGGGACCCGCCACACTGCGCCTGGGCAACAGGCTGGTCGATGACGGCCATGCTCAGTGCGGTTAAAGTGTGCCGCTTGTTCTGTCCACCGTTCTTATGAGAGATAAAGAAAGCATGCACGCGACCCCACTCGCTATCCCCGATGTAATGGCTTTCGAGCCCAAGGTGTTTGGCGACGAACGTGGGTTTTTCTTCGAAAGCTTCAATCACAAAGTTTTCGAAGAGGTACTCGGACGCCAAGTCAGTTTCGTTCAGGACAACCATTCGCGCTCGGCCAAGGGCGTGCTTCGCGGGCTGCATTATCAAGTCAAGCAGCCTCAGGGCAAGCTGGTGCGCGTGATCAGTGGTGAGGTGTTCGACGTTGCGGTCGACTTGCGCAGGCGTTCTCCCACCTTTGGCCAGTGGGTGGGCCTTCACCTGAGCGCAGAGAACAAGAAGCAGCTATGGATTCCGGAAGGGTTCGCCCATGGGTTTGTGGTGCTGTCCGAAGTGGCGGAGTTCGTTTACAAAACCACCGACTACTGGGCGCCTGAGCATGAACGCAGCCTCGCCTGGAACGACCCGACAGTAGCGATTGACTGGCCGCTGGACCGTGCACCGAGTCTCTCGGGCAAAGATCAGCAAGCGGTCAGTCTGACTGCCGCCGACGTATTCGAATAAAGGTAGCTCGAACGCGCCGTCAGACCTGTCTCCACGTGTGGGCTACCCCTTGGCCGTCCACACGTAAGCGATGCCGATACCCTAACGCTGCTGACCGTCCAGCAGACCGCGCAAGTACTGGCCGTAGCCAGTCTTCTTCAGCTTCTCGGCCTGTGCCGCCAGAACCTCGGCGGAAATCCAGCCGTTGGCGTAACCGATCTCTTCCAGGCACGCCACCTTCCAGCCTTGGCGCTGTTCGATGGTGTGAACGAAGTGGCTGGCCTCCAGCAGCGACTCATGAGTACCGGTGTCGAGCCAGGCAAAGCCGCGCCCGAGCATCTGCACGGTCAGACTTTTCTGCTCAAGGTAAGCGCGGTTTACGTCAGTGATTTCTAGCTCGCCACGCTCGGACGGCTGGATGCCTTTGGCGATCTCGACAACCTGATTATCGTAGAAGTACAAGCCAGTCACTGCGTAGCTGGACTTCGGTTCGGCTGGCTTTTCTTCGATGCTCAGCGCACGGCCGCTCTCGTCGAACGAGACCACGCCGAAACGCTCGGGATCGTTAACGTGATAACCGAACACGGTGGCGCCTTCGGTCTGCTCGCACGCAGCGCGCAGATTGTCCGAGAAGTGCTGGCCGTAGAAGATGTTGTCGCCCAGGATCAGGCAGCAAGGGTCTTTGCCGATGAACGCTTCGCCGATGATGAACGCCTGGGCCAGGCCATCCGGGCTCGGTTGTTCAGCGTAGTTCAGCTCGATACCGTACTGACTGCCGTCGCCCAACAATTTGCGGAAGCTGGGCAAGTCTTCCGGCGTGGAGATGATCAGTATCTCGCGCATCCCGGCCAGCATCAGAACCGACAGCGGGTAAAAAATCATCGGCTTGTCGTAGATCGGCAGCATTTGCTTGGAGACACCCAAGGTCAGCGGGTGCAGACGGGTTCCCGAACCGCCAGCCAGAATGATTCCTTTACGATTAGTCGTGTTCATTTGTTCAGAGCTTCCATAAGCATGCGGGTTATGCCACTTTGCCAATCCGGCAAGTGTAGAGAGAAGTCGTTGCGGAGCTTGTCAGTTGCAAGACGTGAGTTCAGCGGACGGCTCGCAGGGGTCGGGTATTCAGTGGTCGGAATGGGGTTGATCGTCTCGACTGCCAGCACCTCGCCGTTGGCTCGCGCGAAGTCGATGACATAGCTGGCGTAGGCGTGCCAGGACGTTTCACCTGTCGGCGCCAGATGGTAAATACCGCACAGCTCGGGACGTACCAAGGCCTGCTGCAACGCCGCAACAGCGACGTCCGCCAGCAAATCGGCGCCTGTTGGCACACCGATCTGATCGGCAATCACGTTCAGCGACGGCCGATCTTTGGCCAGTCTCAGCATGGTTTTGGCGAAATTGTTGCCGCGCGCCGCATAAACCCAGCTGGTGCGGAATATCAGGTGCTTGCAGCCAGAGGCAGCAATAAGCTGCTCGCCCTCCAGCTTGGTGGCTCCGTAGTAATTGACCGGCGCGACGATGTCGGTTTCTTTCCACGGTGTGATGCCGCTGCCGTCGAACACGTAGTCGGTCGAATAATGCACAAGCAGCGCGTCGAGCCGCTTCGCCTCTTCGGCCATCACCTGGCTCGCCAACGCATTGATCGTATGGGCCAGTTCGCGTTCGGTCTCGGCTTTGTCCACTGCGGTATACGCAGCGGCATTGAAGATGATCCGCGGAGCGACGCTGCGGATGGCTTCCCGCAGACCGGCGAGGTCCGACAAATCGCCCACCAGCGTGCCGTAGGGAGTGGCAGCCGGATGGCGATCAAGTGCAATCACCTCACCCAACACGCTCAACGCGCGTTGCAACTCCCAGCCGACCTGTCCGTTTTTACCCAGCAGAAGAATCTTCATGCCTTGTCAGCGCGCGCGGCGTAGTTCTTGTCGATCCATTGCTGGTAGCTGCCGCTTTTGACGTGCGCTACCCACTCAGGATTGTCGAGGTACCACTGCACCGTTTTGCGGATGCCCGACTCGAAGGTTTCCTCCGGAACCCAGCCCAGCTCACGCTGAATTTTGCTGGCATCGATCGCGTAACGCAGGTCGTGGCCGGGACGGTCCTGAACGTAGGTCAGCAGCTCAACGTGAGGACGGAACGCTGAATCAGGACGCAATTCGTCGAGCAACGCACAAATGGTGCGCACGACGTCGATGTTCTGCTTCTCGTTGTGCCCGCCGATGTTGTAGGTCTCGCCCACTTCTCCTTCGGTGACCACTTTGTACAATGCGCGAGCGTGATCTTCTACGAACAGCCAGTCACGAATCTGGTCGCCTTTGCCATAGATCGGCAGTGGTTTGCCTTCCAGTGCATTCAGGATGACCAGAGGAATCAGCTTTTCCGGAAAGTGGAATGGCCCGTAGTTATTCGAGCAGTTGGTGACCAGCGCAGGCAGGCCGTAGGTGCGAGCCCAGGCGCGAACAAGATGGTCAGAGCTGGCCTTGCTGGCCGAGTACGGCGAGCTTGGCTGATACGGCGTGGTTTCGGTGAAGAGGTCTTCCGGCCCTTCGAGGTCGCCATACACTTCGTCGGTCGAAATGTGGTGGAAACGGAAACCGGCCTTTCGGGTTTCTTCCAGCGACGACCAGTAGTTGCGCGCCGCTTCCAGCAGCACATAAGTGCCGATGATGTTGGTCTGGATAAACTCGGACGGGCCGCTGATGGAGCGATCAACGTGGGACTCGGCTGCCAGATGCATCACGGCGTCCGGTTGATGTGCGTGGAATACGCGGTCAAGATCTTCGCGGTTGCAGATATCGACTTGCTCGAAAGCATAGCGCTCGTTCTGGCCAACCGCCTGAAGCGACTCGAGGTTGCCCGCATAAGTCAGCTTGTCGACGTTGACGACCGAATCAGTGGTGTTGGCAATAATGTGCCGTATGACAGCGGAGCCGATGAAGCCTGCGCCGCCAGTAACTAGAATCTTCACTAGCGTTATCTACCTTGATCTGTCAGCAACGCCCTCTTGGCGCTGCATGAGTATGTGGCACACAGGCCTCCCGCGTGAGTCGGGAAGAATTCTGAGCAGAAGCACTGTCGCCCATTGCCAACTGACGGAGAATACAAGCTCTCACGCATCATTTACAGATTGAACGTGTCAGGCAGTACCGCGCGAACGTAAGCTTTCCAAGCGGTCTTCCTGTGCGAGAAATGCCTGAACTGCGAACGCGTGGTAGTCTCGCCAGCTTATTTTCATGACTCGCCGTTTTAGATTGAGAACACCTATGAATATTGGTTTGAGCTGCACCGTCTGGGCAGGATGTGAACGTGCCGGTCATCTCGATGGGATCGGCGTGTACACCCGCTCTCTGTGGCAGGCGATGGAAGCGCTCAAACAAAGCGAAGCCCCCGGCATCACCATCAAGCCCTACGCGTTTGGCCGCAATCTGCCCGAACTGGCGTGCGGCGTACCCAAGACGCTCTCGACTGATTTCCGCATTCAGGTGCTGGCGAGCGGCTTGCTTAGCCTGCCGCTGCCCAACTCCTCGGCAATCGCTCGCGATGTCGACATCGTCCACGCCTCCGATCACCAGATCCCGAGAATCAGTGGCGTCCCCGTGATTGCTACGGTCATGGACGCGATTCCGCTGATCCATCCCGAGTGGATCAGACAGAACCTCAAAACCCTCAAGGGCTGGCTGTTCGCGCGAAGCGTGCACAGCGCCGATCACCTGATCACCATTTCTGAGCACAGCAAGCACGATCTCGTCACGCACATGGGGATCGCCCCCGAGAAAATCAGCGTGACGCCGCTGGGCGTGGACCCGGTCTACTTCGAGCGCATCCCCCTCGAAACCCGCGACGCTGTGCTCGACAAGCATCAACTCAAACCCGGTTTCTTCCTGTTCATCGGCACGCTGCAGCCGCGCAAAAATTTGCCGAAGGTGCTGGAGGCGTTCAACGCGTTGCCGGAGTCGGTGCGCAAAGAGCATCCGCTGATTGTGGTAGGACGTGACGGCTGGGCTAACGAAGATTTGATCCCGCAGCTCAAGGTGCTGGAAGAAAAAGGCGAAGGGCGCTGGCTCAGTTACCTGCCGCAATCCGACGTGTTCGCGCTGCTCCAGAGCGCCAGCGCGCTGGTATTTGCGTCCCTATACGAAGGATTTGGCCTGCCGGTCATCGAAGCCTTTGCTGCCCAGTGCCCGGTTATTGCATCGAACACCACGTCCCTGCCGGAGGTCACCGGCAATGCCGCCTGGGGTGTCGACCCGCTGGATGCTGCAAGCATTTCGGCGGCGATGCTCGACGTGTTGAGTAACGATGCGCTCAGGACCGAGCGGATTGAGATAGGGCTGGAGCGCGCCCGTCAGTTTACTTGGGAAGAATGCGCGCGGCACACCCTGGCGGTGTACCGCAAAGTGTTGGCGGCACACCCCAAGGCGTAAGTCGCTGCAGGTTACTTAGGGGTTACTTTGATGTTACTGGGGGCTGAATTATTCAAGTCCTTTAGTGCTTCCGAATCATCGCCGCCCAGCCACACGTTCACGCTGGCAACGCTCTCTTGCGAAAGCTTGCCGGCCCAACGATTCAGGATGAACAGGTTGGTGATGAAGTCGTACTGCGATTTCAGCAGATCGCTGCGGGCTTTGAACTCGTTCTGCACGGCGGTCAGGACGTCGACGGCGTTGACGATCCCATAGCTAAAGGCTTTCTGTGCCGCGATGCTCGATTGCTTGGCTGAGGACAGGGCGTTCTGGCCTGCGCGGATCTTGTCTACGGCAGATTGAGCAGTGAGATAGGCGTTAGTGGTTTCCTTCACCACTTGCCGGCGCACACCCTCAAGGTCTTGCTCGGCCGCATACTGCTCATCATACAGCCCGCTCACCCGTGCTGAAGTCGAGCCGCCGCTGTAGATCGGCACTTTCAGGCCAATGGTTGCAACGTAGCTGTCACTGCGCGGAGTCAGCGTGTTGTCGTAGCCGACGTCACTCTGCGAAGCCCCGAGGTTGAAACTCAGCGAGGGATAGTGCCCGCCCTTGCCTTCACGGACTGCAGCATCTGCCGCCGCGAGGTTACTTTCGTAGGCTTTGAGCCGGGGATTGCTGTCGAGCGCTTGAGCGATCCAGGCGTCGAGCGGCAACGTCGGCGCCTCGAGCGCGATATCGTTACGAATTCGGCTCAAACGATCGTTGATCGGGCGACCGACAATCTCTGATAGCCCTTCCCGTGACAAACGCACCTGATTGCGCGCTTCAATTTCCTGGGCCAACAACGAGTCGACTCGCGCTTTGAGATCGAGCATGTCGGTAATCTTGGCCATCTGCTTGGCGTACATGGCATTGACGCGATCAAGGCTGCCTTGGGTGGCGCGCCGCTCGGCCGAGACCAGTTCCAGTGCATCGTCGGCAGCGAGCGCCGCAAAGTAACGCTTGGCCAGATCCACTGTCGCTTCGGCCTGCGAGTCCTCGGACTGCGACGCTTTCTGCAGCGTGACGCTCTTGGCCTTTTGATAGCGCTCCCACGCTTCCTTGTTGTAGATGAACTGGCTGAGGTTTAGCCCATAGCTTTTGTTGTCGTAGATTTCTCGCGACTGTTCATCCTTGCGCAGAATTCGGTTGATGTTGCTGCTCGCAGAGACCTGCGGCAGTAACCCACCGAACGCCTCTCTCTCCTGCTGTTTGGCAGACCGCGCGTGCGCATAGGCAGAGAGAATGCGTGGATCTTCAAGCCGAGACTCTTTGTACAACGTCATCAGATCAAGCGAGTAGGTAGAAGCGCTGACCTGTTGCGGAACCTCAGGCTGCGCCGCATTGGCGTTTAGTGCGAACAAACCAAGGAGGAGACCGGGAAGAAAACGGACCACTGTCATTCCTCGATCATCGACTTGGCAAACATGTTATTAGCAGGTTTCAAGAGGTACTGCAGCATCGTGCGGCTACCTGCATTGATCAACACGTCGGCGGGCATGCCCGGCTGGAGACGGCGATCACCCAACCGCTTTTTACCTTCTTCGGTAACCTTGACTCGAACAAGATAATAACCCTCACCTGATTTTTCGTCTGTCAGGCGGTCAGCTGAGATTCGCGTTACTTCGCCTTGAATCACCGGAGTCGTCGCACTATTGAATGCACTAAAACGGATATCTGTCCGCTTGCCGACAGTGATGCGGTCGATGTCATTGGTACCGACATGCGCCTCGACCACCAACTCTGAAGCCTCCGGCACGATGTCGAGCAAAGGGGTCGCCGCGCTGACTACACCGCCGATGGTGTGGACCTTCATGTCGAGGACCATCCCGTCCTCGGGCGCGCGAATAACGATGCGAGACAAACGATCTTTAAGCGCAGTTGCCTTTTCTTGCAGGTCAAAGACCTGGGCCTGCACATCACTCAGGTCCTTGGCGACATCGGAGCTGAATTTCTGGTTGGTCTGGACAATCTGCATCTCGGTTTCGTTGATCTGCAGACGCGTTTTGGTGATCGTCGATTGGTGGTCAGCAACCTCTGACTTGAGCATGTCCAGCTTGCGTTCTTGTTCCAGCAGACGCTGGTTATCGACGAAGCCTTGGCGCAGCAGATCCTTAAGCTCAGTGATCTCGCGGGTGTAGGACTTTTCCAGATTGACCTTCGTTCCGATCATGTCGTTTAGACCAATGATCTGCTGCTTCAACTGGCCAATCCGCTCTTTCTGCACTGAGATCTCGCCCAGCCTCGCGTCGTGCCGCGACCTGAACACCTGCGCTTCACCGTTGATGGCCTCACGCGCGCGATCACTCTCGACACCGTCGATGACCAGTGCGGGAATAGCAGGCAAATCATCACGCTCGGCGCGCAGGCGGGCTTCTTTGGCGCGCGCCGTGATGAGCTGGTTGCGGGTGGATTCGTATTCGGAACTCAGCTGGCCATCATCAAGCACGATCAACGGATCGCCCTTATGCACGGTATCCCCGTCTCGAGCGAGCAGTTCTTTAACAATGCCGCCTTCCAGATGCTGCACCGTTTTACGATAGCTCTGAACGGTGACGATACCGGTGCCGTAAACAGCGTTGCCCAGTGGAGCAAAAGCGGCCCACGTGCCGAACAGGCCAAAGGTCACCAGAACAATTGTCATCCCTACCCGGCGAATACCCCGGTCGGAGGTCGGCATATCGGCAGTATTTTCTTCAAGCACGGTCATGGTGTTGCTGGTCATTCGTGAATTCCTTTCAAGCGCTTGGCTGTTCTTCACCCGATGCCGCCGGTGCTGCTGCGGGCGCGGATGGCGTTGCCGCTGCCACACGAGGGTGAGCCTGACCTTGTGCCTGGGCTTGAGCCTTGGCCTGTTGTTGAGCCAGTTCCGCAATGACTTGGTCACGTGCGCCATACATGGAAAGCGTGCCAGCGTTCAAGACCATAACGCGATCCAGACGGGACAGAATGTTCGGACGGTGGGAAATAATGAACACCGTTGCGCCAGTTTCCTTGATCTTCTGCAGAGCCACGCCAAGTGCACGTTCGCCGACTTCATCAAGGTTGGAGTTTGGCTCGTCGAGTACAATCAGGCGAGGGCTGCCATACACCGCACGAGCAAGACCGATACGCTGCCGCTGACCACCGGAAAGATTCACACCTTCACTGCCTATAACGGTGTCATAGCCGTTAGGTAGCTGAAGGATCATTTCGTGAACGCCTGCGATACGCGCCGCCAGCACCACCTGCTCAGGGTCTACCTTGGCAAACCGGGCGATGTTATCGCTGATGCTGCCTTCAAAAAGCTCAATATCCTGAGGCAGGTAGCCTAAGTGCGGACCGAGTTCCTGCTTGTCCCAGGAACTGATGTCCGCGCCGTCCAAACGCACCGTGCCGTGCTGCGGCGGCCAGATGCCAAGCAGCGCGCGGGCCAAGGTCGACTTGCCCGCTGCGCTTGGCCCGACGATGCCGACGATGCTGCCCGCGGGAGCCACGAAACTGATGTTCCGGATAACCGGTGCCTTTGCGCCGGGTGGCGCAACTACAAGGTTTTCGACCTGCAAGTGCCCCTCTGGATCTGGTAACGACATGCGATTAGGCTCGGCGTTAAGCTTTTCAAGCGTGTCGTTCAGACGCTGGTACTGCATGCGGGCCGCTACGAATCCCTTCCAACTGCCGACTATCTGATCTATCGGCGAGAGCGCACGGCCAAGCAGCAACGAACCGGCCATCATAAGCCCTGGGTTTATCTCGTGGTTGATGGCCAAATATGCGCCGGCGGCGAGCATCATCGACTGGCCCCAGTTCCGGAAGGTTTTCGAGATTGATGTGATGACCCCACTCTTATCACTGGCTTCGGATTGGAGTACCAGCACACGTCGCTGGCGGACTGCCCAGCGTCCTATCAACGTGTCGAGCATACCCATGGACTCGATCACTTCTGCGTTGCGCAAATTCTTTGTAGTGTGAAGATTTGCGGTGAGGCTCTGCTTGTTGGCCTCCGCCAGCGTGTTACTTGTGTAGCGATGAGTGAGGTATGCCAGTGCGATTAATACTGCCGCAGAACCTACGGTCATCCAGCCAAACCATGGATGGAACATGAACATGACAGCGGTATAAATCGGTAACCATGGTGCGTCGAAGACCGCGAACAGACCGCTACCGGTCAGGAACTGTCGAAGCGAAGTTAAATCGTTCAGGGATTGGGCCGAGGCGTCCATCCCACCGCTGGCTAGCGCTCTCTTGAAGCTCGCACGGTAGACATCACGGCTGAGTAGCACGTCCAAGCGATTGCTGATGCGAACCATAATCCGGGACCGAACCCACTCCAGCGATCCGAGTGTCGCCATTAAGAGGGTCAAGATTAACGTCAGCATGATGAGCGTGGACGTGCTATTGCTAGGGATTACCCGACCTGATATCTGGATCATGTAGAAGGTGGGGACCAACATCAACGTGTTGACGAAGAAGCTGAAAAACCCTACTGAGATGAAGCTGCCCTTACAAACCTTGAGGGCAGCTTGCAGATTGTTTTCGTGTGAGCGACTCATGGAATCCATTACTGATGAGATTGGGCTGCGAACGCGGCCGAGTGTACCATCGGCATCGTCCCCGGGCAGCATTAAAGGGCCACCAAAAAGACGCCCATCCGGCGGATTTCATGAAACTTTTTTTAAAAAAGCAACTACCTGTCTAGCCCGGGCCTTACAGATTCCTCCGATCGATTGGTAACTTGCCGGAATCGCCTAACTGCCCCTCTTATAATTTCGAGATATTTCCTTATACAACTTCTGAACTCCGCAGGAGTGGCCAGGAACGGCTTTAATATGCGCAGCTAATGCGTCATTAGTGTCGCTTACCGCCCTCATAACACCATCCCACCCCGCCCTCATTTGGAGGCTTTGGCAAACGAGAACACGGGCAAGAAACGAGTCAGCGAGCCAGCGATACCGAAGCAGCACAGGAACGGCGGACGCGCAAAATAGAAGCAAAAATCCCCATAAGGCGCGCACTCATCAAAAATATTTTTTTAGTCCTTCTCCCATGACGAAAGCGCTCTAGGACGGGCTAAAACGGCTGGCGCCCGCAGTTGCAACGGCCGCGCTGTCAATTTCTTTAGCGCCAAACGACGATCGGTCATGATTTGTAAATATCGCCTCACCGCGGCCGGCTAGGCTCGTCGAAACGACTGCTCAACCCTTCGGCTTTTGAGCTGACCAACGGTCCCCACAAATCAGTGAATCCATATCACTATGCCTGCCGGGATGTTCTTACCTCATCTGAGGAAATTTCCTACCAATGAATTGACATTTTCGTTGGATCCATTAGTCTCAGCTCTCGGCAAATGCCACCAGTACGCCATTAAGTTGCACGGTATCTGGAGTGAGTTGATTGGATTGAGACTCTCAACTGCTGTCAGCTCGGGATAAGAAGGAAACTTATTGAGTGCAGTCGCAAACATTAGATGGCTTGAAAATTACCTCCCGCGTAACTCTGCTTGAGCCCGGGATGTATATCTTTCGCTACGCCTCCCAGCCCATTGCAGAGCGCAGCGTCTGCATTGCCTTGCAGCAAGCGCCGCTCGGCAAGGGCGTCATTGATTTCTTTCCTGCGGAAGGCGTGTCCAAGAACATGCTAACCAAGCTCGGCGACTGCATCATCGGGCGGGTCAAGGGCGCGGTAACAACCGTCTTAATCACTGAATACTATCTGGCCGACGTCGCCGTCGACCCTGTCGACTTGCGCATTGACCGCATCGATACCTCTCCGGCAATTATGCGCAATTTCCTGCCAGCGAGTCCGACCCCAGAGGCCGTGGCTTTCTCACGCACGACGGCTGTGCGGGCCGTGCTGAAGCTGACCGGCCATGTAGAAAAAGCCGGCGACATTTCCGTAGTGGATGAATGTCTGGGTGACGCGCGCAGTAGCGAACGCCTGGAAGGCTTTTCCGTTCACTGGGATAACAAACCTACGGGCGTTGATCTGGCTTACACCAGCACCATCGCCGGCGCAGGTCCCAGTCAGAAGGTACTGACGGGCAGCTTCACAGGGGCCCGCAATAAGAACGCATCACTGACCGCGGTTGGCTTCGGGCTGACTGGCCCTGATCGTTCTCAATATGAATTGACTGGCTACGTCGTGTTTGCGGGCGCTGCGCCCCAGCCTATCGTCGCAGAACAGATGCTTTTCGGACCCAGGGGCAGTGAGCCGCTGGTTGCTATACAGCTTTCGATTACTCCCGTTACCGAGATCAACGCTCTCCGCCATAAGTCTCTCAGGGAAAAACCTGCGTCTACGCAGACAGATAGCAACATCGGCCAATTGGCCTGATACATCAGGAATATGACTCATGGCATTGCAATACGATACTCCGGTAACAGCAGCAGACCTGTCCTCCTCCCTGGCAGCCAACCCATCGATCTCCGACTCCACCATCGCAGCTATCAGCTCCCTGCTGAATCTCGATACCGCTAGCACTACCGTCGCCGTTGCGTCTTTCGATGCAACCACCGGTGTTGTGACTGGCCCAGAAGGCGTCACTCCAGAAGTCGTCACTATCTCGGCAGACGTGAACACGCTGGCACGCGCCGCTGCTCCTCAGATCAATGTTGATCTGAAAGCCGTTGCTGATGCTTCCGTCTTCATCATCCAAAGCGATGCAGGCGTGACTGCGACCCTGGCTACAACTGCTGGCGCTGACAAAATCATCGTTGGCGGTAACGGTAACGACAACATCACCGTAACCGGCGATGCGAACGTAACTGTTGACGGCGGTGACGGCAACGACGTAATCACCACTGGCGGGGGCAATGACACCGTCATCGGCGGTATTGGCGTTAACTTCATCACCACCGGTGCAGGCAACGACACCATCATCACTGGTGCTGGCATTGCAAACACCATCGACGCTGGCACAGGTTTCGACACTGTTGCAATCGGCGGCGCACGCGGTGACTTCACCGTTGCTCAGTCGGGTTCGACTCTGATCCTGAACGGCGACGACCAGACCACCAGCGTTACTCACGCTGAGTTCCTGACCTTCACTGACGGCCAGACTCTGGCTATCGCTGACAACGCTGACGATGCTGCTGTTCTGCGGCTGTACGAAGGCCTGCTGGGTCGCGACGTCGATGCCAACGGCGCTGAGTTCTTTACCACAGCTCACGACAACGGCGTTAGCGCTGCTTCGCTGGCTGATGTCGTCGTTAACTCTGCCGAGTACAAAGACGTCCTCGTCGATAACTACCTGGACAGCCTGTACAACAACCTGCTGAATACTGGTACTGGCGCTGACCAAGCTGGTCAGGACTTCTGGTCCAATGCTGTCGCAAACGGTCAGAGCCTGGCTCAAGTTACCGCGAGCATCGCTGCATCGGCTGAAGCTCAAGGCACCACCATCACTGATACTGCCTTCGTAAATAGCCTGTATGAGTCTGCTCTGGGTCGCGCTGCAGACACCAGCGGCCTGGACTTCTGGGTTGACGCTCTGTCCAACGGCACCAGCCGTACTGACATTGCTTCGGGCATCATCACTTCGGGTGAAGCCGCTGACCACGCTAACGTCGAGTTCGTGAACTCCCTCTACGCCAACGCTTTGGGTCGTGACAACGACGCAAACGATGTAGGCGGCAAAGCGTTCTGGCTGACCGCTCTGGACAACGGTGTGTCGCAATCTCAAGTGGCCATCGACATCGTCGGTTCTGCTGATGCACAAGCTCACATCACCAACGTTGTAGTTGTACCTGGTTCGGTCTAACTCACCGCTCCTTAGTCACCCCGAATACCTTCGACCGCAAGGTCGGGGGTTTTCAAAAAAGGGGCACCCTCTCGGGCGCCCCTCTTTATTTATATGCGAATCAGCCAATGGCCACTTCTACCCAACTTGACCTTGAGCCAGGCACGCTCATGGAAAAATTCCAGCTCGCTCGTCAAGGTGGCGAGTCGGACCGGGCCATTTTTTTTCTGGAAAAAGCGCTCCAAACCCCCGAATACCGATCCGAAGCCTTGATATGGAAAGGCATCGGCGCCATGCAGAAACAGCAGCTGCACCAGGCATTTCTCTACCTCAGTTCAGCGGCCGCCTGGCTACCGAAACGGGCAGACATCCAGGCATTGACTGGGCGTGTCGTGTTGGCCCTCGGAAAACCCATGTTGGCGACGCAATTACTGAAAGCCGCCTGGAAACAAAACCCCACCGACGCCGCATTGCGCTCGATGCTCTGGCAGGCACGCAGTCGGACTGAGTCGCCCGAGAAGCTGCGCAAGCTGATACTCGCCCTCCTCCCTGAAATCAAAGACGCGCAAGAGTTGCAACTGATCGCCGGTCTGCTGGCGAAGCAAGCAGGCGCTTCGAGTTTCCTTGGAGTCGCGCAGTACGATGCCGAGCGTTGTGAAGTCTCGGGCTGGGCGATCAATCTCAAGTCGCCGGAAAGTCATGTCCGTGTGGCCGTCCACTCTCAAGATGAACGTCATGAATGCGTGGCTGAGCATCCCCATCCGTTTTTGACTCACTCAGGACTGTGCCTGGATCACGGTGCGTTCCGGCTGCAGATCAAAGACCCGGCTAAGACGCTCCATGTCCTATTCGAGGACGGAACCGCGTTGAGCGGAAGCCCCCTTTCCAACTTGCCTGTGTTTGTTCCCCCGGCGCCCGTTGGCAAAAACGCAGCTCGCCTCGAGCCTGTTGACATACTGGTGCCAGTTTATGACGGCCTGGAAGAAACACTCGAGTGCCTGCACAGCGTGTTGCGCAGCCGTGAGTTCAACCGCACAGCCCACCGTTTAGTCGTACTGAACGATGCAACTCCGAATCCGGCCCTGCGTCAGGCGCTCAGGGACCTGGCGGCTACGGGCGATATCGAACATGTCGAGCACGCCACCAACCTGGGTTTTATCCGTAATGTGAACCGAGGCATGGCGCTGAGCCCGGAGCGCGATGTGGTGTGGCTTAACGCCGATACCCGTGTGCACGGCAACTGGCTGGATCGCTTACGTGCTGTAGCGTACAGCGCAAAAGACATCGCCTCCGTCACGCCATTCACCAACAACGGCGAACTGATGAGCTTCCCGGTGAGCCGGGTAAGCCACACGATGCCCACTGCCCGGGAGCAGGCCGGGCTTGATGAGTTGGCCCGAGTCACCGACAGCCCGGCCGTGGAGATCGAAACCGGATGCGGTTTCTGCCTTTACATCAAGCGCGATGCCATCGATGAAGCAGGCTACCTCGATGAAGTCCACCTACTGCGCGGCTACGGTGAGGAAACCGACTGGTGCCTGCGGGCTCGCTCCCTGGGCTGGCGCCATATGGGGGCACCGAATGTCTTCGTCGCCCACCAGGGAGGCATTTCATTCGGTGAAGAAAAGTCCCTGCGTGTTGCGCACAACAACGCCATTCTTAAACGCCGATACCCGAATGCCTCCGCACGCTACCAAGACTTTTGCATGCGCGATCCACTCAAACTTCCCCGGCAAGCACTCCAGCGGGCACGCCTTGAGCAACTGGCGGCGTCGATGGCGAATGCATCTGCCAGCGCCCGCCCGCCTAACCGGCTGAGACAGTTGCATATCCATAAGGGCGCATCTTTTAAAACGCCACTGAGCCTCACTTGGCACTTTGAGGGCAGCCATACGGTTGTGACACTGCAGGCCGAGTTGCAGCCTTTGCTGCTTAGCCTCGAGTACCGACTGCCCGCCGAGGCAGGCGACTTGATCAACGACTTGCGCAAGCTTCCGCTGGACGAGATCGTGTATCGACAGCTCACTGCCTGCCCGAAAGAACTTGTAGCGCTGGCAGCCACGCTGGAAAAACCGTACCGCATCCTGTGCCAGGACGATGAGCTGCTGGATCAAGAAGCCTCTCGTGACTGGCGGGAGTTCGGCGCACGGGCGATGAGCGTTGTCGTGCCGTGGAAAGCGCAGCGGGCCCGGTATGCCGATGCTTTGCCGAACGCCACTATCACTGTCGACAGCAAAAAAACCAGGAACACGCGGCCCAGCAAAAAAGCCCCGCAGGTGTTACTGATTGCCGATGAACTGCGTAATGCCGAGGTCGCAGGCCAATGGATTGATCTGGCGCGCAGGCTTACCCGGGAGCGCCTCAACGTAGTGTTGATCGCCCTCGGCGATGGCCCGTGGCTAAAAGTATTGCTGGCCACTGGCGCAGTTCATGCTTTACCCGAGGTTCAAGGGCTCGATCAGGCTGAGTGCCTCAACCTCGTCGACTGCCAAGGCGCCCTCAGCCTGGATAAGGATCCCGGGGCCGGATGGAAAGCACCGGAGCTGGCAACAATGCTTGGGCTGCCGCTTTACGCAGTGCCCGGACCGGTGTCCCGCGATGCCGGTGCCTTGCCGATCAATCAACTTCCCCTTTCACTGAGCCGGGCATGATGTCAGAAGAAGTCGTAACCAAGCCTGTCCCCAGAGCGCAGGTCAACCACAGCTCACTGCGTGGCGCTATCACGGGGCTCTATGGTGACGTGGTGCAAGGCTGGGCACTTAACATGGCCGACCCGGATGAGCGCCTGGTCATCGAAGTAATGGTGGACGGGGCCTGCGTCGCGCTCACGCGCGCAGATCAATTCGAACCCAATGCAGACCTCGGCGACCAGTTCCATGGCTTTGGCGTACAGCTGCGAAAAAGCTGGCTAGCCGATGCACGACACATCACTGCGCGTGTCGCTAACCGGGAGTTCCATCTCAGTGGTGACCTTCAGCTTCCCGCCGCGCCAAGCAAAGAACCCGCCCCCGTCGCCTCGCAAGTGTGGCACAGCGGCGGTTTGCGGCTGAGCGGGTGGTCCTGGGACCCTGACGCACCGCAGCGGCATGTCCAGATCACTGTTCGTGAGGAGGACAGCGTGCTGGTACGCGCGTCTTGTGATACTCACCACCAGGCACTCGTATACCGCTCTACCAGCGACCACGGATTCACTGTTGATTTGCCATGGGATTTGGCCGACGGCAAACCCCACACGCTGCACATTGAAAACGACATGGGGCACGAACTCTCTGGAAGCCCTATAAAAATGTGCTGCTGGCCGGAGGGCCTGGAAGGTCTTCTAAAACAGCACGACTCCCATGGCCCCGACGAGCAGACGCTCGCGTTGCTGAACAGCGTGGCAAAGGAGCAGACACTGCGCTCACCGAAAAGCGCAGGCTTCAACCATTACCCGCAATGGTTCGAAGTGTTCCAGTACAGCCCGCCGCGAAACCCTCAGCCTCAAAAGACAAAGCCAGGCGTGCTTTTGCTCAGTGAAGGCGATATGACCCTGGAAGGCGTCAGCCTTGCGAGTCTGCGCGCGCACAAAACAACCCCGTTTGAGGTCGCCAGGACGTCCGCAGATAATCTGCTGCCGGCCCTGAAAGAACTTTTGAAAGCGGGCTGCGATTGCGTCGTTCCTCTGAGAGCCGGTGATCACCTTGCCAGCCACGCGCTGGACCATTTGACCGGTCTGCTCGATGACAACGTTGCCTGGGCCTATGCCGACTGTGATCGTGATGGCCCCAATGGAGAGCGGAGCCTGCCGTGGCTCAAACCGGTATGGGACGTGGACTTCTTCATCGGCGCGGACATCTTCACACCCGGGGCGATTTTCAGCACGGACATACTTCAGGCTGCGCTGTCCTTGCTTGCGCCCGCCAGCGAGTTGCAATCGTTGAACTGGGACTTTTTGATCGCAGGTATCGTCCTCGCCACCGAAAAACTCGAGGCGAGCGTCGTGCACTTGCCCCAAGTCATTTACCACCGGGACCACCGAGCGCCGGCCAGCCCGGAGCAGGCCTGGCCATCGATGGACCGCCATCAAGCAATCGCATGGCTGTGTCACTCGCTGGTACCCGGCACCACCGTTAAAGCGTTGCCTAGGTTCCCCGCACTGCTGCGGGCCCATTGGCCGCTGCCGCTTACCCTGCCCCGGGTCAGCCTCATCGTGCCGACGCGCGACCAAGTGGGTTTGCTTCGAACATGCGTTGAGGGGCTGCTTAACAACACCGATTACCCGTATCTGGAAATCATCGTCGTCGACAATCAGTCCAGCGACCCGGCTGCGCTGGAGTACCTTCGCTATTTGCCTACGCAAGGCGTTAAAGTGCTCCCGCATCCGCACCCATTCAATTACTCGACGATCAACAACCGCGCCGTCGAACATGCTTCCGGGGGAATCATTGGCCTGGTCAACAACGACATCGAGATCATCGAATCGGGGTGGCTGAAGGAAATGGTCAGCCAATTGCTGCGCGATAATGTCGGTGCTGTGGGGGCGAAACTGCTCTGGCCGAACCGCATGGTTCAGCATGGCGGCGTGGTGGTTGGCATCAATGGCTTGGCGGCACATGCAGGCAACAATCTTGAAGAAAACGATGCGGGTTACCTGGCGACCAACCAGCTCACTCGGCGTCAAAGCGCGGTAACGGCGGCTTGCCTGCTGGTACGTAAATCGGTTTTTGAAGAGTTAGGCGGACTGGATGAAAAAGCGTTCCCTGTTGCGTTTAACGACGTCGACTTTTGCTTGCGTATTCAGCAGTCGGGGTTGAATTTGGTTTGGACAGCGTTTGCGAAGTTGATCCATGCTGAGTCAGCGAGCAGGGGGAAGGATGCAAGCCCAGAGAAACAAGCCAGAGCTCATCGCGAGCAACAGAGATTTATAGAGCGCTGGACATTGGGGGGATACAGGGATCCCTATTACCATCCAGCATTGAACTTAGAGTATCAGTTCAGCCCCTATACTGGGCTCGGGTTATCTCCGGGGGTCGAGACATTAGGCAGAAAACCGCCACGCAAACGAGATTTTTCGCGCTGACTCAGCCGTCTCTCAGATTGGTGAAATCAACGCCAGTATGATTTTGCTCTAAATCGCGTCGCAGGACGTCAACTCAAAACGACATATTATCCACCATGAAAATACACGCGGACGATTTGAAAAACCTAAGTTTGCAGCCTGACGAAATCACACCGACGATCAGTCCATCTTTTGTCAGAGCTTGGTACAAAGAAAAGACCCTGCTGACAGACGAGGAAATTGTCGACTCTCTTTCTCATGACAAAGATCAGTGTAGTTACATCTTAAATTTCGAGAATTTGTTAGAGGCTCACAATCTTTCATTGAGAGATGTACCACGAAACGTAGATTGGACGTCTTACAGCAAGCAACATCCAAGCATTAGCGCGGGGGCAGGGACTGAATATCATATTATATTTCATTATTTGAAAGAGCGCAGCCGGTCTAAGCATTTCAATATTGATTTCTACCGCGGGTATTACGGAATAGATCACAGCATTACCGACAGCGAACTTATCACAAATTGGAATAGCGACACAGAGCAAAACAAAAGATTTTGCTCATTTGGAGAACTGTTGTCTTACAACGGCCTTGACAACATATTTATTGATGAAAAAGTTGTATTAAAGGAGCTCATCGAGAGAAACCGCTGGGGCCAACGAGAAGCGTGGGACGATCTTGTAACAGCACTGAAACTGATGCCGATGAGAGTCCTGCAACTGACCGGATCCAGAGAGACAAACGCAGGTATCTACGAAAGTCTCCATCGCAACTTCATTCAGATGGGGCTCATTCTAAAAGCTTCGAAGCTGGAGTCACTAATAGTCGAGCTTGGCTTAAAAGCGCATAGCAATATAACAACACGCTTTAATTCCGATGAAATAACAACCTCAAAGCACACCAAAATAGATCCGGACTTCTATTTCAGCTGGTACAGCGACCTCAAGTTCGGTGACAAACTCTTTCTAGAGCAACACTGGCTAAACTTCGGATTTGATGAAGGCAGGTCACCCACTTTCGAACATGCACTTCACCGGCTGGGGCTGAAGATTGAGAAACTTCCCCTTGAATTTGACTGGCGAGAATATATCCAGAACACAGCCGAGCTTCATTCAAAAGATAGCTTCTACAAAGCAGCAGCTCATAAAATAAAGAACACTGATGATGATTTTAGCTTTGATACCGACTTCTACACCTCAGCATATGAAGATGCCAGACATCTTAAACACCAACCAGTTAATGCTGAGCTGCACTGGAAATCTAAAATGCTCGTAGGGATGCGCGCCCGTAGCCCGAAAGAATTTATGAGCTTTTTGGAACTGCCCTCTTCGCTTTATCCGTCTTGGCTTGATATAAACAAGGTTGAACGCCTTAATCAAGAGTTGCCTCAGGATGCTTTAGATACATTAAAGGACTTATTCACATCCACTCCAGCAGTGCGCTTAAGAGTAGCCGAATCAGACCAGCTAAACTCAGAGTTCTACTGTAATATTGGTACTCATTACGAATCCATAGGACAAAGAGGACGTGCTGAAGAGCTATACCTGATTGCAAACGGATTCTTGACAAACGGATTAGCCCTGGAACACCTTGGCAATATATATCTAAACTCCGGATTGCACAGCAGAGCAGGCACATTCTATTCTCTTGCTATCGCAACTGGCAACTGCAGCGAATGGGCTTATATTAACCAAGCTGGATGCATGGCTGCGCAGCTGAATATCGATGAAATTGACAGCGTATACTCCAAGGCATACACTCACTTCCCAGAAAGCAGTAAATATGAACTTTCCATTAAAGAAAACATCGCCACCATCTGGAACATAGCTTCCAAAAAAAGCGCGTCTTTGATTAAAGAAAACCATCGCTCAAAACTTATATCGCTCGTTTCGAACACCACCAACTCGATTTATCATATTAATGCCACTCAGATCCGCTTGGGCAAATTAGATCGCTACCGAGGAAGTATTAATAAGAAAAACGTGACGATCATTGGTGACTTTCATCTACCTCAATGTAAGCGCTACAGGATAGATCAAAAAATTGAACAGCTACAGGCTGCCGGGATAACTCCCAATGTTGCCTCATGGACCGACATCCCATATGCCCAACAGCTAATGAGCTTTAGCGACGTGTGCATATTCTACCGATGCCCAGCCTTACCTGAAATAGTGAAGCTTATCTCCACTGCAAGTACTTTAGGCAAGGTAACGATCTACGAAATTGATGATCTGATATTTGATCCTGCATACCCTCAACACATTTCAACTTATGGGGGATATGTATCGCAAGAAGAATACAATGACCTCGTCATGGGAATGGCGCTTTATCGATCTGCAGCCATGTTATGTGACTATGGAATAGCCTCCACGCAACCTCTATCAACAGAACTTGCAAAGCTAGTGCGTACAAATAAGAGCTTCGTTCATAGAAACGCTTTAGACAAGTACAGCTTAATGCTCAGCCCTGGCCGCAGCGCAGAAACACAGTATGTGAATATTTTTTACGGCAGTGGAACTAAGGCACATAACTCTGACTTCATTCATGAAGCACTGCCTTCAATCCTACGTGTGCTAAAGGAAGAGCCACTTGCGCGTCTGACAGTGGTTGGCTATTTACAACTACCCAAGAAAATTCTAGAAGAATTTGGTGATAAGATCGTCAACGCACCGTTTACTTCTAGCTTCCTTAGTTACTCCACCTACTTGGCATGCGCTGATATTAATATAGCCGTACTGAAACGCGACAAAATTAATGATGCCAAAAGCGAATTAAAATGGTTTGAGGCCGCCCTGTGTGGGGTGCCATCTGTAGTGAGCGCTACGCAAAATTATATCGACGTCATTGAAGACGGCGAAGATGGCTTTTTAGCCCGAAGCGACCAAGATTGGTACAAGATATTAAAAATGCTTGTCTCCAACCGAGAGTTGCGCACATCAGTTGGAGAGCAAGCAAGAAACAGGGTGCTTGTAGAATACGGTGTAGATAACATGGCAACACGGGCGTCATCGATAATCGATCTTGTAGTGCAGGACCATCAAGAATGTTTGACAACAGGCTCACTCGGAAAGATCTCATCATGAACAGAAAAAAAATCGCGATCGTAAATGTTTTTTTTTCACCTCAAGCCATTGGCGGGGCTACCAGGGTCGTGATGGACAACGTCGATGTTTTGATTGATGACTACAACAACAAATATAATTTGGTTGCTTTCACTACGAATCATGAGATGCAAGAGCCGCACTCTATCTATACATATTTATACAAAGGCGTTCGCGTTTATAGAGCGGGGGTGATTCACCGAGTGAACATGGATTGGCACGCAAGGGATGAAAAGATGAAACATTTATTCAAAGATTTCTTGCTCTTTGAACAGCCCGACGTCGTCCATTTCCACTGCGTTCAACGTCTCAGCGCATCAATAGTAGAAGCCACCTTGGAATTAGGGATTCCTTATGTCGTCACCGTTCATGACGCTTGGTGGATCTCCGATCACCAATTTTTGATGGACCAGAATGGACGGATCTACGCCGAGGCTCATCCCGATCCATTTAACCCGGCGCTTCTTCCCGATGAAATTAACCTTTCTGACTCTACGGAAAGGCGCGCATTTCTGAAATATCTGCTGTCACGAGCTAATTTAGTGCAGATAGTTTCAGAAGCTTTTGCCAGAATATATCGTAAAAATGGTGTTATCAACCTGACTGTGAATAGAAATGGTGTTCAACCCAGGGAATGGGAACCGAGAGGAATATCCTCGAGACGTAAAATCTGTGTAGCTCACATCGGTGGTATGTCTGACCACAAGGGCTATCATCTATTCAAGCAAGCACTAAGCAGCTTTTGTTTCAAAAATCTGGATGCTTTAGTGGTTGATCATGCCGCCTCTGAAGACTCGAAAGTGGTCGAGCAATGGGGGTCAGTTACTACGCGATTCATACGAAAGGTCCCGCAAAGGCAGGTAGAAACGCTATTCTCACAGATAGACGTGCTTGTGGCGCCTTCTATTTGGCCTGAGAGCTATGGGTTAGTCACCCGTGAGGCCACCGCCGCCGGCGTTTGGGTTATCTGTTCCAATAAGGGAGGCATAGGCGAAGACGTATTAGAAAATCGTTCGGGTTGGGTTATTGAACCTACTCTGGAAAATCTTATCATCGCGTTCAAGAAGCTTGATCAATTTGAGCAAGCTCCCTCACCCGACATCGAATCTATAAATGCAATTCGTTTGGTATCTGATCAGGTACGGGAACTAGATGTGCAATACCAGGAAATCGTAGGATGATCAAGGGTTGGTGTTAAGATGGACCACATAGCAATCGGTCATCTAGATCAATTAGTAAATAATCGATTAACGGGCTGGGTGTGGTCGCCAATAATTCCCGCGGACAAACTGGCGGTCTATATCTTTGTCAATAAGGTACTCGTTGGTAAAGCACTCGCTCGCGATCTTCGTCCCGACCTCTTAAAAGCAGGGATTGGTGACGGCAGATACGGTTTCGCTTTCGTTTTCGAAAAGGGAAATCGTCTAAACAAAGATGATATAGTTGAAGCAACAACTCTCCAGAACAACAGTTTTGTCAACCTAATTGGTAGTCCGATAAACGTCGACGACACCAATGTTATAGATGGCCAATATGCGGTCCGCGATGACGGCCTCGTCCACGGCTGGATAGTTTACGAAACAGGCGATTCAGCCCCTGACCTGGAGCTAGAAGTAAACGGAAAGTTAGCTGCTAGTTTTCGAATTGATCAATCCAAATCCGTTGAGACTTATCACGACGGCAGTATTAAAGCCAGTTTCGAATGCTTAATACCGAAAGAATTGGTCGGGCATTCCACTGTATCAATCCGCGTTCTTTGGGGCAGTACGTCATCTGCACTACAACCAAATTTAACGGAATTTAGTTATCATGGGAGTTATTTCGAACACCAGGATGAGGCTGAGAATTCTAGATTAGGCGTGCGCAGCATGATTTTAGAACAGCTACTAAATAAACCTTACATTTCAGTTTTGTTACCTACTTACAATTCAAATATCGAATTTTTAAATTTAGCCATTGAGTCTGTTTTAAGCCAATCATATTTCAATTGGCAGCTATGCATTGCAGACGACAACTCTACCAAAAGTGATGTCAAAAAATTAATAAGGCACCACATCGCTAAAGACCCAAGAATTTGCGCAGTTTTCAGAAGTGAGAATGGAAACATATCCGAAGCTTCTAATTCTGCCCTGAGCATCGCGAACGGCAGCTTCGTGGCCCTACTTGATCACGATGACCTATTAGATGAAGACGCGTTGTTGCATATAGCGCATACCATAAATACGCACCCGACAGCTTCATTGATTTTTACGGACGAGGACAAATGCAATTCGGTTGGCCAGCGGTATGACCCGTATCACAAGTTGGGGTGGAACCCTGAGCTGATGCTGGGCCAAAACTGCGTAAGCCATTTAGGCGTATTTCGCACGACTCTCATACGAGCAAGCGGCGGCTTTCGATCGGAGTACGACGGCGCTCAAGATTATGAGTTAGTGCTTAGGATCTCCAACAACATCAGCGCCGATCAAATAGTACATGTTCCGAAGGTGCTGTATCACTGGCGAGCAGTGTCAGGATCAACAGCTCTGTCTGGAAATGAAAAACGGTATGCATCTATAGCCCGGCGAAGAGCGGTAAGACATCACCTGCGAGAAAGAAATTTACAAGGCAGTCTTATCTCGGACAAGAGCACACATCATCTCCGCTTCAAGCCTGCGCTAGACAAGCAAGCGGCTTCAGTCTCGGTGATAATCCATCATCAGGGGTCTCTAAAAAATCTAAATATACTTCTTCAATCGATCAGAAAATCGGTGACGGTCACAACTGAAGTACTCGTCGTTAGTTCCCGATCTGTGAAACCTAGATCTAGACTGGTAAAATCGCTCGGCCCCATGAGAATCCACTGGAACACATTCCCTGCCGATAGCTCAGCCGGGGAGGCATTTGTCCAAAGCATTAACCAGGTAAGCGGAGCCGTCTTGATTTGGATTGATTCAAGAGTAATTCCCTCTAAGAAATGTCCTGGCTGGTTAAATGAACTCGTTCGTCAGGCATTGCGATCTGAATCAGGATTTGTGGGTGCCAAAATTACTGACCCCTCCGGGAAAATCGAAAGCTTTGGCTACGATAGGCGTGCTGGGGAGGGCTTGACTGAACAGTTTAAAGGCGTCCAAGCTGGTGAGTATGGACTTGCTGGAATCGCTCAACTTACTCGCAATGTCGCGGCGGTATCTAGTCATATTTTTTCCATAAAGTTGAGCTTATTACGCGCCATAGTGGAGTCACATGCTGCACCAGTACACAGCGAAAGCTGGATCGCAAGCTTGTGTGAGCATTCGATGCTACTTGGTGCGAAGAATTTAGTAACACCGTCGTGCCTTTTTTCGACGGTTCGTGGATAGCGCCAACTAGCAGTCGAGTAGGGCGATATTTATAACTTTCATATTCACTGACTTGGTAGCTAACATGTTCGATGAGGACGAGTTGTTTACATCATATATGGATTCTTTGATCCTGGGTGTTGATTTGCGCAACTCAGGAAACCTAGACGCCGCTGAAAAGCATCTGCTTCGGGCTGCGATGCTTGATATTAACGAATGGCAACCTTTTTTTGAGCTGGGAGTACTATATAGTGAACGAGGGAATCAAGCTAAAGCCAGTAGCTTATTCTCGCAAGCGTTCACTAAAAGCCCCGGAGAGATGGAGGTAATAAGAGCTCTTCTATCAAGCTGCGTGGCGTCTAAAGACCTTGCTCATTTCGTACAAATTGTCGATCAATCTAACATCCAAAGTGAGGACGGCCTTAAGCTATTAACGGTTTATTACCAGCTGATGGATTACGTTAATACATATCACTTGCGATATGCTGGCAACACTTACGAAATACTGCGCCGTAATTCTCGGGGGTGGCAACTTATTTCAGAGGTTGTGGCAGAAATAGCTGGGTGTTTGAGCAACAATACACCTTACGCTTTCATTAGGCTTGGCGACGGGGAAGGTACATGGCTCCACCATAGCAGTAAAGATGAGATGCGCTTCAACGCTCTATATTCGAGAAATCGGGATGAATTTTGGGATATCTGGTATGGCGAAGCATCAGCGCACCATCGAGGGGCGTTTTATTCACAAATGTCGATGCTGGCGGGATGTCTAGGAGAAGCAGACCTCATAGGGGTACCTCCTGACACATGGATTGATCACGAGTTTTCCATCGGGAGTATGAGGGGTATACCTGGCACCCTTAACGTAGTAAGAATGCTGGAGCAAACAGATCTTTCATCAACCGCGCTGTGCACTCAATTGATGCACTATGAGCTCGGCGAATCCATTGATTTCTTCGACCTTCTGTCATCATTAGATAAGATTGGCATTATTTCCTGTCATCCAGAAATCGTAGATATCGTTAAGTACAAGTTCGGCATTCAAGAAGTTGTTTATTTACCTATACCCGGCGAACCATCGCGATTGGCTTTGTTGGGAAACAACTCAATCCAAGGCGAACATTTCCCAAGCGCATTCATTGCTACTCTTGACCACATAAAAAGCATCAACTGGGGTGGCATGTTATGTCTAGTTGGCGGAGGAATTTTAGGCAAGCAATACTGCATTCAAATCAAACGGCAAGGTGGCATCGCTATCGACATTGGCTCCATTATGGACAAATGGAACAACAAAAAAACTCGCCCGGATTTTTGAGGCACTAATGAAAAACATTACGGTTGTGGGCACGGGTTATGTTGGGCTATCCAACGCTATTTTACTTTCACAACACAACCCGGTTATAGCTTACGATATTGACCAAGCTAGAATTGACAAACTAAATCAAAGAAAACCTACCGTGGCAGACTTTGAGTCCGAGGAGTTTCTTCAGACAGGAAATTTGACGCTCACTGCGACTACAGATGAACTAGAAGCATATAGCGGAGCGGATTACATCATTATAGCGACACCGACTGATTACGCATCCCAAACAAATTCATTCGACACCAGCTCCGTTGAAAAAGTTATCGCTGATGCGCTGAGAGTCAATGACCGCGCAACCATAATCATAAAATCGACCGTACCGGTTGGTTTCACAATCAGAATGCGTAAGGCATTCAACACGAAATCCATTATCTTCTCCCCTGAATTTTTACGGGAGGGTCGCGCGCTTCACGACAACCTTTTCCCAACTCGGATAATTGTTGGCGACAATACTGAGCGAGGTCAGGTATTCGCAGATCTACTGGCACAAGGCGCTCATGCAAAAAATATTCCAATTATATTAGTGGGCTCAACTGAGGCAGAAGCTATCAAGCTGTTTTCGAATACATATCTAGCCATGCGAGTCTCGTACTTCAATGAGCTTGATACATATGCATCTGTCCATGGCTTAAACACGCGGCAACTGATCCACGGCGTAAGCTCGGACCCCCGCATTGGTAACCATTACAATAACCCTTCGTTCGGTTACGGCGGGTACTGCCTCCCAAAAGATACAAAACAACTACTAGCCAATTATTCAGACGTCCCCAACACACTGATTAGCGCTATAGTAGAGTCAAACTCAACCCGCAAGGACTTTATCGCAGACTCGATCACCAAGCTGAAACCTAACATTGTGGGAATTTATCGTCTTACTATGAAAGCGGACTCGGACAATTTTCGTGCCTCTTCAGTTCAAGGCGTAATGAAGCGTTTAAAAGCCAAAGGAATCACAGTCGTTGTGTACGAACCTGCTTATCAGGGGAGCAGCTTTTTCGACTCTGACATTATATCTAACCTAGAGCAATTCAAATCAATGTCAGACGTTATTGTGGCCAACCGAATCTCGGTGGAAATCATAGATGTTATTGAAAAGGTTTACTCTCGCGACCTTTTTGGGGAAGATTAAATTACTACCTTCAGTGCAAGGCGCTCCCTACGATTGATTGCTTCATGCGCCATACTCATTGAGATTTTGGCTGTCAAGCGGTGGGAGGTAATCGGAAGCCTGTTCAGGTAGGTCGGTCGGACTAGACTACTGGGCTAGGTTTTCTCTGGTATTCTCGCCTTGCCTAGAATTGAGCCCCCTATCGGTCCGCCGACGCAAGGCACTTTCCGTTCAGCAACCGATCGGGTTGTACAACCTAGGCGAACATTCGCTACTTTTGATCAGTTTTATGCCAGCGTCGTGTAAAGGAAACCCATGAATTTAATACCCGTAATTTTGTCAGGCGGCGTCGGCAGTCGGTTGTGGCCCGTTTCTCGCGAGGCCCATCCCAAGCCCTTCATGGTGCTGCCAGACGGCCAGAACCTGATTCAGAAAACCTTCCTACGCGCTTCCGCTCTGGCGGGTGTATCGGAAGTCATGACTGTCACCAACCGCGATCTGCTGTTCAAGACCGAAGACGAATACCGCACCGTGAACAAAACCGGGCTGGCTCAAGGCTTCATCCTTGAGCCGTTTGGTCGCAACACGGCTGCAGCGGTGGCAATGGCGGCGCTGCAGATTAAGCAGCTGCATGGCGCCGACGCCCACATGCTGGTCTTGGCTGCCGATCACCTGATTCAGGATGAGAGAGCCTTCGCCGCTGCAGTGGCTAAAGCTGTAGAGCTTTCAGAAAAGGGTTGGCTTGTGACCTTCGGCATCAAGCCGCAGTATCCAGAAACAGGCTTCGGCTATATTGAAACGGGCGATTCAGCTGGGCTGGAGGGTGGCTTGAAGGTCGCACGGTTCGTCGAGAAGCCTGACTTGAACACTGCAGAGTCCTATGTGGCCGCCGGTAACTATTTCTGGAACTCGGGGATGTTCTGCTTTCAGGTCGGCACGGTGCTGGAGGAGTTCGCCGCGCACGCGCCCGATGTGCTCGAGGCTGCCGCTGCGTCGATCGCCAGTTCCCGCCTGACCGAAGGCCCTGCCTATCACTGCCTGTCCATCGACCCGGACTCATTTGCGAAGGTACCGGACATCTCCATCGACTACGCGTTGATGGAACGCTCCAATAAGGTGGTGACTGTTCCTTGTGACATCGGCTGGAGTGACATTGGTTCGTGGAACGCCGTGAGTGAGCTGACGGCGCAGGACGAGCACGGCAACCGGTTTGAAGGCGAAGTATTGGCCCACGGTTCGCGAAACAATTATGTGAACAGCGAGGATCGGCTGACTGCGCTGGTGGGTGTCGAGGACTTGCTTATCATCGACACGCCGGATGCCTTGATGATTGCGCACAAGAACCACGCGCAGGACGTCAAGCACATCGTTACCCAGCTCAAGAGCTCCGGGCATACGCTCCACCAGCTGCATCAGACCGTCCATCGCCCATGGGGTACTTACACCACCCTGGAAAACGGCGAGCGCTTCAAGATCAAGCGAATTGTGGTCAAGCCCAAAGCTTCGCTGTCGCTGCAGATGCATCATCACCGTAGCGAGCACTGGATCGTCGTCAGCGGAATGGCCGTTGTGGTCAACGATGACCAGGAACTGATGCTCAACACCAATGAGTCGACCTTCATTCGTGCCGGACACACACACCGCCTTACCAATCCGGGCGTTATCGATCTGGTGTTGATTGAGGTGCAAAGCGGCGACTATCTGGGCGAGGACGACATTGTTCGCTTCGAGGATGTCTACGGTCGCGCTGACGCTTGATGGCTGTGGGCTAGCCTTGATGTGGCACTTTTACATGACGTGGTGCGCTCGTCGGCCGGTATCAACGGCCGTCGACCATATGCGTCGACATCATGTACATCCGCGTCTGCGCCATGCATATACTGCCGCCCCTGAAACCAACCCCGGAATTGTTTCCATCCTTCATTCCCTCACAACACCCGTCGGCATGCATCCAGGACGACAGTCGTTCACTGTCCGCTCCGGGCTCATGAAGCCGCACGGCCACTGTTTCTCAAGCGACCCGTTCGCTCTAGTGAAAAACACCAAACGCGTCAACGAGGACCTTGCATGTTCGGCATGTTGAAAGGGCTTTGGGAATACCGAAGCTTCATCGTCACCTCCATCCGCAATGAGTTCATTGCCCGGTTTGCGCGCAGCCGACTCGGCGGCCTCTGGATGATCATTCATCCTCTGTCTCAAGTCGCGATCTACGCGCTTATCCTTTCTAACGTGCTGGCAGCCCGCTTGCCAGGCATCGACAACAAATATGCGTATGCGCTGTACCTGATGGCTGGGGTGCTGGCGTGGAACCTGTTTTCCGAGATTGTCTCGCGATGTCTGAATCTGTTCATTGAACAGGGCAACCTCATGAAGAAGATGCGCTTCCCCCGCATCGCGTTGCCGGTCATCGTAGTGGGGTCATGCCTGCTCAATAATTTGCTGCTGTTTGTCGCCGTGCTGGTGGTATTTGCGGCGCTAGGCCAGATGCCTTCGCTGGACATGTTTTGGCTTATTCCGTTGACTCTGGTGGTTACCGCGCTGGCCGTCGGCCTGGGCTTGGTGCTTGGTGTAGTTAACGTGTTTGTTCGCGACATTGGCCAAGTCGTACCGATCATATTGCAGGTGTGGTTCTGGTTTACGCCAATCGTCTACTCCGCCAACGTGATCCCCGAATACCTGCGCTCGTTCATGAACTTCAATCCGATGTTTTCTGTCGTGAATGCTTACCACGACGTCCTGGTTTATCAGGTGTCACCCGACTTGAACGAGATCGGCATCACCATCGGTGCTTCCATCCTGCTGATGCTTTTGGGGCTGTTCATGTTTCGTCGCGCTGCACCAGAAATGGTGGACTCACTATGACACTGCTTACCGTTGACAACCTGGGCAAGGCCTACCGGACTTATAGCTCTGAATGGAAGCGCATCGCTAACTGGTTCTTTGCAGGTGCGAAGCCCAACCATGAGCACTGGGTGCTCCGTCATATCAGCTTTGCCATCAGACCGGGTGAAGCAATCGGGATCGTCGGACAAAACGGCGCAGGCAAGTCGACGCTGCTGAAGATGATCACTGGCACTCTGCAGCCCACTGAGGGTGCGGTTCACGTAAATGGCCGTATTGCCGCGATTCTTGAGCTGGGAATGGGGTTTAACCCAGAGCTGACGGGTCGTCAGAATGTCTATCATGCCGCAGGTTTGATGGGGTTCAACAATCACGAAATTGACGGCGCCATAAAGGACATAGAGGCTTTCGCTGAAATCGGTGAGTACTTTGACGAAAGTGTTCGCACCTACTCCAGCGGGATGCAAATGCGAGTGGCTTTTGCGGTTGCCACTGCTTTCCGCCCGGACATCTTGATCGTCGATGAGGCTTTGTCTGTCGGGGATAGCTATTTCCAGCACAAAAGCTTTGCGCGGATCAAAGAGTTCCAGCGGCAGGGTACGACTCTGATCATCGTCTCGCACGATCGCGGCTCGATTCAGGCGTTGTGTGATCGCGCCATTCTTCTGGAAGGCGGTACTGTCATCAAGGACGGTGCCCCGGAGGAGGTGATGGACTATTACAACGCGCTCATCGCCGATAAAGAAAACGCAAGCGTTGAAGTGGTCTCGCTGGATGATGGTTCCAAGCAAACACGATCCGGTAGCCGTAAAGCGACGATTGAGAGCGTCTCTTTGTATGATCGCGCCGGGGCGGCGGTGGAATACGTAGGTGTGGGGGATGAAGTCACCCTATGCATCAAAGGGGAAGTCCACCACGATTTGCCCGAACTAGTGGTGGGATATGTCATCAAGGACCGGTTAGGCCAAAGCATTTTTGGCACTAATACGCACTACCTTGACTGCAAATCGACCAGTGTGGCTGCAGGAAAAAAATTCACTTACAAATTCACGTTTCCGGCAAATCTGGGCATCGGTTCTTACTCCGTAGCGGTCGCGCTGCATGCATCGGAAACGCACATTGTCGAGAACTTTGAGTGGCTAGACCTGGCGTTGGTTTTTAACGTGGTGAACGTCGCCCAGGACACGTTCGTAGGTCTGAGCTGGATGCCGCCGAAGGTCGAAATAGAAGCGTGAATCCGGCCACACGGAACAAAACCCGGACTGATTACGGGGCCTGGCAGTTGCTGCGCGAAAGCGCAGAACTGCCGGTTGCACCGCGTTGCGGACTTCGTCTCATGCGCCAAGCCCGTATCAACGAGCACACAACTGCTGGATAGAATTGGAATCAGGAAGCGCCCGTGAGCGAATTTTACCGATCATTTGAAGACAAGCACCGCGGTTCTAGGCAACTCATCCTTGATCGTCTCAAAGTTTATTCGCCGTTCCTCGAACAGCTAAAAGTCTGTTGGGACCTGCCTGTCACCGATCTGGGTTGCGGCCGAGGTGAGTGGCTCGAACTTCTGACGTCGATGCAGATTCGTTGCCACGGCGTCGATCTGGACGAGCAGATGCTGACGGCATGTAAGGAACGAGGGTTTTCCGTCACCCAAAATGATGCCATCGCGTACTTGAGGCAACTTGGCGATGCCAGCCAGATGGCTATCAGCGCCTTTCATCTGGTTGAGCACATCCCATTTGATCAGCTGAATGCTCTGGTCGAAGAGGCCAAACGGGTACTCGTACCGGGGGGGCTGTTAATTCTTGAAACACCGAATCCGGAGAACCTGACTGTCGGCACGTCCAGTTTTTATATGGACCCGACGCATGTCAATCCACTGCCTCCACTGTTGCTCCAATTCATTCCGGACTTCCACGGTTTTGCACGTTCCACGGTCTTACGCTTGCAGGAGCCTGAGCCTATCCAGGAAGTCCCAACGGTCACGCTGATGCATGTCCTCAGAGGCGTAAGCCCCGATTACAGCGTGGTTGCTCAGACTGCCGCCTCGAGTGGGCCTATCCCTGATCTTGATGCGCTGTTCGCCCAAGAATTTGGCGTGACACTTGATGCCGCCGCCTCTGCCTACGAGGCGAGAGTGGCCGGTATCGAGACCGTAAATGCTACTCAGCAGACCACACTCAGCAGCGTTGAGACTTATCTCGCAAGCGTCGAAGCCACTGCAGCGCGATCTGCTGAGAATCTGAACGAAATCGTGGGGGCTTTGAAAGGGGATCTAGAAGCGCTTCAGCGAAGCCACAAGATTCAGCTAAACGCTGTGCACCTGGAACTGCGGACGCTTCGCGAAGAATATTCCAAGGTCAGTCTGGAACTAGCCTCTCAAGAAAGGCTTATTCATAAGGCTGCTGTTGACACAGCAAATCTTCATAAGCATGTCGTGCACTTGGACCATCACTTGGATATCACAAGGGGTCGCTTGCATGCGCTAAGTGTCATTTTGCCGGGATCGGTCGTAAATACCGTTCGGTACGCACTTTTGCAGCGGCAGTTGCTCAAGCGCGACGGCGTCAAGATCCGCTCCAAGTTGATGGCCCGGAAAGTCATCTTCTACGCCATCCGCAAAGCCAGCCCTTACAAGCCGGTGAAGAGCGTTGGTATCGCTGTACTCAAGAAAATCGGCGCCTATGAGTTTCTGCGTAGCCGATACCACAAGAAAGAAATCCCCATATTCCGGTCGACCATTGACCCGACGATCCCCATCGATACGGAAAACTTGTCGCCTCATGCGCGGGCTGTGTTGGCCAAAATCAAATTAGCGGAAAAGACCCGGGACAGGATTGAATAATGCGTATTGTTATTGACTTGCAAGGAGCCCAGACGGAAAGCCGGTTTCGCGGCATCGGTCGTTATAGTCTTTCCTTAGCATTGGCGATTGTGCGTAATCGCGGCGATCACGATATTCATCTGGTCCTGAATGGCATGTTGTCGGACTCGATCGAGTCCATACGGGCAGCTTTCGAAGACTTGTTGCCGCCTGAAAACATTCACATTTGGTACGCCCCTGGTCCCGTCGCCGAGATGGACGCCGCCAACCACGAGCGGCGAAAAGCAGCGGAACTGATTCGAGAAGGCTTCATCGCCAGCTTGAAACCCGACATTATCCATGTGTCGTCGATGATAGAGGGATACGTGGACGATGCTGTAACCAGCGTTGGCCGATTCGATACCAAAACGCCGGTTAGCGTATCTCACTATGATCTGATTCCACTGCTCAACCCAGCTCAGTACCTGAAATGGAACCGGGACTATAAGCAGCACTATATCGGCAAGGTCGATGAGTTGCAGCGTGCTTCGTTAATTTTGTCCATTTCCAAGTTCTCATGCGCTGAGGGCATTGAATACTTATCCGTTGATGAAGCGAATTCGATCAATATCTCTACTGCCATTGATGACAACTTCCAGAAGTTGACCATTTCGCCTGCAGAAGCGTCGGTGTTCCTCCACAACCTAGGTATCAGCAAGCCCTACGCCTTTTACACCGGCGGCTCGGACGATCGTAAAAACCTGACACGCCTCGTTCAAGCCTTCGCTGGCCTGCCTGACGAAGTGCGCGACAATTACCAGTTGGTGTTTGCGGGCAAAATCCCACCCCAGCACTCCAATGCGTTAATTGCCGTCGGGGAAAAGCTTGGCCTCAGAACCGAGGACATGATTTTCCTGGGATACGTGGACGACGTGCAGTTGGTCAAATTGTATAACCTCTGCCGGGTTTTCGTGTTTCCGTCCTGGCACGAAGGCTTCGGGCTGCCTCCGCTTGAAGCCATGGCATGCGGCGCAGCGGCAATCGGATCGAGAGCTTCGAGTATCCCCGAGGTCATTGGCTGGGATGAGGCGCTATTCGACCCCTACGACGTCCGGGCCATTACCAACAAGCTTTATCAGGCAATGGAAGATGACGAGTTCAGAGCGACGCTGATTGCTCATGGCCTCGAGCAGCGGAAGCTGTTCTCTTGGGATCACTCGGCAATTACTGCCATTGAAGCGTTCGAGAACTATATCGCCCTTCGCAATCCCGAGAGCAATAACGGCAAATCCATCGTCAAGAAGCGCATGGCATTCGTGTCCCCGCTCCCGCCCGAGCGCACTGGTATCGCCGGCTATTCAGCAGAGCTGCTGCCCGAGCTTCACAAGCTTTATGACATCGAACTGATCGTATTCCAGAATGAAGTGACGGATGAGTGGGCTCTGCAACATTGCTCAATCCGCGATCCGCAGTGGCTGATCGATAACAGTCGATCGGTGGACCGCGTGGTTTATCAGGTAGGCAATTCGATCTTCCACCACCACATGCTCGAACTGATGGCATTGGTGCCGGGCGTGGTCGTTTTGCACGATTTTTTCCTGAGCGGCCTGAAGTCCTATTTGCAGGACGAGAAAATCGAAGTGGGCGCGTGGGATGAAGCGCTTTATTTCTCCCACGGCTATGGCGCTTTGATCGAGAAATACCACACGCTGACGCCTGACGACCTGCGCCTCAAATACCCGGTCAACCTGGAAATATTCCAGCGAGCCCACGGCGTAGTGCTTCACTCGAACTACGCCAAAGGTCTGGTCAAGCAGTGGTACGGCGAAACGCTCGAAGCCAAGTGCGACGTCATTCCTCTGCTAAGGCAACCATCGCCGCCGGTAGACGCCGCCAACGCAAGAAGTGTCCTCGGGCTCGCTGCAGAAGATTTCATGGTCTGCAGCTTCGGATTTCTCGACCCGACAAAGATGAACCATTGCCTGCTTGAGGCCTGGGTCGACTCTTCGCTCTCGCAGGATCCTCACTGCAAGCTGGTGTTCGTGGGAGACATTCATCACCTCCCTTACAAAGAGCAACTTCAGCAAATCATGGCGCGGGCCGCATATCCGGAGAACATTACGATCACCGGCTGGGCTGACACTGAGACCTACAATCGTTATCTGGCGGTCTCTGATGTTGCCGTCCAGTTGCGCAACAACTCCCGAGGGGAAACATCCGCGGCAGTTCTGGACTGTATGAATTATGGAGCTGCGGTTATCGTCAATGCGAACGGATCGTTTGCTGAACTTGATCCTGAAGCCACGATCATGCTTGCTGATGACTTCCAGACGCCTGCGCTAAAACGCGCTCTTGAGTCGATGTGGACCGATGGGCCAATGCGCCGAAAGCTCGGGGCGACAGGGGCGAAAACCATTCGCACGCGGCATGCACCGGACTATTGCGCCAACTTGTACTTCGAGGCCATCGAGAATCATTACCTCAACAAGCGTTACGGACTGGATGCACTGACGCGTCGGATCATCGACAACTCCACTGATGCTCATATCCAAGACAGTGCCGTGAAGCTGGCGGACTGCCTGTCGCAGAACTTCCCACCAGAGCGCTCTTTCAGAACGGTTTATCTGGACGTGTCAGCGACTCGTGCGACTGAATTACGAACCGGAATCGAGCGTGTTGCAATCTCGATCATGCTGGCACTTTTAAAGCAGACAGATAGCCAAATTCGATTCGAACCCGTGTACCTGTGCAAAACAAATGAGGTCTGGGGTTACAAGACAGCGACTTCGTTTACATTGGCCAGCATTGGCGCCCCCCCGGATCTGCTGAGCGAAGAAATCGTCACGCCTCAGCAAAGCGATATCGTGTTGACTTTGGATTGGTCTGATCGCCTGGTGCTCGCTTACGAGAGCGGTTACCTGTCATACCTCATGAATAATGGGGTAAAGCTATACGCGACAATCTTTGATCTGCTTCCTGTATTGCTGCCGGAATACTTTCCACCCCAGGCAGAACTGCCGTCTCACCGCTGGTTGCAAGTAACGGCCAAATTGAACGGGGCGGTGTGTATTTCCCAATCGGTGGCAGCGGAGTACTGCGCGTGGGTCGAAATGCAGGAGATCAAACAGAAGTCGTTCAACGTCAACTGGTTCCACTTGGGTGCCGATCTCATAAATGCACACCTGGATAAGGGAGAGTCGGACACGGCCGACCTGCCGGCGGTGCCGAAGCTCGGTGGCAAGCCCACTTTTCTGATGGTGGGCACAATTGAGCCGAGAAAAGGACATCTGCAAGCTCTTCGGGCATTCACCAAGCTCTGGAACTCAGGTGTAGATGTGAATCTGGTTATCGTGGGTCGTGAGGGGTGGAAAGGCGTCGACGCTGAATCGAGGCGCAACCTGCCTGAGATCATCGATGCCCTCAGCAACCACCCAGAGCAAGGGAATCGTCTGATGTGGATGTCCGACGCCAATGACGCCACATTAGAGGCGACCTATGCGTCGGCGTCTTGCCTGATTTTCGCCAGCGAAGGTGAAGGCTTCGGGCTTCCCATCATCGAAGCCGCACAGAAGAAGTTGCCAATCATTGCGCGTGATCTGCCGGTTTTCCGGGAAATCGCTGGTGACAACGCTTACTACTTCAAAGGCGACGAGGAAGGCGTAATGGTTGAAAGCTTGCAACGCTGGCTTGCACTCTACTCGGATGACGCGCATCCAAAATCCAATGCTATTCAATGGCTCACCTGGGAACAGAGTGCGAGCCAACTGCTTGAGGTTATCTTGTGACCCCTTTTTCAAATGCTGCTGTATCGCCCAGCCAAAGGCCCGCGTGGCTATCCTCCACCGGGACGCTAGGGTTATTGGTAGCAATGGCGATTGCCGCCATTTTTGTCTACCGATACTTTCCTGAAGGCTTTATTGCCGGCACGTCTTCCTATTGGATGAGCGAAACCGAAGACGTCACTCAATACATCGCCGGCTTCAATGCGTACTTCCACTCGCCATTGAGCTTCCCGCTTTTGGCGTTTGACACGTTCAATTACCCGGTGGGAACACGTGCCACCTTCGTCGACATCATCCCGATCTACTCGCTGCTGTTAAAACTGGTGCTACCGTCCGGCATGGCGCCGTTCAATCCTTTCGGCTACTGGGTGGCACTGGCGTTCATCCTGCAATCGGTAGGGGGGTGGTGGATTCTGCGGGAGTTGAATGTAAGATCCTGGAGCACACTTGTCTGCTGCACAGTGCTGCTGGTTTGCTTCCCGGCATTGATGGCCCGCCTCGGCCACATTTCCCTGATGTCGCATTGGATTCTGTTGATGTCCATTGCGCTGTACATCAGAAGCAACCGGCTGCGACAGTTTGCGACATTGGGATGGACACTGATTCTGGTCGTGAGCATCAATGTCCATGCCTACCTGTTTGTCATGGCGCTGATGATTTATCTATGTTCTGCGCTCAGCTCCCTGGACAAACTGACACGCCACTCCGCGCTTCGCATCATCATCCCGTTTGTAGTGCTGATTTTGGTTATGGCAGCGGCGCTGCTGCCTATGCCGGTCGGACAGGTGTCCCCTGAGTGGGGGTTCGGCTACTATTCCATGAACCTGCTGGCTCCAATTACCGGCGGGTCTTATGTCACGATCCCCGATGCAATGATGCCGGGGCAATATGAAGGCTTTAACTACCTTGGCCTGGGCGTCATCGCCAGCTTTGTTTACGCACTGATTCAACTTCGGCGCGAAGGCTGGGCGACGGTCAGACGCCATCGCTACCTTGCTATCGTGTTGGCACTGTTTGCGTGCTACGCATTATCCGACTCGATCTACTTGGGCACGCGCCAGATTGCGGTACTCAACTACCCCGACTTCATGAAAGTCTTGACCTCTCAATTCCGGGCGTCTGGCCGGTTTTTCTGGCCGGTTGGCTACATCATCGTCATCTTTTCGTTGCTGACGCTGTACCGAACCCTACCACGCAAGGTCCTGATCCCGGTAATGCTGGCATTATTGGTGGTGCAGGTTTCTGACCTAAAAATGCAGCGCTCCAATTTCAAGGCAGGTCTCAACCGCCCCTACACGCCGTTGATGACTCAGTCGGCTTGGGACGCCCAGATCGGGAAGGATGTTCGCAACGTCTACTACTATCCGAAGTTCCGCTGCGGAAAGGCAGACACGCTGACGACGCTCATTCCGATGATGAACTACGTGTCGTTGCATAATCTGAAAATGAATACCGGTTACATTGCTCGCCATCAACCGCCGTGTGACGAGAACAGTCTCAAGTCTGAGATCGCAGGCGCCGACATCGACCACTCAGTATTCGTGTTCGTGAAAAGTGAATTTGGCGATGCTGCCCATGTGAAGCGTCTATTGCCTGAGGCAGAGTCTGCTCAGTGTGCTGATGTTGACTTTGCAATGGTTTGCCACGTCAAACGCTAAGTCGAGGGCGGCATCGAACAACTCGATGCCGCCCTCGCTGCACCCGCTACTCAGGGCTTGAGACAGTTAAAGAACTGAATGTAGGCGTCGTCGATGTTTTTTGTAATAGCGCCACCTACCAAGAAATCGTCGTAGCTGAACGTCCCTGTCTTGCAGGTGATAGGCATCTCACAGATCCCCCACTCTTCTGCAATGACGAAGCCCGTGTCCAACAACAATAATCGCAGCTGATCCGGCGTGTATTCGATCTTGTGATCGGGATGGATGAAGTGATTCCCTATTGTGGCCGCATGAATGCGGCTGACGTGCCCATTTGGGGTGTCCAGGCAAAAACGACCACCCGATTTAAGTACTCGGTACGCTTCTTTGCACATGCGCATTCCCTGCTCTGGCGTCACGTGCTCGATACTCTGGCCTGACCATACCAAATCGACGCTATCCGAAGGGATGCCTTTAAGGTCCGTCATGTCCTCGTAGCGCAGAAAAACCTTACCGCCCTCCTCATCCAGCGCCACTTGGAAGTCCTTGTGACGCTCTTCGGTAGGCAAGTCGATAAGCACAATCTTCGAATATGCGTGGGGAAAGCCCATGTGGTGCAAGGGCGCGTTTGCACCGCCCAGATCAAGAATCGAATCACCCGCTGGCAGCAGATGCTTCACCATCTTTAGTCGAGCGTTATGGATGAGATACAGATGAATATCCATGACGCCCTTACTCGTCCGCTCAAGGCCGTCTTTGGACAGCAGCAGTACGCTGGCAACATCGATGTCGCTTTTTAGGAATGAATGATCGGAAACGACATGATCGATGTCCGCAATCGACGCATTTTTATTCAGTAGCTTATATATGCCGCCGACCATCTCATGCCGCGTTTCCCAAGCGTTCATCGATTCAACTCCCGGTGTCGTAAGGCATTGGTTTTAGCTCACCTTAGGGGCTTTAGCGAATTGACTGCCCAAATATTCATCTGAAAGACAGGCGCCGCAGATGACGATTCGTAACACTCCTGGCATTTCTTCAGAGTCCAATACGGGAGGAAGGGGCTGCTCCCCGCTCCAACAGGGCGTTTATTCGGGAATTCGGGCAGGATCGCGTTCCGCAACGCCGGCACTTACATCGTGTTACTGCGTGAGAGGCTTGGTACGGTAGATAACCCCGATGTACCATACGCACCTGCCCACATCATCTACCCAACACGTGCGGTAAAGCACTAAGACGGAGTTCAAAGGATTCGCATGAAAGCAATTGTTACCGGCATCACTGGTCAAGACGGCGCCTATCTGGCTGAACTGCTGCTTGGCAAGGGCTACACCGTCTACGGCACCTATCGTCGTACCAGTTCTGTCAATTTCTGGCGGATCGAAGAACTGGGCATCCAGAACAATCCAAACCTGCACCTGGTCGAGTACGACCTGACCGACCTGTCGGCCAGCATCCGCCTGCTGCAGACCACCGAAGCCACCGAGGTGTACAACCTCGCCGCGCAGAGCTTCGTGGGCGTTTCCTTCGAACAGCCGATCACCACTGCCGAAATCACCGGCCTGGGCGCTGTGAATCTGCTGGAAGCCATCCGTATCGTTAACCCGAAAGTCCGCTTCTACCAAGCGTCGACTTCCGAGATGTTCGGTAAGGTTCAGGCCATTCCTCAGGTCGAAGACACCCCGTTCTACCCGCGCAGCCCTTACGGCGTCGCCAAGCTGTACGCTCACTGGATGACCATCAACTATCGCGAGTCGTACGGCATTTTTGCGACCAGCGGTATTCTGTTCAACCACGAGTCGCCACTGCGCGGCCGTGAGTTCGTAACACGCAAAATCACTGACACCGTTGCCAAGATCAAGCTGGGTCTGCAGGACTCGCTGGTACTGGGCAACATGGACGCCAAGCGCGACTGGGGCTTTGCCAAAGAGTACGTCGAAGGCATGTGGCGCATGCTGCAGGCTGATGAGCCGGACACCTTCGTTCTGGCCACCAACCGCACTGAAACCGTCCGTGACTTCGTCGCGATGGCATTCAAGGCTGTCGACATCACCATCAACTGGAGTGGCGAAGCCGAAGAAGAAATCGGCACTTGCGCCGCCACTGGCAAGGTTCTGGTTTCGGTCAATCCGAAGTTCTATCGCCCAACCGAAGTTGAGCTGTTGATCGGCAACCCGGCCAAAGCCAAGGAAGTTCTGGGCTGGGAGCCTAAGACCAACCTGGAAGAGCTGTGCCGCATGATGGTCGAAGCGGACCTGCGTCGTAACGAAAAAGGGTTCTCGTTCTGATGAGTATCGCCGGCAAGCGAGCGCTGATAACGGGTATTCATGGATTTACGGGGCGCTACATGGCCGCCGAGCTCACAGCCCAGGGCTGCGAGGTGGTTGGCCTGGGCAGCAATCCGTCCGATGAAGCTAATTATTATCAGGCCGACCTCACCGATCTGGTGGGTCTGAGCAAGCTGCTGGCGGACCTTCAGCCGGACATCGTCGTTCATCTCGCGGCACTGGCGTTTGTCGGGCACGGCGCGGCGGATGCGTTTTACCAGGTCAATCTGATTGGTACGCGCAACCTGCTCGAAGCCATCGCCCACTGCGGCAAAGCGCCTGAAAGCGTTTTGATCGCCAGCAGTGCCAACGTGTATGGCAATGCGTCGGAAGGGTTGCTTGATGAAAGCACCAGGCCGGCGCCGGCCAACGATTACGCCGTGAGCAAGCTGGCCATGGAGTACATGGCCAGTCTGTGGTTCGGGCGGTTGCCGATCATCATCGCGCGCCCGTTCAACTACACCGGCGTCGGCCAGGCGGAAAACTTCCTGCTGCCGAAGATCGTCAAACACTTCCGCGAGAAGGCCGAGAAAATCGAGCTGGGCAACCTGGATGTCTGGCGCGATTTCAGCGACGTCCGTTCGCTGGTGGCCGCTTACCGCGGGCTGCTTGAAGCCAAGCCGTTCGGTCAGTACGTGAATGTCAGCTCCGGCAAGACTCACTCGCTGCGTGAAGTGCTCGACATGTGTCGCGCCATCACCGGCCACGACCTCACCGTCGAAGTGAATCCTGCTTTCGTGCGGGCCAACGAGGTGAAGACCTTGTGCGGCGACAACAGCAAGCTGAAGTCGCTGGTCCCGGGCTGGCAGACACCCGAGCTGAGCGAAACGCTTGGCTGGATGCTGGCCGACGCGTAACGCCGCAGTACCCAACCCGAAGCGCTGTGAGGCGCTTCGGGTTTTCCTTTATCCTCCGCTCCACACATCCCCGCTCTGCCCGCAACGCACCTATCGCGAGAACAGCGGACGTTATCGTTTCGTCAGAGAATCCTGATGACCAAAGTTTTGCACTTCTTCAAGACCTACTTCCCGGAAAGCAAGGGCGGTGGGGTCGAGCAAGTCATCTTCCAGCTGGCACAGGGTTGTCAGGCCCACGGGATCGAGTCCCAGGTGCTGTCGCTGAGCACACAAGGGGCCGCGCGAAACGAGACGGTCGGCAATCACATCGCTCACCGTTCAAAGCAGGATCTGTACGTCGCGTCGACGGGCTTTTCGCTGTCGGGCATTCGGGACTTCAAAGAGCTCGCGCGCGACGCTGACGTCGTGCACTACCACTTCCCGTGGCCGTACATGGACATCGCGCACTTCGCCGCGCAGATCAAAAAGCCGACGGTGGTGAGTTACCACTCGGACATCATCAAGCAGAAGACGCTGCTCAAGCTGTATGCGCCATTGATGAACCGCTTTCTGGGGAGCGTTGATCGGATTGTCGTTTCCTCGCCTAACTATGCCGCCAGCAGTGAGGTTCTGACCCGGTTCAGGGATAAGGTCGAGATCATTCCGTTCGGGCTGGATCGGGCCACGTACCCTGCCCCGTCTCAGGCGAAACTCGAGCACTGGAAGCAGCAACTGGGCGAGCGTTTCTTTCTGTTCGTCGGTGCGCTGCGTTACTACAAGGGGTTGGATTTTCTGCTTGAAGCGGCGCACAAGAATCGTCTGCCGGTGGTAATCATGGGCGGTGGGCACCAGGAACAAGAGCTCAAGGCGAAGGCCAAGGCGCTCGGGCTCAGCAATGTCGTGTTTGTGGGCAGCCTGCCGGATGACGACAAGAACGCGCTGCTGATGCTGTGTGAAGCGTTTGTATTCCCGTCGCATCAGCGTTCGGAGTCTTTCGGCATCTCGCTGCTGGAAGCGGCGATGTATGGCAAGCCGATGATCTCGTGCGAAATGGGCACGGGCACCACGTTTATCAACATCGCGGCCGAGACCGGGCTGGTGGTTCCGCCACGGGATTCGGATGCGTTGGCGGCCGCGATGAATACGCTGTGGAATGACAGAGAGCGGGCGACGCAGATGGGGTTGAAGGCGGCGCAGCGGTTTGAGTCGATGTTTACCGCGGAGAAGATGGTGCAGGTGTATGCGGATCTTTATCAGGATGTGCTGCGCCGGCGATAGGTATTAGCAGGATTGGCTTTAGCCGGGAAGACGCCGGTCGTCACGCCGCACAATTAATGGCGCTCACACTGCCCTCTTCCCGGCTGAAGCCGGTCCTACTGACACAGCGCGGTCCCACATTGATCGCGCTGAAGTCCGGGCACTGGTGAGAGGGCCCGGACTCTGCCGCTCTTCTTACGGCTTACGCTTGCGCGGTCCGGTGTTGAACACCGGCACTTTGCGCACAGGCTTGATGGACGGCACTTCTGCCGCCGCTTCGCCGCTGTCGACCCACTTGCCCAGATTGCGTTTGCCGCCTCCGCCGCTGGTTTTTGGTTTCTTTGGCTTTTTCGGCTTTTTCAGAACCTGCCCGGTCGCGTCGGTGGCCGGCACGCGGTGTTCCGGAATGAAATCCGGTTCTTCGCGGCGCTGCAGGGTCTGGCGGGTCAGCATTTCGATGGCGCTGAGCAGGTCGACTTCGTCGGCGCACACCAGGGAAATCGCTTCACCGGTCTGGCCCGCGCGGCCGGTGCGACCAATGCGGTGGATGTAGTCTTCGGCAACGATCGGCAGGTCAAGGTTGACCACGGTCGGCAGGTCATCGATGTCCAGACCACGGGCCGCAACGTCGGTGGCAACCAGGATCTGCACGTCGCCGCTCTTGAAGCGATCCAGCGCGCGCTGGCGAGTGGCCTGGGGTTTGTCGCCGTGAATGCCGTCGGCGTTGAGGCTCAGGCCTTGCAGGCGCTCCACCAGTTGGTCGACGCCGACGCGGGTTTTCGCGAAGACCAGCACCTGACCCCAGCGATGCTTCTTGAGCAGATGAATGAACAGCTCGCTCTTGCGCTTCTTGTCGACGGTGACGATCCACTGCTTGACCGACGAGGCCGCCACGTTGCGCGGGCTGACTTCGATGGTCAGCGGGTCGTCGAGCATCTGCCCGGCCAGCGCGCGGATCGCATCGGAGAAGGTCGCGGAGAACAGCAGCGTCTGGCGACGCTTCGGCAGCGCGGCATAGATGTCGCGCAGCTCTTCGGAGAAGCCAAGATCGAGCATGCGATCGGCTTCGTCGAGGATCAGGGTCTGCAGTTGGGAGAACTTCACGGCGTTCTGACGATACAGGTCGAGCAGGCGGCCAGGGGTAGCAACCAGCACGTCAACGCCTCGGCGCAGTTTCATCATCTGCGGGTTGATGCTGACGCCGCCGTAGGCCGCGTAGGTGGTCAGCGGCAGGTGCTCGGCGTATTGCGCGATGGCTTCGTGAACCTGCTCGGCCAGTTCGCGGGTCGGCACCAGCACCAGCGCGCGCACGGAGTTGGCGGCGACCTTCGGGCCTTCCATGGTCAGGCGTTGCAGCAACGGCAGCGCGAAACCTGCGGTCTTGCCGGTGCCGGTCTGGGCGGCGGCCATGAGGTCGCGGCCTTCGAGCACGGGCGGAATCGCCTGGGCCTGAACGGGGGTGGGAGTCTGGTAGCCCAGTGTTTCGAGGGCACGCAGCAGGGGTTCGATCAGGCCGAGGGAGGCGAATGTCATTTCAGTACCGTTGGAAAAAGGTCAGCGCACAAGAGTCTGTAGAAGACAATGGCGCGCAGTTTACCCTTTCTGCAACGGTTTCTGCTTGCGCCACTGCGGCAGGCCGATGAGCACGACGGCGCTGATGATCACCGCCATCGCTGCGCCTTCCGCCCAGCCGATGTGTTCGCCGGCGAACAACACGCCGAGCAACACCGCCACCGCCGGGTTGACGTAGCAATAGCTGGTCGCGGCGGCGGGTCGCACGTTCTTCAGCAGGTACATGTAGGAGCTGAACGCGACGATGGAGCCGAACACCACCAGATACGCCATCACCAGCCAGCCCGACAGGCCGGGGGATTGGGTCATGCGTTCGCCGCTGATGAAGCTGCCGAGCAACAGCACGGCGCCGGCCACCAGCATTTCGCAAGCACTGGCCATGGGTCCGGCGGGCAATGGCAGGTAGCGGCTCCACACCGAACCGAACGCCCAGGTCGCGGCGGCGAAGATCACCAGCGCCGCGCCCATGGGGCTGGCTTGCAGGTTCGAGCCGAGGTTGAGCAAAGAAATGCCGACAAGGCCGAGCAGGATGCCCGCCCATTCCAGCCCCGTGTTGCGATGGCCCCAGAACAGGCCGAACAGCAAGGTGAACAATGGCACCACGGCTACTGCCAATGCTGCGACACCAGAAGCAACGCCTGCGTGTTCCGCCAGGGTCACGCCGCCATTGCCGCAGGCGAGTAGCAGAAAGCCGATCATCCCGGCGGATTTCCACTGTTTCCAGGTGGGCATCGGCGCGCCACGAAAGCGCATGAAGGCGAACAGGATGGAACCGGCGATGGTAAAGCGCACCCCGGCCATCATGAGCGGAGGCCAGGTTTCAATACCGATGCGGATGGCGAGATAAGTTGAGCCCCAGATCACATAAAGCGCGAAAAAGGCCCCGATGAGCAGCAGGGGAAAACGTCGGGCGGCAGGCATGAAAGGCTCTAGTACAGTCGTTTATTGTGGGACTGATTTTAGAAATCTCAGGGCCGCCGGCGTCAGTTACAAATGTGGTTTATTCGACCCATACACTTTTGCTGGCGAGGTGTTCGCAGCGGCTGACGTGGGAGCGGCAAGATGATCGGGAATTGAAAGTACGCAGTAAGCGATAGGCGCCATGACAGCCCGGCGGGCAGCCTGCGACAACGCCTGCCCGGCCATCGCCCTCCTCCAGCCTCTCCCAGCGGTATTTCGTCGGCCCTGGAAAAAACCGCCTTCAGTCGCCAGAAAGCATGCCGACAACCTCATCAGGAATGGGCACTAGCGTCTTCGACCGTGCCCTGCCGTACCTTCTCGAAGAGCCACACCCTCGTCAAGACCAAGGCGGGTCAACGCGCGTGAAGGTCATGTAGCCCGTTTTCAAAGCTGGCTCAGCGGATTGAACTCATCACCGATCCCTACCCGATTATTGCGTCATTGACCTGGCCAGGCCTGCCTTGCCCCGGAGTTTCTACATGTGTTCGATGTGCGATGCGCTCACCCAACTCTGGACGGACGGAGCGAACAGCCAGGGTGTGAGCCAACAGACAGCCACCAGCCAGGCGACGCTTGGGCACCTGACGCTTGATCAGCAAGCCAACTACCTGACTGATGGCTATTGGCACGACGCCTATGGCGGTTCCCAACACCACTTTGACGTGCACGCCGGTGGGTCGCTCACCGTCAACCTGGCCAGCTTGAGCGCGAATGCTCAGGTTGTTGCTCGATATGCGCTGCAAAGCTGGACCAATGTCAGCGGCCTGAAATTTGTGGAAACCACCGCTGCCGCTGCGATCAATTTCAGCGAAAACAAAAGCGGTGCGTATAGCAGCTCCAACTATGCAGGCAGCATCATCTCGAACAGCAGCGTCAACATCGCTTCCGATTGGGTGAAATACGGTTTGTATTATCAGCAAACCTACATTCATGAAATTGGCCACGCGCTGGGGTTGGGCCATGCGGGCAATTACAACGGGAGCGCGACCTTCCCCAACAATGTTTTCTATCAAGAGGACAGCTGGAAATACTCGGTAATGTCCTACTTCAGTCAGGACGAGAATACCTATTCCAATGCCTCTTTCGGCTATGTCGCTACGCCTATGCTGGCGGACATCGTAGCCATCCAGTCACTGTACGGCACCGCCGTTACCCGCACAGGTGACAATACCTACGGTTTCAACAACAACGCCGGAACCGACTTCATGCCAGGTCTGGTGGGCACAATTTATGATGCGGGCGGCAATGACACGATCAACGTCGGCACCTATGCCGGCGCTCAAACAGTCGATTTGAGAAGTGAAGCTTTTTCCAGCCTGTACGGCGGTGTATCGAACATCGCCATCGCGCGCGGTACGGTTATCGAGAACGCCATAACGGGTGCAGGCGCGGATACGCTGATCGGCAACGCCAGTGACAACTTCCTCAATGGCAACGCTGGCAATGACCAGTTGTTTGGCGGCGATGGCAACGATCGGCTGATGGGAGGGGCGGGTTCGGACATGCTCAATGGTGGCAACGGCTTAGACACCGCCTTGTATACCGAGGCAGGTGCTCGCTACTTTGCCCACTACGATGCCGCGCTTGTGAGTGGTGCCAGCCTCAGCGTTCATGACGCGCAAACGTCCGATGTGGACTCGCTTTCAAGCGTCGAAAAGCTGGCTTTCATGGACCGCAATGCCAGTGTCGACGAACTGCTGATGGCTTTTCACAGCCGGTATGGCGCCTTTAATGCCGAGAGTGACGCCACTGTTTCATTGAGTTTTGGCATGGACCTACATCACACAGCGCTCACCGAGGATCAGGCTTACGTTGCCAGGCTCTACTCATTGTTCGGTCGGACGCCCGATTATCAGGGCTTGAATTATTGGCTGACGCATCAGGCGATGGGCAGTTCGGATGCAGAGATTCGCGATGGCTTTCTGAATTCCGCTGAAGGGATACAGCGCTTCAGCATGCTTGGTAGTCGGGACTTTGTGCTTGAGCTCTATCAGAATGTACTGCATCGCACAGGCGATGATTCAGGTGTGTCGTACTGGAACACGCTGCTGCAGCAGGGTTTGAGTCGAACAGCGGTTGCTGATGGCTTCCTGAATTCGCGCGAGAGCCATGACCTCTCGGAGGGCGAGGCAGGCTACATCAGGATCGTGGCTCATAACGCCTGGAACAATCTGGATATGGTGGTGGGCAAGGGCGTGGCCACCGGCACGGCTGGCGACGATCAGATCAGTGAGCAGGAAGTCAGGCTCGACAGCAATGCAGTTTCGCATCTGTCCGGCAACGCCGGTATCGACACCTTTATTTTCAACGACGCTGCATCCGCCTACACGATCGGCGCGCTCGATACCGACACGCTATCAGTCAGTCGTTCCACGGGAGCGGCGGCGAAATTCGACCTGAGTGGCTTCAATGTGCTGGATTTCGCAGATCGCGAACTGTTCGTTCTCGACTCGGCGCAGGCAAGCATTGGTCGCCTGTATACGATTCTGGATCGTGCTCCCGATATCGAAGGCCTGAAGTTCTGGCTGTCTCACGGCGCCGCAGGCGAAACCGGTGCCCAGATTGCGGATGGTTTTGTGCAATCTGCCGAGTTTTCCCAACGCCTGCCCGATGGCAGCAACGCAGCCTTTGTCGAAAATCTGTATCACAACGTCCTGGATCGAGGCAGCGACGCTGGCGGCCTTGCCTATTGGGTCCAATCGCTGGACGGCGGCACGAGCCGTGGGCAGGTCGCATTCAATATCGCCAACTCACCGGAGTCTGCTGCACTGACTCAAGGCGATGCCGGCTTCATTCACCTGATAGGGCATGCTGATTGGGTTTGAGCCACCTGCGCCACAGTCTGGCTAGAGCCCCCGATGCTTGCTGATCGCATCTGCAATTTTTTTCGCCGGGACTTTTTGCAGCGTGCACAGCAGCTGGTGGGAAACGCCGGCCAGACCGTGGGTGTCGCGCAGTTGATGCCCAAGGTGGAGCGTGAGGTTGGCGGCCATTTCCGCGTCGGCCATGGCCCGGTGAGCCTTGCCGGTGTGGGGCAAGCCGGCCCAACTGGTGAGGGTGCCGAGTTTGTGGTTCGGCGCGTGGGGCAGGAGACGTCGCGCCAGCAGCATCGAGCAGGCGAAGCTTTGTACGCGATTGCGCTTGATGCGCGACAGCTCGAAGTCCCAGAACTTCTGGTCAAACGAGGCGTTGTGCGCCACCAGTGGCGTCAGGCCGACGAACTCGGCGACCTCGTTCATGACCCGGTCAGCCGGCGGCGCCGTGCGCAGCATGCTGTTGCTGATGCCGGTCAGGGACTCGATAAAAGACGGGATGCGCACGCCAGCGTTCATCAGGCTTTGATAGCGCTCGACGATCACGCCCTGCTCCACGATCACCACGGCGATTTCCGTGGCGCGGCAGTAGCTGCTGGGGGAAATGCCGGTGGTTTCGAAGTCGATGACGGCGATACGTTCTTGCATGGCGTGGCCTTCAAATAGCGGGGTGGTGCGTTGACGTGAGAAGTATCGGGCGGCCTGATCAGCGCGCTGCTGGCATCAATTCTTGAGCAGCAACCCGCCCTCGATAGGCACATAACGACTGGCCGCGCGGATCAGCGAGTTGGCGGTCAACCCCGGCACACCGTAGGCAATCGCTTCGACGCCGTGCTTGCTGATGATGCGCTCCATCAACAGGTCGAAATCGCCATCGCCGGACGCCAGCACAACCTCATCGACATTCGGCGCGACGTCCATGATGTCGATGGTGATGCCCACGTCCCAGTCGCCTTTGGCCGAGCCGTCACTGCGCTGGATGTAGGGCTTGAGTTTGACGGTAAAGCCGAGGTTGCGCAGGATCTGCTGAAATTGCTGCTGCTTGCTGTCGCCACGGTCGATGGCATACGCATACGCCTCGACGATCTGACCGCGCTGGCTGATGTCAGCCCACAGGGCTGCGTAATTGAAGTGACAACCGTGAGCCTGACGCACTGTGTAATACAGATTCTGTACGTCGGCGAAGACCGCGATTCTTCTCACCCAAATTCCTCGATGCGCTGACAAGCGACAGGGATCCGAAAACCGGACCGGCGCTCAGTATGCCAGTTTGGGGAAGGGATAGAAGGATTGGGTGGAGGGTGCGGTTGTGCTGCGCAGACCTGATCCTTATAGAAACGATCCTGTGGAAGCGAGCTTGCTCGCGAAATGGCTTGGCCATCCGCCGAATCTTCAGCGACTGAAATGCCGCCTTCGTGAGCAAGCTCACTCCCACAGGGAGGGCGTTAGCTGCGGCTATCAGACGAACGAATCGTCGTCGTCAAACATGCCGCCACCGGTGTCGCTGCCGTAATCGGTATCGGCGAAGCCATTGGAATCACTGCCCCAGGCGTCATTCCCGGTGTTGTCGTTGCCAGTGACGCGCTGCTGGTCGTCACCCCAACCACCGCTGCCGCCCTGATCATGTTCAGCGGCAGGCTGGGCCGGCTGCTCCTGGATGATCTCGACGACTTCCTGCGGTTGGCTGTTGTGGTGGAACAGGCTGCTGATGCCTTCCGCCAGCATCACGCCACCGGCCACGCCCGCGGCGGTTTTCAGTGCGCCACCCAGAAAGCCACTACCGACGGGCGCCGCCGGTGCCTGTTGCGGTTGGGCATAGTTTTGCGGTGGCTGAGCATAGTTCTGCTGCGGCGCGTTGTAAGGCGGCGCGCTTGCAGGGCCACTTTCGCGCCAGCCGCCCGACGAAGGCTGCGGATTCGATGGACGCGAGAACGACGAAGCCGGTTGCTGAGCCTGAGGCTCGCGCGAACCGCCACCAAAGATGCTCGACAGAAACCCGCCGCCACTGCCGGACGGCGCAGGCGCCGCGGATTTTGACCGTTCCAGCTCAGCCCGCAGTTGTTGAATCTGCTCGTCGCGCTGACGGTTCTGGGCCTCCAGCTGCTTGATCGCGACTTCCTGCACCAGAATCGACTGCGCCATGTAATAAGGCGCAGCGGGCTGGCGAGTCAGGTGCTCCTTGATCAGCGCTTCGGCCTGCGCATCACGGGGGGCCGATTCGGTTTCTGCTTGCTTGAGCTTGCCAAACAAGCCGTCGATCAGGGTTTGTTCTTCGCTGTTCATGGCGACCTCGTTAGATTGCCGTAGGAATTCTGTTCTGAGCCATTGCTCAGGCATAGCCAGTAATGGGGCTGTTCAAGGGCGTTTCAATAGCATGTAAAAAAAGTTAAGAAGGCTCGCAGGGCGTGGCCGGTTGGCCGGTTCTGCGGCGCTACGTTAAAGTGTTGGCCTGCTTATCCTTGTGATCCGTTCATGAATCCGCTGACCCTTCTGCAAGACTCGTTTTACTTCTTCCGACGCAACTTCGGCAGCATTCTTACGCTGTGCCTGCCGCTGGTGGTACTGGAGGCCCTGACCAAACAGCTCGTCGGCTTCGGGGCGAGCACCGGGGCCGCGCCACTGTTGGTCGGGCTGCTTTTCTACCCGCTTTATACCGGCGCGCTGATCCTGTTTATGGACGCCAAAACCCGTGGCGAAGATCCGGTCAAATCCAACCTGTGGGCCGTTGCCTTGCGCCTGTGGCCCACCTTCGCGGTGCTGACGGCGCTGAGCACGCTGCTGATCATGGCCGGCATGTCGCTGTTCATCCTGCCGGGCGTGTGGGTGATGATCAAACTGGTGCTGTCGGAATACCTGCTGGTGTTGCGCGGGATGGGGCCGCTGGAGGCGATGCGCGAAAGCTTCAGGATGACCCAGGGCCATGTGCTGCGGATTTTCGTCTGCGTGCTGTGCGTTTACATCCCGCTGTCGCTGCTTGAGGCGCTCAGTTATTACGTGCTGCCTGACCAACAGAGCCCGGGGCTGTCGATTGCAGTGGACAGTATTTCCAGCTTCCTGCAGTTGTTTATCAGCGTGGTGATGTTCCGGTTGTTCATGCTCATCGACCCACCTGCCCGGTCGGCCTGACAAGATGGCACGCCCGACGCGGTATCTGCTTTACCTCGCGGTGTGTGCCGGGCTGTTCGGGATACTGCTGTATGACGTGACCTGGCACCCTGCCCGATACGAAAACGCGGCGGTGTCCTGCAACGCGATGGACGCAAAGCCACCGGTATTGGCGCCGGGTCAGACGCTCACAGTGATGACCTGGAACATTCAATACCTGGCCGGCAAACGTTATGTCTTCTGGTACGACCTGCCCGACGGCAGCGGCCCGGATGAACGGCCAACGCCTGAAGACATTGCGTACAACCTGGATGAAGTGGCGCGGGTCATCCGCGACGAGCAGCCGGACATCGTCTTGCTGCAGGAAGTCGACGACGGCGCGAAGAACACCGACTACGGCAATCAACTCGCCCTGCTCCAGGCGCGCGTCGCCGACCTGTACCCGTGCAGCAGCGAGGCGTTTTACTGGAAGTCCGACTTCGTGCCGGATCAACACATCTTCGGCAGTGTCGGGCGCAAGCTGGCAACGCTGAGCCGCTACCAGATGGACAGCGCCGAACGCCTGCAACTGCCCTCGCCGTCCGGCCATTTCATCAGCCGACTGTTTCAACCCCAGCCTGCGCTACTGGTCAGCTACCTGCCGCTCAAAGATGGCGGGCGCCTGGCAGTGACGAATACGCATTTAAGCGATGCCGAATCGGGCGGCGACGTGCAACAGCGACAGGTCGCGGCGGTTAGTGGGTTGCAACACGCCTTCGAGAAAAACGGCACGCTGTGGATCACTGGCGGAGATTTCAGTTTGCTGCCACAGGGGCAATATCAGCGGCTACCTTCCGGACAGCGCGCGCCGTATTCGGCGGAGAGCGAGCTTCGGGGCTTGTGGGAAAGCTTCCCGATGATCCCGAGCAATGAAGACGTAGCCGGTGAGGATCGTCGCACGTGGTACACCCGCTTCCCCAACGACCCGAGCATCAGCGGCCCGGACCGGACGCAGGACTTTCTGTTCTACAGCCCGAAGCTGAAGCGGGTGGAGGCGCGGGTGAGGCAGGCGGATACCCTGTTGATCTCTGATCACATGCCGGTGATTGCGCGATTCAGGGTACCGGCGAAGGTCGAGTAGAAAAGCGCCTCTAAAGCCTGCTTCCCAGGTGCATGGCAGGGGCGCTTGATCTGAACAGACCAGTGCTGGATTGCCCGGCACCGGTCGCTGCAATCAGAACGTGACGCTGGCCGTCAGCCGCGCGGTTCGGAGCGCCCCCTCCTCGACCTGGAGCGTGCTGCTGCCCGTGGTGGCCGGGTAGTATTCCTTATTGAACAGGTTGTCGATGTTCAACTGCAGGCTGGTCTTGTAGTCATGGGTGGGCAAATCCCAGCGCACAAAGGCATCGGCCGTTGTGTAGCTGTCCAGCCAGAAGCTGTTGGCGTCGTCCCCCGGCCGCTCTCCGACGTATCGGGCACCTGCACCGACATGCCACTTACCGGTTTCGGCAGGCAGTGCGAGTTGATGGCTGAGGTACAGGCTCGCAGTATGCATCGGCGCATTGGGCAAGCGGTTGCCTTCCTGCTCGGGTGACTCTTCGTTTTTCAGCACTTCCGTGTGGTCGTAGGCGTAGGTGCCAATGATGCTCCAGTTACGCGCTATCTCTCCGGTCACATCCAGCTCAACCCCTCGTGAGCGGGCCTTCCCCACCGCTTCGTCGATGCTGTCGCCGTTGCTTTGCAGCACGCTGTTCACAAGGTTCTTCTTGACGATGTCATACACGGCCAGGTTCACATTGAGCGCCTGGACCGGGCTGTATTTGATGCCGACTTCGTAGCTGCGCCCTTCGGTAGGCTTGAAGCTGTTGCCCGCGTCGTCAGCATCGTTAGGCACGAAGGAACGGCTGTAGTTGGCGTAGAGCGCGACGTTGTCGGTCGGCTGGTAAACAATCCCGCCAAAAGGGAGAAACTTGTCACCGTTGGAGTCGGCGCCCGGTGCGTACGAACTGCCCAGCCCCTGATCGCTGTATTGATCCCAGTGTTCCTGACGCCCCCCGAATACCAGAATCCAGCGATCATTGAGGTGCCAGTTGTCCTTGAAGTATGCCGAGGTAGTGACCAGGTTATTTTCGGCGTTGCTCTGGACCGCGCTGACCGTCGAAGGCTCAGCCAGATTGCCGTAGGTGGGGTCCTGAATGTTGAGGTTGCCGGTGGTGCTGCTGGCATTGCGATAGGTTTTACCGCGGTATTTATCCAGCGACTCGTTGTCCACCCCGACGACGATCTCATGCCTCTGGCCGAACAACTGCTGATCGCCTATGAAGTCCAGAGCGGTATAGCGGCTCTCATAATCATAGTGCCCGCCATTGGCAATCCGGCGCAGGGTGTCGCCTTTCAAGGTGCTCGGCTGTGCAATCGCCAGGCTGTAACGATCCTCGGTCCATCCGTAGGTCAACCGGCTTCGCCAGGCGTCATTGAGCTGGTACTCGAACTTCGCGGTGGTGCTTTGGCTGATGCCGACGGTCTTGGCCCAGCGCTCATCCAGACGGTCGCGGTAACTGATGTCGGCCGGGTGGCCATTGGCGAACACGGTGCCGCGGTCAAAGGGGCTCGCGTAATCGTTGTAGGTGTACGCCAGCGAGAAACTGGCGCGGTCGCCCACCCAGGCGATCGATGGCGCAATCAGCGTGTGCTCATCGACACCATAATTACGCCAGTAGTCCTCGTGGGAGCGCTCGGCAACCAGCCGATAAGCCAGGTTGGTATCGCCCAGCGGCCCAGTGGTGTCCAGACCAAACGTCCCGCCGCCTTCACTGTAACCAGACCCGGTCAGAGTCGTGCTTTGGGTGAACTGCGGCTGCTTGCTGATCACATTGATCAGCCCGCCCGGCTCCAGCGCGCCGTACATGAGCGATGCCGGGCCTTTCAGCACTTCTACGTGATCGGTGGTGGCGCCGAGATTGCGGCCGATCGCCGAGCGCACCCCGTCCCGCAAAATGGAGTTGTCGTCGTTGCTGCCAAATCCGCGCTTGATGACAGCGTCCTTCGTGCCCCCCAACGTATTCGTCTGGCTCACACCACTGACAAAGCGCATGGCGTCGTTGAGATCTTTGACCTGATAGTCATCCAGGGTTTGCGCAGTGACCGTGTTGACGGTCTGTGCTTCATCCCGATTCTGGGTGGAGGTCTTGCTGGCCGTACTCCCTTCAGAAAGCGTATAGCTCCCCGAGCCGTCAGCTGCATCGCGTGTGGACTGGATGACACTGGGCGCCAGCTCGGTGACCGGCTGGGCCGCCATTGCAAGACCAGGTAGGGCAGAACACAGCAGGACCGATGCATGAGTCCGGTTAAAGAGCTTGACCACGAGCTGACTCCGTAATGAAAAGAACGCTAATGCGATTCGTTACTATTACACGGGTTGAACGCGTATTTACCTCACATGGCTGATGAAGTTTTTTTTGATCCGCTCGGGGTCATGCCTTTGTGCAGCCGATCACTTCCTCGGCTTCACCCGCGCGGTCGGTTCGGCGATCAACGGATCGTCCGGCCAATAGTGCTTCGGGTATCGCCCCTTCAAATCCTTCTTCACCTCGGCATAGGTACTGCGCCAGAAGTTGGCGAGGTCTTGGGTGACCTGCACCGGGCGGCGTGCGGGGGATAGCAGGTGCAGCTTGACGATCTGCCGGCCGTTGGCGATGCGCGGGGTGTCGGCCAGGCCGAAGAGTTCCTGCAGGCGCACTGCCAGAATGGGCGGGGACTCGCTGTAATCCAGGCGCACCGATGAACCCGACGGCACGGTCAGGTGATGCGGCGCCAGTTCGTCGAGCCGCTGGGGCAAGGGCCATGGCAGCAGGTTGTGGAGGATCGATGACAGGTCCAGATTGCCAAAGTGGCTCAGTCGCGTGACCTTGCCCAGGTACGGCAGCAACCAGTGCTCCAGCGTCGCCAGCAAGCCATCGTTGCTCACGTCCGGCCACTCGCTTTCGCTCAGCTTTTGGAGATCCATCTGACGCAACAGGCCGACTCGCGCCTGCCACTGGCGCAGCTCCGGTGTCCATGGCAGCAGCTCCAGCCCTTTGCGCCGCACCAGCGCGAGCAACGCCTGCCCCCGTGCTGAATCGTCCAGCCCGGTGAGCGGCTCCCGGCTGATGATCAGTTCACCGGCCTTGCGCTGACGTTCGGCGCGGAATACGCCCTCGCGCTCGTCCCAATCCAGTTGATCGAACTGCGTCACCTGTTCGGCGAGCACTGTGTTGAACAGGTCGGAATCGAACTCGGCGGCCAGATAGATGCGTTCTTCGCGCTGGCCCTGGCGGCTGCCCAGGTCGGCCACCACCAGCCACGGCTGTTTCATCAGTGCGTCTGGCTCGGCGAACAAGGCGGCACGGCCGTTGGCGAGTCGATACTCCGCGCCGCCAGCACGGCGTTGTTGCGCGACGCGATCGGGATAGGCCAGCGCCAGCAACGCGCCGAGCCAGCGCGGGTGATCAGGATCGACGACCGGTTTCCGGGCCGCGCCCCTCAGATAACCCCGATATTGGCGGGACAACTGCCGCGCTCGCTGCACGCCGCCCTGTGCGCCTTTCGCGGCGCGTTCTGCCCCCGCCAGCAACGTGAGCCGACTGTGCAGATCGGCACCGGCGCCGCGCAAAATGTCGCGCTCGCCCAGCAACGCTGCGACGTCGCACGCCAGTGGTCCCAGACCCAGTTCGTGACCGCGCAGCAGCAAATGGGCGATGCGTGGATGCGCGGGCACCTCCGCCATCGACTGGCCGTGAGGCGTGAGTTTCCAGTCTTCGCCCGGCTTGCGCGTCAGAGCGCCCAGCCGAGCCAGCAGGTCTTGCGCCTGGGCGTACGCGGCGGCAGGCGGCAGGTCCAGCCACGTCAGCTGCGCCGGTTCGACGCCCCACCGCGCCAGTTGCAACGCCAGGCCAGCGAGGTCGGCCTGAAGGATTTCCGCCGCGCCGTAGGCCGCCAATTGATCGTGCTGAGCCTCGGACCACAGCCGATAACAGACGCCCGGCTCAAGCCGCCCTGCCCGACCCGCCCGCTGAGTGGCGCTGGCCCGGGAAATCCGCTGGGTGTCGAGGCGCGTCATGCCGCTGCCGGGATCGAAACGCGGCACCCGCGCCAGCCCCGCGTCGATGACCACCCGCACGCCATCAATGGTCAGGCTGGTCTCGGCGATGTTGGTGGCCAGCACGACTTTGCGTTTGCCCTTGGGCGCGGGTTCGATTGCCGCGCGCTGAGCGCTCAGGTCGAGCTCGCCATGCAGCGGACACAGCAGCACGTCGCTGCGATCGCCGACCGCTTCAATCAGTTGCTGATTGACCCGACGGATTTCGGCCTGCCCCGGCAGGAAAACCAGCACGCTGCCGGACTCGCTGCCCAGCGCATCGAGCACGGTCTGCACCACCCGCGGCTCGATGAACTCCCCCGGCTGAAACGGCCGCCCCCACTGCATCGACACCGGAAACATGCGCCCTTCGCTGCTGACCACCGGCGCATCGTTGAGCAAGCTCGACAGCCGCGCGCCTTCGAGCGTCGCCGACATCAGCAGAATCTTCAGCGGCTGCTCGTCACGAAACAGCGAGCGACCGTTGAGGCTCAGGGCCAGCGCGAGATCAGCGTCGAGGCTTCTTTCATGAAATTCGTCGAAAATAAGGAGGCCGACACCTTCCAGCGAAGGGTCTTCCTGCAAGCGCCGGGTGAGGATGCCCTCGGTGACCACTTCGATGCGCGTGTTGGGGCCGACTTTGCTGTCCAGGCGAATCCGATAACCCACCGTCTCGCCGACGCCTTCTCCCAGCTCGCTCGCCAGTCTTTCAGCAGCAGCACGAGCAGCCAGACGCCGGGGCTCAAGCATCAGGATCGTCTGTCCACCCAGCCACGACTCGTGCAAAAGCGCCAGCGGTACACGGGTGGTCTTGCCCGCGCCAGGCGGCGCTTCGAGCACGGCCTCATCCCGGTCGGCAAGGGCCTGGCGCAAGGCAGGGAGAACGGCATCGATGGGCAAAGAATTCATGGTGGCTCCCAGATCAGCCGGGGAGTATACCCACGAGCATCGCAGGCCCCCAGCCTGTGTGGGGATGCGTTTGCGAAGGGCGCCAGAGAACAGCGTGCTGCCGATTCTCAAACGCCAGAAACAAGGAAGCCCCGCAAGCGGGGCCACAACTTAACCTAGTCTCATCACCGTTTCAAAAAGCCCGGGAGTGGAGGTGCTAGGGCAGCGACGCAAATTTATCACAGAACAGAGCAACGTCAAATCCGAAGATGGGTTCTCAACGCAGTGGCTTTCCTGCCTTAGAATATTTCTCGCTATCAGCGGTGTCTTGATCTGGCAGCGGCATTGCCGTGTGAAGTGAACGAAACCCGCACGCACTGCAGACCGCCTCAGCGGCGGCTTAGCTTCAATGGAGATCCCACGGCGTGTAAAATTTCGGCTTTTCGCCCAAGACAGTTCTTGGCGGCAGTTTGGTTTCCAGGAAGGTTAATTTAGCTATGGTTTGGAACACGCTGGAGGCAAAGCTCTCCACTCCCCGGATGTCCCGTTATCTTCAGAAGAATCAGAACAAGCACGACCGGGCAGCGGAAGCGTATGTCCACAACATGAAAATTGCCGAATCTCTGGTATCGATTTTTCATGTGCTTGAGGTATCCCTGCGCAACGGCATACAGAAGGAGATGGCTATCGAATACAACCGGCTCGACTGGTATGAAGAGTGGAATGACCCTGCCGACGCAGACCTTCAAAAACTCTACAACAAGATCGCCGATGCGAAGAGAGCCCTCGGTGCGCGCAGGGTTAAGGCTAGCCCCGACAATATCGTGGCAGAACTCAGTTTTGGATTTTTGGACATCCTTGTTCAACCGCGCAACCACCAACAAGCTGTCCAAACCTCTGATGAGAGTTTTCTATTCGTGCCCTAAAAGCATGCGTCAGCCTGACAAGATGCGTACACGACTGAATAAGGGGCGCGACTTGCGAAACAGATGTTTCCATCATGAGCCTCTGCTTTGGCAGCCGCTTATGGATATACACCGAGATATTTTGGAGGTCGTGAAATGGATCGACCCGAGCCTGCATGCTTGGGTCCAGGGCCATGACCGGGTTGCGTCGACCGTACACGAATGGATGACATGGAGAGACGCGCCAGTACCCTCACCAACCCCGTGTCAACTCCAAAGCGCCCCAGCATCAACCTGTTTTGCTCATCCCCCCAACGAACTGTCTTCCCCCACGGATACTCTTATTGATTAGGCATTTGCCTTGTATAGTTGCGCCTTCTTCTGAGGAGATCCCCATGCGCATTCCTTCCCGTTTGATTGGCGGTGTTCTGGTCGCCACCCTGCTGACTCAACTGACTGCCTGCGGCAGTATTTTCTACCCGGATCGTCGCGGCCAGATTCAGGGCAGCGGGCGAATGGACCCGGCGATCGTGATACTCGACGCCATCGGCCTGTTGTTCTACATCATTCCCGGCGTGATCGCGTTCGGCGTGGACTTCGCCACTGGCGCTATCTATCTGCCAGGCGGCACTCACGCTCAGATCGATCCGCAAAAGCTTGAACCGGCGGTGCGCACTGACGGCACAGTCGACAACGCCAAGCTGCAAGCCATCATTCAAACAGAGCTCGGCCGTACCTTGCCGCTGGATGATCCTCGTCTGATCCAGCACAAAGGCAGCACCCAGCAGCTTGCCTCCCTGGGCCTTGTACCGTCCGCTTGAGTCTGTGATTTAAAGGAAGCGCCATGAGCACCAGTCCCGAACACGCCCGCTTATTGCGTCTGGCAACCCGCGCCTCGCTTGCCGTGGCGAGCATTCTGATCGTTGCCAAAGCGGTTGCGTGGTGGCTCAGCGGCTCAGTGAGTCTGCTGGCCGGCCTTACGGACTCGATGCTCGACGGCGCGGCGTCTTTCCTCAATCTGCTGGCCGTGCATTACGCGCTGCGTCCCGCCGACGATGATCATCGCTATGGCCACGGCAAGGCCGAGGCGTTGTCGGGCATGGCCCAGGCGCTGTTCATCGCAGTAAGTGCGTTTTTGATCGGCTTTCAGGCGGTCGACCGCATCCAGCACCCGCAGCCCCTCGGCGCTCCCGGGTTGGGTTTGCTGGTGATGGTGTTGTCGATTGGTCTGACGATTGCCTTGCTGATGTTGCAGCACCGCGTGGTAAAGGCAACCGGTTCGGCGGCGATCCGCGCCGATTCCCTGCATTATCGCTCTGACCTGCTGCTCAACTTCAGCATCATGCTGGCGCTGGGCTTGGCCTATTTCGGTTACTCCCAGCTGGACGCTTATTTCGGTCTGGCCATCGCGTTCTACATTTTGTGGAGCGCGATTTCCATTGCCCGGGAAACGGTGTCAGTGCTGATGGACGCTGAGCTGCCTGTCGATGTCAGCGCAAAAATGCTCGAGCTGGCCCAGGGCGTGCCGGGTGTGCTGGGTGCCCACGACCTGCGCACGCGGATTTCGGGCAATCACTGGTTTGTGCAGCTGCACCTGGAGTTGCCGGGCACGCTGACGCTGTCGGTGGCGCACGATTTGTGCGAGCGGGTGGAAGCGGCAATTCAGCACGAATTCCCCAAGGCCGAAGTGCTGGTGCACGCGGATCCGCAGGAAGTGGTGGGGCGTGAGGATGGACCGGTTTTGAATTGACACGGGCGTAGGACCGGCTTTAGCCGGGAACGCGTCTGGTGTCATACCGCAAATCTGATGGCGCGCGCACTGGCCTCTTCCCGGCTGAAGTCGGTCCTACTATCGGTGTGTACTTAGTGGGACTGGCTTTAGCCGGGAAGGCGTCGGTTGTCACACTGCAAATCTGATGGTGTGCGCACCGCCCTCTTCCCGGCTGAAGCCGGTCCCACAAAAACAGTGCGCTGCGCATTTTGCATCCCAGGCTACATCCCGCACTCACTGCTGAATGCTATACCCCCGCCCTGCATAACAACTGGCCATCGCCTGACGGTAGACACCCAGCACTTCCGGTGCCGGCTGATAGGCCGCGCCTGCCGGGTCGAAATTGCTCTGCTGCACGGCGTAGCGGTAGCAGTCGTAGCGGTCCTGTTCGATTTCCTGTTGCGGCTTGCCTTCGGGCGGATAGGCGACAACGTCATAGGGATTCGCGGCCTGCTGAACGGGCTGCGGCGAGTACACCGGTTCGACATTCTGGGGAGGCTCGGCGACCACATATTCCTGGGTGTTCTGCTCGTAGGTGTAATAGGTGCCGGCGGCGACGAAGAACAGCGCGCTGCCAAGCCAGACCTGTTGAGCGTAGTCAGGCAGATAGCGCACGCGGACACCCCGTGGGGGCTGGACGACCACATAACGCGGGCCCTGTGGGCGATACCAGTAGCCGCCTGAGTAGAAGTAGTCCCCGCCGCGATACGGCACGCGGGAATATCCGCCCGGCATGCGATCGATTTCGTAACCCGGGCGATAGCGCGGGCCCGAACCCCAACCATCGCCATGACCACCGGGACGGCCGGGCTGCCAGTTACCGTTATCAGGACGACGGTCGCCGTCGCGCCAGCGGTTGTCTCGGGGCTGGTCGCGGTAGAAGCCCTGCCGCGGCTCCTGGGTCTGAACCACTGTGTCCGGCCGACCCTGAATCGGCAGGCCGCCTTGGCGATCCTGCAACTGACGCTGTTGTTGCTGCTGCTCTTGCTGGCGTCGTTGCTGATCCTGCTGTTGCTGGCGCTGCTGTTGCTGGCGCTGTTGTTGCTGTTGCTGCTGTTGGCGTTGATCGTCGCGGAGGTCGCGCTCGCGTTCCTGCTGCTGGCGCTGCTGATTGGCGCGCTCTTGCTGGTTCTGCTGAATCTGGCGGTTTTGCTGCAGCTGCTCCTGCTGCCGCTGCTGTTGTTGCTGCTGCGCCTGCTGTTGGCGTTGCTGCTGCTGACGCTGCTGATCGTCGGCAAAACCGCGCTGCTTCTCCTGCTGCTGACGCTGCATCTCGAACCCGCGCTGTTGCTGTTGGCGCTGCTGCTGCTGTTGTTGCTGTTGCTGTTGCTGTTGCTGTTGCTGTTGCTGCTGATTATTGTCGTCGGCCCACACCTGAGCACCGATGCTCAAGGCCAAGAGACTGACACCTGCCAAACGCCAGATGCGCGTGTTCATGCTTTCCTCACTGCGGCGCGGATACCTGTTGATAGGACTGCTAGTCGGGTGCGCCGTTCGCCGCACTCTATCAGCGTGGCGGATGAAACTGTAGAAGCACCACTGCGGCCTGAGCTGAAAGGCAGGCACAAAAAAAGAGGGCTCAATGGCCCTCTCTGGAATGCTTCGTCCTGGCTCGACGCTTTTGACGTCGGCTCACCTCGCATCGTCTTCTGGACAGTGCGTAGCCCGGTGGCCTGCTCAACCCTCTCGGGTTGGAGACCGCGGCTGGCCTGATTCGGCGGGCCGCGCTGGACGCTGTGTCCGGGCAGTGATTCTGGTTAAAAGAATAGGCTTTGGGAGACGACACAGGATTGCGAATATTGCTGATGAAAACACCACTTGCGCAATAATTCACTTCAGATTAATAATCCTGCGCAATCCATTCAATAAAGGCGCTTATGGTGAGCAAGCTCGACAGATATGACTTGAGTATTTTGGCCGAACTGCAAAAGGACGCGCGCATTTCCAATCAGGAGCTGGCCGAGCGCATTGGCCTGTCGCCTTCACCCTGCTCGCGTCGCGTCAAGCAGCTGGAAGACGATGGTTATATCGTGGGGCAGGTCGCGCTGCTGGACCGCAAGAAGCTGGGCCTTAGCCTGACGGCCTACGTGCTGATCGGCATGGACCGCCATACGCCCGACCGCTTCGAGAATTTCGAGCACCACATCCGCAACCTGCCGCAGGTGCTGGAATGCAGCCTGGTCACCGGTATCGACGCCGACTACCAGTTGAAGGTGGTCGTCCCGGACATGGATCACTATCAGAAATTTCTGCTCGGCCACCTGACCCGCATCGACGGCGTGACCAGCGTGCGCTCCAGCTTCGTGCTCAATCAGGTCCTAGCAAGCACCGAATTGCCGCTGGTGCATTTGCGTGGGTGAAGCGCGTCCGCGCAGGTACAGGGTTTTTGTGGGAGCGACCGGGGTGGCGATCCACCTTGCTCGCGAAGAGGCGGGTACAGCCGCTAAGTCTTCAGCGGCTGTAACGCAGTCTTCGCGAGCAAGCTCGACTCCCACAGGGGTTGCGTTTGCTTCGCGACGGCCTGTCGTTTTTACTCAAAGCTTTGCCGGCACTTCCCGCCACTGCCCCTGATCCAGCCCATCAAGGCACCAGTCGCCAATCCGCACGCGCACCAGTCGCAACGTCGGCAGGCCGACCGCTGCGGTCATCCTGCGCACCTGGCGGTTGCGTCCTTCTTTGATCACCAACTCCAGCCAGCTCGTCGGCACGCTTTTGCGAAAGCGCACCGGCGGGTTGCGCGGCCACAGTTCCGGCTCGTCCAGTTGCCGGGCCTGGGCAGGCAAGGTCGGGCCGTCGTTCAGCTCGACGCCGTCACGTAGCTTTTGCAGTTGCTCTTCCGTCGGCTCGCCTTCCACTTGCACCCAGTAGGTTTTCGCCAGCTTGTGCTTGGGGTCGGCGATGCGCGCTTGCAACTGGCCGTCGTTGGTCAGCAGCAGCAAGCCTTCGCTGTCGCGGTCCAGGCGACCGGCTGGGTAGATGCCAGGGATCTCGATGAAATCCTTGAGCGTCGCCCGGCCTTCGCCATCGCTGAACTGGGTCAGCACGTCGAAGGGTTTGTTGAACAGAATCAGCCGAGGTTCGGCGGGCGGTGCTTTGGCGACACGCCGGGGCGCGCCCGTGCGATCAGGCGAAGGACGGCGGGGATCAGGACGTTGATTGCGGGGCATGGTAAACCGGTAAAGATGACGGAAACGGAAAAGACCACTAAAACAGAAAGGGCCACTTTAGTGGCCCTTTCGTTGAACGCCTAGCGCCTTAACGGAGCCCTTAGCGGAACGGCGGTTCGTCGAAGCTGCGCAGCTTGCGCGAATGCAGCGAGTTGAGCTGCGTGCGCATCAAGTCCAGCGCGGCGATGCCGATCTTCAAATGCTGGGTGACCGCACGCTCGTAAAATGCGTTGGCCGAACCCGGCAGCTTGATCTCGCTGTGCAGCGGTTTGTCCGAGACACAGAGCAAGGTCCCGTAAGGCACCCGCAGGCGATAACCCTGGGCGGCGATGGTGCCGCTTTCCATGTCCACCGCCACGGCGCGAGACAGGTTGATCAGCGGCCGCTCCTGAGCCCAGCGCAGTTCCCAGTTGCGATCGTCGTAAGTCAGGACCGTGCCGGTGCGCAGACGCTTCTTCAGATCGTCGCCGCGTTCGCCGGTGACTTGGGCGGCTGATTCCTGCAACGCCAACTGCACCTCGGCCAGGGCCGGGATCGGGATATTCGGCGGCAGCACGCGGTCAAGAATGCCGTCGCGACGCATGTAGGCGTGGGCGAGGACGTAGTCACCGATGGTCTGCGACTGACGCAGGCCGCCGCAGTGACCAATCATCAGCCAGCAATGCGGACGCAATACCGCGAGGTGGTCGGTGATGTTCTTGGCGTTGGACGGGCCAACGCCGATGTTGACCAATGTCACGCCATGGCCGTCTTCGGCGATCAGGTGGTACGCCGGCATCTGGTAACGGTGCCAGACCACGCCGGAGACGATGGCCTGGGCTTCGCCGTAATCCATGCTCTTGTCGACAACAACGTTGCCCGGCAGGACCATCTTCACGAAGCGCGGGTCGTCGCGCAGTTTTTCCAGGCCATGCACGATGAACTGGTCGACGTAGCGGTGGTAGTTGGTCAGCAGGATCCACGGCTGAACATGGCGCCAGTCGCTGCCGGTGTAATGCACCAGACGGCGCAGCGAGAAATCCACCCGGGCGGCGTCGAACAGCGCGAGCGGCAGCGGATCGGTGTTGGCCCAGTCGTACAGACCGTCAGCGATGCCATCGGTGGCCGCCGACAAATCGGTGCTCGGGAAGACCCGCGCCAGGGTCGCGGCGGTGACGCCGGTACCGGCTAGCTCATCGCCCTGCTCGACCACGTAGGGGTACGGAATGTTCTGCTCGCTGACGCCCACTTCCACCGTCACGGTGAAGTCGTTCATCAGCGGCACAAGCTGTTCGAGCAAATATTTGCGGAACGCCGCCGGGTGGGTGACGGTGACGCTGTAGGTGCCCGGCAGCTGAACCTTGGCGTAGGCGCGGGTGGTCAGCGGCACTTCGCCCTGGCAGTGATAGGTCAGACGCAGTTCGGGGTAGCGAAACGTCAGACGCTCGGCGGCGGTAGGTTCGACGCGGTCTTTCAGGTAGCGCTTGAGCGCCTGGCTCAAGGCGGTGGTTGCCCGTGCGTGCAGCTCAGCGAGCCGGTCCACGGCGTGTTCGGCAGTTTCTACGACAATGAAAGCTTCGGTCACGATGCATATCCTTCTTATCTTGCAAGCGCATATCTTGCCTGCAACAGATGACGAAGGCACGAGTTGCCTGTGGCCGACGCGGCAATGGACGCGTTATAGCTGCGGCGATGACCGCGCGACCAGCGCCTGAACATCCATCCCGCGCGGCAAGGCGCCGTAGACGCGTCCCGGCCGCTCAAGGCGTCCGGCGATAAACCCGTCGCTGACCACGGCATTGCCCGCTTCCAGCAGCAGCTTTGCCTGCAACGCGACGGCGATGTCTTCGGTCAGTTGCCGGGCGCGGTACTGAATGTCGCCGGTGTCCTGAAATGCCTGCTTCAACTGCTGAATATGCGCGGCCAGACGCGTGTCGCCATGACCGTCGCCAAGCTCATCGAACAGCGCATCCAGCACGCCCGGTTCTTTGGATAACGCCCGCAGGACGTCCAGGCACTGCACGTTGCCGGAGCCTTCCCAGGTCGAATTGACCGGCGCCTCACGGTAGAGGCGCGGCAGAATGGTGTCCTCCACATAGCCTGCACCACCCATGCATTCCGCCGCTTCGTTGATCATGGCCGGCGCGCGCTTGCAGATCCAGTACTTGCCCACCGCCGTCACCAGCCGTGCGAAACGGGCTTCGTGGCCGTCGTCCAGACGCTCCAGCGAGCGTCCCATGCGCAGGGTCAGCGCGAGGGCCGCTTCACTTTCCAGCGCCAGATCGGCGAGCACGTTTTGCATGAGCGGCTGCTCACTGAGCAAGCGACCACTGACGCTGCGGTGGGCGCAATGGTGCGCGGCCTGGGTCAGCGCCTGACGCATCAACGCGCTGGAACCGGTCATGCAATCGAAGCGAGTCATCGCCACCATTTCGATGATGGTCGGCACGCCGCGCCCCTCCTCGCCCACCATCCACGCCAGGGCGCCGCGGAATTCCACTTCGCTGGAGGCGTTGGACCAGTTGCCCAGTTTGTTCTTCAGCCGCTGTATGTAGAACGCGTTGCGGGTGTCGTCCGGGCGATGGCGCGGCAGCAGGAAACAGGTCAGGCCCTTGTCGGTCTGCGCCAGGGTGAGAAAGGCGTCGCACATGGGCGCTGAACAAAACCATTTGTGCCCGACCAGTTCATACGCCTGACCGGGCCCGGGCAGGCCGACCGGATAGGCCCGCGTGGTGTTGGCGCGCACGTCGGTGCCGCCCTGTTTCTCGGTCATGGCCATGCCGATGGTGGCGCCGGCCTTGTGGGCGATGCCGACGTTGCGCGGGTCGTAGTGGGTGGCGAGGACCTTCGGCAGCCAGACCTCGGCCAGGTCCGGTTGAAGGCGCAGGGCCGGGACGCTGGCGAAGGTCATGGTCAGCGGACAACCGCTGCCGGCTTCGGCCTGGGTGTGCAGATAGCTCATCGCCGCGCGGGCGACGTGGGCACCTTCCCTGGGATCGGTCCACGGCAGCGACGGGATGCCGTGCTCGACGGCGGTTTGCATCAACTGGTGGTACGCAGGATGAAACTCCACCAGATCGATGCGATGGCCGTAGCGATCATGGCTGGCGAACACCGGCTTGTTCTGGTTGGCGAGAAAACCCGCTTCCATCAACGGGCCGCCGGCCAGCGCGCCGTAGGCGTCGATTCTGTCTTGCGCCCAGCCTGCGCCGAAACGCCGGGACCACTCTTGCAGCGGCAGGTCGATGCGGTACAGGTTGGTGCCGTCCAGAGAAGGCGGCTGATTGGTGACCTCGTGGGTCTCGGCGAACTGGTGCAGATTGATGGGCTGGTCCATGAGGCGACTCCGGTCCGGGCAGCACGGGGCGGTTGGCTGCTGACCTAGTGAATCACGCACACTGCGCCGGCGACAGCGCCATAGAAGACGAAATCACGGCGGTTTTGCCTTGTGGGCGCACGATCTCGGAATGGATGCAGATCAACTGTAGGAGCGTGGCTTGTCCCGCGATCTGGCGCGGAGCGGCAGCACACTTGGCATCGATTTCTCCTGATCCACCGCATGCGCCGATTCGACGACCGGTTCCCGGCCGATCGCGGGACAAGCCACGCTCCTACACCGTTTGCGCGGCGATCTGCACATCCAGGCTCAAGCGGAACTGGCTACCATTGCCCGGTTCGGACTGATGGCTCAGGCGCCCGTCCTGCAATTCAATCAACTGTCGGCAAATTGCCAGGCCGATGCCCAGCCCGCCGTATTCCCGCGTTGTCGATCCATCCACCTGGAAGAAGTTGGCGTACAGCGTTTCTTCATCAAGTCGACTGAAGCCGATGCCGGTGTCGATGACGTCGATCACCAGCCGCACGTGCTCGGCGTCTGGGCGCTGGCCGTTGACGCGGATTCTGATCGAACCGGTTTTGGTGAACTTGATCGCGTTGTCCAGCAGGCACTCCAGGCACTGGCGCAACTTGACGCCGTCACCTTCAAGGCTGTCCGGCAGCGTTTCGTCCAGCTCCACACTCAGCGCCAACGCCTTGCTGCGGGCCAGCGGCTCGAACCCACTGCGCAGCTGAAACAGCACATGGCGCAGGCTGAACGGCTCGCTGCGCACAGTGACCCGACCGGCTTGCAGTTCGGTCAGCGTGAGGATGCCGTTGACGATGCCCATCATGCTTTGCGCCGAATCGGCGGCGGTCTGGCGATACAGCTCGATCTCGCTCTGCGCCGCGTCCATCTGCATCAATTCCAGCGAACCGATCACGCCGTTCATGGGCGTGCGCAGTTCATGGGTGAGCGTGGCCAGAAACTCGTCTTTCAATCGGTTACTCACCGCCAGTTGCTGGTTGAGGGTTTCAAGCCCCTGCTGCGATTCCGCCATGATCTGCGCCTCACGCTCGCGCATGGCGTTGATGCGGTCGGCCAGCGCCAGCGACAGCAATGCCACCTCGATCACCGAACCGATCTGGCTGGCGTACATGGTCCAGAAGGTGTTGGGCAAATGCCCCAGCAGCATGGTCGCGTTGACCACCCCGCCGATCAGGAACGCCGACCAGCCGATGATGAAGTACCGCGCGACCCGCCGGCCCTTGAACCACGCCGCCAGCCCGATCAACAGCACGACCGGCGTGAACAACAACACCAGCCCGGTCACCAGGCGCAGCGCAACGCCGTAATCCATGCTCAACGCGAGGGCCATGATCAGCGCGGCGCAAACCATCATCACCCGCAGCGGCACGTCCAGCCAGCGCCCGAGGCTCGGCGTCTGCAGGAATTTACGGGTGAACTGGCTGGCAAACAGAATCGCGGCGGCGATGAGGAAGGTGGTTGAGGTATTGGCCCACCACGGGTTATTCGGCCAGAAATACTCGATCGCCGCGCCGTTGACCGACACCTGATACAGGCCGAAAAAGGTGATGTAGAGGATGTAATACAGGTACGCGGTGTCGCGCACGCTGAGGTAGATGAACAGGTTGTAGACGAGCATCACCGCCAGCACGCCGTAAATCATGCCGAGGATGTACAGCCGCGACGGCTGCTCTTCTATATAGGCGTGACTGGCCCACAGATTGAGCGGCGCCTGCACCGAGCCGTGGCTGGCGACGCGCAGGTAAACGGTCTTGGTTTCGTGGGCGTTCAGGTTGAGATCGAACACGTAGTTGTTCTGCTTAATCTGCCGGCTGGCAAACGGCAGCATGTCGCCGGTCTGCCAAGCCAGACGGGGTCGCGCGTCGCCGTCGCCGAGGTAGAGATCAACATGGTCCATCGGCGGGTAGGCCATTTCCAGCAGCCAGTCGGCGGACGCCAGCGGGTTGCCGGGGCGATACGTCAGACGCACCTTCAGCCAGAAAGCGGAGCGAGAGTACCCGGCGTTGAGCGACTGACCGGCAAGCGGTTGGAAGCGTGAGGCGCCCTCAGGGGACGAGACTTGCTGGATGGTTGCATCGCCGGTGGGGTCTTCGAACACTTGGGTGTCGCGCCCCAGTGCCAGGCTGCGGGTCTTTTCATCAAAATCGACGGCGCTGGCGAACATCGGCAACAGGCAGAGCAGGAAGATCAGCACCAGGCGCATGGGGCACCGCCTTGGCACTGATGAAGTCCACGAGCTGCCGTGGGCAAATCGCACGGCTTCGCAATTCTGCGAGCGACCGCTGTATCGGTCGAATAGGTCAGCGGGCAACGCACTTGCATTCACTCTTCTGGCGGAATGTATGAAGCGCCACAGGATAGCGACCGATAGCTCGATGACACCATCTAAATCTGCGCATTGTGCGGGGCGGGTTTGTTCCCGTGTAGGACTGGCTTTAGCCGGGAAGGCGTCGGATGTCTCACCGCAAAATTGATGGTGTTTGCACTGGCGCTTTCCCGGCTGAAGCCAGTCCTACTAACAGCATGCGTCCTGCCGCAAAATTGATGGTGTTTGTACTGGCGCCTTCCCGGCTGAAGCCGGTCCCACCGGCAAAAACTTTAGTGGTAAGCTCGCGCACCATGAATATCTATAGCTCCCGCCCTGTTGTCCTCTGTCTCTCCGGTCACGACCCCAGTGGCGGCGCCGGCTTGCAGGCAGATATCGAAGCCCTGCTCGCCCAGGGTTGCCACGCGGCTCCCGCCATCACCGCCCTCACTGTTCAAGACACCGTGAACGTCACTGACTTTCGCGTGCTGGATCGTGAGTGGGTGCTGGCGCAAGCCAATGCCGTGCTCAACGATTCCGTCGTCGCGGCAGTGAAGCTGGGCATGCTGGGTTCGCTGGAGATGGTCGACACCGTCGTCGAACTGCTGACGGCGCATCCGCACCTGCCCATGGTCTGCGATCCGGTGTTGCGTGCCGGTGGCGGCGGTCGGCTGGGCAAGGACGAAGTGGGTTACGCCATGCGCGAGCGTCTTTTGCCTCTGGCGACTATCGCCACGCCGAACCTGCCGGAAGCGCGCATTCTGGCTGAGCTGCCTGAAGGCACGGCCGATGAGTGCGCCGAGAAGCTGCTGCCGTTCTGTGAGCACCTGTTGATTACCGGCGGTCATGGCGATGAGCACGAAGTTCACAACCGCCTGTACATCCGCGGCGGTCAGTCACGCACCTTTACCTGTCAGCGTCTGCCGGGCAGCTATCACGGCTCCGGCTGCACACTGGCCAGCGCACTGGCGGGAAGACTGGCCCAGGGTCAGGACCTGATCGGCGCTGTGCAAATGGCGCTGGACTACACTTGGCGCACGCTGCGCGATGCCGAACAGCTGGGCCGGGGACAATTCGTTCCGCGCCGCCTGCCGCTGGATTTCTGCTCGTAACGCCACGAAAAAGAGGCACCTTGATGAGATTACGTGGCTTGTATGCCGTGACCGACAGCCAGCTGTTGGCCGGCAAATTCCTGTCTTACGTCGAAGCCGCCCTCGATGGCGGTGTGACCCTTCTGCAATACCGCGACAAATCCGGTGACGAGACCCGCCGCCTGCGCGAGGCCTCAGCGCTCCTCAAACTGTGCGAGCGCTACAAGACCCGCCTGATCATCAACGACGACGCCGAAGTGGCCGCGCGGCTGGGTGTCGGCGTGCATCTGGGGCAAACCGATGGCTCGCTGCCGGACGCCCGCGCCCTGCTCGGTCACAAAGCCATTGTCGGGGCGACCTGCCACGCGCAGCTTGAGCTGGCCGACAAGGCCAAGGCCGACGGCGCCACCTATGTCGCCTTCGGCCGCTTTTTCAATTCCCAGACCAAACCCGGCGCGCCGACCTGCAGCCTCGACCTGCTCAGCCAGGCGCGCAAGCGCATCAATCTGCCCATCGCGGTGATTGGCGGGATTACCCTGGACAACGCCGCGCCGCTGGTAGCCCATGGCGCCGACTTGCTGGCCGTCGTGCACGGGCTGTTCGGCGCGGAAACCACCCAGGAAGTCACCCGCCGCGCCCGCGCCTTCAACGATTTGTTCAAGCCCGCCTGATTCTGAATCAGGCCGGTTACGCACTCATTCATTCCCGATTCAAACAGAGACCTCATCATGTCCCGTTCTGAAACCCTGTTCGCCAACGCCCAGAAACACATCCCCGGCGGCGTCAACTCGCCGGTCCGCGCCTTCAAAAGCGTCGGTGGCACGCCGCTGTTCTTCAAGCACGCGGTGGGCGCCTACGTCACCGATGAAGACGACAAGCGTTACGTCGATTACGTAGGCTCGTGGGGCCCGATGATTCTGGGCCACAGCCACCCGGACGTGCTCGACGCCGTGCGCAAGCAGTTGGAACACGGTCTGTCGTACGGCGCGCCGACGGCGATGGAAACCGAGATGGCCGATCTGGTCTGCTCGATCGTGCCGTCGATGGAAATGGTGCGCATGGTCAGCTCCGGCACCGAAGCGACCATGAGCGCGATCCGTCTGGCCCGTGGTTTTACCGGTCGGGACAGCATCATCAAATTCGAGGGCTGCTACCACGGCCACTCCGACAGCCTGCTGGTGAAAGCCGGTTCGGGGGCACTGACCCTGGGCGTACCGAGTTCGCCCGGCGTACCGGCGGCGTTCGCCAAGCACACGCTGACCTTGCCGTTCAACGACATCGACGCGGTCAAGACGATGCTGGCTGACGTTGGCCAGGAAGTGGCGTGCATCATCGTCGAGCCGGTGGCGGGCAACATGAACTGCGTGCCGCCCGCGCCGGGTTTCCTGCAAGGCCTGCGCGAGGCCTGCGACGAACATGGCGTGGTGCTGATTTTCGATGAAGTGATGACCGGTTTCCGCGTTGCCCTCGGCGGCGCGCAGGCGTACTACGGCGTGAAGCCGGACCTGAGCACCTTCGGCAAGATCATCGGCGGCGGCATGCCGGTTGGCTGCTTCGGCGGCAAGCGCGAAATCATGTCGCACATCGCGCCGCTGGGCCCGGTATATCAGGCCGGCACTCTGTCGGGTAACCCGCTGGCGATGGCGGCGGGTCTGACCACCCTGCGCCTGATCAGCCGCCCGGGTTTCCACGACGAACTGACTGCCTTCACCACGCGCCTGCTGGAAGGCCTGCAACAGCGCGCCGACGCCGCCGGCATCCCGTTCGTGACCACCCAGGCGGGCGGCATGTTCGGCCTGTACTTCAGCGACGCTAAAGAAATCGTCACCTTCCAGGACGTGATGACCAGCGACGCCAATCGCTTCAAGCAGTTCTTCCACCTGATGCTGGAAGGCGGCGTGTACCTGGCGCCAAGCGCCTTCGAGGCCGGCTTCACCTCCATCGCCCACGGTGACGCGGAGTTGCAGCAGACGCTGGACGCGGCAGAAAAGGCGTTTGCTCAACTGAAATGACCGGCAGACCGGGCGGAACGGATGCCGCCCGAGTGTCTACGGCCTGGTCAACCGCCCTGAATTCAGGTCTATCAAGTCCGCGCAGCAGAAAATCAGTAAAGACTTTGTAAGGTTGCCCTCGCTTATTTCATAATGCGCAGCCAGCACGTTTCGCTGGACGGGCATGCCCGCACCTTTTTCAGAGGTAAGTCGACTTCCATGAATCGCACCGGCCGCACCCTTGCATTGGGCTGCCTGTTGCTTCTTCATCCCCTGCTGGCTAATGCAGGTGGCAACTCGTTGTTGATCCCGGCGGTGGGTCGTTGCACCCTCGATACCCAGCCAGACAACCTGCCAGCAGCGTTGTCCGCTTGTCAGCAGGCGGCTCAGGATGGGGATGCGCAGGCGCAATACGAGTTGGGGGAGTTCTATTACGAGGGCAAAAGTGCGCCACGTGACTTGCCCCAGGCACTCAACTATTTCGAAAAAGCTTCATTGCAGGGCCATGCCCAGGCGCAGTACCAGCTGGGCTTGATGTTCTTTCGTGGCGAAGGGGTGCAGGCCAACAACATTCAGGCGTATATCGTGCTGAAGATGGCGGCGGTCAACGGTTCGGAAGATGCACTGGACCAGGCGGATGAAGTGTCGGCACAGATGAAGCGCGAGGATCTCGAAGTGGCCACGCAAGTGCTCGGGCAGATCTTCCGCAAATACCTGCTGGAGCTGCAAACCGCTGAAGGACGCACACCGTTCGCGCCCTTCCCTGCCGACAGCGTCAAGCCCTGATCCCGGTGTTATTGCCGATCGCCTGTCCGGTATCGGCTACTTGTAGACCGTCGGTTACTTGTCCGGCATGGGCATCGGAAACGGCATGACGTTGCCGGTGTGACGCGCCTCGGTGATCTTCGCTGTGCCCATCCGCTCGACTTCATCGATCCGCACGATCGAGTGCATCGGCACGAAGCTGCGTACAACACCATCGAACTGCGCCTTCAGCTTCTCTTCACTCGGGTCGACCACCACGGTGGTGCGCTCGCCGAAGACGAATTCTTCCACTTCCAGAAAACCCCACAGATCGCTCTGATAGATCTGTTTGGCGTACATCTCGAACACCTGTCCCTGGTTGAGAAAAATCACCTTGTAGATTGGAGCTTCGCGTTTGGTCATAACAGGCAGGCAGTGGTCAGCGTTTTGAAAAGGGCGCGAACTATAGCATGCCGCTGGTTAGACGACGCTAGGAAGCCGGGGCCCGCATCCCTATAATGCGCGGTTCTTTGAATCACCTGATGAACCCGCGCATGGCCAAGAAGCTTTACATCGAAACCCACGGCTGCCAGATGAACGAGTACGACAGCTCGCGCATGGTCGATCTGCTGGGCGAACATCAAGCACTGGAAGTCACCGCACGGGCGGAAGACGCCGACGTCATCCTGCTCAACACCTGTTCAATCCGCGAGCGGGCGCAGGATCGGGTGTACTCCCAGCTTGGCCGCTGGCGGGAACTGAAGCTGGCGAACCCGGAAATGGTCATCGCCGTCGGTGGCTGCGTGGCGAGTCAGGAAGGCGCGGCCATCCGCGACCGCGCACCGTACGTCGACGTGGTATTCGGCCCGCAGACCCTGCACCGCCTGCCGGAAATGATCGACGCGGCGCGCATCACGCGCCTGCCCCAGGTTGACGTCTCGTTTCCCGAAATCGAAAAATTCGACCACCTGCCCGAGCCCCGTGTCGATGGCCCGAGCGCTTATGTGTCGGTCATGGAAGGCTGCAGCAAATACTGCACGTTCTGCGTGGTGCCTTACACCCGTGGCGAAGAAGTCAGCCGGCCGTTCGACGACGTCATTAACGAGGTGCTTCATCTGGCCGAAAACGGCGTGCGTGAAGTGACCCTGCTGGGCCAGAACGTCAACGGCTATCGCGGCACAACCCACGACGGGCGCCTCGCTGATCTGGCCGAATTGATCCGCGTGGTTGCAGCCATCGACGGCATCGACCGCATTCGCTACACCACCTCGCACCCGCTGGAATTCTCCGACAGCCTGATTCAAGCCCACGCCGAAGTGCCGGAACTGGTGAAGCATCTGCATTTGCCCGTGCAATCAGGTTCTGACCGGATTCTTGCAGCGATGAAACGCAATCACACCGTGCTCGAATACAAGTCACGCCTGCGCAAGCTGCGCGCGGCGGTACCGGACATCTGCATCAGCTCCGACTTCATCGTCGGCTTCCCGGGCGAAACCGAGAAGGATCACCTGCAAACCATGAAGCTGGTGGAAGACGTCGGCATGGATTTCTCCTACTCCTTCGTTTACAGCGCGCGCCCCGGCACGCCCGCGGCCGATCTGCCCGACGACACGTCGGAAGAAGTGAAGAAAGAACGCCTCAAGCAGCTGCAGGACCTGATCAACCGTCAGGGTCTGGACATCAGCCGCAAGATGGCCGGCACCGTGCAGCGCATTCTGGTCACCGACTATTCGAAGAAGGACCCCGGTGAATTGCAGGGCCGTACCGAGAACAACCGGATCGTCAATTTCCGTTGCGACAACCCCCGGCTGATCGGCCAGTTCACCGACGTGTACATCGACAGCGCCCAACCCCACTCGCTCCGCGGGTCGTTGTTGCAATAAGCCAAAAGCGCCCCAATGTAATCGTCACGTCTATTTTTTCGTGCAGGCCCAAGCGTTGAATCAGGTGCCGGACAGCCGCCATACGTCGGCTGCACCGGCCCGCGATTCGGCGCACGGGCCCGGCGGGCTGTCTGCCAAAGGGCATCCTGCCGGGCGTCTGCTGACCTCATTTACCCATTAGTGCGCGAACCCTTCCGGACACTGCCTGCAGGGGTTATCCTTCACGTCACTTCACATTGCCGTCGGGCGGCCCAAAACCACTTTGAACGCACCTATCGAACCACATCGCTTCAGCCTCGAACCTATCGAGGCTCACCGCTTCGCCAATCTGTGCGGGCAATTCGACGAGCATTTGCGCTTGATCGAACAGCGCCTGGACATCGAGATCCGCAATCGCGGAGGCCAGTTCGAGATGATCGGCGAGCGCAAACAAACCACCTCGGCAGAGAACCTGCTGCGCCGGCTGTATCGGGAAACGAAAGCGACCGAACTGTCCCCGGACATGGTCCATCTGTTTCTGCAGGAATCCGGCGTCGAAGAGCTGGACAACCACCCTGCTGCCGAGGTCGGCGTCGCTTTGCGTACCAAGAAAGGCATGATTCGCCCCCGTGGCTTGAATCAGCAGCGGTACGTGAAGGAAATCCTCGCCAACGACATCAACTTCGGCATCGGCCCGGCCGGTACCGGCAAGACCTATCTGGCGGTGGCCGCTGCGGTGGATGCGCTTGAGCGCGAGACCATCCGCCGCATTCTGCTGGTGCGTCCTGCCGTAGAAGCGGGCGAAAAGCTCGGCTTCCTGCCCGGCGATCTGTCCCAGAAAATCGACCCGTACCTGCGCCCGCTGTATGACGCGCTGTACGAAATGCTCGGCTTCGAATACGTCGCCAAGCTGATCGAGAAGCAGGTGATCGAAGTCGCGCCGCTGGCGTACATGCGCGGTCGTACCCTTAATAACAGCTTCATCATTCTCGACGAGAGTCAGAACACCACCGTCGAGCAGATGAAAATGTTCCTGACCCGTATCGGCTTCGGCTCCACGGCCGTGATCACCGGTGACGTGACCCAGATCGACTTGCCCAAGGGCACGAAATCCGGTCTGAACCACGTCATTGAAGTGCTCAAGGACGTGCCGGGCATCAGCTTCACCCACTTCAAGCCCAAGGACGTCGTGCGCCACCCGCTGGTGCAGCGCATCGTCGAAGCCTACGAGCGCTACGAAGAACGCACCGACAACCCGGCCGCTCCCCACGGTTCACCGGACACTCGCCGCGATGCTTGAGCTGGATCTGCAACTTGCGAGTCAGGCCAGCGCCCCGAGCGAAGCCCAGTTCCGCCTCTGGTGTGAAATGGGCCTGCGCCAGCGTTCGGCTGACTCGGAACTGACCATTCGCCTCGTCGACGAAGCGGAAGGCCGAGAGCTGAACAACACGTGGCGGCACAAGGATTACGCCACCAACGTGTTGTCGTTTCCTGCCGACGTCCCCGACGAGATGCTGGACATTCTGTTGCTGGGCGATCTGGTCATCTGCGTGCCTGTGGTCACCCGTGAAGCCGCTGAACAGGGCAAATCACTGGATGCCCATTGGGCGCATCTGGTGATTCATGGTTGCCTGCATCTGTTGGGCTACGATCACATCGATGATGACGAAGCGGAAGAGATGGAAGCGCTGGAACGGGAGTTGCTAGCAGAACTTGGCTATCCGGATCCCTACGCGGACGACGAACCTGTCGACGCTGTTCATTCAGAAGCATCGCATTCCGATACACCCCATTTAGAAACATCAGCCAAGGACCACGAGTAAGGGCTATGAGCGAAGACCGATCGAGCAACGGGCAAAAGTCATGGTTGGGCAAACTGACCCAGGCATTTGCCCATGAGCCGAAAAACCGTCAGGAGCTATTGGAGCTGCTGCGCGAAGCCCATCAGAACAAGCTGCTGGACAGTGAAGCGCTGGCCATCGTCGAGGGCGCTATCCAGGTCGCCGACCTGCAGGTCCGCGACATCATGGTGCCGCGTTCGCAGATGATCAGCATCAAGGCCAGCCAGACCCCGCGCGAATTCCTGCCGGCCGTGATCGATTCGGCGCACTCGCGCTACCCGGTCATCGGCGAAAGCCACGATGACGTGCTGGGCGTATTGCTCGCCAAGGACCTGCTGCCGCTGATTCTCAAGGAAGACGGTGGCAGCGGCGACGTGAAAAGCCTGCTGCGCCCGGCGACCTTCGTCCCTGAATCCAAGCGTCTGAACGTGCTGTTGCGGGAATTCCGCGCCAACCACAATCACATGGCCATCGTCATCGACGAATACGGCGGCGTCGCAGGTCTGGTGACCATCGAAGACGTGCTCGAGCAAATCGTCGGCGACATCGAAGACGAGCACGACGTCGAGGAAGACAGCTACATCAAGCCGCTGCCCAGTGGCGATTTCCTGGTCAAGGCGCTGACCCCGATCGAGAGCTTCAACGAGTTCTTCGACAGCGGGTTCTCCGATGACGAATTCGACACCGTCGGCGGTCTGGTGATGAATGCGTTCGGGCATCTGCCCAAGCGTAATGAAATCACCGAAATCGGCGCGTACCGTTTCCGCATCCTGAATGCCGACAGCCGTCGTATTCACTTGCTGCGCCTGAGCCCGATCAACCGCACGTAATGCCCTACCCGCTTTAAGGAATGTAAATGCGCTGGATCACCCGCCCCGGCTGGCCCGGTAACCTGCTGGCCATGGTGGCCGGCGCGTTGATTACCCTGGCCCTGGCACCGTTCGATATCTGGCCCCTGGCGATTGTCGCGCTGGTGGTTTTCTATCTCGGTCTGCGTGACCTCACACCGCGTCAGGCCCTCTGGCGCGGCTGGTCCTACGGGTTCGGCCTGTTCGGCGGCGGCACCAGCTGGATTTACGTCAGCATCCACACCTATGGCGAGGCGCCGGTCTGGCTGGCGGCTTTCCTGATGGTGCTGTTCTGCGCAGCGGTGGCGTTCTTCTTCGCCCTGCCGGCGTGGATCTGGGCCCGCTGGATCCGCCGCAACGAAGCGCCGCTGGCAGACTCACTGGCCTTCGCGGCCCTGTGGTTCGGCCAGGAGATGTTTCGCGGCTGGTTCCTCACCGGTTTCCCCTGGCTTTATTCCGGCTACAGTCAATTGGACGGCCCTCTCAAAGGACTCGCGCCACTGGGCGGCATGTGGCTGATCTCCTTTGTGCTCGCCCTGAGTGCCGCGCTGCTGTGCAATCTGCCTCGTTTGCGCACCCGCGCGCCAAAATTGGCGGCAGGCATTGCGTTGCTGCTGGCGCCATGGGTTGCCGGGCTGGCGCTGAAGCATCACGCCTGGACCGAGCCTGCCGGCAAGCCACTGACCGTCGCAGCCATGCAGGGCAACGTCGAACAGAGCATGAAGTGGGACCCGGCGGCGCTCAACGCGCAACTGGCGCTGTACCGCGACATGACGTTCACCTCGAAGAAAGCTGACCTGATCATCTGGCCGGAAACCGCCGTGCCGGTGCTCAAGGAATCGGTCGAAGGCTACCTGTCGGTGATGGGCAAGTTTGCGGCCGAGCGCGATTCGGCGCTGATCACCGGCGTGCCACTGCGAGAGAAAGGCACCCATGGGGAATACCGTTACTACAACGCCATTACCGTAACCGGTGAAGGCGATGGCACTTACCTGAAGCAGAAGCTCGTGCCATTTGGTGAGTACGTGCCGTTGCAGGACCTGCTGCGGGGGTTGATCGGGTTCTTCAACCTGCCGATGTCCGACTTTGCGCGCGGCCCGTCCGGGCAAGCGCTGTTGCAGGCCAAGGGTTATGAGATCGCGCCGTTCATTTGCTATGAAGTGGTGTACCCGGAGTTCGCCGCAGGGCTGTCGGCGCAAAGCGATCTGCTGCTGACGGTGAGCAATGACACGTGGTTCGGCACCTCGATCGGTCCGCTGCAGCACTTGCAGATGGCGCAGATGCGCGCCCTGGAAGCCGGCCGCTGGATGATCCGCGCCACCAACAACGGCGTCAGCGCGCTGATCGACCCGTTCGGCGAAATCACTACCACCGTGCCGCAGTTCGAGCGCGCCGTGATGTACGGCGAAGTCACCCCGATGCAAAACCTCACGCCGTACCTGCACTGGCGCTCGTGGCCGTTGATCGTGCTGTCACTGCTGCTGATCGGCTGGGCGTTCTTCGCAGGTCGGATGGCGAAGGCGGTGTGAGCCCTCGAGCGCAGCCAGCTCCGCTGACTGCGCTTGGTCCTACAACTGGCCTGCACCCGCCTGACTGAATGCACGCGGACCATTAGTGGGACCGGCTTCAGCCAGGAAGAGGCCGGCACGAACACCATCAAACATGCGGTGTGTCACCTGACGCTTTCCCGGCTAAAGCCGGTCCCACATTAAACCGCAGCCAGTCTCACCGAATGCGGACGGTCCCACCATTGAGCCACAGCCAGTCCCGCTGACCGCGCGCGATCCTACAATTGGGCCTGCACCCGCCTGAATGAATGCACGCGGACTATTAGTGGGACCGGCTTTAGCCGGGAAGAAGCCGGCACGAACACCATCAAATATGCGGTGTGACACCCGACGCTTTCCCGGCTAAAGCCGGTCCCACAATAAATCTCGCCAGTCCCGCTGACTGCGCACAGTCGCACCATTGAGCCTCAGCCAGCCCCGCTGACTGCTTGAGGTCTCACAGTTGGCCTGCACCAGCCTGATTGAACGCACGCGGTCTATTAGTGGGACAGCTAAAGGCAGTCCCACTCAAGCATCCATTCGCAGTCCCACAGTGGATAGTCCCCCCGGTGCATCACCAGGCCTGCTCGAATCGGGTTGTTAATGACATAGCGAGCCATTTCGACGAGCTCCTCATCGGCCCTGACCCCATGATCGTGATAACCCTTCTGCCATGTCATTTTTTTTGCGCCATGTGCCTTGTTCACTGCGAAAGCGGTTCTGCCCTTCAGCGCTTGCATGAGCGCAGGCAGTGATCCTGACTTGAGTTCAAACAGCCAATGCAGATGATCGGGCATAACCACCCAGGCGAATGAGTGCACAACGCCTGAGTCGTGCAAACGTTTCATTTCCTGAACCGCTAGGCGGCCTATTTGAATATTACTGAACAGAGGGGCGCGATCCTTCACCACAGAGGTTACGAGATAGACGTTCCCCTGTTGGGAATATCGACCGATACGCAAAGACCGTTCATGTTTGCTTCCATACATTTCGCCGCTCTCCCTCGTTGTGAAGGCGAACAGTAAAAGCAGTGAAACGCTTTACCTAGGGTGAGTGGGTATCGAGAGATGTCTGGTGAATGATGACATCCCTGCGGGACCGGCTTCAGCCGGGAAGAGGCCCGCATGAACACCATCAAACATGCAGTGTGACACCCGACGCCTTCCCGGCTAAAACCGGTCCCACAATAAATCGCAGCCATTCCCGCTGACCGCACGCGACCCTACAATTGGGCTGCACCCGCCTGACTTAATGCATGCGGTCATGAGTGGGACCGGCTTCAGCCGGGAAGAGGCCCGAATGAACACCATCAAATATGCGGTGTGACACCTGACGCTTTCCCGGCTAAAGCCGGTCCCACTAACAGCGTGCGCGGTGTCAGGGGATACGCGCTTTGACAGCGGGACCGAACGCCTGCTGCTCAGCTCACCGGTAAAACAACCGATACCCCACCAACCCCGCCGCTTCGTTGATCAATTGCCCGTTCTGCCACACCGCCCTTGCCTCCGGCGTCCAGCCACCGAACGGGCGGGCGTTGTCCACGCTCAGGAAGCCGACCGGGACTGGAACCACGCTGAACCCGGCCTTCTCGAAACTCCAGACCGAACGCGGCATGTGCCACGCCTGGGTCACCACGACCACGCGCTTGATGCCCTGCGGCAACAAGATCGCGGCCGTCATCTTGGCGTTTTCCCAGGTCGTGCGGCTTTCACCTTCTTGCCAACGGACAGTCACGCCAAAGTCGTCGCGCAGGGAGTCGGCCATGATCGCCGCCTCGCTCGGCGGCTCGCCGTAATGCAGCCCGCCGGTGGTGAGGATCGGCAGGCCCGACGCCTTCGACAGACGCGCGGCGTATCTCATGCGTTCCAGCGCAACCCCCGTCGGGATGTCGTTGCCCCAGCTCGGGTCATTCCGTTCCCGGCCCGAGCCCAGAATCACGATCGCATCTGCGCGCTGGGCCAGCGTTGCCCACTCGCTCTGCGGCAGCGGCGGGATGCGCTCGATGCCCTTCGCCGACCACTCCACCACAATCGGCAGACTCATCGCGGCCATCCCGCCAACGCCCATCACGAACAGCACCCGCGCCAACACCGGTCGCCTGTTTCTCAAGCACCAGGCGAGCACTAACAACAGCAGGAAAAGGCCCGGAGGCAGCAGCAGATTTTTGATGAAGTAACGAAAGGGCATCGGGCATCTCCAAAGATGCCCGAAGCCTAGAAGCAATGACGCTAAGCAGCAATGCTCGATTGGCCGGGGTCAGCCCCCGCAGAAGTTAACGCTTGAAATGTTTGCTGGAACTGTAGCGACTCAACTTTGCCGACACCTTGGCTCGACGCTGATCCTTGAGCCAGATGACATTGGCGTGGGGATGGGACGCTCGCATCGGCTCTGAAGGCTCCCGTGAGGTGCTGGAACTTCCCCTCGTGGCGATCGGAGAATCCTCTTTGACAACGACTTCGGTTCTGCCCAGATAAGCCTCGATCAACTGAAACTCGGCGTGACTCAAGCCACGCAACTCAAGCTCAACGGGGGATTCGTTTCGAAGTCGCACCGCTGTTTTTGCCGTGTCCAGAGCCAGGCCCAGACGATCGATCAGACGGTCATACACATCAGGTTGCTCTACTTCATGCTGCAGCTCTGCCATCCGTTCACCTCACTGAAGATAAACACTTACCCCCGTCAGTGAGCTTAGCGCCGCTGCAAAAACCGGCGCGATGCCGCGACCAACGGCGGATGCCGCAGATGCCGAGTCTTGAGCACGCAATCAGGGTTTCCCTCGGCTTGGTAGCCTCATGTATGCTACGGCGCTTCCTGTAAATCCACTTCCGCCCAACCGGGCATGGATACATCGCAATGCGGACGGCCCCGTCTGGCATGCGAAGGCTTCCTGATCCGGTCACGCCGAGAAGCGGTCAAGGGTCACTCATTTCAGCCAAAAGTAGCCATGCACGAACTCTACCAGCCCCGCGAAATCGAAGCCGCCGCCCAGACCTTCTGGGACGAGCAAAAGTCTTTTGAAGTCAGTGAACAGCCAGGCAAGGACACCTTCTACTGCCTGTCGATGTTCCCTTACCCCAGCGGCAAGCTACACATGGGTCACGTGCGCAACTACACCATCGGCGACGTGATCGCCCGCTATCAGCGCATGCAAGGCAAAAACGTGCTGCAGCCGATGGGCTGGGACGCGTTCGGCATGCCGGCGGAAAACGCCGCGATGAAGAACAACGTCGCCCCCGCCAAGTGGACCTACGAAAACATCGCCTACATGAAGAACCAGCTCAAGAGCCTGGGTCTGGCGATCGACTGGTCCCGCGAAATCACCACCTGCAAACCCGATTACTACCGCTGGGAACAATGGCTGTTCACTCGCCTGTTCCAAAAAGGCGTGATCTACCGCAAGAACGGCACCGTGAACTGGGACCCGGTCGACCAGACCGTCCTGGCCAACGAGCAAGTCATCGACGGGCGCGGCTGGCGGTCGGGCGCGGTGATCGAAAAACGCGAAATCCCGATGTACTACTTCAAGATCACCGCCTACGCGGATGAGCTGCTGGAGAGCCTCGACGAGTTGCCGGGCTGGCCTGAACAGGTCAAGACCATGCAGCGCAACTGGATCGGCAAATCCCGTGGCATGGAAGTGCAGTTCCCGTACGACCAGGCGTCCATCGGCGAAGCCGGCACCCTGAAAGTCTTCACCACCCGCCCCGACACCCTGATGGGCGCGACCTACGTCGCCGTTGCCGCCGAGCACCCGCTGGCGACCCTCGCGGCGCAGAATAATCCCGAGCTGCAAGCGTTCATCAACGAATGCAAAAGCGGCAGCGTCGCCGAAGCCGACGTCGCTACCCAGGAAAAGAAAGGCCTGCCGACCTCGCTGTTCGTCGAACACCCGCTGACCGGCGAGAAGCTCCCGGTGTGGGTCGCCAACTACGTGCTGATGCATTACGGCGACGGTGCGGTCATGGCCGTGCCTGCACACGACGAACGCGATTTCGAGTTCGCCACCAAGTACAGCCTGCCGATCAAAGCCGTTGTGCGCACCAGCGCGGGCGATGAAACCCCTGCGCCTTGGCAGGACGCGTACGGCGAGCACGGCCAGCTCATCAATTCCGGTGAGTTCGACGGCCTGGACTTCACCGGCGCGTTCGACGCCATGGAAGCCGCGCTGCTCAAGAAAGAACTGGGCAACTCACGCACCCAGTTCCGCCTGCGCGACTGGGGCATCAGCCGCCAGCGCTACTGGGGCTGCCCGATCCCGATCATCCACTGCGACACGTGCGGCGACGTGCCTGTCCCGGAAGATCAACTCCCGGTCAAGCTGCCTGAAGACGTGGTACCGGACGGCGCGGGCTCACCGCTGGCGCGCATGCCCGAGTTCTACGAGTGCAGCTGCCCGACCTGCGGTGCGCCGGCCAAGCGCGAAACCGACACCATGGACACCTTCGTCGAGTCCTCGTGGTATTTCGCCCGCTATGCCTCGCCTCACTACGAGGGCGGCATGGTTGACCCTAAGGCCGCGAATCACTGGCTGCCGGTTGATCAGTACATCGGCGGTATCGAACACGCGATCCTGCACCTGCTGTACGCGCGCTTCTTCCACAAGCTGATGCGCGACGAAGGCCTGGTCAGCTCCAACGAGCCGTTCAAGAACCTGTTGACCCAGGGCATGGTCGTGGCCGAGACGTTTTATCGTCTGGAAGCCAACGGCAGCAAAACCTGGTTCAACCCGGCGGATGTCGAGTTCGAACGCGACAGCAAGGCCAAGATTATCGGCGCCAAGCTGATTGCCGATGGCCAGCCGGTTGAAATCGGCGGCATCGAAAAGATGGCGAAATCTAAGAACAACGGCGTCGACCCTCAGTCGATGATCGACCAGTACGGCGCCGACACCTGCCGCCTGTTCATGATGTTTGCCTCGCCGCCTGACATGAGCCTGGAGTGGTCTGACTCAGGCGTTGAAGGCTCCCATCGCTTCCTCAAGCGTGTCTGGCGTCTGGCGCAGGCTCACGTGACGGCGGGCGCTGCAGGCGCACTCGACAAAACCGCGCTGAACGACGACCAGAAGGCCATTCGCCGCTCGATCCACCTGGCCATCAAACAGGCAGGTCAGGACGTGGGCCAGCACCACAAATTCAACACCGCTATCGCTCAGGTGATGACGCTGATGAACGTGCTGGAAAAAGCGCCGCAGGTGTCGGCTCAGGACCGCGCGCTGTTGCAGGAAGGTCTGGAGACGGTCGCCCTGCTGCTGGCGCCGATCACCCCGCACATCAGCCACCAATTGTGGGCGGCGCTGGGCCACTCAGGTCCAATCATCGACGCCGGTTGGCCTGTGGTGGATGACTCGGCACTGGTGCAGGACACGTTGCAGCTGGTGATTCAGGTCAACGGCAAACTGCGTGGCCATATCGAGATGCCCGCCAGCGCCACCCGCGAGGAAGTCGAGGCTGCCGCACGGATCAACGAAAACGTGCTGCGCTTCATCGACGGCCTGACGATCCGCAAGGTCATCGTGGTGCCGGGCAAACTGGTTAATATCGTCGCCAGCTGACGCAATCATCGGGCGCCTGTCTGCAGGCCCCGCATAAATTTCAAGAACCCGGGATGCCGGGTTCTAACGGATTCAAGGGAGCAACAAGATGATCAAACGCAATCTGCTGGTAATGGGACTCGCGGTTCTGCTGAGCGCCTGCGGTTTCCAGCTGCGCGGCACCGGCACCAACGCCCTGTCGATCAAGGAACTGGACGTGAGCGCGCGCGACGCTTACGGCGACGTCGTCACCCAGCTGCGTCAGACCCTGACCAACAGCGGCGTGCACGTCTACACCGGCGCCCAGTACAAGCTGTTCATCGCCCGTGAAGACGAAGCCCAGCGCACGGCGAGCTACGCCGGCTCCGGTCGCTCCGCCGAATACGAGCTGACCACCGTGCTCAAGTACGAAATTCACGGCAGCAAAGATGTTCTGCTGCTTGATGACTCCGTGCAGTCGCAGAAAGTCTTTGTCCATGACGGCAACAACCTGATCGGCTCTGACCAGGAAGCCGATCAGATCCGTAAGGAAATGCGCACTGACCTCGTGCAGAAAGTGCTGGCCCGTCTGCAGCAGCTGACACCTCAGCGCCTTGACGAGCTGCAAGCCAAAGCCGACGCCGCTGCCCGCGCCCAGGCGGATGCCGAAGCCGCTGCTCAGCGCATTCGCGACGAGACGCCACAGCAGTCGCCTATCGAAATCCCGTCCAAGTGACGGCGTCGGGGCCGGTTCGCCGGCCCTGATCTTTTCTGACCCATGAAACTCGCCCCCGCCCAGCTTTCCAAACACCTTCAAGGTGCGCTTGCGCCTGTCTACATCGTCAGCGGCGATGACCCGCTGCAATGTCAGGAGGCGTGCGACGCCATCCGTGCGGCTGCGCGCCAGCAAGGCTATGACGAACGTCAGGTGTTCAGCGCCGACTCGAGCTTCGACTGGGGCACCCTGCTTCAGGCGGGCGCGAGCATGTCGCTGTTCGCCGAGCGCAGGCTGCTGGAGTTGCGCCTGCCGTCCGGCAAACCCGGCGACAAAGGCGCCGCCGCACTGCTGGAATACTGCGGCCGCCCTGCCGAAGACACGCTGCTGTTGATCAGCCTACCCAAGCTCGACGGCTCGGCGCAGAAAACCAAATGGGGCAAAGCGCTGGTCGAAGGGCCGCAGACACAGTTCGTGCAGATCTGGCCGGTGGACGCCAGCCAGTTGCCGCAATGGATTCGTCAGCGCCTGTCACAGGCCGGCCTCGCAGCGACCCCGGACGCCATCGAACTGATCGCGGCGCGGGTTGAAGGCAACTTGCTCGCCGCTGCGCAGGAAATCGAAAAGCTCAAGCTGATGGCCGAAGAAGGCCAGATCACGGTCGAGACCGTGCAGGCGGCGGTGGCCGACAGCGCACGCTTCGATGTTTTCGGTCTGACTGACGCCATCCTCAACGGCGAAGCGGCCCACGCGCTGCGGATGCTCGAAGGCCTGCGCGGCGAAGGCGTCGAGCCTCCGGTCATTCTCTGGGCGCTGTCCCGCGAGCTTCGCGTGCTGGCCAATCTGGCGTTGCAGTTCAGTCAGGGCATCCCGCTGGACAAAGCCTTCAGCCAGGCGCGTCCGCCCATCTGGGACAAGCGCAAGCCGTTGATGAGCAAAGCCCTGCAACGCCACTCGGCGCGACGCTGGGGCCAGTTGTTGATGGACGCCCAACACATCGACGCGCAGATCAAAGGCCAGGCCCAGGGATCGGTCTGGAGCAGCCTCAGTCGTCTGACACTGCTGATGGCGGGGCAACGGCTGGCATTGCCGGCGGAATAATCTGTAACGTTTCGATAGCTCAGGTTAATTGGACAGCGGCGCCTAACTGGCAGAATATCCCCCTCCTCCACCCCACCACTTGAGCGAAAACGCCATGAGCAAAGCCAAAAAGCGGCCGAACAAGGCCAAATCCATCATCGCCCAGCCACTGTTCCGCAGCCGTCAGGAACAACCCGGCAAGGGCAAAGGCAGCTACCGCCGCGAAGCCTTCCAGTCTAAAAGCTGGGAGGCTTCTTCCGTTATGGCGGCTTGAAAACTTCAGGTTACTGACTGACGCCCCACCGACAGGGCCGGCATGTTAAGGTCTGCACCTTCCGGTTTAGCCCTGTGGACCCCAGAATGCCCCCAAGCTTTCCCCGTCGCTGGCACCTTCGCCAGTTGATCGCCGCTTCCAGCCTCTTCGCGCTGGTTGCCTGTGCCGAGCAGCCTACCGCTGCCGTTGCCACCCCGCTCCAGGCCGCACCCGCGGCGCAAGTCGTCAAAAGTCTGCCCGTGCCCTCCGGCGCTGTTGCGCAACCTGACGACGGCAACTTTGAAATCCAGCCCGCAATGACCTTCAGCGAGTGGCAGAGCCAGTTTCGTGCTCTGGCGCTGAACGCGGGTGTGCGTCCGGAGGTGTTTGATAACGCATTTGCCGGCGTCACGCCGGACATGAGCGTGGTCAAGGCCGATCGCAGCCAGCCGGAGTTCAGTCGTCCGGTGTGGGAATACCTCGATGGCGCCATGTCCGCCGTGCGTGTACGCAAGGGTCAGGCCCTGCTGAATCAATATGCCGACGCGCTGAGCGCCATCGAGCAGCGTTATGGCGTCGATCGCCAGGCACTGGTCGCCGTGTGGGGGATGGAGAGCAGCTTCGGTCAGTTCCAGGGCACGCAGTCGGTGATTCGCTCGCTGGCGACGCTGGCCTATGAGGGACGCCGACCACAGTTCGCCCAGGATCAACTGATCGCCGCGCTGCAGATCATTCAGCACGGCGACATCGATGCGCCGAGCATGCTGGGCTCCTGGGCTGGCGCCATGGGCCAGACGCAGTTCATACCGACGACCTACAACACCCACGCGGTGGATTTCGACGGCGACGGTCGCCGTGATATCTGGAACTCCCCCACCGACGCACTGGCCTCCACTGCACATTACCTGCAAAGCTCGGGCTGGCAGAAAGGCCAGCCCTGGGGATTCGAAGTGCAGCTGGCTCAGGGGTTTGACTACGCCCTGGCGGACGCCTCAACGCGCAAATCCATCGGCGAATGGCAGCAGCTGGGCCTGAAGCTGCCGAGCGGCTCTGCGCTGCCGGCCAATCTGCTGCAACAGCAAGCCGCCTTGCTGCTGCCTGCGGGCTATAAAGGCCCGGCCTTTCTGGTGATGGATAACTTCCGCGCCATCCTGAAGTACAACAACTCGTCGTCCTATGCGATGGCGATCGGCTTGCTGTCCGAACGATTCAGCGGCGGCGGTTATGTGCAGGGAAGCTGGCCGCGCGGTGATCGTCCGCTGAGCCGCACCGAGCGTATCGAGCTGCAGACGCTGCTCTCGGCCCGACAGTACGACGCAGGCGCGCCGGACGGGATCATCGGCGCCAACACGCGCAAGGCGATTCGCAGCGCGCAGCAATCCTTTGGCTGGCCGGCGGACGGGTACCCGACCCAGGAATTGCTGCAGCAGTTACGCCAGCCGTAACTGCGCAGAATGAAACGCAACACAAAAAAACGGGCCGGATATTTCTATCCGGCCCGTTTTGCTTTCTGCGTCAGCGACGCCGTGATCAACCCGCCGTGAGCAGCGACTTGACCAGCTTGGCTTGCTCGTCCGCATGGTACGAGGAGCGGACCAACGGGCCGGAGGCGACGTTCTTGAAGCCCATTTTGTAGCCTTCTTCGGCGAACCAGTCGAATACGTCAGGGTGCACGAAGCGCTGCACCGGCAGGTGGTTGCGCGACGGTTGCAGGTACTGACCCAGGGTCAGCATGTCGATGTTGTGCTCGCGCATGCGCTGCATGACTTCGATGACTTCTTCATCCGTCTCGCCCAGGCCCAGCATCAGCCCGGATTTGGTCGGCACGTGGGGGACCATTTCCTTGAAACGCTTGAGCAAGGTCAGCGACCACTGGTAATCCGAACCCGGACGCGCGGCCTTGTACAGGCGCGGTACGGTTTCCAGGTTGTGGTTGAAGACGTCTGGCGGCGTCGCGGCGGTGATTTCCAGCGCGATGTCCATACGGCCACGGTAATCCGGGACCAGGGTCTCCAACTGCACGTTCGGCGACAGCAGGCGGATTTCGCGGATGCAGTCGGCGAAGTGCTGAGCGCCGCCATCGCGCAGGTCGTCACGGTCCACGGAAGTGATCACGACGTACTTGAGTTTGAGGTCAGCGATGGCGACGGCGAGGTTCTTCGGCTCATCGGTGTCCAGCGCCTTCGGACGGCCATGGCCGACGTCGCAGAACGGGCAGCGACGGGTGCAGATGTCCCCCATGATCATGAAGGTCGCGGTGCCGCCAGAGAAGCACTCGCCCAGGTTCGGGCAGGACGCCTCTTCGCACACGCTGTGCAGCTTGTGCTTGCGCAGCAGCGCTTTGATGCGGTCGACTTCCGGCGAGACCGGGATACGCACACGAATCCAGTCCGGCTTCTTCGGCAGATCGACCGTCGGAATGATCTTCACCGGGATGCGCGCCACTTTTTCCGCACCGCGCAGCTTCACGCCGGCTTCCACTTTAGGACGCGCCACACGCTCAGGCGTGGCCACGTTTACCGTCGGGATCAGGGTTTGTACGGCATTCTCTGTATTCACGACAGTGTCAGCTGCCTCATACGCAGTAGTCATATCAATCGATTCCGCCCGTTAGGGTCGTCTGCTCAGCGTAGTCGAGGTGGTTGACGAGCTGCGCACGCAGCCGGGCACTAACCTCGGCAAATTCAATCGGACCTGCCTGTTCGCGCAGCTGGGTCATTGCCAGCCCCGCATACCCGCAGGGATTTATCCGTTTAAAAGGGTCCAGATCCATATCGACGTTCAGCGCAAGGCCATGAAACGAACAGCCGTTACGGATGCGCAGCCCCAGTGAGGCAATCTTGGCGCCGTCGACGTAGACCCCTGGCGCATCAGCCTTGGCTGTGGCGGTGACACCATAACCGGCCAGCAGGTCGATCAGGCTGTGTTCGATCCGGGTGACCAGGTCGCGAACGCCAAAGCCCAGACGGCGCACGTCCAGCAGCAGATACGCCACCAGTTGGCCGGGGCCATGATAAGTCACTTGGCCGCCGCGATCGACCTGCACCACCGGGATATCCCCCGGAAGCAATAAATGCTCGGGCTTGCCGGACTGGCCCTGGGTGAAGACAGGCGGATGCTGCACAAGCCAGACCTCATCGGCGGTTTCGCGGTCGCGGCCGTCGGTGAAGCGTTTCATCGCCTGCCAGGTGGGCTCGTAGTCGGTCAGACCGAGTTCACGAAAGCCCAGAGCCGCGCCCATCACAGCACCATGTGCACGAAGCCGGTGGCCCGCAATTCGCTGTTGATGTCGTAAAGCTGGTCTTGCCCGGTGGCAATGATGTGCAGCTGAACGGTGGTGTACTTGCCGTTGCTGCTCTGGCGCTCGGCCAGGGTTTTCATGTCGACGGTGGCGTGCTTCTCAAGAATCTCGATGACCTTGTCTTTGAAGCCCACGCCCGTGTCGCCGATGATCTTGATGGGATAGTCGGCGCAGGGAAATTCGATTTTTGGCGCTTTTACTTCGGTATCTGTCATGGCAGTAACGGCCTCGTAAGCCGGAAAACGGACAGGCCCCCGGCGCGATCGGCGACGGGGGCGTACGGAGCAACGGTCAGCGTTTGATCAATCGTTGATCAGTTGAACAGACCGTAGAAGAACAAGCGGATGCTATCCCACAGGCGGCGGAAGATACCACCCTCCTCGACGGCGTCCAGAGCGATCAGGTTGGCACTGTGCACGACCTTGTCGTCCAGCTTGACCTCAACCTTGCCGATGACGTCGCCTTTGGCGATCGGCGCAACCAGCTGTTGATTCATGGTCATGCTCGCGGCCAGCTTCTTCAGCTCGCCTTTTGGCATGGTCATGGTCAGGTCTTCAGCCAGACCGGCTTTGACTTGACGCTCTGTGCCTTTCCAGACCGGCGCCTGAGCCAGTTCGGTGCCCTTCTGATAGAAGGTCTGGGTTTCGAAGAAACGGAAACCGTAGGTCAGCAGCTTCTGGGTTTCGGCAGCACGAGCTTGCTCGCTGTTGGTGCCGAACACGACAGCAATCAGACGCATGCCATCACGCACGGCCGAGGACACCATGCAGTAGCCGGCTTCTTCGGTGTGACCGGTTTTCAGACCGTCGACGGTCTTGTCACGCCACAGCAGCAGGTTGCGGTTTGGCTGCTTGATGCCGTTCCAGAAGAACTCTTTCTGCGAGTAGATCGCGTAGTGCGCCGGGTCTTCGTGGATGATCGCGCGCGCCAGCAGGGCCATGTCATGGGCGGTGGCGTAGTGATCAGGGTTCGGCAGGCCGGTCGGGTTCATGAAGTGGCTGTTGACCATACCCAGGTCGGCAGCGGTCTTGTTCATCAGGTCGGCGAAGGCGTCTTCGCTGCCGGCGATGTGCTCGGAAAGCGCAACGCTGGCGTCGTTACCCGACTGAATGATGATGCCGTGCAGCAGGTCACTGACGGTGACCTGGCTGCCCACTTTGATGAACATCCGCGAACCGCCGGTGCGCCAGGCGTTTTCGCTGACGGTCACCGGGTCGTTTTCGCCGATCTGGCCACGACGGATTTCCAGCGTGGCGATGTAGGCGGTCATCAGCTTGGTCAGACTGGCCGGTGGCAGGCGCTGGTCGCCATTGTTTTCGACCAGAACGTTGCCACTGTTGGCGTCCATCAGCACATAAGCCTTGGCAGCCAGTTGCGGTGGCGATGGCGTCATCTGTTCGACCGCAAACACGGCAGGCGTGGTGAATAGCGGGATAAGCAGGCAAAGGCGTTTTGCAAAGCTGGTGATGTTCATCCGTCTCTCGAAAATGCTAATGGGCAAACATGCCCTTGCGGGCAAAGCGGGTGCCGGGCTACCCCGGCAAACGGGCTCACATTCTACAGAACGTGCCGTGAAAAGCTGCTGACAACGACAAACCCGGTCGGCACGTCGTCGGTCAGGCAGCGAAACGCGCCTCCGTTGCCGGGGCGTTAATCGCTGATGAAAGCGTTACTGGTCCGACGTGACGACGCTTGGCGAGCCGAGATTGGCCGACCTTACGCTGTTTTGCAGCTGCTGGGCTTCACCCGGCGTGTCGACCGGTCCCATCCGCACGCGATAGAGCGTCTGTTGGTTGCGCGCGATCGAACTCACGAACACCGGCGCGCGGACCATCCCGCTCAATTTCGACCTCAGGAGTTCCGCAGCGTCCGGGTTGGCGAACGCTCCCACTTGGAGAAACAGCCCAGACGCTTGTCCGGAAGCGTTTTTTTTTGCGTCGATCGGCACGGGCGTGACCGGAGCGGCGTGTTGCTGCGGCGGTGGCGTCCATTGCTCGATCGTACCGGCCGATGCGGTAATCACCGGCGCCGCTGCCTGCCGAGGCGGCGGATTGCTGCTTGCCACTTGCGGCTGATCCAGCATCAGCGGCGCCGGTTTGCCGCGCTGCGCCCAATACTGAGAAGGGTCGATGCCTTCAACTTTCACCCGTGCGGTGCCGTTTTCGGCATAACCGAGCTTCTTCGCCGCTGCATAGGACAGGTCGATGATGCGGTCCGAATAGAACGGGCCGCGATCGTTGACCCGTAGGATCACGGTGCGGTTGTTGTCCAGGTTGGTCACGCGAACATAGCTGGGCAGTGGCAGCGTCTTGTGCGCCGCGCTCATGCCATACAGGTCATAGACTTCGCCGTTGGCCGTATTTTGCCCGTGGAACTTGGTGCCGTACCACGACGCCGTTCCCGTCTGGGAATAGGTCCTGGAATCGCTGAGGGGGAAATAGGTCTTGCCCAGCACCGTATACGGGTTGGCCTTGTACGGGCCGGTGTGCAGGGTCGGAATGGCATCGGGGATGCGCGACACATCAACGTCCCACCAGGGCGCGCCGTCTTTGTGCGCCCTGTTGATGTCCAGCCCTGGCTGCGAGCGAATGACGTTGCCCTGCTGCCGCTGCGTCGTTGTCGTCGGGCGGCTGGTCGAGCAGCTGACGATCAGCAACGTCAGTGCCGTGAAGGCCATCAGTTTCAATGGTTGGTGCATCGGCAGTGGCCGCATTACTTGACGTCCCGGGCTTGAACAAGCATTTCAGACAGTTGATGCACGGCCATGGCGTACATCACGCTGCGGTTGTATCGCGTGATTGCGTAAAAATTCTTCAGGCCCATCCAGTATTCAGGGCCTTTGTCGCCATCGAGGCGAAATGCCGTGACCGGCATGTCGTCGCGCAGCGCATCATGACTCGCCCAGCCCAACGCTCGCAACTCCCCAACAGTCTTCACCGGATCGATGCCCGGGCTCAAGCCCTGATCGACGCGGTCACCGCGCACGTCCGCGCGGCTGACAACCGGCTGGCCGGCCACCCAGCCGTGACGCTGAAAGTAGCTGGCCACGCTGCCGATTGCATCGTCCGGGTCGTTCCAGATGTTGATGTGGCCATCGCCGTCGAAGTCCACTGCATAGGCGCGGAAACTGCTCGGCATGAACTGGGGCAAGCCCATCGCCCCGGCGTAGGAGCCTTTGAGCGTCAGCGGATCGACCTGCTGTTCGCGGGACAGCAACAGGAACTCGCGCAGCTCCTTGCGGAAGAAGTCGGCGCGCTGGGGATAGTCGAACGCCAGGGTCGACAATGCGTCCATCACCCGGTAATTCCCGGTATTGCGGCCGAAAAACGTCTCGACGCCGATGATCGATACGATCACCTGAGCGGGTACGCCGTACTCGTGCTCGGCGCGCGCCAGGGCGGCCTCGTGCTGACGCCAGAAGTCGACGCCCCGGGCAACGCGGGCGTCGGTGAGGAACATAGGGCGATAGTCTTTCCACGGCTTGACGCGTTCGGCAGGCCTGGAAATAGCATCGAGGATTGCCTGCTTGCGCTGCACATCGCGGAACACATCGATCAGTTGTTCACCCGCGAATCCATAATCGCGGGTCATTTCGCTGACGAACTGGGCGACTTGAGGAGAGCCGTCATAGTCACCGGCAAGTGATTCCTGCACTGAGCCGAAGATGCCCATCAGACCGACCAGCGGCGCATATCGAGCAGCCCAGCCACGCACTACTTGCATTGAGTTCTTCACCTTAATCAAACCTGAGCGATCCATTTGCGATGCGTATGGACCGACATCAAAACACCAAACGCTGACAGCAGCGTCACCAGCGAAGTTCCGCCGTAGCTAATGAAGGGCAACGGCACGCCTACGACCGGCAGCAGACCGCTGACCATACCGATATTGACGAAAACGTAAACAAAAAAGGTCATGGTCAGGCTGCCCGCGAGCAGCTTGCCGTAGAGCGTCTGCGCCTGGGCGGTGATCACCAGCCCGCGGCCGATGAGCAACAGATAGATCAGCAGCAGCGCGCAAATCCCCACCAGCCCGAATTCCTCGCCGAGCACCGCAATGATGAAGTCGGTGTGACTTTCAGGCAGGAAGTCCAGGTGCGACTGCGTCCCCATGAGCCAGCCTTTGCCGAATACGCCGCCCGAACCGATCGCCGCCTTGGACTGAATGATGTTCCAGCCGGTGCCGAGCGGATCGCTCTCCGGGTCGAGGAAGGTCAGGATCCGCTGCTTCTGGTAGTCGTGCATGAAGAAGAACCACATGCCCACCGCGACCGGGACCGCTGCCGCCACCACGCTGATGATCCAGCGCCAGCGCAGGCCGGCCATGAACAGCACAAAGGTGCCGGAGGCCAGAATCAGCAGCGAGGTGCCGAGGTCCGGCTGACGCACGATCAGAATGAACGGCAGACCGATCAACCCGAGGCTCACCGCCACGTGCTTGAGGTGCGGTGGCAGCGTGCGCTTGGACAGGTACCAGGCGATGGTCGCCGGCATGATGATCTTCATGAATTCCGAGGGCTGAAAGCGGATGACTCCGGGAATGTTGATCCAGCGCGTCGCGCCCATGGCGTTGTGGCCCATGACGTCCACCGCCACCAGCAGCAGAACGCCGATCACATAGGCGGCGGGCACCCAGCGGGCCATGAATCGGGGTTCAAGCTGCGCGATGACGAACATCGACACCAGGCCGATGCCGAAGGAGGTCGCTTGCTTGATCAGCAGGTCCCAACTCTTGCCGCTGGCCGAATACAGCACGAACAGACTGCCCGCCGCCAACGTCAGCAGCAGGATCAGCAGCGGGCCATCGACGTGAATCTTCTGCAGAAACGTGGCGCGACGGCGCATCACATCTTCGCTGGACAGGATGCGGTCGAAATTACTCTTCACGGGCCGCGGTCTCCGGAGGCTGTGCATTGCTGGCGTATTCGGGTTTCAGATGGCCCTGAGGATCAAGCAGCCAGGCGTCCATGACCTGCCGCACCACCGGCGCGGCAACGCCCGATCCCGACTCGCCGTTTTCGATCATCACCGCAACGACGATCTTCGGGCTGTCGGCCGGCGCAAAGCCGACGAACAAGGCGTGGTCGCGGTGGCGTTCCTGGACTTTCGAGCGGTCGTACTTCTCGCCCTGCCGAATGGCCACGACCTGGGCCGTGCCGCTCTTGCCGGCGATGCGGTACTGGGCACCGATCGCGGCCTTGCGCGCGGTGCCGCGAGCGCCGTGCATCACTTGCTGCATGCCGTGGTTGACCTTGGCCCAGTCAGACGGATCACGCAGGACGATGTCAGGCATCGGGTTGTGGTCCACCGGCTTCTGCCCTTCGACGGTCCTGGCCAGGTGCGGGCGGTTCCATTTGCCTTTGTTCGCCACCAGCGCGGTGGCCTGGGCCAACTGCAGCGGGGTGGCCTGCATGTAGCCCTGGCCGATCCCCAGAATGAGTGTTTCACCCGGGAACCACGCCTGCCGCCGGGTGACACGTTTCCAGTCACGGGAGGGCATCAGGCCGGGGGATTCTTCGAACATGTCCAGCGAGACTTTCTGGCCGATGCCGAACTTGTTCAGGTAGGCCGACAGCCGATCGATCCCGACCTTGTGGGCCAGATCGTAAAAGTAGGTGTCGTTGGAGCGCATGATCGCCGTGTCCAGATCCACCCAGCCATCGCCGGTGCGGTTCCAGTTGCGGTATTTGTGGTCGTAGTTCGGCAGCATGTAATAGCCGGGGTCGAACACCCGCGTGCTCGCCGTGATAACGCCAGTATCGAGACCGGCAATCGCCACCGCCGGCTTGATCGTCGAACCCGGTGGATACAGGCCCCGCAAGATACGGTTGAACAGCGGGCGGTCGACCGAATCTCGCAGTTCGGAGTACGCCTTGAAGCTGATTCCGGTGACGAACAGATTCGGGTCGAAGCTCGGCTGGCTGACCATCGCCAGCACCTCGCCGGTGCTTGGGTCCAACGCCACCACGGCGCCGCGACGCCCGGCCAGCGCGGCTTCGGCGGCTTCCTGCAACTGGATGTCGAGGCTCAGGACGATGTCCTTGCCGGGCACCGGATCGGTCCGTTTGAGCACGCGCAAGACGCGGCCGCGGGCGTTGGTTTCGACTTCTTCGTAACCGACCTGGCCGTGCAGCTCGGGCTCGTAAAAGCGCTCGATACCGGTTTTGCCCATGTGGTGAGTGCCGCTGTAATTCACGGGATCGAGGCTTTTCAGCTCTTTCTCGTTGATCCGCCCCATGTAACCCACCGAGTGGGCGAAGTGCTCGCCCTGCGGATAGTGACGAACCAACTGCGCCACCACTTCAACGCCCGGCAGCCGGAACTGATTAACGGCGATACGGGCGATTTGCTCTTCGGTCAGCTCGAACAGAATGGGCACCGGCTCGAACGGCCGTCGCCCCTGCTTCATGCGTTTTTCGAAGATGATCCGATCATCCGGCGTCAGCTCAAGCACTTGAACGATGGTGTCCAGCACTTGGGTCCAGTCACCGGAACGTTCGCGGGTCATGCTCAGGCTGAAGCTCGGCCGGTTGTCGGCAATGACCACGCCGTTGCGGTCGTAGATCAGCCCGCGACTCGGCGGAATCGGCTGCACGTGAACGCGATTGTTCTCGGACAGCGTCGAGTGGTACTCGTACTGGATGACCTGCAGGAAATACAGCCGCGCGATCAGCACGCAGATCAGCACGACGACCGCGACTGCACCGACCACGACTCGGCTGCGCACCAGGCGTGCGTCCTTTTCGTGGTCTTTCAGGCGGATCGGCTGAGACATTTAGGGCAGGTTCACAGTGAAGGCAGCGGCGCTACTTGTGATAAGGGTGACCGGACAGCACGGTCCAGGCACGATAAATCTGCTCGCCGATGAGGATGCGCACCAGCGGGTGCGGCAACGTCAGTGGCGACAACGACCAACGCTGCTCGGCCCGTGCACAGACTTCCGGCGCCAGCCCTTCCGGACCGCCGACCATCAGGTTGACCGTGCGCGAATCCAGACGCCAGCGATCGAGCTCGCCCGCCAGTTGCTCGGTGCTCCAAGGCTTGCCATGCACTTCAAGCGTGACGATCCGCTCGCCCGGCTGCACTTTCGCCAGCATGGCCTCGCCTTCCTGACGGATGAGGCGTGCCACGTCGGCGTTCTTGCCACGGGTATTGAGCGGAATTTCCACCAGGTCCAGCGCCAGTTCGGATGGCAGACGCTTGGCATATTCATGCCAACCTTCTTCCACCCACTTGGGCATGCGGGAACCGACAGCGATCAGACGCAGACGCACAACGACGCCTTAGGCCTGGTCTTTGTTCAGCTTGTCGAAATGCTCGTGAGCGTTTTCCGGGCTGTGGTGTGCAGCGCTGGCCGAACGGCTCTGCTCGGCACCGGCCCACAGACGCTCGAGGTCGTAAAACTGGCGAGCGGAGGCGGTCATCATGTGAACAATGGCGATGTCCAGGTCGAGCAGCACCCAGTCGCTGTCGCCCTTGCCTTCTTCGCCCAGCGGCTTGAGGCCCTGCTTTTTGACTTCTTCGCGGACCTTGTCGAGCATCGCGTTGATCTGGCGATTGGAAGTACCGGTCGCGATGACCATGTAATCAGTGATGCTTTGTTTGTCACGAACGTCCAGCACCTGGATATCCTGGGCCTTGACGTCTTCCAGGGCAGCCCTGATCACTTCGATGATTGGGTTTACAGCGCGTTTGTCAGTCATAAAAAACTCTTTTAACTCGTATGTTTGGGCGTTTCTTCGCGCACTTGGCTGCGTAGCAACACACCTTCAGTTCGACGCACGGTACAGCCCGTGCGTATCGATATAGGCCAGTACCGCGTCTGGCACCAGAAAACGTACCGACTTACCGCTGGCCAGCAGTTGACGGATCTGGGTGGCAGACACCGAAAGCGGCGTCTGCCAGACGAACGTAATCTTTCCCCCGGGCCCCTTGAGGGCCTTTGGATCACTGACGGCACGTCCCGCGAGCAGATTTCGCATCGCATCCGGGGACTCGCTGTCGGCGTCCGGGCGTTGCAGCACCACGATATGGCAGTGCTCCAGCAACTCTTCCCACCGATGCCAGGAAGGCAGCCCGCAAAAGGCGTCCCAACCCAGCAATAAAAATAGCTGGTCATCGGCGGCGAGTTCCGCGCGCATCGATTCCAGCGTGTCGATCGTGTACGACGGCTTGTCGCGCAACAGCTCGCGATCATCCACCGTCAAGGGTGGCACCCCGGCGACCGCGCACTGCACCATCGCCAGACGGTCCTGCGCCGAGACACTTGGCGTGTCGCGATGAGGCGGTCGGGCGCTGGGCGTCAAACGCAGCTCATCAAGTTCCAGCAGTTCGGCAACTTCCAGTGCGCCACGCAAATGGCCAATGTGCACCGGGTCGAACGTGCCGCCGAGTATGCCGATGCGCTGTGGCACCCGTGCCGTGTTCAGCGGAACCGCAATCGGATCGGCCATTGCCTGCGCGCCGCTGCCTGAAGCCTGACCGACGTGGGCCAAGTCAGACCGGCCCCTGCCCGCGCAACTGCGTGCCGTCGCCGACGACGATGTATTTCTCGCAGGTCAGGCCTTCAAGCCCCACGGGACCGCGCGCGTGAATCTTGTCGGTCGAAATGCCGATTTCCGCGCCCAGGCCGTATTCGAAACCGTCGGCAAAGCTGGTGGGCGCGTTGACCATCACCGAGCTCGAGTCGACTTCAGCCATGAAGCGGCGAGTCTGGGCTTGCGAGTCGGAGATGATGGCGTCGCTGTGATGCGAGCCGTAGTGATTGATGTGTTCAATGGCCTGGTCCAGGCCGGTGACGATGCGAATCGACAGGATCGGCGCAAGGTACTCGGTGTGCCAGTCGTCTTCAGTGGCCGCCAAGACATCGATCAGGTCGCGGGTGCGCTCGCAGCCGCGCAGTTCGACGCCTTTCTCGCGAAACTGGGCGGCCATGGGCGGCAGAAACTCTGCGGCAATAGCTTGATCGACCAGCAGGGTTTCCATGGCGCCGCAGATGCCATAACGGTAGGTCTTGGCGTTGAAGCTGATGCGCTGGGCAGCGGCCAGGTCGGCATGGGCACTGACGTAGACGTGGCAGATGCCGTCCAGGTGTTTGATGACCGGGACTTTGGCGTCACGGCTGACGCGTTCGATCAGGCCTTTGCCTCCACGCGGCACGATGACGTCCACGTACTCCGGCATGGTGATCAGTGCGCCAACGGCGGCACGGTCGGTGGTTTCGACGACTTGTACGACGGCGGCCGGCAAACCTGCGTCATCAAGGCCGCGCTGGATGCAGGCGGCGATGGCGCGGTTGGAATGTATGGCTTCGGAGCCGCCACGCAAGATGGTGGCATTCCCGGATTTGAGGCAGAGGCTGGCGGCGTCGATGGTTACGTTGGGACGCGACTCATAGATGATGCCGACGACGCCCAGTGGCACGCGCATTTTGCCGACCTGGATGCCGGAGGGCTGGAAGTTCATGTCGCGCAGGGTGCCGATGGGGTCTGGCAGGCTGGCGACCTGGCGCAGGCCGGCGATCATGCTGTCGATGCGGGCCGGGGTCAGGGAGAGGCGTTCGAGCAGAGCGGGTTCGAGTCCATTGGCGCGGCCAGCGGCGAGGTCTTGTTCGTTGGCGGCGGTCAGCTCGGCACGGGAAGCGTCCAGCGCGGCAGCGGTGGCTGCGAGGGCGCGGTTCTTCTGTGCGGTGCTGGCACGGCCGATCACGCGGGAGGCTTCGCGGGCGGCGCGACCCAGGCGGGTCATGTAGTCAAGAACGGACTCAGTCATGGTCTCGGGGGTCTTGGCAAATGGGAAAGCGGCGGATTATAGCTGTCGGGCGTGCTGAACGACAGCGGCGACAGGCGGATGGTCGGAATAAGGGTGTTTTGTTGTTCTCGGGGCGGAGCGGCGGTAGTGCGATCGGGGGTGTATACATTATCTCCAGCGGCACGAATTATGGTTCCGCCCTTACGGCGGGTCACTTTTTCCAACAGCCGAAAAAGTAACCAAAAAGGCCGTGCTCCTGGTTTGGTTGCTCCTTCGTCGCAATACCCTCACTCCGGTCTCGCTCCGTGGGCCCGCGCCGAACGGACATCCATGTCCTGACGGCGCTCTCGCCGCATCCATGCGGCTCGGCCCACTGCGCGAGACCTTCGTTCAGCCTGCACCCAAGTCGCGTTTGGCGGTGTCTGGACTTTTTGCGTATGAAGATCAAAAGCAGATCAGAAGCGAAGCAGATCAAAGGCTTCCCGGCTGAAGCCGGTCCTACGGGGGGCGGCGGCGGTCCCACTGGCGGGATGATATGCCTTTTTAGTGGGACCGGCTTTAGCCGGGAAGGCGCCCGTGTGGGCGCTGACATTGGTAGGGGACGACATTGGTAGGGGACTGATTTATTTACAGCGCTTCACCGTAAATCAATCTGTCCCCGGCTTCGCGCCCACCCTCACCCATTCAGCTCCAATTAAGGCCGATGTTGATATGATCGCGGTCCATTCTCTGACTGCCGTTGTTTATGCCTGACCAATCGCCACGCGCCCTGCCGGACAGTTTTTTTCATCGCGATGCGCAGACGCTTGCCCGGGAGTTACTCGGCAAGGTCATTCGTCACAAGGTCGACGGGGTGTGGTTGTCGGCCCGGATTATTGAGACGGAGGCGTATTACGTGGCCGAGAAAGGCAGTCATGCGTCCCTCGGTTACACGGAAAAACGTAAGGCTTTGTTTCTGGAAGGCGGGCACATTTATATGTATTACGCCCGCGGCGGTGATTCGCTGAATTTCAGTGCGGAGGGCCCGGGCAATGCGGTATTGATCAAATCGGCCTATCCCTGGGTCGATGCGGTGTCCGATGAGAACGCCCTCGCCCGCATGCTGCTGAACAATCCCGACGCCAGTGGCAACGTGCGCACGCCCGAGCGGCTGTGCGCTGGACAGACATTACTGTGCAAGGCGCTGGGCCTGAAAGTGCCGATGTGGGACGCCAGGCGCTTCGATGAAGAGCAACTCTTTGTCGAGGACGTGGGTCAGCGACCGCCGCGGATTATTCAAACCACGCGCCTGGGCATTCCCGCCGGGCGTGACGAGCACCTGATGTACCGGTTCGTTGACGCCGCCTATGCCCGCTTCTGCACACGGAACCCGATCAGACGCGGGCAAGTCGAAGGGCCCGACTATATTCTCATCGAGCAAGGAAACTGAACCCATGGGCGCATGGCTCGACAGCATCACCTCCTGGCTAAGCGCCAACCCTTCCTGGCTCGGCGCGGCGATTTTTATCGTCGCGTTCATCGAATGCCTGGCGATTGCCGGCATCGTCGTCCCAGGCACCGTTGTGCTGTTCGCGATTGCCGCACTGGCCGGCAGCGGGATACTCCCATTGAGCGAAGCGCTTTTGCTGGGCTTCCTCGGCGGTATCCTGGGCGACCTGGTGTCGTACTTCCTCGGCCGGCGCTTCCATCAGAGGATTCGTCAATTGCCGGGTCTGCGCAGTCACCCGGAGTGGATCGGCAGCGCCGAGAACTACTTTCAGCGCTACGGCATTGCCAGCCTGCTGGTCGGCCGCTTCATCGGCCCGCTGCGCCCGATGCTGCCGATGGTGGCCGGGATGTGCGACATGCCGTTCGTGCGCTTTGCCGGCGTCAGCCTGATCGCCGCGGCCGGATGGTCCGTGGCCTATATTCTGCCGGGCTGGGCGACCGGTGCTGCGATTCGCCTGCCGCTGCCGGAAAACTTCTGGCCCCAGGCTGCCGTGGTGGGCGGCGGGCTGGCGCTTCTGCTGGGCATCAGCATCCAAAGCAGCCTGCGACAAAAGCCCTACGCGACGAAAGTTATCGCCCTGACCTGCTTCATTTTGCTGGCAAGCGTTTTCCTGGGCTGGCCGTACCTGGCCGATTTCGATCAGGGCATCATGACTGTGGTGCAGGCCAGCCGGAGCGCTGCAGCCGAGAACTTCGTGGTGATGGTGACGGGCCTGGGGGATTTCCGGACTCAGTTCTGCGCGGCCGCCCTGCTGACCATTCTGCTGGTCGTCACGCGGCAATGGCGCCATGCAATCTTCGTGATCGGCACCACCCTTGGCGCGGCGCTGATCAATCAGAGCATGAAATACACCTTCGCCCGCGCACGGCCTGAGGTCCTGAGGGAGGCCCTGGGGACTTACAGCATGCCGAGCGGACATGCCTCGGCCTCGTTTGCGCTATTCATGTCGCTGGCGGTGCTTGCCGGCCGGGGTCAGCCGGTGAGGCTGCGATTGACCTGGCTGCTGCTGGGCGGGATTCCGGCGTTGGCGATCGCCATGTCTCGGGTATATCTGGGGGTGCACTGGCCGACGGATGTCACGGCCGGGATGCTGCTGGCGTTTTTCACCTGCGCCGCGAGCCTTGCCTTCGTGCAGAACAAGAAGCCGTTGGAGGCGCTGCCAATCAAGGTGTGGTGGCTGGTGCTGCCGGCGATGGTGGCGCTGTTCGGCGGGTTCGGCCTGCACTCGTTCCCCCACGGTTTGATCCGCTACCAGTACTGACGCGACGTGCATGCGGCCCGGCGGGGTAACGAGCCGTGCTGCGAGCAACATCTATCTTCAGGCCTGCATGTCGCCCTGCATTTCGTCGAGCAGGTCCTGAATCGCATCAAGCCGTTCTTCGGCGTCTTCGATTTCCAGCAACTCGATCTTGTCTTCTTCCGCGAACGGCAACAGGTACGCCAGTTGATTGGCCAGCGAGTGCTGACCGCTGGCGGTGAGGCCCATGTTCAGCGCGGCCACCATCGGGTGTTCAGCCAGCGCCGCGAGCAAGGCGACCAGATCGTCGTCCTCTTCCTGCAGCGGTTGCTCCTGGGGATCGTCCAGCCACTCGACTTCGCCGACCAGCAGGTTGTCGCGCTGGGTGCTGTAGTCCTTCACCCGAAAACGTCGAGCCCCCACAACGCGAATGCCGAGCAGGCCGTTATCCTGCTTCTGGAAATCGGTCACCCGTGCTTCGCAGCCGATCAGCGAGAAACCGTCCGGCACGTCGCCCGTCTCACTGCCTTCAGTGATACAGACCACGCCGAAGCCTTCGCCCTGCTTCATGCAGCGGCCAATCATGTCGAGGTAGCGCGCCTCGAAGAGCTGCAGATCGAGCACGCACCCCGGGAACAGCACGGCATTCAGTGGAAACAACGGCAACGACATAAACCCATCCTCAAGCAAACAGAGACACCGCCAACGGCAGGAACAAGGCCGTGGCGACACCCATCAAACTCATTGCCAGCGCCGCGAAGGCGCCGCATTCCTCACTTTCCTGCAGGGCCGCCGACGTACCCACCGCATGGGCCGTCAGCCCGAGGGCCATGCCTCGCGCTTCCGGGCTGGTTACCCGCGCCAGGGTCAGCAGACCGGGGCCGAATATGCCGCCGATCACCCCGGTTATCAACACAAACACCGCGGCCAGCGCCGCCACGCCGCCAATCTGCTCGGCGACGAGCATGGCGATCGGCGAGGTCACGGACTTGGGCGCCATGGTCATCAGGATCATGTGATCGGCGCCGAGCATCCAGCCCAGCCCCACGCACAGCCCGGTGGCCAGCACGCCACCCACCACCAGCGTAGTCAATACCGGCCAGAACAGTTGCCGGATGCGCCGCAGATTCAGATAAAGCGGCACCGCCAACGCAACCGTGGCGGGGCCCAGCAGAATGCTGAGGATTTCGGTGCTCTTGCGATATTCGACGTAGGACAGTCCGCAGCTCACCAATACGCCAATCACCACCAGCATGGAGATGAGCACCGGTTGCAGAAACACCCAGCGGGTTTTCTCGTAACCGGCCAGCACCAGTTGATAAGCGCCCAGCGTGATGGCGATGCCGAACAAGGGGTGATGAATCACCGACAGCCAGGCGCCGTGCCAGTCCAGACTCATGATGGCTCCCGGCGATTGGCCTGGCGGTCGATGAGTTTCTGCATCAGCCAGCCGGCGAAGGTCAGCGAGACCATCAGAGAAATCACCAGCGAGCCGACGATCGCCCAGAAATCTTCGGCGATCTGGTCCGCATACACCATCACGCCCACGGCAGGCGGTACCAGCAGCAGCGGCAGGTAGCGCAGCAGGCTGCTGGCCGCCAGGCTGATGGGTTCGCTGACTTCGCCGCGGGTCATCAGGTAGATCATCAGCAGCACCAGCCCGATGATCGGGCCGGGCAGGATCGACAGAAACAGGTGATTGAGCGCGGTTCCGATCAGTTGGAACAGCACAAGCCAGGTCAGGCCTCTTAGCAACATAGAAAACTCCAGCAGATTCGCGCCGACATTATAGGCACGCCACCCGCTCTGCCTATGGGGTGGCATTCGCCAGTTGAGGGAACGTTGACCCGCGCGGTGCGGCGTGCTGATCTTCAGTGCCAAGCAATAACAGCGCCGACGCCACGCTGCCTGTGAAGATCGCGCGCAAAAACAATAACTGACAAGGAGAATAGCGATGCCCCACGTACCCGTTGCAGAACTCAAACGCTATGAAGGCAAGGACCTGGGATGCTCCGAATGGCTGACCATCGATCAGGCGCGGATCAATCTGTTTGCCGAGGCCACCGGCGACTTTCAGTTTATCCACGTTGATCCGGTGAAAGCGGCGCAAACCCCGTTCGGATCGACCATCGCCCATGGCTTTCTGTCGCTGTCGCTGATCCCCAAGCTGATGGAATCCCTGATGGTCGTGCCCGAAGGCATGCAGATGGCGATCAACTATGGCCTGGACAGCGTGCGATTCATTCAGCCGGTGAAAGTGAATTCGCGCGTTCGTCTAAAAGTCACGCTGGCGCAGGTCACCGAAAAGAAGCCCGGCCAATGGCTGCTCAAAGCCACGGCAACGCTTGAAATCGAAGGCCTGGACAAGCCCGCGTTCATTGCTGAACCGCTTTCGCTGTGCTTCGTATAACCCCGCCGCCCCTCTACAAAGCCCCTGCAAACCTTCCACAAACATGAAACAGTCGTAACAGACTGTTTCATGAGCGTTCCTCGCTGCGGCATACTCGCTGCGGCTGTGTGAGCGACTCGATACACGTACGCGATCAGATCACGCCGAAACATCTTTTTTTCGGGATTTACCATGCGCGCGTTTGCTCCTTTGGCCCTGACCTTCCTTCTTGCCGCTTGCGGCGACGGCGAATCGCTGTTGCCCCCGGACGCTCGCCTGCCCGACGGCGGACGCTATCGCGGCGACGTGATCAATGGCGTGCTGCAAGGCAAGGGTCGGATCGATTACCCCAATGGCAGCTGGTACGCCGGGGAATTCAAGAGCGGGCAGTGGAACGGCCAGGGCGAGTGGCACGCCAGCAACGGTGACGTGTACCGCGGCGGTTTTCAGGACGGGCTTTTCCATGGCCAGGGCTCGCTGACGACCAGCGCCGGCAGTTACGTCGGCGGCTACAAGCTGGGGCGGCGCGACGGGGAAGGCACGCTGAAAGAGCACGGCATGAGCTATCGCGGCGAGTTCAAGGCCGACCTGTACGACGGCGCCGGTCATCTGGAACTGGACGACGGCAGCGAGTATCAGGGCCAGTTCGCCCACGGCAAACCCAACGGCGAAGGCCAGCGCAACGATTCGGCGGGCAACCAGTTCAGCGGCAAGTTCGTCGATGGCCAGCTTGAAGGCACGGGCAATTTCAACAGCGCCGATGGCGATCAGTACGTCGGCGGCTTTCACAACAATCAGCTCAATGGCCGCGGTCGCTACGAAAACGCCGATGGCGATGTCTGGTCGGGGCAGTTCAAGGATGGCGCGTTCACCGGCAAGGGCGAGTTGATCGGCTCCGATGGCACCCGCTATCAAGGGGACTTCAAGAACTGGCGCTTCGCAGGCTCAGGCAGCCTGAAGCTACCGGACGGCAGCGTGTACATCGGCCAGTTCGAGAACGATAACTATCAAGGCAGCGGCGTGCTGACCACGGCGGACGGCGAAGTCCAGAGCGGCACCTGGTCCAACGGCCAGCGCGTGCGCGATGCGGCCGGAAAGCTGCTGCCGGACCCGCTGGAAATGGGCCTGCTCGCCCAGGGCGCCCTGGTCGAAAAAGCCCTCGCCGCCGTGCCCGCCTCCACGCCGGCCATCGAGCTGTACAGCCTCGTCGTGGGTGGCGATGGCAAGCAGAGCGTCTTTCTGCGCGAGGCGGATTACGTGAACAAGCTGCTCGCCACGCGCTTCGGTGCGTTTGGCCAGATCACGCTGGTCAACCATCGCGATCACATGGCCGATCGCCCGCTGGCAACCCGCGAAACCATCAGCCGCGCCGTGCAGACGTTGGCCAAGCGCAGTGGTCCGGAAGATTTGATCTTCATTTACCTCACCAGCCACGGCACCCATGAACACGAGCTGGTGCTGGATCAGCCGCGCCTGGAGCTGTCCGACCTGCCCGCCAACGAGATGGCCGGCGTGCTGGCGCCGCTGAAAAATCGCGACAAGGTGGTGGTGATTTCCGCGTGCTATTCGGGCGGTTTCATTCCGGCGATCAAGGACGAGCGGACGATGGTGATTACCGCATCCCGTGAGGACCGGGTGTCCTTTGGCTGTTCTGAAGAGGCGGATTTCACCTACTTCGGCGAGGCGCTGTTCGGCAAGGCGCTGGTGGAAACCGACGATCTGGTGCAAGCGTTCAATGAGGCAAAAGACATCGTCGCTCAGCGTGAAACGGACGAAAGCTTCGAAGCCTCCGAGCCGCAGATGTGGGCACCGAAAGGCGTGGTCAACCATTGGCGGCAGCTGCGCAAAAGTCAGGCGGAGCGCGCGCTGAATACCGTTCGACGCTGAGTCCCATCGCACCTGATGCAGGATCGGCTTCAACCGGGAAGGGGCCGGGCGGGTCCGCCTGCAAACCGGTTCCGACAGATTGATCCAGGCTCAAGTGCGGGATGCGCGAACATTTCATGTGTTTTTGTGAAACCCTCCCGCTACGCCCGCAGTCTGTTCCGGTACAGCGCCTATGCTTGTGGCGTATCAAGGGAGAAAGATCATGTACTTGACGCCTCAGCACATTTTGCTTGCCGGAGCTACCGGATTGACTGGCGAGCACTTGCTCGACCGCCTGCTCAACGAACCCACTGTCACCCGCCTCCTCGCCCCCAGCCGTCGTCCCCTGGCTGAACATCCACGTCTGGAAAACCCGGTCGGCGATCTTCAGCGTTTGCTGCCCACCCTCGAAGGTCCTGTGGACATCGCCTTCTGCTGCCTGGGCACCACGATCAAACAGGCCGGCTCCCAGGAAGCCTTCCGGGCCGTCGATCTGGACATGGTCGTGGCGTTTGGCAAACGTGCTCGCGAGCTGGGGGCGCGTCATCTGCTGGTGATCAGCGCCGTGAACGCCGACCCGCAATCGAGCATCTTTTACAGCCGTGTGAAAGGCGAGATGGAAGAAGCGCTGAAGCTTCAGGGCTGGCCGCAACTGACCATCGTCCAGCCGTCGCTGCTGATTGGCGAGCGGCAGGATCAGCGTCTGATGGAGCAGCTGGCCGGGCCGATTGCCAAGCTGATTCCCGGCAAATACGGCGGCATCGAAGCCTGCAACCTCGCCCGCGCGTTGTGGCGCCTGGCGCTGGAAGAGCAGGACGGCGTGCGGGTGGTTGAATCGGATGATTTGCGGCGGTTGGGGAAGTAGCGCCAAGCTGATCTACCTGACGACACAAACGGTGTAGGAGTGAGCTTGCTCGCGATCAGGTTCTGACAGTCACCATTAATGGAACGGTCAGACCGCAATCGCGAGCAAGCTCACTCCTACAGGGATCGCCGTTCTGAGTTACATCCCGCCCGTCGCCTGAAACCCCACACCCAGCGCGGTCAGAATCGACAATGGCAATAGCAGCGTGTCCAGCAGCGCGCTGCCGGGCAGGTCGAGCATCGGGTATTTCGGCGCCTCGGTGCCAAAGCGCTCCTTCTCGCAGCAGCCCCCTTCAATAGCGTACAGATCCAGTCGCGTGCCGGCATAAACGACCGGCGCGCCGGGCTGATTGGCGTCGAGGGTGCGCACGGTCGAGCAGCCCGTCGTCAGCAACAGGCCCAGCGCAAGGACAACGAGCTTATTCATCGGCGCCAAAATGATGCTCGCCCCAACGCGGCAGCATGTCCTGCGGGATGTTGAGCAGGTTCAGAATCCGCGCGACGACGAAATCCACCAGATCGTCGATCGTCTGCGGCTGGTGATAGAAACCGGGCGACGCCGGCAGAATCACCGCGCCCATGTTCGACAGCTTGAGCATGTTCTCCAGGTGGATGCTGGAGAACGGCGCCTCGCGGGGCACCAGGATCAACTGCCGGCGCTCCTTCAACGTCACGTCTGCGGCGCGCTCGATCAGGTTGTTGCAGGCCCCCGTGGCGATTGCCGACAGCGTACCGGTCGAACACGGCACCACCACCATCGCACTCGGCGAGCCTGAACCGGACGCCACCGGCGACATCCAGTCTTCCTTGCCGTACACCCGAATCTGGCCCGCTGTCGCGCCGGTGTATTCGTTGAGGAAGGCCTGCATCATCTGCGGTTTGGGCGGCAGATTGACGTCGGTCTCGGTGGCCATGACCAACTGCGCGGCCTTGGAGATGAGGAAATGCACTTCGCGGTCTTCGCGCACCAGGCAGTCCAGCAGGCGCAGGCCGTATTGCGCGCCGGACGCGCCGGTCATCGCCAGGGTAATGCGTTCCGGGCCGCTCATTGCAGGGCCTTCGCGAGTTTGCCGTGCAGGCCGCCGAAGCCGCCGTTGCTCATGATGACCACGTGGGTACCGGGCTCTGCCTGGTTTTTCACAAGCTCGATAATGCCGTCGAGGCTGTCGCACACCAACGATGGAATGGTGCACTCCGCGGCGGTTGCCGCCAGATCCCAACCCAGATTGGCCGGCGCATACCAGACCACCTGATCGGCCTGGACGACGCTTTCCGGCAGGCCGTCGCGGTGGGCGCCGAGCTTCATGGAGTTGGAGCGCGGCTCGACGATGGCGATGATTGGCGCATCGCCAACCTTTTTGCGCAGTCCATCCAGCGTGGTGGCGATGGCGGTCGGGTGGTGGGCGAAGTCATCGTAGATGGTGATGCCGCGCACTTCGGCGACCTTCTCCATGCGCCGCTTCACGCTCTTGAACGCACTCAGCGCGTCGACGCCCTGCTGCGGCACCACACCAACGTGGCGGGCAGCGGCGAGGGTCGCCAAGGCATTCGCCACGTTGTGCTGGCCGGTCATGCCCCAATCGACGACGCCTTGGACCGCACCTTCGAAAATCACTTCGAATTTTGAACCGTCTTCGCTGAGCAGGTTCGCCTGCCATTGACCGCCCTCTCCGGTGGTCTGCACCGGCGTCCAGCAGCCCATTTGAATCACGCGCTCAAGTGCGGGCTCGGTGGTCGGGTGGATGACCAGGCCTTCGCTCGGGATGGTGCGCACAAGGTGGTGGAACTGCCGTTCGATGGCCGGGAGATCGGGGAAGATGTCGGCGTGATCGAATTCCAGGTTGTTGAGGATGGCGGTGCGCGGGCCGTAATGGACGAACTTGGAGCGCTTGTCGAAGAAGGCGCTGTCGTATTCATCCGCCTCGACGACGAAGAATGGCGTTTCGCCCAGGCGCGCCGAGACATCGAAGTTCTGCGGCACGCCGCCAATCAGGAAGCCCGGGGCCATGCCAGCGTGTTCCAGCACCCAGGCGAGCATGCTGCTGGTGGTGGTTTTGCCATGGGTGCCGGCGACGGCCAGCACCCAGCGACCGCGAAGGACGTGATCGGCCAGCCACTGAGGCCCGGAAACGTAGGGCAGGCCCTTGTTCAGGACATGCTCGACCGCAGGGTTGCCGCGCGACATGGCGTTGCCGACCACCACCAGATCCGGTGCCGGCTCGAGGTGCGAAGGGTCGTAACCCTGCATCAACTGAATGCCCTGCGCTTCGAGCTGCGTGCTCATCGGCGGGTAGACGTTGGCATCGGAGCCCGTGACTTTATGGCCCAGATCCTTGGCGAGCACCGCCAGCGAACCCATGAACGTGCCGCAGATACCCAGAATATGAATGTGCATGACCGACCTCTTAGAACATGGGCCGCAGGTTAGCGTAGAAGGCAGTGGATGCGCACGGGGGAATTGAGGGTGCTCGATCAGACTGGTTGAAGGGTGGTTGAAGGGGACTGATTTATTTACAACGCTTCACCGTAAATTAATCTGTCCCCGCTTCAGACAGTGCCCCCTGCGGTGTAACGCCTGGCGCCTTCCCGGCTAAAGCCGGTCCCACTAATTGACCGCGATCCCCCTGTAGCACCGGCTTTAGCCGGGAAGACGTCAGATCGCACACTGCAGAATTGATGGCGCTCACCCCGGGGGTTGAAGAGGGTTGAAGGGGACTGATTTATTTACAACGCTTCACCGTAAATTAATCTGTCCCCGTTTCAGACAGTGCCCCCTGCGGTGTGACGCCTGGCGCCTTCCCGGCTAAAGCCGGTCCTACAGGGGACCGTATGCACACGCAGAATTCCGAGCATTCACACCGGTTTCATCCACTCAGAACCTCAGCGGTTGATCCCATGCTTGCGCAGCTTTCTGTACAGCGTATTGCGGCTCACCCCCAGCTCCCGGGCGGCGTGGGTCATGTGCCAGCGCTGGGTGTCCAGGGTGGCGATGAGCGCTGCGCGTTCGGCGTCGTCCAGCGGCGAGTGGACCTCATCGGGCTTTGTCGGCGCACTCACCTGCCGAATCGCCGCCGGCAGATCTTCATAACCAATCCGCCCCTCATCACACAGCGCCGCCAGGGTCCGCAGCACGTTGCGCATCTGCCGCACGTTGCCGGGCCAGTTGAAGTCGAGCAGCGCCTGCCTCGCCTTCGCCTCAATCACAATCGAAAGCCCATCCGCCTCTTGCTTCAGCAACAACTCCAGCAACTGCGCCTTATCACTCCGCTCTCTCAACGGCGGCAAGGCGATTTCCAAGCCATTAAGCCGATAAAACAAATCCTCACGAAAGCTGCCGTCCTCCACCCGCTCCAGCAAATTCCGGTGGGTCGCGCTGATCAGTCGTACATCCACCGCTTGCGGCTCGCCGCCAATCGGCACCACCAGCCGGTCTTCCAGTACGCGCAGTAAACGGGTCTGCAAGGCCACCGGCATGTCGCCGATCTCATCCAGAAACAACGTACCGCCATCGGCCTGCTGCAACTTGCCCCGCATGCCCTCCTTGCGCGCACCGGTAAAGCTGCCGCCGCGATAACCGAACAGCTCGCTCTCGATCAGGCTTTCCGGAATGGCCGCGCAGTTCAGCGCCACGAACGGCTTGGCGGAGCGCTGACTCGCCTGATGCACTGCCTTGGCAAACGCCTCCTTGCCAGAGCCGGTTTCACCGTTGATCAGCAACGGCACGTCGCGCTCGAATACCTTCAGCGCCCTGCGGAAATCAGTTTGCAGCGACGCATCGCCCAGGCAGATGTCGTGCGAAGAAAACGGCACAGCCAACGTGCTGACCACCGGCGCAACAAGGCCCTTCAGCTCGGCACGCGATTGCCCACGCAATACGGCGAAGAATCCCCGCCCGTCCCGCGTGCGCAGCGGCCAACTGGCGGCGGCGTCCGGCGAAGCGCGGCTCAGCAGTTCATCCAGCGAGCAGTCAAATATCGATTCCACGCCCTGGCCCACCAGATCGTCACGGCTCAAGCCCAGCAGATTCAGCGCGCTCTGGTTCAGCGCACTGACGCGGCCCTCGCCGTCTAACGCCAACAGCCCCTCGCTGAACAAACCGACTGCACCGGCCTGAAGATGAAAACGCAGGAGCCACTGACCGTCGAAATGACGCAGGAAATAGCTGCTTTCGATCATCTTCGCCGACAGATTCACCAGCGCCATGGTGTGAAACTGGCTCTGGCGGGACACGTCGTGGCGGGCCGAAGAAACGTCCAGCACCGCAAGCAGATCGCCATGGGGATCGAACACCGGGCTCGCCGAACAAGTGAGGCCGGTGTGACGGCCGCGAAAATGCTCGTCGCGATGGATCGTCACCGACTGACGCTCGACCAGGCAGGTGCCGATGCCGTTGGTGCCCTCTCGCGCCTCGCTCCAGTCGGCGCCCAGCCAGAGGCCGGCGCGCTCAAAAATCCGTCGATCCCCTGGCTCGGTCACGCAGTTGAGGATGATCCCGCGCGCATCAGTCAGGAGCACCGCACTGCCGCCGGCAAGCTGACGGTGCAGGCTGTTCATCTCGTCGCCGGCGATGGTGAGGACTTGCTGCAACTGCTCGCGACTCTCCAGCACGCGCGCATGCTCCAGCACGGTGGGCGCCATCGCTTGCGCGGGGTCGAGGTGGTAATCCTCAAGGCAGCGCAGCCATGAACGCGCAATAGACGGGTCGGTAGCAAGGTGATGGGGGGCTTTGCCTTGGGCAACGGTCAGCACTTGTTCGGCGTGACGCGTCAGGTGATTGCTGTGCATTTTTATTGTTCATCCTGAGCCAGGGCTCTGCGGAGGATTTGCCGATCAGCATCCTCCTCGCCCGGACTCATTGCAATGCTGCGAAAGGCGGGGTCCGCCAAGCTGTCACGCAAAGGGTACAAAGTGTCACCCTTGCCGCCCCGCCGTTGATACACCACTCGGGCATGACCACAGGATTCATCGACAAAACCCCGATAAACCGGGGACCGGACGGCAGTGGCCCGCGCTTTGCTCTACGCTCTAACCATGCGACCTAGTCATGCGCCGCAACGCGTTATCCCCAGACAATCACAAGAGCAAGGAGATATTCACCATGCGTTATGCCCACCCCGGTACTGAAGGCTCAATCGTTACCTTCAAGACCCAGTACGGCAACTACATCGGTGGCGAATTCGTGCCGCCGGTCAAAGGCCAATACTTCGAAAACATTTCGCCGATCACCGGCAAGCTGATCGCAGAATTCCCTCGCTCCACCGCCGAAGACATCGACAAAGCGCTCGACGCCGCCCATGCCGCGGCCGATGCGTGGGGTAAAACCTCGGTGCAGGAACGCTCGCTGACCCTGCTGAAAATCGCTGACCGCATCGAACAGAACCTGGAATTGCTGGCCGTCACCGAGACCTGGGATAACGGCAAAGCCGTGCGCGAAACCCTCAACGCGGACATCCCCCTGGCAGTCGACCACTTCCGTTATTTCGCCGGCGTGCTGCGTGCCCAGGAAGGCTCCGCTGCGGAGATCGACGGCAACACCGTGGCGTATCACATTCACGAGCCGCTGGGCGTGGTCGGGCAGATCATCCCGTGGAACTTCCCGCTGCTGATGGCCGCCTGGAAACTCGCGCCCGCCCTCGCCGCCGGTAACTGCATCGTCCTCAAACCCGCCGAGCAAACGCCGCTGGGCATCACCGTGCTGATGGAGCTGATCGGCGATCTGCTGCCCAAAGGCGTGCTCAACGTGGTGCAGGGTTATGGCCGCGAAGCCGGTGAAGCGCTGGCCAGCAGCAAGCGTATCGCCAAGATCGCTTTCACCGGTTCGACGCCGGTGGGTTCGCACATCATGAAACTGGCGGCCGACAGCATCATTCCGTCCACCGTGGAACTGGGCGGCAAGTCGCCGAACATCTTCTTCGAAGACATCATGCAGGCCGAGCCGGAGTTCATCGACAAAGCCGCTGAAGGCGTGGTGCTGGCGTTCTTCAACCAGGGCGAAGTCTGCACCTGCCCGTCCCGCTGCCTGGTTCAGGAATCGATCTACCCGCAGTTCATGGAAGTGGTGATGAAGAAGGTCCTGAAGATCCAGCGCGGCGATCCGCTGGACACCGACACCATGGTGGGTGCGCAGGCGTCGCAGCAGCAGTTTGACAAGATTCTTTCGTACCTCGAAATTGCTCAGGGCGAAGGCGCCGAGCTGCTGACCGGTGGCAAGGTCGAGAAGCTCGAAGGCTCGCTGGCGACCGGCTATTACATCCAGCCGACCCTGCTGAAAGGCAACAACAAGATGCGCGTCTTCCAGGAAGAAATCTTCGGCCCGGTGGTGAGCGTGACCACCTTCAAGGACGAAGCGGAAGCCCTGGCCATCGCGAACGACACCGAATTCGGCCTGGGTGCCGGCGTCTGGACCCGCGATATCAACCGCGCCTATCGCGTGGGCCGCGCAATTAAGGCCGGTCGCGTGTGGACCAACTGCTATCACTTGTACCCGGCCCATGCTGCCTTCGGCGGCTACAAGAAATCCGGCGTCGGCCGCGAAACCCACAAGGTCGCGCTCGAGCACTATCAGCAGACCAAGAACCTGCTGGTGAGCTACGACATCAACCCGCTGGGCTTCTTTTGATTTAGCGTAAACGAGCGACAAGCAACGGCCTCTTCGGAGGCCGTTTTTGTTGGCAGATAGCGACTATGCACCCTGTAGGAGCGTGGCTTGTCCCGCGATCTCGCGCGCAGCGGCAGCAATCCGGCCAATGCGGGCTATCCATAATCGCGCGGCGGCAGGTTTACGACTGCTTCGCAGCCGATCGCGGGACAAGCCACGCTCCTACCGGTTCGTACCCGCCGTTGACACGTAGCAGACGCAAACCCTGCGGGAGTGAAAGGGGGCGGCATGTCGAGCGCCATAATTGCATTGCATGCCTCTATAATGCCGCGCACATTTCCCCTCTTCGCCCCGCACGACCCGGATCGGGTCTCAAAACCAGGTGCCTAATGGATTTCAATCCGCTTGATCTTATTCTTCATCTCGACGTTTACCTCGACCTGCTTGTGACCCAATACGGCACCTGGGTGTACGCGATCCTGTTCCTGGTGATCTTTTGCGAAACCGGCCTGGTGGTCATGCCTTTCCTGCCAGGCGATTCGCTGCTGTTCATCGCGGGCGCCGTCGCGGCCGGTGGCGGCATGGACCCGGTGTTGCTGGCGTGCCTGCTGATGGCGGCGGCGATACTCGGCGACAGCACCAACTACATCATCGGCCGCACGGCCGGCGACAAGCTGTTCAGCAATCCAAATTCGAAAATCTTCCGTCGCGATTACCTGACCAAAACCCAGGAATTCTATGGTCGCCACGGCGGCAAGACCGTCACCCTCGCGCGCTTCCTGCCGATCATCCGCACCTTCGCCCCCTTCGTGGCCGGTCTTGGCCGCATGCCTTACCTGCGCTTTCTCGGGTTCAGCGTGCTGGGCTCGGTGCTGTGGGTCGGCGGGCTGGTCACTCTGGGCTTCTTCTTCGGCAATATCCCGTTCATCAAGAAGAACCTCACGCTGCTGGTGCTGGCGATCATTCTGATCTCGCTGCTGCCGATGATCATCGGTCTGATCCGCAGCCGCGCAGGTCGCTCCGCCGAGGCGCGCTGAAGCCATGTGGTCGTTCCGGGAATGGCGCAAACGGCGCACGCTGGCCCGCCATCCGGTCGATCCGCAGGTGTGGGAACGCGTACGCCAGCGCCTGCCGATACTCGACGGTCTGAGCGCTGACGAAGACCGTTACCTGCTCGACAGTTGCGTGTTGTTCCTGCAGGCCAAACACCTCACCGCGCTGGAAGGCGTGGAGCTGGATGATGAATCGCGGCTGTTTCTGGCTGCTCAGGCGCAGCTGCCGTTGCTCGCTCTGGGCGATCTGAACTGGTACCAGGGTTTTCACGAAATCATCCTCTACGGCGACGATTTCATCAGCCCGCAACGCTATCGCGACGCCAGCGGTATCGAGCATGAATGGGACGGCGAGCACAGCGGCGAAGCGTGGTCCCAGGGCCCGGTGATTCTGGCCTGGCCCGGTGTGCTGACCAGTGGCGGATGGGAAGCCTATAACCTGGTGATCCACGAACTGGCGCACAAGCTGGACATGCTCAACGGCGAGGCGAACGGCCTGCCGCCGCTGCACCCCGACATGCGTGTCAGTGACTGGGCCAGCGCCATGCAGAGCGCGTACGACGATCTCAACCGGCAACTCGACGCCAACCCGGACGCCGAGACGGCCATCGATCCGTATGCCGCAGAAAACCCCGCCGAGTTTTTCGCGGTCATCAGCGAATACTTCTTCAGCGCCCCCGATTTGCTCGTCGAGCCCTATCCCGCCGTCTACGGGCAGCTGAAAGCGTTCTATCGGCAGGATCCGTTGGCGCGGCTGACGGCACTTCAGCACGACAACCCTGTCTATCAGGCTCAACACGACGCCTGAAGCCCGCCGTCACGCATGGCAACGCTTCAGGAATGTGCCTATAATCCGGGCCACTTTTTGGCGTTGCATGCCAGATTCTGAATGGTCAACCAAGGGGGCAAAGCCCAATGAGCTACAGCAAGATTCCGGCCGGTAAAGACCTGCCGAATGACATCTACGTCGCAATCGAGATCCCGGCCAACCACGCGCCGATCAAGTACGAAATCGACAAAGAAAGCGACTGCCTTTTCGTTGACCGTTTCATGGCCACCCCGATGTTCTACCCGGCCAACTACGGTTTCATCCCCAACACTCTGGCTGACGACGGCGACCCCCTCGACGTGCTGGTCGTGACCCCTTATCCGGTCACCCCGGGTTCCGTGATTCGCGCCCGTCCGGTCGGCGTGCTGAACATGACCGACGACGGCGGCGGCGATGCCAAAGTCATCGCAGTCCCCCACGACAAGCTGTCCCAGCTGTATGTGGACGTGAAGGAATACACCGATCTGCCACCTCTGCTGATCCAGCAGATCGAGCACTTCTTCGCGAACTACAAAGACCTCGAAAAAGGCAAATGGGTGAAGATCGAAGGTTGGGCTGGCGCTGACGCCGCTCGCGAAGCGATCACCAAATCGGTAGCGGCCTACAAGGGCTGATCCGGTTGCGCCCCGCCGAAGCGCTTGCCGCTTCGACGGGGCCACCTTTTACCCGCACGTCCCCGCCTCCTGCTTTTTGCCCCCCCTCCTCCGTACATCCCGCTTTTTTTTCGTCCTCTGTCGTTACGCAAATGTTTAAAACTCGCCTCGTGCACACAGAGTGTTTAATTGCGTCGTATGATTTTCTTCTTTGAACACGATCGGGCGTTTGAAACTTCTCTGGCAGCCGCTTTAATCAGGCCCCTGTGCCCGTTAATCGCCCAAGCCCAAGAAGGACAACGGTTTCAGCCATTGTTGACGCAAACGAAAACAGTGAAAGAAACGGCCTACAAAAACAGCCGAACGTTGTAATCCTTACATTCACGCCCAGGCATGACGGCGTGCTCATTTGAACACTTCGTTCATTTAAACGAGCTTCAACCCGCCGTAAACTTCGGCCCATGAATACATCAGGTGATCGACTGCGCGGCCTTTTGCGAGAGTGCCATCTCTCCGCAACAGACTTTGCCGCCAACCGAAAGGTTACGCCGCAACACGTGAACAACTGGTTCAAGCGCGGCATCCCCATGGCGCGCATTGAAGAAGTCGCCGAACTGCTGAGCGTCAACGCGCGCTGGCTGCGCAGCGGCGAGGGACCCAAGCACCCTGGACACGATCGGGACACTGGCCAGAAGGCAGAGACTCAACCACCCCGGCCCGAGCGAAACGTACGCGAAGAACTGGAAATGCCGGTCTACACCGAACTGGAGACGCGAAGCTCCGGCCGGACCGCGGTGGGCGAAATCCACAACCACAAAGTGCGCTTGTCCCGGCGCGTGCTGGAAACTATGGACGTGGAGCTGCACAACGCGATCTGCGTGGCGATGGTCGGCAACAGCATGGCGGACAAGATCCAGGACGGTTCGCTGATCGGTATTGATCGCGGGCGCTTGCAGATCATCGATGGCGAAATGTACGCCCTCGAGCACGACGGCATGCTGCGGGTGAAATACCTGTATCGCCTGCCGGGCGGCGGGTTGCGTCTGCGCAGCCACAATTGCGCCGAGTACCCGGACGAGATTTTCAGCGCCGAGCAGGTGCAGGCGCAGCACATTCAGATCCTGGGCTGGATCTTCTGGTGGTCGACGCTCAACAACCGCCGCCATCCGGCAACGTTGCGGTGAGGCTAGGAATGAGCGTGTTTCGGAACTGGGCAGACGCGAACAACATGGGTATCCTGCACGCCTTCGTTTCAGCACCCGTCGGCCACACGCGGATGGGTGATCGACCTGGCACCGTCTCCGTGACCTGCCCGGTCTACCTTACAAGCGCCTCCTTGCAGCGCGCACTTTTGCGGACGGGTGCGGTTAGCCAAAAACTAATCAAACCCGTCACCGAGAAGCCGGCCACAAGCCGGCTTTTTAATGCCTGAACGCCACGCGGTTAGGGACCTCCGACACTAAAGCCGCGCCAGCCCATACACCAGCCCATACGTACCAGGACCATTAGAGATAGCTCGGAATGAGTCATCACAAAGAATCGGACCATGTAAGATTGCGCTGCCCCTAGACGGCAGGAACTCGCCGCCCTCATCAGGACAGGACATGGACCTCACGACCTTTCGACAGATTGTTGACCGCTCTCCTCCGGCCATTATGGCCTGCCAAGAAAACCTTCAGCACCTCTACGATTATGTAGGGCTTGAGCACGGTTCAAGCTATACACGCTCCGCTGTATCCAACGCCTTGTACGCCAGAATTCGCGATTGCTTCACCTCCGGCCACGCTGAAGTTTGGCGAGCCTGCCAATCATTACGGACAGATCTCATTCGAGAGCACACACTCTTGAATGCTCCACTCGATCCTTACTTTGAGGTCCTTGAGCATCTCCGAGATGCGGTGCGCACTGACGACAATTCGCGCACCACAATCGAAGGCGACTGGGATACCGCAGTTCGGACCGCATTCGACCATGTGCAGATCCAGAGCTGGGGATCAGAGAACCGCAGAATGACCTATGCCCGTGAGTTCATGGTGGCAGAAGCGGCGCGCGCGCTACGTGATGCGGGATACTCAATTCTTTTCGAGCCGGGAAAATTAGGCTTCGGACCAGAATCTGAAACGGCCCTTGTCGCCAATATTGAACAGTTGGTCTCCTCCATGGGCGGAGTCAATGTGGCACGCCGAATCTTCGCAGACATATCGAAGGACTTTGATCCTGAGCAACAGCGTTATCACATTGTCCGGAGGATTTCTGCAACGGGAGAAGGCCAGCCACAGGTGCCCTGGGGTTATCTGCTCCAGTTAGCTGCCAAACATATTCAGGGTCGTAAGCCCTACATTACGACTGATGCTCACTGGCACAAGCTGCGCGCCTTTGCTCAGGCCTACGCTGCGGTCATCAATGTGCAGCCTTATGCACCAACGTTCTACGGCACGATGGATGCCGTTGATCTTGTACCATACCTACAAGAGATGGCGCTCTACGACACTCTATTTCGCATACCACAAATGCGACCGTCGGATGTCGTTAAGATCGCTCGTGGCATGCTCGGATGGTTTGACTTGAGCGAACCAACCAAGGGAGGCTGGTCAGTAAACCAAGTCCTAGAGGTCATTGGATACTTGCTAAGTCCATCCCTTGATGCACGAGGCCCTATCTTCATAACAGAGACCGAGATCCGACGCGGTTGCCCAGACACTCCGTCAAACGTCGTTGCGAAGATTCTGGATGATGTGTTGAGCCACCCATGTACCGGAGCAAACAAAAACTTCTCACTCCCCACTGATGCGCCAACCTCAGCCCAAAAGAGTTCAGGCCAAGATTTTTTCCTCCGTCCGCTGATTCGCTCTTCCGGCCGGCAATTTATATTGCTAGATCGCTCAGTCTGTGCACCAGCTTGCTTGGAGGCGCTACTGACACAGCTACGCGCTGATATGAAAGACCTTGATGAGAAGATTGGCTTATCTATTGAGGATTTCCTGAAGAGCGAGTTTACATCGCACGGGATTTGCTCCAAAGGTGGTGACTACGACTCCGGAGGGAAGCATGGCGAATGCGATCTTGCGCTGGAAACAGACGAAACGATAATTTTTGCTGAGATCAAGAAGAAGCCACTAACACGAAAAGCCAAAGCGGGCTCTGATGCACATATTCTATTGGATCTCGCTGGAAGCCTTCTTGCCGCTCAGGCTCAGGCCGGATGGCATGAGGTGCGCCTACGCAAGGACGGGCACCTGCACCTCGAGAGCAAGGGGGCGATTTCCTGCATTGATCTGAACGAGCGAGAGGTTGAACGGGTAGCAGTCACTCTCTTGGACTTCGGCAGCTTCCAGGATCGAATCTTACTCAAGCAATTCCTAGAAGGAACGTTGAACGCGACCTTCACTCCGTCCGACGCAAACCTTAAAAAGGGCTTTCAACGAATCAACGAGGCGCTAGCGGAAATTCGCGAGCAATTGATTGAGCTCCGTTCAGGCGGGAGCGACGTTAGACAACCCTTCTTCCACTGCTGGTTCCTCAGTGTGCCCCAACTGTTGGTACTCTTGGACAATGTTACCGACAGCGCCGGTTTCAGGCAGGCGTTATGGAGCTGCCGGCATGTCGCAACAGGTAGCTCCGATCTATATTTCGACCTGTCCTACATGAAGCGTCTTAGAAAGGAAACAACCGCACCCATCAACTGACCCTTAGCGCCCGCAGCCAAGCCTGTCGCCACAATCGATAGAGCCGAAGCAGGATCTCTACTCAGGGCTGCATAGTCTTTTCTATCAGCCCAAATCAACTCACGCGCCGGTCAGAGTGACCGTTGGCTTGCTACTGCTTCTGCAACAGCACGAAGGGATCAACACCAAGAGCTTCTCTATAAATCGCGACCAGGCTCGAATCTGCCTCGAGCTTGGTTGTTGCTCCTTCTCTAGCCCCTCCTTCCCCTGCCGGCCATAGCTGCTTGGCATGCCGACTCCGCCAGGCGCTACACGCCAGCAATGTCAATCGCTTCACCAGCGACCTCATGAGTCACTCCTAACCAGCTTACGGAGACTGCTCCATGAGCTATCTTCTTGACTCGAGCGACCTCGGGACGACCTAATATCGACTATCTACCTCTTCCTAGCTGACCTCATCGACCATGGATGTCTTCCACCTCATCATCGACACCAGCATGCTGCGCAGGCTTCACTTCCAGCACCCAGACTTCAACCGCCTTCTACAGCAGTCCCAGATGGGAAAGCTGAAAATTTACATTCCGCGCATTGTCTTGGAGGAGGAAAGGACCGCCCAGCTTGAGAAGCATTTGCTGATGATCGAGGAAATAAGGACGAGATACGCAAAACTGCAGCGTGGCATGCAAGGCTTGCTGGTGCAGGGTCTAGCGGAGGCTCATATCGAACTGTGGAGTGCTTTAGACGTCGAGCAGAACTCAAGAGCGACTTTCAGTCATTTCGTGGCGCTCAACAAAATCGAGGTAATTGAGATCTCCAAGGATCAAGCAGCCAATGCGTGGGACAGGTACTTCAAAGTAGAACCGCCGTTCAATCCGAAGGAGGAACGCGAGGCCCGACGCAAGGACATACCCGATTCTTGGATTCTTGAAGCAGGAATTGAGGTCAAGGCCAGAAATGGCCAGCATTGTGCACTGGTCGGCGATAACAAGCTCACCAATGCCTTTGAGAAGGAAGGCTTAAGGGTTTACCAAGATGTACAGACACTCCTTGATGACATTGAGCAAGCCACCGCTATCGCACCCATACAGCGTCCTATTGTTGAGGAGGCGCCTGTCCCTCTCGATCAGCTCCGCAGCCTGGAATTTAAGGATCTAGACGTTATCATATTGGGATTGATTGAGACGCTCGATATTCCCCACAAGGAGGCGCTTTTTTCCGCACTTGAGGCGGCAGGTTTTAAGCGCGATATCGCTGAACATGAAGCACGCACGCTGGTGCTATCCGGCAGACTCAAAGATGCCGACACACACTTCATACCCACAAGCCGAGCTTTAGCCAGGCAGGCGGCGGCGACGGATACGGTAACCAATGTGCTACTGAGGATCATGGGATGAGCAACTCTGAGTTGCGCCTAGCGGCGCTTTCAAAGCTCGTAGACATCAAGTCCGAAGCCGTCGATCAACGCCTAAGCGACGAGTTCAATCGCATAGAGGCGTCGCTCCAGCAGAGCAGTGATTACGACGAGCTAGCGGGGTCTCTGAAGGTACTCGCGGTATTGGTCCCTAGGTTTCACATGGTGACGCTGCCATTATTACAGGCCTTTGTGCGCTCAGTACCGAACCGGACATTGACGCAGGATGGATCACCGATCTCCGGCAGCAGGATTCGCTACCGCTCTGCTGAGAGCTTGACTCGTGAGGCCATCGAAGTCGCCGAAAAAGTTCGCTACCTGCACACTGAACAGGTAGTGGATTTCCTGCTAGAGATGTCGCAGGTCGCTGATAAGGAGACTAACGCCAAGGCCGCTCGAGCGCTAGAGTCGCTCGCGACATTCGACTTGGACGTATTCTACGGAGATAGCCCCCTGGGCGCAGAGCCTCAGGCGCGCATGGTCGCTCACCTCGACGCACTCCGAAACGATGCCTTGATGACCAACGCAAACGTCATCCTGCGAGTGCTTGCCATAGTGCTCTCGCCAACCATGGAAGGGACATCCTGGTCGTACCAAAGCGTCACGATCCGGCGTGGCTCAATTGCGAGCTATGGCGGCGTTGCCGACATGCGCCTCGCTGCCATCTGCCTGACTCAGCGAATTTTCGGGCTCGACACCTCCGTCGAACACCGTAAGCAGGCTCTGCTGACTCTGAATTCAGCAACGCGACGTGAAGGCCCCGTTGACCACGCCGAAACCTCTGCCATGTTCGAGCGGGACGCGATTATGGTGCTTGAGTTCATGCTCAGCCTGGTCGGGACTGAGACGCTGCCCTTGGTACAAAAAATAGAGCACCTAGCTTACTGGGACTATTACCATGGAGCTTCTCAAGCAATCAAAAACAAAGCGTTGGAGATACGTGGTGCTATCGCTGAGCACGCTGAGTACCAAGTCTACAAGCAGCTCATCGGCTTTGAGGGCATTTTCGGGGACTGGGAAGAGCTGAAACGCTCTGAGCAAGCCTGGGACTATAGCGATAACAAGCGGCGAGCGGCTGCCCGTCAATATCTCTCGGAAATCAATGAGGCCAGCTATACCATGTGGCGTGATCGGATCTTAGAGTTCTCGAAGACCCGATCGAACGACCTGGCGATGTTTCCGGTTTACTACGACTTTTTGGAGTCCATCGGGAAGGAGAGATCCGATCTTGCGATGGAACTTCTCATTGACCACGAAGAGGTCATGGCTCCCTTTCTCATCGCACTGATGAGTGGCCTCTGGGCCAGTACGACGCCGAACCATCTTGAGGCAGTCGTGAAGCGTTGGATTGAAGCCGGAAAGCACCTGACCAGTATCGCCAAGTCATTGTATAAGGCGGGGGTTCCACGGCTAGAGGTGCTGACGGAGGTTGCCGGTCGCGCTGCTGCGCTCGATGACAAGAGAGCCATGACCCAGGTTATGGGCGTGGCAGCGAGCCTTTATGCCGAAGGTGAGATGGGCGCCAAGTCTATCTTCATGCACACCCTGCGAGAGCTTGTTAAGCGCGATGACGCCAGTTGGGCTAGCGAAATCTGGTTCAGCCGGGACTTCAAAGCGCTGCTTAGCACAATGGAGCAGAGTGAACGCGCTGAGGTGCTAGCCTCTTTGACCGCGCTGCCAGAGCTGGACTATCAGGCTGAGGACATACTCTACGAAATTGGGAAGCACGATCTCCAAGCCCTTATCGACTTTTTGATTGGCCGCCTGAAACACGCTCGAATGCTAGCCAAGCGAAAGCGTGAGACCAATGACAGCAGTCAAGATAGGTTTGAAGCCATTCCCTTCCAGCTCACCAAGCTGGACGAGCTGCTTGCGCAGGCGCCAGCGGCACTTCTGACGGCTATTCGAGTCGACTTCGACTTGGAAGATCGTTACATGTTCAGCTACCGCGGAGCGCGAACTGTCAAATCGGTATTCCCGGAGTTTACGACCACGCTGGAAGAGCCGATTCTGAAGTACGTCAAGACGAGTAATGATGACGACATTGAGTTTGTCATTGGAATCCTGCGCGTCTATGAAGGCTCGCCCGCAATCTTGGATGTTTGCAAGGAGATCATCAAAGCAGTGCCTGAACACTCTAGGACTTGGAATGAAATTGCTGCCGCGATCGAGTCCACGGGCGTCGTTAGCGGCGAGTACGGCATGGTCGAAGCATATAACAGCAAACTGCAGCAGGTGTCTTGCTGGATGAGCGACGAGAACGAGCAAGTCCGGAGTTTTTCCAGGTGGCTTACAGAAGGCCTCCAGAGTCTGATTGAAAAGGAAAGTCAGCGCGCAGATCGAAGCTTAGAGCTTCGCAAATACCAATACGGCAGCGACCCAAAAGAGGACTGAGAGTGGCTCAAGGCAGCTGAAAAACCTGCCGATCTAGTGATAAGGCAGTGAATGTGCCAGAGGCGGCGACTCGAATGATCTCAAACTGGTTTTAAGTGTTTGTGCGCTAGCGAGTCCGTGGACTAAGGAAGCGCGGGCGGTTACATTTGCTGCTAATACCCGTCTGAAGGCAGCCGGGTAGCTGCCATGGAGGCCACTTGTCAACCATCACTCCGATCGATCTCGAATCTGCTCTTACAGGAGATCCAGAAGCGCTTGAGGTTCACCTTGAGCTCGTAGAACGTGACGTGCTCATTGACGGACATTTAGTCAAGATTCACTGCCACTGCCTTTCGGTGGATGGTAACGGCCGTGTTCAACCACGTCGGTTAGCAGAGTTCATGCGGAACGCCGTTGCTGATTATGCGATCCCGCGCTCGAAGCTCGCTGAGGCGAAAGCGCGAGACCTTAGGTTCAACAGCACCGAGGCAGTCACCGAGCTCGTTGAGCGGGCCAAGCGCTCGTTTACTGATTTGACGAACACCGGCGAAGGTGGAGAGATGCTGCTGTTTCTGCTGGCGGAGCGTTTCCTCAAGCTGCCACAGATTCTCTGCAAGATGGATCTCAAGACGGATAATCGTATGCACTATCACGGCGCGGATGGAGTGTATGCGGGTGTGACACCAGAAGGTATCTTGAAACTCTACTGGGGCGAATCGAAAGTTTATGGGGATGCGAGTTCTGCGATTCGCGACTGTTTCAATTCCCTCGCCCCCTTCCTGATCGAGGCCGAACACGAAGAGGCGGAACGGGAAAGTGATCTGATACTCCTGAGTGACAAGGCTGACCTAAGTAATCCAGCACTCACCGATGCGCTCAAAAAGTATTTTGATAAGTCGTCGGTTATGTCTAAACGGGTCCAGTATTGCGGTGTCGCCCTTGTGGGCTTCGACGTACCGTTCTATCCCAAAGGAGATGCGAAAGGGGTTGCGGAAGAGATCGTTAAGGCATCCCGCGCGGAACTGACTAATTGGAGTAAAAGCATCGGGAATCGGCTTAAGCTTGAGAAGCTTGAGCAGATGGAAATTGAGGTGCTCTGCGTACCTCTGCCGTCGGCCGAAGGTTTCCGCGCCGCATTCCTCAAGGCGATGGGGATTAAGGACGAATGAGCCTCGCCAACCTCCAATCGTGGCTTCTCCAAGAAGGTATTCGGGAAGATCTCGATGCGGTCACTCGATTCACCGTGCGCAACGAACTCGATAATTTGGCGTTCGACCTTTCCACATCGACAGCTTCGGTTATTGATTGGCCCAGGTTGTTACTCGCTGGTAGCATTTTGGCGCGATCCGATCAAAGGGGCGATCAAGAAGCAGCGCTCCGAATTGCAACTGCTGCAATTTCATTGACGGACGATCAGGGACTCAAAGACGCAGGTGCGGTACTTTTGGGCAAGCTCTCAAACTTCCGGGCTATGGCATTAGCCACTGATCGGGGCTTGGTGGAATCCGGCCTTGAAGGACGGTTGGGTGTTGCTTTGCGCCTCGAAGCTCAGCGTCGTGAAATGGACCGTTCCATCCTTGTGCAATCTAGCGGCGCCTGGCTACAAGTAAATGACTTTCAGCAACGCTTTTGGATCAATGCGGCCGGTGACCGCTGGCTTTCAGCATCAGCACCTACTGCCTCTGGCAAGACGTTTCTTGTACTTCAGTGGCTGATCGACCAAGTGATTACGGGCGAGACTCGGGTACCGTCACCCCCGTAGACTCAAGCGCTTGCAAAGCCGTAAGCAACTCTGCGGCGCTTGATCCTAGGTGACTGACTAACGAAACAATCAATACGTCTCCCTCTCTCGCAAACCTGAGTAGCTCAACAAAGCCAGGTCGCTCAAGTGCCGCAACAGATGCCATCGATGTCATGTCTGCAAACCATTGGACAGCATGATGAGAGTCCCCGATAACCTCAAATTGAGGCATGGCTTCTTCGCCGTCCGTACCAACAAAGAAATAGGCAAGCGTCTTCATAGCACCCCTCCTATTGCCTGAACACTGCACGAGGAAGCGCCAGCAATGCGATCCTCGACCCACCTCTCGACTGCGAGGGAGTCCCAGCCCACAGCCCTTGGGCCCAGCTGAATTGATCTTGGGAAACGGGCTTGATTCATGAGGTTGTATATGTGAGCCCGCTTGAATCCAGTGCGGAACTCCACGTCTGGGAGTCGCAAAATACGGCGGCTCGGTGATGACTCGTTTGTAGAGATACTCATTGCTTGCTCCTTGGCGCTAATTGGCCGTGTTTGGAAGCTGCAATGTAGTGAGAGGACCGGGCTCCAAGATCCAATTGAGGTAAGGCAAAACCTCATTTGGTAGGATCAGGCACGATGGAAATAGCTGCCATGTCGAAAAACTTCTTAATAGTCCCCTTTGAAGGTAGCGCAACCCTTGCTAGTGGCGCTGCTGTACTCAGCACTTCGTAAGCAGCATAAGGCTTTCCGACATTCAAACCTGCAAGGTGTGCCAGTACCGCGATTATGGCGCTAACGCTCGCCTTTTCTTTGGTGTTCAGATCGTAAGTCTCAGGGATCACACCATTTATGATTTCCGCCAGCGCAGCGATATCGGATGGTCTGAATGCCAGATCACCACTTTTCACATCTACGAGCGCGTGCCATACCCGAGTCACCTCCTCAAAGCTGTCATCGTCTCGAAAAACAGGGCCGGCTAGCGTGAGAGAAACCGGGACACCGGCCTGAGCTAATCGGACAGGTTGGATGTCGAGGATTTTTTGGACGCCGGCCTCCCAAACGGATTCAGGTTCATCGCCAGGCTCCCCGGAAACCTGTGTTAACCCTTGCGCTCCTATGAGCCTACTGTATGCAGTGCAGTGTCCTTGCTCACACTGACTTAGTAGGTCCTCTTCTGTCATGGGGAGCTTTGTCATTGCCCTGAGGTTTTCCAGAGCTTGGGTTACGGTGAGAAATGATAGATGTGCGTGATCTGGGCGCATGGCGTCTCTCGTCAATTAAGTTGGGGATTGGAGGATCGCTTCAATTAGCAAAGGCTTGATGTTCGGCAGTCGGCATCGTTGAGGCGTAATTAGCCCAGTCCTGCATGAGACCACGCCGCTTTTCAAGAAAGTCAGTCCGAGAGTATGCCCCCTCGGTTTGATTGCGCTCGTCATGCGCCAGCGCCATCTCACAGACCTCCCGAGAATGACCCGTGTTTTCCGCAGCCCAATCCCGGAATGTTGATCGAAACCCATGACGGGTAATGTCAGCGTGCTTCATTCGATGCAAAAGTGTACGCACAGCATTGGCATGCATGACACCGCTCTTGCCTCTCCCAGGAAAAAGGAATGAGCTGCCCTCAATTCGCGGGATTTTGGCGAGCATCTTCATGACCTGCTCGGAGAGTGGGATTGCAAATGCCTTCCGCGCCTTCATGCGTTCAGCCGACAGCAACCAGATCTTAGAATCAAAATCGAACTCCTCCCAACATGCAAACCGGATCATGTGAGCCCGCGCACCAGTCAATATCATTAGCTGAGCAGCAAACGATGGGAGGGTGTCATCCTTCCGGAGATTCGCCATCAACGCGGGCAGCTCCGACCACTTCATAGCGGCAAAATGCTGGCGCTGCCGGGCCGTTTTCTTCGCATCTCTGGAGAGGAGATGCTCCAAGTTCCCCCGCCAACGCGCTGGATTCTCCCCCGCTCGCAAGCCGCGCGCTTTTGCAGCATCGAGCACCTGCTCGATTTGCCCCCGAACCTCGTCCCCCGTGCGAGTTTTTTCACCCCATATAGGATTCAAAATCTTTTGCAGATGGCCCACCTCGACCGCCTCAGCAGGAAGGTCACCGATCAATGGAAACGCATATTTCTCCATTTTTCGTACCCACCCCTTTCGCCACTTCTCTGAGTGATTTCCGCTATGCGCTTGGTGGTAATCAAGAGCAAGGCTTTTGAACGAATGACGCTTGGCCTCAGCAGCCCGCGCTACAGCTCTGATAGTTTCGCGTGCGACCTCTCGCTCCGATAGCGGGTCTGCGCCTGTATTCAATACTCGGCGTGCCTCAAGAGCATTTGCACGAGCATCAGGCAGGCCGATGTCTGGATAAGACCCCAGCCCCATATCACGGGACTTGCCGTTCCACTTGTAGCGAAAGATCCAGCTTCCCTTGCCATCAACGTTGTACTTGAAATACAGGTTTCCTCCGTCACCGGCGTAGCCTCGTTTACCGGATTTCAACAACCCGGCGATTCCCTTGACTGTCAGCTTAACCATATATCCACCAGAGGCTCAGCCCATACTCGGGCCCATACCAAGAACGGTAGATGATGTTGGCGGGCACTGGCAAGCAATAGACGTAAATAAGCACCAAAGCCTCTATTTACAGGCATGTTATGCGGCGCCTCCAGATGATTGCAGACTTTGATGGACGCTAGAAAAGCCGCCCACAAGCCGGCTTTTTAACTTCCCATGAATACGTCGAACCGCTAATCCACGCGGCGCCTCCGCGCGCGCGTCAATCGGCAATCAATGGAATGAGCGCTTTGATCAACGAAGCAGACAACCGCCTCCGCTTTACTACAGGAAGTTCATCATGAGTTATCGCAACAAGACTTACATCGCCTTCGCCAGTGAAGACATCAAGCATTACTGGCTGATGAAAGCCTGGAAACAGAACGAGAGAATCGACTTCGACTTTTTCAATGCCCATGACTTGTTCGAAGCACGGGACAGCAGTTCGCCCGAGACCATCAAACGCCGACTGCGCGAGCGCCTCAACAACACCAAACAAGTCATCTTTCTGGGCAGCGAAGATGGCCGTCGCAAAGGCGGCGACGGGGATTCTTTTCTTGCTTATGAAATCGAGGTGGTTCTCGAACTCGATCTTCCTATTGTCATCGCCAATCTCTGCCAGAGCAGAAACATCGTCATGGATAACATTCCCCAGCCGCTGATCGATCAAAAACACTTCAACGTTTCGGTGTCTTTCCAGCCCAAAATCATTCAGTACGCGCTGGACAACTACGTCGAAGGCTACGCGAAGAGCGAGATGCAGGGTCCCCATCGGTATGTCGGGAGAATCTACAACGAGCTGGGCATGTGATGGCCATTCTTCAGGATATGCGGACGTGGCGCTTCTGGCGCCACTTTCTGGTGGCGTTGTTCGCCTGCGTCGGCGGACTGTCGACGATCATGCAGACCTTCAACGTCATTTACCCCGGTAGCCACGCAATGGAAGGCTTCGGCATCCTGATAGCGATCATCGTGGCGTCTGTTTCCGTTGCGCTTTTCAAAGCATGGCCGCGCCCGATTGCCGAGGAATACAACGCGCCGAAAACGCGGATCACCATCGTGCCCGGCGACCTTCTTAAGGAAGACGGCCATCTGGTGATCGGCACCAATGACACCTTCGACACGGAAACGCCGAACATCATTGCCACCTCCAGTCTGCAGGGCCAGGCATTGCAGGTGCTCTACGGCGGCGACCTGAAAGAACTTGATCGTCATCTGGACGACGCCCTGGTCAACACGCCCTGCGTCGGCACACTCAACAAGCCAGGGAAGCACGTGCAATACGGCGTCGGCACCATCGCCACGCTCAAGCACGCGCACCGGCTGATCTTCTTCCTGGCCTACTGCGAAATGGACGCCCAGAACGTCGCGCGCTCCACGCCAGACAAAGTGTGGAAAGGCTTGCTCGCGCTGTGGGCCGAAGTGTCCCGACGCGGCAACGGCGGGACGATCTCTATCCCGGTGATCGGCGGCGGACAGGCGCGACTGTCCAGCGTGCTGCCCGCCCAGGACGCCATCCGCTTCACCCTGCTGTCATTCATGTTCGCCTCCCGCAACTCGAAGGTCTGCGACGAACTGCGCATCGTCGTGCGCCCCGACGACTATCGAAAACTTGATCGTCTGGAGCTGCAGTCCTTCCTCTCGTCATTGAGGTCATCATGAGCGCGAACACCAGCCTGGACATGCCGGACAACTCCGACTGTGCGTTCTGCGCGTACCTGAAAGGCAAACGGCCCTACACCATCCTCTCCTGCACAACGCACACCGCGACTTTCGTGACCCGCGAACAACGGGGTCATCCGCACGTGCTGGTGCTGCCCCAACGCCACGTGCCTTCGTTGCTGGAAATGACCGACGAGGAAGTGGCGGCGGTGGCGGTTGAAGTGCGCAATGCGGCGAGGCTGATTGAAAAGGCGTATGGGAAAGCCGGGATTGCGGTCTGGCAGAACAACGGCGTGCCGGCGGGACAGGCGATCGGGCATGTGCACTTTCATGTGGCGGGGACGCTGGAGGGCGGGGGGACGGAGTTTGGGGAGGTGCAGGAGATCTCGGTGATGGAGACGGATGAGATTGCGCGGCGGTTGCTGGAGGCGAGATAGGCCATCGCCGCAGCGTCGGCCACTTTCATTGCCGCGCACTTTTGAACACGCCCCAGAACAGCGATTTTGCGTTCCACGCGTCGTGGATCAAACCAAGGAAAATGAAGGGCTATGGATCTTTCAGTGTTGCGTGGGCCCGGTTCGGATCTGTTGGCCTGTTTGGGCAGCAGCCTGCTGCCCAATTGTCTTGGGCTTACTTAGAAACCCCGCGCAGGGGCGTCAACGGCTCCATGCTAGGGGAGTGCGAACTCGAAAACCATGAAGCAGTCTCACAGCCACCTTCTCACCTCTCATTCGGTGGAGTACACGTGCTGTTTGCGCGAGAAAAATCGGTTATCTCGCGCCACCTGAAAAGCATCTTTGACAGCAGCGAGTTGCAACGTCAGGCAGTTGTTGCAAAAAAGGCAACAACTGTCGCTGACTGCTGGTGATTCTGAAGATTTTGAAGTCGGCTGGGTTGGATACAGGCGACTACCGTAGCACTTCTTGACCCGCGAAGCGTTGCGACAGACGATCCAGTAGAGGCTTGAGGATGCATATCTCCCAATCAGAATCCGAAAAGTTTTTTTCTTCGGGTTTTGATTTCGCCGTCGAGCAATGCGCATACGGTGGTCAGGAATACATACAAATCGCCTTCGAAGTAGTCTTCGGCGAAGGAAGTATCTTGACCAAATGGAGGGTCGACGTACTCCAACCCTTCGGGCGTCATATGCCTTCGGATATAGACTTTTATTTGCCTTTTGAACAAGATCGCATGCAGCAAATCCAGAAAGCCGTCGCCGATGTATTCGCTGACTATCTGGGGCAGCGTGAGGGGTTCGAATTCTGTCTTTTCCTCCTCGGTTAGAAACTCGCCTACGGCATCGCCGACAGAAAACATGAATCCAGATAGGTATGTGTATCGCATATTCAGCCTTGGATAAATAAATAGCCTGTCAACGGCACGATTAGAGCCGAAGGAGCCTTCCTCGCCTCACCTTGATTTCGGCATCCAGCAAGACCAAGACGCTAGACAGGAAATCGTAAAGATCACCTTCAAAATAGTCTTCTGCGAAGGACGTTTCCTGGCCGAACGGAGGGTACACATACGCCAACCCGTCATCGGTCATGTATCGTCTAATGTAGGACCTAATCTGCCGCTTCAGAATTACGGCGTGGACAAGCTCCACGATCCCGCCTTTACCAAAAGATTTTCTTACGATCTCTGGAAGATTAAGCGGTTGGAACGCTGCCTTTTCTTCAGCTAATAAAAATTCGCCAACGCCTTCGCCGACCTCGTACATAAAGCTGTGCAGATGCATGTAGCTACTCATGAGCCGCCTCATAAGACCGATTCAGCAGCAACCCAGTTAACGGGACTCACCACTGCCCAGGCCGCCCTCATCACACCTTTGAAAAAAGGTTTTCAATCGCTCTACCGTCCATCGCCACTTCGGGGTACTAGGACGGCATATGGTGTTCTGGTTACCAAAAAATCCAACCTCGCGCACGGCTTGCGAAAGCGGGACCGTCTGCAACCATTCAACGCCAACGAAGTATTCGCACCGTTCCAGGTCATCGAAAAATTCAACGTGATAACTGCCGCGTGTCGCCGCTTCCAGTACCGGGACATCAACGCCGTCCCTCATGACTGTAAACGCGCTGGCCGGAGCCGCGGCGGCGATGACCCGGCATACACCGACGTAACCTTGCTGCGGAACGTTTATCCAAATGCGGTCGCCTGGTGCAAGTACGCGCAAGGTTTTGCTGTACCAACTTCCGCCGCCACCAGAGATGAATCCGAATTCGATAGCGTCATCCCACGAGCGCGCCGTTGATACCCCGTAGGAGCAATAAAACTCACCATTCCACGGTTCGTTTTGAGACTCGCCCGTTGATGCTGCATTGACCTGAGTCTGCGCAGGATCGAGCAGCCACGACCGACTGAGCAGTTGACGCTCGCCAGCCTGAAAGATCTGGAAGCACAGGACGTTGATCGGGATGTCTCGCTCGCTTAGATAGGAAACGATGCGCTCGCTGCTTGCATCCAGTTCTGTGGCGACAATGATCAACTGATGGCTGTTGTTCAGATCGCCTTCACCCAGCATGCGCCCAAATCGCTGACGGAAGTCATCGCCCAAGCTGCGTCCCGGCCGGAAACGTTTGTAGATCAATTCGATTTCGTCGCTGCGTAACTTTTCAATCCAGACGGCGTAATCAAGCGCCTGTGCAACGACCTCACGAGGAGTACGATCCCGTTTGAGCTCAATCAGCACTAGCGCACCGTCCGGAGCAACTGCAAGCAGGTCGATTCTTCCGCCCATGCCGGTACTTTCTTGCCGTCCGATGAGCATCCACTCGTCCGAGAGGATGTCCGGCGCACTCACGATCATCTCTTCGAGAAACTGCTCGCTTGGCAACCTACTCGGTATGAGTTTGGCGGGCGCAGCATCTACGGTCCAAATATCCGTTTTGATGGGCAAAGTCAGATCCTTCTGTATTGAAAAAAAACGCTTGAGCTACTTCGTTGAGGAACTACCGAGGGTACCGGCGATTGGCCTTATTTCGCCAATACATGTTTGAAAAAACAGTCCCCTGCCGAGCGTATGATACCGAGGCACAGCATTCGGAATCCGCTAGCCAGGCAAAAGAATGTGAGGCTTGTAGAGCGCTCACATTTGGTCAGCAGGCCGCTGACCAAATTGATTGCCTTGCCGTAGCTGACCCGTTCAATTGGCACCACTCAACCCCCCGGATACCGCTCCCAAATCTCGTCATCAAACTCCCCGCCATAAACCGTAAACACCCTCGGCACCCGCTCTATATCCTCCGCCACCGCCTCAATCACCCCACGCAACTCAAGCGGCGCAAGCCAGCGATCCGGGATCGCTTCAACGCCGTGCTGAATACCCAGCAAATGCCCGGCAATCAGCCCGGTGCTGTCACTGTCCCCGCTGTGGTTCACGGCATTGATCACGCCGTCTTCAAACGATGTCGCAGTCAGTGCGCACCAGATGCCAATGGCCAAGGCTTCCTCCGCGATCCATCCGCCGCCCAGTTCGTCGATCCGCTCGGGGGCTGGGCGGTGGCCTTCGTAGCTAAAGAAGAGCACGCGCTCGACGATCGCTCGGGTTTCCTCCATTCCAGGTTTGTCCCCGTGCTCGGCCAGGCTTTTGGCAATGGCGTCATCCAGACTGTCCTGGCGGTCGACGATGCGCTGGAGAATGTCGGCGAAAAGACCGCCCGCCATGTAGCCCGTCGGGTGACCGTGGGTCAGACGGCCGGAGTCAGCGGCGACGTCGAAGGCGTTGCGGAAGAATGCGCACGGCGCAACGCGCATGACGGCGCCGCAGCCTTTGCTGTCGTTTTGGGCGAAGGAGCCAAATTCCGTACTGGCCTTCAATGCGCTGAGACAGGTGAGGCCCGGCGCGCGGCGGGACCACAACTCGCGCTCCTTCACCAGCCAGCCATCCAGGCTGACGCTTGTGATGGCAGGCGAGTAGTCCTGAGTCATCAACCAGCGCAGCAAAGCGTGGTGAATGACGCCGGGTATGTGGCAAATACCGCGGGAGATACCGCGCACATGGGCGCGCAGCAGGCCTTCAGCGGTGAAGAGCATCATTTGCGTGTCGTCGGTGATGGCGCCCACGCGGCCGTAAGCCGGGGCGAAATCGACGATGCCACGCGCACCGAATGTCGCGTGGATGTCGTTCCATTTGAGAAATTCAACCGGCGCACCCAGCGCATCGCCCACCGCGCCGCCGAGCAGGCAGCCTTTGATCCGTTCAAGTCTGTTCATCTGTGCTTCCTTACACTGGCTGCATCATGGTTTTGAGCGATTCGAGCGTTCTTTCAAATGGCTCAACATAGGCTCTTCTTGCACGCGAAGGCCTGATCTTCTATGTGTTAATCCTCAAATTCAGGCCCAGGATCGTGCTCACGTCGACGTGACCTCCAGCTCTTATACCCCTCCGAAATCTCCACCTCGGTCATCACCATTCCGAACCTCGGAAAAGCCTGCTTCAGCTCCAGCTCAGCCGGAATGAAGTAATCCCCGCCCCTGATTGTTCGAAACATCCCGTTGGGCACCTCACCGAAAGCGATGAGATCCGGCGACTCAACTGGCAGCCCTTCTCCTTCGTAGGCATCGTATGCAGCCATGTAGAGCACATCATTGATATGCGCCTGAACGCTTCGGTCGCTACGCTTGAAAAAATGTACGGGTTGGAGGCTTTCTTCCCACACGTCGACGTGTCGCTGGAGCTCAGCCTGAGGCGGAATTTGCCCGCGAACATTACCCGCCAACACAAGCATTTCAAGAAGGTATCGAGCGTTGAACTGCTGCAGAAAACCCTGCACGTCGTTGGGTTTCAGACCCACAAACATCATCGCGTAGCGCGTGTCGACTTTCATGGCGAGCAGGACATGGGTCCTGCCGAATTTGGTGACGTGCAGTTGCCAGCGATCCACTCGCTCGTGGGCTGCGCTGTCCGCTTCCAGCGATTGGGCAGCGGCGGCGGGCTGCACAGCGCTGATGATTTTGCCCTTCACTTTCTTGGAGAAGAAATCAGCGGCGTGCTGGGTGCAATCAAAAATCAGCATGTCATAGGGTCCGTTCGGCGATGGTCGAGGATACCGGCGATCAACCTCACCCCGCCAACACATGCCGCAAAAACAACGCCCCCGCCACCGACAACCCTTCCCGCGACCTCACGCAAACGTTGAGTTCGCGACTGGCCCATTCCTCTTCCAGCTGAACCACTTTCGCACCGTCCATGCGGTAAATCCCTACGCTGCCCTCGGGCATGACGCCGATGCCGACGCCTGCCTGAACCATCAGGCTCAAAGCGTCATAGCTGGCGACCTCCATGCGGATTCTCAGGGAGCGGCCGAGGTCATTGGCGGCTTTGATCAGCTGGAAATTCAGGTGGGTGCCGCTGCGCAGGGCGACGTATTCGTGGTCGAGGGTGTCGCTGAAACGAACAGATTCGCGGCCTGCCAGCGGGTGGTCGTTGGGCACGATCAATACGAGGCGATCAGTGCGGAACGGGAAGACCTCGATGTCGGCGCCATGGGGCAAGCGCGTGAATATGCCGATCTCGGCGCGGTTTTCGGCGACGGCTTTGGTGATCGCCAGGCTTTGTTGTTCTTCGAGGACGATGTTGATGAGCGGGTACAGCGCCATGAACGACTTGATCAAGCCGGGCATGAATTGGGTGATCGCGGAGATGTTCGCCAGCACGTGCACCGAGCCGCGCGTGCCGTTGGAGTAGTCGCGCATCTGCAGGACGATGTCGTTAAGGTTGTTCAGTGCGCTGCGGGCCATGAACAACAGCGACAGGCCGGCGTCGGTCGGCGTGATGCCTTTATTGGTGCGGGTGAGCAGTCGCGAGTCGAGCAGCTCTTCCAGTTCGCTGAGCCGCTTGCTGACGGCCGCCGCCGCGATGTGTTCGCGCTTGGCAGCGGCAGCGATGGTGCCTTCTTCGACGACGCTGACGAAGAGGCGCAGCGAGACAGGGTCGAGTTTCATGTGGGGTACCGGGCGTGCTGGCCTGAGTGGCCGCCATAGTACCCCGTCAGGCATCGCCTCAGAACGCGCCGGATAACAGATGGCCGGCGTTGGGAACCTGCGCTGTAAGGCCGAGGGTTTTAAGCATCTGGTAGACGGTCGCCACGGACGCGGACAGCACCGGCTTATCCAGCCGATCCTGTACGATCTGGATGGCGGGCAGCGACGGCATCTGCACGCAGCACGACAGCACGACGCCATCGGCTTGCCCGATGTTGAGCCGGTCGGCGTGGGAAACCAGATCCATCGGGTCGAGGCGACCGACTTGCAGGTTGTCGGAGACTTCCAGGCTGATGGCGTCCACCACCTCGATTCCGGCCGCTTCGATGTAGTCGATGACCTGTTGGGTGAGTGGCTTCATGTAGGGCGTGATGATCGACACTTTCTTGTAGTTGAGCATCTGCAGGCTGTCGATCAGCGCGCCGGCCGAGCTGAGCACCGGTGCGTCGGAGGCGTTGGTGGCGACGGTTTTGCTCAAGCGCTCCTGGGAGACTTTATGGTAGCCGGCGCCTTGGCACATGATTGCCACCAGGCAGGCATACGCCATGACATCGACCCGCGCATCGCTCAACTCAAGGGCGCAGCGGTCGCTGTCGATGTCCATCTTCTTCAGTTCTTCGGGGCTGACTTTCATCATGCGCATGCGGGAAGAATGGAAGGTGAAGCGCTCGTCAGGAAACAGGGCGTACCGCGACGTGAGCATTGCCGGGATCTCGGTTTCCATGGTGGTGTTGGAGCTGGGGACGATCTGGCCAATCCGGAAATTTCTCACAAGGTCTTCTCCATTTCGCCGGCGGCGAGGTCATGTGCGACCGATGCTAGGAGTGACCGTGAGCGGCGTATATCAGGCAATGACGAGCCTGCCATCGCGGCTGGCGATGGCAGGCCCTGATTCTCGTCTACGCGTGAGAAAGCACCTCGCCCCGCGCAGGCGCTTCGGCTTTGTGATTGCCCAGCATCGCCCGTGGGATCGACAGAATCAGTCCGGCGCTGATGAACAAGCAGGCGCCCAGCACGTAGGTGCCGTTGTTGATGTTGCCGGTGAGGTTCTCGGCGACGGCGGTGATCATCGAACCGGTGAAGCCTGACAGGTTGCCGATGGCGTTGATCATGCCGATCCCCGCAGCGGCCGCGACGCCGGACAGCACGGTGCCCGGGAGGGTCCAGTAGATCGGCATCAGGCTCAGCACGCCGGACGCGGACACGCTGAGGAAGATGATCGACAGCACCACGTTGCTGGCGAAGTAGGCGCTGAGGATCAAGCCGATGCCGCCGATGATCGCCGGAATCGCTGCGTGCCACCGGCGCTCGCCGGTCTTGTTGGAGTGCCGCGCGTTGAGGGTCATGGCGATCACGGCGATGCCATAGGGAATGGCCGTCAGCAGGCCAATGTCCATCGGGTTGGAGACGCCGGCGCTTTTGATGATTGATGGCATCCAGAACGCCAGCCCGTAGAACCCGGTGTTGAACGTCAGCAGGATCAGCACCAGCAGCCACACGCGTCCGTTGAAAAACACCTCGCGCAAATTCGTCGCCTTGCCTTTGCTGTCATTCTCCAGATTGGCCTTGAGCATGGCCTTTTCCTGAGGCGACAGCCATTTGGCCGCGTCGATGTTATTGGCCATGAACGCCAGCACCACGAATGCCATCACCACCGAAGGCAGGCCTTCGATGATCAGCAGCCACTGCCAGCCGGCCATGCCGTTGACGCCCTGCATTCGGGTCATCAACCAGCCGGAAATCACACCGCCCAGCGTCAGACTGATGGGCATCGCCATGAGGAAACCTGCCATCACCCGGCTTTGCCGACGGGTAGGAAACCAGTAGTTGAGGTAAAGGATGACGCCGGGAAAGAAGCCTGCCTCACAGATGCCGAGCAAAAAGCGCAGCACGTAGAACATGGTTTCCGACTCGATGTGGAAAAACTTCGCCAGCGGCACGGTAAACGCGACGGCCATGGACACGATGGCCCACGTGAGCATGATCCGGGCGATCCAGAACCTTGCGCCGAAGCGATGCAGCAACAGGTTGCTCGGGACTTCGAAGAGGAAATAGCCCCAGAAGAACATGCTCGCGCCGAGGGCATAGATGGTGTTGCTGAATTGCAGGTCGTTGAGCATGTCCAGCTTGGCGAAGCCGATGTTCACGCGATCGAGATACGCCGCCATGTAACACAGGAGCAGGACGGGAAGGATGCGAAGGATGACTTTGCGGTAGGTGCGGTCTTCAAAGCTGGCGTGCCCGGGACCCGAGGACTCGGGCAGGCGCTGGGAAACGGTTTCCATGGTGGGACCTCCAGGCACTCGAGGGCGCCTGTATTGTTGTTATGTGAGGGTCGAAACACGGGCCGATGTTACTGACAACGGCATTGATTAGGATAATGACTTGTTTCCATTGATTGATAACGCCGCGTTATCGCCTATTGATGGGCCAGCCGCGCATTTGCCAGCAGGATCTCGGCAAACTCCGATGCAGCTCCGAGTAACGGCTCACCACGGCGGGTGAGAATTCCATAATCCTGGGGCGCCAGTTTCAGCGGCGTATTCAGCACTTTCAGCAAGCCGGAATCCAGATGCGGCTGCGCCATCGAGGCGGGCAACATGGCGATCATCGGCCCTGCCTGCAGCACCTGGAGAAAGGTCTGCATGGAGATGGTGTCGATGGTGTTCTTTGGGGTGGGGATGCCGGCTTTGGCGAAGGCCTGCTCCATCCGTGCGCGAATGGGCGTGCCCAGCGGATACAGAATCCATGGCCAGTTTCCGAGCGCTTGCAGCGGCGTCTGCGGCAATTCGATCAGCGGGTGACGACTGTTGACGACCATGCAGAATGGCTCCGGCGCCAGCGCCTGAAAGTCATACACCTGCTGTTGGTTTTCGTTGGTGTAGCGCGCCACCGCGAGATCAAGCTTCTTGTCGTCGAGCATTTCCATTAAATGGTCGCTGGTCTGCTCAACCACCTCGATCGACAGCAGCGGCCAGCGCGCTTTCAACTGCACGATGGCTTCCGGCAGCACCACCGCGGTCGCCGCGAAGATCGCCCCCACCTTCAGGAAACCATGCCCGCCCTCGCGCAGACTGCTGATCTGATCAACGAACTTGCTCGCGTCGTTCAGGGCGATCTGCGCATAGCGCACCACGTGTTCACCGAGGGCGGTCGGCGGCATGTTCCGCGGCAGACGCTCGAACACATCAAAACCCAGCAGCCGCTCGATCTCGCGCAGCATTTTGCTCACCGCCGGTTGGCTGAGGTTCATGTGTTGCGCCGCCGCGTGCATGTTGCGAGTGCGCGCGAGGGTTTCGATGAGCACCAGATGCTTGAACTTGAGCCAGTTACAGACCGTGGAAAATGAAATGTCCGACATGAGCGCGGCCTCAATAAGCGATAACCCAATGTTATCGATTCTTGAGCAGATGTCATTGGAGTTTATCGACGGCGCTGATTAGGGTCGTTGATAAATCATAAAAAGCGTTGAGGACTTCACCATGCCGATTCAGCTCACTCCCGAAAACACCCTCCCCGCCGACGGCCTGAATGGCACGCTGATCGGCCGCGCCTGGGTGCCCGGTAAAGTTGGCGGCCCGTCGCCCGTGGTGGTGCGCAGCGACGGGGTGTTCGATCTTTCGTCGAGCTTCGCCACGTTGAGCGACTTGCTGGAGGTCGACTCGCCATTGGCCGCCGTTCGCGAAGCCCAGGGTACGCGCGTCGCCAGTCTCGAAGAATTGCTGGCGAATTCGACCGCAACGCCCGATCCGAACAAACCACACTTGCTGGCACCGGCGGACCTGCAAGTGATCAAGGCCGCCGGCGTCACCTTCGCGGCGAGCATGATCGAACGGGTGATCGAGGAACAAGCGGCGGGCGACCCGGCCAAGGCGGAGAGCGTGCGCGCCATCGTGCAGAACGCGATTGGCGACAACCTGCGCAACATCAAACCGGGCTCCGAACAAGCCCGCACACTCAAGGCGCTGCTGATCGAGCAAGGCATGTGGTCGCAGTACCTTGAAGTCGGCATCGGCCCGGACGCCGAGATTTTCACCAAAGCGCCGGTGCTGGCGGCAGTGGGCAGCGGCAGCCAGGTGGGCATTCATCCGAAATCCGAGTGGAATAACCCCGAGCCGGAAGTGGTGCTGGCGGTGAACAGCCGCGGGCACATCCACGGCGCGACCTTGGGTAACGACGTCAATCTGCGTGACTTCGAAGGCCGCAGCGCGCTGCTGCTGAGCAAGGCAAAGGACAATAACGCCTCGTGCTCCATCGGCCCGTTCATTCGGCTGTTCGACGAAACCTTCTCCCTGGACGACGTGCGCAACTGCGTGGTCGATCTGCAGGTAAAAGGCGATGACGGCTACGTGATGAAAGGCTCAAGCTCGATGTCGCAGATCAGCCGCGATCCGGCCGACATTGCTGGACAGGCGCTCAACGCCAACCATCAATACCCGGACGGCTTCCTGCTGTTTCTCGGTACCCTCTTCGCCCCGACCGCCGACCGTGACCATGCCGGCGGTGGTTTCACCCACAAGTTGGGCGATCAGGTCAGTATCAGCAGCAGCCTGCTCGGCGGGCTGCACAATGAGGTGACCCACAGCAGTGACGCGGCGCCGTGGAGGTTCGGCGTCGGCGCGTTGATACGCAATCTTGCCGTGCGCGGTTTGTTGTAACGCTGAACACCTACGCAGCACACCTAATTCCAAGAGAGACCCGAACCATGTCCGACACGCCGAAACGCCCCCTTCGCAGCCAGCAATGGTTCGATGATCCGGAACACGCTGACATGACGGCGCTGTACGTCGAGCGCTACATGAACTACGGCCTGACCCGCGAGGAGCTGCAATCGGGCCGACCGATCATCGGCATCGCCCAGACGGGTTCTGATCTGGCGCCCTGCAACCGTCATCACCTTGAGCTCGCCCAGCGGGTCAAAGCCGGCATCCGCGATGCGGGCGGCATTCCGATGGAGTTTCCGGTGCACCCGATGGCCGAGCAGACGCGCCGGCCGACCGCGGCCCTGGACCGAAACCTGGCGTACCTCGGGCTGGTGGAAATTCTTCACGGCTACCCGCTGGATGGTGTGGTTCTGACCACCGGTTGCGACAAAACCACGCCGGCCTGCCTGATGGCAGCGGCGACCACCGACCTGCCGGCCATCGTGTTGTCCGGCGGGCCGATGCTCGACGGTCGTCACAAGGGCGAATTGATCGGTTCCGGCACGGTGCTGTGGCACGCGCGGAATTTAATGGCGGCCGGCGAGATTAATTACGAAGGCTTCATGGAAATGACCACCGCCGCGTCGCCGTCGGTCGGCCACTGCAACACCATGGGCACGGCGCTTTCGATGAACGCGCTGGCCGAAGCACTGGGCATGTCGCTGCCCGGCTGCGCGAGCATTCCGGCGGCGTACCGCGAGCGCGGGCAGATGGCGTACATGACCGGCAAGCGCATCTGCGATCTGGTCCGCGAAGACGTGCGCCCATCGCAGATCATGACCCGCGAAGCTTTTGAAAACGCGATCGCGGTCGCTTCGGCGTTGGGTGCTTCGAGCAACTGCCCGCCGCACCTGATCGCCATCGCCCGGCATATGGGCGTCGAGTTGAGCCTCGACGACTGGCAGCGCATCGGCGAAGACGTGCCGTTGCTGGTCAATTGCATGCCGGCCGGGAAGTATCTGGGCGAAGGCTTCCACCGCGCAGGCGGCGTGCCGGCGGTGATGCACGAGCTACAGAAGGCCGGCAAGCTGCATGAAGACTGCGGCACGGTCTCCGGCAAAACCATCGGTGACATCGTGCGCAACGCCGTCGCCCACGACACCGACGTGATTCGTCCGTACGAAGCCCCGCTCAAACACCGCGCGGGCTTTATCGTGTTGAGCGGCAATTTTTTCGACAGCGCGATCATGAAGATGTCGGTGGTGGGCGAGGCCTTCCGTAAAACGTATCTGTCCGAGCCGGGCGCCGAGAACAGCTTCGAGGCGCGGGCCATTGTGTTCGAGGGCCCGGAGGACTACCACGCGCGGATCAACGATCCTTCGCTGGAAATCGACGAGCGCTGCATTCTGGTGATCCGTGGCGCTGGCACGGTCGGTTATCCCGGCAGCGCCGAGGTGGTGAACATGGCGCCGCCGTCTGCGCTGATCAAACAAGGCATCGATTCGCTGCCGTGCCTGGGCGATGGCCGGCAGAGCGGCACCTCGGCCAGCCCTTCGATCCTGAATATGTCGCCAGAAGCAGCGGTGGGCGGTGGCCTGGCGCTGCTGAAAACCAACGACCGGCTGCGCGTGGATTTGAATAACCGCAGCGTCAACGTGCTGGTCAGCGACGAGGAAATGGCCGCACGCCGCGCGCTGTTCGAGCCGAAGATGCCGGCCTCGCAAACCCCGTGGCAGGAGCTGTATCGGCAGTTGGTGGGGCAATTATCCACCGGCGGATGCCTGGAGCCGGCGACGTTGCATTTGCGGGTGATTGCACGCAGCGGCGAGCCGCGGCATTCGCATTGAGCAGCCGCGCGCGTCTTGTAGGAGCGTGGCTTGTCCCGCGATCGGCGACGAAGTCGTCGCAAAACCTGTCATCTCGGTGTGGAAGGTTTCCCGAGGTAGTCAATTTACGGCTGCTTTGCAGCCGATCGCGGGACAAGCCACGCTCCTACAGGGACATCATTGTGCCGAGAGTTGCGCCATGGACGCAGAGGGTTGGACAGCACTCACAACAACGCCGGCAACCCCTTTTCCATGCCGGCAAGGCGGTTTTTCAACAGCGAGTGCAGCTGTTGCACCGCCGGGGAAAACTGTTTGCGGTGCGGGCAGACCAGGTTGAGCGGGGTTGGCTCGCCCGGGTAATCCGGCAGCAACAGTTCCAGCCGCCCGGCGCGCACGTCCTCGCAGACATCCAGCCACGACTTGTACGCCACACCCTGCCCCGCCACCACCCAGCGTCTCACCAGATCAGCGTCATCGGTGAGCAACGGGCCTGACACCGAGAACACCCGGCCACCGAGCCGCCATTTGTCGTACACCCGCCCCGCCAGGGTGAACAGCAAGCACTCATGGCGCAGCAAGTCGTCGGAGACCACGGGTCGGCCCTTGCGCGCCAGATACTCGGGCGATGCCACCAGCACTCGGCGATTCCACGGCGCCAGCGCCAACGCGATGTAGTTAGCGTCTTCGATCACGCCGTAGCGAATCGCAACGTCCACCGGATCGCGAAACAGATCGGCCACTTGATCGGAGATAAACAGGCGCAGATTCAGCGCGGGGTGCTGACTGCGAAAATCCGTCAGCCAGGGCAGCAGCATGTTTCGCCCCAGATCCGAAGGCGCCGCCACTTGCAGCGTACCTTGCAGCTCAGCGCTTTCCCGCTGCAGCTTTTCCCGGCCATCCCGTAAGGCATCGAGCACCGTCTGGGCGGTCGGCAGGTACTGCTCGCCTTCAGCGGTGAGGCGCAGGCTGCGCGTCGAACGGGCAAACAGGCGGATATCCAGCTCTCGTTCGAGGCGCTTGATGGCCGCGGCGACTTGCCCCGGCAACAGATCCACCTCCCGCGCAGCATTGGAAAAGCTACCCAGCGCGGCGGTGCGGACGAAGAGGGTCAGGTCGTCGATGCGGATCATTTTCACTCCAGCCGTGAAAGTGTTGCCGGATTCTGCGGGTTTTTCTGCCCAACGAACAAGAACAAGATGGGTCCAACGTTTCAGCCACCTTTTGTCCACTGACTAGAGAGATCGCCATGAAAGCCATCGCCTTCACCCAGCACGGTCTGCCCATTGAAGACCCCAACGCGCTGCTGGACATGGACCTGCCCAAGCCAACGCCCGGCCCTCGGGATTTGCTGGTCGAAGTCAAAGCGATTTCGGTGAACCCGGTCGACACCAAAATCCGCGCTGGCTCTGCCGTCACCGAACCCAAAGTGGTTGGCTGGGACGCCGTCGGCGTCGTTCGCGAAACGGGAAGGGACGTCACGCTGTTCAAAGCCGGGGACGAAGTGTTCTACGCCGGCTCCATCGCCCGTCCGGGCAGCTACAGCGAATTCCACCTCGTCGACGAGCGCATCGTCGGGCACAAACCCAAGAGCCTCGACAACGCCCACGCCGCCGCGCTGCCGCTGACCTCGATCACCGCCTGGGAATTGCTCTTTGACCGTCTGGGCGTTAAAGAAGGCGGCGGCGAAGGTGACAGCCTGTTGATCATCGGTGCCGGTGGTGGCGTCGGGTCAATTCTGGTGCAACTGGCCCGCCAACTGACCAAACTGACCGTGATCGGTACAGCGTCCCGTCCGGAAACCCGCGAATGGGTCGAAAGCCTGGGCGCCCACCACGTCATCGATCACAGCCAGCCGCTGGTCGAGCAACTGAATCAGATCGGCGTCGGTCAGGTGAGCCATGTCGCCAGCCTGACCCACACTGATTCGTACTTCACGCAGCTGATTGAGGCGTTGAAACCACAGGGCCAGTTGGCGCTGATCGATGACCCGAAATCCCTCGACGTCGTCCCGATGAAACGCAAGGCCCTGTCGCTGCACTGGGAACTGATGTTCACCCGCTCGCTCTACGAAACCCCGGACATGATCGCCCAGCATGAGCTGCTCAATCGCGTCGCCGACCTGATTGACCAGGGCGTGCTGAAGACCACCCTCGGTGAGCACTTCGGCGCGATCAACGCCGAAAACCTGCGCCGCGCCCACGCCGTGATCGAGAGCGGCAAGGCCAAGGGCAAGATCGTTCTCGAAGGTTTCTAACCCTGTCCATTTTTTGAAGGGCCTGCTGCGGCAGGCCGGGAGCCGTTTGTGTCCATGAAGCAGAACATGATGTTGTCAGCGCTGGCCCTGTCAGTCGCTTTGATCAGCCAGACCGGCATCGCAGCCACGACCGCCACCGCACTACCCGCCAATGCACCGGCGGAGAAAACCATCGGTCAGCTTGAGCAGGTGTTCACCTTTCACGACGCCATGCCCACCGGCGTGACCGTGACGGAAACCGGGCGCATCTTCGTCAACTACCCGCACTGGGGCGACGACGTGCCGTTTACCGTAGGCGAAATCCGTGACGGCAAGGGCGTCGCCTACCCCGATGCAGCCATCAACAAAGAAGACCCAAAAGACCCGGCCAAAGGGCTGATCAGCGTGCAGAGCGTGGTCGCCGACGGTCAGGGCCGCGTCTGGCTGCTGGACACTGCCGCCCCGAATTTCGCCGCGCCTAAAGCCGGCGGCGCCAAGCTGGTGGCGGTTGATCTGGCCAGTAACAAGGTGGTCAAAACCCTGGTCTTCCCGGCCAACGTCATCCTGCCGAGCACCTACGTCAACGACATGCGTTTTGATTTCCGCGCTGGCAAGGAAGGCACGGTTTACGTGACAGATTCGTCGGTCTCCGGGCCCGGCGCGATCATCGTCATGGACATCGCCAGCGGCAAGGCGACCCGTCGTTTGAGCGGCGCGAAATCCACGTCGGCCGACCCTGACTTCAAGCCGGTGGTCGAAGGCCAGGCCGCCCTGGTCACCAAAGGTCCGGATGGCAAGCCGAAAACCATGGCCGTTGCGTCTGATGGCATCGCGCTGTCCCCTGACGGCAAGACGCTGTATTTCAGCGCGCTTTCCAGCCGCCACCTGTATGCGGTGCCCACCACCATGCTGCGTGATGCCAACGTCAGCGAGGCTCAACTGAACGGAGCGGTCAAAGACCTCGGCGAAAAAGGCGCGTCCGACGGCCTGGAAGCAGACGCCAACGGCGCGGTCTACGCCGGCGACTACGAGCACAACGGCATCCGCAAACGCCTGGCGGACGGCAGCTGGCAGACCATCGTTCACGACCCTCGCGTGCTGTGGCCGGACACGTTGTCGGTGGGGCCGGACGGGTATCTGTATTTCACCGCCAACCAGCTGCAGCGCCAGGCCGGTTTCCACGATGGCAAGGACCTGCGCGAAAAGCCCTACAGCCTGCTTCGGGTGAAGATCGACGCCGCGCCTGCGCCGACGCGCTGATCGTGCAGGCATAGTCAGTCGCGCGAAAGCGCAGATCCTGTAGGAGTGAGCTTGCTCGCGAAGACGGTATTTCAGCCGCAGAAGATTGAGCCGATGTGCGGCCCCCTTCGCGAGCAAGCTCGACTCCCACACGTCCATCATCTGCGGCCAACATCCGCGAGGCTGATGCAATTCTTGTGGGAGTGATGCACTGCAAGCCGTCACCTGCGTATCCCTTCTCATTTGCCCCGATGCGTGCGCTCTGCTAGTGTCGCGCCGGTTTAACGTCTACCGGGATAGCCGCCATGGCCCGCAAGAAAGCTGCACTGGATTTCGAACAGTCCCTCACGGATTTGCAAACGCTCGTCGAGCGTCTGGAGAACGGTGAGCTGTCGCTGGAAGACTCACTGACCGCCTTCGAACAAGGCATCCGCCTGACACGCGAGTGCCAGAGCGCACTGGCCCAGGCCGAGCAGAAGGTGCAGGTCTTGCTGGAGCGCGACGGCGAACTGGCCGAAGAGCCGTTCGACGCGGAACAGCCGGAATGATCGCGGCGTATCAGGCACTCAGCCAGGCTCGCGTAAATGCGGCGCTGGAGACGCTGTTCGATGCGCCCGCTCCTGAATTGACCCGCCTTTACGCCGCCATGCGCTACAGCGTCACCAATGGCGGCAAGCGCGTGCGCCCGCTGCTGGTCTACGCCGCCTGCGAAGCCTTGGGCGGCAACGCCGAGCACGCCAACGGCGCAGCCTGCGCCGTCGAATTGATCCACGCGTATTCGCTGGTGCACGACGACCTGCCGGCCATGGACGACGACGATTTGCGTCGCGGCCTGCCCACGACCCACAAAGCCTTCGACGAAGCCTGCGCGATTCTCGCCGGCGATGGTCTGCAGACCCTGGCTTTCAGCGTACTGAGCGATAACGCACTGACCCCACAGAACGCCGAGACCCGGCTGAAGATGGTCGCCACCCTCGCCCGTGCATCCGGCCCTGCCGGCATGGTCGGCGGACAGGCCATTGATCTCGGCTCTGTCGGACTCAAGCTCGACCAGACGGCGCTGGAATTCATGCACCGGCACAAGACCGGCGCACTGATCGAAGCCAGCGTCAGGCTCGGCGCCTTGGCCAGCGGCAACGCAACCCAGGTCCAGCTCGATTCGCTGCAGATTTACGCCCGCGCCATCGGCCTGGCCTTTCAGGTGCAGGACGACATTCTCGACGTCGAGAGCGATACCGCCACGCTGGGCAAACGCCAGGGCGCCGATATCGCCCGGGACAAGCCGACCTACCCCGCGCTGCTGGGCCTGGAAGAAGCCAAACATTACGCACTTGAGTTGCGCGACCAGGCCCTCGTGGCCCTGCGACCGTACGACGCATCGGCCGAACCCTTGCGAGCCTTGGCGCGTTATATCGTCGAACGCCGCAACTGAGCGCAGGTCATAAAACTTACCGGGTGTCGGCAGCCTTGCTGCCGCTGCCTGATTTCGCCGGCAATCGTTGCCCCTGAACATCCCGTTGCTGCACATCGTGCGCAGCCGGCAATGCATCAGGTAAACTGCCGCCTCTTTTACTTATAACGATTCGCCTGATGCCCACGACGTTCAAAGAGATTCCCCGCGAGCGCCCGTCCACGCCCCTGCTTGACAAGGCAGTGACGCCGGACGGCCTGCGCCGCTTAGGTGAAGCAGAGCTTGAAGCCCTGGCTGACGAACTGCGCCTGGAGCTGCTCTACACCGTCGGCCAGACCGGCGGCCATTTCGGCGCCGGCCTCGGCGTCATCGAACTGACCGTGGCCTTGCACTACGTCTTCGATACCCCCGACGACCGGCTGGTCTGGGACGTCGGTCACCAAGCGTACCCGCACAAAATCCTCACGGGTCGTCGCGAACACATGTCGACCCTGCGCCAGAAAGGCGGAGTGGCGGCATTCCCGCGTCGCAGCGAGAGTGAATACGACACCTTTGGCGTCGGTCACTCCAGCACCTCCATCAGCGCCGCGCTGGGCATGGCGATCGCCTCCCGGCTGCAAGGCAGTGAGCGCAAGTCCATTGCCGTGATCGGCGACGGCGCACTGACCGCCGGCATGGCCTTCGAAGCGCTGAACCACGCCCCCGAAGTCAGCGCCGACATGCTGGTGATCCTCAACGACAACGACATGTCGATCTCGCGCAACGTTGGCGGGCTGTCGAATTATCTGGCGAAAATCCTCTCAAGCCGCACTTACACGAGCATGCGCGAAGGCAGCAAGAAAGTACTGTCGCGTCTGCCCGGCGCGTGGGAAATCGCCCGTCGTACCGAGGAATATGCCAAAGGCATGCTGGTCCCCGGCACGTTGTTCGAAGAGCTCGGCTGGAACTACATCGGTCCGATCGACGGACACGACTTGCCTATCCTGATCGCCACCCTGCGCAACATGCGTGACCTCAAGGGTCCGCAGTTCCTGCACGTGGTCACCAAGAAAGGCAAAGGCTTCGCGCCGGCCGAGGTCGATCCAATCGGCTATCACGCGATCACCAAGCTTGACCCGCTGAACGCACCTGTCGTGCCCAAAAAAGCCGGCGGCCCCAAGTATTCCGGCGTGTTCGGCCAGTGGCTGTGCGACATGGCCGAAGCGGATGAGCGTCTGGTCGGTATCACGCCTGCCATGAAAGAAGGTTCGGATCTGGTCGCGTTCAGCGAACGTTTCCCGGAGCGCTATTTCGACGTCGCCATCGCCGAGCAGCACGCGGTGACGCTGGCAGCGGGCATGGCCTGCGAAGGCGCCAAGCCGGTAGTGGCGATTTACTCTACGTTCCTGCAGCGCGGTTACGACCAGCTGATTCATGACGTCGCCGTGCAGAATCTGGACGTGCTGTTCGCCATCGATCGCGCTGGGCTGGTGGGCGAAGACGGCCCGACCCACGCCGGCAGTTTCGATCTGTCGTACCTGCGTTGCATCCCCGGCATGCTGGTCATGACGCCGAGCGATGAAAACGAGCTGCGCAAGATGCTCACCACCGGCCACCTGTTCAAAGGCCCCGCAGCCGTGCGTTACCCGCGCGGCAACGGTCCCAATGCCGTGATCGAGAGCCGTCTCGAACCGCTGGAAATCGGCAAGGGTGTGGTTCGCCGTCAAGGCAGCAAAGTCGCCATGCTGGTGTTCGGCGTGCAGTTGACCGAAGCGCTAATCGTGGCGGAGAAGCTTGATGCGACCGTGGTCGACATGCGCTTCGTCAAACCGCTGGACGAGTCACTGGTGCGCGAAATGGCCGGCAGCCACGACCTGCTCGTGACGATCGAAGAAAACGCCATCATGGGTGGCGCGGGCGCGGCGGTCAGCGAGTTCCTGGCGCGGGAGAACATTCTCAAGTCGGTCCTGCACCTGGGCCTGCCGGATGTGTACGTCGAGCACGCCAAACCAGCGCAGATGCTGGCTGAGTGCGGGCTGGATGTCGCTGGCATCGAAGCGTCGATCAACCAGCGCCTGTTGAAGATGTAGCCTCTCGCAAGCGTGACCGAGGTGCAGTCCACCCCGGTCATGCCTGCAAGTTATGCGATCAATCAAATGACCCTTTCCCGTCTTGCCCTCGCCTTCTCCCTGATCCCCGCCACGCAGGTCTTTGCCGATCAGCCTGATCGCGAACGCGCCCTGAAGCTGGACAGTGTGCTGATCAGCAGCAATCGTCAGGTCGAACAGCGGGACGCCAGCAGTGCGGCGAACACCGTGTTCACTCGCGCTGACATCGAGCGGCTGCAACCGAGTAGCGTCACTGACCTGCTGAGTCGTGTCCCCGGTGTGCAAGTGGCGCCCAGCGGCGGCCGGGGCAGTTTGCCGGGGATTTTCATTCGCGGGACCAAGGCTGCGCAGAGTCTGGTGTTGGTCGATGGCCAGCGCATTGCCAATGCCACGTCGGCGGACAGCAACCTGCAATACCTCGACGTCGAGCAGATCGAGCGCGTGGAAGTGCTGCGCGGTTCACGTTCGGTCATCTACGGCGCGGACGCCATTGGCGGGGTGATTCAGATATTCACCCGACGAGGCGCCGAGCAAGGGCTGCAAGCTCGGCTGCATACGGGTTTCGGCAATCGCGGCACGCAGCAGCAGAGCCTCGGTCTGTCGGGCGGCGACCAGCAAACGCGTTTCAACCTCAGTACCAGTTTGGATGAAACGGCAGGCATCAACCGTACCGGCCCGTCCTTCGCCAGCGATGACGACCACGACGCCTACCGCAATAAATCCCTGAGCCTGAACCTCAGCCACTGGCTCAACGACGACGTGGAAGTGGGTCTCAACGCGCTGGATAACCGGGGCAAGACCGAGTTCGACAACCCGTTCGGTCTGTTCGACCCGGTCACGCTCAACACCGTGGGTCAGCAGCAATACAGCAAGTTTGAGCTGAGCAGCCTCGGCACTTACGTCGACGCCCGCATCAACCAGACCTGGAAAACCCGTCTGGAACTGGGCCATAGCGAGAACCGCGAGAAGACGCTGGATAAGCTGAGCGACGATCACTACGTGTTCAACACCTACCGCGACTCGGTCAATTGGCAGAACGACCTGACGCTGGACGAGCGCAACAGCCTGACGCTGGGGGGCGACTGGTACGAGGACCGTGTCAACAGCAGCACGGCGTTCGAAGAGGACAGCCGCTGGAACCGCGCGGTGTTCGTTCAGCACCGTTTCAAAAGCGAGCATTTCTCCACCGAGCTGGGGCTGCGCCATGATCAGAATGAGCAGTTCGGCAGCCAGAACACCTGGAGCGGCACGCTCACCGTTCCGCTCAATGACGCCAACGACGTGCTGCTTTCCTACAGCGAAGGCTTCCGCGCGCCGACATTCAATGACCTGTATTACCCGGATTTCAGCAACGCGAATCTCAAGCCCGAGCACTCCAAAAGCTACGAGCTGCAATGGCGCAGTCGTCTGAGCGAAACCGCCCGTCTTGAGGCTTCGCTCTATCGCACCGACCTGCAGGACGCGATCGCCCTCGACAGCGACTTTCGCCCCCAGAACATCGGCTCGGCACGGATCAATGGTTTCGAAGGGTCACTTGAGCAGCAACTGTTCGGCTGGACCGGCAAGCTTGGGGCGTCGGTCATCGACCCGCGTGACCGAGACACTGGGCACACGCTCAACCGTCGCGCTCGCCGCACCCTGAATCTCGATATTGATCGGCAGTTTGATCGGCTCGGCGTCGGCGCCAGCTGGCAGGCCGTCAGTGACAGCTACAACGACGAGGCCAACACCCAGCATGTCGGAGGTTATTCGTTGTTCGGTTTGCGCAGCAGTTGGAAGGCCAGCGACGACGTGAAGCTGGAGTTCAAGCTGGATAACGCCTTGGACAAACGTTACAGTCGCACGCTGTACAGCTTCGATGGCAGCAATTACGGCTATCGCGAAGAGGGCCGGACGTGGATGTTTGGCGTGACCTGGACGCCGACGCTGTAAATGTATAGCCGCCTGATTTAGCGATCTGGCGCGATCACGCTGCACACTTTCGCCACCGCGCCCACCATTTGCCCGCTGGCTCGTTCGAGGCCTTTGTCGGGCACGGCAAGCAGGCGGCCGGCTTTCACCGCCTTCAACTGCGACCAAGTCTTCCATCCTGGCAACAACACGGCATCACTGGCCAGAATCACGTCCGGGTCGCGCTGCAGCACTGACTCGAGACTGACCTGAGGCGCAGGCAGTTTGAGGTCATCAAAGACGCTGCGTGCGCCGCACACGGTCAGTGCATCGCTGATGATCTGCCCCCCGCCTACCGTATAGAGCGGCTGATCCCACACTTGGTAAAAGACTTTCAAAGGGGCATCGCGTCGATACCGCTCACGCAACGCGGCCAATCGCTCACGGAAGTCCTTCGCTGCCTGTCGTCCACGGTCAGCGCGGCCAAGGCGCTCACCCATCTGTTCGATCTGATCAGCCAGCTCGTTCAGCGTGTGAGGCTCAGCGGTGTAGGTGGGAATGTTGAGGCGCTTCAACTGATCGCGCTGGGCCGCGCTGACGCTGCCGGGCCATAGCAGCAAAAGATCGGGCTGCAAACTGAGCAGGCGCTCGATGTCGAGCTGCCCGTATCGGCCCACCGAAGGCAGGCCCGCGACCTTCTCCGGGCGCGGGCCGCCATCGAGCACGCCGACCAACAGATCGGCAGCATCCAGTTCGATAACGATTTCGGTAAGAGAGGGTGCGAGGCTGACGACCCGCTGTGCAGCGCCGGCCTGAAAAGCGATCAGCAACAGCAGGCAGGCACTCAGTGGGCGCATCAAGCGCGTCGAGCCTGCGCAAGACCACGGCGCAGGCTGCCGCGTGTCATGCCGGGTCGACTTCGCTCTGATGCTCGTTGCCCATCATATGACCCAGCTTGCCGGCCTTGGTCGCCAGATAGAGCTTGTTGTGCGGGTTGTGGCCGGTGTGCAGCGGCACGCGCTCGGCGACGGTGATGCCCATGTCGGTCAGCGCTTTGACCTTGCGCGGATTATTGGTCATCAAACGCAGAGACTTGATGCCCAGGTGCTCAAGCATCGGCAGGCAAATGCCGTAATCGCGCTGGTCAGCGGCGAAGCCCAGGCGCTCGTTGGCTTCAACGGTGTCGGCACCGCCGTCCTGCAATTCATACGCGCGGATCTTGTTCATCAAACCAATGCCGCGGCCTTCCTGGCGCAGGTACAACAGCACGCCACGGCCTTCGGCGGCGATGGCGCGCAACGCCGCGTCAAGCTGGGAACCGCAATCGCAGCGCTGACTGAACAGCGCATCACCCGTCAGGCATTCGGAATGCACACGGCCGAGCACCGGGGCGCCATCGGATACATCGCCCAAGGTCAGCACGACATGCTCGCGACCGTTTTCCTGCTCGAGAAAGCCATTCATCTTGAAAGTGGCAAAGGGGGTAGGCAGCTTGGAAGCCGCGACAAATACGACGGGCACCGGGTGCTCCTGATCAGTATGAGGGCTGGAAATTCGCAACATTGTAACAGCAGGTTCCGACAGACGCTTAGGCTGAATTGTGAGCCAATCAGATCAACTCGTTTGATCAGTGGCTCTCGCCAGCGCGGGACTGAGCATCGCCTGAATCGAATGGATACGCATGCTTCCAGCGCGCGAAGATCGGCCGCAGCTTGCCGCTGCGCACCAGATCGCTCATCCGCACGTCAAACAGATCCCGCAGCGCATGGCCTCGGGGAGTATCCGCGAAGCCGAGATACAGAGGAATGGCAGTGAGGTAGGTCAGTCGATAGCGCTGCGGGTCGCTGGTTTGCGCGAGGATGAAGTCCATCTCCGGCTTGGCATCGATGTACAGATCCGCGCGCCCATATTCAAGCATCGGCACAATGTGGTCACGCCGGGCGACTTCGTTGAAGTGCATCACGTTGGGCAGATAGTGCTGATACTCGTAGCCGCGGACCCAGGCCAGACGATATTTGCCCAGCGTCTGTAGCGAAGGGGGCGGCTTTGACGCCAGACCCAGAGTGTAGATTTCGTCTGTGTCGTAGTGCCACTTTGAATAAAGCGCGCCCTCGACCTCACCCTTGTAGGCGGCAATCCAGGCATCGGCCTCGCCGCGCTGCACCAGCCCGACCGCGCGGGTGTAGGGCTCGATGCGCTGCTCGACCTTGACGCCAGCCGGCTCGAAGATCTCCCGCATCAGGTCCCAACCCAGCCCCGTGCCGTCGGTTTCGGTGTAGCGAATCCAGTGCTCGCTCACCAGCAGGATGTCGGAGGGTTTGTCAAACATCGGTGCAATGGTTGCAGCGCCGGCAGTCGCCCACACACTCGTCATCATCAACGCCAGACTCAGCAGCCATACCCCGCCTGAACGCCTCATGAGCGCAGCCCCTACATCACGGCCCACAACCAGACCAGCCCTTGCATCGCCAGCCATGCGAACACACCGGCCAGCACATCATCGAGCATGATGCCGACGCCCCCGTGCACGTGCTTGTCGATCCAGTGGATGGGCCAGGGCTTGAGGATGTCGAAAAAGCGGAACACCAGGAAACCCACCAGCAGCCAGACCCAGCCTTCGGGCACCAGCCACAGGGTGATCCACATGCCGACCATCTCGTCCCAGACGATGCCTTCGTGGTCGTGGACGCGCAGATCGTCGGCCACCTTGCCGCACAGCCAGAAGCCGAACAGCATGGTCAGGCCGAGCATCAGCCAATAGCCCCAGTCCGGCAGCATTTGCCACAACGGGATGAACGGTACGGCGACCATCGAGCCCCAGGTGCCGGGCGCTTTGGGGAGTGTGCCTGAGCCGAAACCGAAGGCCAGGAAATGCCACGGATTGGTCCATACCGACGGGGGAACGTTTTCCGCCGGGACCTGATTAGGATGATCTGTCACCGTGTCTCCTGAAAATGTTGATAGCCCCGAGTCAACGGGGTGACGTCCTGCCCAAGTGCGTCAACCAGCGCCACGCCGTGGCCTTCGACCACTCGACCCAGAACGAAAACAGGCAAGTCGGCAGCCTGCAGTTCAGCCAGCCATGATGGCGGCAACGTGAAAGCCAGTCTGTAGTCATCGCCCCCACTGAGCGCGGCATTCAACGCCGCGTCAGGCCCGAAAAACGTCAGCAGCGCGTCAGACATCGGCACTTTCTCGCGCTCCACCAGCAAACGCACGCCCGATGCCGCTGCGATGTGTCCACAGTCGGCGAGCAGTCCGTCGGAGATGTCCAGCGCCGCGCTGGCCCGGCCGCGTAACGCAATGCCCAACTCGAACTGCGGCTGCGGCGACCAGTAACGCGCCAGCAAGGCCTGAGTGGTAGACGCCTCGGTGCTGCGCTGGTTCAACACCAACGGCAGCGCCCCGGCCGCGTCGCCCAGCGGACCGCCCACGCACAACAAATCGCCAGGCCGCGCGCCGCTTCGGGTCAAGGCCTGCCCGGTCGGGACTGTGCCGAAGACGGTGAGGGTCAGGCTCAAGGGACCGCGCGTCGTGTCGCCACCGATCAGGCGCAGGCCGCAGCTCTGGGCCATGGTATTCAAACCACGGGCGAACGCTTCCAGCCAGTCGGCGGAAACCTGCGGCAGGGTCAGGGCAAGGGTGAATGCGAGGGGACTGGCGCCCATGGCGGCCAGGTCGCTGGCCGACACGCCGAGTGCGCGCTGGCCAAGCAGGAAAGGATCGCAGCCGTCGGGGAAATGCACCCCGGCGACCAGCGTGTCAGTGGAGATGGCGAGTTGCTCGCCAGCGGCCACCGACAACAGGGCGCAGTCGTCGCCGATCCCCAAGGCAACGCCTTCGCCGGGCTGCGCGCAGGGCGCAGCGGCAAAGTAATTGCGGATCAGCTCGAACTCGCCCATGGCGGAGACGCTCAGGTTCTGGAGAAACCCAGAAGCCTCAGCGCTTGTGCGCCTTCACTTCGACTTCGCGCAGACGCGGAGCCAGCTTGTCGAGCACGCCGTTGACGAACTTGTGGCCGTCGGTCGAACCGTAGACTTTCGCCAGCTCGATGCCTTCGTTGATGACCACACGGTACGGCACGTCGATGCGCTCCAGCAGCTCCCAGGTCGACAGACGCAGGACAGCGAGTTCAACAGGGTCCAGCTCTTCGATGGTCAGGTCCAGACAAGGCGCCAGCGCCGCGTCGATCTTGTCCTGATTGGCCGGGACACCGTGAAGGATGTCGTGGAAATAGCTCGCATCGACGGAGGTGAAGTCGTTGTCGACGCGGAATTGGGCTTCGATTTCGTTCAACGACTGGCCAGCCATGTGGCGCTGGTAAAGGGCTTGCATCGCCATCTGGCGAGCTGCGCGGCGCTTTTCGCTTTTGGAGGGCTTGCCGGCGTCTGCCGCACGTGGATCACGCGGGTTGAACTGATCGCTTTCGTCGTTAATCACTTGGCCTCCAACTGCGCCAACAGGCTGACCATCTCAATGGCGGACAGCGCAGCTTCGGCGCCTTTATTACCGGCCTTGGTGCCGGAACGCTCGATCGCCTGCTCGATGGAATCAACAGTCAGGACGCCGAAGGCGACCGGCACGCCGAACTCCATGGACACCTGGGACAGGCCCTTGGTGCATTCGCCAGCAACGTATTCGAAGTGCGGGGTGCCGCCACGAATGACGGCGCCGAGCGCGATGATGGCAGCAAATTCGCTGCGTTGAGCGACCTTCTGCACAACCAGCGGGATTTCGAACGCGCCCGGTGCGCGGATGATGGTGATGTCGCTTTCGCTCACGCCATGGCGAACCAGGGCATCAACGGCACCGCTGACGAGGCTTTCGACGACGAAGCTGTTGAAGCGGCCAACCACCAGGGCATAGCGACCTTGGGGGGCGATGAAGGTACCTTCGATGGTCTTCAGGGTCATTCGGCTGAGTCTCGTGTTCTCGTATTAAAGAGCATGAAAGCGCGCATAGGGCGCGCGCTTTCAGGGATTTTAGGCCACGAATCGGGCGACTGCCGGGACAAAAACCACCAACGGCTGAATGCTGTCGGGGCCTGTCACCTGCCGGCCTTTATTCGGAGGGCACGTATTCTACAACTTCCAGATCGAAACCGGATATCGCATTGAACTTCATTGGTGAACTCATCAAGCGCATTTTGCGCACGCCGAGGTCACGAAGGATCTGCGAACCGGCACCGACGGTGCTGTAAGTGGTCGGCGTCTTGATCGGTGTGCCGCCGGCGGTTTCACGCACATGGGCCAGAACCGTGTCGCCATCGAGCGGGTGACCGAGCAGCAGCACCACGCCGCTGCCAGCCTCGGCCACAGTCTTCATGGCAGCGCGCAGGCTCCAGCGGCCGGGCTGTCTGACCATCAACAGGTCGCGCAGCGGGTCCATGTTGTGCACGCGAACCAACGTGGCTTCTTCTGCGCAGATCTTGCCCAGCGTCAGCGCCAGGTGGACATCGCCTTCAACGGAATCGCGGTAGGTCACCAGATTGAAATGGCCCAGTTCGCTGTCGAGGGGCTGTTCGGCAATCCGCTGAACGGTACGTTCGTGGATCATCCGGTAATGGATCAGGTCGGCGATGGTGCCGATCTTGATGTTGTGCTCGGCTGCGAAAGCTTCCAGCTCCGTGCGACGGGACATGGTGCCGTCGTCGTTCATGACTTCACAGATCACGCCGGTCGGCTCAAAACCGGCCATCCGCGCCAGATCGCAGGCTGCTTCGGTATGGCCTGCGCGGGACAGTGTGCCGCCGGCCTGGGCCATCAACGGGAAGATGTGGCCAGGGCTGACGATGTCTTCGGCTCTGGCCTCTTTGGCCGCAGCCGCCTGAACGGTGCGCGCGCGGTCGGCGGCGGAGATCCCGGTGGTGACGCCTTCGGCGGCTTCGATGGACACGGTGAACTTGGTGCCGAAGCCCGAGCCATTGCGCGGCGCCATCAACGGCAGTTTCAGGGTTTCGCAGCGCTCGCGGGTCATCGGCATGCAGATCAGGCCACGGGCATAACGCGCCATGAAGTTGATGTGCTCGGCCTTGACGCACTCGGAGGCCATGATCAGATCGCCTTCGTTCTCGCGGTCTTCGTCATCCATGAGGATGACCATCTTGCCTTGGCGAATGTCTTCAACCAGTTCTTCGATGCTGTTGAGCGCCACGCGGCACCCCCTTCGATTCAGGATTTGAGGTAGCCGTTGGCGGCCAGAAAGCTTTCAGAAATGTTGCCGCCCTGGGCCGGCGTCGGGTCGGCCGCTTTGTCACCGAGCAGCAAACGCTCGAGGTAACGCGCCAGCAGGTCGACTTCCAGATTGATCTTACGGCCCGCGCGGTAGTCGCCCATGATGGTTTCGGCGAGGGTGTGCGGGACGATGGTCAGCTCGAACTCGGCGCCATTGACTGCGTTAACGGTCAGGCTGGTGCCGTCGACGGTGATCGAGCCTTTGTGGGAGATGTACTTGGCCAGCTCGCGGGGGGCGCGCAGGCGGAACTGGATCGCACGGGCGTTTTCTTCCCGGGACAGCACTTCGCCGACGCCGTCGACGTGGCCGCTGACCAGATGGCCGCCCAGGCGCGTGGTCGGGGTCAGGGCTTTTTCCAGATTGACCCTGCTGCCGGTTTTCAGATCGACGAACGCAGTGACGTTCAAGGTTTCGCGGCTGACGTCGGCCCAGAAGCCGTCGCCTGGCAATTCAACGGCGGTCAGGCAGACCCCGTTGACCGCGATGCTGTCGCCCAGCTTGACGTCGGAGAGGTCTAGCTTGCCGGTCTCTACGTAGACGCGGACGTCGCCGCCTTTCGGAGTGATGGCGCGGATGCTGCCGATGGATTCGATGATGCCGGTAAACATGGGTGCTCCTGGAAAACAGGGCCAGCGCTGAACGCGAAAGCCGGAATTATACGCCGGGGTGCGACGCGGGTATCGCAATGACTCGCCAGTCATTGCCGACTGCACGCATTTCAACAATCTTGAGCTCGAGCGCTTCGCTCATCTGCGCCAGCGGCAGGTCCAGCAACGGCCGCGCCGACGAGCCCATGAACTTGCCCGCCACGAAGATCTGGTATTCATCCACCAGACCGAGCCGGGTAAACGCGCCAGCGAGCTTGGGCCCGGCCTCGACCAGCACGTCGTTGACGCCACGGGCGGCCAGTTCGACCAACAGTTTGCGCAGATCGACGTGCCCGCCACTGCTTGGCAGCGCCAGCATGTCGTGGCCTTCGTCGTGGTAACGCTCGCGGGCCGAGGCAGCCGCGCAGGTCACCACCAGCGCACTGCCCGCTTTAAAGAAAGGCGCATCGAGGGGCACCCGCAAGCGCCCGTCGATCAACACGCGCAACGGCGGTCGGGTCGCGGCCAATGCGGTGAGCTCGGCGTTCAGGCCCAACTCGTCAGGCCGCACGGTGAGTCGTGCGTTATCGGCCAGCACGGTATCGGCGCCGGTCAGCACCACACTCGACTGCGCTCGCAGGCGCTGCACAGCCGAGCGCGCTTCGGGGCCGGTGATCCACTGGCTTTCACCGCTGGCCATGGCCGTGCGTCCGTCGAGGCTCATCGCCAGCTTGACCCGCACGTAGGGCAGGCCGTGTTCCATGCGTTTGAGAAACCCTTTGTTCAACGCCCGCGCTTCGCTTTCGAGCACGCCGCTCTGCACCGCAATACCCGCGATCATCAGGCGCAACAGGCCACGGCCGGCGACGTCGGGATTGGGGTCTTGCATCGCAGCAACCACGCGCGCCACACCGGCGTTGACCAGCGCGTCGGCGCACGGCGGGGTGCGCCCATGATGACTGCAGGGTTCGAGGGTGACGTAAGCGGTCGCGTCCTTTGCCTTGTCGCCCGTCTGGCGCAGGGCATGCACCTCGGCGTGGGGTTCGCCGGCGCGCACGTGCCAGCCTTCGCCGACGATGGCGCCATCACGCACGATCACGCAGCCGACACGCGGGTTGGGGTGCGTCGAGTAGACGCCCTTGCGCGCCAGTTCCAGCGCCCGCGCCATATAGGCTGCGTCGAGCACGCTTTGCTCTGTGGAGGTCATGCTCACTCTTTAACCGGCTCGCGAGCCAGTCGGTCGATTTCTTCGCGGAATTCGTTGAGGTCCTGAAACCGCCGATAAACAGAAGCAAAGCGGATGTAGGCCACTTCATCGAGCTTTTGCAATTCGCCCATCACCAGCTCACCGACGATCAGCGATTTGACCTCGCGCTCGCCGGTCGCGCGCAGCTTGCTTTTGATGTGTGCCAGGGCCGCTTCCAGACGTTCGACACTGACCGGGCGCTTTTCCAGCGCGCGCTGCATGCCGGCGCGCAGCTTCTCTTCGTCGAAGGGCTGACGGCTGCCGTCCTGCTTGATCAGCCGGGGCAGAACCAGTTCAGCGGTTTCGAATGTGGTGAAGCGTTCTTCGCAGGCGACGCATTCACGGCGGCGGCGAACCTGATCGCCTTCAGCAACAAGGCGCGAGTCAATGACTTTGGTGTCGTTGGCACCGCAAAAGGGACAGTGCATGGTGGCAGGCAACAAAAAAAGGGAGGGCCATGGTAGCGCATCTCGCTGGCAAGACAAGTGCGAGGCTTTGAGGTATATAGACGCGCATTCAGTGCGGTGAAACCGGCCGCACTCAGCGATACTGCGCTATCCCGTGCGTATCCCGCCCGCATTCTGCTTTTTCTGGAGCTGTTCATGACGCTACGTACGCTTGCTGTAATCAGCCTTGTGGGCCTGCTCGCTGCCTGCAGCACGGCCGAGGCGCCGAAACCTGCCGCCCCCGCCAAGCCTGCCCCCAACGCCATTACGCTGCCGGAAGGGCAAGGTCCGCTGCAGCCCTTCCAGCGCGAACTGAGCGGCCAGTTGCTGGGCGTGCCGGCCGGCGCAGAGGTCGAACTGGCGTTGCTGGTCATTGACGATCGCAACCGCCCGCAAAAGCTGCTGACCAGCACCAAACTGGTGGGAAACAACCAGTCGCTGCCGTTCCAGTTGCGCTTCAATCCGGAAGCCTTCCCGTTGGGCGCGCGCGTGGAACTGCGTGGTCGCGCCAGCAAGTCGGGTCAGTTGATTCTGCATCTGCCGTCCGTGCTGATCACTCAACCCACCACTCAGGCGCTGGGTCAGTTGCAATTCGCTCCCGCGCCGTGACCGCTCCGCTTCACCTGCAAGCCGCATTGAGCGAGCTGCTGGGCGATGCGCAACTGGTGGCCGAAGCGCTACCGGGCACGGACCTGAGGTTGTGGCTGATCGACGCGAACAATATGGATCGCGCGTTCAGCCCCGAAGAAACCCGGCGCATTCTTGAAGACCCGCCCTACTGGAGTTTCTGTTGGGCCAGTGGCCTGGCGCTGGCGCGCTTTATTGCCGAGCAGCCGCAGTGGGTCGCGGGCAAGCGGGTGCTGGATTTCGGCGCAGGCTCGGGCGTCGCAGGCATTGCGGCGATGAAAGCCGGCGCCCTTGAAGTGGTTGCGTGCGATCTCGATCCGCAGGCCATCGAGGCCTGCCGGGCCAACGCCGAGCTGAACGGCGTGACGCTTGAGTATTCGGGCGACTTCTTCGCCGAGGAAGATCGCTTCGACCTGATCCTGGTGGCGGACGTGCTGTACGACCGCGCCAACCTTCCGCTGCTGGATCAGTTTCTCAGTCGGGGGAAACAAGCGTTGGTGGCTGATTCCCGGGTGCGGGATTTCCAGCATCCTCTGTATCGGCGGCTGGGCATTCTTGAGGCGCTGACGCTGCCCGATCTGGCCGAACCGTGGGAGTTTCGCAGGGTGAGTCTTTACCATGCGGTCAGGTCATGACTCGCTTAGCGCCTGCAATTTAGCGACAGGCATCAACCGCGCTTCCGACAATCCCCCCAGCCCTTTATAGTTCGCGCCATCAAGCCTTCTTTCGAGACCCGCGATGAGCCAGGACACGCCGTACATCTTCGATGCCACCACCGCCACTTTCGATCAGATGGTCATCGAGAATTCCTTTCACAAACCCGTGCTGGTGGATTTCTGGGCCGAGTGGTGTGCGCCGTGCAAGGTGCTGATGCCGCTGCTGCAGCAGATTGCCGAGAGTTATCAGGGCGAATTGCTGCTGGCCAAGGTCGACTGCGACGCTGAACAGGACATCGTGGCGCGCTTCGGCATTCGCAGCCTGCCTACTGTGGTGCTGTTCAAGGACGGCCAACCGGTGGATGGGTTCTCCGGCGCCCAGCCTGAATCGCAAATCCGCGCGCTGCTTGAGCCCCATGTGCAGATGCCGCCGCCAGCCGCCGCCGACCCGCTGAAAACCGCGCAGGCGATGTTTGCCGAGAGCCATTTTGCCGAAGCCGAAGCGGTCCTGCAGACCATCCTCGCCGAGGACAACACCAACGCTGCGGCGCTGATTCTGTACGCGCGTTGCCTGGCCGAACGCGGCGAGCTGACGGAAGCCCGCACGGTGCTGGACGCGGTGAAAGGCGATGAGCACAAAGCCGCGCTGGCCGGAGCGAAGGCGCAATTGACGTTTCTGGCCGAAGCCGCCGCGTTGCCTGACGCCGCCGAGCTGAAATCGCGCCTGGCGCAGAACCCGCAGGACGATGAAGCCGCGCACCAGTTGGCGATCCAGCAATTGTCCCGTCAGCAATACGAAGCCGCGTTGGAGGGACTGCTCAAGCTGTTCGTCCGCAACCGCAGCTACAACGAAGGCCAGCCGCACAAGACGCTGCTGCAGGTGTTCGACTTGCTGGGTAATGATCACCCGCTGGTGACTACCTATCGTCGTCGGTTGTTTGCGGCGCTTTACTAGCCTTCCCGGCTGAAGCTCGTCCTACATTGACGGGCCGAGCCAGTCCCATAGATCTACGCGGTCCTATGGGGATCCTGCAGGCTGTGTATCACTCAACCCAGTGATACACCGGCGTGTCGCCCTGGCTTTCCACTTTCACGTTGGCGCTGTGACGCATGCGCACCATCAGGCGTTTGCCCGCAGCGGTGCTGCCCGACAGACCTTCCAGCTGACCGAGCAGATCCGGCCCGTTCAGGTGACCTGCCTTGCGCAACAGCGCCTGAGCGATATCCCAGACAGCATCGTTGCGACTGGCGACAGGCTTGACGGGCGTATCAGTGGGCGCAGACGCTTCCCGCACCTGCGTGCCCAACTGAACACCCAGCCGAGCCCAATCGGCGTCGTCCATTTCCACAGTCAGATCCACCGGCAGATCGCCGACGGTTCCACGGATTCGCAGCATGGGGTGTGTCCTCTGATAGGGCGGACCGGCATGGTCCCACAGGAATTGGCGACCTGCACGTGATCCCTGAACCCTCCGCGACGCACCTCCATAAGCGCTGCCTGAAAAAGTTAAGAAACGGCGCCACACATTGTTATAAGATTACATAACACATTTCAGACTCGCTTCCGGAGCTTTCCCCCATGCGTCGTTTGCTACTCGCCCTGCCCTTCGCCCTGCTGCCCCTCGCCGTCGCCTTCGCGGCCGATGAACATGACCATGATCATGAGCACGGCAGTCTCGGCGCGCACGTCCACGGTGTCGCGCGGCTGGATATGGCGCTGGACGGCCGCACGCTGGAACTGGAACTCGACACCCCGGCCATGAATATCGTCGGCTTCGAGCACCCGGCAACCACCGACGCAGACAAAATGACCCTGGCCCTGGCCAAGGAAACCCTGCTCAAGCCCCACGCGCTGTTCAGTCTTCCGGAAGCGGCCGGCTGCACCGCCACCAGACAACGTGTGGAAAGCACGCTGTTCGGCGACAAGGATGACGACGATCACGACCACGCCGATGGCGACGCCGCCGAACACGAGCACAGCGAAATTCACGGCCACTATCAATTCACCTGCAGCGCGCCAAATGTGTTCAACAAGCTCGATCTGACCCAACTGTTCAAAAGCTTCCCGGCCACCCAGACCATTCAGGTGCAGTTGGTGACACCGAAACGCCAGATGGGCGCCGAAGTGCGTCCGAGCAATCCGGCGATCAAGTTTTAACCAACGCCGCTCCATCAGCGACCGGGCTTCCCGGTCGATCACTTTTCAGACGCACGTGTGGCCATGACTCAAGCGCTCATTGAATTGTCCGAACTCGGCTTCAGCTGGCCGGGGCATCCGCAACTGCTGGACATTCCGGCGTTTCGCCTCGATGCCGGCGAAACCCTGTTCCTCAAAGGCCCCAGCGGCAGCGGTAAAACCACGCTGCTGGGTCTACTGGGCGGTGTGCAGCGCCCGAGTCGCGGCAGCGTTCGCCTGCTCGGTCAAGAGCTGACACAGCTCTCGGCCGGAGCGCGGGACCGCTTTCGTGTCGATCACACGGGCTACATTTTCCAGCAGTTCAACCTGCTGCCGTTTTTGTCAGTGCGCGAGAACGTCGAGCTGCCCTGCCGCTTTTCCACATTACGCACCCAGCGGGCGACCCAGCGCCACGGCAGCGTCGACAAAGCGGCTGAAACCCTGCTCGCTCACCTCGGCTTGAAAGACCCTGAAATGCTGGGCCGCCGCGCCGACTCGCTGTCCATCGGTCAGCAGCAGCGCGTCGCTGCCGCACGCGCCCTGATCGGCCAGCCGGAACTGGTCATCGCCGACGAGCCCACCTCGGCGCTGGATGCCGACGCCCGCGAGGCCTTCATTCAGCTGCTGTTCGCCGAATGCCGCGAGGCCGGTGCCAGCCTGTTGTTCGTCAGCCATGATCAGAGCCTGGCGCCGCTGTTCGACCGCAACCTGTCGCTGGCCGAACTCAATCGCGCCGCCGTCGCCGCAGAGGTTTGAGATGTATCTTCTTCGTCTGGCATTGGCCAGCCTCGCCAACCGCCGCTTCACTGCCTTCCTCACCGCGTTCGCCATTGCCCTCTCCGTCTGCCTGCTGCTGGCGGTCGAACGGGTGCGCACCGAAGCGCGCGCGAGTTTCGCCAGCACCATCAGCGGCACGGATCTGATCGTCGGCGCGCGCTCGGGCTCGGTCAACCTGCTGCTCTACTCGGTATTCCGCATCGGCAACGCCACCAACAACATTCGCTGGGACAGCTTCGAGCACTTCGCCAACAGCAAGCAGGTGAAGTGGGCGATCCCGATTTCCCTGGGTGACAGCCATCGCGGCTATCGGGTGATGGGCACCAATGAATCGTATTTCGAGCACTACCAGTACGGTCGTCAGCAGCATCTCGAAATGGCCGACGGCCGGCCGTTTGCCACCGACCCGTTTGAAGTGGTGCTCGGCGCGGAAGTGGCGGACGCGCTGCATTACAAGCTCGGCGACAAGCTGGTGCTGGCCCACGGCGTCGCGACGGTGAGTCTGGTCAAGCATGACGACAAGCCGTTCACCGTGGTCGGCATTCTCAAACGCACCGGCACGCCGGTGGACCGCACGCTGCATATCAGCCTGGGCGGCATGGAGGCCATTCACATCGACTGGCACAACGGCGTGCCGGCACAAGGCGCCGGTCGGATCAGTGCCGATCAGGCACGCAATATGGACCTCACGCCCACGGCCATCACTGCCTTCATGCTCGGGCTTAACAGCAAGATCGCGACCTTTGCCGTGCAGCGCGAGATCAACGAGTTCCGCGGCGAACCGATGCTGGCGATTCTGCCGGGGGTGGCGCTGCAGGAGCTGTGGAGCCTGATGGGCACCGCTGAAAAAGCGCTGTTCGTGATCTCGTTGTTCGTTGTCTTGACCGGGCTGATCGGCATGCTGACGGCGATTCTCACCAGCCTCAACGAGCGGCGTCGCGAGATGGCGATTCTGCGCTCGGTGGGGGCACGGCCTTGGCACATCGCCAGTCTGCTGGTGCTGGAAGCCTTCGCCCTGGCGCTGGGGGGCTCGGTCTGCGGCCTGGCACTGCTTTACATCGGCATCGCCTCCGCGCAGGGTTACGTGCAGGCCAATTACGGTTTGTATTTGCCGCTGTCGCTGCCCAGCACGTACGAGTGGACGCTGCTGACAGGCATTCTCGGCGCTGCCGTGTTAATGGGCACCGTGCCCGCGTGGCGAGCCTATCGCCAGTCGCTGGCAGACGGGTTGTCGATTCGTTTATGAGGTCGTTGTGATGCGGATGGGTTGGATGCTGATAATGCTCGTCGTGACGCCGTTGTGGGCGCAGGACCTGCGCGTGCTGACGTGGCAGGAAATGATCCCGCCTGACGCACCGCCGGTGAAGCTGATCACCGCGCCCATTCACAACCTGTCGAGCATGGCGGACACCCTGTCAGTCGAGTCGGCGCCCGCCGCCCATCAACTGGCGCCCCATGCGCCGGTGGTCAAATCGCTCGATGGCCAGCGAGTGCGGCTGCCGGGGTATATCGTGCCGCTGGAAGTCAGCGAGGAAGGCCGGGTGACAGAGTTTCTGTTGGTGCCCTACTTCGGCGCCTGCATTCACGTGCCCCCACCGCCGCCGAATCAGATCGTCCACGTGACGAGCGAACTGGGCGTGAAGGTGGACGAGCTGTACCAACCCTACTGGATCGAAGGTCCGATGCAGGTCAAATCCTCGACCAGCGAATTGGCCGACGCGGGTTACCAGATGGAAGCGGACAAGATTCTGGTGTACGAAATGCCGGATGAGCAGTGAGTGGCCGTTAACAGGCACACCCTAATCGAGTTTTCATTGAGCCAGGTCAAAAGCCGCGACCTAGACGCTTCGTAACATACGGCATACCTTTTTTATGCCCTTACGGAGCCCCCATGCACAAGTACCTGCTCAGCGCGCCCCTGCTCGCGCTTGCACTCGGTGTCCCACTCGCCGCTCACGCCCACCAGGCCGGTGACTTCATCATTCGCGCCGGTGCTGCCACAACGGCGCCCAATGAAGAGAGCGGCAACCTCAAGCTGGACGGCACCAAAGTCCCGGGGACCAAAGCGACACTGGACAGCGACACCCAACTGGGCCTGGCCTTCGCCTACATGCTCACCGACCACGTGGGCCTTGAGTTGCTGGCGGCAACGCCTTTCCAGCACACCGTTGCGGTCAAGGGCCTGGGCCCGGGTCTGGATGGCAAGCTGGCGGACGTGAAGCAGCTGCCGCCGACCCTGTCGCTGCAGTACTACCCGATGGATGCGACGTCGAAATTCCAGCCCTATGCCGGTGTCGGCGTGAACTACACCTGGTTCTACGATGAAAACCTGAGCAGCGAACGCAAAGGCCAGGGCATGAATAACCTGCACATCAAGAATTCGTGGGGCTGGGCCGGTCAGATCGGCGCGGACTACATGCTGACGGACAAGATCATGCTCAACGCCGCCGTCTGGTACGTGGACATCGACACCCAAGCGACGCTGGACGGCCCGTCGGCGCTGGGCGTCGGCCGGACCAAAGTGAACGTGGACGTCGATCCGTGGGTGTACATGGTTGGCGTGGGCTACAAGTTCTAAGCGCTTGCGCCCCAACGAACAGGCATAAAAAAGGCACCTCATCGGTGCCTTTTTGCTGCGCGGGTTTCAGCGCCCCAGCAGTCGCGCCAGCCCGACCTTCAGCGGCGTGGGCTCTGGCACTTTGAAGCGCTCAAGCAGACGCTGATTGCTCGCCCGGGAATGCTTGATGTCACCCGAACGCGCCGGCAGGTAGCTTACCGCTGGCAGGTTCCCCACCACCTCGGCAAGGGCGGCCAGCAGCTCATTCAGCGAAGTCGTCGCGTTCAGGCCGACATTGACCGCGCCCTCTGCCACCGTCGGCATTTCGATTCCCTGTACCACAAGGTCAACCAGGTCCTCGACGTAGAAGAAGTCGCGGGTCTGCTCGCCATCACCGAAAACGGCAATCGGCAGGCCGTTTACCGCACGCTCCGCGAAGATGCTGATCACGCCGGAGTACGGCGATGAAGGGTCCTGGCGCGGGCCGAAGATGTTGAAGAAGCGGAACACGACAGGCTCGAAACCATGCTGACGGCGATAGAAATCGAAGTAGTGCTCACCGGCCAGTTTGTCTGACGCGTAGGGAGTCAGCGGTGCTTTCGGGGTGTCTTCGGTGATGGGCTCGCCTTCACCGTTGTTGCCGTACACCGCAGCGCTGGAAGCAAACACCACGCGTTTGATACCGGCCTGGCGCATCGCTTCGCAGACATTCAGCGTGCCGATGAAATTGCTCTGGTGCGTCTTCACCGGATCATCCACCGAGGCCTGCACCGACGCGACGGCAGCCAGGTGCGCCACGGCCTGGCAACCTACCGCCGCTCGGGCCACCAGCGCGGCATCGGCCACATCACCTTCGATCAGCTCGACACGCGGGTTGTCCAGCGGCAGGTTGCTGCGCTTGCCGGTGGACAGGTCGTCGAGAATGCGCACGGCATAGCCTTTGGCGAGCAGCGCGTCCGTCAGGTGCGAACCGATGAAACCGGCGCCGCCGGTGATGAGGACAGGAGCATCAGACATGGCGGTAATAGCGGTCCAGTAGGTTGGGCAGGCCGGCACGCCAGGCGCGTGGCTTGATACCGAAAGTGTGGAGAATTTTCTTGCAGGCGAGCACGGCGTTCTGCGGCTCCTCGCTGGCGTCCGGACGTGCGGCGTGGGCCTGCGCGGTAGGTACCTCGATCGCCAGCGGGCGCAGCAGACGGGCTTCGGTCAACACGGCCTGACCGAACGCCAGTGGCGTGGTCGCTTCGTGGCCGGCGTAGTGATAAGTACCCCACAGCGGCGCGGCGCAATCGAGCTGTTTGAGCACCGAAATGATCACCCTCGCGGCATCGTCGACCGGCGTCGGATTGCCACGACGGTCGTCTGCCAGCAGCAATTCACCAGGGGATTCGGCGCGGCTGAGAAAGCGCCCCAGTACACCTTCGGCGCTGTCGTCGAGCAGCCAGCCAAAACGCAGCAGCACATGCTGCGGACAGGTTGCCCGCACGCTTTGCTCGATGCGCCACAGGGCCTGCCCACGGGAACCCAGCGGCACGGGCTCGTCTTTTTCGCTGTAAGCCGTCGCCCGCGAACCGTCGAAAACGCGGTAGCTGGAGGGCTGAACAAGGACGATGTTGTGGTGCTGGCACAGTTCAGCGAGACGCTCCACAGAGCGTTCCTGATTATCCAGCCTGTCAGCGCTTACCCGATCCGCCTGAAACCAGTCGAAGTAGTAAGCGAGATTGATCAAGGCATCCGGGCGGGTGTCATCGAGCAGTTGCGTCAGGCTTGCCGCATCCCAACCGTCTTGCGGTGGGCGCGGCGCGAGGAATCCAATGTTCTCCTCGGCACCTAGACGAATCAACGCCTGCCCGAGGGCATTCCCGCCGCCCAATAGCATAAGGCGCATTCGCATAGAGTCAGCAGGCTCAGTCTTCAGGTCGATTAAAAATAGGTGAAAAACGTCCGCAAACATAACACGTCGACGGGCAAGTCCCAACAGCCTCGGGCGCGCGGGACTGCGTGAAGCTGTTGAGGCGCGCCGCCGATCACTTGGCCCGGTATCTGCCTCTTGCATCTGCCTGCCTGCGCCCGCATTAATTAGCGATGAACCTTCCCCAGACACCCGACCCGGTGCTCGACGCCTTTCATCCGGCGGTCAGCGCGTGGTTTCGCTCGACATTCCCGGCCATTACCGCGGCCCAGGCCCAGGCGTGGCCGCTGATCAAACGCCGCGAGTCCACGCTGATTGCCGCGCCCACCGGTTCCGGGAAAACCCTGACCGCGTTTCTGGCGGTCATTGATGATCTGGTGCATCAGGGGCTGGAGCGGGGTGGCGAGCTGCCGAACGAGACTTTCGTGGTGTACGTTTCGCCCCTGAAAGCGCTGTCCAACGACATTCAGATCAATCTGCAAAACCCGTTGGCGGGCATCACCGATCAGCTGATTCAGCAAGGTCTGCCCGGGCTGCGCATCACCACTGCCGTGCGCACCGGCGACACGCCGCAGAAAGAACGCACCGCGATGCGTAAAACCGCGCCGAACATTTTGGTGACGACGCCGGAGTCGCTCTACGTGCTGCTGGGGTCCGACTCCGGTCGGCGCATGCTCGCGAGCACGCAGACCGTCATCGTCGATGAGATTCACGCGATCGCGGCCGGCAAGCGCGGCAGTCATCTCGCCCTGACACTGGAGCGTTTACAGGCGCTGTGTGCGAAACCGCTGCTGCGTATCGGCCTGTCAGCAACGCAAAAACCTATCGAGCGGGTGTCGCGCTTTCTGGTGGGCAGCGACCCGGTCAGCCGGCCGTGCGCCATCGTCGACATCGGCCACGCGCGCCCCCGGGATCTGGCTATCGAAGTGCCGCCTGTGGCCCTGAGCGCCGTGATGTCCAGCGACGTCTGGCAACTGGTCTACGACCGGCTCGCGGTGCTGGCGCGTGAACATCGCACCACGCTGATTTTCGTCAACACCCGGCGCCTGGCCGAGCGCATGGCGCGGCATTTGAGCGAGCGACTGGGCAACGAGGCCGTTGCCGCCCACCACGGCAGCATGGCCAAGGAACAGCGGCTCGACGCCGAGCAGCGCCTCAAGCGCGGTGATCTGCAAGTGCTGATTGCCACCGCTTCGCTGGAGTTGGGGATTGATATCGGTGACGTCGATCTGGTCTGCCAGATCAGCTCGCCCCGCTCCATCGCGTCCTTTTTGCAGCGCGTCGGCCGCTCCGGTCACCACGTTGGCGGCACACCCAAGGGGCGGCTGTTCGCGGTTTCCCGGGACGATCTGATCGAGTGCGCGGCGCTGCTGGATTGTGTGCGTCGCGGCGAGCTCGACACGCTGGTCATTCCCAAGGCGCCGCTGGATGTGCTGGCGCAGCAGATCATCGCCGAGGTCAGTTGTCAGGAATGGCAGGAGCAGGACCTGCTGGCGCTGTTCCGCAAGGCTTCGCCCTACGCCTACGTCGATGAAGGCCATTATCAGGCGCTGCTGAGCATGCTCGCCGAAGGCTACAGCGGGCGTCAAGGCGTGCGCGCGGCGTACCTGCATCGCGACGCGCTGACCCGCACGTTGCGTGGCCGGCGCGGCAGCAAACTCACGGCGGTCACCAGTGGCGGCACGATTCCGGACAACGCCGATTACAGCGTGGTCTTGGAACCCCAGGCGCTGAACATCGGTACCGTCAACGAAGACTTCGCCGTGGAGAGCGCCGCGGGGGACATCTTCCAGCTGGGCAACACGTCCTACCGGATTCTGCGGATCGAGTCCGGCCGCGTGCGGGTCGAGGACGCCCACGGCATGCCGCCGAATATTCCGTTCTGGATGGGCGAGGCCCCGGGGCGCAGCGATGAGTTGTCGTTCGCCGTCGCCCGCTTGCAGGCCGACATCGACGAGCAGCTCAGCGCCCACCCCGGCAATCTTCAGGCCTGCACGGACTGGCTGGTAAAAAGCCTGGGCCTGGACCTCGCCAGCGCCGAGCAGATCATTGAATACCTCGCCCGCGCGCACTCGGCCCTGGGCGCGCTGCCGTCACAGGACACGCTGGTCATCGAGCGCTTTTTCGATCAGTCCGGCGGCACGCAACTGGTGATTCATTCCCCGTTCGGCAGCCGGGTCAATCGCGCGTGGGGGCTAGCGCTGCGCAAGCGCTTCTGCCGCACCTTCAACTTCGAGCTGCAAGCCGCCGCCAGCGAGGACGCCATCGTGCTGTCGCTGTCCACGGCGCACAGCTTTGCGCTTGACGAAGTCTGGCGTTATCTCAACGCCGCCACCGCCGAGCATTTACTGATTCAGGCGGTGCTGGATGCGCCGCTGTTCGGCGTGCGCTGGCGCTGGAACGCCGGGGTCGCATTGGCCCTGCCGCGTTACACCGGCGGACGAAAAGTGGCGCCTCAGTTGCAACGGATCAAGAGCGATGACCTGATCGCCACGGTGTTTCCGGACCAGATCGCCTGCCTGGAAAATCTGGTGGGCGAGCGGGAAGTGCCGGAGCATCCGCTGATCGAGCAGACCCTGGACGACTGCCTGCACGAAGCCATGGACGCCGAAAGCTGGCTGAAACTGCTGCGGCGCATGGAGAACGGCGAAGTGCGCCTGGTCAGTCGCGATCTGCCTGCGCCCTCGCCGCTGGCGGCGGAAATCCTCAACGCCAAGCCGTATGCGTTTCTCGACAACGCGCCGCTGGAAGAACGTCGCACCCAGGCGGTTCTCAATCGGCGCTGGAGCGACCCGGAATCCACCGACGATCTCGGCGCGCTGGATGTCGATGCGATCAAAGCGGTGGCCGATGAAGCCTGGCCGCAGCCGCAAAACGTGGATGAGATGCACGAGGCGCTCATGAGCCTGGGGTGCATCACCGGCGTGGAGGCCCGCGAGCACAGCGACTGGATGAAATGGCTGGAGAGCCTGGCCCGCTCGGGTCGTGGCACGCGCTTGCAGGTCACCCCGGAACAGGCGCTGTGGATTCCTCTGGAGCGGCTGACGTGTTTGCAGGCGATCTACCCCGCCGCTGAAATGCACCCGCCATTGGCGGCATTGGCCGGGTTCGATGAAGCGTGGACCGAAGACGAAGCGCGCGTCGAAATCGTGCGGGCGCGGCTGGGCGGTTTCGGCCCGCTTACGGTCGCTGACATTGCCGAGCCACTGGCGCTGACGCAGAACGAAGTCGCCCAGGCACTCGCGCAGCTGGAGAACGAAGGTTACGTGCTGCGCGGTCAGTTCAACCCTGACGCCGGCAAGGAAGAATGGTGCGAGCGGCATCTGCTGTCGCGAATCCACCGTTACACGGTCAAACGCCTGCGCCGGGAAATCGAGCCGGTGTCGCTGCAGGATTTCACCCGATTCCTGTTCGACTGGCAGCATCTGTCTGCCACGACCCAAAGCCAGGGCAAAGCCGCGCTGCCGGAAGTCGTCGCGCAACTGGAAGGTTTCTCGTCGGCGGCGGGCGCCTGGGACAGTGATCTTCTTCCGGCACGCCTGAAGGACTATTCATCGATCTGGCTGGATGACTTGTGTCGGTCCGGCAAGGTGGTGTGGATGCGTCTGACCAGTCGCAACAAGGTTGGCAGCGCTGCGTTGCGCAGTACGCCGATTGTGCTGCTGCCGCGACCGCAGGTCCGCCTGTGGACCGGGCTGACCGAACAGCCGGCGCCGACTGAATTATCCCTGCGCGCGCAGAAGGTTCATGAAGTGTTGTCGAGCCAGGGCGCGATGTTTTTCGATGAGCTGACCGGCGAAGCGCACTTGTTGCGGGCCGAGCTGGAAACGGCACTGCAGGAATTGGTCGGTGCCGGGTTGGTCAATGCCGACAGCTTCGCCGGGCTGCGAGCGCTGATCACGCCGGCGAGCAAACGCAGCAGCCACACCAGTCGACGCAATCGCGGCGCGTTCATTGGCGGCATGGACGATGCCGGGCGCTGGGCGTTGTTGCGTCGCGCGCCGGCGAAAGAAGAAGGCGCGTCACAACGGATCGACAGTGACACGCTGGAGCATGTCGCCGTGACCTTGCTGCGCCGATACGGCGTGGTGTTCTGGCGCCTGTTGGAGCGCGAGGCGGACTGGCTGCCGACCTGGCGCGAGCTGCTGCGCACGTTCCACAGGCTTGAGGCACGCGGAGAGATTCGCGGCGGGCGCTTCGTTTCAGGCCTGGCCGGTGAGCAATTCGCATTGCCCGAAGCCATCCCGCTGTTGCGCGAAGTCCGCAACCGCCCATTGGACGGCAGCTTGATTGCCGTCAGCGGCGTCGACCCGCTCAACCTCGCCGGGACGCTGCTGCCCGGCGCGAAGGTCCCGGCGATAGTGGGCAACAAGCTGGTTTACCGCGACGGCATTCCCATCGCCGCCATCATCGCCGGCAAGCCGCAGTACTGGGGCGAGGTGGATGAGGCGCTGATGTTGCAGGTGCGCGATCGGCTGTTCCGGTAGATCTCAAGCCGGGCTTTCGGACCCGTCCTTGTTCACTACCGAGGTCTTGCCGGGCAGCGCTTGTTGCTCGGCGCCCTCTTCCCCCTCAGGTGCCTGACGATTGTGCGGGCTCATTACCAGTTGTGGATAAGTTTGCGCGAAGCGCACATCAGCTGACTTATCCACAAGTCGCTTGAGCCGATCATTGAATGCACGGCTCACCGCGTACTGCCCGCCCGATGACGTACGGAACTGCGCCGTGATGACAATGCCGTTCATGTCCATTCGATCCAGCCCGAACACCTCCAGCGGCCCCTGCAGTTTGCTCGCCAGCAGCAAATCATCGCTGATCGACTGGCCCGCTTCACGAATCAGCGAAGTTGCCGCGTCCACGTCGGTGTCGTAGGTGAACTGGAACGAGAAGAAGGCGTAAGCGAACTGCCGCGACTGGTTGGTGACCGCCTTGATCTGCCCGAACGGCACCGAATGCACGAAGCCCTTGCCGTCGCGAAGACGCAACGTACGGATCGTCAGGCTCTCGACCGTGCCGGCATGGCCTGAATCCAGCACCACCCAGTCGCCGATGGAGATGGTGTCCTCGATGATGATAAACAGGCCGGTAATAACGTCCTGCACCAACTGCTGCGAACCGAAGCCGATCGCCAGACCGACAACCCCCGCACCGGCCAGCAGTGGCGCGACGTTGATGCCCAGATTGGCCATGGTCGTGATGGTGCAGATCACCACGAGGATGATCTTCATCGCGTTGCGCAGCAGCGGCAGGATGGTCTTCACCCGCGTGCTCGGCTGACGCGCGGAACGTCCATTGGCCGCAGGCTTCAGGGCTTCCTGAATGGCCGTGTCCATTACCACCCACAGCAACCAGGTCACTAGCAGAATCAGGCCGATGCTGCTGAGGGAATCGCTGATCACTTTGCCCAGTGCATTGCGTTGGGCAAATTCGAACAGCGAGAAACCCCAGATCCGGCCCAGCAACTCGATGAAGCCGATCGCCAGCGCAATACGCATGACCGCGTGCAACAGGCTCAGCAGACGCTCCTTGTAAACGCTGTCGGTCCGCGTCTCGGTGGGCTTGAACACGTGCTGGAACAAGGTGCTCAGAAATACCGCGCCAATCAACAGGACTGTCGTCAGCAACGCGCAACGCAGGGCTTCCTGACTGCCTTCGCCGGCACCGATCAGATTCACCGCCGATACCAGAATCATCAGCAGGATCGGCAAGTGCCACAGGCTGGAGAAGATCTTCAGCGTCTGCTGCACCGCGGGGCGCGACAGTCGGGCGGCCAGCGGACGGTTGCGGATCAGATGCGCGATCGGCCGGCGCATGCGGATGACGACCATGCCAAACATGACCGACGCCATCAGCCCGGTGAACGCCGCGATGCTGGTGGTCACGTTGCCACCGAACAGCCGGGCAATCTGCGGGCTGGTCAACGCGTCGCTCAACGCCGCGAGAAAGCCGATGATGAACAGCGGATGCGGCGCGTAGTGACGAATGATGCGCACCGCTGGCCGTTTATGGCCCGAGTTGAACAGCACAATCAGGGACAACAGCACCGAGGTGGAGAAAATCCCGCTGCTGGTCGAGTACGCCAGACACAGCGCCAGCGCGCGTCCGACCGATGTCGGCATGAAGTGGCTGACGTACAGGGTCAGCGGAAGGCAGATGAGCGCCGGCACCATATAAGGAAGCATATAACCCAGCACCCCGACCACGCGATCACGGCGAATCAAAAACCGGTGCCGCGATAGCCGGGTGACGAGGAACGCGCCGATGCGATTGAGCAGCAGGAACGCCCCCGCCCACACCAGGGACAGCATCACGAAATCGCCGGCGATCCGCCACGCTGAGCGCGACTGCGGCTTGTTGACCAGCGCGTCGATCTCGTCGGCGGCGCGGTCAGCGCGCAGACGCCAGGAGTCGAGCAGGTGGCCATCCACATCGAGCTTGTCTTGCACGCTGTCGATGCTGGAACTGATGGCGCCGAGCAATCCGCCCTTGACCAGAATCTCCGCTTTGGCGGGATCCTCCGGTGCAGAATCGGCGGGTGCTGCAGCGGCAGCGGTTGTTGCGGCGGGGGCGTCAGCGGCTTGAACATTGACGCTGCAAACGCTTAACAGCAGGCAAAGCAACAGAAAGGGTTTGAAATTCGGCAAAACGCGAGTCACTCCTTCGATCAGGGAACCGTGGAAAAAACGGCCCTCTGACACTGATCGGATTTCACCCGGCAAGTTCGCTCCGACACGCAATCGTCATGTTGGCCGTTGACGGTCCTCTTACCGACAAATGTAACGAACCTTTACCGAGCCGCTTCGTCGTAGCCTTACGAGGGCGACTGTCTCCAGTGCGCCCGCTCCGCCGAGGATCAACTCCATGTCGCTCATCCATCCCAAAGCCCATTTCCGCCCCTACACCTCTGCCGCCGGCGGTTGGGGCTCGGCGAAGTCGGTGATGGAGATCCTCTGGCGTGAGCAGGCACCGATTCGTGCAGGCCTGCCGCTGATCAAGCAGAACAAGCCGGGCGGGTTTGCCTGTGTCAGCTGCGCATGGGCCAAGCCCGGCAAACCCCACAGCCTGGAGTTCTGCGAAAACGGCGCGAAGGCCACCGCGTGGGAGCTGACGTCGCGGAAGACCGACCCGGCCTTTTTCGCCCGGCACACCCTCACCGAGTTGCGCCAGTGGCCCGATTACGACCTTGAGCAACAGGGCCGCCTCACGCACCCCATGCGGTACAACGCTGGAACTGATCGTTACCAGGAAACCACGTGGGAGGAGGCCTACCGCGACATTGGCGCGCAGCTGAAAAGCATGACGCCGGAGAGCGTGGTTTTTTATGCATCGGGGCGGGCCTCGCTGGAAACGTCGTTCATGTACCAACTGATCGCCCGTGCCTACGGCAACAACAATTTGCCCGACAGCTCGAACATGTGCCACGAGAGCACGTCGGTCGGCCTGCAGGAAAGTATCGGCGTACCGGTAGGAACAGTGACGCTGGATGACTTCGAGCACACCGATTGCATCCTGTTTTTCGGCCAGAACGTGGGCAGCAACAGCCCGCGTATGCTGCATCAGCTGCGTGAAGCGCGGCAGCGTGACGTGCCGATCATCACGTTCAATCCGATCCGCGAGCGCGGCCTGGAACGCTTCGTCAATCCGCAGTCCCCGGTGGAAATGCTCGGGCCGAAATCGACGGTCATCAGCACTCAATATCACCAGCTGGCAATCGGTGGCGACACGGCGGTGGTGCTGGGCATTGCCAAATCGCTGTTCGAAATGGACGAGGCGGCGTTGGCTAAGGGTCAGCCCGGAATCATCGATCAGGCGTTTATCGCCCAGCACACCGAAGGATTCGCCGAGTTCTGCAACTGCGCGCTCGAAACGCCTTGGGACACCATCGAGCGTCAGGCAGGATTGAGCCGCAGCGCGCTGGAGGCGGTGGCGACGGTGTATGCCAGACACGAGCGCGTGATGCTGGTTTACGGCATGGGCATCACCCAACACCGGCGCGGCGTGACTAACGTGCAGATGTTGGTGAACCTGCTCCTGCTGCGCGGCAACATCGGCAAGCGCGGCGCGGGCATCTGCCCGGTGCGCGGTCACTCCAACGTGCAGGGCCAGCGCACCGTCGGCATTACCGAAGACCCGAACAAGATTCCTGTGGATAAGATTGAGGCACTGTATGGCTTCGCGGTCCCCTCGAAAAAAGGGCTGAATACCGTTGAGACCTGCGAAGGACTTCTGGACGGGAGCGTGCGCGGATTCATCGGGCTCGGCGGGAATTTTCTGCGGGCGATCCCCGACACGTCCCGCATGGAGCCGGCCTGGAATACCTTGGACCTGAACGTTCAGATCGCCACCAAGCTGAACCGTACTCATCTGGTGCCGGGCAAGAACGCGTGGATCCTGCCCTGCCTCGGGCGCATCGAAAAGGATGTGCAAAACGGCGTCGAGCAGGTTTATACCACCGAAGACAGCACCGGCTGCGTGCGGGCGTGGCAGGGTAATAGCGAACCGGCCAGCGCTCACGCCCGGGCCGAAGTTGCCATTCTCGCTGACATTGCCAAGGCAACATTACCCGGTGCCACCCGGATCGATTGGGACACATGGCGCCGCGATTACGCGCTGATCCGTCAGGGCATCGCTCAGGTCTATCCCGAGATTTTCCACGACATGGAAACCCGCATGTGGGAAACCGGCGGCTTTCATCGCCCCATCGCGGCAGCGAAGCGTGAATGGAAAACCGAGAGTGGCCGCGCGATGTTCATCACGCCCGAATTGCTCGAAGAAAACGATGATGTGTACCCGAACCACACACGCCGCGACGTGTTGCAACTGATGACGTTGCGCAGCAATGACCAGTTCAACACCACGATTTACGGCTACGAAGATCGCTTCCGTGGCGTGAGCGGCACCCGCGCGGTCATCTTCATGAACCGCAACGACGTCCTGCGAATGGGCTTCAAACCGGGAGACTGGGTCAACGTCACCACCGCCATCGAGCCTCAGGTCACGCGTTCGGTAGGACCTCTGCAGATCATTGCCTATTACATCCCCGAGAACTGCTGCGCGGCGTACTACCCCGAGTGCAATCCACTCGTTCCGTTGTGGCATCACGCTGAACGCAGCAAGGTGCCTGCGGCTAAATCCATCCCGGTAACGCTGGCCAAGGCTTCACCCAGTGCAGAGGATTTGAAACGCGCGCTGCCGGAGTCTGACCAGGTGCGCTGAGCCTGTTCTTGAAGGAGCGGCTTGACGCGGGAGAACGGACGTTCTACCTTCCGCATCATGAATACATCAACGGCCAATACCCGCGAGAAAATCCTCGCAACCGCCGAACAGCTTATTTACCAGAATGGCATTCAGGCCACCGGCATGGACCTTCTGGTAAAGACGTCGGGCGTCGCGAGGAAAAGCATCTATCGCTACTTCGCTACCAAAGACGAGGTCGCGGCTGCTGCGCTCAACGCACGTGACGTACGCTGGATGGACTGGTTTCGGACTGAATCAAGCAAGGCCGACACCCCTGAAGCGCGCGTTCTAAATATGTTTGATGTGCTCAAAGGCTGGTTCGAGTCCGAAGGCTTTCGCGGCTGCGCGTTTATCAATACCGCCGGCGAAGTTGGCGATCCACAGGACTCCATCCGTCTTATTGCCAAGCTGCACAAGCAGAAACTGCTGGATTACGCGCTGGAGCTCTGCGAGCAGCTCGGGATTGCCGATCCGCACACTCTTGCCAGACAGCTGCTTATCCTCATGGAAGGCGCGATCACCGTCGCCCGCGTCATGGGCGACTACAGCGCTGCAGAGAGCGCCAAGGCAGTTGCCCAGTTGATGCTTGAACAGAGCTTGCGTTCCAGTTCCTAGCCACACACGTCCCACCCACCGCCGAATCATCACCGCCTGGAGGTCCATCATGTCGTCCAATGCCCAAACTCGCCCGCCACTTCCCCCTTTCACCCGAGAATCCGCCATTGAAAAGGTTCGCCTGGCTGAAGATGGCTGGAACAGCCGTGACGCTGAAAAGGTGTCGCTGGCCTACACACTCGACACCCAATGGCGCAACCGCGCCGATTTCGTCGAAAACCGTGAAGAGGCGAAAAATTTCCTGATCCGCAAATGGAACAAGGAGCTCGACTACCGCCTGATCAAAGAACTCTGGGCGTTCACCGACAACCGCATCGCGGTCCGTTACGCCTACGAATGGCACGACGATTCAGGCAACTGGTTCCGCTCGTACGGCAACGAGAATTGGGAGTTCAATGAAGACGGCTTGATGGCGCGGCGTTTCGCCTGCATCAATGACATGCCGATCAAAGAGGCAGAGCGCAAGTTTCACTGGCCGCTGGGACGCCGTCCTGACGATCATCCCGGGTTATCGGATCTGGGTTTGTAACCCTCGAACGCGACCCAAAACAAAGCCCCCGACAGCTGAGCTGTGCGGGGGCTTTTGTTTGCTGCGTTATCGCGGCTGGATCACGCGGTGTTTAGAAAGGAATGTCGTCATCGAAGCTGTCGAAATCAGGCGCTGGCTGCGGCGCTTGTTGCGGCGCAGGGCGTGATTCACGCTGTGGCTGAGGAGCGGATTGCTGTGGGCGTGCCTGCTGCTGCGGACGCGGTGCCGAGTTCTGGGAGTTCTGATAACCACCACCACCCTGGCCCTGTGGAGCGCCGTCGCCTTGAGGACGGCCACCGAGCAACTGCATGGTGCCTTGCATGTCGACGACGATTTCAGTCGTGTAACGCTTGATACCGTCTTTTTCCCATTCGCGGGTCTGCAGCTTGCCTTCGATGTAAACCTGCGAACCCTTGCGCAGGTACTCGCCGGCGATTTCGGCGACCTTGCCGAACATCGAAACACGGTGCCATTCGGTCTTCTCGACCTTCTGACCGGTTTGCTTGTCAGTCCACTGTTCGCTTGTTGCCAGACTCAGGTTGGTCACGGCATTACCGTTAGGCATGTAGCGGACTTCGGGATCCTGGCCGCATGTGCCGACCAATATGACTTTGTTAACCCCACGGGCCATAACGTTCTCCTAGGCTTCACACGTTTCCGACGCTGGATTGACCACTTCGTCGAAAGACGCCCGATCCAACAGTTCTTTGTCAAATTTGATATAGATGGCAGCCTCATCGGCGACCACTACTGCATCTGTTACTCCGCGTACGGCCAACACGCGATCGGCAAGGCCTGTGTCGCGTTGAGCCTCGGGCGACAACGGCAAGCGAAGGCTGGTTACGTAGGGAGGTTCGCGCATGGTAACAGCAAACGCCAGCCAGATGGCGGCGAGCCCGGCGCCGCCGAGGAACACAACATCCAGTCCGCCGTGCTGGAAAAGCCACCCGCCGAGGATGCCCCCCGCCGCCGAACCCAGGAACTGACTGGTGGAGTAAATCCCCATCGCCGTGCCCTTCCCGCCCGCCGGAGACACTTTGCTGATCAGCGACGGCAGCGAAGCTTCGAGCAAATTGAATGCGGTGAAAAAGACCACAGTGCCGATGACCAGCGCCCGCAGCGTGTCTCCGAACTCCCAGAAGAATAGCTCAGTGAGCATCAGCACCAGCACGGCGCCGAGCAAGACCCGCTTCATCTGACGCTTCTTTTCGCCGTAGATGATGAAAGGGATCATCGCGAAGAAAGAAATCAGCAGCGCTGTGAGATACACCCACCAGTGCTGCTCCTTGGGCAAGCCGGCTTTTTCGACCAGCGCCAGCGGCAATGCAACGAAACTGGACATCAGCATGGCGTGCAACGCGAAGATACCCAAGTCCAGACGCAACAGGTCGGGATGACGAAGCGTCGCGCCCAATGCCTGTCGTGCCAGACCGGATTCCCGGTGCTGCAGGGTCACCGTGGACTTAGGCACGACGAAGGCAACGATCGCCACGCCCACCAGCGCCATCGCGCCGGTCGCCAGAAAAAGTCCGGACAATCCGAATGCACTGGTCAGAATGGGGCCGACCACCATCGCAACGGCGAACGACACGCCAATCGTCATGCCGATCATCGCCATGGCTTTGGTGCGATGCTGCTCGCGGGTCAGATCGGACAGCAACGCCATGACCGCCGCGGAGATAGCACCCGCGCCTTGTAGGATCCGACCGGCGATCACACCCCAGATCGAGGTGGACTGGGCGGCCAGCACGCTGCCGAGCGCAAACACGATCAGCCCTAAATAGATGACGGGGCGACGGCCGATGCGATCGGAGATAATGCCAAACGGAATCTGCAACACCGCCTGTGTCAGGCCATAAGCGCCGATCGCCAGACCGATGAGTGCCGGGCTCGCGCCGGCCAGGTCCATCCCGTAAGTGGCGAGTACGGGGAGCACCATGAACATGCCAAGCATACGGAAGGCGAACACCAGCGCCAGACCGCCCGCCGCGCGGGTTTCGCTGCCGCTCATGCGCTCGCTGTGAGAATCGTGCATGAAGAAACCTCGTATGAACCGGCGGCGATTCTACCAGTCCCATCGTTTAGAGCACATACGACGGTTTGCCGCGCATCGCAGGAATATTCTTTTTTCCGCGTGAGGCGGCACGCCCTTCAATAGTGTGTATCCATCCAGTATTTCCCCGTATACTTCCACGTTTTACACGCCCGCCGTGCGAGGCCAGCTTTGGACAAGATCTTGATTCGTGGGGCTCGAACCCACAACCTGAAGAACATCGACCTGACCCTTCCACGCGACAAGCTGATCGTCATCACCGGATTGTCCGGCTCAGGAAAATCGTCCCTGGCGTTCGATACGCTCTACGCCGAGGGCCAGCGCCGCTATGTTGAATCGCTGTCCGCCTACGCGCGTCAGTTTCTGTCGATGATGGAGAAGCCGGACGTCGACACGATTGAAGGCCTCTCCCCGGCCATTTCCATCGAGCAGAAGTCTACGTCCCACAACCCGCGCTCGACCGTGGGCACCATCACCGAAATCTACGACTACCTGCGCCTGCTCTATGCACGAGTGGGTCAGCCGCGCTGCCCGGATCACGACATTCCTCTGGAGGCGCAGACCGTCAGCCAGATGGTCGACCTGGTGCTGGCACAACCCGAAGGCGCGAAACTGATGCTGCTTGCTCCCGTGGTTCGGGAGCGTAAAGGCGAGCACCTGGCGGTTTTCGAAGAGCTGCGCGCTCAGGGTTTCGTACGTGCCCGGGTCAACGGCCGTCTGTGCGAGCTGGACGAGCTGCCGAAGCTCGACAAGCAGAAAAAGCATTCGATCGACGTCGTGGTTGACCGCTTCAAGGTACGCTCAGACCTGCAACAGCGTTTGGCCGAATCCTTTGAAACCGCGCTGAAGCTGGCAGATGGCATTGCGCTGGTCGCGCCGATGGACGATGAGCCAGGCGAAGAGATCATTTTCTCCGCGCGCTTCGCCTGTCCGATCTGCGGTCATGCGATCAGTGAGCTGGAGCCAAAGCTGTTCTCGTTCAACAATCCTGCCGGCGCATGCCCAACCTGCGACGGCCTGGGCGTGAAGCAATTCTTTGACACCAAGCGGCTGGTCAATGGCGAACTCACGCTGGCAGAAGGCGCGATCCGTGGCTGGGACAGGCGTAACGTCTACTACTTCCAGATGCTCGGCTCGCTGGCCAAGCATTACCGCTTCAGCCTCGAGGTGCCGTTCAAGGAGCTCCCTGCCGATCTGCAGAAGGTCTTGCTGGGCGGCAGTGGCAAGGACAGCGTCGACTTCCGTTACTTGAACGACCGTGGCGACATCGTCAAACGTGCGCACCCGTTCGAAGGCATCGTTCCCAATCTGGAGCGCCGTTACCGGGAAACCGAATCGACCACAGTCCGCGAGGAGCTGGCGAAATTTCTCAGCACCCAGCCCTGCCCCGAGTGCCGCGGCACGCGGTTGCGCCGTGAAGCGCGTCACGTGTGGGTCGGCGAGAAGACACTCCCCGCCGTGACCAACATGCCTATTGGCGACGCTACCCATTATTTTGGCGAGTTGAAGCTGACAGGCCGCCGCGGTGAAATCGCTGACAAGATTCTCAAAGAGATTCGCGAGCGCCTGCAGTTCCTCGTTAATGTCGGGCTGGACTATCTGACACTGGACCGTAGCGCCGATACGCTCTCTGGCGGTGAGGCGCAGCGGATTCGTCTGGCCAGTCAGATCGGTGCCGGGCTGGTCGGCGTCATGTACATCCTCGATGAGCCTTCAATCGGCTTGCATCAGCGCGATAACGATCGTCTGCTGGAGACGTTGCGACACCTGCGAGACATCGGCAACACGGTGATCGTGGTTGAGCACGACGAGGACGCCATCCGACTGGCCGACTACGTAGTCGACATCGGTCCGGGCGCAGGCGTGCATGGCGGCAAGATCGTCGCGGAAGGCACGCCGCAGGAAGTGATGGATCATCCGGACTCGTTGACGGGTAAGTACCTGTCGGGCCGGGTGAAGATCGCTGTGCCTGCCAAGCGCACGCCGCGTAATAAAAAGCTGTCGCTCAAACTCAAAGGCGCGCGCGGCAACAACCTGCGCAACGTCGATCTGGAAATTCCAATCGGCCTGCTGACCTGCGTGACCGGTGTATCGGGCTCGGGCAAGTCGACGCTGATCAACAACACGCTGTTCCCTCTCAGCGCCACCGCACTCAATGGTGCAACGACGCTTGAGGCTTCGGCACACGACAGCATGGACGGCCTGCAGCACCTGGATAAAGTCGTCGACATTGACCAGAGCCCAATCGGGCGTACACCACGGTCGAACCCTGCGACGTACACCGGGCTGTTTACACCCATCCGTGAGTTATTCGCGGGCGTGCCTGAATCAAGGTCACGGGGTTACGGGCCTGGCCGATTCTCCTTCAACGTGAAAGGGGGTCGCTGCGAAGCGTGTCAGGGCGACGGCCTGATCAAGGTCGAGATGCATTTCCTGCCTGACATCTACGTCCCTTGCGATGTGTGCAAGAGCAAGCGATACAACCGTGAGACGCTTGAGGTCAAGTACAAGGGCAAAAACGTCCACGAAGTACTGGAGATGACGATCGAAGAGGCGCGGACGTTCTTTGAAGCCGTACCTGCTCTCGCCCGGAAGTTGCAGACGCTGATGGATGTGGGTCTTTCCTATATCAAGCTGGGTCAGTCGGCGACCACGCTTTCCGGTGGCGAAGCCCAGCGTGTGAAGCTGTCTCGCGAGCTGTCCAAGCGTGACACCGGCAAGACCCTGTACATCCTCGATGAGCCCACCACGGGTCTGCATTTCGCGGATATCCAGCAATTGCTGGACGTCCTGCATCGCCTGCGAGATCACGGCAACACGGTCGTCGTGATCGAGCATAACCTGGACGTGATCAAGACCGCGGACTGGCTGGTCGACCTGGGCCCGGAAGGCGGTTCGAAAGGCGGACAGATCATCGCTACCGGTACGCCCGAGCAGGTGGCGGAAATGAAACAGTCCTACACCGGCCACTATCTGAAGCCGCTCCTGGAGCGTGATCGCGCCTAATCGCATGCTCCTAATAAAAAGCCCCTGTCGCGATCTGCGGCAGGGGCTTTTTTGTAGCGAGCTTTTCAGTCCTCAGAACTGCGACCGAAGGTAATTCTCGAGGCCGATGGATTTGATCAGGCCCAGCTGCTTTTCAAGCCAGTAGGTATGGTCTTCTTCCGTGTCGGCGAGCTGAATGCGGAGGATGTCACGGCTGACGTAATCCCTGTGCTGCTCACAGAGCGCAATACCTTTGCACAGCGCGGCTCGGACCTTGTATTCCAGACGAAGATCGCTGGCGAGCATCTCGGGGACCGTAGTACCCACATCAAGGTCGTCCGGACGCATGCGTGGGGTGCCTTCGAGCATCAGAATCCGGCGCATCAACGCATCAGCGTGTTGAGCCTCTTCTTCCATCTCGTGATTGATACGTTCGTACAGCTTGCTGAAACCCCAATCTTCGTACATCCGCGAGTGGACAAAATACTGGTCGCGCGCAGCCAGTTCTCCAGTCAGCAGGATATTGAGGTAATCAATTACATCCGGGTGGCCTTGCATCGCCGTCCATCTCCTCGTGAAAGGCGTTAGTTTGAACCAACCAGACTGGTTGGTCACCCTATGGGATGGCAAATAAAGTCAGAAATACTGCGAAATTCGGCCATTTGGTACCGAAAAGGGTGGGAAATGAGGAGGGTTCCGATTATCACTTAGAGTCACCCCATATTCGAGACAATCTGGTTACCAGGGGACGATTATCGCAGGCAACAAAAAACCGGGCACTGGGCCCGGTTCTTTGTAATGACTGATGTCTTATTCAGCGGTTTCTACAGAACCACCGACAGGACGATCAACCAGTTCGACGTACGCCATTGGCGCGTTGTCGCCAGCGCGGAAGCCGCACTTGAGGATGCGCAGGTAGCCACCCTCACGAGTTGCATAACGCTTGCCCAGATCGTTGAACAGTTTGCCGACCATTTCTTTCGAACGGGTACGGTCAAATGCCAGACGACGGTTAGCAACGCTGTCAATCTTGGCCAAGGTGATCAGCGGCTCAGCAACGCGACGCAGTTCTTTGGCTTTCGGCAGGGTAGTTTTGATCAGCTCGTGCTCGAACAGCGACACCGCCATGTTCTGGAACATGGCCTTGCGGTGAGAGCTGGTACGGCTCAGGTGACGTCCACTTTTACGATGACGCATGGTTCATTCCTTACCAAACACTACGTTCGGTGATTACGACGATCAGGCAGTCGCCTTGTCGTCCTTCTTAAGACTTGCAGGCGGCCAGTTGTCGAGGCGCATGCCGAGGGAGAGACCACGAGAAGCCAGAACGTCCTTGATCTCGGTCAAGGATTTCTTGCCCAGGTTCGGAGTCTTCAACAGTTCTACTTCGGTGCGCTGAATCAGGTCGCCGATGTAGTAAATGTTCTCCGCCTTAAGGCAGTTGGCCGAACGTACGGTCAGTTCCAAATCGTCAACCGGACGAAGCAGGATCGGATCGATCTCGTCTTCCTGTTCGACTACAACGGGTTCACTGTCACCTTTGAGGTCGACGAACGCAGCCAACTGCTGTTGCAGGATGGTTGCTGCACGACGGATAGCCTCTTCAGGATCCAGAGTACCGTTGGTTTCCAGATCAATAACCAGCTTGTCCAGGTTGGTACGTTGCTCGACACGGGCGTTTTCGACCACGTATGCAATGCGACGGACCGGGCTGAACGAAGAGTCGAGCTGCAAGCGACCAATGCTGCGGCTTTCGTCTTCATCGCTCTGACGCGAGTCTGCTGGTTCATAACCGCGACCACGAGCTACAACGAGCTTCATGTTCAGGGCGCCGTTAGACGCCAGGTTAGCGATTACGTGATCGGGGTTAACGATCTCGACATCATGATCCAGCTGAATATCGGCAGCGGTAACCACCCCCGAACCCTTCTTCGACAAGGTCAGCGTAACTTCGTCTCGACCGTGCAGCTTGATAGCCAGACCTTTAAGGTTCAACAGGATTTCAATGACATCTTCCTGTACACCTTCGATGGCGCTGTACTCATGGAGCACACCGTCAATCTCGGCCTCGACTACTGCACAGCCGGGCATGGAGGACAACAGGATGCGGCGCAGCGCGTTGCCCAGGGTATGGCCGAAACCACGCTCGAGAGGCTCGAGGGTGATTTTGGCGCGGGTCGGACTGACAACCTGCACATCAATGTGGCGGGGTGTCAGGAACTCATTTACCGAAATCTGCATGGATGCACCTATTTTCTAGCCCTTACTTGGAGTAGAGCTCGACAATCAGGCTTTCGTTGATGTCGGCGGACAGATCACTGCGAGCTGGAACGCTTTTGAAGACGCCAGATTTTTTCTCAGTGTCTACTTCTACCCATTCTACGCGGCCACGTTGGGCACACAGATCGAGAGCCTGGACAATACGCAGTTGGTTCTTCGCTTTTTCACGAATTGCCACTACGTCACCAGCACGAACCTGGTAGGACGGAACGTTAACGGTTTTGCCGTTTACGCTGACCGACTTGTGCGATACCAGCTGACGCGATTCGGCACGAGTCGAACCAAAGCCCATGCGGTATACAACGTTGTCCAGACGGCATTCGAGCAGTTGCAGCAGGTTCTCACCAGTTGCGCCTTTCTTGCCGGCAGCTTCTTTGTAGTAGCCGCTGAACTGACGCTCGAGAACGCCATAAATACGACGGACTTTCTGCTTTTCACGCAGTTGAGTGCCGTAGTCGGACTGGCGACCGCGGCGTTGGCCGTGGATACCAGGTGCTGCTTCGATGTTGCACTTCGATTCGATCGCGCGCACGCCGCTCTTCAGAAAGAGATCGGTGCCTTCGCGACGAGCGAGTTTGCATTTTGGACCAATGTAACGAGCCATTCTTTACAATCTCCTGGATTACACGCGGCGCTTCTTCGGCGGACGGCACCCGTTATGCGGGATTGGCGTCACGTCGGTGATGCTGGCGATCTTGTAGCCGCAGCCGTTCAAAGCACGGACAGCAGATTCACGACCTGGACCTGGACCTTTGACGTTGACGTCGAGGTTTTTCAGGCCGTATTCCAGCGCAGCTTGACCAGCACGTTCAGCAGCTACTTGAGCAGCGAACGGCGTGGACTTGCGAGAACCGCGGAAACCCGAACCACCGGAGGTTGCCCAGGAAAGAGCGTTACCTTGACGGTCGGTGATGGTCACGATTGTGTTGTTAAAAGATGCATGGATGTGGGCGATGCCATCAACCACTGTCTTTTTAACTTTTTTACGAGGACGAGCAGCAGGTTTTGCCATGATTTAATTCCTGTCGATTCGCTGGGGCGATTACTTGCGGATCGGCTTACGCGGACCTTTACGGGTACGCGCGTTAGTCTTGGTACGCTGACCGCGCACTGGAAGACCACGACGATGACGCAGACCGCGATAGCAACCGAGGTCCATCAAGCGCTTGATTTTCATGTTGATTTCGCGACGCAGATCACCTTCAGTGGTGAACTTCGCGACTTCGCCACGCAGCTGTTCAATCTGCTCGTCGCTCAGATCTTTGATCTTTACCGCCGGGTTAACCCCGGTAGTAGCACAGATTTTGTGTGCAGTTGTGCGACCAACACCATAGATGTAGGTCAGCGAGATAACAGTATGCTTGTTATCTGGAATGTTAACGCCTGCAATACGGGCCATTCAGTGGGACTCCAATTGACAGCTACCTACGCCCCGGAAGCCAAGAAATAGGGCGCGAGATAATATCGCTGTAATAACAAATAATCAACCCAGCAGCGCACTAGCTGCTGGGCTTTTAGCACAGATCACATTTAGCCTTGGCGCTGCTTGTGACGTGATTCCGCGCTGCAAATTACTCGAACAACACCTTCGCGGCGAATAATCTTGCAGTTGCGGCACAGCTTTTTCACCGATGCACGAACTTTCATCACCAACTCCTCGAACCTTATGGGTGCTTCAGCGCAGCATGCCGCTGCCGTAGCCCTTCAGGTTGGCTTTCTTCATCAGGGATTCATACTGGTGCGAAACGAGGTGCGATTGCACTTGGGACATGAAGTCCATCACAACCACGACCACGATCAGCAACGAGGTCCCGCCAAGGTAAAACGGCACGTTTGCAGCGACCACGAGAAACTGTGGGAGCAGACATACGGCCATCATATAGAGAGCACCGAACATGGTCAGACGAGTCAGAACGCCATCAATATAGCGCGCCGACTGCTCACCAGGACGAATGCCCGGAATAAAGGCACCGGACTTCTTCAGGTTTTCCGCTACGTCTTTCGGATTGAACATCAACGCCGTATAGAAGAAGCAGAAGAAAATAATCCCTGCACTAAACAGCAGAATATTCAACGGCTGACCAGGTGCGATCGACTGCGAGATGTCCTGCAACCAGCCCATACCCTCAGACTGACCGAACCAGGCACCCAGCGAAGCCGGAAACAGCAAGATGCTGCTTGCGAAGATGGCAGGAATAACACCCGCCATGTTCACTTTCAACGGCAAGTGGCTCGTCTGCGCAGCAAAAACCTTACGGCCCTGCTGACGCTTGGCGTAATGAACAGCAATACGACGCTGACCACGCTCGATGAACACCACGAAACCGATGATCGCTACTGCCAGCAAACCGATGGCGACCAAAGCGAAGATATTGATATCACCTTGACGTGCAGACTCGAAAGACTGCCCGATCGCTCTCGGAAGACCGGCGACGATACCCGAAAAAATCAACATCGAGATACCGTTGCCAACACCGCGCTCAGTGATCTGCTCGCCCAGCCACATCATGAACAGCGCACCAGCAACAAACGTGGTGACTGCAACGAAGTGGAAGCCGATATCTGCTGAGAACGCAACGCCCTGCCCGGCCAAGCCAATGGACATGCCAATGGCTTGAACCAGGGCCAGGACGACGGTGCCATAGCGGGTGTACTGGCTGATCTTACGACGACCAGCCTCACCTTCCTTCTTCAACTGCTCCAGCTGCGGGCTGACGGCGGTCATGAGCTGCATGATGATCGATGCCGAGATATACGGCATGATCCCCAGTGCGAAAATGCTCATGCGCTCCAGCGCACCGCCGGAAAACATGTTGAACAAGCTAAGAATGGTCCCCTCATTCTGTCGAAACAGGTCCGCCAGCCGGTCAGGGTTGATACCTGGAACTGGGATATGCGCACCGATCCGATAGACGATAATCGCCAGGAAAAGGAAACGCAGACGAGCCCAGAGTTCGGACAACCCGCCGCTTTTGCCGAGCGCTGAGAGAGCACCTTGCTTAGCCATTTATTCCTCGAACTTGCCGCCAGCTGCTTCGATAGCCGCACGCGCACCTTTGGTGGCTGCGATACCTTTGAGGGTGACTGCGCGAGTAACCTCACCGGACAGCATGATTTTCACACGCTGCACGTTTTGGTTGATCACGTTGGCATCCTTCAGGGACTGCACAGTGACGACGCCTTCAACTTTAGCCAGCTCGGAGGTGCGAACTTCTGCACGATCCATAGCCTTCAAAGAGACGAAGCCGAACTTAGGCAGACGACGATGCAACGGCTGTTGGCCGCCTTCGAAGCCCGGAGCGATGGTGCCACCGGAGCGGGAGGTCTGACCCTTGTGGCCACGGCCACCGGTCTTACCCAAACCACTACCGATACCACGGCCCGGACGATGCTTTTCGCGACGGGAACCCGGCGCTGGACTCAGATCATTGAGTTTCATCGATTAACCCTCGACTCGCAGCATGTAGTAAGCCTTGTTGATCATCCCACGGTTTTCCGGGGTATCAACGACTTCTACAGTGTGACCGATGCGACGCAGACCCAAACCCTTAACGCACAATTTGTGGTTAGGGATGCGGCCGGTCATGCTTTTGATCAGCGTTACTTTAACGGTAGCCATGATCAGAAGATCTCCTGGACGTTCAGGCCGCGTTTAGCGGCGATGGACTCAGGGGACTGCATGGTTTTCAAACCCTTGAACGTTGCGTGAACAACGTTGACCGGGTTAGTCGAACCGTAGCACTTGGCCAGAACGTTGTGGACGCCAGCAACTTCGAGGACGGCGCGCATTGCACCGCCAGCGATGATGCCAGTACCTTCCGACGCAGGCTGCATGTAAACCTTCGAAGCCCCATGAGCGGACTTGATGGCGTACTGCAGCGTAGTGCCGTTCAGATCAACCTGGATCATGTTGCGGCGAGCAGCTTCCATTGCCTTCTGAATCGCGGCAGGCACTTCACGTGACTTACCACGGCCGAAGCCAACGCGCCCTTTACCATCACCAACCACGGTCAACGCGGTGAAAGTGAAGATACGGCCGCCTTTAACGGTTTTTGCTACGCGATTAACTTGTACCAGCTTCTCGATGTAGCCTTCGTCGCGTTTTTGGTCGTTATTTGACATAACTTAGAACTCCAGCCCGCCTTCACGAGCAGCATCAGCCAGCGCCTTAACGCGACCGTGGTACTTGAAGCCAGAACGATCAAAAGCCACTTTCGATACACCGGCGGCTTTCGCACGCTCAGCGATCAGCTGGCCAACTTTAGTGGCCGCGTCGATGTTGCCAGTGGCGCCATCACGCAGTTCTTTGTCCAAAGTCGAGGCGTTTGCCAAGACTTTGCTGCCGTCGGCCGAGATGACCTGGGCATAAATGTGCTGCGAAGAGCGGTACACGCAGAGACGCACGACTTCGAGTTCGTGCATTTTCAGGCGTGCTTTGCGAGCGCGACGCAGTCGGGTAACTTTTTTGACGGTCATTTGCTATGCCCTACTTCTTCTTGGCTTCTTTACGACGGACGACTTCGTCCGCGTAACGCACGCCTTTGCCTTTGTACGGCTCTGGACGGCGGAAGTCGCGGATCTCAGCGGCCACTTGACCAACCAACTGCTTGTCGATACCGCGGATGACGATATCGGTTTGGTTGGGAGTCTCAGCGGTGATGCCTTCCGGCAATTCGTAGTCCACTGGGTGCGAGAAGCCAAGGGCCAGGTTCAGCACCGTGCCTTTTGCTTGCGCTTTGTAACCAACACCGACCAGCTGGAGCTTGCGCTCAAAGCCTTGGCTTACGCCTTGGACCATGTTGTTTACCAACGCACGAGTGGTACCAGCCATTGCGCGAGTTTGTTGATCGCCATTGCGAGCAGCAAAACGCAACTCACCGGCTGCTTCAACAATTTCAACGGCCGAATGAATGTTCAGGTCTAGAGTGCCCTTGGCACCCTTCACCGAAAGCTGCTGGCCGACGAGTTTAACTTCGACGCCTGCTGGCAACTTAACGGGGTTCTTAGCTACGCGTGACATGCTTATCCCCCCCTTAGAACACAGTGCAAAGCACTTCGCCGCCGACACCGGCAGCGCGCGCAGCACGATCCGTCATCACACCTTTGTTGGTGGAGACGATAGACACACCGAGGCCGCCACGAACTTTTGGCAACTCATCGACGGACTTGTACTGACGCAGGCCTGGACGGCTAACGCGCTTCACTTCTTCGATGACCGGACGGCCTTCGAAGTACTTCAGCTCGATGGATAGCAACGGCTTGGTTTCGCTGCTGATCTGATAACCCGCAATGTAACCTTCGTCCTTCAGGACTTTGGCTACAGCCACCTTCAACGTGGAGGATGGCATGCTTACGACGGGCTTTTCAGCCATCTGGGCATTACGGATACGAGTTAGCATGTCCGCTAACGGGTCCTGCATACTCATGGGCTAGACGCTCCTGATACAAAAAAAATGAGCCTTACGGCTACAACCTATCGCCTTAAAATTTCGGGCACGTGCAAGCACGGGCTCTGGCGAGCCGGCAATTCTAGGCGCACCCCAGAAATGAATCAAGCCCCAAAAGGGGCTTGATTCAAATTCAGGCTCTACGCCCATCGGTTCATGGTGATCACGATGGACGCAGTGCGAGAATAGCTGCTTACCAGCTGGCTTTAACCAGACCTGGTACGTCGCCACGCATTGCTGCTTGACGCAGCATGTTACGGCCGAGGCCGAACTTGCGATATACGCCGTGCGGACGACCTGTCAGGCGGCAACGGTTACGCATGCGCGAGGCACTTGCGTCACGTGGTTGCTTCTGCAGTGCGACCGTTGCTTCCCAACGTGCTTCTGGACTTGCGTTCAGATCCACGATGATCGCTTTCAGCGCAGCACGCTTGGTAGCGTACTTGGCAACGGTGAGCTGACGCTTCAGCTCACGGTTTTTCATGCTCTTCTTGGCCATGGTCCTACTCCAATCAGTTGCGGAACGGGAACTTGAAAGCACGCAGCAATGCGCGACCTTCTTCGTCCGTACGAGCAGTGGTGGTCAGGGTAATGTCCAGACCGCGCAGGGCATCGATCTTGTCGTAGTCGATTTCCGGGAAAATGATCTGCTCTTTAACGCCCATGCTGTAGTTACCACGACCATCGAAGGACTTGGCATTCAGGCCGCGGAAGTCGCGGACCCGAGGCAGGGAGATCGACAGCAGACGATCCAGGAATTCATACATACGCTCACGGCGCAGAGTCACTTTGACACCGATCGGCCAACCTTCACGGACTTTAAAGCCTGCGATAGATTTGCGAGCGTAAGTCACAACGACTTTTTGGCCGGTGATTTTTTCCAGGTCTGCAACAGCGTGCTCGATGACTTTCTTGTCACCGATCGCTTCGCCCAGACCCATGTTCAGGGTGATCTTGGTAACGCGTGGAACTTCCATCACGTTCGAAAGCTTAAGTTCTTCCTTAAGCTTCGGTGCGATTTCTTTCCAGTAAATCTCTTTTAGTCGTGCCATGGTCTTCTACCTAGCAGTGTTCAAGCATCAACCGCTTTTTGGGTCGACTTGAAGACACGAATTTTCTTGCCGTCTTCAACTTTGAAACCAACGCGATCAGCTTTGTTGGTTGCGCCGTTGAAAATGGCGACGTTAGAAGCGTGCAGTGGCGCTTCTTTCTCGACGATACCGCCCTGTACGCCCGACATCGGGTTTGGCTTGGTATGACGCTTCACCAGGTTGATCCCACCAACGACCAGACGGTCGTCAGCGAGAACCTTGAGCACCTTACCGCGCTTACCTTTGTCTTTGCCGGCGATCACGATGATCTCGTCGTCACGACGAATCTTTTGCATGTCGGATCTCCTTACAGCACTTCTGGGGCGAGCGAGACGATCTTCATGAACTTCTCAGTACGAAGTTCACGGGTCACTGGCCCAAAGATACGGGTGCCGATCGGCTCTTGCTTGTTGTTCAACAGAACAGCAGCGTTGCCATCAAAGCGGATGATGGAGCCGTCTGCGCGACGAACACCGTGGCGAGTGCGGACTACTACGGCAGTCATCACTTGGCCTTTCTTCACCTTACCGCGCGGAATTGCTTCCTTGACGGTAACTTTGATGATGTCACCGATACCAGCGTAACGACGATGAGAGCCACCAAGCACCTTGATGCACATAACGCGGCGTGCGCCGCTGTTATCGGCCACATCGAGCATGGATTGAGTCTGAATCATATAATTTCTCCGACCCCTAGCCCTTAGACTTCCACAGCGCGTTCGAGAACATCAACCAGCGCCCAAGATTTAGTCTTGGCCATCGGACGAGTTTCACGAATAGTGACCTTGTCGCCGATGTGGCACTGATTGGTTTCGTCGTGCGCGTGCAGCTTAGTCGAACGCTTAACGTATTTACCGTAGATTGGGTGCTTGACGCGACGCTCGATCAGTACGGTGATGGTCTTGTCCATCTTGTCGCTGACGACACGGCCAGTCAGCGTACGGACGGTTTTTTCGGCTTCAGCCATGATTACTTACCTGCCTGCTGGTTGAGCACAGTCTTCACGCGAGCGATGTCACGCTTAACTTGCGAGAGCAGGTGAGACTGCCCCAACTGGCCAGTTGCTTTCTGCATGCGCAGATTGAACTGGTCGCGCAGCAAGCCGAGCAGTTGCTCGTTCAGTTGCTGTGCTGATTTTTCACGAAGTTCATTCGCTTTCATCACATCACCGTCCGCTTAACAAAGGAGGTGGCGAGCGGCAGCTTTGCAGCAGCCAGGGCGAAAGCCTCACGCGCCAACTCTTCGGAAACACCCTCGATTTCATACAGGACTTTGCCTGGCTGAATCTGGGCAACCCAGTACTCCACGTTACCCTTACCTTTACCCATCCGAACTTCGAGGGGCTTTTTGGTAACAGGCTTGTCCGGGAATACACGGATCCAGATCTTGCCGCCACGTTTAACGTGACGGGTCAGTGCGCGACGCGCTGACTCGATCTGACGAGCGGTGAGACGACCACGAGCAACAGACTTCAGCGCGAACTCGCCGAAGCTGACTTTGCTACCGCGCAGTGCCAGACCACGGTTGTGGCCGGTCATCTGCTTGCGGAACTTCGTACGCTTAGGTTGCAACATTTGGCGTACCCCTTACTTAGCAGCTTTTTTACGAGGCGCTGGTGCTTGCGGCTTCAGCTCTTCTTGGCGACCACCAATTACTTCGCCTTTGAAGATCCAAACCTTTACACCGATCACACCATAAGTGGTGTGAGCTTCGTAGTTGGCATAGTCGATGTCGGCACGCAGGGTGTGCAAAGGCACACGACCTTCGCGATACCATTCAGTACGTGCAATTTCAGCACCGCCGAGACGACCGCTCACTTGGATTTTGATGCCTTTGGCACCAATGCGCATGGCGTTCTGCACTGCGCGCTTCATAGCGCGACGGAACATTACACGACGCTCCAGCTGCTGAGCTACGCTCTGCGCAACCAGCATACCGTCGAGCTCCGGCTTACGGATCTCTTCGATATTGATGTGCACAGGCACACCCATTTGCTTGGTCAGGTCCTGACGCAGTTTCTCAACATCTTCACCTTTCTTCCCGATAACGATACCTGGACGAGCGGTGTGGATGGTGATGCGTGCAGTCTGCGCCGGACGATGGATATCGATACGGCTTACGGACGCGCTTTTTAGTTTGTCTTGGAGATACTCTCGCACCTTCAGATCAGCGAACAAATAGTCCGCATAAGTCCGACCGTCTGCGTACCAGACGGAGGTGTGCTCCTTGACGATTCCCAGGCGAATGCCAATGGGATGTACTTTCTGACCCATCTCTTCGACTCCGTTACTTGTCAGCAACCTTGACAGTGATATGGCAAGACCGCTTGACGATGCGATCAGCACGGCCTTTGGCACGTGGCATGATTCGCTTCAGCGAACGCCCTTCGTTGACGAAAACGGTGGAGACCTTAAGGTCATCAACGTCTGCGCCTTCGTTATGCTCGGCGTTGGCTACGGCCGACTCCAGCACTTTCTTCATGATCTCGGCGGCTTTCTTACTGCTGAAAGCCAACAGGTTGAGCGCTTCGCCCACCTTCTTCCCGCGGATCTGGTCGGCGACCAAGCGGGCTTTCTGGGCGGAGATTCGAGCGCCCGACAACTTAGCGGCTACTTCCATCGTTCCTTACCCCTTAACGCTTGGCTTTCTTGTCTGCCACGTGCCCACGATAAGTGCGGGTACCGGCAAACTCGCCTAGTTTGTGGCCGACCATGTCTTCGTTCACGAGAACAGGAACATGCTGACGACCGTTATGCACAGCAATGGTCAAACCGACCATTTGTGGCAGGATCATAGAACGGCGCGACCAGGTCTTAACTGGTTTGCGATCGTTCTTTTCCGCCGCCACTTCGATCTTCTTCAGTAGGTGAAGATCAATAAAAGGACCTTTTTTCAGAGAACGTGGCACTGTCGTATCCCTCTATTTACTTGCGACGACGGACGATCATTTTGTCGGTACGCTTATTACCACGAGTCTTCGCGCCCTTAGTCGGGAAGCCCCACGGCGATACCGGATGACGACCACCAGAGGTACGACCTTCACCACCACCATGTGGGTGGTCAACCGGGTTCATGGCAACACCACGAACGGTTGGGCGAACGCCACGCCAGCGTTTGGCACCAGCTTTACCCAGCGAACGCAGGCTGTGCTCGGAGTTCGAGACCTCGCCCAGAGTCGCACGGCATTCAGCCAGAACTTTACGCATCTCACCGGAGCGAAGACGCAGGGTCACGTAGACACCTTCACGAGCGATCAGCTGTGCAGATGCACCAGCGGAACGAGCGATCTGGGCACCTTTACCCGGCTTCAATTCGATGCCGTGAACGGTAGAACCCACTGGAATGTTGCGCAGCTGCAGAGCGTTGCCTGGCTTGATTGGAGCCAGAGCGCCTGCGATCAGCTGGTCGCCAGCACTCACGCCTTTAGGCGCGATGATGTAACGACGCTCGCCGTCTGCGTACAGCAGCAGTGCGATGTGAGCAGTACGGTTTGGATCGTATTCAATACGCTCGACGGTGGCAGAAATGCCATCCTTGTCGTTGCGACGGAAATCGACCAGACGATAATGCTGCTTATGACCACCACCGATGTGACGAGTAGTGATGCGGCCATTGTTGTTACGACCACCAGTCTTCGATTTTTTCTCGAGCAGCGGTGCGTGAGGAGCGCCTTTGTGCAGCTCCTGGTTGACCACCTTGACCACAAAACGGCGGCCAGGGGAAGTCGGTTTGCATTTAACGATTGCCATGATGCACCCCTTCCTTACTCAGCACTGCTGCTGAAATCGAGATCTTGGCCTGGCTGAAGGGAGATAACTGCCTTCTTCCAGTCATTACGCTTGCCCAGACCGCGAGCAGTGCGCTTGGTCTTACCCATAACATTCAGGGTAGTGACACGCTCTACTTTCACGCTGAACAGGCTTTCGACGGCCTTCTTGATTTCCAGCTTGGTTGCATCAGTAGCAACCTTGAAAACGAACTGACCTTTTTTGTCTGCCAGAACCGTAGCCTTCTCGGAAACGTGCGGGCCAAGCAGAACTTTAAATACGCGTTCCTGGTTCATCCCAGCAGCTCCTCGAATTTCTTCACGGCCGACACAGTGATCAACACTTTGTCGTATGCGATCAGACTAACTGGATCGGAACCTTGAACATCACGCACATCAACGTGCGGCAGGTTACGAGCAGCCAGGTACAGGTTCTGATCAACAGCGTCCGACACGATCAAAACGTCGGTCAGGCTCATGTCGCTCAGCTTGCCCAGCAGATCTTTGGTTTTCGGCGATTCAACAGCGAAATCCTGAACCACGACCAGACGATCAGTGCGAACCAGTTCAGCAAGGATGGAGCGCAGTGCAGCGCGATACATCTTCTTGTTGAGCTTCTGAGAATGATCCTGAGGACGTGCTGCGAAAGTGGTACCGCCGCCGCGCCAGATCGGGCTACGGATAGTACCGGCACGAGCACGGCCAGTACCCTTTTGACGCCAAGGGCGCTTACCGCCACCGGATACGTCAGAACGGGTCTTTTGCTGCTTGCTGCCCTGACGACCGCCAGCCATGTAGGCCACGACTGCCTGGTGAACCAGCGTCTCGTTGAATTCGCCGCCAAATGTCAGTTCGGAAACTTCGATCGCTTGGGCGTCATTTACATTTAATTGCATGTCAGCTTCCCCTTAACCGCGAGCCTTGGCTGCTGGACGTACAACCACATTGCCGCCAGTAGCGCCAGGAACAGCACCCTTGACCAACAACAGATTGCGTTCAGCGTCCACGCGCACTACTTCCAGGGACTGCACGGTCACGCGCTCAGCGCCCATATGACCGGACATTTTTTTGCCCTTGAATACACGACCAGGAGTCTGGCACTGGCCGATAGAGCCCGGGACGCGGTGGGACACGGAGTTACCGTGAGTATTATCTTGGCCACGGAAATTGTGGCGCTTGATAGTACCTTGGAAGCCTTTACCTTTGGACTGACCGGTAACATCTACCATCTGGCCAGCAGCAAAGATTTCTGCATTGATCAGATCGCCAGCCTTGTATTCGCCTTCTTCAAGACGGAATTCCAAGACAGTACGACCAGCGGCAACGTTCGCCTTAGCGAAGTGACCTGCTTGAGCAGCAGTCACACGGGAAGCACGACGCACGCCGACAGTGACTTGCACTGCACGATAGCCATCGACTTCTTCGGTTTTGAACTGGGTGACGCGATTCGGCTCGATCTCAATGACCGTAACCGGAATGGAGACACCTTCTTCGGTGAAAATACGGGTCATACCGCATTTACGACCGACTACACCAATAGTCATGTTGTAAACCTCATGAGTGTACGGGGCTTTCACCCGCTATGGCCGCCCATTTCAGAGCGTTACACGACCAAGACCCGAGTCTTAGCCGAGGCTGATCTGTACTTCCACACCTGCCGCAAGATCAAGCTTCATCAGCGCATCAACGGTTTTATCCGTTGGCTGGACAATGTCCAGAACACGCTTATGAGTACGGATCTCGTACTGGTCGCGCGCGTCTTTGTTGACGTGCGGAGAAACCAGAACGGTGAACCGCTCTTTACGGGTAGGGAGTGGAATCGGACCACGCACTTGAGCACCAGTACGTTTCGCGGTTTCCACGATTTCCTGGGTGGATTGGTCGATCAGGCGATGGTCAAAAGCCTTCAACCTGATACGGATTTGCTGATTTTGCATTGGATTTCAGACTCCAGGCTACTTCCCACCGAGCGCAATACGCCCGTTTAAAGGAGGCGCAATTCTATAGACGAGCTAACAGGGTGTCAACCCAATAAAAAAGCCCCCGCAAGCGGGGGCTCTTTTTGAAGATCATCGCTTACGCGATGATTTTGGCTACGACGCCAGCGCCGACGGTACGACCGCCTTCACGGATAGCGAAACGCAGACCGTCTTCCATTGCGATTGGCTTGATCAGGGTAACGGAAACTTTCACGTTATCACCTGGCATAACCATCTCAACGCCTTCCGGCAGTTCGCAGCTACCAGTTACGTCGGTAGTACGGAAATAGAACTGTGGACGGTAGCCTTTGAAGAAAGGAGTGTGACGACCGCCTTCTTCTTTGCTCAGAACGTAGATTTCAGCTTCGAACTGAGTGTGAGGCTTGACGGTACCTGGCTTGACCAGAACCTGACCACGCTCAACGTCGTCACGCTTGGTGCCGCGCAACAGAACGCCGCAGTTCTCGCCAGCACGACCTTCGTCGAGCAGCTTACGGAACATTTCAACACCGGTGCAGGTGGTGACGGTAGTGTCACGCAGACCAACGATTTCCAGTGGATCTTGAACCTTGACGATACCGCGCTCAACACGACCAGTCACAACAGTACCGCGACCAGAGATCGAGAATACGTCTTCGATTGGCATCAGGAACGGCTTGTCGACAGCACGCTCTGGCTGAGGGATGTAGCTGTCCAGAGTTTCAACCAACTTCTTGACGGCAGTGGTGCCCATCTCGTTGTCGTCTTTGCCTTCCAACGCCATACGGGCGGAGCCGATGATGATTGGAGTGTCGTCACCTGGGAAGTCGTAAGTGCTCAGCAGATCGCGCACTTCCATCTCAACCAGTTCCAGCAGCTCAGCGTCGTCTACCAGGTCAGCCTTGTTCAGGAAGACCACGATATACGGAACGCCTACCTGACGGGACAGCAGGATGTGCTCACGAGTCTGTGGCATCGGACCATCAGCAGCCGAACAAACCAGGATAGCGCCGTCCATCTGGGCAGCACCGGTGATCATGTTCTTGACGTAGTCAGCGTGACCCGGGCAGTCAACGTGTGCGTAGTGACGTACAGACGAGTTGTACTCAACGTGAGCAGTGTTGATGGTGATACCGCGAGCCTTCTCTTCTGGTGCGCTGTCGATCTTATCGAAGTCAACACGAGCCGAACCGAAGACTTCGGAGCAGACGCGAGTCAGAGCAGCGGTCAGCGTGGTTTTACCATGGTCAACGTGACCGATGGTGCCAACGTTGACGTGCGGAAGGGAACGATCAAATTTTTCTTTAGCCACGACAAATAACTCCTAGCCTAAAGGCGCTGAATCAGCCTTGTTTTTTGGTTACAGTTTCGACGATGTGCGACGGAGCTGTATTGTATTTTTTGAATTCCATAGAGTAGCTTGCGCGACCTTGGGACATGGAGCGAACGTCGGTCGCATAACCGAACATCTCACCCAACGGAACCTCGGCACGAATTACCTTGCCGGAGACCGTATCTTCCATACCCAGGATCATGCCGCGACGACGGTTAAGGTCGCCCATCACGTCACCCATATAGTCTTCAGGCGTAACAACCTCTACAGCCATGATCGGTTCAAGCAACTCACCGCCGCCCTTCTGGGCCAGTTGCTTGGTCGCCATGGAAGCAGCCACCTTAAACGCCATCTCGTTCGAGTCGACGTCGTGGTAAGAACCATCAAACACGGTAGCCTTCAGGCCGATCAGCGGATAGCCGGCGACAACGCCGTTCTTCATCTGCTCTTCGATACCCTTCTGGATAGCCGGGATGTATTCCTTAGGAACCACACCACCCACTACTTCGTTCACGAATTGCAGACCTTCCTGACCTTCGTCAGCAGGTGCAAAACGGATCCAGCAGTGGCCGAACTGACCACGACCGCCGGACTGACGAACGAACTTGCCTTCGATTTCACAGTTCTTCGTGATGCGCTCACGATACGAAACCTGAGGCTTACCGATGTTGGCTTCGACGTTGAACTCACGGCGCATCCGGTCAACCAGGATGTCCAAGTGCAGCTCGCCCATGCCAGAGATGATCGTTTGACCAGTCTCTTCATCAGTTTTGACGCGGAAAGACGGGTCTTCTTGAGCAAGCTTGCCCAGTGCGATACCCATTTTTTCCTGGTCATCCTTGGTTTTAGGCTCTACGGCAACCGAAATAACCGGCTCCGGGAAGTCCATCCGAACCAGGATGATTGGCTTGTCAGCGTTGCACAAGGTTTCACCAGTGGTGACATCCTTCATGCCGATCAAGGCCGCGATGTCGCCAGCGCGTACTTCCTTGATCTCTTCGCGAGCGTTTGCGTGCATTTGCACCATACGACCCACGCGCTCTTTCTTGCCCTTGACCGAGTTGATCACGCCGTCGCCGGATGCCAACACGCCCGAGTAAACACGGACGAAGGTCAGCGTACCCACGAATGGATCGGTAGCGATCTTGAACGCCAGAGCCGAGAACGGCTCGTTGTCGTCCGCGTGACGCTCCATTTCCTCTTCCTCGTTATCAGGGTTCGAACCCTTGATAGCAGGAATGTCGACTGGAGCCGGCAGGTAGTCGATCACAGCGTCGAGAACCAGGGGAACACCCTTGTTCTTGAAGGAAGAACCGCAAACAGCAAGAACGATCTCACCAGCAATAGTACGCTGACGCAGAGCAGCCTTGATTTCCTCGTTGGTGAGTTCCTCACCCTCAAGGTATTTGTTCATCAGCTCTTCGCTGGCTTCAGCCGCAGCCTCAACCATGTTGCTGCGCCATTCGTCAGCCAGCTCCTGCAGCTCTGCAGGGATAGGCTTGCGAACAGGGACCATACCTTTGTCGGAATCGTTCCAGTAGACCGCTTCCATAGACATCAGATCTATCTGACCTTGGAAGTTGTCTTCAGAACCGATTGCCAACTGGATCGGCACCGGAGTGTGACCCAAACGCTGCTTGATCTGGGCAATTACCCGCAGAAAGTTTGCGCCAGCACGGTCCATTTTGTTCACGTAAACAATACGTGGAACGCCGTACTTGTTGGCTTGACGCCATACGGTTTCGGACTGAGGCTCTACGCCAGAGGTACCACAGAAAACAACGACCGCGCCGTCGAGTACACGCAGGGAACGCTCAACTTCAATCGTGAAGTCTACGTGGCCCGGGGTGTCAATCACGTTGAAGCGATATTGGTCTTTGTGCTGCTTCTCGGAACCCTGCCAAAAGGCAGTAATAGCAGCAGAAGTAATGGTAATACCACGCTCCTGCTCCTGAACCATCCAGTCGGTGGTCGCGGCGCCATCATGCACCTCGCCCATCTTGTGGCTTTTGCCGGTGTAAAAAAGGACGCGCTCGGTGGTGGTGGTTTTACCAGCATCCACGTGAGCGACGATACCAATGTTACGGTAACGGCTGATCGGTGTAGTACGAGCCATAAAGCCCTCGCAAAATTAGTGACGCTGAAATTAGAAGCGGTAGTGCGAGAAAGCTTTGTTGGCTTCAGCCATACGGTGCACGTCTTCACGCTTCTTGACCGCAGCACCTTTACCTTCGGCGGCGTCCAACAGTTCGCCAGCCAAACGCAGAGCCATAGACTTCTCACCGCGCTTGCGCGCGAAGTCTACCAGCCAACGCATTGCCAGAGCATTACGACGGGACGGACGAACTTCGACCGGGACCTGGTAAGTAGCACCGCCTACACGGCGCGACTTCACTTCGACCAGCGGAGCGATGGCGTCGAGAGCTTTCTCGAAGATTTCCAGGGGATCGGAGTTCTTGCGTTCTTTAACCTTTTCCAGCGCGCCATAAACGATACGCTCGGCGACGGCTTTCTTGCCGCTTTCCATAACGTGGTTCATGAACTTGGCCAGAATCTGGCTGCCGTATTTTGGATCGTCAAGCACTTCGCGCTTGGCTGCTACGCGTCTTCTTGGCATGGATAAGCCCTCAAACGGTCTTCAGGTTCGCTCGGAATCAGCACCTAATGGCGCCTCCGACCTTACTCTTATCGACTCAGAAAATAAGATGATTCAATTTTTTTCAAAAAGCCGCTACTACTTAGGCTTCTTGGTACCGTACTTCGAACGACCCTGGTTACGACCTTTGACACCGGAGGTATCCAACGAACCGCGGACGGTGTGGTAACGAACACCTGGCAAGTCTTTTACACGGCCGCCGCGAATCAGTACGACGCTGTGCTCTTGCAGGTTGTGGCCTTCACCGCCGATGTACGAGGAAACCTCGAAACCGTTGGTCAGACGCACACGGCATACTTTACGCAGTGCCGAGTTAGGTTTTTTCGGCGTAGTTGTGTACACGCGAGTGCACACACCACGACGCTGCGGGCAGTTCTGCAGCGCAGGCACGTCGGATTTCTCGACGATACGCTTACGCGGCTGACGTACCAGCTGGTTGATAGTTGCCATCTACTAGCTCCACTGTTGTCTTGCGACGCTATTGTCTTACAAGAAAAGCAAAATGGCAGGACATACGTCCCGCCAGATTTAGGGGTACAAGAGTCTAAAGAGGATCCTGCCCCCAGTCAAGGCAAAGCCCCGATGTCCACAGCCACTGGCAACCCATCAACCGGTTGAGACCAATGACTGTGAAAATCGGGGCCCTACTCTCAATTACTGCTTGAGTTCAACGCTTCAGTGAGCGCGGCTTCAACTTCGCTCGCACTTACACGCATCGGCTTGTCGGCTTCACGACGACGCTTGCGCTCGCTGTGATATGCCAGACCGGTACCTGCAGGGATCAGACGACCCACTACCACGTTTTCTTTCAGGCCGCGCAGATAATCGCGCTTGCCGGTAACCGCCGCTTCGGTCAGTACGCGAGTGGTCTCCTGGAAGGAGGCCGCCGAGATGAACGATTCGGTGGACAGCGACGCCTTGGTGATACCAAGCAACACACGAGTGAATTTGGAAACAAATTTCTCGTCGGTCGCAAGGCGCTCGTTTTCAACCAGGACATGCGTCAACTCCATCTGGTCACCCTTGATGAAGCTGGAGTCGCCAGACTCAGCGATCTCGACCTTACGCAGCATCTGACGAAGGATCGTTTCAATGTGCTTGTCGTTGATCTTCACGCCTTGCAGGCGGTAAACGTCCTGAATCTCGTTGACGATATATTTCGCCAGAGCGCTGACACCCAGCAGGCGCAGGATATCGTGCGGATCGCTTGGGCCGTCGGAGATAACCTCACCACGGCTGACTTGCTCACCTTCGAAGACGTTCAGATGACGCCATTTTGGAATCAGCTCTTCGTACGGATCGGTACCATCGTTTGGCGTGATAACGAGACGACGCTTGCCTTTGGTCTCTTTACCGAACGCGATCGTACCGCTGACTTCAGCCAGGATCGATGCTTCTTTAGGGCGACGCGCCTCGAACAAGTCGGCAACGCGCGGCAGACCACCAGTGATGTCACGGGTTTTGGAGGTCTCTTGCGGGATACGGGCGATAACGTCACCCACACCCACTTGCACACCATCCGCAACACCGACGAGGGCGTTTGCCGGCAGGAAGTACTGAGCCGGTACGTCAGTACCCGGCAGCAGCAGATCCTTACCGTCAACACCAACCATCTTGACCGCAGGACGAATGTCTTTACCTGCTGCAGGACGATCTTTGGCATCCAGTACTTCGATGTTCGTCAAACCGGTCAATTCGTCCGTCTGGCGCTTGATCGTAATACCTTCCTCCATGCCCACGTAGGTCACGGTACCTTTCATCTCGGTGACGATTGGGTGAGTGTGTGGGTCCCACTTGGCCACGATGGACCCGGCGTCGACCTTGTCACCTTCCTTCACGAGAATCACAGCACCATACGGCAGCTTGTAGCGCTCGCGCTCACGACCGAACTCGTCGGCGATTGCCAATTCACCGGAACGCGACACCGCGACCAGGTGACCATCAAGACGCTCAACGTGCTTCAAGTTGTGCAGACGAACGATACCGCCGTTCTTCACCTGAACACTGTCAGCAGCAGAAGTACGGCTTGCCGCACCACCGATGTGGAATGTACGCATGGTCAGCTGGGTACCCGGCTCACCGATCGACTGAGCCGCGATAACGCCGACCGCCTCACCGATGTTCACCTGGTGACCGCGCGCCAGATCACGGCCATAGCACTTGGCGCAGATACCGAAACGTGTTTCACAGCTGATCGGAGAGCGTACGATCACTTCGTCGATGCTGTTCAGCTCGATGAATTCAACCCACTTCTCGTCAACCAGTGTGCCGCCCGGAACGATGACATCTTCAGTGCCAGGCTTGAATACGTCACGGGCGATCACTCGACCCAATACGCGTTCGCCCAACGGCTCTACGACGTCGCCACCTTCAATGTGCGGCGTCATGACCAGACCGTGTTCAGTACCGCAGTCAACCTCGGTAACGACCAGATCTTGTGCCACGTCTACAAGACGACGAGTCAGGTAACCAGAGTTCGCGGTTTTCAACGCGGTATCCGCAAGCCCCTTACGAGCACCGTGCGTCGAGATGAAGTACTGAAGAACGCTCAAACCTTCACGGAAGTTAGCAGTGATCGGTGTCTCGATGATCGAGCCATCCGGCTTGGCCATCAGACCCCGCATACCTGCCAACTGACGAATCTGTGCTGCGGAACCCCGCGCACCCGAGTCAGCCATCATGTACATCGAGTTGAAGGATTCCTGATCAACGGTCTCACCGTGACGATCGACAACCTTCTCTTTCGAGAGGTTCGACATCATCGCCTTGGAGACTTCATCGTTGGCCTTGGACCAGAGGTCGATCACCTTGTTGTACTTCTCGCCCTGGGTAACCAGGCCGGAGGCGTACTGACTCTCGATTTCTTTCACTTCATCGGTTGCTGCGTCGATGATGCGAGCTTTTTCATCAGGGATAACAAAGTCGTTAACGCCGATGGAGACACCCGAGATCGTCGAATAGGCAAAACCGGTGTACATCAGCTGGTCAGCGAAGATTACAGTCTCTTTCAGGCCAACCACGCGGTAGCACTGGTTGATCAGCTTGGAGATTGCCTTCTTCTTCATCGGCTGATTGACGACGTCGTATGACAAGCCGGCCGGAACCACTTGGAACAGCAGCGCACGGCCGACGGTTGTGTCGACGATACGAGTGTTCTTGACGCTGCCACCGTCACGATCATTGATCGTTTCGTTGATGCGCACTTTCACTTTTGCATGCAGAGCGGCTTCGCCCGCACGGAATACACGGTCCACTTCCTGCAGATCCGCGAATACACGACCTTCGCCTTTGGCGTTGATCGCTTCACGAGTCATGTAGTACAGACCCAATACAACGTCCTGCGAAGGAACGATGATTGGCTCACCGTTCGCTGGCGACAGAATGTTGTTGGTCGACATCATCAGCGCACGGGCTTCGAGCTGGGCTTCCAGCGTCAGCGGCACGTGAACAGCCATCTGGTCACCGTCGAAGTCGGCGTTGTATGCCGCACAGACCAACGGGTGCAGCTGGATCGCTTTACCTTCGATGAGAACCGGCTCAAACGCCTGGATCCCCAGACGGTGAAGCGTCGGCGCACGGTTCAGGAGCACCGGGTGTTCGCGAATGACTTCGGCGAGAACGTCCCAGACTTCTGGCAGCTCGCGCTCGACCATTTTCTTGGCAGCTTTTATGGTGGTAGCGAGACCACGCATCTCGAGCTTGCCGAAAATGAACGGCTTGAACAGCTCCAGTGCCATCTTCTTGGGCAGACCGCACTGATGCAGACGCAGGGTCGGACCTACGGTAATTACCGAACGGCCAGAGTAGTCAACACGCTTACCGAGCAAGTTCTGACGGAAACGGCCCTGCTTACCCTTGATCATGTCAGCCAGGGATTTCAGAGGACGCTTGTTCGAACCTGTGATGGCGCGACCGCGACGACCGTTATCAAGCAACGCATCCACAGCTTCCTGCAACATGCGCTTTTCGTTGCGCACGATGATGTCAGGAGCAGACAGATCGAGCAGGCGCTTCAAGCGGTTGTTACGGTTGATCACTCGACGATAGAGATCGTTAAGGTCGGAAGTCGCGAAACGACCACCATCCAGCGGGACCAGTGGACGCAGATCTGGCGGCAGAACCGGCAGGACGGTCAACACCATCCATTCTGGAAGGTTGCCGGAACCCTGGAAGGCTTCCATCAACTTCAGACGCTTGGACAGCTTCTTGATTTTGGTCTCGGAGTTGGTTTGCGGAATCTCTTCGCGCAGCCGGCCAATCTCGTGTTCCAGATCAATAGCGTGCAGCAGCTCGCGGACAGCCTCGACACCCATACGGGCGTCGAAATCGTCACCGAACTCTTCGAGAGCCTCGAAGTATTGCTCGTCGTTTAGCAGTTGCCCTTTTTCGAGCGTGGTCATGCCCGGATCGATAACGACATAGCTCTCGAAGTAGAGAACGCGTTCGATATCACGCAGGGTCATGTCCATCAGCAAGCCGATACGGGACGGCAGCGATTTCAGGAACCAGATGTGAGCTACCGGCGAAGCCAGCTCGATGTGAGCCATGCGCTCACGACGGACTTTGGCCAGCGCGACTTCAACGCCACACTTCTCGCAGATGACGCCACGATGCTTCAAGCGCTTGTACTTACCGCACAGGCACTCGTAATCCTTGACCGGGCCAAAGATCTTGGCGCAGAACAGGCCGTCACGCTCAGGTTTGAACGTACGGTAGTTGATGGTTTCCGGTTTTTTAACTTCACCGAACGACCACGAACGGATCATCTCAGGCGACGCCAATCCAATACGGATAGCGTCGAACTCTTCGACTTGACCCTGGTTTTTCAGCAAATTCAGTAGGTCTTTCAAGGCCTTTCCTCCTGGCGGAGCAGAGGGCAGTCATACCGACCCACCCTCGATTCGCGTCACGTGTTATTCGGTTTCCAGATCGATATCGATACCGAGCGAACGGATTTCTTTGATCAACACGTTGAAGGACTCGGGCATGCCCGGCTCCATACGGTGATCGCCGTCCACGATGTTCTTGTACATCTTGGTCCGACCGTTCACGTCGTCCGACTTCACTGTGAGCATTTCTTGCAGAGTGTACGCCGCGCCATAAGCTTCCAGCGCCCAAACCTCCATCTCCCCGAAACGCTGACCACCGAACTGAGCCTTACCACCCAGCGGCTGCTGGGTAACCAGGCTGTACGAACCAGTGGAACGCGCGTGCATCTTGTCGTCCACCAAGTGGTTCAGCTTCAGCATGTACATGTAGCCAACGGTGACCGGACGCTCAAACTTGTTGCCGGTACGGCCGTCGAACAGCTGCATCTGGCCACTGTCCGGCATGTCCGCCAGGCGGAGCATTGCCTTGATTTCGGATTCCTTCGCACCGTCAAATACCGGGGTAGCCATTGGAACGCCGCCACGCAGGTTCTTCGCCAGATCCAGAATCTCCTGATCAGACAGGTCATCTAGACTCTCTTGACGGCCGCCAATCTCGTTGTAGATCTCGTTCAGGAACTTACGCAGCTCAACGACTTTACGCTGCTCTTCAAGCATGCGGTTGATCTTCTCGCCCAACCCCTTAGCCGCGAGGCCGAGGTGGGTTTCGAGGATCTGACCGACGTTCATACGCGAAGGTACACCCAACGGGTTGAGGACGATATCCACCGGAGTACCGTTGGCATCGTGCGGCATGTCTTCAACCGGCATGATCACGGAGACCACACCTTTGTTACCGTGACGACCGGCCATCTTGTCGCCAGGCTGGATACGACGGCGGATGGCAAGGTAAACCTTGACGATCTTGAGTACACCTGGAGCAAGATCATCGCCCTGCTGCAGCTTGCGCTTCTTGTCTTCGAACTTGTCGTCAAGCAGACGGCGACGATCGACGATGTAAGCCTGAGCTTTCTCGAGTTGCTCGTTCAGCGCATCTTCGACCATGCGCAGCTTGAACCACTGACCGTGTTCCAGGCCGTCCAGAATTTCATTGGTGATTTCCTGCCCCTTCTTCAGGCCAGCACCACCTTCAGCGGTACGACCCACCAGAGCGGAACGCAAACGTTCGAACGTTGCGCCTTCAACAATGCGGAACTCTTCGTTCAGGTCCTTGCGGATCTCGTCGAGCTGGCTCTTCTCGATGGACAGCGCACGAGCATCACGCTCAACGCCATCACGAGTGAAGACCTGAACGTCGATAACGGTGCCTTTGGTACCGGTAGGCACGCGCAAGGACGTGTCTTTAACGTCGCTTGCTTTTTCACCGAAGATCGCACGCAGCAGCTTCTCTTCCGGGGTCAGCTGGGTCTCGCCTTTCGGAGTGACCTTACCTACCAGGATGTCGCCAGCGCCGACTTCAGCGCCTACATAAACGATACCAGCTTCATCCAGCTTGTTCAGTGCTGCCTCACCCACGTTAGGGATGTCGGCAGTGATCTCTTCAGGCCCGAGCTTGGTATCACGCGCCACACAGGTCAGTTCCTGAATGTGGATCGTGGTGAAGCGGTCTTCCTGAACAACACGCTCGGACAGGCAGATGGAGTCTTCGAAGTTGAAGCCGTTCCACGCCATGAACGCGATGCGCATGTTCTGACCCAGCGCCAGTTCACCCATATCGGTGGACGGGCCGTCAGCCATGATGTCGCTACGCTGAACGCGGTCACCCTTGCTCACCAGCGGACGCTGGTTGATGCAGGTATTCTGGTTCGAACGTGTGTATTTGGTCAGGTTGTAGATGTCGACACCGGCTTCGCCTGTCTCAACTTCGTCATCTGCAACACGAACCACGATACGGCTGGCGTCTACCGAGTCGATCACGCCGCCACGACGGGCCACGACGCAAACACCGGAGTCACGCGCAACGTTGCGCTCCATGCCAGTACCAACCAGCGGCTTGTCAGCGCGCAATGTTGGGACAGCCTGACGCTGCATGTTCGAACCCATCAACGCACGGTTGGCGTCGTCGTGCTCAAGGAACGGGATCAGCGATGCCGCGACCGATACAACCTGCTTCGGCGAAACATCCATCAGGGTGACGTCTTCCGGCGCCTTGACGGTGAACTCGTTCAAGTGACGAACAGCAACCAGCTCGTCAATCAGGATCTTCTTGTCGTTCATTGCGGCAGAAGCCTGGGCAATGACGTGATCTGCTTCCTCAATAGCCGAGAGGAAAACAATTTCGTCAGTTACCAGAGCATCTTTAACCACACGGTACGGGCTCTCGAGGAAGCCGTACTGGTTGGTGCGCGCATAGGCAGCCAAGGAGTTGATCAGACCAATGTTCGGACCTTCCGGCGTTTCAATCGGGCACACGCGCCCGTAGTGAGTCGGGTGTACGTCACGGACTTCAAAGCCAGCACGCTCACGCGTCAGACCACCAGGGCCGAGTGCAGAGACGCGACGCTTGTGAGTGATCTCGGACAGCGGGTTGTTCTGGTCCATGAACTGTGAAAGCTGGCTGGAACCGAAGAACTCTTTCACCGCCGCCGCTACAGGCTTGGCGTTGATCAGGTCTTGAGGCATCAGGCCTTCGCTTTCCGCCATCGACAGACGTTCTTTGACCGCGCGCTCAACACGCACCAGACCTACACGGAACTGGTTCTCGGCCATCTCACCTACGCAACGAACGCGACGGTTACCAAGGTGATCGATGTCATCGACGATGCCTTTACCGTTACGGATGTCGACCAGGGTCTTCAGCACAGCGACGATGTCGTCTTTGTGGAGCACGCCAGAACCTTCGATCTCGGTACGACCGATACGACGGTTAAACTTCATCCGACCTACAGCCGACAGATCGTAACGCTCTGGGCTAAAGAACAGATTGTTGAACAAGGTCTCGGCAGCATCCTTGGTAGGTGGCTCGCCAGGACGCATCATCCGATAGATTTCGACCAGGGCTTCAAGCTGATTGCCGGTCGAGTCGATCTTCAAGGTGTCGGAAATGAACGGGCCGCAGTCGATATCGTTCGTGTATAGCGTCTCGATACGGACAACCTGAGCCTTGGCAATCTTCGCCAGGATCTCGGTGTTCAGTTCGGTATTGCACTCGGCAATGATCTCACCCGTCGCCGGGTGCACGATCGCCTTGGCGCTAGTGCGGCCGATTACGTAGTCGAGCGGAACTTCAAGGGTCTTGATGTTCGCTTTTTCGAGCTGGTTAATGTGGCGAGCCGTGATACGACGGCCTTGCTCAACAATGACCTTGCCCTTGTCGTCCAGTATATCCAGAACGGCAATTTCGCCACGCAGGCGCTGAGGCACCAACTCCAGATTCAGGTTCTCGCCATGAACGTGGAATACGTTGGTGGTGTAGAAGGCATCCAGCACTTCTTCAGTGGTGTAACCCAATGCACGGAGCAGAACCGATGCAGGGAGTTTGCGGCGACGGTCGATACGTACGAAGACACAGTCTTTCGGATCGAATTCGAAGTCCAGCCACGAACCACGGTAAGGAATGATGCGAGCCGAGTACAACAGTTTGCCAGAGCTGTGCGTCTTACCGCGGTCGTGGTCAAAGAACACGCCTGGGGAACGGTGCAGCTGGGAAACGATCACTCGTTCGGTACCGTTGATAACGAAGGTACCGTTCTCAGTCATCAGGGGGATTTCACCCATGTAGACTTCTTGCTCTTTGATGTCCTTGATCGCTTTATTCGACGATTCTTTGTCGAAAATGATCAGACGTACTTTTACCCGCAAAGGTACGGCGTATGTCACACCGCGGAGCACGCATTCCTTGACATCAAAAGCCGGTTCGCCCAGACGATAACCCACATACTCCAAAGCAGCATTGCCGGAGTAGCTGATGATCGGGAAAACAGATTTGAAGGCCGCATGCAGGCCCACGTCGCGGAACTGATCTTTAGTCGCTCCCGCTTGCAAGAATTCACGATACGAATCCAGCTGGATGGCCAGGAGGTAAGGCACATCCATGACGTCCGGCAACTTGCTAAAGTCCTTGCGGATACGTTTTTTCTCAGTATATGAGTAAGCCATCAGCGTTCCCCAGCTTGGTCACCTGCTTGTTTGGCTCCTCCCGACGGGAGCAGCCAGAAAAATCTTGCGAACCCCATGGTTCGCGCCACCGTTCAAGGTGGGTAGATCACGTAATCAGCGCTAACCGAATCAGCTGCCAACAACGGAAAAAGGCCGGTGGCAGAAGCCACCAGCCATCAGCCTTTCGCTTAACGCTTGGGCTGGAAACGCAAAGTCGATGCTTACTTCAGCTCGACTTTAGCGCCTGCTTCTTCCAGGGTAGCCTTGGCTTTGTCAGCAGCGTCTTTTGCTACTGCTTCCAGGACCATTGCTGGAGCGCCGTCAACGACTGCCTTGGCTTCTTTCAGGCCCAGACCGGTCAGTTCACGAACTGCTTTAATGACGTTAACTTTCTTCTCGCCCGCTTCCAGCAGCATGACGTTGAATTCGGTTTGCTCTTCAACAACGGCAGCAGCAGCAGCTGGGCCAGCGGAAGCAGCGGCAGCGCTAACACCGAATTTCTCTTCGAATGCTTTGATCAGCTCTACAACCTGCAGAACGGACATTTCAGCTACGGCGTTGAGGATATCGTCTTGAGAGATAGACATGACTCTAATTCCTGAATTGGGGGACGGCCTACGCGACCATCGAAATAAACAAAAATACGCGAGAGGAAGTGCCTGCCCTTAGGCTGCAGCGGCTTCTTTCTGTTCGCGGATGGCCGCCAGTGTACGAGCGAGCTTGCTGGTAGCGCCTTGAATCACGCTCATCAGCTGCGAAATCGCTTCGTTGCGGGTCGGCAATGTTGCCAGTACGTCGATCTGATTAGGTGCGAGGAACTTGCCCTCGAACGCAGCTGCCTTGATCTCGAACTTATCCTGACCTTTAGCGAACTCTTTGAACAAACGGGCAGCAGCGCCAGGGTGTTCATTGGAGAACGCGATCAAGGTCGGGCCGGTGAACACATCGTTGAGGACACTGTATTCAGTGTCAGCAACGGCGCGCTTGAGCAGGGTGTTACGTACGACACGCACGTATACGCCAGCTTCACGAGCCTCTTTACGGAGTCCGGTCATCGCGCCTACTGTCACACCGCGGGCATCAGCCACAACAGCAGACAGAGCGTTTTTGGCAGCCTCGTTGACTTCAGCGACGATGGCCTTCTTGTCTTCGAGTTTAATTGCCACGGGTTTAACTCCTGCTTGTTACCGTTTCATCTGACCTGAGCCGGATGTCGTTTTGGTGTCTGATTCGGTAAGGAACCGGGAGCACCATCTGCGTAGGCTTGAGGTTTAAGACTTTCGCCGCCTACGGTCTTGGATAGCCCCCGCCAGGCAGGGACCCCAATTTTCGCAACGGCGCGGTTACCCGCGCCGTGCCAGTCTCACGCGTCCAACGAACCTTGGTCGATGACCAAGCCTGGGCCCATAGTGGTGCTCAGGGTTACGCGCTTGACGTAGATACCTTTCGAGGAAGCAGGCTTGATACGCTTCAAATCAGCGATCAGTGCTTCAACGTTCTCACGCAGCTTGTCTGCTTCGAAGCCGACCTTGCCAACGGAAGTGTGGATAATGCCGTTTTTATCGGTGCGATAGCGAACCTGACCAGCCTTGGCATTTTTAACGGCAGTGGCTACGTCTGGAGTAACAGTACCGACCTTCGGGTTAGGCATCAGGCCACGCGGGCCGAGGATCTGACCCAACTGACCAACAACACGCATTGCGTCCGGGGAGGCAATAACGACGTCATAGTTCAGATCGCCGCCCTTCATTTCAGCAGCCAGATCGTCCATACCAACGCGGTCAGCACCGGCAGCCAGAGCAGCTTCAGCAGCTGGACCCTGAGTAAATACGGCTACACGAACGGTCTTGCCAGTGCCGTGTGGCAGTACGGTAGCGCTACGTACAACCTGGTCGGATTTACGTGGGTCAACACCGAGGTTCACAGCAACGTCTACGGACTCGCTGAACTTCACTGTCGACAACTCAGCCAGCAGGGCAGCAGCTTCGTTGAAGTTATACGATTTGCCAGCTTCAACCTTGGAAGCGATAGCCTTTTGGCGCTTAGTCAGCTTAGCCATTACACACCCTCCACGTTAAGGCCCATGCTGCGAGCGGAACCGGCGATTGTACGCACGGCGGCGTCCATATCAGCAGCGGTCAAGTCGGCATTTTTTGCCTTGGCGATTTCTTCAAGCTGAGCACGGGTCACAGTGCCAACTTTTACGGTATTCGGACGAGCCGAGCCGCTGGTCAAGCCAGCTGCTTTTTTCAGCAGTACCGAAGCCGGGGTGCTTTTGGTTTCAAATGTGAAGCTGCGGTCACTGTAAACAGTGATGATCACAGGAGTAGGCAGACCTGGCTCAATACCCTGAGTACGGGCGTTGAACGCTTTGCAGAACTCCATGATGTTCACGCCGTGCTGACCCAGCGCAGGACCAACGGGCGGGCTCGGGTTAGCCTGAGCGGCTTTCACTTGAAGCTTGATGTAAGCGGTAATCTTCTTGGCCATGAGGCACTCCAATTACGGGTTCTAGCGCCTCGAGAGGCTCCCCGGTTACTTGCGCGTTTATCCCGGTGACGAAAAAACCCCACAGCCCAAGGCTGCGGGGTATGGGATTCTGAGATCAGTTACGCCTTTTCGACCTGACTGAACTCCAGCTCCACCGGAGTGGAGCGTCCGAAAATGAGCACGGCAACTTGGATCCGACTCTTCTCGTAATTGACCTCTTCAACGGTACCGTTGAAGTCAGCAAACGGACCGTCTGTAACACGAACGACTTCGCCCGGCTCGAACAGAGTTTTTGGCTTTGGCTTATCGCTGCCATCAGCGACGCGACGCAGAATGGCTTCAGCTTCTTTATCGGTAATTGGGGCAGGCTTGTCTGCAGTGCCGCCAATGAAGCCCATGACACGAGGAGTATCCTTAACCAAGTGCCAGGTACCTTCGTTCATGTCCATCTGGACAAGCACATAGCCAGGGAAGAACTTACGTTCACTTTTGCGTTTCTGGCCGTTACGCATTTCCACTACTTCTTCAGTAGGGACCAGAATTTCGCCGAAGCCATCTTCCATGCCTGCAAGCTTTACGCGCTCAACCAGTGAGCGCATGACATGCTTCTCGTAACCCGAGTAGGCATGCACTACGTACCAACGCTTAGCCACGGGACACCCTTAGCCGACAATCAAGGAAACAAGCCAGCCGAGCAGGGAATCCAACCCCCACAACAGCAGCGCCATCACAAGAACCACTGCAACCACGATCAAAGTGGTCTGGGTAGTCTCTTGGCGCGTAGGCCACACGACTTTACGAATCTCAGCGCGCGCTTCCTTGGCCAAAACAAAGAAAGCCTTGCCCTTCCCCGTCTGCAGCGCCACATAGGCTGCCACGGCGGCGATTACAAGCAGGGCAAGAACGCGATACAGGATTGGTTGCGCAGAATAGTATTGATTTCCAACGACACCCACGACCACCAGAAGCACTACTACAAGCCACTTCACGAGATCAAACCGGGAGTCTTGGGCTTCAGCCTTTGGATTCATCTACTAAAATCCTGTGAAAAGAAAGCCAGATACATTTGAGAATCTGGCAGGTCAGGAGGGAATCGAACCCCCAACCTACGGTTTTGGAGACCGTCGCTCTGCCAATTGAGCTACTGACCTAAAAGCAAAATCAGGCCGAACATTATGCGGACCTGACAGGAAGATTTCAACAGCAACTCGATAATGCGATGGCAAAAATCGACTCACTGCAGCACCAGCTCACCAAGAGCGTAAAGATCCCGGGATTCTTGGCGCCTAAAACAAAGGCAGATACTCACATATCTGCCTTAGTAATGGAGCTCTTGAGCGGATTTGAACCGCTGACCTCACCCTTACCAAGGGTGTGCTCTACCAACTGAGCTACAAGAGCAAAACACATTGCACAACCAGCAAACTTGGAGCGGGTAGCGGGAATCGAACCCGCATCATCAGCTTGGAAGGCTGAGGTTCTACCACTAAACTATACCCGCTGAGCTTTGCTGCTTACGCTCAAAATATGGTGGAGGGGGAAGGATTCGAACCTTCGAAGTCGTAGACGTCAGATTTACAGTCTGATCCCTTTGGCCGCTCGGGAACCCCTCCTAAGCGAGGCAGCATTCTATATCATGCCACCCTTCTGTCAACCCTTTTCTCAATAAAAACTTGAGGTTACAAGCATTGACTCTTGCTACATCAGTACGAATCAAGCGATCTGCACTGCGAAGCGGGCGCCATTCTATTCAAACTAATCTGGGGTTGCAATGCCTTCACACGACATTATTTCATTTTTTAGCATGGGAAAATCTCTACGGAGCTCGGCGATAAGCGCATCGCTCACCAGCCGCCTACTCGCAGGCGCAATTTTTAGCCAAAACACGCTGCCTTGCTGATCCAGGCGCTTTCCCAGGTGAGTATCGATATCCAACGCAACAAGGCGCTGCTCGAGAAGCGTCACCTCAGCCCGCTTGGCGGTGCCGCCCAAATAGAGGCATTTCTCTTGCTCTGCGTCCATCCGCTCCTTACCCCTACCCAATCCGGACTCGCTAAGCAGCCGAATATCCTGGCCATATGATCGATGGGTTAACAGCGGCTCGACCTCTTTCGGGCGTAGCGGCGCATCCTGCTGCTGCCAGACAAAATAAAGACCGTTCAACATGAGCAACAAAAAAAACGCCCAGGGCATAATCACCTCATAGACAACACGCATCCGAATGCATATATACCAACTCCTATCTCTACCCTAATTACCCTCGAGCCTCAGACTCACCTCCCCCCCGGCAAACCGCTCCTCACGGCCACCTACCTCCAGCCGTAGCGCTCCATCGTCACCAACTCCCAAGACCACACCCTGGGTGATCTTCGCACCCGTAGTGAGAGCGACCGCAAGGCCCTGCCATAAGTGCTTGTCTTCCCAATCTCTTCGGTAGGCCGCAAAGCCTTTCTCCTGATGACCAGCAAGATAAACGCTGAGATTTCGACTGAGCGCGCAAGCAACACGATTCCGATCCTGAACATGCACAAGCTCCAGAGCCAATGAAGTCCAAGCCTGGTCTACGTTAATGGATTCACGCATATTTACGTTGATCCCAATACCAATCACTACATGACATACATTGGCAGGATCGCCGGTGAGTTCGAGCAGAACCCCAGCAATCTTCTTACCGCCAACCAGAATGTCGTTAGGCCATTTCAGCCCCGCAGTACCAATACCGAGCTCTCGCAGCGTATCTACCACAGCAAGGCCTACGAGAAGACTGAGGCCATCCAGGCGGCGCGTCCCGCCATCCAGACGCAAGGCGAGGCTGTAATAGAGATTTTCAGCGAAAGGACTTACCCACTGACGGCCACGCCTTCCGCGGCCAGCCGTCTGCCGCTCTGCAAGAACCAAGCAAGGAAGTTCAGCGCCTGAATTCGCTACTCGCATGGCTTCAGCATTAGTTGAGTCGATAATTTCGTGAATCCTGCACGTCCAACCCAACCCGATATGCTCCCGGCGCAGCGCCTCATAGTCCAGCAAGGACAGCGGCGACGCCAATCGGTAGCCACGACCGCGCACCTTGTAAATTTCTATGCCGAGGTCAGCCTGGACCTGCTGCAGCTTCTTCCAGACGGCGCTCCGGCTGACGCCCAGCGCAAGCCCCAGATCCTCGCCGGAGTGAAACGCACCGTCTTCAAGTAGCTTTAGCAGTGTATGCATGAGTGAGAGTGCCTAGTAGTAAGACGCGCATGATAGCCATACAGAAGACCTGCGCAAGCATACGTTTCACCACTTGGGCCGCAGGCGTGCTGCGCTTGAGCTCTAATTGGTTGGGAGGGTTAGTTGGCAGCTTTTTCCACGCGCCAAAACAAAACCCCATCTGCTTTCGCAAATGGGGTTCTGGAATTTAATCTTGACGATGACCTACTCTCACATGGGGAAACCCCACACTACCATCGGCGATGCATCGTTTCACTGCTGAGTTCGGGATGGGATCAGGTGGTTCCAACGCTCTA
>NZ_MDEN01000061.1 GCF_001705435.1 Pseudomonas graminis
CCGCATGGATGCGGCGAGAGCGCCGTCAGGACATGGATGTCCGTTCGGCGCGGGCCCACGGAGCGGGACCGGAGTGAGGGTATTCCGACGAAGGAGGAACCAAACCGAGAGCAAGCACCTTTGGTTACTTGGGGTGCTTTTCCAAGTAACTCGCCGAAGGCGAAACAGTCTGCCCCTAGGCAGACGCCCTTGATCTTGACGTAGGAAGCCGCACCGCATACCCCGGGGACAGATTAATTTACGGTGAAGCGCTGTAAATAAATCAGTCCCCTCTGGCCTTGATTTAAAGAACCTACCGAATCCCGAGTCGCCGGGCCAGGCGACTGAGGTTAGCTCGATCAACGTCCAGCTCCCGCGCCACATCCGCCCATTTCCCCTGATGCCGCTCCAGCGCCTCGCCGATCAACCGCTTCTGAAACCCATCCACCGCCCCCTTCAACCCCTCGCCCGGCTGAATCACCGGCATGACGCCATTCGAATGCAACACAACAGGAGCAGGCCCCCCTGACTCCTCAAGCCCCAACACATCCGCCTCGATCGTCAAAATCCGCGGCCGCTCACCCTGCACCGACAGCGCCTTGAGCACCGCGCGGCTGATCAGATGCTCCAGCTCCCGCACGTTTCCCGGCCATGCATACGCCAACAGCACCGCCTGCGCTTTCGGGCTCATGCGCAAACTGCGCAGCCCCATCCGCGCCCGGTTCTCCTCGAGGAAATACCCCGCCAGCAACAACACATCGCGCCCCCGTTCGCGCAACGGCGGCACCACCAACGGGTAAACGCTCAGGCGGTGATAGAGATCCGCGCGGAAGCGCCCGGCGCGCACTTCTTCTGCCAGATCACGGTTGGTCGCGGCGATGATGCGCACGTCCACGCGATGCTCCTGATCGGACCCGACGCGCTGCAACTGGCCGCTCTGCAACACCCGCAGCAACTTCGACTGCACCGGCAGCGGCAGCTCGCCGACCTCGTCGAGGAACAACGAACCGCCATGGGCCAGCTCGAACTTGCCGCTGCGTCCGCTGACCGCTCCGGAGAACGCGCCTTTCACATGGCCGAACAGCTCGCTCTCCACCAACAGTTCGGGCAGCGCGGCGCAGTTAAGGCTGATCAGTGGCTTCGCCGCCCGCGGCGACTGAAGGTGAGTGGCCTCGGCGACCAGCTCCTTGCCGACGCCGGTTTCGCCCGTGATCAGCACCGTCAGCGGGCTGTTGCCCACCAATTGGATTTCCTGCTGCAAACGCCTGTGCACCGGGCTTTGCCCGATCAGCTCCCGAGGCCCGCGTCCGCCTGCGGCGCGTTTGTACACCTCGGCCAACTGGCGCTGATCCTCAAAGCCACGGGCCAGTTGGCTGATCCGTTCGCTGGCCATCACCGTTGCCGCCGCCAGGCTGGCAAACGCCTGGAGATTGCCCAGATCGGCCTGGCCAAAGCGTGCAGGATCCAGGGAATCCAGGGTCATCACCCCCCACAGCGTGTTCTGCACATACAGCGGGCAACCGAGGCAATCGTGCACTTCCAGGTCGCCGTGCACGCCTTCAACCAGCCCGTCGTAAGGGTCCGGCAGATCGCAGTCGGTGGAGAAGCGGGTCGGTTCGCGGTTTTGCAGAATGATGTCCAGCCGCGGGTGCTCCCCCAGTCGGAACCGTCGCCCCAGGGTATCCGGACTCAGTCCCTCGACCGACAAAGGCACCAGCGCCTCATCCTCCAGCTTGAGCAACGCCACGGCGTCACACGGGAATAGCTGGCGCAGTGACCGCAGCAGGCGTCGGTAGCGCTCATCGTCCGGCAGGTCCCGGGACAGGTCGGCGACCAGCGGAGTGAGCGCCAGCAGCAAAGGATGGGTCATGAGAACTCCCGGTAACGGCATGGGAAGGGGGCAGTGGCGAGTCATTATGACTGCGATGCCAGTCGAAACGACAGCGCCGTCGCCAAGGCGGCTCCTGCCGGTCTGCAGGAAGCACGCTCGACACACATAGCCGTGAATCGCCTTATTAAACACGGCACTAAACCGTCATTACCGAGAAGTCATTAGTTGGTCGCCAATTCTCCGGCAGCGCTTGTGTAATAAATGAAAAACTGCCGCGCTCACTTTTCTCAAAAACTCGCTACTTAATTCTGACGCCACCTCGCCGACGTCACGCGCGGGGCCCTTTAATTTAAATGAAGTTGTGAACATCCGATTTTGTTTATAGTCAGCCGACCCCACAGGAGCACTCACTATGGCCAGAATTCAGGGACGAGTTCTTGAAACTTACCCTCCCTTGGTAGTTGATCTCGACGGCACGTTATTGCGCTCGGATTTGCTCATGGAGACGGCCATGGCGTTCATTCGCGGCCAGCCGCTGAAAACCCTGAAAATGCTGGGCTGGCTGTTCAAAGGCAAAGCCGCGCTGAAAGAAGGCCTGGCGCTGAGCACCGAAATAGACGTCTCCGTGCTGCCTTACGATCCGCAGATCATCGAAATGATCCAGCGCGAACGAGACACCGGCCGCATGGTGGTACTGGCCACGGCGAGTCATGTAAGCCTCGCCGAGCGAATCGCCGAACACTTGCAGTTATTCGATCTGGTGCTGGCGTCCAATACCCACCGCAACTTGTCCGGCCACAACAAACGTGACCTCTTAGTTGCTCACTTCGGCGAGGGGGGATTCGATTACATCGGCAACTCGAAAGATGACTTGCCCATATGGGATGTGTCCCGCCAGGCCTATGTGGTCAATCCCGACAGAGGCGTGGAAGCCCAAGTAAAAGCACAAGTCAGCGTCGAGCCGACTATCCGCAGCAACTCGCCGGGCCTTCGGGACTGGCGCAAGGCCCTGCGCTTGCACCAGTGGTTGAAAAACGCGCTGATCTTCGTGCCGCTATTGGCGTCCCATCGCCTGGCGCAGTTCGAGTTGATGCGCGACGGCGTCATCGCGTTCCTTTGTTTCGGCCTGTGCGCCTCCAGCGTCTACATCCTCAATGACCTGCTGGACCTGTGCGACGACCGCCATCACAAAAGCAAATGCAACCGACCGTTCGCCAGTGGCCGCCTGTCGATCAAGACCGGGCTAGTGATGGTGCCGGCGCTGCTGGCGATGGCCTTCGGCGCCGCGATGCTGCTGTTGCCGTGGCAGTTTTCAGCGGTGATGGCCGCCTACTACGGCCTGACCCTGACCTACTCGCTGAGACTCAAACGCCTGATGGCCTGGGACGTGATCGCCCTGGCGATGCTCTACACCGCGCGAATCATCGCCGGCGTCGCGGCGTTCAGCCTCACTCTGACGTTCTGGATCCTCGCGTTCTCGATGTTCATTTTCCTCAGCCTGGCCATGGTCAAGCGTTACGCCGAGCTGCGCGATGCCCGCGCCCGGGAGATCAACACGTTGGCGAGGGGTCGCGGTTACCACCCCGGCGACCTGGACATGATCGCCTCACTGGGAGCGTCGTCGGGTTACCTCGCGGTGATGGTCCTGGCGCTGTACATCCAGGACGCGAAAACCACTGAGCTGTACGTCACCCCGCACATCATCTGGCTGGCCTGCCCGCTGCTGCTGTTCTGGGTGACGCGGGTGTGGATGCTGACCCATCGCGGGCAGATGAACGAAGACCCGGTGGTGTTCGCCATCCGCGACCGCACCAGTCAGCTGATCGGCGCGGCGTTTCTGATGATGTTCTGGATCGCCGCATGAGCACGCCGTTGTATTCCTGGGGACGTTTCCCCCGTCGTCCGCAACGCGGTCATGGCTGTGTGTGGCTCGACGAATTGCCTGCGCAGATGGACCGCGTGATCGGCGCCCACCGCAGCAGCCTGCCCTACGGCAACGGCCGCAGTTACGGCGACAGTTGCCTGGCGGCCAGCGATGAGGTGCTGCACATGCGCTCGCTGGACCGGCTGATCGAGGCCGACTGGAGCACCGGCGTGATCAAGGCCGAGGCCGGCATCACCCTGGCGGAAGTGCTGGCCGTGGCCATCCCCCAAGGCTGGTTTTTGCCAGTGACGCCCGGGACCCAGTTCGCCACCCTCGGCGGCGCCATCGCCAACGACGTTCACGGCAAAAACCATCATGTGCGCGGCACCTTTGGCCGCTACCTGCTGAGCTTCGGCCTGTTGCGCCACGGCGAGCCGGAGGTGATCTGCTCGCCTGAAGATCATCCAGCCCTGTTCGCCGCGAGCATCGGCGGGCTCGGCCTGACCGGGGTCATTCACTGGGCGCAGATCCAGTTGATGCCGATCCGCGCCAGCCAGATCGACACCACCACGGTGCGCTTCGCCAATCTGGCCGAGTTTTTTGCGCTGTCGGCCGAGCTGGACGCGCGTCATGAGTACAGCGTTGCCTGGGTCGACTGCCTGGCCAAGGGCGCCGAGACCGGACGCGGGGTGTTCATCGTCGGCGATCACGCGCAGTACGGCTCCCTTGACGTCGGTCAGCGCAAGAAACTCAGCGTGCCCCTGACGCCGCCGGTGTCGCTGATCAACACAGTCTCCCTCAGCGCCTTCAACAGCCTGTACTGGCGCCTGCACACCCGCCAGCGCAAGCAGGGCCGCAACGCCTACGAACCGTTCTTCTACCCCCTCGACCGGATCCTGCACTGGAACCGGATTTATGGCCGCCGGGGGTTTCAGCAATACCAGTGCGTCGTGCCTGCGGCGAATGCCGAAGCGGCCATGGGCGAACTGCTGCGCACCATTGCCGACGCCGGCCAGGGGTCGTTCCTTGCCGTGCTCAAGCGCTGTGGCGATATAGCCTCGCCGGGGCTGCTGTCGTTCCCCCTGGAAGGCACCTCCCTGGCGCTGGATTTTGCCCAGAGCGAGGCGCTGGAGAACGTGTTGTTCCCGCGTCTGGACGACATTGTTCGCGCCGCTGGCGGGCGCTTGTACCCGGCCAAGGACGCCCACATGAGCGGTGCCGATTTCCGGCGGGCCTACCCCGCCTGGGAGCAGTTGGAAGCGCTGCGCGATCCCTCTTTGATGTCCCGTTTCTGGAGCCGTGTGATCCTATGAAAACTGCAGTGAAGAAAGTCCTGATCATCGGCGCCACCTCCGCCATCGCCAGCGCGTGCGCACGGTTGTGGGCCACGGAAGGCAGCGATTTTTTCCTGGTGGCGCGCAACGTCGAGAAGCTGCAGCAGACCGCCGCCGACCTCAAGGCGCGCGGAGCGACCCACGTCACGCTGCACGAGATGGACGCCAACGACATCGAGGCGCATCCGCTGATGATGGGCCGCTGTCTGACTGCGCTGGGACAGATCGACATCGCCCTGATCGCCCACGGCACGCTGCCCGATCAGAAGGCCTGTGAGCGCGACGTGCACCTGGCGCTGAAGGAATTCGCCAACAACTGCACCTCGGTGATCGCCCTGCTCACGGTGCTGGCGATGCAGTTCGAAACCCAGCGCTGCGGCAGTCTGGCGATCATTTCTTCGGTAGCGGCTGACCGGGGTCGCCCTTCCAATTACCTCTACGGCAGCGCCAAGGCGGCGGTGTCGACCTACTGCGAAGGCTTGCAGGCGCGGCTGTTCAAAGTCGGCGTGCACGTCACCACCATCAAACCGGGCTTTGTCGACACGCCGATGACCCAGGGGCTGTCGTTGCCGGCGGCCCTGCTGGCACAACCGGCGCAGGTCGCCCAGCGCATCGTCAAAGGCATCGCCAACAAGGTGCCGACGCTCTACGCACCGGGTTTCTGGGCGCTGATCATGCTGGTCATTCGTTCGATCCCGCAGCCGGTGTTCAAGAGGCTGAACCTGTGAGCGAAGCGGTGCCCGAGACTTCGCACCTGTCCGGCTGGCGCTACCGCGCGGTGGTGCTGTCGGTGGTCGGCTCGGCGTTGGGCTATCTCGGCTTTTCGCTGTGGGGCGGCTGGCAGGCAGTGGGCGCTGCGGTGAGCGAGGTCGGGCTGGTGGGCATTGTCATCGCGCTGCTCATGTCATCGGTCAACTACGGCCTGCGCTTTGTGCGTTGGCAGACCTACCTGAAAGTGCTCGGCCATCCCATGCCGTGGCGGCCGAGCCTGAACATTTATCTGGCCGGCTTTGCCCTGACCACCACGCCAGGCAAGGCCGGAGAAGCGTTGCGCGGCGTGCTGCTGAAACGCTGGGGCGTGCCCTACCCGCAGAGTTTCGCGGCGTTTTTCAGCGAGCGGCTGTCGGACCTGTTCGCGGTGGTCTTGCTGACCCTGTTCGGCCTGTCGCTGTACCCCCAGGCGTGGCCGATGATCGTGGTCGGCGTGGCGCTGGTGGCGGTCGGGCTGGTGGTGCTGTCGCAACGTCGCCTGCTTGAGCGGATCACCGACAAGGTGCCTGTGGGTGGCGGCAAGGTGCTCGGGCTGCTGCGCCATCTGCTGCAAGTGATGGTGCATGCGCAGCAATGCCATCGTCTGCGACTGATGCTCGGGCTGACCGCATTGAGCGTGGTCGCCTGGAGCGCCGAAGCCCTGGCGTTCGACTGGATTCTGAAATGGATGGGCGCGGATATCCCGCTGACGTTCGCGGTGTTTGTCTACGCCCTGGCAATGCTGGCCGGCGCAGTGAGTTTCATGCCTGGTGGACTGGGCGGCGCGGAGGCGGTGATGGTCGGCCTGCTGGTCTGGAAAGGCATGGACAGCGCCGACGCCGTGGCCGCCACCGTGCTGATTCGTCTGGCCACGCTGTGGTTCGCCGTGGCCATCGGCGCGGTGATGCTGATCAGGCTCAAAAGCGAGGCTGCGACGCCTCAGGCTCAACCGGTTCAATAACGCTTTTCGACGGGATTAAAGGGACAGGAGTGCAAGTCATGGTGGCAGCAGTACGTTATCGAGCGTTATTCGGCATTCCCCTGTTGCTGGCGGTGGCCGCCGTGGTCTGGAGCTTTCTGGCCTCCAGCGGCCCGATTCAATGGATGGACAACGGCATCTTCATCGCAGACGCCTCGGAGGGTCGCTATTTCAGCGACACCCTCGGCCCGCTGGATCACCCGTTGTACCTGTTCGTGACCACGGCGCTGTTCGCTCACTTCGGCCCGCTGGTGCTGAGTTTCATGAACTCGATGCTGCTGATCCCGCTGGGCTGGGCGATCTTTCGTCTGGCCAAAGGCGTCGGCGCGACGTCGCAGCAGGCCTTGCTGGCGATTGCCGCGGCGGTGTTGTGCCATTGCGTGTTCTGGGTCTCGACCAAAGCCGAGGTTTATCTGCTGCACACGCTGCTGGTAACCCTGGCCTACATGGTGCATTTTCGCGATAAATCGCGCTTGGGCCTGCTCACCGCGCTGTTCGTCATCGGCATCCTCACCGGCCTCGCCGCCGCCATTCACCAACTGACGTTCATCGTGCTGTTCCCGCTCTACGTGCAGCTGGTCTGGCAGCACAGGGCGCGGGTGCTGTTGACGATCCCGGGGTTTGTGCTGGGCTTTGCGGTGGCGATCCCCGGTATTTTGCAGGAGCTGCAAAACGGCTTGAGCCTGATCGACATCGGCCACCGTTACCTGATTGGCATCCCCGACAAGACCACGGAACAGAGCTGGCAGGGTTCGCTGTTTCGCTTCGACGACATGTGGCACGAGAAGAACTCGGTGGTGCTGCTGATGCTTTCCCTGCTCGGCCCGCAACTGGTGGCGCTGGTGCTGTTCCCGAAAAGCCGGCGGCTGCGGCTGCTGTGGTGCGCGGCGGTGCTGAACTTCCTCTTCGCCGTGTCATACAACGTCACCGACCGCTTCACGTTTTTTCTGCCTGGCGCGGTGCTGCTGAGCATCATCGGCGTGATCCATGTGCAGGCGTGGCTGGCGCGGCACAATGCCGCCGTTGTCGCCTATGCCCTGCCCCTCAGCGGCCCGGTGACCCTTCTGACGGTGTACGCGATTTACGCCAGCGGTGTCGTTGCGCTGCCCACCCACAAGGAAGCGCTGCCTTTCCGTGACGATATCCATTACTTCATGGCGCCGTACCTGCGCGATCGTTCGGCGGAGGCGTTCGTGCACAGTTACGAACAATCAGCTCCCCTAGGCGCGCTGATTGTTGCGGACTGGACGCCCAACGGCGCATTGCGTTCGGCGCAAGCCAGCGGCCTGCTCAAAGGACGAACCGTGGCGCTGTGCGAAGGCGCAAAAAACATCGAGTCGTACTTGAACGGCCCGGGTGCCTTCCTGGCGCGGACCAGTTACTGCTCGAGCATCTCGGATCGCTTTGATCTGCAGACGTTGGCGGTGGGGTACGAATTGCGCGCGAAAAAAGCGGACGGGCAAAGCAGCCCAAACGTGCTCGTGAATCCACTGAGAGGCGGATGACCGTCCGTCGGATCGAATGCACCTCTTGCGTTGGCGGGTTGACCAATAGGTATCCATGACAACAAAGGGATTCACATCATGATCAAGACTAAATTGACTGCCCTGACACTCGCTGGCCTGATGGCTGTTGCTACTGGCTCCGCGTTCGCTGGTTCCACCGGCCCAACCGATCCGATCGACAAGAATGGCCCGAAGCCAAGCACCTCGACCAGCGGTCAAAACAACGACGGCAGCTCCCCAGGCACGTCGACCCCAGGCACCAAAGGCATGGGCAGCACCAACGGCACCAACCGTGGTGACGCTGACGGCGGCGGCATGACCAATGGCAGCGGCATGGGCGGCAGCGGCGGCGGTACCGGTGGTGGCGCGAGCGGTTCCAGCGGCAGCAAGTAAATCGCTGTGCTGACCGTGTGCCTCTGAGCGAGCTTAGCGCCGAGGCAGCACTGAATACGATGAAGGGCCGAATAAGATTCGGCCCTTTTTTCGTTTCTGGTTTTATTCCCGGGAAAGGCCGACCTCCTCACGCCACTGCCCAAATGTCATCAAGGGTGGACCACCCGGCCTCTTCCCGGCTGAAGCCGGTCATCCGATGGAATTGCGGCATTCCGCAGGACTGCTTTAGGCGGGAAAGCGTATGACTTTTCATTGCAAAACCCGAGGAGAAACACGGGCCTAAATTTTCCGCCGTCGCTGTCGATACGCTATTTGTAGAGCCCCAATAGCGGGTTGGACCCGATCAGTGAAAGGCAAAAGCATGTACACAAACATTTTTCTGCTGGTAGAGCATGGCCGCGATCAAGGTGAAGTATCTGTTTTGGGCTGGTTCGATGACGAACGCGCCGCGCAGGACACCGCCGAGGCCATGGAGTGGAAAGCGTATCGCGACGAAGCCAAACGTCATCATCAATGGTCGAGCCAGCCGTTGCTGCCGCCGGACCAGACGGCCCATCGACGGTTCTGGGTCAAAGGCATCTCGAAATTCAGCCACACCCCGGCGCCCCGTTCGTGGGCGGTGCATTGATCTCTGTTGAGCAGAAACTCAGCGCAGCGGGCACCGCCGAGGTGCCCTGCTACTTGTAATTGCCCGACGCTGGCTTGTCAGCAGAACTGATTCAAGACAGAGTCGGTCGCTCGACAACCTCGCCCTCCCACACGCCTTCATGCCGACGGGCAATCACCAGGCAGTCGCCCGTACCCGTCGCGCTTACCACCCGCTCACCTCTGGGTGACCAAAATGCGCTGCGTCCCGCGCAGGCCCAGCCTCCCGACGGTCCGCCATGGTTGGCCATCAACACGCCCATCGAATGCGCACAGGCATAGCTCTGCAGCAATTCAGCGTCTCGCGCATAGCCTTCTTCGCTGATCAAGACGCTGCTGGCGTACAGACTGGCGCCAACTTGCGCCGCTGCCTGGGCGTGGCTGGCGTGGGTAAAATCCGCACAGACCGACAGCGCAATGCGCTCGGCGCCGATATCCACCAGCGCACCGCCCTCCCCGCCACTGAAAACCGCCTCTTCTCCCGAATGAAGATGCTGCTTGGTGTAGACCGACTGCGATCCATTGGCGGCCATCACCAGTGCGCCAATCAAGATGATTTCGCTGCCGGGTTGACGCAGTGGCAGCCCCACCACGGTGGTCATCCCTGACTGCGACGCGAGCTCACGCAGCGGTTGCAAACACTCGGCGTCAGGTGTCTGAGCGAGTTCGCGCGCGAGGAACGGCTCGTAGCCGGTCAAGGACAACTCGGGGAACAGCAGAAACTGAACGCCATGCTCGACCGCGCGGCGCATGGTGTGAAGATGCCGGTCGATGTTGACGTTGATGTCACCGGCGACCGAGCAGTATTGAGCAGCACATATCACGAGGTTTGTCATAGGAACTCGTTTTTTTCAGACAGCGAGGGAGTGACGAATGCTTCGATCAACTGACGTTGCGGCGGCGGCAAGCGGTCAGGCACGCGCAGTGTATTCTTCACGCTGCACAGCTCCTCGACCCGTCTGACATCGCGGAGACTCCCTAGCGGTTTTTCTGGGTATTAACAAAGTTTAGAAAATCCTGAGAGGGCAATGCTTTCGAATATAACCAGCCCTGGGCGTAATCCACCTTATACAGCCGCAGGTAATCTGCCTGATGGGGGCTCTCGATGCCCTCGGCAACAATTTCCAGACCCAGCGTTTTAGCCATTGCAATAATATGCGTCACCACCGAACTGGACGCTGAAGATTTATCGATGGCGTCCACGAAGGATTTATCAATCTTGAGCACATTGACAGGAAGGCGCTCAAGGTATTGCAAGCTGGAGTACCCCGTACCAAAGTCATCGATTGCAATCTTGAAGCCCAGCGCCCGCGCTTTTTTTAATGTCGTAACGGCCGATTCAACATCAATGAAGCCTCGCTCAGTGGCCTCTATCCATATTTGACTGTTGTTAATCATCGAGCCTTTCAGTGCCTGATCAAGCGTGTCAAGAAAACGCCCGGATTTTAGATCATCTGCACAGATGTTGATGGCCACATGAAGACGGCGGTTATCTCGTAGAAGTTGCGCCATGTCTCTGACGACGCCTTGGATGACTTGGTCAGTGATAGGCAAAATCAGCCCTGTTTCTTCAGCCAGCGGAATGAACTGATCAGGGGCCACAACCGTGCCGTCTGGTCTCAGCCACCGAACCAACGCCTCGGCCCCAATACATGCTTCTGTTTCAAGATCTATAATCGGTTGATAGTGAACAGTGAACTCCCGCTGGGCGATTGCGATCTGCATCTCGGCCATCGGCGAGAGTCTGATTCGCATGATCCGGATGACTGACAATACGACAATCAAGCCGATCCCAAGGCCTATGGGCAGCATCCAGGCCAACTCGCTATAAAAGCTGGTGTCGACGCTTTTTATCGGCTCAGCCACAAGGGCGGACCAGTCGTCTTGAGTGGAAACAGCATAGAGATAGTCTTTACTTTTGCGATCTCGGTTTGATACGAGTTGGGAAATCGTCTTCTCATCCGCTCCCTGAGAAATATTCACCAATTGGCCTTGGTAGAAAACACCGAGTTGCATTCGATCATCCAGAATGATGTCGCTGAGCCTTCCCGCATTTATAAGGACGCGGTAGGCGCCACGATGCATGATCGTGATCGGCTGGATCCCCTGGTCACTCGGGATCAGGCGAACATTGATTTTATAGCCTCTCGCATCGGTATAAGTCGACGTCGTCGATTCAGACAGTATCGACGTGCCCCCCCATGATGTGCAGGCAAGCGACCCTCGCTCCAGATAATCAATTTCTTCGACCGCACGGGTGTTCACGGTCGCTTTTCGCATTAACGAAATATGCTCTGGAGAACACGGCACCCCAGCCCAGTTCTCCATCTGCGCTATAACATTGAGCCCTTGTTGCAATGACAAGCTAATGTTTTTGAGCGCTCGCTCGGAGTAAGTCGCCAAATGAGTCCTTTCTTTGGCCAGCGCCCTTTCCCAGGAAATGTAAGCCATCGTGATCATAGGCAGAACTGCCCCTATCAGCCCTGACAGGGTGGCTATGATGATGACTCTGGATTTACGCATTCCCTTGCCTCAAAAAATGGACTCATCCTGTACTGATGCTCATTACCTCTCGTTCAGAGTGTGATTTATCCGGAACGACCGAGCAAGAAGGCGCGGAACGTTTTCACCCCTAAGAAATTCTGCGCACCCCATCGCCGCTCGAAAACCCAAAGGCCACTCACTGGACGGACGTCCGGCACCTGAGATAGCGTGCGGCTCCGACCGACTTCCAGGCAGCCTCCCATGACCGACCGTCAACTCATCGTCCCGGATGAAATGCGCCTGCTCGCCGAACGCGCAGGCTATGCCCCTGCCGTCAAGGTCGGCAAAACCCTCTACTGTGCCGGCCAGGTCGGTCGAACCCATGAGCTGGCCGTGATCGAAGACCCGGAGCAGCAATTCCTGGCAGCGTGGGAAAACCTGCGGCGTGTATTGGCCGCTGGAGGATGCACCTTCGAGGACGTCGTCGATCTGACCACCTACCACATCGATCTGCACCGCCATATGCCCGTATTCAGGGCGGTCAAGGACAGCGTCTTCCCTCGGGGCACCTGTGCATGGACATGCCTGGGCGTCAGCGACCTCGCAAAGCCTGGCCTGCTGGTGGAAATCAAATGCGTCGCGGTGCAGCGCTGATCATGAAGGGGGTGCCTTGCGCGGGACACGCAAGGCGAAAGGGCTCGGATAACGCAGGCTGACCCGCCGGGTATTCCGACACGTCAGCCTGGCGATTTGCCTCAACGCGCGGTGATTTTCCAGGCGCGGTGGATTTTGCCGTTGCGTGCAAAGTCCGGGTCGACCGTGTGCTGGGTGATTTCTTCCACCGCATAACGCTCGACCAGCGTCTCTTCGAGCTGGAATTTGCGGAAGTTGTTGGAGAAATACAGCACGCCGCCCGGCGCCAGGCGCGCCATCGCCAGGTCAATCAGTTGAACCTGATCGCGCTGCACGTCGAACACGCCTTCCATGCGCTTGGAGTTGGAGAAGGTCGGCGGGTCGATGAAGATCAGGTCGTACTCATCGCGACTGGCCTCCAGCCACACCATCACGTCGCCCTGCTCCAGACGGTTCTTGTCCGAGAAACCGTTCAGCGACAGGTTGCGACGCGCCCAGTCCAGATAGGTTTTCGACAGGTCGACGCTGGTGGTGCTGCGCGCCCCGCCCTTGGCCGCGTGCACGCTGGCGGTCGCGGTGTAGCAGTACAGGTTGAGGAAACGCTTGCCCGCCGCTTCGCGCTGAATGCGCATGCGCATCGGCCGGTGATCGAGGAACAGGCCGGTGTCCAGGTAATCGGTGAGGTTGACCAGGAGCTTCACGCCGCCTTCGTTGACCTCATTGAATTTGCCCTGGGCGCTCTGGCGTTCGTACTGCTTGGTGCCGCTCTGCCGTTCGCGGCGCTTGACTACCACGCGGCTCTTGTCGATGCCGAGCGCCTGGGGAATGGCCGCCAGGGCGTCGAACATGCGGATCGAAGCCTTTTCCGGGTCGATGGACTTCGGCGCGACGTATTCCTGAACGTGGACCCAGTCGTGGTACAGGTCGATGGCCATGGCGTACTCGGGCATGTCCGCATCGTAGACGCGGTAGCAATCGATGCCTTCGCGCTTGACCCACTTGCTCAGCGCCTTGACGTTCTTCTGCAAGCGATTGGCGAACATCTGCCCGCCCTCGCTCAGGCGCGGTTGCTCGATGACCGGCGCAGGGGCCGGCATCGGCTTGATCGGGTTGCCATTCTTGTTGTACTGGCGCTCTTGGGTTTCGTCCCGCGCCTGATCGTAAGCGGCTTGCTCACGCTCGGCCTGACGCTGCTCCGGGGTGCGACGCTCGCCGGTGACGAACTGATCCGGCAGCACTTTGATCAACAACAGCTTGCAGGGCAGTGCGCCGTTCCAGAACGCGTATTGCTTGTGGCTGCGAATGCCCATGCGCTTGCCCAGATCGGGCGCGCCGGTGAACACCGCCGCTTCCCAGTTCAGGCAGGCCTGACGCAGACGCTCGCCGAGGTTCTGATAGAGGTACAACAGGCTCGCCTCGTCGCCAAGACGCTCGCCGTACGGCGGGTTGCAGATCACCAGACCGGTCTGGTTCTGGTCGGGACGCGGCTCGAACGTCGCCACTTCGCCCTGGTAGATCTTGATCCACTCGCTCAGGCCTGCGCGCTCGACGTTGTTGCGGCCTGGCTGAATCAGGCGCGGATCGGCTTCGTAACCACGAATCCACAGCGGCGGCTTGGCCAGGCCCGCTTGCGCACGTTCCTGCGCTTCGTCATGCAGCTTGCGCCAGATCGCCGGCACATGGCCGAGCCAGGCGGAGAAACCCCAGCGCTCGCGCTTGAGGTTGGGCGCGATGTCGGCGGCAATCATCGCCGCCTCGACCAGGAACGTACCCACGCCGCACATCGGGTCAGCCAGCGCGCCGCCTTCAGCGGCAATGCGCGGCCAGCCCGAACGGATCAGGATCGCGGCGGCGAGGTTTTCCTTGAGCGGCGCGGCGCCCTGCTGCAGACGATAGCCGCGCTGGTGCAGGCTGTGGCCGGACAGATCCAGGGACAGAATCGCTTCGCCCCGGTCCAGACGCAGGTGCACGCGCAGATCCGGGTTGAGCTTGTCGACCGACGGGCGTACGCCTTCTGCCGTGCGCAGGCGGTCTACGATGCCGTCCTTGACCTTCAAAGCACCAAAATGGGTGTTGTCGATGCCCGAACCGTGACCGCTGAACTCCACGGCCAGCGTGCCTTCCGCTTCCAGATGGTCAGCCCACTCGATGTCGTGCACGCCGTGGTAGAGGTCCTCGGCGTCCTTCATCGGGAAACGCTTGAGCACCAGCAGCACCCGGTTGGCAAGCCGCGACCACAGGCACAGCCGGTAGGCAGTTTCCATGTCGGCGGTGCCGCGGATGGCGGAAGTGTGTTCGCGGGTTTCCTCGAGACCGAGGGCGGTGGCTTCCTCGGCCAGCAAGCCTTCGAGGCCTTTTGGGCAGGTGAGGAAAAGTTCGTAACGGTCCGACATGAGTATTCCAGAGCCTAAGGCTATAGCGGCCGGACAACGCATTGTCCGGCCCGATTCCAACAGACGCCTTTCAAGGAGGACGCCTGCGCGGCACACAGTTTGTGCCTGTCCCTCGCACCGATACATTTCGAGTGCGACGGTCCGCCAGCACTTGAGCGCCAACGTTTTGATGCTAAAAAAACACTATTCAGCACGACGGCGGCTGCAATAAAAAGTCACATCGCTGACCCTTCGTCGTTTTTCCTCTGAGCGCAAACCGCCAGTACTCTCAATTGCGAAACACTTGCACTGCGACTTGAGAGCCCCGTTTAAAAGGGGCCCCCGCAAAAAACACTGGTCAAACGAGTGATTGCTTATGGTCGTAATGCCTGAATGGTTACGTTCTTATGACAAAACGATCATTCACAGCGCATCTTTCATTGGTTAGAAATCACTCAAGGTCATCGCCGCAACGGCGGTGGCATCAAGCCCGCGACGCCGGCAGCGGGCCGCTAACGGCAGAAGATTTTCTGCCGGACCTCAACCTGAGGTCTCCAGGGACATTACAGTCAACAAACGAGGGCGATACCCTATGAGAAGACTTAAGCGTGATCCGATGGAAAGAGCATTTTCGCGCGGATACCAATACGGCGTATCCGGTAAATCCCGTGAGCTTTGCCCATTTACTCTACCGTCAGTGCGTCAAGCCTGGATCAATGGCTGGCGAGAAGGACGCGGCGACAACTGGGACGGTATGACCGGCACTGCGGGCATTCACAGACTCAACGAACTTCACGCGGTCGGCTGACGCAACCCTCACGTTACAGCCTGACCTAAAGCTTTTTCGACATTCTTGATCGCTTCACCATTACCACGCACGCCCCACCCGGGCGGCGGGCCAAGGCCCAAGAGGGGTTCCAGTCGGAACCCCTCTTTTCGTCTGGATGATCAGTGGGACATCGACGCGATCGCGTCCACCGACTGGCGAATCAACGCCGGCCCCTTGTAGATAAAGCCTGAATAAATCTGCACCAGACTCGCCCCTGCCGCGATCTTCTCGGCCGCGTGCCTGCCTTCGGTAATGCCGCCGGCGGCAATGATCGGCAAGCGCCCGCCCAGCTCACCGGCCAGCACCTTGACGATGTGCGTGCTCTGCTCGCGCACCGGCGCGCCTGACAGGCCGCCTGCCTCGTCGCCATGGGGCAACCCTTCGACGCCCTGACGGCTGAGGGTGGTGTTGGTGGCGATCACCGCGTCCATGCCCGACTCCAGCAGCGCGCCGGCAACCAGCACGGTCTCTTCGTCGCTCATGTCCGGGGCAATCTTGATGGCGAGCGGCACGCGTTTGCCGTGGATCAGCGTCAGCGCTTCCTGACGCACCCGCAGGGCTTCGAGCAGTTGCTTGAGTGAATCGCCGAACTGCAGGCTGCGCAGGCCCGGCGTATTGGGCGAGCTGACGTTGACGGTGACGTAACTGGCGTGGGCGTACACTTTGTCCAGGCAGATGAGGTAATCATCCACGGCGCGCTCCACCGGCGTATCGGCGTTCTTGCCGATGTTGATGCCCAGCACGCCTTTGTACTGCGCGGCCTGCACCCGGCTGACCAGATTGTCGACGCCCAGGTTATTGAAGCCCATGCGGTTGATGATGGCTTCGGCGTGGGGCAGACGGAAAATGCGCGGTTTCGGGTTGCCCGGTTGCGGGCGCGGCGTGACGGTGCCGACCTCGACGAAACCGAAGCCCAGCTGCGAGAAGCCGTCGATGGCCGCGCCGTTCTTGTCCAGCCCCGCCGCCAATCCGACCGGGTTGGGGAAGCGCAGGCCCATGACGGTCACCGGCAGCTGCATCGGCGCCTTGTTGAACAGGCCGTTGAGCCCCAGACGCCCGCCCGCTCCGATCAGGTCGATGGACAGATCGTGGGAAGCTTCGGGGGAGAGTTTGAACAGTAACTGGCGGGCCAGGTTATACATGGGCGGGGGCGGCTCGATTGCGGCTGGGATCAGCGGCGGATTATAAACGCCGGTGCAGGCGAAGCGCGAGGCATGTCGCGAACTTTGCTGACTGCCCTGCTCGACGCTGGCATATCGCTTGCTTTAAGTCCTGCATCGACTCGATCCAATGGCGGAGCGAGACACTGGACAATGACGTCGCTGTCGCCCCGGTTTCAATGGGGCGAGGCGGCGTTTTTTTTGGACGACCGGCAGCGTTGAAAGGCGCGTCGGCCTCCACGCGGAATGGCACTCATGAATGACACGCTCACCCCCTCGCTGGCCTGGGTCAACGGCAGCGATGCACCGGAGCTGGCCAGCGTCGACCTCGGTTTCATGGCGCTCACCGACAGCGCCTCGCTCATCGTCGCCGCGACCCAGGGCTTCGCCCAGCCCTATGGCCTGCACATCAATTTGCACCGGCAGTCATCGTGGGCCAGCCTGCGCGACAAACTGGTCAGCGGCGAACTGCATGCCGCTCACAGCCTTTACGGGCTGGTCTACGCCGTGCAACTGGGGCTGGCCGGGCCGGCGAAGCACATGGCAGTACTGATGGGGCTGAACCAGAACGGTCAGAGCATCAACCTGTCGAGGGCGCTGCAGGACGCAGGTGTGACCACTCCTGATGCACTCGATCGACGCACGCACCAAAGCGACCCAAAACTCACGTTCGCCCAAACCTTCCCCACCGGCAACCACGCCCTGTGGCTGTATTACTGGCTCGCGAGCCAGGGCATTCACCCACTGCGCGACGTCGACAGCGTGGTGGTGCCGCCGCCGCAGATGGTCGAGCACCTGCAGGCCGGTCGCATCGACGGCTTTTGTGTCGGCGAGCCGTGGGGTGCCAGCGCCGTTCAGCAGAACCTGGGCTTCACCCTGGCGACGTCCCAGGCCATCTGGCCGGATCACCCGGAAAAGGTGCTGGGGTGCAGCCTGGAATTCGTCGAGCAATACCCCAACACGGCGCGCGCCCTGGTGATGGCCGTGCTTGAAGCCAGTCGCTTCATCGAAGAAAGCGCTGACAACCGCCGAAGCACCGCGCAGTTGCTCGGCGCCGCCGAGTACGTCAATGCACCCGTCGGCGCTATCGAATCGCGGCTACTGGGCGAGTACGACGACGGGCTCGGCAACCGGTGGCACGACCACCATGCCATCCGCTTCCATGATGAAGGCCGGGTCAACATGCCGTGGCTGTCTGACGGCATGTGGTTCATGACCCAGTTTCGCCGCTGGGGCTTGCTGCGCGAAGACCCGGATTACCTCGGCGTCGCCCGCACCGTCCAACAGCTTGGCCTGTACCGCGAGGCCGCCGAGGCACTGGGCATCGCCGTGCCGCCCTCGCCCATGCGCAGCAGCCAGTTGATCGACGGCAAGATGTGGGACGGCAGCGACCCGGCGTGTTATGCCCGCAGCTTCAAGCTGCACGCGCTGGCCGATGCCGCCCTCGCTCATGCCGATCGCTGAGGAGACGCCACCATGCTGCGAATCCTGCTGATCAATGACACCCCCAAAAAAGTCGGTCGCCTGAAAGCGGCGCTGACTGAAGCCGGTTTCGAGGTCATCGATGAATCCGGGCTGATCATCGACCTCCCCGCACGGGTTCAGGCCGTGCGACCGGACGTGATCCTCATCGACACCGAATCACCGGGGCGTGATGTGCTGGAGCAAGTGGTGCTGGTGACCCGGGATCTGCCGCGCCCGATCGTGATGTTCACCGACGAGCACGACCCCGGCGTGATGCGCCAGGCGATCAAGTCCGGGGTCAGCGCCTACATCGTCGAAGGCATTCACGCGCAACGCCTGCAGCCGATTCTGGACGTCGCCATGGCCCGCTTCGAAAGCGACCAGGACCTGCGCGCGCAACTGCACGCCCGCGATCAGCAATTGGCCGAACGCAAACGCATCGAGACGGCGAAAGGCCTGTTGATGAAGATGAAGCAGTGCAACGAAGAAGAGGCCTACACCCTGATGCGACGCCAGGCCATGAGCCGGCAGCAGAAACTGATTCAGGTGGCGGAGCAGATCATTGCCATGAGCGAACTGTTGGGCTGAGCCCCTCCACGTCCGAACCGCGCGCGCTGATTTCATTCGGCCTGCATACCGGCGCACCTTTGGCCCATGTATTGCTAGTCACACCTCACAGGTAGCCAACGGCGGTTGCCCACTCACGACAAAGACGTCGCACCCCTTCGCGCAAGCGCACAGGGCTGCGGCGTTTTTTCGTTTTTGCCTTGAACACATCGAGGCGGGTGGAGTGCCGGTCTGGTGCTTCGCCTGCATGACCTGACCCGTAGCGGTGCGAGCAACACCTCCACCGAACACGAATCCCTGCAGATGAGGTGTTAGATGAACACGAGTTTCTGGAAAGCCGGCCACAAACCGACATTGTTCGCAGCGTTTCTGTATTTCGACCTGAGCTTCATGGTCTGGTACCTGCTTGGCCCGATGGCCGTGCAGATTGCCGCCGATCTGCACCTGACTACCCAGCAACGCGGCCTGATGGTTGCCACGCCGATTCTCGCGGGTGCCGTGCTGCGCTTCATCATGGGCATGCTGGCCGATCAGTTGTCGCCGAAAACCGCCGGAATCATCGGCCAGGTGACTGTCATCGCCGCGCTGCTCTGCGCCTGGCAACTGGGCATTCACAGCTATGAGCAGGCGCTGCTGCTCGGTGTGTTCCTCGGGATGGCGGGCGCATCGTTCGCCGTGGCGCTGCCGCTGGCTTCGCAGTGGTATCCGCCGCAGCATCAGGGCAAAGCGATGGGCATCGCCGGCGCCGGCAACTCCGGTACCGTGTTCGCGGCACTGATCGCACCTGTGCTCGCCGCCAGCTTCGGCTGGAACAATGTGTTCGGCTTTGCCGTGGCGCCGCTGCTGCTGACCCTCATCGCGTTCTCGCTGATGGCAAAAAACGCTCCGGAACGTCCGAAAGCCAAATCCATGGCTGACTATTTCAAAGCCCTGGGCGACCGCGACAGCTGGTGGTTCATGTTCTTCTACAGCGTGACTTTTGGCGGCTTCATCGGCCTGGCCAGTGCCCTGCCCGGCTATTTCAACGATCAATACGGCCTGAGCCCGGTGACCGCGGGTTACTACACCGCCGCCTGCGTCTTCGGCGGCAGCATGATGCGCCCACTGGGCGGCGCACTCGCCGATCGCTTTGGCGGCATTCGAACGCTGTCCGGCATGTACGCCGTCGCGGCGATCTGCATCGCCGCCGTCGGTTTCAACCTGCCCAGCTCGTGGGCAGCGCTGGCACTCTTCGTCGCGGCCATGCTCGGCCTTGGTGCCGGCAACGGCGCGGTGTTCCAGCTCGTGCCGCAACGCTTTCGCAAAGAGATCGGCGTCATGACCGGCCTGATCGGCATGGCCGGCGGCATCGGTGGCTTCCTGCTCGCCGCCGGGCTTGGCGCCATCAAGCAGAACACCGGCGAGTACCAACTGGGCCTGTGGCTGTTTGCATTCCTGGGTGTGCTCGCCTGGTTCGGCCTGATGAACGTCAAGCGTCGCTGGAGAACCACCTGGGGTTCGGCCGCTGTCACCGCTGCCCGCGTTTAGACCGTGAGCGTCAATCAGCCGCTGACGCCGGTCGCGCCCACCACGAGCGGCTTGCAGCTGCGCGTTGCCGAATTCAGCGCAACCGGGCCGCGGGCGGAGAATCAGGACGCCATTCGCGTGGTAACTCCTGCTCCGGCGCTGGCGGCCAGCAAGGGGTACCTGTTCGCCCTCGCCGACGGCGTCAGTCAATGTGCCGACGGCGGACTGGCGTCCCGGGCCACGCTGCAGGCGCTGGCCATGGATTACTACGCAACCCCGGAAACCTGGAGCGTCGCCCAAGCCCTCGACCGCCTGCTGCTGGCGCACAATCGCTGGCTGCTGGCCAACGGCTTATTGACCACGCTGAGTGCGCTGGTCCTGCGCGGGCGTCGCTTCACCCTCGCCCATGTCGGCGACTGTCGCGTGTATCGCTGGCACACAGGGCAGCTCCAGCGCATCAGCCAGGACCACGTCTGGGAACAGCCGGACATGCAACACGTGCTGAAACGCGCGCTGGGTCTGGATCAATACGTGGTCATGGATTACCTCGACGGCGAACTGCGCCAGGGCGAGCGCTTGCTGCTGGTGAGCGACGGCGTGTGGGCAACGTTGGGCGATGAACGAATCGCCTCGATTCTCAACGAACAGGCCGATCTGGATACGACAGTCCGAACGCTGATCAACGCCGCTCATCTGTCTGGCAGTGCCGATAACGCGAGCGCGTTGCTGATTCAGGTCGATCAGTTGGGCTCCGACAGCCTGGGCGAAACGCTGCTGCAACTTCAGCAATGGCCTGTCCCGCCCCTTCTCAAGGCAGGCCAGACGTTTGAAGGTTGGCAAGTCGAGACACGTTTGAGCGACTCGCGACAGTCCCTTGTGTATCGCGTACGCGACAGCCAGCAGCAACATTGGTTATTGAAGACGCTGCCGCCTTCTCGCTTTGACGAGGCCGGCGCGGCGAAGGCTTTGCTGCTGGAGGAGTGGTTCTTGCGTCGCGTCGCGGGTCGCTTCTTTCCAGCCCTGCACCCCCTCGGCCAGCGCCAGCATCTGTACTACGTGATGCGTGAGTACTCCGGCCAGACCCTGGCTGAAATCTTCGATCAGGAAGGGCCAATGGCGCTGTCGCCGTGGCTGAGTCTGGCCCGGGAACTGATCGCTGCCGTCGGTCTGCTGCACCGGCGCAACATCATCCATCGAGACATCAAGCCTGAGAATCTGCTGCACGAGCGGGCGGGAGGTTTACGCATTCTGGATTTCGGGCTTGCCTACAGCCCGGGCCTATCAGTGGATCAAAGCGGCGATGTACCCGGCACCCCCAGCTTTATGGCCCCTGAAGCCTTCGACGGCGCAGAGCCAAGCCCAGACTTTGATCTGTATGCCGCCAGCGTCACGCTGTACTTCCTGCTGACCGGCCACTACCCCTACGGCGAGATCGAGCCCTTTCAGCGCCGCCGCTTCGGTAATCCGCTGCCCGTCAGCCGTTACCGACCGGATGTCCCGGAGTGGCTGGATCAGCATCTGCAGCGCGCCCTGCAAGCTGATCCGCAGAGGCGCTTCGAGACCGCAGAGCACTGGCTCGTGCACTTTCAACAGGGAGAGCTTTCGCCGCTGAATACACGTACGACACCACTGCTGGAGCGTGAGCCCCTCAAGGTCTGGCGCGCAGTGGCCTTGTTGTCGCTGCTGATCAATCTGGTTTTGTGGGTGCTGCTGGTCAAACGATAGTGCGGACTTAGTCGTTTAAGTGGATCCGCTTAGAGGGATCCAGTGTGACCCCGGTCTCTTTGCTTAGACGGCCGGACAGCGAATCAGGGGGGACTGCGGGGTTAAATCGCAGGCAAAGAAAAACCCGGCCTGAGCCGGGTTTTTCGTGAAGCGAGGCTAATTACTTAGCTTGGGCTTCTACTTGTGCTTCTACGCGACGGTTTACAGCGCGGCCAGCGTCAGTTGCGTTGTCAGCAACTGGGCGGGATTCGCCGTAGCCAACCGAGTTTACGCGGTTAGCGCCAACACCGTACTGGTTAACCAGAACTTGCTTAACGGCGTTTGCACGACGCTCGGACAGCTTCTGGTTGTAAGCGTCAGGACCGACGGAGTCAGTGTGACCTTCAACAGTGGTGGTGGTCTGTGGGTACTGCTTCATGAAGTCAGCCAGGTTCTTGATGTCGCCGTAGCTGTTTGGCTTCACAACCGACTTGTTGAAGTCGAATTTAACGTCCAGCTCAACACGTACGACTTCAGCAACAGCTGGGCAGCCGTTAGCGTCAACAGTCACGTTTGCCGGGGTGTCCGGGCACTTGTCAACGTTGTCGCAGACGCCGTCGTTGTCGCTGTCGGAGCACACTTCAGCTACTGGAGCTGGTGCTGCTTCAACTTTCTTCGAACCGCCGCCGAAGTTCACACCGATACCGACGCTTGGCGCCCACTCGGTGTCGCCTTGGTCGATGTTGTACTGAGCTTCAACGCCAGCACGGGCATAGAAGTTGTCAGTGAAGTACAGCTTGGCACCGCCGCCGATGTTGGCGAAGGTGGAGCGGTTACGACCGTTGCTGCCGTTCTGATCGATGCTCTGATCGGAGAAACCAGCCGAAACGTATGGACGCAGCATGTCGCCCGGGTTGTTGAAGTGGTACAGAGCGTCCAGAGCGGTGTTCGCGCCCTTGATGTTCTGGCCATTGTCGCTACGGACGTTGTGCACTTCGTCATAGCCCAGACGCAATTCAACGTCGTCGGTCAGGAAGTAGCCAACAGAACCGCCGAACAGGTTGCCGTCGTTTTTGAAGTTACGAGCGCTGTCGAACTGTTCTTTCTTGGCGAAGCCTTCGATTTCGACTGCGCCTTGGCCTTGAGCCAGAGCGCCGAACGAAGTTGCGGCAACAATAGTACCAATGGCCAAGCCCAAGGTGTTTTTCAGTTTCATCCGTTAAATCCCCATCTGGTGATTGTAAAGCAGTCCCCCTTAGCGAGAGACAACTCGTCGGCAAGTCTATCAGAACTTGCCTGCTCGTTAGAGATATTTGCACCGAGTTAAGTTTCGGTAACGCCTGCAAATTTCTCACGTAATTTATCAAGTGCCCGTTTGTAACGCATTTTCGTGGCACTCAGGCCCATGTGCATGATGTCTGCGATCTCCTGAAATTCCAGCTCTGCGACAAATCGTAGCACCAGAATTTCCCTGTCGATCGGGTTCACATGCACAAGCCAACGATCAAGCCCGCCCTTTTCTTCTGGTTTCGGCGTCTTTTCTTCCGACGCTTCCTCGAGGGGGTCAAGACTCAAAGCGTCCAGTAACCGACGCTTTCGCCGCTCCTTCCTGTACTGCGTGATGCATTCGTTGTACGTGATGCTGTAGAGCCAGGTTTTGAACTTCGATTTACCCTCGAAGTTCTTCAAGCCATACAACACCTTAAGCATCACTTCCTGACAGACATCATCAGCATCGCGATCGTTCCCCAGATACCGTGCGCAGACGTTAAAAAGTGTCCGCTGGTAACGACGCATCAGCTCTTCGTAGGCACGCGTCACATGAAACAGCTCGGCGTGCGAACGCGCAACCAGCTCCTCATCGGAGAGCTCGCGTGGGTCGTAGCGCAGAGAGGGCGTTTGAACGTTATTCAAAACAAGTCGTGCCGACAGTCGGGTAGATGTCCGCCGCGCCCGGGAATCGCCCGGGTTTTGCGGCGGCATACATTAGCAGATTCGCCGGCTCAACGGCTGCTCACTCGCTGCTCGAGGAGGACCCGGTTGGACATCGATACCAACTCGCCTTCCTCGGTCAGCAGGGTGGTCTTCACCGTGCCAATTTCTTCGATCTGCCCTTCGACCTCTCCAACGCGCACTTGTTGCCCTACCTGGTACAACTCACGTACATAAATTCCTGCCAGGATCTGGCTCGCGATCTCGCGACTTCCCAGACCCATGGCCAGCGCAACGGCCAGACCAACGGTAATCAATCCGATAACGATCACATGGTTCAGCAGGTCGGTCTTGACCTCCAGCTGACTGATCGCCACCGAAATACTGATGATGATCACCAGCCACTGGGCGATTCGCCCCAGGCCAGCCGAGTAATCCAGGCCTACGCCTTCCGCAGCGCCGCGAACAATACCGTTGACTAACTGCGCGAGCAAGACCCCGACCAGCAGCACCAGTGCAGCGCCGAACACCTTCGGCAGGTACAGCGCCAGCATGTCCAGCGTCGCGGAAACCCGCTCCAGCCCCAGCGATTCTGCCGCCGACACCAGAAAAATCAAGAGCACGAACCAGTAAACGATCTTGCCGATCAGCGTCGATATCGGGACCTGAATACCCGCGCGGCTGATCAGCTTTGTCAACCCGGTGCCGCCCATCAGGCGATCCAGACCGAGCTTGGCCAACAACTTGGAAAGCAGGGTATCGAGCAGCTTTGCCACCACGAAACCCAGAAGCACCACGACCAGCGCGCCGAACAGATTCGGGATGAAGTTCGCGACTTTGGTCCACAACGCAGTCATTGCAGTAACCAGGCTCTGCGTCCAGAGATCCAATTCCATATTCAATCAGCCTTGTCTTGTACACCGGTCCCGGCAAACGCAGTACCGGTACCTTTCGCCTTGCGGCGGGAAACGGGTGAAACGTGGGCGGAGCCGTTATTCACGGCAATCATCAAAGCCTGCGTGCAACGACCCAGAAGACTGAACAGATCACCGGCGCCGACCTGACGGTTGGCGGTCTTCAACACTCGGCCCAGAACGGCATCATCGTCCCGGCTGCTGGACGAAGCGTTGAGCATGTCGCGCAGTGATTCTTCAAACGGGTCGTGCATAGGCACCTCACGCAATATCACTGAAAGACGCAGCCAATTCTGCTGGAGTCACACGACACTCGTGTGCGCCTTCCGTTTTTTTACACTCACACCCACCGCAATCGCTTGAACAACCACATTTGCCCCACCGCGACGGCCAGCATCAACAGGCAGGCGTACATAAATCCGTAGGGGTTTTCCGATCCCGGGATGCCTCCCACGTTGATACCCAACAAACCGGTCAGGAAGCTCATCGGCAGGAAGATGCCGGTGATGACTCCAAACCGATAGACGGTCCTGTTCATGCGCTCGTTGCGGCGTCTGTCTTCGGCCTCAAGCACAAGCCCCACGCGCTCTTTGGTCAGTTCCAGCTCTTCGAGATAGCGTGTCAGGCTGTTGTTCAACTCGTTCCAGTAATCGGCGTCATCCTCCACAAACCACGGCATCTTGCTGCGCGTCATCTGGGCGTAGATCTCCCGCTGCGGCGCCAGGAACCTTCGCAGCCCCGCCGCTCGCCGACGGATGTGCACCATGTTGCCGTGCTCGGGCAGATACCGTTCGTCGGCATCTATGCGCTCTTCCATGTCATCGACCAGTTCTGTGAGCTCGCCCACCACCGCTTGAACCTTGTCGGTGAGGAACTGAGCCAGATACAACAGCAATTCCGAGGCTGTTTTCGGGCCCTTGCCTTCATCCAATGACGCGATCAGTTCGTCGGTTGCCCGCAGCGAACGAAGGCGCAACGAGATAACGCGCTGGGCGGCGGCAAAAATACGCACCGACACCATGTCTTCGGGCTCGGCGCCAGGGTTCAGGTTGATCCCGCGCAGAAACAGCAGCAATTCGTCGTCCGGCAAGGCCAGCAGCCGTGGCCGGGTGTTCTCTTCCAGCATCAGGTCACAGACGAACTCGCTGAGACCGCTGGTCTTGCGCAACCACGTCTGGGTCTGCGGATGGCTGCGGTCCCAGTGGAGCCACACACTTTCGTGGGGCTCCAATTGAAGGCCATCCAGTGCAGTGCGGGGGATTGAACGCGCCCCGCCCTTTCCGTCCAACACGAGGGCATGAACCAGCCCCCACTGCGCGTTTGTTTCGTCGAACATTCGTGTCCTTGCTGAGTGAATCGCTAACCGCGTAAAGAATAATCAGTCCGGCATTTTCAGTGCGCTGGGCGAGACGATGATGCCGTTGTTGTCGGCATAGATGAATTCGCCCGGCTTGAAGGTCACACCGCCGAAGCTCACCACCGTGTTCAGATCACCCAGGCCGCGTTTTTCAGTCTTGAGCGGGTGACTGGCCAATGCCTGCACACCCAGATCGGTCTGCGCGAGGACGTCGACGTCACGCACGCAGCCGAAAATCACCATGCCCTCCCAGCCGTTTTTCGCCGCCTTCTCCGCGATCATGTCGCCGAGCAGTGCGCAGCGCAGAGAGCCACCACCGTCCACGACCAGGACTTTGCCGTGCCCAGGCTGGTCAGCCTGCTCACGCACCTTCGAATTGTCTTCGAAGCACTTGAGCGTGACGATCTCGCCACCAAATGAATCACGGCCACCAAAATTGCTGAACATCGGCTCTACCACCTGAATCAGCTCAGGGTAGGCGTCGCACAAGTCCGGGGTGATGTAGTGCATGGGTAACTCCTGTCAGGAAAGCTCTGTGATGAGGGTAGACAGCCACTAGGATAGACGGCTACGAGAATAGACGGTCTGTTTGAACGACCGACGCTCCCCGCGCATTGCATCCTTATATAGCACCTCATGGCGCACAGAAAAATCTGACCAACGAGTCGCCACCTGCCGTTCGGCCCCGGTGTCGAGAATGGGTGCAGCTTAGCGCCAAGTCAGCGCCCAAGGAATGGGTGAAACCGCGACTATGACGGAGTTGCCATCATGTTCAGCGTTGATTCAGCCTTTGCCACCGGAACATGGCGATTCAGCCAGTCCGCCACGCGCGGCCACACCTGGGTTTGCGCGGCTTTGCTGACCAGCATCGGCACGTGGCCGAAGTCTTCGCTGAAGCCCTGTTCGCGGCCCAGGACGAGAAACGTCTTGTCGTCGCTGCCGAAGCGCTCGAAGAGCTCGCGGCAGGCCCATTCCGGGTCCTGATGATCGCCAGCGCCAGCCACGCACAGCAGCGGGACCGTGACCTGTTGCAGCCCGGCCCACCAGTCATCCTTCTTGTGGCCGAAGCTGCCGAACAGGCCGCGCCAGCGCATGTTCTCCAGAAGGACGCCCATGGGTTCGTCTTCCGGGCCACGCTTGAAACGCGGGCCCGAAACGTGCTCGAAGCGCTTGAGCAGCAGCCGTGCGACCCATTGCAGCGGCGGCACTTTGAGCGGCCAGTGGCTGCGGGTGACCTGACTGCCGAACAACGCCACCGACGCGGCGTCGTCCGTCGTCAGGTAGTGCCCGCCCAAAGCCGCAGCGAGGGTCGTGCCGCCCAGGGAATGGCCGATCCAGTGGGGCGCCTCGCCAGTCTGCTCGCGCACGAACCCGGCGATGGCCGGCAAGTCAAAGCGCGCATAGTCAGCGACGCCGTTGGATTTATACGCGCTGTTACGCGCCGACAGGCCGTGCCCGCGCATTTCCGGGATCCACACATCGAACCCGGCACGGGCCAGATAAGCGCCCAGTCCGATGCCTTTGGGGGAATACCAGAAGCGTCGATTGGAAAAGCTGCCGTGCAGCAGGACCACCGGCACGCCTCGGGCATCGGGGGCGGACACAAGACCCAGCCGGGTGACGGCGATTTCGACGGTGAAATCCGGGCTGTTGCCGGGCTTCAAACGGTAGACGTCCTCGGTCAGGTCGCCACGACGCTCGGCACTGATCAGGGCCACGGGGAAGAGATGACTGCTGCTTTGCATGGTGCTTTTGCTGGATGCTCTTGGTGGAGGGGGAACGGCGGTTGGGCGAGACAGCAAGTTGACGCTACCAGCGCGCTGAAAATCACCCACAAAAAAGGGCGGATTCGTTAAAGAACCGCCCTCTCGGGAAACCGGCCCATTGAAACGGGCCGGCATCTTACTCGATCTGCATCAGGTTGGAGCGTCCTCTTCGGACAGGAAGAACCAGGTCTCCAGTACCGAATCAGGATTGAGGGACACGCTTTCGATGCCTTGCTCCATCAACCAGCGCGCGAGATCCGGATGATCGGACGGGCCCTGGCCGCAAATGCCGATGTACTTGCCGGCCTTGTTACAGGCCTGAATGGCGTAGGACAGCAGCTTCTTGACCGCAGGGTTACGCTCGTCAAACAGGTGGGCGATGATCCCGGAGTCACGGTCCAGCCCCAGGGTCAGCTGGGTCAGGTCGTTGGAGCCGATGGAGAAGCCGTCGAAGAATTCGAGGAATTCATCGGCCATCAGGGCGTTGGACGGCAGCTCGCACATCATGATCACGCGCAGACCGTTCTCGCCACGGGCCAGCCCGTTTTCGGCGAGCAGATCGATGACCTGACTCGCTTCGCCCAGGGTGCGCACGAACGGCACCATGATTTCGACGTTGGTCAGGCCCATCTCGTTGCGCACACGCTTGAGGGCACGGCACTCCAGCTCGAAACAGTCGCGGAAGTTTTCGCTGATGTAACGGGACGCGCCACGGAAGCCCAGCATCGGGTTTTCTTCTTCCGGCTCGTAAAGCTTGCCGCCGATGAGGTTCGCGTATTCGTTGGACTTGAAGTCCGAGAGGCGCACGATGACTTTCTTCGGCGAGAACGCCGCCGCCAGGGTGCTGATGCCTTCCACCAGCTTCTCGACGTAGAAACCGACCGGATCGTCGTAACCGGCGATGCGTTTGTCGACGCTTTCCTTGATGTCCTGAGGCAGGTTGGCGTAGTTCAGCAGCGCCTTGGGGTGCACGCCGATCATGCGGTTGATGATGAATTCCAGACGCGCCAGGCCGATGCCGGCGTTGGGCAACTGGGCGAAATCAAACGCGCGGTCGGGGTTGCCGACGTTCATCATGATTTTGAACGGCAGGTCAGGCATGGCGTCGACGGAGTTCTGCTTGATGTCGAAGCCCAGCTCGCCTTCGAAGATGTAACCGGTGTCGCCCTCGGCGCAAGACACGGTAACGCCCTGACCTTCCTGCAACAACTCCGTGGCGTTGCCGCAACCCACTACCGCCGGAATGCCCAGCTCGCGAGCGATGATCGCCGCGTGGCAGGTGCGCCCGCCGCGATTGGTGACGATGGCGCTGGCGCGCTTCATCACCGGTTCCCAGTCCGGGTCGGTCATGTCGGAGACCAGTACGTCGCCGGGCTGGACCTTGTCCATCTCGGACACGTCCTTGATGATCCGCACCTTGCCGGCGCCGATGCGCTGGCCGATGGCGCGGCCTTCCACCAGAACGGTGCCCTTCTCTTTCAGCAGATAGCGTTCCATGACATTGGACGAGCTGCGGCTTTTCACGGTCTCTGGACGCGCCTGCACGATGTACAGCTTGCCGTCATCGCCGTCTTTCGCCCACTCAATGTCCATCGGGCACTGATAGTGTTTTTCGATGATCATCGCCTGGCGTGCCAGGTTGCTGACTTCCTCGTCGCTGAGGCAGAAACGCGCGCGATCGGCCAGGTCAACGTCGATGGTCTTGACCGATTTGCCGGCCTTGGCTTCTTCGCCGTAGATCATCTTGATCGCCTTGCTGCCCAGGTTGCGGCGCAGGATCGCCGGGCGACCGGCTTCAAGGGTGTTTTTGTGAACGTAGAATTCGTCCGGGTTGACCGCGCCCTGTACGACGGTCTCGCCCAGGCCGTAGGCACCGGTGATGAAGACGACATCGCGGAAACCGGATTCGGTGTCCAGGGTGAACATAACGCCTGCGGTGCCGGTTTCAGAACGCACCATGCGCTGCACGCCAGCGGACAGCGCCACCAGCTTGTGGTCGAAACCCTGATGCACGCGGTAGGAAATGGCGCGGTCGTTGAACAGCGACGCGAAGACTTCTTTGGCCGCGCGGATCACGTTTTCCACCCCACGGATGTTCAGGAAGGTTTCCTGCTGACCGGCGAAGGAGGCGTCCGGCAAATCTTCTGCGGTGGCGGAGGAGCGCACGGCAACCGCGATGTCCGGGTTGCCCGCCGACAGCGCGGCGAAAGCGGTACGGATTTCGGCGTTGAGCTGCTCGGGGAATTCAGCCTCCATGATCCACTGACGGATTTTCGCGCCGGTTCTGGCCAGCTCGTTGACGTCGTCAACGTCCAGAGCGTCGAGGGCCTGATGGATCTGATCGTTCAGGCCACTCTGCTCGAGGAAATCACGGTAGGCCTGAGCGGTAGTGGCAAAGCCACCGGGAACGGACACGCCTGCGCCCGCCAGGTTGCTGATCATCTCGCCGAGGGATGCGTTCTTGCCCCCCACGTGCTCAACATCATGTTTGCCGAGCTTATCGAGGGAAACTACGTACTCTACCAAGGTGATCTCTCCACTAACCGGTTATTGTTGGGAACGCTTTTGGTGCGGGAATCGCGGCGATTGAAAACAGGTAGAATGCGGCCAGTCATGGCCCGCAAGCCGGCCTATCATATCCACAAATTGTCTTCAGCTTAAGGCCCCGGGGCGCAAATGAAACGATCCGCTTTTTTCATCTCCGATGGCACCGGCATCACCGCCGAAACCCTTGGCCAGAGTCTGCTAGCGCAATTTGAAAACATTACATTCAACAAGTTCACGCGGCCCTATATCGACAGCGTCGAGAAGGCGCGGGCCATGGTGCAGCAAATCAACAAGGCCGCCGAGAAGGACGAAGCCCGTCCGATCATTTTCGACACCATCGTCAACCAGGACATCCGCGAGATTCTCGCGACCTCAGACGGCTTCATGATCGATATCTTCTCGACCTTCCTCGCCCCGCTGGAGCTGGAGCTTAGTTCACACTCGTCCTACTCGGTGGGGAAATCCCACTCGATCGGGCACAACTCCAACTACATGGAGCGGATCGAGGCGGTGAACTTTGCGCTGGACAACGACGACGGCGCCAGAACCCATTACTACGACAAGGCCGACATCATCCTGGTGGGTGTGTCGCGCTGCGGCAAAACCCCGACCTGCCTGTACATGGCCATGCAATTCGGCATCCGTGCGGCCAATTACCCGCTGACCGAAGACGACATGGAGCGCCTGCAGCTGCCCCCTGCGCTGAAACTGCACCGGGACAAACTGTTCGGCCTGACCATCGATCCCGACCGCCTCACCGCGATCCGCCACGAACGCAAACCCAACAGCCGCTACGCCAGCTACGCCCAGTGCGAGTTCGAAGTGCGCGAAGTCGAGGGCCTGTTCCGCCGCGAAAACATCCCGCACATCAATTCCACGCATTTTTCGGTGGAGGAAATCTCGGCGAAGGTGCTGGTGGAGAAAGGCGTGGAGCGGCGGTTTAAGTAGCTGCGCAGCGGCAAGTTTGAAGCTGCAAGCTGCAAGTTGGCCGGAGCAGGCCATGCGCTCCGGTCAGAAGCTGTTGCCCGGCACTCGCACCCATCCTTCCATCAAGACCCGCGCACTGCGGCTCATGATGGCTTTTTTGACTTGCCATTCGCCGTCGACCAATACCGCTTCAGCGCCGACACGCAGGGTTCCGGAAGGATGGCCGAAGCGCACGGCACTGCGCTCGCCGCCGCCCGCTGCCAGATTGACCAGCGTTCCGGGAATCGCGGCTGCCGTGCCGATGGCCACTGCTGCGGTGCCCATCATCGCGTGGTGCAGCTTGCCCATGGACATGGCGCGCACCAACAGATCGGTGTCTGCGGTGGTGACCCGTTTGCCGCTGGAAGACAGGTAGTCCGCAGGCGCGGCCACGAACGCTACTTTGGGCGTGTGCTGACGCGTCGCTGCCTCCTCGACCGTGCCGATCAGCCCCATGCGCAAGGCGCCATAGGCCCGGATCGTTTCGAACATGCTCAGGGCCTTCGGATCGCTGTTTATTGCGTCTTGCAATTCGCTGCCGGTGTAGCCGATGTCCCGGGCGTTGACGAAAATCGTCGGGATGCCGGCATTGATCATCGTCGCCTTGAACGTCCCCACGCCCGGCACTTCAAGCTCGTCCACCAGATGGCCGGTGGGGAACATCGAGCCGCCTGCGCCCTCCTCGTCTGCGGCAGGGTCCATGAATTCCAGCTGCACTTCCGCCGCCGGAAAGGTCACGCCGTCGAGCTCGAAATCGCCGGTTTCCTGCACCGCGCCGTCGGTCATCGGCACGTGGGCGATGATGGTTTTGCCGATGTTGGCCTGCCAGATGCGCACCACCGCCACGCCGTTCCAGGGAATGCGCGCCGGGTCAACCAGACCGTTGCTGATCGCGAACGGGCCGACTGCCGCTGACAGATTGCCGCAATTGCCGCTCCAGTCGACGAAGGGCTTATCGATGGCCACTTGACCAAACAGGTAATCGACGTCGTGATCGGCTTTCTCGCTCTTTGACAGGATCACCGTTTTGCTGGTGCTTGACGTCGCGCCGCCCATGCCATCGATCTGCTTGGCGTAGGGGTCGGGGCTGCCGATCACCCGCAACAGCAAGGCATCACGGGCCGCACCGGGGGTTTGCGCGGCTTCAGGCAGGTCGTCCCGGAGGAAAAACACGCCCTTGCTGGTGCCGCCGCGCATATAGGTCGCGGGAATCTTGATCTGTGCGGTGGAAGCCATCAACTGCTCCTTCTTTATATAGAGCGCGCGTCATAAAGAGCGCGCGTCGGCTCAGGCGACGGCGGAGGATTCGAGGAAGTCCTGGGCGAAGCGTTGCAGCACGCCGCCGGCCTCGTAGATCAACACCTCTTCCCCCGTGTCGAGACGGCAGGTCACCGGCACCTCCACACGCTCGCCATTCTTGCGCTGGATGATCAGCGTCAGCGTTGCGCCCGGCGTACGCGCGCCGATCACGTCGAAGGTTTCAGTACCGTCGATACCCAGGGTCAGGCGATTGGTGCCCGGTTTGAACTCCAACGGCAGCACGCCCATGCCCACCAGATTGGTGCGATGGATACGCTCGAAGCCCTCGGCGACGATGACTTCAACGCCCGCCAGACGCACGCCCTTGGCGGCCCAGTCCCGGGACGAACCCTGACCGTAATCGGCGCCGGCAATGATGATCAGGGGCTGCTTGCGCGCCATGTAGGTTTCGATGGCCTCCCACATCCGCGTGACCTGGCCTTCCGGTTCGATCCGCGCGTAGGAACCCTGCTTGACCTTGCCGTTCTCCACCACCATTTCATTGAACAGCTTGGGGTTGGCGAACGTGGCGCGCTGGGCCGTCAGGTGATCGCCGCGATGGGTGGCGTAGGAGTTGAAGTCCTCTTCCGGCAGGCCCATTTTCTCCAGGTATTCGCCAGCGGCGCTGTCGAGCATGATCGCGTTGGAGGGCGACAGATGATCGGTGGTGATGTTGTCCGGCAGCACCGCCAGCGGACGCATGCCCATGAGGGTTCGTTCGCCGGCCAGGGCGCCTTCCCAATACGGCGGGCGACGAATGTAGGTGCTCATCGGGCGCCAGTCGTAAAGCGGCGCGACTTTCGGGCCGGTGTCTTCGTGGATGGCGAACATCGGGATGTACACCTGACGGAACTGCTCCGGCTTGACCGAGGCCTTCACCACCTGGTCGATCTCGGCGTCGCTCGGCCAGAGGTCTTTCAGGTGGATTTCTTCGCCGTTGGGGCCGAGGCCCAGCACGTCTTTCTCGATATCGAAGCGGATTGTTCCGGCGATGGCGTAGGCCACCACCAGCGGCGGCGAGGCGAGAAACGCCTGCTTGGCGTAAGGGTGAATGCGCCCGTCGAAGTTGCGGTTGCCCGACAACACCGCCGTGGCGTACAGGTCGCGGTCGATGATTTCCTGCTGGATCACGGGATCCAGCGCGCCGGACATGCCGTTGCAGGTGGTGCAGGCGAACGCGACGATGCCGAAACCCAGTTGCTCCAGCTCGCCGGTCAGCCCTGCTTCATCCAGGTACAGAGCGACGGTTTTCGAGCCCGGCGCCAGGGACGACTTCACCCAGGGTTTGCGCGTCAGCCCCAAACGATTAGCGTTGCGCGCCAGCAAACCTGCGGCGATGACGTTGCGCGGGTTGCTGGTGTTGGTGCAGCTGGTGATGGCGGCGATGATCACCGCGCCATCCGGCATTTCGCCCGGGGTCTCCTGCCACGGCGCCGCGATGCCTTTGGCGGCCAGATCGGCCGTGGCTACACGTGCATGGGGGTTGGACGGCCCGGCCATGTTGCGCACCACGCTGGACAGGTCGAAACGCAGGACGCGCTCGTATTCGGCGGTGGTCAGGCTGTCGGCCCAGAGCCCGGTGTGGCGGGCGAAGGTCTCGACCAGCTGCACTTGCTGATCTTCGCGGCCGGTCAGCCTGAGGTAGTCGATGGTCTGTTGATCGATGCTGAACATGGCCGCGGTCGCGCCGTATTCCGGGGCCATGTTCGAGATGGTCGCGCGGTCGCCGAGGGTCAGCGCGCGGGCGCCCTCGCCGTAGAACTCCAGGTACGCGCCGACGACCTTTTGCTGACGCAGGTATTCGGTGAGCGCCAGCACCACGTCGGTGGCGGTAATGCCTGGCTGCGGACGGCCCGACAGTTCGACGCCGATGATGTCCGGCAGGCGCATCCACGAGGCGCGGCCGAGCATGACGTTCTCGGCTTCCAGGCCGCCGACGCCGATGGCGATGACGCCCAGCGCATCAACGTGAGGGGTGTGGCTGTCGGTGCCGACCAGCGTGTCCGGGAAGGCGACGCCGTTCAGCGTCTGGATCACCGGTGACATCCGCTCCAGATTGATCTGATGCATGATGCCGTTGCCCGGCGGGATCACTTCGACGTTCTTGAAGGCCTGCTTGGTCCAGTTGATGAAGTGGAAACGGTCTTCGTTGCGACGGTCTTCAATCGCCCGGTTCTTGCTGAAGGCATCCGGGTCGTAGCCCCCGCATTCGACCGCCAGCGAGTGGTCGACGATCAACTGCACGGGCACCACCGGATTGACCTGCGCGGGGTCGCCGCCCATGTCGGCGATGGCGTCGCGCAAGCCGGCCAGGTCGACCAGTGCGGTCTGGCCAAGGATGTCGTGGCAGACCACGCGCGCGGGAAACCATGGGAAATCGAGGTCGCGCTTGCGTTCGATCAGTTGTGTGAGCGAGGCTGTCAGCGTCGTCGGATGGCAACGGCGCACCAGGTTTTCGGCGAGCACGCGGGAGGTGTACGGCAGCGTGGCGTAGGCACCGGGCTTGATCCCATCGACCGCCGCGCGGGCGTCGAAGTAATCCAGCGCCGTGCCGGGCAGCGATTTGCGGTATTCAGTGTTCATCGTCAGGACTCGATCACGGAAAAGTTACGGGTGGAGAGCCCCGTGGAACTCTCCTTTGCCCATCAGCGCTGTTCGATGGGCACGAATTTGCGCTGTTCGACGCCGATGTATTCGGCGCTCGGTCGGATGATGCGGTTGTTGGCGCGCTGTTCGAACACGTGGGAGGCCCATCCGGTCAGGCGCGAGCAGACGAAGATCGGGGTGAACAGCTGAGTCGGGATGCCCATGAAGTGGTACGCCGAGGCGTGGTAGAAGTCGGCGTTGGGGAAGAGTTTCTTCTGCTCCCACATGGTCTTGTCGATGGCTTCGGAGACCGGAAAGAGCACCGTGTCGCCCACCTCCTCCGCGAGCTTTTTCGACCAACCCTTGATCACCTCGTTACGCGGGTCGTTGTCCTTATAGATCGCGTGGCCGAAGCCCATGATCTTGTCCTTGCGTTCGAGCATCGCCAAAGTGCCCTTCGTCGCTTCTTCGGCGGAGGCGAATTTCTGGATCATCTCCATCGCCGCTTCATTGGCGCCGCCGTGCAATGGCCCGCGCAGGGTGCCGATGGCCGCTGTGATGCAGGAAAACAGGTCGGACAGGGTCGATGCGCAAACTCGCGCGGTAAAGGTCGAGGCGTTGAATTCGTGCTCGGCGTAGAGAATCAGCGACACGTCCATGACCTTGCGGTGCAGTTCGCTCGGCGCCTTGTCCAGCAGCAGCTTCAGGAAGTGTCCGGCAATGGACACCTCGTCGGTGACGCAGTCGATGCGCTTGCCTTCGTGGCTGAAGCGGTACCAGTAGCACATGATCGCCGGGAACGCGGCCAGCAGCCGGTCGGTGGAATCGAGCTGCTGGGCGAAGCTGGCTTCGGGCTCGAGATTGCCGAGCATCGAGCAGCCGGTGCGCATCACGTCCATGGGGTGGGTGTCGGCGGGAATGCGCTCCAGCACTTCTTTCAACGCCTGGGGCAGGTCGCGCAGGCCCTGGAGTTTCTTCAGGTAGCCGTCGAGCTGCGCCTGGGTTGGCAGATCGCCGTACAGCAACAGGTACGCGACCTCTTCGAATCGGGCGTCGGCGGCGAGTTCACGCACGTCGTAGCCGCGGTAGGTCAGCCCGGCGCCGGCCTGGCCGACGGTGGACAACGCGGTCTGCCCGGCCACCTGGCCTCGCAGGCCTGCGCCGCTCAATACTTTTGCTTCAGCCATTGCTGTCTCCAGTCTTGTAGTTGTGTGGGAATCGGCAATTCGTTTGCGGCTTTTCTACGGTTTCTTCTGCGCAAACAGCGCATCGAGCTTCTGCTCGAACGCGTGGTAGTCGATGCGCTCGTACAACTCCATCCGCGTTTGCATGGTGTCGATCACGTTCTTCTGGGTGCCGTCGCGACGAATCGCCGTGTAGACGTTTTCCGCCGCTTTGTTCATTGCCCGGAACGCCGACAGTGGATACAGCACCAACGCCACTTCAGCGGACCTCAGCTCGTCGGTGGTAAACAGCGGCGTCGAGCCGAATTCGGTGATGTTGGCGAGGATCGGCGCCTTTACCCGCGAGGCAAACAGCTTGTACATCTCAAGCTCGGTGATCGCTTCCGGGAAGACCATGTCCGCGCCCGCCTCGATGCACGCTGCGGCGCGGTCCAGTGCGGATTCAAGGCCCTCAACCGCCAGCGCATCGGTGCGCGCCATGATCACGAAACTGTCGTCGGTTCGCGCATCCACCGCCGCCTTGATGCGATCGACCATCTCCTGCTGCGAGACGATTTCCTTGCCGGGCCGGTGACCGCAGCGCTTGGCGCCGACCTGGTCTTCGATGTGCATCGCCGCCGCGCCGAACTTGATCATCGACTTGACCGTGCGCGCCACGTTGAACGCCGAAGCACCGAAACCGGTGTCGACGTCCACCAGCAGCGGCAGGTCGCATACGTCGGTGATGCGGCGCACGTCGGTGAGTACGTCGTCCAGGCCGGTAATGCCGAGGTCCGGCACCCCCAGCGAACCCGCCGCGACACCGCCGCCGGACAGGTAAATCGCCTTGAAGCCCGCCCGTTGCGCCAAGAGCGCGTGGTTGGCGTTGATCGTGCCGACCACTTGCAGCGGATGTTCACTGGCGACAGCGTCACGGAAGCGTTGGCCGGGAGTGGTGCTTGTGGTCATTGTTCACCTCGGGCAGTGGCAGCGTGAAAGCGCTGCTCAATATTGCGTTTGGACGCGGCAATGTGTCGGCGCATCAACAGCTCGGCCAGCTCACCGTCACGCTCGGCGATGGCGTCGAGAATACGGTGATGCTCGGCGAACGCCTGGCGCGGACGATTGGGCGTCGTCGAGAACTGGATGCGGTACATGCGCACCAGTTGGTAGAGGTCATCGCAGAGCATCTGGGTCAGCGTGCTGTTACGCGCGCCCTGAATGATCCGGTAATGAAAGTCGAAGTCGCCTTCCTGCTGGTAATAGCCGACGCCGGCCTGAAAGGCGCTGTCACGCTCATGGGTTTCCAGCACGCGGCGCAGTTCGTCGACCTCTTCAACCGTCATGCGCTCGGCGGCGAGGCGACAGGCCATGCCTTCAAGGGATTCGCGGATTTCATAGAGCTCGACCAGCTCGGCATGGCTCAGGGAAACCACGCGAGCGCCGACGTGGGGCACGCGGACCAACAGGCGCTGGCCTTCAAGCCGGTGGATGGCCTCGCGCAATGGCCCACGGCTGATGCCGTAGGTGCGCGCCAGCTCGGGCTCGGAGATCTTGCTGCCGGGGGCGATGTCGCCCTTGACGATGGCCGCCTGTATGCGGCGAAAGACGTTCTCGGACAGGGTCTCGGCATCGACCGGCGAAGCAGGGAGAATGTCTGCGGCATCCAACATTGTTGACACCTGAAGAGTGAATGCCAGTAAATCTAGCGAAACACGGCTATTACGTCAAAGCTAAATGATTGATTGTCGACAATCGTCTAATGGCGACACGTTCTGGCGAAGTGTCTGACGGCACCTGTCCGCGCCGCCCCTCGGTCGCGCCACAAAAGCTTCATGCTAGAATGCCGGCCGCTCCAGCCCCCAAGGGGCAGCAAGCGGCTTTCGCAGGATCGGCACCCTTGGTCAAACCAAAACCCGATTTCGGCGTCAAAGCAGCTCTTTCACTTTTCATCGCGCCTGGACTTATGAGCCGCCACCCTCTTCTCTTCCTCTTATCCCTGTACCTGCCGGGCCTTTTTCTGCCCGGGGTTTTTCTCCCCAGTCTGGCCTTAGCCGCTGAAAAGACCGTCTATGGCCTGAACGAATACGCGGAGCTTGCCGACATCGACCTGCAGGTTGCCGCCAAACTGGACACCGGCGCCAAAACCGCCTCCCTGAGCGCCCGAGACATCAAACGCTTCAAGCGCAATGGCGAATCCTGGGTGCGTTTTTACCTGGCCATCGACGATGCCCACGAACACCCCATCGAACGTCCCCTGGCCCGGGTCAGCAAGATCAAGCGCCGCGCCGGCGACATCGACGCCGATGACGACAAGAAGTACACCGCCCGCCCGGTCATCAGCCTGGATGTCTGCATGGGCGGGGCGCTGCGCACCATAGAAGTGAACTTGACCGACCGCAGCGCATTCCAATACCCGCTTTTGATTGGCTCCGAAGCCCTCAAGCACTTCGATGCGCTGGTTGATCCAAGTCTGAAATACGCAGCCGGCAAGCCTGCCTGCGTCACCGATGCTCAAACCGCAGAGTAACGACATGCGCTCTCTTACCCTCCATCTGAAAATCCTGATCGCGACCCTCGTCACGCTGGGCATCGCGATCACGGCTTACCAGATATTGGTGCTCGGCATTCCGGTGACCGAAGACGAAACCGACGACCTGTGGAACATCGACGCCAAGGTCGAGTTCGTCGCCAACCCCAAGGACACGGTCAAGGTGCAGATGTACGTGCCACCACTGTCCCGGGATTACATCAGCCTCAATGAAAGCTTCATCTCCAACAACTACGGCGTGAACGTCAATCGTGCCGACGGCAACCGCAAGGTCACCTGGTCCGCGCGCCGGGCCAACGGCAATCAGACGTTGTACTACCGGCTGGTGTTGACCAAGCGCTACAGCGGCGAGAAAGCCAAGATCAAAGGGCCGATCTTCCGCGACAGCATCGTTGTGGAAGGCCCGGAAAAAATCGCCGCCGACGCGCTGCTTGCGCCGATCCGGCAACATTCCGCCGACGTCGAAACCTTCGTCAGCGAAGCCATCAAGCGTGTCAACAATCTGAGCGACGACAACGTCAAGCTGCTGCTGGCCGGCGACACGTCGGTGCAGAACAAGGCGCGGATCACTGAAACCCTGCTGTCCATTGCCCACGTGCCGGTGGAGAAAGCCCATACCATTCGCCTGGTCGCCGATCAGCCGCAGTCACCCGAACTGTGGCTGCGCAGCTTCAATGGCAAGGACTGGCTGTATTTCAATCCGGAAACCGGTGAAGCGGGCCTGCCCCAGGACCGCCTGCTGTGGTGGATCGGCAACGACAACCTGATCTCCGTGGAGGGTGGCAAAAAAGCCACCGTGAGTTTCAGCCTGAACAACAGCGAGATGAACGCGATTCGTCTGGCCAAGCTGACCGATGAAAGCACCGACGCCGACTTCCTCGAATACTCGCTGTACAGCCTGCCGCTGCAAACCCAGCAGACCTTCATGATCATGGTGATGATCCCGATCGGCGTGCTGGTGATCCTGATCCTGCGCAACCTCGTAGGCCTGCAGACGCTGGGGACCTTCACCCCGGTGCTGATCGCGCTGGCGTTCCGCGAGACCCAGCTGGGCTTTGGCATCGTGCTGTTCACCATCATCACGGCGCTGGGCCTGTCCCTGCGCTCGTACCTCGAACACCTGAAGCTGCAAATGCTGCCGAGGCTGTCGGTGGTGCTGACCTTCGTCGTGGTGCTGATTGCCGCCATCAGCCTGTTCAGTCACAAGCTGGGCCTTGAGCGCGGGTTGTCGGTCGCGCTGTTCCCGATGGTGATTCTGACCATGACCATCGAACGCCTGTCGATCACCTGGGAAGAACGCGGCGGCGGCCATGCGATGAAGGTCGCCATTGGCACGCTGTTCGCGGCGTCCCTGGCGCACATCATCATGAGCATCCCGGAGTTCATCTACTTCGTGTTCACCTTCCCGGCCATCCTGCTGATCCTGGTGGGTTTCATGCTGGCGATGGGGCGTTATCGCGGTTATCGGCTGACCGAACTGGTCCGCTTCAAGGCCTTCCTCAAGGAAGACGCCGAGCGGGAAACCCATAAATGATCGGCTGGTGGAAAACCTGGAAGGCGCTGGAAGCCAAGGGGATCATGGGCATCAACCGGCGTAACGCCGACTACGTGCTCAAGTACAACAAGCGCAGCCTCTACCCCATCGTCGATGACAAGATCATCACCAAGGAGCGGGCGATCGCGGCGGGCATTCACGTGCCCGAGATGTACGGGATCATTTCCACCGAGAAGGAAATCGACAAGCTCGACACGATCATCGGCGGGCGCAGCGATTTCGTCATCAAGCCGGCCAAGGGTGCAGGCGGCGACGGCATTCTGGTCATCGCCGACCGATTCGAAGAGCGTTTCCGCACGATTTCCGGGCGCATCATCAGCCACGACGAAATCGAGCATCAGATTTCCAGCATTCTCACCGGGCTGTATTCCCTGGGCGGCCACCGTGATCGCGCGCTCATCGAATACCGGGTTACGCCGGACCAGATTTTCAAGAGCATCAGTTACGAGGGCGTACCGGACATCCGCGTGATTGTGCTGATGGGGTACCCGGTGATGGCGATGCTGCGCCTGCCCACCCGGCAGTCCGGCGGCAAGGCCAACCTGCACCAGGGCGCCATCGGTGTCGGCGTCGATCTGGCGACCGGCCTGACGCTGCGCGGCACCTGGCTGAACAACATCATCAGCAAGCACCCCGACACCACCAACGCGGTGGATGGCGTGCAGCTGCCGAACTGGGACGGTTTCATGAAGCTCGCGGCAGAGTGCTACGAGCTGTGCGGCCTGGGTTATATCGGCGTCGACATGGTGCTGGACCAGGACCGCGGGCCGCTGATTCTGGAGCTGAATGCGCGGCCGGGGCTGAACATCCAGATCGCCAATGACTGCGGGCTGACTCACCGGACCGTGGCGGTGGAAAAGCGCCTCGAAGAGCTGGCGGCGGACGGTGTTCAGGAGAGCCCGGAAGAGCGGGTCAAGTTTGCCCAGGGGTTGTTTGGGCACGTTTGAGTTGTGTCGATTGATCAGGCTGATCGGTGTTCGCCGACAAACTGATGGCGATCACACCGGCCCCTTCCCGGCTAAAGCCGTTCCCACCAGGCAGCGCGTGCGGTCAATGGAATTGGCTGAAATGCCGACTGTGGGACCGGCTTTAGCCGGGAAAACGTCACGCGCCACACCGCAAAACGAATGGCGCCCCCACCGGCCCCTTCCCGGCTGAAGCCGGTCCTACCAAGCACCGCACACATTCGTAGGACCGGCTTTAGCCGGGAAGGCGTCAGGCGGCACACCGCAAAATTCAGCCCAATATTCCCGCCCACAACCTCCTGCCAAATGAAGATTCACCCCATGCGGCATTCCGTCCCTAGAGAACCCTCGCCTATCGCTGTATAGTTTTTTACATACCGAAACAACGAGCAACAGATGTCTTCTGCCAAGCTGTATTCCCCTCTGTTGCTCAGCCTCTTGGCATTGATCGTGACGGCAGCCTGCGCGCTGTTATTGGGTCGCTATCACATCTCAATCCACGAAATCAGCACGTTCATCGCAACGATGCTCGGCCTCAGCGACATGCCCGCCCAGCGCTATGACCTGCTTCACAGCCTGATCATCGAGGCGCGCCTGCCTCGGGTTATCGCAGCGGTTCTAGTGGGCGCCGGGCTTTCCGTCTCGGGCGCGGCGTATCAGGGCGTGTTTCGCAATCCGCTGGTGTCGCCGGGTTTGCTGGGGGTGTTGAGCGGTTGTGCGTTCGGCGCTGCGCTGGGGATCATCTGGCACCTGCCGCCTTTGGCCATTGCGCTGGTCGCCTGCATGACCGGGCTGATCGCCGTGGCGGTCGGTCTGGGCATCGCGCACATGTTCCACACCCCGTCGATCTTGCTGCTGGTGCTCGGCGGCATTGTCGCGAACGCCCTCTTCACCTCGCTGCTGTCCATCGCCCAATACATGGCCGATCCGGTGGATCAATTGCCGAGCATCGTCTATTGGCTGCTCGGCAGCCTCAGCGCCGTGGATGCTCAAGCACTGTGGATCATCGGCCCGATTCTGGCCGTGGCGATTGTGCTGTTGTGCCTGACGGGCCGCGCCATCGATGCGCTGTCCCTGAGTGATGACGAGGCCCTGAGCCTGGGCGTGCCGGTCGAGCAGATCCGTGGCGGCCTGATCGTGCTGACCACGCTGATCTGCGCACTCACTGTGAGTCTGGCGGGGATGGTCGGTTGGATCGGCTTGTTGATTCCGCATCTGGCGCGGCTGCTGGTCGGCCCCGGCAATGCGCGCTTGCTGCCCCTCAGCGCCTGCCTGGGCGGGATCTTCCTGCTGGCGGCCGACGGCGTCGCTCGCAGCGTGTCGGCGGGAGAGATCCCCCTCGGCATCATCACCGAGCTGTTCGGCGCGATCGCCTTTGTGCTGGTGCTGCATCGCGTGCGCAAGGGTTGGCTATGAAACGCTTGCAGGCCCGTCAACTGAGCTATCGAATCGGCGACCGCGTGATCCTCGATAACGTCTCGCTGGACATCGCCGCCGGCGACAACATCGCCCTCCTGGGGGCCAACGGCGCCGGAAAAAGCACGTTGATGAAACTGCTGCTGGGGTTGCTGACACCCCACGCCGGCGAGGTGCTGCTCGACGGCCAACCGATGCGCTCGATGAAGCGCCGTGCCATTGCCCGGCAGATTGCCTACGTACCTCAGAGCCATGTGCCGAGCTTTCCGTTCAGCGTCGCCCACATCGTTGGGCAGGGGCGATTGCCCAGCGTGGGCCTGGGCCATGCACCGAGCCGCGACGACAAGACCTCTGTGCAGCAGGCCCTGACCGACCTGGGCATCCTTCATCTAAGTGAACGGCCGTACACCGAGCTGTCCGGCGGCGAGCGTCAGTTAGTGCTGATCGCCCGGGCCATGGTCCAGCGCGCCAATACCATCATTCTTGATGAGCCGGTCACCGGCCTCGACTACGGCCATCAGCTGCGCCTGCTGGCCTTGCTCAAGCGCCTCGCCGCCCAAGGCATCAGCATTTTGTCCAGCACCCATCGCCCTGAACACGCTCTTGCCTCGGCCAATCGCGTGCTGGTCCTGCACGACGGCCGACTCATCGCCGACGGCGCCCCCCACGACGTCATCGACAGCGCGCTCATGGCGCGTCTTTACCAGGTCGCCGTCGAGCAGATCGACAGCAGCGGCCACCGCTTTTTCATTCCTTGCTGAGTGTTTGCATGACCCGATCCCTTTCCACGCGCCTGGCCTTTGCGCCACTCTTGTTCGGCGGCTTCGCCCAGGTCAGCCTGGCCCAAGAAATGACCCTGGCGCCGCTGGACATCAGTGCCGAACAGTCGATTGCCGATCAGGCGCGGGAGAAGTCGGCGACCCTCGGCCCGATGGGTGAGCGCAGGCTGCTGGACACGCCCTATTCCATTAGCGTGCTGTCCTCGGACCTGATCGACAGCCAGCAGCTCAAGAGCTTCAAGGACATCATCCGCTACATGCCTTCCGTGCAGGCCGACGGCGCCCGGCCGCAAACCCGGGGCCTGCAGGGCAGCGTGGTGCAGAACAGCCGGCTGGACGGCCTCAATGTGGTGTCGACCACCGATTACCCGGCCGAGCAACTGGGCGGCGTCGAAGTGCTGAGCGGACTGTCGGGGTCGCTGTATGGCCCGGCGAATCCGGCCGGCACCTTCAACCTGCTGTCGAAACGCCCGACCGATTTCACCCGCAATCGAGTGACCCTCGGCGTAGGCACCGGGCTGACCTGGCCCAAGGCCGCAGACCTGAGCGGCCCGTTCGACCCGGACGGCAAGATCAAATACCGCCTGAACGTGGCCGACGAGCAAGGCCACAGCTATGCCCCCGGCAGCACCTTGCGTAGGCAACTGGTGAGCCTCGCCACGGATTTCCAGATCGGTGACGACAGCGTCATCGAGACCAGCGTCAGCCACTACAGCTATCTATCCAAGGGCCTGCCCGGCAAGTTCGCCGTCGCCTCGGGCGTGACGCTGCCCCACGCGCCGGACCCGACCCGCAGCAATCTCGGGCAGAATTATTCCGGCGACAACAACACCACGGACACCGCCAGCACGCATTTCAAGCATGACTTCGACGGCAACTGGAAACTCGACATCGGCGCGCTGCGGCAGATCGCCGACCGCGAGTCCACCGCGGTCACCAACACGCTGATCAACAACGCCGGCACCTATCGCAGCTCGGTGGCAAGCGCGACCGCCAGCCGCTTCACCATCAACAGCTATCTGGCCAACCTCAACGGCAGCGTCTACACCGCCGGCATTCGCCACGACCTGACCGTCGGTGTCACCGGTTTCGACTGGGACAACTACAACCCCGTGAACGGCGGCACGAAGACCTTGGGCAGCGCCTCATTAAGCAATCCGGTCGGCTTCGACGAGCCTGACTTCCCCGACTTCACCGATCGATACCACTCGGCCAACGCCCGCCAGCATTCCTTCGTACTGGGCGACACCCTGACCTTCACGCCGAAATGGAGCCTGATGCTCAGCGGCAGCCAGAGCCGTTTGACCGCCGACAACTATTCTCAAGCAGGCGTCCACACGTCATCCCAAGACTCGGGCATCAGCACGGCGACCAGCGTGATGTACAAGCCGGTGGACGACCTGACGCTGTACCTGACGTACGCCGACAGCCTGCAACAGGGTGACAGTGCGGCGGCCGGCAGCAGCAACGCCGGGGCGATCCTGTCGCCGTACCGCAGTCGCATGTGGGAGCTGGGTGGCAAATGGGTCGCGCGCGGGGTCAACCTGTCGCTGGCAGCGTTCCAGATCAAGCGGCCCTTCGCCTACACCCAGGCGGATAACGTCTACGCCGTGGCGGGTGATCAGCGCAATCGCGGGGTGGAATTCCTCGCCGACGGCGACCTGAGCCAGAATCTCAAGCTGTTCGGCGGCATCACCTGGCTGGACCCGAAGCTGCTGTCCACCGGCAACGACAGCACCGAAGACACGCGCATCGTCGGGCTGTCTCGGGTCACTGCCAGCCTGCTGACCGAATACCGCATCGACCAGGTGCCGGGCCTCGCCGTCAACCTCAACGCCCGTTACGCCAGCGCGCGCCCCACCGATGACAGCAACGATCACTGGGTGGGCAGCTACACAACCTTCGACGCCGGCGCCAGCTACAGCACCCGGTTGATGAAACGCGACACGGTCTACCGCCTCGAAGTCACCAACCTGGCCAACGAACGCTACTGGACCAACATCGTCCCCGGCGGGCTGAACGGCTATACCGGTGCCGGGCAAGCCAGCGCCACCCCGGCCGCGCCGCGCATGGTGCAGGCGTCGATTCAGGTGGACCTGTGAACAGGCGGCGGGGCGGCATGGGTCGTTTGCTGAGCGGTTTGCTGCTGGTCAGCCTGAGTGCCAGCGCCTTCGCTGATCCGGGCGACGAGGGCCAGACCATTCAGGCCAGCCGGCTGAAACCCAGGCAGGTGGAGGAGGATGGCGGACAACAGGTCAACGTCCCGGCAGCACCCGCCCGCATCGCTGACGCCTGGTATGCCCACCATGTGCTGCTGATGACGCTGGGGGCCGGTTCGCGCATCGTTGCGACGGTCAACCACCCTGAAAGCCAACCGTGGATGTTCAAGATCCTGCCAACGCTGAACCAGGCCACGGCCATCCAGGGCACGGCGTTCAATGCCGAGAGCTTGCTGGCCGAGCACGTCGATCTGGTGTTCACCGCCCTCGGCGACCGTCAGGCCATCGCCTATCGACAGCTGGGCCTGCCGGTCATGCAGATGGGCTACACCGACCTGGCCGGGTTGAAACGCTCGATGCTCAACACCGCTCAAGCCCTTGGCGGCACAGAACCCGGCGTTCGGGCCATTGCTTACAACAGATTTCTGGATCAGCAATTGGCAGCAGTCAATCGCGTGGTCGCGGGTATCCCGGCGGAGCAGCGGCCCAAGGTGCTGCACATCGCCTCGGTCAATCCGCTGAAAGTGGACGGCGCCGACACGCTGATCGACGACTGGATCAAGCTCGCCGGAGGCCGCAATGCCGCGACGGGACTCAAGGGCAACCTGCAAATCGTGTCGGCAGAGCAGTTGCTGGCCTGGCAGCCGGATGTCGTCATTCTCGCTGCCAACGCAGGCCGGCTGGACCAAGCAGCGCAACCGCAACTGCTGAACCAGCTTGAGGCCGTGCGCAACGGGCGCGTCCTGCGCAACCCGGCCGGAGTTTTTCCGTGGGATCGGTACGGCACCGAAGTGGCGCTTCAGGTCCCGTGGGCGGCGCAGCAGTTGCATCCTGCTTTGTTCCGGGACGTGGACATGGCGGCACAGACGATGGACTTCTACCGGCGCTTTTTCGATTACCCGCTGACGCCGGAGGAGGCCCAACGAATTTTGCACGGTGAGCCGCCAGCGACTGCGCCTTCCCCCTAGGACTCGCCCTTGGGGAAGACTACAATCGCCGTCCTCGCGCACTGACTGATCCACGCCTCGCATGCCAACTTGCTCTGTACACCCACTGCCCTATTACGCCGACCCCAGCGGTTACTTCGCCCACGTGCGCGGTGCCCCGGGCGCCGTGCTGCTGGACAGCGGTCGCCCGACGGCGGACCGTGGCCGCTTCGATCTGATCAGCGCCTGGCCGCTGGAAACCCTGCAGCCGGTGGCGGACGAATCCGGTCCGGGCTTTCTCCAGCGCCTGCGTGAATCACTGGCTCGGCTCGGTGAAGCTGATCTGCCCGAGCACTGCGCGCTGCCGTTCGCCGGTGGGTTGATCGGTTACTTGGCGTATGACTTCGGCCGTCTGTTCGAGCCCCTGCCCGATCAGGCCATCGATGACCTGCACCTGCCCGCCGCGCGGTTGGGCCTCTACGCCTGGGCGCTGGTCAGCGATCACCACGACCACACCAGCCAGTTGGTGTTTCACCCCGCCCTTGATCACGCCGAACGCCAGCGTCTGATCGCGCTGTTCGAGCAACCCGTGGCGCAACCGGCACCATCGTTCACGCTGACAGCGCCCTTCGCGCCGGACATCAATGCCGAGCAGTACCGGCAGGCCATCGAGCGGATTCACGCCTACATTCAGGCCGGCGACTGCTATCAGGTCAATTTCGCCCAGCGCTTTCGGGCGCAGTACCTCGGTGATCCGTGGGCGGCGTATCAAGCACTGCGGGTGGCCTGCCCCACGCCGTTCGCCGGGTATCTGGCCCTGCCAGAGGGGGATGCGGTGTTGAGCCTGTCGCCGGAGCGGTTCGTCAAAGTCAGTCAGCGTCAGGTCGAGACCCGGCCGATCAAAGGCACGCGGCCGAGAGGGCGAGATGCCGTTGAGGACGCCGCATTAGCTCAAGCGCTGCTTGCGAGTGCGAAAGACCGCGCCGAGAACCTGATGATCGTCGACCTGCTGCGCAACGATCTCGGCCGGACCTGCCGGATCGGTTCAGTGAAGGTGCCGGAGCTGTTCAGTCTCGAGAGCTATCCCAACGTGCATCACCTGGTCAGCGCCGTCACCGGCGAATTGGCCGACGGCAAGGACGCGCTGGACCTGATTGGCGGCAGTTTTCCCGGCGGCTCGATCACCGGCGCGCCGAAGATCCGCGCGATGCAGATCATCGACGAACTGGAGCCCAACCGTCGCGCCTTGTATTGCGGCTCGTTGATGTACCTGGACGTGCGCGGCAGCATGGACAGCTCCATCGCCATCCGCAGTCTGCTGGCAAAAGACGGCCAGGTTGCGTGTTGGGGCGGCGGCGGGATCGTCGCTGATTCGCAGTGGGAGGCGGAATATCAGGAGACCTTCACCAAGGTGCGGGTGCTGATGGAGACGCTGGAGGGGATGTGATCGGGACGGTGAACCTGTCCGTTTCGGGTGGCAGCCTTTAGGTGATGTATGGCGGGGAATGCAACCCTGTGGGAGTGACCGGGGTGGCGACCCGACAGGTTTGCCGCCCGCCAAAGCACCCGTGCTCTCCTCGCTTTCAGCCAAACGGCCCGACGTTTTTTGTTACCATCTGCGCCATTACGAGCGCCTAAGCGCCAGCCCTGATCAGGAACCCGCCCAGATGAACCACCCTTTTGACGTTGACGACATCGCCGCCACCTTCGCCAGCAAATCCCCGTCCGACATCCTCAAATTTGCCTTCCAGCACTTCGGCGATGACCTGTGGATTTCCTTCAGTGGCGCGGAAGACGTGGTGCTGGTGGACATGGCCTGGAAAATCAACAAGAACGTCAAGGTATTCAGCCTGGACACCGGCCGGCTGCACCCGGAGACCTATCGCTTCATCGATCAGGTCCGCGAGCAGTACAAAATCGACATCGACATCGTCAGCCCGGACCGCGAAAAACTGGAGCCGATGGTCAAGGAAAAGGGCTTGTTCAGCTTCTACCGCGACGGCCATGGCGAGTGCTGCGGGATCCGCAAGATCGAGCCGTTGCGCCGCAAGCTGTCCGGCGTGAGCGCTTGGGCCACCGGTCAGCGTCGGGATCAGAGCCCGAGCACGCGCAACAACGTCGCCGTAGTGGAAATCGACAGCGCCTTCTCGACCCCGGAACGCACGCTGTACAAATTCAACCCGCTCGCCCAGATGAGCAGCGCCGACGTGTGGAACTACATCCGCATGCTCGAACTGCCGTTCAACAGCCTGCACGAGCGCGGCTTCATCAGCATCGGCTGCGAACCCTGCACGCGCCCTGTTCTACCGAATCAGCACGAACGCGAAGGCCGCTGGTGGTGGGAAGAAGCGACGCAGAAGGAATGCGGGCTGCATGCCGGGAATATGATCGCGAAGGGATAGAGGAGCAGCGCTAAGCGGCAAGCTTCAGGCTGCAAGAGAACAGCAGTCCGCGTGAGGTCTGCTCCTTCTAGCCGCTTGAGACTTGCCGCTTGAAGCTGAGGCTCGCCTATCAATGCTCCGGCAGTTGAACCCCGGCAAACAGCTCTTCCAGCTCCTGCTTGTTGTGGCACTGAATGGCTCTGGCCATAACCTCGCGGGTCAGGTGCGGGGCGAACTTCTCGATGAAATCGCACATGAAACCGCGCAGAAAGGTGCCGCGGCGGAAACCGATCTTGGTTACGCTGGCTTCGAACAATTCGCTGGCGTCGAGCACCACCAGATCGCTGTCCAGCTTCGGATCGACGGCCATTTTCGCGACGATGCCGACGCCTAATCCCAGTCTCACGTACGTCTTGATCACGTCAGCGTCGGCGGCGGTGAACACCACTTTCGGCGTCAGCCCACGGTGACTGAACGCCTCGTCGAGCTTGGAACGGCCGGTGAAACCGAACACGTACGTCACGATGGGATATTCGGCAAGTATTTCCAGGGTCAGCTTCGGCACCTTGGTCAGCGGGTGGCCCTGGGGCACGACCACGCAGCGGTTCCAGGTGTAGCACGGCATCATCACCAGATCGCCGAACAGCTCCAGCGCTTCCGTGGCGATAGCGAAATCAACGGTGCCGTCGGCGGCCATTTCGGCGATCTGCATCGGTGAGCCCTGATGCATGTGCAGCGCGACGTCCGGGTACTGCTTGATGAAATTGCTGATCACCGGCGGCAACGCGTAACGCGCCTGGGTGTGGGTGGTGGCGATGGACAGCGTGCCCTTTTTCTCGTTGGAGAATTCCTGGGCAATCTGCTTGATGCTTTCGACTTTGCGCAGGATCTCGCCGGCGGTCGTGATAATGCGCTCGCCTGCCGGGGTGACGCGGGTCAGGTGCTTGCCGCTGCGGGCGAAGACCTCGACGCCCAACTCGTCTTCCAGCAGGCGGATCTGCTTGCTGATGCCTGGCTGCGAGGTGTAGAGGCTTTGCGCGGTCGCTGAAACGTTGAGGTCGTGGTGCGCCACTTCCCAGATGTAGCGCAGTTGTTGAAGCTTCATATGTATCCCTCAAAGCCGGAAGACGCCACGGGCATCAGCGACGGTATATAACTGGATTATTGGTCAGGAAGGCAAAGCTAGAACTTTTTATCACTTTTATCCGGTAATGGCACGCAGCTTTTGACGCCCTTGGCACATTCCCGGAATGCGATCACCTCGGTGTGTGCCTGTGCAGCATCGGCACCATGTACACCGGCACGTCGGACAGTTGCAGGACTCGCGCCGCCGTCCGGCCAATCGGCGTATCCCCCTCCCCGCCGTGGCTGCGACTGCCCACCACCAGCAGGTCGACGCTGAGCAGGCGCGCCTGATCGAGTATCACATTGGATGGATCGCCTTGGACCACGCGAACGCTGCGAATCAGGGCAAGGTCCTCATGCCCCTCCCCCAGTTCTTCACGAAAGCTGTCCATGACCCGCGCCTCAATGCCATCGATCACCGTGTTGACGCCCTCACTGTGCAGCTCTTTGAGCACGTCGGCGGCCAGATAACTCTGCAACACGGACTCGGCAAACAGGCCCATTGGCTCCACCACATGCACAACGTGCAGCTCGGCATCGAAGGTCCGTGCCAGCACCAGCGCGTGCTGCAGGGTATACGGCGCATAAGCACCGAGGTCCGTGGCGTAGAGCATCGAGCGGATCATGGGACCCCCGGACAGCCTTTGAAGTGAAGACTTAATCAGCGTAGCAGCGCGCCGCGCACTCAGGCGGCCCGACTGCTGCTTTTCGGTCTAACGCCTCAAGGTTTTAGCTCGTTGCTGATGCCGTGGGGCACATGCCCGGTCGCCACCACTTCCCGCGCGCGCTCACAGTGGCCCGGCTGATCGTCGAAGAACACGTCCGCCGCGAAGGCTTCGAGAAACGCAGACTTGTCCAGACCGCCGAGAAACAGTGACTCATCCAGACGAATGTCCCACTCGCGCAGTGTGCGGATGACCCGCTCGTGAGCCGGCGCCGAGCGCGCAGTCACCAGCGCCGTGCGAATCGGGCAGGACTCTTCAGGGAATTCACGCTGCAAGGCGTTCAATGCCGCGAGAAAGGGTTTGAACGGGCCGCCGGGCAAGGGCCGTCGCGCCGCTTCGCGCTCATTGGCCTGAAACGCCTCAAGCCCTCCGGACTGATACACGCGCTCGGACTCATCGGAGAACAGCACGGCGTCACCGTCGAAGGCGATGCGCAGCTCGGCACTGGCCGCGCGACGGGCGCCACCAGAGAGAATGGTCGCGGCGGCGAAGCCGGCGTCCAGCGCGCTGCGCACGTCTTCGGCGTGGGTGGACAGGAACAGATGACTGCCGAAAGCGGCCAGATACGGAAACGGACTGCGCCCGCCGACGAACGCCGCGCGGGAAATGTCGAGGCCGTAATGCTGAATCGAATTGAATACGCGCAAGCCGGTGTCGGCACTGTTGCGCGAGACCAGCACCACTTCCACCCGGGACTGGTTCAGGCTCGCGTTCAGGCTGAGCAGTTTTTCCACCAGCCGGAACGCATCACCGGGCTCAAGGATTTCGTCCTCGTGGTCGATCTGGTACTGGCGATAGGCAGCGACGCCGCTGGCCATATAAACGTCATGGCTTTCCCGCAAATCAAACAGCGCCCGCGAGGAAATCGCCAGCACCAGCTTGCTCCCCGGGGTTTTAACGTTCAGCTCAGTGCTCATCAGTCTTCCTTAAAGCGGGAGGTGGGCAAGCGCACGGCATTGGCCGTCAACGATTGCCGCGATCAATACACGCCAGCGCGTGATACAGGGCGCGCACCTTGGGCATGTCGCAGCCGGCGGCCAGCGCAGCCGCAAGGGGCCGGGCGTAGATGGCGTCAAGTTCCAGCGGGCGTTTTTCGGTGAAGTCGTGGTACATGCTCGGCCGATAATCCGGCATCTGGCCAGTGACCTTGAGCAATTGCTCGGCGTAACCCTCCGGCAGCACGTGCCCGCACGCTTCGGCGCCCTGCACCACTTCCGCCATCAGGCCCTGGATCAGCGCGCGACTGTCGGCGTCAGCCATCAGCGGCGTGGTGCTGGCGTTGAGCAGCACCGATAGCCCGTTGTAGGGCACGTTCCACACCAGTTTCTGCCAGCGTGCTTTGTCGAGGTTGTCCATCGCCACGGAGTCAATGCCCGCCTGGTGAAACAGCGAAGCGCCCTGCTCGACCCAGTGCCCGCGCGTTGCCAAATCGGCCGGCCCGCTGTGGTAGCCGATGTTCACGGCACCAAAGGCCTGATGGGTGATCTGCCCCGGACCTGTGCGATGCACGCAGACAAAACACAGGCCGCCCAATAGATGAAGGGAATCGGGCAGCTCTTCGCGCAACTGGTCCTCAACGCCCAACCCGTTTTGCAGCAGCAACACCTTGGCGTCTGGCGCCGAGGCTTGGACGATAGCGTTGGCCACCCCGCCGTTGCCGGTGGTCTTGGCGCCGACCAGCAGCCAGTCACAGGGCGGCATATCAGCCGCTGAGGCGTAGGCCTGGACATTCTCCAGCACCAACGGGCCGTGCACCTGACTGTCCACGTGCAGGCCGTTGCGGGCGACGGCCTCGAATTCGCTGCGCAGCAGAAAATGTACATCGAAGCCGGCCCGGGCCAGCATCACGCCATAGAAGCCGCCGATCGCACCGGTGCCGATGATGCCGATCCGGGGTTTGACTGCGCTTTCGCTCGTTGCACTTTCGCTCATGGAAACTCCGCTTCAGGGTAATTCGTCTGGCGGCGTCGCCAGCGCGTGTGCCAGGCCCGTGACAATAGCGTCGGCTGACATCTGCGTGCGAAGGGCCCCGAAGAAGGCGCCGTCGCGTATCACAAACATCGTCGGCAGATGAAACACGCCGTAGCGCTCCACCGCGCCGCCGTTTTCTTCGGCATCGATCCAGCACAGCCGATCCAGCGGCAACGATTGCTCGGGCAAATGATGCCGGGCCCAGCGGCAACTGGAGCAGCCCAGGCTGGTGAAAATCAGCAGTGAGACGCCGGGCAGATTGAGAAGTTGCTGGTCGAGGTCGAAGTCCGTCAGTTGCAGTTGATCCACGCGCTTCTCCTCTGAATGATGTTTGGGTGATGCCTGTCGCAACCCCAGACAGGTCAGACAATGCCGCAACCGTTGGACGAAAGCCACGTTTACCCATTGTCGAACCACCGGCTAACGCGCTAAGGTTCGGCTCCCCCGTTGCGCTCAATCATGCTCGGCTCCGCCGCACGGGGACGCTGGCGGCCAGCATCCGTGACCTGATGAGTAACACGATGGCTGATTTACCGATTGACGACCTCAACGTTGCCTCCAACGAGACACTGATCACCCCGGATCAGCTGAAACGCGAAATCCCGCTGACCGCCGCCGCCCAGGCCACTGTCAGCCAGGGCCGCGAAGTCATCCGCAACATCCTCGATGGCAAGGATCACCGCCTGTTCATCGTGATCGGGCCCTGCTCGATCCACGACCTCAAGGCCGCCCACGAATACGCCGATCGCCTGAAAGCGCTGGCGGCCGAGGTGTCCGACACACTGTATCTGGTCATGCGCGTCTATTTCGAGAAGCCACGCACCACTGTCGGCTGGAAAGGCCTGATCAACGACCCGTATCTGGACGACTCCTTCAAGATTCAGGATGGCTTGCACATCGGCCGTCAACTGCTGCGCGACCTGGCCGAAAAAGGCCTGCCGACCGCGACCGAAGCCCTCGACCCGATTTCGCCTCAGTACCTGCAGGACCTGATCAGCTGGTCGGCCATCGGCGCGCGCACCACCGAGTCCCAGACTCACCGGGAAATGGCCTCGGGCCTGTCCTCGGCAGTTGGCTTCAAGAACGGCACCGACGGCGGTCTGACCGTGGCCATCAACGCCCTGCAATCGGTGTCCAGCCCCCATCGCTTCCTCGGTATCAACCAGGAAGGCGGCGTGTCCATCGTCACCACCAAAGGCAACGCCTACGGTCACGTGGTATTGCGCGGCGGCAACGGCAAGCCCAACTACGATTCGGTCAGCGTTGCCCTGTGCGAACAGGCGCTGAACAAGGCGAAGATCAAGCCGAACATCATGGTTGATTGCAGCCACGCCAACTCCAACAAGGACCCGGCGTTGCAACCGCTGGTGATGGAAAACGTTGCCAACCAGATTCTCGAAGGCAACCAGTCGATCATCGGCCTTATGGTCGAGAGCCACCTGAACTGGGGCTGCCAGGCCATTCCCAAAGACCTCGCCGACCTGCAATACGGCGTGTCCATCACCGATGCCTGCATCGATTGGGACAGCACCGAGAAAACCCTGCGCAGCATGCACGCCAAGCTCAAGGACGTACTGCCAACGCGCAAACGCGACTGACCGTACTGCAGAAACGACAACGCCGAGCACATGCTCGGCGTTTTACGGTGTGAAGCGCGGTTCGGTCAGATCTTGGCAGCCTGCCGCTGGTTGCGCTCCATGTAACGCTCCACATAGGAGCACGAAGGAATCACGGTGTAGCCGATCCGGTCGGCATAGTCGAGGGCCACCTTGGTCAAGGCTGCCGCTATCCCACGTCCGCGCAATTCGTTGGGAACGAACGTACGGTAGATATCCAGGGTCTCTTTACCCAGGTCCATGTACGTCAGATAGGCACGGTAGCCGTCGATATTGACTTCGAACTGGTGACCGGTCTCGTCATGGTGGATGGACAACGCCTCGCTCATCACTACTCCTCGCGGGTCTTAGAATTGGACCCTTACCTTATCGACATTTTCCCGGCGAAGGAACCTCTACAGGCAGTACGACTACTATTGGCTTCTGCAATAGGGCCTTCTGCAATAGAGCTGACTGCGCCACCCTGTGCCGTTTGGACACCGCGAAGAGCATCGCTGTTCTCAAACAATTTGAGCACAGGCGAATATAGGCGCCCCGAGCGAATGCGCTCAAGTGAATCAACTGTTAATTGCGTTGCCGCGCATCTGACTGCATGCCCCATGGAACCTGTTATCGCCGACGAATGTCCATTGAGACGCCATGCCCGGACTCAAGTCACTTGAGGGCCATTTAAACGGCTCTCAAGGGTGCGCCTGTCACGATAATCGACTATATAAAAATGGTCGCCGATACGTGGATGGTAGTGGGAAATCGCCTGGGCCGGAGTCACCTGACAGACACCTGCGCCCTGGGGCTTTCTGCGTGCGAAGAAAAAGCGTGAGGAGTTCGACGGAACCCGTTCAAACCCAAGAATTTTCTGCAGATGTTGCGCGCGGTCCGTTTACTTACTACAAACAATGAGTAAGATGTACGCCGGTCATTTTCTCACTCTCGAGAGATGACTAATTTGATAGAAGTCCTTTAAGGGGAACACGATGAACAACGTTCTGAAATTCTCTGCTCTGGCCCTGGCCGCAGTTCTGGCTACCGGTTGCAGCAGCGCATCCAAAGAAACCGAAGCTCGTCTGACTGCAACTGAAGACGCAGCCGCTCGTTCGCAAGCCCGTGCCGATGAAGCCTACCGCAAGGCTGATGAAGCTATGGCTGCTGCTCAAAAAGCTCAGCAAACTGCTGACGAAGCCAACGAGCGCGCTCTGCGTATGTTGGACAAGGCTAGCCGCAAGTAATAATCCCTCGGGATTATTGATAAGCCGACCCCTTAACGGGTCGGCTTTTTTATTGCCCGGCGTTTGGCGTCGCAGCGTTACTGCAGCGTCATCGGCGCGTCGCCCACCACGGGGGCCGGCGTGGTCGGCACGGCAATTTCGACCGGCATGCCGTCTTCGGCAGCCACCACGTCCCGCACTTCGTCCCAATTGATCCGCAGGCTGTTGGCCAGGTCTTCACGCTTGAGCAGTGCGTTGATCACGGCGGTGTGCTTGTCGACCACCGACGGCTTGCCGCTTTCGTCCAGCGGTGTGTGCGCTTCGAGGTAAACCTTGCCGCCGCTGACGCCGAACTTGTACGGCTCGCTCATGATGCGCACGGTGGTGCCCACCGGGACCATGTCCGCCATTTCCAGCACGTTGTTGTTGTACATGCGGAAGCAGCCGTGACTGGTGCGCATGCCGATGCCGAACTTCTTGTTCGAGCCATGGATCAGGTAGCCCGGCAGCCCGAGGCCGAATTTGAACGGGCCCAGGGGGTTGTCCGGGCCGGCCGGGACCACGTTGGGCAGGATATCGCCGTCGGCGGCGTGCTCGGCCTTGACCGACGCCGGCGGCGTCCAGGTCGGATTGGGTGTTTTGGCGGTGACCTTGGTGGTGGAGACCGGCGAACCCCAGCCTTCGCGACCGATACCCAGCGGGAAGGTGTACACCACGTTCCGGCCTTTCGGGTAGTAGTACAAACGGTACTCGGCGAGGTTGATGACGATGCCTTCCCGCGGACCCGGCGGCAGGATAAAACGCGTCGGCAGCACCACCTGGGTGCCTGCGCCCGGCAGCCAGGCATCGACGCCCGGGTTGGCGGCGATCATTTCCAGGTAACCCAGGTCGTAGCGCGTGGCCAGGTCGGCGAAAGTGTCTTCGTACTTGGCGGTCACGGTCTGCACCTGGCCGATGATGTCCTCACCGGGCGGCGGCAACGGAAACTCCAGGGCGGAGACGGGGCCGGCCGCGCACAGCGCAGCGAGCGACAGACAGCGGGCGAAAGCTGGAATGCGCGACAACATCCGGAGAATCCTTGGTAAACGGAAGGCTTGATTGTGCGCGATTGTACACGCACCTCTGCGCGTCCGGGAGTGTTCGCGTGGCCTTAAACGCCGGCTTCCAGTTCCGGCCAGATCGGGTGCCAGCCGCGCCGTTGCGCGTCGATGATCGCCCGGCACAGCGGGCACAGGCGCTCGTCCTGATAAACCGTCTGCTGCACTTCCGACCAGCGCGGCTGCGCCGGCAACAAGGTGCCGCACAACGTGCGGTCGGCGGAGCCTGCCAGTTCGAGCTGGCGAGCGACCAGATGCACAAGGATTTCCTGGCACGCGAACAGGTCGAGCTGTTCGTCAGGCTCGATCAGTTGATAGGCATAAAGGGACCAGGCAGGACGGCGCGGCATTGGGGGCTCCAGAGCGGGGGCGCCACATTAGCCGAAAGCCCCCGTCCGGAAAAGGCCTGCAGGCCTTTAAATCAGCGGTTTTGGTCTGAGGGCTTGGAAACCGTACAACTGCCGTCGCGGCATCGGCGGCTGCCATCCGGATGAGGTAACCACGCCAGCTGGGGACGAAAGCGGCAGAACAGCCGATAACCGAGGTTCAACAGGGGTCTCAACGGCCGCCATGACAGTGGCGCAGCCCAGGCGCCAAGCCCGGCTGCACGCCAGCTCCAGAGCGTCGCATCCAGGCCCGTGACCCAGGTACCATCGTCGAAACGGGCATGCAAAACAGACTGCATCTGCTCATGGGTGAATCCAAGAGCCGGTGCATCAAAGCCCTCTTCGCTCATGTCGACGAACAGCAGTCGCGCGGTTGTTGCGTCTGCGCCTGCCTCCGCGTTCGCGCAAGCGTGGGAACGCAGGAGTTTGATCTCCCGCGCGCAAAGCGGGCAGTCACCGTCGAAGTACAGCGTGAGTGGCCACGGCTCTTTCTTGTACATCTTTTGGGTCCTGTATAGGTTTGGGCCACCATAGGCGCAAACCTTCGTGCTGGCAATGAGCGGTCCCTCGCACCCGATGTTTGACCCCATCGCCGAACGCCTGATGTCTGCAGCCGCGACTAAAGCAAGGGTTTAAGGACCGGCCAGACGTTATCCAGCAAGTACGGCTGAGCCGGAACATTGGGGTGAATGCCGTCTTGCTGGGTCATGTCAGGCCGGCCGCCAACCCCTTCCAGCATGAACGGCACCAGAGGCACATTGGTCTCCTCAGCGACTTTCGGGTACACCGCCGCGAAGGCCGTGGTGTAGCGTTCACCGTAGTTGGGCGGGATTTTCATGCCCAGCAAGAGCACCTTGGCCCCCGCCGCCTTGGACTGCTCAACCATGTCGGTAAGGTTTTGTTGCAATTGCGCCGGCGGTTGCCCGCGCAGGCCGTCATTACCGCCCAGTTCGAGGATCACCAGATCCGGTTTGTGCTCGGCAAGCAGCGACGGCAGCCGCGCCTGGCTTCCTGCGCTGGTGTCGCCGCTGACCGACGCATTGACCACTTTTTCCTTGAAGCCTTCCTTCGCCAGACGCTGTTCCAGCAGACTGACCCAACCCAACCGGGTATCCAGGCCGAAAGCCGCGCTGATACTATCGCCAACGATCAGCACCGTGCCTGCCATCGCGCCTTGTGATACCAGCAGCAAACCCAGGCCAGCACTTAAAAACCACGCACGCATCGGATTCTCCATGAGCGAAAGTATTCTCAGTGCTCGGAACCTCAGCAAAGTGGTCCCAAGCACCGAAGGTGACTTGACCATCCTGCACGAACTCTCCCTGGAACTAAACAAGGGCGACACGCTGGCCATCGTCGGCGCGTCGGGCTCGGGCAAATCCACCCTCCTCGGCCTGCTGGCCGGTCTCGACCTGCCCAGCGCCGGTTCCGTCGTCCTCTCCGGTCGCAACCTCAGCGAGCTGGATGAAGATCAGCGCGCCCGGGTTCGCGCCGAACACGTGGGCTTTGTCTTCCAGTCCTTCCAGTTGCTCGACAGCCTGAACGCGCTGGAAAACGTCATGCTGCCCATGGAGCTTGAGGGCCGCAAAGACGCCCGCGATCAGGCCCGGCATCTGCTGGAGCGGGTCGGCCTGGGTCAGCGCCTGACCCACACACCACGGCAGCTGTCGGGCGGCGAGCAGCAACGGGTCGCAATCGCCCGTGCATTTGCCGCCGACCCGGACGTGCTGTTCGCCGATGAGCCCACCGGCAACCTGGACAGCCACACCGGCGAGCGCATCAGCGATCTGCTGTTCGAGCTGAACCAGGAGCGCAACACGACGCTGGTGCTGGTCACCCACGATGAGCGCCTGGCCCACCGTTGCCGGCGCCTGATCCGTCTGGAGGGTGGCCGACTGGTCGCCCCAATGGAGCCTTGATGGCACGCCTGCCTTTCTCACGCCTGCTCAGCCTCGCGGCGCGCCAGCTCATGCGCGATGCCCGCGCCGGCGAGCTGCGCGTGCTGTTCTTCGCACTGGTGGTGGCGGTTGCCGCCAGCACCGCCATCGGTTATTTCGGCGCACGCCTCAACAGCGCCATGCTGCTGCGAGCGACGGAGTTTCTCGGTGCTGACCTGATCCTCGGCGGCTCCACGCCGGCGACACCTGCGCAGATCAATGCCGGCAACGCGCTGAAGCTGGATCACTCGCAGATCGTGATTTTCTCCAGCGTGGTGGCCACCGATAACGGCATCCAGCTGGCCAGCGTCAAGGCCGTCGATGGGGCGTACCCGTTGCGCGGCGAGTTGAAAAGCGCGCCTGCCCCCTACGAAGCGGAAACCGTTGGTGGTGAGCCCCAAGCCGGCGAAGCCTGGGCGGAAGCGCGGATCCTGGTGGCGCTCAACTTGAAAGTGGGCGACAGCATCGACGTCGGTTCCAAGACCTTGAAGCTGACCCGGGTGCTGACCTACGAGCCCGACCGCGCCGGCAACTTCTACAGCCTGACGCCCCGGGTGATGATCAACATGGCCGACCTTGAGGCCACCAAGGTCGTGCAGCCCGGCAGCCGCGTCAGTTATCGAGATCTGTGGCGCGGCACGCCCCAGGACCTCGCGGCTTACCGCAAGGCCGTCGAACCCGGGTTGGCGCCGAATCAGAAAATCGACGACGCCCGTGATGGCAATCAACAGATCGGCGGCGCGCTGGGCAAGGCCGAGCGTTACCTGAACATGGCCAGTCTGGTCGCGGTGCTGCTGGCCGGCGTGGCGGTGGCCTTGTCGGCGGCGCGTTTCGCGGCACGGCGTTTCGATGCCAGTGCGCTGCTGCGTTGCCTGGGCCTGTCGCGCAATGAAGCACTGGTGCTGTTCGGTTTGCAGCTGGCGATGCTCGGCGTTGCGGCCAGTGCGGCAGGCGCCCTGCTCGGCTGGTTTGCCCAACTGGGCCTGTTTCATCTGCTGGAGAGCCTGCTGCCCGCCGCCGTGCCTCCGGGTGGCTGGCTGCCGGCAGTCGCCGGTATCGGCACCGGGCTCGTCGCCCTGGCCGGCTTTGCACTGCCGCCGCTGGCAGCGTTGGGTCGCGTGCCACCGCTGCGGGTATTGCGTCGGGACATGCTGCCGATCCCGGCCAGCACGTGGCTGGTCTATGGCGCGGCGCTGTTCGCGCTGGGCCTGATCATGTGGCGCTTGAGTCTGGACCTGGTGCTGACGTTCGCCCTGCTCGGCGGCGGTCTGATCGCGGCGCTGATGCTCGGCGGTGTATTGCTGCTGGCCCTGAAAAGCCTGCGCCGCTTGCTGGCCGGGGCCTCGCTGCCGTGGCGCCTGGGTCTGGGTCAGCTGTTGCGCCACCCCATGGCCGCCGCCGGCCAGTCCCTGGCGTTCGGGCTGATTCTGCTGTCGATGGGACTGATTGCGCTGCTGCGCGGCGAGCTGCTCGACACCTGGCAGAACCAGCTGCCCAAGGATGCGCCGAACTACTTCGCGCTGAATATCCTGCCCAACGACAAGGATAATTTCGCTGAACGCATGGGGCGTCTGTCGACCCACAGCGCGCCGCTGTACCCGATGATTCCAGGGCGCTTGATGACCATCAATGGCGAGCCGGTGAGCAAGTTCGTCACCAAGGACTCCCGTGGCGAAAACGCCACCCAGCGCGACCTCAACCTGACGTGGGCGGCCACGATGCCGGAAGGCAACAGCATCACCGCCGGCCAGTGGTGGGCGAGCGATCAGCCGCCTGCGGAGGGCGTGGTCCCCGGCGTGTCGGTGGAAACCAAACTGGCCAACAGCCTGAACATGAAACTGGGTGACACCCTCGGTTTCGTGATCGGCGGTCTGACCCGCGAGGTCAAGGTCACCAGCCTGCGCGACATCAACTGGGACACCTTTCAGCCCAACTTCTTCATGATCTTCCAGCCCGGCACCCTCAAGGACGTGCCGGCCACGTACCTGACCAGTTTCTATCTGGCGCCGGGCAATGATCAGCAGATCGTCGAGCTGTCCCGGGCCTTCCCGGCCGTGACGATCCTGCAGGTGGAAGCGTTGCTGGAGCAGCTGCGCAGCATTCTCGATCAGGTGACGATGGCGGTGCAGTACGTGCTGCTGTTCGTGCTGGCGGCGGGGATGGCGGTGCTGTTCTCCGGCTTGCAGGCGACGCTCGATGAGCGGATTCGACAGGGCGCTCTGCTGCGGGCGCTGGGCGCCAACCGCGCGTTGCTGATCAAGGCCCGGCGCATCGAGTTCGGTCTGCTCGGGGCGGTCAGCGGTGTGCTGGCGGCGATTGGCTGTGAACTGGTGAGCTTTGCCCTCTACCGCTATGCCTTCAACCTGCAGTGGCACCCCCACGTCTGGCTGCTGGTGCTGCCACTGATCGGCGCCTTGCTGGTCGGCGGCGCAGGCGTGTTCGGCACGCGGCGCGCGTTGAACGCCAGTCCCCTGCAAGTGCTGCGCGAGGGTTAGGGGCAGGATCTGACGGTGGGCGGCAATCCCCCGCCACCGTCTGCTCGAGAAGCCAGACCGGCCAGCGCAACGCTGCGGCTAGTTCAGGTATTCGATTTTAGTGATCCACCATTGCTTGCTGCCGGACGGAACCGGCACCGAGACTTCATCGTCGACTTGTTTCTTCAGCAGCGCCCGGGCCATGGGCGAATCGATGGAGATGTAGTCCATACGGCCGTAGATTTCGTCATAACCGACGATGCGGAAACGCTTGCTCTCGCCCTCCTCGTCCTCGACCTCGACCCACGCGCCGAAGAACACCCGGCCTTCCTGCTCCGGCGAATAGGCAACCACGCGCATGTCTTCCAGACGTTTGCGCAGGTAGCGCACCCGCCGGTCGATCTCGCGCAGCAGCTTCTTGTTGTACTGATAATCGGCGTTCTCGCTGCGATCCCCCAGGGAAGCGGCCCACGCCACTTTTTGCGTGATGTCAGGGCGGTGCTCGCGCCAGAGGTAGTCGAGCTCTTTCTTGAGGGCGGCATGGCCCTCGACGGTGATTATTTTGGTGCTGATTTCACTCATTGACGCTGTCTCTGTGCGGCCAGGCCTGGGTCCGGCAGTGCTGGTCTGTGCCTGCCTGTCCTTGTCAGAACGAAGCCTACAGGGTTGGGCTGGCGGGCGGGTAAATCAAGGCGGCGCTCATTTGACCAGACGCTTTTCTTTGGAGGGCCGATAGCCGAAGTAGGCGCTGTAGCATTTGCTGAAATGGCTCGGCGAGACAAACCCGCAGGCCACCAGCACCTCCACCTGGGTCAACTCGGTGTGCTGCAGCAGGCGCCGGGCCTCGGTGATGCGCAATTCCAGGTAATAGCGTTGCGGGGTGGTGCCCAACTGCTCCTGAAAGAGCCGCTCGATCTGTCGCCGCGAACGCCCGGCGTACGCCGCCAGTTGCTCAAGCTCCAAGGGTTCTTCCAGGTTGGCGTCCATCAACTTGACCACTTCCTTGAGCGGTGCGCTGACCGTCATGTGCCGGCTTTGCTTGATCCGCCGATAGCGCGACTCCTCGAAAGACAGAATGTCCTCGATGCCTTCGATCAGGGCCTTGTCGTGCAGGGTCTTGATCCATTCCAGCGCCATGTGAAACGCCCCCGCCGGGCTGGCGGCGGTGAGGCGATCGCGGTCGATGACGAAGGCTTCGCTGGTCACCTCACTGACTTTGCAGATCTCCGCCAGGGCGGCGCGGTGCTCGGGGTGAATCGCGCACCGGTAGCCGTCGAGCAGGCCCGCTGCGCCAAGGAACCAGGCGCCATTCCACAGCCCGGCGAGGGTAATGCCATGCTCGGCAGCCGTGGTCAGCAGGTGGGACAGTCGCTCATCGGCCTTTAGCCCGGTGCGATAACCGCCACAGACCACCAGCAGGTCGAGGTCCTTCAGCGCCGAGACGTCGAGCCGCGCGTCGGGCCGAATGACGAGCCCCAGATCACTGATCACTTCGCACTCGTGCAAGCCGAATGTCTGCGAGGTGAACAGTTCGGGGCGCAGAAGGTTGGCCGTGACGAATGTGTCCAGAGCCTGGGTGAAAGCCGGCAACGAGAAGTGTTCGAGCAGCAGGAAGCCGGTTCGGGTCTGGGCCGAGGGGGCAGGCTTGTTCTCATCCACGTAGCGAAGATTCTTGCCCTTCATGCCCCCGCTGAATTCTCGCCGCTCGATCACTGCCGCCTCGCTTTTGCGTCCTGCCCGGGGTGCCGATGGTCGCACCCGTTCGCTCCCCAAGGAGAATTCCTTGATCAACGACGGCCGGGTCTGCGCCATTCTAGCGGAACGGCGCCGGCGTTAAAGTTTTGTCGAGGTGGCCGATACACATCCGCCTGCGAAAAAAAGCCTGCCAGGGCTGACATTCGCCCAACCACCACCCTCCTTACCCACCAGGCTGCTTATGGCGCTCGACCCGACCACCCTGCTGACGATCACCATCGCCCTCGCTGCGGCGGCCGCGCTGTACCTGGCCGTGGAATGGCAGACGGTGCGGGGGCCTTCGTTGCTGTTCTGGAGCGCAGGGTTCGCCACCATTTCGGTGGGCTCCACCCTGGCATTGCTGCGCAGCAGCGGCATTCTGGTGATTGGCATCTGGTTCGCCAACGGCTTGCTGGTCACCGCACACTGGCTCTTCCTGCTGGGCGTTGCGCGGTTTACCGAAGCCCGGCTGTCCAAGGCCTGGTACCTGATCTTCGTCGTGTGGCTCGGGCTGTTGCTGCTGCCGGACCAGCCGTGGTGGTCAAAGCTGATGCTGGCCGCCAACTCGCTGTTGATCTCGCTGCTCATGGTTAAGGCCAGCGGGCTGCTGCGCCCCCATGGCAAGTCCCTGAGCGTCGGCGCGGTGCAGTTGCGCTATGTGCTGCTGGTCCACGGCCTGTTCTATTTTTCCAAGGCGGTCACAGCGGTGGTGCCTGGCACGCTGATCGATCTGGCGGCCTTTCGTGGCGAGATCATCCAGATTTCGCTGGTCGAAGGGACGATGGCGGTGATGCTGATCGCCCTGTCGATGACCGGCTCGGAGCGTCATCGCCGGGAAAAACGCATGGCCCGGCTGGCGGCGCGGGATCCGCTGACGGCGCTGTACAACCGCCGCGCGCTGGAAATGCGCGGGCAGCGTCTGCTGGAAAGTGTCTCGCAGGCTCGGCCGGCAGCGTTGCTGCTGATGGACATCGACAATTTCAAACTGGTCAACGACCTCTATGGCCACAGCGCCGGCGACCGGCTGCTGGTCGCGCTCAGCGACATCATCCGTGCGGCCTTGCCCCACGGGTCGCTGGCAGCGCGCCTGGGCGGTGACGAATTCGTGGTGTTGCTCAGTGACACGTCCAGCGAGCACTTGCTGGCCGTAGGGAGCACGCTGCGTGAGGCCTTTCACGCGACGGCCTCGGCAACCTTTTCCACGCCCCAGCCGGTGACGTTGAGCATCGGCGCCAGCCTGTTCAGCCAACCGCCGCCCAACCTGGCGGCGGTGATCGAGCGCAGCGATGCGGCCTTGTATGAATCGAAACGGGGTGGACGCAACCGCATTCAGCTGGTAGATCAGAGCGTCAACGGCAGCGATCCGCTGCCAACACAGTGAAGGCTCACCGATGGAACACCGGCCATGCCCATGAGCAGCCCTCATCTGATCTACCGCGCCCCTGACCCTGAAGATCTTGCCCGCCTGTTCGCCATCTACAGCGACCCGCAGACTCAACTGTTCAACCCTTCGGGGCCCATGACTGATGAGGCCCAGGCAGCCGCCATGCTTGAGGGGTGGATCGAGCACTGGCAGGCCAACGGCTTCGGCTGGTGGGCGATTGCGCACAAGGATGCTCCCGAACACATCATCGGCTTCGGCGGCATCGGGCTTCATGATTTTATGGGCGAGCAGCGGGTCAATCTGGGCTATCGGTTTGCCGTTGAGGCGTGGGGACGGGGGTTTGCCACGGAGATGGGCCTGGCCGCGCTGGAGCACGCATTCTCGACGCTGAGGCTGGATGAGGTGCTGGGTTACGTGCGGCCGACCCACGCTGCATCGATCCGCGTACTGGAGAAAATCGGCATGCAACGCTGCGGCGAGCTCGATGACGTGCCCGGCCAGGCCCCAAGCCTGATGTTCAGAGCAGTTGCGGCGCGGTGAGGGGCGGCGAGGTTCAGTGAGAGGTCTGCAGTCCGCAACTGGCGTCGAGCTCATCCCAGGGGTGCGCGGATTCGCGGGCATAGCCGCACGTCGGCAAATGCACAAACGTCGCTTCCCGTTCTGCTTCGCTCTGCCGGGCCTTGCAGGTCCTGCACAACACAGTGTGGTCATTTAGCCGCCAGTGGCTGTTCCACCGGACGAGATCGTCGGTCACCATCTTACTTCCCCTCACCCTCACATACGTAACCAGTTGATTCAACTTGTCGCCGGAGGTTTCGCCCGCAAGGCCGCTGGCTGATCGGCGGTCGTTGTTTTTTGCGGGTTCGGCGCAGGGATGGTATGCGTCGGGAGGCAAAACCCGAGGCCCAGGCCTGCGCCACGGGTCGTTTCGAGCTCGACCCGGGTTTACGCAACCTTTACCGATCCTAGACGTGGGTTTACACGGATCCGGTGTTTCATACGTCCATGGCGAACCCACTCTTTCGCCAAAGGAGACACCATGATGTCCAAGATGACCCAAGCCCTGATCCTGTCCGGTCTGCTCGCCAGCGCCGGTGCGGCGTCCGCCAGCGAACGCAACGTGATTGTGCCCGTCATCGCCGGAGCCGCCGTGGGTGCCGTACTGGCCGCGGTGATCAGTCAGTCCAGCCACGACCGCCACGATCGCTATCAGGATTACCGCCCGCAACCGCGCTACGCGCCGCGTTATCAGCCGCAGTACCAGCAGGTTGTCTATGTGCCAGTGCGTGAGCGAGTCGAATATCGTCGCTTCGCGCCACCGCCGCCCCGTGGCTACTACGACGGCGGTTACCGCAGAGGTTTTGACCACGGTCCGGGCAATGACCGCTGGTAAGCGCTTGAGCGGCCGTTAATGTGGAACCGGCATTAGCCGGCAAGGCCTCGGATGTCACACTGCAAATCTCACGGTGTTTATGCAGGCCTCTTCCCGGCTGAAGCCGGTCCCACCAAGGGAATTGCGTGCAGTCAATGGGACTGGCTGCGAACCTGAATGTGGGACCGGCTTTAGCCGGGAAGGCGGCCGCTGTCACACCGCAAACCCAGCCGTGTTCATGCGGGCCTCTTCCCGGTTGAAGCCGGTCCCACCAAGGCGTCGCGTTCAGTCAACCGGCGCGCTTTCTCTGACAAAACTGCTAACGTGTCCGCCCATCACTCGCCCATCGACGCAGGGACGGACATGTTCGAATTCATTTACCTGGCAATTCTCATCGGCATGGGCGGCACCGCGCTGCTGGATCTCTGGGCGTTGTTGCTGAAAGCGGTGCTGGGTTTGCCGACCCCGCCCTGGCACCTCGTCGGGCGCTGGTTTGCCGGGATGCCCAAGGGACAGTTCGTGCACCGCGGTGGCATCGGTACTTCCCCTCCCGTCCCCAATGAACTGGCAATTGGCTGGTTCATGCATTACACCGTCGGCGTGCTGTTCGCCGCCGCGCTGTTATTCATCTGGGGCGTGCAATGGGCGCATGGGCCGACCTTCCTGCCGGCCCTGATCGTCGGGCTGGTCACCGTCGGCGCCGGCTGGTTCATCCTGCAGCCCGGCATGGGTGTCGGGGTCGCCTGCAACAAGGCACCGCAGCCGACCGTGGCGCGGCTGCAAAACGTGGTCGGGCACATAATCTTTGCCATCGGCATGTATGGCGCGGCGCGACTGGTCGGGTGATCAAGCGCGGTTTGAGGTCGCACCCGGCCAATCGCGGTGAACCTATCGACGCCGCTGCCGTTCTGAAACCTGAGGGCTGCATGATTATGAAGCCCGTTCCACTCGATCAATCAGGAGACCCCCATGACTCAAACGGCCTTGGTCGTCGGCGCCAGCGGCATCGTCGGCAGCGCAACCACTCAACTGTTGCTCGATAACGGTTGGCAGGTGGCCGCCCTTTCCCGCCGTCCCTCCCAAACGCCGGGCGTGATCCCCGTCGCAGCGGATCTGCAAGACCCGGCATCGGTCAAGCAGGCCCTCGCGGACCTCAAACCGAGCCACGTCTTCCTCACCACCTGGTCGCGTCAGGCGACCGAAGCCGAAAACATTCGCGTCAACGCGGCCATGGTGCGCAACGTGCTGGACGCCCTGAGCCCGGCGAAGAGCGTCAAACATGTCGCGCTGGTCACCGGACTGAAGCATTACCTTGGCCCGTTCGAAGCCTACGGCAAAGGCACCCTGCCGCAGACCCCGTTCCGCGAGTCCCAGGGTCGGCTGGACATCGAAAACTTTTACTACGCTCAGGAAGATGAAGTCTTTGCCGCCGCCAAACGCGATGGCTTTACCTGGAGCGTGCACCGTCCGCACACCGTCACCGGCGTCGCGGTGGGCAATGCGATGAACATGGCGACCACCCTCGCCGTGTATGCGTCGATCTGCAAAGCGACCGGCCGCCCGTTCGTGTTCCCCGGCTCCCGCATGCAGTGGGACAGCCTCACCGACATGACCGACGCCCGGCAACTGGCCAAACAGCAACTGTGGGCGGCGACCACGCCCGCTGCGGCGGACCAGGCGTTTAACATCACCAACGGCGACGTGTTTCGCTGGAAGTGGATGTGGGGCCAGATCGCCGAGTACTTCGGTGTGCACCCTGCCGAATTCCCGGAGAAGGTTTCCCCACTGGAAGAGCAGATGGCAAACGATCAGGCCGCATGGGACGAACTGGTCCGCACTCACGGTCTGAAAGAAGCCGACATCACGCGCCTCATTTCGCCATGGCACACCGATGCCGACCTCGGCCGCCCGATCGAAGTGGTGACCGACATGTCGAAAAGCCGAGCCCTGGGCTTTAACGCGTTTCAAGCCAGCGACCAGGCGTTCTTTGACGTGTTCGATACGTTGCGGGCACAGCGCCTGATTCCGTAACGGCACCGATCACCGCCACAAAAAAACGCAGCGATGATGACCATCATCGCTGCGTTTTCGTATCCGGATCCCCTCGACAGCGAAGAAGCGAAGCTCACGCCTTTTCCAGCGCGTCCTCCTTGTGCATCGCCAGGTGGCCGGTCTTGTCACTCCTGACCTCGTACTGCGGCGCATCGGGTGAGGCATGGCGATGACGGCCCATGAACTCCACCTCCTTGGTGTGCACCTTGGTCACTTTGCCGACGACGTGCCCGGCTTCGGAATTCCAGCGCACGTGGTCACCGACCTTGAATGCATGAGCCATCGATTTTCTCCTTTAATCCCGGAAGTCAGGGCTGCCAGAGGGTCTGGCTGCCTTCGAGTTTGCGGTCCAGAAAACTCGCCGCACTGATCAGCGCGAGGTGGCTGAGGGCTTGCGGCGTGTTGCCCAGATGGTGGCCGTGGGCGTCGAACTCCTCGGCATACAGACCCAGCGGGTTGGCGTAGCGCAGCAGTTGTTCAAACTCAAGATGCGCCTGCTCCACCCGCCCGGCGCGGGCCAGGCACTCGACGTACCAGAACGAACAGGCCACGAACGCGCCTTCCTCACCCTCAAGGCCGTCCTGATGGTCATCGTCATTGCGATAACGGAACACCATGCCGTCGCGCACCAGCGTCCGCTCGATAGCCTCCAGGGTCTTCAGCCACTTGGGATCGCTGGCACCGACGAAGCGCACCAGCGGCATCAGCAGCATCGACGCGTCGAGGTTTTTGCTGCCCTTGTGCTGGACGAAATGGCCCAGGTCGGCGTCCCAGAAGTTGTCCCAGATGTCGTCATGGATGGCCTGGCGCGCCTTGTCCCAGCGATCGAAGGGTGCCGGCAGGGAACGTTTCAGCGACAGGCGAAGCGCGCGGTCCAGAGCGACCCAGCACATCAGCCGCGAATGCAGGAAATGCTGGTCGTCGCCACGCATCTCCCAGATCCCGACGTCCTTGCTGTTCCAGGTTTCGCACAACTCGTTCACCAGCCGGGTAACGTGCTTCCAGCCCTCGTGGGAAATGGCCTCACCGTATTTGTTGGCCAGGTACACCGCGTCAAGCAGCTCGCCATAGATGTCCAGTTGCGTCTGCTTGTAGGCCTCGTTGCCGATGCGCACCGGCGACGCACCGCCGTAGCCGCTGAGGTGATCCAGCTCTTCTTCGGGCAATTCTTCGCGGCCGTCCAGGGCGTAGAGAATGCCGAGCTTGTTGGCGTCCTCGCAGCAATCGCCCATGCGGTCGCGGACCCAGTGCATGAAAGCGTTGGCCTCCTCGGTATACCCCAGGCGCATGAAGGCGTAGACGGTGAACGACGCGTCGCGGATCCAGGTGTAGCGGTAATCCCAGTTGCGCTCGCCGCCCTCTTCTTCCGGCAGGCCGAAGGTCGCCGCAGCGACGATACCGCCATGCTTGCGCGAGGTCAGCAGCTTGAGCGCCAGGGCCGAGCGGTTGACCATTTCACGCCAGCGACCGCGGTAGTTGGAATGCCGGCTCCAGTGCTGCCAGTAGTTGACGGTGTTTTTGAGATCGCAATCGCAATTGGTCGCTTTGACCAGCGGATCGTCGGCACCGCCGAGCATGAACTCGACCACATCGCCCTGCTTCATCTCGAACTCTGCCACTGCGGCCTGGCCTTCGAGCATCAATCCGGTGGTCGCCGCCAGACGCATGGCAGGCTGGCCTTCGGCCTCAAAACGAATGTCCTCACCGTCCATCTGCGCGGTGGTGTCAGCCCGGCTGTAGTCATGGCGCACCCGGCAGAGCATGCGCACCGCGGCCTGGCCATGACGAACATGAATGCGGCGGATCAGGCGCGGCAGGCTGTCGACTTCGGACGCAATGGGCATCAGGTCAGTGACCTCGACGACCGCGTCCTTAGCGATCCAGCGTGTCATCAGCACGTTGGTTTGCGGCAGATACAGCTGCTGGCGACGGGCATCCGGCAAGATCGGCGCCAGCTGGAAAATCCCTGCGTCAGGGGTGTCCAGCAGCGCGGTGAAAATACTCGGGCTGTCGAAATCGGGCCAGCAGCAGAAGTCGATGCTGCCGGTGTCGGCCACCAGCGCGGCGCTGCGCATGTCGCCGATGATGCCGTGGTCTTCGATGGCGTTCTGGGGCTCTTGTTCATCGGGGATCGGAGAGTGTTCAGCCATTGTTGCGGAACTCCGGGTAGAGGCTCATGCCACCGTCGATGAACAGCGTCGTGCCATGCACATAGTCGGACGCATCCGACGCCAGCCAGACAACGGCATTGGCGACATCATCGGCCTCGCCCACGCGACCGTAGGGGATCAGCTCCAGCAGTTTCTTCTCGGCGTCGCCGCTGGTGGCCTTGGTGTTGATGGCCGTGCGAATCGCCCCGGGCGCAACGCTGTTGACGCGGATGCGCTGCTCGCCGACCTCTTGCGCAATGCTGCGCATCAACAGATCGACGCCGCCCTTAGATGCGGCGTAGTTGACGTGGCCGGCCCAGGGGATGACCTGATGCACCGAACTCATGTGGATGATCTTGCCCCGGGCGCGGGACACCTCGGGGCGGATGTCCTGTTTGGCGAACTGGCGCACCGCAGCGCGGGCGCAGAGGAACTGGCCGGTGAGGTTAACGTTGATGACGGTGTTCCAGTCTTCGAGGGTCAGGTCGGCGAAGGCGGCATCCTTCTGCAGCCCGGAATTGGCGACGAGGATGTCCAGGCGGCCGAACGCCTTGAGAGTCTCGGCGAACAGCTTCTCCACGTCCTGCTCGTTGGACACGTCGGCGCCTATGGCGATGGCCTGGCCGCCGGCGTCGATGATTTCTTGCGCAAGCTTCTGCGCGGGTTCGGGCTGCGAGTGGTAGTTGACGACCACTGCCGCGCCTGACGCTGCGAGCCCTCTGGCCGCGCCAGCACCCAGTCCGGAACTGGCGCCAGTGACAAGGGCGACCTGGCCTTTCAAGGAAATCTGCATGGAATGTGGAGCCTCATGGTGAGCGTTTTAATGCTGACTCATGGGGTTCTGCTGAAGTTCATCGGGATGAGTACGCCCGTGGCGAAAACCCAGGAGCGGCCGGTATTGGCAGACAGGGCCTCGACGGTCACGCCGCAAAATCGAGGATGCGCACGCTGGCCTCTTCCCGGCTGAAGCCGGTCCTACTGAAAGCACACATACACCTGTAGGACTGGCTTTAGCCGGGAAGGCGTCGGTGATCACGCCGCACAATCGAGGGGGCCCGGACTGGCCTGTTCCCGGCTGAAGCCGGTCCTACAATTCGCGGTCCAGCCGGGCCCACTGAACGTACGCATCCACCGGTAGGACTGGCTTCAGCCAAGAAGGCTGGACGCCGAACGACCGCGCTCCATAAACTGCGTCCATCTGTCGCAGACCTCTACAGCAGGGTGACGAATGTCGGGTAACGGGGACGATGTATGAATCGCAATGAGCTGCGCAAGGCCGACATCAACCTGATGGTGGTGTTCGAGACCTTGATGCAAGAGCGTAACGTGACCCGCGCCGCCGAGAAGCTGTTCCTCGGCCAACCCACCATCAGCGCTGCCCTCAACCGCCTGCGTGCGCTGTTCAACGATCCCTTGTTCATTCGCGTCGGGCACCGCATGGAACCCACGGCGCGGGCCAACGAGATCATCAGTCACCTGTCGCCGGCGCTGGACGCGATGTCCGTGGCCCTGAGCCTCACGCGGGAATTCGATCCGGCCAGCAGCGACATGACCTTCCGCATCGGGCTGTCCGATGACGTCGAATACAGCCTGCTGCCGCCGATGCTGCGAGCAATCCGTGAAGAAGCGCCGGGCATCGTGCTGGTGATCAAGCAGGTCAATTTCTGGAATGTTTCGGAGCTGCTCATGTCCGGCGACATCACCGTCGGCGTCTGCCTGACCCGTGAGCTGCCGGCCAATGCCAAGCGAAAAATGCTGCGCATCATGCGGCCGATGGTGGTGCGGGCCGATTCTTCGCCCGAGCCAATCACCCTGGATGAATACTGCACCCGGCCACACGTCGTGGTTTCACACGTGGCGAACATTTCAAGCTTTGCGGATGAGTGGCTGGCGGCGATCGGGCGCAAGCGCACCGCCGTGTTGTCGGTGCCGCAATACAGCACGTTGCCGGCGTTGATGGAGGGGACGGATCTGCTGTGCAACTTGCCGGATCACCTGACCCGTGCCATGGCCCGGACCGGTCTGCGCGGTGAGCCGCTGCCGTTCGTGACGCCGAATCTAGAGCTGTCGATGGTCTGGCTCAGCGTCATGGACACCGACCCCGCCGAACGATGGCTGCGCAAGCGGCTGGAGGCGTTCATGGGGGATTCAAGCGCTACCAGCTCTGCGCGGTAGCCCCTGACCCCTTCCCGGCTAAAGCCGGTCCCACAAAACACCCCGCGATCAACTGTAGGACCGGCTTCAGCCGGGAAGACGCCGGTTAATACACCACCAAATTTCCGGTGTAGCGGCCGACGCCTTCCCGGCTAAAGCCAGTCCTACGATGCGCGCGTGACTTAGTGGGACCGGCTTCAGCCGGGAAAGCGTCAGCGGTGACAGCACAAAATGATGGCGTTCACACCATTCTCTTCCCGGCTAAAGCCGGTCCCACTAAAACCTTTTACAGCGCCAGCAATACCCTCAATCAGCCAAAACGACCGGTGATGTAATCCTCGGTCTGGGTCTTGGATGGCTTGGTGAAAATGGTGTCGGTGTCGCCGTGTTCGATCAGTTCGCCCATGAACATGAACGCGGTGTAGTCCGAGCAGCGCGCGGCCTGTTGCATGTTGTGGGTGACGATGATCACGGTGAACTGCTCTTTGAGCTCGGTGATCAGCTGTTCGATGCGACCGGTGGAGATCGGGTCGAGGGCTGAAGTCGGTTCGTCCAGCAGCAGCACTTGCGGGCGCAGCGCGATAGTGCGGGCGATGCACAGGCGCTGTTGCTGACCACCGGACAGGCTCTGGGCGCTCTGCTTGAGCTTGTCTTTCACTTCATCCCACAACGCCGCGCCGCGCAGGGCCTGCTCGACGCGCTCTTCCATCTCGCGACGAGACAGTTTCTCGTGGTGACGCACCGCGTAGGCGATGTTGTCGTAGATCGACATCGGGAACGGCACCGGCTTCTGGAACACCATCCCGACATTGCTGCGCAGGCGGTTCATCGAGTAGCCCGGGGCGAGAATATTCTCACCGTTGAGCATCACTTCGCCTTTGGCTTCCTGCTTCGGGTACATCGAGTAAATGCGGTTGAACACGCGCAGCAGCGTGGACTTGCCGCAGCCGGACGGGCCGATGATCGCGGTGATGCGCTTCTCGGGGATGATCATGTCGACCGACTTCAGCGAACGCTGAGTGCCGTAGTAGAAATCGAGACCGCGTACCTGGATTTTGGTTTTTTCGTCGGCGAGGGAAAGGTTGTTCATCAGGACGCCCTATTGCGCAAAAGGAGAAGACGGGAACTGAGGCTCAGTACCAGCACAAACATGGTCATAATCAAGGCGCCGGCCCAGGCCAGGGAGTGCCAGTCATCGAACGGACTCATCGCGTACTGGAAGATCACCACAGGCACGCTTGCGATCGGTTTGAGCAGGTCACTGCTCCAGAACTGGTTGCCGAAGGCGGTGAACAGCAGCGGCGCGGTTTCGCCGGTGATGCGCGCCAGCGCCAGCAGAATGCCGGTCACCACGCCGGCCTTGGCGGCACGCAGGACGATCTGCAGCGTCAGCTTCCATTGCGGCACGCCGAGCGCCAATGCGGCTTCGCGCATGGTCGACGGTTGCAGCTGAAGCATTTCGTCGGTGGTGCGCACCACCACCGGGATCACCAGCAGAGCCAGGGCCAGAGCGCCGGCGATGGCGGAGAAACCCACCTGGTGGTTGGTCACGGCGCTGAGGGGCAGGATCACCGCGGTGTACACGAACAGACCGAGCACGATCGACGGCGCCGACAACAGAATGTCGTTGATGAAGCGCACCGCGTTGCCCAGCTTGGTGTTGCGGGCAAACTCTGCCAGCCAGATACCGGCCATCAAACCAATCGGCGTGCCGATCAGCAGGCCGATGCCGGACATCAGGATGCTGCCGTAGAAGGCGTTGGCCAGACCGCCGGACGAGCCCGGTGGCGGGGTCATTTCAGTGAACAGCCGCAGGTTCAGCGCTTCGAATCCGTTGACGATCGTGGTCAGCAGAATCCACACCAGCCACAACAGGCCGAAGGCCGTCGCGGCGCAACTCAGGACCATCGCGATCCTGTTCTTGATGGCGCGTGAGCGGTACAGGTTTTCGTTATCGGCCTTACTCATAGACCCTCCTTGCGCGACAGACGAGAGAGCATCAGACGGGCGATCGCCAGCACGATGAAGGTAACCACGAACAGCAGGAAGCCCAGGGCGATCAGTGCAGAACGGTGCAGGTCGGTGTAGGCCTCGCTGAACTCGTTGGCAATCACCGAAGCAATCGAGCTGCTCGGCATCATCAGCGATGCGGAGAACTGGTGCGCGTTACCCAATACGAAGGTCACCGCCATGGTTTCACCGAGCGCACGGCCCAGACCCAGGAACACACCGCCGACCACCGCCGAGCGGGTGTAAGGCAGGACGATGTCCCAGACCACTTCCCACGTCGTGCCGCCCAGGGCGTAAGCCGACTCTTTAAGGGCGATGGGCACGCTGCGGAACACTTCGGTCATGACCGAGGTGATGAACGGGATAATCATGATCGCCAGCACGATGCCGGCGGTGAGCATGCCGATGCCCAGGGGCGGGCCTTGAAACACCGGGCCGATCAGCGGCAGCGCGCCAAGGTTGTCGTTGATCCAAGGGGCCATGTACTGGGCCATGAACGGGCCGAACACGAACAGGCCCCACATGCCGTAGATGATCGAAGGAATGCCCGCCAGCAGCTCCACCGCCGAAGCGATGGGCATGCGCAACCAGGGCGGTGCGACTTCAGTCAGAAAAACCGCGATGCCGAAGCTCACCGGAACGGCGATCAGCAGGGCGAGAAAGGAGGTGACCAGCGTGCCGTAGATCGGTACCAACGCGCCGAACTTGCCGTTGACCACGTCCCATTCGGTACTGGTAAGAAATTCGAAGCCAAACGTCTTGAATGCCAGGGCACCGCCCCAGAGTGTCGAGCCGGCGATACTCGCCAGCAACAGCAGCACCAACAGAGCCGCTCCCAGCATCGTGCGCCGAAACCAGGCGTCGTGTCGGTGATCGCGGGCCGCGCGTTTTTCGCTCTCGGATATTGCATCCGGAATCACAGCGGACATGTATTGGGTGTTATCAGTCATGGTAGGTCCACTCGCAAGGAAACCCTGCCATCGAGCGCTCGGTGGCAGGGGTAAGCCGGATTACGTCGAGTTACTTGGTGAACTCGGTTTTCCAGTAGTCTTCGATCTTGCTGACCAGCGATGCAGGCAGAGGTACGTATTCCAGTTTTTCAGCGGCGCTCTGACCTTTTTCCAGGGACCATTTGAAGAAGTCGAAAGCAGCCGCGCTTTTCTCGGCGTTCTTCGGTTGCTTGTACATGATGATCCAGGTGGTCGCGGTGATCGGCCATGCCGTCTTGCCCGGCGCGTTGGTCATGATCAGGTTGAAGTCTTTGGCGTTGGCCCAGTCGGCGGTGTCGGCCGCTGCGGCAAAGGCTTTGGCGTCAGGCTTGATGAACTCGCCAGCCGAGTTTTGCAGTTGGGTGAAAGCGATATCGCTCTTGGTGGCGTAGGAGTATTCAACGTAACCGATCGAGCCCTTGATCTGTTTTACGTAAGCCGCCACACCTTCGTTGCCCTTGCCGCCCACGCCCACTGGCCATTGAACGGCGGAACCGGTGCCTGGACCGGATTTCCATGCGTCGCTGACTTTGGTCAGGTAGCTGGTGAAGTTGAAGGAAGTGCCCGAGCCGTCCGAACGGTGAACCACGGTGATGTTGGTTTCAGGCAGTTTCACGCCTTCGTTCAGTTTGACGATCTCAGGGTCGTTCCACTTGGTGATTTTGCCCTGGAAGATGTCGGCGAGGACCTGCCCGCTCAATTTCACGTCGTTGGCTTTCACGCCTTCGAGGTTGACGACCGGAACGATACCGCCGATCACGCTTGGGAATTGACCCAGACCGCCGGCCTTGAGGTCCTCCGCGGACATCGGGGCGTCGGACGCGCCGAAGTCAACGGTGGCAGCCTTGATCTGGGCGATACCGCCACCCGAACCGATCGACTGGTAGTTGACGCGATTGTCAGCAGTTTTGCTGTAGTCCTGCGACCACTGGGAGATAACCGGGAATACGAAACTCGAACCAGCGCCAGTCACATCAACGGCGTGTGCCATACCCGACAGGCACATCGAAGCCATCAGAAGCGACAGGCGTTTTTTAGTCAGCAGAATCACGGCAATACCTCAACAAGAGAATTTTGTGTGTGTGGTCACAGTTGAAGACCCGAGGCAGATTTAAAACCGGAAACATTTCTGTTTGATGACAGTCTTGAGACCGCGCGCAAAAACGGAGGCGTCTGTCAGCCATTTCTTACAGCGCGTAAATCTGAAGTGCCCGGTTTTGCTGGCCGAGGCTGAAGTTGTCTAGCGGAGGGAATTTAATATCAATGCGCCATATATCGGCGTGAGAGAAAGGCGTTTTTCGGCCATTGAGCGCAACATCGGCCGCAGCAGGACCGGCCTAAGACCAGCCCAGCGCCGTCATCGGGCGTGGGCAGAGACGACCGGCAGGCTGCGCACGGCCGATTCATCGAAGCAATGTGTATCGAGATTTTTCGGCCTGTCCCAATCCCTTCGAAAGCCAGCCTTTACATCGCTGCGGCAAGTCGCCCGATGTCTGTCATCAGCGCGTTGATCTGATCACCGCTGGCCTTGGAACAGGTGTAATAGGCCGTGACCAGCATGGGACCCCGCTCGCCGGGCCAGATGACGGCGACGTCGTTGCTGGCATTGTTGGCCCCGGAGCCGGTTTTATCGCCCACACGCCAACTGACAGGGACCCCGGCGCGCAGCTTCTTGTCCCCGGTCTGGTTGTTCACCAGCCACGCCGTCAGCTGATCCCGCGAGGCCGGCGTCAGCTTTTCACCCAGCACCAGCGTGTTCAGTGTCTGCAACATGGCGACGGGGGTGGTGGTGTCGCGCAGGTCGTCCGGCCGGTTTTCATTCAGTTCGGGCTCACGGCGGTCGAGGCGGGTCTGCGTGTCCCCCATTGACCGCAACCAGGCGGTCAACCCTTCGGGACCGCCCACGCTGTCGAGCAGCAGGTTGGCCGCGGTGTTGTCGCTCAGCGTCATCGCCGCCTCGCACAGCGAACCCACGCTCAGCCCCTGCCCGCCCGCATGCAGCTCGGTGGTCGGCGAATACGCCACCAGTTGCTCGGCGGAATAGACGATGCGCCGCGACAGGTCTTCGTGCTTTTGGTCGACCCGCGCCAGCACGCAGGCGGCGGCCAGGCATTTGAAGGTGCTGCACAGGGGAAAGCGTTCATCGCCGCGATGGCTGATCAGGCGCTGGCTGGAGGTGTCCAGAATGGCGACACCCAGGCGGCCGCCGTGGCGACGTTCGAGTTCGGCAAGTTGCTGCGCAATGGCCAGGTCGGAAGACGGCCCGGCGCGACGCTCGGCAGCCAGTGAGGAAAGGCTCAACAACGTGGGCACGGCCAGCAACGACGCGCCGATGAGGGTTCTGCGGGTGATCAAGATGAACGTCCTTGTGAAGGGCAACGAGCGCCGCACGGCTCATGGCACTCACCCCGATGGGATGAGTCGCCGGTGAGCCGATGCGAACGGTGAGCAAACCGGCGCACATCATCCGACCAGACGCGGCTTCATTTCAACCGTTGGCAGCGCAAACGTCCTGTTTTCCCTACCGTTGCCATTATCGCGGCCGGTCGAGTCCCGACACCGACCGCACCCACATGAACAGCCGCAGGGTCGCCGGGTTGTCGATGGGCTCGTGGTTTTCTGCAAGCTCGCCGGCCAGGGACGCCAGCGACTGCGGCAACAACCAGGAAATCTCCTGCTCGGTGGCCTGATAGGGCATCGGGGTTTCATCGTTCTCGATCGCTGGCCATGGGTTCATCGCCTTCTCTCCCGCACACGCATGGGTGGTTACAGATCGAGCACCAACGGCCCTGAAGCCGGGACTGCGCAACAGATCAGCACGTGGTCCGCCGCCGGCCTTTCAGCGGGCGGGACCGGGTAATGCACCTGGCCACTGACGAGCCGGGTCTTGCAGGTGCCACAGGATCCAACGCGGCAGCTGAATTCCGGGTTCAGACCGCGGCTCTCGGCCAGTTCCAGCAAGCTGCCACCGCCGGGCCGCCAGCGTGCTTCCTTGGCAGAACGTTCGAACACCACCGGCACCGCTTCTGTCGCAGCGGGCGGTTGCTCAAAGGCGATCGCCTGGGAATCGCCGCTGCGCTTGAGGCTGGACGGGCCGAAGGTCTCGGCATGAATGCGCTCATCGCGAATGTGCATGCCGCGCAGGCCGTCGTAGATCTCTTGGGTAAATGCCGCCGGCCCGCACACATAGAAATCAAAATCGTCGAACGGCAGCAGTGCCTTGAGCAGACCGAGGTCGATGCGGCCGGTCAGGTGAAAATCTTCACCCACACGCGCCGACGTTTCCGGCTGGCTCAGCACGCGGATCACGGTCAACTGATCGCCGGCCTTCGCAATGAGTGTGTCCACTTCTTCGCGAAACGCCAGGTCGACCAGACGACGGGCACTCTGGATGAACCAGGTTGCCCGCCCTCCCCGCACCCGTTTGCCTTCGTAGATGACTTCTCGCAGCATCGACAGCATGGGCGTGACGCCAATGCCCGCACCCAGCAGCACCAACGGCCGGCGCTCTTGCGGGTCCACCACGAAACGGCCCTGGGGTGCCCGCGCCTCAAGCAGATCGCCGACCTTCACCTGATCATGCAGATACGCCGAGGCGAGCCCGTCGCGCTTGACGCTGATGCGGAAAAATCCGTCGGACGGCGCGCTGGACAGGCTGTAGGTGCGAATTACCGGCGGCGTATGGCCTTCAAGCGCCAGGCGCAGCGGCAGGTGCTGACCGGCCTTGAACGCGGGCAACCCTGCGCCGTCGGCTGGCTCGAAATAAAACGAACGGATGCCGTCGCTTTCGTCCTCGATCCGCGTCACCCGCAGGGGCCGCCATTGATCGCGCAGGGCATCGGCCTGCAAACGGGCGGCGGGTTGCTGCCAGTCGCCGGTCATCAGGCTGTTCGGCGACCACCCCTGAAAGGCCCAGCGTGAACGCAACGCCGCCGGCCGACGCAGCACCTGTTCCACACGCACCTGCCAGAGCCGTTCGGCGCCCTGGAACGCCGCGATTTCCGGCCCTTCGAGCACCAGCGTGACAGTGCCTGCCACTTGCAACAGCTCGCCGATCTGGAAATCAACGAACAGCAGACCGGCCTTGGGATTGAGCTGGAAGTTGCCCAGCGTGTTGAAAAACAGGTTGCCGGCGAAGTCCGGAATGGTCAGCACATCGCCGTCCACCCGCACGAACCCGGTCTGGCCGCCGCGGTGGGACACGTCCACCGATCGATGGGGCTGCGCGCCTTCAAGGTCGACATAGCTGGCGACGAAGAACGTGTCAGCACCACGAATGGTGGCGATGGCGGCGTCATCCAGCGCGGTCAATCGCTGCACAGGGGGACGCTCCGCCACAGCTTTGAGCGGCACCTGCTTCAATGCCCGCAGCTGAATGTACTGCGGACAATTGCCATACGAGTGCTCGACGCTCACGGAAAAACCGTTTTCCCACACCTTACTGATGTGCCCGTTGAGGCGATTGCGACGGCGGGTGTGCAGGTCGATACCGAGCATGCCCACCGCCGCCCCCGGCGCGAATCCGGCGCCGGCCGGGTCTTCGGCATCGAGGCGTCGGCTGATGTCCAGACGCCTGGCATCGGGGGATTGGATAAACCCTGACTGGGCGTCCAGCAGGGTTGCCCACGGCCAGCCTTCAGGGTCCACGGCGCCAATGATCAGGTACGGCAGGTGCTCGTAAAACTCACGGTGCTGATCGGGCATGTAGTCACGAATGACGCGCTTGCCCAAGGTTTCCATGCGCTCTGCAACGCCGACTTTGGCCTGCAGAGCGCGCTCGCCGGAATGCCATGGCGATGCCGTTTCAGTGCGAATCTCGTTCATGGCGCGAACTCCTTGGCATCACGGAGGGTTACTTGACCAGGCCTGCTGCCGTGCGCGGCATGGGCGTGAAGCCCGGCAGCTTCTCGATGCGCGCGAGCCATGCCTGCACGTTGCCGTAGTCGTCCAGCGAGACGTTGCCCTCCGGCGCGTGGGCGATGTAGCTGTAGGCGGCGACATCGGCGATGGTGGCGTGATCGGTGGCGAGAAAATCGCGGCCGGTCAGGTGCTGATCGATGACCAAGAGCGTCTCGTGGGCCCGCTGGATCGTGTCCTGGGGATCGAAACCGGCACCGAACACGGTGATCAGACGCGCCCGCGCCGGGCCCAGATAAATCGCGCCGGAGGCGGCAGACAACCAGCGCTGCACCTGCGCCGCGCCCTCGGGATCATTCGGCAGCCAGCGGCCCGAGGGGTCGTACTTCTTCGCCAGGTACACCAGGATCGCCGTGGAATCGGCGACGATGCCCCCGTTGTCGTCAATCACCGGCACTTGGCCGAAAGCGTTGATAGCGAGGAATTCCGGCTTCCGCTGCTCGCCCTTGGCCAGGTCGACGAACTGAATGTTCGGTGCAAGACCCAGCAGCGACAACATCAACTCGGCGCGATGGGAGTGGCCGGACAGCGGAAAGTGATAGAGGGTAATGGCGGTCATGGGTGGGCTCCTGAGCAAGGTTCGACTCAGCGCGGGGCGGCGGTACTGCCGTGGTTGTGCCGCGCTGGTGAAACCGATAGTGGGCCCGACCACTGGATTGGGGAATCACCAGAAACGGCAATCCACTGTTTCACTGGGTGAAATGCTGAGGACGGCATCATGTTGCTTTGCCGGCGCGCGGGGCTGACCACCCTCTATAGGCGCCATTCAGAAATATCCCCGGCCTGCTGAGCGCGATGGCCCCATTGATCGCGCACAGCCGGCCGGGGGAAACGGCCGAGGCTACTTCTACCTCACAAAGGGCTCACAGCCACTGCCGTGCCGTCAGCCACATCCCATAACCCACGGCCATCAGCGCCCAGGCCAGCAGCGGGTGAAACATCACCCGCCAGGCCAACGCCCGCGGCTCGAAACCGACGCCGTGGACGAACCCTCCGGCCACGCCCCACATGATCAGCATCAGCAGGCCGTGGGAATAACGGCCGTTGGCGTCAAGCATCGACGCGGGGTGAATCAGCAGCACCAGGCTCAGGGGCACGGCCATCAACACGGACAATGTCCGGCCGACGGCGTGCCTGAAGGGTGCGTTCAGCGCTTCAGCGGTCACGGCCGCTCTCCAGCGCGGCGGCGTCGGATGACTCCAGCCACAGCGCGTTGATGATGCCGAAGCTGCAGGCCAGCAACACGCCGAGAATCCAGGCGAAATACCACATGATTGTCTCTCCTCTTAAACGCGGGTCAGTACAGGCCGTGGGGGTTGCGATCGATGTGCGCGGTGGTGACCTTGCCCCACATTTTGGCGTAGCACCACAGCGTGTAGCAGAGGATCAACGGCACGAAGATGGACGCCGCGATCAGCATGATCATCAGGGTTTTATGGCTGGACACGGCGTCCCACACGGTCAGGCTCGACGCCGGGTCCAGGCTCGACGGCATGACGAACGGGAACAGCGCAAAGCCTGCCGTGCACAGCGCGCCGACGATCGCCAGGCTGCTGCCGAGGAACGCCGTTCTGCCCTGCCCCGCACTGGCGCCGAGCAAGGCCAGCAAGCCACCAAAGATCCCCAGCAGCGGCGCGATCACCGTCAGCGGGTGCTGCTGATAATTCGCCAGCCAGCCGTGGTTGCTGGCCGTCACGGTTTTCGCCAGCGGGTTGAGCGCAGCGCCCGCATCGAACGCCGAGGTGATCGCCAGGCCTTGAATGCCGCCCAGCAACAGCCACGCGCCGGCGCCGATGAACGACAGCAAAAACAACAGCGACAGCCACTGGGCCGCACGGCGGGAGCGTCGGGCAATGGCGCCTTCGGTGCGCATCATCAGCCAGCTGCCGCCGTGCAGGCCGAGCATGCTCAGGCTGACCACCCCGGCCAGCAAACCGAACGGGCTCAGCAGCTGCCAGAAGTTGCCGTGATAACTGGAGCGCAAGGTCTCGTCGAACTGGAACGGCACGCCCAGCAACAGGTTGCCGAACGCCACGCCGAAGACCAGCGACGGCACCACGCCACCGACGAACAGGCCCCAGTCCCAGCTCTGCCGCCAGCGGGTGTTTTCCAGTTTGCTGCGGTAGTCGAAACCCACCGGGCGCACGAACAGCGCAAACAGCACCAGCAGCAGCGCCCAGTACAAGCCGGAGAACGCAGCCGCGTACACCAGTGGCCAGGCCGCGAACAGCGCGCCGCCGGCGGTGATCAGCCAGACCTGATTGCCATCCCAGTGCGGGGCGATGGTGTTGATGACCACGCGCCGCTCGGTGTCGCTGCGCCCGACGTAGGGCATCAGCATCGCTGCGCCCAAGTCGAAGCCATCGGTGAGGGCGAAGCCGATCAGCAGCACGCCGACCAGCACCCACCAGATCATTTTCAGTGTCTCGTAATCGAACATCGGGAATTCCTCAGGCCAGGGCCGGTTGTCTGGCGTCAGCAGCGTTGCCCTGCGCGCCTTGCTCGAAGTGGTAGCGACCGGTGTGCAGGCTGCTCGGGCCGAGTCGGGCGAACTTGATCATCAGGTACATCTCGATGATCAGCAGGACGGTGTAGAAGCCGACCAGCGCCACAATCGAACCGATCACATCCGCCGCCGACAGGGTCGAGGCCGAGAGGTGCACGGGCAGCACTTCACCGATGGACCAGGGCTGACGACCGTGCTCGGCGACCCACCAGCCGGTCTGGGTGGCAATCCACGGCAGCGGCAGGCTGAACACCGCCCACTTGAGCAGCCAGCGCTTGCGGGTTTCGTTCTTGCGCGCCGAGGCCCAGAAGGCACAGGCGAACAACAGCAGCATGAGCATCCCGCTGAGCACCATCACGCGGAAGGTCCAGAAGATCGACGCCACCTGCGGGATCGAATCCAGCGCGGCCTGTTTGATCTGCTGCTCGTTGGCGTCGACCACCTTGTCGGTGTATTTCTTCAGCAACAGGCCGTAGCCGAGGTCTTTCTTCACCCCATTGAAGGCGTCGAGGGTCTGCTCACTCTTGTCGCCGCCGCGCAGCTGGCCGAGCAAGTCGTAGGCAGTCATGCCGTTACGGATGCGGCCTTCGTGTTCGCGGACCAGGTCCTTGATGCCGGTGACCTGTTTATCCACCGAGCGGGTGGCGATGATGCCCATCACGTAGGGAATCTTGACGGCGTAATCAGTGCGCTGCTCGGCCTGGTTGGGCAGGCCGAACAAGGTGAACGCCGCCGGAGCCGGTTCGGTGTCCCATTCAGCTTCGATGGCGGCCAGCTTGGTCTTCTGTACGTCGCCGATTTCGTAGCCGGATTCGTCACCCAGCACGATCACCGACAGGATCGAAGCCAGGCCGAATGCCGAGGCGATGGCGAACGAACGCCGGGCGAAGGCGATGTCGCGGCCCTTGAGCAAATACCAGCTGGAAATCGCCAGGACGAAGATCGCGCCGGTGACGTAGCCGGAGGCCACGGTGTGGACGAATTTGACCTGGGCGACGGGGTTGAACAGCAGGTCGCTGAAGCTGGTGAGTTCCATGCGCATGGTGGTGAAGTTGAACTCGGCGCCGACCGGGTTCTGCATCCAGCCGTTGGCGATGAGGATCCACAGCGCCGACAGGTTGGAGCCGATCGCCACCAGCCAGGTGACGCTCAGGTGCTGGACGCGGGTCAGGCGGTCCCAGCCGAAGAAGAACAGGCCGATGAAGGTCGATTCGAGGAAGAACGCCATCATGCCTTCGATGGCCAGTGGCGCGCCGAAGATGTCGCCGACGTAGTGGCTGTAGTAGGCCCAGTTGGTGCCGAACTGGAATTCCATGGTCAGGCCGGTGGTGACGCCGAGGGCGAAGTTGATGCCGAAAAGTTTGCCCCAGAACTGGGTCATGTCTTTGTAGATCGGCTTGCCGGTCATGACGTAGACCGATTCCATGATGGCGAGCAGGAAGGTCATGCCGAGGGTCAGCGGGACGAACAGGAAGTGGTACAGCGCGGTCATCGCGAACTGCAGCCGGGAGAGGTCGACGACTGATTCCGATATCATTTTGGGTTTTTCTCAGAGGGTGCGGGTGGGGTGCTCAGCAGGTGCAGGCCGGCTTGCACGCCGTCGTCCTTGACTTCGACCGGGGCGTCGAACCAGACGCTGCGGATGCCCATGAGCAGGACGAGTTTGATCAGGAGGATCAGACTGATGTCTTTGGCCAGGGGGTGTTTGAGGAAGTCGAAGGGGCCGGGCATGTTGAGGACTCGTCGGGGTGCGGGGTATTTTTCCTACAGGGCCTTGGTGCACCTTTGATCCAGGTCAAGGAAGCGCATTTACTCCGGTGTGGCAGAACGCCACAGTTATTTAAAAGCATCTGCCTGGGGGCAGATTGTTTCGCCTTCGGCGAGTTACTTGGAAAAGCACCCCAAGTAACCAAGGGTGCTTGCTCTCGGTTGGGCCCTTCCTTCGTCAGGGTTCCCTCACTCCGGTCTCGCTCCGTGGGCCCGCTGCCATCCGCCATCCATGGCGGGGGGCAGCTCTCGCCGCGTCCATGCGGCTCGGCCCACGGAGCGAGACCTGCGTTCAGCCTGCACCCAAGTCGCGTTTGGCGGTGACTGAGCTTTTTGTGTATGAAGATCAAGATCAACAGCGCGTTTAGAGCTGACTGATCGTGCCCCACGCTCTGCGTGGGCATGCATCCCGGGACGCTCCGCGTCCCTTCCCGGCTAAAGCCGGTCCCACTGACTGCACGCGCTGCTTTTTGTGGGACCGGCTTCAGCCGGGAAGAGGCCAGTCTGGGCACTGGAGATCGCAGAGGTTATTCACGGTAGCTGGCGAACCCGGACTCGTGCGCTCAAGCTGTTAGGATGAACGGCAGGATGCCGTCTCAAGTGGCGGATTATTCAGCCGATATTCCGGTGTGCAAGGCAGTCGGTGACGGTTGCGCCGGTGTGTTCACGGCCCGGAATCTGTCGCTTTTGCACCCCATGAGGTAGTTATCGATGACACTCCATTCGCTCATTCACACACTGGGCAGCGCACTCTGTGTGGCGCTGTTGCTGTGCGTGGGGTCTGGCGCGTCGGGGGCTGAATCGATTAACTCGAATGCGCCTAGGGTCGAGATCCATGTCGTGACCGAAGAGCTTGCGCCCTACAACATGACCCGCGACGGGGTGCTCACCGGTATGAGCACCGAGGTGGTTCAGGCGGTGCTGAAGGAGGTCAATGTGCAGGCCCCCATTCAGTCCATGCCCTGGGCGCGGGCTTACGATCTGGCGCTGCACAACCCCAATGTGCTGATCTACTCCATCACCCGCACCGCCGAGCGCGAGCGGCTGTTCAAGTGGGTCGGGACCATTGCCGCGTCGCGCTGGTTTCTGTATTCGTCCGCCCGCCATCCCGTCACGCTGCTGAGCCTGGACGACGCCCGGGGCTGGCAGACCGCAACCGTCAATGAAGACGTTGGCGAGCAGTACCTGATGGCGCGCAGATTCGAGATCGGTCATCAGCTGCAATCGAGCAACCGCTACGAATTCAATTACCAGAAACTGCAGACCGGCCACGTCGACCTGTGGATTTCCGACGAGCTCAACGCTTACTACCTGGCCCGGCAGGTCGGCGATGACCCCGCGCGGACCCTGGTGCAATCCCTGCGCATTAAAGAGCTGGAGGAAGCCGGCGGGTTCAACATGGCGTTCAGCACCGGAACGCCCGACGCCACGGTGCAGCTGTTTCAGAAAGGCCTCGACACCCTTCGCGCCAATGGCACCTACGACGCCATCGCGCGCAGGTGGCAGTGAGCATGCAGAGCGAAACGCCTTCCGATCCACCCGGCGCACCACACCCGCCCCCGCGCAGCGCACAGCGCACCGGTTCGCTGGCGCGGCGTCTGGTGCTGGCGACGCTGGCGTTTTGCGTGCTGTTCACGGCGGCGACGGTGCTGGTGCGCACCTGGTTCGCCTGGAACACCAACCTGGCGAACATGAACGCCGAGCTGACCCTGATCGATCAGGTGTTCCAGGGCACGCTGTCCAAGGCCGTATGGGAGATGGATGATCAGGCGCTGCAGACCCAGATCGACAGCGTGGCCACGGCGGCGCCGGTGGGCCGGGTCCAGCTGAAAATCCTGCGGCCCGGCCGCGCCCCGGAAATTCTGGAGCGCCAGCACCCCGGCCACACCGGCTCGATCCGCGCCCCGACGCTGCATCGGCAGTTGACCATCGCCCCCTACCCCGGCGCCCGCGAAGTGGTCGGCGAGCTGACCATCGAAGGCGACGAAAGCCTGCTGTGGAAACGCCTGTGGAAAGAAGTCGCGGTCATCATGGTCACCCAGATCATCCAGTCCCTGGCGCTCGCCGGGCTGATCATGGGCATGTTCAACCGCTCGGTGACCCTGCACGTGCGGCGCATTGCCCGGCACCTCGAACACCTGACGCCGCTCAACCTGAAGACGCATCTGACCCTGGACCGTCGCGGCAAGGGGGGTGACGAACTCGACCTCCTCGAAGCGGGCGTCAATGACCTGCAAGACAAACTGGCCGCGCACCTGGAGCGTCAGGCCCATGACGAAATCGCCCTGGCCGCCAGCCGCGACCAACTCGCCGAACTGGTCGAGCAGCGCACCGCACAGCTCAAGGCCGCGAACACGCGACTGGAAGCCCTGACCCGCTTCGACCCGCTCACGGGCCTTGCCAACCGCCGCCATTTCGACGAGCTCAAGGAGCTGGAATTCAATCGCGCCTTGCGTCATCGCCACCCGCTGTCGGTGCTGATGTGCGACATCGATTTCTTCAAGCGTTACAACGACACCTACGGCCATGCCAGGGGCGATCAATGCCTGCGCGATGTGGCGCTGGCCATGAGCGCGCTGTTCTCGCGTTCCGGCGAACTGGTGGCGCGGCTCGGCGGTGAAGAATTCGCCGTGCTGCTGCCGGGCCAGGATGATCAACAGGCGCTGGCGTCGGCCGATCGCCTGCGCGCCCTGCTGCACCGGCAACAACTGGTGCACAGCGCTTCACCGGTCTCGCCTTTCGTGACCCTGAGCATCGGCGTGGCCGAGCTCGATCCGGCGAACATGGAGCACTTCGATCAACTGCTGCAGAGTGCCGACCGGGCGCTGTACCGGGCGAAAAGCCAGGGCCGGGACCGCTGTGTGATCTGAACCGAGAGGGATGCCATGGGAAATAATCATTGTCAGCGCAGCGTTCTGGCCGCTTTCCTGATGCTGTTCGTGGGTCTGAACGCCAGCGCCACGACGCTGCAAGTGGTCACCGAAGACTCCTCGTACAGCGCACTTGAGGGCGACAAGGTGGTCGGGGTCGCCAGTGAAGTGGTCGAGATGACCCTCGCCAAAGCGGGCATCAGCGACTACCACATGGCGCTCTATCCCTGGGCGCGGGCCTATGACATCGCCCGGCTCGAAGCGAACGTGCTGATCTACCCGATGATTCGCAACAGCGCACGTGAGGCGCTGTTCAAGTGGGTCGGCGAGCTGGAACACGTCACACCGTCGTTTTACAAACTCCGCGAGCGCCGGGATGTGGTCGTCAACGCCCTGGAGGACGCCAGCCACTACACCGTCGGGGTCGTGCGTGACGATTCGCGGCAGCAGTACCTGGAGGGCAAGGGTTTCAACAGGATGGTGGTCTCGCCCAATAACCTGGACAACCTGCGCAAACTGATCAGCGGCCAGGTCGAGCTGATTCCCATGCCCGAGCGCGAAGCGCGGGAGCAGTGTGCCGATCTGCAGATCGCGTTCGAGGACCTTGAAAGCGTCTACACACTCGACGAACTGTCCAAAGGTCTGTACGTGGCCCTCAGCGCCAGCACGCCGGACGAAACGGTCCAGCGAATCGCCGCTGCATTTGCCCGGCTCAAGCAGGAAGGCACGGTCGACAAGGTGATCGCGGGACAGTAGTTGCAGTCCACCGCAAGCGCATTACCGCTTGGGCAACCGGTATTCAGGCCCCGAAAGCCGCTGCCTCGGACATTTCACAAAGCCTTCACAATCGTTTTGGAAAACTCCGCGCGATCTGTCCCCGCCTCCCCCTTCCAGCAGCCATCGACTCGCGCTGCGGACGCCTCGGCACCCCGGATGGAGCGGCCTGGTGAACCCGCACACCCGGCACTGCGCGGCCCCTTATACGGAAATGAATTCGATGGTCAAACCGGTCACGTCCACCCGTCTGGTGATGCTGTTTTCCCTATGTCTCGTAGCGTTTTACAACCTGGCGACCTGGCGCGCACTGGTTGATCTGGCGCAGCTGCACGGCGTCAAAGCCATCGCGTTCTATGCCTCGTTTGCCTTCCTGCTGTGGGCCGCGATCACCCTGCTGCTGACGCCCTTCTCCTTCCGCCCGACGCTCAAACCGGTGCTCAGCCTGGTCGCGCTGTGCTCGGCCGCCGCCGCCTATTTCATGAACACCTACGGCATCAGCATCGACACGACGATGATGCAGAACGTGCTCGAAACCAATCCTGGCGAGGCCGAGGCCCTGTTGAGCTGCACGCTGCTTTTCTACCTGGGCCTGCTGGCCGTGCTGCCGATTGCACTGATCTGGTGGCTGCCGGTGACCTATCGCCCCGTGCTGCCCGGGCTGGTCAACAAGGTGCTGGTGTGCGTTGGCTGTGTGCTGGTGATCGCTGCCGCCGTCGGGCCCTTCTACTCAACCTACGCGCCGATCTTTCGCGATGAAGACAAGCTCACCCACTTCATCAATCCGACCAACTACCTCTACGCCATCGGCAAGCTGACCAAGCAGACCGTGGCCATCAAAGAGACCCTGAACATCCAGACCGTCGGTGCCGACGCCGCCCTCAGCCCGCAAGCGCAACAGCGGCCGAAAAAGAGCCTGATGATCTTCGTCGTCGGCGAAACGGCCCGGGCCGACCACTTCTCCCTCAACGGTTACGGGCGGGAAACCAACCCGGAACTGAAGCAGCAGGACATTCTCAATTTCACCCACGTGGCCTCGTGCGGCACCTCCACTGCCGTGTCAGTGCCGTGCCTGTTTTCGAAGTTTCCGCGCACCGATTACAGCGACAAGAAGGGCAAGACCTACGAGGGTCTGCTGGACATGCTTCAGCGCGCCGGCCTGAAGGTGCTGTGGCTGGACAACAACAGCGATTGCAAGGGCACCTGCCTGCGGGTGCCCCACAGTGACATTCCGAAAAACCAGCCGAGCCCGTTCTGCGATGGCCAGAATTGCCTCGACGAATCGCTGCTGGTGGGTTTGCAGGACTACATCGAGTCGCTTCAGGACAACGCCATCATCGTCCTCCACTCCGATGGCAGCCACGGTCCGGAATACTACGACCGCTACCCCAAAAGCCTTGAGCGCTTCACCCCCGTTTGCCACACCAATCAGCTGGGCAGTTGCACGTCCGACGAGCTGAAAAACGTCTACGACAACACCATTCTCTACACCGACCACTTCCTGTCCCAGACAATCGAGTTGCTCAAGCGCAATCAGGACAAGGTCGATGCGTCGATGATCTATGTCTCGGACCACGGTGAGTCACTCGGTGAAAACGGCATCTACCTGCATGCCGCGCCCTACGCCATTGCTCCGTCAGCCCAGACCCACGTGCCGATGGTGATGTGGTTCGGCCACTCGACCCTGGAAGACGCCAGCGTCGATCGCAGCTGCCTGGCCGCCAAGCAAGACCAGCCGGACTTGAGCCATGACTACCTGTTTCATTCGGTGCTAGGCTTGCTCGGCGTCACCACCACGGAATACCAGCCGGCGCTGGACCTCTTTCACAGCTGCAAACGCGACAAGGGATGAGTTGAAATGACCTGCCAGAACCCGTTGAAACGTCTTGATCAACCGGTGTTCTGGCGGGACGCTCAGCTGCCTTTCATGGAGGCGCGCTCCATTGATGACGGCCGCAAGGTCTGCTATTCCCGTCACGCCCACGACGTGTTTTCCATCGGCGCAATCACCGCCGGGCGAAGCACGTATCTGCACGAGAAAACCACCCAGACCATCACCACCGGCACCGTTGTGGTGATGAACCCCGGCGAGGTCCATGCCTGCAACCCCATCGACGATCAGCCGTGGTCCTACCTGATGCTGTACGTCAACGCCCAGTGGCTGGGGGCGCTTCAGCGCGATTGCGGGGTCAGCAACGGCGGCGTGTTCCGAGGATATCCGGCCACCCATTGTCGTGACCCGCTGTTGTTCAACGGGCTGCTGGAGCTGCACCGGCGGCTGGTGGATGCGCAGCTGGACACGCTGGCAAAAGAGGAGGCCGCTGTGAGGTTTTTCACCCTGGTCGAACAGCGCCTGGGCGGCTCGACATTGACGCCCAAACGGGCCAATCCCAAGGTCGAACGTGCGGCGCGTTACATTGATGCGCATTATCTGCAGCCGATCCGGCTGGAGGACCTGTGCGCGGTGGCGAATCTGTCCGAGGCCTACCTGATTCGTGCGTTCGAGCAGCATTACCACATGACCCCGCACGCCTGGCTGGTCAACCGGCGCATCCAGCACGGCCAGGCGCAATTGCGCAGCGGCGAGCCCATCGCCGACATCGCGCAGCAGAGCGGTTTTGCTGATCAGGCGCACTTTCAGCGGGCGTTCAAAAAGCATCTGGCGGCAACGCCGGGTCAGTACAAGCCCTGATCAGCGGTTGCTGCTCGCAAGGGAGGGCTCAGACGTAAAACAGCGACACCGCGCAGCCTGCCAACAGCGCTGCCATGCTGCGGTTGAACACGCGGATGCGCCGAGGACTGCGCAGATACGGACCGAGAAAGGCACCGGCGTAGGCCCAGCAGCCCACTGACAAGTAGCACACGACGAAGTAGATCAGCGCAAACAGACCGATCAGTCGCGCTTCGCCATCGGCCACGAACGCGCCCATTCCCGCCACCGCCGCCAGCCACGCTTTCGGGTTCAGCCACTGCATCGCCGCGCCATGGAAAAACGACGGCTCGCGGGTCGGTCTGGTGACGTCGAGGCGGCCGTCGTCCATCGCCAGCTTCCACGCCAGATAGAGCAGAAACGCCACTCCGGCCCAGCGAATGATGTCGGTCAGCATCGGGTAGCGCTGCAGCACTTCATGCAGCCCGAACCCGGTGAACATCAGCAGCACGACGAAGCCCACCGTCGCGCCGAGCACGTGGCGCAAGCTGGGTATCAAGCCGAACTGCGCGCCCGAGCTGAGCGCCACGACATTCACCGGGCCCGGCGATATCGACGCCGCCAGCGCGAACGCCGCCATGGACATCATCAGGTTCATTGCACGTCTCCCCACCTCATTGACTGTGGGTTGAGTGTACGAAGGGCGCACGAGCGGGCGATTGAACAAAACTGACCAATCGCCGACAGCCTGCCGGGGTCAGTCGTGGGCCTGGGACAACGGCCGCGCCACTTCTTCGAGGGATTTACCCTCGGAGGCGACGCCCCAGATCGCCTGCACCACGGCGGCCAGCACCATCAGCGCGGCGCCAATCAGGTAGCCGAAAAACACCGGGGCCCGCTCATGGGTGTCGATCAGCTCACCAAACAGCATTGGGCCGACGATGCCGCCCAGCGCCGTGCCAAAGGCGTAAAACACCGCGATGGCCAGCGCGCGGATTTCCAGCGGAAAGGTTTCGGCGACGGTGAGATACGCCGAACTGGCCGCTGCCGAGGCGAAGAAGAAAATGATCATCCAGGCGATGGCCTGCTGCGTGACATCCAGAACGCCCTGCTGGAACAGATAGCCGCTAATGGTCAGCAGGACCCCGGACACGGCGTATGTCAGGCTGATCATCACCCGCCGACCGACCACATCGAACAGCCGGCCCAGCAGCAAGGGCCCGCAGAAATTGCCCAACGCCAGCGGCAGCACGTACCAGCCGATCGAGGCGGACGGCACTTGGTAGAACTCGGTGAGCACCAGCGCGTAGGTGAAGAAAATCGCGTTGTAAAAGAACGCCTGGGCGGTCAGCAACGTCAGGCCCACCAGGGCGCGACGGCGGTAGGTGTTGAACAGCGTATGGAAAATCTCTTTCAGCGGCGTGTGGTCCCTCGCGTGCAGACGCAAGGGCGGGCCCGTTGGCGCTGACAGGTCATGGCCCTGGCGACGCAGGCGTTCTTCGATGCCTTCCACGATCACCCTCGCCTCCTCGCCCTGGCCATGGATCAGCAACCAGCGCGGGCTTTCCGGCAGCCACAGGCGCATCAGCAGAATGATCAGGCCGAGCACCGCGCCGATGCCGAAACACAGGCGCCAGCCCATGTCCGCGCCGACCCACGGGGCGTCCAGAAGCACGATGGAGCCGACCGCGCCCAGGGCCGCGCCGATCCAGAAGGTGCCGTTGATGGTCAGGTCGACCCAGCCGCGAAACCGTGCCGGCGTGAATTCCTGGATGGTCGAGTTGATCGCCGTGTACTCGCCGCCGATACCCATCCCGGTGAGAAAGCGGAACAGCAGGAAACTCCAGAGGCTGAAGGAAAACGCCGTGGCGGCGGTGGCGGTGATGTACAGCGCGAGGGTGATGAAGAACAGCTTGCGCCGGCCCAGACGGTCGGTCAGCCAGCCAAAGAACAACGCCCCCAGCACCGCGCCGCAGATGTAGGCGCCGCCGGCCAGACCGATGTCAGCGTTGGTCAGGTGCAGGACGGGGCTGTCTTTCAACGCCCCGGACACCGAGCCCGCCAGCGTCACTTCCAGCCCGTCGAGCAGCCAGGTGATGCCCAGCGCGAAGACCAGCAACGTGTGAAAGCGCCCCCACGGCAGACGATCGAGCCGGGCCGGGAGATCCGTTTCGAACACCTCCCCTTTGCCGTCTGCCGCTCCTGCCTGCACGCCGCTGATCGCCATGACTCGTCCCCGTGGATCGGAAGTGATCTGTGGGTTCAGAGTTCGCGGGGGACGTGGGAGTTCAGCGGGGTGTTGCCCGATATCTTCGGCACGCCACCGAACCTGTGGGACCGAGCTTGCTCAGGAAGGGGCCGGAGCAGTCAGCTACTTTTTTTCGGTGGGTGAGAGCAAGCCTTCGCGAGCAAGCTCGCTCCCACAGGATCGCGGCCGGCTCGGTGGCAGAGAGTGACAGAGCGAGTGGCAAAGCAGGGCAAAGGGGACTGATTTATTTACAGCGTTTCATCGTAAATGAATCTGTCCCCGGCTGGATTCAACATTGAGGCTGCCGGTACTGGCGCCTTCCCGGCGGAAGCCGGTCCTACAGTCAATGCCAATCCTGCTGGATGCATGCGATGCCATCGTAGGACCTGCTTTAGCCGGGAAGGCGCCAGTGCAGGCGCTGACATTCGATCGGTACCAAGCGGCGCACGCTAGATCTGCATCAACTGCTGGGCGTAGGCGTGGAGGACCTCTCGCTGGATCATGAAGCTGGCGTATTTGCCCTCGCGCAGGGTGGCGATGAGGCCGGCGCGCTCGAGCTCTTTGGTGTGGTGGGAAACGGTAGCGGCGCTGACCGGATTGACCTTCAGCACCTCGGCGCAGGGCAGCGCCTGTTCGCTGTTGCCAATCTGAACCAGTATCCGGAAGCGGCGGCTGTCAGCCAGCGCCCGGGCTATCAATGCGATTTGCGACTCACTCAACGGAAACTGCTGTGCCGTGCTCTCGATCATCGTGACGCCTCAGTAAAAACCTCCTTGTCCAGAGATACTGCGGAATAAACCGACAGGCTAATGACGGTGGGCACTGGCGGTCAATACTATGGAGGCTCACGGCAAAAGATGGTTCAGCGCCGTGAGGATTCGCCTGCGAACAACTCTACGCTGCCCGCAGACCTGCGTAGCGTTTTCTGGCATCCTGCGCGCCCTTTTCCCCTGCGATCGACCGCCATGCCTGCACCCTCCGACCTCATCTACGGGCTTGAAGACCGGCCGCATTTCACCGCCGCGATCTTCGCGGCGTTGCAGCACGTGCTGGCCAGTTTCGTCGGCATCATCACCCCCACCCTCATCGTCGGCAGCGTGCTCGGGCTCGACAGCGAAGTGCCCTACCTGATCAGCATGGCGCTGTTCGTCTCCGGGCTGGGCACCTTTGTTCAGGCCAAACGCTTCGGCCCGATCGGCTCGGGGCTGCTGTGCCTGCAGGGCACCAGCTTTTCCTTCCTCAGCGTAATTCTAAGCGCTGGGTTTCTGGTCAAGAGTCGCGGCGGCGGCACCGACGAAATTCTCTCGACGATCTTCGGCGTGTGCTTTTGCGCCGCGTTCGTCGAGGTGGTCCTCAGCCAGTTCATCGGCAAGTTGCGCAAGCTGATCACCCCGGTGGTCACCGGCACGATCATTACCTTGATGGGTCTGTCGCTGTTGAAAGTGGCCATGACCGACATGGCCGGAGGCTTCGGCGCCAGCGATTTGGGCTCGGCGGCGAACATGGGCCTGGCCGGTCTGGTGCTGATCACCATCGTGGTGCTCAACCGGTTCAATATTCCGTTACTGCGCCTGAGCGCGATCATCATCGCCCTGACCCTGGGCTTCGCGGTCGCTTGGCTTATGGGTCGGGTGGATTTCGCGCAGATGCCTCAGGTGCCGGTGATGAGCCTTCCGGTGCCGTTCAAATACGGGTTTTCCTTCGACCTGCTGGCGTTCATCCCGATCGCGGTGATCTTTCTCGTGTCGCCGCTGGAGGCCGCCGGAGACCTCACCGCCAATTCGATGATTTCCCGGCAGCCGGTGAGCGGACCGGTGTACATCCGCCGAATCAAATCGGGGCTGCTGGCGGACGGCCTGAATTCGGCGCTGGCCGCGACCTTCAACAGCCTGCCCATGGTGACCTTCGCGCAGAACAACGGGGTTATTCAGCTGACCGGTGTGGCAAGCCGCTACGTGGCGTTTTTCATCGCCGGGATTCTGGTGCTCCTGGGCCTGTTTCCGATCATCGGCGCCGTGCTGCAACTGATGCCGAAGCCGGTGCTGGGTGGCGCGACCCTGATCATGTTCGGCACGGTCGCGGTGGCGGGGATCAAGATCCTGTCGGAGGCCGGCCTGCATCGGCGCAATATGCTGATCGTGGCGATTTCCCTGGGCATGGGCCTGGGCGTCGCTGCCGTGCCGGAAGTCTTGCGCGACCTGCCGAAGGCGCTGCACAACATTTTCGAATCGCCCATCACCGTCGGCGCGTTCTGCGCGATCATCCTCAATATCTTCCTGCCGGAGGAGTACCAGGAGCCGGAGCTGACTGAGTTCGACCCGGAAGCCGCGACCTTGAAGGTGCTGCAGGACCCGCCCCCCGGCTCTCGCGCAGACCTTGGCGCAGAACCTGCCGGAGAACCTCTTGGGGCCCGCGAGGTCGCACAGTTGAATCGTCAGGACGTTTGAAGGGGCGTGTTGCGCCCCAGCTGCCTGCCACGGGAGTCACCGATGCCGCTACGCCCGATCCGCACCCTCCTCGCCGGCCTGGCCATGGTTCTGGCACTGAGTGCCTGCGCGCTGTTTCCCAACCGCGACCCGCTGAACATCAACGTGGTGGGCATCGATCCCCTGCCCGGCCAGGATCTGGAAATTCGCTTCGCCGTGAAGCTGCGCCTGCAGAACCCCAATGACACCGACATCCAGTACGACGGCGTGGCGCTGAATCTGGACGTCAACGGTCGTTTGCTGGCGTCTGGCGTCAGCGATCAGAAAGGTACGATCGGGCGGTTCTCCGAAGGCGTGCTGACGGTCCCGGTCACCGTTTCAGCCTTTGCCGCCTTGCGCCAGGCGGTGGGCCTCGCCGATCAGCAGCGCCTCGACAACCTGCCCTACGAACTGCACGGCAAGCTGGCTGGCGGGCTGTTCGGCACGATGCGCTTTGAGGACAGCGGCACGCTGAGCCTGCCGAAACCGGCCAGCGGCAGTTGGTGATGGCGGACTGCGTGACCGGCTTTACGCTTTTAGTGGGACCGGCTTTAGCCGGGAAGGCGTGAGGCACCACACCGCAAAAATCAGGCAAAAGTAACGTCGCCAGGACCGGCCTCTTCCCGGCTAAAGCCGGTCCTACAATGGGCGGGATCGAATGCCTCAGCCCCGCGCCGCTGCCACCTGACGATTGACCTCGGCGCGCACCATGTTGGCGTACTCCGGCGGCGACATGGCGTCGAGTTCGCCGCGCACCCACTCCGACCATTTGCCCTTGCGCTTGGCCCGCTCGCCCATCAGCCGGGCGGCGTCAGCCTTGGCCTTGCCCAGATTGCTCTGCCACAGATCGAACAGGCGAGACTTTTCGTCCTCGATGGCGGCGCGTTCCGGAAGGGTTTTGTTGGCCAGGTTGTAGCTCATGGTATGTACCTCGATGTGCAAAACGAAACGCATAAACGGAGCCGGTGGCCGGCTCGAAAAACGTCAGCATCTTACACCCGCGGACGGTGAATCCCGACCCCATTCGTTGTACTTTTTGGTCGCTGGCAGAATTGGGCTGCAACTTTTGGGGCGCTCAAAACTCCATTGCACACTGCTATAACCACTGAAAGGAAATTTGCCATGGCTCGTAAAACTGCTGCTCAGAACGCCGCTGTCGAACAGATCAAGGATCAAGCGTTCAGCGAACTGGCCGCCCTCATTGAAGAGTCCGACAAACTGCTCAAGGACAGCGCCTCGCTGGTTGGCGAAGAAGCCGACACCGTGCGCGCCCAATTGAGCCAGAAGCTCAAGCAGGCCATGGAATCGGTGGGCAGCGTGCGCGAACGCGCCAAGCCAGCCGTTGATGCCACTGAAAACTACATCGGCGGTCACCCATGGCAGACCGTGGCGATCTCGGCAGGCTTCGGTCTGGTGGTGGGTCTGCTGCTGGGCCGTCGTTGATTAGCGACCTCTGATTCTGTAGCCAGATTCGCTCTGGCCGGTGGCATCGCCTGATGCCACCGGCTTTACATCCTCAAGATCGAGGCGAGATCACTTCCAGCTGTGACAGGCGGTGGCCTTTGACCATCGCGGCATCGATCTCTGTCTTGGCCTTCTCGGCGTCTGCCTGAGACTCGAACGGCCCGATCATCACCACTTCCCTGCCATCGACCTTCACCACATAAGACGGGTAATGGTGCTCGACCAGCCAATAGGTCATGTCACTCAGCGCTTCTTTCAAATGGACACGAATGGTCCATTGCGGCGAAGCCGGCGTCGGCGCTTCCGCGGTCGAATCAGTGCTCGGAACCTGGGCGGGCGTTGCGGGCTTGCCGCCATCACAACCCGCCAGCATCAACACCGCCACCATCATTGCCATCTTGCGCACGTCTGTCGCTCCTCGTTTGAAGTGGCGGGAGTCTACCACCGCAGGCGAGTGCGAGTTTAACGTCCAGCCGGTACACTGCTCGGCGACCGCCCTGAACGGGTCTTCAACCCTCACCGGTGACCGAGCCCCCGGAAGATTGCTGCCGGGCCTACAAATAACCGAACGCGATGATGGCACTGTGGTCAATCTCTCAAGTCTTTTCGCAGGCGCACCTTGATGACGTTCATTTCCGATAATGCCAGCCTGCGCCTCACCGACCGGGTACTGCTGCCCGCCAGCCCCACAGGCGCGCAATCGACAACAGCCGATCTATCGCGAACACGCCCATGAATTCCGCGACGCCCACGCCGATGACTGACATTTCTCACCGCCAGGCTCATGCACCCCAGCAGCCGACCGCGCCAATGATCGCCGAGCCCCATAGCCACGGTGATCAGTGGATCATTTGCGAGCACTGCGACTCGGTCTATGAGTCCATGCCCCTGAACAAGGGCGAGGCAGCCTATTGCCTGCGCTGCGCCGCGATCCTGCGTCGCAGCCACCGGCTGACCCTCGAACAACTGCTTGCCCTGAGCATTGCGGCCTGCATTCTGTTCATATTCGCCAACGTATTCCCGGTCATCACCATCAGCATGCAGGGCCTGCACAACGAGGTGACGCTGTGGGGTTCGGTTCAGGCGCTGGCACAGGGGCAGATCACGCTGATCGCGCTGGTCGCCGGGCTGGCCATCATTCTTGCCCCGGCACTGCAGATCGCCTTGTTGTTCTGGGTGCTGGCCCATGCCCATCGCGGCGAAATCGCCCCCGGCTTCAAAATGTGCATGCGCACCCTCGAACACCTGCGGCCCTGGAGCATGCTGGAGGTATGCCTGCTGGGGATTCTGGTGGCCATCGTCAAACTGGCGGGCATGCTCGATGTGCACGCAGGCGTCGGCCTGTGGGCCATGGCGATGCTGATGGTGCTGATCCTGCTGATCGCCGGCAAGGACATCCGCCGCCTGTGGGATGAACTGGGAGTCCAACCTGAATGAACGGCATCCCCTACGCTCGGGAGTACAAGATCACCCTGTGCCACGTGTGCAGTTACGTCTGTGCGGAAGAGGCCCATGAATGCCCGCGCTGCAACTCGCCCGTGCATCGGCGCAAGCCCAACAGCCTGACGCGCACCTGGGCCTTTCTGATCGCCGGTCTGATCTTCTATATCCCGGCCAATCTGTTGCCGGTGATGTACACGACGATGCTGGGCAGCAGCAGCGAGAACACCATCATGAGCGGGGTGATCGAGTTCGCCGAAAGCGGCTCGTGGGACATCGCCATTCTGATTTTCATCGCCAGCGTGGTCGTGCCCTGTATCAAGTTTCTGGTACTGGGGCTGATGCTGGTGACCTGCCAGCGCCGCAGCACCTGGGCGATGCGCGAACGTTCGCGGCTGTTTCGTTTCATTGAGTTGATCGGCTACTGGTCCATGCTTGATGTGCTGGTGGTCGCGCTGGTGGCAGCCCTGGTTCAGTTTCGCGGGCTCAGCACCATCGAGCCGCGCCTTGGCATTCTGTTTTTTGGTTTGGTGGTGGTGATGACCATGCTTGCCGCCATGACGTTCGATCCCCGGCTAATCTGGGACGCAGAGGTTGAAGATGTCCGATAACACCCTACCCCCCTCCCCGCCGACTCGACCGCAAGTCAAAGCGCGCAAGATGCGCGTTTCGCTGGTCTGGCTGGTGCCGATCGTCGCGGCCCTGATCGGCCTGTCGATGGTGGTTCATGACTTCCTCAACGTCGGCCCCAAAGTGGTGGTGAGCTTTCTCACGGCAGAGGGCCTGGAAGCCAAGAAGACCCAGGTCAAGTACAAGAACGTAGTCATCGGCATCGTCACCGACATCGAACTCAGCGATGACCGCACCCACGTGCTGGCGAGCATCGACCTCAACCAGTCGGCCGCGCCATTCACCCGCGCCGATACGCAGTACTGGGTGGTGCGTCCGCGCATCGGTGCCCACGGCGTCACCGGTGTCGACACGCTGTTGTCGGGGGCTTTCATCGGCGCCGACGCGGGCAGCTCGGAAGAAACCAAAAAAGACTTCACCGGTCTGGAAACCCCGCCCGCCGTGACCTTCGGTGAGAAAGGCAAACGCTTCATTCTGCACACCGACGACCTCGGCTCGCTGGACATCGGCTCGCCGGTGTACTTCCGCCGCATCCAGGTGGGCCAGGTCGTGGCCTACGAACTGGCGAAGGACGGCAAGGGCGTCGACGTCGAAATCTTCGTCGGCGCGCCCAATGATCAATTCGTGCTCACCGACTCGCGCTTCTGGAACGCCAGCGGCGTGGACGTGACCCTCGGCGCCTCGGGCCTTAAAGTATCGACCCAGTCCATGGCGTCGATCCTCTCCGGCGGTATCGCCTTCCGCGAACCCAAATACAGCCCCGATGCCAAGCCAGCCGACGGCAACGCCGAATTCAAACTGTTCGAAGATCAGACCACGGCACTGGCGCCGCCCGATGGCGAACCCAAATACATCCGCATGCGCTTCAACCAGTCGCTGCGCGGCCTGGTGGTCAATGCGCCGGTGGATTTCCTCGGCGTCAATATCGGCCGTGTGGTGTCGGTGGACCTCGACTATGACGCTGCCACGGGCACATTCCCCGGCATCGTGGGTGCAGTCATTTATCCCCAGCGCCTCGGTGCGGCCAATGACAAGCTCAAAGAGCAGGCAGGCGCTGGCGATGACGAAGAGCAGACCTCAAGGATTCTCGGGAAGTTCGTCGAACGCGGGCTGCGGGCGCAAGTGCGTACCGGCAACCTGTTGACCGGCCAGCTGTACGTCGCGATGGATTTCGATCCCAAGGCGGCGAAGATTTCCTACAACGCCAAGGCGCGGCCGCTGGAGATCCCGACGGTGCCCGGCAGTTTCGACAAACTGCAGGAGCAGTTGCAGGCGTTCGTCGACAAACTGGGCAAGATCCCCCTCGACGACCTGGCGAAGAACCTCAACGGCAGCCTGATCGAACTTCAGAAAACCATGAAGCAGGTCAACAGCGATGTGTTGCCGCAAATGCGCGGCGCGTTGCAGCAAGCGCAGAAAACACTGGGCACGGCCAACGAAGCGTTGTCGGACGACTCGCCTGCCCGTCAGCAACTGGGTCAGGCCATGGACGAAGTCCAGCGCACGGCGCGCTCGGTCCGTGTGTTGACCGATTTCCTCAGCCGTCACCCTGAATCGCTGATTCGCGGTCGTACCGGCGATGCGGCGCCCGGCTCGTACAAAGGATCATCCTCTTCCCGTGAAATTGCTCCGGAGCCTGCTCAATGACCTTGCGTAACTCGTTCCTCGCCCTGACCTGTGTGCTGGGTGTGACGGCCTGCTCCTCCACGCCGACCCACTATTACACGCTGATCGCGCCGGCCACTCCGACGCCTGCAAGTGTGGGTCAGACGCCGTTCCAGTTTGAAATGCAGGCGGTGCTCATGGCGGTTCAGGTCGATCAGCCGCCGCTGGTCATCCGGCAGGGCAACGGCAGCCTGGCGATTCTGGAGAATGAGCGCTGGGGCGCCCCATTGGGCGATGAGTTCCATGACGCGCTGACCGGGCAACTGGAGCGCCGCTTCGGCTCACGGGACTTGGCGGGCTTGCCCAAACAACGTGATCAACCGGTGCTGTCGGTCCGAACCGACGTACGTCGCTTTGAATCGGTGCTGGATCAATATGCGCTGATCGATGTCGTCTGGAACCTGAGCCTGCGAGGCATCGGGGCCGAGCCCGGTACCCGGCGGCAAACCCTCACCTGCAGCAGCGTCATCAGGCAACCGGCGAGCATCGGCATGGAAAATCTGGTCATCGCGCACCAGAAAGCCGTGTCAACGCTGGCCGACACCATCGCCCGCACCGCCACGCAATGGGCGCGTCAACCCGACGCCCGCTGCCCTTCCTGAGAGCATCGACGCCGGGGCTGCAGAGGCCCCGGCTGTTTACCGCCCTTCGCTCCCTCGCACCCCCGCTCAGAACGCCGAACAGTCCACATAAAAGCACTTCATTCGGGCAGTTATCGTACAACTGTTTGAGAATAATCCTACAAACCGGTATGTTTGGATCCACATTCCAACCAGATGGTTGTATTGTCTGGCCCGGTATGAGTTGGTTAAACCTCATCAGCCGCACCCGTTTGCGTTGATCTGCTCATTCTCGCGCCGAGTCGATTCATGAATTCGCAATCAGCTGCTTAACGTCAGGGATCGTCAAATGGAGTTGATCACATGAACGGCATAGGCCTGCGACTCAGGCAGGAACGCACCAGACTGAAGCTGTCACAGAGCGCATTGGGAGCGATCGGTGGCGTCGAGACGAACGCTCAGGGCAATTACGAGAACGGCACTCGATCGCCCAAGGCCGATTATCTGCTTCGCATTGCGCAAGCCGGTGTCGACCTCAACTACGTCCTGAGCGGCAACCGATCTTCTGCGGACGTCATGAATAGGGCGGCTGTGATTGATCCTGAGGGGAAGCCGGACGTCTATCCGCATCTGACCAAAGTCACCCACCAGCTGCACCGTAACCTCTATGGCCTCATCGACGCCTCGCTGCAACTGACGCAACTCATTGAGGTGCGCAACCACGACGCCCGGTTTAACGAGGCCAAAGTGCAGCTGGAGACGATACGGGTTGAAGCGCAGTCGCTGGCCCAGGCGACGATGAAGTTGATCTTCGAGACCTCGAAGCTGGTGTAAGGCGGCTTCGTAGCAGGCTTGCGCTGTGTGGGGAGGGCCTCTCCCTACACAACGCACGCCTGGAAACTCCGAATCAGCGACGCTTCAACCGGTCGATGATCACCGCCAGCAGCAGGATCGTGCCGCGAATCACGTATTGGTAGAAGGTGTCGATGTTCTTCAGGTTCATGGCGTTCTCGATAATCGCCAGAATCAGCACCCCGGCGATGACATGGCGAATCATGCCGATGCCGCCACTGAGGGAAACCCCGCCCAGTACGCACGCGGAAATCACCGTCAGCTCGAAACCCTGGCCGATCATTGGCTGACCCGAGGTCATGCGCGAGGCCAGCACCACACCGGCCAGCGCGCCAATCAAGCCGTGCACGGCGAAGATGATGATCTTGGTCCGATCAACGTGGACGCCTGCCAGCAGCGCCGCTTCCTGGTTGCCGCCGATGGCCAGCGTGTTGCGGCCGTAGGTGGTGTAGTTCAGTAGCCAGCCGAAGAATATAAAGCAGACGATGGTGATCAGAATCGGCACCGGCACACCGAACAGCTGACCGTTACCGAACACGAAGAAGGCCTCGTCGCCCACGCCCACGGCTTTACCGTTGGAGAAGATATAGGCCAGCCCCCGCACGATCTGCATGGTCGCCAGGGTGGTGATCAACGCATTGATGCGCAACTTCGCGATGACGATGCCGTTGATCAGCCCGACCAGCAAACCCATGGCCAGAGCAGCCGATACGCCGAGAAACACGCTGTCGGTGTCGCGAATGACGATCCCGGCAATGACCCCGGAGCATGCCAGCACCGAACCGACCGACAGGTCGAAATGCCCGGACGCCAGGCAGTAGAGCATGGTGCAGGCGGCGATGCCGACCGTGGAGATCGCCAGGCCCAGGCCGCGCATGTTCAGCGGCGACATGAAGTTGTCGATCAGCAGCGCACAGAGCACAAAAATGCCCAGGGCGGCCATGAGCATGGCCCAGTCGTCGACGAATCGACGCAAGTTCATGCCTTGGCGGGGAGCCGTCAGGCTGGATTCGGTAGACATACGCACCTCGTTCTTATTTTTCATAGCCAGTTTTCATAGCCAGGTTCAACCGCGCGTACGCGGCAATGCCAGTTGCAGAAGACGCTGTTCATTAGCCTCTTCCCGGGACAATTCGCCGGTGATGGCGCCTTCACTCATGACCAGAATGCGATCGGAAATGCCCATCACCTCCATCAGGTCGCTGGACACCACGATGACCGCGATGCCATCGGCAGCCAGGTTATGGATGATCTGATAGATCTCGGATTTCGCGCCGATGTCGATGCCGCGGGTGGGCTCGTCCAGCAGCAGCACCTTCATTGGCATCGACAGCCAGCGGCCCAGAATGGCCTTCTGCTGATTGCCACCCGACAGGAACAGCATCTGCTGCTCGGGCGAAGGCGTCTTGACGTTCATTGATTTGATCTGGTGCCGGGCGTTGTCCCGCTCCCAGCGCCCCTGGATCAGGCAACCCAGGCTGAGGTGCCGAGGCCGCGCGCCGATGTTGATGTTCTCCGCGACACTGGAGAGCGGCACGATGCCTTCTTTCTTGCGGTCTTCCGGGCACAGCAGAATGCCGGCGTCGATGGCGTCACGGGGTGAACGCAGGTTCAGCGGCTTGCCTTCCAGCTGCAAGGTCCCGGCCTGACTGCGCGTGAGCCCCGACAGCATGCGAAACATCTCGGTCCGACCGGCACCGACCAGGCCGAAAAAGCCGAGAATCTCGCCCTTCTCCACGGCAAAACTGGCGGGCTCCTGCAAGCCCGGACCCATCAGGCCGGTCACCCGCAGGCTCGGCCCCTGGTGCTGACGCGGCCGATAGTTATAGATGTCCTGAATATCGCGCCCGACCATGCAGGTCACCAGGCGGTCATGGTCCAGATCGGCCATGTCCTCGAAGGTGCGCACGAAGCGGCCGTCTTTGAACACGGTGACGGCGTCGCAGACGCGGAAGATTTCTTCCATCCGGTGGGAAACGTAAAGAATGACCCGGCCTTCATCACGCAGCCGGGTGATGATCGCCATCAGACGATCGATCTCCCGCGCCGACAGGCTGCTGGTGGGTTCGTCGAACGCGATGACGTGGGCATTGCGCGACATGGCCTTGGCGATTTCCACCAGTTGCCGTTGACCCAGGGACAGATCACCCAGGCGCGTGTTCGGGTCGATCTCGTCGGCCAGGCCTTTGAGCAGTTCCCGCGCGCGGCGGACCATCGCCCGACGGTTGATCATGCCCCAGCGATTGGGCATGTGACCAAGCAGCAGGTTTTCCGCCACCGACATTTCCGGGACCAGATGCAGTTCCTGGTGAATCACCGCCACGCCGGCCGCGATGCTGTCGGCAGTGGATTTGAACGCCAGGTGCTGATCGCCGATCTGCAGATCGCCGCTGTTGGGTTGGTAGGAGCCGCCGAGAATCTTCAGCAGCGTCGATTTACCCGCGCCGTTCTCGCCCATCAGCGCGTGAACGCTGCCTGGCCGAGCTTCGAAATTGATGTCCGACAGCGCCTTCACGCCGGGGAAGGTTTTAGCGATCCCGTTGAAGCGCAGGCTGCCGCCGTGCTGGATCTGTTGCTGAACCGATGCCTGTTGCATGAACCACCTCCACCCCGCCCCACCCTTGTCGGGTGGAGCGAGGCCTCGCAGATATCCGCCTGATTGCCAGGCGTCCCGACTCGACTGCCGCGCTTACTTGTACAAACCGAGCGGGGTCAGCACGTCCTTGAAGTTGCCGCGATGAATCAGGGTCACGTCATCCATGGCGGTGTATTTAGGCGGTTCTTTGCCGGTGGTGACCCACTCGTACACCATCAGCGCCGTGTTATAGCCCTCTTTGTCAGGGCTTGGCAGCATCGACCCGTAGAAGCCGCTTTCCTTCTTCTTCAGTTCATCGATGGCGTCAGTGCCATTGATACCGATGCCGATCACGTTGGCCGGTGCGAAACCTGCCCCCGCCGTGGCCCGCACGCCACCCAGAACGGTGTTGTCGTTCATGCCGCCGACAATGAGGTTTTTCGCCCCGCTTGGAAGCTTGGGCAGGGCAGCGCCGGTGGAATCCATGCTGCCCGGCACATCGAGGGTCTTCTGTGGTGCGAAGAGGATGTGATCCTCAGGCAGCCCGGCTTTCTTCAACGCATCCACCGAACCGTCGGTGCGCTTCTTGCCGGTGTCCAGCTCGTTGTAGGTGTTGATGATCGCGTAGGTTTCTTTCCAGTCCCACTTGCGATTCTTCGCTTCGTCGGCCATGGCGGCGCCCTGTTTCTGGCCGACTTCGAACGCGGCCATGCCCAGGTACGGCACGTCTTCCATGAACTTGCCTTTGGCATCGACGAAACGGTCATCGACGGCCATGACTTTCAAGCCGTTGGCCTTGGCTTTGGCGACGATGGACGGGCCGAGGGAAACATCAGGCGGGCAGATGACAAACCCTTTGGCGCCGTTGGCGGCGAGGCTGTCGATGGCAGAGAGTGTTTTTTCACCGTCGGGAACGGCGATTTTGATGACTTCGAAACCGTGTTCTTTACCGGCCTTTTCGGCGAACTGCCATTCGGTCTGGAACCAGGGCTCTTCAGCCTGCTTGACCAGAAAACCAATCTTGACCTTTTCGGCGTCGGCGGCGGATGCACCGGCGCTCATGCCCAGAATGGCGGTGGCAACAGCAGCACAGCACAGGGAACGAATCCCGTGGCGACTCAACATAGCTAACTCCTTATTTTTATTGACTAGCTACAGCGTTCAGCAGTGAGTGTCGGGGCGGCATACAGCTGGAAACAGTGCAGGCCGCTCGACTGAAAACAGTCATATCATATTATCAATGAAGCCTATGTAACCGAGTGTCACACCCCTTTAGCACAGGGTTTGGATCATCCCGCGAAGCGGTGTGAGGCCATGCCCTTGACGCCGATTTCCATCTGAATCACAGACCCGTCCAGCTCCAGTGCGCCCTCCGCAGGCCGCGCGCTGGTCACAAATAAAGTGGTCATGTCGGGCCCGCCGAACACGCAGCTGGTCGGGTGACTGACCGGCAGTTCGACGATCCGGTCAACGCTGCCATCGGGGGCAAAGCGGATCAGGCAACCGCCATCCCAGCGGGCGTTCCAGACAAACCCGTCTTCGTCCATCGCCGAGCCATCGGGTGCGCCGCGAGCATGCTCATGGGCCCAGACTTCCCGCTCGCCGAGGGAATGATCATCGTTGATCGGGTAGCGATAGATCACGCCGTCCAGGGTGTCGGCGGTCAGCACCGCTGAACCGTTTTCCGGCCAGACCAGGGTGTTGACGATGCCCTGACCTTGGACCAAAGGAGCGACCGAGCCATCGCTGTCGACGCGGTAAAGCCCGCCCGAGCGACGCTCGATAGGCAAGTCGTTGCCCTGCTCGTCCAGGTTGTTCTGCATCGTCCCCAGCCACAGTCTGCCGTGCCGGTCGCAACGGGCTTCATTGGCACGGTTGCCCGGCACCGGGTCGGCTGCGCACAGCAGAGAAACAACGGGCTGATGGAACGGGGAATCAAGGTCGAGACGATGGACGCCGCTGGCCAGGGTGACCAGCGCATCACCTTGCGTGGTGGGGATGAAGGCCGAAACCGGCTCGCTGAATTGCCAGTGGGACAGCGTGCCTGCATGCAGGCGCAACGCACGGAAGCCGGCGATATCGACCCAGTACAACGCCTGCTGGGCATGATCCCAGAACGGCCCTTCGGCCAATTTGAAACGCTGGTCACAGACCGGCAGCCATTTCATGAACAATTTCCTGCTTATTATTGTAGGTCCGTGAGCCACTCAAAAAGCTCACCTGTAGAACGTCAAACTGGCCTGTTCAGGACTCGCGCGCCAGCGGTTGCTCCCGTGAACGCGCAATCACTTCACCCGCGTTTTCAATCAGGCTCATGCAAGCCCAGACACCCCGCGCCGAATCCCGGTTGGCGATGGCATCCGCCAGATCCTTATGCAGCGGCAAGGTTCTGCCGAGCTCTCCGGGCACCCCCGACGACACTTCGAACGAGATCGCCAGCAAGGCGCCCAGTGCCGGCAACATCTGCTCGATGAACTGGTTATGACTGGCCGCCAGCACCGCTTCATGGAAACGTTGGTCCGCAGCGTTGTAATCACTCGGGTCCGCGACGCTGGCCGCAAGCCGCGCATAGGCCGCCTGAATCCCGGCAATCTGCTCCGGTGTCGCCCTTTCACAGGCCCAACGCACCGCCATCGGTTCTATGGCGCGCCTCAAATCTAGCAGGTCCAGCACAAAACTCTGGGGCAGGCCTTTGGCCGCCAACCAGCCCACGACTTGTGGGTCGAACAGATTCCAGCTGCGTACCGGCATGACCCGCGTACCCACTTTGGGCCCGACCTCCAGCAACCCTTTGGCCACCAGTGTTTTGATGGCTTCGCGAATCACCGTACGGCTGACCCCGAATTCTTCACCCAATGCCGCTTCAACCTTCAGCGACTGGCCCGGCGTTACATTGCCTTGAGCAATCCAGGCTCCCAGACGGTCTACCGTCGACGCGTGAAAACTGCTGCTCATTGATCCGCCCCTGTCTGCGTTGTGTTCCGCAAATCGAGGCTAATGATCATACGATTAGGAGTCAAACGCCTGTACAGACGGGCAATCCTGGGCTAGACCTTCCCGGGTCGTAACCGACACGGCCTTTCGCCAAATAGTATTACAATTTATTTTTAAAGCGAGTGCTTTTGATCTATAACTCGAAATATCAGGGCCGACCGGCTCAAATAGTATGACCAATCAGCCGTCGCTGCGCCTTCTTCGGTGGCGACGGGCTGCAGCATCCCGCGCAACAAGGGTGCTGCCCTGAGCGGGACCCGCGACAACGTCCACAGCAACATGCTCATAACTACCTCCCATAAGAAGAAAGGATCAACGCAATGAGAAAGACGCTCATACCTGCCCTAGGCCTGTCGCTGATGGCCGCCGCCCTGCAAGTGCACGCCGCCGGACTGACCACCGAACACGGTGCGTTCGGCAAACTCGCCGATGGCACCCCGGTCGAGAAATACACCCTGCGCAACAGCCAGGGCATGCAGGCGACCGTGATCACTTACGGCGGCACGCTGCAGTCGCTGCTGGTACCGGACAAGCACGGCAAGGCTGAGGACGTGGTCCTGGGCTTCGATGACGTGGACGGCTACGTCAAAGGCACCGCGTTTTTCGGCGCCACCATCGGCCGCTTCGGCAATCGCCTGGCCGGCGGCAAGTTCTCCCTGGATGGCAAGAGCTATCAGGTGCCGCTGAACGACAAGACCAATTCCCTGCATGGCGGCCCGAAAGGCTTCGACAAGCAGATCTGGAAGGCAGAAGAGGTCAAGGACAAAGGCTCGGTCGGGGTCAAGCTGACCTATGTCTCCGTCGATGGCGAGATGGGTTTCCCCGGGACGTTGAAAACCGAAGTCACCTACAGCCTGAACGACAAGAACGAGTTGCGCATTCAGTACCACGCCACAACTGACAAGCCGACCGTGCTCAACCTTACCAACCACAGCTACTTCAACCTGGCCGGCGCTGGCAACGGTGACATCCTCGACCAGGTGGCCGTGGTGCACGCAGCACGCTATACGCCGGTGAACGAGACGCTGATCCCGACGGGTGAGCTGGCGCCTGTGGCGGGCACACCGCTGGACTTCCTCAAGCCTGTCGCATTCGGCAAGCGCATCCGTGAAGACAACGTGCAGCTCAAGTTCGCCGAAGCCACGCAGGGCGGCTACGACCACAACTGGGTGCTCGACACCAAGGGCAAGCTGTCGAATCTGGCAGCGGACGTGGTCGATCCGAAGTCCGGTCGCCGTTTGCAGCTCTTCACCACCGAGCCCGGCGTTCAGCTATACACGGGCAACTTCCTCGACGGCACCGTCAAAGGCAAAGGCGGCAAGATCTACCCGCACTGGGGCGCATTCACCCTGGAAACCCAGCACTACCCGGACTCGCCCAATCAGCCAGCCTTCCCTTCCACTCGCCTGGACCCGGGCAAGTCTTACACTCAGACCACTGTGTTCAAATTCCTGAACAAGTAACCATTTGAGTGTAAAAACGGTGCGGCAGGACGGCTTTCATCGTCGTCCCCGCCGCATCGCGTCCTGCTTCATGCCGCCATGGCGCCGCTGAAACCGCTCAACACCGGGGGTTTGCCATCCATTTGTGAGGGTGGCCGACGATTCGCTCACCGTTCTGTACTAAAGCTAACCGTTTGGCTTAGAACGGTAATTTCGAGTGAATTTTCCCGGCGGTGACGACTCAGTTACAAAGAGAGTGACTGATAGGGAGGTTTGCAAGCGTGGCACAGTACAAGCATTTCAGAATCGATTATCTGCTGCACGGCAGTTACAAAAGCTTTTACATCAGCGCCGAAGCCATGGACAACGCGTCGGCCTGGCACTGGGCCTCGGTGGATGCCGGGTTCGGTCAGATTCCAAAATACCGCTCGGACCGAGTCCCTAAAGTGACCAAGCCAAAAGCCGAGCAACTGGGTCTGACCGATGTTGAGTGGGCCGAGTCCTGATCAGCTGATCAGGACTTCTTACCCGCTAACCTGTTCGCTTAACCACCTGATTGCTCCCTACGGGAATCTGCCTTGGCAGGGCGTCATTGTCGTCGTCCTGCCGGGCATACCGTCGGCCCATCCCTCCCCCGCGTTAACCCGCTCAGTCCAGGCCTGATCCGAAGAGAATTCTGACGATTAGCTCGCCCCATCGACGCCATTAGCAAACCTGATCATTAAACGACCATTGCAGCTAAAGCCTTGCAACTACAGGCTTACAGAAACTTATCCACAGAGATATTCACGCTTTCCGTGGACAACTTTTTCAACGAAATGGCGTTGACTTTATTGCCCTCTCCAGCCTAGCCAGCTTTCTAAAAAAAATCCTGTCCATCCCGACAACAGCCTGCTTCAAGCGGCGCTGAGTACCCTTGCCAGTGTGGCCTTGACCTTGCCAATCCCGTCGTGCAGCGCCTGCTCGATTTCCGCCATCGTAATGACCGCTGCCGACTTGCCGGCGGCCGGATTCACCACCAGCGCCAGGCAGGCGTATTCCAGCTCGAGCTCACGGGCCAAGGCCGCTTCCGGCATGCCGGTCATGCCGACGATGTCACAGCCGTCGCGCTCCAGACGCGCGATCTCGGCCACGGATTCCAGGCGCGGGCCCTGGGTGCAGGCGTACACGCCGAAGTCGCTATGGGCGCACCCTTCAGCGGCCAGTGCTGCAATCAGTCGAGCCCGCAGTGGCGCGCTGTAGGGGAAACTGAAATCGATGTGGGTCACGTGCTCCAGGTCATCGGCAAAGAACGTATGTTCGCGACCGCTGGTGTAGTCCACCAGATCATGGGGCACGCAGAAATGGCCGGTGCCCATGTCGGGATGAATCCCGCCGACGGCGTTGACCGCCAGAATCGCCTCGGCCCCGGCCTGCTTCAGGGCCCAGATGTTGGCGCGGTAGTTGACCTTGTGCGGCGGAAAGCGGTGCGGGTGCCCGTGACGCGCCAGAAACATCACCTCGCGGCCGGCGTATTCGCCCAGATGGATATCGCCCGACGGCGTGCCGTACGGGGTATTCACTGACAGGGACTGACGAATCGTCAGCCCGTCAAGCTGGGTCAGGCCGGTGCCGCCGATAATTGCGTAAACAGTCATGGGGATTCCTTATTCGATCAGTTGAGCAGCGCGCAGGGCACTCAGCGCCGCCAGCCAGCTGGGGTGCTGCCGGTATTCGGTGGACGCCATGCCCAGGCCGCGCATTCTGTGAAGTCGCGCCGCAGGAGGCGAGACTTTCATGCGCTGCGCCGCGCTCAACGCGAGCTCAGCCGCCGCCCGGTCGTTGCAGACCAATCCCATGTCACAGCCTGCAGTAAGCGCCGCCTCGATGCGGCTGGCAGCATCACCGACAACATGGGCGCCGGCCATCGACAGGTCATCGCTGAAGATCACGCCGTCGAAGCCCAGCTCGCCACGCAGGATGTCCTGCAGCCAGCGGCGGGAAAAGCCCGCCGGTTGCGAATCGACCTGGGGATAGATCACGTGGGCAGGCATGACTGCGGCCAGGTGTTTGCTCAAGCGCTGAAAGGGCACCAGGTCATTGGCGCGGATGGTTTCCAGACTGCGCTCGTCATGGGGGATGGCCACGTGAGAGTCAGCCTCGGCCCAGCCATGCCCGGGAAAATGCTTGCCCGTGGCGGCCATGCCCGCCGCGTTCATGCCACGGATAAAAGCGCCCGCCAGCATGGCAGCCCGCTCGGGGTCGCCTTCGAATGACCGGGTGCCGACCACCGCACTGCGTTGATAGTCCAGATCCAGCACCGGCGCAAAGCTGAGGTCCAGCCCCACCGCCAGCACTTCGGTTGCCATCAGCCAGCCGCAATGCTCGGCGAGGCTGTCGGCATCCGGATGAGCCGCAATGGCGCGCATCGGCGGCAGTCGCACAAACCCCTGGCGCAAGCGCTGCACCCGTCCGCCCTCTTGATCGACAGCGAGCAGCAATTCGGGACGAATGGCACGAATGGACGCGCAGAGTTCACGGACCTGCCGTGGACTTTCGATGTTGCGCGCGAAAATGATCAGGCCGCCCACTTCGGGCTGACGCAGAAACTGACGGTCTTCGGAGGTCAGCCAGGTACCGGCGACATCCACCATCAGGGAGCCTTGCAGGCCAGAACTCATAGGAAGATCCTTCAACTACCAATGCTCAGGCCGGCATGGTGAGGGATCGAAGGATGTGATGCAAATTCCGCCACCGCCAGCCGGTGACGGGCCTCAGACCTTGGCAGGCACCGGTGTCGGGGTTTTGGTCCGGGGGCGCAGTTGCGCGGTAAGCATGGCGTTGTCGGTGACGCCCGATTCGGCGCGCATGCCGGCCGCCAGAAACGGCACCATGAGGCGCATGACCTGCTCGATGGACGTGTTGACGCCGAAATCGGTCTCGGCGATGGCCCGCAGTGCTTTGATACCGGACATGCTGAACGCGGCAGCGCCCAGCATGAAGTGGACCCGCCAGAACAGCTCGATGGGGGGAATGCGCGGTGCGGCTTCATTGACCAGTAGCATGTAACGACGGAACACCTTGCCGTACATGTCTTCGAGGTAACGACGCAAGTGGCCCTGGCTCTGACTGAACGCGAGGCCCAGCAGGCGCATGAAGATGGACAGGTCGTTGTTGCTGCGCGGCTGAACCACCAGCGCTTGTTCGACGAGGATTTCCAGCAACTCTTCAAGGGTGGGTTTGTGTTCAGGCTTGGCCTGACGGCGTTCCAGCTCGCGGTCGAGACTGACGCAGAACGGCCCGAGGAAGCGGGAGAATACCGCCTGGATCAGGGCCTTCTTTGAACCGAAGTGGTAGTTCACCGCTGCCAGATTGACTGACGCCTTGCTGGTGATGAGCCGCAACGAGGTTTCGGCAAAACCCTTCTCGGCAAACAGCTGCTCCGCTGCATCGAGAATTCGTTCAACTGTTTCCGACTGAGCCATGGTTCAACGCCTGACAAACACGTGTTTGAAACATACGTTTCATACCCGGCACTGTCAACCCTGAGCGTCGCTTTCCGTCCGGTCAGTCACGGGCATTTAACCATACAAACCGGGGCCTGTAGCCATTCATTGCACGGGGTGATTACAGACGTCGCGAAAAGGATCATTGCCAAGACCCAAGCACTGTATATAATCCCAGTCACTGTATAAAAAGCCAGAGCGATGCACATGATCAAACTGACGTCACGCCAAGCCGAGATTCTGGACTTCATCAAGCGCTGCCTGGAAGACAACGGCTACCCGCCGACCCGCGCCGAGATCGCTCAGGAGCTGGGCTTCAAATCGCCCAACGCTGCCGAAGAGCACTTGAAAGCACTCGCGCGCAAAGGCGCCATCGAAATGACCCCGGGCGCTTCCCGCGGTATTCGCATTCCCGGCTTCGAAGCCAAACCCGATGACAGCGGCCTGCCGATCATTGGCCGCGTCGCAGCGGGTGCGCCGATCCTGGCCCAGCAACACATCGAAGAATCCCTCGCCATCAACCCGGCCTTCTTTCACCCGAGTGCAGATTACCTGCTGCGGGTACACGGGATGAGCATGAAAGACGTCGGCATTCTCGACGGCGACCTGCTGGCCGTCCACACCACCCGCGAAGCGCGCAACGGCCAGATCGTAGTGGCGCGAATCGGCGACGAAGTCACGGTCAAACGCTTCAAGCGTGAGGGCAACAAGGTCTGGCTGCTGGCCGAGAACGCCGACTTCGCACCGATCGAAGTGAATCTCAAAGATCAGGATCTTGTCATTGAAGGCTTGAGCGTCGGCGTGATACGTCGATAAGGAGAACGTAGATGCAGCTCCCACAGACACCGCAACAACATGCACAACTGCCACTGTTCGAAGCATTCATGGCGCCCGGCCTGCCCATGCTCGACGTCCCGCTGCTGCAGGTCCCGACGCTGGCAGAGATTGCCGAGTCGCCCTGGAGCAACGAGCCGGAAGTCTTCAGTGAACTGTCTTTGCGCGGCGCTGCCGGGAACTGCCTCAACTTGCTGGCGCCGATTCTGCGTGAGCTGAGCCAAGACACCAATGATCGCTGGCTGACGCTGGTGGCACCGCCTGCCAGTGTGACCCAGGCTTGGCTGCGTGACGCCGGTTTGAATCGGGAACGTATTATTCTGATGCACCCGCGAGGAACCCAGAGTGCGCTGGAACTGACCCGTGAAGTCTTGCGCCTGGGCCGCAGCCATACGGTGGTCAGCTGGATCAATCCGATCTCGGGCAATGCGCGCCAGCAACTGGCAAGCGCAGCACGTATCGGCGACGCGCAGAGCCTCAACATTCGGCTGGGCTGATCACGTCGGCAGCACTATTCAGGGTATTTAGAGCATGTAGGCGCTTCTTGAGGATTGAGAAGCGGGATAGCGTGTGAGCGACCGGCAGATTCCGAGGATCAATGCAGGACGCGCGGCCCGTCTTCATCCTTGGTCAACTCACCTTCGGCCAGCCGACCTGCCATCTGCACACCCACGCTGAGCATCGCCTTGGCGACCTCAACGTGTTGACCCTGCAAAAACGCCTTGGCGTCTTCGGAGAAATTCAGCGTGACGAGGGACCCTTCGTCTTCAGCGCGGCGCAATTCGATGCGGCCGTCAGGCAGTTCAACAATTTCCAGAAACGAAGTTGGCATCAGAGCAGTTCTCCACGAAAGGCCGGCATTGTAACAGCCAGACGACTCAGCCCCTAGCCCATCGATCACTCCGTGTCAGCACTCGCTCAGGCCTTCTCTGAACCGGATGGCCAGGCTTTTGATCTGCTGACGCCAGCTCTCCATCTCTTCCCGCGTCAATGGCTGCTCAGGCTCTTCTTCGGCGCCCACTGAAATGATCAAAGGCTGCGTGACATCGCCTTTCGGCTTTCGCGGCGCGCTGGGCGGCATAAACAGCGCACGGTACGAAGCCAGCAACTGCGCCAGCCACGTTTCGCGGTTGTGGGCGAGCTCGACCAATTCGCCCATTTCCGGAATGGCGATGGCTTCCAGTACCTTCGGTGACAGCAGGTCCTCTGCACGCGGCGTACTGGCCTGCGGCAGCCGGTAATAGCCGGCGATTTCATGGCACAGCCCCAGCAACGCACCATACAAATGAAAGATCGCGGACTCACGCTCGGCCTGCTCAAGCCCTTGGGCGTTCATGGCGCGACTGTCTCTGGCCTTGGCCATCGCTTCCAGGGCGAGACCTGCAAAGAAAATCTTCTGATTGGTGCGGGTATAGAGTTCGTGAGCCATGACAGCGGCCTCTGTAGAGATGAGTGAATCGCAACGCGCCTGCGGCCGGTCAACCGCAGACAAAAAAATCCCTCGGAGCGCAAGAGCACGCCGAGGGATTCTTTTAACGCAAAGCGTCGGGGCTGACCAGTCGGATCGAGATCAAACGATCAACGCTTGTCCTCGACCTTCCACTTGCCGCCGTCGTAAAAAGCACGCCAGCCAGTAGGCTTGCCCTCCACTTCGGTCTGCACGTACTGCTCCTTGGATTTGCGGCTGTAGCGGATCACCGCCGGACGACCATCGGGATCCTTCTTCGGCGCTTCGCACAAGAAGTGGTACTTAGGATCGATCTCGTCCTTGTGCGGCGCAATTTCCATGACCAGGGGTGCACGGGTCTCGCGGTTTTTCGGGAACTGGCTGGCCGCCAGGAACAACCCGGAAGCACCGTCGCGCAGGATGTAGGTGTCGTCGACCTTGTCGCACTTGAGCTCCGGCATCTTCACCGGGTCCATCTTCGGCGGCGCCGCTTCACCGCTTTTCAGCAGCTTGCGGGTGTTCTTGCAGTTGGTGCAGCCAAAGAACTTGCCGAAACGGCCGGTCTTGAGCTGCATTTCGCCGCCGCACTTGTCGCACTCGACGCTCGGGCCCTCGTAGCCCTTGATGCGGTACGTGCCCTCTTCGATCTCGTAACCTGAGCAATCCGGGTTGTTGCCGCAGATGTGCAGCTTGTGCTTCTCATCCAGCAGGTACGCATCCATCGCGGTGCTGCAGATCGGGCAGCGATGCTTGCCACGCAGTACGCGAGATTCGGACTCACCCTCATCGTCGTCGGCGATTTCGTCGCCCGGCGTGAGGTTGACCGTGGCCTTGCAGCGCTCTTTCGGCGGCAGGCTGTAGCCCGAGCAGCCAAGGAATACGCCAGTGGACGCGGTACGAATCTGCATCGGGCGGCCGCAGACCTTGCACGGGATGTCAGTCATCACCGGCTGGTTGGCGCGCATGCCGCTGTCGGGTGCTTCGGCCACTTCGAGTTTCTTCTTGAAGTCGCCGTAGAACTCGTCGAGGACGTTCTTCCAGTCGCGCTGCCCGTGGGCCACGTCGTCGAGGTTTTCTTCCATGCCGGCGGTAAAGCCGTAGTCCATCAGGTTCGAGAAGCTTTCGGACAAACGCTCGGTGACGATATCGCCCATCTTTTCGGAATAGAAACGACGGTTGTGCAGGGCCACGTAACCACGGTCCTGAATCGTCGAAATGATCGCCGCATAGGTCGATGGACGACCGATGCCGCGTTTTTCCATTTCCTTGACCAGGCTCGCTTCCGAGTAACGTGCAGGCGGCTTGGTGAAATGCTGGCTCGGGTCGAGCTTGATCAGCTTCAGCTTGTCGCCCTGGGCCATGTCCGGCAGTACGTCATCATCGCCCGGCTTGCTCATTTGCGGCAGCACGCGGGTGTAGCCGTCGAACTTCAGGATGCGGCCCTTGGCGCGCAGCTCGAAATCGCCAGCCGCGACGCTGACAGTGGTCGACAGGTATTGCGCAGGCGGCATCTGGCAGGCCACGAACTGGCGCCAGATCAGCTCGTACAGACGCTCGGCGTCGCGTTCCATGCCGGTCAGCTTGCTCGGGTGCGTGTTGACGTCGGAGGGACGAATCGCTTCGTGAGCCTCTTGCGCGCCTTCCTTGCTGCTGTAGACAATCGGCGATTCCGGCAGGTACTTCTTGCCGAACTCGGTTTCGATGTAGGTGCGGGCCATGGCCACAGCGTCAGCCGACAGGTTGGTCGAGTCCGTACGCATGTAGGTGATGTAACCGGCTTCGTACAGACGCTGGGCCATCATCATGGTTTTCTTCACGCCGTAGCCCAGGCGGTTGCTCGCAGCCTGTTGCAGCGTGGACGTGATGAAGGGCGCCGACGGCTTGCTGCTGGTCGGTTTGTCCTCACGCTTGCTGATGCTGTAGGCCGAGGCCTTGAGCTTCTCCAGCGCCGCCATGGCGGTCGCTTCATTCAGCGGCTTGAAGGCTTCGCCTTTCTCGCGAGCGACTTCGAAGCGAACGTTGGCGCCCTTGGCGGTGCCGAGGTCTGCGTGGATCTCCCAGTACTCTTCCGGGTTGAACGCACGGATTTCACGCTCGCGCTCCACCACCAGTTTCACTGCCACGGACTGCACACGGCCGGCCGACAGACCGCGAGCGATCTTCTGCCACAGCAGCGGCGACACCATGTAACCGACGACGCGGTCGAGGAAACGGCGTGCCTGCTGCGCATTCACGCGGTCGATATCGAGCTCGCCCGGCTTCGAGAAGGCTTCCTGAATGGCTTTTTTGGTGATCTCGTTGAAGACCACACGCTTGTAGCGCGAATCGTCGCCGCCAATGGCTTCGCGCAGGTGCCAGGCAATGGCTTCCCCTTCGCGGTCCAAGTCCGTCGCGAGATAGATGGTGTCGGCGTCTTTGGCCAGGCGGCGCAATTCGTCGATCACCTTCTCTTTGCCGGGAAGGATTTCGTACTTGGCCTTCCAGCCGTGATCCGGATCGACACCCATGCGCGCCACGAGCTGGCGCTTGGCCTTTTCCTTGGGCGACAGGACGGGCGCTTCGGCCACGGCCTTGCCGCGCTTGGCAGCAGGCTCTTTGGAGGCGCTAGCCGAACCGCTGGTGGGCAGGTCTCGGATATGGCCGATACTCGACTTCACCACGTACTGGTTGCCCAGGTACTTGTTGATGGTCTTGGCCTTAGCCGGGGATTCCACAATGACCAGCGATTTGCCCATGGATCGGAAAATTCCTAATGCGAGTAAAAAAGACGTCAGAGCCGTCGAGGCCCCGCTATATATAGTGGCTGAAAGGTGAGGTCAAGCAATGGCTGCTGCGAGGTCCCGCCTCAGGGCCGGGGAAAAAGATCCGGTTCGGCCTGGACCAAAGCAAAGCGCGGCACTTGCTCGCCGTCAACCTCAACTGACTGCAGAAACATGCTCAAAGGGCGTACCCACAGGCCGTATTCGCCGTACAGCGCCTGATAGCACACCACTTCTTCTTCGGTCTCCGAATGCCGCGCGACACCGATAACACGGTATTCAGGGCCTTTGTAGTGACGGTAGAGACCTGGCTGTAGCGGCATGCGGGGAACCTCGGGTGTGACAAGAAAAAAAATGGCGAAAATACATTTCCGGAAAAAAACAAAAGCCGGGGCACCAGGCCCCGGCTCGCACACTGACACCGTTTAGACGCGTTCGAATACGGTGGTGATGCCCTGACCCAGACCGATGCACATGGTGGCAACACCCAGGGTGCCGCCATTCTGCTTCATCACGTTGAGCAAGGTGCCGGAAATCCGCGCCCCCGAGCAACCGAACGGGTGACCCAAGGCGATGGCGCCGCCGTGCAGGTTAACCTTCTCGTCCATCTTGTCGAGCACTTTCAGATCTTTCAGCACCGGCAGGGCCTGCGCAGCGAACGCTTCGTTAAGCTCGAAGTAGTCGATATCGGCGATGCTCAGCCCGGCGCGCTTGAGCGCTTTCTGCGTCGCCGGAACCGGTCCGTAGCCCATGATTGCAGGGTCGACACCGGCCACAGCCATCGAGCGGATCACCGCCAGGGGCTGGATGCCGAGGTCCATGGCGCGCTGGCCGGACATCACGATCATGCACGACGCACCGTCGGTGATTTGGGACGAGGTGCCGGCCGTGACCGTACCGCCTTTCGGGTTGAACGCAGGCTTGAGGGCCGCCAGGCTTTCCAGCGTCGTCTCCGGACGAATGGTCTCGTCGTAGTCGAATATCTTCAGGAAACCGTTCTCGTCGTAGCCCTGCATCGGGATGATTTCGTCCTTGAATTTCCCTTCCAGCGTGGCCTTCTGCGCGAGTCTGTGGGAACGCACACCGAACGCATCCTGCGCCTCACGGGTGATGCCGTGCATCTTGCCCAGCATTTCGGCGGTCAGGCCCATCATGCCGGAGGCTTTGGCGGCGTACAGCGACATGTGCGGGTTCGGGTCGACACCGTGCATCATGCCGACGTGGCCCATGTGCTCGACACCGCCGATGACGAAGACGTCACCGTTGTTGCTCATGATGGCCTGCGCCGCCGTGTGCAGCGCGCTCATGGACGAACCACACAGACGGCTGACCGTCTGTGCTGCGGAGGTGTGCGGAATCTGGGTCATCAGCGACGCCATGCGCGCGATGTTCCAGCCCTGCTCCAGGGTCTGGTTGACGCAGCCCCAGATCACGTCCTCGACTTCCGCCGGGTCAACCTTGTTGTTGCGTTCCAGCAATTTGCTGATCAGGTGCGCCGACATGTCTTCGGCGCGGGTATTGCGGTGCATGCCACCCTTGGAGCGGCCCATCGGTGTGCGACCAAAGTCGACAATCACGACGTCTCTCGGATTCAAGCTCATATCTTCACCTGTTCGTTGGGCACTTAGCCGAAGAAGCGCTGGCCGGTCTTGGCCATTTCACGCAGCTTCGCAGTGGGGTGGTACAGAGCGCCCAGATCAGCGTATTGGTCAGCCAGGGCGACGAATTCAGCAACACCGATCGAGTCGATGTAGCGCAGCGCGCCACCGCGGAACGGAGGGAAGCCGATGCCGTAGATCAGGCCCATGTCGGCCTCGGCCGCCGTGTCGACAATGCCGTCTTCCAGGCAACGCACGGTCTCCAGGCAGAGCGGGATCATCATCCAGTTGATGATGTCTTCGTCGCTGACTTCACGCTGCTCGTAGATCACTGGCTTGAGCACTTCCAGCACGGAAGCGTCGACCACTTTCTTCGGTTTGCCCTGCTTGTCGGTCTCGTAGACGTAGAAGCCCTTGCCATTCTTCTGGCCCAGGCGATTGGCGTCGTACAAGGCGTCGACAGCGGTGCGGCGATCGTCCTTCATGCGGTCCGGGAAACCTTCAGCCATGACGTCGCGACCGTGGTGGCCGGTGTCGATGCCGACCACGTCCATCAGGTACGCCGGGCCCATTGGCCAGCCGAATTTTTCCATGACCTTGTCGATGCGCACGAAGTCGACACCGGCGCTGACCAGCTTGGCGAAACCGCCGAAGTACGGGAACAGGATGCGATTGACCAAAAAGCCCGGGCAGTCGTTGACCACGATCGGGTTCTTGCCCATTTTCTTGGCGTAAGCCACGGTGGTCGCCACGGCGACTTCGCTGGACTTCTCGCCACGGATGACTTCGACCAGCGGCATCATGTGCACCGGGTTGAAGAAGTGCATGCCGACGAAGTTTTCCGGACGCTTGAGGGCCTTGGCCAGCAAGCTGATGGAGATCGTCGAGGTGTTGGAAGCGAGAATGGTGTCTTCACCCACCTGCCCTTCCACTTCGGCCAGCACGGCTTGCTTGACCTTCGGATTCTCGACCACGGCTTCGACGACGAGGTCGACGGTGCCGAAATCGCCGTAGGACAGCGTAGGACGAATCGCGTTGAGCGCTTCGGCCATCTTCGCGGAGGTCAGACGGCCTTTTTCGACGCGCTTGCCCAGCAGCTTCGATGCTTCGCCCAGGCCCAGTGCGATGGCTTCTTCACGGATGTCCTTCATCAGGATCGGCGTGCCTTTGACCGCCGACTGATAGGCGATGCCGCCGCCCATGATGCCGGCGCCCAGTACGGCGGCCTGCTTCACGTCCTTCGCCACTTCGTCGTAGACCTTGGCTTTCTTTTTCAGCTCCTGATCGTTCAGGAACAGGCCGATCAGGCTCGCGGCGGCCGAGGTCTTGGCCATCTTCACGAAACCGGCCGCTTCCACCTCCAGCGCCTTGTCGCGACCGAAATTGGCGGCTTTCTGGATGGTCTTGATCGCTTCGACCGGCGCCGGGTAGTTCGGGCCGGCCTGGCCTGCCACGAAACCCTTGGCGGTTTCGAAGGCCATCATTTGCTCAATGGCGTTGAGCTTGAGCTTGTCCAGCTTCGGCTGACGCTTGGCCTTGAAGTCGAACTCGCCGGAGATGGCGCGTTTGATCAGATCCAGAGCAGCGTCCTGCAGTTTGCCCGGGGCGACCACTGCATCGACGGCGCCCACTTTCAGTGCGTCTTCGGCGCTGTTGTCTTTGCCGGACGCGATCCACTCGACGGCGTTATCGACACCGATCAGACGTGGCAGACGGACTGTACCGCCGAAGCCCGGGTAGATGCCGAGTTTGACTTCTGGCAAGCCGACCTTGGCGGTGGCGGACATGACGCGGAAGTCAGCGGCCAGGCACATCTCCAGACCACCGCCCAGCGCGACGCCGTTGATGGCCGCGAGGGTGGGCACGTTGAGGTCTTCGAACGCGCTGAAAATCTTGTTGGCTTCGAGGTTGCCGGCGACGAGTTCAGCGTCCGGCAGCTTGAAGTTATCGACGAATTCGGTGATGTCGGCGCCGACGATGAACACGTCCTTGCCGCTGGTGACGATGACGCCCTTGATCGAGCTGTCGGCCTTGATGGCTTCGATGGCCTGACTGAGGTCGTTGAGAGTGAGACGATTGAACTTGTTGACGGACTCACCCTTGAGGTCGAACTGCAGTTCGACGATGCCACTTTCAAGAGCCTTAACCGTGATGGCTTTACCTTCGTAAATCATCAACTGATCTCCACGATATGGAAGCTGAACAATACGCATCAGACGCTGAGATCCGGCGCTATGCACGACGTTGCCGTCGAGGCGAAACACCAAACGCCAGTCACCCCGTCGACGCGATTCGAGCGTCTGTCAGAGCATTCCTACGGCAAACGCTCAATTCATACGCCCGTTTGATTTGGGTGCGGCTACCTTCTGCCATATTCCAGCAATTGTCAATTCAGCACACAGCGGGCAAAACAGGCAAATCGCAGGTAAAAAGCGCGCCTGATACGGGCCCATTCAAGGTAATGATTGCTTCAGTAACGGCAGCCGCTGATCAAGCGCTGGCGCGTGGAGAAGATTGGCACGGAGGGAATAAAAAGCAGCACGGCAGCAGACAAATGCACCATTAAGGTCTACATTCAGCGCACTGCGCATCAAGACGGGTCATTTAAGCGTCGCCACCAAACGACATGTGAGCCCGGTCGCGGCATTGCACCGCACCGCAGAGGAATTACGGCCTGCCTGGCCAACCCCGGCCCGATGTTGTTATCGGGCTTTTTAATGCCCGCGATTCGGGCATCGGGGCGAATTACGCCAGGGCCTTCAGCACCGCTGCAATGTGCTGCAACACTTCGGGTTCGCCACGCTCGGCCCAGTACAGGGCAATCAGCTGCTTGCCCGCTTCCACCTTGTAGACGTCTGCCGGCAGCGTCTTGAACTGCTCAAGCAGCCGCGGATCTTCACACAACTCGCGCCACTGGTTAAGCCACACGCCCGGTTCCATCTGCCAGTACACCCAGACATCGGGCGCACGTGCGGTACGAGGCCGGTGATACTGCGGGCACGGGCTCGGCGGCTCGGTCGGCAACCAGTGCGGCCACTCCTGGGGGATCAACTGCATGGCCAGCCCCATTCGACGCGCCTGCATGCGCATGGCCATTCTGCCGCTCTGGGAGCGCGACGGGCGCAGCCAGACCATCGGACTTAAAACCACCGCGATGATTGACAGAACGATCCACACCGTCATATTTGTACGCCCCCCGCGGCGGCAAGCGGCGGGCGGACCACATCGGCGTGCCAGAGGCGCGTGAAAAGAGCCATAATCAAAACCATCGCAAACCTCAGAAGGAAAACCCCATGTCCTATGAACATATCCTGGTAGCCGTGGACCTCACTGAAGAGTGCGATCCGGTCATCAAAAAAGCCATGGCGCTGGCATTGGCCGGCAGCTCCAAGCTGTCGCTGGTGCACATCGTCGAACCCATGGCCATGGCCTTCGGTGGCGATGTCCCCATGGACCTGTCGCAGCTGCAACAACAGCAGTTCGATCAGGCCAAGGAAAAGCTGGAAGCGCTGAAACGCAAATACCCTGACGTCAAAACCGGCGACAGCCATCTCACCTATGGCCAGCCGCGTCAGGAAATCCACAACCTGGCGAAGGAGCACCAGGTCGACCTGATCGTTGTCGGCAGCCATGGCCGACACGGTCTGTCGCTGCTGCTCGGTTCCACCGCCAATGACGTGCTGCACGGCGCACCGTGCGACGTACTGGCTGTGCGACTGGTCAAGCGCGTCGACTGATTCAGGCCCGCAAACAAAAGCCCGGCCCTTGAAAAAGGACCGGGCTTTTTTATGGCCGCAGGTGACCGATCACTCGTCCAGCTCGGCCCAACGCTCAAGCAGCCCGTCCAGTTCGCCTTGCAGGCTTTCCAGCTGCGCCATCACGGCAGTGGTTTGCTCTGCAGGACGCTGATAGAAACCGGCCTCGGCCATCTCGGCAGTGAGCGCAGCCATTTGCGCCTCTACACCGTCGATCTGCGCGGGCAGCGCTTCCAGCTCGCGTTGCAGCTTATAGCTGAGCTTCTTTTTCGCGACGGGCATTTCGGCCGCCGCGACGGGTGCTGCCTGAACCACGGCAGTGGCCAGCTCGGACTTGCCGGACTTGCTGTCGGTGACGCCCAGCAGACGCGGCGAGCCGCCCTGACGAATCCAGTCCTGATAGCCGCCAACGAACTCGCGGACCTTGCCCTCGCCTTCGAACACCAGGGTGCTGGTGACGACGTTATCGAGGAATGCCCGGTCGTGGCTGACCATCAGCACGGTGCCCTTGAAGGTCAGCAGCACTTCTTCAAGGAGCTCGAGGGTCTCGACGTCCAGGTCGTTGGTCGGTTCGTCGAGGACCAGCAAGTTGGCCGGCTTGCTGAACAGTTTGGCAAGCAGCAGACGCGCCCGCTCACCGCCCGACAATGCCTTGACTGGCGTCCGCGCCCGCTGCGGGCTGAACAGGAAGTCGCCCAGGTAGCTGAGGACGTGACGGCTCTGGCCGTCGATGTCGATGAAGTCGCGCCCTTCGGCGACGTTGTCGATCACGGTCTTTTCCAGATCGAGCTGGTGACGCAACTGGTCGAAGTAGGCGACGTCCAGACGGGTGCCGACTTCCACTTTGCCGCTGGTGGGCTGAAGGTTGTCGAGCATCAGCTTGAGCAGCGTGGTCTTGCCGGTGCCGTTGGCGCCGAGCAGACCGATACGGTCTTCGCGCTGCAGGACCATGGAGAAGTCCTTGATCAGCATCGGGCCGCCCGGGTGAGCGAAGCTGACGTTGTCGAGCACCATCACCTGCTTGCCGGATTTGTCTGCGGTGTCGAGCTGAATGTTGGCCTTGCCGGTGCGTTCGCGGCGGTCGCTGCGCTCGACGCGCAATGCCTTCAGGGCGCGTACGCGGCCTTCGTTACGGGTACGACGGGCCTTGATGCCCTGACGAATCCACACTTCTTCCTGGGCCAGACGCTTGTCGAACAGCGCGTTGGCGGTTTCTTCCGCCGCGAGCATGGCTTCCTTGTGCACCAGGAAGCTGGCGTAGTCGCCATCCCAGTCGATCAGGCCGCCACGGTCGAGCTCCAGAATGCGGGTCGCGAGGTTCTGCAGGAAGGACCGGTCGTGGGTGATGAACAACACCGCGCCCTGGAATTCCTTCAAGGCTTCTTCGAGCCAGGCAATCGCGCCGATGTCGAGGTGGTTGGTCGGTTCGTCGAGCATCAGCAGATCAGGCTCGGACACCAGCGCCTGGGCCAGCAACACGCGACGACGCCAGCCACCGGACAGTTCGGCGAGGGTCTTGTCGGCCGGCAGTTGCAGACGGCTGAGGGTGCTGTCCACCAACTGCTGCAGGCGCCAGCCGTCACGGGCTTCCAGGTCCGACTGCACGTGCATCAGCTTGTCGAGGTCTTCGGCAGTGACGATGTTCTGGCTCAGGTGGTGGTACTGAGCGAGCAGCTCGCCCACGCCGTCGAGGCCTTCGGCCACCACGTCAAACACGGTACGGCCGTCAGCGACCGGCAACTCCTGCGGGAGCTCGCCGATCTTCAGGCCGGGGGCGCGCCAGACATTGCCGTCGTCGGGCATCTGAATGCCTTTGACGAGCTTCAACATGCTGGACTTGCCCGTGCCGTTACGGCCAATGATGCAGACCCGCTCACCACGGGCGATCTGCCAGGACACCTTGTCCAACAACGGCATGGCGCCGAACGCAAGGGACACATCGCTGAATTTGAGCAGGGTCATGAGCTTCTCCAAAAACCGGGCGCGCATTCTACCTGAGATAACCCGGCAGAGGGGCGGCTAATCGATGACAGGACGTCGTCCGGACCCGGTGGCCGGCCGATTGTAGGCCGGGTTTGTTTCCATCCATCACGACGGGCGAGGCAGCGCTTCAACCCGCGCGGGCAACAGGCTAAGCTAGCCGCACTTTTCACGATGCATCTGAACGGAAGTCTCATGCGCAGTCGTTTCTTCAGCCTTTTGTCCTGCCTGCTTCTGTCGGCCACCGCTGCCCAGTCCGTCCAAGCGGTCGATCTCACCACCCAGCGTCAGTATTACGATGAAGCCAAACGCGCTTTGGCCAAGGGCGACAGCGGCCCTTATCGCATCTATGCCGCCGCGCTGGCGGATTACCCCCTCGAGCCGTATCTGGCCTACGACGAACTCACCGCACGCCTGAACAGCGCGAGTGACGAGGAAGTCGAAAAGTTCTTCGCCGAGCATGGCGACCTGCCTCAAGCCAACTACATGAAGCTGCGCTGGCTGCGACTGCTGGCCTCGCGCGGTGACTGGCAGCCCTTCGTCAAGTATTACGACCCCAAGCTGAATTTCGTCGAACTCGACTGCCTGTACGGCTCCTATCAGCTCAGCCATAACCAGCGCTCGGAAGGCTATGCCAACGCCGAGAAGACCTGGATGACGGGCAAGACGCTGCCGGCAGCCTGCGACACGTTCTTCACCCAGTGGGCGGTCGAAGGGCAGCTGACCGAGCAGAAACGCTGGCAGCGTGCCAAGCTCGCCGCCCAGGGGCGCAACTACGCGCTGGCCAATCAACTGGTCAACAGCATGACCACCCTCGCGCCCCAAGGCCGTTTGCTGATCGCCGTGGCGCAGAAGCCGGAAATGGTCAACAACCAAGGCCAGTTCATGCCGGCCGACGAGGCCATGTCCGATGTGGTCGGGCTGGGCCTGCGTCGCCTCGCCAAGCAGGATCCGCAGCGGGCGATGGAGCTGCTCGACAGTTACGCGCCGGTGCTGCATTTCTCCCACGAAGAACAGGTGCAGATCGCCAAGGAGATCGGCCTGACCCTGGCCCGCAGTTACGACGGTCGCGCCCTTGAGGTCATGACCAAGTACGATCCGGACCTGCGCGACAACACCGTCACCGAATGGCGCTTGCGTCTGTTGCTGCGACTGGGTCGCTGGAGTGATGCGTACGAGTTGACCCGTCGCCTGCCCCAGGACCTCGCGACCACCAACCGCTGGCGTTACTGGCAGGCCCGCTCTCTTGAGCTGGCGCAGCCCAACAGCCCGCTGCTGCCGGGGCTGTACAAAGGGGTGGCGAAGGAGCGTGATTTCTACGGTTTCCTCGCCGCCGACCGCACCCAGACGCCGTACATGCTCAACAACAAGCCGTTGGCGATGAGTCAGGCGCTGATGACCAAGGTGCGCAACACCCCGGGTGTGCGCCGCGCGCTGGAGTTCTACGATCGCGGGCAGATCGTCGACGGTCGCCGCGAGTGGTACCACGTCACCCGTCGCTTCAGCCGGGACGAAATGGTTGCCCAGGCCAAACTGGCGTACGACATGCACTGGTACTTCCCGGCGATTCGCACCATCAGCCAGGCGCAGTACTGGGACGACCTCGACATTCGCTTCCCGATGGCCCACCGCGACACCCTGGTGCGTGAAGCGCAGGTTCGCGGGCTGCATTCAAGCTGGGTATTTGCGATCACGCGACAGGAAAGCGCGTTCATGGACGACGCCCGCTCCGGCGTCGGTGCCGCAGGCTTGATGCAACTGATGCCTGCGACGGCCAAAGAGACCGCACGCAAATTCAGTATTCCTCTGGCCTCGCCGGCGCAGGTACTCGATCCGGACAAGAACATCCAGCTCGGCGCCGCGTACCTGAGCCAGGTCCATGCGCAGTTCAATGGCAACCGGGTGCTGGCTTCGGCGGCGTATAACGCAGGCCCGGGACGTGTCCGTCAGTGGCTGAGGGGCGCCAACCACCTGGCCTTCGACGTCTGGGTCGAGAGCATTCCGTTCGACGAGACCCGTCAGTACGTGCAGAACGTGCTGTCTTACGCGGTGATCTACGGCCAGAAGCTCAACTCGCCGCAGCCGCTGGTGGACTGGCATGAGCGGTTCTTTGATGATTTGTAAGGCCGCGCGGTCGTAGGACCGGCTTTAGCTGGGAAGACATCGGGCTGCACGGCGGAGATTCGCGGCGTGACTGCCGGCCTCTTCCCGGCTAAAGCCGGTCCTACAGTGCGAATCGAGTGCATTTTGTAGGACCGGCTTTAGCCGGGAAGGCGTACTGGCAAGCGCTCAACTACTCCAGCACCTCAACCTCCATTCCCACCTCGACCTGCCCCGGTCCATTACTCACCAGGTTCTGCCCAAACCAGATCTGACCCTCCCGCTCTCGATACGTCTTCAGCGTCGTCATCGGTTCGCGGTCCGCGCTACGTTCGCCGGTTGCCGGATCTATCGTCGTCAGAATGCAGCGCGAGCAGGGCTTTAACACCCGCAATTCAACGCCACCAATTCGAATCCGCTTCCAGCCATCCTCCGCAAACGCCTCGGAGCCAGTGACAACCAGATTCGGGCGAAACCGCAGCATCTCCAGCGGGCGGCCGACCTTCTGCGACAAATCATCCAGCGAGGACTGGCCGATCAACAACAGCGGGAAACCGTCAGCAAACCCGACCTTGTCTTCGATCGCCCCGTAACCGGAAGGCAACCCGCGAGCGCGGGCCTTCGGCACATGCACCAGCCGTGTCGGCTTGCCCACCAGGGCACTCACCCAACGCGCCGCGTCTTCGCCCGCGTCCGGCACACGAAAACTATCGCGCCAGATCGTGATGCCGCGCAGATTGGCCTCTTCATCGGCCGGCACCGGCACATCCAGACTGCCCAGACCGGGGGCCGATAACGTCACGCCATCGCCCTGCCACAGCACCGACAGCTGCGACATCTGCGGCAGCACACGCTGGCTGTAAAACCGCCCGGTGGCCTCATCCACCAGCATCCAGCGGCGATCACCACTCATGCCCAACTCATCGAAACTGGCCTGCTGCAACGGCTCGGCCATGCAGGATTTGAGGGGGTACCGATACAGTGCGCTGAGGTGAAACATGTACGCGTCCTTATGCCAGAGCGGAAAGCCACCACTCTATACGAGACGCCGGAAAACCAAGCGGTACAGATGCAAAAAAGCCCCTCCATACAGCAAGGGGCTTGAAACAGAACCGGATCAGTTGTCGAGCATGAGCCGCTCGCGGACCACATCGACCAGCTTGTCCGGCTGGAATTTGGAGAGGAAGTTATCGCAGCCGACCTTCTTGACCATGGACTCGTTGAAGCTGCCGGACAGCGAGGTATGCAGCACCACATAGAGGCCGCGCAGGCGGGGGTCGTTGCGGATTTCCGTGGTCAGGCGGTAGCCGTCCATTTCCGGCATCTCGGCGTCGGTAAAGACCATCAGCAGCTTGTCGGTCATCACTTCGCCGGTGTCCGCCCAGCCCTTGAGCATGTTCAGGGCTTTCAACCCGTCACGGGCGACGTGCATTTTCACGCCGAGCTGACCCAAAGTGTCACGCAACTGCGAGAGCGCCACGTTGGAGTCGTCCACCAGCAGCACTTCGCGGCCAATGGCGCGGGTGAGGACCGGATCTTCCAGCTTGTCGCGGGAGACCTTGGCGCTGTACGGCACGATCTCGGCGAGAACTTTCTCCACGTCGATGATCTCCACCAACTGGTCATCGACCTTGCTGATGGCGGTCAGGTAGTGCTGACGCCCGGCGCTGGTCGGTGGTGGCAGGATCGCCTCCCAGTTCATGTTGACGATGCGGTCGACGCCGCCCACCAGAAAGGCCTGAACCGAGCGGTTGTATTCGGTCACGATGATCGTGCTCGAAGGGCCCGGCACCAACGGGCGCATGCCGATGGCCTGGGACAGGTCGATGACCGGCAGGGTCTGGCCGCGCAGGTTGACCACGCCGCACACGAACGGATGACGTTGGGGCATCAGCGTCAGCTTGGGCAGTTGCAGGACTTCCTGAACCTTGAATACGTTGATCGCGAACAACTGCCGGCCAGCCAGGCGGAACATGAGGATTTCCAGGCGGTTCTCACCTACCAGCTGTGTACGTTGGTCTACTGTGTCGAGAATGCCAGCCATCTGTTGCTCCTGGAGCAGGGTTCAAGTAAGTCCGCCTACCCTTTATCGGCAGCCCCATGACAGACCTTAATCGGAATAGAATGCGCACCGCGCAATTGATGTCACATTAACATCACCAAAGGCCCGTCGACAGACCTGAGCGCTGGCAGACCGGCGAACGGCGTGGCTTTCAGACGCGCGGCCCGATGACGACCTGCTGCAGAGCGACACCGCGAGTAGGGGTAACCCTTAAGGGCAATCGGGGCGAACCCGATATTCGGCCTTCCCAATAGCCATTACTGTGACGCCCTTCTCGTAAATGAATGGAGTCAGGCATGCGGTTGCGCTCGCGGAAGTATCCCCCTCAGTGGCCGGCCGCCTTGCAACGGACTGTCCTCGCGAGCCCTGTGGGCAGATGAACGTCCGACGCGCTCATGCCGATTACCCCGCCCTGCCCGACCATTCGCAACAATCAGAAACGCCCTACAGACTTTCCAGTGCCTTCAACATTAACTTTGGGCCACTCGCCCCACGCGACCTGACGTCGCCATTTGAGAAGAGTGGAGATTGCACATGCTGAACGGCAATGAATGGCAGCAGCTGCATGCAGAGTTTCTCAGCGATACCCAGACACTCATGTGCCGCGCCGATGAATGCCTCAGCCATCTGGAATTGATCAGCGATGATCGTGACGCGATGGAATGCTTGCTCACCACACTGCAACACATTGCCGGCGAAGCAGACACCCATGGCGTTGAAACCGTCAGTGGTTTCGCCCGCCAGTTGCGTTACCTACTTTACTTCGCCCACGCTGCCGGGCAATTGCAGCCAAAGGCATTGCACACCCTCAAATGCTGCTTCGAGCTGATGGCCTGGCAGCTTGAGCTCATCGACCCCCAGACTGGATCGCTGGCGCTTGACGACTGCGAGCAGCGCGATTTGCTGGACGCATTCGCCTGCCAGTGCGGGGCCGGCACGCGGGCGCACAACGTCGCCGTCAACCCGGGCTGGACGGTCAGTGGCGGGAAGTACGACGGGCTCGCACCCGAGCGTGCCGATCACCGTGAAGCGCCATGAATTGCTGCTGATAGCGCCCATCGCACGCCCGTCCCGCACTTGAAAAGCTGGCTGAACGGACCCTCGGCGTTGTGATGGGTGTCAATCAGTGCTCAACCTCAGCCCTCAATAAAACCGACAATTAAGGTACTATCGGCGCGCTCGAAGGGACGCTTGAAGCAGCACTTTTTCGGTCCATTCGAACAGTCGTCTGGACGCGCTATACCCCTACACAGGAAGTTCAGCATTGGGTTGTTCGCAGTGCTCGTTCAAATGGCCTGACAGATCCGTCAGGTGTAGACATCCATTATCGATGGCTTCATTCGCTATGCATGGCAGCAGGAAATTACGTGGCGTTCAGCGGATGAACCCCGGCAGCATGATTCGCTGGGCAGCCTTGCTCGGCCTGGCGACCACGGGCTGCAATGTGGTCGCGTATCTGGCGAGCGGCGCGCTGCCGCTGGGGTTGGCGCTTATCAACGGGCTGGCGTTTGCCGGCCTCTGCTACAGCCTGACCCGCCCGAACCGGACCATTCAGTTTCAGCCCAGGGAACTGGCCGAGCACATGCTGCAGGTTCAGGAAACCGAGCGGCATCGTCTGAGCCGCGAGCTGCACGATGACATCGGCCAGATGCTCACGGCGGCAAAAATGCAGAGTGACTGGCTTCAGCGCCGCGCGCCGCAGGCATTGCACGCGCAGTGCACAACGCTCATCAACACCCTCGATGAAACCCTGGCGAAGGTTCGCGACGTGTCCGCCATCCTCAACCCCCGCCAGTTGACCAGCCTGGGACTGGAAGCCAGCCTGCGCGCGCATTTGCTGCGCACGCTTTCGGCCACGTCCGTGCAGTGGAGCCTGGAATGCCAGCAGCGCCTGGACGGTATTCCCGAAGAAATCGCCGTGGCGGCCTTCCGGATTACCCAGGAGGCCGTCACCAACATGCTGCGCCACGCCCAGGCAAAAAACCTGCGCGTGCAACTGCAGCGTCGTCCGGAAGGGTTGTCGCTGAGCATTCGCGATGATGGCCTCGGGTTCGCCCCGGCGCTGAGCCCCGCTGGACAGGGACAGCGCGGTATGGCCGGCATGGCGGAGCGCGCGAGCCTGTTGGGCGGTGAATTGAGCGTCGCAAGCGAGCCCGGACAAGGCACCTCCATTCAGGCGTTGTTTCCGTGGGCGCCGCGTGTTCGCGGACGCGCCAATGGCAGCAAGCCGTGAGGGTCTGCAACGTGCTGCTGGTGGATGATCACGCGCTGATCCGCGCCGGTGTTCGCGCGCTGGTGTCAGACATTCCGGGTTACGCAGTCATTGGTGAGGCCAGCGACGGCCATCAGTTGCTGGAAATGAGCCTGCAGCTGAAACCCGACATCATTTTGCTCGACATCTCCATGGGCGACAGCGACGGTCTGGAGGCCCTGCAACGCCTGCGCCGGACGCTTCCGCACAGCAGGGTGCTGATTCTGTCGATGCACACCGAGTCGTGCCTGATCATGGGCGCGCTGGCCAGCGGCGCCCACGGCTATCTTCTCAAGGATGCGACCGCCAGCGAGATCGAGCACGCGCTGAACGCCCTGCGCGATGGCGAACGCTACCTGAGCCCGGCCATCGCTCACACGGTCATCAGCCAGGCGCTGGTCAGCAGCCAAATCGCGCCTGCCGAACCCGCCGAGAACCACAACCTCACCGCGCGGCAGCTGGAAATCCTGCGGCTGGTCGTGCGGGGTACCTCCACCCGCGAGATCGCTGCCGGCCTCGGCCTGAGCGTCAAAACGGTGGAAACCCATCGCGCGCAAATCATGAAGCGGCTGCACATCTATGACGTGCCCGGGCTGGTGCTGTTCTGTGTGAGGGAGCGAATCATCAGCCTGGATGACTGACGGCGCCGGATGAGCACGCGGGCGCGGCTCATCCGACATTTCAAGGCTCAGGCGAGCTGTCGCGTCTGCCCCAGCAGCGGCGAATGCGACGGCAGGTGAACGCGCAACGCACCCGCTCGCGCCTCGAAACGGTTTGCTTCGCCGCTCAGGGGTTCGCCGTCGAGGTTGATATTCAGCCCCTGCGCCGACTTGAGCTCCACCCACGGCAGCCGCGCCCGAACGAACATGTTGTCGAGGCCCAGACCGCCTTCGAGCAGGCTCTTCAGGGTGCTCACCACCTCCTGGGGCGCTGGCAGAATGCTGATGTCCAGCAGCCCGTCATCGGCCAGGGCTTCCGGGCACAACGGATGGCCACCGCCCGCCTGACGACCGTTGCCGATCCCCAGCGCCAGCATCTCGCCCTTCCAGTGAAAGTCCGGGCCGTTGAATTCGCCGTAGGCGGCCTTCAACTCACTGAAACGTGTGAGGCCGGTGAACAGATAGGCCGCACCGCCGAGGATTTTTTTGAGGTCTTCGGAGGTGTTGGCGGTGACCTGGCTGCCAAACCCGCCGGTGGCCATGTTGAGGAACATTTGCCCGCCCACGGCCCCCATGTCGACCGGGCGCGCCGGCACGTCCAGCAGGTCGAGGGCCTGATCCGGTTCCAGCGGCACGCCCGCCGAACGGGCGAAGTCGTTGGCGGTGCCCAGCGGCATGATAACCAGGCTGGCGTCGACTTCAGACAGCGCCAGCGCCTCCGCCACGTCCCGCAGCGTGCCATCGCCGCCACCGGCGATGATGTGCCGATGACCGGCCTCCAGCCCCTCACGTACCAGGCGCTGGGCATCCCCCGCTTCCCAGGTCACGCGCACGTCCAGTTCCCAGCCATGTTTGCGCTTGCGCTCCACCGCCTCGCGGACATCCTCGTTGAGCGCCTGCTTGCCGTGAAGAATCAGTAATGCCCTGCGCGCTGTCATATCCCTTCCTTCTACCTGTACGAATTGATGCGTGATGTGTTGACCGCGCCCGCTGCAAAAAAAGCCCGTGGGGGAAAAATCTTTTGAGCCAGTGTCCCGGATGAGAGACGTTTTAAATACTTCCGGACAGCCGTGAAATGGCAGGTCGAGAGCCCAGTGATGGCAAAAAGCCTTGCGCGGCAGGGACTTAGGCAAGACTGCCCCTTCTCTGCCCTGCGCCCCGATGCTGCCACTGCCACAGCCCTTTCGGTCAGCGCCCCGCAAATAAGGGACGAGAGGCGTTAATTCTGCGTTACGGACCCTTGAAATGCATCGGAGGAAAGCGCTTAATCGACAAATAATTGGCTAATTTGACCGGGCCTGAATTAAAAGTCAGTAAATTGACTTTTTACCCATTGGCCTGGCATGCCGCCGAGTCATTGATTCACGGATCGAAAAGGCGAGAAACGACATGCAACTGATTCCCTGCATTATTGCTGGCGGCGCCGGCACCCGGCTGTGGCCCGTTTCACGGGAGGCGATGCCCAAACCCTTCATACGCCTGCCGGACGGCGAAAGCCTGCTGCAGAAGACGTTCAACCGCGCCAGCCAGCTGGACGGCGTTGGAAGCGTTCTCACCGTCACCAATCGGGATGTGTATTTCCGCACTGTCGATGACTATCGGCTGCTGAACAAGCACCAACTGGCGCTCGAGTTTCTGCTCGAGCCGTTCGGCCGCAACACTGCCCCTGCCATCGCTGCGGCGGCGCTGCACGTTCAGGCGCGCTACGGCGACGACGCGCAGCTGCTGATCCTGCCGGCTGACCAACTCATCAGTGACGTCGCCGCCTTCGAGACGGCCGTGCAAAGCGCACGCAAACTGGCCGACGAAGGCTGGCTGGTGACGTTCGGGCTGATTCCCTCCCGCGCAGAGACCGGTTTTGGATACATCGAGAAAGGCCAGGCCCTCAGTGGCGAGGCCTACCAGGTCGCGCGCTTCGTCGAGAAACCCGACGCCGTCACCGCCCAGAACTATCTCGCAGGCGGTCTGCATTTGTGGAACGCCGGGATGTTCTGCATGCGCGTCGATGTGCTGCTGAACGAAATGGACACTCACGCGCCGGAGGTGCTGGCCGCCGTGCGCCATTGCCTGTCGCAGTGCAACACCAAGGAAGGCCGCAACGAGCTGCAGATCGAACTGGACAGCACGACCTTCGCCCAGGCACCGGACATTTCCATCGATTACGCGTTGATGGAGCGTTCGCAGAAGGTCGCGGTGGTGCCCTGCGAGATGGGCTGGAGCGATATCGGTTCGTGGCGCGCCATTCGCGAGCTGGCCCCGGCGGATGAAAACGGCAACCAGTGCAACGGCCAGGTGGTGCTGCACGACGTGACCAACTGCTACATCGACTCGAAAAAACGCCTGGTGGGTGCGGTGGGTCTGGATAATCTGATCATCATCGACACGCCGGATGCTTTGTTGATCGCCGACGCCGATCGCAGTCAGGAGGTCAAGATCATCGCTCAGGAGCTCAAGCGTCAGGGCCATCCGGCGTATCTGTTGCACAACACCGTTACCCGGCCGTGGGGGACTTATACGGTGCTTGAGGAGGGCAAGCGCTTCAAGATCAAGCGCATCGTGGTGAAACCGCAGGCGTCTTTGTCGCTTCAGATGCATCACCACCGCAGCGAGCACTGGATTGTGGTCAGTGGCATGGCGCGCGTTACGAATGGCGAGAAGGAGTTCATGCTCGACACCAATGAGTCGACGTTCATTCAGCCCGGCCACACCCATCGTTTGGTCAATCCGGGGGTGATTGATCTGGTGATGATCGAGGTGCAGAGCGGGGAGTATCTGGGGGAAGACGATATTGTCCGGTTTACCGATGTGTATGGGCGGGTGTCTGAGGCTGCGAAAGCTTAGGCGTAGCCTTATTAGATCAAGATCAAGATCAAAGGCGTCTGCCTGGGGGCAGACTGTTTCGCCTTCGGCGAGTTACTTTTAAAAAGCACTAAAAGTAACCAAAAGTGCCTGCTCTCGGTTGGGCCCGACTTCGTCGGGTTCCCTCACTCCGACGACGCTCCGTGGGCCCGCGCCGAACGGACATCCATGTCCTGACGGCGCTCTCGCGGCATCCATGCCGCTCGGCCCACTGCGCGCCGTCTGCGTTCGGCCTGCACCAAAGTCGCGATTTGTGTCGTCTGAACTTTCTGTGCATGAAGATCAAAAGCGAAAGCAGATCAGGAGCTTCCCGGCTGAAGCCGGTCCTACGAGTACCCGCCGTTTGATCGTTCCCACGCTCCGCGTGGGAATGCATCCTGTGACGCTCCGCGTCATTTCCCCAGGCCCGAATGCGCGTCGTCTAAAGGACGCGGAGCGTCCGGAGGGGCGTTACCACGCGGAGCGTGGGAACGATCAGAAATAGCGGCGGCGACCTCGACTGTAGGACCGGCTTCAGCCGGGAAGCCTTTGCTTTTGCCCTCGATTTTGCTTTTGATCTTCGTACACAAAAGGCTCAAACACCGCTAATCGCGACTTGGGTGCAGGCTGAACGCAGGTCTCGCGCAGTGGGCCGAGCCGCAGGGATGCGGCGAGAGCGCCGTCAGGACATGGATGTCCGTTCGGCGCGGGCCCACGGAGCGAGACCGGAGTGAAGGAACCCGACGAGGAGGGGCCCAACCAGGAGCAAGCACCCTTGGTTACTTGGGGTGCTTTTCCAAGTAACTCGCCGAAGGCGAAACAGTCTGCCCCCAGGCAGACGCTCTTGATCTTTTACAACGCCCCCGCGCCCTTAACGTACTCAATAAACCTCATCACCGCCGGCGCCTTCTCGTGGCGTCGGTGGATCAGCGACAACGACGAGCTCGGCTGACAATCCTCAATCCGCCGATACACCACATTCGGCAAACGAATATGATCAACCACCGACTCCGGCACCACCGCCACCCCCTGCCCCAGACTCACCAACGCAATCACCGACACCAGCCCTCCCGGCTGCGGACCCAGCGTCGGCGCAAAACCGCCGTGGGCCGCCACCTCCAGCGTGCCGGAAATCTGCTCGGGGAGAATGAACGTCTCGTTCTGCAGATTCACCGCAGTGATGACCTTCAACTTGCCCAGCCACGAACTGTCCGGCAGCGCCAGGGCGAAACCCTCCGTCAGCAACTCCACGGCGCTCAAGGCATCCGGCAGCTGCATGGGAGAACGGATAAAACCCACGTCCAGCCGCCCCTCCTCGATCAGCCGCGGCAGCGTCGGCATCAGGTGCTCGTTGATACTGAATTCAACCCCACCATAGCGCTGCCGAAACTGACTGACGTGTTGCTGCAACACCCCGGAAAACACGGCTGAGGCGACGTAGCCCAACTCGATCCTGCCGGCCTCGCCACGGCCGGCGCGCTGGACGTTGTACTGCGCGGTCTCAAACTGCCGCACCGCAAGCTCCGCCTCGATCTGCAGCGCGCGCCCGGCCTCCGTCAGCCTCACCTCCCGCTGTTCCCGCAGAAACAGTCGGGTGCCCAAGGCATTTTCCAGGTCCTGAATCTGACGCGTCAGCGTCGGCGGCGCGATGCCCAACTGCTCGGCCGCGCGGGTGAAATGCCGATGGCGGGCGACCGCCAGAAAGTAGCGAAAATGGCGGATTTCCATGGAGCGTTACCTGGCAGGTAATGAAAACGCGAGGCGCGGGTAACAGAGCATAGGGCATATCCGCTTACTCTGTTGCGGCGAAGCACCACCCCGCCCCACTTCTTCACCACCCGCGTTAGTCCGCACCTAACAGCTTTCGGAGCGCCCGCCCATGTCTCGACCCAGCCCCCGCATGACCCTGCTCACGGCCTCCGGCGTGTGCGCGCTGATCGTGCTCGACACCAATATTGTCGCCGTGACCCTGCCGAGCCTCGCGCGGGACCTGAATGCCGGGTTCGCCGACATCGAGTGGGTCGTCAGCGCCTACATGCTGGCCTTCGCCGCGCTGCTGCTGCCGGCGGGCAGTCTGGCCGATCGCTTTGGCCGCAAGCGCATGCTGGTCACCGGGCTGGTGCTGTTCATTCTGGCCTCGCTGGGCTGCGGCGCGGCGCCGGACATTCTGTTCCTCGACATCGCCCGGGCGATCAAGGGCGTCGGCGCGGCGCTGCTGCTGACCTCGGCGCTGGCGACCATCGGCCACGTTTTCCACGATGAAGCCGAGCGCGCCAAAGCCTGGGCGTTCTGGGGCGCCTGCATGGGCGTGGCCATGACCGCCGCGCCCACGGTGGGCGGGCTGATCGCCGACCTGATTGGCTGGCGCTGGATTTTCTACCTGAACCTGCCGGTGGGGTTGGGCTTGCTGCTGATGGTGTTGCGTAATATTGAGGAGTCGCGCAACGAGCAGTCGGCGCGTCTCGATCCGTGGGGCAGCCTGTTTTTCAGCGCCAGCCTGCTGAGCCTGATCTGGGGCCTGATCGAAGCCAACCGAATCGGCTGGGACCACCCGCTCACGTCCATGCGTCTGGCAGCGGGGGCCGTGCTCCTCGTGCTGTTCGTCATCGCCGAGCGCCTGCAACGGCGGCCGATGGTCGATTTGCAGCTGTTCAACTACCCGCGCTTCATCGGCGCCCTGCTCGGGATGTTCGCCTACGCCGGCTGCGCCCAGGTGATGATGACGTTGCTGCCGTTTTACCTGCAAAACGGCCTGGGCTTCAGCGCCATCGGCTCGGGCCTGGGCATGCTGCCCTTCGCGATCACCATGTTGCTGCTGCCGCGCTTCGGGCCGACGCTGTCACGGCACCTGTCGCCGGCCGCCATGATGGCGCTGGGCCTGACCCTCGTCGGCATCGGCAACCTGCTGTGCGCCTGGGCCACAGGGATTGGCGGCTACCCGGCGTTCGCGGCGGCGATGGCGGTGACCGGTGCGGGCGCGGGCTTGCTCAATGGCGACACGCAGAAAAACATCATGGCCTGCGTGCCACGGGAACGCACCGGCATGGCGTCGGGGATGAGCACGACCATGCGTTTCAGCGCGATCATGCTGGCGATCGGCGTCTACGGCGCGCTGCTCGCCAGCCACACCCTCGGTTCGCTGAAAGACAGACTGGCGACTGTCGCGCCCCGTTTTCTCGATCAGGCCGAGCACATCGCCTCACGGGTGGTGGCCGGCGACATGCACGCCGCGCTGCAAACCATGGATGCCGGCGCGCGGGGCATGATTGAGCCGCTGGCCCGGGATGCCTTCGTCTCGGGCTTCGGCTCGGTGCTGTGGGTGGCAGGTCTGATCGCGCTGTTCGCGGCGGTGCTGGTGGGCACGTTAGTGCGCAAACCGATTCCGCTGATGCACCTGAAGACCGCCTGATCGACGGAAACGATCAGGCCAGCGTCAACGGGCAGCGAGGGCCCACACCCGGGCGATATCCCGCGCGCGGTCGTGGAGCAACGTCGCCGCGTTGGCGCAGGCGAATTCCAGCGTCATTGGCCCGCTGGTCACCGCGAACGCGGCGCTGATGCCGTGGGCATAGAGGTCGGCGTAGCCCTCGCCCAGTGTCCCGGCCAGCACGATGACAGGTACGTTGTTGCGCTGCGCTATCCGCGCGACGCCGAACGGCGTTTTGCCGCGCAAGGTCTGGGCGTCGAAACGGCCTTCGCCAGTGATCACCAGGTCTGCACCCTCCAACGCCTCGGCCAGCCCGGTCAGGTCGGCCACCACCTCCACACCGGGGCGGAACGACGCGTTCAAATAGGCCTTGGCCGCGAAGCCCATGCCGCCTGCTGCGCCGCTTCCCGGATATTCGCTCTCGTCGCGGCCCAGCGCCTGAGCCGAGTGCTCGGCGAAATGCCCCAGCGCTGCGTCCAGCGCCAGCACCTGTTCAGGTGACGCGCCCTTCTGCGGGCCGAAGATGTGCGACGCGCCTTGCACGCCGCACAGGGGATTGTTGACGTCGGCGGCGACTTCGAACTGCACGCTGTTCAAGCGCGGGTCGAGCCCGGTCAGGTCGATTCGCGCCAGTTGCGCCAGGGCCAGACCACCGGCCGGTAGGGCCTGGTCATCGTGATCAAGGAAGCGCACGCCCAGCGCCGAGAGCATGCCAGTGCCGGCATCATTGGTCGCGCTGCCGCCGATGGCCAGAATCACCCGCTCGGCGCCGGCGTCCAGAGCGGCCTTGATCAGCTCGCCGGTGCCGAATGTGCTGGTGGTGGTTGCGTCGCGCTGGTCCAGGCTCAGCAGTTGCAAACCGCTGGCCATGGCCATTTCGATGATCGCCGTGCGCGTTTCGGCCAGCCACCCCCACTGTGCCTGCACCGATTGAGTCAGCGGTCCGCTGACCTGATTGCTCATCCATTCACCGTCGCACGCCGCCAAGACCGCTTCGATGGTGCCCTCCCCGCCATCGGCCATCGGGCACTCGACTAGTTCTGCATCTGGCCAGACATCCCTCAGCCCGCGGGCAATGGATTGGGCGACACTCTGGGCGCTGAGGCTGTCTTTGAACGAGTCCGGGGCGATGACGATTTTCATATTGTTCTCCTTGTCTGATGGCCGATCTTCGCACCGTGGGGCGACTTTACCGCCTTACGCTTGCACAACAGGTGGCTCTCTCGGTTGTTCATACGAACAAAGCCGCGAAAGCCTCTTACCTGACCACCATCTGCGCGCCTGCCAGCTTAGGGGACTTGCCAGCTTAGGGGACTGATTTATTTACAGCGCTTCACCGTAAATCAATCTGTCCCCGCCCCCCAAAAGCCCTCACCTGGCCACCATCTGCGCGCCGAGGTACAGGCGCAAGAGATCTTCGGTCCGGTAGGGATCACAACCGGTCAGTTCGGTGATTTTCTCGAGCCGGTAACGCAGGCTGTTGCGATGGATGCCCAGCGCGTCGGCGCAGGCCTGGCTTTCGCCGCTGTAATCGAACCAGGCGCGCAGGGTGTCGAGCAACTGCGGGTTGTCGAGCAGGCGCTGAATCGGCTCGGCGATGCCTTCGGCCAACCAGTCGTGGCGGTTGCGCCAAAACAGCAGCGCGACGCGATGGCTGCCCAGACGCAGGAGTTTGACGGCCGGCCGCAGGTGGCGTGCGTATTCGAGCAGGTCGCGGGCGGCGGTGCAGGCGGCGCGCAGGGAGGGCAAGTCTGACGATGGCTCGACGGTCGCCATGCGCTGCACGGGCCAGGCCTGCTCATCGAACAGCTCCAGCAGCAAGGCGTCGTCGCGGTCTTTGCCCAGCGCACGGCACCAGTAAATTAACCCCGGCTCGCACGGCAGGCACCAGCTGTTGGCGTAGCGCCCCGACAGCCACGCACTCATCGCAGCGGCATAGGTCGCGTCTTCAGGCAGTTCGAGCAACACGGCCTGGCGCGGCAAATGCGGCTGCAGACCCAACTGTTCAGCTTCGGCGACCAAGTGGGCAGCGCTGTCGCCGAGCAACAACCGCGACAGCAAGTCTTCACTGCGCTGATGCCGCCACTGCTGATCAGTCTGCTGGCGTCGATGCTCCATGAGCATCTCGGCGGTCATCTTCACCAGCTCCGCGTAGACCCGCACCTCATCCGGCTCGCCGGTGATACCGAGCACGCCGATCAGTTTCTGATCCAGCATCAACGGCAGATTCACCCCCGGGCGCACGCCGTCGAGCTGCCGCGCCGTGTGCGAATCGATCTCCACCACGCGGCGGTTGGCGAGGACCAGTTGCGCCCCCTCATGCCGGGTGTACAACCGCTCCGCCTCGCCGCTGCCAATGATGATGCCCAGGTAATCCATGACATTGACGTTGCACGGCAAAATCGCCATCGCCCGGTCGACGATGTCCTGGGCGAGGGCGTGGTCAAGGGCGAACATGAGGGGTGGCTGCACAGCAAAGGGAATGAGGGTTCATACACATCAGGTCTTGTTTTTGTGGGTGGTGGGAGTCTGCCTGAATTTTTCCAAGACTTCTCGCGCCAGTCCTGAGTGCATCGATATCCAACAGCGAGAGGCCGTGGCAGAGTGCGACCGTACCTTTATGGCCCTATCGAGTAATGCCTATTTATGTTGAGAACTGCCATCAAAAAGCTGCACCGTGTCACCCTCCTCCTCTGCGCCATGACCCTTCAGGCCTGCGCCTCCAGCGAGCCGCCTTTGGGGCAGGCGAGTTTTGCCGAGTATCGCCAGCAGACCATTGACTGGATGCAGGAGAACCGCACCTTTCAGACGACCGATCACCCTGCCGAGATCGAATGGAATGCGCCTCGGGAATGGCGGCCAGAAGCGCCAGCCACTCGGGGGATTTTGTTTGTCCATGGCCTCGGCGACTCCCCCTGGTCGTTCAATGACGTCGGCGAAGCGCTCGCCGCGCAGGGGTTTCTGGTGCGCACAGTGTTGCTGCCGGGGCATGGCAGCAAGCCGGCGGACATGCTGGAGGTGACGCTCAAGCAGTGGCAGCAGGTGGTGCGCGAGCAGACGCAGCTTCTTGAGCGGGAGGTGCCGACGGTGTATCTGGGCGGGTTTTCGACCGGGGCGAATCTGGTGCTGGATTACGCCTACGAGCACTCGAATATCGCCGGCCTGGTGCTGTTCTCTCCGGCGTTCAAACCGGCGAACACCTACGCGTGGGTCACCCAATACATCGGCTGGTTTAGGCCCTGGCTGGCAAAACCGGATGATGGCGTGCGTCCGATGCAGACGCCGGTCCGCTACCTGAACGTGCCCACCAACGGTTTCGCCCAGTTCTACCGCAGCGCGCTGCTGGCGCAGAAGCACCTCGACAAAGCGGCCTACGACAAGCCGGTCTTCGTCGCCATCACCGAGCACGATTCGGTGCTGGATACCGGTTACGTGCTGGACACCTTCAACGCGCGCTTCACCCATCCGCTCAGCCGGCTGATCTGGTATGGCAACGAACCGGCACCGGGGCAGAAAAACCCGAAGGTAGTGGTCCGCAACGACTTCCTGCCCGAATACCGCATCGCCCGGTTCTCGCACATGGGGCTGATGTTTTCCCCCGCAAATCCGCTGTATGGGGTAAATGGCACTCAGCGGATCTGCTGGAACGGCCAGTCATCCGCCGACATGCAAAAGTGCCTGAATGGCGAGCCGGTGTGGTATTCCGATTGGGGCTATCGAGAGCCAGGCAAGGTCTTCGCGCGGCTGACGTTCAATCCGTATTTCGAGTGGCAGTCGGGGGTGATGATGGAGGTGCTGGCGTACCCATAGTGGGACCGCGCACGCTTCGTAGGACCGGCTTCAGCCGGGAAGAGGCCGGTGTGAGCGCCACACATTTCGAGCGATAAAGACCTTCACTCAACCGGCGCCAGCCGTTCTCGGCTGTTGCTCAGGTGCGTCCACATCGCGGCGCGGGCGGCGTCGGGGTCCTGGCGGCGGATGGCGGCGAGGATGGCTTCGTGTTCGAGGTTGGCCAGATACGCACTGTGGGTGAGGCTCGCGCCGGCCCGTTCGCTGGTGGCAATGCGGCTGCGCGGGATGACGGCGATGCCGAGGTTTTGCAGGATCTCCACGAAATAAGGATTGCCAGTCGCTTCGGCGATCAGCAGATGAAAGCGCCGGTCCGCTTCGACGCAGCTGTCCTCCTTGGCCAGCAGGTCCTGATAATCATCCAGCGCGGCGCGCATCGCCGTCAGCTGGGCCTGACTCCGGCGTTGCGCGGCCAGGGCGACGGCCTGGGTTTCCAGGCCCATGCGCAGCTCGATGATGTGCCGCACGCTGAACGCCGTCTCCACCTTCAGGTGCAGCCCGCTCTGCTCCGAACGCGCCAGCACGTAGGTGCCTTTGCCCTGATGGGTCTCGACCAGCCCGGACGCCTGCAATTTGGAAATCGCCTCACGCACCACCGTGCGGCTTACGCCGTGCTCGCGGACAATCTCGCTCTCGGACGGCAGTTTCGCGCCGGGCGCAATGGTGCCCATCAAAATCCGCTGACTCAGGTCGGTGACCAGGTCCGTCGCCAGGCTGTGTTGGCGTCGCTTGGGTGGCAAGGGTCCGGTGCTGTTCAAAAAAGGTCGTCCTATAAGTATTGAAATAACGACGGCTGCCAACGCCTGCCGTCCACTTGTATTTTCCTGACAGCCCAGGCTCGTCACCCGTATCAAACCACTCGCTGGAAACCCAAGGCGAAACGACCGGGGCCCTTGGAAACACAGCCACTCAGCACCCCATACGCACTCATCCAACTTGTCAGACAAGCGAGACTAGCCCGACGAAATACTTCCCGCAAGCTCCGCAAATACGGTTGCCAAGGCAATCATTACTTGTATGATGACTGGCAACAGGGCCTACACACCTTGTCACACACAACTTGCTTAATTACCCGCATAAAAATAATCAGTGGGAGTTACCAGAGTGAACACATCCTCATCACGGGCGGATGACGCCACCGATTCCGTCCTGCAATCGGCGGTTTCGAAAGTCAAACGACACATCCTGCCGCTGTTCGTCATCATGTTCATCGTGAACTACATCGACCGGGTCAACATCGGCTTCGTGCGTAGTCACATGGAACATGACCTGGGTATCGGCGCGGCCGCCTACGGCTTCGGTGCCGGCCTGTTCTTCATCGCGTATGCGATGTTTGAAGTCCCCTCCAACATCCTCCTGCAGAAAGTCGGCGCGCGCATCTGGCTGACCCGCATCATGCTGACCTGGGGCATCGTCGCCGCGTGCATGGCGTTCATCCAGACCGAAACCCACTTCTACATCCTGCGCTTCTTGCTGGGCGTGGCCGAAGCCGGGTTCTTCCCGGGCGTGATCTACTACTTCACGCGCTGGTTGCCCGGCGTCGAGCGTGGCAAGGCCATCGCCATCTTCCTCAGCGGCTCGGCCTTTGCGTCGGTGATCTCCGGCCCGCTCTCCGGCCTGCTGCTGCAGATCGACGCGCTGGGCTTCCACGGCTGGCAGTGGATGTACTTCATCGAAGGCATGTTCTCCGTCGGCCTGTGCTTCTTCGTCTGGTTCTGGCTTGACTCCAAACCCCACGACGCGAAATGGCTGACCGAGGCCGAGAAAGACGCGCTGGTCAACACCATCGACGCTGAACAGAAAGCTCGCGAAGCGGCCAACCCGGTCAAGCTGTCCATCGGCAAACTGCTCAAGGACCCGCAGATCATCCTGTTCTGCCTGATGTACTTCTTCATCCAGCTGACGATCTACGCGGCGACGTTCTGGCTGCCGAGCATCATCAAGAAGATGGGCGATCTCACCGACTTCCAGGTCGGTCTGTTCAACTCGATCCCGTGGTTCATCGCCATCGTCTGCATGTACGGTTTTGCCTCGCTGTCGGCCAAGTGGAAACACCAGCAGGCGTGGGTTGCCGTGGCCCTGTTGATCGCGGCGGCCGGGATGTTCATGTCGACCACGGGCGGTCCGGTGTTCGCCTTCGTCGCCATCTGCTTCGCGGCGATGGGCTTCAAATCGGCATCGTCGCTGTTCTGGCCGATCCCCCAGGGCTATCTGGATGCACGGATCGCCGCTGGCGTCATCGCGTTGATCAACTCGGTGGGCAACCTCGGCGGCTTCGTTGCGCCGACCACCTTCGGCATCCTTGAACAGCAGACCGGTTCGATCCAGGGCGGCCTTTATGGCCTGACCGTCACCTCGATCATCGCCGCCATTCTGGTGTTTACCGTGCGCACGACGCCCAAGCCCGGCGCGGTGCCGGTGGCCAAGGTCGACGTCACACCCAGCCACACTTGAGTCAGGCGATCTGAACCCTAAGCTCTGAACCAGTAAAGACAGCGCCCCCGCCGCGCTGGGTACTCACAAGGATTTAGACATGAACACACAGCATTCCGGCAGCACCCCCGTCATCACCGATATGCAGATCATCCCGGTGGCCGGCCACGACGACATGCTGCTCAACCTCAGCGGCGCCCACGGTCCGTATTTCACCCGCAATATTGTCATCCTCAAGGACAACGCCGGCCACACCGGAGTGGGTGAAATCCCTGGCGGCGAGAAAATCCGCCAGACCCTCGAAGACGCCCGGTCCCTGGTGGTCGGCAGCAGCATCGGCAACTACCAGAAGATCCTCAACGACGTGCGCCGCACCTTCGCCGAGCGCGATGCCGGCGGTCGCGGCCTGCAGACCTTCGACCTGCGCATCACCATCCACGCGGTCACCGGCATTGAAGCTGCAGTGCTGGATCTGCTCGGTCAGCACCTTGAGGTGCCGGTCGCGGCGCTGCTCGGCGAGGGCCAGCAGCGTGACGAAGTAAAGATGCTCGGTTACCTGTTCTACGTCGGTGACCAGACGAAAACCAACCTGCCCTATCGCACCGAAGCCGACGCGGACAACGAGTGGTTTCGCGTCCGCCACGAAGAAGCCCTGACCCCGGAAGCCGTCGTGCGTCTGGCCGAGGCGGCTTATGCGCACTACGGTTTCGAGGACTTCAAGCTGAAGGGCGGCGTGCTCAGCGGCGATGCGGAAATCGAAGCGGTGACGGCGCTGGCCGAACGTTTTCCGAAAGCGCGCATCACCCTCGACCCGAACGGCGCCTGGTCACTGAAAGAAGCGGTGCGTCTGTGCCGCGATCAGCACAAGGTGCTGGCCTACGCCGAAGACCCCTGTGGCGCAGAGAACGGTTATTCGGGCCGCGAAGTGATGGCTGAATTCCGTCGCGCCACCGGCCTGCGTACCGCCACCAACATGATCGCCACCGACTGGCGCGAAATGGGCCATGCCATCCAGCTTCAATCGGTGGACATCCCGCTCGCCGACCCGCACTTCTGGACCATGCAAGGTTCGGTGCGCGTCGCGCAGATGTGCAACGAATGGGGCCTGACCTGGGGCTCGCACTCCAACAACCACTTCGATATCTCCTTGGCGATGTTCACCCACGCGGCCGCCGCTGCGCCGGGCAACATCACCGCCATCGACACCCACTGGATCTGGCAGGACGGCCAGCGCCTGACCAAGGCGCCGCTGCAGATCATCGGCGGCAGCGTTCAGGTGCCGAAGAAGCCGGGGCTGGGGGTCGAGATCGACATGGACCAGGTGGCCAAGGCCCACGAGCTGTACAAAGGCATGGGCCTCGGCGCGCGGGATGACAGCGTGGCGATGCAGTTTCTGGTGCCCAACTGGACATTCAACAACAAGCAGCCTTGTCTGGTTCGCTGATTCAGTGATTTCAACCGGTCAACCTCCCACTGGACGGGCCGGTTAACAGATTCACCTAAACTGCCAAATGGCGACCGGCGCGTAACCCCTTGCGCGCCGTTTTTCTTCATCCTCTGCTGTAGCGGCCGCGTGCTACTGTTCGCGCATCTCACTGCCGTGAATTCCTCTATGTCCCGCCTTGCCAAGACCCACCCCCGCCTGACCATCGCCACCCTTGTGGGCGTCGCTGCCGGTATCGCCAGCGCGTTCGTCGCCCCCGACATTTCGGTGATCAGCAAATGCCTGATCGGCTGGAACGTCGCCGGCTGGCTGTACATGGCGATGATCATGCGCCGCACCTTCAAATCCAGCGCGGAAGACGTGCGCCGGGTGGCCGAAATCGAGGACGAAAACGCCGGCGTGGTGCTGTTCGTCGTCTGCGTGGCGGCCATTGCCAGCCTGGCGGCAATCATCCTCGAACTGGCCGGCATTCAGGACATGAAGGACGCCGATAAAGCGCTGCATTACGCCTTCACCGGCTTCACCATCCTCGGCTCCTGGCTGCTGATCGGCGTGGTCTTCAGCCTGCACTACGCCCGGGTGTTCTACACCTGGAACGGCGACAAGCCGGCGTTGCGCTTTGCCGATGGCGAAGAAAACCCGGACTACTGGGACTTTCTGTATTTCTCCTTCACCTTGTGCGTTGCGGTGCAGACCTCCGACGTCGGCGTCGCCACGCGCGGCCTGCGCAAAGTGGTGCTGGCGCAGTCGCTGATCGGGTTCGTGTTCAACACCTCGATTCTGGGGTTCTCGATCAACATCGCGGCGGGGTTGTTTAACTGACATTCAGCGCAGGTACCGGCACCTTCACGAGCAAGCTCACTCCCACACACGGACTTCCAGACCGCCCCGCGCAGGCGTACTGTGACCGCCACAAATCCAACATCGCTGCTGAACGAGGCCTCGCTCAATGACTCAGGATTCCGGGCTGAAGATTGCCGTACTCGACGACTGGCAATCGGTCGCCGAACACGTTGTGGACTGGACCGTATTGCAGCGGATCGGCGAGGTCAGTTTTCTCCATGACTACCCGGCGGATACCGACGCCATGGTCGCCCGCCTCAAGGACTTTCAGATCCTCTGCGTGATGCGCGAGCGCACGGTTTTCGATGACGCCCTGCTCAGTCAGCTGCCGAACCTGAAACTGCTGGTGACCGGCGGCATGCGCAACGCGGCGCTGGACCTCAAGGCCGCCGCGCGCCTGGGCATCACCGTGGTCGGCACCGACAGCTATAAGTACGCGGCGCCTGAACTGACCTGGGCGCTGATCATGGGCGTGACCCGCAACCTGGTCGACGAAGCCAATTCCCTGCGCGCGGGCGACTGGCAGATCGGCATCGGCAGCGACTTGTACGGCAGGACCCTGGGCATCGTCGGGCTGGGCAGCATCGGCCAGAAAATCGCCCGCTACGGCAAGGCTTTCGACATGAAGGTGATCGCCTGGAGCGAGAACCTCACCGCTGAACGGGCCGCCGAGCATGGCGTGACCTACGTCAGCAAGCAGGAACTGTTCGAGCAAGCGGACGTGGTCTCGGTGAACTTGGTGCTCAGCGAGCGCAGCCGCGGGCTGGTCGATGCCGATTCGCTAAACCGCATGAAGCCGACGGCGTATCTGGTGAACACCGCCCGCGGGCCGATCGTCGACGAGGACGCGCTGATCGAGGTGCTCAAACAGAATAAAATCGCCGGCGCCGCCCTGGACGTTTACAGCGTCGAGCCGCTGCCCGCCGATCACCCGTTTCGCACGTTGCCCAACGTCCTGGCCACACCCCACGTGGGCTACGTGACCGAGAACAACTACCGGATGTTTTTCAACCAGATGATCGAGGCCATTCAGGCCTGGCACGCCGGCGCGCCGATCCGCGTGTTGGCCTGACCGCGAACCGACTCATTGCCCCAAGACTCACTGCATCAAGGACTCAGATGATGACCACGCCGCTTTCCCGATTGCCCTCCGACCCACGCGCCGCGTTGCTGGTGATCGACATGCAATACGACTTCATGCCCGGCGGCGCGCTGGTCGTGGCCGAAGGCGATGCCCTGGTGCCGTTGATCAACCGCCTCGGCGCGCAGTTTCGCAACGTGGTCATGGCCCAGGACTGGCACCCGCGCGGGCATGTGTCGTTTGCGTCGAGCCACGCCGGGCGCGCGCCGTTTGACAGCATCACCCTGCCCTACGGCGCGCAGACGCTGTGGCCCGATCACTGCGTGCAAGGCAGCCACGGTGCCCGGTTGCACGCCGACCTGGACATCACCCACGCACAGTTGATCCTGCGCAAGGGCTGCAACGCCGGCATCGACAGCTATTCCGCGTTTGTCGAAGCCGACCGCACCACGCGCACCGGGCTGGCCGGCTACCTGAGCGAGCGTGGCATCGACAGCGTGTTCGTGGTCGGCCTCGCCCTGGATTTCTGCGTGGCCTGGACCGCGCTGGACGCCAGGGCGGCGGGTTTCAACACCTGGGTGATCGCCGATGCGTGCAAGGCCATCGACCTGAACGGCTCGCTGGACCAGGCCTGGAAAGACATGGCCCTCGCGGGCGTCAACCGGATCGACAGTGCAGAGCTGACTGACTAGATGGCTCAATCCTGCCCTTCTGCAAAGCGCTTCAACCCTTCCCCCTCCATCCGGTAGCGCACCCACTCGTCCTGGGGCTCGGCGCCGATCGATTTATAGAAGTCGATCGCCGGCTGGTTCCAGTCCAGCACGCTCCATTCCAGACGGCCGCAGCCGCTGTCCTGGGCGATCCGGGCCAGATGGCGCAGCAGCTTCTTGCCCGCGCCGACACCCCGCTGCGCGGCCGACACGTACAGATCCTCAAGGTACAGGCCCTTGCGACCCAGCCAGGTGGAGTAGCTCAGGAAGTACACGGCGAAACCGATGGGCTGGCCCTCCAGCAGACAGATCAGCGCCTTGGCCGGAGAGGCTTCGTCGAACAGACTGCGCTCGATGTCGGCGACACTGGCCTTGACCTCGTGCTCGGCTTTTTCGTAGATCGCAAGCTCGGTGATGAAGCCAAGAATGACGGCGGCGTCGGCACGGGCGGCGTCGCGAATGTGAAGGGTCAAAAGAGGTTCTCCCACATCAATGAAAAGGCTGCCGCCGTTGGCGAACGACGGGTAACGGATTGTGTCTCAAGCAGCAGCGCCGCGCAGCAAGCTTGTGCAAGCGAACCGTCGCCTCCCGAGCACTCTTGAACCGAGCACTCTCCCAAAGAACACGTTTCAACGTGCACTGACACCCAAAGGATCGCCATGGAACACGAACCAGACGGCAAGACCCCCGGCCTGACGCCGGAAGAAGAACGCGACATCGACGAAAACCAGCCGCCCCGGGCCGCCGTCCTTCACGAAACCATCCGCATGCAGGGCGATCAGGAACTGGAGCGTAACGTCGCTGCACTGTTCTGGTCGGCACTCGCGGCCGGGCTGACCATGGGCCTGTCCCTGATGGCGATGGGGTTGTTGAACTCGCGACTGCCCGATGCCGAAGGTTTCAAAGTCATCGCCAGCCTCGGTTACAGCGCAGGGTTTCTGGCGGTGATTCTTGCTCGTCAGCAACTGTTCACCGAAAACACCCTGACTGCCGTGTTGCCAGTGATGAGCAAGCCGACGCTGAACAATGTCGTGCGTCTGTTGCGGCTGTGGACCGTGGTGCTGGTGGGCAACCTGTGCGGCACGTTGCTGGTGGCCTACGTCATGCTGCATCTGCCGATCTTCGACACCAAGACCGATCAGGCCTTCCTCGAAATCGGCCGCAAGGTGATGGAGAACGACACCTGGCAAATGTTCTCCAAAGGCATCATTTCCGGCTGGATGATCGCCACCATGGTGTGGATGATCCCGTCCATGGAAAGCGCGAAAATCGGCATCATCGTGATGATCACCTACCTGATGGCGCTGGGGGATTTCACCCACATTGTCGTTGGCTCGGCTGAGGTGTCTTATCTGGTGTTCGCCGGCGAACTGCCGTGGAAGGATTTCTGGATGATCTTCGCCGGCCCGACACTGGCCGGTAACATCATCGGCGGCAGCTTCATTTTCGCGTTGATCAGCCATGCGCAGATCCGCAGCGAAGGCGAAACGCCGGACAAGAAAGGCAAGAAGAAAGCGCTGGACGAAAAGCTGAAGCAAGAGCTGGGTCAGCCCAAAGCAGAATCGGATCGCAAAGGCGCGTAAGGCAACTGTAGGAGTGACCGGGGTGGCGCTCCACCTTGCTCGCGAAGCGTCCGACCAGACAAAACATGGTCGCCTGACGGAATGCATTCGCGAGCAAGCTCACTCCCACTAATTGACAGCACGATCAGAATTCTCCAGCGTGCCCCCTCCCCTCGGCTAGCACCAAAAAGTCCCTCATGCCCTTCTTAAATTATTTTTAAGAAATCCCGACTACGTTTAAAGGCAAAATGCAGGCTTCTGTCCTCTCACGTGGCCCTGACCTCACATGACGCGAATTCTGACAATCGAAGACGATGCCGTCACCGCGAAGGAAATCGTTGCCGAACTGAGCAGCCACGGCCTGCAAGTGGACTGGGTCGACAACGGTCGCGAGGGCCTCGTCCGTGCGGTCAGCGGCGATTACGACCTGATCACCCTCGACCGCATGCTGCCGGAAGTCGACGGCCTGGCGATTGTCACCACCATGCGCGCCCTGGGCATTGCCACGCCCATTCTGATGATCAGCGCGCTGTCGGACGTCGATGAGCGGGTGCGAGGGCTGCGTGCCGGTGGCGATGATTACCTGTCCAAACCCTTCGCCTCCGATGAAATGGCCGCGCGCGTGGAAGTCCTGCTGCGCCGCAGTAATCCGGTGACCCAGGCCGAGACCATGCTCAAGGTCGCCGACCTCGAACTCAATCTCATCACCCGCGAAGCCAGCCGCGCCGGGCAGCCCCTTAACCTGCTGCCGACCGAATACAAGCTGCTGGAATTCCTGATGCGCAACAGCGGGCAGATCATCACCCGCATGATGATTTTCGAAGAAGTCTGGGGTTATCACTTCGACCCGGGCACCAACCTGATCGACGTGCACATCGGTCGCTTGCGCAAGAAAATCGATCCCCCTACCCTGACGCCGCTGATACGTACCGTTCGAGGCTCAGGTTATGTCATTGCCGAACCCGTCTAAGGGCTGGCGCTCCTCCAGCAGCCGGCTGCTGGCGCTGTACAGTTTCCTGTTTGTGGCCTGGAGCAGCATCCTCATGGGGGTGCTGTACTGGGAAGTCACCAGTTACCTCAACACCCTTGCCCGCCACTCGTTGATGCAGCGCCAACAGTTGTTCTCGCGCTTTGAAGGCGCGCAGCTGGACGATGCGTTGCGCACCAGCGACAAATTCGACATGCGCTCGGTCGACGCCTACGGCCTGTTCGACAAGGACATGAAGCCCATCAGCGGCCCGATCCAGAGCATTCCCGACGGCCTCAAGCTGACCGGCGAAATCCAGGAACTGAACACCTGCATTGATTCCGATGACCCGGACCTGCCCAGCTCGGGCTGCGACGCCGTGGCGATCCATACGCTGGATGATCGCTGGCTGATTCTGGTGCGCGACAACGGTTCGCTGTTCGCTGTGACCACGCTGATCCTGCGCGCGCTGCTGTGGGGGATTTCGCTGACGATCATTCCGGGCATCGCCGGCTGGCACCTGCTGGGACGCCGGCCGCTGCAGCGCATCCGGGCAATCCAGGCCAGCGCCGAAGCGATCGTCACCGGCGACCTGGCCCGCCGCTTGCCGGTGTCGGACCGACGCGACGAGCTGGACATGCTCGCCGACATCGTCAACGCCATGCTCGACCGCATCGAGCGCCTGATGAACGAGGTCAAGGGCGTCTGCGACAACATCGCCCACGACCTGCGCACCCCGCTCACCCGGCTGCGCGCGCAGCTTTATCGAATCCAGCAGCAGTCCCCGGAAGACTCGGCGCTGGGCGAGCAGATGGCCCAGGTGATCGCCGACGCCGACACACTGATGGCGCGCTTTCGCGGATTGCTGCGGATTTCCGAACTGGAAGATCACCAGCGGCGTTCGGCTTTCGGTCAGCTGGACCCGCAGCCGCTGTTGCAGGAGCTGCACGATTTCTACCTGCCGCTGGCCGAAGAAGGCCGTGTCTCGTTGCAGCTGAAAGTCGCCGAGCGCCTGCCGCCGATGGTGGGTGATCGGGCCCTGCTGTTCGAGGCGCTGTCGAACCTGCTGAGCAACTCGATCAAATTCACCCCGCCGGGCGGGCAAGTGCTGCTCATCGCCCGCGCCGAAGGTGACACCACGTTCATCGAAGTCCAGGACACCGGCCCCGGCATCCCCGACGCCGAACGCGAGGCGGTGTTCAAGCGCTTCTATCGCAGCGAAAACGGCAATCAGCAAAGCGGCTTTGGCCTGGGATTGTCCATCGTCGCCGCCATCGTCAACCTCCATGGCTTCAAACTGCGCATCGGCAGCAGCCCGTCCGGCGGCGCGAGCCTGGTGCTGGAATGCCGACGGGTGTTGGCATTGGGGTAAAAAGACTGGGGCTGCAAGCTGCAAGCTGCAAGCTGCAAGCAAAACGACAAAGCCGCCTCGAGGGCGGCTTTGTTAATTGGGGGCGGGGTTACATTTTCCGGGCTTGCTCGATGATCTTTTCCTGCCGCGCCCAGGCTTTCTCCATGACATCCAGATAAACCCGCTCCTTCTCCTCGAAGGTGGCGTTGCGGACGAAGTCGGAAAACGGCGTCGACTTCACTGTTTTGAGTTTTTGTGGAGTAGCCATTATTCGTACCTCCTGGAATTCAGCCTGCGTTCAAGCGATGCCCGATCATAGGTTTCGGGTATGTGGGTGTCAATTTGCTGGATGTTCTGCCGGTAAGACTTGGTAGAACCATCATGATTCTTGATAAAAACATCCACGGTCACTGCATGGCCAAACTCGTATTTCAAACGGTTCACCACCTCCCGAGCCGCAAAGTATTGATCCACGACCCCCTGCATAGGGATGTTCCGGCCCTCCACTTTCTCGCGCGCCTGAACGAACTCCCAGGCTCTCTCGGGGTTTTGATAGACATAGAGCACCAACACGAACCGACCCCGCTTGAGCGAGCGCCGGATGTTGAGTGAAACCGTGTCGAAATTCGATGCCGTGCCGTCCAGCAGAAACGATTGCTGCAGCCGCAACGCCTCATCGTGAACGGCAGACACCAAAACAGAAACCGCTCGTTGAAACAGAGAAGAATTACTTCCCGTGTAGCCGGGCAATTCGGTGCGATAGGTATCCGGGTCGATCCGCAGCACTGATCCGCCGAATCGGCCGAGAAACTCCAGGGATGCTTCGGTTTTACCAGCCCCGGGTGAGCCCGCCATAAACACCGATACAGGCGAATCCTCCGAAAGGTATATCGAAGGATCCGTCAGCCTCTTTGCAATCTCCTTCCTGTTCGCCTTGGCAAAAACAACAGCCTCTTCTGATATCCGTCGATCATCCGTATCCACAGTCACCCATCCTTTTATGAAGTCACGACAGTCCAGCGCCGCGCAGTATTCACGGGCGCTTCGACTGCGCCTATCCGACGTCACAAAACGAAACAGGATGCGCTGGTGAGCATTCACCGATGTGGATTCGGATGACGCGCCGTCTTCCCATCACCCCGGCATGCACGTGAAGTCCACGCTGTGCCCCAGGGATTTCCCTTTCGCATCCTCAAGCTTCACCCGGTACTCCTCGCCCAGGCTGGACTCCACCAGTTTGTAATGCTCGCCCGCCTGGAACTGGCTGAATTGGATACCGGTCTGGCAGTTCATCTCTCCGTTGTCGCCGCTGCGTTCGACGATCAGGTTGACGTCGAGGGTATGGGCGCCGGGTTTGACTTCGAAGAAGCGGCCGTCATTCAGGCGCTTGCCGTCCAGGTCCTCGGCCATCAGCACGTCGGCGGGCTGTTCCTGCAAGCTGATCCACGCCTCGCTCGGGTCGGCTTTTGGCATGGGACCGGCGCAGGCGGAGAGCAACGCGACCAGACTGAACATAGGAACCAGCAATAACGATTTGGCTTTCATGACACGACCTCGGCAGTTGAAAAAATCCCTGATGTGCAGGGTGGAATTTCGAGGGGCGCAGGGTGCGTGGGCCGCGGATGAACAACAAATGAATCCAGCATGAAAGCAACCGGCTCACCGCACTAACGTTTTGTTCATCTGGCTGAAAGCCGCGTGTTAGGTAGGTCAACCAACACTGCGCCCATTCGAAATGGGAGGTTTACGGCATGCTCGGGCTGGTCAGGACTGCATTGCTAAAGCCGTACACGTTTATCGTGTTGGCGATTTTCATCTGTATTGTCGGGCCGATGGCGGCCCTTAAAACGCCCACCGATGTGTTTCCGGACATCGGCATTCCGGTGGTCGCGGTGGTCTGGCAATACGCCGGGCTGTCGCCGGATGCCATGGCCGGTCGGGTGATCTACACCTACGAGCGCTCGCTGAGCACCACGGTCAACGACATCGAACACATCGAGTCGCAGTCGCTGCCCGGCATGGGCATCGTCAAGATTTTCTTCCAGCCGGGCGTGGATATCCGCACCGCCAACGCGCAAGTGACCGCGGTCTCACAGACCGTGCTCAAGCAAATGCCGGCGGGCATCACGCCGCCGCTGATCCTCAACTACAGCGCCTCGACCGTGCCGATCCTGCAGATGGCCTTTTCCAGCCCGACGCTGTCGGAAGCGAAGATTCGCGACCTGGTGCAGAACAGCGTCCGCCTGCCCCTCAGCGCCGTGCCGGGGCTGGCGATGCCGACGCCCATGGGCGGCAAGCAGCGGCAGATCACCCTGGACCTCGACCCGCAGGCGCTGGCCGCCAAAGGCCTGTCCGCGCAAGACGTCGGCAACGCACTGGCCGCCGGCAACCAGATCATCCCGGCGGGCACGGCGAAGATGGGCAGCGACGAATACACTGTGCTGCTCAACAACAGCCCCAAGGCCATCGACGAACTCAATGACCTGCCGATCAAGACCGTCGACGGCGCGCTGATCACCATCGGCCAGGTGGCCCACGTGCGCGACGGTTCGCCGCCGCAGACCAATATCGTGCGCGTTGATGGCCGCCGCGCCGTGCTGATGCCGGCACTGAAGAACGGCAACATCTCAACCCTGTCCATCGTCGACAACATCCGCAACATGCTGCCGCTGATCAACGAGACCCTGCCGCCCGCCCTGAAAACTTCGTTGCTGGGCGATGCCTCGGTGTTCGTCAAAGCGTCGGTGGGGAGTGTGGCCCGGGAAGGCATCATCGCCGCCTTGCTGACCAGCGTGATGATTCTGCTGTTTCTCGGCAGCTGGCGCTCGACGCTGATCATCGCGGCGTCGATTCCCCTGGCGGTGCTGTCGGCCATCGCGCTGCTTTCCGTGACCGGACAAACCCTGAACGTGATGACCCTCGGCGGCTTGGCGCTGGCGGTGGGGATTCTGGTGGACGACGCAACGGTGACCATCGAGAACATCAACTGGCACCTGGAGCAGGGCAAGGCGGTGAAGGACGCGATCATGGACGGTGCGCGGCAGATCGTCGGCCCCGCGTTCGTGTCGCTGCTGTGCATCTGCATCGTCTTCGTGCCGATGTTCATGCTGCAAGGGATCGCCGGTTATTTGTTCCGGCCGATGGCGCTGGCGGTGATCTTCGCCATGGCCAGCTCGTTCCTGCTGTCGCGCACCCTGGTGCCGACCCTGGCGATGTTTCTGCTCAAACCCCACGTGCTGGAAACCGGCCCGGGCCATCACCCGGAAGACCCGTTCATCAATCACCACGAAGGCGATCAGCATGGCCGACAACGCAACCTGATCCTGCGCGGCGCGTTGAAATTTCAGCAGGGTTTCGAGGCACGTTTCTCAACGATTCGCGACACCTACCACGGCCTTCTTGGGCTGGCATTGCAGCGGCGAAAAGCGTTTCTCCTCGGCTTTCTCGCCTGCGTGCTCGCCAGTTTTGCGCTGCTGCCCACCCTGGGCGAAGACTTCTTCCCGGCCACCGACGCCGGCGCGCTGTCGATGCACGTGCGCCTGCCACTGGGCACGCGCATCGAAGAAAGCGCGGCGGCGTTCGACCGCCTCGAGCAGCGCATCCGCGAGATCATCCCGGCGGATGAGCTGGACACGGTGATCGACAACATCGGCATCCCCCTGAGCGGCATCGACATGGCCTACAGCAGCAGCGGCACCATCGGACCGCAGGATGGCGACATTCAGGTCACCCTCAAGGCCGATCACGCGCCAACCGCCGATTACGTCAAACGCCTGCGCGAAGCCCTGCCGCAAAGCTTCCCCGGCAGCCAGTTCGCCTTCATGCCCGCCGACATCAGCAGCCAGATCCTCAACTTCGGTGCACCGGCGCCACTGGACCTGAAAATCTCCGGCCCCAACGGCGACGCCAACCGCGCCTACGCACTGGAACTGCAGCGCCTTTTGCAGCATGTGCCGGGCATCGCCGACCTGCGCATTCAGCAATCCACCGGTTACCCGTCGTTGCAGGTGAACGTGGATCGACTGCGGGCCAAGCAACTGGGGATCACCGAAAAAGACGTGACCACCAGCCTCGGCGCTTCCCTGGCCGGGACCTCCCAGGTGGCGCCAACGTACTGGCTGAACCCGAAAAACGGCGTCTCGTATTCGGTGGTCGCGGCGACACCGCAGTACCGTCTCGACAGCCTGCCGAGCCTCGAAGCCCTGCCGATTACCGGCAGCAACGGGCAGTCGCAGATTCTCGGCGGCCTGGCGACGATCAGCCGCGCCGACAGCCCGGCGGTGGTCACGCACTACAACATTCAGCCGACCCTGGACCTGTTCGCCAACGTGCAGGGCCGCGACCTCGGCGGCGTGGCGGCGGACATCCAGAAGGTCATCGACGAGACCGCGCACCTGCGGCCCAAAGGCGCGACGGTCAGCCTGCACGGACAGATCGATGCGTTGCATGAAGCGTTCAGCGGTTTGAGCCTGGGCCTGCTCGGCGCGGTAGTGCTGATCTACTTGCTCATCGTGGTCAACTTTCAATCGTGGATCGATCCGTTCGTGATCATCACCGCCCTCCCCGCCGCGCTGGCCGGCATCGTCTGGATGCTGTTCCTCAGCGGCACGTCGCTGTCGGTACCGGCGCTAACCGGGGCGATCCTCTGCATGGGCGTGGCCACCGCCAACTCGATTCTGGTGGTGAGTTTCTGCCGCGAGCGCCTTGCCGAACACGGCGATGCCCTGCTCGCCGCGATGGAGGCTGGCTACACGCGCTTCCGCCCGGTGTGCATGACCGCGCTGGCGATGATCATCGGCATGCTGCCGCTGGCGATTTCCCAGGAACAGAACGCGCCGCTCGGCCGTGCGGTGATCGGCGGCCTGATCCTCGCCACCACTGCCACCCTGCTGTTCGTGCCGGTGGTGTTCAGCCTCGTCCACCGCCACTCAAAACCCTTGCCTGCGAATGCCCTTGATGGAGAAACACCCCATGTCGTCTGAACACGCCCCTTCGCGCAAACGCCTGATGTTGCTCGGCATTGGCGGCCTGACTTTGGCGGCGCTGCTGGTCGCCAATGGCCTCGCCGCACGCACCCGCGAGGCACACGCCGTCGACGCCTGGACCGAGCGGCAATCGGTGCCCGTTGTCAGCTTTGTCGTGCCGACCCAAAGCGACCAAGGCAACACCCTGCGCCTGCCCGCGCGCCTCGAGGCCTGGAGCAATGCGGCGATCAACGCACGGGTCAGCGGTTACCTGAAAGACTGGGACGCCGACATCGGCAGCCATGTGCAGGCCGGTCAGGTACTGGCCCACATCGACAGCCCCGAACTCGACCAGCAACTGGCTCAGGCCCGGGCGCGTCTGGCCCAGCAACACGCCAGCGCGCGCATCGCCCAGACCACGGCGGCACGCTGGCAGCACCTGCTGACAACCCATTCGGTGTCGCAACAGGAAGTGGATGAAAAAGTCTCCACCGCCGTCGCCGCCAATGCCGATGTGCAAGCGGCAAACGCCGACTATCAAAGGATCGTGGCGCTGGAGGATTACAAGACCATTCGCGCGCCATTCAGTGGCACTGTCACCGCGCGCAACACCGACATCGGTCAGTTGATCAAAGCCGATGACGGCGGCGCCCGCCCGCTGTTCAGCCTCGCCGACACCCATCGCCTGCGGCTGTATGTGCCGATCCCGCAGAACTACGCCAGCGTGGTCCGCCCCGGCATGCAGGTTCAGCTAAGCGTGCCCGAGCATCCGGGGCAGACCTACAGGGCGACATTGCTGGGGGATTCCACAGCGGTGGATCCGCGCTCCGGCACCCTGCTGGCCCAGTTCATCGCCGACAACCCGGACGGCGCGCTGATGCCCGGCGACTACGCCGACGCCACGCTGCCGGTAAACAACGCCAGCGGCGGGCTGAGCATTCCGGCCAGCGCGCTGATCTTCCGCGCCAAAGGCACCCAGGTTGCCACCCTCGACCGCACCGGCCATGTGCACCTGCGCGACATCCACATCGCGATGGATCTGGGGGACCGGCTGATCATCGATCAAGGCCTCAAGCCGGCCGATCACGTCATCGATAACCCGCCCGATGCGCTGCGGGAGAACGATGCCGTGCAACTGGCGTACGCCGGAGGTGACCATGCGTACAAGGCTTGAAGCGCTGGCGCTGGCCGTCGCCGTGACGCTGCAGGGCTGTTCGCTCGCCCCCGTTTATCAGGCGCCGGCGGTTCAACTGCCCGCGCATTTCGCCGAGGACGCCGGGCCCTGGCATCCGGCGCAGCCTGCCGATACGGTGCAAGCCCAGTGGTGGGAAGCGTTCGAGGACGCGCAACTGAATGACCTGCAACAACGGCTGCTCAATGCCAACCCGGACCTGACCGCTGCGCTGGCCCACTACGACGCCGCGCTCGCGTATACCGGTCAGCTGCACGCGGGCCTGATGCCTCAGGTCAACGCCAGCCTGAGCCCGGTTCGTCAGCGGCAGTCGGATCGCCGGCCATTGCGCGGTGGCACGCAACCCTCGGTCTACGACAGCGACACCGCCGGTTTCAGCCTGAATTTCGACCCGGACCTGTGGGGCAAAATCCGCAATCAAGTGGCGGCCGGCGACGCTCAGGCTCAAGCCTCGGCGGACGATCTGGCGGTTGCGCGCCTGAGCCTGCAACACCAGTTGGCGACGCTGTATGTGCAGGTGCGCGGGCTGGACGCGCAAAGCCGCATCCTGCAGACCTCGCTGGACGATTACACCCAGGCCCTGCAACTGACCCGCGATCGCTACGAGGGGAAGATCGCGTCGGCACTGGACCTGACCCGTGCGCAAAGCCAGCTCGCCGAGGCCCGGGCGCAGCTGGATGACGTCAACGCCCAGCGCGACCTCAGCGAACACGCCATCGCCGAACTGGTGGGCGCGATGCCCGGAGATGTTCATCTGGCCCAGAACGCGCAACCGCTGAAACTGCCCGGCATCCCCCACACTTTGCCCGGCAGCCTGCTGCAACAGCGCCCCGACGTCGCCGCCGCAGAGCGTCGCGTGTTCGCCGCCAACGCCAACATCGGCGTGGCGAAAGCGGCGTGGTACCCGGACTTCAGCCTGACCGGCCTGCTCGGCGGGCAAACCCAGGGCAGCGGCAATCTGCTGGCGGCAGCCAATCGTTACTGGGCGCTGGGGCCGCTGGTCAACCTGCCGATTTTCGACGGCGGCCGCCGCAGCGCGAACGAGCGGCAAGCCAAGGCCGAATTCGAAGAAGCCGCCGCGCACTACCACAGCCAGGTGCTCAAGGCGGTGTGCGAGGTGGAAGACAATCTGGGTCAGCTGCGCGATCTGCAGCGCGAGTCCGAGGACCAGCGCGCCGCCGTCGACGCCGCACAAAGCGCCGAACAGATGGCGATGAGCAGCTACCAGGCCGGGGCCGCGAGTTACCTGGATGTAGTGACCGCGCAAACTGCGGCGCTTCAGGCAAAACGGCGGTTGCAGGTGGTTGAGACCAGCAGATTGCAGGCCAGTGTCGGGCTGATGGCGGCGTTGGGTGGGGGGTGGAAAAGCGGGTGAGTTTGTCGGCGCCGGCGCTGATCTTCCCGCTGAAAGATCCCGGGACACGTGGGAGTGACCGGGGTGGCGCTCGATCCTGTTCACGAAGAGGCCGAGGCATTCAGCTACATTCTCTGCCGGCTGAAAGTGAGCCTTCGCGAGCAAGCTCGACTCCCACGGGATGGTGGTTCGGCTCGATATTTCGGCCAGTTCGGGGGACCTGTGGGAGTGAGCTTGCTCACGAAGGGGCCGGGGCATGCAACCACTTTCTCTGGCGGCTGAAAGTAAGTCTTCGCGAGCAAGCTCGACTCCCACGGGATGGTGGTGCGCCTCGGAATCTCAGGTTGCTGCAGGACTTGTGGGAGTGAGCTTGCTCACGAAGAGGCCGGGGCATTCAGCCACTTTTCTGGTGACTGAAAGTAAGTATTCGCGAGCAAGCTCGACTCCCACGGGATGGTGGTTCGGCTCGATATTTCGGCCAGTTCGGGGGACCTGTGGGATTGACCGCGGTGGCGGCCCACCTTGTTCACGAAGACTCATTGATGGGCAATGACTCAGGCAGATCATTGTTGATTCCTAATAAAAGCTTAAGAAACTCACTCCCGGACTCTCCGAACTCCACCCCTGAACCTGGCAACCCAATGGAGTCCCATAGTGGATAATCTCCGACCCGGCTGACTAACCCTGCCCGGAGAGGATTGGCCACGATATAGCGGGCGAAGTGAATCAGATCATCCTCATGGCGTGCGGCTGCATCGTGATATCCAGGCTGCCACAGTCGCCCCTGATTGCCGGTGACCCTGTTCACCGCAATGGCGGTCTTCGACTTGACTCGCTGAACAATGCCCGCAAGCGAGCCATGATGAAGCTTCACTAACCAGTGAAAATGGTCAGGCATCACAACCCACGCCAGCGTTTTTGCAAATCCGCACTCGTGCACCTCTCTCATTTCCTTTACGAGCAGCCGACCCACCCGCCAATCACTAAAATCATCTCTCATACGGTCAAGCCGGGAGGTAACCAGATAGATCCTCCCCATTTCGGAATACCGCCCTATGCGCAAGCTGTGCGAACGCGCTTTCGTGACCATGCTGACTACCTCGACTGTGGATGCACAAACCACGGTAGCCGCTTCATGAGCCATGCCTGTGAGGGTGTATTTCACGCTATGTCCTGTTCATCCAACGCGGATGCACCCGGCCGCGCAAACAACAACGCCTCCACAAGGGAGGCGTTGGGTCTTGCAGGTCGAGGGCTATGAAGCACGTACCTCAGGCAAGATCAAAGCGGTCCAGCTCCATCACTTTGGTCCACGCAGCGACGAAGTCCTCGACGAACTTCTGTTGCCCGTCCTCACTGGCGTACACCTCAGCCACGGCCCGCAACTGGGCGTGTGAACTGAACACCAGGTCGACGCGGGTGCCGGTCCATTTGACGGCGCCGGTGTTGCGGTCGCGGGCTTCGAACAGCTGGTCGCCACCCGACACGCCCTTCCACTCCACCCCCATGTCCAACAGATGCTTGAAGAAGTCGTTGGTGAGGACACCTGGCCTTTCGGTCAGGACACCGTGCTGGCTGTGGCCGGCATTGATGTCCAGCACGCGCAGGCCGCCGAGCAGGACGGTCATCTGCGGTGCCGTCAGGTTCAGCAGTTGGGCCTTGTCCACCAGCAGTTTTTCCGCCGAAACGCGGTAATGGCCCTTGAGGTAATTGCGGAAACCATCGGCGATCGGCTCGAGGAAGCCAAAGGACTCGACGTCTGTCTGCTCTTGCGAAGCATCCGCACGCCCAGGGGTGAACGGCACGGTGACGTGATGACCGGCATTTTTCGCCGCCTGTTCGATACCGACGCTGCCGCCGAGAACAATCAGATCAGCCAGCGAAATCTGCTTGCCGCTGGACTGGGCGCTGTTGAACTCACCGCGGACACGCTCCAGTGCTTCCAGCACGACCGCCAGATTGGCCGGCTGGTTGACCGCCCAGTCTTTCTGCGGGGCAAGACGCAGACGGCCGCCGTTGGCGCCACCACGTTTGTCGGAGCCACGGAAGGTGGACGCCGCCGCCCAGGCAGTGCCGACCAGTTGCGAAACCGACAGCCCGGACGCGATGATTTTTTCCTTCAGTGCGGCAATGTCGCTGGCGTCCACCAACGGGTGGTTGACCTCGGGAATCGGGTCCTGCCAGAGCAGTTCTTCGCCTGGCATTTCCGGGCCGAGGTAACGGGCCAGTGGCCCCATGTCACGGTGGGTCAACTTGAACCAGGCGCGGGCGAACGCGTCGGCCAACTGGTCGGGGTTTTCCAGGAAGCGACGGGATATCAGCTCGTAGGCAGGGTCCACGCGCAGGGCCAGGTCGGACGTCAGCATGCGCGGTTCCTGGCGCTTGGACGGGTCATGGGCATGAGGAATCCTGCCCGCGCCCTCGCCATTCTTCGGCCGCCACTGATGGGCGCCGGCCGGACTCTTGGTCAGCTCCCACTCGAAGCCAAACAGGTTTTCCAGGTATTCGTTGCTCCAACGGGTCGGGGTCGAGGTCCAGGTCACTTCCAGACCACTGGTGATGGTGTCGCCGGCCTTGCCGGAGCCGAAACTGTTACGCCAGCCCAGGCCCTGTTCTTCAAGGCCTGCGGCTTCCGGCTCTGCCCCGACGTTGTCCGCCGGCCCGGCACCGTGGGTCTTGCCGAAGGCGTGGCCACCCGCGATCAAGGCAACGGTTTCCTCATCGTTCATGGCCATGCGGCCGAAGGTCTCGCGAATATCCCGCGCCGATGCGGCAGGGTCCGGCACGCCTTCCGGGCCTTCAGGGTTCACGTAGATCAGGCCCATCTGCACGGCCGCCAGCGGGTTTTCGAGATTGCGCTCACCGTTGGCGGTGCGGGTCTGCTCTTCGCTGTGGTGCTCGGGCTCTGCAACGAGTGTGCCCTCGCCCGGCTGTTGCATGTCTTTGTGCGCGCCGTAACGGTCTTCACCGCCGAGCCAGGTGGTTTCGGCGCCCCAATACACGTCCTCGTCCGGTTCCCAGACATCGGCGCGCCCGCCGGAATAACCGAAGGTCTTGAAGCCCATGGATTCCAGCGCCACGTTACCGGTGAGCACGATCAGGTCGGCCCAGGAAATCTTGCTGCCGTATTTTTGCTTCACTGGCCAGATCAGGCGGCGTGCCTTGTCGAGGTTGACGTTGTCCGGCCAGCTGTTGAGCGGCGCAAACCGCTGCTGCCCGGCCCCTGCACCACCACGGCCGTCACCGGTGCGATAGGTCCCGGCACTGTGCCAGGCCATGCGAACGAACAGTGGACCGTAATGCCCGAAGTCGGCAGGCCACCAGTCCTGGGATTGCGTCATGACCTCAAGGAGGTCGCGTTTGACCGCGGCAAAATCGAGGCTCTTGAATGCTTTGGCGTAGTCGAAGCCCTCGCCCATCGGGTCAGTCAAGGAGGAGTGCTGATGAAGAATCTTGAGATTCAGCTGGTTCGGCCACCAGTCACGGTTCGTCGTCCCGCCTCCGGCTGCGTGGTTGAACGGGCATTTCGATTCAGTCGACATGGTCTAATCACCTTCTTGTTTACTTTTTACTTTTCGGCCATCTACGAGACGGCTAACGCTAACACTCGCACAAGACTAGCCGACTCGGGCCAATCGTCTAATAGGCAAATGTTTTGGCGACCATAGAGTGATTCTGTTAGCGGAGTATTTAACCCGGATGCTTGTATTTTCCGGCGCTTGGGCCTAACTGTACGTGGAGCATCACGTGCAGATTGCAGCATCAGGTGCAGAGCCGGCGTCGACCGGCGTTTTGATCACCGTGGCAACATCCAGGAGATTTTGGCATGGCCACCACCGCTTCACTGGCCCCGCTGTTCCGGCAATCAGTGGGCTTTGATCGCTTCAATGATTTTTTCGAGTCTGCGCTGCACAGCGAAATCAACGCCAGCGGCCCCCCTCACAACGTCGAACGATACGGCACCGATCATTACCGGATCGTGATTGCCACGGCCGGGCTCGCCGCTGCCGACCTTGACCTGACCCTGGAAAGAAATGTCCTCACGGTTTGCGGGGGTGAGGCGCACACCGACGGCGGCGTGACCTACCTGCATCAAGGCATCGCCCACGGCCCGTTCCGGCTGGTCTTCCATCTGGCCGATCACATCGAGGTACAGGGTGCGACGTTCAAGAATGGTTTGCTGATCGTCTTCCTGCTGCGCGTCGAACCCCAAGGGGCCAAGGCGAGACGGATCAGTATCCACAGCCCGGGGGATGATCCCGACCGGCCGCACATCAGCCGGCCTTGATCACGTTGATATACCGCCTGATTTCTCTGGATCAGGCTTGGATCAGCGCGAAATCAAACAGCACCCGGGGCGCCTCGATCAGCAGCGAGCGCATCAATTGCGCGGTGCAGCCCAGGGCCTGCAACTGCTCGACCACCGAGCCATAGCTCACCGCGTGTTCATGCTGAGTGTGCGGCCAGTCACTGCCCCAGACCAGCCGCTGCCTGCCGAACGCATCGATCAATAACGGCAGCGCGGCACGGGCGAAATCGAGGTTTTCCCGGGCGCTGCCTTCCAGCCGGTAAATGCCCGACACCTTCATCCACAGTTGACCGCTGCGGCCCAGCTCCAGCATCTGGCGAAAGCCGGGCTGTTCGAGGCCCAGTCGGGCATCAGGCCGGCCGAAGTGGTCGATCACGATCTTCATCCCGAAGGGCATCAGCCCGGCCAGCAGCGCCGGCATATCGGCGACGTGGCGGTGCACTTCAACGTGCCAGCCGAGGGCTGCGATGTGCCCGAAAAACACCTGCCACTGCGGCTCGGAAAAGTCCGGCAGCGCCTTGCCCATCAGGTTCAGACGCACGCCGACGACGCCCAGCCGATCCATCTCGTCCAACGCGGCGCGGCTGATGTCACGCTCGACCACCACCACACCGCGCAGTTGACCCGGCGCCTGCTGAAGGGCGTCGAGCAAGTAGCGGTTATCGGTGCCGAGAAAACTCGGTTGCACCAGCACGCCATGGCTGAGGCCGTGCTGATCAAGTTGATGTCGGTACATCGCCAGCGTGGCGTCGTAGTCGGGTGAATAGCGTCGTGCCGATGCCAGGTCCAGCTTCCTGCTGAATATGTGTGCGTGACCGTCGATACCAAGGATGGACGGAGGAAGCGCGGAAAAAAGGTCGGACATGGATCTCATCTGTCAAAAGGTGCGCGACGCAACAGGCGGCGCGCGGAAGGAAAACTCAGGCGCGGGCGGTTTCGCTGCGTGTCTCTGCGGCGGCGCCGGCCATGGGGCTGGCTTCCAGGCTGCGACCGCGGGTTTCTGGCAGGCACAACGCGGCAATCACGGCGACGCCATAGGCGATCCCGGCGTCGATGCCGATGGCCGAACCCAGCGACATCGATTCGCTCATGTGGCCCACCAGAAACGGGAAGACCGACGACAGCACGCGGCCGAAGTTGTAGCAGAAGCCCACCCCTGCCCCGCGCACGTCAGCCGGATAAAGCTCGTTGAACAGCGCGCCGAGGCTGGCCGGGATGCCGGCGGCAAAGAAGCCCAGCGGGAAACCCAGGAACAGCATCTGCGTGTTGGTCAGCGGGAGGAATACGTAGCACTGCACGGTGATCACGCAGCACAGGGCGAACAGCACGATGTTCAGACGACGGCCGATGCGGTCGATGAGAAAGCCGCTGGCGATGCAGCCGCACCAGAACGCCACGATGATCACCGCCAGGTAGCCGCCGGAGTTGAGCACCGAGAGGTTGCGTTCGGTTTTCAGGAACGTCGGCAGCCAGGTCATCACCGCGTGGTATCCGCCGTGGGCGCCGAGGCCGAGCAAGCCGCCCAGCAGCGTCACGCGGATCAGTTCCGGGCGGAAGATGCCGGCCAGTGACGTGAAAAAGCTCTGGGGGATGGCGTTGTCTTTTTGCAGGCGCTGGAAGCTGTCCGGCTCCTCGACGTTGCGCCGCACCCAGATGATCAGCAGCGACGGCAGCAGGCCGACCAGAAACATCACCCGCCAGGCCATGTCCTGAGGCACAAAAGAATAGATCAGGGTAAACACGCCGACGGCCAGGCCCCAGCCCACCGCCCAGGCGCTCTGCACGGTGCCCATGACCTTGCCGCGGTATTTCGGATTGATGGTCTCGGCCATCAATACGGCGCCTGCGGCCCACTCGCCACCGATGCCGAAGCCCTGCAACGCCTTGACGATCAGCAGCGAGCTGAAGCCGGTCACGAACGCTGACAGAAAGGTGAAGAACGAGAACCAGAGGATCATCCACTGCAGCGTGCGCACCCGGCCGTAGCGGTCGGACAGCGTGCCACCGACCCAGCCGCCGAGGGCCGAGGTGATCAGCGTCACGCCACTGATCAGGCCGGCGTCACCCTTGGTCAACGCGAAGGCGGCGATCAGCGCCGGGATCGCCAGGCCGAACATCTGGACTTCCAGGGCGTCCAGCGACCACCCGCCGAAGCAGGCCCAGAACGTTTTGCGCTCCCGAGGGGTGACGTGGCGATACCAGTTGAACATGGTTTTTGTCCTTATGGGGGTGGAGCGGCAGGTGTTGCAGTGCCCGTTCTGCGTGACGGGCTCGGGGGCAGCTGTTGGCACTCGACGGCGCGGGTCAGCGGATGTCGACGCTGTAGCGGAAGTGGCTGGCATGGCCGCGTGAACGGCGCCATTCCAGCGGCTCGCCGGCGTAGTTGCGCGCCAGACGCTCGATCACCACCACCGGGCTGTTGACCGGCACCTGCAGCAAACGGGCGTGGGTCTCGCTGAGGGCTTCGGCGGTCAGGGTTTCTTCGGCGTAGGCCACCACCTGGCCGCATTGCTCTTCGTAGATCGGATAGAGCAGCGGGCCCTGGCGGCTGAGGTCGATTTCCAGCAGGGTCTGAAATTGCACCTGGGGCAGCCAGATTTCTTCGGCGAGCACGGGCTGAGCGTCGAGCAGACGCAGGCGGATCAGGCGAATCACCGGCGCATCCAGCGGCAGACCAAGGGCCTGGGAAACGGCCGAGGGCGCGGTGACGGCTTCGATGGAGAGGATGCGGCTTTCGGGCACCTGGCGTTCGCCGGAAACGCTTTGAAAGCGGAAGAAGCGGAACAGCGAGGACTGGAACTGTGGCCGGCGAATGAAGGTGCCCCGGCCCTGTTGGCGCTCGAGGATGTTTTCGTTGACCAGCATGTCGATGGCTTTGCGCACCGTGCCAGTGGACAGGCAGTACTCGCTGGACAGCGCAGCTTCGGTGGGAATGGCCTCGCCCGGCCGCCAGCGGTTGTTGGCGATCTGTTCGGCGAGCTGGTCGCGCAGGCGTTGGTAAAGCGGCAAGCGGACATCGCTGGAGAGTCGGTTCATGGAGGCCCTTCGCTGTTGTAGTTATGTAGTCATCTATATGAATCTGCGCTGAGTATTGTCCCGTTGCAAATGGCCGTCAAGGGAAGCAATGGGGGTTGGCGGATGAATGGCGGCGTAGTGCGTTTTTGGTGGGTACGCAAAAACGGCAGAGGTCGGTCTGCCGTTAGGGTGGGGTGCAGCGGGGAGGATCGGGTGTGGGCAGATCCAGTGGCTCAATCAGGTGGGGGAGATGGTTGCCAGGGCACCGATCATGAGGGTCAGGGCGAGAAAGCCGAACAGGAAGATGGCGAGCTTGGCCATGGGGTCTCCAATGTGAGCAGGGGGTACAGTGGATTCGAGCCGGGTGATAGCGTCCGGTCGGGCTCGATCGGTCGGCCGGGGTTGGAGTGATTTTGAGGGGTACAGCTGTTTCAGCACAGATTCAGGTACGGCTTATAAATACAGATCAGATGAGTCCGCACTCACGTCAAGATCAAGAGCATCTGCCTAACGGCAGATCGTTTCGCCTTCGGCGAGTTACTTTTAAAAAGCACTAAAAGTAACCAAAAGTGCCTGCTCTCGGTTTGGCCCGACTTCGTCGGGTTCCCTCACTCCGACGACGCTCCGTGGGCCCGCGCCGAACGGACATCCATGTCCTGGCGGCGCGCTCGCGGCATCCATGCCGCTCGGCCCACTCCCCGTCGTCTGCGTTCGGCCTGCACCCAAGTCGCGATTGACGGTGTCTGGGCTGGCTGTGTAGGAAGATCAAGATCAAGAGCAGATCAAAAGCTTCCCGGCTAAAGCCGGTCCTACGGTCGGGGGTCTCCACCGCTTTCACTGAATGCACCCGCTGCTGTTAGTGGGACCGGCTTCTGCCGGGAAGAGGCCGGGATGAGCGTCACAAGATGTCCGATCGTTCCCGTGCTCCGCGTGGGAATGCATCCTGTGACGCTCCGCGTCACCCTGCGGCTGACATGACACCCCACCAATCGCGCTGCTACGCTCCCTGCCCTCTCTCCACTTCAGGCGCCAGCCATGCCCATCATCCGCCCCATGACCCTGGACGATTACGACGCCATCACCCAACTCATGCGTGACACGCCGGGTATCTCCTTGCGTGACGCCGACTCCCGCGAGTCCACCGAGCGGTATCTGCTGCGCAACCCCGGATTGAGCTTCGTCGCAGAGGAAGATTCGCGCATCTGCGGCTGTGTCATGTCGGGGCATGACGGTCGGCGCGGGTATTTGCAGCATTTGCTGGTGCTGCCTGAGTATCGGCGGCAGGGAATCGGGCAGACACTGGTCGAGCGCTGCCTGGTCAGCCTGGAGGCGGAAGGCATTCACAAATGCCACATCGACGTGCTCAAGACCAACCCGGCGGCGGCAACCTATTGGGCGAATCAGGGCTGGCAGCTGCGGGTCGATATCCACCGCTTTTCCTTCACCCGTCCCGGCAATGAAAACGCCTGACGCCCTCTTAATACCTGATCAGAGCTGGCTCGCAGGCGCCACGGGTTGGCGTCTGGCGTACACCATCAGGCCGCTGAGGAAGACCAGCCCGATGCCAAACATCGAGGCGGTGCCCGGGTAGTTGCCGAACAGCAGAATCCCGTAAGCCACTGCGAAGATGATTTGCAGGTAACCCAGCGGTGCAAGCACCGACGAGGACGCATAGCGATAGGACTTGGCCATCAGAAAGTGGGCGCACAAACCCAGACCGCCGAGCACGAGCAGCAAGCCCAACTGCAGCCAATCGGGATCGGCCCAGTAGAATGGCACAATCGCGCTGAGGATCAGGGTGCAAAAAACGCCGACGTAAAAGCTGCACACCGACGGGCTGTCCGTCTCCCCCGCCAGTTGCGTGAGCAGTTGATACAGCGCGAAGAACAGCGCGGTGGCCAGGGGGAACAGCATCCACAGGGAGAAGGCATCGCTGGCCGGGTTGATGATCACCAGCACGCCAATGAAGCCAAGCACCACCGAACCCCACTGCCAGCGATCCGCCTTGATGCCGAAGATCAGCGGCGACAGGATCGTAACGAATGCCGGTGCGAGGAACACCAGCGCCGTAGACTCGGCAATGGGGACGTGGGTCAGGCCGAACAGGAAAGACAGGCTGTCGGCGAGCAACACCACCGCGCGCAGCAGGTGCAGCCAGGGCCGTCGGGTGTGGAAGACTCTAGCGCCGCCGTTGCGCAGCAGCACGGTGGTCACCAGGGTTGAGTGAACGAGGTAGCGGGCCCACGCGACGAAGATCACCGGCAGGGAATAGATCAGCGTCTTGGAAATCGCGTCATGACTGGCGAACGTCAGCGCCACGCCCGCCATCAACCACATGCCGATGACTTGCCGGTGCGCGCTGTGATGGGGAGTCATTGCAAGGCCTGCCACAAAAATGATGCGCAGGAGTTAACCACAGAAGTCGGCCCAGGCGCCCCGCGCAATTTGCCTTGAGAGCGCCGCCCACTTTATCCAGGGCAATAAAAAACCCGCCTGAGCGGGTTCTTTTCTATCAACACCATTCCAACATCCTGTCAGCAGCCGTCCCGGCAAATGGCGGATCATCCATGACCTGAGAAGCACATCCAGCGCCTCCGTTGATGTGTTTAGATTGCGCTTGTCGCGGTTCGGTGTACAGGTAGACATTGCCCGATGACGTGTAAGCCTTTCGCCATAGCGCGTGTGCGGCGACCGCCGAACTTCCTGCAAGGCCCGGGTGAAGCGCCCCAGCGCAAGCCTCGCGACAAACACATGGCGTAGGCATAATGTGCGTCTCACGAATACGCCTGCCGACTTGAGCCTGCGTTGCACAGCCATGCCTCAGTCGGTTTCAAACCAGCCCGGCCCTGCCGCGCAACGGGAAGCGATATGCCCACTCTTCTTCTGAGACGCCCCTGCTCTCTGCTCGAAAGCCTGCTCGACAGTCCCGTTGCCCGCCGCTTGGCCCTCTCACGGTCGGAGCAGCCATGATCGAAGTCACCGAAGTCTCCATCGCGCAACTGCGCGCGGCCCTTGAAGCCGGCCAGACCACCGCCGTCGAGCTGGTCCAGGCCTACCTCGCCAGAATCGACGCCTACGACGGCGCCGACACCGCCACCGCGCTTAACGCCGTGGTCGTGCGCAATCCCCAGGCCATCGAAGAGGCCCAGGCGTCCGACGACCGTCGCGCGCGAGGCGAAACCCTCGGGCCTCTGGACGGTATTCCCTACACCGCCAAAGACAGTTATCTGGTTAAAGGCCTCACGGCCGCGTCGGGCAGCCCGGCGTTTGCCGAACTGGTCGCCCACCGCGACGCCTTCACCATCGAGCGACTGCGTGGCGCTGGCGCAATTTGTCTGGGCAAGACCAACATGCCGCCGATGGCCAATGGCGGCATGCAGCGTGGCGTGTATGGCCGCGCCGAAAGCCCCTACAACGCGGGCTTCCTGACGGCACCGTTTGCATCCGGATCGTCCAACGGCGCCGGCACTGCAACGGCGGCGAGTTTCGCGGCGTTCGGGCTCGCCGAAGAAACCTGGTCGAGCGGCCGTGGCCCTGCGTCGAACAACGGTTTGTGCGCCTACACGCCGTCGCGCGGGGTGATTTCGGTACGCGGCAACTGGCCCCTGACGCCGACCATGGACGTGGTCGTGCCCTTCGCCCGAACCATGGCCGACCTGCTTGAAGTACTGGACGTGGTAGTCGCCGAAGACCCGGACACCCGCGGCGACCTGTGGCGCTTGCAGCCGTGGGTGCCGATTCCCTCGGTCGACTCGGTACGCCCGGCGTCCTACGCCGAGCTCGCCGCCAGCCCGCAAACCCTGGCCGGCAAACGCTTCGGCGTGCCGCGCATGTACATCAATGCCGACCCCGAAGCCGGGACGTCCGAAGCACCAGGCATCGGCGGCCCCACCGGCCAGCGCATCATCACCCGCGCGTCGGTGATCGTCCTCTGGGAACAGGCGCGCCAGGCACTCGAAGCCCAGGGCGCTGAAGTGATCGAGGTGGACTTCCCGCTGGTCTCCAATTGCGAAGGCGATCGTCCCGGCGCGCCGACGGTTTACAACCGCGGCATCGTCTCGAAGGCATTTCTGCATCACGAACTGTGGGACCTCACTGCCTGGGCCTTCGATGATTTCCTGCAAGCCAACGGCGACCCGAAGCTGAACCGCCTGGCCGACGTCAACGGCCCGCTGATCTTCCCCCATGACCCTGGGACCCTGCCCAACCGCGAGGGCGATCTCGCCGCGGGCATGGACGAGTACGTGAAGATGGCCGAGCGTGGCATCACGCCGTGGGAGCAGATCGACACACTGGCCGACGGCCTGCGCGGACTGGAACACACCCGGCGCATTGACCTCGAAGACTGGATGCAGAAGCTTGGGCTGGATGCGGTGCTGTTTCCGACCGTGGCCGACGTCGCGCCAGCCGATGCCGATGTCAACCCGGCCTCGGCCGACATCGCCTGGAGCAACGGGGTCTGGGTCGCTAACGGCAACCTCGCGATCCGCCACCTCGGCGTGCCCACCGTCACCGTGCCGATGGGCGTGATGGCCGACATCGGTGTGCCCGTGGGCCTTACCTTTGCCGGCCGGGCTTACGACGATTCCGCCCTGCTGCGCTTCGCTTCAGCCTTCGAATCCATCGGCAGCAAGCGCCAGATTCCACCGCGCACGCCGCCGCTGTCTTCCGCCCGTTAATCACCGTGTGGGTCGGGGCTTTCCGCCTCGATCCGTCACGCCAAAACTGACCCTCAGGAGATGTGTTCAATGAGCAAGGCACCCTACGTCCCGCCTACCGTGTGGAAACACGAAGCGCCCTCCGGCGGCCAGTTCGCCAGCATCAACCGTCCGACTGCAGGGCCGACCCATGAGAAAGTCCTGCCGGTCGGCAAGCACCCGTTGCAGCTGTATTCACTGGCCACGCCCAACGGCGTCAAGGTGACGATCCTGCTGGAAGAGCTGCTCGCCCTCGGGCACAGCGGCGCCGAATACGACGCCTGGCTGATCCGTATCAATGAGGGGGATCAGTTCGGCAGCGGCTTCGTCGACATCAACCCCAACTCGAAAATCCCTGCGCTGCTGGATCGCAGCGTCGAGCCGGGCCTTCGCGTGTTCGAGTCCGGTTCGATCCTGCTGTATCTGGCGGAAAAGTTTGGTGAATTGCTGCCCAAGGACCTGGCCGGCCGCACCCAAACCCTGAACTGGCTGTTCTGGCAGATGGGCGCTGCGCCGTATCTGGGTGGCGGCTTCGGGCATTTCTATGTGTACGCGCCGGAGAAGTTCGAATACGCGATCGACCGCTTCACCATGGAGGCCAAGCGTCAGTTGGACGTGCTTGATCGCCGCCTCAGCGAAAGCGCTTACCTGGCCGGTGATAGCTACACCATCGCCGACATCGCCGTGTGGTCGTGGTACGGACAAGTGGTGCGCAACACCGTGTACGGCGCCGCCGAGTTCCTTGCTGCTCACGAATACACCCACGTGCAGCGCTGGGCCGAAACCATTGCACAACGGCCAGCGGTCATTCGCGGAATGCGGGTCAACCGGACCTGGGGCGATGAAGCCACCCAAGTGCCGGAACGGCATGATGCGTCGGACCTGGATTGACGAAGATCCAGGCGGTGAGTGGCTGTTGAACCGGTCCCCTGCGAGCACCGCGTGCTCTTTGCAGGACCGGCTTCAGCCGGGAAAGCGTCGGTCTGGAGCGACGAATAACCTGTGGGAGTGAGCTTGCTCACGAAGGGGCCGTCCCAACCGCTGAATCGTCAGTGTTTTACTACTGCATTCGCGAGCAAGCTCGCTCCCACAAGGATGTGGCGTGCTCAAGATTTCCGATCGCTACCCTGCTCAGCGTGGTAACGCTGCAAATCTGAGGGTGTTCACACCGGCCTCTTCCCGGCTAAAGCCGGTCCTACGAGGACACCGCATCCAGCCAGAGGCACCGCGTATGCTGGGTGTAGGACCGGCCTCTTCCCTGCTAAAGCCAGTCCCACGAGGACACCGCATTCATCCAGATACACCGCGTATGCTGGATGTAGGACCGGCTTCAGCCGGGAAGGCGTCGGTCGTCACGCTGCAAATCCGAGGGTGTTCACACCGGCCTCTTCCCGGCCAAAGCCGGTCCTGCTGACAATAATGAATCAGGCGCCCTGGCCGTCGAGTTCGGCGAGCATGTCTGGCGGAATGACCAGCTCGGTGGCGCTTAGATTTTCGTGAAGATGCGCCACCGACGAGGTGCCCGGAATCAGCAGCAGGTTGGGCGCACGCTGCAGCAGCCACGCCAGGGCCACGCACATCGGCGAGGTGTCGAGGCGTGTGGCGACGTCCGACAGCGTCTGCGACTGCAAGGGCGTGAACCCGCCCAGCGGGAAGAACGGCACGTAGGCGATGCCCTGCTTGCCGAGTTCGGCGATCAACTGCTCGTCATCCCGGTGGGCCAGGTTGTAGTGGTTTTGCACGCAGACCACCTCGGCAATGCTCTGCGCTTCAGTGACCTGTTTCGCGCTGACGTTGCTCAGGCCCAGGTGCTGAATCAGCCCCTGACGCTGCAACTCGGCCAACGCACCGAACTGCTCGGCAATCGACTGCTGGTCCGGGGAATGCCCGGTGCCCCACGCCCTGAAGTTCACCACGTGCAGCGCTTCGACACCGAGATTGCGCAGATTGTCGTGCACCGCGCTCACCAACTCCGACGGGCTGTTGGCAGCGTTCCATGACGCGTCGGTGCCTCGCGACGCGCCGACCTTGGTGACGATCAGCAACTCGTCGCTATAAGGATGCAGGGCTTCGCGGATCAGGCGGTTAGTCACATGGGGGCCATAGAAGTCGGCAGTGTCGATATGGTTGACCCCGGCCGCCAGCGCTTCACGTAACACGGCGATTGCAGCCGCGTGGTCTTTCGGCGGTCCGTAAACGCCCGGCCCGGCCAGTTGCATGGCACCGTAGCCCATGCGGTTGACGGTGCGACCGCCGAATGAAAACTGTCCTGCCTTGCTGGCCTGGCTCATGGGTAACGCCTCGTGATCAAGAATGTAGGACGACTATAGGCGTTGACCGATGCGCTGATAATCAGGTGCAATCGGCACGGGTTGTACGAGTGAGCGGACAATGGCAACAGACATTCAGGATTTACTGGCCTTCGTGGCCGTGGTCAACGCGGGCGGTTTTCGGGAAGGCGCACGGCTGAGTGGCAAGTCGGCATCCAGCCTCAGCGACGCGGTTCGACGCATGGAATCAAGGCTGGGCGTGCGCTTGCTCAACCGCACCACCCGCAGCGTCGTGCCGACGGAAGCCGGCGCGCGGCTGATGGAGCGGATTGTACCGGCGCTCGGGGAAGTCGAATCGGCGCTGGACGTGGTCAACGATTTTCGCGACCGCCCTTCCGGCACGCTCAGGCTTAACGTACCGGTCAGCGCCGCTCGCCTGATACTCCCGGCAATCATCACCCCGTTCCTGCAAGCGCACCCGGACATCCGCATGGAAGTGATCACCGAGGAAAGCTTCGTCGACATGCTCGCCGCCGGCTGCGACGCGGGCATCCGCTACGACGACCGCCTGGAACAGGACATGATCGCCGTGCCCATCGGCCCGCGCGTTCAGCGTTTCGCGACGGCGGCCTCGCCGGCGTACCTCGACGCCCGGGGCCGGCCCGAGCATCCGCGTGATCTGTTGAACCACAGTTGCCTGCGCGGCAAATTCCCCAGCGGTTCTATTCCACTGTGGGAATACGAGCGTGACGGGGAAGAAGTTCGTGTCGACCCGACCGGCCCACTCACCGTGCGTATTGGCGGCGCAGTGGACCTCTCCGTGCAAACCGCCATCGACGGCCTGGGCATCGTTTCGTTGTTCGAAGACTGGTTGCGCCCCCATCTCGACAGCGGCGCACTGGAACCGGTACTCGAACCCTGGTGGCCGCGTTTCAGCGGGCCGTTTCTGTATTACCCCGGCCGGCGCTATGTGCCATCACCCCTGAGAGCATTTCTGGACTTCATCCAGCGACGTGGGTAACCCTCATCGGCGCCAACACGTAATGAGCCTTTAAATAAATAAGCGGCTGGAACACGTTCATGGCGAACGATACAACGGAACGTTCCAGCTCAATAATCACGCAAAAAAAAAACGCTGCATTCAATGCAGCGTTTCTTTTATAGCGTTTGTAATTGAAGCCGCCAGGGCACTGGCGATTAACCATTTTGACGACCGTAGCCCATGATGGTGTAGTCAAGGCTGTGGGTCACGCCGGCGTGGTCAACATACACCATGGTGGATTGCACGGGGCCATCAACTTTCTGTGGGTCCTGAGCGTTTTTGATGCTGATCACTTTAGCGACGTCGATGCCTTTGTGACGGTTGTATTGTTCAACCTGGGTCGAGGGCTGCTGGTGGGTGGCCGGGCGTTCGCCGGCAGCGGCGAACACACTGACAAGGGACAGGGCGGCGAAGGTTAATACTTTCATGGTCATTCTCCAGAAGTGCATTCAGTCGTAATTAAGCAAAGCGCTTGTCGTTTGCTTCTGGGGCCATTCTGTTCGTGATCCGCGCCGATGATAAATACTTAAAATTGATAAAGCCCATCACCGCCATCGATGCGCATAGTTATTAGATCAATTCCCGTAATAGTCCTTTGCCTATTCCGTTACCCATAACTTTATGCACCACTGATGAACGCTCCGCCAATACCCTTTAGAGTGCGGCAGATACAGGCGCTGCACTTTCCCGAAGCGCGTCATGTTGTCGCGGGTCATTCAACGGCGCCTGAGAAATATTTTCCGCGCAATCAAACATTTCCAATGATGAACGTACTACCATTCATCCCCCTGACTCGTCTGACACCAAGATGTCCGGGCAGACCTCTATAAAGCGCTGGCCACTGGCACGGCGCTATTTTCAAACAAACCGAAGCCTTGATGCCGCCTCACGACCCTGCTCGTGACGCAGTGCGTCAACCGTGATGACCTTCTGAGGTTGCAATGCAGAAATTGATGATTAACGGCCAGGAGCACGACCTGGATGTCGCCGACGACATGCCATTGTTGTGGGTCCTGCGCGACGTGATGGGCCTGACCGGCACCAAGTACGGCTGCGGCATCGCCCAGTGCGGCGTGTGCACCGTGCACCTGGACGGCCAGGCCGTGCGCTCGTGCGTGCTGCCGGTCAGCGCCGTGGCGGGCCGCAAGGTCACGACCATCGAAGCCGTCGGCGAGCAGGCTGTGGGTCAGGCGGTGCAGAAAGCCTGGCTGGACCATGAAGTCGTGCAATGCGGCTACTGCCAGCCGGGGCAGATCATGTCGGCCGTCGCGCTGTTGCAGGAACACCCCAAAGCCAACGACGAGCAGATCGTCAACGCCATGTCGGGCAACCTTTGCCGCTGCGCCACCTACACCCGCATTCGCGCCGCCATCAAAAGCGTCAGCCAGGCCTGAAGGAAGTCATCATGTCCGCATCACAATCATCTGCCGCGATGCTCTCGCGTCGTGGATTGCTCAAAGGCAGTGCGCTGCTGGGCGGGCTGGTCATTGGCACTTACCTGCCGGCGACCGTCACTCGCAGCTTCGCCGCCGACCTGGTCAAGGGCGCGATCCTGGGCGACAACGCAGAGCAAGGCTATGGCGCTTTCGTGCGCATTGATCACAGCGGCGCCGTCACGCTGATTTCGCCGAAGATCGAAATGGGCCAGGGCGTGCAGACCGGCATCGCCATGATGGTCGCCGAAGAGCTCGAAGTGCCGTTGAGCCAGATCACCATCACCGAGGCGCCGCCCAATGCAGCGCTGTACACCGACGCGTTGTTGAGCTTCCAGGCCACCGGCGGTTCGACCTCCACCCGCTACAGTTGGGAGCCCCTGCGCAAGGCCGGCGCCAGCGCGCGCATCGTGCTGGTTCAGGCGGCGGCGATGCGCTGGAAAGTCGCGCCGAGCCAGTGCCATGCCGAGAACGGTCGGGTCATCGGCCCGAACGGTCAAAGTGCCGGTTACGGTGAGCTGGTGGATGCCGCGGCGAAGTTACCGCTGCCAACCGACATCCCGCTCAAAGCCGTCAGCGAATTCAAACTGCTGGGCAAACCGGTCCAGCGACTGGATACGCCGAACAAGGTCAACGGCACGGCGAAATTCACCATCGACCTGCAAGTGCCGGGGATGCTGATTGCCTCCACCCTCACCTGCCCGGTTCACGGCGGCAAACTGCGCGGCGTGAAGAATGAAGACGCTGCGCGCAAGGTTCCCGGCGTGCGCGATATCGTGCGGCTGGACAACGCGGTGGCGGTAACGGCGAGCAATTTCTGGTCCTGCCAGCAAGCGCTCAAGGCGCTGGACATCGACTGGGACCTCGGCCCCCACGCCGGTCTGGATTCCGCCCAGCTAGACAAATCGCTGTTCGACGCCAGCGCTGGCGATGGTGTGTTCGCGCACCAGTCCGGTGACATCGCCGGCGCGCTGAAAAACGCTTCCAGCCGCTTCGAAGCGATCTACGAGCAACCCTTCCTGTCCCACTCGCCGCTGGAGCCGATGACCTGCGTCGCCCATGTGCGCGCCGACGCGTGCGAGTTGTGGGTCGGCTGCCAGGCGCCGGGGATGGCCCAGGCAGGCGCCGCCAAAGTCTGCGGCATGCCGGTGGAAAAGGTGGTGATCCACAACCAGTTGATCGGCGGTGGTTTCGGCCGTCGTCTGGAGTCTGACTTCATCTTCCAGGCCGTGGACATCGCGCGCCAGCTCAGCTACCCGATCAAGCTGATCTGGAGCCGCGAAGAGGACATGACCCACGACCGTTATCGTCCGCACTACGTCGACCGCCTCAATGCGGCGCTGGACAAAGACCTGCGTCCGGTGGGCTGGGAGCATCGCATCGCCGGTGCTTCGGTGGTCGCTGCCTACATCGGCGCATTGCCGGCAGACGGCGTCGATGGCGATGCCGTCGAAGTGGCGAAGGACCCGATCTACACCCTGCCCAACCTGCAGGTGCGCTACATCCGTCACGACCCCGAGGTGATTCCGGTTTCGTGGTGGCGTGGCGTCGGACCGTTGCGCAGCACCTACGCCATCGAGTGCTTCATCGACGAGTTGGCCCACAACGCCAAGGTCGATCCGGTGAAATACCGCCTGGCGCTGATGCAGTCGCAACCCCGCGCGCAAGCGGTGCTGACCAAGGCCGCGCAACTGGTGGAGTGGGACAAGCCACTGCCTGCCGGTTCGGGCCGTGGCGTGGCGGTGACGGCGGTGTTCGGCAGCTTCGTCGCCACCATCGTCGAGCTGGAGAAGGAAGGCGAAAAAGGCCTGCGCATCAAACGGCTGGTGACGGTCATCGACTGCGGCTTTGCCACCAACCCGACCTCCGTGGCGTCGCAGATGGAAGGCGGCACGCTGTTCGGTCTGTCGGCCGCGCTGTTCAACGAAATCCTTGTCGAGAAGGGTCAAGTGCAGCAGACCAACTTCCACGAGTACCGGCAGATTCGCATGAGCGACGCGCCGCCGGTGGAGGTGCACATCGTCGAGAGCGTCGAGACCCCTGGCGGTGTCGGTGAAACCGGCGCAGTGCCCGCTGCGGCCGCGCTGGTTAACGCCGTGTACGCCGCGACCGGTGTGCGTGAGCGTCGTTTGCCGTTGAGCCGTTCTGGCTATTTCACTGTTTAAGGAGCGCGTCATGAACGTTTTCAACACTGCGCTCGGACTTGTGGCCGGTTTGCTGGCCAGCACCGTTTACGCGAGCGACACCCCGGCGATGAGCAAGGGCGAATACCTGACCCGCGCCGCTGATTGCGTGGCCTGCCACGTCGTGCCGGGCGGGAAGCCGTACGCCGGCGGGCTGGAATTCAAGTTGCCGTTTGGCAGCCTGTATTCGCCCAACATCACCCCGGACAAAGAGACCGGTATCGGCAACTGGACCGACGACGAGTTCGTCGACGCCCTGCAGAAAGGCGTGGGCAAGGACGGCAAGCATTACTACCCGGCCTTCCCTTACACCTCGTACACGCTGATGTCCCGCGAAGACATCCTGGCGATCAAGGGCTACCTGTTCAGCCTTGAGCCGGTCAAGCAGATGCCGCCAGAGAACAAGATTTCGTTCCCGTTCAATCAGCGCTGGGGAATGATGTTCTGGAACGCGATGTTCGCCGGCAACGAACGCTTCGTCCCGGACAGCAAGCAATCGCCTGAATGGAATCGCGGCGCGTACCTGGTGCAGGGCCCAGGCCACTGCGGCGAGTGCCACACGCCACGCAACATCTTCCAGGCGATGAGCTCCGGCAATTCTTTGGCAGGTGCTGAACTGGGCAACTGGATGGCCTACAACATCAGCTCCGACGCCAAATACGGCATCGGTGCCTGGCCGGAAGACGCCATCGTCAGCTACTTGTCGAAGGGTTACGCGGCCGGTTTCGGCGGCGCGGGCGGCCCAATGGGTGACGCAGTCGAGCACAGCCTGCGCTACCTCGATCCGGCGGACCTGAAAGCCATCGCGGTGTACCTCAAGAGCACGCCGGCACGCAGCGAAGGCATCCCCCGCCCAAGCATGGTGATGAACGATGCCGCACTGCAAAAGGGTCTTGGTCAGAAGCTGTTCAACGACACCTGCGTGGCCTGCCACCAGATCGACGGCAGTGGCCGGCAGTCCCCGGCAGGCGGGTTGGCGGGCTTGAAAACCGCCAACGACCCCAAAGGCCGGAACGTGATGGCGACGTTGCTGGAAGGTCACACGCCAACGGCGGCACGGGTCGATCAGCGCATGCCTGATTTCGCCCGCAGTTACAGCGACGCTGAACTGGCCGCCGTGAGCACCTTCGTGCTGCGTCGGTTCGGTCAGAGCGACGGCGAGATCAAAGCCGAAGACGTCGCTAAAAATCGCGCCAGCGCGTTGCATTGATGGAGCGGCAGCGCGGCTGGCTCCCCTGTGAGTCAGCCGTGCTGCCAGGCCATTCGGCGGTTCAGGTCTTCAGCACCTGCGCCGCCACCGCCGCCTTGTCGATCACCGACTCGACGTTGACGATACGCCCCGCCGCAAATGTGTAGAACACGTTCTCCGTAAACTGCACCCTCTTCCCGTTCACCGGCACATCGAACAGCTCGCCCACCGGCGTGCAATCGAACGTCAGCCTTGCGGCGATGTGCGGTGGCTCTGAGATCAGCAGATCGATGACAAAACGCAGGTCAGGGATGGCGCGAAAATCCCGTTCCAGCATCTGCCGGTAGCCGGCCAGGCCTACGCGCTCGCCGTTGTACTGCACGTCCTCGCCGACGAAATCGCCCAAGGCAGCCCAATCCTGGCGATTGAGGCAGTCGATATAGCCGGTGTAAGCGTCCTTCAGTGTCTGGTTGTTCATCCTTTCTCCCGGTGTGGGTGGTTCGCATGAATGTTAGTACCCATGGATGCACGCGATGCTTAGCAGGACCGGCTTCAGCCGGGAAGAGGCCAGCGTGAACACCATCAATTTTGCAGTGCGACCACTGACGCTTTCCCGGCTGAAGCCGGTTTCACTCGATGACTGCAGTGTGTGGTTGCCGTTGGCTGCATGTTTCAGGCCGACACTGCTAGTGTTATCCGCACTGACTTCACAAGGCGCAATCATGTCCGTACATCCTCCTTTCTCCGGCGCAAAAGTCGCGATGCTGTGCAATGGCACGCTGCTCACCTATCAACGCGATGACAAACCCGAGATCCCCTGGCCGAACCTGTGGGACCTGCCCGGCGGCGGGCGTGAGGGCCAGGAGACGCCGGAAGAATGCGCCGTGCGGGAGACGATGGAGGAATTCGGCATCGTCCTCGACCCCGCTACCTTCACTCACAAGCAGGTCTACCCGGGTCAGGGCGTCGACGGGCTCGACACCTGGTTCTTCGTCGCTGAAGTGGCCGAGGGTTTATTCGATCAGGTGGTGTTCGGCGATGAAGGCCAGCGCTGGCAAGTGATGACGATCGACGCGTTTCTCTCGATGGACAACGCTGTGGACCGCCTGCAACAGCGTCTGCGAGCGTTCATGGATCAGCAGCGCTGACAGGTTCAGCGCCTGACGGCGCTCCGCGCGAGCCCCTCTGACAGAGACAAATTGACGCAGGCAATGCGTTTTTTTGCTATCGTCGCCGGAATTAACTAACCGGTTAATTACACGACGGATATGCCGTAAGCGATACGCCTGGCAGCCATCACGCTGTGAACCCTTGTCCTCAAATCACTTGATCGGTCGTCCCCGACCCTTCTTCGCGTCAGCAGGAATGCCTCATGAATCACTCACCTTCTTCGGCAGCCGCCAGCCGCTGGCCCATTCGGGTCGTTGCGCTGGGCGTGCTGGTTTTCGGATTACTCTTCGCAGCGGGCGGCGGCTACCTCGTCACGCTGGGCGGCAGTGCGTATTTCCTGCTGGCCGGCCTGGGCCTGATTGTCTCGGCCGTCCTGCTGTTCCGACGTCGCCTGTCAGGCGCGTGGCTGTTTGCAGCGGTGATGCTGCTGACGCTGATCTGGGCGCTGGTGGACGCCGGGCTGGTGTTCTGGCCGCTGGTTTCCCGGCTGTTTGCCCTCGGCGTGTTGAGCCTGCTGGTCGCGCTGATCTACCCTTCCCTGCGCAAGGCCAATGGCCACGCAGCCGGTCGCGGCGTTTACGTCGTTGGCGGCGTGCTGGCGCTGGCGATCGTCGCCGGATCCTGGGGCATGTTTCAGCCCCATGCGTCGGTGTCGCCTACGGGGACTGGCCCGGGGCTGACCAAAGTCGATCCTGCCCACGCGCAGAAAGACTGGGCGCACTACGGCAACGATGAAGGCGGCAGCCGCTTCGCCGCGCTGGACCAGATCAACCGCGACAACGTCAGCAAGCTGGTGCCGGCCTGGACCTACCACACCGGCGACGTCGCCATCAGCGACGGCAATGGTGCCGAAGACCAGATGACCCCGTTGCAGGTCGGCGACAAGGTGTTTATCTGCACGCCCCACAACAACGTCATCGCGCTGGACGCCGACACCGGCAAGCAGTTGTGGAAGAACGACATCAACGCCAAGTCCGCCGTGTGGCAACGCTGCCGCGGGCTGGCTTATTTCGATGCCAGCGCCGCCATTGCGCCACCCACCGATGGCAGCACGCCTGTGGCGGCGGTCGCTGTGCCGGCTGGCGCCAACTGCCAGCGTCGTCTGCTCACCAACACCATCGACGCGCGCTTGATTGCCGTGGACGCCGACACCGGCGAGTTCTGCCAGGGCTTCGGCAACAATGGCCAGGTCGACCTCAAAGCCGGTCTGGGCAACGTGCCCGATTCCTACTATCAACTGTCATCGGCGCCGCTGATGGCCGGGACCACGGTGGTGGTTGGCGGTCGCGTGGCCGACAACGTGCAGGCCGATATGCCGGGCGGCGTGATCCGCGGCTTTGACGTGGTCACCGGGCAGATGCGCTGGGCGTTCGATCCGGGCAATCCCGAAGACAAACAGGCGCCTGCCGCCGACAAAACCTATGTGCGCAGCACGCCGAACAGCTGGGCACCGATGTCCTACGACCCGGCCATGAACACGCTGTTCCTGCCGATGGGCAGTTCGTCCACCGACATTTATGGCGTGAAACGCACCGAGCTTGACCACACCTATGGCGCCTCGGTGCTGGCACTGGACGCCACCACCGGCGTGCAGAAGTGGGTGTATCAGACGGTCCATAACGACCTGTGGGATTTCGACCTGCCGATGCAGCCGAGCCTGATCGACTTCGCCAAGCCTGACGGCAGCAAGGTGCCGGCGCTGGTCATTGGCACCAAGGCCGGGCAGATTTTCGTCCTCGATCGCCACACCGGCCAGCCGCTGACCGAGGTCAAGGAAGTCCCGGTCAAGGCGTCGAATATCCCCAACGAACCGTATTCGCCGACCCAGCCAAAATCCGTGGGCATGCCGCAGATCGGTGCGCAGACGCTGACCGAATCGGACATGTGGGGCGCCACACCGTTCGACCAGTTGCTGTGCCGGATCTCGTTCAAGAAGATGCGCTACGACGGCCTGTTCACCGCGCCGGGCACTGACATTTCGCTGAGTTTCCCGGGATCACTGGGCGGGATGAACTGGGGCAGCCTGTCGACCGATCCGGTTCACGGCTTCATCTTCGTCAATGACATGCGCCTGGGCCTGTGGATTCAGATGGTGCCGCAGCTGAAGGACGCCATCGCGGCGTCCGGCGGTGAGGCGTTGAATACCGGCATGGGCGCCGTCCCGCTGAAGGGCACGCCGTACGCCGTCAACAAGAACCGCTTCCTGTCGGTGGCGGGCATCCCGTGCCAGGCGCCGCCGTTCGGCACGTTGACCGCCATCGACATGAAGACTCAAAAGATCGCCTGGCAAGTGCCGGTCGGCACCGTTCAGGACACTGGCCCGATGGGCATCAAAATGCACCTGCCGCTGCCGATCGGCATGCCGACGCTGGGTGGCACGCTGTCGACCCAGGGCGGTCTGGTGTTCATCGCCGGCACCCAGGATTACTACCTGCGCGCGTTCAACAGCGCCAACGGGGAAGAAGCCTGGAAAGCCCGCTTGCCCGTGGGCAGCCAGGGCGGCCCGATGACGTATGTGTCGCCTAAGACCGGCAAGCAGTACATCGTCATCACCGCCAGCGGCGCCCGTCAGTCGAAGGATCGCGGTGATTACGTGATTGCCTACGCACTGCCTGACAGCAAGTAACCGCCCTCACAAAAAAAACCGCTGACGCCTTCAGGAGGGGCGCAGCGGTTTTTTGTTGCGTCAGGGGAAAGGCTCAGGCCGGATTCACCCAGTGGGACCGCGTGCAGTCTGTAGGACCGGCTTTAGCCGGGAAAGCGTCGGACGTCACACTGCGAAATTGAGGGTGATCAAACCGGCCTCTTCCCGGCTAAAGCCGGTCCCACTATCAAACCGCGTTAGGCTGGTAGGCAGCGATCAATTACTCGCCACTTCCGCCGTCTTCCCGGTGGTCACCAGCGCTTTGAGGGACACATCAAACTGCTTCAGGGCATTGACCTGCAGGTCGCGCTGCTGGTTGATCTGCGCGGCGATTTCCGGGGCGGCCTTGCCGTGGACCCACACCGAGCTCAGCTCCTGGGCGCCCAAGCCTTCAGCCTTGCCGATGTATTGCAGGTTCGAATCGTAGAACGTGGCAATGAAGCGCGCTTCGACCTGAGAGTTACGCTGGGATACCAGACGGCTGTAGGTGTCGAGCATCACCACCACGTCAGGCCGCGCCTGCATCAGCGCGTCAAGGTTGTCGTACACGGTCACTGAAGCAAACTGCTTCTGCAACGAACCTTTCAGCCAGTCCATCGCCAGCTTTGGATCGGAGCTGTTGACGAACGCCTCGCGAATGCGCGAATCCAGCCCGCCATTCTTGACGCCCTTCAGCGCCACCGCGTGATAACGCTCAAGGTATTCGAGGGTGCCAACGGTGTTTTCGCTGTAGAGCACACCCACGCGTTGGGAAGACTGCAATGCCACACGGCTTTCAACCACCGGCAGCAAATGGCACGCCTCGGCATCCGCCGCCGAAACAGTGCCTGCCGCAACAGCAGAACCGGTAGTGACGAATCCGCTGGACAGCACGGCGACGAGGGTCAGCAGGGTTGAGATTTTCATCGCGCGGTGTCCTTCTAAAGCCAGTTCGGTATGGGGCCATCCTCCTCCCTTCCAGGAAAAAGAGAACTCGCCTACCGTGATGTTCACTATCGATTTCAAGAATGGTAGGCGCTTTGAGAAACACCGTTACCGATGCCTCAACAAAGCCCGCTGCCGCCCTCACCTTTCGCACTGTTCAATACACGTAGCGGCCGACTGCCCGACGCACTGCCTGCAACGCAACCCGCAACGCCTCAAGATCCACAGAACCCAACGCCAGGCGAATTCCGTGGGGGACGACGCTGGAGGTGGCGAAGGGTTCGGCAGTCGAAACCGCCACCTTGTTTGCCAGCAACTCCATGGCCACCTGGTCGGCCCTGGCGTCCTCCGGCAGTTGTACCCACAAAAAATAGGACGCCGGGTGACTGATGACGTTCAACCCGATTAACAGCTCCCGGGCGAGCGTCTGTCGGGTCCGCGCATCCAGGCGTTTTTCCTCCTCCAGACGCGCGACGGTGCCGTCCTCAATCCAGCCGCAGACCAGCGACGTCATCACCCCTGGGGTATTCCAGACCGTCGCCCGGATCGCACGCTCCATCGCCGAAATCCATGGCAGCGGCGCAACCACGTAACCCACCCGCAGTCCGGTCGCGATGTTTTTCGAGAAACCCGAGACGTAGACGGTCAGCTCCGGTGCCAGGGCCTTCAACGGTGCGGGCGGGTCCTCGGCCAGGAACGCATACGCTGCGTCTTCGATCAACAGCACCCCATGGTGCCGAGCGATGCGCACCAAGTGTTCGCGCCACGGCAGGTCCATCACCCAGCCCATGGGGTTGTGCAGGGTCGGCATCGTGTAGACGGCCTTGATCCGCCTTCGCTGGCAGAGTGTTTCCAAGGCGTTCAGATCGGGGCCGTGATCGGTATGGGGGATCGCGAGCAATTCCAGCCGGAGGGCGTCGGCCACCACTTTGAACCCCGAATAGGTCAACGCATCCACCGCCACCACATCGCCCGGTTTGAGCAACGCCATCGCAATGACCGACAGGCCATGCTGCGCGCCACTGACGATCACCACCTCGTCGGCCTCGACGGCTAATCCCCGGGCAGCAAGGTGCCGCGCCATGCACGCGCGCTCATGGCTTCGGCCAGCGTGGGGCTGATAGCGCAGCAGCGCCTCCAGATCACCCGACAACGCCAGTTGGCGAAGGCCGTTGCGCAGCAGATCCGCCTGGCCCGGCAGCGTCGGGTAGTTGAAATTGAGGTCGAGGACGCCGGGCGTGCTGGTCTGTTGATCGACGCCATGGCTGAGCGGCAGGGCGATTTCCCGGACAAAGGTGCCGCGCCCGGTTTCGCCGCTCACCAGTCCCATGGCTTCCAGCTCGGCGTAGACCCGCGACGCCGTGACCAGCGCCAGGCCTTCAGCCGCCGCCAACTGACGATGGGTCGGCAGGCGAGTACCGGGCGCCAGTTCACCGGCCGCAATCTGCGCGGCAAATCGGTCCACAAGGGTTTTGTAGCGGGCGCGGGGCATAGACGCTCTATCCATGACAATTCTTTGATTGTACTGATTCTGCCCCTTACGCTGCCTTGACGGCAATCGACCTGTTGGCAATCCAACCTCAATCGGCAATGGCGTCCTCATGCCTGCACCTCAGGAGTCCGAACCCCATGGAAATCTCTTCAATGGTCCAGCCCCTGGCGACAAAGCGCTCCACTGCCGGATGGCTGAACGGCCTGATGGGCGTGATCATTTTCAGCGGTTCGTTGCCGGCCACGCGCATCGCCGTGCTGGAGTTCGCGCCGCTGTTTCTGACTGTCGCCAGAGCGTCGATTGCCGGCTTGGTCGCGGCCTGTCTGCTGCTGGTGTTGCGAGAGAAGCGCCCGCAGCGCAACCAACTGATGCCGCTATTCATCGTTGCCAGCGGCGTGGTGGTCGGCTTCCCGCTGCTCACCGCGCTGGCGTTGCAATACGTCACGTCGGCGCACTCCATCGTGTTTGTCGGCCTGTTGCCGTTGGCGACGGCTGTGTTCGCGGTGTTGCGTGGCGGCGAGCGTCCGCGTCCGGTGTTCTGGGTGTTCTCGTTGCTGGGCAGTGCGCTGGTAGTGGGGTTCGCCTGTGCCCAAGGGTTGTCGGCGTCGCCGGCGGGGGATCTGCTGATGCTGCTGGCGATTGTCGTCTGCGGCCTGGGTTACGCCGAAGGTGCCACGCTGTCCCGGACGCTCGGCGGCTGGCAGGTCATCTGCTGGGCGCTGGTGCTGGCGTTGCCGCTGATGCTGATGCTGACCCTGTTCAGCGCGCCGCCAGTCCTGGCCACCATCAGCGCACCGGCGTGGCTGAGTCTGGGCTACGTGTCGCTGTTCAGCATGCTGATCGGCTTCGTGTTCTGGTATCGCGGTCTCGCCCAGGGTGGCATCGCGGCGGTGGGACAGCTGCAGTTGCTGCAGCCCTTTTTTGGTCTGACGCTGGCCGCAACCCTTCTGCATGAACAGGTCAGCGTGGGCATGCTGGGAGTGACCGTCGGGGTTATCGCGTGCGTTGCCGGCGCGCGGCGGTTTTCACGCTAGCAGCAGGTCTATCAGGACGGCTGAACAGTGCAGGCCTGACCCAACGTTTTTTAACCATCCTCAAAACGAAAAATGCCGGTGATCATCACCGGCATTTCCCGTTCATTGCTAAGCCATCACTTGGCCTGACTGACGCGCCAGACCTTGTTGCCCACATCGTCCGCGACCAGCAATGCGCCCTGCTTGTCGAGGATCACGCCGACCGGACGGCCTTGTGCGTCGCCATCGGCGTTGAGGAAGCCGGTCAGGACGTCCACCGGCAGGCCCGCAGGTCGGCCATCCTTGAAGCCGACGAACACGACTTTGTAGCCGGCCTGGGGATTGCGGTTCCACGAGCCGTGCTCGCCGACAAACACGCCGTCGGCAAATTTGGCCGGCATGCCGCGCGGGTCGGACCAGGTCAGGCCCAGTGGCGCGACGTGGGTGCCGAGGGCGTAATCCGGGGCGATGGCCTTGGCGACCATGTCCGGGCGCGGCGGCTGCAAACGGCTGTCGACGTGATTGCCGTAGTAGCTCCACGGCCAGCCGTAGAACGCGCCGTCTTTGACCGAGGTCAGGTAATCCGGCACCAGGTCGCTGCCGATTTCGTCACGTTCGTTGACCACTGTCCACAGCTCGTTGCTGCCCGGCTTCCACGCCAGCCCGTTGGGGTTGCGCAGTCCGCTGGCGAACAGGCGTTTTTGCCCGGTCTTGACGTCCACTTCCCAGACCGCCGCACGTCCCTCTTCGGCTTCCAGACCGTTTTCGGCCACGTTGCTGTTCGAGCCAACGGTGACGTACAGCTTGGTGCCTTCGCGGTTGGCGATGATGTTCTTGGTCCAGTGGTGATTGATTCCCGCCGGCAGGTCAGTGACTTTCACCGGCGTGGCGGTGCTTTCAGTCTGGCCGTCGTTATACGGGACCTTGACCACGGCGTCGGCGTTGGCGATGAACAGCTCGTTACCCACCAGCACCATGCCGAATGGCGACGTCAGGCCGCTGATGAACACCTTCTTCATTTCGGCCCGGCCATCGCCGTCTGCATCGCGCAGGATGCTGATACGGTTGGCGCTCTCGGCTTCGGCGCCGACCCGGCTCATGACGATCCCGGTAGCCGTGCGCTTGATCCATGCCATCACCCCCGGGCCGCCGTCCGTCGCGCCTTCAGGCTTCGGCGGCTTGTTGCTTTCGGCGACCAGGACGTCGCCGTTGGGCAGGCTGTACAGCCAGCGCGGGTGATCGAGGTTTTCGGCGAGTGCGCTGACGGTGAAGCCCTCGGCGGCCTTGGGCGTGTCGGTGCCCTTCCAGCCGACGGCCTTGGACACCTTGACGGTCGGAATCAGTGTGCTATTGGGCTCGGGCAGTTGCGGCTGCGCGCCTACGCCAGCCTGGAACGGCAGCTTGGCGGTTTCGCCACAGGCACTGAGCATCGCAGCAGTGGTCATCAGCAGTGCAAATCGGTGCATCGCAATCATCGTTCAACCTCGCGGCGGCCATCCATGGGCCCATTGTTTTGAGAAATCAAAGCGCTGACAAACAGGCAGCTTGGAGAAGCGCAGGCTTCGAGAGACATGACATAAGGCTGACAAGTATCGCCACGTCGACCGACAGCAAACAGCTCACGGGACGCAAATGACATTTGCCCTCAGGGCATCAATAAAACGACCCCGGCAGGGGCGTGAGGGTTCAATAATCTGCGCCGGCATCTCCCGTGCGGGACCGAGGGGTTAGCCATGTTGGCCGATTTTAGATACGCTTCATGCCTATAACCCCCAGAGCCAGATCCGATGACCCGCCCAGAGTTTGCTTTGGATGTTGAGGCGATCCATGCGATCCCCGCCGTGCCCGTCATTCTGAGCATGGTCAAGCACATGACAGGCATGCGCTTCGCGGCAATCGCCAGGGTCACGGAAAGTCATTGGGTGGCCTGCGCCGTCGATGACTCGATCAATTTCGGCCTCAAACCGGGCGGCGAGCTGGTGCTGGAATCAACCATCTGCCACGAGATCAGGCAGCATCACCAGCCAGTGGTGTTCGGCCATGCCAGCGCCGACCCGCACTTCGCCACCCATCACACGCCGCTCACCTATGGGCTGGAAAGCTACATTTCGATTCCCATCATCCTGCCCGACGACCGCTTCTTCGGGACGCTGTGCGCCATCGACTCAGTGCCTGCCGATCTGAGCGATCCTGCCATCGTCAAGACACTGACCCTCTTCGCGCAGTTGATTGCGCTGAGTCTGGACACTCAGGGCCACCTGGACAGCGCCCGCGCCGAGCTGAACGACGCCAACGAAAACGGACGGTTGCGGGAGCAATTCATGGCGGTGCTGGGGCACGACCTGCGTACACCGTTGAGTGCGATCCGCATGAGCGCCGACCTGCTGGCGACCAAAACCGAGGACAAGCGCTCGCAGGGGCTGGTCGCTGCCATACGGCAGAGCTCGATCCGCATGGGCGCGCTGATCGAGAACGTGCTGGACTTCGCCAGGGGCCGCATGGGCGGAGGAATTCCGGTGAAGTGCCAGGCCACGGATGATCTTCCCGACGTATTGAAAGCGACGGTGGACGAGATCCGCGCGTCGCACCCGCAGGCAACGTTCAACGAAGCCATCGACCTCAACGGGAGCGTCTACTGCGACCCGCTGCGCATCAGCCAGTTGTTGTCCAATCTGCTGGGCAACGCGGTGACCCATGGCTCACTCGCCTCGCCGATTGACCTGCACATCTGGCAGGAATCTGATCAGGTCATCATTTCCGTCATGAACCACGGCGCGCCCATCTCGCCACGGCTGATGCCGCTGCTGTTCGAGCCGTTCACCCGGTCCGAAGCGGGCGGGCGCGGCGAAGGCCTCGGTCTTGGGCTGTACATCGCGTCGCAGATCGCCAGCGCTCATCACGGTACTTTGACCGTGAGCTCATCGGCTCAATTGGGCACCTGTTTCATTGCGCGCTTTCCTTACACGCAACCCGTTTGAGCGCCGACAGGTGATGTCGGCACGTCTGCGCCACAGCGTCGCGGGCACACTGATTTTCGCTATGACCCACTTTTCTGAAGCCCCCTTTTCTGAGGAGAGCACCTGACATGCTTCTGCACCAGTCCACATGGATCGAGATCGAACAGTTTCTCAAGCGCAGCCGCACGATTGTCGTGCCCACCGGTTCGAACGAACAACACGGCCCCACCGGCCTGCTCGGCACTGACTGGATGTGCCCGCAGATCATCGCCCACGAAGCGCAGAAGAGCGCCGATATCCTGATCGCGCCGACCTTCAACATCGGCATGGCGCAGCATCATCTGGGCTTTCCCGGAACGATCTCGCTGCGCCCCTCGACGTTCATCGCCGCCATCGGTGACTGGGCGCGCTCGCTGGCGGGTCATGGCTTTGAGAAAATCCTCTTCCTCAACGGTCACGGCGGCAACGTTGCGTCGATCGAGGCGGCGTTTTCCGAGCTGTACGCAGAAGCCAGTTTCGCCGGGCGTTCTGCCGGTTTCGCCCTGAAGCTGACCAACTGGTGGGACCTGGAGGGCGTCGGCGAACTCGCCCATCGGCAGTTTCCGGTGGGCCACGGCTCCCACGCGACGCCGTCCGAGATCGCGGTGACCCAGTGGGCCTACCCGGAGTCGATCAAGTCGGCGGACTACTCGCCGCAGATTGCCCCGACCGGTCCGATCCGCGAAGCAAAGGATTTTCGAGCGCGCTTCCCCGATGGCCGCATGGGCTCAGACCCTGCGCTGGCCACGCCGGAAAAAGGCGGAGAGCTGGTGGCGCTGGCGGCCAAGGGGCTGGTGCGCGCGGTTGACGCGTTCAGTCGCGAACCGGCGCTGCATTAACGTCGCTGCGTTGACGGCCTGGCCGTGCGGCAATAGCGCGCGGGCGTTGAACTCGTCCGCCAAATGGCGGCCATAGTGGTATGCGCTTTTTCAAACGGTATGGGATCTGGGGCAGTCTGCAGCGCAACGACCTCGCCCGGTCCCCTTGGCTGACAGGTGATATGTGAATACGTTTATCCCACTGGACAAAGTTGAAGAAATCGATCTGCAGGATTACCACGAGGTCTGGCTGACCACGTCGGAAACCTGGCCACAGGACCCGGCGACGGTCCACCGCAAGTGCCTGTGGCGCCAGGATCGCGAGATGACCTCCGATGTGGAAATCGACGGCGTTTACTTTGAAAATCTACCGCACCTGTGGCTGCGTGTGGACGATCTCGATGACCAACAGGACATCGACCTCGTGATCGAGAAGCTCAAGGTACGCATTGCCGCACTGAATCTCAAAGGCGAGTTCTATCCTCCCGAGCTGCCGACTGCGGCGCCTCACAAGGACGAAGACGAAATCAAGAAAGACCTGCGCAGCTAATCCGCTTCACCCCCCCGCTTCTCCGACGCGCGCCGTGGCTGATCTTCAGCACGGCGCCGTTTTTGTTTCTGCTGCACCTATTTCCGGTCAGTCCTACCCAGTGCATGCGCTGTATCAGTGGGACCGGCTTTAGCCGGGAAGAGGCCTGTGTGAACGCCCTCAATTTTTGCAGCGTGGCATCCGACGCCTTCCCGGCTAAAGCCAGTCCTACAGGTGCACGCAATCCGTCAGTGGGACCGGCTTTAGCCGGGAAGACGCCTGTGTGAACGCCCTCAATTTTTGCAGCGTGGCATATGACGCCATCCCGGCTAAAGCCAGCCCTACAGGTGCACGTAGTCCGTCAGTGGGACCGGCTTCAGCCGGGAAGAGGCCTGTGTGAACACTCTCAATTTTTGCAGCGTGGCATCCGACGCTTTCCCGGCTAAAGCCAGTCATACAGGTGCACGCAATCCGTCAGTGGGACCGGCTTCAGCCGGGAAGAGGCCTGTGTGAACGCCTTCAATTTTTGCAGCGTGGCATATGACGCCTTCCCGGCTAAAGCCAGTCCTACAGGTGCACGCAGTCCGTCAGTGGGACCGGCTTCAGCCGGGAAGAGGCCTGTATGAACACCCTCAATTTTTGCAGCGTTGCATCCGACGCTTTCCCGGCTAAAGCCAGTCCTACAGGTGCACGCAGTCCGTTAGTGGGACCGGCTTTAGCCGGGAAGAGGCCTGTGTGAACACCCTCAATTTTTGCAGCGTGGCATATAACGCCTTCCCGGCTAAAGCCAGTCCTACAGGTGCACGCAGTCCGTTAGTGGGACCGGCTTCAGCCGGGAAGAGGCCTGTGTGAACACTCTCAATTTTTGCAGCGTGGCATCCGACGCCTTCCCGGCTAAAGCCAGGCCTACAGGTGCACGCAGTCCGTCAGTGGGACCGGCTTCAGCCGGGAGGAGGCCTGTGTGAACGCCCTCAATTTCCCGGCGTGGCATCCGACGCTTTCCCGGCTAAAGCCAGTCCTACAGGTGCACGCAGTCCGGCAGTGGGACCGGCTTCAGCCGGGAAGAGGCCTGTGTGAACGCCCTCAATTTTTGCAGTGTGGCATCCGACGCCTTCCCGGCTAAAGCCAGCCCTACAGGTGCACGCAGTCCGTCAGTGGGACCGGCTTCAGCCGGGAAGAGGCCTGTGTGAGCACCGCCCTTCTGAAGTCTGGGCTAGAATCGCCCGCTCAGATTATCAAGGAGTGAACCCTGTGCAGATGTCCCCGGCGATACCGCTGATTCGTATTTTTTCCGAAGCCAAGGCGAAAGAGTTCTACGTGGATTTTCTCGGCTTCAGCCTGGAGTGGGAGCACCGATTTGAACCCGGCCTGCCGCTGTACGCCCAGGCCCGTCGCGACCAACTGGTCATCCACCTGACCGAGCACCATGGCGACGCGACGCCGGGCTCGACGATCTTTGTGCCGGTCAGCAACATCGACGAATTGCAGCGCGAACTGCTGGCGAAAAACTACGGCTATTCACGCCCCGGCATTCAAGACCTCGACTGGGGCAAGGTCATGGACATCGCCGACCCGTTCGGCAACCGCCTGCGCTTCTGCGAGCGCTCCGAGGACTGACCCGCGGCGCCCTCAAAGCCGGAAATACTGCCCGATGGCCTGCCGCAGCAGGTCTATCGCCTCATCTCCGTGGCTGGCTGACGAGCGCACGACGATGATGTCGTGGTCGGCGATCGGCGGCAGGCCATCGAGGATGCGCATGCCGTCGGTGACCCGGGCGCGGTCGATCACGCTGATGCCCAGTCCTGCCTCGACACAGGCTTTGACCGCCTGATTGGACGAGCTCTCGAGCACGATGCGCATGGGGTGGCCGGCGCGCTTGAGCGACTCGACCATCGCTTGCCGGTACGAGCAGTGGACCGCATGCACGGCAAGCGGCAGCGGGTTCGGTAAATCCCCCGATTGATGCGCCGCGCCGACCCACACCGGCGTGGTCGGCACCAGCAACTGATCGTCCGCGCCCAACTGGCCTTCCGGCTGGGCGATGACCGCCACCTGCAGCCGCCCCCGCCGCACCTGATCGCGCAAGATGAAGCTGGGCGCGGTCTTCAGCTCCAGAACGATGTTCGGCCAGGCGGCGGTGAAAATCGGCAGCACGTCGCGAATCAGGTGCGTGGCGTATTCATCCGGCACGCCGAGGGTGATGCGCCCCGCCAGCTGCGTGCCTTGGAGCTCCGCCAACACTTGATCGTGGGTGCTCAGCAGCGCGGCGGTGGAGGTCAGAAAACGCTTGCCCAGGGGCGTCAGCGACACCGACTGATTGTCGCGATTGAGCAGCCGCCCCCCCGCCACCGCTTCCAGCCGCTGCACGTGCACGCTGACGGCCGCCGGGCTTTTGTGCAGCTGTTCTGCCGCCGCGCTGAACTTGCCAATGCGCGCAACGGCGTGGAAGGTGCGGACCTGTTCGATATCCAGAATGGCACTCATGGTTCACTGATCCCGAAGCACTGCTGTCGTTTATTTTGATTTATTAGATTACGGCGGTTGGTTACGTTGGGTCCATGAACACTTCAAACGAACTGACCAACGCGAGCCTCGCCCTTCCGTCCCCACGCCGGGCGATGCCCTTGCCGCTGCTCGAAGCCGGGCTGGTGATCATCTGGAGTTCGGGCTTCATTGGCGCGCGCTTCTCCATCGATTACGCGCCGGCGTCCCTGGTGGTGTTCTGGCGCTGCCTCCTGGTCACGCTGATTCTGGTGCCCTTCGTCGCCCGACAGCTGCGCCAGACACCGCCTGCGGTGCTGCTGAAAAACGCCGGCATCGGCCTGCTGGCCATGGCCGGTTATCTGTTCGGTGTGACCGAAGGCATTGCCCTGGGTGTGCCCGCCGGGCTGGCAGCGCTGTTCGCCGATCTGCTGCCAATCGGCATGGCTGTGCTGGCGGCCGTGGTGCTCCGCCAGCGATTGACCCGCGGCGTATGGATCGGATTGCTGATCGGTCTGGCGGGCGTGATGCTGGCGACCCACGACGCGCTGGCCTGGGGCAGCGCACCCCCATGGGCCTACGCCCTGCCCGTGCTGGGCATGCTGTCACTGGCGGTCGCCACACTGTGGCAAAAACACTCCCCAGACCCGCAGGCGCTGGGCCTGCTGCCCAACCTGTGGTTGCAGTGCTTCGTCTCGACCTTCGTGTTTGCCCTCGTTGCCGGACTGCACGGAAGTCTCGCGCCCGTGCCCAACGCAGGTTTCGCGATGAGTGTGCTGTGGACGTCGGTGTCGACGGTCGGCGGCTACGGCCTGTACTGGATGTGCCTGCGCCGGGCCACGCCGACGCGAGTCGCCAGTGTGCTTTACCTCAGCCCGCCTCTGACGCTGCTGCTGGCCTGGGCCCTGTTCGACGAACCGCTGTCGTGGCTGATGGCCTTGGGCATGGTGGTCTCGGGGGTCGGCATCGGTCTGGTGATACGCGGCGAGGCGCGAGAGGCGTCATGAATTGGCCGGTCCTGCGCATCGCTCATCACGCTATCGCGACAAATCAAAGCGACAGCTGGCTCGTGGTTGCCCATCAAATCAGCGACTCCAGCCCCCGCAGCAAACCTTTTAACGTCAGCGCAGCGCGCGCGGCAAGCAGCGTGCCGGCGACATAAGGCTGGGCACTGCAGCCAGCCTCGTGGCGGATGACCAGTCGCTCGCTTTCTGTCGCATGGATGCTTTCGACTGCGAGAACATAGGAAGGCAGATACACGCTGTGCAACTGGACTGCATGACTGCCAGAACCGATTGGCACCCCCCTGCTCCCTACCAAGCCTTTCAATTTTTCGAGCGGGATCGTGGTGGGCGCCTGGCGCAGTGCGGAAAGTGCTTCTGCGAGCTCCCGACCGGTGCCCGTAGGGACGTCTTGTTTACGCGCGCTGGCGTACTCGACAACTTCTACGTCAGCCAGATAGCGCGCCGCTTCGAGCGCGAAGCGTTTCAACAGCGTGCCGCTGATGGAAAAGTTGCCCGCAGCGACCACACCAACACCGTGCTGCCGGGCCAAAGCATCCAACGCCTGGAGCTCGACTTCGTCGAGGCCACTGGTCCCGATCACAAGCGCTCTTCCCGCTCTGATGACAGCGGGCGCGTGAGTACGAACACCTTCGGTATTCGTGTAGTCGATGACCACATCCGATGGCAGGTTCAACGCTTCATCGAGCGTACCTACAATGGCAATACCGGTGGCGGGTAAGCCCAGAGCAGTACCCATGTCTTCACCGGCACGGCTGCGAGAGACACCTGCGACTACCTCGACGCCAGGCGTTTTGATTGCTTCACGAAAAATAGCTTGCCCGACCCAACCAGTCACTCCAGCAATAACGATTTTCACAGGTCCATTCCTTTTTTTGCGCACAACACTTCTAAGGCTAGCCATGAGGCAGCATTCGGTTCCAGGCCGCTAAAGTGCCTGGGTCTTCATCGGCAACAATGGCGACGCACCGAAGATTAGAGCGCTGGTTAAGAAGGAAAAAGCGCTGTAGCGTTCGAGCATCTGTAACCGGTGGTTAGGAATATGAATAAATTGCAGTCGATGCAGGTGCTGCTTGAGGTGGTAGACGCAGGCAACTTCAGTGCCGCTGCTCGCCGCCTGGGTTTGTCTGCGGTTATGGTGGGAAAGCACGTACGGCAGCTGGAGGAGTTACTCGGCATGCGATTGCTGGAACGAAGCACTCGCAGCCAACGCCTGACCCAGGCGGGCAAGGTGTATTGCGAGACAGCTCGCGGGGTACTCAACCAGATTAAACTGGCCGAAAACACCATTGAATCCATGCACGCGAATCCGCGAGGCATGATCCGCATCAGCGCGCCACACAGCGTGGGAGCCACATGGATTGCTCCGTTGGTTACCCGCTATCTACGCCTCTATCCCGCCGTGAAAATTGAACTCATTCTGAGCAACGCTTATGTGAACCTGATCGATGACCAATTTGACTTAGTCGTTCGGGTAGGGGCGCTGCCCGATTCAGAGCTGGTCGCACGCCGGCTTCCGCCCTACCAAATGGTGATCTGCGGAGCGCCGGACTACTTGTTGCAGCGGGGCACGCCGCAGGTCCCCCGCGACCTCGAGCGCCACTCGTGTCTTGGACACTTGTCTGTCTATGGCTGTATTCAATGGCCGTTACACAACGCTGACGGCTACTGCTGGACGGGAGATGGATGCTTTGCTTCCAACGACAGTCATGCTCTGCGTCAGGCCGCACTGGGCGGCGCAGGTCTGATACTGCAGCCCGAACTATCAGTGATCAATGATTTATCCACCGGCCGTTTGGTGGAAGTGCTACGCGATCATCGCCCAACGCCGCTGCAGGTCCACCTGCTCTACCTCCCTGCGCGTAAAGAACACAAGGGATTTTCCAACTTGGTGGACTTCATTCTTGCCCAGACCCACAAGACCGGAAAATACGATTAGCGCCTCCCGGAAAAGCGACGGTCGTCCCGCGCTGAATCGATAGGGCCTGGCACTGACTTGCGGCGCCTGTAGCCCTGACGATCTTCAGGCCACCCAACGGCGCGTGACCTCCATGCGTTGGAATGCTGGGCCAATGCAGCCGTTTGTCACCCATAGCGTCGTTTTCGCCAAGACAACTGTCTCAAGGTGGGTGATACGAGTGTGCGCCGCACACCCCACCTTCTACTGGAGCGCATCCCCATGAAAATCGGCTTTTTGGGCCTCGGCAATATGGGTCAGGCCGTGGCTGGCAATCTGTTGAAAGGCGGTCATGAACTGCTGGTCTGGAACCGTTCCCCCGAGGCCGCGCAGCCACTGGTCGAGCAAGGTGCCACGGCAGTCACCGAGCCTGCCCAGGCGTTCGCCGTCGACGTGGTGTTCAGCATGCTTGCCGACGACAAGGCCCTGCGCGCGGTGCTGCTGGATGCCGGTCTGCTCAAGCAGCTCAAGGGCCCGCTGATCCACATCAACATGGCGACCATTTCCGTGACCTTCGCCGACGAGCTGGCCGAGCTGCACGCCGCACAGGGCATCGACTACATCGCCGCGCCGGTGATGGGCCGGCCGAACATGGCCGCCGCAGCGAAGCTGAATATCATGGCTGCCGGCGCTGCCCAGGCCATCGACCGGGTGCAGCCGTTGTTCGACCTGATCGGCAGCAAGACCTGGCGGATGGGCGACAAACCTTCCAGCGCCAACGCGATGAAACTGGCCATGAATTTCATGCTGGTCTCGGCCATCGAGGCGATGAGCGAAGCGGCCGTGCTGGTCACTCGCCACGGTCTGAAATCCGCCGATCTGGTGGAGCTGGCGTCGGGGACGATCTTTCCCGGGCCGGTCTACGCCGGGTATGGCGCGCTGATCGGCGAACGCACGTACGAGCCGGCGGCATTCAAGGCAGTGCTGGGCCTTAAAGACGTGGATCTGGTCCTGGCCGCCGCCAGCCAGGTGTCGGTGCAGATGCCGAGCGCCGAGATGATCCGCGCCCACTTGCAGGATGCCATCGACCACGGCCAAGGCGAGATGGACCTGGCGGTGTTGGCCGAAGTGGCAGAGCGGCGCAATCCGCGCTGAGTGCTTTTTTGTTTGCCGTTGATGTGAGGAGCAGACGTCAGCTCATGGCCGGGCGACGTGGAGCCGGTGCAGGGTGATCTTGCGCACTTCCTGCTTGCTGATTTCGATGTGCCGCGTGAGCAACTGCTGGGCCTGCGCGGTCTGGCGACTGAGCACGGCGCCGAGAATCTGCCCATGCTCGTCGTAGGTCGCCTCAATGCGCGCCGCCTGGGTGAAATCCAGGCGGCGAATGATGCGGACCTTCTCGGTGATCTCCAGGTGCAGGCGCGCCATCTCGGTGTTGCCTGCCGCCTCCAGCAGCGCGCAATGGAAACGCTCGTCCAGCGCTGAGACCTGCTGGGCGTCTTGCAGGCGTTCGGAGGGGGTGACGAGCCAGGTGTGTTTTAGTTCATCGATGACCGGGTGTTGCTCCAGATCCAGCGCTTCAAGACGCGCCAGTGCCGCGCACTCCAGCACGATGCGCACGTCGTACAGCTCTTCGAAATAATTGAAATCGAACGCCCTCACCCGCCAACCGCTGCGGAAATACACCTCCAGATACCCCTCGCGCTCCAGCCGATGCAGCGCCTGTCGCACCGGCGTGCGGCTGGCTTGCACGCGCTCGGCCACCTCGCCTTCGCTAAAGCGATCCCCCGGCAGCAGGCGAAACTCGAAGATGTCGTCCTTGAGCTGCTGATAGATGCGCTCGCCCATGTTGTCCGGGCGAGGTTTGGGTGTCTGTGAAGGGATGATGGCCGGGGTGCTCCGTCGGGTGATCTTTGCGCCTGACGCGACGGTGTTTCAGGGCCGCGTCAGGCGTTGGCTCAGGCTTTTTTCAGGCTGCCGATGTACGCGCGCCAGCCACCGAACGAGGTGATGTCCAGCGCGCCGTCAATCGCCCAGGGTTCGCAGATGAAGCCCTTGACGCTGCGACCGTCCTTCAGCGTCAGGGTGCCGATGCCCAGCGGCGCAGGGATCTCGGCCACGAACTCGCCAAAGCGCGCCAGCGGGATGTCCCACAGTTCCACGATGATCGATGCACCGCTTGCGGATTTCACCAGCCCCGGTTTGGGCGGCACAGTGCCGGGCAAGGCGTAGAGCCGGTAGTCGCCTGCCGTGAGCGTCTGTTCGACGAGCACGGCGTCCCGACGGGTCAGCTGCGCGTTGAGCGGCATGCCGGTCAGGTGCGCGCCCACCACGGCAACCCGCACGCTGCCCCGCGGCGCAGTCGCTGGCGATGCCGTGGGCGAAGGAAGTGAGCGACCTGTGGCGCCCAGTGGCAAGCCGACGTTTTCCTGCCAGCGCTGGCCAAACCGGGCGAGCGCAGTGTCGTGCCAGGCCGGCGCAATCAGGGTGATACCGGAGGGCAAGCCATCGGCGCGCATACCGGCAGGCAATGCCAGGGCCGAGAGGTCCGCCAGGTTGGTGAAGTTGGTATAGAAGCCGAACTGCGAGTTGTACAGCACCGGTTCGGCGGCCATTTCCGCCTGGGTGCGCAGGGTCGCGGACGTGGGTACGACCAAAGCGTCGAACCCTATCAGCGCGTCGTTGATCTGCCGGCTCAGCGTGGCCCGCAGGTATTCGGCGCGGTAGGCGTCACAGGCACTGTACCCCAAACCGCTTTCGACGATGCCACGCACCACCGGGTTGATGGCGTCGGGGTTGGTTTCCAGCATCGCGGTCAAGGCGACTGTGCGTTCGGCCACCCACGGGCCGTAATACAGTTGCTCGGCCAGGGCCTTGAACGGGGTGAAGTCGATGCGGGTGATCTCGGCGCCCATGTCGCTCAATCGGTGCAGCGCCTGTTCGAACACCGCCTGATTGTGCGTATCGCCGAAGAACTCCAGGGTGTCCGGCACGGCCAGCTTCATCGCCGCGCGAAAGCCCACCGGCGCCGTGCCCGGGTTGTGGCGGGAATAGGCGTCATCGCCATCGAAGCCTTCGGCCAGGCCGGCGACTTTCTGCGCGTCGTCTACGGTCAGCGCGAAGATGGAGACGCAGTCCACCGTCTTGCACGCCGGCACCAGCCCGGTGTTGGGCAAGCGGCCCTTGGTCGGTTTCAGGCCAACGATGTTGTTGAACCCGGCGGGCACCCGACCCGAGCCTGCGGTGTCGGTGCCCAATGAAAATGCCACCAGCCCCCGCGCCACCACCGACGCCGAGCCCGAGCTGGAGCCGCCGCTGACGTAATCAGGGTTGAAGCTGTTCGGCACGGTGCCGTAAGGCGAGCGGGTGCCGACCAGGCCGGTGGCGAATTGGTCGAGGTTGGTCTTGCCCATCAAAATCGCCCCGGCTGCGCGCAGTCGGGCCAGCACCGTCGCGTCCTCGCTTGCGGTGTAGGCAAACTCCGGGCACGCCGCCGTCGTCGGCCACCCGGCGGCGTCGATATTGTCCTTGATCGCGAACGGCACGCCGTACAGCGGCAGTTGGGTGATGTCGCCGTTGACTGCAGCAAGACGCTCGGCGAGGGCTTCAAGCTGCTCGCTGATCTGCGCCTGACTGGCCCGGGCGATCCAGGCGGTGTCGGTTTCCGGGTAGGCGCTGGCGAACGACAGCAGCACGTCAGGCGACAACTGCCCGGTCTGGTAGGCCATCAGCCACTCGTTGATCGTCCAGCCGATATGAGCGTTTTGGAGGTCATGCATGGGGGCATCCATCTTGTATCCAAGTTTGGATTCAACGAAAGCAAAAGCCGGGCCACTGGGGTGGAAGGTCCGATTGGCTTGGGGACGACGTGCTTTCCGGTTTAATTCGCAGGTTCGCGTGCGCCTGAACGAGGCACACCGTGCAGGGTTTTGGTGCCGCCTCGCACACCACGATCACATAGTGGGACCGGCTTCAGCCGGATGGACGTCCGGCGTCACACCAAAAAAGTGATGGCGAACACGCTGGCCTCTTCCCGGCTAAAGCCAGTCCTACAAAAAGCATCGCGTGCATCCAGTAGGACCGGCTTCAGCCGGGAAGCTGTTGATCTTGATCTTCGAACACAAAAGGCCCAAACACCGCCAATCGCGACTTGGGTGCAGGCTGAACGTAGACGACGCGCAGTGGGCCGAGCCGCATGGATGCGGCGAGAGCGCCGTCAGGACATGGATGTCCGTTCGGCGCGGGCCCACGGAGCGTCGTCGGAGTGAGGGAACCCGACGAAGTCGGGCCTAACCAGGAGCAAGCACCCTTGGTTACTTGGGGTGCTTTTCCAAGTAACTCGCCGAAGGCGAAACCGGAGGCCGTTAGGCCGACCATTGCAGCCGCACCGCGTATCCCGGGGACAGATTAATTTACGATGAAGCGCTGTAAATAAATCAGTCCCCTTCACCGTCCGTAAATAAATCAGTCCCCTTCACCGAGTCAATAAATCAGTCCCCTTCACCGTCAGGTCGAAAATAAATCAGTCCCCTTCACCGCCCTTCACCGTCAGGTCAGGTATTTCCTGAACCAATCCAACGTCCGGTTCCACGCCAATGTTGCCGCAGCGTCGTCATAACGCGGTGTCGAATCGTTATGAAACCCGTGGTTGGCGCCTTTATAAATATGCGCCTCATACGTCTTCCCCGCCGCCTTCAACGCCGCCTCATACGCCGGCCAACCATCAGTGATCGGCTTGTCCAGCTCCGCGTAATGCAACAACAGCGGCGCCTTGATCCGGCTGACGTCTTCAGCCTTGGGCTGCCGGCCATAAAACGGCACCGCCGCCGCCAGCTCCGGATAAGCCACGGCAGCAGCATTTGAAACACCGCCGCCGTAACAAAACCCGGTAATCCCGACTTTCCCGGTGGACGCGTGATGGGCCATCAGCCATTCGATGCCGGCAAAGAAATCGTTCATCAGCTTCTCGGGATCAACCTTCTGCTGGAGCTCGCGGCCCTTGTCGTCATTGCCCGGATAGCCCCCGACCGATGACAAACCGTCAGGCGCCAAGGCGATAAAACCGGCTTTGGCCACCCGCCGGGCGACGTCCTCGATGTAAGGATTCAGGCCGCGATTCTCATGCACCACCAGCACCGACGCGACCTTGCCGTCGGCTTTTGCCGGCCGCACCAGATACCCGCGCACCTGGCCGTGACCTTTGGGCGACGGGTAGGAAATGTATTCAGCAATGATGTCAGGATCGGTGAATTCGACCTGCTCGGCGAGCGCGTAATTGGGGCTCAGCGACGCCAGAATGGTCGTCGCCGCAAGCCCGCCCACAGCGAACACGGCCGCGCGATCGAGAAACTCCCGGCGGTTGATCTTGCCGTGAACGTAATAGTCGTAGAGCTCAAGCAATTCCGGGGCGAAGTCTTTGGCGGTGAGACGGGTCATCTGTGCGCATCCTCATCGATTGTCCAACGGGCACAGGCCTAGAACCGAGCGCCTGAACGTGCCGCAGCGAGCCCTCAGTAAAGCAGTATTTCGCCAGCCTGTATCACGCCGCGACGTGACGGCACCCCACTTTCAAACGCTCCCTTTCCAACAGGCTCGATGTGGGCTAGCCTGAGCGGCGCAGTTGTACGACGACGTACAAAGCCACCTTTCTTCAGAAATGGCCGCTGCATGCCGCTTCCATCAACAATAAAAAAGGATGCACTCATGACCCGACTCAAACTGACCCTCGGTTTCTTGTGCCTGTTTTCAGGCTTCGTGGCCGCCGCCCCTTCTGCCGATGAACAAGCCGTCGCCAAGGCCGTCGACAACATGACCCAGGCGATGCTGCACAAAGACATTGCCACCCTTGGCGCGCTGACTTCGGACAACGTCACCTACGGACACTCCAGCGGCAAGGTGCAGAACAAGGATGAATTCATTGCGGACATCGAAACCGGTCGCAGCGGCTTCAACACCCTGGAAATGAAAAACCAGACAATCAACATGAACGGCGACACTGCTCTGGTGCGCAACCATTTCTCCGCCGAAGCCGTGAACAGTGGGAAGGTTGTGCCGACCGAGATCGAAAACTTTCAGGTCTGGCAGAAACAGAAAGGCCAATGGCTGCTGATCGGACGCCAGGCGTTCAAATTCTGATGGCGTGACTTCAACGTCTGGGCCGACCGGGTGCCTGAGAGGGTCAGGCGCCGGTCGGCTACATGTCTGTTTTTACCGCCCGTTGAGCTACAACGCTTCCAACTCCTGCAACACCGCCAGCACATTGCGGGTCGAGCGCTCGACGCTTCCCGCACGGTGCGCAATGCCCAACTCCCGCCACAACGCCGGCTGCAACGGACGCATGACAATGCGGCTTTCCGGCGCGGGCGTGGAGGCTTCGTGGGGCAATAATGTCGCGCCGTAGCCCGCCCCCACCAGACTCTTGATCGCATCGTTGTAATTAAGCTGAATACGCGGCGTCGGCTGCGGCCCCTCGCCCGCAAACCACTCCGCCACCTGACGGGACAGCCGCGTGGTGGCGTCGTTGAGAACCAGCGGCTGACCGGCAAGCCAGCTCGGCGTGATGACCGGCGGGCAATCCCAGCGCGCCGGCAGAAACGCCATCACCGGGTCGCGCCGCCACGACTGTATCGACAGGCCCTTGACCGGCGCCTGGGGCAACGCAATCACGCCAATGTCCAGGCTGCCGTCCGCGAGTTTTTGCAGGGTCTGCTGCGACGTCAGCACCGCGACCTGCACGTCGATGCCGGGGTGCAACTGCTCCAGGGTTTCCAGCGCCTGGGGCAGCAATTGCGCGATAACGCCGGTGGAGGCCCCCAGTCGAACCCGCCCGGCCAGCCCTTTGACCTGACGCTCGACGTCTTCCAGCGCCTGTTCGGCGTCGGCCAATAGACGCCGCGCGCGCTCGATCAGCGTATCGCCGATGGCCGAAGGCTGAACCCGTCCACGGGTGCGCGAGAGCAACACGCCGCCCACCCGTTGCTCAAGATCGGCAATGTGCAGACTGACCGTCGGCGGCGCGAGATTCAGCACCCGCGCCGCTTCGGCAAACGAGCCGTGGTCGGCGATAGCCACCAGGGTGCGCAAACGATCCAGACTGATTTCCCGCACTGGCCCATCCTTCCTTCAGAAAAGATGAAGTGTACCGTCATCAAATTCAACTTTCTCTATCAACGATAGGGCTTGAAGATGTCAGTCATTGACGACCTTCAGCGGAATTTCAACCTCATGCCAACCCCCATTGTGTTCATCGACGGCGACCAAGGCACCACCGGCCTGCAGATTCACCAGCGCCTGCAAGGCCGCACTGACCTGCACGTGGTCACCCTTCCAGCCGAGCATCGCAAGAATCCGGAAAGCCGCGCCGCCGCGATCAACGCCTGCGACATTGCCGTGCTGTGCCTGCCTGACGATGCTGCCCGGGACGCAGCGGCGAGCATCACCAATCCCGACGTGCGGGTTATCGACGCCAGCTCTGCGCACCGCACCCACCCCGACTGGGTCTACGGTTTCGCGCAGATGAGTGACGCGCAGAAACAACGCATCGCCACCGCCCGCCGCGTCAGCAATCCGGGCTGCTACCCCACCGGGGCGATCGGTCTCCTGCGTCCGTTGCTGGAGGCGGGTCTGCTGCCGCGCGACTACCCGATCAGCATCCATGCGGTGTCAGGCTATTCAGGCAAGGGCCGCGCCGGGGTCGATGAATTCGAAGGGCCGGACGCTGCCCAGGCGATCCCGTTTCAGATTTACGGCCTGAGCCTGGCGCACAAGCACGTCCCGGAAATCCAGCAATACAGCGGCTTGAGCGAGCGGCCGGTGTTCATTCCGGCCTATGGCGCGTTTCGTCAGGGCATCGTGCTGACCGTCGCGCTGCAAACGCGCTTGCTGCCCAACGGGGTGACCGGCACGACGCTGCATGCTGCGCTGGCTGAGCATTATCAAGGCAGCGGGTACGTCGAGGTGATGCCGATGGAGCAATCGCGCGCGCTGAGCGGGATTGATCCGCGCCAGCTCAACGGCACGGATAACCTGCGGCTGATGGTGTTCGAGAACGAGGGCCACGTTTTGCTCGCCGCCGTGTTCGACAACCTGGGCAAGGGCGCGGCCGGGGCGGCGGTGCAGAACCTGGATTTGATGATTGCGGGTGGCTGACTGACGTTCGACCCGTCGTGCGTTACAGCCATCTCGCGTCGACGCTGCCCAGCGCGCTCGCCGGTAAATCCCACTGCGTCGGGGTGCCTTCAATCACTCCGGCGGGCTTCAAGCGCAGCGCCGGGCCCCACGCGGTGTGCTCGATAGCGTCGGAATAATCGTCCGGATTCAGTGGTCGCAAGGCTAAAAGCTGCGCCTCGGTCGGAACAAACGACATCAGCGATAACGCAGTGCGCGCCAGGGAAGCCCGGACTTGAACGCCGTCGCCGGTGATCAGTCGCTGAGTCAACCCGTGCACCGCTGCCGCCGCCATCAAATACCCCGTGGCGTGATCCAGTGCCTGCACCGGCAGCGGCACGGGCCGGTCACTTCCCGCTGCGACTTTGCCGGCGTCGGCGATGCCGCAACTCATCTGCACCAGGCTGTCGAAACCCCGTCGCTCCCGCCATGGGCCGGTCCAGCCGTAGGCGTTCAGCGAGACATCCACCAGACCGGGATTGAGCGCCCGACGGCGTTCGGCACCGAGGCCCAGCCGCGCGAGGGCATCGGCGCGGTAGCCGTGAACCATCACGTCCGCTTCGCTGATCAAGCCCTCCAGCACTGCGCGGTCGGCAGGGTCGCGCAGGTCCAGCCGCGCGCAGCGTTTGCCCAGCACCACTTCGGGCACTGTGCCAGGCTCGTCCCAGCCAGGGGGATCGATGCGCAAGACCTCAGCGCCGAAACCGGCGAGAAACCGCGTCGCCACCGGGCCGGCCAGGATGCGCGTGAGGTCGAGCACGCGGATGCCGCGCAGGGGGCGTTCGCGGGGAACGCTCCACTCGGGTCGTGCAGGGTTTGACTGATGCGATGCAGCCGGTCCCGCTGGCGCATCCGTACGATGCAACAAAGGTTCGGCAGCAACGGCGCGACCCTGGGGATGTTCGCGCCAGGCAAGCGCACTGCCCATGGCGGCGGCGCAACCTTGATGGTCGACCACCGCGCTTTCCAGCTCACTTGCCTTCCAGCGCAGCACCGCCTGACTCACCGCATCGCGCTCGGGGGCGGTGTTCAGCACGGCAAGCGCGGCCTGACGATGGTGCGGGGTGTTGGTGTGCAAACGAATCCAGCCATCCGCCGCGCGGTAATCCCCCGCCACCGCGTCCCACTGCGCCGGCAGCGACCAGCCTTCGGGCTGCAGAGACGTGGCGAACCAGAATGAGGCCAGGCGCCGGTCGACCGTGATCGGCGGCAACGTGCCGTGGGCCTGATCGATCAACTCGCCTACCGCCAGATGCGCGGCAGCGAGGGCCGCTGTGGCGAAATCGGTGACCGGAAATGCCGAGACCAGCGCGCCTTCGCCGCTGATCTGAAGATGATCGAGATAGCGAGGCTCGCCACCGAGGGCCAGCCAGAATTCACGCAGGAAATGCGAGCAGGCAGTGTCGGAATGGGCAGTGGGCATAAGGCGGCGCTCTCGGAAGTGGTGAGAGCAGCCTAGCAAATGAGTGTGGGAAGGGGCGTGAAGCTGGCGTATCTGCCGCTGGAGATGCAGCTAATGCACTGGCCTCTTCCCGGCTGAAGCCGGTCCTACTGACACCGCGCGCGCATTTCGTAGGACCGGCTTTAGCCGGGAAAGCGGTGTCTCTGCCGGTGGAGATTCAGCGAATGCACTGGCCTCTTCCCGGCTGAGGCCGGTCCCACAAAACCCCGCAGTGTCTGAGACATTCACCCGCCCAACAAAAAATTCCCCGGCCGGCTGCCCTCGCCCGCTTCCAAAACCGGCACTTGCGCGTCGTCCTTCAGGCTCACGCCGGACAATTGCCGGCGCCAGGCTTCGCGCATCAGGTACAGCAACTTGTGCGCCGCCATCGCGTAACTCATCCCCTCAAGGCGCACATTGGAAATGCAGTTGCGCGCAGCGTCGTTCAGACCCACGCGCGGTGCGTAGGTGAAGTACAGACCGAGGCTGTCCGGTGAGCTGAGGCCTGGCCGTTCGCCGATCAGGATCACCACCATGCGCGCCTTGAGCAGTGCGCCGATCTCATCGGCAACGGCGACCCGGCCCTGTTCCACCAGCACCACCGGCGCCAGGCTCCAGCCTTCAGCTGCCGCCATTTCATCGACGCGCTCCAGCATCGCCGGGCTGTGACGCTGCACCGCCAGCGCAGACAAGCCGTCTGCGACCACCAGCGCCAAATCAAATCCCTCAGCATGCGCAGCCGCGTAATCCTTCAGTTGCGCAGCCGACGCCTCGGACAAGCGCCGCCCCAGATCAGGCCGTTGCAGATACATATGGCGGTCGGTGGCCGAGCTTTGCAGGGTCAGCGTTTCCCGGGACCGACCCGCCAATTGCTCAGCCAGCGCCCCGTGATCGAACGCCAGATGCACGGCATCGCGGGCCTGGGCGTGGGCGAACTGGAAATCCAGCTGCGCCGCTGTGGGCAGGCTGGTACCGGCATGCCCGAGGGCGATTCGCGCCGAGGTCAGCGAGCGCAACTGCTGCCAGGCATCGGCGTGTGCGGGTGATTTCTTGTCATCGCTCATGGCTCAGGCCCTTATCTCCACTGCTGATCAAGCGACTAATTCAATTGCGCCAGCGCCTTGCGGAACAGCGGCGGTACGCCCTGCCCCAGCCGCACGCCGCCGTCATCCTGGCGCAGAATGTCCATGCGCGTCAGCCATTCCTCGAACTCCGGCGCCGGGCGCAGACCGAGGGTCTTGCGTGCATACAAGGCGTCGTGAAACGAGGTGGTCTGGTAATTGAGCATCACGTCGTCGGACCCCGGAATGCCCATGATGAAATTGATCCCCGCGACGCCGAGCAAGGTCAGCAGCACGTCCATGTCATCCTGATCGGCTTCGGCATGGTTGGTGTAGCAGATGTCGCAACCCATGGGCACGCCGAGCAGCTTGCCGCAGAAATGATCTTCAAGCCCGGCGCGAATGATCTGCTTGCCGTTGTACAGGTATTCCGGGCCGATGAAGCCGACCACGGTGTTGACCAGAAACGGGTTGAAATGCCGCGCGACGGCGTAGGCCCGGGCCTCGCAGGTTTGTTGATCGACGCCGTGGTGAGCGTTGGCCGACAAGGCGCTGCCCTGCCCGGTTTCGAAGTACATCAGGTTGTCGCCCAGAGGCCCGCGCTTCAGGCTCAGCCCAGCTTCGTAGCCCTCGCGAAGGATTTCCAGGCTGATGCCGAAACCGCTGTTGGCCGCTTCGGTGCCGGCGATGGACTGAAACACCAGGTCCAGCGGCACACCTTTTTCGATAGCGGCGACCGAGGACGTGACGTGGGTCAGCACGCAGGACTGGGTGGGAATCTCGTAATGACGAATGACGCCGTCGAGCATTTTCAGCAGTTCGCTGATGGCGCTGACGCTGTCGGTGGCCGGGTTGATGCCGATCATGGCGTCGCCGTTGCCGTACAGCAGACCGTCGAGCACGCTGGCGGCGATGCCGGCCGGGTCATCGGTGGGGTGATTGGGTTGCAGCCGGGTGGACATGCGCCCGCGCAGGCCGACCGTGTTGCGAAAGCGGGTGACGACGCGAATCTTCTGTGACACCAGCACCAGATCCTGCACGCGCATGATCTTCGACACCGCTGCTGCCATCTCTGGGGTCAGCCCCGGCGCCAGTTCCTTGAGGCTGGCTTCGGTGGCGTCGTCCCCCAGCAGCCAGTCGCGAAAGCCGCCGACCGTGAGGTGGCTGACCGGGGCGAAGGCCGCGCGGTCATGGCTGTCGACGATCAAGCGAGTGACTTCGTCCTCTTCGTAGGGAATCAGCACTTCGGTGAGAAATTGCTTGAGCGGCACGTCGGCCAGGGCCATTTGCGCCGCCGCGCGTTCGGCATCACTGCTGGCGGCCACTTCGGCCAGGAAGTCGCCGGAGCGCGCGGGGCTGGCCTTGGCCATGAGTTCCCGCAGGCTGTCGAAGCGCCAGACCATGCCACCGATGCTGTGGGAAAAGCTCATGCACACCTCTTCATTCGAACCGCGTGATTAACCGGTGACCGCGACCGACGCACTGCGCCCGCGGACCATTTTGCAGAACAGCGCGCCCACGGCCATCAGGCAGATGAATATGGCGCAGATCAGCAGGTTGAACCAGACCATGGCGACGAGGCACACCACCGCCAGCACAAGGGCGATCCCCGGCACGATCGGATAGCCCGGCGCGCGGAAGCTGCGCTCGAGGTTCGGTTCGCTGCGGCGCAGCTTGAACAGGCTGAGCATGCTGATGATGTACATCACGATAGCGCCAAACACCGACATGGTGATCATCGCCGCGGTCAGTGTCATGCCCTGCAGGTTGATCACGCCGTCACTGAGGATTGCGATGATGCCGATCACGCCGCCCGCGAGGATGGCGCGGTGTGGGGTCTGGAAGCGCGACAGTTTTGCCAGGCTCGGCGGCAAAAAGCCCGCCCGTGCCAGGGCGAAGAACTGCCGCGAGTAACCGAGGATGATGCCGTGGAAACTCGCCACCAGACCGAACAGGCCGATCCACACCAGCATGTGCATCCAGTTGGAGTTACCGCCGACTACCGCTTTCATCGCCTGTGGCAGCGGGTCATTGATGTTGGCCAGCGTACGCCAGTCGCCGACGCCGCCGGCGAAGATCATCACGCCGATCGCCAGCACCACCAGGGTCAGAATACCCGCCACGTACGCACGCGGAATGGTGCGTTTGGGGTCTTTGGCTTCTTCAGCCGCCATGGCCGCGCCTTCGATGGCGAGGAAGAACCAGATGGCAAACGGGATCGCCGCGAACATGCCGCTGATGGCCGGCAGGCTGAAGGTGTCGGAACCGGCCCAGCCGCCCAGGACAAAATTGCTGAAGCTGAAGCCCGGCGCGACAACGCCCATGAACACCAGCAGTTCGGCCACCGCCAGGATGGTGACCACCAGCTCGAAGGTCGCGGCGATGCTCACGCCCAGGATGTTCAGGGTCATGAACACGAAGTACGCGCCGATGGCCGCCACCCTTGGGTCAAGGGACGGGTACTGCACGTTGAGGTAGGCGCCAATGGCCATGGCGATGGCCGGCGGGGCGAAGACGAATTCGATCAGTGTCGCCAGCCCGGCGATCATCCCGCCGGTGACGCCGAAGGCACGCAGGCTGTAGGCAAACGGGCCGCCCGCATTGGGAATCGCAGTGGTCAGCTCGGTGAAACTGAAGATGAAACAGGTGTACATCACCGCGACCATCAGCGTGGTCACCAGAAAGCCCAGCGTCCCGGCAGTGCCCCAGCCGTAGCTCCAGCCGAAGTATTCGCCGGAAATCACCAGGCCAACGGCCAGTCCCCACAAATGCAGGGTTCCCAAGGTGGGTTTGAGTTGTGAAGCAGTCATGAGCGTGTACCCCGGTAGCCAGGCGACGGTATTTGTCTGACATCGAGCATAGTCACAGCTGACGGGCGAAGGCTTGACCGTACGGCGCGCGGTTTGTCGTCTGCGGTCAAGTTTTGGGGGTATCTGCCGGGGGTGCGCCACGCTGGCGCGCAAAAATGGCCCGGTGCTTTATTGGGGGTCACGATTGCAGGTCAGTGTAAGGCTGCATTTCCGGGTCGGCGTGGCACCGTACTTCCCAAAACCCTGGTTGCCGGATGAGTCGCCGGGTAGCACCGCGCCTCTTGTGGGAGCGCGCTTGCTCGCGAAGCCGTCCGCCCAGCCGAGATGCGATCAAGCCTCCACAGCTGAATGGCAGGCCGGCGCGTGGGTGTCGGAAGGCGTGCTGAAGCCATGAAGGTATGACATTTGCTTGCACACTTTGCCTACACACCGTCAGAGCCTTCACCCCCATGTTCCAGACACTCGTCCCCGCCGCCGCATCGAACACGCCAGCCGCCAGCAATCGCGGCGTGCTGTCGGCTGCGGCCAACGGGCTCGATGGCTTCATCGTGCAGCACGGCGGTGATCTGGACCGGGTGTTCGGCCGCTCCGGCATCGACCCCGAGCAACTGCTGCACCCGACCCTGAGCCTGCCGCTGACCAACTACTGCAAAGTGCTGGAAGAAGCCGCCAACCAGACCGGCTGCGACAATTTCGGCCTGCGTTACGGCCAGCAATTCCGTCCACAGGCGCTGGGTCTGCTGGGCTACATCGGCCTGTGCTCGGCGACGCTGGAAGACGCGCTGATCAACTTTTCCGCCGCCTTCCCCTTCCATCAACACAGCACCCTGATCGAACTGGTCGATCAAGGCGAGTGCTACCGTTTCGACTATCAGGTGCGCCATGGCGCGATCGCCGAACGCCGCCAGGACGCCGAACTGACCATGGGCATGGCGCTGAACCTGGTGCGCCACGTGCTCGGCCCGGACTGGGCACCTCGGCAGGTCGCCTTCGAACACGCCAAACCCCAAGGCTGGCACGAGCACCGCGACGTCTTCCGCGCGGACGTGTGTTTCGGGCAGCGCTGCAATTCACTGCTGATTCCCAAGGGCGATGTCGTGGGCAAGGCCATGCCCGGCAGCGACCCGGTCTTGCTGATGCTGATCAAGGACGCGATCCGTCAACTGGGCGATACCGGCAGCGGCACAAGCAACGGCCACGACGCCACGCTCCTCGACCGCGCCCGCCAGACCCTCCTCGCCACCCTGCACTTGGGCGAGCCGGCGCTGGACGAGATCGCCCTCACCCTCGGCCTGTCCGAATGGACCCTGCAGCGCAAACTGCGCGAACACGGCATCAGCTTCACGCAACTGGTCGACCAGATCCGTCAGGAGCTGGCACTGAACCACCTGAAACAGCAGAACCTCAGCATCACCCAACTCGCCTCGCTGCTCGGCTACTCGGAAACCAGCGCGTTCTCTCGGGCGTTCAAACGATGGTTCGGGGTGAGTCCGAAGCAGTGGCGGGGGGGTGATTGCCGGGTTTGAAACGCCGACGGCCGGCTTTCCTTGTTTTTCCAGACAGCACCGGTCATGTGGGAGTGACCGGGGTGGCGCTCCACCTTGCTCATGAAAGGGCCCAAACATTCAGCCACTTTCTCTGGTGACTGACAGGAAGCCTTCGCGAGCAAGCTCGGCTCCCACAGGTAAATCAGTTCCAGCGGGCAGCGCGGCGTCTGGATCAGAAGCGCGCTCTACTTACGCCCCAAATCCTGCAACCAGTCATTCATGTTCCCCGGCAGCAGGAGTTCGTGCCGGGCGCGGGAGCTGGCGGTGTAGAGCAGCGAGCAAACGCTGGCCAGTGAATGCGTCGAGCCCGCGCGCGGTGGGCGCATGAGGTCGCGGGAGAGCAGCACAGAGTCGAATTCCTGATTCTTCACGTCTTCGACTTTCGCCAGTTTGAGAATGGCGGCCGGGTCGTTGCAGAACCTTTGGGTGGTGTCGATGAAGTCCTGCAGCCGGTTGCCCTGGCCGAGCCACTCGTGCATCGCCTTGAATTCATGGCTGCCGCCCATGGCCGAGGCCAGCGCGTCCCAGTAGGCGAAGCGGAAGATCAGCCGGTGTTGCGGGCGCAGGTCTTCACGGTAGAGCAGGTCCAGGCCTTTGACGAACAGCGTCAGATTTTCAAGGGTGCGCGGCGGCATTTGAAAGCGCGCGCCGGCTTCGGTCAGGCGCTTGAACCAGGCAAACAAGCCCCATTCGTTGGCGACCAGAATCGTTGTGGGTTTTTCCGGAATCGGCATGACGCCGTGGCCAATGACCCGCGTCGGGTGCGGTGCGCGGCCCACGAAGCCTTCCTTGATGTCGCTGGGGTGCAACTGAATCATCGGGTTGAGCACGTCGGCCATTTGCTTGCCAGCGCGGATCGACTGGGTCATGAAACGCTGGCGAATGAAGCCGCCGTGGCGCGGGGTCTTGCCGCTGAGCTGCTGGAATTCGTCGCCCAACGTAATGACCGCCTGGGGACTGCGATCAAGGATCTGCACCATCGGCGCCGTCAGTTCGTGGCTTTCGTCGATGATGATGTGGCTGTAGTTCTCAGGGATAACTTCGCTGGTCAGCGCCAGGAACTTGATCCGGTGGCTGTTGCGGATTGGCAGACGAATGTGCGGCGCCGACGGCCTGACCGTTTCGCGCCAGAGCAGGCGGCTGTATTCCAGCAGCAGGGCGATGTCCGCCTGACTCGCTGCGTGCCCCAGCGACGGCAAGTGCCGCGCTTCGATATTCGCCAGCGGCGAGAGGCTGAAACTGTGCACGGTGGCGCGACAGACCCGGGCCACGTCACGGGGCTGCAGCTTGCCCACGGCTTGCAGGTTCAGCCACTGCGCCACTTGCCGGTCATCGACCAGTGAACTGGCGCCGGTCCGCTGAATGTCGGTGTTGCGCCAGCCGCGCGCGGTCAAGTCGCGGTTGAGCAGCAGGTTGGCCATGTGGCCAAACGTGCACGCGTTGATCCGCGCGTCGGGATTGGCCTGACGCACCCGCGCCTGAAGCGCGCTCACCTGGCCCGGAAAGGTCGCCATGAGCAGGGTCTTTTCCGGGACCAGGACCTCGAAGAACTTCGCCAGCAGATACGTCTTGCCCACCCCGGCGTAGGCTTGGAGGTGGAACGACTCTTCGTTGCAGACCTTGAACTCGTCGAAGATCCGGCTCTGCTGATCGCTCAGGCGCAGGACATCGCCGGACGGCATCACGACCTCGCGGGTCAGGGGTTCGAGTTTGGCGCGATGGCGCAGGCCAAAGCCGAAGTCCCACTGCCCTTCCCCGTCGAGGTAATCCTGCTGCTCAATGTCCGCGTCTTCGAGCAGACTGACGCCGGCGACTTCAAGCACCGAGAGCCCTGCGGCCAGATGGTCGACGGTAAACCTGCCGCGCACCAGATCGGCAAAACGACCGCCCGCTTCTTCAACGGAAGCGGCCGCGCGCAGGACATCATCGAGCATGCGTTCGAGCTGTTCGACGGCGGTGTTTTGCGCGACCAGCGCCTTCAGATTGAGCAGCAGCATCAGCGCGGCGAGTGGCGGCCGGCCCGCCTCACTCAGGAAATCGTCCAGCGATTCGCCAGCGGCCAGGCCCTTGCACACCTCTTCGGTCAGGGGCAAAAACAACGACGGCGGGGGCGCGAAGGCAGCGGGTGATCTCATTGCGGGCGTCAGGTCCTGGGCGGCGCGTGGGCGCGGGCAGTCAAAAAGGAGCACAGCTTACTCCTGCCGCCCGATCACCGCCCACTTGCGTGTCGCCTTTACCGGCCAGCCTCAGTTGTCCTGCGGGCAGTTCTGGGCAACGGTTTCGTAGTTCAGGGTCTGCTGCTGACCTTGGGAATCGAGGTAGCGCAGGTGGGCATTGACCACGCCGCACACCGGCGTCGAATCGACTTCGGTGGACAGGGCCTTGGCGATGTCCAGGTGATCGCCGTACATATAAGTGTGCGCTTGAGCAACGGGCTGGGCTTGTGCGGTCAGAGCGCTGAGGCTCAGGGCGGCAAACAGGGTGGCGATGCTGAGGTTCTTCCAGTTCATGATGTGCTCCGGTATTCAATGGGGTCATTCGGTTAGGGGGTCGAGGCGGTGTGCGTCTGTCGTCTCGATGGGTCCCATTGAACGCCCCGCAGGTATCTCGCTTGTGTCGCGAACGGCCGGAAAATCATCCTCACGTGTCAGAGCCCGCTGCAGATACACAGCGATACATTCGCGCCGAAAACCCGCCTTTTGCATGCCCATGTATGCCCGGCAGCGCCAGATACAGTGGAATACAAACGCAAGCAGGCAAGTCACGCGCGACTGGTTAAGATGCGCCACACATCAATGAACGCGGGAGCAGCGGCAATGGAGCACGTCGATCACATTCTGATTGTCGATGACGATCGCGAGATTCGGGAGCTGGTCGGCAACTACCTGAAGAAGAACGGCCTGCGCACCACGGTGGTGGCGGACGGCAGGCAGATGCGCGCGTTTCTGGAGTCGACGCCCGTCGACCTGATCGTGCTCGACATCATGATGCCCGGCGACGACGGTCTGCAGCTGTGCCGCGAGCTGCGCACCGGCAAGCACAAAACCACACCCGTGCTGATGCTCACCGCCCGCAGCGACGAAACCGACCGCATCATCGGCCTGGAAATGGGCGCCGACGACTACCTGGTGAAACCCTTCGCCGCCCGGGAACTGCTGGCGCGGATCAACGCCGTGCTGCGCCGCACCCGCATGCTGCCGCCGAACCTGATCGTCACCGAAGCCGGTCGTTTGCTGGCCTTCGGCAAATGGCAGCTGGACACCACCGCCCGCCACTTGCTCGACGCCCAGGGCACAGTGGTCACCCTCAGCGGCGCGGAATACCGCCTGCTGCGCACCTTCCTCGATCACCCTCAGCGTGTGTTGAGTCGCGATCAACTGCTGAACCTGACCCAGGGCCGCGACGCCGATCTGTTCGACCGCTCCATCGACTTGCTGGTCAGCCGCTTGCGTCAGCGCCTGGCCGACGACGCCCGCGACCCGGCCTACATCAAGACCGTGCGCAACGAGGGTTACGTCTTTACCTACGCCGTGGAAATTCTCGGGGATAGCCCATGAAGCTGAGCTTTGGATGGCCGCGCACCCTGGCGTCACGGCTTTCGCTGATTTTCCTGATCAGCCTGGTGCTGGCCCACGGGCTGTCGTTTGGCCTGCAATTCTATGAGCGCTACCAAAGCGCAATGACGCTGATGCTGGGTAATCTGGAACGGGACTTGAGTAACGCAGTTGCCGTTCTGGAACGCTTGCCCGCCGACGAGCGTCAAGCCTGGCTGCCGCGTTTTGAGAGCCCCAATTGTCGCTACATCCTGGGTAGCGGTGAGACCGGCGCCCCGATGGATATGAGCAACGCGCCGATGTCCGTGCATTCCATGCAGCGAAGCCTCGGCCGCGATTACGCGCTGACGTTCACGGACATTCCCGACACCCGACTGCACTATCAAGCGCACCTGACGCTGAAAGACGGCAGCCCGCTGACAATTGACATGCACCCGCGCATCACGCCGCTGTCACCCTGGCTGCCGTTGCTGTTGATCGGCCAACTGGTGCTGCTGTTTGCCTGCACCTGGCTGGCCGTGCGCACGGCCATTCGCCCGCTGACGCGCCTGTCCCACGCCGTCGATAACCTGGACCCGAACGGCGAAGGCATTCGCCTGGATGAAACCGGCCCGACCGAAGTGGCCTTCGCCGCCGTGGCGTTCAACACCATGCAGCAACGGATTTCGACCTACGTGAAGGAGCGCATGCAACTGCTGGCGGCAATCTCCCACGACCTGCAAACCCCGATCACCCGGATGAAACTGCGCGCCGAGTTCATGGACGATGGCGTCGAGAAGGACAAGCTGTGGAGCGACCTGAGCGAGATGCAGCACCTGGTGCAGGAAGGCGTGGCGTATGCGCGCAGCATGGACACATCCACCGAGACGGCGCGGCGCGTGGACATGGATTCATTCCTCGACAGCCTGGTGTTCGACTACCAGGACGTCGGCCGCGACGTGCAGTTGCACGGCAAAACCGGCGCCGTCATCGAAACCCGCCCCCACGCCCTGCGCCGGGTGCTGGTCAACCTGACTGACAACGCGTTGAAGTTCGGCGGGGCGGCGGAGATTCAGGTCATTGCCCACGCCGACCAGAGCCTGTCGCTGCACGTGCTCGACCGCGGGCCGGGCATCGCCGAAGGGGAATTATCGGAAGTGCTGAAACCGTTTTACCGCGTGGAAAGCTCACGCAACCGCGACACCGGCGGTACCGGCCTGGGCCTGGCAATTGCACAGCAATTGACGATCGCGTTAGGCGGCACATTGACCCTGACCAATCGCGAAGGCGGCGGGTTGTGCGCGCAATTGAAACTGCCCGCGCGGATAGCGACGGGGGCGGTGAAGATCACGGATATTTAGAGGGTGGTGACGATGACCATCCCTGGTGGGACCGGCTTCAGCCGGGAAGAGGCCGATGTGAGCCCTGAACATTCTGCAGTATGACGCCCGGCGCATTCCCGGCTAAAGCCGGTCCCACTGAAAACACCGCGTGCAGTCAGCACGACCAGCTTCGACCGGGATTGGACGCAGAGCGTCCGGGGCGGCGTTGCCACGCGGAGCGTGGGAACGATCGGATTGTGGGTCCATCCGGCGAATGCGCCGTGATCGATGGCCTGTTCCCGGCTAAAGCCGGTCCTACAAAAATTGCGGTTGGCGCCGGCACCATTGGCACACCGCGCCCGCGTAGGACCGGCTTTAGCCGGGAAGGCGTCGGCCGCTGCACCGCAAAACTCGCAGCCTCACACGTCAATATCCAGCAGCGCCGCCCCCAGCGCCTTGCCGTGGGCATCAAGGGCCAGGGATCGTGTGACGCCGCCCTTCAAAATGCCCGGCAGCACAAAGTTCAGGGCATGCACCTTCGGCAGTTCATACCGAAGCACCCGAGAGGCATCGCCCCCCAGCAGCTCGGCGAAATGCGCAGCCACCCGCTCGACCGTCAGCGCCTGCAGCAACCGCGAATAGTCTTCCGCGTTGAACGCGATGACCGAAATATTCGAGGTATCGCCTTTGTCGCCGGTCCGGGAATGGGCCAGTTCGCGCAATTTCACACGACTCACGATGCGTCCTCCAGATGAACCTGCGCCTTGACGGCATCCCGCGGCAAAAGCAGCGACGCCACTGCCACTACTTGCCGCACGCCCTTGGTCGCGCCGCCGCCACCATACGGCCCGTTGGTGTAGAGGGTTTCTACTTCATTGCCGATGCGCACGGCCTCGGCTTTGTCTGCACAGCGGGCGGCGACCCGCAGGCGCACTTCCCATGGCTCGGCCGCAGCCCGCGAACCCAGCGCCGCACCGTGCAACGCGTCCACGCCGATCAGTTCGGCGCGCACGTCCTCAAAGACCACGCCGGTCAGCTGCAAACGCTCCAGCACCACGTCCCGCGCCAGTTGCGCCCGGGCCAGCGCGCCGGGGCCGCCGTAGGAAATCTGCCCTTCGCCGACCCAGCCATCGAGATAGCCCACCGACACCTTCAGCGTCTCGGGTCGCGCACGGCCGTCGGCGCCTTCAGCCCGCACTTCGTTGGTGGCAACTGGATGGAACGACACACCGGAAAAATCCGCCGTCACGTCCGGGGTCAGGTACGCCGCCGGGTCGTGCACTTCATACATCATCTGCTCGGTGCAGGTGGCGGTGTCGATGCGCCCGCCGGAGCCCGCGACCTTGCTGATCACCGCCCTGCCCTCGGCGTCGACTTCCGCCAGGGGAAACCCGAGGCGCGCCAGATTTGGCACCTCTTTCACACCTGGATCAGCGAAGTAGCCGCCGGTGATCTGCCCGGCGCACTCCAGCAGATGGCCGATCAAGGTGCCGCGTCCCAGCCGCGTCCAGTCGTCTGCTGCCCAGCCGAACTCAAAGAGCTGCGGCGCGAGAAACAATGAAGGGTCCGCCACACGACCCGTAATCACCACATCGGCATCGGCCCTCAGCGCCTCGACAATCCCCTCGGCGCCCAGGTACGCATTCGCCGAGATCAAGCGATCACCCAACGAAGCAATCGTCGCGCCGTTATCCAGCATCTGCTCAGGACTTGCCTTGAGAACAGCCAGCACGTCATCCCCCGTCACCGCCGCGACCTTCAGCCCATGCAAACCCAGCTCAACCGCGATGCGCCGCACTTCCCGCGCGGCCGCCAGCGGATTGGCCGCGCCCATGTTGCTGATCAGCCGCAGTCGACGCTGCCCCGCCTCTCGCGCCGAGCCCAGCCCCGGCCCCACGAACGGCAGCACGCGGCGCATGCGCTCGCTCAGCAGCGGGTCAAAACCGGCTTCGGGATCGCTGAGCCGCGCCTGTTGCGCCAGGGCAATGGTGCGCTCGGCCAGGCACTCGAAAACCAGATAATCCAGTTCGCCCTTCTCGGCCAGCTCGACCGCAGGCTCGATACGGTCACCGGAATAACCGGCCCCGGAGCCGATACGTAATGTCTTCATTTAAAACACTCCCAGCAGCAGTGCGGTCAGGGTCATCAGCACCGATGCGGCAAACAGAAACGGAATGGTGAAGCGCTGGTGGTCAGCCAGCTCGACCTTGCACAGGCCGACCAGCAGAAAGGTCGCCGGTGTCAGCGGGCTGACCGGGAAGCCGGTGGTGTGCACGCCCAGCAGCGACGCCTGCGCCACTTGCAGCGGATCGACGCCCAGGGAGCGGCCGACTTCGGCGATCACCGGCATCACGCCGAAATAGAAGGAATCGGGGTCGAACAGCAGGCTCAGCGGCATGGACAGGAAGCCCACCACCATCGGAATCAATTTGCCATGGCCGGCCGGTATCTGCGCCACGGCCACTTCGGCCATGGCCTTGAGCATGCCAGTGCCCTGCATGATCCCGGTGAACACCCCCGCCGCCAGAAGAATGCTGGCCATGGTCAGGGCCGTTTTTGCGTGGGCATCGATGCGCGCGCGCTGGGCGTCGACGTTGGGGTAGTTGATGCACAGCGCCAGCACCGTGCCGACCATGAACATCACCACCGGATCGACCCAGCCGGAAATCATCACTGCCATCACCACGATGGTCAGCAGCAGGTTGAGCCAGAACAGACGCGGCCGGCGCAGCACCGCTTCCTGCTCGGTCAGCACCCGCTGCGGCACCACATCGATGTGCTCGGCGGTGGTTTGAAAGCGGCCCAGCCCCAGGCGCTTTTCCTCACGACGCCCGAGCATCCAGGCGCAGAAGAAGACAAACGCCAGGCCGACGATCTGCACCGGAATCAGCGGCTGGAACAGCTCGGATACCGGCACGTGCAGCGCCGCCGACGAGCGCAGCACCGGCCCGGTCCACGGCAGGAAATTCACCCCCGCCGCCATCGCCGCGACGCAGGCCAGAATCCGCCGATCAATGCCCAGCCGCGTGTACAGCGGCAGCATCGCCGGGATCGTCACCAGAAAGGTCACCGCGCCGGAACCGTCGAGGTGCACCAGCAGCGCCAGCAGTGCGGTGCCGACGACAATCCGCGTAGGACGGGTGCCCACCGTGCGCAGGATGCGGTCGATGATCGGGTCGAGCATGCCGGCGTCGGTCATCACCCCGAAGAACAGAATGGCGAAGACGAACATGCCGACCACCGGGGCGACGTTCTTGATGCCGGTGATGATGAAGCCGCTGGTTTGCAGCCCGAATCCGCCGATCAGCGCGGCGATGATGGGCAAAGCAATCAGGGCAACCAGAGGCGAGAGGCGCTTGCTCATGACGGCGGCGAGCAGGCAGAGGATGGTAATGACACCGAGGGTGGCGAGCATGGTGTGATCCTTCGTCATCCCTGACCGGCGGGCGGCGGGACGAGCTGTTGTTGTTTTCATCGAGTATCGAAACGGGGGTAAGCTTTGTAAATTGAAATGTTCGGCGCCCTGCGTTCGGAAAAACCGAATCAACTGCCGTGACGAAACCGTGGAAAACAACGCCATGAAGAACTCGATCCAGCACATCCGCGCCTTTCTCACGGTTGCCCATACCGGCAGCTTTGCCAAAGCGGCGCTGGAGCTGAACCTGTCGCCGTCCGCGCTGACCGTGCAGATCCAGCAGCTGGAAGAATGGCTCGGCGTCGCCTTGCTGGAGCGCAGCCCGCGCCAGGTCAGCCTGACCGCTGCCGGCCAGAACAATCGCGGGCCCATGGAGAAACTGCTGCTGGACCTGGACAACATCGTCAGTGGCTCGCGGGATCTGGCGGCACTGCGCCGGGGCGTGGTGACCATCGCTGCCCTGCCGTCGATGTGTTCCGGCACGCTGCCGCCGCTGCTGAAGGCCTTCCGCGAGCAGTTTCCCGGTGTCGAGGTGCGCCTGCGTGACGTGGTGGCGCAACGGATCGATGCGCTGGTGCGCGAGGGCGAAGTGGATTTCGGGCTGGGGGTGCGGGCCCGCATGGGTCACGGCCTGGCGTTCGACGTGGTGATGGTGGACCGACTGAGCCTGTTCGTGCCCGCAGATCATCCGCTGGCACGGGAGCGCTCGGTCACCCTGCAGGCGCTTGCCGGGCAGCCGATCATCCTCACCGGCCGCGACAGCAGCGTGCGCGAGCGGGTGGAACAGTTATTTGCCGAAGAAGGGCTTGTGCTGACGCCCGGGCTGGAAGCGAACTACATGTCGACGGTCATGGCGCTGGTGCGGCAGGGCCTGGGGATGACGCTGCTGCCGGAATCCGCCGACGAAGGCCGCGGCGATTTGACGCAGGTGCGGGTTGAGCATCCTGGGGTGTGTCGGGAGATCGGGTTGATTACCCGAGCGGGCGTGAGCCTGAGCCCCGCCGCGCAGCGATTCGTCGAAACAATGAAAGCCGCCCTGTGAACGCCACCACCTCTTGCAGCCTGCCGCTCGCCCACCACCTGAACCGCACCTGAACACCTGCATAGCAAGCAGGTTTTTTCAAAAAAACCAGTACACCCATTCAATAATGAGTATCATTATGTTACACAATGGCTGAATGCGAATGGCTACCTGACGCATTCACGTCGCACACCCTATCAGATCTGCACCGGTGATAAATGCTCGTTCCTTTTTTGATCATGCTGCGCGAAGGGATTGAAGCCGCGCTTATCGTTGGCATCATTGCCAGTTACCTGAGACAGACCGGCCGTGGCGAGTGGATGCCCGCGGTGTGGATCGGCGTGTTTCTGGCCGTCGCCCTGGCGCTGTTCGTCGGCGGTGGCCTGGAAATGGTCAGTGCTGAATTCCCGCAAAAGCAGCAGGAACTGTTCGAAGGCATTGTCGGCCTCGTCGCCGTGGTGATACTCAGTTCCATGGTCGTGTGGATGCGCAAAGTCGCCCGGTCGGTCAAACATGACCTGCACCAGTCCCTGGACGCCGCCTTGGCCGGGTCGAGAAACCAGACCTACGCGCTGATCGGCATGGTGTTCTTCGCCGTCGCCCGCGAAAGCCTCGAAACCGTGTTCTTCCTGCTCGCCGTTTTCCAGCAGAGCGAAGGCATGTCCGGCCCGCTGGGTGCGCTGTTCGGCCTGATCATCGCGGTGTGCATCGGCGTCGGCATCTACAAAGGCAGCATGCGCCTGAACCTGAGCAAGTTCTTCCGCTACACCGGCCTGTTCATCCTCGTCGTCGCGGCGGGCATTCTCGCCAACTCGGTGCGCTCGCTGCACGAAGCCGGTGTCTGGAACCACTTCCAGGACGTGGTCTTCGACATCAGCGCGACCCTGCCGATGGATGGCCCGACCGGCTCGGTGCTGGCCGGCATGTTCGGTTATCAGGATGCGCCGACCGTCAGCGTGCTGGTGGCGTACCTGGCGTACCTGTTCTTTGCGCTGTTCCTGTTCTTCAAGCCTCAGGCGCGGGTGGTGAGTCTGCCCACCCGCCCGGCCCATGAACACGGCCACACTTCTTCAGTTACGAATTCAGTTACGAACAAATAAGGGCACTCATGAACTCCACTGCCAACGGCCTTCCTCCGAAGAAAGCCAAGCCCCCACGCGCCCTGCAGTTCGCCGTTGCAGGCTCGGTGATTCTGATGATCGCCGCCGGCGCCATGTTCTACTTCGCCTCCCAGGCCGCGCAGAAAAAGCGCATCGCCAACAGCGGCAATGAAACCGTCGTGACCATCAACGCGAAGAGCTGCGAGCCGAACTCGATCACCGTGCCGGCCGGCAAGAACGCTTTCCGCATCGTCAACGCCTCGGATCGCGCCGTGGAGTGGGAAATCCTCGACGGCGTGCTGGTGGTGGAAGAACGCGAAAACATCGTTCCGGGCCTGAGCCAGATCATCAACGCCAACCTGCAGCCAGGCGACTACGCGATTACCTGCGGCTTGCTGAGCAACCCGCGCGGCACCCTGCACGTGACGCCAACCGCTGAGTCGGACGCCGCCGCCAAAGCGCGGCCGTCGATGGTCGCCTTCATCGGCCCGCTGTCCGAATACCGCGTCTACTTGAGCACCCAGAGCAGCGCGCTGATCCGCGCAACGAACGATCTGCAACAAGCCATCGACAGCGGCGATCTGGCCCAGGCGCAAAAAGCCTACGCGCCGGCCCGTGCCGCCTATCAGCGTATCGCCCCTGCAGCCCAGCGCCTGTCCGAGCTGGACAACGCGATCAACGCCCGCGCCGACTACTACGAGAAACGCGAACAGGATCCAGGCTTCGGCGGCTTCCACCGCCTCGAATTCGGCCTGTTCTCGCAGAAATCCGTCGATGGCCTGACGCCGGTCGTGCAGAAGCTGCAAGCCGACATCGCCAGCCTGAAACAGCAACTGTTGGCCCAGAGCATCGCCCCGGAGCAACTGGCGAGCATGGTCGTGCGCAACATGCGCAGCATCGCCGAGGTCCGCAACAACGGCGAAGAAGAACGCTACAGCCACCTCGACGTGAACGGCTTTGCCGCCAACCTGGAAGGCACGCGCAAGGTCATCGACCTGCTGCGTCCGCTGCTGACCAAGACGTCCGGCGACGTGCTGAAAAAGATCGACACCGCGAGCACCGCACTGGATGACCAGCTGCTGATGCTCAAGACCGCCGACGGCTTCAAACCGTACGATCAGGTCAGCACCGAACAACGAAAACAAATAGCAGACAAGGCCAAGGCACTGGCCGACGCACTCGATGGAATCGATCCGGCCCTCGGCCTCTCAGGCCTGTGAGCGTGCCCGGGCGGGCGCCCCACGCGCCCGCCTGGCCTTGAAACCAGAGCGAAGACAGCATTCACATGAAAGACTCCGATTCAAAAAACGCGCCGATCTCTACTGACCGTCGCCGCGTCCTGCTGGGCCTTGGCGCTGCAGGCGCAGCGGTGGCCGGTGCCAGCCTGACCGGTAACGCGTTCGCCGCCACCGCGCCGGCGCAGGTCACCGAAGCACCGAAAAGCGAAAAGACCCAGGACCACAACGCGTTCCACGGTCAGCATCAAAGCGGCATCGTCAACCCGCGCCCTGCCGCCGGGATGATGGTCTCCTTCGACGTGCTGGCGCAGGACCGCGAAGACCTTGAGCGCATGTTCCGCACCTTGAATGAGCGGATCACGTTTCTCATGACCGGCGGGGCCGTGCCCCAGGTCGACCCGAAACTGCCACCGCTCGATTCCGGCATCCTCGGCCCGGTGGTCACGCCTGACAACCTGACCATCACCGTGTCAGTGGGTGACTCGCTGTTCGACGACCGCTTTGGTCTCGAACCCGTCAAGCCCAAGCGTTTGCAGCGCATGGTCGGTTTCCCCAACGACGCGCTGGAGGCCGAGTGCTGCCACGGCGACTTGAGCATTCAGTTCTGCTCGAACGCCCCGGACAGCAACATTCACGCCCTGCGCGACATCGTGAAAAACCTGCCGGACCTGCTGCTGGTGCGCTGGAAACAGGAAGGCACCGTGCCTGCCCAGGCCCCGCTGAAACCGGGCCAGGCCCCGGAAAGCGCGCGCAACTTCCTGGGTTTCCGCGACGGCTCGGCCAACCCGGATTCGAACAACCAGAAGACCATGAACGAGCTGGTCTGGGTGCAACCGGGCAGCGACGAACCGGCCTGGGCCGCCAATGGCAGCTATCAGGCGGTGCGCATCATCCGCAACTTCGTCGAGCGCTGGGACCGTACCCCGCTGCAGGAACAGGAAGCCATCTTCGGCCGGGTCAAAACCACCGGCGCGCCGATGGACGGCAAGACCGAAGCCGACGTCCCGAATTACCACAATGATCCGGCAGGCAAGATCACCAAGCTGGATTCACACATCCGCCTGGCGAACCCGCGCACGGCGGAGACCCAGCGCAACCTGATCCTGCGTCGCCCGTTCAACTACTCGAACGGCGTGAACAAGAACGGTCAGCTGGACATGGGCCTGCTGTTCATCTGCTATCAGGCGGATCTGGAGAAAGGCTTTATTACCGTGCAGACACGCCTCAACGGCGAGCCGCTGGAGGAGTACCTCAAGCCCATCGGCGGCGGTTATTTCTTCACCCTGCCGGGCGTGGTCGACAACAACGATTTCATTGGCCGGTCGCTGCTGGCCGCCTCTGCCCAGACAACAAAAACTGCCTGACACCCTTACCTCACAGGAAGAGCTCTATGAAAAAGTCGCCTCTCGCGTTGTTGCTTACCTTTGGCGTATTGCAGACATCGATGTCCGCGTTCGCTGCCACCGCGCCGCTGGACCTGGTCACGCCGGTTTCGGACTACAAAATCTACGTGACGGAAAACGTCGACACCCTGGCCGCCGACACCCAGAAGTTCACCGACGCGATCAAGAAAGGCGACCTGGCAACGGCGAAGAAGCTGTTCCCGACCACGCGTCTGTCGTACGAGTCGATCGAGCCGATCGCCGAGCTGTTCAGCGAACTGGACGCGTCGATCGACTCCCGTGAGGACGATCACGAAAACGGCGTGAAGGCCGACGATTTCACCGGTTTCCACCGTCTGGAATATGCGTTGTTCTCGCAGAATTCCACCAAGGATCAGGGCGTGTTCGCGGACAAGCTGCTGGCTGACGTGAAAGAGCTGCAGTCGCGCATCGCGGACATGACGTTCCCGCCGGAGAAGGTGGTAGGCGGTGCGGCTGCGCTGATGGAAGAAGTGGCGGCGACGAAGCTGTCGGGCGAGGAAGATCGTTACAGCCACACTGATCTGTATGATTTCCAGGGCAACGTTGACGGGTCGAAGAAGATCGTCGATCTGTTCAAGCCGCAGCTGGAGCAGTCGGACAAGTCGTTCGTGGCGAAGGTCGAGAAGAACTTTGCGACGGTGGACAAGATTCTGGCGAAGTACAAGACCAAGGACGGTGGCTACGAGACGTACGATAAGGTGAAGGAGCAGGACCGCAAGGCGCTGGCGGGTCCGGTCAATACGCTGGCTGAAGATCTGTCGCAGATGCGCGGGAAATTGGGTTTGAACTGATTCCTCAGGTAGTGAAGAGCCCGCTTGCCGAGAGATCGGCAGGCGGGCTTTTTTATGGGTGCGCCGTTTGTTGGATTGGAGCTCTATCCATTATTTGTGTTAGCTGAAGTTATGGTTCCGCCCTTACGGCGGGTCACTTTTGGCAAAAGCGCCCCAAAAGTAACCAAAAACGCTTTGCTCCCGGTTGGGCCCGACTTCGTCGGGTTCCTTCACTCCGGCCTCGCTCCGTGGGCCCGCGCCGAACGGGCATCCATGCCCTGACGGCGCTCTCGCCGCATCCCTGCGGCTCGGCCCACTTCGCGAAACCTGCGTTCAGCCTGCACCCAAGTCGCGATTGGCGGTGTTTGAGCCTTTTGCGTATTAAGATCAAAAGCAGATCAAGGGCTTCCCGGCTAAAGCCGGTCCTACGATGACCGCGGTGGTTGTAGGACCGGCTTTAGCCGGGAAGAGGCCGGATCGCTCGCCATCCGTTTTGCGGCTTGACGATCAGACTATTACAACGGTGATTGTGAAGTGAATACTACAAGAAACACTACAAAGGCCTATGTTGTGGAAGCCTCGCCATCAGTAATAGCAGTGAAAGTCATAGATGATGGTGTGATTGACCTACTCGTAGCGTTAGGTTTCGTCCCGGCGCCAGATAAAGAAAAGAAATTGATGGCTTTGATCACACCAAATCAAAGCTCAAAAATAACTGTTTTTGAAAAGTTGCGAGATGCGGGAGTTTGCTTTTCCGCGGGTCCAGGTTGGTGTCCTGCCGACGTATTTGAATTCCTGAGAGAAAATAAGATGCTGAGCGGGCCGTACCGCAGAATAGTGTGGCGTGGGCCGGGTGAGTCGCAAATAATCGAAAACAGCTAGTGAATACTTCAAGGTAGCTGGGAACCATAGCTTTTGCGGTGGAACCATCGACGCTTTCCCGGCTAAAGCCAGTCCTACCGTGACCGCGGTGTTTGTAGGACTGGCTTTAGCCGGGGATGGACGCGGAGCGCCCTCAGATGCATACCCACGCAGAGCGTGGGCACGATCAGCAGGGAGAACGCGGTGCTTTCAGTGGGACCGGCTTTAGCCGGGAAGAGGCCAGCCCAGGCGCCAGCAATTTTGCTGACCGCCCCCCCATCCCGTGGGAGCGAGCTTGCTCGCGAATGCTGCATTTCAAACACCAATTATTTGGCGGCTGTACCACTGCCTTCGCGAGAAAGCTCGCTCCCACAAGTCCCCAGTATCCTCAGACCGCAATCCGCCCTTGATCCGCCCTTGATCCGCTTTTGATCCGCTTTTGATCTTCATACGCAAAAAGCTCAGACACCGCAGAACGCGACTTGGGTGCAGGCCGAACGCAGACGACGCGGAGTGGGCCGAGCGGCATGGATGCCGCGAGAGCGCCGTCAGGACATGGATGTCCGTTCGGCGCGGGCCCACGGAGCGTCGTCGGAGTGAGGGAACCCGACGAAGTCGGGCCAAACCAGGAGCAGGCACCCTTGGTTACTTGGGGTGCTTTTCCAAGTAACTCGCCGAAGGCGAAACCCGAGGCCGTTAGGCCGACGCTTGTGATCTTGATCTTGATCTTGATCCTAAAAAGCCCGGGCTCAAATCCCGCTAAACCAGTTGTACCCCTGATCTTCCCAATACCCCCCGGGATAATCATTGCTCACCACAATCTCAACGATGTGCTTCGGATTCTTGAACCCCAGCTTCGTCGGCACCCTCACCCGCAACGGATAACCATACTCCGGCGGCAGCGCCACCTCGGCGAAATCCAGCGCCAGCAGCGTCTGCGGATGCAACGCCGTCGGCATATCCAGACTCGAGTAATACCGATCCGCGCACTTGAACCCGACAAACTTCGCCGTCGTGTCCGCCCCCACATGCTCCAGGAAAGTGCGCAACGGCACACCGCCCCACTGCCCGATCGCGCTCCAGCCCTCAACGCAAATCAACCGCGTGATATCACTGCGCTGGGGCAACGTGCGCAACCCCTCCAGCGTCCACGGCGCCTTGTCGCGCACCAGCCCCGACACACCCAGCTTCCAGTCCGCCGTGTCCAGCTCCGGAATATCATCCTCGCTGTAAAACGCATTGAACGGGAACGGAGTGCGGACCTGATCCTTGGTGAACGTCGGCGCCAGCTTCTGCCCGCTGAACAGCCAGGCCTGAACCCGATCGTTCCAGCGCGACATGCTCCACAGCACCTTATCCACCTGATCGCCGTCCTGCAGGTTGCAACCGGTGAGCATCGCCATCGCGCCCACGGTCAGGCCGCCTTTCAGGAAATGCCGACGCTGCAGGCTCTCCAGCTGGATCTGCTGGGCCGGCTCCAGTTTGATGCGCGCAATGGCGCGTTTCTTAGGCTCAATCATGCTCGACCTTCCCGCTCTCAATCCCACGCGTACCGCCGGTGATCATCGGCATCAGGGTTTTCGGCACCATCAGCACCAACGCCAGATGCACCACCACGAACGCGCCAATGAACGCCATCGCCGCAAAATGCACGTACCGGGCGAAGTCGTAGCCGCCGAACACGGCAGTCAATTCCTGCAACTGAATGGGCTTCCAGATCGCCAGCCCCGTCAGCACGATCAACACGCCGGCGGCCAGCACCAGCCAATACATCAGGCGCTGCACGGCGTTGTAGACGCCCTTCTCGTGCTTGAGTCGAAAACGCAGCGCATCGAGCATGTCGCGCTTGACGGCCTTGGGGGTGACCGGAAGGAAGTCGCGCTTGAAATGCCGGGTGAACAAGCCATACAGCACGTAGATCAAGCCATTGATCACCAACAGCCACATCACTGCGAAGTGCCACGCCAGCGCGCCGCCCAGCCAGCCGCCCAGGGTGAAATCCCGGGGGAACGTGAAGCTGAACAGCGGCGATGCGTTGTAAATGCCCCACCCGCTCATGAACATGCAGACCATGCCGGAGGCATTGATCCAGTGCGTCAGGCGGATGGGCCATGGATGAATTCTGGTTTTTTTCATGGTGCGAGACTCATCACGGATTCGGTGAAAGCGGCGCCGTGAGACGCCGCAACCCGCTTACATCGGCGGCTGGAAGCCGTCTTTGCCGACCGCGACACCGCGTGCGGTCTTGCCGTCTTCGCCCGGGAACACGACGATTTTCGCGCCCTTGACCAGCTCATCGACCTTGCCCGACTGCACGTAGGCAATGGGCACGTCTTCCGGCACGACCAGTTGCTTCTCGCCGCCTTTGTAGCCGACGCTCAGGGTACGGCCGTTGGCCTTGCCGCTCAGCTTGCCGACGGTGCCATTGGTCATGGTGCCGGTGGTGCCGTCAGCGTTTTCCCAACCGTAGTGGCCTTCACCGCTGCCTTTCAGGCTCGGTTCGAACACCGTCACTTCCAGGGCCTTCAGCGTGCCGTCGGGCTGTGGAGTGGCGGCGGAGCCGATGAAGCTGTCCGCTTTGATCGACGCGATGTCGGCCTTGGAGACCAGACGGATGCCGGTCTTGTCGGTCAGGCCAATGCTCTGATGGGCGCCGGAACGGGTGGTGAAATTCAGGGTGTTGCTGTCGACGCTGTCGACCGTCCCGCGCAGTGGCTTGACCACCGGCATGTCACCGGCGGCCATGCCGGCGGCGGATGCCATGACGGCGGCGCTGAGCATCAGCATGCCGAACGTGGTGGTCAGGGCTGTCTTCATCTTCATCGGTGGATTCCTTCAGGCAGTTGGGGAAAGGTGAAGCTGAGGGTCATGTGTGTTGCATGACGGCCATCCTGTACCCGCAACCGGCACCCGAGAATGACCGCCCGATTACATTTTTGTCATTCAAGCACACCAGCGTTGAGCGTGTCCGCCAGGGCGCAATCAATGACAAAAATGTAACCGACCGCGCGCCATCCGTTGGTTACACTCCACATCCGGCGCGGCCTGCAGCCCTTCGCGCCGCTTCTGTCCAATCTGATCACCCACCTGACAGCCCACGCCGGCGACGTTGCCAATGACGTGAAGCGAGCCTGACCGACGATGCACATTCTGCTTATCGAAGACGACACCAAGACTGGCGAGTACCTGAAGAAGGGCCTCACCGAGTCCGGTTACAAAGTCGACTGGACCCAGCACGGCACCGACGGCCTGCACATGGCCCTGGAGCACAGCTACGACCTGCTGGTGCTGGACGTCATGCTGCCGGGCATCGACGGCTGGCAGATCATTGAAATCCTGCGGGCGAAGCAGGACGTGCCGGTGCTGTTTCTCACCGCCCGCGATCAGTTGCAGGACCGTATTCGCGGCCTGGAACTGGGCGCCGACGATTACCTGGTCAAGCCGTTTTCATTTACCGAACTGCTCCTGCGCATACGCACCATCCTGCGGCGCGGGGTGGTGCGCGAGGCCGATCATTTCCACCTCGCCGATCTTGAACTGGACCTGCTGCGCCGTCGGGTCACGCGCCAGCAACAGGTCATCACCCTGACCAACAAGGAATTCGCGCTGCTGCATCTGTTTCTGCGCCGCGAGGGCGACGTGCTGTCGAGGGCGCAGATTGCTTCGGAAGTCTGGGACATGAATTTCGACAGCGACACCAACGTCGTCGACGTGGCGATCAAGCGCCTGCGCAGCAAGGTCGACACGCCCTACCCGATCAAACTCATCCACACCGTGCGCGGCATCGGTTACGTCTGTGAGGTGCGGCCATGCGAGCCCGACGCCAGCCATCCCTGACCCTGCGCGCGACCCTGGCGTTTTCGGTGGTGGCCATGCTCGCCGTCGCCAGCGCCGGCATGTACCTCTACGAGACCATGAAGGGCGCGGTCATGACCCGCAGCGACCATGCGGTGCTGGCGCGCCTGGATCACTTTCGCAAACTGCTGCAATACGACCTGACCCTGACCACGCTGCAAAGCAGCCCGCAGCTGTTCGAGAACATGCTCGACAGCGAAGACGACATTTTCATCATCGCCGAGCCGGGCAAGCCTGCGGTGATCATGGTCAATCCGCTGCATGCGCCGCTGCCGCCAATGCCGGTGGTGCCGGCCAACATGCCGCTGGGCGTGGCCGACATGCGCAGCGGCCTGCTGGATTCCGGCGTGCCGATGCGCGCGGCGACGGTCGAAGCGGTGTCCGGCGGCAAGGTTGTGCACCTGACGGCCGCGCACATTGCGGTCAAGGAGATGGCCACCCTGGCGGGCTTCCGTAACCGCATCCTGCTCGCTGTGTCGCTCGCGTTTGTGCTGACGGCGTTGCTCGGATATGTGTTGCTGCGACGGGGTCTGCGGCCGTTGCGCAGAATGGCCAGCCATGCCGCGGCCATCACCCCGGCGCAACTGGACAGCCGCATGGACAACCGCGACACACCGGTAGAGCTGCAGCAACTGGGCGAGGCGTATAACGCGATGCTCGACCGGCTTGCCGATGGCTATCAGCGGCTGACGCAGTTTTCCGCCGACCTGGCCCATGAAATCCGCACGCCGGTGGGTTCGTTGATGGGGCATTGTCAGGTGGCCCTGCGGCAACCGCGCACCGAGGATGAATACCAGGCGTTGCTGGCCTCGAACCTGGAGGAGCTGGAACGGATCTCGCGAATGGTCGAAAGCATCCTGTTCCTGGCGCGCGCCGATGAAGCCAAGGCCGCGCTCAATCGCCAGACGCTGGACCTGGCGGATGAAATGCAACGGGTCGCGGGCTATTTCGAAGGGTTGGCGGAAGAACGGGACATCGCCCTGCACACCGAAGGCGACGCTCGGATCGAGGCCGATCCGCTGCTGCTGCGAAGGGCCCTGAGCAATCTGGTGGCCAACGCGATCCGCTACGCCGACGAAGGCAGTGTGATTGACATTCGCGTAATCGAGAGCCGAGTGGTTGAGAACGGCAGGCAGTGCCGCATCGAAGTAGAGAACCAGGGCCCGACGCTGGACGGCGCCACCCTGGGCAAACTGTTTGACCGCTTCTATCGCGGCGACGCCTCACGGCACCAGAGCTCCGATTCCAACGGACTCGGCCTGGCGATCGTGGCCGCGATCATGCAGTTGCATGGCGGCGAAGTGTCGGTCAATCAGCCTGCGCCGGGGCGGATCTGTTTCGCACTGATGTTCCCACGCCAGCCCGGAGCCCGGCTGCTGTAGCCCTCACGCCTTCTTGTCGTGGGTGGCCTGCAGTTTGTAGAACGTCGCCGCCCCGCCTTCGGTGGCATAGCCAGCGTTGTCCTGGGTGTACACGCCCGCCTTGAAATACAGCGGCTTGCCTTTCCAGGTCAGGTCCAGCTTGGCGCCCCACTGCATGTCGTAGGCATTGACGGTCAGGTTGCCAGCCTGGGTCAGGTGGATGGTGTAAGTGAAGCGTTGCTTGAGCAGCACGCCGGTTGCCACTTGAATGACTTCGGGCTCGGACGTCGGCGTCGCGCGATACTTCACCACGAGGTTGCCGGTCTTGGTTTTTTCCTTGTACTGGTATTCGAGCTTGAGGAGCGGCTCGGTACTGCCAAAGGCGTGGATCTGACCGATGACGATTTTGCCCGAAGAAGGCACTTGGTCTACGGTGAGCGCGGCACGCAGGAAGTTGTCCGCGTCAGAGTAGGTCCAGTTGTGAACCGCACCGTTGGCGTAGGTTTCACGCAGCTCCGTGCGGGGAAATTTGGCATTGTCAGTCCTTGACCCTGTAACCGGCGCCCAGAAGAACAGCGTGTCCCCTGAACGGAAGTAACCATCCTGGTAACCGCCGACGAGTTTCGGCGTGTCGATGGTGGCGGCTGCGATACCGACCGGTATAGAAAGATTCCAGATGGCGAGATCAATCATGGGTGCACTCATGGTGCGCGAGGCGCACAGCAAAGAAGGTGTCTGGAACAGGCCTGTCACTGCCGTTCCCGTCATCTTTGCTATCGGCTGAACCGTTTGATCTTTAGTCGCCCCCGGAGTCAAGAAACCGCCGAACCTGCAGAAGCAGCCCCCAAAGAAAGCACAGTGCCACTATTAAGGCAAAGTGGCTCATTGCCCCCATGTTTTGCCCAACCAGCGGAAACCGGGGAGAAGGGCTAATAATTTGGCGCCATTTTTTTGGAGGAGCGCTTAGACGACGCTCAGAAAATTAGTTCAGCCAGCGAGGATTCAGCCGACAGACGGTATCGGAAAATTCCTGCTTCGGGTCGTCTCGCCTTCCTACTCAGCGATGAGAGCCATCTGGCGCGCCCTATGCTCTCTGTCAGACATCCGGCCAGACCGTCCTGCGACAATCCGCCCGGCGCTCCAGGACAGATTCCATTTGACGACCCCACAGTGTTACAAGATATTATTAGTTAGCAACCTAATAATGCAGCGCCTAATCATTCAGGCCCTAACCAAACTCCGTATCGTTCCAATGGCCTCTTCATGAACCCTGACACCCTGCAAATGCGCATTACCGGCGGCGTCGTCGCGGCCTCCCGGCAGTGGCGTCGTGTCTGCCAGACCACGCTGATCAACGTTGGCGTCACCGAAGCCTGCGCCGGCCCGTTGCTGATGATCGCGCGCCTGGGTGAAGGGGTGCGTCAGGTGACGGTGGCCCAGGCCTGCGGGCTGGAAAGCCCCTCACTGGTGCGCCTGCTCGATCAGCTGTGCAAGGCCGGACTGGTGCAGCGCACCGAAGACCCCACCGACCGCCGCGCCAAAGCCTTGAGCCTGACCGATCAGGGCCGGGCGTTGGCCAACGCCATCGAGGAGGAGCTGATCCGCCTGCGCCGCGACATCTTCAGCAATGTTGACCCGGCCGACCTGGAGGCGACGTTACGGGTGTTCAACGCCATCGCCCAAGCCACGCCAATGGCGCCGGAGTCGTCATCTTGAGCGGCAGGTTCAACGGGTTTTTCGACGGCGTACCGCCGGGTCGCGACTGGTTCTACGGCGTGCGCACGTTCGCGGCGTCGATGCTGGCGCTGTACATCGCGCTGATGATGGAACTGCCCCGCCCCTATTGGGCGATGGCAACGGTGTACATCGTTTCCAGCCCGTTCGTGGCGCCGACCAGTTCCAAGGCGCTGTACCGCGCCGCCGGCACGCTGCTCGGCGCCGCAGCGTCGGTGATGCTGGTGCCGATGTTCGTGCAGACGCCGTTTTTGCTGGCCGTGGTCATCGCACTGTGGACCGGCACCCTGCTCTTCTTGTCCCTGCACTTGCGCACCGCCAACAGCTACGCGCTGATGCTGGCGGGTTACACCATGCCGCTGATTTCCTTCCCCGTGGTCGACAACCCCCAGGCGGTGTTCGACATCGCCGTCTCGCGCACCGAGGAAATCTTCCTCGGTATCGTCTGCGCCGCGGTGGTCGGCGCGATGTTCTGGCCGCGTCGGCTGGCGCCGGTGCTTGTCGACGCCATGGGCAAGTGGTTCAAGGACGCCTCGGCCTACAGCGACCTGTTCCTCTCGCGCAGCGCCACGCCGGAAGCCGTCGGCGGCCTGCGCACGGCCATGGTCGGGACCTTCAACAGCCTGGAGCTGATGATCGGCCAATTGCCCCACGAAGGCGCCCATCGCCAGACCGTGCGCAACGCCAAGGAACTGCGCGGACGGATGATTCATCTGTTGCCGGTCATCGACGCCCTGGACGATGCACTCTGGGCGCTGGAGCGGCGTTCGCCCGAGCACGTCGCCGACCTCGCCCCGTTGTTGATCGAGTGCCGCAACTGGGTCGAGCAGACCGCAGAAGGTGCACCGATCACGTATTGGAAAGCCCTCCACACCGAGCTTGATCGCCTGCAACCCACCCCTGCGCAGATTGACGATCGCCGGCACCTGCTGCTGTCGAACGCGCTGTATCGCCTGCGCGAGTGGATTGACCTGTGGCAGGACTGCCGCAGCCTGCAGCACGCCATCGAGACCGATGACCACTCGGCGTGGCGCGCGGTGTATCGCCATTGGCGGCTGGGGCGGCTGTCGCCGTTTCTCGATCGCGGGATGATGCTGTATTCGGTGGCGACCTCAGTCAGTGCCATCATCGTCGCGTCGGTGCTGTGGATCTTGCTGGGCTGGCAGGATGGCGCGAGCGCAGTGGCGCTGGCGGCGGTGTCGTGCAGCTTCTTCGCGGCGATGGACGACCCGGCGCCGCAGATCTACCGCTTCTTCTTCTGGACCATGATGTCGGTGATCTTCGCCAGCCTCTATCTGTTCGTGGTGCTGCCTAACCTGCACGACTTCCCGATGCTGGTGCTGGCGTTTTCAGTGCCGTTCATCTGCGTCGGCACCCTGACCGTTCAGCCGAAGTTCTACCTCGGCACGCTGCTGACCATCGTCAACACTTCGTCCTTCATCAGTATCCAGAGCGCCTACGACGCCGATTTCGTCAACTTCGTCAATTCCAACCTGGCCGGGCCGGCGGGTCTGGCATTCGCCTTCGTCTGGACGCTGATCGTCAGGCCGTTCGGCACCGAAGTGGCGGCCAGGCGCCTGACCCGCTTCAGCTGGCGCGACATCGTCTCCCTCAGCGAAGACGCCACCCTGGCCGAGCACCGGCACATGGGCGTGCGCATGCTGGACCGGCTGATGCAGCACCTGCCGCGCCTGGCGATCACCGCGCAGGATTCCACCACTGCACTGCGCGAAGCGCGGGTTGCCCTGAACATGCTGGACTTGCTGGCATACATGCCACGGGTCGACCCCGCGCCGCGCCAGCTGTTGCGCCAGGTCGCGACCGAAGTCGGTGCGCATTTCCGCGCCTGCCTGAAAGCCCGGGAGCGTTTGCCCGCCCCTAAAGGTCTGTTGATGACCATGGACCGCGCCCGCCGCGCGCTGGCGTTCAACGGCGAAGATGATGACGACGCGCGGCTGAATCTGCTGCACGCCCTCAGTGGCTTGCGCCTGGCGCTGCTGCCGGGTGTGGAGATCGTCGATGTGCTCGCCGAGCAGGAAGAACAACCGCCCTATGGCATCGATGGAGCGCCCTTATGATCGGTGATGTGGACATCAGCGGGATCTTCCTGCCGACCTTTCTGGTGCTGATGGGCATCGCTTACCTGATTTTTCTGGTGGTGCACGCCGTGTTGACGCGCGCCCGCTTCTACCGCCTGGTCTGGCACCGGGCTTTGTTCAACGTCGGTCTATACGCTCTGTTGCTCGGCGTCGTGGATACCCTAAGTCGATACCTGATGAAATGAAAAAACCTCTACTGACGCTGGGCCGCGTGGTCCTGACCCTGCTGGTTGTCACCCTCGCCGCGATCGTCGTGTGGCGCATGGTGATGTATTACATGTACGCGCCCTGGACCCGCGACGGGCACATCCGCGCCGACGTCATCCAGATCGCGCCGGACGTTTCGGGGCTGATCGAGAAGGTCGCGGTGAGCGACAACCAACTGGTCAAGAAAGGCCAGTTGCTGTTCACCATCGACCAGGACCGTTTCCGTCTCGCCTTGCGCCAGGCCCAGGCGACCGTGGCCGAGCGCAAGGAAACCTGGGAACAGGCCCAGCGCGAAAACCGGCGTAACCGCAGCCTCGGCAATCTGGTGGCCCGCGAGCAACTGGAAGAAAGCCAGTCCAGGGAAGCCCGCGCGTTGTCGGCCCTGAACGAAGCCCAGGTGGCGGTCGATTCGGCGCAACTGAACCTGGACCGCTCGGTGATCCGCAGCCCGGTGGACGGCTACCTCAACGACCGTGCGCCCCGGGACCGCGAATTCGTCAGCGCCGGGCGGCCGGTGCTGTCGGTGGTGGACAGCAACTCCTTCCACATCGACGGCTACTTTGAAGAAACCAAACTGGACGGGATTCACATCGGCTCCGGCGTGGACATCCGCGTGATCGGCGACAACGCCCGCCTGCGCGGCCATGTGGTGAGCATCGTCGCCGCCATCGAAGACCGCGACCGCAGCAGCGGCTCGAACCTGCTGCCCAACGTCAATCCGGCGTTCAGCTGGGTGCGTCTGGCCCAGCGGATTCCGGTGCGCATTGCGTTCGACGACGTGCCAGCGGATTTCCGCATGATTGCGGGGCGCACGGCGACGGTGTCGATCATCGATGACGCCCGCGCAGATACTCAGGGAAATGATCAAACCGTCCAGCCAGGAGCGCCCAAATGAAACACCGCGCACGCCTGCTCACCGTCGGCATGGGCTTGCTGCTGTCGGCTTGCACCGTGGTCGGCCCGGATTACACGCTGCCTGAGAAAGCCGCCGTGAATCGACCCGATCTGCAAGGCGAGCTGGCCGGTTCGTCGACCAATGTGGTGTCGGCGCCGGTGCCGGCTGACTGGTGGCGGCTGTATCACGATCCGAAGCTTGATGAATTGGTGGGTCAGGCGCTGGTGTCGAGCACCGATTTGCGCGTCGCGGCGGCGAACCTGCAACGGGCGCGCTTTCAGATGAACGAAGCCGATGCGGCCGGCGGCTGGAGCGGCACGGCCAAAGCCGGTGCGCAGCGCTTGCAGGAGTCCGGCCAGGCCTATCTGCTGCCGGAGAAAGTACCGGTGGCGAACGTCGGCGATGTCGGCCTGACCACTTCGTATCAGTTCGACCTGTTCGGCGTGCTGCAGCGCGGGATCGAAGCGGCCCAGGCCAACGCCGACGCGACCCAGGCGGCGGCCGACACGGCGCGCATCACGTTGGTGGCCGATGTGGTCCGCGCGTACACCCAGGTGTGCGCCGCCAACGAAGAACGCAACATCGCCCTGCACTCCCTCGACCTGCAGAAGCAGGGCCTGAGCCTGACCCAACGCCTGCGCGATGCCGGCCGTGGCGATGAAACCCAGGTGACGCGCTCGCAAACCCAGTTCCGCTCGCTGCGTGCTGACTTACCGCGTTATGAAGCGGCGCAGAAGTCGGCGTTGTATCGGTTGTCGATGCTCCTCGCCCGGCCGCTGAACCAGTTGCCGCAAGGGGTGGCGGAATGCGCCGAGCTGCCGCACATCGCTCAAGTCATGCCGGTGGGCGATGGCGCCGCGCTGCTCAAGCGTCGCCCCGATGTCCGTCAGGCAGAACGCCGCCTGGCGATGTCGACCGCGGCCATTGGTGTGGCGACCGGCGAGTTGTATCCGGACATCAGCATCGGCGCGACCGTGGGCACTGTGGGGATTCTCGATGAACTGGGCGATCCGTCGACCAATCGCTGGGGCTTTGGTGGGGTGATCAATTGGACCATCCCGTCCAATGGCGCACGGGCGCGAATTCACATCGCCGAAGCGTCGAATCAGGTGGCGCTGGCGCGTTTTGATGGCGTGGTGCTGAACGCGATCCGCGAAGCCCAGACCGGGCTGTCGCAATACACCGCGCTGCTGGAACGCCGCGATGCGTTGGTTGAAACCGAGGAGTCGGCGCGCCAGGCTGCGGACCAGACCCATCGGTTCTTCCTGGCCGGCCGCGAATCCTTCCTCGCCGACCTGCAAGCCACCCGCACCTACACCGACGTCACCGCGCAACTGGCGGCGGCGAATACCCAAGTGGCAATGGGACAGATCGACCTGTTCCTGGCGCTGGGCGGGGGTTGGGGGAACGGGCATCAGTGAGTTCTCGCGGGTTGGCACGCACTGCTTTTTGTGGGACCGGCTTTAGCCGGGAAGGCGTCATCTGTCACGCCGCAAAACTGATGTCGTTCACGCAGGCCTTTTCCCGGCTCAAGCCGGTCCTACAATAGACACGCAGTCACGCTCACGCACTGCGCATTCGCTTGAAATTGAACCCCTGCCGGCCAGTACTGCCTGACTCTTAATCATTCAGTCCTATCCGCCCGGAGGCACCCCCGATGCGCACGCTTGAACTGGCAGACAAAACCGTCCCCGTTATCGGTCAGGGCACCTGGCACATGGGTGAGGACCGCCATCAGTTCGAGGCGGAAGACTCGGCGCTGCAACTGGGCATCGACCTCGGTCTGACGCTGATCGACACCGCCGAGATGTACGGCGAAGGCGGCGCTGAGAAAGTCGTCGGCCAGGCCATCGCCGGGCGCCGCGACGAGGTCGTGCTGGTGAGCAAGGTCTACCCGCACAACGCCAGCCGCGCGGGCATTCCGGCGGCGTGCGAGCGCAGCCTCAAACGCATGAACACCGACTATATCGATCTGTATTTGCTGCACTGGCCCGGTCAGTACCCGTTGGAAGAAACCGTTGAAGCCTTCGAGCGTCTGCGTGAAGCGGGCAAGATCGGTCGCTGGGGCGTGTCCAATTTCGACGTGTCAGACCTGCTTGAGCTCGACGCGTTGGGCCTCGGCGGCGGGTGCGCCACCAACCAGGTGCTGTACAACCCGGAAGAACGCGGCATCGAATACGACCTGCTGCCCTGGATGCAAACCGCCCGGATGCCGCTGATGGCGTACTGCCCGATCGGCCAGGCCGGCAACTTGCTGATGAACCCTGCCATCCTCGAAGTCGCCGAGCGCCACGACGCCACCCCGGCGCAGATCAGCCTGGCGTGGGTACTGCGTCAGGACGGCGTGATCGCCATTCCCAAGGCCGTCACTCCCCATCACCTGGAATTGAACGCTGCGGCGGTTGATATCGAGCTGTCCATCGAGGATGAATTGCTGATTGATACCTCATGGCCGGCGCCCCTGCGCAAGACGCGGCTGTCAATGGTCTGAACAAGATCGCTGACAGACACAAACCGTCACAAAACTGTCAAAACCCCTTGCGATGATGCCGCTTTCGATCTCGTGCCCTGCGGGGCACTTCCCGTCTGCGAGCCTTCATGAATCAACGCATTGCCCATCACCAGGACTCAGATCTGTTTGGCTTGCTGTACGGGTTCCGCTTCCGTCCCGAGGAACCCGGCCGTGAGCTGGATTCGACGTCTGCGCTGGAGTGCCTGCGCCACCCGACCGAGCCCGACGAGTTCGTCTGGCTGCACCTGAATCTCGCACACGCCAGCTGCGAACGCTGGCTGAAAACCAACCTCGACCTGCCCGACGAGTTTCTCGAAGCCCTGCACGAAGGCTCACGCTCCACGCGCATCGAACACGTCGACTCCGCCCTGCTCGCGGTGGTCAACGACGTGGTCTTCGACTTCAACCGCATCTCCACCGACATCGCCACATTGTGGGTGTGCGTGCGCAGCAACCTGATGATCTCCGCACGCCATCAGCCGCTGCGCTCGGTAGACCGGCTGCGCTCCTCGGTCAAACAAGGCGAAACCTTCCGCTCCCCCCTCGAACTGCTCGCCCACCTGCTGCGCGATCAGAGCGACGTGCTGAGTCAGTTCATGCGCAAGACCAGCCTCAGCGTCGACAAAATCGAAGACCAACTCCTCTCCCAACGCCTGAGCAACAACCGCTCGGAACTGGGCGCCATGCGTCGGGTGCTGGTGCGCCTGCAGCGGCTGCTGGCGCTGGAGCCCGGCTCGCTGATGCGCCTGCTGCACCGACCGCCGCAATGGCTGCTGGAAGACGACCTGCAAGAACTGCGGCAATCCACCGAAGAGTCGGCGCTGGTGATCAGCGACCTCACCGCCTTGGGCGAACGGATCAAACTGCTGCAGGAAGAAATCGCCGCCAACCTCAACGAACAAAGCAGCCGCACGCTGTTCACCCTCACCGTCGTGACCGTGCTGGCGCTGCCGATCAACATCGTCGCGGGTTTCTTCGGCATGAACGTCGGCGGCATCCCCCTGGCCAGCGATCCCCACGGGTTCTGGGTGCTGGTCGCGCTGGTGGCAACCTTTACGTTTATTGCGGGACGGTGGGCGTTTCGCAAGAGTCGGGATTATTGACGGCAGCATTATTGGCGCGCCCACTGGTCCCTAACCCCAGTAAATCCAGCCAAAACGTGACCCGTGTCGCATCTCTGTCACATTTTGTAATGATCATGGTCACCATCCCACCTCAACAGGATCGCGACCCATGGCAACCCCCTCACTGGCTCAACGCCCTCTGCAACAGGGGCCCGGACTGAGTGCTCAATTCGGGCGCAAGCCTGGCGTGCTGACGATGGTGATTTTCTGCGTCGTACTGGTATTGGGCCTGTTTTACACCGGCTACAGCCTCAAGCAGGACATGGACGATCTGGGTACCGTCGTGCTGACCTGGACGCCGTTCATTCTGCTCGGCGTGGCGCTGGTCATCGCGCTCGGCTTTGAGTTCGTCAACGGTTTCCACGACACCGCCAACGCCGTCGCCACCGTCATTTACACCCACTCCCTGCCGCCGAACTTCGCCGTGGTCTGGTCGGGAACGTTCAACTTCCTGGGTGTGCTGTTTTCCAGCGGCGCGGTGGCGTTCGGCATCATTGCCCTGCTCCCGGTCGAGCTGATCCTGCAAGTCGGCTCATCGGCGGGTTACGCGATGATCTTCGCCCTGCTGATCGCGGCGATCCTGTGGAACCTCGGCACCTGGTGGCTGGGTCTGCCGGCCTCCTCTTCCCACACACTCATCGGCTCGATCATCGGCGTCGGTATCGCCAACGCCTTGATGCACGGCCGCGACGGCACCAGCGGCGTGGACTGGTCTCAGGCGACCAAAGTCGGTTATTCCCTGCTGCTCTCACCGCTGGTGGGCTTCACCTGCGCCGCGCTGTTGCTGATGGCGCTGCGCATGTTCGTGAAGAACCGCGCGCTGTACAAAGCGCCGGAAGGCAACAAGCCGCCACCGATCTGGATTCGCGGCCTGCTGATCCTGACCTGCACCGGCGTGTCATTCGCCCACGGCTCAAACGACGGTCAGAAAGGCATGGGCCTGATCATGCTGATTCTGGTGGGCACGCTGCCGATGGCCTACGCGTTGAACCGCGCCATGCCGGCCGACCAGTCGGTGCAGTTCGCGGCGGTCGCCCAAGTCACCCAACAGGCCCTGAGCAAAGCGGCGCCCCTGCCCGCGCCGGCCGATTCCCGACAGACACTTTCCGTTTACATCCGCGACAAGCAGGCGACCCCTGAACTGGTCCCGGCGCTGGCCGTCATGGCCGGCAAGATCGGCGATCAGGTCGCCAGTTACGGGTCACTGGCCAAGGTGCCGGCCGAGGCCACCGCCAACGTGCGGAACGACATGTACCTGACCTCCGAAGCCATCCGCCTGATGGACAAAAACAAGGTCGGCAACTTCGACGCGGACACCCAGGCCAAGGTCGACACGTTCAAACAGCAGATTGATACCGCGACGCGCTTCATTCCGCTGTGGGTCAAGGTGGCGGTAGCGATCGCGCTGGGCCTGGGCACCATGGTGGGCTGGAAACGCATCGTGATCACCGTCGGTGAGAAAATCGGCAAGACTCACCTGACCTACGCCCAGGGCGCATCGGCTGAAGTCGTCGCGATGCTGACCATTGGTGCAGCGGACATGTATGGATTGCCGGTGTCGACCACCCACGTTCTGTCCTCCGGGGTGGCCGGCGCCATGGTCGCCAACGGCTCCGGCCTGCAGATGCGCACCCTGCGCAATCTGGCGATGGCATGGGTGCTGACCCTGCCTGCCGCGATCCTGTTGTCGGGCAGCCTGTACTGGCTGTTCACCCAGATTTTCTGATTTCGAAGAGTCTCCCGTACTCTCTTTCAGGCGCTTCGGCGCCTGTTTTTTTTTGCGCGGTGCTTTTCAGTGGGACCGGCTTCAGCCGGGAAGAGGCCTGTGTCGACACCCTCAATCCTGCGGCGTGACGCCCGCCGCCCTCCCGGCTAAAGCCAGTCCCACAAAGCGCGCTCCTGCAGGTTTATTCGCCACTCAAGCATTCTTTTCCCTCTTGATAAGCAAGAAACAGGGCATATCACTAACGGTTATAAAAATATGGAATTCAGTTCTTTTACGGAATAAATCGGAGCCTTTATAACGGGTGCACTTGTCACAAGCCCACCGATTCCGCTCGAAGGATTTCTCATGGATGTTTTCTGGTTTCTACCGACACACGGCGACGGCCATTACCTGGGCACGACCAAGGGCGCGCGCCCGGTCACGCTCAATTACCTGAAGCAGGTCGCCCAGGCCGCCGATGATCTGGGTTACCACGGCGTGCTGATTCCGACCGGCCGTTCCTGCGAAGACTCCTGGGTGATCGCCTCGGCCCTCGTGCCGTTGACCGAGCGTTTGCGTTACCTGGTGGCGATTCGTCCGGGGATCATTTCTCCGACCGTTTCCGCGCGCATGGCCGCGACCCTGGATCGCTTGTCCGGCGGACGCCTGCTGATCAACGTCGTGACCGGCGGAGACCCTGATGAGAACCGTGGCGATGGCAGCTTCCTCGATCACAGCGAACGTTACGAAGTCACCGACGAATTCCTGAAGATCTGGCGCCGCGTGTTGCAGGGCGAAGCCGTGGACTTCGAAGGCAAGCACCTGAGAGTGCAGAACGCCAAAGCCCTGTATCCGCCGATCCAGAAGCCCTATCCGCCGCTGTACTTTGGTGGTTCCTCCGAAGCGGCCCATGAACTGGCTGCTGAGCAGGTCGATGTTTACCTCACTTGGGGCGAGCCCCCTGCCGCCGTGGCCGAGAAGCTGGCGGACGTGCGTGAGCGCGCCGCGCGCAACGGCCGTACGGTCAAATTCGGCATCCGTCTGCACGTGATCGTCCGGGAGACCAGCGAAGAAGCCTGGAAAGCCGCCGACACCCTGATCGAGCACATCAGCGACGACACCATCGCCGCCGCACAGAAATCTTTTTCGCGTTTCGACTCCGAAGGCCAGCGCCGCATGGCCGCATTGCACGACGGCCGTCGCGACAACCTGGAAATCGCCCCCAACCTGTGGGCCGGCGTCGGCCTGGTACGGGGCGGTGCGGGCACGGCGCTGGTGGGTAATCCGCAGGAAGTCGCCGAGCGGATCAAGGAATACGCGGACCTGGGCATCGAAAGCTTCATCTTCTCCGGCTACCCCCATCTGGAAGAAGCCTATCGCTTCGCCGAGCTGGTGTTCCCGCTGTTGCCCGAGCCGTATCGCAGCCTGGCAGGCCGCGGCATCACCAACCTCACCGGCCCGTTTGGCGAGATGATTGCCAACGACTTGCCACCGCAGAAGTAAGTTTCGCCGACCCCCTGGAAACACCCGTTTGCTGCGCAACCGCGCAGCGCGTGGGAAACGGTTGATCTGCCATCGCGACAACGGCCATCGCGACAAGGAGTCCTTCATGACAGCCAGCTTACCGTTCCAACCACAAGTGACCCCCATGCAGCTATTGACCCTACCGCCCTCGCCGGCCCTGGCGACTTCGATTCGTGCCACCGCGCAGGTGTTCGAAGACCCGAGATCCCAGGCGCTGCTGGCCCATATCGAACAAGTCGCGCCCAGCGATGCCAGCGTGCTGATCATCGGCGAAACCGGCACCGGCAAAGAGCTGGTGGCGCGTCACATTCACAACTTGAGCAGCCGTCGTCATCAGCCATTCGTGGCGGTCAACTGCGGCGCGTTTTCGGAATCACTGGTGGAAGCGGAGCTGTTCGGCCAGGAAAAAGGCGCGTTCACCGGTGCCCTCACCGCCAAGGCCGGCTGGTTTGAAGAAGCCAACGGCGGCACGCTGTTTCTCGACGAAATCGGCGATCTGCCCCTGGCCATTCAGGTCAAGCTGCTGCGCGTCCTGCAGGAGCGCGAAGTGGTGCGGCTGGGCTCGCGCAAAAGCACGCCGATCAACGTGCGGGTGCTGGCCGCGACCAACGTGCAGCTGGAACGCGCGATCAACGCCGGGCACTTTCGCGAAGACCTGTTCTACCGCCTCAACGTCGTCAATCTGGAGCTGAGCACCCTGCGCGAACGGCCGGGCGACATCATGCCGCTGAGCCGGCACTTCATCGACGTCTACAGCCAGCGTCTGGGCTGCGGACCGATCCAGATCAGCGCCGAGGCCGAGCACAAGTTGCGGACCTACGGCTGGCCGGGGAATATTCGCGAGCTGGAAAACGTCATTCACCACACCCTGCTGATCTGCCGCAACGGCGTGATTCAGTCCAGCGATCTGCGCCTGTCGAACCTGCGCCTTGAGCGTCAGGAAGATTCTGCCCCCATCGTCGACGATTCAACCGAAGCGCTGCTGGCCAGGGCGTTCCAGCGCCTGTTCGAAGAGCAGGCCGGCGCGCTGCACGAAAAGGTCGAAGACGCCTTGTTGCGCGCGGCCTATCGCTTCAGCCACTGCAACCAGGTGCACACCGCGCAGTTGCTGGGGTTGAGCCGCAATGTCGTGCGCGCGCGGCTGATCAAGATCGGTGAACTGGCCGTCAACAAGCGCCGCCCCGGCGAGCAGACCCAGGGTGAACGGATGCTGCATTTGTCGGTGTGAACCTACAGCGATGCAACCGGTGGGACTGCGCTCATCCCTGACGCGGTCCTACGATTTCCCCCGCCACTTCGTACGCGTTGAAGATCATCGACGTCGCCCGGTGTTGACGAATCAACTCCCACAAATCCCCTTCGCCCTGCTCGGCGTTTTCGAACGCGCGCTCGCAGTCGGTCTTCGACAGCCATTGCACGTGGCTCAGCACCCGCTGGCGGTCTTCACTGACCTGCACGCTGGCGCGGACAAAACCTGGGTAGGTGCGGGTGAATCGCTCGAAACGCTCGTTGAGCGCCCCGACCAGCCCGGCCTGATGTCGGGGGTCGACGGCGAACTCGACGAATTGACTGAAAGGGAGATGAGCGGCTGCTGGTGTCATGAACGTTCTCCACGGATGACGGTTGTTGCTGAACAGGATGCTGCGCAAACCGGCATGGCCCCATACGTTTCTTGCGCCGGTGCCCCACTTGCCAAGCCGGTCCGGCCAAGCGATGCTGCGCAGGATAAAACCTCCAGTTAACTGGAGGTCAAGCGTCGTTCGGCACACAGGAAGATTGCATGCTCACCCAGGACATCCCGCCCATCGCCCGCGAACTCACCGTCGGCCAGTTGTCCGCGCGCAGCGGCGTGGCCATCACCGCGCTGCGCTTTTATGAGGCCAAAGGCCTGATCAGCAGCCAGCGCAACGCCGGCAATCAGCGGCGCTACCCCCGGGATGTGCTGCGTCGGGTGGCGTTGATCAAAACTGCCCAGCGCCTGGGCATTCCGCTGGCGACCATTCAAACCGCGCTACAAACCCTGCCCCAAGACCGCCCGCCCAGCCTTGACGACTGGACGCGGCTGTCCGAGCGCTGGAAAGCCGATCTGGATGAACGCATCAACCGTCTCACCGCCCTGCGCGACCAGCTCAGTGGCTGCATCGGTTGCGGCTGCCTGTCGATGGAGGCCTGCCCGCTGCGTAACTTCGGTGACAGCCTGAGCGAGCAAGGCGCCGGGCCGCGCCTGCTGGATCAGGATTGAAGGTTTTGCGGACTGACCCGGGTATCGGCAAGAGTCTGGTCGACCAGTGACAGATAATTGCGTCGTGGGGGACGCAATCTCCTGGTTATTCAGATTGGCACGTTGCACACCGCCGCCAGTCGCGCCGCCAGCAGCTTGGCCTGCAACGCCACGTCGGTCACCGCGGTGCTTTCCCACCACAGCCCGCGCAAGGGCGGGCCCATGGCGTAGAGCCGCGCCGAAATCCGTCCTTCGGCGTCCATGACCGCACCACCCGCGTCGGCGGCAATGCCAAGCGCCAACGGCCCCGGCTGAATCAGGCCATGGGCCAGCAGATTGCGCGGCAAGGCCCGGTCAACCCGGCGCCAGTCGTATTGAATGCCGGTCGAGTTGATCAGCGCTGCGCCACTCTCCGTCGTGGCCATGTCCTGCCCGCGATAGCGAACGCTGATGGAAATCTGCCCGGCCTCGGCGCCCTCCACCCTGAGCAACGAGGCGGCGTGGATGTGCAGGCGCCCTTCGTCGATCAGCCGCTCCAGCAACTTCGCACTGGGCGGCGGCGAGCGGTGATGATGGCTTTCCCACCACGGCCGCACGTGGCGTACGAATTGGCGGCGCTGCAGGTCAGAGGCCTGACTCCACAGCCGTGGAATATGCACGCGCACAGTGTCGAGCGGCGCCTGCCAGTCGATGCCCTGCTCCGCCGCTTGCGCGCACTGCTCGCGCAAGGCCCTGACCAGTTGCCGGGTGCTGCGTATGTTCAGGTCGGCGGCGAGAAAGTCCGGCCATGTCGGCGGTTGGCGGCGAACGTGGGGCAGCAGGCCGTGGCGGGAAAACACGTCAATGGGCCCACGGTGACCGGCTTGCTCCAGGGACACCACGGCGTCGACCATGGTCAGGCCCGAGCCGATGATCAGCACCCGGCCTTGGGGGGCGAGCTGGCCCATAGCATCGACATCCCATGGATCGACGGCAGCGGCGTTGAGGGCGTTTGAATCGCGCTGAGGCGTGCGCGCGGCGGCGAACATGCCCGTTGCCAATACGCCGAATCGGCCAGTCAGGTGTTCGCCGCTGGCGAGGGTCAGGCGCACGCCGGCTGCGTCAGCCTGCAGGTCGGTCACTTCGCCGCGCACGTGCTCGACGGTGGAACCATAGCGCTCGCCGACCACCCGTGCCTCGGCCAGACGCTGCTGAACGTACAGCCCGAAAATCCCGCGGGGCGGAAACAGCTCGGCCACCGGCACGTGCTGCTGGTCAGACTCCGGCCAGCCACCGGCGGCAATGTAGTCGGTCAGCCAGCGGGTGAGATCGTCGACGTCGTCCGGGTCGACGCTCATGCGTGCGGCGTTGCCGTTCAGCGTGTGGCCCGGCTCGGTGGCGCTGTAGGCCTCACCCCGGCCCAACTCGCTGCGTGACTCGACGATAACGATGCGCCGTTGCCCCGGCAGGCGCAGCAGCTGCACCGCGAGCATGGTGCCGCTGAGGCCACCGCCGACGATGAGGATGTCGGCATCAGGTCCATTGTGTTCAGCGCTCATTGCTTCCCCCCTTCTCTTCGCCTCGCAGGCGCGCATGGCTGATTATGGACAGCGTGGCACCGGATTCAACCCAACGTCAGCCCTTGCGTTTCATGTCCAGGCGCCGCAGATGGCAGGTCACTTCTTCGCGGTCGTGGTACAGCTGCTTGCAGCCGATGGAAACCTTGACGCCGCGGGCCTTGAAGCCGTCTTCGATGCGCTCCAGCAAGCGTCGCACTTCGGCGTAACGCTGCTTCATCGGCAACTTGAGATTGACCACCGCCTCGCGGCACAAACCCTCGCCCAGCCAGGTTTCCAGCAGCGCGGCGTTGCGTGCGGGCTTTTCGACGATGTCGCAGACCATCCAGTCCACCGGCTGACGGGGCTTGAAGGTAAAGCCGTCGGCCATCAGGTGCTGCACCAGCCCGGTGTCCATCAGGCTTTCGGCCATCGGACCGTTATCGATGGCGGTGACCAGCATGCCGCGCCGCACCAGTTGGTAGGTCCAGCCCCCGGGCGCCGCGCCCAGGTCGACGCCGGTCATGTCGCCCGACAGGCGCTCGTCCCACTGATCACGGGGGATGAAGTGATGCCAGGCCTCTTCCAGCTTGAGGGTCGAGCGGCTGGGCGCTTCCCGGGGGAATTTCAGGCGCGGAATGCCCATGGGCCACATCGCCGAGTTGTTCGCGTCGGCCAGCCCAAGGAACACTTCGCGCCCGCTTTTAAAAGTCAGCAGCAAACGCGGCAGGCTCGGGTTGTCGACCAGTTTGCCGGCCTTCTCCAGCGCCTTGCGCAATGGCGCCTCGAACTTGCGGCAGAACGTCGAAAGCTCCTTGCCGTCGTTGGTGTCGACCACTTCCAGCCACAGGCTGCCGCACGGCGCAAAGCCGGCCATGTACTCGAGGATCACACTGATGCGGTCGGTTTCCGGCAGCTGGACAAACACGCCACGGGCCCACTGCCGGGGGAAAATCAGCTCGCGGAACTTCAGGCTGTTCATCAGCCGCTCTGCACCCTCGGGCTCGGTGCAGATGAATTCCGCAAAGGCGGCGTCGGTCTTCGCCTTGGCGTAGCCGGACACCTCAAGGCGGGCGGCGTACTCGCTGAGCTCCGAGCAGACCTCGCTTTCGAAGCCGGGGCGGCAATGCATGAAAAGGGTGTTCACGGGACGGTCTCCTCGCGCGCCACGAATCGAGTCGCGGCGCAAGCTGTACATGAGGATTAACCTCAATGACTCGAAAGCGGCGCATGATAGCCGAATCAGGAACCACTGGCTCAGCCGGTGGGTCCAGTACTACTCAACGATCATTTAAAGCCGCCAACCAGAGCGCTGCTGCAAGCCCCGTCTTACCGTCGATCGCCCGTCCGCGCGTGCTGCGCGGACCGTCAAGGAGTCAGTCATGCCCTCCCTCGATAGCCTGAAAAGCCTCAAAACCCTCGAAGTCAGCAACAAGACCTACCACTACTTCAGCCTCCCGGATGCCGCGCGCACGCTGGGCAATCTCGACAAACTGCCGATGTCGCTCAAGGTGCTGCTGGAAAACCTGCTGCGCTGGGAAGACAACCACACGGTGACCGGTGACGACCTCAAGGCCCTCGCCGACTGGCTGACCGAGCGCAAATCCCACCGGGAAATCCAGTACCGCCCCGCGCGCGTGCTGATGCAGGATTTCACCGGCGTGCCGGCCGTGGTTGACCTGGCCGCCATGCGCGCCGCCGTGGCCAAGGCCGGTGGCGATCCCCAGCGCATCAATCCGTTGTCGCCTGTGGATCTGGTCATCGATCACTCGGTCATGGTCGACCGCTTCGGCGACGACAAGGCCTTCGGCGAAAACGTCGACATCGAGATGCAGCGCAACGGCGAGCGTTACGCGTTCCTGCGCTGGGGCCAGAACGCGTTCGATAATTTCAGCGTAGTGCCGCCGGGCACCGGGATCTGCCATCAGGTCAACCTGGAATACCTCGGCCGCACCGTGTGGACCAAGGAAGAAGACGGCCGCACCTACGCCTTTCCGGACACGCTGGTCGGTACCGATTCCCACACCACAATGATCAACGGCCTCGGCGTACTTGGCTGGGGCGTCGGCGGCATCGAGGCGGAAGCGGCCATGCTCGGCCAACCCGTGTCGATGCTGATTCCGGAAGTCATCGGCTTCAAGCTCAGCGGCAAACTGCGCGAAGGCATCACCGCCACCGACCTGGTGCTGACCGTGACGCAAATGCTGCGCAAGAAAGGCGTGGTTGGTAAGTTCGTCGAATTCTATGGCGATGGCCTGGCGGACTTGCCGCTGGCGGATCGGGCCACCATTGCCAACATGGCCCCGGAATACGGCGCGACTTGCGGCTTCTTCCCGGTCGACGACGTCACCCTGGATTACCTGCGCCTGTCGGGCCGTCCGGACGAAACGGTGCAATTGGTCGAGGCCTACTGCAAGGCCCAGGGCCTGTGGCGTTTGCCCGGTCAGGAACCGGCGTTCACCGATGCGCTGGAGCTGGACATGGGCTCGGTGGTCGCGAGCCTCGCAGGGCCTAAACGTCCGCAAGACCGCGTCGCCCTTCCCGATGTGTCCAAGGCCTTCAGTGACTTCCTGGGCCTCGCAGTCAGCCCGAGCAAACACGAAGAAGGCCGACTGGAAAGCGAAGGCGGCGGCGGTGTCGCGGTGGGCAACGCCGCCCAGGTGGGCGAGGCTGAGTATGAATACAACGGCCAGACCTATCGCCTGAAAAACGGTGCAGTGGTCATTGCCGCCATCACCTCCTGCACCAACACGTCCAACCCGAGCGTGATGATGGCGGCCGGTCTGCTGGCGAAAAAGGCCGTGGAGAAAGGTCTGCAGCGCAAACCGTGGGTGAAGAGTTCGCTGGCGCCCGGCTCGAAGGTCGTGACCGATTACTACAACGCCGCCGGTCTAACGGAGTACCTCGATAAGTTGGGCTTCGACCTGGTGGGCTACGGCTGCACCACCTGCATTGGTAACTCCGGGCCGCTTCCTGACCCGATCGAAAAAGCCATTCAGCAGTCGGACCTGACCGTCGCGTCGGTTCTCTCGGGCAACCGAAACTTTGAAGGCCGCGTGCACCCGCTGGTGAAAACCAACTGGCTGGCCTCACCGCCGCTGGTGGTGGCTTACGCCTTGGCCGGCACCGTGCGCACTGACCTGAGCAGCGAGCCTCTGGGCGAAGGCAGCGACGGCCAGCCGGTTTACCTCCGTGATATCTGGCCGACCCAGCAGGAGATCGCCGACGCGGTCATGAACGTCAGCACCGGCATGTTTCACAAGGAATACGCGGAGGTCTTCGCCGGCGACGAGCAGTGGCAGGCGATTGAGGTGCCCGAGGCGGCGACCTATGTCTGGCAGCCGGACTCGACCTACATTCAGCACCCGCCTTTCTTCGAGGAGGTCGCCGGGCCATTGCCGGTCATCGCCGACGTGCAGCAGGCTCGCGTGCTGGCGGTGCTGGGGGATTCGGTGACCACTGACCACATCTCGCCCGCCGGCAACATCAAACTGGACAGCCCGGCCGGGCGCTACCTGCGCAGCAAGGGCGTGGAATACAAGGACTTCAACTCCTACGGCTCGCGGCGCGGCAACCATGAAGTGATGATGCGCGGCACCTTCGCCAACATCCGCATTCGCAACGAAATGCTCGGCGGCGAAGAAGGCGGCTACACGCTGCATGTCCCCACTGACGAGAAGCTGCCGATCTATGACGCGGCCATGCGTTACCAGGAAGAAGGCACGCCGCTGGTGGTCATTGCCGGTCAGGAATACGGCACGGGCTCCAGTCGCGACTGGGCGGCGAAAGGCACGAATCTGCTGGGCGTCAAAGCGGTGATTGCCGAGAGTTTCGAGCGTATCCACCGTTCCAACCTGGTCGGCATGGGTGTCCTGCCGCTGCAGTTCAGGGCGGGCGAAAGCCGCAAAACCCTGGGCCTGACCGGCAAGGAAGTGCTGAACATCACCGGGCTGACCGGTGCCACCCTGCAACCGGGCATGGGCCTGGCGGTGCAGATCACCCGCGAGGATGGCCAGCAGGACAACATCGACGTGCTGTGCCGGATCGATACCCTGAATGAAGTGGAATACTTCAAGGCGGGCGGGATTCTGCATTACGTGCTGCGGCAGTTGATTGCGTCCTGAGGCGATGTCTGGCTAGAAGATGATGGCGCTTGTCCGGGCCTCTTCCCGGCTGAAGCCGGTCCTACATGTGGGACCGGCTTTAGCCGGGAATGCGTCGTCTGCCTCACCGCAAGTTGCCAGTGTCCAAACCAAATCCGTCGTTATCAGAAACGCCCTACACAACCTCCGCCCTGCATCCCCGAAATAATCGGACCAACTCCACGTTTGATCCGACATACACCCGTGTTTAATCAACGTTAAAATCGCCAGCCTATTCCGACACTCAAGGTCGACTCCATGTCGGTGCAACGCTGGACTTCCCTCTTTCTGCTCTCTCTCGGCTACTGCCTGGCGCTGCTCTACGGCCAGCTCAGCGTGCCCGTGGTTATCACGTTCGGACTGCTGATCATGGCCGGCATCTGCGTCAGCCATTTCCAGCACCGCGCCGTGCGCCTATTCGGTCACGCCCTGTTCATCGCCATCGCGGCGGGGCTGGCCAGTCACTGGTTGCCCGGTTTCCTCAGCGCCAGAGCGATTGCCGGCGTGCGCCTCAGCCCCGAGGCCGCGCCGTATTCGATGTACCTGAACCTCGACAATCCTCTCATCGGCTTCTGGATCGCCATCGCCTGCCCCTGGGTGTTTATCGCGTTGAGTCCCAAACGCTGGCTGGGCGTCACCAGCATCGCGCTGCCCGTCACCGCCGCCGCGTGTTTATCAACCGCAATGTTGATGGGCCTCGTCGGCTGGTCGCCCAAGTGGCCCGAGCAAACGGGCATCTGGGCGCTGAACAACCTGCTGCTGGTCGCGCTGACCGAGGAACTGCTGTTTCGCGGTTACCTGCAGGGCAGTTTGAAAAGATGGCTGCAACACTTCCCCTGCCACGACGCCCTCGCAATCGGGGCGGCATCTGCGCTGTTCGGCCTCGCGCACATCGGTGCCGGGTGGGAATGGGCGCTTGTGGCGGGCATCGCGGGCGTGGGTTATGGCGTTGCCTGTCGCCTGGGCGGTCTGCCCGCTGCCGTGCTCACCCACTTCGGCCTGAACCTGCTGCATTTCAGCGTGTTCACCTACCCGATGTTCGACCGGTAAACGCCTCCACGACACCCGACCTATGACGCAGTTCACAAAAGCTTAATATTTTTTCGCATCGGGCCGATAACCCTTCACAGCCTTCCTGGATCGAATAGCTCATGCGAAATAACCAGCCCATCACTCAACGCGAACGGACCTTCCCGGCGCAGCAACGGTTGATCTCTACCACCGATGCGCGCGGCGTCATCACCTATTGCAACGACGCCTTCATTGAAATAAGCGGTTTTTCCCAAGATGAACTGATCAAGTCGCCCCACAACACCGTGCGTCATCCGGACGTGCCGGCGGCGGTCTTCGAACACATGTGGGCCACGCTCAAGCAGGGCCTGCCGTGGATGGGGATCGTCAAGAATCGCTGCAAGAACGGCGACCACTATTGGGTCAACGCTTACGTCACGCCGGTCTTCGAGAACAAGCAGGTAGTGGGCTTCGAGTCCGTGCGCATCAAGCCAACCGCTGAACAGGTGCGCCGCGCCGAAGCACTCTACAAACGCCTTAACAGCGGCAAAAGTGCCGTGCCAAGCCGCGACAAATGGCTGCCGATGTTGCAGGACTGGCTGCCGTTCATTCTGGTCAGCCAAGTGAGCTTTTTGATTGGTGTGTGGCTGAATTCCCATTGGGGCTTCCTGCTCGCCGCCGGGCTGTCGGTCCCCCTTGGCCTGCTGGGGTTGAGCTGGCAACAGCGTGGCCTCAAGCGCCTGCTGCGCCTGGCCGAGCAAACCACGTCCGACCCGCTGATCGCGCAGATGTACACCGACAGTCGCGGCGCACAGGCGCGGCTGGAAATGTCGATCCTCAGCCAGGAAGCGCGTCTCAAGACGTGCCTCACCCGCCTGCAGGACACCGCCGAACACCTCAACGCTCAGGCGCGTCAGTCCGACACCCTGGCCCAGGCCAGCTCCTGCGGCCTGGAACGTCAGCGCGTCGAAACCGAACAGGTCGCCACCGCCGTCAACCAGATGGCTGCGACCACCCAGGAAGTCGCCAATCACGTGCAGCGCACCGCTGACGCCACACAGCAGGCCAACGAGCTGACCCGTCGCGGCCGCGAGATCGCCAGTGACACCCGCGAAGCCATCCAGCGCTTGTCCACGTCGGTGGGCGAAACCGGCCTGACCGTGACTCAGCTGGCCAAGGACAGCAACGAAATCGGTGGCGTCGTCGATGTCATCAAAGGCATCGCCGACCAGACCAACCTGCTGGCCCTGAACGCCGCCATCGAAGCCGCTCGTGCGGGCGAAATGGGTCGTGGCTTTGCCGTCGTCGCCGATGAAGTCCGACAACTCGCCCAACGCACCACAGAATCCACCGGCCAGATCCACGCCCTCATCGCCAAGCTGCAACAGACGGCCACCAACGCGGTGCAGACCATGGACACAGGCCGGCGCCAGGCTGAAGAAGGTGTCGAGCAAGTCATGGAAGCCGACAGGGCGCTGGTGGGCATCAGCGACGCGGTGGCCAACATCACCGACATGACCACGCAGATCGCCGCTGCCACTGAGGAGCAAAGCTCGGTCGCAGAAGAGGTCAGCCGCAACATCAGCACCATCGCGCATCTGGCCGACCAGACCTCCGACGAGGCCCGTCGCTCTGCCGCGCTCAGTGCGGAACTGACCCACACAGCCAACACGCAATACTCACTGGTGGAACGCTTTAACCGCTGAGTGATTGACGGGTTAAACGAAGGCCCCGGCAGATCGTCTGCCGGGGCCTTTTTGTTTGTGTCGGGGTTTAAGTAGGACATTTCTGAAAATCATTTGGGAGTGCGGTTTTTGGTTTGTAGCGGGGGGTTGGGTGTTGACAGGATTTGTAGAACTCTATTAGTTGATTATTGAAAGACGATAGATAGTTACCACCATTAGTGGGGTATTTGTTGATCTGAATAATTAATCATATGCACTTTCTGCAAATAGCGTGTAGAGATGCGTCAAGTGGAGATACTTATGAAGTCGGCAGGTCTAGCTGCACCTTCTGTACCCGTGGCTGAGAGTGATGGCCTCATAAAGCTCGCGAATATAACCCAGAACCTTTCTGTAGTTGTGGAGGCATGGGCGTACTCAGATGAGGGGGATGTCTTTCAGCTGATGGTCAACGGCATTACTGTTGGGCAGGCCCAACCAATACCTGTGCCGCTGCCGCTACCAGGAACGCTCTTGTCACTTACATTGCCCATAGAAGAACTGGAGAAAGGAGGACACTACCGAATCGCTTACAGAGTCACAAACATGCCAGGTGGCATTACCGTTGAGTCGCCGTCGACCACAATTCGCATAGACCGCACAAAACCCGGCGCCACCCTCCTCGCCCCCCTCATCTTCCCCACCGCCACCCTCGGTGATCAACTCATTGGCCTCCTGCCAAGCTACGCCGGCATGGCACCTGGCGATGTCATCCAGACATTACTCAACGGCGTTGCAGGCCCGTCCCATCAGGTCCAGGCGGATGAGCTCACCCTCAGACCCGTCGAAATCGCGTTCAGCCGCGAACACCTGCAAGCCCATGCAGCCGAAACGGTGTCCGTCGAGTACTTCGTCACCGACCGGGCGGGCAACGTCTCCATCACCAGCCTCCCGACCCTGGTTTCAATTAAATTGTAACCGGCGTTCGCGCCATTCATCTGAATACCAAAAGTAACCACCTCCACGCTAATGCGTGGAGGTTTTGTCAACAAATTCGCCTTAAGAAAATAATTTAAATTATTTTTGGGCATCTCGATTCCACAGAACCTACATCTCCGTAGGAAGTGTCTGATGGACTACCAAAATTTTATAGACTACGCGCGATACATAATTATTTAAATCGCTCAAAAAACCCCTGAAAACGGCCGGACTCACACATTAAAGATCTATTCAACCGCGAATTTTTTTCAAAGAAGCCATGCAATCCCATGCACTTCGCTTGTTTGACAGTACTATTTTTCGAATCGATCATAGGCATGTGCAGCGCCGCAGTCCTACAAGCAAGCGCACAACACACAATCCTGTAATCCTCGCACTAGCGATCTGATCAAGGAGTTCCAATGGAAGATGAAACGGATATCCAGCCGTCACCCCACTCACAACCGATCGAGCCAGATAACAATAAAAAATTAACAGTACCAAACCCGAAAAATACTCGCAGGACCAAACGCAAACCACCCGGCAAGAGTTCAATCCCGCTCTACGAAGATCTGCAGGCGGTGCCACCCGTGGCCAAGAGTGCGGCTGAACAGGCGATGGTCTACGCCGGCCAGCTTCAAAACGCCCCAGGATTTCCCTGGCATCACGAAATGAAGGACCCACCTCCGGCGCCTGTATTCGAAGCGCCTTTCATCACCGGTGCCGACCCCGAAGGCCCGACCGACGCCCAGTTGAACGTGGGCATCTACATCAACATCCCGCGCTCTCCGAAACTGTGGTTTGGGGATCACCTGAAGCTGCGCTGGGGTCACAACACGTTCTACACCACCGTCGGCAAGGTAGAAGGTCGCAAAGGCCCTCGCCTGGTTCAGTACCTCAACAATGAAACTCTCGCGGACTACGAGAGCGGGTGCGTCGAGGTGCGCTACGAAGTGGTGAGGCGCGCCAGGCTCGTGGGCATTTCGGAAACGCTCACCGTCAACCTGCCCCGCCTGAGGAAGCGACGCGGCAAAGGCTCGCCCCTTGGCCGTCCACCGCGACGGCGCCGGATGCAGCCCAAACCCTGAGCCCACGTAAAAAAGCCCCGACTGCATCGCTGCAGCCGGGGCTTTGGAACCGCGTTTCAATCAACTGACGCGAATGTCAGAACGCCAGACGCACCCCCACGTTCGCACCCCAAGGCTGCTCAACATGCTCACCCTTCATGTAATCGAAATCAGCGTGCACCTGGAGTCGCTCGGACAGCGACACCGAAACACCTGCACCCAATTCCGCGCGGGAGCCGAACAAGTCGTTGTCAAAACGCTGACCGTTCACGCTGACGTCATTACTGCGGGAGAACTCGTGGGCCATCGCCACTCGCGCGTACGGTTTAACAATGCCGCCGTCTTTCAGCGTGAAGCTGCGCCCCACGGTAGTGCCGACCTTGCCCAGCATAGACTGCGTCTGGTTGGTCCTGGCCTGCATGCCGTTGTCCAGCGCGTAGCTGCTGCCATCGATCCAGACGCTGGACACCTGCGCGAACGGCTCGACGAAATACTCATCGCCCAGCTTTATATGCTTGCCGACTTCCAGCGATCCACCCAATGCCTTGCTGCTGTAATCGCCTTTTGCTTTGGTGCCATCGCTCATCGCCACCTTGGACTGGTTATGGAACTGGTTCAGTTTCACCACGCCGTCCAGGTAATAACCGCCCTCCGACAACCACGTGCCATACGCGCCGACGTAGTAGCTGTCGACCTGACCCGACGTGCCTCGACCGATGTCCAGATCCGACTTGCTGTAACCCCCCATCAAGCCGAGCAACAGCTGACCGTTGCTCACGGGCACGGGCGCATCCGCACCGAACGACAAACCCTGCTGCTTCTGGCTGTAGTCGACACCGGAATCCAGCGCCGCATTGAAACGACTGCCATAGGTACGCATCCAGCCGCCGCCCTGCCCTTGGCCGCGCACCTCCCCCATGCGACTGCGCAACGTCGTCAACTCGCTGTTCCATACCGTCGGTGCGGTATTGAACAACGCCAGCGCACTTTTCGTGGAAGGGCTGATCTCCTTGCCGGAGCCGACGATAAACCAGTCAGAGCCCTGGCGTTCGAGCTCGTAGGAATACACCCCAAGATCTGCCCGACCGCCCACCAGCCCGAACTCCGCATCCCCGCCTTCGGTGTGAACCACCCGAAGCGGATCGAACTCGGCGGGGACGGCTTCAGTGCCGGTGTTCTGGATACGCAGTCGATGCCTGCCCGACGCCTCCCCATTCACGCTGAGCAGGTCGCCGGTGCCGTCGTCGAGGTTGATACGCATATCGAACAGCCCGGAGCCGGACAGCTTGCCCAGCGAAAGCGAATGAAAGCCGTCTCCGGTGAAGCCAACGCTGCCGCCGTCCAGCGCGAGCGAATTAACGCTGTTATCCGCCGCAAGCTGCCAGCGACCACTGGAATCGATGGTCACGGAATCGCCATTGACGATATTCCCGTTCAACTGCCCGTGATTGCGCAGCACCACGTTGAGGGTGCTGGTGTCGTCGGCGACGAAATCACCGGAGAGGGTGCTGTTGATCACTTTTACGTTGGCGGTACTTTCTGACTGGACACTAATAAGTACTCCCGAGCCTGACTCAAGGCTAGATCCCTCGCGAATTATTATGTCCGCTGTCGTCTCTTGAGCCCTGCTGCTAAGCCTATCAACCACTATCGCGGCCCCAGTTCCAGCGCTTATAGAGGAATTAGCAATATCCAGATGGTTTTCCTGCTCGGTTATGTTAGATGCACCGTTAACTATGTAGATGGCATTCACTTCACCCACGATGCTGCTGTTATCCGTTACATGAGCGACTCCACCGCTAAGACGCATACCTCCGGCCTTAAGCGCCCCATCAGCACTGATTCCCTTCACTACTGAATTGGCGAGCCAAATCTCCCCCGTTGCACCGACCCCCAGTCCGTACAGACTTCCAGTGATAGAGCTATTAGTAACATGAGCTTGAGAGCGCGTGATCAGATCGGTTTCAGTAAGCAGGAGTTGCAATCCCAGCCCTTGCGCATTTTCAACTGTTGTGCCGACTAGTTTCAGGTCTCCAGAGCTTACAGCAATCCCATTCCTCACTAATCCAGCATGAACATTCACCTCCGAATGACTCATAGCGATGGAGTTAACGACCCCGCCTTCCAAGACATTTAATATGCCACCGTTCGTCACCAAATAACTTTGAGAGGCCGCTGAAGAATCCACGTTAACAATAGTGTCGTCGACTGGCACGAAGGACTCGTCGGATTTCTTCGGCGTCGGTAGGTTATAACGGTCGACATCCGCGAACTTGGTAAATTCAAGCGCCGTCGGCACGAAGCTTACCTGTTGAGCCCAAAGCGCTGGCGAAATCACACCCATCGCCAGTGCTAAAACGTTTGGTTTCGCTCCTAATAGCAAAACTTCCCTGAGTGACGACACATCGCCTCCGATATCTGTGTATGGAAAGCAACGAGTATGGGCGCGCGATCGGCAACTAGGGAAAGTGGCCAAAAAATATCGAGTAGGAAACATCCGAAAAATATGAAGTCTGCGGCCTACATCTTTGAGGCTGAAACGCTAGCAAAACCGAGGATTCACGACCTAATAAGTGCATGACTGTATTACGACAAGGAAATATTCATCTTACACAGACCTGGCTTTCCTACAAATCCGATCTTACCGCTTCGTTGACACGCCCTAGAAAACGCTATTATTTAAATCAGGAAATGGCACTCCACCACTTCACAAAGATCCTGTCGGATGCATACAAATCCGAACAACAAAATAAGCGAACTCAAGGAATCAAACATGTCCAATATCAAAATAGCACCCACCATTATCCGCTCTCGAAGCAGCCGAGAGCCGCTGCCATTAAAAGCTCCCGACGTTGCAGTCGCATTTCATGACGCAGACAATCTCGGTCTGATCCCTGTGGTAAACCTGAGTACCCCTGTAATTGTCGACCTCGAGGTATGGGATGCCGCTGAACCCGGATATACCTATCAATTAACATGGAACGGAACTCCGTCCGGACCAGAAAAGGTCATTCAGGCGAATGAGAAACCGGGAGATCCCCTTACTCTCGAGATACCGGTCGACTTTCTCAAAGAGGGCGTCCATAGACTGACGTACCGAACTTACAGTCCTGCTGCCGACTCAGAAAATTTCTCCGAAGAGTTTCCTGTGGTTATCGACCGCACGGCTCCTGGCATGCCTCAGCTCGCCGCAATCCAGTTCCCTGTGGAAGTTCAGAATGGCCTGACGTCCGTTGAGCTGGCCCAGCTGGGCAATAAGCTCGAGGTTCAGGTTGCTGGGTACACTGGCATGGCGAAGCATGACGTCATCCATACGTACTGGGGTGAGGTGGCTGGTCCGATAGCCGTCGTAGACCAAAATGACATGGGCCTCAACAAAGTGGTGTTCAACTTCGAGCGGGACTTTCTTGAATCAATTACATCTGGAGGCCACGATGTACTCTATCGGGTGGTAGACAGGGCGGGCAACATTTCTGAGGAGTCGCTCGCGGTAAACGTGGTGCTGTTGCTTGAGGAGATTCCGGATAACTATCCGGCACCTCTACTTGATCCTGCCATCGGTTCACTGATTGACTACATGGAAGCCAAACCCGGAGTACAAGTGGATATTCCACACTACCCAGGGGCGGCAGCGTTTGATCAAATTACACTGTACTGGGGTAAGAATTATCCGATGCTCCCAGTCCAAATCCCCCCTGGCAATGAAAACGAAGATATTTTGCTATCCCTGAAGGTTCCTTACGAAACCTTAGCGGTGGCGCCGATCGGTAATATTTCGATCACCTACAGTGTTACTCGACAGAACCAGCCAAATGGTACTTCGCTGCCAACTGTAGTAGACGTTTATCTCACCCTACCAGTACCTGAACTCTCAAAAGCACCCACCATTCAGGGTACCAGCCTTGCAAGCCCAAACAAGGATGATAATTTTATTGATGAGGAAGATTACGAGTACAACAGTAGGGCAATCATCAGTTGGAGCGAATCTTTCAAAGTAAATGACGACCTACATCTTTTTTGGGGAGATCAGCAGCGACTGCAATGGTACCAGATTAAAGAAGAGGATCTTATTGCTTCATCGGACCTCGTGATTCCGGTCGCTAACTCGATTATGAAAGCGCAAGGCACAGGGGCCGAGATCCCGGTCCGTTACGCAGTGGCTCGGCAGGGTAACCCTAACCTGACTCTATCCCCAGTTCAGCAGGTTACTGTCCGCTCAAAAGAGAATCTTCCGGGTGGACCGGAAGGAATCGAAGGTCCGGCGTTTAAGCTGAACCCGGCAGGCTATATCTCTCAGAGCGTAGCGCCTGACGGCACTGATGGGTACGTAGTGCCCTACGCCAATATCACCGAAAATCAAAAATTGTTTTTTACTTTCAAGGGCTTTGATAGAGAAAACAACCCACTCGATTCTGCCACCTACACCGCGAGTCGCGAGCTTGATGATCAAGACATTGTGAACGGGTACAGCTTCCGAGTGCCATACAATATTTTGAGAACCATTTGTCGCGGATTTTGTGAAGCATATATCAGAGTTGATCCAGCGCCTGGCAGCAACCAAAGCTCGGTAACTTCAAAGGTCACACGCGTGCCTGTTGAGATGCGCGAGTCGAGCGAAGCAGTCTGTTCCATTAACTAACGAAACTAGCGGACAGGACTGATTCAACCGGGCCTGTCCGTCTATTCTTAAGAGGCAATACTAATGACATCGCAGCATGTGACCAGTGCAACCGCTCCAATCCCGTTGGCACTGCCAACTATTCCAGCAGCACTCGCCGAAGGATTAATTCCTAACAGCGAGTTGACCACGCCGATTACTGTTAACTTTCCGGTTTGGCAGGCAGCTGAGCCGCAATACACTTACCAGCTAGTATTTGATGGGGAGCGCGTCTTGCCGGAAAAGGAAATCCAGTCAACGGATAAGCCTGGAGACTTGCTGACCGTTCAGATCCCTGTGTCGCTGCTCTCAGAGGGCACTCATGCCGTCTCTTACCGTGTCTACAGTCCGTTCAGCGACTCTGAAGTTTTCTCCGGCACAACCCCCATCCAAATCGACCGAACCGCCCCAGGCGCACCACAACTCGCCCCCATCATCTTCCCCGACGTGATCCAGAACGGCCTGACCTCCTCCGAGCTGGAAGGCCTCAACAATATCCTCCCGGGCAAGATTGCAGGGTACAGCGGCATGGCCGCTGGCGACGAAATCCGCACCTATTGGGGTCCGCTGGAGGGGCCGATGACCGTCGTTGATGCCAACGACATGGGCCTGAACCGGGTGATGGTGGACTTCACGCGTCCGTTCATGGAACAGGCGGACTGCCAGACGTCCGCGGTCACCTATACCGTCACCGACCGCGCGGGCAACGTGTCGATGGTCTCCGATCCGGTGATGATCCAGCTCGACCTGGGGATGCGCCAACCGCTGCCGGCACCGGTCATCCGCGAAGCCAATAATCAGATCCTGGACCCGGCCGATGCGGTGAATGGCGCCACATTGGTGATCGATGCCACGGCTGATCTGCGCGAAGGCGAAACGGTCATTGCTCACTGGAATGGTCCGAAGGGCAACGATCGCCAGGAGAACATCATTTCGGCCGCTGAAGCCGGGCAGGCCCTGGCGCTGGTGTTCCCTGGCAGCGTAGTCGCGGTCAATGACGGGCAAAACGTCGAGGTGTCATACACCGTGACGCGCGGCAGCGGCATCGTGCAGGAATCGGCCAAACTTGCGCTGAAGATCATGAGTGCTGCGCTGGAACTGCCCGCGCCAACGGTCGACACGGTCGGGCCAGACGGCGTTCTGCGTCCTTCACTGATTACCGGCTGGGACGCGATGGTGCGTGTCAGTTATCGCGGGATGGACCCTAGGGATCTGGTGCGAGTGCGCTGGGTCGGCGCACGCACGTTCGAGACCATGATGATGAATGTCGGCAGCATGACGGAACTGGTCTTTGGCGTGCCCAAAATGTTGATCGAGATGAGCATCGGCAGCACCGCGACCCTCAACTACATTGTGACGCGCAATGGCGTCGACATGGAGTCCGAGCCCCTGCAACTTCAGGTGCGCGAGGGCATGATGTTTGACACGTCTCCGGTGACCCTGGCCGGTAAGGTCTACCTGCTGCCCGCTTATCCGGATTTGCTGCCGGCATTCCCGAGTGGTACTACGGTCCATCGCATCGCCAGCGGCGGTAGCCCTCCTTATACCTATTCGACCAGCGATGCGAAGGTGGCCGTCGTAGCAGCGTCCGGCTGGACATCGGTGCGCGGCAACGGCGTGGCAACCATCACCGTCACCGATTCAGCAGGCGAACAGCAGAGTTACGACGTAACCGTCACCGGCGTCATCGAATGCCACGGCATCGGCTCCGGCAACCTGACTCAAATCTCCAACGCCGCGAACCGCATCGGCGGGCGCATCCCGAGCATCCATGAGCTGATCGAGATCTATAACGCCTATGGAAACCGCTGGCCGATGGGCAACGGCAACTATTGGTCCTCCACCGTTGCCAAGAACGTGTTCGGTGCGAAGTGGTACTACGTGAAGAACCTCAACACCGGCAAGGATTTCAAACTGCTGCACATCAATGGCAGCCTGGGCGTTGCAATTCGCTGATTCGCCAGTTCGCTAATCTGTCACTCGCGCGAGCCTGCGAGCTTCACCACCTGGCATTAATGAAATAAGCAGCACCCCCTTTCAAAGACGTCGTCGCCACCCGACGGCGTCTTATAAGTGTGCGGTGCCCACCCAGCCCCTAAAACCCATTCACGGAAATCTCGGAAAAATGCCGGCAAAACCACCCCTTCGACGACCGCAGGCAGCGGCGGCGCGCGGCACGTTCAGCGCCACTGTCAACGGCCACCCTTTCATCACCCATAGCCTGAGTGCCATGGCGTGCCTGCGCCCGGGCCGGTCGGATCCGACCACGTGCCGAATCTGGAAGATCCTCGCCACCGGCACGGTTCGTCGGCACCGCACCATGATCGGCCTGTTCATCGACGAAACGGTGCAGCCCGGCAACCACAACCTGCTGCGCAACGATCAGATCACCGTTATCTATCACCTGACCCCCACGCGGATGGCGAAGATTTATCACTCGCGTGATCTGCAGCAAGGCAACCTGACGCTGCTGGGCTGCGATGCCGCATCCGGCGCGCTGCACGGCAACTTCGAGTTTGCGGTCCCGACCAAGGACTTCCACGTGACCGACGGCCGGTTCGACCTGGTCTGTGACCTAAACGCCGAGGAACATCCTGCTATCCGATCAGCCGACGCGCCATAAGCTCGGCGATTTCCTGCATGCACGCCTCGACACTGAGGCCGGATGATTTCAACGGCTTGAGGTCATGGTTGGCCGTCGGCACCCAGTGCACGTCAATGGCCTTCGACAGCTCGTACGCTTCAACTGCCTCTCGATTGCCCAGCGCATCCCGTTCGCCCTGAATGATCAGCGTCGGCGTCTTAAGTTCCGCCAGGTGCGCGACCCGCGGCTTCTCGGGTTTACCTGCCGCGTAGAACGGATAGCCCAGACAGAACAACCCATCGGCTTCCACGTCGTCAGCAATGACACTGGCCATGCGTCCGCCCATGGATTTGCCACCGATCGCCACTCGCCCGCTCACTCCCCCACGCACCGCGGCGTACACCCCGTGCCAGCACTCCAGCAATTTCGGCTGAGGATTGGGAGGTCGTCTGCGCCCGTCGATTCGGCGCTGGGCCATGTAGGGGAATTCAAAGCGCAGCACGCCAACACCCAAGGCCGCCAGACGCGTGGCGATGTCGTTCATGAAGTCGCTGTCCATCGGGGCGCCCGCGCCGTGAGCGAGAATCAGCGTCGATGGTGCGTCCGCCGCCGGGCCGGTCGGCGCATTCCAGACCCAGCCGTGCTCATGCGCCAGTTGCGCGCAATGATCGGCCGTTCGCCTCGCCGCCTGTTGTTTGCTCATGCCGGTCTCTTCTTTCAAAACATTGATCACCCACCGACTGAGGCGGGCACCACGGCCGCCATTATGCAGCAACGTCGGCGTGCCATGACCCTGCGCGCCAATTGCCCCGTGCCGACAGCAAGGGTTCAGCTCCCAGGCGTTATTCTGGCGCGGCACTTCGGCAACGAGCACCGAATCCTGAGCGCCCCAACCTGCACACAACCGGGCGGTTTCATCGACGGAATATGCTTTTTGTCCGCTCCGGACGATCACCCGTGACGATCGCCGGCCTTTCTGCCAGCTCGGGCCAATTATTTTTGGGCAGAACCAAGTGCCAATGTCAGCGGCTTTTTGTATACAACTTCGTTGTGGAAACGCTCTCTCGACGCGCAGGAACAGCAGGCAGAGAACCGTTTCAGCTATCTCCGGAAATGGTTGATCGCCGCGTCCCGGCCAAGGCGCGGCAACTTCCCCTCGAGCGCGGCCAAGTGTCGCAGGTGCGGCGCCAAAGCCTTCCCTCCGCGATCATTCGCGTCTAAGCTGTGTCCGCACAGTGGACCGGCGACAGCTAGCCACAGGCCCAGCGACAAGATTGTGCCCGGCAACGCAACCCTCTTGCAGACAAGCAGCCCCAGCGCTGTTTTCACCCGCAGGGTTGTATCCAATCCCTCCCACTCACGCGCGCGATCCAGCTCGACCTGTCTTCCTTCCTCCAGGCCACTCAGCCAGAACCCTCCCACGCCTCGGCGACCGGGCGTCTGCGTGCACCGCGTCTATCGCTTCCTCGATCCCCAGCCACGCCACTGCGTGACGGGTGACGCGCGATCGAAGGTGCGGCTGTTACCACACTAATAAAATACACACCGTGGAACCTGACATGAGCACAGCACCCAGTCCGACTGCTTATAACTACAAGGTCGTCCGCCAGTTCGCCATCATGACGGTGGTCTGGGGCATCATCGGCATGGGCCTGGGCGTCTTCATCGCCTCCCAGTTGGTGTGGCCTGACCTGAATTTCGGTTTGCCGTGGACCACATTCGGTCGACTTCGCCCCCTGCACACCAACCTGGTGATCTTCGCGTTCGGCGGCTGTGCACTGTTCGGCACCTCTTATTACGTGGTCCAGCGAACCTGTCAGACGCGGCTGATTTCCGACGGACTGGCGGCCTTTCATTTCTGGGGCTGGCAGGCGGTGATCATCGGCGCCATCGTCAGCCTGCCGATGGGTTACACCACCACCAAGGAATACGCCGAGCTCGAATGGCCGATTGCGATCCTGCTGACGGTTGTCTGGATCGCCTACGGCGCGGTGTTTTTCGGCACCATCGTCAAACGCAAAACCAAACACATTTATGTCGCCAACTGGTTCTATGGCGCGTTCATTGTGGTCACGGCGATGCTGCACATCGTCAACCACATCTCGCTGCCGGTGAGCCTCTTTAAATCCTATTCCGCCTATGCCGGCGCCACCGATGCCATGATCCAGTGGTGGTACGGGCACAACGCCGTCGGCTTTTTCCTCACCACCGGCTTTCTCGGGATGATGTATTACTTCGTGCCGAAACAGGCCGAACGCCCGATCTATTCCTATCGCCTGTCCATCGTGCATTTCTGGGCGCTGATCACCCTGTACATCTGGGCGGGCCCGCACCACCTGCACTACACCGCCCTGCCCGACTGGGCGCAATCACTGGGAATGGTGATGTCGATCATCCTGCTAGTGCCGAGCTGGGGCGGCATGATCAACGGCATGATGACCCTCTCGGGCGCATGGCATAAGTTGCGCACCGACCCGATTCTGCGCTTCCTCGTGCTGTCGCTGGCGTTCTACGGGATGTCGACGTTCGAGGGGCCGATGATGGCGATCAAGACCGTCAATGCGCTTTCTCACTACACCGACTGGACCATCGGCCACGTTCACTCGGGCGCGCTGGGCTGGGTGGCGATGATCACCATCGGCGCCGTCTACCACATGATCCCGAAACTCTATGGCCGTGCGCAGATGCACAGCGTCGCGCTGATCAACACGCACTTCTGGCTCGCCACTGTCGGCACCGTCCTCTACATCGCCGCGATGTGGGTCAACGGCATCACCCAGGGGCTGATGTGGCGGGCGATCAACGATGACGGCACCCTGACCTACTCGTTCGTCGAGGCCCTGCAGGCCAGTCATCCGGGGTATATCGTCCGCGCCTTGGGCGGTGCGATTTTCGCCAGCGGCATGCTGTTCATGGCCTACAACGTGTTCCGCACCATTCGCGCAGCGAACACGGAAGAAGCCGAAGCCGCCGCGCAGATTGCTGTCGTGGGGGCCCACTGATGATCAAGCACGAAGCACTGGAAAAGAACATCGGCCTGTTGTCGATCTTCATGGTCATCGCGGTGGCGATCGGCGGGCTGACGCAGATCGTCCCGCTGTTCTTTCAGGACGTCACCACCCTGCCCGTCGAGGGCATGAAGCCGCGCCCGGCGCTGGAGCTCGAAGGCCGCGACGTCTACATCGCCAACGGCTGCGTGGGTTGCCATTCGCAGATGATCCGGCCGTTCCGCGCCGAAACCGAGCGCTACGGGCATTACTCGGTGGCCGGTGAGAGCGTCTGGGATCACCCGTTTCTGTGGGGCTCCAAACGCACCGGGCCGGACCTGGCGCGGGTCGGCGGTCGCTACTCGGATGACTGGCACCGCGCCCATTTAAACAACCCGCGGGACCTGGTGCCGGAGTCGATCATGCCGGCCTACCCCTTCCTGGCGGACACCAAAATCGACGGCCAGCTGACCGGCAAGAAGATGGAAGTGCTGCGCAGCCTGGGCGTGCCGTACACCGATGCCGACATCGCCGGCGCGAGCGACGCGGTGAAGGGCAAGACCGAAATGGATGCGCTGGTGGCCTATCTCCAAGGCCTGGGCACCCTCATCAAGAGCAAACGGTGATCGCCATGGACATGGGAACGATTCGAGGCCTGGGCACCGTTGTGGTGATGGTCGCCTTCATCGGTCTGGCGTTGTGGGTGTACAGCCCGCGGCGCAAGGCGGAATTCGACGATGCAACGCTGCTGCCGTTTGCCGATGACCCCGAGGCGATTGCGCAGGTCAGGCAGGCGCAGGACCAGAGCAAAGCGCACACACACTCGAACGCCGAAAGGAGCCCGAAACCATGAGCACCTTCTGGAGCCTTTACGTCACGGTGCTGACCCTGGGCACGATCTTAGCGATGGGCTGGCTGCTGATCGCGACGCGCAAGGGCCAGCGCACCGACACCACCGATGAAACCGTCGGCCACGCCTTCGACGGCATCGAGGAGTACGACAACCCGCTGCCCAAGTGGTGGTTCTGGCTGTTCATCGGCACGATCATCTTCGCCTTGGGTTATCTCGCGTTTTACCCGGGCCTGGGCAACTGGAAGGGCCTGTTGCCGGGCTATGACTACGCCGACAACGACAAGAAAATCCCGTTTTCCGACGGTGCCACCGGCTGGACCGGCGTGCACGAATGGGAAAAGGAAATGGTCCGCTCGGAGGCGCGCTACGGGCCGATCTACGCCAGATTCGCAGCGATGCCCATTGAAGACGTGGCCAAGGACCCGCAGGCACTGAAGATGGGGGGACGCCTGTTCGCGTCGAATTGCTCGGTCTGCCACGGCTCCGACGCCAAGGGCGCCTACGGCTTCCCCAACCTGACCGACGCCGACTGGCGCTGGGGCGGTGATGCGCAGAGCATCAAAACCTCCATCCTCAACGGCCGTCATGCGGTGATGCCGGCGTGGGGGGCGGTGATCGGCGATCAAGGCGTGCGCGACGTGTCGGCTTACGTGCTGACCCAACTGAACGGGCGCACACTGCCGGCTGATGCGAAAGCCGATCCGGTGGCAGGCGCGAAAATCTATGCCACTACTTGCGTTGCCTGCCACGGGCCGGAGGGCAAAGGCGTTGCCGCACTGGGTGCCCCGGACCTGACCCACCCCGGCGCGTTCATCTACGGCGCCAGCTTTGCGCAGCTGCAACAGACCATCCAGTATGGCCGCCAGGGGCAAATGCCAGCCCAGGCGTTGTTGCAGGGCAACGACCGGGTGCACTTGCTGGCGGCGTACGTTTACAGCCTTTCCCACGGTGAAGAACCGGCGGCAAAGCCCGAGTGAAGGATATCGCCGTCGCACACGCTGATGATTCGGCCCGAAGGGCGTAGGACGCTGCCATGAGCAATCAGATTCCGCTGCACAACGTCACGCCGCCGACTGAAAAGGACGGCGACACCGTTGACCTGTATGCCTCGCGGGAGAAGATCTACACCCGCGCGTTCACCGGGGTGTTCCGCACGCTGCGCATGGGTGGCGGCGCGGTGTTGTTCCTGCTGTATTTCGGCACGGTCTGGCTCAACTGGGGCGCGCATCAGGCGGTGTGGTGGAACCTGCCGGAGCGCAAGTTCTACATCTTCGGCGCGACGTTCTGGCCGCAGGATTTCATTCTGCTGTCGGGCATCCTGATCGTCAGCGCGTTCGGGCTGTTCTTCATTACCGTGTTCGCCGGGCGCGTCTGGTGCGGTTACACCTGCCCGCAAAGCGTGTGGACGTGGGTGTTCATGTGGTGCGAAAAGGTCACCGAAGGCGACCGCCATCAGCGCATCAAACTCGACAAGGCGCCCATGGACGCCAACAAGTTCGCGCGCAAGTTCGCCAAGCACAGCCTCTGGCTGCTGATCGGGTTGGTCACCGGTCTGACTTTCGTCGGCTACTTCTCGCCCATCCGCGAACTGCTGGTGGATTTCTTCACCGGCCAGGCCGATGGCTGGTCGTATTTCTGGGTCGGTTTCTTCACCCTCGCCACCTATGTCAACGCCGGCTGGCTGCGGGAACAGGTGTGCATTCATATGTGCCCCTACGCGCGCTTTCAGAGCGTGATGTTCGACAAGGACACACTGATCGTTTCTTACGACCCACGGCGCGGCGAGGCACGGGGTGCGCGCAAGAAGGAAACGGATTACAAGGCTGAAGGTCTCGGCGACTGCATCGATTGCACGATGTGCGTGCAGGTCTGCCCCACCGGCATCGACATCCGCGACGGCTTGCAGATCGAATGCATCGGTTGCGCGGCGTGCATCGATGCCTGCGATTCGATCATGGACAAGATGGACTACCCGCGCGGCTTGATCAGTTACACCACCGAACACAACCTTTCCGGTCAGGTAACCCATACACTGCGGCCGCGGTTGATCGGCTATGGCCTGGTGTTGCTGGTGATGATCGGCGGGCTCACCGCTGCGTTTCTCACCCGCTCGCTGGTCGGTCTGGACGTCAGCAAGGACCGCATGCTGTACCGGGAAAACGCTGACGGCCGGATCGAAAACGTCTACAGCCTGAAAATCATGAACAAGGACCAGCTCGACCACACCTATGTGCTCGACGCCACAGGATTGCCGGACCTGAAGCTGCAAGGCCGTCGCGAGATCAAGGTGCCGGCGGGCGAGATCATCAGCCTGCCGGTGGAGCTGTCGGTCGCGCCCCAGCAACTGCCGTCGAGCAGCAACGAGGTCAGTTTCATCCTCAGGGACGTCGAGCAGAGCGGCACCGAAGTCCACGCCAAGAGCCGTTTCCTCGGCCCGCCCATTCGCTGAGAGAGGTCGGAAATGACCCCAGTCACCGCAGCACGTCCCTGGCACCGGCATCTATGGCCGTGGATCATCATCGGCATTCTGGCCTGCTCGGTGGCGTTGACCCTGGCCATGGTCACCATCGCCGTCACCCACCCGGACAACCTGGTCACCGACAACTATTACGAGACCGGCAAAGGCATCAATCGCTCACTCGATCGCGAGTTGCTGGGTCAGTCCCTCAACCTGCACGCCCGCGTGGCTCTCGACGAGCTGACCGGCGAAGTGGATGTGCAACTGAGCGGCACCAGCCAGCCGGAAACCCTGGTCCTGAACCTGATCTCCCCAACCCAGCCGGACAAAGACCGCAAAGTGGTGCTGGCGCGCACGCCGTCGCAGCCGGGGCGCTACGTCGGGCAGCTGGCCGACAGGGTCGAAGGCCGGCGTTTCGTCGAATTGCTGGGAGTGGAGAACGCCCAGACCTGGCGCCTGTTCGAAGAAGAACGGATCGTTCCCGGGCAGCCACTGACCCTGGGCGACGAGCCGCTTCAGGGCGCTGGCGGGCATTGACGTGAAAGCGACTGAGGGAATTACCCTGCGGCCTTGCTACCACTGCACGCTACCGGTCCCGCCGGGCGGGCGCTTCGTCGCTTCGGTGCTGGGTGAGGCGCGGGAATTCTGCTGCCCCGGCTGTCAGGCCGTGGCCCACGCCATCGTTGCCGGCGACCTGGAAAGCTACTACCTGCATCGCAGCGAAGCGTCGGTCAATCCGCAGGTGTTGCCCTCGCCGTCAGCCGATGAACAGGCCCTCTTTGATCGTCCCGACGTGCAAGCGCCCTTTGTCCGCCATGACACCCCCTCTGGCGATGTCGCCGGCGATGTGGCTGAAACGACGCTGATGATCGAAGGCATCACCTGCGCGGCGTGCGGCTGGCTGATCGAGCGGCATCTGCGCATGTTGCCCGCCGTGGTCGAAGCGCGGCTCAACCTGTCCAATCACCGCTTGCACCTGCGCTGGCATGACCAGCCATTACCCTTGAGCGAGGTCCTGTCCGAGCTGCGCGGCATCGGTTACGCCGCTCACCCTTATCAGGCGGATGCAGCCACCGAGCGCCTGGCCCTGGAAAACCGTCGCAGCCTGCGTCAACTGGGCGTCGCCGGGCTGCTGTGGTTTCAGGCGATGATGGCGACCATGGCGACCTGGCCCGAATTCAACATCGACCTCAGCCCGGAAATGCACACAATCCTGCGTTGGGTGGCGATGTTTCTGACGACGCCCATCGTGTTCTACAGCTGCGCGCCGTTCTTCAAAGGGGCGCTGCGCGACCTGCACGCCCGCCATCTGACCATGGACGTTTCGGTGTCGCTGGCGATTGGCGCGGCGTACGTTGCGGGCCTCTGGACGGCGGTCACCGGGGTCGGCGAATTGTATTTCGACGCGGTCGGCATGTTCGCGCTGTTCCTGCTTAGCGGCCGCTACCTCGAACGCCGCGCCCGGGAACGCACCCGCTTAGCGACCGAGCAACTGGTCAATCTGCTGCCGGCCTCCTGCCTGCGACTGGATGCGGACGGTCAGACCGAGCGTGTCCTGACTGATCAGTTGCGTGTGCACGATCACGTGCTGGTGCACCCCGGCGCAATGTTGCCGGCGGACGGCCGAATCATCGCGGGTCGCTCGAGCATCGACGAATCGCTGCTCACCGGGGAGTACCTGCCTCAGCCGCGCCAGGTGGGAGACGCCGTTACCGCCGGCACCGCCAATAGTGAAAGCGTGCTCACTGTGGAAGTGCTCGCGTTGGGCGCTGACACCCGGCTCTCCGCCGTCGTCCGACTGCTGGACCGCGCACAATCGGAGAAGCCGCCCCTGGCGCAGATGGCGGACCGCGCGGCGCAGTGGTTTTTGCTGATTTCGCTGGTGCTGGCGGCGTGTGTCGGTGTGGTCTGGTGGCAGCTCGATGCCGGCCGCGCATTCTGGATCGTGCTGGCGATGCTGGTCGCCACTTGCCCGTGCGCCTTGTCGCTGGCGACCCCGACCGCGCTGACCGCCGCCACCGGCACGCTGCACAGGCTCGGGCTGCTGCTGACCCGAGGCCATGTGCTGGAGGGGCTGAACCGGATCGATACGGTGATCTTCGACAAGACCGGCACGCTGACCGAAGGGCGCCTGACGTTGAGGGCGGTTCGCAGCCTTGGCGCCCTGAGCAGTGACGACTGTTTGAGCCTGGCAGCGGCGCTGGAAAGTCGGTCTGAACACCCGATTGCCCGGGCGTTCGGCAAAACGCCGCTGACCGCTGAACGGGTGGTCGCGACGCCGGGCCTGGGCCTGGAAGGCGAGGTCAACGGGCGCCTCTTGCGCATCGGTCAGCCCGGGTTTGTCTGCGCCTTGAGTGGCGTCGCCGTGCCCTCCATGCCGGAGGAGCCCGGTCAGTGGTTGCTGCTGGGGGATGACACCCAAGCCCTCGCCTGGCTGGTGCTGGATGATCGGCTGCGGGACGACGCCGCAGGGTTGGTCACCGCGTGCAAACAGCGCGGCTGGCAGACGTTGTTGTTGTCCGGCGACAGTTCGCCCATGGTGTCCATTGTCGCGACTCAGTTGCAGATCGATGACGCCCGGGGCAGCCTGCGGCCGGATGACAAACTCGCCATTCTGCAAGGGCTGCGCGCCGAGGGCCGGACCCTTCTGGTGATCGGCGACGGGGTCAATGATGTGCCGATGCTGGCGGCGGCCGACATCAGCATCGCCATGGGCTCGGCCACCGATCTGGCCAAGACCAGCGCCGATGCGGTGCTGCTGTCGAATCGTCTGCACGTGTTGGTCGATGCGTTTGGCCTCGCTCGGCGCACGCGGCGGATCATTCTGGAAAACCTGGCGTGGGCCGGGTTGTACAACGGGCTGGTGCTGCCCTTCGCGGCGCTGGGCTGGGTGACGCCGTTGTGGGCGGCGGCGGGAATGTCGGTGAGTTCGCTGGTGGTGGTGTTGAATGCGTTACGTCTGACGCGGATGAAGCCGATTTCTGCAGAATCCATGGCTGCCCGTCAGACGGTGACCCCATGAACCCACGCCCCGATTCGGAGGCCCGATGCCTGCGCTCTACATCATGATTCCGGTGGCGCTGCTGATTGTGGCGGTGGCCATTTATATTTTTTTCTGGGCGGTGGACAGCGGTCAGTACGACGACCTCGACGGCCCGGCCCACAGCATTCTGTTCGACGATCAGGATCCAGGGCACAAGGCTGGGGTGGATGAAGCGTCGGGGAAAGAGACATCGGCCGTCAAGAAGGATTCAGCCACATGAACCCGGTCCCTGTGGCAGTGAGCTTACTCACGAAGGCCGACAATCGACCGCTGCATATCCGTCGGATGTACCGGCCTCTTCGCGAGCAAGCTCGCTCCCACAGTCCATGCGTTGGCAGATATATCTGCGATGCCGTCAGGCTTGATGCATTTTCATGTGGGACGACCGGGGTAACGCTCCACCTTGCTCCCGAAGGCGTATCAACCGTCAACGCGAGATTCTCGGGTCGAAACCATGCATGACCTCTTCCCCCAACTCCTCTCCGCCCTCGTGCTGGGCCTGCTCGGCGGCGGTCATTGCCTGGGCATGTGCGGCGGTCTGATGGGCGCGCTCACCTTTGCCATCCCCCCGGAGCAACGCGGAAGACGCCTGCGCCTGCTGGTGGCCTACAACGTCGGACGTGTTTTCAGCTATGCCTGCGCGGGATTGCTCACAGGCATGCTCGGCTGGGCCGTCGCCAACAGCCCGGGGGCGATTCTGTTGCGGGTGATCGCGGGGCTGCTGATGATCACGATGGGCCTGTACCTGGCCGGATGGTGGAGCGGCCTGACCCGCATCGAAGGCCTGGGCCGCTGGATTTGGCGTTACCTGCAACCGCTGGCCCGCCGCCTGATGCCGGTGTCGACGACACCCCGGGCTTTACTGATGGGCGCGGTGTGGGGCTGGCTGCCATGCGGGCTGGTTTACAGCACGTTGCTGTGGTCGGCCAGCCAGGGCAATGCGCTGCACAGCGCATTGTTGATGCTCGCGTTCGGCGTCGGCACCTGGCCGGTGCTGCTCGCCACGGGCCTGGCCGCCGAGCGCATCACCGCCCTGCTCCGTCGGCGCAGCGTGCGCGTGGCTGGCGGAGTGCTGGTGATTCTGTTCGGCCTGTGGACACTCCCCGGCCCCCATCAACAGTGGCTCATGGGTCACACGCATCACACGATGAATCACGACATGCATCCCGCCATGGATCATGCAGGCATGGGCCACGAGTAACCCAGCCCCCATCCGTTGACCCAGATCAATGCCCTCACCGGCGGCTTCCCTACACTTCCCGCACCGCCATCCTTATCGGGAACGCCCCCATGCTCGACGACCTTCGTTGGGATTCTGAACTCATCCGTCGCTACGATCTGGCAGGGCCGCGTTACACGTCCTACCCCACCGCCGTGCAATTTCATACGCAGGTTGGCGCCTTCGAGCTGCTCCATGGGCTGCGAGACAGCCGCAAGGCGTCGCGGCCGTTGTCGCTGTACGTGCACATCCCGTTCTGCGCCAACATTTGCTACTACTGTGCCTGCAACAAAGTCATCACCAAGGACCGCGGTCGCTCCCAGGCCTATCTGCAGCGGCTCGAACGCGAGATCAGCCTGATCGCCGCCCACGTCGATGACCGTCAGGTGGTGGAGCAATTGCACTTCGGCGGCGGCACGCCGACCTTTCTTAGTCACCTTGAACTGCGCCAGCTGATGGCCCATTTGCGCCAGCACTTCACCCTGCTGGATGACCACTCCGGTGACTACGGCATCGAAATCGATCCGCGCGAGGCGGACTGGTCGACCATGGGCCTGTTGCGCGAGCTGGGCTTCAACCGCGTCAGCCTCGGCGTCCAGGACCTTGATCCGCTGGTGCAGCGGGCAATCAACCGCCTGCAAAGCCTGGAAGAAACCCGCGCCATCGTCGAAGCCGCGCGCACCCTGCAGTTTCGCTCGGTGAACATCGACCTCATCTATGGCCTGCCGCTGCAGACACCAGAGGGTTTTGCCCACACCGTCGAGCAAGTCATCGCCCTGCAGCCCGACCGGCTGTCGGTGTTCAACTACGCCCACCTGCCCGAGCGCTTCATGCCCCAACGGCGCATCGACACCGCTCAGTTGCCCAGCCCGGAACAGAAGCTGGAGATGCTCCAGCGCACCATCGAGCAGCTGACGCGTGCAGGCTATCGCTACATCGGCATGGACCACTTTGCGCTGCCCGATGACGACCTCGCCATCGCTCAGGAAGAAGGCACGTTGCAGCGCAATTTTCAGGGCTACACCACCCATGGCCACTGCGACCTGATCGGCCTCGGTGTCTCGGCGATCAGCCAGATCGGCGAGCTGTATGCACAGAACACCGTAGACCTCACCGAGTACCAGACCCTGCTGGCCAGCGACCAACTGGCCACCAAACGCGGTCTGCTCTGCAACGAAGACGATCAGCTGCGGCGCACCATCATCAGCCAGCTGATCTGTCATTTCCGCCTGGATTTCGCCGCCGTCGAAAACGCATTTGCCATTCACTTTCGGGAATATTTCCGCGAGCAGTGGCCGCAATTGCTGACCATGGCCACGGACGGGCTGATTCATATCGACCCGACAGGCATCACCGTCACCCCGGCAGGACGCCTGCTGGTGCGCTCGATCTGCATGGTGTTCGATGCGTATTTGGGCACGCAGAACCGTCAGCGCTATTCCCAGGTGATATAGGCCCGCGTGATATAGGCCCAGGTGATATAGGAATGTTCCGCCTGGCGCGGAGGAATGATTTCGGGCCAAGGAAGGCGCGTGGTAGTCGCAGGGCTGACCCTGAGTTACCCTTACGACTTATGTGTGTTTCTTCACAAGGAATTACCCGATGTCTGAGCCAGTCAAACTGCGTGCTCACACCCAGGCTCATTGCAAGGATTGCAGCCTGGCCCCGTTGTGCCTTCCGCTTTCATTGAACATGGAAGACATGGACGCACTGGACGAAATCGTCAAACGCGGCCGCCCCTTGAAGAAAGGCGATGTTCTGTTTCGTCAGGGCGACACCTTCGCTTCCGTCTACGCCGTCCGTTCCGGCGCGTTGAAAACCTTCAGCCTCAGCGACAGCGGCGAAGAACAACTCACCGGTTTTCACCTGCCCAGCGAACTGGTCGGGCTGTCGGGCATGGACGCCGAGGCGTATCCCGTCACGGCCCAGGCCCTGGAGACCACATCGGTGTGCGAAATCCCCTTCGAACGGCTGGACGAATTGTCGGTGCAACTGCCGCAATTGCGTCGCCAGTTGATGCGGGTGATGAGCCGGGAAATCCGCGATGACCAACAAATGATGCTGCTGCTCTCGAAGAAAACCGCCGACGAGCGCATCGCCACGTTTCTGGTCAACCTCTCCGCCCGCTTCCGCGCCCGGGGTTTCTCCGCCAACCAGTTTCGCCTGAGCATGTCGCGCAACGAGATCGGCAACTACCTGGGCCTGGCGGTGGAAACCGTGTCCCGGGTGTTCACCCGCTTTCAGCAAAACGAGTTGATCGCCGCCGAGGGCAAGGAAATCCACATCCTTGACCCGATTCAGCTCTGCGCGCTGGCCGGGGGATCGCTGGAAAGCTGATGCATGATGGTCCGGGCGGGCTTAGACTGGCGTCTTTTGAGTCATGTCCTGCCCGAGATCCTTATGATTTTCGACGAAGTCAGCATCAAATCCCTCATCCGCCCTGTGGTGGACTTCCCCAAACCCGGCGTGATTTTCCGTGACATCACCCCGCTGTTCCAGTCACCCAAGGCCCTGCGCCTGGTCATCGACAGCTTCATCCAGCGTTACATCGACGCCGAGTTCACCCACGTCGGCGCCATGGACGCGCGCGGGTTTCTCATCGGTTCGATCGTCGCCTACGAACTGAACAAACCGCTGGTGCTGTTTCGCAAGCAAGGGAAGTTGCCGGCCGATGTGCTGGCCGAGGCCTATCAGACCGAATACGGCGAAGCGCTGCTGGAAGTCCACGCCGACAGCTTGTGCGACGGGGATTCAGTGGTGATGTTCGATGACCTGATCGCCACCGGCGGTACCCTTGTCGCCGCGGCCAACCTGATCCGCCGCATGGGCGCCAAGGTTCACGAAGCCGCTGCGATTATTGATTTGCCGGAGCTGGGCGGTTCACAACGCCTGCGCGACATGGAAATCCCGACGTTCTGCCTGACCCAGTTTGCGTTGACGGAGAAGTAAGGCCACGATCAAAGTCGATCGGTTCGCCGGATGTCTGTAGGACCGGCTTTAGCCGGGAACAGGCCAGTGAGGGCACCCTGGATTCGGGGTGTGACACCTGCCGCCTTCCCGGCTAAAGCCGGTCCTGCACCCGAGTTCACTCCGACAGGTACTCAGCGCATTGAAGACGGAGAGACTCGTTACAACTGAATCGGCTTGCGCCCTGCAAACGAGTGCGCCAGCGTGCCGCCGTCGACCAGTTCCAGCTCGCCACCGAGCGGCACGCCGTGGGCAATGCGCGAGGTGACCAGGCCTTTGTTGGTCAGCAGTTGGGCGATGTAGTGCGCCGTCGCTTCGCCTTCGACCGTCGGGTTGGTGGCGAGGATAACTTCGGTGAACGAGCCCTGCTCTTCGATCCGTGCCACCAGCTGCGGAATGCCAATGGCTTCAGGCCCCAGACCGTCCAGCGGCGACAGATGCCCCTTGAGCACGAAGTAGCGCCCGCGGTAACCGGTCTGTTCCACCGCATAAACGTCCATCGGGCCCTCCACCACGCAGAGCAGCGTGTCGTCGCGCCGGACGTCCGAGCATTGCGGGCAGAGTTCTTCTTCGGTGAGGGTGCGGCATTGTTTGCAGTGACCAACGCCTTCCATCGCCTGACTCAACGCCTGGGACAGACGCGAGCCACCACTGCGATCACGCTCCAGCAGCTGCAACGCCATGCGCTGGGCGGTTTTCTGACCGACGCCGGGCAGGATGCGCAGGGAGTCGATCAACTGGCGAATCAGGGGGCTGAAGCTCATTGGAGAAACGTCCGACAAAAACACGAGACGCGGTTTATACCCGCGCCTCCGATTACCGTCAAATCAGGGTCATGAGACCTTGACCACCAGCTTGCCAAAGTTCTTGCCGTCGAGCAGGCCAATGAACGCGTCCGGCGCGTTCTCCAGGCCTTCAACCACGTCTTCGCGGAATTTCACCTTGCCGTCCTTCACCAGCGGAATCATGGCCTGCATGAATTCGTCCAGGCGATCGTAATACTCTTCGTAGACGATGAAGCCCTGAATCTTCGCACGCTTGGTCAGCAGCGTGCGCATCAACAGCGGCAGCCGATTCGGCCCCTCTGGCTCACTCTGGGCGTTGTAATGGGCGATCAGGCCGCACAACGGCACCCGCGCACGCTCATTGAGCAGCGGTATGACCGATTCCAGCACCTTGCCGCCGACCAGTTCGAAATAGATGTCGATGCCGTCCGGAACGGCCGCCTTCAGCTGCTCGGCGAAGTCCTCGCTGCGGTGATCGATGCAAGCGTCAAAACCCAGCTCATCGACCACGTAACGGCACTTGTCTTCGCCACCGGCAACGCCCACCACCCGCAGGCCATTGAGCTTGGCCACTTGGCCGACCACCGAACCGACTGCCCCCGAAGCCGCCGCGACGACCAGGGTTTCGCCCGCTTTCGGCTTGCCGATGTCCATCAAGCCCATGTAACCGGTGATGCCCGGCATACCGAGCACGCCGACCGCCATTGACGGGCTGGGCAGGTCCTTCGGCGCCATCAATAGATTGCTGCCATCAGAAATGCTGTGGGTCTGCCAGCCGGTCTGACCCACGACCAGATCACCTTCCTTGAATGCAGGATTGCGCGACTGCTCGACCACGCTGACCGCGCCGCCCTCCATCACCGCGTCGATTTCCACCGGTGCCGCGTAGGACGGCGCGTCGCTCATGCGACCGCGCATGTAGGGATCGAGGGACAGGTAGAGCGTGCGCAGCTGCACCTGACCGTCTTGCAGGTCAGGCAGCGCCTCGCGCTCGAGTCGGAAGTTTTCCGGGGTCGGCGCGCCCTGGGGGCGGGATGCCAGGACGACACGCTGGTTGAGGATCAATTCTTGGGTCATCGGAATGGGCTCCATGATGAAGGGTTGCAAGGGTATAGAAAGCAGACCGTGGGCAGCCGGACGGGTTCGGTCGGATGTGGGCTCCCTATGGCGCGCTTCGTGCTGACGGCTTGCCGCCGTGCCCAAACGAAAATGCCAGGCACGAGGGCCTGGCATCTTGATGTCGCAACCGCCGTCCGATCAGAACGGCATTTTCATGCCCGGCGGCAGCTGCATGCCGGCGGTCATGCTGGCGGTCTTTTCCTGGCTGGCCGCTTCGATCTTGCGCACAGCGTCGTTGACGGCCGCAGCGATCAGGTCTTCCAGAATTTCCTTCTCTTCCTGCATCAGGCTGTCGTCCAGGCTGACGCGCTTGACGTCATGACGCCCGGTCATGACCACGCTGACCAGACCGGCGCCAGACTGGCCGGTCACTTCAGCGTTGGCCAGTTCTTCCTGCATCTTGGCCATTTTTTCCTGCATCTGCTGAGCCTGCTTCATCAGGCCTGCCATGCCACCTTTCATCATGGGAGTTACTCCTCGGAAGTCATCGGATAGAAAGTCATTGAACAATTAGGGGCGCCCTATCAGCTTAGCGCCCCCGGGAATCATCGGGCGTGGACTTACGCCTGCGTCGGCGCATCCACCGGAACAATGGTGTCATCGCGAATCGACGCACCGAACTGCTGCATCATCTGCTGAATGAACGGATCGCTGTGGATCGCCGCCTCGGCCTGCTTCTGCCGATCGGCACGCCGACGCGCCGCCGCCTGAGCCGGGGTTTCCTGCTCGGGCTTGATCAGTTCGATACTCAGGTTGAGGGTGCGTTCATGGTATTGGTTCAGCGCGTCGTTCAGACGGCGCTGCTGCGTCGAGTTGAACAGCGCACTGTGGGCCGGATCAAGGTGCAGCAGCCAGTTGTCGCCTTCCACCGAAATCAGCGTGCAGTTGGCGGCGATGCTGCCGGTCATGCCGGAAATCGGAAGTTTCGGGAACAGCTCAAGCCAGTCCGCCGCAAGACCGGTGGCAGGTTTGGAGGCCGGCAGCAGCTCGGGCTCCTTCTCCACCGCTTCGACGGCTTCGTGGGCCAGGTCATCGAGATAAGCGAACGACGCCGGGTCGATGTCGATGTCCGGCTCGATGTAGTCGTCATCGGGCGGCGGCTCGTCGTCGCGCTCCATCGGCGCCGGCACGTAAGGTGCGGCATCGGGCACGTGCTCGATCATTTGCGGTGTCACCGCCTCGGCAGCGGCTTGCAGCTGTTCTGACGATGCGAGTTCGGGCGCGTCCGGCACAGGGCTCGCGGGGGCCGGTGCCGGCATTGGCGTCAGGTCCGGCTGCTCGGCGACGGTGTCGAGGACGGCCTCGGGCCTCTCGGCCACGGGCGCGGGCTGTGGGGACGGCTCGTCCTCGGGCTCAGGCTCAGGCTCAGGCTCAGGCTCAGGCTCAGGCTCGGCAGTATTGGCTGGCGCCGCAGCTTTTGGCTCGTTCCACGGCAGATCGATCTCTGCCTCCGCCTTTGCCGCCACAGGCTCGGGCACGGCGACAGGCGCCGACGTGTCGATGACAGGCGCCGGGGCGGTCTGGGGTCGGGATGCTGCGGATGCTGAACTCGCCACCGCTGTCCGGGAATCAACCGTGGCCGGGCTGATCCCCACTGACTTTAACGGCTGCGTCGGCGCGTTGTCGACGTCTGCGGGCCGGAACGCCAGCATGCGCAGCAGCACCATCTCGAAACCGCCCCGGGGATCCGGCGCCAGCGGCAGATCGCGGCGACCGATCAAGCCCATCTGGTAGTAGAACTGCACGTCTTCGGCGGGCAACGCCTGGGCCAGGGCCAGCACGCGATCGCGATCGCCGTGGCCGTTATCGACCCCTTCAGGCAGCGCCTGGGCGATGGCGACCCGGTGCAATACGTTCAGAATCTCCGAGAGCACGCCGCTCCAGTCCGGCCCCTGTTCGGCCAGATGCCGCACGGCTTCAAGCAACGAACGGGCATCGCCTTCGATCAACGCAGCCAGTACGTCGAACACCTGGCCGTGATCCAGCGTGCCAAGCATGGCGCGCACGTCGGACGCCAACACTTTGCCTTCGCCGAAAGCAATCGCCTGGTCGGTAAGGCTCATGGCGTCACGCATCGAGCCATCGGCCGCGCGACCGAGCAGCCACAGCGCATCGTCTTCGAACGGAACGTTCTCCACGCCGAGAACGTGGGTCAAATGCTCGACCACACGCTCAGGCGTCATGTTTTTCAGGGAGAACTGCAGGCAGCGCGACAGAATGGTGGCGGGCAGCTTCTGCGGGTCCGTTGTGGCGAGGATGAACTTGACGTAGGGCGGCGGCTCTTCCAGCGTCTTGAGCAACGCGTTGAACGAGTGGCTGGAGAGCATGTGCACTTCGTCGATCAGGTAGACCTTGAAGCGGCCGCGACTGGGCGCGTATTGCACATTGTCGAGCAACTCGCGGGTGTCTTCGACCTTGGTGCGGCTGGCGGCGTCGATCTCGATCAGGTCGACAAAACGGCCCTCGTCGATCTCGCGGCACACCGAACATTCGCCACACGGCGTTGACGTGATGCCGGTTTCACAGTTCAGGCACTTGGCGATGATCCGCGCGATGGTGGTCTTGCCGACCCCGCGTGTGCCAGTGAATAAATAGGCGTGGTGCAGGCGCTGGCTGTCCAACGCGTTGATCAAGGCCTTGAGCACATGGGTCTGGCCGACCATTTCGCGGAACGAGCGCGGACGCCATTTACGTGCAAGAACCTGATAACTCATTGAAAACCGTCGCGACTGGGTTGCGGAAGACCGCCAATGCTAGCGGAGCAGGGGCAAAATTGCATCTGGTGTCCGACGCTTATCGCTTTATTATGGCTGGCCTGGCTCCGCAAGACGGCTCCGCGAGACGGTTCCCTCACAAGGTCCCACACCTGGATTCCGAAGACACAGCAGGCTTGAAACGTCGCACTGTTACTTCGAGGGATCCGGATGCGAGTGTGGGTGAGTGGCTTGGGACTTTCGAGTGCCTTGGGGTTATGGAGCGCGTCGGCGCTCGCAGACGGTCCGCCGTTGCGCTTTGCCGTGGCCGACAGTTGGTCGATGCCGCTGATGCAGGTGGGCCCCGACGGGCCAGAGGCCGGGATTCTGTTCGACATCATGGAAAGTCTGGCCCGCCAGATCGGCCAGACCGCCCAGTACCGCGTGTACCCGCGGCTGCGTGTGCAGGCGGCCACCGAGCGCGGTGACGTTGACGTGCGGTGTTACGCCGCCCAGTCCTGGTTGCCGGACATGTTGGGGGACTTCACCTGGAGCCTGCCGCTGCTGACCCAGCGCAACGTGCTGGTCGGCAGCGCCTACGACACCACCCCCTTTGAACTGAGCGCAATTCTCGGCGATCACATCGGTACGGTGCTGGGCTACGCCTACCCGGTGCTGGACCCGCTGTTCGCCACCCGCGATCTGATCCGCGAAGACGCGAGGTTGCAGGAGCAGGTTCTGCAAAAGCTCTCGGCCCACCGCTACCGATACGCCGTGGACACCCAGTGGTCGCTGGACTGGTACAACCGCGATCAGAAAGCCGACGAGAAACTCAGGGCCGTGTGGGTCATCGATGAGCAGCCGGTGGGCTGCGTCGCCCGCAACGACCCGAGCGTGCCGGCGCAACGCATCATGCGCACGCTGCTGAGGATGAAGATGTCCGGGGAGATCGAGCGGATTGTCGAGCGGTATCAGGTGCATTCGGGGAATCCGGCCGATCCCTATTGAGCCTGCGCCGTTTTCCTGATGTGGGACTGGCTTTAGCCGGGAAAGCGTCATGTGACACACCGCAAGACTGATGGCGTTCCCACTGGCCTCTTCCGTGTAGGACCGGCTTTAGCCGGGAAGGCGTCATGGGGCACACCACAACTTTGATGTCACCCACCGCTGTAGCAATCCCGTCATATTCCCTCGCTAGGCTCCGGCGACACATGTTGTAACAACTCGACCTGCGAGCGCCCGCCATGAGCAAGAAACCGGAAGATCCAGCACAGGCTTCAGTCCCCCGGCCACAGGTGGATGACAGCCGCCGACGCTTCCTCGGTGGCGTGGCGGTGCTGGGCGCAGGCGCGACCCTGAGTGGCGTGGTGGGCGCTGCCGAATCAGGCGTTGAAGGCAAGCCTGCAACGGACGCCCTGCTGACCGGCCCGGCGCTGGACAAAGCGCTGCAGGACAACGTCAAGACCATCGTGGTCATCTACGGCGAGAACCGCAGCTTCAATAACCTGTTCGCCAACTTCCCCGGCGTCGAGCACCCGCTTTCCGCCGTGAAAGCCGACCACTACCGCCAGCGCGACCGCGACGGCAAAGTCCTCGACACCCTGCCGCAGTGCTGGGGCGGTGTCTGCCAGATCGGCCCGCAAAGCGTCGACGGCGTGACCTACGCCACAGGCGTGCAGTACCAGGAAAACCTGCCCAACGCGCCCTTCCCCCTCAAAGGCCCGAGCGGCGAGGACCTGCCACTCAGCGTCGTCACCCGGGACTTGTGGCACGTGTTTTACCAGAACCAGATGCAGATCAATGGCGGCAAGAACGACGCCTTCGTCGCTTGGGCGGATTCCGGCGGCCTGACCATGGGCTATTACGCCCAGACCCAATATTCCCTGCGCCTGTGGGACGTCGCCAAAGAATTCGTGCTCTGCGACAACTTCTTCCAGGGCGCTTTCGGCGGATCGTTCCTCAACCACCAGTACCTGATCTCGGCCCGAGCGCCCTTCTACCCGGACGCGGCGAACTCCCCGGCCAAATCGCAGATCGCCGTGCTGGAAAGCAGCGACCCGCTGGACTATCGGCTCAAACCCCTGGAGAAGTCACCGGTCAGCGCCATGACCGGCCCGCCACAATTCGGCCCGAGCGCGCTGACGCCGGACGGTTACGGCGTCAACACCATGGCCCCGCCCTACTGGCCGACCTGGCTGCGGGACAAGGAGAAACCGGACTATTCGCAGCCGGGGCTGGCCAACGTCCTGGTGCCGCAAACCCATGAACACATCGGCGACAAGCTCTCGAAAAAGAACGTCGACTGGGCCTGGTACGCCGGCGCTTGGCAGGTGACGCCGGACGAGTACAAGGACTCGACGGGCATCCCGAAAATCCCGAACTTCCAGTACCACCACCAGCCGTTCAACTACTTCAAGCAGCAGGGCCCCGACAATCCGGCAGAGCGCAAGAAGCGCCTGCGCGACGGCGGCCTGGGCGACGAGTCCTCCAGTAATAAATTCCTGGCCGACGCCGAGGCGGGCAAGCTGCCCGCAGTGACCTTCTACAAACCCCAGGGCAACCTCAACATGCACGCCGGTTACGCCGACGTGGCGGCCGGCGACCGACACATCGATCGCGCGATCAAAGTGCTGCGCAACAGCCCGCAGTGGAAGAACATGGTGATTATCATCACGGTCGACGAAAACGGCGGCTGGTGGGACCACGTTGCGCCGCCGAAAGGCGATCGCTGGGGACCGGGCACGCGGGTGCCGGCGATCGTGATTTCACCCTTCGCGCGCAAAGGCACGGTCGACCACACGGTGTACGACACCGCCTCGATCCTGCGTCTGATTACGCGGGTGCATGGTCTGGAAAAACTGGACGGACTGACCGAGCGCGACAACGCCATGGCCGCACGGGGTCAGGCACCGATGGGTGACCTGAGCAACGCGCTGCAGTTTCCGGCGTAGACAGGCGCGCAACCATCGCGGGCAGGTGAGCTGATCTTATGTGTAATCAAGCCGCCTGCCGACCGCCGCGCTCGTTCGGCAAGCAGGCGGTCAACACCGCCAGCACAACGGCAACTCCTGCAATCACCCCATACACGGCAACGAACGAGCCGCTCAGGCTCGCCAGCAGCCCGGCGCAGTAATTGCCGAGCATGCCGCCCACGCCCTGCATTATGTTGGCGATGCCGAAGATGGTCACGGCCAGCGCAGCACGGGACGCCATCTTCGACACGTACGCCGGTATCAGTCCGAAGATCGGGTAGAACGCCACGGCAAACACGACGCCCGCCACCAGCGGCCAGTAGCCGGTCGGCGCGACGACCAGAATCACCGCTGCCGTCGCCACGCAGACGTACACCATCAGCATCGCCGCACGCAGGCCGATGCGGTCCGACAACGCGCCGAGCGCCAGGCCGCTGAACATGCCGACGAAACCGATGCTGGCCCAGATCTGCGCGGTGTATTCGACGCCGAAATGCAACTCCGTGCGCAAGTAGGACGACAGGTAGTTCTGAAACGGAAAGGTCGAGAAGCCGATCAGAAAATTCATCGACCAGACCTTGTATACCCAGCCCTGCAGCGCCTCACGCAGCACGCCTTTGCCTGGCCCGCCCTCACTGGTGCTCTCATCGTTGCGCAGAAAGAGCCGCGCGCGTTTGAACACCAGAAACACGCCGGCCACCAGCACGACCGTGATCAGCCCGACGATCCACCACACCGTGCGCCACTCGCCCTGGGGCGCATACAACGGCACCAGCAGGCTGTTGATGAACACGCCATAACTGGTGCCGCTCGACACCAGCCCCATGGCCATGCCGCGGTATTGATAGGGCACGGCGCGCGCGATCACGTCGACCATCGGCACGAACACCGTCGCCGCCGTGCCAGCCAGAACAGTCAGCAGCACACCGATCAGCACCACGTTCTGCGCCAGGGGCATGAGCAGCAAGGCCAGGGCGCACACGGCGCCCGATCCGAAGATCATCCAGCCGCCGCCAACACGAGGCGTCAGCCAGGCCGCCAACAGCGCGCTGGCGAGAAACCCCGCCTGCCCCGCTGCGGTGATGGTGCCCACGTAAGCGATATCGAAGCCCAGGCTGGCGCGCATGTCCGGCACCAGTTGGGCGAAGAGGTAGATCCCGAAACCGTAGGTGGCCGCCACGAGCCCCGTGAGTAACAGCACAATCAGTGCATTGGCACGCATCATCGGCATCCTTGCTGAGGTCCGTCGCCGGCGCGGCGGCAGGAGTCGACCCGGATAATCAGTGCTGGATCAACCCACAGGCTAGCGTAAAACCGGCGCATTACTGACAGGGAAACGCGTTTTTCAACGCCGCGACCACCAACACGGATTCATTCAGGTGCAAGCTCTCGGGATGGGCCTGCAAGGACTGCACAATAATGCGCATCGACTGGATCATCGGAATGCCACCTTCGGGCACGCACACCAGCCGGGGCAATCCGCCCGCCTCGTGGAACAGATCCAGAGTGTCCATCGTCGCTTGCAGCACCCCGACACAATGCCCGACGCCCACGCCGTTCTGCGCCACGCCGCCGCTCATGCTGTTGATCCCGTCCTGGCATTCGAGCAACAACTTGTTGCCGTCCGCCAGAGCGCCAGCGCTCACACAGAGCGCGAATAACGCCGACACGCCCGCGATTGATTTACCCATCAGCGTAGCCACAATTCCTTCACCGAATGGTCCGACGCCTTACGCACCACGAGACTGGCGCGCTCACGGGTCGGCAGGATGTTTTCCAGCAGATTGGGCCGGTTGATGTCGTGCCAGATTTTGCGCGCCGCGTCCGGGGATTTCTCCGGCGGCAGATCGGCCAGTTCGCGGAAGTAGGCGCCTCGCGCGCGAAACGCGGTGCGTTGCAGCATCAGAAAGCGCTCGACGTACCAGCGCTCGATGTCACCCTCTTCGGCGTCCAGATAGATTGAAAAGTCAAAGAAGTCCGAGACGATGCTGCCGGGTTTCTGCCCGTCATTGCCCGCGGTCTGCAACACGTTCAACCCTTCGAAAATCAGGATGTCGGGCTGGCTGACCTTGAAGAACTGGTCCGGGACGATGTCATAGCTGATGTGGGAATAGACCGGGGCGGTGATTTCCGGCGTGCCGGCCTTCAGGTCAGAGAGAAACTTGACCATGCGCTTGCGATCGTAGCTTTCCGGAAAGCCCTTGCGGTGCATGATGCCGTCGGCGACAAGCCGGGCATTGGGGTGCAAAAAGCCGTCGGTGGTGATCAGATCGACCCGGGGATGATCCGGCCAGCGCGCCATCAGCGCCTGTAACACCCGGGCGAAGGTGCTCTTGCCGACCGCGACGCTGCCTGCCACCGCGACCACATAGGTCTGGCGCTTGGCAGGGCGTCCGAGAAAGGTGTCCTTGATGCTGTCGAGATTGCGCGCGGCGCTGACGTGCAGGTTGATCAGGCGCGACAACGGCAGGTAGATGTTGGCGACATCCTCCAGCGAGATGTCCTCGTTCACGCCCCGCAATGCGGCGAGGTCCTCTTCGGACAACGTCAATGGCGTACTGGCGCGCAGCCCCGCCCACTCCGCGCTGCTCATTACCAGATAGTCATCAGGGGCCATCAATCGCGTTCCAGTCAGGTGTCCGTATCAACAATGGTGCGAAGACTATCGTATTGGTCCAAATGGAGGGCAGATTTATTTGAATCTGCCGGGGCGACTGGCTTACCTCGCTGACGGCATCTCTGCCAGATCCGCAGCCAGGGTTTCCAGCGTCGGCCGCATGATCATAGGCGCCGGCGCACCTTCGGGCGCAGACAGGCCAAGACGGTTATGCCAAATCGTCGGCAGTCCCACCTTGGCCGTGCCGAACAGATCGTACGCCGAACCCGCGACGAACACGGCATGGCTGGCATCCACACCCACGGTGTCCAGCGCCAGACGATAAGGCGCGGGGTCGGGCTTATAAAAGCCGGCTTTCTCCGAGGTAATGACCACGTCGAACGGGATACCCAGCACCTCCGCCGCGATCCGGCCCAGGCGCTCCGAACAGTTGGTGACGATACCCAGCTTGTAATGAGGCTTGAGGGATTCGAGGACCGACTGGGCTTCCGGCCAGGGCTGCAACTCCCCGAAGCGCCGATCGAGTTCTGCGGCGGCATGCTTGCCCAGGCCGACTTCCATCGCCGCCTGCTCCACCAGCGTGTCATAGGGGCGATAGCGGCCGCAGCCGTAGGTCGCCTTCAGGTAGGCCATGCGCCAGGTCCGGCCCAGCTCCTCGGAGCCGGCGACTGAATTCCACAGGGTCCAGGAGTCCAGCAAAGCGGTGAGCAGGTCGAAAAGTACGAGTTGGATGGGGGGTGTTGGACGGAGGGGTGATGGGGTGTCGGTTGTCATCATTATTATTCCTGAGCGGAGGGGTGGCGTGCGGAGGATGCCCGGCCAGTCAGCGTGATGGGCCTGTGGGTTTCTTCGCGATGGACTCCATTCTAGGCGGCGCATACGGCGATGAACCGCATGTGGCCTAACACTATGGTTCAGCGTTGGTTAAGGATCATTCCCTCAAGGTCGGGTTCCGACGAGCCACGCGATCAGAGATAACAACGTTGAGACACGCAGCCATTTGCCAACAAGACAGGGATGAAAAATTTGAGAGAGTGGAAGGGATCGAGGCCGCCAGGGATGCGGATGATCAATACTCGTCATGGCGACGAGAGTGCGTTATGGAGGCAACCCCACCAGCCACACCCCGGCACACAATGTTCCCGCTGTGGCTGCTGCCTTCCGGCTCTGACCAGGTTCACGGGTAATCGTTGCGGGGGGACCGATGGGGTCACCATAACGACGCTCGCCAGTGGCGAGCCGCGCCATTGTACCGGTCTCGCGAGAAGTTACAACCTCTTGTTTCAGATTAAGATTTTGAGCGCCGTGAGCCCCTCGTCGCCTGCCCGATGCAGCGCATGAGGCGCTGAATGCGGCACAATGACGCCTGCCTTTTCACCTCCCACACGCAAGTGGCTGGCCCCTGCCCGGCCCCGCCAGGGCGCAAGACACAGGAACCACCGATGCAGTTCGCGCTCACCCGCCATGAATCCCTCTCCCCCACCCAACAGCGCCAGTTGCTGGAGATCGAGCTGCTCCCCGAGCAGATCCGCCACGTCGGCGACATTCATGGCGGTCTGCACACGCTGACCGCACGTCCCGTCGCCGACCGGCAGGGCTTCGTACTGCTGGTGGACGACATCCCCCGGGGCTTTTTCGTGCTCAAGCGCAGGTCGCTGTTGCCGGAGTGGGCACGTGAGCACGCGAAGGTGACCACCACGCTGCACGCGTTGATGGTCGATAAACGCTTTCAAGGCGGTGGTCTCGGCAAGCAATGCCTGCGCGCGCTGCCGGCGTTGGCGCGGGATTTATGGCCAGACACTGCGCAGTTGATGCTGGCGGTGGAGGCCGGCAATCACCCGGCGCGCCAGTTGTACCTGGCGCTGGGTTGGCAGGCGTTGCCCGAGCGCGATCCGGACCACGTCAGTGTCGAGCGGCTGATGCTGCTCGCACTGTAATCACTCAATGGGCCAGTGATCGCAACTGCCAGACTTTGCTGCAGCACTCGACGTTCATCCAGTGCTCGAGCGCGGTGACGGTCATGGGCCGCGCGACCAGGAAGCCCTGCACTTCGTGGCAACCCAGCTCGCAGAGGATTTCGTAGACGCCTTCGGTTTCGGCGCCTTCTGCAACGACGCGATAGCCCAGGCGCATCGCCAGATCAACGATGGCTTCCACCAGGCCGCGATCCTTGTCATTGCTGTCGATGTTTTCCACCAGCGATTTGTCCAGCTTGACCGTGGTGGCGGGCAATTGCCGCAGGTAGGTCCAGTTGCTGTAGCCGGTGCCGAAGTCATCGATGGCGATGTCGATGTTCAATGCGCGCAAGCGCTCCAGCTGCAGCCGGGTGACTTCAGGGTTGTCGCACAGGGCGCTTTCGGTGAATTCGAGCTCGAAGCCACTCGGGTCGAGACCGCTGACCGTCAATTGCTCGAACAGCGCATCGCTGAATGACGCGTTGGCCAGATCGATTGCCGACACGTTCATCGCCACTTTGAAGGCATAGCCCTGCGCCTGCCAGAGCGCCGCCTGGGCAACGGCCTTTCTCAACACCCAAAGGCTGAGCGAGCGAATCAGGGCGGTCTTTTCCGCCAACGGGATAAATTCCGCCGGGCTGATCGGGCCCAGCACCGGGTGCTGCCACCGCAACAGCGCTTCGACGGTCACGATGCGGCCGGTGGCCACTTCAAGCCTTGGCTGATACACCAGCGACAGTTGATCCGGGCTGCGCACGGCTTCGGCCAGCGCCGCCAGCAGCAGAAAGGCCCGTTGCTGGGCGAAGTCCAGGTGCGGCTCGTACCAGCGCCAGCCCGTCGACTTGCCGCGGGCTTCGTCCGCCGCGCTGACCACCAGCCGAATCCAGTCGTGCTCATCACAGCGGTCCAGGCCCAACGGCAGCACGCCGATGCCGACGTCCATTTGAATGGGGATGTTGCGACAGATCAGCGGCCGCCGAAAATGCTCGAGCAACTGCCGAAACAGCAGCTCGGCCTGCTCCGGCCGGGCGTTGCGGGTGATCAGCGCGATGCGCGTGGGGCTGACCTTGTACAACGCGGTGTCGGCAGGCAACTGGCTGCGGCAGTTTTCGATCATGCAGCGCACCAGTTCCTGGGCGAAGCTGTAGCCCAGCGCTTTGACGATGCTGTCGAGAAACGCTGGCGCGACCATGTCCAGCGCAACCAGCGCGTATTTGCGCCGATCCGCCAGGGCGGCGAGGTCTTCTTGCAGGCGCAGACGGTTGAACAGACCGGTGGGCTGATCGACGTAGCTGGCATGGCGCAGGTTGTTGAGCCGCTTCATGACCAGCTGGCCATACATCTCCAGCATCGCCACGTCGCGCGGGCCGAGTGGCGGCCGAGGCGTGCTGTCGATGATGCACAGCGTGCCCAGGGCCAGGCCGTCGGCGGTCACCAGCGGCACGCCGGCGTAGAAGCGGATGTGAGGCTCGCCAGTCACCAGCGGATTGTCGCTGAAGCGCGGATCGAGCATCGCGTCAGGGACCTGGAAGATTTCGGGGCTGAGGATGGTGTATGCGCAGAAGGCGATTTCGCGGGGCGTCTCGCGCTCGTCAAGGCCTGCCCGCGCGCGAAACCATTGGCGGTGCTCGCTGACGATGGAAACAAGGGCAATGGGGACCTCGAAATAGTGGGTCACCATCAAAATGATGTGGTCGAGCACGTCGTCCGCTGTCGCATCGATTAAACCCATGTGGGTGATGCGCGAAATCCGGGAACGCTCGTTTTGGGGAAATGGAGCACCAGTGGCCATAACTGAAGTCCCTTTTAGACCGCTTTGCCAATCGCCTTGCCAGTAGTGTCAAAACGATATGTACAGGGAAAATAGCACCCCTTTTTCCCCGTTGCAGGCATCGCGGACAAGCGGCGAAGTCCTTTCACCGCTTCGTACCCGTGCTTTTTAGCCCTCACTCACCTGAGTGAATCACTGCACCTGCAGCACCTCATCAGCCTTGCCGCCAGCACCCTGTATGACCAGATGGATGAAATGCAGCTTGGTGATGACCGCCGGAGGCAACACGAACGGATAGAAATCCGCCTGACCCATGGCGCGGGACAATTCGTTGAGCATGCCCGCCAGCTCGATCCACGCATTGACGAACGAGAGAAACGCCGGACCGCCCGGATGCTGAGGGTCGTACAGGGTTTCCAGCGGGAACGGCTGGTAGTCGAGGTCCATGTCACGGGCACTCATGCCCAGGCTCAGGGCGGTGTCGACGGCGTCCATCATGTGCAGGTAATGCGCCCAGGTTTCGGCCCAGTCTTCCCACGGGTGCATGGTCGCGTAGGCGCTGACAAAGCTCTGCTGCCAGTCGGCCGGCGCGCCATGCTGGTAGTGATGGTCAAGGGCGTCGGCGTAGCTGGCGCGGTCATCGCCGAACAGGTTGCGGAAACCGTCCTGCCAGTAGGTGTCGGCGATCAGGCGGTCCCAGTAGTAATGCCCCACTTCATGACGGAAATGCCCGAGTAGCGTGCGGTAGGGTTCGTGCATCTGCACGCGAACCTTCTCACGAATGGCGTCGTCGGCTTCTTCGACGTTGAGGGTGATCAAGCCACTGGCATGGCCGGTGGTGGGCAGGTTGCCTTCCAGGTCGACGCCGAGGAATTCGAAGGCCAGGCCGCGTTCTTCGTCGACGCTTTTGGGGACGACGTGAAGGCCGAGGGTGATCAACTGTGCAACCAGCCGGCGCTTGGCGGTCTCGATCTTGCCCCAGCGCTCAGGGTTTTCCGGCACGGACAGGTCGGGGATGGTCTTGTTGAGGCTGCAAGCGATGCAAAAGTCGCCGGCGTTCAGCGCCGGAAACACCCAATTGCAGGCGGCTGCCGTGTCGAGGTTGGCGCAACGGCGGTAGAGCCCGGCCTGGGGCTCGTCGGTGAGACGCCAGGTCTGCGCCTCCGGGCCCGGTTCCAGCGCGGCAATCTTGCTCTGCTCGGGGAGATACCCCAACGCTGCGGAGCAGGCCAGGCACTGGCTGTTGCGGAAAAACACCGACTGTCCGCAATGGCATTGCCAGACTTTGCTGTTGCGTTTGTTCTCACCGGCGAACGGCGCCGCGATCCGTGTGCTGAGTTGCTCGAAGAACTGGAACATGGCGATATCCTGATGGGGCTGCAAGCACTAGATCGTCAAGGGTGGCGGGGGTTCCGTGGGATCTGTGCTTACTCTAGGTCCCGCCTAACGGCGGGACTGTTTCGCCTTCGGCGAGTTACTTGGAAAAGCACCCCAAGTAACCAAGGGTGCCTGCTCCTGGTTTGGCCCTTCGTTCCTCAGGGTTCCCTCACTCCGACGACGCTCCGTGGGCCCGCGCCGAACGGACATCCATGTCCTGACGGCGCTCTCGCGGCATCCATGCCGCTCGGCCCACTCCGCGTCGTCTGCGTTCGGCCTGCACCCAAGTCGCGATTGGCGGTGTCTGGGCTGGCTGTGTATGAAGATCAAGATCAAGATCAAGTGCAGATCAAAGGCTTCCCGGCTGAAGCCGGTCCTACGGGTGCGCGTTGTTTCTGCTGATCGTTGATCGCTCCCACGCTCCGCGTGGTAACGCCACCTCGGACGCTCCGCGTCCCTGCATGACGCGGAGCGTCTTGGGATGCATGCCCACGCGGAGCGTGGGAACGATCAGTTGCCGAACTGAGAAACTGATGGTGACTGAACTGCCCCCTTCCCGGCTAAAGCCGGTCCCACTAACGGCAGCGCGTGCATTCTGCAAGAGTCGCGGCAGACCTCGACCGTAGGACCGGCTTTAGCCGGGAAGCCCTTGATCTGCTTTGAAAGCGCTTTTGATCTTCCTGCACAAAAAGCCCAAACACCGCAGAACGCGACTTGGGTGCAGGCTGAACGCAGGTCTCGCGCAGTGGGCCGAGCCGCAGGGATGCGGCGAGAGCGCCGTCAGGACATGGATGTCCGTTCGGCGCGGGCCCACGGAGCGAGACCGGAGTGAAGGAACCCGACGAAGTCGGGCCCAACCAAGAGCACAAGCCCTTGGTTACTTGGGGCTTTATCAAGTAACTCGCCGAAGGCGAAACAGTCTGCCCCCAGGCAGACGCTTTTGATCTTGATCTAGCCGACCTCAACGCCTTGTTGCTTCAGAAACCCCACAAACGCCTCTTCGTCGAGCACCTTCAGCCCCAGCTCGTTGGCCTTGGTCAACTTCGAGCCCGCCCCCGGCCCGGCCACCACCGTGTGGGTCTTCGCCGAGACAGAACCGGACACCTTCGCCCCCAGCCCCTCCAGCTTCTCTTTCGCCACATCCCGGCTCATCAACTCCAGCGAACCGGTCAAGACCCACGTCTGCCCGGCCAGCGGCAAACCCTCCACCACCTTTTTCTCGCTCTGCCAGTGCATGCCGAAATCCTTCAGCTGCTGCTCGATCGCCAACGCCCGCTGCGCATGCTCCGCGACATCGAAAAACGCCCGCACCGCCTGCGCCTGCTTCTCGGGCAGCGTCTGCCGCATATCCAGCCAGTCCGCCTTGACGACCGCCTCAAGGGTGCCGAACTTGTCCGCCAGTTTCTGCGCCGCACCCGGCCCTACCGACGGAATATTCAGCTTGTCCAGCATCCCGCCCAAGGTCGCACTGGCTGCGAACTCAGCGCCCAAGTCGCCCGTGTCCTGAAGCTCCATCTGGCATTCGCCGAGCAAGGCCCCGATCACGTTCTGGTTGTGCTCGTCCTCGAAGAAACTGTGAATCTCATGGGCGACTTCCAGACCCACGTCCGGCAGGTACGTCAGCACCTCCGGCAGCGCCACAATCACCCGATCCAGCGAACCCAGCGAGCGCGCCAATACCTTGGCCGTCTCCTCACCCACGTCTGGAATGCCCAGCGCATAGATGAAGCGCGCCAGCGTCGGCTGCTTGCTGTCGTCGATGGCCTTGAGCAGCTTCTTGCTGGAGATTTCGGCAAAACCCTCCAGATCGATGATCTGCTCGTACTTAAGTTTGTACAGGTCAGCGGGCGAACCGATGAGCTTCTCGTCCACCAGCTGCTCGATGGTCTTGTCGCCCAGGCCTTCGATGTCCATCGCCCGACGGGACACGTAATGGATGATCGCCTGCTTGAGCTGCGCGCCACAGGCCAGACGGCCGACGCAACGGTAAACCGCGCCTTCGCTGATGGTTTCCTTGCCCTTGCTGCGCTTGATCAGTTGCGTGCGCTCGACCTGGGAGCCACACACCGGGCAGGTCTGCGGGATCTCGACGGCGCGCGCGTGTGTCGGGCGGCGCTCCTGCACCACCTGCACCACCTGGGGAATCACGTCCCCGGCGCGGCGGATGATCACCGTGTCGCCGATCATCAGGCCCAGACGCGCCACTTCGTCCATGTTGTGCAGCGTCGCGTTGGCGACCGTCACACCGGCGACTTTCACCGGCTTCAAACGCGCCACCGGCGTGACGGCGCCGGTGCGGCCGACCTGGAATTCCACGTCGAGCAGCTCGGTGAGTTCTTCCATGGCCGGGAATTTATAGGCTATAGCCCAGCGCGGTTCACGAGCCCTAAAACCCAACTCCCTCTGCGAAGCAATGTTATTTACCTTAAACACGACACCGTCGATTTCATACGGAAGGTCAAGCCGCTGTTCAGACATGTCCCGACAATAGGCAATGCATCCCTCGACATCGCTAACCAGCCTTAGCTTATTACTAATCGGTACTCCCCACTTCTTGAGCTTTTGCAGCATTCCGTAGTAGGTGTCAGCAAAATCTCTCTGAACCTGGCCAATCCCATAGCTACAAAATTTCAAGGATCTCCGGCCAGAGATCTTCGAATCCAGCTGGCGCATGCTTCCCGCAGCGGCATTCCTAGGATTCGCAAATACCTTTTCGCCAATCTCGATCTGATGAGCGTTTACCCTCTCAAATCCAGCTTTTTCGATGAAAACCTCACCTCGGACTTCCAAAACCGAAGGCCATCCTCCATCCATCAGCCTAAGAGGGATATTCCGGACTGTCCTGACGTTCTCGGTTATGTCCTCACCAACCGTGCCATTACCACGTGTAGCACCCCTTGTCAGCCGTCCGTCGACATAAAGAAGACTGACTGCAAGACCGTCGAGTTTAGGTTCACAGGTGTATTCAACATTAACGCCGCTAAACAGATCATTAGGGAGAGGCGAAATGGTCTGGACCACTCGCTGATTAAATTCATACAAAGCCGCCTCTTCGAATGCGTTCCCAAGGCTGAGCATTGGTACTTCGTGCTTAACCTTGGAAAACGCCGTGAGGACCGCACTGCCCACCCGCTGGGTCGGCGAGTCAGGGGTCACCAGATGCGGGTTCTCCGCCTCCAGCGCCTTCAGCTCGTGGAACAGCCGGTCGTACTCGACGTCCGGGATGCTTGGCTCGTCGAGCACGTGATAGCGGTAATTGTGCTGATCCAGCTCAGCGCGCAGTTCAAGGATGCGGGTTTCGGCGGCTTTCATAGGTGTGATCTCGAAATGCAAAAGAGCAGCCGAAGCTGCTCAATCGTGGTACGTGCATAACCTGTGGGAGCGTGGCTTGTCCCGCGATCGGCTGCGCAGCAGTCGCAGCTCATCCAACGCGGTGTAGCTGAAATACCTCATCCGTCAGATCTACTGCCGCTTCGCGCCAGATCGCGGGACAAGCCACGCTCCTACAGGATTGCATCGTCCAATAAACGTGCAGCCAATCAACGGCGCTGGGTCAGGGCGCGGCGTTCGAACTCGACGATGCGCTGACGGTAATGCTCGATGGTTTGCGCGGTCATGACGCTGCGCTGGTCATCTTTCAATTCACCGTTGAGCTCGTGGGCCAGCTTGCGAGCGGCGGCGACCATGACATCAAACGCCTGCTTCGGATGACGCGGCCCTGGCAGACCCAGGAAGAAGCTGACGGCGCGGGTGCTGAAATGGTCGATATCGTCCAGATCGAACACGCCCGGCTTGACCGCATTGGCCATCGAGAACAGCACCTCGCCGTTGCCGGCCATGCTTTCGTGACGGTGGAAAATGTCCATTTCGCCAAAGCGCAGGCCGCTTTCCAGAATGTTCTGCAACAGCGCCGGACCTTTGAAGCCGCTTTCGTCCCGGGAGATCACGCTGATCACCAGCACTTCTTCCACCGGTGGCAGGTCCTTGTCTTCGGTGATGCGCTGGTTCGGCTTGTCGTCCGGGAAGTCGTCGTCGCGGGCACTGAACAGGTCAGGACCGGCGCTCAGGTTAAGGTCGCCCTGATGCGGCTCGTCCTTGCGCTTGCCCCGTCGCGGTTCACGTTCGGCGCGCTCCCGGGGCGCGGCACTCATCGTTGGCAGGTCATGCTCGTCGAGTTTCGGTTCTTTATGGGTGTCCAGAACGCGCGCAGGGCCCAGCACTTCGGCGGACGTCGGTTCGTCGTCGTCCGGCAGGTTGGATAAGTTGCGGTCCAGCCTGAATTTCAATTTGCCCTTGCCGCCGCGCATACGGCGCCAGCCGTCAAACAGAATACCGGCAATGACAATAATGCCGATGACGATCAGCCACTCTCGCAGACCGATTTCCATGTAGTCCCGTGCCTCTAATGAAATTCTGAAAATTAAGGGCGCAAACCCCTTTAAAACGTGGAGCCAACTCTATGTTCTGAATGGCCTTTTACCCACGCGAAATGGAAAAGTGGACATTAAGCTAGCACGACCAAAGGCAACTTTACACCGTCTGTTACATCTGGCAGGTCACAAGCATCTGTCACGCTGCGGCGGTGGTTCCTGTACTGGACGTCCGTGCGCCACTTTTCCCTGCAAATCTGCATGATCGCCACGCGATCAACTGCGCATCCTGCTATGACTCCACCAGCGCCATCGCCTCCTCTACGTCCACCGCCACCAGCCTTGAACAACCCGGTTCGTGCATGGTGACACCCATCAACTGGTCAGCCATTTCCATGGCGATCTTGTTATGAGTGATGTAGATGAACTGCACCGTCTGCGACATCTCTTTGACCAACCGGGCGTAGCGCCCCACGTTGGCGTCGTCCAACGGCGCATCGACTTCGTCGAGCATGCAGAACGGCGCCGGGTTGAGTTTAAAGATGGCAAAAACCAGCGCCAGCGCGGTCAGGGCTTTCTCACCCCCGGACAGCAAATGGATCGTGCTGTTTTTCTTGCCGGGAGGACGCGCCATGATCGTCACCCCTGTATCGAGTAAATCTTCGCCCGTCAGTTCCAAGTAAGCGCTGCCGCCACCGAAAACTTTTGGAAAAAGTGCCTGAATTCCGCTGTTTATCTGATCAAAGGTCTCTTTGAAACGGTTGCGGGTTTCCTTGTCGATTTTGCGAATCACGCTTTCCAGCGTGTCCAGCGCTTCGACCAGATCGGCGTCCTGGGCGTCCAGATAGCGTTTGCGTTCGGACTGCTGCTGATACTCGTCGATGGCGGCAAGGTTGATGGCACCCAGACGCTGAATCCGCGCGGCGATGCGTTCGAGCTCTTCTTCGGCGGCCTTCTCGTTGGCGTCGGCGGTCAGGGTCGCCAGCACGCCATCCAGGTCGTAGCCGTCTTCGTGCAGTTGCTCCTGAAGCGCCTTGCGCCTCACGGTCAGGGTCTGCCATTCCAGGCGCTGTTGCTCCAGTTGCCCACGCAACAGCGCCGATTGCTGCTCGGCCTGGTTGCGACGTTTCTCGGCTTCCCGCAGTTCGCGGTCGGCGTCTTCCAGGGCGTTCTTGGCGGTTCGCATCTCCTCGTCGACCACCATGCGCTTTTCCAGCAGCTCTTCGAGCTTCATGCGCAGTTCTTCCAGCGGCGCGGCGCCCTCCTCCAGATTCAGGCTCAGTTGCTCGCGCTTCTCGGTCAGGCGCTCGGACTGCATCTCCAGACGCTCCAGGGCCTGACGGGTGGAATCATGCTGCGCGCGCAGCGAACCCAGGCGCACAGCCAGCTGGTTGGCGTGATCCTTATGCTGGCGGGCTTCCTGACGCACCCGGTCCAGGCGCTCGCGCAGGCTGTCGCGCTGGGCCAGCAGCAGCTCGCGCTGTTCGGTGTCCAGCGCCATGCTGTCGAGGGCGTCCTGCAGTTGCAGGCGGGATTCGCCGAGGGTTTCCTGCTCCATGGCCCGCTGTTCGGCGAGCTCGGTCAATTCTTCATCGAGCCGCGTGCGGCGCAGGGTCAGTTGCTCGACCTTGGCTTTGGCAGCGGACAACTGCGCCTTGAGCTCGCTCTGCTGACGGGCTTCGTCCTGCAAGCGACGGCGCAATTGCTCGCGGTTGTCTTCCTGGGTGCGTTGCTGCTCGCGCTGAGTTAGCAACTGTTCTTCCAGCGCAGCCAGGCTCGCCTCACGTTCGTCGCGCTCGGCTTCAAGGCGCTGCAATTCCTGACCCCGCGCCAGCACGCCGCTTTCGGCTTCGCTGGCGCGGCGCACGCGGAGAAAATCCCGACCGACCCAATAGCCGTCGCGGCTGATCAGGCTCTCGCCGGCGCCCAGTTGCCCGCGAAGCGCCAAGGCATCGTCGAGGGTTTCCACGGGTTTGACCTGGCCCAGCCAGTGGGTGAGATCGACCTGAGTGTCGACTTTGTCCAGCAAACTGCCAGGGATGCGCGTGACATCAGCGCCGGGACTCACCAGGCGCAGGTCGCCCTGACTGAATCCGGCCAGATCGAGATCGGCGAAATCATCCACCAGCACCGCATTCAGGTCGGCGCCCAGCACGGTTTCCACGGCCATTTCCCAGCCCGCCTCGACCCGCAGCCCTTCGGCCAGACGCGGACGCTCACTGAGTTGATGATCGCGCAGCCATTCGGCGGTGCCGGTGCCGGGATCGAGCGCCGCCTGTTGCAAGGCTTCCAGCGAAGCGAGGCGACCGTTCAAGCGTTGCAGATCGCCCTGGGCCTGTTGCTGCGCCTGGGTGGCCTGTTGTAGATCAATGCGCAGTTGCTCAAGGCGCTCGATCAGGTGTTCTTCTTCAGCGGTCAATTCTTCGAAAGCCATTTCCCGCGCGGCGAGGTCTTCGCTGAGTTCGAGAATCGCGGCGTCTTCGGGGTCAGCCGCGAGCAATTGGCGCTCTTCACCCAAACGCCGCTGACGCTCGGCCAGGCGCTCCAGGCTGGTTTCCAGCTGCTGAATGCGCGACTGCTGCACTTCCGCCTGCCGCCGGGGTTCGGCGGACGTGAGATTGAAAGCGTCCCACTGCTCCTGCCAGCCGTGCATGGCGGTCTCGGCGTCTTCCAGCGCGGCGGCGGACTCTTCGGCGGCGGCGAGGGTGATTTCCTGCTCCGGCTCGAGCATTTCCAGCTCTTCGCTAAGGGTCGCCAGCAGTGTGCGGTCGTGGCCCAGGTGGGATTCGGTTTCCAGGCGCGCGCGCTCGGCTTCGCGCAGGTCGTCCTGCAACTGACGCAAGCGTTGCTGACCGTGCTGGATGCTCTGCTCGACCCGGGCAATGTCGCCGCCCACGGAATAGAAGCGCCCCTGCACGAGATTGAATCGCTCGGACAGGTCGTGATGGCCGTCGCGCAGGCGCTCGATGGCCGCGTCGGCGCTGCGCTGGTCGGCGACCAATGACTCGAAGCCGACCTCCTGATTGCCGATCACCGATTCGCGCTGGGCCACTTGCTCGTTCAGCGCCTGCCAGCGCAACGCCGACAGTTGTGCCTTGAGCTGACGCTCTTCGGCTTTGTATTCCTGATACTTCTCGGCCGCCTGGGCCTGACGCTGCAGGCGCTCCAGCTGACGACCCAGTTCTTCGCGCAAATCGGTCAGGCGCGCGAGGTTTTCGTGGGTGCGGCGAATGCGGTTTTCGGTGTCGCGGCGGCGCTCCTTGTACTTGGAGATGCCGGCGGCTTCCTCGATGAAGTTGCGCAGGTCTTCGGGCTTGGCTTCGATCAGCTTGGAGATCATGCCCTGCTCGATGATCGAGTAGCTGCGCGGACCCAGGCCGGTGCCGAGGAAGATGTCGGTGATGTCGCGGCGACGGCATTTGGTGCCGTTGAGGTAGTAGCTGTTCTGGCTGTCGCGGGTGACTTTGCGGCGAATGGAGATTTCCGCGTAGCTGGCGTATTCGCCCACCAGGGTGCCGTCGGAGTTATCGAAAACCAGCTCGATGCTCGCTTGGCTCACCGGCTTGCGGCTGGTGGAGCCGTTGAAGATGACATCGGTCATCGACTCGCCGCGCAGGTTCTTGGCCGAGCTTTCGCCCATGACCCAGCGCACCGCGTCGATGATGTTGGATTTGCCGCATCCATTGGGACCGACCACGGCCGCCATGTTGCTGGGGAAGTTCACCGTCGTCGGGTCGACGAACGATTTGAACCCGGCCAGCCTGATGCACTTGAGGCGCATGAATCAGCTGGCCGCCAGGGCAGACAAAACCGATTGGCAGCTGCGCTCGGCGTAGCAGGTCAGCACGTCGCGGATGCGCGCCAGATCCCGCGCTACCACCGCTTCGAGCAACTGGCCGAACAGGGTCAGGTATTCGCTCATTTCCGCCTCGCGTTGATCCAGGGCGAGGAAATAGAAGCGGCTCATGGAGGGCTGCAGGTTCTCGACGGTCTCTTCCAGGTACGGGTTGTTGGCGAACGGATAGGCCGCGCGCATCACGTTGAAGCTCTCTTCGACGAAGCCTTTCACGTCCTGGCGCTCGCAACTGGCCATGAGCCGCTGCTGAATCTGCTGGAACGGCGCCAGATCGACCGGCTCCTTCCAGCTGCGCGCCACGGCCAGACCGAGCAGGATGTACATCTCGCTCATCAAGGCGCAGAGGCTGGTGATGTTGTGCGGGGTCAGGACCGACACCTGCGCGCCACGACGGGGCAGGATCACGATCAGGTGGCGGCGCTCGAGGATCAACAACGCCTCGCGCACCGAGCCCCGGCTCACGTTCAGCGCGGCCGTGACCTTCTGCTCCTGAATCCGCTCCCCTGGCTTGAGCTCGCCGCGGATGATGCGCTCGGCAAGGTGGTGAGCGATCTGCTCGGCGAGGCTGTCAGGTGCCTTGAACGTCATTTCTTACCTTCAACTTCTTGGGTCGCAAACAAGCGGCGGAGTGTATCGCACTGCAGGTCTGTGGCGCAGGGCCATACTGTGGAAACTGGCACGAATTAAGCAGAAACACGGATATGTTCTGCCCACGCGCACCCAGTCTTTAAACATCATGTTCACCTGAGTTATCGGCCATATTTCGAAATAATGAATTTCTTGACCTTTGAGTCAGAATTTAATTGACCCGATAGTCAGAGCTGATAGATTCATCGACATGTTCGATGACCCCTCCGCCGGCAGCTGTGACCAGTGCTTTTAAATGACAAGAACGAGGCGCGACCCGTGATCCAGTTTCTCCTGAACCAAGAGCTGAAAACCGAACAGGCTCTGGACCCCAATGTGACGGTGCTCAACTATCTGCGCGAGCATCTGCACAAGTCTGGCACCAAAGAAGGCTGCGCCAGCGGCGATTGCGGCGCGTGCACCGTGGTTGTGGGTGAGCTGACCACCGACGCGGCGGGCCGGGAGCAACTGAGTTATCGCAGCCTCAATTCCTGTCTGACCTTCGTGGCCTCGCTGCACGGCAAGCAACTGATCAGCGTTGAAGACCTCAAGCATCAGGGCCGCTTGCACAGCGTTCAGCAGGCGATGGTCGACTGCCACGGCTCCCAGTGCGGCTTCTGCACGCCGGGCTTTGTCATGTCGCTGTTCGCGCTGCAAAAGAACAGCGCCGAATCCGCCTCGCCCGACACCAGGCACGCCCAGGCCCACGAAGCCTTGGCCGGAAACCTATGCCGTTGCACCGGCTATCGACCGATCCTCGCGGCGGCCGAGCAAAGCTGCAGCCAACCGCAGCCTGACCAGTTCGATGCCCTGAAAGCGCAGACCATCGCCCGCCTCAAGGCCATTGCGCCGGCGCAAACCGGCGAGCTGAACAGCGGTGACAAGCGCTGCCTGGTACCGCTGACCGTCGCCGATCTGGCGGATCTCTACAACGCCTATCCTCAGGCGCGATTGCTGGCCGGCGGCACTGATCTGGCCCTCGAAGTGACGCAATTCCATCGCCCGCTGCCGGTGATGATCTACGTCGGCAACGTCGCCGCGATGAAAAAGATCGAACACTTCGAAGACCGCATCGAGATCGGCGCGGCCACGGCGCTCACCGATTGCTACGAAGCACTGAGCCGCGAGTACCCGGACTTCGGCGAATTGCTGCACCGTTTTGCATCGCTGCAGATCCGCAATCAGGGCACCCTCGGCGGCAACATCGGCAACGCTTCGCCGATTGGCGACTCGCCGCCCCTGCTCATCGCCTTGGGCGCGAAGATCGTGCTGCGCAAAGGCGAGCAGACCCGCACCCTGGCGCTGGAGGATTACTTCATTGATTACCGCGTGACGGTGCGTCAGGAAAGCGAGTTCATCGAGCGCATCATCGTGCCCCGCGCCAACGCCCGGCAGACGTTTCGCGCGTACAAGGTTTCCAAGCGGCTGGACGACGACATCTCGGCGGTGTGCGCAGCGTTCCGCGTGCAGGTCGAGAACGGTGCCATCGTCGACGCCCGCGCGGCCTTCGGCGGCATGGCGGCGATCCCCAAACGCGCCGCCCATTGCGAACAGGCGCTGATCGGCCAGCCATGGACGTCGGCCACCATCGAGCGTGCCTGCGCCGCACTGGCCGAGGATTTCACGCCGCTGACGGATTTCCGCGCGAGCAAGGAATACCGCCTGCTCAGCGCACAGAACCTGCTGCGCAAATACTTCATTGAAGTGCAAACGCCCCACATCCAGACGCGGGTGACAGCTTATGTCTAACCATCATTCAGCCAAGTCCCAGGAAGAAATGGTCGCCCTGTTTCAACAGGACCTGACCACCGGCGTGGGCCGCAGCGTCAAGCACGACAGCGCCGACAAGCACGTCTCCGGCGAAGCGATCTACATCGACGACCGCCTCGAATTCCCCAATCAGCTGCACGTGTATGCGCGGCTGTCCGACCGTGCCCACGCGCGCATCGTCCGCGTCGACGTGTCGCCCTGCTACGCCTTCGACGGCGTGCGCATCGCCATCACCCATGAAGACATTCCCGGCCTCAAGGACATCGGCCCGCTGCTGCCCGGCGACCCGTTGCTGGCCATCGACACGGTCGAGTTCGTCGGTCAGCCGGTGATTGCCGTGGCCGCCCGGGATCTGGAAACCGCACGCAAGGCGGCCATGGCCGCGATCATCGAATACGAAGACTTGGAGCCGGTGCTCGACGTCGTCCAGGCCTACCGCAACAAGCACTTCGTGCTCGACAGCCACACCCACCAGCGCGGTGATTCGTCGACGGCGCTGGCGTCCGCCACCCACCGGATTCAGGGCACGCTGCACATCGGCGGTCAGGAGCACTTCTACCTGGAGACGCAGATTTCGTCGGTGATGCCCACGGAAGACGGCGGCATGATCGTCTATTGCTCGACGCAGAACCCGACCGAGGTGCAAAAGCTCGTCGCCGAAGTGCTGGACGTGCCGATGAATAAGATCGTCGTCGACATGCGCCGTATGGGCGGCGGCTTCGGCGGCAAGGAAACCCAGGCCGCGAGCCCCGCGTGCCTGTGCGCGGTGGTTGCGCGTCTGACCGGTCAGCCGACCAAGATGCGCCTGCCCCGCGTGGAAGACATGATGATGACCGGCAAGCGGCACCCGTTTTACGTCGAGTACGACGTGGGGTTCGACGACGACGGACGCTTGCACGGGATTCAGCTTGAACTGGCGGGCAACTGCGGTTATTCGCCGGACCTGTCGGCGTCCATCGTCGACCGCGCGATGTTTCACGCCGACAATTCGTATTACCTGGGCGACGCCACGATCAATGGCCATCGCTGCAAGACCAACACCGCGTCAAACACGGCCTACCGGGGCTTCGGCGGCCCCCAGGGGATGGTCGCCATCGAGGAAGTGATGGACGTCATCGCCCGGCATCTGGGCAAGGATCCGCTGGCGGTGCGCAAGTCCAACTATTACGGCAAGACCGAGCGCAACGTCACCCATTACTACCAGACGGTCGAGCACAACATGCTCGAGGAAATGACCGCCGACCTGGAAGAAAGCAGTGACTACGTCGAGCGACGCAAAGCGATCACGGCCTACAACGCCCACAGCCCGATTCTGAAGAAAGGCCTGGCCCTGATTCCGGTGAAGTTCGGCATTTCCTTCACTGCCAGCTTTCTCAACCAGGCCGGCGCGCTGATCCACATTTACACCGACGGCAGCATTCACCTCAATCACGGCGGCACCGAGATGGGCCAGGGTCTGAACGTCAAGGTGGCGCAGGTGGTGGCCGAGGTGTTTCAGGTCGACATCGACCGTGTGCAGATCACCGCGACGAATACCGACAAGGTGCCGAACACGTCGCCGACGGCCGCCTCCAGCGGCGCTGACTTGAACGGCAAGGCGGCGCAGAACGCTGCGGAAATCCTCAAGCAGCGGCTGGTGGAATTCGCAGCCAGGCATTATCAGTGCGATGAGTCGCGGGTCGAGTTTCGCAACGGTCATGTGCGCGTCGGCGAGCAGGTCATCAGCTTCGACACGCTGGCCCAGCAGGCGTGGATGGGCCAGGTGTCGCTGTCGAGCACGGGCTATTACAAGACGCCGAAGATCTTCTACGACCGCAGCCAGGCGCGCGGCCGGCCCTTCTATTACTTTGCCTTCGGCGCGGCCTGCACCGAGGTGCTGGTCGACACCCTGACCGGCGAATACAAAATGCTGCGCACGGACATTCTTCACGACGTCGGCGCCTCGCTGAACCCGGCCATCGACATCGGCCAGGTCGAGGGCGGCTACATTCAAGGGATGGGCTGGCTGACCACCGAGGAACTGGTCTGGAACGACAAGGGCAAGCTGATGACCAATGGCCCGGCCGGCTACAAGATTCCGGCCGTGGCCGACATGCCGGCGGACCTGCGGGTGAAGCTGGTGGAAAACCGCAAGAACCCCGAAGACACGGTGTTCCATTCCAAAGCCGTGGGCGAGCCGCCATTCATGCTGGGCATCGCCGCGTGGTGCGCGATCAAGGACGCGGTGGCGAGCCTGGGCGATTACCGGCATCAACCGAAGATCGACGCGCCGGCGACCCCGGAACGGGTGTTGTGGGGGTGTGAGCAGATGCGGGCGTTGCGGGCTGCGGCGCCGGAAGCGGAAGGTGTCGCCCATGAGCTGGCGGGTTCGCAAGTTTGAACAGTGGTGGCTTGAGCCAACGCCTTCGCGAGCAAGGTGGAGCGCCACCCCGGTCGTTCCTACAGTCCAAATGCGAGCCTGTAGGAGTGAGCTTGCTCGCGATGAGGCCAGCACGGGCAATGACGATGTTTGATCTGCCAACCCGCCGATCAGGAGAAATCACATGAATAACTGGATCAGCGCCCTCGCCGATTTGCAGCAGCAGGGCGAGGCCTGCGTGCTGGTGACCATCATCGAGGAGCGGGGCTCGACGCCGCGCAATGCCGGCTCGAAAATGGTCGTCAGCGCCGGGCGGATCTTCGACACCATCGGCGGCGGTCACCTGGAATACAAGGCCATGGAAATCGCCCGGGAGATGCTCGCCAGCGGTAGCCAGCACACCCGCCTGGAGCGCTTCAGCCTTGGCGCCAGCCTGGGTCAGTGCTGCGGCGGCGTTAACGTGTTGCTTTTCGAACCCATGGGCCAGCCCCAGGCGCACATTGCCGTTTTCGGCGCCGGCCACGTCGGTCGGGCGCTGGTGCCGCTGCTGGCCAGCCTGCCCTGCCGCGTGCGCTGGATCGATTCCCGCGAGGCCGAATTTCCCGCGCACCTGCCAGAAGGCGTGACGCAGATCCTCTGCGAGGACGTCACCGAAGAAGTGGATAACCTCCCCGCTGGCAGCTATTGCATCGTCATGACCCACAATCATCAGCTGGACCTGGAACTCGCCGCTGCGATTCTCAAGCGTGGCGACTTCAGCTATTTCGGCCTGATCGGCTCGAAAACCAAGCGCGTGAAGTTCGAGCATCGCCTGCGGGATCGCGGCTTCGATGCTGCGGTGCTGCAGCGGATGCGGTGCCCGATGGGCCTGACCGAGGTCAAAGGCAAGCTGCCCATGGAAATCGCCGTGTCCATCGCCGGCGAAGTGATCGCCACCTACAACGCTCATTTCGGCGAGCAAAGCACCACCGCCGAACCTGTCGCCAAGCTGCTGCCGGTGTCCCGCCGCAGCCAGGCCCAATGAATCCCGGAAGAACGATCAACTGACATGACCCCTGACATCCGCACCGCCCAGAAAGCCTACCGCGCCGCCATCATTCACAGCATCGCCGACCCTGCCGACGTAGCGGTGGAAGCGTCGTACGAATATTTCGAAGACGGCCTGATGGTGGTCGACAACGGCAAGATCATCGCCCTCGGCAATGCCGAAGACCTGTTGAAGACCTTCGCCGACGACGTCGAAATCGTCAGCTATCAGGACGCGCTGATCACCGCCGGTTTCATCGACACCCATATCCATTTGCCGCAGACCGGCATGGTCGGGTCCTACGGCGAGCAGTTACTCGACTGGCTGAACACCTACGTCTTTCCCTGCGAGAAGCAGTTCGAAGACCCTGAGCATTCGGCGCAGGTGGCTGACATCTTTCTCAAGGAACTGCTGCGCAACGGCACCACCACGGCACTGGTGTTCGGCAGTCGTCACAAGGAGTCGGTGGAGGCGCTGTTCAGTGCCGCCGAGAAGCTCAATCTGCGCCTGATTGCCGGCAAGGTGATGATGGACCGCAACGCGCCGGATTATCTGGTGGACACCGCTGAATCCAGCTACGTCGACAGCAAGGCGCTGATCGAGCGCTGGCATGGCAAGGGCCGTCTGCATTACGCCGTCACCCCGCGCTTCGCCCCGACCAGCACGCCCGAGCAATTGACCCTGGCCGGCCAGTTGCTGACCGAATACCCCGACCTGTACATGCAGACCCACATCAGTGAAAACCTGAAGGAAGTCGAGTGGGTCAAGGCGCTGTTCCCGGAGCGCAAGAACTACCTGGACGTGTACGACCATTTCAACCTGCTCGGCGAGCGATCGATGTTCGCCCATGGCGTGCACCTGTGCGACCAAGAGTGTGAGCGCCTGGCAGAAACCGGGTCAGCCATTGCCTTCTGCCCGACCTCCAACCTGTTCCTCGGCAGTGGGCTGTTCAACTTGCCGATGGCGGAAAAGCACAAGGTCAATGTAGGACTCGGAACGGATGTCGGCGCCGGGACGAGTTTCTCGCTGCTGCACACGTTGAACGAGGCGTACAAAGTCATGCAGCTGCAAGGCGCCAAACTGAGCCCGTTCAAATCGCTGTACCTGGCGACACTGGGCGGCGCACGGGCACTGCGGCTCGAAGACAAGATCGGCAATCTGCAGCCAGGCAGCGAAGCGGACTTCGTGGTACTGGACTACAACGCCACACCGCTGCTGGCCTACCGCATGAGTCAGGCGACCAGCATTGAAGAGCGGTTGTTCGTGTTGATGACCCTGGGGGATGACCGGACCGTGAGCGAAACGTATTCGGCGGGGGAATTGGTGCATAAGCGTTGAGGCGCTGCTGCACGCTCTGCGTTCGCCGCAAGAGATGCGGCGAACTGGCGGGGTTAGACGGCGGTGCTGCGCCCTGCTTTTTTCTTCGGCAGCATCAGGTGGGAGAACACGGCGTGGAGGTCGTCGGAGGCACTGTCTTCGTCGAGGTTGAGCTTGCTGTCGATGTGATCCATGTGGTGCATCATCAGGTTCACCGCCAGGGTCGCGTCGCGGGCTTCGATGGCGTCAATCAGTTGGGTGTGTTCATCGTATGAGCAGTGCGAGCGGTTGCCGCTTTCGTACTGCGCGATGATCAGCGAGGTCTGCGAGACCAGACTGCGCTGGAAGCTGATGAGCGGAGCGTTTTTCGCCGCTTCCGCCAGCTTCAGATGGAATTCCCCCGACAGACGAATGCCTGCTCCGCGATCCCCTTTGGAAAAACTGTCGCGCTCGTCGCTGACCATCTGGCGCAGCTCGCTGAGCTGTTCCGCGGTGGCGTGCTCGACCGCCAGTTCCGTGATCGCCTTCTCCACCAGACGCCGGGCAAAGAACACCTGTCGTGCCTCATCGACGCTCGGGCTGGCCACCACCGCCCCACGGTTAGGGCGCAACAACACCACCCCCTCGTGGGCCAGACGCGAGAGTGCGCGACGAATGATGGTGCGGCTGACGCCGAAGATTTCACCCAGGGCTTCTTCACTCAGTTTGGTGCCGGGCGCCAGGCGCTGTTCGAGAATCGCCTCGAAAATGTGCGCGTAGACGATGTCGTCCTGGGTGCCGGTACGGCCGGATTTGGCCGTGCGTGAGTGTTTCTTGAGGGGTTGCAGCTGATCGTTCATGGGCACTCGTGGTAACAGAATCCGGCGCGGGGCCTTGCCGTGATCAGGGCGGGTACGACCACTGTTGGGGCAACCAATAGCAGATATCCCGGCAAAGTCACAGTAGAAGTAATGGCGCATTGTACACAGCCGGCAACGTCTGCACAGGCCCCGAAACGACGGGGCGTTATGCACACAATCCTCCAGATATCCCGAACAATATCGAAAACATTATTTGCATTATTTGTATACAAAAGCATAATTCTCTCGTGCACGTTTCTGACCTTTCAGTCAACAAATCGGCCTGACAGGTCCACTCGCCTCCCGGAGCCCGCAACCGGCTTTGTCATAACAACAAAAACGTCCCGAGGATTTCACTGTGGAAAGTCGCAAAACCGAAGCCACGCCGCTGGATCTCACGCTGCCGCGCAAAGGCCTGCTTGAACGCCTCTTCAAACTGAGCCTGCACGGCACGACCGTCCGGACCGAGCTGCTGGCGGGGCTCACGACCTTCATCACCATGGCCTACATCATCTTCGTCAACCCCAACATCATGGCCGACGCCGGCATCGATCATGGCGCGGCGTTCGTCGCGACCTGCATCGCCGCGGCGCTGGGCTGCCTGCTGATGGGGCTGTACGCCAACTGGCCGGTGGGCCTGGCGCCGGGGATGGGCCTGAACGCGTTCTTCACCTACACCGTGGTCGGCACCATGGGTTACAGCTGGGAAACGGCCTTGGGCGCGGTGTTCGTCTCGGGCGTGATCTTCATGTTCCTGACGCTGTCGCGGATCCGCGAATGGCTGCTTAATAGCATCCCGGTCAGCCTGCGTTACGCCATGGGCGCGGGGGTCGGGCTGTTTCTCGGGCTGATCGGCCTGAAGACCGCCGGCATCGTGGTCGACAGCCCGGCGACGCTGATCAAGCTCGGCTCGTTGCGCGAACCCGGTCCGCTGCTCGCCGCCATCTGCTTTCTGATGATCGCCGTGCTCAGTTATCACCGGGTCTTCGGCGCGATCCTCATCAGCATCATCACGGTGACGCTGGCCGGCTGGGGCCTGGGGCTGGTGCATTACAACGGCATCTTCTCCACCCCGCCGAGCCTTGCGCCGACCTGGATGGCCATGGACCTGGCGGGCGTGTTCAACGTCAGCATGATCAGCGTAGTGCTGGCGTTTCTGTTCGTGCACATGTTCGACACGGCCGGCACGCTCATGGGTGTGGCACAGCGCGCCGGTCTGGTGCGCGAAGACGGTCGCATCGAGAACCTCTCGCGGGCCTTGAAGGCAGACAGCGCCTCCAGCGTGTTCGGCGCAATGGTCGGTGTGCCGCCAGTGACCAGCTACGTGGAGAGCGCCTCGGGCGTGGCGGCCGGGGGGCGGACGGGGCTGACCGCCGTGACCGTGGGCGTGCTGTTCGTGGCGGCGATGTTCTTCGCCCCGCTGGCTGGCATGATTCCCGCCTACGCGACGGCAGGGGCATTGATTTACGTGGCGATGCTGATGATGGGCGGCATGGCGCACATCGACTGGGACGAAGCCACCAACAGCATCCCCGCGATCGTCACGGCGATCATGATGCCCCTGACGTTCTCAGTCGCCGACGGCATCGCGCTGGGCTTCATCACTTACGTAGTGCTCAAGGCCGGCACCGGCAAACACAGGGAGATTTCGGTCAGCCTGTGGGCGCTGTGCGCGATCTTCATCGCCAAGTTTGTGTTTCTGTAAATCAATAGCCGGCGGCGGCGCCATTGCCACGCGGGTCGAAAGCGCCTTCAAAACTGCCATTGACCAGCCGCACCGCAGCCCCGGCATGCCCCATGGTTTCAGTGAAGGCCGCAAGCAACTCGACCTCGTGGCCACGGCGCTTGAGTTCATCGACAACGGACGCCGGGAAACGCGACTCCAGTTTCAGGGTGTCCGACGTATCACCCCAGGTCCGCCCCAGTAACCAGCGCGGCGCCGTCACCGCCTGCTGCAATGGCTGACCAAACACCGCGTAGCGGCTGAACACCGCCGCCTGCGTCTGCGGCTGACCGTCTCCACCCATGGTGCCGTAGACCATGGCGCGGCCATCCTTCAAGCGGGCCGCCGCAGGGTTGAGCGTGTGGAAAGGCTTCTTGCCCGGCTTCAAGACCAACAGGTGCTCAGGATCGAGACTGAACGAGGCGCCGCGGTTCTGCCAGTTCAGGCCTGAGCCCTGCAACACCACGCCGCTGCCGAATTCGTGGTAAATGCTCTGAATGAACGAAACCGCCAGCCCGTCGTTGTCGATCACCCCCATCCAGATCGTGTCGCCCGGCCCCTTGCCTTCACCCCACGGCGCGGCTTGCTGCGGATCAATGCGCGCGGCCAGCGCTTGCAGATTGTCCGGCGCCAGGCAGCTCTGTGGGTCGATAGTCATGTGCTCGGGGTCCGTTATGTGACCATCGCGCAGCGCGAATGCGAGCTTGGTCGCCTCCACCAGGGTATGAATATGGTCTGCCTCGTCCGCGGCATGTGAGGCCAAACCTGCGTGATCGGAAATCCCCAGGATCAGCTGCGAAACCAGCCCCTGGCTAGGGGGCGTCAGGTTGTAAACCGTGCCTGCGCTGTGGGTCAGCTCAAGGGGGCGCACACGCCTGGCCCGGTAGCCGGCCAGATCGGCGCGGGTCACCGGCGCGCCCAGCGCTTCCAGATCATGGGCAATGGAATCGGCAAGCGCCCCGCGATAGAAACTGTCGAGACCGTCGTCGGCCAATGATTGCAGCGTGTCCGCCAGACGCGGTTGCCGGAACAGACTGCCAGCTTGCGGTGCTGCGCCGTTCGGCAAAAATGTCTCTGCAAAACCCGGCACATGCTGCAGCTCAGCCTGCTTGGCAGAAGTGGCGACGTGTTGCGAGACGGTGGTGGGGATTCCAGACCGTGCATAGTGGATCGCGTCTTCGAGCAGGCGCGGCAAAGGAGTATGGCCACCCCGTTGCGCCGAAACTGCCAAGGCCTCCTGCCAGCCGCCTACGGTTCCCGCCACCGTCAGCGCCGCATCGACGCCACGGGTCGGGATCTTGCTCATGCCTTCGTAGCGGCTCAGGGTGGCCAGACTGCCAGCCGGACCGCTGGCGTCAATCGCCACCGGCTCGCCCTGAGCAGGCATGATGAGCCAAAAACCGTCGCCGCCCAGGCTGTTCATGTGTGGGTACACAACGGCGATCGTGGCGGCTGCCGCGACCATGGCCTCGATCGCGTTACCGCCCTCGCGCAATACTGCCAGCGCCGATTGTGCAGCGAGGCTGTGAGGCGCAACGGCAATGCCCCGAGCGGCCAGTGTGGTGTTCAACATGCGCAGATTCCTTGTTGTAAAAATTACAGAGCGTGTGCGGCAAGCCAGTTCATACGCATGCGTTTGAGCACGAAGAAGGCCAGCAGAGCGGTGACGATGTCAAAGCTGATGGCCACTGCGAATACCGGGTACCAGCTACTTGTGTACTGGTGCAGCAGCGCTGCAACCGGACCGCCAAACACCGCGCCAATCCCCTGCGCCATGTACAGAAAACCGTAGTTGGTGGTGGCGTGGCGGGTGCCGAAGGTATCGGTCAGGGTCGAAGGAAACAGCGAGAAGATTTCGCCCCAGCCCAAGAACACGACACCCGACAACAGCACGAACAGGACCGGATTATTAATGGTCAGCAACCACAGCGTCATGGCTACACCTTCAAACAGGAACGCGAACGCCATGGTGTTTTCACGGCCGAAACGGTCGGAAATCCAGCCGAACAATGGCCGGGTCAGGCCATTGCAGACCCGGTCGATGGTCAGGGCCAGTGGCAAGGCCGCCATGCCCATCACCATGACGGTGGTCATGCCGAAATCCTTGGCGAAGCTGGCCATCTGTGAGGTCACCATCAGACCGGACGTGGACATCATGGTGAACATGGCGAACATCAGCCAGAAGACTGGCGTCTTGAGCATCTCGCGGGGCGCGACATCAGAAACGGTCTGGGGCGTTTGCGCCACCGCCGCATCACGCAACAGTGCCGGTGGTTGACGCAAAAACCGCGACGCGGCAAGCCCAACCACCCCCAGCACCAGGCCGAACGTCATCATGGTCTGTTCCATGCCAGCACTTTGCAGACTGTTGCTGATAGGAAACGTGGTGAGCATTGCGCCCATTCCATAGCCTGCGGCCACAGCGCCTGCCGCAAAACCGCGACGGTCCGGGAACCAGCGCACCATCAGACCGACAATTCCCACGTAGACAATCCCGGTACCCAGGCCACCCACCACGCCATAACTCAAGTACAGCATGCTCAGAGAAGAAGCCTGACTGGCCAGCACCCAACTAAGGCCGGACAACGTGCAACCCAGACCGACCAGCAGGCGAATGCCAAAACGATCGACCAGATAGCCCTGCACGGGGGAAAAGAATGTCTGCAAAATAATCAACAGGGAAAAGGTGATTTGCACTTGCGCCAGCGAAACACCAAGTTTATTGGTCAGCGGGCCGGTAAACAGCGTCCAGACATATTGCGGACTGGAAATCGCCATCATGCACACAACACCGATGAAAAGTTGATACCAACGGGCGGTCGCAACAGGCGTACGTGCGCCTTCAATAATGTATTGATCACTGCTCATGGCATTAGGCTCGAAGTTGGGTTTATCGAGTCAAAGCAAAGAGCAAACGGCATGCCAGCTACTTAAATCGCTTCAACTTATCTGCCTATTAAAAACCAAACTTACGCCGGTCAAAACCTTTCGTCCGCGCCTCCGCCTTCCGGCTATTTATCCGAAATTCAATGTATATATAAGTCCAACTAAACAATGAGTGGAAAAGAACGTACGCGCCAAGCGCAGGCTTGTCTATCGCTAAAGGGACGGCGTATATCGCCTAACGGACACGCGCAAAATTCGAGGTCAGCTTATCGCCCGACGTCGGTGCAGCGACGCACGCCGCGCACCAGGCTGACCCGATTTACAACGGCGGCAACGGTATTGCCGAGTATGAGAAGAGCGGTCCGAACCCGGCCGCCCTCTTCATTCATAGCGCGCCGGGAATAGATCCAGCCGCCTTTGCGAGCGCGAACCTCACGCCCGCTCGAATACGATCTCTTGAGCCCCTTCCCATAACGTCTTCACGCCCAGGGCGCGCAAGTTTTCCTTGCCTTGCACGATGGTCAGAAAGTGATTGCCCGCCAGTTGCCCCATTTTGCTGGCAAAGCAGCAAGAGCCGTACGCCACGAGAATCTCGGTTTCGCTATAGGGGCCGGGGTAGAAAAGAATGTCACCCACGGAAGGATGGCTGGTGTGATTCTCGAAGCCGATGGGCTCCTCGCCCTTCAGAAGTTGATACTCACCCAATGGCACCCAGCATCCCTCGCCACTCCAACGCACGTGAATCAGCTTCTGACGATAAGGCAGCAATGCGAGAAACGCCGAGACAGTTTCCGGGGCATCGGGGTGAGTTTCGGCGAGAAACTGATACCCGCCTGCGGTGATTTTAAGAGTGGTCATGCAGCATTGTCTCCTCAATAGGCATGGCGATGATCCGAGGGGTGGCGCCCCTAGCTCCCGCGATAGGTCGAATAACTATAAGGCGAGATCAGCAGTGGCACGTGATAGTGGTCCTGCGCCGCATCAATGCCGAAGCGCAGCACGACCACATCAAGAAACGCGGGGTCGGGCAGTTGAACGCCTTTGGCGCGGTAGTAATCACCTGCGTGGAATTGCAACTGGTAGACGCCTGAACGGTAATCATCGCCCTGCAACAATGGCGCGTCGCATCGACCGTCGGCGTTAGTGACGGCGTCGGCGACTTTCTCCAGCCGTTCGCCTTCAACCCGGTAAAGCACGATGTGAATGGAGCTGCCGGGGCAGCCGTGAGCGGCGTCCAATACGTGTGTGGTCAGTCGTCCCATGCTTGTCGGGGCCTCGCTTGAGAAGTGGAAAATCAGGCACGCGCACCAATTGAGGGCTCGGCGGGTGCGGGGAATGAACGATTAAGACACTTTGAGCTTAAATTGTACACAATAGATATCGTTCCATAGCCCGTTTTGCTTGTCGCGTCTGGATAACCCGTATTTCAGAGCCGAGTCAGGAAATTATTAGGGTTTTTGTAAAGATCCTGACCAATAAGGCAGGTTTCTTGCAGCACCAGCCTTCGCAAGAAAAGAAAAAACAGGCTTACAAAAAACGGACGAGGTTGTATACAATCTTTTCACCGCAACGGCAGTCCACTGCATCGTTCCTGCAATGTCAGACTGCCAACAGCAACAGACAACACGCACAGAAGGAATCTCGCAGTGAGCGCCGACTACCCACGCGACCTGATCGGTTACGGCAGTAAACCGCCCCATCCCCACTGGCCAGGCAACGCCCGTATCGCGCTGTCGTTCGTGCTCAATTACGAGGAAGGCGGCGAGCGCAACATTCTGCATGGCGACAAGGAATCCGAGGCGTTCCTCTCTGAGATGGTCGCCGCGCAACCGCTGCAGGGCCAGCGCAACATGAGCATGGAATCGCTTTACGAATACGGCAGCCGCGCCGGCGTGTGGCGCGTGCTCAAGCTGTTCAGGCAATTCGACATCCCGCTGACCATTTTCGCGGTGGCCATGGCCGCCCAGCGTCACCCGGACGTGATCCGCGCCATGGTCGACGCCGGCCATGAGATCTGCAGCCACGGCTATCGCTGGATCGACTATCAGAACATGGACGAGGCCCAGGAACGCGAGCACATGCTCGAAGCCATCCGCATCCTCACCGAACTCACCGGCGAGCGTCCGCTGGGGTGGTACACCGGGCGCACCGGACCGAACACCCGGCGGCTGGTGATGGAAGAAGGCGGTTTTCTCTACGACTGCGACACCTACGACGACGACCTGCCCTACTGGGAGCCGAACAGCCCCACCGGCAAGCCGCATCTGGTGATCCCCTACACCCTCGACACCAACGACATGCGCTTCACCCAAGTGCAGGGTTTCAACAAGGGCGATGACTTCTTCGATTACCTGAAAGACGCCTTCGACGTGCTCTACGCCGAAGGGGCCGAGGCGCCGAAAATGCTCTCGATCGGCTTGCACTGCCGCTTGATTGGCCGCCCGGCCCGGCTGGCCGCGCTGCAGCGTTTTCTTGAGTACGTCAAAGGCCACGAACAGGTCTGGTTCGCCCGTCGCGTGGAGATCGCGCGGCACTGGCACCAGGTTCACCCCTTCAACGGAGCTGCCAAATGAGCCGTTTTCAGACCCTGACGCCCTCTTCCTTCAGCCGCGAAGCCTTCGTCCAGACCTTCGCCGACATCTACGAACACTCGCCTTGGGTCGCCGAACAGGCCTATGACCGGGGCCATCTGCACGAACTCGATGATATCGAGACGCTGCATGCACGCATGAGCGACATCCTGTTGAGCGCCGATCACGCCGCGCAACTGGCGTTGATCAACGCCCACCCGGACCTTGCCGGCAAAGCCGCCGTGCAAGGCCAACTGACCGAAGCCAGCACCTCTGAACAGGCTGGCGCCGGTATCCACCAATGCACGGCCGAAGAGTTTCAGCGCTTCACCGAGCTGAACGACGCCTACAAGGCGACGTTTGCGTTCCCCTTCATCATGGCGGTGAAAGGCAGCAACCGGCATCAGATCCTCGAGGCCTTCGAGACGCGCATTCACAACACGGCAGACGCCGAGTTTGCCTGCGCCCTCGCCGAGATCAACAAGATCGCGATGTTCCGCCTGCAAGCCCTCTGACCGACCGTTCCCACGCCCCTTATCAAAGGCAGACAAAAAGAATGAAAGCTTACGCCGCACCCTTCGAGAAGTTCGTCAACCTGGCCGATGCGCGCCTGGGGACGAAGATCCTGTCCGTCACCGATGACTGGTTCGCCGACGCCAACCGCCTGTTCCAGCCGACCCCTGCGGTCTGGAAAGAAGGCGTGTTCGACGACAACGGCAAGTGGATGGACGGCTGGGAGTCGCGCCGCAAGCGCTTCGAAGGTTACGACAGTGCAGTGATCCGTCTGGGCGTCGCCGGTTCGATCAAGGGCGTGGACATCGACACCTCGTTCTTCACCGGTAACTACCCGCCCTCGGCCTCCCTGGAAGCGTGCTTCCTGGCGTCGGGCGAGCCGGACGAGCACACCGTGTGGACCGAAGTGCTGCCGGCCGTGGAGCTCAAGGGCGACAGCCACCACTACCACGAGATCGCGGACGCCAAGGCCTACAGCCACTTGCGTTTCAATATCTACCCGGACGGCGGCGTGGCGCGTCTGCGGGTGTACGGCGTGCCTCACCGGGACTGGTCGGCAGTGGGCGACAACGAGCAGATCGACCTGGTCGCGGCGCTGAATGGCGGCCGTGCACTGGCCTGCTCCGACGAGCATTTCGGGCGCATGAACAACATCCTCAACCCGGGACGTGGCGTGAACATGGGCGACGGCTGGGAAACCGCACGTCGCCGCACCCCCGGCAATGACTGGGTGATCGTGGCGCTGGGGCATGCCGGTGAGGTCGAGCAGATCGTCGTCGACACCCTGCACTTCAAGGGCAACTACCCGGACAGCTGCTCGATTCAGGCGGCGTTCGTCAAAGGCGGCACCGACAGCCAGATCGAAACCCAGAGCCTGTTCTGGCGCGAACTGCTGCCGAGCCAGAAGCTGGAAATGCACGCCGAACACACGTTCGTCGAGCAGATCAGGGCGCTGGGACCGATTACCCACATCCGCCTGAACGTGTTCCCGGATGGCGGTGTGAGCCGGTTGCGGGTGTTGGGCAAAGTCGCGAAATAAACGCTTGGCCCCTGATGACTGATGGTTCCCACGCTCCGCGTGGTAACCCCTTTGCGGACGCTCCGCGTCCAGGGTGACGCAGAGCGTCAGGGGATGCATTCCCACGCGGAGCGTGGGAACGATCATTTATGCACACCATTTACGAATAACGAGAAAGAAGACCCCGCATGCGCACACTGATCATCGAGCCGTTGACCAAGGCAGCCTTCGCCCCGTTCGGCGATGTCATCGAAACCGATGGCAGCGATCATTTCATGATCAATAACGGCTCGACCATGCGCTTTCACCGTCTGGCCGAGGTTGAAACGGCCACGCCGGATGACAAGGCGATCATCAGCATCTTCCGCGCCGAGACGCTGAACATGCCGTTGACCATCAGCATGCTGGAGCGCCATCCGCTGGGCAGCCAGGCCTTTATTCCGCTGCTCGGCCACCCTTTTCTGGTCGTGGTCGCGCCACTTGGCGATGCACCTGAACCCGAGTTGACCCGCGCCTTCATCACCAATGGCAGGCAGGGTGTTAATTACCATCGCGGCGTCTGGCACCACCCGGTGCTGACGATCGAAAAGCGGGATGACTTCCTGGTGGTTGATCGCAGTGGCAACGGCAATAACTGCGATGAGCATTTCTTCGAAGAGAGTCAGAAGATGGTTCTCGATCCCCAACTATAAGAAGGGTCTGACCACCCGCCAAGGGGTGGCAGGCAAAGGGTAAGACTGTGGCTGCACATCTGATGGAATGGCTGAATCTGGGCGTGCGCTGGATTCACATGATCGTCGGGATCGCCTGGATCGGCGCGTCCTTTTATTTCGTCTGGCTGGAGAACAACCTCAACCGCGCCAACCCCCGTGACGGTCTGTCGGGCGACCTCTGGGCGATTCACGGCGGCGGTATCTACCACCTGGAAAAGTACAAACTGGCCCCGCCGACCATGCCGGACGACCTGCACTGGTTCAAATGGGAAGCCTACTGGACCTGGATGTCGGGCGTCGCGCTGCTGTGCATCGTGTTCTATTCCAACCCCACCCTTTACCTGCTGGCACCCGGCAGCACGCTGAGCGGCGGCGCAGGCATCGCCATCGGCGTCGGCTCATTGATCGCCAGCTGGACGATCTACGACATCCTCTGCGATTCGCCGCTGGGCAAGCGCCCTGTCCTGCTGGGCCTGGTGCTGTTCGTGCTGGTCATCGCGGCCTGCTTCGGCTTCAGCCAGGTGTTCAGCGGGCGAGCGGCTTATCTGCACACGGGTGCGATCATCGGCACGATCATGGTCGGCAACGTGCTGCGCATTATAATGCCGGCCCAGCGCGCGCTGGTCGCCGCCATCGCCGAGAACCGCACGCCGGATCCGTCGCTGCCCGCCAAAGGCCTGCTGCGTTCACGGCACAACAACTACTTCACCCTGCCGGTGCTGTTCATCATGATCAGCAACCACTTCCCGAGCACCTACGGCAGTCAGTACAACTGGCTGATCCTGGCCGGGATCGCGGTGTGTGCGGTGCTGGTCCGTCACTTTTTCAACACCCGCCACAACAGCCACAAATATGCCTGGGCCCTTCCGGTCGGCGCGTTGGGGATGATGTGTCTGGCGTACGTCACCGGCCCGGCGCAAACATCTCGCAGCCCGGACGTGGCGGCGAACATCCAGTACCAGCCGCTGCCGGGCACGGCCATCGGCGGTCATCGCGCCGACGAGCCGAAGCCCGCGGTCGCGCCAGCGCCTGTCGCCGCTGCGCCTGAAACTGTGCCTGCGCCCGCTGCCACTGCCCCCGCTGCCGCGCAACCAGCGCAACCCGCGCAACCCGCGCAGGCCAGCAGCGGCGGTGTGGATTTCGAGAAAGTCCACAGCGTGATTCAGGAACGGTGCACCGTCTGCCACTCCGCCAAACCCACCAGCCCGCTGTTCAGCAGTGCGCCGGCCGGAATCATGTTCGACACGCCGCAACAGATCCAGCAACTCGCCCCGCGCATCCAGGCCCAGGCCGTGACCGCGCAGATCATGCCGCTGGGCAACATCACCCAGATGACCCAACAGGAACGTGACCTGCTGGGTCAATGGATTGATAAGGGGGCGCAGACGAACTAAGCAGCTGCAAGCTTCAAGCGGCAAGCCACAAGTCAGAAGCAGTACGCGATCGGCTTTAGCTTGAGGCTTGCCGCTTGAAGCTTGTCGCCTTCACCGATTCAAAGCTTCAACCCCAAAATAAGAACAAATGAGGTGTTGCATGTCCGAGTCAACTCACGCGCGCATCCCTGCCGCGCCGCCACGACAGCCCCTGCCCTTGCTGCAACTGATTCTGGTGGGCCTGCAACACGTCCTGTTGATGTACGGCGGTGCCGTTGCAGTGCCGCTGATCATCGGCCAGGCCGCCGGGCTTTCCCGGGAAGACATCGCCTTTCTGATCAACGCTGACCTGCTGGTCGCCGGCATTGCCACGTTGGTGCAATCGCTCGGCATCGGTCCGCTCGGCATCCGCATGCCGATCATGATGGGCGCCAGTTTCGCCGCTGTCGGCAGCATGGTGGCGATGGCCGGGATGGGCGGCGTCGGCCTGCCGGGGATCTTCGGCGCGACCATCGCGGCGGGCTTCTTCGGCATGCTGATCGCGCCGTTCATGTCGAAAATCGTGCGCTTCTTCCCGCCGCTGGTGACCGGCACGGTGATCACCTCCATCGGCCTGTCGTTGTTCCCGGTGGCGGTCAACTGGGCCGGCGGCGGCAGCAAGGCGGTGAGCTTCGGCGCCCCGGTGTACCTCGGCGTCGCTGCGCTGGTGTTGTTGACCATCCTGCTGATCAACCGATTCATGCGCGGGTTCTGGGTGAACATCTCGGTGCTGATCGGCATGGGCCTGGGCTACATCCTCTCCGGCTTCATCGGCATGGTCGACCTCAGTGGACTGGGTCAGGCCGAATGGCTGAAAGTGGTCACGCCCCTGCACTTCGGCATGCCGCAATTCAGCCTCGCGCCGATCCTGTCGATGTGCCTGGTGGTGGTGATCATTTTCGTCGAATCCACGGGGATGTTCCTCGCCCTGGGCAAGATCACCGACCGCGACGTCACCCCGGGCATGCTGCGCCGGGGCCTGCTGTGCGATGCGGCCGCCTCATTTCTTGCGGGCTTTCTCAACACCTTCACCCACTCCTCGTTTGCGCAGAACATCGGCCTGGTGCAGATGACCGGTGTACGCTGCCGCTCGGTAACCATTGTCGCGGGCGGGTTTCTCATCGTGCTCAGCCTGCTGCCGAAAGCGGCCTATCTGGTGGCCTCGATTCCGCCTGCCGTATTGGGCGGCGCGGCCATTGCGATGTTCGGCATGGTCGCCGCCACCGGGATCAAGATCCTCCAGGAAGCGGACATCTCCGATCGGCGCAACCAGCTGCTGGTCGCGGTGAGCATCGGCATGGGCCTGATCCCGGTGGTGCGGCCGGAGTTCTTCAGCCAGCTGCCGCAGTGGATGGGCCCGATCACCCACAGCGGCATCGCCATGGCGACGCTGAGTGCCGTGCTATTGAACCTGCTGTTTAACGTGCTCGGCGGTGCCGATCGTGCGGTGATGGCCGGGCCGCTGCATCCACACTGAGGGGTTGCCCTGTTTTCGACGGGAGTGCGCTGTGACAGAGCACTTGAGCACCGCCGCGCGAGTCAGTATCCTCCGCCGCCGCTCGAATTCAGTCCAATAACAACACTGCAACTGACCTGACTGGCCGGACAACTCTCCGATCAGCCCGTGCCTGTTCCAAACGGCATCGATAAAACGACCCATCGACTGTTCTTTAAACAGCCGGCGGGGCTTTTTCGTCTTTTTTCAAGGTGTTGGCTCAGCTCTTGCTATCAACTCGAAGCTGACCAAACAGACAACTTAGTTAATAAAACCAAGGCGCCATAACAGAGCGTCAGTTCGCAAAAAACCACGACGTCAATCCAAGGGAGTATTTACATGAACCGCACGCTTTCCAGCCTGATGGCCGCCAGCAGTCTGCTTGCCGCTGCGCCGGCCATGTCAGGTGATCTGTTGCAGTGGCAAAGCAACAGCCTGACTTACCTCTACGGCAAGAACTTCGCCGTGAACCCTGAGAACCAGCAGACGTTCACCTACGAACATGCCGATGGCTGGAAATACGGCGATAACTTCGTCTTCCTCGATTACATCAACTATAACGGCAAGAAAGACGGCAGCCTGGGCAACGCCTCGACGTACGGGGAGATCTCCCCTCGCCTGTCCATGGGCAAGATCTTAGATCAGAAGTTTCAGCTGGGGCCGATCACTGACGTGTTGTTGGCGACGACGTACGAGTTTGGCGAAGGGGATGTCGAGTCGTACCTGATCGGCCCGGGTTTTGACTTGAAAGTGCCTGGCTTTGATTACTTCCAGCTGAACTTCTACAAGCGTTACACCGACGGCCACCGCGCCGGTAACGGTGCCTGGCAGATTACCCCGGTCTGGTCCTACACGATCCCGGTGGGCAAGTCCGACATTCTCATCGACGGTTTCATGGACTGGGTCGTGGACAACAAACAGTCCAACAGCAAAGGTGATTACCACTCCAACCTGCACTTCAACCCGCAGATCAAATACGACCTGGGCAAGGCGCTCAATCTTCCGGACCGGCAGTTGTATGTGGGCGTCGAGTACGACTACTGGAGCAACAAGTACGGCATCAACGACACGCGCTCTTTCGACACCGATCAGAACACCGCCAGTTTGCTGGTAAAAGTGTTCTTCTAACGAAGCGTTGATCTGCTGCCGATCGATGGTCGACCGGCAAGATCCTTGTCGACCTGAGGCGCAGCGGATCAGACACCAAAGGTCTCTGATCCGCCACTTTCAGCCGCTCCAGCCCTGCCGACAGCACCCCCTCAGGAGTGCCCTTCCCACGGCAGCGGCTTGCCCGCTCGCACCCTCGCGTTGAGCGAGCGCAACAGGTCGAGGGGATCACGGTCCTTCATCGCATGACTCTGCTCGTCGACCCAGGTCATGACCTGCTGCCGGTCGAGCGTTGGCCGGCGGTGCAGGATTTCCACCAGCTGTCGCTCGCAATGCTGGGCATACGCAACGACGCTGGAAAACAATGGGCTGTTCATGCTGCCGACACCTCGCCACCGAATACGCGTTCAGCCTTGATAAGGCGCCCGTTCTGTTACTGCCCTTCTGCTACTGCTCCCGATGCAACCCGCCACACAATACCACCGGCACGCCGTCGCGCCAGTGACAAAGCCGGTGGACAAAGGGGTTGTAGTTGCACAGCAGTGGCAATGTTGAGCCTGCTGCGAGGCCGGTGCTAACATTCGCCACCGCCGAGCAGGCAAGGACATACCGGTTTATGAGCAGCATCCGCGAGCGCAACAAAGAACTGATCCTGCGCGCAGCCAGTGAAGAATTTGCCGATAAAGGATTCGCTGCCAGCAAGACCAGCGACATCGCCGCCAAGGCGGGTGTGCCCAAGCCCAACGTCTATTACTACTTCAAATCGAAGGACAACCTGTACCGAGAGGTGCTCGAAAGCATCATCGAGCCGATCATGCAGGCGTCGACGCCATTCAATCGTGAGGGGGTGCCGGCTGAAGTGCTGACAAGCTACATCCGCTCGAAGATCCGCATCTCCCGCGACCTGCCTTTCGCTTCCAAAGTGTTCGCCAGCGAGATCATGCACGGCGCGCCGCACCTGACGCCCGAGCAGGTTGACCAGTTGAATGGTCAGGCCAGGCACAACATCGAGTGCATCCAGGGCTGGATCGATGACGGCCTGATCGCACCTGTCGACCCCCATCATCTGATGTTCAGCATCTGGGCGGCGACCCAGACCTACGCCGATTTCGACTGGCAGATCTCTACAGTGACGGGCAAAGCGACCCTGGACGACGCTGATTACGAAGCGGCCGCCCAGACCATCATCCGGCTGGTGCTCAAAGGGTGTGAGCCGGACCGCTGAGGGTCACAGGCTTTCGTGCTTGTCGTAGCCCAAGGCCTTGTTAACGCCTTGTAAAAGCTGGCCGAAACTCCAGGGCTTGCGAATGAACACGACCGGGTGCACGACGCCAGAACTCTCGGGGGTCTCGTGACCTGACATGATCAGGATCGGGATGTGCGGATACTTGTTGCCCGACAGGTTCGCCAGATCGGCACCGTTCAACTGACCCGGCATGAGGATATCGGTGAGAAGGAGCGCCACGTCGTCGGAGTTGCTCTCGAGGTACGTCGCAGCCTCGTCGGCAGTCTCCAGCGCATAGGTCATAAAATCTTCGTCCTCGAGGATTTCGCAAACAAACTCGCGAATGATTTGCTCGTCCTCAACCACCAGAATGAGTCTCTTGTTCGGTACGTCTGCTGCCATTTGCGCCACATCCACAATAATTATTTCCCATGCCTGCCCGGCCGGCCCTGTCCTGGACTCGGGTGTAGTCCGTACTGTGAGCGGCGCGAGCGCAGGAAATTCCATCGGGAAGCAACATTTGGTCGAAACGCTGTACAGATTCGGTAAATGAATGGGTACAAAAGGGCGTTCGCCAAATCGCGGGCAATAAAAAACCCGCCGAAGCGGGTTTGTGCAACACCGTCCAACTTCCTGTTGGCCGCCAATGCCTGGCAACGGTCGATCATCCTTGATCCTGCAGCGGTCCGTTGCTGCAGTTGATGGATCCAATGTACCGCGCCGAAGTGTTTCAACCTAGAGCCAAGTTCCTCAGCTCGTGTAAGCCTTTCGCTATACCTGTATCGGATCTGACGTCAGGCGAAGGCATTTCTTACAGCTTATTTGGCTTTGATAACTACCATTGCAGATATATCCCTGCACCGCTCTCACGTTTGTCACAAACAAGCCGAGACGCTTAATGACACCGCGTCCTCTGTCTGTCGTTTGACGGTCATCGATCCGCTGTCCCGCAACCAGTTTGACTGGCGCGCTGCCCAGGACGCCAGACCCAATAAAAAGAACAAAGAAACGGAGTGACGATCATGAACATGCGCAATCTTTCCATCAGCCGGCGCTTGTGGTTGATTCTCATCGTCGCGGTGGTGATGTTGTTTACGCTGGCAGCGGCGATGCTCAAGCAGATCCATGACGATCTGTACGAAGCCAAAACCGTCAAGACCATGCACGTGGTGCAGACCGCCAGTGGCCTGCTTGATTACTACCATGGCCTGGAAACCGCCGGCACCCTGACCCGCGAGCAGGCGCAGCAGCAGGCCATGGATGCCATTCGCGGGCTGCGCTATAACCAGACCGACTACTTCTGGATCAATGACCTGCGCCCGGTGATGATCATGCACCCGGCCAATCCCAAGCTGGTGGGCCAGGACCTGTCCGGCATCAAAGACCCGGACGGTTTCCAGGTCTTCAATGAGATGGTCACCCTGGCCAAGGCCAAAGGCGCAGGCATGGTCAACTATCGCTGGCCCAAGCCCGGCGCCACTGACGCAGTCGGCAAGACCTCCTACATCTCGCTGTTCGCGCCGTGGGGCTGGATCATCGGCTCAGGCGTTTACATCGATGACGTGCAGGGCGAGTTCTACAAGCAAGTGGTCAAGGCGCTGTCGATCAGTGCCGGCATCTTTCTGGTCATGGCGCTGCTGTTGATTCTGATCGCACGCAGCATCGCCGGCCCGCTCAAGGCCACGGTCGAAGCGATGGCCAACATCGCCAGCGGCGAAAGCGACCTGACCCGCACCCTGGAAACCCAGGGCAACGACGAAGTCACGCAACTGGCCCGGCACTTCAATGCGTTCACCGCCAAACTGCGGCGGGTGGTCAGCGAGCTGCAGTCGTCTGCGGTCGGTCTCGGCCAGGCATCCAGTGAGCTGGGCAGCAATGCCATCCAGGCCCAGGAGCGCAGCCAGCAGCAGTCGTTGCAGATGGAACAGGTGGCGACGGCGGTCAATGAGGTCACTTATGGCGTGCAGGACGTGGCGAAGAACGCCGAGCACGCCGCCAGCGAGATGCGCAACGCCGAGTCCCAGGCGCAGCAGGGCCAGGCCAACATCGACAGCAGCCTGAAGCAGATCGGGCACCTGTCCGGCACCATCGATCAGGCTGTGGAAGTGATTCGCACGCTGGCCAGCGAAAGCACGCAGATCGGCGGGGTGCTGGAGGTGATCAGCTCGATTGCCGAGCAGACCAACCTGCTGGCGCTCAACGCCGCCATCGAAGCCGCCCGCGCCGGTGATCAGGGCCGAGGCTTCGCCGTGGTCGCAGACGAAGTCCGCCTGCTGGCCCAGCGCACGCAGAAATCCACGGCGGAGATTCAGGCGATGATCGAGCGCCTGCAAGCCCATTCGGACGCTGCAGTGAAAGTGATCGCTGACAGCAGTCGTTCGTCGCAGCTGACCATCGAACAGGCCAACCTGGCCGGCCAGAGCCTGACGTCGATCAGCCAGGCACTGCGCAACCTCAACGGCCTCAACGCCTCGATCGCCAGCGCCACCCTTGAGCAATCCCACGTGGTGGAAGACATCAACCAGAACGTCACCCAGGCCGCACAACTCTCCCAGAGCACGGCGGTGGCGGCGGAACAGTCCAGCGCGGCGAGCCATCAGCTCAAGGGGTTGAGTGAGCAGTTGAATGGGTTGTTGAAGCAGTTTCGGGTTTAAGCGACTGACGCCTTCCCGGCTGAAGCCGGTCCCACAGGGGTACGCGATGTTTTCGTAGGACTGGCTTCAGCCGGGAAGAGGCCGGTGGGAGCGCCATCAGATGTGCGGTGCGACGCCTCACAGGTTGCGCTCCTGAGCGCTTTGTCCCACGCTCTGCCGACCTTGCACGCGGAACGACCCCATGGACAGCAACATCAGCTGGCGCGAACAGCTACGCATCATCGTTTTTCAAAGTGACACCAAACCCGGCCGACGCTTCGACAAAATTCTGCTGGTGCTCATCCTCTGCAGCTTGCTCGTGGCGATCATCGACAGCATCGAGGCCGTTCACCGCAATTACGCCGCGCCATTGGCCTGGGTCGAGTGGACCTTCACCTTCATCTTCGCGGTCGAGTACCTAGTGCGCCTGTACTGCTCGCCCAAACCCCTCAAATACGCGTTCAGCTTCTACGGCCTGATCGACCTGCTGGCGATCGTGCCGGGCATTCTGGCGATCTATTACAGCGACGCGCAGTACCTGCTGATCGTCCGCGTGGTGCGCATGCTGCGGATCTTCCGCGTGCTCAAGCTCAGCCCTTATCTGAAACAAGCCAACTACCTGCTCGCCGCCCTGCGTGGCAGCAAACAGAAGATCATCGTGTTTCTCGCCACCGTGTCGACGCTGGTGACGGTGTTCGGCACCTTGATGTACGTCGTCGAAGGCCCGGAGCACGGCTTCACCAGTATTCCCAAGGGCATCTACTGGGCGATCGTCACGCTGACCACGGTGGGCTTTGGCGACATCGTGCCGAGAACACCGATCGGGCAGATCCTCTCGTCGCTGGTGATGATCACCGGTTACTCGATCATCGCCGTGCCCACCGGGATTTTCACCGCCGAACTGGCCAATGCCATGCGCGGCGATCAGCTGCAGCACGACTGCCCGGTCTGCGCAAAGAACGCCCATGAGCCTAACGCGGCGTTCTGTTCGCGCTGCGGCAATGCGCTGTTTCCCAAGCTCGGCGCGATCGCTGGACCGGCCAATGCAGAACCCGACATAAGCACATGAGTTTTTGATCTATTGGGGGGCTGGCGACTTTGGTTATAGTCGCCAGCCATTGGCCATCTCGTCTGGTTCTAACAACGGCTCTTTCAAGAGCGAATCGATAAACGCCTCATGCTCAACGCCACAAGGAATCCACAGTGAAAAAGATCTTCGCCGCTTCCCTGCTCGCCGCAGGACTGGCTCTGGGCAGCGCTGCACAGGCCGCCGCGCCATCGCTGCTCAACGTGTCGTATGACGTGATGCGCGATTTCTACAAGGACTACAACGCCGCGTTCCAGAAGCACTGGAATGCCGAGCATCAGGAAAGCCCGACGATTCAGATGTCCTTTGGCGGGTCGAGCAAACAGGCGCGTTCGGTGATCGACGGACTGCCGGCCGATGTCATCACCATGAACATGGCCACTGACATCAACGCGCTGGCCGATAACGGCGAGCTCGTGCCGAAGGACTGGGTCACTCGCCTCCCGAACAACAGCGCGCCGTTTACCTCGGCCACGGTGTTCATCGTGCGCAAGGGCAACCCGAAGGCGTTGAAGGACTGGCCGGACCTGGTCAAGGAGGGCGTTGAAGTCGTGGTGCCCAACCCGAAAACCTCCGGCAACGGCCGCTACACCTACCTGTCGGCGTGGGGCTATACGCTGAAGCATGGTGGCGATGAAACGGCGGCCAAGAAGTTCGTCGGCGAGTTGTTCAGCCATGTGCCCGTCCTCGACACCGGTGGCCGTGGCGCGACCACCACGTTCATGACCAACCACATCGGCGACGTGCTGGTGACCTTCGAAAACGAAGCGGAGATGATCGCCCGCGAATTTGGTCGCGATCAGTTCGAAGTGGTCTACCCGAGCGTCTCCGCTGAAGCTGAGCCGCCTGTGAGCGTGGTGGACAAGGTGGTCGACAAGAAAGGCACCCGCGCGGTGGCCGAGGAATACCTCAAGTACCTGTGGTCGCCAGAAGGCCAGGAAATCGCGGCCAACAATTACCTGCGCCCACGGGACCCGGCAGTGCTGGCCAAATACACCGACCGCTTCCCGAAAGTGGATTTCCTGTCAGTGGAAAAAACCTTCGGCGACTGGCGCACCGTGCAGAAGACCCACTTCAACGATGGTGGGGTGTTTGATCAGATCTACCCGGCCAAGTAAGGCCTCCGGCTTAGTACGCCAAGATCAAGAGCGTCTGCCTAGGGGCAGACCGTTTCGCCTTCGGCGAGTTACTTGATAAAGCCCCAAGTAACCAAGGGCTTTTGCTCCTGGTTGGGCCCCTCGTTCCTCGGGGTTCCTTCACTCCGGTCTTGCTCCGTGGGCCCGCGCCGAACGGACATCCATGTCCTGACGGCGCTCTCGCCGCATCCATGCGGCTCGGCCCACTGCGCAAAACCTGCGTTCAGCCTGCACCCAAGTCGCGATTTGTGGTGTTTGGGCTTCTTGCGTATGGAGATCAAAAGCAAATCAACAGCTTCCCGGCTGAAGCCGGTCCTACGGGGGTAAGCGCTGCTCTTAGTGGGACCGGCTTTAGCCGGGAAAGCGTCAGCAGGCACGCCGCGAAATTGATGATCGTTGATCGTTCCCCCGCTCCGCGTGGGAATGCATCCCGTGACGCTCCGCGTCACCTCTCCAGGCCTAAATGCGGGTCGTCTGAGGGACGCGGAGCGTCCGGGGCGGCGTTACCACGCAGAGCGTGGGAACAATCAGAATTGATGGTGAGCAACCCGGCCTCTTCCCGGCTGAAGCCGGTCCCACTAACAGACCTCGCACGTCCGTAGGAGCGGCTTCAGCCAGGAAGCTTTTGATCTGCTTTTGATCTTCATACGCAAAAGGCTCAAACACCGCCAAACGCGACTTTGGTGCAGGCCGAGCGCAGACGACGCGCAGTGGGCCGAGCCGCATGGATGCGGCGAGAGCGCCGTCAGGACATGGATGTCCGTTCGGCGCGGGCCCACGGAGCGTCGTCGGAGTGAGGGTACCCTGACGAAGGAAGGGCCCAACCGAGAGCAGGCACCCTTGGTTACTTGGGGTGCTTTTCCAAGTAACTCGCCGAAGGCGAAACAGTCTGCCCCCAGGCAGACGCTCTT
>NZ_MDEN01000062.1 GCF_001705435.1 Pseudomonas graminis
CGCTCCGTGGGCCCGCGCCGAACGGACATCCATGTCCTGACGGCGCTCTCGCCGCATCCATGCGGCTCGGCCCACTCCACGAGACCTGCGTTCAGCCTGCACCCAAGTCGCGATGTGTGTCGTCTGGACTTTTTGTGGAGAAAGATCAAAAGCAACGGCAACGGCAACGGCAACGGCTTCCCGGCTAAAGCCGGTCCTACAGTCGGAGCCAATCCCACTGGATGCATGCGCTGCTCTTAGTGGGACCGGCTTTAGCCGGGAAGAGGCCAGCCCAGGCACCAACAATTTTGCTGATCGCACACCCATACTGTGCGAGCTTGCTCGCGAATGCTTTATCTCTAACACCAAAGATCCGGTGGATGTACCGATCCCTTCGTGAGCAAGCTCACTCCCACAAGTCCCCTAGGCCTGATCTGCTCCTGATCTGCTTTTGATCTGCTTTTGATCTGCTTTTGATCTGCTTGTGATCTGCTCTTGATCTTCACGCGGTAGTCCAGACACCACAGAACGCGACTTGGGTGCAGGCCGAACGCAGACGACGCGCAGTGGGCCGAGCCGCATGGATGCGGCGAGAGCGCCGTCAGGACAGGGATGTCCGTTCGGCGCGGGCCCACGGAGCGTCGTCGGAGTGAGGGTATTCCGACGCAGGAGGAACCTAGCCAGGAGCAAGCACCCTTGGTTACTTGGGGTGCTTTTCCAAGTAACTCGCCGAAGGCGAAACGTCTGCCCCTAGGCAGGCGCTCTTGATCTAAAGGATCTTGATCTTCTCCCAGCCGCACCGCGCAACCGGGGACAGATTAATTTACGGTGAAGCGCTGTAAATAGATCATTCCCCTAGCGATGGTAAATAAATCAGTCCCCTAGCGATGAGCAATATCTTCGAGCGCCAGATTCCGCGTCTTCGGCCCAAACCCCCCGATCGTGATGATCACAATCAACATACTCATCACAATGAACGTCAGCACCCCCGGCGTGCCGAAATGATCCAGAAACAACCCGATCAACAAACTGCTGAACACCGTCGACAGACGACTGAACGAATAACAGAACCCTACCGCCCGGGCGCGGATATTGGTCGGGAACAACTCGCTCTGATACGAGTGATAACTGAAACTCAGCCACGCATTGCAAAACGTAATCATCACCCCGCAAAAAATCAGCCCGACGGCCGTCGTCTGCTGCGCGAACAGCGTGCCGAAAATCATCGAGCCCAACGCCGAGCCGACAATTTGCCACTTATTCTCGAAACGATTGGCGAACTTCACAAACAACAACGGCCCAAGGGGATAGGCGAGGGTGATCACGAAGGCATACGCCAGACTGTGGGTCACGCTCACGCCCTGACCCGACAGCAGCGCAGGCAGCCAGTTACCGAAACCGAAAAAGCCGATCGCCTGGAACACATGAAACACAATCAGCATCAGCGCGCGGCGGCGATACGGCGGTTGCCAGATGTCAGCGAAACGGCCTTTGCCTTCGACCGCCACGTTGTGGGTTTCCGGCTCGTCCAGTGCCTGGCCGTGGTCCTTGAGGCAGCGGGCTTCGAGGTCGTCCATGATCTTTTCGGCCTCGCTGAAGCGGCCGTGTTGCGCCAGCCAGCGCGGCGATTCCGGCAGGCGCGAGCGCAGCCACCAGATGAACAGCGCAAACACTGCACTGGCCAACACCACCCAGCGCCAGCCCGCGATACCGAACGGGTCTTGCGGCACCAGCCACCAGGACATCAATGCCACCGACGGCACCGACAGGAACTGCACGAAAAACGCGAAGGCAAACGCCGAGCTGCGCATGCGCTTGGGCACCAGTTCCGAGAGGTACGCATCGATGGTCACCAGCTCGATGCCCAGGCCGATGCCCACCAGAAAGCGCATGCAGATGATGCCGAGTGCAGAGGTTTGTATGCCCATCAAGACGGTGGCGACGGTGTACCAGATCAGCGCGAAGGTAAAGATCGCGCGGCGGCCGTAGCGGTCGGCGATCGGGCTCAGCAGGCTGGCACCGAGGAACAGTCCCAGAAAGGTGGCCGAGGCGAACGCCGCCTGATCGGAAAAGCCGAACACGCCCTGGGCCCCTGTGGCGAACAGCCCGTCGCGAATCAGACCGGGGCTGATATAGGCGGTCTGAAACAAATCGTAGAGCTCGAAGAAACCGCCAATGGACAACAGCGCCACCAGCTTCCAGATCGTGGCGACGGCGGGCAGTCGGTCGATGCGCGCGGAAATCCGCGCAGCACGTATCGGGTCGACGCCGTCACGGGTCGAATGGGCGTTGTCAGGGCTATCGGGCACGGCATGCATTATTGTTTTTTCCGGATCGGTGAGACGCAGCATGTTAGTGCCCCAGAGATTCAAGACAAAACATTTCTGCACGTTTAAGCTCCGGGACTGACTGCCACCACGTTTCGGATTCCTGTGAAGTACAAACTCCCGACCACGGCCACCGCGCCATTCTGCCCGTCGGCGACCACCGACAGCGTCGCCATTCCCGCCAATGCGTCTTTCCTGCGCAAGCTGATGCTGTTCGTCGGCCCCGGCCTGTTGATTTCCATCGGCTACATGGACCCCGGCAACTGGGCCACCGCCATCGAAGCCGGCTCGCGCTTCGGTTATTCGCTGTTGTTCGTGGTGGTGCTGGCCAGTCTGTCGGGCATGGTGCTGCAGAACCTGTGTTCGCGCCTGGGCATCGCCACCGGCCGCGATCTGGCGCAGCTGTCGTCCGAGCACTACAGCCGCCGGGTCGGCATGGGCCAGTGGGTTCTCGCCGAGCTGTCGATCCTTGCGACCGATCTGGCGGAAGTGCTGGGTGCTGCGCTGGCGTTTCACTTGCTGCTGGGGGTGTCGATCACCACGGGCGTGGCGCTGACGGCGTTTGACACGGTCATCGTGCTGGCCTTGCAGGGCGCCAATTTCCGGCGTCTCGAAGCCATCGTGCTGGGGCTGATCGCGACCATCGCAACGTGTTTCTTTATCGAACTGGTGCTGATCAAGCCGTTCTGGCCGGACGTCGTCGCAGGGCTCAAGCCGTCGTGGGAGATGCTGAGTAATCAGGAACCGCTGTACATCGCCATCGGCATTCTCGGTGCGACCGTGATGCCCCATAACCTGTACCTGCATTCATCGGTGGTGCAGACCCGGGTCAACGGCACGTCGGTGGAAAGCAAGGCCAGCGCCATTCGTTACGCCCGGGTCGACACCATCGCCTCTCTGAGTCTGGCGCTGGTGATCAACGCGGCCATTCTGATTCTGGCGGCTGCCGCGTTCCACGGCACCGGCCACACCGACATCGTGGAAATCCAGGACGCCTACCATCTGCTGGATCCGCTGGTGGGCGGCGCGGTCGCCAGCGTGCTGTTCGGCGTCGCGCTGCTGGCGGCAGGGCAGAGCTCAACGTTCACCGGCACCATCGCCGGCCAAGTGGTGCTGGAAGGTTTTCTCAAGGCGAAGATCCCGTGCTGGCAACGCCGTCTGGCCACCCGCGGCCTGGCGCTGATTCCGGCGTTCATTGGGGTGATCTGGTTCGGCGACGGCGCGGTGGGCAAGATGCTGGTGCTCAGCCAGGTCGTCCTCAGCCTGCAATTGCCCTTCGCGCTGTGGCCGCTCATCCGCTTCACCAGCGACAAACAATTGATGGGCCCGTTCGCCAACAGTCGCCTGACCAAAACCCTGGCCTGGGGCCTGTTCGGATTGATCTCGGGCGCGAACCTGACCCTCATGTATTTCTGGGTGGTCTGACAGACAGAGGTCAGGGCATCGCCCCGGCCTCAACTCAGCAATATCCCCCGCGCCATGCCCGTGGCGGCGATGACGATGATGACCATCAGCAACGCCTCCATGTGGCTGATTCGGGCGAAACGGCGCGACAGGGACGTATCAATGGGCTGGTTCTTTTTGAATGCCATGCGCCATTTGATCAACGCGAACATCGGCACCACTTCCAGCGCGAGAATGGCGACGAACGCCGCCATTTTCAGGTGAAACAGTGGCTGATGCAGGTAATAGTACGAGCCTTTTTCCAGCCCGCCGAACGCCCGAAATGCCCCGGTCACCAGCAGAACCCCTGCTGAGACGCCCCAGATATTGTCGACCACGAACACATCCCTGAACGATCTCGGATCGTCCGTGCGCAGCCGCCGCAACGCCCGTCCCCTCGCCAGCACCGCCGCTATCGCAAAACCGAACGCCAGCAGGTGCAACGCAGCCAGTACCCATTTGATGAGCATGTTTGAACTCCCCCGAGCGATGTGCGAAGCAAGCGTCACCTGCACAAGCGTAGCGGGTCGTTGGCGTTACGCCTTGACCGATCAAGTGGGGCAAGAAAAATAATCCGTCGGGGGGCGCCGTCGCTCATTTCTGCAGGTGGCGTCGTTTTTCCAGGCGTGGCTTGCGACGCGGATGAACGAAATCAAAGTAAAACGCCGAAAGTCCAAATACCGCTATCACCGAAACAATCACCAGACCGATCACCGAGTTATCCATCACGGCTATTCCACCCATCGCCTAAAGGCCGAACGCCTATTCATTCCGTTTGCCGGTGCTACTGCAATCAATACGACGGGATCTTTACGCGAACGACGTCTTGACTGACGCCGTTTATATAGGCGCGTGCCCCTGCGGCTGCCCCTCTGGATATAGAACAACCGCTGCGCGAAGTTTGTCGGCACCAAAACAACTCATGCCGGCGAACTCTTTATGACTGACCGGCATGTATTGGCAGTCCATGGCCTGACGCTGTTGGCTGTGATCAATGTCGGGGTCGTGCAAGTAAACGAAATCGTCATCGCACCCCGTGACCAGCACCCAGTGCGGTGCCTTGGAACGGGTCAACCGATAGCTGCTGATCAGCACCAGCGCCAGACCGTGGTCCTGTTGCAGTTGCCAGAGATTGAGCGGCGCACTGCCCAGTTGACGGACTGCGCTTTCAGCCAGCTCGCGGCTGAATTCCTCATGCACCAGGCGCATGACTTCGCGCTTTTCTTCGCTGCGCACACCGGCGAGAAACAACGGCCCGCGCACTGACACCTGCAGGCCGACCTCGAATCCACGGCGCAACGCCGCCAGCGCCAGACCCTGGGGGCTGCAACCGCCATGGCCGGAGGTCATGAACACCGTGGTCGCCTCGCGCCAGATCTGCAGTTCCTCGTGACGCTGCATTGCGCGCGGCGGTTGCAGGGCTTTCATGGCCATCAGCAGGCAAGCCGGACCGCAGCTGAAGTCCAGCGTTTGCGGGTAATAGGGCACGTGGCGAGTGACGCCGGTGGCGTGTTCGCGGATGCGTTTTTCGTAGCGCAATGCCGGGGCGTGGTCTTCGTAGTAGTCGTCGATGCGGTCGAACAGCCGATAGCCGTTGCGCTCGTAAAGACGAACCGCCGGGGCGTTGTCCGGCCGGACTTCGAGCCGCAAATAGGCACACTCACGCTCAAGGGCATGCTGTTCAGCCTGGGCCAACAGGTGCTTCCCGAGGCCCTGACCCCGGGCATCGTCGCTGATCGCCAGGGAATAAAGCCGGCCCAGAGAAGTGCCGCGATGAAACAGCACCAGCGCATAACCGGCCAGGCGTTGTTCGGGATGATCACCCAGCGCCACGATCAATCGCGCGTTGGCCCGCGTGACCATCCAGTGAAAGCTGCGCGCATTCAGGCGGTCGGATTCAAAGCACTGGTTTTCCAGCACCAGCAGTTCGTCCACATCGGCCGGCTGGGCGAGGCGATATATAAAGTTCATGTCAGGCACCGTAAAGAGTGAGTAACGAAACGGGACATTTCTACAAAGCCATGTTTTATAGAAAGGACTGTTTCCCGAAGGATCAACTCATGAATGCGGTGCCGGTGAAGACCGACGAAGTATCAGCACAACCTCAGCGTTCGGCAACTTTAAATGTCAATCCGCTGAAACCTGTTTCAACCCGAAGCCAACTGTTGATTGTGGTGGAGCGGCTCGAAGACTGGTCGTCTTACTTGCCCAGCGAACACTTGATCAGCGCCCAGGACTATCTTGAAAACCCGCCTCAGAACAATGCCGGTCAGCGGGTGCAGGTGATTAACCTGTGCCGCAGTTATCGCTACCTCGGCCACGGCTATTACTGCTCGCTGCTGGCCGAAGCCCGGGGTCACCACGTGATTCCATCGGTGAAAACCATCAGCGAGCTGACCCGCAAATCCCTCTACGGCCTGGCGCTGGATGACCTCGACAAGCGCCTCGAACACGCGCTGCGTGACCATCCGTACGACGAAACCGAAGGCTTCACCCTGAGCCTGTATTTCGGTCAGACCGATCTCGCGCCGTTGCAGGATATGGCCCGTCAGCTGTTCGAGGCGTTTCCGGCGCCGATCCTGCTGGTGGAGTTTCGCAAGCGCGACAACTGGCACATCGTCGGCATCAAGACCGGCGCCTTGACCCGCCTGCGCGATCATCAGCAGGACCAGTTCGCCCAGTCCCTGGACAGTTTCAGCCGCAAGATCTGGCGCCAGCCGCGGTCACGTCGCACCTATCGCTACGACCTGGCGATTCTGCACGACCCGCAGGAAGCGCTGCCGCCGTCCAACCCCAAGGCGCTGGACAACTTCATCCGCGTCGGCCAGCAACTGGGCGTGGACGTCGAGCTGATCGAGAAGAAGGACTACTCACGGCTGGCTGAATACGACGCGCTGCTGATCCGCGAGACCACCAGCGTCGACAACCACACCTACCGCTTCGCCAAGAAGGCCGAGAGCGAAGGGCTGGTGGTGATGGATGACCCGGCGTCAATCCTGCGCTGCACCAACAAGGTCTACCTGACCGACCTGCTCAAGAGCCACAAACTGGGCATGCCGGCCACGGAGATCCTTTACAAGGAGCGACCGGACGACCTGAAGCAGGTGGCGGCGAGACTGGGTTTCCCGCTGGTGCTGAAAATACCCGACGGCTGCTTTTCCAAGGGCGTGATCAAAGTGCAGGACGCGAAGCAGTTGCAGGATGCGGCGCGGGAGCTGTTCGAGCACTCGGTGCTGCTGCTGGCCCAGGAATACCTCTACACCGAATATGACTGGCGCATTGGCGTGCTCAATCGCAAGCCAGTGTTCGCCTGTCAGTACTTCATGTCCAAGGGGCACTGGCAGATTTACAACCACAAGGCCATCGACGCGGAGATCAACGGCGAGTGCCGCACCCTGGCCGTTCATGATGCGCCGCGCGCCGTGGTGGACCTGGCGGTGAAGACTGCCAACCTGATCGGCGATGGGCTGTATGGCGTCGACTTGAAGCAATCCGGCGACCGCGTGGTGGTGATCGAAGTCAACGACAACCCCAACCTCGACGCCGGCATCGAAGACGCTTGGCTGCAGGACGACTTGTACGCGCTGGTGCTGGAGGAGTTCATTCGCCGGCTCGACATCAAACGTCGCGGTCTGGCGGGTTAGGGCGGTGGTCAAGGGTCACCGCCTTGAGGCGGGCCGGTTACGGGAATGCGCCGAAGCCGATGCGAGTGTGCTGTGGTTCAGCGATCCGGACTCAGCGGAAAAGACCCTGCTGCTGGAGCGCTTCAATCTGGACGACCACGCCCTGGCCTCGGCGCTCGACCCGGACGAGGTGTCGCGCATCGAGTTTCACCCGGACGCGCTGTTCATGATCTGGAAGCGCCCGGAAAACTACTCGGGCAAGGACACCTTTTCCTTCGACGTGTCGTCGTTCGGGGTGCTGCTCAGCCCCCATCACATGGTCCTGATCTGCGCCGACAACAAGCAGATCAGCGGCCTGGGACTGCACCGGCCCATGCACACGTTGCTCGACGTGCTGCTGGAGGTGCTGTTCCACAACATCCATCATTATCTGGGTCACCTCAAGGTGATCAAGATGATCGCCCGGGAACTGCAACAGCAGTTCAATGCCTCAATGGACAGCCGCCATCTGGTGCAGATGTTCAACCTGAGCGAAAGCCTGGTCTATTACATCAACGCCATCGACAGCAACGGCTCGGTGCTGACGCGCCTGCGCAATCATGCGCACAAACATCAGTTTTCCGGCGACAGCCTGGCGCTGATCGAAGACATGATCATCGAGAACGAGCAGTGCCATAAACAGGCGAACATCTATTCCACGGTGTTCGCCAGCCTGATGGACGCGCGGGGCAATCTGGTCAACAACAACACCAACAATCTGTTGCGCAAGCTGACGTTGATCAATGTGGTGTTCTTGCCATTGAATCTGGTGGCGGGGATTGGCGGGATGTCGGAATTCAGCATGATGACCACGCCCGTCCCGTGGTGGGTCAGTTACCCGGCATTGCTGGTCGGCATGGCCGGACTGGGCGTGGGGATGGTGGTGATACTCAAGCGCATGGCGCGGGCGAGTCAGTGATCAGTGGGAGCCCGGCGGGTTCCCACTGAACGTGGCGGGAGGTGTTATTCCGACGCCTGCAAACCTTTCTGCCTCAGCACCTGATTCTTTTCTTTCTTGTACTGCAGGGCGACTTCCGGCGCCGGACCGCTTTTGCCGGTCTCCATCCACAAGCGCATGCGGCTGGCATCGGCGAAGTGGGTGTATTTGCCGAAGGCATCGAGAATCACCACCGACACAGGACGATTGGCCATGCTGGTCAACAGCACCAGGCAGTGGCCGGCCTGGTTGGTGAAGCCGGTCTTGGTCAGCTTGATGTCCCAGTTGGATTTACGCACCAGGTGGTCAGTGTTGCTGAAGCCGAGGATGTAATTCGGCTTGCGGAAGGTCACGGTTTTCTCCGGCGTGGTGCTCAGCTCGCGCAGCATCGGGTAGTTGCGTGCGGCGAGGGCCAGCTTGGTCAGATCCCGCGCGGTGGAAACGTTGTAGACCGACAGGCCGGTGGGCTCCATGTACACGGTGTGGTTCATGCCGAGCGCCTTGGCCTTGGCATTCATCGCCCGGATGAAGGCCGGGTAGCCGCCCGGGTAGCTGTGGGCCAGGCTCGCCGCGGCGCGGTTTTCCGACGACATCAGGGTGATCAGCATCATGTCGTGGCGGTTCAGCTCACTGCCCAGCTTGACCCGGGAGAACACGCCTTTCATTTCGGCGGTCTGGGAGATGTCGACCTTGATCATCTCGTCCATGGGCAGCTTGGCGTCGAGGGTGACCATCGCGGTCATCAGCTTGGTCACCGAGGCGATCGGCACGACGATGTCGGGGTTGCTCGCGTACAGCACCTGACCCGTTTGCAGGTCGGTAATCATGGCGCTGCCGGAAGCCAGATGCAGATTGGCCGGATCGCGATTGAAGGTCGGTGATTCTTTGGCCAGTGTGACGGTGGAAAGTGCGCAGCCTGTAAGTGCAAATAATAGGCCGATGACGGTTGGGCGGATTTTCAAGAGCAACGCTCACTTAATGATGGAAATAGCGTGGAACGTCGGACTTTCTTCAAGGACGACAACACGTTTGGCGCATTTTAGGAGCAAGTTTCTGAAGTTGTCGATGGGCTGGCGCGGGGTTTCGTTAATAAACCGCTGTTGTATAGCTCAGGTTCAGGTGGCGGATCCAAAAAGCCTGTATTTAAAAGGGTCGAATTGCTGTTTATGGCGCGCCTGACGGTCATGGCCGCGCATCAAAACCGGATTGGCTCGCAAAAAAAAGCCCGCGTCATTAAAGAGGCGGGCTAAAGGGGTGTGCGGAGCAACGCACGATTCGCAGGGATAAGGGAACAGGGTTTCAGCTGTTGAGCGGGGGGTGTTCAAGCTGCTGCGACAGCGCTTGCGCGGCCGGCAGTGAAGGCAAAGGGCCGCTGACGGGTTCGCCATCGTGCATCAAGTACCAGCACGCCAGCAGACCGCGCTCACGAAGCTGGGCGGGTACTGCGCTGCCGACAACCGACATGATTTGTACCTTGGTCATAGGGGCCTCCATCAATCTATGGCGCCACTGTACGGCGCGACCGGTTGATCCAGAAATCAACGCGCTCGATAGTCGTCATTGATGAGCGGGTAGGGGCGGTGATGGAACAGGTTTCTAGACCGCACTTGCATCCGGTATAAGCGCCCGGACACAAAAACCCCGCCGGAGGGGCGGGGTCAGTGTTACGTGAGGCTGGAGCTGATAACGCCACAGCCCTCAGGCCAGGAGCAAACCGCTGTTACCAGCGACCGCCACCGTGGTAGTAGCCCGGTGGTGGGCCGTAATAACGTGGCGGGCCGTAGTAACGCGGGGCGTAGACGACCGGGCGTTCAACGACATAAGCCGGCTGGTAGTAAACCGGCGGCGGTGGCGGTGGCGCGTAATAAACCGGCGCCGGGGCCGAGTAGTACACAGGAGCGGGCGACGCATAAACCGGACCGGACGCCACTGCCGCGCCGACGACACCGCCGACGACCGCGCCGATCACGGCTGCTCCACCCCAGCCCGGGCCGCCGCCATGGGCTTCAGCCTGGCCTGCCAGGGCGAGGGCGCCTAACAACAGGGCAACTTTGGGGATCTGACGAATCATGACTGTTCCTCGGTGTTCAGTCCCGTTGTCGCGAGCCTGCGTTACGCTCAGGCACTGCCACGGGATAACTTCTCAGACAACGGTTCAGGAAATATCTGCGAGGCCGTTGCGTAAATTTTGTGTAAGGTATTCGACAACTTTAATAACAACAGCTGTGCCCATTCCGGCGAAGCGTTGCGATTCTACGCCTTTCCCCAGGCGTCTTCTAATACCACTCGGGAGATTTCATGTTGGTCACTGCCAGTAAGGAAACGCGGTTGTGCATGTCACTGGCCGGACGTCCGGGCAACTTCGGCGTGCGCTTCCATAACCACCTCTATCAACAGTTGGGCTTGAACTTCTATTACAAGGCTTTCTCGCCGACCGACCTGTCCGCCGCCATCGCCGGCATGCGTTCATTGGGCATTCGCGGGTGCGGCGTGTCGATGCCTTTCAAAGAAGCGTCTCTTGAGCTGGTCGATGAACTGGACGCGTCCGCCGCCGCCATTCAATCCATCAACACCATCGTTAATACCGATGGCCATTTGAAAGCGTACAACACCGATTACATTGCCATCGCCCAACTGGTGGACACCCATGAAGTGCCGCGCACGCGATTTGCGCTGCGTGGCAGTGGCGGCATGGCCAAGGCCGTCGCCTGCGCCCTGCGCGACGCCGGTTTCACCGACGGGCTGATCGTGGCGCGCAACGAGCAGGCGGGCAGGGCGCTCGCGCAGACGTGCGGCTTTGCGTGGCAAGCCGAACTGGGCAGTGAACGCCCGCCGCTGCTGGTGAACGTCACCCCGCTGGGTATGGCCGGTGATCAGGCCGAGGCGCTGGCTTTTGAGGTGTCCGCCCTCGAACACGCCGACTTAGCATTTGACGTCGTCGCCACGCCGGCGCGCACGCCGTTCATCGTCGAGGCCGAGCGGCTCGGCAAACGCCTGATCACCGGCGACCAGGTCGCGGCAATCCAGGCCCTGGAGCAGTTCATTCTTTACACCGGTGTGACGCCAACCCAGGAGCAGTATCAGGCAGCCGCCGCGTTCGCGCGGGGCTAGCGCGCTTACCCCTCCAGCAACGCCAGCCGTTCTTCCAGCGCAGCGATACGGGCTTCGAGGGCTTCGACGCGCTCGGCCAGCGCCGAACTGCCCGGGCTGGCTGAACTGCTGCGCTCGGTCGGGTGTGCCCGGGCGGCGAGGATTGTCTCCCTGTCAGCCGGATCGCCCAGTGCGTGCAGGTAGCGGTCTTCGCGCTGGCCTGCCTGTTTCGGGATCAATACCGCCAGCCCACGGCCTATGAGCCGGTCAAGCTGATGCACCACCGCGTCGGCGTCTTCGAAGTCGTGCATGCGGTTGCTGCGGGTCAGCAGCTCGTTGACGGTTTGCGGGCCACGCAGCAACAGCAGGCCGGTGAGGATGAGTTGCGCCGGCACCAGCTCCAGCGTCTTGTCGACGCGCTGTTCCCAGCGGTCCGCCCGGCTGCCCATGACCAGGCGCGTCAGTTGCAGGCTTTCCAGCGCGCGCAGGCTTTGGCCGACCTGGCCGGGCGTCAGGTTCATCACCGGCTCGCGACTGGTCTTCTGGTTACAGGCCAGCACCAGGGCGTTGAGGGTCAGGGGGTAAGTCTCGGGATGGCTGGCCTGCTTCTCGATCAGACAGCCCAGAATGCGCACTTCGGTGCTGCTCAACTGCAGCGCATCCGAGGCTTCAACGGTGTTTTCGGAATCCAGCTCGTCAGACATGACCCATTCCCCAAGCGTTGAAAAGGCTATGAGGGTAGGGGCTGGATGAGGTAAAAGACAAGCCGCGTTCGCGTCCGCCTCCGTGCGACTCATTTCCCAGGAACTGCCATGACCCTTTCTCTTTACGCCGCTTCGATTCCTGTCTTCAAGCAAATGCTCACCGCCCTCGGCGCCGTGCTGGCCAAAGGCGAAGCCCACGCCACTGCAAAAAACATTCAGCCCGATGCCCTGCTGCAGGCGCGTCTGTTCCCTGACATGTTCCCACTGGTGCGTCAGGTGCAAATCGCCGTTGATTTCGCCAAAGGCGCCGGCGCACGACTGGCAGGCCTTGAGCCGCCGAAGTACGAAGACACCGAAACCACCTTTGCCGACCTGCAAGCGCTGCTGACCAAAGTGCTGGCGTTCCTCGACACGATCAAGGCCGAACAGGTCGATGGCAACGAAGCGCGCGAAATCGTGCTGCGCCCGGGCACCGAAAAAGAAAAGCGTCTGGACACCCAGACCTACCTGCTGCATTACTCGCTGCCGCAGTTCTTCTTCCACGTCACCACCGCTTATGACCTGCTGCGCCACAACGGCGTGGAAGTCGGCAAGCGCGACTACATGGGCGCTTACTGATCGGTCAGACTGCCTGACGCGATCACGGCCTGATTGCATCGCTGCCCGGCGCTAACCGGGCAGCGACACGTGTTTCGTCCGGCGTCTGCCAGCCAGACGCACGGCTCTGATACCCTCCGCATCCTGATTCACGCCACATCCGATCGACCGCTCCGCAAGGACTGGTCGTTTTGTCGTTCTGGAGATTTCATGTTCTTCCCCATCTACCTGCTGTCGGCCGCCGGCTTTACCGTGCTGACCACAGAGTTCGTCATCGTCGGTCTGCTGCCCGCGATCGCCCGCGACCTGGCCGTCACCATCCCCCAGGCCGGCTTGCTGGTCACGCTGTTCGCCTTTACGGTGGCCTGCTTCGGGCCGTTCCTGACCGCGTATTTCTCGCGCTTCGAGCGCAAGCGCCTGTTCATTTCGGTGCTGATCATGTTTGGCGTCTCAAACGTTGTTGCAGCGCTGGCCCCCAACATCTGGGTGATGGCCGCCGCGCGGCTGATCCCGGCCCTCGGGCTGCCGGTGTTCTGGGCCCTGGCCAGCGAAACCGCCGTGGACATCGTCGGACCGAAGCATGCCGGCCGCGCGATTGCCAAGATCGGCTTCGGCATCGTCTGCGCCACGGTGTTCGGCATCCCCGTCGGCACCTTGATCTCGGACGCCATCGGCTGGCGCAGCGCCTTCGCCGTCCTCGCGGTGATGGCGTTCGCCAAGGCGTTGCTGCTGTTCATTTACCTGCCCCGCAGCGTGCACAAGGATCAGGCCTCCTTCCGCAGCCAGTTCCGGATTCTGCGCAGTCCTTTGATGCAAGGCCACGTGCTGCTGTCGGTGCTGGTTTTCAGCGGCATGTTCACCGCGTACACCTACCTGGCGGACATGCTCGAGCGACTCGCCGGGTTCAACGGCACTGTGGTCGGCTGGTGCCTGATGGGCTTCGGCGCTGTGGGCTTGCTGGGTAATTCCCTGGGCGGGCGCCTGGTGGACCGCCATCCGCTGATCGCCAGCCTGACCTTCTGCACTTTCATGATCGGCGGTATGGTCATGGTGGTGCCGAGCATGCACTCGCTGCCTGCGCTGGCCCTGGCGCTGGCCGTGTGGGGCGCGACCCAGGCGGCGCTGTTTCTGGTCAGCCATGTGCGGCTGATGAAAGCCGCGCCACAGGCCCCGGCCTTCGCCGCCTCGTTGAACATCGCGGGGGCCAATCTGGGCATCGGCATTGGCGCGATCATCGGCGGACGGGTGATCGATCACCTGGGCATCGGCAGCCTGGGCTTCGCGGCGGCCGGCATCATCCTGCTGTCGATTCTGCTGGCCTTGCTGCTGATGACAGTCCGCCCAACCCCGGCGACCTGCGACGCCTAGTCCGGGAACAACTGGCGGCGTGCGCCTTCAGTGATCGCCACAATGCCGGGATGCTTGACCTTGCGCTCCACCGAGATCGCGTAGAACGACTCGGTCACGGCGTCGGTGTGACCGATCAGCTCGACGTCATATTGCTCGATCACCTCATCGGCGATCACGCTCGGCGCAATGAAAATCCCGCTGCCGGACTTGCCGAAGGCCTTCATCAGGGCGCTGTCGTCGAACTCGCCGACGATCTTCGGCTGGATATTCTGCTCGGCGAACCAGCGCATCAGCCGGCTGCGTACCACCGTTTGCTGGCCCGGAACCAGCAGCGGCGCGCCTTGCATGCCGTGGGGGAAGTGCTTGCCGTACAGGGCGGCGAGGGCGCGGGTGGCGAAAAAACTCACGCCGCATTCGCCGAGCTTCTGGCTATAGCCTTTAATGTCCAGATGAGAAGGCATGGGACTGTCGGAAATGACCAGGTCCAGGCGCTGAATCGCGAGGTCCGCCAGCAAGCGTTCGAGCTGGTCTTCCCGGCAACTGATGCGCACGAGTTCGTTGAGCGCCATGCTCGGCGCGATGAGACGATAGACGATGGACTTGGGCACGACATCGGCGACGCCGACGCGAAAGAGGATTTGCTGCTCGTCGGGCTGGGCGCTCAGAACGGCTTCGAGTTCCCCACCCAGCTGGAACATCTGTTCGGCATAGGGCAGGGCAACGCGACCGGTTTCGGTCAGCTCCAGTTGACGGCCCACGCGCTTGAACAGCTCGACGCCGTAGGTCTGCTCCAGCAGGCTGATCTGCCCGCTGATGGTCTGGGGCGTGAGGTTCAATTGCTCGCAGGCGCGGACAATACTGCCGGTCTTGGCCACGACCCAGAAATAGTGCAGCTGTCGGTAATTGAGCATGGGCGCTGTCACTTCGTAAAAACCGAAGTATACGCCTGAAAAATACGAATTTTGCTGAAGTGTTTCCGTCCCTAGAATGCTGCCCTATCCCCTGAACTGATCCTGGACACTCGCTATATGGAATATCTTCTGGAACTGGCTGCAAGCCCAACGGCATGGATCGCTCTGGCGACACTGGTCGTCATGGAAATCGTGCTCGGTATCGACAACCTCATTTTTATCTCGATTCTCACCAACAAGCTGCCGGTTCATCAGCGTACCAAGGCGCGCCGGATCGGTATCAGCATGGCGTTGATCCTGCGTCTGGGCCTGCTGACCACCGTGGCCTGGATTGTCCAGCTGACCGCGCCTGTGGTCGAAGTGTTCGGGCAGACCTTCTCCTGGAAGGACATGATCCTCATCGCCGGTGGCCTCTTCCTGGTCTGGAAGGCAACCACCGAGATCCACCACAGCGTCGACATAAAGAGCGAAGCCGAAAAAGCCGCTTCCAGCGCCGTCACGCTGGGCATGGCTGCCGCGATCGGTCAGATCCTGATGCTTGACCTGGTGTTTTCCATCGACAGTATCGTCACCGCCGTTGGCATGACCGAGCACTTGCCGATCATGGTGATCGCCGTGATCGCCGCCGTGGTTGTGATGCTGGTGGCGTCGGAGCCCCTCGCCAAGTTCATCAACGACAACCCGACCGTGGTTATGCTGGCGCTGGGCTTCCTGATCATGATCGGCATGACTCTGATCGCCGAAGGCTTCGGCGCCCACGTTCCGAAAGGCTACGTGTACACCGCGATGGCGTTCTCGGCCCTGATTGAAGTGCTGAACATGCTGGTTCGTCGGTCCCGCCAGCGCCGCCTGGACGCCGAAGCCCAAGCTCAGAAGGTCTGACGCCTGGACGGCTCCGCCTGGCTATCGAGGGCGGGGCCGTAAAAAAGTAGACCAATAAAAACGGTCGGGAATGGGATGCCATTACCGACCGTTTTCGTCTGTCCTTTCCGCGTTCACGTCGTCACATCGTCAGTGCGCCGTGACAGGACGGATTTTGCGTTGTGCACGCTCTACGGATTTCGCGGCTTCGGTTTCCCGATAATGCGGATGATGGCGACGCGAGATGCGCATCACCCCCCACAACATGGCAGCCGCAACGGCCAGCCAGGCAGCGATCAACATCACAATGGTCATTCCGAGGCTCATGGCTTCCTCCGGCTCTTCTCTTCGTCTCTTAGTTACCGACAGTCTAGTCTCGCTGTTGTTGCCAAAAATTGACCGGTGGTAGGAATTGCATGACCGATTCGTTCTATCCACTCGCGTTGACAGCGCTTCGGGCTATACCACAATCGGTGGCGGCTCTATCATCCGCGTTCCGGCCGGATCTCGGGATTCGTTGCCATCAGTCAAGTGAGTGAAGAACGTGCGGGCATTGACGCGATTGGATAGCGTTGCAAGTCGACGCAAATGGCTGGCGCTTGCCGCCGTGCTGGTCTTGGCAGGCTGCTCGAACGCCCACAACTGGAAGCCCGGCTACCCGCCGATGTACAAGGCACTGCCCGACCGAGTGGAAATCAACGCGGTGCCGTCGTTCCGGGGCAAGGATTACCAGAGCGGACCGTTCGCGCTGGCCAGCATGCTGACCGTGCATGGCGTCCAGACCACGCCGGGCCTGCTGGAAAAGCCGCTGAAACTGCCGGGCGCCGAAGACAAGCTCGACCGCAGCATGCTGAATCTGGCCCGCGAATACGGCTTTGTGGTGTATCCCGTCGACCATGGTCTCCCGGACCTGCTGGCCCAGGTGTCGGCGGGGTATCCAGTCATGGTGCGGTTTTCGGACGGCTCCCTGTTGTGGAAAGAGCAGCGCTACGGGGTGCTGGTCGGGTTCGATCAGAACAAGCGCACGGTGCTGATCTATACCGGGCCAGGGCGGGTGACGACGAGCTTCGATTCGTTTACCTCGGACTGGAACGACGCCGGCAACTGGGCCGTGCTGATCCAGAGCCCGCGTCAGGTGCCAGTGCCGGTCGACCGTGAACGCTGGCTGAAAGCCGCCAATGATCTGGCCCAGGCCGGGCAAGAACAGGCGGCGGGCGAGGCGGTCAAGGCGCTGAACAATCCGGCCGCCCGTTAACGGTTGGTCGTTCATCACCTCTGATTCAGAACCCCAGCTTGTCCCGCAGGCTGTAATACCAGGCACCCAATGCCGTCAGCGGCGTGCGCAAGAGTTGCCCGCCCGGGAACGGGTAGTGGGGCAGGCCGGCGAAGGCGTCGAATCGTTCCGCCTGTCCGCGCAGGGCTTCGGCCAGCACTTTGCCGGCCAGATGGGTGTAGGTCACGCCGTGGCCGCTGCATCCCTGGGAGTAATAGATGTTGTCCCCCAGCCGGCCCACCTGGGGCAACCGCGACAAGGTCAGCAGGAAGTTTCCAGTCCAGGCGTAATCGATCTTCACGTCCTTCAGTTGCGGAAAGGCTTTGAGCATCTTCGGCCGGATGATGGCTTCGATGTTCGCCGGATCGCGCGCGCCGTACACCACGCCGCCGCCGAAGATCAGACGCTTGTCGCCAGACAGCCGGTAGTAATCGAGCAGGTAGTTGCAGTCCTCGACGCAGTAATCCTGAGGCAGCAACGTGCTTGCCAGTTGCTCGCTCAGCGGCTCGGTGGTGATGACCTGTGTGCCGCAGGGCATCGACTTGGCCGCCAGTTCCGGGACCAGATTGCCCAGATAGGCATTGCCCGCGACGATGACGAACTTCGCCCGAACCTTGCCCTCGGCGGTGTGCACCACCGGGCTGGCGCTGCGATCGATGCGCGTTGCCGCCGACTGTTCGTAAATGACCCCGCCCAGTGACTCGACCGCCGCCGCTTCGCCCAGCGCCAGGTTCAGCGGGTGGATGTGACCGCCGCTCATGTCGAGCATGCCGCCGATGTACTGGTCGCACGCCACCACTTCACGGATGCGGCGCTGGTCCATCAGCTCCAGCTGCGTATGGCCGTAGCGTTCCCAGAGGCGCTTTTGTGATTCCAGATGGCCCATCTGCTTGGGCGTGATCGCCGCGAAGACACCGCCGTCTTTGAGGTCGCACTGGATCTGGTATTTGGCGATGCGGTCGCGGATGATCTGCGCGCCCTCGAAGGCCATGTGGCCGAGCAGCTGCGCTTCCTTCGGTCCGACAGATTTTTCGATGGTGTCGATGTCGCGGCTGTAACTGTTGACGATTTGCCCGCCGTTACGCCCCGAGGCGCCGAAGCCGACCTTGGCGGCTTCCAGCACAGTGACGTTGAAGCCGTGTTCCAGGAGAAATAGCGCGCTCGAAAGGCCGGTGTAGCCTGCGCCGATGATGACCACGTCAGTTTCGACGTCCCCTTGCAGCCGTGGCCGCACCGGAACGGGGTTGGCGGAAGCGGCGTAGTAGGAATGTGGGTATGGCGTGTTCGTCATCCTGTAACCCCTGTTTTATATTTTTTACGAATGGGCGGATCGTACCTGAGATGAAATTGGGCGGCCAGCCACCGCCGCAGCTTTGCGGTGTCGACGAGACGCTGACAAGGCAGCGGCCATTGAGGCACAGGCGCATCTACTCAGACCGATTCGAGAGTGCCGGCGCAAATAGCTTGGACATTCATGGGCTTAGGGCTGAATCGAAGTTGACAGCGATGCGGATCTCGGTAGAATGCCGCCCCACAGCAGGCACGTAGCTCAGTTGGTTAGAGCACCACCTTGACATGGTGGGGGTCGTTGGTTCGAGTCCAATCGCGCCTACCAAACAAATCCGCTCTGCTGGGCGGTGACAAAAAAGGGTGGCCCGAGAGGGTCACCCTTTTTTTGTGCTCGAATCCGAATGACGTCAGGCGTGCGGTCCTTTATGGCTGACCGGTCACTCGCCCTTGGCGCGGGTAATGCGGCCCGCCCTGATCTCGTCCACATAGGCGCGCAGCCGGTCAGCATCCTTGTACTGCTGATTCATCAAGTGCAGCACGGCGACTACGTCCACATCGTTGACACGTTCGGCCAACCGGCTGATTTCGCCAGCGGTGCTTTCCAGATTGGCCGCGATGCCGCTCAGGTCACGCTTGAGTTCCAGCGCTGATTTTTTCATGCCCACGGTGCCGCTCTCCACTGTTGATGACCGCCGCGCCTGCGCCTCTGATTCAGGCGCGGCGGCGACGCACTATATCAAAGCACGATGGACTTCCACGACCACCAGGCACGAAAAGGGCGCTGTTCAAGCGCCCTTGGATGCCTCGTGTCACGGCTCATGCGTGGGTGATGCTTCAGCCGCCCGCGCCGCCCGCGCTCGATGAACCCGAGCCCTTGCTGCCGCCGCCAGTCGTGGTATCGCCACCGGGCAAATCCGCATCGTCTTTATTGCCGGTGCCATTGCTCATTGACGTGCCGCCACCAATGCTGATGCCCTTCTTGTTTTGCGCGTCCACATCAGCACCCTGGCGAGCCGGGTCGCTGCCCTGCACGCGCGGATCGATGCCCGTCTGCGAAGGCGGCGGACCCATGTCCGGCGATGTCGCGCCAGCCAGCGCAGCAAGGGAGGTGCAGGACAGCGCGCAGCCCAGCGTGAATGCAGCAAGTGATCTGTTCATCAGGTGATCTCCGTGTCTTGGTTCCTTGTCCCCATTCGGCATCTGAACCTTGTCCGAAGTGCCATCACGGCGACAAGCGGCATGTTGGTGGGGGCGTCATTGGCGGGATACCGCTCATTCGATCTAGCCGGGTGGCGAAGATCAGCCTGTGTGTCAGGGGATTGACCGCCGGGTCTGGCTGATCGACAGGGGTCGTGTCAGGTCAATCCGTCCGTGTCGATGTGCCGGGGAAATAATTTGCATATTCATAGGCTTACTGGGCGAAAAAGACGTTGACAGCTATTTGAATATCCGTAGAATGCCGACCCACAGCAGGCACGTAGCTCAGTTGGTTAGAGCACCACCTTGACATGGTGGGGGTCGTTGGTTCGAGTCCAATCGCGCCTACCAAACAAATCCGCTCTGCTGGGCGGTAACAAAAAAGGGCGAATCGAAAGATTCGCCCTTTTTTATTGCCTGAAACTTTTAAGTCATGCCAGCCTTGCCTGAATCAGCCATAGCCCCTATGGCCGGACGCTTCAGCCCGATTTGACGCTTACGTACCATGCCGAGCCGCGAAAAAATCCGTTTTTTTTCCCGCTACCGTCTGGACCTTTTCCCATGATGCGCGATCATCAGTGCATGGAAATCCAGAGGAGGTGTGTATGTTTAGCCGGTCGTTGACCCTTGCCGTTTTGTTCGCCCTGTCGAGCCCCTTGCTGGCTGCCGACGGTGATGGCCCACTGTCTCAGGAGCGCGGCAAGAACCGTCCATTGATCGTCATCGCATCGAGTTCGGTGGACCCGACGCTGGTGAGTCTGAAAAAAAGTCTGGATGAGAGCGCCAACAAGGAGGGTTTCGCCAAGCGTGACATGGTCCTTTACACCATCATTAACATGGTCGGTCAGCGTAGCGGCAAGGACCTCGATGCCCAGACCACCATGGCGCTGGTTCGCGAGCTCAAGCTTGGCGCTCAGACAGACAAGCAAGCTCAGGTGATCCTGGTGGGCAAGGACGGTGAGAAGAAAATGATCCACAACGGCCCCATCGATCCCAAGGAGATTTTCAGCACCATCGACCAGATGCCGATGGCTGAGAAAGAGGCGGCCGCCGCTGCGGCTCCTGCACCCGTCGCCGAGCCGAAGGCCGCAACGCCGTCGGGCAAGCCGGCCAAGCCTGGCAAGGTCGCGCCCGCTGCGCCGCCTGCCGGGCTGGACGATTAACCGCTCAGACGCCATACCCATGGGGCTCGCTTGGCGTTGCTGGTAACATCGCTCCTTTTTCACCGAAAGGGACGTTTGATGAGTGGGACTGGCATGAAACATTGGGCGGGCGCTGTGGCACTGATCATGCTGTCTGGCTGCATGAGCTTGAATCAGACGCGCTCGGCAGGGCCGGCGCAGGTTTACACCAGTCAGAAGCCTGCGGTTGCCGTTGCCGAGTGCATCAAGGTCACTTGGGCCAACGTCCAGCTGTTCGGCGATGTAGCGGACGTGTTCATGGCCAAAGGGGATCCTGGCGCGTTCACGGTCTACACCACCGAAGGCGAGTATTTCGCTGATGTGGCGGGCAAGGCGGGCATGACCAACGTCAACTTCTACGCCAAGCCGGGCGCTAAAGTGGTTGAGCAGCGTGGCGCGGTGCTCGCAACCTGCCTCTGAATCGAGCCTGCATTCACTGACCTGCGCGTGCTGACCGGTTCTATCATGTCCCGGCGTCGCGCAGGCTTTGAGCACCACAGACCATTCACCTTGGCCGCTTTACCTCGGCTTTTCACATCAACTGCTTCACATCGGCGGAGTCACGCCATTTTGCCCGGCAGAAATCGACAGCGCGGTCAGCGTGTTGTCCGCGCCTTTCTGCGCTTGCAGCACCACCTTCACGCCGGGCTTGAGCAAGCTGCGATCGCCGGGCACCAGGTTGACGATCGGCACGTCGTCAGGGATGACGATCTTCTTTTGCCCGCCCTTGTAGTTCACCGTGATGGTGCGTCCGGTGCTGGCGACCAGATCGCCAACCGATCCGTTGGTCATGGTGCTGTCCGGCGTCAGGTCAAAAGCCCGATGGCCATCTCCCGTGCCCGCCATGGCTGGCGGAAACACATGCACCTCGAGCGCCTTTAGCGAACCGTCCGGCAACGGCACCGCCGCGGAGCCGATGTAGCTGCCCGGTTTGATTTCCGACACTTGCGCCAGGGTCACGCCACGAATCTGTGTATCAGGGGTCAACGCAACCTGCAGGTCCTCTCCGCGATTGCTGTGGATTTTCAGCGAATCGCCTTCGACCGCAGTGATGGCGCCGCGCACGCGGGTGGGTTTGCCGTCTTCGGCGTGGGCGGGCAGCGCTGCCGACAGCAGTGCGCCGAGCAATCCGGACAGGAGAAGGGCGTGGCGGAGGGGCTGGGTTCTGGACGTCTTCATTGGCAGCGCGAATCCTGTGATGGGCTGAGCACTGAGCATAGCGGTAGTGCCCGTCCAAGTGCATGACATTGGCGTCAGCAAGCGGAGCCTGGCAGCGGCGCATCCGGCGGGCCTGCGCAAGCAGATGCCCGGTTTGCCGGAGTTGGGGAAGGGCGGGCAGGAAGGTTGCGGCCAGGCTGTGCGTCGGTCGTCGAACGACTTCGCACAGCCCGGCGCGGGAGATTACTGCTGAAGGGAAATCGACGTGCTCGCGAGTTTCGGCTGGTTGTACAGGCTGACCAGCACTTCATCCAGTACCGAAGACGCACCCCACGGACGCGGGTCGTTCAGGATTGCCACGACGACCCAGGTGTTGCCGTTGCTGTCGCGGCTGAATCCGGAGATCGCTCTAACGGTGTTCAATGTGCCGGTCTTGATGTGGGCTTCACCGCGCAGGGCCGTGCGTTTCAGGCGTTTGCGCATGGTGCCGTCCATCCCTGCCAGCGGCAGCGAACTCATGAATTCGGCTTGAAACGGGCTGTTCCACGCTGCCTGGAGCATCTGCGCCATCTCCCGCGCGCTGACCCGTTCGGCGCGGGACAGGCCTGAACCGTTCTCCATCACCAGGTGCGTTGCGATGATGCCTTTCTTGGCCAGCCACTGGCGCACCACACGCTGCGCGGCCTTGGCATCGTCACCGTCGGCTTCATTGCGGAACTCAGCGCCCAGACTGAGGAACAGCTGCTGGGCCATGGTGTTGTTACTGAATTTATTGATATCGCGGATGATCTCCGCCAGATCCGGCGAGAACGCCCTGGCCAGCAGCTTGGCGCTGCCGGGCGTCACGTCCAGACGGTCCTTGCCGAGAATGGTCCCGCCCAGTTCCTGCCAGATGGCACGCACGGCGCCCGCGGTATAGGTCGGGTGGTCGAGCAGTGACAGATACGTCTGGGAATTGCAGCCGTCGCCCAATTGGCCGGATACCGTTACGGTGATCCCGCCATCGGCTTCCGGTACCGGGTTGTACAGCACGTCGCCCGTGCATTTGCTGGAGGACAGCGCCTTGACCTGATTGTTGATGTGAATGGCGGCGATGGGCGGCTCCACCGAGACCAGAATCTTGCCACCGTCGTTGCGGGTGACGAAACGCAAGGCCTTGAGGTTGACCATCAAGGAGTCGGGACGCACCAGGAACGGCTTGTTCTTGTCGTTGCCATCGTCGTCGAACACTGGCAGCTGCGGTTGCACGAAATGGCTGCGATCCAGGACCAGATCACCGGTCACTTGCTGCACGCCGTTGGCCCGCAAATCGCGCATCAGCAGCCACAGGCGTTCCATGTTCAGCTTGGGATCTCCGCCGCCCTTGAGGTACAGGTTGCCGCGCAGAACGCCATTGCTGAGGGTGCCGTCGGTGTAGAACTCGGTTTTCCACTGATGGGTCGGGCCGAGCATTTCCAGCGCGGCGTAAGTGGTCACCAGCTTCATGGTCGAGGCCGGATTGACCGACACATCGGCGTTGAAAACAGTCGGGGTGCCGGGGCCGCTGACCGGGAGCATCACCAGCGACAGCGCATCGTTCTGCAGCTTGCTGGCTTTGAGTGCTTCTTGAACCTTGGGGGGCAGGGCGGTGTTGATGGGAGCGGCGGCGATGGAGAATGAGAGGGGCAAAAGCAGGGTGGCGATAAACAGCGGACGCAAAGACTTGATCATTCAATAAACCCTACTGCAGCAAACACGGAGATGAAGAGGGGGTGAATTCCCTCGCACTGTGAACGAACCGCCAGAAAATGCCCGATAGCAGGGCGTGACACTGGCGTTTCGGTAAAGCGGCATTATGCCCCAAGCTTTCGTGACTTGCGCCGGGGTACAGCCGTCAAACCGCGCTATTTTTTGCGCTTGCCCATTTAAAGTCACGTTAAACCGTGAATTTCTCTGCCTGTGTCTGGCTGGGCTTTGCACCTGGCAGTGCGAGGGCGATAGCTGGACACGTTTTCTGGCGCGTGAATGCTTGAATCCCGGACACAAAAAAGCCATCCCGGGGGATGGCTTTTTCCGTATCAGCTCGGCGGGAAGGCCCGCCCGCTAATCAGACAGCCGCGTTGATCGGCTTTTCCGGGTACCAGGCGTCCTGCAGAGGGCTGACTTCAACTTCAGTCAGCTCGCTGCGGCCTTTGAGCCAGGCTTCGACAGCTGCGCGCTGTTCTTCGCTGACCGAACCACGGTTGGCCAGGCAGACCAGGCCAAAGTCGTCGCCGCCGACATAGTCCAGACCGTTAGCGTCCATGGCTTCTGTCAGGAAAGCGTCGAGGAAAGCATCAATGGCCTCGTCATCCAGGTCCTCTTTGAAGCCCAGCTTCAGTTCGAAGCCCAATTCCTGGAACTCGTCGACACAGAGTTTTTTGCGCAGACGACGGGAGCGGTTAGTGGCCATGAAGCGTTCCTCTTAAGTAATTTCGGGGCGCAGTCTATCAGCTTCGTCCTGATGGCGCCTGCTTGATGCTGATCAGGGATTTTCGGATTTCTGACCGTGCCTGGGGTTGGGGAGGGGCTCGCGCCGAGAGCTTTGGGATGACTCTTAGCCATGATGCGCAAAAAGTTGCGCACTCGTTTGTTGGAAATGGGGTGATTGATGGGTTGGAGGCCGCGTCGTTCGTGGTGTGCAGGCGAGTGCGCAAGAAGTTGCACAGGGGTGCGCAACTTCTTGCGCACTTGTTCTTTGTTTTCGGGTTGAGCGTTCGCTTAAACCTGCCGTTGTTTCTCTTAAGCTGTTGATTTTGTTTGGCTAATTTATAGCTGGCATAGCCCTTGATATCTCCGTCGCCCCCGGATTGGCATTCACGCCTTTTCGGATGGTTTTTGAGCACGGAGAGCATCCTTGGCGACCCCCTTAAATCTGCCTGTTGGTGGTGAGAAACGCGAACCTGAAGTGGCGGTTGTGCCGCTTGATCAGATCCAGCTTGAGGACGTCGGGGCCGGCGCGGCCAATGTCGATGCCTGGCTGCAGGACATCAGCGGCGGGGTTGTTTCGCTTGAGCGGATCAAGAGCGCTGCCGGTTTTCTACCGGTGGTGGGCAACATCATGGCGCTGGTTGATGCGCTGAATGACATCGTTCGGCTGGCGACGAGTGAGACGCGCGATCCGCTGGATTGGGTGAGTCTGGGCATCAATCTGATTGGCGTCTTGCCGACTCCGCCGACCATGGCGGCAGCGCGAATGAGCCTACGGCCGACGCTGTTTCTGGTGCGTCAGGAGATGCGTCAGGCGGGCAAGTTGGTGCTTGGGGATTCGCTGATTGAGGTGCTGATTGGGCATCTCAATGCGGACATCGTTGGGACGCTTGATGACTTCGTGACTCAGGCGCAGGGCAAGCTTCACGGGATTCTCGACGCTGCGGGGAAACTGGGCGAAGGCGTGTTGAACGAGATCGCCAAGGGTCTGGAGAGCGTGATCAATGGCGATCTCGATGCCGAGGGCAATCTGCTTGAGGCGGTGGAGCTGATCAGCGAGGGGCGCCAGCAGTGGGACTACGATCCCAAAGGCGCGATTTCCAATATCTTCATCGCGGTTGCCGACGTTTACATCGCTGCCGGCCAACACATCGTCAACGGCACCGTCGAACATCTTGTGCCTGAGGTGCTGAAAGACCCGGTACGCAGGCAGGCCAAAGCGCTGCGTGCCATGGGCTCGGAGCTTCGGACCCAGATTAATGGTCTGGCGGATCCTGGGGTCCAGAACTCGATTGGGTCGTTGCTGCAGACCTTGGCGGGTGCAGTGGTCACCTGGCGGGCGCGCAACGGGCATGGGCAGTCTTTCAACATCAAGCCGGGGATGGTTAATCAGGCCAAGCGCCGGGCCGGCGAAGGCAAGCTCGAAGTTGTTCAGCACGAGAGGCCTGCCAAGGGTCGGCCCAACGAACAGAAGAATTGCGCCTGCGCGTCGACGATCAAGAGCATCAGCTTTGCGATGGGTTCGGAGTCGGTCAGTCATACCGATTTCAGCCTGCCGGGGCCGTTTCCGATTGAGTGGACGCGGACTTATTGCTCCAGTCTGGATGCCTTCGATCATGACGTAATCGGTGCACGGTGGATTACGCCGTTTACCACGCGGTTTGATTGTGTGGGTGATCGTCTGGTCTTCCACGATGCCGACGGTCGCAGCCATGAATTCCCTCTGCCCAAGGTCAAGCTGTTTCATTTCAACGCCATTGAAAATCTAACCGTTATTCGACTCGGCAAGGATCGGCTGTTGCTGATGCGAGGGCTTGAGCACAGGGAAACCTATGTTCGACGGGGTGGTCGTTTTGTTCTGATCAACAAGGTTTTGCCCAACGACGCTGGGGTGATGCTGCATTACGAGCATCGGCACGGTGGGGGATTGGTGCTTTCCGAGTTGGTGACTTACTCGGAGAAGGATGTAAACAAAGTCCATCTGCGCCTGGTTACGTTGATTGATGATCAGGGGCGGTTGACGGGTCTTTGGGAAATACATGCCGGCGACGTCAAACGTCAACTGTGCGCGTATCAGTACGATGATTCTGGCGATCTTGTTCTGGCTCAGGATGAGAATGGCGCTGCTTGGCGCTACGAGTATCAGAACCACCTAGTTACCCGCTACACCGACCGCACCAATCGTGGTTTGAATTTGCAGTGGCAGGGATCTGGCCCCGATGCCAAGGCTGTTCGCGAGTGGGCTGACGACGGCAGTTTTGATACTCGGCTGGCGTGGGATGAAAACATCCGTCTGACCTACGTCACGGATGCTTTGGGCCACGAAACCCGGCATTACTACGACAGCCTTGGTTACACGTACCGCATCTGCCACGCCGACGGGCGCTCGGAGTGGTTCTTCCGTGATCAGGCGAAAAACATCATTCGCCACGTCCACACCGACGGCAGCACGGATCGCTATCGCTACGACAAGCTCAGCAATCTGACCGAACACACCCGCGCTGATCACAGCGTGATGAATTACGCGTACGACGATAAGAGCCACCTGATCAAGATCAGCGATGGCGAGGGTGGCTTGTGGAAACGGGACTATGACCTTCGCGGAAACTTGGTTGAGGCGATCGATCCGCTAGAGAACGTTACCGAATACGCCTACAACACGTTCGGTCTTCCTACTGCGATCAAGGACGCCAACGGCAATACAAAAGCGTTGGCCTATAACGACGCCGGACAACTCGTTAAGTACACCGACTGCTCGGGCAAGGTCAGTGTTTGGGAGTACGACGAACGCGGCCAAATGGTTCGCTTCACTGACCCGGCCGGGCACAGGACCACGTACGAATACAAAGCGGGTCAGCTTGTCCTGATCAAGCACCCGGACAAAACCGAAGAACGCTTTAGCCGCGACGCCGAAGGTCGGCTGCTCGCCCACTCCGACGGCCTGGAACGCTGCACCACCTGGCGTTACAGCGCTGCAGGATTTATCGCCGAACGCGTCGACGCAGCCGAGCAAACCTTGCGTTACCGCTGGGACAAACTGGGGCGCCTCGTGGCGCTGGAAAACGAAAACGAACGCCGCGCTCACTTTCACTACGATCCAGTGGGCAGGCTGCTGGAAGAGAGCGGTTTCGACGGTCGCTCGACCCGCTATCAGTACGATCCCCAAACGGGGCGTCTGGCCGAAACCATCAATGGCCAGCGCTCGATCGCACTGACCTTCGACCCCATGGGCCGTTTGACAGAGCGCTGCGCCACGCTGGGAGAGCAATCCCAAAGCGAAACCTTCGCCTATGACGGCAATGGCCATCTGGTCATGGCGACCAACGCCATCAGCAAACTGCAATGGTTTCACGACCCGGCTGGCAACCTGCTGCGCGAGCATCAGCATTACTCGAATCTGGATAAACCCCTGGTTGCGGTCTGGCAGCACGAGTACGACGCCCTCAACAACCGCGTTGCCACCATTCGCCCGGACGGCCATCGCGTCAGCTGGCTGACCTACGGCAGCGGCCATCTGCTCGGCCTCAAGCTCGACGAGCACGAACTGCTCAGTTACGAGCGTGACGACCTGCATCGCGAAGTCGCCCGCCATCAGGGTAACCAACTCCTGCAAACCCAAAGCTGGGACCCGGCGGGACGCCTACAAGAACAATTACTGGGCCGAGCAGACGACAAATCCACCGTCATCAAACGCACCTACAGCTACGACGCTGCCGGGCAGCTCACCGACATCAACGACAGCCGCCGTGGCCCGCTTTCGTATCGTTACGACCCCGTCAATCGGCTGCTCAGCGCAACCAGCCGCTTGGGCGTGGAAACCTTCGCCTTCGACCCCGCGAGCAACCTGCTCGACGACAGCGCAGCACCCGTCCGCCGTCCACTCGATCCCGAACGTGTCCGCAACAAACTCGTGGACAACCTGCTGCGCGACTACGCCGGCAACCACTACGAGTACGACGAACGCGGCAACCTGACCGAGCGCTGGACCAAAGGCCTGCGTAGCGAGCTGCACTGGGACCTTTTCGATCGCCTTGTACATTTCTACGATCCGCGCCTGACTGTCGACTTCGGCTACGACCCTCTCGGACGTCGCCTCTACAAACTCTCAAAAGCCCACTACCGGCCACGCCCCGAAGCCGGCACCGGCTGGAACGAAAACGAACACGCCCGCAAAGAGCGCGAACTCGGCTGCGGCTTCACCCTCTACGGCTGGGACGGCGACAACCTCGCCTGGGAAAGCAGTCCGCCGCCCTATGCCGGCGCGCTAGGCCGCACGGTGCATTACATCCACGAACCCGGCACCTTTGTGCCCGTGGCCCAGGCCATCCGCCACGAAACCATCCGCCTCGTCAGCCAGCCGGCATACGAAGGTCGCTACAACTTCAAAGAAGACCCGCTGTGGAACTACAAACCGGTGGCGCTGCCGATTGATGCGTTGGCCTGGTACCAATGCGACCACCTCGGCACCCCCCAGGAAATCACCGACCAGAACGGCCACACCGCATGGAGCGCGCAACACAAAGCCTGGGGCGAAGCGCAAGAAAACCGTTCGGAGTTCGCCCAACAAGTCGGCCTGACCAACCCGATCCGCTTCCAGGGGCAATACCACGACCACGAGACCGGCCTGCACTACAACCGGCATCGATACTATGATCCAAGGGTCGGGCGATTTATCAGCAAGGACCCGATTGGCTACAGTGGTGGGCTAAACCTCTATTACTACGTGCCGAACCCGACGGGTTGGATCGACCCACTCGGTTTGCAAAAAGTTGTCGCAACGAATAGCCGTAGGGCTGCGATGAAAAAGGCTCAGCAACATGCTCAGGTACCGCGGTTAGGTAGAGGTGGGCAGGCGATCCCAATGAAAGATCTCAACCTAAGTAGCCATGGAGTGAATTGCAACTGTATGAAAAGTCGCGGGATCACTACGCTAGGGCGCAGGGGTGAAGGTGGGGTACCAGAAGTGTTCGATCATCCAGATGGGCATCCTGACTTGGTCGGAGATGATCAACCAGCTCACCATGAAATGCCACATGTTCACGCCACAAATACAAAGGGTGCGGTAATAGTGTTCACCTACCCGGCAGGACGTACAGGAATCTGATATGAAATACTACAAGATCTTATGCTTTAAAGCCGAATTTGCTGAGTTTAAGAATCATGCTAACGATTTTATAAGCGAAATGTCCGCGGATGATACTGACGAGTTCGCATTGGTGATGGCTACGAATCTGCAAGGAGGGGTTGGCTTCGGAGCCACGGCCCAAGGTAAATCAGCTATAAAAGCGCTTGTATCCAAATGCTATTCAGTCGATATAAATCATTTGAGTATAAAAATACCATTGGCGGAAGACGTCGAAGGAATGCCTCGGCTCCTGTTCCGAGATAAGGGCGGCAAATTTGAAAGGCTGGTTCAAGAACATCTGCAGTATGACAAAGATCTGAGGAAATACAACGTGATCTCGAGGCATAGGCCCACAACAATGCCTAAAAGTTCGATGCTTGCTAGTATTATTGAGGAGCAATATTTATCAATAATCGGAAAAGAGCTGTATGAAGCTCTACATGAAAGTTGCCACTATATACTACGATCGTTGGTGTCTGGAGAGCATGGTCGCGATGCATTCTTTGCATTCTCAAAGGACTTGGACTTCTTTTTTAGAGAGTTTGAGGGAATAGTCGGCGACGATGCCGAAATTCGTTTCGTGAACAATGTACGCGAGCTGATCTATTACTGATGTATAAGATTAAAGAGGTTAAAGGGGACGGATCCCTTTAACTCAGGTTTTCAAGAGGGACTATCGACTGGCTGAACGGTCATGGATGGAGTATTCCGAAAAAATGAATTTGACGAAGCTATTCCGTAAAATAATCAGCAAAGAACCCTATAACGATTTAAGCGTTTTTTTTCTCCGAATTCGAAAGTTTCGAAGAAATGCCATTGATCTCTAGGTATCACCGGCTAAAGGTCTTAAAGAAAAGTATAGGGAGCGACAAGAGTTCGGAATTTTTGATCAGCCTGGCATTTTTTCTTATTGGCTCAATTAGAGCGCTTTCAGCAACTAAAGATAGAGAGGATATATTTTTTGCAGTAAGTTTTCCTGACTTTGATCTGTTCGCAGAACAGGGCGTACTGATGCCGCACATCTTCGTATTTCCGGAGGCAGGTTCAACTGGATTTTTAGAAAAGATAAAAGCCAAACAGAAGCGTGAGGACTCACAAGAGATGGGTGAAGTTAAAGAACATTTTTCAAGATGCAATCTCGAGGCGATTTTTGATTTCTATGAAAGTAAATTCTATGACTTGGCTAGCGGCGAAGACATAACAAGGATCTACGCAGTTCCAAAAAAGAGTGAAGCCTAAAGCGGTTAGCCGCTTCTACCTAGTCGGGGGTTAAAGGGGACGGAGACCTTTTGAACCTTTAACCCCTTCCGCTATCGGGGACAGATTAATTTACGGTGAAGCGCTGTAAATAAATCAGTCCCCTTATAATCGTCCCTTTACGATCAACCCACTTTCCTCACCAAAACGTCGCCGCCGGCGCAGTCAACTTCCCGGTAATCACTGCGATCGCCTTCTCCACATCACCCACCTTGGTATACCGCCCCAGGCTTAACCGCAAGCTGCTCCCGGCCTGGGCTTTACTCAGCCCCAACGCCAGCAACACGTGAGAAACGCTGCTGCTCGCGGAGTTACACGCCGAGGTCGAAGAAACCGCCAGTTCGCTCGCCAGGCTGGCAACGTTAAACCCCGGGCTGTCGATGCAGACGTTGAGCGTATGGGGAACGCGTTGTTGGGGATCGCCGTTCAGGCTCACGCCGTCCAAGCCGAGCAGGCCTTCGCGCAGTTGTGCGGACAACGCACCGATGCGCGCGACTTCTTCGTCCATTTCGGTGCTGGCCAGTGCGTACGCCGCGCCCATGCCGACGATCTGGTGGGTGGCGAGGGTGCCGGAGCGGTAACCCTGTTCGTGGCCGCCGCCGTGCATCTGTGCTTCGAGCAGCGATCGCGCGCGGTCGCCGACGTAGAGTGCGCCGATGCCTTTCGGGCCGTAGGTTTTGTGCGCGGAGAAGGACATCAGGTCCACCGGCAATGCGCTCAGGTCGATCGCCAGTTTGCCAGCGCCCTGGGCGGCGTCGACGTGGAAGAGGGCGCCGTGTTCACGCACGATTTGGCCGATGGCCGAGATATCGGTGACGGTGCCCAGTTCGTTGTTGACCAGCATCAGCGACACCAACAGCGTGTCATCTCGCAGTGCGTGGCGCACGGCGTCGGGGTGAATCAGGCCGCAGCTGTCGGGTTCGAGCCAGGTCACCGGGCAACCGGCGTGCTCAAGCTGGCGAACGGTGTCGATGACGGCTTTGTGTTCGATGGTGCTGGTGATGAGGTGACGGCGGGCGACATTGTTGGGGTTGAGCGCGATGCCCTTGATCGCCAGGTTGTTGGACTCGGTCGCGCCTGAGGTCCAGACCAGGTCATCGGCACTGCAACCCACCAGTTCTGCAACCTGACGGCGCGCCAACTCCACGGACTGCCGGGCCTGATTGCCGTAGGCGTGGGAGCTGGAGGCCGGGTTGCCGAAGGTACCTTCGCGGCCGAGGCAGGTGACCATGGCCTGGATGACGCGGTCATCGACCGGGGTGGTGGCGGCGTAATCGAAATAACAAGGGAGTGTTTTCATGGGGAGTTCTGCGCTGTCCGTCGTGCCGAAAATACTACTAGCGTCAGGGTGAAAAAAAATTGATTCCTCAACGGAGATTTGCCCTCGGATTAGAATGAATTTCCATCAAAGGCTCATTGAAGGGAATATCATTTTATGAACTGGCCTTTCTGGCCTATCCTTATCGCTTCCCGGCATATGAATTTACCGAGGCCCCCGCGCGTTCCATGGACAAATTCGACCAGGCCATCCTGAGCATTCTGCAGAACGACTGCACCCGCCCGATTGCAGAAATTGCCTACAGCGTCGGCCTCGGCAGCACCGCATGCTGGCGTCGCGTACAAAAGCTCGAAGAGCAGGGCATGATTCGCGGGCGGGTTGCGCTGCTTGACCCGGCGCAGTTGAACGTCGCGGTAACGGTGTTCGCCGCCATTCGAACCAATCAGCACAACGCCCAGTGGCTGGGTCGTTTCCATGATCTGATCGCCACGCTGCCCGAAGTGGTGGAGTGTTACCGCATGGCGGGCGATACCGACTACATGCTGCGGATCGTGGTGCCGGACATCGCTGGCTACGATGCCGTTTACAAAAAGCTGATCCAGTTGTCGGGCATCACTGACATGAGTTCCAGCTTCGCCATGGAGCAGATCAAGTCCACGACACAGCTGCCGTTGAGCTACACGCTGTAAACCCGCATCAGCACGCTTCATTCAAATTCTGCGCAAAAAAAACAGCCCTCCGAAGAGGGCTGCTTTTTTATGCGTCGAGGAAAGTCGTCTGTTGAATCAGACGCGGGCTTTGTCGATCCATTCCATGGACGTGCGCCAGATGCAGATCCCCAGGAAGTACGCTGACATGGCCAACCACACGAACAGTGCCACCGATCCGTTGTACGGATGATTCATCACCAGCAGGAAGCTGCAGAAGAACCACACGGCAGTGACTGCGATGTTCAGGGGCATGAAGCGGCGGACGCGGAACGGGTGCAGGAACTTCATGCGTGTCACCGTCAGCAGCGCCAGGCAGATCACCGTGATGAAAGTCAGCCACGGCGCCGGAGAAAGGATGTAGACGCACAGGGCGACGACGTTCCAGGCGGCGGGGAAGCCCTGAAAGTAGTTGTCCTTGCTTTTCATTTCGACGTTGCAGAAACAGAACAGCGACGACACCAGGATGATCGAGGTGGTCAGCAGCAGGGTGTATTCAGGCAGCGGGATGTAGCGGTAGATGAACAGGGCGGGAATGAACACGTAGGTCAGGTAATCGATCACCAGGTCAAGCACCGAGCCGTCGAAGTGCGGCAGGACCGACTGCACGTTCAGCTTGCGCGCCAGGGAGCCGTCTACGCCATCGACGATCAGGGCGAAGCCCAGCCAGAGCAGGCACGCCTTGGGTTGGTTGTCGAACAGAGCAATGGTCGCGAGAAAGGCGAGCACCACGCCCGTGGCAGTAAAACCATGGGCGCCCCAGGCCTTGAGCCAGGCGATGCGTTGAATCGGAATCATGGACGGTCCTTCTGGAAATAAGCGGGTTCGGTCGGGTACAACAACGGTCGACGGAACCAGAGGTGCATCTATCGACCGGGGATCGGTCGATAAGGTTCATACGTAACCCCTACACGGTAGCAGGCGGCGCAGGCTTTCGTTACTCAAATGTGACGCCGTGCCGTGGAGCGCAGGGGTGCAGGTGTCATTGGTCGGCTGACAAACAAAAAAGGCAATATGCTGGCCCCGGTGGGCGCCGTACCTCGTCAGAATCCACGCCTGATCAGTCACTTAGGCAAGGAATCGCATGTCATTTCTCAAGACGCTACTGACCTTCTGCGTGCTCATAACGGTGACTTCCCAGGCCTTGGCGCGCAGTCCAAACAAGAACGAACGCGACCTCTGCACCTGGGGCGCGGGGATGGCCGGTACTGCTCAACAATACAAACTGTCCGGCCTGACGCTGTACGGCGCCCGCAAGAAGATGCAGGCCCAGCATTTCGCCCAGCAATGGATGCGCATGAGTGCCCTGGGCATTACCGAGCAGACTTACGACAGCCCTTCGAGGCTGCGGCCGGAAAGCGTCAAACAGGTGTATTACGAAGGCTGCATCAAGCACGAAGTCGCACGGCGCTGACTGACCGCGCTGCAGCCCTGGAGGTGCAGCGCGAGCAATCAACGCGATAGCAGGATCAGTGCGCCCCGCGCGGGATGGTCTTCAGCAGATCAGCAGGGCTGATATGCCCCACCACCTGAACGCCGCTGCCCGGCTGGGGCAGGCCCAGAATATGGCCTTTGATCTTGCCGATCACGTGCATCTCGCACGGCTTGCAATCGAACTTCAACGTCAGCACCTCATCGCCATGGACCAGTTGCATCGGCGCGACCTTGGTGCGCACGCCGGTCACGCCCTTGGCCTGCTTGGGGCACAGGTTGAAGGAGAAGCGCAGGCAGTGTTTGGTAATCATCACCGGCACTTCGCCTTTCTCTTCATGGGCCTCGTACGCGGCGTCGATCAACTGCACGCCGTGACGGTGATAGAAGTGCCGCGCCTTCTCGTTATAGACGTTGGCCAGGAACGACAGGTGCGCCTCGGGGTAAACCGGCGGCGGCGACGTTTCCGGCTTGCGGGCACCGCGCGGGTGCGCCTGGATGCGAGCGGCGGTCAAGGTCTCGATGACTTCACGGCGCAACGCTTTGAGTTGCGAGTTCGGAATGAAGAACGCTTGCGGCGCGTCCAGCTCGATGGCAGTCGCGTGGTATTCGGTGGTGCCGAGCTGGCCGAGCAGATCGTGGAGCTGCTCCAGCGCCTGCTCCGGTTTGTTGGCGACGCCAAACGGGCCGTTCAGCTCGACGCGAGCGCTGATGCCTTCCTCGCTGGTGGCGACCAGTTCCAGACGCTCTTCACGCAGGCGCGCCACCCATGACAGGCCGATGCGGCGTTCGGCCGAGGTCTTCTGCAAAGCCTGTTGCCAGTTGTGATCGAGGTTGCGACTGAGCGGATGGTTGGGCCGCAGTTGCAAACCTTTTGGCATCTCGTTCGGCTCGACGCGGTAGCGGTAACGCTTCTCGCCGTCTTCTTCGAACTCACCTTTTGGCTCGGCGATGTTGGCGCGGAAACCCACCACTTCGCGCTTGACCAGCACATTGAGGCCGTCACCGTTGGACAGCGGCTCATGGGTCACCACCTGCAAGTCACGCTTACCGACTTTCTCGACCACGCCGACCAGCAGGCCGGTGAAGGTCGGCGAATCGAACGCGCCGATGTCGACCTTGCGGTCGGTGACGAAATAGTCGGTGCTGCCCCGGTGGAAGGTCTTGTCCGGGTCCGGCAGGAAGAAGTGCGCGGTGCGGCCGCTGGAGGCGCGGGCCAGGTCCGGACGGTCTTCGAGGATCTCGTCCAGACGCTGACGGTAGTAGGCCGTGATGTTCTTCACATAGCCCATGTCCTTGTAGCGGCCTTCGATCTTGAACGAACGCACGCCGGCATCCACCAGTGCGCGCAGGTTGGCGCTCTGGTTGTTGTCTTTCATCGACAGCAGGTGCTTTTCGTAGGCAACCACGCGGCCCTGATCGTCTTTCAGCGTGTAGGGCAGACGGCAGGCCTGGGAGCAGTCGCCACGGTTGGCACTGCGCCCGGTGTGGGCGTGGGAAATATTGCACTGACCGGAGAAAGCTACGCACAGCGCGCCGTGAATGAAGAATTCGATGGCGGCATCGGTTTCGTCGGCGATGGCGCGGATTTCCTGGAGGTTCAGCTCACGGGCCAGCACCAGCTGCGAGAAGCCGGCCTGATCGAGAAAGCGTGCCCGCTCCATGGTGCGGATGTCGGTCTGGGTGCTGGCGTGCAGCTCGATGGGCGGAATGTCCAGCTCCATCACGCCGAGGTCCTGCACGATCAGCGCGTCGACGCCAGCGTCGTAGAGCTGATGGATCAGCTTGCGCGCCGGTTCAAGTTCGTTGTCATGAAGAATGGTGTTGATGGTGGTGAAGACGCGGGCGTGGTAACGGCGGGCGAACTCGACCAGTTGGGCGATCTCGCTGACGTCGTTGGCCGCGTTGTGGCGCGCGCCGAAGCTCGGGCCGCCAATGTAGATCGCGTCAGCGCCATGCAGAATGGCCTCGCGGGCAATGGCCACGTCGCGGGCAGGGCTAAGCAATTCCAGGTGATGTTTGGGCAGAGACATATTTTTTTAGTCGGCACGGTCACGGTCAAGGCGCGCATTGTAGCGGCGAAACGCCTGACCGGCACCCGTCTGCTGCCCGATGGCGCCCGCCTGTGGGGTGGGGGCGCCGGAAACCCGCGTGATCAGGCCTTGGCGGCCATCGCCGTGACTTCCACGCGCATGCCTTCGACGGCCAACCCGGCGACGCCCACTGCGGCGCGCACAGGCCAGGGTTTGGCGAAAAAGCGTGTGTAGACTTCGTTGAATGCGGCCCGATCGGCCATGTCGGTGAGGTAGATGGTCAGGTGCAGCACGCGGTCCATGGAACTGCCGGCCCGCTCCAGTGCCCCTTTCAACGCCTGCAACGTGCATTCGCTCTGCTCGACGATACCGCCCAGTTCCAGGCTGCCGTCGGCCCGGGTGGGGATCTGCGTGGAAACCAGCAGACCGCCGAAACCGGCGACGTCCGAGGAGATGGAATCGGCGTCAGGATCCGGCGTGAAGGTGATGTCGTGGTTGGCCATGGGCGTTCTCTTCTACGAGTGTATGGATGACCGGCCAGGAACGGCCGACGGCCATGATGTCCGACTCGGAAGGGAAAAGGGAGGCTTGACAGCGTCGTGGCCGGCCGAGTGAGCAGGGGTCCGATCAGAAAATTCGTGCCAATGCGCCTGGGGCTGTCCACAAAAAGCGAGCCGCCGTCACGTTATCTCTGACGTGAAGCGGCTCCGGGGGGGTTGTCAAATCGGCGGATTCAACGTCATTGAAACTAGCAGTGAGGTTAACCGTTAGCTAGCTATCATTTCGCAATACAGTGTTTCCGTTGCGGGAACAATCAACCCCGGCGCTGGAACATCTGGCGAATCGTCGAGCAGGGCCGCTGCAAAAAAACTCCGAACTCGTCCACGGTCGTTCAGTCCACTTTTAACGCTGACCGTTTGGGTTGGAACATTTCAAGGAGAGCCCCATGACTGATTACCCGAAACCGCCGTTCAAGCCTCAACAGCAGCCTGTTCCTGGCGATCAGAGCCGAATGGACCCCTACCCGGACTGCGGCGAGACCCGCTACAAGGGCTCGGGCCGCATGAGCAACAAGATTGCGCTGATCACCGGCGGCGACAGCGGCATTGGCCGTGCAGTCGCTATCGCCTACGCCCGTGAAGGCGCTGACGTGGCGATTTCGTACCTCGATGAACACGAAGATGCCAAGGAAACCGCACGCTGGGTGGAGGAGGCGGGCCGTCAGTGCCTGCTGCTGCCGGGCGATCTGGCCGAGAAGGCGCAGTGCCTGGCCATCGTCGATGAAACGGTGAAGAAGTTCGGCCGCATCGACGTGCTGGTCAATAACGCCGCGTTCCAGATGTCCCACGCATCTCTTGAGGAAATCTCCGACGAGGAATGGGTGAAAACCTTCGATATCAACGTCACCGCGATGTTTCGCATCTGCAAGGCGGCGGTGCCCCACATGGCTGCGGGCAGTTCGATCATCAACACCAGTTCGGTCAATTCCGATTCGCCTAAGCCAACGCTGCTGCCGTACGCGGCCACCAAGGGCGCCATCGCCAACTTCACCGCTGGCCTGGCGCAGTTGCTCGGTGAGCGCGGCATTCGCGTGAACAGCGTCGCGCCCGGCCCGATCTGGACGCCGCTGATTGTGTCGACCATGACCGACGAAGACGTGAAAAGCTTCGGCGAGGAAACGCCACTTGGCCGTCCGGGTCAGCCGGTGGAGGTCGCGCCGATCTACGTACTGCTGGGGTCCGACGAAGGCAGTTACATTTCGGGCACACGTTATGGGGTGACCGGCGGCAAGCCGATCCTGTAACTGATCATGGATGGACTGCCGCGTCGCGCCCAGGACTCGCGCCTGCTCGCCGCGCAGCAAAAGAGGCAGCCCTCACAGCGCTTCAGCCCCTGCGGCGTACCCTGGACGTGGGGGCTTTGGCGATGCCCCGTGGCCCGGCGATGCCCCAGATGGCAACGCCGATCACCGGGAAGATGAGGATCAGCACCACCCAGCCGATTTTGGTCCAGGACGATTCGGGGCCGCGCCAAACACTGGCGATGGCCCACACGTCGATCAGAAGGATGACGACCACCAGGGCGGCCGAGAACAGCGTGTCCATTTCATTGTCCTCGGCCCGCGCGGGATCACATGGCGGGGATGCCGGTAACCGTTGCAGTACCCGTTTCAGTTTCGGTCACGGATGCAGTCAAAGGGATTTCCGGGCTGCCGGGGGTCAGGATGACCTTGCGGCAGTCTTCCTGTTTCTTGTCGAAAATCTTGTAGCCTTCAGCGGCCTGCTCCAGAGACATGCGGTGGCTGATGATCGCTTCGGGCGCGAGACGGCCGGCTTCAATGTGTTCCAGCAATTCCGGCAGGTAGCGCTGCACGTGGGTCTGGCCCATTTTGAAGGTCAGGCCCTTGTCGAACGCATCGCCGAACAGGAAGCCGTGGATGAAACCGGCGTACACACCCGGCACGCTGACCACGCCGCCACGGCGCACGGCAGCAATGCACTGGCGCAGCGCCTTACCGCTGCTGCCTTCGATTTTCAGGTTGGTCAGAATGGTTTCGGTGGTGCTGCCCTTGGCTTCGAAACCCACCGCATCGACCACGCCGTCCACACCGCGCATGCCCTTGGTCTGACGAATGATGGTATCGGCCGGGTCGTCGTCTTCATCGAAGTTGATCGGGATCACACCGTAGGTGGCCTGGGCGTACGCCAGCCGGTAAGCGTGATGGTCCACCATGAAGATCTGATCGGCGCCGAGCATCCGGGCCACGGCCGCAGCCATCAACCCCACAGGACCCGCGCCGTAGATGGCGATGCTCGAACCCTGGCCGATGCCGGTGTTCAGGACCGCCTGGTAACCGGTGGGCAGGATGTCGGAGAGGAACAGCACCTTTTCGTCCGACAGCGTGCCGGGGACCTTGAACGGCCCGGTGTTGGCTTTCGGCACGCGCACGTATTCGGCCTGGCCGCCAGGGATGCCGCCGTACAAGTGGCTGAAGCCGAACAGCGCAGCCCCCGGTGGAATGGCCTTCTTGTTGATGATCGCGCCGCGACCGGTGTTGGTGGTTTCGCAGGCGGCGTACAGGTCCATGTTGCAGAAGAAGCACTCGCCGCAGGCAATGACGAAGGGGATCACCACTCGGTCGCCGCGCTGCACGGCGGTCACGGCTGAACCGGTGTCTTCGACGATGCCCATGAATTCGTGGCCGAAGATATCGCCGTGTTCGACGGTGGGGATTTTGCCGCGGTAGAGGTGCAGGTCGGAGCCGCAGATTGCGGTGGCGGTCACGCGCAGGATGATGTCGTCAGCCTGTTCGATGACCGGATCGGGGACGGTGTCGACTTTCACGTCATGGGCGCCGTGGTAGGTGAGTGCTCTCATTGTGGTTTTTCTCCGCGATTAATTAGGGGCAACTAAGTAGCGGAGCAGGCGGCGAGGGGTTTAGTTCAGGACTTTGCAGCGGTGGGGGATTAGCGGTGCGTTTGGTGCTGGTAGGACCGGCTTCAGCCGGGAAGAGGCCTGTGTAGACACCATCATCTTTGCAGTGTGGCTGCCGACCCTTTCCCGGCTAAAGCCGGTCTTACTACGTCATCGCGGTTCTACAGGAAGCCTGCGTCGCGGATGGGTTATTTAAGCCCGACCCGCTTGCGCATGTCGGGGGTGATGGTCTGGCGTGTTTTGCCCAGGTCCGCCCACGGGTCGCTGTCCAGTTCGGCGAGACGTTCGTGGACGGTGTTGATGTCCCAGGCGTTGGCGCCTTTGATCTCCAGCAGTTCTTCGCGATATATCGGCACCGACACCGGCAGGCCCTCCCGGGTGCGCACCGAGTACGCGCAAATCGTGGTGGCGCCGAGGCCGTTGCGCAGGTAGTCGATGAAGATCTTGCCAATGCGGTTCTTCGGCCCGGCCACCGCCGAAAACCGCTCCGGCAGCAGCCTGGCGATGTGCTTGACGATGGCATGACTGAAATCCTTCACGGCGTCCCAGTCCGCTTTCGGCGTCAGCGGCACGACCACATGAATCCCCTTGCCGCCGCTGGTTTTCAGGAACGATTTGAGCCCCAGTTCATCCAGCACAGCGAGGGTCAGTTGCGTGGCTTCCACCATGGTTTTCCAGGGCAGCGCGGGATCGGGGTCGAGGTCGAGTATGAAACGGTCCGGCCGCTCAAGGTTATTGGCGACGGCGTTCCACGTGTGCAGCTCCATGGCACTCATCTGCACCGCACCGATCAGTGCTTCGATGTTGTTGATCAGCATCACCGGATGGCCGGTGTATTCCTTGCCCATGGTCTCGATGCCGGGGATGGCAAGGCGGTCGGCGTTTTTCTGAAAGAACAGCTCGCCGCCGATGCCCTCCGGTGCCCGCACCAGCGCCACAGGGCGTTGAGACAGTTGCGGCAGCAGCCATTCGGAAATGCGGATGTAGTAATCGGCGAGGTCGCGCTTGGTCGCGCCGCTGGTGGGATCGATCACTCGCTCGGGGTGGGTCAGGCGAATCTTGCCTGTTCGGGTGTCAGCGGCGTCGGACTCACGCGGACCTTCTTCGGCGTTGACAGGCTTGGATGCCTTCGCACGCTTACGCGGGGTCGCAGGTTTTGGCGTGTCTTCCGACCGCGCTTCTGGCACGTCTGACGCCTGCCCGGGTTTCGACGTTTGATCGGTTGAAGGCGCTGGCGCCGGTAGCTCCTCGGTGATCGACTCCGCAGGCTTGTCGGTGCGCAGGCCTTGGAAAACAGCGTGCCGGACCGATCCGTCTTTGGTGATCTCGGCAAACGCCACTTCGGCCAGCAGCACTGGTTTGAGCCAGTGCACGCCCTTGGCTTCAAAGCCGGTGGGCGGATTGACCACCGCAGCCTTCTTGCCGTGGAGCGGCGCCAGTTGGTCGTAGATCGTGCCCAATGTCGCTTCATTGAAACCGGTTCCGACCTTGCCGGCGTACCTCAGTTCGCCACTGTCGGCATCGTGCAAACCCAAGAGCAATGCGCCGAATTTGCTGCGCGCGCCCTTGGGATCGGTGTAGCCCACGACGACGAATTCCTGGCGGCGCTTGCACTTGAGCTTGATCCAGTCACCGCTGCGGCGCGACAGGTAAGGGCTGCCGGCGCGCTTGCCGATCAGGCCTTCCATTTTCATCTGGCAGGCGCTGTTGAGCAGGACTTCCGGCACTTCGGCGAAGTCTTCGGAATACCTGAGCACCTCGTCGTCGGTCCGTTCGAGCACCTTGGACAGCGCGGCGCGACGCTGTTCCAGCGGCACTTCGCGCAGGTCCATGCCGTTGAGAAAGGGCATGTCGAACAGGTAATAAATAATCTTGCCGCTGCGACCGGCCTCGAAGGCGTTCTGCAAGGCCTGGAAGTCGGGCACGCCTTCGTCGTTGGCGACGACCATCTCGCCGTCGAGCCAGGCCGATTCAAGGCCCAGTCCGGCGATGGCGTCGGCCTGGTGCGGCAGTTTGTGCGTCCAGTCATGGCCATTGCGGGTGAACAGCTGCACGTTGCCCTCGGCGACTCGCGCCATGACCCGGTAGCCATCGAACTTGATCTCGTAGCGCCAGTCGCCCTCCGGCGCGGACTCCACCAGCGTCGCCAGTTCGGGCTTGATGAGATCCGGGATATCACCAGGTTCGGCGCCGACCAGTTGCGCCTTGGCGGATTTCTTCCGGGGGGCGGGGACTTTCTCTACCGCTTTGGGCTTGACAGGCTTGGGCGCTGGCGACCTTGACGTTGCCGCCGTTTTGCTCCCGCGTTTTTTAGGGATCAGGGTGCGCTCGCTGAGCACGCTGTCGGGCAGTTCCCTGACCACGTCGTAATCGCTTTCCGGGCGGGCAAATTCGTCCTGGTGCTTGATCAGGAACCACTGCTCCTGCTTGCCGGGAATGTGCGTCTTGACCAGGTTCCACACGCCGCCGAGCTTCTCGCCCTGCAGTTCAAATTTGAGTTTGCCCTTGGCGTAGGCCTCGGCAGGGTCGGTGAGGGGTGTCCACACGCCGCGGTCCCAGACGATGACGTCGCCGGCACCGTAATGCCCTTCGGGGATGCTGCCCTCGAAGGTGGCGTATTCGACCGGGTGATCTTCAACGTGCACCGCCAGGCGCTTGGCTGCCGGGTCCAGCGAGGGGCCCTTGGGCACGGCCCAGCTTTTCAGCGTGCCATCGATTTCGAGGCGGAAGTCGTAATGCAGGCGGGAGGCGTCATGCTTCTGGATGCAGAACTGCAGGGCATGGGCTGCTTTTTTGCTCGAAGCGCGTTTTTTCTTCGCGCTGCCTGACGGCTCGGGCGTCGCGTCGAAATCGCGCTTGCGGTTGTATTCTTCCAGTCCGGCACTCATGGAAATCCCTCAGCCTGCAGCCTGTGTCTGTTAAACGCAGAGTTCGCGGCGCGGGCGGAGTTCCGGTATCGGTTCGATCCTCTCCTGACACCCGCAACAATGGGGGGGGGCCTGAACGGGCCAATTCCCGGCTGAAGCCAGTCCTACGTGTGCAGCGCGGCTCAACAGTGGGACTGGTTTTAGCCGGGAAGGCGTCAACTGGCACACCGTACAATATCCGCGCCTGAACGGGCCAATTCCCGGCTGAAGCCGGTCCTACGGGTGCAGCGCGGCCCGATAGTGGGACTGGCTTTAGCCGGGAAGGCGTCGGCCAAGACACTGCAAAATCGACGGCCTGGCATAGAGCGTAGACGCGCTATACAGCCCCACGCTGCTCCGTCGCTTCCGCCAGCATCGCCAGGGTCTGTTCCATGTCCACGATAGACGCTTCCAGCGTAGCAAAGCATTGGGCGATGCTCTGTTTATCGTCCACCGTCTGGTGGCCGGTCAGCTCGGTGACTTCGGCCAGTTCAAGCCGGAACAGTTCGTTAACGCTGCCGCGAAGTTCGTCCAGTTGATTGAGGACAACAGCCATTTGATTGCGGGTCGCATTGCTCATGTCGGGCCTCACGTTATAGGGGGGCAGGCGCGGATTGCTTGATCACACACTGACAGACATGAAAAAGGCAGGGTGTCTAAACCCTGCCTCCTTCAACTAAAGATTCGAATCAGCCCGTGACAGGCGTCCTCCGAACTATTTAGCAGCGTCACCGCCATGTGCTTTGGCCAAGGCCTTGGCGTGGGTCAGGTGCTCTTCCAGCTTCGGCAACGTAGCGGTCGCGAACGCTTTCAGATCAGCGTCTTTGCCTTCAGCGGCTTCTTTCTTGAACAGCTCGATGGTTTGTTCATGGGCGACAACCTGGTTGTTCGCATACGCCTGATCAAACGACTTCGAACTGCGCAGCTCAAGAATCATCGCTTTGGCTTTGTCCATGAGCATGGCGTTATCAGACACTTCCAGCTTCTTGGTGTCCGCAATGCCTTTCAATTTGGTATTGGCGGCCGTGTGATCTTTGACCATCATTTCCGCGAAGGCTTTCACATCAGCGGAAGTGCCTTTCTCCAGCGCGAGTTTACCGGCTTCAACTTCTGCCACACCTTTGGCGGATGCATCTTCCACGAAGTCGTCGTTGTCTTGGGCTGCAAAAGCGCCTTGGCTACCGATAGCCATCAACAGTGCGAGTGCGGAAGTCTGAATAAGATTTGCCATAGTGAAGTTCCTCTTCTGTCCTTGACGTGGCTTGAGTGCCAGCAACTAATCCGACGCACTGATCACATTAATCGTTCAGAGAATTTCATAACCAGCTGCTGTCAGGTCGCCTGTGGAACGCCTTAAACCGTCCGCAACTCTGTGTCAGAGCGATTCAAACCAGTTCCGATAAGGCGTATTCACAGCCTTGAAGCGATTGAAGTCCGCCGCACCGTCCGACCACCAGACCGGACCGCGCTCGCCCAGTGCAATCTTCGCCGCATTGACCGAAGCGCGAGCCCCCTGGAGCGCGGTAGCGTCATCGGCCCGTTTGGCGGCTTTGACGGCCTGCCGCGCCTTCATCAGCGCATTGACCCACTGCTGGCGCTCTTCTTCGCCGAGGGCCGGGTTGCTGCAGCGCCACAGTTGGCCCTTGACGACGAAATAGCGACCGTCCGGCGTCGTTGGGTATTTCACTGAATCCGCGTGACCGTCAGCACCACGGCAGCGATGCGGTCAGCGTCCTGGTACGTGTCGGTTTCCAGCTCTTCACCGAACACGTCAGGGTCCATCTCGCGATAGGACCAGGCGAGATCAGGACGATCAACGAGTGCGCGCGCCTGTTCGAGGAACAGATCAACGCCGTCGACCGAGGGCGCGCCGGTGTACAGCAATACGCTGCCGCCCGGCGCCAGTCGCTCAATGGCTTGCGCCAGGATGCGCACGGACAGCTCGGAGCCCAGTTGTTCGCCACCGTGGCGGTAAGCGCGTTCCTGGGTGTCCTTCATGTACGGCGGGTTGGCGACGATCAAGTCGAACTCCCCGATGGTGCCAGCCAGGATGTCGCTGTGGTAGGCGACCACGTTGTCGGCCTGGGCCAGCGACGCGTTGACGGCAGTGAACCGCAGGGCAGTGGGGTTAATGTCAACCGCCAGCACACTCGCATCCCGTCGGGCACGGCCGATGAGGATCGCGCCGACGCCACTGCCACAGCCGATGTCGACGGCGGTACGAATCGGATGGGTCGAGGTGCGCAGGTGTTCTTCAATGGCCTGGGCAAAGCGATAGGTGTCGGGGCCGAAGAACACCGAATCGTGAGCCACGGTGGGGAAGGCGGAGTGGACGAACAGCAGGTCATCAAGGCTCGACCAACGCACTTCACTGACCCACATGCCGGCATGGGCCCGCAGCACACCCGCGGCAAGCAGTGCTTCGAGTTCGGCTTCGTCCAGCAACCCGCTTTCGAACGGGCGGCTCCAGCCGAAGACGTCGCGCAGGCTGCGGGCCTTGCGGTTCTGATCACGGGCGTTAACCCGTTGATGGGTCAGCGGCGTGACCGTGGTGAAACGATAGCCGCCGTCCTGCAGACGCTGTCCCAGTTGGAGCAGCGCGAGGTCGTGGCTTGCGTCGGTCATTTCCAGCATGTCCGGCGCGGGCTGATCAAGGTTCGGTTCAAGCAGTGTCTGCTGGTTCATTGCGTCAGGCTTCCTTGCGCCAACTGGCGAGCATAGATTCGAGTGGCCGCCAGACCTTCAGGCGTTGAATGGGAATCGGGGGCGATCAGCTGGACCAGTCGCTCGAGCGGCAGAGACGGGGTATTGCGCGGCTGGCTGATGTCGGCCGCGGCCACCGGGCGACGGCGAAAGCGCGCGCGAAACGGATTGCTCCGCTCGGAGGCCTGCCAGTCACCGGCGATCCAGTCTTTCAGTAGCTGCATCTCATAGCCGCTGAACACACCGAACATCACGGCGCCGGGACCGTCGATCAGTTGCCAGAAGCGGCTGTCCTGCGGGTCTTGATTGCGCTTGATCCAGCCACGGTCCTCCAGCGCACTCAACAGCTGGCGACTCTGGCCAGGGGTGGCGAGCCAGTCGTTGATGGTCCGGCCTTCAAGGCGGCAGTAATCGGAATGCATGTGCTGGCCGAAGGTGCTTTTGGTCTCCAGCATCGAGACCACTTCTTCTTCCAGATCGAAGGCGCGGACGATGTCGGTCGAACCAATGCCCAGATCGTTGAGCAGGTAGCCTGCGCGCAGACGCTGGAGGAACTCATCCTTGCTGTCGTCGTTCGGCAACAGATCCAGCACGGCCTGCACCGCCTTATGGGCGTGGCCGGAGCTGGCGTTGTCGATGGTCACGTGCAAGGTGAAGTAATACGGGTCGATGCCCAGTTCACTCAGCTCGAAGGCAGTAATCAGCAGGTGCAGCGGCAGTTGTTCGTAGCCCAGGTTATAGCCCAACACTTCCGGCAGGAATTCGTCGCTCAAATGGCCGAGCCCCAGTTGAATGGCGCCTTGCAGATAGAGCGCATCGTCCAGTGGCGCGATGGGCGCGCAATCGTGTTCGGTGAGCAAATTGCGGTACAGCACGACGTGATTCAGCGCAGGCTCGCCGTCGCCCAGCTCTTCAAGGTAGGTGCGGATAAGGCCGTGATAGCGCCAGTCGTTGGCGTGCTTCACCGTGCCGTACAGCCAGGCGCCATCTACCAGCTTGCTCGGCGCAACACTTTGCAGAAAGAACAGTGCGTGAGCTTTGTTGGTGAAGAACTTCCTGGGCCCGCCGGCGCGGCGTTCCTCGAGATAGACGCAATACTGCTCGGCCACGGAATGGCTGTTACTGGCCACCCATGCCGACAGATCGTTGAGGTCAGCAGGCAGGTTTGACGGCAGCGTATTCGCTTTCTCCAGGTGCTCCTGGAGGAAGTCGCGAACGTTGTCCCGCTCGCTGTCCACCTGTCCGCGCAGCAGGCGGGCGTACAGCGAATGGTGGGCGCCGTTGGATAGGTGCGCCGTGGCAGAACGCTCGGACAGTAGCTGTAAAGAGGTCATGGTTAGCCTGCTGACTTTTCTTGATATGTAGGTCAGAGGGAGGCAGTTCGCGAAAATTCCATCGAGTTGCAGGGCAGTCGATGATCGACAGCTGTCGGAGATGAATGGCGCATATTTCGATTCAATCGACGCCGCGTGGCCTGAAAATCGTACAGCGTGACTCGACCGCCGGGAGGGCAGCGACGACAAAAAGCCGGCTCCAACGGGGTTTGCGTCTGCCGCTGATGCCTAAAATGGATCGTTGTAACCGTCTGCTTTTAGTGGGAGCGGCTTCAGCCGGGAATAGGCCATTGAGTACGCAGCGGATCTTGCGGTGAGGCACTTGACGTCTTCCCGGCTAAAGCCAGTCCTACGAGGAATATGCGGTCACGCTGTCCGGGGCTCAGTCAGTCACATCGCATGCACGCGATGCTTTTAGTGGGACCGGCTTCAGCCGGGAAGGAGCCGGTAGGTGAGCGATCCATAAAAAAAACGGCCTCCATTGCGGAGGCCGTTTTTGTGTTACGCGATCAATCAGGCAACGAGGTCAGTGACGTGCAGTTCCTTGACACCGACCAGCTGGATTTCGAAATCCGGGGTCGCGTCGGCGTTGATGCTGCCGTAGAGAATCCCGTCAGCAAAGCGGATTTGCCCGGTCGCGTCGTTGCTGTCAAAGGCGTTGCTGCCGATGAAAGTAAACGCGTCGATCCCCGGGGTCTGCGGATTGGCGTCCAGGGCGCTGAAATCGAGCAGGTCGCCTTCGGCGCTCTTGAAGCCATTGATCACGTCGCGCAACGCCCCGACGCCCATGTCGGCGATGGAGTCGAACACGTAGGTGTCCGACCCGGTGCCGCCGGTGAGCGTGTCAGTGCCAGCGCCGCCGATCAAACGGTCATTGCCCGAGCCGCCGATCAGCGTGTCGTTGCCGGCACCGCCGTTGAGCACGTTGGCGCCGCTGTTGCCGGTCAGGTTGTCGTCGAAGGCGCTGCCGATCAGGTTTTCGACGCTCTTCAGCGTGTCGAGGCCTGAGCCGCCGGTGTTCTGCTGCGCCGAGGTCGACAGGGTGGCGGTGATGCCGGCCTGCGCGCCGTAGTAGGACACCGTGTCGTTGCCGCCGCGCCCGTCCAGCACGTTATCGCCGCTGCCGGCGAACAGCACGTTGTCCAGGGCGTTACCGATGCCGTTCGCCGCGTCAATGCTGTCGATGTACAGGTTTTCGACGTTATTGCCCAAGGTGAACGTCGCCAGGGTGCTGTGCACACTGTCGACGCCGCCGGAGACGCGATCGGCGTTGCTTTCGATCACGCTGTCGCCGCTGTCGTCGACGTAGTACGTGTCGTTGCCGTTGCCGCCGCTCATGCTGTCGGCACCGCCTGCGCCGTCGATCACGTTGGCTGCCGCGTTGCCGGTGATGAAGTTGCGCAGCTCGTTGCCGTTGCCGTCGATGGCCGAAACGCCGGTGAGCACCAGGTTTTCCAGATTCGCGCCGAGGGTCCAGCTGACCGACGCCTGCACGGTGTCGATCTGCGACGGCGAGTCGCTGCTTTCGGTGATGCTGTCGAAGGCGTTGTCGACGATGTAAATGTCATTGCCGTCGCCGCCCGTCATGCTGTCGGCGCCAAGGTCGCCGTCCAGCGTGTCATTGCCGGCCGAGCCCACCAAGGTGTCGTCCTGGTCGGTGCCGAAGATCAGGCCGCCTTCGTTCTGCGCGCCGTCGAAGATGGCCTGCACGCTGTTGTTGTCGCTCGGGTCGCCTTTGAAGCCCAGGTCGTCGGCGATGTAGTCGGCCAGACGCTGACCGACGATCTCGGCAGACTCTTCGTGCAAGTGCCAAACGTCATCGGGATAGACCAGCGGGTCGACCTCGTGGCGCAGGGGCAGGTCGGTGTAGTCCACCGCAATCTTCACGTCGTCACGCTGGGCGGCAATCGCTTCCTGGGTGGCGCGGACATAGCCGACGCCCTCGACGATGCCGGCGATCTTCTCTTCCGAGAAACCGCGGGCGCGGGCCGCGTCCTGGTCGTAGTGGCCGGTTTCCATCATGTAGACGTTGAAGTTGCCGAACTGCGCGTGCAGGTAATCGAACACCGACAAAGTGGCGGCCTTGTACGCCGCCGCGGCGGCCTCTTTGTCCGAGGCGCGGGCGATTTCCTGCGCTGCTTCTTCGCCCTGGCCCCAGATGATGCCCATGGTCACGTTGTCGACCGCTTTCAGCTCGGTGAGCTGGTCGTTCAACAGGGCCACGGCGCGCAACAAAGCAGGGCCCGGCTGGTCGGTGTCGGTCAGCCACCAGCACAGTTTCAGTTCGTCGGCGCTGAGGGTCGACATGCCGTTGACGGTGCTGCCGCCCACCGCGATATCGATGCCATTGCCGTCGGCGTCGTTGAACTGGCTGCGCACGTCGTAGGTGGTGTACTTGCTCAGGCCGTCGACCAGCATGGTGGTGCCGGACTGGCTGTCGTCTTCGGTCATGCGCAGCAGACGTGCGTTGGACTGGCCCAGGGTCGGCAGGAACAGGATGTCCTGGTCGGCCCGGGAGCCGAACACGAAATCGTCCGCCGTGAGGGTGTTCACGTAGTTGCCGCTCAAGGCGATCTCGAAGCGGTGACCGTCGGCGTCAGGGACGCTGGACTTGATGTAGGTCTTGTCGCCGGCAGCGTTCAGGCTCAGGTACAGCGTGCCGTTGCTGCCGTCGCCCAGGCCGAGGAAGCCCAGGGCGGAAACGTCGATCTTGTCCACGCCGTGGGTGAAATCGTAGACCGTGTCGGTGGCGGTGACGCCGCCGGTATTGTAGTCGCGGTAGCTGTCCTGGACGCTGGTGTAGCGGAAGGTGTCGGCACCGTCGCCGCCGTACAGCGAGTCGCGACCTGCACCGCCGTCGATGATGTCCGGTCCTGCGCCGGCGCGAATGGTGTCGTTGCCGCCCAGCCCGAGGATCAGGTCGGCGCCTGCGGTGCCGGCGATCGCTTCGCCATTGTCGGTGCCGGTGATGGTGCTGGCCGGCGCATCGGCCACGGCGAGGGCAAAGCTGTCACTGACGGACGCGCCCGACGGATCAGTCGCCTTGATCAGCAGGGTGTAGTTGCCTGAGGCAGTGCTGGTGGGCGTGCCGCTGAAGGTCAGGCGGGTGCTGTCGAAGCTGAGCCAGTCCGGGAGGGCGCTGCCATCGGCCAGGGTCGCGGTGTAGGTCAGCGTGTCGTTGTTGCCGTCGGAGAAGCTGTTGCTGGTGACCGCGTAGGTGAACGGCGAGTTCTCCGTCGCGTTCTGGTCCAGCAGCGGAATCACCACCACCGGCGCCACGTTGACGGGCACGTTCTGGCTGGCGAAGACAAAGTGACTGGCGTTAAGGCTGCCGGCCAGATTACCCGCCAGGGACAGTTCGAAACGGTTGCCGCTGGCGTCCGCGACGTTGTCTTTCACGTAGGTGCGGTTGGTGCTGGCGTTGTAGGACACCTGCAGCGTGCCGTTGAGGCCGTTGCCCAGGCCGCTGTAGCCCAGGGCCGAGACGTCGATCTTATCGGCGGCGGCATCGAAATCGAGGATCTGGTCACTGGCGCTGGTGGTCGCCGTGCGGTAGCTGTCCTGGGTCGACGTGAAGCGGAACACGTCCGCGCCCGCGCCGCCGGTGAGTTTGTCGGCACCGGCGCCACCGATGAGCACGTCGTTGCCGTCGCCACCATTCAGGGTGTCGTTGCCCGCGCCGCCGAAGAGCTGATCGTTGCCGGTGGTGCCGGTCAGCGTGTCGTTGCCCGGCGTGCCGTTAATCTCGCCCGGCGTGACTGGCACGTCCTGCACGGCGAGGGTGAAGCTGTCGCTGACCGTGGCGTTGCTGGCGTCGCTCGCGGTGATCTTGATCGCGTAGGTGCCCGACGCGGTGTTGCCCGGCGTGCCGCTGAAGGTGCGGGTCACGGCGTCGAAGGTCAGCCAGGCGGGCAGGGCGGTGCCGTCGGCCAGGGTGGCGGTGTAGCTGAGGTTGTCGTTGTCCGGATCGGTGAAGCTGGTGCCCGGCACGACGTAGCTGAACGGCGTGTTCTCGGTGGCGTTCTGATCCAGCAGCGGGTTGGCCACCACGGGTGCCTGATTCACCGTCGGTGCGGTGGCGAACACGAAGTTGGCGCTGGTCAGTTTGTCGAGGTAGTTGCCCACCAGCGCGACTTCGAAGCGGTTGCCTTCGGCGTCGGCGTTCAGCGATTTGATGTAGGTCTTGTCGCCGGCGTCGTTGAGCACCGCGTACACGGTGTTGTTCATGCCGTCGGCAAGGCCCGTGAAGCCCAGCTTGGAGAGGTCGATCTTGTCGGCGGTAACGTCGAAATCAGTGATTACGTCGCCCAGATTCGCGCCGCCGGCGTTGTAGTTGCGGTAGCTGTCGGTGCGGCTGGAGAACACGAAGGTGTCAGCACCGGCGCCACCACTGAGGGTGTCTTGCCCGGCGCCGCCGTCGAGACGATCGTCACCGCCGCCGCCCGCCAGGCTGTCATTGCCGGCGAGGCCCAACAGTGTGTCGGCCCCGTCAGTGCCCTGCAGCGAATCGTTGGCCTCGGTGCCGGTGAGGGTGCGATTGAAGATGAAGTTGTCGGCGGTCAGCGCGCTGACCAGGTTGCCGGCCAGGATCAGTTCGAAGCGATTGCCACTGGCGTCGGCGTCGTAGTCCTTGATGTAGGTGCGGTCGTTGCTGGCGCTGTAACTCACCTGCAGGGTGCCGCCACGGCCATTGCCCAGCCCGGTGAATCCCAGGCCGGCGAGGTCGATCTTGTCCTGGGTCGGATCGAAGTCGGTGATGGTGTCGTCGAAGCTGGTGGTCGCGGTGCGGTAGCTGTCGGATTCGCTGGTGAAGCGGAAGATGTCCGCGCCTGCGCCGCCGGTGAGCTTGTCGACCCCGGCACCGCCGATGAGGATGTCGCTGCCGCCACCGCCGTTGACGGTGTCATTGCCTGCGCCGGCGTAGAAGATCTCGTTGGCGTCGCTGCCCAGCAGGGTGTCGTTGCCGTCGGTGCCTTGCACGGCCACAACGGGCACGGTCGCGCTGACGTAGCTGCCATCGCCGTACAGCAGGGTGTCGCCCTTGGTGGTGTGGCTGATGGTGTTGCCGATGATAGCGTTGCGGTCGGTGCCGTCTTCGTTGCGCTCGGCCACGCCATAGGTGGACAGCGCGCTGCCGGTGATGGTGTTGCCCTGAACGGTGTTGTCGCTGCCGTTGAAATACTTGCCGGAAACGCCGTTGCTGTCGTCGTAGGACTGAATGATGATTTCCGGTACGCCGCCGCCCAGCGAGTTGTTGCTCAAGGTGTTGTTGATCACGTCGACGTTGCTGCTGCCGTAGATGCGCACGCCGGCGCTGGCGTTGTCGTGGATGTCGACGCCGGTCATGGTGACTTCGCTGGAGAGCTTGATCAGCACGCCTTCGGCACCGTTGTTATAGACCTCACCGCCGGTGATGGTGATGTTGTTCGGCGAAGGGATGTTCTCGCTGCCGCGCTGCACGACGATGCCGCCACCGCCGTTGCCATAGGCGACGTTGTTGCTGAGGGTGAAATCGTGGCTGCTGGTGACCACGTTGAAGCCGTGACGATCGTTGTCGTAGGCGATGTTGTTTTCGAAGGTGCTGTCGCTCAGGAAGTCAGCGACGAAGCCGTCCAGACCGTTGCCATGGGACACGCTGTTCTTGATGACCATGTTCACGGTCTGTTCGTGGGGGTCGAAGCCGTAACCGGAACAGTCCTTGATCTCCACGCCGTCGAGGGTGACGTTGGAGTCGTAGCCTTCCTTGCCGGGAATGAAACCGTTGAACCAGCCATCGATCTTGCCGGTGGTGTTGTCGCGGTTGCCGTCGATGGTGAGGTTGCTCAGCCCGAAGTCGTGGGTTTCTTCGCCGTAGGCGGAGCGGATAACGCCGGTGATTTTCGTGTCGGAGCCGTCCGCGACCTTGATGTTCGAGACGCCCATGCCGTCGCCGTACATGTAGACGTTGCTCTTGAGCATGAGGCAGCCGTCAGACGGTTCCTCACCGCCCGACACGATGTAGGTCCCGGGGGGTACATAGACTTGTCCTCCGCCAGCCGCCGCCGCTGCATCAATCGCTTGTTGGATGGCCGCGGTGTCGTCAGAGACGCCATCTCCTTTGGCGCCAAAATTTTGGACGTTATAAATCATGTACTTATCTCCGGTCACAGGCTGAGGTCACGCTGCGTGCCAATTTCCAATCGGCACTGCAGCAGGTATGACCTAACTGAACGGAAAAGTTGTCGCCGTATGTCGGGAAACCGTCGTTTTGTGACGGCCGGCACATTTGGGTGGTTTTATGCGTCACCTAATTGACGTTTTGGGGGCTGTGCTTTTTTGGCACTTGAGGGGCGGGGGGTTGCTGCGAACGATGGGTATCGTTGGGTAGGAATGCAGGTCAATTGGTAGGACCGGCTTTAGCCGGGAAGAGGCCTGCGTGTACACCATCAATTTTGCGGTGTGGCATCTGACGCATTCCCGGCTAAAGCCGGTCCTACACGGGGCTCGCGGTCATTCAGGGGGTTGGCGGTCATTCAGGGGGATCGCGGTCGATTGAAGGGAACGCGGTCGATTGGTAGAGCTCGTTAGGCCACTTCCGCCGGGGCGCAACGCAGGCAGTCGCGGCCTTCACCCTTGGCGACATAGAGGGCCTTGTCGGCCATGGCGATGAGCACTTCGGCGCTGGTCTGCGGTGCGCTGGCGATGGCGACGCCGAGGCTGATGGTGACTCTGGCGCCATCGCCCAGCACCGGGTGTGGCACGTTCAGCGCGGCGACCGCCGAGCGCAGGTTTTCCGCCAGCGCCCTGGCCTGGGCCGGGTGGGCGTGGGTCATGAGCACCAGGATTTCCTCGCCGCCGAAGCGGAAGGTCAGGGCGTTGGCTTTCTGCGCAGTGCGCTGAATCACGCCACTGAGCAGCCGCAGGCAGGTATCGCCCTGCATATGCCCATAATTATCGTTGTAGGATTTGAAGTGATCGATGTCCAGCAGGATCACCGCGACGTTCATGGGCGTCTGCGCCGCGCGGCTCCACAACGAGGCCAGCACCTCGCCCTGAAAGCGCCGGTTGAACAATTGCGTCAGTGAATCGATGCGCGCCAGTTCCACCAGTTGCGCTCGCAGCAACTGCCCGCGCAACGCAAACAGATAACTCAACCGGCTGCCGTGTTCCAGAAACCACGACGCCATCATCAGCAACGCCGCGGTGGAGAAGAACAACAGCGCATTGGCCTGCCAGATCTGGAAGTCAGCGAAGTCAGCCAGGTAGGTTGTCACCAGCTGGATGACCAGCATGCACGCCATGGCCACCGCTGCGCAGCGCACCGGCACCTGCTGGATCACCGTGCAATACACCATGATCAGCAGCATCCCCAGTTGATAGTGCAGGCGGAACGGACTTTCGCTGTAGATCATCGCAATCAGCGGCATCACCGAACACGTCACGGTGCCGATGGCTGCCGTCGCTTCCACGATGCGCCGGGTGCTGGCACGCCGCGCGATGACCAGCAGAATCATAAAGATCGGCGTCATCAGGCAGACACGGCCCAGCGCCACGTAGGTAAACATATCGTTCAGGCTCAGCCAGTCGCTGACCATGAACAGGTTGTAGATGAGGATGCCGCCAATGCCCACGGCGGACAGAAACTGGCGGCGTTGCTCAAGCGTTTCGGCCTCGTAACGACGCTCCAGCTCGGTGCTGAAACGCAGGCTGCGAAAGCGCGACGCGATGGTGCGATCGACCTCGGCAAGAAGTTGCGCGTCATGGGGGCCAGGTCGATCGAGGACAAAGGAAAGCATGTTGCACCAAAGGGCTGGGTTACCGGACTAAGACATCACCAGTGATGTCTTAGTGCCATCATTTCGTCGGAGCGCTGATTTCGCAAGGGCTGACCGATCAAGCGTCAGGTTTGCGACGAACAGCGCTGCGCCTTGCCTCAGATACGGAAACTGCCCACCAGCTGCGTCAAGCGCGCCGACTGACGTTCCAGGTCGGAACAGGCGCGCAGCGTGGCTTGCAGGTTTTCCACGCCTTCCTGGTTCAGCGTGTTGATCTCGGTGATGTCGACGTTGATCGCTTCGACCACCGAGGTCTGTTCCTCGGTGGCGGTGGCGACCGACTGGTTCATCGCGTCGATCTCGCCGATCCGCACCGTCACGCTTTCCAGGCTGGTGCCGGCCTGGTTGGCGATGCTCACGCTTTCGTGGCTCTCGCGCTGGCTGTCATTCATGATTGCCACCGCTTCACGGGCGCCGTGTTGCAGCTCCTCGATCATTTTCTGCACCTGACTGGCCGACTCCTGGGTGCGATGCGCCAGGCTGCGGACTTCGTCAGCCACCACGGCAAACCCGCGCCCGGCTTCCCCGGCGCGCGCGGCTTCGATGGCAGCGTTGAGCGCCAGCAGGTTGGTTTGCTGGGAGATGCCGGTGATGACTTCGAGGATCTGCCCGATGTTGGCGGTCTTGGTGTTGAGCTGTTCGATCTGCTCGCTGGCGCCGCTGATGCGCGTCGACAACCGGTTCATCGCCTCAATGTTCTGACCGACCACGGCCTGACCGTTGGACGCCATGTTGCGGGCGTCGCTGGAATGGCCCGAGGCCATGGCGGCGTTCTGCGCGATTTCCTGCGCGGCAGCGCCCAGTTCGTTGATGGCCGCCGCGACACTGCTGGTGCGGTTGGCCTGCTGGTCGGAGTTGAGCATCGAGGAGTTCGAGGCGCTCACCACCCGCAACGCGACTTCGTTGAGCTGCACGGTGGAGGAGGCCACTTCGCGCATCGAGTCATGGATCCGCTCCACGAACAGGTTGAAGCCGTTGCCCAGGTAGCCGAATTCGTCCTGGCTGAGGACCTCCAGACGTTTGGTCAGATCGCCTTCGCCCGCGGCGATGTCGTGCATGGCGCGGCCCATGGTATTCAATGGACGCATCAGCACGCTGAGCAGCACGCCCAGCAGCAGAATGATCAGCACCACGGCGATGATCGTGGCGATGATCGCCGAGTTACGGAAATCGCCCAGTGCGGCGTAGGCCTGAGCCTTGTCCACCGAGATGCCGACGTACCAGTTGACCGACGGCAGACCATTGACGTGGACGAAGGTGAGGATTTCCGTCTTGCCGTCGTGCTTGCTTTCGCTGATGTCCTGGGACAGGCGCGGTGTGTCGTTCGGGTACACCTCGGCCAGGGTCTTCATGACCAGCGAGGTGTCCGGATGCACGAGGATGCGGCCGTTGGCGTCGACCAGAAAGGCATGGCCGTCGTTCTGCAGGCGCAGCGCGCTGATCATCTTCACCAGCACTTCCAGGCTCAGGTCGCCGCCCGCGACGCCGGCCACGCCGGAGGGGCCTTTGACCGGCGTTGCGATCGTCACGATCAGGCCTTTGGTGACCGCGTCCAGGTACGGCTCGGTCAAGGTGGTTTTGCCGGCCTTCAGCGCGTCGGTGTACCAGGGGCGGGTACGCGGATCGTAATCGCCGGGCATGTCGTCGGGCGGTTGCGTCACGAACGAGCCATCGGCCTTGCCCAGATAGATGCTCATGAACGTCGAGATCAGCGTCGGCTGGCCCAGCAGACGATTGAACACGTCGGGCGACGGCGACACCGCGGCGCCCTCGGCAACGTTTTCCACCAGCAGGATGCGTCCCGACATCCAGTTCTGGATGTTACCGGCCGTACTCTCGCCCGTCTGATTCAGACTTTCCCTTAACTGATCCCGAATGGCCGTCCGTTGCAGATAATCGTTGTAGAGGGTGAACAAGGTAAATGCGGCGATCACCACCAGCGAGGCCGCCAGTAGAATCTTGTGACTGAATTTCAGGGATTTGGTCATGCCGTAGAGCCTTCAAGCGATTGCAGGGAAAGGATTGCAGTCTGTCTGCCGGTCTATCGGCGAGCGGGGCCATAGATGAATGGCTTGCGGGTTAAAACAGGCCTCTGCCTCGCTGGAATCTGACAATCGGTCGTGTAATACCGATGGCGTGTCATGAAAGGTTGGTAGGCGAAAGGTATGTAAAGCGAGGAGGTAGGCAAGGGGAGCTGGGCAGAGACCCAAAATATGGGGCTGCAAAAGCAGCCCTCTGGCGTCCGCCCGGCGTTGGCTCAAGGGTCAGGCACGCCCCTTGCAGCTTGCCGCTGGAACCTCAGTTCGATGGAACTTCAGCCCTCAAAGCGCCTGACTGTAAACCAGCGCGTAGGACTCGATCCCGTCATTGGGCTCTTTGATCCCCGCGTTCGAATAGTGCGTCACGCGCACACCCACGCGCTGGGCGTCGCCGAACTTCAGGCCGGCGCCGAGGCGGTCTTCAAAGTTGAACGCCGAGCCAAACGTCTGATCGCCCGCGGACGCGCCGGTAAACAGCGAAACGCCCACGCCCGCTTCGATAAACGGTTTGACCGGGCCGCCGCCGAACTCATAAACGAACACCGGGGCAAACGACGCCGAATGGCGCGCGCCGGCCTGTTTGCCCGCTTCCCAGTAGGTGTAGCCCAGATCCCAATAGCCGGTCAGTTTGCCGGTGGAGCTTTCCAGCCATGCCTTGTCCCAGTCGAAACCCAAAGCAACGCGGCCGGTCAAGCCACCCTGGCTGGTGGCACCCAGTGCCCCGGAGATTTGCGTGGCATCAGCATGGGTGGCGAAAGAGGACAGACAAAGGGCTGCGAGCAGTAGCTTTTTCATGGTGGAGGTAGCCAAGAAGGTCAGTGGAACCGGGGGGGATAAATCACCCGAACGGATGTAGGGCATAATGCCACTACTAAAGTTCCATTGGCACTGCGAAAAATTGCTTTGCCGTGTGGCGTTTTTGCACGCCCAGCTGCCTTACCCCACTGCCGAGCCTTTGGACATTTCAACGCTGCCGTTGAATAGAAGGCGTGATTGATCGAAATAGGTGAGGCTCAGCAGAAGAGATATCTGCTTTCGCAGCGGTCGATCACGGTCAACAATCCGTTCCTATCATTCCCGTCCAAGGATCGACCATGAGCCTCTCGCCATTTCACCTCGCTATTCCTGTTTATGACCTCGCCGCCGCGCGGCACTTCTACGGCGACGTTTTCGGTCTTTCCGAAGGCCGCTCCAGCGAGCAGTGGGTCGATTTTGATTTCTACGGCCATCAATTGGTCATCCATGAGCACCCCAAAACCACATCCCAGGAATCCGTGCATTCCAACGCCGTGGACGGTCACGACGTGCCGGTTCCGCATTTCGGCATCATCCTGCACTGGGCGGAATGGGAAGCACTGGCGGAGCGGCTGCGCGCCCGCGAAACCCGGTTTGTGATCGAGCCCTATATCCGTTTTCAGGGCCAGGTCGGCGAGCAGGCGACCATGTTTCTGTTCGACCCGTGCGGCAACGCCCTGGAATTCAAGGCCTTCAAAGACATGAGTCAACTCTTCGCCAAATAGCCGTCTGCAGATGGCCCTCAGCGCGCCGGCTGATTCAGCGTGTCGATGACGCAACGGCGAAACAGGTCCAGCAGTGGCGTGTGCCGCTGCAGGTATTTGCTCACCAGCACGATCTCGCGGAAGAAGGTCATCTCGCCCAGATCAATGATCCGCACGTCCTGCGCATGCTCCAGCCACAACCCGGCCATGGGCACCAGCGCTACGCCGAGCCCGGCGCGGACCATTTTGACGATGGCGTCCAGCTCGTCGAGCTCCAGGGTTTGCCGCACCTCGAGCTTGCGCTCGCGCAGAAACTGCGTCACCCGGCGCCCGCCGAACGAGCGTTGATCGTAGCGAATGAAGGGGTGGTCGCTGAGAATCTGCCGTGGGTCGTCGCCTTGCATGTTCGCCGGCGTGATCAGCACGAACGGCTCCTTGGCGATGACTTCCGCGTGCAGCTCCTTGGGCAGCGCGAACGGCGGTTTGATCATGATCGCCAGGTCGAGCTCGCCGGCGTCCACCTGGCTGAGCAGGTTCAGTGACACCCCCGGCACCAGACTGGCTTCGATAAAAGGCGCCTTGCTGCGCAGCGCCACCAAGGCTTGGGGCAACATGCCGGTCTGCGCGGTGCTGATGGCGCCGATGCGCAGCGCGCCACGAAAATCGTTGGCGCTGTCGGGGCTGCCCATGCGCCCGAACAACTGTAGCATTTCTTCAGCCAGTGCGACGGCGCGCTGCCCGGCAGCGTTGAGGGTGGCGGCGCGGCCGGTGCGGTCGAACAGGATCACGCCGAGGGTGTCTTCGAGGTATTTGATCTGCGCACTCACCGCCGATTGCGTCAGCCCGACCTCACGTCCGGCCGCCGCAAAGGTGCCTCGCCGCGCAACGCAGACAAAGGTTTTCAACTCTCTGATCATCGTCAGGTCCTGGGATGGGAATTCAAATCGGGCAGGGCGCATGGGCAGCCGGCCGGCAGCGGATAGTAACCAGTGCCGTCGGCAAATAAAAATGCCGCCTCAAGGGGCGGCATTCTGTATCGCGTGACGCTTAGCGGTAGCGTTCAAGCCAGTGCGCGTAAGGCGCAGGCAGGGTCCACGACGCTTTGTCGACGCCCAGCTCTTTGGCGGCGAAATACGCCCAATGCGGGTCCGCCAGGTGCGCACGGCCGATCGAGACCAGGTCCAACTGACCATTCTGCACGGCGGCCTGGGCCAGTTTTGGATCGCCAAACCCCCATGCCGACGTCACCGGGATATCGGCTTCGCGACGCACACGTTCGGCGATCGGGCCCATAAAGGCCGGGCCCCACGGGATATTGGTTTCCGGGATGGTGAAACCGACACTGACGCTCAGCAGGTCGAGACCGCCGGCCTTGAAGCGGCGCGCCAGTTCGATGGATTCGCTGAGGGTCTGCTCGTCACGGCCGTCGTACTCGATCACACCGAAGCGCGCGGTCAGGGGCAGGTTTTCCGGCCAGACTTCACGGACGGCAGCGAGGGTTTCCAGCAGGAAGCGGCTGCGGTTGTCGAAGCTGCCACCGTAGGCGTCAGTGCGCTGGTTGGAGTGTTCGGAGAAGAAGCTCTGGCCCAGGTAACCGTGGGCGAAGTGCAGTTCGATCCACTCGAAGCCTGCTTCACGGGCGCGGCGCGCGGCGTCGACGAAGTCCTGCTTGACCCGGGCGATGTCGTCGAGGGTCATTTCCTGCGGGACTTTCGGCAGGTTGGCGCCGAAAGCGATGGCGGACGGCGCGATGGTCTGCCAGCCACGGGTGTCATCGGCGGCCATGTGGTCGTCGCCTTCCCATGGACGGTTGGCACTGGCCTTGCGACCGGCGTGGGCGATCTGGATGCCGGGGATGGAGCCGGCGGCCTTGATAGCTTGCACGGCAGGGATGAATGCCTGGGCGTGCTCGTCGCTCCAGATACCGGCGCAGCCCGGGGTGATGCGGCCTTCAGGGGAGACGGCTGTGGCTTCGACGACGACCAGACCGGCACCGCCGCGGGCCATGCTCGCGAGGTGAACGTGATGCCAGTCGTTGATGACGCCGTTGTCTGCCACGTACTGGCACATTGGAGGAATGGCGATGCGGTTACGCAGGGTTACGTCCTTCAGCGTGAAGGGTTCGAACAATGCCGACATGGAAATACTCCTGATGATTGAATTCGCTTGTTCGATAGTATTCGAAATATGGCGGAGGATGAAACCCCCCGCTATGATGGGCGGCATGCGCGCCTTCAAACATCCGTTACCGACCGAACTCACACTTGAGCGTTTGCTTTACGCATTAAGTGACCCCGTGCGCCTCGAAATCGTTCGTTGTCTTTCCTCGGTGTCAGAGGCCACCTGTGGCGAACTCGACGGCGGGCGGCCCAAGTCCAGCATGTCCCATCACTTCCGCGTGCTGCGGGATGCAGGCCTGGTGCACACCCGCAATATCGGCACCACCCACATGAATTCCCTGCGCGCTGACGAGCTGGATGCACGGTTTCCGGGATTGTTGCGAAGCATCCTGGCTCAGGATTGAGCGCGGTGGTTTTCAGATGTACGGCGGGGAGGTTGACCTGAAACAAAAATGGCCCGATCACAGGATCGGGCCATTTTTTTTGCGCTATACGCGACGCTTAGACAGCGCCGACGATCTTCGCAGCCGGTTGGGTACGACGACCCATTGCACCAGCGCCTGCCGCGACAAGGGCCGACACCACGAGGGTGATCAGCAGGATCCAGGCGGCGCGGGAAATGTTTTTCGCCGCCACGTCAGCCGCTTCACGGGCTTTCTGTTCTGCCTGAGCTTTCAGCTCCTGGTACTTGGCGTACGCCTGACGGTAGCTGGCCTGGGCCTGATCAACGATCTGGTTGGCTTCGGCGTCGGTCTTGTTGCCGCGAGCCTTGATCAGGTTGACGAACGCCTGGCGGTCAGCCGCATCCCACGCCTGGTCGCCCTTGGCTTTCAGGCGGTCCAGCAAACCGCTCAGTTGCTGGTCGGCCTGTTGTGGGGCTTCAGCACTGCGCTGGGCGGTGTTTTTAGCGTCTTCCTGGGTCGTGGCGACGTCTTGCTTGACCTTGTTCGGGTCCAGTTCCGGCTTGCCGGTCTGGCGCATGGCCTGTTCGATTTCACCCTGGATATCGTCCAGGTTGAAGTCAATGCCCTGGGCCCGCAGTTGCTCCTGAATCTTGCCGCCCACAGCCGGGGCCACTTGTGCGATGCCGCTGCCCACTGCCGACAGGCCGCTGCCTGCCAGGTTCAGACCGCCCCGTACGACGCCGGTCACGGCGCTGGACACCAGGTAAACGCTGATCAGCGAAACACTGGCCCAGACCAGAATGCCGTGGAAGGCGCCTTCGCGATGGGCCAACCGGCCGGCGGCCCAGCCACCGATGAACAGGGAAATGACCATACTGACACCCAGCCAGATGCCAGTGCCTTTGCCCATGCCCGCCAGCGGGTCGGCTTCCTGCAACGGATCAATGCTGGCGCTGCCGATGGCGGTGCCCAGCAGGCTGAGCATCAGCGAGACCACCAGTGCGAGTACCACACCGGCCAGAATGGCGCCCCAGGAAATACGTTTGAGCAAGGGAGCAACAGCGGTGCCCCGGTAGACAGGATCATCGTAGCCAGCGGGCGTTACTCGGTCATCACGAATCATAGTGGCAGTTCCTTTGGTCATTGGCAGAACGCAAGAGTCCTTGCGCGTAATTCAATGACACTCGGGCTTTTTAATTAGTTTTATGCAGGCGAAAAATAAAATGCTGGCAAAATGCCTAAACTTTAAAAATGCCGGAAATTCAAAGGCCTGCAAGCAGACTAAATTGGAATTAGTGCTATTCAGAATCGCGATATCGCGCCACCCCGCACACTGTCCTTAGCAACCGCCCATGCCACCGTACTTATTTTTTCCGAGACATCCTGATGAATACCCTCACCGCCGATGACCGCACGCAGGTCACTCGGGAAGCCACCGTTGAATACTGGAAACACATCATCCCGATCGTGCAGATCGCTTTCGGGCTCCACGTGCTCCTGCTCGGTCTGTTCCTGATTGTGGATCTGCCCGTGATGTGGGTCACCAATGCAGTGAGCGTCGCGGCGTACATCGCCTGTCTGCTGGCGATCAAACGTCGCCTGTATCGATGCGCCGGCATGCTGATCTGCCTCGAAATCATCGCCCATGCGGCCATCGCCACCTGGGTTCTGGGCTGGGACAGCAACTTCCATCTGTACGTCTTCTGCATCGTGCCGATCATCGCCTTCGGCTTTCATTCTTCGCCGGCACGCCGCGGCTGTCTGAGCGCTGCCGTGCTTATTGTCACGGTGGGCGGGTACCTCATGCGCAACAAAGTGCCGGTGATCAGCGTCAGCGAACACGCCCAGGACCTGTTCGGCGCCGCCAACGCATTGACCGCCACAGCGTTGTTGCTTCACGCCACGGCGCTGTCGGTGCGTTTCAACCTGTCCATGCACATGAACCTCTATCACTCCGCTCACCGCGACAGCCTGACCAACCTCTACACCCGGCGGCGAGTGCTGCAGCGCTTGCGTCAGTTGGGCGGGGGCCGCCGCGAGATACCCACGGCGCTGGTGCTGATCGACATCGATCATTTCAAGCAGATCAACGACCAGCACGGTCACGACCTGGGCGATGTGGTGCTGCAACAGGTGGCCGACGTCATCGCCCGGTGCGTGCGCACCACCGACATCGCCGCGCGCTGGGGCGGCGAGGAGTTTCTGGTGTTGATGCCCAACACCCCCTTCGAGGATGCGCGGCTGATCGCCGAGCGGATACTGGCGCGCATTCGCGAGGAGGCCGGGGAGATCAGACAGATGAGCCTGACCCTCAGCGCGACCCTTGCGGTGGCCATCTTGAAAGACGGCGAGACGTTCCGGGATGCGCTGAACCGGGCGGATCAGCGTTTGTATGAGGGCAAGGAGGAGGGGCGCAATCGGGTGATGCGGGCGGAGTGAATGCGGTGTTGCCTCTGACGCTTTCCCGGCTGAAGCCGGTCCTACTCCGCGCATGCCCGCTCTTCATCAACTGAGTCGGGTCAAGTATTCCGGGACCGGCTGCTCAGGCAGCACGGACAGGACTTTCAGCCGCTGCAGCATCCGTTGGCTGGCGCGGTTGAGGTGTTCCTTGAGGTTCAGCGCGGCGGCATCGAAGGCGCCGTGCAGCAGCAATTCCAGGATCAGACGGTGTTCGGCCAGCATCGCGTCGTCAGGGCCGATACCCAATTGGCTATAGAAAATCCGGCTGATGATCATCGGGCTCTGGCCCTGGCGGATCAACGTCGCGATCTTGCGGTTGGTGATGCCGGCCAGGCAGTGGTGATGCAGGTCCTCCTCCAATCGCTCGATGTCCGCCAGGCTGCACTGCGGGTTATTCTGCGCCGCTTCGACCCGCGCAAGCATGGCGACCAGGTCGTCGCGGCTCAGTCCCGGTGCGGTCTGGCGCAACGCTTCAGGCTCCAGGCAGGCGCGCAGCTCGTAGTCTTCGGTCACCTCCCGAGCCGTAAGCGGCCCGGCCAGCCATTGGGAGTAGGGTTCTTTCTCTACCAGCCCCCGATCACGCAGACGCATCAGCGCCTCGCGCACCACGGCCCGGCTCACGCCATAGTGTTCGGCGGCAATCTGCTCGTCGAGCCGGTAATGACCGAACGCGATACAGGTCGACAGCGCCGCGCCGATTTCCTCGTAAATCCGTTCCCCCAGCGGGCGGGTGTCGACCAGTTCTTCACTGCTGTCCAGACCCAATTGGTGGTGGGTCAGGGCCAGTCGTAGCGGCTCCACGTGGGTGCCGTCGGGATTGACCAGATAACCGCGTCCGTTGAATCGGCTGATCAGGCCTTCTTCATGGAGCAGGTCCAGCGCCCGGCGCACCGGCACCCGGCTGGTGCCGAACAGCTCTGCCAGCGGCGCTTCGAGCAGCACCAATCCTTCAGCCACGTCACCGTTGACGATGGCATCGCGCAGGACCTGCCGGATCGTGGCGTAGCGGGACGGGGTGCGGGAATCCTCGACGGACATCGATTTCATACACTTCTCGAGAGGCGGGCGGCGATTCTCGCACAAGACAGGTTGTCACTGCGGGTCACGTCAGAACGCACGGTATTGGAGCCGTTGTTACTTTTCTGCACTAAAACGTACCTTTTCGTAAATATCCATTATTGAGGCCGCTCATCACCTCACGCTCGTAAACCCGCACCTTCGGTCAGCTTCAAAAGCCTGGCAACGTATCTAGCGCGGCCGTTCTGGCCCGAAGACTTGTCCATCGGGTCGTTCCAGATATCAGCGTACGCCCACTCTGGCACGCTTTCTGCCTTTGCTAAATGTACATTTCCCGAATATGTACATTAAAGGTAGATGAAATGTCCGACGCTCGCCTCCCGGATCCGTTACTCGCCGACGCACTGGCCATGGCACAAGATTTCGCCAGTGGCCGAAGCGACCCGGTGCAGGCCCTGGATGCGGTACTGAACCAGGCCGCCGCAGTCGATGACGTGTTTATTTCTTTCTCCACCCACCGGGCGCGTCGCGAAGCTCAAGCCTCGGCGGCGCGCTGGAAGGCCGGGCAACCCGCCAGCGTGCTGGACGGTGTGCCCATCGCCTGGAAAGACCTGTTTGACGTGGCCGGCAGCCCGACCACTGCAGGCGCGGCGGTGCGCCGTGATGTCGCGCCGGCGCTGCTGGACGCGCAGACCGTCGGCCTGCTGTCACGGGCCGGGATGGTCAGCGTCGGGAAGACCAACCTCAGTGAATTCGCCTACTCGGGCCTGGGTCTGAACCCCCATTTCGGCACGCCGCACAATCCCCTCGGGCATGACCAGCCGCGTATTCCGGGCGGCTCCTCGTCCGGCTCGGCGGTGGCGGTTGCGGCGGGCATCGTCCCGGTCGCCATGGGCACTGACACGGCCGGATCAATCCGCATCCCGGCCGCCTTCAACGGCCTGGTGGGCGTTCGCAGCAGTTGCCGGCGCTACAGCCGCGACGGCGTCTTTCCCCTCGCGCACAGCCTCGACAGCCTTGGCCCGCTGACACGCAGCGTGCGCGATGCGATCGCCATTGACGACATCCTGCGGGGTCGCACGAAATCGACCTCTTTGCTGCCACGCCCGTTGGCCGGCCAGCGGTTTTGGGTCGATCAGGCTGTCCTTGAGGATGATCGCGTCGAGCCCGCGGTGCGTGACAATTTGCTGCGCGGTGTGAGTGCGGTGCAGGCCCAGTGCGCATTGATCGAGGTGCGTCCGTCGCCTGCCTTTCAGGCCACGCTTGATCTGATCCAGCAGCAAGGCTGGCTCGGTGCGGCGGAAGCGTTCGCCCTGCATCAGGCCTTGCTCGACAGCGACGCGGCCGCGCAACTCGACCCTCGCGTACGACGCCGTCTTGAAGCGGCGCGGGCGTTCCCGGCCAGCCACTTGATCAACCTCTACAACGCCCGCGAGCGCCTTCAGCAACAGATGAGCGACGAACTCGATGGCGCCTTTCTGATCACCCCGAGCGTGGCCCATGTGGCGCCGCCGCTCGCGCCATTGCTCAGCGACGATGACCTGTTCATCCGCACCAATCTGGCCACGTTGCGCCTGACCATGCCGGGCAGTTTGCTGGACATGCCGGGCGTGTCGCTGCCCAGCGGCCGCGACGCGCTCGGCCTGCCTACGGGCCTGTTGATCAGCGCGCCGTGTGGCGAAGACTCACGTTTATTACGCGCAGCGCTGGCCGTTGAGGCCGCGTTGCGCACGTCCCGAAACGAAGGATCCGATAACTCCGCTGGAGAACGATGATGGCTAAAGAAATTCTGTGCGCCTTCGGTGTCGACGTCGACGCCGTGGCAGGCTGGTTAGGTTCCTACGGTGGCGAAGATTCGCCTGACGATATTTCCCGGGGCCTGTTCGCGGGTGAGGTGGGTGCGCCGCGGCTGCTCAAACTGTTCGAGCGCTACGGCCTGCGCACCACCTGGTTCGTCCCCGGTCACTCGATGGAGACGTTTCCCGAGCAGATGAAGGCCGTGTTCGACGCCGGTCACGAGATCGGGGTGCACGGCTACAGCCACGAAAACCCCATCGCCATGACCCCCGAGCAGGAAGAAATCGTGCTCGACAAGTCCATCGAGCTGATCACCCAAATGACCGGCAAACGCCCGACCGGCTACGTCGCACCCTGGTGGGAGTTCAGCAAGGTCACCAACGAGTTGCTGCTCAAGAAGGGCATCAAGTACGACCACAGCCTGATGCACAACGACTTCCATCCGTACTACGTCCGCGTCGGCGACAGCTGGACCAAGATCGATTACACCCAGCACCCCGACACCTGGATGAAACCGCTGGTGCGCGGTCAGGAAACCGACCTGGTGGAGATTCCGGCCAACTGGTACCTCGATGACCTGCCGCCGATGATGTTCATCAAAAAGGCGCCCAACAGCCACGGCTTCGTCAACCCGCGCCATCTGGAAGAGATGTGGCGCGATCAGTTCGACTGGGTTTACCGCGAGCACGAGCACGCCGTGTTCACCATGACCATCCACCCGGACGTCTCCGGTCGTCCGCAAGTGCTGCTCATGCTGGAGCGTCTGATCGAGCACATCCAGAGCCATGCCGGCGTCAAATTTGTCACGTTCGACGAAATCGCCGATGACTTCGTCCGCCGTAACCCTCGCCACAGCTGATTGGCCCTTCATTCCGAGGCGTGACCCATGTCCATCTACAACAAGCTTGATCTGACCGGCTGGAAACCCCAGCAACTGACTTCCGAGCAAGTGCGCTACGCCACCTGGATCGCTTTTTTCGCGTGGGTCTTTGCGGTGTACGACTTCATCCTGTTCGGCACCTTGCTGCCGGAAATCGGTCGGCACTTTCAGTGGGGCGAAGCGGAACAGGCGGAAATCGCCACCTGGGCTGCGGTCGGCACGGCGGTCATCGCCCTGGCCATCGGGCCGTTGGTGGACCGTCTCGGTCGACGCATGGGCATCATTTTCACGGTCACCGGTTCCGCGATCTGCTCGGCGCTGACGGCACTGGGCGGGTCATGGGGCAAGTCGCCGCTGATCCTGATCCGCTCCCTGAGCGGGCTGGGGTACGCCGAAGAAACCGTTAACGCCACGTACCTCAGCGAAATCTATGCGGCCTCCGAGGACCCGCGCCTGGCCAAACGCCGTGGCTTCATCTACAGCCTGGTGCAGGGCGGCTGGCCGGTCGGCGCATTGATTGCCGCCGGATTGACCGCGGTGCTGCTGCCTATTATCGGCTGGCAGGGCTGCTTCGTCTTCGCCGCGATCCCGGCGCTGGTGATCGCGTTCATGGCACGCAAGCTCAAGGAGAGCCCGCAGTTCCAGATACACCAGCGCATCACCCAACTGCGCAAGGCCGGCGACGCTGAGCAGGCCAGGCAAGTGGCGATGACCTACGGCGTGGACTACGAAGAGCATCGCACGGCTGGCATCGGTGCAGCGTTCCGGGGCACCTCGCGGCGCGCCACGCTGGTGATCGGCGCAGCGATCCTGCTCAACTGGGCGGCCATTCAAGTGTTCAGCGTGCTGGGCACCTCCGTGATCGTCAGCGTGCACCACATCTCCTTCGAGAACTCGCTGATCATCCTGGTGCTGTCGAACCTGGTGGGTTACTGCGGTTACCTGAGCCACGGTTGGATGGGCGACAAGATCGGCCGGCGCAACGTGATCGGCCTGGGCTGGATGCTCGGTGGTCTGTCGTTCACCGGCATGCTCTTCGGCCCCAGCAACATGCCCACGGTGGTCGGCCTGTACAGCCTCGGGCTGTTCTTCCTGATCGGTCCGTATTCCGCGGCCCTGTTTTTCATCAGCGAAAGCTTCCCGACCAGCATCCGCGCCACCGGTGGCGCGATCATCCACGCCATGGGCCCGATTGGCGCGGTGGTCGCAGGGTTCGGCGCGACCACGGTGCTGAGCGCTGGCGGCGACTGGCAGACGTCGGCGCTGTATTTCGGCGCCGTGCCGTGCTTTCTGTCCGGTGTACTGATGTTCGCCGCCCGCCATGTGCGCCCCGAATCCGTCCAATAGCAACCGTCCAATAAGGAGCTGAACATGACTCGCACCGTAGCGTTGATTACCGGGGCCGCCAGCGGGATCGGCCAGGCCCTGGCGGTGGCGTTCGCGCACAAGGGCGTTGCCGTGGTGGGCGGCTATTACCCGGCCGACCCCCATGACCCCGAGATCACGGCGCGGCTGGTCGCCGACGCCGGCGGCGAATGCCTGATGGCGGAGCTGGACGTCACCCGGACGGCCTCGGTTGACGCCCTGGCCGAGCAGGCCATCAGCCGCTTCGGCCGGATTGATTACGCGGTCGCCAATGCCGGCCTGCTGCGCCGCGCACCGTTGCTGGAAATGACCGACGAACGCTGGAACGAGATGCTCGATGTCGATCTCACCGGTGTGATGCGCACTTTCCGCGCGGCGGCCCGGCACATGGGCGAGGGCGGCTCCATGGTGGCGATTTCGTCGATTGCCGGGGGCGTCTATGGCTGGCAGGACCACTCGCACTACGCCGCGGCCAAAGCCGGGGTGCCCGGGTTGTGTCGCTCACTGGCGGTGGAGCTGGCGCCCCGGGGGATTCGCTGCAACGCCGTGATCCCCGGGTTGATCGAGACACCGCAATCGCTGGACAGCAAAAACTCACTCGGACCGGAAGGCCTCGCCAAGGCGGCCCGTGCCATCCCGCTGGGCCGTATCGGCCGGGCCGATGAAGTCGCCTCGCTGGTGCGCTTCCTGTGCAGCGACGAGTCCAGCTATCTCACCGGACAAAGCATCGTCATCGATGGCGGCCTGACCGTGCGTTGGCCGGAGTAGGGCGTAGCGCCGATCCGCTATTGATTGCGCCACAAGCCGCAGACTGAAAGAGGAAGCACCATGCAACTGGTCAATAAACGCGCGGTGATTACCGGCGCAGGCAGCGGCATCGGCGCCGCCATCGCCCGGGCGTATGCCGAGCAGGGCGCGCGGCTGGTCCTGGCCGATCGCGACGCCGTCACCCTGGCGAACACCGCCCAGCACTGCCGCGAGTTGGGCGTCGAGGTGGTCGAAAGCGTCGCCGATGTCGGCACCGTCGAGGGCGCGCAGGCCGGCGTCGACGCCTGCGTTCAGCACTTTGGCGGCATCGATATTCTGGTCAACAACGCCGGCATGCTCACCCAGGCCCGCTGTGTCGACCTGACCCTGGACATGTGGAATGACATGCTGCGGGTCGACCTCACCAGCGTGTTCATCGCCAGTCAGCGCGCCTTGCCGCACATGCTGGCGCAGCGCTGGGGACGCATCATCAACGTCGCGTCGCAGTTGGGCATCAAGGGCGGCGCCGAGCTGACCCATTACGCGGCGGCCAAGGCCGGGGTGATCGGCTTCAGCAAATCCCTCGCCCTGGAAGTGGCCAAGGACAACGTGCTGGTCAACGCCATTGCGCCGGGGCCGATCGAAACGCCGCTGGTGGCCGGGATCAGCAGCGCCTGGAAAACCGCCAAGGCGGCGGAGCTGCCCCTGGGGCGCTTTGGTCTGGCGGAAGAAGTGGCGCCCGTCGCCGTGCTGCTGGCCAGCGAGCCGGGAGGCAACCTGTTCGTCGGCCAGACCCTGGGGCCCAATTCCGGCGATGTGATGCCTTGATGCCCAAGCACAAAGAACATAGCCGCGAATAGCTCATCACCAAATAAAGCAGGAGCGAATGACCATGTGTGGACTCTGCGGCTTGCTGGGCGAAGACGTGCACTGGAGCGACCCCCTCGGCGACGAACTGCCCCGTCGCCGCGAACGCCTGCGCCGGATCGCCGCGATCAACAAGGTGGTGGCGCCGTTTCGTTTGAAGGTGGAGGACTTTCAGGGCGTCTCCTACCTGCTGCTCGGCGCCACCGGCAAGCAGGAACTGGCCAGCGGTCTCGATCAACTGTGGCAACGGGCCGAGCAGTTGATCGGCCGCCCGCTGGACCCACTGGATGAACGACTGCTGGACCATCTGGAGCAGCACCCATGAGCATCGCGCTGAACGTCATCACCGGTTTTCTCGGCAGCGGCAAGACCACCTTGCTCAAGCGCCTGCTGCAGGGCGAAACCCTCGGCGACACGGCACTGTTGATCAATGAATTCGGCGATGTCGGCATCGATCACCTGCTGGTGGAAGAGGTCGCGCCGGACACCGTCCTGCTGCCCAGCGGCTGTGTCTGTTGCTCCATTCGCGGCGAATTGCGCGATGCCCTGACCGACTTGCTTCAGCGCCGGGCAAAAGGTGAAGTGCCCGCGTTCCGACGCATCCTGCTGGAAACCACGGGCCTGGCCGATCCGGCGCCCATTCTCGCCACCATCAACAATGACCCGCACCTGCGCGGGCGGGTGCACATCGGTCTGGTGGTGACGGTGGTCGATGCCAGCCATGCCGCGCTGCAGGAGCGCCTGCACCCGGAATGGATGGCCCAAGTCGCCGCCGCCGACCGACTGCTGATCAGCAAGGCCGACCTCGCCGATGACGATGCGCTGCGATCGCTGCAGCGGCGTTTGCAGTCGATCAACCCCGCGCCGGTGCTGACCACGGATGCCATTCAGAGCGGCGATCAGCTGCTGCTCGGTGACGGGCTGCACAGCCCTGATCCCGCGCAGGAAGTCGCGCGCTGGCACCTGATGGCCGTGTGCTCGGCACCCGCCCGCCACGGCGAAGCGCAGGTCTGCTGCCTGACCTTCGAACGTCCATTGGACTGGGTCGCTTTCGGGGTCTGGCTGTCCATGCTGCTAAGATGCCACGGCGAACGAATCCTGCGCGTCAAAGGACTGCTTAACGTGAACAACAGCCACGCCCCCGTCGTCATTCATGGTGTGCAGCATTGCCTGCATGCGCCGGTGCACCTGCCGCAATGGCCCGGCGACGACCGTCGTTCGCGATTGGTGTTTATCGTGCGCGGGCTGGACACTGCGCTGCTGCGCCGCTCCTTCGAGGCGTTCACCGACCGCCTGGCGCCGGCGCCCCGGGAAGCGCTGGCATGACGGTGACGCTGCGGGTCTTGGGCACTTCGGTGACGCTGCTTGAATCCCTGCGCGTGCGCGCCGAAGAGGACTTGGGCATCAAGCTGGTGTATCAGGTGCATGACGTGCAGACCGCCCAGCGCATCGCGGTCATGCAGCCCGACAGCTACGACCTCTATGACCAGTGGTTCCACAACGTGGATTTCGTCTGGCCCGCCCGCGCCATCCAGCCCATCGATACGCGCCGTGTCGCTTTGTGGCACGAGATCAATGACTTGCCCAAGCGCGGCAGGCTGTCGGCCAGTGACCGGCTCGGCAGCGGCAGCGTGCCCAGCGAGCGCCTGTTCGTGCAGCACGACGGCAGCCTCGGCAGCGCGGTAAGTGAGCGGATCAGCATGTTGCCACTGACCCACAACGCCGACAGTTTCGCCTATCGCCCCGAGCGCCTTCCCGCCGGTTTCAGTTCGGCGGACGAGAGCTGGGGCTGGCTGGTTGATCCGGCGTGGTGCGGGCGGGTGGCGCTGCAAAGCGACGCGGCCATTGGCGCGCTGGACGCTGCACTGGCGGTGCAAGGCGCCGGGCTGGCGCAGTTCAGTGACATCGGCAACCTGAGCATCGAAGAGATCGACGTGCTGGCCGACATCCTCGTGCGCAAGCAGGGGCAGGGCATGTTCGGCGCGTTCTGGTCTGACGATGAAGAAGCGGCGGAGCTGATGTTGCACCCGACCATCGATATCCAGAGCCTATGGTCGCCGACCCTGGTGCGCTTGCATCGCGCCGGCGTGAAATACCGGGTCGCCGTCCCGCGTGAGGGCTATCGCGGCTGGTTCGGCGGGTTGTCCCTGTCACGCCATGCCAAGGGCGCGGTACTCGATGCGGCCTATGCGTACCTGAACTGGTGGCTGTCCGGCTGGCCCGGCGCGGTCATGGCCCGCCAAGGTTATTACATCGGCAACCCGGCGCGCAGCCGCGAACACCTGAGTGCGGCCGAGTGGGATTACTGGTACGCCGGGCTGCCCGCCCGGGAACAACTGATGGGCAGCGACGGCCTGCCGTTGATCGACATTGGCGAAGTGCGCGACGGCGGCTCCTACGAGCAGCGCATGGGCCACATCGCGGTGTGGAATGCGGTCATGGATGAACACAACTACCTGGTGCGCCGCTGGGGGGACATCTCCCGGGCCGGCAGCAAAGGCACGCGCAGGCAGTGAAGCCCTGGCGCGGGCCGTAAGCCGGGGCGTTGCGGACCGCTGCGCTGGCGTCCCTGCAAAATGCCCGGCTGGCTGATTAGCCGATAAACACATTCACAACCGTCGATTACTCATGGACTATAGGCGCCATTTGGCGGCCTCTACAGGAGGCCTGCGCTCGTAGCTTCAGGATCCCGTGAATGAACATCAAGATTGAAGCGCTGATCGCCCGCAAGATCGGCTTCGCCTCCCACCAGAATGCCGTTCCCCTCGTGCGCGAATTGAGCCTCTGGAACCAGGAAGAAACCACCCTTGAAAACCTGGTACTGACCTTAAGCACTGACCCGGACTTCGTTGAAAGCCGAAGCTGGAATATTGACCGCATCCATCCCGGTGATCGCCTCAGCGTCTCTGATCGCGACATCAAGCTGAACGCCGGTTACCTGTCCGGCCTGACGGAAAGCCTGAACGCCGACGTGGTCATGCGCGTGTCCCAGGGCGAGACGGTCCTCGTCGAGCAGCGCTTCCCCACCGAACTGCTCGCCCGCACCGAATGGGGCGGGTTGAGCGCGATGCCGGAGTTGCTCGCCGCGTTCTGCATGCCCAACGACCCCGCAGTGGACCGGGTGCTCAAAGCCGCCTCGCAGGTCTTGCGCCGTGCCGGCAAGAAAGACGGCATCGACGGCTACGAAAGCAAATCCCGCACCCGCACCTGGGAGCTGGCTTCCGCCATCTGGTCGGGGGTGTGCAGCTTCCAACTGAGCTATGCGCTGCCGCCCGCCAGTTTCGAGCAGCAGGGCCAGAAAATCCGACCGCCGAGTGTGGTGCTGGAAAACGGCGTGGCGACGTGCCTGGATACCGCACTGTTGTTCGCGGCCGCGCTGGAGCAGGCCGGGTTGAATGCGTTGCTGGTCATGACCAAGGGGCACGCGTTCGCCGGTGTCTGGTTGCAGCCGCAGGAATTTTCCCAGTTGCTGACCGATGAAGCGTCGGCCGTGCGCAAGCGTCTCGATTTGAAAGAAATGCTGGTGTTCGAGACGACCCTGGCGACCCAGGCGCCGGCGCCGAGTTTTTCCCGTGCGGTGGCTGCCGCCGAACGGGAGCTCGACGATGAGCAGTTCATCATGGCCGTGGATGTGCACCGCGCCCGGATGCAGAAGATTCGCCCGATGGCGCTGGTGTCAGCTGTCCCGGTCGATGGGGCCGACGATGCACCGCCTGTGTTTGAGGGGCTGGAGGAAGCGCCGTCGCTGCCGGGGTTCGATGTCGAGATCAATGAAGACGCCTCGGGCCCGGCCGGGAAACTGACGCTGTGGCAACGCAAACTGCTCGACCTGACCACGCGCAATCGTCTGCTGCATTTGCCGGACAGCGCCAAAGGCGTGCGTCTGCTGTGCCCCGACCCTGCGGCCCTCGAAGACCTGCTCTCCAGCGGTCAGCGCATCCGCGTGGTGGCCGTCCCAGACCTGAAAAGCGGCGGCCGCGATGAGGCCCTGTATGAACAGCAGAACAACGAAAGCCTGGTCGACGAAGTGGCCCGTCAGGCACTGGCGCGCGGCGAAGTCCTGGCCAGTCTGGAGAAGGTCAAGCTGGAAGCCACGCTGATCGACCTGTTTCGCAAGGCCCGCAGCGATCTGGAGGAAGGCGGGGCCAACACGCTGTTCCTTGCCATCGGCTTCCTGAAGTGGAAGAAAAGCGCCGACGACCCGAAAACCTATTCCGCGCCGCTGATTCTGTTGCCGGTCAAACTCGAGCGTAAAAGCGCCTTGTCCGGCGTCACCCTGAGCCTGCTCGACGAAGAGCCGCGTTTCAACCTGACCTTGCTTGAGCTGCTGCGCCACGATTTCGAGTTGATCATTCCCGGGCTGGACGGTGAGCTGCCCAGCGACGGGAGCGGCATTGATGTGGCCGGCATCTGGAACAGCGTGCGCCGGGCCGTGCGCGATATCCCCGGATTCGAGGTGAGCACCGAACTGGTGCTGGGCACCTTCTCGTTCGCCAAATACCTGATGTGGAAAGACCTGAACGCCAACGCGGCGCAGCTGCTGCAAAGCCCTCTGGTCAAGCATCTGCTGGACCCCGACACGGCGGGAGAAGGCTTTTCCGGTTCGGCCGAATTCCCCCGGCCCGAGCGTCTGGATGCGACCGTGACGCCGGCGCAGCTGTTCGCACCCTTGCCGGCCGATTCGTCGCAAGTGGCAGCGGTGGTGGCATCGGCCAACACCCATAGCTTTGTCATGGACGGTCCGCCCGGCACCGGTAAATCCCAGACCATCGCCAACATGATTGCCCACAACCTGGCCCTCGGCCGGCGCGTGCTGTTCGTGGCGGAGAAACGCGCGGCCCTTGACGTGGTGTTTAGGCGCCTGGCGGAAAAGGGCCTCGGCGAGTTCTGTCTGGAGCTGCATTCCAGCAAGGCGTCGAAGGTTGAAGTGCTTAAGCAGCTGGACCGCGCCTGGGACGTGAGTGAAGCGTTGAGCGCCGAGGAATGGGAGCGTGAAGCCGCGCGGTTGCAGGCCCTGCGCTCACGGCTCAATCAGCTGGTCGACGTGCTGCACCGACGCTGGGATAACGGCCTGACCCTACACCAGTCCATCGGCCGGGTGGTTCGCGATCACAGCCCGCAGACGCCAAGGCTGGCCTGGGAAACGGGCACGGAACACGATGGGGCCGAGTACGCCGGGTTGCTGGATCTCGCCCGTCGCCTGGGACTCAATGGCAGTGCCGCCCGCGACCTGTCAGGTAAGTTTGGCGCCCTGGCGCAGACCCAATGGTCGAACGCCTGGCAGGCACAGATTGCCGGTGCCGCACGGGAAGTGCCCCCGTCCCTCGATGAATTGAACGCCGCCAGTGAGCGGCTGCTGGCACTGACCCACGTGCCGTTGCCGGTGGCTGAAGTGGCTCAGGTCCAGCAGCTGCATGATCTTGTCTCCCTGATCCTTGAATCCCATGGCCTGAACCTGTCGTTTGCCTTTGCACCCGACGCTGCCGCGCGTATCGAAGCCGCCCGGCGCAGTTGCCAGTTGCTCGAGAGCTATCGGGAGCTTGAAGAGACCCTGTCACTGGATTACGCCGATGAAGCGTGCCGCCGTGTGCCGGTCGCGCAACTGCGCAATGAGTGGCACGACGCCGAGGGCAAGTTCTGGTTCCTGGGAACGCTGGCCCAGAAAAAGGTGGCGAAGAAACTCGCCTCTCTCGGTGGCGCGGCGGGCCTGCCGGACACCGTCGGAGACCTCGCTATTTTTGAGCGCCTGCACGCCCAGCTGCTGGAAATGGACGCGTTGGCCAGCGACATGCAATCGATCCCTGGCTGGCAAGGGCTGAAGAGCGACCCGGTGCGCACGCTGCAGGCCGTGACCCTGGCCGAGGGGTTGCGCGGCAGGCTGATCGGGATGGCCGAATCACCCGAACACCTGGTTGCCTTGCGCGGCGCCGTGGCGCGTCTGGTGATCGACGCGAACGACATGCTGGCGCCGAATGGCCAACTCGCTACCGCGGTATCGACCTTGCAGCAGGGGTTGTCCCGCGTTGAGGCGGCCGTGCGTTTGTTCGCCGCGCTGGCGTGCACAAGCACTCAAACGTCCCTGAGCGTGGCGACACTTCGGGCGACGTCACTTGCCATCCAGCAGCAGGAAGAGCAGCTCAAGGCGTGGTGCGACTGGTGCCGGGTGCGCGAACAGGCGGCCGAGGCCGGCCTGGCCAATCTTGCCAAGGAACTGGAAGTCGGCAGTCTGTTGCCGTCTGCCACCGAGGAGACCTTCGTCACGGCCTATGCCCATTGGTTCGCCACCCAGGGCATCGACGGCGAACCGTTGCTGCGCAATTTCGTCGCGGCCGAGCACATGAGTGACATCAGCACCTTCGTGCGCCTGGACGACGAGCTGGCGAAACTGACCGTGCGCTATATCCGCGCCAAACTCTGCGGATTGATTCCGTCCAAGAACGACATTCCCAAAAGCAGCGGCTTTGCCATTCTCAAACACGAGCTGCAGAAGTCGCGCCGGCACAAACCGGTCCGGCAGCTGGCGATCGAGATGGGCGATGCGCTGAATTGTCTGGCCCCTTGCATGCTCATGAGCCCGTTGTCGATTGCGCAGTTCCTGCCCGCCGATCAGCCGCCGTTCGACCTGGTGATCTTCGACGAGGCGTCGCAAATCGCGCCGTGGGACGCCATTGGTTCGATTGCCCGGGGCAAGCAGGTGATCATCGCCGGTGACCCCCGGCAGATGCCGCCCACCAACTTCTTCAACCGTGGCCCGAACGCCGGTGACGACGACACCGCCGAAGACATGGAAAGCATCCTCGACGAATGCCTGGGGGCAGGGGTGCCGAGTCACAGTCTGAGCTGGCACTACCGCAGTCGCCATGAAAGCCTGATTGCCTTCTCCAATCACCGTTATTACGACAGCAACCTGATCACCTTCCCGGCCGCGGAAACCCGCGCCAGTGCGGTCGAGTGGCGCAAGGTCGAGGGCGTCTACGCGAAAGGCAACGGGCGTTACAACCAGGCCGAAGCCCAAGCTATCGTCGATGAAACCGTCAAGCGCCTCACCGACCCCGGGTTTGTGGCGGCGGGGTATTCCATCGGCATCATCACCCTCAACTCCGATCAGCAGAAGCTGATCAACGACCTGCTGGACGCGGCCCGCAAGCAATACCCGCAGATCGAGCCGTTCTTCCAGGACACCCAGACCGAGCCGGTGGTGGTCAAAAACCTAGAAACGGTCCAGGGCGACGAGCGTGACCTGATCATGCTCGGCATTGGTTATGGCCCCACCGAACCCGGTGCGCCGGTGATGTCGATGAACTTCGGGCCGCTCAACAAAGACGGCGGCTGGCGCCGGCTCAACGTTGCCATCACCCGGTCCCGGCGGGAAATGCTGGTGTTCACCTCGTTCGATCCGTCGATGATCGACCTCAATCGGACCAACGCGCGGGCCGTGCGGGATTTGAAGCACTTCATCGAGTTCGCTCAACGTGGGCCGAAAGCGCTGGCCGAGGCGATACAAGGCTCGGTCGGCGGCTATGACTCGCCGTTCGAGGAGGCGGTCGCCCAAGGGCTGCGGCGTCTGGGCTGGCAGGTCGTACCGCAGATCGGCGTGTCACGGTTCCGCATCGATCTGGGCATCGTTCACCCTGATCGTCCGGGCGACTACCTGGCGGGTGTTGAGTGCGACGGTGCCACCTATCACAGCGCGGCCACTGCCCGGGACCGGGACAAAGTGCGCGGGGCGATTCTCACCGGACTGGGCTGGAACCTGCTGCGGCTGTGGTCCACCGACTGGTGGGTGGATAAACACGGGGCGTTGCAAAAGCTGCACGTCGCGCTGAACGATCTATTGGATCAATCACGACGGGACAGCGCGGCCGAATGGGTTGATGAAGCCGTCGCTGCGCCGGCAGTGGCCGACAAGGACCCGGTGTAAGGGGCCTGATCGGCGCGTGCGGAGTGAGGGTTACATCGGCGTGTTCATCAGTTCGCGCACGCGAGCGGCCAGTGTTTCAATGGCGAAGGGCTTGGTCAGCACATGCATGCCAGGCTCAAGCTGGTTGGCGCCGATGGCCGCGCTTTCCGCGTAGCCGGTGATGAACAGCGTTTTGAGTCCCGGACGGAGTTCGCGCGCGGCGTCGGCCATCTGGCGTCCGTTCATCCCGCCGGGCAAGCCCACATCGGTGACGAGCATGTCGACGCGCACGTCCGAGCGAAGCAGCGTCAGTCCGCTGGCACTGTCCGCCGCCTCCATGACGGAATAGCCCAGCTCGCCCAGCACCTCTGTCACCAGCATGCGCACCGTGGGTTCATCGTCCACAACCAGAATCGTCTCGCCAATGCCAGCCGTCTGGGTGGCGGCATTCGGGATGTGCGCTTCATTGGCGCCGGGATTCCCGTGGTGGCGGGGCAGGTAGATGCACAGCGTGGTGCCTTGCCCGACCACAGAGGCGATGCGAACCTGCCCCCCGGATTGCTTGGCGAAACCGTAAATCATCGAGAGGCCCAGTCCCGTGCCCTGGCCGATGGGTTTGGTGGTGAAGAAAGGGTCGAATGCTTTCGCCACGACGTTGGCCGGCATGCCGGTCCCGGTGTCGGTGACGCTGAGGGTCAGGTATTCGCCCTCGGAGACCTCCAGCAGCGGCGCTTCGGTGGAGCCCACGACCTGCCAGCGGGTTTCGATGGTGATGCTGCCACCGTCCTGCATGGCATCCCGCGAGTTGATGCACAGATTCAGCAGCGCATTTTCCAGCTGGCTCGCGTCGACCAAGGCCACGCAGCTGTCCGGCGAGCCGACGGTCTGCACGGTGATGCTGGGGCCCACGGTGCGCTGAATCAGCTCGGTCATGCCCTCGACGAGGCTGTTGATCTCGGTAGGGCGGGGATCGAGTGTTTGCCGGCGGGAGAACGCCAGCAGTCGGTGGGTCAGGGCGGCAGCCCGCTTGGTGGCGCCTTGCGCCGTCGTGAGGTACCGGTCGACATCCGTCAGACGACCCTGGGCAAACCGTGCGCTCAACAATTCCAGCGAGCCGGAGATGCCCGCGAGCAAGTTGTTGAAGTCATGGGCAAGCCCGCCCGTGAGTTGACCCACTGCTTCCATTTTCTGCGACTGGCGAAGTTTCTCTTCGGCCTGCATCAAGGCTGCGGTGCGTTCAGCCACGCGCTGTTCAAGGGTGTCGTTGAGGGTGCGCAGGGCGGCGATCGCCAGGTCGCGCTGGGCTTCCACCGAACGCCGCTCTTCCACATCGATCAAGACACCCGGAAAACTGAGGGGGACGCCGTCCTCGCTGAAGTTGACGCGCCCGTTGGCCTCGATCCAGTAGTATTTGCCGTCCGCCCGACGCACCCGGTATTGATGGGCGTAGGCGCCGCCGCGGCTAATGGCTTCGTTGATCGCCGCCATCAGTCCGGCCCGGTCTTCCGGGTGCACAGTTTCCACCACTTGTTGCAGGCTGAGCCCTTCGTGGCCCAGCATCGGGTCGAGTCCAAATGCCCGGGCGAAGGCTTCGTCCACGGTGAAACTGTCGCTGGGCAGCTCCCAGTGCCACGTGCCGAAAATCGCCCCGGCCTCAAGCGCCAGCTGCACGCGCTCGACGTTGGCGCGGGCGATGGCTTCGCTCTGGCGCAAACGTTCCTCGGCATCCCGCCGCCCCGTCACGTCATTGAAGATGATCGCGATCTGACATTCGGCGGGATCGCCGACGGGCACGGCGCGCACGTCAAACCAGCGCTGAAAGGCTTTGGCATAGCTTTCGAAGGTGGCCGGCACGCGCGTCTTGGCCACACGTCCGTAGGTGTCGAACCAGAACTGCTCGAGGTCGGGCGCAAACTCCGTGACCCACTTCCCGCGCAGGTTGACCCCAGCCTCGCGTTCAAAGGCCGGATTGGCCTCGACAAAGCGGTAATCGACAGGGGTTTCGTTAGCGTCGAACTTGACCTGGACGATGGCGAAGGCGGCCTCGATGGTTTCCAGAATGGTCCTGAACCGCTCCTCGCTCTGACGCAGGGCCGCTTCGGTGTCGCGGATGGGCGTGAGGTCGAGCATCGCGCCGATCATGCGCACCGCCTGGCCTTGAGCATCCCGGATGACGTGCCCGCGGTCGAGGACCTGGGCGTACGTGCCGTCCACCCTTCGAAACCGGTACTCTTCGCTCCAGCCTGTCAGCCTGCCGTCTATCACGTCGTGGATCGAGGTGACGATGCGCTGCCTGTCATCGGCGTGAATCTGTGCCATCCACCAGTCGCCGGTCATGGCGATGGTGGCGAGCGGATGCCCGTAGACCCGTTCCAGGGCGTCGTTCCACAGGACGTGGTTGTCTTTCAGGTCCCAGTCCCAGATGGCATCGTTGGTGGCCTTTACCGCGAGGCGGTAGCGGGTCTGAGCCTCTTCGATCGCTTGCTCGGCCACGCCGTCGACTGCGGGCTCAACCGCAGTGTCGATCGAGCCCGCCATCGCATTCTGTCGAATGCCGGTGCACAGGCTTTCCAGCCTGAGGGCTTCACTTTTCTTCAATGCCGAACGCAACTGCATGACTTCAGCCTCAAGGGCTTCCCGGGTCAAATGCTTCAAGTGTCCACCTGTAAACGTAACGTTATGACCTGAGACCGAGGGGCGCCATCGGCCCTCCGGGACTGCATCAGCCGGTTGATCCAGCAGTATCGGCGGCCAGCGTTTTACGCTGCATGCTGGCAGAATGCAATTCGGCTTCAGAAAGGACTCGCGCAGAAAGCCAAAGGTTCCAGCCACAGGGTTGATTTGCCAGACCCGACGGGGCGTCTGTTCCGTTGGTTTTGGCGGTGTTGATCGAGCCTGCGGCGATGGGCTGCTCAATGCCCTTGACCTTGCCGCAGTGGAAAGGTCTAGCGTGACCGCTTCGTCTCAACCCTCATCCAGGATGCTTCGTCATGAAAAAGATTGCCGCCGTTGTCAGCGTGATTGCTCTGCTTGCCGTAACCGCCGTCAGGGCCGATCAGGCGGAGGACGTCAAACAGATGCATGAGGCCTACCAGCAATCGATGGGCGCCATGAAAGACGACATGCATCACGGGATGATGAGCGACGACCCTGACGTTGCCTTCGCGGCGGGCATGCTGCCTCACCACGAAGGCGCAGTGGAGATGGCGAAGATCGAGCTCAAATACGGCAAGGATCCGGAGATGCTGGAACTGGCCCGCAAGATTGTGGCGGCGCAGGCGGCGGAAATTGCGCAGATGAAGGCCTGGCTGAAAGCGCATCCGGCCAAGTAAAGCGGCAAAACCCTGCGCCCCTGATCAGGGGCGCTGATGTCCGCCCATGCGGCGTGGCAGGGCAACGCAGGCGCTGCTGCGTGCGCATCAACCCGTGATGTTCGAGTCGATTTTCTTGCCCATGCTGATGCGCGGTTCGGTTGAGTAACCCACAGACTCATAGAACGCCTGGACGCTGGCATTGATGCTGACGATCTGCAGGTTGATTTTCATGCACCCCTGCAATGTCAGGGCGTGCTCGGCATGACGAACCAACTGCACGCCCACGCCTTTTCTGCGATGTGAGGGGTGCACCGCCACCGCATACAGCCATCCACGGTGCCCGTCGTACCCGGCCAGAACAGTACCCACCACCTCATTGTCCGTCAGGGCGACAAAGAACAGACCGTCCGCAACGGCCAGCTTTTTGTCGATGGCGAGGCCGGGCGTGTTATGGGCGGTTTCGTAGCCGAATACAGCGTTCCAGAGTTCGATCACGGCCTGGCGATGCAGCGCGTCGGAGTAGTTGGTAATGGCAACCATGGTCAGGCTCCTTATTCAGCGGTAGTGGGCGAAGGGATTTTCTGCGCTGGCACTCGCGACTTATCGTCCCGAGACCAGTGCCAGCCGACAGGCCAGCAATACCGAGAGATCAATCATCACGTCTCTTTTTTTCGATTTTCACCACGTGCGTCGCGCCTACACCAAACACACTTTCGAGATTTGAACGATGAGCTCTTTGACTCCGCTTTACATCAGCGCCGCCACTGTTTGTAGAACAGCCCCCGAGGCGCTCGCCTATGCAGCCATTGGCGCTGCTGAAAAAATGGGGATTGCCGTTTCCGTGGCTGTTGTCGATGCAGGTGGCGCCATGAAATGGTTCTCCCGGTCAGATCAGGCGCCTTTTCTGACCGCCGACGCTGCCATCGATAAAGCCTGGACAGCGGCCTCTTACGGTTATCCGACCCATGTGTGGAATGAGTACCTCGCCGATCCAAAGCTTCAGCCCTTGTCCAAGCTCCCTCGATTCCTCGCGCTTGGGGGTGGATACCCGCTCATTAGCAGCGGCAAGCTGACCGGCGGCATTGGTGTCTCTGGCGGCACCTATCTGCAGGATCAGCAGATTGCCGAGGCAGCCATTCGGGCGATCGGGTTCGACCTGTAACCGGTATGAATGGGTCGATTGATCAGTGGCGCCAAGACCCGTGTGGCAATTCCACGTGCCTTTGAGCCTTGGCCAGCGCGGCCTTCAGCGCCTCCTTGCTTAACGGAATGCAGTAAGCGGGCTTGGCCCGTTCGAATCGCCAGCTTTCATCGAGGTTGCCGGCGTCGACCGCGTCAAATCCCACCTCGTCCAGTAGCCGGACGGCCAGCGCCTTCGCCCCAGGGTCATCGGCGGCCACCGGCAAGGCACGTCGGTCGTGCGCTTTAACTGGGCGAGCATCGCGCATCAGGTCATCGGCCAGGATCGCATTGAACACCTTCACCACATGGGCGCGAGGCAGATGCTCGGCGAGCAGCCGGCTGGTGGTGGTTTCGAACCTGTCCAGCGCCGGGATAGGGCCATCCTGGTCGGGATAGTAGTTGTTGGCATCCAGCACCGTTTTACCCGCAAGCCATTCGGCGGGCAGGGTGGGGTAGTGCTTGAAGGGAATCGCCACGAGAACAACATCGCCAAAGCGTGTCGCATCTTGGATGGTGCCAATTTGAGCCTGCGGGATCTCGGTGGCCACATTTTCCAGGGTTTCAGGCCCGCGCGAATTGCTGATCATGACTTCATGGCCAGCCGTGATGAACAACTGCGCCACTGCGCGCCCGATGAAGCCTGCCCCGATGATGCCGATGCGCATGTGATAACTCCGATGATGTGCTGGAAGCGGCCATGATGATTGCGAACCAGCGGCAGATAAATAATCATCAGGCACATAGTCTCGCTACCAGGAGTGTTGAATCATGGACCGTCTCAGCAGCATGGAAGCCTTCGTCACGGCGGCGGAGTGCGGGTCTTACGCCAAAGCGGCCGAGCGAATGGGGCTGTCGCCGCAGATGGTCGCCAAACACGTCGCTGCGCTAGAGCATCGGCTCGGCGCGCGGTTGCTGAACCGCACCACTCGACGCCAGAGCCTGACCGAACTGGGCCAGGCGTATCTGGAGCGTTGCAAACACATTCTCAGTGAAGCGAGAGCGGCGGATTCCCTTGGGGAGATGATGAATGACACCCCGCGCGGCAAGCTGAAAATCAGCGCGCCCATCACCTTCGGCTCCTCTCGCCTCATGCCCTTCGTCACGACATTCCTGCGGCTGCACCCCGAGATTGAAATCGATCTGCAGTTGACCGATCGCTTCGTTGATCTGGTGGAGGAGGGGTTTGACATCGCATTCAGGATCGGCCCGGTGGAGGTGTCCAGCCTGACCGCCCGGCCGTTGGCGCCTTACCAACTGGTGGCCTGCGCGGCGCCTGGCTATCTGGCAGAACGCGGTGTGCCGCAACGTCCGCAGGACCTGAGCCAGCATGAGTGCCTGGGCTACGCCTGGTGGTCGCAGCCGACTGACCGCGAGTGGGTGTTCTGCAAGGGCTCGACGGTGGCGCGGGTTCAGGTGGCCAGTCGATTGAGGGTCAACGAGAGCCGCGCGCTGCTCTCGGCCGCGCTGGACGGCTTCGGCATCGTGCTCGGCCCGCTGATATTCCTGGAGCCTGCCTTGCGCAGTGGCGAGCTGGTGCGAGTATTGCCTGACTATGAGGCGCCGAGCCGGCCCCTGCATATGCTGTACACCGGCAGCCGGCAGCGAACGGCCAAGCTGCGCCGGTTTATTGATGCGGCGCTGCTGCGGTTCGGTTGAGCGCTTCGTGCAGGTGGGCGCCGCGCTTGGTTCGAGGACTCAGCTATTCCGTTTAGTGCCCCCCCGGACGACGCTGGCGCCTGTTTCTCCCTCTGGCTGGCTTGTCCTGAATGCCAGACCGGCCAGACCTGTGCAACAACAAACAGCACCTCGAAAACCGTAAACCCGAGAATCAGAAAACTCGCTCCCTGAGCGACTGCATAAAGCTGCCAGGCCGCAAACAGCGCCCTTGCCAGTGCGTCGTATAACCCGACGCGACGGCTCGGTTGCGCGAGGCGCCACAACGACCAGACCACCACCACGCTGCCAAGCAGATTGGCGAACAGCATCCCGTTGACGTCCAGCACAGGCACGGGCCGCTCCAGTGCCAGAGCGGCCGAAAGCGCGGCAAAGGCGCTGAACACCCATGTTGCAGTCCAGGGCGTCATGAAGCCTGCCGTCATTATCAAGTCGTAAACGGCGCTGCCTCTGACAAGGTGCCTGTTGGTCTTTGCGTTGATCATGATCATCCCTCAGAGTTGAGCCCGCAGGCTAAAGCCTGGTCTTAGGTCCAGAGTCAACGTGAGCATTGAACGTTATGAAAATAGGTGAAGTGGCACTGCACGCTGGCGTGTCTGTGGACGCGTTGCGGTTTTATGAGGAGAAAGGCCTGATCAAGCCCCGGCGCAGTGCCAATGGCTACCGGCATTATCCGCAGGAGACCCTGCAGCTGGTGGGGTACATCAAGCTGGCGCAGCAACTGGGGTTTTCGCTGAAGGAGATCGGCGAAAACCTGCCGTTGCTGTGGAACAGCGAGCAGGTCTCCAGCGACCTGCTCGCTCGATTATTCAGCGAGAAAATCGCGTTGCTGGACGAGCGCATCGGGCAGATGCACGCGCTGCGCAATCTGTTGGCCGAGCGGGCCGGGCAGGTCTGTCCGCTGTTGGGCAATGGCGCCGCTGACTCGCCCTGAAGGGGGCATCACCTGGCAATGCCCGGCCGTCCCTAACGCCGCTTTCAGTCGCACAGCGCCTGGCTGCGACGCATCGCTATCGGCCGCACCAGGCTCAGCAATCCTGCCAGGGCCATGGCCGCACCGACCCAGAGCGGCGAGCGCAAACCCAGGCCTGCGTCGATCGTCACACCGCCCGCCCAGCTACCGAACGCCAGCCCGGCGGTGATGACCGAGGTGTGCATGATGTTCACCAGCGCGCCGGGCTCGGCCGCTTTCATGACGCGCGCCACCATCGCAGGATTCAGTGCCACACCGGTCAGTCCGAGGGCAAGGAAGCACATCAGGTTGAGCCACAGATGATCCCCGGCCAGGGCGAAGCCCGATAACGCCAGCACCATGATTGCCAAGCCCCAGCCGACGATCGCCATCATGTAGCGATCCGCCAGCCGGCCCACCACCCAGTTGCCCAGCACGTTCGCGACGCCGTACAGCGCCAGCAGCGGTGCGACGAATTTCGGCGCGACGCCGACTTCCTGAATCAAAATGGGCGTGCAATAGCTGAAGGCGGCAAACGTAGCGCCGATGATCAACCCGCTGGTGACGTACGCCGCCCAGAGGGGCGGGTTATTCATGTCGGCGACTTGTTGGCGCAGTGGCGGTTCGCTGCCGTTGGCGCTCGCCGGCAGGCGCTTGCTCGCCAGCACCGTGCACAGCATCGCCAGCACCACCACCAGCCAGGCGCTCGCACGCCAGCCAAAGTGTTGCTCGACCCCTGTAGTCAGCGGCACGCCTACGACCGGGGACAGCATCAGCCCGGCAAGGACCACCGACACCGCCCGACCGCGACGTTCCGGCGTCACGAGGCCTGCGCACACCGTCATGCACAAACCGATGCAGACGGCACTGGAGATGCCCATGACCACGCGAGCAGCAGCGAGCACCAGATAACTTTGCGCGGCCGCTGCGACTGCGCCGGCGACCACATAACAGACGAGCAGCGCGATCAAAGAGCGTTTGTTGCTGACGCCTTTTGACAGCAGCAGGACGGTCACAAGCGGGCCGCCGATCGCCATGCCCAAGGCGTAAAAGGCGATCAGGTTGCCGACCTGGGCGAGACTGACCGAGAACGCGTCGGCCAGTGCCGGCATCATGCCGGCGACCATGAACTCGGCCGTCACCAGCGAGAAAATCGTCAGGCCCAGAAGGTAGACGGTGGAGGGGAGCTTGCTGCGGCTGGACATGGGGTTCCCGAGGGGTAAAGAAGGCCGGCTACCCTAGGGATTGAGACGGGGCAGGTCAACAGGCAATCAAGTCACTGTCCCGGGAAAACAGTGGCGGTTGCATCATCCCGAGGCCCGCGCTTGCATCGCCAGCCATTCCTCGCGGGTCAATTCCCAGAGTTCTTGAACCATCGGACCCGAGACGAAATGGCCGTCCCGGCGCTCGATCAGTCGCATGCCTTCGCGCTGAGAAATCCTTCGCGAGGCATCATTGCCCGCCGCCTTGGGCACCTGCATCACTGGCCGCTGCAGCGTTTCGAACCAGAAGGCGTTGACCACCTCGCACGCCTCCTGGATATAGCCCTGGCCGCGCCACTGCGGCGCGAGCCAGAAACCCCTGTGGTTTTTGAGCTGATCGTGCAGGCTGATGCAGCCGATCACCCGCGCCGGTTCGCCGATCAGGCGTATCGTCCAGTGCCATTCGCTTCCCTCTGCCGCAGCAGGAAGCGCGACGTCGCGGATGTAGGTCAGTGCGCCGTCTTCGGGATAGGGCCATGGCACATGGCTGTCCAGATACCGGACCACGTCCCACTGGGGAAACACCTGTTGAATCGCGGGCGCATCTGTCAACAGCAGCGGGGCGAGTATCAGTCGAGCCGTGTGGAGCGTGGGGCTGTCCATGTGGGTTTCTCCCTGCAAACAGTGCAGCGACATTGATGCCCTATTCATTGGGCAGAGAACAAGCGTCCGGCCACTGGCTCCCGGACATTGTTGATCGCCAGCTTCTGGTCTCGGCTGTTGCTCCGCTGGCAAGCACACGAAAGTCGATGGGAGCGTATGGCACCTGATCCGATCGAACTCCTCCGAATCAGTCCCGGTCTGAGCATGACGGATGCACCGTCACCCTTTATTCATTAAATGGCACTCGTCTGCCAGAGGATCTGATCATGCTCGGAAAGAAATACCTCCCTCATCTGCTGTTCACCGCCGTATGCGCCGTCAGCAGCTTTTCGTACGCTGCCGAACAGCCAAGCGTGACGATGGATCGGCCGGGAGCAGGGGTCAAGGAAATCAAGGAAGGCGATAACGCCCCTGACCAGTACCAACGTCCGAGCCTCGCCGTTAAAGACTGGCGCGCACGCCACCTGACTGCACCGGACAAGAACCAGCAGTGGGTGGAAATCAAGGACAAATACGCGTTGATTGACATCCCTACCGGGACGATCAAACAGATGGTGCCGAAGGCCAAGGGGCACAAGTAACGCCGTTGGCTGAGACCCCATTTCTCAGTCAACGAATGAAGGCGTGACGTCTGACGCCTTCCCGGCTAAAGCCGGTCCTACAGTGGGCTCACCGCTAGCCTGACTAGATGTGTGTGGTCTGGTAGGACCGGCTTTAGCCGGGAAGAGGCCTGTCGGCGGCCCTCAAGGGCAAATCCCCATCCAGATAAAATTCATCCAGTTGTGGCGGTGATATGCGGGTACCGGACAGCATGGCGTGAACCTGTCCACGGTGGTGAATCTGATGCTGGAATAAGTGCAGCAGCAAGCGATCCACCTGTTCAGGAATAATGCCTGCTGCCCGCACCACGCGCGCTCGACTGCTCAAGACGTCCTCACTCAAGCCTTCGCAATAGGTGACAAGTCGGGCGTCGGCCCCGGATTGGAGCTGGACCAGTTGCTGAATCGACAGATTCTCGGGCAGGTTCTGTCGTTGGCCCTTCAGATCAAACGTCAGTGCCGCCAGGTAAAACTGATCGACATCAAGAATGTGCCGCAATGTCAGCTCGATCGAGGGAAAAAACCTGTTCGCGGCGCCAGGTATTCTTCGTCGCTTAAGCCAAGGCATGCCGAGAGCAAGCGCCGGTTAGACCATTGATTATTGTGTGCCTGCGCCAGATAGCTGTTCATCCGAGGGCCCCGTGTAGATGGCTGGAACGACAAATCGTATTGAATGTGCGGGCGGTCAGTCACCCACCGTCTCCTTCCCGCGAGTACCGACCCGGCGCGCGCCCGGTGTAGCGGTTGAATGCCACGCTGAACGCGCTCACCGAGCCGTAACCCACGCGCTGTGCAATCCCGGCAATGTCCTCCACGCGCTCACGCAGCAGCTTTTTTGCCAGCGCCATTCTCCACGCCAACAGATACGCCATGGGTGGCATACCCAATGCGTTCTGAAAACGCTCGAAGAACGTCGAACGCGACAGGGCGGCTTCCCTCGCCAGTTGTTCCACGGTCCACGGGCGGCCCGGATGCCCGTGCATTTGCCGCAATGCCACCGCGAGGCGTTCGTCGCCCAGTCCGCGTAATAATCCGGGTGGCGCCGCTTCGGTGGCGGTGCAACGCAGCGCCTCTATAAACAGCACTTCCAGCAAATGGGCGAGGATCACGTCCCTTGCTGGCCGCTGAGCCCGGGCTTCCCCGGTCACCAAGCCAACCAGCGTCGCCAGTCGGGGCTCGCCGCGCACGTGGATCAGTTGCGGGAGCAGCGAGACCAATAAAGCAGCGTCCGGCGATCCGAAGGTGCAGTGACCTACCAACAACTGAACGTCGACGGGCACATCGGGCGGGCCGACACGAATGTCCCGTGGACGGACCTCGACGGGAACCCGTTCAGCGTCACCCTCCAGAACGGGCTGAAGGCTCATCATCTCGAAATCGTAAGCCGCCGGGATCAGCACAAAGTCGCCTGCCTGCAGGGTCATCGGCAACTGCCCGGCCACCGAAAGCCTCGACTCCCCTTGTAAAATCGCGCAGTAAAAAGGCTGGCCGTGTACGGAGCGCTGCACCCGCCAGGCGCCGGCGCCGTTGACGATTTTGGACAGTGAAGCGCTGGGTTGCAGCAGGGTGACCACTTCAGCGAGCGGATCGAGCATTCCGGACTCCTGCAAAAGAATAGCGGATGGGCGATGATATTCAGTCCGGTTACCACAGCTTATCGTTGTGTCACTGTCAATCACGCGATGGATACACACCATGAAAACCATTCTGATCACCGGCTGCTCTTCGGGCTTCGGCCTGACTACCGCCCAATATTTTATCGACCGAAACTGGAAAGTTATCGCGACCATGCGCACGCCGGATGCAGCGCTTTTCAAAACGTCCGAACATCTGCGCGTGCTCGCGGTGGACGTCACCGACCCAGACAGCATCCAGAACGCGATCGACGTTGCCGGGCCGATTGATGTTCTGGTCAACAACGCCGGCATCGGACTGCTGGGCGCCCTCGAAGGCTGCTCGATGCAGAAGATCCGCAGCATCTTCGACACCAACACCTTCGGCACCATGGCGATGACTCAGGCCGTACTGCCGCAGTTCCGCCAGTGCAGCGCCGGGGTCGTCATCAACGTCACCTCCAGCGTGACGATCAAATCACTGCCATTGCTCAGCATCTACACGGCGAGCAAGGCGGCGGTAAATGCCTTCACCGAATCCCTGGCGCTGGAACTTGAGCCGTTCAACATTCGCGTCAACCTGGTACTGCCGGGGCGCGCACCGGGGACCGACTTCGGCAAAAACGCACAGCCCCGCATGCAGGGCAGCATTCCGGACGCGTATGCCGATCTGGCTCAACGCGTGTTTAGCGAGTGGTCGCAATCGACACTGGTGACCGAGGCCCAGGATGTCGCCGAAGCCATCTGGGGGGCGGCGAACGACCCTGGTTCGCCGATGCGCATCGCGGCGGGCGCGGATGCGGTCGCCTTGATGGGGGAGGCGGACTGACGATCCGCTGTTATCGCGGATCGTGCTGCCCATCCGACGAAAGCCCCTTCAAGGGAACTAACAATCAGGAACTCCACCGGTCCAAGCTGTTCCCCGAGCCGGTTGCGACAACCGGCTCACAGGTCGTCAGTTTTCCAGGCAGGAGCAGCGCATGAGCATCACCCCCACTTTTGATATCCGCAATTATGGCGCCAAGGGCGATGCCACTACTGACGATACCGTCGCCATCCAGAAGGCAATTGATGCCGCAAGCGCCGCGGGTGGGGGCAAGGTTTACATCCCTGGCGGCACCTGGCGGGTGTCGGACAGCGACGGTTCGGGCAACGCGCTCGCGCTGAAAAGCAACGTCACCCTCACCGGTGAGGGTGCCGGTGACAGCGTGCTCCAGTTGGCCGATGGCACCGGTTGGAACACCACGTCTCTGCTGGGCGTGGTGGCAGGCAGCACCGTGCGAGACGCCACCGTCAGCAATCTCACGCTGGATGGCAATCAGGCCAACGGCGGTGGGCAGGTCAGTGGCTGGTCCCAGTCGGGGGCGAACAGTACCAACCTGCTGATCGACGGCGTCACCGCGACGAACTTCAGCGGCAGTGGCTTCGACCTGACCGGCGCGTCGGTGCATCTGACAGTGCGCAACAGCACGGCCACCGACAACGCCTCCGACGGGTTTGCAGTGGGAGGTTCGCTGCCCGCACTGACCTTTCAGGACAACCGCGCGTTGGATAACGGCGCCAACGGCATCAATGTCGGCCTGGGCGGCGTAGCGGTTTCGCTGACAGACAACCAGGCGTCCGGCAACGCTGGCGACGGGATTTACGTCCATGAAGAAAGTGGCGTCGACACCGGCTTTTTCAGCGTCATCGGTGGCGACGTCTCCGGCAACGGCGGCGATGGCGTGCACATGCGCGGCATCGAATACGGCGGCGTGTATCGCCTCGACATCCACGGCAACGGCGGCTCGGGTGTCAATCTGCAAGGCACGACCCACATCGAGGTGTCCAACAACGTCATCCACACCAATGCGCAAGGCAATGACGTGCCGGAAGTGGCCATCCGCAACCTGGGCAGCGATAACGGCACGCAGAATTTCGTCTACGACAACCTGATCACCGGCGGCGCCGGATCGACCTGGGGCGTGGCCGAGGTGCCGTCGGACGTGGCAAGCGTGGAAGGCAGCGTGATCTTCGGCAACGTCATCAACGGCACTCAAGCCGGCGACATCAGCGCGGCGGGCAACGCAAGCCAGGTCTACAACAACAGCGATGTGCTGATCGTGCGCGGCAGTGCGGGCGCCGACACGCTGATCGGCAGCCGCTCGGACGAACTCATCAGTGGCGGGGCAGGGCGCGATCGCATCGATGGCGGCGCCGGTGATGATGTCATTCAGGGCGGTGCAGGCGCGGACCGCCTCAGCGGCGGAACGGGAAGCGACGTGTTTCGCTTTACCTCGGTCAGCGACAGCTACCGCACGGCCACCACGTCATTCACCGATCGCATCACCGATTTCAACGACACCAGCGACCGTCTCGACCTGACCCTGCTGGGATTGTCCGGCCTGGGCAATGGTCACGACGGCACGCTGAAAGCGACCTATAACGCTGGCACCAACATCACCTACCTCGCCAGCCTGGACGCCGATGCCGCCGGCAACCGTTTTCAACTGGCACTGGACGGCAACCACCTGAGCTCCCTGAGCGCGGCGAACTTCTTTTCGTCGATCACCGGCACGGCCAATGACGACAAGCTGCTGGGGACCGCTACCGACGACGTGCTGCTCGGCGGTGCAGGTCGCGATACGTTGTCCGGCGACGGCGGCGCGGATCGTCTGATCGGCGGCAGCGGCGGCGACACGCTGACCGGTGGCGCAGGCGCAGATACCTTCGTCTACACCCGCGTCAGCGACAGCCTGCGCAACGATGCCAGCGGCAGCTACGCGCAACGCGACCTGATCACGGATTTCAACAGCAACGGCCATGATCGCCTGGATCTCACCGCCTTGAATTACAAAGGCCTGGGCAACGGCTACGACGGCACGCTGAAAGTGGTGCTGAACCTCGCCGGCGATCAAACGGCATTGAAGTCGCTGGAGCCGGACGCCGACGGCAACCGCTTCGAAATCCTGCTCAGCGGCAATCACCTCTATGACCTGACCGCCAGCAACGTGCTGTTCGCCAACCCCGATGACACGCGCACCGATTCGTCCCAGCCGCTGACCTCAGTGAACGCCGCCGGCACGGCAGGCGCCGATACGCTGTATGGCGACTGGGGCAACGACACCTTGTTTGGCCTGGCGGGCGACGACGTGCTGGCCGGCAGCGTCGGCGATGATTTATTGGTTGGCGGTGCCGGCAGCGACAAGCTCACCGGCGGATCGGGCGAGGACACCTTCCGCTTTGATCACATCAGCGACAGCTACGTCGGGGCGGCGGACCTGATCACTGATTTCACCACTGGCCACGACACGCTGGATGTTTCGGCGCTTGGCTTTACCGGCCTGGGCGACGGGCGTAACGACACTCTGCAGGTCAGTTACAACGCCAACAGCGACCGCACCTACGTTCGCAGCAACGAAGCGGACAGCGCTGGCCAGAAATTCCAGGTCACCCTGGCGGGGGATTACAGCCACAGTCTGAAAGCCGAGGACTTTGCCTTCAGCGCCGCCGTTAATGCGGCTGAGATCAAGGTGGTGGGCGTGGCGGCGCCGATGGACCATGTGGTGCTGTCCGACGCCTGATCGCCGTCAATGCATGCGGTCTCTCAGGCTCCACGCGATCTCATTGCAGGACCGGCTTTAGCCGGGAAGAGGTCAGTCCTGACATCCCGTATTAACGGTGTGACACCTGACGCCTTCCCGGCTAAAGCCGGTCCTACAGTGGGTTGAGCCAGTCCGAGTTCCGCCTGGCAGTCAGTCCTGCCTCACCCAATGACTCCAATCTGTCACATCCTCGCCCCTGAAATGCCACATTGACACCTTAATGTCCTCGCCAATGAGATCGATCTCAAGCGAGTGATCATGAGTGACCTGAAAGACGTCGCACGGGTGGCCGGGGTTTCCAGAGCGACCGCCGCCCGTTGTTTCGCCTCCCCCGAAGTGGTACGCCCGACAACCCGTGACCAAGTATTCGCCGCCGCGCGAGAACTGGGTTTTCGGCCCAATCTGCTCGGCCGTCAGTTGCGCCTTCAAACCACCCAGCTCATTGGCGTCGTCGTGCCGAGCCTGCTCAACCCGGTGTTCGCCGAACAGTTTCAAGCCATGGAGCGCGCCGCGCGGTTGCGGGGCTACAACCTGCTGCTGGCGACCACCGACTACAGCGCCGAGCGGGAAAGCGCGGTGGTTGAAGAGCTGCTGCGCCAACGGGTCGACGGCCTGGTGCTGACGGTCACGGACGCCCACAGCAACCGCGTCCTGCAAAGCCTCAGCACCGAAGACACGCCCTTTGTTCTCGCCTATCACCAGCCCGGCAGCACCGAATACAGCGCCGTCTCGGTGGACAACCGTGCCGGCATGGCCCTGGCCACGCGCTATCTGCTGGAGGCCGGTCATCGACGCATCGGCATGGTCGCGGGGCCGACGCTGCAGTCCGACCGGGCGCGGCAGCGCTACGCCGGCTACTGCGACGCAATGGCTGAACACGGCCTGGCCGCCATGCCCATCATCGAAATGCCCAGCCACACCCAGGCCGATTTCACTGCGCTCGCGCCTTTATTAAGCGGACCTCACGCGCCGACGGCGCTGGTCTGCTCCAACGATTTGCTGGCGATCAGCCTGATCGCCGAACTGCGCCGCCACGGATGGGCGGTTCCTCAGCAACTGTCGATCATCGGTTTCGACGGCATCGACATCGGCACTCAGATGCACCCGACCCTGTGCAGCGTGGTCCAGCCGATTGCCGCCCTGGCCACCACCGTCATCGATCAATTGCTGGCGCAGATCGCCGGCGCCGCCCCGACTTCCCATTGCCTGCCGTGCCACATCCGGCCTGGTGAAAGTACTCAACCCTACAATCAGCCCTACGAGGAGACGCTCCATGATCCGCTTCAGTAAAACCCTGGCGGCACTGCTGCTGTGTGGCGTGGCCAGCCTGACCCAGGCCGCCGAAACCGCGATTTGCTACAACTGCCCGCCAGAGTGGGCGGACTGGGGCACCCAGCTCAAGGCGATCGCCGACAGCACCGGCGTGCAAGTGCCGCTGGACAACAAGAACTCCGGCCAATCCCTGGCGCAACTGGTGGCCGAGAAAGCCGCGCCGGTGGCGGACGTCGTGTATTACGGCGTGACCTTCGGTTTGCAGGCGCAGAAGGCTGGCGTCGTCGGCACCTACAAACCCAAAGGCTGGGAGCAGATTCCCGAAGGCCTGAAAGACCCGGAAGGCCACTGGTTCGCGATCCACTCCGGCACCCTTGGCATCATGGTCAATGTCGATGCCCTGGGCGGTTTGCCGGTCCCGCAGAGCTGGGCCGATCTGCTCAAGCCGGAATACAAAGGCATGGTCGGTTACCTTGATCCGTCCAGCGCGTTCGTTGGCTACGTGTCGGCCGTGGCGATCAACCAGGCCATGGGCGGCACCCTGGATAACTTCGCGCCGGCCATCGACTATTTCCAGAAACTGGCGAAGAACGCGCCGATCGTGCCCAAGCAGACCGCCTACGCCCGAGTGCTTTCAGGCGAGCTGCCGATCCTGGTGGATTACGATTTCAACGCCTACCGCGCCCGCTACAAGGACAAGGCCAATGTCGCCTTCGTCATCCCCAAGGAAGGCAGCATCAGCGTGCCCTACGTGATGAGCCTGGTCGCCAATGCCCCCCATCAGGCCAACGCCGAGAAGGTGCTGGATTTCGTGCTCTCCGAGCAGGGCCAGGCGCTGTGGGCCAAAGCGTATCTGCGCCCGGTTCGTGCGATGAAAATGCCGGCCGACGTGGCCGCGCAATTCCTGCCTGACAGCGATTACGCCCGCGCCGGTGTGGTGGATTACCAGCACATGGCCGACGTGCAGGAAGCCTTTTCGGCGCGTTACCTGAGCGAGGTCAAGTAAGTGAGCAGCACGGTGTTGAAGGCGCACAACGTGGCCGCGGGTGGGTTGTTGAAACGGCGTTTGCGCCCGACGGCCGCTTGGGCCCTCGCACCCGCCGCGGCGGTACTGGCGGCGTTCTGGCTGCTGCCATTGGCGCACCTGATAGTGCTCGGCGGACAGCAACGGGACGGCGCCGGCAGCGGTTACTGGCAAGTGCTCAGCAGCCCGCAGTATCTGGGCAGCCTGGCGCAAACCTGTGTGCTCGCCGCCGTGGTGACCCTCGCCGCGCTGTTGGTCGGCGGCATCACCGGCGTGTTTCTCGCCCGTCAGCGTTTTTTCGGTCGCACCACACTGGTGGCGCTGCTGACCTTTCCGCTGGCGTTTCCTGGCGTGGTGGTGGGCTTTCTGGTGATTCTGCTGGCAGGGCGGCAGGGGCTGTTCGCGATGCTCGGCCTGAAACTGGCGGGTGAGCGCTGGGTGTTCGCCTATTCCCTGGCGGGGCTGTTCCTCGGCTACCTGTATTTCTCGATTCCCCGAGTGATCCTCACGATTATGGCCGCCTGCGAAAGCCTCGACCGCAGCCTGGAGGAGGCCGCCCACTCCCTAGGCGCCGGGCACTGGCGCGTGGTGTGTGACGTGATCATTCCAGGGCTCGCGCCAGCGCTGGTGTCCTGCGGGGCGATCTGTTTCGCCACGTCCATGGGCGCGTTCGGCACGGCGTTCACCCTCGGCACCCAGCTGAACGTCACCCCCGTGGCGATCTACAACGTGTTCACCAACTACGCCAACTTCACTGTCGCGGCGGCGCTGTCGGTGGTGCTCGGCGCGCTGACCTGGGCGGTGTTGCTGCTCGCGCGGCGCATGGTCAAGCAATCGAGGACGGTCCTGTGAAGCGCTCTTCGCTGTTCATCGCGCAGCTGCTGTTCACGCTGCTGGTCTGCGCCTTCATGCTGGTGCCGGTGCTGATGTCCTTGGTGGCCGGGCTCACCCGCAATTACTTTCAGGGCGTGTCCAGCGGACTGACCTTCGACTGGATCGCGCAAGTCTGGCAGGCCTATTCGCCGACGGTGTGGCTGTCCCTGCAACTGGCGGTGGCGTGTGCGGTGTGCGTCTGCGTGATCGGCGTCCCGGCGGCCTATGCGCTGGTGCGGATGAACAACCGCTTCAGTCGCGCCTTCGAGGAATTGATGGTCTTGCCGGTGGCGATGCCCGGCCTGGCCAGCGCCCTGGCCCTGCTGCTGACCTACGGCCAGTTCGGCAGTTTTCGCAGCAGTTGGCTGTTCATCCTCGTCGGCCATGTGCTGTTCACGTTGCCGTTTCTGGTGCGGCCAGTGATGGCGGTGATGCAGCGTCAGCACCTGCCGACGCTGGAGGAGGCCGCCGCCAGTCTCGGTGCCGGGCCGTTGCGACGGTTCTTCAGCGTGGTGGTGCCCAACTGCCGGGCGGGGATTCTCGCCGGCGTGCTGATGGTGGTGACGCTGTCCCTGGGCGAATTCAACCTGACGTGGATGCTGCACACGCCCATGACCAAAACCCTGCCGGTCGGTCTTGCGGATAGTTACGCCTCGGCGCGGCTGGAAGTCGCCAGCGCCTACACCCTCATATTTCTGCTGATGATCGTGCCGCTGCTGGTGGCGTTGCAGGCCATCAGCGCGCGCCTTTCCCGTGGAGAGCAAAGATGACTGGAACCACGCTGCGCCTGATCGGCTGCCGCAAGGCTTTCTCCGACGGCACTGTTGCCGTTCACGACCTCAACCTGACCATCGAGGCGGGGGAGACCCTGGCGATCCTCGGCCCGTCCGGTTGCGGTAAAACCACCACCCTGCGGATGATCGCCGGGCTGGAGCGGCCGGACGTAGGCCAGGTGTTGTTCGGTGATCATGACGTCACCCGTCTGCCCATCGAGCGTCGCGACGTCGGCATGGTCTTTCAAAATTACGCGCTGTTCCCCAACCTCACCGTGGAAGGCAACATCGCTTATGGCCTGAAGGTGCGCGGCATGTCTGTTGCCGAGCGCAACAAACGCTGCGCCGAACTGCTGGAACTGGTCGGCCTGCAAGAGCACGCCAAACGCGGCATTCATGAGCTGTCCGGCGGACAGCGTCAGCGGGTGGCGTTGGCCCGCGCGCTGGCGCCACGGCCGAAAGTCCTGCTGCTCGACGAACCCCTCGCGGCACTGGACGCGCAACTGCGTGAACGCCTGCGCAGCGAACTCGATCAGCTGTTGCGCAGCCTCGGCATCACCTCAGTGTTCGTCACCCACGATCAGGGCGAAGCCATGGCCTTGGGCGACCGGATTCTGGTCATGCAGCAAGGGCGCATCGCCCAGCTCGGCACGCCGCGTGAAATCTATCAGCAGCCGGCCAATCCTTTCGTGGCCGGTTTCGTCGGCAACCTCAATGCCTTTTCGGTGGCAGGCCGTACCGTCAACGGCCTGAAAGTCAGCGGCGGCGAGCTGCCCTGGGCTGAGGCGAGTGAGCCATCCACGGTGTATTGCCGGCCTGAGCATCTGCGGGTGGTGACGCGCGAAGGGCACCTGCACGGGCGTTTGCTGGGACAGTTTTTTCAGGGCGCGCAAAGCCGCTTGCTGATTGAGGTCGGCGCCGCGCAACCGCTGCTGGTCGACAGCGCCGACAGCGTTATTCATGCGCCGGGCGATCTCATTGCCCTGGCCATCGAGCCGCAGGCGCTGTTCGCCCTGCACCCGTGATCCTTGTTTAAGTGAGTTGAATGTGAACGCCCCGTTTCTCATCGCGCAGATCAGCGATCTGCACCTTAAAGCCGGCAACAAGCTGACCTATGGCGTGGTCGACACCCTCGGCGCCTTGCGTCGCGCGGTCGATCATCTGAACGCCAGCACGCCGCGGCCGGACATCGTGGTGATCAGTGGCGACCTGGTGGACTTCGGTCGGCCGGATGAATACGCCGTCCTGCACCCCGAGCTGGCGCGCCTGAGCATGCCGTATTACCTGGTGCCCGGTAATCACGACGTCCGCGAGCACCTGCTGGCCGAATTTGCCGATCACGTTTACCTGCCGCTCTGTCCCCAGTCGCCCCTGGATTGGGTCGTCGAAGAGCACCCGGTGCGTCTGATCGGACTGGACTCGACGATCCCCGGTGCCCACGGCGGCCAAGTGCTGGACAGCCAGATGGCCTGGCTGGATGACGTGCTCGGTCGGCGCCCGGAGGTGCCGACCCTGGTGATCATGCACCACCCGCCGTTTGTCACCGGTATCGGCCACATGGAGCGCGAAGCGTTCATTAACGGGGCGGCGCTTGAGCAGGTCATCACACGGCACCCGCAAGTCGAACGGGTGCTGTGCGGTCATTTGCATCGGCCGATGCAACGGCGCTTCGGCGGCAGCATCAGTTGCACCTGCCCGGGCACCTCGCACCAGATCGTGCTCGACCTGCGCGACGACGCCCCGGCGCATTTCAACCTCGAGCCGGCGGGCTATCTGCTGCATCGCTGGGAAGCGGAGCAGGGCCTGGTGACCCACAACGGCGTGTTCGGTGATTACCCGGGGCCGTACCCGTTTTACGACGCTCAGGGGTTGATCGATTAGGCACGCCCCATCTCGGTGGACTGTCCTTACGCTTTGGCCTGGCGGCGCCCGAATGTTCTGCGGGCGCTGATGGTTGGCGTACGACTGAATTGGGTTACCTATAATCAGTCTATAGTCGTTCTATAATCGCCTATAAACGTAGATTTCACCCATATCTATAATTGGTCTATAGTCACTCTATAATTGCCTATAGAGCTGTGCAGAGAGCTACAAATGCCTGAAATCCTCTACCACCGTCCCGAGCTGGCCACCCGGCTCTCCAAGCTGATCATGCAGGTGTCGGTGGGCAGTTCCGCCAGCTCCGGCGTCTTCCTGGCAGCGCCACGGCGTACCGGCAAATCCACCTTCGCACGTGAAGACCTGCGGCCTGCGCTGGAAAAAGCGGGTGCGATTGTGTTGTATGCCGACCTCTGGCAAGACCTCACCAAAGACCCAGGTCTGGTCATCGTGGAAGCCATCCGCGAAGCGGTGGGTCGCAGCGACGGTTTCATCACACGGCTGGCCAAGGCGTCCGGCGTGGAGAAGGTCGTTGTCGGCGGCTTGAACTTCAGCGTGGATAAAATCGGGCTTGGCAGGGACATCGACCTCACCACGGCGCTGGTGGCGCTCTCCGACGAATCAAAGAAGCTCATCGTGCTGATGATCGATGAAGCGCAACACGCGATCACTACCGAGGCGGGTGTGGCGGCGCTGTTCGCACTCAAGGCGGCGAGGGACGAACTCAACAGCTCCCGGCACCATGGCCTCCGTATCGTCTGCACCGGCTCGAACCGGGACAAGCTGGCCATGCTGCGCAACAGCAAGGATCAGGCGTTCTTCGGCGCGTCGATGGTGCCTTTCCCGACGCTCGATCAGAACTACATCGACTGGCTGTGCGCCAATATCGACCTGCCATCTCCGCTCGATCCGGCAGAAGTGTTCCAGCTGTTCAAAGAAAGTGGCTATCGGCCCGAATTGCTTGGCGCAGCAGCTGATGCTATTCGCTTCGACTTTTTCATCGACCCTGAAAATGTACCTGAGCGTTTTGCCGAGCTGGTCCGGTCGCAGGCGGATGAGCTGAACGCGAACCTCAAGAAGGTGATCCACAGCCTGACCCCGATCCAGTCGGCCGTCATTCGCGTCATGGGCAGCATGGGCGATAACTTCGCCCCGTTCGAGGCGCCCACCATGGCGTTGTACGCCACAGCGATGAAGCAGTCAGGCGTTGCCGAAAGTGCCATCAAGGTTGAGGTGCCGGGGGTGCAACAAGCGCTCATTGCCTTGCAGGAAAAGAACCTGGTCTGGAAGGCTTCCCGGGGCGTTTACGCGGTGGATGAGCACGTGATCGTTGATCTGCTCCGTGCCGACGGGCTGCTGGACGGCTTGTAGCGTCGCGGCAGCCCGCAACCGTCACCTCTTAAGGGCTATCGCCTCTTGGACAAGGCACTCAAGGGCAAATTGCTCGGTGTAGGTCATCTGAATCGGGGTGGTCTCGCCCTTGACGGTCCTTTCGCCATCCAGGATGTAGCGGATGCGCTTGTCAGTCACACCGATACGCTTTGCGATCCACGAAGGTGTTTGGCCAATCCGCGAGATCAGCTTGTCAGCGTATTCGGTGGAGGGATTATAGAGTTCTGCGTTGGGTGTCATGTGACGTCCAGGTAGAAGTCGGGCGGGGTGCCCGAGGAGATTGCCACACAGTGTGTCAACAACTGGAGAGTGTGGCGACCTCAATATCACGGGTTTACGCAACATCAGGCTCGGCAAATTTTATGTCCAGCGTACGTGACGACTTGATCATCGCAGCGCACTCATCCCTCGGTACGGGTCTGCTGAAAAGATAACCCTGTATCTGATCGCAGCCATGTTTCACCAGCAGCTCCAGTTGCTCGAATGTTTCGACCCCTTCGGCAATGACCTTCAAGTCCAGCTCATGCGCCAATACGATGACCGCTCGGGTGATCGCCTCGTCTTCATGATTGCTCATGATGTCTTTAATGAACATTCTGTCTATTTTGAGGATGTCGATAGGGAATCGCTTCAAGTAGGCAAGGCTGGAATAACCCGTTCCGAAATCGTCGACCGAAAGGCCTATCCCGTATGACTTGATGTCTCGAAGTATTTCAACCGCCGACTCGGGTTCAATCATCAACACCGATTCAGTGAGCTCGAACTCTAAAAGAGTAGGGTTGATACCGTATTCTTCCAGGATATGTTTGACGATGTTGGCCAGGCCTTTTACCTGAAGCTGCCTGGCGGACAGGTTGATGGCGATGGGTACCAGTCTGATATGACTGTCTTCCCAGCTTTTCAACGTCTCACAGACTTTCCGAATCACCCACTCGCCCACCGGAATGATCAGGCCGGTCTCCTCAAGCATGGGAATAAAATCAGCGGGAGACACCAGGCCGAGCGAGGGATGATTCCACCTTAACAAAGCCTCCAGGCCACTGATGCTGCCATCTGCGAGGCTGACCTTTGGCTGGAAATGCAGAATAAATTCATCGCGTTCCAGCGCACCCCGTAAGAGTGTTTCAGTTTGCAAGCGTTTAACGGCACTTTCGTTCATCTCGGCGTTATAAAACTTGAAATTATTACGCCCACTTTTTTTCGCATGGTACATGGCGGTATCCGCATTCTTGAGGATGACGCCGGCGTCATCTCCGTCAAACGGATAATTGGCGATGCCCACGCTTGCTGAAACAAATATGTCCTGGCCGCGAAGGTTGAACGGCTTCTCCATTGCGTCAACAACATGGGCCGCCAGGGATTTGATGAAACTTGCCGAGTAGACAGGGTGTGTGACCACAATCGAGAACTCATCCCCGCCCAGTCGCGCAACCATGCTGTTCTCATCGATGTACTCTTCCAGACGTCGACTCGCCTGGATAAGCAACTCATCGCCCACGGAATGCCCCATGGTGTCGTTCACGGTTTTGAATCTGTCGAGATCGATAAAGATGACGCTTATTGCAGATGGCGCGGAGGCTGTGCGGCTGATTGCAGCGTGCAGGTAATTATTGAGAAACCAGCGATTGGGCAAGGTGGTGAGCGAATCATTCTCGGCAAGATGGGTGAGTTTTTTCTTCGCGTCATCCCTTTCAAGCGCGGCTGCCAACAGGTTTGCCAATGTCTGGATGTAGCTAACATCTTCACGGGTAAACACGTAGTCAGTGGTGGCATACACCCCAAGAACGCCCTTGAAAACGTCCCTGCACGATATATCAACTTCCAGGGTGCTTCTGATGCCATGGGTTTCCACTGTGTCATCAGTCAACAGCTTGTAGGTGTCATCAGCTCCATCGGAAATAATGGCAAGCTCAGTCGAAGCGCCCATACGGCTGGACACTTGGCTCGCGTAGCTGCGGCGGATGTCATCGTGGGTCAGGCCAATCTCAGCGCTGAGGATCACCCCGTGACTCACTTGGTCAACGACTGATAGCGCTGCCTTGCTCATTTTTAAACCTTGCGCCGCTGTTAGCGCCGCCAGTTGACCCAGGGCTCTGACGTTCTCCTCGGTCAATGCCTGCTGGCCAAACAAGGCGATCAGGTTTTGCCTTCTGGAGTTATCCAGAATGGCGACCTCAAACTCTATTCGGTCGGTGATATCGATGTCGATGCAGATATATTTTTCAACGCCGCCCCTGTCATCGAGGATCGGGATGATGGTGCGTTGATGCCATTTATCTGTCCCGGCACGACCTGAAAGCCTGACCTCACCGTTCCACACTTCACGTTCAGGTGTCCATTGCCACGGCTGAGTGGCGCAATACATGCCGTTCCAGACTTCATCGATCGTCAACGCCAGAAGCTCAGCGCGAGAACGCTGGGCGCTCGACACGAATCGTTCGTTAACATAGGTAATACGGCCGGAGGGTGAAAATTCGCAAACGATCGAAACCTCATCCAGGGCATTCTTATGCTGCACCAATGTGTTCATCAACGATTCAATGCGCTGACCAAAGTGGTTGCGCATACTGGCTGCCGTACGGTTTACCGCCTTTATAGCCTCCTGTATTTCCACGGGCGCATCGGCCACCAACATCGCTTCTGCTGCCACCGCACCCGAAGCGATTTCCGCTTCATAAGAGTGAAGCTTGTCCAGGTGTGCGAGCGACCGTTTGATCATGAACCCCATCAACAGCAAACTGGTCAGCAGAAAAAGCACTGCCAGTACGGTCGCCTGCACCACCAACGTACACAGTTCAGCCGCAATTTTCTCGGCATTGAAAGACAGGCGCATCACGCCATAATCTTTGCCCCCGATCGTTATCGGACGGTTGACATCGAATAACCGTGCAGCCACCTCGGATTCTATCCACGCAGGGGCTCTTCCAGCAGGCGCCTTGGGTGCCTGCAGACGAATGACGCCACCTGACAGGTCAATAAACATGGCCGACTTGAACGGTGAGCGAGACAGGGTTTTTTCGAGGGTCCTTTTGATGGTGTCGTAATCGCCGATGATGACGCTTTCTTCAACGGCCTGTGCCGCCACCTCTATCAGCATGTTAGCGCTGTCTTGTATCTCTTCAATGTGCTGGAGCATCTGGTTTTTATAAAAAAGACCCAGCCCGGTTGTCAGAAATACCACGATCAAAATGGACAGCATCGCCAATATGCGCGACGTCAGTGATCTGGGCATCAGGCTTTTAAAGAAATTCATTAACAGCCTCTCCCGCTAGGTGTGAGATTGATTACTTATGGTTTGCTGGAGCGCTGTTATAAAAATCGCGATAGGACGCATAATCCGCTTCCGTCGCAGGAATAAACTTGATCGGTTCAGGTGCATGGACGAGCTCAGTCGCGTCATGAAGAATTTTGCTGCCTTCACTATCATATTGCATATTAAAAAATGCATCGGCGACCGCCGTCAGTTCTTTTTGAGACACTCTGGGGGAGGCCATGAGGGCTAAATCGTTGAACAAGGACGAGTTCCACAGTACGCGGAACGACTTGCCTTCTCTCTCGGTGTAGCCGCTGACCAGCTGTGAATTAACCCCCATTGCCTGGGCCTTGCCACTGATCAGCTGGCTGAACGCACCATCCATGTTTCCTGCAAACACCGTAGACGTATTTATCCCTTTCTTTACCAATTCGGCGCTGGTGACTTTATAAGCGATGAACGCTTCGGGTCCCGGGTACACGACTTCTTGGCCTTCCAGTTCAGCAAGGCTATGGATGGGGGAATCGGCAGGTACCACGATTTGCCCTTCCAGGGGAGGGGCGTCACGGCGACCAAACACCTTCCAACCCATTTTGTCCCGCTCTGGACTGAAAAGATGGTTGGTAAAAGCGAAATCAACTTCTTGTGCGAGCACATAACTGGTGGTGTCGGAGGAGGTACGCCCTAATTTCAGGGTCAGGTTCACGCCGCTTTTATCGGACACGTACCGAATGATGGGGTTCCAGAAACTGGCTGAGAGATTAAGGTTGTATTGATTGACCGGCGAAAAATTGTAGACTTTAACGTCTTCGGCACTCGCCACATTTGACAACCCAAAAGACAGCGCAATAATAAAAGCTTTGCAGGTTAGGCGTAACGTCACGTGTTCACTCCAGCGGTAGACTAGCTTCTGACCCAACGGTGATTAAAGTTAAATCAAACTCATCAATCCAATATAATCGGCCGGGCGCGGGGGATCTTAAGCACCCTTTGCTTAAATAATTAGTTAAGTCTATTGGATCCACTAATCCGCCCGCATTGATCCCTGTGATAAGGCCGTTACCCCATACTCATTTGGATGAGGGAGGTGATTGGAGGAAGAGCCCTTATTCCGACAGTGGATGCATTCCTGATGGTGACGCGTCTGGCCCGCCCGGGCATTCGTCTTGGTAGAAGCAAGGCGACCTGAGTGGGTCAAAGAGTTAGTGTGCGGGTCAGTTACCGCTCAACCACTCGCGCTTCCGAGGGTGGCTGGCCGTCTATACCCGCCGCTTTACCCACTGGCAGAAAACGCGGCAATACGATCATGTGCGGTACTGCAAAGGCCGTTAATACAGCGAACAGCGCGCGGATTCCGGTGCCTTCCTGCAGCAGGAAGACAAGACCTCCAACCACGATGAACAGGGCAGCGCCCAGGCATATTGGCCAAGTGAGGCGCAGGTAGGCAGACAGGTGAGGCGCGCCCAACAGACGCTGGCGAACCTGGGTCTGAGGCGCGGCGTGCAAGCTATAAAATCCAACAGCGAAGCCGACGAGGGGTGGTAACAGCACCACGGCAAACAGCGTGGCCGCTAACCACAGGCTGCGTTGGCGCCAGGAGGCCAGCAGCAATACCGGTAGCGCGATGACGCCGCTTGTGGCGAGCAACCACGTCAGCCGTTCCGCCAGTCCATGGGGTTCGCCCGAGCCGATGGTTAACGCGAGCAACCGGGCGACCTCTGTTCCATGCACCACTGCCGGACCGCCAATGATGAAGAGCCCCAACGCCAGCGATGTCAGCCGCTCGTGGAACAATTCGTCTTCATGGAAAAAATGCCAGGCCGACAGCACCAGAAACAACAGGAGTGCTGTCGCACTTGCCAGCTGCCAGCAGAGTAGACACCCAAGGGCTGTCGCCAGGTAGGAAAAGAGGAAAGCGGGGCGTCGTGCCGTTGCCACCAGATGCATATCGCTTACCCCGTGGAGAAGCCCCAGGCCCAACCCTACCGCCAGCGCAAACGTCATCTGCGTCGCTGCCCCGGCCAGGCTGGCAATCACGGCGGTCGACAGCATGACTAGCCAGCCCATCCTGTTCACTTTCAGGCGCCTGACTTCGCCAGAGCGGCGTGCAACTTGCGCTCGGAGGTGAAGGCGTACACGACCTTGGCCAGAACATCGAGGACCAGGAAGATCCAGATGGTTGCGGCATCGCTTACCATCCATATCCCCTCTGGCCCGATGGCGAAAACAACCGGGTAGATCAACCAGAGCACAGTGAGAAAACCGATATTTTTACGGTACGCCGCGCCAATGGCCGGATGCTGCCCGGCGATATTCGCCAGTGGCTTCCACAGCAGATAAAGCACACCGACAAAAGCCGCGCACGACCAGGCAAAAAATACCCATTTCAAAGTGCCGTAAGGCGCCAACGAGGCGATCAGACCGGCCACTATCATCATCACATCCAGGGTCACGATAGACGCCACGAAGCCGGCTTGGCCTTCCTGCTCACGGGCGCCCAGATACGCCGAACTAACGACCCCGGCCAGCAGCAGAGGCGTGGTTAAGGCCCAGTCGACGTAGCGAGCGAGATAGGTAACGCTGTCGTCCGGTTTGATCAGGTTGCCCACGCCCAGGTACATGCAGAGGTAGGCCGTTGCCGCAATGAAAGGGACGGCGGAGTGGACCAGTGTGTGGCCGCGCAATGGGCCGCTGTGAGCGCCTTTGGCGTAGATGGCCAACGAGGCAAGCGACATGATGACGAAGCCCAGGAGCAGAGGTATTGGGGTCATTGGGGTGTCCAGATAGTCTATGAGATCCGCTTGGCGACACCATCTTCCAATTAAGAGGGGCTTTGCCGAGCGCTGCAGTCAGATAGAGAAGTCACGGACTAAAATGGTTCAAGATGTTTCGCTGGTGCTGACAGACTCCGCTCCCTGGGCCTGCATTCCCCACATTCACCACCAGGTTGCTCCGGGATCAACGTCGTCGATCCGAGCAGCCCGAAAAAGTGACGCTATGATGGCTACAGATAACTCGCCTGTCTGGCTTGAACGTGTCGGTCGGTGATCAGCTATCGGATTCTGCGTAGCGCATCCTCCAAGGCGTTGCGCAGGTGCTGCTTAAAGCCACTTTCCAAGGGGGCGCATATGAACAAAGCGATACTTTACGGTCTTGCACTCACGTTCAGTTCTTCACTGTGTTGGGCTGCCGATAAAGTGACGACTGTGCCGGTCAGCTTTGCCAAGGGGACAAACAGTACGAAGGTCAACGGATCATTCAACGGCTATGACAGCGTCCAGTACACGCTGTCTGCCAGGTCAGGTCAGCACATGACGGTACGGATCACGGGCAGTCGCAATGCCAACTTCAACGTGTTTGCGCCTGGCGACAAGCCCGGTCAATCCGCAGCATTGGGCAGTGGTGGTGTTGATGCGGATTGGTCCGGGGCGTTACCGACGTCGGGCAAGTACACGGTGCAGGTGTTTCAGATGCGCGCATCAGCCAGGCGTAGTGAGGCGGTGCCCTATGCGATCACCTTCAGCATCGACTGATCTGCCGCAACTGGCCGCTGATATGGATTGAAAGTTGTCTTGGTGACGCCGGATTTCTGCGCACTGACAACGATGGATGGCCGAGGAGCGGGCCAGTAATGTTCGGCCGGGATAAGCTATCGTTGCGAAGTAAGCAGTCAGTCCTTTTCTCTATCACCAAGGCGGGGCCGATGCGGTCGTCTGTAATCTGGCAGGGCGTAATTGCAAGTACTCTCGTCACGTGTCTGACAGTAGGCGTGATGGGCGGAGTGGGATGGCTGCTAACGCTGCACAGCACCGAGCGCCAGCTGGAAGAAATTGCGGTGTTATTGTCGCAGCGTGCCCAGTCGACGCTGTTACAGGCTTCCGATGCACTGAAGTCAGTTGCCGCCAGCGAGTTGCGCCCCTGTAGCCCGGAGAGCATCGATCAGATGCGTCTTGTTGCGGTAAACACGCTGTCAGTGAAATCGGTGGGTTATATCCACGAGGACATTTTCGTGTGTGGCTCGTGGGGAATGATCGGCAGGAAAATAGAGGCACGGCCCGCGGATTTTACGACTGACGATGGCGTAAAGATCTCGATCGGCGTGTCGCCCTTGTTTGAATCATCCAAGCCAATGATGGCTCTGGAATACACGGCGTTTAACGTTCTGGTGGATTCAGAGCAACTGTTGGATGTGCTGTTCGATCATCGTGTCAGGCTGGCGATAGCCACCCGTAACGGCGATCTCGTACGTGCGAGCGATCACGGCACTCAAAGCATCGTCACCCTGGCGCATTCGGGCCCGACAAAAGGACTTAAGGACGGCTACTTGTATACGTCGGTCCGCCAGGGCTCCTGGATAGCAGTTGCGGCGATTCCCCGTGCCGAACTGATGCGCATGCTTGTCCGCCACGCGCTGTACATGATCCCACTGGGTCTGTTACTGGCAGTTGTGCCGGTATTCGGTATTGTCCGCCTGTCTAAGCGCCGTCTTTCACCTCTGGCAGAACTTGAACGCGCAGTGAAGAACCATGAGTTCGTGGTCCATTACCAGCCCATCATCGAGCTGGCACATGGACGCTGCGTGGGTGCCGAGGCGCTGGTACGGTGGATCAAGCCAGGTCATGGATCCGTCCCTCCTGATGCGTTCATTCCGTTGGCAGAACAGAGCGGATTGATCCTGGCCATGACCGATCAGGTCATGAGTCAAGTGATATACGATCTCGGCACTCTGCTGTTGAATGATCGTTCAATGCATGTGGCCATCAACTTGTCTGCAGCTGACGTAAGCAGTGGCCGGTTCATCACCGTGCTGGACGGGATAAGAGAGCGGGCAGGGATACTGCCATCACAGATCTGGCTGGAAGCAACCGAAACCGGGTTCATGGACTTGGAAGCGGCAAAAGACACCATCAGCAGAGCTCAGGCGTCGGGCTATGTGATGGCGCTGGATGATTTCGGGACCGGGTATTCAAGTCTGCAGTATTTGCAACAGCTACCGCTGGATATCCTGAAAATCGACAAGTCTTTCGTCGTTGGCATTGCCCACGCTGAAAAGGCAGCGGTCCTTTTGGACCAGTTGATCAACATCGCTGAATCGTTGGGACTGGCTGTTGTGGCGGAAGGGGTCGAGACAGCAGAACAGTTGGCCTATCTGCGTTCCCGCAACGTTCGCTATGCCCAGGGTTGGCTGTTCGCCAAAGCGATGAGCGCAGAAGGGTTCATCTCTTATGTGGGCTCGGAAGAACGCACTGTCGCGAAAGCAGATGGATGAGCCGCCGCTGCCAATCAGGTGTCGCAGACCTGTCAGGATAACGGGAAACGCGTTTGCTCATCCTGCACGGTGTGTAAATTCACCTCAACCTGCTTATGGGGAAGCGAAACCCCCGCCTGTTGGAGAGCGACCAATACCCGCGCAAGTACTTCACTGCGCAGCCTTACCCAGCTACCGATGTCGTGTGTCCAGGCACTTATCGTGAAATTAAGGGCGTTATCCCCATAGCCGGTCAACACGACGACCGGCGCAGGCTGTTCAGCCACGCCCGGTGTATCACGCAAGACTGCAGCCAACGCTGACAGTACTGTGGAAGGATCAGAGCCGTGTGCGACGGCTATGGGGATTTCGATACGCCGACTCTTGTCGAACAGGGTCCAGTTGGTAAGGTTGCCATTGAGCAGCAGGCCATTCGGCACAACCACGTCGGCGCCATCTGAGGTGCGGATGGTTGTCGCACGAAGGCCGATCTCGCGTACCGTGCCTGAGGTCCCCGTTGCATCGATCAGGTCGCCCGGCTGGATTGGCCGTTCAAACATAAGCACCAAGCCAGAGACGAAGTTATTCACGACGTTCTGTAGCCCGAATCCGATACCCACACCCAGCGCACCGAAGATCAGCGTCAACTGACTGACCTTGAACCCTGCCGCAGACAGTGCCACTAACAGGCCAAGCATCAGAACGCCATAATAACTAAGTGATGCGATGCTATTTCCCACGCCTCGCGGCAAGCCTGCGTGATTGGGCAGCTCTGCACGAAGCAATCGCCTTACGGTGCGAGCCGCCCAAAAAGCGAGCCAGGACGACAGCAGGAACACCAGCAGATGGCCAATGTTCAGGGAAAACTCACCGACATCGATACCAAACTCCATGACCGTGCTGCCCACGCCGTAGAGCGGCCGCAGCACGCGAAATCGATCCATGCTGTAGAGAAGCCAGCCGATGGCAGCGCCAAGCATCAGCAGGCGAGTGAATCCAGATTGCAACGCCGTTTCCTGATGTCGAACGAAGTGGCGATTGGCGAGCTCCGGTTGCCCTAACAACGCCTGAAACAGCCCCACGCATGCGGCGATGCCTGCATAGAGCAGCAGGGCCATGTAACCGCTATCGATCACGCCACTGGTTAACGTTTCGGCCAACGAGGTATTGCCGACGACGTTGGCGCCAAGCGCTACGGTCAGCAAGGCAGCTGCTATCCAGCCGATGGGACGCATGACTTGCTGTAAGCGACTGTCAGGACTCTGCATCGCCGGAATTGCACGACAAAGCAGCCAGAGGGTCAGCACCAAGGCAAGGCCGTTGACCGCGAGGAGGTAGATCCGGTAAATCCCGCCGTTATCGGCAGCCAGAATGCCCAACCGATCCAGTCCATACATGGAAACAGCGATATAAGGCCATACCCCAAGCGCGCGCAGGGCACCACTGGGCAGCAATCGCAGCACAGGAATCAAGGCCACCAGCAGCGCAATTTCCTGGGCCAATAGCGGAGCATCCGGCTCCAGTACAAGTACCGCAAGCATGCACAGCAGCAGCCACGTGGAAAAAGGACGACGTAATGCGCGCGTCAGCTTGTCCGGATTCTCCTGGAGACGCCGCGTGCGCCGGCTGCGGACCACTAACCACAGAATCAGGGGCAGCAGCAGTATCTGCACCAGCGTAAGGGCCTGCTGATTGCGGGTCCCAGCCGAGTGGTAGTCGCGGGCGAATTGCACCTCGATCTCTAAACCTCGCCACATGGCGTCCCAGGTTGAGGCTTGATCCATGCTCGAACCAAGGCCCTGCCAGAGCGGCGCAACATCGATGCGTAGCAGCCGGCGGTCCAGAGTGTCGAGCGCCAGGGCCACTTCGTTGCCGCCAGCTTCGATCGTGGCTTTAAGCTCGCTTGCTTGCTGCATAAGTGCAAACTGCCGCGAAAGCTCCACACCCAGATTCGCCTCGGTAGAGTCAACTTGCGTGAGCATGTTGGTGATGCGAGCGGAGAGCACCGGCGGCAGCCCGTCCAGCAGGCCTGCGGTCTGGGTCGACGCCCAGACCGCCCGGCGTTGCGCCAGTTGCAAGGCAGCGTCGGAGTAAGGGCCAAAGGCTCGACGCGCTTGCATATCCCAACGCTCCAGGCGGCGAGCGTCAAACTCCCAATGCCGAGCCAGGCTTTCAATTCGCATGACAGGCAACTCACCAAACACGACGCTGTGAGCCGTATTTTGTTTGGCGCGAGCAGGACGAGCGATATCGTCGAGTGAGCGGCTCAGGTGGATAACCGGGTCCGGCGAGGCAAGCAGCCGCTTGGCCATATCCACGCGCTGTTGATCCTCGGCGGCGCGATCAAGAATATCCGTCAGGGCGATCGGTGATGCCTTCGCTGAGGGCAAGTCCGATGCCGCAGTGCTGCCAGGCAAGGCATCAGCATGGGCAATAGTCGCTAAGCACATCAATGCGCCCGTTAACCAGCGCCGAACGACGGAAGACAAAGCAGAGTTTGGCAATACGCGCATTGAATGGGGTGTCCGTCCGTAGAAATGTCAACTGGCTGTATCGTTTTCGAGAGTACAGATATACCGGTGACCAATACAAACCTGGCTTGGAACATCTGGCCTACCTACGGCGCCGCCTCATGGCGAACGACCCTCCACAGGCCTATTTCAGCGCCTTCAAACGCATACTCGCCCTTTGCACCGCCGCCATTTTTTCAGGCCGCTTCATGCGTTTCCACTTTCTGATGTCGTCCTTCGTCCGGCCACAACTCACACACAGATCATCCCTGAGCTGGCACACCGCGATGCATGGGTTTTCAATTTCTTTGGCCATCGTCAGTCACCCTTGACCAAGTCGCTTTTGCCAGTTGCCCTCATGAGCGCGCTGGCATTCCTCTTCGGAGTCAAGGCGAACATTGCGATCCGAGAGTTTCAGGTCGATGCAGGCTTCATTCAACGCAATGGCCGTCAGCTCAAAAATGCGCGCCTTCGCTTCAAGCTGAGCGCGCTGTTTGTCCGCCCGCGTTTCGAACACCCAGATCACCTTCAGGGTGTCAGCCAGCGCGTTCAGGTCAGCCGTGTGGGTCAGCCAGGTGAAGCCTTTGATTTCACTTTTTGCTGTTTCGCACGCTTCGGTCAGCGTGGCGATTAACCGGCGTTCGATTCGCGCCAGTTCACGTTTGCCGGGTGGCATGGCAATTTCCTCTGGGGCAGGGCAGAAGCGCTCAATCAGGCCGGTCGAAATTCGACCGTCAGGTGCCTGATTTCATGGACCGGCTGGAGACGTTCACGGATGGTGTCGGCGTCCGCAGTGGCGGCGCCAAGGACGCTGACGATGGCCGCATGGGCTTGGGGGCCGACCCGCCAGACGTGCAAGTCGGTGATGGTGGCGTCTCCCGGTTCTTCAACCAACTGGCGGATCTCCTCGGCAACGTGTGCGTCAGTCTGATCGAGCAATACGCCTGCGGTGACGCCCATCAAAGTCCAGGCCCACCGCGCGATAACGAGGGCGCCAACGATGCCCATGGCCGGGTCCAGCCATACCCAGCCCAGATAACGACCGGCGAGCAATGCAGCGATGGCCAGCACCGAGGTCAGCGCGTCCGCGAGGACGTGGACATAGGCCGATTTCAAGTTGTTGTCGTTGCCATGAGGGGCATGGGGATGGCCGTGATCATCATGGTGATGGTCATGATCGTGTCCATGGCTGTGCCCGTGGCCCAGCAACAGGGCGCTGACGATGTTGACGATCAACCCGGCAATCGCGATGAGGGTAGCGGTGCCAAACTGAACATCGGTGGGCTGCAAGAGGCGCATGACGGATTCAACGCCGATCCCCAGGGAAACCATGCCGAGAATAAGTGCCGACGCGAAGCCGCCCAGATCCCCTACCTTTCCTGTGCCGAAACTGAAGCGCTGGCTGGAAGCGTTGCGTTTGGCGTAAGCATAGGCGGCCGCGGCGATGCCCAATGCACCGGCATGCGTCGCCATGTGAAAACCATCGGCCAGCAGCGCCATCGAGCCGGTGACATACCCGGCGGTGATTTCACCGACCATCATCACCACCGTCAGCGCGACCACCCACAGCGTACGCCTGGCGTTCTCATCGTGCGCCGAGCCCAGGAAGACGTGGTCGTGCAGGTAATTGATGTTCGGACTTTGCATAAGCGGGCGCCTGGATGTGTTCACTTGGAATAACGACGAATGGCTTCAAGCAGCTCTTCGACACCTTTGCTGCGCTCGGCTTCGCTGAGACCAGGATCCGCCACGTGCGCGCGCGCGTGGTCTTCAATGATCTCCTCCATCAGGCCGTTGATGGCCCCGCGAGTGGCGGCGACAAGGTGCAGCGTCTTGGCGCAGTCGAGGTCCGACTCCAACGCCCGTTCGACGGCCTGGAGTTGTCCGGCGATGCGTTTGACACGCTTGAGAAGATCGTTTTTGTTGGCTGCGACATGACCCATCGGATACACCCCTGGCTAGACGGGATGCAGCATAGGGGTACCCCCTATACCTATGCAAGGGTTGACTCGGGCACGGATCAACGATGGATCACTCCCGGCATGCACGCCGGACATAGCGCCGCACATCGTCCAGGGCAGGCACGACCGCCAGCATGCCGAGGACCAGCGAAAGCGGTACGGTCGCGGTGTACCCCACGTGTTTGAACCCGTACGCACCCACCACACCGCCGGTGAAGAAGCTCAATGCCAGAGCAGTCAACAGTTTCAGCCGTCCGCGGTTCGCGACCACTCGCGGTTGCCCGGGCGGTGTAGCGCCGTTCCAGTAGACGAGCTTGCCGAGTTCAATACCGATGTCGGTGACGATGCCGGTGATGTGCGTGGTTCTGATTTCAGCCTTGGAAACCTTGGTGATCAAGGCGTTTTGCAGGCCCATGATGAAACACAGCAGCATGACCGTGAGGGACACGACCAATCCGTCCACGGCCGCCAGCCTGGGGCCCAGAAAGCCGAAGCAGAGTAGTAAAAACGCCTCGAACAACAGGGGCAGGGCGAACGCGCTGTGCAGGCGTCTGCGGCGGGAATAATTGACCATGATGGCCGAACAGGCCGCGCCTGCCATGAAAGACAAGAGGGCGCTGCCCCCGCGCAGCAGCAGGTCGTACGCACCCAGCACCGCGTTATCGGCCATGGACGAAACGATGCCGGTCATGTGCGAGGTGTACTGCTGAACCGCCAGAAAGCCCCCGGCGTTGATGGCGCCGGCCACAAAGGCCAGGACAAACCCGAGGTGGCGGTTAGCGTCCGGTGTGCGTCTTCGGCCGGTCAGGCTGCGGATGTATCTGATCGCCATCAAAGGGTCCCGTGGCTGCTGAAGTTCCTGACGCCGTTTTCATCCGATCCGTGCAATCACCGCCTTGAGCCTTCAAGACCCTGATAATGACCTGATCACTCACGTCGTCGGGTATAGCTCAGCAAGCGGTCGGACTCGGCCTTCACCACTGAATAGCATTCGCAGCTCAACCGTTCCAGTCGCGGGCGGTCAAGGACCTTGATCTGGCCCCGAGTGTATTCGATCACGCCTTGGCGCTGCAGCTTGCCCGCCGCTTCGGTCACGCCTTCTCTGCGCACACCGAGCATGTTGGCCATCAGTTCCTGGGTCATGGTCAGCTGATTGCCTTGCAGTCGATCCAGCGACAACAGCAACCAGCGGCACAATTGCTGGTCGATCGAATGGTGGCGATTGCACAAACCGGTCTGTGACATTTGCGCAATCAGGGCCTGGGTGTAGCGCAGCATGAGCAGCAACAGCTCGCCGTGACGATCGAATTCTTCCTTGAGTTTATGGCCGGGCAGGCGGAAGGCGCCTCCGGCACTCTGCACCACCGCGCGGCTGGACGTGCTCTTGCCACCCATGAACACGGCAATGCCGACAAGCCCTTCGTTGCCGACCACGGCGATCTCTGCGGAGGCGCCGCTCTCGGTAACCTGCAGCAGGGACACGATCGAGTCGGTGGGAAAGTACACCTGACGCAAAATGTCCCCGGGCTCATACAGCACCTCACCCAATACCAATTGCACCCACTCCATGTGCGGCGCCAGACGCACGAGTTCTTCATCGGCCAGCGCAGCAAGCAGGTGGTTGTCGACGGGCTGCGGCGCCGTGTACATGGTGGAGCTCCAGGAGTGGGGACGACCAACGGAGAGTACTCCAGTGCAGCGCCGGCGCTGGAGGTCAATCATCGGCCGCTTTCGCGTAATCCACCGGCTTGGGGGCTGCCGGCTGCGAACCGCCGCACTGGATGCGAACCCAGCGCTCTACGCCATCGTCCACCAGCGTCAGTGTCATTCCGTCCACCGGCGTGCCATCCAGCGTCATCGAGCTGCCGGCCGTCTCGCCACGGACCACCTCGAAGTGGTACTGCGTCCCTGCAAAGCGGTAACTCAGGTTGAACCCCGGCCAGTCTTCCGGCATCAACGGGTTCAGCTGCAGCAGGTTGCCGCTGCGCTGAAGCCCCAGCAGTGACTCGACGCCCAAGCGGTACATCCAGCCAGCGGAGCCGGTGTACCAGGTCCAGCCGCCGCGCCCCGCATGGGGTGCAGTGCCGTAGACATCGGCCGCCATCACATAGGGTTCGACTTTATACGTGTCGATCCTGGCGCTGTTGAGGGGGTCGGCCGGGTTGATCATGTGCAGCAATTGCCAGGCCTTGGCCGTGTCGCCCAAGTGCGCGAACGCCATCGCCGCCCAGACCGCCGCATGGGTGTACTGCCCACCGTTTTCGCGCACGCCCGGCACATATCCCTTGATGTAGCCCGGGTCTTGCAGGCCTTTGTCGAACGGCGGATCGAGCAGCAGGACCGCGCGGATGTCCGGCTTGACCAGGTACTGATCCACCGCCTGCATCGCCCGTTGCTGCCGGGCGGGTGATCCGGCGCCGGACAACACCGACCAACTCTGGGCGATGGAGTCCAGCCGACACTCATCGTTGACTGATGAGCCCAGAGGTTGCCCGTCGTCAAACCAGCCGCGGCGATACCACGCGCCATCCCAGGCAGACGCTTCCAGGTTGTCGCGCAGCTGTTTCGCCTGTTCACCGCAACGTGCAGCGAATTCGCTGTCGCCGTGGCGTTCGGCCACCCGCGCAAAGCGCTCAAGCACATGGCACCCGAAGAAGCCCAGCCAGACGCTTTCACCCCGGCCGAGATAGCCCACGCGGTTCATGCCGTCGTTCCAGTCGCCACTGCCCATCAGCGGCAAACCGTGTTCGCCACGGCTCAGGCTGTGCTCGATGGCGCGGACACAGTGCCGATACAGCGGCTCCTGCAAGGGAGAGAGACCGGGCAGGTCGTAATAGGATTCTTCCCCCGGCCCCAGCGCGCGCCCTTCGAGGTAGCCGGCGGGTTCGTCCAGCACGGACAGATCACCGGTGACCTCGACGTAGCGGCTGGTGGCGGCGACGAGCCACAGGAAATCGTCGGAGCAGGCCGTGCGCACGCCTCGATTGAGGGGAGGGTGCCACCAGTGCTGAACATCGCCCTCGGCGTATTGATGATTGGCGCACAGCAACAGATGCGTCCGCGCAGCCGCCGGATCGGCATGAATCATCGCCATGATGTCTTGCAACTGATCGCGAAAGCCGATGGCGCCACCCGACTGGTAATAACCGCTGCGGGCGAGAAACCGGCAGGCGATCACCTGGTACATCAACCAGCCGTTGAGCATCACATCCAGGGCCGGTACCGGGGTCTTCACCTGAACCACCGAGAGCACCGAACGCCAGTGGTCTTTGACTTTCTGCAACTGCTCCGCCGCCACCTGCACGCCTTTGTAGCGTTGCGCCAACTGGGTGGCTGCCTGGGGATTTTTCTCCGCACCCAGGCGCAAAATGACTTCGGTGCCTTGCCCGTGTGCGAGCGCCAATGTCACTTGTATCGCAGCGCACGGGTCCAGACCGCCACCGGTTTTTCCCGACAGCCCCTTGTGCCGCATCGCGGCGGGCGACCGCAGGCTGCCGCAACGTCCGATGAATTCGGTACGGTCCGCCGTGACACTGTGATCGACGGTGTCGGTGTCGAAAAACGCCACGCGCTCGCTGAATTCCACCGACCAGGCGTTGCGCGCAAACAGTGCGCCGCTGGCAGGGTCCGAATGGGTGACCACGTGCATGGCTGATTTGCTGCGCAGATCGCCCAGCACCCACTCCACATAGCCGGTCACCGTCAGGTTGCGCTCTCGCCCCGAGACATTGCGCAGCACCAGCCTGGAGAACTTGATCGGTGCATCCAGCGCCACGTAAACCCAGAGCTCGCTGTGGATGCCGTCTTCCTCGTGCTCGAACACGGTGTAACCAAAGCCGTGGCGGGTTCGGTAAGCGCCAGTGCCCGAAGCGGGTTGCGGGGTGGCCGACCAGAAGAGGCCGGTGTCTTCATCGCGCAGGTAAATGACCTCGCCGACGGGGTCGCTCACCGGGTCGTTGTGCCAGGGAGTCAAACGGTATTCGTGGGCATTTTCAGCCCAGGTGTAAGCACTGCCGGACTCCGAGACCACCGTGCCCATCTGGGCATTGGCAATCACGTTGGCCCAAGGAGCTGGCGTGGGATGGGAGGCCGGGGCGTTGATGATGTACTCGTCGCCGTCCTGGCTGAACGCACCGTAAGCGTTGCTCAGCGGCAGCGAAACGGGCAACGGCGCAAGGGCCTTTAATGGCGCTGGCACATGAACCACGGTAGCGACAAACGGCGCGTGCACCCGCACGACGCGGCGGCGGTGAACCTGTTCGGCCAGGGTGCCCAGGCCTTCGGAAAACACCAGCCGCGCGGCCGACAGGATCAGCGTGCGGTCTTCGTTGGACATCTGCTGCGCCATGCGCACGAATATGCCGCCCGGCCGATCCACCAGCGTGGCTTCGCTGCCGGAAGTGACCAGTCCCATGATCGCGTCCTGCAGTTGCTGGCGATAACCCACCTGATCTTCGTTCCAGATGAGGAGGTCCGTCAGCAGGCCTTTCTGACGCCAGTAGGCGTGGGCCTGAATCATCTTCTGGACCAGCTCGATGTTCTCAAGGCTTCTGACCTGCAACAGCACAATGGGAAGGTCGCCTGAAATCGACTGCCCCCACAGGCCCTGCTGATTGCGCAGGTTGGCCGTCAGCACGGTGCTGTCGGCGCGCAAGCCTGCGTTGGCGTAAATCAGGGAAGAGGCCATCTGTTCAAACAAACGGGCGTCGGCGGGGGAAACGTTGAGCTGACGCAGCAGCACCTGGCTGTGGGTCCATGACAAATCGAAGACCCGGTCCGCCAAGTGTCGGTCCCGGTACTTGTTGATCAGCGAGAGGCAGTCTTCGCGGCTGTCCGCCACGCCCGTGACCAGATCGATGGTGCCTTGCTGCCCGGGCTGCAGGGTAATCCGGCAACGGATGGCGACAATCGGGTCCAGAACCGGGCCGGCGCTGCCTGACAGTTGCTCGCAGTCCGGGTCCAGCGCGGCCGGCGACTGGGTGCTGCGGCCTCGGCCAATGAAGCGGGCGCGGTCGGTCTCGTAGGAGATGGCCTGGATATCAACGCCATGGGCCGCCAGCAGGTGGCACATCCACGGCGTGTGTTCATCGCTGGCCCGCGGGCGACGGCTGCAGACGATGGCTTGCAGCGGCAACAGCAATTCGGTCTGCACGAATAACTTGCTGAACGCCGGGTGCATGGCGTCCGTTTCCGGTGACGCCAGCACCACTTCCGCGTAGGTGGTGATCTCCAGCGTCTTCGTAGACTCCCCGCGGTTGGTCACGTGCAGGCGCCGCAGTTCGATGTTGTCTTCAGGGGAGACGACGATTTCCATGTGGGTGTCGAAACCCAGTTCCCGGGTGCGAAACTCGGCGCGGGCATCGCTGAAAATAGCCTCGTGGCTCTCGGCCCGGTGCAAGGTCGGCTGAAAGGCACTGGACCAGACGGCGCCTGTGGCAACGTCTCTCAGGTAACAGAACATGCCCCAGTTGTCCCGGGTCGCATCTTCATGCCAGCGGGTGGCGGCCATGTTGTCGAGGCGGCTGTACCCGCCGCCGGCGCTGCTGAGCATGACGTGGTACCGGCCGTTGGAGAGCAATTGCACCGCCGGGCGCTTATGCCCCGGGTTGGCAAACACCCTCAGGTCGTTCTCCTGCCCGGCGCCGGTATCACTGGCGGCGGGCTGCTGGGCGGTTTGCAGGTAAGGCGCGGCCACTTTCGGCACCCGCTCTTGCAACAGCAGCAGGGCCGATTGCAGGGCAGGGTCCGACTCAAACCGCCGTTGCATGGGCTGGTTGAGCAGAACACTGGTCAACGCCAGCAGGCTCATTCCCTGATGGTGCGCCATGAAGGACTGCACCCAGGCGTAACGCTGGCCCCGCGGCAGACGCGCTTCGGTGTAATCGACGGCCTCGTAGAATCCGTAGCGCCCGGAGGCGCCTTTGCGGGCCAGACGCTGCAGGTTTTTGCAGGCCGCGTCGGCGTCCACCATCAAGGCCAGGACGCTGGCGTAAGGCGCGACAACCACGTCGTCGCCCAGGCCGCGCTTGAGGCCGAGGGCCTGAACGCCGAACGCCCGGTACTGATAATTAAAGTGCGCATCCAGTGTGTAATAGCCCGATTCCGACACCCCCCACGGGATGCCCAGACGTTTGCCGTGTTCGATTTGCACGGCCACCGCCGCCCGGCAGGTCTGGTCAAGCAGACTGCCGTCGTAGTTGGGCATGACCAGCATGGGCATCAGGTATTCGAACATCGAGCCGGACCAGGACATCAAGGTCGGTACGCCGGCGGAGTCACCGAGCAGTCGCCCGAGGGTGAACCACGCTCGCTGCGGAATCTGCCCCTGGGCGATCACCACGAAGTTGGTCAGGCGCACTTCTGACGCCAGCAAGTCGTAATAACCGGTGTCCAGGCGACGCTCGTCGGCGTTGTAGCCGATCACGAACAAGTCGCGCTTGTTGTCATAGAGCAGGGAGAAGTCCATCTGCGCCAGATCGCTCGTCAGCAGAATCAGGCGATCAATCCGGGCGATAGCGTCGAGGGCCGTTCTGCGCACTGCTGCTATGCGCGGGTGATCCTCCGCAGCCCAGTCAGCTTCGTCCAGCCGGGACAGCGCCCGCAGTGTGCGGCGACGGGGTTGGCGGCCGGCCAAAGGCGGCGGCAGTCGGTAGCGTTCGAGGGCCGCGAGCCAGTCGTCACACTGCGCGAGCAAGGCGTTTTGCCAATACACGCCTTCTTCGCTGCCACCGGCTGCCATGGCTGCAACCCGGGCACGGACGGTCTGTAACGCCGTCAACAGCGCACCGGTGTCATCGGTTCCGGCGGGCTCGTCGAGCAGGGGATAGAGCGCGGTCAACGTGCCAGCGGTGTCCGTCGTTTCAAGCAGCGTGTCCAGCGTGATGCGCAGGCCCTTGAGCATGGCGGCATCGAACACCGCAGCGTCGGGCAGCTGGATCAAGCCGGCGCGCAGGGTCAGCAGGTGCCCGGCCAGGTTGCCGCTGTCAACGGTGGAGATGTACTGAGGGCGCAGGGGCTTGAGTGTCTGCGTGTCATACCAGTTGTAGAAATGTCGTTGGTACCGCTCCAGGCTGTCCATGGTGTCCAGCGATGCGGACAAACGCTGCAGCAGCCGGTCGGTGCTGAGGTAACCGAAGTCGTGGGCGGCCAGATGAGCGAGCAGCGCCATGCCCATGTTAGTCGGCGAGGTCCGGTGGGCGATCACCGATTTCGGCTCCTCCTGAACATTGTCAGGGGGCAGCCAGTTATCCTGGGGCCCGACGAAGTCATCGAAGAACGCCCACGTCCGCCGCGAGAGCACCTGCAGGAAGCGCAGTGCGTCCACCGAGGGCTCGAACACGGCATTTTCCGGCATCGCGCTCAGGCGCCAGGCGATCCAGGGGCCGGCAGCCCAGGCGAGCAGGAACGGCATGGCAATCAGCAGAGCCAGCGGGTCATTCATCAAACCGGCCAGCCCGCAGAGGGCGAGGGCAGGGCCTGCCCACATTTCGCGGTAGAGTCCCGGCAGCGGGTTCTGCGTGTTGCGCTCCACTTCCCGGGAGGGTTGCCACTGCAATAACAGGCGACGGCTGAACAGGATGCGCCAGAGCGAACGGGCAATGGCGCCCACGCTGTAATACATCTCGAACGGCAACCATGCGACGGTGGCAGCGATCTGGGCGAGGTCCTGCCCCAGACTCCTGCACAGCGCGGCCAGGTATTGCCGGTAAGGCACGTTCAACGGCGGTTGCAACCCGTCGGTCAGGGTCCTGAGCAACGGTTGCATGACCAGCAAGCCGACCACCGCCAAGGTCCAGGCCAGCGGTTCACTGCTGGCGAACCAGCCCCAGGCCAGCATCAGCAACACTGCCGCTGGCTCAAGGCTGCGGCGCAGGTTGTCGAGAATCTTCCAGCGGGCCATGACATCGAGACGGTTGCGTGCCCATTGGCCGCGGGTATTCAGGGTCCAGGGCAGAATCCAGGGGATCAGCTGCCAGTCGCCGCGAATCCAGCGATGGCGTCGCTTGACGTCCACGCTGTAGCGAGACGGGTATTGCTCGTACAACTGCACATCGCTGAGCAGGCCTGACCGGGCGTAGCAGCCCTCGATCAAATCGTGACTGAGGACCTGGTTGTCCGGCAGACAGCCCTCCAGCGCACAGGTGAACGCGTCGACATCATAGATGCCCTTGCCGATGAACGAGCCTTGTTTGAACAGGTCCTGGTAAATGTCCGAGACCGCCCGGGTGTAGGGATCAACGCCGCCGCCACTGCCAAACAGGCGCGAATAGATCGAGCGGGGGGTGCTGGTCAGGCTGATGCCGACCTGGGGTTGCAACAGCGCGTACCCGGAAATGACACGCTCACGTCGCGCGTCGAACACCGGGCGGTTCAGCGGGTGCATCATGGCGGCCACGCATTGGCGGGCAACCTCTCCCGGCAGGAGCGTGTCGGTATCAAGGGTCAGCACATAACGCACCGCGCCAAGGGCAGAGGTGTCGCCCACGATGGTGGTAAAACGGTTGTCGTCCGCACCCCGCAGCCAGGCGTTGAGGTCAGTCAGCTTGCCGCGTTTGCGCTCGTGGCCCATCCAGGCGCGTTCACTGGCGTTCCAGCGGCGCGGGCGGTGAAACAGGAAAAACCGCGCGGGCAGTTCGTCCTCGTATTTGCCGTTGAGTCGGTTGATCGCCGCCGAGGCATAGTCGAGCAGGTCTGCATCCGCTGCCTGCACTTCGGCCGGCGCATCGAGAAAGTCGGTCAGCAGCGCGAAGAAAAGATTGCTGTCGCGATTGGCGAGGAACCTGACTTCCAGGCCCTCTACCAGGTCGTCGACGTCCGCGCGCGAACCGATCAGCGTGGGAATGGCGACCAGCGTGCGCGCTTCATCGGGAATCCCGTTGGCGTAATCCATCTTCGGCAGCATGGCGGGCAGCAGGCTGAAGGTGACCAGCCAGTTGATGAGGCTGAAGGCCAGGCGACTGGTCATGACCAGGCAGGGCACTGCCAGTGCGATGAGCGCCAGATCAGGCAGCCCGTCCCGGTGTGCCGAAGACAGCAGCGGCAGCGCAAAAATAATGGTCAGGGCACCGGCAGGTGCCAGGTAAAACGTCAGCGGTGAGCTTTGCAGCAGGCGTTTCCAGCGTTCGTGAAAGGGCACACGGGCGCCCAGCTTTTGCTCGAGCACCCCGATGCCGGGGCCGACCAGGAAATACCCGATATGGCGGGCGAGATCGTCTCCGGCTGACGCGTTCCGGCGTTCTCGGGAGAGCGCCACAACGGTCTGCGCGACGGATATTTCAGTGCGTCCACTGCGCCTGGCCAGCCGTTCGATGACGTGGCGATAGCTGTCGCGGGTGGCGAAGTCCATGCGCGGATAGACCTCGGCCGGGTCCTGTTGAAGGGTCTGCTCGACATGGCTCATCCCTTCGACGAACTCACGCCAAGGGGTCGCTGACAGCAGGCGCAGGCTGGCGATGCTGTTGCTGATGGACATCTGATCCGCCGACTGCTGCTGCGCATCGAATTGCACCTGTCGCTCGATGCTCGAACCGGTCTCGGCGAGCAACTGCTCGATCCAGTTGAGCGGCAGCGCCAGGGCAGCGCTCTGACCCTGCAACCGACGGGCGAACTCGGCAACGAAAGCAGCGGTTGTGGGCGGGGACGAATGGGCCATGTCAGCGACAGTCAGCACCACGCTTTTCACGTCGTGCTCGGACACCTCGATGAGCCGCTCGGCCCAGTCATCAGCCAGGTTTCGATCGTCCCAGTTGGCCATGACCCGGGAGGCCACCCGCCGCAGGTTCTCGATCAACGCCAGGCGCAGCATGATCGGGATGGCCCACAACTCGCCCAGCGCCAACGGCATGACCGTCTGGTACGACACCACGAAGCGCGTAAGGCTCAGTTCGTCAAAGCGGCCATCACCGTGGGAAATGGTCTCCAGGGCAATGTCGTACACCCTCGGCAAACCGCTGGAGGGCCCATTGCTCAGGCGCGGCAGCTCACGGCTGTAACCCTGGGGCAGGTGCGACCTGGCTGTGCGGATGTGATCTTCAATCAGGAAAAAATTATCGAGCAGCCACTCGGCGGCGGGGGTGATCCGGCGGTCGGAGGCCTGGGCCTCAGTCAACGCGCTGCAGCTTTCCTTGAGCAATGCCTCGTTGTCATCCAGCCTGCCCAGCAGGAAGTCCCGCGTGGTCACTGCACCGAGCTGATGCTGAGTGGCCAGGTCTATGCCGTGGCTGGCCATCTGGTCGGCGTTGAAGAGTTCGGCGCGCAGCAGTCGCTCGTAGGCGAACGCCAGCTTCGGGTGGGCCCCGGCGCGACCCGCCAGCCTGACCCGTGAGATCGCCTGTTTGGTGCGTGTCCATGTGCTCGTCATTAGTTTCCCTGAAATGACTTGCACTCCGGCGGACGCAGCGTTTTGGGCGGTGTGCGCAGCGGAGCGCCGGCACTGATGTGCCCTGGTGAACGATGCGTTCAGACCACGACAGTGTGAGTACGCTTTCTCAGGGCTGTCTGTTCGCTGGCGCACATAGCGTCGCGCGCAAGCCTTTCCCGGCGCGGTTCTCCATGATGATTTCCCCGCCCAGGCGCCGCGCAATGGTTTGCACGATGGTCAGGCCCAGGCCGACGCCCTGATCATTGCCGCGGCTGTAAAAGCGTTCGAACAGGCGCTCCCGCTCGGCTTCGTCGATGCCAGGCCCCTCGTCGGCAACGCTGAGCCGGAAAGCGCCATCGCCGAAGCCCAGGGTCACACTCACCTGACCCCCTGCAGGCGAGAAATTGACGGCATTGGTCAACAGGTTTTGCAGCGCGATGTCGATGGCAGCGAAATCGGTCGTCACCTCACGGGACGGCTCAGCGCATTCGAACACCAGTTCCAGCCCTCGGCTCAATACCCACGGCGTCATCTGCACCAGGCTGTCGCGCACGGCAGCGACCACGTCAGCGCTGCGCGTCGGTACGGGCCCCGCGCCGGGCTCCAGTCGCGCGATAGTCAGCAGTTGATTGACCAGGCGTGTCGTCCGATCAACGCCCACGATCAGGTAGCTCAGGGACTCATTGCGCTGCGCGTCGTCGCGCGCTTCGAGGACGTTCTGTGCATGCACCCGCAGCACCGCCAGCGGCGTGCGCATTTCATGGGCGGCGTCGGCGATGAAGCGCCGTTCACGGCTCAGCACCTCCTGAATCTGTCCGAGCAATCGGTTCAGGGCCGCTTGCATGGGTTCCAGCTCGCTGGGCAGGGGCGCCAGTTGCAAGGGTTCGAGGGAGCCCGGATGACGACCGCGCAGGGTGGCGGCCAGGTCGGCCAGCGGCTTGAGGCCCCAGCCAATGGCCAGCCAGATCGCGCCCATCAGCAGCAGGCTGCCGATCAGATTGGGGATCACCGTGTGGCGGACGATGCGGTTGACCAGGTCCGAGCGCACGTCGTCGCGCTCGCCGACCCAGATCACCAGGTCGTGTTGCTCGTCCCTGAGCACGAAGGTGCGCCATTCATGTTTGCCCAGATCATTGATGTCGCTGAAGCCGGTGTATTGAGGCGCATGGGTCAGGGTCGGTGCGCTGGGGGTGTGCACCAGCAACCGGCCTTGAAGGTCCCAGACCTGAAAAGCGATTTTGCTCTCGTAGGGGTGGCCGTCGACTCGCGGTTCGGCCTGAGCCAGGGCCTGATTGAACGCCTGGTACAACTGCGCATGCTCCTGCCGCGCCAGGGGCATGCGCATCACGCCCTGCAGCAACCGGGCGTTGGTGGCGAGCTGGGCATCGTAGACTTCGGCGATTTCGTGGTTGCTGTCATGGAGGTTGACCAGGGTCAGGATCAGCAGGCCGATCAGCACCAGTCCAAGGATCAGGGTCAGCGTGCGGCGGCGGATCGACGTCACGGGCGATCCTCCACCAGGTAGCCGACGCCGCGTACGGTGCGGATCAGCTCGCTGGAAAACTTCTTGCGCAGGTGATGGATGTGCACTTCGAGGGTGTTGCTCTCCGCTTCTTCGTTCCAGCCGTACAGCAACTGCATCAAGCGTTCGCGGGTCATCACCCGGCCCGGTGGCGAGAGCAGTTCGTACAACAGCTGGTATTCCTTGGGGGTGAGGGCGACGGGATCATCCTTGTAACTGACTTGCTGGGTGGTCGGGTCCAGGCGGATGCCCGCGTGCTCGATCGTGACCCGCGCGCGCCCGGCACTGCGCCGCAACAGCGCCCGCAGGCGGGCCTTGAGTTCGGACAGGTCGAAGGGCTTTATCAGGTAATCGTCGGCCCCTGCGTCGAGGCCGGCAATGCGGTCTTCGGTGGCGTCCCGTGCGGTCAGGATCAGCACCGGCAAAGCCGAGCCACTTTCACGCAGGCGCCGCAGCACCGCCAGGCCGTCCAGCCTGGGCAATCCGAGATCGAGAATGGCCAGATCGAAGACCTCGCTCAACAAGGCATGGAGGGCGCTGGCGCCATCTTTCACCCAGTCCACCGTGTAGCCTTCGCGACTCAGCGCCTGATGAATGCCCTCGCCGAGGGCGACATCGTCTTCAACCAGCAGCAAACGCATGAATGCTCCGTCATTTCAGTTTCTTGTTTACGTCCACCAGCAATAGCTGGATATCTTTACGGCGTCCACTGTCCGCCACTTCGCGACCGGGTCGGGGCGCGGCGAGCAAGGCTTTTTCCAGCGCGTCCTTCGCCTGGGCATAGTGGCTTTGGCGGTAAAGATGATCGCCCCAGAAGTACAGCGGATCGATGCCGTCGGGATTGAGCTTGAGCGCCTGCTCCAGCAGTGCTTGGGCCTTATCCGGGTCGCCGAACCCGATGGGCCACCCGGGCACTCGATCGTACAGCGCAGCCAGGCTGGCGTAGGCGGAGCCTTGCAAGGCATTGGGGTCCAGCGTCATGGCTTTCTCGAGGTCGGCTTTGGCCGTTTTGACTTTGCTCAGGGCACCCAGTCCGCCCTGGGCACCGGCCCAACTGCTGGTGACAATGCCCGACCATATCCAGGCTTCGGCGACAGCGGGACGCTGCTGGGTGAACGCGGAGGACTTGGCGGCCAATTGTTCAAATGCCGCGACGCGCTGGTCTTCCGGCAACTGGTATTGAATCCGTGCCCACTCCTGCTGGATCCCGGTCAGGCGTTGCTGGTCCGGTGCATCCAGTGCCCATACCGGGAGGGCGAGGGTGGCGAGCAGTACGACGAGTAGGCGTTTCATGGCTTGGTGCTCTTTTCGTGAGTGGCGCTGCTGAAGCGGCGAATGAGGGGCAGGTGTTTGCGCAGCCCGCGGTCCACCACGGCAGGCAGCAGACTGTTGAGGCGGACGAAGAACTGTTCAGGCCAGCCCATGTAAAGCTCGCGCTGATTGCCGACAATGGCGCGAACAACCGCGGCGGCGACTGTCTGCGGATCGTCCTCGGTGGTTTTCAGGGCGGAGTTAAGGGCGCGTGCGGCGGGGCTGTTCATGGTCGTGCGGGTAGCGCGGGGCGCGACGTACAGCACGCCGACCCGCGTATCCGCCAGCTCACGGCGCAGCGCTTCGGAGAACCCCCGCAGCGCAAACTTGCTCGCGCAATACGTGGCGTAACCGGCATAGCCGATCGAGCCATAGGTCGAGCCGACGTTCACCACCATGGCGCGGCTGGCCTGGCGCAGCAGCGGCAACAGCAGGCTGGCGAGCTGGATTGGCGCGTTCAGGTTGATGTCGAGCATCGAATCGATCTCGTGCCCTGGCAGCTGTTCCAGCATGGCGAAATGATTGATGCCGGCGGCGTTGACCAGCAGGTTCACCCCGTTCATCGCTTGCGCCGTCATCAACACGTGCTGACGACCTTCGGCGGTGGTCAGATCGGCCTTCACCCAGTGCAGTAGATGCGGGTACTGCTGTTGCAACGGCAACAGCGGCTCCTGATGGCGGCAGACGGCGAGCACTTCGGCGCCATGGCTGCACAGCGCCTGAGCAATGGCCATGCCGATGCCGCCGCTGGCGCCGGTCAGCACCACGCGCGCTTCAGACAGCCGCATGGTCGAGCTCCTTCAACGGTTCGGCATGGGCGAGGGGTAACTGACGAAACATGTCGGTGTACAGGCCGTAGACCACTTTCGAGGCCTTGATCACGGCCGCCTGATCCTCCGGATCGTCAAGGCGGTCCATCAGCGTGCGATAGGTTTCCATGTGGCCGACATCGAGGCTGCCATGGGAACTCAGGTAACTGAACGCAGTGGCCGGCAGTGCCAGGCGCTGCTGAATGCTGCCGGCGGCATGGGTCGCGAGGGCGATGCTGGTGCCTTCCAGCACGTTGACCATGCCGAACAGTCCCACCGGGTTGCCCCGGGCGATGAGGTCGTAGAGGTAGGCGACCATGAGCTCGATGGGCAGACCGGGCGTACCCTCGCGCACGGCATCGGCATCGCCACCGCAGGCGCGCAGGTCGTTGAGGATCCACTGCTCGTGGCCGTATTCGTCCTCGATGTACTCGCACACCGCGCCCCGCAGCCATTCCAGCCGGGAAGGCAGCCGCGCGCCACAGGCCATCATCAATGGCACGGTATGCCGCACGTGGTAGTAGGCCTGAGTCAGGAAGGCGCGATAGCTCTCCAGCGAGACTTCACCGTGCAGCGCCTGATGAATGACGGGCAGGTTGAACAGGGTCTCGCGCTCGGTGCGGGTGGCGTCTTGCAGCGTTTGGAAAAAACTCATGATTGAAGATCCTTTGCTCGCGTGGGCTCGGTGAAAAGATGTCGGTAGTTCGCCAGAATGGCGTCGCGCCGGGGTCGGCCGTTGGCGGTGGCCATGCCATTGGCGGCGGTGAAGGGCTGATCGAGACGGGTCCAGCTGTGGACGCGTGCGTAGTCCGGCAGTGCCTGGTTGGCCTGCTCGACAGCCTGTTTGATCTGCAGGTCGGTGGTGTCGGGGCGCAGCGGCCACACCAACGCATGATTGCGTGACAGGGCTTCGCCGTAGACAAACGCCTGGGCGATCCGACCGCGTTGGGTCAGCTCCGCCTCGACCCACTCAGGGTTGACGTTGCGACCGTAGCTGGTCACGAACTGATGCTTCTTGCGGCCGTGAAGGTAGAGGTAACCGTTGGCGTCAAACTCACCAAGATCACCGCTCGGCCACCACTCCGGTGTGGGTTCTGCCTCGCCGAGATAGCCCAGCATCCGCGACCCGCGAATCAGGACCTCGCCGTCTTCGGCCAGGCGTATCTGCACATGGGGCAGGGGTCTGCCAACGCTGCCGGGATGGTGGGCGTCCGGGCGGTTGAGGGCCACGACCGACGCGCACTCCGACAGGCCGTAGCCTTCGTACACCGGAATGCCAAGGGCTTCGGCGCGCAGCAACAGTTCGTGGGTGACTTTGGCGCCGCCCACCGCGATGAAACGCAGCGCTGCCGGGTTAAACGCGCCCATCTCGCAGGCGCTGACCAGCAACAGCAATAGCTGCGGGACAAGGATCATGCTGTGGGGCTGTCGCACCGCCAGCGTCGACAGCAGACGCGGCAATTCCACACCGCTGGCCCCTTGAATGCCCAGGGTTCGCTGGCTTGGCAGGCTCAGCATCGCCCCGGCGTAAAGCGCGGCATAGCAGCCGACGTTTTCCAGCAGAATGGCCAGAGGCAAGAGTGAAAGGTGGTGGGCGGGCTGGCGAGACTCGCTGGCGCGCTGCACCTCCATGGCCACCGTCAGCACGCTGGTGGCGTCCAGGCAGACGCCTTTGGGGGTGCCGGTCGTGCCAGAGGTAAACGTGAGCTTTGCCGTGCCCTCGGGCAGGGGCGACGGCTGACGGTTCGTGCGCAGCCAGAACCCCTCCTCATGACGGAATGCCGAGGAGGCGAGTTCACTGGCGTACTCGTCGTCAGCAATGACCACGTCAGCCTGGCTCTGCTCCAGGCAATGACGGCGCTGGGCTGCGCTGAAGAACGGCGGCAGCGTCACACAGGCCAGTCCTGCGAACAGAATCGCCAGGTCCCAGATCAACAGGTCCGGGCCATTCTCCAGGGCGAGGGCCACGACCCTTGCGTCCAGGTCCTTGAGCCTCTCCTGGCGCAGATTGATTTCGGCGTCCAGCTCGGCATAACTCAGTTTCAGGTCGTCGCCCCACAGCGCACACGCATCGGCCTGCCCGGCGGCGAGATCAGCGATGCGTTGGCGGAATCTGCTCAGTTCAGGCGACATGACAGCTGTCCTCCAGCGTCAGGGGCAACCCGAAGCGTTCAAACACGCCGCTGCTGCTCAAGTGCAGGAACCCGGAGCGGATGTCGCCCACGTGCACGCTGGGTTGTGAGTCGTAGTAATTGCCCCAGGCGTGCCGGTCTTCACCCAGGCGCAGAGGGTCGGCGAGGCACAGTGTGAGGGGGCGCAGGCCGAGGCGATTGAAGCTGTTCACCAGTCCGGCGTTGCCGGTGAAGGCCACCCATTCCAGGCCGCTCATGGCGAGCAGCCAGGTCACGGCGATGATGCTCAGCCGCGCGCTGCCCAGGTTGCTGGCGGCGAGGTTGCCCACTTCGACGATGCCCTGACGGTCCACCGGCCGGCCGGCACGGGCTTCGATCATGTGCTCAACAGGCTGGTCGAGATAGTGCTCCAGGAACAGCGGCCCGGAGGTCGCCACACGCACGCCGGCCACGGCACAGAGCGTGCCGGTGTTGTCGTGGAGTCCGAACAACTCCGGCATGAAGCTACGGATCTCGGCGTTGTGCGCCTGGCGGAAGCGCTGCTGGATGAACGTCTCGTAGGCGTCGCGCAGTGGCTCCTGAGGCAGCGCACGATTGAGCGAGAGGGCCGGTGATTGCGCAGTGCCGAATCCCATAGGCAGGAAATCCAGAGGCAGCGCACCGGACGGCATTGAGTTCGGTGGTAATCGGTTATTCCAGTCCAGACCCTGCATGGATGTGGCTCCTCCCCAGTGGTGATGGGGTGGAGTATCGGGGTCGATTCTTAACGAAGTCTGAAGGTGAGAAATTTGCCTGGCCTGGCTTTCCTGCTGATCTTTGCGACGTCTTCAGACTGCCTTAAGACAGGGGCCTCAAGGTTCGCGGCATCAAGAAACATTCCCCCACTCAGCGAGCGCCCCGGCATGGTCCGCGACAAGACCCTGCGCCGCATGCTGCCGTGGACGGCGGAAAAGCTTTAAGCGGTCACCGCTTTTATCACTCCACCGCCACCCAGTGATCCGCCGCCACCGCCGAAAACCGTTGCACCGGCGCGACAAAATCCGCTGCCTTGATCGGGTCAGGCCGTTCCAGCTCTTTGAGCAGGCTCTTGAAATCCCGGCGCCGGCCCACTTCCGGTACCGGCACTGCAGCGAGCAGGCGGCGGGTATAAGGGTGTTGCGGATTGTGCAGCACCTGGTCGCGGGCGCCGATTTCGACGATGCGGCCGCCGTACATCACCGCCACGCGGTGGCAGATGCGTTCGACCACGGCCATGTCGTGGGAAATGAACAGGTAGCTCAGCCCATGCTCGGCACGCAGCCGTTCCAGCAGCGCCAGCACTTGCGCCTGAACCGAAACATCCAGCGCCGAGACCGATTCATCCGCGATGATGACTTTGGGGTTCAGCGCCAGTGCCCGGGCGATGCAAATCCGCTGGCGTTGCCCGCCGGAAAACTGATGGGGATAGCGTTCGAGGGCGTCCCGTGGCAGGTCGACCTGTTGCAGCAATTGCGCCACACGCTCGCGCCGCTGGGGTTCGGGCATCTTGCCGTGAATCAGCAGCGGCTCGCCCACCAGATCGAACACGGTCTTGCGCGGATTGAGCGCAGCGTACGGGTCCTGAAACACCATCTGCACGTCGCGGCGCACCCGCTGCAATGCGTCACCCTGCAAACCGTTGAGTTCCTGCCCCAGCAATTTCACGCTGCCCTGATAGCTGAGCATGTTCATCAAGGCCTTGCCGGTGGTGGACTTGCCGCAGCCGCTTTCGCCCACCAGCCCCAGGGTTTCCCCCTGACGCAGCTCGAAACTCACGCCCTCGACTGCATGCACGGTGCGCGGGGTTTCGAACCAGCCATGGCGCAAGGGGAAGCGCACGCTGAGGTCCTGAACGGCGAGCACCACTGGTTGCTCGGTCAACATCTCGGGTGGCGGCGCACTGCCCAGCACCGGCACGGCGGCCAGCAATTTACGCGTGTAGGGCGCTTGCGCGTCGGTGAAAACCTGATGCAGGGAGCCGCGCTCTTCCATGCGGCCCTGATTCATCACCACCACTTCATCGGCCATCTCGGCGACCACGCCCATGTCGTGGGTAATGAGTAGAAGGCTGGTCGCGAACTGCTGCTGCAACTCGCGCATCAGCTCAAGAATCTGCGCCTGAATGGTCACATCCAGTGCGGTGGTCGGCTCGTCGGCGATGAGGATTTCCGGCTGGCAGAGCATCGCCATGGCGATCATCACCCGCTGGCGCATGCCGCCGGATAACTCATGGGGGTACTGGGTCAGGCGCTTGTCGACCTGGGGCATGCGCACGGCGTCAAGCATGGCCCGGCAGCGCTGGTGAATCTCACTGCGACTCAACGCTTCATGCCGGCGCAGGGTTTCCGCCAGTTGCTGGCCGACGGTCAGCAGCGGGTTCAGCGACGTCATCGGCTCCTGAAAAATCATGCCGATGCGCTTGCCACGCAGGCGTTGCAGGTCCCGTTCCGGCAGGCTCAGCAGGTCGCGGTTGTCGAACAGGATCGCGCCACCGGGAACGCTGGCCGCCTTGGGCAGCAGCCCCATGATCGCCAGGGACGACAGCGATTTGCCACTGCCCGACTCACCGGCGATACACAGAGTGCGGCGCGGGTACAGGGCGAAACTCAACTCATCGACCACCCGCCGCCGTGACGCGCCGCCGCCGACGTCGATGCTCAGCCGCTCCACCGACAGACTCGGCTGATCGTCTGGCTTCACTGGAACACCACTTTCGGAAAGTAGAACGACACCACCCAGTTCGGCAGGTCGACGATTTCGCTGATGCGCAGATCGCCGCACACCGAGCACAGCATGTACGCCTGTTCCGCCGGCATGCGGTGCTCGCGGCACAACCAGTCGATGGTGTTGGCCACGGCCTGGCGGGCGGCCTGCATCAGGTCCGGGCCGATGCCGGTGAAGGCTTCGTAGCCGGCGCTGTCCAGGTGGCTGGTCACCGGTCCCGGCGTGCTGAAACGCGGCGTGGCCAAGGGCGTTTGCTTGATCAGGTCGAGCGTGACCACCACGTCCATGGCGCTCTCGATGGCGGTGCCGCAGACCTCGCCATCGCCTTGGGCCGCGTGGGTATCACCGATGGAAAACAACGCGCCGGCGACTTCCACCGGGAGGTACAAGATGCTCCCTGCCGCCAGGTCGCGGATGTCCAGATTGCCGCCGACCCGACGCGGCGGCACGATGGAATGCAGCCCGGCTTCGGCCGGCGCCACGCCCACCGTCCCGGCGAACGGCTTGAGCGGCACCTTGGCGAAATCACCAAAGGCGGCGGGGGCGAGGGTCTGCGTGTCGTAGTGCCAGAGCGCCAACGCCGGCGCCTGAAACTGATCGGCAAGGAGGCCGAAGCCGGGGATGTTGGCGGTCCAGCCGAAGCCACCGGGCTTAAAGCTGTCCAGGGTGATTTTCAGGATGTCGCCAGGCTCGGCACCCTCGACGTAGATCGGCCCGGTGACCGGGTTGATCTGGTCGAAGGGCATGACGCTGACGTCCGCGGCCTGGGACTGCGCGGTGAAATAGCCGTTGGACGAATCCCGGCAGTTCATTTGCAAGGTGGTGCCGGGCGCGACGCGCTCGACCGGAGTAAAGCGGTGGTCCCAGCCAAAGTGGCTGTTGACGCTGTGAATAGTCTTGACCAGGCAGTTCTGGCACATGGGTGCGGTCCTCGTGGCTAAGGGGGCAGGCGCAATGGCCTGTTCCAGCGAGATTGCCGGGGGACAGGCCAAGGGAAATCACTTCACCCAGATGGAGTCATAGTTGACCGGCACGTGGACCGGATCGACGTACAGCGCGTCGTCGCCGCCCATGCGCTTGGAGCGCACGGTGAAGCGTTGCTCGTTGAAGATCGGCACCCAAGGCGCGTCGGCCATGGCGTCGGTGAAGATCTTCTTCCACGCCTCGGTGCGTTCGGCCTGTTGTTCCGGACGGGCCATGGCATCGGCTTTGGCGGCGCGTTCATCCAGCGCCTTGTTGCAGTACAACGACCAGTTCCAGCCGCCTTCGACCGCGCCGGTGCAACCGAGAATCGGGCCGTAGAAGTTCGACGGATCCGGGAAGTCGGCGATCCAGGCCATGCCGCCTGACCACACCATCGGCGCCTGATCCTTGGAGCTGCCGGCGGCAATCACGTTGGCCTGGGCCAGGGACTTGATCTGCACGCGGATGCCGACCTTGGCCAGGTCTTGCTGGATCGACTGGGCGATGCGCGGTTGCGGGTCGGTGTTCATCACGTACAGCTCGGTGTCGAAACCTTTGGCCAGACCGGCGTCGGCCAGCAGTTTTTTCGCGCCTTCGACGTCGTAGGGCAGGCCCTTGTATTGGGTGTCGTAACCGGGCATCGCCGGCGGCAACGGCTGGTTCGCCGGCACCGCGCGACCATTGATGATGCGCACGATGCGTTCCTTGCTGATGGCCATATTGATGGCCTGGCGCACCTTGAGGTTATCGAACGGCGGCAGTGTCGTTTTCAGCGTCACGTAGCCGGTCTGCAACTGGTTGCCGGTGACCAGCAACTGCCTGGACGCCGGGTCGTTCTTGAACTGCAGGAATTGCGCGGGCGGCACGCCGTCGCCGGCAATGTCCACTTCGCCCTTGTTCAGGCGCAGCAGCGCGACCGTCGGATCCTGGCCGATCTCGAAGGTGATCTTGTCGACATAGGGCAGGCCCTTCTGGAAGTAATTAGGGTTCTTCACCAGTTCCAGTTTCTGCCCCAGTTTCCACTCGGCCAGGCTGAACGCGCCGCTGCCCACCGGGTGCTTGCCGAAGTCGGCGCCCCATTGCTCGACCGCCTCTTTGGGCACCACCGAGGCGAAGTTGATCGCCATGATGTGCAGGAAGGTGGCGTTCGGTGCGCTCAGCGTGATGGTCAGGTGCTGGTCGTCGACCACCTTGATGCCGCTGAGGGTCGTGCTTTTGCCGCCGGTCACGTCGTCGTAACCGACAATGGAGCTGAAGAAACCGGCGCCCGGGCTCTGGGTTTTCGGGTTGACGGTGCGCTCAAGGGAATACTTGACGTCATTGGCGACCAGCTCACGGCCGTTCTGGAATTTCACGCCCTTGACCAGGGTGAAGCTGTACACCAGCCCGTCCGGGGAAATGCTGTAGTCCTCGGCCAGGCTTTTCACCAGTTCGGTGGTGCCGGGCTTGTAGTCCATCAGGCGGCCAAACAGGCTTTTGATCATCGACCAGTTCTGCCAGTCGTAGCCGATGGCCGGGTCCAGGGTCGCCACATCGTTCTGGTAGGTGACCACCACATCGCCGCCGCTTTTCGGCGTGTCGGCCCACAGTGGCGTGGTAAACAGCGTGGCCGCCACGGCCAGGGTCAGCGCGTTGATCTTCATTGTTGTGCCCCGTTGTGTTGATGGATTCAGTGCTGCTTGATGTCGATGCGCGGGTCCACCAGGGGGATCACCAGATCCGCCAGCAGGTTGCCCAGCACGATGGCCACCGCCGACAGCGTGGTGACGCCGACGATGACCGGAATGTCGACTTGCTGGATCGACTGCCAGGCGAGCTGACCGATGCCCGGCCAGCCGAACACCGACTCGACCACCACCAGCCCGCCCATGAACACGCCGATGTCGATGCCGATCATCGGGATCACCGGCACGATCGCGTTGGGCAGCACGTGCACGAACACGATCCGCGCCCGGCTCAGGCCCTTGGCCCGTGCCGTGCGGATGAAATCCTGATGCAGCACTTCGATCATGGAAGAGCGGACCATGCGCGAATACCAGCCGCTGCCGAGCAGCCCCAGGGTCAGCGCTGGCAACATCAAATGGCTGGCGCCGCCATAGCCCCCCAGCGGGAACCAGCCCAGTTGCACGGCGAAGAAGTACAGAAACAGCATGGCGGCGATGAACTGCGGGGCCGACACACCAACAAAGGAAAACGCCATGAGCAGCTTGTCGGCGAAGCTGTCGCGCTTGAGCGCCGCGAGCATGCCCAGGCTGATGCCGATCAACAGCTCGAAACCGATCCCTGCTGCCATGAGTTCCAGAGACGGGCGCAGTCGCGCGCCGATCAGTTCGCTGACAGCGGTGCGCTGGATGTACGAGCGGCCAAGGTCGCCGTGGAGCAGGTTGCCGAGATAACTCAGGTATTGCTGATAGAAGGGCAGGTCCAGGCCCAGTTGCGCCCGAATCGCCGCGACCACTTCAGGGGTGGCGCTGCGCCCGGCGATCTGTCGCGCAGGGTCGGCGGGCAGCAGGAACAGCAGCAGGTAGGTGATGAAGGTCACGCCGAGCAGAATCAGCAGTGCGTAGCCGACCCGGCGGCAGATAAACGGCAGCATCAGCGACGCCCCTTGAGTGTGGGGTCGAGTTCGTCGCGCAGGGCGTCGCCGACCAGGTTGAACGCCAGGGACAGCAGGATGATCGCGGCGCCGGGAATGAACACCAGCCACGGGGCCGAGGTGAAGTACGTCTGGCTCTCGAAAATGATGTTGCCCCAGCTCGGCGTCGGTGGCTGCACGCCCACGCCAAGGTACGACAAGGTGGCTTCCAGCAAAACAGTGGTGGAAATCCCCAGCGTTGCCCACACCAGAATGGTTGGCAGCAGATGGGGCAACAGGTGCGAGAACAGAATGCGCATAGAACTGGCGCCGAGGGTGCGCTCCACGGCAACGAAGTCCCGCGCACTGAGCGCCACGGTTTCGGCGTAGATGACCCGGGCGATCTGCACCCAGTTGACCATCGCGATGACCATGGCCACGATCCACACGCTGGGCTGGAAAATCGCCGACAGGGCAATCGCCAGCAGCAGCGCAGGGAAGGCCATCATCAAGTCGGTCAGGCGCATCAACACGCTGCCGAGCCAGCCGCGCACAAAGCCTGCGGTCAGGCCCACCAGCGTACCGATCAGCACCGCCAGCCCGTTGGCCAGCACACCGATGAACAGCGAGGTGCGCGCGCCGAAGATCAACCGCGACAGCAGGTCACGGCCAAGCAGGTCGGTGCCCATCCAGTACGGCGTCGCCGGGGCCATGGGCGCGCCTTCCATCGTCAGCCCCTCGACGAATTGCTCGTCCGGGTCGAAGGGGCTTAGCCACGGGGCCAGCGCCGCGAGCAGCACCACGGTGACGATAAACAACAGCGAAACCGCCACGGCCGGCCGACGCAGCAGGGCTTTGAGGGTGTTCATGCGCGGTCCTCGTCCCGCGCCGCGAGCAGTTCCACACACAGTGCTTCGATCGGACGATTGAGCTGCATCGACAGACTGCGCAAGCGCTCGTACGCCGTCGCCTCGTTGATGCGCTGGGTCACCATCAAGCGCGCCAGGGCCTGGGCCATGAGCGGACGCAGCGCCAGGCGCTGTTGCAGCTCGTTGAGTTGTTCGGCATCGGCGCGCTGACGGTCGCGCAATCCCACCGCCATCATCAACGTGGTGTAGACCGAGCCCTGGCTGATGGGCTTGTTCAGCAACGCCGTCGCGCCGAGCTGCAGTGCCCGCTGGATCTGCGACAGGGTTTCGTGAGCCGTCAGCGCGACGATGGGAATGCTGGCCGCGTTCAGGGCCTGAACGGCGAGTGGGCTGGCGAAATGTTCGATCTCAAGGATCGCCGCGAAACAGCCCCGGGTGTCACAGGGCGCATCGTGCTCGAGCACCTGCGAGTGAATCCCCAGGCGTTGCAGGCTTTTGCCCAGATTGCCCTGACTGCGTTCATCGCAGTCGATCAGCAGCAAGTGGCCCTGGTCGAAAGCAGGAAAGGCGCGTGTGTTCATTTGACTATCCTCAAGCACGGCGCCGGGATGGCGTGTCGGTCGACCCCATCGGCGTGTACATCCGTAACAGTGAGATAGGGGTCGGCGGTGATCGCATGAGGCGCCGACTGCACCACATGAAAGCGCCCATCGCGCAATTCAGCGATATGACTGGCCAGCGCGCTGTGATGATTGCGCGCCGACAGGCTGACGGTGCCCAGCACGCTGGCGACCGGGTGCCCGTAAAGGTGCTCGCAAATCGCTTTTGGCGATGCATCTTCGCTGGTGTGCAAGGCGTCGGCGAACACCCTCAGCGCCGTGTAGGCGCTGGTGTAGTAATGCGAACAGGTGCGCGGACCATGACGCTGCTGCCCCTCGCAAAACGCTGGATTCAGGGTTTCGAAAAACGGCCCGCACGACAGCAGGCGCAGCGCCCGCATCGGGCCGACCGCCTCGAGCTCCGCTTCGGTCAGGTTGCAGCTGAGCACCGGCAGGCGCAGGCCATGGTGCTCGGATGCCTGGTCCAATTGCTGCAGAAAAGCGTAGGACGACTCACCCACCAGGTTGTTCAGCACGAACGCCGGCGGGTCCTGAATCAGCCCGTCGATCAGCGTGTCGAAGCCGGTCGAGCCCAAGTGCCAGTACTTTTCCCCGAGCACGTCGGCCCCGTTGGCTTCCAGCACTTCCCGGGCAATGCGGTTGCTTTCCCAGCCCCAGACGTAGTTCGAGCCCAGCAAAAATGCCCGCCGTCCAAACTGGCTCAAGGCGTAGCGCAGCAGCGGCAGCAGCGTCTGGTTAGGGCATCCGCCGAGGTACAAGACGTTTTCGCTGCTTTCGTAACCTTCGTAGGGGCTCGAATACCAGAGCAGCGCGCCGTGCTGGTCCAGGTCCGGAATGATTTCCTTGCGGCTCGCTGACAGCGTGGTGCCGAAAATGTGCCGGACCCCCGCACTCAGCAACTGCGCGATGCCGCGGCGGTAGCCCGCCGGGTCGCCTTGGGGGTCGATGCAGATCGCCTCCAGTCGCACGCTGCGGCGGGCGTCGGCGTTGACTTCGGCGAGCGCGTCCTGCAACCCGAGCAAGGCACTGCGGCCCATGCGCCGGTAGGTGCCTTCGGTCGAGAGCAGAAAGCCAACGTGAACGGTGGGGCGCAGGTCGGGAGTCAAATGGTTCGGCATGAACAGCCTCCATAAAAAAAGCCCGATCAACCCGGTGGGGGTCGATCAGGCTTCGATACCTGGCGCATTCGAGGCGCGTATGTGGACGAGACTTAAGGACCGGGGTCCGGCTTGCCGTTTGCGTTGAGCATGAAATAAGCGTGCCAAGTGAAAATTCACCGGGTTGACGGCCTTCGCTGGCGTTGGTCTGCACGGCATGGCTCCGCAGTGGGGCGCTCGGTCATGAAGCGCTTCAAAGCAGGGCGCAGGGTTATAGCCCAACCCCCAGCGTCCAGGCCCTCGTCGACCGTGAGTTCACTGCGCAAAGGCGGCGGCTGCAATCATCTGGTAAGCGCGCTCGGCCGCGGGTGAGAGAATTCTGTCTCTGCGCCTGATCAGCCCGATGGTGCGATTGACCACTGGCCTTGTCAGCGCAACGGTGCATAACTCGGTATGGGCAAGGTGCGCAGGGATCGCCAGTTGCGGAACTGCGGCGACCCCCAGCCCGGCAGCAACCATGTCCACCACCGTGCGCACATGCCTGGCTTCACAGAGCGGCTCCGGAAGTTCCGGTACGCCCGCCAGCGCGAGGTCAAGCAGGAGCCGATTTCCGCTGGCTTTGGTGACGGCAATGTAATCGTGGCGATTGAGGTCCGCCCAGGTGACGGATGCCCGGGTGGCGAGGGGATGGTCGCGGCGGCAGATCATCACGAATCGTTCTTTGAAGATCGGCGTGAATTGCAGGTTGGCCTCCTGCGCGCCGATGTAGTTCACACCGAAATCGGCTTCATTGCGCACCACAGTAGACAGCACGTCACTCGCGCCGTCGTCCAGCACTCGAACCAGAATGCGCGGATACAGCTGCTGAAATGCCTTCAACGTGCCCAGCAGGCAATGGTTCAGCGCTGTGGGCACGCAGGCGATGGTCACCTCGCCGCGCATCCTGCCGCTGCCCTCGCTTATCCCCAGCATTGACTCCTCGAACGTGTGCACCACCAGCCGCGCCTTGCGCGAGAACTCGCGTCCGGTTGCGGTCAGTTCAACGCGTCGGGTGGTCCGTTCCAGCAAACGGACGCCCAGGTTGGCCTCCAGTTTTGAAATGCGCCGGGATAACGCTGGCTGGGAGAGGTGCAGTTCTTTCGCAGCGGCACTGAAGCTGCCCAGTTCGGCAACCGCCACCAGCGCACGTAAATCGCCCATCTCCACATTCATGTTGGCCATGCATAAGTTCCCATTATTATTGCAATTAACTTGGGGAGGGTTGTACGCCATGATGACCCGGTGCGCACTCGCACGTGCATCCACATAATCATAAGCACAGGATCACCCATGAACCCTTTTAACCGCCGCACCCTGTTGAAGGCTGGCGCCGTTGCCTCTGTCGCCAGCGCTGCACCGGGCTTTGTCTTCGCCGCCCAGCCTGCCGCCGCTGTCTCAAACGCCTCCATCGCCGCTAAAACGAATGAGCCGTCGGATGGGGAGGGCGTGACCCGCCTGCTGGCGGCTTATCTGGTCAAAGCGCAGTACACAGATCTGCCGGAGAACGTCCGCAAAGAAGGGTGCCGCACCCTGCTGAACTGGGTCGGCGTGGCGGTGGGCGGGTCTCATCACGAAACCGTGGAACGCGCCATTGCGGCGCTCAAGCCTTTCTCGGGCGCGGCTCAGGCCGGTCTGCTCGGTCGCACCGAGCGCTTCGACATCATGAACGCCGCCTTCCTGAACGGCGTGGCAAGCCACATTTTCGATTTCGATGACACCCATCTCAAAACCATCATCCATCCGGCGGGCCCAGTGGTCTCGGCGATCCTTGCGCTGTCGGAATACCGCCCGGTTTCGGGCACCGAGTTTCTCAATGCATTGATACTCGGCGTTGAAACCGAATGCCGCATTGGCAATTCCGTTTACCCAAACCACTACGATGTCGGCTGGCATATCACTGGCACAGCGGGGGTATTCGGTGCTGCCGCGGCGGCGGGCAAGCTGCTTGGGCTCACTGAGCAGCAAATGGTCTGGGCGCTCGGCCTCGCCGCATCACAACCGGTAGGGCTGCGGGAGTCCTTCGGCTCCATGAACAAAAGCTTCAATCCAGGTCGCGCGGCCAGTAACGGCTTGTTCGCAGCCCTGCTGGCGGCGCAGAACTTCACCAGTTCGGACGGGATGATCGAGGCCAAACGCGGTTGGGCGCACACCATCAGCACCAAGCAGGACTTCAGCCAGATCACTGAAGGGCTCGGCACCCACTACGAGGCGGCGCTCAACACCTATAAACCGTTTGCGTGCGGGATCGTGATTCATCCGGCCCTCGATGCGGCCATCCAGTTGCGCAATCAGTACACGCTGACCGCCGACCAGATCGCCAGGGTCGAATTGAAAGTCCACCCGCTGGTCATCGAACTCACCGGCAAGAAGACGCCGAAAATCGGCCTTGAAGGCAAGTTCAGCATCTATCACTCCGTTGCGGTGGCCATCATTCAGGGCGCGGCCGGGGAGCGGCAGTACAGTGATCAGGCAGTGCTCGACCCGGCGGTGATCACCCTGCGGGAAAAGGTCGTGGCGACGGTGGATCCGGCGATCAGGCCGGAGCAGGTCGACATGACCATCACGCTCAACGACGGGCGCACCCTGCACAAATTCATCGAACATGCACTCGGCAGCGTCGAGGTCCCCATGTCCGATCAGCAGCTTGAGGCGAAATTCCTCGACCTGGCCAAAGGCATATTGCCGGACAGCCAGGCTCGGAAGCTGATGCGTACCTGTTGGGATGTGGAAAAGTTGGCCTCAGCGGCAGACATCAGCAAAGCCGCGGTATCTGCAGCCTGACAGCGTTGATCGTCAACAGCCCAAGGGAGGGCGACGGTGGCTCGGGACGTTTTGCCTGACACTGTCGCCCATCGCCTCAGCGAATCACGGCGCCGCCGCAACGACCTGCGCGCGCTGGCGATACAAGACCAGCGTCGCACCGAATCCGCAGATCGCCGCAAACATCAGCCAGAACGCCGGCGAAGCTTTGTCCCCCGTCGCCTGCACCAGAAAGGTCGACATCGCCGGGGTGAAGCCGCCGAACACCGCCGTTGCCAGGCTGAAGGCTAGCGAGAACCCCACCACGCGCACTTCCTGGGGCATGACCTCGGTCAGCGCTGCGACCATCGCGCCGTTGTACATGCCGAAGAAGAATGAGAAATACAGCAAGACTGCCAGCAGCCGCTCGAAGCTTGCCGCTTCCGCCAGCCAGTGCATCGCCGGGTAGGCCGTGAGGATGCACAGCAGCGAAATGCCCAGCAACAGGGGCCGACGCCCGATGCGGTCAGACAATGCGCCACCGATGGGCAGCCAGATGAAATTGCTCAGCCCGACAAACAGCGTCACCACCAGACTGTCAGTGGTGCTCAGGTGCAGCACGGTTCGGCCGAAGGTCGGGGTGTACACGGTGATCAGGTAAAACGTCGTGGTGGTCATCGACGCCAGCAACCCGCCGGCCAGCACCGTGCGCCAGTTTTCGCGCATCGAACGAAACACTTCGCGGGTGCTGGGATGGTGCAAACGGCGCTTGAACGCTTCGGTCTCTTCAAGGGAGCGACGGATCACGAAGATGAACGGGATGATCACGCAGCCGATGAAGAACGGAATGCGCCAGCCCCACGCGGCGATCTCACTGGCCTGCATATACGTGCTGATGCCGTAGCCCAGCGCGGCGGCGAGGATGATTGCGATCTGCTGACTGGCGGACTGCCAACTGGTGTAGAAGCCGGTGCGGCCCGGGGTCGCGATTTCGGCGAGGTACACCGACACGCCACCCAGCTCAGCCCCCGCCGAAAAGCCCTGCAGCAACCGTCCGAGCAGCACCAGGACCGGTGCAGCGACGCCGATGGTGGCGTAACCCGGCACCAGCGCGATCAGCACCGTGCCGCAGGCCATGATTGCCAGCGTCACGATCAGGCCTTTGCGCCGACCCACTTTGTCAATGTACGCACCCAGCACGATCGCGCCGAGCGGACGCATCAGAAAGCCGGAGCCGAACACGGCGAAGGTCATCATCAGCGAGGCGAACTCGCTGCTGGCCGGGAAGAAGGTTTGGGAGATGTAGGTGGCGTAGAACCCGAACAGAAAGAAGTCGAACTGTTCGAGAAAGTTGCCGCTGGTGACGCGGATGATGGCGCCGACTTTCGCGGCGCGCGACCGCGTGGCTTCGGGGGTGGGGGTGCTGTTCATGGCTAATCAGGACTCTTTGTTTTTATGGAGTGGGCAACGTGTGTGCATCGGTGTTGCGGGCTTCAGTCACTGCCCGCGTTGATCGGATTCGGCTGACGTTTTTCGATGGAGTACTTGAGCAACGCGGCGCTGCGAAAGATGCCGTGGGCGAACTTGCTATAGGGCATGGTCAGGAAGAAGGCCATGACCAGTCCCAGATGGATGGCCAGCAACAGGCCCAATGCGCTGCTTTCGCGGAACGCCAGCAGGGCCAGACCGCTGCCGCTCACCAGCATCAAGAGGGCGATGAAGCCGCGGTCCATGGGCTTCTGCTTTTCATCACCCTGGTCCGGGTTGCGCCGCAGGTTCATCCACAGCAGCCCGGCCGGGCCCACCAGCAGGCCGATGCCACCAACCACCCCGAGCATCACCGGCAGGCTGAAAATCGGGTAGGGCGCCGACCAGTCGAGCAAGTAGTGATACAGCGTCGCCGTTCCGGTGGCGGCGAAGCACAGCATGAATCCGTAAAAGGTGAAGTGGTGAAAACGCCGGCGCCACAAGGTGAATTTATCGTCAGCGTTGGTGCAGCCTTCGCCGTGACCGCCGTCCAGGTACTTGAGCTGGGCGACGTTGGCCGTCGCTTCCAATGCAGCGCTGGCCTTCAATGGCAGCGTCGATTGTGCGGGCGACACATTGCGCCAGAATCGGCGCACGCCAATGCCCAGGGCCAGCACGGCAAAGCCGAACACCGCGCCGAACATCAGGGCCAGGGTGTTGTGCGGGAAGATCCCGTAGAAGTTGCCGCCCGGCATCGCGGTGAACAGGTTGCCCATGACCATCAGCGTCAAGCACAGGAAAAACGCCAGACCGGCCCCTGACGCCAGCGCCAGGGTCAAGCCATTGCGCTGGTACAACGTGCCCAGCGCCTTGGGCCAGGCGTATTCGGCGTAGGTGTCCAGACGCACCTTGGCCATGGCCTTGGGCACATTGATCGCGAATTCGTGGGGCGCCGCGTACTGACAGGCCGACAGGCAGGCGCCGCAGTTGTGACACAGGTTCGCCAGATAATGAATGTCGGCCTGATTGAATTCGAGGCGACGGGTCATGGCCGGGAATACCGCACAGAAACCTTCGCAGTAGCGGCAGGCGTTGCAGATGGTCATCTGCCGCTCGACTTCGCTCTCCTGCAGGTTGAGGACCGGGATCAAGGCGCTCGGCGCCTGTGGATCAAACAGTTGCATGTCGGCGTTCCGATTTCGCTGAAGAGGGACCGAAGCCCGCTGAGGCGGCTGCCTGCACGCCGGCGATACGGCCGAACGCAGTGCCGATGGCCATGCCGATGCCCGCCGTGTAACCCTTGCCCAATACGTTGCCGGCCATCATCTCGCCAGCGACGAACAGGTTGGGGCTGGGCTTGCCCTGAAAGTGCACGGCGGCGGTGTCGTTGGTGGCCAGCCCGAGGTAGGTAAAGGTCACCCCCGGCTTGAGCGGGTAGGCGTAAAACGGCGGCTTGACCAGCGGCCGGGCCCAATGGGTCTTGGCCGGCGTCAGGCCTTCGGTGTGGCAGTCATCCAGGGCGGTGTGATCGAAGGTGCCGACCTGACAGGCCCGGTTGTAGTCCTCGACGGTCTTGACGAAGGTCGCTTCCGGCAGATTCAGCAGCCCCGCCAGCGCTTCCAGGGTGTCGGCCTTGGTGCCCGGAAAAACCGGCGGCATGAAGCGGCCGACGGCTTGCTGGTCGATGATCGAGAACGCTTGTTGATTCGGCTGACCGGCCACCAGACGTCCCCAGATCGCATAGCGCTTGGGCCAGAAATCTTCGCCTTCGTCGTAGAAACGTTCACCGTCGCGGTTGACCACCACGCCCAGAGACACACAGTCGATCCGCGTGCAGATGCCGCCGTCGTAGAGCGGGGCGCGGGCGTCGATGGCCACCATGTGTGCCTGGGTCGGGTCGCCGATGATGTCGGCGCCGAGGTCCTGCATGCGCCGTAGCAAAACGCCGGTGTTGAAGCGCGTGCCGCGAATCAGGAAGTTGTCCGACGGCCATTCTCCGCGCGCGTTCTGGCCCCAGGCTTCGCGCAGCCACTCACGGTTGGATTCGAAACCGCCCGCCGCCATGACACAAGACCTCGCCTCGATGCGCTCAGCGGGGAGCAACTGCCCATCCACCTCCCGCTCACCGACGTGAGCGGCGACGAACGCGCCGTCCTTCATCTCGATGTCAGTGACTTGGGCGTCGTAGCGAATCTGGATGCCCAGACGTTCGGCGCTGCGGAAATAGGCGTTGATCAGGGCTTTGCCCCCGCCCATGAAAAACGCGTTGGTGCGCGCCACGTGCAAGGCGCCCGACAAGGGTGGCTGGAAGTGCACGCCGTGGGAGCGCATCCAGTCGCGGCAGGTGGCGGAGGCCCGAATGGCGATGCGCGCCAGCTTTTCATCGGTCAGGCCGCCGGTCACCTTGAGCAGGTCTTGCCAGTATTCCTCTTCCGGGTAGGTGTCGATCAGCACATCCTGCGGCGCATCGTGCATGCAGCGCAGGTTGCGGGTGTGCTGCGAATTACCGCCGCGCCAGACTTTCGGCGAGCCTTCCAGCAACATCACGCTGGAACCGGCTTCCCGGGCCATCAACGCGGCGCACAAGGCCGCGTTACCGCCGCCGATCACCAGAACATCAACCATCATCACTCCTCGTCACGCCAGCGCTGGACAGAGTGCAACTGGCGGTGATGAACAGTAGGGACAGGCGCCGCTGGCCGAAAGGCGGGTTAAGGCGAGGGGGCTTTAGTTTTAGTAAAGGGTTAGGCTGCTCGGAATACGTATCCTTTGACGGCTGACTTTCCGCAGCTTGCGTCATAGCTCAACGAGGAGCCCCTGTGGAACTGCGCCAACTTCGCTATTTCGTCAAAGTCGTCGAGATGACCAGCCTGGGGCGCGCCGCCCTGGAACTGAATGTCGGCACGTCCGCCTTGAGCCAGCAGATGAGCAAGCTCGAAGACGAGTTGGCCACGCGCCTGCTCAATCGCACCTCCACCGGCGTCAGCCCGACAGCGGCGGGCCTGGCGTTTCTGCACCATGCGCAACTGACCCTGCGCCAGGCCGACGCCGCCGTGCAGGCCGCGCAACGGGGGCGGATGCGCGGCTACGTCAGCGTTGGCCTGCCACCGACCACGGCCAGCGTCCTGGCGTTGCCGCTGATCGAAGCGATGCGCGCGCGTTATCCGGACATCCAGCTGCACCTGGTGGAGATGCTCTCCGGCTACCTCGCCAGCCAGCTCAGCGCGCGACAGCTGGACCTCGCCGTGGTGTTCCAGGCCGACATCGCCCGGCGCTGGACCATGATTCCGCTGCTCGACGAAGCCGTAACCCTGCTGCACGCCCCGGGCTTCCCCGGCATTCCCCCTGGCGACACCCTCAGCCTCGCGCAGATCGGCGACATTCCTCTGGTGCTGCCGAGCAGCGGCCACGGCCTGCGCGCCACCCTCGCGAACGCTTTCGAAGCGGCCGGCATGCCGTTGAACGTGGTGATGGAGATCGACGGGCTGGCGACCTTGATGGACGTGGTGCGCCACGGCGTCGCCGCCACCCTTCAGCCCGGGGCTGCGGCGGCACGCTTTGCCGGGTCGGGATTGTGTGTGGTGCAGATTCACGAGAAGCACCTGATGCGCCGCAACACCCTGGCCAGTTTGCCGGACGACGAGCTTTCGCCTGCGGCGCTGGCGGTCCGGGTGGTGATTCGGGATGTGGTGAGGGTGTTGGTGGAGAAGCGCGAGTGGCCCGGGGCGACCTTGCTTTGAGTCGCGGCCACCTGCGGCGGTCCATCTACAGGCTTCCCGGCTAAAGCCGGTCCTGCACCTGGTTTTTCACCCACTGTCGCTGACTGAGCGCACTGGTTCAGTATCGATGACTGATGAGCGTCCTGCCTTCTTCGGCAGGCACCACTTTAACGCTGGCGGCCTTCCCGAAAAGCAAGCTCCGGCGCGGTCATGGGCTTGGCGGTTTCGCGCCAGAAGAACTTGAAAGTGGCCTGAGCGTTGGTGACTGCCGCCTTGAGTTCGTCGCTCTCGCCTTTCACGCTGTAGATGATCTGCCCGGTCATAAGTAAGTCGTTCCCTCTGTCGATCTGAATAATGTTCTACCATGAGTCGTCATTCATGGTGTGAGCCGCTGCGTTCACGCCCGCGAGGCCCGATCAAATGAGAGACCTGCCACCCACCGCCACCTTGCGCGCCTTCGAAGTTGCCACCCGTCACGGGACGTTTACCTCCGCCTCCGAGGAGCTGCACGTTACCCAAAGTGCCGTGAGTCACCAATTAAAAAATCTCGAAGACATCTGGGGCGTGCAGCTGTTTCAGCGTGGCAAGACGTTGAGCCTGACGCCGGCCGGTGCAGCGCTGGCGCCCATCGTGCGGACGTTTTTCATGAACCTGGAGGCGACGCTTGCGGACCTCCGGGAAGAGAACGGCCGGGTCAGGCTCAAGGTCAGCACGACCTATTCCTACGCGCTCAAATGGCTGTTGCCGCGCCTGCCCAATCTGTCCCAGCTGCACCCGGAAATCCTCGTCACGCTGGACAGCACAGACACCGCGATCAACTTTGCCAGCGGCGAGGCCGACGTGGCGATCCGTCTGGGTGGCGGCAACTACCCCGCGCTGCACTCGGAATTCATGTTCAGGGAGCACATCTTTCCGGTGGCGAGCCCTGATTTGCTCAAGCGCTTCGACATGCCCCGGGAGCCGGCCGAGCTGTTGCGCTATCCGCTGTTGGCCCGGGACGGTTCCGACCTGGTGCCCAAATGGGAGGTGTGGTTTCAGAGCATCGGCCTGGGCGTCACCTCGCTGAAGGAGAGCGTGCGTTTTCCCGACACCAACATGACCGTGGAGGCGGCCTTGTTAGGGCAGGGCATCGCTCTTGTTCGAAGTGGCCACGTGGAGAAAGAGCTGCGCGACGGCAGTTTGATCAGGTTGTTCGACGTGCCGTTTCCCTCGCCGGTGGCCTATTACTTCGTTTGCCCGAAGGGGGTCGAAACGCAGCCTCATGTGGCAAGTTTTCGCGACTGGTTGATCAGGGAGTCGACCGCAGCCGGGCTTAGTTATGGCTGAGGCATGAGCAATTGCTCATGATTCGATGAGCAGACTTCGCTTCCGTTTTGTGGGTCAGCCTGACTAAGATCCGCCCCATGCCGACCCATATCATTCTGTTAATCCTCTTCGCCGCTCTGCTGCACGCCAGCTGGAACGCGTTGCTGCGCGGCGGCAATGACAAGCTCTGGTCAATGACCATCATGTGCGTGGCGGTGGCCGTCGTCAGCCTGGCCGGGGTACTGTTCATGAACGCCCCGGCGCCGGAGAGCTGGCCTTACGCGGTGCTCTCTGCGCTGCTGCATGTCGGCTATAACCTGTTTCTGGTGCGCACCTACCGCAGCGGCGACCTCGGGCAAACCTACCCGATCTCCCGGGGCTCATCGCCGGTGCTGATTACGCTGTGTGCGTCGCTATTTGCGGGGGAGGTGGTCGAGACCGGCGCGATGATCGGCATTGCGCTGGTGTCAGCGGGGATTATTTCTCTGGCGTTCAAAGGCCGGAAACTGGACACGGCCAGCCTTCCGTATGCGTTGGGCACCGGCTGTTTCATTGCGGCCTATAGCGTGACGGACGGCATCGGCGGGCGTCTGTCCGGCGCGCCGATGGCGTACACCGTGTGGATGTGCGCGCTGTGGGGTGTGCTGATGCCGATCACCTACATCGGTCTGCGGGGCGCACGCAGTCTGCTGACGGTCCGGCCCGGTTTGGTCGCCTCGTTGGGCGGAGGCGTGGTGTCGCTGCTTGCTTACGGCATCGTCATCTATGCGATGACTCTTGCGCCGATGGGGGCCGTGTCGGCACTGCGCGAAACCAGCGTGCTGTTTGCCGCATTGCTCGGGTATCTGTTTTTGGGCGAGTCGCTGACCGTGCGCAAGATCCTCGCGTGCGTGGTCATTGCGGCCGGCACGATCATCATTGGCTGAGCCGTGCAGGCTCACTTGCGCAGCTTCGGTTTCACCGCCTTCAACCGCGCAATGGCCAGGTTGTGCAGGTATTGCCGTACGGCGTCGTGGTGCTCGACGCTGACGTGATAGCTGTCCAGCAGTCCCAACAAATACCCCTCGGCCATGGCGTGATACCGCGACACGCTCTCCCGAGTGTCACTGGTGTTGAGCCTGGCAATCAGCTCGTCGATCCGGGCGCGGTGCTCCTGTGAGAACCAGTCCTGCTGAGGGGCAGAGCCCGCATCGTCGGTCAGGGGCGTGTGCAGATTCATGGGGCCTCCAGGCGAGCACATCGGTCGCGGGCTGACAGGGCGCGGGACGGATGTGCAGCCGATCCCGCGAACATGGGGTTGGACAGCGCATCTGCCGCAAAATCCGCTAGCCCGCGCCGCGAAGGCTCGGAAATCCCGGCCAGTCTTACCGGCCGGGATTTTGAGGGTCAGCCGGACTCAGCCAGCCACCGGCGAGCGCCAGTCATCGGAGCCCGACGTGCCGCAGACTTCGTGGGTCCAGGTGATCTTGCGGTAGGTAAACTCCACGTCTTCCAGATGGGTGAAGTGAGCGTTCGACGGGTCCTGGCAGTTGTGCATGTAGTCTTTGATGTCGACGATAATCGCATCCTCGAGTTTAGTGGTGTAGTAATGCTCCTGTGTGCCTGCCGCCGAGGTGCGATACCACTGGATAGTGATCTCGGTCAGGCGTTCGCCCGACGTCAAGGCTGCCAGCAACAGCGGTGAAGACTTGTCGAACACCTTGGTGATCTTGACCGGCTTGTGAACACGCTGACCGGTCGGCTGACCCGACTGCGGGTCGCGGGGGATGATCATTTCATGTTGAAACCCTTGCACCATGACCTGATCTTCGTGACCTTCCTGAAACGTGTTGCCGACCGAGTCTGCGGTGAAAGCGCCCGCGGTGATCAGGCCCTGCTTGGTGCCTGTGATGGACATGTACGCTGGTGTTGCCATGAAGATGCTCCTTGCCTCATAAATTAAAGTGCCCAACAGCCAGTTCGCCTGGTGGACAGTGGTGTTAGTTCAAGCTTCGTGCCATGTAAGAACTCATCCCTGTAAAACATGGGTTTGATGGGGATTAAACGGTTCTTTGCCGGTGAAGGGGGAAGTTTTCTGCCGTGATGTGCGCAAGAAGTTGCACAGCGCTGCGCAACTTCTTGCGCATTTGCCTACAGAGGTCGGGATATAAGGGCTGCAAGTTATCGCTCAGCGATTTTTCGTTCAGGCAGTGCGCAACTTCTTGCGCATGGAGGCCCAGTGATAGTGCTTGTTGCGAGTGAGTGCAGGCAGCTGAGTAAGAATGATCCAGCCAGGCATGGGGGGCTGCATGATCTCCAGGCTCCGGTTCTGACCTCTGAACCCTGTGTTTTCCGCCGTTCGATCATCGATAAAAAAGATTTATGAAAGAAGTCTCTCTGAATCTCCGGTATTCAGAGAAACTTCCTACAAGGCTAGTGGAAATATCGCGTTTATAGAAAGCTTGATAGTGTAATTACCGCTGAGTACTATTCGCGGCCTCTGATGGGTAGACGTTTTGTTACATGTCGGTTGCCCACTTCGCTTGTATTTTAATTTCGTCAGGCTCGCCGATTTAAGTGTCTGTCGTTGGCGCGTTTTTACGCTGAAGATCTCGAATGTCTTATTCAAGTTCACTGTCTGAATATTATCTTGAAGCTGCCCAAGCCTGCATATCCACTGTGAGCTTCGCGGGTGAAGACATTCGTTTTTCAAACGAATACGAGGCGTTGGAAAACGAGGTTAATAAAGCTCAGTCCATGCATGAAACGGCCCAGATCGACTGGCTGAACGTGCGTGAACAAAGTGAAAACCTGCTTCGCACCCAATCCAAAGATTTGCGCGTCGGGGCTTGGCTGACGTGGGCCCTGTATCAGCGTGAATCTTTCCAGGGGCTGTTGGCAGGACTTGGGCTTCTTCACCATCTTTGCGTACGCCACTGGGATGAAGTTCATCCCGTCAAGGCCCGCACCCGTTCCGCAGCCATCGGTTGGCTGCTCCCCCGTCTTGAGCAAGTGCTGTTTGATGACGTCGCTATCAAAGAGCAGTCGCCGCTGTTCAGTCGCCTCGTCGAGATGCTCGAAGACCTTGATGCGGTGTTCACACAGCACATGGGCGACGATGCACCGTTGCTCTTGCCGGTGTCCCGGCGTTTGAAAAACATGGCCCGGCACACGGTTCACAACCTGCCTGACGCCAGGATTGCCGGAGGCGCTGATGCGCCAGTCAAGCCGTCTGCCACTCCGCCGCTCCCCTCAACTGCGCTGATCGACAGCGAGAAAGACGCGCAAAAGTCCCTGCGGTTTCAGCAGGATAGCGGGCGCTCATTGTGTGCCTGGTGGCTCAAGCAGAAAGCCAGCGATCTGCGCGCGTTGCGTTTGAACCGGACATTGCTGTGGTTGCCGATCGAGGCATTGCCGGAGCGCAACTCAGAGCACATCACCGCGCTGCGCGGGCTCCCGGCAGACAAGCTCAAATGTTATCGAGACCGATACGATCAGGGCAGCTACGCCGATCTGATTATCGAGCTGGAGGCGAGTCTGGCAAAGGCGCCGTTCTGGTTCGATGGCCAGCGAATGGTCTGGGAGTGCCTGCACGCGCTGAAAGCCGAGGTGGCAATGCGTGAGGTAGTAATCCAGTTCGCGCTGTTGATTCAGCGGCTCCCCGGGGTCATCGAGCTTCGTTTTCACGACGGCACCCCGTTTGCGGACCCTGCGACTCGCGCCTGGATTGGCGCCAGCGTCACACCTCGCCTGCAGGCTGCCAGCGCGCCTCGCAGCGTCGACACCACAGTTAACCAGCCGGTCTGGGAAGACGCCCTGGAGTGCGCGGTCTCGGTGCTGCGCGATGACGGCCTCAGGGCCGCTGTCCAGCGCCTGAAGCAGGGCCTGCACAGCGCCCGGGGCGAGCGTGCACGATTTTTCTGGCAATTCGCCCTGGCCCGGTTGTGCTTCACCGCCAGGAAATACGAACTCGCCAAGACCCTGCTCGAAACCCTCGACCAAACCCTGCAGGACTCAGGCATCAATGCCTGGGAGCCTGATCTTGCGCTGCAGGTGCTGCATCTCTTGCACAGCTGTTTCGAATTGCTGCCCCAGGGTCATGGCGCCCGGGAACGCAAGGAAGAGGTTTATCGCAGGCTGTGCCACCTCGACCTCGAAGTCGTACTTGAATAGGCCCCAGGGCCCTAATTACCAGGAGAACGGCCATGGCCAAAGAAGGATCGGTAGCCCCCAAAGAACGTATCAACGTCACGTTCAAGCCCGCCACGGGGGGTGCGCAGGAAGAGATCGAGCTGCCTTTGAAGCTGCTCGCAATCGGTGATTACACCTTACGAAAAGACGAGCGAAAAGTCGAAGAGCGCAAGCCCATCAGCATCGACAAGATGACCTTTGACGAGGTGCTGGCGAAGCAGGCCCTGAGCCTCACGCTGAGCGTGCCCAACCGTCTCCAAGCGGAGGAAGGGAATGAGGAGTTGGCGGTGCAACTGCACGTCAAGTCGATGAAGGACTTCAATCCGGCCTCGCTGGTGGACCAAGTGCCGGAACTGAAAAAACTCATGGAACTGCGCGACGCCCTGGTGGCGCTCAAAGGACCGCTGGGGAACGCGCCCGCTTTTCGCAAAGCCATTGAAGGGGTACTCGCCAACGACGAGTCCCGCGGTCGCGTGCTGGGCGAGCTGGGTTTGAACGCCGCCGCCCAGGACACCTGAGTCCATCTGCCAAGGAGCCAACATCATGAGTACTACACCAGCGCAGCAGCAGGGCAAAGAACCCGGCGAGTTCAGCATTCTCGACAGCATCATTGCCGAAACCCGCCTGCCTCGGGATGAGGATGCCTATGGCATCGCCAAGCGCGGCGTGTCGGCGTTTATCGAGGAACTGCTCAAACCCCAAAATGCGGGTGAGCCGGTGAAGAAGGCAATGGTTGACCGCATGATTGCCGAGATCGATGCCAAGCTGGGGCGTCAGATGGACGAGATTTTGCACCACCCGGACTTCCAGTCTCTGGAGTCGTCCTGGCGTGGTTTGCAGTTGCTGGTCGAGCGGACCGACTTTCGCGAGAACATCAAGATTGAAATCCTCAACGTGTCCAAAGAGGACTTGCTGGAAGATTTCGAAGATTCCCCCGAGGTCATGCAAGCCGGTCTCTACAAGCATATCTACACCGCCGAGTACGGTCAGTTCGGTGGGCAGCCTGTGGGAGCGATCATCGCCAACTACTTCATGTCCCCCAGCGCCCCGGACGTGAAGCTGATGCAGTACGTTTCCAGCGTGGCCTGCATGTCCCACGCGCCATTTATCGCCGCCGCCGGCCCCAGGTTCTTTGGCCTGGAAAGCTTCACCGGCCTGCCAGACCTGAAAGATCTGAAGGATCATTTCGAGGGCCCGCAGTTCGCCAAATGGCAGAGCTTCCGTCAGTCGGAAGACGCCCGCTACGTGGGCCTGACGGTGCCACGCTTCCTGCTGCGCAACCCGTACGACCCGCAGGAGAATCCGGTCAAGTCGTTTGTCTACAAGGAAACCGTTGCCAACAGCCATGAGCACTACCTGTGGGGCAACACGGCGTACGCCTTCGGTACGAAGCTGACGGACAGCTTCGCGAAATTCCGCTGGTGCCCGAACATCATCGGCCCCCAGAGCGGTGGCGCAGTCGAAGATTTACCGCTGCACCACTTCGAAAGCATGGGTGAAATCGAAACCAAGATCCCTACCGAAGTCTTGGTCAGTGATCGGCGTGAATACGAGTTGGCGGAGGAGGGCTTTATCTCCCTGACCATGCGCAAGGGCTCGGACAACGCGGCGTTCTTCTCCGCCAGCTCGGTTCAAAAACCCAAGTTTTTCGGCACCAGCGCGGAGGGCAAGGCGGCGGAGCTGAACTACAAACTCGGCACCCAGCTGCCGTACATGATGATCGTCAACCGTCTTGCTCACTATCTGAAAGTCCTGCAACGCGAGCAGTTGGGTTCCTGGAAAGAACGCACTGACCTCGAACTGGAACTGAACAAGTGGATTCGCCAGTACGTTGCCGACCAGGAGAATCCGAGCGCTGAAGTCCGTGGTCGGCGTCCCCTGCGTGCCGCGCAGATCATCGTCAGTGACGTGGAGGGTGAACCCGGCTGGTATCGCGTCAGCCTGAACGTGCGCCCGCATTTCAAATACATGGGCGCCGATTTCACCCTGTCGCTGGTGGGCAAGCTGGACAAAGAGTGAAGGGGGTCGACGCATGACTGGGTACGGCAGCCTTTTTGAACGCCTGGGTGGCGACGCCGACAAGCGCGTTGGCTGGAGCCGCGAAGACGCTGCGACGGCATCGGTGGCTGCCCATCTGGCCAAGATGCTCAGCACCCGTGCGGGCAGCGTTCAGACGCTTATCGACTACGGGCTGCCGGATCTCAACGACATGCGTTTAAGCCTTCATGACGCGTTGACCAACGCGCGGCTCGCTATTGAGGTTTTCATCGAAACCTACGAGCCACGCTTGAGCAGCGTCCAGGTCATCGCGCTGCCCCACGAAAACGATCAGCTTCGGCTCGCCTTTCGTATCGAGGGGCTGCTGGAGGTTGAGGGTTTCAAGCGTCAGGTCACTTTCGCCGCCTGCCTGGAGGGCGGCGGTCAGGTACAGGTCAACCACAGAAAAGCCTGATGTCAGGACACGCTGCATGTGACTGCACCCGATGACGGAAGGCACCAGCAGGCGGTTTTCCGCAACGACCACCCTTGAACCAAACAGCTGCGCTCGAAGGTAAAACCATGTCCTTTAACCACTACTACCAAAGCGAGCTCACCGCGCTTCGCCAGCTAGGTCGTCTGTTTGCCGAGCGCAGCCCGGCGTTGGCGCCTTTTCTGGGGCAGGCCGGACGGGATCCTGACGTAGAGCGGCTGCTGGAAGGCTTCGCGTTCCTGACCGGACGCCTGCGACAGAAGCTCGATGACGAGCTGCCCGAGCTCAGTCATTCGCTGATGCAACTGCTGTGGCCCAACTACATGCAGCCGCTGCCTGCCTTCAGCATTCTGCAATTTGACCCGCTGAAGCTGGCAGGGCCTGCGCTGAGGGTGGAGCGGGATACGCCGGTGGACAGCGTGCCGATCGATGGCGTGCAGTGTCGCTTCCGCACCTGCTACCCGACCGATGTCCAGGCGCTCGATCTGGTCGCACTGACGTACTCGGTCAAGGGCGAGGGCTCACTGTTGAGTTTGCGGCTGGAGACCAGCGGCGAAGGCCATTTTGGTGAGTTGCAATTGAGCCGTTTGCGCCTGCATTTTGCCGGCGAGCGTTACATCAGCCAGATGCTCTATCTGAGCCTTCTGCGCAATATCGAGAGGATCGAGCTGGTGCCGTTGGACGGGGACGGCAAGCCCATCCAGGGCGTCAATGGCCTGCCCATGTCATTCAGCATCCCTGGCGACCGTATCCAGCCCGTGGGATTTGCCGAAGACGAAGCGCTGATCCCGTATCCGCTGAATACCTTCCGCGGTTACCGCTATTTGCAGGAGTACTTCGCTTTCCAGGACAAGTTTCTGTTTGTGGACGTGAATGGTCTGGACCTGCTCGCTGCATTGCCGGAAGAAACGCTCAAACGCCTACGCGGGCTTGAATTGCGTTTCGACATTCGCAAGAGCGGTGTGCAGCGCCTGCGACCGACGCTGGACAACGTCAAGCTCCATTGCACGCCCATCGTGAACCTGTTCAAACATGACGCCACGCCGATCCGCCTCGAGGGCAAACAGGACGAGTACCTGCTGATGCCGGCGCTCTATAGCCCGGAAAATTGCGGCGTGTTTTCGGTCGAATCGGTGATCGGCTGGAAGCCCGGTGGCTTGGGTTACGAAACCTACGTGCCTTTCGAGTCCTTTGAGCATGACCCCAGTTTCGATGTGCCGAACCGCCGTCCGCACTACAGCATTCGCCAGCGTTCATCGTCGCTGCACGATGGGCTCGACACCTACCTGAGCTTCGGCATCCGTCACACCGAAGCCTCTGAAACACTGTCGATCGAGATGACGTGCACCCATCAGAACCTGCCGCGCAAGCTCAAGCTGGGTGACATTTGCATCGCCTGCGAACAGACACCGGAAGGTCTGACCTTCCGCAATATCACCCCGGCCACGCCCAGTTATGCGCCGCCGCTGAACCGCGACTTCCTGTGGAAGCTGATCAGCAACATGTCGCTTAACTACCTGTCCCTGGCGGACGTCAACGCCTTGAAGGTGATCCTCGAAACCTACGACTTGCCGCGCTATTACGACCCGCACGCAGAAAAGGTCAGCAGGCGCCTGCTGGGCGGGCTCAAGTCGATCCGGCACCAGCATGTCGACCGGCTGCACAAAGGGCTGCCGGTACGCGGGTTGCGCACCGAGCTGACCATCGACCCGCACGGCTATATCGGCGAGGGCGACGTGTTCGTGTTTGCCTCCGTTCTTAATGAGTTTTTTGCGCTTTACGCCAGCCTCAATTCGTATCACGAGCTGCGCGTGAAAAGCACACAGGGAGAGGTGTACCAATGGACACCCCGTATGGGCCTGCAGCCCCTGCTTTGAGCGGGCTGACCCAAGGCATACGCGAATATTCGCTGTTTCAGGCCGTCTTGCTGGTCATCGACCGGCTGCGCATGGCGCACCCGCATTTGAGCGATGACGACCTGTATGACCAGCTGGAATTCCAGGCCAACCCGAGCCTTGGCTTTCCGGGCAGTGATGTGGACCGCGTGGAGTTTTTTGAAGCGTCCGGGCTGATGCGTGCACGCCTGCGCTTCAACCTGCCGGGACTTGTCGGGTCCGGATCGCCTTTGCCTGCGTTTTATAGCGAGCAGGCATTGGGCGACAGCGAGGAAGGCAACCCGACCCGCCAGTTCCTGGACCTGTTTCACCACCGCCTGCATCGGCTGATGCTGCCGATCTGGAAGAAATACCGCTACCGCGCCTGTTTTGAAAGCGGCGCGATCGATCCGTTTTCGTCGCAGTTGTTCGCGCTCATCGGACTGGGCAGCGAGGAGATTCGACAGGCGCGGGAGCTGAACTGGAAGCGACTGCTGCCCTACCTGGGTTTGCTCAGCCTGCGCGCGCATTCGGCAGCGCTGATCGAGGCGGTGCTGCGGTACTACTTCAAACACGCAGCACTGACGATTGAACAATGCATGGAGCGTCGCGTGGACATTCTCCAAGAGCAGCGCAACAGCCTTGGCCGAGCCAACAGCCAGCTCGGCGAGGACTTGGTGCTTGGCGAACACGTCCGCGACCGCAGTGGCAAATTCCGCATTCATGTTCGAGAGCTTGGCTGGCAGCGTTTCCACGAGTTCCTGCCCATCGGCGCGGGTTACCAACCGCTGTGCGCATTGGTGCGATTCACGCTGCGTGACCCGCTTGATTACGACGTTCGCCTGGCGCTGCGTCAGGAAGAAATTCGCGAACTGCGCCTGGCCGGTCAGAACGCGTGTCGCCTTGGATGGACCAGTTGGCTGGGCCGCGACCGCGCGGACGGCGTGGTCACCCTGGGCAGCCAATCATTAAGGACAGCCGAACGATGAGTAACATCAACCTGCAACAACTTATTCAGGCGCTCGACGCCGAAAGCCGTCGCGACCTGGAGCACGCCGCCGAGCGCTGCGTGGGACGCGGCGGTAGCAAGGTGCTTGTCGAGGACCTGTTGCTGTGCTTGCTGGAGCGCCCACAGGGCCTGCTGTCCCGCGCGCTGCAGGATGCCGGCGTGGACGCGGGTGAACTTGGCGCCGCGTTGCAGATGCGGATGGAACACAGTGCGTCCCGCAGCCCGGTATTTGCCCCGGAACTGGTGCAGTGGCTGCAGGATGCGCTGCTGGTCGCCAACCTTGAATTGGGCCAGACCCAGGTTGAACAAGGGGCGCTGATCCTTGCGTTACTGCGCAACCCCATGCGTTACGCGGGCAGCCGCTATCAGGCATTGCTCGCCCGACTGAACATCGAGCGCTTGAAAGCATTCGCCTTGTCACAGAAGGCCCATTCCGACGCCGGCAACCGCGATGCGGCCGGCGAGTCACTGCTGACCCGCTTTACCCATAACCTCACCCAACAGGCCCGAGACGGCAGGCTCGACCCGGTGCTGTGCCGTGACGACGCCATTCGGCAAATGGTGGATATTCTCGCCCGTCGGCGGAAAAACAACCCGATCGTGGTGGGTGATGCCGGTGTCGGCAAGACGGCGATCGTTGAAGGGCTGGCGTCGCGTATCGTCGCCGGGGAAGTGCCGCAGGCAATAAAGGACGTTGAGCTGCTGTCGCTGGACATGGGGCTGTTGCAGGCCGGCGCCAGCGTCAAAGGGGAGTTCGAACGTCGCCTCAAGGGCGTGATCGACGAGGTCAAGGCGTCGCCCAAACCGATCATATTGTTTATCGACGAGGCCCATACCCTGATCGGGGCCGGGGGGGAGGCGGGTGGCTCCGATGCGGCCAACCTGCTCAAGCCGGCCCTGGCGCGTGGCGAACTGCGCACCATCGCTGCGACGACCTGGACCGAATACAAAAAATACATCGAGAAAGACCCGGCGCTGGCCCGCCGCTTCCAGCCGGTGCGGTTGCACGAACCGACCATCAATGAAGCTGTGACCATCCTGCGTGGCCTTGCTCACGTTTACGAGCGGAGCCACGGCATCTATCTGCGGGACGACGCAGTGGTCGCCGCTGCTGAGTTGTCTGCCCGCTATCTCGCCGGCCGCCAGTTGCCGGACAAGGCCGTCGATGTGCTCGACACGGCGTGCGCACGCGTTCGCATCAGCCTCGCCGCCGCCCCCCAACGTCTTGAGCGTCTGCGCAATGAACTGGCTGAAGGCAGCCGCCAGCGTCAGGCGCTGCGTCGTGACGCCGAAGCCGGTTTGCTCATTGATCATCCGGCACTGGATGCACTGGAAAACCGTTTGCGCGCTGCGGATGAAGAACGCCTTGCGCTCGAGTCACTCTGGCTTGAACAGAAGGGATTGGCCGAGCGCCTGCTGGAGCTGCGTCAGCGAATGGCGCAGGCGGTTGATGTCGATGAACCGCACACTGTCGAAGACCTGCAAGCCGCCCGCGATGAGATTCACCTCGCCCTGACTCAGGCCCAGGCCCGGGAGCGGCTGGTGAGCTTCGAAGTCTGCCCGCGGCTTGTCGCCGAAGTGATCAGTGCCTGGACCGGCGTGCCCTTGGCGCAATTGGCGCGAGAGCACAACGCCAAAATCGCCAGCTTTTCAAGGGACTTGAGCGCCCGCATTCGCGGTCAGGAGCACGCGGTGCACGCCCTTGATCGTTCGATGCGGGCCACTGCAGCCGGTCTTAACAAACCTGACGCACCCGTGGGCGTGTTCCTGTTGGTCGGGCCGAGCGGTGTGGGCAAGACTGAAACCGCGCTGGCGCTCGCTGACTTGCTGTATGGCGGCGAGCGGTTCATCACCACCATCAACATGTCCGAGTTCCAGGAGAAGCACACCGTCTCGCGTCTGATTGGTGCGCCGCCGGGCTACGTGGGTTACGGCGAGGGCGGCATGCTCACCGAAGCGGTGCGGCAGAGACCGTATTCCGTGGTCCTGCTCGATGAAGTCGAAAAAGCCGATCCGGACGTGTTGAATCTGTTCTATCAGATCTTTGACAAGGGCGTGGCCAACGACGGGGAAGGGCGGGAGATCAATTTCCGCAACACGCTGATCCTGATGACCTCGAACTTGGGAAGCGACCTCATCAGTGACCTCTGTGCCGACGGCGCGCGTCCCGCTGCGCAGGTGCTTGAGGACACTATCTGTCCGGTGCTCGCGAGTCACTTCAAGCCGGCGCTGCTGGCCCGCATGCGCGTCGTCCCCTATTACCCCGTGAGCGGGTCAGTGCTGCGCGAATTGATCGAGGTCAAACTGGGACGCCTGGGCGAGCGTCTGAATCGCCGTCAGCTGGCGTTCACCTTTTCCGAGGCGCTGGTCGATCATCTGGTGGAGCGCTGCAGCCAAAGTGACAGCGGCGCACGTCTGATCGACCACTTGCTGGAGCTTCACGTACTGCCCCAGGTGGCTGACCGGTTGCTCGATGCGATGGCGGCAGGTCAACGTCTCACGTCCGTGCACGCAACCGTCGATCACGAAGCCGCCGTGACCTGCGAGTTTGCCTGAGGTGGGCGCGATGTTCATTCAGGTCCCGCAGCCGCTGGCCTACGCCGAAGCGTTGCTGGAGCAATTCGCCCGGCTCGCCTGCGCCAGCGACGATGCGGCGCTGCTGGGCGGTTTCGCGCTGGGGCTCGCCGATTTGAGCGGGTGCGAGCTGACACAGCTTTATCTGCTGGACGCGGGTCATACGGGTCTGGGGATGACCGCCGAGTGCCTTGAGGGCAGCTTGCAACCCCGCGAGGGACAAAACCTGCCCGCCGATTACAACGATGAGCAGCTGCTGCAGTTTGCGCTGTGCCAAAACCGCGTTGTGTGCCTTGCCGATTTGCCGGGCAGCCTGCATGAAACCAGGTTCCTGCCGACCAGAGCCGTGCCCTGGCAGTCGCTGCTGTGTGTGCCCATCGTCAGTGATAAGCAGAAGGTGGAAGGCTTGCTCGTCTGCGCGAGCACTCGACACCTCGAGTTGCACGCTTTTGCCGACTCCCTCGGCCGACTGGGCACGTTCGTGCTGCGCCAATTGCACCTTCTTCAGCGCTTGAAACGCCGTACCGATGACTCACGACCCGTGCCCGTCAGTGTGCCCAGCATCAGCGCCTATGGATTGATCGGCAAAAGCGCGCCCCTGCGCCAGACCTGTTCGATGATCAGTAAAGTCCTGCACAGCCCGTATACCGTTTTGCTGTGCGGAGAAACGGGCACGGGCAAGGAGGTGGTGGCACGTGCCATCCACGACCATGGTCCGCGTCGCTCTCAGGCTTTTATTGTGCAGAACTGCGCGGCACTGCCCGAAAGCCTGCTGGAAAGCGAGCTGTTCGGCTACAGCAAAGGGGCGTTCACCGGTGCCCTGCGTAATCGCGCCGGGCTGTTCGACGCTGCCAACGGCGGGACCCTGTTGCTCGATGAGGTCGGCGACATGCCATTGTCGCTGCAGGCCAAGCTGCTGCGGGTGCTGCAGGAGGGCGAGATACGCCCGCTGGGCTGCAACGATACGCACAAGATAGACGTGCGCATCCTTGCAGCGACCCACCGGGATTTATCGGTCATGGTCAGGGAAGGCACGTTTCGCGAAGACCTCTACTACCGTCTCTCGCAATTCCCCATCGAGTTGCCCGCCCTGCGTCAGCGCGGCGATGACATCGTCGATCTCGCCCGACATTTTGCCGACAAGGCTTGCGCATTTCTGCAACGGGATGCACTGCGCTGGTCGGACGCCGCGCTCGATTATCTTTCTGGCTATGCCTTCCCTGGCAACGTTCGCGAACTCAAGGGGCTGGTTGAACGCGCCGTTCTGCTGTGTGAAGGCGACGAATTGCTCGCCGAGCATTTCACCCTGCGCGCGCAGGCCGCCCCTGATGATGCCCGCCTGAATCTGCGCGAACGTCTTGAGCAGGTCGAACGCGGCTTGCTGCTCGATTGCCTGCGTAAAAACGCGGGGAACCAGACCCTGTCCGCCCGCGAGCTTGGCCTGCCCAGGCGCACGCTGCTGTACCGCCTTGGCCGCCTCAATATCAATCCGGGTGAAGTCAATGCGTAGCCCCGAACCATTTCTTTCCCACTTGCTTTCCCTCGCGCCGACCGTTGGCGCCTGGTGCTCACCCCTGGAGACCCTCTGATGTTTGCTCATCACCGGAACGCTGTTCTGCTCACCCTTGTTCTCCTCTGTGGCCTCTCGGGTTGCAGCGGGAATTACACGTTCAACGACAACAGCTATCGCCCGCTGGGTGATCCGCAGGCGGCCAACCGCAATTACTGACCGCCAGGAGAATCACCATGGAACTGGTTTTCGAGATGCTCAGCGCCCGGCAGTTTGTGCCTGCAGAGCAGTGCCAAAAAACCTTCAGGCAGGCGGGCGGCGTGATCGGACGGGGCGAGGACTGCGACTGGGTCATTCCTGACCGCAATCGGCACGTGTCCCACCACCACATCCTGATCAGCTACCGCGATGGCCGCTTTTATCTCACCGACACCAGCAGCAATGGCGTGCTGAGCGGGGAGAGCAGGACAAGGCTGCCCAAGGGACAGGCCGTGCTCATCGAGCATGGGAGTCTGTATGTGCTGGGCGATTTCGAACTGCGTGCCCGGCTCACACGGGACCCGGCCTCATTCGACGGTGACGTGGGTCGTATTTATGCGGCCGGCAGCATCATCCCGGACGACTCGTTTCTGGACCTCGACCCGCTGAATGCGCTCGATCAGCAGGAGCGCGTCCACTCAAACATCGACGAACTCATTTCGCCAGGTGGCGCCATCAAGGACGGTCAACAGCGTGCGGACTATGCCCGGGTGGACATGGAAAGCCTGCGCGTGCCAGAGCTGGTCGAAGATCCCGCGGCACAGCCACCACCGGCGCCTGCAGTGAGTGAAGTCGAGCGCCAGACCGATGACTTCTGGACCCGGTTTGCCGAAGCGCTGGGCATCGAATTCGACGGGCTTGATCAGGATGCCCGGGAAATGCTGGCGCTCAATGCCGGCCGTTTGCTCAGACAGTGCATTGGCGGTCTGCAGCAGAACCTGCACACCCGCAGCGAGCTGAAAAACGAGTTGCGCCTGTCCCAGACAACCGTGCAGGGCGCTCAGCGGAATCCGCTGAAGTCGGCGGTTGATGCTGAAGAAGCACTGTCGGCGTTGTTGCGCCCTGGCAAGCCCGGGCAACTGCCTGCCGAGCTGGCAATAAACCGGGCATTCCATGACGTGCAGGCGCACCAGGTGGCCTTGCTGGCCGCCAGTCGCGCAGCAGCCCGCGCCACGCTGGAACATTTTTCACCCGAGCAACTCGCCCTGCGATTCGAGCGCGATAACCCGCCACTGCTCGTGACCTCCGGCAGTCGCTGGAGAGCCTTCGGCCGCTACCACCAGGCGTTGCGCCAGGACAATGACTGGAGTGAACGCTTGCTGGCGCGGGACTTCGCCCAGGCCTATGAAGAGCAAATTCGTCTGATTTCCACCCTCCACACAGATCACCAGGGATGAAGCGCATGTCTCGCCGTTCAACTGTCTTCCTACATACGCTGACTGCGTTGATTGCTCTGCTCATGCTGGCAGGTTGCTCGACGCTGTCGCCGTACTCACACCTGACCAAACTCAACCTCAGGCTCATGGCCAGCGATCAGCTGAATCCCGATCTGAACGGCCGGCCGTCACCCGTTGTGGTCCGGCTGTACGAGCTCGAGCATGCAGTGGCCTTCGAGAACGCTGACTTTTTCAGCCTGTATGAGCGGGCCAAAGAGTCCTTGGCGCCGGACTTGGTCGCCACCGAGGAGCTTGAGCTGCGCCCGGGCGAAACGGTCGAGCTCAAGCTCAGCGTGCACAAGGGCAGTCGCTACGTCGGTGTTGTGGCGGCGTACCGCGACCTGTCACAAGCGTCGTGGCGCTCCACGCTTTACCTCGCGCCGCAAGCCGCCACCGACGTCGATCTGACCCTCGATGAAAACGGCATTCGGCCTTCCCATGAAACGCTCGCCGAGGCGGTTGACCAGCCATGAATACTCACAAAGTCATCTGGCAGGAGGGCATGCTGCTGCGTCCGCAGCACTTCCAGCACAACGACCGGTACTACGACCACCAGTTGAAAGTCCGCACTCGCTTGATGGGTGGCTATGCCTGGGGATTCTTGACGCTGGAGATCGACCTGCAGTTTCTCAACATGGGCAAACTGGTCATCAGCCAGGCGTCGGGCATTCTCCCTGACGGCAGTGTGTTCGAGTTGGGCGGCAACACCCAGTCGTTGGCCCTCGACATACCGCCCAATACCGGCAACACGCCTGTTTACCTGGCGTTGCCGTTGATCACCGGCAATCACGTGGAGGCGCGGCGTCCGGAGCAGTCCGATGTGCTGGCGCGTTACACCGCGTACGAAGCGCAAGTCGCCGATTCCAATGCAGGTGATGACGCGGCGTGTCAGGTCAGCTGCGGTCGGCCCGACTTCAGATTGCTGCTGGGCGAACAGCAGAGCGACCACGCGTACGTCAAGCTGAAGATCTGCGATGTGCTCGACACCACCCCTGACGGTGTGGTCAGCCTCGCCCCGGATTTCGTTCCGACCTACCTTCAGTCCCATGCCTCCAGCTATCTGCTGTCGTGCCTGAAGGAAGTCATCAGCATGCTCAGTCACCGGGGCGACAGCATCGCCGAGCGCATCCGCGCCAGCGGCACGGTCGCCGGCGCCGAAGTGGGCGACTTCATGATGCTTCAGCTGATCAATCGCGCCGAACTGCTGCTGCGTCACTACCTGGGTCTGGAGCACGTGCATCCGGAAGCACTCTACCGCGTGTTGCTGACCCTGCTGGGCGATCTGGCGACCTTCTCGAGCGACAGCAAGCGGCCGCGTCTGGACAGTCGCTATCGGCACAGCGATCAAGGGGAAAGCTTCCGCAAATTGATGGAAGCGCTTCGGCAGATGCTGTCGATGGTGCTGGAGCAGCACGCGATCGAACTGGTGCTGCAGCCGCGTCAATACGGCATCACGGTATCGCCGCTGCACGATCGCACGCTGCTGGGTTCGGCCTCCTTTGTGTTGGCGGCGAGTGCCCATTGCGACTCCGAGGAACTGCGCCACCGTCTGCCGGCGCATTTCAAGGTTGCACCGGTGGAGCGTATCCGCCAGTTGGTGAACCTGCATCTGCCCGGCATCAAGCTCACCCCGTTGCCGGTGGCGCCACGGCAAATTGCGTTTCATTCGAACAAAACCTACTTCCTCCTCGAACTCAGCTCCGAAGACCTGGCGCAGCTGGAGCGCTCCGGCGGTTTCGCGTTCCATGTGTCCGGTGAGTTCGCCGAGCTGGAGCTTAAATTCTGGGCCATCAGGAACTGACCGTCATGATCAGGGATAACGATTACCGCCAGGACCACAAAACCGTGCTGGTCAGCCGAGAGGGGCATGGCCCCGCATCGGCGCCGATCACGGATTCCACGCCGCCGCCGCGCTTCGAGCAACTGGAAGAACGCATGATTTACGCCGCGCATCTGCGCCCGGCGCAGACGTTCAATGTCGGCATGAACCCGCTCGTGGCCGCTGCATCGGAGCTGTTGTCCGAGGTGGTACGGCTCAAGCGCGGGGACCTCCCGCAAGACATGGGAGCGCTCCATGAGCATCTGACCCGCGTGATGAAGTCGTTTGAAGCGCGCGCGCTGCACAACGGCGCCGAGACCAGTCAGGTCGCGGGTGCCCGTTATGTGCTCTGTACTGCGCTGGATGAGGCCGTGGTCACGAGTGGCTGGGGCAACGAAAGCGAGTGGTCGCAGATGAGCCTGCTGAGCAGGTTTCACCAGGAAACCTTCGGCGGCGAAAAATTCTTCCAGTTGCTGGATCGACTCTCGAAGAACCCGGTGAAGCATCTGCCGATGCTGGAGCTGATGTACCTCTGCCTGTCGTTGGGCTTCGAGGGCCGCTACCGGGTGCAGACCCGTGGCGTGCAGGAACTCGAGAACATCCGCGACGCGGTCTACCGGCAAATTCGCCAGCTGCGCGGTGATGCGCCTCGCGAGCTATCGCCCCATTGGGAAGGCCTGAGCAACCAGCGCCGCGACCTGGTGCGCATCGTGCCCAGCGGGATGGTCGTGGGCTTCACCCTGGTCTGTCTGATTGTGATGTATTCGGGCTTTGCCTGGGTGCTGGGCGAGCACCGGAACGCCGTCCTGCAACCTTATCAGCCGTTTGATCAGCCTGCCGTTCAGCCGCAATCGCAGCCGCAGCCGTAAACAGAGACGTGTAATGAAAAACCTTTTCAAGAAAACCGGCGCGCTTTTGCGTCAGACGTGGGTGTGGACGCTCCTGCTGCTATTGCTCGTGGCGCTCACGGTCTGGTTCGTCGGGCCGGCCCTCGCGGTTGACGATCGAAAGTTCTGGGAGAGTTCAACCTCTCGGCTGTTGACCATCAGTTCGCTGTGCCTGCTCTGGGGCCTTGCCATGGTCTATGTCAGCTGGCGTGCCGGAGAGCGCAAGAAAGCGGTGGAGGACAGTGAGGACGGTCAGGCGCGCATGCTGCGCGACGATCAGATCGACGAGGAGCAGGCTGAACTGACGACGCGTTTCAAGGACGCGCTGAAAACACTGAAGACCTCAGACCTGTATCGCGGCCGCAGTGATCACTGGCGCACCGAGCTGCCGTGGTACTTGCTGATCGGCCCCGAGGGAGCCGGCAAGACCAGCCTGCTGGACTTTTCAGGGCTCGAGTTTCCGCTCGACAAGGCCGAGTGCACACTCGCCCGTGACCCTCGAGGCACTCGCCACTGTGACTGGTATTTTGCGAACAATGCCGTGCTCGTCGACACCGCTGGCCGTTACCTGACCCAACCCGGCACTGACATCGACCGCAGCGCCTGGTGCACGCTGCTTGACCTGCTGCGCCGATATCGCCGCAACCGCCCTCTGAACGGCGTACTCGTCACACTCCCTGTCGACACGCTGCTCCACGACAGCGACCCTGAACTCGAAATCCTCGCACGGCAGGTGCGTACGCGTTTGCAGGAGGTGCATCAGAAGCTGCACGCCGAGGTGCCGGTCTACCTCGTGCTGAGCAAGGCCGACAGTCTTCCGGGGTTCGACGCGTTTTTCGATCAATTGACCCGCGAGGAAAGTGATCAGGTCCTCGGTACGACCTTCCGAAAAGGGCAGAGCGGCACTGACGCCGAGGTGTTGCGCGATGAATTCGGCGAACTGCTGGTTCGGCTCAACAGTCAGGTGATCACCCGCATCCATCAAGAGCGCGATCCCTCGCGCCGTGGCGGCATTCTCGACTTCCCCCATCAACTCAGTCGAATCGGCGAGCGCGTGTGCGTGTTTGTGGAACTGGCCTTCACTGGCAATCGCTATCAGTCAGCCAGCCAGTTGCGGGGCTTCTACCTCACCAGCGCGCCCGGCTTTGAGCAGGACATGCACGCGCCTGCGGTCGGCAGGGGTGTGAGTCCGGGGATCAGCACGGGATCGCTGCCGACTCTGGGCAGCAGGCGCTCGCGTTTCATCAACCATCTGCTCAGCAGGGTGATCTTCCCGGAGGCGGACCTTGCCGGCCTGGACACCCGCGAGCGCAGCCGTATCCATTGGGCCCAGCGTGCACTATATGCAGGGGCGCTGGCGTCACTCGCGCTGTTTGGCAGCCTCTGGGCCGTGAGTTTTTCCAGCAACTATGAACGGCTCGACAGTGTGAGTGCCCTGGCTCGAACCTGGGCCGAACAGCGGTCGGCGCACACGGTCCAGGCTGACCTTGTCGCAGTGCTCAAAGTGCTGGACACCCGTTACGCGGCGACCCAGGTTTTCCCAGGCAAAGGGGACGTCGGTTACCAGGCGCGTGGCGGCCTTTATCAAGGCGAAGCGGTCAATCCGGTTGTGGAAGGCGCTTACGAGCGCGAGCTGGAGCGTCTGCTCCTGCCTCAGGTGGCGATGATGCTGGAGGGGCAGATTGCCGCCAACCTTGAGAATCGTGAGGGTCTGCTCAAAAGCCTGCGTGCCTATTTGATGCTCGGCATGAAAGACCGGCGTGATGCGACGTGGCTCAGGGAGCGGGTCGCCGCTGACGGGTCCGAGCTGTACCCCGGCAATGTCGCGGTGCAAGACGGTCTGAACAGCCACTTCGATCGGTTGCTGAAGCTGCCTTTCGTCCATGCCCTCAATGATCAACGCGTATCGCAGGCACGGCAGGTCCTGCGCGGAGAGTCCCTGGCGAACGTTGTCTACCGGATCCTGCGCGAGCAGGCCGGTACCTTGCCGGATTACAGTTTCGACCAGCACCTCGGGCCGCAGGCGGCGCTGTTCGTCGGCGCCGATTATGTGATTCCGGGGTTCTACACCCGACAGGGCTACGAGCAGTACTTTTCGGTGCACGGCTCCCGGGTGGTGGCCGATATCCTGCGGGACAACTGGGTGCTGGGTGAAGGCGCCGGCCTCAGTGGCATGGACATGCGGCGTCTGATGGTGGAGCTCGAACAGCTCTATTTCCGCGATTACGCCGATTACTGGGGCGAAGCGGTCAGCGCGGTCGAGCTGCCCGGACCCTACGATTTCGCCGACAGTGCCGAGCAACTGGCGGGCCTGACGTCGGCCCATTCGCCAGTGATCAACCTGCTCAGGGAGGTCCGCGAAAACACACGCTTCACCCCGGTTGCCGAGGCCCTGACAAACGCCATCGATGTTGCCACGCAGGTGGCGGACAAAGGGGGCAAAGCCGGCAAACTGGCGGTGGCTGCGTCCAGCAAGGCTTCTGAAACTTTGAGTGCCTCCGTCCCGGATACCGCGCGCAAATCCCTGCAAACGCGCTTTGATCCGTTGCACCGCTTGCTCGACGACAAGGACGGGCCGACGGCTGATCTGATGCCCGTTCTGGCAGTGCTCAACGAGCTGCAAATGCAGATGGCCAGTCTGGGCAGGGCCAGCTCGCCGGAGCAGGCGGCATTCGACATGGCCAAGTCACGCATGGGCGGGCAGCGTGATGCGCTGGGCACCTTGCGTGCGGCATCCAGTCGGCTGCCGCGTCCGGTGGGCGCGTGGTTCAGCACCTTGGCCGAGGACTCATGGCGGCTGGTGCTTCGCGACGCCTATCAACACGTGAACCAGCACTACCAGAGTGAGGTGTACAGCTTTTACGCCAAGGCGATCAGCAAGCGTTATCCGTTCAACGCCAACAGTGCCAGCGATGTCGCACTCGGTGATTTTCGCGAGTTCTTCAAGGTACAGGGCGTCGCAGACCGCTTCTTCGACGGTTTTCTGCGGCCGTTCGTGAGTGGCGAGAAGGGCAGTTACCGTCTGCGCAGTATCGACGGGCAAAGCCTGCCGATCTCCCGTGCGTATCTCGATCAGTTGGTCGCGGCCCGGGTCATCCGGCAGGGGTTCTTTGCGGACAACCCGGCCGAGCCACAGCTGCAGTTCAAACTTGAGCCCCATACCCTGGACTCTTCTGTCAGCCGTTCCGAATTCAAGCTGGGCGACAAGACCCTCGAATACCGCCATGGCCCGATTGTCCCGGTGTCATTTCAGTGGCCCACCGATGCCCAGGCCGGTCGAACCAGCCTGGTGCTCGACAGAATGGTGGGCCGCCCATTGGGTATCGAAGAAAGCTCGGGACCGTGGTCATTGTTCCGGTTGCTGGATTCGATGCAGCGGGAGGAACTCAGCGGTCGAGACGTCCTGGTATTGAAGGCCGACGTAGGGGGGCTGCGTGCCAGCTACCTGCTGACGAGCCAGCGCTCGCCAAACCCGTTCGACATGGCCGTGCTGCGCAGCTTCCGCATGCCGGCACAACTCTGATGGCGGTCGTCGGCCATTGGCGCAGCGCTGCCCGGACCCACGCCGGCAAGGTCCGGGAACGTAACGAAGATGCGTTTCTGGAGTGTCCCGAGCAGGGGCTGTGGGTGGTCGCCGATGGCATGGGCGGCCACCAGGGGGGCGACATCGCCAGCCAGATGATCGTCGCCAGTCTGGCGGAGCTGCCGCTGCACGGAAACTTCGATGACAGGCTTATCGGCATCAGACGGTGCCTGCACTGGCTGAACCGGCGGCTGGGTCAGGAGCTGACCGTTAATGCAGGCCGACAGGACAGCATCATTGGCAGCACGGTGGTCGCACTGCTCATGGAGGAAAACCGGGCGGCCTGCGTCTGGGCCGGGGACAGCCGCTGCTATTTGTGGCGCGGTCAGCGGCTGTATCAGCTGTCCCGGGACCATTCGCTGCAGCAGCAACTGATCGATGAACGACAGATGAACGCTCGACAGGCCCGGGCCCACCCTGGCGGGCACGCCTTGACCCGAGCGGTAGGCGCTGCCGAACAACTGACACTTGAGGTGCTGGAGCTTGAGGTGTTTGCCGGCGATGCGTTCTTGCTGTGCAGCGACGGTTTGTATCAGGGCTTGAGCAGCGATGCATTGGGCCACGCGTTGAGTCTTGCTCTGCCGGCAATGGCACTCAAGCGCCTGTTCGACGACGCGCTGCGGGGTGCCGCCCGAGATAACCTGACGGCTGTGGTGATCCGCGGATGACCGATCCTCTGCAAACAGATCCCGATGGACAAGCGCTCGTTGCTCCCCCCGACGATGACCCGCCCAGCGATTTCACCTACTACGCCTTCGCTCAGTCGAAAAATCGTGAACCCGCTCGCCTGTCGGCCCCATCGGCCTTCAGCACAATGCCCGACGTTCTCGCAGGCCGTTACTGCATTGAGCGACTGCTTGGCGCCGGCGGCATGGGAGCCGTCTACCGCGCCCGCGATTTGCTCGCCCAGCAGTACGGCGATCCCGACCCGTATGTCGCGCTCAAGGTCCTCAATGAGGACTTCGCCGAATCGCCAGACGCCAGCGCCGTGCTCTACAGCGAGTTTTGCCTGACCCGCTACCTGCGGCATGACAACGTGCTGCGTGTGCACGGATTTCACGTCGACACCGCCTGCGAGCGCGCCTTCATCACGATGGAACTGATGCGAGGTCTGACGCTGGACCAACTTCTTTGCGAGCGGCCTCTGGGGCTGCCGTGGCAAGAACTGCGGCAGATCGTGCTGCCGTTGCTGGACGCCCTGGCTTACGCCCACGGCTGCGGTGTTATTCACGGGGATGTGAAACCGAGCAACGTCATGCTCAGCGAGAACGGCGTGCGCCTGTTCGACTTCGGCCTTGGCAGGGCCGAGGAGGGCGTACTGCCCGGCCTGCCACACCTGAGCCGCGAGCGCTTCAACGCCTGGACTCCGGGCTACGCCGCACCTGAGCTGCTTGAATACGGGCAGCTTTCGGCAAGCGCTGACATCTACGCGGTCGCGTGTGTGATCTACGAACTGGCAAGCGGCAAACATCCCTTTCGCCACCTGCCCTCGACCCAGGCACGGGATGAACACCTCCACGTCGGCTTGCAGGCGCCAGCCCGTCTACCAAAACGTTGCTGGCCTGCCTTGCGAACCGCCCTCGCATTTGACACCGGTGACCGCGCGATAACGGCCGGGCAAATGCGAGACGCGTTCACCGGTTCCTCGTCCTGGCCGTGGTACAGGAAGATCCGCCCATCCTGGTGACGCCATCACGTGCGCGGTGCGAGATCCAACGCCTTCCCGGCTAAAGCCGGTCCTATTAATACCGCACGCGGTGTGTCAGGTGGGACGCGCTCGTATTGTAGGACCGGCTTCAGCCGGGAAGGGGTCGGCTTGAACGCTCTCAATCTCGCGGTGGGGCACCTTCGGTAAAGCACTTCTCCACTGATCAGGTAAAAACCCGCCGAGAATGCCGAAATAGAGCCCTTTCCACAAAAAAAGCAGATTTATTTTCATGAATAAACCGCAACCCCTGACCGCCCGGTCCCTCTGCCCCTCAGGCGATACAACCGGGCACGTTGTCGCACCCAAGCCAGCGCCACGCGGTTGAGCTTAATCGTTTCATCTGTCATAAAAGAGGGGCTACGGGCTCGAAAATCTAGAAAAACATAGATTAATGGGTCGACGATAGCGGCTTTCACGTCCGACCCCCGCGCGCTACCCATAAGCCAGTTTTGCTCGCTGCCCGAAGCGGAAATCTGTGCACCCCACCTGCCTTCCAACCTCATCGAGGCCATTCATTCGGCGCGCCCAAGCGTCATGCATCAAAAAAGGAACGGAAAATTGAGCGATCAATCCACTCCGAACACTCCACTCTCACGATTCTGCGACAAAGTGGGTATTCCCTATCCCATGTTCTGGGGCTTTGTCGGCCTGCTGATCTTCATGATCGGCGATGGCGTAGAACTCGGCTACCTCTCGCCCTTCCTCAGTGATCGCGGCATGCCCGATGACGAAATCGCCATGATCTTCACCACCTACGGCATCACGGTCGGCATTTCATCGTGGCTCGCCGGTGCGCTTTCCAACCTCTGGGGCCCGAAACGGGTGATGTTCCTGGGGCTGATCATCTGGAGCGTGTTTGAAGTGCTCTTCCTGATCTACGGCCTGCAGGAGTTGAGCTACTCGATGATTCTGCTGACCTACGGTCTGCGCGGCTTCGGTTATCCGCTGTTCGCTTACGGCTTCCTGGTCTGGATCGCCGCTTCCACACCATCCCGCAAAATGGGCATGGCCGTGGGTTGGTTCTGGGTCGCTTACGCTGCAGGCTTGCCGATGCTCGGCTCTCTGGTGGCGAGCGCCGCGATCCCGCTGATCGGCGCGCTGCAAACTTTCTGGTTGTCCTTTGCCCTGGTGGTCATCGGCGGTGCGATTGGTTTGATCGGGATGCGCGAAGCCCACGGCATGCGTCGACTCGCCCCCGAGGGTGAGCGGCCGATGGTGTCGATGGCCAAGAACATCACCATCATGTGGACGCGTCCGAAAGTGTCACTGGCCGCCCTTGTCCGGGTGATCAACACCTCGTCGATGTTCGGTTTTCTGGTGGTCATGCCCGGCTTCTTCATGCACACCGTGGGCTTCACCCTGGAAGAGTGGCTGCGCCTGCTGACCATCGTCTTTGTGTTCAACATCATCGGCAATCTGAGCTCCAGCGTGATCAGCACGAAGATCGGCTATCGCAATACGATCCTGTGGTTTGGCGCAGTGGGCAGCACGATCAGCACGCCGTTGTTCTTCTTCATGCCACAAGCGTTTCCCCACGACTTCCTCATCGCTTCCATCTTCGGCGCGTTCTACGGCCTGACGTTGGCGTGTTTTGTGCCGCTGTCGGCGCTTGCACCAGCGTTGGCGCCTAATAACAAGGCCGCTGCGTTGTCGGTGCTGAGCCTGGGTGCAGGTGCGTCGACATGGGTAGGCCCGGCGGTGGTCGCGATTTTCAATGAGAGTTACGGCATTGAAGGCGTGGTCTGGGCATTCTGCGGCTTATACGCGCTGAGCGCCGTGATGACCGCATTCCTGAAAGATCCGGAGCCTGTGCATGACCCGATCCTGATCAAGATCAAGCGCCGCATCAAAGTGTTCGCGCCGCGTCTGGATTATCGGTGGGCCCATGCGGAAGACCCGAACAAAGACGTGAGCTGATTCCGGTGGGCGCGCCGCGCGCCAGTCATGAAGGGCTCGACTGACGCGCCGCGCACCTCAGCGCGGCAGACGAATCAATCGACGACTGCCGGCGGCTGCTCCTTGCCCAGGCCGTCATTAATCAACACCATGCTCTGCGGTGCAGACAGCGCAATGCCCATCTCCCGCAAGCGGCCCAGCACGGTAAACAACAGGTCGCTACGCGCACCGCCCACCGAACGCGGGCTGTTGACGAAACCGCTCGCGCTGATGATCAGGCCCGTGTTGGTCAGGTCTTTGAAGGTGACCGACGGCGCTGGCGTATCGAGTATGGCTTCGTGCTCGGTGAAAGCCTGCAACAGCAATTCGCGGATCTGCAAGACATCCGTTTCCAGCGGCAGCGTTAGGGAAATCCCGACTACGCCCAACGCATTGCCCATGGTCACGTTGCGCACGTTCTGGGTAATGAACTGTGAGTTCGGCACAATCACCGTGGAGCGGTCGGACATCTGGATTTCGGTGGCACGCACGTTGATCCGGCGGATATCGCCCTCGACCCCCGCCAGGCTCACCCAGTCTCCGACCTTGACTGGCCGCTCGGTCAGCAGAATCAAGCCCGAGATGAAGTTCTGCACGATGGCCTGCAGACCAAAACCGATCCCCACCGACAGCGCACTCACGACCCACGTCAGGTTCGTCAGGCTGATGTGCAGGGTGGACATCACCACCGCAATCACCAGCACAAAGCCGATATAGCCGATCAGGGTCACCAGGGAGGCCTGCATGCCGGCGTCCATGTTGGTTTCCGGCAGCAGGCGTTCGCCGAACCAGTCCTTGAGCACGCGCACGCCAAACAGGCCGGCGACCAGGCAGCCCAGTGCCATGAGAATGTCGCTTGGGACGATGTTCAGGGCGCCCAGGGATTTGTCGGTGACTTCCATGCGGGTGAAGCTTTCGAGCAGCTCACCGGGACTTGAGCCCGACGGCAGGAAGGCCAGCAGCACCGCGGCCAGCAACAGCAAACTCCGGCCAACGCCCGCCAGAACGGTGCTCGCCTGGGCCTGATGGCGAGGGGACAGGCCAAGTGCCGAACCCAGCGCCATGCCGCCGGGTTGCTTGGGCGACAGCAGGGTTTCGCAGACGTCGCCGAAGAACGCAACCAGCAGGTAGGCGGTTGACGCCACCACGCTCATCCACAACAGCTTGACGGCGAGGAAGTAGGCCAGGGTCAGGTAGCCGCTCAGCAGCGCCAGCAGGCTCAAGCCGACCCAGACGGCGACCACGAAGGGAATCAACCCGGCGAGGCCGCCCGGACGTTCGATGGCACAGCGGCGACGGGTGCGGCGGTAGCGCACCAGGCCGAAGAAAAACACCAGCGAAACGGCCAGTGCGGTCAGGCCGTTGACCGCCACGGTCAGCGCGAGGCTGCTGGCAATGACACTGTTGATGCGTTCCTGGGTGCCGATGATCATCAATGCCAGGGCCAGCACGGCCGGGAAACGGCCCATGGCGGTGGCGATTTCGTCAGGAATGTTGGGCAGGCGCCACGAGGGGTGCGGCAGCATCAGCAACGCGCGGCCCAGGCCGACGATGAAGGCGCAGAAGGTGATCAGCGTTTGCAGTTGGTCGAGCAGGTTGACCACGTCGTTGCTGAGCACCGCATTACTGACGATGCCCCACCGCAGCAAGGACGTAGCGGCGGTGATCGTCACCACTGTCGACAGCCCGACCGCCAGTGCCAGGGCGCTGCGGCGCAGGCGACCTTCGGGCAGCCAGCGCACCATCAGGCGGATCAACAGGCTCTCCAGCAGGCGGCGCACCACCACCCAGATCAACAGCGCGCCGATCACCACGCTGGCAAACAGCAGGCGGTTGCCGGGCGCCAGGGCGCTGGTGAAGACGCTGCGGACGTCGTCCAGCAGGCCGTTCATGCGCCTCAGATCGTCATCGGTCGGGCGAATCAGGGTCGACCAGAATGCCGAACTGAGGGGGCTTGCCGTGCGGGTGCTGATCTGGGAATCGAACAGGCTGCGGCGCAGGCTGAAGATCTGTGTGGCGAGGTCCCGTGCCGACTGACTCAAGGTATTGGTCTGCCGCTCGTCGCTGACCAGCGCGTTTTTCTGGGCGGTCAAGGTCTTGCGCTGGCTGGTCAGGGTGGGCGCTTCGTCCGGTTGCACCGGGCCGAGGATGTTCAGCTGATCGTTGAGGTGCTCAATGTCGACTGCCTGCTTGGCGATCAGGTCATCGGCTTGCTTCTGCACCTGCAGCGCGGCCTGACGCAGGCTCGAAAGCAAATCGTCATTGGCGCTGACGGTGACTTTTTGCCGGATCTGGTCGAGCTGCTCGCTCAGGTCATCCAGGCTCGGGGCCTCGGCTTCCGGCGTCACATTGGCTTGGCTGGCGGGCTGTGTTGTGGCTTGCGGCGCGACCTGCGCCGCCGCAGCCTGTGCGAAAGCTGGCACGGTGATGCACAGCAGCAGCGCGAGCACCCCGGCGTAGAAACGGTTCAACGTGGCGTGTTGCATTCGGGTTCCTTTGGGGCGTTAACCGGTTTTACGATCTGATCGTCTGGCGCAGGTCTTGAACGGCAGGCAGGGGCTCTCGACACGTTCGTGCGCGCGGGGGCGGATCATAGCAAGTATTGGGTCAGGACGGCTCGGCCCACTGCGCGAGACCTGCGTTCGGCCTGCACCCACGTCGCGTTTGGCGGTGTCTGGGATTTTTGCGTAGGAAAATCAAAAGCAGATCAAAAGCTTCCCGGCTAAAGCCGGTCCCACAGACAGAGCCGGTCCCACTGGATTCACCCGCGGCTGTTAGTGGGACCGGCTTCAGCCGGGAAGGGGCCCTTTCAAGTACCACGGCTAACCGATACCCACCGCCCCTTCAGGTCATGTGATATTCACACTGTGCGGTACATGATCGTGTGCGTTGTATCAACAAGGCCCGCCGATTGGGCCTCATCAATCAAGAGGTAGCAGGATGCCGACACATAACGCTCAGGTGAATCTCGCCCATCGCCCCCGTCTTGCTGATCTTCAGCCCATCACGGCCGGCCCGTCATCCCATGCCACCGCGCTGCGATCAAGCCCTCAAGGGCGGGTCACGCCGGCGTCGCGACTGGAAGGCCGGTCAGGCTACAGCGATGAATTTCTCGGGGAGTTCGTGGTGCCGTGGCCAACGGTATCCACGCCTGACGATGTGTACCTCCTGGGCAACCCGGGCAATCGTCTGGATTACACCCACTTCTCCATCAGCATGTCGCGCAGCCGGCGCATCGCGCTGTACGTCGGCGTGAACATCGAGGGGGGCAGCAGCGTCGAGATCGTGCGGAGTCAGGACGCCTGGGCCTACGACGGCCGGCTGCCGGTCGAGGCGCAGATTGGCGACGATCTGTACCGCGACAACCTGCTGGATCGCGGCCATCTGGTTCGCAGGCAGGACCCCAACTGGGGCGCCGAGGCGCAGACCGCCAATCAGGACACCTTCCATTTCACCAACTGCTCGCCGCAGATGTCTGCCTTCAACCAGAAAACCTGGCTGGAGCTCGAAGACTTCATCCTGGAAAACACCCGCCGCTGGAAGGAGCGCGCCACGGTTTTCACCGGACCGGTCCTGCGCAGTGACGACCCGCTGTACCGGGGCGTGCAAATTCCCAGAGCCTTCTGGAAAGTCGTCGCGTTCCTCGGCGATGACGGCACACCGTCGGCCAGCGCGTACCTGATCGACCAGACCCGCGAGCTGGGCAAGCTGGAACTGGTCTTTGGTGCACTGAGGACCTATCGACGCAGCGTCGTGCAGATCGAGCAGCTCACCGGCATCAGCTTCGGTGAGCTGGCGCGGTATGACGGGTTTTCCAATGAAGAACAGCTCACCGGCACCCGCATCGAGGCACTGATCCAGCGGCCGGAGGACATTCGGCTTTAGGTTGACGCTGCGGCTTTATTGGCCACGGGGCCTCGGGCCTTTGCGCCGAGGCCTTTCAGCGCAACGTCCAGCCGGGCGACCTGGCGCGGCGCCCGGCTCTCAGGCGCCTTGGGTCAACAGTGTGCCGGGCATGTTTTGTTGCACATACAGGATCAGACCCACCATGAAGAGGCAGAACAGCCACTGCAGCACACTGATCCCGGCGATCCGGTAGATCGCCTGCAAGGGCCGGCGCCAGCGGTATTGGCGATCCACCGGCGCCGCGCGTCCAGGTTGCAGTTTGCCGATCAGGCCGGTGACCACAAAGGTGACCACGCCCAGCAGTCCCAGCCATTTCCAGAGAATGAAGGCCACGGCCAGCATGGGTACGCTGTTGCGGATCACCAGATGCCGCCGATCCCGCGTCAGTTGGTGGCGTGCGCACCAGGCGCTGACGCGTTGATCAAGGTCGTAGAAGGGTTCCGTGAAGGTGACCCAATGCTCAAGCAACCATTTGCCCATATACGCGCTGAGCACCCCAAGCAATATCAGGATCGGCGACATGATCACCATGACCGGGAGCTCGGCGGGGTGCAGGCCATTCATGCCGAGGGCGAGGGTAATCGTCATGGCGGCGCAGGCCCGCTTCATGACGTGCTGAGGACGTTCGTGCCCTACCAGTGCTTTCCAGAACCACGGATTGTGGTCCGGGAACCGCTTTGGCCAGTCGGGAAACCGCGTGATGAACGCCTGGGATAATTGTTCGCAAGCCTGCCAGTCAGCCTCGGTGAATGTCGCGGCGCGCGCCTGAAGGCGTTCCGCAGACGAACCGGTCAGGAACAGCGCAGCCGCATTGGCAGAGGGGGCCGGATGCTGCTCGCCCAGACGCGCCAGCGCCCGCAGTTCGCCGAGCCATTTCTTCTCTTCATTGCGGGTGAGCAGGGTGTGCCATTGCTCATCGACGACGGGAACAACCGCTGATTCGGTGTCCCAGCCGAACAGCTGCCGCACCCTTTCAAACAACCCCGGCGACCAGTTTCCGTGGTTGAAAAACAGGTCCAGCACCTGCACCTGAAGCGTCTGGCGGCGGGCTAAATCGCCCAGCCAGCCTTGTCGACAGTGGTGCTCGAGGCAGTCGATGAAGCGGGTTTCGTCGCCGGCGGCCATGTACTGCTCCAGCCTGTGGTACAGCCCCAGGGAGAGCAAATGGCCCAGCCGCTCCTGATCGGATTGCCGAGGACGAACCTGCTGCCAGGGGGTCAGCCACTGGCGGGTTTCCAGGCCCCATCGCAAGAGGTTCGGGCTGGCGTCTGGCGCTTGCACGCAACGCACGAACAGCAAGGCTTCGACGGTCGCTTCGATGCCTTTTGCGACGGCTTCAGTCCAGCAGTGGTCAACGGCATCGTCGTTGAAATGTTCGAGCAGCTCGGCGGCCTGCTCCTGTGCGGAACGCACCACTGGCCGAGTGACCGGCGCAGGCCTTTGCACCAGAGGCGCTGCCGAAGTCTGTACAAACGAAGCGTCACCACCAACGCCATCGTCGCCCTCGCGGGCCAGCTGCAACGCGCGTTCGTAGGCTTCACGCAGTTGCTGAAACGCGATGGGGTCTTCGTCCGGGCGGGTGACCTTCAGCAGTCTGGCGTATTGGCGTTTGACGCTGCGCTCATCGGAGCGGGCAGGGAGGTCGAGAATTGTCCAGCAATCGAACGTCGCGTCCATGGGTCAGTGCCACCCGCCGCGTTCCAGCTGTTTGAGCCGCTCGTTCAGCTCCGTGCGCGTCTGCCGGATGAGGCGTTCGTCCTGACTGTCGAGGGCACGCTGGAACACGCTTGCCCAGTCACCGATCAGTTCGCGGCGGTCGCCCAGGCTCTCCTGGTAGAGATGCTCCAGGCGCGCAACCAGCAGCGTGTTGACCTGCTGATCGCGCGGATGAATCTTGAGCGCGGCCAAGGCTTGCAGGCGCTCGGCGATTTCTTCAGGGCTGAGCACGCCGGGGTTGTTTTCGATGACCAGTGCGAACGCCTCGCCCGTGCTGGGGAGGGTGACCTGACATTCGAGAATGCCGTTGTTGTCGTACGTAAAGCGCACGTCGAGACTGACGTTGCCTTCATTGTGCGGGGGGAGGGGAATCGCCAGCTCGCCCAAGGGAATGTTGTCGCGCACCAGGCGACTTTCGCCCTGGAAGATGCTCACCGTCACGCCGGTTTGCCCCGCTTCGGCGGAGTAAACGGTCTTGACCCGGCTGACCGGTACGGTGGTGTTGCGCTCGATGATCGGCAAATAGTGCCCATGCTCTCGGTGCCGGCCGACCCGTTCTGCGACCTCGATGCCCAGGGTGTAGGAGCAGACGTCGGTCAGCACCACTTCTTCGAGGGCGGCATTCCGGGATTTCAGCGCCGCCTGAATCGCCGCGCCGTGGGCCACGGCTTCATCCGGGTTGAGCTGGATGGAGGGGAAGCGCCCGAACATGCCCGCCGCCAGTTTGCGCACCAGCGGCATACGCGTGGTGCCGCCGACCAACAGGATTTCGTCCAGATCGCCGACCAGCAGCCTGGCATCGCGCATCGCGCGTTCCACCGGATTGCGCAGCCGTTCGAGCAGCGGCGCATACAGCGCGGCCATGTCCTCCTGGGTGAAGGTCTGCTGCCACTGCCGGCCGTCCACGCGCAGCACGAACGCGTCACTGCGCGCCTGGCCCAGGGCAATGCGCAGGCGTTGGGCTTCGCGGTGCAGCGCGTAAGCGATCGATTCAGGGGCGGGAAAGCCTGGCTGGTCGGCTTGGGTGCGAACGAAAGCCTCGGCCAGCAGCCGGTCGAAATCTTCGCCACCGAGGAAGTTGTCACCGGCACTGGCGCGCACTTCCATCACCCCCTCGAACAGCTCGAGGATCGACACGTCAAACGTGCCGCCCCCCAGGTCGAACACCAGAAACGAGCATTCGTTTCCGTGTTGCGGCAGTCCGAATGCCAGCGCGGCAGCGGTGGGTTCGTTGATCAGCTTGTCGACCTTGAGGCCGGCCAGCTCCCCTGCGATGCGCGTGGCTTTGCGCTGGGCGTCGCTGAAGTAGGCCGGGACGCTGATGACCGCCTCGACAACGGTTTCGCCATAGGCACGCTCGACGTCTTCCTTGAGGCTGCGGAGCACCAGCGCGGAAAGCTCTTCGGGACGAAAGGCGTGATCGCCCAGGTTGATCGTGTGGGCGCTGCCCATGTGGCGTTTGAACAGCGCAGTGGTCACGCAAGGGTGGGTGTGCAGGCGTTCGCGAGCGGCTTGCCCGACCAGAATCCGACCCTCATCGTCCAGTCCGACCACGGACGGGGTGAGCACCTCGCCCAGGGCGTTCGGCACCAGCAGGCTGGCATCGTCTTTCCAGACCGCGACCAGGCTGTTGGTCGTTCCAAGGTCAATCCCGACAATCATGGGCGAAACCCTGTGTGCGTTTTATCGTTCATAAGCGGTGTCTTCCCTGAGCCTGGAGGTTGGGTGCGCAGATTTGAGAATGATCGGCGGGAGGGGTTCAAGCCTCCCTGCGCCTTGTGTGCGCGGACTGCGTAACATGCCGCAAAATTACAAAATAATGGGATCCAAAGGGAATTTATTTCTGCTTAAGCTATCTAGCATGACGGTTACAGACGGTTTCATTTGCGCCAGCCTCGTTCATCCGGCGCCAGTCAACCCACCGCCAAGCCACCTCGGACGGCGCTGATCCATATTTTCTGACAGGGACGCACACTCGCCATGCAAACAGCCTCCACTGCGGCACCCGCCACTGGCGAGCGCGTCGCCAGCTTCAGCTACGGCAAAGGCTTTCTGGTTTTTCTACTGATTTTCGGCGTGGTCCTGTTGGGCCTGGCCGGGTATGTTCTGTACCTGGGCACGATCCTGCCCCACAGCGCTGCCGGCCCTGTCGAACTGAACACTTCCCGTGGCACCCCTCTGAACGTCTCCAGCCCCGCCATGATGATTTATGCCACCAGCGCTTTCCTGGCCGTGCTCGGGCTGATCGTACTGGGGCTTTATGGGTGGCAGAACAAGCAGCGCCAGACGCGTTATGAGCTGTATGAACTCGGCGTTGCGCACACGACCCGGGGCGCCCGCACCTACGTGCCGTTCGCCGAGATTCAGGACCTTTACCTGTTCAGTTCGGGGCAGGTGGCCTACACCGGGTTGATCACCAATCTGGCGTTCCGTCGCACTGCCAGCGAACCCTTCCACCGGGTGCAGCCCTCGTTGAAGGGCTTCCACACCTTCATGGAAACCTTCCGCGAGCTGTACCTCAACGCGCGTCAGCCCGTGGTCCTCGATACCCTGCACGCCGGTGGCAGCGTTACCTTCAACTGCCTCAACGGCGCCCAGGTCTGGCGCAAGCGCATGGGCGGCGATTTCCTCAACGTCGACACCCAGCCGATCGTGGTCTCCCGCGACGCCGTGCTGATTCAGAACAGCGTGGTGCCGATGTCCGCGCTGCGCAGCATGGATCACAGCCGCTGGAACGAGACCATCGAGATTCGGGATGCGGCGGGCAAGGTCGTGCTGTCGACCCTGGCGACCGGCATCCTCAGCCATGATCTGTTTCTCAGCACCCTTGGGCTGCTCATGGAAACACCGGCGAATGATCGGCCAGCCACTGCGCCGACGTTTGCCTGAACGCTGCTCAACCCACCGCGTCTTCGCTCACGGCTGTTCAGGGGTTGCCCCGGGCATCGAAGCGTCGACATTCACAGCCTTCGGCAGGCCCATCTGCCACGGGCGTATCACTTCTGGAGATTCTCCGACAATGACCGTCTCACTCACCCGCCACTGGTTACTCGCCCTTGCACTGCCTCTGCTACTGACCGCCTGTGGCAGCAGCGAACCTGACCAGCGTGCCGCGTTCAAGCAGTTCCTGCAGACCCGGATCATCGACAAGCCCGGCGTGCACGTGCCCAAGCTGACCCCGGATGAATCGAAATCGTTCGGCGATTACAGCCAGCACTATGCCGTGATCACTGACTTCAACAGCGGGATGGACGCGAGCATCAAACCCCTCAACGGCTTCGTGCAGAAAGGCGCGTTCCGTTCATTGAGCGACGTGATCGAACGCCGTGACGATATCAAGACTGCGCAGACCGGCTTGAATGACCTGGTCGTGCAGCTCAAGCAAGAGTTGGCAAGAGCCGATGCCGCCCATGCCCAGCTCAAGCAGCCTGACGATCTGAAGACGGTGTATGACAGCGCCTATGACCGCACCGTGACCCTACCGGCCAACACGCTCCTGACCGTGATGCCGCAAGTCAACGGCACCATTGATTCGGGCCTGAAAGTGGCTGACTACGTCGACGCCCACAAAGCGCAGATCCAGATCAATGGCTCCGTGGTTCAAGTGACGGACCCCAAGGTGCAGACTGAGTTGAACACGTTGCTGCAGGACCTGAATGCCAAAGCCAGGGTGGTTCAGGAAGCGCAGGTGCGCATGCAAACGGTGTTGCTGGGTCGCTGATCCAGACGCCGATGGCTGCGTGGCTCACCGCGTTGAGCCACAGCGTCGAAGGCGTCGCTTTTGACACACACGCAACGGTCATCTGACCGTTGCTCAAGGAAGCAGGCGCGCGCCAGGGAGGGCACTCGGCGGCGCAGAAGAGGGCCGTCCGATGGACATCAAAAAGCTGAAGCTGATTGCCGTACTGGTTTTATTTCCCCTTGGGTTGAATCTGGTTGGGGTCTGGGAGCTGCAACGCAGCACCGACGACCACGCCGAATACGCGGCCTACCAGGCCGACCTTGCCGAATTTCGTCCAGAGCTCCAGGCCATCGCCGACAACAGCGGCTCGCGACCCGTTATGGTCGATGTGGGCGACGGCGAGAAAATGGAAGTCAAAATGGCGCTGTCCCGCGTCACTGAGATGCAGGACGAGCTGGACACCTTGCTTCCGTTGACCAATGTCATGGCGTGGGTGGCAAAGGGCACCATTACCCTCGGTTTGCTGGCGGCTCTGGTGGGCGGGCTCGGCTTGCTCGCCCTTAACTGGGCAGGCCGGCGCGCCATGCATTCGCGGGACCAACTGCTGCACAGCTTCACCCGTGTGACCAAACTGCTGCCCTACGTTCTGGTCGGGCACGTGGTGGTGATGGGGGCAGCGATTGCCGCCATCGTCGCGTTCGAGGCGCTGGGCGCGTGGCACGCCGGGCGGCTGTCGGCCGGCGAAATGAAGTTCATGTTCTTCGGCATGGTGCTCGTCGCAGGCTGTCTGTATTCCATCTGGCAGATGGGCACGCAACTGCGCGTCATGCTCAACATGTTCCAGCCCACGCCGATGGACGTGATGGGCGAGGCGGTCACCGTCGAGCAGGCGCCGGTGCTCTGGGCTTACGTGAAGGATCTGGCCCTGACACTGGGCGCACTGCCGCCCGATCACATCGTGCTGGGCATGGCCGCCGGCTTTTACGTCACCTCCGGCGACATCGCCCTCGCGCCGGCCAACACCACCTTGACGGGCCGCACCCTGCATGTGCCGCTGGCCTATCTCGGCATCCTGGATGAAGCCGAAACCACCGCGGTCATCGGCCACGAGCTGGGGCATTTCGCAGGCGCGGATACCGAGTTCAGTATGCGTTTCGTGCCGATCTACCACGGCATCGAGCGCAGCCTGGTGGTGATCGGGCAGACCCTGGTCGACAGTGAATGGCTGCAGCGCGCGACCCTGCACCCGGCGTTCATGCTGGGCGCCTACTTCATGGAAAGTTTCGACCACGCGGTGATGCACTGGAGCCGTGTGCGTGAGCTGGAAGCCGACGCCGCCGGTGCGCAGCTGGCGGGCAATCTGGCGGCCGCGTCGGCGCTGGTGCGCATTTCCGCCATCGATCCGATGCTGCAAGAGCGCCTGGTCGCCCACATCACCCAGGCAACCCGGCCGACGTCCGAGCACGTGCCGGTCAGTGATCTGCCAACCACGGTTCTGCGCGAAATCGCGGCCTTGCCCCTGACCTTGCCGGAAGAGGAAATGGCCACCCAGCTGCCGCATCCGTCAGACACCCATCCTTCGAATGGCGAGCGCGTGGCGTCTCTCAAGGTGTCGATCGACGATGCCGTGCGCAGTGGCACGCGGCCGCTGGATGCAACGCAAGCCTGTGCGGCGATGGATCGCTACTTCGCCCAGCCCGACGTGTTGCGCGCTCGCCTGACGGACGATTATCTGAGCCATCACGTCCAGCAGGACGCCGTCCTCGTCGAGACATTGCGCACCCACGCCGGCAATGTGACCGGGGACGTTGCGCTGCACGAAGGCGCGCGCTTGCGGGGGCAAATCCTGATCGGGTTCAGTGGCCTGCTGGCCGTGGCGGGGCTGATCCTGCTACTGGCACCGGTGCTGTTTCCAGGTGCTGCGGGACGTGATCCGCAGCCATTTTTCGTCGGTGCCGGCATCGCTCTGTTCATCATGCTGTGCATGTTGCCCTTTGGCGTGCGCCTGTTCAGACGTGCGCATAAAACCGCGCTGCTGCTGACGCCGGATCACTTCGTGTTCGCCAACCTCAAGGCGCCGCTGCCGATTCGCGACATCGCCGACTTCAACCTGCAGGTGGGGAATGTCGTCATGCTGACGATCCTGCTCGAAGACAACGCACCCCTGCCGGAGCTGACCTCCCGGTCGTTCTTCGCACCGGATGTGGCGCTGAACAAGAAGAAACGGTGGCTGATGTTGCCGATGAGCAAATTCTGCCGCGATGACAAAAAGCTCAAGCTCCCCGAGCTGGCCGAACTGATCGGGAACTACGTCAACGCCGGCGCCGCGCGGCATTTGCTGCAGCAGCGGTCAGAGCAGAGTGGCGAATTGAAGGCTGGGTAACCGCGAGTCATGGATCCTTCCCCAAAATCGGAGGCGGGTTCTAGAGAAAATCTCATTCAGATCCAGCCATCACAAGGCAGTGAAGGTCGCCGATCAATTTACGCAGGAAGAGTGCCACCGTGAGTGATGCAAGGATCCAACAGGAAAACCTCAGCCGCTTTAGAAAATATCTCAGGATTGATGCCGCGCTGTTCATCGCCAGCATGGTGGGCGCTTTTACGCTCAGCGGATTCGCATACCTTGAAAAGTTTTACCTGACGCTGGACGTATCAGTTAGCCGAATTAATATCACCACGCAGCAATTCCTGGCTTACGGCGCGGCCGGGTTTGGTTCTTATCTCGCCGCGATGGTGTTCGCGATGGCTTTGGTGGGAGCCGTCACTCTTCTGATTGTTCTTTTTGAAAAGCCAACGGTCAGCACGGATAGACAGCCTGACCCGGCTCGTTGGATAGTGAAGGCGCGAGACAGGGCGGCGAGAAATCGTGGTGCATTCATCTTCGTCGGTTGCATTGGCTTGATTGCTTTTCTTTTATTCGCCGCCTGGGCCTTGCTGGTGACCTTACCCTCTGGAACGGGCCGAACAGCGGCGCTGGATGAGGCCGCCACATGTACGGCACGACGTTTCGATTACGCGAACCTGAATCATTTTGAAGGGTGCCAAGTTGCCGAATCCGACGACATGGTATTTATCCTGCAACGGACCAAATGCGACGAGGAAGGTGTGGAGTTTCGGACCCTGGAGTTGCCCAAACAGGGTCTTAAAAGTATCTCCAGCCCGGCGCGGAAGTATTTGCGAAAGCAGCCGGACCCTTCTCGCTGTGGTCAGTAGCGACCCGTGGGGGACCCCGTGGTCATGGCGCCGCATTGTCACGCAGCAGACGCCGTCCGTGTGGGCGTGAGCTTGCTCACGAAAGCGTCAGTGCATTCGCCGGGTCGTCGGAGTATTGAAAAAGCTTCGCGAGCAAGCTCGCTCCCACAGAGGGGGGGCGACCCCGGATCTCCGATTGTCCCCAAACGCTGATGGGCAGCAGACGCTTGAGCTGAATAGTGAAAGGCCGGATCGACTTCCCCCACCGCCCGTCACCTATCCCGTCAGATGACCCAGCTTTCACACAGCATGCCCATACTGCTCCCGTCTCTTCATTCGAAACGGAGCATGTTATGACACTGCAATTCAATGTCCGGGATTTTGGCGCAGTCGGTGATGGGCATACGTCCGACACAGCGGCCATTCAAGCCGCCATCGATGCGGCGGCGAAAGCCGGCGGCGGCGATGTGTATATTCCTGCCGGCACCTGGACCCTGACCCCGGGCGGAAAGCCTGCCGACGGCGCGCTGATGCTAAAAAGCAATGTGTTCATCAAGGGCGAGGGCATGGGCGTCACGGTGCTCAAGCTGGCCGATGGCACCGACCAGGCTGTCACCGGCATCATCCGCTCGGCGAGCGGCGAGGCAACCCACGATTTCGGCGTCAGCAACCTCACCCTCGACGGCAATCGCGATGCCACCAGCGGCAAGGTGGATGGCTGGTACAACGGCTTTCTGCCGGGCCAGCCGGGTCAGGACTCCAATGTCACGCTGTCCGGCGTCGAGATCCGCGATTGCTCGGGCTACGGCTTCGACCCCCACGAGCGCACGGCGAACATGCTCATCGAAAACAGCGTGTCCCACGGCAACGGGCTCGACGGCTTCGTCGCCGACTACCTGATCGACAGCACGTTTCGCAACAACCTGGCCTACGACAATGACCGTCACGGTTTCAACATCGTCACCACCACCCACGATCTGGCGCTCCTGAACAACGTCTCCCACGATAATGGCGGGGGCGGCATCGTCGTCCAGCGCGGCAGCGAAAACATCCCCTCGCCTTATCACATCACCATCGAAGGTGGCGAGGTGTACGGCAATGCGGCTGAAGGCGTGTTGGTGAAACTGTCCAACGGCGTTGATATCAGCGGCGTGGACATTCACCACAACGGTACCTCCGGCGTGCGTGTCTACGGCAGCACGGACGTTGAGGTTCGCGGCAATCTGATTCACGAGAACGCACAGAAAGCCGGCATCCCTGAAGTGCTGATCCAGCCGTTCGACGACCGCGGCGGCGTCTCCGGGAAGCTTCATCCGTCTGACCACAACACCTTCGCAGACAACATCATTACCGGCGGCGACAAAAGCACCTTCGGGGTGGCAGAGGAGAGCGGGCAGTCCGGCAGCAACTCGGTGTACGGCAACACCTTCGCGCACCTGCAGGACACCGTATCGCTGCAGGGCGCGGGTGACCACGTCGGGACCAACCCCGTGCTGAATGCCATCGACGGCGGCAATGGCGGCGATGCCATCGTCGGAACCGCGAAGGCCGACTCGATCAACGGCAAGGACGGGGCAGACACCCTGAATGGCGGATCCGGCGCGGACCTGCTCTGGGGCGGCGCTGGCCATGACCGGTTGCTGGGCGGCAGCGGCAACGACACCCTGATCGGCGGCGCCGATGCCGACGTGCTGTTCGGCGGCGCAGGCTCGGACCTGTTCCGGTTTGCCTCGGTGTCCGACAGCTACAGAACGGCGACTGCCAGCCATGCAGACCGCATTGGCGACTTCGATGCCGCCCATGACATCATCGATGTCTCGGGCTTGGGCTTCACCGGGTTTGGCGACGGCCACGACGGCACCCTGAAGTTCACCACCAACGCCGAGCACACCCGGGTCTACCTGAAAGACCTGGACGCCGACGTGCAAGGGCATCGCTTCGAACTGATTCTGGACGGTGATTTCAAGGCCGCTCTTCCTTCAAAATCCATGGTATTTGCCGACGCCCCGACGTCGCTGGCCAGTACATCAACCCCAGCGGATGCCGTGTCGGTGGAGCTGGTAGGTGTGGCTCAGGATCATCCGGAGACTGCTCTCGTGTGACGTAACGGCAGGCCCGTCTTGCCCCTGCGCGCTGGCACGGGGAGTGGACCGAGGTAGGCCCGCGCCGTGAGGTCATACTCACGGCGTGGTCCCATACAACTCCCGCCTCCATTTCCGCCCCCACCTTTGCATCCTGCCGGCCTTCCGGCTAAAGTCCGCCTTCGGGCGTCTGCTGCGCCTGCGGTCCGCGCGAAGGGGTTTTCCAAGGCAAGCGTTGCACACTCATTCATTCCAGCTCCCGGCTTGTCGGCGGACCGAGCCCCAAAGGAGTTGGCATGCCTGCCACACATGCGTCCCGTCAACACGGTCTGCTCGATGTACCTGCGCTGCGTAAGCACGCAAAACGTCTTCTCAAAGCCCTGAACACCCACGAAGCGGATGACGCCCGGGCGCAATTGCGCGCGATGGGCCTGCCGGGGCCGGCCTATCGGCTCGCCGACACCCAATGGCTGGTGGCCCGGGACGCAGGGTTCGCCAGTTGGCCCAAATTGATCGCCCATGCCGATGCCGTCGGATTTGCCGCCCGCCATCCGGATTTTGCGGCGACGGGTGAAGCACAGGTTCAGCACTGGCGCTGCGGCAATGACATCGAGCGCAGCCTGCGCGTTGCCGGCTTCGCAGGTGCGTTCCAGATGTTCGACGACCCCATGGTCATGGGACCGGTTCCCGCGCTGCCTGACGACGACTATTGGGCGGTGAGGGCAGTCTTTGCCCAGCAGGCCTTCGGCTTGTCGGCCCGTGATGCTCAGCAACGGCAGGCGACTCAGCGCGGGGCTTTGGCACGCCTGAATGCCGACAGTGAACTGGTCCTGTGGTGCGAAGCCGATGCCTACGATCAGCTGTTTCTGGTTCGGCTGCTGGCGAGTTTGCCCTGCGTCCCGCGCAGGCTGGAGCTGATCGAGATCAACCGCGTGCCCGGCGTCGAGCGATTCATTGGCATCGGGCAACTGGCCCCGGACGTGCTCGCCTGGCTCTGGCCCCAGCGGCGCGCCATCGGTGAAGACGCACTGGCACTGGCGCGGCAGGTATGGGCGGCCTACACCGCAGCGGACCCGACTCGCTGGGCCGAGCTTGCGGCACAGCACCATTCGGCGCTGCCGCTGCTCGGTCCCGCGCTGGCAAGACAACTGCAGGAACTGCCCGGCGCAGAGGATGGCTTGAGCCTGACCCAGCGGCTGACCCTGCGCATTCTCGCGGAGAAAGGCGAGATGCCGGCGGGGAAGGTGTTCGGTCATTTGATGCTGACCTATGAGCCGCTGCCGTATCTGGGCGACATGATGTTCAACGCGCTGCTGAGACCGCTCATCGACGCACCGCACCCGCTGCTGCACGAACAATCGGGCAGCGAATGGCCCAAGCGACTCGTCCGGCTGACGGCCCTGGGTGAGCGCGTCGTGCGCGGGGAAGTGAACTGGCTTGATCTTGAGCCCGCAGAGCGGTGGGTCGGCGGTGTGCAGATTATTGCGGACCGCTTGCCCTGGGTGGTCAGCCCCGAAGGGCGGGTGTGGCGTCGCTGACTAGGCCAGAGGCGTCAGCGCCTTCTCCATGATGATCGTCCGCTCTTCGCCGTGGTATTCATCCCGAACGGTCGAGTAGCCCAGGGACTGGTAGAAGCCCTCGGCCGTGATGGAGGAGGGCACGCGTAACCGACGGATGCCGTGGGAGTGGGCGGTTGATTCAACAGCCGCCATCAACGCGCGGCCGGCGCCCTGGCCCTGGTGTGTCGGGGCGACGAACACGCTGCGAACCGTGGCTTGATCGAGGCTCGCCGTGGCAATAACTTCTTCGTCGAGGGTCGCCACGTACACCTGCCGCTGCACCAGCAAGCGCAGGATCGCCGACGGGGAAAAACTCAGCGTCACCTGGGCGATCACGGCGGCGGAATAATCCTGGCTATTGGACTCGCCTAAGGCGGCCACGATGACGCGGCTGATCGCGGTGGCGTCATTATCCGTTGCCTTGCGGATATGGCAGTTCATGTGGCTGTGGTCCTTGTGTCCGCGCGCGGTTATCTGAATACCGGGTGAGCAGCACACACCGATAATCCCCTTTCATTTACTGGTCGTTTTCATCTTGTGGCCGTTGCTGCGCCTGCTGATCAAGCAGCATTTGTGTGACCTGCTCAATGTAGTCGAACACCTCAGGCTGGACCGAGTATTGGTACTGCTTGCGACGGTTGTTGGAAACTTTCCCGTTATTCGTCAGGCACATCATCACGAGGTTGGCCAAGTCGCTGCCGCGCACGTCGTAGACCTCATTTACCGTCCGCACGACCCTGTCATAGTTTTCAAGAAAGATTGTCTCTTCCCGAAGTTCCACTTCTAACGCACGCTTCGCCATTTCCAGAGTGAAACGTACCGCTGAAGTGGCATCCCAGAAGCGATAGATCGAGGGATCACCCGTGAATTCGAACGAGTATTGACACTGATCAATCCACCGGACATCCCAGAACTCACGCGCCGGGCGAGAGAAGGACTGCAACGTCTCCAGATACAGGCGCTCCTCGCGTTTCATGGCCACAGATACCGGCAGCAGCAAACCATTTTCCAGCGCGCCGGCGCGGCACAGAGTGTGGTGGATCAAAAAACGGGAGAGGCGACCATTGCCGTATTCATAGCGCAATTCCTTGATTCACGACGATCCCATGCAGTTTTTCTTCAGTGCACTCAGAAAATCTTCAGTTCGACCAATTGTCCTGATTTTTTCTTAACTTGATACATCCCGTCTTACTCCTAGGACCGCGCGACCACCCCCGTAGCCCTGAGAATCCTGCCGGCATCCCGGGCGGGAGGGAGCCAGAACACCCGGGCGTAATCACGACTGAACTGGGTGGCGCTCTCGTAGCCGACCTCGAACGCGGCTGCCATGACGCTCCTGGCATGGGCAACCATCAGCGTTCTGGCCTGCAACAGGCGAACCCGCTTCTGGTACTGCAAAGGGCTCAGGTGAGTGACCGCCTTGAAATGCCGATGGAACGCCGAGACGCTCATCGAAGCGCGCTCGGCAAGGCGCTCCACGCCCAGGGGTTGGGCGAAGTCGCGACGGATCCACTGGATCGCCATGTTGACCCGGGCCATGGCGCTGTCCGGCGCGGCGATTTCGCGCAACATCCAGCCGAGCGGGCCCTGGAGCACGCGGAAAATAATTTCCCGTTCATAGACCGGGGCGAGGGCGGCGATCGCTTCGGGGTCGCCCATCAGTCGCAGCATTCGCACCCAGGCATCCATCAGTTCATCGGTCATCAATGCGACGGAAAACCCCGAATCCTGTTCAGCGCGGCTGGCAGGTTTGGGCAGGTCGGCGAACAGCGTCGCCAGCACCGCCGGGTCCAGCGTCAGGCTGACTGCCAGATAAGGCTCGCCTGCAGGCGCCGGGTGCACCGAACCCACCGCAGGCAGATCGATGGACATGACGAAGTAGGTCGCCGGGTCATACCTGAGTGTTCGATCCCCCACGGTCATGCTTTTGCTGCCTTGCAGAATCACGTTGATCATCGGGTCATACACCGCTGCCAGCAGATGCTCGGGGATTTTGCCCTGAACCATGGCCACCCGGGGTATGCCCGTTTCGGTGCGACGGTTTTCAGCACCGGCCGCAAGCAATCGGAGTTCATTCAGTTGTTTTTCCATGGGCAGCATGCTGAGGGCTGAGCGTCATGCCGCGCAAGGGAAAAGCAGAAACGGGCAGGTTCCGAGCAGGAACGGACACGTCCTCGGTCTCTGTGATGAGTACTGTGGAGCCACGTTTGAATCACAGAGGAACACGACATGGGCGTTATCGTTATCACAGGCGGCAGCCGCGGGATCGGTGCCAGTGCAGCCGAACACGCGGCGAAACTGGGTATGGGTGTCATCCTGACGTACAACGCCAACCCTCAGGCAGCGGCTTTGGTCGTCGAGCGCATTGCACAGGCCGGTGGGAAGGCCGTTGCGCTGAAACTCGACGTGTCCGACGTCGGCAGCTTCGAGGCGTTTCGCGAATCCGTGGTCACGGCACTTCGCGAAACCTGGGCGACCGCCACGTTGAGTGGCCTGGTCAACAACGCCGGCTATGGCCTGTTCAACCCCTTGGCAACGGTCAGCGAAGCGCAGTTCGACGGTCTGTTCAATGTGCACCTCAAAGGCCCGTTTTTTCTGACTCAGGCGCTGCTGCCGTTACTCGCGGACAACGCCAGCATCGTCAATCTCACCAGCGCCACGACGCGAGTGGCCACGGCCGGCGTTGCTCCCTACGCCGCGTTCAAGGGTGGCCTTGAAGTGCTGACCCGCTACATGGCCAAAGAATTTGCCGACCGGCGAATACGCGCCAATGCGGTATCACCGGGCGCCATCCGCACAGAGCTGGGCGGCGGCCTCAACGATGCGTTCGAAGCGATGCTGGCGGCGCAGACCGCGCTCGGCAGAGTGGGCGAACCGGAAGACGTCGGCCGAGTGATTGCCATGTTGCTGTCCGACGAAAGCGGCTGGATCAATGCCCAGACCCTTGAAGTCGCCGGCGGCTACAACATCTGACCACGGGAGGATTTCGAGAATGCTGGATCATATTTTTCTGTCAGTGAGCGACGTCCCACGTGCCGTCCGCTTCTATGAGCAGGTGCTCGCACCTCTGGGCGTCACGGCACGGCTGGACTACGACGGCAAGGACGGCCCGCCGGGTCATCCGGACCTCAAAGGCTTCGGCGCCAACGGTCGGGTGTTTTTCTGGCTGCGCGAGGGAGTAGTCGAAGGACGTGCTGTCCATGTCGGCTTCGTCGCCAGCAGCAAGGCCGAAGTGGATGCCGCTTACGCCGCCGCCATGGATCACGGAGCCGTGGACAATGGCGCGCCCGGCGCACGCTTGCACTACGACCCTGATTACTACGCCGCCAATGTGCTGGACCCGGACGGCTACAGCCTGGAATTCGTCTGCAAAAAATGGCAGCACGCCCAATGAGCCCGCTGCTGATCTACGGCGCCACGGGCTACACCGGGCGCATGGCAGCAGAACGCGCCAAAGCCCAGGGGCTGGTGTTCGAAATCGCCGGGCGCAATCGTCAGCGTCTCGAAGCACTGTCTGCGCAGCTGCAAGTGCCTTATCGGGTATTCGATGCCGACGCGAATGCCGCCGCTTCGCTGTCAGGGATCTCGGTGTTGCTCAACTTCGCCGGCCCGTTTGCCCACACGGCGGAACCTTTGATGCGCGCCTGCATCCACGCCGGCGTGGACTATCTGGACATCACCGCCGAAATCAACGTGTACCGATTGGCCGAACGATTGGGCGCTGAAGCCTTTGCACAGGGCGTCATGTTGCTGCCGGGCGTGGGCTGGGACGTGGTGCCTACCGACGCGCTGGCACTGCATGTCGCCAGGCGCGTTGATCAACCGCGTTCGCTGCGCATCGCGCTGCAAGTGCCGGGGTCGATGTCTCGGGGCTCGGCCAAGAGCGTCAGCGAAATCATCGGCGCCGGTGTGCTCGCCAGGGTGGCGGGTGAACTTGTCGCGACACCTGATGCCCCGCCGCGTCAGTTTGATTTCGGCCAGGGACCGATGCTCTGTGTGCCGCTCTCGTTCGGGGATCTCGTGACCGCGTGGCATGCAACCGCCATTCCCGACATCAGGATGTATGTCCACCTCTCGGGCGAAGCGTTTCCAGAGGGCGACCTCTCACTGCTTCACGATGGCCCCGACGCTGCAGCGCGTGATGCCCATAGGGCCCGCGCGGCGGTTGAGATCACCGGGGCAGATGGCTCGATTGCGCGGTCGGTCATCGAAACCGTGAACGGCTACACCTACACACCACTCGCTGCGGTTGAAGCTGCCCGCCGTGTGTTGGGCGGTGAGCGGCGGCGGGGGTTCACAGCCCCTTCGCAGGTGTTCGGCGGCGGGTTTGCGCTGAGCATCGCGGGCACGGTCATTACCGACCTGTCAGCCAGGTAGTTCCGGTCAGGGGGCTGCCGGTGGGGCAGTGGTATCGCCGGTTGGGGCGAGGGGCGACTTGAACCGCGCGGCGTCCCGCAGGGGAGGCAGGCCGAACAGCCGGGCGTATTCGCGATTGAATTGCGAAGCGCTTTCGTAGCCGACCTTGTAAGCGATGGACGTGGCGTCCAGGGTGTCGAACAGCAGCAACCAGCGAGCCCGTAACAGGCGCAGGCGTTTTTGATACTGAATGGGTGTCATGGCTGTGACCGACTTGAAATGCCGATAAAAGGCAGCAACGCTCATCTCGGACATCAGTGCGAGGGGCTCGACGCGGAAAGGCTCGGTGTAATGCCCGCGAATCCACTGCGTCACACGGCGGATCTGTGTCATCCGGCCATCCGGGCGCGCCATGTCACGAAGGATGCCGCCCAGTGACCCCTGCAACGCACGATACAAAATCTCGCGTTCGATCATCGGGGCGAGGACTCCAGCTTCATGGGGACGATCGACCAGCCGCATCATCCGCACCCAAGCGTCCAGCATCTCATCCGACGCGCACACGGCCTGAAAGCACGCGCTTTGTGCTGCCCCTGGTGCCGTGTTCACCTCCATCAGCAGCGTCGCAATCACATCCAGATCAAGGGTCAGGCTGACCGCCAGATAGGGTTGATCGGCCGCTGCGGCGTGAATCTGGCCCGTGGCGGGCACGTCGACCGGCACCAGAAAATAATGGCCTGCGGTGTAGCGAAAAACCTCATCGCCTATCGACAGGCTTTTTGTGCCCTGGAGTACCAGATGCAGCATCGGCTGGTAGACCTGATCTGCGCAGGCCTCGGCGCAGACCATTGCAACGCGGGGCAGACCTGTGTCCGTCCAGGTGTTTTGGGCGCTCATCACGATGCGGCGCAGTTCTGCGATTGGATTTTCCATACCCCACCGTGGGCTACACCGCGGTGCCTGGCAAGCCATTTGAGAAGATCAGGCAAGGATGTGCGAACAACCGGCAAACGCTAGCCCGGTGGTTGACCGAATACTGGGGGCACGCGGCTCGTTCCAGGTCCGGTGCTCACGACCGGTGCTCGCGACCGGTGCTCACCACGGACAGTAACGACGCTCAACAACACCTCATTTCAAAAGGTCACGGTATGAAACTCAACGGAAAAATCGCGGTAGTCACGGGTGCCTCGAAAGGTATCGGCGCCGGAATCGCCAAGGCGCTGGCCAACCAGGGCGCAACGGTCATTATCAACTATGCCTCCAGCAGGGCCGACGCCGAGGAGATGGTCACTCACATCACCGCCCAGGGCGGCTCTGCCATCGCCGTGCAAGCGGACATGAGTCAGGGGGCTGAGGTCACGCGCCTGTTCGACACGGTTCGCGAGCAGTACGGGACCCTGGATGTGCTGGTCAATAACGCAGGGGTGGCGGTGTTCCAGATGATTGACGACCTCACCGAGGAAGCCTTCCACACACAATTCAACCTGAACGTCCTCGGCTACCTGCTCGCGGTGCGAGAAGCAGTCAAGCTGATGGCGCCTGGGGCAAGCATCATCAACATCAGCTCGATCCTGAGCACCGATCCCTACCTGGCCTCCAGTGTCTACTCGGCCACCAAGGGCGCGGTCGACACCTTGAGCTTTGCGCTGGCCAGGGAGCTGGGGCCGCGGGGCATCCGGGTCAATTCGATCCTGCCGGGCCACACCAACACACCCGCAACGGCCGGCCACTTTGCGGGCGAGCTGGGAGAGAAAATACTGGCGGGCACACCTCTGGGGCGTTTTGGAGAGCCAGAGGACATTGCACCTCTGGCCGTGTTCCTGGCTTCCGGCGATTCCCATTGGGTCACCGGCGAATCCATCAGGGCGTCCGGCGGGGTGCGCGGCGTCGGATATTGAACTATTGGTTTGACGACTGAAGCGCACGGTTCATGTGCGCTCATATCGTCGTTTACGCCGCCGACAAATGCTCGTAAAGAATCGTCGCGCCGACCAGCATCAGCACAATGCCGCCGATGATTTCAGCGCGTTTGCCCACCACCGTGCCCAGCACGCGGCCCAGCATCACGCCGAGGGTGACCATGACCGTTGTCGCGACACCGATGGCGGCGGCGGCCACCAGGATATTCACGTTGACGAACGCCAGGCCAACGCCCACGGCCAGCGCATCGATGCTGGTGGCGAAGGCCGTCACGGCCAATATCAGGAAGGAGTGCTGGTTGGGCTTTTCTTCTTCGGCTTCTTCGTGCTTGAGGCCGTTGTAGATCATGTGCACGCCGAGCACCAAGAGGAGCGTGAAGGCAATCCAGTGATCCCAGTTCTCGACATAAGACGTGGCCGCCTGGCCGATCAGCCAGCCGATCAAGGGCGTAATGCCTTCAATCACACCGAAGATAATGCCGGTGCGCAGCGCTTCTATCAAACGAGGCTTGTGCAGGCTCGCGCCTTTACCGATGGCCGCTGCGAAAGCGTCCGTGGACATGGCCAAAGCAAGAAGGATGAGGGAAATCGGGTTCACGGTTATGTTCCAGTCGGGCTGTGAGTCAACGACGCAACCACACGCCCGACTTTAGGCATGGATGCATCGTTGGTCTCGCCAACCCGAAGGTGTTCGTGCCACGGCAGGCCGCCGAGAATGTTGACACGAACGCTCTGTGACAATGAGTCCAGAGCAGGCTACTCCCCAACAAGGGCCGCCACTATACCGCGTGAATGTGAAAGAAATGTCGACGCGTGACGTTCAGTTCAGCGAATCATCAGACGGCTTGAACCGCTTCCGACGTCGCAATACAGCCCAGGATTCTCAGATACAGACTCACCGTCGTACCCGCTCCCGGAGCCGTTTCGATGCGCGCGTCACCGCCCGACTTGATCGCAAAATCCTTTGCCTGCGCCAACCCCAGCCCCGTGCCCTGGCCGGTCGCCTTGGTCGTGAAAAGAGGCTCGAACACGCGGCCTGCTATTTCAGGGGCCATGCCGGGACCGTTGTCCCGTACGCTCACGACCAGGTAGTCGCCCTGTTGCAGCGATAAATCATCCTCCACATGCACCCAGCGCGTGGACAGATGCACCTGACCGCTACCCTTCAGGGCATCACGTGCATTGGCCAGCAGGTTCATGACGACCGCATGGAGTTGAGCTTCCAGACAGAGAACGCCCCAGCCCCATTCGGCGAGATCGAACGTGAGGTCGATGGTTTCGCTCATCGAGTGACGCATCAGCGACTGCGCACCGTGAAGGCGAGCGGTCACATCGATGCAGATCAGTTCAGGCCCGTCACCGCGCACGCTGGTCATCAAATAGCCGATCAACTGCCGACCTTGTTCAACGGCTTGCAGTCCGGTTTCGGCGAAGCGCTCCACGTCTACTGGCCGTCGGGAGCGCAGGCGGATCAATTGAAACGCAGCGCTCACGCTCTGCAGCAAATTATTGAAGTCATGGGCGATGCTCGCCGTCAGCATTCCCAGGGATGAAATGCCCCTCGAGCTATCCAGCAGCGGGGTGACTTCGTTCTGGTTCTGCTCGGCGTGTTTGAATTGGTCCTGAAGTTGCGTCAGTTGCTTCGCGCGCTGTGTGCTCAGCCAGCGGGCCTCGAGCAAGGCAGCGGCCTGCCGTGCCAGTGCCTGCAAGGCAAGGGAATGGCGTTCGCTCAGTTGCCGGGGTTGTGTGTCGATCACGCAGACAGTGCCCAGCGCCGCGCCGCTGTCCGTGACAATGGGCGCACCGGCGTAGAAACGAATATAGGGAGGACCGAGCACCAGCGGGCTGGAAGCGAAGCGAGGGTCAACGGCCGCATCTTCGACGACCAGCACCTGCGCGGGGTCCAGGATCGCGTGGCCGCAGAACGCCAGATCCCGGTGGGTTTCCTGCACCTCAAGGCCTATGCAGGCTTTGAACCACTGACGATCCCGATCGACCAGCGACACCAGCGCAATGGGCGCGTCGCACAAAGTGGTCGCCAATAGAACAATGTCGTCGAATGCCTTCTCGTTGGCACTGTCCAGCACGTCCAGGTGTTCGAGCGAGAGGACACGCTCTTCCTCGTTGAAAGGAAAGGGGGCGGGATGGTGGGCCATCGATAAACCGGTGCTGGAAAAAGTAGTCCGGCATCATGCGCTGTGCCCCGTGCTACCGCAAGGGCGGAGGCCTGTTGATGCCGAACTGGGGAAAGAAAACGACCCGCTGTCTGCTGTGCAACTCGTCGAGGCCTCGAAAGCGATCGACGCCTACGGCGCGCTGTTGGACGAGTCAGCCAAGGCGGCACCGATGCGGATCTTGAGGTCCTATAACGAGTTGGTCGATGCAGGTCACCGGCTCTAAGCGTTGGAAGAGGGGAACGCGCATCAGCCGTTCCCCTCGATGCACCCAGCCTGTCAGCCGAGGGCAACCTCGCTGGTCATGCCCACCAGGGTCACTTCCTCGGCCTGCGCAAAGATCATTTCAGTATTGCCCAAGTCCTGGGTCCAGTCGCCGGTGAGGGCGATTTCGAACCGATGGCCCTGAGCGTCCGCTTCCACATCCTTCAGGTAGGTGCGGTCCAGATCGTGGTTATAGACCATCTTCAGCGTCGTCCCGGTGCCGTCTCCGAAACCCGTGTAGCCCAATGCCGACACGTCGATTTTGTCGTTGTTGTTGGCGAACCGGTCAATCAGGTCCACGAAGCTCTGGGTGTCGGTGCGGTAGCTGTCAGTGGCTGCCGTGTAACGGAACACGTCAGCGTCATTGATGCCGTTGCGGCCGTAGACCGAAAGGTTCGGGTCGTCGCCGCCGCTCAACAGGTCGGCACCCGCGCCGCCGATAATCACATCCGAGCCTCTGCCACCATCGATGCGGTCGTTACCGGCCAGGCCGTAGATGACCTCCGACATGGCGCTCCCCGTGATCACGTCCCTTCCAGCCGTTCCTTCGACGGTGGGGGCGGTGAACACCAGATTGGTGCTGTTCAATTGCCCTGTCAGGTTGCCTTCGAACGCCAGTTCAAAGCGCTGCCCGTCAGCGTTGGCATCGAAACTTTTCAGGTAGGTGCGGGTGCCCTCAGCGTTGGCCTGGATGGCCAGCGTGCCATTGTGGCCGTCGCCAATGCCGGTGAAGCCCAATGCAATCAGGTCTACACGGTCCTGGGAAGCGTCGAAGTCCAGAATCCGGTCACTACCGGTTTCCGTAGCGGTACGGTAGCTGTCGCTGATCTGGCTGAAGCGGAAAATGTCTGCGCCGGTCCCGCCTGCCAGCACGTCACGGCCACCCCCGCCTTGCAGCAGATCGTCACCGCCCAGACCGCGGATGATCTCGGCCGTGTCGTTGCCAAGCAAGTGATTGGCCTCGCTGGAGCCATCCACATGGAATTGACCGTCCTGGCTGCCAAAGGTGGTGTCCAGGCTGCCATCGGCGTTCAGTCGAGTGATGACGTCGCCGGCGATCAGGATTTTGCCATCGGGCTGAACAACCACAGAGTGGGCATAGTTCTTCTCGCCTTGAGGCACCCGAATCGTGAGCTTGCCATCGTCGCTAAAGGAAGTGTCGAAGGAACCATCGGCATTCAGCCGCAGTACGTTGAAGGCGTTGTTGTCATTGCTCTCGCCGGCAATGATGATCTTGCCATCGGCTTGCACGGTTATCGCAGAACGGTAGTCCAGCCCCAGCGCGGTATCGAAGTACACCACGCCGTCCACGCCAAACGCGGTATCCAGGTTGCCGTCGGCTGCAAGTCGCTGAACGGCATAAACCGGATCGCCCGGGTCGTGGGGGCCGTCGGAACCCACGTACAGCCAACTGCCGAGCAATACGCTGCCGTCGGGCTGCACAACGGTGGCGATATTGCCGGTGCCGTAACGTCCGGCAGGGTTGAGGATAAGCGCGCCTTCGGTACCGAAATCCTCTGCCGGAGCCCCGCTGCTGTCCAGCTTGAGCACCACTGCTTGCGAGGTGCCGCGAGCGCTGACGTACACCGAACCGTCGGCTGTGGCGTAAATCGCCATTCCATCGGTGCTGATCGGTACATCAAGTGCTGCGGCGCCGCCTTTGCCGAACGTGGTGTCCAGGGTGCCATCCACGTTGAAGCGTTCGACTTTCAAACCGCCAGGCCCGGGCTGCGCCGACAGGACTTTGCCGTCGGCCTGGACCGCCATCACGTAGTAAGCCTCGTCTTCCGGATCCAGGCTGGCGGGCACGAGGGCAATCCCGTCCTGGCCGAAACTGTTGTCCAGGCTGCCGTCGCTGTTGAGGCGCACCGACGTGAAGCTGCCTCGCGTGCCATAGCTTTCATCGCCGGGGGAGCCCGGATAACCAATGGCGGTCTGGAAGCTTTCGCCGCCGACGATGATCTTGCCGTCAGGCTGGAGAATGACGCTCCAGGTTTGATCGCCCCCCGTGGAGGGGTCCACCTGCACGGTCCCCGGGCCGGTTCTTACGGTGTAATCGATGGTGGGCTTGCGGTCGGTTGAAGCCATGACATTGTCCTTTTGACATGGAACTTGATGGGAATGACGCTCTCGAGTTGACCGTATGGGCGTCAATAAATGCGAACGAGGCTGCCTGTCGGCGACAAAAAGCCGTCAGGGCTGCGCTAGAGCCGATGGCCCAACGGCTCTGGACTTCGCTCGGTCAACGTCTCGATCGCTTCACGCGATGTGCCGCTCACCCCATTCACATTGCTTAAATATTGCTGTGACACAGTTTCATGTCGCTTGATCAAGCATCCGACAGCGTCAGACAGCCATCCCGGTGATCACGGGCGGTGGGCTGGCTCTGTAAAAAGGACTCATGAAATGAATGTCACGGTCTCATGCGCAGGATACGCAGCACTTACCCAGGCTCGATGCCGCCCCTGGGCGATAGCGCAATGACGGTTCTGATCACAGGGGTGGCTGGGTTTATCGGCTTTCACATGGCCAGAAAACTGTGCCGCCAGGGCGTTCACGTGGTGGGCATCGACAACCTCAACGATTACTACAGCGTTGACCTCAAGCGTGCCCGGCTCGCACAGCTTGAACACCTCCCAGGCTTTCACTTTCAGCAAATCGACATCATCGACCAAGGCGCATTGCGTGGCCTTTTCAGCGCGTACGGCTTCAGCGAGGTGATTCATCTTGCGGCGCAGGCGGGGGTTCGCTATTCCATCGACAACCCGGCCGTGTACGCCGATGCCAACCTAGTCGGGTTTCTCAATGTCCTTGAAGCCTGCCGGGCCTACCCGGTAAAGCACCTCGTTTATGCGTCGAGCAGCTCGGTGTACGGCGCCAACACCAAGATGCCGTTCGCGGTGGAAGACGCGGTTGAGCAGCCCGTTTCCCTGTATGCCGCGACCAAGCGCGCCAACGAGCTCATGGCCTACAGCTATTCCCATCTGTACCGGATTCCGGCGACAGGCCTGCGGTTTTTCACCGTGTACGGTCCCTGGGGACGGCCGGATATGGCGCTGTTCAAATTCACCCAGGCCATCCTCAACGGCGAGCCCATCGATATCTACAACGACGGCGAGATGGCGCGGGATTTCACCTACATCGACGACATCACGGAGTCGATGAGCCGGCTGCTGCCCGGACCGCCGCCGCTCGTGGACGGGATCGCCCCGTGTCAGCTGTTCAACATCGGGCGAGGCGCGCCGGTGAAGCTTCTGGACTTCATTCACTGCCTGGAGTCGGCGCTGGGGATTCAGGCCAAGCGCAACTATCTGCCACTTCAGCCGGGGGACGTGCTGCAGACCTGGGCCGATGTGTCCGGCTTGGCGAAATGGATCGACTTCAGCCCCCAGGCAGGGGTGGAGCAGGGCGTCGCCGAATTCGTGCGCTGGTATTGCGATTTCTACCCCGGCAAACAGGGCCAACCGGCCAGACAGGCACAACCGGCCAGACAATCAAAACAAGCGACGCGGTGGGCGTGATGAGTGAATCGGTGTTCGTGTCGGTGTTGATCCCGGCAAAAAATGAGGCGCAGAACCTGCCTTCATTGCTCAATGAAGTACGCGCCGCGCTGGCCGGGGAGCGCTATGAGGTGTGGGTGGTCGACGACGGCAGCACCGACGACACGCTGCGTGTGCTGCAGCAGATCAAGGCCGAAGGCTTCGAACCCCTTCGGATCCTGCACCACGATGTTTCCCTCGGGCAGAGCACGTCGATCTGGCATGCCGCACACGCCGCGCGCGGTGAGTGGCTGGCAACGCTGGACGGCGACGGCCAGAACGACCCTGCCGATTTGCCCGGCATGCTGGCGCTGGTGCGCGATGCAGGGCAGGGCAACGACCAGAACCCACTTGAGCCACTGACCTTGGTGGCCGGGCACCGCGTCAACCGGCGAGACACTGCGAGCAAGCGCTGGGCGTCCCGTTTCGCCAATGCCTTGCGCAGCCGCCTGCTCAAGGACGCCACGCCGGACACAGGCTGCGGGCTGAAGCTGATCCATCGAGCGGCGTTTCTGCGACTGCCTTATTTCGATCACATGCACCGCTTCATCCCCGCGTTGATCCAGCGCCATCATGGCCGAATGATCGTTCATCCGGTTCACCACCGGCACCGACAGGCCGGCGTTTCCAACTACGGCAATCTGGACCGGGCGCTGGTCGGCATCCTCGACCTGTTCGGCGTCTGGTGGCTGGTGCGCCGCACGCGACTCAATACCCGGCCCGAGGAGATGAACGGATGAATTTCACCCGCGAAGCGCTTTGGCTCACGGTGGGCTTTCTCGGCCAGGCGGTCTTCACCGGCCGTTTCGTCTTGCAGTGGCTGTACAGCGAAATCAAGAAACGCAGCGTGATTCCGGTGGGCTTCTGGTACCTGAGCATGCTTGGCAGCGCATTGCTGCTGATCTACGCCATCTACCGGGAAGACCCGGTGTTCATCATCGGCCAGTCATTTGGCTTCGTGGTTTACCTGCGCAACCTGCAGCTGATTGCCAAACACAAAGACCTGAAGGAATAGCCGGTGGGACGTGTTCATTCTCCCGCGTGGCAATGCCTGGCGCTGGTGGTGCTGTCGCTGCTGCTGGTCGGCGCCGGCTTTGGCATCAGGCAGCCGCTGAATGTCGACGAAGAACGTTTTCTGGGCGTCGCACTGGAAATGCTCCACAGCGGCAGCTGGCTGATCCCCCATCGGGCCGGGGAAATCTATGGTGACAAGCCGCCGTTGTTCATGTGGACAGTGGCGCTTTTCACCTGGCTGACCGGTTCGCCTTCGCTGGCACTCTTCATCCCGGGCCTGCTCTCGGCGGCGACCGCCACGGCGGTGTTGTACGATTTGGGCCGGCGCCTCTGGTGCCGCAGGGTGGGGCGCATTGCCGCGCTGCTGTTTCTGGCGACTTACCAGACCTACAGCATCCTGCGCACCGGCCAGATCGACAGCTTCCTGTGCCTGTGGGTCGCGCTGGGCTTCTACGGCACGGTTCGGCATCTTCTGCTGGGGCCGGCGTGGGGCTGGTTCTACCTGGGGTGTCTGGCGATGGGCCTGGGGATCATCAGCAAGGGGGTCGGTTTTCTGCCGGCGCTGATGCTGGTGCCCTACGGCTACGCCGTGCGCAAGCGATGGCCGGGTGTGGCGGTCATGCCGGGGCAGGGGCTTCGCTGGGCGACCGGTTTTCTGCTGGTGCTGGCCGGGTGTGCGGTCTGGGTTGTCCCGCTGCTTGCCACGGTCTGGCTCAAGGGTGGCGCTGACGAGGTGGCGTACCTGAAGGAGATCCTGTTTCACCAGACCGGTGGCCGCTACGCGTCGGCGTGGGATCACCGCGAACCGTTTTGGTATTTCCTGACCGTCATCCCGCAGTATTGGCTGCCATTGGTGCTGGCCCTGCCGTGGCTGGTTCCCGCCTGGCGTCGCCAACTGCAAAAGCGCGACGCCCGAATACTGCTGTTGCTGGGTTGGGTGGTCCTGGTGGTGCTGTTTTTCTGCCTGAGCACCGGCAAGCGCAAAATCTACATCTTCCCGGCGTTACCCGGCCTGGTGCTGGCCGCCGCGCCGCTGATTCCGTGGCTGCTGCGACGCTGGTTTGGCGATCGCCCGAAAGCCCGCGCCGTGTTTGGCGTGGCGGTGGTGACCTGGTTTTGCCTGTGGTTCGCCCGTGGCTTCGTCGAGCCTTACACCGACGGGCCTAATCCCCACAAGGCCCTCATGGTCGAAGCGGACCGGCTGACTGACGGCGCCGAACTGGTGTTGGTCGGCTGGCGAGAAGGGCATTGGCTTTTCGCGCGCCAGCCGGTGGTGCATTTCGGGTTTGCCGATCAATCCGCCGTCGGGCACGCCGCGCTCTGGTTGCGCACCCATCCATCCGCCTTTGCCCTGGTGCCCGCCGCCGAGGTTGAGCGCTGTTTTGTAGCGGCCAAGGCTCGCCAGTTGGGGTCAACGTCGAGGGCCGAGTGGTTGATCGTCGGGCCCGACGCGGATGATGGTCGCTGCCAGCCGCCGGCGCCTGTTCGCGCTTATCGCTTCTCCTGGGGTTCTGACGCGTTGTAGCCCGTGGCGCGCACGGGCCTTTCGTTAGACGCGGCAGCTCTGTCTCCACGAATCATTCACCGCTGCTGAAAACACCCTTTGAGATCCTCGATCAGCCCCGGCCCGGTCGGCACCCAGTCCAACCGTTCGCGGGTTTTGTTGCTATGGCTCGCCATGTCTCGCCCGACAAAGCTCGACAGCCAGCCGAACCTTGCCATCGCCTCGTCCGCCGGCACCGACGCAACGGGCAGGCCAAGGCCTTCGCCCAGGGTTTGGGCAATGAGGCGGAATGGGATGTGGCTTTCGGCGGTTGCATGATAGCGAGCGCCGGGCTGGTATTTTTCCAGCGCGAGACGATACAGCTGGGCAGTGTCTGAAATGTGCGCGGCGGACCAGTGATTCAGACCTTCATCGACGTAAGCCGAGACGCCTGTCTGCCGCGCGTGTCTGATGAGTTCGGTGGCCAAGCCCTGTTTGGCCGTGTCGTGGATTTGCGACAGGCGCATCACCACGACGTTGAGGCCGCGTTGTAAAAGCGCCTCTGCGGCCAGTTCCGAGGCGGCCCGGGGGTTGGGATGCTCGGGATTGAAATGATCCTCATCGGCAGGCTCGCCCGGTGCCGACGAGCCCATCGGCGTCGCCGAAGTGATCAGCAGCGGGCGTTGCGAGCCGTTCAGCGCCTCGCCCAGCGCGGCAATGGCACAGGCGTCTTTCTGGCAGTTGTCAATGAAGTGGGCGAAGTCGTGATCGAACGCGGTGTGAATGACCGCGTCGCACAAATCAGCGCCCCGTCTGAGGCTGGCGAGGTCTTCAAGGGTGCCGCGACAGGGTTCGGCACCGATGGCCCGCAGTGCGTCGGCGCCGGCCTGGGAACGCGTCATCCCCATCACCTGATGACCTGCGGTGAGTAATTCCCGAGCAACCCGGGAACCGATAAAACCTGTGGAGCCGGTAAGAAATACGCGCATTGCTGAAAACTCCTTTTGCTGAAGCCGGCAGGATGCGCGTAACGTTTATCCGCTTAAAAGACGTGACGTTATCAGGGTATACGAACTAACAGGATCATCATGGCCAACCCGTCTGTTCATTTGCTGGGCACGTATCTGAAGGATTGCCGGGCGCGTCTGGATCCGGCCAGTTTCGGTTTTTCCGGCCGACGACGTACGCCGGGTTTGCGCCGGGAAGAAGTCGCGCAGCGCGCCAATATCAGCGCGACCTGGTACACGTGGCTGGAGCAGGGGCGGGGCGGTGCACCCTCGGCCCAAGTGCTGAACCGGATTGCCGAAAGTCTGTTGATGACCGCACCCGAGCGCGAGCACGTGTTCATGCTCGCCTTCGGCCATCCGCCGGAAGTGGTCTACAGCGCGCCTGACGGGGTGACGCCGCGCTTGCAACGCGTCCTCGATACCCTGGCGTTCAGCCCCGCGTTTATCAAGACGGCGACGTGGGACGTGCTGGCTTGGAACACCGCAGCGGCGGCGGTCTTCACCGACTACAGCCTGCTGCCGGTTGGGCAGCGGAACATCTTGCGCCTGATGTTCTGCAACCCGCGCGCCCAGGCCCGGCAGGCAGACTGGAACGCTGTCGCGCGTTTCATCGTCGCGGCGTTTCGGGGGGACGCGACCCGCGCCGGTGCTGCTTCCGAGGTCACCCAGTTGGCTGAAGAACTGTGCACCCTGAGCCCCGAGTTTGCGGCGCTGTGGCAGGACAACGACGTGCGGCTTCAGGGCGAAGGCACCAAGCGCCTGCGCCACGATCCCCACGGAGTCATTGAGCTGGAATACTCCAATTTTGCGGTGGACGGACGACTGGACCTGTCGATGATCGTGTATAGCCCGGTCACCGCCGCCGATGCCGATCGTGTACGGGCGGTGATCGAAGACGCTGCCCGGCTAAAGCCGGCGCTTTCCGTGGGACCGGCTTTAGCCGGGAAGGCGTCGGCAGTCGCACTGCAAAATTGATGGCGTACGCACTGGCCTCTTCCCGGCTGAAGCCGGTCCTACTATGAAACCGCGTGCTCCCTGTAGGACCGGCTTTAGCCGGGAAGGCGTCGGCAGTCGCACTGCAAAATTGATGGCGTACGCACTGGCCTCTTCCTGGCTGAAGCCGGTCCCACTGACACCGTGCGCTTTCCGTGGGACCGGCTTTAGCCGGGAAAGCGTCGGCAGTCGCACTGCAAAATTGATGGCGTACGCACTGGCCTCTTCCCGGGTGAAGCCGGTCCTACTGACACCGCGCGCCCCCGTAGGACCGGCTTTAGCCGGGAAGGCGTCGGCAATCACGCTGCAAAATTGAGGGCGTCGCCGCTGGCCTGTTCCCGGCTGAAGCCGGTCCTACTGACACCGCGCGCTTTCCGTGGGACCGGCTTTAGCCGGGAAAGCGTCGGCAGTCGCACTGCAAAATTGATGGCGTACGCACTGGCCTCTTCCCGGCTGAAGCCGGTCCTACTGACACCGCGCGCTTTCTGTGGGACCGGCTTTAGCCGGGAAGGCGTCGGCAATCACGCTGCAAAATTGAGGGCGTCGCCGCTGGCCTGTTCCCGGCTGAAGCCGGTCCTACAACGGGAAGGCGTCGGCAGTGGCGCTGCAAACTGAGGGCGTTCAAACCGGCTCGGAAGGGCTGGCCGCTCCAGGCGCGGATTCGGTCGTGGGATCTGAAGCGGCTTCAGCATTCGCCTCCGCCGCCAGCTTCAACCGGTCGGCCTTGCTGATGTATATGTCTTTGTTCTTCGGCGCCAGTTTGGCACTTGCCTTTTTTGCGTTGGCTTTGAGTATCTGGTTGAGTTTCTTGCGACGGTTCATGCCTGTTTACCCGGTGTGCAGATGCTGGACGGTGAAAAGGCAGGCAGTGAATCAGATCGCCGGTCAATCTGCCACACGCGTCTGGCACTATTGCCCCGAACGGGCATGAAACGTCACAGCATGCTGAACCTGTCCAGCCACGAAGAAATTGTAGAGAGCCCACAATGGACCTTGAAGACAGCTCATACCTGACCACCGTACAGGCACTGGAAGCGGTGTATGGCCCGATCGCGCCGCCGTCCCTGGTCAAGGAAGTCGACCACATCCACCCGGTCTACCGGTCGTTCATCGAAGCGGCGTCCTTCGTGATCCTCGCCTCGTCGGGCGCTGGCGGCCTGGATGCTTCGCCGCGGGGCGATCAGCCGGGCTTCGTGCACATCGAAGACAGCAAAACGCTGTATCTGCCGGACCGGCGCGGCAACAACCGCATCGACACCCTGCGTAACATCGTCGAAGACCCGCGCGTCGCACTGCTGTTTCTCGTCCCGGGCGTCGGCGAAACCCTGCGCGTCAACGGCACGGCGCAGATATCCATCTCACCGAAGCTGCTGGAGCGTTTTGCCGTGGACGGGAAGCCGCCGAAATCGGTGCTGCGCATCACCGTCACCAGCGTCTATTTCCAGTGCAGCCGAGCGGTAATCAGGGCAGGGCTGTGGGATGCGTCAAAGCAGGTGCCGCGCAGCGCGTTGCCGACAGCGGGGCAGATTCTCAAAGAGGTGTCCCAGGCGGCCATCGACGGCGAGGCGTATGACAAGGCGCTGCCGGGCCGAATCGCCGACACGCTTTACTAAGTCATTCCGTCGAGCCCGGGGCGAGCCGCGCGACTTGCCCCGGGATAGCTCGTCGACAGGTTCCGCTTTACCATTGATGCCCGTCTACGATCAAAGCGACGACATGCCGTGAACATCCACTTCGACCTCAATGACCTCCAGGCTTTTCGCGCGGTGGTTGAAAAGCAGGGCTTTCGCCGGGCGGCCGAGTCCATCCGCATCACCCAGTCGGCGCTGAGCCGTCGCATCGAAAAGCTTGAGTCCGCCCTGGGGGTCAAACTGTTTGAGCGGACCACGCGAAAGGTCTCGCTGACCAACGTCGGGCGGGCGTTCTTGCCACAGGTCGAACGGCTACTGGATGACCTGGACCTGGCCCTGCTCAGCATCGGCGATGGCGGCGCCAACCGCAGGGGCACCCTGACCGTGGCCTGCGTGCCGTCTGCGGCGTACTACTTCCTGCCCCATGCGATCCGCAGCTTTCACGCGCAATACCCGCTGATCAACATCAGACTGATCGACGTGTCGGCCAATGAAGTGAGCGCGGCGGTGGCGTCCGGCGAAGCCGATTTCGGGGTGAGTTTCACCGGCAACCTGGCGCCGGAAATCGAGTTCAGTCCGCTGCTCGAAGAGCACTACGTCGTTGCCTGCCGCCGCGACCATCCGCTGTCCACCCTCGACACCGTCACCTGGGCTCAGGCGTGTGAGCACGAGTGCATTACGCTGGATAAATCTTCGGGCAATCGCCTGGTGCTGGATCGCGCGCTTTCCGGATTGCAGCCGGGCAGGAACAGCGTTTGCGAAGCGCGGCACGTGACCACGGTGCTGGGGCTGGTCGAGGCGGGGCTGGGCATTGCGGTGGTTCCGTCCATTGCCATGCCAATCTCCGCCCACCCGATTCTGGCGAAAGTGAGGCTGGTGGAGCCGGAGGTGGTCAGGCAGATGGGAGTGCTAAAACGCCGCGGACGCACATTGACGCCCGCGGCACTGGAACTGGAGCAGCGAATTCGCGCGCTGCCCGGGACGTTACCGCGGGACTGAGTCCAGGCCGGTTTCGCGGATGCTGGCCTGCGCGTCGGGGGACGACAGGAACTTGAGCAGTGCCTTCGCTTCCACGGGGTGATCGGCATTTTTCGGAATGCCGGCGGCATAGCGGGTCACCGACTGCACGTCTTCCGGAATCTTGCCGACGAAGGTTACGCCCGGGATCGGCAACAATTCTGCGACCTGCTGGAAGCCGAGCTGGTAGTCACCCTTGGCCACGACGGAGGCCACCGGAATGCGCTCGATCATCTTGCTTTTGGGCGCCATCTGCGGCTGAACGCCGAGCTTCATGAAGAGCTCTTTCTCGATGTAGACGCCGCTTGCGCTGTCTGAATAAGCCACTGACTTGGCCGCCAGCAAGGTCTGTTTCAGCTCGGCATCGGTGCCGATGGCCGGTTTGTCGGCGCCGGCCTTCACCACCATGCCGATGCGCGAGTCCGCCAGTTCCACACGCGAGCCGGCGTCGACCTTGCCCTGTTTGATCAAGTCATCCAGGGCGTAGCCCACCATGATCACCACATCGGCGTGCTCGCCGCGACTCAACCGGTTGGGGATGGCTTCCGCCGCTTTACCCATCGACGGGCCGAGCACGGTTTTCAGCGTATTGCCGCTGTGCTCGGCGTACTCCGGCCCGAGGTGCTGATAGGCCGCAGTAAAGCCGCCCGAGGTCATGACGGTCAGCTCTTCGGCGTGCGCAAGATTGCCGTAGGCGCAGCTGGTCAGCGCCATAACGCAGAGGGGTTTAAGTAAAGAATTCATGACAGGGTCCTTCAAGCAGTGGCGAGTGACTGAGTGGCGAGACGGCGGTACAGCACCAGCGTCGCGGTAAAAGCGCACAGGGCGGCGAAGATCATCCAGTAAGCCGGCGCTGCCTTATCCCCGGTCAGGTGAATGAGCCAGGTCGAAACCGCCGGCGTGAAGCCACCGAAGATCGCTGTCGCCAGGCTGTAGGCGAGGGAGAAACCCGCGACGCGCACCTCGACGGGCATCATTTCGGTGAGCGCCGGAATCATCGCGCCGTTGTAAATACCGTAGAGAAACGAGAACCACAGCAGCACTTCGAGCATGTGGGCAAAGGTCGGCGCCTGGGCCAGGAATGACAGCGCCGGATACGCCGTGACCAGCGTCAGCAATGACATCGCCAGCAGCAGCGGCTTGCGTCCCAGTCGGTCACTCAGGGCGCCGCCGATGGGCAGCCACAAGAAGTTCGAGACCCCCACCAGCAGGGTCACGATCAGGGCGTCACTGGTGCTGAGCTGCAGCACCGAGCGGCCGAAGGTCGGTGCGTACACGGTGATCATGTAAAAGGCGGTGGTCGTCATTGCCACCATCAGCATGCCGAGGATCACCACACTGGCGTTGCCGAGGAGGGTGGCGAACACCTCCTTCATCGTCGGGCGGTGTTTGCGCGTGGTGAATTCTGCGGTTTCTTCAAGGCTGCGGCGCAGCAGGAAAATGAACGGGATGATCAGGCAGCCGACGGCAAACGGAATGCGCCAGCCCCACGCCGACAGTTCGGCCGGGGCAAGCCATTGATTGAGCCCGTAACCCAGGGCGGCGGCGACGACGATGGCCACCTGCTGACTGGCCGATTGCCAACTGGCGTAGAAACCCTTGCGCCCCGGCGTTGCCATTTCGGCGAGGTAGACGGACACGCCGCCCATCTCTGCGCCGGCGGAGAATCCCTGCAGCAGCCGTCCGAGCAAGACCAGCGCCGGTGCCCAGAGGCCGATCGTGGCATAACCCGGCACCAGGACAATCAGCAACGTGCCGCTGGCCATGATCGCCAGCGTCACGATCAGGCCGCGACGGCGGCCGACATCATCGATGTACGCGCCCAGCAGCACGGCGCCCAGGGGTCGCATCAGGAAGCCTGCACCGAACACAGCGAAGGTCATCATCAACGAGGCGAATTCGTTGCTGGCGGGGAAGAAGGCGGAGGCGATCTGGGTGGCGTAGAAGCCGAAGAGGAAGAAGTCGAACTGTTCAAGAAAGTTTCCGGAGGTGACCCGGAAGACCATTCCTGCCCTGGACTTCCCGGAGGAGGTCTGGCTTGGCGGCTGATGCATGTTGTTCTCCAGCGTTTTTTTTGAGTTTGTAAGCGCTTGTAACTGGAGATTCTGTGGCAATTTTCAGACGACGATAATCGTTATTTTTTCATCCTTTGATGCATGGATCAGATCAATCGAAAGGCGGTAGCGTTTCCCGACAGGCCATGGAAACGTCGGCAGCCGTGAGCCACGGCCGCCAACAGAAACCGCTAGCTGGCTTGGGTGCCTTTGAGCATCAGCGCCTTCACGTCCGGCTGAACCTGATTCACCGCGCCGAGGTACTCGATCAACTCGGCCGCCCGACTGCCGCGCAATCCGGCGGTGGTCAGGGACTTGTCGCGCACGTAGGTGTAGAGCCCGGAGACGGCGAACGTCTTGAGCTGGGCGATGTGCTTCGACTGCTCAGGCAAGGTGTTCTGGAACGCGTCACTCTGGAAGAAACGACGACGCGCCAGTGGCGAGGTGAACGCGATTTCCAGCACGGCCAATTCGGCACGCGCCGGGTTGGCGAAGTGCGCGACGTTGGGCGCAGGTGGGTGCTGGCCGTCGTTTTCGAAGGGGTCGCACAGGTGCAGACAAACCTTGACCACGTCGTCGGCCGCCGCCAGCAGCGGCCCCAGGTCTGACTTCAGGTACGCGTGCAGCTGCGCCAGGGTCTCCCGCGGGCTGAAGTGGATGTGAATCCGGTCAAAGGTGTCGGTGCCGTTGAACCGCTCATCCGCCAGCGCGTTGGTCAGGGTCAGCGAGCCGTCATGCAGGGCGTAGGCCAGAGTTTCGTCGAACATGTTCTGCTCGTCCGAGAACAGGATCGGGCTGGCCTCCTGAAACAGCTTCTGGTCAGCGGCGGACTCGAAACCGATCTCCACGCCACCGTCCAGTTCGTAATCCTGGATCTCGCTGATGCCATCGGCCAGCGGCCACAGGTGCGCATCCTGCTGCCGGGAAAAGTGGTGCTGGATGTACAAGCCAAGGCCCGGAAGCCGCGAGCACAGCGGGCCGTGGACGTCACGCCAGTAATGAGCGAATACGTCGTGGGGCACGCGCTCTCGGCGTTTGACGGTCGTGTAGCTGTTGATCTCGATCATGGGGCACCTGTCAGTCGGGAAATGTTCAGTCGTAGTGATCGGATGCAGGTGCCGCCGCAGGGTTCAACGCGTTTTACCGGACGTCATCGCTCGCCGCCTGGGTGACGCGAATGTCCGTCAGCCCGAGCTGGCTGGCCTGTTCGATGATTTCATCCGGTTCGGCATCGGCATTGGGCATGATCAGGCTGTTTTCGCTGTCGCCGAAATGCAGCTCAAGCAGGTGCATCGCGGCGTCGGACGCTGACAACGCTGGCAGATTCAGCTCGAAGCGATGGGTGCGGGGTTGGTCTTTGAAGCGATAGTCAACTGAGAAAACAAGCATGGAGGGCTCCATAAATGAAACAGGCTGATGGGTTATTTACCGTTTTGTCTGTGCCGGACGTACATCACCGCCGTGCCACTGGACGCGGGTCTGGCCTGCAGCTCGAAGGCTTGCGGGTAGCCCTTGATCAGGTCGCTGAGCTTTCTGTACCCATGGGTGCGCGGGTCGAATTCCGGTCGCAGCTTGGTGATGTTGGTGCCCAGGGCGCCTAGCTGCACCCAGCCGTCTTCGTCGGCAATGTCGTCGAGGATTTTCGCGATGAAACTGATGGGCGCTTTGGGACGCTTCTGGGTGTCCGCGGCCGCGGGTTTTGCCACGTCCGACTGCGCGGGCGCGTCGAGCGGCTGCTCTGTGCTGGCGGCAGCGATGACCTCTTCGCGGAGCAGTTCGATGTAGATGAATTTGTCGCAGGCCGCCACGAACGGCCGGGGCGTTTTCTCTTCTCCGAAGCCAATCACGGTCAGGCCTTCTTCGCGCAGTCGCGAGGCCAGGCGGGTGAAGTCGCTGTCACTGGAGACCAGGCAAAAGCCGTCGAAGCGCCGCGTGTACAGCAGGTCCATGGCGTCGATGATCAGCGAGCTGTCGGTGGCGTTCTTGCCTTTGGTGTAGGCGAATTGCTGGATAGGCTGGATCGAGTGATCCAGCAGGACCTTTTTCCAGCCGCCGAGCTGCGGCCCGGTCCAGTCGCCGTAGATGCGCTTGACGCTGGCGACGCCATATTTGGCGATTTCTTCGAACAGACCTTCGACGATGGCGGCGGGGGCGTTGTCCGCATCAATGAGAACGGCGAGGTGCTTTTGTGCGTGGCTGGAGGGGTGCGTGGCCATGGATCTTCCTTGGCAGGGGAAAGCCACACCATACCTCCAAATCCTCACTGCCAACAGGCAACGAATTCCGTCTTCTGCGACTCGGTTCTTTCATTCAGCCAGGCGCAGGCAGCATCGGCTTATTCCGGCACGGGCGTGGGCAAGTCTGCGCCGCTGTGCCAGGCATGGAGGTTGGCCATGACCAGATCGGACATCGCCTGCCGGGTGTCCCAGGTGGCGCTGGCCATGTGCGGGGTGAGCAAGGCGTTGTCCAGATCCACAAGCGCAGCGATGGGGTGCGGCTCGTCTTCGTAGACGTCCAGCGCCGCGCCGGCCAGACGACCCTCGGCGAGGACCCGGGCGAGGGCGGTTTCATCGACCACGCTGCCACGGCCGACGTTGATCAGATAGCCCTTGGGGCCCAGCGCCTCCAGCACCTTGGCGTCCACCAGATGATGGGTGCTGGCGCCGCCGCCGACTGCGACGACGAGAAAATCCACCGCGCCGGCCAGTTCCAGCGCTGACGGGTAATAGGTGTATGCCACGTCCTGAGGACGGCGACCGGTGTAGGCGATCGACATATCGAAGCCCTGGGCGCGGCGAGCGATGGCGGCGCCAATGCGACCGAGGCCAATGATGCCCAGGCGCGCCCGGCTGACCTTGCGGCTGAAGGCGATAGGCCCGTTTGCCCAGGCGCCCGAGCGGGTGAAACGGTCGGCGACGCGAAGGTTGCGCGCGATGCCCAGCATCAAGGCCATGGCAAAATCCGCCACGTCCTCGGTGAGCACATCGGGGGTGTGGGTGACGCGGATGCCACGCTCCCGCGCTGCCGTCACGTCGACGCCGTCGTAGCCCACGCCAAACACAACGATGACTTCCAGCTCAGGGAGGCTGTCGATCAACTGACGGCTGACCGTGGATTCGCCATTGGCGACCATGGCGCGGATGTCGGCGGTCAATTCGCCGACGCCGGTGCCGTTTTGATCGGCGTCCACCACGTCGTAGGTCGCGTTCAGCGCGTCATCGAGCATGGCCGGCAACCGGGCGATTTTAAGGAGCCTTGGCTTCATTTAAACCTCTTGGGACAGGAGCAGCAGCGGGGGGAGTTGCGCGGGCGGTGACAGGTGCAGCACGGGGCGAACGGGCCAGGAACAGTCCCAGCACACCGCCGGCCAACAAGGCTGCAGAGACCAGCAGCAGGGCGTAGTCGTAGCTTTGCGTGGCGTCCTTTATCCAGCCCATGACGGGCGGCAGGCCAAGGCCGGCGATGTTGGCGATGGAGTTGATCAGTGCGATGGACGCCGCGGCCGCAGCGCCCGACAGGTATTCGGTGGTGGTCGCCCAGAACACCGGCGTGGCGGCCCAGTTCAGACCGACCGCCAGCACCAGCAAGGCGTACGCCAGCCACGGGTTGCTGGTCCACACCGCCAGCGCCAGCAGCACCCCGGCGGCCATCAGCGGCAGCGCCAAGTGCCAGCCGCGCTCGCCCTTGCGGTCGGAATGGGTGCCATTGAAGTACATGAACACGCAGGCGAACAGGAAGGGCAGCGCGGACATGACGCTGACGGTGAACGATTCCTGGCCGGACACCGATTTGACGATCAGCGGCAGGAACAGCGTGATGCCGATGGTGCCGAACGCCTGCAACAGCCAGAACAGGCTCAGCAGCCAGACCTGACGGCTGCGGAATGCGGTCTGCCAGGCGGCGTGGTGGGAGATCGGCGAGTTCGCTTGCTCGGCCGCGATGGTGCGGCTCAGCCAGTCTTTCTGATCGTCTTGCAGCCAGTGGGTGGTCTGCGGCGAGTCCGGCAGGTAGCGCAACACGACAATCCCGAGGATCACCGCCGGCAGGCCCTCCAGCAGAAACAGCCAGCGCCAGCCACTCACACCGAAATACCCGTCCAGGTGCAGAAACGCGCCCGACAGCGGCAGGCCGATCACCGACGCCAGCGCGGCGCCAATGTAGAAGAACGACATGGCTTTGGCCCGATCGGTCTTCGGGTACCACTGCGACAGGTAGTAAATGATCCCCGGCGTGAAACCGGCCTCCGCGGCGCCCAGCAACAGGCGCATGCCGTACAGCTGATTGGCGCTCTGCACAAACGCCATGCCCGCCGCGACGATGCCCCAGGTGATCATGATCCGCGCAATCCAGCGCCGCGCGCCGACCCGCGTGAGGATGACGCTGCTGGGGACTTCGAGAAGGATGTACGTCAGAAAGAACAGGCCTACGCCGATGCCATACATGCGAGCGGTCAGGCCCAGCTCGGCATTCATCTGCAACGCGGCGACGGAAATGTTCGACTTGTCGATGTACGCGACCATGTACAGCAGCATCAGGAAGGGGATCAACTTGAGGTTGAGGCGCTTCATGGTGCTAGCGTGCAGGCCCGAATCCAGAGATGGCGTGGGCATGGGACTTCCTGTTGTTTTTATAGTGGCTATGAGGAGCGAACAGGTTTCACCATAGACGACCTATTCTGAGATCTCAATATGTGATTGTCTGTCCCATATAGTGGAACTTTTCGGTATGGGACTAACTAGACCTCTAGAGCCATGCCCAAGACATGTGGGAGTGAGCTTGCTCACGAAGGGGCCGGGACATTTGGCGACTTTGTGTGGGGAATGAAAATAAGCCTTCGCGGGCAAGTTCGCTCCCACGGGATCGCGGAACGGCCTGAGATTTCGAGCCATGCGCACGACATGTGGGAGTGAGCTTGCTCACGAAGACGGCATTTCAGCCGCTGAAGAGTTAGCGGTCGTTGAGGGCGTTCTGGCTCAAGAAACGGCCGGGATGATCCGCGGCAGGCAAGCGACAGGCGTCATAACGGCCAAACAGTTTGTAGCGGTTCAGCGCGATCTTGTCGTACAGCCAGTCCCGCAAAACCCTTGGGAAAACCCGCGCGATGAGCAGCCAGTGCCATCGGGCGGGGAGGTGGGCGAGGATCTTGAACATTGCGTCCGAGCGGACGTAAAAACGGTCATTCTCCACCAGCACGATGGTGTTGAACTGATCCTGGGGCAACCCCGCCCATTTCAGCAGCGCCTGACCCTCGGGCGACTGCACCGCCGCGAGCGTCAGCCGCTGCTCGTGGTCCTGGCTGATGATGAAGGTCGCCCAGCCATTGCACAGCTTGCAGGTGCCGTCGAACAGCACGACGGCCCGGCCGGTGGCAAGCCCGGAATTGCCGTTGGGCTTCACGCGAAGCCCGTCACGGCGTGGGGAACGTAGGGCGCTTCAAGGCGTTTTACCTCATCATCGCTGAGCATCAGATCCAGCGCCGCGATCGCATCGTCCAGATGGTGCGGCTTGGAGGCGCCGACGATCGGTGCCGACACGCCACGCTGGGCCAACACCCACGCCAACGCGACTTGCGCCATGGGCACGCCGCGCTCGCTGGCAATCTGCTCGACCACATCGATGACGCGGCCATCTTCGGCTTCCGTTGCCTCGTAAAACGACTGGCCGGAGATGTCGGTCTTGGTGCGTTCAGTCTGCTGGCCGTGGGGCCGGGTGAGCCTGCCGCGGGCCATCGGGCTCCACGGCATCAGGCCGACGCCCTGATCCAGGCACAGCGGAATCATCTCGCGCTGTTCTTCGCGATACACCAGATTCAGGTAGTTCTGCATCGACACAAAGCGGCTCCAGCCATGGGCCGTCGCCACCTGCTGAGCCTTGGCGAACTGCCAGGCGAACATCGACGACGCGCCGATGTAACGCGCCTTGCCGGCCCGCACCACGTCATTCAGCGCTTCCATGGTTTCTTCGATGGGGGTGTGATAATCCCAGCGATGAATCTGGTACAGGTCGACGTAGTCGGTGCCCAGCCGCGTCAGGCTGGCGTCGATGTTGGCCATGATGGCTTTCCTCGACAGTCCCTGTTCGTTGGGCCGCTTGGAGCCTTCCCACATGTTGGCCGGAAAAAACACCTTGGTCGCGATGACGGTTTCTTCGCGACGGGTGAATTCTTTCAACAGCTTGCCGACGATGACTTCCGAGGTGCCTGCCGAATAGCTGTTGGCCGTGTCGAAGAAGTTGATGCCTTGCTCGACCGCGTGCTTGATGATCGGCCGGCTGGCGTTCTCATCCAGCGTCCACGGGTGCGTGCCGGCGTCTGGCTCGCCAAACGTCATGCACCCCAGGCACAGCCTCGACACGTCCAGTCCCGTGGAACCCAGCTTCACAAACTTCATGCTTTACCTCCGAAATCGTCTGATGCCGCAAACAGGCGGCTCAGTGGTGCGATTCCGTCGGTGCCATTAAGTTCTGAATTGCATCACCAGACCGTTCAGGCCCACCGCCAGTTGCGACAGCTCGTTGCTCGCCGCCGAGGTCTGATGGGCGCCGGCAGAGGTCTGCAGCGACAGGTCACGGATGCTGGTCAGGTTGCGATCGACTTCCCGCGCGACCTGGGCCTGTTGTTCCGTGGCCGTGGCGATACTGACGTTGCGCTCATTGATCAACACGATGGCGGTTTTGATGTCGGCGAGGGCACGACCAGCGGCACCGGCGACGTCCAGGCTGACCCGGGCGCGCTCGCTGCTCTGACCCATGGCGGTGACCGCCTTGTGGGTGCCGCCCTGAATCGAGTCGATCATCTTTTCGATCTCGGCGGTGGACTGCTGGGTGCGGTGCGCCAGGGCGCGGACTTCGTCGGCCACCACCGCGAAACCACGTCCGGCTTCGCCTGCACGGGCGGCTTCGATGGCCGCGTTGAGGGCGAGCAGGTTGGTCTGGTCGGCGATGCCGCGAATCACGTCCAGCACGCCGCTGATGTTCTGCACTTGGCCGGCCAGCCCATTGATTTCGTCCGCGGTGCTGCCGACCGAGTCGTGCAGCGCGTTGATCGCCGAAATGGTCTCGTTGACCCGCAGGCGGCCCTGTTCCGCCGAGTCGCTGGAATCCCGCGCGGCCGTCGAGGCCAGGGAGGCGTTGTGGGCGACTTCTTCCACCGCCGCGCTCATCTGATTGATGGCCGTGGCGGCCTGATTGATTTCGTCGTTCTGACGCTGAACCCCGCGCAGGGATTCTTCGGTCACGGCGGTCATTTCTTCCGAGGTCGACGCCAGCTGATTGGACGAGTGGCCCAGCTCCGAAAGCGTGTGGCGCAGGTTCTGCTGCATCACCGACAGCGCTTGCAGCAGGCGGCCCGGCTCGTCGGAACCGTCCACTTGAATCGGCTTGCTCAGGTCATTGGCAGCGATGTTTTCCGCGACGGCCAGGGCTTTGGCGATCGGCGCGACCAGGCTGCGGGTGAACAGTGCCGCCAGAGCAAGGGTGGCGACCAGAGCGACCACGATGGCGGCGATGATGACCTCGCGGGCCTGGGCGTAACTTTCATTTGCCGCGACATTTGAGTCCTGCATTTTCTGGTTGCCGAGGTCGGCGATGGTCGCGATGTCTCTGGCGAGTGCGTCTGCCGCGCGGGTCTGTTCCCCGGACGGCTCGGTCAGCGAGGCGACAACGTCATCACGCTTCTGCGCCACGGCGTCGAGAAAACGCGCGTGCACGGCGAGGTAGGCCTGCATGTCGCGCTCCATCTGCGCGTAGGCACTCAAACCACGCTCACTGATCAAGAGGGTTTTCAGGCGTTTGGTATCGCGCTCGAGGTCAGCGCGGCCCTGGCTAACGCGTTTCATGGCCGAGTCGGTGCTGGCGGCGCTCTGGGCAGCGCGCAGGCTGGTGTTGCCGAGGCGGATGGTCAGCAGATCATTTTTGATATCGGCGATGGCGAGGAGGGTGGGGAGTACGTTGTCCTGCAGTGCGTCCCGGGCATCTTTGAGCTTGGACGATTGCATCAGTGAGAACAGTCCGACGGCGGAGATCAACACGGCGAAAAAGCCGAAGCAGATCAGGGAGCGGGGAGCGATGTTGAGGCGTCTGAGGTTCATGTCGGGGCTGTCCATAAAAATAGAAATCACCGGTATATCGACCTGAATCGGTTCAGCTTGATAGTGGATTACTACTGGCACACCACGGATCCCTGGTAGGACTGGTTTTAGCCGCGAAGGCGTCGGACGTCACACCGCAAAATGGATGGCGAACGTGCTGGCCACTTCCCGGCTAAAACCAGTCCTACAGACGACGCGAGCATCCATTAGGACCGGCTTCAGCCATCCCCGTCCGACAACCCGTGTATTCTTTCGGCCGGACCTTGATCGAGTACGTCCCATGCTCCACAAAAACCTCATCCGTCGTCTCGACCTGATCACCCTGAAGCTGTTCGTGGCGGTGTACGAAGAAGGCACGCTGACCCGGGCGGCGGCGCGCGAGGCGATTGCCGTGTCGGCCGCCAGCAAGCGGCTGATGGAGCTGGAAGAAGTGCTCGGCATCGGCCTGTTCCTGCGCAATGCCAAGGGCATGCTGTTGACGGCCGCCGGCGAGACCATGCTGCACCATGCCCGGCGCATGCTCTCCGATCTGGAAAAAATGGGCCTTGAACTCGACGAGCACCTCCAGGGCATGCGCGGTTATGTGCGCATGCTGGCCAACCTCTCGGCCATCATTCAGTTCTTGCCGGAAGACCTGCACGCCTTTGTCGCCAGCCATGAGCTGGTCAAAGTCGATCTTGAAGAGCGGCCCAGCAACGGCGTCGTGCAGGGACTGGTCGACGGTGTCGCGGACATCGGCATCTGCTCTGAAGACACCGATGTTCAGGGGCTCCACAGCGCACCGTATCGCCGCGACGAACTGGTCGTTGTGATGCGTGACGATCACCCGCTCGCCGGGCTGCAGCAGGTGGCCTTCGAAGACACCCTCGGCAGCGACTACATCGGTCTGCACGCCGCCAGCTCCATCAACATGCGCACCCAGAACGCTGCGCGCGCCCACGGCCGACCGCTGCGGGTGCGCATTCATGTGCCGGGCTTCGACGCCATGTGCCGGATGGTCCAGGCCGACATGGGCATCGGCGTGCTGCCGCGCAAGGCGTTCGACCTGCTCGGCCCGTCCCTGGGCCTCAAGGCCGTGGGCCTGAGCGATGCCTGGGCCCGGCGCACACTGATTCTGGTGGTCCGCGACACCGCGGCGCTGTCGCCGGTCAGCCAGTTGCTGTTCGAGCACCTGCACAGCCACGACCGCTAAGCCTTCGCGTTTCGCGAACGGTCGTTGCCAACTGACGGTTGGATTTGCTGAACCGCGTTCCTCTAGTCTGGGCGACAAATTCCAAGAAAGACTCGAGGTAACCGCTATGACAGGCCCCCTTCAAGGCGTGCGCGTCATTGAAATCGGCACGCTGATTGCTGCTCCCTTCGCCGCCCGCCTGCTGGGCGAGTTCGGTGCCGAAGTGATCAAAATCGAATCCATGGGGCAGGGCGATCCGCTTCGTAAATGGCGAAAGCTGCATGAAGGCACCTCGCTGTGGTGGTACCTGCAGTCGCGCAACAAGAAATCCCTTTCGCTGAACCTCAAATCGCCCGAAGGCATCGACATCGTCAAGCGGCTGGCTGAAAGCGCGGACGTGCTGATCGAAAACCTGCGGCCCGGTGCGCTGGAAAAACTGGGGCTGGGCTGGGACGTGCTCCACGCGTTGAACCCCAAACTCACCCTCGTGCGCATTTCCGGCTACGGTCAGTCCGGGCCGTACCGCGATCGCCCCGGCTTCGGCGCCATCGGCGAAGCCATGGGCGGCATCCGCTACACCACCGGCACGCCGGGTTCGCCACCGGCGCGGGTCGGGGTCAGCCTGGGCGATTCGCTGGCCTCGATGCACGCGGTGATGGGCGCGCTGATGTCGCTGTTGCGGGTCAAGACCGGCCAGGGCGACGGCCAGGTGGTCGATGTGTCCCTGGCCGAAAGCGTGTTCAACGTCATGGAAAGCCTGGTGCCGGAATACGACATGCTCGGCCACGTCCGTGAACGCAGTGGCGGCGCGCTGCCGGGCATTGCACCGTCCAACACCTACCCGACCGCCGACGGCGCCTACGTGGTCATCGCCGGCAACAGCGATCCGATTTTTAAACGCCTGATGCAGACCATTGGCCGCGCCGATCTGGCCGAGGCCCCCGAGTTCGCCCACAACGACGGCCGCGCCGCCCAGAGCGACAGGCTCGATGGGGCGATCAGCGCGTGGTCGTCGGCCTTGCCCATTGACGCGGTGCTCAAGGCGCTGGAGCAGGCGGAGGTGCCGGCGGGACGGATCTATAACGTCGCGGACATCGTCGCCGACCCGCATTACCAGGCGCGCGGGATGATTCTCGACGCCGATCTGCCGGGCGGGGCCACGGTGAAAATGCCAGGCATCGTGCCGAAACTCTCGGAAACCCCAGGCTCGGTGAACTGGCAAGGCCCTGCGCTCGGGCAGCACACCGACAGCGTGCTCGGCGAGCTGGGCATCAGCGCCGCCGACATTGCCCAACTCAAGCACAGCGGGGTGGTGCAATGATCACCGACTTCTCCCAGCGCCTGATCGTGCAGGAAGTGTCACCGCGCGACGGTTTGCAGATCGAGCCGACGTGGGTGGACACCGCTGACAAGATCGCCTTGATCGACCAACTTTCTCTCGCCGGTTTCAGCCGCATCGAAGCCGGTTCCTTTGTTTCCCCCAAAGCCATTCCTGCCTTGCGTGACGGGGATGAGGTGTTCCGTGGCATCCGGCGCCAGCCCGGCGTGACCTACGTCGCCTTGATTCCCAACCTGCGCGGTGCCCAGCGGGCCCTCGACGCAGGTGCCGATGAGCTGAATCTGGTGATGTCCGCCAGCCAGACCCACAACCGCGCGAACATGCGCATGGGCTGCGAACAGTCCCTGGCGGCCTTCGCCGACGTGGTCTCGCTGGCGTCGGGCACAGGCCTGAGCCTGAACGGCTCCATCGCCACCACGTTCGGTTGCCCGTTCGAGGGCCGCATCGATGAAGACCGGGTGCTGGAAATTGTCGATGCCTATCTGGCATTGGGCATGCACGGCATCTCCCTGGCCGACACCACCGGCATGGCCAACCCCCGTCAGGTGTTTGCGCTGGTGCAGCGGGTGCTGAGCCGTGTCCCGGCATCGGCGCTCACGCTGCATTTTCACAACACTCGCGGGCTGGGGCTGAGCAATGTGCTGGCGGCTTACGAAGCGGGGGCGCGGCGGTTTGATGCATCGCTGGGCGGGCTCGGTGGCTGCCCGTTTGCACCGGGCGCCTCGGGCAATATCTGCACCGAGGACCTGGTGAATCTGTGCGATGAAATGGGCATCGAGACGGGCATCGACCTGGCGCATCTGCTCACGCTGTCCCGCCGTTTACCGGCCCTGTTGGGCCATGAAATGCCGGGGCAGGTGGCCAAGGCCGGACGCAACCGAGATCTGCACCCGGCGCCGGAAAACCTGCCCGGCTAACGCGCCACCCGTACCGGTTTCCCCCGACAAACGCGCACGCTCCGCTGCGTGCGCGTCCAGACAACAAAAACAATAGGGCTCTCTCAGAGAGTCGATCTGGAGTATCGCAATGACCGTCTCTGTTCTGACCCCGAACAGCAGCCTCGCCGAGGTTGTGAGCGCCGAAAAGGCATTGATCCGCAAGGTCGCGTGGCGCCTGATGCCGTTGATCATGGTCTGCTACCTGTTCGCGTTTTTTGATCGCATCAACATCAGCTTCGCCAAGTTCCAGTTGCAAACCGATTTGAGCCTGAGCGACACCGCGTACGGGCTGGGTGCGAGCCTGTTCGTGATCGGCTACGTGCTGTTCGAAGTGCCGAGCAACATCATGCTTTACAAGGTCGGGGCGCGGCGCTGGATTGCCCGCATCATGATGTCGTGGGGCATCGCCACGGCGCTGATGGTCTTCGTCACCGCCGAATGGCAGTTCTATGTGCTGCGTTTCATCATCGGCGCCATGGAAGCGGGTTTCGCACCGGGGGTGCTGTTTTACCTGACGCTGTGGTTCCCGCAGACCTACCGGGGACGCATCACGTCAATTCTGTTCCTGGCCTCGGCGTTCGCCGGGCTGCTGGGCGCACCGGTCTCGGGGCTGGTGCTCGGTCATATGGACGGCGTGATGCAGTTGCGCGGCTGGCACTGGCTGTTCCTGCTCGGCGGGCTGCCGTGTATTGCCCTGGGGTTTGCGGTGCTGAAGCTGCTCAAGGACCGTGTCGCCGACGCGCACTGGCTGACCGACGCCGAGAAGACGTATCTGTCGAGCCGCATCGCCCGGCATGAGCCGAACAAGCATGGGGGCTCGCTGCTGACCGCGCTGAAAATGCCGGGCTTCCTCATGCTCGGGCTGATTTATTTCCTGATTCAGGTGGCGTCCTATGGGCTGAACTTCTGGGCGCCGCAGCTGATTCGCAGCGCGGGCGTCGAAAGCCCGGTGATCATCGGGCTGCTCACGGCCATCCCGTACATCTTCGGCGCCATCAGCATGATCGTGGTCGGACGCCTGTCGGACGCCAGCGGTGAACGCCGCAAATTCGTCTGCGGGCTCATGGTGCTTGGGGCCATCGGCTTCTTCAGCGCCGGTTTCTTTGCCCAGCACACCAGCCTGTTGATCGTCTCCCTGGCCATGCTCGGCGGCGGGATTGTCGCCGCCATTCCGGCCTTCTGGACCCTGCCGCCCAAGCTGTTGGCGGGCGCAGGTGCCGGCGCGGCGGGCGGCATTGCGCTGATCAACACCCTGGGGCAGTTCGGCGGCATCGTCAGCCCGGTGATGGTCGGCGGGATCAAGGACCTCACCGGCACCACGACGCCTGCGCTCTACGTCATCGGCGTCAGCAGCCTGATCGCGGCGGGCCTGTTAATGTGGGCATTGCCGCAGAAGCTGAGAACGCTGGACAAGAACGACCACTGAGGTCCGTGCCCCAGGACTGCCTGACGGTCGACCTCATTAGCCCACGGAGCGCAATCAATGATTGATCACCTCGACCATCTGGTTCTGACCACTGTGGACGTGGAGGCCTGCAAGGATTTCTACGTTCGCGTCATGGGCATGCAGCTGGAAACCTTCGGCAGCGGCCGCCTGGCGTTCCGCTTTGGCAACCAGAAGATCAACGTTCACGAGCGCGGTCACGAGTTCGAACCCAAGGCCCACCTGCCGGTGCCCGGCGCGCTGGACCTGTGCTTCATCGCCAGCCAGGGCCTCGACGCGGTGATTGCGCACCTGCAGGCGCAGCAGTGGCCCATCGTCGAAGGGCCGGTTCAGCGCACCGGCGCGACAGGGCCGATTCGCTCGGTTTACGTGCGTGATCCCGATCTCAACTTGATCGAGATTTCCGAATTGAAGGGCTGACAGTGCTGGTCGCTCCCTCAGGATCCGCGTCTGCCTGTAACCACTGCGGCGGAGTCAGTTTTGAGGAGGGCGCGGTTGCCCGTCAGGGTTTTGTGTCAACCCTTCGGCTCTTTCGTGCCCAGCACGTCGCGGATGCTGTCGACCACGTTGCTGTCCTTGATGACGTCGCTGAGCCAGCCTTCCAGGGGCATGTTGCCCCATTTGATCGCGCGTTCGATCAGGTACGGCACCGGGCTTTGCGGCTCGGTCTGTTTGAAGAACTGGGCGACGCCGGCGAGCATCGTAAAGGCTTCGTCGCGGGTCAGCGGCGTGGTGCGCAAGGGCGCTGACGCGGTGTCTTTCACGGTGATGGTCATGGCAGGCCCCGCAGCGGGTTGATCGGCCGGTTCGGCGACAGGCTCGGCGGTCGGTTGGGCAGGCGCGGGATTGATTTCCACGCCGCGGTCCTTGAGCAGTTTTTCAGCCAGTTGCGCGGCGCGGGAAAGGATCTCGCTCAGGCCGGCAAAGCTCGGTGCTTCGCTGCCGAACAGGCGATCGGCTGTGTCCTGCAACTGCCGGCAGGCCTGCAGGCTGTCGGTGATTTCCGAGGCCTTGCGCAGGAAGTGCTCGGTGTCGGTCAACACCACGGAACGCTGAAAGATCTCCGCGTTGATCTTGCCTTCGTCCAGCGCGATGCGCATGGCCTGCGGGTTTTGCAGCGCCAGGTTCTCGATGTGCCGTGACTCGTCGTAGCGCAGCAGGCCGAACTGATCGCCCTGGGTGATCGGCAGTCCCCCCACAACATCGGCCAGGGTGGTCTTCAGCCAGGCCAGGCGGGCGGCGCGCTCTTCCAGACCTTCGTCCAGCGCCGGGAACAGGTCATCCCAGAAGCGTTCGAGAATCCGCTCGGCCAGGGTCAGGCCGAAGGTGATGCCGACGAAGTGGTATTTGTGCGCCAGGGCTTCACTGAGCCAGGCGACCAGCATCAGGTCCTTGCTCTGCTGAGCAAGGCCTTGTGCAGCCAGGGTGATCGTCAGGTCCCAATCCGAGGATTTCAGATCGGTCTGCCAGTCACCCTGGGTCAAGTAATCAGGGTCCGCTCGACGAGCTTCCTTGACGTTGTCGAACAGCGTGGAAAAGCTCAGGTCTTCGCCGCTTCCTCCATTGATCGGCGCTGTCAGTTCGGTCAGTGAAAGGTCGTTGAGAAATTCAGACATGGTCAACTCGGGATAAGAAAAAAGAACACCGCGTCGATCCAGCCGACGCGGTGTTGAATACGGTCCGCTGCCCCAGGCAACGGACCGCTGTGACTACTCGATCAAGCGAAAACCTTGTTGGCCGTACGGTCCCAACCGCCGGTGACGTTACCGCCACCCTGGCCATCGGCACGGCTTTGTTGGGTGTAGGTGGTTTTGATGCGAGCGAAGTTGAAGCTGATTTCTTCGATCGGCAGGTCGCTGACGGCTTTGTCTTCGCCATCCTGACTGCCACCGGCAACGGCCTTGACCGACGACACTACAACCTCTTCCAGGTTGATGGTCAGGTAGGTCAGCTTGTCGCCGCCCGCACGGTTGACGTTCAGCTGGATCTTGGCGATGTGAGTGCCTTTGCAGCACGCTTCGAACAGCTTCGCAGAGGCCTTGTCGACCGCTTTGCGGATGCTGAAATCGCTCAGTGCAACGCGCTCGGAGGACGCACCGCCCGAAGAGCTGGCAGTCGCCGACGTCGCTTGGGTGGCGCCGTACTCGTAGCCGAGTACTTCAATCCAGTCCTTGTGCTTGTCATCCAGAACTTCGCCTGGAATGCCGTCGATCTGAATATATGCGTCAAATGCCATTTCTTGATTCTCCTTTCTTGCAGGTTGGGGCCAGCCGTCCAGCGGCCGGATCACGCCCCTTGATTTGACCCCTTTGAAGATTCAAAAGGATCGGTTGCCGCTGCCCGGGCCTTCATACAACAGGCCCGGGCGCCGGGTTCTTCAGGTGCCTGCGCGCGATCAGTTGAGCGCACGCACCTCGATTTCTACGCGTCGGTTCGGCTCCAGGCACTGGATCAACTGCGCACGCGGCTGCTGCATGTCGCACTTGACCAGCGGCTTCTCGCTGCCTTCGCCGACGGCTTCCACCAGCTCGGCGGGCACGCCCTTGCCGACCAGGTAGGTCTTGATGGTTTGCGCCCGCTGCCTGGACACCTGCAGATTGCCCTGTCGGTCGCCGAGCTGGTCGGCGTGACCGGCGATGACGATCTTGCCGATGTTCGGCGTGCTCAGCAGCTTGCCGGCAATGGCGCTCAGCTGACTCTGGCCCTCGGTTTTCAGGCTCTGGAAATCGGCACGGCCGAAGGCAAACAGGGTGTCCGATTCCAGGGTGATGGTCTCGATGGAGCGCAGCGATTGCGAGAGCAGGCTGTTGATGTAATTGCGCGAGCTGGAGGTCAGGAAGGCGTTGTCGAGAATTCTCGGCACGTCCGGTTCGTGGATCTGGTCGCTGTAGAAGTTGACCTGGCGGCTGGCGAGCTCGTAGTCCGTGCCCGAGTTCGTCGCAGCGCCCGTCGCGCCGATGGTTTTGCCGGTCTGTTTGGCGATGGCCGGGTACCAGTAGTCCGGGATCTTCGCCTTGAGGAAGGCCGGGTCGGCTTTCTCTCGCTGGGAGCGCGAGAGCTGAACGTAGGTCTCCAGGGTGGCCTTGCCGAAGTCGGCGATCGACTGCGCGCGGTTGTCGTTGGGCAGGGCGCGCGGCTCGACGCTGTCAACGCCGGTCACCGGCATCAGGTCCTTGGCGTTGCGCTGATAGACCTTGATCGTGGTCAGCAGGTACAGCGAGCGGGTGAGGTTGTCGGCGGTCGGCTTGAGCATGACCGTTTCCAGCCGGTTGAAGTAACGCGCGCGCACCAGCGGCTCGACGTTATAGCCCTGATAAAGGCCCAGACGCAGGCGCAGCGGCACGCCCTGATCGTGGTGCCTGGCGTAGTAATCGGCGGTCTGGAGGCGCAGACGGTCCAGGGTTTGCCAGTCGGTGTACTGCGCCGGCGCCCGATCGTCCTGGGCCGCAGCGGCGGTCAGTTCAGACGACAGCGTCTGTATCTCGCTTTTGTTGTTCCAGTACGACCAGCCCCACGCGCCGCACAGCAGCAGCGCAATCAGGCTGGCGTCGCCGACCCACGCGGCCTTGCGACGGCGTTCGCGAACATTGCTGGTGTACAGCGCGACCAGATGCTGGTCGGGAATGATCACCTTGCGGAACAGGCTGTTGATGAACAGCGGCTGCGGCTGGGCGTGGCCGCTGGCAGCGGACTGCTCGGCCTCCAGGGAGAAGCGCTCGCTGACCTGACGGGTGTGGCCGCCCAACTCGGGCGCATCGGCATCCAGCGCGCTGGTGAAGTAGAAGCCGCGCAGCAGCTCGGCATGCTGGTACGGATTGGCGCGCAGCAGGGCGTCGACGAACAGTTGCAGCCGAGGCTTGAGCGCGGCGAGTTCCAGCGGGAACCGATACACCGCCGAATCCCGTCGGGTGATCTGAATGTCCTGCAACACCAGTTGCTGGCTGGCAACTTCTTTCCAGTAGTTGACCAGTTCGTCCATGGCCACGCCGAAACGCTGGGCCCAGTCGGTTTTTTCATAGTCTTTGTGGGTGAAGGTCTTGCCCATCACTTCGCCACGGGCCACCTCGTCGAGCTGGCGATAAAACGGCGCGAAGCCCGGCACCAGGTCGCATTTGGTAAAGACCAGGTAAATCGGCAGGCGCACTTCCAGCAGCGAATAGGTTTCCTGAAGGCGTTCACGCAGGCGCTTGGCCAGACGTTCCTGATCTTCCAGCGAGGCCTGGAGGATGTCGTGGATGCTCACCGTCACGATCAGCCCGTTGAGCGGACGACGCTGGCGGTGCTGGCGCAGCAGCTGCAGGAAACCGCGCCATTTCCCGGCTTCTTCCTGATCGGTCATGTAGCGCCCGGCGGTGTCCAGCAGCACCGCTTCGGAACTGAAGAACCAGTCGCAATTGCGCGTGCCGCCCAGCCCGGCGACCCGAACGCCTTCTCGCTCGGCGTACGGGAAGTTCAGGCCGGATTGATAAAGCATGGTGCTCTTGCCGGCGGCGGGCTGACCGACCACCAGATACCACGGCAGGGCGTACAGCGCGTCCTTGGCACGGGTGCCGTTGGGGGTGTTGCTGCGCAGGCGATCGATGCTTTGCAGCAGGCGTTCGCGTAGCAGACTGACCTCTTCACGGTCCGCCGGGCTTGCGTTCAACACCGCTTGATCGGCGTCGTCGCGCAGCACGCCTTCGAGGTTGTGCTGCCGCGAGTTGCTCCTGTAGAGAAAGAGCACGTAGCCGATCGAGAGCAGCAGAAAGACAGCGATGCCGGTCAGCAGGCTGCCCAGGGAACTGAAGTCCAGCGCGCGGCCCAGCCCCCAGACAATGAAGATCGTCAGGAAGAAACAGATCCCCAGAATGTAGGGTTGGTAGCGCAGCAGGTAATACTTGAGCTTGTTCATACGGACTTCACATCCAGCGCGTCGACACAACGGTCGATGACGTCAAAAAGGGGGCGATCGGTGTCAGGAAACTCAGGCGGCCGGTGGTGTTCGTCGAATGCCGCGAAGTCCGCCAGTACGTCGTAATGCTCAGGCCGCTCGGTCGGGTCGGCCAGCACCGTGTACAGGCCGGTGTTGCTGCGGGACGGGAAGCACAACAGTTTGGGCCGCATAAAGTCGTCGGCCAGCACGCTGACCTGGGGCGACACACGGCCGGTTTTCATCCGCGTCAGCCAGTCGATCCAGAGGTCCGCTGTCGGGTTTTTCAAGCCGCGTTCAGCGGGCAGCGGCAGGCTGATGCCCAGCGCTTGAGCGTGGTTCAGCGGGCGGCGCAATGCATTCAATCGGGTCAGTACGGCGTTGGTGACGAACTCCGGGTAGGCCTGTTCCAGCGCCGTGGCGATGTCCCGCAGGTTGAAGTTGCGCAGGAACTTCTCGTGCACTTGGCGGAACAACGCGAAGTCCTGACCCTGCAACGGGCGCAGGGCCTTGATCCGTTCGAACAGCACCGCCGCCTGCTCGCCCTGGGCACCGAGGTGCAGCAACGGTTTGATCTGCGCGCAGAACAACTCGCTCAAGGTGAACGGGTTGACCAGCGGCTCGCCATCGCCTGCCTTCACGGTCTGGAAGATGAACAGCGGGTAGCGCCGCTGGCTGGAGTCCATCGAACTGACCAGACCGCCCAGCAGCCAGTTGCCCGAGCGCGCGCGGTACGAGAAGAAGCACACCGGCAGGCGATCGAATCGCGCCTGCCAGTCGTCCTCCGCATGAATCGCCGCGAGCGACGCCTGCAGCCAGCCGTCGAATTCACACACGTCATCCGCGGCGCCGTGCAGGCTGATGAAGTCCGCGCTCGACGGCAGCTTGCCGAAGCAGCCGATCATCGACGGCGCTCCCGACCGTTCACCAGCCCGCCCTCAACCCCGCCTTCAGGGCCGCGTTCAACCACCCGCGCAACCCTCATCACTTGGCCGATCCTTCCGCCACGAACTTGGACGGCGAGTTCAGCGCGCTCAGGGATTTGACGTTGGCCAGGTCGGTCAGCTTGACGCCGCCGTAGTTGCGCACCGCGAGGCTGACCTGACCATTGGCGGTGTTCCAGCTGAAGCGTTGCTGGATGCCGTCGAGGTCATCAACCCGCGCGCTGTCGTTCATGCGCAACAGGCCCCAGCGACCGGGGTAGTCGAACACGGTGATGCGTTCGCCAGTCAGCGTCACCACGTCCAGACGTGCGCCCGGTGCGGTGGTGGTGCCCGGCCAGGAGAAACGGCTCCAGCTGGTTTTGCCGTTGCGGTAATGCTGCACCTGACCGTCGAGGGTGAAGATGATGTCGGTGAAGAACGCCGACGGCTCCAGCATGATTTCGAAGCCGTTTTCCTTGTCCGACAGGCTGGCGATGACTTGGCCCAGGGAGCTGGCCTTGTCGATGCTGGTGACCATGTTCGGGTTCACCAACGGTGCGGCCTTGGCGCCGCTGCTCATGCCCAGGCCTTCACCGCCGGACAGGTTACCGATTTCGTTGCGCTTGAAGTTCGGCAGCAGGCCGGACTCGGGGTCGACGAAACGCTGCAGGTCTTTTACCGACGCTTCGTTGCGGCTGCCGGCGGCGATCGGATAACGGTGCGCCATGACTTGCTCCCACGGCTTGGCGATCTGCTGTGCCCAGGCCTTGGCGATCTGCTGGCCGGCCGGGTCGCGCAGGGTTTCCCAGGCGAACTGGATCGGCAGGCTGAACAGGCCCTGCAGCGATTCCGACAGGCTGCCCCGGCTGGTGTCCACCGTGGTCTCGACGTAGTTGCGCACGTTGGTGACTTCGCTCGGCTGACCTTCGAGGGTTTCGCTGATCAGTTGCTTGCTGCTCTTGCCGACGTCCTGGGAGCGCTGAATGTTGTTCATCCGCACTTTCAGTTTGCGCAGCGCCGCCAGGTAGCGATCCATGATCGTGCTGTCGGCGCCTTCGGCGTTCTGCGTCGCGAAGACCCGCGACACCGGCTCGAAGCGCTGGGCCAGGCTGCCGTCGTCCACCGGCGGCAGCGGCGAGAGCATGGCGGCGGTCGGCACTTGCGGGCCGCTGACCAGTCCGGTGACCTTGCTCCAGAAATCATCGGGCTTCGGCGTGCCGGCCTGTTGATTGACCTGGGGCGCGGGTACGTCCCACTGGGTGTTGTCGTTGACCCCGGACAGCAGGATTTTCACCGGCGAGTTCTGCACGTCGCTCAACAACGACAGCTGTTGCGTGGCGTTGGCCATGTCGGTGAAGTGGCGCACGCCAACGCTGCTCAGCAAGGTGTACCAGGACTGCGCGTAGTCACGCTTGTAACGCGCCATGAACTCGCGCATGAAGTTGGCTTTCTGAATGATGCTGTCGCCGCCGTCGCCGTCCAGAACCCAGTCGGACTCGTTGCGCAGGTTGCTCGACATCAGTTTGATCAGCTCGGGTTTGACGAAGCCGTCCCAACCCTGGCGGGTGAAGATCGCCGGCACCGCTTCGCTGCCGTAAAGCAACTGACGGCCGGGCAGCGGCACCAGCTCGTTGAGGCCCACGGCCGGGAACTGGCGACTGGCTTCCAGTTGCAGGCGCAGGTATTCACGGTCCACCAGCGAGCTGGAAATCATGAACGACTTGAGGCTCCTGCGGGTTTCTTCGACCAGTTGATCATTGCGGGGCAGGGCAGGGGCCTGTCCGGTCTTGAGTAACTGCACGTACATCGGCACGTTAACGGCGATGACCTCATCGCTGACCGGGCTGTCTGCCGAAGCGGTGTTGCTCCAGGCGACCGGCAAGGCGGCGCTGACGAATTCCGGGTCCGAGTGGACACTCGGTTGGGTCAGCATCAGGTACAGCTTGAGCGAGTTGTAGGACTCGATGATCGAGGCGACTTGCTGCTCATCCAGGCGGCCAAGCATTTCTTCGGACAACGACAGCCCGCCGGTGGTGGCCGACAGTTCTGCCGCGTCACTGGCCGAGGCCGGGTTGCGCAGATCGGCAAGCGCCGCCTCGCGGGTCTTGGTCACGTTGCTGCGCACGGCGCCTTTCAGACGACTGCCGACATCACCGACGCTGCGCGGAATGCTGCTCAAGCTGGGTTTGCCGGTGTTGGCGGCAAAACTGCGCACGCCGCGATCGGCCAGCTTCTGGCCCTTATCGTTTTTGCTGCCCGGCTTGCCACCTGATTTGCTGGCCGTGGCAGCGAGTTCGTTCTGAGGGTCCACGGATTTGGTGAACTCATTGAACGCCCGCATCTGCATTTGCAGCTTCAGCGCCACCGGCTCAAGGGCCTGGCTGCGCAGTTGTTGGAGATAGGCCGTTTGCGCGGCGGCAAAGATCTCGTCACCGCGGTACAGGCCGGCACTCAGTTGCAGCGGCACGCCTTTGGCGCGGTGTTTTTCGATCAGCGCCAGCTCATTGCGCAGCAGCTCCAGGCCTTCGCCTGCCGCCATGCGCTGGGCACGATCGGGGGCATCGCTCAGCTCGGTCAGCTTGTCTTGCAGGGCAGCGATCCATTCGCGGTTGTGCTGAAACGACAGCGCTTGCCAGCCGATGAAACCCAGGCCGGCGAGGACCGCAGCGGCGAGGACCACCGGGGTCATTGACGTGTCGCGGCCATCGCGGGACTGGTACGAGGTCAGCGCGCGATCGGGGAAGATCACCCGGCGGAAGGTGTCGGTGATGAAGTAGCTGCGGTCGCCGGTCTTCCTGCCGCCCGCTTGCGCCAGATGGGCGCCTTCGTGTGCCGGCTGCAGGGCAAAGGCCTCGGCGAGATCGTCGTCGAACACCTGGCTCAGCTGCTGAGCGGTCTGCAACGCGCTGGTGAAATACAGGCCGCGCAGCAGCAACGGGCTGCCGTGGCTGGCCGGCTGGGTGAAGTGTTCGAGGAACGGCACCAGCACGCCCGACAGATCGGCGAAGTAATTGGGGAAGTTGAGCAACGCGCTGTTGGCGTCGGAACCGAGCCTGATCATCTGCGCATCGACGTGACGCTGCACGCCGTTGTGCAGATTCTTCAGCTTGCCGTCGAGGACCGTCTTCAAGCCCTGGGTGCGGATTTCCGACAGCGCAAACGTCATGCCCAGCGGTTGCTGACGCTCGTTCAGGTCCAGGCCGTCGAAAGCCTGATTAAAGCCCGGCAACTGGTCGGTCTTGCTCAGCATCAGGTAGATCGGCGGGTGGGCGTCGAGGCTGCGGCTGTATTCCTCGATCCGCGCGACCAGCTGGATCGCCATTTCCGCACGTTCATGGGCCGTTGCCGCCAGCAGTTCAGGCAGGCTGACCACCAGCACCAGACCATTGATGGCGGTTTTCTTGCGCTGCTTTTTCAGCAGTTGCAGGAATGCGGTGAATTCGCTCGCCGACTGGTCGTCGTTCAGGTAACGGCCGGCCGTGTCGATCAGCACCGCTTCAGGGCTGAAGTACCAGTCGCAGTGGCGGGTGCCGCTTTCGCCGCTGCTCTGGCCTCCGGCGGTGGTGGCCGACAGCCCCGAGCGGGTCAGCAGCGACGTCTTGCCGGCCGCTGACTGACCGATCACCAGGTACCACGGCAGCTCATACAGTGCCGACGAACCGCCGCCGCCTGCCGAGCGATCGGCGCGGAGCATGGTGATCGCGTGCTTGAGGCGGTCGCGCAGTACCTGCTGGTCGCGGAAATCGCCGTCGGCCGGCAATGAGCGGTCGACTTCATGGTGCACCAGACGCTCGAGATTGCGCTCCGCGGACATGCGCCGCAGCTGGCGCAATACGCCCACGAAGACGTAGAACGCGCTGACCACCAGCATGACTTGAAGCAGGTATTCCCGCGACCATTGGCTGCGCGCCGCAACGACCACGCACGCAACGAGACTCGCCAGCCATAGCGCGATGAGGATGAACCAGAAACTTTTTAGAGCGCGAAGTAGTGTTTTCATGTCTTCCTGACTCGCTTACCCGAGCAGTGCTCAGGCACTGAACAATTGGCTGATGTGTTCGGACAATAAGGCGACGTCCTTGCCCAGCAGCCAGTCCAGCGTCAGGTAAACCGCCAGACAGACCAGCGCGATGAGCGCCAGGTAGACCCACACCGGCACCTCGTGGCGCAGCATCTGCGAGACCTGATCCGGCAGTGCCCAGTCCGGCGACAGCGCTTTGGGCGTCTTGCGATAACGGGCGATGTCCTGGCCGAGGGTGTTGGCCAGATAGCGCAACTGATCCTTGCCTTCACCGACGCTGAATTTGCCTTCGAACCCCAGGGCCAGGCACAGGTGATACACCTCTAGCACGTCGAGGTTGCGCTTGACGTCGGCGCGCAGGGTTTCGATCTTGTCGAAGAAACCTTCGCCGGCCAGGTGCACGCCAAAGTGGCGGAACTGCAGCGGCGACACTTCGATGTGCCGGCGCAGTTCGTTGACTTTCTCGGCCGGCGCCGCCAGTGCAGCATGGGCTGAAGTGGGCGAAGCCTCGGCGTTTGCCACGACCGGCGCCTCGGGCATTTTGGCCCGCAGCACGCTTTCGTCGAGAAACGCGCACAACGCGTATTGCGTGTCCTTGACCTGCTCGACGCTGTAATTGGAGGCGCGGGCTTCTCGCTCCAGGGTGGCGAAGAAACTGTCGACGCTCTCCTCGAACGCGCGGACCGAGGTCACTTGACGGCCACGACGCAGGATCAGCGCCATGCTGATGAAGTCCTGCACCAGGTCTTTGAGGGTCGGTTTTGGCTGGTCGGCGGCCATGGCGCCTTGCATTACGGCTTCGCTCATTTGAGTACTGCCATCAGTTCAAGCTTGAGGTTGGTGAAAGCGCTGGGTGCGTAGAACGAGATCGCCTGGGCGCTCATCATGCGTTCGTAGACCCGGCCATGGGGTTCGATCGAGAAGTAGTGGTTGTCCAGGCGCACTGGAATGGCGTTGGGCAGCCGTGTCGAATGGTTGAGCGTGGCGCCGGGCATGGCGCTGTTGACCACCACTTCGATGTCTTCCGGGGAGCCGACCTTGACCGCCCGTGGCACCAGTTCCAGCAGGCTGGAGCCGGGCATGTCGGCGTGCACGGAAATATAGAAATCGGCATCGACCAGTCGTGGGTCGTGCAGCTGACCCTGCCAGTACGAGGGCTTGGTCTGGGTCAGGTTGATGACGATGCACTGGTTCGGGATCACGTTGTCCAGCAGCGTGCGGATCATCTGGTCCAGGGTGACCAGCGACGCCGCCGGGTCGTGATGGTTGTACTCGGGGATGTCGTTGAGCTCGACGTCCAGCGAGAAGGTCAGCAAACCACCGGCCAGTTCTGCCAGGAACAGGTACAGACGCTCCGGGTGCAGGCGCGGGTGGGCCAGCAAGTGCGCCAGATTCGGGTACGCGCGGTTGACCGTGTTGAGCAACCAGAACAGCGTGACGTCGCTGGAACCGAACTCGGCGATCTGATCAGCACGTTCCCGGCGGCGGCCGGAGAGCGCCTTGCTCTTCGAGTGCAGGGCGCCGAGCAGACGCTTGCCCAGGCCGATCAGGGTTTCGTGGGTGCCCAGGTGCAAGGTCGGATGCACGAAGTGGGTGTCGAGACTGAAGCCGCCGATGTTGTTGCGCGACAGCCGCGCGATCGGGCAATAGCTGTAGCCGTCCAGCGTGTCGCCGTCGATCAGCATGACCACGTTCAGGCGCAGGCTGGTGATCTCGTTTTCCAGATCGCCTTCGTTGAGGTCGGGCAGGGTGTCGAACTGCTTGCGATATCGGCGCGCGCTTTTCTGCTCCTGGCCGTCTTCAACGTAATTGAGGCCGAACGGCTCAGGCAGTTTCAGGGCGGCGTAGACCTTGAAGTCATTGCCTTTGAGCAACTCGCGCAAATCCCGCGCCGCCGGCAGCGGATCGTGGCCCGGCGCATCGAACAGGCTGCCGTCCGGAAACACCAGCTTCAGCCGCTTGAATTGCAGCGAACCGCTGGCCAGCGCTTCTTCGTCGATCTGCATGGCCTGCACGCCCCAATGAAAGGGCGTGGCGCGCAGCGTCGATTCGCTCAGCTGGTGCTGGTGGAATTCATCCTGGTACTGGAAGTGCTGTGGCAGAAGAAACATGCCTTCGGACCACATCACGCGGCTCTGCTTACTCATGAACGCCTTCCACTAATGAATTGAATTTTGATTGCGCGCCTTTCTGAGCGGAGTCGACCGCCGTGTCCTGGGCCTTTTGCACCGCCGCGTCCTGCACCTGTTGAGTCAGGGACGGATTGCCTGCATTGGCGGCGGGCGCGGCCGTGGGCATGACATTGCTTTTGGCGAACTGCGCTTCGGTCTGCGGCTTGTTCAGCACGTCATTGCCGCGCACCGCCAGCACGTGGTTGTTGTCGACCAGCACGCGCAGGCCGTCCGAGGAAAACCAGATGCCGTCCTTGCGCAGGGAGTTGGCATCGAAGGCGACTTTCCAGTGGCTCTTCTCGTCGGAGCGGAAGAACGCGGCGATGCCGACATAACCAGTGGCCGTGTTCAGCGGCCACTGGTCGATCTGGCCCATGCCCGGCAGCAGGGTGATTTCCTGGCTGTCGATGAGCGTGTTGCCAAGGGCCTGCTGCGGGTTGTCCCACAGCGAATCGGCGTCGATGGACGCAAAACGCTCCAGCGCCGTGAGCTGATAGACCCGCAGCACGACCGACAGCGGCCGGCCGCTTTCATCGGGGTTGAGCTGGTTGCCGCCGTCGGCCGTCAGAATGACTTTTTCCTTGTCGCCGAAAAGCATGTCACCGGCCCAGGTGTCATCGACGCGCTTGCTGGCGCGGTCGGTGATGCCGCAGGCGGTGAGCGCCATCAGGACGGTCAAAAGGGTCACGCGGGTGGCCCAGCCAGCGCCGGCGTAAAGACGTTCCCTGTTCTGCATATTCATGACTGCATACCTATGAATGCTTGATCAATCCAGCCAACTCCCTTCCAACCCAATCAAAAGCAGGCGGTAGGCGAAACCGCCGTCGCTGCCCAGTTCGATGTGCAGGCTCTGAATCGGTTTGTCCTGGGCCATTCGTTCCAGCACGTGCTGGGAGAGTTCCGGCATGAGGGTCTTGGACAGAATGTTGTCGATGTTGCGTGCGCCGCTGTCGACCTCGGTGCAGCGCGCCGCGATGGCCTTGACCAGCGCCTCGTCGTAACCGAGCACGGCTTGATGATTGCGCTCGAAACGCTTGCGAATACGCTCTAGCTTCAGGGCAACGATGCGCTCCAGAATCTCGTCCTGGACCGGGTAGTACGGCACGATGGTCAACCGCCCGAGGAAGGCGGGCTTGAACACCTGGTTCAGCTCGTCGCGCAGGTCCTCGACGATCTCGTCCGGGGTCGGCTGCTCGGTGGTGTTCAGGCAGCGCTGCATGATGCGATCGGTACCGGTGTTGGAGGTGAGGATGATCACCGTGTTACGGAAGTTGATCTCGCGACCTTCGCCGTCATCGAGCACGCCTTTGTCGAAGACCTGGAAGAACAGCTCAAGCACGTCCGGGTGGGCTTTTTCCACCTCGTCCAGCAGCACCACGCTGTAGGGTTTACGCCGCACCGCTTCGGTCAGTACGCCGCCTTCGCCATAACCGACATAGCCCGGCGGCGAGCCTTTGAGGCTGGAAACGGTGTGGGCTTCCTGGTACTCGGACATGTTGATGGTGATGACGTTACGTTCACCGCCGTACAGGGTGTCGGCCAGTGCCAGAGCGGTTTCGGTCTTGCCGACGCCGCTCGGACCCAGCAGCAGGAACACGCCGATGGGCTTGTTCGGGTCTTCCATGCGCGCGCGGGAGATCTTGATGCGTTTGCCGATCTCCGCCAGGGCGTGATCCTGACCCAATACGCGCTCCCCCAGCAGTGCCGGCAGGCGCTGAACGGTGTCGATTTCGTTGCGCAGCATCTTGCCGAGCGGGATGCCGGTCCAGCCGGAAATCACCTCGCCGATGGTGCCGCCGTCGACCAGTGCGTGAACCAATGGCTGCTCGCCCTGAACGTCTGACAGCTCGGCACGGACGGCGGAAATCTCGCTCACATCGGGGGCCTCGACGCTGCCCAGGTCCGCGAGTTTTTTCACCAGATCCAGCTCACGCTGCCACTGCTGCTCCAGGGTTTCCCGAGTGTTCTGAACGCTCTGCAATTCCTCGTTCAGCGCAGCCAGGCGGCGTGAGTGGTCGCTGCCTTTGGCGGCTTCCTGCTCCAGCACGGCGATCTCGGCCTGAACGTTGTCGATCTGGCGCTTGCAGTCTTCCAGCGGGCCGGGCTGTGCCGACTGCGCGAGGGCAACGCGAGCACAGGCGGTGTCGAGCACGCTGACGGCTTTGTCCGGCAACTGACGCCCGGTGATGTAGCGGTTGGACAGGCGCACGGCCTGCACCAATGCTTCGTCCATCACCGTGACCTTGTGGTGCTCCTGCATTTTGCCGAGCAGGCCACGGAGCATGTAGATGGCTTTGTCTTCGTCCGGCTCCTCGACCTTGACCACCTGGAAGCGGCGGGCGAGGGCGGCGTCTTTCTCGAAGTACTTTTTGTATTCAGCCCAAGTGGTCGCCGCGATGGTGCGCAGCTCGCCCCGGGCCAGCGCCGGCTTCAGCAGGTTCGCGGCATCGTTCTGCCCGGCCTGGCCACCGGAGCCGATCAGGGTATGGGCTTCGTCGATGAACAGGATGATCGGGTGCAGGCTGCGTTTGGTTTCTTCGATCACTGACTTCAGGCGGTTCTCAAACTCGCCCTTGACCCCGGCGCCGGCTTGCAGCAGGCCCAGATCGAGGGTGTGAATCGCCACGTCCTTGAGCACCGACGGCACGTCGCCCTGAACGATACGCAACGCCAGGCCCTCTACGACCGCGGTTTTGCCCACTCCCGCTTCACCGGTGAGGATCGGATTGTTCTGCCGGCGACGGGTCAGAATGTCGACCATCTGCCGCACTTCGAACTCGCGGCCCAGCACCGGATCGATGCGACCCTCGCGGGCGCTCTGGGTCAGGTTGATGGTGTATTGATCCAGCCCCGGCGTTTTGCCATTGCCTTGAACGGCGCGGCCGCTCGCGGCTTTCGGGCTCTCCAGCGGGCTGGCCAAGCCCGACTCCGGGCTGCCTTCGACCAGCGCGGCGAGGTTGACCCGCAGGTCGTCGGCGTTGATTTTCTCCAGCTCAGGCGCGGAGGCCACGACCACACGGTGCAGCTCGTCATCGTCCAGCAACGCCTGAATCAGGTAACCGGTGCGGATCTGGCTCTGGCCAAACTCGATGGACGCCAGGACCCAGGCCTGCTCGATCATCCGGGTGATGTGCGGCGACAAAGCCGGCGTGCGCGTGTTGCCTTTCTTGAAGGTGCCGAGGGCGGTGACCAACTGCGCCTGCAAGCGCTCGGGGACCACGTCGTAGTGACGGAGGATCGCTGGCAAGTCGTTGTCGTTGTTTTCCAGCAACTGCAGCAGCAAGTGCTCGACTTCAACGTCGTAATGGTTTTCTGACAAGCACAGGGCGGCAGCGCCTTCTGTGGCTGTGCGACTGGTTTCGTTCAGTTTGGCGAACAGCGACTTCAGGTTCACAGTGAGACCCCATCAAAAGGAATATGGAAAAGAGCACAACGGGCCGGCTCGACATCGGCGCCCGGACGTTTCAACCAGCCCAGCCACCCCAGCGCGACGTTGCCCTGACGGCCGATCTTCGCCAGTGGCACCGCCTCGCGCTTGAGCGTCGGCGCGATCTGGAAATCCAGGTGCGCGCCGATGTAAAAACGCACCAACTCCACCAGCTTCTGGTAGTCCTCGGTGCCGGGCTGAAAACGCTGGTAATCGGCCAGCGCCAACGGGCCGATGTCGAGGCGTACGGTGGACTGGTAATCCCAGACCCGGTTGCCGACCACGGCGCTCTGCCCGATGGCGGCGTTCTTGCGGCCCAGCTGCGTGCATTGGCTGACGTCGAGCTTCAGCCAGCGCCCGGCGAATTGCCGGACCTTGAACGGCAGCGAGAAATAAAAGCTCAGCATCACCTGCAGGTTCAGCGCGTTGCGCGGCTTCTGCGCGAACATCCCCGAGAAATAGCTGAACAGCTCCCGACGCAGGGGCGAGCCTTCAGGGGCGAACTTTTGCTTCTGCGCCTGCGGGCCTAGGCCCACCAGATGAAGCAGGTAGCGATCGAAGTCCGACGTGCCGTTGCGCTCGTACTCGATGTAAAACTTGTACTTCTGCCAGGCCTCGTAGAACAGCGTGGTCATGCGGTGCGAGAACACGTCGAGAAACGCGTGGGCGGCGTCGTCCCGGTACTGAATATGGCGTTCCAGCAACAGCTCGGTGTACGGGCGCGGCAATACGCCGGACGGCCCGACCAGACCCATGAACGTCACCTGCACTTCGGTCAGCGGCAGCCCGGCCGCAGACACCTTGCCCTCGCGCTCAAACTTCACGTCGCTGACTTCGCTCGCCGGAAAATTCAGCGACAGCTGCGAGCGAAAGCGCAACGGGTCTTCATGGGGCCGCGTCTGCAGGTCCATTCGCCCGTTCCTGCTGTAGTGCAGGCGGAGCAAACGCACCAACTGAAAGAATTCGAATCGGTGCGGCTCAGCCCGTGCCTGGTCGATCAGACCAGGGGTTGATCGCCGGTTCGCGGGGGCCATTGGACCACTCTCTTTTCGCGCTGCAAGGTGCGCAGGGTTAATTGGGTAAAGCTGTTGATCGAGCAGTACTGGCCGAAGAAATGGTCGAGCACCATGCCGAACAGAAACACGCCGCTGCCGGTGTATTGGCTTTCATCGAATTTGAGGGTGATGCCCACGCCGCGCACGAAGTTCGGACGCGGGTGGCCGATCCGCGCGACCACCGGCTCGCTGCTCACCGAGACAATGCCGTTGATCTGCTTACGGATCGCCGAGGTGTTGCGGTAGTTGTAGAGCGACAGCAATTCCAGCAGCACGTCGCGGCCTTTGCTCACCAGCGACATGTGGTTCAGCGACAGGTGCGAGACCAGGCGCCAGATGACCCCGTTGCCCAGTGGCACGCGCACCGATGCGGTCGGTTTGCGCAGGCAGCGGATGTCGTCAATGACCGAGCCTGCCGGGACACTGAAGTCCCCGCGCGCGCCGCCGAAGGGCAGAAGTGAAGGCAGGTCACGGTTGCTGCAGGTCAGGCGGATACTCAAGGTATCGCTGGCCGAGTTGATCAGCTCCAGGTCCCGGTCGACCACCCGAATGAACATGTCGGTGCCGTCCCGTTGCCGGCTCTGGGAGGGGCGTCGGCGGGCGATCCAGAAGCTGTTGCCCGGCCCCTGATCGGCGCGCGGCTCGAAGAACGGATGGCAGCTGGTGACCTGCTCCAGCCCGCCGACTTTCTTGACCCGGCGCACCTTGTCGATGGACACCACCTCGGCCGTGTTTTGCATGCGCACGTCCGGAATGATGGCGTATTCATGCTGAGCATGGGTCAGGGTGATTGGCTCGGCCTGCTGGCGGAACAGGTTGATGATCGGCGTGCAGTTGAGCTTGAAGTTGGCGCGGCCGATGTTCTGCGTCAGGCGCGCCAGGCGGTCGTGCAGGTCGTAGTCGGAGAAGTAGAAATTGATCTCGACTTTGCCCAGCGCCTTGCCCGCCAGAATGCGACCGAAACCGGACAGGTCGAAGAACATGAACTTGTCCGGGAAGGTGAAATATTCGTGCAGCAGCCGGTAGCCAAGGAACGAACGCTCCGAGTAATCCACCAGCCCCTCATCCAGACCATAGCCGACCGCCTTCAGCGCATTGGCCGGCAGGGCCACTTCGCGCATACGGCCTTCGTCTTCGAAGGTCAGCGTGGCCTTGGCCAGGTTGTTGAAGAGCAATTCGTACAGCTGCAGCATCAGTGTGCTTTCGCCGTCGAGGAAGAAGCGCAGCGAGTCCAGCTCCATCTGCCCGAACAGCACGTCGGAGGTCGCCGTCAGGCCGATGCGCAGACGCGCCACCAGATCAGCACTGTGGCCGTTGAACGCCGAGCGTTCCATTTCGACGAACGAAGCCTGCTGCACGCTGATCGGCCACAGGTCGACCGGGTAGCACGTACGGAACTTGCACACCACGCTGTCGATGGGCGTGGCGTGGATCTCGGTGTGACGCGCAACGCGATAGGCCTCGGTGACCTTCTCGTTCTTGCCCAGGGTGAACTCGACGATGGACATCGACGGGGTAGGGCGCAGGTAGTGCGGGTACAGCACCTCAAGGAACGACTCGACGATTTCCGGAAACTCGTCATCGAGCTTCTTGTGCACCCGCGCCGCGAGAAACGAAAACGCCTCGATCAAGCGCTCGGTATGAGGGTCCTCGCAGTTATCGCCCTCGATGAGCAACCGCGAGGCGATTTTCGGGTACTGGCTCGCGAACTCCTGGCCCAGAAAGCGCAGGTGCGACAGTTCCTTTTCGTAATAGGGGAGCAGGTCGTCGAGCATCAGTTGAGGTTCTGTACTGTGTATTCCTGGGTATTGACCTGCAACACCGCGTCAAATGAAACCTGACGGGAGATGTCTTGTAGGCGCAGTACGGCGTCCACGCGAAAGGTCAGCATGCGTTGGCCGGTTTGTTGTGCGAGCAGTTGTACCTTGACGCTGCGAAAGCGCCGGTCGCCGTCGGAAATCGCCTTCTCCAGCTGCTGCTGAATCAGGTAACGGTCCTGGGGGTCGAGCACGCTTTTGCTGGTGAAATCGGGCATGCCGTAATCGAGGATCGTGCCGGGCAGTTGCGGGAAACCGGCGAGCTCGCCAGCCACCAGGGACTGGCGGGTGTTCACCAGGATTTCCAGGTCACGCACGATGCTGGCCTTGTAATCGGCCAGCGAACACAAGCGTTGCGCCGAGGCTTCAACGGACTGGTGCGGACGGTCGTCCAGCAACCGGTCCAGCAGTGACGGCAACAACTTGTGTTGGCTACTCATGTTGCCTCCCTGGCAGACCCGGACCGGTTAACCGCGTGTGGATTGCGGCAGTTCTGCGACCAGTCGCAGCGACGCCGTCAGTTCATCCAGTTGGTAGTGCGGACGCAGGTACGTCACGGCTTTGTACACGCCCGGCTTGCCCGGCACTTCGAAGACTTCGGCGCGGGCTTCACGCAGCGGGAACTTGGCCTTGGCTTCCTGGCTGGCGGTGTCGTCGAGCAGCACGTAGCTGGACAGCCACTTGTTGAGGAACATCTCGACGTCTTTACGTGAAGCAAAGCTGCCGACCTTGTCGCGCATGATCGCTTTCATGTAGTGAGCGATGCGCGAGGTGGCGAAGATGTACTGCAACTGCGCCGAAAGACGGGCGTTGGCGTTGGCAATGTCGGTGTTGTACTGCTTCTGTTTCTGGGTCGACTGGGTGCCGAAGAACGCCGCGTAGTCGGTGCCCTTGCAGTGCACCAGCGGGATGAAACCGAGGTCGGAGAGTTCTTTCTCGCGGCGGTCGGTGATCGCGATTTCAGTCGGGCACTTGAGGGCGATTTCGCCGTCATCTGTCTTGAATGTGTGGGTCGGCAGACCTTCCACCAGACCGCCGCCTTCAACACCACGAATCGCCACGCACCAGCCGTAGCGGGAGAACGCGTCAGTCACGCGGGTGCCGAGTGCGTAGGCAGCGTTCATCCACAGGTATTTGTTGTGGTCGCGGCCATCGACGCTTTCGACGAAGTTGAATTCTTCGACCGGCGTGGTATCCGGGCCATACGGCAGCCGACCCAGCACGTGGGGCAGGGTCAGGCCGACGTAGCGGGAGTCTTCGGAGTTACGGAAGGACTTCCACTTGGCGTATTCGACGGTGTCGAAGATCTTCGCCAGGTCGCGCGGGCCGGACATGTCGGTGAACGAGTCCCAGCCGAACAGCTCGGGGGACGCGGCCGAAATGAACGGCGCGTGGGCAGCGGCGGCGACGTGGGAGATCTCTTCGAGCAGGTACATGTCTTCCGGGTTACGGTTGAACTCGTAATCACCCAGCAGCATGCCGAACGGAGCGCCACCGAAGGTGCCGTACTCTTCTTCGTAGATCTTCTTGAACAGCGCGCTCTGGTCGAATTCCGACGAGGCCTTGAGGTCACGGACCAGGTCTTTCTTCGAGGCGTTGAGCAGGTGAATCTTCAGCGTGGTGCTGGTCTCGGTCTGGTCGACCTGGTATTTCAGGCCACGCCAGGAAGCTTCCAATTGCTGAAATTCGCGAGCGTGCATGATCTCGTTCATCTGCTCGGAGAGCATTGAATCGATCTCGGCGATGCGCGCATCGAGCACGGCGATCAGGTCCTTGCTCGGCGTCATTTCGCCTTCCAGCACCTGACCCACCAGCTCGCCGATCAGATCACGGGTGCGGGTGCGTTCGGTTTCGGAGCGGGCGACACGGCTTTCGGAGATGATGCTGTCGAGCAGCGAGGACTGCGGGGCGAAGTTTTCCACTTCAACCAGATCAGTGTCCTGCTGGGCCACGGTTTGTTTGTCGTTCATGGTCGTGCTCCTGCTTACTCTTTGGCGTCGGTGGCGGGAACGGCGGCTTCACGACCGAATTCCTTGCCCAGCGTTTTCAGCTTCTCGGTGTTCTGCAACACGTCCATCAACAGCTCTTCCAGCTTGTCGTTGCCGCCCATCTTGTTGCGCAGGTCGGCGAGCTTGTTGCGCACTTCCAGCAGCTTGCGCAGCGGCTCGACTTGCTTGACGACGTTCTGCGGCTCGAAGTCTTCGAGGGCGTTGAAGTTGAGCTCGACGCCCAGCTGCGTGCCGTTCTTGGCCAGCGTGTTGTCGACGCGATAGGCCAGGCGCGGCTTGATGCCTTTGAGCACGCCGTTGAAGTTGTCGCGGTCAATGAAGATGAATTTGCGATCCTTGAGCTTGGGCAGTGGCTCAAGGGGGTTGCCGGAAAAATCGCCCAGCACGCCGACGACAAAGGGCAGCTCTTTCTTTTCCTGAGCATCGCCGATGTCGACGTCGTAGGTGATGTGGACCCGAGGGGCGCGAACGCGGTCGAGTTTGTGCTGGGTACTTTCCTTCTTCGCCATCGTGTTCTCCTGTGCGAGCAACTCGCTGCAAGTCATTTTGCGTGTCGGCTCGACGTTGAGCCGAGTGCTTTACAGTCCTTCGATCGTCATCAGCAGGCGCTGACGAATCTCATCTTTCATGTCCATGATGCTGTCCTGGCCCACCAGTTCTTCAAAACTGGCGTTGCCGGCAATCTGCGTGCTGCTGCGAATGACCGAGTCGTCCGGCAGCGTCGAGCGCACCGGTGAGCTGATCACGCAAAACGGCAGGTCGCCAAAATCTTTCAGTCGTTCAAAGCTCACTGGAAAACGCAGGCCGTCAAACAAACGCCCCAGGCCCGGTGATTTGCTCACGCAGTAAAACAGCACCAGGTAGTGCACGACGAAGCGATATAGCTCGGCGCTGCTGCGATTAGGGTCTTTGATGACGCTGCGAAAGCGTGCCAGATCAAAGGAGTTGAAGCCGATCACCCAGCGGGTCGGGCTGGTGATGCGGATGGTCTGACCGCTGTCGGCCAGGACCTTGTCGTATTCCAGCGGAAACAGCTCGGGCGTGGTGCTGATCAGGTTCAGCGGCACTTCCATCTCATTGACCAACTGGAACGGAGACGCCGAACCAATCCTGTCGTACAGCTCTTTGAGTTCCTTGAAGTGATGCTGCGTCTCCCGGCCGCTACTGCGCTGGGCACCCTGCAGGTACTCACCGAACAGATTCTGAGGGCGAATCAACAGCGCCAGCGTGGCCAGGTAATCGGACGCCTGTGCTTTGAGCACGTCGGAAATAGCCCGGGTCTGGCTGCGCAGCTTTATGAGTGCTTCTACGTCAAACGTTTGAGTCATGGGTACATCGTCCCTGAACCTTTCTCAACAATGCGGCGAATGCGACGAGACAGCGTGAAGAGATACGCGTTGCCCGGCTGGCACACCTTCTCGAGAAGCAGTCCGGATGAACGTCATCCCGAAAACTCGCTGCGAAGATTAGGCGCGTGAAACGTGGCCGAACACCGATAGCTAGTAGCCAGCAGTGTCAGCTCAGGCAGTTAATTGTGTGGGAAAGTTCCTACAGACGCGAAGTTTTTCTCAGATTTGATACAGGCCGCAATGATGCTTTATGGCCACTACGGGCGCTGCGGTGGGCTTGGAAATGGCTCCAGGCCTTATGGTTAAAGGGCTGCAGGGATTTATTGGATCCCTTTGGCGCGTGTAAAGAAAAGGGCGGAAAGGTGAACCGGTTCACCTACTGATCTGAACTAAGCGGGCAACTAAGGAAAACCGATGCAAAAGAGCTTTGCTGGAGCGGTGACGAATCTGTGGTTTTTTGTGCGGCGTCTGGATTTTCTCGGGCGCGGGGTGGTGTAGTTTGCCGGGGCGTGGCTTGGGTCGATGGCTTGGGTTGAGCGTCGTTGTTGTGGAAGGGATGTATCAAGGGAGCGGGTGATGGGAGTGCGAGGTTGGTTGAGGGCAGTGCTGGGGCGCGAGGGCGGGTGGAGAAGAGCGTGCCGAGTTCGAATTCGGCGTCAGCTTCTGTCGGCGGCGAGGAGCGGGGGCAGGAGGAGCCGTCGTCGCGGGTGCAGCAACTTCTCAGCGGGTTGCCGGTTTGTCAGGCGCCTGGTGCGTTCGCGACGCCGCCGCCCGTTTGTCCTTCGGTCTGGGAAAGAGATAAGGCATTACTCGCCCGGTATCACGCCTATGTAGACGACGCCGAGAAGATTGGCTGGCGAGCGCTGCCAGACGCTTCTCGGGAAGAGGGACGTCAGCTTGCAGCGCAATGGCGGTCCAGGGCGATCGACCTTTCCAACGCCAAAGCCACCGAGCAATGTGACGGAATTTACTGGTACTTCCAGAGCGCAGCCATCGCTTCACTGTTCGCGGACGGATCGGAATCGGAAGCTTTTGCCCGCTACAGGAGGGACGCGGAATCGTATCGGGGATGGAGCAGGGTCGGGGGTCAGGTGCAACTGTTTGATGAGTATGTGACCGTGATTGCGTCTGGCGCACAGCTGAGGCAGGGCGCTGAGTGAAGGGCTGACTGGTTGACTGTTTCCCGCGGGAGTGAGCTTGCTCACGAAGACGGCATCAGATGTGTTTGCGCGGCTCATCAACGTACAAGGATTTGTAGCGCGCCATGGCGTCCGTCAGCCGGCGATTCAGGTAATCATTGGTATGCCCAACCGCTGCCAGGATCTGCGCAGATTCCTCGTGATAGGACGCGCGCTTTTCCAGCGACCACGTCGAGGGCGCGGATTGAAGATTGGTGATCCGGTCGCACAACTTGATCGCTGCCGCTTCCCGGGAATGCGCGGCGATTGCCTGGAAATAGCGCTCGTCCGAGAAGGGCACGATCAGGTTCTTGCTCAGGCAGGCGACGGTCGATGCGACAGCGGCGCCGAACACTTCAGCCAGTGCCTCCTCCGAGGTAGAGGTGTCCTCGATCACGTCGTGCAGCAGCGCGGCGGGCATCGCAATGGAGAGATCACCGATGTCACTTTCCCGGTCCGCAAAAATCAGTTCGTTCGCGACCATGGCGACGTGGGTGGAGTAGGGGAGGTCGGAACCCTTCATCATTTGCCCGACGTGGGCGTGGGAGGCGAACAGCCAGGCTTTGTTGTAGAGATGCTGCAGATCGGTGGACGTCAATCAATTCACTCCTGAGATGGGGGGAGATGGGCGGTGAAGGCTTTCCAGGGGCTGGCCGTCGGGGAGCTTGATTTTTAAACCGCGACCGATCTGGATGCCGATGTAGTAAGCGATGCCGAGTGCATGGGCAAGCTCAGGATCCGTCTCCTCGAACTCCTTCCCGGCCCACGCGCCAATGGTCAATTTGTGCAGGCGGCTCTTATCTTTTTCGGTGCCCAACAAAATGTTTCTGATGAAGTCGAGTTGGATCAGCGAGCTTGCGTAAAGGGGAAACGCTGGACACGATGCCTCCCTCAGGCGGGTGATCGCAATGGCTTCGTCGATGTAGTCGATGGCTTTTTTCAATGGGTCGTTTCCCTGAGTTGCGGCCGCGTTTGCTAGATCGCGCTGCCTCGGTTCGAGCCTGGCTTTTGCATCAGCAACTCGTCCATCTCTCGCCGACGGCAACGGTTGACGAACTCAAGCGCTGAGGCGAGATCGTGGTGGAAGCGTTCGAACATGTGCGCGTCAATTGCGTAATATTCTTCGTAGTCCGCTAAGCCGCTGCTTACGGGGAATGATACGTAGAACTGGCCTGAGGTTTCCTCGATGCCTAGTGAGAATCTCTCTTCTCGGTTTACGTAAGTGTCGCTGAATGTCATCGTTCGTAGGGCTCCAGTTTGCTTGCTAAAGCAGCTTTAGCGCTGCCTCATTTTGCAATATCTCGTAAAGCTCGCTGCGCAAAGCTTTACACAGGTCGGTTGTCGTTGAGCAAGGCGGTGCGAATGAGGTCGAGTTTTTGTCTGGTCAACCGTCAGTGATCGACGATGAATGTATGTGCTTATGGGCTAGGGAACGGTAATGATTGATGAGCATAATCTCAAGAAGGTCAGTTGGACATTGCTAACATTCCTTTTATCCATGATGGCCCTAGGTCCATCAAATCTTGAATATTTCTGGCATCTGTATCTCGTGGTGGCGCTGCTGGCGATTCTGTGGACTCTCTACCTGGTTTATTTTTGTGAAAGATTTACCGCTTACATGATTTCGCTGGTCGTGGCGTTTTTAGGCGCGTTTTGTTTACCAGTCTGCTCGGTCGCGTATCTCGCTGCAGGAAGCATCTGGGGCAAAGAGGGGCTTGTGCCCTTATTGCTAGGGTGCGCCCCGGTTGGTATCACGCTGCTGATCTACTATGTACTGGCCAAAGGCAGACCATCCTTTCATCCGTTCGAATATAACGGGCTAAAAGTCCAGCCGAGGTATCAGGATAGGCAGCGAGCAACTGCCTCGTATAATCCCGTGTTAGTTGCCGCAGCTACAACCTTGGCGGCAAGTATCACTATAAATTCACTCGGCCATTTAACTGCTGCAATGGTCGCTATGGTTGGATTGCAGGCGTTTTGCATCGCCGCGTTGTTTCACGCTCGGCACATCATCAGGGGGCTACGTGCGCTCCGCCTTCAAGAACAATCAATGCCTACGCCCTACACGTTCATGCAAATTGACCAAATCCGCGAAGCGCGGAGGCGTTGGTATTTGAGCAGATGGTTCTCACGTCGATCGCGTCTTGGAGGGCGTCGCAGGATGACTGATTGCTCAATGATTCGTCTCAACTTGGTTTGGTGGGTATCTCGCGTCGCTGATTTGTGAACGGTTATGGCGACGGAAACGGCGCGTGTGGGTTGACGTCATCCGATAGCCCGGCGGGATGGAACCGGAAGGCAGTTGCAGGGCAGAAGCCAGTGCCCATTCGCCGATGGGTGCGCGTCTAACACATTTCGACAATCCAGAGACCGTTTGGCTGCGCAGTCTTCCTGCAACGAGGCGGACTGCTGGAACTCCCAAGCACGATACTCAACGCTGCGCAAAATCGACTCACCGGGTTGACAGGGAGATGCTCAAAAGTGTCTCCTTTCTCGCGGTGACGCCTGTAACGATTCTGAGACTGTGACCTCCTTCGCAGTTTATGCGCTGCGAAGATATGAGAGGTCCGACTTCCTGAATACTTTTCGCAGCCGGTTGCAAGGCTTGGAATTCAACTACGGGGACAGTTGCCGCCGATTGCAATTTTTTGTTCGAAAAGCTATCGCTCGCTACAAGCGTTGATAGAGCGACCGGGAATTCATCATTAATGTGCGGATTGGAGTTATCTGGTTCAATGAATACGATGTATGATCCAGACCCGCGTACAATCAAACGAGGTCCCCTATTGACCTTTCTGTTTGTCGTGGGCGCAGGTGCGTTTGGGCCTGCTAACTTTCCTGAATGTACTTGGCTATATTTCGGTTTCGTGGCCTTATTCTTTTTATATACGCTCTATATGATTTACTGGTGTGAAAGTTTCACCTCTTTCACGCTCGGCATGTTTTCGTCATTTGTATTCTCATTTGGCGTCGCTGCGGCGGGTCTAGCCCATGTTGCGCTTGTCGTAGATTTGCACGCTTCGAGATCCCAGGCTGCCGTTGCAAATATAGGGCTCGTGGCGTTGATGGGATTGATCTATGCATTTGTCTATTTTTCTCCCCGTAAGAGTTTTCCTTTTCAAACCGATGGGAACAAGGTTTCACGTGTCGCTATGCGAGGCAGTGATTACAGTCCCGGCCTCATTGCAGGTGTTGGTACAGTGGTATCAGCTCTTTTGATTAACTCTGTGTCATCACTGACGTCTAGCGCCGTCGCTGTGTTGGGCGTCTTTTTTTGCTGCGTGGTTCTCATGCTTTATGAACGGGATGCGATTAGCGGCCTGCGCACCCTCCGTTCTCGAGAGAAGTCCATGCCTGCTCCATTCACCTTCAAGCGAATCGACGAGATCCGTGAAGCCCGCAGCCGTTGGTGGATCAGTAGATTGTTCAAGTGGATTAGTTCCCGGCACCAGTGACCAGGTGCATGATTAAAGGTGATTCTGCGCACGCTGAATTGTCTCTTCGCGTGTTCGCTTAAGGGGTAAAGGAGGTTTACATGATCATGGTCCTCGCAGCGTTTCTCGTGCCGCAGAGCGTACGGCTGATCGAGTCTAGGCTCTGCCAATCCGAAACTGCCCAGTGGCGCGCTGGCGACGGACGCAGGACCTCTAACAAATCAGTCGTTGCTTGGGAGGTATGGATTGGGTTGGAACATTTGTTGATCCATAGGGTTGAGGCAAACAGATAAAGAATGCGTTGAAGCGTTGAAAAGGGTGATGGCTGATGATTTTGGACTCCGATTATCTTAAGCGTGGTGCTTGGGTCTGTTTCAGTGTGCTTGTGTTTGCTATGGTTTTAGGGCTCTCTGCTGTACCGTTCTTCTGGTGTGTCTACTTATTTTTTTTTATCTTGAAGCTTAGCTGGTTTCTTTACCTGATCTATTTTTGCGAGAGGTTTACATTTTATTTGTGGTCGGTCTTAGCAAGTGTGCAGAGTTTTCTGATCGTGCTGGCAAGCAGTGTTGCGTTTTCTTCCGCCGCCGACGTATGGGGCTTGGCAAGTGCCGAGGCATTCATTGCAGGCTTGTTACCCGTGGCTTTAGTATTTTTGACTTATTTTATAATCACGCGCACAAAACCGTCGTTTCATCCGTTTGAATACAGTGGAAACAAGGTAAAGGTAGTGCCGAGAATTAGTCAGAGTAAGTCAGCAAGGTATCCGGCTGCGTTGTTGGCTGGTGCCTCCACATTAGTCGCGAGTATCTTCGTCAAAATCTTTGGGGTACCCGCAGCGGGAGTTATTGGTGCGGTCGTCCTGACGACCTGCGCTTTAGTGATTCTTTACCACCTGCGTCATTCAGTTAGAGCGCTGCGCACGTTGAGCATAAAAGAAAAAACCACATCAGGGCGCTACACGTTTATGGAAATCGACGGCATCCGCGAAGCGCGCGGTCGGTGGTGGATCAGTAGATTTTTCACCTGGGTTGCCTCTAGGTGCGCCTCGACGGACGCCTAGGCCATTTGGGGTATGGTAGCCCGTATTTCCCAGTACTTTCGGCAGGTACCCGGTACAAACGGGATTCCGGCAATCGGCTCTACCAGAATGCTGGAGTAACTATAGGTGATTTTGTTCCCCACTTGACGTAGCTAGTAGGCCGTCTGGCGCTGCAGTGCCCTCTGGATCTGGTGAATCCTCACTAAGACCTTGAGCTTGACCCTGAAACTACGGCGCCGCCGCGGTAAGGGTAGATCACTAAATGTGTATCTAATGTGGGGCCAAGTTCACGAGTGGCCATGGCTATGTCACTTTTAGGGAGGATTTACACATTAGCCTCGACCACCTTTGTCGTCGGCATCGTAAATTACTTGGGAGAGAGTAGCCTTGCTGCTAAGCGTTTCCAGTCCTCAAGACGCTGCCATATTCGTGAATTGATTCGGCGAGTTATATAGCTTCCCCTCGTCTAGTTCCGGGCTTCTGTATGAGCAGCTCGTCCAGCTGTCTGTTGCGGCATTTGGTAACGAACGTCAGTGCGGCATTCAGATCACTTTGGAATAGATCAAGCTGCGCGCGATCAATTTCGTAATACTCTTCATACTCAGTCATGTCATTTCTCACCGGAAATGAAGCATAGAACTTTCCTGAAGATTCCTCTATTCCTAGTGAGAAGCGCTTTTCGCGATTGAAGTAAATATCTGTAAATTTCATAAGATCCTCTGCGATAGATCAGTCTTTAAAATTCGAGGCGCGGATACCTCTTATTGATGCCGGCAGGTGTCCTTCATCACGTCGTGCAGAAGCGCGGCAGGTATCGCGATGGACAGATCACCGATGTCACTTTCCCGGTCTGCGAAAAATCAGTTCGTTCGCGCTCACCATGCCACCTGGGCGAACCGCCCTAAAGAGTGATATCTCAGAAGGACAAATCGATGCTGATGATCTTTTTGCTCTTTTCCAACGCTTCGCTATCGCTTGCCCCGTCTGGCGCTAACCGGTTGAGGAAATCTTCAAGGCTGGACGAAATCAAAACATATCCCCGGTCTTCATTCGCTGCGTCATGTACCCAGTAGTGAACGGCTCCAGTTGCTTTATCGATGCAAAACTGGTCGCCCGTCGGCGACTCGCCGAATGTGTAGGTATTGTTGGGGATTCGTCTGGAATACATGTTGTTCCTGTGGAAGATGTTGTATCCGTCGGGTGATAGGCCATAGATGATGTCCAGGTCGTAGGTCCCGGTCTGGCTCACGCACTGGGCACCTCGCGTGAAGACTACTGCTCCGCCTAGATCGGAGGTGAGATCCAGCAATAGATCCTCAATCTCAATGACACATCCCTCCTGCAGAGGTTCGTCAATCTGGCGAGAGGTTGGGTTTGCGCAATGAGCCCCGAGTACCTCAGACATTCTTTTGCTGATTGCTCTCATGTTGCCGCTCCTGACCCGATGACCCAGTGCCGATCCTTCAAATGATTATGCTCCATCAGGAACGTAGTCAGGGCCGTTAAGCTTGTCCCGGACGTGGTGTGCTGTGCGCACCAAGGGATCCCACAGGCCTGCCTCGCTGTTTCCACGCAGCGCCTGCCCAACGTTGGTCGGCGGTCAACTCAGCCCTGCGTTCGACCAAGCGTCGTTTGAGGATATCTGAGACGGCACTCAAATCAATCTTGGGCAGCGCTGCATATGGCCCGTCTGGCTGCGCTTCTTTATTCGCGAGGCAGTAGCAGTAGCACCAGATCCAGCGTTGAGCCATATAGATCGCCCGATTTTGATCTGGATAATGGTTGAGCAGTTTCAGCAAAGCCTGAACAAAACTCGCTGAGAATGAAGCGTTACGGGCGTTAAATTGCGGCATGAACAGCCGATCAAAAGCGACGACAACATTCTGAGGGTCGGCGTTGTCGTCTTTGGTCTCGAGAAAATAAAAGGGCTCGCCTGCGAGGAATCTGTCGAATTCATCGTGATGCAATGCAAGCTCAAGTACGGTGGCAGGTTCCTTGTTCATTCAGTTCTCCATCGTGAGCGTGTGGCGCGTGAACGAGGGTGATTTACGGCGTGGTCTGCGCGGGCTGCTTAATTGGAGGGAGACTACATCAGTTAGGTCGCTTCGAAGGCGTGTTCGGCTTCGATTATGATAAGACCCAGTGACAGGTTGTAAGGCCACTGATCCGTAATGACTCTAGCCATCCCGAGCTTACGATGGCTGATCAGTTCCGGAATCTCGCCTCGCGAAATCAGGTGTAAAGCCTTCAGTAGTACTGCTTTGAAGCGAATGAGTTGATCCTCGGTGGTGATCTCAAAAATCGCCTGCCGCCGGGCAGTCAGTGCGCAGTCAATTGCACGAAGGGCCGCTTCTATTTTTTGTTTGGCAGTTTCTCTGCGGTTCATCTTGGTGGCGTCCTGCATGACTTTTCTTCCGTTTTCAAGATTCAGAAGCTCCCGGCCCACGTGACCAAAACTGCCAGCAGCATACCGGTGATGGGCGCCGGTTGAGGAGAGCGGGCGTTGCTCAAGCCAACCGAACGCCATCAGCGCCTAGTGGTTTTGAGACCTGAATTCACGCATCCATTTCAGGGCAGGCGTTTCTCCCCCTGTGAGCTCAGTGCAAAAAGTTGCAAACGCCTGCTCAAGCGCTTCATACGCCTGGAGGCCTCGTTCGCTAAAGCGGTATCGCCCCGGAATCTGGCCCCACTCCCAAGGCGTCGTAATCGCCCCTTCCATGACGAGCTTTAGCAGAGGCTTCAGTTCAGCGTATAGCTCCGCTGCCTCAGCATCGAGATCGGCATACGCCTTGAGATGGGTTTCCAGGTTGAGTGCTGCAGCGTGAAGCTTGTTGTTACTCATGGTGAGTTCCTTCGCATGCAGCTGTGCGTGCAAATCTTTTGTAGATAGTGAGCTCGAACGTGTTACTTGCCGCGTCTCGCTTTGAAGGCTTTGAGAGCGTCGGATTCGCCGCCGGTAAGCTCAATGTAGAACGCAGCGTATGCTTCGGACAAATCACTGTAGCCTTGGAGATGGGTCTCCGAGAGCAGCCTGTAGCCTGGGATATCTCCGATTTCCACCGCCTGAAGAATGCTGCATCGCTCGGCCCGCTCGATAAGGTCCTGAAGCGAACCCGATAGTAACGCTGCGGCAGGGTCAACGACTGCGTATTTATCTAGCGTGCGCTGCAGCTCACGCGCCGATGCCTGGAGTTTGTTTTTATTCATCGCGGCCCTCTTCAAAACTGCCTTCCTGCGCATTACAAAAGCTGACCCTGCTGGTCAGCGCTCCGCGGCAAGTTGCCGGTCTAAACGGGATTTCAGTCATCCTCTAGCCCTCGCTGCTCAAGTGGTGTTGAAGCGAGCCGCCACGGCTCTGCTGATGGTTGGGTAACCGCACCTTCGTGGCGTTCGGGCCGCAGTCCGCAGGCTGTGATCTGAGGGTGATGCGGACTCATGGAAACACGCTTCGAATCGGCGCAAATGCCAATAGACGAACGTCCCGCTAGAGATTATCAGGCACGAAGTCGGGACCTTCAAACTTGTCCCGAACGCCTAACGCCATGCGCATCAATGGCTCCCAGAGACCTTGCTTACTGTTCCACGACTCGCCTGCCCACCGCGTGTCGTTAATCAATTCAGCTTTGTTGGCCTCAAGTTCATGCTTGAGCGCTCTTGCGATGCCAGCTGTATCCATTTCAAAAAGGTCACCATACTTGCCGTTTGGATTTGACTTCTTTTGGATGAGGCAATATTGGTAATACTGGATCCAGTAAGATACAGCATAAATCGCTCGATTTTTGTCTGGGTAGGTGTCCAGAGCCTTTAACATTGCTGTTGCAAATTTGACCGCAAAGGTTTGATTCTTGGTTTTTGTCCAATAGTCGAGCACTAACAAGTCGAAGGCAGCCTTCACGTTTTGTGGTTCTTTGGTGTCTACCTTGGCTTCTTGAAAATAGATGGGCTCGCCGACTATAAATTTGTCGAGTGCGCCGTCCGCTAGCGCGATCAGCAACACATTGTCCAGGTTATCTGTCATTGGGTTCACGTCCTTGCGCAGTCAATTGCACGGATGGCCACCTCTTTTTTTGTTGGCGGTTTCCCTGCGGTTCATAGCGGGGGTGGCATCTGGCATGATTAATCCTTTCGTTTCCAGGGCCCAAGGCCTACCCGGGGCACGTGACCATACTCCCGCTAGCATACCGGTGATGCGTACCGGCCGGGTAGGATGAGCTCCTCAGCTTGAAGCTAGATATTAGCTATGGTGAATTTGCTCCGCACGCAGCTGTGTTTCCAAGCCAAGCGCGTGTTCGCTGATCGCCATGGAGATGTGCCGATTTATGGTCACCTGGATGAGCAATCCGCCATTTTTTTGCTCGATTCAATTAGCGTGTAAGAATGCGATTAAGCAATCACCAAGGATGCGTTTATGACACTGCCCCGCTTTATCTACCATCCCGATCCCGTCGGTACCGGTTCGGTGCAATCCTCTTCCGACACTTGCGTGAGGTGCAACCAGGCGCGCGGCTACATCTACGTGGGGCCGGTATACGCCGTCGAGGAATACGAAAACTGCATCTGCCCTTGGTGCATTGCCGACGGGAGTGCGCACCAGCGTCTGGGCGCGACGTTTGCCGATGACGAGAGCGTTGGCCTGGATGGCGAACACACGCTTAACGAGGCGCAGATCGCCGAAATCTGTCAGCGCACGCCTGGTTTTAATGGCTGGCAGCAAGAATGCTGGTTCACTCACTGCGACGACGCGGCCGAATTCATTGGCAAGGCCGGCCACACAGAATTGCTTGAAATGGGGCCAGCAGCCATCGCCGCCGTTCGGGACTCAACAGGATTGGAGGAGGGGCCGAAGTGGCAAGCGTTCTTTACTGCCCTGGATAAGGATCATGGGCCTACGGCTTACCTCTTCAAATGTCGCAACTGCGCCACGCTAGGCGCTTATCAAGACAAACATTGACGCCCAACGTTGAAGGCTATGAATAAAACAGAATGGCAAGCTCTCAAGCTCAGGCTTAAAAAGTACTTCGCGATTTTCTTCCTGATCTGCATTGTAGGGGCGCTTATCTATGGCTACATCCACAAACCTGAGCTTCCTCCGCAAATAGTCCTGAAGCAAAACTTCATACCGGGGGAGTGGCTTTATATCGTGGAGGAGGCGAGGGACCGTTCAGAGCCCAAGTGGTTAAGGTTCTACATGGATCATCGTGAATCGACTGACGAAACCATGAAGGTGTATTTGGGCAAGACCCCACCCTTCCTGGTCTCGGACACTGACTTGAAAGACGTGGAAATCAAGCGTGTCCCCAACGGCCTGCATATCAAGCTGAAAGGCGCCATCTCGGATTACCGCAGCGACCTTTACCTGAAAGACGGGGACACTTACACGACTTACCGTGTAAGCCTTGAACAAGTCGAAACCCGACCGCCCTTGCCGAGCGGCCGGTGAGCCTATTTCAGTAAAGCAACCACTGCGCAGGCAAGCATGATCGCCAGCGCCGGCCACTGCATCGGCACGAAAAAGAAGTGGTGGCGAACGCCATCGGGGTGAAGCTCGCGATTTAACACAAAGCCCAGCACAACGTTGATGGCTGAACCAATACCCACTGCCAGCAAGAATTGCATCAGCGATAAATCACTGGATTTAGCGCTGGGGTCCATCAACAACCAGCTCAGTAACAGCACCATGGCCAGTGGTGTTAACAGAGTCATCCAGCCTGCGCCGCGATAGATCATCGTTGGATGTTCATTTCGAAGACATTGGACGCTGGCTCGCGTGCCTGCTCTTCAACCCCCAATACGATATCGAGGGTATTGAGGAACAGGTCATGGCTCAGAATGCCGGTGGCGATGGTCGACAATACCGGCTTGCCGTTCTCGTCCTTGATCACCACGTTTTCGGTCCAAGTGCCTAGATTCACCGTGCGCAGCGACGACATCGGCACTTTGTTGCCTTGGTGCTCGAGGAAGTCCCGGCTCACAAGAATAGGCGCAGTAGTGACTTTGAGGAAGTTGCCGGTCACTCGCTTGCCCCAGACCTGCTTTGAACTGATGCAGTTGAAGATGACCGAACGGCCCGACTCCAGCGCTTCGGCCACGGCCGGCAGCCGCGCCCGTACGTGTAAGTCACGGACCAGCTCCTGAAATGCCTGGAAGCCTTTCAGAGTATCGACCACTCTATGAAAGGGTTCTGAGGCATCGCGACGGTAGGCCAGGTTTGTGATTAGGCCCGTCAATACGGTCTGCCCGGAGCTGAACAGATACAGATCCTCTATCTCGGCAAACGCCGTGTAGTCGCGCTGGTCTTTAGTGATGCGCACGATGCCGTTTCCATAAACTTCGTAGTCGGTACTGCGCAGCTTCTTGTGCCAAGCGGTGGTACCCAACAGGCATAGACCGATAAGGGCCAACAAGCCGGTCGTGAAACTAAATACGACGTCCTGGCTGGCGAAATTCATGGTCATCCCGCGGGACGTGTGAAGCGTGACCGGGCCGTTATCGCCCATTGGCACAATCGTGCTCAGATAGAACACGAATGCGGCGAGGCCCAAAAACACTACGGCCAATATCAGGCCGAAAATCAAAAAGGCCTTGCCCTGGCGGAACGTTGCGATCAGCTCGCCGGTGTCGGAGGAAGTGTGGAAGTTGTTTGGTTGCATGAGTGTTTGCGTCCTTGTCTTTGGGATGTATACGCGGCCTTGGTCGCGGGCCGGGGCCAATGCTACTTTTCTAGCTAGTGGGGCGATGGGGTACAGAGACAGCTAGTGGCGCATGCAGAGCTCATATAACCGGGTGCGGAGTTCGGCAAACTCATTGTTCTCGTCGATCAAGGGATGGCCGTCGCAGTACAAAACGATGTCAGTCAGGGACCCCATTCCTCCGTACAGTCCTAAGATTTGTGAGAGGGCAAAGTCATAGCCGTGGGGTAGATCTGCTCGATACTGATCGAGACGCTCAGCCCATTCGTATTTATTCCCGACGCGCAGTAACGCAGACATGCGGGTCATGATTGCGCTTATCGGAACGATATTCGTCACTTCGGAGGTCCGGATGCCGTCGCTTCAACCGCAGATGATCACGATGGATCACCGCCTACATGTTTTCGGCAAGTCTCTGGTCCGAAGGTCACTTCAGTGATTGGCTCGGCCTGGCTGCTTGAGTAGCTGTAAGTGATCTTGTTGCCCAGCCCAAGCAGGAGCAAATAGGCCGTCTGACTGCACAGTGCCTTTGGGATCTGCTGAGCCAGGTAGCTCTCGTAGTACACCCGCTCACCTGGCCGATTGTCATAGCCGTAAAGCGTGATTTTGTAGAGCACGTTGTGATTGGTGTAGCTGATGTTGTCGATGCGGGTTATAGGGTCGAGCATGATGGGGAGCTGTTTCTGTTGCTCGGCAATAACGGCTTTTAGCGCTTGTTCACTGTCCTGAGCGTACGTCGGTGTGATGCACAAGAGCATTATCGCGGAGGCGAGCAAGCGTCGGTCTATGTGTGTCAAATTAACGTTCCTTGTTGGCGTCATATTTGCAATTTGCTGACCGCCGCTCACCTCCAGTAGTGGTGAGTCACGCAACAACTTGGGCGGCTCGGCCTCGCTGCTGGAGGTTTTCGGTCCCAGCAGCGGCCGGAATATCCGGGGATAAATTCCCTGAGTTAGTTAGCTGACCCTCTTCTACTGCCAGGCTTCTGAATCAACAATTCGTCTAGTTCTCTGCGGCGGCAACGGTTGACGAAAGCCAGAGCGGCATTGAGGTCCGTTTGAAACAAGTCAAACTGCGCACGGCTAATTTCGTAGTATTCCTCATACTCAATCATGTCATTTCTGACAGGAAATGAAGCGTAGAACTTTCCGGATGTTTCTTCAATTCCCAAGGAGAAGCGTTCCTCGCGGTTAAAGTAGATATCTCTAAATTCCATAATGTCCTCTACGGTATTGGAGTTGTTATCAATCGATCCCCGGATATCTTACCGGCATCAATAACGGCTTCAAGGTTACCAGCGGGTAATTTCCCTCCCGGAAGCCAGAATTCATTAGCCCCCGCTTCATTGCCGGATGGAATACGCAGGCCTAGCTCGTTAGGAGACGGGATATCAATACGCACAATCTTATCCTTTTCTAGGAACCCTTCAGGAAGACCGAGTTTCTGTTCCAGAATTCTTTTGTCACCCGCCGCCTTCGCGAAGATTTCGTCCACTTCATGGTGGGGCATAATGAATGACGTGCCGTCTGTCTGACCTATTCCGTATTTTTCAAAGTTACGCACTGGCATCACACGCGAAGCGCCGTTCTTAAACTGTGCAAGGTGATACTCCATGTATTCAGGCGTCAGATACACTGAAGGATCAGGCCTCGATCCTTGCGGTATCGCCAGAACATCCTCTGCAGTCCATCCCTTTTTAAACATCTCGATCTTAGGAGGAGCACTCCGCTCACCGCGTCGCTCCGGAGGTGGTTCAGGCTCCGCCTTTTTCAATGGCGTCACATCTTTCGGTTGCAATTCCTGCAGTTTAAGAAGCTGCTGCTCATTGCGCGCCAACCACTCCGCAAATTCCTTGTTCGTGATTTCAGCCCGCAGCCTGAAACTCCGTGTCGCGACGCTTTCCATAGCGTTTAGAGAGTACCTGCCCATCAAAAACGCCACGATGGCGGTCAAAAGCAGCAGAACGTACTGCTCTTGCCCGCTTGCGAATTGTCGGGCGGCGCGTTCGATCCGCTCTTGAATCATCGCGGCTGAACCGCCGGTTGGGTCGAGACCTGGGGGTTTCAAACCATCTTCGGCCCGCCATGCGGTCATGAATCCTTCACTTAAGCTGCTAGCGCATGGCCCGACGCCTTGCCGGAAGTACTCAGCTAAGGACGCCAATCCCAGCGCCATGAGAATAATATTGCCCACTTCCAAGCCGATACTGCCGCCGACCGCTGCTCCCGGTAGTGCGCCCGCTCCGAAAGCAAGAGAGCCGACTGCGCCTCCAATCCCGGCGCCCACTGCAACGCTCCCCCCCATTATCATCACCACTTCCCGCACCAGCTTCAGCAGCACCGGCAAGATTTCAGTGATGTTGATCGACGCCAACTTCCGCGTGAGGTCGTCCAGCACTATCGGGTAGGAAAGGGTCAACGCTTGCCGGACGTGATCAATCTGGGCCCCTCCATGGTCGGCATAGACTTGGCTTGCGCCATTGCTAAGTCTACGGGTGAACCCATCCCAACCGTCGTTGGCGCTCTGCAGGCCCTTATCGATACTTTGGTTTAGCTCGCCGAAGGTTTGGTCGAGGTTTCGCTCAATATCGTCCCAGCTAGGTATGTTGGCTAAAAAGTCCATTTACACATCACAGTCCTGGAGAGAGGCGCCATGGAGCGCCGTGAGTGAGCGTGGGTGTTGCGGTTGGCCGTTACAGCTAGCACGTTGCCAGCAGGAGCGGTCAAGTCCGCTATCGACCACTAAAGTACGATTTAATTTCCACCGGCGCGCATTTTTCTCAGGTTTTTTACACTCAGCAATGATGGCAGACCACAGTCACTGAACCAACCGATGCCTATAGCCCCCGGCAAGCGCCTGTGATTACGGGCACTTCGAGACATTCACCCGCCCGTTAAGAAATTTCAAATGGAATACACCATCCTGCGTGTCCCTTCGCAAAATCGATTCACCGGGTTGACAGGGGGAGGCGCATAAGTGTCTCCTTTGCCGCTGTGAAACATCTGTAACGATTCTGAGAACGTGATGTCGTTCGCGAATTCCGGTGCCTGGTGGCACTTTCGCATTGCAGCGCGGTCGCAGTGTCCAGCAATTGAATTTTTACCCGGAAGCTGCTGGCGGCGCTGCCGATTGCGCACATGCGCGCGGACCCGACCGTCGATTCCGAGACTGTTGTTTTAAAGAAGCGTCTGTAGCCCGGGTCCTACGTGATTGTAGGAATGCCCCCACGGCCGATGGCGAACGCGCCCGGTGGCGCGTCATCGACCCGTTAGCGACGATGCAACAAGGGCTCCGGCCCCCTTGTCGGCTCGTAACCTGTTGTTGCTGAGCATGGCGGTAGCGTTCTACCCCGTGCCATCCAGGAGATTTTCATGATGATGGACCTTGCCGCGTTGCTCTCGCCCCAGAACCGGCGCCTGTTCAAGTTCAATAACCTCGCCAGCCCGGAACAGCAACTGCTGCTCGAGTCCTTCAAAGGTCGGGAAGCGCTGTCCCAGGCGTATAGCTTCGAGCTGCTGCTTATCTGCGAAGATTCCGGCGTCGAGCTCAAGTCGATGATGGGGCAACTGGTCACCATCGAAATCGAATTGGCCGACAGCACGCCTCGTTATATCGCCGGTTACCTCACGCGCTTTGCCAGCACCGGCAGCGACGGCGGCATGGCCCGCTACACCGCGACGCTCAACCCCTGGTTCTCGATGCTGAAAAACCGCTTCGACACGCGGGTCTTTCAGGGCAATACCGTCGAGGAAGTGGTGACCCAGGTGTTCGCACTGTGCCCGGCATTCTCCCGCCATGAATTCCGCCTGACCAAGCCGCAAAAGCGCTACACCTACATCACCCAATACCGTGAAACCGACTTCAACTTCGTCCAGCGTCTGCTTGAAGAAGAAGGGATGTTTTACTACTTCGAGCACACCGCCGAAGGCCACACCATGATCATCTGCGACGACTCCAGCATGCTGCAGCCGTTGCCGGAACAACCGCAGATCCGGTTCCACACCGCGTCCGTCACCGAGACCGCAGACTCCATCACCAAGTGGAGCGGCAACCGCCAGTTGCAGGCGGGCAAGATGGCCGTGCAGACCTTCGACTACCGTCAGCCCAACAACCGTCTGCCCGTCGGGATGAACAGCCTGAACAAACAGGGCGACGTCGAGACGTTCGAGATCTACGACTTCCCCGGCCAGTACACCCACGGCACCTACGACGAGGGCGAAACGCTGTTGCGTCTGCGCATGGAAGCCCTGGAAATCCGCGGCAAAAAGTTCGAAGGCGCGAGCAACTGCCGCGCGATGAAGCCCGGCTACACCTTCGAGCTGGTGCAGCACTACGACCACGATCAGGGCTCCGCCGACGATCGTCAGTTCCTGCTGATGGGCGTCGAAAGCGAAGGCCACAACAACTACCTCAATGGCCATCAGGCCAGCTACTACAACACCTTCTCCTGCGTGCGCAAAAAGATTCCCTTCCGCCCGCAACTGTCCACGCCGCGACCGACCATCTCTGGGCCGCAGACCGCCATCATCGTCGGCCCGCCGGGCGAAGAAATCTTCACCGACGAACTCGGTCGCGTGAAAGTCCAGTTCCACTGGGACCGCAACGGCAAGTACAACGATCACAGCTCCTGCTGGGTCCGCGTCGCCCAGTCGGGTGCCAGCGGCGGTTTCGGCAGCATCCAGATTCCGCGCGTCGGTGATGAAGTTGTCGTGGTTTTCCTGGATGGCAATCCGGATCGCCCGCTGATCATGGGCAGCGTCTATAACAGCAAAAACACCCCGCCGTGGTCGTTGCCTGCGAACAAGACGCAGAGTGGTTTTCTGACGCGTTCGACCAAGGGCAGTGCGGCCACGGCGAATTTCTTCCGCTTTGAGGACAAGTCAGGCGCCGAGCAGATCCATATGCACGCCGAGCGCAACTTGGACACCGAGATCGAGGTGGATGAAAAGCACGAGGTGGGGAATAACAGGACCATCACCGTAGGCGGCACCCATACCGAAACGATCAAGCAAGACACGGTTATTAACGTGCAGGATGGGGCATTCAAGTTGTTGGTAGACAACAAATACATCTACATAGAGGCCAAGCAGCAAATTGTCCTGCAATGCGGCGAAAGTAGCATCGTTATCACCCCTGATGGTATTCAGATAAAGGGCAACGTCATTATTACTGAAAGCTCAGCTGAAACGACTATCACTGGCAAAACTGTTCAAATTAACGATTGAGTGCACTCAATATGATCCGTCGCACCAGTATGTATGATCGTATTTCTGAACAACGTTTGGCCCGAGAGGCACTTGAAAAACAGCAAGCCGACCAGGCTTTAGCCGAGGCTGAGGCGCTGGCGCTTGCGCCTATCGTGGTACCTGTCGTGCCTATGACTGAAAGCCCCAGCAGTTTCAATTTTGGCGGGTTCAACTTTGCGTTTCCGGGCTGCTTCAGCATTCAGAACCTGACACTCACGCTTGACCAGAATGGTGAGCCTGTGGAGGTGTCGGTACGACGTCGCACTGTCAGTGAGCAACAAACGCTCGAACTGTTGTTTGATGAAGCCATTGCAGCGTTGCGGCAGAGTCACCCGCAGATGCGCATTATCCGGAAAAGAGAATGCCTGTTGGCAGGTAGCCCTGCGTTAGCGCTGGATTATCGTTTCAACGTCGGCCATAGCGACCACCACGGTCGTTTTGTTGCAGGGTTGGTTCCGCATGCCGGGGGGATTGCACCCCAGTGGCTGTCGATTGGCTGCAAAGTCGATCCGAACAGCGAAGCGCTCAGTCAGTGGTTGTTGCAGTTTGATCAAATGCTCGACGGCTTGGCAGGCGTCTGAACGACACATATTCAAGGAAAGTATTTCCCATGGACTATCAGATTCAAGAAGGCCGTTTCGCATTGCCGGAAGGGTTTCAGGACCGTTCGGTCAATATCTTCGCGCTGAATGGCAGTGGTCCTGCCTCGCTTAGTATTACTATCTCGCGTGATGACACGCTGCCTGGGGAAGACATTAGTGCTTATCTTGAGCGTCAACTCAAGCTGATGGCTTCCAAATTGCGCGGTTATACAGTGCTGGATAAGAAATCTGCGGCATTAAACGCTGACCAGCCGCTTCAGGGTTTGCAGATCAGCGCCTACCATATCGTCGAAAAGCGACCCATTCACCAACGTCAGGCCGCCTTTATCATCGCGCCGGCGCGCGTGTTGGTGTTTTCCGCCACGAGTCAGCTGGATTTCACAACCGCGCAAGACGCTCAGTGGAACGAGCTACTGGCCAGCTTTGTGCTCAACTCCCCCACGCTTGAACAGGAATAATCCCCATGTTCGAGGCCGCCCGATTACATGATGGAATAGAACATACCAGCGCTTTGAGCGGCTTCTTAGTAGGCGCTCTAGTGGGTATTGCGGTGGTCGCTTACCTCAGTTTTACCTTCTGCACTGCAGGTGTTGGCGGTTTTCTGTTGGGTATGGCTTTCGGCGCCATGGGCAGCGGAATCGCATGGTTGGGTGAGATGGCGGGAAGTTTGTTTAGCTCTCCCGCCGGTAATATCCAAACCGCATCCCCAAATGTATTTATCAATTCACTCAATGCAGCCTACGCGATCGTCAGCGTTGGCGTATGTACCAAGCATCCGCCTACGGTTTTAGTCGCCGAGGGTTCTACCAACGTTTTCATCAATGGGAATCCTGCGGCACGCAAGGGCGACAAGCTGACGTGCGGGGCCAAAATTGCGACAGGATCCGACAATGTAAGAATCGGTGGGGGCACTCAGGCCTATCTACCGATTGACGATGAAATACCGGCACCGCTTCGATACGGCGTTGACATTCTGATGGGGGCCGCAGGCGGCGCGAAGCTGATCTGGAACATCTACAAGCTGGGTGCACAAGCCGGCCTCAAGGCCGCTGGCCCCTGCGCGGTCGGGTTCATGGCTTCAGTACTTGGCGGTGATTTACTCGGTCGCTACGTCGCAGGCCCCTTGCTGGGCCGCGTACTAGGCGGCCTTCACGGTAATCCCGTCGACACCACGACGGGCCGCAAACTGTTGACAGATGAAACCGACTTCAGCTTGCCGGGTTTGATGCCGCTCGAGTGGTCGCGCTTCTACGCCAGCGATCTCAACGTCGACAGCGCCCTTGGCAAAGGCTGGGTGCTGCCGTGGGAACAAAGCCTGCGCTGCTACAACGGTTTCGTTTACCTGACCGACAACCAGGGGCGAACTGTTCCGTTTGTGGGTATCAACCCCGGTGAGCGCCTATACAATCCGCACGAGCAGATTTTTCTCGTCCGCACCGAGGGCGGCCACTACCTGCTGCAGACGCTGGATAACGTCTTTTTTTACTTCGGCGAAGTGCCCGAAGACAACACCTCAGTACCGCTTCAACGCATCGAAAACGCCTTTGGCCATTTTCTGCATTTCACACGCACGGCCGATGGCAAGCTAACTGACATCAGCGCGACCGGGGGGCTGCGCGTGCATTTGCACTACAACCACCCACTCGGTCGCCTTACAGAGGTCAAACGTATCGTCGGTGACCAAGCGTTTGAAACCTTGGTCACTTACCGCTATGACGACAACGGCCAGTTGAGCCAGGTCAGTAATCGCAACGGCGACACCCTGCGTTATTTCAGCTACACCGATGGCATTATGACGCGGCACAGCACCGCGCTCGGCCTCGCCTGCGAATACCGCTGGAAAACAATTGACGGCCAGCCACGTGTGGTCGAGCACTGGACCAGCGACGGCGAACATTTCGATTTCGACTACGACTTCAAGGCGCGCACCACCCGCGTCACAGACGTGCTGGGTCGCGAGGCGCTGGTTCACTACAACGCCGATCGCCGGGTGACCGCTAGTCGCGACTTCGGCGGAGAACAGTACGCAATTAATCTGGATGACTTCGGCAACATCGTCGGCTTGACGCTGCCCGACGGCAACCAGCTGACACTCAAATACGACGAGTACTCGCGCCTGATCGAGGAGGTCGACCCGCTGGGTCGCAGCACGCGCTATCAACATCACCATTTGACCTCGCTGGTCAAACAGGTCAGCTATGCCGACGGGAGTACCTGGAGAGGCCATTACGACAACAAGGGCAACCTGATTGAGGAATACGACGCGCTGGACCAGCGCACCGAGTATTTCCACAACGATGACGGTTTGGTACACACCATCATCGATGCCAACCACAAGTCGAAATTCGTCTGGTGGAACAATCACGCACAGGTTGAGAAGTTTCAGGACTGCTCTGGAAAGTGCACCACTTACCAGTACAACGAGCGCCTGCAGCTGGTTTCGGTCACTGATGCGCTGGGCCAGACCACCGAGCTGGAGCTTAAACCTGCGGGTGAAGTGCTGCGCATCAAACATCCCGATGGCACACAAGAAGCGTTTACGTACAACGCTTTTGGACAAGTCCTTACTCATACCGACGGCAAGGGCCAGGTCATCAGGTTGCAACGCAACGAGCGTGGCCTGCCAAGCTCGCGGCAAGACGCCAAAGGCCAGCGCATCCGTTACGAGTACGACAAAGCGATTCGGCTCACCGCATTGGTCAACGAAAACAATGCGACTTATGAATTTGCTTATGACGCTTCGGATCGCCTGATCGAAGAAAAACGCATCGACAACCTGACGCGTCGGTTCACCTACAACTTGGGTGGGCATCTAACGCGGTTGGACGAAATCGGTTACGGGGTGAGGGCAGAGCGGCCGCAGCGCAGTACGGATTTTGAGCGTGATGTGATTGGTCGCTTGCTCGCGAAAGTCAATCAGGATGCTCGGCAGGATTACGTCTATGACGACGCGGACCGGTTGCTCAGCATTCACCGACTGCCTTCAAGCATTGGCAAGAAGCTCGGTGTTGCTGAAGAGACCCTCGACTTCAGTTATGACCTGCTGGGTCGCTTGGTAAAAGAAACGACGCCGCAAGGGGCGTTGGCCTACGAGTACGATCCGCTTAGCAACCTGACCACGCTGACGTTGCCGACTGGCCAACACCTGAATCACCTGTACTACGGCAGTGGTCACCTGCACCAACTTAACCTCGATGGATTGTTGATCAGCGACATGGAACGCGACGACCTGCATCGCGAGGTTTATCGGTCTCAAGGCAAACTGACCAGTTGCTTTGGCTATGACGCGATGGGCCGAAAGAGCTGGCAGTTCTCATCAACCATTCCGGCTGAAAAGCTGTCGCAGATCCAGAACCCTGGCATTAATACCTCGTTGTTGGTGGATCATGCTTACAACCCGATTCACCGGCACTACGAGTACGATCCAGCAGGAGAACTGACCCGCACGCTCGACAAGCTGCGCGGTGAGATCAAGTACGAATATGAAGCCAACGGCCAGCTGCATAGCCGTGACACCGGCCGCCTGGTTGATAGCGAAGAGTTCAGGTACGACGCTGCCGCCAACCGCTTGAACTTCAACACCAGCCAGTTTGATCAGGTCAAAGACAACCGCATCAAGCAATGGCGCGATCAGGAATATACCTACGACGCCTGGGGCAACCTGATTGAAAAACGGTCGGGCTTATCCAAGCTGCAGACATTCACCTACGACTGCGAAAACCGGCTTGTGCGTGCGGAGACGATGGTTAACAGCCAGGTGCATAGTGTTGGTACGTATCGGTATGACAGTTTGGGGCGTCGGGTTGGGAAGACGTCTGAGATTGAAGGGCAAACCGAGCACAAGCATTTCCTCTGGCAAGGCCTGCGGATGCTGCGTGAGGAAACGCCTTGGCAGAGCAGCCTCTATATCTACGAGCCCGGTGGCTACGCGCCCTTGGCGCGAGTGGACCAAAACGAAGGCGAAGAGGAGAAAAAGCTTTACTACTTCCACACCGACCAGATTGGTACGCCGCTTGAGATGACTGATGTCGAAGGCCAGATCGTTTGGCAGGCGACGTACAAGGCGTGGGGCGAGGTTGAAACGCTAGCCGTGAATGAGGTTGAGCAGAATCTGCGGTTCCAGGGTCAGTACTTCGACGACGAAACGGGACTGCACTACAACACGTTCAGATATTACGATCCGGAAGTGGGGAGGTTTATAACTCAGGATCCGATTGGGCTGGTGGGAGGTAGTAATCTCTATGCTTTCGCGCCTAACACTAATGTTTGGATTGACCCTTGGGGTCTGAGTTGCAGAACAGATTACGTCGGGCGAACTCCAGGAAAAGGCAGCAAAACTGGACGAGAGGTGATTGGGGATATGCGATCCCAGGGAAAAATACGCGGCGAGGGAGAAGGCATGAGATTTAAGGCCTCTGACGAACAGTGGTATCCAATAAAAGAGGCAGACATGGCTCATAAAACAGATGCAGTCACGTATTGGAATTCTAAGGGCGGATACTATGGAGCTAAGTCTAAAGAGGTGAGGAGCTGGATGTTGGATTCGAAAAACTATGAATTGGATCACTACTCAATTAATCGATCTGCAGGCGCCAAGCTAAATCAGTTGTATCGTCCTCCTGAAAGCATGGTCGGTCCGCACGAAAACTTTAATTACTGAGAATGCTATGGAAGATTTGAGTGTTGTTGATCGTGAGCTGTCTGACGCCATTGTTAATGTCGTCGAGTCAGGTAATCGTTTTGAGTCCGCCGGGAACGGTATTGAATCTTTAAGTATGTATCGTGAGGCATGGTCCTTGCTCCCTGAACCTAAGAAGAATTGGGATCTGGCTCACTGGATAGCGAGTTGCTTCGCGACCTCATATTTCGCCGCCAAGCAATACGATGAGGCAAAGAGCTGGTCCGTGATTGCTATGGATACTAAACCTCCGCGGGAGACAAGTAGCGTTGTAGTCTTCGCTAGCGCTTGCTATGAGCTTGGTGAGACTCAACTGGCCTTCGAACATTTCGATAAGGTTTTTAAGTTCGGCAAGAAACGAGCATTCGAAGGTTTCGACAGCAAGTATTTGAATTTCTATCTTGATCATCTCAAAGGATAGCCATATGTGTGATCTAGAGGATGATATTTATGCGAAGGTTTCGGAGCTAAGTGAGTTGGGGAACTCACACATGGACAGCAGGATGTATGAATTAGCGTTTGATGATTTTCAAAAAGCCCTTGAGCTGCTTCCGCAGCCCAAGGAGATTTGGGATGCTTACACTTGGTTAAAGGCTGGAACGGCAGATGCTCTCTTTTTTCTAAAAGATTACGAGCGCGCTACTGCAGAGCTGTTTGATGCAATGAATGGGCCCGACGGTGCGTTTAATTCATTTGTTTTACTTAGGCTGGGCCAGGTGCTCTATGAGCAGAATAAGCCGAATGCAATAGAGTATTTATGCAGAGCGTACATGATGGAAGGCGAGAAGATTTTTGCAGATGAGGATGGTAAATATATTGCGTTGGTAAAATCTCATCTTGATGTTGAGTCCTAGAGCGCTGCTGTTACGGCGGCGAACGCTACGCCATGGACCTGGACGAAGCCGGCAACCTGACCGGCATCACGCTACCCGATGGCAATAAGCTGGCCTTCAAGTACGACGACTTCTCCCGCCTGATCGAAGAGACCGATCCGCTGGGCCGCAAGATCCGCTACAAACACCACCTGGGTACGACGCTGGTGACCGAAACCACGTTCCCCGGTGGTAGTGTCTGGAAAACCCGCTACGACGACAAAGGTAACCTGATCGCTGAAGTCGATCCGCTCGGCCACAAGACTGAGTACCTCAACAGCGACGACGGCTTGCCGCACACCATCATCGACGCCACCCACAAATCCAAATACCTGCGGTGGAACGCGCTGGCGCAGGTGGAGCGGTTTCAGGATTGCTCTGGCAAAAGTACGTTTTATACCTACGACGATCGGTCCCATCTGGTCGCCGTCACCGACGCGTTGAATCAGACGACGCGACTTGAGCGCAAACCCGACGGCGAAGTTGTACGCATCGAGCACCCGGACGGCACCGCTGAGTCGTTTACCTACAACGCTCTTGGCCAGGTCCTTACGCACACCGATGGCAAGGGCCAGATTACGCGACTGCTGCGTACTGCACGCGGATTGCCTGCCAGCCGTCAGGACGCCAAAGGCCAACGCATCAGCTACGAGTACGACAAGGCGAGTCGTCTGACCGCACTGGTCAACGAAAACAATGCGACTTATGAGTTTGCTTACGATGCTTCTGATCGACTGATCGAAGAAAAGCGCATCGACAACCTGACGCGTCGGTTCAGCTACAACCAGGGTGGGCATCTGACGCGGCTGGATGAAATCGGCTACGGCGACAGGGCAGAGCGGCCACAGCGCAGTACCGAATTTGAGCGTGATGTGATTGGACGGTTGCTGGCTAAGGTCAACCAGGATGCGCGGCAGGATTACAGTTACGACGAAGCAGACCGGTTGCTCAGCATCCACCGTCAGCCTTCAAGCATTGGCAAGAAGCTGGGTGTTGAGGAAGAGACGCTCGACTTCAGTTATGACCTGCAGGGTCGGTTGGTAAAAGAAACGACTCCGCAGGGTGCGCTGGCCTACGAGTACGATCCGCTCAGCAACCTGACCACGCTGACATTGCCGACTGGCCAGCACCTCAATCATCTGTACTACGGCAGCGGCCACCTGCACCAACTCAACCTCGATGGTCTGCTCATCAGTGACATGGAGCGCGATGACCTGCATCGTGAGGTCTATCGGTCCCAAGGCAAACTCACCAGCTGCTTTGGTTATGACGCGATGGGGCGCAAGAGCTGGCAGTTCGCGTCGACATTGCCTGCGGAAAAGCTTTCGCAAATTCAGAACCCGGGCATCAACACCTCGCTGTTGGTCGATCATGCTTACAACCCGACTCATCGGCGCTACGAGTACGACCCTGCAGGCGAGCTGACTCGCACGCTCGACAAGCTGCGCGGTGAGATCAAGTACGAATATGAAGCCAACGGCCAGCTGCACAGTCGTGACACCGGGCGCTTGGTTGATAGCGAAGAGTTCCGATACGACGCTGCGGCCAACCGTCTGAACTTCAACACCAGCCAGTTCGATCAGGTAAAAGACAACCGCATTAGGCAATGGCGGGATCAGGAATATACCTACGATGCTTGGGGCAACCTGATTGAAAAGCGGGTAGGGCTGGGCAAGCTGCAGACCTTTACCTACGACTGCGAAAACCGGCTCGTGCGTGCTGAGACAATGGTCAACAGCCACACGCACAGCGTCGGCACGTATTGGTATGACAGCCTGGGCCGGCGGGTTGGGAAGGCGTCAGAGATCGCAGGGCGAACCGAGCACAAGAAGTTCCTCTGGCAAGGCCTGCGGATGCTGCGTGAGGAAACACCGGCGCAGAGTAGCCTCTATATTTACGAGCCGGGCAGCTACGCGCCGCTAGCCCGTGTCGATCAAGCCGAAGGTGAGCCAGAGCAGAAGCTTTACTATTTCCACACCGACCAGATCGGCACACCGCTTGAGATGACGGATGTGGATGGTCAGATCGTTTGGCAGGCGACTTACAAGGCATGGGGTGAAATTGAAACGCTTGCCGTGAGTGAGGTTGAGCAAAATCTGCGGTTTCAGGGTCAGTACTTCGACGATGAAACGGGGCTGCACTACAACACGTTTAGGTACTACGATCCGGAGGTGGGGCGGTTCATCACTCAGGATCCGATTGGATTGTTGGGTGGATCTAACCTCTACCAATACGGGCCGAATACCACTGGCTGGATTGACCCCTTTGGCCTATGCAAAAGCTCAGTGAGTGGGGATAAAGGCAGGGCTAAGGCCGCCCATGATATTGAGCAAAATGGGTACAAGGTCGTAGCCGAGGAGGTAACCATGAAAGTTAATGGAAGCAGGATTCGCGCTGACTTAGTAGCTGAGGATGCGCGTGGGAATATGCACGTCTTCGAAGTCAAGCATGGTTCAGGCGGGCTGACTAAAAACCAGAAGGCTGCGGGTGTATACAATATGTCAAGTCCCGCCAATACGACTCAGCATTTGGGCGGGGGGAGTATCAAACCATCACAGGGGATTGCTGGGACTTTTAAAGTCGATACCAAAAGTGATATAGGTAGAAAGTTGGGTGGTAAGGGGGCGATTCATGATGCTACGTTTAATATTCTCAAGTACCGGTGACTTATGAGCTTAGAAAATAGAGTTTTTTTTGAGAGCATGTTATTAAAGGAGCTGAAAGAAATAACAGGCTCGCAGGGAGTCACTGTTGCAGCCTCAAAAAATAAACTGAAATTCCGCTTGGATAAAATCGTAGTTGCCGATATTTTTTTTCAGCATTTAGCAAAGGCTGATGCGTATGTTCTAGGTGGTTTTGTATATGGTGGTGTTATATTTGAGTGCTCTCGAAAGTATGAGCCGCCTTACAAAAGTAATCTTTTTAATGATTCATGTTTTTCATTTGTGACTTCAGGTCGTTCAGATAAGAGATTTAGCAGCGATATCGGCGGCGCAATCAAAACGCCAAAGCCTGATGCAGCTACCGAAGTTTGCAAGAAAATAATAGATTCGCTGGTTGATTACTATGTGCCGAAAGTAATTTCTTGCATCATACCAAGCGCTCTAACTATAGAGGGCGTTATAGAATCACCGTCTGACTACGCGTATCCCGCTGTATTTATTCATTGCGCTCTCGCTTCTAGTCCAGGGCTTGTCACTAATGAAAAATTGGAGCAGATCAAATCCAACAAAAAAATAATAAAAAATAAAGATTTTGATCTGGAGCTTTTAAATGGCTTATGAGGTTCGACAATTTATAAACTCTGGATGTGGGCATTGAAAGGTTATTGCACAGTTGCGTTGCATTACAGTTCCCGTTTCCAATGGTGTCTCCGCTCTGTAGTGTGGAAATCATTTTAGCCGTCTGCCTGGTCAAGCTGGTGCGTTCGGAATATTTTTCTCAAGAGTGAGGTAAGGACCGATAGAGCAAAAAGAGATCCCGTTCTGGGCCGAGGCTGGGTCTTGCCGTGGGCACAGAGCCTGGGCCGCAGCGGCAGGTTCGTTTACCTCACCGACAACCAGGGCCGCAGCGTGCCCTTTGTCGACGTCGAGCCGGGGAGCGCATTTACAACGCCTACGAGCAGATTTATCTGGTCCAGACCCTTGCCGGGCACTACCTGCTACAAACTCTGAACAACGTTTTTTTCTACTTCGGCGAAATCCCGGACGGCAACACCTCCATACCGTTGCAACGACTAGCCGTCACCGACGCGTTGAATCAGACACCGACGGCAGAGGCCAGATTACGCTTCTGCTGCGCACGGCGCACGGACTGCCTGCCAGCCGTCAGGACGCCAAGGGCCAACGCATCAGTTACGACGAAGCAGACCGGTTGCTCAGCATCCACCGCCAGCCTTCAAGCATTCGCAAGAAGCTCGGTGTTGCTGAAGAGACGCTCGACTTCAGCTACGACCCGTTGGGTCGCTTGATCAAAGAGACCACGCCGCAAGGGGCGCTGGCCTACGAATAAAATCCGCTAAGCAACCTGACCACGCTGACGTTGCCGACTGGCCAACACCTAAATCACCTGTACTACGGCAGCGGCCACCTGCATCAACTGAACCTTGATGGAATGCTCATCAGCGACATGGAGCGCAACGATCTGCATCGAGAGGTCTACCGCTCTCAAGGCAAGCTGACTAGTTGCTTTGGTTACGACGCGATGGGCCGCAAGAGCTGGCAGTTCGCATCAACCATTCCGGCTGAAAAGCTGTCGCAAATCCAGAACCCAGGCATCAACACCTCGCTGTTGGTCGATCATGCATACAACCCGATTCATCGGCGCTACGAGTACGACCCTGCAGGCGAACTGACCCGCACGCTCGACAAACTGCGCGGGGAGATCAAGTACGAATACGAAGCCAACGGGCAGCTGCACAGCCGCGACACAGGTCGCTTGGTTGATAGCGAAGAGTTTCGATACGACGCTGCGGCCAACCGGCTGAACTTCAATACCAGCCAATTTGATCAGGTGAAAGACAACCGCATCAAGCAGTGGCGCGACCAAGAATATACCTACGATGCCTGGGGCAACCTGATTGAGAAACGGTCGGGCTTATCCAAGCTGCAGACATTCACCTACGACTGCGAAAACCGGCTCGTGCGTGCGGAAACGATGGTTAACAGCCAGGTGCACAGCATTGGCACGTATCGGTATGACAGTTTGGGTCGCCGCGTTAGCAAGACGTCCGAGATCGATGGCCAGACCGAGCACAAGCATTTCCTCTGGCAAGGCCTGCAGATGCTGCGCGAAGAAACACCGTGGCAGAGCAGCCTTTATATCTACGAGCCTGGAAGCTACGCGCCGCTAGCACGTGTCGACCAAAACGAAGGTGAGGCAGAGCAGAAGCTTTACTACTTCCATACAGACCAGATAGGCACGCCGTTGGACATGACTGATGTGGACGGCCAGATCGTGTGGCAGGCGACGTACAAGGCATGGGGTGAGGTCGAATCGCTTGCCGTGAGTGAAGTTGAGCAAAATCTGCGTTTCCAGGGCCAGTATTTCGACGATGAGACGGGCCTGCACTACAACACGTTCAGGTATTACGATCCGGGTGTGGGGCGGTTCATCACACAAGATCCGATAGGGCTACTAGGGGGCATAAATCTTTACCAGTACGTACTAAGCCCGCTGGGCGAGGTAGACGTTTTGGGACTGTGTTCTACAAAGCTCGGTCAAGCGATGGGTCATAAAGTTGGTGATGATATGGCGAATCACCATCTGATCCCGGAGCAGTTAATGAAGGATAAACTCTACGCCGGTATGTTCTCCAAATTGAAAAGCATCGGTTTCAGAAACGACGGGCCGTCGAATGGCATGTTTCTACCTGACAATCCGTCGCTTGCAAAAATTCTCGATCTACCGGGCCACTGGACAAGTCATAAAGAATACACCGCAGCCATTCGCCCGGAATTAGATAAGCTAAACAAGCTGTTTGGACGGGGCGCACTAAGTGATACCCAGCTTGCGCTGGGTATTGGTAACATCCAACGAATAGCTCGGGAGGGCTTAGAGAACGGGAAATATGCGGTTAATGCAATCACAGGGGGATTAAAGTAGATGGGTCACGAATTTTACATAGTAGAATATGCAGGCGGTTCTAGGGGTTGCCCTATCTATTTAGCTGGGGAAGAGAATTGTGACTGGGAATGGGAGGCTTATGATCCGGATCCGGACAAATACGTGATCGAGAACACGCATATTTTTAAGTGCACTGACTTAGAAGATGTAGATTTGGATTTTGACTATATCGGATCTCCGAGAGGCTTTGTTTCTGATAAATTTATCGCGGTATGTGATGTTCTAGGTGTTAAATATAGAGCAGTTCCTGTTGAAGTCCGTCTGGCTAATGGAGGAAAACCAAGTAAAGATTATTTCTTTTACCTGGCGGCAGAGTGGGTTGCATTGCTGGATGAGGAGAAGTCTGAGTTTTCATTAGAGAAAGATCTTTCCACTGGGGAGGTTGCTGTCAACAAATTTTATCCTGGAGCGCATTGCTATAACTGGATAAAAAAGTTCTCAGTTAGAAGTGGTATAGATAGGGATTTCTTCTGGTGCTCAGAATTAATGGAACATGCGTGTAGCCAAAGATTCATTGATGAGTCTACAAGGCAAGGGTTAAAGGGGCTTAACTTTATACCTATTGACGAGCATTTTAAGTATGACCCTTGGAGTGAATTGGGGAATTAGAGTAAAATTTAATATATTAACGACGCGTGTATGCATTCATTATCCGCTGCTCCGTGAGAATTCAGCTCGCCACGAATGTGGTGAGTTGCTATTCGACTGAAACTGGTCGAGCTAGGCTCGCGCTTCCACTTGTCAAAATGCCAGCGCTTTATATGTTATTTGATTTTAGTGCAGAAGGGTTAATGAACCTGTTAAGTTTCTTAATGCGCATGTGAGCAGTGCACTGCACTGCATGGCTACAGGGTTTACTTTTTCACTAAGCCATTTTTCTGATTCGAAAGCAATCACATAGTTAGGGCCTCAAGATGTCTACTCCAAGTGAACAGCGTCGCGCAGTAGCTAAACATACTCTTCAAGTTTTCAAAGGTGAGCTAAAAGTTCAAGTCTACCACGACGACAATAGAGTGTTGTCAGTCGAGTTGCTCACGACGCTTGATTCAGTGCATAAGGGTGTCAAGTCAATTGGGTCCATCGGCCTTTCTGAAATTTCGTTGCTTGATGCAGACGGCGACGAGTTTGGAACTCGCGTGGAATTATGTGCTGCGGCACTAATCCCCGAAATATATTGGGAGAACGCTGTCGCTTCAGCCGCTTTCTTCATTCAAAAGCGCAAAGAAGCTGTGATGCCTGGAGATGTAGTTCCGAACATATTTCAGGACTATCTGCCCGATCCTATTATGCCTCACATCTATTTAACTGTGCCCTATATTTGGAATGATGCTCACTTTCCAGAGTTAAGCTTTAAAAATTTAAAGATTAATTGGTTACAGTGCATCGCGATTTATGAGGTTGAAAGAGTATTCATCGAAAAATTTGGTGGTGATGCGTTTGATGACTTGCTTTCCGAGCAGGAGATCAATACCTTGGATGCTCAAAGGCTACCAGTGAAGTTTGATTGATCTCATGTGTTCAATTGTGTCTCTTGCTAATGGGCATCTATGAGGTCGTCGTTCGTTGGGATTATATAAAATTTTGAACATTTGGTCGTTTTGCTGAGTCTAACCGGCCAAACATACTTATAAATAAAGTTGCTCATATCTGGTAGTAAGCGTTGGGTGCGAATTTATGCGTTCCGATGCTGTTTGTATGGGTCGAATATTTAGCTCGGCTGCTGTCGCCTGATCGTCCAGTCGGAATGTTAATGCCTTTATTCAAATATGCTGAATGCTTGATCTCCGAAGTTGGTTTAGATGTCCTTTACTTATTTTCAAGCGAGGGCGCTGGCGGAATTTTGTCATCGTTCCACTTAAGCTGACATATCGCAAAAGCGCTACACCTACATCACCAGTACCGTGAAACCGACTTCAGCTTCGTCCAGCGTCTGCTTGAAGAAGAAGGGATGTTTTACTACTTCGAGCACACCGCCGAAGGCCACACCATGATCATCTGCGACGACTCCAGCATGCTGCAGCCGTTGCCCGAGCAACCGCAGATCCGGTTCCACACCGCGTCCGTCACCGAAACCGCAGACTCCATCACCAAATGGAGCGGCAACCGCCAGTTGCAGGCGGGCAAGATGGCCGTGCAGACCTTCGACTACCGTCAGCCCAACAACCGTCTGCCCGTCGGCATGAACAGCCTGAACAAGCAGGGCGACGTCGAGACGTTCGAGATCTACGACTTCCCCGGCCAGTACACCCACGGCACTTACGACGAGGGCGAAACGCTGTTGCGCCTGCACATGGAAGCCCTGGAAATCCGCGGCAAGAAGTTCGACGGGGCGAGCAACTGCCGCGCGATGAAGCCTGGTTATACCTTCGAGCTGGTGCAGCACTACGACCACGATCAAGGCTCGGCCGACGATCGCCAGTTCCTGCTGATGGGCGTTGAAAGCGAAGGCCACAACAACTATCTCAACGGCCATCAGGCGAGCTACTACAACACCTTCTCCTGCGTGCGCAAAAAGATTCCCTTCCGCCCGCAACTGTCCACGCCACGCCCGACCATCGCGGGGCCACAGACCGCCATCATCGTTGGCCCGCCGGGCGAAGAAATCTTCACCGACGAGCTCGGCCGCGTAAAAGTCCAGTTCCACTGGGACCGCAACGGTAAGTACAACGACCATAGTTCCTGCTGGGTTCGCGTCGCCCAATCCGGCGCCAGCGGCGGTTTCGGCAGCATCCAGATTCCGCGCGTGGGTGATGAAGTCGTGGTGGTTTTCCTGGATGGCAACCCCGACCGCCCGCTGATCATGGGCAGCGTCTACAACAGCAAGAACACCCCACCGTGGTCGTTGCCGGCGAACAAGACGCAGAGTGGTTTTCTTACGCGCTCGATCAAGGGTAAAAGCTCGAACGCCAACTCCTTCATGTTTGAAGATAAGTCTGGCGCTGAGAAGGTCAGCCTGCACGCTGAACGGGATATGGAAACCGAGATCGAGGCGAATGAGATCCACAAAGTTGGAGGCAATCGTGAAGTTAAGGTCGGGGGCACCCACACCGAAACGATCCAGCTGCAGACAGCCATTAATGTTGAGGATGGGGCGTACAAGCTCTCCGTCAACAAGGGTGAGGTGAAGATCACCGCCACCACCTCTATCACGCTGCAAGTGGGCGCCAGCTCCCTGACCATGAAGGCCGACGGCACCATCACGTTGTCCGGCAACGTCGTGGACATCGAAGGCAAATCGATCATCAACCTGAACAAGTAGCAGACGGACAAGGAACGCCCCATGCGCACCAGTATGTATGACCGGATTTCCGAAAAACGCATTGCGGAAGAACGACGCTTGGAAGCTGAACGCCTGGAACAGGAGCGTTTGGCAAACCTGATTCCCAAACCCCATGAGCGTTTTCAGACCAACGAGTTGAGCTTCGTGCGGCCGGAGAGTTTCAAGGACAAGACCTTTCATGTCTTCACCTTGACGGATCTCGGGCCCAGCCCATTTTCACTCGTCATTGGCCGCTCGGTCGTCGCAGTTGATACCGATTTAGAAACGGTGGCGCAGCAATTGCTGGCTGAACTGAATAAAACCCTCGCCCACCTGGAGTGGGTCGAGCCACTGTTCCCCACTGAGGTAGCAGGCGTTGATGCCCGACAGGTTGAATTCAAATGGCGGCAGCAGGGACAGCCCGTTCACCAACTTCAGCTGATCTTCCTGCACCGTGATGAGCATGAACAACCGTTGCTGATGCAGATCACCGGGACAAGCAACAACCCGGCTGGGATGACGCCAGCCGAGCGTGAGGCATTTGCTTCCATCGTCGAAACGCTTGAATTACGAACACCGCCTAGCCCCGATGATGCGCATAGTGGAGAGGCTGCCTCGGTATGAGTGCGGCCGCCCGAGTCGGAGACCCGATTGAACACACTTCAGCGTTGGAAGGTTTGCTGCTGGGGATGGCCTTAGGCGCTGCGGTAGTGGTGGGCGCGTTGGCAGCGGGTGTCACCATCGCTGCCTCGGGTGGGTTGGCGACGGTGGCCGTGATCGGCGCGGTCGTCTCGCTGTCTGGGGGAGTAGGCGAGCTGATTGGCAGTTTGTCTTGGTGCACCAACAAAGCCGGACAGATATTCAAAGGATCAGGAAACGTCTTCACCAACGGAAAACCCGCAGCACGGGCTCATGTTGATACTGCAGCATGTGAAAAACATGGCTCGGCGCCGCAAGTCATTGCGCAAGGAAGCCGCACGGTTCACATCAATGGTCAGCCTGCCGCTCGGGTGGGGGATCGTACCGTCTGTGACGGGAAAATCAGTGCTGGGTCTGGCAATGTCAACATCGGTGGCCCGACCGCGCAGACTGACGACATTAACCCTGAGGTTGCTCTATGGGTTCATGTGTTGGTCGCCGGAATTGGGTTCGGTAGCGCTACGGTCTTGAGGTCGTTCGCCTTTGCGGTGGGTGGGCTGATAGGCGGTCTATCAGGCGGGATTGGTGGCAGCATCTTGGGTGGAAGATTGTTCGGGGAAGACTCGAATGAACAGAAGTTTATGGCGTTTGCCGGGGCATGGCTGGGCGGTGGGTTGGGCGCGAAAGGCGGTGAGTGGGTTGGTGCGCGTTATGAGGTCCAAACTCAGGGATTGGGATCGAATCTCGCGAACGTTAAAGTTGTGAAAAAAACGGAGCTGGATAAACCTTCCGCTGAGTCTGAGACTAAGTATAATCGCGGTAAATTCAGGAAAAATGTTCGCGAAACTGTTTGGAAAAATGCGGAAGAAGCCAGCCCGGATGGGATAGTTAGAGATCCACTGCTCGAAAAGCCGATGCGGTTCGAAGATCCGTGGGATATGGGTCATAAGCCCGGCTATGAGCATTGGAAGCACGCTCGCAGCGCAGCAGACCGTGGTATAAGCAGGAAGCAATTTTTAGATGAATTTAATGATGTCGAGCACTATCGTCCTGAGATTCCTTCTTCTAATAGAGGGCATAAAGGTGAACTTGAAACTGACGATTACTTCGGGTACTAAATGAAAACACCACCAAGCCCACAACGAAAAGCCGTCGCCAAACACGTGCTGAATATGTTTAAGGGTAAGCCTGAGGTTCACGCTTATTACGATGAGGCGGAAACGCGATCTATTTCAGTAATCACAACTTTAGATACGATAGAGGATGGCATCAAGTCGGTTGGAACCATTGGCTTGTCAGAGGCGCGGCTCTTAGGTAAAGATGGCAATGAATTCGTAACTCGAGTTGAACTATGCTCCGCGGTACCTAAACACTTTGACCTCTGGGAAAATGTGGTTGTTTCAGCAGCTTTTTTTATTGAGCAGCGAAAATTTCCGATACTGCCAGGTGCGGTGCTTGAAAATGTCGTGAGAGAGTTTTATCCCGAACTGAATATGCCGCATCTATACTTTTCAGTACCTTTTTTATGGAATGACGGGCATTTTGAAGAGTTTATGTTTGGAAGTATGAGGATTAACTGGTTGCAGTGCTTCTCGATTCATGAGACGGAAAAAGATTTTATAGCCAGCCGTGGTTTTGAGTCGTTTGAGGATATCCTTTCCCAGCAGGAAGTCGATATTTTTGACATGCGTCGGCCACCTATTGATTTCAGTAAGCTCTAATCGTCATAAGCAGGTATCTCACAGCTGAAATTAGCTGGATTGCATACGGGCCCTAAATCCGTTACAAGCACCAACTCGGTACGACGTTGGTGACCCGACGGGAGCGTCTGGAAAAGCCAGCTTGGACGATAAGGGCAACCTGATCGCTGAAGTCGATGCACTCGGCCAAGACCGAATACCTCAACAGCGAGGACGGCCTGCCGCACACCGTCATCGACGCCGCACACAAATCTAAATACCTGTGGTGGGACGAGCTGGCGCAGGCGGAGCGCTTTCAGGATTGATCGGGCAAAAACACCTTCTACACCTACGACGATCGGTCCCATCTGGTCGCCGTCACCGACGCGTTGAACCAGACGACAAGACTTCAGCGCAAGCCTGACGGCGAAGTGGTGCCCATCGAGCACCCGGACGGCACCGCTGAGTCCTTTACCTACAACGCTCTTGGCCAGGTCCTGACGCACACCGACGGAAAGGGCCAGATTACGCGTCTGCTGCGCACGGCGCGGACTGCCTGCCAGTCGCCATGACGCCAAGGGCCAGCGGATCAGTTACGAGTACGACAAGGCGATTCGCCTGACTGCGCTGGTCAACGAAAACAATGCTGCGTACCGATTTGCCTACGATGCATCGGATCGTCTGATCGAAGAAAAGCGCATCGGCAACCTGACACGTCGATTCACCTACAACGTGGGTGGGCATCTGACGCGGTTGGATGAAATCGGCTACGGCGACAGGGCAGAGCGGCCGCAACGCAGCACCGAGTTTGAGCGTGATGTGATTGGCCGCTTGCTGGCTAAGGTCAACCAGGATGCGCGGCAGGATTACAGTTACGACGAAGCGGACCGGTTGCTCAGCATTCACCGGCTGCCTTCAGGCATTGGCAAGAAACTGGGCGTTGCGGAAGAGACGCTAGACTTCAGCTATGACCTGCTAGGTCGTTTGGTAAAAGAAACTACATCTCAAGGTGCGCTGGCTTACGAATACGATCCGCTCAGCAACCTGACCACGCTGACCTTGCCGACAGGCCAACACCTCAATCACCTGTACTACGGCAGCGGCCACCTGCACCAACTCAACCTCGATGGATTGTTGATCAGCGACTTGGAGCGCGATGATCTGCATCGTGAGGTCTATCGGTCTCAAGGCAAACTTACGAGCTGCTTTGGCTATGACGCCATGGGGCGCAAGTCCTGGCAGTTTGCATCGACGTTGCCTGCGGACAAGCTGTCGCAAATCCAGAACCCAGGCATCAACACCTCGTTGCTGGTCGATCATGCGTACAACCCCATTCATCGGCGTTATGAATACGACCCGGCGGGTGAACTAGTCCGCACGCTGGACAAACTGCGCGGGGAGATCAAGTACGAATATGAGGCCAATGGCCAGCTGCACAGCCGAGACACCGGCCGCCTGGTGGATAGCGAAGAGTTCCGATATGACGCTGCGGCCAACCGGCTGAACTTCAACACCAGTCAGTTCGACCAGGTAAAAGACAACCGCATCAAGCAGTGGCGCGATCAGGAATACACCCACGACGCGTGGGGCAACCTCGTTGAAAAGCGCTCAGGGCTGAGCAAGCTGCAGACTTTTACCTATGACTGCGAAAACCGGCTGGTGCGTGCGGAAACGATGGTTAACAGCCAGGTTCATAGCGTTGGCACGTATCGGTATGACAGCTTGGGTCGCCGGATTGGCAAAACCTCCGAGATAAACGGCGAGACAGAACACAAGCAGTTCCACTGGCAAGGCCTGCGGATGTTGCACGAGGAGTCGCCGGGTCATAGCAGCCTCTACATCTACGAGCCTGGGAGCTATGCGCCGCTTGCCCGGATCGACCAAACCGAAGGCGAGCCAGAAAAAAAGCTTTACTACTTCCATACCGACCAGATCGGCACGCCGCTTGAGATGACGGATGTTGACGGCCAGATTGTTTGGCGGGCAACGTACAAGGCGTGGGGTGAAATTGAGTCGCTGGCGGTGGGCGAGGTTGAGCAGAACCTGCGGTTCCAGGGTCAGTACTTTGACGATGAAACGGGGCTGCACTACAACACATTCAGGTATTACGATCCGGAAATTGGACGGTTTATTACGCAGGATCCGATTGGGTTGATCGGCGGCGACAATCTTTATCGTTACGCCCCAAATGCAATCACGTGGGTTGATCCTTTGGGATTGATGCCGTTGGGCAATCCTGTGTTGCTAGGGCACCATATGATTTCGCACGCTGCTGCAACCAAGCTGGGAATCGCTCCATTCAATTCTCTCCATAATGTTCCCTCAATGTATTGGTTAGAGCCGGGGCAATGGAATGATGTCGAGCATAGTCGTATGCATGGGTACAATAAAACGGGAGCAAACACTAGGCCCCTAGTTAGTGCGGATGCTGTTAAAGCGCAAGGGTTAACGAACGAAGGTTGGCTGAAGTCGTTGGAAACACATTATAACAATCCTGAAATTGCACACGTTAGAGGTGATGTGAGGATTATTGAAAACGGCCGGCCGGGTAAGATTCTCGCGTCGAATGTATCGCCGTCTCAAGCTTGGGAAGCAACAAAAAAATGGGCCAGAAGTAAAGGGTTTGCCATGGGAGGATGTAGTTGATGTTAAGCTCTGAAAGCAAATATCTTACGTTGAACGATTCAAGAGTTGTCGCGAATGCGACTATAAACTTCGGAGTCACCTCAATAGATCTTCGAGATTATGACTTCTCGCTATTTTCACAGCATCAGCGAAAAGTCATTTTTCGATGGACGAGAAACTCGAGGGTTTTTGATTACCATCCTACATTTAAATCCACGTTATTATCAAGCAAGCAAGTTTTAATTCATCTTGCGTCTGCATGCGAAACTGTTTCTATTGAACTAGCTGGAGAACAAATTACCCTCGACTCGACACCCTTGCCTTCAGGAGTTTATTACCTTGATTTGACCGTATACTTGGATCGGCCATTGAAGACGCTAGGTGAGGTGCCAGATCATATTAAGCCCATGCTTGAATACAGCGAGATCGTCAACGTAACAGCAGTTCTTTCTGAGCTAGGTAAGCCTCCCTCAGTAATTGAGCGTTATCCGGGGCCCGTGTACGATGGCGCTGCGCGGCTGGGTTTTTTTCTCGCAGACATAGATAAAATGGATGCTTTTATTAAAGAAAACCTTTCTTGTGCAATAATTGATTTGCAGCAAGCATTTTGTGAAACAGAAATCGCTAATTATTTGTTTGAAGCTGGTCTGCTAGTTTTGGTATGGGGTATGACGCCTTGGCAATACTATATTCATGGGCTTGCTAAGTGCGAGGATGTTGATCTCGTTCCGAATGTTCCCTTACCTCAATTCAATGGGAGATATAAGGTCAGGGACGATATTCAGGAGCTTAGCGTTGTCCCCGGCGAGCAATTGCTGAATTGGCCGTTATGTAGGACGCAAGAATGGCCAAAAATAGCGCTGCCAGGTAGTGGCGAAGGTGTGTCAGTAGATGTGCACTTAAGGGGTTTTGATCCCATTCCAGGCGAATTTGGGCCATTACTTGCGGTGATTACGGTTCAGCGAACAGGTGCTGATCTCGAGATCGCGCCGCTTCTTGTCGTAGATATCGAGAGCGCAGAGCCAGAACCTGGATATTAATTTGCTACAGCCGTCGTGGTCTTTTTCAGGTTCGATGGTTTCGTTTCTATGCGCGAGGGCTTGTAGCACGACGATGGAAAACGCTGGCATCTTGAAACGGTCGATACGATGAAGTCTACAAGTAGATTTGATCGTAATCCCCACGGCTAAGTGCTGCGCATCGAACATCTGCACAAGCGACGATGGTTTGCCGCACACCATCATCGACGCCACACACAAATCCAAATACTTGTGGTGGAACGAGCTGGCGCAGGTGGAGCGGTTTCAGGATTGCTCGGGCAAAAACACCTTCTACACCTACGATGATCGGTCTCATCTGGCTGCCGTCACCGACGCTTTGAATCAGACGACAAGACTTGAGCGCAAGCCTGACGTCGAAGTGGTACGCATCGAGCACCCGGACGGCACCGCTGAAGCGTTTACCTACAACGCTCTTGGCCAGGTTCTGACGCACACCGATGGCAAAGGTCAGATTACGCGTCTGCTGCGCACGGCGCGCGGACTGCCTGCCAGCCGCCAGGACGCCAAGGGCCAGCGCATCAGCTACGAGTACGACAAGGCGATCCGCCTCACCGCACTGGTTAACGAAAACAATGCGGCTTACCGATTTGCCTACGACGCGTCGGATCGTCTGATCGAAGAAAAACGAATCGACAACCTGACGCGTCGGTTCACCTACAACGTGGGTGGGCATCTGACGCGGTTGGATGAAATCGGCTACGGCGATAGGGCAGAGCGGCCGCAGCGCAGCACCGAGTTTGAGCGTGATGTGATTGGCCGCTTGCTGGCAAAGGTCAATCAGGATGCGCGGCAGGATTACGTTTATGACGAAGCGGATCGGTTGCTCAGCATCCATCGGCTGCCTTCAAGCATTGGCAAGAAGCTGGGCGTTGAGGAAGAGACCCTCGACTTCAGTTATGACCTGTTGGGTCGCTTGATCAAAGAGATCACACCGCAAGGTGCGCTGGCTTACGAATACGATCCGCTAGGCAACCTGACCACGCTGACATTGCCGACTGGCCAGCACCTGAATCACCTCTACTACGGCAGCGGCCACCTGCATCAGCTTAACCTCGACGGGCTGCTCATCAGTGACATAGAGCGCGATGACCTGCATCGGGAGGTCTATCGATCACAGGGTAAACTCACCAGTTGCTTTGGTTACGATGCGATGGGGCGCAAGAGCTGGAAGTTCGCGTCGACATTGCCTGCGGAAAAGCTGTCGCAGGTTCAGAACCCAGGCATCAACACCTCGTTGCTAGTGGATCATGCGTACAACCCGATTCATCGGCGTTACGAATACGATCCTGCGGGAGAGCTCACCCGAACGCTCGACAAACTGCGTGGCGAGATTAAGTACGAGTATGACGCGAATGGTCAGCTTCACAGTCGCGACACTGGGCGACTGGTGGATAGCGAAGAGTTTCGATACGACGCTGCGGCCAACCGCCTGAACTTCAACACCAGCCAGTTTGATCAGGTGAAAGACAACCGCATCAAGCGCTGGCGCGATCAGGAATATACCCATGACGCCTGGGGCAACCTGATTGAGAAGCGGTCGGGCTTATCCAAGCTGCAGACGTTCACCTACGACTGCGAAGACCGGCTTTTGCGTGCGGAAACGATGGTTAACAGCCAGGTGCACAGCATTGGCACGTACCGGTATGACAGTCTGGGCCGCCGCGTTGGCAAGACGTCCGAGATTGATGGCCAGACTGAGCACAAGCACTTTCTGTGGCAAGGCCTGCGGATGCTGCGTGAGGAAACGCCGTGGCAAAGCAGCCTCTATATTTACGAGCCTGGAAGCTATGCGCCGCTTGCCCGGGTTGACCAGGGCGAAGGTGAGGCAGAGCGGGCGCTTTACTACTTTCATACCGACCAGATTGGCACGCCACTTGAGATGACGGATGTCGATGGCCAGATCGTCTGGCAGGCAACGTATAAGGCCTGGGGTGAAGTTGAATCATTAGCCGTGAGTGAGGTTGAGCAGAACCTACGGTTTCAAGGTCAGTATTTCGACGATGAGACGGGCCTGCACTACAACACGTTCAGGTATTACGATCCTGAGGTTGGGCGGTTCATAACCCAAGATCCGGTGGGCGTTGCTGGTGGGTGGAATCTTTACCAGTATGTAAACAATACGATTGCATGGGTCGATCCGTTAGGGCTTACCCCGTGCATGGGGAAGCCATCACAACGTAGCGCAGGCGGTACCGGTGCTAAGTACGATTCTGTCAACGGCCAGGGGCTTTAAGTGCTTGCTGATAATGGTGTAATAAAATACGTTGGTCGCGGTGATGCCGCATCTCGTTTGGGTGTACATGCGGTGACAGATGGTAAGGCTCATTTGGAGCAATATGTTATTTTTAATAATAATTTGACAAAGGCAGAGGCTAAATTTCTTGAGCAAAAAATCATGGACCTCAACGGCGGGGCTAAGTCTACTAACGCAGTAACAAATCTACTTAATAAAATTAGGTCCTATAGCCCGACTAACCCAAATTCAGGAACGTATGATGTCGCAGGGCATAGCTCCGGCTGGGGCAGTAACGTGCTATCTGATGCATTGATAAAAATGAAGGGGCTGGGATTGTGAGTTCTAAACAGAAAGTGAATAGTGGTGATTATTTCACCATACCAATGACTGACGGGCGACAAGCCGTCTGCCAGGCGATATGGATAGGAAAAGATAGTTCAGGGCAAACGTTTAAAAAAGTATTTGCGTTTTGCGTTTTGTCTGTAGGCGACGAAAAAGGTATTCCTGATGAAGTAAGTTACTTAAGCTTTCAAAACCACAGGGGTACGTTTGAGGTGATTTTTACTGCCGTAGATAAACTTCTTTCTGGGGAGTGGCCTGTGATTGGAAGAGGCCCGATAAAAGATGAGAAAATGGTGAATTTTGAGTTCAATATGGCAGGGGATCTGTATCTTTGTGGTGAGCCGGTGAGAGTGCTGGCGATTGATGAGTATAAAGATTACTTGTCTATGGCTATTTCTGGGTATGTCTTGGTTGAGAGATATTTAAATCAGCACTAGTAGTCGAAGGGTCGAGAGGCTGATTATAAAGTAAGGTACGTAAAGCTCGGTTTTACCGAGGTTATTAGGCAAGAATAAATACTCGTCATACCACGATGGCATGCTGGGCCGCGGTGCCAGGATTTCATCCGGCTCGGACGATGTGTTCATCGGCGGCGGCACGGTTCAATACCTTCACATCGACGACGAAATTCCGGGTTGGCTTCGCGTCGTTGTCGACGTGCTGATGATCGTCGCATCGATGGGTAAAGCGTTGGTATCAGTCGCCAAACTAGGGCTGACGCAAGGGTTGAAGGCCGCAGGGCCGTGCGCGCTGCGCTTCGGCGCTACCGTTGCCGCCAGCTACCTCACGGGCACCTGCATCATTGGCCCGGCAGTCGGGAAAGTCTTGGGCGGTTTTATCGGCAATCCCGTCGATCTCACGACCGGCCGCAAACTGTTGCTGGATTCAGGCGAAACCGACTTCGTACTGCCCGGCCTGATGCCGATTGAATGGTCCCGCTTCTATGCCAGCGACCTGACCGTCAACAGCGTGTTGGGTCAGGGCTGGGTCTTGCCCTGGGAGCAGAGCCTGCGCCGCAGCGGAAGCTTCGTTTACCTTACCGACAACCAGGGCCGCAGCGTGCCCTTTGTCGACATCGAGCCCGGGGAGCGCATTTACAACCCCTACGAGCAGATTCATCTGGTCCGTACCCTGGGTGGGCATTACCTGCTGCAAACGCTCGACAACGTGTTTTTCTACTTCGGCGAAGTGCCGGACGACAACACCTCGGTGCCGTTGCAGCGTCTGGAAAATGCGCTCGGGCATTACCTGCATTTCACCCGCACGGTCGAAGGAACGCTCACCGACATTAGCGCGCCCGGCGGCGTCTTAGGTGGAAGATTATTCGGGGACGGCTCGAACAAGCAGAAGTATATGGCCTTTGCCGGGGCATTGCTGGGCGGCGGGCTTGGTGCGAAAGGTGGTGAGTGGTTTGGTGCGCGCTATGAGATTAAACAAGAAGGACTTGGTTCACTTTTCGGAAATGTGAAAGTTGTAAAAAAACCACTGGTTCCTGCGGAGGGCCCTGAAGGCATATCTCCCGCGCTTTATGAAAAGCTTAGAACTAAAACCCCGAGTTTGCAGATTAGAAAAATGGTGAACAAAGGCGTCGTGTTGCCGATGAGCGATCCCGCGCTCCCTGGATTGCAGATCACTAAAGCACTGCATGCCGATCATGTCGTTTCCATTAAAACTATCACTGAAATGGATGGTTTTTCGAATCTGACATATAGTGATCAAGTTGCTGTTCTCAATTATAAACCTAACTTCGTTGGCTTAAGCGAAACAGCAAACACCTCCAAGGGGGGCTAAGTCTTACGCGGAATGGACCTCCTACAAAAAGGGAGGTGTCGAGGTTGATCCTGCCCTCAGATCGAGTATGATGCGCCGAGTAGCAGAGCTCGAGCCAGAAATCCAGAGCCATATATATTCTTCGTTAGATAGTTATTAGTGTGGGAGGGGAAGAATGAATACTATTGAGCTTCTTAAGGCGGGCGTTAGGGCTGAGCTGAATGGCTATTCAGTTTACTTTTCACCAAGCGATTTGCCTGATGCGGTTGTAATACCTTCAAGTTGGTCAGGGTTTGGAGTGCATCATGCCTCCTCTGTATGGGTGCCTAAAGAGTGGGATACATTTTCTTCAGTCCTTCCAACAGTCGACAAATGGCTCAAGCAGTGCGTAGTCGGAACAGCTGTCGCGGTTAGCGACAAAGTGTATTTGGTATATATTTATCGTGAAGATAATGAGCTTGGCCTTTATCTTGGTGGGAGCCCGGTCTCTGGTGAAGTAGCAACGCTGGATGTGTTTCGGCGCGCGCCCATGTTCGAGAGATTTTATACAAATCTTCACAATGGTTTTTGCTTTTATATAGATTCCTCGATGGGTCCGTCGGCGATCGAAGACTTCGTAAGCATAGACGACTTGATTGATGATGAACCTATCGCCATACCTGACATGACGGGTTTCTTCTCGAATGGAGCTGGCGATTATATTACTGTAGTAAATGGAATTGATTGTCCGGAATTCTATATTTGGTGGCATGAACAGCAGTCTCAACCTGAAACAGATATTGATGTGTGGGCAGTGATTGATGCATGGATGGGAATCTTCTTGGAAAATGCCGATTCGAACGAAGATGTAATAGGAATTGATTTGTAATTTTGCCTACCTCAAGAGCGCTTTAATTGTACCCACAGCACTTATGACGAGGGCGAAACGCTGTTGCGCCTGCGCATGGAAGCCCTGGAAAGTTGCTGGATTCAGGCGAGACCGATTTCGTGCTGCCCGGCCTGATGCCGATTGAGTGGTCGCGCTTCTACGCAAGCGACCTGACCGTCGACAGCGTGCTAGGTCGCGGATGGGGCCTATTGTGGGAGCAAAGCCGGCGCCGCAGTAGCAGCTTTTCATATCCTGAGGAGTTCTAATGTCATTTATTGCAGTCGTACTTAGTGAGGCATCGGCCAATGCTCAAGCGCTGCTTGAGCTTCATCGGATCTTAGGGGTGTCGTTGCTGGAGATAAAAGAAAAAGTAACTAATCGCGAGCCGATCTTAGAGCTAGAGATATTTGACGGTGACTATCAAGTCCATGCCGAATTAATACGAGCAGTGATTTCTTCGCTTAAGAAACATAATATAACTGCCGATTATTATGAGGTTCCATATGGTAAGCATTATTCAGATGATTTTTGCCGCACTACGTGGCTCATCAATTCGGAGACTTTTGAGGGGGTTTTGACTGCCGCCGACGTTGAAATTGAACGCCAGTTGAACGGGTGACACAGGTTCATGAGTTCTCTTGCGTGATGTGAGGTGGTTCTAGTGCCTAGGTTGTGCTTGTAGGGGGGGCGCGGAGCTTTCCCATAACGATTAACAATGCCGGTATGGTGCCGTACTGACTGGCGCCTAGCTGAGTTGTATAAAACACGGGGAATGCAATAAAGCCACTACCAGTCAGTCCCGCAGCAACCCAAGGTGCTGATAAAAAGCATGCTCAAAGTAGATCGCTCTCAGCTTGGCTGCCTGACCGACGTCAAACGCATCGTCGACAACCTGCCTGTGGAAACCCTCGTCAAGTACTACCGCTACGACGACAACGGCCAGCTCATCGAAGTGATCAATCGCAATGGCGATTCCATGCGCCGGTTCAGCTACGCCGAAGGCGTGATGGCCAGTCACAGCAACGCATTGGGCCTGAGCTGCAACTACCGCTGGGAGACCATCGACGGCCAACCGCGCGTGGTTGAGCATTGGACCAGTGACGGCGAACACTTTCATTTCCGTTACGACTTCAAGAACAGAACGTCCTGGGCGGTCGACGTCCTCGGCCGCGAGCTCGAAGTGCAGTACAACGAGGACAAGCAGGTCATCGCCAGCCGCGACTTCGGCGGCGAACGTTACGGCATAGATCTGGATGAAGCGGGGAATACGACCGGCATCAGCTTGCCCGATGGGAATCGTCTGACCTTCAAGTACGATGACTTCTCGCGCCTGATCGAAGAGACCGACCCGCTCGGTCGAAGCATCACCTACAGCTATCACCTCAGTACCACCTTGATCACCGAAACCGCCTTCACGGACGGCAGCGTCTGGAAAGCCCGTTATGACGACAAAGGCAACCTGATCGCTGAAACCGATCCGCCGGGGCACAAGACCGAATACTTCAACAGCGACGTCGGCCTGCCGCACATGATTATCGACGCAACCTACAAATCGAACTATCTCTGGTGGAAAAGTACTGGAGGAAACGGATAAGTATTTTGATAGTTTTCGAGCGAAAAATATGGAAGCTCCTTTTTTGATATCTAATTGCTAACTCCCGAATGAGGGCTTTGAATATGGGCGAAAGTCAGGTGCTGGAAAAACTCAAAGAAATTGAAGTCGGTCTTGGGGGTAGGCTTTCTGAAAATTATAAAAAGTTCTCTGCTGAAGTGATACAGGGGGATTGTGTTTATGAGCTGAAGCTTGTGTCAGGAGGCCAGGTATATATTTATGGTTGTGCAGAGTTGCTTGAAAGAAATGCAGCGTATGAAGTGCAATTATTTGAGTCGGGCTATTTTCTAATCGGCCAGGATGGAGATTTAGGATATTTTTTAAGTTTAAAAGGAGAGGATGAAGTCTATAGCTTGGATTTGGGAGCTTTAGGGTCGTTAACTATGAATAAAGAAGCTGATAGCATTTATGGGTTGTAAATATTAGCGCTAGCAACCTGACCGGCACCATACATACCAATTGCCGGTCAAGGATGCGGTATAAAATTAGTTGAGCTACAACGTCGACATTCTGATGCCGGCCGACGGCGCGGAGGGTCTGGTAGGCATCTACAGGATTGGCGTTATAGGTTTGAAGGTCGCCATTCTCTGCACGCCCTTCGTGGTTGGTGACGCCAACATGCGTTTCGCAATTTCGTCGATGGCCGCCAAAGTCACTGGCGGCCTGCTCGGTAATCCTGTCTGAATGACTACCGGACGTAAGCTTCTGCTGGAAAAGCTTCCGCAGATCCTCAACCGCGTCGACAACAGTCTGCTGGTCGAACACGCCCAAAACTCGCAGCCTCGGTAGTAGACTGCAGGCTTGAGGTGCCGAGCTCGGTTCGTCATAAGTGAGTGAATGGGCCGACCAGTGACGCTCAAATAAGCAGTAGGGAATTACTGATGTTTGACACAGATCCACACCGTTTCATGTCCATCATCTTCAGCACCTGGCTGTTGTTCACGATGCAAGCGGTGTTTTCTGCAGGTATTTTGCCCAGCCTTTTATTTTTCCCAATGTGCGCGGCGGAGGTGTGGCTGAGTTGGTGGTGTTTCGATTGCGCTTACCGCACCGAAAAATTCACCCGATATGCCAATCTCAGACTTTTTCTGAATCTCGCCTTTGCACCAGGTTTTACATTTCTCCTGGTATTGATCGCCGCCTATAAGCAATTGAGATTAGGACCACTCACATCACTTTCATTGGCTTGCATTCCGCTGCTCATCGCATTCGTCATCTACTTAGCGCTGTACAGGTGGAGAAGCCGAACGACGGTACTGGTTGCCCGGGGAAATCGGGTCGAGGTGACCGCACCTCCTTTCCGAAACCAGTCGCTGCAGGGCGGAATAGGGGCGGCACTGTCGAGCATGATCTACCCTATGGTCAATTCCTACGACTCTACCGCTTTATTGCTTGCCTTTATCTTTTTCGCAATCTCACTGTTCATGCTCTTTTACCATCGGGTCAGTATTGCGTCTCTTCGCAGTTTGAAGGAGCAGGAGCTCAAGGAGCGGGTGAGCTACACGTTCATGGAGGTGGAGAGGATACGCGCACGACGTGCTGCCTCATTCATAGGCCGCTGGTCATGATGGTTCTGTGTATCCGCATCGAAGAAAAAATCGTTAGAGTGGGTGTGGGAAGATTAGCCCGCCTCGCGATGTGCGATAGGTACACACCCCGGTAGCCCATGCAAGGAGCTAGCGTCTAAATGTCCACTATCTACGATCCTGACGCCCGTACTGTCAACGCCCTGACACGGATGCTTTTCATAGTTGCCATTGGCTTGGGTGTCGTTGGTCTCTGGCGCTCAGCCACAGACGGATGGGTGTATGGGCTGCTGTTTTTCTTGCTCTCAGGTTATACGCTGTACATGAGATATTGGTGTGAGCGTTATACGACATTCGCCCTGAGTTACTTCACTCTGATGATTTTTCTCTTGGCCCTTGCCCCCGCGTGGGTCAGTTACACCGTGGTCACGGATGACTTGGGAGGTTCTCCGACTGAGGGACGTATAACCGCCGGGTTGATATTGGGTTTCATCGCGACGTTGTATGCTGGCCTTTATCTAACGCCTTCTCGAGGGTTCGCGTTCGACGTATCCGATAACAGGGTTTCATTTTCCGTATCTTCCACATCCGCGGGAGCGGAAGGGTTGATTGCCGGTGTTGGGACCTTGGCCGCAGGTGCAGTGATTAAATCAGTCACGCCGTTCACCACGGGCATTTTGATCATTCTGATTTTCCTGTTTGCCACCGTTTGCATGCTGATCCACGCTCGCGACCGTATCAGGGGGTTACGCACACTGCGCAAGAGAGAAAAGAGCAGGCTCACGCCTTACACGTTCATGCAGATTGATGAAATACGCGAAGCACGCAGCCGCTGGTGGCTGGGCAGGCTGTTCAACTGGCTTGCTTCCAGGCGCCGCTAGTCAGGCGTCAGCCTGGCGAGTCACACTCGATGCCCAATGGACGTCGGAACCCGGGCGCGCCTTGCCTCGATCGGGCTCCGGCTGGCCTATCCAGCCAATTCACTCGCAGATGCCCACCATCAACCCCGAAAAACCCCCTCCAAACCCTCATGCCCCTGCGCAATCAACCTCCTGACCAGCTCTTCAAATTCCGCCTCCGTCCCAGCCTCCCGCACCTCAAACCGCGCGTTCCAGCGCACCACACACCGATCCACCAAATCCGCAACCGCATCCACGCGAACCCGCGCCTGGTACCCATCCACCGGCAACGGCGACTCCTCAAACACATAAGCCAACCCCCGACCCCCATCATCAAACTCGGTCAACCGCTCCCGCAACACCGCACCGTCCGCAAGCGCCAGCCGCCTGATCGCACCCACCCGCAAAATCCCGGCTTCACCCTCGATGCCGCTCTTCACAATCGCCGGATGCCAGTCCGCGATCCCGCCAAACTCCCGCAGCACCTTCCACGCCTGATCCGCACTGCACGGCAAACCGGCGCTGTACTCAACTAAAACCATCACGTCTTACTCCAAAAATAACCACCGCTACGACTCAAAACACGCTCAATACCCAGCCGCTAGAACCCGGCCCGCAAGCCCCGAGATCGAAACCCCGAGGCCTACGTCCAAAACAGTCGCTGTAAAACCTACCCCTCAAACTGGTGATAAACCTTGGCAATCACCTTCCAGTCCCCATCGATCTTTATCAACGTCAGGTAGTCGTTGTAATCCGCGCCGATCGCGTCCTTCTCCATATCCACTCGCACAACCGCCGTAGTCGGCGTAATCGCCAACACATCCAGCCGAGTCGTGATGTCCGCCGCCTTGCCGTTGCTCTCGACAAAGTCATACAAGTTGCTGATGGGCCCGCCCAGCAATTGGCCGTTGGTGAAACCGTACATCACCGCCTCTTCATGAAAGGCCTGCTTGATCGTCGCAACACTGCCTTCGCGCAGCCCTTCAACGTAGCGGCTGGCGGTGTCGATCACGGCGTTGTAGTCGTGGGTGGCAACGGCTTTGATGTTCTTGCTCATGTTTATGACTCCAGGGTTTGAGTTAGATAGGCGATGGCTTCAATGACCAACAGCCGCGCAATCACCAGTCCTGTCGGGTGGGTGAAATGATCAGGTCGTTGACGGTGACGTTGGTCGGCTGATTCAGCGCGTAGATGACGGCGCGGCTGATGTCTTCCGGTGCGATGGCAATTTCGTTGAGCGCTTGTGCCGCCTTGCGGCCAGCGGGGTCGGTGACTTTGTCGGCCCAGCCGGTGTTGATCACGCCCGGGCTGACGGTGTTGACGCGGATGCCGTGGTGCACGCCCAGCTCCTTGCGCATGGATTCGGTCATGGCCTGCACGAAGAATTTGGTCGCGCTGTAGACGCCGGCGCCGGGGCCGACTTGATGCCCGGCCACCGAATCCATGTTGAGGATCTGCCCGGATTTCTGTTCGAGCATGAAGGGCAGGGCGGCGGCGATGGTGTTCAGGTAACCCTTGATGTTGACGTCGATCATGGCGTTCCAGTCCTGGGTCACGAGGTCAACCCAGTGGGAGAACAGCATCAGGCCGGCGTTGTTGACGAGGATGTCGACGGAGCCGTAAGTGTCTTTGGCGAACTGCGCCAGTGCGCGAGTCTGTTCAGCGTCGGTCACGTCGGTGACGAAGCTGGACGCCTCAAAGCCCGCTCCGCGGAGTTCGCTGACCAACGCGGCGAGGCCTTTCTCATCCAGCGCAGCAGCCACAACGTTAACCCCTTGGGCGGCCAATGCTCGGGCGGTTGCAGCGCCGATGCCTGAAGACGCACCGGTGACGATGGCGGTTTTCTTGTCCAGATAATTCATGATCATGTTTCCTTAAATTCAAGGCGTGCGGGCAGCGTCGGCTTTCCTGGGAAAGCCTTGCCGTTCAGCCGTTAGTGAATGCGGTGCTAGAAAACGCTGCGGTCGCCAGCGCTGTTAGTAAGTGCCCAGCGGCCAGTCGGTGTAGCCCTTGGCGCCGCCGCCGTAATAGCTTTCGCGCGGAGCGATGGTCAGTTCGGCGCCGTGGCGCAGACGCGCGACCAGGTCCGGGTTGGAGATGAACAGGCGACCGAACGCGACGGCGTCGATCTTGCCCTCGGCGCGGCGTTCGACGGCCATGTCCAGGTCGTAGTTGTTGTTGCCAATGAACGGACCGTTGAACTGGGCACTCAGCGCATCCATGTCGACGCCTGCCGGCACTTCACGGGAGGTGGCGGTCGCGCCTTCGACAAAGTGCAGGTACGCCAGATTGAAACGGTTCAACTGCTGAATCAGGTAACCGTGCAACGCCATGACGTTGCTGTCCGGCGGCGTGTTACCCGCATCCGGCGTGACGGGCGACAGGCGAATCCCGACGCGGTCGTTGCCCCAGATGTCGACGATGGCCTGGGTGACTTCCAGCGTCAGCCGGGCACGGTTTCCGATGGAGCCGCCATATTGATCGGTGCGCTGATTGGTGGAGTCGCGCAGGAACTGGTCGAGCAAATAGCTGTTCGCCGAGTGGACCTCGACGCCGTCGAACCCTGCGCGCTTGGCGTTCTCGGCCGCGTGTTTGTACTGCTCGATGATGCCGGGGATTTCGTCGGTTTCCAGCGCCCGGGGCATCGACACCGGGACAAAGCCGTCGGCCGTGTACGTGTTGCCCTCGGCCTGGATGGCGGACGGCGCGACCGGGGCTTCGCCGTTGGGCTGCAGGTCGACGCTGGAGAACCGCCCCACATGCCAGAGCTGGCTGACGATCTTGCCGCCGGCCGCGTGCACGGCGTCGGTGACTTTGCGCCAGCCGGCGACCTGCGCTTCGCTCCAGATGCCAGGGGTCGCCGCATAGCCGCGTCCCTGGGCCGAGATGTTGGTGGCTTCGGCCACGATCAATCCGGCAGTGGCGCGCTGGGCGTAATAGGTGGCGTGCAGTTCACCGGGCACACCGTCTTCTTCGTATCGGCTGCGGGTGACGGGGGCCATGACGATACGGTTGGCCATTTCGATGGCGCCCATCTGCCGGGGGAAAACAAGTCGGTGCTGTTACTGAGATTGCTCATTGAGAATTACCCTTGGGCACGCCCGCCGCGCTCACCACTTCTGCCAGGCCCACGGAGGTGTAGCCCTTGTGGGTCATCAGCGACTTGGCGACGTCGATGATGTGTTGGCGCATTTCCAGGTTGAGTTTCTTCATAATGCGCAGCACCTTAAAAAAAACTGACCGGTCGTCTACAAAGTGACCAGTGTCCGCGATGAACGGCACTCATGTCAGGCGCATGCCCATCTCAAACGCCCGCGTCTCGAACCCGAGCTCTTCATACAGCCGCCGCGCATGGGTATTAAAGCCCCACACCGACAGGCGAATGTCCTTCGCGCCGCGCTCCTGCGCCCACCCTTGCACTCGCTCAATAAGCCCACGCCCCAGGCCTTTGCCCCAGAAAACCTGGGCCACGCATACCGAGCCGATCCGCGCGAACGCCATCGGCTGCAGCAATGGCCCACCCGCTGAAAACATCCCCGCGCTGACAAACCCCGCCGCCCGAACCCCGACAAACGCCAAGAAAATAACCTGCTCCGGATTGTTCAGAAACCCGCTCCAGTGAGGGGCATCGCGCAGGTAATCCCGGGTTTCAGCCGCATAAATATCAGGACGATCTGCATGGTGAATGGCGTTGAGCAACTGCCCCAGCTCGCAGATCACTGCCACGTCCTCAACAGTCGCCTCTCGGTAGCTGATCACTTCGTCCATCGCACCTTCATCCTTGTTTAATCGTGAGATCGGCTGTTGTACCCGTCGCCCATCAACTCCACAACCCAGTCGATGAACACCCGCAGCTTGATGCTGATGTGCCGGTTGGGCGGGAAGGCCACGTACATCGGCATCGACTCCAGCTGCCAGTCTTTGAACAGCGACACTAATTCACCACTGCGCACTGACGGCTCGGCCATGTACTCCGGCAGCCAGAGGGCACCCATGCCGGCAAGGCCTGCCGCGAGGTACGCATTGCCATCGTCGACAGTGAGCAGGTAGCGGCTTTGCACCTGAACCCTTTCGCCGTCCCGTTGCAGCACCATCGGGAACAGCTGCCCGGTGCGCGCCCAGCGATAACCGACGATGCGGTGTTGCGGGTCTTCGAGCTCACGGGGGTGATCCGGGGTGCCCGCGCCCTGCAGATACGCCGGCGACGCGTAGACGCCCAGCTTCAGGTCGGTGATGTGCCGGGCCATCAGCGATTGGTCGGTCAGCTCGCCGCCGCGGACCACGCAGTCGACGTTCTCGCCGATTAGGTCGATCATCCGGTCGCTCACCCCGAGGTCGATCTGGATGTCGGGGTAGCGTGCGTTGAAGTCCGGCAGCGCCGGGATCAGCACCATGCGCGCGAATGGGCTGGGCACATCAACACGCAGTCGTCCTCGGGGCAAGGCGGAGGCAGCGGACAGACCGGTTTCCGCATCGTCCAGATCCGCCAGCACGCGCAGCGCCCGTTCGTAGAACACCGCGCCGTCGGCCGTGACGTTGACCTTGCGCGTGGTGCGGTTGAGCAGCTTGACCCGCAACCGCGCTTCGAGCTGCTGCACCAGTTGCGTCACCGTGGTCTTGCTCATGTGCAACGTCCCGGCGGCCTTGGTGAAGCTGCCGGTTTCCACGACTCGAACGAACGCCTGCATCGCGTCGAAACGGTCCATCGCGCCACCTGATTGTTTGGGGAATGCAAACAGTCTTGATCAGCGCTGCTGGTTTATCCAGGGAATCCGCCGCCCTACAGTCTGCCCACCGAAACCACGGAGCCTCCCGCTCCGCTGAAGGAGAAAGCCCATGACTGTTCGTGACGTTGTATTCCCCCCTGGCCGCCATGCGCTGTACGAGCGCAATCGCTACTCGCCGGCAATCAAATCCGCCGGCTTGCTGTTTGTCTCGGGGCAGGTCGGCAGCCGCGAAGATGGCTCGCCCGAACCCGATCTGCGCGCCCAGGTCCGCCTGGCCTTCACTCACCTCAATGCCATTCTCAACGCCGCCGGCTGCACCTTCGATGACGTGATTGACGTCACCGTGTTCATGGTCGATCCGCAGTCGACCTTCGAAACCGCCTGGGAAGTGGTGCCGGAGTTCTGGGGCGAGGCGCCGCATCCGACCATTACAGCCGTGGGCGTGACCTGGCTGTATGGCTTCGATTTCGAGATCAAGGTGATCGCCAAGCTGCCTTAGTACCCGACGCTCAATCCGCCGGCCATGCCTCACCGCAGTTGAAATCCTCGCCACCGCCCGACAGACTCACGCCCCGTTTCGGCAGGTCGTGCCGGGCGGTAGCGAGAGAAGGGGCGGCAACGTTGAACGAACACACATTGTCCAGGCGCCTGGAGCGCGTGGCGGCGCTGGTGCCTGCCGACGCGCGACTGGCCGACATCGGCTCCGATCACGCCTACCTGCCGGTGGCGTTGATGCGCCGTGGGCTCATTGCGATGGCAGTGGCGGGGGAGGTGGCGACGACGCCGTTCAGCGCCGCGCAACGGACGGTGCGCGAGAACGGTTTCGAGGCGCACATTCGCGTGCGTCTGGCTGACGGCCTTGCAGCGATTGAAGCGGACGACGGCATCACTGCGATCAGCCTCTGCGGCATGGGGGGCGAGACGATTCGAGACATTTTTGAGGCCGGCAAAGCGCGGCTCAACGGAAGGGAGCGGCTGATTCTGCAGCCCAACGGCGGCGAGCCTGAGCTGCGCCAGTGGCTGATGGACAACGGTTATCGCATCGTCCACGAGGACGTGCTGCGGGAGAACCGCTTCGACTACGAAATCATCGTCGCCGAACCCAGCGGACCGGTGGTCTACAGCCCTGAAGCCCTATACTTCGGCCCGCTGTTGATGACGGAACGCAGTCCGTCGTTCCTCGATAAATGGCAGCGGCGGCTGCGTAACAAGCAACGCAGCCTGGCCGGCTTGCAGCGGGCGCGGCAGGGAGTCTCGGAACACACGCTGCACGACATCGCACAGCAAGTGCGCTGGATCACCGAATTGCTCGGCTGACCCTGCGCAGTCCCAGCCCCTTGGTTTCAAAGACCCGGACCCAAGGCCCGGGATCTGAAACCTCGCCTCAAAGCTCCTTCTTCATGTGCTTCTCGATCTGCTCCAGGGACTTGCCCTTGGTTTCCGGCAGGCACAGGAAGACGAAGATCAGCGAGCCGATGTTGATCGCCGCAAACACGAAGAAGGTCGGGTTGCCGATCGTGTCCACCGCGATCGGGAAGAGGAACGCGACCGTGGCGTTGAACAGCCACTGCATCGACACTGCCGTGCCGGTCAACAGCCCGCGCACCTGCATCGGGAACAGCTCGGACATCAGCAGCCAGTAGACCGGCGAGATGCACATCTGCATGAACAGCAGGAACACCAGAATGCACGCCAGCGCGGCATAGCTCTGGGTCAGGTTCTGCGGCATGAACATCAGCACGCAACCCAGTGCCGCCTGCATCATGATCACGATGACCAGACCGGTCATCAGCAAGTGCCGACGCCCGTACCGGCCGATGGCCCAGATCCCCAGCAGCGTGGCGATGACCGACACGATGCCGTTGCCGATGGTCGCGGTCAGTGCAGCGTTGGTGCCCATGCCGGTGTGTTTGAGGATGATCGGCGTGTAATACATGAACGCGTTGACGCCGGTGAACTGCGCGGTAAAGCCCAGCCCGACACCGATCAGCAACAGCTTCAACACCCACGGCTGACGCAGCAGATCGCGAGCGGCGACGCGCTTGTGGGCTTCTTTTTCCTGGGCTTTCATTTCCTCGACTTCGCGCTTGGCGGCGTCTTTGGTGTCACGCAGTTGTTCGAGCACGTCTTGCGCTTCATCGAAGCGGCCTTTGGAGGCCAGCCAGCGCGGCGACGGCGGCACGAAGAACGTACCGATCAGCAGCAACACGCCCGGGACCATCGCGATGGCCAGCATGTAGCGCCAGATACCGGGGGTGTGCAGCAACGCCGCGAGCACGGCGCTGAGCACGTAGGCCAGCAACTGGCCGCTGACGATCATCAGCTCGTTGCGGCTGACCAGTCGGGCGCGACGAGAAGGCCCTGCGATCTCGGCGATGAACACCGGCACCGTCGCCGAGCCCCCGCCAACCGCGATACCCAGCAGAAAACGCGCGGCGACCATGAACGGCACCGAGGGCGCCGTGGCCGTGCCGAGTGCACCGACGATGAACAACAGCGACAGCATGCGCAGGGTCACGCGTCGGCCAAAACGGTCGGAGAGGTAGCCGCTGGCCAGTGAGCCGAAGGCGGCGCCGACGATCAGCGACGCGGTAATCAGCCCTTCGCTGACCGGGTTCAGGCCAAGACCGCCCTGATCGAGGGGCAAGGTCATGAAAGGCAGTGCGCCCGCGATGATGCCCGTGTCGTAACCGAAAGCGAGTGCGCCCATGGTGGCGACAAGGACCGAGATGAAAATCAGGCGACGCGGCGACGTGCGCTGCTCGTCTGGTTGGCCTATGGCGGCGGATGGGGTGCTGGAAGACATGGAAACCTAAACCTCTCGTGGAACGGGCGTTATGCCGGTTCGCTGACGTCGTGGTTAGGGGCATGCCGGCCCTGTGAGTTCCATGGGTCGGTGTAAAAAAGCTGACTGATCAGTCATCCACCCCGCGGCCGTCGCGCTCCGCAGAGGGCGAGGGGGGTGACGCCGCGAGTATGTCGCTGACCTTCCGCGTGAAGCTGTCCATGCCGAAGGGCTTGAGCAGCACGGCCATTCCGGCTTCGAGCTGGTCACCGCCCACCGCCGAATTTTCCGCGTAGCCGGTGACAAACAGCACATTCAGCGAAGGCAGCAGCGCACGGGCGGCATCGGCGACCTGCCGGCCATTCATGCCGCCGGGCAGCCCGACATCGGTCACCAGCAGATCGATCGAGGTCATCGACCGCAGCATCTGCAGGCCCGACGGTCCGTCCATGGCTTCGGTGACGGCATAACCGCGCTCGCGCAGGGCGTCGCACATCAGCATCCGCACGTGGGGTTCGTCGTCAATCACCAGAACGGATTCGCCACTGCTGCGGTTCTGGGGTGCGCTGCGGGCTGGGGCCAAATGGCTGTCTCCCAGGTAACGCGGCAAATACAGCGAAACCGTCGTGCCTGCGCCGTGGGTGGAACGCGCCTGAATCGTCCCGCCGGACTGGTGCACGAAGCCGTGAATCATTGACAGCCCCAGGCCCGTGCCCTGGCCGATGGGTTTGGTGGTGAAGAACGGGTCGAAAATCCGATCGAGAATCTCCGGGGCGATACCTATGCCGGTGTCGCTGACACTGATTTCCACGAAGTCGCCTTCGGGCAGCTGCGCGGCCACTCCCGCGGCGCTGTCTGAGGAGACGTTGCGGGTCTGCACCGTGAGTTCGCCGCCTTCCGGCATGGCGTCGCGGGCGTTGAGGGTGAGGTTGACCAGCGCGCTTTCCAGCTGCGGCGCGTCGATCTTGCTCAGCCACAGGTCACCGCTGGCGATCGTCCGCGTGCCGATGGAGGGGCCGAGGGTCGAAGAGATCAGCTGACCCATCCCCGCCACCAGGCGGTTGACGTCGGTCGGCTTGGGGTCGAGTGTCTGGCGACGGGAAAACGCCAGCAGCCGCTGGGTGAGCTGGGCGGCGCGATTGGCCGAGTCATGGGCCGCGCTGACGTAGCGGTCCAGGCCGTCCACCCGGCCGTTGGCGATGCGCCGCTCGATCATTTCCAGGCTGCCGAGAATCCCGGCGAGCAAGTTGTTGAAGTCGTGGGCGATGCCGCCGGTGAGTTGTCCCACGGCTTCCATCTTCTGCGCCTGGCGCAGGGCCGAGTGGGCTTCAGACAACTCCCGGGTACGGGCCAGCACCCGCTGTTCGAGGGTTTCGTTGGCGCTGTGCACCTGCTGGAACAGCGTCGCGTTATCGATGGCGATGGCGGCCTGAGCGGCGAGCGCCGACATCAGTGCTTCGTGACGCGCGCTGAACTGCGCCGGCTCCGAGTGCCCGTAGAACAGTCCGCCGAGCACCTCCCCCGAGCGCGACACCACCGAGACTGCCAGGTAGCTTCGCACCGGCGCATGGCCGGCCGGCAAGCCGAAATGCGGCGTGATGCCGCCATAGCGTGGGTCCGGCAAAATATCGTCGGAGCGCATCACGCCCTCGGTGAGGAACGCCGGCGCGAACACCGGGCTCGCCCGCGGGCCTGGCAACCGGGCCAATTCCGTGGGCGGCGCGCCAGACAGCGTAAAGAGATCGAAGTGATCGCCTGCAACGTTGTGAAAGTAGCCGCCGATGTGTGCGCCGGTCATCTCTCGTCCGGCATCGGTCACGGTCTGTACCAGTCGTTTGAGGTCCAGGTCGAGGGCCAGCTCGGCGTTCACCCGATTCAGTGTCTCCAGCGTGCGGGTCTCCTCGCGCAGTGCCGCTTCACTGGCCTCCAGCGCCGCCCGGGAGATATGCGCCTCGGTGACGTCGTGGCCTTCGCAGAAAATACCCGTCACCTGGCCGGCATCATCGAGCAGCGGCTCATAGATAAAATCCAGGTAGCGCACTTCGCACGGGGCGTCCGGGTGACTGAGCTGGATCGGGGTGTGTTGCTGAACCAGGCGCTCGCCGGTGCGGTAGACCCCGTCCAGCCACTCATAAAAGCCCTGGCCTGCGAGCTCCGGGAATGCCTCGTAGATGGTTTTGCCGACGTAATCGCGCTCGCCGAACAGCCGGGTGTAGGACTGGTTGACGAATTCGAAGCGGTGCTCGGGGCCATGGAGCACCGTGATGAAGCCGGGCGCCTGCTCGAACATCTTGCGTTGACGGACGAGTTGGTCCGTACGGCGACGCTCGGCGAGAATCCGGTCAGTGACCTCGTGGCCCTGATTGAGGATGCCCGCGATGCGCCCGTTTTCCCCGCGGATCGGCGTGAAACTGTAGTTCCACCACGTCTCCACCAGGCTCCCGCCACGCTCCATCATCAACCGCTGGTCGAACGCCGAAAATCCCTCGGCATCCCGGACGGCGGCTTCGAGCTGCGGCCCGACGACGTCCCAGATAATCGGCCAGACCTCCCGCGCCGGGTGGCCCAGTACCGCCGGGTGACGATCCGCCGGGATCGGTGCCCAGGCGTCGTTGTACAGCAGGCAGAAGTCTTCGCCCCAGTAGATCGCGGTCGGGAAGCTGGAGTGCAGGCAGATGCTGATGGCCGAGCGCAGAGACTGCGGCCACGCTGCCGGATCCCCCAGTGACGTCGACGCCCAGTCGAAATCCCGGATCAACTGCCCCATCTCACCCCCGCCCAGCAGGAAATCCAGCGGGCCAATTTGTACGTTGTCCGACTTCATGGGCGACATCTCGACACAGTGGTTCAGAGAAAGGGATGGACTGGGGGCGCGGGAAGAGATTTCCGCTTCTGGATGAACGGCATTGACGCGCGACGCTGTGACCCGGCATACGTAGAGTATGGCACAGCGCTATCAGGGACAGGCCGGGCGTTAGTGTGACATTAATGCAGGCGCCTGTCTGGCGTGTTGACCCGTCGGGGAGACTCATCGGCGAGGCCTGGCGGCCTATCCGCCATTGCCCGGCCGGCCGGCAGCGGGCATCATCCGCGTCCATTTGCCACATGAGGGATCCCGTGTCCGACATCGCGCAGCACCACCGCCCCCAGGGCCGACTGCTCGTCGGCCTTGGCGCGTCCGCGGGCGGTCTGGAAGTGCTGCAGCGCTTCCTGAGCCTGATGCCGAGCGATTCGGGCATGAGCTTTCTGGTGATCCAGCACCTTGCACCGACCACGCCCAGCCTGCTCACCGAAATCCTCGCCCGTTCGACCGGCATGAGGGTCGTCGAGGCCACCCATGGCGCGCCGCTCGACGCCGACACCGTGTATGTGATCCCGCCGCACTTTGGCTTGAGCGTGACGGCCGACACGCTGGTCCTGACCCGCTACGAGGGCGAGCGCGGTCACCCTCTGCCCATCGACGCCTGCTTCGCCTCAATGGCCGAGCACCATGGGACGAGGGCGGTCGGCGTGATTCTGTCCGGTACCGGTGCGGACGGCACCGCCGGCTGCCGGGCGATCCTCGATCACGGCGGCAGAACCCTGGTGCAGTGGCCGGAGGAGGCGACCTACAGCGGCATGCCCGACAGCGCGATCCAGGCGGGCAACGCCAGTCATGTGATGAGCGTGGAGCAAATGCCCGGCGTACTGACCGGCAGCACGGACCCGGACGGCCCGGCACCGTCGACGACGCAGGGCGACGCCATCGAGCAGATTCTGCTGCACCTGCGCACCATGACCGGCCATGACTTCACCCAGTACAAGAAGAGCACCATCGCGCGGCGCATCGAGCGACGGCTGCAGATCATGAACCTCGCTAGTCAGGACGACTACCTGCGGCTGCTGCAGGGCTCGGCGGAGGAATGCAAGTTGCTGTTCAGCGAGTTGCTGATCAACGTCACCCAGTTCTTTCGTGACCCGGCCGCGTTCACGGTCATGCAGCGGCAGATCCTCCAGCCGATGATCGACGCCAAGGCTGGCGATGAGCCGCTGCGGGTGTGGATTGCCGGTTGCGCCACGGGTGAAGAGGCCTACTCGGTGGCCATCGTTCTGCACGAGCTCCTGCATCCGCAGGGTCAGGCTGCCGGCGTGGCGCCGGGCATTCAGGTGTTCGCCACCGACCTGGACGCCGATGCCATCAGCACCGCCCGCGCCGGGTTCTACCCGCTTTCCGTCGCCCGTGACGTCGGCGCCGAGCGCCTGGAGCGCTATTTCAGTCGCGTCGAAGGCGGTTACCGGGTGAAGAAGGAAATCCGCGAGATGATCGTGTTCGCGGTGCAGAACGTGATCAAGGATCCGCCCTTCACCCGTATCGATCTGCTGTGCTGCCGCAACCTGATGATCTACCTGGGGCATGCGCTGCAGAACCGCCTGATCCCGACCTTTCATTACGCGCTCAAGCCTGACGGCGTGCTGTTTCTCTCGCCTTCCGAGAGCATCGGCGGGCATGCCACACTGTTCACGCCGTTGCAGCGCAAATGGAAGTTCTACCGGGCCGTGAAGACCCGAACCCCTAAATCCATGCCGATGGACAGCACGCTGTCGTGGCTGCCCAGCCCCATCAGCCGACCCCCGGACCGCCCCGCGACCATGACCAAGGAAACCAACATTGCCGAACTGACCCGTCGGGCGCTGCTGCAGGACTTTGGCCCTGCCTCGGTGGTCACTGATCTGACCGGCAACATTCTGTATGTCCACGGCGACACCGGCCGCTACCTGCGCCCTGCGCCGGGGCAACCCAGCCTCAACGTCGTCGAAATGGCCCGCGAAGGCCTGCAGCTGGACCTGCGCAGTGCGGTGCAGCGTGCCGCCCTCAGCGCCGAGCCGACTGCCACCCGGCCGCTGCCGGTCAGCGGTGACGGCGCGACGCGCTGGGTCAGCCTCAGCGTGCGCCGGATGGGCAACACGGCTCAGGGCGAGCAGTTGCTCCTGATCACGTTCCAGGAACCGGCCAGCGGCGCGGACATTCCGCCCGACGCGGTACCGGATACCGCCGCACATCTGGCGCCCGATCGGGTCAGGCTGCTGGAGCACGACCTGGCGTACACGCGGGAGAACCTGCAGGCGACCATTGATGAGTTGCAGCACCTGAACGAGGAGCTGGGCGCGGCCAACGAAGAGATGCAATCGACCAACGAAGAATTGCAGTCGTCCAACGAGGAGCTGGAAACCTCCCGTGAAGAGCTGCAATCGGTCAACGAGGAGCTGGTCACGGTCAATGCCGAGCTGCAAACGAAGATCGAACAGCTCGGCGACATGCAAAATGACATGAAGAACCTCCTCGACAGCATCAATATCGGGACTATATTTCTTGACACAAAGCTGATCATTCGCCGCTTCACGCGCGACGCCGTGAAGATCTACCGCCTGATCCCCAAGGATGTGGGGCGGCCACTGGCCGATATCTCTTCGTACATTCACTCCATGGACCTGCTGGTCCCCGCACAGGAGGTGCTCGACATGTTGATCCCGCAAGAGATCGAACTGTGCACTGTGTCGGGCAACTGGTTCCTGGCGCGGCTGGCACCGTACCGCACGCTGGACAACGTCATTCACGGCGTGGTCATGACCTTTCACGACATCAACAGCCGCATCGCCAACCAGAAGGCCGTGCAGGCGGCGCGCGAGTTGGCCGAAGCCATCGTCGACACGGTCATCGAGCCGCTGCTGGTGCTGGACGAAGACCTGTGCGTCGTGTCCGCCAGTCGGTCCTACTACCGCACCTTTCCGACGACCGAGCCGCTGACCACCGGTCGCACACTCTTTGAACTCAACAACCGCCTGTGGGACATCCCGGCGCTGCGGCAAAAGCTCGGCACCCTGCTGGAGAACGACACCAGTTTCGACGGCTTCGTCGTGGAACATGAACTGACCGATGCAGGCCCGCGGGCGATCACCCTGAACGCCCGTCGGGTGGTGGGAGACGCGACGCGGCCGCACCTGATTCTTCTGGCGATGCAGCCTGACACTTCACACGCCTGAGGTGCGGGACGACCATGAAAACCCCGCCTTTCGAGCCCCATATCGTTCATCCGGCGAACCCTCCCGACATCCCGGACCCGGACGACAACGCCCGGCTGCTGCATGACCTGCAATTGCACCAGGCCGAGTTGCAGATGCAGAACGAGGAACTGCGCGTTGCCCAGTCCGCACTGGAGGCCTCCCGCGACCTCTACCTGGATTTGTACGAAAACGCGCCGGTGGGTTACCTCACGCTGACGCGCCAAGGGGTCATTGAAGCCGTCAACCGCACCGGCGAGACGCTGCTGACCTACCCGCGCCACCGCCTGTTGCAACGGCGCTTTGCCGGCCGCGTCGTCAGCCGGGACCGCGACCACTGGCAGCAGGTATTCGCCCGAGTCTGTCGCACCGGGCAAGCGGAGGAGTGCGATCTCAGCCTGGAGCGCACCGACGGCACGCACTGGCAGGCCCGGCTGAACTGCGTGCGCCACGGCGGCGAGACGAGCGGCATCCGTGTGACCCTGACCGACCTCACCGCGCGCCGGCAGATCGAACATCGCCTCAACCTCGCTGCCAGCGTATTCACCCACGCGCGGGAGGGCATCATGATCACTGACCCGACCGGCGCGATCATCGAGGTCAACGACGCGTTCACCACCATCACCGGCTACGAACGCGATGAGTCGACGGGCAAGAACCCGCGCTTTCTTGCCTCTGGCATGACCCCGCGTGCCGAGTACGTCAGCCTCTGGCGCAGCCTGCTGACCGAGCATTACTGGCAGGGCGACTTGTGGAACCGCCGGCGCGACGGCTCGGCCTATGCCGCGCGACAGACCATTACCGCCATCGTCGACGCCCACGGCGTCACCCAGCATTACGTCTCGCTGTTCACCGACGTCACCGAACTGCACAGCTACCAGCGGCAGCTGGAATACGTGGCCCACTACGACCCGCTGACCCACTTGCCCAACCGCGTTCTGCTCGCCTCGCGCATGCAACAGGCGATGGCCGATGCCTTGGGCAACGGCACCCGGCTGGCATTGGGTTACCTGGACCTGGACGGCTTCAAGGCGATCAATGACCTGCACGGCCATGACGTGGGGGACCGGGTACTGTCCAGCGTGTCCCGGCGCATGCAGAACGTCCTGAACGAGGCCTGCACGCTGGCGCGTCTGGGGGGAGACGAATTTGTGGCGCTGATCGTCGATCTTGACCAGCTCTGCGACAGCGCGCCGATCCTTGAACGTCTGCTCACGGCCGCCAGCGAGGTGGTGCAGGTGGGCGCGCTGAACCTGACGCTGTCGGCGAGCATCGGCGTCAGTTACTACCCGCAGGATAACGAGATCAGCGCCGATCAACTGCTGCGCCAGGCCGATCAGGCGATGTACCAGGCGAAACTCGAGGGCAAGAACCGTTTCCACGTGTTCGATGCGCAGCATGACCAGGAGATGCGTGGGCACAACGCGCGTCTGGACCGTATCGATCAGGCCATTCGCGAGGGGGAACTGCGCCTGTATTTTCAGCCCAAGGTCAACCTGCGCACGGGCGCGGTCGTCGGTGCGGAAGCCCTGCTGCGCTGGGAGCATCCGGAGCGCGGATTGCTGTTGCCGGGCAGTTTTCTGCCGCTGATCGAAAGCAGCTCACTGGCGGAGGTGGTGGGTGAGTGGGTGCTCGAAAGTGCCTTGAGCCAGATCGAGCGCTGGCAACGGGAAGGGCTGCATCTGGCGGTGAGCATCAATGTCGGCGCACGGCAACTTCAGCACCCTGATTTTGTGGCGAACCTGACCGAGCGACTCGCAGCACACCCTGATGTCGGGCCGGAAATGCTGATGATCGAGATCCTCGAAACCAGCGCGCTGGAAGACGTCGAAGGCGTCTCGCGCACGTTGCGTGCGTGCGAGCAACTGGGCGTGCGCTTTGCCTTGGACGATTTCGGCACAGGGTATTCGTCCCTCAGCTACTTGAAGCGCTTGCCGGTGGCGCAACTGAAGATCGATCAGACGTTCATTCACGGCATGCTCGACGCCCCCGGCGATATCTCGATCCTGCAGGCGATACTGGGGCTGGCCAGCGCGTTCGGTCGCGAAGTCATCGCCGAGGGCGTCAACAGCCCCGCCCAGGCGTCACGCCTGTTGCAGCTCGGTTGTGAGATCGGCCAGGGTTTCGGCATCGCCGAGCCAATGCCGGCGACGTTGATTCGCGGCTGGATCGACGCCTGGATGGCTGACCCGCTCATGCCACATTTACAGATCGGTGACTCCGTTGGGCCCGGACACCGACCGCTTCCGTAGCGCGGGACTGGCCTCCTCGACGGGCCCAGGGGCAAGCTGTCGCCAGCCGTAGAAGGCGAGGGCAGTGAGCAGCGCACCGATCCACACGATCACCCCGGCCCAGAACGTGTGCGACATGAAATGCCAGCCTTGCAGGACGCGCGTGGTGCCGTAGATCGCCCCCAGAATCATTGAGGCATACAGGATCGCGCGGGCGTGGCGCCATTGATACCGGCGCGCGACGAAGTACAGCGCGACCATGGTGAAGCCGCCGGAGGCATGCCCACCCGGCCAGCAGCGACCGGCGCCGGCTTCATGGAACAGGCTGAAATTCTCGAACCACTCCTTCTTCTCCATCGTCCCGCCGTACAGCGTCGTTTCGACCGGGCAGTAGATGCTGGTGTGGCTTTTGAAGAAGTGGATCATGCCGGTGGTCACGGCGAACGAGACAACGATGAACAGGAAGTCCCGCCGGTGGCGGGCGGTGAAGCGCAGCAGCGGGGCGATGCGCAACCTCTCCAGCGACCTGATAAGCCGGTCGTGTCGCCCCGGTTTCAACAGCGGCCAGAGGAATGACAGGAGCGAGCCGATGATCGCGGCTTCCCCCGTGAGGTCGGGAATGATCCGCGGCCAGCGGTGGGTCAGGTTTTCAAACAGGCGATTGTGGCCAAACGGGAATTCGTGATTCGGGCCATACAGCCAGTTGCTGATGACCTCGTCCAGCGAAGTCAGGTCGAAGACCACGAATATCGCCAGGGCAATGGCGATCGGTAAACCCAGGTTCCAGGCATAAAATCGTGATCGTTGGTTTCGCACGCTGAGTGTCCCGATAAGTGGGGTTCATAACTTCGCCGGGAAATAAGTCGGCGCTGACGGAAGTTACGGGTGACCGAGTCAGCTCGCGGTGAAGACGATGTGAAAACGGCGTTGATATATACGGCGTGCTGAGGGTTTTAATCACAAGATGACGCTGTGGGTATGAAACGTCGTACCCCATGATCGTTTAGTCGCGCGTCTTGTTCTCCTGTTGAAAGTGGTCACGCTTGATCATCACTGTATTTTTCACGAGCCCTTAACCAAATAACCATGCATCCCTGTTTACGCTCCTTGCCATTCAATGACGCAGATTTCCATCTGCCATGGACTGAACAGTCGGAGCAACACGATGCGCGAACACGTCAATGTACCGCCCGCACTGGTAGCGGGTAAGTTATTCAACAGCGCCAGTAAATTCCGTGTACTGCTGACCGCCTCGGGTATCGTCGTGTCGCTGCTGCTGTTAACGGGGTATACCTGTTGGTCCCGTTCGCCGATTGACCTCGTCAGGGGGCAAAACATGAGCAGGGCGGGTCTTTACGAGAGCTGGAAGAAAGGCCAAGTGGTGGTGCTGGTGCGCCACGGGGAGCGCTGCGATCGGTCGGATAATGAGTGCCTGGGTCCAAAGGACGGCATCACCCGCAACGGCAGCCAAGTGTCTGCCCAGGTGGGACGTTCGCTCAGTCAGCTGGGGTTAGCGCGGACCGATATCCTCGCCAGCCCGTCCACACGCACGGCGCAGACCGCCCAATCCCTGTTTGGCCATCCGGTGGCATCCCAGGACTGGTTGGTTGATTGCGAGAACATGAACCTCGGCCGGGTCATGGCGCACAAGGCGATCAACCGGAATCTGGTCCTGGTGACCCACAGCGAATGCATCGGTCAGCTGGAAAGTCAGCAGGGTTATCCCAGTGCCGAAACCAGCGAATACGACGGGGCGGTATTTATCTCGCTGGACAAGCGCAACAGGCCAGTGATCAGGGGCGTCATCAATCCACAAGACTGGAAGCAACTGGAGAGGGAGGGGGTGACTGAAACAACATAAGGTATTGAGTGGCTTACTTGCACAGTTGATAGCCGACGCCATACACCGTATGAACCAGAGGATAAGCAAAACCGTCATCGACAACTTTTCTGATTTGATGGACGCGGGTGCCGAGGCCGGTGCTCTTGTCAGTACCTTGTTCGCCCCAGAGCATTTTGGCGATCTCTTCCTTGCTGACAATAGCGGGACTTCTTAGCATCAGCAGCGCCAGGATTCCGATGTTGGTCGGGTTGAGTTTCAAGTGTTTGTCGGCGCGGAAGGCCCTGTATTTTCCGGTGTCCAGCACCAGATCTTCAACAACCAGCATCGTAATGATTCCACCCTCGCGACAGTGACGGGATAGTAGGGCCGCGATTGTCAAAAATTGGTTTGAGGGGTGTGAAGAACTCGTGGGGCTGACGCCGGGCCCTTATTGTGGGACCGGCTGCAGCCGGGAAGGCGTCAGGCGTCACACCGCGAAATTGATGTCGTACACATTGGCCTCTTCCCGGCTGAAGCCGGTCCTACTAAAAAGCATCGACTGCATCCAGCGGGGCCGGCGCCGATCCCAATTGTGGGACCGGCTTTAGCCGGGAAGGGGTCGGCTGCTACACCATCGAACCACCCGCCACACTTTTGTACGGCATCCACTGCTTTTGCGGGATCGGCAGCTCGCAGGATTCCCCGCGCCCGATCGGGAAGTAGTGAAACCCGCTCTGGGCCAGGCGTTCGGTGTCGTACAGGTTGCGGCCGTCGAAGATCACCGGCGCGGCAAGCCGCTGCTGGATCAACTCGAAATCCGGGGCCTTGAACTGCTGCCACTCGGTGCAAACGATCAACGCATCGGCATCGTTCAGCGTGGATTCCGGCGTGCCCATCAAAATCAGATCCCTGCGGTGGCCGTAAATCCGTTGCGTCTCCTGCATGGCCTCGGGGTCGAACGCGCGGACGGTGGCGCCGGCGTCCCACAACGCTTCCATCAGCACCCGGCTCGGCGCGTCGCGCATGTCGTCGGTGTTTGGCTTGAACGCCAAGCCCCATAGCGCGAACGTCTTGCCGCGCAGATCCCCTTCGTAAAAGGCGTTCACCCGCTCGAACAGCTTGTTCTTCTGCCGCTCGTTGATGGCCTCGACCACCGCTAACAGGTCGTTGGAGCAATGGGCTTCCCGGGCGCTGTGGATCAGCGCGCGAATGTCCTTGCCGAAGCACGAGCCGCCGTAACCGCAGCCGGGGTAGATGAAGTCGTAGCCGATCCGCGAATCTGCGCCGATGCCCAGCCGCACTGACTCAACGTCGGCGCCCAGGTGCTCGGCCAGTTCGGCGATCTGGTTGATGAAGCTGATCTTGGTCGCCAGCATGCAATTGGCCGCGTACTTGGTCAGCTCGGCGCTGCGCAGGTCCATGAACATGATCCGGTCATGGTTGCGGTTGAACGGCGCGTACAGCTCGCGCATGACTTTGCGCACGGCATCGCTGTCGCAGCCGATGACGATGCGGTCCGGGCGCCGGCAGTCGTTGACCGCCGAACCCTCTTTGAGAAACTCCGGATTGGAGACGATATCGAACTGCAGCAAGCGACCGGCCTGGCGCAGCGCCTTGTCGATATGACCGCGCAACGCGTCGCCACTGCCCACCGGCACCGTTGACTTCTCGACGATGATCAGCGGCTCCGACCGGTACGTCGCGATGGCGTCTCCGACGGCGAAAAAACCCGTCAGGTCTGCCGAGCCGTCATCGCGGGACGGCGTGCCGACGGCGATAAACAGCACCTCGGCGTGCTCGACCGCGCGTTGCGCGTCGGTGGTGAACTGCAGGCGTTTGTTCTCCAGGTTCTCGCGCACCAGGCCGGCCAGCCCCGGTTCGAAAATATGCACCTGACCCTGCCGCAACTGCTCGACCTTGGCCTGGTCGATGTCCATGCAGACCACGTCGTGGCCCACTTCAGCAAGCACGGTGGCTTGCACCAGCCCGACATACCCGCTACCGAAAACGCTGATTCTCATGAAGAAAAGCCCTGTGGAGGAGTGCTGGAAATGCGCCGAAGGTTGATGGTCAGCACGCCCATCACGATCAGGATGACGCCCAAAGTTTTCGATACCGTGAACGTCTCATGGAAAAATGGCAGCGCCGCGGCGAGGGCATACACCAGCCCGTAGCTGACGCTGAGCAGGGAATAGGCGCGACTCAGCGGAAGGTCGCGCAGCGCCAGCAGCCAGGCGAGCATCGACAGCCCATAGGCAATGATCGCGGCGCCGATCACCAGCACGGCGAAAGGGCTCAGTTGTGTCAGCCCGCGCAAACCCGGCCAGGCATCAGGGGAGGGCAGACGGCTCATGCCCCAGCGCATGCCCAGCTGCGCCGAACTCACCAGCGCCACGCTGCCCATCGCCCACGCGGTCGCCCCGCGCTGCCTGCCCGATTGGCAAAGACTTGACCGGCTCATGCCTGACGCCCCAGCAGCACGACGCCCGCCAGAATCAACGCGACGCCCAACCAGTGCACGGCGTCGATGGATTCCTTGAAAACGAACCGGCTGGCGAGGGTGATCAGCACCACATTCAGCCCCAGCATCGGGTAAGCGATGCCGACTTCCAGGCGTTGCAACACCAGCAGCCAGCCGACGAGGCCCAGTCCCAGACAGCCCACGGCCAGCCACAACCAGAACGAGCGCGCGGCCGCGAGCACGCCGGGGAACGTGCCGCCCCAGCGCTCCACCGCGCACTTCTGCGCGACCTGGCCCAGGCAGGTCAGCCCGCAGGTGCCCAACAACAGCAGCCAGGTCATGGCGCTGACTTCCCGTAAATGAGGATGATCAGATTGCCTTCGTCATAGCGCTCGGCGTCCTTGGGCAGCAACTCAAGCTCGCGCAGCTCCTCGTCACTTCTGCCACGCATGACCACCCCGACCTGACCCTCGCGGCGGGCTTGGGTCATCCACTCATCAATCCCCTTAAGGGGGACTTCGCGCCCTGTGACGTCGGGATAGCCCAGCCCGTAATCCAGTTCGTTCCAGGTGTTGAAAAACGACACGTCGGTTCTGTTAAGCCGCCACGCCAGTGCTGATGCAGCGCCCAGGTCGTTGCTCAATAAGTGCGTGCTCGCTGCCAGTTGCGCTTGATGGGCAAGCACAAACTGGTCAGGCGTCTTGTTATGCACCACGTCATAGGGAAGGGCCGCGGGCAACAACGCCACCAGCAGCCAGCTGCCCAGCGCCGGTGCGGCCCAATACTTCATCGGGCGCAGGCCTTGCAGCGCATTGCTCGCGCACCAGCCGATCAACACGATGATCGCCAGCAGCAGGTTCAGCGGTTCGTGGACGTACACCGGCTGTTGGAGTTGCAGCCAGAGCAGCACGCCCAACCCGATCAAGCCGGCGGCCCCATTCAGCCAGCCGTTGACGCGCAACGCGGTGAGTTGACCTTGCTTGAGGCGTTCGATCAGCCCATCCGCCATCAACAGCGCCACCGGCAGCAGGCACGGCAGAATGTACGTCGGCAGCTTGCCGTTGCTGACGCTGAGAAACGCCAGCGGCACCAGCAGCCACAGCAGCAGAAAGCCGATGTCGGGTCGACGCCTGCGCTGCCAGGCCTGGCGGAACGTGACCGGCAGCAACGCAGCCCACGGCAGGCACGACACCACCAGCAGTGGCAGGTAAAACCACCAGGGTTCGGCGTGCTGGGCATCGGCTCCGGCAAAGCGTCGCACATGCTCATGCCAGAAGAAGAATCGCCAGAAGTCCGGTTCCTCAACATGCACCGAGAGCACCCACGGCAGGCTCACGACGATGGCGATCAACACCGCCAGCGGCCCATAGCGAAGCAGCTCGCCGAGGCGCCGCTGCCAGAGCATGTAGGGCAGGGTGATCATCACCGGCAGCGCCCAGGCCAGAAAACCTTTGGTCATGAAGCCGATGCCGCAGGCCAGACCGATCAACGTCCAGGCGCCGAGTCGCGCACGCCCGCTGCGGTGAACGGCGCACCAGAACCCGACCAGCGTCAGGTTGGACCACAGGGTGAACTGAGGATCGAGGTTGGCATAACCAGCTTGCCCGGCAATAAAGGCGAAACTCATGAACAGCAGCGCACTGGCGAAACTCTTGCGCGGGTCGTTCCACATCCGCGCGGCGAGCCAGTAAGCAAGCACCACGCTCAGGCCACTGCTCAGCGCTGACACGATGCGCACGCCAAACAGGTTTTCTCCAAAGATGGCCTGGCCGACGGCAATCAGCCAATAGCCCGCAGCGGGTTTCTCGAAATACCGCAGGCCCATGAAATGCGGCGCGGCCCAGTGACCGCTGTGCAGCATTTCCTGGCTGATCTGGGCGTAGCGGGTCTCATCGGGAATCCACAAGCCGTGGGACCCCAGCGGCAGCAGATAGAACGCGGCGAAGGCCAGCACCAGCAGGGCGATGTTGCGATGTTCGGCTTTGATCATCGCTGCACCCCCAGCCAGCCTTCGCGACCGCGCAACGCCCCGCGGACCAATTGGCCCGCGGGCAAGTGATCCAGTCTGTCCGGCAACAGCGCGCCAAGGGGCTGAAAGTCGACGCCATGGTTTTTCGCCTCGCTCAACAGCGCGCGAAAAGCCGGGGCCATGACGATGCCTTCGACCTCGGCGTGGACGGTGTAGACGTTCAGCTTCCAGGCCGCAAACCGCCCGAGGATGTCGTCGTTGAAGGCCTGGGCATCGAGCTGTGGCGAAATCAATTCGTCGTAAGTCGGCAGGTCCACCGGAATCTGCGGTGTGCCCGGCGCGCCATCGGCCAGAAGCGGACGGAATATCGAGGTGCCCCGACAGTCGCTGTTGTAGCGAAAACCGAATGCCTCTTTCGCCTGCACCACCCGCTCATTGGCACGCCAGCCGGCGGCGGCGGAGCAGGTCACCGGGTGGCCGAGAATATCGCTGAGAACGTCAACGCCGCGCTGTATCTGATCGGCCAGCTCGGCCTCGCTCCAGCGCCCGGCATTGGCCTGCCAGCCGTGGTGATCCCAGGCGTGCAAGCCCACTTCATGACCGGCCTCCTGAGCGCGGCGCATCAGCGGCCCGAGATCGCGACCGATGGGTTTGCCGGGCCACGCGGTGCCCGCCAGCAGAATGTCCCAGCCGTACAGACTGGCCGCCCGGGAGCGCAGCATTTTCCAGAGGAACTGTGGCCGCGCGAGACGCCACAGATGGCGCCCCATGTTGTCCGGGCCGACGCTGAAGAAAAACGTCGCCTTGACCTGCGCTTCGTCGAGCAGGTCCAGCAGTCGCGGCACGCCGTCGCGGGTGCCGCGCCAGGTGTCGACGTCGATGCGCAGACCGGCCTTCATCAGCTGCGTGCGCCGGTGCTGACAGTCGGTTCGGCCTTCTCGGCCATGGCTTCCCGGAGGAAGAAGTCCAGGGTCTTGCCGATGGTTTCGCTCAGCTCGATGGTCGGTGTCCAGGCGATCAGCCGCTGGGCGTTGTCGATGCTCGGCTTGCGGTGGCTGACGTCCTGATAGCCCTTGCCGTAGAACGACTGGCTCTCGACCTCACGGAAACCGGCAAACGGCGGGAAGTTGTCGCGCAGCGGATGGGCCTCGAACTGACGCAGCAACTCGGCGCCCAGCTGACGAATGCTGGCTTCGTTGTCGGGGTTGCCGATGTTGATGATCTGGCCGTTGCAGAGCCCGCCCTTGTTTTCGATGATCCGCGCCAGGGCTTCGATGCCGTCGACCACGTCGGTGAAGCAGCGCTTTTGCGCGCCGCCGTCCACCAGCCGGATCGGCGTGCCCTCGACCAGGTGCAGAATCAGCTGGGTAATGGCCCGTGAGCTGCCGATGCGCGCGGAGTCCAGGCGATCCAGCCGTGGCCCCATCCAGTTGAACGGGCGAAACAGGGTGAACTGCAAACCTTTCTGCCCGTAGGCCCAGATCACCCTGTCGAGCAACTGCTTGGACACCGAGTAGATCCAGCGCTGCTTGTTGATCGGGCCGACCACCAGATTCGAGGTGTCCTCGTCAAAGCTGGCGTCCTGGCACATGCCATACACCTCCGAGGTCGACGGGAAGATCACGCGCTTGTTGTACTTGACGCAGTAGCGGACGATTTTCAGGTTCTCTTCGAAGTCCAGCTCGAACACCCGCAGCGGGTTGCGCGTGTATTCGATGGGCGTGGCGATGGCCACCAGCGGCAGCACCACGTCGCACTTCTTGATGTGGTACTCGATCCACTCGGAGTGGATGCTGATGTCGCCTTCGATGAAGTGGAAATTCGGCCTGGTCCGCAGGCGTTCGATGGCGTCCGAGCCGATGTCCATGCCATAGATTTCATAGCGGTCGTCTTGCAGCAAACGTTCGGACAAGTGATTGCCGATGAAGCCGTTGACCCCCAGGATCAGCACGCGGGTGCGTCGGACCGGGCGGCGCGGGTCCATGCCCTGCAAGCGCGAGCCCTCCACCAGACCGAACTCACGGGCCAGTTGCGCGCCGCTCAGGTACAGGCCGTTGTCGCCACGCTGGCCGGCGCTGATCACCAGCGAGCCTTCGCCGCAGGCAATGCGCAACGGCTCGCAACCGAGCACCGTGCCGGGGGCTTCGCCGGTATAGCCGGTCTCTGCGCGGGCGACCCAGACAATCAGTTTGTGCTCACCCACCGGGCAGAACGCGCCGGGTAGGGCTGAGTCACCGCGCGGACCAGATTGCCCAGCCGGGTGGCCGGCAGGGACCAGTCGATCAGACCGTCGGCAGCGCTGCGCCGGCCGTAACAGGTGGCGGCGGATTCATCCTGGGGTGTGCCCGGCAACCGGCCCTGGGCGAGCAATGGCAGGGTGTCCGAGAGCAGGTCTGCGGCGGTTTCACGTAACTTGCCGTGCAGGGTCAGGGCCGTTTCAGTCGGACTGATCGAGATCCGCTGCTGGGCGACGATAGGGCCTGCGTCGGCGCGTTTGACCATCTGGTGCAAGGTCACGCCGGTTTCGCTTTCGCCGTTCACCAGCACCCAGTTGGCCGGCGCCCGGCCACGGTATTTGGGCAGCAGTGAGCCGTGCAGGTTGAACGCGCCTTCTTTCGCGCAGGCCAGTAACGGTTCGCCGAGCAGCTGGCGGTAGTAGAAGGAGAAGATGAAATCGGGTTCGAGCCGGGCGATGCGCTCAACCCACAGCGGGTGATTGGGGTCTTCCGGCGCGTACACGGCGATCCCGTGCAGCGCGCACAGCTGCGCCACCGAGCCGAAGAAGGTGGTTTCCTTGGGGTCATCGGCGTGGGTGAACACCGCTGCGATGTCATACCCGGCGGCGAGCAGGGCCTGCAGGCCAACGCAGCCAATATCGTGGTAAGCAAAAACAACCGCTTTCTTGTTCATGGTGCGACCTTGTGGGCATCAGCAGAGGGGGAGGAGTTGACCGGGTAGGCGCTGGAAACAGCGGTGCGGCGCACGACCTTTTCAATGAAGAAACGCGGCCGTGCGCGCACGTCGCTGTACATGCGCCCGAGGTATTCACCGAGCAGGCCCATGCCGATGAACTGCCCGCCGGTGAACACGAACAGCACCGCAAACAGGACAAAGGTGCCGTGCCCGGCCCAGGGCGCGCCGAAGATCAGCCGCAGGACCACCAGCGCCAGGGCGAACAGCACGCCCAGCAGCGCCATGCCAAAACCCACGATGCTCAGCAGCCGCAGGGGCGTGGTGGTCATGCAGGTGATGAGGTCGAACATCAAGTTGATCAGGCGCATGGGGCTGTATTTGGAATCGCCGTGCTCGCGCTCGGCATGCTCGACCAGAATTTCTGTGGTGTGCCGGGCGAAGCTGTTGGCCAGAATCGGGATGAAGGTGCTGCGCTCCCGGCAGGCGAGCATGGCGTCGACGATGCTGCGCCGGTACGCGCGGAGCATGCAGCCGTAGTCGTTCATCGCCACGCCAGTGGAGCGCTGCACGGCCAGATTGATCAGCTTCGACGGCCAGCGCCGCCAGGCGGAATCCTGCCGATGGTTGCGCACCGTGCCGACCACGTCGTAACCCTGTTCGGCGAGGCGCACCAGGCGCGGAATCTCTTCCGGCGGGTTCTGCAGGTCAGCGTCCAGGGTGATGACCACGTCGCCCTTGCACTGCTCGAAGCCGGCCATGATCGCCGCGTGCTGGCCGTAATTGCGGTTGAGAATGACCGCCACGACGGGGCTGCCTGGTCGCTCGGCGGCCTGTTGAAGCAGCTCGGCCGAGGCGTCGCGGCTGCCGTCGTCCACCAGCACGATTTCAAAAGCGTGACCTATCAGGGCGCAGGCGGCCTCGGTGCGGCGCAGTAATTCGGGCAGGCTTCGTTCCTCGTTGTAGACCGGGATGACGATGGACACATAGCGGACGGGATAGGCTTTCAAGGGCGCGCTTCCACGATGGATTCAATGGCCCCGACCACCCGCTCGACATCGTCGCGGGTCATGTCCGGGAACAGCGGGATCGAACACAGCCGCGACGAATTCCACTCGGTGTTCGGCAGGTGCACGTTCGGGAAACGCTGTCGGTAATAGCGGTGCAGGTGCGTGGCGATGAAGTGAATGCCGGTGCCGATGCGCTGCTCTTGCAGGGCTTTCATGAACCCGTCGCGGTCCAGGCCGCAGCGCTCGGGGTCGATGCGCAGGATGAACAGGTGCCAGGCGTGCTGTTGCGGGTACACGGGTTGCGCCAGTGGCATGACCGGGCTGCTTGCCAGGCGGTCCAGGTAGTGGCTGGCCAGCCGGCGGCGTTGCTCGTTGATGTGATCCAGCCGGTGCAATTGCACGAGGGCGATGCTGGCGTTGATGTCCGCCAGGTTGTATTTGAAGCCCGGCTCGATGACTTCAGCCTGGGGTTTGCGGCCCAGGGTCAGGCGGTCGTAGGCATCGACGCCGAGGCCGTGGAATTTCAGCTGGCGCACGCGATCGGCCAGCACGGCATCGTCGGTGACGACCATCGCGCCCTCTGCGCAGGTCATGTTTTTGATGGCATGGAAGGAAAAGATCGCCGTGCCGCGGCTGCCTACCGGCTGGGCCTTGTAGCCTGTGCCCGCCGCGTGGGCGGCGTCTTCGATGACCGCGATGCCGTGGCGGTCCGCCAGGGCGTAAATCGGGTCGAGGTCGCAGGCGGCGCCGGCGTAATGCACCGGCACAATGGCTTTGGTGCGCGGGGTGATGGCTTGTTCGATCAAATCGGCGTCGGTCATCAGCGTGTCCCGGTCAACGTCGACAAACACCGGGGTGGCGCCCAGCAGGCAGATCATGTTGGCGGTCGAGACCCAGGTCTGCGAAGGCGTGATCACTTCATCGCCGGGGCCGACGCCCAGGGCGAGCAAGGCGATGTGCATGGCGCCTGTTGCGGAGGAAACAGCGATGGCATGCAGGGCACCGACCCGTTCGGCGAACTGCGCTTCGAGCTGCTGGCATTCGGGGCCCGTGGTGATCCAGCCGGAGCGCAGCACGCGGGTTACGGCCGCCACTTCTTCATCGCCGATACTGGGCCGGGAAAAAGGAAGAAAAGCCTCATTCATAATGAGAACGTCCCACTGAAGTTCAAGTTTTGAACACACCCGTCCGCTGGCGCTAACATGCACCGCCTGGGAAGTTATTTAAAACACGTGCAGGTATTCATAACGGTGCCGTTGCGGGCATCGTGTCATTTATGTAACTGAGTCATCAGATGATGAGATCTGATTACGTTGTTCCGCTATCACCTGATCTGGAGATTAATCTCACACATATGAAAATAACGTTCGTGACGCGTAACATTTCCGTGTGTTCGTCAGGCAGTGATAGCCAATGAATACGGGGCTATCAGCTGGATATGACGGTTGTTCGAGTATTGCCGTGGTTAGAAGCTTCATGTTTAAACATCTGACTGTTATTTCGTGCTCAGACAGCTTGGGTTCAGCATGCCGGCAGTTATCGGTAGTGGGTTATAAACAGCCGAGCTGCAGATCTGCTTTAATTCCTCCGTTGAACTTGTTTGACAGGCTGGGTGGCCGTTTTCATAAGTTAGCGCCCGGATACTTAATCGGAGCTGAACATGAAGCATGCTTTGGCGAGGCTGCAGCTCACCGCACTGGACACACGCAATGCTGTTGGTAGGACCGGCTTCAGCCGGGAAGGGGCCATTGCATTCACCCCTCACTTCTGCAGAGCGACATCCGACGCCTTCCCGGCTAAAGCCGGTCCCACAACGGTGTTCCGCAGCCGGTCCCCTCGGCGCATGGAATCTGTAATGGAACTGACTGGACACACGCAATGCTGTTCGTAGGACCGGCCTCAGCCGGGAAGGGGCCATTGCATTCACCCCCCACTTTTGCAGTGCGCCATCCGACGCCTTTCCGGCTAAAGCCGCTCCACGGTCGTGATCATCGCCGGTCCCGCAATCCGGTCTGGAGTCAGCCCCACAGTCAGTGCTACAACCCGTCTCACCCAACGATGCATCACTTTCATCCATCCAAGAGCACACCACCCATGATGGACAGTCTCAGCGGCATCACGGCGTTCATCACCGTGGCCGAAACCCGCAGCTTCACCGAAGCGGGGCGTCTGCTGGAAATCTCGTCGTCCGCCGTGGGCAAGAGCGTGGCGCGCATGGAGGAGCGCCTCGGCGTGCGGCTGTTCCACCGCAGTACCCGTAGCGTGACGCTGACCACCGAAGGCGAGCTGTTTCTCGATCGCTGCAAGCGCATCGTCAGCGAGGTCGAAGCGGCGGAACTGGAACTGCATGAGCTGTCCGCCACCCCACGCGGCAAAGTGCGCATCAGCGTGCCGATTCAGAACGTACTGATCATGCCGGTGCTGGCCGGGTTCATGCGCGCCTACCCGGACATCGAGCTGGAAGTGGACATGTCCGACCGTATGGTGGACGTGATCGAGGAAGGTTTCGATGCCGTGATCCGCACCGGTGCGCCCCAGGATTCGCGGCTGACCGCGCGCAAGCTCGGCGGCTTCCAGCTGCAACTGGTGGCATCGCCCGCGTACCTGGAGCGCTGCGGTGAGCCGGCGCACCCCGACGAGCTGATTCACCACACCTGCCTGCTGCACAAGTTTCCGGCTACCGGGATGATCGAGCGCTGGCCGTTGCGCGTCGGCGACACGCACATTCAGCCGAACCTCTCGCGGGCATTGACCTGCACGACGACGGACCCGCTGGCACATCTGGCGATCGATGGCGTCGGGATTGCCTGCCTGCCGGATTTTTCCATCCGCGCGCCGCTGGCCGACGGCAGGCTGAAGGTGGTGCTCGGGGATTACACCGACCACACCGGCAACCTGTGGATGCTCTGGCCTGCGTCGAAGCAGACCGCCCCTCGGCTGCGGGTGTTGATCGACTATTTCAAGGGCAACATCCTCAAGGGCTGACTCAGCGCTGCAACGCTTGAGCGATAGGCGCCCGGGCGACACCGAAGCTGAGCATCACCGCCAGGCCCAGCAGCCCCAAACCCGCGCCCAGCCACAGCGCCGCCGACACGCCCTGGTGATCGACCATCAGCCCGCCGAACAGCGAGCCCGAGGCGATCGCCACCTGAAACATGGTCACCAGCATCGCCGAACTGGCTTCCGGCAACTGCGGCGAGGTCAGTTGCATCCAGCTGCTGACGCCCAGCGGAATCGCGCCATAGGCCACCCCCCACACCAGCACCGCCAGTATCACGCCGACGCCTTGCAAATGCGGCAACGCCAGTTGCGCCAGCACCATCAGCACAATCACGGCGCCCAGCGACGCGCGCAAATGCGTGGTGAGGGTCCCGGCCATGGCGAAGTTCGCCAGCATGCCCACCAGCCCGAAACCCAGCAGCACCCCAGTAATCGCGTTGGGCGAGAACCCGGCGTACTGGCCGAGAAACGGCGCGACGTAGGTGTAGCCGGTGAAGTGCGCGGCGACCACCGTTCCGAGCAAAAGCATGCTGCGCCGCGCTGTGCCCCGGGACAGAAATGCCCGCAGCGCACGGGCTTTGAGTCCTTCGCTGGAAGGCAGCGAGGGCAGGGTGATGGCCTGCGCTGCCAGAGCGATCAGGCCCAATCCGGCGGTGACGACGAAGGACATGCGCCATGAAAAGACCGTGCTGACGAAAGTCCCGAAGGGCACCCCGAACACCGTCGCCAGGGTGATACCGGCGAAGATCAGCGCCGTGGCTTTAGCCGCCCTCGACTCACTGACCAGACGCCCGGCCGCCGCAATCGCCACGGCCCAGAAGCCGCCGAGGGAAATCCCTAATAGCCCGCGACCCAGCAGCATGATCGGCAGCGACGGTGACACCGCGCAGATCAGGTTCGACAGCACCAGTAGCAGGCTGAGGAACAGCAACAGATGCCGGCGGTTCATGCGTCCGGCACCCAGGATGATCGCTGGCGCGGAGATCGCCGCGATGATGCCCGGTACGGTGACCATCAGCCCCGCCACCCCATCGGTGACGTCAAGGCTTTCGGCGATCTGCGGCAGAACGCCCACCGGCAGGTATTCGGCAGTGACAAAGGCAAACGCGCCCAAGGCCACGGAATACACCGACAGCCACTCGCGCCAGGAGGGGGACGCCGAGGACATGGGCGTCACGTGGGTCGAAACAACGGGCAAGTCGTGCATGGGGAAAGCTCCACCGTAATGAGTGGAGCCATGCTAGGGAGCGAGGGCGCGAGGAAAAACAGGCTGGGGTTCCGATCACTGTGGATCGATGACTCCGCAATCAGTCAATCTGCGGCAGCTCTGAACCGCCTGATCCCGCAGAGGCTCAGGCCTGGGCCATGCCGGGCACGTCCATGTTGATCCGGCGCCAGGCGGCTTCGGCAAAGCTGTACGCCGAAAACGCGATCAGACCCAGCGCCATGACCATCAACACCACGCCGCCTGCCGGCAGGTTTTGCAGCGCATTGAGTGCATCTTTCAGCCCGGGCGGGTGCATCGCCTGATAGCTCGAGCCGCTGATGGCCAGCAGCACGCCGATTTCGACGAACGCCACGCCGCGCGCGATCAGGCCGAAGCGGGACACCGGGGTCACGTATTTCATGACTTCATCGTCGGCCTCGAAATACTTCTCGAAGGACGCTTTCCAGCCCTTGAAGAAATGCGCAATGCCTACGCCGAACGGCACCAGCGCAACCAGGTAGACGACCAGATTGGAGTGTTTCCACGACAGCAGGTAAGCCAGCAGGTCTTCGGTTTGACCGCCGCCGGAACTGCGCAGGCCGTCGATCAACAGGCCCAGGGCAAAGAACGCCAGCGCACCGTTGACCAGACCGCCGGCGAGCAGGCCGCCGCGAATGACCAGGCCCTTGAACTCCCTGCCGTGATGGTCGACGTCGCGAGTGGCTTGCAACACCCGCCAGGCCGCGAATGCCAGCAGACCTGCCACCACCAGCCCGACCAGAAAGTGACCGAAGGGCTGGCTGAACAGGGCTTCGAGGCTGCTGTGGCTGTCCTTGGGGCGTGACGAATCGCGGGCGGCGAGCAAGGCGAAAATGCCGATGATCAGGTACATAACGCCGCGTGCGGCATATCCCGCTCGTGCGAGCAGGACAAGGGTGTGATGCGGGGACATCGAAGGTTCTCCGGGAAAGCGATTGATCAGCAGACCCGAGACGGCACGAGGGGTTCGATCGGGTTTAGCGGGAGGGCCCTGCGATTGCTGTTAGTGGGACCGGCTTCAGCCGGGAAGAGGCCGGTATGAACACCCTCAATTTAGCGGTGTGGGCTGCCGACGCCTTCCCGGCTAAAGCCGGTCTACAGGTACGCGTCACGGTCAGATTCCACTGCATGCACGCGATGCTTTTAGTGGGACCGGCTTCAGCCGGGAAGAGGCCGGTATGAACACCCTCAAATTGGCGGTGTGGCTGCTGATGCCTTCCCGGCTAAAGCCGGTCCCACAGGTCCGCGTCACGGCCAGTTTTCATTAGATGCACGCGATGCTTTTGTAGGACCGGCTTCAGCCGGGAAGAGGCCGGTATGAACACCCTCAAATTGGCGGTGTGGCTGCCGACGCCTTCCCGGCTGAAGCCGGTCCCACAATTCTGCGCCACGGCCAGGTCCCGCTAGAAAGCCGCGTGCAGTCAGTCGAATTCGGTCAACCCGCCGTAGATTGAATGCGCTGACGAATCCAGGCGCGGCTATGCTCCAGCACACGGTCGGCCATCAGGGTGGGGAAGTGGATGAAGCCATGGGGCGCTTCCGGGAGCAGGTGCACTTCGACCCCTGCGGTTTTGCCCCAGCGATCCGCCAGTTGCAGGGTGTCATCGCGCAGCGGGTCCAACTCGCCGACCCACATCAACGCGGGCGGGAAACCGGACAAATCCCCATACAATGGCGATAGCGGCGGCGCCTGACGCTGGGCGTCGCTGATGTCGGGCGTGAGCATGCGCAGGGCCTCGACCATTCCCGGGCCGTCCAGCACCAGCGTGTCCGGGCCTGCCGTGCGCACGCTCGGCGTACCGCTCAGGTCGTACACGCCGTAGTAGAGCAGGGCACCGCACACGCGCTTGAACAACTCGGGCCAGGCCTGGAGCTGCAGCAGCGTCGTCCCGGCCAGATGCCCGCCCGCCGATTCGCCGACGACGATCACCGGCAGCCCGGCGAATTCCGGGCAGCCATCACCCAGCAACCAGCGCGCGGCGACGAGGCAATCCTCCATCAGCCCTTCCACCGGCGTTGAGCCAGCGAGCCGATAGTCAACCGAGACCACCGCCACTTCGCACGCCCGCACCATCGCCATATTGAGGTCGTCATTCATCTGCGCATTGCCGATGACCCAGCCGCCACCATGAATGTCCAGCACCACACCTTTGGCTTTGCCCCTGGGCCGAATGATCCGCACCGGCACGCGATGACCGTCGACACTCGCCGTGGTGGTTTCAGCGTGCAAGCCATGGCGGGCCAGATTGGCTGCGCCATTGAGCTGGCCAACGCGCAACAGTGATTGGATCAGAAGGGGCGTGAAGCGATTGCGGATACGAAACCGCGGCAGCCAGGCCAGCTTCTTGTTGAACCGCCGCGCCTGCGCCAGTTCGTCGTCGTGAAAATGCAAACCGTCGTTGCTGTCCAATTGCGTGCGCTCTCTCGGGCTCAAACCCGCCAGTCATGGGTACTGTGTTGGTCTTCGCCCGAGGCCGAGAGTTTCACGTGCGTGACCACAACAGTTTGACGCCGGCCGTAGCATAAACCGCGGCAAGGGTGCCTTCGATCCAGCGCCGCGCCCTGCGATAGGCGCGGATCATCGGCGTGGTCGAAAAGACAATAGCGTAGCCACAGAAGATGTTGACGCTGAGCACCGCGCAACCGGCGAGGATGACGGCGACGGTCTGCGGCGTTGCATGCGCGCCCAACCCCAGCGTCATCGTCGCCACCCAGCCCAGCAGCGCCTTCGGGTTGGTCAGGTGCATGAGCAGGCCACGCTGGTAAAGGCGCACGCCCGAAACATCCGGCGTAGCCGCGATTGCGCGTTCGACCTGTTCACTCGACGTCATGGCGGAACGCGCCGCTTTGAAAGCGAGAAACAGCAAGTAGGCGCCGCCAAGGATTTTCAGCAGCGTCAGCGCATTGGCGTATTGCGTGAGTACGGCGGAAACGCCGGTGGCCGCCATCGCACCCCAGAAAAACGACCCGCTGATCACGCCTGCCGCCAGCACCAGCGCAGCGCGCCGCCCCCGGTGCATGGCCACCGCCATAATGCGCATGTTGCTCGGCCCCGGACTCGCCGCGCCGACGATGTAGGCGGTGTACACCAGCAGAAGGTGATGGAGATCGAAGGGCATGGGCCTTGGTCCTTTAAGTTCGCGGTGAGCGGGTCGTTTGAAAACCTGTTTTACCACGGCCCTGTGGATTGCCAAGCGCGCAATGACTTAGGTTGATCGTGCCCACGCTCTGCGTGGGTATGCCTCCCATGACGCTCCGCGTCATCCCGCCCCCAGACCTTAAACAGCCTACAGCGAAAGGACGCGGAGCGTCCGGGGCGGCATTCCCACGCGGAGCGCGGGAACGATCAAAACTACCGAGTACTCATCGGCGGCGTCGGCTTGATCAACTGCAGTTGCTGACGATAATCATCGGTCACTTGCCGCGCCTGGCTGTTGCTGGTGATGACCCGTGGGGTGATCAGCACGACCAGCTCGGTGCGTTTCTTGCTCTTGACGGTGTTGCCGAACAGCCAGCGCAGGCCGGGGATGCTGCCCAGGTACGGGACGGCAGACACGGTGTCGGCGTTGTCCTGTTTGATCAGGCCGCCAAGCAACACGGTCTGACCACTCTGCACCGCCACCTGGGTCGACACCGAACGCGTCGAGATCCGTGGGTTGCCGTTGGCGTCAGTGGCCGTGTCGTTGGCGTCGCTGACCTGCTGCTGAATGTCCATGTACACCAGGCCGCCCGGATTGATGCGCGGCACGACGTCGAGGATGACCCCGGTCTGCACGTATTCAACGCTGCTCAGGGTGGCGGTGGTGGTCGAGGTGTTGACCGTGGTCTGGCTGATCGGGATGTTGTCACCAACCTGAATCTGCGCCTGCTGGTTGTTCATCACCACCAGCGAAGGCGCCGACAGCACTTGCGTGCGGCCACTCTGTTCCAGCGCGTGAAGGGCGATCTGCAGGTTGTTGCTGACGAAGGAATAGAACAGCGAATCGGTGGCACCGAGCCCAGCACCGCCGCCGCCCAGAGCGCCCTGACTGCCGGCGGTGTTCGCGACAGTAGTGCTGGCGGAATTGCCGGCCAGACGACCGAGGTACCACTGCACGCCGAGGTCCAGCTCGCCGGTCAGGTTCACTTCCAGAATCCGCGTTTCGATCTGCACCTGCATCGGCGCGTTGTCCAGTCGCTTGATGGCCGACTCGATCTCGGCCCACTGGGCCGGACGCGTGCGGATCAGCAACTGGTTGCTGCTCTGCTGCGCGGTGATGCGCGTGCTGTCGTCCAGGCGCTTGCTGGCGCCAGAGCCACTCGAGGCGGCGTCCGAACTGTCGCTCTGTCCGCTGCTGTCGGCGCTGTCCTCGGAGGTTTCGCCGTCCTGCTCTTCTTCACCTTGCTGAGTGCCGTTCTGCAAACCGCCATTGGCGCCACCCATGCCCGAGCCCAGGCCGCCGCCCATCCCGGAGCTGCCATTCAGGCCCTGACCACTGCCGCTCAATCCGCCGCTGCTGCCGGTGCCACTGCCGTTGAGCGAGGACAGCGAACGGGTGCGCAGGCCCGGCGCGACCTTGGCCGCGCTGTCGTCCTTGATCTGGCCGTTGCCGTAAATCTGCCGCAGGTATTTGGCCAGGTCCGTGGCTTTCATGTTGCGCACGTCGTAGACGTACATCTGCGGCTCGTTGCCGCCGCCTTCGTCGATGGTGTGAATCCAGTCACCGACTTCGCTCAAGTAACGCGGCTGGGAAGAAATCGCCACCACCGAATTGGTGCGCTCGATGGGCAGAAACTTGACCATGCCGGCCAACGGCATGCCGCTGTCCGGGCCGAACATCTTCTGCAGCTCCGGCATCAGTTCGCTGACGCTGGCGCGCTGCAAGCCATACACGGCGATAGACATGCCCTTGAGCCAGTCGACGTCGAAGGTGTCGATGGTGTCCTGATAGTTGGCCAGTTCATCCGGCGTACCGGCGAGGCTCAAGACGTTGCGCGCGGGATCGACCAGCAAGAACGCGTTGTCACGGGCGAAGGGTTTGAGCAGCTTCTGCATCTCGGTGGCCGAGATAAAGTGCAGCGGGAACAACCGCGCCGACAGCCCGGTAGCCGGGCGCGCCACCGGCATCTCCGGCACCAGCTTGCCGGCCACGGCCTGGTTGGCCGGGAGGATCACGTAACGGTCGCCCTGGCGGATCATCGCGTTGTCGGTCCACGACAGCAGCGTTTCCAGAATCGACAGCGCCTGCTGCTTGTTCACCGGTTGCGAGGTGGAGAAGCTGACGTCGCCTTTCACGCCCTGATTGATGCTGTAGTTCTCGTGCAGCAAATCCCCCAGCACGGTGTTGATTACCGCTTCGATGGGCTGATTGGCGAAGTTGAAGGTGATATCACCAGCCGCCGCCGACGCGCCTCTTCCACCCGCGCCACTCTGGGCCGGACCGGCACCGCGCACGAAGGTCTGGTTGCCACGAATGATCTGCTGGCGCGCGGGCGCAGGCCTGGCGCCAGGATTGTTCGGACTCGGCGCTTCGACCGGATCGCTGACCGGGCCTCGCTGCGAGCCGGTGCCATTGAGTGCTTCCTGCATCAGGGCCGGATCGTTTTCAAAACGTTCCGGGGTGGACGCGCATCCGGCCAGGGCCACGGCGGTGGCCAGGCACAACAACGGGCTGCGCAGACGGGAAAACTCAGGGGTGCGATTGTTCATGGTGTGGGTACGTTTGGAAGAGTAATAGGGGGGACTTTCGACGGCGGCGGAAGGCGCAGCAGGGGCAGTCGCAGTTCGCGGGTCTGGCCCTGATGGCTGAAAGTGGCGTGTTGCGGCGTGACCGAATCCAGGGTCCAGCCATTGTCCAGCGTGCTGCCGACGGCCAGCTTGAGGCGGCGCTTCTGCGGCAGTTGCAGCAGCACCCACTGTGAAGCGCCATCGGTGATCACGCCGCTCAGGCTGATGCCGTCCAGGGACGAGGCCTGGGATTTGCCGGTAACCAGATCAGGCTTGCGGTCCGGGCTGAACATCGACTGCTGCCAGGTCAGCGTGAGCTCTTGAGCCGGCAGCGAGGGCAACGCCGCGGGCCCGGCGGTTGGTGCCGCTTCACGGGCTTCGCCGGCCGGCAACCAGTCGATCTCCTGACCGGCGCCCATGCTCAGGCTGACGGCAACGGCGGCGAGGGCGACCGTGACAGCGCCGAGCGCGAGGGTAAGGGAGTCGAACTTCATGCGTCAGGCTCCTCGGACGGTGTCAGTGGTTGGGGTTGATCATCCAGATCGGCCTGCTCGGCGGGATCAGGCTGCTGCCGGGCGTCGGTCTCTGGCTCGGCGGCGGGGGCTTTGGACGGCAGCGCCTTGTGCGGCGCGGCCTGTTGCAGATACCCGCGCAACAGCAGATGCACCTGCAAGCGGCCGGCGCCACCACTGGCCGGGGCCGAGGTGGCGCGGCGAATGCTCAGGTTGTCGATGAACAGAAACGGCTGGCCGTATTCCAGCTCGTGGAGCAAACCCACCAGCGGCTCCATGGCGCAGTCGAGGGTCAGGCTGACTTTGACCTGACGATAGGGCTCGGCACTGTCGCGCTCGGGGGTGATCGGCATGCGTTGGGTCACCTGGCAGCCGGGGCCCTGATCGGCGTGGGCCTTGACCAGATCGAGGCTGCGTTGCATCAGGTCGGCGGCCACTGCGCTGGGGTCTTCGCCGGGCAACAGACTGCTGCGGCTCGACGGGTCGCGGCGGGCGGCCTGCAACTGCTCCTCAAGGCTGTCGCGTTGAGCGAGTGCGCCGGCATAGCGTTGTTCTTGATGGCGCAGGGTCTCGGCCTGTTCCTGCAGATCGCTCAACGGATCAAGAAACCAGCTCTGCACCAGCAGCCACCAGGCCGCCCACAGCACAAGGGCCAGGGCGATCAGCGCGGCACCGCGACGTTCGCGCGGGGTCAGTTCACGGCGCATCGGCGGCCTCCTTGGGCAGCTGGGCGCGCAGGGAAAAGCGCTCTTTGCCGGTCTGCGCATCGGGCTGAATGATCCCCTGGAACTGCGCGTCGGTCAGGGTGCGGCAGTCTTTCATGCGGCTGATGAGGGCACTGGCCTTGGCGCTCTGGCCGGTGATCGACACGCTGCCTCCGTCGGAAATCTCCAACTGCTCGACCCACGTGTCAGCGCCCAGGCAACCGGTGAGGTCGGCGAGCACGCTGGAGGTGGTGGGTTGCGCGGCCTTTTGCTGGGCCAGATAGCGCGCGGCGCCTTGGGTGTTGATCAGTTCGCGGCGCAGGTTCTGTACGGCTTGCACCTGGCTGCGTTGCTCGTCGACGTGCTGTTGCATCGCTTCAACTTGCACCGTACGCGCATCCAGCCAGAGCACCATGCAGGTCAGCAGCAACGCACCGCAGACCACGGCAAGGAAGCGCGGCAGGCGTGCGGAACCTGCGGTCGCTGGCTTCAGCTCGGCCGGCAGCAGATCGACATTCAGCCGTTCGCCCTTGGCGTTGCGCGCATCCACGGCATAGAGCGACAGGCCACGGTCCTTGCAGCTGTCGATGATCGGCTGCAAACGCTCGCGCAGCACCGCCACCAGCAGCACCTGCGCCAGGGTTTTGCCTTTGCTGGTGACGCGCGCGACGTAATGCATCTGCTCGCGGGGGTAGGGCGTGTACTTGTCCAGCTCGAAGCCGACCACGCTGTGCAGATCCCGCAGCGCCGCCAGCGGCAGTTGCAACGGTTGCGCCAGCACCATGCCGGCGGGGAGCATCAGGATCAGCCGCTCGCCGGTCTCGTGGGCAATGTGCTCGGGCAGGGGCCAGTCGATCAGCCGCTCGCGCACCTGGGGCATCAGCCGCGCGCGGACGCTGGCGGGCAGCATCGCCTGCAACTCGTCCAGCCACGCCTGCCACAGATGCTGCGCCGGGCTGTCGCGCCACTGACTGCGCACCCGGGCCTGCAAGGGCGCCAGTTGCTGTAAAAGTGATTGCTTCATTCTTGCCAACGCAGAACGCGATACGGTCGCGCTCCCTCCTTCGATGGGTTCAATAACAACGTGACGTTGAGCGTCGTGGTGTAACCGCCGGGCAATGTCGCCTGGCTTCGAATACTGATAACCGGTCCTGCGTCTTCGGTTGCGGGCCCGGCCTGGGGCAGCCCCAGCGCTTGCCGCAGCCAGGGCGACGTCATGCGCGGATCCGGCGCGCTCAGGCCGCTCCATAACGTGACGTGCGGGCTGGCGCACTGGTACAGCGGCTGGCCGATGCCCGGCAGTTCGCGCACTTCCTCGACCATCCGCAGCGGCGCCCGGCCACCGCCACGACGCTGTTCCAGGCCCTGCGCCACCTGCCGCGCCAGATCCGGATTCGCGCCGCACGCCACCAGCAGGCGGGTAAAGGATTCCGCCGGTGCCGCGTTGAGGTCGAGCTTGCCGGTCTCGCTGCCCAGGCTCACCGCCAGCGCGGCGTCATCGAAACGCAATTCATGGGGCTGGTTGTCGGCTTTCCAGTGCCGCACCGGGTCGCGGTCCAGCTGCGCCAGCACCGCCATACCGATCCCGGCTTCAGCGGCGAGCACCCCTTGGGTGTGCTGGCGTTGCCACAGGGCCTGGCGGTTCTGCAAATGCACCCAGCCGAGCAAACCGGCCAGCAGGGTACTGAGCAGCGCCAGCACCCACAACACCAGCAGCAATGCGACGCCTTTTTGCCGACGTTCATTCATAACGTGTGCGCCTCGCCGGACAGGTCCAGGCGCAGATTGATGCTCTGTAATGGCCAAGGCACGGGGCCGCCCAGTTGCGCGTCGATGCGCACGCTGATCGGCAGGCGCCCCGGCCAAGGCCAGTGATCCAGCCATGCAGTCGATTCACCGGTGGGCGACACGCCGCGATAACTCAGTTGCAGCGAGCGCACGTCGTGCAACAGCACTTGGGGCTCTTCGGCCGGCAGCAAGGCCTGGCCCCTCAACCGCTCCAGACTGATCTGCAAACGCTGACCGGCCGCCAGCGTCACGCTGTGCCGGTACAAACCGCCGCCCAATGTGGCGGGCAGCGGCGCATAAAAGCTCATGGCCTGGGCGTCGCCCTCGAACACCGGCGCCTGGCCGGGGTCGGACCCGCCGGCCGCCAGTGGCAGCGCCTGGCCGATGGCGTGGCGCAGAAAATTCTGGGTGGACCGTATTTCATCGAGCCGCGTGCTGTAGCGCTCGGCCTTGGCCATGGCGCGGTTGGCACCGGTGATCGCGGCGCCAACCATGGTCAGCAGCACGCCGAGCAGGCTCAACACCGCCAGCACTTCGAGCAAGGTGAAACCTTGGCATTGGCGCGTCATTGAACGGCGCCTCATTGCCCGGCACCCGAGTCTGAGCTGCGCACTTGCAGGCTGCTGTAATGGGCGCGCCGCGCGCCGTCGCTCACCTCAAGGTCCAGGCGCCAGGCCGTCGCCGGTGCATTGCCGCGGGGCAGTGCGCTGACATCCATCTGCCAGGTCACGCCGCTCCACTTGCCCTCCGTGCGACCCGGCTGCAAGCGGCCGGCGCTGGACTCATCAATCAGCGAACGCGCGGCCAGACTCAGCCGGTCGCTGCGTTGCGCCTGCTGCAAGGCCCGCGCGCTCTGCCCGAACGCCACCACCAGCACGCTGCTGCACACCGCCAGCACCGCCAGGGCAGCAAGCATCTCCAGCAATGTGAAACCGCGCTGACGCGTCAATTGAGCGTGCGCAACTGAACGTTGCCGGTCAGCCAGTTGATGTCGACGCGCCAGTGTTTGTCGCCCCGGGCCAGCAGCAGATGGCCACCGCTGGAACCGCCGTCGGGGTAGAACTCGAACGCCGGGCCCAGGCCGTCGGCGGTCTGCAATTGCACGCGCATGTCGTCGGGCAGTTGCACCGGCTTCAGGTGCGGGCCCTGAAGGCGCCCGTGGCGCAGGTCAAAGCGTGTCTGCGCCGGTTGCCCGCTGACGATCGCCTGCACCCGCGCCGCGCGCAGGGATTGCACCACTTCGCTCAACGCCCGACGCTCACCGGCCGCGTGCAAGCCCCGACCCACGCCAAAGCTCACCAGGCCGACGCTGATGCCGATCAGAATGATCACCACCAGCAATTCGAACAGGGTGAAGCCGCGGGCGCGGGGCAGGGCGCGCATGTTATTCCCAGTTACCGATGTCGGCCTTGTAGCCGTCACCGCCAGGCTGGCCGTCCTGACCAAAGAAGATCAGGTCAAAGCTGCCGTGCTCGCCCGGGTAGCGGTAGCCGAACGCGTGGCCGAACGGATCTTTCAGGTCCGAAGGCTTGGCGTACGGGCCGGCCCAGCCAGTGGCGTTGGCCGGCTTGGTCACCAGTTGCTGCAGATTGGCCGGCGGCGTGCCGACGTCCAGGCCGTAGCTTTCGACCTTCATGCCGAGGCTGGCGAGTTGCGCCTTGCCTGCGCCGTACTTGCCCTTGTCGACGTTGCCGCCGACCTGACGCACGACGATGGTGGCGACAATGCCCAGCAGCACGATCACGGCGAGCATTTCCAGCAGGGTGAAACCGCCCTGGCGACGGCCTTGGGCAGCGTTGAATCGGGACATGTGTATTTCCTCAAATGTTACTGGTAAGGCTCATCAGCGGCAGCATGATGGCGAGCATGATCACCGCCACCATCACCGCCATGACAACGGTCAGGCTCGGCACCAGCGCCGCGAGCAGACGGTCGATGCCGCGCTTGGCTTCGACGTCGAACACGTCGGCGACCTTGAGCAGCATGCCGTCGAGGTTGCCGGCCTGTTCGCCGACTTCGATCATCTGCAGGGCCAGTTCCGGCAGCAGCGGTTGCTCGCCGAATGCCTGGGCCAGCGTGCCGCCAGCCTTGACCCATTCGGTGGCTTGCTCGACCTGGGCGCGCAGGGCGTAGTTGCCGCACACCTGACGGACGATGGTCATCGCCTGCAACAGCGCGACGCCGTTGCTCAGCAGCGTGCCGAGGGTGCGCGCCAGACGCGCGGCTTCGATCCGCTGCAACAGCGGGCCGATGACTTTGATGAACAGCAGGCGTCGGTCATGACGCTGGCGCCGTTGCGGATCGCGGCGCAGCACCGCGACGGTCCAGATCAGGCCGACGATCGCACCGAGCAGCAGCAACCCGTAAGCGCTGAGGAACTCCCCCAGCCACAGGATCGCCTGGGTTATGAAGGGAATCGGCACGCCCAAGTCACGAAAGATCGGCACGAACTGCGGCACCACGTAGGCCAGCAGCAGGGCCAGGGAACCGAGCACGCCGACCACCAGAAAGATCGGGTAGATCAGCGCATTGATGACTTCGCCGCGCAGCATCTGGCTGCGCTCCAGGTACTCGCTGAGTTGACGCAGGGTGTTTTCCAGAGAGCCGCCGGCCTCGCCTGCGCGGACCATGCTGATGTACAGGCTGGAAAACTGGCCGTGCTCTTCTTCCAGCGCCTGGCTCAAGGGTTTACCGGCCTTGACCTGTTCGCGAATTCGTTCGAGCAGCGCCTGACGCTTGGGCTCGTGGGTCTGTTTGAGGAGGATGGTCAGGGCGCGTTCCAGCGGCTGGCCGGCGCCGAGCAGGGTCGCCAGTTGCTGAGTCAAACTCACCAGCGCCGCGCCGTTCATGGCGCCCCGGCGCATGGCCGCACGCAGGCCGCTGTTGGTACTGGCCTCAAGGCTGAGCAGCAACAGGCCGCGTTTGTGCAGGACGGCTGTTGCCGCGGTCTGATCGGCGGCTTCGAGGGTGCCGTGTTGGGCGACGCCGTCGGCATCCAGAGCGCGGTATTTGAAATGGGCCATGATCAGTCGCCACGCGTAACGCGCAGCACCTCTTCAAGGGAGGTCACGCCGGCCACCGCCTGGCGCAGGCCTTCTTCATACAGGGTGCGCAGGCCACCACGGCGGGCCGCCTGTTCCAGCGTCGAGGCATCGGCCTGACGCATCAGCAGGCCGCGCAGTTCTTCGTTCATCACCAGCAATTCGGTGATGGCGCTGCGGCCGTGATAACCGCCGCCGGGCAATTCGCTGGCGGGGCGATACAGGGTGATGGGACGCTGATCGGTGAAGCGGTCCAGGCCGTGCTCGGCGACCAGTTCCGGCGGTGCTTCGAAGGCGATGCGCGTGAGCGGATCGAGCCTGCGCACCAGCCGCTGGGCCAGAATGCCTTTGACGGTGGAGGCGATCAGGTAGCTTTCGACGCCCATGTCCAGCAGCCGCGTGATACTCGCCGCCGCACTGTTGGTGTGCAGGGTCGAGAGCACGAGGTGACCGGTCAGGGACGATTGAATGGCGATGCGGCAGGTTTCCAGGTCACGCATCTCGCCGATCATGATCACGTCCGGGTCTTGCCGGACGATTGAGCGCAGGGCGCCGGCGAAGTCCAGACCGATGGCCGGCTTGACCTGAATCTGGTTGATGCCCTCGAGCTGATACTCGACCGGGTCTTCCACGGTGATGATCTTGCGCTCGGCGGTGTTGAGCCGTGACAGCGCGGTGTACAGCGTGGTGGTCTTGCCGGAACCGGTGGGGCCGGTGACCAGCAGAATGCCGTGGGGGTTTTCCAGCACGTCGAGGAAATTCTGCAGGCGCTCGCCGTCCATGCCCAGGCTGGGGAAGTCGAAGCTGACGGTCTGCCGGTCCAGCAGACGCATCACCACCGACTCGCCGAAACTGGTGGGCACCGTGCTCACCCGCAAATCCAGCTCTTTGCCCTGAATGCGCAGCATGATCCGGCCGTCCTGAGGCAGGCGCCGCTCGGCGATGTCCAGCCGCGCCATGATCTTCAGTCGCGAAATAATGGCAGCTGAAGAACTGGAGGGCGGTGCTTCCGCTTCGTGGAGCACGCCGTCGATGCGGTAGCGCACTTTCAGCTGACTCTCGAAGGGCTCGATATGAATGTCGGAAGCGCGTTGCTCGACGGCCCGCTGCAGGATCAGGTTGACCAGTCGAATGACCGGCGCCTCGGACGCGAGGTCCTTGAGGTGCTCGATGTCTTCTTTGGCGCCGTCGTGCTCGTCGAGGGTTTCGATCAGCGAGCCCATGGCTGAGCGGCCCTGGCCGTAATAACGCTCGATCAGCCCGTCGACCTCGCTGCCAGCGCCTACCGACACGTACACCGGCGCCTGGCAGGCGTAGGCCACGGCGTCCAGCCCATAGGCATTGCCCGGGTTGGCGGCCAGCACGTGCACGCCATCGGCGTGGGCGCCGATGGGCAGCAGGCGATAGTGGCGCAGAAAGCGCTCGCTCAACTCTGGCAACGGCTCGCCGGACAGCGTCACGTTTTCCGCCAGCAGCAGCGGCGCCTGCAGCGTTGAGGCCCACGCCTTGGCCAGGTCCAGTTCGGACACCAGCCCCAAGCGGGTCAGCAATTCGGTCAGCGAACTGCCTTCCGATTCCTGGGCCAGTCGCTGTGCCCGTTCCAGATCACCTGTCTTAAGCCCGGCATTGGCCAACAGCCAGGCACACAGCGCTTCGGCCGAGTGCGCGGTGAGTTGTTGGCTATTGATAGGGGACAGGGGAATGGACACAGCACCGGTTCAAATAAGAGAGGCCTCTGACGAGACCTCGGGGGGGATCAATTACATAACGTGCATAACAGTATGCTGCTTAACAGCAACTGAACGGCAGTGCGTTAGTTTGTCGCAGATGAAGTGTTAGCGGACGGACGGCCACGCTTGTTTTCATCAGCCTGATTCTGTTTGGTGGCTTTTTTCACGGCTTTTGCATCTTGCGTCTGGGTCATGACGGTAGAATCTGCTGCGCCGGAGATAGTTTCCTGAGTGTCGGAATCAGCGGCCATAGTTGCAGTTGCGAACGACAGGGTCAGTGCAGCGATGGCGCCCAGTACTGGCAGTTTCATGTGTTGTTTCTCCAATGTTTGTCATGTGTTTGAAATGATCGAAACGCTGGCTCGCAGCGCAGGTTCATCACTCGCTCGGGGAGCGAACCCCAGTATTTACGGGGTTTCAGGGGGTGAGCGGTGAAAATTGCTAAACCTACAGACCTGTAGGTTTAGCAAGAGTTCAGATGATGTATCAAAAAATGTCGAGTTTGTTCGAGATTGATTATTTTGTTTGACATCAATTGAAAACAATTGCCTTAATTTAAACGTCTCGGGCAATGCTCGTGCAGTTGGGTGGCTCATCGCCATTAACATAAGTTACAGAAGATCATATTGCCCTTACTCATCGTCCTGTTATAACGCCACTTTCCGTTCGCCGATGTTCTTTCGAGAAATATCGGTATAGGCAGCGTATTGCCTGAAAACAAAGGCTTGTGGCGTGTCAACTGCGACAAATGAGCGCGGGTGGTACTTGGAGAGCGTCCCCTATGCGAAACCGTAAAACTTTCGGTGCCCACTCGGCACTGGCTTTGTTGAGCCTGGCCATCTGCCACGCCAACGCAGCCGACACCACCACCCAAGAGCAACTCGCTGCCAAGGAACTGCGCGCGGACAAAGCCGCAGAAAAAACCCTGGCGAAGATGACTCAGGAAGAAAAGCTGGCCTACATCGGCGGCATCGGCGGCTGGGACGTCAAACCGCTCAGCCAGTACGGCGTACCACAGATCCACGGCGCTGACGGCGGCGCAGGTATCCGTTACACCAGCGAAGGCAACGATCCGGGCGTGGTCTATCCGTCCGGCCCGAACCTGGCGTCCACCTTCAACCCGCGCCGCGCCATCGATTTCGGCCGCGCCCTAGGCTACGACACCGCCAGCGGCGGCTACCAGTTCGTCACCGGCCCGGGCATGAACCTGTACCGCATGCCGTGGAGCGGCCGCGCCTTCGAATACCTCTCCGGTGAAGACCCGTTCCTCGGCGCCAGCCTGGGTCCTGCGGTGATCAACGGTATCCAGCAGCGTCGCGTCTGGGCGGAAGCCAAGCACTACGCCGGTAACGACCAGGAAACCAACCGCTTCATCCTGAATCAGGTCATGCCTGAGCGCGTCCTGCGCGAGATGACCCTGCCGCCGTTCGAATCCGCCACCAAGAACAGCACCGTGGCGATGATGATGTGCTCGTTCCAGAAAGTGAACGGCGAGTACGCATGCGAGAACAAGCACCTGATCGCCGACATCCTGAAAAAGGAATGGGGCTTCAAGGGTCTGGTACAGAGTGACTACAACGCCGTCGTCCACGGTCTGCCAGCGGCACAAGCCGGCACCGACCTGGACATGATGGGCGGCCAGATGAACAGCAAGGTGCTCAAGCCTTACCTGGACAGTGGCGAGCTGGACATGGCGACCATCGACGACAAGGTCCGCCGCATCCTGAAGAACATCTACCTGTACCAGTTCGACAAGTTCGCACCGCTGACCACGCACAACATGAACAGCGCTACCAGCAACAAGGTCGCCCTGAACATCGCTCGCGAAGGTATCGTGCTGCTGAAAAACCAGGGCGACGTGCTGCCGCTGGACAAGAACAAGGTCAAGCGCATCGCCGTCGTTGGCGACCTGGCCAAGTACGCGCCGCCGACCGGTTTCGGCAGTGCTCACGTTGACGCCACCCGTTACATCAGCGAGCTGAGCGGTCTGCGCCAGATCGCACCGGGTGCTCAGGTGGAGTTCCTCGACAGCCTGTCCCTTGACCCGACAGCGATGCACTGGACCACCACCGACAGCAAAGGCAACAGCGTTGCGGGCATGAAGACCGAGTACTTCAACAACGCCACCTGGTCCGGCGATCCTTCGGCCACCCAGATTGACACTTACGTCAACCTGGACTGGTCCACCGACAGCGTGCCGAGCAACGGCGACACCGCCAACACCTCGATTCGCTGGAGCGGTCAGGTCACCCCGACCATCAGCGGCGACCAGGTCTTCAAAATCCGTGCCGACGGCGCTGTGCGTCTGTGGGTCAACGGCGAGAAGGTCATCGACAACGGCGACGGTGAGAACATCACCAACAAGAGCATTCCGCCGACCATCCCTGTTTCCGGCAAGATCAAGCTGGAAGCCGGCAAGGCCTACGACGTGAAGCTTGAGTACTCGCGCCGTGACGGCTACCTGTCGACCATGGGCGGCCTGGTGGGCGTGCAGATGTCGACCGCTTCGCTGACCGCACCTTCCGACCTGTCGCAATACGACGCGGTCGTGGTTGCCGTCGGTAACAGCGCTGAATACGAAGGTGAAGGTTTCGACCACAGCTTCGATCTGCCTGAATACCAGAACGAACTGATCCAGAACATCGCCAAGGCCAACCCGAACACCGTGGTGACCATGCACGGCGGTACCGCGCTGAAAATGAGCGACTGGATCGACCAGGTTCCGGCTGCGTTGCACGCGTTCTACCCAGGTCAGAACGGTGGTCAGGCCCTGGCCGAGATCCTGTTCGGCAAGGTCAACCCGTCGGGCAAGCTGCCGATCAGTATCGAGCGCAACATCGAAGACAATCCGCTGTATAAGGATTTCCCGGCCTTCGATAACACACGCACCAAGGTCAAGGAAATCACCTACGCCCACGACCTGACCATGCTCGGCTACCGTGGCTACGACAAGACCAACACCAAACCGCTGTTCGCGTTCGGTCACGGCCTGTCGTACACCCAGTTCACCTACAACAACATCTCGGTCACCCCGGGCGTTGCAGTGGGCAACACGCCGATCAAGGTCTCGTTCGACCTGACCAACAGCGGCAAGCGTGCCGGTTCCGAAGTCGCCGAGCTGTACGTCGGCCAGCAGAACCCGACCGTCGAGCGCGCCGTCAAAGAGCTGAAAGGCTACAAGAAGGTCTTCCTGCAGCCGGGCGAAACCCGTCACGTCACCATCGAACTCAACGATCGTTCGCTGGCGTACTTCGACGAGGCAAGCAAGCAGTGGGTGATCGATGCCGACACCTTCAACATCAGCCTGGGCGCGGCCTCGGACGACATCCGTCTGAACGCCAAGCTGGTCAACTCGTTCCGCCAGGAACTGTCGACCACCACCAGCAACCCGCTGCCACGTTCGGCGCTGAACTCGGTCAAAGTGACCCTGCCAGCGGTGAAGACCGGCGGTGTGCTTGATCAGGCCGAAGGCACCGACGCAGCCGATGGCAACAGCGACTACGACGGCAACACCGAGTACTGAGTGATCACAACGGGAAAGGGCTGAAACACTGGCCGGTGTCGGGATCTGATCCCGGTGCTGGCTGAGGCCTGAACCCGCGTGGCAACTTGAGCTCGAGTGACAGAGAGTGAGGCGATCCGGCCAGCCCGGATCGCCTCATTTTTTTTAGGCGCGGATAGCGCGCTCGACCTGGGCCATGTAACTGTCGAAACGCTGCACCAGATCCACTTTGTCCGGGAAGCGCAGCCACTGCAGCTGCAACCCGTCCATCATCGCCAGTATCTGGTGGATGAGCGCATCCAGGTCCACATCCCCACGCACCTCGCCGGTGGCCACCAGATGATCGAGCCGTGCCCGCATGCGCCCGTGAATCGTCACGTAGCGAGACTGAAACCACTCCCACCCCGGATGACTCTCCACCAGGCTTTCGGCATTGAGCATGCTGAACGCGCGAATCACGCCGGGCGCCGTCGCGCTGGAACGGTTGATCTGCCGCAGGCCGCTGACGAAGCCCTGCAGCGTCGGCTCGTTGTGCAGGCTGCTGATCACCTTGTGGTTGACCTCGTCGCGGCGCGCGAGCACGCCCATCAGCAAGGCGACCTTGTTCGGAAAGTGGTGCAGCACGCCCGCCACCGAGATGCCGGCGATGTCGGCGATGCGGGCAATGGAGGAACCGGTGTAGCCCTCCAGTGAAAACAGTTGCAGCGCGGCGTCGAGAAGTTCTTCGCGGCGCTTTTCACCCTTGGGTGCGCGACGGGTGCGGGGGAGTGTGTCTGACGTATTTCCTGTCATCGGGTTTACCTGGCGTCTCCATGATTTGCAGGTGTCTGGGCGATTCAGCAGGCCTTTCCCGTAGCCGGATTGCGAGGCGCAAAAGGCAAAACGGGCGCGGCACGTCGTCGCGGCGGCTGAAACGGCACGCTCTGTTTAAGGGCGCAACCGGATTTTGGCAAGCGAAAACTGATATTCAGGACTGTCGGCGAGCGGGCACCACCGTTCGGGTGAGGCCCTTCCAGAAAGTGGGAACTCCCGTCGCGCGTGCCTCTCCTTTGAAGTAACTGACCCACAAGGAGGATCCACTGTGAACGAACAAGCCAATCCCGGAATCGCCTATCTGATCGAATGTGCCCAGGAGACGACGATCGATTCGCGGCTGTTTGCCAATTACGAAGCCCTGGCCGAAGCGGGCGGGCTCGTTCCCCAAGAATACTTGATCAAGGTGGCACGCGAGACCACGGCCGGCCCCAAGCAGCAATTGTTGATCAGGCTGATCGGCCGAGCCAGTCGCGCACAGGTCCACTGATCAGGCGGGGCACCCCGTGTGGGCCCACTGACGCCGATTGAACCCTTTCACGACTCGGAGCGCTTGCCCCGCCGGCAGCGCTCCGAGCAGTAACGCACCTCATCCCAGCAGCGCGCCCATTTTTTCCGCCAGGTGAACGGCAGTCCGCAGACCACGCAGGTTTTCACGGGCAGCTCGCTCTTCTTCAAATCGCCTCTCCGGCGTCGAGTTTGCCCAGCAGCGACTCGCCCCTTTGCCACAGCGCGTCCTGCTTCGCCTCGGTCATCCGATCAAGATTTTTGTAGACCATGCCCATGCGTTGATTGGCACGCAGCAGGTTGCTGTGGCGCATTACGAAATGCCAGTACAGCGAATTGAACGGGCAAGCGTCTTCCGTGGTGCTTTCCTTAACCTTGTAGGCGCAGGTGCCGCAGTAGTCGGACATGCGCTTGATGTACTGGCCGCTGGCGCAATAGGGCTTGGAACCCAAATAGCCGCCATCGGCGTGCATGACCATGCCGAGGGTGTTGGGCAGCTCCACCCATTCGAAGGCGTCCGTGTAGATCGCCAGGTACCACTCGCAGATTTGCGTGGGTGCGATGCCGGCCAGCAGGGCGAAGTTGCCGGTGACCATCAACCGCTGAATGTGATGGGCGTAGGCGTGTTCAAGACTCTGGCCGATGGCCTGGCTCATGCAGTTCATTTTGGTCTGGCCGGTCCAGTAGAACTCTGGCAGCGCGCGGGTGTTGCCGAATGCGTTGCCGTCGGCGTAGTCCGGCATGTTCAGCCAGTAAACCCCACGCACGTACTCCCGCCAGCCGATCAGTTGGCGGATGAACCCCTCGGCGGCGTTCAGCGCGACGCCGCCCGACCAGTACGCCGACTCCACATCGCTGCACAGCTGGCGCAGGTCGAGCAAGCCGATGTTCAGCGCCGCGCTGATGCGCGCGTGGAACAGGAAAGGCTCATCGATGGCCATGGCGTCCTGATAGTCGCCAAACGCCGCCAGCCCGTAATCGAGGAAGTACTGCCACAGGGCCTGGGCGTCGGCGTGGGTTACCGGGTAGTCGAAATTGTCCAGCGAGCCGTAGTGGCCGGAGAACCGTTCACCCACCAGTTCCAGCACGTCGCGGGTGATGGCGTCCGGGGCGAAACGCGCGGGGTAGGGCGCGGAGACTTTCTTCGGCAGCGCCTTGCGGTTTTCGGCGTCGAAGTTCCAGGCACCGCCCACCGGCGTGCCGTCGCTGTTGAGCAGCAGCCGCTGCTTGCGGCGCATTTCGCGGTAGAAGAACTCCATGCGCAGCTGAACCTTGCCGCTGGCCCATTGGGCGAACGCTTCGCGTGAGCACAGAAAGCGCGTGTCGCTGTGCCAGACCAGCGGCAGGCCGCATGCTCTGACCGAGTGCTCCAGACGCCAGTCGCCGCACTCGGTGGCGTGGACTTCCTCGGCCTGCAATGACGCGTGCCAGCGCTGCAATTCGGTCGGCACCGAGCCGGTGTTCAGCGCATCGTCCAGCGTCACGTACTGGACGATGATGCCGCGCTCCTGCAGCGCCTGGGCGAAATGGCGCATGGCGCTGAAGATCAGGGCGATTTTTTGCGGGTGATGGGGGACATGGGTGGCTTCTTCCATGACCTCGACCATCAGCACGGCATCGCGTGCGGGGTCCAGCTCGGCGAGGGAAGCCAGGTCGAACGACAACTGGTCGCCGAGGACCAGGCACAGACGGCGGACAGGCATCATGGGCAGGTCTCTGGTGACAAGGACGGTTTGCCGGGCATCGGCTTTGCCTGGGTGTGAGCGGCAGGGGGCGAGTGAAGGTAGGGCAAGGGATTCCTGAATGGCGGCAAATGATGGCAGGGAAGGGAGTGAAGCGCCGAGCAGAGCGTTCTGCCCGGCGCGCAGTCAGGGGTCCAGGCGGTCAGGGGGCTATCCGGACACGTGGCGCCTGACGCACTGCATCAGGCCTTGCAACGGACCGGACTCCACCGGGGCGGGGACGCAGACCGTGCGCTCCCGGTCGCCTTCGCTGATGGTCAGCGTGTAATGCTGCATGCCGCGCAACGCACGGGCCGGGCGCCGACCTTCCGGCAACGCGAAGAACTCGGACGCGTCGACCAACTGCCGCAGCTCTCGCTGGTCGGGTTCGGGCAGGGCGTCCACTTCGATGGTGTTGGGCTTGTTCAGCCCGGGAAAAAAGGCGACCCCGCCGCTTTCGCTGAATGAGATACGCATGTGGGTGGTTCCTCGTCATGGCGGGTCATTGCGCGTTAATGCCCACGGCCGCCCAGCCTTCTTGTACCGCGATTTGGGCCGCTTCGCCTACACCGTACAGCCGGCCGGCAACGTCATGGGTGATCCGCGCAAACCGCACGAAGCCGGCATTGGGGCGCAGACGTGAATCGCGCAGCGCGTCATACCAGATGCGCCCGGCCTTTTCCCAGGCATGACCGCCGATGCGCGTCGCCACTTGATAGAACGCGTGGTTGGGAATGCCCGAGTTGATGTGCACGCCACCGTTGTCGTCGTAGGTGTGGACGAAGTCGTCCATGTGGCCGGGTTGCGGGTCCTTGCCCAGCACGGCGTCATCGAAGGCGGTGCCGGGGGCTTTCATCGAGCGCAGGGCGGTGCCGGTGATCTGGTCGGTGAACAGCCCTTCACCGATCAGCCAGCTGGCTTGTTTGGCGGTTTGTTTCAGGGCGTACTGCTTGATCAGCGAGCCGAATACGTCAGACATGGACTCGTTCAGCGCGCCGGCCTGGTTGAAGTAGACGAGCCCGGCTTCGTCTTCGGTGACGCCGTGGGCCAGTTCGTGGCCGATCACGTCGAGGGCGATGGTGAAGCGGTTGAACAGTGACTGATCGCCGTCGCCGAAGACCATCTGGGCGGAGTTCCAGAAGGCGTTGTTGTAGCCTTTGCCGAAGTGCACGGTGGCGTCGAGGGCCATGCCGGCATCGTCGATGGAGTTGCGGTCGAACACGTCGAAGAAGAAGTCGAAGGTGGCGCCGAGGCCGTCGTAGGCTTCGTCGACGGCAATGTCGCCGCTGGCGGGTTGGCCTTCGCCGCGTACAAGGGTGCCGGGCAGGGTTTCGCCGCCGTCGGCGGTGTAGATCGAACGGCGTTTGCCGGTGAGGGGGGCTGCGGCCAGGTGCACGAGGCGTCGGTCGGGTTGTGCGCTGAGGCGCAGGGAGCGAAAGGTGTTGTCTTTGGCCCGGGTGCGCAGGGCCGCTTCCCGCTGGGCTTTGTTGCCGTTGCGGGCTATCTGGTCGAGCAGGTAGGGCGGGATGAGGCAAAGAATGGGGTTACGCGTGTGGTTCCTGCACATGGGCAATGCTCCTGAGTGACATCGTTCAGTTGAGCGAGGCGTCGCGGTCTCGCTTTAATCGACAAGCTTGGATGCTGTCGTGTTCCCCAGGGTCAAAAGCGTCTGCCTGGGGGCAGACTGTTTCGCCTTCGGCGAGTTACTTGGAAAAGCACCCCAAGTAACCAAGGGTGCTTGCTCCTGGTTTGGCCCTTCCTTCGTCAGGGTTCCTTCACTTCGGTCTCGCTCCGTGGGCCCGCTGCCATCCGCCATCCATGGCGGGGGGCAGCTCTCGCCGCATCCATGCGGCTCGGCCCACGGAGCGAGACCTGCGTTCAGCCTGCACCCAAGTCGCGATTGGCGGTGACTGGACTTTTTGCGTATGAAGATCAAAGGCGCCTCTAAAGCAGATCAAAAGCTTCCCGGCTAAAGCCGGTCCTACCGGGTATACGCGGTGCTTTTAGTGGGACCGGCTTCAGCCGGGAAGAGGCCAGCTCAGGCGCCGACATGATCGTTCCCACGCTCCGCGTGGTAACGCAGCCCCGGACGCTCCGCGTCCCGAAGACAACGCGCATTCAGGCCGGGGGAGGTGACGCGGAGCGTCACAGGATGCATTCCCACGCGGAGCGTGGGAACGATCAACGCGCACCGTTAGTGGGACCGGCTTCAGCCGGGAAGCTTTTGATCTGCTTTTGATCTTCGTACACAAAAGGTCCAGTCACCGCGAAACGCGACTTTGGTGCAGGCTGAACGGAGGTCTCGTGGAGTGGGTCGAGCCGCATGGATGCGGCGAGAGCGCCGTCAGGACATGGATGTCCGTTCGGCGCGGGCCCACGGAGCGAGACCGGAGTGAAGGAACCC
>NZ_MDEN01000063.1 GCF_001705435.1 Pseudomonas graminis
TAGAGCGTTGGAACCACCTGATCCCATCCCGAACTCAGCAGTGAAACGATGCATCGCCGATGGTAGTGTGGGGTTTCCCCATGTGAGAGTAGGTCATCGTCAAGATTAAATTCCGAAACCCCATTTGCGAAAGCAGATGGGGTTTTGTTTTTGCGCGCGATAAAAGAATAGAGCAAAAAAAACCACCCCGTAGGGTGGTCTCCATTCCCAACGCTGATCAGTCACCACGATAGACGCAACCGCTAGTACAGGTTTCGTGAATCCGTATAGCGGACAACTCTGGCAGCAGCGGCTTAAGCTCTTTCCAAATCCACTTCACCAGCACTTCACTGGTCGGATTTTCGAGGCCGGGAATGTCATTCAGGTAGTTATGGTCCAGGCGCTCGTACAGAGGCTTGAAGATTGTCTTGATCTCGGAGAAGTCGCGAATCCAGCCGGTATGCGGATCCGGTTCGCCCTGCAGATAGATCGCTACACGGAACGAGTGACCGTGCAGACGTCCGCACTTGTGTCCGTCCGGCACGTGAGGGAGCCGGTGAGCGGACTCGAACGTAAATTCTTTAAAAATTTCCACGGTGATATAAGCCTTGAGAAGTGGCGATCGCCTGCGCGATAAATGCAAGCTGCGAGTTTATCAGCAATGGTTTGGCGAGTGACAGGCTGAACCTGACCACGTGGTTAAACCAGAGGCTCCAGCCGTTCGGCGAGACGGCCAGTGTCTACGAGCTCCAGAAACTCATCCCCCAGCCGCTGGCTGCTTTCCATTGCAGTGCGCCAGTACCGTTGCCGATCTGCATCCCTCCCGACGAACCGTTTGAAATCGCTTCTATCAGGCAGCTTGTCGTAGGGCAGCGTAGCCAGGTACGCGTGTGAGGGAGCCAGCAGCACCACGTCTTGAAGCCGAGTCTGGTCGCCTCTGCGCCATGGCAGTGCCTTGTCAAACCAACCCGGAATGATTTTGTCGGTGAAGTGCGGATACAGCACGATGTCGCTTCCGCTGTACGGAAGGTCCAGATGGTAGTCGAGCAGGCCGCCGTCGCGGAACATCCCTGCGCCGACACCGGGTATCTCTCCAACGCCCTCCATGACCATCGGAATGGAGCCAGACGCCAGCAATGCCTGGCGCAGGTTCAGTGTGCCCAGCGGCAAGCAACACGATGGGAAGTCAGTCAATGGCAGCAGGGGAGGGACGAGGCGTGGGTCGTGCATGACCAGTCGTTCGAAATGTCGCGACAGGCGTGCGCGCCCGATCAGGTTATCAGCGACGACAGCCCCTAGCCCCAGGCTTAACCCTGCGCGATGATCCCGGGCAAGCAAGCCCCGACTTCTGACGATCATCACGTTAAGACGGTAATGAGCATTCGCCAGAACGTGTGCATCATTCGCCTGCAAAAGCGCATCAAGCATCGTCACGCAGCTTCGGGTGACCTGTGCCATCGTCACGCCTTTGGCGAAACTCTGCTCGTTGTACAGGTGGCCAAGTCGCCGGATACCTGCAACCGGGTCCGGCAGGCAGGCGCTAGCAAATCGCCACGAACCGATAGAGGCGCCAATCAACGATCGCTCCCGTTGAGCCCGGGGCAGCCATTCACCGAACAGCGCCAGATCCAGGCCCTGAATGCCCAATGCTTTCGGACCACCCGCGGCGCCAGGGATGATGCCGACATCTATCGGCGATAGGCCTTGCTCCCTGATCCGCGTCATCGCACGCCTGCCGGCCTTGATAGTCAATGCCGGGTATTTGATCTGAATGTTGCTCATGGCCCCTCCGGGTCGGACAGGGGCGAAGTATATCGTGGGTCCCGCTTTCATCCACTGGAGGCTCGACGGGTAGTGGCACGTAGCCAGATAAATTCAGCTTCAATTAAGTTCGCCCGTTTATGGTGGGTTCCGTGAACAACCAGACCCCTACGGAGATCCACCATGAAAATCCTGACTGCCTTTATCGCTGCCACTGCACTCACTGTCACAGCCGGTTATGTCCAGGCCCGGGATTTAGGTCCTGATGAGGCGCTGAAACTGCGCGATGCAGGTACTATTCAGTCCTTTGAAAAACTCAACGCTGTCGCCTTGGCCAAGCACCCTAAATCCACCATTACTGATACCGAGCTGGAACAGGAATATGGCAAGTACGTTTACCAGATCGAACTGCGCGATGCGCAAGGTGTGGAGTGGGACGTTGAAGTGGACGCCGTCAGCGGGCAGATTCTCAAAGATCACCAGGACGCCTGATGATCGCCAGTAAGCGTCCCGCCAAGCGTTTCGTTTACTGTCTGGTGGCCGTATGTGCGGTCACCTCGAGCCTGGAGTGCCTGGCTCGGGACCTGAATCAGGACGAGGTGCTTGAGCTGCGAAGGAAAGGCGTAATTCTGCCGCTTGAGCAGTTCATTGATCAGGCATTAGGGCGTTACCCCGGCTCTAAGTTGCTTGAGGCCGAACTTGAGGAAAAACACGGCGTGTTGGTGTATGAGATTGAGCTTCTCACTGCCGATCATGTGGTGCGCGAGCTGAAATTCGATGCCGGTGACAGCCGCCTGTTGCAAGACAAGGAAGACGATTGATGCGTTTGTTATTGGTTGAGGACCACGTTCCTTTGGCGGACGAGCTCATCAGTACGCTGGGCCGGCAAGGCTACGCGATCGACTGGCTGACCGACGGCCGCGACGCCATTCATCAAGGTGCCACCGAGCCCTACGACCTGATCGTGCTTGACCTCGGTCTGCCGGGGGTTCCGGGGCTTGAGGTCCTGCAGAAATGGCGCTCCGGCGGGCTGTCCACGCCTGTCCTCATTCTGACCGCGCGGGCCTCTTGGGCCGAGCGTATCGAGGGCCTCAAGGCCGGCGCCGACGACTACCTGACCAAACCCTTCCATCCCGAGGAACTGCAGTTGCGCATTCAGGCGCTGCTTCGCCGTGTCCGAGGTCTGGCCAACCAACCGAAACTCGAAGCCGCAGGCCTGCACCTGGACGAGGGGCGCCAGTGCGTCAGTCGCGGTGAGGAGGACATTCAACTGACGGCGGCGGAATTTCGCCTGCTCCGTTATTTCATGCTGCACCCCGGGCAGATACTCTCCAAGAGCCACTTGGCAGAGCACCTTTATGATGGGGAGAACGAACGGGACTCGAACGTCATCGAGGTCCATGTCAATCATTTGCGTCGCAAGCTTGGCCGCGCCGTTGTCGAGACGCGGCGTGGACAGGGCTATCGTTTTGCCGGGACGGGCGAGTGAGGTCCATTCAGCGACGGTTGAGTCTGGGCCTGATCAGCGTGCTGTTGATTGTCGGGTTGGTCTTGGCGCAGATCAGCCTGTGGCTGTTTGAAGTGGGCTTGCAGCGATACCTCGAGTCTGGCCTGCGCAATGAAAGCGAACTGCTGCTGGTGGCACTGGTTCGCGGTCCGGACGGCTTGCAGCTCGACGAGCATCGGCTGTCGCCCGGCTACCAACGACCTTATTCCGGCCATTATTTCCGGATTGATTTCGACCAGGGTCATTGGCGGTCGCGCTCGTTGTGGGATCTGGAGTTGCCGCATCCCGGGCAGCCCGGATTGCATGCCGATCTTGGCCTGGAAAAGACCGATCAATCGCTGTTGTTGCTGCACACCGATTACCGCAAGTTCGGCCAGACCATCTCCATCACCGTCGCTCAGGACTACACCCCGGTGCGAGACAGTTTTGCACTGGTCCAGCGCATCGGTCTCGGGTTAGGGCTGATGGCCCTGATCTTGATTCTGGTGTTGCAGCGCGTCACCGTTCGCCGCGCCTTGCGCCCCTTGGAAAGGGCCAGAGAACAGATTTTCCAGCTGCAACAAGGGCAGCGATCGCAACTTGATGAGCGAGTGCCGGTGGAACTCGAGCCCTTGGTCGCGCAGATCAATCATCTGCTAGCCCACACCGAGGACAGTCTCAAACGTTCTCGCAATGCCCTTGGCAACCTGGGCCACGCGCTGAAGACGCCGCTCGCGGTCCTGATGAGCCTGGCCGAAGGCGACAAGCTGGCCGGCCACCCGCATGTGCGCGACACCCTGCGCGATCAATTGCAGCACATTCAGCAGCGTCTTGAGCGTGAACTTAATCGTGCGCGGTTGTCAGGCGATGCCTTGCCGGGCTCGCGGTTTGATTGCGCTGCGGAGATTCCCGGGCTGTTCTCCACCTTGCGGATGATTCATGGCGAGCACCTTGAGCTCAGCAGTGAAATCGGTGCGGGTCTGTTTCTGCCGTGGGACCGTGAGGACATCCTCGAATTGCTCGGCAACATCATGGACAACGCCTGCAAGTGGGCCGACAGCCAGGTCAGCCTGACCATTGCCAAGCACGCTGACGGCTACTGCCTGCTGATCGACGACGACGGCCCGGGCATCCCCGTGGAGCATCGCGATGACGTCATCGGCCGTGGCAATCGCCTGGACGAGCAAGTGACCGGCCACGGTCTGGGACTCGGCATCGTCAAGGACATCGTCGAGGCGTGGGGCGGGCGCATTCAGTTGCTGGACAGCCCCATGGGCGGGCTGCAAGTGCGAATCGATTTGCCCGAGCGAATCAGCCCGCAACTGCCGGGGAGCGAAAGCGCACGTCAATCCTCATGACCTCAACTTTTTGCGCGCCGGGCCGTTAACCGTAAAGGAACCCCAACGGCTCAACGCACAAAAACAAAGGGTCATGACTGCTATGCGGCTAAATCTCAAAGCCAAAGTACTTTCGCTCGCGGTGCTCCCGGTATTGGTGTTCGCACTGATCATCAGCGCCAGCACCGTCATCATGCTGCGTGAACAGGGCAAGCGCGAAGTCGAGGAAACCCGCCAGCACCTGCTCGCGGAGGCCAAAGCCACGTTACAAAGTTACGTGGCTGTCGCGCTGGGCACCATCAAACCGCTGTATGACGCCTCGGCCCCGGGTGACATGGAGGCCCGCGCGCAAGTCATCAAAATGCTCTCTCAGGTCAACTACGCCAAGGACGGATACTTCTTCGGTTACGATTCTCAGGCGGTGCGGCTGTTCAAGGGCAATAGTCCGGACGGCATCGGCAAGAGCTTCAAAGACGCCCGCGATCCGAACGGTGTTTTCGTCAATGCTGGTCTCGTTGACGTCGCGAAAGCAGGTACTCATTACCTGGAATATTCCTCGGCGCTGCCCGGTTCGAGCGAACTGGTGCCCAAACTGGGGTATACCGAATACCTGCCGAAGTGGGACATGGCGTTCGGGTCGTCGATCAACCTGGACAACATCGATGCCAAAGTCACGGAGCTGCAGAAGAATGTCGCCGAGCGCCGGCAGAGCATGCTTGTCAGCATCATCGGCATCACGCTGCTGGTACTGGTGATCATCGCGGCGGCGGGTTTCTGGATCGCGGGCGGTATCCTGCGGCCCCTGCGCCTGATGAAAGCCAACCTCGATGACATCGCCGCCGGTGAGGGTGATCTGACCCGGCGTCTGGCGGTGACCTCCCAGGACGAACTTGGCGATCTGGCGGGTTCGTTCAACCGCTTCGTCGACAAGATTCACGGGCTGGTCCGGCAGATCGCCGAAATGACCTCTCAATTGACCGGGCTTGTGGGTGAAGTGACCGATCAGGCGCAGCGTTCCGAGCAGGCCATGGAGCGTCAGCGTCACGAGACCGATCAGGTGGCTACGGCGATTAATCAGATGTCGGCCGCGGCCCAGGAAGTCGCGAAGAGCGCGCAGGGTGCCTCGGTGGCTGCGCAGCAAACCGATGCCGAAGGTCAGGCCGCCAAGCGAGTGGTCGACGGCAGCATTCAGCAGATTCACGCGTTGGTGAACGACATCCGCGACAGCGGTACGTCACTGGACAGCCTGCAGAATGACGTGTCGTCCATCGTCGGCGTGCTCGGGGTGATTCGTTCCATCGCCGATCAGACCAATCTCCTGGCGCTCAACGCCGCGATCGAAGCCGCGCGTGCCGGGGAAGCGGGTCGCGGGTTCGCAGTGGTAGCGGATGAGGTGCGTGCGTTGGCCAGCCGCACGCAGCAAAGCACTCAGGAAATTCAAGGCATGATCGACCGTTTGCAGCAGGGCACCCACGGCGCGGTGCAGGCCATGAAACGTTCGAGCGAGGCGGGCGACGGGACTTCCGCTCGCGCCAACGAAGCCGGCGCGTCGCTGGACACCATCGGTCAACTGATCGGCACTATCAACGCGATGAACGCGCAGATTGCCAGCGCTGCAGAAGAGCAGACGGCCGTGGCGGAAGAGATCAATCGCAGCGTCCACCAGATCGCCGTGGCGGTCGAAAGCGTGGCCGATGAAACCCGCCACAGCGCCTCCACGTCACGTAACCTCACGGCGCTTAACCAACGCCTCGGCCAGTTGGTTCGGCAGTTCAGAATCTAGACGGGGCGGCGGGCCTCGCTCGGGGCCCGCTGTCAGCGCTTCCTCCACTGACCGTGCACTTCAGGCGCGGCACTCCTGCGGCGATTGACGGACTAAGCATCAGACCGTGTGCTTGGCGCGGTGTAATGACATGGAAGAAACATGAACGAAACCGCGCTGCAAAAGAAAACCCTCCTGCTGTTATTGATACTGGTCACCATCGCGTTTATCTGGATTCTGCTGCCATTCTACGGCGCGGTGTTCTGGGCGGTGATCCTCGGGATCATCTTCGCGCCGCTGCAACGCCGTCTGTTGGCCCGCTTCGGCTGGCAGCGCAACCTGACGTCCCTTTGTACGCTGATGATCTGTCTGGTCATCGCGATTCTGCCGGTCATCGTCATTGCGGCGTTGATGGTTCAGGAGGGGGCGACGCTCTACAAGAATGTGGAAAGTGGTCAGCTCGACATCGCCAAGTACCTGGCTGAATTCAAAGTGCTGCTGCCGCCCTATGTGCAGCATTGGCTTGATCGTCTGGGCATGGGAGATTTCAACGGGCTGCGCGACAAGATCGCCAAAAGCGCGATGCAGGGCAGCAATTACCTGGCGACCCAGGCGTTCAGCTTCGGGCAGGGTACGTTCGATTTCGTGGTCAGTTTTTTCATCATGCTCTACCTGCTGTTCTTTTTCCTGCGTGACGGACAGGACCTTACCCGCAAGATCCGCATCGCGATTCCGTTGGCCGAGCCTCAGAAACGCCGATTGCAGTTGAAATTCACGCGTGTTGTGCGTGCAACGGTGAAGGGCAATATTGTCGTGGCCGTGACGCAAGGCGCGTTGGGCGGGTTTATTTTCTGGGCACTGGATATCCCGAGCGCTTTGCTGTGGGCGGTGATGATGGCGTTTCTGTCGTTGCTGCCGGCGGTGGGGGCGGGGATTGTCTGGGCGCCGGTTGCGCTGTATTTCCTGCTCAGCGGGATGATCTGGCAGGGTGTGGTGTTGGGGCTGTTTGGGGTGTTTGTGATCGGGCTGGTGGATAACGTGTTGCGTCCGATCCTGGTGGGCAAGGATACGCGGATGCCCGATTATCTGATTCTGATCTCGACGCTGGGCGGTATGGCGGTGTTCGGGCTGAACGGGTTCGTGATCGGGCCGATGGTGGCGGCGTTGTTTATGTCGACGTGGGCGTTGTTTACCGGCGACAAGAAAACCATTCGATTGCCTGGTTAGCGTGTGTTTTAAGATCAAGATCTAAAGCGTCTGCCTAAGGGCGGACTGTTTCGCCTTCGGCGAGTTACTTGGAAAAGCACCCCAAGTAACCAAGGGTGCTTGCTCCTGGTTGGGCCCTTCCTTCGTCAGGGTTCCTTCACTCCGGTCTCGCTCCGTGGGCCGCGCCGAACGGACATCCATGTCCTGACGGCGCTCTCGCCGCATCCATGCGGCTCGGCCCACTGCGCGAGACCTCCGTTCAGCCTGCACCCAAGTCGCGATTGGCGGTGTTTGAGCCTTTTGCGTGTGAAGATCAAAAGCACATCTAAAGCAGATCAAGGGCTTCCCGGCTAAAGCCAGTCCTACAGGTATTCGCGCACGGTCAGTAGGACCGGCTTTAGCCGGGAAGCTGTTGATCTTGATCTTCATACACAGCAGTCCAGACGACACCCATCGCGACTTGGGTGCAGGCCGAACGCAGACGACGCGGAGTGGGCCGAGCGGCATGGATGCCGCGAGAGCGCCGTTAGGACATGGATGTCCGTTCGGCGCGGGCCCACGGAGCGTCGTCGAAGTGAGGGAACCCTGACGAAGGAAGGGCCTAACCGAGAGCAAGCACCCTTGGTTACTTGGGGTGCTTTTCCAAGTAACTCGCCGAAGGCGAAACCGAGGCCGTTAGGCCGTTAGGCCGACGCTCTTGATCCCCGGCTCTTCCAAAGTACTAAAGCCAAAGCCATAAAAAAACCCTGCTCTAGAGCAGGGTTTTTTTTGCATCACTCACTCATCACAAACCCGCATGGCCCACCAGGGTCAGCAGCGGTTGCGGGTACACGCCCAGGAAGAACGCCAGCAGCGTGATCCCCAACAGCATCACGCCACCTGCACGCTGCGCCCAGTTGAACGGGGCGTCGTGGCGCTGGATCTTCGAGTCTTGCAGATACAGCGTCACCATCACACGCAGGTAATAGAAGACACCAATGGCGCTGCCCACGACCAGCGAACCGGTCAGCCACCACAGGTGCGCTTCGACGCCCGTCGCGATGATGTAGAACTTGCCGATGAAGCCAGTCGTCAGCGGGATACCGGCCAGGGACAGCATCATCACGGTCAGCACCGCCGTCAGGTACGGACGACGCCAGAACAGGCCGCGGTATTCGAACATCGCGTCGGCATCGCGGCCGCTGTACGGCGACGACATCAACGTGACCACGCCGAACGCGCCCAGGCTGGTCAGCACGTAGGTGACCAGATAAACGTTGATCGCCTCGACCGCCATGCCTTTGCTCGCCACCATCGCGATCATCAGGTAACCGAAGTGCGCAATCGACGAATAGCCCAGCAGACGCTTGAGGTTGTTCTGCGTCAGGGCCAGCAGGTTACCGACCAGGATCGACGCCACGGCAATGACCGACATCACGTCGGTCAGCACACCACTGGTGGCCGCCGGAGATATCTGGAACAGGCGAACCAGCACACCGAACACCGCGACCTTACTGGCCGTGGCAAGGAAAGCCGCCACCGGGGCAGGGGCGCCTTCGTACACGTCCGGTGTCCACAAGTGGAACGGCACCAGCGACAGCTTGAAGCCCAGACCCACCAGCATCATGCCCAGACCCAGGCTGGCGATCGGGCTTGGCATACCGGTGGCCGCGATAGCCTTGCCGATCTCGCTGAAACCCAGGCTGCCGGATTCGGCATACAGCAGCGCCATACCGAACAGCAAGAAAGCCGAACCGGCGGCTGACAGCACCATGTACTTGATGCCGCCTTCCAGCGAACGCTTGTTAAAGAAGGCGTAAGCGACCAGACCGTAGACCGGCACCGACAGCAGTTCCAGACCGATGAACAGGCTTGCCAAGTGTTGCGCAGCGACCAGTACCAAGCCACCGGCCGCGGCCATCAGGATCAGCAGGTAAAGTTCTTCGCGGTTACCCGGATAGCCCGCCTTGCCTTCACCCAGGTAAGCGTGAGCCAGCGTGACGCAAGCCAGCGTGGACACCAGGATGATGCCCATGTAGAGGCAGGCGAAGCTGTCGATTTGCAGCAATGGGGTGACCACCAGCGGCGCGACTTTCAGCGCCGGGTAGATGGACAGCAAAGCCAGGTTGAGTCCCGCTACCGTCAGCAGGAATGATTGCGAGTGACTGCGACGCCATGCGATGCCCAGCATCACCACCACAATGGTGATGCTGGTAATCAGCAGCGGAGCCAGCGCAATAAAGTGTTGAATCGTCAGGTCCATAGCGCTCTTACCGGGCCGAAGCGAGTTGAGTGAAGGCGGTGCCGAGCCATTGCTGCACGCCATGCATGGTCGCCGAGGAGGTGTCGAGGATCGGTTGCGGGTAGACGCCCAGCAGAATCAACAACACCGCCAGACCCAGCACCATGATCAATTCCCGACCGTCCATGCCTTTATAGACCGCGTCGGATTTGGCCGGGCCGAAGTAGGCGCGGTGGATCATGATCAGCGAGTAGACAGAACCGAACACCAGGCCGGAGGTGGCGATGGCGGTGATCCATGGCGAGCTGACAAAGCTGCCAATCAGGATCAGGAATTCGCCAACGAAGTTACCGGTGCCTGGCAGGCCCAGCGAGGCGGCAGCGAAGAACAGGCTGATGGCCGGCAGGTACGCGATCTTGTTCCAAAGACCACCCATTTCGCGCATGTCGCGGGTGTGCAGGCGCTCGTACAGCTGGCCGCTGAGGATAAACAGCGCGGCGGCCGACAGACCGTGAGCGAGCATCTGAACGACGACGCCTTGCAGCGCCTGCTGGCTGCCGGAGTAGATGCCGATCAGCACGAAGCCCATGTGCGACACGCTGGAAAACGCGATCAGGCGCTTGATGTCGGTCTGGGCAAAGGCCAGGAAAGCACCGTAGAAGATACCAATCAGGCCCAGGACCATGGCGATTGGCGCGAACTCGGCCGAGGCATTCGGGAACAGCGGCAGGGCAAAACGCAGCAGACCATACGCAGCGGTCTTCAACAGGATGCCCGCCAGGTCCACGGAACCGGCGGTCGGCGCCTGGGCGTGAGCGTCAGGCAACCAGGAGTGCAGCGGCACGATCGGCAGCTTCACCGCGAAAGCGATGAAAAAGCCCAGCATCAGGATGTATTCGGTGCCGTGGGACAGCTTGGTTTTCAACAGGTCCGCGTAACCGAAGGTGATCACGCCGGTCTGGTTGAAGTGCACCAGCACCAGACCCAGGATCGCCACCAACATGATCAGGCCGCTGGCCTGAGTGAAGATGAAGAACTTGGTCGCTGCGTAGATCCGGGTCTTCTTGCCGTCTGCCGAGCTGTGACCCCAGAGTGCGATGAGGAAGTACATCGGCACCAGCATCATTTCCCAGAAGAAGAAGAACATGAACAGGTCGATGGCGAGGAACACGCCGACGACCCCGCCCAGGATCCACATCAGGTTCAGGTGGAAGAAGCCGACGTTGCGTTGAATCTCTTTCCACGAGCAGAGTACCGAGAGGATACCCAGCAGGCCGGTCAGCAGAATCATCAGCAGGGACAGGCCATCGAGCGCCAGGTGCACGCTGATGCCGAAGCGCTGGATCCACTGGAGCTTGAATTCAAGGGCCCAGGTCGGATCGGCGCCCGGAGCAGGAGCATAGGTAAACGTACCGGTGCTCCAGACCCACAGGCCCAGAATCGTCTCGAGAGACATGGTCAACAGCGCAATCCAGCGCGGCAGGGTAGGGCCGAAGCGCTCACCTTGCCAGCACAGCAGGCCGCCGATGAAGGGGATCAGGATTAGCCAAGGCAGAATCATGACGGGCTCAATTCCTTTCGCAAAGTCGCAAGGTTCATGTCAAATCGACTCATCAGACCAGCACAATCGCGCCGAGTACCAGTACGGCACCTGCGGCGATCGAAGCGGCGTACCAACGGAGCTGACCGGTTTCGGTGCGGGTCATCAAGCCGTTGCCTGCTTTGACCAGACGCGGAATCAGGCCAATTGTGTGGTCGAGCGGGTCACTACGCAGGATGCGGCTGATCGCCAGGTAAGGTTTGACGAACAGCACGTCATACACCCAGTCGAATCCCCAGGCTGCGAACCACCATGCGGACAGGAAACGACCCGGACCGCTGTTGGCGATGGCAGTGACCAGACGACGCTTGCCGAGGAACAGCACCGCCGCCAGCAGAATACCGGCCAGAGCGATGGCGCCCGAGGCGATTTCCAGACTGTGCTTGGCTTCGCCGCCCGCATGGCCCGCGCTTTCCGGTAGCACGCCGGCCAGTGGCGGATGAATCCAGGCGCCGATGAACGTCGACAGCACGATCAGCACACCCAGCGGTAACCAGTGGGAAATCCCGTGGCCGGCGTGGGCTTCGGTCTTCGCTTCGCCGTGGAAGGCGATGAAGATCAGGCGGAAAGTGTAGAGCGAGGTCATGAACGCACCGACCAGACCTGCATACAGCAGGTACTGATGGCCGCTGGCGAAGGCTTCCCAGAGGATTTCGTCTTTGGAGTAGAAGCCCGCGGTGACCAGCGGCAAGGCCGACAGCGCCGCGCCGCCGACGATGAAGCTGGCGTAGGCCAGTGGCAGTTTCTTCCACAGGCCGCCCATCTTGAAGATGTTCTGCTCGTGGTGGCACGCAACGATCACCGCACCGGACGCGAGGAACAGCAGCGCCTTGAAGAAGGCGTGGGTCATCAGGTGGAAAATCGCGCCGTCCCAGGCGCCCACGCCCAACGCCAGGAACATGTAGCCAATCTGGCTCATGGTCGAGTAGGCGAGGATACGTTTGATGTCGGTCTGCACCAGTGCGGCGAAACCCGCCAGTACCAGGGTCACGCCGCCGACGATGCCTACCAGATGCAGGATGTCCGGAGCGAGGATGAACAGGCCGTGGGTCCGTGCGATCAGGTAAACGCCTGCGGTTACCATGGTCGCGGCGTGGATCAGTGCCGACACCGGGGTAGGACCGGCCATTGCGTCTGCCAGCCAGGTTTGCAGCGGCAGTTGCGCGGATTTACCGACCGCACCGCCCAGCAGCATCAGCGTGGCCAGCACGATCCAGAAATCACCGACCTTGAAGTGCTGTGGCGCACGAACCAGCAATTCCTGAATGTTCAGCGTGCCCAGTTGCTGGAACAGAATGAACAGGCCGATGGCCATGAACACGTCGCCGATGCGGGTCACGATGAAGGCTTTTAGTGCGGCGTTGCCGTTGTTGCGGTTGCTGTAATAGAAACCGATCAACAGGTACGAGCACAGGCCCACGCCTTCCCAACCGAAGTAGATGAACAGCAGGTTGTCGCCCAGGATCAGGAACAACATGCTGGCAATGAACAGGTTGGTGTAGGCGAAGAAGCGCGAGTAGCCGTCTTCACCGCGCATGTACCACGAGGCGAACAGGTGAATGAGGAAGCCGACGCCGACCACCACACCGAGCATGGTGATGGACAGGCCATCGACATACAGGGCGAAGTTAGGCTCGAAGCCGTCCACCGACATCCAGCGCCACAGCACCATGGTCAGGTGACCGCCTTCCGGTGGTGAGACGTTGAATTGCCAGATCACGTACGCGGCGACGATGGCCGACAGGCCAATGGAACCCACGCCGATCAGGGCTGAAAGGTTTTCCGACCATTTGCCGCGCGAGAACGACAGCAGCAGGAAACCGATCAGGGGGAATACGAAAGTCAGAAAGAGTAGGTTCATCCGCGCATCTCGCTGGCAGCGTCGATATCGAGCGTGTGGAAGCGGCGATACAGTTGCAGCAGGATCGCCAGGCCAATACTGGCCTCGGCTGCGGCAAGGCTGATCACCAGAATGAACATGATCTGGCCGTCAGGCTGTGCCCAGCGGCTGCCCGCGACCACAAAGGCCAGCGCGGCTGCGTTCATCATGATTTCCAGGCTCATTAACACGAACAGTATGTTGCGGCGTACCAACAGGCCCGCCAGGCCGAGGCAGAACAGGATGCCGGCGACCGCCAGACCATGTTCCAGAGGGATTGCTGAGTTCATGGCTTTACTCCTTCGCCTCGTTACGGCCGACATGGAACGCCGTCACGGCTGCCGCAAGCAGCAGCATCGAGGCGAGTTCGACAACCAGCAGGTAAGGGCCAAACAGGCTGATGCCGACGGCTTTGGCGTCCACCGTGGTGTGACCGATGGAGGCGCCGGTGGAGTTGGCAAACAGCACGTAGATCAACTCCGCCAACAGCAGGCCGCCCAGCAGAATCGGGCCGAGCCAGATGCCGGGTTTGAGCCAGGCGCGTTCTTGTTGAACCGAGGCCGGGCCCAGGTTCAGCATCATCACCACGAAGACGAACAGCACCATGATGGCGCCAGCATAGGCGATCACTTCAAGCGCACCGGCAAACGGCGCGCCGAGGCTGAAGAAGGTCATGGCCACGGCGATCAGCGAAATGATCAGGTAGAGCAGGGCGTGCACCGGGTTCGTGTTAGTGATCACCCGAAGGGTGGCCACCACAGCGATGCCGGATGCGAAATAGAAAGCGAATTCCATCTTTCTTCCTTAAGGCAGCAAGCTCTTGACGTTGATGGGCTGGGCTTCGTTCTGTGCATCGCCTTTCGGCTTGCCGGCGATGGCCATCCCCGCAACGCGGTAGAAGTTGTAATCAGGGTTCTTGCCGGGGCCGGAGATCAGCAGATCTTCCTTCTCGTACACCAGATCCTGACGTTTGAACTCGGCCATCTCGAAATCCGGTGTCAGCTGGATTGCGGTGGTCGGGCAAGCTTCCTCACACATGCCGCAGAAGATGCAACGCGAGAAATTGATGCGGAAGAACTCCGGGTACCAACGACCGTCGTCGCTCTCGGCCTTCTGCAGCGAGATGCAACCCACCGGGCACGCCACGGCGCACAGGTTGCAGGCCACGCAGCGCTCTTCGCCGTCAGGGTCGCGGGTCAGGACGATGCGGCCACGGTAGCGCGGCGGCAGATAGACCTGTTCTTCCGGATATTGCAGGGTGTCACGCTTACGGAAGCCATGGCCGAAGACCATGATCAGGCTGCGCAGCTGGGTACCCGTACCCTTAACGATGTCGCCAATATATTTGAACATGGGTCAAATCCTCACTGAGCCGCCAGGACGACCGCAGCGGTCACCAGCAAATTGATCAGGGTCAGTGGCAAGCAGAACTTCCAGCTGAAATCCATCACCTGGTCATAACGCGGACGAGGGATCGAAGCACGCAACAGGATGAACAGCATGATGAAGAACGCGGTTTTCAGGGCAAACCACATGAACGACAGTTGCGGCAGGATATCGAACGGGCCGTGCCAGCCACCGAAGAACAAGGTCACCAGCAGCGCCGAGATCAGGATGATGCCGATGTACTCACCGACGAAGAACATGCCCCATTTCATGCCGGCGTATTCAATGTGGTAACCGTCGGCCAGTTCCTGTTCCGCTTCCGGCTGGTCGAACGGGTGACGGTGAGTCACGGCGACGCCAGCGATGAAGAAGGTACAGAAGCCAAAGAACTGCGGAATGATGAACCACAGGTGATCGGCCTGGTACTTGACGATGTCGCCCATGTTGAACGAACCGACCTGCACCACGATGCCCATCAGCGACAGGCCGAGGAACACTTCATAGGACACGGTCTGCGCCGAGGCGCGCAAGCTGCCCAGGAGGGCGTACTTGTTGTTCGATGACCAGCCGGCGAACAGCACCGCATAGACCGAGAGACCGGCCATGGCGAAGAAGAACAGCAGGCCGATGTTCAGGTCGGCGACCACCCAGGTCTGGGTCACCGGGATAACCGAGAACGCGATCAACAGCGCGCTCATGGCCACCACCGGCGCCAGGGTGAAGATCACCCGGTCGACGAAGGGCGGGTTCCAGTCCTCTTTAAAGAACATCTTCAGCATGTCGGCAGCAATCTGGAACATGCCGAACGGCCCGACGCGGTTCGGCCCGTAACGGTCCTGCCACCAGCCCAGCAGACGGCGTTCGACGAAGCTGAGCAGCGCGCCGCAGACCACCACGGCGAGCAGCACCACGATGGCCTTGACGACAGCGATGATCGAGTCGATCACTTCAGGGGTGAACCAGGTCATTGAGCGGCCTCCTGCACTGCATCAACGGTTTTGCCGAACAGCGCCGGAGGAATACCGGCCAGACCGGACGGCAGCGCCACCAGGCCTGCGCCCAGTTCTTCGCTGATGCGCAGCGGCAGACGCAGTGTCTGCCCGGCAACGCTCAGGCTGAGCAAGGCGCCTTCGTTGACACCCAGACGGTCCGCTTCTGACTTGGCCAGCGCCACATAGGCCTGGGGGATGCGCTCTTGAACCGGTGCGGCTTTGGAGGAGGTCTCCTCGCTGCCGAACAGGTGGTAGAACGGCACGACCTGCCAGGTACCTTGTGCAGGGGAGAAGGCCCGCGGCACGTTGGCGAACCAGCCCAGCTTGTCGCCGCTGCTTTCGATCAGGCGGACGCCCGGATCGCCGGCACGCAGGTGACCGCCGACTTCGTCCTGGAACTTGTTCCACGCCTGTGGCGAGTTCCAGCCCGGCGACCAGGCAAACGGCACCTGGGAACGCGGTTCGGCAGAGCCCGAATAACCTTCCATCGAGAAGGCGAACGCGGTGTCGATGTCCTGCGGCATACGGGGTTCGTGCACGCTGATGTTGGCGCGCATGGCGGTCCGGCCGCTGTAACGCAGCGGTTCGCGTGCCAGCTTCAGGCCCTTGATGCGGAACGCGGCAGACGGCGCGGCACCGACGATGCCCGCCAGTTGCGGATTGCTCGCGGCGCAGGCAGCGGTGACGTTGTCGAGCTGGGTCCAGTCAACCGGCTGATTCAACAGGGTGGCGCGCAGGGCATGCAGCCAGCGCCAGCCTTCGTGAACCAGAATGCTCGCGTCCAGATACGTCGGATCAAAGACCTGGAAGAAGCGCTGGGCGCGGCCTTCCTGGCTGACCAGCGTACCGTCGCCTTCGGCAAAGCTTGCGGCCGGCAGCACCAGGTGCGCGCGGTCGGTGGTCGCGGTCTTCTGATGATCGGCAACGATCACCACTTTCGCGGCCTTCAGTGCAGCCTCGACCGTCGCAGCGTCAACACGGGTGAACAGATCGTTTTCCAGCACGACGATGGCGTCGGCCTGGCCCGAAATCACGGCCTGCAGCGCAGCGTCGACCGAGTCGCCACCGAACAGGGTCAAGCCCATGCTGTTGGCTTCCGGCACGATCAGGCTCAGCGAACCCTGCTTGTCGCGCAGCTTCAAGGCCTTGGCGATGTTCGCCGCCGCTTCGATCAGCGCGTTCGAGCCCAGCGAGGCGCCGGACACGATCAGTGGGCGCTTGGCTTCAAGCAACGCAGCAGCAATGCGCTCGGCCAGTTCCAGCGCTTCGCTGTCCAGACCAACAACGGCCGGGGCGCTCGGGTCGATGGCGTGGGCCACGGCGAAACCGATGCGCGCCAGATCATCGGGCGCCGCGTGCACGCACTCCTCGGCGATGTCGTCGAGGCGGGTGTCGGTCAGGCTGGCGATGAACAGTGGGTTCAGCTCGTGCTGACCGATATTTTTGACCGCAGCGTCCAGCCACGGTTGGACTTTCATCGCAGCGGCCATGTCTTCGGCTTTGTTCTTCACCGACTGACGCAGGCCGAGGGCCATGCGCGCAGCGGTCTGGGTGACGTCTTCACCGAGAATGAACACGGCGTCGTGCTCTTCGACTTCACGCAGCGTCGGGATCGGCAGCGGGCTGTCTTTCAGCACCTGAGCGATCAGGCGCAGACGCTCCAGCTCACCGGCCTCGATGCCCGAGTAGAAGTGCTCGGCACCGACCAGCTCGCGCAGGGCGAAGTTGCTTTCCAGGCTGGCGCGCGGCGAACCGATGCCGACGATGTTGCGCCCGCGCAGCAGGTCAGCGGCCTTGTCCAGCGCAGCGTCCAGGCCCAGCTTGGTGCCTTCGGCCAGCGGCTGGCGTGGACGGTCCGTGCGGTTGACGTAGCCATAACCGAAACGGCCGCGGTCGCAGAGGAAATACTGGTTCACCGAACCGTTGTAGCGGTTCTCGATACGGCGGATTTCACCATAACGTTCGCCCGGGCTGATGTTGCAGCCACTTGAGCAGCCGTGGCAGATGCTCGGCGAGAACTGCATGTCCCATTTCCGGTTGTAGCGCTCGGAGTGGGTCTTGTCGGTGAACACACCGGTCGGGCAGACCTCGGTGAGGTTGCCTGAGAACTCGCTTTCCAGGGTGCCGTCTTCAACGCGACCGAAGTACACGTTGTCATGGGCGCCGAACACGCCGAGGTCAGTACCGCCGGCGTAGTCCTTATAGAAGCGCACGCAGCGATAGCAGGCGATGCAGCGGTTCATCTCGTGTGCGATGAACGGCCCCAGTTCCTGATTCTGGTGGGTGCGTTTGGTGAAGCGATAGCGGCGCTCGTTGTGGCCGGTCATCACCGTCATGTCCTGCAAATGACAGTGACCGCCTTCCTCGCAGACCGGGCAGTCGTGCGGGTGGTTTGTCATCAGCCATTCGACGACGCTGGCGCGAAACGCCTTGGATTCGTCGTCTTCGATGGAGATCCAGGTGTTGTCAGTGGCGGGCGTCATGCAGGACATGACGATACGACCACGGGTGTCGTTCTCGTCGGTGTACTGCTTGACCGCGCACTGGCGACAGGCGCCAACACTGCCAAGTGCCGGATGCCAGCAGAAATAAGGGATGTCGAGGCCCAGCGACAGACATGCCTGTAACAGGTTGTCTGCGCCATCGACTTCGAGCGCTTTGCCGTCTACGTGGATAGTGGCCATGGTTCAAAGTTCTTCGTTGGCCCGGTGTCAGCGGGCGTGGCTAATGGAATCTCGGTGCCATCCGACTCAAACAGCCTCGCGGCGTCGTCGGATGCAAGGAAGGCGGCCTTGAGAGCCGCCGACCGTTATCGTGTTATGCGCCGACCACGGTCGGACTGATGACCTGATTGAGGTCGCCCGCACGTGCCGGTGCGATGCCTGCCTCGAATTCCGGCCGGAAATACTTGATCGCGCTGCCCAGAGGTTCCACGGCGCCCGGTGCGTGGGCGCAGAAGGTTTTGCCTGGGCCGAGGAAGTTGACCAACCCCAGCAGCGTCTCGATATCGCCCGGTTGACCCTGGCCATTCTCGAGGGCGCGCAGCATTTTCACGCTCCACGGCAAGCCATCGCGGCACGGCGTGCAGAAACCGCACGACTCCTGGGCGAAGAACTCTTCCATGTTGCGCAGCAGCGAAACCATGTTGACCTTGTCGTCCACCGCCATCGCCAGACCGGTACCCATCCGGGTGCCGACCTTGGCCACGCCGCCGGCGTAGAACTGGCAATCGAGGTGTTCCGGCAACAGGAAACCGGTACCGGCGCCGCCGGGCTGCCAGCACTTGAGCTTGAAGCCGTCGCGCATGCCACCGGCGTAGTCTTCGAACAGCTCGCGAGCGGGGAGGCCGAACGGCAGTTCCCACAGGCCAGGGTTCTTCACCTTGCCGGAGAAGCCCATCAGCTTGGTGCCGTGGTCTTCGCTGCCTTCGCGGGCGAGGGACTTGTACCAGTCGTTACCGTTGTTAACGATGGCCGGGACGTTGCACAGGGTTTCGACGTTGTTCACGCAAGTCGGCTTGCCCCATACGCCCACCGCAGCGGGGAAAGGCGGCTTGGAGCGCGGATTGGCGCGACGGCCTTCGAGGGAGTTGATCAGCGCGGTTTCTTCACCGCAGATGTAACGCCCTGCACCGGTGTGCACGATCAGCTCGAAATCAAAACCGCTCCCGAGGATGTTCTTGCCCAGCAGGCCGGCGGCTTCGGCTTCTTTCACCGCGCGGCGCAGGTGCACCGCCGCAGTGGTGTATTCGCCGCGCAGGAAGATGTAACCGCGGTAGGCCTTCAGCGCGCGCGCACTGATCAGCATGCCCTCGATCAGCAGATGGGGCTGTTGCTCCATCAGCATGCGGTCTTTCCAGGTGTTCGGCTCCATCTCATCGGCGTTACACAGCAGGTAACGGATGTTCATGGATTCGTCTTTGGGCATCAGCCCCCACTTCACGCCCGTGGGAAAACCTGCACCGCCGCGGCCTTTAAGGCCGGAGTCTTTGACAGCCTGGACGATTTCGTCCGGCGACAGCGTCGCAAACGCTTTGCGCGCCGCGGCGTAGCCGTCTTTCTTCTGGTATTCATCGAGCCATACCGGCTCGCCGTCATCGCGCAGACGCCAGGTCAGCGGATGGGTTTCCGGGGCGCGAGTGATGAGGTTGGCGGGGCCGAAGGAAGTGATGGTCATACGTAACCCTCCAGCAGCGGGGCGACGCCCGCGGGCTGCAGATTGCCGAAAGTATCGTCGTCGATCATCACCGCCGGCGCCTTGTCACAGTTGCCCAGGCAGCAGGCCGGCAACAGCGTGAAGCGGCCGTCGGCGGTGGTCTGACCCAGGCCGATGCCCAGCTTGCTCTGAATCTCGCTGACGATGTCTTCGTGACCGGCGATGAAACAGACCATGCTGTTGCAGACGCGAATGATGTGGCGGCCCACCGGCTGACGGAAGATCTGGCTATAAAATGTCGCCACGCCTTCAACGTCGCTGGCAGGGATGCCCAGCACTTCACCGATGGCGTAGATGGCGCCGTCCGGCACCCAGCCGCGTTCTTTCTGGACGATTTTCAGGGCTTCGATGGACGCCGCACGCGGGTCCTCGTAGTGATGCATTTCGTGCTCGATGGCCGAGCGCTCGGATTCGCTCAGGGCGAAACGGTCTGTCTGGATAAGCGTGCTGTTCATGCTTAGCGGTCCACGTCGGCCATAACGAAATCGATACTACCCAGGTACGCGATCAAGTCCGCGACCATGCTGCCTTTGATCACCGAAGGGATCTGCTGCAGGTGCGGGTAGCTTGGGGTGCGAATCCGGGTACGGTAGCTCATGGTGCCGCCGTCGCTCGTCAGGTAATAACTGTTGATGCCCTTGGTCGCCTCGATCATCTGGAAGGATTCGTTGGCCGGCATGACCGGGCCCCACGAAACCTGCAGGAAGTGCGTGATCAGGGTTTCGATGTGCTGCAGGGTGCGTTCTTTCGGCGGCGGCGTGGTCAGCGGGTGATCCGCCTTGTACGGCCCGGCCGGCATGTTGCGCATGCACTGCTCGATGATCTTCAGGCTCTGGCGCATCTCTTCGACACGCACGATGCAGCGATCGTAGGCGTCGCCATCGTGGGCCAGGGGCACTTCGAACTCGAAGTTCTCGTAACCCGAATACGGACGCGCCTTGCGCAGGTCGAAGTCCAGACCGGTCGCCCGCAGGCTAGGCCCGGTGACGCCCCATTCCAGCGCTTCCTTGGTGTTGTACGCGGCAACGCCGACGGTACGACCTTTGAGGATGCTGTTTTGCAGGGCCGCTTTGGTGTACTCGTCCAGACGCTTGGGCATCCAGTCGATGAAGTCCTTGACCAGTTTCTCCCAGCCGCGGGGCAGGTCGTGGGCAACGCCGCCGATACGGAACCAGGCCGGGTGCAGGCGGAAACCGGTGACGGCTTCGATCACGGTGTAGGCGCGCTGACGGTCAGTGAACGTGAAGAACACCGGGGTCATGGCGCCGACGTCCTGGATGTAGGTCCCCAGGAACAGCAGGTGGCTGGTGATGCGGAAGAACTCGGACATCATGATGCGGATGACGTTGACCCGATCCGGCACGGTGATGCCGGCCAGTTTCTCGACCGAGAGCACGTACGGCAGGTTGTTCATCACGCCGCCGAGGTAATCGATGCGGTCGGTGTACGGAATGTAGCTGTGCCAGGACTGGCGCTCGGCCATCTTCTCGGCGCCACGGTGGTGGTAACCGATGTCCGGCACGCAGTCGACAATCTCTTCGCCGTCCAGCTGCAGGATGATGCGGAATGCACCGTGGGCCGAAGGGTGGTTCGGGCCCAGGTTGAGGAACATGTAGTCCTCGTTGGTGCCGGAACGCTTCATGCCCCAGTCTTCCGGACGGAACCGCGCGGCTTCCTCTTCCAGTTGTTGCTTGGCGAGGGTCAGGCTGTAAGGGTCGAATTCGGTGGCACGGGCCGGGAAATCCTTGCGCAGCGGGTGACCTTCCCAAGTCGGCGGCATCATGATGCGGGTCAGGTGCGGGTGGCCCGGGAAGTCGATCCCGAACATGTCCCACACTTCACGCTCGTACCAGTTGGCGTTTGGCCAGATGCCGGTCACGGTCGGCATGCTCAGGTCGGTTTCGGAAAGCGCAACCTTGATCATCACGTCACTGTTACGTTCTATCGACATCAGGTGATAGAACACGGTGAAGTCGGCGTCCGGCAGGCCACGGCGCTTGGTGCGCAGGCGTTCATCGACGCCGTGCAGGTCGTACAGCATCACGTACGGCTTGGGCATCTGACGCAGGAAGGTCAGGATTTCAATCAGCCGCGCACGTTGCACCCACAGCACGGGCATGCCGGTGACGGTGGACTGGGCGCTGAAGGCTTCAGCGCCAAAACGGTTATGGAGTTCAACGACGACCTCTTGGTCGTCAGCCTTGTGAGGCGGGATGTACAGAGCGGTGTCTGCAGTCATAGGTCTCGATCGCTATCGGTCAACGTACAGAATGAACCCAGGTTCAGGCTTCTTTTTGTAAAAGAAAAACTGGATCAGACTTCGTCGGGGCTGCGCAGGTTGGTCACCGCAATACGCTGTTCGCGGCGCTGTTCCTTCTGCGACGGCATCTCGGCGCGATAAACGCCCTGGTCACCGACGACCCAGGAAAGAGGACGACGCTCCTGTCCAATGGATTCCTGCAACAGCATCAAGCCTTGCAGAAATGCCTCTGGGCGGGGCGGGCAGCCGGGCACGTAAACATCCACGGGGAGGAATTTATCCACGCCCTGAACCACGGAGTAGATGTCGTACATGCCACCGGAGTTGGCACAGGCGCCCATGGAGATCACCCACTTGGGCTCCAGCATCTGCTCGTAGAGGCGCTGGATGATCGGGGCCATCTTCAGAAACGGTGTACCGGCGATCACCATGAAATCCGCCTGACGCGGCGATGCCCGGATGACTTCGGCGCCGAAGCGCGCGATGTCGTGGGGGGCAGTGAAGGCGGTGGTCATTTCCACATAGCAGCACGACAGACCGAAGTTGTACGGCCAAAGGGAGTTCTTGCGACCCCAGTTGACGGCACCATTCAGTACGTCTTCGAGCTTGCCCATGTAGATGTTTTTGTGGACTTGATCTTCTAACGGATCGGAAACGACTTCGCGTTCGCCGATGGGGTACTGCTCGTTAGGAGCATCCGGGTCGATCCTGGTGAGATTATATTGCATTGCCAAAGCCTCATTGTTTTAGCTTCGCCTGCCGGTTACGACGACCAACGGGAGCCCAATCGAGCGCCCCTACCCGCCATAGGTAGACAAGACCTGCCAACAGAATTGCTATGAAAACGAGCGCTTCGGCGAAGCCGGTCCAGCCGCTTTCGCGGACGGACACAGACCAGGCGTAAAGAAAGAGGGCTTCAATGTCGAAAATCACGAACAGCATCGCGACCAGATAGAATTTTGCCGAGAGCCGCAGACGGGCGCCGCCGGTGGGCAGCATGCCGGATTCGAACGGTTCGTTTTTGCTGCGGCCCCAGGCTTTGGAACCCAACAGGCTGGAGAGGCCGAGCATGAAGGCGCAGAGGCCGACGACACCAAGGAGAAACACGGCGAAGCCCCAATTGTGGGCAATCAATCCTGTCGAGTCGGGCATGCTGGCAGTCCTTAACAGAGAGCAAAAGTCTCTGGGCTTGAAAGAAGTAGAAGCAGTGACGATATGTCGCAGTGCGATCAATCCCGGGATTTTATGTGCAAAAGGAGGGCAAGTAAATTTTCTGCATCAAATTTATTCGCAGGATTAATGAGATAGGTCACGGTTTTCATGCTTAGCCCCAGCAGGGGCGGGCGTCGAAGGCGCTTTGGAGAAATATGTATCGTAGGCCGAGCCGGCAATTAGCCACGACTTAAATGATAATAAATATCATTTGGACAGGATGATTATCATGTGTCACTGCGACGTGACGAAGTTCCCGTTAATTATCGCGGGGAAGTTATCCGGTTATTGATGGCCTGATTAATTAACTTTTATCGGCTGATGAGAGTTGTCTATCGTTAATAGTTGACTGTTAACGTAGGTTAATTCCGGGCAGTCAGCAGAAAGCCGCCCGAAGGCGGCTCCTGTATTCTGCGCCGGCTTTCGCCGGGAAGAGGGCGGTTCGAAAAGCGTCAGTGGAACTGTTCTTCTTCCGTCGAGCCAGTCAGTGCCGTCACCGAAGACTTGCCGCCCTGAATGACCGTGGTCATGTCATCAAAGTACCCGGTGCCCACTTCCTGCTGGTGCGCCACGAACGTGTAGCCCTTGGCGGCGTCGGCGAACTCCTGTTCTTGCAGCTTCACGTAGGCAGTCATGTCGTTGCGGGCGTAGTCATGGGCCAGGTTGAACATGCTGTGCCACATGTTGTGGATGCCGGCCAGGGTGATGAACTGATGCTTGTAGCCCATTGCTGACAGCTCGCGCTGAAATTTCGCGATGGTCGCGTCGTCCAGGTTCTTCTTCCAGTTGAAGGAAGGCGAGCAGTTGTACGACAGCAGCTGATCCGGGTATTCCTTCTTGATCGCTTCGGCGAAGCGACGGGCCTCGTCCAGATCCGGCTTGGCGGTTTCACACCAGATGAGGTCGGCATACGGCGCGTACGCCAAGCCGCGGGCAATGGCCTGGTCCAGGCCGGCACGTACTTTGTAGAAGCCTTCCGGCGTGCGGGTGCCGGTGACGAACGGCTGGTCGTACGGATCGCAGTCCGACGTCAGCAGGTCCGCCGCGTTGGCGTCGGTGCGCGCCAGAATGATGGTCGGCACGCCGGCAACGTCAGCCGCCAGACGTGCGGCCACCAGTTTCTGTACCGCCTCCTGGGTGGGGACCAGAACCTTGCCGCCCATGTGGCCGCATTTTTTCACGGACGCCAGTTGGTCTTCGAAGTGCACGCCGGCAGCGCCTGCCTCGATCATGCTCTTCATCAGCTCGTAGGCATTGAGCACGCCGCCGAAACCGGCTTCGGCGTCGGCCACGATCGGCGCGAAGTAATCGATATAGCCTTCGTCGCCCGGGTTCTTGCCGGCTTTCCACTGGATCTGGTCCGCGCGGCGAAACGAGTTATTGATGCGCTTGACCACGGTCGGCACCGAATCCACCGGGTACAGCGACTGATCGGGGTACATCGATTCGGCGGAGTTGTTGTCCGCCGCGACTTGCCAGCCAGACAGGTAGATCGCCTGGATACCGGCTTTGACTTGTTGCACGGCCTGACCGCCAGTGAGAGCGCCCATGCAGTTGACGAAATCCTTGTCGGGACGAAAGGACGGCTTGGCGCCCTGGGTCACCAGGTTCCACAGCTTTTCAGCGCCCAGCTTTGCAAACGTGTGTTCAGGCTGAACCGAGCCACGCAGGCGGACGACGTCAGCAGCGGAGTAGGTGCGGGTGACGCCTTTCCAGCGTGGATTCTCCGCCCAGTCTTTCTCGATGGCTGCAATGTGTTGTTCGCGTGTCAGTGCCATGGGGTAAACCTCGTTGCTTGATGTTGTGGGTCTTGAGGTGAAGCGCCTTGCTTCGCCGCCGCCGGTCTTTCTTCAAGGCGCGCGGATGGCTGCTCGCTGATCCGGGGAGCATTGTTTTAGTCAGATTTATTCGCCATCGAGATGATGAGGCGATGAAACAGCCTTGTGGGCGTAAATGACGCTAATCGGCGCGAACGTGTTGAGTTCGAGCGCGATCAGGGAGAGTTCTGCACGACCCCTGATCAGCGGGAGCGAGGCCATCATGCCTCGGCAATTTTGCCTCGTCAAACACTTTGTAGTGCTTTTCTGACTGCACTACATCTTTCGTCTAATGGGACTTGTCGGTCAGTTTCAGGCGTGCGGGTGCTGGGAAGGGGAAGTCACCGTGGACACTGGGTGGTCACGGGTTTGCGGCGTTATGTAGTCCCGGATCGGGCACTACATAATTAGCGGTTTAACCGAAGCGGCACAGATGGACATGGTCCGTGTGGGAGCGACCGGGGTGGCGCTCCACCTTGCTCGCGAAGAGGCCAGTACATCCGCTGAATCTTCATTGGCTGAGATAGAGCCTTCGTGAGCAAGCTCACTCCCACAAGGTGTGCGCAGTAACTCGCGGTCACATCATGTCAATCCAGGCTATCGACCTTCACGCGCAGTTGCATGTCGTTGCTGCCCTGAGTCGAGTAGCGCCGGGCCACGCCGTGCTCGTCGGCGCGGGACTGACCGCTGGCGCCGGCCAGCGTGATCCACTCGCCCAGCCGACCACTGACTTGCGTGTCGGTGCTCTGCACCTTGATCGCGTCAGCCTGTTGCTGGCTCATGCGGTCGTTGTTGGTGCTGATGCTCAGATGGACGATATCGCCGGTGACCGTCGCCGTGACATAGAAGCCCTGGGTCACGTTGCGGTATTGAGTATTGGTCTGCGGGTAGCCATAGCCATCGGACTGCACCGAGGTGATCGGTATGCTCTGGCCCATCTGGATCAGAGCCGGCGTCCCTTCGCTGGCCTGAACCTGCTGCACGCCGCCGTCGCGGCTCGCGGTGCCGTAATTCTGGATGCGCGTCCGGCCGTCGGCGCTGAGGCGTCCGTCCTGCGAACGCACGGTGCCGTTGACCGAGTAGCCCTGGTCGCTCTGGACCGTGCTGTCACTGGTGTCGACGCTGATCATCAGACGCTTGGGCGCAGTGTCGAGCTGGCCGAGGAGGTCGCGCAGTTCGCTGATCTTGTCCGGCTCGGCGTTGACGATCAGTTTGTTGCCGTAGGCATTGACGCTGCCTTCGTTGCCCAGGAACGACTTCACAGTGGGTAGCAAATCGTCGCTGGTGCGGTAATTCAGGGGGATGACTTCAGTGGCGGCCGCGGCCGTGAAGCTGCAAGCCAACAGCAGTGAAGCGAGCAGGGTGCGTAATGACATCGGTGTGGTCTCCGCGAGGGGCGCGTCTGAACGACGAGTTTGCCAGTTTGTCGGCCTGGGCAGCACCAAGTTGAATCGCAGACAGCAAAACGCCCCGGTGCTTTTGTTTCAGCTTAGGCAGCTGAAGCGCGAACGTCGGGGCGCAAATGTCGCCAGGTGCAGTCAGTGCGAGTTGCGCACCATGTCCACGTGGGGCAGGCCGGCTTCAAGAAACTCGTCGCTCACCACGGTAAAGCCAAAGCGCTCATACAGCGCCGTGGCATGAACCTGTGCGCTGAGCCGCGTCTGTTTCAGGTCGCGGCGCTCTGCTTCGGCGAGGATCGCGGTGATCAACGCCTCACCCACGTTCAGGCCGCGCCAGTCCTTGAGCACGGACAATCGGCCGAATTCACCATCGGGCAGCAAGCGCGCGGTGCCCACGGCGTAATCCCCTTCAAGCGCCAGAAAGTGCAGGGCGCCTGCATCTTCCGAGTCCCATTCCAGTTCGGGCGGAACCGACTGTTCAAACACGAACACGGCGTCACGAATTCGCCGAATGTCGGCGTTGTCTTTCTGCCAGTCGGCTACCCGTACGTGGATCTTATTCATCAGCAAACCCCAGACTTCCTTGTTTGACCAGCTCACAGAGCAGGTTACGTCCATCATCATCTGCCAGCCATTGGCCCAGATTGTCGATGTGCAGCGCATCGGCCGCGCAGATCATTTTCAGCAGTTCACGCAGATGGCCCGGCAACAGACGGCTCTGACCGCTGGCGAACAGCAGCAGGTCGTCTTCGACTTCCGACCACGCCAGTCGCGCGCTCGGGTTGCGGATCAGCACGGCGCCCTGTTCCAGGCTGTCGAGTAACTCGCTCTCGGCCAGTTCCGGGCCGACCACCAGTTCAGGATAGCGCGGTTCGGTCATGAACTGGCCGAACCAGGTCAACAGCAGGCGCTCGTCACCCATGTGCTCGGCGAGCAAGCCCTTCAGGCGGTCAAGGGCGTCGTGTTGAATCTGGTGCGGATCGCTGACCGGTTGCGCGTCGGCGTCGGTGTAACGCTCTTCTTCAGGCATGAACTGGCTGAGGAAGTCCGTGAAGTGGGTCAGCACTTCGGCGGCGCTTGGCGCGCGGAACCCGACGGAGTAGGTCAGGCACTCATCCACCGCGACGCCGCAGTGGGCGAGGCGCGGCGGCAGGTAGAGCATGTCGCCCGGTTCCAGCGTCCACTCGTCGGTACCCTGGAAGTCGGCAAGGATGCGCAGGTCGGCGTGCTCGAGTAGCTTGCTTTCGGAGTCGCACATCTGGCCGATCTGCCAGTGACGCTTACCATGGCCCTGCAGCAGGAACACGTCGTAGTTGTCAAAATGCGGACCCACGCTGCCGCCCGGCGCGGCGTAGCTGATCATCACGTCATCGATGCGCCAGCTCGGCAGGAAGCGGAAGTTTTCCAACAATTCGCTGACTTCGGGAACGAACTGATCAACCGCCTGGACCAGCAGGGTCCACTCGCGCTCTGGCAAGGTGCTGAAGTCGTCCTCGGCGAACGGGCCGCGACGCAGCTCCCACGGGCGCTCGCCTTTCTCGAGGACCAGGCGCGATTCAACTTCTTCTTCCAGTGCCAGGCCGGCCAATTCGTCAGCGTCGATCGGGCTCTGGAAATCCGGAATGGCCTGACGGATCAGCAAAGGTTTCTTCTGCCAGTAGTCACGCAGGAACTCGCGCGCTGTGATGCCACCTAGGAGCTGAAGAGGGATGTCAGGATTCATGTGTAACCTATTGAAAAAACGGATTTTTACGACGGGAATAAAAACGCCCGGCTCAGCCGGGCGTTCAGAGCGGGTGCAGTGCGGTCAGATGCGCTTGGCTTGCGCCACGGCGTTGCCGATATAGTTCGCCGGCGTGAGCTTCTTCAGCTCGGCCTTGGCTTCTGCAGGCATGTCCAGGCCGTCGATGAAGGTCAGCAGCGCTTCAGGGCCGATGCCCTTGCCGCGCGTCAATTCCTTGAGCTTCTCGTACGGGTTTTCGATGTCGTAGCGACGCATGACCGTCTGGATCGGCTCGGCCAGGACTTCCCAGCAAGCGTCCAGATCGGCGGCGATCTTCTGCTCGTTGAGCTCCAGCTTGCCGATGCCTTTGAGGCTCGCTTCGTAGGCAATCACGCTGTGAGCAAAGCCCACGCCGAGGTTGCGCAGCACGGTGGAGTCGGTCAGGTCACGCTGCCAGCGGGAGATCGGCAACTTGCTGGCCAGATGCTGGAACAGCGCGTTGGCGATGCCGAGGTTGCCTTCGGAGTTTTCGAAGTCGATCGGGTTGACCTTGTGCGGCATGGTCGACGAACCGATTTCACCGGCGATGGTGCGCTGCTTGAAATAGCCCAGGGAGATGTAGCCCCAGATGTCGCGGTCGAAGTCGATCAGGATCGTGTTGTAGCGGGCGATCGCGTCGAACAGCTCGGCGATGTAGTCGTGGGGTTCGATCTGCGTGGTGTAGGGGTTGAAACCCAGACCCAGCTCGTCTTCGATGAAGGCGCGGGCGTTGGCTTCCCAGTCAATGTCCGGGTAGGCCGACAGGTGCGCGTTGTAGTTGCCGACGGCGCCGTTGATCTTGCCCAGCAGCGGCACGGCAGCGACTTGAGCGATCTGACGCTCCAGGCGGTAGACGACGTTCGCCAGTTCCTTGCCCAGGGTGGTCGGCGAGGCCGGCTGCCCGTGGGTGCGCGACAGCATCGGCACGGCGGCGAAACGGATCGCCAGCTCGCGGATGGACTCGGCGATCTGGCGCATCAGCGGCAGCAGCACGGTGTCACGGCCTTCGCGCAGCATCAGCGCGTGGGACAGGTTGTTGATGTCTTCGCTGGTGCAGGCGAAGTGGATGAACTCGCTGACCTTGGCCAGCTCCGGCAACTTGGCAGCCTGCTCCTTGAGCAGGTACTCGATGGCCTTGACGTCGTGATTGGTGGTGCGCTCGATCTCTTTGACACGCTCGGCGTGCTCGAGAGCGAAATCGTTGGCCATGGCATCGAGGATGGCGTTGGCTTCGGCGGAGAAGGCCGGGACTTCTGGGATTTGCGGGTGAGCCGCCAGGCGTTGCAGCCAGCGTACTTCCACCAGGGCGCGGAAACGGATCAGGCCGTATTCGCTGAAAATCGGGCGCAGGGCCTGGGTTTTGCCGGCGTAGCGGCCATCTACAGGGGAAACCGCAGTGAGCGAAGAAAGCTGCATAGGGTGTTCTCGGACTGTCGGGCAACGAAAAGGGGCGCGTATCATACATGAAAATTCCGGTCAGCCGAGGCTGGCTGACCGTTATGAGTCGCGCGATGTCGGGTCGGAAGCGAGCTGAAGGGCGTTGGCCCCTCAGCGGTGAAGCAATGGATACAGTTCTTTCAATAACTTGCGGCGGCTGATGACCAGTTGCCAGCGGTGACCGCCCACTTGTCGCCACAGTCGCGCGCAACGAATCCCGGCCAGCAAAAGCGCGCGGATTTTCGACGCATTGTTAGGTTGCTGCAGATTACGCATGTCGCCGTGGACCTGAATCCGCTGACGCAAGGTGCTCAGGGTGTCCTGATACAGCGCGCCGCTGGCGGCAATGACGTTCTCATGAGCGATACCGAAATGCTCAACCTGGGATTTGATCTGCGGCAGGCGCTTGCCGATGGTGTCGAGCATGTCGTCGCGCTTGGACAGTTGACGCTCCAGGCCCAGCATCGCCAGGGCATAACGCAATGGTTCCCGTTGCAACGTGGCCGGATCGCGTTCCAGGGCGCTGGCGAGGGCACGATAGCCCTCGTGCAGATTCAGGTCGTCGCCACCGAACACGTCCAGCGTGTCTTTCGGGTCCATGACCAGCAGGGTGCCCATCATACAGCCCACGGCGGCTTCACCGGCCTGACCGGTCTTGGCGATGCGATCGACCAGCACGGCGGCCTGAAAGACCCCCGCCAGGGCGACGAGTTGTTCCTGAATCGGGGTCATCAACGTGCGTCCCTGGTGTGCCACGGCTCGGCGATTTCGATGACGCCGCCGCCCAGGCAGACCTCGCCGTCGTAAAACACGACGGACTGGCCGGGCGTGACCGCGCGTTGCGGCTCGTCGAAGGTGGCGCGGTAACCGCTTTCAGTGCGTTCCAGGGTGCAGCGCTGGTCGCTTTGGCGGTACCGTACTTTGGCGGTCAGCTGGCGCGGACTGCTCAGGTCGATCGGGTTGACCCAGTAGATCTCAGAGGCGAGCAGGGCGCGGGAAAACAGCCACGGATGCTCGTTGCCCTGGCCGACGATCAGCTCGTTGTGCTCCAGGTCCTTGACCAGTACGTACCACGGCTCATCACCGGCATCTTTCAGCCCGCCGATGCCCAGGCCCTGGCGCTGGCCGATGGTGTGGTACATCAGGCCGGCGTGGCGACCGATGACTTCGCCTTCGGTGGTCTTGATTTCGCCGGGCTGCGCAGGCAGATATTGCTTGAGGAAGTCGGTGAAGCGACGCTCGCCGATGAAGCAAATGCCGGTCGAGTCCTTCTTCTTCGCGGTCGCCAGCTGGTATTTCTCGGCGATGGCGCGCACCTGGGGCTTCTCCAGTTCGCCGACCGGGAACAGCGTCTTGGCGATCTGCTCGCCGCCGACGGCATGCAGGAAGTAGCTCTGGTCCTTGTTCGGGTCCAGGCCCTTGAGCAGTTCGGTGCGGCCGTCGATGTCGCGGCGACGCACGTAGTGACCGGTCGCGATCAGGTCGGCGCCGAGCATGAAGGCGTAGTCGAGGAAGGCTTTGAACTTGATTTCGCGGTTGCACAGGATGTCCGGGTTCGGCGTGCGCCCGGCTTTGTATTCCTCGAGGAAGTGTTCGAAGACGTGGTCCCAGTACTCGGCCGCGAAGTTCACGGTGTGCAGTTTGATACCGATCTTGTCGCACACGGCCTGGGCGTCCGCGAGGTCGTCCATGGCGGTGCAGTATTCCGTTCCGTCGTCTTCTTCCCAGTTCTTCATGAACAGGCCTTCCACCTGGTACCCCTGCTCCATGAGCAGAAGGGCGGAGACCGAAGAATCCACGCCGCCGGACATGCCGACAATGACGCGCTTCTTTTCTGTATCGGAAAAGGCTGAATCAGACATAGGAATTCGATTGGGTAGCAGCAGGAAAGGGCGCGATTCTAACAGGGAGTCGGCGCCAAGGCTAAAAGCTATTCAGTTGCGCTGGGCGGCCGGTCAGTCGCGCACAACCTCGATGCTGTGAATCGGACCTGTCAGGTAGTCGTCCACGCAGCGCAGGACCAGCTCGCTGCGCCAGCGCTCCGGTTGGCTGGCGAGTTCGTCGCGGCTGAACCAGGGGGCGCCGACGATGCCGGTGTCCAGCGCACGCTCGGGGTGGTGTCGCGTCGCTTTGGCCGAAAAACACACACGCTGATAGGTCACGCCATTGCTTGGCGCAGTGTACAGGTAGATGCCGACGACGCCCGTCAGCTCGACGTCCCAGCCGGTTTCTTCAAGGGTTTCGCGGATGGCCGCTTCACGCAACGTCTCATCAGGCTCCAGGTGCCCGGCAGGCTGATTGAGCACCAGCTTGCCGTTTTTCAGTTCTTCAACGAACAGGAAACGGCCGTTGTCTTCGATGACGGTTGCGACGGTGATGTGGGGGTGCCAGGTCATGGATAGTTCGCTCATGCGGCAGGTGTCAAAGATAGGTCGTGTATTCAGATTGCAGTACTGCGCACAAACACAAACCCCGGCACGGGGCCGGGGTCTGTGGTCGACCACTACAACCTTACTTCAACGCGTTGATCGCGTCGTTCAGGGTCTTGCTTGGGCGCATGGCGTTGCTGGCCAGTTCCGGGGTAGGGAAGTAGTAGCCGCCGATGTCCAATGGCTTGCCCTGTACGCTGTTCAGCTCGGCGACGATGGTCGCTTCATTGTCAGCCAGGGTTTTTGCAAGCTCGGTGAACTTGGCTTGCAGCGCCGTATCTTCGGTCTGTGCCGCCAGGGCCTGAGCCCAGTAGGTGGCCAGGTAGAAGTGGCTGCCACGGTTGTCGATACCGCCGACCTTGCGCGATGGCGACTTGTTGTTGTCCAGGAACTGGCCGGTGGCCTTGTCCAGGGCGGTGGCAAGTACCAGCGCTTTCGGGTTGTCGTAGACGTTGCCCAGGTGCTCGAGAGACGCGGCCAGCGCCAGGAATTCACCCAGCGAATCCCAGCGCAGGAAGTTCTCTTCGTTCAGCTGTTGAACGTGCTTGGGCGCCGAACCGCCTGCGCCGGTTTCGAACAGACCACCGCCGCTCATCAGCGGCACGATGGACAGCATCTTGGCGCTGGTGCCCAGTTCCATGATCGGGAACAGGTCGGTCAGGTAGTCGCGCAGCACGTTGCCGGTCACCGAAATGGTGTCCTTGCCCGCGCGGATACGCTCCAACGAAACCTTCATCGCGTCGACGGGCGACTGGATGCTGATGTCCAGGCCTGCCGTGTCGTGATCCTTCAGGTAGTGCTCGACCTTCTTGATCATCGCCGCGTCGTGGGCGCGCTCAGGGTCCAGCCAGAAAATGGCCGGGGTGCCGCTCAGGCGCGAACGGTTGACGGCCAGTTTGACCCAGTCCTGAATCGGCGCGTCTTTGGTCTGGCACATGCGCCAGATGTCGCCGGCTTCAACGGTCTGCTCCATCAAGACCTGACCTTTGTCGTCGGTCACACGGACCACGCCATCGGTGTCGATCTGGAAGGTTTTGTTGTGCGAGCCGTACTCTTCGGCTTTCTGCGCCATCAGGCCAACGTTTGGCACGCTGCCCATGGTGGTCGGGTCGAAGGCGCCGTGCTGCTTGCAGTCTTCGATTACTGCCTGGTAAATGGTCGCGTAGCAACGATCCGGGATCACGGCCTTGGTGTCCTGCAGAACGCCGTCGTTGTTCCACATCTTGCCGGAATCACGAATCATCGCCGGCATCGAGGCGTCGACAATGACGTCGCTCGGCACGTGCAGGTTGGTGATGCCTTTGTCGGAGTTGACCATCGCCAGAGCAGGGCGGGTCGCGTAAACGGCTTTGACGTCCGCTTCGATCTGCGCTTGCTGGTCGGCCGGCAGGTCTTTGATGCGGGCGTACAGGTCGCCAATGCCGTTGTGCAGGTTGAAGCCGATTTCCTTCAGGACGTCAGCGTGCTTGCTCAGCGCTTCCTGATAGTACTCAGCGACGAACTCACCAAACATGATTGGGTCCGAGACCTTCATCATGGTGGCTTTCAAGTGCACGGAGAACAGCACGCCGAGCTTCTTGGCGTCTTCGATTTCACGGGCCACGAAAGCGCGCAGGGCTTTCTTGCTCATGACCGCGCAGTCGATGATCTCGCCGGCCAGTACTGAGGTCTTGTCCTTCAGCACGGTGGTGCTGCCGTCTTTGCCGATCAGCTCGATCTTCACGGCGCCAGCGGCTTCGATCAGCGAGGATTTTTCGCTGCCGTAGAAGTCACCGTTGTCCATGTGCGCCACGTGGGACTTGGAGTCCGCCGACCAGGCGCCCATCTTGTGCGGGTGCTTGCGCGCGTAGTTCTTGACGGAGAGCGGCGCTCGACGATCAGAGTTACCTTCACGCAGAACCGGGTTCACGGCGCTGCCTTTCACTTTGTCGTAGCCCGCCTGGGCAACCTTGTCGGCTTCGGTCACGACTTCATCGGGGTAGTTCGGGATGTCGTAGCCCTTGGCTTGCAGTTCCTTGATCGCGGCCTTCAGTTGTGGAACCGAGGCGCTGATGTTCGGCAGCTTGATGATGTTGGCTTCCGGCGTGGTCGCCAGTTGGCCCAGCTCTGCCAGATCGTCGGACACCTTCTTGTCACCCAGGCGCTCGGGAAAGCTGGCGAGGATGCGGGCTGCAAGCGAGATGTCGCGGGTTTCAACGGCGATGTCAGCGGAGGCGGTGAACGCTTCGATGATAGGCAGCAGTGAGTAGGTGGCGAGGGCTGGCGCTTCGTCAGTGAAGGTGTAGATGATCTTCGAGCGGTTGGACATATTCGGGATAACTCTCTTCTTTGCTGAGCGTACACAAAATTTCGAGATGCGCAGGGTAGGCACTTTCGCCCAGGTATCGATGAGCCGAAAGTCGAGAATTTCGTCGCGTGATAGGGGGTGCATCAGTCGAGCGTCAAACGGTCGGACCCGGGTAGCGGTCTGGCCTGTCGAGGGCTGAAAGCCTGGTCTCAGGTGGTTCGGCCCCCAATGACCCAACGGTCACCGGCGCTGAGTATATCACTGCACCCGGCCATTACTACGGTACTCGTGTGACGGCTTTGCGGTGCCCGGGGTGGTCGCGCGGATTCAGGCAAGCGTCATGATTTCCCCGGAAAACCCTTCAGCCCTTGTACAGCGGGGCCTGCGGCAAGCTGTCGCAGTGGTCTGAAGGCGATGTGCCCGGTTCGGTCGCTCAAGGGATTTCGACTAAAGGCGCATCCCCATCACGGCAGCGTTTCTCACGGCTATATAGATGCACGTCCCGAGAGGGGAGCGGCACAAAAAAAAGCCGGTCAACCCTGAACGGATTGACCGGCTTTTCGAATCTCGCGCTTGAACGGTCCGGCTCAGGCGTGATTGTTACGCTATGCCCGCTGCTTCTCTTCCTGTCTCTGGTGTTGAGTGACGGCTTCATGGGCAGCAGCGGGGACCTGCGCAATGATCCCCACGGCGTGAAGACCTTTTGGACCCTGGATGATCTCGAACTCGACCGGCTGTCCGGCCTTCAGCGTTTTATAGCCGTCCATAGCGATCGCCGAGTAATGAGCGAACAGGTCTTCAGACTTGCCGTCTTCAACGATGAAGCCATACCCCTTGGCGTTGTTGAACCACTTGACCTTACCGCTGTGCATAGTCACATCCCTCTGCAAAGGACTCCGATGGGAGTATCATCACCTCTCATCCGCCGGACCTAAAAAATTTTGGTTGACTGCGCGGACCCTTTTTACCCAATGTGGGTTCTATTGTTTGTAACACCGATTGGCCGATAGTCAAGGTCAAGCGGCGGTCCAGTTGAAAACCGGTATCACCGCCACCACTTATTTCAATCACGTCCTCTGTGAACCTTCTTTACCATGCATGCATTCAGCAAGATTCGACTAACATTCAATCAGGATGACCCGCAGCCCCATGAGGACGATGCGTCGGGCATCGCTGTACAAGAAGCCAAGCCGACATTGCAGGTGCCGCCTATGTATAAGGTGGTTTTGTTCAATGATGACTACACCCCGATGGATTTCGTTGTCGAAGTGCTCGAGGTGTTTTTCAACCTGAATCGTGAGCTGGCGACCAAGGTCATGCTGGCCGTCCATACAGAGGGACGGGCCGTTTGCGGATTGTTTACCCGCGACATCGCCGAGACCAAGGCTATGCAGGTCAACCAGTACGCCAGGGAAAGCCAGCATCCGCTACTCTGTGAAATCGAGAAGGACGGTTAACCGCCGGACACTTGGGTATGAGGTGAAGCTATGTTAAACCGTGAGCTCGAAGTCACCCTCAATCTGGCTTTCAAGGAGGCCCGCTCGAAACGTCATGAGTTCATGACCGTCGAGCACCTCCTGCTGGCCTTATTGGACAATGAGGCTGCCGCCACCGTACTGCGTGCCTGCGGCGCAAACCTCGACAAACTCAAACACGACCTCCAGGAGTTCATCGACTCCACCACGCCGCTGATTCCCGTCCACGACGAGGATCGCGAGACCCAACCTACACTCGGCTTCCAGCGCGTTCTACAGCGTGCGGTTTTTCATGTGCAGAGTTCCGGCAAGCGGGAAGTCACGGGCGCAAACGTGCTGGTGGCCATTTTCAGCGAGCAGGAGAGCCAGGCAGTGTTCCTGCTCAAGCAGCAGAGCGTTGCCCGTATCGATGTCGTCAACTACATCGCCCACGGTATTTCGAAAGTGCCCGGGCATGGCGATCAATCTGAAGGTGAGCAAGATATGCAGGATGACGAGGGCGGTGAGTCTTCTTCCTCAGGCAATCCTCTGGATGCCTATGCGAGCAACCTGAATGAGCTGGCCCGTCAAGGCCGCATCGATCCGCTGGTAGGGCGCGAGATGGAAGTCGAGCGCGTCGCTCAGATTCTCGCGCGGCGTCGCAAGAACAACCCGCTGCTGGTGGGCGAGGCCGGGGTGGGTAAAACCGCCATTGCCGAAGGCCTGGCCAAACGCATCGTCGACAACCAGGTGCCGGATCTGCTTGCTAACAGCGTCGTCTACTCCCTCGACCTGGGTGCACTGCTGGCCGGTACCAAGTACCGTGGCGATTTCGAGAAGCGCTTCAAGGCGCTGCTCGGCGAGTTGAAGAAACGGCCCCACGCGATCCTGTTCATCGACGAAATCCACACCATCATTGGTGCGGGCGCTGCATCAGGTGGCGTGATGGACGCTTCCAACCTGCTCAAGCCGCTGCTGTCTTCGGGTGATATCCGTTGCATCGGCTCGACCACGTTCCAGGAATTCCGCGGCATCTTCGAGAAAGACCGTGCGCTGGCCCGCCGCTTCCAGAAAGTCGACGTGTCCGAGCCCTCCGTCGAAGACACCATCGGCATTCTGCGTGGCCTGAAAGGTCGTTTCGAACAGCATCACAATATCGAATACAGCGATGAAGCCCTGCGTGCCGCTGCCGAGCTGGCATCGCGCTACATCAATGATCGTCATATGCCCGACAAGGCCATTGACGTGATTGACGAGGCCGGCGCCTATCAGCGGCTGCAACCGGTGGAAATGCGCGTCAAGCGCATTGAAGTGCCACAGGTCGAAGACATCGTGGCGAAGATCGCGCGGATTCCGCCAAAACACGTCAACAGCTCCGACAAGGAGTTGCTGCGTAACCTGGAGCGCGACCTGAAGCTGACCGTGTTCGGTCAGGATGCCGCCATCGACTCGCTGTCGACCGCGATCAAGCTGTCCCGTGCCGGCCTCAAGTCGCCGGACAAGCCTGTCGGTTCGTTCCTGTTCGCAGGTCCGACCGGTGTCGGCAAGACCGAGGCTGCGCGTCAGTTGGCCAAGGCGCTGGGTATCGAGCTGGTGCGTTTCGACATGTCCGAGTACATGGAGCGTCACACCGTATCGCGTCTGATCGGTGCGCCGCCGGGCTATGTCGGTTTTGATCAGGGCGGCCTGCTCACTGAAGCCGTCACCAAGCAACCGCATTGCGTGCTGCTGCTCGATGAAATCGAGAAGGCGCACCCGGAAGTCTTCAACCTGCTGCTGCAGGTGATGGACCACGGGACGCTGACCGACAACAACGGGCGCAAGGCGGACTTCCGCAATGTGATCGTGATCATGACCACCAACGCCGGTGCTGAAACGGCGGCGCGTGCTTCGATCGGTTTCACCCATCAGGATCACTCCTCTGATGCGATGGAAGTGATCAAGAAGAGCTTCACGCCGGAATTCCGCAACCGTCTGGACACCATCATTCAATTCGGTCGCCTCAGCCATGAGGTTATCAAGAGCGTGGTGGACAAGTTCCTCACCGAGCTTCAGGCGCAGCTGGAAGACAAGCGCGTGCTGCTGGAAGTGACCGAAGCGGCGAGAGGTTATCTGGCCGAAGGTGGTTACGACGCGGCGATGGGCGCACGTCCGATGGCACGACTGATCCAGGACAAGATCAAGCGTCCGCTGGCCGAGGAAATCCTCTTTGGCGAGTTGTCCGAGCATGGCGGTGTGGTACACATCGACTTCAAGGACGGCGAGATCACGTTCGATTACGAGACCACGGCTGAAATGGCCTGAGGTTTTGGCTATCGCAATAACCCTCAAAGGCGCCGAAAGGCGCCTTTTTTGTGTCTGGCTGGCTCGGGACTAAACCCGCGCACACAAAAACGCCCGGCATGTGCCGGGCGTTTTTGTTAAGACCTGTTAGCGGGCGCGGTAAGTGATGCGACCTTTGCTCAAGTCGTAGGGCGTCAGCTCAACGCGGACCTTGTCGCCGGTAAGAATGCGGATGTAGTTCTTGCGCATCTTGCCGGAGATGTGCGCGGTTACGACGTGCCCATTTTCCAACTCCACACGGAACATGGTGTTGGGCAGGGTGTCGACGACAGTGCCTTCCATTTCGAAGCTGTCTTCTTTCGACATGCAGTAAAGCCCTCGGTATCCAATGAATGGCCCGGTGCAAACGGCAGCCAGGCAAAAGCGGGCTGCATTGTGCCCGAAAACTGAGGTTTAAGCCAAGGGCTTCAGTAAAGAGTGACCCATCTTTGATTGGTGAGCAGTTCGATGGGGCGATATTGGGTCTTGTAATTCATCTTTTTGCAGTTCTTTATCCAGTAGCCGAGGTATACCGCGTGCAATTGCATGCGTGCGGCTTCGGCGATCTGCCAGAGAATCGCGTACCGCCCAAGGCTGCGGCGCTCCTCCGATGGCTCGTAGAAGGTGTAAACGGCAGAAAGACCGTTGGGCAGCAGGTCGGTGACGGCCACGGCGAGCAGTCGGCCTTCCAGACGGAATTCGTAAAAACGCGAAAACGGCAGGTCCCGGACCAGGAAGGTGGAAAACTGGTCGCGGCTCGGCGGAAACATATCCCCATCGGCATGGCGCTGTTCGATGTAGCGCTGATACAGATCGAAGTACTCCTCACTGAAATGCGGCTTAGTGCTCGTCACTTCGAGGTCGGCGTTCCTTTTGAAAATACGTTTTTGCTGACGATCGGGCACGAACAGTCCCACAGGAATGCGCGCAGGCACACAAGCGCTGCAGTTCTGGCAGTGCGGACGGTAAAGATGATCGCCACTTCGGCGAAACCCCATGTCCGAGAGATCGGCATAGACCTGGACATCCATTGGCTGGCTGGGGTCGAGAAACAGCGTAGTGGCTTGTTCCTCGGGCAGGTAGCTACAGGAGTGGGGTTGAGTGGCATAGAACTTCAGCCGCGCCAGCTCGGTCATGATCAACCCTCGAGAAAAACTGTAGACATGAGTGTATGCCAGGCCAATCAAACTCGCCTAGGTGACCAATCGGCTGAATGGCTCCCGTCGAGGTGTTTGTGCAGATAGTCGGCGAAGGTCTGGCGCGCAATCGAGCGCGCGCCAAGGCTTAGCAGGTGCTCGGTAGGCATCTGGCAATCAATGAGAACAAAACCCGATTCTTTCAGGTATTCGACCAACGTTGCGAAGCCGACCTTGGAAGCGTTGTCGGCCCGGCTGAACATCGATTCGCCGAAGAACAGCTGGCCCATTGCCAATCCGTACAGGCCGCCCACCAGCGCGTCGCCGTCCCAGACTTCGACGCTGTGGGCGAAGCCGCGGGCGTGCAGTTCAATGTAGGCTGCCTGCATGGAGCCGGTGATCCACGTGCCGTCGGCGTAGGCCCGGGGTTCGGCGCACGCTTGAATGACCGCCGCGAAATCCTGGTCGAAGGTGACCCGATAACGCCCCTGACGCAGCAACTTGCCCAGGCTGCGGGATACATGCAGCTCTTCCGGAAACAGCACGGTGCGCGGGTCCGGCGACCACCAGAGAATAGGCTGGCCCTGCTGATACCACGGAAAGCAGCCATGCCGGTACGCAGCGATCAGGCGATCAGCGGACAAATCGCCGCCGCCGGCCAGCAGTCCGTTGGGCTCGCGCATGGCTTTTTCCAGCGGAGGGAAATCGAAGGTGTTGCGTTGTAACCAGGTCAGCATGGCATCCAGACTTTACGAGAGGGGAGGGGAGTCAACGCGGTGTGCAACTCCGTAGTGCAAATGCGGTCACAAGCCGCTTGATCGCGCCTGGAAACTGGAGCAGTTGGCTTTTTCATCCAGACATGGCCTTTTGATAGTTCAAGCGAGTCGCAAAAACCCGTCATAAGCCTTTGTCGGCAAAGAAAATGCGTGCTCAAATTGTCAGCGGCCGGCGAAGCTTGAACATCTGCAAGCACCGCGCCAGACTAACGTAGCGCGCGGCGCGCAAATCCGTACAATGCCGATGTTGTTTAACCTCATTTCAAGTCACCTGTCGAGCGTGCGTTATCGCAGGCGCGGTTTTCCCTGTTGCCAGGATGCTCTACTGGCCGATGTTAGGGAAAGCCACTGCCATTTCGCCCAGGCAGTCGTACACAGTCAATCATCAGATGTTCGCGCTTGCGCGCAGGAATTGAAGCGTTTTGAAGAAATCCACCATAGCACCCACCCCCGTTCCGCTCTGGCGGCAGCACCTGCACTACCGGCTCAAGGAAGGTGCACTGATCGCGTTCGGCGCGCTGTGTCTGTATCTGATCATGGCGCTGTTGACCTACGATCAGGCCGATCCGGGCTGGAGCCACACAAGCAGCTCGAGCAATTCGGCGCAGATCCAGAACGCCGCAGGCTTCGCCGGTGCTTATTCTGCCGACATCCTGTTCATGATCCTCGGCTACTTCGCCTACATCTTCCCGTTGCTGCTGGGCGTCAAGGCCTATCAGGTGTTCCGCCAGCGCCATGAGCCATGGCAATGGAGCGGCTGGCTGTTTTCCTGGCGCATGATCGGGCTGGTGTTTCTCGTGCTGGCGGGTGCTTCGCTGGCGCACTTGCACTTTCATTCGGCGTCGGGCCTGCCGGGTTCGGCCGGTGGCGTGCTGGGCGAAGTGCTGGGCGATCTGGCCAAGCGTGCGCTGAATGTTCAGGGCAGCACGCTGCTGTTCATCGCCTTGTTTCTGTTCGGCCTGACCGTGTTCACCGATCTGTCCTGGTTCAAGGTGATGGACAACACCGGCAAGATCACCCTGGATCTGATCGAACTGTTCACCGGCTCCCTCAACCGCTGGTGGGCCGCCCGCAATGAGCGCAAGCAGATGGTGGCTCAGTTGCGTGAAGTCGACATGCGTGTCGACGAAGTGGTCGCGCCGGTGGCCCCGGATCGACGTGAGCAGGCCAAAGCCAAGGAGCGCCTGATCGAGCGCGAGCAGGCGCTGACCGAACACATGGTCGCCCGTGAGAAGCACGTGCCCGCCGTCATCGCGCCTGCACCGCCACGCGCACCTGAGCCGAGCAAGCGCGTGCAGAAAGAGAAGCAGGCGCCGTTGTTCGTCGACAGCGCCGTGGAAGGCACTTTGCCGCCCATCTCGATCCTCGATCCGGCCGAGAAAAAGCAGCTCAACTATTCGCCTGAATCGCTGGCGGCGGTGGGGCATCTGCTGGAGATCAAGCTCAAGGAATTCGGCGTCGAAGTCACCGTGGACTCGATTCATCCAGGGCCGGTGATCACCCGCTACGAAATCCAGCCGGCTGCCGGCGTGAAAGTCAGCCGTATCTCGAACCTGGCCAAAGACCTTGCGCGTTCCCTGGCAGTGACCAGCGTCCGTGTGGTCGAGGTCATTCCCGGCAAGACCACCGTCGGTATCGAAATTCCCAACGAAGATCGCCAGATCGTGCGCTTCTCCGAGGTCCTGTCGACGCCGGAATACGACGACGCGAAATCGCCGGTCACCCTGGCGCTGGGTCACGACATTGGCGGCAAACCGGTCATCACCGACCTCGCCAAGATGCCGCACCTGCTGGTCGCCGGTACCACCGGTTCCGGTAAGTCGGTGGGCGTGAACGCCATGATCCTGTCGATCCTGTTCAAGTCCGGCCCGGAAGACGCCAAGCTGATCATGATCGACCCGAAAATGCTCGAGCTGTCGATCTACGAAGGCATCCCGCATTTGCTGTGTCCGGTGGTGACCGACATGAAGGACGCCGCCAACGCCTTGCGCTGGTCGGTGGCTGAAATGGAACGCCGCTACAAACTGATGGCCAAGATGGGCGTGCGTAACCTGTCGGGCTTCAACCAGAAGGTGCGTGAAGCGGAGGAGGCCGGCACGCCGCTGTCCGATCCGCTGTACCACCGCGAAAGCATTCACGACGAAGCGCCGCTGCTGACCAAGCTGCCGACCATCGTTGTGGTGGTCGACGAATTCGCGGACATGATGATGATCGTCGGCAAGAAGGTCGAAGAACTCATCGCCCGTATCGCCCAGAAGGCCCGTGCCGCAGGTATCCACCTGATCCTCGCGACCCAGCGACCGTCGGTGGACGTGATCACCGGTCTGATCAAGGCCAACATCCCGACGCGCATGGCGTTCCAGGTGTCGAGCAAGATCGACTCCCGGACCATCATCGACCAGGGTGGCGCCGAACAACTGCTCGGCCACGGCGACATGCTCTACATGCCGCCGGGAACCAGCCTGCCGATTCGTGTGCACGGCGCGTTCGTCTCGGACGAAGAGGTTCACCGCGTCGTTGAGGCGTGGAAGCTGCGGGGTACGCCGAACTACAACGACGACATCCTGGCCGGCGTTGAAGAGCCGGGCAGCGGCTTCGACGGTGGCGGTGGCGGCGGTGATGGCGAAGACAGCGAAAGCGATGCGCTGTACGACGAAGCGGTCAAGTTCGTGCTGGAAAGCCGTCGCGCGTCGATCTCTGCGGTACAGCGCAAGCTGAAGATTGGTTACAACCGCGCCGCGCGGATGATCGAAACCATGGAAAACGCCGGCGTCGTAACACCCATGAACACCAACGGCTCGCGCGAAGTGATTGCGCCAGCCCCAGTGCGTGACTGACACTTCCCGGTCACGCGTTACCGGGCGTCGCCATCGCGACGGCGCCCGGCTTCAACCACACTCAAAGAGGAATCCCATGCGTCTTATCCGCATGCTGTTGGTATCTGCACTGGCTTTTTCTGCTGTCTCGGCCCACGCCGACAGCAAGGACGTGGCACGCCTGACCCAACTGCTGGAAAACTCGAAAACCCTGAGCGGGCGCTTCTCCCAGCTCACCCTCGACGGTGGCGGCACGCAGTTGCAGGAAACCTCCGGTCAAATGACTTTGCAGCGCCCGGGCCTGTTCTACTGGCACACCGACGCGCCGCAAGAGCAACTGATGGTGTCCGATGGCAAGAAGGTTTCCCTGTGGGACCCTGACCTGGAGCAGGTCACCATCAAGACCCTCGACCAGCGCCTGACCCAGACCCCGGCGCTGCTGCTGTCCGGCGACGTGTCGAAAATCAGCGAGAGCTTCGACATCAGTGCCAAGGAGGCGGGCGGCGTGATCGACTTCGTGCTCAAGCCCAAGTCTCGGGACACCCTGTTCGACAGCCTGCGCCTGTCCTTTCGCAACGGCATGATCAACGACATGCAATTGATCGACAGTGTCGGCCAGCGCACCAATATCCTGTTCACCGGCGTCAAGGCCAACGAGCCTGTCGCCGCGAGCAAATTCCAGTTCCAGATCCCGAAGGGCGCTGACGTCATTCAGGAATAAAAGGGGTTCGCCTGTTTCATGGACCTGTTCAGCACTGAACCGATCGCGCAACCGTTGGCCGCGCGCCTGCGAGCGACCAATCTGGACGAGTACGTCGGCCAGCAGCACCTGCTCGCCCACGGCAAGCCACTGCGTGAAGCGCTGGAGCAGGGTGCGCTGCATTCGATGATTTTCTGGGGACCGCCCGGCGTGGGCAAAACCACGCTGGCGCGGTTGCTGGCGAAAGTCTCCGACGCGCATTTTGAAACGGTGTCGGCGGTGCTGGCGGGGGTCAAAGAGATCCGCCAGGCGGTGGAGGTCGCCAAGCAGCAGGCGGGTCAGTACGGCCGCCGCACCATTCTGTTCGTCGACGAAGTGCACCGTTTCAACAAGTCCCAGCAGGATGCGTTTCTGCCCTACGTGGAAGACGGCACGCTGATCTTCATAGGCGCCACCACCGAAAACCCTTCTTTCGAACTCAACAACGCGCTGTTGTCTCGCGCCCGGGTCTATGTGCTCAAGAGCCTGGACGAAGGGGCGCTGCGCCAGTTGGTCAACCGCGCGCTGAACGAAGAACGCGGGCTGGGCAATCGCCATCTGACCTTGGGCGACGAGGCGTTCAAGACGCTTCTGGCTGCAGCGGATGGCGACGGCCGGCGGATGCTCAATCTGCTGGAGAACGCCTCGGACCTGGCGGAAGACGGCAGCGAAATCGATCCCGAGTTGCTGCAAAGCCTGCTGGGTGACAGTCGCCGTCGCTTCGACAAGGGTGGCGAAGCGTTCTACGACCAGATTTCCGCGCTGCACAAATCCATTCGCGGCTCCAACCCCGACGCCGCGCTGTACTGGTTCGCGCGAATGATCGACGGTGGCTGTGATCCGTTATACCTGGCGCGGCGCGTGGTGCGCATGGCCAGCGAAGACATCGGTAACGCCGATCCGCGCGCCTTGCCGCTGTGCATGTCGGCGTGGGATGTGCAGGAACGCCTCGGCAGCCCGGAAGGCGAGTTGGCCGTCGCCCAGGCCATCGTGTATCTGGCTTGCGCGCCGAAGAGCAACGCCGTGTACATGGGTTTCAAAATGGCCATGCGCGAAGCCACCGAGCACGGTTCGCTGGAAGTGCCCTTGCACCTGCGCAACGCGCCGACCAAGCTGATGAAACAGCTCGGCTACGGCGAAGAGTACCGCTACGCCCATGATGAGCCGGATGCCTACGCGGCGGGTGAAGACTACTTCCCCGACGAGCTTGAACCGCGTCAGTATTACCAGCCGGTCCCCCGCGGCCTTGAGCTGAAGATCGGCGAAAAACTCAAACACCTGTCGGCGCTCGACCGCGCCAGCCCTCGTCAACGGAGAAAATAGTGATTCAGTTGATTCTTGCCGTGTCCGCCGGTGGCGTCGCTGGTACATTACTGCGTTTCGCCACGGCTAACGTCGTGGCCGCGAACTGGCCGCGCTACTTCTACACAGCAACGCTGGCGGTGAATCTGGTCGGGTGCCTGCTGATCGGTCTGCTCTACGGGCTGTTTCTGATTCGCCCGGAAGTCCCGATCGAGTTGCGCGCCGGATTGATGGTGGGATTCCTCGGTGGTTTGACGACGTTTTCGTCTTTCTCACTGGACACGATTCGTCTGCTTGAAAGCGGCCAGGCTCCTCTGGCCATTGGCTACGCCCTCATCAGCGTACTGGGCGGGCTGCTCGCAACGTGGGCTGGCCTGTCTTTGACCCGAATTTAATATACGAGAGACCGATATGCTCGACTCCAAACTGTTACGTACCCAACTTCAGGACGTAGCGGATCGCCTGGCTTCCCGTGGCTTCACACTGGACGTGGCCCGCATCGAAGCGCTGGAAGCCCAGCGCAAGACGGTGCAGACCCGCACCGAACAGCTTCAGGCCGAGCGTAACGCCCGTTCCAAATCCATCGGTCAGGCCAAGCAGCGCGGCGAAGACATCGCGCCGCTGATGGCTGACATCGATCGCATGGCCGAAGAGCTGAGCACCGGCAAGAAAGAACTGGACGCCATTCAGTCCGAGCTCGATGCCATGGCCCTGAGCATGCCGAACCTGCCCCACGAATCGGTGCCGGTGGGCGCTGACGAAGAACAAAACGTCGAAGTGCGTACCTGGGGCACACCGGCTTCATTCGACTTCGCGGTTCAGGATCATGTCGCCCTGGGCGAGAAGTTCGGCTGGCTGGACTTCGAAACCGCCGCCAAGCTGTCCGGGGCCCGTTTCGCGTTGTTGCGTGGCCCGATTGCGCGCCTGCACCGTGCGTTGGCGCAGTTCATGATCACGCTGCACATCAATGAGCATGGTTACGAAGAGACCTACACGCCGTATCTGGTCCAGGCGCCCGCATTGCAGGGCACCGGCCAGCTACCGAAATTCGAAGAAGACCTGTTCAAGATCTCCCGCGAAGGCGAGGCCGATCTGTACCTGATCCCGACCGCCGAAGTGTCGCTGACCAACATCGTCTCCGGCGAAATCATCGACGCCAAGCAGCTGCCGCTGAAGTTCGTCGCCCACACCCCGTGCTTCCGCAGCGAAGCCGGCGCGTCGGGTCGCGATACCCGCGGCATGATCCGTCAGCACCAGTTCGACAAGGTCGAGATGGTGCAGATCGTCGAGCCGGAAAAATCCATGGAAGCGCTGGAGAGCCTGACCGGTCACGCCGAACGCGTTCTGCAACTGCTCGAATTGCCGTACCGCGTACTGGCGTTGTGCACAGGCGACATGGGTTTCAGTGCGGTGAAAACCTACGATCTGGAAGTGTGGATTCCGAGCCAGGACAAATACCGTGAAATCTCGTCGTGCTCCAACTGCGGCGACTTCCAGGCGCGTCGTATGCAGGCGCGCTGGCGCAACCCGGAAACCGGCAAGCCGGAACTGGTTCACACGCTGAACGGTTCGGGCCTCGCGGTGGGTCGCACGCTGGTGGCGGTACTGGAAAACTACCAGCAGGCCGACGGCTCGATCCGCGTGCCGGACGTTCTCAAGCCATGGATGGGCGGCATCGAGGTCATCGGCTAAATGGAATTTCTGCCACTGTTCCATAACCTTCGGGGCGCTCGGGTGCTGGTGGTCGGCGGCGGCGAGATTGCCTTGCGCAAGTCTCGCCTGCTGGCTGATTCCGGTGCGGTGCTGCGCGTGGTTGCTCCCGAGATCGGGGCGGAAGTGCGCGAGCTGATCGAGCGCAGCGGTGGCGAGCAGATTCTGCGTGGCTACACCGAGTCGGACCTCAACGGCTGCGTGCTGATTATCGCCGCCACCGACGATGAGCCGCTCAATGCGCAGGTGTCAGCCGATGCCCGCCAGCGCGGTGTGCCGGTCAACGTGGTGGATGCGCCTGCGCTGTGCAGCGTGATCTTCCCGGCGATTGTCGACCGGTCGCCGTTAGTGATCGCGGTGTCCAGCGGTGGCGATGCGCCGGTGCTGGCGCGTCTGATCCGCGCCAAGCTGGAAACCTGGATTCCGCCCACCTACGGGCATCTGGCCGGTCTGGCCGCGCGCTTTCGTCATCAGGTGAAAGGGCTGTTTCCTAACGTTCAGCAGCGTCGGGCGTTCTGGGAGGATGTATTTCAGGGGCCCATCGCTGATCGGCAGCTGGCCGGACAGGGCGCCGAAGCCGAGCGCTTGCTGCAAGCGAAGATCGACGGCGAGGCGCCGCCCACGACCGGTGAGGTGTACCTCGTCGGCGCGGGGCCGGGCGATCCTGATCTGCTGACCTTTCGCGCACTGCGTCTGATGCAACAGGCGGACGTGGTGCTTTACGACCGCCTCGTAGCGCCAGCGATCCTGGACTTGTGCCGACGCGACGCTGACCGTGTCTACGTCGGCAAGCAGCGCGCCGACCACGCCTTGCCCCAGGACCAGATCAACCAGCAGTTGGTGGACCTGGCCAAGCAGGGCAAACGCGTGGTGCGCCTCAAGGGCGGTGATCCGTTCATCTTCGGCCGTGGCGGCGAAGAAATCGAAGAGCTGGCCGCCCATGGCATTCCGTTCCAGGTCGTGCCGGGCATCACGGCGGCCAGTGGTTGCGCGGCCTACGCCGGTATTCCGCTGACCCATCGCGATCACGCGCAGTCCGTGCGTTTCGTGACCGGCCACCTGAAGAACGGCTCTACCGACCTGCCGTGGAAGGATCTGGTGTCGCCATCGCAGACGTTGGTGCTCTACATGGGCCTGATCGGGCTGCCGGTTATTTGCGAGCAGTTGATCCGGCACGGCCGGTCGGCCGACACCCCAGCGGCGTTGATTCAGCAGGGCACCACGGTCAACCAGCGCGTCTTCACCGGCACGCTGGCCAATCTGCCGCAATTGGTGGCCGAGCACGAAGTCCATGCGCCGACCCTGGTGATTGTGGGCGAAGTGGTGAAGTTGCGGGAGAAACTGGCATGGTTCGAAGGGGCTCAGGCGAGCGTCTGATTCCACCGCAGTCTTTCAAAGTTTATGCGGTGGAGAGCCAGGTGGGGTTTCAGTGTTAACTGAAACCCTTCAGCCGTTGTGCAAGATCCCTTTCCCGTTCAAACGCCCCCGATCATGCTTGCCGCTAAAGTCCTGCTGCGGCCCTTTTGGCACGATACCGGTCGGGTTGATGGTGGCGTGGCTCCCGTAGTAGTGATGCTTGATGTGCACGAAGTCCACCGTCTCGGCAACACCCGGCAGCTGATACATCTCGCGCACCCAGTTGCTCAGGTTCGGGTAGTCGGCAATGCGTCGCAGGTTGCACTTGAAGTGCCCGTGATACACCGCGTCAAAGCGAATCAGCGTGGTGAACAGGCGCACGTCCGCTTCAGTCAGGTACTCGCCCACCAGATAGCGTTTCTCGCTGAGCAGCGTTTCCAGCGCATCCAGCTCGGCGAACACCTCATCGAAAGCCTCTTCGTACGCACCTTGCGACGTCGCGAATCCGGCGCGATAGACGCCGTTGTTCACGGCCGGATAAATTCGGTCGTTCAGCCGGTCGATCTCGTTGCGCAGCGGCTCTGGATAGAGATCCAAGTGATTGCCGGTCAATTCGTCGAACGCCGAGTTGAACATCCGGATGATTTCCGACGACTCATTGCTGACAATGCGATTCAGCTGCTTGTCCCACAGCACCGGTACCGTAACCCGACCGGTGTAATCGGCGGTGTCGGCGAGATAGCGCTGGTACATAAAGGTATGGCCATCCAGTGCATCGCCGGTAGAACCGGTCTGCTTGTCGAATGTCCAGCCGTTCTCGCGCATCAGCCAACTGACCACCGAGACGTCGATCAGGCTTTCCAGACCCTTGAGCTTGCGCACGATCAACGTACGATGGGCCCACGGGCAGGCCAGGGAAACGTACAAATGGTAGCGGCCGGCCTCCGCCTTGAAGCCGCCTTCACCGGACGGGCCGGGGCTGCCATCAGCAGTCACCCAGTTCCGGCGCTTGGCTTGCTCGCGCTGAAACGCGCCGTCTTTGCTGCTTTCGTACCACTGGTCTTGCCAGCGTCCTTCAACGAGAAGGCCCATGCCTGACTCCAAATTGAGCTGTACCGAAGTACGTTGGAGATCAGTCTAAAGGCAATCGTTCGAACGAATGGCGCAAAGACTGGGGAGTAGCTATCGGCTAAATCGATCTGTTCCGGTTTGCCCAATACTGCTCCGCCTGGGCGAAGGCTTCAGCCCGCGGCATCCCGAGGCCCCGCAGTGCCAGCGCCATGGTTGCGATCAGCGCCAGCTGCGGGTAGCTGTCCTCGATATCGCCTTTCCAGATCGCGACCAGATGCAGCGGGTCGAGGGTGGCAGGCTTCACGTGGCGACGATCCGACAATGCGGGCCATTCCTCATCCCACGGCTGGCCATCGGTGGTGCCGTACAAATGGCTGATGGTGTCGGGGTTGATCTCGACCTCACCGCCGTCGCCCTTGATCACGATGGCGTGGTCGCCGAGCAGGCTGCTGGCGTCGCGGTGCACGCCCTGATAGCCAGGATGGAAAATACTCTGCAGCCCGCACCGCGCGCCCAGTGGGTTGAGGATGCGCGCCAGCGAATGGATCGGCGAGCGCAGTCCCAGCGTGTTGCGCAGATCGATCATGCGCTGAAGCTGCGGCGCCCAGTCGCCGAGGGGAAAGAACGCAATGTTCTGCTGCTCCAGCGCTTCCCCCACCGCTTGCCAGTTGCGACACAGCGGAATCCCCAACAGGTTCAGCAACTGCTCGCTGTACAACCGGCCGGCGGTATGGGCGCCGCCGCCGTGCATTAATACGCGCACGCCGTTCTGCGCCAGGCACTTGGCGGCCAGCAGGTACCACGGCAGGTGACGCTTCTTGCCGGCGTAGGTCGGCCAGTCGATATCGACCGTCAGTTCCGGCGCATGCAGACGCTCGCGCACCGCTTCGGTGAAGCCTGCGAGCTCATCCGGGCTCTCTTCCTTGTGCCGCAGCAGCATCAGGAAAGCGCCGAGCTGGGTGTCTTCGACTTTTTCATCGAGCACCATGCCCATGGCTTCCCGGGCTTCGGCGCGGGTCATGTTGCGCGCACCACGCTTGCCTTTGCCGAGAATACGAACGAAGGGCGCGAAGGGATGCTCGGCAGGGGTTTCGGTGACGAGGGGGGTGAAGTCAGTCATAGGCAATTGGTCGGCTTGGGCAGGCCCGCCAGCTTGGCGGCAAGTTTGGCGGGAGTGCCGTTGAACAGACGATTCAGGTGCAAGCTGTTGCCTTTGTCGGCGCCCAGTTTCAGCGCGGTGTACTTGACCAGCGGCCGTGTGGCCGGGGACAGCTGAAATTCTGCATAGAACCCGCGCAGCAGTTCAAGAATTTCCCAGTGATCGGGCGTGAGGGCGATGTCTTCCTCAAGGGCCAGGGCTTCGGCGACTTCGTTGGACCAGTCGTTTAGGTCCTCAAGATAGCCGTCCTTGTCCAGCGCGATGCTGCGGCCATCGACGATAAGCTGTTTCATAGCCAGGTGTTGACCTTGTCGTAGTGCACCGAGAGCGTCACGAAGCCGGCATAGTCGACGCTTTGTGCCCAGTCAGGCAGCGCGATGTGTCGAGCGGTGGCGTCTTCATCGAGCACGAACACCTTCAGGCTGCCGGTTTTCGCGTTCAGCGACTGGGCGGCAGCGGTGTCTGCGCGCAACGCATAGGTCGCGTCGCCGCAGAGCAGGATCGCGTCTTCGCTTCCTAGCACGCGCAGGCAACTGCTCAGGCGCGAGTCGGTGAAAGGGGAATTAGAGAGTACGTGCAGGGTAGCCATCAGATCGTAATCACTTGGTCGTAACGGTCAATGAGCGCGGCGATTTGCGGGTCATCCAGCACCTGGAGCGGTTCGACGCTTAACCCGGTTGGCGGCATCCCGCGCTGATTCAGGCTGGTGCGGCAGGCGAACAAGTCTTCCACGCCGAACATCGACAACGCCTGCAGGTTGGCGCTCAGGTCTTTCTGCTGCACCTGGCTGGCGTTCTGCGCCGTGGCCAACTGAAGCACACCGTCGTCCATGAACAGCATGGCGACCGGCAGATCAAACGCGCCGCCGGCCAGGGCAATGTCCAATGCCTCGCGCGCGTCCGGACCCGACCAGGGCGCCTGACGGCTGATGATCAATAACGACTTCGCCACGTTACGGCCCTCCAAAACAGATCAAGCGATCGGCCGTCTGTACTGCCTCGTGCAGCTGACCCAGCCCCGACAATTCCCAGGGTGCCGACAGGTTCGCCGCAGGTCGCGAATAACGCTCCGCCTCTTCAGCATTCAACACCCCCCGGCGCAGGGCGGCTGCGATGCAGACCACGCCATCAAGCTTGTGGGTGCTGACGAAATCGCGCCATTGCGCGGCGGTATCCGACTCGTCCTGGGGCGACACCACATTGCCGGACGCGCTGTGCACGCCGTCCTGATAAAAGAACAGGCGCACGATTTCATGGCCCTGCGCCAACACAGCTTTAGCGAACAGCAATGCACGCCGGGAGGAGGGCGCGTGGGCGGGCGAATGCAGGGCAATGGCGAACTTCATGGGCGGCTCGGTCGGGCGCTGACAGGGAACATGGGCGCAATGATAAAGAATTCACGAACGCCGGACAGCAAAAAGCCCGCAGAAGCGGGCTTTTTGTTAAAGCGGGCAAACGGATCAGTCTTTGCTGCCCATGATGCCGAAGATCTGCAACAGGCTGATGAACAGGTTGTAGATCGATACATACAGGCTGATGGTCGCCATGATGTAGTTGCGTTCACCGCCGTGGATGATCGCGCTGGTCTGGAACAGAATGCAGACCGACGAGAACAGCACGAAGCCGGCGCTGATCGCCAGTTGCAGGCCGCTGATCTGGAAGAACATGCTGGCTACTACGGCCCCGAGCAACACGAAAAAGCCTGCGGTGATGAAGCCGCCGAGGAAGCTCATGTCCTTGCGCGTGATCAGCACATAGGCCGACAGACCACCGAAGACCAGGGCCGTCATCGCGAACGCGGAGGCAACGACTTCAGCGCCGCCCTGCATGCCGATGTAGCGGTTGAGAATCGGGCCGAGGATGAACCCCATGAAGCCCGTCAGCGCGAACGCCGAGACCAGACCCCACGCCGAATCGCGCAATTTGTTGGTGAGGAAAAACAGACCGTAGAAGCCGATCAGCACAACGAAGACGTTCGGGTAACGGAAGTTCATCTGTTGTGAGACGAACGCCATGACGCCGCTGAAGGCGAGGGTGAGGGCCAGAAGGCCGTAAGTGTTGCGCAGGACGCGGCTAACCTCTAGCTGCTCGACCTGCACGCGGTTGTTGACTGCGTAATCCTGTTCGCGCATGGCGCTACTCCTGGTGGTGAAAACGAAGGGTTTGAAACCTCAAGTTGCAAAGATCATAACAGAGGCGAGGCAGCGCGCTAGCCGGAGAGTTTGACAGCTTGTTTCATTACGGTATTATGGCGCCCGCAAAGCGACGGAGGGGTGAAAAACCTTCGACGCCAAATGCTTCGGGGAATTGGCAGAGTGGTTGAATGCACCGGTCTTGAAAACCGGCGAACGTTAATAGCGTTTCTAGGGTTCGAATCCCTAGTTCCCCGCCAAACACAGTAAAAAGCCCTGCATATGCGGGGCTTTTTTCGTTTTCGGGGTCTGGTTTTCGCTGGGCTGGATTTGATCTTCATCTTTCGGATCATCCTGCCCGGCTTGCGTGAGCATTAGCAAAGGCTAATCATGTGGTTGATAGCAGACCGTAATTTACTCTATGCTAACCGGAAGCGATGATGGGACATGGACATTAACAAGCTTAGAGCCGACGCCCTGAAAGCCCTGATGGCCGGGGCCTCCCAGAAAGATTTCGCCAATAGGCACGGCCTTGATGCGTCGTATCTGTCCCAGATTCTTAACGGGCACAGAAATCTCGGCGAGAAAGCTGCTGCGAATTTGGAAGAGAAGATCGGCCTTCCTTCGGGAAGCCTGGTCAGCCCTGCTGCGTCCGAGACTTCCGCGACATCAGTGAAGGCCGGGCTTTCGGCACTGGAACAGCTCAAACAGTCCCTCGCCAAGGTGAAAGGCTTTTCAAATGAGGCGCGGGACCGGATTGTGGCGGCGGCTGCCGACCCGGATGACCAGAGCACAGACGTGCTTCCGGCCAATTACGCCGCCCTTCGTCCTACCCATGAAGAGATTGTCATTCGCCAGTACGACATACGTGCAGCGATGGGTCACGGACAAGTGCCGCCTGATTACAATGAGGTAGTGCGCAACTTGGTTGTCAGAGAGGAGATTCTTCGCGAGAAAGGTGTGACCTACACCTCGAAGACAGCTCTGGCCATGATCAGTGGCTGGGGTCAGAGCATGGAAGGAACCATCAACGATAAAGACTTGGTGATCGTCGACAAAGGCGTGCAGGACTTCATCGGTGAGGGCATCTACGTACTGACTTGGCACCAAGAGCTGTACATCAAGCGCGTGATGCGACTGGACGAAGAGAATTACAGGCTTATTTCAGACAATCAGCATTATGAGAACCAGACGGCAAGGATCGACGACGTGACGATCCATGCTAAGGTTTTATTGATCTGGAACGCAAGAAAGGCCTAGTTGCGCTGGCCGATCTGGCCGATCTGGCCGACTAGTGGCCGGCACAGGCGGTTTGTTGAAGGTACAGACGCCCGCTTATCAAGCGGGCTTTTTTGTGCACTCAGAAAGGCGCGGTTTCCTCCAGTGCTTCGAATTCGTCCCACACTTGGACGCGGGGATCGTCATCTGACGGCGCTTCCCACTTCAGCGTGACCGAACTGTCTTCATCGTTGAAAACCATCTCTATCCCATCCACTTCCGCAATAGCCCCCATCACTTCGTCCCACTCTCGCTCGCCGTCGGTCTCCAGCTTATGGATCGTGACCCACATCTGATCCTGGGCGATCGGGTGGTTGATCATGCCCGCCACCCTTAGGTTCAGGCGCTCCAGGCCGGACATGGGCTCGCGCTCTTGAGGCTTTTTCTTCTCTGGTAGGGACATCAGTTTCTCCTTGGTTACTGTATGTACGTACAGCTTTCGTAAGCATAACGGCAGTCAGCTGTTTGCAAAACCCCTGTCAGAAATATCGGCCTACCTCGAGCGACCGACATCCCTTACAGTCGCGTAAATAATTTAGCATTAGCTGTTGACGGGTCATTTAGCGTTTGCTAATTTACACCCATCGCAGCGATATACCGCAGCGGTATATGACTGGTGAAGCCGCCAGATAGCCAGGGACCAGCGAAGTGGTCTCCCAGCCCCGACAAGGGATCGACTGGATCAGAGCTCTTTAAGCAGAACGGAATCACCGATTTCACTGGCTGGCCTTGGCAGCAGGGTCAGACGGGAAATCAACGAAGAAAGAGGAGGCAGTCAGGCGGGTGCACTAACACTCACAGGGATCGCCAGATCGCAGGTTTTAACTGTAAACCGGCCGAGGCTTTTACTCTCCGCGCGAGCGGAGCGGCGTCTGGCAAAAACCAAAAGGCTTCGCAGAATGTTGAAAGATTGCAGATGTGGAAAGTGCAAAAAACTTCTCGCCCGTATCGGTGAGATGACACAGCTCCAGATCAAGTGTTCCCGATGCGGGACGTTGAATCATGTGAAGGCCACGAGCCCCGAGCTATCGCCTCTGAGCGAAACTAATGCGGATCCTTCCGCAACTCTCATTCGCCTCAATAGGTAAAAAATGTCAGATCCAACACTTACGCTGTTTGGCGGTTCGGGCACGTCGGTATTGCCCCCGAACCAGGCAATGACGATCGGTCAATACCTCGTTTCGCCGAACGGCCGTTATAGGCTTGTCCTGCAGCCTGACTCCAATCTTGTTCTTTGGGACGGAGATACTGCTTTGTGGGCAGGCAATGATGATCAGCCTTACAGCGAGAACGCGGCTCATGCGAAGATCAAAATTACGAGGTTTTACGTCCAGGGGGGCGGATATTTGGAGGATTCGCTCCGTCAACGCCTGTGGGTTATGGACACCGGTGGCGTAGGAGACAAAAGTGTCATTTATCGCTCCCATCTAGTAGTTCAGGACGACGCCAACATTGTGATTTTGGACGTCAGGGCCGTCTTCTCAAGTAATACCAAGGCGACGCTGCTCCCTAACGCAGCTGGCGTGAACATCATCCCGCCAGGCACCTATCTGGAAGTAGGGCGGCAGTACCCCGCGGGCGAATTCTTTCTGGTTTTCCAAGCCGATGGAAACTTGGTGGTTTATACAAAAGCGGGCGCCGTCGTCTGGCACACCAATACCTACGGTAAGGATGCCAAGGCCGCGGTTATGCAAACTGACGGCAACTTCGTCATCTACTCGTCCACTGGTGTGCCACTATGGAGCAGCCAAACCGGCGGGTTCCCAGGCGCCTATGCCCAGTTGCAAAGCAACGGTGCTTTCGTGATTTGTACCGGTGTCCCTATCTGGGCGCGTTTTGGTTGGAAGCCTGGTAAGTTGCCTAAGGTTTTTTACCCCGATAACGGTCCATGGAAAACGTTCGATCGCGTGATCTACACCTTCTGAGGTCCTACCACACTAACCTCTCGCCCGTATCGGTGAGATGACACAGCTCCAGATCAAGTGTTCCCGATGCGGGACGTTGAATCATGTGAAGGCCACGAGCCCCGAGCTATCGCCTTTGAGCGACATGAATGCGGGATCTTCCGCACCCAATCATTCGACTCTATAGGTAAAAAAATGGCTGAACAAATCGGTGCAAAATTCAAATCGGTCGCTACCAACTATACCGATGTGATCTTTACCCCTGCACAAAACGTAAATGGTGCAGTTATTCGTACTGCCACTATGCACATTGGCTCCTCTTACGGGATCCTTACCACCGGCGCAACCGCTCCAAATGATTATTATGACGTGAGCAAGCCGGTGATTCTATCCGTGCGAGGCACTGCGCCGGCTGGCAGCGGATTCCCTGGTGCTTCTGCAACACTGCCATTTCAGGTAACCATCCCTGCCGGCCAAGGACTGTGGGTCGCTATGGGGCAAGGCGGAGGCGGCCAGGCTTACGTGACTTACGACCTGCTTCCGGCTGCATAAGGGTCATTGTTAAAGAGGCCCTGCGAAGGGTCTCTCTAACACGTGCTTATTGCCCCCGACACTGCGGGACTCATTCATGCCACCTCGACAGATACCGAAAGGCGTTTACCGAGAGCGGCTAGCGTCGCCTCAAGTTGCTCCATCTTTGAGGCGTGCAGGAAGCCGACCAGACGATCTTCTTGTACCTGATGAACGCCCAGCAGACGCCGCAGATCGGCCTTCCGCATATCGCGCTCGATCACGGTGCTCCACAGCACGATCTTCGCCACTGTAGGCAGGCAGATAGACGACCTTCTCGCCTGGCTGTGCAGGTGTGGTCTCCGGAATGGCTTTGCGCTCGTCCACGTAGATCGACAGAGTCGACTGCTTCGGCCATCGCGTGCGCCTCATCTTCGCCGTAGCTGTTCAGCTGCGGCAGATCTCGGAACGGCGATCCCCGGTGCGGTGTCTTGTTCAAATCGAATCGCGTAGTTGTACATGTGATTCCCCTTGTGTAGGTGGAATGGAGGTGATCGTTCAGCGCTCAGATAGGGGGAGGGGGCTCTTAGAGCCCCAGTTGTTTAATGATCGCCTTGCGGGTCCCTTCGGGCATTTCCTTTGCACCGTACTCCGCGAAGGTTGTCTGTTGCCGTTTGGAGCGGTGACTTTGAAGTGGCTTCCCTTGGCTGCTTCGAACACCTGACAGTCACCGAGGTATCCGGAAAAAGTTGACCACCTCACTCTCGCCCGTATCGGTGAGATGACACAGCTCCAGATCAAGTGTTCCCGGTGCGGGACTTTGAATCATGTGAGGGCCACGAGCCCCGAGCTATCGCCTTTGAGCGACATGACTGCGGAATTCTCCGCGCAAAATCATTCGACTCAAAGGTGAAAATTATGAGTAACCCACTCTTTCCGTTTACTAATGCGGTAGTCCGATTCTCCCGCCTCACACAATGATGGTGCCAGGTCAGTACCTTACGTCTCCGTCCCAGGGGTATTCGCTGATCCTCAGGGAAGACGGGACGTTAGAGTTCTTCGACAACTTCGTTCAGAAAGTTCTGTGGCGGGCTGTCGAGCGAGAGGGTTCTAATTGGGTGTATGGCAAGCCCGCCGCAAACCGAAGTCTTGGGAATTATCTTGCCACTGAATACTCCCTCCACTTCAATGATGCTACTCGCAATCGGGACTGGTGGTCTTCGAGCAGCACCCCCCTCGGAGAGGAGAGTTTGTTAGCCTCCTATCGTACCTATCTGAGCCTGCAGGACGACGGCAACCTTGTACTGAATGACACCTTTCCTCTGTGGGTATCGTACAAGTCGTTGGAGGCATTTTCCCTGTTCTCCACTGACCTAATCATTAAACCAGGAGAGAAATTTGTACCGGGGGACCGGAGAGAGTCAGGCACCAATTTCTTGCAGTTCCAGGCTGACGGCAACTTTGTGCTCTACAACGCGCAGAAAGTCCCACTTTGGAATTCGGGCACTCAGGGAACGGGTGCAGATCTCGCGATAATGCAAGAGGACGGTAATTTCGTTATCTACGCGGGCTCGAAGGCGGTTTGGAACACTCAGACCGTCGGCAATCCCGATGCCTATCTACGTGTTCAGTCAAATGGCGTCCTTTCCGTCGTAATTGACAAGCCGGTGTGGGCTCGCTTCGGATTCACACCGAAGATTCTCCCTCGAAAAAAATGGACAATGTGGGGGCCGGTCAATATCCCTGTCTGGCCTTTCCCTAACTTGTCCTTGGGTTAAACGCGCGCTTGGTTTCCCTCTCGACTGTTCTCTACGTGTTCGGTCGAGAGGGCCTTAAAAGCGACTATTTTCAAGCAACTACTTATTCCAAGCCTCGGCACTTGCCGGGGCTTTTTCGTATTCAGCCCTTCCACACCCATCGCTACAAGTGAAGAGTGCTGCAGGGCTGCCCCATTCCCCGAGCCCGGAAGGGCGGACTGTCGGAGGTCAACGAAGATGCCGGAAAAAACACCTGACTTCTGGGCGCACGTCTGGCTGATCATCACGACGCCGCTCTGGCAAGGAGCGATCATGGCCGCAACCATTTCCCTATTGCGCGTGCTCTATGAAGGCAAAGAAGCCAACAAATGGCGCGTTGTGCTTGAAGCGCTGATCTGTGGTGCATTGAGCCTGTCAGCCAGCAGCGTCATCGAATGGATGGCCTGGCCGTCGAGCCTGTCCGTCGCCGCTGGCGGCACCATAGGGTTCATCGGCGTGACGGCGATCCGCGAGCTGATCATCCGGTTCCTCGGACGCAAGGCGGATTCGTTATGAGCCTCGAACCCGTTGTCGCAGTTGCCAAGGTAGGCGCCACATTGCGAACCGTTGCGGTCGCCATCGTCATTGCCATCGTCATGGGCCTGCTGATTGCCATCCAGCAGATCCGCGTGGTCACGTTGCAAGGGGCCATCACTGTCGAGGCCAATGCCAGGCAGGAAGCAGTCGATGCCAATAAGGAAAGCCAGGCCACGATCACCACGCTGCGCGCCGAAGCGCAGCGCAACGCCGACTACACCGCCGACCTGGACAAACGCATCAAGGCCAGCGAGGACAAAGCCAAGAAGGCGAGGAAAGAATTCGATGATCTCAAGCGCTACAGCAAACCTGTTCGTGATTGGGCTGCTCAGCCTCTGCCTGACGGCCTGCGTGGCAAGGCCTCAAGTGGTGACAAAGACAACAGCCATAAGGCTGGAGGCCCCTGAGCTGATTCCGTGCGAGCGGGTCAATGCGCAGGATACCGATTTGCGTGACAACGGCGACGTATGGGAGCTGAAAGATCAGGCCATCGAGCTGCTCGACACATGCGCCGACCAGGTCGATGCGCAGATTGTTCGAAGCAAGAATAAATAAGCTCATTTCATTTGAGATGCGTCGAATCTGAACGTGGCCGTGAACCGTGAAAGGTCTTGGTTCTTCTTCGCGCCTGGGTTCGAACATTCCCGATGATCATGCAGGAAAACCGTGTTGGACCGCTGCCTGTCGCGCGCAGGCGATTCTCCAACTCCCGCCTAAAAAAGCACATCCGATTTGCCTGGTCTGCCGTTGAGCGGGCTATTTTTTTGCCTGGAGAATAGTCATGACCGTGACTGATAAAGATCGCGACGTGCTCGCTCGCACGCTGTATGGCGAAGCTCGCGGGGAGGGGCTTGCGGGAATGCTGGCCGTGGCCTGGACGATCCGCAACCGCGTGAACGATGGACAAGAAAGGTCATGGTGGGGCGAGGGCTATGCCGGGGTGTGTCAGAAGCCCTATCAGTTCAGTTGCTGGAACAAGGGCGACCCGAACTATCCGTCCGTGAGCGGCGCGCGACAGATTCCGTTCCGCGAGTTGGCGCAGTGCCAAATCGCTGCCGACCAAGTAATCGACGGGAACGTGCCAGACCCCACCGGCGGGGCGACTCACTATTACGCGACCACTTTGTCGAGGGCTCCGGCGTGGGCAGCCAGCGCCAAGCCGACTCTGAAACTCGGGAGCCACATGTTTTTCAAGGACGTTCCGTGATCAGCGGCACAGTCATCAGCAAGCCGTTGGGGTAGGGAAGCCGGCTTCAGGGCGTCAAAGCAGCCATGGGCTAAAGCCGGAACTTGCCGACCATGTCGTTGAGTCGGACCGCGAGCGTCGACAGTTCGCTGCTTGCCTCCAACGTCTGTCTCGCGCCCTCGGTGCTTTGCATGGCCAAATCCCGAATGCTCACCAGGTTTCTGTCCACATCGCGGGCAACATGGGCTTGTTGCTCCGAAGCCGTCGCGATCTGCATGTTTCGTTCGTTGATTTCAAGGACTGCGTCGGTGATCAGGCGCAGGGACGAGCCTGCGTCTTTCGCAGAGGTCAGCGTGCTGTGAACCTCCTGCCTGCTTTTGTCCATGGATTCCACCGCCGCGGCGGACCCTGACTGGACCTTGGTGATCATCTGCTCGATTTCCTGAGTAGACAGCTGGGTCCGGTGCGCCAGGGCTCGTACCTCATCTGCCACTACGGCAAAGCCGCGTCCTTGTTCCCCGGCGCGCGCCGCTTCAATTGCCGCGTTCAACGCGAGCAGGTTTGTCTGCTCGGCGATGGCGCGGATGACGCTCAGCACTTTCGTAATATCGTCAGCCTGACTGGCCAGGGCCTTGACCTGTACCACAGAGTTGTCCACGAGGTCGGCGAGGTTCGTCATGGCCGTCACCGTGTTGACGACCCGGCGGTTGCCCTCTTCGGCAGATGTGCTGGATGACTGCGCGGCCTCGGACGTCGAGTTCGCGTTTCTTGCGACTTCTTCCACCGCCGCACTCATCTCGGTGACCGCCGTGGCCGCCTGTTCGATCTCACTGTTCTGTCTTTGAAGTGTCCGGTCTGCGTTTTCGGTGATCGATGTCATTTCGACGGACGCGGTGCTCAGTTGGTCGGCCGCTCCCGATATTTCAGTCAGCGTGGTCTTCAAATTGCCGGCCATGAGATTGAGCGCAATCATCAGACTGGATATCTCATCCCGCCCTGTCACGGCGAGGACGCCGGAGAGGTCGCCCGTTGCGATTTTCTCCGCGAAGGTCAACGAACTGCCGACCGGCTTCACGATGCTTCGGGTCAGGGCATAAGCCAGGCCTATGGTGAGCACCGATGCACCCAGAACAACGGAGATAAGAACCATGATGCTGTGGTTGTAAACCTCTGCAGCGCGATGCCCGGCGTTGACGGCGTTCTGTGAATTAAGGTCGCGCAGCTTTGTGAGCTCTGCCTGATACTGCGTCGCGGTCTGCGCCTGTTCGTTGTTGGCGTAGTCCAGCGCGCTTTGATGGTCGGTTTTATTCAGCGAAATAATGTTTTTGACGCCAGCTATGTATTTCTCCATCAGGCCGTTCGCGGTCTGAAACTGCTTGTTATCTTCTTCGTCAGTAATCAGGTGTGCTCGGTAGTAGCCCGTCTTGTCTTCGAGCGTGGCGATGTCTTGAAAAATATTATCGGTGACTTTGCGTTGTGCGTCTGAGCCCGACACCGCCAGCGATCGTATGCTTTCCAGCCGGGTATGCAGCAGAGCGATCTGGATATCGTCAATCACCTGAATGCTGGGCACCACGTCGGTTTCCAGCTTTTGTTCAGTGGCACGCATTTCATCAATTTGAACGTAAGCGAACACGCCAAGGCCTAGCAGGATCAGCGTGATCAGACCGAAGCAAAGCAGCGCCCTGGTCGCAATTCTAAAGTTTTGTAGTTGCATGTGAGTTTCTCCGGAGCTCCAAAGGAAGGCGCTGAGGTCCGTTCCAGCGATCAGCGTGTCTGCCGGATTTTTGAATACTTAAGGTGCGTTCGGCGGATGGGCAGGCCTATGGCTAGCATGTCCGCGGGTTTGCTCAGTGCTAAATAATCAATTAACTAATTCTTCATTCAACGGTGCCAAGGCGTTTGCAAATGCAACAGACACGAGGCGATTATTGTTTCATCGGGCTCTCCCCAACTACCTGCCAACTCTTAAGGAACACCATGCCGTTTAAAGACCTTTGCCTGGCATTGCTGGTCATCATCGCGTGGGGTTTGAATTTCATCGTGATCAAATACGGGCTGGATGGCCTGCCGCCGATGCTGCTGGGCGCGCTGCGGTTCACGCTGGTTGCGATTCCTGCCGTGTTTTTCATCCGTCGTCCGCAGTTGCCCTGGTTCTGGCTGCTTGCGTACGGAGCGACCATTTCCTTCGGTCAGTTCGCCTTTCTGTTCGAGAGCATGGCCCATGGCATGCCACCGGGGCTGGCCTCCCTGCTGCTGCAGGCGCAGGCGTTCTTCACGCTGCTGTTCGCGGCGATCTTCATCGGTGAGAAATTACGCATCTATAGCGTGGCGGGCTTACTCATCGCCGCGGGCGGGCTGACCCTTATCGGCATGGGCACAGGGGCTGCGACACCGCTGCTGGCGGTGTTGCTGGTGTTGTGCGCGGCCTCGATGTGGGCGTTGGGCAACATCATCACGCGCCGGTTCGGCAACGTCGATCTCGTGGCGCTGGTGGTCTGGGGAGCGATTGTTCCGCCGCTACCGTTTCTCGCCATGTCGCTGTGGCTGGAGGGGCCGGCGCTCATTGAGCATTCATTGCTCAACCTGAGTTGGAGCTCGGTGCTGTCGCTGGCTTATCTGGCCTTCGTCGCCACGCTCTTCGGCTACATCAGCTGGAGCAAGCTGCTGTCTCGCTACCCGGCGGGCAAGGTCGCGCCGTTTTCCCTGCTGGTGCCGGTGGTCGGCCTGAGTTCCTCAGCGTTGGTGCTGGGCGAGCGACTCAGCGTGCTGCAATGCGCGGGGGGTGTGCTTGTGATGTTGGGTCTGACAGTCAATTTGTTGGGCCCCAAATTATTCGGTGGAGGGCGACGCGCGGTGGCTTGATGACGGGCGACGCCGGATCACTTTCGCAAACCACGCGTATCCATTGCAGCGCTGCGTCTCTGCGCAGCGCAGGCCGTTGCCAAGCCTTCCCGGCGTCACTGCTGACCGTTTTGCTGCGGTCAGTGCCCCATTGGCGTCTCTAAACCGTCCGGTTTGTCATGAATGCCGAAGCGATCCACGAGAGTTGCACTGGCCTGGTTCATCCCGATGACATCCACTTGGACCCCCAGTCGACGAAGCTTGAGCACCACTTTGTCCAATGCCGCAACCGCCGTGATGTCCCAGAAGTGCGCGGCGCGAAGGTCAATGGCCAGCGTCTCGAGGGGCTCTTTGAGATCAAAGGATCGGATAAACCTGTCCGCTGATCCGAAGAACACCTGACCGGTCACCTCATACGTGCGGTGAGGGTGCTCGGGATCACGGGTTGAGCTCACCTCGAGCTGATGGCCGATCTTGTTTGCGAAGAACATCGCCGCCAGCAAGGTGCCCGCCACAACGCCGAAGGCCAGGTTGTCGGTGGCGACCACTACCACGACTGTCACCACCATAACGATGTTGGTTGAAAGCGGGTACTTGTTGAGGTTGCGGATCGAGTCCCAGCTGAACGTGCTGATCGACACCATGATCATCACGGCCACCAGCGCCGCCATCGGGATTCTCGCAAGCCAGTCGCCGAGAAACACCATCATGACCAGCAGCGACACCCCGGCGCTCAGGGTCGACAGTCGGGTGCGGCCGCCGGATTTCACGTTGATCATGGACTGCCCGATCATTGCGCAACCTGCCATGCCGCCTATCAGGCTAGAGGCAATATTCGCGATGCCTTGTCCCTTGCACTCGCGGTTCTTGTCGCTGGAGGTGTCAGTCAGGTCGTCGACGATGGTCGCGGTCATCATCGACTCCAGCAGCCCTACGACCGCCAGGGCGGCAGAGTAGGGCAAAACGATCAGCAGGGTGTCGAGGTTCAGCGGCACGTCCGGCCACAGGAATATCGGCAGGCTGTCAGGCAACGATCCCATGTCGCCTACGGTGTGTACGGTCAGTCCCATCGAGATTGAAATCGCGGTGAGTACGATAATGCACACCAGCGGCGAGGGGAGCAGTTTCCCCAGCACCGGCAGTCGTGGAAACAGGTAAATGATGGCCAGCCCGCCCGCCGTCAGGGCATAAACCGGCCAGGTCACTCCTGTGAGTTCCGGCAGTTGGGCCATGAAAATCAGGATCGCCAAGGCGTTCACGAACCCGGTCACGACGGAGCGGGAGACGAAACGCATCAGCTCACCCAGGCGCAGATAGCCGGCGATGATCTGAAGCACTCCGCACAGCAAAGAAGCTGCCAGAAGGTATTGAACGCCATGGTCCCTGACCAGATTGACCATGAGCAGGGCCATCGCTCCGGTCGCCGCCGACACCATCGCCGGGCGGCCGCCGACGAAAGCGATGACGGTGCAGATGCAGAAAGAGGCATACAGGCCGACCTTAGGGTCGACGCCTGCAATGATGGAGAAGGCGATCGCCTCGGGGATAAGGGCCAGCGCAACAACGAGTCCAGCGAGTACGTTCGCTCTGGCGTCGGACAGCCAGGCGGTTCTGATGTTTTCAAACATTAATTCACCCAGGGCAGGCACGGCATGACGCACAGCGACGGGCGCCGAGCGATACACGTGTGTCTGTTTCAATTGAGTTGTGGATTAGCCGCGGCCAGAAATTCAGGCGCAGCAGGATTCGACCGCAGTCAGGTGGCGGTCAGAGTCAAGCGAGGGGGGCGTAGCGCTAAGGCGGCGTAGGCAGCCAGTTGGAACGGGGCAAGGTAGTACCTTTGGTTATTCATCGTGAGACATGGGCATGATAGTTGTGATCTCGCCGTCCGGTCCAGACTGAATTCGCCCGAGCCGACTGATGGACGTAAGAGCAGTAAAAACAAATCACACGCTTTAACAAATGGAAACGGTTTGCATTAACAATTTATAAAAAGGTTGTTACGATCGACGCCCTCATAGCTTTTCGCCATGTGGAACGTCGCTCATCAGGGTGATGGGCCGCAGATCAGCTCTCGCCCTTTCCAGGAAGCACCCGATGCTACGTCCCGCCCTGCCAGCCTTGTCGGCACTTGTTGCCCTTGGTTTCTCCAGCCATTCCTTCGCAGCGCCGACGCAGCAGAATTTGCCGGATCAGCCACCGGCAACATCGCTCGCTCAACCGGGCAGTGCCAGCAGCAATTCGGCGTCGGGCGCCGTCGCGCTGGAAGGCCTGAGCATCAACGCCGATTACGGCATCGCGGGACAGGCGACCACGGAGAGTTCGGGGTCCTACACAACGGGTTCCATGAACACGGCGACCAAGCTGCCGCTGTCCATCCGCGAGACGCCGCAGTCGGTGAGTGTGATCACCCGCCAGCGCATGGACGATCAGGGCATGAATGACCTGAACGATGTGGTGAAATACGCGCCCGGCGTGACGTTGCACCGAACGGCGTCGGACCGTCAGGAGTTTCTGGCGCGCGGTTTCAAGATCGACAACATCATGTACGACGGCCTGCCGAGCAGCATCAGCGCCTACACCCAGGACGTGATTTCCGGCGCGGATCTGGCCATGTATGACCGCGTCGAAGTGGTTCGCGGGGCGACGGGCCTGATGACCGGCGCGGGCAGCCCGGCGGCGACGTTGAACCTGGTGCGCAAGCGCCCGACCGCCGTGCCGCAGGTCAGTGTCACCACCAGCGTCGGCAGTTGGGACCGTTACCGCACCGAGGTCGATGCGTCGAACAAGCTCAACGACTCCGGCACCGTTCGCGGCCGTGTGGTGGCCGCGTACGAAGATGACAAGAGCTTCTCCGATATCCGCAAAAATCAGCGGCAGACCTTTTACGGGATTCTCGAAGCCGACCTGAACGACTCGACCACCTGGACCGTCGGCGCGTCCAAACAGCGTGACGACAACACCTCGGACTGGGGCGGTCTGCCCAGCGGCCCGAACGGCGAAGACCTGCACCTCAAGCGTTCGACATTCCTCAGCAACGACTGGTCGTACTGGAACAAAGACAACATCATGTTCTTCACCGACATCACCCACCGTTTCGACAACGGCTGGTCGGCCAAGCTGGCGGGACAGAAGATCTGGGCTGAAGCGGACACCTTCTCCAGCTACATCGGCAACTACGACGGTCTGGGTTTTCAGCAGTACCACGGCAAGTACCGCGACGACGATGACCAGACCAACCTCGACGCCTCCCTCAGCGGGCCGTTTCAGATGTTCGGTCGCGAGCATGAACTGGTCGTGGGCGTGAGCCACCGGCAGGAGAAATTTCACCAGTGGGGCGGCTGGACCGACGGCACGCCCATTGACCTCTACAACCCGACCCATTCACTGCCCAAACCTGACGTCGACACCAGCCTGTACGAAACCCGCAATGCCGCTACCGAAGAAGGGGTTTACGCCGTCGCGCGCTTGAACCCGATCGACCCGCTGCACGTCATCCTCGGCAGCCGCGTCAGCTGGTATGACTTCGACAACCGCGTCGGCAGCGGCGATTACAAGGTGGTCCGCGAAGTCACGCCCTACGCCGGCGTCATCTATGACCTGAACGACACGTACTCGGCCTACGCCAGCTACACCGAAATCTTCAAGCCGCAGACCGAGATGGATTCAGCGCGCTCGGTGTTGAAGCCAATGACGGGCAAGAACTACGAGATCGGCCTGAAGGGCGAATACTTCGACGGCGCGCTGAATGCCTCGGTGGCGCTCTTTGAAATGGAGCAGGAAAACCGCGCGTACCTGGTGCAGGACCAGAACTCCACCAATTGCCCGAGCTTCCCGGCGTCCAGTTGCTACGGCGCAGCGGGCAAAGTGCGCAGCCGCGGGATTGATACCGAACTGAGCGGCGCGCTGACGCCGGACTGGCAGTTCTCGGCGTCGTACACCTACGTGTTGAGCCAGTTTGTCGAAGACGGCACCAAAAGCAACGAAGGCAAACTGTTCGCCCCCGAGCAGCCGAAGCATCTGTTCAAAGCCGCGACCAGCTACACATTGCCCGGCGAGCTGCACAAATGGCGCGTGGGGGCGGACGTGCTGGCCCAGAGCAAGACCTTCAACCGCGTTGGCGACGGCCAGGCCGATCAGGACGCTTACGGCATCGTCGGCCTGATGGCCGGCTACAAGCTGAACGAGCACTGGGACGGCCGGGTCAACGTCAACAACCTGTTCGACACCCGCTACTGGCAGGGCATTCCGATCGCGTCGGGTACCGGCGTTTACGGCGATCCGCGCAACCTGATGTTCTCGGTGAAGTGGACGCTCTGATCACTCCAAATCTGCCCCATTGAGTGCCGCGTGATCGCCATGTGCAGCGATCAAGCGTCCTCGTCCTGATCCTCCGTCAGCAAATCGAGCCCGGCCAAGGGCTCGATCAACTGCGCACCCTCGTTGCGCACATTTCCGACCTCTTTGCCCACGGCATGCCAGTGAAAATCGCTGACCGGCCGACAGCCTTCCTGGGCGATTTGCGCGAGCCGTGAGGCCGGTGTCTGCGGGTCGACCCATTCCCGTGCGAGCTCGGGCGTCAGCACCAAGGGGCGGCGGTCGTGGATGTCGAGCATGCCCGCGTCGCTCGCTGCGGTGATGATGACGAAGCCGTCGCGCTCATCCGGCTCAAGCCCAGGCCTGACCTGTCCCAAGGCGGCGAAGTACATCGGCCCCTGGTCTTTCAGATGAATGAAGTACGCCTGCTTGCGCTTCGAGTCGTTCGGGTCTTTCACCCATTCGTACCAGCCATTGGCCGGGGCCAGGGCGCGACCGTTCGGCCACAGATCCTTGAAGAACTTGCCTGTCATGACCGTTTCGACCCGCGCATTGATCGGGTCGGGCCGTTTACCTTTGGCCCAGTGGGGCGACCAGCCCCAGCGCACTTTGTCGACGCTCAGGCCGTCAGCCACCGGGCGGATGATTTCGACGCGGGTGGTCGGCGCCACGTTGTAACGCTCGATGGGCCAGAGATCGTAGCCGTTGATCACCAACTGCTCTGGCGCAAGCGTCTTGAGGTAATGGTCCATTGGCTCGTAGATCGAGTAGCGTCCGCACATGTGTCACCCGTCGAATTTTCCTGCTTACAACATTGACCGCGCGCGGCTGAGAACGTTAACTGTATATACGTACAGTTAACAAACACAAGGTCAGTCCCATGAGTGTCACCATCCTTGGCCGGTTGTCAGCGGCGGGCGAGCGGTTCCCCCTTTATGCCTTTCAAGTACCGGCGGGTTTTCCCTCGCCAGCGGCCGATCACATCGAGCGGCACATCTCGCTGGACGAGCTCTTCGACATCCGCGCGCCCCATGTCTATCTGGTCAAAATAGAAGGCGACAGCATGCAGGGCGCGGGCATTTATTGCGGCGATCTGGTGATCGTCGACCGCAGCCTGTATGCCGAGCATGGCGACATCGTCATCGCCGCGCTGAATACCGAGCCCGTCTGCAAACGCCTGCACATGCGTGGCAACGAGGTCATCCTCAAGTCCGAGAACACCAAATACCCGCCGCGCTACGTTATGGAGGGCGACGAGCTGCTGATCTGGGGCGTGGTGAAATACAGCGTTCGCGATCACGACAAGGTGATGCATTCGTGATGCAGAGGCTTTCTATATAAGGAAGGCGCGCAGGAGGGGTGTGACAGCACGGGCGTATTGGAACCATTCAAGCGCCCGTGCCACACAGCATAAACCTCTCAGGATGACCTCCCATGCCGCCTGCCTTCCGCCCGTATCCGGGCGTTTTGCGTGTCGTTCGACCGATGCGCATCGCTTCACTGACCGTCGCGGTGCTGTGTGCCGGGTGCCAGTCCTACGGCCCTCCCGAGGCGAGTACCGAACGCACGCCGCGCCTGGTGGCGGGGCTCCATCGCAGCGAAGAGCCGTTGGCTTACTCGCGGCCGACGCAACCCTACGACGGCAGTGATATCTGGCAGCGAATGGGGCAGGATTTCCGCCTGGCCGACGACAATGGCGTCAATGAACGCATCGTGCGTCAGCGCAACTGGCTGCTGGGCAATGCAGGGTTCATCCGCAACGCCAGCCAGCGGGCCAGCCCGTATTTGCACTTTATCGTCGAAACCCTCGACCAGCGCTCGATGCCGGCGGAACTGGCCCTATTGCCGATCATCGAGAGCGCCTACAACCCCAAGGCCAATTCGATCCGTGACGCGGCCGGGCTGTGGCAGTTCATGGCGGCCACCGGGCGCGATTTTGACCTGCGCCAGACCGCCTGGTACGACGGCCGCCGGGACGTCGTGGCGTCCAGCAAAGCGGCGATGGATTACCTGACGCGTCTGCATGGCCAGTTCGGTGGCGACTGGTTGCTGGCCATGGCCGCCTATAACGCAGGGGAGGGCACGGTGAGCCGGGCTATCGACGCAAATCAGCGGCGAGGGCTACCCACCGATTACTGGCACCTGAGCCTGCCGAAGGAAACCCAGGATTATGTGCCGCGCCTGCTGGCGCTGTCGTTGCTGGTGCGCGAACCCGGGACCTATGGTGTGAAACTCAGCCCGGTGGCCAACGCGCCGTATTTCACGGAGCTGGAGCTGGCGCGGCCGGTGGATCTGGAGCGCCTCGCTGTCAGCGCCGGCATCGATCGCTCGGTGCTGTTGAACCTCAACCCGGCATTTCTGCGCAAAAAAACCGCCGACGGACCCTCTCGCCTGCTCGTGCCTCGCGACCAGTTCGAGCAGCTTTCCGCCACTCTGGACAAAATGACCGACGACGTCGTGCACGGTAACGAGGCACTGGCGGTCACGACTGCCACGGCGTCAGCGGGAATTGTGCGCCCCTGAGGCGAGGTTTCAGCCGTGAGGTTGTCCGCTTCGGGCCCACTTTTGGCAGCAATGGGCTCGCCGTGTACCGGCGCAGACACACATCCGCCCGCCTGCTTTGCACGTCCCATCGACCCGGATGAGCCGGGTCAGACTTATTCACACAATGAATTAACGAAAATTTCAGCGAACTTTGCCGGCGTTTTGTAAAAACGCCGATACATCATGGCCAGTCGCCTTCGAAGACACAATTCGAAACATCCACTGCCCTAGGTTGATGAGCCTTTTGGCTCGTTTAGCAGTGCCTGGCAGATCATCCTGCGCGGCGAGGAATAGTTGGATCCCATTACCGAATCGTTATTGATCCGCAAACCTTTGCTTCGCTGTTAATAGTTCAAATCATGATAGTCGGTATGTCCGACCCGCTAAACGCAAGGGGTTTGGACCTATACGCGAGAGTACAGTAAAGCGTGTTCGGAAAACCGACTTGGCTCAGTCGGATTTCCGAACGGAGTTAAACTAGCCTTCCTTGAAACTAATAATTCAGGTGTCAATGATAGGGTCGCTTTAAATAGGTACGTGACGTTATATAAGTTTTAAAGGGACGGGATATGTAAGTCAGGCGATCAAGTAAGTTCGCATTACTTGTTCGGGACGAGCGAATATTAAATACGCGGTGGTCGAGCGCGCGAGGAATGACAATAAGTTTGAAACGGCATGAGTCAGCGTGCTGGCTTGTCAACCGCTTCGCCGCCGCCGTAGCGATGAGGGGAAGACAGAGGGGACGCACCATGGCAGAGCATAACCTGATGATTGTTAAGCTATTGTGATGCAGGCGCCAGGCCGGCCGGGCCGTTGGACGCCTCCGACGCTTCATCGTCCAGTCGGGGGCAACGGATGATTTTAAATAGTCGTTTGAATGTTTTGCGGATAATTAGTTGTATTCGTCAATAAAGTCAAAGTGCTATCACTGGTCGCGTGTGAAGTAGGTCTCGTGACGTCGGGGAACTAAATTTAATTGTGGCTGCCTTTGTAATGCGTGGTATTAATAAATCGCTTGCTCCCACTACGAGAGGTATCGATGAAAGAAGAAATCGATGTAAGCGACTGTTCCTGTCCGCCAGAAAATGTGGCGCTGGATATCCAGCAGATAGCATTGAATACCGCAAACCTGAGTATGGATTTGCTGCTGTGCGGGGAGACAGGAACAGGCAAAGACACGCTGGCCAAACGTATTCATGACTTGTCCGGTCGGACAGGTTCTTTCATCGGTATGAACTGCGCGGCTATTCCGGAATCCCTCGCGGAAAGTCAGCTGTTCGGGGTCGTGAACGGCGCCTATACCGGTGTCAATCGGTCTCGGGAGGGGTACATCGAAGCGGCCTGCGGCGGCACGCTGTACCTGGACGAGATCGACAGCATGCCGCTGAGCCTGCAGGCCAAGCTGCTGCGGATTCTGGAAACCCGGGGCATCGAGCGCCTGGGGTCGACCGACTTCATTCCGGTGGACCTTCGGGTCATCGCTTCGGCGCAGCGCCCTCTGGATGAACTCGTGGAACAAGGGCTTTTTCGTCGCGACCTGTTTTTCCGGCTCAATGTGCTGACTATTCAAATGCCAGCCTTGCGCAAGCGTCGCGAGCAGATCCTGCCATTGTTCGACCAGTTCACCCAGCAAGTCGCCGCCGATTTTGGCTGCCCGGTTGCCGAGCTGGACAATCGCCTGGTGCAGGTCCTGCTCAGCCATTCATGGCCCGGCAACATTCGCGAGCTGAAGTCGGCCGCCAAGCGGTTTGTGCTGGGGTTCCCGCTGCTGGGCGGCGATGCACCTGCGGACCGTGACCTGGAAACCGGCCTGAAGACCCAACTGCGCGTTATCGAAAGGATGCTCATCGAAGACGCACTCAAGCGTCACAAACACAGCCTGGAAGCGGTGGTGCAGGAGCTCGAAATTCCTCGGCGCACCTTGTACCACCGGATGAAGGAGCTGGGGATGAATGATGCTGAAGAAGCGGTGATTTCGTAGGACCGGCTTCAGGGATGGGGCCGGTGTGAGCGTCACCAGACGTGTGGTGTAACGCCTGACGCCTTCCCGGCTAAAGCCGGTCCTACAAACGCGAGTTCCGACCTGAGCCCCACAAATACCTGCCTCACCAAGCGCGCTGTTTCGCAATGGACGCCTCGCAGCCAATCTCGCGCAGCCAATGTCGCGTAACCCTGAGATACCAGAGGTCGTGGATGAGTGTGTACGAGTTATTCGATGAGCAACTGGAGGACGACCATCAGGTGCCGAACCTGCGGGTGGTGGCCCGCAGTCTCGGCCAGTTGGGGATCGACCTGCTGCTGTCAGGCGAAACCGGGACTGGCAAGGACACCGTCGCCAGCCGGATTCATGCGCTGTCCGGTCGTAAGGGCCGGTTGGTGGCGATGAACTGCGCGGCCATCCCGGAATCCCTGGCCGAGAGCGAACTGTTCGGCGTGGTCAGCGGCGCCTACACCGGTGCCGATCGGGCCCGGGTTGGCTACATCGAAGCGGCCCAGCGCGGCACGTTGTACCTCGACGAGATCGACAGCATGCCCTTGGCCCTGCAAGCCAGACTCCTGCGGGTGCTGGAAACGCGCTCCATCGAACGCCTCGGCTCGACATCACCCATTGCCTTGGACGTGTGCGTCATCGCCTCGGCTCAGCGCTCCCTTGACGAGATGGTCGAACAGGGACGTTTTCGCCGGGACCTGTATTTCCGCCTGAACGTCTTGACCGTGACCCTGGCGCCTTTGCGCGAGCAGAGGGCGCGCATCCTGCCGTTGTTTGCCCGTTTTGCTGAAGCCGCGGCGCAGGAATCGGGTGTTCCGATGCCCGAGACCACTGGCGTGCTGCGCCATGTTCTGCTCAACCACGATTGGCCGGGCAATATCCGCGAACTGAAATCAGCCGCCAAGCGTCACGTCATGGGCTTTCCGCTGCTAGGCGGCGAGGCCAGCGAAGAGGGCGAATCATCGGGCCTGAGATCGCAGTTGCGGGTCATCGAAAAAGCGCTGATTCAAGCCGCGCTCAAGCGCCACAACAACAGCGTCGATGCCGTGAGTCAGGAGCTCGAAATTCCCCGTCGGACGCTCTACCACCGCATGAAAGAGCTCGACGTCTGACCTCCGTTTATCCCGCTTTCTCTGGCGACACACCCTGCGTTCAAACGGCCAGATCCGCAGCGTCCCCGCCTGCTACGAACTTTATTGAGCGACATGGGAACCGATCCTGAGGTCCGGGCCACCCATTGGCACCAAGCACTTTCGCTGGTGATGACTCAGGAGTGTTCGACATGCCAAATCCAATAGCAATGGTCGGTGGCCTCGCCAACAGCTTTATCACTGGCGCTGGGCAGGCGACTCAGCAGGGCGCCAACGCTGTGACCAAAGTCCAGCAGGAAGGCCAGATCACTGATTCCGCTGCCCCTTCCAAGGCCGAAGCGGCACAAAACGCCGCCACCGAAAAGGCCGATGCCAGCCAGGCGCGCCTGATTGCCATGCAGACCGAAGCCGACATCCGCAAGCAGACCAACGATGTCCTCAGCGCCATCCGTTCCGGCAAGGAAGACAGCGCCAACAAGGCGATCAGTGCCGAAGCGCAGAACGCCAAGGGCATCAGCTACTGATCGGTCCGAGCGCCCCCTGAAAAGGGGGGCATCCACCTAAGGATGGAGGTTTCATGCTAAGTCTCAATGCCAATACCAATCCGCTGCAAAACCTGCACATCGGCACCGTGGCTTCCCAGCCGACGTCAGGCGGCGACAAGACCCCGCAGTCGCTGAAGGACGTCATTGATCAGCTGGCTCAGGCGCTGACCAAGGACGGGCACCTGGACAAGGAATCGCCGCTGGGCCAGATGGTCGGCAAGCAGATGGAGAAGAACAATCCGTTGGCGTCCCTGATCGGCGGCAATCCGGACATGATCAAGGCGGCGCTGGGCGACCTGATCAAAGACAAGCTGGGCGACAATTTTGGTGCTGCCGCCGATGCAGGCCAGGCGGGTGCCGGCGCGCCGGACCTGATGTCAAAGACCCTCAACGGTCTGGCCAAGGCCTCACTGGACGACCTCCTGACCAAGACGGACAAAGGCACCACCTTCTCCAAGGGCGACATGCCGCTGCTGGAAAAAATCGCTGAATTCATGGACCAGCGCACGGCCCAGGATCCGGTCAAATTCCCGGCACCGGACTCGGGCTCCTGGAAGAATGAGCTCACGGCTGAGGGCGACAACTTCCTCGACGGCAAGGAGACCGCTGACTTCCGTTCTGCGCTCGACTCTCTGGGCGGTCAACTCGATCAGCAACAGAACGGCCTCAGTGATGCCGGCGGCGGATCGCAGCTGAGCAGCGTTTCTCCCGCCGATCCATCTGGCGGCGCTATGCAAACCCCCGGCAGCGTGAATCAGGACCTCGGCCAACTGCTGGGCGATCTGCTGCAGAAGGGCGTCAATGCCAGCGTCGGCGGCGGCCTCGGTACGCCGATGAACGACGCGTCTCAGTCGGGCGGTGCCACCCAGAGCGTGACCCAGGACCTGGGGCAACTGCTCAGCGGCCTGATCAAGAAAGGCCTTGAAGCTGAACAGAACGGTGCCGGTGTCAACGGCGCAGGCGGGCAAAACCCGTTCGCCCAACAGGATCAGCAAAACACCCTGGCCCAGGCCGCTGCTGCCCTTGTCTCGGCATTGGTGGGCGGTGGCAACAGCAGCAATAGCAACAGCCTGTCCTGAACCGAGCTGCGCCCCTCGACACCGTCTGCCGGAGAACCCCCGTGACCCTTTCCAATGTCAACCAACTCAAATCGCCGTCCACCGATCTTGAGCCACGCCTGGATCAGGGACTGGTCAGCGGGCCTTCGCAGGCGGACGTCGATCTGTTCAACGCCGCCATGCGTCCCGAGCTGTCGATGCAGCAAAGCCATTTGTCCGAACAGATCGCCAGCGCGCTGTCGGAACGCCTTGGCGCCACTGACAAGCTGTCGCAGCAAGCGGCGCGCAAGATGAAACGGGCGTCCACCACTGACGACCCGCTGGAAATTTCCCAGATGAGCCGGTCGCTGTCGCAGTATTCGCTGCAAATGGCGCTGACCACCAAAGTCGTCAGCAAGAGCGCCCAGGCCCTCGATAAACTGACCAACCTGCAGTAGAGGCATGCCGTGAAATACCTGACTGCGGGACTGATCTGCCTGATGCTGCTGCTCAGCGGGTGCAGCGATGACACGGACCTGTTCACCGGGATGTCCGAGCAGGATTCCAACGACGTGATCGCCAGCCTCGCCGACCAGCACATCGACGCGCGCAAGCGCAGCGAGAAGACCGGTGTGGTCATCAGCGTGCCGACCGCCGAGATCAACCGTGCCGTGCGGATCCTCGATGCGGCCGGCCTGCCGCGTCGTTCGCGCACCAGTCTGGGTGAAATCTTCAAGAAAGAAGGGGTGATTTCTACGCCGCTGGAAGAGCGCGCACGGTACATCTATGCCTTGTCCCAGGAGCTGGAAGCGACGCTGTCGCAGATCGACGGCGTGATCGTCGCCCGCGTGCATGTGGTACTGCCTGAACGCATCGCGCCGGGCGAGCCGGTGCAGCCGGCTTCAGCGGCGGTGTTCATCAAACACACCTCGGCCCTCGACCCCGACAGCGTGCGCGGGCGTATTCAGCAGATGGTCGCCAGCAGCATTCCCGGCATGTCCGGCGAGCCCCTGGATTCGAAGAAATTCGCCATCGTGTTCGTGCCGGCGGCGGAGTTTCAGGACACCGAACGGCTGGTGAGTTTCGGGCCGTTTCTGGTCGACAGCGCCAACCTCGATTTCTGGAACCGCATGCTGTGGCTCGCGCCGTTTGCCGCGCTGCTGCTGATTGCCCTGATCGTGTTGGCCCTGCGCGGTGACTGGCGCGATGCGCTGTTGCAACGCATCGGCCTGCGCCGCAGTGCCCGGACGAGCATGCCGGTGAGTGCGTAATGCTCAGCGCCGAGGAGCACTGGATTCGCTGGTGGTGTGCGCCATGGGAATGGGCCCATGCCGACTGGATCGACGTGTTCGCGGACCACTGTGGCGTGACGCGCGAGGAGGGCACCGAGTTGCTCGGCACGCGGCACGACGTCTTTCTGCACAGCGTCGGCGTGGTCCCGAGCCAGCCGCCGCCGCCCGTTGACTCGATGATGCAATGGCTGCAACTGGGTGACGCGCAACAGCAGCAGGCGCTGTCGTTGGCCGGCCGCATCTGTTTCGGCCAGGGCGGGCAGGCGAGCGCTGATCACGCCGGGCACGTGCATGAGCCCTGGTGCCGCGCCGTGGCCAAGGCGTTGCGGCCCGGTTTATGGCTGGACGCCTCGGTGAGCGATGCGCGCGTATTGCTGGCGGCGTGGGCGGGCGAGCCTTGCTGGTCACGGCTGCGCCTGTCGTGGGCGCCGGATGTGTTGCCGACGGCGTGCGCCGAGCTGCCCGAGAACAAGCTGCAAACCCTCTGGCACTCGGTGTTGTGGCGAGTGACGACGCCTTGATGATTGCCGTTACCTCATTGTATTTCAGGAGCTGAACATGCTCGCCAAGCGTCGTCTCGTGTTGTCTTCCTCCACCGTGCTGGTCACCGACATCCTGCGTCGCGAAGACCTGGCCAGTACCGTGCTCGCCGCTGAGGTGCTGGACAATGCCCGGGCAGAAGCCGAGCAGATTCTGGCCGCCGCCCACGCCCAGGCGCAGCACGAAAAGGATCAGGCGCTGGCGCAATTCTGGGACAGCGCCAACGGTTTTCTGCAGCACCTTGAGCAGCAGCGACTGGCCTTGGCCGAGGCGTCGATGGAGGCCGTGGAATCCCTGCTCAATGAGGCCCTTGCCGAGTTGCTCGACCAGACCACACTCGCTGAACGCAGCCGCGCCCTGATGCGCAATCTGGCTGCCGGACAGTCCGTTGAAACCACCGCCGTGCTCAGCGCCCATCCCGACATGCTCGACAGCCTCGGCGAGTGGCTGTCGGCCAGTCGATTCGCCGGTCACTGGCAGCTCAAGCGCGACCCGGCCCTGACGCCGCAGACCCTGCGCCTGAGCGACGCCAATGGCGCGTTCGACATCGACTGGGACAGCCTGCGCCGCGGGCTGGTGGGGTCTTCGGCGCCTTCATGAGATTTTCTTGACCCGGTTGTGACGGTTCATGGAACCGGAGCGGCCGCAGGTTCCACTCAGGGGTTGAATCCCTCAGTTGGAGCCACCGGCATGATCAGTTTCAAATCCCTGCAAAACCACCTCGATCACTCCTATTCCCGCGCCCAGGACGACATGCAGGACGCCGCCGAAACCGCCTCGGAAAGCGGCACCATGGAAGACTTCCAGGCGTTCAGCGATGCCTCGCAGCAGACCAACGTCGCCAACATGATCCTCAACGAAGGGCTGCGCGCCAAACACGGCATCACCAAAGCGATCATCGATGGAATTCAGTGAATTCAGCGCGATCCTCGCTCAGTGGTGCGAGCGACGTCCGCTCGCACCACTGGACTGCTGGATCGACGACGCCAACGCGCGACTGGCGGTGTCGGGCAACGGCATTCGCCTGAGCCTGGATGTGCTCGATCCCTACGACGGCAGCGACCCGCAACGCCTCGACGCGGTACTCGCCCAGGGCGGTGCCGGTGTGGCCTGTGCCTGTGAGGGCGGACTGGCGGTCGACCCCGACACCCGCTGCGTGGTGTTGGTCAGCTGGATTCCCGACCCCTGCAATCCCACGCAACTGCTCGAACGTCTGGAGCGCCTGGCCAATCAGCGCGCCGCGATGCTCAGCCTCATGCAAACCTCGATTCGCAGCGCGACCGCCTCGTCGTCCCGCTCGACCCTCAAAACCTGGCAACCGGGAGTGTGAAATGCGCAAGGCCTTAATGTGGTTGCCTTTGCTGATGATCGGCATCGGCGCGCCGGCGCTGGCAGCGGTGCCTGACGCCTGGAAACACACCGCCTACGCCTACGATGCGCGGCAGACCGAGCTGGCCACTGCGCTGGCAGACTTCGCCAAGGAGTTCGGCATCGGTCTGGACATGCCGGCGATGCCGGGCACGCTGGACGGGCGCATTCGTGCGCAGAACCCGCAGGAATTCCTCGACCGGCTGGGTCAGGAGCATCACTTTCAGTGGTTCGTCTACAACGAAACCCTGTACATCAGCCCGACCAGCGAGCAGACCTCGGCGCGGATCGAAGTGTCGCCGGAAGCGGTCGATGACCTGCAGCAGGCGCTGTCCGATGTGGGCCTGCTGGACAAGCGTTTCGGCTGGGGCGCCTTGCCCGACGAAGGGGTGGTGCTGGTGCGCGGTCCGGCCAAGTACGTCGACTTCGTGCGCAGTTACAGCAAGAAGGTCGAGGCACCGGAAAAAGCCGAGAAGCAGGACGTCGTGGTCCTGCCGCTGAAGTACGCCAACGCCGCCGACCGCACCATTCGTTATCGCGATCAACAGCTCACCGTCGCCGGCGTCGCGAGCATTCTTCAGGAGCTGCTGGAAAGCCGCTCCCGTGGCGAATCCATCAACGGTGTCAATCTGCTGCAAGGGCAGGGTGGTACAGCCGGATCCGGAGGCGGCACCACGTCGTCGGGCCTGAATTACGGCGGCATGGAAGGCCAGGGTTTCGACACCGGCGCCATCGAACAGGGGCTGGACCGCGTGCTGGGATCCCGTGGCAAGCGCGGCGGGTCCTCCAGTGAAGAGAAGGGCCGTTCGAAGATCCGCGTCAGCGCCGACGTGCGCAACAACTCGGTGCTGATCTATGACCTGCCCAAACGCCGGGCGATGTACGAGAAGCTGGTCAAGCAACTGGACACGCCGCGTAACCTGATCGAGATCGACGCGGTGATTCTCGACATCGACCGCAACGAACTGGCGCAGCTGTCCAGCCGCTGGAATTTCAAGGGCGGCAGCGTGAGCGGCGGCGCCAACCTGTTCGAGCAGGGCACCAGCACCACGCTGTTTATCCAGGATGCCGGTAAATTTTCGGCCGACCTGCATGCCCTCGAAGGCAACGGCGCGGCGTCGGTGATCGGCAATCCGTCGATTCTGACCCTGGAAAACCAGCCGGCGGTGATCGACTTCAGCCGTACCGAATACCTCACTGCCACTTCCGAACGCGTCGCCGACATTCAGGCCATCACGGCGGGCACCAGCTTGCAGGTGATTCCGCGCTCCCTGGACCAGAACGGCAAATCCCAGGTGCAACTGATCGTCGACATCGAAGACGGCCAGATCGACACCTCGCAAATCAACGAAGATCAGCCGGCGGTGCGCAAGGGCAACGTCAGCACCCAGGCGGTGATCGCGGAGCATGGCTCCCTGGTGATCGGCGGATTCCACGGGCTGGAAACCACCGACAAGGTCAACAAGATCCCGCTGCTGGGCGACATTCCGGTGATCGGCAAGCTGCTGTTCCAGTCCCGCAGTCGCGAGCTGAACCAGCGTGAGCGCCTGTTCATCCTGACGCCTCGGCTGATCGGCGATCAGATCAATCCGGCGCGCTACGTGCAGAACGGCAACCCCCACGATGTCGATGACCAGATGAAGCGCATCAAGGAACGTCGCGACGGTGGTGAACAACCGACCCGCAGCGATGTGCAGAACGCCTTCACCCAGTTGCTCGACGGCGTGACCCCGGTGGGCTTCAACAGCGGCGAGACCCTGCCGTTCGAAGCCGACAGCCTGTGTGATCCGGGCGTCGGCCTGAGCATGGATCGCCAGCGTTCCCAGTGGTTTACCCGCAAGGACTGGGGCATCGCGGTGGTCGTGGCGCGCAACACCACCAGCAAGCCGGTGCGCATCGACGAAAGCCGCTGTGGCGGTCGCTGGGTGATGGGTGTCAGCGCCTGGCCCCATGCGTGGCTGCAGCCGGGGGCGGAGAGTGAAATTTACATCGCCCTGCGTCAGCCGCAGGTGTCGAGCAAGGCCAAACAGAACCGACCTTCGCTGCTCAAGGGGGCTACACGATGAACCTGCGCGGTTTGCTTTTGCTGTTTCTGGTCACTGTCACGTTGGCGGGGTGTGCCACCCATGGGTGCTCGGGTTATTCGTGCAAGCGGCCAGATTCCAATGACCGGGAGTTGGTGATCTGGTGGCCGCCGGACATGCGTCAGGGGATTGATGAGCGTGACCATGAGCAGGATTTTACTGTGGTGCCATTAAAGGACTGAGCATGATTCGGGTATCGGAAAAAGCAGCGTTTTATGCCCACGTCGCCGCTGAGCGTGCGGCGATCTGGCCGGTGGCGACGGGCGTGGCGTTTGTCAGTCGACGTGAGCATCGGGACTGGGGCATTGCGTTGCATATCGAGGGCCGGGCCTTGCGTCCGGAGCAGTTGCGGGATGCTTTGGAGCGGCGGTTTTCGCAGGCGGAGTTGTTTAACGATTTCTTTTTGTTTTTGGATGTTCAGCGGGATTTTGTGGTGTGGCATGCGGTGCCCGATGCGCAGGGGGCGGCGGTGAGTCTGGACAGTATTCGCCGGCAGGAGCTGGAGCTGGCGGGGTTGGGGCATCTGAGTGATGCTTTGCAGTAATTCAAGATCAAGATCAAGGGCGTCTGCCTGGGGGCAGACGTTTCGCCTTCGGCGAGTTACTTGGAAAAGCACCCCAAGTAACCAAGGGTGCTTGCTCCTGGTTAGGTTCCTCCTTCGTCGGAATACCCTCACTTCGACGACGCTCCGTGGGCCCGCGCCGAACGGACATCCATGTCCTGACGGCGCTCTCGCCGCATCCATGCGGCTCGGCCCACTGCGCGTCGTCTGCGTTCAGCCTGCACCCAAGTCGCGATTGGCGGTGACTGAGCCTTTTGCGTAGGAAGATCAAAAGCGCGCTTACGCTTAGTAGGACCGGCTTTAGCCGGGAAGCTGTTGATCTGCTTTTGGTCTTGATCTTCAAACACATAACTCCCAGACGACACCCATCGCGACTTGGGTGAAGGTACTCCGACGAAGGAGAAGCCCAACCAGGAGCACAAGCCCTGGGTGTGGTCTGGGCTTTTTGCGTAGGAAGATCAAAAGCAGAGCAACAGCAGATCATAAGCAGATCAAAGGCTTCCCGGCTGAAGCCGGTCCTACGGGGCGGCGCCGGTCTCGCTGACTGTACGCGCTGCTTTTAGTGGGACCGGCTTTAGCCGGGAAGCCTTTGCTTTTGCTTTTGCTTTTGATCTTCTACGCAAGAAGTCCAAACGACACAAAACGCGACTTGGGTGCAGGCTGAACGCAGGTCTCGCGCAGTGGGTCGAGCCGCATGGATGCGGCGAGAGCGCCGTCAGGGCATGGATGCCCGTTCGGCGCGGGCCCACGGAGCGAGACCGGAGTGAAGGAACCCTGACGAAGGAAGGGCCCAACCAGGAGCACAAGCCCTTGGTTACTTGGGGCTTTATCAAGTAACTCGCCGAAGGCGAAACAGTCTGCCCCCAGGCAGACGCTGTTGATCTTGATCCTGATCAAACATCGTCAATTCGAATGACCTCGTCCGGAACGTCCTCAAGCTGCCGCACGATCTGATAAATATTCGCCACCGCCAACAGCGTCGTCCGCGGGATGTACTTGCCGGCCTTGACCTTATAAAGCGTCCGCGCCAGCCAGATACTCTGCACCACCGGAATACCCGCCTTCTTCGCCCGCGCAATCAACGCCAGCGCCTCATCATCCTCACCCTTGCAGTGAATCTGCGGCAGCGGCGTCGTGCCCGGCCGGTAATACAACGCCACCGCATAATGCGTCGGATTCACCACCACCATGTCCGCATCCTCCACCGGCTTGGCCGGCGCAGTCGGTGCCTGGTTTAACAACTCATGGGCCAGCTGCCGACGATGCCCCTTCACGTGTGGGTCACCCTCGGCCTGCTTGTACTCCTTCTTGATGTCCTCGTGGCTCATCCGCAGCTTCTTCGCGTGGAAGTACTTCTGCAGCGCAAAATCCACCGCGCCGATCACCAGCAGTAACCCCAGCGTGGCCCGCAAAATGTGCCGGAACACCTCCAACAGCGCATGCCAATACGTTGTCAGGTCCGTGCTCGACAGCAAAATCAGCGTGCCCAGCGACGGCTTCACCACCACGTACAGCGTCACGGCGATGGCCGTGGCTTTCAAAATGCTGAGCAGCAAGGTCGTCAGGCTCTGCGCCGAGAACATCTGCTTGGCGTGGGCGAAGGGGTTGAGCTTGTTGAAGTCCAGCTTCAATGCCTTGGGCGCAAACAGGAACCCGATCTGTATCCAGCTGCCCACCAGCCGCATCAGCATCGCGATGCCGACACTGCTCAGGATGAAGCCGATCAACACGCTCGCGCCTTCGCTGGCGACCTGCTCGACGGTGTGCATGAAGGGCTGGCCAACCCCTTTGAACGACAGGTTCAGCAAGTTCAGCAAGCGCGCGACGCTTTCATCCGCCAGGCCCAGGGTCACTTCGCTGACGACCAGCAGCACCAGCAGCTTGCTCAGGTCCTGGCTTTGCCCGACCTGACCCTTTTCGCGGGCGTCGCGCACCTGTTTGGGCGTGGCTTTTTCGGTTTTTTCGCTCACGGCATATGCACCAGTTGACCGAGCAAATGCTTCAGGTCGGCGAGTTGCATGATCTGGCCGTTGCCCAGTTCCAGCAGCGTCGGCAGGTAGATGAGCAGGAACGCGATGCCCGCCATGCTCTTGGCCGGCATGGCCAGGATCGACACGTTCAGTTGCTGCGCGTACAGGCCGATGATCGCCAGCGCGGCCTCGATCAACAGCAGCAAACCAATGAACGGCGCGGCGTAGAGCATCATGTGCTGGAGGGTCTGGTTGAGCTGTTCGAGAAACAGGTCCAGGCCGTCGACAGTCATGCCGGGCAGCCAGGCGGTGGGCGGCCAGACCTGATAGCTGTCCCAGATCACCTGCGTGATCAGCGACAACCCGCCGGACAGGATCACCAGCATGATCAACGTTTCCTGAAACAGCTCGCCCAGCGGCGTCGCGTCAGGCCCCAGCGCCGGGTTCAGCTGACCGCCGCTCAAGGCGCCGCGCTGGCTGTCGAGCAGCGCGCCCACCGAGGCGAACATCCAGAACGGCGCGTACAGCAACAGGCCGAGGAGGGTGCCGAGTACGGCCTCTTTGAGCAGCAGCGCGCCGATGGAAAACCAGTCGTCATTCATCCCCGACAGCGCGCGGCTGATGCTCGGCGCCGGCACCATCGACACCACCAGCACCACCGCGTAACGCAGCGGGCCCTTGAGGTATTTGAAGCAGAATGCCGGCACCAGAATCATGCACGGCAGGATGCGCGCCGCCGCCAGGCCCATGCCCAGCATCAGTTCGAACAGGCCCTGGGCGTCGAAGGGCATCTAGTGCGCGCCGCCGGACCGGGCGATCAGGTCGAAGGCCAGGTTGATGAACTGGATCAACTCGACACCGATCCAGCGCCCGGTCATGGCCAGGGTCAGCCCGACGGCGGCGAGCTTGATGCCGAAGGGCAGGGTCTGGTCCTGGATCTGCATCAAGGCCTGCAGCAGCGAAGTGATGACACCGACCAGCACGGCGACCCCCAACGGCGGCGCCGTGAGAATCACCACCAGAAACATGCCCTGCTTGAACAACGCCAGCGCTTCCATCACCGCCTCACATGTACGAGTAGAAAAGGCTGTCGAGCAGGCGCGTCCAGCCTTGCACCAGCACGAACAGCAGCAGTTTGAGGGGCAGCGAAATGGTCATCGGCGAGACCATCTGCATGCCCAGCGCCAGCAGCAGGTTGGAGACGATCAGGTCGATGACGATGAACGGGATGTAGATCAGAAAGCCGATCTGAAAACCGGCCTGCAACTCGGACAGGACGAAGGCGGGGACGGCCAGCAGCAGGTCGCTTTTGCTGGCCTGATCGGCCATGTCCTTGGGCCACATGCGCTGGGTGTTGTCGAGCAGGTGGGCAACGACTTCCGGGTCGGTGTTACGGCTCATGAACCGTTGCAACGGCTCGATGACGGTGTTGGCGCTGGCCTGCAATTTCTCGGTGCTGCCCATCTCCAGCGGGCGGTCGTGAACCCGCTGCTGGATTTCGTGGGCGACGGGGGCCATGACGAACATGGTCGCGGCCAGGGCGATGCCGTAGAGCGCCATGTTCGGCGGCACTTGCTGCACGCCGATGGCGTTGCGGGTAATCAGCAGGGTCATGGAGATTTTGAGAAAGGCCGTGCAGACGATCAACAGAAACGGAATCAACGACAGGGCGCCGAGGAACAGCGCCAGCATCACCGGGTTCATCCCGTCCATGATCATGGGCGGGACGCCATGCGGGTGATCTGCAGACCGAGCCGGCCCTCGACGCTGACCAGCTCGCCCTCCGCGACGACCCGTTCACCGTGGCACAAGGTGGCGAAGCCCGGCGTGACGCCGTTGACCGGTAATACGGTGCCGGCAGCGACGCGGCGCAGGTCGCCGAGGGTCAGTTCGAGGCTGCCGCAGCGCAGGGTCAGGGCCAGCGGCATTTGATCGAGGGAATCGAGGGAGAGGTGGGTTTCTGTTGATTGAGGCTCGTAAGAATCGTCCGCGTAGCCACCGGCGGCGGTTTCATCCTGCCACTCGTTTTCAGTGGATTGATGTTCGGGGACGCCATGATGTCCAGGGTCCTCAAAAGCTTCCCGGCTGAAGCCGGTCCTACTCTGATCCGGCGCCTGATTCAGCCGTGGCTCAATTGACTCATCGTCGGCAAGATCCTCGATCTCGTCTTCGTACAATTCTTCATTGACCATGTCCCAAGTCTTCCTCGTGGCTGAACCGTACATACAGCTGCTCTGCGCGGCTGTCCGTCTGCACTGCCCATTGCCGACCCCCCAGTTGCAGGCGCCCGCCGCCTTCCTCGTCGAAATGACACAACGACGGCAGCAGCACGTCCCCCGGTTGCAACGACGCCAACTGGTCGAGGCTCAACGACAGCTCGCCCAGCACCAGCGGCTGGCGGATGGGCCAGTCCTGCGCGACGTTCTGCCGGTGTGGCTGCCAGTGGTGGCCGCCGAGCAGTTGCAGCATGACCCGCGCGTCGGCGCAGAGCTGTGCGTGCAACACCTGCGAACCCAGCCGCAGGTGCAATCGGCAGGTCATCGGCGCGGTAGCCGGGCGTTGGCCATCAACGGACAGCGCAGTGATATCGCTGAGTGGCCGCAAGGGGCAAAGCAGTTCCGCCAGTTCGGTATTCAGGCGTTGATTCACCAATTGCCAGTACCACGGCTGGTGCTCGCCGCCGAGGGTAACCGGCAGTTCGCCCAGCAAACTGAGCACTGCTTCGGCGTCGCTCAGGGCGAAGGGGCCGATGGCGCTGTCGAACCAGGTCAGCGACGACCTGTTCCCGGCTGAAGCCGGTCCTACGAAGGGCGAGCCATCCCGGTTTGTATCGTGGGGTATCAATCGCAGGGTCAGTTCGCCGCGCTGGCCCTGGGCGGTGTAGCTGCAGCTCACCCCGGCGCCCAGCAAACGCGAGGCCTCGGCGACGTCGGCGCTGACTTCCCGCAGTGTCAGCGGACTGAACGACGGGTTCCCGGCTAAAGCCAGTCCTACAGGGTTCGGGCGGCTGATGTTCAGGGGGTTTACGTCCAATCCAGCCATGTCCACGTTGCTCACGTCCGAATTTATATCCGGGTTCATGTTGCCGCCTCCTCATGCAAAGACAAGTCAACGTCACAGCCCAGCGCCTGTTCCAGCGCGCTTTCACAGTTGCGTTGATGGGGCTGCAAGCGTTTCAGCACGCCCCGTCGGGCAAAGCCCAGTTCGATGCTCCACTGGTTGTCGCGCTTGTTGGCGTTGACCTGCACCTTGCCCAGATTGGGCATCAGCAAGGTCAGGCTCAACGGGCCGTCCGGCTGTTGGGGCAGGCGTTGGGCGAGCTCGTCGATGAGCTGCGTCGGCACGCCTTCAGCGGGGAACAACGTGCTGAAACTGCTGCCGGCGAAACCCGATTCGCTTTGATCTTCCGTCACCGGCGGCACCAGCAGTTGGGAGAAAAACATCCCGTCTGCACTCAACGACGCAGGCGAAGCGGATTCATCGCACAGCCGGCGCAGGCGTTCGGCATCGGCGCGACGCACGTTGGGCTGCGGCTGGCGCGTTTCACTTGGGGAAGCCGGAGAGGGCGTACGGGGCGGTTCAGCGCGGGGCTGCGGTTGCGGGCGAGGCGGGTGTTGCACCGGGCTGTTCATGACGATTCACCTTGTTCGTTGAGGGCCTCGGCCAGGCAGGCAAGTTTTTCCACGGCGCGTTGGGACGCTTTCGCCGCGTCTTTTGCCTGGGCGAGGCGCTGCTGCTGTTCCTCGATGCTCAACGCTTGGCGGGCCATGTCCTGGCGGATATAGGCGAGCCGGTCGAGCATGCGGTTTTCCTTCTCGTGCCAGCGTTCGAGGTCGTCCAGCGACATTGCTTTGTTGACGTGGGCGCTGCTCAACACCTGCCGGCGTTCACGCTGGTTATGCCGTTCCTGCGCGTAGGAATCGCGAGTCTGTTGCAGGTGTTCGTGCATCTGCTCCAGGGTTTTCTGCGCCTGCCGCTGCGCCCGTTCGGCGCTGGCCTGGCGATGCTGACGCAAAGGCGTGAGCACGCTGATGACCTGCTCCATGGCGAGGGTTTGCGGATCGACTTCGAGCGATTCCTCCACGCGACTACTCCGGCAGCTGCGAGGTGAGTTGCATCAGTGCGGCCAGGGTTTCTTGCAGCGGCACCGGTTCGCGCAGGTCTTGGCGCAGAAACGCATTGATCGGCTCGTTCAGTCGCACGGCGCAATCGGTCACCGGGTCGCTGCCGGGCTGGTATTCGCCCAGGCGCAAGAGCATTTCCACTTGCTTGTACGCCGCCATCAGACGGCGCAACCGGTTGTTCGCCTGCTGGTGCTCGCGGCCGGTGACGTTGCTGATGATCCGGCTGATGCTGGCCTGCACGTCGATGGCCGGGTAATGCCCGCGCTCGGCCAGTTTGCGCGACAGCACGATGTGGCCGTCGAGCAGCGAACGCACCTCGTCGGCGACCGGGTCGTTCATGGAATCCTGTTCGATCAGCACGGTATAGAGCGCCGTGATCGAGCCTTTTTCGCTCATGCCGGCCCGTTCAACCAGGCGCGGCAGCAGGGTGTAGACCGAAGGCGGGAGGCCGCCACGCCCGAGGGGTTCGCCGGCGGCAATACCGATCTCGCGCTGGGCCCGGGCGAACCGGGTCAGGGAGTCGAGCAGCAACAACACCTTCAGGCCGCGCTCGCGAAAGGCCTCGGCGATGGCGGTGGCAGTGAACGCCGCGCGGGCGCGCTCCATGCTGGAACGGTCGGAGGTGGCGCAGACCAGCACCGAGCGTGCGCGCAAGGTGGCGTCCAGTTCGTGGTCGAGAAACTCGCGCAGCTCACGGCCCCGCTCGCCGATCAGGCCGAAGACGATGACGTCGCAGTCCATGTTGCGCGCCAGTTCGGCCATCAAGGTGGTCTTGCCGCAACCGGCGCCGGCGAACAAGCCGACGCGCTGGCCTTCGCCGAGCAGAATCGCGCTGTCGATGGCGCGCACGCCTGTGGGCAATGCCCGGCTGATCCGCGGCCGCTGGGTCGGCGGCAGGGCGTCGGCGATCACCGGCAGGGTCACGCGGCGATCACCGGGCCCGGCGAATGCGCCTTCTGAATCCCCCAACAGCGGGCGACCGAAACCGTCGAGCACGCTGCCCAGCAAACGGTCATCGACGCCGATGCGGTGGGCCATGCCCAGGGGCCGAATGTGCGCGCCGACCTGAATGCCGTCCGGCGTGCCCAGCGCACTGAGCAACGTGCAGTCGCGGGTGAAACCAACGATTTCCGCGAGCATGGTGCTGCCGTCGGATTTGCTCACTTCACACAAGTCACCGACCTTGGCTGCGGGAATCTGGCACTCCAGCAAGATGCCGCTGACGGCGCTGACACGGCCGCTGACTTTCACCGCAGAAAAGCCCTTCAGGCGCTGAAGGTGAGCGGATTTCCATTGATCCAGCGCCGCGTTCACCAGCTCACCTCGTAGTGGCGGTCGCCGTCGAACTGGATGCGGTTGTCATCGATGCGGGTCAGGCGCAGCCCGGCCAGTTCGTCGCCGACGTACAGCCGGCGACCGTCCGCCGTGACCAGGTGGGCGTGGGGCCCGGACATGATCTGCACGATGGTGAACGGCAGGCCACTGGTGCCGGCGGCGACGTTGTCGATCAACGCGACCGGCGTGTCATAGCGGTCCTTGAAACGCTGCAGCATGCGCTGATACACCAGCTGCGATTCCGGCTTGAGATTGCCGCTCAACGCCAGGCCCTCGGGCGTCTGCTCCAGGGTGACGTCGCTCAGCAGGCGTTCGCTGAGCATGGTGTTGAGCTGGCGTTTGACGTCATCGACGCTGGTCAGCCGGATGCGCTTGCTGGTGGGCTGCCCGGCGGTTTTGTCCTTCGTGGTCGAACGCTTTACGGGCTGCACGTCTTGTTTGGCGAGCTGCTGCGCTGGCGTACTGATTGCCATCGCGTCGGACGAAGGCGTCCCGCTGCGGCTCAGGCTCCAGGCGCTGCCGGCGATGCCCAGCAACAGGCCGATGACCACGCCGGTGGTGCGGTTGAAGAAGCGTGAGCGAGACTCGACCTTCTCCAGCGGCGCGCTGGCCGGCGCTTCGGTCTGTGCCGTCTGCTCTGCCCGCGCTTGAGGAATCACCGCCGGCAGCGAAGGCCAGGGGTCCTCGGCCGGGGACACGCACAGCCAGACCGAACCCAGCACAAAAGCGGTGTTGGGGGTGAGCAGGGTGCTCCCGTGAAGGTGGCCCTCTTCATCGGCCACGGCGCCGTCGGCCGCGTCGAGCCGCCAGTCTTCGCCCTGGCGTTGCAGGCGGCAGTGCAGCTGTTCGACGCCGGGATCGTGCAGCGCCAGATCCTGATCGGCGTCAGCGCCAATGCCCCATTGCTCACCCACCAGCGGCAGCGCGGCGCCCTGGTGCAGGCCGGTCAATACGCGTAATTCAAACATGTGACGCTCTCCAGGCACTCAAGCGGCGTACTCGTTATCCAGCGCGTGCGGGTCGTCTTCGTGATCGCTCTCGAAGTCGTCTTCCAGGTCGAAGCGCCCCAGCACCTTGACCTGCGCCGCGTTGCTGATTTCGGCAAACGACAGCACCGGCACGTGATAGAACTCCTCCTGCAGCAGGGTGCGCAGCGGGCTGCGCAAATCCTGGGCGACCAGCAACACCGCGCGCTGGGCGCTGCGCAGGGGGAAGGCGATGTGCAGCTGCTGCACCAGCAGCTGGCTGGTTTCGTTGTCCAGCGCGAAGAAGGTTTCGGTCTGGGTCTGGCGCAGGCCGTCGCGCAGAATGCCTTCGCTTTCCGGCGTCAGGACCCAGACCAGCAAACCCTCGGGGCCGGAGTACTGGTGGTAGATCTGCGACTTCAGGGCGATGCGCACGTAGTCGGCGAGCACCGTGACTTCACGCTCGTGCTGTCCGTGCTCGATCAGGGTTTCGGCGATCACCCGGATCGCCCGCAGCGGCACGCACTCCGAGGCCAGGCGTTGCAGCACCGCCGAGAAGCGCGCCAGCGGCAGCACGCGCTGCATTTCCTGGGCAAGCTCCGGCTGCTCCGATTCCAGCCAGCCGAGGATCGCCTTGGTTTCCTGCAGGCCGATGAACTGCGGCCCGCACGACTGCAGCGCGCGTTCCATGCGCTCAATGATCAGCGTGGTCGCGTCGATGCGCTCGACGTCCCCATGCTGCAATTGCGGCGAATCGGTCGGCAGCCACAACCACTGAGCTTCTTCGCGCTCAACGCTGCCGTGCACGGCCGATTCCAGCGAGGCCGACTCCGGCAAGGCTTCTACCGAGCGCGCGTCCACCGCGACGTGGGTCTGGCTGAGCGTGGCCCTTAGCAGCGGCACTTCGTAGACCGAAAAACGAAACTCGTCCGGAGGCAGCAGCTCGCTGGTTTCGATGATGAAGGAGGGCAGGGTCAGGCCGTATTGCACCACCAGCCGGTTGCGTCGCTGACGGATTTCGCTGACCAGCGCTTCGATCTGCGCCGGGTTCTGGCTGGGGTGAAAATGCAGCACGAACTGGCGGCTGGGAGAGAAGGTGCGCAGGTCTTCGCGGCCGTTCATTTCCGGCGCGACGGCCACGGCCTGGGCAAGCTCGGCCTTGGGCTTGGCGCGGTGCAGCTGGAGCAGGCCGCCGACCCCGCAGATGATCGAGATGACCACGAACACCGCCGTCGGCATGCCCGGCAACGCGGCGAATCCGAGCATCGCCACCGCTGCGATGATCCACGCCTTGGGCTGGCTGGTGATCTGCTCGGCGATCTCCCGGCCGATGTTGGCTTCAACGCCGTTTTCGCCGCTGGGCACGCGGGTGATGATCATGCCGCAGGTGACCGAAATCAGCAGCGCCGGGATCTGCGCGATCAGGCCGTCGCCGATGGTCAGCACGGTGTAGACCTGCAAGGCGTCGCCGGCGGTCATGTTGTGCTGCACCACGCCGATGGCGATGCCGCCGATCATGTTGATCGCGACGATGATCAGGCTGGCGATGGCATCGCCGTTGACGAACTTCATGGCCCCGTCCATGGCGCCGAACAGCTGGCTTTCCTTGCCCAGTTCGGCGCGGCGTTTGCGCGCTTCGTGGACGCTGATCAGGTTGGCGCGCAGGTCACTGTCGATGGACATCTGCTTGCCTGGCATCGCGTCGAGGGTGAACCGCGCGCCGACTTCCGCCACCCGCTCCGACCCCTTGGTGATCACCAGAAAGTTGACCACGGTGAGGATCAGGAAGATCACCAGGCCCACCGCCAGGTTGCCGCCGACCACGAACTGGCCGAACGCTTCGACGATGTGCCCGGCGTCCTGGTTGAGCAGGATCAGGCGCGTAGTAGAGATCGACAGCGCCAGCCGAAACATCGTCGTCAGCAGCAGCACCGCCGGAAACGTCGAGAACGCCAACGGGCGCGGCAGGTGCATCGCCAGCATGATCAACAGGCACGAGATGCAGATGTTGATGGCGATCAGCACGTCCACCAGTCCGGTGGGCAGCGGCGTGATCATCATGAACACGATGGCGATGACCACGAACGCACCGACGATTTCCGAGCGGCGCATGGCGGCGTGCGCGATCGAATTGAGCAGGTTAATGACACGATCCATCAGGCGAGGCCCCCCTGGAGCTGGTTCTGTTCCTGCCGAGTCAGTTCGGCCATGAGAATGAGCAGGTTGCCCAAGGCGTTCTGGCGGCTTTTCAGGTCGCGCCAGAGCAGAATCGGCAGCTGTTGCAGCATGGGCCGCAGCCCGTTGAGAAACGCCAGTTGATGCTTGAGCTGGTTGCCGCCGATGTGTTGCGACAGTTGCAGGGTTTCGCCCAGGTTCATGCCCTTGCCCGACAGCGCCAGCAGGTGTTTGAGAAAGGCCGCTGCATCCACTTGCAGCGCGGGGTTCTTGTTGCGCATGCGGCCCAGCAGATGCTCGCAACTGCGCAGCAGGGTGGTGACGTGCCGGGCGGTGTTCAGGCCATGCATCAAGGTGCGCAGTTGCTGCGGCGACGTAGACGGCGTGAGCGATGAAAGATCGTCGGCGAGGGCGCTGCGCATGTCCCGCAGGTTCAGCTCGAATTCGCCGGGTTCTTCCTGCTCGTTGATCAGCGCGTCGATCAGCCCGGTGATGTTCTGCTGCCCGGCCACCGCCACGCTGTAGAGGTTGCGCAGGGCACCGCGGCGCTTTTCCGAGGTCGGCCGGGAAAACGCCTTGGCGCTGTTGATGCCCGCGCGGGTGCGTTTGCCGTATTGACGGCGCAGTTGCTTGAGCTGCTGGCTCAGCACCACGTGTTCGCCCATTTCGCCGTCGGCCTGGGCCTGCTTTCTCGCTGCTTGCAGCATCACATGGGCCTTGGCCGGGTCGCCGTCTGTGTAACTCAGAATCTGCGCGAGGCTCGACGCGTTCTGCTTTTGCAGCTGCTTGCGCAGGTTACGCGCGGCATCGTCGAGGCCTTTGTCCTGACTGCCCATCAACAGCTGATACAGCTCGCCCAGTTTCACCGCCCGCGATTGCAGGGCGTTCCCGCTGGCGAGCAGCTCCCGCTGGCTGAGGCTGCGGCTCTGCTGAACCAGCGCCGACGCGAAGCGCGCGACCTGTTGCGGTGAGGTGCCGTTGACGTTCGGCGGATTGACATGCAGCGGCGCGGGCGCCTGCGTTTTTGCCGGCGTGATCGCAGGGGGTTGCAATGCCTGTGGGGCAACGGGGGCGGCGATCTTCATAAGTCGGCTCTGGATGGCTCGGTTCGGGGCCTGGTCATGGGTCCTGAGTGGAGCGCGGCGGCAAACGGTTCCATCTATTTGTGCGCAGATGTGGGAGCAGACCGATCTGTGCCAAATCTCGTCCGAGAAACAGCGTGTTCGCGCAAAGATTTGCACAGTGCTGTGCCTGAAGATTTATTTATTCATTTAAATTCAATGGCCTATGGGTTTTTGAAGGGTGGCACGCATATCGCTATAGGGCTAATACACTCAAAACAAGGAAGAGCCCTGATGTTTTCCAACCTTGCGATTCTCGACATTGACTCCCCAGTGCGCCGTCCCGCCCAAGGGATACGTCACCTGACCAGTGATCAGATCAAGATGATTCGCGGCTTCATTCAGAAGCGGGTCATGAACCCGGAAGATGTCGACGACATTCTGCAGAGCACCTTTCTGGAAGCGCTGCGCAGCGAACACAAGTTTCAACACGCGAGCAAACCCCAGACCTGGCTGTGTGGTATCGCGCTCAACCTGATCCGCAACCACTTCCGCAAAATGTATCGCCAGCCGTACCAGGAAAGCTGGGAAGACCACACCCATTCCGAACCCGATAGCCATGGCGACATCGGCCATCAGGTCGACGGCCATCGTCAGTTGATGCAGGCCGTCAGGGCGATCGGCACGCTGCCGTCGAACATGCAGCGGGTGATTGAGGTGTCGCTGGAAATGGACGGCAATTATCAGGAAACCGCGTCGTCCCTCGGCGTGCCGATCGGCACCGTTCGCTCACGCCTGTCCCGGGCCAGGGAACAACTCAAGCGGCAGATGGACCCGTTTGGCTGAGTGCCGAGTGGGACTGACGGAACGCGGACTTTGTGGGACTGGCTTCAGCCGGGAAGGCGTCGGGCGCCACGCCGCAGGGTTGATGGTGTTCACCCAGGCCTGTTCCCGGCTGAAGGCGGTCCTACGCAAAGCATTGCGCGTATCCAGTGAGACTGGCTGCCCGCTCGGTGGTTGGGAAACAAACTGCAACATTTACCGGAACCGACGCGGCGCATCAGCCACACAGTCGCTATCCCTCATGCCCGGATGACGACTTCATGCGTATCTCAAGCACACCCTACAACGGCGTTGCCCCTCAACCCGCCGGCGCCGATGCCGCCCAGGGATCGCCGCTTGCCGAACCCAAATCGACGCTGTTGCTGAAGGGCGGGGTCGATCCGAATGTGCGCTTCGGCGCCTCGACCCAGCCGTCCCCGGCGAACGGTGCATTTGCCGGCGTTAGCCCGTCAGGCAAGGCTCAAAGCACTGAACAGCAGCTGCTTTCATTGCTGAACCAGCTCACTCAGCTCTTCAAAGGCCAGGCGCAATCGTCGCCCGAGTCCGCCACCTCGTCGCCCGACGCACCCGCGCAGAACGCGCCCACCGGCGGTGCCGTTGCCACTGGCAACCCCCAGCCCGTGGCTCAAGTCAACGCCCCAGCACCCGCAGCCCCCGTCGAGGCGGCGAAACCCGCCGAAGAGCCGAAATCCACCGAAGCAGCGTTTCTCGATGATTCGAAATACTCGTCGCCCAAGGAGCTTGAGCGTTGGGCGCCAATGGTCGCCAACCTGCCGGCGGATCAACGCGATCAGGCCGCCAAAGAGCTGAACCGGCCCATCGCCGCTGCACGCATGGCCGCGGAAAAAGGCCCGGACGCCGCCAAGGCCATGGACTTCATCAACGCCAACCCGTCGCTGAAAACGGCGGTCGATACCGGCAAGCACGGCGGCAAAGCGGACGGCAAAATCACCGACGGCGACCTCAAGGCCTTTGCCAAGAACATGCAGAAAGCCGCCGACAGCGCGGACAAGGACATTGCCAACTACCAGAAAGACCATCCGGACGCCGACCCTCAATCCCTGGAAATGGTCCGCAGCGCGGCGATGATGCGGGCCAACGAACCCCTGACGAAAGCCGCCGATCCCAAGCATGCGCTGGGCGCCGACGGCAAAACCAAGGTCGACGGCCTGACCAGCGCCGACGGTCTCAAGGCGATTCAGAACGACAACCCCGGCCTGGGCGGGCCCTTGAAGCAGGCGGCGAAAACCTGGTCGCAGCCCGGTTTTCTCACCCAGATCGATCAGGGTGGCCTGAGCGGTCGCTCGCTGGCGGCTCACAGCCCGGACAAGTTGTTCAATGCCAAGAACATCAGCGACTGGATCAAGAAGCAGGCCCCCACCAACGGCGGCGAATTTGCCAGCGTGCTCAGCGATGCGGCCACGCTCAACTCAGTGGCCAACGTCGATATCTCCAAACTGGGCAAGGACGTTTTCGACAACCCGTCGGCCTACAGCGGCGAGCAGAAAGCCGCAGTCATGGTCAAGTTGCAACAGACCCAGCAGAGCGTCGTCGCCGGCCAGGACCTGCGCAAGACCGGCAAGACCGAAGATGCGCTGAACGAAAAGATCGGCCAATTACAGGCCGATCCCGACGTGCAGGCATTTCTCGACAAACAGATACCGCAGCAGTCGCGGGCGCTGGTCGACAGTACGCCGTCGTTGCAGGAAGCCGTCACCCGGCAGATGCAGAGGGTCAACAGTGGCGAGGCCCTGCAAGCGGACCTGAGCACGGCCGACAAGGCCACCAAAAAAGACAAGCCGAACGCCGATTACAGCAGCGCCCTGGGTGGGTTGTCGGCGCAGTTGCAGATGCAGAAAGACCTGCTCGGCGACAACGCGAACGTGCCGACCGAGCAGCAGGTACTCGGCCAGCGGCCTGACCTGCAGGGCAAGATTCAGGATTCGTACGTGCGCAACTTCAGTGAAGGCGGCGCCGTCAGGCAGTTGCTCGATCAGAAGAAAGCCGATGGCGAAGAGGCGCTGCAGACCGCCGACGCGCAGAAGGCCGCCTACGACAGCGTACTGCCGGACACCTTCGTGCAGAGCCAGCAATCGCGCTATGTGGATTCGACCTTCCACCATCTGGAAGACACCAAGAGTGGTCGCAAGGTGCTGGAAAACGCCAAGGGCGATAAAGACCATGCGCCGTCGATGGCGGCTCAAGTGGCCTCAAATATGGGGCCTTCAGCGCTGCGCTCGGTCGCAGGCTTTGCCTCGGTCTCGGACATGCTCGCCCGCGGCGACAAGACCGATGCCGCCAAGACGATTTACGACAGCACCAAGTCAGGCCTTTCGGCCGCCAAGACCGGTTATGACGCCGTGGCCAAATCCGCCGGACGTGCGGGGCTGGGCGAGGTGGCGGCGAAAGTCGGCGGACGCGTTGCCGGCATGGTCGTGGGTGAAGCAGCGGGCCTGGCGGCCGGTGCGGCCATTGGCGCATCCATTCCGGTGGTCGGCTGGATCGCCGACGCGGCCATGGCCCTGGGTTTCGGCATCTCCGCCATCATCGAAGCCGTCAAGAAGCACAAAGCCCAGAAGGCCTTCGATCACAACGTCGACCCGGTCCTCGATCAGTTCGGCATCCCCAAAGCCCATTGATGTTTCCTGACCCGAAAGAGGTAAGTGATCATGAGTATCGGTATTTCCCAGAATCAGCCATTGAGCAATCCCGCCGCCCACGCGGATTTTTCGTCCCTGAGCGGCAAGCCTGGCCAGAGTAATTCGCTGGGCGGTGGCGGCGGTGCCGGTCAGGCCCTCGACGCCAGCTCGATTCTGTTTGCCCATGCCGGGCAGTCCCAGGTCAACTTCGGATCGCCTGGAAACCAGGACACGAAAACCGACGCCGCCAACCCCCTAGCCAGCGGTGCGGATCAGAATGGCATTGCCCAGCAGCTCATGGCGTTGCTCCTGCAGTTGATGCAAATGCTGATGCAGAACAACCCCAACCAGACCGGTAATCCCGCTGCGCAGAACAATGCGGTGACTGGCGGCGGCGGGGGAGGCGGTGGTGGCGCGACCGAGGGGGCTGGCGGCGGAGGCGGCGCTGCGCAAGGGGCGGGCGGTGGTGCAGAAGGCGCAGGTGCCGGCACGGGTGCTGCTCAAGCCGCCGCTTCACCCGCCGCCAGCACTGGCGCGGTGTCGAGCGACACCTCCCTCAGCGGCTCGGGGGATTTGCACTTGCCGCCCCAGCTTGAAGACTACCGCAAGGACATCATGGAGGCCTCCAGCGCCACCGGCGTGCCGCCGAGCATTCTGGCCGGGCAGATCTGGGCCGAGTCACGGGGTCAGTTGGGCCAGGACACCACCAACGTCAACGGCAAGACAGACGCCGGCGTGATGCAGGTCAACGCCGACACCTTCGCCGCCCTCAAGCGAGACAACCCCAAAGAGCTCGGCAACGCCGACGTCAACAACGCCCACGACAACATCATGGCCGGCGCGCTGTACATGCGCGACCAGAAGAAGGAGTTCGGTGACTGGGATTCGGCACTGCGTGCCTACAACTCGGGCCCGGACAAGGTCAACAAGGGCAACCTCGCGGATGCAGGGGGAATAGGCGATCCGAAGTACGTCGAGAACGTCATGAACTTTGCAAAAATCATCGAAAGCGGTCAGGGGCAATTGCCGGCCTGATGCAGGTCTTCGATCCACTGGGGGCGGGCGAGCAATCGCGCCCCTCTTGCCCCTCTTACAGGGGGAGGAGTTTTTCCATGAACACGCTGTTGGGATCATCCTGGTAATCACCAAAGGGACCCCGACGCTGATACCCGTTGCGCTCGTAAAACGAGAGGGCTTCGTGTTGCAGATACCCGGTCTCAAGCATGACTCGCATGCAGCCTCGTCTCCGAGCCTCTTCTTCCAGAACAGCCAGAATCCTGCCGGCCAGACCCTGCCCGCGTGAGGCCGGTTGGGTGAACATCCGCTTCAGCTCGGCGTAGGTCGGGTGCACCACCAGCGCTCCGCACGCCACGGCTTGTCCATCACTTGAACGTGCGACGGCGAAGCCGGTATTAGCCGAAGCCAGCGCCTTTATGTCGATGCCATGGTGACTTTCCGCCGGATAAAGCGGTATTTGGTAGGCGTCCAGCGCTTCAATGAGCGCGATGATTTCCGGCTGGTCCGGTGATTCAAGGGAGACGGTGGGTGAGTTCAAAAGCCTGCACTCCGTTGGCCAGATGTCAGATCAATGGGGTTACCACGAATACTCGCCCTGTTACGTCCCATGAATCAACCTACGCCATTGGTGCGGTAACGGCCTTTTGTGCATTCCAGGCAGGATTGCCCTGCCCGGAATCGGTCCTCATCGATTGCGAGTGACCCGCCACACGGTGTTCGCCAGGTCGTCGGCGATGATCAGTGCACCGCGAGGGTCCACGGTGACGCCGACTGGCCGGCCGCGGGTTTTGCCGTCGGCACCCCGAAAGCCGGTCGCGAAGTCAATCGGCGCACCGTTCGGACGGCCATTGCTGAAGGGTACGAACACAACTTTGTAGCCCACCGGATTCTCCCGGTTCCAACTGCCGTGTTCGCCGATGAACACCCCTTCGGCGTACTTGTCGCCCATCGCCGGGATGGAAAAATCCACGCCCAGCGCAGCGGCGTGGGACCCGAGGCTGTAGTCGGGTTTGATGGCGGCAGCGACCATTTTCGGGTTCTGCGGCTGGGCCCGCGTGTCGACGTTCTGACCCCAATAGCTGTAGGGCCACCCATAAAACCCGCCCTCGCGAACCGAGGTCAGGTAATCCGGTACCAGATCTGGGCCCAGTTCATCGCGCTCATTGACGACTGCCCATAACTGCCCGGTTTTCGGCTGGATGGTTAAGGCCGTCGGGTTACGGATGCCGGTCGCATACGCCTTATGAGCCCCGGTCTCGGCATCGACCTGCCAGACCCGCGCCCGGTCAAGTTCGACCTCCATGCCGCGCTCGGTGACATTGCTGTTCGAACCGATGCCGACGTACAAGGTGTGCCCGTCATCGCTGACGGCCAGTGACTTGGTCCAGTGGTGGTTGATTTCAGCGGGAAGGTCGGTGACCTTGATCGGCGGGCCGCTGGCCTTGGTCTGACCCTCTGCATAATCGAAACGCACCAGTTCGTCCTGGTTGGCCACGTACAGTTTGCCGTTCGCAAACGCCAGGCCGTAGGGCGCGTTAAGGTTCTCCGCGAACACCGTCTTCGTCTCGTAGACGCCGTCACCGTCAGCATCGCGCAGCAAGGTCAGACGGTTGCCGCCTTTGACCTTGGTGTTGCCTTGGGCCTTGATGTACCCCGCGATCACGTCCTTGGGTTTGAGCTTCGCGGCGCTTCCGCCACGGCCTTCAGCGACGAGGATATCGCCGTTGGGCAGCACGAGGGTCTGGCGAGGAATCTGCAGGTCGGCGGCGATGGCCATCACGCTGTAGCCTTCAGGGACTGTCGGCTTTTGATCGCCCCACAAGACCGGTTCGGCAATCTTCATGTTGGGCAAAAGGCCGCGCTGGGGGGCCGGCATCTTCGGATCAGGCCCCAGGGCCTGGGTGGCATCCCCTCCGTCACCGCAGCCGCTTAACAGCAGCGCCATGCTGATCGCGGTCAGTTTGATCGAGTGGCTCATTGTCCTTCTCCCGAACGGATGCTGGTGAGTCCCAGCCACGCCGTCACGCCAATCAACAGCGTGGTCAGTGCGGAGAGAATGAGGCCCGACGGCATGGTGGCGAAGGCATCCTTGGCGTGTTCGAAGGCGTTGACCAGCCCCAGTGCCCAGGTCACCGCCAACAACACGAGGTACACCACAGGGCGCCCGGCTTTGCGATCGGCCCGGATCAGATTGACCAGCGCGAACAGCACGGCGAGTCCGCAGAACACGAGCCCCCCGGCGATAAGCCAGGAGGCGAAGTTGCTCCATTGAATCTGGTAGGTCTGAAAGTAGGTGATGTCGCTCAGCAATGCGCCGAGAAACAGCGGGACGGTGCCGGCAAGCAAGATCGCGTGTAGCGGGCCTGGCGGGCTTCGGTGGTCAAGATGGGCGGTAGTGTTCACGACGGCTCCCTATTTTACTGACGCTTATGCTGTGCAGATGAACTGACCCATCAGGGCCGCGCAGGGTGCGCATGGTTTGGGATCAACTCCCAAGGAACATAGTTCACCGCATTTAGGCGTCATGCATATGCAGTTACAACTGCCGTTCTGGTGGCCAGCTGAGGTGAACCGGACGTTACCCGTACGGCCACTGATGCTTAGCGATACGGCCGTCCCGCGCCAAACGCCTCATCGACCCGCGCCAGCTGCTCGGCGGTCAAGGTGCCGGCGTAGTAATGCAGCTTGATCCAGGCCATCAGGTACTCATATCGAGTCTTCGCCAGGTCCTGACGGGTGCTGTAAAGCTGTTGTTGCGCATTCAGTTCGTCCAGGTTGACCCGCTCGCCGCCCTTGATGCTGTATTGCGTAGACACCACCAATGCCTCCGCCGACGCCAACGCCTTGTCGTAAGCGCGAATCTTCCGTACGCCCGTAGCACAAGCGTTGAACTGGCGGCGCAACTGGATCAGCGTCTCACGGGTTTTGCCCTCAAGGTCATACTCGGCTTGCTCCAGGCTACGACTGGCCTGGCGGCTGGAGGCGCTGACGCCCCCCCCGGCGTACAGCGGCAGGCTGATTTCTAGGCCAATGGTGTTGGTGTCGTAACGCTGGTTGTAGGTGTTGCCACTGTCGGATTCCATGCTGCGCACCGTGGCGTAGGCGTTGAGCTTGGGCAGATGCCCGGCGACGTTGCGTTTCACCTCCTGGTGCGCGACTTCCAGCAGCTGGCGCTGGGAGGCGAGGTCGGCGTTCTCACTCAAGGCGATGGCATTCCACGCCTCGTACGTGGTGGGCGTCAGGGCCAGGAAGTTGAACGGCGTCCGCAGGGGCGCCAGTTCGTCGATGCGCACCTCGGCCACGCCGATCAAGGCCCCCAGCTCACGCAATGCAGCGTCTTGCTCATTCTGCGCTTCGATTTCCTCGGCACCGGCCAGTTCGTAACGGGATTCGGCTTCCAGGATGTCGGTTCGGGTGCCTTCGCCCTGATCGAACATCTGTCGGTTTTGCTCGAACTGCCGCTCGAACGCTTTCTTCTTTGCCTCGGCAATCTCGATCTGGTCGCGACTGAACAGCGCCTGGCTGTAAGCAGACAACACCCGCACCAACAACTCCTGACTCTTGCCTCGAAAGGCCTGGTCGGCAAACAACGCCTGTGCCACGCCCTTGCGATAGTTGGCGTAGGCCTCGTAGTCGATGATCGGCTGCTGCACGCTCAGGGTTGAACCGAAACTGTTGTAGTGACGGTCCTCGCGGGAGCTGGGGCGATCGTCGCTTTTGTACGTGGCCCTGGAGTCGTTGCGTCCCTTGTTGTAATTCCAGGCCACTTGAGGCAACAGCCCGGCACGGCCGATATTCCGATTCTCCAGCCCCGCGTCACGCTCCTTCATGGCGCCGAGAAAGACCGGGTCTTTACGCAAGGCCTGCTCATAAACGTCAAACAAACCCATTGCCTGGGCCTGCATGTTGGCGCTGATCCACAGCAGCGCTGCCAGCCAGATTTTCATGTACCGAAACATCCTATTCCTCGGTCAGTGCCATGCCTGCGCGATCCATCAAAGGCTTGAACAGGTAATTGAGAAGAGAGCGCTCGCCCGTGCGGACGAACATCTGCGCCGGCATGCCGGGTTTGATCACCAAGCCCTTGAGTGTGGCCAGCGCTTGGTCGGTGACGGTGCTGCGCACGATGTAATAGGGCTGGCCACTGCGCTCGTCGAGTAACTGATCGGCGGAAATCAGGCTCACCGTGGCGTTCACCCGCGGCGTACGGCTCTGATTGAACGCGGTGAAGAGCACATCCACCGGCAGCTGTTCGGCCACCTTGTCGACCATGTTCACCGGGAGGTGGCCTTCGATCTCAAGGCCCTCGCCCTGGGGCACGATTTCCAGCAGCGATTCACCGGCGTGCACCACCGCGCCTTCGGTGTGCACCGAGAGGTTCACGGCGATGCCATCGGCGGGGGCGTTGATTTCACTGTGGGTCAGACTGAATTGTGCCGAGGCCAGTTGCTGGCTCAGCGTGATGCTTTTCAGCTCGGCATCGGCCAGTTGCCCGCGCACCTCCTTTTGGTACTCCTCGACGCCTTGCTGCAGGCTCAGCCGCGATTGCTCGATCTGCTGAGCGACCCGCCCTGTGTCGCCAGTGTTCTGTGCCAGATCCCGTTGCACCTGGGACAGTTGCCGGTCGTAGTCCATCAAGCGGTTGCGGGCGATGTAGCCGCGCTCGGCCAGCGGCCGTAGGTTCTCCAGCTGCTGGCGCAATGACTCGGCCTGGGCCTGAAGGTCATTGCGCGCCTGGCGCATGCCGGCGAGTTGGGCAATGCCACCTTCGATGGTTGCATGGATGCCTGCCTGGGATCGCTGAAACGCCTGGTGCCGGCTGCTGAACAGCTGCCGCTGGCCTTCCAGCACACCGAGCAGCTGTGCAGACGCTTTTTGTAACAGGGCCTCGGGAAAGCGCACCTGCACACTGCCGTCGCGTTCGGCCTGGAGCCTGGCGATGCTGGCCTGGGCCAGTTCGTACTGGGCGCGCAACGATTGCACGTCGGCCTGCACCTGGGTGTGGTCAAGCTGGAACAGCGGTTGGCCCTGATGCACCAATTGGCCCTCGCGCACCAGGATGCGACTGACCACGCCGCTGTCCACCGACTGCACCGCTTTGCGCTTGCCCGAAACCACCACCGTACCAGGCACTGCAATGCCTTGGTCGAGCGGGGCAAGTGCAGCCCAGAGGAAAAAGCTCCCGGCACCGAGCAGGGCCAGCCACCAGCCTGCGCTGACGAAAAACTGTGCGCTGCGCTCGGGTTTGAGGATGTGTTCATTCATGGCGCTGACCTCCTTGCTGCGCGCCGAGCTGGCGACTGGTACTGACCCCTTGCATCCCGTGCGGCCGTTCAGGCGCAGGCGGAGCTCCGGAGAGCGCCCTCAAGACATCACCCGCGGGACCAAACAATTGCAGACGTCCATCGTTGAGCACCAGCAGGCGGTCTGCCTGATTCAGTACGGCTGAGCCATGGGTAATCAGAATCACCGTGCAACCGCGGGCCTTGAGCTGCGCGATGGCAGCGGCCAGTGCGGCCTCGCCGTTGCTGTCGAGGTTGGAGTTGGGCTCGTCGAGCACCACCAGTTTCGGCTCGCCGTACAGCGCACGGGCCAGCGCCACGCGCTGCTTCTGACCGCCGGACAACCCGGAGCCGCCGTCGCCCAATTGCGTGTCATAGCCTTGGGGCAGACGCAGGATCATTTCGTGCACCCCTGCCAGTCGTGCGGCGGTCACCACCTGGTGCGGATCGGCGTCGGTAAAGCGTGCGATGTTGTCGGCGATGCTGCCGCTGAACAGTTCGATGTCTTGGGGCAGATAACCGACATGGGCGCCCAGCGCGTTGCGGTCCCAGCGGTGCAGCTCTGCACCGTCCAGACGCACCACCCCGGCCAGGGGTTGCCAGACCCCGATCAACACCCGGGCCAAGGTTGATTTGCCGGAGCCGGATGCACCGAGCACACCCAGGGTTTCTCCGGCATTCACGGTGAAACTCAGTTGCTGCAGCGTCACGGTGGTCCGCCCCGGTGGGGCTGCACTGATTTGCTCGACACTGATGTGCCCGGTGGGAGCGGGCAGGGGCATGGGCGCTGGACGCTCGGGATGGGCGATCAGCAGGGCGTCGAGCCGCTGCCAGGCCAGCCGCGCGGAACTCCACTGTTTCCAGACCGCGATGAGCTGATCAATTGGGGCCAGCGCACGACCCATGAGGATGGAGCCGGCGATCATCATGCCGCCGCTCATCTGGCCTTCGATGACCAGCAGTGCACCCAGCCCCAGCACCAGCGATTGCAGGCACAAACGCAGGCATTTGCTGAACGAACCGATCAGCGCGCCGATGTCGCTCGCGCGGTTTTGCCGCTCCAGAAAACGGCTGTGCAAGGCGAACCAGCGCTGGCGCAACGGCACCAGCATGCCCATGGCCTGGATCGCTTCGGCATTGTTCAGGTGACTGCCGGACAACTGGCTCGATGCCACGGAAAAGTGCCCGGCCTGGGCCAGCGGCTTGCGGGTCAGCGTTTCATTCAGCCAGGCGAGGGCGATCAGTGCCAGCGCACCCACCGTGGCAAACACGCCCAGCCAGGGGTTGAACAGAAAGATCACCGCCAGGTAGATGGGGAACCACGGCGCATCGAAGAAGGCGAACAATGCCGGGCCGGTGGCGAACTGCCGGACCAGGGTCAAATCGCCCAGCGCCTGTGCGGCATTGCCTTCGCCCTGGCTGAGGTTGCGTTCGAAAGCCGCCTGGTACACCTGTAGGTTGAGGCGCCGCTCCATATCGCTGCCGATACGGATCACCACAAAGCTGCGTATGGCTTCCATGAGCCCGATGAACATGAAAAAGGCGACAACCATCACGGTCAGCATCGCCAGTGTGGTTTCGTTTTGCGATGACAGCACCCGGTCGTAAACCTGCAGCATGTAGACCGAGGGCACCAGCATTAACACGTTGATCAGCGCGGTGAAGGCGCCGATGCTGAGCAGGATGCCTTTATAGGCCTTGAGCGTGGCCCACATGGGCGCGCGCGGCAGGGGGCTTGGCCGGCCTTGGGTCATGGGGGTTCATCCTTGAAAAAGAGTCAGGAGCGTGGGGTGGCGCTGGCGGGTTCGCGTTGCAGTAAAAGGGTGCGGCCATCGGGCAGTTGGGCCATGTACAACCCTTCTCGCTGGCGACCCATGTGCACCAGGAGTTCGTCGTGGTCGTCGACCAGCGCGATGCCATCAGGCGTCGGGTACCAGGTTGCCGCTGTGCCGCCCAGCCAGTGACCGGCGCAGGCCAGATCTCCGGCGAGCCGCCCGTCCTGTTCCTGCAGAATCAACGTGCAGGGTTTCTGCGCATCGTCCTTGGGGTAAAACTGCCAGGGACCGGCCAGTTCGGCGGGGCTCGCGAGACGTAGGCTGCTGGCCATGAGGGGTGCTCCGCTTAAGGTGAAAAGCGTCGTGAACAGACACGCCGCGGTCTTCCAATTCATTGATCTGCTCCGGGTATAGGGACGGCGCTCTCACGCCGCCCCCTCAGGCTTAAACCACGATGTCAGTCGTCGCGGCCTGGCCTACGGTGTTCACCATGAAATCGGCCGCACGGTCGCCCGTGAGGTCGATCGACAAGGTGCTGCCAGTGCTGATCTGGGACAGCATGGCCTGACCTGCCGTACCGCTGAACGCACTGACGAACGTCAGCGGGATGTGGCTTGTCGCAAACTCCGGCATGGCCGACAGATCGATTTTGTCCTGACCGCTGACAAAGTCCATGAGCTGGTCCGGCGCCGACGGCCGTGAGTCACTGCTGGCCGCGAATACAAACGTATCCGCGCCCGTACCACCCCACAGTTTATCGGCACCGCCGCCACCGAAGATGATGTCGTTGCCGGCACCACCACGGAGTTCGTTGGCTGCGCTGTTGCCAATGATCAGGTCATTGCCCGAGCCGCCGATGGCGTTCTCGATGACCACACCTTTGGCAATGGACACGTTGCCCACCAGGCCGCCGACATCCGAAAACGAAGCCTCGTTGAGGTTGATTTTCTGGCTGCTGGTGTAGCCGGAGAAGTCCAGAGTGTCCTTGCCACCGCCATCCCATACCGCGAACACCAGCTTGGACGACGAGGACGTCGCCGAGTAGTAGTCACGATCTGCTGTGGAGTTGAAGCCGTAGGTGGTGTCTGCGGCACGTGTCGCGAGATTGGCACCGTACAGCTTTTGTACGGCGGCAATATCGTCGAGCAAGGGTGCCGAGGCGTAAGCCCCTTTGGCGTTCTGCCCGGTGTTGGTTTCGCTCCAGTAGCTCATCACGCTGTAGCCGCGAGTGTCCTGGGCATAGGTGGCATCGGCATAGGTCGGGTTGCCGTTGCCGGCGTTGTAATCGCCGGGGTGCGACAGGCCCAGGGTATGGCCGATTTCGTGGGTCAGGGTCTGGCGCCCGTAGTTGCTGGTGCCAGGGTTGGCGTTGACCTGATAGCTGTTGTTGATCATGTACCAGGACTGACCTGCATACGAGCCGCTATCAGGGAGGTAGGCAAACGCCGCGCCGCCGTTGTCACCGCTGTAGTTGCCGAACGTCATGTGCCCGTCACCGCCGGAATTGGCTTGGGTGAAGGTGACTTTCGCGACATCGGCCCAGGACTGCATCGACAGCTTGGCCTGGGATTGTTGCAGCGCCGAAAAGGCGCTGAACGTGCCCAGGGTGCGATCGAAATCGGCGGGTCGGCTGGTCAGGAAGGTGTAGGTCAACTCGATGGTGCCGCTCTTGTTCGAGTCTGCCCATGCGGCATGGTCGCGCAAGATGTAGTCGGCTGCCTTGTCCACCGTGTACGACGGTTTTCCGTTGATCGGGTTTCCGCCTCGATCGTATTGGTGGCTGAACGTGTTGATCTGGTTGTAGGCAGAGCTTGGACCCTGCGGCGTGACGCCGAGGGCATTGAGTTTAAGTTTCGACATTCAGACATATCCTTGTCTGCGTGAAAAAAAACGACCGAATGACCTCAGGTGCGAGGTCATCCAATCACTCGCTTGGTGCATGAAGCGAGGAAAAATTGGCACAGGGTTGGGACGATCGTCCAGCGATTTAGTTAAAAATGTATCAAGATTTCTCAAATATGTAACAAATTCGACAAACATTTGCCATCAAGTGACACGCTAGCGTTACACATGAAGCGGGGTGGGAGGGTTACAAGCTCAGCAAGACCGCTTTGTTCGTGATGGCACATTGGGGGTGGTTGAACCGGTCTTTCCCTGACAGTTTTGGAGGGGAAAATGAGTGAGGGGCGGCCAGGCCTCTGTTGGTCTGAACTTTGCTACAGCCCTGTTACAGGCGGCCTTGATCACCGAAAATTGGCGCGAAGGCACTCCTGACATCACCTTTCGTTTTGAATCGGCATGCGCCACGACGCGCACGCCCAGGAGCCGGCCATGAGTACTCTCTCGGAAATTGCAGCAAACCTCCTGAAACGCGAAGACAGTCCCGAGATATCCGCTGCACAGGCTGGCCCCCGTGGGCCGATGGGCTGGGAACAACTGATGATGCTCTCGAAAGAGAAAGACATAGTGAAGTGGCAAGCCGCATTGTCCCGCCTCATCGCCGACAACCCGGGCCAGCGTCGGGTGACCGTGATGCGCGTGATTCAGGGCGGTCTTGCCTGACATAACCCGGGTTATCGCTGATCCGCTTGTCGACGCAATGTCTGGCAAGCGGCTCCCCCTGCGTCTAGTGGGACCGGCTTTAGCCGGGAACAGGTACTCGGTAGGTCCAGATCGGCCGAGGTGTCCGTTAGGCGCTATTGATCGACTTATTGGCGTTAGTCGGCACGTGCATTGCGCGCTAAAGTGACGGGCATGTTCCTGGCACCTTCGGATGACGCAGATGACCCGCCCCCGCTTTCTCCCCGACAACTTCACCCTCATGCTGATCACCGTGGTGATCATCGCCAGCTTCCTGCCGGCCACCGGGCAAGTGGCCGTTGGCTTCGGCTGGCTGACCAACATTGCCATTGCGCTGCTGTTCTTTCTCCACGGCGCCAAACTGTCCCGCGAATCGATCATCGCCGGGGCAGGGCACTGGCGCCTGCACCTGCTGGTATTCGGGCTGACATTCGTCCTGTTTCCCTTGCTCGGTCTGGCACTCAAACCCGTGCTGTCGCCCCTGATTGGCAAAGACCTGTACATGGGCATCCTGTACCTGTGTGCGCTGCCCGCGACGGTGCAGTCGGCGATCGCCTTCACCTCACTGGCGCGCGGCAATATTCCGGCGGCGATCTGCAGCGCGGCGGCCTCCAGCCTGTTCGGGATATTCTTGACGCCGCTGCTGGTCACGCTGTTGCTGAACGTTCACGGCGAAGGTGGCTCGACCCTCGATGCGATCATCAAGATCAGCGTGCAGTTGCTGCTGCCGTTCATTGCCGGCCAGATCATGCGGCGCTGGATTGGCGCCTGGGTCGGACGCAACAAGAACTGGCTGAAATTCGTCGATCAAGGCTCGATCCTGCTGGTGGTCTACGGCGCGTTCAGTGAAGCGGTCAACGAAGGCATCTGGCAGAAAACACCGATCTGGGACCTGGCCGGGCTGGTAGGAGTGTGCTGCCTGCTGCTGACACTGGTGCTCGTGGCTGCGACCCTGCTGTCCAAGCTGTTCGGCTTCAATCAGGAAGACCGCATCACCATCCTGTTCTGCGGCTCGAAGAAAAGCCTGGCCACCGGCGTGCCGATGGCCCAGGTGCTGTTTGCGGGAAGCACGATTGGGTTGCTGATCTTGCCGCTGATGCTGTTTCACCAGATTCAGCTGATGGTGTGCGCGGTGGTGGCTCAGCGGTATGCGAAGCGGACGGAGCCGGTGGTGGAGTTGATGGCGCAGGTTGATCCTTGATTCTGGGGATCAACTCACTGGCGTGATGGAAAAGCCCCGATGATTCGGGGCTTTTTGCGTTTGGAGTGGGTGGGTACACCCAGAGCGGATGTAATCATGCTTGCCCGTCTTGCCCGTATTTAGGATTTAAGCATCGGAAGGGAAGGCCCTACAAAATCCGACTAGAAGGTTTTTTGCCGTTAACTATCAGCGCCTTGCTGACCTGCTGATAAGCTGCCCCCCGGTACCGTCTCCTCAGAGAGGAGGATGTCAATTCAAGCTCGTGAAAATCCATAGTGAGTTTTATAGCGTCAGTCGCGATTTTTTTTAATGCCCCTATTTCATCGTAGTCACGTTCCAGCGTCACGACCTGATACCCATCCCTCCGGTTTCTATGGCTGAATCGCACTGCCAGCGAATCATCAAAAATTATAGCGCCGTCTTTATTGTCATGAAAAAAATAGAATGTCATGCGTTTGGCAACTTCAGGGTGGTGTTGACCATATCTGATATATTCTTTTAATAGTGATGTGAGCCTCACTCCTTTTAAAACTCTGAAGCCGCTAGCTACCTGCTGGTCCTGAAAAAAATAGGGCTTCAACACCACACCTACACTTCTATTGTGGTGACTTACATTGTAAAGCTTCTCAAAAAAGTGATAGTCATCGACTTTGCCTGCTAGCTCGAAGTCTTGAGAAATAAGTTCGTTTGGTGAAAAATTTTCGAGTCCAAATACCTCAGGGTGTCTTAGTGTTGCACCCGTTAAAAACTGGATGAAAATCTCAAAAAATGATGATGCCAATACGTTCATATTGCATTCCGCTGTTATCTACTGGTCGTGAGTCAAAGTGGGGACTCGCTTTAAGTATTAAAGGAGTCCGTCCCCTTTAACCCATGGTTGAGCCCGAGAGTAGGGCGAAGATCAGGGCACAGGCCCTGCAGAAATTGAAGGCCAGTTTATCGGTAAGCATACGATATCTCGTAGTGTGAAGGTTGAGGGTATTAATTGTGTTGTGGTGGGATTTGAGCCGAGTGAATCTCCCCATCGGATCAATAGTTAACGAAAATTGAAGAGCTGTTCCCTTTTGTTTATGGAAATTGGAGAAGCTAGCAAATGGTTAATTTTTGAGTTAAAGGGGGGCGTCCCCTTTAACTTAGTTTAGTTCCATTTCGTGCCTGCGACGTCTACATGTAAGTTTGATTATTGGGATCTAATCCATTTACACATTTCTTTTTTGATTTCATCCAGTAAAGCCACTTTTCCTACTAGGACGAGTTCACGATTCATTTCTTTGTCATGATACGACACCAACTTATCGATATCCTCATCGAGCACTATTCTTAGAATTTGACCATTGCTTTCATTTTTTGTAGAGAATATTGGATTGCCGTCTTGACACGGCGTCCCATCCGAAAATCTCGTATTGCCGTACGGCACTTTAAATTTGCCAGCGTCCAGTCCCTGCTCCTGCGCCTCCGAATAAAACAACTCATATAAATGCCGTTCCAGACCAATGTAGGATTGCGCGTTATCTAGATAGCTGCTGAACATATATTTACTCCACGAAAGCCTTGCCGGTTATAATTTCAATGTCGACCCGCTCATGTTTGGTGTCCTTCACCATAAACGTACGGTTGATGTAGAGTTAAAGGGGTCCGTCCCCTTTAACTTGCTATTGTTTTTCTACTGAAAGTCACATCTCCGCTACCTTTGTCGTGCACTGAATCGTCAATATGGCTTAAGGGTCTGTCCCCTTTATAATAACCCTTCAAGTTAATAATAGATAAGTTCGCGCGTGCTTTTGACAAACTTAATTGTCGCGTGATCCGCAATTATCTCTTTGAATTCGCTGAAGAAGAAATCTAGATTCGAGGAGAAAACGATAAATGCATCGCGGCCATGCTCGCCCGATACCACCCGCCGCATTACATAGTGGCAAGTCTTGTCTAAAGCTTCAAATAAATCCTTCCCAGTGATCGACAAACGCTCGTCCTTAAGCATGCCGGCAAGTGTTGACATCGTTGGCATCACGGCAGGCCTGTGTCTTGAGATCACTTTATATTTTTTTAGGTCAGCTTCATATTTTGAATGTTCGCTCAGCAATGATTCAAACTTGCCATCCTTTTCCCGAAATAATAGTCGAGACATTCGCACGACGTCCCCTGCCTGCGGTCGTTTGACGCTTAAATGCTGTAAATCAACTGAATAGCATCTGGAAACCAGCGTGCGAATTGCGGCATTACCATGAGGTGTGGTATGGAAGCCAACATTATTTTGTAAGTCAGTTGCCATTAGTAGCGCAAACTCATCATGATTTCCCGCGGACATTTCGGTTATGAGATTATCCACTTGAGTTCTAAACTCTGAGAAATCCGCTTTGAAGCACATAATTTTATAGTATTTCATCTCAGTGTCCTTTACGGCCTGACGGATAGGTAAATATTAACACCTCACCTTTTTTATTTGTCGCGTGGACATGAGGCATTTCATGGTGCTCCGGTTGTCCAGGCCCAACCAAGTCAGGATGTCCATCTGGGTGGTCAAATACCTCTAGCTGCTGTTCTTCAACTTCGCGACCGAGCGTGGCAATTCCTCGTTTTTTTAGGCAGGCACAATTTACTCCACGGCTACTAGGGTGGAGTCGTTCCATTGGAATGTCCTTTCCTCCTCTACCTACTCGCGGGACTTGGGCATGTTGCTGCGCCTTCTTCATTGCGCTCCTACGGCTGTTCGTTGCGATGACTTTATGCAAGCCGAGTGGGTCGATCCACTCCACCGGGTTTGCAGCATATGCGTAAAGGTTTAGCCCGCCCGAATACCCTATCGGATCCTTGCTAATGAACCGCCCGACCTTTGGATCATAGTACCGATGCCGGTTGTAGTGCAGGCCGGTCTCGTGGTCGTGGTATTGGCCCTGGAAGCGGATCGGGTTGGTCAGGCCGACTTGTTGGGCGAATTCAGAACGCTGTTCTTTCGCTTCGCCCCACGCTTTGTATTGGGCGCTCCAGGCGGTATTGCCGTTTTGGTCGGTGATTTCCTGCGGGGTGCCGAGGTGGTCGCATTGGTACCAGGCCAAGGTGTCGATCGGGAGTGCGACAGGTTTGTAGTTCCAGAGCGGGTCTTCTTTGAAGTTGTAGCGGCCCTGATAGGTCGGTTGGCTTACCAGGCGGATGGTTTCGTGGCGGATGGCTTGGGCCACCGGGACGAAAGTGCCGGGCTCGTGGATGTAATGCACCGTCCGGCCGAGGGCGCCAGCGTATGGCGGTGGGCTGCTTTCCCAGGCCAGGTTGTCGCCGTCCCAGCCGTACAGGGTGAAGCCGCAGCCGAGTTCGCGTTCTTTGCGGGCGTGTTCGTTTTCGTTCCAGCCGGTTCCGGCTTCCGGGCGCGGTCGGTAGTGGGCTTTGGAGAACTTGTAGAGGCGCCGTCCCAGAGGGTCGTAGCCGAAGTCGACAGTCAGGCGCGAATCTCGGAAGTGCACCAGACGATCAAATAGATCCCAGTGAAGCTCGCTGCGCAGGCCGTTGGTCCAGCGCTCAGTCTGGTTGCCGCGCTCGTCGTATTCGTAGTGGCTGCCGGCGTAGTCGCGCAGCAGGTTGTCGATCAGCTTGTGGCGGACTGGCTCGGGATCTAAAGGTCGGCGGACTGGCGCGTCGCTGTCGTTGAGCAGGTTGCTGGCCGGGTCGAAAGCGAAGGTTTCCACGCCCAGGCGGCTGGTGGCATTGATTAGTCGGCTGACGGGATCGTATCGGTAGCTCAACTCCCCACGGCGGCTGTCGTCGATGTCGGTGAGTTGGCCGGCGGCGTCGTAGGTGTACGCGCGTTTGATGAGTGTGGCTTTGTCGTCGGGACGTCCTAGCAGTTGCTCTTGCAGGCGTCCCGCCGGGTCCCAGCTTTGGGTTTGCAGGAGTTGGTTGCCCTGGTGGCGGGCGACTTCGCGATGCAGATCATCGCGCTCGTAACTGAGGAGTTCGTGCTCGTCCAGTTTCAGCCCCAGCAGATGACCGCTGCCATAGGTCAGCCAACTGACGCGATGGCCGTCAGGACGGATAGTCGCGACGCGGTTGTTCAGCACGTCGTACTCGTGCTGCCAAACGGCAACCAGCGGTTCTATCAGGCTGGTGTAGTGCTGATGTTCGCGCAGCAGGTTGCCGGCCGGGTCGTGGAACCATTGGAGCTTGCTGACGGCGTTGGTCGCCATGACCAGATGGCCATTGCCGTCGTAGGCGAAGGTTTCGCTCTGAGACTTCTCCCCGAGGGTGGCGCGGCGTTCGGTCAGGCGGCCCATGGGGTCGAAGGTCAAAGCAATGGAGCGCTGCCCGTTGATAGTCTCGGCAAGACGCCCGGTTTCGGGATCGTACTGATATCGAGTCGAACGCTCATCAAAGCCGCGCTCTTCCAGCAGCCTACCCACAGGGTCGTAGTGAAAGTGAGCGCGGCGCTCGTTTTCGTTTTCCAGCGCCACCAGCCGGCCAAGCTTGTCCCAGCGGTAACGCAGGGTTTGTTCGGCGGCATCAACGCGTTCGGCGATGAATCCCGCAGCGGTGTAGCGCCACGTCGTGCAGCGTTCCAGGCCATCGGAGTGGGCCAGCAAACGACCTTCTGCATCGCGGCTGAAGCGTTCTTCGGTTTTGTCCGGATGCTTGATCAGGACCAACTGACCTGATTTGTATTCGTACGCGGTGCTGTGGCCAACAGGGTCGGTGAAGCGAACCATCTGGCCGCGTTCGTCGTATTCCCAAGCGCTGACCTTGCCAGAGCAGTCGGTGTACTTAACGAGTTGTCCGGCGTCGTTGTAGGCCAACGCCTTTGTATTGCCGTTAGCGTCCTTGATCGCGGTAGGAAGACCGAAGCCGTTGTAGGCGTATTCGGTAACGTTCTCTAGCGGATCGATCGCCTCAACCAAGTTTCCGCGAAGGTCATAGTCCCGTTTCCACAAGCCACCCTCGCCATCGCTGATCTTGATCAGGTGGCTTTTATCGTCGTAGGCGTAATTCATCACGCTGTGATCAGCGCGGGTGTGTTCGGTCAGATTGCTTAGCTTGTCGTAGCGATACCGGTCGGTGCTGCCATCGGTGTGGACGTGGCGGATGATGTTCTTGGCGGCGTCGCGGAAGAACCACTCCGAGCGACCATCGGCATGGCAAATGCGATAGGTATAACCGAGGCTGTCGTAGTAATGCCGGGTTTCGTTACCGAGGGCATCAGTGACAAAGGTCAGACGGATGTTTTCATCCCACGCCAATCGCGTGTCAAAACTGCCGTCGTCAGCCCATTCGCGTACGGCCTTGGCATCCGGGCCGGAGCCTTGCCATTGCAGGTTCAGACCGCGATTGGTGCGGTCGGTGTAGCGCGTAATCAGGTGATCTTGATACTGATAACGCCATGTACCGCCGTTCTCATCCTGAGCCAGAACAAGGTCACCAAAACCATCGTACTGATACGCGCAGAGTTGGCGTTTGACGCCGCCGTCACGTCTTTCCCAAAGGCCGGTTAGCTGCCCCTGATCATCGATCAAAATGCCCAGGCGAAGATGGACTTTGTTTAGATCTTTCTCCGAGTAAGTCACCAACTCGGAAAGAACCATCTGATCACCGTGCCGATGCTCGTAATGCAGCATCACCCCAGCGCCGTTGGGCAAAACCTTGTTGATCAGAACAAAACGACCACCCCGCCGAACATAGGTTTCCCTGTGTTCCAGGCCACGCATCAGCACCAACCGGTCCTTGCTGACGCGGCTAACGGTCAGATTTTCAATGGCGTCGAAGTGAAAAAGTTTGACCTTTGGAAGAGGGAATTCATGGCTACGGCCATCGGCGTCATGAAACACCAAACCATCGCCGACGAGATCAAAGCGTGTCGTAAACGGCGTAATCCAGCGTGCGCCGATAACGTCCTGATCGTAGGCATCGAGGCTCGAGCAATAAGTCCGAGTCCACTCAATGGGAAACGGCCCCGGCAGACTGAAATCGGTGTGACTGACCGACTCCGAGCCCATCGCAAAACTGATGCTGTTCCGCGTCGCCGCACAGGCACACTCACAAGGACACGGGCACGCACATTTCTTCCGCTCGTTAGGCCGCCCCTTCGCAGGCCGCTCATGCTGAACAACCTCCAGCTTGCCTTCACCCGCCTGGCGCTTGGCCTGATTGGTAACGCCAGGCTTGATGTTGAAAGACTGCCCATGCCCATTGCGCGAACGCCAACTGACAACCGCGCCGGCCAGTGTCTGCAGCAACGAACCGATGGAGTTCTGAACCTCTGGATCCGCCAGACGATTTATCTGAGTCCTGAGGTCTTTGCCCATAGCACGCAACGAGTCGGCGTGACCTTGGACTTTGGTTTCCAGCGCCTCGGGCAGCAGAGTCTCGACAACGTCATTGACCTTGTCTTTGCCTGCGGCGATGTAGAGTTCGGCAACTGCAGCGAACATGTTGCCAATCGAAGCTTTGTGGTCGTACGCCCACTGATCGCGGGAGACGCTGATCAGGTGTACCGCTTCATTTAGATTGCTTTCGGCGTCAAGCTTGCCGACGACCTTCCTCGCGCCGTGGGCAACCTTGGCCACCTTCTCAAGGCCATCGGCGATCTCGATAAACACGCTTTCGCCCAATGCCACGGCGCCATCGAGAATCCCGGGAAGCTTGCCCTGCGCCTGACGCACAAAGTCATCAAGGGTCCCGACAATGGTGGCATTGAGGTGCCCGATCAGAATCTCGATCAGCGCATCGCCCAACACAACCTTGCCCGACCGACGCATTTCCTGACGCACCAGAAACAGCATCGGACGAAGGCTCATCCGCGCTGCTGCCATGGTGGGCGGGATTGGCATCATCCCGATCAGATTAATGCCGAGGCTTACCCAATCCAGAAGCTCACGCTCCGGACTTTTCGAGAGGGTGGCGATGTCATTCAGCGCATCAACCAGCGCCATGACGTTGCCCACCACCGGCAGAAACCCGGCCGCGCTTTTGATTCGCTCGAGCGTGACAACCCCGCCACTGATCTCCTGCAGCCAGGCGTCAACGTTGGCCGCACCGGCGCCAACGTCTTCTAGCTGAATCTGATCAAGCGGAACGATCGCCACTTGCGGTTCGCGTTTCTCACCACCAACGGGCAGATTTAAGGGGGTCGCCAAGGATGCTCTCCGTGCTCAAAAAACCACCCGGCGGGCGTGTTTGCCGAACCGGGGGCGACGGAGATATCAAGGGCTGTGCCAGCCACGAATTAGCCAATTAAAATCAATGACTTAAGAGAGGAAAAAGCAGGTGTTAGCGAACGCCGCACCTAAAGACAAAGAAATAGTGCGCAATAAGTTGCGCACCCCTGTGCAACTTCTTGCTCACTCGCCTGCACGCCAAAAACGACGTGGCCTCCAGCCGGTCAATCGCCCCATTTCCAACAAACGGGTGCGCAACTTCCTGCGCACACCGCCAAGACAGCACCCAGACGGTCTTCACCAGAAACACTGCATCGCGAACAAGAACACACGGCAGAAAACGCAGGCAAAAAAAAGCCCCGAAGAATCGGGGCTTTCAGCATTCAGAGCGGCTCAGGCTTCAGCCAGTTGCTCCTCGTACTCCTTCTGATACTCACTGGCCAGCGACTCTTTCTGCTTGTCGTCCAGCAGCTTACCCGCCGACTGGAAGAACTTCTGCTCTTCTTCCTTGAGGTGGTGGTGGACTTTCTCCGACAGCTTCTTGGCCGTCGCCAGCCATGAGGGGCTGGACATATCGGTCTCGTCGAGTTCTTCCATCATTTCGTCCATTTCATGGTGCTCGGAAATGGCATGGCGGCTGAGGTCGATGCCGTTGTCGAACTGCATCAACGGGATATAAAAGAAGCGCTCTTCGGCGGTTTCATGGGCCTGCAGCTCCGCTTTCAGCTGTTTGTAGGCTTCGACGCGTTCCTTGCTGTCGCCATGGGTTTGGATCAAGGCATCGGCATAGCCGCGTTGCCGGTCATGACTTTCTCTCAGGGCTTCAAAAATATTCACGGGTGCTCCTTGGTTCGGCGACGGGCTGATGTGCTTATCCCTAGACCGCAGCGGGTATTCGGCCGTTCCGTTGTACTTCGAGCCTGAACGTATTGCCCATCCCCGGCCAAGATGAAAAACCGCTCCCATACAGCCCGCCGACAGCTCTGATCGAACACTGACGGGCTGACATTCGCGACATGCTGCGTATGATGAGCCCGACGTTTTTCGCAAAAAAGGCTCACCCCCATGATGAAATTTTTCGCCGCGCTGCTGTGCATGTTCACTGGCATGGCCCACGCAGAACCTGCGCTGCTCACCGATCTTGCGCTGCCGTACGTGGCAGCGGCGCCCGCTGAATCCAAAGACAAACCCCTGATCATTTTCCTGCACGGCTACGGCAGCGACGAGCGCGACTTGCTCGATATCAAAAACGATCTCTCCCCGAGTTACACCTATCTCTCCGTGCGTGCGCCGCAGGAAGTCGACGGCGGTGGCTACAAGTGGTTTACCCAGGACACCGATCAGGCCGAATACGAAGGCGTGACCAGCGATGTCGACAAAAGCACCGACCTGCTGCGGACCTTCATCGAACAGGCCACCGAGAAATACCAGACCCAGCCCGATAAAGTGATCCTGGTCGGCTTCAGCCAGGGCGCGATGATGAGCTATCAGATCGGCCTGCAATACCCGGAGCTGGTGCACGGCATCGCGCCCTTGAGCGGCAAGATTCTCGCGTCCCTCCATTCACGGCTGAAGCCCGACGAGCGCCTGAAATCGCTGAAAGTGTTCATCGGCCACGGCTCGGCCGACACCCGCGTGGCTTACTCTGGCGCGACGGATGCCAAAGCCGTGCTGGAGAATCTGCTAATCGTTCCGGAATTTCATTCCTACGCCGGGGCAGGGCACACGATTACAACGGCTGAGGTGGCGGATTTGAAACGCTGGCTGGAACGCGAGTTGAGGGTCAAGGGGGCTGATTAGCCGGGGAGCCAAGCGTGCAGAGAGCCGCGTTGCGGTTGATGTGTGATGTGGTCGCGAAAAATGCATTCGCTATAAATAGTTACCGCACAGAGGCGCGGCGCTACAACCATAATCTGCGCTATGGATGTATGGCGAGAGGGCACGTTATGAACGTCAAAAAACGTAAGGCTAAAATTCGGGAAATGACGGAATTCAGTGCCGAAGCGCACAGGCGCGCTGCGGAATATGCTCAGGCTCAATTGCACTTTCTGCGCTTAGCGCTGGAGATCGGCAGAGACCTCGGACCCACTGGCCCCATGGCTGGGTTCAGGGGCTGAACCTTCACAAGAAAACCGCCGAATCGGCGGTTTTTTCTTGGGCGGCGAGCAGCGCCTCACGCCTTTGGTCTAAGCATCCTCCGCGTGCCGTGCTCCGTTCTTCATGGCCGTGAGTTCTTCAAAAAACCCAACAACGCCAACACCGGAAACACGCTCCCCACGATCACAATCCAGACCCAGCCACCATGGTCATACAGCGCGCTCGCCACCACCGAACCAATCGCGCCGCCGATAAAGATGCTGGTCATATACAGCGCGTTGAGCCGGCTGCGGCTTTTGGCGTCGAGGGCGTAGACCGCACGCTGGCCGAGGACCATGTTCATCTGCACGCAGAAATCGAGGATGACCCCGGTCACTGCCATGCCAATCACGGCGTATGCCGGTTCGATCAGGCTCGGCAGAAAGCTCAATGCGGCGAATAGCATCGCGCACAGGCTGGCGACCCGGGTGTGTCCGGCATCGGCCAGGCGGCCGGCGATGGGGGCGGCGATAGCGCCAATGGCGCCGACCAGGGCGAAGAGGGCGATCTGGCTTTGCGACAGGCCGTGATTGCCTGCCAGTTCCAGCGGCGCGGCGGTCCAGAACAGGCTGAAGGTGGCAAACATGCAGGCCTGATAGAACGCGCGCTGGCGCAGGACCGGCTGTTTGCGCAGCAGGGTCCATAATGATTTGAGCAACTGGCCATAGGTGGCAGTGTGCGTCGGCTGATGTTTGGGAATGGTGGTCGCCAGCACCACGCTGATCAGCAGCATCACCGCGGCCGCCGTGCCAAACACCGCGCGCCAGCCGAAGTGGTCGGCGATCAGACTGGCAGCGGGCCTGGCCAGCAGAATCCCCAGCAGCAGGCCGCCCATGATGCTGCCGACCACGCGCCCGCGTGTTTCTTCCGGCGCCAGGTTGGCGGCCAGTGGCACCAGAATCTGCACCGCCACCGAGCTGAAACCCACCAGCAGCGAGGCGATCAGGAACAGATTGGGCGTTTGCGCGAACGCGGCGCTGAGCAGACTGAGAATGGCGACGCCGGTGGTGACGATCATCAGGCGACGGTTTTCCAGCAAGTCGCCCAGCGGCACGAGGAAGAACAGGCCGAGGGCGTAGCCGATCTGGGTGAGCGACACGATGAAGCTGGCCAGGGTGCCGGACAGCCCGATGTCCGGCGCAATCAGGCCAATGATGGGCTGGGCGTAATACAGGTTGGCAACGATCGCGCCGCAGCAGAAGGCGAACAGCATCGCCAGGCCCTTGGTCATCGTGGCGCCGTGGATTGCGGGGGAACTGGAGGTCATGGGGATACCGGTGAGGTCGCAGGCCTGACAGAGACGGCTCTGGTACGGCGTGCAGAATAGAGTGGCGCGAGGTTAACGCTTTTTCATTGCGTTAAGAAGGGGCCGCTGGGCAATCGCGCAGCGTTGGTCAGCGCGGCTTGCGGCCCGAGATCATGACTGCCCATAAGCCGGGCACCCCCCTGATAAGAGTGACGCTCCGGTCGTTCGGCCGAAACTTTTCCGCGTGCGCTTCGGTCACTGCTTAAACATACCCCCTCACACCCCATCGGAAATACAAACTATGCCTCGGGCAATCTGGAAAGGCGCGATCAGTTTTGGGCTGGTGCATATTCCTGTGGCGCTGGTGTCGGCGACGTCCCGGCAAGGTGTCGATTTCGACTGGCTGGACAAGCGCAGCATGGATCCTGTCGGTTACAAGCGCATCAACAAGGTCTCCGGCAAGGAGATCAATAAAGAAAACATCGTCAAGGGCGTGCAGTACGAGAAGGGACGATACGTCGTCATCAGCGAGGACGAGATTCGCTCGGCGCACCCGAAATCGACCCAGACCATCGACATTTTCGGTTTCGTCGACAGCGATCAGATTCCGCTCCAGCACATCGACACGCCTTATTTCCTGGCCCCCGACAAGCGCGGCGAAAAGGTTTACGCGCTGTTGCGCCAGTCGCTGGTCGACACCGGCAAGGTGGCGCTGGCCCATGTGGTGATTCGCACCAGTCAGCACCTGGCGGCGGTGATGCCGCTGGAATCGGCAATCGTGCTCGTGCTGCTGCGCTGGCCTTCGGAAGTGCGCGGGCTGGACAGCCTCGAACTCCCCAAGGAAGCCACCGACGTCAAGCTCAGCAAGAGCGAACTGGACATGGCCAAGCGCCTGATCAAGGACATGAGCACCGAGTGGACGCCGGACGCCGACGAGTACCGCGACACCTTCCAGGATCAGATCATGTCGCTGGTGGAAACCAAGGCCCGCGAAGGCAAGATCGAGAACGTCGAAACTGACGCCGGCGACACCGAGCGCAAGTCGGCTGATGTCATCGACCTGACCGAGCTGCTCAAGCGCAGTCTGGGCGGTCGCAGCGGCGCAGCCAAGGCACCTGCAAAAGCCAAACCGGCCAGCAAAAGCAAAGCCGAGTCCAAGGACGATGCGCCGGCAAAGCGCCGTGCACCGCCCCGGAAGAAGACCACCAAGGCTTCTTGAACGCGAGTCGTGTTGTAGCGTTAAAAGATGCAGCGTTCCAATGCGCAGAGGTTCATCGTCATGGCAAAACCTGTGAGTGAATACACCCGCAAGCGCAACTTCGATGTCACGTCCGAGCCGGCCGAAGGCGAGGGCAAGGCAAGAAGGAAGAAAGGCAAGGCGCTGAGTTTCGTCATTCACAAGCACGATGCGCGCAATCTGCATTACGACTTTCGCCTTGAGCTGGAGGGCACGCTGAAAAGCTGGGCGGTGCCGAAGGGGCCGAGTCTGGACCCGAAAAACAAGCGCCTGGCGGTGCACGTTGAAGACCACCCGCTGGACTACGGCAGCTTTGAGGGCAGCATTCCCGAGGGCGAATACGGCGCCGGCGACGTGATCGTCTGGGATCGCGGCATCTGGCAGCCCCACGGCGACCCGCAGGAAACCTACAAGGCGGGCAAGCTCAAATTCACCCTGATCGGCGAAAAACTCACCGGTGACTGGGCGCTGGTACGGACCCGTTTGCCGGGCAACAGCGACAAGGAGCAGTGGCTGTTGATCAAGGAAAAGGACGACGCCGTGCGCGCGGGCGAAGACTACGACATCGTCGTCGACAAACCTGAGAGCGTGGTCAATGGCGCAACGGTGGGCGAGGGACGTAACCCGGCCAAGAACGCCAAACGTCAATCGGCGGCGCCTGAACCCGCCAGTAAAACTTCGGCCAGTACGAAGCCCGCAAAAAAGCCAGTGGAAAAGAAAGCCAGAGCACCGTCGCCCAAACAGAAAGGCGTGCCGGCCAAGCTCTCGCCGCAGTTGGCGACGCTGATGGACGCGCCCCCCGAAGGCAAATGGCTTTACGAAATCAAGTACGACGGTTACCGGATCCTGACCCGCATCATCGATGGCGAGGTGAAGTTCTTCACCCGCAACGGCAACGACTGGACCGAGCGCCTGCCGCTGCAGGCCAAGGCCATTGGCGGTCTGAAGCTGGACAACACCTGGCTGGACGGCGAAGTCGTGGTCCTCAATGCCGCCGGGTTACCGGATTTTCAGGCGTTGCAGAATGCGTTCGACATCGACCGCAGCATGGACATCATTTATTACCTGTTTGACGTGCCTTTTCTGAACGGGGAAGACTTGCGCGATACGCCCGTCGAAGACCGTCGCGCGGCGCTGAAGAAAGTCCTTGGGCGACAGAAAAAAGGCCTGCTGCGGTTCTCCGAAGCCTTCTCGGCAGGCCATCGCGACATCATCGAGAGCGCCAGTCTGATGTCCCTCGAAGGCGTCATTGGCAAGCGTGCCGGTAGCGTGTATCAGTCCAGTCGCAATGCCGACTGGATCAAGCTCAAGTGCAAGTTACGGCAGGAGTTCGTCATTGTCGGCTTCACTAAACCCCAGGGCGCGCGCAACGGTTTTGGCGCGCTGCTGTTGGCGGTGAACGAGGAGGGCGCAGGTCTGGTGTACGCCGGTCGGGTCGGCACCGGATTCAATCAGCAGATGCTCGGCGACTTGCTCGAGCAGATGAAGCCGCTGGAACAGGACACATCGCCCCTGGAGAAAAAAGTGACGAGCGCCCAGGCCCGGGGCGTGCACTGGATAAAGCCGACCTTGGTGGCGGAAGTCGAGTTCGGCGAATGGACCCGCGACGGCATCATTCGTCATTCGGCGTTTGTCTCGTTGCGCAGCGACAAGCCGGCCAGCGAAGTGGTCCACGAGCACCCGATACCGCCGAAGGACATCAAAGCGCCGTTCAAGCCCCGTGCCGCCAAGGCCTCAGCGCCCGCGAAGAAGTCCGGGGCCGGTGACAATGCTGGCGCCGAGAAATCCAGGCCGACCCGTAAGCGCGCAGGCAAGGACCGCATCGAAGTGGCCGGCGTGATGGTCAGCCATCCCGAACGGGTGATTGATGCGCAGAGCGGCCTGCACAAGATCGAGCTGGCGCAGTATTACGAGTCGGTGGCCGACTGGATTTTGCCGCACCTCGACCACCGTCCCGTGGCGCTGCTGCGTTGCCCCGAGGGCGTGGAAGGCGAGCAGTTTTTCCAGAAGCATTCCGAGCGCATGGCGATCCCCAATATCAAGCAGCTAGACCCCAAGCTCGACCCCGGCCACGCGCGGTTGATGGAGATCGACAGCGTCAAGGCACTGGTCGGCGCGGCGCAGATGGGCACCATCGAGCTGCACACGTGGGGCGCGACCTACGATCAGATCGAGCTGCCGGACCACTTCGTTCTCGACCTCGACCCGGGCGACCAGTTGCCTTGGCGTAGCATGATCGAAGCCACGCAACTGACGCTGTCGACCCTTGATGAGCTGGGCCTGGACGCGTACGTCAAGACCAGTGGCGGCAAGGGTATGCACATCGTCGTGCCACTGGCGCGTCGGGCCGATTGGGAGTCGGTCAAAGCCTTCGCCAAGGCGCTGGCGCAATTCATGTCCCGGGAGCTGCCGGACCGATTCACTGCGACGTCCGGGCCGAAGAACCGCGTCGGCAAGATTTTCATCGATTACCTGCGTAACAGCCGCGGCGCCAGCACCGTGGTGGCCTATTCGGCGAGGGCGCGGCCGGGGTTGCCGGTGTCAGTGCCGATCAGTCGTGACGAGCTGACTGAGGTGAAGTCCTCGGCGCAGTGGAACATCACCAATCTGCAGCAGCGGTTGCGCAAGCTGAAGGAGGATCCGTGGGCCGGTTACAAGCACAGCCAACGCTTGACCAAACCGATGTGGAAACGCCTGGGCGCAACGCCGCCAGCTTGAGGCATCGGATCAGGCGTCGATATGGTTGGTCAGGCTGCGGCGCAAGTCACCACCGCGCCGTTAAATCACTTGACCCCGTCGATCCTTTCGCCCACTTCCGCTGGATAAAACTCTCCCTCAAGCCCGGCAGTCAGCAGGCGTTCACGCACTTGGGTTTCGACCTCCAGGACTTGGTCGGGGTTATCAATGTTGTCGACGACGAGCCAGACGGGCATCACGTTCTGGCCATGGGTGCCTTCGCTGAGCATGTCGTGGGAGAAGACTTGATTGGCGCGCCACAGGCACAGTTCGTCATCGGTGTGGTGGGGTTCGCGCACGGCGGTTGGCGAGGTGAGCCAGATTTCGGTGTAGGGGCGAAGGTCGGCGTTGGCGAGTTCGTTCAGGGTGATGACGGTTTTCATTTCGTGTGCTCCAGTGTTCAAGATGCAGTTGTGACGCATGGGGCTGCCCAGCGTTCCCGCGATCTGCGCAGATGGTCGCAGTATCTGCAGAGATCAAGAGCGTCTGCCCGGAGGCAGACTGTGAAGACCAAAAGCGCTGCGCAGATCAAGAGCTTCCCGGCTGAAGCCGATCCTACGCCGCCGCCGGTGCCTCTGGATGCACGCGCTGCTTTTTAGTGGGACCGGCTTTAGCCGGGAAGAGGCCAGTCCAGGCGCTGATGTTTGATCGTTCCCACGCTCTGCGTGGGAATGCATCCCGAGGCGCTCTGCGTCATTCCGGGCCGTTAGGAGAGATGATTTAGTTACAGCGCCAACCCGCGATCTGCGCTGATGGTCGTGCGGACTTGAACCGAGGCCGCGTGCGTGGGGTCGACCATTCACTGTGCGTTCACGTCAGCCCGACCCGGAGAGATGCCCGTGACCGACCCACACCCGCTCACCCGCAGAAGACTGCTCACCCTGGCAGCCGGTGCCTCGGCGGCGCTGGTGTTTGACGCCGTCAGTCGCCATGCGCAGGCATCCGAAGCGCCGCAACCCGGTCCTTCGCCCGGCCAATCTGGAGAACGGAACATGCTCACGCGAGACATTCCATCCAGCGGCGAAGCATTGCCGATGATCGGTCTCGGCACGTATCGCGGGTTCGATTTCGAGCCCGGCAGCGACGCGTACAAACTGCTGCCCGCCGTGGTGGACCAGCTGTTCCACGCCGGCGGCAGGGTGATCGACAGTTCGCCGATGTACGGTCGCGCCGAGGAAACCACCGGCGAGTTGCTGGCGATCCATCAGCCGCCATCGTCGGCTTTTCTGGCGACCAAGGTCTGGACCCGGGGACGCGATGAAGGCATTGCCCAGATGGAAGCCTCGTTCCGGCTGCTGCAGACCCAGCGCATCGACCTCATGCAGATCCACAACCTGCTGGACTGGAAAACCCACTTGCCGACGCTGCGTCAGTGGAAAGAACAAGGGCGCATTCGCTACATCGGCCTGACGCACTACACCCCGTCGGCCTACGCCGAGGTGGAAGCCGCGCTGAAGGCCGACGCTTTCGATTTCCTGCAGATCAATTACGCCCTGGACGATCGCGCTGTCGAAGCGCGGTTGTTGCCGCTGTGTCGTGAGCGCGGGGTGGCGGTGATCTGCAATCGGCCTTTTGGTGGCGGCAGTCTGCTCGGCCGCTTGCGCAACAAACCCCTGCCGGGCTGGGCGGGGGAAGTGCAGGCCAGGAGCTGGGCGCAACTGGCGCTGAAGTTTCTGATTTCACACCCGGCGGTGACGTGCGCGATCCCCGGTACGGGCAATCCGAAATACATGAAGGAAAACGCCGAGGCAGCCAGAGGGCCTTTGCTCACCGATGCCCAGCGCCAGCAGCTGATTGCCCTGATCGGCTGATTTTACCTACCGCCGGTTGGGCCGTTTCACACCAGTAAGGGGACTGATTTATTTACAACGCTTCACCGTAAATCAATCTGTCGCCGGTCCGGAGCCTTAAACGTCCCAAGGCCGGTCATCACCTATTCACCAGCTTCGCCGGCAGCGCCACCACCAGCAGGCTGCTCAAAATCAAACACCCGGCAAAGAACCACAGTGCGCCCGCGCTGCTGCCGGTGACGTCGATGGCGATGCCCATCATCGAGTTGCTCACCAGCCCGGCGATGTTCGCCAGCGAGCAGGCCAACGCAAACCCTGTCGCCGCCGCCCGGCCTTTGAGGAATGTGGCCGGCAGGCTGAAGAACACCGGCACGGCGCCAATGATCGCGGCCGACGCCACGGCGAACAGCGCGACGGTCGCGACCAGGTTATGGGTGAAGAACGGGCTGGCGGCCATGGCCACGGCGCCGATCCAGAACGGCACGATGATGTGCCAGCGACGTTCACGACGACGGTCGGAGCTGGCGCCGATCATCAGCATGCCGATCAGCGCCGCCACGCTGGGCAATGCCGTCAACACGCCGATGTGGAAGGTGTCGGTGACCCCGGCGTTCTTGATGAACGTCGGCATCCAGAAACCCATGGCGTAGGCGCTGAGCAAGATCGAGAAATCGATGCCGCCCAGCATCCACACTTTCAGATTGAAAAACCCGTCGCGAAAGCTGTGCTTACTGTCCTTGCCCTCGGCATCGTCCAGGCGCAGTTCGCCTTTCAGCAAGGTTTGCTCGGTGCTGTTCAGCCATTTGGCTTCCTTCGGGTTATTCGGCAGCGCCCAGAACGTCATCACCCCCAGCAGCACGCTGGGAATGCCCTCGATCAAGAACAGCCACTGCCAGCCGCGCAGCCCGGCGGTCTGGTCGAAATGGCCCATGATCCAGCCCGACAGCGGGCCGCCGATGACGCTGGAAAGCGGCAGGCCGATCATGAACAGCGCGATGATGCGACCCCGGCGATAGGTCGGGAACCAGGTGGTCAGGTAAAACAGCACCCCCGGCAGAAAGCCCGCTTCAGCGGCGCCGAGCAAAAAGCGCAGCACGTAGAACTGCGTCGGCGTGCTGACGAACAGCGTGCAGGACGACAGCAAGCCCCAGGTGATCATGATCCGCGCGATCCAGATTTTCGCGCCGACCTTTTCCAGCACCAGGTTGCTCGGCACTTCGAACAGGATATAACCGACGAAAAACAGCCCGGCGCCGAGCCCGAACGCGGTCTCGCTGAAGTGCAACTGGTCGAGCATCTGCAGCTTGGCGAAGCCGATGTTGATGCGGTCCAGGTACGCGGCCAGGTAGCAGAAGCACAGGAAGGGGATGAGCTTCCAGGTGATCTTGGTGTACAGCGCTTTGATCGGGTCCACGGTTAAGTTCGCGGAGGTTTCTACATTCGCAGAGGGCATGGGTGTCTCCTGGCGGTTCTTCGACCGGTGAGCGCGGCGGCGGCTGATTTTGCCTGTGTTTGCGGTGTTCTGATATGGGTGAGGCAGGCTGCGAACTTCAGCGGCAAGCCACAAGCTTCAAGCTGCAAGAGGGGAACGCGTGCGCTTCACTTGCAGCTTGCGGCTTAACGTTTGGAGCTCACGGCCCGCAACTGCTCAATGGCTTCCTGCTTGCCAACCACATCCCCGTATTTGCTGTCGATGTCGAACAGGTTCGCTTCGTGGGGATCGGGGTGACGGTCGCCCACGCATTCGCGCACGACGATGGTCCGGAAACCGTGCTGCACGGCATCCACCGCAGTCGCCCGGATACAGCCGCTGGTGGAGCAACCGGCCAGCACGACGGTATCGATGCCTTGGGCGTGCAGCATTGATGCCAGTGAGGTGCCGAAGAACGAACTGGCGTACTGCTTACTGATGACGACCTCTTCGGCCAATGGCTGCACGGCCTCGCAGAACGCGGCCAGCGGATTGCCTTCGACCATGTCCTTCATCACCGGCGCTTTTCTCACCCACATGCCGCCGTCCGCGAAATGCGTGGGGTGGTAGCGGATATTGGTGTGCACCACCGGGATGCCGTGTTCCCGCGCGCAGGCCAGCAGCTCGACGCTTTCGGCCACGGCGCTGACCACGCCCGGCGCATATAAAGGTGCACCGGGTTGGGTGTATCCCTGCATGAAGTCGATCATCAGCAAGGCCGGTTTCGCACCAAAACCGATGCGATTGCCCCAGACGCCCTGATAGTTGGCGTCCGCGCTTTGTGAATCGGTCATTGGGTTCTCCTGTTCATCGTTATAAGCAAGGACCGTCAGGTCAGCGGCGTGCCCAGGAAATCGCCGAACGCGGCAAAGAATCCCGGCAGGTTGTCCCACGGGATCATGTGCCCGGCGTTTTCCACCCGCGCGATCAGAATGTTCGGTTGCAGCTGTCGGATCTCGGCCTCGTCTTCCGCCTGAATCACACCCCCACGCTCAGCGACGATGAGCAGGGCAGGGACCGGAAGATTCGGCAGGTCCTGATGGAAATCCACGTCATGGAAGTCGTTGAAGGCGCGGACGATGGCCGGTTCGTAGCAGGTGTGCAGCCACTCGGCACGCAACTGCAACTGCTCCTCGGTCCAGGTCGGGCAGAACGTGCGCATGTCCTCGGCGCTCATGCCCTGTTGCGACTGGCGGATCGAATCGACGTACCACGGCAACTTCGCCGGGTATTCTCGACGCCCCGGACCGGACACCGGTGGATCGATCAGCACCAGGCTTTTCAGGCCTTGGGGGCAACGAATCGAGGCCCGCACGGCGAAACGTGCGCCCATCGAGTGACCGGCCAGGTGGTAGCTGTGGATGCCCATGGCCGCGGCGAACGCACCGATGTCATCGGCGCAGGTGTCGACGCTGTAATCCAGATCCGGCCCCGTGGAAGAAAGCCCGCGACCCCTGGCATCCAGCACGTAGGTGTCGAAGAACTGGCCCAGGTGTTCGGCAACGAACCCCCAGGTGATCGCCGGGCTGGTGATGCCCGGAATCAGGATCAGCGCCGGTTTGCCCAAATGCGTGTCGCCGCCGTAGCGCAGGTAATGCTGACGGATACCGTTGGCCTGGACGTTGCCGCCATGAATGAATGTGCTCACGCCGCCACCCCCGATTTCAGCGCCTGGCCGTACAAGTCATAGCCGTAGACCCAGGCCGGATCTTCCTGGGTGCGCAGCCAGGTGTTGGCGTTGGAAACCGCTTGCACGCGAGAGGCGCGTTCCTTGCGATTGGCTTCGTACAGCTGGAACGCGGTGCGGTAGTCGCTGAGGCCGGTTTCCTGCAGGCAGCGGGTGAGCATCGCGGCGTCTTCGATGGCCATGCCGGCGCCCTGGGCCATGTGCGGCTTCATCGGGTGGCAGGCATCGCCCAGCAAAACGAGGCGGCCGCGACTCCACAGGGGCAGCGGGTTCCGGTTGAGCAGCGGCCACTTGGTCACGCTGTCGGTGGACTCGATCAGGGCCTGCACGGTGGGGTGGTAGCCGGCGAAGGCTTCGTACATTTCGTCCCGGCTGCTGTCGACCCAGTTGCCCTCGAAATCCCACGCCGCATGGGGCACGCCGGTGACGTAGTAGTACTCATCGCGCTTGCCGGTGGTGTGATAAACCATCATGTGACGGTCCTCGCTCCACCATTTCACGCAGTTCTCGAACTCCAGGTTGTACTTGGTGAGTACCTCGCTGGGGATCAGCGCACGGTGGGCGACCCAGCCGCTGTACAGCGGTTTCTCATGGCCCAGCAGCTCTTCGCGGATCTTCGAATTGATGCCGTCGGCGCCGATCACGATGTCCGCATCGGCGTGGGTGCCGTCGGCAAAGTTCAGGCGCACGCCGTTGTCGCGTTCCTCCAGCGTGGTCAGGCATTTGCTGAAATGCACGCTGCCGGGCGCCAGCGTCGACATTTGCAGCGCATGCAAGTCCCCGCGGTGCACGGTGATGTAGGCCGCGCCGTACTCTTTGAGGGAGAACTCGCCCAAGGCGATGCGCGACAGGTAGTCGCCGGTCGCACCGTCGCGGCTGAACCAGAAATCCGGGTGCGAACCCATGTCGCTCAGCTGTTGCTCGATGCCCATGCGCCGGAAGATTTTCATGATGTTCGGGCCCATGTGAATCCCGGCACCGATGCGAGAAAAGGCGGGGGCCTGCTCGTAGATGTCGACGTGGAAACCGGCTTTCTGCAACAGCGTTGCAGCCGCAGCGCCCCCCAGACCGGATCCGACGATGGCGATTTTTTGCGTGGTTGGCATGGCGCGCATTCCTTTGTGTTTCATGAGCTCTGAATGACAGGAGCTCTGGATGACGGCGAGGCGAAGAAGGGCTGTCGCGTCGCTGGGTTTTTAAAGTGTATACGCTGATATTTTTAAAAGTGAACCGATATTTCCAGAAACGGCCGGAGGTGTCGCAAACAGACATGTCACTCGCTGTAACCCGTATATGCGGGTATCTGTGTGGTTAGGTAACAGAGTGGCGTGCCTATTGCAGCGGCGTCCGGATTGATGTCTTATCTCTTTAAACAAGTGTGTACGCTTTAAAAAATGCACTGGTCTGATGCGCGACGCCTTGCAATGGTGCATCCGACCGGTCATCCCCCGAGAGGAGAGAAGAGATGCCGGTTAGCGATTGCGAATTGACCCAGATGTTCGAACACGTGCTGAAGCTGTCGAAAGTGGACGCGACCCAGAGCGTGGCGGTGCTCAAGAGCCACTACTCCGATGGGCGCACGGTGCGCGCGGCCATGGACGCCGCCCAACGCCTTGGCGCGAAGGTGTATGCGGTCGAGCTGCCGTCGTTTAATCACCCCAAAGCCATGGGCAATGACATGACCGCCTACTGCGGCGACACCGCGCTGACCGGCAACATCGCGGCGCAACGTGCCCTGGAGGCGGCTGACCTGATCGTCGACACGATGATGCTGCTGCACTCGCCGGAGCAGGAGCAGATCCTCAAGACCGGCACGCGGATTCTGCTGGCGGTGGAGCCCCCGGAAGTGCTGGCGCGCATGCTGCCGACAGTGGCCGACAAGGAGCGGGTGCTGGCCGCCGAACAGGTGCTGAAGGCGGCGCGGTCGATTCAGGTGAAGTCCCGCGCCGGCAGCGATTTCCGTGCGCAACTGGGGCAATACCCGTCCGTCACCGAATACGGTTTCGCCGACGAGCCAGGCCGTTGGGATCACTGGCCCAGCGGTTTTCTGTTCTCCTGGCCCAATGAAGAGACCGCCGAGGGCACGCTGGTCATTGATGTGGGCGACATTGTGCTGCCGTTCAAAACCTATTCCCGCGAGCAGATCACCCTGGAGATCGACAAGGGGTTTATCACCGGGATTCACGGTGGATTCGAGGCGGAGTACCTGCGCGAATACCTGAAGTACTTCAATGATCCGGAGGTCTACGGCATTTCCCACATCGGCTGGGGCCTGCAACCCCGCGCCCAATGGACGGCCATGGGCCTGCACGACAAGAACGACGGCATGTGCATGGACGCCCGAGCGTTCTACGGCAATTTCCTGTTTTCCACGGGGCCGAATACCGAGGTCGGCGGCACCCGCAAAACCCCGTGTCACCTGGATATCCCGCTGCGCCGTTGTGACATATATCTGGACGACCAGGCCGTGGTGCTGGCGGGGGAAGTGGTGGCCCCCGAGGCTTCAAGGGCCTGAGGCAGATATACATCCCACCGCGGACCTGTAGGAGCGTGGCTTGTCCCGCGATCGGCTGCGCAGCAGCCGTAAACCCGACAATCGCGCTCTTACTGACGCACCGCGTTGGCAATATCACTGCCGCTGCGCGCCAGATCGCGGGACAAGCCACGCTCCTACAGTCGATATCGCCTTATCCATACGCGCATCTCTGGCGCAATAAAACACGCTCGTTCCGAAGATTCCCCTCAACCCCCGCAAACGTTACTGTAGCCACCACTTCCCAGATCCTGCCGAACGAGCCATCCGTGTCCACTGACAACCCTTCCAACAATAACTCGTCCTACACCTTCTCCGAGCAAGTGGGCCATTTGCTGCGCAAGGCCTATCAGCGGCATCTGGCGATCTTCCAGCAGAACGTCGGTGATTCGCAGCTCACGGCGGTGCAATTCGTGACGTTGTGTGCGCTGCGCGATCACGGCCCCAGCTCCCAGACTGAGCTGGTCAAGGCCACCGCCGTGGACCAGGCCACCATTCGCGGCATCGTCGATCGCCTGAAAGCCCGGGACCTGATCAGCCTTGAGCCGGACCCGCAGGATCGCCGCAAAGTCATCTGCAGCCTGACCGACAGTGGCCTGCATCTAGTGCAGGAAACCGTGCCCCGCGCCGCGCAGATCAGTGAGCTGACCCTGAGCAAACTCAACCCCGCCGAACGCGTGGCTGTACTGTTTCTGCTGCGCAAACTGATCGATGAGGGCGATGAGTAACACCGCCTGACCCCCATCATCAGGCGATATATCTACGTCGGAAACTCCAACGTCCTACAGCCTTTTCTTCGCTGGCATGCTTCCTGCTCTCGTTTCATTAAGTAATCACTTCATCAAATGCAAGCTACAGCGGGTAACACATGAAGGCTGACACGAGCGAGCCGCAGCGGGCGGCGGAGAAGACCGTGACCCTGAACGTCAACGGTCAGGCCACACGCGTCACGGCAATGCCTGACACGCCGCTGTTACTGATCCTGCGCAATGACCTGCACCTCAATGGGCCCAAATACGGCTGCGGCCTGGGCGAGTGCGGCGCCTGCACGGTGATCATCGACGGCGTCGCCGCACGTTCCTGTGTGTTTCCGCTGGCGGGCGCGCAAGGGCGTGAGATCACCACGCTGGAAGGCATCGGCTCGCGAAACCGCCCCCACCCGGTGCAGCAAGCCTTCATCGACGAACAGGCCGCGCAATGCGGCTACTGCATGAACGGCATGATCATGACCGCCAAAGCCTTGCTCGACCGCAACCCGCACCCCACCGAAGCGCAGATCCGCAACGAACTGTCGGCCAACCTGTGCCGCTGCGGCACGCACCTGGAAATCCTGAGTGCGGTCATGCGTGCCGCGCGTCATCAGCCCAGCCCGGATCCCGTCCAATGACCCAGACTTTGCCCACGCGCGATGAATTGCTCGCCCAAAACGGCGTGCTGTTGATCGTCGACGACATCCTGCCGCCGTCCGGTCCGGTGGCCAAAGGCGGCACGCCCACGGTCCGGCCCATGGAGCTGGGGCTGTTCATTGCCATCGATCAAGACAGCCGCGTCTACGCTTTCAACGGCCACGTCGACCTCGGCACCGGCATCCGCACCTCGCTGACACAGATCGTCGCCGAAGAGCTGGACCTGCAGATGGATCAGGTGACGATGATTCTGGGCGACACCGAGCGTGCGCCGAATCAGGGTGCGACCATCGCCAGCGCCACGCTGCAGATTTCCGCCATTCCGCTGCGCAATGCCGCCGCCGAGGCCCGGCGCTACCTGCTGCAACAGGCCGCGCAGCGCTGGGCGGTCGGTGTGGATTCGTTGGTGATTGAAAGCGGGGCGATCAAGGCGCAGGACGGTCGCGAACTGACCTTTGGCCAACTGCTGGTCGATCAGCGCGTCGAGTTGCGCATCTCCGGCAATGCGCCACTCAAGCGGCTGGAGGACTACAAACTGGTGGGGCAGGGCGCCGCCCGTGTGGACATTCCGGGCAAGGCCACTGGCGAATTGACCTACGTGCACGACATGCGTTTGCCGGACATGCTCCATGGCCGCGTCGTACGTCCGCCCTATGCCGGTTACGACACGGGAGACTTCGTCGGTACCAGCCTGCTGGACGTGGACGAATCTTCGATCGCGCACATTCCCGGCATCGTCCGCGTGGTGGTCATTCGCGACTTCGTCGGCATAGTGGCGATGCGTGAAGAGCAGGCGGCGAAGGCGGCGCGCGAACTCAAGGTCACCTGGAAGCCGTGGCAGCATCAGTTGCCGGACATGGGCAACATCGAGCAGGCGATTCGCGACAACCCGAGCATTGAGCGCGTGGTGCTCGATCAGGGCAATGTCGATGACGCATTGGCCCAGGCCAGCGAGCGGATGACGCGAACCTATCTGTGGCCCTACCAGATTCACGGCTCCATCGGACCTTCGTGTGGGCTGGCGGACTACAGCGAAGATGGCATTCGGGTCTGGTCCGGCACGCAGAACCCTCACATGCTGCGCGCCGATCTGGCCTGGCTGCTGGAATACCCTGAAGAGCGCATCGACATCATCCGCATGGAAGCGGCGGGCTGTTACGGGCGCAACTGCGCTGACGACGTGTGCGCCGACGCGGTGTTGCTGTCCCGCGCCGTGGGCCGGCCGGTGCGCGTGCAACTGACCCGTGAGCAGGAACATGCCTGGGAGCCGAAAGGCACCGCTCAATTGATGGAAGTCGACGGCGGGATTAATGCCGATGGCGGCATCGCCGGTTACGACTTCAGCACCCGCTACCCGTCGAACAACTCGCCGACTCTGGCCCTGCTGCTGACCGGGCGCGTGGAACCGGTGGCGACGATGTTTGAAATGGGCGATCGCACTTCGATCCCGCCCTACGACATCGAGCACATGCGCGTCACCATTCACGACATGGCGCCGATTGTGCGGGCGTCGTGGATGCGCGGCGTGTCGGCGCTTCCCAATACCTTTGCACACGAGTCCTACATCGACGAGTTGGCGTTCGCCGCCGGCGTGGACCCCATCGAGTACCGGCTTCGTTATCTGCACGACGAGCGTGCCGCCGAACTGGTTCGTGCCACCGCCGCCCGGGCCGACTGGGCGCCGCGCACCCAACCGATGCAGATCCCGGAAGAAGACGGCGTCTTGCGCGGGCGCGGTTTTGCCTACGCGCGCTACATCCACAGCAAGTTTCCCGGCTTCGGCGCGGCCTGGGCGGCATGGGTCGCGGACGTGGCAATCGACAAGCACACCGGCGATGTGTCGGTGACCCGCGTGGTGATCGGCCACGACGCCGGCATGATGGTCAATCCGGCCGGCGTGCAGCACCAGATTCACGGCAACGTCATTCAGTCCACCAGCCGCGTGCTCAAGGAGCGGGTGACGTTCGAGGAATCCACGGTGGCGAGCAAGGAGTGGGGCGGCTACCCGATTCTGACGTTCCCGGAAGTGCCGAAGGTCGACGTCATGATGATGCCGCGCCAGGCCGAGCCGCCCATGGGCGCCGGGGAATCGGCGTCGGTGCCGAGCGCGGCGGCCATCGCCAATGCTGTGTACGACGCGACCGGGATTCGCTTTCGCGAGCTGCCGATCACGGCGGAACGCATTCTTGCCGCGCTGAACAGCGCAGGCACGCAGGCCAACAGCCAACCCCCGCAATCGCCGAAAGCCAAACGTTCGAAATGGCTGTTCGGTTCCTTGTTCGCAGCGTTCGGTGCGCTGCTGGGCATGGCCGCGACCGCATTACCCTGGCGTGGGGAAATCGCGCCGATCACGCCGCCTTCATCGGGCACCTGGTCGTCGGCGACCCTGGAGCGCGGGCGTTTGCTGGCAGCGGTCGGCGATTGCGCGGTCTGCCACACCGCCCCGAATGGCGCCAGCAATGCCGGCGGGCTGGCGATGCAGACGCCGTTCGGCACTTTATACAGCAGCAACATCACCCCGGACCCGGAGACCGGCATCGGCAACTGGTCCTATCCGGCGTTCGAAAGGGCGATGCGTGACGGCATCAGTCGCGATGGCAAACACCTTTATCCGGCGTTTCCCTACACGGCTTTCAGAAATATCGAAGACGCCGACATGCAGGCGCTGTACGCGTACCTGATGTCGCAGACACCGGTAAAACAGGTTCAGCCCGCCAATGACATGCGCTTCCCCTTCAATGTGCGACCGTTGATGGCCGGTTGGAATGCCTTGTACCTGCGCAAAGGCGAGGTGCAGACGCAGCCCCAGCAAAGCGCGCAATGGAATCGCGGTCAGTATCTTGTCAATGGATTGGGGCATTGCGCAGCGTGTCATTCACCCCGGGATCTGCTGGGGGCGGAGAAGGGCGGCACGTCGTTTCTTGCGGGCGGCACGGTGGACGGCTGGGAAGCGCCGGCGCTCAACAGCCTGTCGAAAGCGCCGACGCCGTGGACCGAGGATCAGTTGTTCAACTACCTGAGCAGCGGGTATTCCGATGCCCACGGTGTGGCCGCTGGGCCGATGGGGCCGGTGGTCTCGGAACTGGCGAAACTGCCGAAGAGCGATGTGCGGGCGATTGCGGTGTATCTGGCGGCGTTGAATGAGCCGGCGTCCGGCAGCGCTGATGCCCGTCCGGCGACGGCGACTCGTCTGGCAGAGATGCCCAGCGTTTCGCCCCAGTCGTTGAGCAATGGCCAGCGGGTGTTCGAAGGCTCGTGCCAGGGGTGTCATGCCGACGGTCTGGGGCCGAAGCTGTTTGGCGTGAGCCCGTCGCTGGCAACCAACACCAACGTTCACAGCGCGCTGCCGGACAATCTGATCAAAGTGATTCAGCAGGGAATAGACAAACCGGCGACGGCAGATCTGGGTTACATGCCGGGCTTCAAGGACAGCCTGTCCGACACCCAGATCAGCGACCTGGCGGCGTACCTGCGCAGCCGATTTGCGCCGAATGAACCGCAGTGGACGGGGTTGTCAGAGAAGGTGGCGCATTTGAAAGCCAATCCCGGAACGCACTGATTGGGTAAGCCTGAGGGATTTACTTACTCTTCAGGGACTGCGCTGGACCTGTGCTGAATAAAGTCCGTGTGGGAGTGAGCTTGCTCACGAAGACTGCATTTCGACCGCTAAATATCTGGCGGATGTACTGGCTTTTGTGGGAGTGAGCTTGCTCACGAAGACTGCATTTCGACCGCTAAATATCTGGCGGATGTACTGGCCCCTGTGGGAGTGAGCTTGCTCACGAAAGCGGTATCTCAGCCACAGAATATTCAGCGGATGTACCGGCGCCTTCGCGAGCAAGCTCGCTCCCACAGTTTAGATGTGTGGCGTCTGAGCGGCCTTCGCCACCCCGCGCATCACCAGGTCCTGAATAAACGCCAACCAATCCGTCCGCTCTCCCTCCGCCGCCATGTCCTGGCCCAGGAACGAGCTGAGGGTGTGCAGGTTGGAGTTATAGAAGTAGCACAGCGAGGCGATCATCAAATACACGTGCTTGATGTCGAGGTCCTGCCGAAACAGCCCCTGCGCCTGACCGGCCTCGATGATCGGTCTGAGCACGCCGACGGCTTCGCCTGACAGGCGTCGCAGCTCACCGGACTGGCGCGCGTGCTTGCCCTTGTGCAGGTTCTCGATGCTGAGGATGGCAACGAATTCCGGATGGCTGACGTAATAGTCCCAGACGAACGCCACCAACTGGCGCAGCGTCTCCACTGGCGTCGACGGATCCAGTGACAGCAGGCTTTCGGCGCGGTTGAACTGCTCGTAGGTGTGCTCAAGCACCTTGACGAACAGCTTCTCCTTGCTGCCGAAATAGTAATAAATCATCCGGTCGTTGGACTCGGCTTCGGCGGAGATCTTCTCGATGCGCCCGCCGGAATAGCCGTCGCGGGTGAACACCGTGATCGCCGCCTGAAGAATGCGCGCCCGGGTCTGATCGGCCTGTTGCGCACGCACGCCGGTGCTTTTGCCCATGGGCTTACAGAATCCGGTAGAGCAGGCGCTCGACGCGGACCCGGCTGACACGGCGCAGGAAGGTGCGCACGCCGACCGGGTATTCGCTCAGGGTGTCGAGCTCGTCGAACTTGCCGACCCGATGGGTATCGCGCATCAGCAGCGCAATCTCTTCCGCGCGCGGCTTCAGCCATTCGCCCTTGGGATCATCGATCAGCACGGCGTTTTCCAGGTCCAGCTGAAAGGCCCGCGGGTTCAGGTTATTCCCGGTCAGCAGGGTATAACGGTCGTCCGACCACAGGCCCTTGAGGTGATAGGTGTTGTCGCCGTCTTTCCACAAATGAATATTCAACTGATGCTTGGCGATCGCCGTCTGATGCTTCTGCATGAAGCGACGCAGGCTGATCTCGTACAGATACGGCAGCGCGGAGATCACCTTGAACGGCTCCTCCGGCGAAATGAAAAAGTCGTTGGCGGTCTTGTCGCCGATGATGATGTCGACCTTCACGCCCCGCTTCAGCGCACGGTTGATCTCGCGCTTCACCACCAGCGGCATGTTGAAGTACGGCGTGCACAGCGTCAGTTGCTCGTTCGTCGCGGCGATCAGGTCGCAGAGGGTTTTGCTCAGCGGGTTCTTGTTGCCGATGCCCAGCAGCGGAATGACCCGGAACCCACCGTTGTCCCGCACGCCGTCGTTGACGTCATAGCTGGCGCGCTTGAGGTGCTGACGGAACTGACGAATCTCCCCGCGCAGGCTGCGTGAGCTGGGCGGCGAGGGCAGGTCGAGGCGATGCACCGCGTCAGACGGCAGAATATCCTGCTGCACCAGGCGCTGGAACGAGTCCGCCAGGCCTTTGCTGTCGATCAGGTGATAGCGATCGAGCCGGTATTTGCCGAGCTTGTGCAGATAGACGTTATTGATGCTGGCGCCGCTGTAAATCACGCAATCGTCGACGACGCAACCCTTGAGGTGCAGCACGCCGAACAGTTCGCGGGTTTGCACCGGCACGCCATACACCGGCACTTCCTGGTCGTGTTCCAGGTTCTGCGCCTGATACCACGCCGAGTTCCCGGCCTGCTTGCCGGCGCCGATCAGGCCGCGTTGGGCGCGGAACCAGTCGACCAGCACCACGACGTCCAGCGCCGGTTGCGCAGCCTTGGCGGCATATAACGCATCGAGCATTTCCTGGCCGGCTTCATCTTGCTGCAAATACAGGGCAACGATGTAAATCCGCCGGGTGGCGGCGGCAATCTTTGCCAGCAGCGTCTGCCGGTAATCGGCGGCACTCGGCAGAATCGTGATCGCCGTGCCGGAGGATTCAAAACCGCGCAGCGCTGCAAGGGTAGAACGTCGGAAGGGAGCCCGCATAAGCCTCTCGATGGGTCGGATCAACAGCGCACGAGCTTACACCAGAGTGCGCCCTCTGGTGGTTTTGGCAGCGTTATCCGTGAGTTGTTCAGCGGATTATCAGCGACGGCTCACCCCTTGCGGTCTCGCCTTCACCTCATACCTTCAGGACCAGCTTGCCGCTGTTTTCGCCCTTGAACAGCATCTGCAGGGTTTCGGGGAAAGTTTCCAGGCCTTCGACGATGTGCTCTTTGCTCTTCAGCTTGCCCTGGGCCAGCCAGCCGGCCATTTCCATCCCGGCTTTGGCGAAGTGTTCCGCATGGTCCATGACCACGAAACCTTCCATGCGTGCGCGGTTGACCAGCAGCGACAGGTAGTTGGCCGGACCTTTGACGGCTTCTTTGTTGTTGTACTGGCTGATGGCGCCGCAGATCACCACCCGCGCCTTCAACGCCAGGCGGGTCAGGACCGCATCGAGGATGTCGCCGCCGACGTTGTCGAAATACACGTCCACGCCCTTGGGGCATTCGCGTTTCAGGGCGGCGTGGATGTCCTCGATCTTATAGTCGATGGCGCCGTCGAAGCCGAACTCATCCATCAGCGTTTGGCACTTTTCCTTGCCGCCGGCGATGCCGATGACCCGGCAGCCTTTGATTTTGGCGATCTGACCGGCAATGCTGCCCACCGCACCGGCCGCGCCGGAAATCACCACGGTGTCACCGGCCTTGGGCTGGCCGACTTCGAGCAGGGCGAAATACGCCGACATGCCGGTCATGCCCAGCGCCGCCAAGTACACCGGCAGCGGCACAAGATTGGGATCGACCTTGTTGAAGCCCTTGGGCTCGCCGACGAAATAATCCTGCACTCCCAGCACGCCCTGAACGTGATCGCCCACCGCGAATTTCGGGTGCTGCGACTCGATCACCTTGCCCGCACCCAACGCGCGCATCACCGCTCCCAGCTCGACCGGTGCGATGTACGACTTGCCCTCGTTCATCCAGCCGCGCATGGCCGGGTCCAGGGACAGGTATTCACTTTTCACCAAGATCTGTCCCGGGGCGAGCTCCGCAACGGGCACGGTCTGGAAAGTGAAATCTTCACGGGTGGCAGCACCCACCGGGCGGCGTGCGAGGAGGAATTGGCGGTTGTTCAAGGCAGTCATGGCAGGCTCTCGATTATCGGCGAAGCGGCAGTGATAGACCGTAACGGTCCGGACAGCAAGGAATGCCACTCTACCGAATGCCCGCCGATCCATGCTGCTGATGGCGCACTTCGCGGATCATCATCGCCACCAATGGCCCGGCAACCGGCCTCCTGATAGTGCTGACGCCGATTGTGTCGCGACCGCTAAGCTGCGGCCCACCACGGCATGTGCCGTGCCCCTATTAATACGTACAAAAAAAGGACGATCCCATGAGCATGACGTTTTCCGGCCAGGTTGCGTTGGTCACCGGCGCCGCTGCAGGCATTGGCCGAGCGACCGCGCTGGCGTTCGCCGAACACGGCCTGAAGGTGCTGGTGGTGGATCTGGACAGCGCGGGCGGCGAGGGCACGGCCCAGTTGATTCGGCAGGCGGGAGGCGAAGCGCTGTTTCTGCCGTGTGACGTGACCAAGGACGCTCAGGTGCAGCAGATGATGGCCCAGGCCGTGGACGCTTACGGCCGTGTCGATTACGCCTTCAACAACGCCGGCATCGAAATTGAGAAGGGCCGCCTCGCCGAAGGCAGTGAAGCCGAGTTCGACGCGATCATGGGCGTCAACGTCAAAGGCGTCTGGCTGTGCATGAAACACCAGTTGCCGCTGATGCTGGCCCAGGGTGGCGGGGCAATCGTCAACACCGCATCGGTCGCCGGACTGGGCGCGGCGCCAAAGATGAGCATCTACAGCGCGTCCAAGCACGCGGTGATCGGCCTGACCAAATCGGCCGCCATCGAGTACGCCAAGAAACACATCCGGGTCAACGCCGTGTGCCCGGCGGTGATCGACACCGACATGTTCCGCCGCGCCCACGAAGCCGACCCGCGCAAAGCCGAATTCGCCGCGACCATGCACCCGGTCGGCCGGATCGGCAAAGTCGAAGAAATCGCCGCCGCCGTGCTCTACCTGTGTAGCGACGGCGCCGCGTTCACCACCGGTCACTCGCTGGCAGTGGACGGGGGCGTCACGGCGTTCTGATCGATCAGACCCTTTCAGCAAAAAAGCACACTGGCGCTCCCTGCGAGGTATTCAGCTAAGCTCCACGGGCTGTCCACCCTCAGGGAACGTCGATGGATCATTTGTGGTTCGCCTATCCGCTGATCAGCGCTGCCGTGCTGCTGGTCATCGACCTCACGCTCTGGCAATGGCTGCACCCGCGCTGGCTGCGACGCAAGCTTGTGTGCCGCCTTGTGCTGTTCGTGCTGTTCAGCATGGCGCTGCTGGATGGCGGGCTCAGTCCGCTGTATGCGGTGCCCACCGACTGGTCCGTTCCCCGGCATGTGCTGGCCACCATTCTGACCATCGCCTGGTGGCTGTTTGGCGCGCGGACCCTGACCGTGCTCGCCGTCGTGGTCATGGAGCCACGGATCGGCGGCAAGGGTCATCTGCTGCAAGACGTCATGGGGGCGATCATCTTCCTCGTCGCATCAGTGGCGGCGGCCGGCTACGTGCTCGACCTGCCGGTCAAAGGCCTGCTGGCCACCTCCGGCGCCGTGGCGATCATCTTCGGCCTCGCTGTGCAAAGCACGCTGGGCGACGTGTTCTCCGGCATCGTCCTCAACGCGACCAAGCCGTTCCGCGTGGACGACTGGATTCGCGTCGATGACATCGAAGGCAAAGTCATCGAAATCGACTGGCGCTCCACCCACCTGCTGACCGCCGAAGGCAGCATGACCGTGATCCCCAACGCCATGGCCGCCAAGACCCGCATCGTCAACTTCAGCCGACCGGACCATTTCCACTCCGTCACCCTGTCCATCGAGCAGTCCATCCGTCTCCGCCCTAGCCTGGTGCTGGACTCCCTGGAGAAAGCGCTACTCGGTTGCCGTGAATTACTCGCCCAGCCCGCGCCATCGGCAGTGGTGGTCAAATCCGGCCTGCGCATCGTCGAATACGAAGTCACCGGCTACGTGAAGTCCCGGGACCGGCGTTCAGCGGTGCGCAATCAACTGTTCGACCTCATTCACCGGCAGCTCGCGTCCACCGAAACCCGCCAGGACCAGCAACGCCCCGCGACGCGACAGTCTGCCGTGCTCAACACCGTCAATGCGCTGCGCATGCTCAGCGACGCCGACCGCGCGCAGCTGGAACAGCACATGCGCCTGGGCGCCTATCCGGCGAAAGACATCGTGCTTGCGGAGGGGGTGGTGCCTGATGCGCTGTTCATTATTGAGTCCGGGGTAGTGTCGGCTTCGCTGCAACGCCCGGACGGCTGGCTGGAAGTGGGGCGGATGGGGCCGGGTGAGCTGCTGGGTGAGACGGGTTTCCTGGACGCGACCCCGACGGTAGCGCGGTTCTGCGCGTACACCGACTGCATGATTTACCGGATCGACAAAGCGGATCTGGAGCCGTGGTTGGCGGAGCATCCGGAGTTGATTGGGGCGTTGGCCGGGTTGGCGAAGTTTCGGGCGAAGGCGCGGGCGGCGATGCTGGAGGCCAAGCCGGTGGTGGCTGATGCCAATGGGTTTCTGGGTTGGTTGCGTAAGAATGTCAGGCGGTTTGAGGTGACGCGGGGGCAGGGGCCGACTGACATGAAAAGCTAAGAGGCCTAGTGGCTGTCGAATAGCGAAACTATGGCAGTCAGTTTTTGGTTCGCAGATGTGGGTTTTTAGGTGTGGGGTGTGGTTGATCTGAGCCGCGTCCCGAGTTATGAGGCTCAGCGATGAGCAGTAGCAGAGAATCGTGTACTGTCTGTTTTCCCCCGATAGCAGCCCTTGGTCACTGGCGGCTTCTAGCTTAAAGCTGCAGGCAACAATCGGATCAGAGCGGCCTTAGTTATGTATAGCAACTCAAGCATTACCTGAATTTCTATAGCATTAGTCCTGCAAGTTGAAAATACCGGCAGATAGCCTATACCTAATTTGGGAATAGGAATCCACCTTCAGAGAATCCGCCCATTTTTGAGGTGCTAAAAATGGCAAAAGATGAGAAAACCAGTAAAGACGTGGCGTCTAAGGCAAGCGAGCAATTGAAAGACGAGAAATCTACACCTGATCAGAAGTCTGTTGCAGGCTCGGCGCTAACGCAGACGCCAGATAAGAAAAATAAATAACGAGGTACGGGGGTGGTTTTATTAATGGCTGTCAGCTTAATAGAGCTCACCCCATTTGATTTGAGGTGCCAATGAGCATGAGCCTTCTTGTGATTTTTAAACAACAGAAGGAGAAAGGGGACGGATTTATTTTCTAGGTGAAATAAATCCGTCTCTCATCGCGGGGATCGAAAGCGATCCCTCACCAGCAGTTGCTTCGATCCGATCACTGAGGCGAAACAAAGACCAATTTTGAGTCTCGCCAACCGAATGATGTCTTCGTGTGGCAGCCAGATCACCTTCGGGAACCTTCGATCCACCAGCTTTCGTCCTGGCTACAGGCAGCTTCGGATCGAGTTCTACCAGCGGCGACCGACGACCGCCGCCGCAGCGCTTAGGCACTCTGCGTAGGACTCGCCCACTGCCCGATAAAGTCGCCAATTCTCCGCTCGATGTCACTCTCAACTGTCCGCAGCCGAAGAATCGGAATGCCAATTCTGGCCAAAATCTCATTTTTCATGGCGTCCCGAGCTGCCTGGACGGGTTGGGCGTGGTAACCCCCATCAACCTCAATTACTCCTATCGGTTTCTTGCCTACTTTGAAATAGATCACGAAATCGCAACTGGCGCGCCTCATGAACGCCCGCTGGCGCTCCGTCCAGTCGAGGCTGCCCGGCGATGCAAGCTGATCCAGCTGGATCTGTGTGTGATATTTCAACGCCTGGTAGGTCGGGGCTGAAAGGGCTTCGCGCAGCAACTGAGCAATGATCTGCTCGGACTTGTAGCGCGAATCCTCGGCCCTAAGGCGGGCGTCCAGGCGGGCGAGCGACTGGTCGTACTCGCGGTACAGCAAGTCGAATGCCGATACGAACGAAAGGGGACGGATTTATTTTCAAGGTAAAAGAAATAAGCCCCTTTATCGCCGTTAGCGGAAATTCGTTACTTAGCGGTGGATCTCTCGAAGTTGGAGCTCCATATCTTGGTTGTTCTGAGCGATTTCCACCTAAATAGGCTACGGTATGGGATAGGTAACCCCTTAGCCCGTGCCATTTCACATTTGGAATTTTCTACATTGAACCTTTTCGGCCGAATCTGTATATAACATGAGTTTTATACACATGATAAATCTAGGGTCTTTGACCGAGTAACCGCCAGTGTACTCATTTTTTTGAATAAGAGGACTCGATCCTCCGGTGAGGTCAGCTAAAATTGAGCCTATGCCCATGTTGGTATTAGGTACTGTTCGAGGGAAATTTTCTCTGACTAGCCTATCGATATCACTTGAGTCGAACTCGTGCCTTTTAACCTTTGCAATGCAATAAATCACTTGGTTACGACGCGCGACGGTGGTTTCACGGCTGTTAAGGTTTTTTTCTACTACAGAATAAGCATGTCGCAGCCCAGCCGTCAGCCATGCGAGATCGGCTGTTTGCAGCGTTCTCGGGATATACGTCCACTTATTATCTTGAATCGCATATGCAAGATGCTCACAGAATTCGTGCACGCGTTGTGCGATGCCAAGCGTTACATCTGATACGTGCTCTGATATTTCAATTAATGACGCGCCCGAAAGCGGTATCTGCAGATGCGCAAACCCTTTACTCACGATCTCCCGTACTTGGCCTGAATCAAGGCCGCTCACTTTTTGAATTTCTTGTAATCTATTCGCGACGGATTCGGCGTTTTTTACCTCGCGAAAATACTGAAGAACTCCATTTGGAACACCAACAACTAGAAAATTGATGTCGCATTCCGCATATCGGCTGTCATCCAGAAGTATGATGATGTTCGACAGCTCATCCATCAGGTCTTCGGATCTAAATATAGACTCCAAATTGTCCAAAACTATTATCTTTTTTGCATCGTTTGCGGACGCATAGAGCTTAAAGGCTTTGAGCAGCGGTTCTTCTTGGGTAAAGTCATAACGATCACTTTGCTTCAGTCCGCCTTTTAAAACAGCCGCTGAAAGTTCAGCCACTTTCTCGACATTGTATCCGAGACGTACGGCAGTCCCTGGGGCTATGAGGCAATTGCAAATCTCGGCCGTCAGAGACTTGATGCGTGCAGCATTGGCACAATTGACGGTCACATAGGTTATCCCGTCATCTTCAAGCACTTTTTTGTATAGCCAAGACTTGCCATTGCCGCTCTCACCAAAAATAAGCGTATGCGAATTTCTCTTAAATGCGCGCGACAGCTCGAGTTCAAGCCTCGGCCGATGCACATACATGTTCATGTTTACCTCGCTGCGCCGAGGTGTGAATACCTCGGTTATCTCTTTCCTTAGCGACATAGGAGTCCATCTGTGATGTGGCGGGGCCGGCCTGATCTCAAACAAGCTTTGTGGCCAGGATCTTACTAGATTTCCAGGAGTTTGGATTGCTCAGCATGACACGATTGAACTCCAAGGTACGTTTGACGGGCTCCTTCTGACCCATAGGCACCACTCACAGATCGTAAAAAAGGGAACGGGCTTATTTTCAGTTCATACAACGTCGTCCCCTTATCGATATTCTCGTCCCCGACGACTGAGTCCAGCGGCTTCACATTTTATAGCCTGACTACCTCAAACCGGGGGCTGCGGCGGAGTGTGGTAGACGGGTCCGTTATCTGTCGAACCCGACGCCGCAGTGTGATAGCTGGATACGTCGTCATCCGAGGAATCATTCGACTGCACTTGGGTTGAAACTGAAGCGGGGCAGGTGCCGTCGAAGACCTCGACCCAGGCCGCGCTGCGTCGCTGGAGGGGCCGCCGCTGATCGTGGGTTGTGCTTGCTCACCCTTCAGGCTTGCCCGAGCACTGCCCGCCGGAGACTTGGTGGAGGAGGCCGCCTGGTTCTCGGCATTTTTGATCCAGTTGCCGGTGAGGCTGGTTCGCGGAAGAGAGCCCGAATCAGACCTCGCTCGTTGGGGCCGTTGACTGGATGGTCTGCTGGCACGGGTGGGTCCCCGCCGAGCGTCTCACCGGGAGCGTCGGCCGGATCTTCATGCACGGATTGAGCGGTCTCGGTCGCGTCTGTCGCGGGCTCCGCCGTTTTCTTGCCTCTCGACTTCAAGTCGTCAACCAGCTTGTCCGCAACTGCGACACTGGCGGCGTTGCCCCCGAACACAGCCGCGCCGCCCACTGTATTGACGGCGTGTTTCGCCAATGAACCGAGGGCAGGGTGCTGCTTGCTCAAGGCGTTGACCACAGCGCCTTTACCGGCTTCCAATCCGGCGAAACCACCGGTCAGTGTGGCGACATTGGCGGCTCCGGAAGGGGTGAAAGTGGCTTTGGCGGTTCTCGATATCGCCCCGAGCGGATCGGTTACCAGGGTGCGGCCGGCGTTGGCCAGACGTCCCACTCCATTGGCGAGAGGCGTACGGACAGTTTTCGCGTCCCGCAATGCCTTCAACGCGTCGATCCATTCGGTTTCCTGGCTCAGATCCTGTTTGGGCTGGGCATCTCTTCGTCCCAACAGCAGCGCGGGGCCACTGGTGCCTTGTTCGGTGCGCCGACTGTTGGCGAGGTACCCGGTACCGGTACCGGCAGCGAGACCACCCGCGATAGCAAGGGCTGTGTCCACAATGGGCTCGGCCTTCGGATTGATCGCCGCCACCACCGGGCCAACCGCCGTCCTGATGCCATTCCGGATCGTGAACGTCTGCGCCTCCTTGGCGTTTTGGATGGCCAGGTTCGCTGTGGTATCGATAGTCTTCAGGGCGACGTTCAACGACTCATGCAGTTTGTCCTCAGGTGCATGCAGGTAGTACGCGTCTTCTCGAAGTTCCTCATGGAAGCGCCGCCGACCTGATCCATCACTGACGCCGCCGCGAGTGAAATCGTGCCCAGGGCTGCCGCCTTTGCCACCGGGTTTTGTATGTTTGCCCCGATTCCCGTGATCACAGGAATGGCCGCCTGGAGCGACGACGCCACCGCAAAAGGCACGCCGCCAGCTGTACCCGACACCATTGAAGCGTTGCGGTCCATCTTCTGGGCTTTTTCCATCAACGTTCCAAGCTCCTGGAACGAAATGTTCTCCTCCATCAGCTTGTTGACTCGGCTCTCTATGATTTGATCGATTTCTTCCCGGTGCCCCGATTCCGGATCCAGACGGTCTTTGTAGGGCTGGAACTGACTGCTCACGTAGGTAGTGAGCAAATGCTTCATTTCACGGGCTTGGGTCAGCGCTGCTGCGCTGACCTCACCGGATTGAGGATGACCCTGCCCCACGGAAGCGTGGCCGGTGGCAGCCGTCGAATTTGACCGTTGCTGAAGTTCGATGGAGGGTGCGGAAACGGGGGGTTGCTGGCCAGACACGCGCATGGTGAGGTCCTCTCTGGTTATGGGGATGCAGCCCGACAAAGCTGCTATCAATGGTGGTTTTCCAGAGGGTGTGTGGCTGAATGCGGTGTTCCGGTTCCTGTTGGAACGGCGGTATTTGACGGTTTTATTTCAGGGGATGACGATATCGACTCGACGGAAGTGCTGATTATCGCAACCCGCCAAGCCCAGCAGTGCCCTCGAGCCGACGCTTCGAGGTGCACAATGCTGTGAATGCGCTACGCATGCTCAGCGACGCTAGCCGGCGCAACTTGATAGGCAGATGCGTCAGGGCGCTTATCCGGCGAAAGACATTGCTCGCCGAAGGCGTGGTGCCTGATGGTCTTTTTATTAGCGAGTTCGCTGTCGCTTTGACGTCGCTGAAACGGCCGGACGTCTTGCTAAAAGTGGGCCGCATGGGGGAGGGCGAACTGCTTGGCGGTAGCGGTTTGGCTGACGCGACGCCGATGCCGACGAGTTTCTGCGCCCCCACCGAACGCATCATATACTGCGACGACAAGGCCGATCTGGAGTCGTGGCTTGGAGCATCCGGAATTGGTAGCGGCTTTAGCGGGGCTGCCGACGTTTGGGGCGAAGGCTAGGGCGGCGTTGCGGGAGGCTAATCCCGTGGTGGCTGATGCCAGTGGTTTTCTCAGTTGGTTGCATATGCCTTTGAGGCGGTTTAAGGTTGTGCGCAGCTTAGGGTCTGAGTAGTAACAAGCGCTAACAGGCATACCGGTTGGCGAAAATACAGCTATCGGCAACGGATAAAAACATTCGCAGTCAATTGACGCTTTTCGCCGAGGAGTAGCTTATATATGCGGCTGAATGATTCATCTGAGCGGAGTCAGCGGTCTTATGATGTGCATTTCCGTGCCGCAATAGGGGGGAATAGCCTTCGGCCAAGATCGGACTTAAGCCAGAACAGTACGTTCCACGACCTGCGGATATCTAGAATCCTATGACGCTAATGCGAGCACACTAGGGAATAAGAGTAAGGTGATCACCTTGCTAGAGTCTGGCATTGTGATGTTTCGGGACATGACGCCAATGTGGAGGGCAAAATGAAGCCAGAAGTGATTACAAGTTACGAAGAAATTGCCTTGCTGGGTGCGAAAGTCAGGCGGCTTTATGAAGATTTTAACAAAAAGATTCCCGCGACATCTGATCTAAAAAGATACATTGACTTGTGTGATGGGATAGTCGAAAAGTTTTCTACAATGGAGGAGAAAGAGCTTGTAAGCGTTCATCGCGCTCAGCGGTTATTTAGCGCGTTAGTTCAGTGCAATGAAAATCTTCAAGATTTAGCCGAGAAGGCCGAGTTGAATCATGCACTTAGCCAAATTGCAGCTAACTCACTTGATCCTCGGACTCCAGGCGGATCGCATGCTTTGAACATGATTTTTGAACTTGATTTTCTTCAGTACATTAGGTTTAGAGGATTAGAGGCTCGACTTGGCGAGCCTGATATTGTTATATCTGCTCCGTTTGGCAACTACTTCGTGGTCTGTAAAACAATCAACTCTTTCAATAACTTGAGTTCAAATCTAGAAAAAGGATCTGCTCAGATTACAAGAAATGGTTTTGGGGTTGTCGCTTTGAATCTTGAGCCACATATTTGCTTTGAGGAGCCTTACAAGGCTCGATCTGTGTTTGAAGTGCGTACAGCTATTGCACGTCATCTTGAGACGTTGTATGAAGGTCATAAAGAGCTGATCAATAATCATCTTTCTTCTGGTGATTTTGACGGAGTGACCCTTCAGATTTCTTGTATCGCCAAAATAGCTGAAAGCTCCACAGATCTAGATACCGTTACTCATAATGTTTACTACTCTCGACCGAACGTCCAAAGCCGAGATTCTCACAACCGGTTCGATGGCTTTAGACAAGCTATGATAGGCCGTTGAGTGGTGGGTTTGTGAAGCCATACTGAAGGCTTCTTATTAAGTTTACTTTATATATATAAGAAACGAGCAAAAGCAAGGCGCGTGCCAGATTTAGATATGGTGATATTATTCTACTTTCATGGGTATTGCGACATATCGATAATCGATGCTCGCGGCAGAGAAAATGTCGAGGCTGTCCATGCCTAGCGTTAGTGTCCACACATGCTCACCACTCAGATTGGCTGCTTCCGTGCTTTGACGTTCAGAGCTTAATGTAGGTTGGAACCGATTCAAGCGATTTTAATGCGAAGGAAAAAGATCTGCCGCCATTTGCCTCGACTATCCAAACCAAAAAGGAGCAATTTAATGGAACCAGCAGTTCAAGGAGCCCTAGTTGGAGCAACTGCAGCTATCATTGGAGTGATTTCAAGTGGTGCTATTCAATGGGGTTTAAAGATATCTGAAGAATCACGACGAAAACAAGAAACTGCCGAGCTAATAATATTTTATTGCCGTCGGCTGAGAAGTGTGCTTCGTAAGCTGGGCTCGCAACCAAGTCTATCCAGCCATTTGGCGCTAGGGATTTCAATCAATGACGATGATGTTGGTGACCTAGACTACGTCCTTAAAGAGCTTGGGACAAAAATACCACAGCTTGCGCTGATAGCCTTCGATATCAAAAGAGCACTGAAAAATGTTCAAAGCTATTCCAATCAGTATTGGGATCTACTAGCTTCTCTAAAAAATGGAACTGGAAATCCAAAAGATTTACCTGTAATTGAGTCGTGGCTTATGATTGATGCGCGACAAGGTAGCATTCAAGCCCACAATGCCATACAGCTTTCATTTGAACAGCTTACAAAGCCGAGAAAAAAAATAGTTATTCATAAGGTCCGCCTTGATGATACATATAGCTATAAGTGAAACCTGTCCCGATGGTGGGTGCGGTCCGTAATACAGAAAATGGGGGCCCTTTCGACAAGGCTAATCTCACAATATTTTTAGGTTGACTTAATATCTATGTCGCCGTGCTCGAACAAAAAAGGCGGATTTATTTTCTAGAAAAAAAAGGGTGGTATTTACTAGGTAAAATAAATCCGTTCCCTTATTGCTCTCGTCGATACGCTTGCATCGTCAAAGGCTGGGTGAAAGCCGTGGGCCTTGATCCAGCTATGTATAGCACCCACACAATGAGACGTACGAAGGCATCACCGATCTATCGCGTTACGAAAAACCTGCGGGCGGTGCAGTTGCTGCTCGGCCACACGAAGCTGGAGAGCACTGTTCGATACCTGGGGATTGAGGTCGATTACGCCCTAGAGATGGCGGAACAGACTGAGATTGATCATGTGTGGCTGCGGGCGAAGTCAGACCTTCGTTAACCGGCCAAAAGCAGTCATTTAGAGTCTATAAACTAAAGGGCGATTCAAGGTCGCGCCTGAACTACTGTCTTCATAAAAAACAACCTGGCCGATAAAGCTGAGAAGCTGGATCAAAGCTGTCATAGAGCACCTTGTACAGTGAGGGGGATAGGCCGTACTGTTGGAGCAGTTCGGAGAAACAAAGACTATGAGTCCAGAGTGTTATTGAAATATCCGAGGTACATTGGCTGTTCAAAACCACCGAACTTTGGAAGCCATTCTTCATCCGTCGCACCGTCGATCTCGAAGCGGTAGCTGGTAGTCGAGAAGATAACCTGAGCATTATTTTTTAAAGCCACTACTTTGAGCTCTTTGATATACGCATCCAGATCCTCTGAGTGAATCTCCTGCTGCCGAGGGGTATCAAATATCAATGTTCGGAAGGGCGAGATTGGATTGCCGGTGCAGATTTCAAATAGCGCAGCGTGGAACGCGAGCACCGTACGAGCCTTAGAGCTTCCTTTGATGATCCCAAGCTTCTCAGAGCCAAGAATTGGCTTCAGATCACTGTCGATCTGGATCTCTCTTGAGATATTCTTGGAGTTTAAGATGTCGAGCCAACGGGCCATTTTCTCGGCTAACGCAAGCTTGAATCGCATTACATCCGGAGATTGCTCTCTGGTTTTTCCGAGAGACTCTAGCTCGTTTTGGACCGCCTCTCGCCGATTCAGCAGTTCGAGGTGCTTACCTTCTTGGCTCTTGTATTTCTGTTGTTGACCTTTTTCGAGCTCTAACTCGAAGAGTTCGGAGGCAATTTTACTGATCGCCTCAATGAACATCTCAATCCCTGCTTCCCGCTCTGCAATCCCTCTCTTTGCGGAAAGATCAGCGATTTGTCCTTCTAGCCAAGTCATCTTGGTCTGCAGAGCTTCAGCCTGCTGTATATTCGCGACGGTCACGGCTTCCAGGTCTTTCATCTGATCTTTGAGATAAAGCAGGCTTTTGCCATACGAGTCAGAGCTAACGAGAAACATCCCACACGAGGGGGTTGTGCATATTTCGCTAAAAGAAATGAATGCACGGCGAGCTTCTTCATTCAAATCCAGAGTTTCGATTTCGCTTTCGATCTCATCTCGTATTTGAGACGAGCTGCGAATCCTCGACTCTAGGGTAATATGCTGTGAGGCTATCTCTCGGTGCTGGCGACGAAGATCGGTAATCAAGAAGTCGAAGCTGTTTAATGTCTCGCTTTTAATGTCCTTGGTCGTCTTTAACTCATCAAGACGAGCTTTGAGTGAGGTAATATCACGCGCAATATCTGCTTCAAGTCGTGGAGCGGTCGGTAGGTCTTGTCGTAGCCTCTCCATGAGCTTACGGCTATCTGTGATGGTCTTATCTAGGTAGTCGAGCTCTTTTTTCAGATTGATCGCCTTTTTGGCCGCGTCGAATGAGCTCCTGGCAGGGAGGCCCACGGCTAGGCGAATCATTTCGGAATACTGAGCTTTGATAAAGCTATGTCGCGGCGGAACGTAATAGTCCGAATAACCGGTGTCCTGGTCTAGATAAAATAGTGGCAGTATCGCCGAGAAATACGGAATTGTAGCGGTATCACTATTGGTAGTCAGACGCTCAGATCTTAGGTTCAAGATGCCTAGCATGAACCTGGAAAAGTCTTCATCGTTATAGAAACGATTGATAGTTCTGCCGTCGCTGCTAACGGTGATGTCGTATTTCTCTCCTACCTTCCGCTCAAAGGAAAGTAAGTTAGTTTTTATATTTACTCGCAGGACGACCTTTCCAGTATTGCGAATGATGTCTTCACGAAACTGGACGTCCAATCCGAGACAAAACATGATGGATTGGATTAGCGGTGTTTTCCCACTTCCATTCAGGGCAAATAGCTGAGTAATAGATTTACCAAACATCAGCTCTTGAGAGCCCCATCCACCAGCATGGCTTGCAAAGAACTGCAGGGATTCAAATTTCATCTAGCTTGGCCTCAATGTCTCGTTCTTTGCAGATATTTCTATAGGATCTTTTGATGGTTAAGAGCGCCACGCAAAGGTGGCTTTCTTCGCTCATAACTTTGTCTATGAATTTCTTGCCAGGCTCTGCGGCATCGATCCGAGAGTTGTGTTTGTTAACGACGACCATCCCAGCGTCCTCCAAGAATGTCAGCGCCTTAATTGTTCTTACTCTTAAATTCGCAGACCAACCTAGTTCTTGCGTTGAACCCTTGAAACTGGCAATGCTCTGCTCAAAACACTGCCCAACCAACATGCCAATGTCGTTACGCTTGGGCTTTGCTTGGCTGCGCGCGAGTAAGATTATGGTCAGTGCAATTAACGGGATGTGAAACAAAGTCTCATTGCCCAACACGTCAGACCTGTTTCTTGGCGAATAAGAGAAATTAAGACTCTGGGACTCAGTGCTCGCTGCAGCCACAGCTTCACGGAAATTCATGAAGACTCTCCTTTCACGATTTCGGACAGTACGGCTCCAAAAACTAACTCTTCAGTTAGGTCATTGCGGCCTAGTAGCGTGCGAAGATTAGTTGTTAGTTTGACGACCGCGCCTGTTATTGTCTTCATGTCTATTTTTCCGACAGCTAGGTTATCTGTCAGACTTGTTAATTCATCCATTAGCTGAAGTAGTTTCAGTTCTTGGATTGTGTGCCTGTTAACTCGATACCAAGTTTCCCAGTGCGACTTGAAGTTTGCAAATGAATTAAGCGTTCCTTCTTTATAGTTGTTTCGCTTCAACACGCGCTGAAGAATCGAAACACTTTTAATAGCATTCGGGTCGCCGCCATTTCTGAGGAGATAATAGGCCGGCCGAGAAATGGCAAGGATGTCAAGCATGTCATCAAGGGTCACACTCGCTTTATCATTAAGCATGTCCTCGGTCATGCTGTGCTTTATTTCTTCTGATGATTTGCTTTCTATTAATGAAAGAAGCTGAATGATTAGAAGCCGAATCTCCTTCGGAGTTAAATTGATTTCACTGTATTTGTAAATTTGACTATGTGCGCTTGATACGAAGTTGTCGTCGTCCTCGTTCAAAATTTGCTGGCGAGGCACTAGCTTTAGGTGGGACAGGAAGTCGAGAACTTCTTTGTCGGTCTTTGCTGCCAGACTTGGTGCAAGCTTTTTAGTTTCAGTTATGAGCGTTACCGTGTGCTTGGATACAACATTGCCGGATTGTGCGTCGTTGACCAATCCTTCAACATCATCATCGAAGTTGATATTCGTTAATATTACGAGAGAGTGGCAGGCGTCACCGAAGTTATCTACGTGCAACAACATCTTGCCGGCAAAGCTGTTGGGTAAATCGTGGCCATTTTTTTTGGTTTTCTTGATGCCAAATATCTCTAGGATATTGTAAAGATGGTTCTGCTTTGTCTTTGTTTTGACCTGTACGAAGCGGTAGTAAATTTCCCCTTCATCCACAAACTTAACCACGTAATCTTCGTGGTAGTCGCAAAAGACTCGCTCAATGGCGCAGTCTTCGAGCAGTGCCAAGCATTCTAGGCTTGCGGCTTTGAATTGGGCCTTAAATCGGTGAATGGTATCTCTACCGTTCAACTCGCGAGCCTTAACTTCATGAAGTTTCATATATAGCGCTCAGCGTTCGTTGTCGGATTGGGGCCGGCTATTCTGAACGGTTGAGAAGCGCTGCACTTGCGTGCACCCCCCAAGCGGTTCGGCGGCACACATGGCATTTAGTGAGGTGAGGGGCGTGTACGGATGTGGTCGCGATAGCAACAAGCAGCCGAGCTTGAGTAGCGCGATGTCGTGAGCGCAGATATTCACTGTTAGCTTCCATTGCTAAGGACCTTGGGGCTTATGTTCTTTCAGTTAGTGCATCATATGCGGCTGATTGCCATCAGTAAACGATACTGTGCGATCTAGGTTGCCGTACACAATCTCCTCACTCTGTGTGATAGATGCTTATGTCGGCACTGTCCGGTGCGTTGTACTTGGCAAGACACCGCAGCCCCCTGATCGTACAGGTGTGCTGTTCGCCATTTGGGATCGTATTTAAGACAAATAGGTGTTTTGTCAGACGTCCGTTTCTGCTCCGCCCTGAGAGGCTGCTTCTGTCCGGAAGCTGTCTGTCGCGAAGGGCCGCTTCGGGGCGATAACTGCCACTCCAAGGATCGCTAAACAGATACGGCCCAAACCTAAGCGAAGCATCTAGGCACTATTTTTTCGCAACTGTGCCTGCGCTCAGTCCTACGCACCACATCACCCTCCCCGCACCCCCGCTGGATTCCCCACCGCCAGTGCTCTACATTGCACCATCACCAAACACCCGCCGAGCCTTCAAAAATGCCTGCCTCCCGCCCAACCCTCCACCCTCAAGTCCTTCGCGCTGGCGACGCCGTGGCGCTGGTGTCCCCAGCCGGCCCGGTCGCCGAAGCCCGGGTGGAAGCAGCCGTGCGGGAGCTCACCTCCTGGGGATTACGCCCCCGCGTCTACCCCCACGCACTGGACAACATCGGGTTCCTCGCAGGCAGCGACGCCAATCGCATTTCCGACCTAAACGACGCCCTGGCGGACCCCGAGATCCGCGCCGTGCTCTGCAACCGTGGCGGCTACGGTGTGCAGCGTATCCTCGGCCAACTCGACTACGACGCCGTCCGCCGCGACCCGAAACTGGTCGTCGGTTTCTCGGACATCACCGCCTTGCACGCCGCACTCTGGACCCACACAGGCCTCGCCACAGTTCACGGCCCAATCGCCGCGCAGCTGGAAAAAGGCGGCATCTTTGCCAGCACGCTCAAGCACGCATTGATGAGCACCGAGCCTTCCATCATTCATGCCGACCCGGCCGAACCCACTTTCACCGTGCGTACGTCGGGGACGGTGGAGGGCGTCTTGCTTGGTGGCAACTTGAGCATGCTGAGCACCTGCATCGGCACGCCGTTCATGCCCGACTTGGAGGGCGCGATCCTGCTGCTCGAAGACGTTGGCGAGCTGGCGTATCGGGTTGACCGCAATATCACTCACCTGCTCAATTGCGGGATTCTGCAACGGCTCGGCGGCATCGCGTTAGGTCAGTTCAGCGAGCCGGGTCACGGCAATAATCCGATCCGGCCGCCCGATGTCTTGATCGAGCGTCTGGGTGATCTGGGCATTCCGGTGCTCGGCGGTCTGTCCATCGGCCATGGCGACCCCAATTTGGCGGTGGCGTTGGGCAGTCGCGCGGTGCTGGACACCGAGGCGGGCACGCTGACGGTGGCTGCGGCCACGCGCTAGTACGACGATCACCGTTCTGGAAGCGACTTCGATCTAGCTTTTTGCCATCATTCTGCCGTCAAGACCTTGTTTTGCCCGTTGGGCATTGCGAATCTCCACGGATATTGATTGGCCGTGCGCGGGTGGCCTTGCCATGTGCGCCCTCAAGCTGTGGAGCGGAAACTGATGATGTTGGCCGTGAAGACGCGTTTCGCCAATCTGGGGATGGCCAAGAAGCTGGGAATCGGGTTCGTGCTGGTGCTGCTGTTGACGGCGCTGGTCGCGGCCATCGGGGTCTGGTCGTTGCGGTCCATCAGCGCGCATTTCGACAGCCTGAAGGCGATGACGGCACTCAACGGCGACGCGAATCGCGTGCGGTTGCTGGAGCAGGATTACGCCTTGCACGGCGATCCGAAGGTGGTCGATCAGGTTCGCACCGGACTCGATGGCCTGACTGCCCAGGCGGAGCAGCTCAAGGCGAGCGCGCCGATCAACGAGCAGGTGATGGGCCAGGTGCAGCAAGCGCTGGCGGCCTATCGTGCGTCGTTCGACGAGTTTGTCAGCATCAGTCAGAGCAAGGACCTGGCGCTGGAAATGGCCAGTTGGTCGGTGTCCAGCGTTGCCAATAACCTCGACGTGTTGCAGGCGGGGCTTGCCGACGACGGTGCTTACACGCTGAAGGATTCCCAGGGCCAGCAGGGCGCGGAATTCATTGCGCAGGCCGGTCAGGTCAGCCAGGTGTCGAAACTGATGATGCAGGCCATGGATGAAGCCCGGGTGCGCCTCGACAAGAGCCGCAAGACGGGCTCGGGCGAGGAGGTCAAGACCGGCAAGATCGAGCAGGCGGTGCAGGCCCAGGAACTGGCCGAGCAGCTCAAGGGCGTGATCAAGGACGCCGGTTACCTCACGGTGCTGACCGAAGTGGGCGGGCACATCAGCAATTTCAGCGACAAGCTCAACGAATACACCGGGCTGCTGGAGTCGGAAGCGAAGGTCTCGCAACAACTGGCGAGCAACGCCAAAGCCGTGGTGCAGCAGGTCAATCAGGCCTATGACGCGGAAGGCCAGTCGATGCAGAGGGAGTTGCAGGCCAACGCGATGATGATCATCGGCTCGTCCTTGTTGGCGCTGCTGGTCGGGCTGATCGCGGCGTTGGTGATAACGCGCCTGATCGTCGCGCCGCTGCGCAGCGTGATTGCCACGGCCCAGCGGATTGCGGCCGGGGACCTGAGCCGCACCGTGAACGTCACCCGCAAAGATGAAATCGGCCAGTTGATGCAAGCGATGCAGCAGATGGGCGCAGGCTTGAGCACCATCTTCAGCGGCCTGCAGGCGGGCATCGAGCAGTTGGCGACGTCCGCCCATTCCCTGTCGGCGGTGACCGAGCAGACCAATCTGGAAGTCAGCAGCCAGAAGGAAGAGACCGAGCAGGTGGCGACGGCGATGAACCAGATGACCGCCACCGTTCACGACGTCGCACGCAACGCGGAGGAAGCGGCGCTCGCGGCGCAGACTGCCGACACCAAGGTCGATACCGGCCAGGCCGTGGTGCGCCAGAGCATGCAGCGGATTGAACAGTTGGCGTCGTCTTCCCGTTCCGCCAGCGATTCGATCGAGAACCTCAGCGCGGAAATCCACAACATCGGCACAGTGCTCGGCGTGATCAAAAGCGTCGCCGAGCAGACCAACCTGCTGGCACTGAACGCTGCGATCGAAGCGGCGCGGGCGGGGGAGCAGGGCAGGGGCTTTGCGGTGGTGGCCGATGAAGTTCGCGCGCTGGCCAAGCGCACGCAGCAGTCCACGGAAGAAATCGAGCGGCTGGTTACCCGCCTGCAAAGCGGCGCCCAGGCGTCAGTGGCGCAGATTCAGAGCAGTGGCGAGCTGGTCAAACTGGCGGTGAGCGACGCCCTCCAAACCGAGAGCGCGCTGGGCAGCATTGCCGCGGCCGTGTCGATGATCCAACAGATGAACCAGCAGATTGCTGCTGCGGCGGAAGAGCAGAGTTCGGTGGCGGAAGAGATCAACCGCAGCGTCACCAGCATCCGTGCCAGTGCCGATCACTCCGCGCTGGCGATGCAGGGCAACGCGGCGTCAAGCATCGAACTGGCATCACTGGGGTTGGAGCTGAAAGGCATGGTCGGGCACTTCAAGCTGTGAATTCGGCGGCCCGCTTCTTGGGCCGCTCTAAATAAGACTCAGGCCTTGCGGCCGTTCAATATCACCAGCGTCAACACCCCCGCGACGATGCCCCAAAACGCCGAACCGATGGAAAACAGCGTCAGCCCCGACGCGGTGACCATGAAGGTGATCAGCGCGGCTTCGCGTTCCTTGGGCTCGTTCATCGCCACGGTCAGACCGTTGATGATCGAGCCGAACAGCGCCAATGCGGCAATCGACAGCACCAGTTCCTTGGGAAATGCCGCGAACAATGCCGCCAGCGTCGCGCCGAACACCCCGGCGATGGCGTAGAAAATCCCGCACCAGATTGCCGCCGTGTAGCGCTTGTCGCGGTCTTCGTGGGCGTGGGGGCCGGTGCAGATGGCGGCGCTGATGGCCGCGAGGTTGATGCCGTGGGCGCCAAAGGGCGCAGTGATCAGCGAGAGGATGCCGGTGGCCGTGATCAGGGGCGAGGCGGGGACCTGATAACCGTCTGCGCGCAGCACTGCGACGCCCGGCATGTTCTGCGAGGTCATGGCGACGACGAACAGCGGGATGCCGATGCTGACGGTCGCAGCGATGGAGAACGAAGGCGTGGTCCACACCGGCATCGCCACTTCGAGGGCGAAGCCGCTGAAGTTCAGCAGACCCAGCATGCCGGACAACGCCACACCGACCAGCAAGGTGACCAACACGGCGTAGCGTGGCGAATAGCGTTTGACGATGAGATAGGTGAAGAACATGCCCAGCACCAGGCCGGTACGGTGTTGCGCGGCGACGAAGATTTCGCTGCCGATCTTGAACAGAATGCCCGCCAGCAGGGCCGCCGCCAGTGACGTCGGCAGACGCTTGACCAGCCGTTCGAAGCTGCCGGTGATGCCGCAGATGATCACCAATACCGCGCAGGTGATGAACGCGCCGATCGCTTCAGGGTAGGCGACGCCGCCCAGGCTGGTGATCAGCAATGCCGCGCCCGGCGTCGACCATGCCACGGTAATCGGCGAGCGATAGCGCAGCGACAGGCCGATGCTGCACACCGCCATGCCCATGAACAGCGCCCAGATCCACGAGGAGATCTGCTCCGAGGTCAGCCCGGCGGCCTGACCGGCCTGAAACATCAACACCAGCGAACTGGTGACGCCGGTCATCATGGCGATGAAGCCGGCAACGATGGCGGAGGGCGAAGAGTCGGTCAGCGGTCGCAATGGCGCGAGGGGCACGTCAGTCATGCGGGTCTATCCTTGGCGCAACGGTTGAACAGAGCAGCCAGCCTATACGCAGTGGTCATGTCCCGTTGCAATACAGCCGTCGGCGCAATGGTCGGCACAGTTTCGGCAGTGCCCTGTAACGCGGCCGATCAGCCGCGGGTCATCGTGTTGCCCAGCGCCTGATTCACCGCCATCCAGCCATCCACCGCTTCACGCCCGGCTTCGGCGAACACCCGTTGCAACAGCTTGACCTGCTCGCGGCGCAACGACTCTTCAAACGTGCGGCCCTCGGCGGTCAGCTCCAGCAGGCGCTTACGTTTGTCGTCCTCGGGCGCGACGCTGAGCACCAGTTCCATCTCGATCAACTGCCGCAGCGGCGTGTTCAGCGCCTGCTTGCTCACCCCCAGCTTGCCGAGCAGTTCCTTGACGCTCAGGCCCGGATAGCGGGCGATGAAAAACACAATGCGCTGGTGCACCCGACTCAGGCCACGGCGGTCGAGCATTTCATCGGCCTTGGCGGTGAACGCCTGGTAGCCGAAGAAAAACGCTTCCATGGCAATTTGCTGGGTCGATGAATTTTTAAGGTCAAGCATATTGACGTATCCGTGCGCGGCATCGTAATTTCGGTCAAGCAGTTTGACGTATTCCCCTTTCTTTCCGCCAGCGGTGATCCGATGCCATTTTCCGAACGCGTTACCCGTTTGAAGAGTTCACTGATTCGCGAAATCCTCGCCGCCGCCCAGCGCCCGGAGATGATGTCATTCGCGGGCGGATTGCCGGCCGAGGCCATGTTGCCGAAGAGTAAATGGTCTGACATGCCGCGCAGCATCGGCCAGTACGGCATGAGCGAAGGCGAGCCGCAGCTGCGTGAGGCGCTGGCCGCCCAGGCCCGGGCGTTGGGCATCGACTGCGACGCGAGTCAGGTGATGATCGTCAGCGGTTCCCAGCAGACGCTGGACCTGGCCGCCAAGCTGTACATCGACAAGGGCACCGAGATCCTCCTCGAAGCGCCGACCTATCTGGCCGCGCTGCAGATCTTCCAGCTGTTCGGCGCCGACTGCCTGACCGTGCCGCTGCTCGCCGAAGGCCCGGACCTTGCAGCGCTTCGTCAGCGACTGGAGCAACACTCGCCGTCGTTCGCGTACCTGATTCCCACGTTCCAGAATCCGTCGGCGGTGCGTTACAGCGAAACCGCGCGGGATGCGGTGGCGGCGTTGCTCGACGAATTCGGCGTCACGTTGATCGAAGACGAGCCTTACCGCGAGCTGACGTTCGACGGCGGCAGCGCGCGGCCCATCGTCAGCCGCCTGAAAACAGCTAGCTGGATCTACACCGGCACTGTGTCGAAAACCCTGATGCCGGGCTTGCGCGTCGGCTACCTGATCGCCACGCCTGACCTGTTTCCGCATCTGCTCAAGCTCAAGCAATCGGCGGATCTGCACACCAATCGCGTGGGGCAATGGCAGGCGTTGCAGTGGATCGGCAGCGAGCACTACGAGCAGCATCTGCTGGAGCTGCGCAGCTTCTATCGGACCCGTCGCGATGCCTTCGAAGCCGCGCTGCAGCGGCACTTCGCGGATCTCGCTGAGTGGAACAGCCCTCAAGGTGGACTGTTCTTCTGGCTGACCCTCAAGCACAAGCTCGACACCCGCACCTTGCTCGACAGCGCGCTGGCGCAGAATGTGGCGTTCATGCCGGGCGAGCCGTTCTTTGCCGACCCGGACGCCAACCCGGGGTATCTGCGGCTGAACTTCAGTCACATCGACCCCGAGCGCCTGGACGAAGGTTTGAAGCGGCTGGCCGACGTCATTCGGCAAACACAGCTTTCACAGGCGGCCTGATACATTACGCACACGCACGACCGGCACGACTGACGGCACACGATTGAGGGGAGAGGGTTGATGTACAAGGTTTACGGCGATTACAACTCGGGCAACTGCTACAAGATCAAGCTGATGCTCAACCTGCTCGGCGCGGAATATGAGTGGGTGCCGGTGGACATTCTCAAGGGCGAGACCGAAACCGAGGCGTTTCTGGTAAAGAACCCGAACGGCAAGATTCCGGTCCTTGAGCTTGAAGACGGCACCTGCCTGTGGGAGTCCAACGCGATTCTGAACTTCCTCGCCGAAGGCACGCCTTACCTGCTGACCGAACCGCGGCTGCGCACGCAGATGCTGCAGTGGCAATTCTTCGAGCAGTACAGCCACGAGCCGACCCTGGCGGTGGCGCGTTTCATTCAGTTTTATCTGGGGATGCCAGAGGAGCGAATGGAGGAATACCACTCGCTGCACCGGCGCGGTAACAAGGCCCTGAAAGTCATGGAGCAGCAGTTGCTGCGCACGCCGTTCCTGGTGGGCGACAGTTTCTCCATCGCCGACATCGCGCTGTACGCTTACACCCATGTTGCCGATCAGGGCGGCTTCGATCTGGCGCAGTTCCCGGCGATTCAAGGGTGGCTCGCCCGGGTCAAGCAGCAACCGGGTTATGTCGGCATGCTGGACTGAGGTTTGGCGCTGTTCACTAAAAGGAGATGAGACATGCAGTACAGGATGATTGCAGTGGGAATGATGATGGCGTTGGGCATCGGCTGCTCGGCCCAGGCTCAGGACTGCGACGCCAATCAGGCGTCGATGAATCAGTGCGCGAGCCAGGAGTACAAGGCGCTGGACGCGGAATTGAACACCCAATACAACGCGCAGATGGGCTACCTGAAGACGCCGGCGCGCAAGAAGGCGCTGCAGGATGCGCAGAAGAAGTGGATCGCGTTTCGTGACGCCGATTGCCAGTATCAGGCCGGCAGGCGGGAAGACGGCGGGAGCATGTGGCCGCTGGTTCAGGCGCAATGCCTGTCAGCGCAGACCAAAGTGCGGGTTGAGCAATTGAAGGCGTATACGGCGTGTCGCCAGGAAGGTTGCCCGAAGTAAAGGCGTAAGAGGCCAGGACATTCGCTAAATCTCCAGCGGTTGAAACGGCCCTTTCCCGGCTAAAGCCGGTCCTACTCAGCGCATGGGGTGTGTCAGTGGGACCGGCTTTAGCCGGGAAGAGGCCAGTCATTACACTGGATCTCTACCGGCAGGCACGCCGCCTTCGCGAGCAAGCTCGCTCCCACAGGTTTTGCACAATGGCTGAGAGGCCGGATCCCATAGGTTTTGCGGAATGGCTGAGAGGGTGAGTCGATCGCCGATCACGTTGGAGCGGCGTTGACGCATCGGCTATGTAAGCAGCATCGTCAAATCGCGGAGAATCGCTTCTCCAGGTAATCAACGATCACCTTCGATTCATACATCCACACCGTCTGGCCTTCTTCCTCGATCCGCAGGCATGGCACTTTGATCCGGCCGCCGCCACTCAGCAAAGCCTGGCGATCCGGCTCGTTGTTCTTCGCGTCACGAAGGGCCACGGGCACGTTCAAACGGCGCAGCGCCCGGCGGGTTTTCACGCAGAACGGGCAGGCGTGGAAGTGATACAGCGTCAACGCTTTCGCCGACGCATCGACGGTAGCCTGCGCTTCGGGAGAACGCTTCTTTTTGCTCGGCCGGGTCAGAAAATCGCCCGCGATCACGAGCTGTCCGAGACCGACTCTCACTGCTTTCATCAACACGCTAAAACCTCACTCGGCGGCACGAACCGCCAGACAGCCGCAGCCTGATGCTGCGGCCTTCAGGACGCCGGGATCATTTGATCAGGCTGAGAAACTCGGTGCGGGTCGCGGCGTTTTCGCGGAATTCACCCAGCATCACCGACGTGATCATCGACGAATTCTGCTTTTCGACGCCGCGCATCATCATGCACATGTGCTTGGCTTCAATGACCACCGCCACACCCAGAGCGCCGGTGACCTGCTGAATGGCTTCGGCGATCTGGCGGCTGAGGTTTTCCTGGATCTGCAGACGACGGGCGTACATGTCGACGATGCGCGCGACCTTCGACAGGCCCAGCACTTTGCCGCTCGGGATATAGGCGACGTGGGCCTTGCCGATGAAGGGCAGCAGATGGTGTTCGCAGAGCGAATACAGCTCGATGTCCTTGACGACCACCATTTCGCTGTTGTCGGAGCTGAACAGCGCACCGTTGGTGACTTCTTCGAGGGTTTGCTCATAGCCGCGGCAAAGGTACTGCATGGCTTTGGCTGCGCGTTTCGGGGTGTCGCGCAGGCCTTCGCGGGAGACGTCTTCGCCGAGTTGACCGAGGATGGCGGTGTAGTTCTGTTCCAGAGTCACAGGGGTGTGTTCCGTAAGGGTTTCAGAGTGGTGGCTGTTCAGGCCGTACCAAATTTGTACCAATCAGCTTCGTTTCCAGTTTGTCCAACTCGCCCCAGTCGGTGCTTGAGTTGATCCACTTGGCGTACGTTGACAGCAGCATCTGCACGCTGTGTCCCAGCTGGTTGGCGATGAATGCGGGGTTCATGCCCGCCATGAGGCACATGGTAGCGTAGGTATGTCGGCAGTTGTACTGCCGTCTTCCCCGCAGGCCCAGGTCTTCGACGGCCACCTTGAAGAATTTATCGGTCAGGCTGGCTTGCTGCAGGTACTCGCTGATCCTGGTCGGGGGGAATACGTAGCGTGAGTCCCGCTGCATCCGCTTTTTCTGGGACCTGCGCAGCATTGCGACTTCGTCAGCAACTCGAAGCGCGTTCAATGCCCTGCTGTTGAGCATTACCGTGCGAGCTGCTTTTGTCTTGGTTCGCTCCTCGATGACCTTGTCCACCACGATCCGGCAGACGTGGGCCAGGCGACGTTCTCTGTCCACCTCATCCCAGCGCAGGGCAGCTATTTCACCCGGACGCATTCCGGTGTAGAAGGCAAACTCGAAGTACGCCGCGTATATGGCGGTTGAATGCTTGAGGGTGTCGTACAGGCGCGCGATTATTTGGTCCGCTTGCTCTACGGTGAAAGGATCGGGAGCTTTCTTCGGGCGCGCCGGCAGTTCGAGCGCATCAACGGGGTTGCGTGCTATTACGCCGTCCACGACTGCGCAGCTGAACATTGTGCCCAGCCTCTGGATTGCCGCGCGCTTCACTTCCTGACTTAGCCAGTTCGTCTCGGTGACGACTCGGCGCAGATCCAGTGACGACACATATTCGATCGGTATCGTCGCGAAGTGCGGCATCCAGTACTTGTTCAGGGAAATCCGATAGTTTTTCCGGGTGCCGTTCACGACTTCGCGACCGTTCAGCCAAGCCTGGGCATATGCTCCGAAGAGCATTTTTGCGCCGTGCTGTGAGTGCTTTGAATTGGGGAAGAGGTCGGCGTACCTGTCCGCATCCAGTACGCCGTGCTTGGCGAGGCTAATTACTTGAGCACGTAGATCGGCGGCAGCCTTGATCCCTTTTGGCGTTTGGGGATAGGGGAGGGTTTCGCAGCGTCTCTCACCATTCCAGGTGAACCGGATGCGAATGGAGTTGCCCGCAAATTCAACTCCGGTGGGCAGTCCCATTGGCTTTCGATCCACGCCTCATATCTCCTGATGCTGTAATAAATGCGGCCATCAATCTCGTTCCAGACGCCTTTCGGGATGATGCCCCGGGCACGCTTACCCTGCAGCGCCCGTCGCGTTGTGCCGACGAGCTCTGCCATCCTTGCCTCGGGCACCTTATCCGCGACGTACTTCTCGCCCAACTCTTCAGCGGCGGCCATGGCCTTCCTCCTGACGCGTCATATTTTGTTCGTGCGGTGCAACTGACGCGTCACGGCTGTGTGTCACACGAGTCGGAAAAGCCTCGCCCTCCCATTTGCCAGGAGTGCCGCGAATACGCTCGCGATCCTGATATTGGTGTGGCCGCTTGCCGCTGAAGGCCAAAGCGCAGGCCTCAAATCGTTCAGCCTCGCTCTCTATCGAGATCAGCGCTTGGCCGGCCATTGAACCGATTTGCACCCAGCCCGCCTTGTCGCGACCGAAATTCTCGGTCTTGAACAGGCGGTACCGGTTACGGTGGCCAGAGTTTGGCGACGACGACTCGGTGTTCAGGTAAAACTGAGCGCCGTCCTGCTTGGCGTGAAAGACTGTTTTAGCCATGGCGCGCTTTCTCCAGCTGGTCAAGGATCGCTAGCACCCTGGCAGGCGTCGTCAGCTCCTCAAATTTTTTCAGCGCCTGCTCCGCGTCGTGGACAGATTGGAAACGCTGGCTGACTAAGGCCTCGCACAGATCACGCAGGTTCGTCAGCTCGTTCATAGCGGGAAGCTCCCTCGGCAGGCAAAGCCAATTGCGAAGGCGGCTGCCAGCGGGATCACAAACATGACCCAGCTGCGATGCTTAACGCGCGCAGGCTCTGTGGTGGGCGGAATAGGCAAGGGCTCACGCTCACCCTTGCGGGTCAGGTTGAAGTGCGAGAGCAGGTGGCGGGCCGAATTGTCAGCGTCGCCTGAGTTCCGGTTATGCACGGCTATGGCTGTTCTGAGCTCCACGAACAGAGTGTGGGCTGCTGCCTGATCGGCGCTGTCGTGAAGCGAACCATCACGCGCCTGCCATTTGCGTACTTCGAGGATCGGCTTCAAGTTCTTGCCGATGGCTACACAGTGCAGGCAGAAACCCCGACGAGCGCCGGCCGTGTCTTCTTCGGTGCGCTCATGTCGGCAGCCCTGACACTGGAACTGAATCACAGGACCACCTCCTTCGAATGGTCGACGGTGACTTCGATCTGCCAGCTGTGCTTGAAGCCGGTCGAAGTATCCTCAGACGTGAGATAACCCCTGTAGCGCACGGAGGCGTCGTCCAAGTCGAAGCCGTGCTGATCTGCCAACACCTTGCAAAGGGCCTCAGTGATTTCACCGTCAGGCACCTTGGCGCTGTAGGTGGTGACGTTGGTACGGGTGGCTTGAGCCTTCATGGCCTCGCTCCTCCGCAGAAATAACCGGCCAGTATTTGGCGGGGGTTTATGCCACAAACCCGCGCCATCTTCGCGACCTCGACCACTGGCGTCTCCCGGCGCTGCAATGCGTCGTACAGGGCAAGCAGGCGCTTGGCCATCGGGCCGTTACCGTAGCGGGGCATGTTCAAGCTCCTTGGCCATCAGCGCGATGCGGCTCACTTTCGCCTGAGTTCCGAACACGCGCTGGCCCGACGGCATCTGATTGATCAGCGCGGTAGCAGCTTGGGCACTGGGTAATTCAAAGAGGACGCTCAGCATCACCGGTTCAGACGCTGCAGCCTTGATTGGTTCGTCGATATGAACGCTGCTCTGCGCCCGCTCGGCTTGAATCTTGGCGTAGATCTCGGCGCGATGGACCTCAATGTAGTCCGGAGCATCGATACCGACACGAACCTGAGCCCCCTGCATACCGACAACAGTGACCGTTATGTCGTCGCCGATTTTGATTATTTCGCCTGGGCGGCGGGTGAGGATGAGCATGGAATCTCCTTGATTTCAGGCCGAACGAATCCCGGCCGCGCTGTTTGGCTTTCGCGAAAATCTATTTGGGTAAGGGTGCAGATCAGCCTGAGCACCGGACTGCGTCCCCGCTGGAGGCGCACGCCGCTGCAAACGCGATCATGCGATGAAGACGCCGTCGTGTGATTCGTCGCGCTGGTGCTCGGGAGTAGGGCTGCTCACACCGGCGAAGCTGATCAGGCCCATTGCGAAGGCCTTGGCAACCAGGGCCGCGCGGCGCGTTACGCCGAGCTTTGTCGTCAAAGACAAAATCCGCTTGTTCACGGTGTCTGGTGCGATGCCCAGATCGCGAGCCACTTCTTTCGTGGATTGCCCTGCCGCAACCGCAATCAGGCATTCCAGCTCACGAGGCGCTGCGCCGAGGCCCAAAACGCCGATGAAGCCGTGAGAGGTGATGGTTGAGGTAGTCATGCTGAGGAGCTCCGTGATGAATTCGATAGGTGAAGTAAACAACCTGTTTACTAACGAGTCAACACAATTTGTTTATTAGCTTCAACTACGCATAAAAAAACCGCCATTTCGGCGGTCTGTGGTGCAGCAGGTGTAGTCAGGTAAACAGGGTCTGCGGCAGCTTAGCATCCACGACAGTCCCGGCAATTTCCCAACTATCGTCAAGCGGCTTCATGGGGTAGGAGGAATTTAGAGGCTTTAAATAAAGGTCCCCGGCGTCACGGACGAGCTGCTTGAAGGTTAGCTCGTCGCTTTCTTTCAACCGAGCAATCACAAATTGGCCGTCATTTGGAGGCTGCCCGGGGGCGATCAGAATAAGAGTGCCTTCGGGAAAGGATATATGAGTAGAGCTAGCCATCGAGGACCCGACGACCCTGACCCAAAAACCGCGATGTCCCGCCCACGCGTCACTTGAGTGCCACTTTACAGAGGTATCGACTGCCATGGACAGGGGATCTATGGGGCTGGTGGCTTGCTGCCAAGTAATTTCAGGATACTTGAATGCATTTGGCGATGGTACAGGGCGACTTTGCTGCCGTTCTTTAACCCACTCCTCGCGCTGCTCCGGTGTTGCGTCCATGACCCGTCGAATTTCCGCCAACTGATTCTCATAGAGCGGAGCACCTTCCCCCGTCAAAAGCCATTCAGGACGGACATCAAGAAATTTTGCCACCGGCAGAATTTTGCGGCCTGGAACCCCCCGGCTGAACCAGTTGTTCATGGTTTGGTTGCTGACGCCCATGAGTTGCGCAAATTCCGAGGGAGATTTGCCGACAGCTCGAAGGCACAAGCGCAGTCTGAAGCCCGAATGTTGATTATTCATAAACGAAGAGTTTACCGAGCTTGATCAGATGGTGAAATAAACGTATTGTTGATCCATTGCTCATACTTTCACTCGGAATGTTTATGAATAAGAGCCCGTTAGAGCGCGCCATTGTCGAGGCTGGATCAGCAGTTGCGCTGGCAAAAATAGCAGGTGTTACTCCGATGGCAGTCTCTTATTGGAAAGCCCGCGGGGTTCCTGCTCACCAAGTGCTGGTCATCGAGTCGGCTACCGGCGTATCGCGCCACGAGTTGCGCCCTGATATCTATCCGGACGTCTTGCCGACCTTGAGCGCAAATCTACGCCCAAACCCACCCATCGATCAGTCCTCTGAGGATGCTGGCATTTTGTCCAGTGCTTCGAGCTCATCCAAACTCGACCCTCTTGAGGCCCGCGGTTAATGAGTACGCTACGGACCAACACAGTCAACCCAAAAATGGAAGTCCCTGTTGAGTACCTGCTTAGCGACTTCCATCCAATGGCGTTTGCCGTTTTGATGAGTATCTGAAATGAACAAGCGCCAATCCCAGTATTTGTTGACCGGCTAAACCGCAGGCAACAAAAAGGCCCGCATTCGCGAGCCTTCTTAACCAGTCCACGCCAATGGACTTTCTTGAATCTTCGTTCTCGGAGAACGATATGTCACGCCCAGAAAATAGCAAAACTCAAGGTGTAACGCAACTGCCCCTCACCGTTAGGTCCGACTTCAGCAATACACCGATAGACAACCGCGGCCTGATGGTTTTCGGCGTTACCGCCGGAATCAACGCTGAAGATGCGCTTCAGGCAGCGAGGACCCTCTCGTCTGGACTTGGGCAGATCTGCGATCACATGCATGACTCGCTCAACATGGGCGAAATGGCTTACTGCGATGGCATGAAGACCTTGGCGTTCATTACCGAGGCCGTTTCCGCGCTGGTTTGGTCGGTGCAGCGCGGTCTCCCACAAGCTCAAGAGGAGTCCGGCAAATGAGGAAGCCTCAAGATTGTGGGTATACGTTCGCGCAGATTGCTGAGGCGTTAGACGTCATTGGAACGCTCACCGACGTGCTCGCTGAAAATACTGTGGTCAGAGAGAGTGGTGACGGGATCAACCCCGAGCCGCAGCTCAACTCCCGTGGTGAGGCAGGCATCCAATCTGCTGTTCGCCTCATCGCGCGCTCGGCACATCGCGAGCTTTCCCAACTTGCCACAGACCTGGGAGTGCCGGAATGAGCACTTCTATTACGACGATTCCTGAATTGGCAGCCGAGGCTGAATTTCAGCTGCAAGCTGCGACGGATCAGCTCAACTGGCTGACCGCGCTGGTACCACCGCTTTGTCGAGCTAAGCACTGGCTACGCGAGCGACGAAGACGTCGAAATGAGCCGGCCATCATCCGGGCGCAAGTATGGGAAGGGGAGACCAGATCATGGGAATGTTTGATTGGCTGAAGCCGCGCCAACTGTCGGCAGAGGGTGTTCCGCCGTCCGCTCTGGCTCAAATGCTCGTGCGGGGTAGCGCTGCTGTGCTGCCAGCCGGCGCAGTCCTGGTGAAAACCTATCCGGAAGCCCAGCGCATCGCCGAGTCTTTGCGGGAGTTCCCTGATGACTGGGCATGGCGGCAAAAAGGATATGAGCTGGAGCACGTGCCGACCCGCTTCGCAATTTGGGTGGCGAACAAGGACTACGGCCTAGCCGAAATGACGCAGCACGGCGGAAAGCAGGATTTCGAGGCACCAGAGCAGCAGATTATCTGGCCTGCCGTCGAGGCCTGGCTCGCTCGTGGCAAGGTTGGATTCACCGGGCGGCTCCCAAAAGTGAAGATCACCGCCAGGCGCGGGACCTATTGGTGCGTCGCAGATGGGCACCCGTGGGCCGGTGCTGGAAACTCTCCAGCGGACGCGTACCGATCGTGGGCCCGTGCCGTTTCCATCCAGGCACGCAAAGACACAACCCCTCAAGAACACCTGCACGTATGGAGTGCCGCGCTATGAGTCGAGTATCAGCGGCGCTGCCGCTTAAAAGCCTGCAGGAGCACGAGCGCAAGTTTCTCAAGGTAGCCGGGTCGTACCTGGCTCAGGAGAAAATCGGAGGCCCGGCAGCTCTCGCGGACTTGCTTGATATGGTCGCCAGCTGGCATTCGCTGCGCACCGACATCGAGTTCGGGGAGTACTGCAAGCGCTGTCGTGGCGGCTTTAGCTCGGGCGAACTGATGGCGTTCCTCTACGCATATCCATTCCCTAAGGCTGAGTGGTCAGCGCGGGTCCAGGAAGCCTTCAAAGGCATGGACAATTTGTGAGAAAGAAATCCTGGTACGTCACAGTGCCGGGCTACCCACCATTCCCCATGATCATGCAGGAAGACCACGACCACGCTGGTGCCTCGGCATTCGCGCGATGTAAGTGGCCGGCCTGCACAGTTGAGTAGATCCCATGACCCAAGTTATCGAAATCGTTGTGATCGGCGCTGTTGGCTCGGGCAAGTCCCATGTTCTGGAGCTGATCGATCGCGCCCTTCACGACGAATACGGCCAGCACGTACAAGTGGCATCGCATGAGCTGTCCAGCGAGCGCTACATGGGTTCGCCGGGCACGAAGCCAAAGGTCGCTGAAACCATCTTCAATCTCCGTGAGCAGGCTCCAGCGAGTGGCACGCTGCGCGAGCTGAAGGTGAGTGTCGATACATCTGCGCTGACCTCTTCGATCGATAAGCTTGGTGCGGTCCAAGGTGAGGCTGTCAGCTTCATGCTCGACCCACTTGAGCAGGCCATCGAGTCCACGGCCCGCGTGTTGCGGGATGAGCACGAACACTTGGCACAGTTGAGCGCGCCGCTGGGTGGAGATGTCTCGCCAAGCCCTGTGTACAAGCGCATGAGCGCCCACCTTGAGGCGCTTCTGTCCCGGCAGCTGAAGCGCGTGGGTGACGATGGACATCGATAAACCGCCTCCTACAACCGAGTGGGCGGGTCGGCCTGCTGGCTGGCAACCACCGCCTGCACCGCCTCCTATGCGCGGCGGATCAGTGCCGCATTCGGATGGCGTTCCAATCTTCATCATTGCCGGCGCAATTCTTTTCGGGGTTGCGATCGGCTTTAGGATGGCGGGAGGCTGCTGATGTCTCGGCTCAAATCCTTAGGCAATCGGGTGAGCACGCAGGGCAACAAGCTGCCGATCATGCAGCCTGGTTCGTGGCGCACTGACAAGGCCACATCCGGCCAGCGCGGCTACACCTACGCATGGCAGAAGGCGAGCAAGGCCTTCATCCTCGATAACCCTCTGTGTGTGATGTGTGATGCAGTGGGTCGAGTGACAGCGACAGCGCTGGTCGACCACATCGAAGCGCACCGGGGCAACATGACGCTGTTCTGGGACCGATCCAACTGGCAGCCGCTGTGCACGACCTGTCACTCGTCCGTGAAGCAGCGCGAGGAGGCCGGCAGCCTGTAGCACGCCAACTCCCCGATCTGTCCGGAGTCTGGCACGCCACTGACGTGCAACAAGGGCAGGGGGTGCCTCGAAAGTTCGGAGCCTTGGCGCTCTAGACCACCCGGTCCCGCATTCAGAGTTTTTTTCCCGTTTTGAGGTTTTTTGTTAATGGCTTTAACACCCAAAAAGCGCGCATTCGCCGACGCTTTGAGGGGAGGTGCGTCCAACAAAGAAGCAGCGATAGCCGCAGGCTATAGCGCTTCCAGCGCATCGGCCGCCGGATCACGGCTTGCAAAAGACCCTCACGTTCTGGCCGAACTGGCGAATGGGACCGTTAACAAAAATGTTAAAGCTCAGCCGAAGGCAAAGGCGCCCAAATCGGTCGAGTCTGATGTGGATGATGAGGACTCAGGCCCGACATTCGACCTGGCTCGTGCCCTGACCTTTACCGACCCCAAGGCATACCTGATTGCTGCGATGAACGACCCGGAATCCGCTGATGACTGGCTCGACTGGCGTTATCAACGCATCGGTAAACCCGGTCGCCGGATCGGTGCTGGCGGACAACTACAAGGCATCCGGCTCAGGCCTGAACGGCATCACTTCCCGTTGGTACAAAGAGCCATCCGCCTACGGCGAAGCTCAGTGCATTGAGCTGGCCGGCGCAATGGCGGCCGCCGGCGGGTACATCTACGTGCAGCCAGCTGCGAACGTCACGCTGTCCAATGTTTTGGCAGGGGATGTGATCGAGATGGTTTCGGCGCCGGAGATCGTCGGGAACAGCCGAGGAATCCTTGGCTGGGAAGCAGAGCTGATAATCACCAAGCCGGTGGCCGGTACGTCGACCACCATCTATTACCGGTCGATGGACAAATATCAGGAACCGTTCACTCTGCCGACCAGTTGGAAGGGCATGCTGGAGACGCAACGTTACACGGGCGACGTCACGGAAACCGTCATCACCTCACGCATGGGTCTGTACCTGGCTGCCGGCATCGCTCAGGACTCCAGAGTGAAGGTTGCGCAGTTCGGGATGCGCAAAGTCTGACCTCCAGTCCTGAGCAACCTTGAACGCCTTTAATAACAGCCGGGCTGATTTGGAGGCGTCGAATTACACGGGATCGTTTTCTGCGTGAAGTGACCACAGCCGGAAAGCACTGACATCGCAATCACCATTAAAGCCACACGCCTGAGATACATCGAGCTTCCCTCTGCAAAGTTGACCCGCATTCTAGCCGATGCCAAATTGGCACGCAGCGTTCCGCATTCATCTGTCGGCAGCCATGCCATACAGTATTGACCGAGGCGCCGCGCTCACGTTTACTGTACGCATATACAGTATAAACAAGCGAAGCCTTCTCATGTACGTCCTCATCACCCCGCGCCGCCAGATGGGCGTCGCCGTACCGAAAGACCAGCTCAGCAAGATATCGCCGTTCAAAGGCGACGTGCAGATCGTTGAGTCTCAATGCTCCGCACTTGGCCGCATTACCCGTGAAGCATTCATCTTGAACAGCGTCGGCCACGCGCGGGATGCCTTGCCAAGACTTCTGGATGCCAGCGTGACGAGCATGGGCACCCAGGGGCTTATCATTTCCGGCATCGAGCAGGTGGAGCAGGCGTTCTACTTCCAATCATGGTGGTGCCGTTTTGAGTGATGGTAGCCGTCGCTGCCTCCTCTCTATTCACGAGACGCTTGCACCTTCGCTTGGCTCCAAACCAGAACTTCCTCTTTCACCCATCCCACCGCTTGCGCGCCGATCTTCACCTGCCTTGGGAATACGCCGGCTGTCACCATCCGGTATATCGTCGCGGTGCTCAGACCAGTGAGCCGCTTTACTTCCGGCAATCGGATGAATTCGATCACGTCCGCATCAGATCTATCGTCCACCACCTTGGCCACCCGTTTCTGAATCAGCATCGCTTGAGCGGCGCGCGCCCCATGAGTTGATCATGCTCCGCCTTCGCAGACCTGTGTCGCGCGTCCAGATAATCGGCAAGGTCATTGACGTGGACGCCGCGGGCTGACTTCTGGCTTTGCTCGAGCTTGACCAGCGGCAGGTCAATCTGCCCGGCCGCGACCTTCATCTTCATCACGTCGGGTGTTAGGTGTGTGAAGTAGTCGGAGCAGATGCGCTCCAAGGGGATAATGACTTGGCCGTCGTACTGGGCCATGAGGAGGAATAGCGTTTTCATGGGGATCAGGCTAGCGACTGGCTTGAGGGCTGTCAAAGCCAGAGAGCGTCAACTGAAGCACAAAAAAAACCCGCTTTTTGGCGGGCTCTGACTAGGTTGCTCCTGTGCTTGCGGGGTCAGGCGGCGCCTCTCGTTTAAAAAGGTTTTTGAGATCCCACATCCCTACGGCAAGAAGCGCAATTCCCCCCATGAAGAACGCGACACTAGAGTCCGCTAGTTTCGGGATGAAGCTGCTGTCTGTAGTGCACAACAGAAATGCCACACCATTTGGTAGTGCGCTCCATGTAGCTGAGCGAGTCACCGCGTCCATCAGGGTATTGTCCGAATTGCGTTTTACAACGCATGAAACGAAAAACGCCACCACACCCGTGATGGTGGTAATGACCGATAACTGAGCGAAGAACCAAGCAGAGACCTCATGCATGGCGGTGTGCTCCCGATCGATCTGCGACAAGTTTTCCTAGCACAAAGCCGATAAATGCTGATGACAGTGCTAGCCCCTCCGGCGCGGGAGATGTGGCGAGAAGATTCCAGACAACGTTCGTAGCAGAGCCTGTGAAGCAGCCAAGGCCGACCATGACCGCCAAATCGTGGATGCTTAGGTCTAAGAACCGAGTCATGAAACCAGCCCTCCGGATGGCATGAATAGCGGTAGGACGCATAACGATCCTTGCTGACCGTTCAACGTCGACATTGCTGAGTCTAGCAAAAACGAGAACGTGTTCGGTGTAGTGACCATCTTTTGACCGAAATCGCACATACTTTTCAGCCCCGCTAGGGCTTGGTCGATGTGAATTGACCGCTGAAAAAATGTCGGTAGCGCATATCGTTAGAGCAACTGCCATGTCACTTGTCCAATATTCTTGATGCGACGAATGGGGCGTGAAAGAAAATCGTATGACCGCAATTCATACACGATGCAGTGTAGAGCCAGAGCCCTAATCCCTTAACGTGCGGCACAGGAGTTGCCACGAGTGGCGCGCAATCCCCGCTTGGATCAGATGCTATAGCATAGTCGCCCTTGGTGCAGAATGAGCACATAGCGTCTCTATTGATAGAGTTCAAGTATTCTAAAAACATCGATGGCGAGACTGAAAGCTCCTCTGGTTTCAGCTTCGCCTCAGTTTGTGAGGGGGTAGCGCTCTTTTGGCCATGCTTGCTTGTTGCCATTCCATTCCTCGCGTCATCACCTGAACGTGGTGCCTAGTTAACCTATCGGCGAGAGGCTATGCCTCTTTACCCGATGATGATCAAAGATCACCACCGCGCCAAATCATCCGACCTGTGATCCGGTGCTCGTTGTCGTCACTACGCGATACTAGCAGGTCGCCGCGTTCCATTTGTTCTCGTTTCGGTGGGATGATCCGTCCGATTCGCCTGGACGGTCTACGCTTATCGCTCCACAGGGAGGGTTACGGTCATGAGCGAAGACAGGGAAAGGGTTTTGCGGATGGCGTTGAAGGCGGTGCTGGTTGCGGCGCAAGAGTGCTGCGTCGACATCGATGAGCTGACGGAGATAGCAGTTTTGTCGATGTCCGGTGAGCAGTTTTACAATCCAGCGGACGTGGCTGAGGCAACCGTGGCGATCGAGGTGGCGGCCGATGCGTTGCCGGTGATTCACTGAAAGACATCCGGCGGGGCCTGATTAATCCGACAAGATGCGCCTTGGCGCAGCGCCAAATCGCGGCTTCTGCGATGGAGGTCAACAGCACCGAGATGCCTGGGCTGTTCACGCCAAGTAGATAACGGTCAGCCTGACGCAGCGGGCGGCATTGAGGGTTAAGGAATAACCGGCTGACCGACCGGGCACTGGGCCGCGGTCAATCGAGATTAGTACAAAGCCAACTCGGTGCCGATCAAAACGACCAAAGGGCGCCTGGGGGCCGGGGACAGCAAGTGGATCAGGATCGCGTCGAGAGAGATACCCTCTATGCCGAGGTGTGGGATACGCCCATGCTGACCCTCGCGCCAAAGTACGGCGTCTCGGCCGTGTTTCTTAGGCGCGTTTGTGTGCGACTGGGAATACCGTGCCCGCCGCGTGGTTACTGGGCGAAGAAAGAATCAGGACAGCGACCAACGATTCCGCCTCTCCCAAAATCCCAGCCTGGCGCGCCAACTCAATGGCGCAAGGGAGACGTGCTCTCCAGTAGCGCGGAAGCTGAGCAATCCCAGGACATGCCAAAGTCCGGGAGCGCCCGGCGCGCGATGATCACGGGTTCGCTCAGCTCGTTTACGAGTGGCAGGGTAGCGAGTGACGGCTACTTGAAACCCGCCAAGCGAAATCTGCCGGACCTGGTGGTCACCGAGCCGACCCTGCGTCGAGCTGCTTCAACTCTGATGAAGATAGCCACGCGGTTCCGCGATTTGAACCACCGGATATCGGTCGCTTGCGGCCAACATGGATACACACGCAAGGTCATTGGGGATGAGGACGGCCGGCTGAAGCGATCGGTTTTCGCTACAAGCACCTGGGGACCTGCGCTACCTACACTCGTCTTCATAGACGAGATTGCGATCGGCCTGACGATTTATGAGCAGACCGAGAACAAAGAGATGGTCTACCTCAATGGCAAATATGTGTCTGTGCACGAGGCGAGAAAACAAAAGCCCGGGCTATGGAATGGAATAAGAGCTGAGCGTTATCAGGTCACGACTGACCGAGCCCCCTCAAAAAGGCTTTGCCTCAGAGCCTACAGCCCTTACTACTTTGTCGAGTGGACGCAGACTTGGACAGAGAGCAGTGCCAGCCTCGCAAAACAGATCGAAGATATCGTGCAATCATTGGTCGCGCGCTCAAAATCGTTAGCGATCGAGCTTGCTGAGGCCAACCGCGCCGCTGCTTTGGAGCGTGCAAGGTGGGAAGCCGAAAGGGCAATTGCGGAGGCTAGAGATGAGCGTTTAGCGATCCTGAAACAACGGGAAGCCGCGCTGAAAGAGCTGCTCAACACGATCGATACGTGGAGCGCTGGCAGGAAGACGGAGGCTTTCTTCGACGACATCATTGCCCGCTCAACAGACATGGAAGCCGAGGCCCGAAAGACCCTTTTAGCGAGAGTAGAAGCTGCAAAGGATCTGCTCCAGAGCCCGGACAGCGTCGAAGCATTGATGGCCTGGATTGCCCCTCCAGCAGCACCCCCTGATCACGCTTGCGCTGCAAGCTCTCCGACACGGAACTCGACGGACTGTTCGACCACCAAATAAAGCGCCTCGATGGATGCAGGCTGTAGCGCCTTCAGCCGCTCGACTCCCAGCACGAAGCCCTCCGCCCGGAGGCCGCCGCGCTCCGCTTCATCTGTTGTCGTTGCGCGTTTGATCGTGGTAAGCAGCAGATCAAGCTCCTGCCTGACAGCGGCGGGCATGCTGATGTTGTCGTGGGTCATAGGTAGCCTCTGAGGGGGCGCGAATCCTGATATTGGATCATAGCTACGTCCAGCGTTGTGCGCCAAATCTTGGACTATCCTCAGTGCTCCTAATAGCTTGAGTAGACCACATGAGAAGAGATATGGATTTGTACCGGGCGATAGTTCTGCAGCTCGAGCTGGAAGAGCTCCCACCGGGTGCAATTGCCGAGATCAACGTGCTGGGCGGTGACTTTCCCATTGAAGGGTACACAGAAGAGCAGGTCCAGTATCACGCGCGGCAGATCATTATGGCGGGGCTGATTGACCAAGGTGGTGGTGGCAGCACCACCGGCTTCGGCTTCCGAAGTTTGACCCCGGCCGGACATGATTTCGCTGATTCCGTGCGCGACGAGAAGATCTGGAAGATGACCAAAGATGGCGCGATGAAGGCTGGCGGCTTCACGGTGCAGCTGTTGGTTGACCTCGCCAAAGGCTTCACGAAAAAGCAGATCCAGAAGTTCACCGATATAGAGCTCTAGCGGGGTAGCTCCGGCAGGCGCTCATACCAATTTTTGTACCAATGCGTGCGTTTCGCTGGTTTTTTGTGAGTACGCTGATGTAAGCAATCCCCCGGATTTACAGGGTTTCCCTACTCCGGCTGTCTCTGCAAGCCCCTCAAAGAATAGCGGTGTAGTTCTGTTCCAGAGTCACAGGGGTGTGTTCCGTGTGGGTTCAAAAAACGCAGGGTTGCAGGCCTGCAAAGGCGCACATAGTAGCGTAGCTGGACGCGCAGGGGTACGGCAGGCGGCCCGGACCCCTGCGGCATGGCGCCGCCGGGGCAGTGTCAGCTGACCTTTACCCAACCTTTACCGAGGGGATATGTCGGAATGTGTCGGCGTGATGTCTGACGTAACGGGTGACAGATGCCCGGATGAAGAGAGTGCTCATGATGGTTAGCCGAATCGCGAAAATCGCACTGGTGATTGCCCTGGCGTCGTCGGTTTCGGGGTGTTTTTTCGGACCGGGTTGGGGCCGCCACGGCGGTGGCTGGCACGAACACCGTTATTACGACGGCGGCCCCTACGATGGCGGGCGGGGCGGTTATGGGCCCGGACCTGGACCTGGGCCGGGTTACTACCGCCGCTGATTGTCACTGATCATTTGAACGCGTAAAGCAAAGGCTGCGACGGGATTGCCCATGCCTCGCGGCCTTTTTTGTCGGCAGCTGCTTCGTACCTGTTTCGATACCTGATCGCTACCAAACCACGACGCGGATTCACGGGCGTGCGCTGTCAGAAGCAGCAGGTGATGAATGCCTGAGATCAAGCCCGTTTTGAGAGAGAAAACGAAATGTTGAGTCGTATAGCGAAAGTCGCGATGGTCATCGCGGTGATGTCAGCCATGTCCGGATGCTGGCCATTCTGGGGCCCGGGCGGGGGAGGCCACGGTGGTCACGGAGGCGGTGGCGGCGGCGGTCACTATGAAGGTGGCGGCCCGGGTGGTGGCGGCGGTGGCGGCGGTCCTGGTCCAGGTCCGCGCTGATCGGATAAACGCCCAATGAGCGGTGGGAGCGGGCGGGTTGGCGCTCCCACAGGGACTGGTCAGCAAGTCCCCGCGTTACTCGTCACGCCCTTCCATCATGGTCCGCTTGAGGATCACGTACACCGCACCGGCGCCGCCATGCTTGGCGATGCACGATGCGAATCCCAATACCTGCTGATGCTGGCGCAACCACGTGTTGACGTGGCTCTTGATCATCGGCCGCTTGCCGTCCAGCCGCACGGCCTTGCCGTGGGTAATGCGCACGCAACGCACTTCAAGCTTGGCCGCCTCGGCCAGGAATTCCCACATCGTCTCGCGCGCCATTTCGACGCTCATGCCGTGCAGGTCCAGGCTGCCTTCGAAGCTGATCTGCCCAAGCTTGAGCTTGCGCATCTGGCCTTCCTGCACCCCGTCACGGGCCCAGTACAACGTGTCTTCTGGGCCGACATCGATCACGAATTGGTCTGACAGGCCATCAACGGTAATCGTCGCATCGGAACGCACGGTGGCCGCCTGACGAAGCTTGGCCAGGTTCTTACGGTCGGTTTTGGGTTTTCCTACGTCCGCATGTTCAGTCTTGATGGGCTTTACGCCGCGAATCTCACTTCTGAACAGGGAAAAATCGTCGTCTTGCATGGTGGTCTCCGCGAAGGGGGCCAGTTTAACCGCGTCACGCCATAATCGGCGCGACTATCGATGATTTAGACTCTCGATGATTAAACGGCAGCGGATGACGCGAAGGTCAGTCGTGTTTCTTCATCAGATGGGGAGACATGTTGAGTTCACCGGCACGACGACGGCGGCGGCGACTGCGGCGCCAGAACCAGATACCGACGTACAGCATCAGCAAACCGACAATCACCGTCACCACGGCGCCCGCGGGACTGGCGTTGAGTTCGCCCAGCGCAACAGGGTTGCCGATCAGACTGGCAATGCCGGCCATGGCCAACAGCACGCCAGCGGTGGCCAGAACGGCCGAAATCGCAGCGATTATGCGCATCCGCCAGCTGCCCTGGCCCTTGGGGCGCAGGCGACGGGCATCAAAACCATCGGATATTTTCATTCCGATTTCCTCTATGAGTATCGGCGCTCTGACCAGCGCAGTGTGGGGGTGGTTCCCGCCTGGCCAGGTTTCAGGGGCATCACGCATTGATTACGGATAGGCGGTCAGGTGAACAGGATTACCCTGCCTGACGACTGCATTTGTACGCCTTTTCTTCAGGAACTGCCGGAAAATGATCCGCGCGAGGGGCCTGCGCAGTCAGCTCGGTTGCAACAGCTCCTGTCGAGGGAGGAATCAGATCAGGTCTTTGGTCAGCGCCAGTTTGGCGAAGTTGTCGTTCATGATTGCCATCTCCGCCTGCTGCACCAGCTCGGCTTTGATGACACCGCTCGGGGTCGGCAGGTCGCGGGTGGCGCAGGCGTCTTCAACCAGCGTGCAGCGAAACCCGTAATCCTTGGCCGCGCGCACGGTGGTGCTGACGCTGGAGTGGCTCATGAAACCGCAGACCACCAGGTCCAGACGGCCACGGCTTTCCAGCAGGCTGTGCAGGGTGGTGCGGTCGTCGGTGGAGACCGTGCCATTCAGCGCGTTGGGCAGGCGTTTTTCGATGATGACTTCATCACCCTGTGGCTGCAGTTCGGGGACAAATTGCCCGCGCTCGCCCTGGGGATCGAACATGCCGCCGACGGTGCCGAGATGGCGCACGTGAATGATCGGCGACTTCGCAGCACGGGCTGCGGCGACCAGTTTGACGATGTTGTTGATGGCGTCCTGAACGCCGGTCAGGGCCAGGGGGCCGCTGAGGTATTCCTTCTGCGCATCGATGATGATCAGCGTGGCATTACTCAATGTCGCCGCTGCGTATTCACGGCCACTGAGTTGAAACATGGTCTTTGGACCAGTGTTTGAAACAGACATCGGGGGGCTCCTTCGAGTGGGGCTTTTGCCACATTGTCCACTGGCAGAGCGATTCTGTGAATCGCCGTGCGCACAGACCTCGCTATTTTGCCGGGCTTCAAGCCGTCGAGCAGGTCACGGTTGCTGTCATAGTGCCTGCAAAACGAGGCAAAGACTGCGGAAAATTTTGCGCGGGGCCGCCGCGGCCGGTGCGGGATCGTTTGTTGCGTGGATGGCTGATAGAATCGCCCGTCGTTTTTTCAAGGAGTCTGCCGTGATCACTTCCCGCCTGCGCACCCTGCGCGATCATATCCGTTGGGCTGTCAGCCGATTCCACGGGGAAGACCTGTTTTTCGGTCATGGCACCGACAACGCGTGGGACGAAGCTCGCCAGCTGGTGCTCGGCGCCCTGCACCTGCCGTGGGAAATTGCCGACAGTTACCTGGATTGCAACCTGGAAGACGAAGAGCTGGTGGCGGTTCAACACCTGATCAAGCGACGCATCGAAGAGCGCGTGCCCACGGCGTATCTGCTGGGTGAAGCGTGGTTCTGCGGGATGTCATTTATCGTGGATGAGCGCGTGCTGATTCCGCGCTCGCCCATCGGTGAACTGATCGAGCAGCGGTTCGCACCCTGGCTGGCCAGCGATCCGGCCCGCATTCTCGACCTTTGCACCGGCTCCGGCTGCATCGGCATCGCCTGCGCTGACGTGTTCCCCGACGCTGAAGTGGTGTTGGCGGATCTGTCGTTCGAGGCGCTGGAAGTGGCGAATCAGAACATCGAGCGCCATGGCGTGGATCAGCGCGTGTACACCGTGCAGGGCGATGGTTTCGACGGCCTGCCGGGCCAGCGTTTTGACCTGATCGTGTCCAACCCGCCGTACGTCGATGCCGAAGATTTCGCCGACATGCCCGACGAATACCAGCACGAACCCGAGCTGGCGCTGGCCTGCGGTGACGACGGCTTGAACCTGGTGCGGCGCATGCTGGCCCAGGCAGCGGACCATCTGGAGGAAAAGGGCTTGTTGATCGTGGAAGTCGGCAACAGTCAGGTTCACGTCGAAGCGCTGTACCCGGAAGTGGATTTCGCCTGGCTGGAATTCGAGCGCGGCGGCCACGGCGTGTTCATGCTGACGGCCGAGCAGTGCCGCAATCATCAAGACCTCTTCGCGGCGCGGATCTAGTCAGGCCATCCGCGGGCCTCTTCCCGGCTAAAGCCGGTCCCACCAGGGCACCGCATCCATCCAGATTCACCGCGTATGCTGGATGTAGGACCGGCTTCAGCCGGGAAGGCGTCGGTTGTCACGCCACACAGCTGATGGCGAGCACACGGGCCTGGCTTAACGCCGGGTCACCGGTGCGTTGCAATCCAGATCAGCAGGCCGGCCTGAAACACGGCAAAGGTCACCAGGCAGGCGATGGTGAAGCGCAAGCCGGCGTCGTCCCGGCGGTATTTGTTGACCTTGTCTTCGGTCTTCTTGATCGTAACGTCCTGTTCCTGAATCCTCTGTTCGGCCTGTTGCAGCATCTGCGCGGCGTCGAGGATCTGCACGATCTGGATTTTGTCGGCGTTCCAGGTGTTATTGAGGTTGCCGACCTTGGCGTCCTTGATGGTGCCTTTCAGGTGCTGCGCATCGGCGTAGACGACTTCGAAACCCTGGGTTTTGAGGAAGTGATCACGACGCAGGCGCGTGTCCTCGTTGAGCGCATCCTTGTTGGCCAGCGCAACGCCTTCGATCTTGTACGCGGCGCAACGTTTCTGCGCCCAGGTGATGCCCTGAGCCAGCATGAAGCGCCCCAGACCACGGTTCCACGGGTCGATCTGCAAACCGGATTCCGGGCCGACGCGGACGCTGCGATTGGCGTGGTCCACCCAGATATCCAGTCGATTCTGCTCTTTACGGACCTTCTGCCCCGGCAACTGATAGCTCATGCGCAGCAGGCTGAATTCCTTGTTGTGGCGCTCGGCCTTGCCGAACTCGACGAACCGCAGCGGGCGTGCGCCGGTGGCACGGTCGGTGGGCAGAGGCGCCAGACGCAGCATCGAGAAGTGCTCGGCGTGGACTTCTTCCCACAGCACAGGCGCGGCGACTTCGCCTTCTTTGGCATCGGTCGGATCGACCGCGTCGGTTTGCATGGTTGCTTCTGTCATCACGGCGATCCTGTTATCGACATTGCCCGGCACATGGCACCGGCACACGATGCCAGCAGACAGCTATCGGCCGTTTCTGACGAAGCTGAAGGGATCGTGCGTCGACTCGCGCGTCGACGAGAAGAGCACCGGCCTCAGGCGGCCGGTATCGAGTCGAGGAATTTCAGGATGCGATCGGTGACTTCGCTGGCCAGCGGCAGCTGTGGATCCTTGTAGGACGCCAACTGCCGCTTGATGTCCATCGGCACGATGCGCAGCACGTGGTTCATGCCGTCGATAATCGCCAGTTGCGAGTCGGGTTTGGCCTTGTGCAGCAGCTCGGCATCGCCCACGCCCACTTGCATGTCGTTGCGCCCCTGAATGATCAGCGTCGGGATCTTCAATTGCCCGAACGCCGCCGTCGGATTCTGCCGGAACAATGAAATCAGATAAGGCTGCACGCTCGGGCGGAACACCACCTGAAGGGGTTCGGGCACGTCGTTGTCGGTCTTGCCGGCTTTGATCTCTTCGATCAGTTGCTCACTGCGCGCCAGCAGCGGAGGAGGGAGGCGATCCTGCAATTGCTCGCGAACCACTTGATCCACCGGGCGACCGGTGCCGGCTACGGAGATCAACGCCACGGCGCCTGCGCGTTCCGCCGCCAGGGTGGCGACCAGCGCGCCCTCGCTGTGGCCCATCAGAATCAGAGGGCCCAGGCGCGAGTCGGTCTTGAGCTTGGCGGCCCAGGCGACCGCGTCGTCGACGTACTTTTCGATGCTCAAATCGCGCTCGTCCGGGGTGGCAGGGCGACTGGCCGCGACGCCGCGCTTGTCGTAACGCACGCTGGCGATGTTGTGCTTGGCGAGGATCAGCGCGAGACGCTTCATGCTGTCGTTGCGCCCGCCGTCGGAGTTGTTGCCGTCACGGTCGGTCGGCCCCGAACCGGCGATGATCAACACCACTGGCACGGGTTTGGTCGATTTGGGCAGCAGCAGCGTGCCGAACAGCTCGCCGGTCCCGGTGTCCAGGCTGATGGGGCGCTGCAGCACGACGGGCGTTCCGGCGTGGGCGATGGACGACAGCAGGGTCAGGCTCAAGATGATCGCTCGCAGCGGCCAGAAGCCGCGAATCAGGGGTAAGGCGCTTAGCATTGCAGGACCGTCATCAATAAAGTGTCAATTGGACGCGGGCAAATGAATAAGGTTCGAGGATGAACTGCGCCATAAGCCTGCGTATACTGGCGCGCTTGAGTTTTTGAACGTCCTCGGAGCCTCCCGCATGTCCGGCAATACCTACGGCAAGCTGTTCACTGTCACCACTGCCGGCGAAAGCCACGGTCCGGCACTGGTTGCCATCGTTGACGGCTGCCCGCCGGGCATCGAGCTGTCGCTGGAAGACCTGCAGCGTGACCTCGACCGCCGCAAGCCGGGGACCAGCCGCCACACCACCCAGCGTCAGGAGCCCGACGAGGTCGAAATCCTCTCCGGCGTCTTCGAAGGCAAGACCACCGGCGCGTCCATCGGCCTGCTGATCCGCAACACCGATCAGAAGTCCAAGGACTATTCGGCGATCAAGGACCTGTTCCGGCCCGCCCACGCCGATTACACCTATCACCATAAATACGGCCTGCGCGACTACCGTGGCGGCGGTCGCAGCTCTGCGCGGGAAACGGCCATGCGCGTCGCCGCCGGGGCCATCGCCAAGAAGTTTCTTGCCACTCAGGGCATTACCGTTCGCGGCTACATGAGCCAGCTCGGCCCGATCGAAATCCCGTTCAAGACCTGGGATTCGGTGGAAGACAACGCGTTCTTCAGCCCCGACCCGAGCAAGGTGCCGGAGCTGGAAGCCTACATGGACCAGCTGCGTCGCGATCAGGATTCGGTGGGCGCGAAGATCACGGTTGTGGCCGAAGGCGTGATGCCCGGCCTGGGCGAGCCGATTTTCGACCGTCTCGACGCTGAACTGGCCCACGCGCTGATGAGCATCAACGCGGTCAAGGGCGTCGAGATCGGCGCCGGTTTTGCCTGCGTTGCCCAGCGCGGTACCGAGCACCGCGATGAGATGAGCCCCGAGGGTTTTCTGTCGAATAACGCGGGCGGCATCCTCGGCGGGATTTCGTCTGGCCAGCCGATCATTGCGCACCTGGCGCTGAAGGCGACGTCCAGCATCACCACGCCGGGGCACTCGATCGACGTCGATGGCAACTCCGTTGAAGTCATCACCAAAGGCCGCCACGACCCGTGCGTCGGCATCCGCGCCACGCCCATTGCCGAAGCGATGATGGCCATCGTGCTGGTCGACCACCTGCTGCGCCATCGCGGCCAAAACGCTGACGTGCGTGTCACGACGCCGATTCTGGGTCAGCTGTAATGCCTGAGCCGCGCGTTGCCGCCGCGGTCATCTGAGCGTGGCGGCGCTTCCTTACTGGCGCCTCGCCAGCTTCTATCTCTTCTACTTCGCCCTGCTTGGGGCCACGGCGCCTTACATGGCGCTGTATTTCAGCCACCTGGGTTTTTCTGCTGCGCGCATCGGCGAGTTGGTAGCGATCCCGATGCTGATGCGCTGCGTCGCGCCCAATGTCTGGGGCTGGCTCGGCGACCACACCGGGCGACGTCTGGCCATCGTGCGCTTCGGCGCCCTCTGCGGGCTGGCCTGTTTCAGCCTGATTCTCGTCGACACGTCCTACGCCTGGCTGGCGATGGTCATGGCGCTCTATGCGTTTTTCTGGCACGCGGTGCTGCCGCAGTTCGAAGTCATCACGCTGACGCATTTGCAGGGCCAGACTTCCCGCTACAGCCAGATCCGGCTGTGGGGATCGATCGGCTTCATTCTCTCGGTGGTCGTGCTGGGCCGGATGCTCGAGTGGTTCAGCCTGGATTACTACCCGCAACTCTTGCTGGTCATTCTGATCGGCATTGTCGCCAGCAGTTGGTGGGTGCCGAATGCACAACCGGTGGTCTCGGGCGCGCGGGTCGCGGGGGAGGGGTTTCTCAGGCAGTTGATGAGGCCGGGCGTGCTGGCGTTTTACGTCAGCGTTGCCCTGATACAACTGAGCCACGGGCCGTATAACACTTTTCTTACGCTGCACTTGGAACACCTCGGTTACACCCGCGGCATCATTGGCCTGCTGTGGGCGCTGGGGGTGATTGCCGAAGTGTTGATGTTCATGCTGATGAGCCGTGTGCTGCAGCGATTCAGTGTCCGCCAGGTGCTGATGACCAGCTTCGTGATCGCCGCCTTGCGCTGGCTTTTACTGGGTAATCTGGCCGATCATCTGGCGATTCTGATCGTCGCCCAACTGATGCACGCGGCCACCTTCGGCAGTTTTCATGCCTCGGCCGTGCATTACGTGCAGCGCAGCTTCGGCCCGCGCCAGCAGGGTCAGGGTCAGGCGCTGTACGCCGCCCTTTCCGGCACCGGCGGGGCGATGGGCGCTTTGTATGCCGGGTACAGCTGGAATGCGCTGGGCGCCAGTTGGACCTTTGCCATTGCGAGTCTGGCGGCCGTGGCCGCTGCTGTTCTGACCGCCACATGTATGAAAGAGGAGCGCGTATGAGTCGCGAAGCACTGGCGCGGGAAATCATCGAAGCGGGGCAGTTTTTGTACGCCCGGGGCTGGTCGCCCGCCACCAGCAGCAATTATTCCGTGCGCCTGTCGCCGACCGAAGCGCTGCTGACCGTCTCCGGCAAGCACAAGGGCCAGTTGGGCATGGACGACGTGCTGGCCACCGACCTTGCCGGCAACAGCCTGGAGCCCGGCAAAAAGCCGTCGGCTGAAACCCTGCTGCACACGCAGCTTTATAGTTGCAAGCCTGCAGTGGGCGCCGTGCTGCACACCCATTCGGTCAACGCCACCGTGCTGTCCCGGCTCACGGCCGGTGATCATCTGGTGTTCGAGGACTACGAGCTGCAAAAGGCCTTCAGCGGCGTTTCCACCCACGAATCAAAAGTGCTGGTACCGATTTTCGACAACGATCAGGACATCGCCCGGCTCGCCGACAAGGTCCAGCCCTGGCTGGATCAACACCCTGACTGCGCCGGTTACTTGATTCGCGGTCATGGGTTATACACCTGGGGCGCGAAAATGAGCGATGCCTTGCGCCAGATCGAAGCCTTCGAATTCTTGTTCGAATGCGAGCTCAAGACGCTGTCCGTGCTCAACCGCTGATCCCTGACGTACGCAACGATCAACGCACCGCAGCGTTCCCACTGCCTGAATCAACGCGTCGGATCGGCCCCAGAGCCGACCGGTGCGGACCGAACCGAGGAAGCCCCGAAATGAGCAGTCTGTCCGTTTATCACGTGTCATCCCCCGAGCTGCCCAACAAGGTCCTGACGCACCTGGAAGACATTGCCTCGACCCTGGCCGAGCACGGTGTGGCGTTCGACCGCTGGCAGGCGGCAGCGCCCATCACCCCCGGCGCCAGCCAGGAGGAGGTCGTCGCGGCCTACCGCACCCAGATTGACAGGCTGATGACCGAGCGCGGTTACGTGACCGTCGACGTGATCAGCCTCAACAGCGATCACCCGCAGAAGGCCGAACTGCGCGCCAAGTTCCTCGAGGAGCACCAGCATGGCGAAGATGAGGTGCGTTTCTTCGTTGCCGGCCGTGGGCTGTTTACCCTGCACATCGACGACTTTGTCTACGCCGTGCTGTGCGAAAAAAACGACCTGATCTCGGTGCCGGCCGGCACCCGCCATTGGTTCGACATGGGCGAGAATCCGCATTTCGTCGCCATCCGCCTGTTCAATAACCCGGAGGGCTGGGTGGCCAAATTCACCGGCGAAAGCATCGCCGGCCAGTTCCCGCGTCTGGAAGACTGATTACCCATGACCATTAAAGCGATCCTGACCGACATCGAAGGCACCACCAGCGCGGTGAGCTTCGTCTTCGACGTGCTCTTTCCGTATGCCAAACAGCATCTGCCCGCGTTCGTTCGCGAGCATGCCGCCGACCCCGAGGTGGCCGCGCAGTTGCAGGCCGTGCGCAACGACAGTGCCGAACCCGATGCGAGCGTCGATCGGGTGATCGAGATCCTGCTGCAATGGATCGCCGAAGATCGCAAAGCCACGCCGCTGAAAGCCTTGCAAGGCATGGTCTGGCAGCAGGGTTATCAGGCCGGCCAGCTCAAGGGGCATGTCTACCCGGACGCCGTGGAGGCGCTGAAACGCTGGCATCAGGCGGGGTACGCGCTTTACGTCTACTCCTCGGGCTCGATCCAGGCGCAGAAGCTGATCTTTGGTTGCTCCGAGGCGGGCGATCTGTCCGGACTGTTCAGCGGCTACTTTGACACCACCTCCGGGCCCAAGCGGGAGGAGGCGTCCTATCGATCGATTGCGTCGAGCATCGGTCAGCCGGCGGACGCCATTCTGTTTCTGTCTGACATCGTGGAAGAGCTCGATGCGGCGCAACGGGCCGGCATGGTCACCTGCGCACTGGTGCGCGATGGCGGAGAACTGGATGGGCACATCAACGTCAGCAGTTTTACGGGGATAGAGCCCTGCGCTTTCTGACGATTCAAGCATGCTGAAAACCGACGGCCGATGTCTTTGACATTGGCCGTTTTTGTATCCAAATGCGGAAAAATGTAAGTTGGTTTTTGTTCGTTTTGGGAAGTTGCTTGTTTTACGGTCAGGCATGCCTGTTTGTTTTTGACGCTGTGTTTAACCCTCCTCGACTGTGTAACCCTTCGCCTGCCGGACCCTGACAGCTTTTGAGTGCGCCTCGTGCGGTCGTGTTGACGACAGCACCTGACGCCGTTTTCAGCTGCCATGCATAAAAAATCCAAGGGGCATCAGGGCCGCGCATTTGATGGTTTTAAACGGGAGGGGAACATGAAAAACGCGCAGACAGGGACGCTGAGTCCGTTGATACAACAAATGGTCACCAGCATCACTGAACAGGATGGCGATGCGGCCATCGCCAACGCACTTGACTGGCTGAGAGCTGAATGCCGCAGCGAACGGGCCATGCTCTATCAGTACCGAAACGGCGTGCTCCTCAGTTGCATCACGTCGAACGTCGACAGCTATTGGAAGGACCTTTATTGCCAGGGACGCCTGATGATCGAGGACCCGGTTATCCGCTGCTACCGACACACCATGGGCTTTCTGAATTGGGAAGAGGCCTTCAAGACCTACCCGCCATCACCCGCCTACATGGCGGCGGTGGAGGATTGCGACCTCCTGCCAGCCTTTTCCTACGGCTACAGCAGCCAGACGCGGGCTAATCAGGGTGTCATCACCATTTGCACGCTGAACGGCATGGAGCGCCCGCTGACCCACAACGATCGGTACCTGCTGACGAGTCTGGTGCCGATGCTTCATGTGGCGGGAAAAGGGCGTCAACTGCAGACCCGAGCGCTGTCGCCCAAAGAGCTGGAAATTCTCAAGTGGGCGCGGGAAGGCAAGACGGCGTGGGAGATCGGGCTGATAAAGGAAGTCTCGGAAGCAACCGTCAAACATCACTTCAAGAGCATCTACGCCAAGCTCGGGGTGACCAATCGTGCGCAGGCGGTGGGCGAGGCGTTGTGCCGAGGGATTATTCAATAGGCCCGCTCTGAGAGACAGCGCCGCAATGACTGTCATTGCGTGAAGGGAGTGACTCGAAAAAAGCTCAAAAAAAACCGCGATAGCATCAACTATCGCGGGAATCTACAAGGGATGCTTCGATGAGAGTGAAACGTGCTGCTGCCGGAACGCAATGTTCCGGCCTGATACCTATCGGGTGTGATAAGTAGGCAAATCAAAACGGTGCTGGCTTTGCAACATCGAGATGGCGGGCAGCTCGCTGGCTTGTGCGGCCAGGTCGCGACGAATCGCGCTGATCACCCATTCCAGTTGCACTGGGGTGTGCAGTTGAGCGTAGGACACGCAGCGACGGATGTTGGTGCCTTGATCGTTACGCAGAGTCAACAGAACCCCACCGTCCGGACGCGGTTGAGTGGTGACTTCGAAATCGGAAAATACGGATGCGAATTTTTCTTGGATGAAAGTCATGTCTAGAGGCTCCATTGCTCATGGGATAACAAGCTTGGAATGACTAGTGCAGTGACTGTGCCAGTTTTTGAGGTTAAATAAATATCAATGAAATCAGCGGGTTACGGTTTTTTAAAAAATGCTGCCTCGTGCAATTTGCATGAATGCCTCTCGTGCATCCTGCAATTTACCGGAGTTGGGAGTGAGTGGTGGGTGACGCGGGGAGGGGTGCACGCATTGCGTGACATGACTGAGACAGCGGTATAGGGGATTTATTTCACGTTGTTGCGAAATTTTCTCGGTGAGCGTTCAGGCGCCACTATCACCTCCATTGAAACCGATGGTTGGGCGCCGATCATTGGCGCTAGCAGGGTTGGCGTCATGTGCGACGGCGCCCTCTGCGCTGCGCGCCTGGAGTTGTTGCTGTGAGTGGAACTACACGCTTTGTCCATGGCTCATAGATTGCCTGGCCCGTAGATCGCCGCATCCCTTGATTCATACCGCGCAATGCATTGCGCTACTGGAGTTACCTATGTCCGAAGCCCCCAACACGACCGGTTCTGCCACGCGCATGACAGACGAAGAAGCACTGGAATTTGCCGAGCAGGTATTCGACCGGGCCCGTGCTGGCGACGCCCCGATGCTCGACCGGCTGCTGGAAAACGGCTTGACCCCCAATCTTCGCAACCACAAAGGCGACACGCTGTTGATGCTGGCCAGCTATCACGGTCATCAAGACGCCGTGCGAGTGCTGCTCAAGCACAAGGCTGACCCTGAACTGCGCAACGACAACGGCCAGAGCCCCATCGCCGGTGCTGCTTTCAAAGGCGATCTGGAAACCGTGAAGATCCTCGTGGAAGCCGGCGCAGAGGTTGAAGGCGCTTCCGCCGACGGCCGCACGGCATTGATGATGGCGGCGATGTTCAACCGTACCGCGATCGTCGATTACCTGATCTCCAAGGGTGCCAACCCTCATATCCAGGATGCCAAGGGCGTCACTCCGCTGATGGCCGCGCAGACAATGGGTGCGACCGAGACCGCCGAGCAGCTCACCCGTCTGGGGGCGTAAGCGATAGAGGCGCGCCGCATTTCCAGCTATTCTGCGCGCCTGTTTTCCAGCCCTCGGACGATCTGCCATGAAAGCTTCACTCATCGAATTCATCAGCAAGATCAGCTCCGGCTGCATGAGCGATGAAGAAATCGAAAAAATCGCCGATGAGGCCACCCAGGCCTACGGCGATCCCGATGCGTTCCTGACCGCCAACCCTGACATCAATTTCGACGACACCTTCCCGATCCCGCTGGGGGAGTGGGTGGTGATCGGCAGCCTTCCCGACACCGTGTTGTTTCAGGCCGATACCTATCCCGACCTGCTCACCGAGATCATGGCGTCGTTTGGCCCGAACGTAATGTTCAACATCAAGCCCAAACAGCTGACCAAGGCCGAACCGCTGGCCGCGCTTAACCGTATACAGATTCAGCTGTCCAGCATGAACAAGGACATGGGCGGGTACGTGTTGATGGACGTCAGCGAGCCGCTGGACCACGTGCTGCAAACGGTGCTGGTCTACGGCGCCGACGTCGAGCGAGTCATGGCCCTCGGCGTTGAACTCGGCATACTGATCGAGCCATCGCTGGAGGCGCTCAAGGCGCAGATTTGATCGCCTTCGACGCGATTTGCTGCGCAGACAAATATCCCTGCCGACCAACGGAACCCTCGTTGCAGGCCACTACTCTCAAGTGGGCAAGCCTTCAATAAGGAGCAACACCATGGGTTCTACTTTCAACGGTCTGATCGGCCTGATCATTCTGGCGCTGGATATCTGGGCCATCATCAACGTGCTGAAAAGCGGCGCGGAAACCGGGAAGAAAATTCTCTGGATTTTGTTGATCGTCATCCTGCCGGTGCTGGGCCTGATCATCTGGGCAATCGCTGGCCCGCGCGGCAACGTGCGTATCTAGTAGCGTGCCTATCTAGCATCGCAGCAGAAGCGCAGCCAAGCTTCAGAACACATAACGCCCGACTGGCCTGGCCAGTCGGGCGTTTTTGTTGGGGGCGGATCACCCTTGCGCCGCCGCGACATTCGACCTGTCATGCGCCGCGACGTAGAATGCGCGCCTTCTTGTGGGCGGCGCGCCGTCCTGTCATCAGTAGTTATCGGGGACTCCATCCATGAGCGATTATCAAGAAACGTTGTACGAAGGCTATGGCCAGCGCTTTCGCATGGAAAAAATGCTGCATGAAGTGCGCACCGAGCATCAGCATCTGGTGATCTTCCAGAACCCGCGCATGGGTCGCGTCATGGCGCTGGACGGCGTGATTCAGACCACTGAAGCCGACGAGTTCATTTATCACGAGATGCTCACCCACGTGCCGATTCTGGCCCACGGCCGCGCCAAACGCGTCCTGATCATCGGCGGTGGCGACGGCGGCATGCTGCGCGAAGTCGCCAAGCACGCGACGGTCGAGCACATCACCATGGTCGAGATCGACGGCACCGTGGTCGAGATGTGCAAGGAATACCTGCCGAATCACTCCAAAGGCGCTTTCGATGATTCGCGTCTGAACCTGGTCATCGACGACGGCATGCGCTTCGTTGCCAACACCGAGGAAAAATTCGACGTCATCATTTCCGATTCCACCGACCCGATCGGGCCGGGCGAAGTGCTGTTCTCGGAGAATTTCTACCAGGCCTGCCATCGCTGCCTCAACGAAGGCGGCATTCTGGTCACGCAGAACGGCACGCCATTCATGCAGCTGAGCGAAGTGCAAACCACGGCAGGGCGCATGAATGGACTGTTCGCCGACTGGCATTTCTATCAGGCAGCGGTGCCCACCTACATTGGCGGCGCGATGACCTTTGCCTGGGGCTCTACGGATTCCCAGCACCGCAAGATTTCGCTGGACACTTTGCATCAGCGGTTCGCCGGCAGCGGCATCGTCACCCGTTACTACAACCCTGAGGTCCACATCGGCGCCTTCGCATTGCCGCAGTACGTGCTTCAGGCGATCAGCAAGCCAAGCAACGCCTGACCCCGCTGCAAGGTTACGTAAACCTGACATCCATGGGCTGATGTCAGGTAAACGTAACTTCTCCTTGATCGCCCTGCATGTCACGTGTACATTCCATTCATCGTTAAATGTTATGCAGGCGTGACAAATGGACGCGACGTTGTTGCTTGAGCGGCTGGGCAGCCAGATCGAAGAAATGCGTAGGTCCCGCGGGCTCACTCAGGTTCAGTTGGCCCACCAGTCGGGCATGACACGGCAAAAGCTCGCCGAAGTCGAAAAGGGCAGCCCGACCGTGGCGGTGAATTTCTACGCCAAGGTCCTGGCCGCGTTGAATGCCGAGATAAAAGTCGTCTCCGCCCGACGCCCGACGTTTGAAGAGCTGCGCGAGGTGTTCCAGTGAAACCCCTGGATCGTGTACGCATTTTTACCCCGGAGGGTGAGAGTGGTGAGCTGTCGGCATCGGCGTCCGGCGACTACCTGTTTCGCTACGGCCTGGACGCCAGCCCGGCGTCGCAGATCAGCCTGACCATGGGGGTTCGCGATGCGGCCTACGTATCGCGCAGTCTGCACCCGGTCTTCCAGATGAACCTCCCCGAAGGCTTCGTGCTGGAACAGCTGCGCAATCGCCTCGCTAAAACCACACCCATCAACCCGATGCTGCTCATGGCATTGACCGGCAGCGGTTCGCCGGTCGGCCGCGTGGCGGTGGCGTCTCCCATGATCGACGAGTTGCTGGGTGGCGCGGGCCCCGTCCCAGGCAGAAGCCTGGGGCAGATACTCAGTTGGGACGGGACGCAGGATCTGTTTGCCGAACTGGTCGATCAGTACATTTTGCGCACCGGGATTTCAGGTGTTCAGCCCAAAGTCATCGTGCCCGATTCGGATTTCGTGACGGACCCGAAAGCCACGCTGTTGATGCCGGAGCTGATCGTCAAATCGGGGAGGGCGGACTTCCCCGGGTTGGCCGTTAACGAGTACGTGTGCATGGACGCTGCGCGCAGAGCCGGCATGCCGGTGCCGGAATTTCATCTGTCGGATAACCGCCAGCTGTTCGTCATGCGCCGTTTTGATCGTGATGCTGAGCAGCGGGCCATCGGCTTCGAGGACATGGCTGTGCTGATGGGCCAGGGCACCGAGCAGAAATACGACTCCAGCTACGAAAACATCGCCAAGGCCATTCGCCTGTTTTGCGCGCCTGAGCATGTGCGTGAATCGCTGGATCAATTCTTCGACATCGTCGCGCTCAGTTGCATGGTCGGCAACGGCGACGCCCATCTGAAGAACTTCGGGTTGTTGTATCGCGACCCGCTGGGAGCGGACGCGCAACTGGCGCCGGCCTACGACATCGTCAACACCACCGCGTACATAAAGGACGACGCGCTTGCCCTGCGTCTGGATGGCTCAAAGAGCCTGTTCGGGTCGCGGCTCGGCATTCTGAGCCTGGCGTCGACCTGTGACATCCGCAAACCGAACGTGCGCATTGCGCGACTGATCGCGGCCGTGCAGGCGTCCCTGCAGGAAAACGCCTCGCTCCGCCCCCACGCGCCCCTTGTCTTTGAAGCCATCGAGCACGCCGTCGAGCGCTATGCCCAGACGTTCAAGGTTTAATCCTGATTCGAGGCTTTGTAAGAAAATATGTGAGGGGCGACTAATCAACGGAATTTTCACCGTTTCTTCGGGAAGATTCGCGCCGTTCCGAGACTGCTCCCTGATTGTGATAACCGTTTGTGCCGATCCGTCATGAAGAATGCGCGGCATCGGTGGTAAACCGCGGAGGTTCACGTAATATTTGGCCCCCGCAGCCCGGACCGGCATTTCGATGGGGTCGGGCGCACAGCTTTTTGAACTTAAACCTGAATCCAACGGATCCCACAACCCATGGCCAAAACGGACGCCCCGGCGCGCGCGCCGCAACCTACCGTCAAATCGCACCTGGCCTATACGCTCCTGAGCGGCCTGGTGCTGATGGTTCTGTACACCCTTCTGCGCGTAGCGCTGCTGGTCTATAACCGCGAAGGCATCGGTGCGACGCCAGCTTCGACCTTCGTCGAGGCGTTCGCCAATGGCCTGCGGTTCGATTTGCGTCTGGTCGTGTACATCCTGATTCCCCTTCTGCTGTCACTGTTCAGCGCGCGCATGATGGCGGCCCGTGGGGTCTTCCGCTTCTGGCTGACGCTGGTCGCGAGCCTGACCGCGTTCTTCGGCCTGATGGAGATGGATTTCTACCGTGAATTCCACCAGCGCCTGAATGGCCTGGTGTTCCAGTACGTCAAAGAAGACCCGAAAACCGTCCTGAGCATGATCTGGTACGGCTATCCGGTGGTTCGCTATCTGCTGGCGTGGGCGCTGGTGACCTGGCTGCTGAGCCTGGTCTTCAAAGGCGTCGATCGCGTGACCCGGCCCCGTGGCGGGTTCAACGTTGCCAGCGCTGACAACCGTGTGGTGGCGCCGCTGTACAAGCGCGCCGTGGTGTTCCTGCTGTGCCTGGTGGTGGCCGTCATCGCCGCCCGCGGCACCCTGCGCCAGGGCCCGCCACTGCGTTGGGGCGATGCGTACACGACTGACTCCAACTTTGCCAACACCCTTGGGCTAAACGGCACGCTGACGCTGATCGCGGCGGCCAAGAGCCGGATGTCCGAAGACCGCGACAACATCTGGAAGGCGACCCTGCCTCAGGCCGAAGCCCAGCAGGTCGTTCGTGACATGCTGCTGACCGCCAACGACAAGCTGATCGATCCAGAAAAAGCCGCTGTGCGTCGTGATTTCACGCCGCCGCCGGCCAACACGTTGCCCATCAAGAACGTCGTCGTGATCCTGATGGAAAGCTTCGCCGGCCATTCGGTGGGTGCGCTGGGCGACGAGTCGAACATCACGCCTTACTTCGACAAACTGTCCCAGGAAGGTCTGCTGTTTGATCGCTTCTTCTCCAACGGCACACACACCCACCAGGGCATGTTTGCGACCATGGCCTGCTTCCCGAACCTGCCGGGCTTCGAGTACCTGATGCAGACGCCGGAAGGCAGTCACAAACTGTCCGGCTTGCCGCAGTTACTCAGCGCGCGCAAGTACGACGACGTGTATGTCTACAACGGTGACTTCGCCTGGGACAACCAGTCGGGCTTCTTCAGCAACCAGGGCATGACCAACTTCATTGGCCGCAATGACTTCGTCAACCCGGTGTTCTCGGACCCGACCTGGGGCGTCTCCGACCAGGACATGTTCGACCGTGGCGCCGAGGAACTCAAAGCCCGCGAAGCCAAGGGCAAGCCGTTCTATGCGTTGCTGCAGACCCTGTCCAACCACACGCCGTACGCACTGCCGGCAAACCTGCCGGTCGAGCGCGTGACCGGCCATGGCACGCTGGATGAACACCTCACCGCCATGCGTTATTCGGATTGGGCGCTGGGTCAGTTCTTCGAGAAGGCCAAGAAAGAGCCTTACTACAAGGACACGCTGTTTGTGGTAGTCGGTGACCACGGCTTCGGCAACAACGAGCAGATCACCGAAATGGACCTCGGCCGCTTCAACGTGCCGATGCTGATGATCGCCCCGGGCCTTCAGGACAAGTTCGGCAAGCGCAGCAGCATCGTCGGCACGCAGATCGACATCGTCCCGACCATCATGGGCCGCCTGGGTGGCGACACCGTGCACCAGTGCTGGGGCCGCGACCTGCTCAATCTGCCGGTAGGCGACGAAGGCTTCGGTGTGATCAAGCCATCGGGCAGCGAGCAGACCGTGGCGCTGGTCACCGGCAACCGGATCCTGATCGAACCCAAGGAAATGGAGCCGAAGGTGTACAGCTACGAGTTGGGCACCAAGCCCCACGCCGAGCTGATGCCGAATGCGCCGGACGTCACCGAGTTGCGCAAGAAGCTCGACAGCTTCCTGCAGACCGCGACCAAGAGCCTGCTGGACAACACGGCAGGGGTCAAAGACGCCAAGCCGCAATGACCGCAGCCTGATGAAGAACGCCCCGAGACCGGGGCGTTTTTTTTGCCTGCGGATCGTTGGCATCACGCTGCTAACGTCAGCCGGGCGCTGACGATTCGGGTTGAACGTCGTTGCGCTGCAAGGGTCAAGATCACTAGGCCGTTGTCCGGCCCTTACTGAGGAGACATTGATGAAAGTGTGGACTATTTCGTTTCTGGACAAAGACGGTGTGCAGCAAACCCTCGATCTTGAATCCGATCACCGTCCCAGTGATGAAGAGGCTGCGCAGCGAATCCGTCCGATCCTGTTTCCGGTCGCCAGTGATCTTGATCTGATCGACCTCGACGGTCGCACCGCCGAGCCCACCGTGAAGACACTCAAAGAGCAGAACGCGGTACAGATCATCTCCATCGTAGAAGCCCCCTAAAAAGCCTGGATTCCCCGTCACCCTGCCAATTGGCAACGCACTATCAATGCGCGTACTCTGCCAGTGAGGTCGGTGAAGCATCTACCCGAGTCAGCTCGCGTACGTATGCCCGTTTTGTAAAACGCACCGGCCTTGTCAGCGACATGCTTGAGTCCCGGGCGGCAGATGACCTGCCGCTACACGCCTCGCCACCGGGGAGTGTTTCGGGATAGTTGAAACTCTATCTATCGTTGCATAGGAGGACGTTTCATGAGCACAGCCTATCAAGAAGACGTCAGCAGCCATGTTCTGCGCTGCATGAAAGAAGGCGGTTTCGACTTCGCACGCATTCACCCCATCGAGTTCTATGCCACGTTTCCGGATGAGGACCGGGCGCGTCAGGCAGCGGAAAAATTTCGCGGCGAGTCAGTCAATGTTCAGCTCAATGCTCTGGAAGACGGTGCGTGGCACCTGGAACTGAGCAAGTTGATGTACGCGACCTACGACGGAATAGGCGACTTCGAGCAGGATTTCCAGACCGCGATTTTCGGTCTGGACGGGGAGGTTGAAGGCTGGGGCGTCAAGCAGGAGCTCAAGCGCCTTCATTGATCGGGCTTCATTGACAGTCAGGCCCGAAAACAGGGCATGTATGGTTGAACGCCATCTCTCGGCTCCACGGCAAATCAGTGGAGCGGGAGAGGCACCGAGCCGAATCGCAGGCAAAAAAAAGCCGCTCTCATGGGAGCGGCGGAAAGGGAATATCGGGTGGCGTTGCCAATCAGGTTTTGAGCCAATCGCCTTGTGGAATCCGGCGGGTTGGTCTGCGGTATGGGGCGATTATGCTCAGTGCGCGTAACGCGCGGAAATGAACTGTGGCTATGCCTGCGATAGATTTTCAAACGGAACGACGCTTCGCCATGAAGCGCCGGGGAACGGGTTAGGGCGCATCGTGCACAGGAATGGTGCGGACGCTCCGGCTGTTTAATTCAACCCATTGATATTAAAGCGTTTATGCCGATGGCACGGGCCTTGCGAAGGCTCTGGTGTCCATGGTGACAAGGAGTACGGCATGATCCGCACCTTTTATGACGAGATGTACGATGCGGGCGGCATAGTCCGTCCGCATTATCGGGAATTCGCCCGCTGGCTGGGCGAAGCGCCGCCTGAGTTGCTCGCTCAGCGCCGGCGTGAGGCCGATCTTTTGTTTCATCGCGCCGGGATCACGTTCACGCTGTACGGCGACGAGCAGGGCACCGAGCGGCTCATCCCTTTCGACACGATTCCGCGCAGCATCCCCGCCAGCGAGTGGCGGGTGGTCGAGCGCGGCTGCATACAGCGCGTCAAGGCGCTGAACATGTTTCTCGCTGACCTCTATCACGATCAGCGCATCATCAAGGCCGGGATCATTCCCGCCGAACAGGTCCTCGCCAACGAGCAATACCAGTTGGCGATGCAGGGCCTGAATCTTCATCGTGACCTGTATTCGCACATCTCAGGCGTCGATCTGGTGCGTGATGGCGACGGCACGTATTACGTGCTCGAAGACAACCTGCGCACGCCTAGCGGTGTGAGTTACATGCTCGAAGACCGCAAGATGATGATGCGGCTGTTCCCCGAGCTGTTCGCCGCGCAACGCATCGCGCCGATCGATCACTACCCGAACCTGCTGCTGGACACCCTGAAAAGCTCCAGCCCGCTGGATAATCCGAGCGTCGTGGTGCTGACGCCCGGGCGCTTTAACAGCGCGTTTTTCGAGCACGCGTTTCTGGCCCGGGAAATGGGCGTCGAACTGGTGGAGGGCGCTGACCTTTTCGTGCGCGATGACCGCGTGTTCATGCGAACCACCGACGGCCCGAAAGCGGTCGACGTGATTTACCGCAGGCTCGACGACGCGTTCCTCGATCCGCTGGCGTTCAACCCGGATTCAATGCTCGGCGTGCCGGGCCTGCTGTCCGCGTACCGTTCGGGCAATGTGGTGCTGGCCAATGCCATCGGCACCGGCGTGGCGGACGACAAGTCGGTTTACCCCTTTGTGACCGACATGATCCGTTTCTACCTCGACGAAGAGCCGATCCTGAAGAACGTGCCGACCTGGCAGTGCCGCAAGCCCGAAGAGCTGTCCCACGTGCTCGCCAATCTGGGCGATCTGGTGGTCAAGGAAACCCAGGGCTCCGGCGGTTACGGCATGCTTGTGGGCCCCGCCGCCACCGCCGCGGAAATCGAGTCGTTCCGGGCGCGGCTCAAAGCCAAGCCCCACGCGTATATCGCGCAACCGACCTTGTGTTTGTCGACCTGTCCGACCTTCGTCGAGAACGGCATCGCCCCGCGCCACATCGACCTTCGCCCCTTCGTCCTGGCTGGCCGCGAAACCCGTGTAGTGCCCGGTGGTCTCACGCGCGTTGCCTTGCGCGAAGGGTCGCTGGTGGTGAACTCGTCGCAGGGTGGCGGAACCAAGGACACCTGGGTGGTCGAGGATTAAGGATGCCTGCCAATGCTAAGTAGAACTGCCTCGGATTTATATTGGATGTCGCGGTACCTGGAGCGCGCCGAAAACCTCGCGCGGATGCTCGACGTCAGTTACTCGCTGTCGCTGATGCCACAGGACGGACGCGGGGATGGCCTCAATGAAATCGCCATGCCACTGCTGATCACCGGAACCCTGGACGATTACCTGGAGCGCCACGGCGACCTGCACGCCGAGCGCTTGCTGCACTTTTTCGCACTGGACGCCGAAAACCCGGCCAGCATCTTCAGCTGCCTGGGCGCGGCGCGGGCCAGTGCCCATGCGGTACGCGGGCGTATTACTGCGGACATGTGGGAAAACATCAACGCCACTTACCTGGAAATTCGCGGCATCGCCGAGCAGGGTTTGAGCCGCTACGGCATGAGCCGTTTCTGCGAGTGGGTCAAGGAGCGTTCGCACCTGTTCCGCGGCGCGACCTACGGCACCATCATGCGCAACGACGCCTTCCGGTTCATCCGTCTGGGGACGTTCATCGAGCGCGCCGACAACACCCTGCGCATGCTCGATGCGCGTTATGAAATGCTCGAATTGCGCGGCCCGTCCGCCAACGCGGCGGCAGACAGTTCCGCCGCCGGCTACTACCAATGGAGTGCGCTGTTGCGCGCCTTGTCGTCATTCGAGGCGTACACGGAAGTCTATCGCGACGCACCGGGTGCTCGTCAGGTCGCTGAATTGCTGCTGTTGCGTGCGGATATTCCGCGCTCATTGCGTGCGTGTCTGGAGGAGCTGGACATCATTCTCGCCAGTCTGCCCGGGGCCAATGGCCGTCCCGCCCAGCGTCTGGCCGCCGAGCTGGACGCTCGCCTGCGCTACACCGGCATCGACGAGATTCTCGATGAAGGCCTGCATGAGTGGTTGAACGAATTCATTCCACTTCTGGCCCAACTGGGTAGCGTCATTCACACTTCTTACCTGGAGGCTGCATGAGACTCTCAATTAGCCACGAGACCACTTATCACTACGACGATCAGGTCCGCGCCAGCATCCAGTATTTGCGTCTGACCCCCCACGACAGCGAGCGTCAGCAAGTGCTGAGCTGGCAGTTGGCGTTGCCCCGTCCGGTGCGCGCGCAGATCGATCCTTTCGGCAATATTCTCCACGTGCTGACCCTGGACGAGCCCCACGAAGCGATCGTGATTGGCGCACGTGGCCAGGTCGAGATCGACGAGAAGCGCGAGTCGGAACATGAGAGCCAGTCGTCGCTGCCGTTCCTGCGTTTCACCCGCCTGACCGAAGCTGACGAAGCGATTCGCGCCTTCGCTGTCGCGCAGACCCAGAAGCGCACCGACCGCACTGCGCTGATCGATATGATGCACGCGCTCAACGAACACATCACTTACACGCCGGGCGCGACAGCGGTGGATACCTGCGCCGCCCAGGCATTCGCCAACCGCGCGGGCGTCTGTCAGGATCACACCCACGCATTTCTGGCCTGTGCCCGCAGTCTGGGGGTGCCGGCGCGCTATGTGTCGGGTTATCTCTACAGTGACAGCAGCGAACATCTGTCCAGCCATGCGTGGGCAGAGGCCTGGATCGACGACGCCTGGTACAGCTTCGACGTGACCAATCAGTTGGCGATCCCGGAGCGGCATCTGAAGCTGGCGGTGGGCCTGGATTATCTGGATGCCTGTCCGGTACGTGGCATGCGCCGCGGCGGCGGTTGTGAGCAGATGCACGCCAAGGTCGTGGTGTCGCCCTCAGCGCCGATTGCGGTTCCGGCGGCCAAGAAAAAGCCTGTTCCCGCGCCGATGATCCAGGTGCAACGCCAGGGCTGATCAGCCCGTTGCGGTCGAGCGATCAGCTCGGCCGCGTTCCCACGGTCTGCGCGCCACTCAGTGCGACAGACAGCCCTGCGTTCATTTCGCCCAGCGCGCTGACCTCATACAATCAGCCCCCTTACGATCCGCTGCCAGACCACCCGCCGCCACGCCATCCAAGACGCGACCACGCGATACCCGCACGGCCAACGGCTGCCTGTTTGAAACAGGCAGCCGGCCAAGTGCGTGTGGGGGTCTGCAGGTAGCAGAGCGAAGCATGCTCAGCCGAACAGTCGCGTCATGTTCGGCAGGATCAGCAGCAGTGTGGTCGCGAAAACGATTAATCCGGCCTGACGTATTTTCGAGCGTTTGAACCTGAACTTGAACATGGTAAATGCCTTTTCTTGTTATTCCTGAGCAACAGAAACCCATGGACCTTGGGCGTGACCAAGGCGAGGGTTGGCAAAGGTGAGGCAAAAGAGCAGGTGCCCCGATCAGCAAATCGCGGGCGGCAGGCGCTGGGTGAAACGATTTTGTTATGGCGCCACTGCTACTGACTAAACCTTAGAAGCCACGTGCCGTGCGGTTTAGATCATTGAGGATTAACCAGTTGCGCCTTTATAACTTGAGCACTTTAGGCGAACGGCCATCGCTCAAATATTCGCCTGCTAGACGCCTGCGTCCAAAACGGTCCACGCTCAATAGCTCGCTACCGTTCGTCCGAGTCCGAAACTTCGCACAACCCGCTACCCTGTCACTTGATCCGGCGAAACAGCGCGCCCTGTGTGTCGCTTCGTGATAGACAGTGCCCCCATGACAGTTCGACTGTCGATCGCACAGATAAAAAGACAGTTCATCGGGTTAGCGAGGACAGGATGACCGAAGCGTTTATTTACGATGCCTTGCGCACGCCGCGGGGCAGGGGCAAGTCGGACGGCGCGTTGTACAGCGTCAAACCGGTGGAGCTGGTGGCAGGGCTTTTGAAAGAACTGCAAGTGCGCAATCACCTCGACACCCACCACGTCGATGACATTGTGCTGGGCTGCGTCACGCCCATTGGCGATCAAGGCGCCGACATCGCCAAAACCGCAGCGCTGGTCGCCAATTGGGCCGTGAGCGTGGGCGGGGTTCAGGTCAACCGGTTCTGCGCATCGGGGCTTGAAGCGGTGAATCTGGGGGCGATGAAGATCCGCTCCGGGTTCGAGGACTTGGTGGTGGTGGGCGGCGTGGAATCGATGTCGCGCGTGCCGATGGGCACTGACGGCGGCGCCTGGATGCTGGACCCGCACACCAATCTGCACACCCACTACACGCCCCAGGGGATCGGCGCCGATCTGATCGCCACCCTCGAAGGCTTCAGCCGCGACGACGTCGACCTGTTCGCCGTGCAGTCCCAGCACAAGGCATCACTGGCGCGCGAGCGGGGTGCATTTCGCCGTTCGCTGGTGCCGGTTAAAGACCAGAACGGCCTGCTCTTGCTCGACCATGACGAGTTCATTCGTCCCGACACCACGTCCGAGGCCCTGGGCAAGCTGCGCCCGAGTTTCGAAGCAATCGGCAAAATGGGCTATGACGCCACGGCGCTGCGGGTCTACAGCCACGTTGAACGGATCGAACACGTGCACACGCCGGGCAACAGCTCCGGCATCGTCGATGGCGCCGCCTTGATGCTGCTCGGCACCGCGCAAAAAGGCCAGGCGCTGGGGCTGCGACCACGGGCCCGTATTGTGGTGACGGCGGTGACCAGCACCGATCCGACTATTATGCTCACCGGTCCTGCGCCCGCGACGCGCAAAGCCTTGGCGCGAGCCGGGCTGACCATTGATGACATCGACCTGTTCGAGGTCAACGAAGCCTTCGCCTCGGTGGTGCTTAAGTTCATCAAGGACATGGGCGTCGACCCCGACAAGGTCAACGTCAACGGCGGCTCGATTGCCCTCGGCCACCCACTGGGTGCCACGGGTTGCATCATTCTCGGCACGCTGCTCGACGAGCTGGAAGCCCGGCAGTTGCGTTACGGCCTGGCGACCCTGTGCGTCGGCGGCGGTATGGGCATCGCGACGATCATCGAACGGGTATGAACGTGGAGAACGATAAGCGCTTCGCCCACCGCCTTTATCCGATAACTGTTTCAGGAAGAAAGACCGCATGAGCGATGCCATCCGCTACGAAACCGGGCCGGATCAGATCATCACGCTGACCGTCGACATGCCCGGCCAGCAGGCCAATACCATGAATGCGGCGTATCGCCAGGCCATGGCGGAGACCCTTGAGCGCCTGCTGGCGGACAAAGAGGCCATCGCCGGTGTGATCATCCGTTCGGCGAAGAAAACGTTCTTTGCCGGCGGAGACCTCAACGAGCTGAGCCAGGTTGACGCCGCCCGCGCCGCCGCTTTCTACCAGATGACCATGGACCTCAAAGCCCAGCTTCGCGCGCTGGAAACATTCGGCAAACCGGTGGTGGCCGCCATCGAGGGTTCTGCATTGGGCGGTGGCCTGGAGCTGTGCCTGGCCTGTCACCATCGCATCGCAATCAATGGCGGCCAGGTCAGATTGGGCTTGCCGGAAGTCACCCTCGGTTTGCTTCCGGGTGGCGGCGGCACCGTGCGTCTGGTGCGCATGTTGGGGCTGGAGAAAGCCCTGCCGTTGCTGATGGAAGGCCGGACCCTGGGCGTCGATCACGGGTTGAAACTCGGTGTGATCGATCAGTTGGCCAGCGACGCCGATGACCTGATGGCCAAGGCGCGTGAATGGATTATGGCCAATCCGGCGCCGATCAAAGCCTGGGATCAACCGGGGTTTGAATTGCCCGGCGGCACGCCTGCGCACCCGAAAGTGGCGCAGATGCTGGCCGTCGCGCCGTCGATCCTGCGCAGCAAAACCTGGGGTTGCTACCCGGCGCCGGAGAAGATCCTGGCCGCCGCCGTGGAAGGCGCGCAGGTGGATTTCCATACGGCGGAGAAAATCGAGGCGCGTTACTTCACCGAGCTCGCCACCGGCCCCATCGCCAAGAACATGATCGGCAGCTGGTTTCAGCTCAACCGGGTCAAGGCGGCTGAGGCGCGGCCCAAGGCGCCGCCGGTGTTCAACATGCGCAAGGTCGGCATTCTCGGGGCGGGTTTAATGGGTGGCGGCATTGCCTATGTCACGGCGGTGGCGGGCGTCAGCGTGATCCTCAAGGACGTCAACCTCGCGGCGGCGCAGAAGGGCAAGGATTACTCGGCGCGGTTGCTGAACAAGCAGGTTGCCAACGGTCGCCTCACCGAGGCTCAGCGCGACGCCGTGCTGAGCCGAATCAAGCCGACAGGGCGCGACAGCGATCTCGAAGGTTGCGACCTGATCATCGAGGCGGTGTTCGAGAATCGCGAGCTGAAAGCCCAGGTCAGCGCCGCCGCCGAGCAAGTGGTGGTGCCCAATGCGGTGATTGCGTCCAACACCTCGACGCTGCCAATCACCGGGCTCGCCAGCGCCATCAGCCGGCAAGAGCGCTTCATCGGCCTGCATTTTTTCAGCCCGGTGGAGAAGATGCGCCTGGTGGAAATCATCAAGGGCGCACGCACCAACGACATGACCCTGGCTCGGGCCTTCGATTTCGTTCAGCAGATCGGCAAGACCGCGATTCTGGTCAACGACACACGTGGCTTCTTCACCTCACGGGTGTTCGCCACCTACGCCGATGAAGGCATTGCCATGCTCGGCGAGGGCGTCAGTGCGCCGATGATCGAGACCGAGGCGCGCAAGGCCGGGATGCCCGTGGGGCCGCTGGCGGTGTCCGACGAGGTGTCGTTGAGGCTGATGAGTCAGATTCGCCAGCAGGCGCGCAAGGACCTGGCCGAGCAGGGCGTTGAGCTGGCCGGGCATCCGGCCGACGCGGTGATCGAGCAGCTGCTGCATGAATTTGATCGCGCAGGGAAAACCTCTGGCGGCGGTTTTTACGACTACCCCGACGGCGCGCCCAAGCACTTGTGGCCAGAGCTGAAAATCCGGTTCGATAAGCCCGAGGCACAGATCAGTGGTCAGGATATTCGCGACCGCTTGCTGTTCATCCAGGCCCTCGAAACGGTGCGCTGCATGGAGGAGGGCGTGCTGCGCTCAACAGCGGACGCCAACGTTGGTTCGATGCTCGGGATCGGCTTTCCGGCCTGGACCGGCGGGTCGTTGCAGTTCATCAATCAATACGGGCTGAAGCCGTTCATTAACCGCGCCCGCGCCTTGGCTGAGCGCTACGGCGAGCGCTTTCAACCGCCTGCGCTGCTGTTGCAGAAAGCCGAGGAAGGGACGCTGTTCTAGCGAAGACTCCTCGCTGTGCCGTATCAAGGGTTGGGACAGCGTGGGTTCAGCTGAACACGGCGCACTGCCTCAACTGGGCCTTGCCTTGCCCTGGCCTTCAAGGCAGGCTTGGTCCACGCATTTTCGCTTTTGTCGCTTCAGGGATTTTTATGTCGTTACGCATCTGCATTCTGGAAACCGACGTACTTCGCCCGGAACTGGTCGATCAATACCAGGGTTACGGGCGGATGTTCGAGAAACTCTTCGCGCGCCAGCCGGTGCCAGCGGAATTTGTCGTCTACAACGTCATGCAGGGCGATTACCCGCCAGATGACGAGCCGTTCGACGCGTATCTGATCACCGGCTCCAAGGCTGATTCCTTCGGCACCGATCCGTGGATCGAAACCCTGAAGACGTATCTGCTCGACCGCTACAAGCGCGGCGACAAGTTGCTGGGTGTGTGTTTCGGCCATCAGTTGCTGGCACTGCTACTGGGCGGCAAGACCGAACGCGCCTCACAGGGCTGGGGCGTCGGCATTCATCATTACAACCTCGCACCCACCCAACCGTGGATGACGCCGGCGCTGGACAAGCTCACGCTGCTGATCAGCCATCAGGATCAGGTCACGGCGTTGCCTGAAGGCGCAACGGTCATTGCCACCAGCGAGTTCTGCCCGTTCGCTGCGTATCACATCAACGATCAGGTGCTGTGCTTCCAGGGTCATCCGGAATTCATACACGACTACTCGCGCACGCTGCTCGACATCCGCCAGGACGCCCTGGGCGAACAGGTCTACGGCAAAGGCATCGCCAGCCTGGAAGAAGACCACCACGGCACGGCGGTGGCGGAATGGATGATGCGGTTTGTGGCGAACAAGCGGCCGGTGAGCTAAACGCGATTGGCCGGGTGCAATAACCAGGCAGGACCGGCTTCAGCTGGATCGCGCGTAGGACCGGCTTCAGCCGGGAAGGGGTCAGTTGCCACGCTGCAAAATGGATGGCGCTCACACCGGCCTCTTCCCGGCTAAAGCCGGTCCCACAGTCGTAGGCGTATTCGAAGCCGGTGCCACAGCCGTAAGCACATTAAAAAGCCTCAAAGCCAACCCGACCGCTTGAAGCTGGCAAACAAGATCCCGCACCCGCCGACGATCACCCCCAACACCATGTAATACCCGTAGTGCCAGGTCAGCTCGGGCATGTTCTCGAAGTTCATCCCATAGATCCCGGCGATGGCGGTGGGGAAGGCCAGGATCGCGGCCCAGGCGGCAAATTTGCGCTGGGTCAGGCTCTGCCGCGAAGACTCCAGCAGCAGGCTGATTTCGATGGTTTGGCTGGCGATGTCGCGAAGGTTGGAAAGGTCTTCCATCTGCCGCTTGACGTGGATTTCCACGTCGCGGAAGTACGGCCGCATGTTCTTGTCGATGAAGGGGAAGCTGAGCTTCTGCAGCTCCTCGCCAATCTCCACCATGGGCGCCACGTAACGGCGCAGGCGCAGCAGGTCCCGACGCAGCGAGTGGATGCGGTGGATGTCGGCCTCGTTAAGGTCCTTGCGCAGCACGTTGTGCTCAAGCTCTTCAAGCTCGCAGTGAATCGATTCGGTGACCGGCTGGTAGTTCTCGGTAACGAAATCCAGCAGTGCGTACAGGACGAAGTCTTCCCCATGTTCCAGCAGCAACGGCCGGGCTTCGCAGCGCTGACGCACCAGGCCATAGGACTTCGAGTCACCGTTGCGCGAGGTGATGACATAGCCCTTGCCGGCGAAAATATGGGTTTCGATGAAGATCAGCTTGCCGTTCTCGCGAATCGGCGCGTAGGTCACGATGAACAGCGCGTCACCGAAAGTCTCCAGCTTCGGCCGGCTGTGGACTTCCAGTGCGTCTTCGATGGCCAGCTCGTGCAGATTGAACTGCCGTTGCAGCGTGGTCAGTTCTTCGAGGCCCGGATGCTCCAGGCCGATCCAGACGAAATGCCCGGGTTTCGCCGCCCAGGCTGCGCCTTCGTCGAGGGCAATATTGGTGACTTTCTTTCCCGCACTGTAAACCGCAGCGGCAACCACTCGACCCATAATGTCTGCTTCTTCTTTTAGGGAAAACTCACGCGCAGCTTAGCGCGCTCCCTGATCAGAGTCGGCGGATTTAAACGAGTTCGCAGGTTTTTTCAGTGCGGTTCAGCGTCTGTTGGAAGGGTAGCCGCGCAGCCTCGGACTTGCGCGTCCATGCTGGCGATGCAGGCTTGCATCTGGCCGTGGCACAGCGCGATGAGTTGAGGGATATCGTCGCCGGTGAGGTTTGCGGTCGGGATCGCGGGCAGCGTGCGGATGATCACCTCGCCGCTGTTCCATCGGCTCAACTCCATGCTGCGCACGTAGGTGCTCACGCACACAGGCACAATGGGCACACCGGCTTCGATCGCCATCTGAAACGCCCCGCGCTTGAACGGCATCAGCCCTTCGCCCTTGTTGCGCGTGCCTTCAGGGAACACCCAGATGGACGTGTCCTTGTGCTGCAGGGTGTCGGTGGTCTGGAGAATGGCGCGGCGTGCCTTCTGCGGATTGCCTCGGTCGATCAGCACGTTGCCCGCCAGCCAGAACAGCTGGCCAAAAAACGGCACCCACTTGAGACTTTTTTTGCCGATGCAGACCGTGCGCGGCGGCACGATGTTGCCGAGGACAAACAAATCGTAGTTGGACTGATGGTTACAGATGATCACGCAGGGCCTGGTCTGCTCGAACTGCGGGCTGAGCTGGGTGTTCAGGCGCAGCCCGAGAATGCCGATGGCGGGGAGGGCGTAGAGGCGAGCACACAGACGGCTGTTGTCAGGGTTGAACGGGCGGCACAGGCCAAGTAAAAGCCCCAGTGCGCCTGCGACGAGAAAGTGCAGGCCCATCAACAACATACGCAGTACGAACAGCATGCAAACCACCCGGTAGGCGAAAAGCCGCGCAGTGTACGGATGTGCACTGGAATCGGCAATCGCCCACAGGCCGGGGGGAGGATCAGGAATTTAACGGGATGTTTCAAGGGCAACGCGCTGCCGGGAATGCAGCGCGTTGTCAGGGCTGCCTCAGAGCGGGATCTGGCGATCCAGCTCGATAGCCCGGTCGAGGGTCTCGAGAAATGCCTTGCGCACTTTCAGTTTGGTCTGCTTGTGGGCCCGCATGTTGATCTTCTTCATCTGCAGCGCCACGGCGCGCGCGGCCTCGGTGAGTTGTTCCGGTGCGACCACCTTGTCGAAGAACCCGGCTTGCAGCGCGCCGTGGGGATCGAACATCTCGCCGCAGATCACCGAGCGACCGAAGGCACTTTTGCGCAGGCGATCACGGGCCAGTTCGATGCCGGCATGGTGCATGGTCATGCCGATCTGCACCTCGTTCAGACCGATGCTGAACGGGCCTTCGACGCCAATACGGTAATCCGCCGACAGCAGCAGAAACGCGCCTTTCGCTACAGCATGACCGCCGCACGCGACCACGACCGGGAACGGGAACGACAGCATTCGCCGCGCCAGGGTTGAGCCTTCGGCGACCAAGGCCATGGCGGCTTCCGGCGACGAGGTCATGATTTTCAGGTCATACCCGCCGGAGAGAATCCCCGGCTGACCGGTGATGATCACCACGGCACGGTCCTGCTCGGCGCGGTCCAGTGCGGCATTGAACGCGGCGACCACGTCGTTGCTGATGGCGTTGACCTTGCCGTTGGTCAGGGTCAGCGTCGCAACGCCGTCATCCAGTTGATAGGCGACCAAATCACTCATGGCGCGAGTCCTTTTTTGTTTTGAAGTGGCGCAGACGTTACTCACCCGGCAGGGCAAGGTAAAGCGTAAAGGATGACTGGCAAGTCAGGGGCGGGCCGCCAGGTCTAGCGACCCTGAGAGGGAACGGAGCGGTTAAACCTCGACTTCATTCAGTTCGCAGTACTCATCCCAGTCCATGTCCAGTGCCTCGGCCGCTTCCTTGTGCGTAGCCAGACGCAGTTCCTTCAATTGCTCGGGGGTTTCGGCAATGAAGGTCAGCGCCAGCTCCCAGGTCGGGATGCCCTGGGCTTCGGCTTCGTCTTCGAAAGCCCAGAGGGTTTGCTGCTGCTGTTCTTTCGGGCTCAAATCCTGGATTTCAGCCTGCAACATCGGATTGGTCACGATGTACTTCGCCAAGGCAGCTTCGGTCCAGTCGTTTGCGTTCATGCGGGGGTGATCTCCTGTGGGTCGAGCTGACGTGTTGCTGTGGGTGGGATGCTGCTGAGGTCATGAGCCAAGCGGCGATTGTGCGTGATGTGCATCACTGGCGCCAGTCACAGGCGACCCGTCGGTCGGTGTAGCCCGGGGCTTTGATCGCTGAACGTATAGCGCCGCCGCGGACACATAAAAAGGGCCCGCCTTGCAGCGAGCCCGCGGGCAACGGCGTCGGACTGTCAACCGATCGCCATCGGCTTCTTCATATTACGGCGCGCGTTATTGCCGAGCAGCGGGTGCGGACCCTGAGCACCATACACGCCGACCGGTTCCGGGAAGGTGCGCAACAGGGTGATGTACAACAGCGTCGCCAGGCCAAGGGTGATCGGCAGGCTGATGTCGATACCGCCCGCCAGATTGCCCAGTGGACCGACAAACTGCCCCGGCAAGTTGACGAAGCACAGGCCCACTGCCGCGCTTGGCAGCCACGCGCCCAGCCCGCGCCAGTTCCAGCCATGCTCGAACCAGTAGTGTCCACCGCTCTGGCCACGGGTGAACACTTGCAGGTCCGCCGGATGATAGAAGCCACGGCGTACGATCAGGCCCAGGACCATGATGACGATCCACGGCGACGTGCAGGTGACGATCAGCACCGCGAAGGTCGACACGCTTTGCACCAGATTGAAGGCGAAACGGCCGATGAAGATGAAGGCAATCGCAGCGATGCCGATCAGAATCGTCGCCTGGGCGCGGTTGAGCAGGCGCGGAAACATGCTCGACATGTCCAGCCCGGTGCCATAAAGCGACGTCGTGCCGGTCGACATCCCGCCGATGATCGCAATCAGGCACACCGGCAGAAAGAACCAACTGGGCGAGACCGCCAGCAGGCCGCCAACGTAGTTGTTGTCCGTGATGTATTGCGGCGCCTGGGTGGCCACGATGGTCGCCGTGCACAGCCCGAACAGGAACGGAATCAGCGTGCAGATCTGCGCCAGGAACACCGACGCCATGATGCGTTTTTTCGACGTCTGGCGTGGGATATAGCGCGACCAGTCACCGAGAAATGCACCGAACGACACCGGATTGCTCATCGCCAGAAGCGCCGCCCCGATGAACGCTGCCCAGAACCCTTCGCTGCCCCGATTGACCGTGCCAGCAAAGCCCGCATCGAAGCTGCCGCCGAAGGCAAAGAGGCCGAGCAGGAACAACAGGCTGGAAGCGAAGACCGCGATCTTGTTGACCCACAGCATGAAGCGGAAACCGTAGATGCACACCGCCAACACCAGTACGGCAAACACGCCGTAGGCCAACGCCAGGGTGACGTCGTTTTCCGGCAGGCCGACCATGCGTTTGGCGCCGCCGATCAACGCATCCCCCGAGCTCCAGACCGACAGCGAGAAGAACGCGACCGCCGTGAGCAGCGACAGGAACGAGCCGACGATGCGTCCGTGAACGCCAAAATGCGCGCCGGATGAAACCGCGTTGTTGGTGCCGTTGAGGGCGCCAAACAGACCCATCGGCGCAAGGATGATCGACCCGAGCACGACGCCCAACAGGATGGCCCAGACGCCGGCCTGGAACGACAGGCCGAACAGCACCGGAAAGCTGCCCAACACTGCCGTGGCGAACGTGTTGGCGCCGCCGAAGGTCAGACGAAACAGGTCGAGGGGCGCAGCGTCGCGCTGATGATCGGGGATTTGTTCGACCCCGAAGGTTTCGATCGTGGTGGTGGGGTGAGCCATGGGAGGTTCCTGCGCGCTGTCGTGTTGTTATGGGGCCAACGAAAAGCGCTGGCCCGTTATCTCGACCGGTGAAACCGATCGTGGCATTGGCAGTGGTCGGCATTGCGACCCTGAATCAGGTGAGGCAGTGGGTGGTGCGTACGGCAGCCTCTGAGGGCAACTCGCCATTGATTGCGCGTCGCGCTAGTCGGTTTTCACGGACAGGTGTTCGTGGCACGCCAGCCAGCGCGCGCCATATTGCCGAAAGACAATGGTTTCACGTTCGCTGGAATGGCTTTCCTGATCGCCGAAGCGGACGTGGGTGTCGACGTCGTGCATGAAAATCGCGGTCTCACCCTGCAGGCAGATGTGCGCGTTGCGCGATTGGCAACCCAGCACCGCAAAGCCGTCGGCCTGCCAGCCGGCCCACACATCGCGGTAAGCGGCGCGTGACAGCAGGGGCGCAGGCAGCGTGTGAAAGAGGAAAGTGGCGTCTTCGGCGAATGCGGCGAAGTAGGCGTCCGTGTTGTTGCTGGCGAACGCGTCGATGAGCGCTTGTGCCTCGTGTTGAACGGCGTCGTGGCGGGTGTCGGTGGAGGTCATGGCCGGCTCGTTTTTGTGATTCTGGCGATGGGGCCCGACTGTAAGCAGCTGTCACGGGGCGTCACATCGGCGCCGGTAAAAACTTAGTTCAGAAAATCGAGAAGTAACGGTGAGCGGCAAGCCTTTAGCCTTAAGCGGCAAGCCGTAACTAAGCAGTAAGCAGGCAACGCTGTCAGTTTCCTGAGGATTTCATCAGGCCGCTTTTGACAGGCTGACGAACCCGGCCGCCGGAGGGGTCGAAGCAGGCACTGTCGTAACGAGGTGCGACGCAGGTCGAGGGAAGGCCAGGGGGAGGGGGGCGAATGCTTTGCAGGCGATCGGCGATCTCCCGCTCGTTGGTGATGATGAGCTTCCGGCGTCGGCTGACTTGCAGAATTTCAGTGGCGTTTTTGTTCAGGCGATAGGGAAAATCAGTCTCTTCCCACTCGCTGGAAAGCCGGGACGGAGGCGGGCGCTGTACCGTGGATTCGCCCACATAAGTCGGGCAAGGGCTTTGGGCGAAACTGATGGCGCCGTTGGCGGCGACGCATTTGAACACGTCGGCGTTTGCCATACCGGACAAGGGCAACATTATGGCCGTCAGGCACAGCGCTGGAAATCTGATCATCGAAACCTCCCTGGATGGCGCAAGGCTACCATCTGAGAGGTTCGGCTGTCAGTCACGCTGATCGGGATCAGTGGGTTTCGTGGGCGGCTTTCTGGACTTTCGCCAGGGCGAGTGCCGCGAACATGTCGGCGTCGCTTTGCAACACCCTCAGGTGGTCTTCGACATGATCAGCGCTTGCGCGCGGTTCTTCGGAATTCACCAAACGGGTCACTTCGCACAATGCATTGGCCGTGATCCACAGGCTCTGGCGCAGCTGGCTGATGATTTTCACCATGCTTTCCGAGCTGTCGAGATCGGCTGCACCCTCCATGTCCTGGTCTGTCTGCACCGTCGAAAAGGTGGGCATTTCAGCGCGGGCCGAGGGGTCGACCCCAGTGACAACGCGGTTAATGTCCACTCCGGCGGCGGCGATCTTGAACAGATAATCCGCCCTGGGCAATCGCTGCCCGCTCTCGTAATGCCCCTGAGCGTTGGCTTCCACACCACCGATAGCGCCCAGCGCGCTTTGTGTCAATTTCAGACGTTTTCGTTCTTGGCGCAAACGTTTGCCGATGCCATTCATCTACCTTCTCCTGCGAATTCGCACCCTGCAGATGTCTCTCGCGGGTGCGCAATGGGGGCCGGAATACGGACTGTTTTCTTTTGGTGTAGCGCTAGCCGTTAACGGGAATTGGAGTCATTCACACGTACAACGGGTAGACCTTAGCTGCTAAGACACCCAAATGGCGATTTTTCCGACGCTTTGCGTGGAAAAATAAACGCGGGGCGATTCTAGTTATTCTATTGGGTCGGGTCACGTGTTGGTGACATGGCGGGATGGCGGGGGCATGGCGAGATACCTCACAGTTGTTTCAGTCGATGAAAGAACTGTGGGAGCGAGCTTGCTCGCGAAGATCGTGTTTAATCTGCAGAGTAGTCAACGGTTGAAATGCCGTCTTCGTGGGCAGGGTCACTCGCGCATAGACAGTGGTTGCCACGCACCACAAACAAAAATCCCCGCACGCCAGAAGCGTTGCGGGGATCTTTTTAATGTGGCGGTGAAGGAGAGATTCGAACTCTCGATACAATTTCTTGTATACACACTTTCCAGGCGTGCTCCTTAAGCCACTCGGACACTTCACCGTATCTCTTCAGACGTTCAGTCTGTCGAGGCGCGCTAATGTAGTCGAAAGCTTTGGCGAAGGCAAAACTTTTTTTCAGAATTTTCATGCGCTTAAGCAAAAAAGTCCGAGGCCCCGGCTCCTGAACGAGGTCCGGGGCTTCGTGTCGGTGGCGAGTGCGCGGGGATCAGGCGCCGAAGCCGCCGTCGATGGTCAGGCTGGCGCCGGTGACATAGCCCGCTTCGGGGCCGGCGAGGTAGGCGACCATCGCGGCGATTTCTTCGGACTTGCCGTAGCGCGGGATGGCCATCAGGCCCATCAGTGTTTCGGCGAACTCGCCGTCGGCCGGGTTCATGTCGGTGTCGACCGGGCCGGGCTGGACGTTGTTGACGGTGATGCCGCGCGGACCGAGGTCGCGGGCCAGGCCCTTGGTCAGGCCGACCAGCGCCGATTTGCTCATGGCGTAGACGCCGCCTCCGGCGAAGGGCATGCGGTCGGCGTTGGTGCTGCCGATGTTGATGATGCGACCGCCTTCTTTCATGTGACGCGCCGCTTCCTGACTGGCGATGAACACGCTGCGTACGTTGATCGCCAGGGTTCGGTCGAAGTCTTCGAGGGTGAATTCGTCCAGCGGGGCGATGGCCAGCACGCCGGCGTTGTTGACGAGGATGTCGAGGCCGCCGAAGGTCTTCACGGTCTCGGCGACGGCGTCGCGGATGTCTTCGGCGTTGGCGCTGTCGGCCTGGATCGCCAGGGCTTTGCCGCCGGCTGCGGTGATGCTGTCTTGCAGTTCCCGGGCTTTGGCTTCGGAGCTGACGAAGGTGAACGCCACCGCTGCGCCTTGTTCGACCAGACGCTTGACGATCGCAGCGCCGATACCGCGCGAGCCGCCTTGTACCAGTGCTGTTTTACCAATCAGATTGGTGGGATGAGTCATGTCGATCTCCTTTAGGCCTGAGTGCTCATTCGTGGGTGGATGGGCAACAGTATCTGCCCTCCATGGCTCGCGCGGTAACCGGTGGTCGAGATAGTCTGGGTAAACCGGAGGTCGTGAGTGAAGGCGATGAAGCACTTTCAACGCGCCTTGGTCTTCACGGCACTGACGTCATCAAAGGGAACAACATGCACATCCAACCGAAAGCCGCCCTGGTCCTCATCGATATGCAGCAGGGCATCAACCACCCGAAATTGGGCCAGCGCAACAACCCTGACGCCGAGCAGCGGATGCTGGAACTGCTGAGCGCGTGGCGCGAAAGCGGGCGCACGGCGATTCACGTGCGGCATTTCTCCCGCTCACCGGACTCGGTGTTCTGGCCGCAGCAGTCCGGCGTCGAGTTTCAGCCGGCATTTGTGCCGTGGGATGACGAAGGCGAGCTGCACAAACAGGTGCCAGACGCGTTCTGCCATTCGGCGCTGGAAGGGTGGCTGCGTGCGGACGGGATCAATCAGGTGGTGATCGTTGGTGTGGTGACCAACAATTCCGTGGAGTCCACCGCGCGCACTGGCGGCAATCTCGGCTTCGAGGTCATCGTGCCCCACGACGCCTGCTTCACCTTCGACGGCGTGGACTTCTTCGGGCAATCGCGCAGTGCCGAAGACATCCACGCCATGTCGCTGGCCAACCTGCACGGTGAGTACGCGCAGGTGATGGCGACCGAGGCGGTTCTGCGAGCGCTCAGTTAACCCGCATGTCGAGGCTCAACCCGCGGCTCAGGCGTGCTGCACACCCGCGCGCTTGAGCAGCTTTTTGCAGCGTTCCGACAGGTGCACCACGCGCAGGTGTTTCCCCGCTTTCTGGTAGCGCTCGCGCAGGGTTTTCAGTGCCGCGATGGCGGAATAGTCCACGAAGATAAGATGACGGCAATCCAGCGTGACCTGTTGCGGATCGTTGACGTGATCGAACTGATCCAGGAAGGGCGTGGTGGAGGCGAAGAACAGCGTGCCGTGCAGGTGATATATCTTGCTGCCGTCCGGCTCGGTGTGGCTGTCGGCGTACAGCTCGCGCGCCTGTTGCCAGGCGAAATTCAGCGCCGCCACCAGGATGCCGAACAGCACGGCGGTGGCCAGGTCGGTGAGGACGGTGACGATGGTCACGGCAATGATTGCGAAGACATCGTTCAGCGGGACTTTGCGCAGCACGCGCAAGGACGCCCAGGCGAACGTCTGCTGGGCCACCACGAACATCACGCCGACCAGCGCCGCCAAGGGAATGCGCTCGATGAGGGGCGACAGGAACAGCACGAACATCAGAATCATTACCCCGGCGACGATGCCGGACAGACGACCGCGGCCGCCGGAACTCAGGTTGATCACGGTCTGGCCGATCATCGCGCAGCCGCCCATGCCACCGCACAGGCCCGAAGCCAGGTTGGCGACGCCGAGGGCAACGCACTCGCGGTCGGGGTAGCCGCGGCTCTCGGTGATTTCGTCGGTGAGGTTCAGGGTCAGCAGGGTTTCCAGCAGACCGACCAGCGCCATGAGAATCGCGTAGGGCGCGATGATCTGCAGGGTCTCCAGATTCCACGGCACGTCCGGCAGCGACAGGCTCGGCAGACCGCCGGCGATGTGCGCCATGTCGCCGAGGGTGCGCGTCGGCAGGTCGAACAGGTACACCAGCAGGCCGACGCCGAGGATGGCGACCAGCGCCGGCGGCACCGAGCGGGTCAGGCGAGGCAGCAGGTACACCACCGCCATGGTCAGCGCCACCAGGCCGATCATCAGGTACAGCGGCGTGCCGCTGAGCCAGGATTCGCCGCTTTTGAAATGCTCCAGCTGCGCCATGGCGATAACGATGGCAAGGCCGTTGACGAACCCGAGCATGACCGGATACGGCACCATCCGCACCAGTTTGCCCAGGCGCAGCAGTCCGAACGCGATCATCACCAACCCGCCCAGCAACACCGTCGCCAGCAGGTACTGCACGCCGTGTTGCACCACCAGCGCCACGATGACCACGGCCATCGAACCCGCCGCGCCGGAGACCATGCCGGGACGCCCGCCGAACAGCGCGGTCAGCGTACAGATGATAAAGGCCCCATACAGGCCCATCAGCGGGTTGAGGTGCGCGACCAGCGCGAAGGCGATGCACTCGGGCACCAGGGCAAAAGAGGTGGTGAGTCCGGCGAGGACATCGGCGCGAAGACGGGCGGGTTTCATGACATTCCTGAAGGGCGGTGGGCAAAAGGAGGGGATGTTACGGAATGTAAGCGGCGACGGCCAGTCGCAGGAATGCCGCACCCTGCTGCCTTTCACTCATTCTTCATGTGTCCTGTCGCGGCCGATTATGTAACGATGTTTGACTCAAACAGCTCGCCGATTCCTGTCGCCCAGGCTCGGCACGTCATCAAGGACAGAACACGGATGCTAGCTGCGCTCAGACACTACCCGGCTTCGGTCAATCTCCTGCTTTCGTCGTCGTTGTTTCTGACGCTGGGCAGGGCGATCACTCTGCCGTACCTGGTGATTTACCTTTCTTCGAATTTCGTCCTGGGCATGAGCGATATCGGCATGGTCGTCGGCGGAGCGCTGATTGCCGGCTCATTGCTGAGTCTGTACGGCGGCTACCTCACCGACAAACTGTCCAGCTACCGGCTGATTCTGTGCTTCACCGGGTTCTTCGTCGCCGGCTTCATCGGCATGTGCGTGACCAGCAAGCTGTGGCTGTTCTTCCTGTTTCTGGTGTCGTTCAATTTCGCGTATTCGGTCATTGATATCGTGGTCAAGGCGGCATTCGGCAAGCTGCTGCCGGTGGCCGAGCAGAGCAAGGTGTTCTCGGTGCGCTACACGCTGATCAACATCGGCTATGCGGTCGGGCCGTTCATTGGCGCAGGGCTGGCGCACTGGAACATGAAGCTGCCGTTCGTGATGTCGGCCGCGCTGGGCCTGGGTTTCCTGGTGGTGTACGCGATGTACGGGGACCGCAAGCTGAGCTCGGCGGACCCGGCCAATGCGCCGATTTCCTTCATCGCCGTCGGACGCATCCTGCTCAAGGACTACCGACTGGTGTGCTTCACCATCGGCGGCGTGCTCAGCGCGGTGGTGTTCGGGCAGTTCACGGCGTACCTCTCGCAATACCTGGTGACCACCAGTACGCCGGAATTTACCTATCAGGTGATCAGCTCGGTGGTCGCGGTGAACGCCGCCGTGGTGATCTGCTTGCAGTACCTGGTCGGCAAACGCATCAGCCATGAGTACCTGAATCAGTGGCTGACCGCGGGTTTCAGCCTGTTCCTGATGGGCGTGGTGGGGTTCGCCCTATCCACGACGGTGCTGCACTGGTCGCTGGCGGTGGCGGTGTTCACCCTCGGCGAGATCATCGTGTTTCCCGCCGAGTACATGTTCATCGACCGCATCGCGCCCACTCATTTGCGCGGCATGTATTACGGCGCGCAAAACCTCTCCAACCTCGGCGGCGCGCTGGGGCCGGTGCTGTGCGGCTTCGCACTGGCGACCCAGTCGGCGCATTTCATGTTCTACATGCTGGCGGCGTTCATCATCGCCGGCGGCAGCTTCTATCTGTTGGGCGCCTCGTATTCCAGACGCCACGACCAAAATTCCACTGCGCAGTGAAGCGTTTCGGTGACCGTTCTGTCTCCACTTGAGGCCTGGCAGCAGGCCGTTGATGCCCGGGGCTTTCAGCCGGACGAGGCCCAGCGCACTGCCGCGTTGCACTTGCAGGCGTGCTGGCAGGGGCTGAACGACGGCAAGCGCGGTCGCGCGGTCAAGGGCGTTTATCTGTGGGGCCCGGTGGGACGTGGCAAGACCTGGCTCATGGACCGTTTTTACGAAGGCCTGCAGGTCCCGGCCCGGCGCCAGCATTTTCATCACTTCATGCGGTGGGTGCATCAGCGGCTGTTCCAGCTCACTGGCGTGGCCAAACCCCTTCAGATGCTGGCCCGGGAGCTGGCCCAGGACGTGCGCGTGCTGTGTTTCGACGAGTTGTTCGTCAATGACATCGGCGACGCGGTGATTCTCGGCGGCCTGTTGCGCGCGATGTTCGACGAGGGCGTGGTGCTGGTCTGCACCTCAAATCAGTTGCCCGAGCAGCTGTACGCCACGGGGCATAACCGCGAGCGTTTCGTGCCCGCTATTACAGCGATCAACCACTTCATGGAAGTGGTGTCGGTTGACGGCGGCGAGGACCACCGGTTGCACCCCGGTCAGGCTCAGCAGCGTTACTGGGTGAAGGCGGAGCGGGGGCCGAGCGCGTTGGTGGAGGTATTCGAAGCGCTGAGCAGCGGTGAGTCGGTGTCGACTCAACCGGTGCCGTTAGGCCGTCGCCATGTGCCGGGGGTGCGCAGCAGTCGAACGGTGATCTGGTGCCGGTATGCCGACTTGTGCGAGCAACCGCTGGCGGCGATGGATTTCATCGAGCTGTGCGATCGCTATAAAGCGGTCTTGTTGAGTGAAGTGCCGGCGTTGAGCGCGCCCCAGCGCGAAGGGCGCATTGCCCGTGGTACCGAGGATGGCGTTGAACAGGTGACGGCGGGGGACCGCGAGCTGCCCCAGCTGTCGCCTTACGACGACGGCGTTCGGCGTTTCATCGCCCTGGTCGACGAGTGCTACGACCGCAAGGTGCCGCTGTACATAGAAGCCGCGATGCCGATGGCCGAGCTGTACACCGAAGGCTACCTGGCGTTCGCGTTCCGGCGCACGCTGAGCCGGTTGCAGGAAATGCAGCTGGCGCGCTTCGGTCATTAACGCTGCCAACGAGCAAACGTCAATTCACACGCTGTTGCGTCGCCGCTGGGCCAACACATGTTTGGCACCTTCTCCCACCAGGACCATGACCGCCAGCCAGATGGGCAGGTAGGTCATCCATTCATCGCGGCCGATGGATTCGCCCAGCAGCAGGGCGACGCCGACCAGCAGCACCGGCTCGACGTAGCTCAGCAGGCCGAACACGCTGAACGCCAGCAGGCGGCTGGCGCGAATGTAGCTGACCAGCGCCGACGCACTGATCGCCCCCAACACCGGAATCAGCACATAGAACCGCGGGAATTGTTCCACCACCGACGGGTTGCCTTGGCAGATGAACAGCACCGCGACAGGCAGGATCAGCAGCATGTCCCACCACAGGCCGCCGAGGTTGTCGGTCTTGAGCTTGCGCCGCAGCACAAAGTACAGCGGATAACCCAGGCAGACGAGCAGGGTTTCCCAGGAAAAACTGCCCAGGCGCAGCAGTTCGTTGCCGACGCCGACGAGGGCGCAGCAGGCGGCGATTTTTTGCAGGTGGGACAGGTGTTCGCCATACACCACGCGTCCGGTGAGGATCATCGTCAGCGGCAGCAGAAAATACCCCAGTGATACTTCCAGGCTGCGGCCGTGCAGCGGCGCCCACATGAACAGCCACAATTGCGCGCCCATCAAGGTCGCTGACAGCGCCATCGCCGCCAGCAGGGCAGGCGTCTGACGCACACGGGCGGCGAGGGCGCGGGCGAGTTTCCAGTCTCCGGTGGAGAGCATGAACAGCGTCACGCAGGGCAGGGTCAGCAGCATGCGCCAACCGAAGATTTCTTCACCGCTCAATGGCGTGAGCAGTGAGGTGTAGTAGTACATGACCGCGAACAGGCAGGAGGCCATGACCGATAACGCAACGCCCTTGTACACAGGGGCTCCTTGTTTTCGATGCTTCAGGATTGGGGTGCAGGGATGCTTTTATCGGCGGGCTCTGATGGCGCGCTTTGATGGCACTTGTTGAGGCGCTTTTTGAGGCATAGCGCACTGCAACGGCGCAGAGTTTATCTGAGGTCGTGCCGTCGGTCCGCAGCAATCTGGTAAACCGCAGGTGGGCTGGCAGTAAACGATGCTCTTTCGGGATCAAGATCAAGATCGAGATCTACAGCGGTCGGCCTAGGGGCCTCGGGTTTCGCCTTCGGCGAGTTACTTTTAAAAAGCACTAAAAGTAACCAAAAGTGCCTGCTCTCGGTTTGGCCCGACTTCGTCGGGTTCCCTCACTCCGACGACGCTCCGTGGGCCCGCGCCGAACGGACATCCATGTCCTGGCGGCGCTCTCGCGGCATCCATGCCGCTCGGCCCACTCCGCGTCGTCTGCGTTCGGCCTGCACCAAAGTCGCGATTGGCGGTGTTTGAACTACCGCGTAGAAGATCAACAGCAACAGCAACAGCAACAGCAACAGCAACGGCAACGGCAACGGCAACGGCAACGGCAACGGCTGAAGCCGGTCTCACTGAAGCAATCGATCGTTCCCACGCTCCGCGTCCGTGTCGTCGAGATCGATTGAGGCGTTCGTGAGGCCACTCCCTTCAACATCCCTTCTTCGGCATTGTTTCAAGCTTTGTTAGGCTGGTCCCAATTCGAGGGGACTATTTCGAGGGGACTGATTTATTTACAGCGCTTCACCGTAAATGAATCTGTCCCCGTCCAAGAGTCCGCGTCCAAGCATTTCAAGGGAGCGGCAATGACTTCCATCAGCACCGCAGCGCCCGTGGTACCGGGGCGGCTGGAGCAGTTTTCGACGCGTATCGCGTTTTTTGTCACCGGGTTCAGTATGTCGGCCTGGGCGCCGCTGGTGCCTTATGCGAAAAGCCGTCTGGGCCTGGATGACGCCGGCCTCGGGTTGTTGCTGTTGTGCCTGGGCATTGGCTCGATCGTTTCCATGCCACTGGCCGGGGCTATGACGGTGCGTTATGGCTGTCGGCGGTTGATCGTGATAACGGGCGGCATCGCCTGTGTGTGCCTGCCTTTATTGGCCACCCTGAGCTCGGTGCCGCTGATGGTCGCCACGCTGTTTGTCTATGGCGCGAGCATGGGCGCGCTGGGTTGCGTCACCAATATCCAGGCGATCATCGTCGAACGGGCGAGCGGCAAGACCATGATGTCCGGGTTTCACGGGCTGTTCAGCTGCGGTGGGATTCTGGGGGCGGCGGGGGTGTCGGCGTTGTTGAGCGTTGGCGTCTGGCCGTGGCTAGCGATGGCCTTCGTCGCGTTGTTCATTGCCCTCGCGTTGTATAAAGCCGCGCCGCACTTGTTGCCCTATGGCAGCGAACCGGGCGGGCCGGCGTTTGCGATTCCGCGGGGCGTGGTGCTGTTCATCGGGTTGATGTGCTTCACGGTGTTCCTCACCGAAGGCGCGATGCTCGACTGGAGCGCGGTGTTCCTCAGCGCCCAGCGCGGGGTCGAGCCGTCTTACGCAGGGTTCGGTTATGCGGTGTTCGCGCTGTTCATGGCAATCGGTCGCCTGTGCGGCGATCCGATCGTCCGGCGCCTCGGTGTGCACAAGATCATCCTGTTTGGCGGGCTGTGCGCGGCCGCCGGGATGACCGTCGCGACCCTTATTCCGGTTTGGCAGGCGGCGCTGTGCGGGTACGCGCTGGTGGGCATCGGCTGTTCCAACATCGTGCCGGTGTTTTACAGCGCGGTCGGCCGGCAGAAAACCATGCCGGAGAACGTGGCAGTGCCGGCGATCACCACATTGGGCTACATCGGCATTTTGATGGGGCCGGCCGGCATCGGTTTTGTCGCTCACCTCAGCAGCCTCGGCGCGGCGTTCATGATCATCGCCGTGATGCTGCTGGGTGTGGCGATCAGCGGTCGGTTCTTGCGGGTCTGAAGCCAATAACGGGAGTCAGCTCGGCATCATCGCGAAGCCCACGCCGAAGCGGTTCCAGGCGTTGATGGTGGCGACGGCGAGGGTGATGTTGACCATTTCGGCGTCGCTGTAGTGCTTGAGCAGCGCCTCGTACTGATGCTGCGGCGCGCGGTGCACGGGCAGCAGCGTCAGGCTTTCCACCCAGGCAAGTACGACCTTTTCCTTCTCGGTGAAGAATTCGGTGTCTTCCCACACGCTAAGGGTCTGCAGACGGGCCTCGGTTTCGCCGGCCTTGCGTGCGTCATTGGCGTGCAGGTTGACGCAGTACGCACAGCCGTTGAGCTGCGAAGCACGCAGACGGATCAGCTCCAAGAGCGAATGATCCAGCCCCGATTTGCTCAGCGCCGTCTCCAGCCCGGCCATGGCTTTGTAGGCCTCCGGCGATTTCTGGGCCCAGGCGATTCGGTTGTTCATGTCAGTGCTCTCTTCAAAGGTTGCCGGCGATAGCCGCTGGACGTGGCGAAAGCTTACGTCGGCGCTGGGGCATGCCGAATAGCCAATGAAGGAGGTTTAGGGGAGACCAATTACACGGTTATCAATCAGCAGCGCATGACTGGGGCCGGGCGATCAGTCGCTCGCGAATCCCGTCGTAGGCCAGGTTGAACAGCATTGTGTACGGGAGATACAAAAGCACCAGGCCGATGTCCAGCAGGAAGGCTTCCAGCAATGTGACCGACAACCACCACGCCACCATCGGCACCACCATGAAAATCAGTCCCGCTTCAAAGCCGATGGCATGCAGCGCACGCGCCTTGAGATTCAGGGCGAAACCCAACCGCGCCCGCAGGCGGTCGAACCCGGCGTTAAAGACCATGTTCCAGAGCATGGCGATGGTGGAGATCATCACCGTCATCGCGCCCATCTTGCCAATGGACTGGCCGAGCACCCAAGCCAGCCCTGGCGCAAACATCAGCACGCCGATCAGTTCGAACAGCAGCGCATGCAGGACGCGCTCTTTGAGGGACTTTCGCGAAACGACCGGCTTCGCGGTCGTGTGGGAGGTCAGGGTATGCAGAGGCATGGGGGCGATCACTTTTTCGGGGCAGGTGTGCATTGTCGTGGTGCGATGGGCTAGAGTGAAAATCGGTCCCATCGGAAAAACCGATGGGGAATTGAGCGCTGTGCAGAGGTGCCACCCCGTGAGTTATTCCCCCGAAGCCCTTGAAGCGTTCGCGCAGACCATCGCGCTGGGCTCGTTCAGTGCCGCTGCGCGACGGCTGGGCAAGAGTCAATCGACCATCAGCGAGGCCATTTCGCGGCTGGAGATTGATCTGGGGGTCGAACTGTTTGATCGGTCAACCCGCCATCCGGCGCTTACCGAAGCGGGCAGGGCGCTGGAAGGGCGCATCGAAGACGTGCTCGCAGCGTCCGACACCTTGCGCCGTGCGGCAGGGCGTCTGGTTGAAGGGATGGAGCCGCGCCTGACGCTGGTGCTGTCCGACGCCAACCAGTTCGCTGAATTTCAGGCACGCATGACCGAACTCGATCAGCGCTTTCCGGAGCTGGAACTGGAGTGTGTGTTTGCCGAGCACGGCGACGCGATCAACCTGATCCAGACGGGTCGTGCGTCCCTGGGTTTGCTGTCGGCCCAGGCCTCGTATCCGCCGGAAGTGGGCTACGCGACCATCGTCGAGCGCGCCGACTTCGGCATCTTCGTTTCCCATAACCACCCGCTGGCCACTGAAAAGGCCGTCGATTATCGCCATCTCGCGCAGCATCGGGCGTTGCGCCTGAACACCATCGTTGACGAGAGCGTGCCCACCGACGACCTGCCCAGCGGCGCGCGACGCAGCTGGTCAGCGCCCTATTACCTGCTGCTGATGGACATGGCGATCTTCGGATTCGGCTGGTCGGCACTGCCGCGCTGGCTGGTCAGCACCTGCGGTCAGGGCCGGTTGAAGGAACTCACGGTGCCGGGTTGGCCGCGCAGCTCGGCGGTCGACGTGATCTGGTCGCGGCAAAAAAGCCTGGGTCCGGCGGGGACGTGGCTGCTGGACACGCTGCTGGAGGGGCGGGGGGGCTATTGATCGGGCTTACTCGGGTCCGCCCTCCAGTACAAACCCTTCCGGCATCTCCTGAGCGAACGCGTTTACCACCTCGCGGGTCAGGCTGACGATGTCTTCCACCAACTCCATGCCCGCGCCGGTGCGCCAGCTGGCGACGATGTCCATCAGCGGCGGCAGCGGGACGTTCTCTATCAGCGTCAACGCGCCCTGGGCCAGTTCGCCATGGACCAGCGTCACCGGCAGCGCGCCGATGCCGAAGCCGTCGCGCACCAGGCGGGTGATCGCCGACGCCGAGTTCACGCAGTTGATCCGTGGCGTGACGATGTTGGCGGTGTGCAGCATGTTGAGGATGTCCTGGTGCGGCCGCGAGTTGCGCGAGAACGTGACGATGCGCGCCTCGGCGATCTCTTCGAGGGTCACGTCGGGGCGGTCGAACGCCGAGCCGGTCGGCACTACCCAGCGCAGGGGATAGCGCGCCAGCACCGCATTGCGCACGCTGTCGAAGCGCAGCACGTCGGTCTGGAAAATGATGTCCTGATACCCCTTTTCCAGCTGCGAGCAGAGGTTGCTGGCGGTCTCGGCGGTGAGCTCGATTTCCAGGTTCGGGTAACACTTCATCAGGCGTGTTACCAGGGGGCTGAGCCAGGTGTGTATCACCGTATCCATGGCGCCGATGCGGATGCGGCCGCGCACCTGGCTCGGGTCCTTGATCGCCGCCTTCATGCTTTGCATCGTGTCCATGATGTGCTCGGCGTATTCGAGCACGCGCAGACCCTCTTGGGTCAGCGACACGCCCCTGGAATCCCGGACGAACAGGCGCACGCCCATTTCGTCCTCCAGCGCGGCGATGCGGCTGGAGATGGAGGCCTGGGTGCTGAACAGTTTTTCTGCCGTCAGACGAAAGCTTTTCAGCCGCGCGACCCAGACGAAGGTTTCCAGAAACTTGAGATTCACCGAGGATTTCCTTGAGCAATTGAGCGCCGGCGCACGTACGGGGATCACGGGGGAGCGACACGTCGTGGCCGGCACGACCTGTGCAAACTGAGCACTGGAACAGCAGGTTGCATGCCATCCCGGCAACAGAAAATCTTATGGGCCATAGCGGGTTTTTCCCGTTGGACGCCCCGGCGGGACTGCGGTGCCATGGGGCAGCGGCGCTGTGACTCCGTTGAGCCTGGGCTTAGCCTGTTCTGAGCATAAGTGCTGTCATCGCTCGTTTCTCGACCCTGTTCCTCATTCGTGCCCCAGCAAGGTACCGCCACTGCCAACGAGAACCCCATCATGCAAACCGCTATCAACCTCTGGCCGCTGCTTGGCGTGCTGGTCATCGTTCTGGGCTTCGTCCTGCGTTTCAACCCGATGCTGGTCGTGGCGCTTGCCGCTCTGGCCACCGGCCTTGCCGCCAGCATGCCGCTGGAAACCATTCTGGCGACCATCGGCACGGGCTTCATCAAAACCCGCACGCTACCGCTGATCATCCTCTTGCCCTTGGCGGTGATCGGTTTGCTGGAACGCCACGGCCTGCGTCTGCACGCGCAGAACTGGATCGCCCGGTTCACCGGCGCCACGGCCGGACGCCTGCTGATCGCCTACCTGTTCGTGCGGGAAACCACTGCAGCCTTGGGGCTGACCAGCCTCGGCGGCCACCCGCAGATGGTGCGGCCGTTGCTCGCGCCCATGGCCGAGGGCGCCGCTGAATCGCGTTTCGGCAAGCTGCCCGAGGGGTTGCGCATCAAGCTGCTGGCGTTGTGCGCAGCGACCGACAATGTCGGGCTGTTCTTTGGCGAAGACATCTTCGTCGCGTTTGGTGCGATTGCGCTGATGCACACCTTCCTGCTCGGCTCCGGCATTGATGTCGACCCGATGCACATCGCCTTCTGGGGGATTCCGACAGCGATCTGCGCGTTCGTCATCCACGCCATCCGCCTGCACCGTTTCGATCAGCACCTGAACCGTGAGCTCAAGGTGCTTCCGCCGGCCGCCGCGGTCGACAAGGAGCTGGCGCGATGATCATTTCCATTCAATACCTGTACTGGCTGGCGGGCGTGATTCTGGCGATCACGGCGTTCATGACCGCGACTGATCGGAGCAACCCCAAGCGCTGGACCACGGGGCTGTTCTGGGGTCTGTTCGCCATCGCGTTTCTGGTCGGCGAGAAGCTGCCACCGGTGTGGGTGGGCGTCGGGGTGATCGTTATGGCGGTGATCGCAGGCTTCGGCGGCGTCGGTTTCGGCCAGCATGAGAACCTCAACGACCGGGCGCGACGGAAGAGTGCAGGGCGCTTGAAGAATAAGCTGTTCATTCCGGCGCTGGCGATTCCGCTGGTCACCGTGATTGGCGCGGTGCTGCTGAAGAACATCAAGTTTGGTGACGTCTTTCTGCTGGACCCGGCCAACAGCACGTTTGTGTCGCTGGGCATCGGCAGTCTGGTAGCGCTGGGACTGGCCTGCTGGCTGACCCGCGACACGCCGGTGCAGGCCATGCGCGAATCGCGGCGCCTGACCGAAGCGCTGGGTTGGGCATTGGTGCTGCCACAGATGCTGGCGATGCTCGGCCTGGTGTTCAACGACGCGGGCGTCGGCAAAGCGGTGGCTCACCTGGCCACGGCCTACATCAACCTGGATTTTCGTCTCGTCGCGGTGATGGTGTATGTGCTGGGCATGGCGCTGTTCACCATCGTCATGGGCAACGGCTTTGCCGCGTTTCCGGTGATGACCGGCGGCATCGGCGTGCCGGTGCTGGTAGGCATGTACGGCGCCAACCCGGCGGTGATGGCCGCCATCGGCATGTTCTCGGGCTACTGCGGCACGCTGATGACGCCGATGGCGGCCAACTACAACCTGATACCTGCGGCGTTGCTGGAACTGCCTGACAAATATGCCGTGATCAAAGCGCAAATCCCCACCGCGCTGGCGATGCTGGTGGCGAATATCCTCCTGCTGTATTTCCTGATGTAGTCATTTCCTGATCTGATTTCAGCGCCCGGCCCGCAGGCTTTTGCGGGCAGACCTCCTCCCTCGGCTCGCTTACACCATTCAAATTCGGCGTTGTCAGCCCCTCACCGCAAACGTTTGCGCGAATTCGTGGTCTGTACGACCAGTGGCTGCAAACCCTCTGCCTCAGGGCTTACAGCCCGCTTCCCATGAACACCGTGTGCACCCGATACCAGGCCACATGTCTCCCCGGGAAGAAATAGGTTGAATAGTCACACAAAATGTTATTTAAATAACAAAAATAAAACCGCGACGGTGGCTCATTCTTCGGGCCCAGCGCGTGAACAAGGTACTCACACACATGAATAAGATCGCGGTCATCGGCAGCAATATGGTGGATTTGATCACCTACATCGACCGGATGCCGGCGCAGGGTGAGACCCTCGAAGCACCGAATTTCGCCATGGGCTGCGGCGGCAAGGGCGCCAATCAGGCCGTTGCGGCGGCGAAGCTGGGCGCTGACGTGCTGATGCTGAGCAAGGTCGGCGACGACATGTTTGCCGACAACACCCTGGCCAATTTCAAGCGCTACGGCATCGATACCCAATTCGTCCAGCGCGTTCCCGGCGTATCCAGCGGCGTCGCGCCGATTTTCGTGCAGAGCGATTCCCACAACAGCATCCTCATCGTCAAAGGCGCCAATGCGCACCTGAAACCTGCGGACATCGACGTTGCCCAGGCCGCGTTGCGCGACTGCACGCTCATCGTGCTGCAACTGGAAATCGAGCTGGAAACCGTCTACTACGCCATCGAGTTCGCCAAGGCCAACGGCATTCCGGTGCTGCTCAATCCTGCGCCTGCCGTGAAGGGCTTGAGCCGCGAGCACCTGTCGCAGCTGGACTTTTTCATTCCCAACGAAACCGAACTGGCGCTGGTCACCGGGCGTGTCATCGACTCGGTGGAATCGGCCCGCGCGGCCGCCCGGCAACTGGTGCAGGACGGCATTCGTCACGTCATCGTCACCCTCGGTGAGAAGGGTGCGCTGTACGTCGGCGAACAAGGCGAATTTCGCGTCGAAGGCATCAAGGTCGATGCCCGCGACACCACCGGCGCCGGCGACGCGTTCATCGGTTGCTTCGCCCGCCACTGGAGCGAAGACGGCGACATGCGCAACGCCATGACCCGCGCGGTGGCCTATTCCGCCTGCTCGGTCACCGGCCTCGGCACCCAGAGTTCCTACCCGGACGCTGCCGCGTTCAGCCACTTTCTCGACACTCTTTGAGCCGCCGCGCCCTGCCGATCGCCTGATCGGTGGGGCGGGTATTTCCTGTACTTCCCGGAGAACAACAATGACAAAGCCCGCGCTCCAACAATCACCGGACGGGTTCTACCTGAACCGCACGCCGTGGTTCGCCTTCCTGCTGCTGTGCTGCTGTTTCGCACTGTGGGCGGCGGCCGCGAGCATGAACGACGTGCTTATCGCGCACTTCAAGAAAGCCTTCCTGCTCAGCGATGTGCAGACCTCTTTCGTGCAATCGGCGTTCTACCTCGGTTACTTCTTCGTGGCGATTCCGGCGGCGATGGTCGTCAGACGTTTCAGTTACAAGACCACCATCCTCATCGGCCTGGTGCTGTACATGGCGGGCTGCTCGCTGTTCTTCCCCGCAGCGTCGATGGCCAAATACGGCATGTTCCTGATGGCGCTGTTCGTCATCGCGGCCGGCCTGGCTTTCCTTGAAACCGCCTGCAACACCTACTCGACGCTGATGGGGCCGCGTGAGACCGGCACCCGTCGCCTGAACATCTCCCAGACCTTCCACCCGTTCGGCGCGATGACCGGCGTGTACGTGGGCAGTTTTGTGATGTTCAAGGACACCGACGCCACCCGCGAGCAGTTGACGCAAATGAGCGCCTCGGAAGCCGCCGTCCAGCAACTGCAGATGATTCAGTCCACGCTGCTGCCGTATAAATGGATGATCGCGGTGCTGGTCCTGATGTTCGTGCTGATCGCGTTCACCAAGTTTCCGGCGTGCAAGGGCATCGTCAAGGCCAACGTCAAATCCAGCAGCATCGGCCAGAGCCTGTCGCGTCTGTGGCGCAACCCGCGCTTTACGTTCGGCGTGCTGGCGCAGTTTCTGTATGTCGGCGCGCAAGTGGGCGTGTGGAGTTTCACCATTCGCCTGGCGATGCAGATGGGCGGGATGAACGAGCGCAGCGCTTCGTGGTTCCTGCTGACCACTTTCGCGGCGTACTTCGTCGGCAAGATGGTCGCCAACCTGCTGATGCGCAAAATGTCCCCGGCCAAGGTGCTGGCGATCTACGGCGTGCTGGCCATCGTGCTGCTGGCCTACACGATTCTGGTGCCGAACATCAGCGCGGTGTATGCGGCGGTGGGTGTGAGTATTTTCCTGGGCCCGTGCTGGCCGACCATTTATGGCCTGACCATCGACGGTCTGGGTGAGGACACTGGCGTCGGCGGTTCGCTGCTGGTGATGAGTATTGTCGGCGGCGGCGTGATGCCGATCTTCCAGGGCCTGCTCTCCGACGCCACCGGCGGCAACATGCAAATCGCCTACACCGTGCCACTGCTGTGCTTTGTGGCGATCGTCGCTTATGCCATCAAGTGCATGCGTGATCCGCTGCCGGCCCAGGCGCCGGCTGGCGCGGTGACGGCATCATGAGGGGCACCGAAACGCGCACCACGATTTCGCTGTACCCGGAGCTGTTCAGTGGCGATGAAAAGACGCTGCTGGAATCCGCGGACTTTCGTGTGCTGGCCTGGACCTACCCCAGCGGCGTGAGAGCCTTGGCGCTGGAGAATGACCGCGGCCGGGTTGTGGTGCTGCCTTATCAGGGGCAGATGGTCTGGTCGGCGGTGTTCGATGGCTGCGACCTGACCATGCGCAACATGTTCGAGCAGCCGCGCCCGAGCCCAACGGTGATCGCCACCTACGGCTGCTTCATGTTCCACAGCGGGATCTTGCGCAACGGCTGCCCGACGCCGGAAGACGATCATCCGTTGCACGGCGAAATGCCCTGCGCGCCGATGGACAGCGCCTTGCTGGAGATCGGCGAGGATGCTGGCGGCGGGTTTTTGCGCATCGGCGGCGAGTATGAATACGTGATGGGCTTTGGCGACCACTACCGCGCCAGGCCCAGCGTGACCTTGCGCCCGGGTTCGGCGCTGTTCGACATCGGCATGGACGTGCGCAACCTGGCCGGCAAGCCGATGGAGCTGATGTACATGGCGCACATGAACTATGCCTACGTCGACGGCGGACGTTTGGTCGAGCCATTGGGCATGGCGCGTACACGGGTGCGCAGCAGCGTGCCGGCCCACGTCAAGCCGACGCCGGCATGGTCGGCGTACATGGCCGAACTGAGCGAAGACCCTTCGCGACTGGAAAGCCTGAGCACGCCTGATTTGTACGACCCGGAGATCGTTTGCTTCTTCGACGGCGTCCACGCGGACGCCCAGGGCAATGCGCATTTCCTGCTCAAGCACCCTGAAGGCCCGGCGTTTTACACGCGTTACCAGCCGGCGCAGTTCGACCATGCGGCGCGCTGGATTCTGCACAACGCTGATCAGCAGGTGGCCGCATTTGTGCTGCCCGCGACTTGCGAGCCCGAGGGGTATCTGGCGGAAAAGGCCAAAGGTAATGTGCGTTTGTTGGGTGCGGGGGAGAGCGCGTCTTTTAGCGTGATAACGGGGTATCTGGGGGCTGAAGAGGTGCGGCAGCTGGAAAGCGATCTGAAACGCTGAAGGCGCCTTCGCGATCAAGGTGGAGCGCCACCCCGGTCGCTCCCACCGTGACCGGTTTCCGTCAAAAGATGTCCGGTGACTTCTGATTCGCTGAGAGTGAGCTTGCTTACTCTCACAGTGATCAGTTTCCATCCTCGGATCTTGAAACCACATCATACTTGTGGGAGTGAGCTTGCTCACGAATGCGGTGGCGCAGGCAACACAAATTCAGGGCTGATCACACCACCCAACGCGCCCCATACCCCTCAATCAAATCCCGATAAACCTTCGGCAGCTTCTTGTCGCTCACCACCACATGAAAGTCCTGCAATGTCGCGAAATGCGCCGTGCGCACGGCATCGAACTTGGAATGATCGGCCAGCAACATGCAGTGCCGGGCCTGGCGCAGGACCTTTTGCTTGACCTCCACTTCATTGAAATTGAAGCAGGTCACGCCCAGCTCGTCGCTGACCCCGGCTGCTGAAACGAAGGCCCAGGTCAGGCGGATGCCATCCAGAATCGTGGCTTCGCTGTGGTGCTCGAACACCTGATTCTTGCGATGAAAGGTCCCCCCGCACAACACGATGGAGCAGTTGGGCTTCTGCTGCAGCTTGAGCAGGACGTTGAGGGAGTTGCACACGGCGGTGAATTCCAGCTCGTCCGGAATGAAGTCGATGACGAAAGGGATCGTGGTGCCGCAATCGAAAAACACCGTATCGCCGGGTTGGATGAACGCTGCCGCGAGCTTGCCGACCCGGCGCTTTTCCTCGACGTGACGGGTGCCTTGCTCAGTGACCTTGTAATCACTGGCCTCGGACGGATCAAACGCCAGGGTGATGTGCCCGCCCAACAAGTGGAATTTGTCGGGGTGGCGGGTCAGGTCACGACGCAGGGTCATCTCCGAAACGTCCAGCAGGGCGGCCATTTCCTTCAGGTGAATAGCCTTCTGATCGTGCAGGGCTTGCTGGATCAATTTGATCCGGTCGGATTTTTTACTGTCCACGGGCATTCCGATTGTCGAATGGATATGGTAAAAAAATAACATTCATTGTTATATTTACAACATAAAATGATGCGCTCAGGCATGAAGCTTAAAGCGTGTCGATGGTTACCGCCTCACTATCAGGAAACGATTGGCCATGAAGATCGAACCCGCAGCACTCGCCCAGTACATCGACCACACCTTGCTGGCCGCCGACGCCAGTCGCGAGCAGATCGCCACCCTGTGCCGCGAAGCCCAGGCGCACGGATTCTATTCGGTGTGCGTGAATTCTGGCCAGGTGCCTTACGCCGCCTCGTTGCTGGAAGGTCAGGCCGTCAAAGTCTGCGCCGTGGTCGGGTTCCCGCTGGGTGCCGGGCTGAGCGACACCAAGGCTTTCGAGGCGAAGCAGGCCATCGCGGCCGGCGCGGGCGAGATCGACATGGTCCTGAACATCGGCTGGCTGAAGGACGGTCTGTTTGATGAAGTGCACGACGACATCGCTGCCGTCAAAGACGCCTGTGGTGCGGTCCCGCTGAAGGTCATCTTCGAAACCTGCCTGCTGGATGACGCGCAGAAAACCCGCGCCGCCGAGATCTGCCGTGACCTCAACGTCGCCTTCGTCAAGACCTCCACAGGCTTCAGCCGCAGCGGCGCGACCCTGGAAGACGTCACCCTGATGCGCAAGGTCGTGGGGCAGGGCGTTGGCGTGAAAGCGTCCGGCGGCGTGCGTGACTATGCAACAGCGGTGGCGATGATCGAAGCGGGCGCGACGCGACTGGGGACCAGTTCCGGGATCGCGATCGTCAGTGGGGCGGCGGCGTCGGGCTCGGGTTACTGACTCTGCTGGAAGGTGTCTGGCGCTGACCCTCGCAGGGCACCGTCCCTGGTGTGCCTTTCGACAGAAGGCCTTTCGACAGAAGCCTTTCGCCGAAAAGAGCGGGACCCACCCCGCCAATGAGTGGCAAACTGCCGGTGCACTCACTTCTGCACCGGACACCTTTCTCAATGCGAACATTCTCCCTGGCGCGGCTCAAGGCTCGCTGGTTCTTCTGGCTGTGCATGCTGCTGATCGTAGTCGGTCTGCCGGTCGGTTGCGCAGCGCTGCAGCACAAGGAGCGTGAACTGGTCTTCATGATCGAGCCCGGCACGGCGAGCTGGTACCGCGGCCTGCCGTCCGATGTGCAAGAGCTGGAACTCAAGGGGCCATCGTTTGGCCTCGGGCAGAACATCCATGCCTGGTGGTGGGCTTCGGACAAAAAAGACGCTCCCGCCATTCTGTATCTGCACGGCTCGCGCTGGAACCTCACCGGTCAGCTGTTCCGCATCGAACAACTGCGCGCCCTGGGCTTTTCCATCCTCGCCATCGACTACCGCGGTTTCGGCCAGAGCAAGGGCCAGTTGCCGTCGGAAGCGTCGGTCTATGAAGACGCGCGCATCGCCTGGGAACGTCTCAAGCAGATTCAACCCGACCCGCAAAAGCGCCTCATCTACGGTCATTCGCTGGGTGGCGCCGTGGCCGTTGACCTCGCCGCCGAACTGGGCCGGGACGCGCAGAAAGGCGACGGGCCAATTCAGGCGCGGGGCCTGATCATCGAATCGACCTTCACCAACCTCGCCGACGTCGCGTCCTCCGTCGCCAGCAAACGCACCTCGTTGCCGGTGCGCTGGCTGGTCTCGCAGAAATTCGACTCCATCGACAAGATCGCCGATGTGCAGATGCCGGTGCTGATCGTCCATGGCACGGCGGACCCGTTCGTCGCGCCGCGTTTCAGTGAAGCGTTGTTCGACGCGGCACAGGAGCCGAAGAACCTGCTGATGGTGCCGGGTGGTAACCACAACAACAGCATGAACCTTGGGCGCGAGGCCTACAGCCAGGCGATCCAGAACCTGCTCAGGGAGAAGCCTCCGGCAGTGCATGCGTCCAACGCATCGGCGGCGTTGCTCAAGCAACCCGGTTAGCCCCTTTTCATGAACGCGGCCGGTGTCCTCTCAAAGCACCTGCCGTCCACTGCCGCGAGCGCTGCCAATGGACACACACGCAGACGAAGACACCCATCTGACTCACTCCGCCCGGGACTGGGTGCTGCGTGCCGTGCCGCTGCCGCAGATCGAGCGGATCGAGGCGTATTTTCACGGCCACGGTTTCGAGATGCACCGCCACGACACCTACGCGATCGGCCACACGATGTCCGGAGTGCAGAGCTTTCAGTACGGCAAGGAACAGGTCAACAACCTGCCGGGGCAGACGATGGTGCTGCATCCCGACGAAGCCCATGACGGCCATGCCGGGACCGAAGACGGCTTTCGCTACCGGATGTTCTATCTGGAGCCGGCGATGATTCAGCAGGTGCTCGGTGGCAAGCCGCTGCCGTTCATCAAGGGCGGGGCGTCGAATGATCCGCGCCTGTTCAGGGCGACGCAGGCGCTTTTGTCCGATCTGAACAACGCGCTGGATCCTCTGGAACTGGACGACGCGATCTACGACCTGGCCATCGCCCTGCAAGCGGCCGCCGGTGTGCGCAAGGGCCGTCAGACCGTCAATTACACCGGCGCGCAACGTGCGCGGGAAATGCTCATGGCCAGTCTGGAACAGGGCGTGAGCCTCACCGATCTGGAACAGGCCAGCGACACCGACCGCTGGCGCCTGTCCCGGGATTTCCGCGTGCTGTTCGGCACCACGCCCTACCGCTACCTGACCCTGCGCCGGCTGGACCTGGTGCGCCATTCGATAGCGTTGGGCGTGTCGTTGAGCGATGCGTCGGTGATGGCGGGATTCTCCGACCAGAGCCACATGACGCGGCATTTCGGGAAGACCTTCGGCTACCCGCCGGGGCGGTGGTTGAAGATGTTGAGGGCAGGCGCATAGCGGATCGAACGCCCTTGGTGGGACTGGCCTTGGCTGGGAAGGCTGTACACCTTGTGGGACCGGCTTCAGCCGGGAAGGCGCCAGGCGTCACGCCGCAGAATGGATGGCGTCCATGAGGGCCTCTTCCCGGCTAAAGCCGGTCCCACTATTTGAACGCGCTCATCCTGTGGGACTGGCTTTAGCCGGGAATGCATCATGCGTCACACCGCAAAACTGATGGTGTACGCAAGGGCCTCTTCCCGGCTAAAGCCGGTCCTACTATTTGGACGCGGTCATCCTGTGGGACTGGCTTTAGCCGGGAAAGCGTCAGGCGTCACACCGCAAAATGGATGGCGTACCCACCGGCCTCTTCCCGGCTGAAGCCGGTCCCACTATTTGAACGCGGTCATCCTGTGGGACTGGCTTTAGCCGGGAATGCATCATGCGTCACACCGCAAAACTGATGGTGTACGCAAGGGCCTCTTCCCGGCTGAAGCCGGTCCTACGAAGACACCGCATACCCTCCTGAAACACTGCCCGCTTTTGTAGGACTGGCTTTAGCCGGGAAGGCGTCAGTTGAATCACCGCAATACCAACCCACCCACCACCCTGCAATAACGTACAAGACCCCACCCACAACCACGCTCTAGATTGGCACCACATCAAACCCTTCGGAGCCGCCCACGTGTCCACGTCCAACAATCAACACACCCCCATCAATTTCGCTCAGAAATACAGCCTGTTCACCGAGCAGTGGCAGCCAAAAGTCATCGCGCAGATGAACGACTACCAGTTCAAGCTGGCGCGGCTGGAAGGGGAGTTTCTCTGGCACCGCCACGCTGACACCGACGAAACCTTCATCGTGATCGAAGGGTGTTTGCGCATCGATTTTCGTGACGGTTTCGTCGAGCTCAACGCGGGCGAGTTGTATGTCGTGCCCAAGGGTGTCGAGCACAAGCCGTTCGCTGCCCAAGAGGTGAAGCTGATGCTGATCGAGCCAAGCGGGGTGATCAACACCGGCGACGATACCAACGAGCGCACGGCGCCGAATGATAGGTGGATTTGAACGATGTGGTTCAACCTTCCGCCGATTATTGCCCGAGGCGCCCAGGGTTTTAGGTGTGGTCGATACCTGGCGCCTTTTGCAGGACTCACCACTCATCCCCCTGGACCTCCCACCTGCACGTGATTGTCGTGGAAAGCGTAGGGCCTCAGATCGTTTCGAAATAGTGGTTATTTCGAAAGCGCCTGTTGTGGATTAACCCCCTGATTATTCGGTTCATTCGCAATCGCTCGGGCTTGGCAATTCTGTGACTACTGTCATATTTGACAGTAGCCACACCTAGCTTATGAAATTACCTTGGACGGAAAGGTCGTAGCAGATGTGTCGATATCGGTTTTCGGAAGTGTGGGTCAACGCGTTGAACTGTCTGATTCTGGAGAAAACAGATGGCTGACAATGTGGATGGTCCCTGAGGATTGAGTTCTACAAAGATCGGGCCAGTGAAAGCTGGCTTCATTCCAGCGGGTGATTTTTTCACGAATACTTCGGTGGTAATTGCCCGCATAACATCTCCATCAACTCGACCGGCGCCAACTGGATATCCGTGCTTTGAGTCGTCTGTACGCAGCTGCCTAATATGACAGGGTTAACTTTCAATAACAGCAATCATCCAAACGTTTAGGTGAATACGATGACAGACGAAAACCCTCTATGCGAGGTTGTCAAAAGTCCGGCAGCAGGCTTGGCCTCTCGCACCGCCGGGATGGCTTCAACAACAGTGGATATATATGACGGTGATGTAAAAGTGGGGACAGCGCCGGTCGTCGATGGAGCATGGCAATATACCGCCTCCTCCCTCGCCAAAGGCGATCATCATTTTACGGCGAGGCTCGATGCCCTGCGCAGTAATTCGTGGGACCTGACGATACGCGACGCGCTGCAACTGAATGCGCCGGGTGTCGTTGAGGTTTTCATGGACAGTGGGACTGGCTTTGGCAACTCGTTAAATCTCTTGAAAAGCATCAATTCTGCGACTGTGATTGTTAAATATCCCGGGATGGAAACGGGAGACCAGGTGACAATGAGCTGGAATGGAGCAGGAGGCTCCACCTCTGAAACCAAGCTGGCTGGAAGTTCAGGGGATGTAAGCTTTATCGTTCCGAAAACATATATAACTAGCAACATTAATCAGCGTGTTCGGGTGTCGTATACGGTCGTGCCAGTGGGTGCGACGAACACGGTGAATTCGCCCGAGATGGTTTTTGAAATTACTAATGATTCGTTAGTTGGAAACCCCTATTTTGTTGAAGGATTTAGAATATCGTGGTACCGGTGCACTTTTAGTTCAGGTGAAATAGTAGTGAGTAACAGTACGAGTCCAGGTACCCGTTTAGGCTCGACTCCTGATGGAGATCCGAGCGCGGAAACGCGATTCAGAGCCACCGAGACAACCTCCACTTTTATGGAGAATAAAATCGGCGCTCAGCCGTGGCGCTATTCAGCAATATATCCAACTAATGTACCCGGTATCGGTTTCAAGCTAATTGATGAGGGTGGCACAATTTGTGAGGCTGGACCTGGTAATAGAAATGGGGCTGGCCTCTACGGTAATCCCGGTACTACGATGAGGGTTGAGTTTTTTAAGACAGGGTTCGTGGAACCCGGCACGATACCCGCAGGTGACGTAGTGGAGTGGAGATTTGGCGCTAATCGGCTTTATTACATGTCAGTTTACTTAGCTGACGCTATAAGAATAGTAGTGACTTGAATCGTAATCCTCGGCGAGATATCCACGGCATACCGCAAATACGTAGCGCGTCGCGTTGCAGCCGTCCGGCTTGCCGGCGCTGGTGTCGTCAAGGCCGCCGCCGACAAGCAGTGCGGCTACAGGATCGGTGTTTGCGGGGCTATGTTGTCGGGCAGCAACACCGCAATCAACGCCCTGACCACCCCCGGCAGGGCGTCCAGTTCACGGACCAGAATGCTCCGCTCGCGCACCGCCCAGGGCTCGTCGAGCTCGATGGTCACCAGCTTCATCGTCCTGCTGTGGCGCGACGCTGCCGACTCCGGGATCACCCCGATGCCCACCCCGGCTTCGACCATCCGGCAAATGGCCTCGAAGCTCGACACCTGAATCCGCAGCGACAAATTCTGCCCCAGCCGCTCCACGTGATCGCGCAGAAAAGTCAGCAATGTGCTGCCTTCGTGCAGCCCGATGTGCTGAAACGCCAGGGTTTGCTTGAACGTGATCTTTTTCTCGGCCGCCAGCTCATGGCCCACCGGCACGGTCAGCACCAGGCGGTCGGTGCTGAAGTGGATGACCTGCAAACCCGCCGCTTCCACCGGCCCGGCGATGATGCCCATGTCGGTGCTGCCATCGAGCACGCCGCGCACGATGTCCCGGGACAGGCGCTCCTGCAGGTCCACCGTGACGCCGGGCCGTTTCGCCAGAAACCCTGCCAGCACTTCGGGCAGAAACTCGGTGACGGCAGTGGTGTTGGCGAAGATGCGAATGTGTCCGGCTGAATCGGTGCCGTAACTGGTGAACTCACTCTTCAGGTAATCCACCTGGCTCATGATCAGCCGCGCGTGTTTGAGCAGGCGCTGACCGGCAGGGGTCAGTTCCACGCCGCGGCTGTCGCGGTACAACAGGCGTGTGCCGAGTTGACCTTCCAGCGCCTTGATCCGTGCGCTGGCGGCGGCAGGGGAGAGAAACGCCCGGCGCGCGCCCTGGGTCAGGCTCGGTGATTCGCCGATATGAATGAAGAGGCGCAAGTCAGCCAGGTCGAAATGCATGGGCGTGTCCGGACGTTGCAGAAGGCGTTCATCATACCCGAACGCCGCTATACGCAAATGCAAATTCACAGAATGCCGGCGCACTTCCATGATCGGGCCATAACAACACAACAAACCCAGAGGGTTCCCGCCCATGAGCGCTGCAGCGTCACCCGTGGATTTCACGGCCTGGATCGGCCGCACTGAAGAAGCCCAGGATCATCTGAGCGTCAACCTGATCAAGCGCATCGCCGCCACCTTTGGCGAGCCCACGCCCGCTGCCGGCGATCCATTGCCGCCGCTGTGGCAATGGTGTTTTTTCCAGGAGCCGCTGTTCGAAGCGCAACTCGGCGGTGACGGCCACCCGGCCCGTGGCGGCTTTCTGCCCCCGGCGGACAATCGCAACCGCATGTGGGCCGGTGGCCGCGTCGAGTTCATTCAGCCGCTGAAGGTGGGTGCTGACGCCCATCGCCTGTCGACCATTCTGCACATTGAGGAAAAGCACGGCCGCACCGGGTCGCTGCTGTTCGTGACCGTGCGCCACGACTACTCGCAAGACGGCGAGTTGTGCGTGCGTGAGGAGCAGGACATCGTTTACCGCGAGCCCAATCCGCCAAAGCTCAACAGCGGTGACGCGCCAGATCAGGGCGAGTGGAGCGAGGTCATCGAGCCGACGCCGACGCTGCTGTTCCGCTATTCGGCCGTGACCTTCAACGGCCACCGCATTCACTACGACTACCCCTACGTCACCGGCACAGAAGGCTATTCCGGCCTGGTCGTGCACGGGCCGATGATCGCCACGTTCAACCTACGCGCCTTCATTCGCGCCCATCCCGACAAGCGCGTGCGGCATTTCGCCTATCGCGGCTTGCGCCCGCTCAACGTGCCTGCGGTGTTCCGCGTCGGTGGGCGAGTCGTCGAGCCGGGCAAGGCGCAGCTGTGGGCCGGCAATGACGCCGGCGCCGCCCAGAGCGCCGAAGTCGTTTTTGACTGAACCCTTCTTCTTTAGAGCCCAGCGCGCCGATCCATGGCCGCCGGCCGATGCGAGTGGACACCATGAACCCTTACGAAAACGAAGACCTCAATGCCATCCGTGACGGCGTGCGCGCGCTGTGTGCCCAGTTTCCGGCCGAATACTGGCGCAAGATCGATGAACAGAAAGGCTTCCCGGACACCTTCGTCAAGGCGCTGACCGACGAGGGCTGGCTCTCAGCGATGATCCCCGAAGAGTACGGTGGCTCCGGTCTGGGCCTGGCGGAAGCCTCGGTGATCCTCGAAGAAGTGAACGCCTGCGGCGGCAATTCCGGCACCGTGCACGGCCAGATGTACAACATGTTCACCCTGTTGCGTCACGGCAGTGACGCACAGAAAAGCTACTACCTGCCCAAGCTCGCCAGCGGCGAACTGCGCCTGCAATCCATGGGCGTGACCGAACCGAGCACCGGCACCGACACCACCAAGATCAAGACCACGGCGGTGAAGCAGGGCGACAAGTACGTGATCAACGGCCAGAAGGTCTGGATCTCCCGCGTGCAGCATTCCGACCTGATGATCCTGCTGGCGCGCACCACGCCGCTGGCCGAGGTGACGAAAAAGTCCGAAGGCATGTCGATCTTCATCGTTGACCTGCGCGACGCCATCGGCAACGGCCTGACCGTTCAGCCCATCGCCAACATGGTCAACCACGAGACCAACGAGCTGTTCTTCGACAATCTCGAACTCCCCGCCGAGAGCCTGATCGGCGAGGAAGGCAAGGGCTTCCGCTACATCCTCGACGGCCTGAATGCCGAACGCACGCTGATCGCCGCCGAATGCATCGGCGACGGCCGGTGGTTTATCGAGAAGTCCGCCGCCTACGCCCGTGATCGCGTGGTGTTTGGCCGCCCGATCGGGCAGAACCAGGGCGTGCAGTTCCCCATCGCCGAAGCGCACATCGAAATCGAAGCGGCGGACCTGATGCGCTGGCGTGCCTGCGAGGAATACGACAGCGGCAAAAACGCCGGTGCCAGCGCCAACATGGCCAAATACCTCGCGGCAAAAGCGTCCTGGGAAGCGGCCAATGCGTGCCTGCAAACCCATGGCGGATTCGGGTTCGCCTGCGAGTACGACGTGGAGCGCAAATTCCGCGAAACCCGTCTGTATCAGGTCGCGCCGATCTCCACCAACCTGATTCTTTCCTACGTTGCCGAGCACCTGCTCGACCTGCCGCGCAGCTTTTGAGGACGCCGACATGAGCCATACCCAGGCATTGGCGGGTTTCCTCGCCGAGCTGACCTACGAGCAAATTCCCGGCGTCGTGCTGGACCGAACCGAAGACCTGTTCCTCGACTGGATCGGCTCGGCGCTGGCCAGCCAGGGCGCACGGCCGATTCCGTTGTTCGAGCGCTACGCCGAACGCATGGGCCCGCAACAGGGCAAGGCGAAGATTCTGGTGAGCGGTCGCGGCACTTCGGCGTACTTCGCCGCGCTGGTGAACGGTGCGTCTTCGCACCTGGTCGAGCAGGACGACCTGCACAACAGCTCAGTGCTGCACCCGGCGACGGTGGTGTTCTCGGCCGTGCTCGCAGCGGCCCAGGACCTCGACAAAACCGGCCAGGATTTACTGCTGGCGTCGGTCGCCGGTTACGAAGCCGGCATCCGCATCGGCGAATTCATGGGCCGCTCGCACTACCGCATCTTCCACACCACCGCGACGGTCGGCACCCTGGCCGCTGCGGTGGGCGTCGGCAAGCTGTTGAATTTCGACAAAGAGCATTTCATCAATCTGCTGGGCACGGCGGGCACCCAGGCCGCCGGGCTGTGGGAATTTCTCCGTGACGCAGCCGATTCCAAGCAGCTGCACACCGCCAAGGCGGCGGCCGATGGCCTGCTGGCGGCGTACCTCACCGAAGACGGCCTGACCGGCGCACGGAATATTCTCGAAGGCGATCAGGGCATGGCGGCGGGGATGTCCAGCGACAGTGATCCCGCCAAGCTGTCCGACCGCCTCGGCAGCCGATGGGCGCTGGTGGAGACCTCATTCAAGTTTCACGCCTCGTGCCGCCACACCCATCCGGCGGCCGATGCCCTGCTGCACCTGATGAAGCGCGAAGGCCTGCGCCATGGGCAGATCGCCAAGGTGGTCACCCGGGTTCATCAGGGCGCCATCGATGTGCTCGGCCGGGTCGATGTGCCGCAGACCGTGCATCAGGCGAAGTTTTCCATGGGCGCAGTGCTCGGGTTGATTGCAGTTCACGGCAGCGCGCAGTTGATCGAATTCCGCGACCTGGCCCTGAGCGATGCCGACGTTGCGGCCTTCCGCGAAAAAGTGACGATGGAACTGGACCCGGAGGTCGACGGCGCTTATCCAGCGCGCTGGCTGGGGCGGGTGATCGTCACCACCACCGATGGCCGGGTGTTGAGCGCTGGCATCGATGAGCCGAAAGGCGATCCTGGCAACACCCTGTCGCGGCCTGAGCTGGAGGACAAGGTTCAGCGCCTGCTGGCGTTCTCCGGCGCACGCACGGCGGAGCAGGGCACGGCGTTGATCCAGCGGGTGTGGCAGCTGCGCGATGCGCAGAATTTGAACGATCTGATCTAAACGCAAGCGCGCTCCTGCAGGTGGGCACGAAGAGGTTTTCGAACATGACTCAACAACCCCCGCGTCCTCTGGACGGCATCACCGTCGTCAGTCTGGAACACGCCATTGCCGCGCCGTTCTGCACGCGGCAACTGGCGGATCTCGGCGCCCGCGTGATCAAGATCGAGCGCCCCGGCGTCGGCGATTTCGCCCGTGGCTACGACCAGCGCGTCGACGGCCTGGCCTCGCATTTCGTCTGGACCAACCGCTCCAAGGAAAGCCTGACCCTGGACCTCAAGCAGGACCAGGCCGGCGACATTCTTGAGTCGTTGCTCGGCAAGGCCGACGTGCTGGTACAAAACCTGGCGCCGGGCGCCGCTGCCCGTATGGGCCTGTCGTTCGAAGCCCTGCACGAACGTTTCCCGCGCCTGATCGTCTGTGACATTTCGGGTTACGGCGAAGGCGGGCCCTACGAGAAGAAGAAGGCCTACGACCTGTTGATCCAGAGCGAGGGCGGCTTTTTGTCGGTCACCGGTGGTCCCGGGGAAAACGAGATGGCCAAGGCCGGTTGCTCCATCGCCGACATCGCCGCCGGGATGTACGCCTACACCGGGATTCTGTCGGCGTTGATGCTGCGGGACAAGACCGGGGAGGGCAGCCGCATCGACGTCAGCATGCTGGAAAGCCTGGTGGAGTGGATGGGCTACCCGATGTATTACGCCTACAACGGCGCGCCCCCACCGCCACGGGCCGGCGCGTCCCACTCGACGATCTATCCTTACGGGCCGTTTCCCACCGGCGGGGGCGGCACGATCATGCTGGGCCTGCAGAACGAGCGCGAATGGGCGGTGTTCTGCGAGAAGGTCCTGCTCGATCCGGCGCTGGCCACCGACGAGCGCTTTTCCGCGAATTTCAAGCGCTCGGAAAACCGCGAGGCGCTGCGGCAGATCATCGTCGACGGCTTCGCCCCATTGAGCGTCGATGACGTGGTTGCTCGTCTGGAAGACGCGCAGATCGCCAACGCCCGGGTCAACGACATGCAGGGCGTCTGGGACCATCCGCAGCTCAAGGCCCGTGATCGATGGTGCGAAGTCGACAGCCCGTCCGGCCCGCTGCCGTCGCTGCTGCCGCCGGGCCACAACACCGCGTTCACGCCGCGCATGGACGGCGTGCCGGGCCTGGGGCAGCACACCGGCAGCATCCTCGGCGAGCTGGGGTTTTCGGCTGAAGACCAGGCGCGGATGGCGGCGGGCGGGGTGGTCTAGCGCCCGTTCTGCAAAAGGCTCTTTTGCACAGCGCATCCCTTCCTACAGGACACTCTCAGGACACCCACATGGCCCACACCAACATCCGCTCCGCACTGTTCGTCCCCGGCAGTCGCCCTGATCGTTTTGCCAAAGCGCTGGCGGCCGGCGCCGATGCCGTCATCGTTGATTTCGAAGACGCCGTCGAAGAACCCCTCAAGCGCCAGGCCCGGGACAATCTTGCGGCCTTCTTGAACGACAACCCCCAAGCCTCGGTGTGGGTGCGGGTCAATGCACCGACTCATGCCGAACATGCCCATGACTTGGCGTTTTGCCGGCAGCACGCGGGCGTGGCCGGGGTGCTGCTGCCGAAAGTCGAAATCGCTGCTCACGTCGCTGCGGTCTGGCAGACAGGCAAACCGGTTCTGCCGATCATCGAAAGCGCCAAGGGCCTGCTGGCTCTGGAGCAGATTGCCCATGCAGAGGGGGTCGAGCGTTTGTCGTTCGGCGGGCTTGACCTGGCCCTGGATCTGAACCTCAATAGCGGCACCCACGCTGCACAGATGTTTCTTGACCAGGCGCGGATGTCGGTGCAACTGCATTCAAGGGGCGCGGACCTGCTGCCCCCGCTGGACGGTGTGTACCCGGCCATCGGCGACCCGAAAGGTTTGCACCGCGCCATTCGCCACGCCTACGACATGGGGTATGGCGGCGCGTTGTGCATCCATCCGGCGCAAGTGCCGGTGATCCACGCCGCGTTGGCCCCCAGCGCTGATGACTTGAACTGGGCGCAAAAGGTGATCAACGCCAGCGCGGCGGCCAAGGGGGCGGGAGCCTTTCAGCTGGACGGGCACATGGTCGACGCGCCGGTGTTGCTGAGGGCCCAACGTTTGCTGGCGCTGGCGGCGGGGTGAACGCAGTCGCCGCCGGGGCGCCGGTGGAAAGCTGGATCGCGTTCAGCAACCCCGAACGCCGGCTTTCACAAAAGCAGATTCTCTAAACACCGGAGCTTCGTCATGGTGGAGTTGCACTATGCTCATGGGCTCCACCTGCTCCTGCCAACATAAGTTCATACAAAAATAAAAAGGTGATATCGATGTTGAAGCTGACCAAAGCGCTTTTCTGCGCGGCCGCAGTGTCTGTGGCCAGCCTTGCACAGGCCGCTGATCCGATCACGATCAAGTTCGCCCACGTGGTGGCGGAAAACACGCCGAAGGGGCAGGGCGCGTTGCTCTTCCAGAAGATGGTCGCCGCCGACCCGGCCTTGAAAGACAAAGTCAAAGTCGAGGTGTACCCCAACTCCTCGCTGTTCGGCGACGGCAAGGAAATGGAAGCCCTGCTGCTCGGCGACGTGCAGATGCTGGCGCCGTCACTGGCGAAATTCGAGCAGTACACCAAGAAAGTGCAGATCTTCGATCTGCCGTTTCTGTTCAACGACCTCGCTGCCGTTGACCGCTTTCAGCAGGGTCCCCAGGGCAAGGCGTTGCTGACCGCGATGGACGACAAAGGCATTCACGGTCTGGCGTATTGGCACAACGGCCTCAAGCAACTGTCCGCCAACAAAAAGCTCGTTGAACCGAAAGATGCCCGTGGCTTGAAATTCCGCGTTCAGGCCTCCAGCGTGCTCGAAGCCCAATTTGTCGCCCTGCACGCCAACCCGCGCAAGATGAGCTTCGCCGAGGTCTATCAAGGCCTGCAGACCGGCACCGTCAACGGCACCGAAAACACCTGGTCGAACTACGAAAGCCAGAAGGTCAACGAGGTGCAGCCGTTCTTCACCGAGTCCAACCACGGCCTGATCGACTACATGGTGATCACCAACTCCAAGTTCTGGAACGGCCTGCCGGCGGACGTGCGTGGCGAACTGCAAACGATCATGGATCAGGTGACGGTCGAGGTGAACAAACAGGCCGAAGCGTTGAACCAGACCGCCAAGCAGAAAATCATCGACGCCAAGACCAGCGAAATCGTGACGCTCACCCCTGAGCAGCGCGCGAAATGGCGTGAAGCCATGAAGCCGGTCTGGGACAAATTCTCCGAAGAAATCGGTGCCGACCTGATCAAGGCTGCCGACGATTCGAACAAGGCGCCTTGAGCCCTTCCTTCGCTTCTCGATACAGACCGTGACGGCCCGGCGGCCACCCGTTTCGCGGGTGATCCGCCTCCACGGCCGTCGCCATGCCCGGCTACATTCGGCTTCGTTCGGAGAATGCTTATGTACCCGCTGACGCGATTCTGGGAGCATCTGGAGGAGGGCATCATCGCCTTCCTGCTGGCTGCCATGACCCTCGTGACGTTCGTCTACGTGGCGTTGAACAACATCTACACCCTGTTTTATTCCCTCAGCGATCAATGGGCCGTCAGCAGCGATTTCTTCGCCGGCATCGGCGACCACCTGATGGGTTACGCCCAGGGCATGACCTGGAGCGTGGCGCTGACCAAAGCCCTGTTTGGCTGGCTGATCTTCTTCGGGATTTCCTACGGCGTGCGCACGGCGGGCCACCTGGGCGTCGACGCGCTGGTCAGGAAAACCAGCAAGCCGGTGCAGCGGATTCTGGCGATGCTGGCCTGCGCCTGTTGCCTGGCGTACGCCGGCTTGTTCCTCGTCGCCAGCTACAAGTGGGTCGCAGCGCTGTTCATGGCCGGCATCGGTGCCGAGGACCTTGATCGGTTCGGCATCAAGGTCGCCTACATCGCCGTCATCGTGCCCATCGGCTTTGCTCTGGTGATCGCGCGCTACCTGGAAATCCTTTACCGCATCTGGACGCACCGGCAGACCGGTCTGGGTCTGGCCGACGAAGCGGCTGAAGCGAGCAAACTCGCCAACCCTGCCGAGGAGCAGCACTGATGACCGTTATCTGCCTGTTCCTGCTGCTATTCGTTTTCATGTTCCTGGGCGTGCCTATCGCTATTTCCCTGGGATTGTCCGGCGCCGTTTCGATCCTGCTGTTCAGCCCGGACTCGTTGAGTTCGCTGGCGATCAAACTGTTCGAAACCTCCGACAGCTACACCTTTCTGGCGATTCCGTTCTTCCTCTTGTCCGGGGCCTTCATGACCACCGGCGGGGTGGCGCAACGGCTGATCGACTTCGCCAACGCCTGCGTCGGCCACATTCGCGGCGGCCTGGCGATTGCGGCGGTGCTGGCGTGCATGCTGTTCGCGGCGTTGTCCGGTTCATCGCCCGCCACCGTGGCGGCCGTGGGGTCGATTGCGGTCGCCGGCATGGTGCGTTCCGGTTACCCGAAGGCATTCGGCGCGGGCATCATCTGCAACGCCGGTACGCTGGGCATTCTGATTCCGCCGTCCATCGTGATGGTGGTCTACGCCGCCGCGACGGAGACGTCGGTCGGCAAGCTGTTCATTGCCGGCGTGGTCCCCGGGATTCTGCTCGGTGTGATCCTGATGGTGGTGATCTACATCGTCGCCCGGGTCAAGAAACTCCCGGCCCAGCCACGGGTGACCTTCCGCCAGTGGCTGCACACGGCGCAACGGGCGTTTTGGGGTCTGATGCTGCTGGTCATTATTCTCGGCGGCATCTACAGCGGTATGTTCACGCCGACCGAAGCGGCGGCGGTGGCGGCGGTCTATTCGGCGTTCATCGCGCTGTTCGTTTACAAGGACATGAGCTTCAAGGACTGTCCGAAAGTGCTGCTGGAGTCCGGCCGGCTGTCGATCATGCTGATGTTCATCATCGCCAACGCCATGCTGTTCGCCCACGTCCTGACCACGGAGCAGATTCCGCAGCAGATCACCGCCTGGGTCATTTCCGAAGGCCTGACCCCGATCGGCTTCCTGATCATGGTGAACATCGTGCTGCTGGTCGCAGGTAGCTTCATGGAGCCTTCGGCAATCATCCTGATCCTGGCGCCGATCTTCTTCCCGATCGCGATGAAACTCGGCATCGACCCGATTCATTTGGGGATCGTCATGGTGGTCAATATGGAGATCGGGTTGGTCCACCCACCGGTGGGGCTGAACCTGTTCGTGACGTCTGCGGTGACGGGGCTGACACTGGGCGAGACCATCCGAGCGGCGCTGCCGTGGTTGTCGATCCTGCTGGTGTTCCTGCTGCTGGTGACCTACGTGCCTTATATCTCGCTGGCGCTGCCTAACTGGCTGGGGATGCCATGATCAATGGCGTGGCTAAGATCAAGATCTTTAAGATCAAGATCACAAGCGCCTGCCTAGGGGCAGACGTTTCGCCTTCGGCGAGTTACTTGGAAAAGCACCCCAAGTAACCAAGGGTGCTTGCTCCTGGTTTGGCCCTTCGTTCCTCAGGGTTCCTTCACTCCGGTCCCGCTCCGTGGGCCCGCCGCCATCCGCCATCCATGGCGGGGGGCGGCTCTCGCGGCATCCATGCCGCTCGGCCCACTCCGCGAGACCTGCGTTCAGCCTGCACCCAAGTCGCGATTGGCGGCGTCTGATCTATTGCGTACGAAGATCAAGATCTAAAGCAGATCCAAAGCAGATCAGGGGCAGAGCACGGCAGATCAAGCGCGGAGGATTTGTGGGGGTGAGCTTGCTCACGAAGGGGTCAGTACATTCACCAGGTTTCTGGTGTTTGGAATACAGCATTCGCGAGCAAGCTCGCTCCCACAGGCAGGAGGTGCTATCAGCAAAATTGTTGGCGGCTGGGCTTGCCTCTTCCCGGCTAAAGCCGGTCCCACTAAGGCAGCGCATGCACCCATTAAAATCGGCTCCCACTGTAGGACCGGCTTCAGCCGGGAAGCTTTTGCTTTGTGCTTTTGCTCTCGCCTTTGCTTTTGATCTTCGTACGCAAAGAGTTCAGACGACGCCAATCGCGACTTGGGTGCAGGCTGAACGCAGGTCTCGCGGAGTGGGCCGAGCCGCATGGATGCGGCGAGAGCCGCCCCCCGCCATGGATGGCGGATGGCGGCGGGCCCACGGAGCGAGGCCGGAGTGAAGGTACTCCGACGAAGGAGGAGCCAAGCCAGGAGCAAGCACCTTTGGTTACTTGGGGTGCTTTTCCAAGTAACTCGCCGAAGGCGAAATGTCTGCCCTTAGGCAGACGCTCTTGATCTCTCCAACGGACACTTCATTTCCCGAAGACCAAAAAAATCCGCGCTGCCTCGGGGAGAACAGCGCGGATCTTTAATCAATCACTCAATCAATGCACAAACAGTGCAATCAAAATAATGATCGGGATTGGAATGCCGAGGAACCACAGAAGTAGTGAACGCATGATGACTCTCCTTAATCAGCGAATGCTGGAAGTATTGGAATAAGCACGGGTTTCGACATACGTCACCGCATCACGACGACGACCACCCCAGATGGCAGCAAGGCTCGCGACGAACGCACCGCACAGCAGCGAAACGAAAGTCCACAGCGCAGCGGTTGCAGCAGCCTTCGCGGCAGCGTCGGCAGCCTGTTGAGCTTTCAGCTTGGCATCAGCCACGGCCTGCTTGGCCTGACCATAAACCTGATCAACCCGCGCCTGGGCATCGGCCTGACTCATGTTGGTACGCTGAGCGACCAGCTGAGCCAGATAAGTACGGTCTTCCGGCGCCAGCTGACCATCGTTGGCCATGGTTTTGGTGAAGATACGTACTACGACACCGTGGGCAGCATCATCGCTGACGGCGGCAGGGCGATCATCGCGGAACAGCGAATCGATGTAGTAGCCATACTGATCGCTGCTGGTATTGCCCGCTGCAGAACCGGCCGCGGTGGCGGCGGTGCCTGCAACACCGGCAACCGCGGTAGCGCCGGCTTTCACGCCGCTGCCGACGATGCCGCTGACCGAACCGACGATCAACACGGCAGCGACCAGCGTCGCCACAGCCCACGACAGGAAACCGTGCGCAGTATCACGGAAGTAAACTTCGTCACCGTGCATATTGGCCCATTTGACGCGCAGGCGGCCGGCGAGGTAACCGCCAAGACCGGAAGCCACGATCTGCGTCAGTGCGAGCCAGACGACCGTGGAAATACCGATGGTCTTCGCGCTGGCACCTTCGTTGGCCCAAGGCGACATCGCCGAGAAACCGAGGCCCGATCCCAGCAGGACCAGAATTAAGGACAGCGCGGCGGCGCCGGCGGCACCCGCGAAGATGGCCCCCCAGGACACGCCTGAGACCGAGGAGGACTCTTCTACAGCGGCAGGATAAGAATCAGGTGAGACGTTCATTGTGCTGCTCCGTGCGAATGATGTTGTGCTTCTCCCCATTACGGTGCACTGCCTGTGCCAGCAAACGATTCTTTAAAAAGACCAATAAAATCAGTTACTTATTGAGCAGGGTTTTTGACGTGTTCGTGCAAAATGCATGAACCCGATAAATCGACGGATGCGTTCTGCCCGGTCAATGGATTTCCATGCCTGTCAAAGGTTTGCGACAATCCTCTGCGACGGATTCCGTCAACGCGCAACATTCCGGCACATTTATGTGTGGACGTTGTCTCATAACATCAGCCCCGCAGGTTGACAGCCATAGTCCGCCCACGGCTCCTGTTTCTTCGAGAGGTAACCCAGCATGTTTGTCCATCGCCCCCTGGAAGAAAAAGACGTCCCTTTTATCTGCGACATGCCCCAGAGCATTGATGAGCTCTTCTATATGTTTCCAAAGGCGGTGTTCCCGCTGACACCGGAGCAGCTCAATGAATCCATCGCGCAGCGTTCGGACAACACCGTCATCGAGCTGGACGGCCAAGTGGTGGGATTCGCCAACTTCTCCCGATACGATTTCAGAGGCCGTTGTTCCATGGGCAACGTCATCATCGATCCGCGCTTTCGCTCAAAAGGCGTTGGCCGCTACATGATCGGCTGCATGATGGAGTTGGCCTTCGGCAAACACGAAGCGGCGGAGCTGACCGCCTCCTGCTTCAACCATAACGTCCCCGGACTGCTCTTCTACCCCAAGCTCGGTTTCAAGCCTTTCGCCATTGAAGAGCGCCTGGACAAGCGAGGCGCGCGCGTGGCCCTTATTCATCTCAAGTTGCCTCGAAGCTGACCCACAGACCGCTTGATGACGCCAGTCGTCGGGCGCCTCACGGCTGCCCGACGAACGGATGAGCACAACCCTCGGTCCCTGCAGGTCGACAAATCCCATTATTTCGCCAATTAAGCGATGAGCCGCGACGTTTCCAATCCGGTGAATCGTTTTTCCTTGAGCAACTTGGCTCGTGCGCAGCCATTTGCGGGTGGCAGGCAGCTGTTTGCCTCACTTTGGGGCGCGGCGTATAAGGTGAATATCCCTGATTGCCGGATGGCGGACGGGGTACGGGAAACTTCTCCACCTTCGTGGAATGGGTATTGATAGTCAGGCGAGCGGCTGAACGCATCAACCAGTCCTGCCTGTGGAGGATTGACGATGATTGCCTGTACGCTTTCTAACCTGGAACTGCGCGGCATTATAGAAAGCGCGTTTCTGCCCCTGCGGTGTCACTGCACCGTATTGGAGGACCTTATGACGGTTGAAGTCATCGACCCCGCGACCGAGCACGTCGAACTGTTCGCTTCCAATATTGCCTTGGACTCACTCGATAACAGCCACGCCTTGTGCGCGCTGATCCGGGATCTTCAGGCCGAGCTCGCAAAGGCCAGGCATTACCCCCATGCCCTGGCGAGCTGAGCGCAGGGCTCTAGCAATAATCGCCGTTCGGCCTTATGTTGGTGAGCATCGGCCCTGAGAGGCCAGGCGGGATATTGAGGATTTGCATGGCGCAGGCGCAACCCGAGATCGAGGCAGTACAAGAGCAGAGACCAGCGGCACCCTTGCGCCGTCGGCGCAAGGTCATGATCGGCGTCGGCGGCCTGCTGGGCATTGTGGTGGTAGGCGCGGTGACGATCGTCACGATGCTGGAGCAGCTGGAAATGCGAAATGCCAGCTTCCGACCGCCCATGACTTCCCTGGAACGGCAACAGCTCCTGCCACCGGAGCCTGTGCTGGAAGTCAAACCTCAGGTGGAAGGCCTGCGCTACGGCGCCGCCATTTTGCCGGATCAGGCTGCGAGCGCCGATTCCGCCACGCCTGAACAGGCGTCGGCTTCAGCAGCGGCCCTGCTCTTTAGCGCGCCGTCTTCGCCCCTTGGCCCTGCAGCCCTCACGACACCTGATCCGCTGTCCAGCAAGCCAACGGGCATCGCTCAGGCGATCCACGTGCATAACAGCGCGCAGTAGGCCCCACCTTTCTCAATGCATCCGGCGACGGTGCTCATTTTCGAATAGCAGTTTGAACTGCTCTTCGCCGTTGTCTTGAACCGCATAGTGCTCGCGAACAGGCCCTGCTTCGATGCGGCCATCCATTGCGACGCGGATGACGGCTGACTTGGGCAGATAGTCCGGCACGTCACCGATGATCGTCAGCTCGCGCAGGCGGTGGCCGTCGTGCTCTATGGTAGTAAGCCGCACTCGGCAGGTTGCCTGCATGGGGATAGGCCCAAACAGCGTGTCCCGCGAATAATCAATTTCGGCGATGCTGGACCGACGGGTTTTATCAGCATTCATAAGGTCACCTCTCTCTGTCCATTGGAAAGTGTTCAAGCATGACAATGGAGGCATGGCAGGCCGGAATAGTTCTCATCGCTGCTGACGATAGTTCTCCATTCATCCGATACGCCAGTGCGCGCCCGTGCGTTTCGGGAGAGTGATGGTAATTACCGGGGTCGATAATTCTGACGTCAATAAACACGACGGCACTTAAACGGTTATAGGACAGTACAAGCGGAGCGTGACACTAAAAGCACGTCGCATGTTGCGAAGAAAGCCGCTTATATCCGTCAACGACATGAGATCTGAGATTAAATTGCGAAAGGCTCTTATTTTATAAATCCATGGGCGCCTGCCTGTGCGACGGAATAATGGCGTCACATTTAAAAAATCTATATAAAACAATGACTTGTGTATTGAAATCGTCACGCAGGACGTTTTCTCGGAAAATTGACACTTCGCCGGTTATTTGCAACCATCACTTTACGTTTTCAAGTCTGATGATCTGCACTTAGTGCAAGCGTCGACACTTCTCTTTTCGGGATTAATCTTTTCAGACGCGCGACGAGTTGGCGGTAGCGTCCCTGGAGAAACCTTGAAAAGAGCAGCGTAAAGAATAGGCACCCGGGCAGGCTCGGAAAAGGCCCCGCCACCCGGCAAGCAGCGTGTCAGAGCCTGCGCCGATTGATCGACCGCGCATTGATCGTCCGACCTTCCAGAGCCGCAAACGTGACGCAAATCACCGCGGTTGTCATGCCTGCCGAGTGCAGTAGTTCAATAACAGCGCCTTTATTTTTCAACTTGAAAGTCCAGACATCGCCTCAGCGATAGCGGTTGAACGCGCACGCAAGTGCGGCGGTTTATAACGCACGTGGCGATACGGTAACGACCCAGCGTGGAGTGACAGTTATGCAAGGAGATCATCTGGAAACCGTTTGCGGTTGCGTAGTAGGGGGTGCCGGACCTGCGGGAATGGGACTGCTTTTCAATGCATTGAAAAGTGGCGCCATGCCAGAACTGGCCAAGGAAGGTTTAATCATCGTCGACGCGAGTCCCACGCCGGGCACGGGTCGTTTGGGCGATTACCGGATCACCGCCAACTCGGTGGGCGATGTGTTCCTGGATTGTCTGCGCGACCCGGCTCTGCGTGATGTATTCGAACCCCTCGAACATTCGCCCGCTTATTGGCGCATCCGTCGTCAGGCGCAAAGTGCGCCGCAATTGGCGGACGTCGCCGAACTGCTGGCGGAAGCCTCGACGCTGGTGCTCGACTTTATCGTCGAGCGGTACGGCGTGAAGTTATGGAGCAGCACGACGATCACCGAGATCGTGCGCGACGGCGATGACTATCAGGTGTGGGTCGAGTCCGATGGCCGCAGTCAGCGAATTCGCAGCCGTGCAGTCGTCCTCAATCTGGGGGGTTGGCAGGACCCGCAGCATCTCCTCGACAGCCTGGCGGATCAAGGCCTCGCGGTGCCGCCCTCGGCGCAGATCGAGAGCGCCGATGCGCTGCTGAGAATGAACGCCGTGCAACTGCGCCATCTCTTCGCGAAGACGCTGGCGGCCAAGGGTCGGGTGTGCGTCGTGGGCGGTTCCCACAGCGCGTTCTCGGTGCTGGAAAACCTGGCCGACGCGCTGGAGTTTGCCGGCCTGGAGGAGGTCACGCTGGTCCACCGTTCGCCGATCCGCCTGTTTTACGAAACCGCTCAGGCCGCGCTGGATGCAGGCTATGTGTTCGATGCGGTCAGGGATGTCTGCCCGGTGTCGGGGCGGGTCAACCGGTCAGGCGGTTTGCGCTATAGGGCGCTGGACGTGGGGCGTGAAGCCTTGTCCAAAGGCCAGATCGGCAAGACCGGCGTACGCGTGCAGCTGCTGCAAACCCATCAGGGTCCGACCGATCAGTTCGAGCGCGCCCGTCTGGCGCTGGCGGAAGCCGACATTGTGGTGCAGTGCACGGGTTATCAGCCGTTGCTGCCAGCCTTGAGTAATGCCGGTGGCGAGGCCATCACGCTGATGGAGGTCAAGGGCGGGCTGGATTCAGATCCAACGGGTTGCCCGCTCGACGCCAGCGGTCAGCGCCTGCACGGCCTGCACCTGTTCGGCCTGGGGGCCGGGCTGGGGGTTGATCCGCGATTAGGCAGCGAAGCATCGTTTGACGGCCGCATCTATGGGGTCTGGCAGTTCCATCACGACGCCAGCGGCGTGGTGATCGATTCGGTCCTGACCCGCTTGCAGACCCCGGCACTGCAGCCGGTCGCTGCGGCGCCACGGTGGGTGTCCAGTCGCAGCGAAGAACGTTTGCCGTTCCTCTGGCCCGTGCTGATCAACGCGCAATCCTGAGGCACATTGCAACACCTGCATCCCGGCGCTCCTTTGGTTAGGCAGCCCGGGATTTTTTTTGCCCGAGAGGCGACCAGGCGTCGGTCACTTGCCCGGAGTGTGCGTCGCCAGCTCCATGATCATCCGCGTCAGCAGGTAGATGCGCGGCGATACGCTGTCGACTTCGGCATATTCCTCGGGCGTGTGAATATTGCCGCCAACGATGCCGAAGCCATCCAGGGTTGGCACGCCGACCCCGGCCGAGAGGCTCGCATCGGCCGCGCCGCCGCTGCCTTCGATGGTCAGTTTGCGGCCGATCTCGCCGTAGATGCCCTGGGCGATATCGACCAGCTTGTCGGTTTCCGGCGTCTGCGGCATGGGTGGCAAACCGCGCTCCAGGCGGGTGGTCACTTGGGTGTCCGGGATCAGTTTGTCAGCCGACACCCGCGCCAGATCCTTCTCGATGCGGTCGAACTCTTCCGGCACGGCGGCGCGCACATCGGCCTTGGCGGTGGCCTGATCGGGGATGACGTTGGTGCGATCGCCGGCGTTGAGCACGGTGAAATTGATCGTGGTCTTCTTCTCGGCGTCGCCCAGCTTGCCCAGTTGCAGAATCTGATGCGCCACCTCCATGGCCGCGTTGCGCCCCAGTTCCGGCGCGACGCCGGCGTGGGACGCCTTGCCTTTTACCTCAACCACTGCGGTGGCGCTGCCTTTGCGCCAGATCACCAGACCGTCGGCGGGGCGCCCCGGCTCCAGGTTCAGGGTCACATCGTGCTGTTTGGCGACCTTCTGGATCAGCGCGGTGGCGGCGGCGGAACCGGTCTCCTCGCTGGCGTCCAGCAGGAAGGTAATCTGCGCGTAGTCCTTGAAGTCGAGCTTCTTCAGAATCTTCAGCGCGTAAAGGCCGGCAACGATGCCGCCCTTGTCGTCCATCACCCCTGGCCCGTACGCACGGCCGTCCTTGATGTGGAACGGGCGGGCGGCGGCGGAACCTTCCTTGAACACGGTGTCCATGTGCGCCATCAGCAGTATCTTCGCCTTGCCGCTCCCTTTGAGCGTCGCGACCACATGCTGGCTCTTGTCCGGCGCGGTGTTGGGGATCATCTCGATGGTCGCGCCGAGGGCCTTGAGCTGGGCGACGACGATGTCACGCACTTGGGTCAGTCCCGGCTCGTAGCCGGAGCCGGTATCGATATTGACCAATTGTTCCAGCAGCTTCAGCGCGTCGTCCTTGGATTGCTCGGCATCCGCCTGAACCTGTTTATTGGGCTCGGCAAACGCAGGCGCTGCCGCGGAGAATGCGATACCGAAGGCCAGCGCGCTGGCGAGGAGAGAGCGGGAAAACGGTGAGGTCATGGTCGATCCTTGAAGTGGCATAAAAGGGCTGGAGAGACACCGTAGCCCGTTGCGCAGGATCGTGCATGTCAAAACGCGTTATTCACATCGACAAAAACGCCGAACCTTTAGGCTGGGCTACCCTCAACATTCCTACGTCAGTCATCAGAGGAGAGGCATCCCATGCCGGTTAAGCACGATTTGTACGCGGACCTGAGCATCACCAAAGACGAGCTCGCCAAGCGCAAGGGCACCGACGCGAAGCTCAATGCCCTGGTCGAGCACTACAATGAGCTGGACATCCATATTGTCAGCGCCGAAGAGGCGGGCGATATTCCCGACGATGAGTTGAAGAAGCTCAAGGAAAAAAGGCTGCAGGCCAAAGACACCATCGCCAGCCACCTGAATACCTCAGGCTGATCGGGTCAAACGACTCAGCAACTAAAACGGCCGATCTCTTATGGAGGTCGGCCGTTTTTAGTTGGCGATTCCGGATGCCTGACAACTTGTCGCGGCATCTGGAAGTGCATCGCCCAATACGCTGGATCTGTGTGTTCGCTCGCGCTTAGTTATCGGCGTGGGCGACTTCGATGGATCCAAAGTTCAGACGAAAAAAAACGGCGTCTGGTCAGTCGCCGTCGCCGATCTGTCAGCACCGGGTGGCCGCTGACAGTAATCGAATAAGCATAAACCGGAGGGTTTATTGCGGATCCTGGTCGGGTGCAGCCTCGGCCTTGATGCGCTTGTAGATTTCTTCGCGGTGCACTGAAACATCTTTCGGAGCGTTGATGCCAAGACGGACTTGGAGACCCTGAACGCCCAGAATGGTAACGGTGATGTCGTCACCAATGTTTATGCTTTCGCCGACTTTGCGGGTGAGTATCAACATAATCTTTTCCTTGATGGCCTCATGAAGCGCCTCTACCGGGAGGCTGGCGTGAGCCTTTGGGTGGTGGTGATTGCCGATTGCATCCAAATGCGTTCATCAGTATGACGCCATTGGTACGATTTTAATTCCCCAGGTTCATCGTCTTGTCACAGTTAGCGCCGCTCCTGGGTCGAACGGCAGGGGAATCTTGCCTGATACTGGCGGTAAATTCCCGTGCAAATCGGCCATCGTTTGATAGCCGGATTCCGCGCGGCGCCTATTCCACACTCCTTTAGCCTTTATTGCAAAGAACTCATGCGGGCCGGTGATGAAATTTTCATTAGATTGCCCCGTACGAGTTCTCAGAACGGAGTGTAGGAGACTTCCGAAATGAGTACCGGCAAAACGCCGTAACTTTAATCGAATTGATGAGGGGATGTGTGAACGGTTTTGTATCAAGCCCCGGTTTATCAGACCTGAAGACTCGGACGTCGACATCGGGATAGGAGCGGAAGGGGGCGAGGGGGGCTGAAATAACATGCCCACCGCGGGGGTGGGCATGGATGCAACAGGGAGGCATGGCCGCGTCAATATGCCGCGATCAATGCATCAGACGACCAGCGACAGCAGCATGATCAGGATGATGCCCACCACCGACAGGATGGTTTCCATCACGGTCCAGGTTTTCAGGGTTTCAGCCACGGTCATGTTGAAGTACTGCTTGACCAGCCAGAAACCCGCATCGTTCACGTGGGACAGAATCAGCGAACCGGCACCGGTTGCCAGAACCAGCAGTTCGCGGTTCACCCCCGGGATCATGCCAACCACCGGCGCGACGATCCCGGCACCGGTGATGGTCGCGACGGTCGCGGAACCGGTGGCGATACGGATCACTGCAGCCACCAGCCACGCCAGCAGAATCGGCGAGATCTGCGCCTGCACGGCCATGTGGCCGATGAGGTTACCGACGCCACTGTCCACCAGCATCTGCTTGAAGCCACCGCCGGCACCGACGATCAGCACGATCGCGGCCACTGGCGCCAGGCTCTGGTCGAGCAGCTTGATGATGTGATCGCGGCTGAAGCCACGGGCCGAACCGAAGGTGTAGAACGCCAGCAGCAGGGCGAACAGGAGAGCAGCGATCGGGTGACCGATGAAGTCCATCCAGATGCGGAAGATGTGACCGGCTGGCAGCGCAACGTCGGCAAACGTCTTGAGCAGCATCAGGAACACCGGCAGCAGGATGGTCACCAGCGTGATGGCAAAGCTTGGCAGGTTGTCGTTGGTCGATTCCTTGGCAATCTGGTCCATCAGCTCTTTCGACGGGTTGCCCGGAATGCGCTTGGCAATCCATTTACCGTAGATCGGGCCGGCGATGATGGCGGTCGGGAACGCGACGATCAGACCGTAGAAAATGGTCTTGCCGATATCGGCGTTGAAGATGCCGATCGCCAGCAACGGACCCGGATGCGGCGGCACCAGACCGTGGACGGCCGACAGACCGGCCAGCAACGGGATACCGATCTTGACGATGGACACGCCGCTGCGACGGGCAACGATGAACACCAGCGGGATCAGCAGCACGAAGCCGATTTCGAAGAACAGCGGGATGCCCACCAGAAACGCCGAAAACATCATGGCCCAGTGCACGCGGTCCTTGCCGAAGCGACGGATCAGCGTCTGGGCGATCTGGTCAGCACCGCCGGAGTCGGCCATCAGCTTGCCGAGCATGGTGCCCAGGCCGAGGATGATGCCGACGAAACCCAGCACGCCGCCGAAACCGTCCTGGAACGATTTCATCACTTTGTCGACCGGCATCCCGGAGGTCAGCCCGAGAAAACCGGCAGCGATGGTCAATGCAATAAAGGGGTGGACTTTGAACTTGGTGATCAGAAGCACAAGGCCAATGATGGTCACCAACGCATCGACCAGCAGATACGTGTCTTGAGTCATACCGAACATGGGGGTGTCTCTCCGTTGTATTTTGTTTTTTTGGAGCTGCTGCTTGACGCTGTCGCTCTCTGCCCTGTGAAGCAAGGGCAGCGTCATCAGAGACAGCGCTACCTTTGCCGCTCACGCCTGATCGAGGATCAAGAGCCGGTGCGCGCGGTGACAGATGGGGTTTGAGCCTCGGAGCCAGACTCGCTCCACCACGTGGCCGCTTCCTTACCGATGGTCTCGATCGATTGGGTCGCGTCCACCACCAGTGTGCGGTCCTCGTTATACGGAGGCTCGAGGGTCGCGAACTGGCTGTCGACCAGACTGGCCGGCATGAAGTGGCCCGGGCGATGGGAGCAGCGTTCGGTGGCGAGTTCTTTGGTCAGCTCCAGAAACACGAAGCCCAGCTCCGGCACGGCTGCACGCAGACGTTCGCGGTAGATGAGCTTGAGGGAGGAGCAGGTCAGGACAGGTTTTTCGCCGTTCTTCACAGCGGCGGCAACTTCTTCGCCGAGTCGGGTCAGCCAGCCGGCGCGATCGTTGTCGTCAAGGGGATGGCCCGCGCTCATCTTGTCGATGTTGGCTTGAGGATGGAACGCATCACCCTCGATCAGGCGGCCGCCGCTGTTTTTAGCGATGGCCTCGCCGACGGCGCTCTTGCCGCAGCCGGAAACACCCATTACCACGATGGCGGAAATAGCATGTGGAGCAGTAGTCATAAAAACCTCGTCCCGGAGACAGCGCTATCTTCGCCGAATGGTGTGCAAGTCCGGCGAGACTGTTTCCAGGTGTAGTCATTGTTATGGGTATCTCGCTGATCCATGAGATGCAAAACCCGGTCGTGGAATCGATCGAAAAGTTGCGGGCCTCCGTGAGATAGCGCTACCTTAGAGCCCATCCCACACAATCGCAACCCCCGCAGCTTTCTTCCAATCAGTTGGCAACGCATGACACGTATTGGTTCCCGCTCCACCGGTCGTCCCACCCTCAACGAAGTCGCCAAACTGGCCGCCGTCTCGCCGATTACCGCGTCCCGGGCCTTGCGTGGCGTGGCCACTGTGGCGCCGGAGCTGGTGGAAAAAGTCCGCGCTGCTGCGCTGAGTCTAGGCTATGTCACCAATCCTGCCGCCCGGGCGCTGGCGTCTTCGCACAGTCAGTCGGTGGTGGTGCTGGTGCCGTCGCTGTCCAACCAGTTGTTCATCGAAACCCTTGAGGCGATTCAAACGGTTCTGCGCCCGCGCGGGCTGGAAGTGGTGATCGGTAATTATCACTACTCGCCTATAGAAGAAGAGAACCTGCTGCGCAGTCATCTGTCCCACCGGCCGCGGGGGATTCTGCTGACAGGGTTTGATCGCAGCGTGGCGGCGCAGCAGTTGCTGGCGTCCAGTGGCGTGCCCTGCGTGCACATGATGGAGCTGGACCCGACCCGTGCCGAGCCCTGCGTGGGGTTTTCCCAGCAACAGGCGGGTGCCGAGGCGGCGCGGCATCTGTTGAGTCGTGGCCGGCGGCGGCTGGCCTATGTGTCGGCGCAGCTTGATCCACGGGTGATTCAACGGGGCGTCGGCTTTCGCGGCGCATTGGAGCAGGAAGGGCTGTATGACGAAGCGCTGCAATTGGCGTCGCCGCTGCCGTCGTCCATCGGTTTGGGGAGTGAGTTGTTCGCCCGTTTGATGGAAACCCATCCGGACGTCGACGGGGTGTTTTTCTGCAATGACGACCTGGCCCAGGGTGCATCGCTGGAAGCCCTGCGGCGGGGCATTCGTATTCCGGAGCAGGTGTCGCTGATCGGCTTCAACGACCTGCCGGGCTCGGCGCACATGGTGCCGCGCCTGACCTCCATCCGCACCCCGCGCGAACAGGTCGGCCAGCGCGCCGCGCAGTTACTGCTCGGCTTGCTGGACGGCACGGTTCAAGAGGCACAGGTGGATCTGGGGTTTGAACTGGTGGTGCGGGAGAGCACGTAGCTCCCTCGCACCCTTGGATCAATGCTCCTTCTTGAATGCGAGGCGGAACTCATGCAGCAGCGGTTCGGTGTAGCCGCTCGGCTGTTCGCGGCCTTTGAACACCAGCGCGCTGGCGGCCTGGAAGGCCACTGACTTCTCGAAATTGCCGGCCATTGGCGTGTAGGCCGAGTCACCGGCGTTTTGCCGGTCGACCACCTTGGCCATACGTTTCAATGCATCTTTCACGTAGTCCTCGGAGACCACGCCGTGGCGCAGCCAGTTGGCGATGTGCTGGCTGGAAATACGCAGCGTCGCGCGGTCTTCCATCAGGCCGACGTTGTGGATGTCCGGCACCTTCGAACAGCCAACGCCTTGCTCCACCCAGCGCACCACATAACCCAGCAGCCCTTGGGCATTGTTTTCAACTTCCTCGCGAATCTGATCCTCGTTCCACTCCGCCTTTTCGACGGCCGGAATGCTCAGCAGGTCCAGCAGAATGTCTTCGCTGATGCTGTCCAGGTCGACCTGTTCCAGCTCCTGCTGCACCGCTTTCACGTCCACTTTGTGGTAGTGCAGCGCGTGCAAGGTGGCCGCCGTTGGCGAAGGCACCCACGCGGTGGTCGCGCCGGATTTCGGGTGCGCGATCTTCTGCTCCAGCATGTCGGCCATCAGGTCCGGCATTGCCCACATGCCCTTGCCGATCTGCGCACGGCCGCGCAGTCCGCAGGCCAGGCCGACCAGCACGTTATTGCGCTCATACGCTTTGATCCACGGCGTGGCTTTCATGTCGCCCTTGCGCAGCATCGGCCCGGCTTCCATCGAGCTGTGCATCTCGTCGCCAGTGCGGTCGAGGAAGCCGGTGTTGATGAATGCCACCCGCGACGATGCCGCTTCGATGCACGCCTTGAGGTTGACGCTGGTGCGCCGCTCTTCGTCCATGATCCCCATCTTCAAGGTGTTACGCGGGATCTTCAGCGCGTCTTCGATGCGACTGAACAGCGTGTTGGCAAACGCCACTTCGTCCGGGCCGTGCATCTTCGGTTTGACGATGTAGACGCTGCCGGCGCGGGAGTTGGTGCGGTTATGCAAGTCATGCAAGGCGATCAGGCTGGTGATGACACCGTCGAGAATGCCTTCGGGGATTTCCTTGTTGCCGTCGTAGAGGATCGCCGGGTTGGTCATCAGGTGGCCAACGTTGCGGATGAACAGCAGCGAGCGCCCGTGCAGGGTGATCGCGCTGCCGTCGGCGGCCGTGTACTGGCGGTCGGCGTTCAGGCGACGGGTGATGGTTTTGCCGTTCTTGACCAGCGCTTCGGTCAGGTCGCCTTTCATCAGGCCCAGCCAGTTGCGGTAGATCACCAGCTTGTCGTCGGCATCGACGGCGGCGACCGAGTCTTCGCAGTCGATGATGGTCGACAGGGCGGCTTCCAGCAGCAGGTCCTTGATCCCGGCCGGGTCAGTGGCGCCGATGGGGCTGGCCGGGTCGATCTGGATTTCGATGTGCAGGCCGTTGTTCTTCAGCAGGATCGCATTCGGCTGGCGCGGCTCGCCCTGATAGCCGACGTATTTCTCGGGCTGGGCAAGGCGCGACGGGCTGCCGTCGGCGAGGGTGACCAGCAATTCGCCGCTGTCCACCGCGTAGGCCTTCGCGCCGACGTGGGAACCGGTGGCCAGGGGCGCGGCTTCATCGAGCAGGGCGCGGGCGAAGGCGATGACTTTCTCGCCCCGCAGCGGGTTGTAACCGGCTTTGATCTCGGCGCCGTTCGCCGAGGAAATGGTATCGGTGCCGTACAGCGCGTCGTACAGCGAACCCCAGCGCGCATTGGCGGCATTAAGGGCGTAACGGGCGTTGGCAGCGGGCACCACCAATTGCGGGCCAGCCTGTTCGCTGACTTCGATATCCACCTTGTTGGTGGACACCTGGACCTGCGCCGGTACCTGCTTGAGGTAGCCGATGCTGTCGAGGAAGGCGATGTATGCCGGCATGTCGTTGACCGGGCCGGGGTTGGATTTGTGCCACTTATCCAGCTGAGCCTGTAGGCGGTCGCGCTCTTTCAGCAGTTCGCGGTTGACCGGGGCGAGGTCGTGGACCAGCGAGTCGAAATCGGCCCAGAACAGCTCCGGGGTCAGGCCTGTCCCGGGAATCACTTCCTCGTCGACAAAGCGCTTGAGGTTGGCCGCCACTTTAAGGTTGTGGCAATTGACGAACTCGGTCATCTCGGTCTCCATCATGAATTGGGTTTGCAGCGTTGCGGCAGGCGGTCGCGGCGGGCGTTATTGCGCGCTCACCGCCGCCACCCCTGCCTTGGCCACTTGCGCATCCTGGTCGGCTTTGACGCCGGACACACCTACCGCGCCGATAGTCTCTCCGTCGATGATCACCGGCACGCCGCCTTCCAGCGACGTCAGCAGTGGCGCGGTGACGAAGGCGGTACGCCCGCCGTTGACCATTTCCTCGTACCCCTTGGATTCACGACGACCCAACGCCGAGGTGCGCGCTTTTTCGATGGCGATGTACCCGCCAATCGGCGCGCAGCCGTCCAGGCGCTCGAAGCCCAGCAGGTGACCACCGTCGTCCGTCACGGCGATGGACACGGCCCAGCCGTTGTTCTGCGCCTCGGTGCGTGCCGCGGCGAGGATCTGGGTGACTTCGGTCTGGGTCAGTACGGATTTGGTTTTCATGCAGTTCTCCTGAAGGCAAAGGGTGTCATGAGTGTGCGTCTGATACGGAGCCAGGGCGCCTGCAATCAACTTGGAGGCAAGGCGTCCTCGATGAGTTCGATCCAGTGTTTGACCGGCGTGCGGTTGGCGCTGGCCAAGTGCGTCTGACAGCCAATGTTGGCCGTCGCGATCACGTCCGGGTTGCCGCTTTCCAGCGCGTTCATTTTGTTGTCACGCAGCTGTTTCGCCAGCACGGGCTGGGTCACCGAATAGGTGCCGGCCGAGCCGCAGCATAAGTGACTGTCGGGCACCGGTGTGAGGTTGAAGCCCAATCGGGTCAACACCGACTCAACGGCGCCGCCGAGTTTCTGCGCATGCTGCAGCGTACACGGGCAATGGAACGCCAGGGTCTGGCGCGTGCAACCGCCGAGCTGTTCAAGGGGTTCGGCGCGCAGCACCTCAACCAGGTCCAAGGTGCGTTCGCTGATGGCCGCCGCTTTTTGCGCGTAAGCCGGGTCATTGCGCAGCAGGTGGCCGTAATCCTTGACGAAGGCGCCGCAACCGCTGGCGGTCTGCACGATGGCCTCGGCACCGGCCTGAATGCTTGGCCACCACGCATCGATGTTCCGCCGTGCGCGCTGCAAGCCTTGTTCCTGCGCATTCAAGTGGTAATCCACGGCGCCGCAACAACCGGCCTGGGCAATGGATGTGACGCTGATGCCCAGTCGGTCGAGCACCCTTGCGGTGGCGGCGTTGGTGTTGGGCGACAAGCCGGGTTGCACGCAGCCTTCGAGGATGAGCATCTGCCGCGCGTGCTGCCGGGTCGGCCGGGGCATGGCGGGGCGGATGTTGCCCGGCAGCTTGGTCTTCAATGCGCCGGGCAGCAGGGGCCTGAAGGAATTGCCCAACTGGGTCAGGGATTTGAACAGGCCGGCGTTTGGTACCACAGCCCGCAGGCTGTCCCGCAGCAGGCGCTGGCCGAGGGGGCGCGGCACGGCGGCGTCGACCACTTCCCGGCCGATGTCCAGCAGGTTGTGGTAATCGACGCCGGAGGGGCAGGTGGTTTCACAGTTGCGGCAGGACAGGCAACGATCCAGGTGCAACTGGGTTTTCTCGGTGACTTCCTTGCCTTCCAGCACTTGCTTGATCAGGTAAATGCGCCCGCGCGGTCCATCCAGCTCATCCCCGAGCAACTGATAGGTCGGGCAGGTGGCGTTGCAGAAACCGCAGTGCACGCAGCTGCGCAAAATGCTTTCTGCTTCCTCGCCACGGGGCAGGCTTTTGGCGTGTTCGCTCAGGGTCGTCTGCATGGTTCAGATCTCCGCGTACATTCGGCCCGGATTGAAAACTCCGTGCGGATCAAGTTGCGCCTTGAGCTGGCGGTGGTAGCGCAGCAAGGGCGTGGCCAACGGCTGAAAAGGGCTGTCCTCGACGCCGTGGCTGAAGCAGGTGGCGTGACCGCCTGCAGCGCTGACGATCCGCCGAATCTCGCTGCCGCTGGCGTCGGATTTCAACCAGCGTTGCGCACCGGCCCAGTCGATCAATTGATCCCCCGGCAGGTCCAGCGCCGCCGTGCTGACGGGCAATGACAGGCGCCACAGCGGCCGCCCATCGGTGAAGAACTCCAGGCGATGTTCGTTGAGCGCGCGCCAGTAAGCCGGGTCGATGGATTCGCCGCCGAGGCGGTCATGGGCCGCCGCGACCGAACCTTCGCCGCCTTCAAGACGCAAGCGCAGCACGCGGCCGTCGTGGCTGGCGGCGCTGATGGGCAGCGGTTCCTGACCCCATTGCGCCAGGCGGGCGAGGGCGGTGGCGCTGTCCATCTCCAGTGCGATGCTGGTGCACAGCCGCGGTTTGGGCAGGACTTTCAATGAGACTTCGGTGATCAGGCCCAGACAGCCAAAACTGCCCGCCATCAAGCGTGACAGATCGTAACCGGCGACGTTTTTCATCACCTCGCCGCCGAAGCGCAGATGCTTGCCAAGACCGGTGATCACTCGCGTGCCCAGGACGAAATCCCGCACCGAGCCTGACCACGGCCGGCGCGGCCCGGATAAACCCGCTGCAACCATCCCGCCCACGGTCCCGTCGCCTGCGCCGCTAGCGCCTGCATCACCATGGCCATAGCTGGGCGGCTCGCAGGGCAGCATCTGACCGGCGTCTTCCAGTGCGGCATTCAGCACCGACAACGGCGTCCCGGCGCGGGCGGTGATCACCAGTTCGGTAGGATCGTAAGTGACGACGCCACTGTGGATGCGCGTATCCAGCACTTCCCCGGCCACCTCACGACCCAGGAATACCTTGCTGTTGGCGCCTTGAATGCGCAGCGGCAGGGCGGACTGAATCGCCTGATTGACCTGTTCCAGCAGTGCGTCGCTCGCATCGCGCTCCTGGGCCACGAAGGCTGGCTGACGTTGGGCATCCATCAGAAACGCTCCAGTTCAGGGAAGGGCAGCTTGCCCATGTGCACGTGCATGGCACCGAATTCGGCGCAGCGGTGCAGGGTGGGGATGTTCTTGCCGGGGTTGAGGGTGCCGGCCGGATCGAACGCGGCTTTTACCGCGTGAAACAACATCAGCTCGTCACTGTTGAATTGCGCGCACATCTGATTGATCTTCTCGCGGCCCACGCCGTGCTCGCCGGTGATGCTGCCGCCGACTTTCACGCACAGCTCCAGAATCTTTCCGCCCAATGCCTCTGCGCGGTCCAGTTCACCGGGTTGGTTGGCATCGAAGAGGATCAACGGGTGCATATTGCCGTCGCCGGCGTGGAAAACGTTGGCGACGCGCAGGCCGTATTCTTCCGACAGTGCGGAAATCCCCTTCAACACGCCGGGCAATTCCCGACGCGGGATGGTGCCGTCCATGCAGTAGTAATCCGGCGACAGCCGACCGACTGCCGGGAAAGCGTTCTTGCGCCCGGCCCAGAAACGCACACGTTCGGCTTCATCCTTTGCCTGGCGGATCTCGGTGGCGCCGGCGTTTTCCAGCACGGCGCGAACCCGGTCGCAATCGGCGTGAACATCCGCTTCCACGCCATCGAGTTCACACAGCAGAATGGCTTCGGCGTCGACCGGGTAGCCGGCGTGGATGAAGTCTTCAGCGGCGCGAATAGCGAGGTTGTCCATCATTTCCAGGCCGCCGGGGATGATGCCTTCGGCGATGATGTCACCCACTGCGCGCCCGGCTTTTTCCACCGAGTCAAAGGCGGCCAGCAGCACCCGCGCCACTTGGGGTTTTGGCAGCAGTTTGACGGTGACTTCGGTGATCACGCCGAGCATGCCTTCGGAACCGGTGAACAGCGCCAGCAAGTCGAAGCCCGGTGAATCCAGGGCGTCGGAGCCCAACACCATGTGCTCGCCCTCGACCGTGAGGATGTCGACCTTGAGCAGGTTGTGCACGGTCAGGCCGTATTTCAGGCAATGCACGCCGCCGGCGTTTTCCGCGACGTTGCCGCCGATGGAGCAGGCAATCTGCGAAGAGGGATCAGGCGCGTAATAGAGGTCGTAGGGCGCGGCGGCCTGGGAGATGGCCAGGTTGCGCACGCCGGGCTGCACGCGGGCATAGCGCCCGGCAGGGTCGATGTGCAGGATTTTATTGAAGCGCGCCATCACCAGCAGCACGCCTTTTTCCAGGGGCAGGGCGCCGCCGGACAGTCCGGTCCCGGCACCGCGCGCCACCACCGGCACGCCGCGCTCGTGGCAGACCTTCAGCAGCGTCTGCACCTGCTCGATGCGCTGGGGCAGCACCACCAGCATCGGCGTCGTGCGGTACGCGGAGAGGCCGTCGCATTCGTACGGGCGCAGTTCTTCCTCGCGGTGGAGGATGTCCAGATCAGGCAGGCGGGTTTGCAGCGCGTGCAGCAACAGTTGTTTGTCGATGACCGGCAGAACGCCGTCGACACGTTCGTCGTACAGGATATTCATGATGGGTTCGCAACCCTGTCTTGTTTTTATTGGAGGCCCGTTCCGTGACGGAACGTGAATGGCTGGCTTGCATCATTGGCTCAGCGGGGCTTAGTGTCTACCGGGTGGAGCGGTGGTCGAACCAGTTTATTGAAGAGAGGTGATGAAATTTTCGGCCAATTGCCTTTTTTATCAGTGAGATAGCTCGGCGCGCGGTATTCGTTATTTTTAGGGTTGCCCGTGGTCATACCAGTGCTCAGTGTGTCTGGCCTAGTCTTTTAAAGCACTCAAGGAAGTCCGAACCATGCCAACCACTCAAGCCCAACGCCCGCAGCAGGTCGCCGATGTGGTCAGCGAGCGCATTGAGCGGCTGATTGTCGACGGAGTGCTTAAAGTCGGTCAGCTGTTGCCTTCCGAACGGCGGCTGACCGAAAAGCTCGGTGTGTCGCGCACCGCCCTGCGCGAGGGCCTGCAGCTGCTGCGCGCCAGGGGCATCATCGAAACCCGCCAGGGCAAGGGCTCGTTCGTCGCACAGATGGGCGGGCTCGGGCTGACTGCCAATTCGCCGCTGATGCACTTGTTCGCCTCCCAGCCGCGCACGCTGTATGACCTGTTCGAAGTGCGCAGCCTGCTGGAAGGGGAGTCCGCGCGGCTGGCGGCGCTGCGCGGCACTGACGCGGATTTTGTGCTGATCACCCGCGCCTACGACGCACTGGTCGCCGGCCACGATCACCCCTTGCCCGCGTCCGAACATGCGCGGCTCGACCATGCGTTTCACCTGGCCATCTGCGAAGCGTCCCACAACCCGGTGCTGGTGCAGACCCTGCGTTCGTTGACGGATCTGCTGCTGAACACGGTGTTCGCCTCGGTCAACAACCTCTATCACCGTGACGCCCAGAAGCGGCAGATCGATCGCCATCACGCTCGGCTTTATAACGCCGTGACCGGTCGTTTGCCTGAGCAGGCGCGCAAAGCGGCCGTGGCGCATATCCAGAACATCTGCGACAACCTGCGGGAGATCGAAAGCGAGGAGCAACGGCTGGTGCGCGCCACCCTGCGACTGGAGGGCTGGGCCTGAGCCACGCGGGAGGTTTACGCGTGTGGACCTTGGCTTGACACCCAACCCGTATTGCCGCAGCTTACGCATTGCGTAAGTCGCTTACGCCGTAGTGAAAACCAAAACAACAATAACAGGCCATTCCCGTGGATCTTTTCACCTACTACCGATCGACCTCGAGCTACCGGGTGCGCATTGCCCTGGCGCTGAAAGGTCTCGCGTTCAACCCACTGCCGGTCAACCTGATCCGCGACGGCGGCGAACACCACACGCCCGATTATCTGGCGATCAACCCCCAGGGCCGCGTCCCCTCTTTAAGGCTGGACGACGGCGAGGTGATCATCCAGTCCATGGCGATCATCGAATACCTCGAAGAATTATCCCCTGAACCTGCATTGCTCCCCGACGCGCTGCTCGACCGCGCGCGCCATCGGCAGGTCGCCGCCCTGATCGGCTGCGACATCCACCCGCTGCACAACGTCGCGGTGCTCAATCGCCTGCGCGGCATGGGCCACGACGAAGGGGACGTGACGGCGTGGATCGGCCACTGGATCGGCGAAGGTTTCGCCGCAGTGGAGGCCCTGATTGGCGACACTGAGTTTTGCTTTGGCGCGGTTGGCCTGGCCGATGTGTACCTGTTGCCCCAGGTGTATGCGGCAAGGCGCTTCAACGTGGACATGACCCCGTATCCACGCATTTGCCGGGTCGAAGCGCTGGCGTTGCAGCATCCGGCATTTCAGGCCGCCCATCCCGATGCGCAATCGGACACGCCGGAGTAATCTTTCCCCCATGAAAAGCTTCGGTCTGCAACTCATCTTCGGCGACTTTCTCGCCCGCAGCGTGCGGGGGATTTCCTGCGCGCCACCCGCTGAATCGTGATTCGAGCCGCTGTGCCTCTCACTCTTTAGCAGGAGCAAGACCGTGACTGATCTCTACGAAAACCCGATGGGCCTGATGGGCTTTGAATTCATCGAATTCGCCTCGCCCACCCCGAACGTGCTGGAGCCGGTGTTCCAGATCATGGGCTTCACCAAAGTCGCCCACCACCGCTCCAAGAACGTGTCGCTCTACCGTCAGGGCGCGATCAACATCATCCTTAACAACGAGCCGAACAGCGAAGCGTCCTACTTCGCTGCGGAGCACGGTCCTTCCGTGTGCGGCATGGCCTTCCGGGTCAAGGATTCGCAACTGGCCTACAAGCGCGCGCTGGAACTCGGCGCCCAGCCTGTGGAAATCGGCACCGGGCCGATGGAGCTTCGCCTGCCGGCAATCAAGGGCATTGGCGGCGCGCCGTTGTACCTGATCGACCGTTTCGGTGAAGGCACCTCGATCTACGACATCGACTTCGTGTACCTCGAAGGCGTCGACCGTCACCCCAAGGGCGCCGGCCTGCAATTCATCGATCACCTGACGCACAACGTCTATCGCGGGCGGATGGCCTACTGGGCGAACTTCTACGAGAAGCTGTTCAACTTCCGCGAGCTGCGCTATTTCGACATCAAGGGCGAGTACACCGGCCTGACCTCGAAAGCGATGACCGCGCCGGACGGCATGATCCGCATCCCGCTGAACGAGGAATCCTCAAAGGGCGCCGGGCAGATCGAAGAGTTTTTGATGAAGTTCAATGGCGAGGGGATTCAGCACGTCGCGTTCTTCACCGAAAACCTGATCGACACCTGGGACCGGCTCAAGGCGCTGGGCATGCGCTTCATGACCCCGCCGCCGGACACCTACTACGAAATGCTCGAAGGCCGTCTGCCCAACCACGGCGAGCCCGAGCATGAGCTGAAAGCGCGGGGGATCCTGCTGGATGGCAACTCCGAAGGCGGCAGTCAGCGTCTGCTGCTGCAGATCTTCTCGGAAACCCTGATGGGGCCGGTGTTCTTCGAATTCATCCAGCGCAAGGGCGACGATGGCTTCGGCGAGGGCAATTTCAAGGCGCTGTTTGAATCGATCGAGCGCGATCAAGTGCGCAGGGGAGTGTTGGCGGTGGATTGAAGTACGCAGCCCGATTTGGTGCACGCGATATGTCTGTAGGACCGGCTTCAGCCGGGAAGAGGCAATTTGGACACCATCAGTTTTGTGGTGTGGCTGCCGACGTCTTCCCGGCTAAAGCCGGTCCCACTAGATGCACACGGTCCGTTAGTAGGACCGGCTTCAGCCGGGAAGGGGCCGGTTTGAACGCCATCAGTTTTGTGGCGTAACCGCCGACGCCTTCCCGGCTAAAGCCGGTCCTACAGTCGGGGGTCGCCGCTCATTTCTCTGGATGCATGCGATGTTTTAGTGGGACCGGCTTCAGCCGGGAAGGGGCCGGTTTGAACGCCATCAGTTTTGTGGTGTGGCCGCCGACGTCTTCCCGGCTAAAGCCGGTCCTACACGAGGAACGCGGTCCGTCAGTGGGAGCGCGGTCCTGCCCTTTGGGATCCTGACCAATCACTCCAGCCGCGGCATTTCCCCACCCATCCGCGCGCTGATCGCCTGTGCCGTTTGCAGCAGTTTCTGCGCGGCCGTCGCCTGGCGCTGATCGGTAAACACCGACGCCGAACCCACCACCGTCACCACACCCACCAGCTTGTTGCCCATGGCAAACACCGGCGACGACACCGCGTTGACGCCGGCCATCAACATCCCGTGAATCTGATGCACCCCGGTGCTGCGGATTTCGTGGACGTGCCGATCGATCTCCTTCAACTGCGCTGCATTCAACGAGGCCGATTCCGCCTCTCTCAACGCGGCGGTTTCGGTCGGCGGCAGAAAGGTGTCGAACACCAGCCCGGTGGACGAACCGAGCAGCGGCAGCACCGAACCGATCTGCGTGACCAGGGTGACCGCCCCCAGCGACTGCTCGACGTACACCACCGTCGGGCCTTTGTTGCCCCACACGGCCAGAAAGCAGGTTTCGTTGAGTTCGTCGCGCAGGGCGATCAGGGCCGGAGCAGAGGTCTTCAGCACATCCAGTTGGCTCAGTGCCGCCAGCCCGACCTGCAAGGCGGAGCGCCCCAGCCGGTAATGGTTGCTGGCCGGGTCCTGTTCGGCAAAACCGCTGTCCACCAGCGCTTGCAGGTAGCGATGCACCTTGCTGGCCGGCATGCCGACGTATTCGGCGAGTTTCGACAGTGACGTGGCAGGCGCCAGTTCGGCCAGCGCCTTGAGGATGCCGACGCCGACCTCAGCCGACTGGACTTTCTGCTGGCGCGGCGCGGTGGCGGGGGTGGAATCGTCGGTCATGGAAGGGAGGCCCCCGGTCTGGAAAGGCTGCTTTATAGCTTGACCCTTCTGCAAACTCAAATTACGTTATGCGTAACACGCTTACGATAAAAACAATAAGAGGTCGTCATGTCGACAGCACCCCGGTCCGAGTCCCTGCGCTACCAGTGCGGATTCGGCAATCAATTCAGCAGCGAGGCGATGCCGGGCGGTTTGCCCCACGGGCAGAACTCGCCGCAGCGTCACCCGCTGGGCCTCTACGCCGAGCAATTCTCCGGGACCGCGTTCACCGTCCCCCGCGCCGAAGCCCGACGCTCCTGGCTCTATCGCATTCAACCCTCCGCCGCGCACCCTCGTTTTCAGCGCCTTGAGCGGCAGATCCCCGGTCAGCAGCAAGGCCCGGTCACACCCAATCGCCTGCGCTGGAATGCGTTCGACATCCCCGCCGAACCCACCGATTTCATCGACGGCCTGCATGCCCTGGCCAGCACCTCGTCTGCCGAACAGGCCGAGGGCGTAAGCGTCTACGTCTACACCGCCAACCGCTCCATGCAGCGCGCGTTCTTCAGCGCCGACGGCGAGTGGCTGATCGTCCCCCAACAGGGCCGATTGCGCATCACCACCGAGCTGGGCCTGCTCGACATTGAACCCCAGGAAATCGTCGTGCTGCCCCGTGGTTTGAAATTCAGCGTCGAGTTGCTCGACGGCACAGCGCGGGGCTATCTCTGCGAGAACCACGGCTGCCCCCTGCGCCTGCCGGACCTCGGGCCGATCGGCAGCAACGGCCTGGCCAATCCCCGGGATTTCCAGGTGCCACATGCGCATTTTGAAGACAGCGCACAGCCCACTGTGCTGGTACAAAAGTTTCTTGGCGAGCTGTGGGCGACGCCGCTGGGTCATTCCCCCTTCGACGTCGTCGCGTGGCACGGCAACAATGTTCCGTACAAATACGACCTGCGCTTGTTCAACACCTTGGGCACCGTGAGTTACGACCACCCCGATCCGTCGATCTTCACCGTGCTGACCTCGCCGAGTGCGGTGGCGGGTCAGGCGAACATCGATTTCGTGATTTTCCCGCCGCGCTGGATGGTGGCGGAAAACACCTTCCGGCCACCGTGGTTCCACCGCAACCTGATGAACGAATTCATGGGGCTGATCGACGGTGCCTACGACGCCAAGGCTGCAGGTTTCATGCCCGGCGGCGCGTCGCTGCACAACTGCATGAGCGCCCACGGCCCGGACAACGCCAGCGCCGAGAAGGCTATCGCCGCCGAGCTGACGCCGCACAAGATCGAGCAGACCATGGCCTTCATGTTCGAGACCGGCAAAGTTCTGCGCCCCAGCTATCACGCGCTGGAATGCCCACAGCTGCAAAGCGACTACGATGCCTGCTGGGATGGCATCGCCAGAACGTTCAAGCCTTTCGACACGGACAGCCAACGATGAGCACTCCACAGCATCCGCGCAGCTGGGTGACCAGCGCCAACGACCATCCTGATTTCCCCCTGCAAAACCTGCCCTTGGGCGTGTTCAGCCGCCCCGGTTTCGGCAAGCGCGGCGGCGTGGCCATCGGCGATTTCATTCTCGACCTGCAAACGGCCCTTGAGGCCAGCCTGTTCAATGGCGCCGCGCGGGTGGCTGTCGAAGCCGCCTGTCGCGGGCAGTTGAACGACTTTTTCGCCTTGGGTGGTTCGTCGCGCCAGGCCCTGCGCAACGAATTGCTGCACTTGCTCGACGAAAAAACACTGCAGCGTGAACGCTTGCAGGCCATGGGGGATCGTCTGCTGGTGCCGATGAATGACTGCCAGATGCACATGCCTGCGCAGGTCGGCGACTACACCGATTTTTACGTCGGCATTCATCACGCGATGAACGTCGGCAAGCTGTTCCGCCCGGACAATCCGCTGTTGCCGAACTACAAATACGTGCCGATCGCTTATCACGGCCGGGCGTCGACGCTGGGTGTGTCGGGGATGCCGGTCAGGCGCCCCAGCGGACAGACCTTGAAGCCGGGTGCTGATACGCCTGATTTCGGGCCGAGCAAGCGCCTCGATTACGAACTGGAAGTGGGCGTGTGGATCGGGCAGGGCAACGAGGCCGGCGAGCCTGTCCCCATCGGCAAGGCGGGTGAGCACATCGCCGGTTTCTGCTTGCTGAACGACTGGTCGGCCCGGGACCTGCAGGCCTGGGAATACCAGCCGCTGGGGCCGTTTCTGTCGAAGAGTTTTGCCACCAGCATTTCGCCGTGGGTGGTCACGGCCGAGGCGCTGGCGCCGTTTCGTGCGGCCCAACCGACGCGTCCCGAGGGTGACCCGCAGCCGATGGCTTATCTGTTCGACGAGCAGGATCAGGCCGGGGGCGCGCTGGACATCGAGCTGGAAGTGCTGCTGCTTACCGCGCGGATGAAAGAGCAGGGCGTCGCGCCGCAACGGTTGGCCCTGAGCAACACGCTGAACATGTACTGGACCGTCGCGCAGATGGTGGCCCACCACAGCGTCAACGGCTGCAAGCTGCAAGCGGGCGATCTTTTCGGCACCGGCACCTTGTCAGGCCCGCAACCCGGTCAGCTCGGCAGCTTGCTGGAAATGACCGAAGGCGGAAAACGCGCCGTCGAATTGTCCAACGGCGAGACGCGGACCTTCCTGCAAGCGGGCGATGAGGTGATCCTCAAAGCGCGCTGCCGCAAGGACGGTGAAGTGAGTATCGGGTTTGGCGAATGCCGTGGGGTGGTGGTGGGCTAAAGCCAGTCCACTGGCACAGCGCATGCTCTGAGTAGGACCACGCACTTTTAGTGGGACCGGCTTCAGCCGGGAAAGCGTCATGCGTGACACCCCGTAATTGATGGCGTCCACATGGGCGTCTTCCCGGCTAAAGCCAGTCCTACGGTCGAGGTCACCGCCAATTTCTCTGGACGCATGGGATGTTAGTAGGACCGGCTTCAGCCGGGAAAGCGTCATGCGTGACACCCCGTAATTGATGGCGTCCACATGGGCGTCTTCCCGGCTAAAGCCAGTCCTACGGTCGAGGTCACCGCCAATTTCTCTGGACGCATGGGATGTTAGTAGGACCGGCTTCAGCCGGGAAAGCGTCATGCGTGACACCCCGTAATTGATGGCGTCCACATGGGCGTCTTCCCGGCTAAAGCCAGTCCTACGGTCGAGGTCACCGCCGATTTCTCTGGACGCATGGGATGTTTCGTAGGACCGGCTTCAGCCGGGAAGAGGCCAGTGTGTGCAGCTCAGATTTGCGGTGTGGCGCCCGACGTCTTCCCGGCTAAAGCCAGTCCTACAGAATCAACCAAACCCACCCACCAACGACCCACTGCGCGGCAAGAACCTCCCTTGCCGTTCCCCCTGCGGTTTGCCTTCGGCGTAGCTCAAATGCCCGTTCACCCACACCGCATCAATCCCCTCGGCAGCGCGCTTGGGTTCTTTGAAATCCGCCACATCGCGCACGGTTTCGGCGTTGAACAACACCAGATCCGCGCAATACCCTTCGCGCACGAATCCGCGATCATGCAGCCCGAAGCGTGTGGCGGTCAGTCCGGTCATCTTGTGCACAGCGGTGTGGAGCGGAAAAAGCCCCAGATCCCGACTGAAATGCCCGAGCACCCGGGGAAACGCACCCCACAGGCGCGGGTGCGGGAACGGGTCTTCCGGCAGACCGTCCGAACCGATCATCGACAGCGGGTGCTTCATGATCCGCTGCACGTCGTTCTCGTCCATGCCGTAATACACGGCGCCAGCAGGTTGCAGTTTTCGTGCGGCCTCCACCAGCGACAGGCCCCAGTCGGCGGCGATGTCCTTCAGCTCGCGGCCGCCCTGGTCCGGGTGCGGCGTCGACCAGGTGATGGTGATCGGGAACGCATCTGTCACCTGCTTTAAATCCAGCGTTGAAGAGCTGGCCGCATAGGGATAGCAATCGCAGCCCACCGGGTGGCTCAGCGCGGCGTTTTCCAGGGACGCCAGCAGCTGCGGACTGCGGCCCCAGTTGCCGGCGCCCGCGCATTTCATGTGGGAAATAACCACCGGTGATCGGGCGTGACGGCCGATCGCGAACGCCTCGTCCATGGCCTCCAGCACCGGCTCGAACTCACTGCGCAGATGGGTCGTGTACACCGCGCCGAACGCCGTGAGCTCCTCGGCCAGCTGCTTGACTTCGTCGGTCTCGGCCGAGTAAGCCGAGGCGTAGGCCAGACCGGTGGACAGGCCCAGCGCGCCGTCCGCCAGGCTGTCGCGCAATTGCCCGCGCATGGCGCTGATTTCATCAGCGCGCGCCGTTCGAAAAAGATCGTCCATGTGATTGCTGCGCAGCGCAGTATGGCCGATCAGCGCCGCCACATTGACCGCCGGCCGCGCCGCATCCACCGCGTTGCGGTAGTCGATGAAGCGCGGATAAACGAACGCGGCGGTGGGGCCCAGGAGGTTCATCGGGTCCGGCGGATCGCCCGCGAGCGTTACCGGCGAGGCGCTGATGCCGCAGTTGCCGACGATCACCGTGGTCACGCCCTGGGTGATCTTCGGCAGCATCGCCGGCTGGCGAATCACCACGGTGTCGTCGTGGGTGTGCACGTCGATGAAACCCGGGGCCAGCACGCGGCCGGCGGCGTTGATTTCTTCGCGGGCGGAGACGTCGCGGAGGTCACCAATGCGCTGAATGCGGCGGTCGCAGATGGCCACATCGGCGCGGTAACCGGGGGCATCGCTGCCGTCGATCACCAGCGCGTCGCGAATGATCAGGTCGTAAAGCATGGGGTCAGTCTCCAAGGGGCAGGCCGTCGTCGCCGCCGCGGTAGTCATCCAGCGCGAGTTTGATCCGTCGCAGCCGTTCGCGGTTGGCGTCGGGCGCCGTCAGCGCCAGTTCGGTGGCCAGCACGTCGATGGTCAGCAGCATGCCGTAGCGCGCGGCGGTGGGTTTGTAGATGAAATGGGTTTCGGCGATCTGCAGCGGCAGCAGGACATCCGCCCGTTCCGCCAGCGGTGAGCCGGGCAGGGTGATGGCGAGAATCTTCGCGCCATAGCTGCGGGCCAGGTCCACTGCGTCGAGCAGTTCAGGGGTGCGCCCGCTCAGTGAGCAGACAATGACGCAGTGCTCGGGGCCAAGGGTTGCGGCGATCAGGCGCATCATCACCGGGTCGCGGCTGGCGGCAATCGGGTAGCCGAGGCGCACCAGACGGGTCTGCAGTTCTTCGCTGCACAGGCTGGACGCGCCGCCCATGCCGAAGCTGTGAATCATCCGCGCTGGCGTCAGCAGAGCCACCGCCGCCTGGAAGCGCGACTCATCGAAACCGGCCAGATGCTGGCGCAGGGTGGACTCGATGTCGCCGACGATCTGGGTGAAAAACGCCGACTGTTCCGGCGCCTGCTCCGGGGTGAGGAAGCGGTTGCCCACGGCGCTGGCCTGGGCCAGTTGCAGGCGCAGGTCGCGCAGGTCCTTGCAGCCCACCGTGCGGGCGAAGCGTGACAGCGTGGCGCTGCTGACCTCGGCACGGGCGGCGAGGTCGTCGAGGCTGGCGCTGGCGGCAAAGGCCACGTCGCTGAGCACCAGCCTGGCGATGCGGCCTTCCCCGGCGCTGAAAGAGTCCTGACGGGCGCGGATCTGGTAAAGAATGTCCACTCAGATCACCTGCGCCAGCCCGAGGGTCAGGACGAAAGCAATCACCGATATCAGCGTTTCCAGCACCGTCCAGGTTTTGAAAGTCTGTGCCACGGTCATGTTGAAATACTCCTTGATCAGCCAGAACCCGCCGTCGTTGACGTGGGAAAAAATCACCGAGCCCGCGCCGGTTGCCAGCACCAGCAACTCCGGATGGGGATAGCCCAGACCCAGCGCGACGGGGGCGACGATGCCGGACGCGGTGGTCATTGCCACGGTGGCCGAGCCGGTGGCGACGCGCATCAGTGCGGCGAACAGCCAGCCCATCAACAGCGGCGACAGATGCCAGTCCTGCGCCAGACCGACAATCTCGTTGGTCACGCCGCTGTCGACCAGAATCCGGTTCAGACCGCCGCCGGCGCCCACCAGCAACGTAATGCTGGCCGTTGGTGCCAGGCACTCCTGGGTGAATTTCAGGATCGAATCCCGGGAGAAGCCCTGGGCGATGCCCAAGGTCCAGAAGCTTAGTAACGTGGCCAGCAGCAGCGCGATCACCGAGTTGCCGATGAACAGCAGGAAGCTGTTGAAGCCGCTGCCCGGCGTGGCAATCAGGTTGGCCCAGCCACCCAGCAGCATCAGTACGACCGGCAGCAGAATGGTCGCCATGGTGATGCCGAAGCTTGGCAGTTGGGCGCGGGGTTCGCGGTCGAGAAATTGTTTGGCCAGCGGGTTTTCATCGGGCAAGTGAATGTGCGGCACGATGAAGCGCGCGTAGATCGGGCCGGCAATGATCGCGGTGGGGATGCCGATGAGGATGGCGTAGAACAGGGTCTGGCCGACCGACGCCTGATAGGCCTGCACCGCCAGCATCGCGGCCGGGTGCGGCGGTACCAGGGCGTGGACCACCGAGAGGCCGGCGACCATGGGCAGCCCGACCATCAGAATCGACACGCCGACCCGACGTGCGACGGTGAAAGCGATGGGCACCAACAGCACGAAACCGACTTCGAAAAACAGCGGCAGCCCCACGAGAAAGGCGATGCAGACCATCGCCCAGTGCGCGTTGCGCTCGCCGAAGCGGTCGATCAAGGTGCGCGCCACCTGCTCGGCGCCACCGGATTCGGCCATCATCTTGCCGAGCATGGTGCCCAGCGCCACAACCAGCGCGATGTGCCCCAGCGTCTTGCCGACCCCGCCCTCATAGGACGCAACGACGGCATTGGCCGGCATCCCGGCGACCAGGGCGAGGCCGACGGACACCAGGGTGATGACGATAAACGGATTGAGACGAAACCGCGCGATAAGCACGATCAAGGCGATGATCGCGACGGCGGCATAGACCAACAGAGACAGGCCGGTTGACGGAGGCATGCAACGGATTCCTTGCTGAGGATGAGGAGGTCAGGGCTTGGGCGGCGGCGGGGCTGAGCCTGTCGAGCTGAAACAGGGCAGGACTCCCCCGCGCAGTGGCGTTAACCGGTGCGCAGCCAGGCGGTGAAAACGATCTCGGCAGTGGGTGTTGCAAGCGCCATCAGCGGCGAAAGAAGAACAGGGGCGGGACGATCACAGGCAGTCATTATTGTTATCTCTGATTTCGTGATGAAAATTAAATTACACGAAACAGGATAAAAATATCAATTAATGAAAATTAATTTCTCCTTGAGCCTTGCCTTGTAACGCATCTCAGTCACGCAGGTCTCAAGGCGCGCCCCGGATTTCCCGGTCGCTGCAACCCATTAGTGGCAGCGTGTAGCGGCCAAGTCATGCCGCGCTGAAACGCTCTCGATACGCCTGGGGCGTCACCGATACCGCGCGCATGAAGCTGCGGCGCAATGTCTCTTCCGTGCCGAAACCGCAGCGGTCGGCGATGCGCTTGATTGGCAGCGCGCTGTCCCCCAACAGACGCCGGGCCGCTTCGACGCGCAACTGCTCGATGGCCCGCGCTGGCGTGTTGCCGGTGTGGGCGCGGTAGTGGCGGACGAAACTGCGCTCGCTCATGCCGACCTGAGCCGCCAGCGTGCCGACGGACAGGTCGCTGGCCAGGTTGTCGAGAATCCAGGCGTGCAGGTCGCCAAACCGGCTGCCCTGATCGCGGGTCTGGTGCTGCATCGACAGCGCCGTGCTGAATTGCGATTGCCCGCCCGGGCGCTTGAGAAACACCACCAGATCCCGCGCGACGGCCAGTGCGATGTCGCGGCCCAGGTCCGCCTCGACCATCGCCAGCGCAAGATCGATGCCTGCCGTCACCCCGGCCGACGTCCACAGTTTGTCCTCGTTGATGAAGATCGGGTCCGGGTCGACGCGCAGATGCGGGAAGCACCGCGCCAGTTCGTCGCAACTGTCCCAGTGAGTGACCACCCGATGACCGTCCAGCACGCCGGCGGCGGCGAGCAAAAATGCGCCGGTACACACTGACGCCACGCGCCGGGCACTGGCGGATTGCGTTCGCACCCAGTCCACCAGAACCGGGTCCAGCAGCGCCGTGTGCACCGCGCCGCCACCGGCGATGATCAGCGTGTCCGAAGGCGTGGACGGCAGCGGGTGAGTGAGCAGCCCAAGGCCGGCGGAGGAGATCACGCTGCCGGGGTCCCGAGCGATAACCTCGGGCCGGTAAGGGATTTTTTTCAGGCCGGCTTCCTGCGCCATGACGTTGGCCGAGGCGAACACCTGCAGCGGTCCGGTGACGTCGAGTAACTGAACGTTGGGAAAGGCCAGAACATGAACCGGCCTGGGCTGATGGGGCATGGCGCGCTCACTGTGAAGATTGGCGTGAATTGTTGGCTTTATGGCGTATCCGCCAGAGGCTAGCCCTCTACAGTGCTTTCGTCCAGCCGCTGGCCTTCAGGTGCAACCGGCTGCTCGGCTCACGCATTCAGATGACCCACGTTCAAACGATAAGGAACACGCCATGACCCTGCATATCGGCCTGCTGGTATTCCCCAAAGTCCAGCAACTGGACCTGACCGGTCCCTACGATGTTTTCGCCACCATGCCCGGGGTGGTCGTGCACCTGGTCTGGAAAGATCTCGAGCCGCTGCAGTCCAGCACCGGCCTGACCCTCGTCCCGACCGCGACCTTCGCCGACTGCATCGACCTCGACGTGATCTGCGTGCCGGGCGGGGTAGGCGTCGATGCATTGATGGAAGATGCGCAAACCCTGGCGTTCATCCGGCATCAGGCTGCGACGGCTCAGTACGTGACCTCGGTCTGCACCGGCGCGTTAGTGCTCGGCGCGGCCGGGCTGTTGAAAGGCCGCCGCGCCACCACCCACTGGGCGTCCCATTCACTGCTGGAGCAGTTCGGCGCGATTCCGGTACACGAGCGCGTGGTGCGCGACGGCAACCTGATGACCGGCGGCGGCGTGACGGCGGGGATCGATTTTGCGTTGACGCTGATCAGCGAGGTGTTCGATCCGGATACCGCCCGGACCATTCAGCTGCAACTGGAGTACGCACCGGCGCCGCCTTACGATTCGGGGCGACCCGATACGGCACCGGCGAATATCGTCGGCGTCGCCATTGATCGCGCCATGCAGGGTTTGCTGGCCCGTCGGCAGATCGTCGAGCGCGTCACGGCGGCCATGGACTAACGGGCAGTGGTGGACCGAGATTTGTCGAGCGGGATTTCATACCAGCACAGGAACAGGTCGAGGGCCGACTCCACCACTTCGCGTTGCTTGTCCGGCGCGAGCAGGGGTTCGTTGAGGGTAACTTGTGGCCAGAAGGCGAAGGCCTTGAGCAACGCATGGATCTGCGACGCGGCGAACACCGGCTCGACGGCCTTGAGGCGGCCGTCCTGCTGGGCGCCGCGCACCCAGACGGTGAAGGTTTCTTCGCGCTGATTGAGTCGGCTGACCCAGACCTGCGCGCGATCGGGGGAGTGGATGGTCGCGCCGATGGCCACGCGGGCCAGGTCGATGAAATTGCTGTCGCCGAGGGTTTTCATTTTCGCGTCGAGCAATTCGCGCAGTTGATCGCGCAGGGGCACGCCGGGTTTGTACACCGCATCGGTCTGCGTCGCGGCGGAGGACCACAGACGATGGAGCATTTCGGAAAACAGCTCTTCCTTGCTGGGGAAGTGGTTGTAGACCGTGCGCTTGGAGACCTCCGCCCGGGCGGCGATGCGGTCCATGCTCGTGACCTCGAAACCGTTGTCGCGAAATTCGGCTATCGCCGCCTGAACAATGGCTTCGCGTTTACGGTCGGTCAGTCGCAGTGGGGCAGTCATGGATTCGCTTCTGTGAGGTGAGCCGGGCAACGAAGTCACCCGGCAAGAAAATTACACCGGGCAGTTTACTTCTCTTTGCTCATCGTGCAAGCTTGAAACTACACTGTGTAGTGTAGAAGCAGCCGGAAGCTTCAAGTTTTAAGCTTCAAGCTAAAGCCACGGCCGAAGCCAAAGCGCAAGGCGTACGTCATGCTCTTGCAGCTTGCAGCTTGCAGCTTGCAGCTTGCAGCTTGCAGCGCGCACAGCGCCACCTTCACCCGTTTCATGGAGTCAGCACCCTCATGGCCTCGATCGACAAACACCTTGATTCACATCCTGCGCTGCCCGTCCTGACTCGGCGTGAAGGCCGCTATTTCAATCACAAGCCGATGGCGCGCTCAGGCTTCGTCAAGACCCTGCGCATCTTCTGGAACGCCCTGTTCAATAAGCCCCACCACACCCGCCCGGCCGGTGAGATACCGGTTCAGCCGCTGTCGCGCCAGCAACTGTTGGCGGCGCCCGACAACACGGTCTATCGGCTCGGCCATTCCACCGTGCTGCTGAAACTGCGCGGTGAATACTTCCTCACCGACCCCGTCTTCGCTGACCGTGCCTCGCCGGTGCAGTGGGCCGGTCCGCAGCGCTTCCATCAGCCGCCGATCAGCCTTGCAGACCTGCCACCGCTGAAAGCAGTGATCCTGTCCCACAACCATTACGACCATCTCGATCACATGACCATCCAGGTGCTCAAGGACAAGGCCGAGCATTTCATCACGCCGCTGGGGGTAGGGGACACGCTGATCGAGTGGGGTGTGCCGGCGGCCAAGGTTCAGCAGTTGAACTGGTGGCAGTCGACCGATATTCATGGGATTCGCTTTGTGGCAACGCCGGCGCAGCACTTTTCAGGGCGTACGTTGCGCGACGGCAATCAGACGCTCTGGGCGTCGTGGGTGATGCTCGACGGCGAGCAGCGGATCTTCTTCAGCGGCGACACCGGTTATCACGACGGCTTCAAGTTGATTGGCGAGCAGTACGGCCCGTTCGACCTGACGCTGATGGAAACCGGCGCCTATAACGAGGACTGGCCAAACGTGCACATGCAGCCCGAAGAAACGCTGCAGGCGCACATCGACCTGCGCGGCAAGTGGCTGTTGCCGATTCACAACGGCACCTTCGACCTGGCGATGCACGCCTGGCACGAGCCGTTCGACCGGATTCTCGCGCTGGCGTGGGACCGCAGCATCTCCATCACCACCCCGGAAATGGGCCAGCCTTTTTACGTGCAGTACCCAAGTCGGGGCGAGGCGTGGTGGCTGAAGGTGGAAGCTGCTGCGGAGCCTGCAACCGGCCGCTGCGCAAAGCAGCAAAGTGATCGTCAGCAGGCCACCAGCCGCGGCTGATGCCGCTGGTTCAGGGTTTGGCGTCGGTCGCGTCTGCCGGATGCTCCGTTTCCGGTGGTCGCTGTTGTTCACCACTTTGATTGGCTTGTTTGTGTTCCTCGCCGACCTTGCCTGCGTTTTCAGGCTTGTGGTCGAGGTCTTCGCGGTTGGACTCTTTATCAGGCATGGCGCCCTCCGGTATGCGGGTAAATGAATGACGCTGAAGTGCGTGCTCAATCACCGATCTGGTTGATCAGCATCTGCGCTTCATCTTTGAACAGCGGTTGTTTCATGCGTTCGGCGAGCATCGCCATGGGCCGTTCGCGCCCACAGCTGACCACGGCCGCCACCACATTCTGCTTGCAGAAAAGCGCCAGGAAGTCGAACCGCTCCGCTTCGCCCAGGTAGACGATGTCGTCCCAGTCCTCTGCGTGGCCGAGATAATCCAGGCGCTTTTCAAAATGGTAGGTCCAGAAATACGGCACGTCGGTGTAATGCCGGTCTTCGCCGAGCATATTGCCCGCCGCGATACGTGCCTGCTGTTGGGCAAGCCGCCAGTGCTCGATGCGCTGCGGCTGGTGGTTGAGTGGAAAGGTGGCGATATCGCCTGCCGCCCACACATCCTTGCCTGCGCGCATGCCGTCGTCGACGGGGAGTGAGCCGTCCTCCTCCAGCTGAAGACCGTCGATGAAATGCGTGACCGGACTCACACCGACGCCGACCAACGCCAGATCCACCTGCAGTCGTTCACCATTGCTGAGCACGGCGGTCTGCAGCACCTGCTGGCCGTCCCGTTCAACGCCTTCGAAGCGACTGACATCCACGTGGGTGCGGAACAACACGCCGTTTTGCTCATGCAGCGCGCGCAGCGCCTTGCCGATGCGCTCGCCCAGGAGGCGGACAAACGGCACTTCATGATGGGCCAGAATCGTTACGTTCACACCCTGTGTGCGCAACGCCGACGCCGCTTCCAGCCCGATAAAACTGTCGCCCACGACCAACGCGTGGCTGCCGGGGTGGACCGCCGCGAGAATTCGGCTGGCGTCATCGCGGCTGCGAAGCGTCAGCACCTGCGGCAGATCGGCGCCCTCCACAGGCAGCGCGCGGGGCTCGCCGCCCGTGGTGACCAGCGCCGCGTCATAGTCAAAGCGGCGCCCGTCCGCCAAGGTCACGCGCTTGTTGATGACGTCCAGCTTCATCACCTCGCCGTGCACCCGCTCGATGCGGTTATCCAGGTAAAACCCCTCGTCGCGCAGGGCAGGGATTTCATCGGGTTTCATTTCGGCGGACAGCACAAATTTGCTGAGCGCCGTGCGGTCGTAGCCGGGCGCGGCTTCTCTGTCGATGAGCCGTAATTGACCGTTGAAGCCTTTTTCCCTCAACGCGCAGGCCGCCGCTGTGCCCGCTGCCCCGGCGCCAATGATGACGAAACGGCGGCTGTCCTCGGCCAGTGTCGGCGTGTGAACGGCCATGGGCTGGTCATCGACGTGAACGTGGCCTTCGATGAGTTGAACGGGGTAACGGATAAGGGCGTCCAGGGCGGGCGGTTCGCACAGGTGGCCGTCGTCGATGGAGAATTCGGCTTTGTGCCAAGGGCAGATCAGGTGACCGTTGCAGATGGCGCCGTCCGCCAGGGGGGCGCCGGCGTGGGGGCAGAAGGCTTGAAACGCGCGGACTTCTTCGCCGTGCAGAACCAGTAGCGCCTTGGTTTCGCCAAACTCGACCTGGAGACCGCGGTCTCGATGAAGCTCGGTCAGGGTGGCGACTCGATGCAAAGGCATGTGCGCTTCCTCGTGGGCTTATTATTGGGCTCGTCAGCGTTTAGTTGGGAGTCGGCCGGCGGGGGAGAGGTTCAGGGAATTATCCAGTGGTCGGTCGGGCGGGCGCTCCGTCGGCAGCCACTGCCAGAGGAACGCCCGACGCCTGTGCTCATTCCAGCGCGGCAGATTATTGAGTGAGCTTCAGCCGCTCATGCCAGTCGGCAATCGACTCTTCAGGGTAGGCCTCGAACTGCTGGTCATGGGGCCCTGCGGCCACTTCCACCCACGGCGCTTTGGAGTTCAGCAGCAGGTGCGTGTGCTCCGGCGGGGTCGGCAACGGCGTGTCGATGGCCGACGCGAAGGGATGAATCAGCGCCGGCCACTCGGGGCTGAACAACCACAGACCGCTGCCGCACCGCTTGCAGAAATGCCGTTCGGCGCTGCTGATGTGGGTTTCGTGACCGTCGTCATCGCGCATTTTGGCGTGGTAGATGGCGATGTTGTCCTTGCCTTCGACGGTGAGGGTTTTCGCGTCGCCGCCCAGGTTGATCGCGTAACCGCCGCCACCTTGAGTCTTGCGGCAGATCGAGCAGTAGCAGCGCTGATAAGGGTAGGGATGGGGGCTTGTCAGGCTGAATGCGACGGCGCCGCAGTGGCAGGAACCTTCCAGATGCATGATTCACCTCGGTTCAAATGGGGTATGGGGCTCAAGGGTCTAGACCCCGCACGCTGGCAGGGTTCGATGTTTTCTCGAACAGGCGTTCGGATTCTTAGTGGGCCGACGGCTAAAGAACCCTGCGGCAATGTCGATAAGCCATGGTCATACGACGACTTTGCGTCCCGCCCCTACAACAACGAGCCCCCGCTATGAGCCTACGCAACCTGACCATCGCCCGCCGCGCCGGCCTTGGGTTTACCCTGATTTCCCTGTTGGTCGCGTTGCTCGGCTGGTTCGCCCTGAGCCAGATGTCGACGATTCGACAGAGCGAGGTGGCGGTCGAGAGCAACTGGATGCCGAGCATGCGTCTGGTCAACGATATCCGCGAAGCGATGCTGCGCATTCGCACCATCTCGCTGCGGGTCGCCCTCGACGCCGATCCAAAAAACGTCAGCGTTTATAAAGGCCAGATGGACGCACGTTCGAAAATCCTTGATGAAAAACTCACCAGCCTCGACGCCTTTATCGACACGCCGGAGGAGAAGGCGCTGTACGGCAAATTCCGCGCGACCCTGGCCGATTATCAGCGCGGTCTGACCCAGTCCTTCGTGCTCGCCGAGAGCGGCGATCTCAAGGCGCTGAACAAATTACTGCTGGTGGACATGAAGACTGCCGTCGACAACTCCGGCGCGCAATTGGGCGATCTGGGTGATTTCTACTCCCATCAGGTTGAGCTCGAAGGTGCGGCCGCCGAAGCGCAATACGGCAAGTCTCGCAACGTGGTGCTGGTGTTCGTGCTGATCGCGGCGCTGGCCACCGTGGTGCTCGCGGTGTGGCTGACCCGCAGCATCGTGCGGCCGTTGCAGCAAGCGGTTGATGCCGCCGAATACGTGGCGAAGGGCGATCTGACCCACGACATTCGCGTCGAAGGCAATGACGAAGTCACCCGATTGCAGAGCGCGTTGCAGCAGATGCAGACCAACCTGCGCTCGACCCTGAGCCTGATCGGCAACTCGGCGAGCCAGTTGGCGTCGGCCGCCACGGAGCTGAATTCGGTGACCGAAGACAGCCATCGCGGCCTGCACCAGCAGAACGCCGAAATCGAACAGGCCGCCACGGCGGTGAACGAGATGACCTCGGCGGTCGAGGAAGTCGCGCGCAACGCGGTGTCGACGTCCCAGGCCTCGAGCGAATCGAACACCGCGGCCCGCGACGGCCAGAGCCGGGTCATTGACACGGTCAATTCGATCCAGACCCTGTCCGGCAACGTCCAGCACACCTCGGACCTGGTGCAGACCCTGGCCGAGCAGTCCAAGGACATCGGCAAGGTGCTGGACGTGATCCGTTCCATCGCCGAGCAGACCAACCTGCTGGCGCTGAACGCCGCCATCGAAGCCGCACGGGCGGGCGAGTCCGGACGCGGGTTTGCCGTGGTCGCCGATGAGGTGCGCGCACTGGCCCACCGCACTCAGCAGTCGACCCTGGAAATCGACAAGATGGTCACCACCATGCGCAGCGGTTCCACCGAAGCGCTGGAATCGATGTCGGTGAGCCGCACCCGCGCCACAGAAACACTGGGGCTGGCCCAGGGTGCGGGCGAGTCGCTGAACCGGATCACCACCTCGATCAACGAAATTTCCGAGCGCAACCTGGTCATCGCCAGCGCTGCCGAAGAGCAGGCCCAGGTCGCCCGGGAAGTGGACCGCAATATCGTCAACATCCGCGACCTGTCCATGCAATCGTCGTCCGGTGCCAACCAGATCAGCGCGTCGAGCAATGAACTGTCCCGGCTGGCGGCGGAGTTGAATCAGGTGGTGACGCGCTTTCGGGTTTGATTGCGGAGTTCAAAGCCCTCAAAGGCTTCCCGCCTAAAGCCGGTCCTACAGGCTGCACACGCAAGTAGGACCGGCTTCAGCCGGGAAGGGGCCGGTTTGAGCACTCTCAGTTTTTCGGTGTAGCGAATGACGCCTTCCTGGTAGGACCGGCTTTAGCCGGGAACAGGCCAAGAACGGCCCCTTTCACCTCATTCACTTGCCTGTCGCTGCCCTCGGCTTGCATGATTCGCCCCGACTAATAATTCCTGGCGGGCCGAACCTGCCGACAAGATAGGTGAAGGGCAATGGATGACGTGAATCGCGATTTCAGCAGTTGGCTGCGCTCCCCGGGTCACACGGCCTGGCTGATGCAGGAGGGCAATCGGCTGCTGGCGTTTGCCAAGGCCTCGAAGCTGCCCCAAGGCTTCGGCAATCTGGACGATTTCGGCCGGCTCCCCGCCGATGCCGTGGCCGAAACCATGAACACCGCCCGCATGACCCACAGTTTCGCCATGGCCCACATCAACGGTATTCCCGGTTGCGCCGCGCTGGTCGATCACGGCATCGCCGCACTGGCCGGGCCGTTGCGCGACGCTGAGCACGGTGGCTGGTTCGCCAAGCCTCTGGAACACAGCGACGACACCGGCAAGAACGCCTACCTGCACGCCTTCGTTGCCCTGGCCGCCAGCTCTGCAGTGGTTGCCCGTCGCCCCGGCGCGCAGGCGCTGCTGGAACAAGCGATTCAGGTGATCACCGGGCACTTCTGGAGCGAGGAAGAGGGCGCGATGCGCGAATCCTTCGACCGCGACTGGAGCAACGAAGAAGCCTATCGCGGCGCCAACAGCAACATGCACAGCACCGAGGCGTTTCTCGCCCTGGCCGACGTCACTGGCGATGCGCGCTGGCTGGAACGGGCGCTGAGCATCGTCGAGCGGGTCATCCATCAGCACGCCGCCGGCAACAATCATCAAGTGATCGAGCATTTCACCCTGCAGTGGCAGCCGATGCTCGACTACAACGTCGACAAGCCCGACGACGGTTTTCGCCCCTACGGCACGACGCCCGGCCATGCCTTCGAGTGGGCGAGGCTGGTGCTGCACCTGGAGGCGGCGCGGCGCAAAGCCGGGCTGGAAACGCCGGCCTGGCTGCTGGAAGACGCGCGGGGATTATTCGAAAACGCCTGCCGTTATGGCTGGGACGTCGATGGCGCGCCGGGGATCGTCTACACCCTCGACTGGGAAAACCGCCCGGTGGTCCGCCATCGCCTGCACTGGACCCACGCCGAAGCGGCCGCCGCCGCAGCCGCACTGCTGCAACGGACCCACGAGCAGCCATACGAAGACTGGTACCGGACGTTCTGGGAATTCAGCGAGACGCTGTTCATCGATTACGAAAACGGCAGCTGGCGCCACGAGCTCAACTCGCAAAACCAGCCCAGCGCCGACATCTGGGCCGGCAAACCGGACCTGTACCACGCCTATCAGGCGACGCTGCTGCCGGTGTTGCCGCTGGAGCAAAGCCTGGCGACGGCATTGGCGAGCCGGGCCTAGTCCGCTGGATCCTGCGCAGTCTCAAGGCCAACACTCCTACAGGTGATGTGTTGTTTGAGGAACGGTGCATCTCGCTCACACCTTCAACTCAATCCACGTCGGTGCATGGTCACTGGCGTGGGGCAGGTCCCTGACCCAGCGATCCACGCCCGCATTTTTAAGTTTGGGCGCCAGGTCCTTGCTCAACAGCAGGTGGTCAATGCGCAGGCCGGAGTTGGTCTTCCAGTGGTTGCGGAAATAATCCCAGAACGTGTAAATCCGCTCGTCCGGAAATTTCGCGCGCAGGGCGTCGGTCCAGCCCTGGTCCAACAGGCGCTCGAAGCAGGCGCGGCTTTCCGGTTGCAGCAAGGCATCCTTCAGCCATGAGCGGGTGTTGTAGATGTCGTTGTCGGTGGGGATGACGTTGTAGTCCCCGGCCAGCACCACCGGATGCTCGCTGTTGAACAGCGAGTCGGCGTGTGTGATGAAATGCTCGAACCAGTCCAGTTTGTACTCGAACTTCGGCCCCGGCTGCGGGTTGCCATTGGGCAGGTAAAGGCAGCCGACGATCACGCCCTGAACAGCCGCCTCCAGATAGCGGCTGTGCTTGTCCTTCTCATTGCCCGGCAAACCCCGGCGAATCTCCAGCGGCTGACTGTCGCGGGACAGAATCGCCACGCCGTTCCACGACGGCTCGCCCTGCCAGATCACGCCGTAGCCGGCATTGCGGATGTCGTCGGCGGGAAAGGCTGCGTCGGCGGCCTTCAGTTCCTGCAGACAGACGATGTCGGGCGCTTCCTTTTCCAGCCATTGCAACAGAATGGGCAAACGCGCGCGGATGCCGTTGATGTTGAACGTGGCGATTTTCAGCGTGGCCATGGCGTCCGCCTCCAGTGAGTGTGAAGGGTTGGAGGTCGCAGGAGCGATGAAGATTCCGTCAGACTGCGCGGGCGAGACTGTGGGCGCGAACCCGGCCGAGCGGATTCAGGCAAAGCGGTGCGACACGCGAATCACCTGCCGGGCGATGTACGCGCCGGTCACAATCACAGCGAACAGCCGCAGCGTCTGCATCGCCAGCACGAAGCCGACGTCCGAATGGGTGTCGATGGCAATGATCGCCATGGCATCAAGGCCGCCGGGGCTGGTCGCCAGGTACACCGAGAGAAAGTCCTTGCCCATGATTTCAGCGATGCCCCAGGCTGACAGGGCGCAGAGCAGGATCAGCACCAGCGCGCCGGCGATCATCGCGGGCAGCCGCCGCCAGACATAGCTGATGGTCACGCGGTCGAAGCGCAGGCCGATGTAACTGCCGATCGCGCCGTAGGCAATCGCCAGCACCCAGGTGGGTAGGGTGATCTGCAGCACGCCGCTCAATTGCAACGCGCCGCCGAGCAGCAAGGGCACCAGCAACGCCCCGGCCGGCAACCGACTGCCGAGCATCACGCCGACCCCGATCACCAGCAGGCTCAGCCCCAGATTGAGCAGGTTCATACCGTGCAGCAGCGCGTCGGTGCTATGGGTGTCCGAACCGCCAGCATCGGCGCCGATCAGCCGGCTCACCAGCGCGCCGACCATGACCACGCAGACCACCCGCACGTATTGCATGGTGGCGACCACCCGGGAGTCGGCACCGTAATCCTCGGACATCGCGACCATCGCCGACGCCGCCCCCGGTGAAGTCCCCCACGCCGCGGTGCTGCTCTGAATGCCGCCCCAGCGCGCCATGGCGATGCCGACCACCGCGCTCAACGCGACGGTGAGCAAGGTGGCGAAGACCATCACATGCCACGACTGCATCGCCGCCAGCAAAACGCCAACGGTCATGGAGTGGGCGACCAGCACGCCGACGGTGCCCTGACCCAGGCGGAACACGTGCTTGTTGAGGCGAACACTGGCCCCGGCAACGCCGAAGCCGATCGCCACCAGCATGGGCCCAAGAAACAGCGCGGCGGGGACGTGGAAGTATTTGAACAGTTGGCCGGCGCTACCGGCCATGAGGATGAGCAGCAACCACTGGGTCAGCGGGTGCTGGTGGGCGAGGGCGAACGAGGCGGGGCGTGGCAACGCGGATCTCCAGAGCATTGGCGATTCCTGGTAGGTGTTTTCCAATGACGCCCAGTATCGACAGCGCAATCGATCAAGTCTATTTTCTAATAATCATGAATTGATAACTTTGGTTGATATATGGACCTGCGTGACCTGACTTATTTTGAAACCATCGCCGAGCTCGGTCACCTGGGCCGGGCGGCGGAAAAACTCAATCGCAGCCAGCCGGCGTTGACCAAAAGCATCCAGCGGCTGGAGGAGTCCTTCGGCACCAAGCTGTTCCAGCGCGACGGCCGCCGAATCAAGCTCACGCCGGTCGGCGAACTGTTACAGGCGCGGGGCAAGGTGCTGCAGCAAAGCATCGCCCAGACCCAGCGCGAGGTGCGCGATTTCGCCAGTGGCGCGGTAGGGGATATCCGTCTGGGCTGTGCGGCGACCATGGCCGAGTACCTGCTGCCCGAGCTGACCAATGCGTTGCTCAAACGCTCGCCTCAAGTGACCCTGAAACTGGTGATCGGTCAGGACGATATGCTGCGCGAACAGCTGCGCTCCGGGCACCTCGACATGATCATCTGCGCCCAGCGCGGCGCCGAAGAGGAGTTCACCTTCTACCCGATCCTGACCGACGAAGCGGTGGTGATCGCCAGTCGTAATCACCCGATCTTTAAGGCGCCGTTCGAGATGCGCGACCTGTGTCGCTATCGCTGGGTGTTGCCGCCGTCCGGGGTGTCGTCGCGCATCTGGGTCGATGACGCCTTCGCCCGCCACGACCTGCCACTGCCGGACGTGCAAATCGAATCCAACTCGATTTCCCTGCTGCCCCGACTGATCGCCCAGACCAGTCTGCTGAGTTTTATTGCCCGGGAGACGCTGGAGTTCGGCAAGAACATGCAGGACCTGCGCGAGGTGCAGCTGGAACAAACCACCATGGAACGCACCCTGTGCGTCATGCTGCGCCGCGAAGGCTATCTGTCGCCTGCCGCCCACGCCATGGTGCGGATGCTGCGCGACGACGGCGGATCCTTCCTCAGTTTGTCCTGACCGGTGCTTTTAACCCGCCGGGTGGGTTAGCCTGCACACAGACATTCAACTTCCGGAGCGTCAACGATGCAGGTACAGATCCAGCCACAGACCCGCCAGCCGGGCGCCCACGCCATCGCCTATCTGGCCCACGATGGCGAGCATTTCGGCGGCGATCAGTCGCCCCTCAACGACGCCGATTCCGACGAAGACCGCGACCCGGAGGGCGAACTGGATTTGAGCGAACTGGATCTGGACGAGTTCGCCGACGCTGACAAGCTGGACATCAGTTCGTCGAACCTGGAATAGACGAGGGCGTTGGTGCTCGTATCAAATTCATGAAGACACCGCAGATGGATCTGCCGTCTGAGGATCTGTGGGAGCGAGCTTGCTCGCGAAGACGGCAGTACATCCGCCAGATATTCAGCGGATGTACCCACCACTTCGCGAGCAAGCTCACTCCTACAGTGTTGGGTTCAGCCAGCCAGATGCGCAGCCAATGCCTCAACCGCCTGCTCCGCCGTCTCGCTACTGCCAGCCCAGGTACACGCCAGCATCAAATTACGCGGCAAACCGAAATCCTCCACCTGAAACCCCTGCGCGTCGAAGCCTGCCGCGTCATGGGCAATTTGCTCGCGCAACGAGCCATTCGCTGCGAAATACGCCCAGACCGGTTTGCCCAGCGCAACGGCCATCCCCACTTCGAACGCCGTGCCTGAATCCGGCTCGGCGCCGCGAAACGGGTCGAGGTTGGCCAGCACCGCGTCGCAGCCTTTGATCATCGCGATATTGGCATTGCAAATGACCGCGGCGGTCTCTTCAGGCGACAGCCCCTGAGGCACTTCGTTATCAAAAGGGTACAAACCCTCAAGACCGTGCCGAGCGCAGAGGGCTTTCAACGCGCGGCCGTGCTCGATGGCGTCGGCGCGAAACACGTCGAAGCCTGCGAGATAAACGAGGGGTTTGTCAGCGGAAGCCATGACGATCTCCTGAAAAATGCGTGAAGGGAGTGTAGCGGGTGGGCAGCGCTCTTTGGTCCGCGCCGTTGATCGGGCGGGCGCCATCCTACAGCAGTCAGGGCTGGAATCTGTACGGATAACCAGTATCCTGACGCTCTTCCGTCAGCCTTTACGTGACCTCGCCGTGAGCCTTTCCCCCCTCGACAATCCGTTTTATTACCTGGACAACTTCCGCCAGGTCCTGAACTGGATCGCCCAGCGCTACGACGACCTGCTCGATGAAGACGAGCGTCGCTTCATCGACGATTTTGCCCAGCTGCCGCAGCCGGCACAGGCCTTGCTGGTGCGCATGGTCATGCGCAAAGGCACGTTGTTCCGCGCCAGCAAGCTGGATTACGCCGAGATCGGCGATGTCCGGTTGGCCGCCGCGCCGTTGCTGGAATCCGGCTGGGTCGACGGTCAGCCTCATCTGGACCTTCACGCTCTGTTCGCGCTGCTGCGCAAAGATGAGCTGGGCCAGTGTTTCAAAGCCCACGGCGTCAAAAGCGCCGAGAAAAAATCCGACCTGCTGCAGCGCCTGCTGCCGATCTACGAATCGCCCCAGCGCCTGGAGCACTGGTTTGCCGGGTTTGAAGAAGTGATCTTCGCCCTCCAGGTCATGCCCCTGTGCGACCGGCTTCGCCTGCTGTACTTCGGCAATCTGTACCAGGAATGGTCGGAGTTTGTCCTGGCGGACCTGGGCATATATCGCTACGAGAAAGTCGAGTTTTCCGTCGAATCCCGTGGCATCAACCAGCGCGCCGACATCGACACCTGCGTGCACCTGCACAGCTGCCGACAGGCGCTGGACGACGGCATGGCATTGACCGACCTGGCGCCGCAAGCGCTGGCGGTCACGACCGACAACCCCTGGCTGGCCATGCGTCGCGCCAAGCTGTTGTTCAAGATCGGTCAGCAGGCCGAACGCGAACAGGACTGGCCGCTGGCGCTCAGCGTCTACGCGCAGTCCAGCTACCCCGGCGCCCGCGTGCGCAGGATTCGCGTGCTCGAACGCAGCGAGCAATTTCTCGACGCGATGACGTTGCTGCTGGAAGCCCAGTCGGCGCCGGAAAACGACGAAGAAACCCAACACCTGCTGCGCATACAGCCGCGTCTGAAACGCAAGCTGGGCGAGGGCAGCGTGCAGAAACGGTTGAAACGAACGGTCACTCGGCTTGATTTGAGCGTGCTGCCGCTGCCCGATCACAGCGTCGAACGGCTGATCCAGCAGCATTTGGCGGAAGAGGGCAGCGAGGTGCACTACGTCGAGAATGCGCTGGTCAATTCGCTGTTCGGTTTGCTCTGTTGGCGGGCGATCTTCGCGCCACTGCCGGGGGCTTTTTTCCACCCGTTTCACAGCGCACCGAGTGACCTCTACAGCCCGGACTTTTACCAACGCCGCGCAGCCCTGTTCGACGAATGCCTGGCGCAGCTCGACGACCAGCGTTACGAAGCAGTGATCCGCGACACCTACCTCAGCAAATTCGGCCTGCAATCGCCCTTCGTGTTCTGGGGCGCGCTGACCCCCGCACTGCTGGATCAAGCGCTGCATTGCCTGCCGGCGCAACACCTCAAACGCTGGTTCCGCCGCCTGCTGCAAGACATCAAAGCCAACCGCACCGGCATGCCCGACCTCATCCAGTTCTACCCCGAACAACGCCGCTACCGAATGATCGAAGTCAAAGGCCCCGGTGACCGCCTGCAAGACAACCAACTGCGCTGGATCGACTTCTGCGCCGAACACGACATGCCGGTGGTGGTGTGCTATGTGAAATGGGCGGAAGAAGAAGTGCGGGCGGTGGGGTGAGCTGGGATTGGCTGACGCGGGGACAGATTAATTTACGGTGAAGCGCTGTAAATAAATCAGTCCCCTTTAAACAAAAGGCTTCCCGGCTAATGCCGGTCCTACTAACCGTTTTTGATCTTCATACGCAAAAAGTTCAGACACCGCCAATCGCGACTTGGGTGCAGGCCGAACGCAGACGACGCGGAGTGGGTCGAGCCGCATGGATGCGGCGAGAGCGCCGTCAGGACATGGATGTCCGTTCGGCGCGGGCCCACGGAGCGAGACCGGAGTGAAGGAACCCCGAGGTACGAGGGGCCCAACCAGGAGCAAGCACCCTTGGTTACTTGGGGTGCTTTTCCAAGTAACTCGCCGAAGGCGAAATGTCTGCCCTTAGGCAGACGCTTTAGATCTTGATCCTGAAAACACCTGCCTAGCGCTTGAGCTTTTTCGCCACCACCGGCAACGGCGCAAACAACGCCGCAATATCCTCATCCTGCAACTTCCAGTCCCCAGCCTTGCGCCCATCCAGCACACCCGCCGCCAGCGCCGCCTTCTCCTGCTGCAAATGCTGAATCTTCTCCTCCACCGTCCCCCGCGCAATCATCTTGTACACGAACACCGGCTTATCCTGACCAATCCGATACGCCCGATCCGTCGCCTGATTCTCCGCCGCAGGGTTCCACCACGGATCATAGTGAATCACCGTATCGGCCGCCGTCAGATTCAGCCCCGTGCCCCCCGCCTTCAGACTGATCAGAAAAATCGAATGCTTGCCGCTCTGGAAATCCTGCACCGGCACCCGCCGGTCCTTGGTCTTCCCGGTCAGCAGCGAATACGCGATCCCGCGCTGCTTCAACTCCGCCTCGATCAACTCCAGCATCGACGTGAACTGAGAAAACAACAGAATCTTGCGATTCTCCGCAAACAACTCCTCCAGCATCTCCATCAAGCTGTCCAGCTTGCCCGAACTCGACTGCCGCGGATTGATCGGCGCACTGTTGACCAGCCGCAGGTCACAGCAGACCTGACGCAGCTTGAGCAACGCTTCAAGGATAATGATCTGGCTGCGCCCCACGCCTTTCCGGGTGATCTCGTCGCGGACCTTCTTGTCCATCGCCAGGCGCATGGTTTCGTACACATCGCGCTGGGTGTCATTGAGCTCGACCCAATGCACGATCTCGGTCTTCGGCGGCAGCTCGGTCGCCACCTGCTCCTTGGTCCGGCGCAGCAGGAATGGCTTGATCCGCGCATTGAGGTGCTCCAGGCGCTCCTCGTTGCCGAGCTTTTCGATCGGCGTGCGGTAATTGCTGTTGAACTGCTTGGCATCCCCCAGCCAGCCGGGCATCAGGAAATGGAAAAGCGACCACAACTCGCCCAAGTGGTTTTCCAGCGGCGTACCGCTCAGGCACAGACGCTGCCGCGCATTCAACTCACGCGCCGCCTGCGCCGCTTTGCTATTGGGATTCTTGATGTACTGCGCTTCATCAAGCACCAACACATGAAACAGTTGCTGGCTGAGCACTTCGACGTCGCGCGGAAGCAGGGCATAGGTCGTCAGGATCAGGTCGACATCCTGCAGGCGCTTGAAATCCTGATGGCGCTGGGTGCCGAACAGCGCCAGCACGTTGAGTTGCGGCGTGAAGTGCTTCGCCTCGTCCATCCAGTTGGGGATCAGGCTGGTGGGCATCACCACCAGCGCCGGCCGATCGAGACGCCCGGCCTGTTTCTCCAGCAGCAGGTGCGCCAGGGTTTGCAGGGTCTTGCCCAGGCCCATGTCATCAGCGAGCACGCCACCGACTTCCAGCTCGCGCAACGCCTGCATCCAGCTCAGGCCCTCCAGCTGATAAGGCCGCAACGTCGCATTCAGGCCTTCCGGCACCTCGCCGCGCACGTCCTTGATGTTCACCAGTCGTTCGGAGAACTGCCGCAGCCGGTCGCCGCCCTGCCACACCAGCGGCAAGTCATCGAGCTGACGGAGCCGCGCGGCGTCCGCAGTATTCAGGCGAATGGCGTTGTTGCCATCCTCGCGCCAGTAGAAATCGCCGAGGGTCGCCAGCACCGGTCTCAATCGGCCATAAGGCAGCGCCACCTGAATCGGCACGCCCCCACGCTGAGTGAAATGGTTGAGCTGAACCAGCAACTGCTCGTCGTCCCGACGCTTGGCGATACCGCTGGCGGTCATCAATTCCGGGTGGGTGCGCAGCAGGTTGATCAGGATCGGCAGCAGGCTCAGCCGCTCGCCGTTGACGATGATCCCCAGCTCCAGATCGAACCAGTCGCGCTCCGGCTCGTCATCGACCACGGCATACCAGTCGTCCACCGGGGTCACGTCGAAGCCGAAGTCCTCGCTCATCTCGACCTGCCAGCCTTCGGCGCGCAACCGGGGCAACTCGTCGAGAATGAAGCTCAGCCAGGCTTTGTCGTTCGGCAGCTCGAACATTTCGCCAGCACTGTCCGGTAGCGCCTTGCTCTGGCGGGTGGCGATGCGGAAGCCCAGCTCCTGGAGCTGTTTGCGGTACACGCCTTCACGCTCCGGATGCCGGCGCATGCGCAGCGTCTCGTCCGGCAAATGCCAGAGGATGTCGCCGCCACGGCCCGGGGCAGGCACGCCGGACACATAGGATTCGCGATAGCGAAACGCCAGGGCGGCGCGGTGCTGGATGTGCCGCTGCATCTTGCCGTTGCGCGGCTCGTAGGCGCTGTACTCGAAGCTGGCGAGAATCAACCGCGGCTCGGGCTTGATGTTCTTTTCCAGGCGCTCGGGCAACTTGGGTTTTTGCTCGACGACGTTCGGCCTGCGCGCAACCGCTTCGCCATCGACCGCTGCCAGAATCCCGGGGCTGTTTTCCGGGGCCTGCAAAAAGAACAGCGCCGCCGCACAGTGCTTGCAGTTGTTTCTGACCGGGCAGGTGCATTTGCCGACGATGAAATTGCGCGTGCGCTCCGGGTCCTTGAACAACAGCGTCTGGGTGTAGTTCTCCAGGCTTGAACCCCGGCACACTGTGCGCACGACATCGCCGCTCAGGTGGTCGAGCATGACGCGCTTCTGCCGCGCGTACTCCAGACCCCGCTCGACTGACTGGGTTTTGAACAGGGGTTCCCACGGCAGGGCGAGGGCTTTTTCCAGGTTGGACGCCACGTCTAGGCCTGCGTCAGCGGGGTGGCTGGACAGGAGAAACCTTGATCAGCATGGCGAGGCTTCCGTTGTCCATGTAAGTAAGTTCTCCGTTTCTGACGCGGGTGGCCTGACGCATGCGTTCGCTGGTCACCAACACGCCATGACTGTCCACCTGGTTGACCCAGAAATTCGCGTCGATGTCAGTAAAGCGCGCCAGACCCAGGCTCACCGTGCCCTCGATGGGGAAGTGCCCGAACTGCTCCTGACCGTCACTGATCGCCACCTTGCTCGGCGTGGCGCTGAGGTCCTGTTGCCAGGCGGTGTGCAGCAGCACTTTATAGCCGTCGCTTGATTCCAGCTTGTTCACCAGGGTGTCCAGCGCTGTGGGCGTCTGGCTGTCCGTGCCCAGCCGCTGCGCCCCTTCGGCCCAGTTTTCCGGCGCGGGTTGATTGGTCGCCGCCGGCTCGCCGTTCTGGCGGAACAGGATCAGTTCCACCTGATAGGCGCCATCGGCAAAGGCCGCCGGGGCAAACAGCACCAGCAGCAGGGTGAGGGAGCGGATCAAACCCATGGTGAATCCTTAAGCCGATTTTTTGGAAGGCGGTGGGGTCAGGCGTTCGAACAGCGCCTCCAGCGTGGCAAAGCGTTCTTCGGGGCGCTCCATCGGCACCATGAATTTGAACAGCGTGGCGCCTTCGAACTTGTAGCGTTTGGGCTGGCTCTGGATCAGCTTGATCAGCGTCAGCGGGTCGACCGGGGTCTCGGCCGCGAACTCGATGCGTCCACCCTGGGGCCCGGCGTCGACCTTCTTGATGCCCAGTTGCTCTGCCTTCAGCTTGAGGGACGTCAGCCGCACCAGGTTTTTGGTGGGTTCCGGCAACAGACCGAAGCGGTCGATCATCTCGACCTGCAGGTCCTTGAGGCCCTCTTCATCGGCGGCGTTGGCGATGCGCTTGTACAGAATCAGGCGCGTATGAACGTCCGGCAGATAGGCTTCCGGAATCAGCCCCGGCACCCGCAGATTGACCTCGGGACCGCCACCCAGCGGCTGGTCGAGGTTAGGCTGCTCGCCCTTGCGGATCGACTTCACCGCGCGTTCGAGCATTTCCATGTACAGGGTGAAACCCACCGCTTGAATCTGCCCGCTCTGGCCGTCGCCGAGCAGTTCGCCGGCGCCACGGATTTCCAGGTCGTTGGTGGCGAGCACGAAGCCCGCGCCGAGGGCCTGGGTGTTGGCGATTGCCTCCAGACGCTTCTCGGCGTCGGGGGTGATCTGCTTGCGCGGCGGCGTCAGCAGGTAGGCGTAGGCCTGGTGGTGACTGCGCCCGACCCGGCCGCGCAACTGATGCAGCTGGGCCAGACCGAATTTGTCGGCACGTTCGATGATGATGGTGTTGGCGCTCGGCACGTCGATGCCGGTCTCGATGATGGTCGAGGCGATCAGCACGTTGAAACGCTTGTGGTAGAAGTCGCTCATCACCTGTTCGAGATCACGCTCGTGCATCTGCCCGTGGCCGATGCCGATGCGTGCTTCCGGCACCAGTTCGGCCAGGTCTGCGGCGCATTTCTCGATGGTTTTCACATCGTTGTGCAGGTAGTACACCTGACCGCCGCGCAGCAACTCACGCAGCAACGCCTCTTTCACGGTCGGCTTGTTCTGCTCCATCACGAAGGTGCGCACCGACAGACGACGGGCCGGCGGCGTGGCGATGATCGACAGGTCACGCATGCCGGCCACGGCCATGTTCAGGGTCCGCGGGATCGGCGTGGCGGTGAGGGTCAGAATGTCGACCTCACTGCGCAGGGCCTTGAGCTGTTCCTTCTGACGCACACCGAAGCGGTGCTCTTCGTCGATGATCACCAGCCCGAGGTTTTTGATCTTGACGTCGTCCTGGAGCAACTTGTGGGTGCCGATGACGATGTCGATCTTGCCCTCGGCCAGATCGGCCACGGCGGCGTTAATCTCTTTCGCCGACTTGAAGCGGCTCATCACTTCAACCGTCACCGGCCAGTCAGCGAAACGGTCGCGGAAACTGTTGTAGTGCTGCTGGGCGAGGAGGGTGGTGGGCACCAGAATCGCCACCTGGCGGCCGCCGTGCACGGCAATGAACGCCGCGCGCATGGCCACTTCGGTCTTGCCGAAGCCGACGTCACCGCAGACCAGACGGTCCATGGGCTTGGGCGCGAGCATGTCGGCGCGCACGGCCTCGATGGTGGTCTGCTGATCCGGGGTTTCTTCGAACGGGAAGCCGGCGCTGAAGGTGTCGTAGTCCAGCTTCGGATCGGCGAAGGCATACCCTTCGCGGGCGGCGCGGCGGGCATAGATGTCGAGCAGCTCGGCGGCCACATCACGGACCTGTTCGGCGGCCTTGCGCTTGGCTTTCTGCCAGGCTTCCGAACCCAGACGGTGCAAAGGCGCGAGCTCGTCATCGCTGCCGGTGTAGCGGGCGATCAGGTGCAGGTTGGCCACCGGCACGTATAGCTTGGCCTCTTCGGCGTAGGCCAGCATCAGGAACTCGGCGACCTGATTCTCGACCTCCAGCGTTGCCAGCCCCAGATAACGGCCGACCCCGTGATCGATGTGCACCACCGGCGCGCCTTCACGCAGCTCGGCGAGGTTTTTGATCACCGCGTCGCTGGCGTGGCTGTCGGCGCGCTTGTCGCGCCGACGACGCTGCATGACCCGCTGACCGAACAACGGGCTTTCTGCCACCAGCGCCAGCGCCGGCTCCTCTAGCACCAGGCCTTCGTCCAGCGGCCCGATGGTGATCGCCAGACGCTCCTTGCTGTCGACGAACTCCTGCCAGCTGTCCAGGGTTTTCGGGCGCAGCTTCAGGCGTTCGAGCAGCTCCAGCAACACTTCACGGCGACCGGCGGATTCGGCCGTAAACAGCACGCGTCCCGGGAACTCGCCGAGGAATTTCGACAGCGCCGCCAGCGGTTGACTTGCCTTGGCTTCGATCGCCAGATCAGGCAGCACCTGCGCCGGAAAACGCTCGCGGCCAACGCCGCTTTCGACGTCGTCCTGACTGGCGACCACACGGGGCCAGTTTTTCAGGCGGGCGAAACAGTCGTCCACCGGCAGGAACAGCTCGGCCGGTGGCAGCAAAGGGCGCTCAGGATCGACACGGCGTTCTTCGTAACGGTTGCGCACGTCCTTCCAGAACGTCTCGGCCGCCGCTTCGATCCCCGGCATCGAGAACACCTGGGTGTCCTGGGGCAGGTAGTCGAACAGCGTGGAGGTTTCTTCGAAGAACAGCGGGATGTAGTACTCGATACCGGCGGGGGTGATGCCGCTGTTCAAGTCCTGGAAGATCGGGCTGCGGCGGAAGTCGACGTCGAAGCGTTCGCGGAAGCGCGCCTTGAAGCGCGTCACCGCTTCCTTCTGCAGCGGGAATTCCTTCGCCGGCAACAGACGCACCGAATCGACCTTGTCGATGGAGCGCTGGGTTTCCGGCTCGAAGGTGCGCAGGGTTTCGATCTCGTCATCGAACAGGTCGATGCGGTAAGGCAGTTTGCTGCCCATCGGGAACAGGTCGATCAGCGCGCCGCGGACGGTGAACTCGCCGTGCTCGTACACCGTGTCGACATAGCGATAGCCGCTGGCTTCAAGGCGGGTGCGCATGGCGTCGACGTCGAGCTTCTGGCCGACGTCGAGCACCAGGCTGCTGCCGAGCAGGAAACTGGTCGGCGCCAGACGGTGCAGGGCGGTGGTGATCGGCACCACCAGCACGCCGTGCACCAGCTCCGGCAGCCGGTACAGGCTGGCGATGCGCTGGGAGATGATGTCCTGATGGGGCGAGAACAGATCGTAGGGTAGGGTTTCCCAATCGGGGAAATGCAAGACCGGGAGATCAGGGGCAAAAAACTTCAGTTCCTGTTCCAGTCGCTCGGCGCTCTGGCTGTCTGCGGTGAGCAGCAGGGTGAAGCGTTTCGCGGCGCTGGCAGCCTCGGCGATGGCGAGACTCAGGGCGGCACCGGGGAGGTTACCCCAATGTTGTTTGCCTGCTGCAGCAGGCAGAATCGGAAGGCGCAGAACGGGCACGGAAGTTAAAGCTCCAGGCGTTGCGGCAAAGCCGAGGAGTGTAACTAATCCGCAGAGACGCTGTCAGTTTTGTGCGCCGGGAATTATGTAGTGCTCCAGGTCCTGAAAAGTCTGGATTGCTCATAAACAAAGGCCTGTGCATAATGTAGTCCCTTTTTTCAGCCCCTACATGTGGAAGGTTCCCGTGACTCAGAAGCCCGACCAGTGTCTTGGTGAATGGATCGATCGTGAAGCCCTCGCCGAGGCGATGATCCCGCTTATCGGTCAGCTCTACCGCAATAATAATGTGGTGAGTTCGATCTATGGCCGCAGCCTGATCAACCGTTCAGTCATCGCGATTCTCAAAGCACACCGCTTTGCGCGTCACCGCCAGGCTGACGCCAGCGAGTTGTCCGTACACGAGACGTTCCCCCTCGTCAAAGCCATGAGCGAGCTCAAGCTGGGCGCCGCTTCGGTGGACCTGGGCAAGCTGGCGGTGAAGTACAAGGCCGAGGCCAATGGCCGCACCCCTGAAGAGTTCATCCGCGAAGAAATGGCCGAGGTCATCGGTCAGCAGAATTCCGGTGAGCGCAAGGGCACTGACGTCGTACTGTACGGCTTCGGTCGCATCGGTCGTCTGCTGGCACGCATCCTGATCGAAAAAACCGGTGGCGGCGACGGCCTGCGTCTGCGCGCCATCGTGGTCCGCAAGGGCGCTGAAAACGATCTGGTCAAGCGCGCGAGCCTGCTGCGCCGCGACTCGGTCCACGGTCCTTTCGACGGCACCATCACCATCGATGAGGCCAACAACACCATCTGCGCCAACGGCAACCTGATTCAGGTGATCTACGCCAAGAACCCGGCCGAGGTGGATTACACCCAGTACGGTATCAAGGACGCGCTGCTGGTCGACAACACCGGTGTGTGGCGCGATGCCGAGGGCCTGGGCCAGCACCTGCAATGCCCGGGCATCGACCGCGTGGTTCTGACCGCGCCGGGCAAGGGCAAACTGAAGAACATCGTGCACGGCATCAACCATCAGCAGATCACCGCTGATGACAAGATCATCTCGGCGGCGTCCTGCACCACCAACGCCATCGTGCCGGTGCTCAAGGCGGTCAACGACAAGTTCGGCATCGTCAACGGTCACGTCGAAACGGTTCACTCGTACACCAACGACCAGAACCTGATCGACAACTTCCACAAGGGCGATCGCCGTGGCCGCAGCGCTGCGCTGAACATGGTCATCACCGAAACCGGTGCGGCCACCGCTGCAGCCAAGGCCCTGCCCGAGCTGGCTGGCAAGCTGACCGGTAACGCGATCCGCGTTCCAACGCCAAACGTGTCCATGGCCATCCTCAACCTGAACCTGGGGACGGCGACCACCCGCGAAGAGATGAACGAGTACCTGCGCCACACTGCGCTGTATTCGGATCTGCACAAACAGATCGACTTCGTGAACTCCCTGGAAGTCGTCTCCACCGACTTCGTCGGCTCGCGTTACGCCGGTGTGGTGGATGCCGAAGCGACCATCGCCATGGATAACCGCGTTGTGCTGTACGTCTGGTACGACAACGAATTCGGCTACAGCTGCCAGGTGGTCCGCGTGATGGAAGAAATGACCGGGGTCAACCCGCCAGCCTTCCCGAAGTAGGTTGAAGGCAGCGGCAAGCGCTAAGCCGCAAGCTGAACTGCGAAGTAAAAAAACGCCCCGACTGGTTCGGGGCGTTTTTGTTTTTACTTGCTGCTTGAAGCTTGAAGCTTGCCGCTTGTCGCTTATAGCTCTCGGCGATCAGCCGACCGCTGTCACGCCCTGAATCCGCGTCTGACCCTTGCGGAACAGCACCAGCGTGGCGATCAGGCCCAGCACCGCCGCACCGCTCAGCCAGATGCCCGGTGCGGCTTTATTGTCCAGCACGTGAATCAGGTAAGTACAGGCCGCCGGCGTGAAGCCGCCGAACGTCGCAGTCGCCAGGCTGTAGGCCAGGGAGAAGCCGGTGGTGCGTACTTCGACCGGCATGATTTCGGTCAGGGAAACCACCATCGCGCCGTTGTACGAGCCGTACAGGAAGGACAGCCACAGCTCGACCATCAGCAGGTTGCCGAAGCTCGGGTTGGCGGTCAGCCAGGACAGGGCAGGGTACGCCGTGATGATCGCCAGAATGGTCGCCGCCAGCAGCAGGGGCTTGCGGCCGATCCGGTCCGACAGCGCGCCCATCACCGGCAGCCAGATGAAGTTCGAGATACCGACGCAGACGGTCACCAGCAAGCTGTCCAGATCAGACAGGTGCAGCTCGTTTTTGCCGAACGTCGGGGTATAGGCGGTGATCAGGTAGAACGACACGGTGGTCATGACCACCAGCGCCATGCCGGCGATGACCAGACCGAAGTTCTGACCAATCGACTTGACCACTTCGCCCAGGCTTGGGCGGTGGTGTTGCGCGCGGGCTTCGAACTCAGGGGTTTCTTCGAGGGAGCGGCGGATCACGAAGATCGCCGGAACGATCAGGCAGCCAATCAGGAACGGCACGCGCCAGCCCCATTGGCCCATGTCTTCCGGGCTCAGCCAGTGGTTCAGGCCGACGCCCAGCAGACCGGCGAAAACCACCGCGGCCTGTTGGCTAGCCGACTGCCAACTGACGAAGAAGCCCTTGCGGCCCGGCGTGGAAATCTCCGCCAGATAGACCGAGACACCGCCCAGTTCAACCCCGGCCGAGAAGCCTTGCAGCAGGCGGCCAATCAACACCAGGATCGGTGCAGCAACGCCCAGGGTCGCGTAACCCGGCACGCAGGCAATCAGCACCGTACCCATGGCCATCATCGCCAGCGTAATCACCAGGCCTTTTTTCCGGCCGTGATGGTCGATGTAGGCGCCGAGGAAAATGGCACCCAGCGGGCGCATGAGAAAGCCGGCGCCAAAGGTCGCCAGCGACAGCATCAACGATGCGAATTCACTGTCGGCGGGGAAGAAGGTTTTGGCGATGGCCGTGGCGTAAAAGCCATAGACCATGAAGTCAAACATTTCAAGGAAGTTGCCGCTCACAACGCGAAATATCGCCTTGCCTTTGCCCGTGTTCGAGGCCATCTGGAATTACTCACTTAAGCTGTCTAGCTGGGGGGATCCGTTGTATTTATGCGTCCTCTGCTGCGGCGCCCGCGCTTGGCCTCGGGCGCCCCAGATTTGTAACGATATGTGTAAAGCTGGCGGTTGGCAATCAGAACGCCCCGCCCATCGACCACGGACCTCCCGCTGCGCCCACGCGAAAACAATATTTATGTATCCCATCGATGGGCTCATTCCCGGTTTAACTCCCCGCAAATTCTCTCAGTGCCTGACAGGCCCCTGAGAGATCCTCAATCCCTTGCACGAGTTAACCGGCAAATGAGCCCGAAATTTGACCTGATTGCTGCGGCTTCCCGGCGACCGACCCTGAATGACGTCGCGATCAAGCAGCTGCATTGCGCAGTGCAACAACAATTCCCGAACCTTGAAATCGATCCCGAGATTTCCGTCATCACCCGTACGGGACCCGACGGCATTCAGCGCGCGGAAACCCTGCTCAAAAATCTGCAGCAGGCATTTCTGACAGGGAAAACCCCACGCTGGCGCGCCGGCGCCAACACCTTTGTCATTGATCAGGCCGTCCGGGACGCGACTGCGACGCCAATCGATTTTGACCAACTGAATATCCTGGTCGATACAGTTGCTCTGGACCTGAACGACCAGTTTCAGCGAGCGACGGTGGAATTCTGGGGCGCGTCGGCGGCAGACGGGCAAACCCTCTGGTCACGCCTCGCCGATGCGTTGAAGAAGGGTTATCTGAAGGCGCTGGACGACACCCCGGGGTTGCCCGAAAACGAGGGGGATTTCCTGCGTCCCCTCGCTTCTTTTTCCGATCAGACCCAGCGCAATTTCATGGTGAGTCTGGACCAGGCCCATCCGGACGATGTCATTCGCGCCTGCATCCCCCAGGCAGTGGACGCCTCGTCACCGGCGTCAGTGCTGCCCGTGCTGGCGGCGACCGGTGTCTGGGGCGGCACGGAGATGTTCTTCACCTGGCAGTCGCCGGGCCTCCTGGTCAGGCATGGCTCGCTGACCGAGCTGTTAGCCAGCATCGATATTCCTCAGTCCGTCGACCATCCCCAGACCTGGGCGCTGCGCGAGGTTGAGGGTGATCTGTTCTGCGCGCTGGCTCAGTCGATACTGGCCCAACAACTGCAGCAGATCGCCCGGCTGGACGCCGCCGACGCGGAGGATTTTGCTGATCTCGATCGCCGTATGGCCGCTGCCACCGACATCACGCCTTTTTTGCTCCCGGCCGTCCCCGGGATGCAAAGCCCCGAGACGCTTCCGGACTGGTTGCGCAACGCCAATGTTGCCGACCGAATGGATTTCAGCCGTCGAATGATTGCCGTGGCGAGCGCTCCGTCGGGGGCACCCGGCACGTTTAACCAAGACCTTCCGCCGTTGCTGGATTACGCCAGCCAGCAACTGCAGCGTGAAATGCTCGCCGATCACCCGGAGGCCGCGGATCTGCTGATCGCCGATCTGGACGTGGTTATCCGCAAAGTGATCGCCGCTGCCATTCCCAGCGGTGGTCAAGTGGTCGCCTCAGGCCTGGTCGAGCCCGTACGCATGAGCCTTGCCGAGTTTGCGCTGGAAAACCTTTCCGGCGAGCCGGCCGGTGCGCTGCACGTCGTGCACAGGGACGGCACGCCGGCGCCGGACTGGTTCAGTGGCGATTATCTGCGGTTGCTGGTGTGTCAGGTGGACATCGGGCGCCACTATCCGGCGCTGCTGAAACGGGTGTTGGTGACTGACCCCGTTGAGTCCGCCAAGCGACAGGGGGCGTATATTGCCCAGCTTCGCGCTCAACTGCCTCTGCAGGCGCTGGAGCTGAAAATGCGTGGAGAAGGGCATTTCTGCGACAGCGCCTATCAGCACGTTATCGCCCTCGTGCAGCCGCCGCAGCAGCGCCCTCCAGCGCTGCGCAACACGACCCTGCGTCCGCTGGCCTTCCACGCAACGGCGGGGTCCCAGGCGGATGAGGTCGCCAACATGTTCGTGATCGGTGATCGCGATACGACCCGAGGACCGGTGTTGCTGTACCGGCCGTTTTCCCGCCAGTCGCTGACTGAGTTCACGTCCTGGGCTGGGCTGCGTACCGCGATTGTCGAGCCGGGCGAACTTCAGGACGACGTACTGACGTGGATGGACGATCACGCACGGCAGATCTACGCCAATGGCGGCTTTGATCAGCCCCATGTCGTGCGCTTCGGCCAGGGGTCGGAGTTCGCGCCCCTGGAGACGCCGGCGCCTGCACAGCTGGCGGTCGACGAAGTCGTCGGTGATCCGCTGGTCGCGCTGTTCAAGGCCAATGCGTCCGCACTGATCCAGCTGGCGGACAGGCAGTCCACCTCCAACGCCGAAAGCCGCTGGGCGCTGCTCAAACGTGGCGGCTGGCTCGCGCTGGAATCGCTCATGCCTTTCATGTCGGGGCCGGTCGGCCACGCGCTGTGGCTGGTTCAACTGATGAGCGAAACCCAAGGGGCCCTGGCTGAAGACGGCAATGCCACTGCCAGCGAACGCGGGGAATCCATGGGCAACGTGCTGCTGACGGTGGCGATGCTGCTGTTGCACAGCTCGCTGGGCGAGGCCGCCATCCCCGGTCGCCAGCGCGCTGCCCGGGTTGTGCGACCGACGCTGGCGGATCTGCTCACAGCGGCGTCGACGCCTTCAAGCGCTTCAAGCGCTTCAAGCGCGTCGACCCCGATCATTCCGGCCCCCGCGCCTGATCCTGTTGCCATGCCGGCCAACCTTGAAAACCGGCTCGACTTCACCTGGTCTCGACCCGATCAGAGCCTGACTACGGTGCAGAAGCTCGCGCTGCGGTCGTTCGAAACTCTGCCAACGCCCGAGCTGCCGCAGCCGTCGGACGCTCCTGGCACCCACGGTCTGTATGAGCAGGACGGCGCCTGGTATGCCCACGTCGACAACGCCGTCTTCAGGGTTCAGGTCGATGATGGTGACGTGCAGATTGTTCATCCCCACAACCTTGAACGCACCGGGCCATGGCTGATGCGCGAGGGTGATGTGTGGCGTCTGGACCTCGGGCTGCGACTGCGTGGCGGAGGGCCCAAGCGCAGCGCCCGGCAGTTGGCCCTGGAAAATGCCGCCCGGCTCAAGCGCGTCAACGCCGAGAAGTCCGAGCTGCTGAAGCGTCAGAACGATCTGTACATTCGCATTGTGGCGAACGACAACCGCATTGATGCCACGCCCCTCGAACAGCACCACGAGGTCATTGCGCTGATCGAGACAGACGTCCGTGCCGTGATGGAGATCATTGATCGCAAAAACGAGCTCGATCAGTCGCTGCGTCCTGCCGACCGCACCCCGGACAAAACCTATGCCACGGACCTGCAAGGCATCGCCCGGCGGATCTGTTTGCTGGAGGGCGTCCTGCTCAGCGACATGCTCGTCGTGGCCCAAGAAGACCTGGCCCGGATGCGCGCGGTGTCCAGAACCGTTTCGCCGGAGAATGTGGGGCTTTATCTGGGGTTGTTCGAAAAGTCCCTGGTGCTGCAAGAGAGCGGCGTGCACTGGGCGATGGTCAGAGAGGGACTGTGGCAAAGGCTGCGCGAGGTGCCAAAGGTGGGCGAGGCCTACTGGCGCACGGAGGCGCTGGAGTTCTACAACAACCGCATGTTCTCCCTGATTGATTGGCGCGCCAGTCGCATGTGGTCGTCCCTGGAGTTGTGTTTCAGTGCCGAGAGCGTCCTCGATACCCAAAGAGCTGTCAGGTTCAAGCGTCTGCTCGACGACGACTCGCTGCACGCCGCACTCACCTCCCAGGCGGAGCTGGAAAGGCCTCACGATTACACGATCGCTGAACAGATCAGCGTGCTGGAGAGCTCGCTCAGGGAGTATGACCGGGCCTCGATCGTCGCCCTGGCCACCTTTGAGAGTGAGCCCGAGGTGGTCAATCCCACGCATTTTCACCGGTTTTTCGAAGACCTGTCGGCGATTTCCGATCGGGCCGAGCACCGGCTGTCGGCCCTGATACGCGAGAGCGAGGAACCCGCCGATACGCCTGCGGAATATGTCCCGAGGGTCAGGCAGACTCGCAAGCGAGTCATCAAGACCCGAGGGCAGCGCACATTGATCGGCCGACTGCGTGAAGGCGAAGAGCCCTCACTGGGTGAAGTCGTTGAGGTCAAGGCGGCCACTGGTGATCGCGTGGTCGGCGCGTACCACCAGCACGCGGAGGGGGAATGGGTCGAGATTGAGGAGCAGCCACGCAAGCCGGTCAATCGCGACAGTATCGTTCCACTGGCAGAGCTCATGCGTCGAAGCCGCGCCCTGCTGGAACGGGTGGAGCCCGAGATTGCCAGCGCGGTGCGTCAGTCACGCCGTGCCAACGAGCCCGAGGACATGGAAGACATCCTGGTGCAGAAGGCCGACAAGCTTGGCGAGCTGGTGGAAAAACTGCAGATCCATCTGGACGACCCCGATGCGGGAGAGGACGGCGCTCGGTCGCTGCAGGCGGTGCTCGACGATTTGCAGGCGGGCCAGTCGCGGTTTCGCGAGCAGGGGCGCCAGCTGCGTATCGAGATGATCAAGCGCCAGCCGCCGACGGCCAGTCGCATCAGTTATCTGGATCGCCAGCACGAGGTGCACATCGCCCGGGTGGAGGGGAGGAAAAACATGTCGGGGGCCCGTCGCAACGATTTTGTGCAGGAGTATGCGATCCGCGGCAAGGACGACCACCTCCTGTGGTGGGCGCATTTTCACTACGCCACTGAGCACGCGGCGGCGGATGCCTTCACTGCCGCGCACCTTAAACTCCCGGAACAGCGGCTGATGGGTTACAGCGCGATGCTCAAGGCCGCCAAGGACAACAAGGAAGTGGTGAGCATTTATCGCAGCGCCATCGGCAAGGAACTGGCGCAGCGGTTGTTTCTGCATCTGGCCGAGTAATTCCTCAGGCCCAGGGCAAAGGCAGATGCCTGGGCGTGCGATTTTTTTAGGATTCGTCACGCAAGGGATTTATCATCCGCAGCAATTCGGCGGTCGAGTGAGGTTTCCAGCACTCGACCCGCGACTGCGCAGAGAAGTCTGCCGGGGGACGCGACCAAGGGTTAATGGTCGTTTGTCCTCGTTGAGACTAGACTGCGCCGCGAGTTTCGATCCTTCATGCCGCCCGCGGCGGCATGATTCAGCCAGAGGCACCAGAGTGGTGTCTCGGCCAGTTCTGAGGAGTACGCATGGCTGTCTACAACTACGACGTGGTAGTGCTGGGTTCGGGCCCGGCGGGTGAAGGCGCGGCGATGAACGCTGCCAAGGCCGGGCGCAAGGTGGCAATGGTCGACAGCCGCCGGCAGGTCGGCGGCAACTGCACTCACCTGGGCACGATCCCGTCGAAGGCCCTGCGTCACTCGGTCAAACAGATCATCCAGTTCAACACCAACCCGATGTTCCGCGCCATCGGTGAGCCACGCTGGTTTTCCTTCCCGGACGTTCTGAAGAACGCCGAGAGGGTCATCAGCAAGCAAGTGGCGTCGCGCACCGGTTACTACGCCCGCAACCGTGTCGACGTGTTCTTCGGCACCGGCAGCTTTGCCGACGAGCGCAGCATCGACGTGGTCTGCAACACCGGAATCGTGGAAAAACTGGTCGCCAATCAGATCATCATCGCCACCGGCTCGCGGCCTTATCGCCCGGCCGATATCGACTTTTCCCACAAGCGCATCTACGACAGCGACACCATCCTCAGCCTCGGTCACACACCACGCAAACTGATCATCTACGGCGCAGGCGTCATCGGCTGCGAATACGCGTCGATTTTCAGCGGTCTCGGCGTCGAGATCGAACTGATCGACAACCGTGACCAGTTGCTGAGCTTCCTCGACTCGGAAATCTCGCGGGGCCTGAGCTATCACTTCAGCAACAACAACGTGATGGTTCGCCACAACGAAGAATACGAGCGCGTTGAAGGGCTGGACAACGGCGTGATTCTGCACCTCAAGTCCGGCAAGAAGGTCAAGGCCGACGCTTTGCTGTGGTGTAACGGCCGTACCGGCAACACCGACAAGCTGGGTCTGGAGAACGTCGGCATCAAGGCCAACGGTCGTGGACAGATCGATGTCGACGAAGCTTACCGCACCAGCCAGCCGAACATTTATGGCGCCGGCGACGTGATTGGCTGGCCGAGTCTGGCCAGCGCAGCTTATGACCAGGGTCGTTCGGCGTCGGGCAGCGCGGTCGACAACGGTGCGTGGCGCTTCGTCAACGATGTGCCGACCGGGATCTACACCATTCCCGAGATCAGCTCCATCGGTCAGAACGAACACGACCTCACCATCGCAAAAGTGCCGTACGAAGTGGGCAAGGCGTTTTTCAAGAGCATGGCCCGCGCGCAGATTTCCCACGAGCCGGTCGGCATGTTGAAAATCCTGTTCCACCGGGAAACCCTGCAGATCCTGGGCGTGCACTGCTTTGGCGACCAGGCATCGGAGATTGTGCACATCGGTCAGGCGATCATGAATCAGCCGGGCGAGGCGAACACCCTCAAGTACTTCGTCAACACCACGTTCAACTACCCGACCATGGCCGAGGCTTATCGGGTAGCGGCGTACGACGGCCTTAACCGGCTTTTTTGAGCGGCTCCGGCCGGTGGCCTGAGCCGGCCGGGGAGACCGATTTCAGTACTTCCCAAGGGTGGCGCTGGCCAAACCGGGAAAGTCTGTAATCAGGCTGTCAACGCCGAAGTCAGCGAGCCTGCGCATGAGCGCGGGCTCATTGACTGTCCAGACAGACACGTGCAGGCCCTGATTCTGTGCTTTCTTCAGGCGCTCTGGCGTGCACAGCGTCCAGTTCAGCGCGAGAATTTCGCAGCCATACCCCTGAGCCACTTTCAGTGGGTCGAGCCAGGCGTACTCCGCCACCAGCCCGCGTGAGATGTCCGGCGTCAGCTCCAGGGCCGCGCGCAGCACTTCCCGAGAACTCGACGTGATGGTTACTTTGTCCAGCAACCCGTGGCGCTGAGCCATTTCGCGGATGGCCAGCACGGTCGTCGCCGCGCGGGTGCGTGACGCGCTTTTGACTTCAAGCTGCCAGTGGTCGAAGGGACACTGTTCGAACAGTTCTTCCAGACGAGGAATGGGGCAGGGCTGCACCCAGCCCGGTCCGCCCTTGCGCGCGTCGTAGGTGACCAGATCGGCGGCATCGTGTTCGACGACCTTGCCGCGCCGGTCGGTGGTGCGCTTGAGCGTCGGGTCGTGGATCACCATCAGCTCGCCGTCGCGGGACAGATGCAGGTCCAGTTCGCAGCGTTTGACGCCGTGTTTGAGGCATTCCTGAAAGCTGGTGAGGGTGTTTTCCGGTGCTTCGCCCTTGGCGCCGCGGTGGCCGTAAATAATGGTCACAATCACTCCTTGGTACGCATAGCGCTGGAATAAGTCGAGCTGGAATCAGTTGGGCTTGACGTCTGGGTCACTTTGCTCACGGGCCAGGCGTCGCTGCGCGGCTTGTCGTTGCAGGATGTGTCGGGCAAGCAATTGGCGCTGGGCATCGGTGAGGTCGATCCACTCGCTGCCGACGTCAAAATCGCCGATGGCCAACGCATCGCAATGTGTCACCCGGGCGCGCAGCATCATCCCCGAAGCCTGGGGCATCAGCACCATTTTCACCGACAGCAAGGTGCCGGGCGGGAAGGGTTGAGGGGTCACGAATTGCAGACCGCCCTCGGACATGATCACGCGCTGGGGGGCGCCCAGCTTGCCCAATGCGGTGTGCGCAACCACTTGACCGAGCAGGTCGATGCGTTTGCTCATGGCCCGAAGGAAGCTGTTGGTGGTGCGGTCGCGATCATCCAGCTGACGCAGCAGGTGCTGGGATTCGAACTCGGCGACGTGCAATTCGCTCAGCAGATCGAACAGCGTGGAAGTGTCGTGATGGCCAGGTTCATCTCCCGTCTCTGGGCCGGCGATGCGGTTAATTTCCAGTGCGACGCTGTCCTCGATACGGTAGTATTCGCGGCGTTCTTCTTCATCTAGTGTCGGCATGGCGAACCCATGGTAGCGGCGATTGTCAGAGTGATTGCTCAAAATCATGGCTCGGCTTTTCGAGCATGATTCGGCGGTGATTCGAGTGTAAAGCCGCTGGCCCAGGCCCGCCACAAGGACGTTCCCATTCCTTCGAACAAGCCCCTAAATGTTCAGACCTCTTTTTGTATTTATCGGTACGCGCTACACCCGTGCCAAACGTCGTAATCATTTTGTCTCTTTCATTTCCCTGACGTCGATGATCGGCCTCGCCCTGGGCGTGGTGGTGATGATCGTCGTGCTCTCGGTCATGAACGGCTTCGACCACGAGATGCGCACCCGCGTGCTGGGCATGGTGCCCCACGCGACCATCGAGTCCGGCGAGCCCATCAATGACTGGCAGGCCCTGGCCGCCCGCGTCAAACAGAATAAACAGGTCGAAGCCGTTGCGCCGTTTACCCAGATGCAAGGCCTGCTGACCAACAACGGCAACGTGCAGAAGATCCTGCTCAACGCCATCGACCCGGCGCAGGAGCGCAAGGTGTCGATCATCGACGGCTTCATGAAGCAGGGCAGCCTCGACGATCTGGTCGCGGGCGGCTTCGGCGTGGTGATCGGCGACAAGGCCGCGACCAAGCTCGGGGTCGGCATGGGCGACAAAGTCACCTTCGTGTCACCCGAAGTCACCGTGACCCCGGCGGGCATGTTCCCGCGCATGAAGCGCTTCACCGTGGTCGGCATCTTTCATGTCGGCGCCGGCGAGCTGGACGGCTACCTGGGCGTTACCAACCTGCAGGATCTGGCGCGGCTGCACCGCTGGAAGCCGGATCAGGTGCAGGGCTTGCGCCTGAAGTTCACCGACCTGTTCAAGGCGCCGCGCACGGCGTACGACATCGCCCAGAATCTCGGCGAGCATCAGTATTACTCCCGTGACTGGACCCGCACCCACGGCAACCTGTATCAGGCGATCGGCATGGAGAAATCCATTATCGGCCTGCTGCTGTTGCTGATCGTGGCCGTGGCGGCGTTCAACATCATTTCCACGCTGGTCATGGTGGTCAACGACAAGCGCGGCGACATCGCCATTTTGCGCACCCTGGGCGCGACCCCGGGCCAGATCATGGCGATCTTCATGGTCCAGGGCACGGTTATCGGCGTGGTCGGAACATTGATCGGCGCCGGTGTCGGCATTCTTGCGGCGCTCAACGTCAGTTCGGCGATCTCGGCGCTGGAAGGCCTGATCGGTCACAAGTTTCTCAATGCGGATGTCTACTTCATCGACTATCTGCCTTCGCAATTGATGGCCCAGGACGTGCTGCTGGTATGCGGCGCGGCGCTGGTCCTGAGTTTCCTCGCCACCCTGTATCCAGCCTGGCGTGCTGCGCGCACCCAGCCGGCGGAGGCGCTACGTTATGAGTGAGTCGGGCATGAGTGATAAAGCTGTACTGAGCTGCCGCAACCTGGGCAAGTCCTACGAGGAAGGTCCGGAATCCGTGGTCGTCCTGTCGGGGCTGCAACTGGAGTTGCACCCGGGCGAACGCGTGGCGATCGTCGGCAGTTCGGGGTCGGGCAAAAGTACCTTGCTCAACTTGCTCGGCGGCCTCGACACGCCGACCGAAGGCAGTGTCTGGCTGGCGGGCGAAGAGCTCTCGGCGCTGAACGAGAAGGCCCGCGGCCTGCTGCGCAATCGCGCCCTTGGCTTCGTCTATCAGTTCCACCACTTGCTGGCCGAGTTCACTGCGCTGGAAAACGTCTGCATGCCGCTGCTGATCGGCAAGACGCCGATTCCGGAAGCGCGTCAGCGCGCAACCGCCCTGCTGGAGCGGGTAGGGCTCAAACATCGACTGGCGCACAAGCCATCGGAGTTGTCGGGTGGCGAACGCCAACGGGTGGCGATTGCCCGCGCGCTGGTCAACCAGCCGGGTCTGGTCATGCTCGACGAGCCCACCGGCAACCTCGATTCGCATACCGCCCAAGGGATTCAGGACCTGATGCTGGAACTCAGCACGTCGTCGCGCACCGCTTTTCTGGTGGTGACCCACGACATGACGCTGGCCCGGCAGATGGACCGCGTGTGGCGTCTTGAAGAAGGCCGTCTGGTCGAAGCCTGACCCGCACAACCGGTGCCTTTCGGGCATCGGCTTTTTACTTTCAGCTGCTTAGTTACGGTGCTCCACGAATGTTCAGACCGTTATCCATCTTTATCGGTACGCGCTACACGCGGGCCAAGCGTCGCAACCACTTCATCTCGTTCATTTCCATGACCTCGATGATCGGGCTGGCGCTGGGCGTGCTGGCGATGATCGTGGTGCTGTCCGTGATGAACGGTTTCCAGCAGGAAATGAGCTCGCGGATCCTCGGCATGGTTCCCCATGCGGTGATCTCCGGAGTGAAGCCGCTGGACGATTGGCAGCCGGCTGCCAAGGCATCGCTCAAGGATCCGCAAGTCACCGCCGCCGTGCCGTTCACTGAAATGGACGGCATGCTGTCGTACAAGGGGTCGATGCAGCCGATTCAAATCAACGGCGTCGATCCGGCGCTGGAATCCAAGGTCTCCATCGTGACCCAGCACATCGTGCAGGGCCGGTTGCAGGACTTGAAGGCGGGCGAGTTTGGTGTGGTGATCGGCGAAATCACCGCCCGGCGCTTTCGCCTGAACGTCGGCGACAAACTGACGCTGATCGTTCCGGAAATCAGCAGCGCCCCAGGTGGCATCACCCCGCGTTTGCAGCGTTTGACGGTGGTGGGCGTGTTCAAGGTCGGCGCTGAACTGGACGGTTCCATGGCGCTGGTGAACGTCGCGGATGCTGCGGTGATCCAGCGCTGGCAGCCCAATCAGGTGCAGGGCGTGCGCCTGGCGCTGACCGATCTGTACGCCGCGCCCCAGGTGTCCACGGCCATTGCCGCCGGCCTTGGTGCGGACTACAAGGCGGATGACTGGACCCACAGTCAGGGCAGCCTGTTCAGCGCCATGAAGATGGAAAAGACCATGATCGGCCTGTTGCTGCTGATGATCGTTGCCGTGGCGGCCTTCAACATCATCGCCACGCTGATCATGGTCGTGAACGACAAGGGCGCCGACATCGCGATTCTGCGCACCATTGGCGCCACTCCCGGGCAGATCATGGCCATCTTCATGGTGCAGGGCACCGTCATCGGCATCGTCGGCACCGTCATCGGCGGTGTGCTGGGCGTGATCGCGGCGATCAACGTCAGTCAGATCGTCGGCTGGGTCGAGCGGGTGACAGGCCAGCACATCTTCACCTCGGACGTGTACTTCATCAGCAACCTTCCGTCGAAGCTCGAAGGCAGCGATGTGGCGCTGATCTGCAGTGCCGGCTTCATCCTCAGCTTTCTGGCGACGATCTACCCGGCCTATCGCGCCGCGCAGATTCAGCCGGCCCACGCCCTGCGCTACGAGTAGGAGAGGGATCAGGGGCTGACCCGCGGCGGGGAGCAATGACGCCACGGGTCTGGCGTCCGCGTGCAATATTCCCGGGCATGGCCAGGGGGCACGGTCGGTAAGTTGGCGATCAGTCAGTAAACGCTGAAAACCCGGGCCGAACCCGATAAACTTCGCGGCCTTGGTTTTTACAGCCGCTTTATTCAGGTTCAGGTCCCGCCATGCATCCCGCAGCCGAACACTCGCCGCTGGGCAAGTCCAGCGAATACATCGCCACGTACACCCCGTCTCTGCTGTTCCCGATTCCGCGCGCTGCCAAGTGGGCGGAGCTGGGCCTGACCGCCGAGACGCTGCCTTATCAGGGTGTCGATTTCTGGAATTGTTATGAGCTGTCCTGGCTGCTGCCGTCGGGCAAGCCGGTGGTGGCCATCGGTGAGTTCAGCATTCCGGCGGACTCGGCCAATATCATCGAATCCAAGTCGTTCAAGCTGTACCTGAACTCGCTCAACCAGACTGCGTTCGCGTCTGAAGCCGAGCTGATCGCCACGTTGGAGAAAGACCTCTCGGCGGCCGCAGGCAAGCCGGTTGGCGTCCGCGTTCGCAGTCTGAAGGACATCGAGGCCGAGGGTATCGTCGCGGTGCCGGGTGTGTGTGTCGATGACCTGGACGTGAGCATTTCAAGCTACGACCGCCCTCAACCCGAGCTGCTGCGCTGCGATGAGTCGCAAGTGGTGGACGACGCGCTGCACAGCCATCTGCTCAAATCCAACTGCCCGGTGACGAGCCAGCCGGACTGGGGCAGCGTCGCGGTGGAGTACCGTGGCGCGGCGCTGGATCACGCAAGTTTTCTGGCGTACATCGTCAGCTTCCGCCAGCATTCGGATTTCCACGAGCAGTGTGTGGAACGCATCTTTATGGACCTGAAGCGCTTGCTGAAGCCAGAGAAGCTGACGGTGTATGCGCGTTACGTGCGCCGCGGCGGGCTGGACATCAATCCGTACCGCAGCACGGAAACACTGACGCTGGAGAACGGGCGTCTCGCGCGGCAGTAACTTCTCGACCACTTTCTGCACGTTAACTCACTGTGGGATTGACCGGGTGGAACGCCATCCCCGTCATTCCCACATGAAGGGGGACGGGATGATTCAGATCCCCATGCTGCCCAGGGTTACCAACACATTGCGCAGCGTGCCGGCGATGGTCGGGTGATCGACTTCAAACCGCTCGACCGCCAGGTTGACGCCATCGGCAATGCTCGGGTCCTGGGAGACTGTTTCGAGTTCGATCTGCGCCTGGATCTGCTCCATGACCTCAGTCAGGTTCCCGCGCTCTTCCAGCGTCAGCTGCGGATTTTGCTCAAGCTGCTCGCGCAACGTGTTGAGTTGTAGTTGCAAGTCACTGACGGACATGGGGTCTTCCTTAATGTGATGGGTCTCACGATGGACCGCAATGCGCAGGCAAAGGTCCTTACCGCTCTAGACTAATCCACTCCCGGCCGCCGTGCATGACCGCTGTCAGCTCAAGGCTTTTCCGACTTCTGCCGGCGCAGCGTGATATCCGCCAGGCAGGACTCCAGTTCCCCCAAGTGATCGATGACCGAATGCGCGCCGGCGGCATACAGCTCAAGGGTGGCGCGGCCGCGACGGCGCTCGCGATCCAGGTCGCTCAGCGCTTCCCATTGCTCGGGTGACAAACCGCACAGCGGCCCGCAGGACGCGAGCCCGACCGTCCACAGCCCTGCGTTGATTCCGGCCATGAGCAGACGCGGATCACCGCTGACCAGCACGCAGCCGTCCAGTTGCATGACGCCAAGGATCATCAGCGCCTGCCAACACGCATCAGGTGCTGGCCAGCGGTGGGTTGGCGGGGGCGTGGGCAAAATCAGGTTGCTCAGTGGCGCAGCCAGTTGATCGGTAACCGGGGAGGGGTACTCATCGATCCAGGCGCAGGGAATGCCGTGCTGCTTGAGGTACTTCAGTGCGTTGATTGCACCGGGCGCCGGCGCTGCAAAGGATTGGACGTCATGGGAGGCGAGGGACTTGCCATCGGCGGCAAGCAGCGTGCGTGTCTGGGCGCCGAAGTCGACGAGGCATCCGCTGAGTCCGAACAACACAGCGGTGAACGACGGAACAGCGACGGCAACCGGGGCGAGCATGGCATTCCCTCTCAAAGCCGTAGACGCTAAGGGATTGCCATGACAAATCGATGACTGAACGATGACAGTGACTCGGGATGTTTATTGCCCTACAAAACCCTGACCATTTCAGCGACGTAAATAGTCACAGAAGGCTTTATACTCTCGCCTTTGGTTTGGGGCGTAGCGCCCGCTTCATTACTTTGACTGGGAGTCTCAGCTATGCCCGAGAACGGTGCTGGCTTTATTAATCGTCTGGTTCGAACGTGCGTCTGGGCCAGCCTGGCCGTGGCGCCGATGGCTGCAAACGCGGCAGACGAAGATCCGTGGGAAGGCGTCAACCGTGCGATTTTCCGTTTCAACGACACCGTCGACACCTACGCGCTGAAACCCATCGCCCAGGGCTATGAGTTCATCACGCCGCAGTTCCTCGAAGACGGCATTCACAACATGTTCAAGAACGTCGGCGAAGTGACCAACTTTGCCAACGACGTGCTCCAGGCCAAGCCTGAGGCCGCTGGCGTCGACACCGCGCGCCTGATCTTCAACACCACGTTCGGTCTGCTCGGCTTCTTCGACGTCGGCACCAAGATGGGCCTGCAGCGCAGCGACGAAGACTTCGGTCAGACCCTCGGTCACTGGGGTGTTGCCAGCGGTCCGTTCGTGATGCTGCCGCTGTTCGGTCCCAGCACCGTGCGTGACGCATTCGCCAAATACCCTGACACCTACACCCAGCCTTGGCGGTACATTGATCACGTGCCGACGCGCAACACCGCGCTGGGCGTGAGTCTGGTCGATACCCGCGCCAGCCTGCTGTCGGCTGAAAAGCTGATCAATGGCGACAAGTACATCTTCATCCGCAACGCTTACCTGCAGAACCGTGAGTTCAAGGTCAAAGACGGCAAGGTCGTCGACGACTTCTGATTCAGCCGGTCCGCAAAACGACGCAAAAAAAGGCGACCTTAGGGTCGCCTTTTTATTTTCGCTAATTTTCGAAAATGTGACGGAGTTCCGGGCTGCCGTCACTTGATCTTCAAGATCGTCAGGCCCAGTCTCTGATCGCCGCCGTCGATGTCGGCAATCCACACCACCTCGGTGTCGGCCTCCAGGCCCTTGAGCGCTGCATGCTCGGAATCGATGCTCACGCTGATCTTGTCACCCACCTGAAACGAGCGCGGCGCCTGTATCTGCATGCCGGAGCTGGATAAATCCACGCACACCGCCGGGATAATCTGGCCGGCGTAGATCAGACTGATGTCCGCATCGACCCGCATGCGAATGTAATCCCGTTTTTCTTCGTAATCGCGATCGAGCTGACCCATGGCACATCCTTTGTTTTGATTGCTGATTTAACGGTTCTTATAACTCCGGGTGATTTGCGATGTAAAGACGCCGCTCGGCAGCCGGGCCACGCTTGAAACGCCAGGCGGATGGGAGTACCGTCTGCGCCTTGAAGGGCAGCTCTGTCATGTGAAGCGTTTGACCAAAAGTCCGCTACCTGAGCCAGAGAGGCTAGAAGCGAATCCAGTACGCGGGCTGACTGCAACCAGCCGCCTACGCCAACCTAATCTGGCGCCGTTTGCCCACATGCAAAAAACCAGTGCCACGCTGCTGATCATCGATGACGACGAAGTAGTGCGCGCGAGTCTCGCGGCCTATTTGGAAGACAGCGGTTTCAGCGTTCTGCAAGCCGGTAATGGCCTGCAGGGTCTCCAGACCTTCGAGCAGGAAAAGCCCGATCTGCTGATCTGCGATCTGCGCATGCCGCAGGTGGGCGGTCTCGAGCTGATTCGTCAGGTCACCAGCCTTGCGCCGGAAACCCCGGTCATCGTGGTGTCCGGCGCAGGCGTGATGAGCGATGCCGTCGAAGCCCTGCGCCTTGGCGCGGCCGACTACCTGATCAAACCCCTCGAAGACCTCGCAGTGCTTGAGCACTCGGTCCGACGCGCGCTGGATCGCGCACGCCTGCTCCACGAAAACCAGGAATACCGCCAGAAGCTGGAGACCGCCAACCGCGAGCTCGAGGCCAGCCTGCATTTGCTGCAGGAAGACCAGGACGCGGGGCGTCAGGTGCAGATGAACATGCTGCCTACCAGCCCCTGGGCGATTGATGCGTTCGAATTCGAACATGAGATCATCCCGTCGCTGTACCTGTCGGGCGATTTCGTTGACTATTTCCGGGTCGATGAGCGCCGTGTTGCGTTCTACCTGGCGGACGTGTCCGGCCATGGCGCGTCGTCTGCGTTCATCACCGTGCTGTTGAAATTCATGACCACGCGTCTGCTGTTCGAATCAAAGCGCGGCGGCAGTCTGCCGGAATTCAAACCGTCAGACGTGCTGGGCCATATCAATCGCGGGCTGATCAGCTGCAAGCTGGGCAAGCACGTGACGATGGTGGGCGGCGTGATCGACGAAGACACCGGGCAGTTGACCTACAGCGTCGGCGGCCATTTGCCGCTGCCGGTGTTCTACACCCCGGGTGACACCCATTACCTGGAAGGCCGTGGTCTGCCGGTCGGGCTGTTCAACGAAGCGACTTACACCGATCACGTCATCGATCTGCCGGAGTCCTTTAGTCTGACGCTGCTGTCCGACGGCATTCTGGACCTTCTGCCAGGTGATACACTCAAAGAGAAAGAAGCCAACTTGCCCGAACTGGTCAAGGCGGCGGGGGGCAGCCTGGATGGTCTGCGCCAAACGTTTGGATTGGCCACGCTAGGGGAGATGCCGGATGATATCGCCTTGTTAGTGTTGAGCAGGAACCTTTAATGAGTACCGGTAGAATCCAGTTCGCCGAGCAAGACGGCACATTCGTCCTCAAGTTTGTGGGTGAAGTGCGTCTGACACTGTGCTCGGCGTTGGATGCGACAATTGAACGGATCTTCACCTCGATGAACTTCTCGACGGTGGTCATCGATCTGACCGAAACCCGCAGCATCGACAGCACGACCCTCGGTCTGCTGGCCAAGCTGTCGATCCTCTCGCGCCAGAAAGCCGGGTTGTTGCCGACGGTCGTCACCACCCACGAGGACATCACGCGCCTGTTGCAGTCGATGGGCTTCGATCAGGTGTTCAACATCGTCGGTCGGCCGATTCCGCGTCCTGAAGCGCTGAGCGATCTGCCGAGCCAGGATCAGTGCGAAGACGTGGTCAAGGCCAAAGTGCTGGAGGCCCACAAGATCCTCATGGGCTTGAACGATTCGAACCGCGAAGCCTTCCGCGATCTGGTCAACGCACTCGAACACCAGTAACACGCCTCGGTCCTGAACCGAGGCATTAAAAAAGGGCGGCACCTGTGAGGGTGCCGCCCTTTTTACATGCCTGACGCTTTACGCTTTGGCCGACAGCATTTTTTCCAGTGCCACTTGGTCACGGGCGAACTGACGGATGCCTTCGGCCAGTTTCTCGGTGGCCATGGCGTCTTCGTTGGAAGCCCAGCGGAACTGGCTTTCGTTGAGGGTCACGCGCGGCTCGCCACCGTTGCCCGGCTTGAGTTTCTGCGCCAGCGTGCCGTTGTCTTCTGCCAGTTTCTGCAGCAGGTCAGGGCTGATGGTCAGACGGTCGCAGCCGGCCAGTTCTTCGATCTGGCTGAGGTTGCGGAAGCTGGCGCCCATGACCACGGTCTTGTAGTCATTGGCCTTGTAGTAGTTGTAGATGCGGGTCACCGACTGCACGCCCGGGTCTTCTGCACCGACGTAGTCTTTGCCTTCGGCTTTTTTGTACCAGTCGTAGATGCGACCTACGAATGGCGAGATCAGGAACACGCCGGCGTCGGCACAGGCCTGGGCCTGGGCGAAGGAGAACAGCAGGGTCAGGTTGCACTGGATGCCTTTCTTTTCCAGCACTTCAGCGGCCTTGATGCCTTCCCAGGTTGACGCCAGCTTGATCAGGATGCGGTCGCGACCGATGCCGAAATCTTCGTACAGACCGACGATGCGGTCGGCGCGTTCGATGCAGGCCTGGGTGTCGAACGATAGGCGTGCGTCCACTTCGGTGGAGACGCGGCCCGGGACCACTTTCAGGATCTCGCGGCCAATGGCGACGGCGAAACGGTCGCTGGCGACGTTGATGTCGTTGTTGCTGCCGGTGAACGCCTCTTTCAACCGGTCGCTGTTGCTGTCGCTGGAAGCGGCCTTGAGCAAGAGGGAAGGGTTGGTGGTGGCGTCGACGGGTTTGAGTTTTTCGATGGCAGCGAAGTCGCCGGTGTCGGCAACGACGGTGGTGAATTGCTTGAGTTGTTCCAGCTTGGAAGTCATGAGCGTGCTCTGTCCTGTGGTTGTGCTGACATTACCCGAGCGCCGCCGGTCACTCAAGGGCGTAAACCGCGACAGACACGCCGGTTTAGACGCCTGCGTTTGCGCAAACGTCGTGCCTGCGCGTCAGCCATGATCCGGGCGGTGCGAGCTTTTTAAAAGGGCAGCGCGGGGTCATGGTCTGTCGGTTCCCGAGGAGGGCGGATACTCGATCCAGACTGGTTGGAGCCCTGACCGCCCGGGATGTTCCCGGCGCCCGGCATCTTATCCGCTGACGGTCGGGGCCGAGCGAGGGAGAGGGCTCTGAAGCGGCTTGTGCTTCTGAACCCGCTGCCGTCTGAATCAGCGGGCGGGCGTGTCGCCGCAGTCGCTGTCCACCGATTTGATCAGCGTGGTGCGGTCGAAGACCTCCAGATGGACCTGACACGTGGCATCAGCCGGCAGCGTCAGGCTCACGCTGTTTGCCGCGACGCCGTTCTGCAGATCGCCCTGCTGGTTGATGGCCGAGGTGCCTTGGGCGCTGTTCTGCCTGACGGTCATTCGGTATTGCAGCGTCAGCGGGGCAGGATTCTCGAGGTGCGGGCGGATCACCACCGTCGAGCCGCTGCGCTGGGCGTCAACCGTCACCACCAGCTGCGTGAAATCCATCATCAAGGTCACCGTTGGGTCGCGCTGGCGTTCATGTTGTCGCCGAACTGCTTGATGGAGACGGCGCCGCCCGATCCGGCCTGGGTAACGCTGGCCTGGTTGGCCTGACCGTACTGCCCGACGAAGGCCTGATTGTAGGCGCCGGTCTGCACCACGCTCGCGGCGTTGTCGGTGCCGTTCTGCATCACGCCGGTCTGGTTGTTGTTGCCCGACTGGCTGACCTGCGCGGTGTTCGCTGTGCCGTACTGCTGGGCGGTGAGCGCGTTGTTGACGCCGCTCTGGTTGACCACCGCCTGGTTGCGACTGCCGGTCTGGCTCACGGCCTGATTCTGTCGGGCCCCGCTTTGATCGACGCGCGCAGTGTTATAGGCGCCGATCTGCAAGATGGTGGCGACGCTGTTGCCGACGGTGATGTCCGCGTAGCGTGCTTCGCGCACCAGATCCTGCGCCTGGGCGAGCGTGCCGGTGAGCAGCAGTGCCGCTGCGACCCAGCCGAATCCTTTAGCGTTGCGTTCCATTTTTCTCTCCTGTGGCAACGATGTCCTTGTCCGCGTCAGCCAGCGGCAAGGTGGTCATCTGTTCGTCGTAGCTCTGCAGGTAACTCTGCAGCAGCGGTTTGTTCAAGTCAGTGGGATTTTTCAGGTTCCAGCTACCGTCCCGCGCACCTTGGGCAATCATGTGGATCAACGCCGTCTCGATGGCTTCACGCACGCATTGCTGCACGGGCTCGTTGCGTGACACGCCGGTCTCCACCTCCAGCAGGTGCTTGAGGGAGACGAAACGGAAGATGCCGAAATCGACCTGGATCGAGAATATGGTCTTGGTGGTGGTGATGCTCTGGATGATGTCACCGGTGCGGATGTCCACCGCCCTCAGGTTAACGGTCACCTGATCCTGACGGTAAAGCTCCGAGGGTCCGACACCCAGATAGCGAACGCCGATGCCGCCGGTGCGCACATTGCTTTCGTAGGCGACGATGGCGCCTTCGATGATCATGTTCGCCGGTCGCAGCGCAGGCAGTTGCACCTGGGCCTGGTCCTGGGGCTGCTCCAGGGCGCGAATGATTTTGCGCTCGGTCAGCAGGTCCTGAAGGTTTTCGCGTTCCACCGGCTTGAACCAGCGTGAGTCCCGCAGGGCGCTGATCAGCAGCGACGCGGCGCCCTGGGTCACCGAGGTGGAAAACGAGCTGTCGGGGGACGGTTTGTATTGCCCGGTCTGGTCGCGCAGGCCGTACACCGCAACGCTGATGGGGCCAGCGGGCGGCGGCAGGTGAGTCAGGTCACGCAGGCTCTGGGTCGCAGGCGACAGCGTGGCCGGGGAAATGGTCGCGGCAGGGCGGGACGTGGTGCAGCCGGCAATCAGCATGACGGCGGTGACGATCAACATGAGGGGGCGGACGCGCATTCTTTTTCTTCCCGCAAGAAAACCCCGCCAGAACCTGGCGGGGTACACCATCTTAGTGTTGGTAGATCGTTGCCACGTTGCCGCTGCCGCCGGTCTGGCTGACGTTGGCGACCATGTTGTTGCCGGACTGAGTCAGGCGAACGGCGTTGGTGGAGAGGTAAGTGCCGGTGCCGGTCTGGCTCACAGCCGCGCGGTTGTTGTTGCCGGTCTGCAGCAGCGTATCTTCGTTGTTAAGGCCGGTCTGGGTGCTGGACGCGTAGTTGTTGTTACCGTTCTGCTGGACGTCGGCGTTCAGCAGAGAGCCGTTCTGCGAAACGGAAAGCGTGTTGAAATCGCCGCGCTGTTGAGCCTTGGCGGTGGTGACGAGTGTGTCGTTCTGCTGGATCGAGCCGACGTTGTAGTTGCCGTTCTGTTGCAGAGTGGCGGACACCTGCTGGGCGTTATGCTGTTGCGAAACAATCCCGGTATTGCTGTTGCCCGCCTGGGTGACGCTGCTGGTGACGGTGTTGTTATTTCTCTCTTGCGAAACAGTCGCCAGGTTGTAGCTGCCGGCTTGGGAGACAGTCGTGCCGACGCGCGTGCTATTGCCGATCTGCGAAGTGCTGGCGGTGTTGTTGTTACCGCCGCCCTGGGTGATGGAGGCGCTGGTGCTGTGGTTGCTCTGTTGATCAATGCTGGCTTTGCTGTAGCCGCCGGACTGATCCAGGCTGGCGATCTGCGGCTGAGGGCCGCCGCCGTTCTGAGTGATGGAGCCGGTATTGTTGTTCCCGGCCTGTTTGGCGCTGCTGAGGTTGTAGTAGCCGGTCTGATTGATCGTGAGGTTGCTGTAAGTGGCCGTCTGGTTGATAGCGCCTGCGGTGTTACGGCCGCCGTTCTGATTAACGGTGACAGTGGACTGGGTGGCGCCGCGTTGCTCGACGTTCAGTCCGTTGTCAGAACCTGCCTGGGTGGTGTTGACGGTGCTGGAGTCGGCCATGGCCGCACCGGAGACAGCAAACAGGATGGCCAGAGACAGTAAGGATTTGCGTGCTTGCATGGTGATCTTCCTTATTCAGTAGGGTAGTTGGGTGGTGCGGGGTAGCGGGTGCGACGGGTGTTACGGTTGATTCACTTGAAACTGGGTGGTCTGGCCGGTGTTCTTGTCGGTGGTGACGATCTGCAGCAGGCCGCCTTGCAGGTTGGTGATTGCGATGCGGAAGTCAGTGGTTTCGACGGTGCCCGGCACCAGTTGGCCGTTGGTACCGACGATGCTGGACGTGACCGCCGACGACACCCGGCTGAGGATGGCGCTCTGCAACATGCTGTTGAACTGGGTCAGCGCGGTCTGCCCGGCGTAGGCGCCGGACGATGAAGACTTTTCGACGTAATGGTTTTGCGCCTGCGCCTGATTGAGCAGCACCGGGCCGTTCAACGGATTGCCGCCAAATGACGGGTTGTTCGGGACATACGCCAGTTCGCTGGCCTGGACGCCTGACCCCATGCCGGCCATCAAGGCGAGGCTGGCAATAACCACCAAACTGCGGTTAATAGTGAGTGCTTTCATAGCTCGTCTCGTCCCATGTCCGGGTCGCCAAAGAATTGTGCCAATTGATAATCAAGGATGCCCTGATACACCTGACCGGCCGCGTCGGCGGCAATGGCCGGAATAAGCGTTCGATTGGGTGGCAGGAACATTTGAAATAACCGGCGATTGCCGTAATCCACGAATACCTGGCTGCCTAAACGCGCCGTGGGCCGCTCGGTAATAGTGACGGTGAATGTTTCCGCTTCATCTTTCTCACGCCAGGTGTTTGCGAAACTGTCATAAAACGTTCGGCCTGCCAGCGTCATGGTCTGCCCGATCACAATACCGCCGACGTCACGATGGTTAAGCGTCCGGTGTTGTTCAACCGTCGCGGAAGTATTCACGCTGGGCTGAGCAAACGCCGTGGTGGCGGCGCACAGAGGCAGCAGCCATAGGCCGATGAACTTAAGGGTTGTCATGTTTGTACGTTCGTGTGTGCAGGTTGTTACTTGTTATATCTCAATAAAAATACTTTGCCAGTGGTGAGTTAAAATAAAGTTCATTTATTTTGTTGGCGTCAACTTCCTTTCTTATTTAAATAACCCTGTTTGAAGAGTAGTGGATTAACCACGTTGCGAATTAATGGCGTCAAAGAATCCAACGGGCGATGGCGTTAATAACGCCAGCGTCTATGGGCGTGTAAAAAGCGTGTTTTAAAAGGCGGTTGTTAGCGTGCTAATGTTTAGGAGGGTCGCTAAGTGTAGGACTGTGCGGTATCGATTAAGTTGTTATAAGTTCTGAACACTTGGGTCATTAATGTCAGGATGGAACCGGTTCTGCAGAGGGTGTCTTTTCAGCCGGATCGGCTTCAGCCTGGCGGGCGAGCTGTTAGAATGCGCGTCCCCCTTCGCCCGACCTGCTAATTGCGCCCATGTTGCCTATCACAGAACCCCGTACCGACCGCCTTCCGTCCGAGCCCTCACGGCGTTTTTCCGTGGCCCCGATGATGGACTGGACGGACCGTCACTGCCGTTTCTTCCTGCGTCTGCTGTCGAAAAATGCGCTGCTGTACACCGAAATGGTGACCACCGGCGCGTTGCTGCACGGCGATACCGAGCGCTTTTTGCGCCATGACGAAACGGAGCATCCGCTGGCCTTGCAGTTGGGCGGCAGCAACCCGGCCGACCTTGCTGCCAGCGCGCGTCTGGCGCAGGCCGCGGGGTACGATGAGGTCAACCTCAACGTCGGTTGCCCGAGCGATCGCGTGCAGAACAACATGATCGGCGCGGTGTTGATGGGGCATCCGCAGTTGGTGGCCGATTGCGTCAAGGCCATGCGCGACGCCGTGACGATTCCGGTGACCGTCAAGCACCGCATCGGCATCAACGGCCGCGACAGTTACGAGCAGCTGTGCGAGTTCGTTGGCACCGTTCGCGACGCCGGCTGCACGAGCTTCACTGTGCATGCACGTATCGCCATTCTCGAGGGCCTGTCGCCCAAGGAAAACCGTGACATCCCGCCGCTGCGTTATGACATCGCCGCGCAGTTGAAGCAGGACTTCCCCGAACTGGAGATCATCCTCAACGGCGGCATCAAAACCCTGGAGCAGTGCCAGGCGCACCTGAACACCTTCGACGGCGTGATGCTTGGCCGCGAGGCGTATCACAATCCCTACCTGCTGGCCGGCGTGGACCGCGAACTGTTCGGCAGCGACGCCCCGCAGATCACCCGCGCCGAAGCCCTGGCGCTGATGCGCCCCTATGTGGAAGCGCACCTACGCGACGGCGGCTCCATGCACCACATCACCCGCCACGTGCTGGGCCTGGGCACCGGCTTCCCCGGCGCGCGCAAATTTCGGCAGATGCTCTCGGTGGACATTCACAAGACGGACGATCCGCTGGGGTTGCTGGATCGGGCGGGGGAGTTGCTGGAGGGGCGGTGAGTGGCCTACTGCTTCCAGCGCCGGGCGCGCATATTGGCTTGAAGCGGAATCCTTGTGTGGGAGCGACCGGGGTGGCGCTCCACCTTGTTCGCGAAGGCTTACTTTCAGCCCCAGAGAATGTGGCTGAATGTCCGGGCCTCTTCGTGAGCAAGCTCACTCCCACAGGTTTTGCAACAACCGAAAATCCCTAGCCTGACCACCATTCTGTGGGAGCTTGCTCGCGAAGGCTTTATTCCAGGCGCTGAAAATGGCGTGGCTCAAGCCCATTGACAATCATCGCCGTCCCGCCCGCGTGCTCACATCCACCCACACCGCCAGCACCAGAATGCTGCCCTTGACGATCATCTGCCAATAGCTGTCGACGTCGAGCATGGACATGCCGTTGTCCAGGCTGGTGATGACGAGGGCGCCGAGCAGGGCGCCGTAGACGGTGCCCGAGCCGCCGCGCATGGAGGTGCCGCCGATGAAGCAGGCGGCGATGGCGTCGAGTTCACCCATGTTGCCCGCCGACGGCGAACCCGCAGCCAGGCGCGCGGTGTTGACCAGGCCGGCGAGGGCGCACATGACGCCCATGATGCCGAAGATCCACAATTTCACCGCCTGCACATTGATGCCGGAAAGCCGCGTGGCTTCCATGTTGCTGCCCACCGAGTAGATGCGCCGGCCGAACACGGTCTGGGTGGTGATGTAGCTGAACACGCCGAGCAGGACCAACAGCAGCAGGACCGGCACCGGAATCCCGTCGTAGCTGTTCAGCGTATAGACGAAGCCCGCCAGGACGGCGCCAATCGCCACGACCCGCACCACATCCCGAACCAGTGAATGGGCCGCCAGCCCGTGCAAAGCGCGGTTGCTGCGCTGACGCCAGGTCAGGAACAGCGTCAGCGCGAAGAGCAGCACGCCAAGCACGATCCCCACCAGCGGCGGCAGATACCCCTGGCCGATGTAGACCAGCTCCGGCGACACCGGCGCAATGGTGGTGCCGCCGGTGATCCCCAGCAGAATGCCGCGAAACGCGAGCATGCCGCCCAGGCCGACGATGAATGACGGGATGCGCAGGTACGCGGTCATGCAGCCGTTGGCCAGACCGATCAACAGCCCGCAGCCGGCGACGATGCACAGGTTCAGCGGCAGCGGCAGGTGGTAGACCACGTCGAGAATCGCCGCCACGCCGCCGAGCAGGCCGAGCAACGACCCCACCGACAGATCGATCTCACCGCTGATGATTACAAGCACCATGCCGCAGGCCAGAATCCCGGTGATCGACATCTGCCGCAGCAGATTGGACAGATTGCGCGGCGTCAGAAAGCCCCCGTCGGTTTCCCAACTGAAGAACAGCCAGATGACCGCGATGGCGATCACCAGCGCGAGCATTTTGTAGCGGGTGAACAGTTGCTTGAGTTGATTCATTGACGCGCGTCTCCCACAGCACCGGGCCGGTCGTTATTGTTTTTGTTGTGCGCAGTGTCGCCGGACTGACTGAGTGCGGCCGCGAGCACCTGTTCCTGGGTCAGCCCTTCGTTGATGAAGTCCCCGCGCAGCTGGCCGTCGCCGATCACCAGCACCCGGTCGGAGACGCCGAGCACTTCGGCCAGCTCCGACGACACCATGATGATCGACACGCCGCTGGCCGCCAGCGCACCCATCAGTTTGTAGATCTCGTACTTGGCGCCAACGTCCACACCGCGAGTGGGCTCGTCGAGTATCAGCACCCGTGGCTTCGTCAGCAGCATTTTCGCCAGCACGGCTTTTTGCTGATTGCCGCCGGACAGACTGGTGATCGGCAGAAACGGGCTCGCGGTCTTCAGGTGCATCCGCGCGATTTCCTTGTCGATGCTGCCCAGCTCGGCTTCGGCGTCGATTCGCGTCAGGTGGGCGAAGCTGTCGAGCACGGCGAGGGTGATGTTCTGGCCCACGCCCAGGTCCGGAATGATGCCTTGGCGTTTGCGGTCCTCGGGGACCATGCACAGCCCCGCGCGGATGGATTTGAGCGGTGTGCGCGTGTCGATGGCTTTACCGTCCAGCCACACTTCGCCGATGTAGCGTCCCGGGTAAGCGCCGAACAGTGCCGAGACCAGTTCGGTGCGGCCGGCCCCGACCAGCCCGGCGATGCCGAGGATTTCTCCGCGCCTGAGCACGAAGGAGATGTCGTCCACGCGTTTGCGCTTCGGGTTGTCGACGTCGTAGCAGGTGACGTGGCGCGCCTCGAAAATCACCTCACCGACGCTGTGGGGTTCGGTGGGGTAGAGGTTGCTCATCTCGCGGCCGACCATCTGCGTGATGATGCTGGGAATGTCCATGTCCGCCATGGCCGTGGTCGCGATGTGTTTGCCGTCGCGGATCACCGAGATGGTGTCGCAGACGGCAGCGACTTCATCGAGCTTGTGGGAAATGTAGACGCAGGCGACGCCTTTGGCTTTGAGATCACGAATGATGTCGAGCAGGACGTCGATTTCCGAGCGGGTCAGGGCCGAAGAGGGTTCGTCGAGGATCAGCAGTCGCGCCTGCTTGTTCAGCGCCTTGGCGATCTCCACGAGTTGCTGATAGCCGCCGCCGTATTGCGAGACCGGCAGGGCGACGTTCATGTCCGGCACTTTCAGTTCGCGCATCAGGGCTTCGGCGCGGTGAATCATCGCCGGGTAATTCATCCGCCCGCCCGGCAGGGTCAGTTCATGGCCCATGAAGATGTTTTCCGCCACCGACAGGTCGGGGACGAGGGTGAGTTCCTGGTGAATGATGACGATCCCGGCGCCTCGGTTTCGCTGATGGATTGCGCCTTCAGCGGCTGGCCGTCCCAGAGGATTTCACCCTCCCAGGTGCCGTGGGGATAGACCGCCGAGAGGACTTTCATCAGGGTCGATTTGCCGGCGCCGTTCTCGCCGCACAGGCCGACGCATTCGCCGGCCCGCACCTTGATGTCGATGCCATTGAGCGCCTTGACGCCGCCGAAGGATTTGACGATGCCGTTCATTTGCAGCAGATAGTCGGACATGGCGCGGTATTCCAGGACAGGCCGGAGTTCTTGTGCAGGAGCGCGGCGTGTCCCGCGACCGGCTTCGAATCAGTCGTAAATTCAGCAGACGCGTTGTGTCAGGCAAACCACAGTGTCAGGTTTTACGACGGGTTCCCCGCCGCTCGCGGGACAAGCCACGCTCCTACAGGTGTCGGTGCAGGGGTCACATTGCAGCTATGGCAACCTGCAAAAAGTGATTACTTCCCGGCGATCTGATCCTTGGTGTAAAACCCGTCCTTCTCCAGCAGATCAATGTTGTCCTTGGTCAGCGGCGTCGGGGTCAGGAGGATGGTGTCGACCTTCTTCGTGCCGTTGTCGTACTGCGAGCTGTACGTAGGCTTTTCATTGCGCGCCAGTTGCACGGACAGTTTTGCCGCTTCCGATGCGATCAGTTTCAGCGGTTTGTAGACGGTCATGGTCTGGGTGCCGTCGATCACGCGCTTGACCGCTGCCAGGTCGGCATCTTGCCCGGAAATGGGCACCTTGCCGGCCAGCTTCTGCGCGGCGAGGGCCTGAATCGCGCCGCCGGCGGTGGCGTCGTTTGAGGCGACGATGCCGTCGATCTTGTTGTTGTTTTTGGTCAGGGCGTTTTCGACGATGCTCAGGGCTTCGGTCGGGTTCCATTCCTTGACCCACTGCTGGCCGACAATTTTGATGTCGCCCTTGTCGATGGCTGGCTGCAGCACTTTCATCTGGCCTTCGCGCAGGACCTTGGCGTTGTTGTCGGTGGGTGCCCCGCCGAGCAGGAAGTAGTTGCCTTTCGGGGCTGCCTTGAGCACGCCCGCCGCCTGCATTTCGCCGACTTTTTCGTTATCGAAGGAGATATAGGCGTCGATGTCGGCGTTGAGGATCAGCCGGTCGTAGGACACCACTTTGATGCCGGCCTTCTTGGCTTCAGCGACGGCGTTGGTCAGCACGGTGGCGTTGAACGGCACGATGACAATGACGTCGACGCCGCGGGAGATCAGGTTTTCGATCTGGGAGATCTGTTTGCCTTCGTTGGCATCGGCGGACTGTACGTAGACCTTGGCGTCCATTTTCTCCGCTGCCGCGACGAAGTAATCGCGGTCCCGGGCCCAGCGTTCGAGGCGCAGGTCATCGATGGAAAAGCCGATTTTCGGATGGGCCGAATCGGCCATGACGGGCAGGCTGAGCAGGGCCAGAGCACTGGCGAGCAGGGTGGTCTTGAAACTCTTCATTGGGTTGCGTCCTGTTATTTTTGTTTAAAGACACTTTTCGAGCATGTATGGGTTTGCCGGTGGAACTGTAGATACTGGCCGCGCGCCGCGAGCAGGGAATTGTCGTGAGAATGTAACCAACGCAATTCCCTTAGTAGGACCGGCTTTAGCCGGGAAGCTGTTGGCGTCACACCGCAAGATGAATGTTGCACGCATTGGCCTCTTCCCGGCTGAAGCCGGTCCTACGAAAAGCATCGCGTCCATCCAGCGGATTTGGTGATGACCTCGCCGGTCCTGCATGTGAATCGCGGGCGCCTGCTGTCAGGGATAGATAAACCGGTTCACCACGCCTTCGAGCATTTCCTGGCGGCCGCTCACGGCCTGCGGGTTAAGTTCGTTGTCCAGCGCGTGTTGCGCCAGAGAATCCAGGCTGAAGTCCCCCGACAGCACGGCGCGCCCGAACGGTTGGTCCCAGCCGGCGTAGCGCTGGTCCTTGAACGCTTGCAGCTTATCGTCCTGAATCATCGCAGCAGCCCGTTCCAGCGACAGCGCGAGGACGTCCATGGCCGCGACGTGGCCGTAGAACAGATCGATTTCGTCCAGGCTCTGCCGGCGCACTTTCGAATCGAAATTGTAGCCGCCGTTCTTGAAACCGCCGGCCTTGAGAATTTCGTAGGTGGCCAGGGTCAGCTCTTCGACGCTGTTGGGGAACTGATCGGTGTCCCAGCCGTTCTGCGGATCACCGCGGTTGGCGTCGATGCTGCCGAAGATGCCGAGGGACGCCGCCGTGGCGATTTCATGGTGAAAACTGTGGCCGGCGAGGGTGGCGTGGTTGGCCTCGATATTGACCTTGATCTCTTTCTCCAGGCCGAACTGTTGCAGAAAGCCGAACACCGTGGCCGTGTCGTAATCGTACTGGTGCTTGGTCGGCTCCTGGGGTTTGGGCTCGATCAGCAGGTCGCCGGTAAAACCGATCTTGTGTTTGTGCTCGACCACCATGGACATGAAGCGGCCCAATTGCTCGCGCTCACGCGCAAGGTCGGTGTTGAGCAGCGTCTCGTAACCCTCGCGGCCACCCCACAGCACGTAATTCGAGCCCTTGAGCCGATGGGTCGCGTTCATCGCACTGAACACCTGAGCGGCGGCAAAGGCGAACACTTCCGGGTCCGGATTACTCGCAGCGCCGGCGGCGAAGCGCGGGTTGCTGAAGCAATTGGCGGTGCCCCACAGCAGCTGAATGCCGCTCTGTTCCTGATGGCGTTCGAGTTCGTCGACCATCTGCGCGAAGTTGCGGCTGTACTCTTTCAGACTGGCGCCTTCGGGGGCGACGTCGGTGTCGTGGAAACTGTAGTAGTCGATGCCCAGCTTGGAGAAGAATTCGAATGCTGCATCGGCCTTCAAGCGCGCCAGCTCCATGGCGTCCCCCGGCTTGACCCATGGCCGCTTGAAGGTGCCGACGCCGAACATATCAGCGCCGGGCCAGACGAAGGTGTGCCAGTAGCACGCGGCCATGCGCAGGTGTTCGCGCACGGGCTTGCCGAGGACGATCTTGTTGGCGTCGTAATGGCGGAAGGCGAGGGGCGACTCGCTGCCGGGGCCTTCGTAGCGAATGGTGTCGACATCGGGGAAGCAGGGCATCGGGGTTTCCTTATTATTCTTGCCAGCGTTGACGGGCGATGTGTGATTGCCTGTGTGCCGATACTAGCAACGGCCCCGTCCGCGCCGATTGCGAAAATCACCAACTCGGTGTTCGATTTTGAGTATTGAGATTCCCCCGGCGCAGGCCTAGTCTGTGCCGACTCGCTTCACAGGCCCGGGGAACAATAATGAAAACCGTCCCGCCCGCTCACCGCATCGCGCTGTTGTTCAACGGCGGCAAGATCTACGACCGCGGCATCATCACCGGCATCGGCAATTACCTGAGCAGCACCCGCGCGACCTGGGATCTGTTCCTGGAAGAGGACTTTCTCTGCCGCCTGAAGGGCATCGAGCGCTGGCAGGGCGACGGCATCATTGCCGACTTCGACGATCCGCTGATCGGCGAGGCGCTGGCCGGCAGCACCTTGCCGGTGGTGGCCGTGGGCGGTTCCTACGAGGACGAGCGGGCCTACCCGAAGCACATTCCCTACGTCGCTACCGACAACTTCGCCCTGATCAAGCTGGCCTACGAGCACCTGATCGAGGCCGGTCTGACCCGCTTCGCCTGTTTCAGCCTGCCGGAAGCCCAGAGCAATCGCTGGGCCCAGGAGCGTGAGAAAGCCTTTCGCCGGCTGTTGCAGCGTGACGGTCTGTACGGCGAGGTCTATCGCGGTCTGAGCACCAGCGCGCCGTTGTGGGACAGCGCCGTCGAACAGCAGATCACCTGGCTGCAAAGCCTGCCCAAACCCATCGGCATCATCGCCGTCAGCGACGCCCGCGCCCGGCAGTTGCTGCAGGCGTGTCTGACGGCGGGCATTGCGGTGCCCGAGCAGGTGGCGCTGATCGGCATCGACAACGACCCGCTGACCCGCACCCTCACGCGGGTGCCGCTCAGTTCGGTGACGCAAGGCACCCAGCTGATGGGGCGCACGGCGGCGCAGTTGCTGCACCAGATGCTCCACGGCATGCCCTCGACCGCTCGCCAGATTCTGGTGCCACCCGAGGCCATCAACGTTCAGGCCTCCAGCCTGCATCAGCCGCTGGGCAATCCGTACGTCATGCAGGCGCTGCATTTCATTCGCCAGTACGCGTGCCAGGGCATCAAGACCGCCCAGGTCGCGGGCTACGTCGGCATTTCCCGTTCTTCCCTGGAATCACACTTTCGCAAGGAACGCGGCTGCAGCGTGCATGACGAGATTCTGAGCTTCAAACTGACCGCCGCCGCTTCAGGGCTGAAACACGGTGACTCGGCCATCGCCGACATCGCGCAAAACTGCGGCTTCAAGTCCGCGCAATACCTGCACACCGTGTTCCGCCGGGAGTTCGGCTGCACCCCTCGCGAATACCAGCAGGGCGAGGCAGCACCGCTTCATTGAATTGCTTTAGCGCGTCTCGTTTGGGGCGCGTCTGTCATAACAACGACAACATCACAGGAGTCATCGATGCATCCGATTCGTTTAGGGCTGGTGGGTTACGGCAAGATCGCCCAGGACCAGCATGTGCCGGCGATCCACGGCAGTGACCGCTTTGAGCTGGTGGCTGTGGCGACGCTGGGCCAGCACTGCCCGGGCGTGCCCAATTTCAGCTCCCTGGCTGAACTGCTGGCCGAAGGACCGGCGGTGGACGCCATCGCCTTTTGCACGCCGCCCCAAGGGCGTTTTGCGCTGGTTGAACAGGCGCTGAAAGCCGGCAAACACGTGCTGGTGGAGAAGCCGCCGTGCTCTACCCTCGGTGAAGCCCTTGCCCTGATCGACGAGGTCAATGCAGCGGGCGTCAGCGGGCTGTTCGCTTGGCATTCACGTTTCGCCCCGGGCGTGGGCAACGCGGTGCAATGGCTTGAAGGCAAGACCCTCAAACAGGTGCGGATTGACTGGAAAGAGCAGGTGCGCAAATGGCACCCGGGTCAGGCGTGGATCTGGCAGGCGGGCGGGCTGGGGGTGTTCGATCCGGGGGTCAACGCGTTGTCGATCGTGACCGAATTGCTGCCCCGTGCGCTGTTCGTCGAATCGGCGAACCTCAGCGTGCCGAGCAACTGCCAGTCGCCGATTGCGGCGTCGTTGCAGATGCGCTCCGGTGAGAACGTGCAGGTGATTGCCGAACTGGATTTCGATCACAGCGTCAACGAGCAGTGGAGTATCGAGCTGCAGTGCGACGAGGGCGTGATGCGTCTGGACGCGGGCGGCGCGCAGGTCAGCATCGACGGCGTGACCCAGGCCGTATCGGAGGAGGGCGAGTACCCGGCGATGTACGGGCACTTCGCGCGCCTGATCGACGGGGGCAAGAGCGACCTGGATCTGCAGCCACTGCGCATCGTCGCCGACAGTTTTTTTGTCGGCAGTAAGGAGACGGTAGCGGCGTTTCACGAGTAAAAAGTGACGACCGATGGCCTGATCTGGTGTGCCGGACCGGGCTTCGGCGCCTAATGCGTATCTGCAGCCAGTGTCAGATATGCACCACGCCAACCAGGGCAATGGAAAACGAAACGATGAGGGCCAACAGAATGGTCATGTTGATGGACATTGCGGGCAAATCCTTGTCTGGGTAATCAGTGTCGCCATCATCCGGATTTGCGCAGGCAAACTGAACGGCGTTCGTGAGTATGTTGGCAATCGATGGAAACAATAGTTCGGGGTTTTGCCAGGAACGCAGATGAAGTGGCACATGCAGGCAATGTGGGAGTGAGCTTGCTCGCGAAGACGTCATTTCAGGCGCCAGAGATGTAACGGATGCCTCGGCCTCTTCGCGAGCAAGCTTGCCCCCACAAAATCCGTGTCACTTTCACAATTCCGTGTCGTTGCTTAAATCTCTGTAGCTGCCCCAACTCAATCAGCCGAATCCAACCACCCCCTACCCATAAGGACCACCATGCCTTCCACCCCCATCCGCATCACCGATGAACAACTCCTCTCTGACAACTGGTACGTGCTCAAGAAATACAGCTTCGAGCTGCAACGCCGCGACGGCAGTTGGCAGTCGCAGACCCGCGAGGTGTACGACCGGGGCAATGGCGCGACGATTCTGTTGTACAACCTCGAACGCCGCACCGTCGTGCTGACCCGCCAGTTCCGCATGCCGGCCTTCGTCAACGGTCACAGCGGTTATTTGATTGAAGCGGCAGCAGGGTTGCTGGACAACGCCAGCCCCGAAGAGCGCATTCGCCTGGAAGCCGAGGAAGAGACCGGCTACGTCGTGCGCTCGGTGAAGAAAATCTTCGATGCCTTCATGAGCCCCGGTTCAGTGACCGAGCGTATTCACTTTTTCATCGGCGAATACCAGCCCGACGATCGAGTCAGCGACGGCGGCGGACTGGAAGAGGAGGGCGAAGACATCGAGGTGCTGGAGCTGAACTTCGAGCGGGCCATCGCCATGGTGGAAAGCGGTGAAATCAATGACGGCAAGACCATCATGCTCCTGCAATACCTGGAGCTGCGCCTGATGAAATAAGGATTGCAGGGCCGAAACGACTCAGGGTGCGGCGAGAAAGTTTCACCAATCGGTAAACTTTCTTACGTTGCAATGAGAATCGTTTGCGTTATCCTTCGCGTTCCTTTGTTACCAGGGATGTCGAACAAGATGGATTTTCGCCCTGCAATGAGCCAGCCCACCCGGCTCGGCTCACCTTGTGTTGGCGCCACCCGTGGCGCGAGAGACCCGCGCCTCGAGGCGCTGATGGGCACCTACAACACCCACCGCGAGGCGCTGATGCGCCTGGCGGCAAAATTCCTTGGCTGTCGCGCCCGCGCCGAGGACGTGGTCCAGGACGCGTTCGTGAAGATGCTCGAAAGCGACCTCGCATCGGCGGAACCGGCGCGCTACATGTTTCGCGTCGTGCGCAATCTGTCCATCGACCGTCTTCGCCGCCAGCGTCTTGAACGCAACCACGGCGCCGAAGCCGAGCATGAAGAGCAGATACGTTTCGAGGTGTCCCCCGAACGTGTGCTGGCCGGTCGCGAGTCACTGGATCAGCTGGTCGGGGCGCTCAACGAACTGCCCAAGCGCATGCGCATCGTCTTCGACCTCAGCCAGATCCAGGGCTACACCCAGCGCGACGTGGCCAAGGTCATCGGCACCTCGCCGACGATGGTCAATTTCCTCCTGCGCGACACCTTGTCTCACTGCCGCGCGCGGCTCGGCGAGCTCTAGGCACCGCCGCGCCATGTCCCCCGTTTTCACTGCCCGGAGTCATCCATGAAATTAGTTCGTCTGGTCTTCCAGCAATACCGCTGGCCGCTTGCGATGGTGCTGCTGCTGAGCGTCAGCAGCGGGTTGTTGAGCGTTGGCGTGATTGCCTTCGTCAACCAACGCATGATCAGCAGCCACGACGGCCTCGGCACCGCGCTGTGGCAGTTCGGCCTGATGCTCGCCGTGCTGCTGGCGCTGGCGTCCGGGGCGTCGTTGTCGCTGACCGCGCTGGGTCATCGGTTCGTTTACGGCCTGCGCCGGGTCATGGTCAAGCGCCTGCTGGACACCAACATCGAGCGCATCGAATCCATCGGCGGGGCGAAGATTTTCGCCAGCCTGTCCAGCGACATTCGCGCGGTGACCATGGCCTTCGTGCAGCTGCCGGACCTGATCTACGGCTCGGTGCTCAGCGTCGCGTCGTTCAGCTACCTGGCCTGGCTGTCACCGTCGCTGTTCATCACCACCTTGTGCTGGATGGCGTTCACGTTGGGGGTGGGCTGGTTGCTGGTGGGTAAGCTCAACGCCCACATCCGCGCGCTGCGTGAGTCCGAAGACAAGCTCTATCAGAGCTACCAAGGGGTGATCGACGGACGCAAGGAGCTGACCCTCAACCGCGACCGCGCGCGCCGTTTGTACGAAGAAACCTTCGACGTCGCCGCCCAGCGCTACCGCGAGCATTTCACCTTGGCCGATCGTTATCACGGCCTGGCCAGCAACTGGGCCAACATCATGGTCCTCGGCACCATTGGCCTGGCGTTTTACCTGGCCAACGGCCTGGGCTGGGCGCCGACGGAAGTGGCGGCAACCTACGCGCTGACCGTGCTGTTCATGCGCACGCCGCTGGTGCTGGCGGTGGCAGCGATTCCGGCGCAGATCTCCGGGCGCGTGGCGCTGGATAAAGTCGAGTCCCTGGCCCTGGCCGAGCACCACGAAAGCTTTGACGTCGCCCCGAGCCACATCGCCGGCCACTGGCAAACCCTCGAACTGCGTGACGTTGAATACCACTATGCGCCCCAGGGCGACGAGCCCGGTTTCGATGTCGGCCCGGTCAACCTGACCCTGCGCCGGGGCGAAACGGTGTTCCTCATGGGTGGCAACGGCAGCGGCAAATCCAGCCTGGCGCGCTTGCTCAGCGGTTTGTATCGACCGTCGGCGGGGGCGATCCTGATCGACGGCCAGGTCATCGGTTCGGACGACTGGCTGGCCTACCGTCAGCTGTTCGCCAGCGTGTTCACCGACTTCCACCTGTTTGCTCAATTGCTCGGCGCCGACGGGCAAAACGCCGATGTCGCTGACGTCGAGCACTGGCTGGAAAAACTGCACATGAAGCACAAGGTGCAGCTCGCCGACGGGCACTTGCTCGACACGCGTTTTTCCCAGGGGCAGCGCAAGCGCCTGGCGCTGATGCTGGCGCTGCTGGAGAAGCGCGACATCCTGCTGCTGGACGAATGGGCCGCCGATCAGGACCCGCTGTTCCGCCGCTTCTTCTACCGCGAGCTGCTGCCGATGTTCAAAAAAGCCGGCGTGACGGTGTTCGCCATCAGCCACGACGACCAGTACTTCGACCTGGCCGACCGCCTGGTGAAGATGGAGTCCGGGCAGCTCAGCGAACTGCAGGGTGATCGCCGGGAAAACGCCAGCCGCGACGCGGTGGAAGAGATTGGCGCTGCCTACCAGATGAAGACAGTAGAGGCGCTGTAAGAATTTCGGCGACTGGGACTAAACAGCCGTCAGCCTCAGTCGTCATGTTAATGAGAATCAGTCTTAAACATTTTTGATGCGCGTGAACTGCCATCCGGCGCCAGCGATTTTGTCGCGCGGCTTGCCGGAGTCGATCGCGCATCGCGCCTTACGAGAGGGAAGCATGGAACTCGTCTACGACTTCATCGGCATCGGTTTCGGCCCGTCGAACCTGGCTTTGGCCATTGCCACCCAGGAGTATGCCCAGCGCAGCGGTCTGGCGCCCCACGTGTGTTTCCTCGAGAAAAAGCCGGCGTTCAACTGGCACGAAGGCATGCTGATCGACGGTTCCACCATGCAGATTTCCTTTCTCAAGGACTTGGTGACCCTGCGCAATCCGGCCAGCCGTTTTACCTTCGTCAACTACCTCAACGAGCGCGGCCGCCTGCAGGACTTCATCAACCTGAAGACCTTCTTCCCGACCCGCGAGGAATACACCGATTACCTGACCTGGGCCGCCTCGCATTTCAACGAACAGGCCCATTACGGTGCCGAAGTGATGTCGGTCGAGCCGCATTTCGAGGACGGCCGCTTCGTCGCCATGGACGTGTTGTCCCGCGATGAGCACGGCGAAATCTCCCGCCGTCGCGCGCGCAATCTGGTGTTCGGCATCGGCGGCATTCCCCAGGCGCCGGTGGCCTTCGACGGTCTTGAAGATGCCCGCGTGCTGCACTCTGCCGGCTACCGCGGCGGCATCGAAAAACTCCTCGCCAATCGCCCCGGCCCGGTGCGCGTGGCGGTGGTCGGCGGCGGTCAGAGCGCGGCGGAAATCTTCGAAGACCTGGCCTCGCGTTTCGACAATGTCGAGGCCACCCTGGTGATTCGCGGCAGCGCGCTGAAGCCCTCCGATGACAGCCCCTTCGTCAATCAGATCTTCAACCCGTCGTTCACCGACACCATTTTCAACCACAGCCAGGAGCGTCGCGTCGCGCTGTTCGACGAGTTCCGCAACACCAACTATTCGGTGGTCGACACCGACCTGATCGAGACGATTTTCCAGCGCATGTACCAGCAGAAGGTGCGCGGCGAAGAGCGTCACCGCATGCTCACCAACCGTGAAGTGGTCCACGCCGAAGTGGCCGCCGACGGCATTGAGCTGTTCCTGCGCGATGCGCCCCATGACCAGATGCACAGCGAGTCCTTCGACGTTGTCGTGCTCGCCACCGGCTACCGCCGCGACTATCACCTGGAGCTGCTCTCGGGCATTCAGCAATACATCGAGGGCGCCAACGTCGACCGGCACTACCGTTTGCCACTGACCCCCGGCAGCGAAGCGGGCATCTTCCTGCAGGGTTGCTGCGAAGACAGCCACGGCTTGAGCGACACGCTGTTATCGGTGCTGGCGATCCGCTCCCAGGAAGTCGTCGAATCGATCTTCGGCGACCAGGCGCAGCCGTGTTCGGCGCGCTCTGGGCATGGGTCGTTGCAGGCTGAGCCTCGCGTAGCGCTGAAGCTGGCGCGCTAAGCCCGGGCCTTCAAACAAAGCCCGTCACAACGGTGGTCGTCAGCGGCCACCCACTCTTTTCTCACAACGTTGTGGGCCGCCGTTGCGCTGCCTGCGGGTTGAGCCTTGCCGATACAAACAGGTGAAAGAATGAAATCCATACGAGATCAGGCCGCGCATTTTCCCGAACTGGTGGGCTTTTATGCGCAGACCCAGCCGGACCGGATTGCCCTTCGACACATCGTCCACGAGGACCAGGCGCCGCTGCTGACCACCTACGCCCAGCTGGATGCCAGGGCGCGTTCGATTGCCGCCTGCCTTCAGCAGCACCTCGGCGTGCAGGGCGGCGAGCGATGCGTGCTGATCCTGCCGACCGGCGCCGATTACGCGGCGGCATTTCTCGGCTGTTTGTACGCTCGGGTCATCGCGGTGCCGGCCTTCGCTCCGGAGTACAACCGCCAGACCCACCTCGACCGTCTCACCGGCATCCTTCACGACGCCGCACCGCAGATGGTCCTCGGGCGCCGTGAAGACCTGGACAAGTTCCAACACCTGTTGCAACCCTTTATGCCCGCTGGCGGGCGCTTCGCTGCAGTGGAAGAAATCGCCGACGGCCACGCAGGGTTTCAGGCGCCGCTGATCGACACCGCGTCGCTGGCCTTCCTGCAATACACCTCGGGCTCCACCAGCGCACCGAAAGGCGTGATGGTCTCCCACGACAATCTCATGGCCAACGAAATCGCCATGGCCCGGCACTTCATTTCGGACCCCGCATCGGAAAGCTGGGTCAGCTGGCTGCCGCTTTACCACGACATGGGGCTGATGTGCGGCCTGCTGTTGCCGCTGTACTACGGCGGCACGCTGACAATGATGTCGCCTAACTACTTCCTCGGCCGGCCGGCGCGCTGGCTGGAAGCGATGAGTCAGTACGGCGGGACTTTCTCCGGTGGCCCGGATTTCGCCTATCGCCTGTGCGTCGAGCGCATCAAGCCCGCCGCCGTGAAAGGCCTGGTGCTGGATCGCTGGAGCCTGGCGTTTTCCGGCTCCGAGCCGATCCGCATCGCCACGCTGGATGCCTTCAGCGAACATTTTGAGCCAGCCGGTTTCAACCGCCGCGCCCTGACGCCGAGCTACGGGCTGGCCGAAGCGACCCTGTATGTGAGCGCCGCCGAGCGCGACAGGCCGTTCGGCATCAAGCATTTCGACGGCAGCCAACTGGCCGCCGGGGAGGCCGCAGAGGCGGTGTTCGCCAACCAGAACGCGAAAAGTCGTCTGCCGGGATGCGGTTGGTGCCGGCCCGATCATGACCTGCGTATTGTTGATCCGGCCACGCTGCAGCGCCTCGCGCCGGGTCACGTCGGCGAAATCTGGATTACCGGGCCGAGTGTCGCCCAGGGCTACTGGCAGAACGCCGAAGCCACCGCGCAGACCTTCGTCGAGGAAGACGGCCAGCGCTGGTTGCGCAGCGGCGATCTGGGTATCGCCAGCGACAACGAGCTGTTCATCACCGGTCGCTTGAAGGATTTGATCATCCTCAACGGCCAGAACCTCTACCCCCAGGACATCGAGCAGGCGCTGGAGAAGAGCGTCGAGCTGCTGCGTCGCGGGCGCATCGCGGCGTTTCCGGTCACGGACGAGCAGGGCGTCGAAGGCGTCGGCCTGGCCCTGGAGATCAGCCGCAACGTGCGCCGCCTGATGAAGCCGCCGATGATCTGCGATGCCGTGCGCGACGCCGTGTCCGAGCTGTTTCTGGTGGCGCCAAAGGTCATCGTGCTGCTGGAGCCGGGCGCACTGCCGCGCACCACCAGTGGCAAGCTGCAGCGTTCCGCCTGCCGCAGTGGTTGGCAGAACGGCAGCCTCGACAGCTTCGCGATCTGGCAGGAAGGGCGTTTGCTCGATGCTGACAGCGCGGACGTCTCGGTTGAGGCTTCGCCTTTGCTGTCGGAAGTGCGGGCCGCGTGGCAGGAAGTCCTCGGCAAAAGCGACCTGATCGCTGCCGATCACTTCTTTGCCCGTGGCGGTGATTCGGTGGGCGTGGTGCAAGTGCTGTCCCGTCTGAACAGCGAGTTGGGCCTGAAACTTGAGCCCGCCCACCTGTTCGAACATCCGACCCTTGGCGCCTTCAACGCCCACGTCGCCGCGCACCTCTCCACCCATGGCCGCAGTGCCGAAGCCTCTGCGGGCGTGCCGCGCATTTCCCGTGACAGCGATCCCGAGCAGTCTTTTGCCCAGCAGCGCCTGTGGTTCCTCGCGCAACTGGAGCCGGACAGCAGCGCCTATCACCTGTGCGGTCGGCTGAGTCTCAACGGCGCGCTGGATGATGCCGCGCTGCAACGCAGCCTTGACGACCTGGCCGCCCGCCATGAAAGCCTGCGCACCACCTTCGCCATCGACGCCAACGAAAAGCTGGTGCAGCGCATCCACGCGCCAGGCCCGGTGCTGGTCGAACGCCATTACCTGAGCGAGGACACCGACCCGGCAGCCGCCTTGAGCGAACTGGCCAGAGCGGCCGTCGAGCAGCCAATGGATTTGCAGAAAGGCCCGCTGTGGCGGGTGCTCAATGTGCGGTTGGCACCGGACCGGCAGCAACTGGTGCTGGTGTTGCACCACATCATCGCCGACGGCTGGTCGGTGCAGGTCATGCTCAAGGAATTTGCTGCGCTGTACAGCGCCCATGCAAAGGGGGCACAACCGACGTTGCCGCCTCTGCCGGTTCAATACGCCGACTTCGCCGCCTGGCAGCGCGCGCGTCTGGCCGGTGGGGAAGGGCAGCGTCAACTGGCCTACTGGCGTGAGCAATTGGGTGACGCCCAGACCGTCTTGAATCTGCCGGCCGATCGCCCGCGTCCGGCGCAACAAAGCCATCGCGGCGCCCGTTACGCCCTCGCCCTCGACCGCGACTTGAGCCAGGGCCTGCGCGACCTCGCCAGCCGTCACGGCGCGACCCTGTTCATGGTCATGCTCGCCGCCTACAAAACCCTGTTGCAGCGCTACAGCAGCCAGAACGACCTGCGCGTCGGCGTGCCGGTGGCGGGGCGGACCTGCACCGAATCCGAAGGCCTGATCGGCCTGTTCGTCAATACCCTGGTGCTGCGCAGCGAGGTGTCGCCGCAGCAGTCGTTCAGCACGCTGATCGAGGCGGTTCGTCACACCGCGCTGGGTGCGCAACACCATCAGGACCTGCCATTCGAGCAACTGGTCGAAGCCCTCGGCGTGTCGCGCAACCTCAGCCACAACCCGCTGTGTCAGGTGAAATTCACCCAGCAGTTCCCGCTGCCGCAGAACGTTGAAATGGCCGGCGTGCGCATGGACGTCAATCAGCTCGACGACTACTCCGCGCACTTCGATTTAGGTCTGGACATCACCGACGACGCCGACGGCATTCAGGCGGTGTTCACCTATGCGTGCGACCTGTTCGACGAACCGCGTATCGCCGGTCTCGCCGGTGACCTGCTGCGGATCTGCGCGCAAGTGGTGGCGCAACCGCAGGTGCGTCTGGCTGATTTGCAGATCGGTGCCGAGCCTTCATGCCTCGCTGCCGAGTCCGTGACGTTCCCGGCCACCGATGTCCTGAGCCTGTGGGATGCCAGTGTCAGCGCACAACCGAATCGTCTGGCCCTGCAAGACGAGCAGCGCAGCGCCCGCTTTGCCGAGGTCGATGCCCAGGCCAATCAGCTGGCGCAGCATCTGCGTCAGAAGGGTGTGGGCGTAGAAAGTCGTGTGGGCATTCTGCTGGAGCGCTCCCTGGAGTTCGTCGTGAGCCTGCTTGGGGTGCTCAAGAGTGGCGCCGCTTTTGTGCCGATGGACCCGAAATGGCCCGCCGAACGTCAGGCGTTTGTGCTGGCCGACAGTGGCGCAAGCGCGTTGATCAGTGACGTGGCTGCGCCAGGCGACTTCCATGGCGACGTCATCAGCGTGGCGGCCGACGCTGCGTGGCGAGCGCAGCCGGCGCAAGCGCTGAACCTGCAACCCCACGCCGATCAGGCCGCGTACCTGATCTACACCTCCGGCACCAGCGGCACGCCGAAAGGGGTGGTGATCAGCCACGGCGCACTGGCCGATTACGTCCAGGGCTTGCTCGCCCGGCTTGATCTGACGCCCGAGGCGAGCATGGCGATGGTCTCCACCGTCGGCGCCGACCTGGGCCACACCGTGCTGTTCGGCGCGCTGTGCTCGGCGCGCTCGCTGCACCTGATCAGCCCCGACCGCACCAACGACGCCGACCGCTTCGCCGCCTACATGGCCGAGCACAGGGTGGGCGTGCTGAAGATCGTGCCGACCCATTTGAACGGCCTGTTGCAGGCGACGAATGCCGCCGATGTGCTGCCGGAACACGCGCTGATTCTTGGTGGCGACACGCTGCCGTGGGAGCTGGCGGCCCAGGTCAACCGCTTGAAGCCCTGCTGCCGGGTCATCAATCACTATGGGCCGACCGAAACCACCGTGGGCGTGCTGAGCAATGAGGCTCTTGGAGCCGCATTGGGTGAAAGCGTGCCCGTTGGCCGTCCCCTGCCGAACGCCGTGGCGCTGATTCTCAACGACCATCTGCAACCGGTGGTGCAGGGCGACGTCGGCGAGCTGTACATCGGCGGGCCGGGCCTGGCGCGCGGGTATCACCAGCGCCCGGCGATGACCGCTGCGGCGTTTATTCCGGACCCGAGGGGCAGCGGCGCGCGGCTCTACCGCAGTGGCGACCGCGCGCGCTTGCTGGTCAACGGGCAGATTCAGTTCCTTGGCCGTGCCGACGATCAGATCAAAGTGCGTGGTTACCGCGTGGCCCTGGGCGAAATCGCCCAGCGCCTGCGCCAGCTGGACGGCCTGCGTGACGCCCATGTCCGCGTCGATGATCGCGGCCAATTAATCGCTTATGCGCTGGTGGCGAGTGGTGCAACGGTGGACGGCGAGACGCTGCGCGCGCAACTGGCCCACAGCCTGCCGGACTACATGGTGCCGAGCCATATCCTGACCCTCGACGCCTTCCCGCTGACCGCCAACGGCAAGCTCGACGCCAGCGCGCTGCCGTCGCCGACCACAACATCGGAAGATTTCGAAGCGCCTCACGAAGGGGTCGAAGCTGCACTCGCCGCGCTCTGGCAAGCGGCGTTGAACGTCGAAGCGGTGGGCCGTCACGACAACTTCTTCACCCTCGGCGGCGACTCGATTCTCAGCCTGCAGATCATTGCCCGTGCGCGGCGTCAGGGCATTCGCCTGACGCCCAAGCAGCTGTTCGAAAAACAGACCATCGCCGAACTCGCCCAGGTCGCCACAGTGGCCGAAGCCAAGCCTGCCGCTGCGCCCGTCACGGCAGCCGTTGCGCCCCGCGAGTTTGCCCTGACGCCGATTCAGGCGCGCTTCTTCAGCCTGCCCATCGCTCAGCGTCAGCACTGGAACCAGTCGCTGTTGCTCGACGTGCCCCAGGCGCTGGACACCGCGCGGTTGCAGCAGGCCCTCGCCGCGGTGCTGACCCATCACGACAGCTTGCGCCTGAGCTTCCATCAGAACGAGGAGGGCCAGTGGCAGCAGCGTTACCGCGACAGCGAAAGTGCCGAGCGCGTGCTGTGGACCTGCGAACTGAGCCGCGAAGACGACCTCGATTCGCTCAACGACGAAGCCCAGCGCAGCCTGAACATCGACACCGGTCCGCTGCTGCGGGTAGTGCATGCGCGCCTGCCGTCGGGAGAAGCGCGGTTGCTGTTGGCGATCCATCACTTGGCCGTGGACGGCGTGTCGTGGCGGGTGCTGCTGGAAGATCTGCAAATGGCGTACAGCCAACTGGCGGCTGGAAAGAGCGTGGCATTGGCCGACAAAACCGCCAGCTTCCAGGCCTGGTCGCAGTCGGTGAACACCCTGGCGCATTGCCCTGAGCTGCAAAACCAACTGCCGTACTGGCAAGGGCTGAACGCCGCCGATGCCACTCTGCCCGGCGATGCTTCGGTAGAGAGCCTTATCGGCGACAGCGAAACAATGCACCTGACCCTCGACGCAGACATCACCCGTCGCCTGCTCAGCGAAGCCCCGGCGGCGTATCGCACCCGCATCGACGACCTGCTGCTGGCGGCATTGTCCCAGGCGCTGTGGCAGTGGAGCGGCCGTCGTCGCCAGGTCATCAGCCTCGAAGGCCATGGCCGCGAAGACGCCACCGGCACCCTGGACCTGAGCCGCAGCGTCGGCTGGTTCACCAGCCTGTACCCACTGGCGCTGGACGCCGCGGATGACCCAGTCGCCACCCTCAAGGCGGTCAAGGAAGCCGTGCGCGCGGTACCGGAAAAAGGCCTCGGCTACGGAATACTGAAGTACATCGCCAGGGCAGATTTGCCGGAGCTGATCGGGCAGGGCGTGACCTTCAACTACCTCGGCCGCTTCGATGACAGCGAGGGCGCACTGTTCGCATTGTCGAGCCGCACGCCGGGCAACCTCCGCGACCCCCAAGGGCCGCTGGCCAATGCGTTGGCGGTGGACGGTCAGGTGCGCGACGGCCAGTTGCAGCTCGATTGGACCTTCAGCCGCGAACGCTTCAGCCGCGACAGCATCGGGCAACTGGTGGCGCTGTATGAAGCGCAGCTGCTGCAGCTGATCGAACATTGCAGCGATGAAACCAATGCCGGCCTGACGCCTTCGGATTTCCCCCTGGCGGCGTTGAATCAAACGCAACTCGATGGGCTGGGTATCCCTGCGCGGGAGATCGAAGACATCCTGCCGCTGGCGCCCATGCAGCAGGGCATTTTGCTGCACAGCCTGCTGGAGCAGGGCAACGGCATCTACCTGATGCAGGATCAGTACGACGTCGGCGCCGATGTGGATTTCGAGGCGTTCAAATTCGCCTGGCAGCAAGTGGTGCAGCGACACCCGGCGTTGCGCACGGCGTTTCATGGGCTGGAAAGCGGCGTGCAGCGTCAGATTGTGATGCGCCGCGTGCCGTCGCCGGTGCAACTGATCGACCTCAGTCATCTGTCCCGCGACGCCGCCGAGGCCGAGCTTGCAGACCTGCTGAAAAGCGAGCGCGAGCAGGGCTTCAATTTCGCCCGGGCGCCGTTGCTGCGCCTGCGCCTGATCAAGTTCGGCGAGGCGGATTTCCGCATCGTCCAGAGCCACCACCACGCCTTGATCGACGCCTGGTGCCGGGGCCTGATGCTCACTGAATTCTTCGCCCATTACCGCGCGTTCCTGGATGGGCGTCAGGTCAGCCTGCCGCCGGCGCGGCCGTACCGCGACTTCCTCGCCTGGCTCGCCGAGCAGGACGAAGCGGTGAGCCGCGATTACTGGCGCAACGCATTGGCGGGCTTCACCGACGTCACGCCACTGCCGTACCGCCACAGTCCTCAGGGTGATTCGCAAATGCGCGACGTGACCTTGGCCCTGGGTGTCGAGCAGACGACGAAACTGGCCGAACAAGCCCGTCAGCATCGTCTGACGGCGAACACCTTCGTGCAGGCCGCCTGGGCCTTGTTGCTGATGCGCCATGCCGACCGCGACGAAGTGCTGTTCGGTGTCACCGTGGCCGGTCGTCCGACCGAGCTGGAAGGCATCGAAGGCGCGCTGGGGTTGTTCATCAACACCTTGCCGCTGCGCATCCGCCGGCCGGGCATGGGCGCGTCGGCGCTGGAGCTGCTCAACGCCTTGCAGGGGCAGAACGCCGACATGCGCCAGCACGAACACCTGTCCCTGGCCGACATTCAGCTGCTCGCCGACACCCCCCGCGGCCAGCCGCTGTTCGACAGCCTGTTTGTTTTCGAGAACGTTCCGTTGGGCGCCGAGGTGCAGCAGGCCGTGAACGAATACCGCATCAACCCGCTGGCCAACCGTACTCACACCAACTACCCGTTGACCGTGGTGCTGCTGCCGGGTGAATCCCTGCAACTGCAGTTGACCTACGACAGCCGGCACTTCAACAACGCCGAGATGGGCACGCTGGTCAGCCATTTCCGCCGCTTGCTGACCCAGTTGATCGACAACCCGCAGCAGACCCTGAGCCAGTTGCAGATCCTTGAGCAAACGGAGCGCGAGCAGCTGCTGGCCCAAGGGCTCGGCCCGGTGCAAAAACACTGGTACGACATCAGCTACCTGGAGCGTTTCGAGGCGCGGGTGCTGGCCCATCCGGCCCAGGAAGTGGCCCGTTGTCAGGGTCAACGCCTGAGCTACCGCGAACTCAATCGTCAGGCCAACCGCATCGGTCACGGCCTCATCGCAGCGGGCGTACAGGGCGACGACGTGGTGGCGCTCTTCGCACCCCGCGGTCTGCCGTTGTTGAGCATGATCGTCGGCGCGTTCAAGGCCGGTGCGGCCTATCTGGCGCTGGATGATCGTCACCCGGCCGGGCGCAGCGCGCGCATGCTGGTCAGCAGCGCCGCGCCGGTATTGCTGACGCCGCGGGAGTGTCTGCCTCAGGTCGAGGCGATTGTCGCGCTGGCTGAACGCAAGCCCCGTGTGCGGGTGCTTGAGGACGTGCTGGCTCGCGCCGATGAGTCCGCCGACGAGAACCCGGGCCGCTACGCGACGGCCGAGCAACTGGCCTACGTCATCTACACCTCGGGTTCCACCGGCGAGCCGAAAGGGGTGATGGTCAACCAGCGCGGCATGCTGAACAACCAGATGTCCAAGCTGCCGTATCTGCGCCTGGGCGAGGGCGATGTCATTGCCCAGACCGCCGCCACCGGCTTCGACATTTCCGTGTGGCAATTCCTCACTGCACCGCTGTTTGGCGGGCGCGTGGAGATTCTGCCGGACGCCGTGGTGCAGGACCCGCAGCGCCTGCTGGAAGAAGTCGCGGCCAATCAGGTCAGCGTGCTGGAATGCGTGCCGGCGGTGATCGACGCCATGCTCGCGGTCGCACCCCAGCGACTCGATGCCCTGCGCTGGCTGCTGCCGACCGGCGAAGCGCTGACCACCGACCTCGCCGCGCGCTGGTTTGCCCGCTACCCCGAGGTGCCGCTGGTGAACGCCTACGGTCCGGCGGAGTGCGCCGACGATGTCGCGCTGCACACCCTGACCGCCGCGCCCGCCCTCAACGCCAACATGCCGATTGGCCGGCCCACCGACAACAACGGCCTGTACGTGCTGGATTCCAACCTGCAACTGGCCGCGCCCGGTGTGGTGGGCGAGCTGTACATCGGCGGCGTTGGCGTCGGCCGTGGCTATGCCGCGCGGCCAGGGCTGACCGCCGAGCGCTTCCTGCCCGATCCGTTCGGCGAAACCGGTGCGCGGCTGTATCGCAGCGGCGACCTGGCCCGCTGGAACGCCGACGGCGCGCTGGAATACGTCGGCCGTGCGGACTTCCAGGTGAAGATCCGCGGCCAGCGCATCGAGCTGGGCGAAATCGAAAACCTGCTGTTGGCCCAACCCTCGGTGCACGACGCCGTGGTCAGCGCGCTACCGACGGCCCACGGCCCGCAACTGGTTGCGTACGTGGTGGCCGAGGCGCAGCAGGCATTGTCTAGCGACGTGCTGAAAAGCGCGCTGGCGCAGACCTTGCCGGCGTTCATGGTGCCGGCCCACGTCGTCGTGCTGGCACAGATGCCGCGCAACGCCAACGGCAAGCTCGACCGCAAGGCACTGCCGGCGCCGAGCCTGGAAGAGCGCGTGTTCGAAGCGCCACAGGGCGAGCGTGAGGAAGTCCTCGCCGAACTCTGGCAGAGCCTGCTGAAGGTTGAGCAGGTCGGTCGTCATGACAACTTCTTTGAACTCGGCGGCCATTCGTTGCTGGCGACCCGGCTGCTGTCGCGCATTCGCGAGCGCCTCGGGGTGAGCATCCCGCTGGCCCAGGCCTTCGAAGCCACCACCGTCGCCGCCCAGGCGGCGCTGATCGACACCTTGCAGGGGCAGACCCTGACACTCGACCGGCTCGATGCCCTGGACGAGTTAATGAATGAGCTGGAGGAAAGCAACTGATGTCGCAACCGAGCATGACTTCACAGAGCAAGCTGCTGGCCCTGGCCACGCGTTTCCTCAGCCTTGGCAGCGCTCAGCGTCGGGTGTTTTTGAACAAGCTGCGCGAGCAGGGCCTGGATGCGTCGTCGTTGCCGGTGCCACCGGGTGTGGCGGGCGAGCGCAGCCCGGCGTCGTTTTCCCAGCAGCGTCTGTGGTTTCTGGAGCAACTGGAACCGGGCAACAGCACCTATCACCTGCCGGGTGCCTTGCGCCTGAAGGGCGAGCTAAATGTTGCAGCCGTGGGAACGGCGTTCGAGCGCGTGGCCGAGCGACATGCCAGCCTGCGCACAGTGTTCACCACCGCTGAAGACGGTACGCCGGAGCAGGTGATTCAACCTGGTCAACCGCTGCCATTTGAACGTCTGCACGCCGCTGACGAAGCCGAAATGCAGGCACTGGCCGACGCCTTCGCCCGACGCCCGTTCGACCTGGCCCAGGGCCCGCTGTGGCGCTTGGCGTTGATCGAACGCGCCGCAGACGATCACGTGCTGCTGGTGTGCCTGCACCACATCATCGCCGACGGCTGGTCGATTCAAGTGCTGCTGCTGGATTTCGTCGAAGCCTATCGCGCTGCCATTCAAAACGACACTGACTCACTGCCACCGCTGCCATTGAGCTACGCCGACGTCGCCCTGTGGCAGCGCGCCTGCCTGGACGCGGGCGAGGGTGATCGGCAACTCGCCTACTGGCAGCAACAACTGGGCGACGAGCCGCCGGTGCTGGAACTGCCGGCGGACCGTCCACGCCCGGCGCGCCAGAGTTTCCGTGGCGCGCGCCTGCCGTTCAGCTTCGACGCGGCACTGTCCGGGCGTATGCGTGAACTGGCCCGGCAGCGCGGCGTGACTTTGTTCACTGTCCTGCTGGCTGCCTATCAAGTGCTGTTGCAGCGGATGAGCGGCCAGACCGATCTGCGCATCGGCGTGCCCATTGCCGGCCGTCAGCGCGCCGAAACCGAGGGCCTGATCGGCTTCTTCGTCAACACCCAGATTCTGCGCGGCGACGTGCAGGCCGACGCCAGTTTCAACCAGATCATCGACAACGTTCGTCTGGCCTCCCAGGGCGCACAAGCCCATCAGGACCTGCCGTTCGAGCAACTGGTGGACGCCCTGGCGCCGGAACGCAGCCTCAGCCACAACCCGCTGTTTCAAGTGCTCTACAACCATCAGCAACGCCAGGACGAAGCGCTGCAATTGATGCCCGGCCTCAACGCCACGCTGATGCCGCTCGACAACGGCAGCGCGCAGTTCGACCTGGCGCTGCACACCTGGGAAAACGCGGCGGGGGAACTGGCGGGGAACTGGAATTACGCCACGGATCTGTTTGATCACGGCAGCATCGAGCGCTTGCATGGGCGTTTTGAGCAGCTGTTTGCCGAGTTGCTGGAGCGGCCGGATGCAGCGATTGGCGATTTCGAGCTGCTGGATGTTGAGGATCGCGCGCAGTTGGCGGTGGTCAATGACACGGCGCGGGATTGGGATTCCGAGCCGTTTGTGCATCGGCATTTTGAGCGGCTGGCGCAGGTACATCCCGAGCGGGAGGCTGTGCGCTTTGGCGATGCGGTGTTGAGTTATCGCGAGCTGGATCAGCGTGCGAATCAGCTGGCCCATTA
>NZ_MDEN01000064.1 GCF_001705435.1 Pseudomonas graminis
ATGGTGGGTCGTGTGGGATTCGAACCTACGACCAATTGGTTAAAAGCCAACTGCTCTACCAACTGAGCTAACGACCCGCTTCGTTGTGGCGCGTATATTACTGATATTTCACAGTAATTCAACACCCAAGCGAAAATAATTTAAAAATAACGCGTCGGGTCCGTCACACCCGCCGCCGCGAAGCCCTCAGCACGCAAGCGGCAGCTGTCGCATTTTCCGCACGCACGCCCCTGCTCGTCGGCTTGATAGCAGGAAACCGTCAACCCGTAATCCACACCCAGACGCGTACCGGTTTTGACGATATCGGCCTTGCTCAGCATCTGCAGCGGCGCCTGTATCCTGAAGCCCTGCCCTTCAACGCCAGCCTTGGTGGCGAGATTGGCCATGCGCTCGAACGACTCGACGAACTCCGGACGGCAATCTGGGTAGCCGGAGTAATCCACGGCGTTGACCCCGATGAAGATATCCCGTGCGCCGAGCACTTCGGCCCAGCCCAACGCGAGAGAGAGGAAAACGGTATTGCGCGCCGGCACGTATGTCACCGGTATGCCTTCGCCCGGCGTCTCCGGCACCGCGATGCTGCTGTCAGTGAGCGCAGACCCGCCGATGCCGTTGAGGTTAAGGCCGATGACCTTGTGCTCAACGACGCCCATATCCGCCGCCACACGCTCCGCCGCCTGCAACTCGGCGCGATGCCGCTGGCCGTAGTCGAAGCTCATGGTGTAGCAGCTGAAGCCATCGGCCTTGGCCATTGCCACCACGGTGGCCGAATCCAGGCCGCCGGACAGCAGGATTACCGCTCTTTTCTCAGTCATCGATTGCTCACTCATTCAGCGCCCCGGCTCGTCGTTCCAGAGGATTTTATGCAACTGCAATTGCAGACGCACCGGGAGGTTGTCGGCAACGATCCAGTCGGCCAGGTCTCTGACGTTCAAATCGCGGTGGACAGGGGAAAACAGCACTTCGCCGGCGCGACGGTCCAGACCGTACTGAATGATCTTCGAGACGGCCCAGTCGTAATCTTCCCGCGAACAAATCACGAATTTGATCTGGTCGTTGGGCGTGAGCAGGTCAATATTTTCGTATCGGTTGCGTGCCACTTCTTTTGAACCTGGGGTCTTCAAGTCGACGACGCGGCTCACGCGGGGATCGACTTTCGAGATGTCCAGCGCGCCACTGGTTTCCAGAGAAACCTCGTAGCCCGCGTCACACAGCCGCTGAAGCAAAGGAATGGCGTTCGGCTGAGCAAGGGGCTCGCCGCCTGTGACGCAGACGTAGCGCGGGCGGTAGCTGGCAACCTGCTCCATCAGTGAATCGAGGGTCTGGATCGTTCCGCCCGTGAAGGCGTATTCGCTGTCGCAATAACCGCAACGCAATGGGCAGCCGGTGAGTCGCACGAAAACGGTAGGCAAGCCTGCCGTGCGCGTTTCACCCTGCAGAGAGTAGAAAACTTCGGTGATGCGTAATGTGTCTTGCATAGGGGCCACGGGCGTAACGGCTAAACAGGCCATCCGCCTCCGTCAGGCACTTCTGTACACCCTGCGCACGCAGAATCCACAGAAGCGTAATCAATACCGGAATTTCGGGGGCGGAATTCTAACGAAGAAAGCCGCGCAATGCGCGGCTTTCTTGAATCAGCGGTTAGATTGGCTGGCAATCAGAGACGCTGCAGGTCTCGCTGAGCCAGCTGAGCGGCTGAGGTGCCCGGATATTGAGCAACCACCTGCTGAAGGATACCCTTCACTTTGTCAGTGTGACCCAGTCGACGTTCAACGTCCGCCAGCTTGTACAGGGAATCAGGCACTTTGGCGTGCTTTGGGTAAAGCTGGCTGACCTTTGCGAAGGCCTGACCGGCACCTTGAAGGTCGCCCTTGGCGAGGTTCACTTCGCCCAACCAGTATTGAGCATTGCCCGCGTACTGACTGTTCGGGTATTTGCGCAGGAACGCCGCGAAAGCCTGACTGGCCTTGTCGAAGTCTTTCGCCTTGATCAGGTCGAAAGCAGCGTCGTAATAAAGCTTTTCTTTCGCAGGGTCACCGGGTTCGCTGCTCGCCTGAGGCGCTTGGGCGGCTGATGACGCGGGTGCTCCGCCGGCATTGCTGCCACCGTCGGATGCGGAATTGTTGGTAGCTGATGGGGCAGATGCGCCTCCAGCTCCGATACGGGAATCGAGATCTTTGTAACGATCCAGCGCTTCTTGCTTCATCTGCTGGATATCGTTCTGCTGGACTTCCACTATTCCGCGCAAGCGCGAAATTTCGTCCTGCATTTGCTGCAATTGCATGAACAGCTGACCTTGCGCCGAAGGCGCGGCCGTAGCCGCACCCCCGGCGTAGGCGCCAGACGTGCCATAACCCGATGGCGGATAACTGCTACCAGCAGAGCCAGAGTTGTCATCGACCACAGGAACCGCACCCATCGCTGCAAGAGGAAGGGTGAGAGCCAAAACGGTTAAAGCACGTCGGCACGTTCGCATGTCAAATTACTTACGCAGTTCGACGCGACGGTTTTGAGCCCACGATTGCTCGTCGTTACCGGTAGCAACTGGACGCTCTTCACCGTAGGAAACGAGTTCCAGCTGAGCTGGCGAAACGCCTTGCAGAACCAGGTAGCGTTGAACGGCTTTCGCACGGCGCTCGCCCAGTGCCAAGTTGTATTCGCGAGTACCGCGTTCGTCGGTATTGCCTTCCAGAACTACGCGAGCGCCGTTGGCTTTCAGGTCTTTGGCGTGAACGTCCAGAGCGCGCATGGCTTCTGGCTTCAGGTCGGAACTGTCGTATTCGAAGTAGAAAGTGGTGATAGCGCGCAGAGCAGCTTCTTCGCTCAGGCTGCCATCAACAGCGCCAGAGTTAGCGCCGTAACCAGCGTTAGGATCAACAGCAGCGCCGCCAGCACCGGCATTGTCGCCGCCTTTGGACGAGCAACCTACAGCTACAGCCATGGCCAGAGCCAGCGCAGCAAATTTACCAAACTTCAGCATTTCCATCGTAAAACTCCTAATGAACCCCAAGTGTGTTAAGTACAACGTAAAGCGCCGCGTCAGTTCAGGTAAGGGGACCAGGAAGGTTCTCTGACTTCGCCTTGAGCGGTAGGAAGCGGGAGCCTTACGCGTCCATTAATGGACACGAGCATCAAGACTCCCCGGCCCTGCTGGCGGGTGGCGTAGATTACCATGGTGCCGTTAGGCGCAACAGTAGGCGACTCATCAAGGTTGCTGTCTGTGAGGATTTTTACGCTACCGCGCTGCAAATCCTGAGCTGCCACCTTGAAGTTAGTGAAGCCATCTTGACGATGGATCATCACCAGAGTCTTTTCATCCGCCGATAACTTAGGGTTGGCATTGTAGTTACCGATGAAAGTAACGCGCTCTGCCCCTCCGCCATTAATATTGGTTTTATAGATTTGTGGCTTGCCGCCGCGGTCAGACGTGAAATAAAGCGTGGAGCCGTCTTTACCGAAGAACGGTTCTGTATCAATGGAAGAATCGTTGGTCACTCGCGACAATTGACGCGACGCCAGATTCATCACATAGATTTCCGGGTTGCCATCTTTCGACAAGACCATGGCCAGCTTAGTGCCATCCGGGGACCACGCAGGGGCGCCGTTCAGGCCTTCGAAGTTGGTGATCTGCTCGCGACGACCGGTGTCGATGTGCTGAACGAAGATCCGTGGGCGCTTCTGTTCGAACGACACATAGGCAATACGCTTGCCGTCGGGCGCAAAGCGAGGCGACAGGATCGGCTCACGTGACTGCAACAGCGTGACAGCACGGGCGCCATCATAATCCGAACGCTGCAGGGTGTAGCGCGTGTTGTCAGTCGAAAAACGTTCCGCAGTCACGTACAGCATGCGGGTCGAAAACGCACCCTTGATGCCGGTCAGCTTCTCGAATGACTGGTCGGCAATGTAGTGCGACATGTCACGCAATTGGTCTGTGGTGCCCGAAACGTTGCCGGTCAGGACCTGCTGCTCGGTGGCCACATTGAACAGCGCGTACTGGACCTGCAAGCGACCGCCCGAAGGAACAATGCTGCCGACCATGACGTACTGGGCACCCAGCGCCTTCCAGTCACGGAAGATGACTTCGCTGGCCTGGCTTGGCTGGCTAATCATGTTTTCCTTTGGAATCGGCGAGTAATAGCCCGAGTTCTGAAGGTCGTTGCCAATGATCTTGGCCATGTCTTCCGGCAGCACACTGCCGCCCTGCAAGCCGAACGGCACCACCGCGATTGGCGTAGCGCGGTCACTGCCGCTTGTTACCAGAATGTTCTTTTCGTCGGCAGCGGCGAAACCCGCTGCGCAACACAGAACGACAAGCATTCCTCGAAGAAGGTTAATCACAAGGCTAGGTCCTCAGGTGTGAATGTCATCTTGAATGAACGGTAAGGTGCGAAGTCCGAAGGCTTCATTCCCTGCATCTCTGTCAAACGACCAATGTTCTTGACCGCCGCTACTGCTGAACTGTCGAAAGGACCATCGCCGCTGGACTTGCTCACGTTGACAGAAGTCACGGTGCCGTCCGGCAACATGTTGATCTGCAAGACGACTGTCATGCCCTTGCGCGCGGAAGGGGGCCGTGCCCAACCTTCAGCCGCCCGAGAGCGAATCAAATCATCGAAGCTGCCAGCCACTTCGTCGCCACGCTCATCGGCCAGCGCCTGTTGGCGTTCCGGCTTGTCGGAAAGCAGGTCGGCCAGTGCTTGCGCCTTCTTGTCTTCCGCTGATTTGCGAGCCGCGTCCTGGGCTTTCTTCTTCGCGTCTTCCGCAGCCTTCTTCTTGGCGTCCTCAGCCGCTTTTTTCTTCGCGTCTTCGGCAGCCTTTTTCTTGGCGTCGTCTGCAGCCTGCTTCTTCGCGTCCTCGGCAGCCTGTTTCTTGGCTTCCTCGGCGGCCGCGCGCTTGGCGTCTTCCTCGGCTTTCTTCTTCGCGTCGTCTTCGGCTTTCTTCTTGGCTATATCAGCCAATTGCTTCTCTTCAGCGGTTTTCTTCGCGTCATCCGCTTTTTTGGCTTCGGCCTTCTTGGCGTCGTCCGCAGCTTTCTTGGCGTCATCGGCTTTCTTGGCGTCGTCAGCTTTTTTCGCTTCTTCGGCCTTTTGTTCTTCGGCTTTTTGAGCGGCATCGGCTTTCTTTTGTTCCGCCGCCTTCACCGCCTCCTGCTCAACTTTTTTCTGCTCCATCTGCTCGACTTCGGTTTGTCGCGCAGCGGACTTCTTCGCCTCACCGGCAAGCTTCTGGTTGGTCTGGGTGGTTGCCTGACTTTTTGATTTCAACTGATAGAGCGTGGCCTGAACAATCGGCCTGGCTTCAGGAAGCTCGGGCGTCATTGCGAAGCTGACGAACAACAAACCAAAAATCAGGACGTGCAGTCCTACCGCCCAGACGGACGGCCAGAAGTAGCTTTCCGAGGCGGACGGCTCTCGAATCGGCTGCATCAGGGGGCCTCGGTAATCAAACCAACGTTCCCGACCCCGGCCTTCTGCAACCCGCCCATCGTGCCCATGACAGCGCCGTAGTCGACCGTCTTGTCGCCACGGATGAACACTTGGGTCTGCTTGCCCGCGTCACGACCGGCTGCAATGATTTTGGTCACGGCGCTGGTCAGTTGGGGCAAGGTCATTGCCTTGTCCATTTGCTTGTCGGTGTCGACTTCGCTGCCAAGGTTCCAGTAATAGGTCTTGTCAGCCTTGATCGAGATCGTCAGAACCTGATTGTTGTTGTCCTGCGGCAAAGCCTCGCTGGAGACCTTGGGCAGATCAACTTTCACGCCCTGATTGATCATCGGAGCCGTCACCATGAAGATAACCAGCAGCACCAGCATCACGTCGATGTACGGCACCACGTTCATTTCGGCGACCGGCTTGCGCTTGTTGCGTCGGCCGCGAGCGATTAAAGCCATTGGGAAATACCTGCTTATTCTTCGCTGGTGTGCACTTTACGGTGCAGGATCGCCTGGAACTCGTCGGCGAATGTGTAGTAACGACCGATCAGGTTCTCGCCACGAGCGGCGAAACGGTTGTAAGCGATGACCGCAGGAATCGCGGCGAACAGGCCGATGGCAGTGGCGATCAGCGCTTCGGCGATACCCGGTGCAACCGTGGCCAGAGTGGCTTGTTGCGCAGTGGCGAGGCCGCGGAAGGAGTTCATGATGCCCCAGACGGTACCGAACAGACCGATGTACGGGCTGGTGGAACCCACGGTTGCCAGGAAGGGCAGGCTCTGCTCGAGTTTCTCTTCTTCACGGGAGATCGCGACGCGCATGGCACGTGCAACACCTTCCATGACGGCATCCGGATCGACGCCAGCCTGCTGACGCAGACGGGAGAATTCCTTGAAGCCCGCGCGGAAGATCTGCTCTACGCCGGAGTCCGGGTCCGGATTGCTGCCGGCCTGACGGTAGAGCTTGGACAGATCGATACCTGACCAGAAGCGCTCCTCGAAGCTGTCCAATGCGCGACGACCGGCGCGCAGCATGGCGCTGCGCTGAAAAATCATGATCCACGAGGTGACCGAGGCGGCCACCAGGATCAGCATCACCAACTGCACAACCACGCTGGCATTGCTGACCAAACTCCACATGGAGGAATGGTCGACGACGTTAGCTTCCACGCTGTATCTCCTGCTCTGAATGTGTACCCGCGCCGCCCTGCCCGGCAAAGGCCGTGCGCAGAGCTTCGGGAATGGCCCGGGGTTTCAAACTGTCGGCGCGCACACACGCCACCAAAAACTGCCCTTCGCAGAGCAGTACATCATCCGCAGCCCGCCTGACCTGTTGCTGAAAGCGCAGGCTGGCGCGGTTCAATTCGATTACTTCGGCGCTGATCAGCAGTTCGTCGTCCAGCCGCGCGGGCTTGTGGTATCGAGCCTCGCTTGAATGCACGACGAACAACAGGTTCTCGACACCCGTCATTGCGGATTGGGCAAAGCCCAGTTCCCGCAGTCGCTCGGTTCGAGCCCGCTCCATGAATTTCAGGTAATTGACGTAGTAAACGATGCCGCCGGCATCGGTGTCCTCGTAATAAACGCGACAACGATGTGCGAACGACTGAGCCCCGTTTTGCGCGCGCATACTCTAGTGCTTACTCCTCAGGTTGCCAATCCGGCCAGGCAACTGTTTTTCATCGTTTTTACTGCCCGCGTCACATCACTTAAAGGTGACTGCCCTTCAGACCCTCAATCACCCGAATAAATCGGTTAATTGTGCATTTATTCGTCAGGGTCTTCGACGGGTTCATCCATCACTGCCCGGTCGCCCATCCGCGAGGGAATGTTCAGACCGAAGTGCAGGTACGCATGCCGCGTGACCATGCGGCCGCGAGGTGTGCGCATCATATAGCCTTGCTGAATCAAATAGGGCTCCAGCACGTCCTCAATTGTGTGTCGTTCTTCGCTGATCGCCGCCGCAAGGTTGTCCACCCCGACCGGCCCGCCATCGAACTTCTCGATCATCGTCAGCAGCAAGCGCCGGTCCTGATGGTCGAAACCGCGTTCGTCGACGTCCAGCAGGTTCAGCGCGAGGTCCGCAATCGCCTTGGTGATCTCGCCCTTGGCGCGCACCTCGGCGAAATCCCGCACCCGACGCAGCAGCCGGTTGGCGATCCGTGGCGTGCCCCGTGCACGGCGGGCAATCTCGAATGCGCCTTCGTCCTCAATGTACAGCCCGAGAATTTTCGCCGAGCGCGACACGATTGTGGCCAGATCCGCGGTGCTATAGAACTCAAGACGCTGCACGATACCGAAGCGGTCACGCAGCGGATTGGTCAGCATGCCCGCACGGGTGGTCGCCCCCACCAGCGTGAACGGCGGCAGGTCGAGCTTGATGGAGCGCGCCGCAGGGCCCTCACCGATCATAATGTCCAGCTGGAAATCTTCCATTGCCGGGTAAAGCACTTCCTCGACAATGGGAGACAGACGGTGGATTTCATCGATGAACAGCACGTCGTGCGGCTCAAGATTGGTGAGAATCGCCGCAAGATCACCCGGCCGCTCGAGCACGGGCCCCGAAGTGCTCTTGATAGAAACGCCCATTTCCTGAGCGATGATGTGTGCCAGCGTGGTTTTACCCAGGCCCGGCGGACCGAAGATCAGCGTGTGGTCCAACGCTTCACTGCGCCCGCGCGCCGCCTGGATGAACAGCTCCATCTGCTCACGCACGGTGGGCTGACCAATGTAGTCGGCCAGGCTCAGCGGCCGGATGGCACGGTCCAGTTGCTCGTCACGGTCACGCCCGGTGGCGGCGATCAGACGGTCGGCATCTATCACTTACAGCATCCCCTTCAATGCGCGGCGAATGAGGTCTTCGCTGCTGAGATTCTTGTCCTTGATCGCGGTCACTGCCTTGCTCGCTTCCTGGGGTTTGTAGCCCAGGGAAATCAAGGCGCTGACTGCATCTGACTCCGCCGTCGCCACTGCCATCGGCGCGCCTGGTCCGTCCGATACCAGGGCGAAGGTGCCCGGCAGCGAATCCCACGCCTTGAAGCGATCTTTCAGTTCAACCAACAGACGCTCGGCGGTCTTCTTGCCAACGCCCGGGACGCGGGTCAGCGCGGAGGTGTCCTGCGCCTGGACACAGCGCACCAACTCATCCACTTCCAGCGTCGACATGAGGGCCAGCGCCAGCTTTGGTCCGACCCCGTTCAGACGAATCAGCTCGCGGAACATCTCGCGGTCACGCTTCTCGTAGAACCCGAACAACAGGTGCGCGTCCTCGCGGACCACCAGATGGATGTGCAGCGTCACGGTTTCGCCCAGATGAGGCAGGCGATAAAGCGTGGTCATGGGCACTTCGACTTCATAACCCACGCCGTTGACATCCAGTACCAGGTGCGGCGGCTGCTTCTCGACCAACGTACCGCGTAGACGTCCAATCACGAATCAAATCCTTTCCAGATGCCCGTCGCTGCGACGGGCCGTGCTAACGCAAATAATGCCATCAGAGCCGCAGACGACCGCCACGACTGCGCGCGGTATTGAGGCCGTGAGGGATGAGGCTGGATCGGGTATGCGCGTGACACATGGCGATTGCCAATGCATCCGAAGCATCCACCTGAGGCTTGGTGGTCAGCTTGAGCAGATGCATCACCATCATCATCACCTGATCCTTGTTGGCGCCGCCTGTTCCGGCAACCGCCTGCTTGACCTGGGTCGCAGTGTACTCGGCGATCTCCAGCCCCTCTTCGGCGCCCGCAACAATAGCGGCACCGCGGGCCTGACCCAGCTTCAAGGCCGAGTCGGGGTTACGCGCCATAAACACCTTTTCGATGCCCATGGTCACCGGGCCGTACGTCTGAATGACCTCGCGCACGCCGCGGTACACAATCTGCAGCCGTTCATGAAGCAAGCCTGTGCCCGTACGAATGCAACCCGAGGCCACGTACTCGCAGCCACGCCCGGTATCACGCACCACGCCAAACCCGGTAATTCGTGAACCGGGGTCGATACCTAAAATAAGAGTCATAACGCCTGCAGCTTGAGAGGTAACGCGAACAATTGGACGCAGCATAAAGGCAGAAGCCGGAGGCCGATAGCGTTGATCATCAACGCTTCGTGCGCTCCGGCCTCAAGTCCGAGCGGGCGAAGGATCAGCCAAGCTGCTCCAGCACCTCGTCCGGGATTTCTGCATTGGAATAGACGTTCTGCACATCGTCCAGGTCTTCCAGCATATCGATCAGCTTGAGGACCTTTTCCGCCATGTCCAGATCGAGCACCGCACTGGTGGTCGGCTGCATCACGATTTCCGCATCGGCGGGCGTGAAACCAGCGGCTTCCAGCGCATTGCGCACAGCGTAGAAACTGGAGAACGAGGTGAACACGTCAATGGAGCCGTCTTCGTGGGTCACCACGTCGTCAGCGTCCGCTTCCATGGCAGCTTCAATCAGCGCGTCTTCATCAACGCCCGGTGCAAAGGATATCTGCCCCTTGCGCTCGAACAGATAGGACACTGAACCGTCAGTCCCCAGGTTGCCACCGCATTTGCTGAACGCATGGCGTACGGCAGCCGCAGTCCGGTTACGGTTATCGGTCATGGTTTCGACCATGACCGCGACGCCACCGGGGCCGTAACCTTCGTAGCCCAGTTCGACCATGTCATCGGCATCGGCCGCACCGGCGCCACGAGCGATGGCGCGGTCGATGATATCGCGGCTCATGTTCGCGCCGAGGGCCTTGTCCTGCGCCAGACGCAGACGCGGGTTCGACGCCGGATCACCACCGCCCTGACGGGCAGCGACGGTCAGCTCGCGGATCCACTTGGTGAAGATCTTGCCTTTCTTGGCATCCTGACGCTCTTTGCGGTGCTTGATGTTCGCCCACTTGGAATGACCAGCCATAACACGCTCCAAACCTTGAAACACGCACGCCCGCGCTTGATCGCTCAGACGCAGACGCTTCACTCGAATCTGTGCCCGGAATGGGCGGGGATCAGGGCGGACCGAATGGTCGGTCCGCCGAGCCCCTGTCTACACGGCTTACTCGGCCTTCGGCGTCTCGCGCAGGCGGATGTGCAGCTCACGCAGTGCCTTGGCATCAACCACGCCCGGCGCCTGGGTCATTACGTCCGCAGCACTCTGGGTTTTCGGGAAGGCAATGACTTCACGAATGGACTGAGCGCCGGTCATCAGCATGACCAGACGATCCAGACCGAACGCCAGACCACCGTGGGGCGGCGCGCCGTACTTCAGCGCATCGAGCAGGAAGCCGAACTTCTCTTGCTGTTCGTCTTCGGAAATACCCAACAGACGGAACACGGCCTGCTGCATTTCCTTGCGGTGGATACGGATCGAACCGCCGCCCAGCTCAGTGCCGTTCAACACCATGTCGTAGGCGCGGGACAGCGCCGTCGCAGGGTTGGCTTCGAGCTCTTCAGGGGAGCATTTCGGCGCGGTGAAAGGGTGGTGCAGCGCGGAGAAGCTGCCGTCGTCGTTCTCTTCGAACATCGGGAAGTCAACGACCCACATCGGTGCCCACTCACAGGTGAGCAGGTTCAGGTCGTGGCCCAGCTTGATGCGCAGGGCGCCCAGTGCTTCGCTGACGATTTTGAACTTGTCAGCGCCGAAGAACACGATGTCGCCGTCCACTGCACCCACGCGATCAAGGATCACGTTGAGGTTGGCTTCCGGGATGTTCTTGACGATCGGGGACTGCAGGCCTTCGACGCCCTTGGCGCGCTCGTTGACCTTGATGTAGGCCAGACCTTTGGCGCCATAGATGCCAACGAACTTGGTGTACTCATCGATCTTGCTGCGCGGCATGCTCGCGCCGCCGGGAACGCGCAGCGCCGTGACACGGCACTTCGGATCGTTCGCAGGGCCGCTGAACACCTTGAAGTCCACAGCCTGAAGCTGATCGGCAACGTCAACCAGCTCCAGCGGGTTGCGCAGGTCCGGCTTGTCGGAGCCGTAGCGGCGCATGGCTTCTTCGAAGGTCATGTGCGGGAAGTCGTCGAACTCCACATCCAGCACTTCCTTGAAGAGCTTGCGGATCATGGTCTCGGTGATGCCCATGATGTCCTCTTCGTTGAGGAAGCTGGTCTCGATGTCGATCTGAGTGAACTCAGGCTGACGATCGGCACGCAGGTCTTCGTCGCGGAAGCACTTGGCGATCTGGTAGTAACGGTCGAAACCGGCAACCATCAGCAGTTGTTTGAACAGCTGAGGCGATTGCGGCAGGGCGAAGAAGCTGCCCGCATGGGTGCGGCTTGGAACCAGATAGTCACGGGCGCCTTCGGGCGTGGCGCGGGTGAGGATCGGCGTCTCGACATCCAGGAAGCCGTTGCCGTCCAGGAAGCCACGGATGCTCGAGGTAATACGCGAGCGAAGACGCAGCTTTTCAGCCATCTCCGGACGACGCAGGTCGATGAAGCGATAACGCAGGCGGGTTTCTTCGCCGACGTCGGAGTATTCGTTGAGCGGGAACGGCGGGGTTTCCGACTCGTTGAGCACTTCGAGCTCGTAGCCCAGCACTTCGATCGCGCCCGACGCCATGTTCGGGTTGACGGCGCCGGCAGGACGCGCGCGCACCTTACCGGTCAGCTTGACCACGTATTCACTGCGAACACGGTCGGCGATGGCGAAGGTGTCAGCACGATCCGGATCGAAAACCACTTGGGCCAGACCTTCACGATCGCGAATGTCGAGGAAAATCACCCCCCCGTGGTCGCGACGGCGATGGACCCATCCGCAAAGGGTAATTTCCTGACCTTCCAGGCTCTCGTTCAGTTGGCCGCAATAATGGCTGCGCATCATGATCGTGTGTTCACTTCTCGTAATTCGGAATTCGATGGAGCTTTCGCCCGTCGCCGGTGCAAGGGTGCGCAAGCTTTGGCATGCAGTCCGACCTGACGGTCAGTTCCTGCCTTCCACAGTAAGGCGGGGGATTATATAGGGATAATCATCGCTGTGCAGCCGCGCAGCCCGATACCGGGCAAGAAGATGTCGGCGCGGCGCGTGGATGGCGCGGTGCCGCCAGCGAATGCAGGCCCGCCGCAACGGGCCCGCTGAAATCAGGTCATGTCGGGGACGGCGTCAACCGCAGGCCCTCGGCACTCAATACGTGCGCTACGCACACGACGCGGATCAGACCGCTGAAGTTCTTGACGCCGCCGTAACGCAGATGAACCTCGCGATCGACGTAGGACAGCACGGCATTGATGGAGCAATCGTTGAATCGGGCCATTTCGGACAGAATATTCCAGTACACCTCCTCAAGTCGCAGGCACGTGGCCAGCCCATTGAGCCTCACCGATCTAGCGTGCGGCTGGGCGAGGCTCATGTTGAAATTTTCGATAAAAGGGTCGCCCCGGGCGTTCAGACACTGGGTCGGCTCCCATCCCTCTCGGGCAGTATTCAGGTTCATGCAGGTCCCCCTTGTTGCGATTACGGATTTGGCATCGGCACCTTCGCAATCAGTTGAAAAGAGGTGTCTATCAAGCCGTATTCCAAAAGGCGCAACCAGCAGAAGGAGCACTCTGAACCTGTAGGAGATCGCCACGCTGCAGGGGTGATTTTCGAGAGGCGGCAAACGGCCCAGACCCTATCTCCCTCGGGGTGTTAGATATGTATTTTTTGCCGATTTATTTCGTCCCGTTCAGCCGACGACTGCAGTCAGCCCGACTCGACAAACTCGGCGAACGCGTTTTACAGATGAGCGCGATGAGCGGAGGGATTTGACACAGAGGATGAATCAGGAGGGGACAGCGGTGCGAGGCGGGTAGCGGCAGTGCGGAGCGGGCACTCGTTACGTTGCCCGCGCCTGTGTTTCGTTGATCAGTTGTCGCTTACTGCGTGTCTGATTACTGGGTTTCCAGCATCGAGCGCAGCATCCAGGCCGTTTTCTCATGCACTTGCATGCGCTGGGTCAGCAAGTCCGCCGTTGGCTCGTCGCTCACTTTGTCCAGCAACGGGAAGATGCCCCGTGCCGTACGGGTGACCGCTTCCTGCCCCTGAACCAGCGAACGAATCATGTCCTCGGCCGCAGGTACGCCCTCTTCTTCCTTGATCGACGACAAACGTGCATAGGTCGAATAGGTACCCGGGGCCGGGAATCCCAGTGCGCGGATACGTTCAGCGATCTGATCCACCGCCAGCGCCAGTTCGTTGTATTGCTCTTCAAACATCAGGTGCAGCGTACGGAAAGCCGGGCCAGTCACGTTCCAGTGAAAGTTATGGGTTTTCAGATACAACACGTAGGTGTCTGCCAGCAGGCGGGAAAGACCGTCCACGATGGACTTGCGGTCTTCTTCGCTGATGCCGATATCGATTGCCATGTTCAGCCCTCTTCTATGATGGTTTTTTTAAACGACTGCCGACCACTCTATCAAGACCATTGACCCTGCGCAGCCATCTGTCGGGATTAGTTCGGCCACGACGGCCGCGGTCAGACCCGCTTCATTTAATAGCAACGATCGGCGTGACGGTTTGTTTATGGCGGCCGCTCTGGAACGAGCTTTTGATCGCAATCAAAAAAAACCGGCATACGGCGGCAATCATCCGCCTGCACGGGCGCTAAGCGCTTGATTTGAGTAGCTCTCGGCTTTGCTGTTAAATACAGACGCGCTGCCACCAAAGTGCCGTCCGGCGGCAGTGCATAGGCAGGACCGACACTCGTGCATCACGCCTCCCTTTTTTCCCGAAGCGTACCGAAGGTCACCCGCTATTTCCTTGTGATCCATCTTAATGTGAGTCATCGAAATGTTGAAAATAGTCCACCTGCTAACGGGCGCAGCTGCCCTGCTGCTGTCTTTCATCCCCAGCCTGCGTAGTGAAGCGCTGTCTTCTTACCTGTCCCAACCGGATGCGCTGTACCTGGCGCTCTTCGGCCTCATCAACCTGGTGCTCGCGCCAGTGATTCCCTACTGGAATAAAGGTCCACGTCATCAATTGCAAAACCTGGTCAGCGGCTTGCTCGTCCTGGCCGTCGTGCTTCAAATCCTCACGCTGGTCGTTCCACTTGAAACCATCGCCGGCCAACCGGCCGTTCTGGTCAGTCTGCTCGCTGTCGTGGTTGCCGTGGCATTGCACCTGGCTGTCAGCTTTTATCGCTCCTCTCCCGCGCCCGCCGCGCAGTCCCAGGACTTGGGCAACCGCGATACCGGCACGGTAAAGTGGTTCAACACCTCCAAAGGCTTCGGATTCATTTCCCGTGATTCGGGCGATGATATCTTCGTGCACTTTCGCGCTATCCGCGGTGAAGGTCACCGCGTTCTGGTCGAAGGCCAGCGTGTCGAGTTTTCGGTGATGAACCGCGACAAAGGCCTGCAAGCGGAAGACGTCATCGCTGCGCTCCCGCGCCGTTAACGTCGCCGCATAAAAAAACCGCGCTCACAGGCGCGGTTTTTTTTGGCTGAAATTCCTGCCCTTAGCGCCCTTTCCCTTAATAGTGAGGGGGACGCGAGTCTTCAGCAAAGCCGTCGCCCTGCCCGCCCATTTCCTCCTGACGCTTGATCAGGGCGGCGATCTGTAATTCCAGACGATCAAGGCTGCGCTGCTGGGCAACCAATACGTCGTTGAGGGCCTGAATCGTATCGTCCTGAAAAGCCAGTCGACTTTCCAGCTCCATGACCCGAGATTCGAGCTCCATGGTCAGTCCTCCTTAAAGGTGAATGCTTCGGTCAATTCCGACTTCAGTAGCGTGGTAATCCGGGCCACCTCCTCCGCCGAGTAAGGCTTGGCGGGGTGCTTGCCCCACACCGGCGCAGGCCAGGCCGCGTCGCCGACCCGGCGAACGATGACGTGCATATGCAGCTGATTGACCACATTTCCCAAGGCTGCAACGTTCATTTTGTCGGCCTTGAAAGTACGATCAAGTACGGCCGAGAGGTAGGTGGTTTCCCTCCACAACTGGGCCTGCTCCGTCTCTGAAAGCTGAAACACTTCACTGATGTCCGGACGCTTTGGCACCAGGATGAACCATGGGTAATTGGAATCATTCGACAGCAGCAGCGTGCACAGCGGGAAATCGCCAATCGGCAGTGTGTCTTGCAGCAAGCGCGGATCCAGAACAAACACGTTGATACTCCTGATCGCCGATTAGATTTAATGAGCCAAGTCACTGGCCCCGATGGAGGCCTTGGGATAGGGAAGGATACTCGTGAATTCCGCGTGATTCATCTGGCACGGCGGTTCAAGGCATTTTGCGGATTTGGTGTTGATCGGCGAGCAGTACGCGCCCGCGTCGCACCAGAAGCGCGCATAAAAAACCGCAGCGCACGCTCATGAAGCAGATCAAGGCCCGCGTTGATCGCTGCAAATCAAGCACCGGATTTCGGACAAACCCTTTGAACTCGGGCCTCACGCTCAATTTTAGACACTGACCCTACCGGCATAACGCTTTGCATCAAGCCGACTCCGATCCGAGAGAACCAAACGCAGGCAACTTCGCCGGACGACGCACCAAAAAGACTCAGATGAGGCGCGAATATGTGACAGCTATCCGCGATTTACCCACTCCGGAGGGGTAACAGGTAACGCCAGTGACATTTGCCCGCGTTATCCTCAAGGCAACTGATGTTACAAAGCAGGCTATCTAAAATATTTTTATCGTTTTAATTCAGTGGGTTAAGGGCTACATCGAATGTTTCCTCACCGCTTTCGACATTTTTTTCATGTTCGTCGAAATTTTGTGCACGGTTGTTGCTTTGTCACACACAAGCTTGAAGACGAGCGCGTCGAAAGACAGGCCGGACCCGAACGGACTCAGCGTCGTTTGACAAGGTAGCTGGAGCGGCTGGATTCGATGAGTGATGAATGAATTCAGCGTCCACAGTGACCCGGTAGCGCACGGTTGAATAAACAGGGGCTGTTCAGTAGCGACATGGACAAAGCTGGCGGCGACAAGGCCGTAAAGAAACTGAAAGGATAGGTTTGTCACTATCGCCAATAATGTCAGCGTGTTGTAGATTTCGCCGACACCAAAAAGAAAGAAGCCGGCCATATAAAAAAACAGGTGGACGGCAGTACTCTTCTTAAAAACCAAAGGAGCAAAGTCACGATGAGAGTGATGAAGTGGAGCGCAATCGCACTGGCAGTTACTGCAGCCAGCACCCAATTGGCATCGGCTGCGGCATTCGTAAGCGATCAGTCCGAAGCAACTGGTTTTGTAGAGGGGAGCAAGCTCGACGTTAAGGCTCGTAACTACTACTTCAACCGCCACATCCTGCACGACGAAGGTCGCAAAGACCAACGTGACTGGACTCAGGGATTCTGGGGCAACTTCACTTCGGGTTACACCCAGGGTCTGATCGGCGTAGGTGTCGACGCCTTTGGTTACGCAGGCTTCAAACTCAGCGGCGACGACAAGCACTCGGGTTCTGGCAACCTGACGCTGGACACCACACCCAATTCCGACGGCTTCCGCGACAACCACGACAGCTTCGGCAAAGCCGGTGCCGCCGCCAAGTTCCGGATTTCCAAAACCGAACTCAAGATCGGGGACATGCAGCCTCAGAACCCAGTGTTCGCGGTGGGTGGCTCTCGCTTGTTGCCACAGACTGCCAGCGGCCTGAGCCTGCAGAGCAGCGAGATCAAAGGTCTCGATGTTGAAGCCGGGCATTTCTATTCGGGCACCAGCCAGAACGATACCAGCCATGATGGCGGCATTTTTGCAACTTACGCAGCGGTGGAAGCGAAAACTGCCGACTTCGGCGGTGGTAAATACTCCATCACCGACAATCTGGGCGTTGGTTTCTACTACGCCAAATTGGAAGACGTTTGGAACCAGTACTACGGCAACATCAACTACGCGCTGCCTTTAACTGACGACCAAGCCCTGGCGTTCGACTTCAACATCTACAACACAAAAGATACCGGCAGTGCCAAAGCTGGCACTATCAGCAACACCGCATGGTCGGGCTCGGCTGCTTACTCCTTCCTGGCTGCGCATACGTTGACACTGGCGTTCCAGAAAGTTAACGGTGATACGCCGTTCGACTACATCGGTATCGGCGACAATAATAAAGGCGGCGACTCGATCTTCCTTGCGAACTCGATTCAATACTCCGACTTCAACGCCCCGGGCGAGAGATCGTGGCAAGGTCGTTACGACCTGAACATGGCGCCCTACGGTGTGGCCGGCCTGAGCTTCATGGCCCGTTACGTCAGCGGTACCAACATTGATGGTACTCATACTCCATCCAACAGCTCTTACACCGGTCTTTATGGTGCTGACGGCAGCCACCACGAAACCAACGTCGAGGCCAAATACGTCGTTCAAGCTGGCCCGGCCAAAGACCTGTCGTTCCGTATTCGTCAAGCGTGGCACCGCGCCAATGCCGACGAAGGCGAAGGTGATATCAACGAGTTCCGTCTGATCGTCGACTACCCGATTTCGGTCCTGTAATCGCACTGTCTGACACTCGTTATCGAAAAGCCCGGCCTTCGCGCCGGGCTTTTTCATGGGCGCACGGTTGACAATCCCTCCCCTTGCGGCGCCCGTCCGGCCTGTACTCAGCGATACCACCACCGTACAATGCCGGGTCATTTCCCAGTCACCGCAACCGACAACGGCCGACCATGCGTACCAGTCAATATTTGCTCGCCACACAGAAAGAAACGCCATCCGATGCGGTCGTGATCAGCCATCAGCTGATGCTTCGTGCCGGCATGATTCGCAAACTTGCCTCCGGTCTCTACACCTGGCTCCCCATGGGCCTGCGGGTATTGCGCAAGGTCGAAGCGGTGGTTCGTGAAGAGATGAACGCAGCGGGCGCGCTGGAAGTATTGATGCCGGGCATTCAACCGGCAGAGCTTTGGCAGGAATCAGGCCGCTGGGAACAGTACGGCCCTGAGCTGTTGCGCCTGAAAGACCGTCATGATCGCGAATTCTGCGCGGGCCCGACCCACGAAGAAGTCATCACCGATCTGGCCCGCAACGAGCTCAACAGCTATAAACAGCTGCCGATTAACATGTACCAGATCCAGACCAAATTCCGTGACGAAATCCGCCCGCGCTTCGGTTTGATGCGCGGCCGCGAATTCATCATGAAGGACGCCTATTCCTTCCATGCGACCCAGGATTCCCTTCAGGAAACCTACGACCGTATGCATCAGGCGTACTGCAACGTGTTTACCCGCCTGGGCCTGAACTTCCGCCCTGTGGTGGCTGACAACGGCTCCATTGGTGGTGCGGGCTCCCATGAGTTCCACGTACTGGCGGAGTCCGGCGAAGACGACATCGTATTCAGCGACACCTCCGACTACGCCGCCAACATCGAAAAAGCCGAAGCCATTCCGCGCGAGGCCAGCCGCCCTGCCCCGACCGAAGAACTGCGCCTTGTCGACACCCCCGACGCCAAGACCATCGCGGCCTTAGTCGAGCAGTTCAATCTGCCGATCGAAAAGACCGTCAAGACCCTCGTTGTGCATGCTGCCGAGGAAGGCAAGCTGATTGCGCTGATCATCCGTGGCGATCACGAGCTCAACGAAATCAAGGCGTCCAATCTGGAGCAAGTCGCCAGCCCGCTGGTCATGGCCTCCGAAGCCGAACTGCGTGACGCCATCGGCGCCGGCGCGGGCTCCCTCGGCCCGCTGAATCTGCCGCTGCCGTGCATCATCGACCGCTCGGTGGAGCTGATGAGCGACTTCGGCATTGGCGCGAACATCGATGACAAGCACTACTTCGGCGTCAACTGGGAGCGGGACCTGCCGGTTCCGGCCGTGGCTGACCTGCGTAACGTCGTCGCCGGCGACCCAAGCCCTGACGGTCAGGGCAATGTGATCATCAAGCGCGGCATCGAAGTCGGGCACATCTTCCAGCTGGGCACCCAGTACAGCGACGCGATGAAGTGCCAGGTGCTGGGCGAGAACGGCAAGCCGGTCACCCTGACCATGGGTTGCTACGGCATTGGTGTGTCCCGCGTTGTGGCGGCTGCGATCGAGCAGAACAACGACGCAAACGGCATTATCTGGAGCGACGCGCTCGCGCCTTTCCAGATCGCCCTCGTGCCGCTGCGCTACGAAACCGATGCAGTCAAAGAGGCAACCGACAAGCTGTACGCCGAACTGACGGCGGCGGGCTTCGAAGTGCTGCTGGACGATCGCGACAAGAAGACCAGCCCTGGGATCAAGTTCGCCGACATGGAACTGATCGGCATTCCGCATCGCATCGTGGTCAGTGACCGTGGCCTTGCCGAGGGCAACCTCGAATACAAGAGCCGCATCGAAGCCGAAGCGCAGGCCCTGCCTGTTGCCGATGTGTTGTCTTTCATCAAGGACCGGATCAAGCGCTGACCGGATGGCGCGCCTGCGATTGTGCAGGCGCGCTTTCATCCGCCACGCCTCTGCGATGCGCCTTACCTGCACCTAGAGATCTCATGTTCAAGCGAAATACCTCACGTCTCGCGGGCACTGTGTTGTGCACCAGCCTGGTTCTCGGCGGCTGTGCCAATCATCTGTCCCAGCGCAGCGAGCATGAAGAACGTATCGAGCGCAAATTGCTCGACCACAGTTTTCAGGTCGACCTTGGCGAGCCCAAGACGCTGGAATTGCCCCAGCGCCGGATACGCATCCACGAGCTGAAAACCTTCGACATCACTGAATTCGAAGTCACCCGCCACTACGACCGGTACACGCCGTATCAGCCTTGGCGGGAAGTCTATGAAATCCCCTTGGGCGCCGTGGCCATCGTCGCGGGCGTCGGCGCCAACGTGGTCAACGTGCTGACGTTCGGCAGCCTGCCGGACAGTGTCACCAAGGACTGGCTCACTTACGGGGTCGCGGGCGTCAACCCGTTCATGAATGCGCCCTCCCATGGACGCGCTCAACAGAACCTGGCCGGTATCGACGAGGTGCAGCGCGATCATCGCGTCGAGCATTCGAGCCTGCCGTGGAGTGAAGCGCCGGTTGAAGTCACTGCGGGCAAAGAGGCCCACGAGCTGAATACGGACCGTAACGGCGTGCTGCGGGTGAATCTGCTGGACAGCCCGTTCGCCGAGCAGAACCTGAGTTATGTCACCCAGCTGAACATCAAGGTTCAGGATGACCAGAGCAACGTCCAGGCAACTGCCACACTGCCGCTGAGCAAATCACTGCGCGGCAAGCTGATTGAAGCCCATGACCTGATTTACGACGATCTGGAAGACGACGAAGTCAGCCAGTGGGTGCATCGCGTCAAGCGTCTGTCCGAGCTGGGCCTGGAAGAAGAAGCCAGTGAGCTGGAACAGTCATTGATCGAACTGACCCGCAACGATCCGCAGTTGCAGCACGAATTCCTTCGGTCACTGGCAAAAGACGCCGGTCGACTGGTCGCAATGCCGCCGGGCAGCGAATAACCTGGCCTGAACCAGCCTCAGCTGAACAACTCCAGCTGTTCATGGGCAGCACGAAGGTCATGCAGACGCACGCCGATTCCCAGCAATCGCACAGGCTTGCCACCGCGTGCGAACGCCTGGGTCAGCAGTTGCTCGTAACTGCTCAAGTCCCGCCCTGCCCCCGCCTGTTCCAGCGTCGTTTGGGTGAAGTCGTGAAACTTGACCTTCACGAACGGCTTGCCGGGGCGGTAGAGGCTGTCGATCCGACCGATGCGGTCGTTCAACGTTTCCAGCAACGCCGGCAGCATCAGCAAACAACTGGCGAGGTCCGGCAGATCGGTGTCGTAGGTGTTTTCGACGCTGACCGACTGCCGCCGATTGTCGTTCTGCACGGGACGCTCATCCACACCATGGGCCAGATTCCACAGCCGCTCGCCGAACGAGCCGAATTCCCGCACCAGCGACAACTTGCTCCAGCCGCGTAGATCGGTGCAGGTGATGATGCCGAGGCGGCCAAGCTTGTCGGCGGTGACTTTGCCGACACCGTGCAATTTGGACACTGGCAACTGGGCGACGAAGTCTTCGATCTGATCAGGCGTGATCACGAACAGCCCGTTGGGCTTTTTCCAGTCACTGGCGATCTTGGCCAGAAACTTGTTCGGGGCAACGCCGGCGGAAACCGTGATGTGCAGCTGATTGGAGACCCGCCGACGAATGTCCCGGGCGATGCGCGTCGCGCTGCCGGCAAAGTGCTCGCATTCCGTGACATCCAGATAAGCCTCATCCAGCGAAAGCGGCTCGATCAGGTCGGTGTAGTCGCGGAAGATCGTCTGGATCTCTTTCGATGCTTCTTTATAGGCGTCCATCCTCGGTTTGACGATGGTGAGGTCCGGGCACAGTGTCAGCGCATGACGGGATGACATCGCGGAGCGAATGCCGTAGGCCCGGGCCTCATAGTTGCAGGTGGCGATCACACCCCGCCGTTCTGCCGACCCACCCACTGCAAGGGGCTTGCCGGCCAGGCGCGGGTCATCGCGCATCTCAATCGCGGCGTAGAAGCAATCACAGTCGATATGGATGATTTTGCGCTGCGGCATCACATGGAGTCGTAGGAAAGCGGTCGCGCAGTATCTCATTCACGCGACTTTCTGACACTTAATAAGCCTCGCTCCCTACGGAATGTGCGCGCCACCCAACCAGCCAAAATACCCCTAAACCGAGGCGCGCCACCGATATCCGTCCCAACCGCCACGCTAACCGCTTGAAGAAAAAGCATTTTTTTCTGCCGATTGCTTGACACCCCGGCGATCCTCTGTAGAATGCCGCTACACAGACGCGGGATGGAGCAGTCTGGTAGCTCGTCGGGCTCATAACCCGAAGGTCGTCGGTTCAAATCCGGCTCCCGCAACCAAACATCAAAAAAGGCTACTCGAAAGAGTGGCCTTTTTTGTGGCCGCTGTTTGAGCAAGCCCACCCCCATCGTTACCCCCCCCTCACCTCTTCATATGAATTAAACCGGGTCCATGGATGACGGCGACCTGCCCTTCGGCGCGGATTGCGATAAAAGCCTTGTCCAACCGCCACTTAGGCGACCCAACGCTCCCGATACGGTTATTTTGTCGATCCTTGGCATTAAAGGTTGACACTTTGTCGTTCGACTGTAGAATGCCGCCACACAGACGCGGGATGGAGCAGTCTGGTAGCTCGTCGGGCTCATAACCCGAAGGTCGTCGGTTCAAATCCGGCTCCCGCAACCAACATCTAAAAAGGCTACTCGAAAGAGTGGCCTTTTTTTTGCCTCGCTGAAAGCTCACGAACAGCGGGTCGGAATCCTTGTCACATCCCATTACCGGGGTGCGTTCATCCGAGAGGTCTTGTTACTGTATGTTGCCGGGGCAATAGTTTTAATCGCCCCTGCCGATACGCTGGCCAGCGACTGAACCTAGACTGAACGGTCACTGATACGTACCCGTGGTATTCGCCCGTTAGACGTTGAAGCGCTAACATCCTGAATTATTTTTTGCGTAGGGATTGGTAACTTGGCTGTATACCTCCATCCTGTCGCGCACGATCCAAGGAGTGATTGATGCGCGCCAACCCGTCCGACACAAATGAAGCAGTGACGGAGCATCCTCCGGCTCCCCCGAAACGATTGCGCCCACGCGAACTGGTGAGCAAGTACCGTCAACCCATCGGGTTGGGCGTCACCATCCTTTTGTTCGCCGTCGCCCTGATCGCCTGCCGGCACATGCTGACCGAGCTGGACATCTACGCCCTGCAGGATTCGCTGCTCAGCGTGCCGCTGCCTTCTCTGGCGGGCGCGGTGCTGGCGACGGCGATCGGCTTTGTGATTCTGCTGGGCTACGAGTGGTCCGCGAGTCGCTACGCCAATGTCGATCTGCCACCGAAGTCGCTGATCATGGGCGGGTTTTGCGCGTTCGCCATCGGCAACGCCGTAGGCCTGTCAATGTTGTCCGGCGGCTCGGTTCGTTACCGTCTTTATTCGCGACTGGGAGTGGGTGCGGGCGAAGTTGCCCACATGACCCTATTCGCCAGCCTGTCACTGGGTTGCGCACTTCCCCCGCTGGCGGCCCTGGCGACCTTGAGCGACCTGCCCGCCGCTTCGCTGGCGCTGCATGTGTCGGTGCCGGTGCTGGCCACCGTGGCGGTGGCGGTGTTGGCCATCAGCGCAATCCTGGGTTATGCCATTTATCGCCGACGTCTGCCGGAACAGACGATCCCGCATAACTTGCTGGTGCGCGCCGGCCGCCGAACGCTGCGTTTGCCTGGCGTGCGCCTGACGCTGATGCAGCTGGTGATCACCGCGCTGGACGTTGCAGCCGCTGCGGCCGTCCTTTATCTGTTGCTGCCCTCCGCCCCACCCTTCGGCGCTTTCCTGCTGGTTTACCTGCTGGCCTTGGCCGCCGGTGTTCTCAGCCACGTGCCCGGTGGAGTCGGCGTCTTTGAAGCCATTCTGCTCGCCGCATTTGCCGACGAACTGGGCGCTGCACCGTTGGCTGCCGCGCTGCTGCTGTACCGCCTGATTTACGTGGTGATGCCACTGCTGATCGCGTGTCTGGTGCTGCTCTACAGTGAGGCCAAGCGACTGCTTTTCGCGCAACAGGCCATGCGTGTTGCATCAGGCCTTGGCGCCCCGATTCTGGCGTTGCTGGTGTTCCTCTCCGGCGTGGTACTGCTGTTTTCCGGCTCCACGCCCGAGATTGATACCCGTCTGGAGAGTCTCGGGTTCCTCATTCCCCATCGACTGATCGACGCTTCTCACTTCGGCGCCAGCCTGATTGGCGTGCTCTGCCTGCTGCTTGCCCAGGGCCTGCGTCGTCGCCTCTCCGCGGCATGGATGCTGACCACGATTCTGCTGTTTGTGGGCTCCATCCTGTCGATTCTCAAAGGTTTCGACTGGGAAGAAGCGAGCCTGCTGCTCCTGACCGCGTGCCTGTTGGCGATCTTCCGGCGCTCGTTCTACCGCCCGAGTCGTTTGCTGGAGCTGCCGTTTTCGCCGCTGTATCTGGTCGCCAGTGTTTGCGTGCTGGGCGCTTCGGTCTGGTTGCTGCTGTTCGCCTACCAGGACGTGCCCTACAGCCATCAGTTGTGGTGGCAATTCACCCTGGACGCCGACGCCCCTCGCGGGCTGCGTTCGGCACTGGGCAGCGCGGTGTTGCTGTTGATCGTCTCGCTGACCTGGTTGCTGCGCACCGCTCGCCCTGTGATCAACCTGCCTGACGAGGCGCAACTGGCCAAAGCGGCAGAGATCATCAAAGCGTCCAGCCAGCCCGATGGTGGTCTGGTCCTCACCGGCGACAAAGCGGTGCTGATGCACCCGGACGGCAACGCCTTTCTGATGTACGCCCATCGTGGCCGCAGCCTGGTTGCGTTGTACGACCCGATTGGCCCGACCCAGCAACGGGCCGAGCTGATCTGGCAGTTCCGCGATCTGTGCGACGTTCACCATGCCCGCCCTGTGTTCTATCAGGTGCGCGCCGAGAACCTGCCGTTCTACATGGACATCGGCCTGACTGCTATCAAGCTGGGCGAAGAAGCCCGGGTGGATCTGCACAAGTTCGATATCGAAGCCAAGGGCAAGGAAATGAAGGACCTGCGCTACACCTGGAACCGGGGTGGGCGCGACGGTCTGTCGCTGGAAATCTATGAAGTGGGTCAAGCGCCCATGGATGAGCTCAAAGTGATTTCCGATGCGTGGCTAATGGGCAAGAACGTGCGCGAGAAAGGCTTCTCGCTGGGCCGCTTCAGCCTGGAGTACCTCAAGCATTTCCGTATCGCCATCGTCCATTTCCAGGGCAAGCCGGTCGCGTTCTCCAATCTGCTGGAGACCTCGCGCAATGATCTGGCGAGCCTGGACCTGATGCGCTCGCACCCGGAAGCGCCAAAGCTGACCATGGAATTCATGATGGTCGGGCTGATCCTGCATTACAAAAAAGAAGGTTACGCCCGCTTCAGCCTCGGCATGGTGCCGTTGTCCGGGCTGCAACCGCGGCGTGGCGCACCTCTGACCCAGCGTCTGGGTTCGATGGTGTTCAGCCGTGGCGAACAGCTCTACAACTTCCAGGGGCTGCGCCGTTTCAAAGACAAATTCCAGCCTGACTGGGAACCTCGTTATATGGCCGTGCCCGCAGGACTTGATCCGCTGGTGGCACTGGCAGATACCGCCGCCCTGATCGCGGGCGGCCTGACTGGATTGGTGAAACGCTGATGATTCAACGCTACTGGCGCTTTTTGCTCGCAGCCCTGGTAATTCTGGTGGTGGCATTGGGTTTCTGGCTGTGGAACCGCCCCGCCGCGCAACCGACCCTTGAACACATCACCCTGGACGACGGCTCTGCGCTGATCCGTGTAGTGCCCTCGACCAAGGTGAAAACCCAAGTCGCCCTGGCCGTCACCGCCGAAGAATCACTGACCGAGAAGCAACTGCTCGCCCTGAGCTACGACGCTTCCGCTCGTGTGATCCAAGTGACACTGCCGAAGGATGACTGTCAGCTTCAGGCCAAGACCTTCAATGCTGCGCTGCAGAAGCTCGACGGTGCCCCTGATCTGGTCGCCGGTGTCGGGCCTGGTGCTTCGGTGGCCTGGCGCTGGCTGGCCGGTCAGAACAACGACAACGCCCGGGCCATCTCGGTCGGCTTCGTGCGCGATCAGCCGGGCTGCACCGATCCTGTGCCGAAAGCCGCCGCCCACGGCAAGTGGACGGTCGCCTGGAACGATGGGCCTGACGACGAAAGCGCCACGCTGGTCCGTGACGCACCCAACACCGAAACCAGCATCAGCGATTACGACATCAAATACCCGCAGGTGCTGAACAACGAAGTGCGCCGTCGCCTGATTGGTGGTGATGACAACGGCGGCCTGAACATTCCTGTGGTTGAGGTGCCGTCTTCACAGCCCTCCGACACGGTGACGCTGTTTCTGTCCGGCGACGGCGGCTGGCGCGACCTGGACAAGGACGTGGCAGGCGACATGGCGAAAATGGGCGGCTACCCGGTCGTCGGCATCGACACGCTGCGTTATTACTGGGAGCACAAATCGCCTGAACAGACCGCCGCTGATCTCAGCGAGCTGATGGCCCACTACCGGCAGAAATGGGGTGCCAAGCACTTCGTCCTTGCCGGCTACTCCTTCGGCGCCGATGTGCTGCCCGCGATCTACAACCGCTTGCCGGAAGAAGACAAGGCGCGGGTCGACGGGATCATCCTGCTCGCCTTCGCCCGCACCGGCAGCTTCGAGATCGCTGTTGAAGGGTGGTTGGGCGCTGCCGGTAAAGAAGCCGCGACAGGGCCTGAAACGGCCAAGCTGCCCGGCGACAAGGTGTTGTGCGTCTACGGCATCGAAGAGAAGGACGAAAGCGGCTGCACCGAAGCCACTGCGCCCGGCGAGAAGATGCAGCTGCCCGGTGGCCATCACTTTGATGAAGACTACCCTGCCCTGGCCAAGCGCTTGAGTGCGGTGATCGACAAGTGGAAGGGCAAAGAGCCCGCCGCCGAGTAATCCAGCACCCATAAAAAATCCCCGCGCTCTTGCGAGTGCGGGGATTTTTTTGTTTTCGGGGTCTGCTCAAGCCGGTTAGCATCTGGGATACGTTTCATCCCCGGGGGATCGACGTCAGCCGGGCAGAGGCCTGTATGTACGCCATCAATCTCGCGTCGTGACACCCGACACATTCCCGGTTAAACCCCATCGCACCGAAACGGAGCTGATTACATCTCCACCTGCGTACCCAGTTCGATCACCCGGTTAAATGGCAGCTTGAAGAACCTCAGATTGCCGTTGGCGTTCTTCAGCATGAACGCGAACAGACCCTCGCGCCAGCGGGCCATGCCCTCCAGTTTCGACGAGACCACGGTTTCGCGACTGAGGAAGTAGGTCGTGCGCATCGGACTGAAGTCCAGCTCCTTCAGGTGACACAGGCTGAGGGCCGCCGGCACGTCCGGCTCATCGATGAAGCCGAAGTGCAGAATCACGCGATAGAAGCCCTCGCCAAACGCCTCGACCTCGAAGCGTTGCGCTGCCGGCACGCGCGGGGCGTCTTCGTACACAACGGTCAGCAATACAACTTGTTCATGCAGCACCTGGTTGTGCAGCAAATTATGCAACAGCGCATGGGGCACGGCGTCCGCACGCGCCGTCAGAAACACTGCCGTACCCTGAACGCGATGGGGCGGCTGCACGCGAATACTGCTGATGAAGATCGGCAGCGGCAGACCCCCTTCGTCGATGCGGTCCACCAGCAGCTGCTTGCCGCGTTTCCAGGTGGTCATCAGGATGAACAGCGCAATGCCCGCCAGGAACGGGAACGCCCCGCCCTGCAAAACTTTTGGCACGTTCGCCGCGAAGAACATGCCGTCCACGAACAGGCATCCGGCCAAAATCGGCACCGCGATCAGCGGTGGCCACTTCCAGGCCAGCAGCATGACCGCCGCCACCAGAATCGTCGTGCAGAGCATCGTGCCGGTCACCGCCACGCCGTAGGCCGAGGCCAGCGCGCCGGAAGACTCAAAGCCCAGCACCAGCAGGATTACCCCGACCATCAGCGCCCAGTTCACCGCGCCGATGTAGATCTGCCCTTGGGCGTCGCTTGAGGTGTGCTGGATGTACATGCGCGGGATATAGCCGAGCTGAATCGCCTGCAGCGTCATCGAGAACGCCCCGGAGATCACCGCCTGCGAAGCAATAATGGTCGCCAGGGTCGAGAGCGCGATCAAAGGCAACAGCGCCCAACTCGGCGCCAAGAGGTAGAACGGGTTGCGCACCGCTTCCGGGTCCTGGATCACCAGGGCGCCCTGACCGAAGTAGTTCAGCACCAGCGCCGGCAATACCAGCGCGAACCACGCGCGCGAGATCGGCTTGCGACCGAAGTGGCCCATGTCCGCGTACAGCGCCTCGGCGCCGGTCAGTGCGAGTACTACGGCGCCCAGGACCGATACGCCAATGCCGGGATGATCGATAAAGAAGCGAACCGCCCACACCGGATTGACCGCGTGCAGCACTTCCGGCTGCTGGAGGATGCCGTGGACACCGAGCACGCCGAGGGTCACGAACCACAGCACCATGATCGGGCCAAACATCACGCCGATCCGCGCGGTGCCGTGACGCTGAATCAGAAACAGCGCCACCAGCACAACCAGAGAAATGGGCACCACCCAGTGCTCAAGCCCGTCAAATGCCAGCTCCATGCCCTCGACCGCCGACAACACGGAGATCGCCGGGGTGATCATGCTGTCGCCGTAAAACAGCGCTGCGCCGAACAGGCCAAAGACGATCATGCTCGCCTGCAGCTTCGGGTATTTGGCTGAAGCCCTTCTCGCCAGCGCCGTGAGCGCCATGATGCCGCCTTCGCCGTCATTGTCGGCACGCAGCACCAAGGCCATGTATTTGAAGGAGACCACCCAGATCAGTGACCAGAAGATCAGCGACAGAATGCCCAGTACGGCGTCGTGACCGGCTTGCACGCCGTAGCCGCCGACGAACACTTCTTTAATGGTGTACAGCGGGCTGGTACCGATGTCGCCATAGGCTACACCCACCGCGCCCACCAGCAGACTCAGCGGTTTTGCCGAAGAATGCCCGACCCCTGCCTGACTCGTTGCGTGACCCATTTACCACTCCTGGAACCATGACTCGATCACCGCGATCCGGCGTTGTCGGATTGACCTGCGCCGCACCGGTAAATTCCGATGCGCCCGGCCCACTTGGGGCGCCGGGCGTAACGCCGCGAAGCATAGCGCAGCACTCGTCGTAATTCTCTGTATAACACTGGTCAATCGTTCGACGCGCCGCTAGAATTGCGCACTTTTTGATCAGAGGCGCCCCAAGCGCCCAGTCAATGCTTCGGCTATTCGCCGGGCATCCTACGCCGAGGTTAGTCAATGTCCACCGTCACCACGTCCGCCGCCCCGAAGGTCGGCTTTGTCAGCCTCGGTTGCCCGAAGGCCCTGGTCGATTCCGAGCGCATCCTGACTCAGCTGCGCATGGAAGGCTATCAGGTCGTTCCGACCTACCAGGACGCTGACGTGGTCGTGGTCAACACCTGCGGTTTCATCGACAGCGCCAAGGCCGAATCCCTCGAGACCATCGGCGAAGCGCTGGCCGAGAACGGCAAAGTGATCGTCACCGGCTGCATGGGCGTGGACGAAAGCGTCATCCGCAATGTGCACCCGAGCGTACTGGCCGTGACCGGTCCGCAGCAGTATGAGCAAGTGGTCAACGCCGTCCATGACGCCGCGCCGCCCAAGCTCGATCACAACCCGCTGATCGATCTGGTACCGCCGCAAGGGGTCAAGCTGACTCCCCGTCATTACGCGTACCTGAAGATATCCGAAGGCTGCAACCACAGCTGCAGTTTCTGCATCATCCCGTCCATGCGCGGCAAGCTGGTCAGCCGCCCGATTGGCGACGTGCTCGACGAAGCCCAGCGGCTGGTCAAAGCCGGCGTGAAAGAGCTGCTGGTGATTTCCCAGGACACCAGCGCCTACGGCGTCGACATCAAGTACCGCACCGGTTTCTGGAACGGCCAGCCGGTGCGCACGCGCATGACCGAGCTGTGCCAGGCGCTGAGTTCGCTGGGTGTGTGGGTGCGCCTGCACTACGTTTACCCGTACCCGCACGTCGACGAGATCATTCCGTTGATGGCGGCCGGCAAGATCCTGCCGTACCTGGACATCCCGTTCCAGCACGCCAGCCCGAAGATCCTCAAGCTGATGAAACGCCCGGCCTTCGAAGACAAGACCCTGGCGCGCATCAAGAACTGGCGCGAGCAGTGCCCGGACCTGATCATCCGTTCGACCTTCATCGTCGGCTTCCCGGGCGAAACCGAAGAAGACTTCCAGTACCTGCTGGACTGGCTGACTGAAGCCCAGCTCGACCGCGTCGGTTGCTTCCAGTACTCCCCTGTCGAGGGTGCACCGGCGAATCTGCTGGATGCGCCGATCGTGCCGGACGACATCAAGCAGGATCGCTGGGACCGCTTCATGGCGCACCAGCAAGCCATCAGCGCCGCGCGCCTGCAGATGAAAATCGGCAAGGAAATCGAAGTGCTGATCGACGAAGTGGATGAACAGGGTTTCGTCGGTCGTTCGTTCTTCGACGCGCCGGAAATCGACGGCAATGTGTTTGTCGAAAGCGACCGTGACTTCAAGCCGGGCGACAAGGTCATGTGCCGCGTCGTGGATGCCGATGAGTACGACCTGTGGGCTGAGCCGATCTAACGCTCAATCCCCGGCTCGCACGCCGCTTCGCCTCCAACAGCCCTGCCCGTAAAACGGCGGGGTTTGTTTTTTCTGGCTATCGTCCCCACATCAGGATCACTACCCAGGGAGCAGCGGCAATATGGCCCGGCACTCGGTCATCTATCTGCCCAGGCAGCACGACTTCGCCGAACTCACCCGGGTGTGGGAAGCCTCCGTGCGCGCGACCCATGACTTTCTGCCGGAGAACTACATCACGCTGCTGCGGCATCTGCTGGAAACCCAATACCTGGGCGCCGTGAACCTGTTCTGCACCCGGGACTCGCACCTGCGCATCACTGGCTTTGCCGGCACCACGCCAGGCAAACTCGAAATGCTGTTTATCGCCCCTGAACACCGTGGCATGGGCCTGGGCAAGCAACTGCTGGACTACGCGATCGAGCATTTCCACATCACCGAGCTGGACGTGAACGAGCAGAACGCCCAGGCGCTGGGCTTTTATGAACGGCAGGGGTTTGAGGTGGTGGGCCGGGCGGAAGTCGATGGACTCGGTCGGCCGCATCCGATGCTGCGGATGCGGCTCAGGATCAGCTGAAGCTCAACCGAATCAACGCTTCAGGTTTTCCAACAGCACCTTGTTGAACTGCTGCGGATCCTGAATCTGCGGCGCATGGCCCAACCCGGCGAACTCCACCAGCGTCGCCTGGGGAATGCGCTTGGCGGCGGCCTTGCCCAGCTCCGGGTAATTGCCCAGCGTCTTGCGCAATGCCTCAGGCGCTGCGTCTTTGGCAATGGCGGTATTGTCCTTCTGGCCGATCAGCAACACGGTCGGCATCTTCAATTTCTCGAAGTCGTAGAACACCGGCTGATTGAAGATCATCCCGTAGGTCTGGGCAGAAGCTCGCGCCACCTCCTCTTTGCCTTTGCCGTTGAACATGCCGGCCTGCATATTGACCCAGTGATCGAACTCGGGCCGCCATTCGTTGGCGTAATAGGTCGACTGCTGATACTTGCGAATGCTGCCGGCGTTGGTCTTCAGCTCCCGGGTATACCAGTCATCGAAGCTGCGATCCGGTACGCCTTTGGCTTTCCAGTCTTCCAGACCGATAGGGTTGACCAGCAGCAACTGGTCCACTTGCTCGGGGTACATCAGCGCAAAGCGCGTCGCCAGCATGCCGCCCATGGAATGCCCGACCACCGTGACGTGATCGATGCCCAGTTGGGTCAGCAGCGCTTGGGTGTTCTGCGCCAGTTGCTGGAAGGTGTATTTATAGTCCGCCGGTTTGCTGGAGCGGCAGAAGCCGATCTGATCCGGCGCGACCACACGATAACCTGCGCCCGTCAGCGCCTTGATAGTGCCTTCCCACGTGGCGCCGCAAAAGTTCTTGCCGTGGAGCAGCACCACGCTGCGACCATTGGCGGTGCCAGTCGGCTTGATGTCCATGTAACCCATCTGCACCGGTGCGCCTTGGGAATCGAAGCTGAAGTTCTGCGCCGGGAACGGGTACTGGAAGCCTTCCAGCTGCGGGCCGTAGGCCGGGGTTTGCGCAGCGAGTAGCGGCAGGCTGACAGTCATCAGCAGTGCGGGTAGCCATTTGGTCATGAATTCGCTCCAGACAATGTAGGAATAGAGAGCAGACCTGCGTCGCTCCCGGAAAAATCCATCGAGTGGAGGCTTATTCACCCGCCAATTTCAATGTGGCCGCGATTAACGGTGCCTGGGCGGGTACAATAGGCGCCTTTCCATTTTGTTACGGCTTTTCTCATGACTGACCCCATTCGCCTTTCCAAACGCCTGATCGAGCTGGTCGGTTGCTCCCGGCGCGAAGCCGAGCTGTTCATTGAAGGCGGCTGGGTCACGGTGGACGGCGTTGTCGTCGACGAGCCCCAGTTCAAGGTCGAAAACCAGACCGTGGTGCTGAATGCGGAAGCAAAAGCCGATACCCCTGAATCCGTCACCCTGCTGTTCAACGCGCCGGCGGGCATGGCCCCTGAAAGCGCCCTGGCGCTGATCACGCCAGGTACGTTGTCCGCCGACCACAGCATCGGCCGGCGTCCGCTCAAAGGGCACTTCCTGCGCCTGGAATCTATTTCCACGCTGCAAGCCAACGCCAGCGGCCTGATGGTGTTCAGCCAGGACTGGAAAATCCTGCGCAAACTCACCGACGACCGCAGCAAGATCGAGCAGGAATACGTCGTCGAGATCTCGGGCGACATGGTTGCCCACGGCCTCAACCGCCTGAACCACGGCATGACCTACAAGGGCAAGGAACTGCCCAAGGTCAAAGCCAGCTGGCAGAACGAAAACCGCCTGCGCTTCGCCATGAAAAACCCGCAGCCCGGGGTCATTGCCCAGCTGTGCGAAGCGGTGGGTCTCAAGGTTGTTTCGGTGCGACGTATTCGTATCGGCGGCGTGTCCATCGGCAAGGTGCCTGAAGGCCAATGGCGCTACATGAACGACAAAGAAAAATTCTGAATCCCCTTTCTGAGCGGCCTATCGACTCTCGCGGGCGCTCATCTGCGAATCCCCAGGAAATACACGCACCATGATGAACAACGATGTACTGCGCAGCATCCGTTACATGCTTGATATCAACGACGCCAAAGTGGTCGATATCATCAAGCTCGGCGGGTTCGACGCGACCAAGGCCGATGTCGCGGCCTACATGAAGAAAGACGAAGACGAAGGCTTCGTGCCGTGCAGCGACGAGGTCATGGCGCATTTCCTCGACGGTCTGGTGTTCTTCAAGCGCGGCAAGGACGAGAGCCGCCCGCCGCTGCCTGTCGAGCTGCCGATCACCAACAACATCGTTCTGAAAAAGCTGCGTGTGGCCTTCGAGCTGAAGGAAGACGACATGCACGCGATCCTCAAGGCGTCCGAGTTCCCGGTGTCCAAGCCTGAACTCAGCGCCCTGTTCCGCAAGGCGGGTCATACCAACTACCGTGTCTGTGGCGACCAGTTGCTGCGCAACTTCCTGCGCGGCCTGACCCTGCGCGTACGCGGCTAAGCGCTGCAGCTCCGTTGATGACCCAGGCCTACAGCGTTTCGCCGATCGGTTTCATGCGCTCGTGCTTCAAAGAGAAGTTTGCGATTCCCCGGCAGCCGCAACTGGCGCCTGCCGCGCGGGGCGTGTTGGAGTTGATCGCGCCCTTTGATCAGGGTGACGCCGTGCAGGGCCTGGAACAAGTCAGCCATGTCTGGCTGCTTTTTCTGTTTCATCAAGCCCTGGAGGACAAGCCGCGACTCAAGGTGCGCCCTCCTCGCCTCGGCGGCAATCAGTCGATGGGCGTGTTCGCCACGCGCGCCACCCATCGGCCGAACGGCATCGGTCAGTCGGTGGTCAAGCTGGACAAGGTCGAGGCCGGGCGCCTGTGGTTGTCAGGCATCGATCTGCTGGACGGCACCCCGGTGCTGGACGTCAAACCCTACGTGCCTTACGCCGATGTGATCGCTGATGCACGCAACAGCATGGCCGCAGCCGCGCCGGAGATGATTCCGGTGCAGTGGTCCGACCCGGCGCTGACCCAGGCCCGCGAACAAGGGTTGCGCCTCGAAGAACCCCTGATCGAGCTGATCGAGCAGTGCCTGGCTCAAGACCCGCGACCGGCCTACCAGACGCCCACGCCAGAGCGCCGCTACGGCGCGCAGTTCTGGGATCTGGACGTTCGCTGGCACTATCCGCAGCCGGGTGTCATTTGCGTGCTGGAGGTGGTTCCCGCCGCCGGTTGATAAACGACTGACGCCTGCCCACAAAAAAACCGCCTGGTCCGTGACCTCCAGGCGGTTTTTTTCAGACCCCAAAAATGCGGGTGCCTGTACTGACCTATTCGCCGATGACGTCACCCTCGCAGGGCTGCGAGGGTGTTCATCGGCGATTGGGTCGTATCTGAACGGCGTTACTTCTCGACGAAGGCGCGCTCGATCAGGTAATCACCCGGCTCGCGCATCCGCGGCGAAACGGTCAGGCCGAAGCTGTTCAGCACTTCGCTGGTTTCGTCGAGCATGCTCGGGCTGCCGCACAGCATGGCGCGGTCGTCCTGCGGGTTGATCGGTGGCAGACCGATGTCGCTGAACAGCTTGCCGCTGCGCATCAGGTCGGTCAGGCGGCCTTCGTTCTCGAACGGCTCGCGGGTCACGGTCGGGTAGTAGATCAGCTTGTCACGCAGCATCTCGCCGAAGAATTCGTTCTGCGGCAGGTGCTCGGTGATGAACTCGCGGTAAGCGACTTCATTCACGTAACGCACGCCGTGGCAGAGGATGACCTTCTCGAAACGCTCGTAGGTTTCGGGGTCCTGAATCACGCTCATGAACGGCGCCAGACCGGTACCGGTGCTGAGCAGGTAAAGGTGCTTGCCCGGCTTGAGGTCGTCCAGCACCAGCGTGCCCGTAGGCTTCTTGCTGATGATGATCTCGTCGCCTTCCTTCAGATGCTGCAGCTGGGAGGTCAGCGGGCCGTCCGGCACCTTGATGCTGAAGAACTCCAGATGCTCTTCCCAGTTCGGGCTGGCAATGGAGTAGGCACGCATGAGCGGGCGCCCGTTTGGCTGCTGCAGACCGATCATGACGAACTGACCGTTCTCGAAGCGCAGGCCAGGATCACGGGTGCACTTGAAACTGAAGAGGGTGTCGTTCCAGTGATGAACGCTGAGGACACGCTCGTGATTCATGTTGCTCATGGTACGTGGGAGCTCCTGATAAATAACGTGCGCCAGTCGATGCGCCATTGCGCGACATTCTAGTGGCAGACACAATATCTGTTAACTGAATTATCAAGATATGGGTTATCGGTTATATAGATATGCGATTTACTCTCCGTCAGCTCCAGGTTTTCGTCGCCGTCGCTCAGCAGGAAAGCGTTTCCCGCGCAGCGGTCCTGCTGTCCTTGTCGCAATCGGCGGCGAGCACGTCCATCACTGAACTGGAACGCCAGTCCAGCTGCCAGCTGTTCGACCGCGCCGGTAAGCGGCTGAGCCTCAATGCCACCGGCCGGCAACTGTTGCCCCAGGCCGTTGCGCTGCTCGATCAGGCGAAGGAGATCGAAGACCTGCTAAACGGCAAGTCCGGCTTCGGCTCGCTGGCGGTCGGTGCAACGCTCACCATCGGCAACTACCTGGCAACCCTCTTGATCGGCAGCTTCATGCAGCGCCACCCCGAGAGCCAGGTGAAGCTGCACGTGCAAAACACGGCGAACATCGTTCAGCAGGTCGCCCATTACGAAATCGATCTGGGCTTGATCGAAGGCGACTGCAGCCACCCCGACATCGAAGTGCAAACCTGGGTCGAGGATGAGCTGGTGGTGTTTTGCGCCCCTCAGCATCCGCTGGCCAAAAAGGGCCGGGCGTCACTGGAGGAATTGACGCGGGAAGCGTGGATTTTGCGGGAGCAGGGTTCGGGGACGCGCCTGACCTTCGATCAGGCCATGCGTCACCACTTGAACAGCCTGAACGTGAGGCTGGAGCTGGAACACACCGAGGCGATCAAACGCGCCGTCGAGTCAGGGCTGGGGATCGGCTGCATTTCGCGTCTGGCCCTGCGTGACGCTTTCCGTCGCGGCAGCCTCGTTGCGGTTGAAACGCCGGAGCTGGATCTGGTGCGGCAGTTCTACTTCATCTGGCACAAGCAGAAATATCAGACATCGGCTATTCGCGAATTCCTCGACCTCTGTCGCTCATTCACCGCCGGTGTTAACCGCAGCGACGAGATTGTGCTGCCGAGCATTGCCTGACGCGCAGCCCGGCTATAAAGGCGATTGTCAGCCCAGCAGGATCAGGCCCCAGACCACGGCAATCATGCTCAGCGCCACGAACTGTGCGGCGCTGCCCATGTCTTTGGCGTTCTTCGACAGCGGGTGGCGGTCCAGGGAAATCCGGTCAATCGCGGCTTCGATGGCCGAGTTCAGCAGTTCCACGATCAGCGCCAACAGGCACACCGCGATCAGGATCGCGCGCTCGCCGCGGCTGACATGAAACACGAAGGACAGCGGGATCAACACGACGTTGAGCAGCACCAGCTGACGGAACGCCGCTTCGCCCTTGAATGCAGCGGTCAGGCCGTCAAAGGAATAGCCAGACGCGTTGAGAATACGTTTGAGGCCGGTCTGGCCTTTGAATGGGGACGTCATAGGAAAACTACTGATGAATGAAAGCGGTGGAGGCTAGTGCGGCGACGGTCAAAAAAGTGTGAAGGTCGGCCGCGTAAAGCCCGGGTTTGGCCTGATTCGCGGGAATCAGCTCTGGGGAATGGATTCCAATTGTTGCAGCAGTAAAGCGGCCTGGGTTCGGGTGCGCACGTTGAGCTTGCGAAAGATCGCCGTGACGTGGGCCTTGATCGTGGCTTCCGACACACTCAGCTCGTAGGCGATCTGCTTGTTCAGCAACCCCTCGCAGACCATCGTCAACACGCGAAACTGCTGGGGCGTCAGGCTGGCAAGGCCTTCGCTGGCGGCCTTGGCCTCCGGTGACACGCTGATGCTTTCGTTGACCTGCGGGGGCCACCAGACATCGCCATCCAGCACCGTTCGCACGGCCTTCTGAATGGTTTCCAGGGAACTGGATTTCGGGATGAAGCCGCTGGCGCCGAACTCGCGGGACTTGACCACCACCGCGGCCTCTTCCTGAGCGGAGACCATCACCACCGGGACTTGCGGGTACTGGCCGCGCAACAGCACCAACCCCGAAAAGCCATAGGCGCCGGGCATGTTCAGGTCCAGCAGAACCAGATCCCAGTCAGACTTCTCGGTCAGTCGCGCTTCCAGATCAGCGATGCTCTCGGCCTCGACCAATCTGGCGTCCGGCCCGAGCCCAAGGCTCAGCGCCTGATGCAAGGCGCTGCGAAACAGGGGATGGTCGTCGGCAATCAGGATTTCGTATGGCATTTCATGATCCTGTAAGTGACTGAGCGCCGACGAATTCAACACCCAATGAGTTCACCCGCGACATCTTGACACAGGGACCGTACGTGAGCGGCGCCAAGGATGCCCAGCGAAGTCGGGGTGGTCAAGCCTGATGCTTTGCGGCAAAGTCTGCGCCCCCGACCTGACGAGTGCCATCATGCCAAACCATGCCCTGCGAGCGGACCTGCTCATGCTCCTGACCGCATTGATCTGGGGCACCGGCTTCGTCGCCCAGACCGCCGGGATGGATCACATCGGTCCCTATCTGTTCTCGGGTCTGCGGTTCGCGCTGGGCTCCCTCTGCCTGATCCCGCTGATTCTGCGCAATGCCAAGACGGCCCGCGTGCCGGAGCCCTTGCTCAATCGCGGCATGTTACGCGCCGGCATCATCATGGGCCTGGCGCTGGCACTGGGCATCAACCTGCAACAGGTCGGCCTGCTGTTTACCAGCGTGACAAACTCCGGCTTCATCACCGGCCTTTACGTGATTGTAGTTCCGTTGCTGGGCTTGCTGCTCGGGCATAAAACCGGGCTGGGCACCTGGCTGGGTTGCCTGTTGGCAGTGGTCGGCATGTGCCTGCTCAGTATCGGCGATAACTTTCACGTCGCTTCGGGGGATTGGCTGCAGTTGATCGGCGCGTTCGTGTGGGGTGCACACGTGGTGTTGGTCAGTTTGTTCGCCAGCCGCCACGACCCGATCCGTCTGGCTTTTTTACAGTTCGCCACCTGTTCGGTAGTGAGCCTGCTCCTGGCAGTCCTCTTCGAACCGATCGCCCTCAATGCGATCATCGATGCGGGCCCTTCCCTGCTTTATGGCGGCATCGTCGCGGTGGGCGTGGGTTACACGCTGCAAGTGGTCGCGCAGAAGCACGCCATTGCCTCCCATGCCGCCATCATCCTCTCTCTGGAAGCCGTGTTCGCCGCCATCGCCGGCGCCTGGATTCTGGGAGAGGCCTTGCAACTGCGTGGTTATATCGGTTGTGGATTAATGCTGGCGGGGATGCTGCTGGCGCAGTTGTGGCCGAAGAAAACTCTCGCCTGAGGTCATACTCGTATTGCGAGCCGTTTTAAGGCGGCTCGCGGGCGGCGACACAACTGATGACTACTCGAGGTAACCCTTCAGCTCTTGATGGGCATCGCTTAGCAAGTCGAGGGGCAACTGATTTTTAGCCCCTAAATAGTGCTGACTGAACACATCGAAATAACAGCTCAACGCAGAGCCTGCCTCAGTATCGCCGGCCAGATCGAAACACAGTGCGGCCACTTCAGCGGTACAGAGATGTTCGCTGCGGGTGGAGCGTCTCAACTTGTATCGTGAAAGCTTCTCGGGAATCAGGCTTAAAATCGGGATCGAATCAAAGTAAGCGCTTTTACGGAAGATCTTCCTCGCTTCAGTCCATGTCGCGTCAATCAGCACAAACAGCGGTCTCTTGTTCGGATTAATCGTCACGGTGTTGGTGACGCGCTCCGCCGCTACGTATTCACCCGGGAACACCAGGTAGGGCTGCCATTGCGGATCATTGAGCAATGCAATCAGCTTTTCGTCGACCTCAGTGCGTGACCACACAAACGCATGGTTATCCTGAATCACGTCTGCTATCAGCCAACCGGTATTGCTGGGTTTGAATACCTCTTTTTTGGTCATGATGAGGCAAACCCCAGATCGTGCCTGGACCTTGGGACGCCACCTGCAAAGGCAGTGACTTTCGATCACTCGACAGCAATGGCACCTTGGCGCACGTGATCCGCGAGCCAGGAAAGGTTTCGTGCTCTCCTCCTCCCGCTCATCTCTCAGACGTGCGACCGAATTACCGTGAAAAACAGTCTGGGTCATTGAGGGGTAAGAAGGCAGTGACACGAGGGGCATCCGGCAGGTCGAAAAGTCGCGGCATTCTATCAGACGCAGGCCAAGGCGCCGTGCTCTCTGGTGTCCGCCAAGGCTCCTCACCTATACTGCCCGGCCTTGAGAGCACTCACGCCTACAGTGAACGCCTCGGGATGTCGCCGGTCCAACGGCCAGCCTCTGCAACACCCGTCCACGCACCAGGAGAATTCAATGCTGCGCCTCATCGCCCCCACTCTCACGCTTTTGCTCGTCGCTCCACTGTGCGCCAACGCGGCGTCCAAGCAGGATTACGAACTGAGCCAGATGCTTGATAAAGTCGCGAAGGAAAGCAGTGTCGGCACCCCACGCGCCATCAACGAAGACATCCTCGACGAAGGCTACACCGTTGAAGGCAAGATGCTGATCAACCACCTGAGCGTGCAGTCTGGCCAGGCGGCTCAGATGCGCGAAAACCCGGACGACGTCCGCGGTCAGCTGGGCGGCAGCGTGTGCCGCAACGCCGGTTACCGCCAACTAATGGCCAAGGGCGCGATCCTGCGGTACCAGTTCACCGAATACAAAACCAACAAGCTCATCACCACCCAGGAAATCAAAGCGGCGGACTGCGCTGCCAAGCCCCCTGCCCACAAGAAGTGATGTAACGAGCTTTACGGACTGCGCGTTTCGAGCCCCCTTCAACGCGCAGTCTTGCCCTCTCCGCCCCGCTACATACGCCATTCAAATTCCCGCCACTCAGCACGTCTTGCACGCTGCTTGATCGCTGATCCTGGTGCCTGCTTTTCGTTTCGCCGTGCCCATCCTGACTCATCACATTTTGCATGCAAGAAAGGGTTGCCTGCGGCACCGGTTGCCATCAATGTTTTCTCTTTTCAACCATGGATTAGTCCAGAATCGGGCGCCGCGCAGCTTTGATGCTCCCCTGTCTTCCGGATGCGCTGCGCACGCCGACGCATGAAGCGTCGCGATCCCGCCCCCTGGTGACGGTCAATGATTCTGCAGAAGGAGAAAGCGTGAATGCCGTACGTACCCAGTGACGCGTTGTCTCAGCACTTTCAGAGCAACGGAAATGACCTCACCCTCAAGGTCGAAGAGCTCCTCGGTTCGGTCGCCCCGGACAGCCCCAATCTTCCGCTGTACCGCGACATGACCCTGACCGTCCTGCGCATGGCCCAGGACGACCTCAATCGCTGGAATGCCAAAATCACCCTGCAAGCGTTACGCGAACTGGAAAATGCTTTCCGGGTGCTCGAACGATTCAAAGGCCGGCGCAAGGTCACCGTGTTCGGCTCCGCCCGCACACCCCTCGAACATCCTGTTTATGCGCTGGCCCGTGAACTGGGCAAGCAGCTGGCCGCTTCGGACCTGATGGTCATCACCGGCGCCGGTGGAGGGATCATGGCCGCGGCCCACGAAGGCGCCGGTCTGGATCACAGCCTGGGCTTCAATATCACCCTGCCCTTCGAGCAGCACGCCAATGCGACCGTGGATGGCACCGGCAATCTGCTGCCGTTCCACTTCTTCTTCACGCGTAAGCTGTTTTTCGTCAAAGAGGCCGATGCGCTGGTGCTCTGCCCAGGCGGGTTTGGCACCCTCGACGAAGCGCTGGAAGTGCTGACGCTGATCCAGACTGGCAAAAGTCCGCTGGTTCCGATCGTGCTGCTGGATGCCCCGGGCGGGACCTTCTGGGAAGGAGCGCTCAGCTTCATCAGAAATGAGCTGGAGACGAACAAGTACATTCTGCCTACGGACATGAACCTGATGAAGCTGGTGTACAGCGCCGATGAGGCCGTCGCCGAGATCAACCGCTTCTACAGCAACTTTCACTCCAGCCGCTGGCTGAAGAACACCTTCGTCATTCGCATGCACCACGCCCTGAGCGAACAGGCGCTGAACGCCCTGCAGGACAGGTTTGTCGATCTGCGGTTAAGCGGCGACTTCCAGCAATTCGGGCATCAGGACGAATATGACGAAGCGCAGTTCAGCCATCTCACCCGTCTGGCATTCGCTTTCAACGGCCGCAATCATGGCCGCTTGCGCGAACTGGTGGACTGCATAAACCTGGAGGAAAACTGGGCAAGACCTGCGCACTCTCAGCAGGCCCGAGGGAGCGAGCCTGTGAAATCGATGTGACGGTGCATGCTTGAGGGCGCGTCTGCGCGCCTTCAGGCAGATCACGCGTCAGTCGTCGTTGCCCTTGCCACTCAGCAAACGACCAATCAGCTCGGGCGGGTATCCGCGATAACTCAGAAAGCGCATCTGCTGGCCACGCTCGCGAGCATCCCTGGGCAGTTGACCGCTGAACTTGCGCTGCCACAGCGCTTCCAGTTTCTCCCACCAGTCCACGCCGCACTCGCGCAGCGCTTGTTCGACGTCTGCACGCGGCAAGCCGCGTTGCCCCAGCTCTTCGCGGATACGCAAAGGGCCGTGGCCAGAGCGGGCACGGTAGGAAACAAAGCTTTCGAGGTATCGGGATTCAGACAGCAGACCCTCTTCCGTCAGACGGTCGAGTGCTGCGTCAATCAATTCGGGGGGAGCGCCGCGCTGACGCAACTTGCGCGTCAGCTCGACACGACCGTGCTCGCGTCGTGCGAGCAGGTCCATTGCAGTACGCCTTACAGCGACGGGCGTATCAAGCACAGCTGGCATGGCGGTGATCAGATGTCCGCGTCAGCTTCGACTTCAGCCACATCGTCTGCCGCTACGCGGGACGACTGGGCCTTCACATCAGGCGCTGCCGTCAGCAGCTTCTCGCGAATCTGCCTTTCGAGGGTGGTACCGATTTCCGGGTTGTCCGCCAGGAACTTCGCGGAGTTGGCCTTACCCTGACCGATCTTGCTGCCCTGGTAGCTGTACCAGGCACCGGATTTCTCCAGCAGACCGTGCAGCACGCCGAGGTCGATGATCTCGCCGTTACGGTAGATGCCCTTGCCGTAGAGAATCTGGAACTCAGCCTGACGGAACGGCGGAGCCACCTTGTTCTTGACGACTTTGACGCGGGTTTCACTACCGACGACTTCGTCGCCTTCCTTGACCGCGCCCGTGCGACGGATGTCCAGACGGACCGATGCGTAGAACTTCAGCGCGTTACCACCGGTAGTGGTCTCCGGGCTGCCGAACATCACGCCGATCTTCATACGGATCTGGTTAATGAAGATAACCAGGCAGTTGGCAGTTTTGATGTTACCGGTGATCTTACGCAGCGCCTGGGACATCAGTCGGGCTTGCAGGCCGACGTGCATGTCGCCCATTTCGCCTTCGATTTCAGCCTTTGGCACCAGAGCGGCAACGGAGTCGACGACGATGACGTCGATCGCGTTCGAACGCACCAGCATGTCGGTGATTTCGAGGGCCTGTTCGCCGGTGTCTGGCTGAGAGACCAGCAGGTCATCGACGTTGACGCCCAGCTTGCCGGCGTACTCTGGATCGAGCGCGTGCTCGGCGTCGACGAATGCGCAGGTGGCGCCCATTTTCTGGGCTTCTGCGATGACGGACAGAGTGAGGGTAGTTTTACCCGAAGATTCCGGGCCGTAGATTTCAACGATCCGGCCTTTTGGCAGGCCACCGATACCGAGTGCGATATCGAGGCCCAGCGAGCCGGTGGAGATAGCAGGAATAGCCTGGCGGTCATGGTCACCCATGCGCATTACGGCACCTTTGCCGAACTGACGCTCGATCTGACCCAAGGCCGCAGCCAAGGCTTTCTTCTTGTTGTCGTCCATTGAATCCTCTCGTAATAGGTTAGGCCTTGACGGCCGATATAACTGTATAAGTAGCCAGTATTATTCCACAGGGTCCGACGCGCGCCTACCCCTGATTTGGTATTTCTCCGCGAGAGAGCCGGACAAGCCCCTCTAGCGCGGCGATCACCGTTTGTCGGCGGACCGCATCGCGGTCACCTGCAAATAGAAACCGCTCGGCGATCAATCGTTCCGCCACACCCCAGCAGACCCACACCGTGCCCACGGGTTTCTCCAGCGAGCCCCCGTCCGGCCCGGCCACGCCGCTGACCGCGACCGAAAACTGCGCGCCGCTGTTGGCCTGCGCGCCCCTTGCCATGGCCTCGACCACTTCGCGACTGACGGCACCGACTTGCGCAAACACCGCTTCCGGCACTGCCAGTTGTCGGGTCTTCTGCCGGTTGGAGTAAGTGACATACCCGGCCTCGAACCAGGCCGAGCTCCCCGGGATTCGGGTGATGGCTTCGGCGATACCGCCTCCGGTGCAGGATTCGGCAGTGCTGACCTGCGCGCCTGTTGCCAACAGTTGCTGGCCCAGGGTTGCTGCCAGATGGGTAATGTCATCCACGGGAGATTCTCCGTATCGGTCGAGGCGAAGCAGACACGCTACACCAGCCGGGTCGATCTGCAACACAGGACGCGACCTGAATCCGGATCACGCCTGCAAGACACTCATTTGCGCTCCGGTTTTTCGGGGCAGGGTTTCTTGACGGTTTCCACGATGGTTTCCCGTGGACGTCGCTTGGCCTCCTCCAGAGGGATGAAACGGCCGTTGGTTGAATCTCGTCCTCGCTTGCGTTGCATGGTGCAATCCTTGTCGATGATGCCGCCTCCAGTCGGGCGGTGCTCGACATCCTAGCCAGCTCGAAGCGCTTCGTGTCGGTTCGGAAACGCGCCGTGACGAATCAGCCGGACCTGCGGCCCGCGAACGTGCGTGGTAACCTTGCCGCCATCGCAAAAGCAATCGGACATGACGTCGAGCCACGTAGGTGGAATCCACGTCGTCGCCCGAAACTTGCCTCAATCTCCTACAGAATTTGCCTAAATAACTGATGAATAAAGCAATTTCCGACCTCTCCTCGCACACCCCCATGATGCAGCAGTACTGGCGGCTGAAAAATCAGCACCCCGACCAGTTGATGTTTTATCGCATGGGTGACTTCTACGAGATCTTCTACGAAGACGCCAAGAAGGCGGCCAAGCTGCTCGACATCACGTTGACCGCCCGGGGCCAGTCAGCAGGGCAAAGCATTCCCATGTGCGGCATCCCCTATCACGCAGCGGAAGGCTATCTGGCCAAGCTGGTGAAATTGGGCGAGTCCGTGGTCATCTGTGAACAGATCGGCGATCCGGCGACCAGCAAAGGCCCGGTTGATCGTCAGGTGGTGCGCATCATCACGCCGGGCACCGTCAGCGACGAAGCGTTGCTGGACGAGCGTCGGGACAACTTGATCGCCGCCGTACTGGGCGACGAGCGCCTGTTCGGCCTTGCCGTGCTCGACATCACCAGCGGCAATTTCACGGTGCTGGAAATCAAGGGCTGGGAAAACCTGCTGGCCGAGCTTGAGCGTATCAACCCGGTGGAACTGCTGATTCCCGATGATTGGCCCCAGGGCCTGCCAGCGGAAAAACGTCGCGGAGCCCGTCGTCGCGCGCCGTGGGATTTCGAACGCGATTCGGCGCATAAAAGCCTGTGCCAGCAATTCTCCACTCAGGACCTGAAAGGCTTCGGCTGCGAGAACCTGACCCTGGCAATCGGCGCGGCCGGCTGTCTGCTGAGTTACGCCAAGGAAACCCAGCGCACGGCATTGCCTCACTTGCGCAGCCTGCGCCATGAACGCCTCGACGATACGGTGATTCTGGACGGCGCCAGCCGTCGCAATCTGGAACTCGACACCAATCTGGTGGGCGGCCGGGACAACACGCTGCAATCGGTCATGGATCGCTGCCAGACCGCCATGGCCACGCGCCTGTTGACCCGCTGGCTGAACCGGCCATTGCGCGATCTGCGCATCCTTCAGGCCCGGCAGGAATCAATCGGTTGCTTCCTTGAACGCTATCGCTTCGAGAACCTGCAGCCGCAACTGAAAGAGATCGGCGACATCGAGCGCATTCTCGCGCGCATCGGCCTGCGTAACGCCCGTCCCCGTGACCTGGCGCGTCTGCGTGATGCCCTGAGCGCGTTGCCCGAACTGCAATTGGCGCTGGCGGAGCTTGAAGCGCCGCACATTCAGCAATTGGCGAAAACCGCGAGCACCTACCCGGAGCTCGCCGACCTGCTGCAACGCGCAATCATCGACAATCCGCCTGCCGTCATTCGCGACGGCGGCGTACTGAAGACCGGTTACGACGCCGAGCTCGACGAGTTGCTGTCCCTGAGCGAGAACGCCGGGCAGTTCCTGATCGATCTGGAAACACGGGAGAAGGCGCGCACCGGGCTGGCCAACCTCAAGGTCGGCTACAACCGGGTGCACGGCTACTTCATCGAGCTGCCGAGCAAGCAGGCGGAACAGGCGCCGGCCGATTACATCCGCCGTCAAACGCTCAAGGGCGCCGAGCGTTTCATCACCCCCGAGCTCAAGGAATTCGAAGACAAGGCGTTGTCGGCCAAGAGCCGCGCGCTGGCTCGGGAAAAAATGCTGTACGAGACGCTGCTGGAAGACCTGATCGGGCACCTTGCGCCGCTGCAGGACACCGCCGCGGCGCTGGCCGAGCTGGATGTGCTGAGCAACCTGGCCGAGCGGGCGTTGAATCTGGACCTGAACCGTCCGCGTTTCACCGATGAGCCGTGCATGCGCATCGAGCAGGGTCGTCATCCGGTGGTTGAGCAGGTTCTGTCGTCGCCTTTCGTGGCCAACGACCTGGACTTGAACGACAGCACGCGCATGCTGGTGATCACCGGTCCTAACATGGGCGGTAAATCCACCTACATGCGCCAGACCGCTCTGATCGTGCTGCTGGCGCATATCGGCAGCTTCGTGCCGGCGGCGAGCTGCGAGCTTTCGCTGGTCGACCGTATCTTCACGCGGATCGGTTCAAGCGATGACCTGGCCGGCGGACGCTCCACCTTCATGGTGGAAATGAGCGAGACGGCGAACATTCTGCACAACGCCACCGACAAAAGCCTGGTACTGATGGATGAAGTCGGACGTGGCACCAGCACCTTCGACGGGCTCTCGCTGGCGTGGGCGGCGGCGGAATGCCTTGCCCAGCTGCGTGCGTACACGCTGTTCGCCACGCACTACTTCGAGCTGACCGTGCTGCCGGAGAGCGAGCCGCTGGTGGCCAACGTGCATCTGAATGCCACCGAGCACAACGAGCGGATTGTCTTCCTGCACCGCGTGCTGCCGGGCCCGGCGAGCCAGAGCTATGGCCTTGCCGTGGCGCAACTGGCCGGCGTGCCGGGGCGAGTCATCACGCGGGCCAAAGAGCATCTGTTGCGCCTGGAGACCACCAGCCTGCCCCACGAACAGCCCAAGGCCAAGCCGGGCAAACCGCCGCTACCGATGCAGAGCGATATGTTCGCAAGTTTGCCGCACCCTGTTCTGGACGAGTTGTCGAACCTGAAGATCGACGACCTGACGCCGCGCCAGGCGCTTGAGTTGTTGTATTCGATGAAAACTCGCATCTAACGTGATTCGTAACAAGCTGTTAGAATCCCGCGCGGTTCGGGACGCTGTGAGCTTTTAGCCTGGCTTTACAGCGCACCTGGCCGCGTTTGAACGCAGCGAACCAAGGTCGGACATCGCCGCGCAGGACACCTTGCATGCCGCGTTGCTCGAGAAGCTGAGTTTTACGGCCGGGGGACGTCCCGTACCTGGCAAGCCGGACTGAACGGCCTTGCTGCCGCCGCCTGAGGAGAGAATTAGAAATGACCTTCGTCGTCACCGACAACTGCATCAAGTGCAAGTACACCGACTGCGTAGAAGTCTGTCCGGTGGACTGCTTTTACGAAGGCCCGAACTTCCTGGTGATTCACCCGGACGAGTGCATCGACTGTGCCCTTTGCGAACCTGAATGCCCTGCGAATGCGATCTTCTCGGAAGACGAGATTCCGGCCGGCATGGAGAATTTCATTCAGCTGAACGCAGAGCTGGCTGACGTCTGGCCCAACATCACGGAACGCAAGGATGCGCTGCCGGATGCTGCGCAGTGGGATGGCAAGACCGGCAAGATCGCCGATCTGGAGCGCTAAGCGTCTGGAGCGCTGCGCATTCTGCTGACACAAAAGGCCCCTCGGGGCCTTTTTGCAGGGTGGACCGGTTGCGGTCGCACTTTTCTGCAGACGAAAAAAGGGGCGGTATGACCCGCCCACATTTTTTCCATAATCCCTTTAATCCTTGTTCATCATCCTGATGAATCGCGTCCTGCGATGTCCTTGAGCAGTCGTCCTTGACCGCTTGTACCAATCCGTCGGTACAGGACTGATCTTAGTGATTTAAACGGTGAGGGCAAGCGCCGAGAGTTTGCAGAAAAATTCAGCCGCTGATCGACGCTCATTTTAAATTGATAATTAAATCAATGGGATAACCATCGGCTCTCAACTGACGGAGACCTGATCCTCCAAAGAAGAGACGATAACTCACATTACGCGTAAGAAACGGCTTACAGGAGGAGTAAGCATCACTTACCCGATTGTGAAAAAGACCATCGGCCTGTCCGGTCGGTGTCACGTGACATCCATCTAAAGCGCATTCAGCTGGCATAAAAAAAGCCCCGACGCGTCGGGGCTTTCGTGTTGCTGTTATCTGACTTCCGCCAACCATCGGCGGTTTATTGAAAGAGTGACTCGCTGGATAACCCATTCTTCTCGAGAATCTCGCGAAGGCGTTTCAACCCTTCCACTTGAATCTGCCGCACACGCTCTCGGGTCAGGCCGATTTCCAGCCCGACGTCTTCAAGGGTGCTGCTTTCATGCCCGCGCAGCCCGAATCGCCGGACAACGACTTCACGCTGTTTGTCGGTCAACTCGGACAGCCACTGGTCGATGCTCTGGGAGAGATCGTCGTCCTGAAGCAACTCGCACGGATCGGTCGGACGATCGTCCGTCAGCGTGTCGAGCAGCGTCTTGTCAGAATCGGGGCCCAGCGACACATCCACCGAAGACACGCGCTCATTGAGGCCCAGCATGCGCTTGACCTCACCGACCGGCTTCTCCAGCAGGTTGGCGATTTCTTCGGGAGAGGGTTCGTGATCCAGCTTTTGCGTCAGCTCCCGCGCGGCGCGCAGGTAGACGTTGAGCTCTTTGACGACATGGATCGGCAGACGAATCGTGCGCGTCTGATTCATGATCGCGCGCTCGATGGTCTGACGAATCCACCAGGTGGCGTAGGTCGAGAACCGGAATCCGCGCTCCGGATCGAATTTTTCGACTGCTCGAATCAGGCCCAGATTGCCCTCTTCGATCAGGTCCAGCAATGAAAGACCACGATTGACGTAGCGCCTGGCGATTTTCACGACCAGCCGCAGATTGCTCTCAATCATACGTTTGCGCCCAGCCGGATCGCCGCTTTGCGACAGTCGCGCAAAGTGGACTTCTTCTTCCGGGGAGAGCAGGGGGGAAAAGCCGATTTCATTGAGATACAGCTGCGTAGCATCCAGTGCCCGAGTGTAGTCAATGTACTTATGCTGTTTGAGCGCTGCAGAGTTTTTGGGTTTTGCACGAACAGAAGGTGTAGCTGGCTTCTCATCCGTTGCAGAATCCAGGACGATTACGGGCTCCATGAGGAGAACCTCGTCGTCTATGTCAAACTCCGGCACTTCTTTGCTGAGAGCCATTGTTATAGTCCTTTGGTGAGTTCGACCTCAAGCTCCAGTGACGCCTTCTTCCGTGGCAGCACTTGAGCCTGTCCCCTCTACGCAGGAACAGGCTGACAACCGATCAGCGACGTGGCAAAAATTCCAGTGGATCTACAGGTTTACCCTGGCGGCGAATCTCGAAATGCAGTTTCACCCGGTCCGTTCCCGTCGAGCCCATCTCGGCAATACTCTGCCCTGCCTTGACCTGTTGTCCCTCCCGAACCAAGAGCCGACGGTTATGACCGTAGGCACTGACGTAGGTATCGCTGTGTTTGATGATGACCAGCTCGCCGTAGCCCCTTAAACCACTCCCGGCGTATACCACTGCCCCATCAGACGCGGCCAAAACAGGCTGTCCCAAATCACCAGCGATATCAATTCCTTTATTCAAACTACCGTTTGAAGAGAACTTACTGATCAAAACGCCGCTTGTCGGCCATGTCCAGCCGCTTGGCGAGCGGGCACCAGTGACCACTGTTGTGTTGACCGGCGTGGTCGTCGAGTTGCTGGTTGGCGGAGGCGTCGTCGCGGCAACGGCGCCTACCGGCCTTGAAATCACAGTGGTCTTCAGCGACCCGGAAGGCGATGTAGAACTGCTGGTCCTGGTCTGCGGAACGCCGACCGGCGCAGCGGCCACTGCCGTGGATGGCGAGTTGGCGCGCCCGTCAAAGCGGATCGTCTGACCGACATGAATGGTGAACGGCTCTGGAATGCTGTTGCGTGCAGCCAGCGCTTTCCAGTCCCAGCCGTAACGGAATGCAATGGAAAAAAGCGTGTCGCCGCGCTTCACAACGTACTGGCCAGTGGTGACCGGCTGACGCGTCGGCACCGTCGATTTGCCGTTACGGTCAACAACGCGCACGCCGCCTGTTGGCGTGCTGGAGCAGCCGACCAGAAGGATACTCAGGGCAACTCCAATCACCAGACGCTGAAAACTTGTTGAAGAACTACGCTGCCGAATGACTGTGAGACTCACCCGCCACTCCCTTTACCGGTGACTGAAGAAGAAACTGCCCTGCATCGTGAAAAGACCAGGCAGCCATGAAAAAATGGTGTGAGACGGCGCTGCGGCAGTTGGCCGAAGCATCGTTGCAAAACGCCAGCCTGTAGACCGACTGCGTTCTGTGGAATTCATTGCCGCTGCAAAATAGCGCTCAGGCCAGCGGGCCGTTGAGCAGCGGGACGAAACGAACGGCGCCCAGCACATGCCGGGAGAAGCCGCTTTCCTCGCGGATGATCAGCATCAGTTGCTGCACTTCACCCGAGCCCACTGGAATCACCAAGCGACCGCCGGGGGCCAGTTGGTCCAGCAACGCCTGAGGTACGTCAGTGGCAACCGCGGTGACGATGATCCCGTTGTAGGGCGCGAGCGCCGGCCAGCCTTCCCAGCCGTCGCCCCAGCGAAACACCATGTTGCGCAGGTTCAGCTCGACGAGGCGTTCCTTGGCACGGTCCTGCAGCACCTTGATGCGCTCAACGGAGAAAACCCGCTCCACCAGCTGCGCCAGCACCGCGGTCTGATAACCCGAGCCGGTGCCGATCTCCAGCACCTTGTCCAGCGGACCCGCCGCCAGCAACAGCTCGCTCATGCGCGCCACCATGTAAGGCTGGGAAATCGTCTGGTTGTTGCCGATCGGCAGCGCGGTGTCTTCGTAGGCGCGGTGCGCCAGAGCTTCGTCGACAAACAGGTGACGGGGGGTCTTGCGAATGACGTCCAGCACCTGGGTATTGGCGATGCCTTCTTCGCACAACCGTTGAATCAGACGCTCGCGGGTGCGCTGGGAAGTCATCCCCACGCCACGTCGTAACAGATCATCTTGCTCACGCGACATCAGGCCATTCCCTCCAGCCATGCGTTCAGGCTGTTGAAACCGTCCTGATAGGTACGATCCAGCTGCAACGGGGTGATCGACACGTAACCCTGCATCACAGCGTGGAAATCGGTGCCCGGCCCGCCGTCTTCGGCATCTCCGGCGGCAGCAATCCAGTAACCGGCCTTTCCGCGCGGATCGACCACGCGCACAGGCGCCGCCGCACGGGTGCGGTGGCCAAGACGGGTCAGCTGGATACCGCGCACGTGCGCCAGCGGCAGATTAGGGATATTCACATTCAATACGGTACGGGGTGGAAGGTCGAGACGTTCGTGGGCTTCGACCAAAAGCCGGGCAAAATGCGCGGCGGTTGCCAGGTTATCGACCTGACGCGACAAAAATGAAAAGGCAAATGACGGACGTTGCAGAAAACGACCTTCCAGCGCTGCGGCGACGGTGCCTGAATAGAGCACATCGTCGCCCAGATTGGCGCCCAGATTGATGCCCGAAACGACCATGTCCGGCTGATCGGGCAGCAAGCCGTTGAGTCCGAGGTGGACGCAATCGGTGGGCGTGCCGTTGAGGCTGATGAAGCCGTTGTCCAGGGTATGCGGGTGCAACGGACGGTCCAGCGTGAGCGAACTGCTCGCGCCGCTTTTGTCTTGATCGGGCGCAATCACCACGCACTCGGCGTACCCGGCCAGTGCGCCATGCAGCGCAACGAGCCCGGGCGCCATGACCCCGTCATCATTTGAAATCAGAATACGCATGAGCTGTCCGTCTGCCCTGCCGGCGCGAGATCGACGAGTTCACGCACCAATGCGGTGGCGAAGCATCCGGCCGGCAGGACGAATTCCAGTTGCAGAATGTCAGGCTCGGGATAATGCCACGTCAACCGCCCGATGGGCAGTCGCAGGATGCGCCGTTCATGCTCCATTCCCGCTTTTATCAACCAGTTACAGAGCGACGCCTCGCGCACCGCCATGCTGTTTTCAAGCTCGGCGGTAGCGCCGGACGCCGGAGAATCGCCCTCGCCCCACTGCGGCCCGGTGGGGTGCAGATCGAGGATGGCCAGTCGCGGGTCGCTGCACTCGGCTTCGCCTGCGGGGAAAAAACTGCGGCTGTCAGTGAACGCCAGCAGATCGCCCACTTGCGCTCGCTGCCAGCTGCCGTCGGCAACCCGGGCGCCCAAGACCTGATTGAACAGGTAACTGCGGGCGGTGGAGAGCAGCCGAGAGCGCACATTGCGCTGCTCGGGCAAAGCTTGACGCTCGGCATAATGCCGGGCTTCACCCAGATTCCCACCCTCATGGCCGAAACGCTGGGCACCAAAATAATTGGGGATGCCGTGTTGCTTGATCAACTCAAGACGCGCATCGAGCCCGGCTTTGTCGGCCTGCAATTGCGTCAGACGCAGCGTGAAACCATTGGCCGCGTGGGCGCCCCGCTGCAGCTTGCGCTTGTGGCGTTTGCTGTCGAGGATCTTAAGAGAATCGTTCTGAGCTACCGACATGTCCGGATCGGCCTTGCCCGGCAGCTGAATGCTGAACCACTGGCGGGTCAACGCCTGACGATCCTTCAAACCGGCGTAGGCGACGGTTCGCAACGGCACACCGGCTGCCTTGGCCAGACGCCGGGCCGCTTCCTCGGTGTTCAGGCCGCGTTTTTCGACCCACAACCACAGGTGCTCGCCGTCCCCGGACAGCGGGATGTCGAGGACTTCATCAACCTGAAAGTCTTCGGCGGTGGCCTTCAGTACGGCAGTACCCAGCGTGTCGCCGTAAGCGCTCGGGCCCAGAAGTTCGAGCTCGGTCATGCGCTGATCAACAACGCGACGGCATGCACGGCGATGCCCTCTTCACGGCCGGTGAAGCCCAGCTTTTCAGTGGTGGTGGCCTTGACGTTGACCTGGTCGATGTGGACTTGCAGGTCTTCGGCAATCAAGGCGCGCATGCTTTCGATGTGCGGGGCCATCTTCGGCGCCTGGGCAACGATGGTGGCATCGACGTTGCCGACCTTCCAGCCCTTGCCCTGCACCTGCTTGAGCACGTGGCGAAGGAGGACCCGGCTGTCGGCGCCCTTGAATTGCGGATCGGTGTCCGGGAAATGCTTGCCGATGTCGCCCAGCGCGGCAGCACCCAACAGGGCATCGCTCAGCGCATGCAGCACCACATCGCCATCGGAATGCGCGAGCAGACCCGACGTGTGCGCAATGCGCACGCCGCCCAAGGTAATGAAATCGCCTTCAGCGAAACGGTGCACATCGTAGCCGTGGCCAATACGCATAAAAAAACGCCCTGAAAAAGTCAGGGCGTGATTCTACCTACTTTGACCGAGATTAGGGTCGGCCCGCGTTCAATTGCCCGTGACGCTGCAATTGAAGGCGAAGACTTCAGCCGGCCAGGGCTCGGGCGTGATGGCGAAGGTGGTCTTCGATGAAGCTGGCGATGAAGTAATAGCTGTGGTCGTACCCCGGCTGCATGCGCAATTCCAGAGGATGACCGGCCGCCTTCGCCGCCTGAACCAACGATTCCGGCCTGAGCTGATTGCCGAGGAAGTCGTCGCGATCGCCTTGGTCCACCAGCAGTGGCAAGCGTTCGGTGGCTTCGGCAATGAGCACGCTGGCGTCCCATTCACGCCAGCGCGAACGGTCTTCGCCCAGGTAGCGGGAAAACGCTTTTTGTCCCCACGGGCAATCCATCGGGTTGCAGATGGGCGAGAACGCCGACACCGATTGATAGCGGCCCGGATTGCGCAATGCGCCGACCAGCGCGCCGTGGCCACCCATGGAATGCCCGCTGATGCTGCGTTTATCCGAGGCCGGGAAGTGCGCCTCGATCAACGCAGGCAGCTCGCTGATCACGTAATCGTACATGCGATAGTGCCGCGCCCACGGTTGCTCGGTGGCGTTCAGGTAAAAGCCGGCGCCCAGGCCGAAGTCGTAGGCCTGGTCCGGGTCATCCGGCACGTCGGCACCGCGGGGGCTGGTGTCCGGCGCCACGATGATCAACCCCAGTTCCGCCGCCACGCGCAGCGCACCGGCCTTCTGCATGAAGTTTTCATCGGTGCAGGTCAGCCCTGACAACCAGTAGACCACCGGCAGCTTGCCGCCCTGCTCCGCTTGCGGAGGCAGATACACCGCGAACACCATGTCGCAGCCGAGCACATCAGAGTGATGTTTGTAACGCTTGTGCCAGCCGCCGAAGCTTTTCTGGCACGAGATGTTTTCCAGACTCATGGGCTTCTCCGGGCGGCAAGCTTCAAGCCTCGAGCGGCGGAGGTCATGACACGCCCCTCTTGCTGCTTACAGCTATAAGCTTGCCGCTGCTCCTCAGAAATGAATGACGGTACGGATGCTTTTGCCTTCGTGCATCAGGTCAAAGGCTTCGTTGATCCGGTCCAGGCCCATGGTGTGGGTGATGAAGGTGTCCAGCGGGATCTCGCCGGCCTGCGCTTTTTCGACGTAGCTTGGCAGTTCGGTGCGGCCTTTGACGCCGCCGAAAGCCGAGCCGCGCCAGACGCGACCGGTCACCAGTTGAAACGGACGTGTAGAGATTTCCTGACCTGCGCCAGCGACGCCGATAATCACCGATTCGCCCCAGCCCTTGTGGCACGATTCCAGCGCCGCACGCATCAGGTTCACATTGCCTACGCACTCGAAGCTGTAATCCACGCCGCCGTCGGTCATTTCAACGATGACTTCCTGAATCGGCTTGTCGTGGTCCTTTGGATTGACGAATTCTGTCGCACCCAGTTCACGGGCCACGTCGAATTTGGACGGGTTGATGTCGACCGCGATGATGCGCGAGGCCTTGGCCATTTTTGCGCCGATGATCGCCGCCAGGCCGATGCCGCCCAGACCGAAGACCGCCACAGTGGCGCCCTCCTCGACTTTGGCCGTGTTCAGCACCGCGCCGATACCGGTGGTGACGCCGCAACCCAGCAGGCAGACCTTCTCCAGCGGCGCTTCCTTGGGGATTTTTGCGAGTGAGATTTCCGGGACAACGGTGTATTCGGAGAACGTCGAGCAGCCCATGTAGTGGTAGATCGGCTGGCCGTTGTAGCTGAAACGAGTGGTGCCGTCGGGCATCAGGCCTTTGCCTTGGGTGGCGCGGACTTTCTGGCAGAGGTTGGTTTTGCCGGATTTGCAGAATTTGCACTCGCGGCATTCGGCGGTGTACAGCGGAATGACGTGGTCGCCCACGGCGAGCGAGGTCACGCCTTCGCCGATGGCTTCAACGACGCCGCCGCCTTCGTGCCCGAGGATGCACGGGAAGACGCCTTCAGAATCGGCGCCGGACAGGGTGTAGGCATCGGTGTGGCAAACGCCGGATGCCACGTTACGAATCAACACTTCGCCGGCTTTAGGGGCCTCAACGTCCACTTCGACGATCTGCAGTGGTTCATTGGGCGCAAAAGCAACGGCAGCACGTGACTTGATCATCATGATCTCCAGCTAAATAAAAACGAGCCATGAGTGTAATGCAGTGCTGACTGATTAATAATCGGCCTGAAAGCAAAACATTAATGCTGTCCAGGGACAATCTATGCAGGTCAATCGCTGGGAAGGTCTGGACGAGTTCGTCGCCGTCGCCGAGTGCGGGCAGTTCACCGCCGCGGCTGAGCGACTAGGGGTGTCTTCATCGCACATCAGTCGACAGATTGCGCGGCTGGAAGAGCGCTTGCAAACACGCTTGCTCTATCGCAGCACCCGCAAGGTGGCGCTGACCGAAGCCGGCCAGACGTTTCTGCATCACTGCCAACGCCTGCAGGACGGGCGAGAAGAAGCGCTGCGCGCGGTGACCGACCTGACCAGCGAGCCGAAGGGGTTGCTACGGATGACCTGCGCCGTGGCGTACGGCGAGCGGTTCATCGCCCCGCTGGTGACACGCTTCATGGAGGACTACCCGCAACTGCGCGTGGACATCGAGCTGACCAACAACACGCTGGATCTGGTGCATGAAGGTCTGGACCTGGCGATCAGGCTGGGTCGGTTGCAGGAATCGCGACTGGTGGGCGCCCGGCTAGCGCCGCGCAAGATGTACCTGTGCGCCTCCCCCGCCTATCTCGAACGGTACGGCCGGCCCCACAGCGTGTCCGAACTGGCCCGACACAATTGCCTGATCGGCAGCTCGGACAGTTGGTTGTTGCAGCAAAACGGGCGGGAATTTTCCCAGCGGGTACAGGGAAACTGGCGCTGCAACAGCGGGCAGGCAGTGCTGGATGCGGCGTTGCGTGGGGTCGGGCTGTGTCAGCTACCGGATTACTACGTGCTGGAGCATCTCAAGCGCGGTGCGCTGGTGTCGCTGCTGGATGCCCATCAGCCGCCGAACACCGCCGTCTGGGCGCTGTACCCGCAGCAGCGGCATCTGTCGCCCAAGGTGAGGAAGCTGGTGGACTACCTGAAGGCGGGACTGGCTTCCCGGGAGGAGTACAGCCTGTAGGCGGATTAACCGTTGAATTCCACACGCCGCTGGCGCAGCCATTCGAGGTCTTCCGGGCGGGTGACCTTGATGTTGTCCGCGCGCCCTTCAATCAGACGCGGGGATTGCCCGGCCCACTCAATGGCCGAGGCTTCATCGGTGATCGCCACGTTCGACACCAGACTGTCCGCCAGCGCGCGATGCAGCGCACCCAGACGAAACATCTGCGGCGTATAAGCCTGCCAGATAAGGCTGCGATCCACCGTTTCGGTCACGCGGCCATTGGCATCGGCGCGCTTGAGGGTGTCTTTGGCCGGCACCGCCAGCAAGCCGCCGACCGGATCATCCGCCAGTTCGCCGAGCAGACGATCGAGGTCCGACCGCGCCAGATTCGGGCGTGCTGCGTCATGCACCAGCACCCAGTCGTTGTCATCGGCGCCATTGGCGTGCAGGTGCAACAGTGCATTGAGCACCGAGTCCGCACGCTCTTTGCCCCCTGCGACCTGCTGAATCCGGGAATCCAGCGCGCAAGGCAATGCAGGCCAATACGGGTCATCCACAGCCAGACTGACCACCAGGCCCTTGAGCCGGGGGTGATCGAGAAAACAAAGCAGGCTGTGCTCAATAATCGTGAGGCCGCCCAATTGCAGGTATTGCTTGGGACGGTCCGCCGCCATGCGCGCGCCAACGCCCGCTGCGGGAATCACTGCCCAGAAGGCAGGAAGGGATTGAGTCATTACGCCAACGTCACTGTGCCAACTGATAAAGGGTTTCGCCGTCCTTGACCATGCCCAATTCATGACGGGCGCGCTCTTCAACGGTTTCGAGGCCTTTTTTCAGCTCCAGCACTTCCGCGTCCAGGACTCGGTTACGCTCCAGCAGAGCATCGTTTTCGGCGTGTTGATCGGCGATTTGCTGCGTCAGACTGGCCACCTGCGCGAGACTGCCGTTACCTACCCATAGGCGATACTGCAAGCCAGCGAGCATCAAAAGCAGAACGAGGAACAACCAGTTAGGACTGCGCATTGTGAATATCTGTTACCCGGCGAATAAAGACAGCAAAAACGACCATTTCAAATGCCCATAAGCCCGGTGGTCACCGGGCTCATGGATCAGGACGACAAGAGAAGTCACCTTTAAGAGACTTCTCCTACAACGCCTGCTGCCTTTTTACCACCTTTGCAATCAGCCGCGAAACTCGCCGCGACCACGGTACACCGCTTTGGCGCCCAGTTGCTCTTCGATACGCAGCAGCTGGTTGTACTTGGCGATACGGTCGGAACGGCTCAACGAACCGGTCTTGATCTGGCCGGCAGCGGTGCCCACGGCCAGGTCGGCAATGGTGGAGTCTTCGGTTTCGCCGGAACGGTGCGAGATCACGGCGGTGTAACCCGCAGCCTTGGCCATCTGGATGGCTTCCAGCGTTTCGGTCAGAGTGCCGATCTGGTTGAACTTGATCAGGATCGAGTTACCGATCTTCTTGTCGATGCCTTCTTTCAGGATCTTGGTGTTGGTCACGAACAGGTCGTCGCCCACCAACTGGATCTTGTCGCCGATTTTGTCGGTGAGGACTTTCCAGCCATCCCAGTCCGATTCGTCCAGACCGTCTTCGATGGAGATGATCGGGTGCTTGCTGACCAGATCAGCCAGGTAGTCGGCGAAACCGGCGGAGTCGTATTCGCCTTCTTCGCTCAGCACGTACTTGCCGTTCTTGTAGAACTCGCTTGCTGCGCAGTCCAGCGCCAGGGTCACGTCGGTGCCCAGCTTGTAGCCCGCGTTGGCAACGGCTTCAGCGATGGCGTCCAGTGCGTCACCGTTGGAGTTCAGGTTCGGTGCGAAGCCACCTTCGTCGCCCACGGCAGTGTTCAGGCCGCGCGCTTTCAACACCGCTTTGAGGTGGTGGAAAATCTCGGTGCCCCAGCGCAGGCCTTCGGAGAAGGTCTTGGCGCCCACTGCCTGAATCATGAATTCCTGGATGTCGATGTTGTTATCGGCATGCTCGCCACCGTTGATGATGTTCATCATCGGGACCGGCATCGAGTAAACACCCGGCGTGCCGTTCAGGTTGGCGATGTGCGCGTACAACGGCAGATCCTGGTCCTGAGCGGCCGCTTTGGCAGCAGCCAGGGACACAGCGAGGATCGCGTTGGCGCCCAGGCTGGCTTTGTTCTCGGTACCGTCCAGCTGGATCATCGCGTGATCCAGGGCTTTCTGGTCAACCGGGTCTTTGCCCAGCAGCAGGTCGCGGATCGGGCCATTGATGTTGGCCACAGCCTTCAGAACGCCCTTGCCCATGTAACGGCTCTTGTCGCCATCACGCAGCTCGAGCGCTTCACGCGAGCCGGTGGAAGCACCGGACGGCGCGCAGGCGCTGCCGATGATGCCGTTGTCGAGGAGCACGTCTGCTTCCACGGTGGGATTGCCACGGGAGTCGAGAACTTCACGACCTTTGATGTCGACGATTTTTGCCATTGTTGTTAACACTCCAAGATTGACGAAAACGACGCAGCTGGGAAAACGATTCGGCGTCTCAGGGCTCTAGGACAACGGGCAGGCCCTGAAACGACAATTTTCCCGACCCTTTGGTCGGGAAAACAACGAACGGCACTCTACCGGAGGGCTCGGCGCCGGAGAAGCGGGTTTTACGCCGTTTCGATCGTCGGGAAGCTTTTAACGAGTTCGTCGAGCGCCTTGAGCTGAGCCAGAAACGGCTCCAGCTTGTCCAGACGCAGGGCGCAGGGGCCGTCGCATTTGGCGTTGTCCGGATCCGGGTGGGCTTCCAGAAACAGACCGGCCAGGCCCTGACTCATCCCGGCCTTGGCCAGATCGGTCACCTGGGCGCGACGACCGCCAGCAGAGTCGGAGCGACCGCCCGGCATCTGCAAGGCGTGGGTCACGTCGAAAAACACCGGGTATTCGAACGATTTCATGATGCCGAAACCGAGCATATCGACGACCAGGTTGTTGTAACCGAAGCTCGAACCACGCTCGCACAGGATCAACTGATCGTTACCCGCTTCCACGCACTTGGCGAGGATGTGCTTCATCTCGTGAGGCGCGAGGAACTGGGCTTTCTTGATGTTGATCACGGCGCCGGTCTTGGCCATGGCCACGACCAGGTCAGTCTGGCGGGACAGGAAGGCCGGCAACTGAATGATGTCGCAGACTTCCGCCACGGTCGCGGCCTGATCAGGCTCGTGCACGTCGGTGATGATCGGCACGCCGAAGGCTTGCTTGATGTCCTGGAAAATCCGCATGCCTTCTTCAAGGCCCGGACCACGGTACGAAGTCACCGAAGAACGGTTGGCCTTGTCGAAGCTGGCCTTGAACACGTAGGGAATGCCGAGCTTCTCGGTCACTCGCACGTATTCTTCACAGACCTGCATCGCCATGTCGCGCGACTCCAGGACGTTCATGCCGCCGAACAGAACCATAGGCTTGTCGTTGGCGATGTCGATCGAGCCGACGCGGATGATTTTCTGTGCCATGTGATAAATCCCTGTCAGCCGTTCTTCTGGTGTTGAGCAAGCGCTGCCTTGACGAAACCACTGAACAACGGGTGGCCATCGCGGGGCGTAGAGGTGAACTCGGGGTGGAACTGGCACGCCACGAACCACGGATGGTCAGGAGACTCGACCACCTCAACCAGCGCGCCATCGCCGGAACGACCGGAGATTTTCAGACCGGCTTCGACCAGTTGCGGCAGCAGCTTGTTGTTCACTTCATAACGGTGACGATGGCGCTCAACGATCACGTCGTTAGCGTAGCAATCGTGCACCAGAGAGCCCGGCTCAAGCAGGCAGTCCTGCGCACCCAGACGCATAGTGCCGCCCAGGTCGGAGGTTTCGGTACGGGTTTCGACTGCACCGGTGGCGTCTTCCCACTCGGTGATCAGACCGACAACCGGGTGCTGGCTGGTGCGATCGAATTCGGTGGAGTTGGCGTCTTTCCAGCCCAGCACGTTACGTGCGAACTCGATGACCGCCACCTGCATGCCCAGGCAGATGCCCAGATACGGAACCTTGTTTTCGCGAGCGAACTGCACGGCCGTGATCTTGCCTTCGACGCCGCGCAGGCCGAAGCCGCCCGGGACGAGAATCGCGTCAACGCCTTCGAGCAGGCCGGTACCCTGGTTTTCGATGTCTTCGGAATCGATATAGCGCAGGTTGACCTTGGTGCGGTTGCTGATGCCGGCGTGACTCATCGCTTCGATCAGCGACTTGTACGCATCGAGCAGCTCCATGTACTTGCCGACCATTGCGATGGTGACTTCGTGTTCCGGATTGAGCTTGGCGTCGACGACCTTTTCCCACTCGGACAGGTCGGCGCTGCCGCATTGCAGGCCGAAGCGCTCGACGACGAAATCGTCAAGGCCCTGGGAATGCAGGATGCCCGGGATCTTGTAGATGGTGTCGGCGTCTTCGAGGGCGATGACCGCACGCTCTTCAACGTTGGTGAACTGCGCGATCTTGCGGCGCGACGAGATGTCGATCGGGTGGTCGGAACGGCAGACGAGCACGTCTGGCTGCAGGCCGATCGAACGGAGTTCTTTCACCGAATGCTGAGTCGGCTTGGTCTTGGTCTCGCCCGCAGTGGCGATGTACGGAACCAGCGTCAGGTGCATGAGCATGGCGCGCTTGGCGCCCACTTCGAAACGCAGCTGACGGATCGCTTCGAGGAACGGTTGCGACTCGATGTCGCCCACGGTGCCGCCGATTTCGACCATGGCGACGTCAGCATCGCCGGCGCCCTTGATGATGCGACGCTTGATTTCGTCGGTGATGTGCGGGATCACCTGAATGGTCGCGCCCAGATAATCACCACGGCGCTCTTTGCGCAGGACGTGTTCGTACACACGGCCGGTGGTGAAGTTGTTGTTCTGGGTCATGGTGGTGCGAATGAAACGCTCGTAGTGACCCAGGTCCAGGTCAGTTTCAGCGCCGTCGTGGGTGACGAACACCTCACCGTGCTGGAACGGACTCATGGTGCCGGGATCGACGTTGATGTAGGGGTCCAGCTTGAGCATGGTGACCTTAAGTCCCCTCGCCTCCAGGATGGCCGCCAATGAAGCCGAGGCGATGCCTTTCCCCAATGAAGAAACAACACCGCCCGTGACGAAGATGTAGCGCGTCATGAAAAACCCTAGAAGTCTGCGTTAAAGCGGTCAGAGCCGCCGGGGAAAGCGAAGGAAGGCCGAAGCCCCCGACAACCTGCGTGTATCACTGCGCATTTTCGAATCTGTCGCGCCCAAGTCAACGACCGACCTTGAAAAGGTCTGTCCGTGGCTCGCCACATTTTTGAGAATCGCCCAGTAAAGACTGGCTGGTAATCGGCAACTTGCATCGTTCCGAAAGGATCGACATAAGCTGTATCAAGAAGGGAGCGTAGTCTACCGGAAACGCCCATTCAGCTCAAACTTTGGTCATTCGTCGGTGGCAACCAGTGCAATCGCCAGTCGCCACGGGGGCTGGCGTCCAGTCCCGGCAGGTTTGCCACGGCCAATAACTGCTCGCCGCGGTACAACAGCGGCAATCGGCCGCGCAGAAACACCGGCACGCCCTTCTCGTTGAGCAGCCTTTTCAGGTCTCGACGTCCACGGTCCGGCACATCAAAGGTTTCGCCGCCCTGGCGGTAGTGCACGTGCAGACCGCCCGCCGGCGCAGCGCCGAGGATCTGCAGCATGCCGTTGCCCGGCAGCGTGAGGGGTTGCGACGCCAGGGACCAGTGTTGCGAGCCGGCGACGTTTTTCAGCCAGATCCCCGACAGCCACCAGATGCGCCCCTCGGCACGGTGCATCTGACCCTCGGCCAGTCGCCAGATCGGCCGACCGTCCGGACCGGCATCGCGCAACGAGTCCCAGCCCGCCCAGTGATCGGTATCGGGCAATCGAGTGAGCGGCGCCAGCCAGTGGCGCAGTGCGTTGCGTTGCCGGGCAGGAGACAGCGCTTCGAGCGGCGCGAGCTCAAGAGAAGGCATGTCCAGCCAGGGCCAGGGGCACGGGGTATCGGCCAAAGCCAGATCCTGCACCGCCAGTTCGTCCAGCAACTGCTGGGCTTCGGCCAGATGCCCGGCGCTGCGGGCCATGCTCGCAATCGCTTGCGGCCAGCGGCTCGTCACCAGCGGCAGCACATGGCTGCGCAGGTAGTTGCGCGAAAAACGGCTGTCTTTGTTGCTCGGGTCCTCGATCCAGCTCAAACCCTGTTCCCGGGCATAGGCCTCGAGGGTGGCGCGGGATTCGTCCAGCAGCGGCCGAAGCAACTGTCCTGCGCCCAACGGACGCTGCGCCGGCATGGCGGCCAGTCCGCGCACCCCGGCGCCACGTAGCAGTCGGAACAGCAAGGTTTCAGCCTGATCGTCACGGTGCTGGGCCGTGAGCAGCACCTCGCCGGGCTCCAGGGTTGAGTTGAATGCGGCGTAGCGAGCGTCGCGTGCCGCTTGCTCAAGGCTTGCACCGGGGCGCACCTGGACGTCGATGACCTGCATCGGCACGCCCAGAATCTGGCACATCTGCCGACAATGCACCGGCCACGAGGCGGCCACAGCCTGAAGGCCATGGTTGACGTGAACCGCAGTCAGAGGGGGAAGCGCGTGAACCCTGGCCAGTTCGGCCAGCAGATGAAGCAGGACGGTGGAATCGAGCCCACCAGAGAAAGCGACCCGCCAGCCGGCTGCATCACGCCAGGGTTCAAGGCGTGACAGCAGACGTCTGGAGAGTGCGAGTGTGATGCTGTCCGGTTTGCTCATGCTGGTTAACCCTGCTTAAAGCTCGCCGGACCGGGAGCGTCACCGGGTTCGGTAACGCTCTTCATGCAGAACGGTCCGGTTAAAGGCCATAGCTCATCAGGCGGTCGTAACGGCGGGCCAGCAGCGCGTCGTTATCGAATTTCTGGAGCATGCTCAGTTGGCTGCTCAATTCTTCGCGGATCAATGCAGCGGCAGCGGCCGGGTCACGGTGCGCGCCGCCCAGTGGCTCGTTGATCACCTTGTCGACGATGCCCAAGCCCTTCAAACGCTCGGCAGTGATGCCCATCGCTTCGGCGGCGTCCGGCGCCTTCTCGGCGGTTTTCCACAGAATGGACGCGCAGCCTTCCGGCGAGATCACCGCGTAGGTCGAGTACTGCAGCATGTTCAGTTGATCGCACACGCCAATGGCCAATGCGCCGCCCGAACCGCCTTCGCCAATCACGGTGGCAATGATCGGAGTCTTCAACCGCGCCATCACACGCAGGTTCCAGGCGATGGCTTCGCTCTGGTTACGCTCCTCGGCGTCGATGCCAGGATAAGCGCCCGGCGTGTCGATGAAGGTCAGAATCGGCATCTTGAAGCGCTCGGCCATTTCCATCAGGCGGCAGGCCTTGCGATAGCCTTCAGGACGCGGCATACCGAAGTTGCGGCGAACCTTTTCGCGTACTTCTCGCCCCTTCTGATGACCGATCACCATCACCGGCTGGTCGTTAAGACGGGCAATACCGCCGACGATAGCGGCGTCGTCGGAGAAGTGGCGATCGCCATGCAGCTCGTCGAACTCGGTAAAAATGTGTTGAATGTAGTCCAGGGTGTACGGACGACGCGGATGGCGCGCCATGCGCGCGATCTGCCAACTGGTCAGGTTGCCGAAAATGCTTTCGGTGAGCGTATTGCTCTTCTCTTGCAGTCGAGAGATTTCGTCGCCGATGTTCAGCGAGTTGTCATTGCCCACCAGACGCAGCTCTTCAATCTTGGCTTGCAGGTCAGCAATCGGCTGTTCGAAATCCAGAAAATTCGGGTTCATAGGCATCCGTCTTGGGTCGACGGCCAAGAGGCCGGCCGGTTGATCCGATAAGCGCCCTACCTTAATGGAGCAGGCGCCTTTCGGTCGAGTTTAAAGTGTCGAGTCATCAATATTGAGCTGATCGGTGTCAGCGATACTGCAGGAAGACGTTCTCTCGTCCGAACTGGTCACGCAGCGCCTGAATCAGGCTGTCTGCGGGATCGATCCGCCACGCTTCGCCGAACTGCAGCAGTGCTTTGGCTTCCTGCCCGGTGTAGTCAAGGGTGATCGGGCACGCGCCGCGGTGCTTCTTGCACAGTTCGCCCAGCCAGCGCAGCCGGTCGCCCTTGAGCGCTTCGGCACGCACGTTCAGGCGCAGACTCTCCGCCAGCCCGGTGCGCGCTTCTTCCAGGCTCATCACCCGTTTGGCGCGTAACCGCAAGCCCCCGGAGAAATCGTCGGTACTGACCTCCCCTTCCACCACCACCATGGCGTCGGTTTGCAGCAGCGACTGGGCGGCCTGGAACGAATCGGCAAAGAGCGACGCTTCGATACGCCCTGAACGGTCGTCCAGGGTGATGAAGCCCATCTTGTCGCCCTTTTTGTTTTTCATCACCCGCAGCGCGATGATCAGACCGGCAATGGTCTGGGTTTCCCGCGAGGGTTTCAGATCAACAATACGTTGGCGCGCGAAGCGGCGGATCTCACCTTCGTATTCGTCGATCGGGTGGCCGGTCAGGTACAGGCCCAGGGTTTCTTTCTCGCCACGCAGCCGTTCCTTGAGCGTGACCTCTTTGGCGCTGCGATGGTTCGCGTAAACGTCGGCGTCGGCTTCGACGAACAGGCCGCCGAAGAGATCGGCATGGCCGCTGTCGTGACTACGCGCGGTCTGCTCGGCGGCCTGAATGGCTTCTTCCAGCGCGGCCAGCAGCACGCCGCGATTGCGATCAATGTTGGCTTGGTACTGTTTCGGTTCGTCATAGAAGAACGGGCCGAGACGGTCCAGGGCACCACTGCGAATCAGGCCATCGAGGGTGCGCTTGTTCACGCGCTTGAGGTCGATGCGGGCGCAGAAATCGAACAGATCGGCAAACGGGCCTTCCTGACGCGCTTCGGTGATCGCTTCCACCGGGCCTTCGCCGACGCCCTTGATCGCACCGAGGCCATAGACGATACGGCCGTCGTCGTTCACGGTGAACTTGAATTCGGAGTTGTTCACGTCCGGCGCATCCAGGCGCAGTTTCATGATCCGCACTTCTTCGATCAAGGTCACGACCTTGTCGGTGTTGTGCATGTCCGCTGAAAGCACCGCCGCCATGAATGGCGCCGGGTAGTGACGCTTGAGCCAGGCAGTCTGGTACGACACCAGCCCGTAGGCCGCCGAGTGCGACTTGTTGAAACCGTAACCGGCGAATTTCTCTACCAGGTCGAAAATGTTACCGGCCAGGTCCGGGTCGATATTGTTGGTCTTGCAGCCCTCAATGAAACCGCCGCGCTGCTTGGCCATTTCCTCGGGCTTCTTTTTACCCATTGCACGACGCAACATGTCCGCGCCGCCGAGGGTGTAGCCGGCCATGACCTGCGCAATCTGCATCACCTGTTCCTGATACAGGATGATGCCGTAGGTCGGCGCAAGCACCGGCTTGAGGCCTTCGTACTGGTAATCGACGTGGGGGTACGACAGCTCCGCACGACCGTGCTTGCGGTTGATGAAGTCGTCAACCATGCCCGATTGCAAAGGACCGGGGCGGAACAGCGCCACCAGTGCGATCAAGTCTTCCAGGCAGTCAGGCTTGAGCTTTTTGATCAGCTCTTTCATGCCGCGGGATTCAAGCTGGAAGACGGCCGTGGTTTCGGCGCGCTGCAGCAGCTCGTAGGTCGGCATGTCGTCCAGCGGGATGAACGCGATGTCGAGGGGTTCTTCGTCGACCTTGGCGCGGTCGCGGTTGATCGTCTTCAGTGCCCAGTCGATGATGGTCAGGGTGCGCAGACCGAGGAAGTCGAACTTCACCAGACCGGCTGCCTCGACGTCATCCTTGTCGAACTGGGTGACCAGGCCGCCGCCCTCTTCATCGCAGTAGATCGCCGAGAAGTCAGTCAGTTTGGTCGGCGCGATGACCACGCCGCCGGCGTGCTTGCCGACGTTACGCACAACGCCTTCGAGCTTGCGCGCCATTTCCCAGATTTCCGCCGCTTCCTCATCTACCTTGAGGAAGTCGCGCAGAATCTCTTCCTGCCCGTAGGCCTTTTCAAGGGTCATGCCGACTTCGAAGGGGATCATCTTCGACAGACGATCGGCCAATCCGTAGGACTTGCCCTGCACCCGCGCCACGTCCCGGACCACCGCCTTCGCGGCCATGGAACCGAAGGTGATGATCTGGCTGACCGCGTTGCGACCGTATTTTTCGGCCACGTACTCAATGACCCGATCGCGACCGTCCATGCAGAAGTCGACGTCGAAGTCGGGCATGGAAACCCGCTCGGGGTTAAGAAAACGTTCGAACAGCAGGTCGTATTCCAGCGGGTCGAGGTCGGTGATCTTCTGCACATAGGCCACCAGCGAGCCGGCGCCCGACCCCCGGCCCGGACCCACCGGCACGCCGTTGCTCTTGGCCCACTGGATAAAGTCCATAACGATCAGGAAGTAACCGGGGAACCCCATCTGGATGATGATATCCAGCTCGAAATTCAGGCGGTCAACGTAAACCTGTCGCTTGGCCTCGTAGTCCGGCGTGGTCTCTTTCGGCCAGAGCACGGCAAGGCGCTCTTCCAGCCCCTCGAAGGACACCTTGCGGAAATACTCGTCGATGGTCATGCCATCGGGGATCGGGAAGTTGGGCAGAAAGTGCGTGCCCAGCTTGACGTCGATATTGCAACGCTTGGCGATCTCGACGGTGTTGGCGAGGGCGTCCGGCATATCGCTGAACAGCTCAGCCATCTCCTCCGCGCTCTTCAGGTACTGCTGGTCGCTGTAGTTGTGCGAGCGGCGCGGGTCGTCCAGCGCCCGGCCTTCGCCGATGCACACACGGGTCTCGTGGGCTTCGAAATCTTCCTGCTTGATGAAACGCACGTCGTTGCTGGCGACCAGCGGCACGCCGTGGCGCTCGGCCAGGGCGACGGCGGCGTGCAGGTGCTCTTCATCATTGATGCGGTTGGTGCGCTGGACTTCGATGTAGAAGCGGTCCTGGAAAACCGTCAGCCACTCTTTCAGCAACTCATCGGCTTCCGCCGGGTTGCCGCCGAGCAGGGCCATGCCGATCTCGCCTTCCTTGGCCGCTGACAGGGCAATCAGCCCTTCGCTGGCCTCGGCCACCCACTCGCGCTCGATCACTACCAGACCATTGCGCTGACCATGCATGAAGCCTCGGGAAATCAGCTCTGTGAGGTTGAGGTAGCCTTTGGGGTTCATCACCAGCAGGCTCAAACGGCTGAGCGGTGCATCGCGGTCGCGTCCGGCCAGCCAGACGTCGGCGCCGCAAATCGGCTTGATGCCCGCGCCCATGGCCGCTTTGTAGAACTTCACCAGCGAGCACATGTTGTGCTGGTCGGTCACCGCCACGGCCGGCATGTTCATGGCCGTGAGCGCCTTGACCAACGGTTTTACACGGACCAGACCATCAACGAGGGAGTATTCGGTGTGCAGGCGTAGATGAACGAAAGAAGCCGGCATGGGTGATCCTATGGTGCACAAAAAACGAAGGCCGGATTGTACCGGCCATTCAGAAAAACATCAGCCCGCGATCAACTGAGTGGCAGCGACATAAAACCGGTGGAGACCATCATGTCCCGCGCCGCCCAGGCTTGACGGACCGGACCGAACGAGCGCCGGTGAATCGGCGTTGGACCCAAACGCGCCAGGGCCTCAAGGTGCACGGCGGTGGGATAACCTTTATGGCCGCCGATGCCGTAGCCCGGATAAAGCAGCTCCATGCGCGCCATTTCCCGGTCGCGACTGACCTTGGCCAGAATCGAGGCGGCGGCAATGGCCGGCACGTGAGCATCGCCCTGAATGACCGGCGCGCTGGGCACCGACAGCTGCGGGCAGCGATTGCCGTCGATCAGCGCCAGCTTCGGCGTGATGATCAAGCCTTCTACCGCGCGCTTCATCGCCAGCATGGTGGCGTGAAGAATATTCAGCTCATCGATCTCTTCGACTTCAGCCCGCGCGATGTGCCAGCACAGCGCTTTCTCGCAGATCTCGTCGAACAGTCTTTCGCGCTTGGCTTCGGTGAGCTTCTTCGAATCGTTCAGGCCCAGAATCGGACGCTTGGGATCAAGAATGACGGCCGCAGTGACAACGGCGCCACACAGTGGGCCGCGGCCGACTTCGTCGACACCGGCGACCAGATGCTCGACAAGATTGAAGTCCAGACCCATTTGCATTGATTGCCTGCTCATTGTGAAGGCGTTGCGCCAATCAGGTTCAACACCGCTTCGGCGGCCTGATTGGACGCATCGCGACGCAAGGTTCGGTGAATCGCGTCGAAGCCAGCCGTCTGTGCGTCGCCGTTATCCAGCAACGGCAACAGCGTCTGCGCCAGGGCTTCGGCGGTCGCCGCGTCCTGCAGAAGCTCCGGGACCAGCAACCGCTGGGCCAGCAAGTTCGGCAGCGACACGTACGGGCTTTTCACCATCCGCTTGAGTATCCAGTAAGTCAGTGGCGCCATACGATAGGCAACCACCATCGGTCGTTTGTACAGCAACGCTTCCAGGGTCGCTGTGCCGGAAGCGATCAGCACGGCATTGCACGCGGCCAGAGCCACGTGGGACTGGCCGTCGAGCAGGGTGAGCGGAAGATCGCGGTCTTGCAGAAGTTGCTCAATCTGTTCACGGCGCTGAGGGCTGGCGCAGGGCAGCACGAAACGGATGTCGGGGCGCGCGGCCAGCAGGCGCTCGGCTGCGTCAAAAAACAGCGCACCGAGGCGTCCGACTTCGCCACCGCGACTGCCCGGCATCAACGCAACCACCGGACCTTCGCCCAGGCCAAGTTCCGCACGCGCGGCCCGTTGATCCGCCTGCAGCGGAATGGCGTCGGCCAGCGGATGCCCGACAAAGCGCACCGGCACGCCCTTCTCTTCGTAAAAACGAGCTTCGAACGGCAGGAGGGTCAGCATCAGGTTGCAGCCTTCGCGGATTTTCAGGACACGCTTCTGCCGCCACGCCCACACCGAGGGGCTGACGTAATGTACGGTCTTGATGCCGGCCTGACGAAGCTTGAGCTCGATATTGAGGGTGAAATCCGGCGCGTCGATACCGATGAACACATCCGGCTTTGCGTCGATGAGGGTCTGAATCAGCAACTTGCGCCGGGCGAGCAGCTCTTTGAGGCGACCCAGCACTTCCACGAGGCCCATGACCGACAGGCGCTCCATCGGAAAATACGACGTCATGCCCTGGGCTTCCATGAGCGGCCCGCCGACACCGATGAATTCGGCGTCCGGATGCCGCGCCTTGATCGCACGCATCAAGCCGGAGCCGAGGATGTCGCCGGAGGCCTCTCCGGCCACCAGCGCAATACGCAAGCGAGCCATGGTCAGCGGGTGATGCCGCGAGTCGAAGACTGGATGGACGTGAGGAACAGCTCGACTTCGGGGAACTGCGCAGCGGGTTCGCTCAGCTCGACGATCGCCTGTTCCACGGTCAGGCCCTGACGGTAGACGGTCTTGTAGGCGCGGCGCAGCGCATGAATCGCTTCCTCGGAGAACCCCCGACGACGCATGCCTTCGAAGTTCATGCTGCGGGCTTCGGCCGGGTTGCCAAACACGGTGACAAACGCCGGAACGTCCTTGCCGATGGCAGTGCCCATGCCGGAAAAGCTGTGCGCGCCGATGTGGCAGTACTGATGCACCAGGGTAAACCCGGACAGAATCGCCCAGTCATCCACGTGCACATGGCCGGCCAACGCCGTGTTATTGACCAGAATGCAGTGATTGCCTATGACGCTGTCATGGCCGATGTGCGCGTAGGCCATGATCAGGTTGTGGTCACCCAGGGTGGTTTCCGCACGGTCCTGAATGGTGCCACGGTGGATCGTCACGCCTTCGCGGATGACGTTGTGGTCACCGATTACCAGACGCGTCGCTTCACCTTTGTATTTCAGATCAGGCGTGTCCTCACCTACCGAAGAAAACTGGTAGATGTGGTTGTGTTTACCGATCTTGGTCGGGCCGCGCAGGATCACATGCGGACCGATCACTGTACCCTCGCCGATTTCCACACCAGGTCCGACGATCGACCACGGGCCGACCTCCACATTGTCGGCCAGCACGGCCGTCGGATCGATGATTGCGCGAGAGTCAATCAAACTCATAGTTTGCGTTCCGCACAGATGATTTCAGCCGAGCACACCGGCTTGCCATCAACCGATGCCTGGCACTCGAACTTCCAGATCTGCCGCTTGCAGCTCAGGAACTTCGCTTCGAGGATCAGCTGATCACCCGGCAGCACGGGCTGGCGGAAGCGCAGCTTGTCGGAGCCGACGAAGTAATACAGGGTGCCATCGGCAGGCTTCACATCGAGCATCTTGAAACCCAGGATGCCGGCAGCTTGAGCCATGGCCTCAATGATCAGCACGCCAGGCATGATCGGGTGCTGCGGAAAGTGACCGTTGAAGAAAGGCTCGTTGATGCTGACGTTCTTGTAGGCACGAATGCTCTTGGTCTCGACATCCAGCTCCACCACACGGTCCACAAGCAGGAACGGGTAACGGTGCGGCAGATATTCGCGGATTTCGTTGATGTCCATCATTTCGAAAGGAAGCCTGTAGTAAAGAGTGGGAGGGCGCGACTAACGCGCGTCACTCCTCTAGCAAATCAAGGAGGCAGTTTATCGGCTGTGCACGCTTGATAAGAAAAAGGTATCAGCCATCAGATGAAACTTTACCGCCTGAGGTCACTGCCTCGACAATCTTTTCCAGGTGCTGCAGGCGTCGCGCCATGTCGTCGAGATGACGCATGCGTGCCGCGCTCTTGCGCCACTCCGCAGCCGGCTGCATCGCCGTCCCCGAAGAATACGAGCCGGGCTCGGTGATCGACCGGGTGACCATGGTCATGCCGGTGACGAAAACCCCGTCGCAAATCTCGATATGTCCCACCAGCCCTACACCGCCGGCGAGCATGCAATGCTTGCCGATCTTCGCGCTGCCCGAAATGCCGACACACGCGGCCATGGCCGTGTGATCGCCGATCTGGACGTTGTGGGCGATCTGAATCTGGTTATCCAGCTTCACGCCATTGCCGATACGGGTGTCATCCATGGCGCCGCGGTCGATGGCGGTGTTGACGCCAATCTCGACATCGTCACCGATGGTCACACCGCCGATCTGCGCGATCTTCTGCCAGACGCCTTTCTCGTTGGCGAAACCAAAACCTTCACCGCCCAACACCGCACCGGACTGGATCACCACACGCTGCCCGATACGGACGTCGTGATACAGCGTGACACGGGGGGCAAGCCAGCCGCCCTCGCCGATCACGCTGCGCGCACCGATGAAGCACTGCGCACCAATGGTCACGCCCGCCGCAATCCGTGCGCCGCTCTCGATGACCGCATAAGCGCCGACGCTGGCCGCCGGGTCGACGAACGCGTCTGCGGCCACTACGGCAGTCGGGTGTACGCCGACGGCAGCTTTGGGCTTGGGATCGAACAGATGGGAAATACGGGCGTATGCAAGGTAAGGATCAGGCACCAGCAATGCGTCGGCGGCGTATCCTTCCGCATCCGCCGGCTTGAGCAGCACGGCAGCGGCCTGGGTGGTCGCGAGGAATTTTCGGTACTGAGGATTGGCCAGAAAACTGACCTGATCAGGACCGGCTTCCTGCAAGGTCGCCAGTCCTGTGATTTGCTTGTCCGCCGGGCCACGCAGGGTGGCGCCGAGGAACTCGGCCAATTGGCCGAGTGTGATGGTCGCGGTCATTAACTTACTTCAGCTGATTCATGCGCTCGATAACCTGGCGAGTGACGTCATATTGCGGCTTGACGTCAATCACGGCACCGCGCTCGAACACCAGGTCAAAGCCGCCTTTCTTGATGACTTCTTCTACCGCCTGGTCCAGCTTCGGCTTGAGTTGCTTGAGCATGTCGCGGTCAGCAACAGCCTTGGCTTCGTTCAGCTCTTTGGACTGGAACTGGAAATCACGGGCTTTTTGCTTGAAGTCCAGCTCCAGACGCTCGCGCTCAGGCTGGGCCATTTTGTCGCCACCGGCGACCAGACGATCCTGAATGCCTTTGGCGCTGCTTTCCAGAGCCTTGAGTTTGGTCAGCTGAGGTCCGAATTTTTTCTCTGCATCCACGGCGTACCGTTTGGCTGCGTCGGATTCGAGCAGGGCCATTTGGTAGTTCAGTACTGCGATTTTCATGTCAGCAAATGCCGGGCCTGCGATCAGAACCGTTGCCAGCAATGCCAATTGGGTCAACTTACGCACGATGTAACTCCTACAGAATCCGTTGTCGTTAGCAGTGATCAGACCCTTAGAAGGTCTGACCGAGAGAGAATTGGAAGACCTGGGTTTCGGTGCTGTCGTCCGGTTTCTTGACCGGCATCGCCAGGGCAAAACTCAACGGACCCAGTGCAGTCACCCACGTCACGCCGACACCGACGGAGCTTGCAAGACCGGAGAGGTCGGGGCCGTTGCATTCGACTTTTTGGTTGTCGAGTGTGGTCTTCTGCGAGCCGCAGTTGGTATTGAACGTATTACCCACATCCCAAAAAATCGAGGTGCGCAGCGAGCGCTGGTCCTTGATGAAGGGCAGCGGGAACAGGATCTCGGCGCCACCGGTGATCAGCACGTTGCCGCCGAATGGCAGTGGATCCTGATCCGGGTCGATAGTAGTGCCACGCTTGCCATTACTAGGCGTACTGCGCGGACCAAGCGTGCTGTCCTTGAAGCCACGCACTGAGTTGAAGCCACCGGCGTAGTAGTTCTCGTAGAACGGCAGGCCGGAGGTCGAACCATAACCGTCCCCATAACCCAGCTCCGAGTGCAGACGCAGGGTGTAGTTGTTGGTGATCGGGTGGAACAACTGACCGCGGTAATCAAGTTTATAGAATGCCAGGTCGCTGCCCGGAATGGTGGTTTCCAGGGTCAGGCTCTGGGAGCTACCACGGGTCGGCAACGTGCCTTTGTTGAGTGTCGACTCGGACCAGCCCACCGACGCCTTGAAGTTGGTGAAGCTGTCGCCTTCCTTCTCGATGAAGTCGAAGATCTCATCGACGGTGTACTTACCGGTGCTCAGCTCATCCTTCTGTACCGACAGGCCGAAGTTCAAACGAGAAGTCTCGCTGATCGGGTAGCCCATGTTGATGCCGGCACCCAGGCTGTCAACCGAATAGCTCGCTACGTCGACGTCAAGGTCGTCGTAGTCGGTCTTGCGGTAGAAAGCGCTGTAGCCAAGGCTCACACCGTCCGGCGTGAAGTACGGATCGACGTAGCTGAAGTTGTAACGGGTCTGGTATTCGCTTTTGGTCAGGCCGATGCTGACCTTGTTACCCGTACCCAGGAAGTTGTTCTGGCTGATGGAGCCACCGAGGATCAGACCCGCGCTCTGCGCAAAGCCGACACTGGCGGTGATCGAACCGGACGCCTGCTCTTCAACGGCGTAGTTCACGTCTACCTGATCGTCGGTTCCAGGCACCGCCGGGGTTTCAACGTTCACTTCCTTGAAGAAGCCCAGACGGTCAAGACGGGTCTTGGACTGGTCGATCAGGTAAGTGGAGGCCCAGCCGCCTTCCATCTGACGCATTTCGCGACGCAGCACTTCGTCCGCTGTCTTGGTGTTGCCACGGAAGTTGATGCGGTTGACGTAAGCACGCTTGCCCGGATCGACGACGAAAGTGATATCGACCGTGTGGTCTTCATCGTTCGGGGTCGGCACACCGTTGACGTTGGCGAAGGTGTAACCCTCGTTACCCAGACGGCGGGTGATCAGCTCGGAGGTGGTGGTCATCACCTTACGGGAGAACACCTGGCCCGGCTTGACCAGCAGCAGCGATTTGACCTGATCTTCAGGGACCTTGAGGTCACCGCTCAGCTTGACCGACTTGACGCTGTACTTCTCGCCTTCATGAATGTTGACGGTGATGTACACGCTCTTCTTGTCGGGCGTGATGGATACCTGAGTCGAGGCGATATCCATGTTGATATAGCCGCGGTCGAGGTAGTACGAACGCAGACGTTCCAGGTCACCGGAGAGCTTCTCACGGGCGTACTTGTCGTCGTTCTTGAAGAACGAAAGCCAGTTGGTGGTCTTCAGTTCGAACAGATCCACCAGATCGTCTTCAGGGAAGACCGAGTTGCCCACCACGTTGATGTGCTGGATGGCGGCAACTGCGCCCTCGTTGATGTTGATCTTCAGACCCACACGGTTACGCGGCTGCGGCACGACTTCGGTGGCAACTTCTGCAGAGTAGCGACCCTGTGCAACGTACTGACGTTGCAGCTCGTTGCGCACGCCTTCCAGCGTTGCACGCTGGAAAATCTCGCCTTCGGCCAGACCCGACTGCTTCAGACCCTTCATCAGGTCCTCAGTGGTGATCGCTTTGTTGCCTTCGATCTCGATACTCGAAACCGACGGACGCTCGACAACTGTGATGACCAGGACGTTGCCGTCGCGGCCCAGCTGGATGTCCTGGAAAAATCCGGTTTTGAACAGCGCGCGAGTTGCGTCGACAAGACGCCCATCATCGGCCTGTTCACCCACGTTCAACGGCAGCGCGCCAAACACGCTGCCGGCGGAAACCCGCTGCAGACCGTTGACACGGATATCGGAGATAGTGAAGGACTCGGCGTGAACTTCGGCGATCATCAGTACGGCGAGAACCGCAGTTAGCAGCAGACGTTTCATGAAGTCCTTTCTTATTCCAACTGGCAATAAACAAACTGCCGCAAAATGCGGCAGATTCACAATTCGGCGTAGCTTTTACAGTCGTCCCAGATCGTTGACCAGTGCGAGCAACATCACTCCAACCACCAGACTGATACCGATCTGAACCCCCCAGCCCTGCACCTTCTCTGACAGTGGTCGACCACGCGCCCACTCGATCAGATAAAACAGCAAGTGCCCCCCATCCAGCACGGGTATGGGCAGCAAATTGAGAACACCCAGGCTTATGCTCAGATAAGCGAGGAAATTCAGGAAGTCACCTACGCCTGACTGGGCCGAAGCGCCCGCCACTTTAGCAATGGTTATCGGTCCGCTCAAGTTTTTTACCGAGAGCTCGCCGAACAACATTTTCTTCAGCGAATCGAGCGTGAGCACGCTCATGGTCCAGGTAAGCCGCGCGCCTTCTGCCACGGCGGCTACAGGGCCATAGCTCACCTCGCGCAACATCTCCGGCGGCCAATCCACACCTTTCACGCCCGCACCCAGATACCCGGTCGCCGCAGCGCCTTCGCCCCGTGTAACCAGATCGACAGGCACATTCAGCTGAGCGCCGTCACGCTCGACGCGCACGGAAATCCGCGTGTCGGGATGGACACGAACCCAGTCCACGACCTTCTGCCATTCGTCGACAGGCTCGTCATTAAGCGCCAGCAGACGGTCACCGGTTTTAAGACCTGCGGTTTGTGCAGGGCCTTTCGGATCGAGCTCTGCCAGAACCGGCGGCAGGGCTGGACGCCATGGACGAATACCCAGCGAACGAATAGGGTCCGGCTCGGCTGCGCCCTTGAGCCAGTCGTTGAGCACCAGCGAACGTGGGGTTTCCACGTCAGAACCCTGCTCGCGAACCTTCAACGCGATGCTGCCGCTCTCACCCAGGCGACGCACCAGTTGCAGGTTCACGCCGGCCCACCCGGTGACGGCTTCGCCATCCACCGAGACAATTTCCTGACCGGAACTCAGCCCGGCCTTTTCCGCAATACTGCCTGGCTCGACGCCGCCCACCACAGGCCGCACCTGCTGGCTGCCCAGCATGGCGAGTACCCAGAAAAATACAATCGCCAGCAGAAAGTTGGCGACCGGGCCGGCAATCACGATAGCGATACGCTGGTAGACCGACTTGCGGTTAAAAGACTGATCAGCCAGCTCGGGGGGGACGTCGCCCTCCCGTTCGTCGAGCATTTTCACGTAGCCGCCGAGCGGAATCGCCGCCACGACGTATTCGGTGCCCTTTCGATCACTCCAGCGCAACAACGGCATGCCAAAGCCCACCGAAAAACGCAGGACTTTGACGCCACAGCGGCGGGCCACCCAGAAGTGGCCGAACTCGTGAAACGTCACCAGCACGCCCAGCGCAACCAGGGTGCCGACAATCATGTATAGCGCGCTCATCGCTGCTCTCCGGGTACCGATCTAGCGGTGCGTTGAAGCCCACATTGCCTGCGAATCATAAGAAACATTACTGCCTGAACCGACTGCCTAGCGACCATTGCGCCCTAGCCATTGCTCAGCCAGCGCACGCGCTCGCGCATCGATCTCGAAAACCGTCTCCAGCTCGGACACGGCGACGACGGGCTCGAGGTTCAGAACCTCGTCGATCATACTCGCGATTTCCGGGTAGCGAATGCGCTTGTCCAGAAACGCCGCGACCGCGACTTCATTGGCAGCATTCAGTACCGCAGGTGCACTGTCGCCCGCCTCAGCAGCTTGCCGTGCCAGACGCAGGCATGGGAAGCGCACTTCGTCCGGTGCCTCGAAGTCCAGCCGCGCGATGCTGAACAGATCCAGCGGCGAGACACCTGAGTCGATGCGCTCGGGCCAGGCCAGCGCGTGAGCAATCGGCGTACGCATGTCGGGATTACCCAACTGCGCGAGCACCGAACCGTCGACGTAATCGACCATCGAATGGATCACGCTCTGAGGGTGAATGACCACCTCGATCCGCGCGTGCGTCGTGTCGAACAGCCAGCAGGCTTCGATCAGCTCAAGGCCCTTGTTCATCATGCTGGCGGAATCGACGGAAATCTTGCGGCCCATGGACCAGTTGGGATGGGCGCAGGCCTGATCCGGGGAAACGTGCTCCAGCTCGGCGAGCGGTGTCTGCCGGAACGGGCCACCGGATGCGGTCAGCAGAATGCGCCTGACGCCAACCTTCTCGAGACCGCTTTCGTAATCACGCGGCAAGCACTGGAAGATCGCGTTGTGTTCGCTGTCAAGCGGCAGCAGCACCGTCCCACTGCGACGAACAGCCTGCATGAACAAGGCGCCGGACATGACCAGCGCTTCTTTGTTGGCCAGCAGGACCTTCTTGCCCGCCTCGACAGCGGCCAGGGTCGGACGCAAACCGGCGGCACCGACGATCGCGGCCAGCACGGTATCCACCAGAGGGTGTGCAGACACCTCACAGAGCCCGCCCTCCCCCACCAGCACGCGGGTATCGAGACCCGCGGCGCGCAGGTCGTCCTGCAACTGCCGCGCGGCGGCTGTCGTCGGAACCACGGCGAATTGCGGGGTATGGCGAACGCACAACGCCAGCAGCTCGGCCAGACGCGTGTAGCCCGTCAGGGCAAACACCTGGTACCGCGACGGGTGCCGTGCAATGACGTCCAGCGTACTTAACCCGACCGAGCCCGTCGCGCCAAGCACGGTAATGAGCTGAGGCGTACTCACATCACGCCCCAGTCCTGGGCGGCCCAGAGCAGCAATGCGAACACCGGAATGGCAGCGGTCAGGCTGTCGATGCGATCCAGCACACCACCGTGGCCCGGAAGCAGGTTGCTGCTGTCCTTGAGCCCGGATTTGCGCTTGAACATGCTCTCAGTGAGGTCACCGACGACCGAGATCAGCACGACGATCGCCGCACACACCAGCGCGAAGATGATTTCGCCCAGCGACCAGCCGCGATAGACACCCACCGCCGCAGTGATCAGCAGGCACGCCGCCAGACCACCATAAAGGCCTTCCCAGCTTTTACCCGGGCTGACCTTCGGCGCCAGCTTGCGCTTGCCGAATGCCTTGCCGGAGAAATAGGCGCCAATGTCGGCACCCCACACCAGAATCATCACCGACAGGATCAGCCAGTTGCCCAGCGGCATTTGCTTGATCAGCACCAGACCCTGCCACGCCGGCAGCAGTATCAGCAAACCGATCAGCAGCTTGCAGATGGCACTGGACCAGTGCTCGCTGGACTCGGGATAGGTCAGCACCAGCCAGGTTGCCACCAGCCACCAGATCAGCGCCGCCACCAGCAACCAAGGCGCGAGGTCGGGCAACAGGTACAACAGAAACAGCAGCGCAGCGACCACCACGGCGTACAGAACGCGGGAAGATTGCGCCTCGAAGCCGGAGAGACGCGCCCACTCCCATGCGCCGAGCACGACGACTGCACCAATGAACAATGCAAAGCTGCCGCCTTCGAGCAGGAAGAAACCGCACAGGGCCAGCGGCGCAAGGATCAGCGCAGTGATGATTCGTTGTTTAAGCATTAAGCGCGGGCTCCAGCTTCTACCTGCTCGCTGGTTTTCCCGAAGCGGCGTTGGCGAGAAGCGAAATCGGCCAGCGCAGTGCGCATGGCATCGTGTTTGAAGTCCGGCCAGAACAGGTCGGAGAAATACAGCTCGGCATAGGCCAGCTGCCAGAGCAGGAAGTTGCTGATGCGGTGCTCGCCGCCCGTGCGGATGCAGAGGTCGGGCAACGGCAGATCGCCAGTGGCCAGGCACGTCTGCAGAAGCTCCGGAGTGATGTCGTCCGGCCGCAAGTGGCCTGCCTGAACTTCACGGGCCAGCCGCTGGGCTGCCTGAGCGATATCCCACTGACCGCCGTAGTTGGCGGCAATCTGCAAAACAAAGCGGCTGTTTTCAGCCGTGCGCTGCTCGGCTTCGCGGATGGCGGCCTGAAGCTCGGGATGAAACCGCGAACGGTCGCCGATGATGCGCAGACTGATGCCGTTCTCGTTCAGGCGCTTGGTTTCGCGACGCAGCGCCGTGAAAAACAACTCCATCAGTGCGCCGACCTCTTCCGCCGGGCGCTGCCAGTTCTCGCTGGAGAACGCGAACAAGGTCAGCACTTCGACCTTGGCCTCTGCACAGACTTCAATCACGGCACGAACAGCATCGACCCCGGCCTTGTGGCCCGCTACACCGGGTAGCAGGCGCTTTTTGGCCCAACGGTTGTTCCCATCCATGATGATCGCGACATGACGCGGCACCGATGCCGGCGCAGCCAGCTTTGTCTTATCCATGAAAGCTTCCCGGCCCTTATACGGCCATCAGGTCCGCTTCTTTGGACTTGGTCGCGGCGTCGATGTCAGCCTCAGCCTTGTCCGTCAGCTTCTGGATGTCAGCAGCAGCGCGGCGCTCTTCGTCTTCGCTGATTTCCTTGTCCTTGACCAGCTTCTTCAGCTCACCCAAAGCGTCACGACGGATGTTACGCACGGCAACGCGAGCGTCTTCTGCGGCACTGCGCGCCTGCTTGGTGAAACCCTTGCGGGTCTCTTCCGTCAGAGCAGGCATGGAGATCAACAGCATCTCGCCCAGGTTGGTCGGGTTGAGGTTCAGACCAGCACTCTGAATGGCCTTGTCGACCGCAGAAAGCATGTTGCGCTCGAACGCCACGACCTGCAGCGTACGGGAGTCCTTCACGGTCACGTTGGCCACGCCGCTCAACGGGGTGTCGGAACCGTAGTACGGCACCATCACACTGCCGAGAATGCTCGGGTGGGCCTTGCCGGTACGGATCTGGCCGAATGCATGGGCCAGGGACTCAAGGGATTTCTTCATCCGCTCTTGAGCGTCTTTCTTGATTTCGTTGATCATTGTTCGCCTTCCTCGATCAAAGTACCTTCCGCGCCGCCATGCACGATGTTCAGCAGGGCGCCGGGCTTGTTCATATTGAAGACACGCAGTGGCATCTTGTGGTCACGACACAGACAGATGGCTGTCAGATCCATTACACCCAGCTTGCGATCCAGCACTTCGTCATAGGTCAGACGATCGAACTTCTCGGCATGCGGGTCCTTGAATGGATCGGCAGTGTACACACCATCGACCTTGGTTGCTTTCAGCACGACATCAGCGTCGATCTCGATCGCGCGCAGGCACGCTGCTGAATCCGTGGTGAAGAACGGATTGCCGGTACCGGCCGCGAAAATCACGACTTCCTTGGCATTCAGGTGACGCATGGCTTTGCGACGGTCGTAGTGATCGGTCACGCCCACCATGGAAATGGCCGACATCACGATGGCCGAGATGTTGGCGCGCTCCAGCGCGTCACGCATGGCCAGCGCATTCATTACGGTGGCCAGCATGCCCATGTGGTCGCCAGTGACCCGATCCATGCCGGCCGCGCTCAGCGCTGCGCCGCGGAACAGGTTACCGCCACCGATGACCAGGCCGACCTGAACGCCGATGCCGACCAACTGACCAACTTCAAGGGCCATGCGATCCAGCACCTTGGGGTCGATGCCGAACTCTTCCGACCCCATCAGGGCCTCGCCGCTGAGCTTGAGTAGAATGCGTTTATAGCGAGCTTGATAGCCACTGCCCTGCTGAGCCATTGCGAATCTCTCCTGCGGCGTTTGAAAAAAATCGTTCGAGTTGCGGGCCGTTTTCGACCTGCGCTAACTCTAGGTCACTGCTTCAGGGAATTGCAGCCTCGTAGGCCCAACTTCCTGCAAAAACAAATTCCGTGCAGCAATAACAATTCCGCGTACCGCTTTGACAAAGAGGCTGCGCGCGTGAGCGGGCAGCCTCTTCGGGGCGACAGTTGGAAACCGTCTTATTGCTTGCTTGCAGCTACTTGAGCAGCGACTTCTTCAGCGAAGTTGTCGACTGGCTTCTCGATGCCTTCGCCTACTTTGAAGTAGGTGAAGGAAACGATTTCAGCGCCGGCTTTCTTGGCCAGTTCACCGACCTTGATTTCCGGGTTCTTGACGAACGCTTGCTCAACCAGGCTGGCTTCAGCCAGGAACTTGCTGATACGACCGCCAACCATCTTCTCGGCGATTTCAGCAGGTTTGCCTTTCAGCTTGTCTTCGTTCAGTTGCATGAAGACATTCTTCTCGCGCTCGATCGCTTCCGGGGAAACGTCCGAAGGCAGCAGGAACTCAGGGTTGGTCGCTGCTACGTGCATCGCGATGTCTTTGGCCAGCTCTGCATCGCCGCCCTTGAGGACGACAACCACACCGATCTTGTTGCCGTGCAGGTACGAACCCAGAACGTCGCCTTCGATGCGCGCCAGACGACGGATGTTGACGTTCTCGCCAACCTTGCCGACCAGAACCAGACGATCAGCTTCCATCGCTTCAACCAGAGGCTCAACGGTGGTCAGCTTGTCAGCGAAGGCTTTCTCGACGCTTTTAGCGACGAATGCCTTGAAGTCATCCTGCAGAGCCAGGAAGTCGGTCTGGGAGTTGACTTCGATCAGGACTGCGGCTTTGCCGTCGTCCTTGATGGCGATGGCGCCTTCAGCAGCAACGTTGCCTGCTTTCTTGGCTGCCTTGATTGCGCCCGAAGCACGCATATCGTCGATGGCTTTCTCGATGTCGCCGCCAGCCTTGGTCAAGGCCTTTTTGCAATCCATCATGCCTTCGCCGGTACGCTCGCGCAGTTCTTTGACCAACGCTGCAGTAATCTCTGCCATTTCAAAATCCTCTTGGATAGGTCTTCAACCATTCCACCCGCAATGCGGGCGTTCAAATTCTTGAAAATCCATGGTGACTGCTGCACATGACAATAAGATCGATGGCAACGTCAGATGGTTTTCGAGGTGGCAAAAAGGGGGCCAAGCCCCCTTTTTGCGTACTGAGTCAACGCCAGGCGTTTGTTACTCAGCCTTCAACAGTTGCCGCTGGAGCTTCTTCAGCGTAAACGTCGGTGCCGCCAGCATTGTTGTTGCGACCACGGATTACAGCGTCAGCCATCGAACCCATGTACAACTGAATGGCGCGGATTGCGTCATCGTTGCCCGGGATGATGTAGTCAACGCCTTCAGGGCTGCTGTTGGTGTCGACAACGCCGATGACCGGGATACCCAGCTTGTTGGCTTCGGTGATCGCGATGCGCTCGTGATCAACGTCGATAACGAACAGGGCGTCTGGCAGACCGCCCATGTCCTTGATACCACCCAGGCTACGATCCAGCTTTTCCAGATCGCGAGTGCGCATCAGCGCCTCTTTCTTGGTCAGCTTGGTGAACGTGCCGTCTTCTGCCTGGACTTCGAGATCACGCAGACGCTTGATGGAAGCGCGGATGGTCTTGAAGTTGGTCAGCATGCCGCCCAACCAGCGGTGATCGACGTACGGCGAACCGCAACGTGCTGCTTCTTCAGCAACGATCTTGCCAGCGGAACGCTTGGTGCCGACGAACAGAATCTTGTTTTTGCCCTGGGCCAGGCGCTCAACGAAAGTCAAAGCTTCGTTGAACATAGGCAGGGTTTTTTCAAGGTTGATGATGTGAATCTTGTTGCGCGCGCCGAAAATGTATTTACCCATTTTCGGGTTCCAGTAACGGGTCTGGTGACCGAAGTGCACACCGGCCTTCAGCATATCGCGCATGTTGACTTGGGACATGATAGTTCCTTGATAAGTCGGGTTAGGCCTCCACGTATCCCAATGACCAACCAGCGGCTTGAGCCGAAGGCACCCAGGTCATCGTGTCGACACGTGTGTGGGTTAGAGCTTTCGGGGCAGACCCCGTAAAGCGGCGCATTTTATATCACAAAAAACCGGATAACGGAACTCGAAATAAGAGCCTGTTTTCCCGACGCTTTTGCCTCCCTCGTGCGAGCCGTCAGGCACCCTGCCTGCTCGAAGGGAGACGGGATGATAACCCGCCTGACGACGGTCTGGTAGAATCGCGTTTTTTCCGTATCAAGCCGTGGCTGCGCCGCGCCGAGAGAGCCTGTTTAATGACCGTGACACTGAAAACCCCCGAAGACATCGAAAAGATGCGAATTGCCGGCCGCCTGGCTGCCGACGTGCTGGAAATGATCGGCGCCCATGTAAAGCCTGGCGTAACCACCGACGAGCTGGACCGCCTCTGCCACGATTACATCGTCAACGAGCAGAAAGCCATTCCGGCGCCGCTGAATTACAAGGGTTTCCCGAAATCCATCTGTACCTCGATCAACCATGTCGTCTGCCACGGCATTCCGAACGAGAAGCCGCTCAAGAATGGTGACGTGCTGAACATCGACGTGACCGTCATCAAGGACGGCTACCACGGTGATACCAGCAAGATGTTCCACGTGGGCAAGGTGCCTGAGTGGGCCGAGCGTTTGTCCCGCGTCACCCAAGAGTGCCTTTATAAAGGCATCGAAGTGGTCAAGCCCGGTGCGCGCCTGGGCGATATCGGCGAAGTGATCCAGAAACATGCCGAAAAGAACGGCTTCTCCGTCGTCCGCGAATACTGCGGCCACGGCATCGGCAGGGTCTTCCATGAAGAGCCGCAAATTCTGCACTACGGCGAGGCCGGTAAGGGAATGGAGCTCAAGGAAGGCATGACCTTCACCATCGAACCGATGATCAATCAGGGCAAGGCTGACACCCGCTTGCTGGGCGACGGCTGGACAGCCATCACCAAGGACCGCAAGCTGTCGGCGCAGTGGGAGCACACCATTCTGGTGACCGCGACCGGCTACGAAATCTTCACCCTGCGCAGCGATGACACCATCGCCCGCACCTCGGCCTGATCGCGACGCCACTCGCCATTGTGGTCGTTACAGCCAGCACGGTCGGTTTAGCACGGTCGGTATAGATAGAAGGAAAGCAGTTCGATGCCGCAGGTGGACCCAGATTTGTTCGATCGCGGCCAGTTTCAGGCCGAGCTGGCACTGAAGGCCAGCCCCATACCCGCCTTCAAGAAAGCTATCCGTCAGGCGCGTGAAGTGCTGGACGGACGCTTCAAGTCAGGCCGTGAAATTCGCCGCCTGATCGAAGACCGCGCCTGGTTCGTCGATAACATCCTGCAGCAGGCCTGGGATCAGTTCGACTGGAGCGAAGACGCCGACATCGCCCTGCTGGCGGTCGGCGGCTACGGTCGCGGCGAACTGCACCCCTACTCCGACATTGATCTGCTGATCCTGCTGGACAGCGCCGACCATGAGGTTTTCCGCGATTCCATCGAGCGTTTTCTGACGCTGCTGTGGGACATCGGCCTGGAGGTCGGTCAGAGCGTGCGCTCAGTGGACGAATGCGTCACCGAGGCACGGGCCGATCTCACCGTCATTACGAATTTGATGGAGAGCCGCACGATTGCCGGCCCCGAGCGACTGCGTCAACGCATGCTCGCCGTCACCAGCACCCGCGAAATGTGGCCGAGCAAGGAGTTCTTCCTGGCCAAACGCGCCGAGCAGAAGAACCGTCATCACAAATATTTCGACACTGAGTACAACCTTGAGCCCAACGTCAAAGGCTCGCCCGGCGGGCTGCGGGATATTCAGACCATTCTCTGGGTTGCCCGTCGCCAGTACGGCACGCTGAATCTGCACGCACTGGCCGACGAGGGTTTTCTGCTGGAGAGCGAAAACGCGCTGCTGGCGTCCTCCCAGGAATTTCTCTGGAAGGTCCGTTATGCGCTGCACATGCTGGCCGGTCGTTCCGAAGACCGACTGCTGTTCGATTACCAGACCAGCATCGCGCGCCTGCTGGGTTACGAAGACAGTGACGCCAAGCTGGCCATAGAGCGCTTCATGCAGAAGTACTACCGGGAGGTCATGAGCATTGCGCAGCTCAGCGACCTGATCATCCAGCACTTCGAAGAAGTGATTCTCGCGGACGATGAAGGCACGGTCACCGAGACGATCAACTCGCGCTTCCAGCTGCATGACGGCTACATCGAAGCGACTCATCCAAACGTTTTCAAGCGCACGCCGTTCGCGATGCTCGAGATCTTCGTGCTGATGGCGCAGCGCCCGGAAATAAAAGGCGTGCGCGCCGACACCATCCGGCTGCTGCGGGAACACCGCTACCTGATCAACGACGATTTCCGCAACGATATCCGCAACACCAGCCTGTTCATCGAGTTGTTCAAATGCGAGATCGGCATCCACCGCAACCTGCGGCGGATGAACCGTTACGGCATTCTCGGGCTGTACCTGCCAGAGTTCGGCCACATCGTCGGGCAAATGCAGCACGACCTGTTCCACATCTACACGGTCGACGCCCATACGCTGAACCTGATCAAGCACCTGCGTAAGCTGCAATACACCCAGGTGTCAGAGAAATTCCCGCTGGCCAGCAAGCTCATGGCCAGACTGCCCAAGCCCGAGCTTATTTATCTGGCCGGGCTGTACCACGACATCGGCAAGGGCCGCGGCGGCGATCATTCGGAACTGGGCGCGGTGGATGCCGAAGCGTTCGGCATTCGTCATCACCTGCCCCACTGGGACACCCAGCTGATTGTCTGGCTGGTGCAGAACCATCTGGTGATGTCGACCACCGCCCAGCGCAAGGACTTGTCCGACCCGCAGGTGATTCACGACTTCGCCCAGTTCGTCGGCGATGAAGTGCATCTGGACTACCTCTACGTGCTGACCATCGCCGACATCAACGCGACCAATCCGACGCTGTGGAACTCGTGGCGGGCCAGCCTGTTGCGCCAGCTGTACACCGAGACCAAGCGCGCGCTCAAGCGTGGGCTGGAGAATCCGGTCGACCGCGAGGAGCAGATCCGTCGCACCCAAAGCGCCGCCCTGGATATTCTGGTGCGCAGCGGCACTGATCCCGACGATGTCGAGCAATTGTGGTCCCAGCTGGGTGATGACTATTTCCTGCGTCACACCGCAGGTGACGTGGCCTGGCACAGCGACGCGATTTTGCAGCAGCCGGCCGATGGCGGCCCGTTGGTGCTGATCAAGGAAACCACCCAGCGCGAGTTCGAAGGCGGCACGCAGATATTCATTTATGCGCCCGACCAGCATGACTTCTTCGCCGTGACCGTGGCGGCGATGGACCAGCTGAACCTGAACATTCACGACGCCCGGGTCATCACCTCCACCAGCCAGTTCACCCTCGATACCTATATCGTGCTCGACAGTGAAGGCGGTTCGATCGGTGAAAACCCGGAGCGCATCAAGGCCATTCGTGAAGGGCTGACCGAGGCGCTGCGCAACCCCGACGATTACCCGACCATCATCAAGCGCCGGGTGCCGCGCCAGCTCAAGCATTTCGCGTTTGCGCCCGTGGTGACGATTTCCAACGACGCACAACGGCCAGTCACGGTGCTGGAACTCAGCGCGCCGGATCGCCCCGGGCTGCTGGCGCGACTGGGCAAGATCTTCCTGGAGTTCGATCTGTCACTGCAGAACGCCAAGATCGCCACGTTGGGCGAGCGCGTGGAAGACGTGTTCTTCCTGACCGATGAAAACCACCAGCCGCTGTCCGATCCGCAGCTGTGCCGACGCCTGCAGGATGAAATCGTCGAACAGCTCAGCGTCAATCCCGAGCCCGGCAGCGAGTTGCGCATCAGCATTTGAACCGGCCAGGACGGCCAGCCATACCGACTTGATTCAACGGCGCCCTGCGACATCGTGAACACGAGTGCGGGCGCCCAGCCTTGAGAACGATTCGACATGAATAACGCCCTGCAGCAGCTTCAGCCCTACCCTTTCGAGAAACTCCGCGCCTTGCTCGGTGCTGTCACGCCGAATCCGGACAAACGTCCGATCGCCCTGTCGATCGGCGAACCCAAGCACAAGTCGCCAGAGTTCGTGGCCAAGGCGCTGGCCGACAACCTCGATCAGATGGCGGTCTACCCGACCACGGCAGGGATTCCTGCGCTGCGTGAAGCCATCGCTCACTGGTGCGAGCGCCGTTTCAGCGTGCCGGCCGGCTGGCTGGATGCAGCGAAACATGTGCTGCCGGTCAACGGCACCCGCGAGGCGCTGTTTGCCTTTACCCAGACGGTCGTCAATCGCGCTGACAACGGTTTGGTGATCAGCCCCAACCCGTTTTACCAAATCTATGAGGGCGCGGCGTTTCTGGCCGGCGCCACTCCGCACTATCTGCCTTGCCTGGCCGAACATGGGTTCAACCCGGATTTCGACGCGGTCAGTGCTGATGTCTGGGACCGCTGCCAGATTCTGTTTCTGTGCTCGCCGGGCAACCCGACCGGTGCGCTGATCCCGCTGGAAACCCTGAAGAAGCTTATTGCGCTGGCCGACAAGCACGATTTTGTGATCGCGGCCGACGAGTGCTACAGCGAGCTTTATTTTGACGAAGCGACCCCGCCGGCCGGGCTGCTCAGCGCCTGCGCGGAACTGGGTCGCCAGGATTTCAAGCGCTGCGTGGTGTTCCATAGCCTGTCCAAACGCTCGAACCTGCCGGGCCTGCGGTCGGGTTTTGTCGCCGGCGATGCCGACATTCTCAAGGCGTTTCTGCTCTATCGCACCTACCACGGCTGCGCAATGCCGGTGCAAACGCAACTGGCAAGCATCGCGGCCTGGAGCGACGAAGAACACGTGCGCGCCAACCGCACGCTGTACCGGGAGAAGTTTGACGCTGTGCTGGAAATCCTCAGCCCGGTCATGGACGTGCAGCGCCCCGACGGCGGCTTCTATCTGTGGCCCAACGTCGGGACTGATGACGCGAAGTTCTGCCGTGATCTGTTCGTCACTGAACACGTGACCGTGGTACCGGGATCATACCTGTCCCGGGACGTCGACGGCTTCAACCCCGGCGCCGGCCGCGTGCGCATGGCACTGGTTGCACCGCTGGCCGAGTGCATCGAAGCCGCCGAGCGCATCCGGGATTTCGTCACGAGCCGCTGATACCTGTCTTGCTGAGGCGTTATTCGTGCCTCAGTGCGCCAGACCCAGATTGGCTTCGTTGAGATCGAGTTCGGCCAGCACCAGGCGCAGCACGTCATCGCCGATCTGGTGATGACGGTGCAGGTTGTAAAGCTCCAGACGCTGGGCACGCAGGGCGTTGAGGCGCATGCGTTTCTCCAGTTGGTCCATCTGAAAGGCCAGCGCCTGGGCCTCGGCGGTGTCGTTGAATATATCCAGTCGCTGGCGATATTCAGACATGATCCGCGCCTTTACTTCTATCGCGAGCACCGCCTGCGCAGCCTCGGGTGAATCCGTGGTTGCGGGGATCGCTTCGTTCTCCAGTGTCTTGATTGCCGCCTGAGCCGTACGTTTCCAGGCATCCCGCACTTCGCGCTTCATGCGCGTGTCCGGCTCATTGACCTGCCCACGCAGCAGCAGCGGCAAGCCAATGCTCGCCGACACCAGCGACAGCAGGATCACCCCTGCCGCGATGAAAATCAGCAAATCACGCTCGGGAAAGTCGACGCCGGCGCTGATCAGCAGCGGCACCGACAATGTACCCGCGAGCGTGACTGCACCGCGCACCCCGCCCACCGTCAGCAGCAATGAAGAACGGGTCGACAGATCCAGCGTGCCGTCACCCCTGCCGCGCCAGCGCCGAATCTGGATCATCAGCCGCCAGACGCTCTGCACCCAGATGTAACGCAACACCGCCAGCACGACGAAAATCGCCAGCACATCCAGGCAACGCCACAACAGGGTCGGCCACAGTGTCGCTTCGTGGTGGGTAACGGCGGTAATGATGTCCGGCAGTTGCAAGCCCAGCAGCAGGAAGATCAAGCCGTTGAACGCAAACTCCAGGAGGGTCCACACGCTGCGATTGAGCAGTCGAGTGGTGGTCTGGCGGGGCAGCAGATCGACCCAGCTTTGCATCATCCCCGCCGCCACCGCCGAGAGAATGCCGGACAGTTCAAGGCGCTCGGCCAGGACGTAAGCGGCAAACGGCAGCAGCAACATGAAGACAACGTGGGTCGCCGGATCATCCCAGCCCCGGGTGATCATCCGGCTGCGCAGACGCCCCACCACCCAACTGAGCGCAACGCCCACGGCCAGACCGCCACAGGCGACCAGCACAAAATTCAGGCTGGCATCGGTCAGGGAGAACACGCCTGTGATGGCAGCTGCGAGGGCAAACTTAAAAGTGACCAGGCCGGTGGCGTCGTTCATCAATGCCTCGCCCTGGAGCATGCGCATGATCGGCGCGGGCAGCCGGTCCTGGGCGATGGCCGAGACCGCCACGGCGTCGGTCGGGGACAGCACCGCGGCCAAGGCAAAGGCGACAGGCAAGGGAATGGAAGGCAGCAGCCAGTGGATGAAGTAACCGGCGCCGATCACGGTAAAAATCACCAGCCCGACCGCGAGGGTCAGGATTGCGCCGCGATAGCGCCAGAGATCGCGCTTGGGCATGCGCCAGCCATCGGAAAACAGCAGCGGCGGCAGGAACAGAAACAGGAACAGCTCAGGGTCGAGCGCCACGTGCAGGCCCAGCGTCGGCCAGGCGAGTAAAGCGCCCGCGGCGATCTGCACCAGCGGCAACGGCAGCGGAATCACCCGGGCCAGCAATCGCGAGACACCTACCAGCGTCAACAAGATAAGGACGGTATAGGCTGATTGCATTGCGTGTTTCCCCAAGCGTGTGACACATGACTGACATCGGCAACAGACCCGATGCGTCCGGCAAAGTGCCCCTCATAGCGGCTGCAAGGGGTCATGGGTTTCTGATACATCCCTGGTAGCCGGCCATTGTCGCCCCAGGTCACGCCGCGCAAACCCACTTCGAACGGACAAAGCGTCGGCCCGCCGCGCTTACCCGGCGTGTACGTGGCATAATCCTCCACCGTTTTTTTCAACCGTCCCGAAAGGAGCAGGCCGATGGCCAAGGAAATCCACACGTTGCACCTGTTTGGGATCAAAGCCTGCGACACAATGAAGAAGGCGCGCACCTGGCTCGATGAAAAATCGGTGAATTACGATTTCCACGACTACAAGACCCAGGGCATTGATCGGGACCACCTGGCCCGTTGGTGCAACGAGCATGGCTGGCAGACGGTCCTCAACCGCGCCGGCACGACCTTTCGCAAACTGGACGAGGCGCAGAAAGCCGACCTCGACCAGGAAAAGGCCATTGAGCTGATGCTCGCCCAGCCCTCGATGATCAAACGCCCGGTGCTGGATCTTGGCGAAAAAACCCTGATTGGCTTTAAACCCGAACTGTACGCTGCGGCTATCGCCTGATTGAGATAGCCCTAAATAACGAGGTATCTGCATGTCCACTTCTCTGTTCAGCCTGGCCTTTGGCGTTGGCACACAAAACCGTCAAGGCACCTGGCTGGAGGTTTTCTACGCCCTGCCGCTGCTCAACCCGTCGGCTGAAATCGTCGCCGCCATCGCGCCGATCCTGGGCTACACCGGTGGCAATCAGGCCATCGCATTCAACACCGATCTGTCCTCGCGTCTGGCCAATGCCCTCAAGGGTATCGACGACACCCAGGCCGCACTGCTGACCCGACTCGCCGAAAGCCACAACCCGCTGGTTGCCACGCTGCTGGCTGAAGACGCCGCGCTGACCTCCACCCCTGAGGCTTACCTAAAGCTGCATCTGCTGTCCCATCGTCTGGTCAAGCCCCACGGTTTGAGCCTCGCCGGCGTGTTCCCCCTGCTGCCGAACGTCGCGTGGACCAGCCAGGGCGCCATCGACCTGGGCGAACTGGCCGAGCGTCAGTTGGAAGCCCGCCTGAAAGGCCACTTTCTGGAGGTCTTCTCCGTGGACAAATTCCCGAAAATGACCGACTACGTTGTGCCGGCCGGTGTGCGCATCGCTGACACGGCGCGCGTGCGTCTGGGCGCCTACATCGGCGAAGGCACCACCGTGATGCACGAAGGTTTCGTCAACTTCAACGGCGGCACCGAAGGCCCGGGCATGATCGAAGGTCGCGTGTCGGCTGGCGTATTCGTCGGCAAGGGTTCGGACCTGGGCGGCGGCTGCTCGACCATGGGCACGCTGTCGGGCGGCGGCAACATGGTGATCAAGGTCGGCGAAGGCTGCCTGATCGGCGCGAACGCCGGCATCGGCATTCCGTTGGGCGATCGCAACACCGTTGAAGCCGGTCTGTACGTCACCGCCGGCACCAAGGTGGCGCTGCTGGACGACAAAAACGAGCTGGTCAAAGTCGTGAAGGCCCGTGAGCTGGCCGGCCAACCAGACCTGCTGTTCCGTCGCAACTCGCAGACCGGCGCAGTGGAGTGCAAATCCCACAAGTCGGCCATCGAGCTGAACGAAGCGCTGCACGCTCACAACTGATCGATGCTGCGTGCGGGTTCGGTTTCCTTCAGGGGCCGAGCCCGCCTCAACGAGCGTGACTGATATGCCCCTCATTTCTCCCTGGCGCGCTGACTTTCCGGCCATCGACGCCCTGCAACGGCAAGGCCAGACCTACCTGGACAGCGCCGCCACCGCCCAAAAGCCCCAAGCCCTGATAGATGCCACGGTGCATTACTACGCCAATGGCGCGGCAAACGTGCATCGCGCCCAGCACCTGCCGGGCGCGATGGCAACACAGGCCTTCGAGGACACGCGGCGCAAGGCCGGCGAATGGCTGAATGCCGGCGCATCGGGGCAAATCGTTTTTACCCACGGCGCCACCTCCGCGTTCAACCTGCTCGCCTATGGCCTGGAGCACGTGTTTCAGGCCGGCGACGAGATTGTCATCAGCGCGCTGGAGCACCACGCCAATCTGTTGCCCTGGCAGCAACTGGCCCTGCGTCGCGACCTGAAGCTGGTGGTCCTGCCCGTCACCGAGGCGGGTGTGATTGATGTTGAGGCCGCCGCCGAACTCATCACTCCAGGCACCCGATTGCTGGCAGTCAGCCAGTTGTCCAACGTGCTCGGCACCTGGCAGCCGGTCCGGCAGCTCGTCGCGCTGGCCCAGGCACAGGGCGCGCTGACGGTGATTGACGGCGCCCAAGGCGTCGTCCATGGCCGACACGATGTGCAAGACATCGGCTGCGACTTCTATGTGTTTTCCAGCCACAAGCTCTATGGCCCGGACGGCGTGGGCGTGCTGTTCGGCCGACATCAGGCGCTGGCACAGTTGCAGCATTGGCAGTTCGGCGGCGAAATGGTCCTGCAGACCGGTTACCAGACGGCTACGTTTCGTCCTGCACCGCTGGGCTTCGAGGCGGGCACGCCGCCCATCAGCGCGGTGATCGGCCTCGGCGCGACGCTGGATTATCTCAACGCACTCAATCAATCCGCTGTCGCCGAATACGAAGCCCGCCTGCATGAGCGGCTGCGCGCCGGGCTGATGCTGCGCGACGGCGTAAGAGTGCTGGGCGATCCCCACGTGGCGCTGGTGAGTTTCATCGTCGAGGGCGTGCACAACGCCGATCTTGCGCACCTGCTGACCGAGCAAGGGGTTGCCGTTCGCGCCGGTCACCACTGCGCCATCCCGTTGATCAGTGGTTTAGGCCTCTCTGGCGCAATCCGCGTGTCGCTGGGGCTGTACAACGATTCCGATGATCTGGAGCGGTTTTTCATCGCACTGGATCAAGCGTTGGAGCTGTTGCGATGAGCCTGCCGTCCGATGCGCATGCGGCGCTGGAGACCTTCAACGGGTCATTGAGCTGGGAGCAGCGCGCACGGTTGCTGATGCAATGGGGTGATCGGCTGCCGCCCATGAGCGACGAAGAAAAAACCGACGAGCATCGGGTGGACGGCTGCGAGAGCAAGGTCTGGCTGATGGGCGACGTGATCGACGGGCACTGGCAGTTCCGCGCTGCCAGCGATGCGCGGTTGATTCGGGGGCTGGTGGCATTGCTGCTGGCTAGGGTCAACGGCCTGTCGTTGCAAGAACTGCAGCAGGTGGATCTGGTTGAGTGGTTCACGCAGTTGGGATTGACCCGTCAGCTGTCCCCCTCCCGCAGCAACGGGCTGAATGCCGTGTTGCAGAAGATGCGACAGCTGGCCGGCTGAGACCGCTTACCCAGCCGTCAGGCCGCAGGCTGCTCCTTGGTCCGCTCCGACGGGCGTCGCACGCCGGCGACGATTTTGTCCACGGCCTTGGTCGCGGCGACCATCCCGAACGTGGCGGTGACCATCATGACCGCGCCAAAACCACCCGCGCAGTCCAGCTTCACGCCGTCGCCGACGAAGCTTTTCTGGAGGCAAATGCTGCCGTCCGGTTTCGGGTAGCGCAGTTGCTCGGTGGAGAACACACACGGCACGCTGTAATGGCGGGTGACCGTGCGAGAAAAGCCGTAGTCCCGGCGCAGGGTCGAACGCACTTTGGACGCCAGCGGATCGTTGAATGTCCGGTTGAGGTCGCAGACCTGAATCAGGGTCGGGTCGATCTGCCCACCCGCGCCGCCGGTGGTAATGATCTGGATCTTGCGGCGCTTGCACCAGGCGATGAGTGCCGCTTTGGCGTTGACGCTGTCGATGCAATCGAGCACGCAATCGATGTCCGGCGTGATGTATTCGGCCATGGTCTCTCGGGTGACGAAGTCGGCGACGGCGTGGACCACGCAATCGGGATTGATCTCCCGCAGACGGTCGGCCATGACTTCGACCTTGGCGCGGCCAACGGTGCTGCTCAGGGCGTGCAACTGGCGGTTGCTGTTGCTGACGCACACGTCGTCCAGATCAAACAGGGAAATCTCGCCCACGCCACAGCGCGCCATGGCTTCCGCCGCCCAGGAACCCACGCCGCCGATGCCGACCACCGCCACGTGGGCCGCGCGCAGGCGTTCCAGGCCCTCGATGCCGTACAGGCGGGCGACGCCAGCGAAACGCGGATCTTCTGTGCTCATGACCAATACCCCAAAAAACCGGCGCGCATTATAGGCCCTGACAGCGATTCGCAAAGCGCTGAGTTGCAGGCGTTTGGTCTGAAAGTCAGCGCTTTCCCGGCAGGCCCGCAGAGAGCTGGCAACGTCGCACATGCGAGGCCGAACAGAACTTGAACACGTGTCGGTTGCCAAAGTTTCGGCCCGCTGTACCCTGTCACTCCTCCCCGTTCCCCTTTTGGAACCTGAAGCACCTATGTCATCGCGTAAATTTGGACTCAACCTCGTTGTCGTCGTGGCGATCGCTGCGCTGTTTACCGGCTTCTGGGCGCTGATCAACCGCCCCGTCACCGCCCCCAACTGGCCTGAACAGATCTCCGGCTTTTCCTATTCGCCTTTCCGGCTGGGACAGAATCCGCAGAGGGATCTCTACCCGTCCGACGAAGAAATGCGTCAGGACCTGGAGCTGATGAGCAAGCAGACGGACAACATCCGTATCTACTCGGTGGACGGCACGCTCAAGGACATCCCCAAGCTGGCCGAGGAGTTCGGCCTGCGGGTGACCCTCGGCATCTGGATCAGTCCGGACCTGGAGCGAAACGAGCGCGAAATCACCACGGCGATCGAACTGGCGAACACCTCGCGCAGCGTCGTTCGCGTGGTGGTCGGCAACGAAGCGCTGTACCGCGAAGAGATCAAACCCAAGGACCTGATGGCCGCCCTCGACCGCGTGCGCGCCGCCGTCAAAGTCCCGGTGACCACGTCCGAGCAGTGGCATATCTGGGAGAAGTACCCGGAACTGGCCAAGCACGTTGACCTGGTCGCCGCGCACATCCTGCCGTACTGGGAATACATCCCGATGGATAAGGCCGGGCAGTACGTGCTCGACCGCGCCCGCGAATTGAAACGCATGTTCCCGAAAAAACCGCTGCTGCTCTCTGAAGTCGGCTGGCCAAGCAACGGCCACATGCGTGGCGGTGCGGACGCCACCCAGGCGGATCAAGCGGTTTACCTGCGCACGCTGGTCAACAAGCTCAACCGTCAGGGCTTCAACTACTTCGTGATCGAGGCCTTCGACCAGCCGTGGAAAGCCAGCGACGAAGGCTCTGTCGGAGCGTATTGGGGCGTTTACAACGCTGCCCGCCAGCAGAAATTCAATTTCGAAGGCCCGGTCGTGGCGATCCCGCAGTGGCGCGTGCTCGCGATCGGCTCGGCGGTATTGGCGATGCTGGCCCTCGCCTTGCTGCTGATTGATGGCTCGGCGCTGCGTCAGCGTGGCCGGACATTCCTGACCTTCATCGCCTTCCTGTGCGGCTCGGTTCTGGTGTGGATCGGCTACGACTACAGTCAGCAATACAGCACCTGGTTCAGCCTGCTCGTAGGATTTTTACTGGCACTGGGCGCGTTCGGTGTTTTCATCGTGCTGCTGACCGAGGCGCACGAACTGGCCGAAGCGGTGTGGACGCACAAGCGCCGCCGCGAATTCCTGCCCGTTGAAGGGGATTCGGCCTACAGACCGAAAGTCTCTATCCACGTGCCCTGCTACAACGAGCCGCCGGAGATGGTCAAACAGACCCTCAACGCACTGGCCGCACTGGATTACCCGGATTTCGAGGTGTTGCTGATCGACAACAACACCAAGGACCCCGCCGTGTGGGAGCCGGTCAAGGCCCACTGCGAAATGCTCGGCCCGCGCTTCAAGTTTTTCCACGTCGCACCGCTGGCCGGGTTCAAGGGCGGCGCCCTCAACTACCTGATCCCGCACACCGCGCCGGACGCCGAAGTGATTGCCGTGATCGACTCGGACTACTGCGTTGATCGCAACTGGCTCAAGCACATGGTCCCGCACTTCGCCGATCCGAAAATCGCTGTAGTGCAGTCGCCCCAGGACTATCGCGACCAGCACGAAAGCGCGTTCAAGAAGCTCTGCTACTCCGAATACAAAGGCTTCTTCTACATCGGCATGGTGACCCGCAACGACCGCGACGCGATCATTCAGCACGGCACCATGACCATGACCCGTCGCTCGGTTCTGGAAGAACTGGGCTGGGCGGACTGGTGCATCTGCGAAGACGCCGAGCTGGGCCTGCGCGTGTTCGAAAAAGGCTATTCGGCGGCGTACGCCCACAACAGCTTCGGCAAGGGCCTGATGCCCGACACCTTCATCGACTTCAAAAAGCAGCGTTTCCGCTGGGCGTATGGCGCGATTCAGATCATCAAGCGTCACGCCGCCAGCCTGCTGCGCGGCAAAGACACCGAACTGACCCGTGGCCAGCGTTATCACTTCCTCGCGGGGTGGCTGCCGTGGGTGGCCGATGGCATGAACATCTTCTTCACGGTTGGCGCATTGCTCTGGTCGTCGGCGATGATCATCGTGCCCAACCGGGTTGACCCGCCGCTGCTGATTTTCGCGATCCCGCCGCTGGCGCTGTTCTTCTTCAAGGTTGGCAAGATCATCTTCCTTTACCGTCGCGCCGTGGGCGTGAACCTCACGGACGCGTTCTATGCGGCCCTCGCGGGGCTGGCGCTGTCTCACACCATCGCCAAAGCCGTGCTGTACGGGTTCTTCACCACCAGCATCCCGTTCTTCCGCACCCCGAAAAACGCCGAAAGCCATGGCTTGCTGGTGGCGATTTCCGAGGCCCGCGAAGAGCTGTTCATCATGCTGATGCTGTGGGGCGCCGCGCTGGGCATCTGTCTGGTGCAGGGCCTGCCAAGCAACGACATGCGCTTCTGGGTCATCATGCTGCTGGTGCAGTCGCTGCCGTACCTCGCGGCGCTGATCATGGCGTTTCTGTCTTCACTGCCAAAACCAAAACCGGCAGACGAACCCGCTACCGCCTGAAACAATGGGGCGCTGTACTAAACGGCGGCCTTCGGGTCGCCGTTTTGCTTTAAGCTATTCGCCGGTTTATCGCCTTGCCTTCACTCAATATCTCGGACTTTTCATGACAGCCCCAGCCGACCTCTCGCCCACGCTGCAACTCGCCTGCGACCTGATCCGTCGCCCATCCGTCACGCCACTGGACGCCGACTGCCAGGCCGTGATGATGAAACGCCTGAGCGATGCCGATTTTGCCCTGGAGCCTATGCGTATTCAGGATGTGGATAACTTCTGGGCCACCCACGGCAGCCAGGACGGTCCGGTGCTGTGTTTTGCCGGCCACACCGACGTCGTGCCGACCGGCCCGGTTCAGGCCTGGCAGAATGACCCGTTCAGCGCGCTGATCGACGAAGACGGCATGCTCTGCGGCCGTGGCGCGGCGGACATGAAAGGCAGCCTGGCGTCGATGATTGTCGCCACCGAGCGTTTCGTTGCCGACCACCCGAACCATAAGGGCAAGATTGCCTACCTGATCACCAGCGACGAAGAAGGCCCGGCCCACCACGGCACCAAAGCGGTGGTCGAGCGTCTGGCGGCGCGCAAGGAGCGTCTCGACTGGTGCATCGTCGGCGAACCGTCGAGCACGACGCTGGTGGGCGATGTGGTCAAGAACGGCCGTCGCGGCTCACTGGGCGCAACCCTCACCGTCAAAGGCATTCAGGGCCACGTCGCCTACCCGCATCTGGCGAAGAACCCTATTCATCTGGCAGCACCTGCGCTGGCCGAGCTGGCCGCCGAGCACTGGGACAACGGAAATGATTTCTTCCCGCCCACCAGCTTCCAGATCTCCAACCTGAATTCCGGCACCGGCGCGACCAACGTGATCCCGGGGGATCTGGTGGCGGTGTTCAATTTCCGCTTCTCCACCGAATCCACCGTCGAAGGCCTCAAGCAGCGCGTGGCCGCTATTCTCGACAAGCATGACCTGGACTGGCACGTGGAATGGGCGCTGTCCGGCCTGCCGTTCCTCACCGAACCGGGCGCGCTGCTGGACGCAGTGTCGGCGAGCATCAAACACGTCACCGGCCGCGACACCCGTGCGTCGACCAGCGGCGGCACGTCGGACGGTCGCTTCATCGCCACCCTCGGCACCCAAGTGGTTGAACTGGGGCCGGTCAATGCGACGATCCATCAGGTCAACGAACGCATCCTCGCCAGCGATCTCGACGTGCTGACCGAGATCTACTACCAGACTCTGGTCAAGTTGCTCGCCTGATGCTGACTTGCCCGATCTGCTCCGCCCCGCTCGATTCAGCGGATAACGGCGTCGTGTGCCCGGCCGGGCACCGCTTCGACCGCGCCCGTCAGGGGTACCTGAACCTGCTGCCCGTGCAGCACAAGAACAGCCGCGACCCTGGCGACAATCAGGCGATGGTCGAGGCGCGCCGCGACTTTCTCAACGCGGGGCATTACGCACCGGTGGCCAAACGGCTGGCAGAACTGGCTGCCGAGCGCGCCCCCGCGCATTGGCTCGACATCGGTTGCGGCGAGGGTTATTACACCGCGCAGATCGCCCAAGGCCTGCCCGACGCTGACGGCTATGCGCTGGACATCTCTCGCGAAGCGGTGAAGCGCGCCTGCAAACGCGACCCTAACATCACTTGGTTGATTGCCAGCATGGCGCGCGTGCCGTTGCCGGATGCGAGCATGCAGTTCATCGCCAGCGTGTTCAGCCCGCTCGACTGGGCCGAGGCCAAGCGTCTGCTGTCCCCGGGCGGCGGCCTGATGCGTGTAGGACCGACCAATGATCACCTGATGGAATTGCGCCAGCGCCTGTACGACGAAGTCCGCGATTACAGCGATGACAAGCACCTGGCGCTGGTGCCGGAAGGCATGAGCCTGCAGCACAGCGAAACCCTGCGCTTCACCCTGACACTGGTGGACGGCCAGGCCCGCGCCAATCTGCTCGCCATGACGCCCCACGGCTGGCGCGCCAGTGCCGAACGCCGCGCGAACGTTGTCGATCAGGCCGAGCCGTTCGAGGTTACGGTGTCCATGCGCTACGATTATTTCGTCCTGAATTGACGGCTTGAAGCACCCGAACAGACTGAATCCGCGAGTGGATTTTCCAGCACAACCAAGAGGCATCCATGCGCCAACCCGATATCGAGATTTACCTGAAAGACGCTGACGTCGACCACAAGGCAATCACCGCCTGGCTCACCGCAGACATCGGCCCTTGCACCGACTGGACACAGAAAGGCCAGACCTGGAAATGCCAAGCGGGCGACGTGCCCGTGACCTGGATTCCCAAGGCCGTCGGCAAGTGGAACAGCCTGTGCCTGGACAGCGACAAAACCCCGTGGGACGACGATATCGCCTGCGCCCGCGCCGCCTTCGCCACGTTGAAAGTCGAAGTGCGTTGCGCGCCGGGGACCTGGGTCGAGGAAGAGAGTGACGCCGAAGCCGATCAATGGATTCGCATCAGCGTTGATGGTGAAGAAGAAATCACCTGGCATACGTCCTGATACGTCATCCCGCCGGGCACCCGCGCCGCTTTGCCCATCCCCACCAGATACGGCAAACTGGCGGCCTCGCGGGCGTCGCCCCTCTCAGCAGAACTCTATGACCCGTTCCCCGTTTCGCCGTCTTGTATTCGGCACCGTGCGCCGCCTGCTTTACCTCTGGGTGCGCTCGGAGACGATCAACCAGTCGTCTTTCACCCTCAATCTCGACCGCAGCCGCCCGGTTTTCTACGCGCTGCAAAACCCTTCGATGAGCGACCTTGCCGTCCTCGACACCGAATGCCGCAAGGCCGGTCTGCCGCGCCCGGTGCTGTCCGTGGCGGTTGGCAATCTGACCGAGCCGGCTGCGTTTTTCTACCTGACGCCCGAGCCCGACTGGCTGGGCCGCCACGACAAACGCGGCGCGCCACCGACCCTTGAACGTCTGGTCGGCGCAGTCACGCAAAATGCCACGGAAGATGCGCAAATCATTCCGGTCAGCGTGTTCTGGGGCCAGTCCCCGGACAAGGAAGACAGCCCGTGGAAACTGCTGTTTGCCGATAGCTGGAAGGTGACCGGGCGTCTGCGTCGCTTCGTGACCATTCTGATCCTGGGCCGCAAAACCCGCGTGCAGTTCTCGGCGCCGGTTCATCTGCGTGAGCTGGTCGATCAGAACAAGGGTTACGAGCGGACGGTGCGCATGGCTCAACGCTTGCTGCGTGTGCATTTCCGCAACCTGAAGACCTCCGTCATCGGACCGGACCTTTCGCACCGTCGCCATCTGGTCAAAGGGCTGGTGGCGGATCCGCTGGTCAGGCAGGCCATTCTCGACGAGGCCGCCCGGGAGAAAATCACCGAAGCCAAGGCCCGGGAAAAAGCCCTGCACTACGGCAACGAAATCGCCTCGGACTACACCTACACCGCCATCCGTTTTCTGGAAGTGGTGCTGAGCTGGTTCTGGAACAAGATTTACGACGGCATCAAGGTCAGTCATCTGGAGGGCGTGCAGAACGTCGCCCAGGGCAACGAGATCATTTATGTGCCGTGCCACCGCAGCCACATCGACTACCTGCTGCTGTCCTACCTGCTGTTTCGGAATGGTCTGACCCCGCCGCACATTGCCGCCGGGATCAACCTCAACATGCCGGTGATCGGCGGCCTGTTGCGTCGCGGCGGCGCGTTTTTCATGCGCCGCACGTTCAAGGGCAACCCGCTGTACACCGCGGTGTTCAACGAGTACCTGCACACTCTGTTCACCAAAGGTTTCCCGGTGGAGTACTTCGTCGAAGGCGGACGTTCGCGCACCGGGCGCATGTTGCAGCCGAAGACCGGAATGCTGGCCATCACCTTGCGCAGCTTCCTGCGCAACTCGCGCATGCCCATCGTGTTCGTGCCGGTGTACATCGGTTACGAACGCGTGCTGGAAGGCCGGACCTACCTGGGCGAACTGCGCGGTGCGGCGAAGAAGAAAGAGTCCATCTTCGACATCTTCAAAGTCATCGGCGCGCTGAAGCAGCGCTTCGGCCAGGTCTCGGTCAACTTCGGTGAACCGATCAAGCTGACCGAGTTTCTCGACCATGAGCAGCCGGACTGGCGCACCCAGGAACTGGGCCCGGTGTTCAAACCGGCCTGGCTCAACGAGACCACCCACCGTCTGGGCGAGCGTGTCGCCCGCCACCTGAACGAAGCGGCGGCGATCAATCCGGTGAATCTGGTGGCGCTGGCGTTGCTGTCGACAGCCAAACACGCGCTGGACGATCAAGCCCTGGCGCGGGTGCTGGATCTGTACCTGACGCTGTTACGCACCGTGCCCTACTCGCCCCATACCACGCTGCCGGACGGCGATGGACGGGCGCTCATCGCGCACGTCAAAGGCATGAACCTGCTCTCGGAACTCAGCGATGCGCTGGGCAAGATTCTGTATCTGGACGAGCAGAACGCCGTCCTGATGACGTACTACCGCAACAACGTGCTGCACATCTTTGCGCTGCCCTCGTTGCTGGCCTGCTTCTTCCAGAGCTCGTCACGCATGAGCCGCGAACAGATTCTGCGGTATACGCGGGCGCTGTACCCGTACCTGCAATCGGAGCTGTTCATCCGCTGGTCGCTGGACGATCTGGACGAGGTCATTGATCAGTGGCTGGCGGCATTTGTCGAACAGGGCCTGCTGCGATTCGAGAACGGCGTGTACCTGCGCCCGGCGCCGAGCTCCCGCGCTTTTGTGATGCTGACGGTGCTGTCGCGGGCGATTGCCCAGACTTTGCAGCGTTTCTACATGGCCATCTCGCTGCTGCTCAACAGCGGCCAGCACACGCTCACCGCCCAAGGGCTCGAGGAGTTGTGCACGACGATGGCCCAGCGGCTGTCGATCCTGCACGGCCTGAATGCGCCGGAGTTTTTCGACAAGAGCCTGTTCCGGCATTTCATTCAGACGCTGCTGGATCAGGGCGTTCTGCGCACCGACGCGGCAGGCAAGTTGAGCTATCACGATATGTTGGGAGATCTGGCCGAAGGCGCCGCCAAGCGCGTATTGCCAGCGGAAATCAGGCTGTCTATCCGCCAGGTGGCGTTGCATCGCAGTGATGAAGTCATTGGGGACGCGCCGATCGCCTGAGCGACGACGCACGCCCTCTCACCTGTTTGACCTGACAAGGAGCATCACATGAAACATATCCTGCTCACCCTCATGACCACCGTGCTGGCCGCTTGCGCCCATACGCCGGACAACCTGCCGGGCTCGGTGGACGGCGAAGTGTTTTACCTGCAGCGCATGGCGCTTCCGCCAACCGCTACGCTGAAGGTCTCGCTGCAGGACGTGACGCTGGCAGACGCGCCCGCGCAGATCCTCGCCAGCCAGAACGGCCCGATCAAAGGCCAGGTGCCGCTGCCGTTTCACCTGACCTACGATCAGAAGCAGGTCCAGCCGGGTCACACTTACTCGGTCAGCGCACGCATCGAAGTGGACGGCAAGTTGCTGATGATCAGCACTGAATGCTACACGGTGGACCTGACGCTGGACGAAAAACCGCCCGTCAAAATTCGTTTGAGCCCGGCCCGTTGATCGGGCGTGGATCACAGACCGTTGAAAAGGACATTACTCATGTTGCGTCGCTCTCTCTCGTTCACTGGCGTGTGCGCCGGTCTGCTGTTGTCGGCCAGTGCCTTCGCGCTGTCGCTCAATGATCTGTCGCAATCGGACGCCACCGGCGGGTTGAAGGACGCCCTCACCCAGAGCACCCAGGTCGCCGTCAAGCAACTGGGCGTGCCCGGCGGATTTTCCAATAACAAGGATGTGCGCATCGAGCTGCCGGGCAGCCTGGGCAAGGTCGCCAAGAAGATGAAGCAGTTCGGCATGGGCGCGCAGGTCGACCAGCTGGAAACCAGCATGAACCAGGCGGCGGAAGCGGCGATGCCCCAGGCGCAGACGTTGCTGGTCGATGCCGTGAAGAAAATGAGTGTGTCCGACGCCAAGGCCATCCTCAGCGGCGGCAAGGACTCGGCCACCCAGTACCTGAGCACGTCCAGCCGCGAGCAGATCCGCGCCAAATTTCTGCCCATCGTCAAGCAGGCCACTGACAAAGTCGGGCTGGCGCAGAAATACAACGCCTTCGCCGGTCAGGCCGCGACGCTGGGCGTGCTGGACGCGAAGAGCTCGAACATCGAAGGCTACGTCACCGAGAAGGCGTTGAACGGCCTGTTCGAAATGATCGCCAAACAGGAAGAAAGCATCCGCGCCAACCCGGCAGCGGCGGCGACCGGTCTGGCGAAGAAAGTGTTCGGCGCGTTGTGAAGGCAAGCGCCCCCGCCGGACCCGGCCGCCCCAAGGATCTGGCCAAGCGCCAGGCCATTCTCGAAGCCGCCAAAAACCTGTTCATCCGCAACGGTTACGCCAACACCAGCATGGACGCCGTCGCCGCTGAGGCCGGGGTCTCCAAGCTCACCGTCTACAGCCACTTCACCGACAAGGAGACTTTGTTCTCCTGCGCAGTGGTTGCTCGCTGCGAGGAACAGGTGCCGGGGTTGTTCGTGGATGTGCCGGTTGATGAGCCCGTTGAAACAGTATTGCTGGGTATTGCCAGAGGGTTTCAAACGCTGATCAACAGCCCGGAGTCCATCGACCTGAACCGTTTGATCATCGCGTTGGGGCCTCAGGCATCATCGCTGACACAGGTGTTCTTCGAAGCAGGACCGCAGCGAGTCCTGCGCGAGCTGGAGCGGTTCCTTCGCAAGCTGAGCGGTAAAAACGGCCTGCATTTCGAATCGCCGCTTGATGCGGCGGGGCATTTTTTGAGTTTGATCAAAGGCGTGCATCATTTCAGGCTTCTCATCGGCACCGGGGAAATACCGGACGAGCGAGCTGCCGACCACCACGCCAGGGACGTGGTGGCGCTGTTCTTGAAAGCGTATCGGGTTTAAGGCTGTAGATTCGATGGCGCGCGCACCGGCCTATTCCCGGCTGAAGCCGGTCCCACTGAACGCAGAGCGTGCATCCGCGGATACTGGCGCCCGGCCAATATTGTGGGACCGGCTTTAGCCGGGAATGCGTCAGGCGTCACACCACAAATCTGATGGTGATCACACCGGCCTCTTCCCGGCTGAAGCCGGTCCTACTGAACGCAGAGCGTGCATCCGCGGATACTGGCGCCCGGCCAATATTGTGGGACCAGCTTTAGCCGGGAATGCGTCAGGCGTCACACCACAAATCTGATGGTGATCACACCGGCCTCTTCCCGGCTGAAGCCGGTCCTACTGAACGCAGAGCGTGCATCCGCGGATACTGGCGCCCGGCCAATATTGTGGGACCAGCTTTAGCCGGGAATGCGTCAGGCGTCACACCACAAATCTGATGGTGATCACACCGGCCTCTTCCCGGCTGAAGCCGGTCCTACAACACCTCGCGCGCAGTGGGACCGACTTCGGATCTATCAGCGAGGCTCGTGCATCGGGCAGCCGTTGTGGCTGGCGCGGAAGCCTGAGGAAAGCTCGTAGGACGGCTTGCGCACCCGCATGACGCCGCCCAGTGGACGGTGTTCAACCACGCCGTGCCAAGGGCTGAAGGCCATACCCTCGTCGATTTCCTGCTGGCGTTCGTCTGACCAGCTGTCCTGAAGCGGCACCTCGATACGGGCAACGGTCACGAAGGGGCTCAGCTCCTCGGACCATTCCACCGAAGCATCTTCAATCGGCATTTTTTCAAGGTCGGTGGCGAGTTGGATACGCACGTCCCAGACCCCTCCCTTGCTCGCAAAGTGACTGCGCACCGCTTCCCGCAAGCCGTCCGGATGGCCATTCAGGTCCACCTTCTGGTCGGTCAACGCGGTGAGTTCAGGGGACACAGGCACCACGCTCAGCTTGGCGTAGTAGCGGCCATAGAGAAACGGCACGATGCTGTTATAGGTCTCCCCGAGCAGGTGGGTCATCGGGTGCCCGCCCAGTGACCTGAGCGTGCCACTCTCCCCGCCCACGGCTTCAACCACCGACTCCAGACCGCGGAAGAAGGCCGACAGCGCTTTCTTCATGTTGGGCACTTTGTCAGTGGTCTTGGCCAACAGCTTCAGCGTCTTGAGAAAATCCTTGGGCGTGGCGGCCGTGAACGCCTTGGCGTTCTGCATCACGAAGTCCTGGGTGACCTGGCCTTCACTCCCCGGCAAGCGTGCGCCCTGCACACCGACCAGCTTGATGGCCAGACCGCGTGGCGTCGACACCTTGTCGTCGAGCAGATCACCTGGATTGGTGGAAAAGCGCATCTTCACGTCCAGCGTGCCGGGATGCGCAAAGACACCCTGGGCCAGCTCGGGCGGCAGATTATCCAGAATGCGGATTTGCCCATGCAGCAAGCCGTGGGCTTTGGCATGCACGCTGCGTATGGCATGGCCGCCATCTTCGTAGGTGGTTTCCAGAATACTGTGCATGGCCTCAGCCAGCTCTTTGCTCGTCTGAGCCTCGTCATCGGGTATCTGCTCGAACTGCGGCTCGAACGGCAAGGGGGTCACGGACAACGTGGAAGCGCTCATCGGTTATCTCCGGCTACGGATCAGGTCAGGTTTGGCTCCGATGAGCGCACACTCATAGGGTGGCTTTTCTGGCATCGGCACAGCAGATGACTGCGCCGATGATTGCCGGGTTCATCGAATCGCATGAATTTCACGGCCGCGCGCTTTTCAGCGCCTTGATCGGGTAAATGTCGTAGCGGCTGGATTTGCCGTCCAGCGCGTAAGACGGCTTGGCCCCTTCGATGCACGGCGCCTTGCGCGGGCGTTTGACGACAACGCGATGGCTGGCCAGCGCCAGCGCCGCGGCCAACAGTGCCGGGGCGTCCATGTCGTCGCCCACCAGCGGCCGGAACAGGCGCATTTCCTTCTTCACCAATGCGGTCTTTTCCCGGTGGGGAAACATCGGATCAAGGTAGATGACCTGGGGCGGCTCGCCTTCCCATTGCCGAATCAGCTCGATGGAGTTGCCGGTCAACAGGCGCATCTGCGCGATGATCCCACCCACGTCCAGATCCCTCGCACCGCGCGCCAGGCCGTCTTCGAGCAGCGCGGCGATAATCGGCTGCCGCTCGATCAGGCTCACTTCACAGCCCAGACTCGCCAGCACGAACGCATCCTTGCCCAGCCCTGCCGTGGCATCCAGCACCCGAGGCCGTACGCCCGGCTGAATACCCACGGCCTTGGCGATCATCTGCCCGCTGCCGCCGCCAAACAGACGCCGATGGGCCGCCTTGCCTTCGAGGAAATCCACTCGGACCGGGCCCGGTGCGTCGTCACCCAGTTGCTGCAATTGCAGGCCATCTTCGGCCACTTGCAGGGCGAAATCCGCGTCGGCGTCGTCCAGCGGCAAACCCAGTCGCTGCGCCCACTGCGCTGCGGTGTCCTGCCCGTCGGGGGTCAGGCTGTCGACCCGAATGCGGCTGCCCGCGTGCTGCTCAGTCATTGTCTCTACGCGCTCAAATATTCTTAATGATTGGCAACATCTGCCGATAACAAAAGTATCCGGCATTTTGCCAGACCCACGGGCTGTACTGAGCGCTTATGTCAGACATTCAGCAAACCTCCTCGATAGGCTATTTGACGTACGCAGGCGACTACAGCGTACGCAATACCCAAACACTGAGCGGCGTTACGCAGCTCTGGCAGGATGCGTTTGCCCGTGCGATGGCTCAACAGGTCGATGAAAACGCCGGCACAGCGCCCGAATACAACGCCGTTGCCACGAATGACAGTCTGACCGGCGAACCGGTGGCCGGCGCCACCGCACTGGACAAGATCGTCGAGCAGCGTGAATGCCCGGTTCAGGACAAGGAAATCGCGCCGCCGGAGCCTTTGTTCCTGCCGATCGCCGAGTTCGAATGGGATCTGGCCGACAAGCCGGCCAAGCCGTTCACCGCGATGGAAATGATCGAGCAGCAGCGCAACCTCGAATTCGATGACACCTGGGTCCGCCCAACCGTGCTCAACCCCTACGATGACAGCGTTGAACCCGGCCCGGGCCCTCAGCCTCGCCCACTGTTCCTGCCGATTGCCGAGTTTGAATGGGACTTGGCCGACAAGCCCGCCACACCCTTCAGCGCTGAAGAGATGACCGAGCAGCAGCGTCATCTGGCCTTCGATAACGGCTGGGCGCGGCCGATTGTGCTTCAAAACCTTCGTATCGCTGCCTGACGCCAGGCCGCAACCCAGCGCAGCACACAACCTCGCTCGCCTCCCCTAGCGACACACCCGCCAGCGTCCCATGTCCAGGTGAAAGTGGTTTCGGTGCGCAGCGTTGTACTCCGGGCTCAGGACCGTATTGAACTGCTGGCAGGCGCCATCCCTCACCAATCGCAGAAAACGCCCCTCCTCGCCCTCGTCTTTCCAGTCCTTGAGCACCGAAATCCTGCGCCCGTCTGCCAGTCGAAACCCGGCGATGTCCAGCGCGTTGGCGGTAGCGTGCTGGCTCAGTCGGCCTTCACTGCGGTTGTAGATGTTGCGGCAGGCGAAGCTGCCAAGGTGATCGATCCTGGCGACCTTTTGCCCGAATACCGCCTGGGCCGCTGGCTGCAATTGATGAATATCGAACAGCGCATACGCCACTGCCAGACGACAACTGGACAGAAAGCTGCTGCTCAGCGCGATGTCGCCGCCCTGGATACGCAGGGTGTTGGTGAGCGGGCATTTGGCGTCGGCGGCGCTGTCGGCCTGGTGCGTGTAGCGCAGGGTCGACGTTTGCAGCGCGGCGTCGCACAACGCCGGATCCTCCTGCAATCGCCAGAGTTTGAAAGGTGTAAGGAGGTTGGGCTCGTCCCGCACATTCAGCGGGGCCCACGGGTTCCAGCGGTCGGCAACAGGCAACCAGCCACGCCAGATCGACACCGCAACCGCTGCGCTCATCAAAATCAGTAGAAGAAAGAGGGTCGAGCCGCGCATGCCGGAAGGTTCTCGTCTGACGAAGGGATGAGTCCACCCTATCTCGACCTCAGAGCAGCCCGAGTTGCTCCACTTGTCGACCGCGATCCAGCTCCGGCAGATCGGGCAGCCCCGGCAGCAGGGTCATGAGCTGATGGTGAAAACGACGGGCCAGTTGGGGCGAGGCGATGTTGTCAGGCGTGTGCAGGAACACAGAAGGCGTGCGCCCCTCCTCGATCCAGCCGGCCACCTTTTCCGCCCACTGCACAATGAAGCCTTCGTTGATCGCCTCATCCGGCCCGCCAATGAAGCGCACCTGGGGGAAGGACGTCAGCGCCGCCGGACGCGGCGGGACCTTGGGCTTTTTCGACTGTGCATGAAGAACGGCAGGCTCACTGGAAACGCAGCTGAACAGCGGCCGGGAATCCAGGCAGATACGCTCGACGCCGCGGTCGAGCAACAGGCGGTTGAGCTGACGTTCGTCCTCGCCTTTGGTGAAAAACGCCATGTTGCGCACTTCCACCGCCAATGGCCGGCCTTCCAGTGCATCAATTAAAGCGCCCAGCTCATTCAGCCGATGGGGACCGAAACTGGCCGACAGCTGCAGCCACAGCGGTTCAAGCCTCGATCCCAGCGGCGCAAGCAGTTGCAGGAAATCCTCTACCGCGACCAGGTGCTCACGCAGGTCACCAGCATGGCTGATGTCGCGGGGGATTTTTGCAGAGAAGCGGAAATGCTCAGGCAAAGCGTCCGCCCAGCGCTGAACGATTTCAGGCTTGGGGCGTGCGTAGAACGTGGTGTTGCCCTCGACGGCGTTGAAGACCTGCGCATACAACCCGAGTAGTTCCAGGTCAGGGGCGTCCGGCGGATACAGCGATTCACGCCAGGCTTTTTCGCTCCAGGACGGACAACCAATGTAGTAAGGCGGATGAGCGAGGTTCAAACGTGAAGATCGAGCCCGGCAACTTCGAGGTCCCAGTCGACGAAGGTCGAGGTCATCAGGTAGCTGCTCAGCGCGTGGGCGACGCGGGTGCTCATGGCACGGGGGAAGATAATGTCTTGCTGACGCGCGGGCACGTTGGCTGTGGTCCCGGTCTGGCGACGGGCCACTTGCGGGTTCACCTCGATCTCCTCGTTCACTTCCTCGAACGAGCCTTCCAGCGCCGCAGAATCCTTGCGAAGCTTGCGCTTGATCGGGTAGGTACGTGGTGAAGGACCGGTGATTCGCATCATGCTTACTCGGCGTTTGATAGTGGCAATTTAATCTCGCAGCTGGCTATTAAGCAAACATGCGAACGATAACTAGACCACACTTATTGCGAATTGTTTAAAGCAGCCTGAATTTTATGCGGTTTTATCGCTGAACGGTCATGAACAGTGTGACCTGGGTCGCAGATCGGGCGTGGTGCGACTTATTCACGACTGCCTGTGAGACAGGGTATCGCCCTCACCGCGCCTTGGGTGTGGCGACTTTATCCCGAAGGTAAACCGGCTGGGCGTCGTCGGCAACAATGGCTTCGCCCCGGTGCCAGGCGAAGGTGCCGAGGGTGAGCAGGTCCTGCGCGTGGGGCAACAGCGTGGCGTCATGGGCACTGACACCGGCGGCAATGCGCTCGGCATAACCCCAGCCGGTGCCCGCCCCGAACCAGTCGCCCGTCGCACCGCTCGGCAAAGTGGCCATTTCGGGTGGCATGACGGCCTCTTCACCGGTCAGCCTCATCTCCCCTGCCACTTCGCGGTAGCAGCCCCAATAGACTTCGTCCATCCGCGCGTCGATGGCGGCCGCGACCTGAGTGGCGCCCCGCTCGCGAAAGGCCCGCTGCGCTAACGCCGCGAGGTTGGAGACCGGCAGCACTGGACGATCCAGACCAAAGGCCAGCCCCTGAACCACACCGATGGCAATGCGCACGCCGGTGAACGCACCCGGCCCACGCCCAAAAGCGATGGCGTCCAGCGCCGACAAGCCGATGCCCGCCTCGGCCAGCAGGTCCTTGATCATCGGCAGGAGCTTTTGCGCGTGCAGGCGCGGGATCACCTCGTAGTGAGTCAGCACTTTGCCGTCATGCAGCAAAGCGACTGAGCAGGCTTCAGTGGCGGTGTCCAGGGCCAGCAAGGTGGTCATCGGGGTTTCCATCGTTGTGCGAAAAAAGTGCCGCATTATAAACAACAACGGCCCGCAAGCGGGCCGTTGTTCAATGCCTTGAGTTCGAATCAGCTCAGGGCTTCAAGCACCTTGGCGGTGATCTGTTCGACCGAGCCCACGCCTTCGATGTGACTGCACTTCGGCGTCCCGTCCTGAGCCTGCAGCTTGGTGTAGAACTCCACCAGCGGCTTGGTCTGCGAATGGTAGACCGACAGGCGATGGCGAACGGTGGCTTCGACGTCGTCCTTGCGCTGAACCAGTGGCTCGCCAGTGACGTCATCCACGCCTTCAACCTTAGGCGGGTTGTACAAAGTGTGGTAAACGCGACCGGAGCCTTCGTGAACGCGGCGACCGGAGATGCGCTTGACGATCTCTTCGTCGTCGACCTTGATCTCGATGACGTGATCGATGGCCAGGCCGGCTTTCTTCAGGGCTTCAGCCTGAGGAATGGTGCGCGGGAAGCCGTCGAACAGGCAACCGCCAGCGCAATCAGGCTCGGACAGGCGATCCTTGATCAGGCCGATGATCAGGTCATCGGAGACCAGGCCGCCGCTGTCCATGACGCTTTTGGCTTGCAGGCCCAGTTCAGTACCCGCCTTGACCGCAGCGCGCAGCATGTCGCCGGTGGAAATCTGCGGAATGTTGAATTTCTCAGTGATGAACTTTGCCTGAGTACCTTTGCCGGCCCCGGGAGCTCCCAGCAGAATCACGCGCATTGTTGTGCTCCTCAAATTTTTATAGAGATATCGTCGGATTCGCCTAAATGGGGCCAATCGCAAAATTTTACTGACCCAACGGCCAAAGGCTGATCAAGATACACAGCCGATTCATGGCGCACAAGACGCCGAAAGTCGCAGTAACCCGCGAAAAACCAGTAGCTTGGCATCGATCTGCGCAAGGGTGAGACCTCGTGCAACGGGGTGACGCCGCAGCGGCCACGACGCCACAGGTCCGGCCGAATGAAAGGGGTCGTGTTCATTCGGCCGGCCTGCCTGCCCGTCAGCCGGTGTTGCGCAACCCGGCGGCGATGCCTGCGACAGACACCAGCAGCGCCTGCACCAGCGGACTGTCCAGACTCGCCTCCTGCTGACGCGAACGCGCCAGCAACTCTGCCTGCAATAAATGAAGAGGATCGAGGTAGGTATTGCGCAGGCTGATGAACTTCAGCGTTTCGGGGCTGTGGGCCAATAGTCGGGACTGACCTGTCAGGCCCAGCACCACGTCACACGCCTGCGACAATAGGCCGCGCAAATGCGTCCCCAAATGCAGCAGTTTCGGCTCAACCAGGCGCTCGTCGTAGAGCTGGGCGATGTCGCTGTCGGCCTTGGCCAGCACCATTTCCAGCATGTCGATGCGGGTGCGGAAGAACGGCCATTGCTCACGCATCTCGGCGAGCAGATCACCCTGACCGCGTTCCAGCGCCTTGCTCAACGCGTTTTCCCAGCCCAGCCAGGCGGGCAGCATGAGGCGCGTCTGGGTCCAGGCGAAAATCCACGGAATGGCGCGCAGGCTTTCCACCCCGCCTTCGCGGCGCTTGGCCGGACGGCTGCCCAGTGGCAAGCGGCCCAGCTCCTGTTCCGGCGTGGCCTGACGGAAGTACTCGACGAACTCCGGGTCTTCCCGAACCACGGCGCGGTAGGCTTTCACGCCATCTGCCGCCAGTTCGTCCATCACCTGACGCCACGCCGGTTGCGGCATCGGTGGCGGTTGCAACGTGGCTTCCAGCACTGCAGCGAGATAAAGGTTGAGGTTCTGCTCGGCGATGTCCGGCAGGCCGAACTTGAAGCGGATCATCTCACCCTGCTCGGTGGTGCGGAAACGCCCCGCCACCGAGCCCGGTGGCTGCGACAGAATCGCCGCATGTGCGGGGCCGCCGCCACGACCAACCGTACCGCCGCGACCGTGGAACAGCAGCAGCTCGACCTCTTGGGCGCGGCAGATCTCAACCAGTTTTTCCTGCGCCCGGTACTGCGCCCAGGCCGCAGCCGTGGTGCCGGCGTCCTTGGCCGAATCCGAGTAACCGATCATGACCTCCTGCGGACCTTCCAGGCTTCGGCGGTAGGCAGGAATGCTCAACAGCTGCTCGATCACCGGTCCGGCGTTATCCAGATCGGCAAGGGTTTCAAACAGCGGCACCACACGCATGGATCGCTGCAGCCCGGCTTCTTTCAATAACAGTTGAACGGTGAGCACATCGGAGGCCGCGCCGGCCATGGAGATCACGTAGGAACCCAGCGAAGCCGCCGGCGCAGCCGCGACCTCACGGCAGGTCGCCAGCACTTCGGCGGTGTCCGCTTCAGGGCTGAAATGCGCAGGCAGCAGCGGCCGTTTGTTGTCCAGTTCTCGCAGCAGGAAGTCGACGCGCGTCGGCTCATCCCACTCGTAGTAGCGGCCGAGCCCCAGGTATTCGGTGATCTCGCTCATGGCCGAGCTGTGCCGCGTGGAATCCTGGCGCACGTCAAGCTTCACCAGGAACAGCCCGAAGGTCACCGCGCGACGCAAACAATCGAGCAACGGGCCATCGGCGATGACGCCCATGCCGCATTGGTGCAGCGAGTCGAAACACAGCTTCAGCGGCTCAACGAGCTCGCGGTTTTCGTGCAGCACGTCTACCGGTGCGACCTGGGTGACACTCAGTGAGGCGTGAGCCCAATTGCGCGTGGCCCGAAGCCGCTCACGCAGTTGCTTGAGGACACTGCGGTAAGGCTCGGCGCTGTCACCCGCTGCTTCCATCAGCGCCGGGCTGGCCTGCTGCATCGACAGTTCGGCGGCCAGTTGATCGACGTCGCGCAGGTACAAATCAGCGGCCATCCAGCGCGCCAGCAACAGCACCTCGCGGGTGACGGCAGCTGTCACGTTGGGGTTGCCGTCGCGGTCACCGCCCATCCAGGAAGCGAAGCGAATCGGCGCCGACTCCAGCGGCAGGTGCAGACCGGTCGCGGCGTGCAGCGCCTGATCGGCCTTGCGCAGGTAGTTGGGGATTGCTTGCCACAGGGAATTTTCGATGACCGCAAACCCCCACTTCGCCTCGTCGACAGGCGTGGGACGGACGCGGCGGATTTCTTCGGTGTGCCACGCTTCGGCAATCAGTCGCTGCAGACGCTCGGTGATCTGCTCCCGCTCGTGGCGATTCAAGTCGCGATGATCGAGCGCGGCCAGTTGCGCAGCGATAGCGTCGTACTTCTGGATCAGCGTGCGCCGCGCGACTTCGGTCGGGTGGGCGGTCAGCACCAGTTCGATTTCCAGCGTGGTCAATTGCTGCGCCAGCGCTTCGGGTGTCTGCCCGGCCTGCTTCAGGCGTTCCAGCAGCTCGGGCAACACGCGGGACTCAAACGGCTGCGGCTTGCCGTCATCGCGACGATGGATCAGCTGATATTGCTCGGCGATGTTCGCCAGGTTGAGAAACTGGTTGAACGCACGTGCCACCGGCAGCAATTCATCCTCACCCAGGCCTTCAAGACTGGAGCTAAGCTGCTCGGTGCCTTGGGTCGACGCATGGCGATCAGCCTTTGCGCTTTTGCGGATGCGCTCGATCTTCTCGAGAAAATCAGCGCCGTGCTGATCACGAATGGTGTTGCCCAACAGCTCACCCAGCAGGTGAACATTCTCGCGCAATCGTGCATCGATATCAGCCATCCAGCCCTCTCCTTAAGCCTTGTTGTTTTTACCGGCGAGTCCTTGCGGGGGGTCCATTCGCTGCTGCCGAACGGAACGCCCTGCGGGGTTTCGTTTCTATTGGTGTGTATAGAGCGACAAATTGATGTCCCTACGCAACCCTCGACGCACTTTCACCGCCGGGGAAGCCCGTCTCAGTCACGCTTCACCGTGGCTCTCCACGTCCAATGCCCGCCCTCGCGCGGGAACCGATGAGGTATGTATGAAAATCCGAGAACTCGCCGAACAGTGGGAACAGAACGCCAAAGGCCGTCTGACCGAGACCGCCTACGCTATTCATTTGGACGTGGAGGCTGCCGCGCGGCTTGCGGCGATCGCCGAGATGTACCCCAAGCGCACGCCTGAGGAGTTGCTGGGCGAGCTGATCGGAGCCGCGCTGGAAGAACTGGAGGCGAGTTTTCCGTACGTGCGCGGTCAGCAGGTCGTCGCCACCGACGAGGAAGGCAATCCGCTTTACGAAGACGTTGGCCCGACGCCCAGGTTTCTCGAGCTTTCTCGACACCATCTCCAGGAAATCTCCGATCGTGAAGACCTGTGACGGTTGCAACTACGACGTCGTTTTTGGCCCGGCAAAATGCTCCACAGGCCGCACCGGGCCAGTAATCTGGCGGGCAAAACCCCGCCATTTTTCGAGCGTCAATTTTACAACACGTAACAAAAGCTGACCGGAAGTTAAGAAAAATGTCTGAACTATTCAAAAAAGGCAGCGGTCCGAGCAGTTAGCCATTCCAGTAAAAGCCGTCAGATGACAGCGGAAGTGACGTAACACCATCCATCCGCGTGGGCTGCTGCTGAAATGGAACAACCAGTTTTCAGGAGTTAAGAAATGGAGTTGACCACCATGAACACCAGCACTGCCAAACCAACGTTCAATCGCCTGCGCGGGCTGAAGATGGCTGCACTGGCGCTGGGCACCAGCGTTCTTCTGGCTGGTTGCGCGGGCAATCCTCCAAGCGAGCAGTACGCCGTGACCCAGTCGGCCGTCAACGCCGCTGTCACCGCTGGCGCGACCGAGTACGCTGCCGTTGAAATGAAGTCCGCTCAGGACAAGTTCAAGCAAGCCGAACTGGCCATGCAGGACAAGAAATACGACGAAGCTCGTAAATACGCCGAGCAGGCCGAGTGGGATGCCCGTGTAGCCGAGCGTAAAGCTCAGGCCACGAAGGCACAGAAAGCGGTGCAGGATGCTCGTCAGGGCGTCAATGAGCTGCGTGAAGAAGGCATGCGTCAGGTTCAGCCTGTCACACAGTAACGCTTCGCAGTTCAAGCATTGGCCATTGAGTTAAAGGACGAAAATATTATGCGTAAACAAGTACTTATTCCTGCCCTGCTGGCTCTGAGCGTTGGTCTGGCGGCGTGCTCGTCGCAGCCGAACGTGAACCTGGAACAAGCCCGCACCAACTATTCCGCGCTGCAAAGCAACCCTAAAGCCACTGAACTGGCTGCGCTGGAAACCAAAGACGCCAGCGAGTGGCTGGACAAGGCAGACGCCGCGTACCGCAACAACGATGACCAGAAGAAGGTCGATCAGCTGGCCTATCTGACCAACCAGCGCGTGGAGCTGGCCAAGCAGACCATCAACCTGAAGACCGCTGAAAACGATCTGAAAGGTGCTGCAGCCCAACGTGCACAGGCGCGTCTGGATGCTCGTGATGCTCAGATCAAGGCCTTGCAGAACAGCCTGAACGCCAAGCAGACCGAGCGCGGTACGCTGGTAACGTTCGGCGACGTCCTGTTTGACCTGAACAAGGCTGAGCTCAAGTCGTCCGGCCTGGTCAACGTCAACAAGCTGGCCCAGTTCCTATCCGAAAACCCTGATCGCAAGGTCATCGTTGAGGGCTACACCGACAGCACCGGTTCCGCTGCTTACAACGACTCGCTGTCCGAGCGCCGCGCCCAATCCGTGCGCATGGCACTGATCAAGATGGGCGTAGGCCCGGAGCGTATCGTTGCTCAGGGTTACGGCAAGGAATACCCGGTTGCTGACAATGCCAGCGCCTCGGGCCGTGCCATGAACCGTCGCGTGGAAGTGACCATCTCCAACGACAACCAGCCAGTTGCACCGCGCTCTTCGATGAAGTGATGCGGTTGTAGCGGCACATAAAGAGCCCCGCCTGTTGCGACACAGGCGGGGCTTTTTTGTGGCCGGCGTTTTTCTCCGGATGGGGTTGGGATGAGGTGCTTTTAGGGAGAACTGGTTGAGCCCCGTTTTTGAGGACTGCGCAAGAAGTTGCGCACTCGTTTGTTGGAAACGGGGTGGTTGATGGGCTAGAGGCCACGTGGTTTGTGGCGTGTAGGCGAGTGCGCAAGACATTGCGCAGGGGGTGCGCAACTTCTTGCGCACTTTTTCTTTGTTATCGGGTTTGGCGTTCGCTCAAACCTGCTGTTTGTCCTCTTAAGCTATTGATTTTGCTTACTTAGTTTATAGCTGGCACAGCCCTTGATATCTCCGTCCCCCCGGTTCGGCATTCACGCCTTCTCGGATGGTTATTTGAGCACGGAGAGCATTCTTGGCGACCCCCCTAAATCCGCCCGTTGGTGGCGAGAAACGCGGACCCCAAGTGGCGGTTGTTCCGCTTGACCTGATTCAAGTTGAAGACGTTGGTCTTGGTGCGGCCAATGTCGATGCCTGGCTGCAGGAGATCAGCGGCGGGGTCGTCACGCTCGAACGAATCAAGGCCGAGGCGGGCGGACTGCCGGTGGTGGGCAACATCATGGCGCTCGTCGATGCGCTGAATGACATCGTCCGGCTTTCTACAAGCTCGGAGCGCGATCCGCTGGACTGGGTCAGTTTGGGCATCAACCTGATCGGAGTGCTGCCACGCCCGCCGAAAATGGCAGCCGCACGGATGAGCCTGCGGCCAATGCTGTTTCTGGTGCGCCAGGAGATACGTCGGACCGGGAAATTGGTGGTGAGTGACGTGCTGATCGAGATTTTGATCGGGCACCTCAACGCCACCATTGTCGGGACCCTTGATGACTTTGTGCCACAGGCGCAGGCCAGGCTCCCCGGGATTCTGGACGACGCGGGGAAGCTCGGTGAAGAAGTGCTTCTTCAGATCGCCGCTGGCCTGGAGAAGCTGGTCGAACCGAAGCTGGACGCCAACGCTGATTTGCTGGAAGCGGAGCAGTTGGTTCAGGCCGCTGGGGATCTTTGGGCCTACGATCATCAGGCGGCCATCGGCAACATTTTTGCGGCCGCTGCGGATGTTTGCATGGCTGCGGGCAAGGGCGCTGTTAACGGTGCTGCCGAATATTTCGTACCCGAAGCGCTGAAAGAGCAGGTGCTCCGACATGCAGGTTCGTTGCGCGCAATGGGCCCGGAGCTTCGGGATCAGATTAATCGTCTGGCGGATCCTGGGCTTCAGAACTCGATTGGGTCGTTGCTGGAGACATTGGCAGGTGCGGTAGTCACATGGCGCTCGCGCAATGGGCATGGCCAGTCGTTCAACATCAAGCCAGGGGTGGTTAATCAGGCTAAACGCCAAGCGGGTGAGGGCAAGCTGGAGGCTGTTCAGTTCGAGAAGCCTGCCAAGGCCCTGCCCAATGAGCAGAAAAACTGTGCCTGTGCTGCTACGGGTAACAGCATCAGTTTTGCGGTGGGCTCGGAGTCGTTCAGTCATACCGATTTCAGCCTGCCGGGGCCGTTTCCGATTGAGTGGACGCGGACTTATTGCTCGAGTCTGGATGCTTACGATCAGGACATCATCGGCGCGCGTTGGATAACGCCGTTTACCACTCGGTTTGACCGCGTTGATGAGGGCTTGGTGTTTCATGACGCCGATGGGCGCAGTCATGAATTCCCTCTGCCCAAGGTCAAGCTGTTCCACTTCAACGCCATTGAAAACCTGACCGTCGTTCGCCTCAGTAAAGATCGGTTAGTGCTGATGCGGGGCCTGGAGCACAGGGAAACCTATGTTCGGCGGGGCAAGCGCTTTGTTCTGATCAACAAGATGCTGCCCAACGGCGCCGGGGTCATGCTGCATCATGAGCATCGGCACTGTGATCAGATGGTGCTCTCCGAATTGGTGACTTACTCGGAGAAAGATCTAAACAAAGTCCATCTGCGCCTGGGTACGTTGATTGATGATCAGGGGCGGTTGACCGGCCTTTGGGAAATACGTGACGGCGACGTCAAACGCCAACTGTGTGCCTATCAGTACGACGATTTCGGTGACCTTATTCTGGCGCAGGACGAGAACGGTTCGGCCTGGCGCTACCAGTATCAAAACCACCTGATCACTCGCTACACCGATCGCACCAATCGCGGTTTGAATCTGCAATGGCAGGGAACAGGTTCCGACGCCAAGGCTATTCGCGAATGGGCCGACGACGGCAGTTTTGACACGCGACTGGCATGGGATGAAAACATCCGCCTGACCTACGTCACTGACGCTTTGGGCCACGAAACCCGGCATTACTACGATAGCTTGGGTTACACGTACCGCATCTGCCATGCGGACGGCCGTTCCGAATGGTTCTTCCGTGACGCCGCGAAGAACATCATTCGCCACGTTCACACCGACGGCAGCACCGACCGTTATCGCTACGACAAACTGAGCAATCTGACCGAGCACATCCGCGCTGATCACAGCGTCATCAATTACGCGTACGACGATAAAAGTCATCTGATCAAGATCAGCGATGGCGAGGGTGGGCTGTGGAAACGGGACTATGACCTTCGCGGAAACTTGGTTGAGGCGATCGATCCGCTAGAGAACGTTACCGAATACGCCTACAACTCGTTTGGTCTTCCTACTGCGATCAAGGACGCCAACGGCAATACAAAAGCGTTGGCCTATAACGACGCCGGACAACTCGTTAAGTACACCGACTGCTCGGGCAAGGTCAGCGCTTGGGAATACGACGAACGCGGCCAGATGATGCGCTTCACCGACCCGGCCGGGCATAGCACCGCTTACGAATACAAATCCGGTCAGTTGGTCCTGATCAAGCATCCGGACAAAACCGAAGAACGCTTCAGCCGCGATGCAGAAGGTCGTTTGCTGGCCCACTCCGATGGCCTTGAACGCTGCACCACCTGGCGCTACACCGCTGCGGGATTCATCGCCGAACGCGTTGATGCCGCCGAACAAACCCTGCGTTACCGCTGGGACAAGCTTGGCCGGCTGGTGGCGCTGGAAAACGAAAACGAACGCCGCGCGCATTTTCACTACGATCCCGTCGGCCGGCTTGTGGAAGAGCGCGGTTTCGACGGGCGCTCGACTCGCTATCAGTACGATCCGGAAACAGGACGGCTTGCGGGGACCATCAACGACCAGCGCACCATCGCACTGACCTTCGACCCGATGGGCCGCCTGACTGAACGCCGTGCCACGCTTGGAGAGAAATCCCAAAGCGAAACCTTCGCCTACGACGGCAATGGCCATCTGATCATGGCGACCAACGCCGTGAGTCGTTTGCAATGGTTCCACGATCCGGCTGGCAACTTGCTGCGCGAGCACGAGCACTACACAAGCCTGATAGAACCGCTGGTTGCCGTTTGGCAGCACGAGTACGACGCGCTGAACAACCGGGTTGCGACCATTCGCCCCGATGGCCATCGCGTTAGCTGGCTGACCTACGGCAGCGGCCATCTGCTCGGCCTCAAGCTCGACGAGCACGAACTGCTGAGCTACGAACGCGATGACCTCCACCGCGAAGTCGCCCGCCATCAGGGCAACCAACTCCTGCAAACCCAAAGCTGGGACCCGGCGGGACGCCTCCAAGAACAACTGCTAGGACGAGCAGACGACAAATCCACGCTCATAAAACGCGCCTACACCTACGACGCCGCCGGCCAACTCACCGACATCGACGACAGCCGCCGTGGGGAGTTGAGCTACCGATACGATCCCGTCAGCCGACTAATCAATGCCACCAGCCGCCTGGGCGTGGAAACCTTCGCTTTCGACCCGGCCAGCAACCTGCTCAACGACAGCGACGCGCCAGTCCGCCGACCTTTAGATCCCGAGCCAGTCCGCCACAAGCTGATCGACAACCTGCTGCGCGACTACGCCGGCAGCCACTACGAATACGACGAACGCGGCAACCAGACAGAGCGTTGGACCAATGGATTGCGAAGCGAGCTGCACTGGGACCTCTTTGATCGTCTGGTGCATTTTCAAGATCCGCGCCTCACTGTCGACTTCGGCTACGACCCACTCGGACGTCGCCTCTACAAACTCTCAAAGGCTCACTACCGACCACGGCCAGAAGCCGGCACCGGCTGGAACGAAAACGAACACGCGCGAAAAGAGCGCGAACTCGGCTGCGGCTTCACCCTGTACGGCTGGGACGGCGACAACCTCGCCTGGGAAAGCAGTCCGCCGCCCTATGCCGGCGCGCTAGGCCGCACCGTCCACTACATCCACGAACCCGGCACTTTTGTCCCGGTGGCCCAGGCCATCCGCCATGAAACCATCCGTCTCGTAAGCCAGCCTACGTACGAAGGTCGCTACAACTTCAAAGAAGACCCGCTTTGGAACTACAAACCCGTCGCGCTGCCGATTGACGCACTCGCCTGGTACCAATGCGACCACCTCGGCACGCCCCAGGAAATCACCGACCAGACCGGCAACACCGCCTGGAGCGCCCAATACAAAGCGTGGGGAGAGGCAACCGAACAGCGCTCTGAATTCGCCCAACAGACTGGCCTAACCAACCCGATCCGTTTCCAGGGCCAGTACCACGACCACGAAACCGGCCTGCACTACAACCGGCATCGGTACTATGATCCAAGGGTCGGGCGCTTCATCAGCGAAGACCCGATTGGGTATCTGGGTGGACTGAACATCTACCAATACGGGCCCAACTCAATCAGTTGGGTCGATCCGTTAGGCCTGGCAAGTTCGACCGTCGGGCCGGGGCGGAAGCCTAAGTCCGATAAGCCAAATCAAAACTGTAAACGCGCGTGCAGAAAAAAATGGGAGGTCAATCGGTATGACCGGGTTTGCGAGGGTAATGTCAGTGGCGTGGGTTATGCGAAATACTTTTATGATCCGAGATGGAGCCAATGGTGGTCGATCGATAAAACAGGTCATGGAGAAAGCGCTTGGAAAGTTTACGATAAAACTGGTACGTGGGTCGCTGACGCGGACATCTATGGTGACCATATGAGCAAGCACAAAAGTGGCATCGGAAAGAACATCGATTTCAGGTCTTTGAAATGCAAGGATAATAAATGATTAATTCTGCTGAAGAATTTATCGCATTACGAAGTAGCGATTTAAAAAACGAGTATGATCGAGCTGCGATGGAAGAAGCTCCAATATCTGTCTGGCGCGAGATCATCATCAAGTACCCAAACTATAGGCGATGGGTTTCGCACAACAAAACCGTACCTCTGGAAATACTTGAAGAACTTTGTATTTTTGACAGCACTATCAGGCAGTCTGTCGCGAGAAAACGGAAATTATCCCTAGCGATGTTTGAAATGCTATCTAAAGACGTTAGCGATGTTGTGAGGGTGGCGATAGCCGCGAATAGAAAGACACCAATCGCTATTTTAGAGCGATTGCTAACAGATAAGGACGAAGATGTCGCAAGCGTAGCTAGGCTTAATCTTGATGAGAGAAAAATAAAGACTATAGGGAACGGTCTCGTTTAATATCGTATAAGCCTAATAGTGCATGGCTGGCCGATGCTCATATCTATGGCGACCACACAAGGAACTACAAAACCCAGGACTAGTGGGGACGGACCCCTTTAGTTCCGGGGGTGGATTATGCGAAATACAATCTTGACCCAAAAAAAGTAAAAATAGTGGACAGTAAATAAAACAGGCCACGGGGAAAACGCTTGAAAGTCTACGATGAATCTAGCGCGTGGCTCGTGAATACTGATATTTACGGAGGCCGTAAGAGTGAGCATAAAAGCGGAGTCAGAAAGAATATAAATTCAGATTTTTAAGTGCAAGGTTAAAAATGTTTACATCTGCTGAGGAGTTTGTAGCGCTACGGAGTAGCTCCATCAAAAGTGAATACGATAGAGCTGCAACTGAGGAGGCCCCGATTTCGGTATGGCGCGATGTAATAAAAAACACCCGAACTCCAGGCGATGGGATTCGCATAATAAAAGTGTCCCATTAGAGATCTTAGAAGAACTATGCCAGTTTGATAGCACCGTCCGGCAGTTCATTGCAGCAAAAAGAAAGATGTCACCGGCGCTCTTCGAAATTCTATCTTGGGATGAGAGTTATGTTGTACGCATAGCAGTGGCCGCCAACAAAGAAGCACCAATTACAATATTGGAAAGACTACTTAATGATCAAAACAAGCATGTTGCTCGCGCGGCAGAATACAATCTTGAAGAAACAAAAAAATAAAAATAAAAATAAAAATAAGAATAGAATTAGGGAGTAACGCCCTTTGAGTTCTTTCGCGTTAAGGCGGACAGCCTACAGTAGCTTATTGGGACGACCCCCTTGAACTAGCGTGAGGATAAGTAGAAAGGCACTGCCTTTTGAACAGCTAGCTCAACTACCGGGGACAGATTAATTTACGGTCAAGCGTTGTAAATAAATCAGCCCCCTTATGCACCCTTATGCACTCGGAAATAAATCAGTCCCCTTATGCATTATGAAGTGATGCGGTTGTAGCGGCACATAAAGAGCCCCGCCTGTTGCGACACAGGCGGGGCTTTTTTGTGGCGAGTTGAAGGCATTCGCACGGCTGCCAACGGCGCTAGATCAAGCGGGAGATTACCTGTCGTCCAGCCGCCAAGCTGCTGTCAAGCAAACGCCGCCCATGTGGGGGTGAGCTTGCTCACGAAGACTGCATACCAGCCGCTGGAGATTTAGCCGATGTGATTGTCCCTTCGTGAGCAAGCTCACTCCCACATGCACTGATCGCGCGGATTGTCACGCGTGGCGCTGCTCTGCTCACGGTTGAGGCGACGGTGCCGCCTTGCCTGCTTGAGGATCAGGATAATTCGGAATTTCCCCCAGCCTGCGCAGGCCGTCGAAATGCTGAGGATCGTCCAGATAGCGGACCATCACCTCGCGCCAGGTGGGGTCGCCGAAGGTCTGCACGTGAGGCCCGCGCGTGAGTTGCAGCACGCGCGGCGGTGGCGCGGCCTGATACAGGCTGATGCCGTTGCGCAGCGGCACTTGCGTGTCGTCCAGGCTCTGGAACAGCAGCATCGGCGTGCCCTTGAGCTGCGGCATGCCGTTGATGGCGCTGTCGGCGTCCGGGATCACCCACGACAGCGGCCGCTTGATGGGCCACGTCAGCCACGACGTGCTGAGGGTATAGCGGGCGACCTCACGATAGCTCGCCGGCACCCCATCGAGGACCAGCGCCTTGACCCGCGCGCGCTGCTGCGGATGCTCGGACAGGTAATGCACCGCCAGTGCCCCGCCGATGCTTTGGCCAAGGACCACCAGCGGTTTGCTCTGCACTTCAGGCGCCGCGTTCAGCCAGTCAAACGCCGCGTCGATGTCTTGATAAATGGCCGGCAGACTCGGCTCGCCTTCGGACCGGCCATAGCCGCGATAATCCACCAGCAGCACTTGATAGCCCTGCTCCGGCAACCACCAGCTCCCCGCCAGATGCCACGCCATGTTGCCGCCGTTGCCATGCAGGTGCAGCACCGTGCCCTTTACCGGTACGCCGGGCTTGGCTGGCAGAAACCACGCGTTGAGTTTGGTGCCGTCGGCCGCTGTAAGGGTGACATCGCGCCAGGCGAGGTGGGCCTTGTCCGGCGTCAGCGGCAAACCGCGTTCCGGGTAGAACAGCAATTCGCTGCAGCCACTGAGGGAAATGACCAGGAGCAAGGTAAGAAGAAGCTTCAAGCGATGTCCTTCAATTCTGGATGGGCGGACGACGGGAAACCTGACAAAGGCGCCGATGTATCAGCGCCCACAGACTCACAGACTCACAGACTCACAGACTCACAGAATATTCGAATAGTCCGCTTCGATCCGGTCCAGGCTCAGGTGATTGAGGAAGTTGGAGAAACACATCCACGCCGATAGCGCATTCATGTCACGGAACTGATCGGGCAGGTATTTGGGCGGCACCACCAAGCCTTCGTCCACCAACTGGCGCAACGTGCGCATGTCTTCCAGCGTGGTCTTGCCGCAGAACAGCAGCGGCACCTGCTCCAGCTTGCCCTTTCTCACGGCCAACTGGATGTAGTTGTAGACCATGATGAAGCCCTTGAGGTAGGACAGATCCTTGGTGAAGGGCAGCCCATTCGGTACCGAGCCCCGGAATACCCGACTGGCGTTGCCGTAGCTTTCCGACATGCCGAAGCCTTGCTCGCGATAGAACTCGAACACCTGCAAAAAGTCGGCGCCCTCCTCGGCCATGTGAATGGCACGGGTGCGATTGGTCAGCTTGCGCAGGCGGCTCGGGTAGGACGCGAAGCCGATGATCTCCATCAGAATCGCCAGGCCTTCCTGGGTCACTGTCGACGAGGGCGGGCCTTTGGACAGGAAGGTGCAGATCGGCTGATTCTGCCCATTGAGCGTGGTGCCGACGTGCACCAGGCCTTCATGGACTTCCAGCGCGCGCACGTCGCGTTCGTTGAACATCGCGTCGCTGCGGATCTTGATGTAATCGGCCCCGGCTGCCGCGTCCGCCACGATGCCGTCGGATTCGAACACCCGGATCGTCTCTTCAGCCTCACCGAACGTGCGATTGAGCCGGGTTTGCAGCATGGCGACGGCGTCTTTGGCCGTCAGGATTTTCGGCTCGTCCTTGAGATCGCCGCGGCCGGCAATGTTGTTCAGGTAATCGGAGAGCATCATGCCGAGGTCGGACAGGGTCGGGTCGCCGGCGTGGAAAGCATCGGACGCCGCGCCGTACAGCTCCTGAGAGATCAGGCCGAAGTCGGGGGTGCCGCGTGCTTCGAGCATGCGGATGACCATCCGGTACTCTTTGCACATGCGGCGCATGATCTGCCCGACCGGGTTGAACTGGCCCAGCTGCCGGGTGATGTCCCGCTCGATGTTCTGGAACTCCAGCTTCACCGCGCCGGAATCAAAGCCCAGCGGGCGATTCTCGTAGTAGGCGCGATCCACCTCCGGCAGGTTTTTGCCTTTGCCGTCGAGGAAGGTCTTGCGGATGTTGTCATCCCACTTCACGGCATCAAGGACGCGGATCGGCGTCTGCGCCACCACGATACGATCGGACAACGTGCGAATAGTCTGCTGGTATTCGTCCACCCGGTACCCCTTATTGAACCGTTTGCGCTATTTGGTCATGCGCTGATATTGAGCTGCCTTGAGAAAGACGTCGGAATTGGCCGGGTCGTCGAGGTAGGCAAAGACCTTGTCCATGGAACTTGAGATCAACATGCCGTCGCCCTTGACCGTATCGACCCGCTCCCCGTCCAGAAGCTTCTGCTCGACCAACTGCTGAAACCGCTCCAGGTCCAGGTCATAGACCACCAGTTCGTCGGCGCCGTTCTCGTTATCCATCAGGTCGAAACCGGCGATGACGTAATTGCCGCCGTATTTGTCAGGCAGCGCGGCGGACACGTACCAGCGACTGCCGTGCCGCGACACGGTGAAGGCGTACTCGTCACGGTTCTTACGATCGCCTTTGCGGTAGCTGACCGCTTTGTAACGGTCGGGGCCGGCGCGGCTGATTTCCAGTTCGAGCGGCTCGCCCCAGGCATTTTTGCTGCTCCAGGTGCCGAGCAATCTGGGCGGGGCGGTGTTGCTGACCGGAATCGGGTCCTTGAACGTCACCAGGCATCCGCTCAACAGCGCGAACGACAGGGCGAGCAATACGCGCCAGACTTTCATCAGGTTCTCCTTGAGGTATCAGCCAGCCATCGGCTTGGCAGTGCCCAGTACCAGATGCATCTGGCGAGTAAGAATAGCGAGCATTTCTTCGTCTGCGCCGGGGCGGGGCCCGTTGAGCAGCCCCTGATATTCCATCCGGCAGATGAGCCCCGTCAACACTTGGGCATCCAGCTGCGGCTGAACCGAGCCCATGACCTCAAGAAACTGGGCGCTGCCCTGCAACAGAATCTGCTGGTGGGCACTCACCAATGGTGCCAGACGCGGGTTGATCAGCGCTTCGAGATGAAAGGCGTGCTCGGCAATGAGCTGGTCACGACGGGTCAGCAGTTGATGGCGCACGTACTCCATGGTCATTCGTGCGATCTCATCGGCCAGCCGGGCGCGGGCATCGGCGCTGCCGTCATTGCGTGCGACCATCTCGCGCAGCAGCGCCTCGGTGTTGGTCCACAGCTTGGCCATGTACGCCGCGCTGCGTTCGACGTATTGCGCGAAGGCATCGGTGAGCAGGTCATCGATGTCCTTGAAGTAGTAGGTGGTGGCGGAGAGCGGCACTTGCGCTTCGGCAGCGATTGCGCGATGACGCACGGCCCGAACGCCGTCACGAATGAGGACGCGCATGGCCGCATCGAGGATCTGTTGCCTACGCTGTTCACTTCCCTGTCGACTCGCCTTGCGGCCCTGGTACTGAACACTCTGTGCGACTGCCGTGGCCAGGCCAGCGGCTCCCTTTTGAGCGATCGTGCGGTTCACAACTGGATTTCCTTTTCATTGAGTAGCAGGCGCGGTGTCTGCAGCAGCGTGGCCTGCGTGACTTTACAGACAAAAAAAAGCCGCCCTGCGCAGGCGGCTTGTTTTGACGCTTAGGCTTGCGGCCGCATGTGCGGGAACAGGATGACGTCTCGTATGGACGGCGAGTTGGTCAGCAGCATGACCAGACGGTCGATGCCGATGCCCTCGCCCGCTGTTGGCGGCATGCCGTATTCCAGCGCCCGGACGAAGTCTGCGTCGTAGTGCATGGCTTCATCATCGCCCGCGTCCTTGTCCGCCACCTGCGCCATGAAGCGCTCGGCCTGGTCTTCCGCGTCGTTCAACTCGGAATAGGCGTTGGCGATTTCACGGCCGCCAATGAACAGCTCGAAGCGGTCGGTGACGTTGGGGTTGTCATCGTTGCGACGGGCCAGCGGCGACACTTCGAACGGGTACTGGGTGATGAAGTGCGGCTGCTCCAGCTTGTGCTCGACCAGCTCTTCGAAAATCATCACCTGCAGCTTGCCCAGACCTTCGAAACCCAGCACCTTGGCGCCGGCTTTCTTGGCGATGGCGCGGGCCTTGTCGATGTCGTTCAGGTCATCGGCGGTCAGCTCGGGGTTGTACTTGAGGATCGAGTCGAACACCGACAGACGCGCAAACGGCTCGCCGAAGTGGAACACCTTGTCGCCGTACGGCACGTCGGTGCTACCGAGCACCAGTTGGGCCAGCTCGCGGAACAGCTCCTCGGTCAGGTCCATGTTGTCTTCGTAGTCCGCGTACGCCTGATAGAACTCAAGCATCGTGAACTCGGGGTTGTGACGGGTCGAGACGCCTTCGTTACGGAAGTTGCGATTGATCTCAAACACCTTCTCGAACCCGCCAACCACCAGACGCTTGAGGTACAGCTCAGGCGCGATACGCAGGAACATTTCCAGGTCCAGCGCGTTGTGGTGCGTCTCGAACGGCTTGGCCGCAGCGCCACCGGGAATGGTCTGCAGCATCGGCGTTTCGACTTCGAGGAAGTCGCGCTGCATCAGGAAGCTGCGGATGTGGGCAATGACTTTCGAGCGAACGCGGAAGGTTTCACGCACGTCATCGTTAACGATCAGGTCGACGTAACGCTGGCGATAACGCTGCTCGGTATCGACCAGGCCATGGTGCTTGTCGGGCAGCGGACGCAAGGATTTGGTCAGCAGCCGCACGTTCGTCATTTCGACATACAGGTCGCCCTTGCCGGAACGGGCCAGGGTGCCTTCGGCTGCGATGATGTCGCCCATGTCCCAGGTTTTCACCGAGGCTAGGGTTTCTTCCGGCAGGGTCTTGCGGTTGACATAGACCTGGATGCGACCGGTCATGTCCTGAATCACCATGAACGAGCCACGGTTGAGCATGATGCGCCCGGCAACCTTGACCGGAATCGCCGCTTCAGCCAGCTCTTCCTTGGTCTTGTCCGCGTACTGTTTCTGCAGGTCGTTGCAGTAGTTTTCGCGACGGAAGTCGTTCGGGAAGGCATTGCCCTTGGCGCGCTCGGCCGCAAGTTTTTCCTTGCGCAGGGCGATCAGGCTGTTTTCTTCCTGTTGCTGGGCTTGCGGGTCGAGTTGTTGGTCGCTCATGTCTTGATTATCCATCACAGGTTCGTGGCCCTTCGTCTGGCCGGGAAGCGCGACGAAGGATCGCGGGCGGCGACGTCATGATGACGCGCCCTACCCGCAACAGTGGTGTGGCGATTACAGGCCCTGTTTGAGGCTCGCGATCAGGTATTCGTCGATGTCGCCATCGAGCACCTTGTCGCAATCGCTGCGTTCGACGCTGGTGCGCAGGTCTTTGATGCGCGAGGCATCGAGTACGTACGAACGGATCTGGTGACCCCAGCCGATATCCGACTTGGTGTCTTCCAGCGCTTGCGAGGCCGCGTTGCGCTTCTGCACTTCCTGCTCGTACAAGCGCGCCCGCAGCATCTTCATCGCGGTGTCTTTGTTGGCATGCTGGGAACGTTCGTTCTGGCAACTGACCACGGTGTTGGTCGGCACGTGGGTAATCCGGACCGCCGAGTCGGTGGTGTTGACGTGCTGACCACCGGCGCCCGAGGAGCGGTAGGTGTCGATACGCAGGTCAGACGGGTTGATGTCGATTTCGATGTTGTCATCGATTTCCGGCGACACGAACACGGCCGAGAACGAGGTGTGACGGCGGTTGCCGGAATCGAACGGGCTTTTGCGGACCAGACGGTGGACGCCGATTTCGGTGCGCAGCCAGCCGAATGCGTACTCGCCCTTGATGTGCACCGTGGCGCCTTTGATACCGGCGACTTCACCGGCCGACAGCTCCATGATGGTCGCGTCGAAGCCGCGCTTGTCGGCCCAGCGCAGGTACATGCGCAACAGGATGTTCGCCCAGTCCTGGGCTTCGGTGCCGCCGGAACCGGCCTGGATGTCCAGGTAGGCGTTGTTCTGGTCCATCTCGCCGCTGAACATGCGACGGAATTCCAGTTTTTCCAGCGCCTCACGCAGGCGCTCGACTTCAGCGGCAACGTCGTCGACGGCGGCCTGGTCTTCTTCTTCGGCGGACATCAGCAACAGGTCCTTGGCGTCCACCAGGCCGGTGCTCATTTCGTCGAGGGTGTCGACGATCTGCGCCAGCAGCGAACGCTCGCGGCCCAGTTCCTGGGCGTACGACGGGTTGTTCCAGACGTTTGGATCTTCGAGCTCGCGGTTAACTTCGGTCAGACGATCATGTTTGTGATCGTAGTCAAAGATACCCCCGAATGGTTTCGGAGCGCTCGGACAGGTCCTTGATGCTGTTTAGGATCGGGTTGATTTCCATGGTAGGCAGCACTCGCAGGCGATTTTCACAAAGCCGGCGAGTATAACGCAGGCAAACCCGGGATGGCAGTCCGTTGGGCAGGGGTGCGCCGCGTTCGTTGTTGTTGCCAAGGACCCGACCCGGTTACGGCCAGAGCGCGCAGGAATGCGAATCCTCGCCCTACCCCACCGCCACCTGATTGCGACCATTGTGCTTAGCCGCATACAGCCCCTGATCCGCACTTTGAATCAACTGGCGACTGTGGCTGCCCACTTGCGGGACGACAGTGGCCAGACCAATGCTGACCGTCAGGCTGGAGCCCTGGGTCGGGGCGACGTGGGGGATGTTCATGCCGGCGATGGTCTGACGCAGTTTTTCAGCCAGCAAACGCGCGCCGCCCGGGGAGGTGCTGGGCAGCACCAGCGCAAATTCTTCGCCACCGTAACGCGCCGGCAGGTCGGAAGGACGGCTGGAGTTGGCGCGGATGGCTTTGGCGACCTGACGCAATGCCTCGTCACCTTCGAGATGGCCGAAGGCGTCGTTGTAAGCCTTGAAGTAATCGACGTCGATCATCAACAGCGAGATCTGGGTCTGCTCCCGGGTGGAACGGCGCCATTCCAGTTCCAGGTACTCGTCGAAGTGGCGCCGATTGGACAGGCCGGTCAAGCCGTCGGAGTTCATCAGCCGTTGCAGCACCAGGTTGGTGTCCAGCAGCTGTTGCTGACTGACCCGCAACGCACGATAGGCTTCGTCGCGCTGCAGCAGCGTCATGTAGGAGCGCGAGTGGTAGCGAATGCGCGCCACCAGTTCGATGTTGTCCGGCAGTTTGACGAGATAATCGTTGGCGCCAGCGGCAAAGGCGGCGCTTTTGATCAGCGGGTCTTCCTTGGTCGAGAGCACAATGATCGGAATGTCACGGGTCTTCGGATTGGCGCGGTACTCACGCACCAGTGTCAGGCCGTCCAGGCCGGGCATGACCAGGTCCTGAAGAATCACGGTCGGCTTGATGAGGATCGCTTGGGCTATCGCCTGATGCGGGTCTGCGCAGAAATGGAAGTCGATATTGTCTTCGTGCGCCAGCCCGCGGCGGACAGCCTCGCCGATCATGGCCTGATCGTCGACCAGCAGCACCATCGCAGCGTTTTCATCCGTGGCGTTCAGATCGTCCAGTTGCAAATCATGCATGCGGGGTCTCCTGGTCACAGGCGGGCTGTGAAATCACCTGGAAATTCATTGGGTGAATACCTCCTTCAAGCGAGGTGCGATCGAGTCCAGTGAGCGAATTTCCATGGCGGCGTCGATCGCCGCAGCCGCTTTAGGCATGCCGTACACCGCACAGCTTTCCTGATTCTGGGCGATGGTGAGAAAGCCTCGCTGACGCATCAGCTTGAGTCCCTGCGCACCATCACGGCCCATGCCGGTCAACAAAACACCCACTGCGTCACCATTCCAATAGCTGGCCACACTTTCGAAAAACACGTCGATGGAGGGCCTGTAAATTTCGTTAACCGGCTCTGCGGTGTACGCCAGCGTGCCGTTCCTGAGCAGACGAATATGGTGGTTGGTGCCCGCCAGCAGCACCGTGCCCACTTGCGGCGGCTCGCCATCGCGCGCCAGCCTGACCTCAAGCCCCGAAGAGCCGCTCAGCCATTGCGCCATCCCTTCGGCGAATACCTGATCCACGTGCTGCACCAGCACGATGGCGGCCGGAAAGTCATTCGGCAGCGCCTTGAGCAGTATTTCCAGCGCGGCGGGCCCGCCAGCCGATGAGCCGATCGCGATCAACCGCTGACGCTGTGCCGACTCGCGCAGCGGGGGCGGCACGGGGCGCACCCGCGTGTCCCGCTCGCCAATGAGCCAGCCTATATTAAGTATCTTGCGCAACAAAGGCGCGGCGGCATCCCTGGGGTTGCCGGCCCCCAGCGCAGGCGTGTCGACCACGTCCAGCGCGCCATGGCCCATGGCTTCGAACACCCGATGCACATTCTGCTCGCGATCCACGGTGACGATGACGATGGCACACGGCGTCGCCGCCATAATACGTCGAGTCGCCTCCACGCCGTCCATCACCGGCATGATCAGGTCCATCAGTATCAGATCGGGCTTTTGCTGGACGCAACGCTCGACAGCCTCGGCGCCGTTACTGGCCACCCAGACAATCTGGTGCGCCGGCTCGAAAGCCAGCGCGCGACGCAGCGCCTCCACCGCCATGGGCATGTCGTTGACGATGGCGATCTTCATCCCTGCGCATCTCCTATCAACTCAACGACCGCATCGAGCAACGCGTCGTCGTGGAAACTGGCCTTGGCCAGATAGTAATCGGCGCCGGCGTCCAGGCCGCGACGGCGATCTTCTTCACGGTCCTTGTACGACACCACCATCACCGGCAGCGATTGCAGGCGGCTGTCGCGACGCACCAGCGTCACCAGCTCGATGCCGTCCATACGCGGCATGTCAATGTCGGTGATGAGGAGGTCGAAATCCTCACCGCGCAGGGCGTTCCAGCCGTCCATGCCGTCCACGGCCACCGCCACTTCATAGCCACGACTGAGCAACAGTTTGCGTTCCAGTTCGCGCACGGTCAGGGAGTCATCGACCACCAGCACGCGCTTGCGCACCCGTGCGTCAGCCTGACGACTGCGCCGGTCGATGCGTTCCAGGCGTCCGGTATTGAGCAGTTTCTCCACCGAACGCAGCATGTCTTCAACGTCGATGATCAGCACCGCCGAGCCGTCGTCGAGCAACGCGCCGGCGGAGATGTCCTGAACCTTGCCCAGGCGCGGATCCAGCGGCAACACCACCAGGGTGCGTTCGCCGATGAAACGCTCCACGGCAACCCCATACACCGCATCGCGCTCGCGAATCACCACCACTTTGAGCACGTCTTCACTGTGCTGGCTGGCCGGACGGTTGAGCAGCTGAGTGGCGGCTACCAGCCCTACGTGGCGCTCTTCATGCCAGAAATGCTGACGCCCTTCCAGCTGCACGATTTCGTCGGCGCGCACGTCACGCATGCGCTCGATGTGCGCCAGCGGAAAGGCATACGCTTCGCCGCCGACGTCCACCACCAGACTGCGCACCACCGACAGGGTCAGCGGCACTTCGAGATGGAAACGGCTGCCCTTCCCCGCGCGCTGGTCCAGTTCGACGCCGCCACGCAGCTGCCGGACCATGTGCTGAACCGCATCCAGACCGACGCCTCGACCGGACACTTCAGTGACTTTGTCGCGCATGCTGAACCCGGGCAGGAACAGGAAGCTCAGCAGTTCCTCCTCGCTCAACTGCGCAGCGGTTTCGGCGGGCGAGAGTTTGCGATCGATGATGCTTTGGCGCAGACGCTCAAGATCCACCCCGGCGCCGTCGTCGATCAGCTCGACCACCAGCAAACCGGCCTGGTGAGAGGCCTTCAGCTTAATCAGCCCCTCGGCTGGCTTACCGATGGCGACGCGCTGCTCGGGCAGCTCGATGCCATGGTCGACGGCGTTGCGCAGCAAGTGGGTCAATGGCGCTTCAAGTTTTTCCAGCACGTCGCGATCGACCTGAGTCTTTTCGCCGTCGATCTCAAGCCGCACCTGCTTGCCCAGCGAGCGGCCCAGATCACGGACCATGCGCGCCTGCCCCGCCAGCACGTCGGCAAACGGTCGCATGCGGCAGGCCAGCGCCGTGTCGTAGAGCAGTTGCGCGCGTTGCGAGGCCTGCCAGCCGAACTCGTCGAGGTCCGCCGTTTGTTGAATCAGCAAATGCTGCGCTTCGCCGAGCAGCCGCCGCGCTTCGTCCAGCGCCTTCTGCGCGTCGGGATCGGTGTTGGCGCCGAGCAAGGCTTCGAGACTGTCCAGCGCTCGGGTCGCACCGGTCTGGGTGCGTTTGACCCGTTGCATCGCGGCCAGATACGGCTTCAGCCGTTGGGTCTCGACCAGCGACTTGCTCGACAGGTCCAGCAGGTTGTTCAAGCGTTCGGCGGTGACGCGCAGGACCCGTTCGCCGGTCTCGACCACACGTCGTTCACCGGGACCCTCCGTTTTGAGCGCAGGGTCCGGAACGGGTTCGACAGTGGAAGCTGCCAGCTCTTCAGCCGCCGAATCCTGCGCCGACTGAAGCGAGGTGACCAGCGACTGCGCGTTGGCCAGCAGGATGTCTTCGAGGGAAGGCAGCGCGGTCGGCACCAGCATGGCTTTCATCGCCGGATCGTCGCTGACCATGTTGTTCATCAGCGCCACATAGCCGTCGACATCTGCCTGAGGCACGGTGGCGCCAGGCGTGGCGATGCGCATCAGCAAATCGGTGCCCATCAGCAGAGCGTCGATGTGCTCGGGCAGTAGGTGCAATCGCCCTTCCTGGGCACTGACCAGGCAATCTTCCATGACGTGGGAAACGCTGACGCCGGCGTTGACCCCGACAATACGCGCCGCGCCTTTCAGCGAATGGGCCGCGCGCATGCACGCTTCCAGTTGATCGGCCTGGGTCGGATTGCGCTCAAGGGCCAACAGGCCTGCGCTCAACACGTGGGTCTGCGCTTCCGCCTCCAGGGTGAAGAGTTCGAACAGCGACGCATCGCGCATTTGATCGGGCGTCATGTCAGGCTCCGGTTCACAGCCGACAACAGGTGGTCTTCATCGAGCAGGCGCAAGCTGCGGTTTTTCCATTGCACGACCCCTCGGGTGAAGCGCGCGTTGCTGTTCTGCGTCGACGCCGAGGCACTGTCCAGCAGACGCGCCTCAATGGCATGAATGCCGTCGACTTCGTCCACCGGCACCACCACCGGACCGCCGTCTGCCGAAACGATCAGCATGCGCGGCAATGTTCGGGCGTCACCCACCGGCGCGACTGAAGGGTCCAGCCCGAGCAGTTCGACGAACGACAGGCACGCCACCAGGGCGCCGCGCACATTGGCAACCCCCAGCAAGGCGCGGGAACGCTGGTGCGGAAGGGAATGAATGGCTTGCACCGGCGACACTTCCACCAGACACCGGGTCGGCAGACCGAGCCACTCTTCGCCCAGACGAAACACCACGGTCGAGCGGGTTTCGACGTCGACGGCCAGCGCATCGGTGTGCATCGACACGCGCTGCTCCTGCGCCAGCGAATAGCGGTCGAGCAAGCGCGTGGCTGCGGCCGAGTAGACGGAGCAGTTACGGCAATGAATATGATCGGCAAGCAGCGGACAGGAGCGGTCGCCATGGATGCCAATGCGGTTCCAGCAGTCGTCGATCGCCTCGGCGTCGTCGCTGACCAGCTCTGTGTGTACGCGACTCATCCACTGTGTCCTTCTTTAGTGACACCCCGTGCCGCGCGCTCCTGCAGCCGCCGGGCCCCTGCGCTGTCGCCCTGGGCGGCGAGGAGCGCGGCCAGTTGCGCCAGGGTTTCCGGATGCTGTGGTTGCAGATACAACGCCTTGCGATAAAACCCTTGTGCCGCGCTCGTCTCCCCCGCCACTTCGCTGAGCAGGCCCAGCCAGTAAAACACCGGCGCCACGGGGTCGAAGCGCTTGAGGTACTGCTCGCACGCCACCTTCGCCTCGCCACTGCGGCCTTCGTTGGCAAGGACGGCGATGCTGCGCAGCAACTCGGCTGCTTCGCCGCTGCCAGCGCCCGGCGCCGCAGGCTTGATGTCCGGTCTGAGCGCAGCCCTGCGTTCTTCAGCCAGCGCAGGATCACCCAACAACCTCGGCGCAAAGGCCTGGGGTTTAAGGGTGCCGCGCGACGGGGCCGAGGCTGAGCGAGCAGACGTTGAGTAAGCAGGCAAAGCATCGTTTCGCGACGGCGGCATGGCTGGGGCAGTCAGCCCGCCGTGGGGTTCGGAAACGGCCTCGTCACGCCGACGAAAGGCAAAGGATTGGGGAATGCCGATCGACACCATGCCCATGCGCCCGAGCAGGCTGCCCTCGGCGGGGCCGATAAACAGCACGCCGTCGTCGCGGGTCATGCGTTTGAGCGCCTCGAAGCCCTGACGCTGAGTCTCGACGTCGAAGTAGATCAGCAGGTTGCGGCAGAACACGAAATCGTAGGCCGACTGCGCCACCGGCATGGCGGGATCGAGAAGGTTGCCGGACTGAAAGCGGACCTGATCACGTACGCGCATCTCCAGACGATAGCCCTCTTCGGCCGCGTTGAAGAAACGCTCCCGAAAACCCAGTTGATCCCCACGAAAGGAGTTCTTGCCATACACGCCCTGGCGCGCGCGCTGGATCGAAAGCGGGCTGATGTCCACCGCCTCGACGCTGAACTGCGGGCCTCGCAAACCGGCGTCGAACAGCGCCATGGCGATGGAATAAGGCTCCTCGCCGGTGGAGCACGGCAGGCTGAGAATCCGCAGCGGACGCACGCCATTGAGCTGCGCCAGTCGGGCATTGGCCAGCTTGCCGAGGGTGACGAAGGATTCCGGGTAACGGAAAAACCACGTTTCGGGGACGATCACCGCTTCGATCAGCGCCTGTTGCTCGTCCGCCGAAACCAGCAGCGTCTGCCAGTAATCGTCGTGGTCCCGCGCCTTGGACAGCGTGCAGCGCTGACGCACGGCGCGCTCGATGATCGCCTCGCCCACCGACGCGACGTCCAGCCCGATGCGGTCCTTTAGGAAAGCGAAGAAACGCGCATCGCTGCTCATGGCGTGGCCTCGAAGGCATCCAGGCTCATGGGCTGTTCGGGAAACAACAGTTCGCGCACAGCGTCGCTGAGCAAGTCTTCCACGCGTATCCACTGCAGCAGGCCGTGTTCGTCTTCGCGCACCGGCCCCAGATACGGCGCCTGGGCGTTGTCCAGGCCGTAGGCTTTGAATTCATGGGGCGAGCAGCGCAGCGTGTCGGTTGCCTGTTCGAGGATCAACCCCAGCTCACGCGGGGGACGATCACCGCCCAGGCGATAGTGCACCAGCACCAGCCGCGTGCTGGTGCGCAGCTGGGAGGGATGGCCGAAGGTCAGCGCGCTGAGGTCGATGACAGGGACGATTGCACCCCGGTGGGCGAATACACCGGCGACCCAGTGCGGCGCTTGCGCGATGGGCTTGAGCACCAGCCGTGGCAGCACTTCGGCGACTTCTGTCGCTTGCAGCGCATAACGTTCCGCACCGATACGGAACAGCAGAAACAGCTTGCTCTTCGGCAATACCGCAGCGCTGCGCTTGGCTGAATGCTCGATCATGGGCCTGACTCAGACCTTGAAACGCGAAACGCCGCTACGCAGCCCCACCGCCACCTGGCTCAGCTCATCGATGGCAAAGCTGGCCTGACGCAGGGATTCAACGGTCTGGCTGCTGGCATCACCCAACTGCACCAGCGCCTGGTTGATCTGTTCGGCGCCAGTGGCCTGGGCCTGCATGCCTTCGTTAACCATTAAGACACGCGGCGCGAGGGCCTGCACCTGATGAATGATCTGCGAAAGCTGCTCGCCGACCTGAGTCACTTCGTACATGCCGCGACGCACTTCTTCGGAGAATTTGTCCATGCCCATGACGCCCGCCGACACCGCCGACTGGATCTCCCGAACCATCTGCTCGATGTCGTAGGTGGCCACGGCGGTCTGGTCGGCCAGACGCCGGACCTCGGTCGCCACCACGGCGAAACCACGGCCATATTCGCCGGCTTTTTCGGCTTCGATGGCGGCGTTGAGCGACAGCAGGTTGGTCTGGTCGGCGACTTTGACGATGGTCACCACCACCTGATTGATGTTGCCGGCCTTCTCATTGAGGATCGCCAGCTTGGAGTTGACCAGATCGGCCGCGCCCATGACCGAGTGCATGGTTTCTTCCATGCGTGCCAGGCCTTGCTGACCGGAGCCCGCCAGGACCGAAGCCTGATCCGCAGCCGAGGTCACTTCCGTCATGGTGCGCACCAGATCCCGGGACGTCGCGGCAATCTCGCGGGACGTGGCGCCGATTTCCGTAGTGGTAGCGGCGGTCTCGGTGGCCGTGGCTTGTTGCTGTTTGGAGGTCGCGGCGATCTCGGTCACCGAGGTGGTCACTTGAATCGACGAGCGCTGGGCCTGGGACACCAGTGCGGCGAGCTCGGCGACCATGTCGTTAAAGCCGGTTTGCACCGATCCGAACTCATCGTTGCGGTCCAGTGCCAGCCGCGTGCTCAGGTCGCCAGTGCGCATGATGTCGAGGATCTGCACGATGCGGTTCATCGGCGCCAGAATTGCGCGCATCAGCAACAGGCCGCACGCAGCTGCTGCCAGCAGAGCGATGATCAGCGAGATGCCGAGGGTGATCTTGGCGCTGGAAACCGCGGCCTGGATGGCGTCGGACGCCTTGTCGGCGACCACCTTGTTCTTGGCGCCGAGTGCATTGAGTTCCTTGCGACCCTCAAACCAGGCGGGCGTGAGTTGCTCGGCAAACATCCGTTGGGACAGCGCATAGTTATCGCCCTGATAGGCCGCTAGCACACCGTTGAGCACTAGCTGATAGCGCTCGCGCAACTGCAGAAACTGGGCGAAGTCATTGCGATCGGATTCGTCGAAGATGCTTTTCTGGTAATTGACGATCTGCGCCTGCAGGCGGTCTTCGAAGTCTTTGTACTGGTCTTCTTCAGCGCTGGTGAGGTCGCGTCCGGCGCCCTCACTGAGTAAATGCTGAGTGGCTACATAGCTTTCAACCCAGGCGCCGCGCACGGTGCTGCTGTAAAAAACGCCGGGCAGCGCGTCCAGCCGTACGGCATCGCCACTGCTCTCGATCACCAGCAAGCGATTGAATGCCGCAACCACCATCAACAGCATGATGGCGATGATGACAGCGAAGCTCGCCAAAATCCGTTGACGCAACGTCCAGTTCTTCACAGTCAGCCCTCAAGGGTTCAACGCCGGCATGACCGGGTTAAGAAGCGGACCGACAGACGGTCCAAAGCGAGCGGGAGTATAGCCTAGTGCCTTACCGACACTCGGGGTGTTTCTGACGAGGAAAACGCCATAACACACAGCCATATCGGAAATGTCTTACACGCTATCGGCTTGATGTGGCGTTGCTTGATGGTACGAATGCGCCGCGGGCGGATGTCTGGGTGGGACTTTCGTAGCGAGGAATAAGAATGCGGGTCAGGCCCCAGTGATTGTGGGGCCTGACCCAACAGGTTTGCGGCTATTGGCCGTCGTATCCGTGCCGGATCGCAGGGCGGACAGACGGTTTACGGCTGGGCCTGACGCACCTGCTGCTCAAGCTCGGTCTTCAACGCCGGGTCGAGTTTCAGTTGCTTGGCGAGTTCGTCCAGGTAAGCGCGCTCCATGAAGTGCTCTTCGTCGACCATCATTACGCTGGCCAGGTACATCTCGGCAGCGATTTCCGGGGTTTGCGCCGCACGGGCGACATCGACAGGGTCCAGTGGTTTGTTCAGCTCGGCGTGGAGCCACTGCTGCAGTTCATTGTCGCCGGTGATGCGGGTGAACTCGCCTTCGATGAGTTCGCGTTCACGGTCGTCGACGTGGCCGTCAGCCTTGGCCGCGGCCACCAGCGCCCGCAGGATGGCCTCGCTGTGCTGTTCAACCTGGGCCGGTGGCACGCGGTCAACGGTTTGCGGCTCAACCGGTTGCGCCACCCCCTGACTCGCCTGCCAGTTGCCATAGGCCTTGTACGCCAGCACGCCCAACGCTGCGAGCCCGCCGTAGGTCAGCGCTTTGCCGCCCATTTTGCGTGCGCCTTTGTTGCCCATCAGCAAGCCCATCGCGCCCGCCGCCAACGCACCGCCGCCAGCACCGGAGAGCAGCCCGCCAAGGCTGCCGCCCAGCTTGCCTCCCAGACCGCTGCCGCCGACCTTGCCAAGCAGATCGCCAAGCCCGCCCTGCCCGTTTTGCCCGCTTTTGCCGCTCTTGTCGTGAGCGCCGGCCTTGTTTTGCAGCAGGTCCTGACCGGATTTCAACAATTGATCAAGTAAACCGCGCGTGTTCATGACTTCACCTTCAGAAATGGGGACAGACGATTCGACCCGCAGGTTAAGGCGAAGGCACCGACGCACGTCGGGCGGGTTTGCTTCTGAATGTTGCGGCGACTGAGCGTCCAGAGTCCGGACGGGTTTTCACTCAATCGCATCCGCCTGCAGGAATGGGCTCGGTATTTGCTGCGTGAAGTTTGTCGGGGATCGAACGGGGCACTACGCTCTGCACCACCGATCTCTGCCCAAACCACCACCATGAGGCAAACCCACCATGTCCGTGCACAAGACCGCGATTCTGAGCGCCGTGATTACCGCACTATTCACCAGCGGCGCGGTGCAGGCCGCTGAAGCACTCACGGCGGTGGGCGATGGCGAGGGGCAGCTGGATATGGTGGCGTGGCCGGGTTACATCGAGCGAGGCGAAAGCGACAAGGCCTACGACTGGGTGACCGGCTTCGAGCAGGAGACCGGCTGCAAGGTCAACGTCAAGACCGCTGCAACCTCCGACGAGATGGTCAGCCTGATGAACAAGGGCGGCTATGACCTGGTCACCGCGTCGGGCGACGCGTCGTTGCGGCTGATCGCCGGCAAGCGCGTGCAGCCCATCGATCCCACGCTGATCCCGAACTGGAAAACCCTCGACCCGCGCCTGAAAGATGGTCCGTGGTACACGGTTGAAAACAAAACGTACGGCACGCCGTACCAGTGGGGCCCGAACGTGCTGATGTACAACACCAACGTGTTCAAGACGCCGCCGGTGAGCTGGAGCGTGGTGTTCGAGCCGCAGGATTTGCCCGACGGCAAACCGAACAAGGGCCGGGTCCAGGCCTACGACGGGCCGATCTACATCGCCGACGCCGCGCTGTATTTGAAGACGGCCAAGCCGGAACTGAACATCGTCGATCCCTATCAGCTCACCGAGACCCAGTACAAGGCCGTGCTCGATCTGCTACGCGCCCAGCAGCCGCTGGTTCATCGCTACTGGCATGACGCGACGGTGCAGATGAGCGACGTGAAAAACGAAGGCGTGGCGGCGTCGAGTTCGTGGGGCTACATGGTCAACGGGCTGGTTGCCGACAAACAACCCGTGGCCTCGACCATCCCCCAGGAAGGCGCCACTGGCTGGGCCGACACGACGATGTTGCACGCCGAAGCCAAACACCCGAACTGCGCCTACAAATGGATGAACTGGTCGCTGCAACCGAAAGTTCAGGGTGACGTTGCCGCCTGGTTCGGCTCCCTGCCGGTGGTGCCGGACGCCTGCAAGGGCAACGCACTGCTCGGCGCCGAGGGCTGCGAAACCAACGGATTTGACCTGTTCGAGAAAATCGCCTTCTGGAAAACCCCACAGGCTGAGGGCGGCAAGTACGTGCCGTACAGCCGCTGGACGCAGGATTACATTGCGATCATGGGTGGGCGTTAGACGCCTGTATCGCCCGCTCCGGGTTCATTCAAATGCATCCAGCCCCGTTGCTGTGACGGCAGGGGCTGTCAATCGACCTGATTTCCGGAATCAAACGCCATGACCCACGCCGTCCAGTTCACCCAGGTCTCGCGGCTGTTCGGCGAGGTGAAAGCCGTGGACCGGGTGTCCATCGACATCCAGGAAGGCGAGTTCTTTTCCATGCTGGGCCCTTCGGGTTCCGGCAAAACCACCTGCCTGCGCCTGATCGCAGGCTTCGAGCAACCCAGCGCCGGCTCGATCCGCATTCATGGTCAGGAAGCCGCCGGCCTGCCGCCCTACCAGCGCGACGTCAACACCGTGTTTCAGGACTACGCGCTGTTCCCGCACATGAACGTGCAGGACAACGTCGCCTACGGCCTGAAAGTCAAAGGCGTCGGCAAGGCCGAACGGATCAAGCGGGCCGACGAGGCCCTGAACATGGTCGCCCTTGATGGCTACGGCGCGCGCAAACCCGCGCAACTGTCCGGCGGCCAGCGCCAGCGTGTAGCCCTGGCGCGGGCACTGGTCAATCGCCCGCGGGTGTTGCTGCTCGACGAACCCCTCGGCGCCCTCGACCTGAAGCTGCGCGAACAGATGCAGAGCGAACTGAAAAAACTGCAGCGCCAACTGGGCATCACCTTCATCTTCGTCACCCACGACCAGACTGAAGCGCTGTCGATGTCGGACCGGGTCGCAGTGTTTAACAAAGGCCGCATCGAGCAGGTCGATACGCCACGCAATCTGTACATGAAACCGGCCACGACCTTCGTGGCAGAGTTCGTGGGCACCTCCAACGTCGTGCATGGTGAACTGGCGCAGATGTTGAGCGGCAATCCGGGCGCGTTTTCGATTCGACCGGAGCACATCCGTTTTGCCGAGGGCGGCACTGTGACGCACGACATTCAGCTCAGCGGCGTGCTGCACGACATTCAATACCAGGGCAGTGCCACCCGCTACGAGGTCAGACTGGACAACGGCCAGACGCTCACCGTCAGCCAGGCCAACGATCAGTGGCTGGACACCGGCGCGCATCATCGACCGGGGCAACCCGTCACCGTTCGCTGGGCGCGGGAAGCGATGATTACGTTGCATGACACGCCGGTTGAGGCGCCGTGAGATGGGTCAGACCTTCACAGGCTTGGCACCGACGCAACGGCCATCGCCACTCCGGCGCTTTTCCAACTTGCTGTATCGACGCCCGAATCTGTACCTGTCGCTGCTGCTGATCCCGCCGCTGCTGTGGTTCGGCGCGATTTACCTCGGCTCGCTGCTGGGCCTGTTGTGGCAGGGCTTCTATACCTTCGACGACTTCAGCATGACTGTGACGCCGGACCTGACCCTGGCGAACTTCGGCGCGCTGTTCAACCCGGCCAATTTCGACGTCATCCGGCGCACCCTGGTCATGGCGGTTGCAGTGTCCATCGCCAGCGCCATCGTCGCCTTCCCCATCGCCTATTACATGGCGCGCTACACCACCGGCAAAACCAAGGCGTTCTTCTACATTGCGGTGATGATGCCCATGTGGGCCAGCTACATCGTCAAGGCCTACGCGTGGACGCTGTTGCTGGCCAAGGGCGGCGTGGCGCAATGGTTCGTGCAGCATCTGGGGCTGGCGCCGGTGTTGGAGTGGCTGTTGAGCGTGCCCGGCATTGGTGGCAGCACATTGTCGACCTCGCACCTTGGGCGTTTCATGGTGTTCGTCTACATCTGGCTGCCGTTCATGATCCTGCCGATTCAGGCCTCCCTCGAACGCCTGCCGCCCTCTTTGCTGCACGCCTCCGCCGACCTCGGTGCCACGCCCCGGCAAACGTTCATGCAGGTGATTCTGCCGCTGTCGGTGCCAGGAATTGCGGCGGGCTCGATCTTCACGTTTTCGCTGACGCTGGGGGATTTCATCGTGCCGCAACTGATCGGCCCGCCGGGCTACTTCATTGGCAGCATGGTCTACGCGCAGCAAGGCGCCATCGGCAACATGCCCATGGCCGCGGCATTCACGCTGGTGCCAATCGTGCTGATCGCGGTTTATCTGGCTATTGTCAAACGACTGGGGGCTTTCGATGCACTCTGAAAGAGCGTCGTGGGGCCTGAAGATCGCCGCCTGGGGCGGGCTGGTATTCCTGCACTTTCCGATCCTGATCATCTTCGTCTACGCCTTCAACACCGAAGACGCCGCCTTCAGCTTCCCGCCGAAGGGTTTCACTCTGAAGTGGATCGGCGTGGCGTTCGCGCGGCCCGACGTCCTGGAGTCGATCAAGCTGTCGCTGCAAATCGCCTGCATTGCCACACTGATCGCCCTCGTGCTCGGGACGCTGGCCTCGGCGGCGCTGTACAGGCGGGACTTCTTCGGCAAGGACGGCATTTCGCTGATGCTGATTCTGCCCATCGCCCTGCCCGGCATCATCACCGGATTGGCCTTGTTGTCGGCGTTCAAGACCCTGGGGATCGAGCCAGGGATGTTCACCATCATTGTCGGCCACGCGACCTTCTGCGTGGTGATCGTCTACAACAACGTCATCGCCCGCCTGCGCCGCACCTCCCACAGCCTGATCGAAGCGTCGATGGACCTCGGTGCCGATGGCTGGCAGACCTTCCGCTACATCGTCATGCCCAACCTGGGCTCGGCGCTGCTGGCCGGCGGCATGCTGGCGTTTGCCCTGTCGTTCGACGAAATCATCGTCACCACCTTCACCGCCGGGCACGAACGCACCCTGCCCATCTGGCTGCTCAACGAACTCAGCCGCCCGCGGGACGTGCCGGTGACCAACGTCGTGGCGATGCTCGTGATGATGGTGACCCTGCTGCCGATCCTCGGCGCGTACTACCTGACTCGGGGCGGGGAAAGCGTGGCGGGGAGTGAGGGGAAGTGAAGGGCTATCTTCATTCCGGAGGCCGACGCAGGACAAATGTGGGAGTGACCGGGGTGGCGCTCCCACATGCATCTTCTCCAATATAACCAGCATCACAGAGCCAGAGATGCTGGAGCAGTGCAGATCAGCTATTCAGCGGTGTGATCAATCCCGCAAATCCGACTCATGAATCGGCTGATCGCGGTGCGTTGCTCGCTGGTATTGCGCAGGCCATGTGGCCTGGCGTCCACCGAGCGCCTCGTCGGCTTGCAGCGGCCAGTACGGATCGCGCAGCAGTTCGCGGGCGAGGAAAATCAGGTCTGCCTGGCCGGTACGCAGAATGGTGTCGGCCTGGGTGGGTTCGGTGATCATGCCCACGGTGCCGGTAGCAATGCCGGACTCGTTGCGCACGCGAGCGGCGAACTCGGTTTGATAGCCCGGGCCCACGGGGATCTCGGCTTTCGCCGCAGTGCCGCCGGAGGACACGTCAACAAGATCAACGTCCAACTCTTTCAAGCGCTTTGCCAGCTCAACGGTTTCGTCCGCAGTCCACCCGCCGTCCACCCAGTCGGTGGCCGAGACGCGCACGAACAACGGCAGGCCTGCAGGCCAGACGTCGCGCACGGCTTTGGTGATTTCAAGCGTCAGACGAATGCGGTTTTCGAACGAGCCACCGTATTGATCCTGACGCTGGTTGCTCAGCGGCGACAGGAACTGATGCAGCAGATAACCGTGGGCAGCGTGAATTTCGACGACTTCGAAACCTGCGGTCAAGGCACGTTTGGCGGCGTCGACGAACGCCTTGATCACGTCCTGAATCTGGGCTTCATCCAGCGGGGTGGGCACGGTGTAGGTCGGGTCGAATGGGATCTTCGAGGGCCCCCAGGTCGCCCAGCCACCCTGGTCGGCAGGGATGGCGCCACTCTGGCTCACCCATGGCCGCCATGTACTGGCCTTGCGTCCGGCATGGGACAGCTGAATGCCGGCAACCACGCCCTGTGCTTTGATGAATCGAGTGATGCGTTGCAGCGGCTCGATGTGCTCGTCGTTCCAGATGCCGAGGTCTTCCGGGGTAATGCGCCCATCCTGGGTCACCGCCGCCGCTTCAGTGAAAATCAGCCCTGCGCCGCCGACCGCGCGGCTGCCCAGATGGACCAAATGCCAGTCATTGGCCAGGCCGTCGGCGCAGCAGTACTGACACATTGGCGAAACCACGATGCGATTGCGCAGTGTCAGTTGGCGAAGGGTATAGGGTTCAAGCAGCAGGCTCATGGGGGACCTCTCAGATCGTGTGGCAGGTTCCTTACGTGCGAACCTTGAGCCTAGTCGACAACCCGAGCGAAGTGAGGGTTCAGTCATTTCCCGGCTGAAGCCGGTCCTACCGAGACACCGCGTACGTCCGTAGGACTGGCTTTAGCCGGGAAGGCGTCAGCAGGCACACCGCGAGATTGAGGGTGCCCACGCAGGCCGCTTCCCGGCTAAAGCCGGTCCTACCAGCGCGTACACCCGTAGGTTGGCTTTAGCCGAACCCAATGAATCAACGCGGTGAAAGATGAACCACCATCAGTTGCACGGTTTCGTTGCCGCGAAATTCGTTCAGGTCCAGCTTGTAGGCCAGCTCGACCCAGCGCACAGTCGGGTTGGGCCATACGTCGCGGTCGACGCTGAAGGCGATGCCGTCAAGCTTCACGCTGCCGCACTCGGTCTTGAGTACCATCTTCAGATGGCGCTCGCCGACCACCCGCTGCTCCACCAGCTGGAACACGCCATGGAACAACGGTTCGGGAAAGTGCTGCCCCCACGGGCCGGCATTGCGCAGGGCACGGGCCAGTTCCAAATGAAATTCTTCCACCGCCAAGGTGCCGTCGGACAACAGCCGGCCGGTCAGGTCTTCTTCCTTGAGCTGGCGGCGAACCTCGGTGTCGAAGGCCTCGGCGAATGCCGGGAAGTTGCCTTCCGGCAGCGACAGCCCGGCCGCCATCGCGTGGCCGCCGAACTTGCTGATCAGCTCGGGATGTTTCGCCGCCACGGCATCCAGTGCGTCGCGGATGTGAAAGCCGGGTACCGAACGCGCCGACCCCTTCAGCACACCCTCGCCGGCGCTGGCGAACGCGATAGTCGGGCGGTGATAACGCTCTTTCAGGCGCGAAGCCAGAATGCCGATCACGCCCTGGTGCCACTCGGGTTCGAACAGGCACAGCCCAAACGGCATCGACTCCAGCGGCAGGTCCTTGAGCTGGGCGAGCGCCTCGCGCTGCATGCCCTGCTCGATGGATTTGCGGTCCTGATTGAGCTCGTCCAGACGCACCGCCATTTCCCGCGCCTCGGTCTCGTCATCACACAGCAGGCATTCGATGCCCAGGCTCATGTCATCCAGACGCCCGGCCGCATTCAGGCGCGGGCCGATGATGAACCCCAGATCGGTGGAGGTGATGCGCGACGCCTCGCGACGGGCGACCTCCAGAATGGCGCGCAAACCCGGACGTGCACGCCCGGCGCGGATGCGCATCAGCCCCTGGTGCACCAGAATCCGGTTGTTGGCATCCAGCGGCACCACGTCAGCGACGCTGCCCAAGGCCACCAGATCCAGCAACTCGCCCAGGTTGGGTTGAGCGCGGCCCTCGAACCAGCCGATGTCCCGCAGTCGCGCGCGCAAGGCCATCAATACATAAAAGATCACGCCGACGCCGGCCAGCGACTTGCTCGGGAAGGTGCAGCCGGGCTGGTTCGGGTTAACGATGGCATCAGCCGCCGGCAATTCGTGGCCGGGCAGGTGGTGATCGGTGACCAACACCTGCAAGCCCGCCGCTTTCGCTGCCGCAACGCCTTCGACGCTGGAAATGCCGTTGTCCACGGTCATCAGCAAATCGGGCTGACGTTCAAGGGCGACCTGGACGATTTCAGGTGTCAGGCCGTAACCGAATTCGAAACGATTCGGCACTAGGTAGTCCACGTGCGCGGCACCGAGCAAGCGCAGGCCCATCACGCCGACGGTGCTGGCCGTCGCGCCGTCGGCATCGAAGTCGCCCACGATGAGAATGCGATGGCGCTGCTGCAACGCCGTCACCAGCAGCTCGACAGCGGCGTCGATGCCCTTGAGCTGTTGATACGGAATCAATCGGGCAAGGCCCTTGTCGAGTTCTGCCTCCGAGGCGACACCGCGGGCCGCGTACAGCCGGGTGAGCAAGGGTGGCAGGTCGCCAAGAAAAGGCAGGGTGTCAGGTAACTCGCGTGGTTCGATGCGCATTCAGGTTCCGCTGGGATTCTCGTTGGGACTGGCAGGAGGCAGCGATGACGTCGCGATGGCTTGGCAACAGCATCGCGAGGCCGTCGCGGTGCAGGCGTGAATCAGCCCCGCTCGCCTGCCAGCCACTGCAATTGCACTTCGTGCTGGCCGCGATCATCTGTGACGAAGATCGTGCCTTCGCTGATCATTACGTCCCACTTGATCACCCGTGGCATGTCCTTGGACAAGACTTCGAGCGCCTCTTGGGGGACCGAAGCGATGTTGACGTTCTTCAGCGTCTTGATCGCCGGTATGACCTTGCCTTCCCACACCCGCAGACTGCCGTAGGCCAGCAGGCTGGTGCGTTCGGTACGGCGCGAGCACCAGGTCAAACGGTCGGCGTCGGGCTGTCCGACTTCGATCCAGTGCAGGACGCGATCGTCCAGACTCTTTTCCCACAGCGCCGGTTCATCGACGTCTGACAGACCCCGGCCAAACGACAGGTGCTCGTTGTACCAGAAGGCGTAGGCCAGCAGGCGCACGGTCATGCGCTCTTCGGTTTCCGAAGGATGACGGGCGATGGTCTGCTTGACGGTTTCATAGACCCCGCGATCAAGGTCGGTGAGGTTGAGTTCGAACTTGTAGGTCGTGGACGGCTGGGCCATGAACGGGCTTCTAGAGAGACGGGAAAGGCGGCAAGTCTACCCGATGCAGCCCCGTTGAACGACCGAACTCGATGAGCGATGCGGATCGTCTCTCAAATGGGAGACGGGGCACAACGTTCGCGAGGCGTTACTCATGCCCCCATGACATGTGTTAAATAAATGAGGCACATCACCGATTCCTTGCTGCGAGACGCTGTCGATGAGGGTCAACGCTTCCATGCATGTCACCGGTTCCCGAATGCGCGCCTTGCTGATCGCAGGCCTGTTCGCCTGCCTGCCCGGTACGGCGTCGGCACGTGAAACGCTGATCTGGCTGCTGCGCGACTTCCCGCCCCTGACCATATTTTCCGGACCATTGGCGGGCCAGGGTGCCATCGACAAGCTGATGCCCGAGCTGACTGCCCGGATGCCGGAGTACGATCACCAGGTCATGCACGTCAACCGCGCGCGGGGAACCCAGATGCTCAATGACCCCGACGTGTTCGCCTGCGACCCGACCCTGCTGTGGACGCCCGAGCGCGACAAAACCATTCTGTTTTCCATCCCGTCCTACGCCACGCCCAGTAACGGCGTCACGATCGAGCGCAGACGCCACGCACTGTTCGCACCGTTCATCAACGCCGACGGCCGCCTCGACCTTGCCGCCTTACTGGCCAGCGACAGCGTCGATGTCGGCATCGTCGGCGAACGCAGCTACGGCCCCGTCATCGATAAAGTGTTGCGCGAGACCCCGCACCCCGAACGTCTGATCCTGCACTACGGCAATACAGCGGTGGGCAGCATGCTGGAAATGGAACGGCTGGATCGCTTCCAGGCGATCATCAGTTACTGGCCGGAAGCGCGCTTTCACGCGCAGGAACAGGGCATTCCGCTAACAGAGCTGGAGTTCTTGCCGGTCAAAGACGTGCCCAAATACCAGTTCGCTCACATTGCCTGTTCGAAGACCGAGAAGGGCCGTGCGGCGATGGAGATCATCAACCGGGAAATGCGTGTGCTGCGCGTGACGCGACTGATCGGGTTTTACGCGGAGTGGATGATGAAGAAGGAGGAATACCTGCGCGACGCCCAGACATTTTTCGATGAGGAAACGAACTGACGCCGGGTGAAATCCGCGCCTGGCGTTGAAGCCCTGAATGTCAGACAAAAGAAACCCCGAGCAGCGGGGAGACTACTCGGGGTCAACCGTGGTCCATCTTGGACCCGTACGGCAGGCAGCATGAACATCGGAGCACAATGCCTGCGCCTGCCGTAACTGATAGGAGCCTACCGAATGGAGAAGGTTCCCTGCGACTCAGACGAAAGGTCGGGAGGCAGCATAAGCGGCAGACTGGGACACATTGCGCATGGCAGCGATGACACAAGGCTCGATGCGCCCTTCTGCCACCATCAAATCACGGTGAAGACCATCTACCACGTCAGTCAGCTGACGCTTGTCGCCCAACTGCGATGCAGAAAAAACCCGTTCAGTCACCATCGCACCCGCTGGATTTTTCAGCGTCACCAGGCGTTCGCCCAGAATACCGGCCGGGCCGATAATCGCCTGATAAGGAGACAGCGCTTCGCTCAGTAGCAAGCTGATATTTTCCATCCGGATCACCACTCAACAGTTTGAATGCAAAGGTGCTAACCAATGACCATTGGCAGCAGCGGAAAGTTCTGAGCAGTGTGGCGCTTTGACACATGCGCACTGACTGCAACAGCTTGACTCCGGAGCATGCCTGCCGAATGTGACAGGCAAAATTACCCCCCTGATGCCTTCGCCCGCCCTAATTCGTCGAGCAGCGCCTTCAACTGCCCTGCCGCCCGCTCCGCGGCCTGACGAGCTTCGCGCAACTCGCTCTCCAGGCGCTTACGCTCGCTGATGTCCATCCAGCCGCCGAGCAATCCATGCATTTGACCGTCGGCGCGATGATAGGGCACCGCCCATTGCCAGGCGTAGACCCGTCGCCCGGCCAGCGTAAGGACGCGCTCGGCAAATACCGGCTCCTGCGTCTCCAGCAGCTTCATGTAATCGGCGTGCAGTTGCTCGGCCATATCGCGGTCAACGAGATCGACATCGGTCAGGCGTCGGCCTTGCATCCGTTCGTAACCGATCCCGAAGCTCTCCTCGTAACTGCGGTTGCAGGCGACGAGCCGGCCTTGCAGATCACGCACATAAACAGGGTTGGGGAACGCATCGAGCAATGTCCGTTTGAAGGCGAGCTGATCACCCAACTGTGCTTCGGCGCGCTGCCGTTGATGGATCTGATACCTCAGGCGGCTACTCCAGACCAGTGACACCAGACCCAGCAACAGTGAGGCGCCCGTAACCCCGTAGATCCAGTTGGGGATGCGGTTCCACACCGAAGGCGCAGCGGCTGCCGCGCCGAGCCATTTGAGGCGAATAGCGCGCATTTCCGTCACGGAAAATTCCTCAAGGGCCTTGTTCAGAATACCGAGCAATTCGGGATGGGCCTTGACCACGGAAAACCGGTCCGGAGACCACAACCCTTCGACGCTGCGGCCCACTTTCAGCCCGCCGGGCGGATACAGCCAGGCGCCCGCCTCGTTCTGAATAGTGGCGTCCGCCTCCCCCTCCTCGACGAGCTGGCGGGCTTCGGCGTAGGTGGGCACGAGCAGCAGGCGGATCTGCGGGTAGCGTGTCTGAATAAACTCCAGCAACGCATGTCGCGCGGGGAGTGCGAGCACCTTGCCGGTCATGTTCGCCAACTGAAGGGAGACATTGCTGTCGGCGCGTTCCAGAAATACCCAGCTGTTGCCTCCAAATGCATACGTGAAATACAGCATTTTCTTGCGCTCGGGGTTCTCCGCCAGGGTGGTATTCATGTGCGCGCCGCCGTCTGCCAGGGTCTCAAGCAGAGAATGGGTGGAAGGCGCTTCCTGATAGACAAACTGCAACCCGGTCAGGCGCGAAATGCGCGCCAGCACGTCGACATTCAGCCCCACCCATTGACCACGAGCGTCTTTGTAGATGTAGGGAGGGTGCTGAGTTGACGCCACCACCACCCGCGGATGTTTGCGGATCCACAACTGTTCAACGGGGTTGATACTGACTTGCCGACGCGCAGGGTCAGCGCCAAGCCCGACGGTCCATCGGCTCAGGATTTCCCGGCGCAAAGACTCGTCCATGTCTGCCAGCACGCGGTCGAACAGTGCGTGAAGTCTTGCGTCTTTATCGCGAAGGGCGAACGAAAAACCCATGGGGGGCAACAAGCTGTCGAACTTGCTGTGCAGCCCCAGGTACGGGCGCAAAAGGCTGTAGGACTGCACCACGAGCTCGTTGGCAATCAGCGCGTCGGCGTCGTCGTGGGCCAACGCCTCCATGGCGCTGTAGAGCGTGGGCGCAAGCACGATGTTGCTTTCGGGGTAGATGCGCTGCACAACCGCAGCGTCGGCATAGCCGTCCAGCAGCACCACGCGTTTGCCTTCCAGCGTAGGCTTGAGGCTGGTGTCGTTGGCCCGGCCGAACACCACCGCGCGGTCCGCCAAGTAGTCGCGCGTCATCGACAGTCCGGCTTTGTTTCGCTCAAATCCGCTGGCGCTGGTCAGCACGTCGATGTCACCGGCCAGGAGTGCCTCCACCGCCTTCTCTCGTTTAGCGAACCCTCGCACTTGAACGGGAATTGCCAACCGGGCGCTGACTACGCTGAGGTAATCCGCGCTGATGCCCTGATAGCGATTGCGGTCAGTGGTGATGTCGACGGGCTCGTGATCGGCGACGGAAATGCCAACCCGGAGCGTTTTTCGTGCGTCCAGCCACTGACGGTCCGCGTCATTGAGGGCGATGGGCTGTTGCGCAAGGAAAGGCGCACCCAGGGCGAACGGCAGGTTTTCACTGGAGTGACCCATGGGACTGTAGAGGCAGACGAGCAGCAGCAATGCCCATAGCGCCGGTCGGAGATCAAGGTGACGGCCATTGAATGCCGTTGAGTAAAAATGTTTAACAACCACAGGCTTATCCGAGAAATTAAGATTCTTCGGAAGTGTGGCACGCAGAAAAAACAAGGCCCGCTGCGAGGCGGGCCTTAGTTGTTACACGGCGATACGGTCAGAGAGGTTTGCCACGATTGCCATGCTGGCTGACAAAGGCCTGTACGGCCTTGAGGTCATTTGGCAGGACGGTGCAGCGTTCGTCTCGCTCAAACAAATCAGACAAATGTGCAGGCAGCTCGAGCGCTTTTCCTACACCGGCCTTCAGCACGGCATCCGGGAACTTGACCGGATGCGCCGTTCCCAGAATCACCATCGGCGTATCGAGGCTGCGGCGGCAGTCCCGTGCGGCTTTCACGCCGATCGCGGTGTGCGGATCGAGCAGCTCGCCAGTGCTGGCGAATACTTCGGCGATGGTTTTGCAGGTGTCTTCGTCACTGACCGCCAGCGAATCAAACAGCTTGCGGGTTTCGGTCCAGCGTTCTTCATCCACGCTGAAACCGCCGCCTTGCCTGAAGGTGTCCATCAGCTTGGCAATCGCGCCGCCGTTGCGACCGTGCATGTCGAACAGCAGACGCTCGAAGTTGGACGACACCATGATGTCCATCGAAGGGGTCAACGTCGCGTGCAGGGTTTCCTTGACGTACTGATTGCCGCTCATGAAGCGGTGCAGGATGTCGTTGCGGTTGGTCGCGACCACTAGTTGGCTGATCGGCAGGCCCATGTTGCGGGCCAGGTAACCGGCGAAGATGTCACCGAAATTGCCGGTCGGCACGGAGAACGCCACCGAACGTGCCGGGCCGCCCAACTGCAGCGACGCGTGAAAGTAGTAGACGATCTGGGCCATGATCCGCGCCCAGTTGATCGAGTTCACCGCCACCAGACGCGTGCCTTTGAGGAAGCTCTGGTCGGCGAAGCTGTTCTTGACCATTTCCTGGCAGTCGTCGAAGTTGCCTTCGATCGCGATGTTATGGATGTTCTCGCCGAAGATGGTGGTCATCTGGCGGCGCTGAACATCGGACACGCGATTGTTCGGGTGAAGGATGAAGATATCGACGTTGTCGCAACGACGGCAGCCTTCGATGGCGGCCGAGCCAGTGTCACCGGAGGTGGCGCCGATGATGACCACACGTTCGCCGCGCTTCTCGAGCACGTAGTCCAGCAGACGACCCAGCAGTTGCAGGGCGAAATCCTTGAACGCCAGGGTCGGGCCATGGAAAAGCTCCAGCACCCACTCGTTGCCGTTGAGCTGACGCAGGGGCGCAACCGCAGCGTGGGAGAACACGCCGTAGGTTTCTTCGAGGATCTTCTTGAAATCCGCGTCCGGGATGCTGCCCGTCACAAACGGACGCATCACACGAAAAGCCAACTCGTGGTAAGGCAGGCCGGCCCAAGACGCGATTTCTTCCTGGGTGAAACGCGGCAGGTTTTCCGGAACGTACAGACCGCCATCGCTCGCCAGACCGGTCAGCAGCACGTCTTCGAAATTCAGGGCCGGTGCCTGGCCGCGGGTACTGATATAGCGCATTGTTCAAACCTTCGGTTTGGGCGGCAAGCTTCGAGTGGCGGGCTGCAAGTCAAAGTGCTTAACCTTCAACTCCAGCCCGGGACCCAAGGCTCACCGCGGTATGATTTTGCTGTTACTTGCCGCTTAACGCTTGCGGCTGATCTCAGTTCAAATGCTCAACGCGGATGCGGACAACCGGCCCGGCGACATCTTCCAGCGCTTCCAGCGCTTTGATCGCATCGTTCATGCGTTTCTCGACCACGCGGTGGGTCAGCAGAATCATCGGCACCAGGCCGTCATGTTCTTCGACTTCTTTCTGCATGATCGATTCGATGTTGATGCCGCGCTCGGACAGGATGCTCGCCACCTGCGCCAGCACGCCGGGATGATCCTTGGCCTGGATGCGCAGGTAGTAGGCACTTTCGCACGCGTCGATCGGCAGGATCGGGTGGGCCGACAGCGAGTCGGGCTGAAAGGCCAGATGCGGGACACGGTTTTCCGGATCGGTGGTCAGGGCACGGACCACGTCGACCAGATCTGCGACGACGGACGAAGCGGTCGGCTCCATGCCGGCACCTGCGCCGTAGAACAGAGTCGATCCGGCTGCATCGCCGTTGACCATCACGGCGTTCATCACACCGTTGACGTTGGCGATCAGGCGATCGGCCGGGATCAGGGTCGGGTGGACGCGCAGCTCGATACCGCTCGGCGTGCTGCGGGCGACGCCCAGGTGCTTGATCCGGTAGCCCAGCGCTTCGGCGTAATTGACGTCGGCGGTGGTCAGCTTGGTGATGCCCTCGGTGTAGGCCTTGTCGAATTGCAGCGGGATGCCAAAAGCGATGGACGCCAGAATGGTCAGCTTGTGCGCCGCGTCGATGCCTTCGACGTCGAAGGTCGGATCGGCTTCTGCGTAACCAAGCGCCTGCGCTTCAGCGAGGACGTCCGGGAAGGTACGGCCTTTCTCGCGCATCTCGGTGAGGATGAAGTTGCCGGTGCCGTTGATGATGCCGGCCACCCAGTTGATGCGGTTGGCCGACAGGCCTTCACGAATGGCCTTGATCACCGGAATGCCGCCCGCCACTGCCGCTTCGAAGGCGACGATGACGCCCTTCTCCCGGGCCTTGGCGAAAATTTCGTTGCCGTGCACGGCGATCAGCGCCTTGTTGGCGGTGACCACGTGCTTGCCGTTTTCGATGGCCTTGAGCACCAGTTCACGGGCGATGTTGTAGCCACCGATCAGCTCGATGACGATGTCGATTTCAGGGTTGCTCGCCACGTCGAACACGTCGGTCGTGGTCGGGGTACCGGTAATCTGGCAATTGGGGTTTGGTGTACGCATGGCAATCTGCGCCACTTCGATTCCACGCCCGGCACGGCGGGCAATTTCCTCGGCGTTACGCTTTAGCACATTGAAGGTACCGCCACCGACAGTACCCAGCCCACAGATGCCTACTTTGACCGGTTTCACTATGAACTCCCCATAAAACGGCCGACGCGAGGCCGGCCGTGGAATCAGCCGCATTCAACACGGCTCGCTATTGATGAAGCGCTGCACACAGGCCGCTTCAATGTTTACCGCAGGAGGCTGCGATAAACGAAATTACTTGGCGCCCAGCGCCAGTTTGGCCACTTGCGGCGCCGGCTGGTAGCCCGGAATCAGCTGACCGTCGGCCAACACGATGGCCGGTGTGCCGTTCACGCCGATGGACTGGCCGATCTCGAACTGTTTGGTGACCGGGTTATCGCACTTGGGCGCCTGAATATTCTTGCCGTCGACCATGCGGTCCATTGCACCGCGGCGGTCCTTGGAGCACCACACTGCCTGGAGTTGCTCGTCACCCGGCGAACCGAGGCCCTGACGCGGGAACGCTACATAGCGCACTTCGATGCCGCGCTTGTTCAGCTCCGGCACTTCGGCGTGCAGCTTGTGGCAGTACGGGCAGGTGGTGTCGGTGAATACCGTGATGTGGGATTTGGTCTCGCCCACGGCTGGGTAGACGACCATCTCAGCGGCAGGGATGCCGTTGATGGTCTTGGAAATCGCCTGACGCTCGACTTTCTCGGTCAGGTTGACCGGCTTGCCGGCCTGCATCTGATACAGGTTGCCCTGCATCACGAACTGGCCGTCCGCACTGGCGTACAGCACGCGACCGCCTTTCAGATTGACCTCATAGAGGCCGTTCAACGGGCTGCTGGAAATGCTCTCGATGGGGATTTCCAGATTGAGCGATTCCAGGGTCTTGCGAATGGCTTTGTCGGACGCCTCATCGGCGTGGGCAAACAGGCTGAAAGAGCTGGCCAGCGCTACAACGGCAGCACCGAGAAAACGAGTGACGCGCATGAAAACTCCTCGAGCGGTGAGCAGACGGGCCGGGCTGAAAACGGGTGGCGAAACCGCACCAGGATGTTTTCAGGGCCTTGATCTGCGAAACCGGCAAAGCCTATCACATAAGGCTCGCAAGGCCGACGCCCGCCGATGTAAGACAGGTCGCAAATTACTGAAGTCATCTACCCCCTCGGGTGGTGCTTCGCATGCATTTCCTGCAACCGCGCGCGGGCGACGTGGGTGTAGATTTGCGTCGTCGACAGATCACTGTGACCGAGGAGCATCTGCACGACGCGAAGATCGGCGCCGTGGTTGAGCAAGTGCGTGGCAAAGGCGTGACGCAGGGTGTGTGGCGAGAGGGACTTGCCGATGCCGGCGACTTTGGCCTGGTGCTTGATGCGGTGCCAGAAGGTCTGGCGGGTCATCTGCTCGCCGCGCTGGCTGGGAAACAGCACGTCGCTGGGGCGGCCGTTGAGCAATTCGTGGCGGGCGTCGCGCATGTAGCGCTCGACCCAGACGATGGCTTCCTCCCCCATCGGCACCAGCCGCTCTTTGCTGCCCTTGCCCATGATGCGCAGCACGCCCTGGCGCAAGTTGACCTGTTCAAGCGTCAGGCTGATCAGCTCAGTCACCCGCAGTCCGCAGGCGTAGAGCACTTCAAGCATCGCCCGGTCACGCTGGCCGATGGCGTCGCTCAGGTCGGGCGCAGCCAGCAACGCTTCGACGTCGGCTTCGGACAAGGATTTGGGAAGTGGCTTACCCAACTGTGGCATGTCGACCTGCAACGTAGGGTCGACCGCGATCAGCTTTTCTCTGAGCAGGTAGCGATAGAAGCCACGCACGCCGGAAAGCAGTCGCGCTGTCGAGCGAGGCTTGTAGCCGTTGTCGACCCGCCATCCGAGGTGATCGAGAATCGCCTCCCGACTGACACTCATCAGGTCCACGCCCTGCTCCTGCAACCAGCCGTTGAACAGTGCGAGGTCGCTGCGATAGGCATGGCGCGTGTTGTCCGACAGCCCTTTCTCCAGCCACAGAGCGTCAAGGAAGCGGTCGATCATGGGATGGTCAATGGCGGGCATGGGTTCTGACTTGGGGGGTGGAAACCGGTGGCAGTTTTTCATACTTGCGAAGGCGGGACAAAACCGAATGCCAGAAAGCAAAAAAGCAGCCCGTAGGCTGCTTTTTCATTCGCATGGGAAGACTGAGATTAAACCAGTTTTTCCTTGATGCGAGCTGCTTTACCGGACAGGTCACGCAGGTAGTACAGCTTGGCCTTGCGAACGTCGCCGCGACGTTTCACAGCCATGCTGTCGATTTGCGGGCTGTAGGTCTGGAAAGTACGTTCAACGCCAACACCGTTGGAGATTTTACGAACAGTGAAAGCACTGTTCACACCACGGTTACGCTTGGCGATAACAACGCCTTCGAACGCCTGCAGACGAGCGCGGTCGCCTTCCTTCACTTTCACCTGAACGACAATGGTGTCGCCCGGGGCAAAGGGAGGGATCTCTTTGGTCATCTGCTCTGCTTCGAGTGCAAGGATGATTTTGTTAGTCATGCTGTGCTCCTAAGGTAAATCGGTTCGATCTACCATCGATACGTTAACTATCGTCCCGCTCGCGGAGGTATTCCGCCAGCAGCTTCTTCTCTTCTCCAGAAAGCGAGCGGCTTTCCAGAAGATCGGCGCGTCGTTCATAGGTCCGCCCAAGGGACTGCTGTAAACGCCAACGCCGGATGTGTGCGTGATTGCCACTAAGCAATACGTCGGGAACACGCTGATCCGCATACACCTCCGGTCGGGTGTAGTGCGGGCAATCCAGCAGACCATCCGTGAAGGAATCTTCCTCAGCGGAATCTACATGCCCTAAAGCTCCAGGCAGCAGTCGCGTAACCGCATCTATCAGGACCATGGCCGGCAGCTCACCGCCAGATAACACATAGTCGCCAATCGACCACTCTTCATCGACATGAGCTTCAATGAAACGCTCGTCGACGCCTTCATAACGACCGGCAATCAGGATAAGTGCTTCTTCCTGCGCCAGTTCGCGTACCGCAGACTGATCCAGCTTGCGGCCTTGTGGCGACAGGTAAATCACCTTCGCCGCATCCCCCGCCGCCTGCCTGGCCTGAGCCAGAGCATCTTCGAGGGGCTTGATCTTCATCACCATGCCAGGGCCACCGCCAAACGGGCGATCGTCCACAGTGTGATGTCGATCAGTGGTGTAATCCCGCGGATTCCAACAGGTCAGCTGCAACAGCTCCTGTTTCACCGCACGGCTGGTGATGCCGTATTCGCTGATGGCGGAAAACATCTCGGGAAACAGCGTGATGACTTCTATGCGCAGGCTGGCCATTGCTTAGAAATCCGCGTCCCATTCCACCTTCATCTCGCCTGCAACCAGATCAACTGCCAACACGCATTGCTCCGTATAGGGCAAAAGGCGTTCGCGATCATCCAGACTGCCTGCGCAGGGTTTGACCACCATTACATCGTTTGCGCCGGTTTCCAGAAGATGATCGACCTTCCCGAGCAATTGCCCAAGACCGTCAATGACCTTCAGACCTTCAAGCTGGTACCAGTAGTACTCGCCGTCGGTCAATTCAGGGAACAGGTTGCGCGGCACGCAAATCTCATAACCGGCCAGAAGACGAGCTTCTTCACGATCATCAAGACCCTTGAGCTTGGCGACCAGGAACTTGTCGTTCCCGCGTCCACTGACCAGCTCGACCTGTTTCACATTGCCTTCGCGCTTGAGCGTCCAGGTTCTGTACTGCAACAGGTTTTCAGTCGGATCAGTAAAGGAATACACCTTCACTTCGCCGCGAACGCCGTGTACCGAGTAAATCTTGCCGATGACGATCAGATCGTCGGCGGAAGCTGGCGTCGCGTTCATATTGCTCAGGCCGCAGCCTTGGCAGATTCCTTCAACAGCGAAGCAACACGCTCAGAAGGTTGTGCACCAACGCTCAGCCAGTAGGCCAGACGCTCTTGGTTCACGGACAGACGGATTTCCTGACCACGGGCAACCGGGTTGAAGAAACCGATTTGTTCCTTGTGGGAACCGTCACGTGGGTTGCGGCTGTCGGTGACAGTCAGGTGGTAGAACGGGCGCTTTTTAGAGCCGCCAAGGGCAAGACGGATTGTTAGCATTGAACAATTTTCCTGTAGTCGGTGCTGCAAATCTAAGATGCACAGCGGGCATGGGTGCCCGAAAGGCCGCATATTCTAAGGAATATCCGGATTTTTGCAAATGACTTTTTCCGGCGTACGCCGTCAGGCCACTTAGATCTGCCGTGGAGCCGTCAGCGAGGACGGCGGTGAGCGCCTGCCTGAGCAGGCCATCGGGACGGTTGCCCCCATGAATGACGCGCGGGAATCACTCCCGCGCGATGCAATTTACATTTTGGGCATACCGCCGCCGGGCAACATTCCGCCCATGCCGCGCATCATTTTTGCCATGCCGCCCTTGGTCGAAAACTTTTTCATCATCTTCTGCATCTGTTTGTGCTGCTTGATCAGACGACCGATGTCCTGCACCTGGGTGCCCGAACCCATGGCGATACGGCGTTTGCGTGAACCGCTGATCAGCTCAGGGTCGCGACGCTCGGCCGGGGTCATCGAATTGATGATGGCTTCCATTTGCTTGAACTGCTTTTCGGCGGCGCCTTGTGCGTTACCCATCTGCGACAGGTTCACGCCACCGATGCTTGGCAGCTTGTCCATGAGCCCGCCCAGGCCGCCCATGTTCTTCATTTGTTGCAGCTGATCGCGGAAGTCTTCGAGGTCGAAGCCCTTGCCCTTCTTCAGCTTCTTGGCCAGCTTGTCGGCCTTGTCCTTGTCGAGGGTCTGTTCGGCCTGCTCGATCAGGCTGAGCACATCACCCATACCGAGGATGCGCGATGCGATACGGTCCGGATGGAAAGGCTCCAGCGCCTCGCTCTTCTCGCCCATGCCGATGAACTTGATCGGCTTGCCCGTAATGGCGCGCACCGACAGTGCAGCACCGCCACGGGCATCGCCGTCGACCTTGGTCAGGATCACACCGGTCAGCGGCAGCGCATCACCAAACGCCTTGGCGGTGTTCGCAGCATCCTGGCCGGTCATCGCGTCGACGACGAACAGCGTCTCGGCCGGCTTGACCGCCGCGTGCAGCGCCTGGATCTCGCCCATCATCTCGGCGTCGATGTGCAGACGACCGGCGGTGTCGAGGATCACGACATCAATGAACTTGAGCTTGGCTTCTTTAATAGCCGCTTCGGCAATGTCGACCGGCTTCTGGCTGATGTCGGACGGGAAGAACGTCACGCCGATGTCGTTGGCCAGGGTTTCCAGTTGCTTGATCGCGGCCGGACGATAGACGTCCGCCGACACCAGCATCACGGTTTTCTTTTTGCGTTCTTTCAGGAATCGGGCGAGCTTGCCGGCAGTGGTGGTCTTGCCCGCACCTTGCAGACCCGCCATCAGGATGACCGCCGGCGGCGTGACGTTGAGTGTCAGCTCTTCGTTGGCCGCCCCCATCATCTCTTCCAGCTCGGCCTGGACAATCTTCACGAACGCCTGGCCCGGCGTCAGGCTGCGCGACACCTCGGTGCCGACGGCGCGCTCCTTGATGCGATTGACGAAGTCTTTGACAACCGGCAAGGCGACGTCGGCTTCAAGCAGCGCCATACGCACTTCACGCAGTGTGTCCTTGATGTTGTCCTCGGTCAGCTTGGCTTTACCAGTGACCTGGCGCAGCGTCTGCGAGAGACGATCTGTCAGATTTTCAAACATGCGTGATCCTTTGGGTTCGTGCTGAACCCCGATTGATGCGGCCAGGCCCGTAGCGGCCTTTTTCAGTCGGCTGGCGAGATCGCGACGCCCGCTCTTCAGAGAGTCGCTATTGAAATAGGGACGCTATAAAGGCGGCTGAAACAGCGATCGGCTAGCCTGTGGCTTGAGCAGGTCGCGGATTATAGCGAAGACTCCAGCGCACGGACACCACGGCGTCTCCTTCTGTAGTCTTTCGTGAAATGCGCGTTTTATGCCAAACTCACCGGCTTTCGAGCACGCCCAACAGGATCTATGTCCCCCTTGTCACCGAGTTTGCTCTTCAGCCTCGCCGCCGCCGTGTTTTATGCCGCTGCGACTGTCTACCAGGGTATGCGCCTGCGTCAGGGCCAAAAGGCCGACAAATGGCTGCTGTGCCTGATCGGCACCCTTGCCGTCGCTTGCCAGGCCAGTGCGCTGTTCGGCCAACTGGTGCGCCCTATCGGCCTGGGTCTGGACTTTTTCAGTGCCGCCAGCCTGATTGCTGTTGCCGTCATCATCGTGACCATGCTCGCGTGCATTCGCCTCCCGGTCGAAATCCTGCTGATCCTCCTGTTCCCGCTGGGGCTGCTGACGAGCCTGATGGCGCAGTTCGCGCCTTCCGGCACCCAGCAACCGATCATCGAAGAACACGGCATCATCAGCCATATCCTGCTGTCGATCCTCGCCTACGGCATGTTCACCATCGCGGTGTTCCAGTCCCTGCTCCTGCTGCTGCAAGACCACCAGCTGAAGAACAAGCACCGCCTTGGCCTGATCAGAAGCTTCCCCCCGTTGCAGACCATGGAAAGCCTGCTCTTCGGCTTCCTCTGGGCCGGGTGGGTCTTGCTGTCGATGTCGCTGATCTCCGGCTGGCTGTTCGTCGAAAACCTGTTTGCCCAGCATCTGGTACACAAAACCCTGCTGTCGATCCTCGCGTGGATCGTCTTCAGTGTGCTGCTGTGGGGACGCCACCATCTGGGCTGGCGCGGCCACAAGGCGATCCGCTGGACGCTGGGCGGATTCCTGCTCCTGATGCTGGCCTACTTCGGCAGCAAGCTCGTTCGTGAATACATCCTGCACATCTGACGGGCGTTGATCATGGATAATCTGCCGGTCGGCACAATGCTCACGCTGCTTGCCCTGCTCACCTTGTGGTCCGGGCTATTCAGCGCGGTCGAGGCGGCGCACCATAATCTGCGGGCGATGCCGGTCAATCACCGTTCCAACGAGCCACCGAAGCCGGTTCTGGCGTTCAACCTCAACAGCCTTATCCTCGGCAACACGCTGCTCAAGGCGCTGATCACCGTGCTCGCCACGTTGCTGGCCATCGGGCACTGGAATTTCCACGGTCCGCTGATTGCCTGGCTAGGCGTCGCCAGCGTGCTGGTGGTGGTGACCGAGTTCATTCCGCGAAAGCTGGCGGCGCGTCGTCCCGAGTCAATCCTGCTGCTGGGCAACAACGTGCTGCGCATCCCGGTTCGGCTGCTGCAGCCGCTGACCTGGCTCTACAAGAACATCGCCAAAACGCTGTTGCGCCCTTTTCTGTCGAAGCGCCGGCCAGACACCATCGATGACGAAGACGACACGCGCCCGACGGTCTATCAGGACAACGAGAGCCAATATGGCCGTGCCCACGTCATCTCCGGGATTTACGCGCTGGACCGCATGACCGTGAATGACATTCTGGTGCCGCGCAGCGAAGTCGACGGCATCAACCTCGACGACACCATCGAGGAGATCATCGACAAGCTGATCATCTCTCGCCACACCCGCCTGCCGGTCTACTACAACGACATCAATCAGGTGGAAGGCGTGCTCAACACGCGGATGATCAGCCACCTGCTGCCGCGCAACGAGCTGACCAAAGAGGCGCTGCGGGCCGCCTGCTACGAACCCTACTTCGTGCCGGAAAGCACGCCGCTGCAGATGCAACTGCTCAACTTCCACAAACAGCAGCGGCGCATGGGCGTGGTGGTCGATGAATACGGCGAGGTGCTGGGCATCGTCAGCCTCGAGGACATTCTGGAAGAGATCGTCGGCGAATTCGAAAGCGAGCAAGCCCTCGACAATCCGCATATTCAGCCGCAGCCTGACGGGCGCCTGGTGATTGACGGTGCGGCGTCGATTCGTGATTTGAATAAAAGCCTCGGCTGGCACCTCCCTTCCGACGGGCCCAAAACCCTCAACGGTCTGATCACCGAAGCGCTGGAGACCATTCCCAACAGCGCGGTCTGCCTGAAGATCGGCCCTTACCGCCTGGAAATCCTCGAGACCGAAGACAACCGCGTCAGCCGCGTGCTGATGTGGTTGAACACCCGCACCAAAGACGTGATCTGAAAAGTCGGGCGGCGCCCTGAGACACTTGTTTCCGCGCCGATCCCCTTCCTATAATCGATCCGCTTACCCAGCCCCGCCGATCCGCGTGCTACCCGCACGATGCGCGATCTGGCCAGTCACACAGCCTGACTGCTCACGCGACACCCTGGCCTTCGCTCCCATCCCGAGCACGCCACGCATCTTTGCCCGCATCCGGGCTAGTCTGTTCAGCGCTGGACCAAAAAAACAATTAACGATTGCCGCAGCGCGCGTACGAATTTTCGTCACCTGCTGACAGGCGATACGACTGCCAGGGATTCCCCATGACCACGACTTCTGCCTTTCCGAGCAGCGACGAGAGCGAGGCCCGCCCCGCCAATTCCGCGGCCCGCGTCGCCACCGCCAGCTTCATCGGCACCGCCATCGAGTTCTACGATTTCTACGTGTACGCCACCGCCGCCGCGCTGGTGATCGGGCCGGTGTTCTTTCCGCAAACCTCCAGCACCGCACAGATGCTGTCGGCGTTTCTGACGTTCGGGATCGCCTTTCTCGCACGTCCGCTGGGCTCGGCGCTGTTCGGTCACTTCGGTGATCGTGTGGGGCGCAAATCGACACTGGTGGCCTCGCTGCTGCTCATGGGGGTCTGCACCACGCTCATCGGCGTGTTGCCGGGTTACGACGCCATCGGATCATGGGCGCCGATCCTGCTCTGCGTGCTGCGCTTCGGCCAAGGCCTCGGATTGGGCGGCGAATGGGGCGGCGCGGCGTTGCTGGCGACCGAAAATGCGCCCAAGGGCAAGCGTGCGTGGTTTGGCATGTTTCCGCAGTTGGGCCCATCCATCGGCTTCCTCGCGGCAAACGGGCTGTTTCTGACGCTGGCGATGACGCTGGATGACGAGCAATTCCGCTCCTGGGGCTGGCGCGTGCCGTTTCTGCTCAGTGCCGTGCTGGTCATCATCGGGCTGTATGTGCGCCTCAAGCTTGAGGAAACGCCCGTGTTCGCCAAGGCCATCGCCCGCCATGAGCGTGTGAAACTGCCGATTGCCGAGCTGTTCGGTCAGTACTGGAAGCCAATGCTGCTAGGGGCCGCGTCGATGGTGGTGTGCTACGCGCTGTTCTATATCTCCACCGTCTTCTCGCTGAGCTATGGCGTGAAAACCCTGGGTTACAGCCGCGAATCGTTCCTCGCGATGCTGTGCTTTGCGGTGCTGTTCATGGCCATGGCGACACCGCTTTCCGCGTTGGCGAGCGATCGATTTGGTCGCAAGCCGGTGCTGGTGATCGGCGGCGTGCTGGCGATCCTGTCGGGGTTTCTGATGGAGCCCTTGCTGACCCACGGCACGACCTGGGCGGTGACGCTGTTCCTGTCGATCGAGCTGTTTCTGATGGGCGTTACGTTCGCGCCGATGGGGGCGATGTTGCCGGAGCTGTTTCCTACGCGGGTGCGATATACCGGCGCGTCGGCGGCCTACAACATCGGCGGCATTGTTGGTGCCTCGGTGGCGCCTTTCTTCGCGCAGAAGCTGGTGGAAATGGGTGGTTTGAGCTGGGTCGGAGGTTATGTCTCGGCGGCGGCGTTGATCAGCGTGATCGCTGTGCTATGCCTGAAAGAAACCCGGCACGCGGACCTGGATACGATTGCCTGAGCAAACCGGGTATCGACGGTGCGTGATCGCCAAACAAAAACGGCGCCCCTGAGGGCGCCGTTTTTCATTCAGCGTGATGCTTACAGCTGAACCTTCACCGCCATCGACGCGCGGGTGGCTTTGCGACGGGCTGCTTCGATCGACTCGTCGCGCGCCAGTGCCACGCCCATCCGGCGCTGACCATTGACCTCAGGCTTGCCGAACAGGCGCAGCGCGGTGTCCGGTTCGCTCAGGGCTTGCTCCAGGTTGGCGAACGCCGTCTGGGTCGACTGGCCTTCAACCAGAATCACGGCCGATGCTGATGGGCCGAACTGGCGAATCAACGGGATCGGCAGACCGAGAATGGCCCGCGCGTGAAGCGCGAACTGCGAAAGGTCCTGGGAGATCAGCGTGACCAGACCTGTGTCGTGGGGGCGCGGCGAGACTTCGCTGAACCAGACCTGATCGCCCTTGATGAACAACTCGACGCCAAACAGACCACGGCCACCCAGCGCCTCGGTTACCGCTTTGGCGACGCGCTCGGACTCGGCCAATGCCACCGGGCTCATGGCCTGGGGCTGCCACGATTCCTGATAGTCGCCCCTCTCCTGACGATGACCGACCGGCGAACAGAAGGTCGTGCCGCCGACGTGACGCACGGTCAGCAAGGTGATTTCGTAATCGAAATCGATGAAGCCTTCGATGATCACACGGCCTTTGCCGGCACGACCGCCTTCTTGCGCATAGTCCCAGGCCTTTTGGATGTCCGCGTCGGTTTTCAGCAAGCTTTGACCCTTGCCCGACGAGCTCATCACCGGCTTGACCACACACGGGAAGCCCAGGTCTTCGACGGCTTTTTTGTAGTCTTCGAAGGTGTCGGCAAAGTGATATGGCGAGGTGGGGAGGTCCAGCTCTTCAGCGGCCAGACGACGAATACCTTCGCGGTTCATGGTCAGCTGCGCAGCGCGGGCCGTCGGAATGACCGTGAAGCCTTCGGACTCCAGCTCCACCAGGGTCGCGGTGGCGATGGCTTCGATTTCCGGGACGATGTAATGCGGTTTCTCGGACTCGATCACCGCACGCAAGGCGGCGCCATCGAGCATATTGATCACGTGGCTGCGGTGTGCGACCTGCATCGCCGGAGCATTGGCGTAGCGGTCGACGGCGATCACTTCAACGCCCAGGCGTTGCAGCTCGATCACTACTTCCTTGCCAAGCTCGCCGCAACCGCAGAGCAAAACGCGGGTCGCGGTCGGCGACAGTGGAGTTCCGATTTGAGTCATCTCAGGTCCTCATGGAGCAGGTCGAGGGTCGCTCGCCGTGTGCAAGCAACCGCAGGTAGAAAGGCGCGCAATTTAACATGAAGGCCGGGGAATGGGATGCAGCGGCGCAGGGTTGATTCAACCTTGAGGGTTGTTGCCACCCAGTAGAAACATCATCCCGCTGGCTCTCGCCCGCTCCTCGCAGGCGATCAACACCGCGCGACGTGCCTGGTTGTCCATGCGGCTCCAGCCGGTGATCTCGGCCACGGTGCGCTGGCAACCGGTGCAGATGTCGGCGTCGTCCAGGGCACAAATGCTCACGCAGGGCGAGCGGACGGGCTTTTCATGAATCGGCTTGTCATGAACGGTTGCTTCATGGATCGGGGGTATGGCGCTGGACATCAATCTTCCTGCGGGGCCAGGTCACGCGCGTAGCGGTGAGCGTTGTGGACGTAATGGGCGGCGCTGGCGTCGAGCATCTGCTTCTGTGCGTCAGTCAGCTCGCGGACGATCTTGCCGGGCGAGCCCATGACCAGCGAACCGTCAGGAATGACTTTGCCTTCGCCGATCAACGAGTTCGCGCCGATGATGCAATGCTTGCCAATCTTCGCGCCATTGAGAATGACCGCGTTGATGCCGATCAGCGTGCTGTCACCCACGCTGCAACCGTGCAGCATCGCGTTGTGGCCGATGGTCACGTTCCGTCCGATGGTCAGCGGCGAGCCCATGTCGGTGTGCATCACGGTGCCGTCCTGCACGTTGCTGTTCTCGCCGATGTCGATGAGCTCGTTGTCGCCACGCAACACCGCGCCGAACCAGACGCTGGCGTTGGCCTGCAAACGCACGTTGCCGATGACGGTGGCTGTCGGCGCGATCCAGCTGCTGGCGTGCGCATCGACGCGGGCATCGCCCAAGCGGTATTTCATGGCGTATTCCTCATGACGTATTCCTCACGGCTCGGCCCTCATGGCTCATTCCTGATGCAAGGCGCGGCGGCCGCGAGTCAGGATTTCAGCGTGTGGATGATGGATCGCTTTGGCGGCTCGTTGAGGTCGATGGCGCTGTCGAACAACAGGTTCATCAACTCGACGATCATGATCGCGGTCAGGCCCCAGATCTTGTACTCGCCGAAGCGGTAACTCGGCACGTACCAGCTGCGCCCTTGATAGTCGATGCGGTGGGTGTGTTCGCGGGCATCCTGACGGAAGAAGTCCAGCGGCACGCTGAAGACGGCTGCGATTTCGCCATCATTGGGTGTGTACTCGACGAAATCCGGAATGATGCCGACGTAGGGCGTCACTCTTATGCCGTGCTTGGAGATCAACGGACTCAGCGGGCCGATGACTTCAACGAGACCCGGTGGCAAACCGATCTCCTCCTGGGCTTCGCGCAGCGCCGTGAAGATGAGGTCCGGATCCTCCGGGTCACGCCGTCCGCCCGGGAAGGCCACTTCGCCGCCGTGGGTCGACAGGCCGCTGGCGCGCAGGGTCAGCACCAGTTCGGGCTCTGCATTGCGGGTAATGGGGAGAAGCACGGCGGCCTCGGGAAAGCGCGCGTCCGTTTTCAGCATCACCGGCGTGTGGCTGCTCATACGGTGAAGTAGCTCATCCAGCATGGGAATTCTCGATCGGTTGCCTGCCCGGCATCATGCACCAAAGCGGCGACGCGCCCAAGTCTTGTAGGACAACCCGCGCGTGCAAGACGCCTCTTGCCGTCCACCCGCGCTACGGCTCAAGATAGCCGCTGCCAACAGGAACCCGATTCGATCATGAAATTCTGCAGCAACTGCGGCGAACAGGTCATCCAGCGTATTCCCGAGGGCGACAGCCGCCCGCGTTACGTGTGTGAACATTGCGACACCATTCACTACCAGAACCCCAACATCGTGGCCGGCGTCGTGCCGGTGTGGGGCGACAAGGTCTTGCTGTGCCGTCGGGCCATCGAGCCGCGACTGGGCTACTGGACGCTGCCCGCCGGGTTCATGGAAAACGGCGAAAGCGTCGAGCAGGCGGCCCGCCGCGAAACGCTGGAAGAAGCCTGCGCGGAGGTCGAGGACCTGCAGTTGTACTCGATGATCGATGTGCCGCACATCAATCAGGTGCATATCTTCTACCGCTCGAATCTGGTCAAACCGGAGTTCGCAGCCGGTATCGAAAGCCTTGAAGTGAAGCTCTTCGACGAAGCGGATATTCCGTGGTCAGAGCTGGCGTTCAATACGGTCAGGCGTACCCTGGAGTGTTTTTTCCGCGACCGGCGGCATCAAGATTTCCAGGTACGCACCGATTGTCTGTCTGTCACACCGCCGCTCAAGACCACTTGATCGAAACGATGATGCGCGATTGCCGCGCAGGCTTCAGGGATACCCTTTTCATGCGTTGGTTGCTTGCCGTTTTATGCCTGTCGGTTGTGCCGCTGTCCCAGGCTGCGTTCACCCAGACCATCGTGCCCAAAGGCAGCGAACAGAAGTTCGTTGGCGGAAAGGTCGTCGACACTCAGAACATCGCGGACCGGACTGTCGATAAAGTGCTGGTGCTCAAATCCGCGCATCAGTTGCAATTGATCAGCCGTGGCGAGGCGCTGAAGACGTACCGGATCTCACTGGGCAAAGCGCCCACCGGACCTAAACTGCAAGAGGGAGACCAGCGCACGCCGGAGGGTTTCTACTGGCTCGACTGGCGCAAGACCAGCGCCGCCTACAACCTGTCGATGCACATTTCCTACCCCAACATTTCCGATGCCGCACGCGCCCGCCGCGAAGGCGTTAAACCCGGCAGCATGATCATGATTCATGGCACGCCGATCAACGACGATTACCCGGAGTGGTATTTCCACACGCTGGACTGGACGAACGGCTGCATCGCCATGCGCAACAGCGATATTCGTGAGGTGTGGGATCTGGTGAAAGACGGGACGATGATAGAAATTCGGCCGTAAGATTCAGCGGGTGTGATGCGGATTGCTTCAATCTCGAGCCATGCTGCAGGGAAGCTAGATATCTTCCAGCTTCCACACGTCATAAGCCGGTACTTCGTAGGGATGGCTATCCTTCAGCGCAGCAACCGCCTGCCTGATCAGCTCATCTGACACGACAAGCTCGACCTTCCATTCCTGAACCTGCTCGACCTCGCCGGCTTGCCCAATGAACGGCTGACTGCCATCCAGCGGGCGAAACTGGCCGTGGCCAAGCACTTGCCATGAGCAGCGGTCATACGCGCCGATTCGCCCCGCACCGGCGGCGAACAACGCGCTCTTGACCTGTTCCACATGGCTCTGCGGCACAAAGAAGGCCAGCTTGTACATCAGCGATCAGTCAACCCAGGCGCGGGCGTTGCGGAACATGCGCATCCACGCGCCGTCTTCGGCCCACTCATCCGGACGCCACGAGTTGGTCACGGCGCGGAACACGCGCTCAGGGTGCGGCATCATGATGGTGACGCGACCGTCGAGGGTGGTGAGACCCGCGATACCGCGGGGCGAACCGTTCGGGTTGGCTGGATAGGTTTCAGTGACCTTGCCGTGATTGTCGACGAAACGCACGGCAACGGTGCCGGACAGATCGGTTTCGATCAGCGACTCAGGGGTCTTAAACTCGGCGTGACCTTCACCGTGGGCGATGGCGATCGGCATGTGAGAGCCGGCCATGCCTTGCAGGAAGATCGACGCCGACTTCTGGATTTCGACCATCGCCACGCGCGCTTCGAACTGCTCCGAGCGGTTGCGCACGAAGTGCGGCCAGAATTCGCTGCCCGGGATCAGCTCGCTGAGGTTGGACATCATCTGGCAACCGTTGCAAACGCCCAGCGCGAAGCTGTCGCTGCGGGCGAAGAAGCCCTGGAACGCATCCCGTGCACGGCTGTTGAACAGCGCGGACTTGGCCCAGCCTTCGCCGGCACCCAACACGTCGCCGTAGGAGAAACCACCGCACGCCACCAGACCCTTGAAGTCGTTGAGGTCGACGCGACCGGCGAGGATGTCGCTCATGTGCACGTCAACCGAGGCGAAACCGGCGCGATCGAACGCAGCCGCCATTTCAACCTGACCGTTGACGCCCTGCTCACGCAGTACCGCTACTTGTGGGCGAACGCCCTTCTTGATGTAAGGCGCAGCGATGTCGTCGTTGACGTCATAGCCCAGCTTCACGTTCAGGCCCGGGTTGTCTTCTTCCAGCAGCGCGTCGAATTCCTGATCGGCGCAATCGGCGTTATCGCGCAGGCGCTGGATCTGATAGCTGGTTTCGCTCCACTGACGCTGCAGCAGGCGGCGATCGCCTTTGAACACGGTGTCGCCGCTCAGGCAGATGATCACGTCGCTGTTGTTGATCGGTTTGCCGATCACGGCGACGCAATCCTCGCCCAGGCCGGCAGCGCTGAACTGCGCGAGCACGAGCGGCGTGGCGTCCTGACGAACCTGGATCACTGCACCCAGCTCTTCGTTGAACAGAATGGCCGCGACTTTTTCGCGGGTGCCGGTCAGCGTGTCGAGTTCGAGGTTCAGACCACAGTGCCCAGCGAACGCCATTTCCAGCACGGTCGCCATCAAGCCACCGTCGGAACGGTCGTGATAGGCCAGCAGGTGGTCGTCGGCGTTGAGGCCCTGGATGACGGCAAAGAAGGCTTTCAGGTCTTCAGCGTCATCGACGTCCGGCGCAACGCTGCCGAGCTTGCCGTGGGTCTGGGCGAGGATCGATGCGCCCATGCGGTTCTGACCACGACCGAGGTCGATCAGGATCAGATCGGTCAGGCCCTTGTCCATGCGCAATTGCGGGGTCAAGGTCTTGCGGATGTCGGTGACCGGGGCGAAACCGGTGACGATCAGCGACAGCGGCGAGGTCACGGTTTTTTCGGTGCCCTCTTCGCTCCAGCGGGTCTTCATGGACATCGAGTCCTTGCCCACTGGGATGGTAATGCCCAGCTCGGGGCACAGCTCCATGCCGACGGCTTTCACGGTGTCGTACAGGCGCGCGTCTTCGCCCGGGTGACCGGCTGCGGACATCCAGTTGGCGGACAGTTTGATGTCGGAAAGCTTGCCGATGCTCGAAGCAGCGATGTTGGTCAGGGTCTCGCCAATCGCCATGCGGCCGGAAGCCGGGGCATCCAGCAAGGCCAGCGGCGTGCGCTCGCCCATCGCCATGGCTTCGCCGGTGTACACGTCAAAGCTGGTTGCGGTGACGGCGACGTCCGCCACCGGCACTTGCCACGGGCCGACCATCTGGTCGCGATTGACCATACCGGTGATGCTGCGGTCGCCAATGGTAATAAGGAAGCTCTTGCTTGCCACGGCCGGGTGATGCAGCACGCGCTGCACGCTTTCTTCGATGTCGAGCGCGCTCGGGTCGAAGTCGTCACCCAGCTCTGTCTCACGCTCGGCCGAACGGTGCATGCGCGGGGCTTTGCCCAGCAGCACTTCCAGCGGCATGTCGACAGGGTTGTTGCCGAAATGGCTGTCAGTGACGGTCAGTTGCGGCTCTTCAGTAGCCTCACCGACCACCGCGAACGGGCAACGCTCACGTTCGCAGATGGCTTTGAAGCGTTCGAAATCAGGAGCGCTGACCGCCAGAACGTAACGCTCCTGGGACTCGTTGCTCCAGATTTCCAGCGGAGCCATGCCTGGCTCGTCGTTTGGCACGTTGCGCAGTTCGAAGCGGCCGCCGCGACCGCCGTCGTTGACCAGTTCAGGGAAGGCGTTGGACAGACCACCCGCGCCGACGTCATGGATGAACGCGATCGGATTGGCTTCACCCAGCTGCCAGCAGCGGTCGATGACCTCTTGGCAACGGCGTTCCATTTCCGGGTTTTCACGCTGCACCGAGGCGAAATCCAGGTCAGCCGAGCTGGTGCCGGTGGCCATGGATGAAGCCGCGCCGCCACCCAGACCAATCAGCATCGCGGGGCCGCCGAGCACGATCAGCTTGGCGCCCACGGTGATTTCGGCTTTCTGCACGTGCTCTTCGCGGATGTTGCCCATGCCGCCTGCGAGCATGATCGGCTTGTGGTAGCCGCGAACTTCGTCGCCATGTGGCGTGCTGATCGACTGCTCGAAGGTACGGAAATAACCGGTCAGCGCCGGGCGACCGAACTCATTGTTGAACGCCGCGCCACCCAGCGGGCCTTCGATCATGATGTCCAGTGGTGTCACGATGCGCTCGGGTTTGCCGTACGGCTTTTCCCAGGGCTGCTCGAAACCCGGAATGTTCAGGTTGGACACCGTGAAACCGGTCAGGCCGGCTTTCGGCTTGGCGCCACGTCCGGTCGCGCCCTCGTCACGAATCTCGCCGCCGGAACCGGTGGCTGCGCCAGGGAACGGGGCAATTGCCGTCGGGTGGTTGTGGGTTTCGACCTTCATCAAAATGTGCACCGGCTCCTGAACCGCACCGTACTCGCGGCTTTCAGGATTCGGGAAGAAGCGGCCGGCCACGCTGCCGACGATCACCGAGGCATTGTCCTTGTAAGCGGACAGCACGCCTTCGTTGTGCATCTGATAGGTGTTCTTGATCATGCCGAACAGGCTTTTGTCCTGGCTCTGGCCGTCGATGTCCCAACTGGCGTTGAAGATCTTGTGACGGCAGTGCTCGGAGTTGGCCTGCGCGAACATCATCAGCTCGATGTCGTGTGGGTTGCGCTTGAGGCCGGTAAACGCGTTCACCAGGTAGTCGATTTCGTCTTCGGCCAGGGCCAGACCCAGTTCGACGTTGGCTTTTTCCAGCGCCGCACGGCCGCCGCCCAGCACGTCGATGGCGATCAGCGGCTTGGGCTCGGCGTGGCTGAACAGGCTGGCGGCCTCTTCCAGCGCGCCCAGTACGATCTGGGTCATGCGGTCATGCAGCGTGTCGGCGATCAGTTGCGCATCAGCGTCGCTGAACTGGCCTTCTACATAAAACGCGATGCCGCGCTCAAGGCGCTGGATCTTGGTCAGGCTGCAATTGCGCGCGATGTCGGTGGCCTTGCTCGACCATGGCGAAATGGTGCCGAAACGCGGGAGTACCAGGAACAAGCGGCCCGCCGGCTCCTGAACCGGCACGCTCGGACCGTATTTCAGCAGGCGGGCAAGGACTTGCTGCTCGTCTTCGGTCAGGACGCCATTGACCTCAGCGAAGTGGGCGAATTCAGCGTACAGGCCACTGACAGCCGGAACTTTATCGTTCAGCTGCGCAAGTAATTTCTTGTGGCGGAAGGCGGAAAGGGCGGGAGCACCACGCAGGATCAACATCGTCGGGACAGCCTCGGGAAGGGGGTGTGCTTTGAGGCCGTGCATTCTAGCCTAATCAGTCTGCGTCGGCACCCGAAACCACGGCATGGGATGCACCCGAATGTCGGCTCCGGGCGCTTGCCTGCGCAGGAAGGTAAAAATTCCTCGGCTCTATCAGACGGGACCTGCGCTGTCGAGATATGGCGGTATGGCTCCTTTGCGTATACTGCACCGATGTTTTCCCTATCAGATTTCCGCCCACGCTGTGCCAAGTGGCTCATCGCAACCGGAATCTTCCTGCTGCTCGGCGCGTGTGTGGAGAAACCCAACACGCTGGAACGAGTCAAGGAGGATGGCGTTCTGCGCGTCGTCACCCGCAATAGCCCGGCAACCTATTTTCAGGACCGCAACGGTGAAACCGGTTTCGAGTACGAACTGGTGAAGCGTTTCGCCGACGATTTGGGCGTTGAACTGAAAATCGAAGCCGCCGACAACCTAGACGACCTGTTCGATCAGATGGGCAAGCCCGGCGGGCCGGTGCTGGCAGCAGCGGGCCTGGTGAGCAGCGAAAACCGCGCGAAACAGGTGCGTTTTTCTCACTCCTATCTTGAAGTCACCCCGCAGGTCGTTTACCGCAACGGCCAGTCGCGCCCCACCGATCCGGGCGATCTGGTCGGCAAGCGTATCCTCGTCCTTAAAGGCAGCAGCCACGCCGAGCAGCTGGCGGCGCTGAAGGTCAAGTACCCCGGCATCAACTATGAAGAATCCGATCAGGTCGAAGTCGTTGACCTGCTGCGCATGGTGGACGAGGGTCAGATCGACCTGACCCTGGTGGATTCCAACGAACTGGCGATGAATCAGGTGTATTTCCCCAACGTGCGCGTCGGCTTCGACCTCGGCGATGGCCGCGATCAGCGTTGGGCCGTGGCGCTGGGGGATGACAACAGCCTGCTCAACGAGATCAACGCCTATCTCGACAAGATGCAGAAGAACGGCATGCTGCAGCGACTCAAAGACCGCTACTACGGGCATGTCGACGTCCTCGGTTATGTCGGCGCCTACACCTTCGCCCAGCATTTGCAGGAGCGCCTGCCCAAGTACGAGAAGCACTTCCAGACCGCCGCCAAAGCAGAACAGGTGGACTGGCGCCTGCTCGCGGCGATCGGTTATCAGGAATCGTTGTGGCAGCCGGGCGTGACGTCGAAGACCGGCGTGCGCGGCTTGATGATGCTCACCCAGAGCACGGCCCAGGCCATGGGTGTGTCCAATCGGCTCGACGCCAAACAGAGTATTCAGGGCGGCGCCAAGTATTTCGCCTACGTCAAAGAACAGCTCGACGACTCGATTCAGGAGCCGGATCGCACCTGGCTGGCGCTGGCGTCCTACAACATCGGCAGCGGCCACCTGGATGACGCGCGCAAGCTGGCCGAAAGCGAAGGGCTTAATCCGAACAAGTGGCTGGACGTGAAGAAGATGCTGCCGCGTCTGTCGCAGAAGAAGTGGTACAGCAAGACCCGCTACGGCTACGCCCGTGGCGGCGAACCGGTCAGTTTCGTCGCCAACATCCGCCGTTACTACGACATTCTGACGTGGGTGACGCAGCCGCAGATGGAAGGCGGCCAGGTGGCGGAAGGCTCGTTGCATGTGCCTGGGGTCGACAAGACCAAGCCTTCAGAAGAGAAAGCGCCGCTTTAGTCAGTGCCAGAATCCGCTCGCCGCCGCACTGAACTAACCCTTCGCCCGCCTCATCCTGAAAAACTCGCTCAGCATCGTCCCGCATTCCTCCCCCAGCACCCCGCCTTCGAACAGCACGCGATGATTGAGAAACGGCTGCATGAAGAACTGCCCCTGACTCTGCACCACCCCCGCTTTGGGCTCGGTCGCGCCATACACCACGCGGCTGATGCGCGAATGAACGATCAACCCCGCGCACATGCTGCAGGGTTCCAGCGTCACGTACAGCGTGCTGCCGGGCAGGCGATAATTGCTGAGTGACTGCGCCGCCGCGCGAATGGCGACCATCTCGGCGTGGGCACTGGGATCGCTGCCGCTGATGGGGCAGTTGAAACCGCGGCCCACGATTTCGCCGTTCTGCACCACCACCGCGCCGACCGGCACCTCGCCCAGCAACGCACCCTCCGCCGCCAGCGCCAGGGCTTCGCGCATGAAATGCTGATCGCGACTGCGATCGATGATGGGCGGCTGACGCATCAGGAGACCTCGATAGCGGCCATGAGGCCGGTTTCCATGTGATCGATCACATGGCAGTGAAACATCCACACGCCGGGATTATCCGCGACCAGCGCGACGCGCGCGCGCTCGTTGCGCCCCAGCAGATAGGTGTCCGTAAAATACGGAACCACCTTCTTTCGATTGGAAGCGATGACTTTGAAACTCATCCCATGCAAGTGAATGGGGTGCTGATACTGCGTCATGTTCTTCAGCTCGAAGATGTAACTCTTGCCGCGTTCAAGCTTGGCGATCGGCCGGTCCGCGCAGGTCTTGTCGGTGATGTCCCACGCCTGGCCATTGATCTGCCACAAGCTCGGCGGTTTGCCGTTGTCGACATTCACAGACACCGACCCGACCCACTCGAAGTTGAAATTGAGCTTCTCGGCGTTGGCCAGATCGGGCTCGGCGACCGGATTCGCCGGCAGCTCAGGGGGCCACTCGCCCGGCGTATCGGTGCTGGCGACCGAACGGAAGGTGCCCAGCCGCACCGGGCCGTTGCGCAGGGAAATCTCTTCACCGACCGCAGGCGCCTTGATCGCCAGACAGATGCGCATGCCCGGCCCCAGCCAGTAATCCTTGCCCAAGGGGCGCGGTTTGACCGGGTTGCCGTCGAGGGCGTAGATCATCGCCTCGGCGCCTGGCAGATTCAGGCGGTAGGTCACCGTGTTGTCGAGATTGAGAATGCGCACCCGGGTGATTTGCCCGGCAGGCAGCTCGACGACGCCCTGTGGCACGCCATTGATCGTCGACAATCGCCCGGCCGTGCCCTCGCGGGCGGCCTCGCGAATGACGCTGAAATCAGTGAAAGCGCCCTCTTCGTCCACGTGCCAGCTCTTGAGGCTGACGACGCGTTCGTGGGCAAACCCGGTCGGCTCGCGCTCCTCGACGATCAGCGGGCCAACCAGCCCGCGGCCCAGCTCCTCACTGCTGCTCACATGGGGGTGATACCAATAGCTGCCGGCGTCCGGCACTCGGAATTTATAGTCGAAGTACTCGCCCGGCTTGACCGGCAATTGCGAGACGTAAGGCACGCCGTCCATCTCCAGCGGGAGCCGAATGCCGTGCCAATGAATCGTGGTTTCCACGGGCAGATGATTGATGAAGCGCACCCGTAGCCACTCGCCCTGCCTGACGCGCAATTCAGTGCCCGGAGCCGACCCGCCGAATGCCCAGGCGGGCGTCTGGTGCCCGGCCACCAGTTCAACGTCCAGCGGCGCGGCGATCAATTCATAATCGTGCCCTTCTCCCGGCCCGCGTCTGCCCAGCCAATACCTTGAGGCGCCGCCCGCGCCAAGCCCGACCACCGCAAGACCGGCCAGACCTCCGAGTATCTGTCGACGGGTAAAAGACATGTACGAAAAAACCTCAAACGACGGGTCGCATCCGTGAACGATGCGAGGGGCGGACACGATACACCTGCCCTTACAGAAATTTAAGGCGACGGCGTACGCAATACATATTTAGTGCCAAATGAATCAGCAATCAGGCCAAGCTTGTCTTCCCATTCATCAAGGAAGACGAATATGACCGTTGCACCCGCTCACCCGCCCGCTGCATCCCTGAGCCAGGACCGAAACGCCCTCATCACCATGAGTGAGCGCATGGTCGAGGCCTGCCCGGACATGCGCGAAATGGCCCGCAGCATCGCCCGAGAAGTCCTCCTGCGCCAGACCGGTCGCGACATCGAGCCAGATACCGTTTACTGGCACCGCTTCCACACGGCAGTCAGCAGTCCGCGGTCATTCAATGGCTGGGAGCACCGCGACGCGCCCTATCAATCGATGACCCTCCCGCAACTGGTCATGCACCGCTTCAATCCCCACGATCAGGACAACGCCGACACCCTGCAGATGCTTAGCGGGTTCTACACCGCAGGCCCTGATGCAGAAGCGTTCGATGAACGAAACGAGGTCAGGGTGTTGCCCGCCCAGGTCATGACTGAGTTTTGGTCAGTGGACTTCAAATCGCGCTATCAGGAAAAGCTGAAGGCGTTCTGGCGCGACTTCGCCGACGATTTTCGCACCATGGCCAAAGCCAACTTCATCGCCAGCGCCTTCGAAGACCAACAGGCCGGCTGGCTCAGTGAAGAAGATCTGCGAATCGTCTTGCGTGCGGCGAACGTAGAACCGTCCGAGGCACCGAGCCTGCAAACTCTGCGAACCAGCGCTCCGGCCAGCGCTGACGCGAAAGTCTGGACCTTCGACGTGATCGGCTACGAAGCCAGCGACGTCTTGCGCATCGTGACCGCCGAAGGCCGGCAAATTCTCTACACCCCCGGCGAAGTGCAGGCGTTTCATGCCTTCGCCACGCCCGAAGAGCTGCATGGGTGGCTGCTGTCGCAGAACAACCGCCCAGAACGCCGCGCGCGTTTCATGGGCCATTTCCCGTTGTCGGCACACGGAGCGGCTGACAACAACATCGGGCTGTTCCATGGCCTGGATGTGCTCTACACCTCATGGGGATCCGCTCATCCCGGTCTGATCAATCAACACAGTCGGCCCGTGTCGGGAGACCCGTTCAGCCATTTGCGCGACGCGATCCGAGCTCGGATGTTTGCCGACGCAGACCTGGCGCTGCATTCCAACGGCGACCTGCGCAAACAGATGTGGATCGGCTATCTGCGGTCGTTCTCGCAGCTTTCCGGTGCGCTGGCGGCGATTGACTGGCCGATTGCGCTGGCAGCCGTGGGTGCCGGCATCGCCGACATGGGCCTCAACATTGATCAGGCCGTGAACGGCGCGAGCACGGCGCAGCGCAAGGCAGGGGTCATCGGGGCTGTGACGGCCAGCATCGACGTCTTGTTCAACAGCGCCTTTCTTATCGGCGGGGAGGCGATGCCGGAAGGCGAGTTGCTGCAGCCTGAACCCGAGGGAGAGCTGGCACCGGAAGTCGATGAGCCCACCGATGGGTTAGTTCAGATGCCGGGCCTGAAACCAGAATCCGTTTACCCCTTTGAGCGCGACGATGCCTTGGCCTACTTCGAGACCAACATGCTGCTGGATGCCTTCGAACCCGTGCGTGAAGAAGGTCGCATGAAGGGCATCTACCTGACCGATCAGGGCGAAACCTTCATCGAGATCGATGGCTTCGCCTACGCCGTTCGCTACATCAACGAGCTGAAATGCTGGGCCATCATCGACCCTGCAAATCCTTACTCGTTTTACCGAAACATGCCTGTGCGCCTTAACGCTGCTGGCACCTGGGAGCCCGTCACTCCCTTGAACCTGTCAGGCGGCGGAAAGGTGCTCGGCAAGATGGGGCCCGGTCGTGGGGTCGGCGTTTCTCCCCAGACGACCACCCTCCCCAGCCCATACGAAGTGCCAGCGGCGCTGAGGACTGAAGTCATGGAGGGCGCGCAATATGGCGGCCGCTTTGTCGACGATCGCTATCACAGCCCCGATTTTGACAAACCCGATCCCTATGACGACTTCAAGCGCATCCGTCGCAATCTGCGCGATGACGCCAACGCCTTCTTCAACACGCTCGAACTGCCAAAGCGTCCAGACATGCCAGAGCTGAGTGCCAACGCGCCGCTCAAACGTGCGCTCAAGATCGTATTCAAACGTTCATCGGGCCTGGTCATCGGCGAGAGCCATGCAGGGATCGGCAGCAAACAGTTTCTGATCGAACAGATGCCGCTGCTCACCAAGCTCAAGGTGAAAACCCTGTACATGGAGCACGTGCTCACCGACTTCCATCAGGTGGATCTCGATACGTTTTCGAGAACGGGCACTCTGTCGCCTCAGCTTGAGGACTACATCAAGGCGCTGGACAAAGGCCATCGAACTGATCCAAACGGCAAATACACCTTCATGGCCGTTTTCAAAGCCGCGCAAGAAAACCGCGTGCGCATCCGCGCCATCGACTGCATGGCGAGTTACCGCGTCGACGGCATGGACGGCGCGGAGCAAGGGCTGCGGCAGAAGGTGATGAATTACTACGCCAAGGGCGTGATCGACGCAGACCAAGGGGCGAGAAGCGGCGGCCACTGGGTAGCACTGGTGGGTAATTCCCACGCCAATACGTATCAGGGCGTCCCCGGTCTCGCGGAACTGGAAGGTGCGGTAGGGCTGCGCATTGAAGACGTTCGTGTGGCTGAATCGGCTGGAATAACGCCAGACCCCGGCGTTGAAATGACCGACACGGTGGGCCGTCGTGCGGGACGCGTACAGAGTGATCTGCGTCTGCAAGTGCTCGTCGCCCCGCCCCGGATTGAGCTCAGCCTGGAGAACAAACTGCTACGAGCGGGCATGTTCACCCTCAATGACAGTGATGGTCACCTCGCCATCGTCCACCGCAGCAACGAAGGCACTGCGGTTCGTACCGAGATCAAACGCGAGGGCAAGCACCTTTATATCGATCGGCCTAAATGGCAGCGGGTGAGCGGACGTCGGTTTGAGACGTTGGCGGATCTGACGACGGCGCTGGAGCTGATGGGGATGACGTGGGTGCGTTGAGGCGTCATATTTAAAAAAGCCGAGTGGCGCGCTAAGGGATCCACTCGGCTGTTTTCTGCCCAATACGCTGGCCGACGCTTCGATCAAATACGGCGGCCAACGGTTACCTTCCGTGCGTGCATAGACGCGAACATGACGCCCTTCTAAGGTCTCGCCCTCTTGGGTTCACGTCTTGGCCGGTAGCGTGACCTTCCCGTGTTCAGTCTCGTATAAGTTTCAGCAGTCCGCCGTCATACCAGGAAAGAGCTAACGTCCCATCTTGCGCCAGGAAAAATGCAGGGCTTTCTTTATCAAGAGGCCCCCAGCTTCCAGTTTTGCATTCAACGCCGTAGGGTACGGCTTTTTCGATGCCCAGCTTATGGAGTTGTGGCTTCAGTTCAGCTCCACTCATCGCTGGAAGCTTATGAAAAACAGGCCCGTTGCACACGTCTTCCGTTGAGTCTGCTGACGCTTTCCATGCAAGTTGATCGTGATTGAAACTGAGACGTCGGCCCATGAAGCTTGGGTCATTATCTTCCAGTGCTTGCACGCCCGAGTCTGATACCGCTACACCTGCTACGTGCCAACTGCCGTAAAGCGCGTTTTCTCGAAGCTGATCGTGCTTTGCAGCATCCATAGTCGCTGCGCATCCTGTCAGCGACAACATAATCAGAAAGGATGAATTGAAAGAAAATCGGGATTTCATGAACGGGTTCCTTGATTATGGCGGATGCGAGCATCGCATCCATTTGCTGATATCGAGGCTTAAGGCGCCCACCAAAGACTTCTTCGTAACGATTTTCCTCGAACTTCAAGCCATTTTCAAATGAGGTCATTTACGGTGGGCGAAGGACGGCGTCGTTCGTTACAGCGGCAGCCTCTTACACGGAAGCGCTTGGCGGGACTTATGAAGCACAGGCCTCATAACCAGCCATTCAGCTTAAACCATGGGAATTAAACAGGGAGCTCTGTGCGGGAAAACACAAGCCTAAAGGCCATGCTCTGCACAGAGCTCAGCAGCCAGTTGCTCTACTTCGTAATCTTCGACGTTCGATAAAATAGCAAGCGTATAGCCCTTCTCCAGCGAGCGTTCGAAATAGCTGCTGAAGCCTGCCGTAACACCCTCATGGCAGAACTTCACCCCCTTGCCATCTTTCTCCATGGATACCCCGAAGCAATAACTCGAATGCTCAATGATCGCTTCTCCCCTGTGGTTTACTGGCGCCAGCGGCGTCAACATTTTTCCTATAACAGCATGTCCTCCCACCTTGGCGGTGAGAAAATTCTCGCCCCACTTCATGAGATCTGCAGCGGAAGAATGTACCAGGCTCGCCCCCAAGGAATTCCAGGGGCTACGCGAAAGAGCATAAGTCTGCCCGTTACTTCTTGCATAGCCGCTGGCAACTCGATCATCCCGGTTCAATCCATCTAGAATAAAAGTGTGCTCCATAGCCAAGGGCGCAAAAATATGGGTTTGGGCGTAGTCGGATAAGCAGAGCCCACTCACACGTTCTATAACGATCCCCAGCAAAAAATAACCTGTATTACTGTACTCAAATCGCTCTCCTGTCGGAAAATCAGGACGGGTCTGCTCTCTTAAAAGAGCAAGGATATCGGCAGCACCGAGCTCATCGCCAAAATCGATGCCTTGCGACAATGCAATCTCTATGAAATCAGTCATTCCACCAATGTGATAAACAAGATCCTGCAAGCTGATTTGAGATGAGTAGCCACTGATCTCTGGTACGAAGCGGCCTATCGGATCGCTTAAAGCCAAAAGCCCCCCCTGCTCCAGCAGCAGCAAACAAAACGCAGTGAATTGTTTGGAAACGGAGGCCAGGTCAAAGACAGTATCGCGGTTCAGCGGTCGCTGGGTATCGATGCTTTCCACACCAATACTCCGCTCGTGGCACCCGCCCTGGTCGAAGCAAAGCAATGAGACAAATCCAGGGTTTTGGTGTTTGGATTCAAAAAAGGGCATGCCCGGATTCACTTATAAAAGCTGTCTGGTGTTATGTCATCGAGTTCAAGCCAGTGGCGGTAATGAGATCTAACACCATGCCCTTCCCCGTCAAGGCGGCAGTTACCTCAGCCAGTACCCCCAAATGCCGCACAAGCACCTTGGCTGGCGATGCACAAACCTGCCAGAACTTGCCTGACCCAAAAACCCAAAAGCCCGCAATTACGCGGGCTCCAGGGCATTTCTTGCTAGATCGTGCCGGACAATCCCGGCCACCCCATCACTCCCACTCAATCGTCGCAGGCGGCTTGCTCGACACGTCATACGTCACGCGCGAAATGCCTTCGATCTCATTGATGATTCGGCCACTGACCGTTTCCAGCAGTTCGTAAGGCAGGTGTGCCCAACGTGCGGTCATGAAGTCGATGGTTTCCACGGCACGCAGGGCGACGACCCAGGCGTAACGACGGCCGTCGCCGACCACGCCAACCGATTTCACCGGCTGGAATACGACGAAGGCCTGGCTGACTTTGTGGTACCAGTCGGCTTTGCGCAGTTCTTCGATGAAGATGTGGTCGGCGCGACGCAGCAAGTCGGCGTATTCCTTCTTCACTTCACCGAGGATGCGCACGCCCAGGCCCGGGCCCGGGAATGGGTGGCGGTAGACCATGTCGTACGGCAGGCCCAGTTCCAGGCCCAGACGACGGACTTCGTCCTTGAACAGTTCGCGCAGCGGCTCGACCAGTTTCAGGTTCATCTCTTCCGGCAGGCCGCCCACGTTGTGGTGCGACTTGATGACGTGCGCCTTGCCGCTTTTGGCGCCAGCGGACTCGATCACGTCAGGGTAGATGGTGCCCTGGGCCAGGAACTTGATGTTGTCGAGCTTGGTCGACTCGGCGTCGAACACGTCGATGAAGGTGCGCCCGATGATCTTGCGCTTCTTCTCTGGATCGCTCTCGCCGGCCAGGTTGTTGAGGAACTGGTCTTCGGCGTTGGCGCGAATGACCTTCACGCCCATGTTCTCGGCGAACATGGCCATGACTTGCTCGCCTTCGTGCAGGCGCAGCAGGCCGTTGTCGACGAAGACGCAGGTCAGTTGGTCGCCGATGGCTTTGTGCAGCAGCGCTGCGACCACCGAGGAGTCAACACCGCCGGACAGGCCCAGCAGCACGTTGTCGGTACCGACTTGGGCGCGAACCTGGGCGATGGCGTCTTCAGCGATCTTCGACGGGGTCCACAATGCTTCGCAGCCGCAGATGTCGAGGATGAAGCGCGACAGGATGCGACCGCCCTGCTTGGTGTGGGTCACTTCCGGGTGGAACTGCACGCCGTAGTAGCCGCGGGTGTCGTCGGCCATGCCGGCGATCGGACAGCTTGGGGTGCTGGCCAGTACGTGGAAGCCTTCCGGGATCTCGGTAACCTTGTCGCCGTGGCTCATCCACACGTCAAGGCCGAAAACGCCATCGGCGTCGACGTGGTCTTCGATGCCATCCAGCACGCGGCTCTTGCCAACGATATCGACGCGGGCGTAACCGAACTCACGCATTTCGGAGCCGGCCACGCGGCCACCGAGCTGCTCGGCCATGGTCTGCATGCCGTAGCAGATACCGAAGATCGGCACATTCAGGTCGAACACGGCCTGCGGCGCGCGCGGGCTGTCAGCGACGTGGACGGACTCGGGGCCGCCGGCGAGGATGATGCCTTTCGGGGCGAATTCGCGGATCGCTTCGTCCGACATGTCGAACGGGTGCAGTTCGCAGTACACGCCGATTTCGCGAACGCGACGGGCGATCAGCTGGGTGTACTGGGAACCGAAGTCCAGGATCAGGATGCGGTGGGCGTGAATGTCGAGGGCCATGAGAGGACTCTAGATAGAGCAGCTTCAAGCCTCAAGCTTCAAGCTGCAAGGTGTCGGGGGCCGCAGATCCGTAGCGACAGGCCTAGAGGCGGTGCCGCTACAGATCGCTTGTAGCTAGTAACTATCAACTTGTGGCTGGAGGCGTCAGCCGACCCGGTAGTTCGGCGCTTCCTTGGTGATCTGCACGTCGTGAACGTGGGACTCAGCCATGCCGGCACCGGTGATGCGCACGAATTCAGGCTTGGTGCGCATTTCGTGGATGTCGGCGCTGCCGGTGTAACCCATCGAAGAGCGCAGGCCGCCCATCAACTGGTGAACGATGGCAGTCAGCGAACCCTTGTACGCAACGCGGCCTTCGATACCTTCCGGTACGAGTTTTTCCGCGCCGTCGGACGAGTCCTGGAAGTAACGGTCCGACGAGCCTTGAGCCTGGGACATTGCGCCCAGCGAACCCATGCCGCGATAGGCCTTGTACGAACGGCCCTGGAACAGCTCGATCTCGCCCGGTGCTTCTTCAGTACCGGCAAACATCGAACCCATCATCACGCAGTAGGCACCGGCAACGATGGCCTTGGACAGGTCACCCGAGAAACGGATGCCGCCGTCGGCGATCAGCGGAACGTCGGTGCCTTCCAGTGCCGAAGCCACGTTGGCGATGGCGCTGATTTGCGGGACGCCCACGCCAGCGACGATACGGGTGGTGCAGATGGAGCCAGGACCGATGCCGACCTTGACGCCGTCAGCGCCAGCTTCGACCAGTGCGAGTGCAGCGGCGCCGGTGGCGATGTTGCCGCCGATGACCTGCACGTCAGGGAAGTTCTGTTTCACCCAGCGAACGCGGTCGATCACGCCTTTGGAATGGCCGTGGGCGGTGTCGACAACGATGACGTCCACGCCCGCAGCAACCAGTGCGCTGACACGTTCGCCGGTGTCTTTACCGGTGCCGACCGCAGCGCCGACACGCAGGCGACCCTGGTCGTCTTTGCTCGCCAGCGGCCAGGCTTTGGATTTCTCGATGTCCTTGACGGTCATCATGCCCTTGAGCGCGAACTTGTCGTCGACGATCAGGACTTTTTCCAGACGGTGCTTGTGCAGCAGATCGCGCACTTCGTACTTGTCGGCGCCTTCGCGGACGGTGACCAGACGCTCTTTCGGCGTCATCACTTCGCGAACAGGCACATCAAGGCGGGTTTCAAAACGGACGTCGCGGGAGGTCACGATGCCGACGAGCTCGCCGTCATGCAGGACCGGAACGCCGGAGATGTTGTGTTGACGGGTCAGTTCGAACAGATCGCGAACGGTGGCGTCAGCCTCGATGGTGATCGGATCCTTGACCACACCCGCTTCGAACTTCTTGACCTTGCGCACTTCGGCAGCTTGCTGCTCGACGGTCATGTTCTTGTGGATGATGCCGATGCCGCCTTCCTGAGCCATGGCGATTGCCAGACGGGCTTCAGTGACGGTGTCCATAGCGGCGGAAACGAGGGGGATGTTGAGTTCGATGCCACGGGTCAGGCGTGTTTTAAGACTGACTTCGTTGGGAAGCACCTCGGAATAACCGGGCACAAGGAGAATGTCGTCGAATGTAAGGGCTTCTTGGCTGATACGCAGCATCGCTGGGCTCCCGAGCGGGAAAATGGAAGCGCGCCATTGTACCCAGACACCTGCACTATCTCAATGTAAAGATCAGGCTATTTACGCATGAGCCGGATTACGGCGCCCAATGAGAGCAGCGAAGATCTACATCCTGACGTTGACATGGGACACCGGCCGGTCCATTCGCTCGGCAAACGCCTCGACAAAACTGCTTTTGAAGCCGGCATCCAGCCAATTGTTGAAGATGAACCCCAGATTCGAGAACCCGCACGGCTCAAGAAACAGAAACCCGTTGATGTCGTCTTCGTGGCGGCATTCGGGGCACATGAAGTTGTCGGTGTGGCCCGGCATCCAGTCTTCCAGGCTGTCGAACAGGGCTTCGCCGATCTCGCGCCGGCATTCCGGGCAACCGGCCTCCTCCTTGAAGCCCTGCTGCGGCGTATAGATGCAGCGCTTGAGGACGATTTCCAGACCGTTGACCGGTTGACCGAATGGCAAGGCGTCCGGGTTTTCGACGAAGCGTCGCGCGCCCGGGGCAACCGCGTAGGCCATGCGGTTGAAGCTGCGCCCACAGGTGGTCAGCGATTCTTCGACGACGTTCAGCTTCACCAGCCAGCGCAGGATCGCCCGCGCCTTCGCTTCGTGCGCAGGAAAGCTGGAGATTTGCGGGACGATGATGCTTTGGGTGTCCATGACGGGCCTGTCTGACGAGTAATCGGGGGCGGCAGCTTAATCGCGCTGTCGGTGACGTCAAGTATGGCCGTCGGGGCGCGCGCCGTCAGCGATCTCATCTGGTGACCCGTGCCCCAATGCCTTTATGATGCCCCCATGATCAAAGACCCCTTCGCAAGACTCGGCCTTGACCGGGACGTCCTCACTGTCAGCCAGCTCAACGGCCGCGCACGCGTGCTGCTGGAAGATGTGTTTTCCAGCATCTGGGTCGAGGGCGAGATTTCCAACCTCTCGCGTCCGGCCTCCGGGCACGTTTACTTCACGCTGAAGGACTCCGGCGCCCAGGTGCGTTGCGCGTTGTTTCGCAGCAACGCGGCGCGGGTGCGTCAGGCGCTGAAAGATGGCCTGGCGGTCAAGGTACGCGGCAAGGTCTCGCTGTTTGAGGGTCGCGGCGACTATCAGCTGATTCTCGACACCGTAGAGCCTGCTGGCGATGGCGCACTGCGTCTGGCCTTCGACGCACTGAAGGAAAAGCTCAGCGCCGAAGGGATGTTCAGCGCCGAGCGCAAGGTCGCCCTGCCCCTGCACCCCAAGCGCATCGGCATCATCAGCTCCCCGACCGGCGCTGTGATTCGCGACATCATCAGCGTGTTTCGCCGTCGCGCCCCCCAGGTAGAACTCACCCTGATCCCCACCGCTGTGCAGGGCCGCGAGGCCATCGGCCAGATCGTGCGCGCCCTGAAACTTGCTGACGATCGCGGCTTCGATGCGTTGATCCTCGCCCGGGGCGGCGGCTCGCTGGAGGACCTCTGGTGCTTCAACGAAGAGGCCGTGGCCCGGGCCATCGACGCATGCGTGACGCCGATTGTCAGCGCGGTCGGTCACGAAACCGACGTCTCGATCAGTGACTTCGTGGCCGACGTGCGCGCCCCGACGCCCTCCGCCGCCGCAGAACTGCTGGCGCCGGACTCTAGCGATCTGCAACGCCGAGTCGACAGCCTGGAACGCCGACTGATCAGCCGCATGCAGGACCGGCTGATGCGCGAGCAGTTGCGTCTCGACGGTATTTCCCGCCGCCTACGTCACCCCGGCGAGCGCCTGCGCCAGCGCGCCCAGCGCCTCGACGATCTGGACATGCGCATGCGTCGTGCCTTTGAGCAGCAGATGCACAAGCGCCAGGTGCGCATGAGCCATCTGGAAAGCCGCCTGGCCGCGCAACATCCGGGACGCACGCTGATGTTTCTGCGTCAGCGCCTGGCAGTACTGGCCGAGCGCCTGCCCCGCGCGATCAAGGAAAACCTCAAGAGCCGTCGCCTGCAGCTACAAAGTCAGGTGCAGACGCTCAACGTGGTCAGCCCGCTGGCGACCCTGGGCCGTGGTTACAGTATTTTGCTGGATGAACGCGGCAGGGCCATCCGCGCTGCCGAGCAGACGCAACAGGGTCAGCGCCTGACGGCAAAGCTGGCGGATGGCGAGCTGCAAGTGCGCGTTGAAGACAACCATCTGACGCCTGTCACCCTTTCACTTCTGGATTGATCAATGCTCCCTCTTCTATCCCGCTCGTTGGCCACTGCCGCCTTGGTCTTTTGCGCTGCCCTGCCCGCCTACGCTGACAGCTACATTTCCCGTTTGCTCAACAAGCCGGTGCCGGGCGGCGTGGCGGTGGTCGATCTTGGCCCCGCCGCGCAAGCACCCAAGGCCACGTGGCAGGGCAAGCCGGTGCTGGTGGTCAAGGATCAGGACGCCCGCTGGCTGGCCATTGTCGGCATTCCGCTGAGCGTCAAGCCAGGCACGTCGCAGCAGGTCAGCAGCGGCGGCCGTAACCTGCCTTTCGTGGTGGGCAACAAGCAGTACCCGGAGCAGCGGATTACCCTGAAAAACCAGCGCCAGGTCAATCCCAACCCGGACGACCTAAAGCGCATTGAGCAGGAACTCGATGTGCAGGTCCGCGCCTACCGTACGTTCAGTCCCGTGACCCCGAGCAACCTTCTGCTGGACAAACCGGTGGACGGGCCGCTCTCGAGCAAATTCGGCGTGCGACGTTTCTTCAACGGCGAGGAGCGTAATCCTCACGCCGGACTGGACTTCGCGGTTCCGGCCGGTACGCCTATCAAGTCGCCGGCGGCGGGCAAGGTGATTTTGATCGGTAACTACTTCTTCAACGGCAATACGGTGTTCGTCGATCATGGGCAGGGCTTTATCAGCATGTTCTGCCATATGTCGAAGATCGACGTAAAAGTCGGCGATGCCGTGCCGCGTGGTGGCGTGGTCGGGCGTGTGGGTTCGACCGGTCGCGCGACGGGACCGCACATGCACTGGAACGTCAGCCTGAATGACGCGCGGGTGGATCCGGCCATTTTCATCAATGCGTTTCAGCCGTAACGATTTAGAGGGATGAGTAGCTCTGTAGGACCCCTGTAGGACCCGCTTTAGCCGGGAAGGCGTCAGGCGCTGCACTGCAAATCTGATGGCATGCGATCTGGCCCCTTCCCGGCTGAAGCCGGTCCTACCATTGGAACGGCCGGTACGTTCAGACCGAATCGCACCAGCAATTAAATCGCGCACAGCATCAAAATCTCGCAATAGAATCTCAACCTGAAGTTTTTACCGGTTACTTCTCTCAATTTTTCCCAACCGCTTGCCAGCTTTCACCCCATTGGTTACGTTTGGCGACATGAAAACCTCTCACACCCTCATTCTGATGCGTCAACATCGCTGCCTCTGCCTCGTCAGTGCACGACTGCAAAGCTGAACGCGGTGCCTCGACGCTCACCCGCAGTGCTACTCTCGCATCAACCGGCTGGCCGCCTTCTTTCGGCCCTGAGTACAACAAGGATTATTCACATGACCATGCTCAAAGATCCCTCGACCAAGTACCGCGCCTTTCCTGTCATCGACCTGCCTGACCGCACCTGGCCTTCCAAGACCATCACTGCGGCGCCGATCTGGTGCAGTTCCGACTTGCGTGACGGTAACCAGTCGCTGATCGAGCCCATGGATGCGGTCAAAAAGCTGCGTTTCTGGAAGACCCTCGTTCAAGTCGGCGTGAAGGAAATCGAAGCCTCCTTCCCTTCCGCGTCGCAAACCGATTTCGACTTTGTGCGCACGCTCATCGAAGACGGCCACATCCCCGACGACACCACGATTCAGGTGCTGACCCAGGCCCGCGAAGACCTCATCGCACGGACGTTCGAATCCCTGCGCGGCGCCAAAAAAGCCATCGTCCACCTGTACAACGCCACCTGCCCGTCTTTCCGCCGCATCGTCTTCAACCAAGACAAAGCCGGCGTTAAAGCCATCGCCGTGAATGCCGCTCAGCTGTTCGTCAAATACGCCGCCCTGCAGCCAGAAACCCAATGGCAGTTCGAGTACTCGCCTGAAACCTTCAGCGCCACCGAGCTGGAGTTCGCCAAGGAAGTCTGCGACGCCGTGATCGAAGTGTGGAACGCGACGCCGCAGAACAAGGTGATCCTCAATCTGCCGGCAACCGTCGAAGTCGCCACCCCGAACATCTACGCCGACCAGATCGAATGGTTCTGCCGCAACATTTCACGCCGTGACAGCGTGATCATCAGCCTGCATACCCACAACGACCGAGGCACCGGCGTGGCGGCGACCGAGCTGGGCCTGATGGCCGGCGCGGATCGCGTTGAAGGCTGCCTGTTCGGCAACGGCGAGCGCACCGGCAACGTCGACCTGGTGACGGTCGCGCTGAACATGTACACCCAGGGCCTGAATCCACAGTTGGACTTTTCCGACATCGACGGCGTGCGCAAGGTCGTCGAGGAGTGCAACCAGATTCCCGTGCACCCGCGTCACCCGTATGTCGGCGACCTGGTGCATACCGCGTTCTCCGGCTCCCACCAGGATGCGATCCGCAAGGGCCTCACCCAGCAGAAAGAACGCACGATGTGGGAAGTGCCGTACTTGCCAATCGACCCGGCCGACATTGGCCGCAGCTACGAGGCGGTGATCCGCGTCAACAGCCAGTCGGGCAAGGGCGGGATCACTTACCTGCTGGAACAGGAATACGGTATTTCCCTGCCGCGTCGCATGCAGATCGAGTTCAGCCAAGTGGTTCAGGGCGAGACCGATCGACTGGGCCTTGAGATGACCGCTCAGCAGATCTACTCGCTGTTCAAGCGTGAATACCTGCAGGCCAACAAGCCGTACGCGCTGGTCAGCCATCGTCTGCAAGAAGAAAACGGCAACAGCGCAGTCGAAGTGGTCGTGACCGGAATGAGCGACAGCGAAAGCAATCTGCGCTGGAAAGGCACCGGCAACGGCGCCCTGGAAGCGCTGGTTGCTGGTCTCCCGGTGTCAGCCGAGATCATGGACTACAACGAACACGCCATCGGCGCAGGCACCACGGCCAAGGCCGCCGCTTACATCGAGTTGCGTGTGAACGGTGACCGGGCGGTGCATGGCGTCGGCATCGACGAAAACATCACCACGGCCAGCTTCAAGGCGCTGTTTAGCGCTCTCAATCGTGGCTTGCTGCAGGCTGAAGCGACAAAAGCGGCATAACTGCCGGCAATCATTCCTACGATAAAAAAGGCCCTGAAGTGCAAGCTTCAGGGCCTTTTGTTTGAGCGCCGGATTATCAGGCCGTGGTGTCGACTTTGACTTTCATCAAGTTCAACAGGGACGCCTGCAATGCGCCCAGCTGCGCCATGGTCCCGGAAATCTGCTGCTGGATCGCCATGACCTGCGTGGCCTTCAATTCATCGGGTGTCTTGCTGCCCTGGATCGCGGCCAACTGAGCCTGCTGCTGCTGGAGCATTTTCTGGGTTTGCTGAATCTGCTCCTGCAACTGCTTGATCATCTCCTCCTTCATGCTCGGCGCGTCGCCTGACTCACTGGCGCCGGCCGCCTTGGAGTCGCCATACACATTGCCACGCAGCTCGACGCTGGCGGTCTTGGCATCGCTCTTGGTGGAGTCGTCAGTTTTGACGGCAGCCGTGAACACGCTGGAGTAAGCGCCCAACGAACTGGTGTTGATGGTGGTCATGATGAACTCCTTATGAGGTGCACTTTGTATCGGCCAGCGTACAAACATCTGAAGTCGGATTTATTGCAGACGCAAATACGCCCCACGACCGAGGTCATGGAGCGGTTTATGTTTGAATCAGTGAATCAGGCGGTGGTGTTGATGCTGCCGGAATTCTGCAGTTGTAGAAGCGCCGCCTGCTCCGTGGACAGGCTGGCCGTCGTCGACGAGATCTGCCCTTGAATGGCCATCACCCTTGCCGATTTCTCCTCATCGGAACCCGAACTTGCCTGAGCGGCAGCGAGTTGCTGTTGCTGCTCCTGCAGGCGCTTCTGGGTTTCCTTGATCTGCTCTTCCAGCTTCTCGATGGCCTGCTCGCTGGTGCTGGAAGAATCAGACGCGCCGCCTGCCCCACCGGCACCGCCAGCGCCACCCGCTGCAGTCGTTGTCGTCGATGCAGACACCGAAGTGGCATCTGTCGTGGTGGAGGTGTCGCTGTCTGCCGCCGTCGTCGTGGCGTCTTTCTTGACCGCCACGGTGAAGCTGGTGGAATACGAACTCAATGAGGATGTGCTGATGGTGGTCATACCGATCTCCTGTCTGGGTACAACCGCTATCGACCACTCGCCCACTAACTCTATGACGTTACTGTATCTCGAATGTATCAGCGTCGAGACAGGCCGGGAATTTCTCGCGGTAGGCCGCCAGGCTCTGCGCTGACAGGCTGACCTGAAACACCCCGTCCGCCTCGCCGATGTTGAGCAGGCTCTCGCCCTGAAAATCCAGCACCTGGCTGTCGCCCGTGTAGGCGAAGCCCTTGCCATCAATCCCCACACGATTCACCGCAGCGACGTAACACAGGTTCTCGATGGCGCGCGCCGGCAGCAAGCGGTTCCAGTGCAGACGGCGAGCACCCGGCCAGTTGGCGGTATAGAGCAGCAGATCGGTGTTGTGGGCGTCACGGCTCCACACCGGAAAACGCAGGTCGTAGCAGATCAGCGGACGAATCCGCCAGCCCTTGAGCTCGAACTGCACCTGGCGCTCGCCCGGACTGTAATGCTCGTGCTCGCCGGCCATCCGGAACAGATGGCGCTTGTCGTAATGCAGCAGCTCGCCGTCCGGCCGCGCCCACAGCAAGCGATTGCGATGGCTGCCGTCAGCAGCGCGAATGATCACGCTGCCGGTCACCACGGCATCCAGTTGCCTGGCCTGCGCCAGTATCCACTGGGCAGTCGGGCCGTCTTCAGGTTCGGCCTGAGTTTCGGACGCCATGGTAAAGCCAGTGGTGAACATCTCCGGCAGGATCACCAGATCCGCGCCTTTGGCCTGGGCCAGCAGCTCTTCGAAGTGGGCGTGGTTCGCCGGGGCGTCGTGCCAGACCAACGTGGTCTGAACCAACGCGATATTCAGATTGGGCAGCGTACTCAGATCGCGCATAGCTTCTCCGCCGCCAGACGCAGCGTCTCCTCACGCTTGGGGAAGCACAGCCGGATCAGGCGTTGGCCTTCGGGCGGATTCTGATAGAAAACCGAAATCGGAATGCTCGCCACGCCATGCTCGCGTGTCATCCACAGCGACATGTCGACGTCATTGAGGTCCGGGCGGATCTGCGAATAATCGACGAGCTGAAAGTACGTGCCGCTGGCGCGCGTGAAGGTGAAACGCGAGGCTTCCAGGCGATCACAGAAATAGTCGCGTTTGGCCTGATAGAACGCCGGCAGTTCCTCGACGTGTTCGGGGTGCGCTGCCATGAAATCGGCCAGCGCCCATTGAAGCGGTGTGACGCCGCAGAACGCAACGAACTGATGGATTTTCCGTGCCTCGGCGGTCAGTGCCGGGGGCGCAACGAGATAGCCTGTTTTCCAGCCCGTGACGTGGTAGGTCTTGCCGAACGAACTGACCACAAAGGCGCGCTGGTAGAGTTCGTCATGGGCCAGCACGCTGGCGTGCTGCAGGCCGTCAAACACCAGATGCTCGTAGACCTCGTCGCTGAGCACGTAAATGTCCCGGTCTCGGATCAACGCCGCCAGGCGATCCAGTTCGTCGCGGGTGATCAACGCGCCGCTCGGGTTGTGCGGCGTGTTGATGACGATCATTCGGGTGCGAGGGCTCAACGCGGCGCTGAGTTTTTCCCAGTCGATGGCGAAGTCGCCATCCTTGAGCTGCACATGCACTGTGCGCCCGCCGGCCAGTTCTACCGAAGGGGCATAACTGTCGTAGCACGGGTCGAAGACGATGACTTCATCGCCGGCGCTCACAACAGTTTGGATGGCGCAGAAAATGGCATGGGTGGCGCCGGGGGTGATGGTGATTTCGCTGTCGACGCCGACCTGACGGCCGTAGCACCGCGCAATCTTCGCGGCGACTTGCTCGCGCAGCGCCGGCAGGCCGGCCATCGGCGCGTATTGATTGTTGCCGTCCATGACGCGGCGGCAAAGGGCTTCACGCAATGCGTCGGGCCCATCGAAATCGGGAAAACCCTGAGACAGATTGATCGCCCCGGTTTCGGCGGCAAGCTGAGACATCACAGTAAAAATGGTGGTGCCAACGTTCGGCAGTTTGCTGGTGATCATGGGGGTTTTCCTGCTCCACTCCCGACACCTGAAGGGCGCGGGGACCCGCAGGATAGCCCAGATGTCGCGCACAAAAAAAGGCGCCACTGGCGCCTTTTCCGAGAAAGACCTCTACACGATCAGCGCTTGTCGCGGCGCTTCTTGTCGGCCTTCTTGTGGTGCGACATCATCCGACGCTTCTTGTTGACCTGGCGGTCGGTCAGCGTGTTCTTGTTGCCTTCATACGGGTTCTCGCCGCCCTTGAACTCGATGCGGATCGGCGTACCGACCAGCTTGAGCACGCGGCGATAGGTGTTCTCGAGATACCGGACGTACGACTTCGGCACTTTCTCGACCTGGTTGCCGTGGATCACGATCAACGGCGGGTTTGCGCCACCCAAGTGAGCGTAACGCAGCTTGATGCGGCGGCTGCCCACCATCGGCGGTGCGTGCTCGCTGACTGCGTCTTCCAGAATCTGGGTCAAACGGCTGGTCGGCCAACGGGTCACAGCGGATTTGAACGAGTTCTGCACCGACTGATACAGGTTACCCACGCCGGTGCCGTGCAGCGCCGAGATGAAGTGGATGTCGGCGAAGTCGACGAAGAACAACCGGCGCTCCAGCTCAACCTTCACGTAGTCGCGCTCGCTCGGCACCATGCCATCCCACTTGTTCAGCGCGATGACCAGGGCCCGACCGGATTCAAGGGCAAAGCCCAGCAGGTTGAGGTCGTGGTCGACGACGCCTTCGCGGGCGTCCATCACGAAGATCACCACGTTGGCGTCTTTGATTGCCTGCAGGGTTTTCACCACGGAGAACTTTTCGACTTCTTCGTGGATCTTGCCGCGCTTGCGGACACCGGCGGTGTCGATCAGCGTGTACTTTTCTTCGTTGCGTTCGAACGGGATGTAAATGCTGTCGCGGGTAGTGCCCGGCTCGTCGTAGACGATGACCCGGTCTTCACCGAGCATCCGGTTGACCAGCGTCGACTTGCCGACGTTAGGGCGGCCGATGATCGCGATCTTGATGCCGTCCTTCTCACTCGGGCCGGGAATGCGCTTGGCTTCCTGACCTTCGGCGACGACTTCCTCTTCTTCGCCTTCTTCGACTTCGTCAGCGTCTTTCGGGAAATCGCGCAGGGCGATCTCGAGCATCTGCGTGATGCCTCGACCGTGAGCGCCGGCGACCGGAATCGCGTCACCCATGCCCAGCGGTGCGAACTCGGCGCGGGCCATGTCAGGGTCGATGTTGTCGACCTTGTTGGCGACGACGTAGGACGTCTTGTTGCGCTTGCGCAGGTGCTCGCCAATCATCTGGTCGGCGGCCGTGAAGCCTGCTTTGGCGTCAACGAGGAACAACACGACATCGGCCTCTTCGATGGCCAGCAGCGACTGCTCGGCCATTTTTTCGTCCATGCCGTGTTCGTCACCGGAGATACCGCCGGTGTCGATCAGGATGTAGGAGCGCCCTTGCCACTTGGCCTCACCGTATTGGCGATCACGGGTCAGACCGGACAAGTCGCCGACGATGGCGTCACGAGTCCTGGTCAGGCGGTTGAACAAGGTGGACTTGCCGACGTTCGGTCGACCCACCAGGGCGATTACGGGAACCATGCGGCTCTCCACTTCGTTATTTCAGAAAATACAAAAGCCGCTGCAAGGCAGCGGCCGGAGTTCGGAGCGACGCCGAAGCGCCGCAGGCCCCATGGAAGCGGGGCCGCCTGAAGAAGCCGATACTCGACCGCCTCAAGCATAGACAGCCACTACTTGATCGTCAGCGCTTCCAGCTTGCCGCTGTTGCCGAAGACGTAAATGGTGCTGCCGGAGACCAGCGGGCGAGCACGCAGGCCATCGCTGTCGATCTTTTCACGGGCGACGAAATGGCCATCGACCTGGCTCAGCAGGTGCAGATAGCCTTCCATGTCACCGACCGCGACGTAGCTGGAGAACACTTCCGGCGCGCCGAGTTGGCGACGGGCCAGCGAGTCGTTGCTCCACAGACCGGTGGAAGAGCGCTCATCGATGCCTTCCACGGTGCCGTTGGCAAGCGAAACGTAAACGCTGCCGAAGCCCTGCGCCACACCCGAATAACTCGAGGCATCACGCTGCCACAGCACACGACCGCTCTGCAGTTCCAGGCCGGCTACGCGGCCCTGATAGGTCGCGACATACAGCGTGTTGCCGGAAAGCAGCAAACCGCCGTCGATGTCGACCACGCGATCCAGCTCGGAACGACCTGTCGGAACGGCAACGCGCTGCTCCCAGGCCGGGACGCCGTTGTTGATGTCCAGCGCCACAACCTTGCCGGTCGACAGCCCAGCGATGGCCAACGAACTGGTGGCAATCGGTGCGCCGGTGCCCCGCAATGTCAGAACCGCAGGACTGCTCTCGTAGATCCAGCGCTGATCACCAGTGATGGCGTCATAACCGATAACCCGGTCATCCTGAGTCTGGGCAACCACGACACTGCCGTTGGTGGCCGGAGCGGACAGCACTTCGCTGGTCGCCTTGGCTTTCCACTTCTGCTCGCCAGTGGCTTCGTCGAGGACGATGACTTCGCCGCGCAACGTGCCCAGCATGACCAGACCGAAACCTACGCCGACGGCGCCGGATACCGGTTGCTCAAGCTCTTTTTTCCAGACCACGTCGCCGTTGCTGCGGTTGATCGCCATGACCAGGCCGTTCGCATCGGCAGCGTAGATGTTCTCGCCGTCGATGGCCGGAACCAGCATGTTGTAGATGTCGCCCTGACCGTCACCGACGGAACGGCTCCACAACTTCTGCAGGGTCACTTCTTGCTTGAAGTCGACGAGTTCTGCCGGTGGCAGCTCTTTTTTGCTGTTGCTGCTGCAACCCGCGGCCAGAATGGCCAGAGCCAGCAATGCTGCATGTTTCCAACGAATCACGTCACGCATCCCCTTTCGCCAGATCGTCGAGCTTCATTTGCAGACCGCCAACAGCCGCTTCTTCGGAAAGCGCCGCCTTGGCCTTTTTGTATGCAGCATAAGCGTCATCGGTGCGACCCAGCTGAACCAGCAGGTCGCCACGCAGCTCTTCACGGCTGGCCGCGAAAGACTGGTCGGCCTGACCGTCGAGCAGCTTCAGCGCGTCTTCGGCCTTGTTCTGTGCAGCGAGGACACGAGCCAGACGCTGACGGGCGATTTCACCCAGGGTCGCGTTGGCCGGCTTGTCGGTCACGGATTTCAGCTCGTTCGCAGCGTCATCCAGCTTGCCGGTGTCCACAGCCACTTTGGCCACGAACAGGCTGCCGTACTGAGCGTATGCAGTGCCGCCAAATTCGCTCTTCAGCTTGCCGGCGATCTCGGCAACACGGCCTGCATCAGCCTGGCCGCTTGGCGTCAGTGCGGTTTCCAGCAATTGCTGGTACAGCGCCGAACCACCCTGCGCCTGGTTGTTCTGATAGCGCTGCCAGCCTTGCCAGCCCAACACCACGATCACCGCGAGCAGGCCGCCGGTCAGCAGAGGCTTGCCGTTACGCTGCCACCAGTCCTTTACGGCAACCAGCTCATCATCATCGGTACTCGACACCCCAATACTCCTATTCGCTAAATCGGCTTTTATCTGCTTCAACCCTGCGAAATGCAGGTGGCCAGGTGCTCGGACAGAGCATCCCAGGCAATATTTTGTTGTTCGCCCTGACCACGCAGCGGCTTGACGCCCACTTCCTTGCGCGCCAGCTCTTCGTCGCCAAGGATCAGCGCGTACAGCGCACCGCTCTTGTCGGCCTTCTTGAACTGGCTCTTGAAGCTGCCAGCCCCGGCATTGACTTGCAGACGCAGATTTGGCGCCTGATCGCGCAAGCGCTCGGACAGGGTCAGCGCTGCCAGCTCGCCGGCCTCGCCGAATGCGCAAACGTAAACGTCGACCGTACGGGCGATCTCTTCGGGAATCTGCTCGAGGGTTTCCAGCAGCAGCACCAGACGTTCGATGCCCATGGCAAAGCCTACGCCTGACGTCGGTTTGCCGCCCATCTGCTCGACCAGACCGTCGTAACGGCCACCCGCGCAGACAGTCCCCTGAGCGCCGAGCTGGTCAGTGACCCACTCGAATACGGTTTTGCTGTAGTAATCCAGGCCACGGACCAGCTTCGGGTTGATCACGTACGGAATGCCCGCCGCGTCGAGACGCGCCTTCAGGCCTTCGAAGTGAACCCGGGATTCGTCGTCCAGGTAATCTGCCAGCTTGGGTGCATCAACCAGCACCGCCTGGGTTTCAGGGTGTTTGGTATCAAGCACGCGCAGCGGATTGCTCTTCAGACGGCGCTGACTGTCTTCGTCCAGTTGCTCGTGACGCGCCGAGAGATACTCGACCAGCGCTTCACGATAACGGCCGCGGGCTTCACTGGTGCCCAGGCTGTTGAGTTCCAGTTTGACGGCATTGCGAATACCCAGCAGGCCCCACAGACGCCAGGTCAGGACGATCAGCTCGGCGTCGATGTCCGGACCATCAAGGTTGAACACCTCGACACCGATCTGGTGAAACTGACGATAACGGCCTTTTTGCGGACGCTCGTGGCGAAACATCGGGCCGATGTACCAGAGTTTCTGCACCTGACCGCCACCGGTGATGCCGTGCTCGAGAACCGCGCGTACGCAGGCCGCCGTGCCTTCAGGGCGCAGGGTCAGCGAATCGCCATTGCGGTCAGCGAAGGTGTACATCTCTTTCTCGACGATGTCCGTGACTTCGCCGATGGAGCGTTTGAACAGGTCGGTGAACTCGACGATCGGCATGCGGATCTGGCGATAACCGTAGTTATCCAGCAAACGCGAGACCGTGCCCTCGAAGTAGCGCCACAGCGGCGTCTGATCCGGCAGGATGTCGTTCATGCCACGAATGGCTTGCAGAGACTTACTCACAAATATTCCTTGGAAACTGGGTTAGCCGCGCGCGATCAGCGCTGCGTCGGCCTCGACCTTTTCGGCCGCTCTCTGACGGATCAAGCGTTCAAGCTGTTCCACCAGATTGTCATTTGTCAGCTTTTGCGCAGGCTTGCCATCGATGTAGATCAGGTTCGGCGTGCCTCCGGTCAGACCGACATGGGCTTCTTTCGCCTCGCCGGGACCGTTCACCACGCAACCGATTACCGCGACGTCCAGCGGGACCAGCAAATCTTCAAGGCGCCCTTCCAGCTCGTTCATGGTTTTAACCACATCGAAATTCTGCCGCGAGCAACTCGGGCAGGCGATGAAGTTGATGCCACGGGAACGCAGGCGCAGCGACTTGAGGATGTCGTAACCGACCTTCACTTCTTCAACAGGATCGGCAGCCAGGGAAATCCGAATGGTATCGCCGATCCCTTCGGCGAGCAGCATACCTAGGCCGACGGCCGATTTCACTGTGCCTGAGCGCAAACCGCCCGCTTCAGTGATGCCCAGGTGCAACGGCTGGATGATTTGTTTGGCAAGGAGGCGATACGCCTCGACCGCCATGAACACATCTGAGGCCTTGACGCTGACCTTGAAGTCCTGGAAATCCAGACGGTCCAGATGCTCGACGTGCCGCAGCGCGGACTCGACCAGGGCAGCGGGCGTTGGCTCGCCGTACTTCTTCTGCAGGTCTTTTTCCAGCGAACCGGCATTGACGCCGATGCGGATCGGAATGCCGCGATCACGGGCCGCCTCGACCACCGCGCGGACGCGGTCTTCACGGCCGATGTTGCCCGGGTTGATCCGCAGGCAATCGACGCCCAACTCGGCCACGCGCAGGGCGATTCGATAATCGAAATGAATGTCAGCGACCAGCGGGACCTTGACCAACTGCTTGATGCGGCCGAAGGCCTCGGCAGCGTCCATGTCCGGCACCGAGACGCGAACGATGTCCACGCCGGCGGCTTCCAGACGGTTGATCTGTGCCACGGTAGCCGCGACGTCATTGGTGTCGCTGTTGGTCATGCTCTGCACTGCGATCGGGGCATCGCCACCGACCGGCACCGAGCCGACCCAGATTTTACGAGATTCGCGACGTTTGATCGGAGATTCGCCGTGCATGACTTATTGCCCTAGCTTCAGGCGAGCAGTTTCGCCACTGGTGAAAGGTGCCACATCAACCGGCTGACCGTTGTAGCTCACTTGCGCGCCGCGAGCAAAGCCCAGGCGCAGGGTCAGCGGCGGCTTGCCATTGACGTCGAGGCTGTCGCCTTTTTTCTTGAGTCCGCTCATCAGCACTTTGCCGTTGCCATCGGTGACCTGGGTCCAGCAATCGTTGACAAACTGAACCTGAACGCGGCCGGCACCTGCCGGTACGGGCGCTGCGTCAGCCGCTGCACTCGTTGCGGTATTGACGGGTGCGGTGGTCGAAGGCGTTGGCGCCACGGTGGTGACCGGCGCGGTTGGGGTCGACGTGGTATGTGCAGGTGCTACCGGCGCGGTAGTCGATGTGCTGTGTGGAACAGCAGCGCCTGTGACCGTGCCCGTGTTGGTGGATGCACTGCTGGATGCAGCAGGGGCTTCAGGCGCGGACGCAGGCTCGGCGTTGTTCAACGGCAACGCGGTCTGGCCTTGAGCGACAGCTTGATCTTCCGGCTCGTCGAGCGGATGGATCTGGGTGGTGCCGTCGGCGCTTTCGACTTCGACATGCTCCATGCCCAGATTGGTCGGTTCCTTGCCGCGCAGCGTCGCTTGATCCTGCCACCACACGAAGCCGCCGCCGATCAATGCGATGAGCAGCAAAAGGCTGACGATGCGCAGAATATTGTGAGACAGGCGTACGGGCTCTTCGATTCGGCCCAGCGCATGAACGCTGCTGCCCTTGCCGTCGGTGCCCGTGTACTGATCGAACGCATTGACCAATGCAGCTTGATCAAGGTCAAGCAGCTTGGCGTACGCGCGGACATAGCCGCGGGCGAAGGTATGGCCGGGGAGCTTGTCGAAATCGCCCGCTTCCAGATGAGTCAGGGAAGTCACGGTGAGGTTGAGCCTCAACGCCACATCTGGCAGCGACCAGTTCTTGCTCTCGCGGGCCTGTCGCAATGTTTCGCCTGGGTTCGTGCGAGTGGCTGCTACAACTTCGGGATGCGCCGCTTTCATCATTGCTCCGACAGGTATTGCTGATATTCCGGCGTACCGGGATAGAGTCTTTTTAGAAGCAGCCCATAGCTGGCTGCCTTGTTGCGATCATCAAACACCTTCGCCAGCCGCGTGCCGAGCAACAGGCTCCGCGCATTCTGCTCGCTCAACTGGCTGAAACGCTCGTAGTAATCGCGTGCCGGCACATAATGCCTGTCTTCGTACGACAACTCAGCCATTTCCAGCAACGCGCGTGGCTGCTGACGATCGAGGCGCAGGGCTTTGTCGAAATGCTCACGGGCGGTGTCGCGATCCCCAAGCATCACAGCCGTCATGCCGAGGTTTTCGAACACTCGGGCGCGCTCGGCGTAGAGATTATCCTCGGCGGCCTGCTCGAAGCGCTCGTAGGCTTCCTTGTAACGTTTCTGCTGGTAAAGAAAGCTGCCGTAATTGTTGAGGATTCGCGCGTCTTTGGAACGTGCCGACAACGCTTTTTCGTAATACTGGTTCGCCAGTTCCGGTTCCATCTCGGCCTGGAACACCAGCGCCAGCGCAGCATTGGCATCCGCATCAGAGCCGTTCAGCTCAAGCGCTTTTTTCAGAGGCGCCTTCGCACGCTCCATCTGGCCTTGCTGAAGATAGCCCAAACCCAATTGCACGTAAGCCTGACGAGCTTCCTCACGCCCCTTGCTGGTACTCAGCGGATCGACGTTGCCGGTAGACACACAACCGACCAGCAGCGTGGCAAAACAGAGCAGCAGCGCAACGCGCAGGGACATAGAGATCCTCTCAGTCAAATTCGCATTCAATTGCGAGCGGAAGCGACCTGCACCACGTCGGCATCGGCACTGAGCTCCCGCACAGCGATATAGCGCTCGCTGCGACGGGTGCGGTCCATGACCTGCCCGACCAACTGGCCGCAGGCAGCATCGATGTCCTCACCGCGCGTGGTACGCACGGTGACGTTGAAGCCGGCTTGATGCAGCAGATCCTGGAAACGACGGATTGCGTTGTTGCTGGGGCGTTCGTAGCCCGAATGCGGAAACGGGTTGAACGGGATCAGGTTGACCTTGCACGGCGTGTCCTTGAGCAGCTCGATCATCTCGATCGCGTGCTCAGGCCTGTCGTTGATGTCCTTGAGCAGCGTGTACTCGATGGTCAGCACGCGCTTTTCGCCCAGCGCAGCCATGTAGTTGCGGCAGGACTCGAGGAGCATCTTCAGAGGGTATTTTTTATTGATCGGCACCAGCTGGTTTCGCAGCGCGTCATTGGGCGCGTGCAACGAAAGGGCCAGCGAAACGTCGATGTGCTTGGACAGCTCATCGATCATTGGCACCACGCCGGAGGTGGACAGCGTCACGCGGCGCTTGGAAATGCCATACCCCAGGTCATCCATCATCAGATGCATGGCGGCAATGACATTGTCGAAGTTCAGCAATGGCTCGCCCATCCCCATCATCACCACGTTGGTGATGGCGCGGTCGACGGTAGCCGGGACACTGCCGAAAGATTTGTTGGCAATCCACACCTGGCCAATGACTTCGGCGGCGGTGAGGTTGCTGTTGAAGCCTTGTTTGCCGGTGGAGCAGAAACTGCAGTCCAGCGCACAGCCCGCCTGCGACGAGACACACAGCGTGCCGCGTTTGCCTTGCGGAATATAGACGGTCTCGACGCAGCTGCCGGACTCGACACGGACGACCCATTTACGGGTGCCGTCGGTGGAGATGTCCTCGCTGACGACTTCAGGACCGCGAATTTCGGCACGGCTCTGCAGCTTTTCGCGCAGGGCCTTGCCGACATTCGTCATGGCGTCGAAGTTATCGACGCCAAAGTGGTGAATCCACTTCATGACCTGACCGGCACGGAAGCGTTTCTCCCCGATAGACTCGAAGAATTTTTCCATTTCCAGCCGGGTCAGACCCAACAGGTTGATTTTGCCAGTTGATTCAGTCATGGATTCACCCTCACTCGCAGCAATAGCTTAGCGAGTGGTTACCTCGGTAGCAGCGAAGAAGTACGAGATTTCACGAGCAGCAGCGGCTTCGGAGTCGGAGCCGTGAACAGCGTTGGCGTCGATGGAATCAGCGAAGTCAGCGCGGATGGTGCCGGAAGCAGCTTCTTTAGGGTTGGTAGCGCCCATCAGCTCGCGGTTCAGAGCGATAGCGTTTTCGCCTTCCAGAACCTGCACGACAACCGGTCCGGAGATCATGAATGCAACCAGATCACCGAAGAAACCACGGGCGCTGTGCTCAGCGTAGAAACCTTCTGCTTCGGTCTTGGACAGTTGCTTCAGTTTCGAAGCGACAACGCGCAGACCGGCTTTTTCGAAACGGGTGGTGATTTCGCCGATGACGTTTTTGGCAACAGCATCAGGCTTGATGATCGAGAAAGTACGTTGAACAGCCATGGTGTAACTCCAGAAGCAGTGATTATTGCGAAAAATTAAACCCGCGAATTATACGCGGGTTTGATGTTATTGCCTAACGTGCAAATCTGATCAGTCGATTTCGCCGGCCCAGAGCGTCTGGACCGCCTCGAGCACTTTCTCGCCGACGCGGCCAGAGGTGTCGTCGAAATTCGGGAGCTGCTTGATCATCAGTTGCAGCTTGGTGAACCCTACCGAATAAGGGTCAACGCCGGGGTGAGCCTCGGCGAGTTCTTCAGCGATGCGTTGTACGTCATTCCAACCGTAACTCATGACAGCTTCTCGATCAGTGCGGCGCTTCGGCAGCGTGGTTAAGCGAATATTTCGGAATCTCGACGGTCAGGTCTTCGGTGCCGACCTTAGCCTGGCAGGCCAGACGGGACTGCGCTTCCAGCCCCCACGCACGGTCAAGATAGTCCTCTTCCAGCTCGTCCGCTTCTTCGAGGGAGTTGAAGCCCGCACGAATGATGCAGTGGCAGGTGGTGCAAGCGCAGACGCCACCGCATGCGCTTTCGATCTCGATGTGGTGGTCGTGGGCGAGTTCCAGAATCGACTTGCCGACTTCGGCCTCGACAACCATCCCGTCCGGGCAATGCTCGGCGTGTGGCAGAAATGTAACCTGCGGCATCAGTTATTCCTCAATCTCATTCAGGTTGCGCCCTGACAGCGCGGCTTTCACCGTCGAGTCCAGGCGGCGGGCGGCGAACGCATCGGTCACCTGCGACAGACGCTTGGTCTGCTGCTCGATGGCCGGACCGTCATCGCCCTTCATCAATTCACGAAGTTCTTCCATCTGCATGTCGATCACCATGCGCTCTTCGGCATCGAGCAAGCGTTCGCCATCGGCCTGCAACGCACCTTCGACCGCTTCGAGCAAACGCTGCGCGTCGACCTGCTGCTCTCGCAGCGCGCGAGCCACCATGTCGTCACTGGCGTACTGGAACGAATCCTTCAGCATGCGGGTGATTTCACCGTCAGTCAGGCCATAAGAAGGCTTGACCTGAATGCTCGACTCAACGCCCGACGCCAGCTCGCGGGCGGACACGCTGAGCAGGCCGTCGGCGTCGACCTGGAAGGTCACTCGGATTTTCGCAGCGCCGGCGACCATCGCGGGAATGCCGCGCAGGTCGAAACGCGCCAGAGAACGGCAGTCGCTGATCAGCTCACGCTCGCCTTGCAGCACGTGGATCATCATGGCCGACTGGCCGTCTTTGTAAGTGGTGAATTCCTGGGCGCGGGCCACCGGGATCGTGGTGTTGCGCGGAATGACCTTCTCCATCAGTCCGCCCATGGTCTCCAGCCCCAGGGACAACGGGATCACGTCGAGCAGCAACAGCTCGCCGCCATCGCGCTTGTTACCTGCCAGGATATCGGCCTGAATCGCAGCGCCGATGGCGACTACCTGATCGGGGTCGATCTCGGTCAACGGCTGGCGGCCGAACAGTTCGGCCACCGCTTCGCGCACTCGCGGGACGCGGGTGGAACCACCCACCATGACCACGGCTTCGACTTCATCCAGCTCAATGCCGCAATCACGAACGGCACGACGGCAAGCTTTGAGACTGCGGGCGATCATCGGCTCAATGAGGGCATCGAATGCGGCGCGGGTCAGAACGCCCTGCCATTCGCCATGGACGACTTCCACCGAATCGGCGTCAGTCAGGGATTCCTTCGCCGCACATGCCGCCTGCATCAAGCGGCGCTGGGCAGCAGGATCGAGGTCGTCGGACAGGCCGGCTTCAGCAATGATCCAGGTTGCGATGGCGTGATCGAAATCATCACCTCCCAGCGCGCTGTCGCCACCGGTGGCCATGACTTCAAACACGCCGCCGGTGAGGCGCAGGATCGAGATGTCGAAGGTGCCGCCGCCCAGATCGTAAATCGCGACCACGCCCTCTGCGTTCTGGTCCAGCCCGTATGCCACGGCAGCCGCAGTGGGCTCGTTGAGCAGGCGCAGGACGGTGAGACCCGCCAGCTTCGCGGCGTCTTTGGTGGCCTGACGCTGAGCGTCATCGAAATAGGCGGGAACGGTGATGACCGCACCGACCAGTTCGCCACCCAGTGTTTCTTCGGCGCGCTGGCGCAGCACCTTGAGAATGTCGGCCGACACTTCGACCGGGCTCTTAGGGCCCTGCACGGTTTCAATGAACGGCATGTGGGATTCCCCACCGGTGAAGCGGTAAGGCAACTGCCCACCCAAATGCTTCACGTCGGAGATCCCGCGCCCCATGAGGCGCTTGACGGAAATAATGGTATTCAGAGGATCTGTCGCGGCCGCACCCTTGGCAGACTGGCCTACTTCGACACGATCGGCGTGATAGCGAACGGCGGACGGCAGGATGACCTGACCGTTGGCGTCGGGGAGCGGCTCACTGATGCCGCTGCGCAGGGCAGCCACCAGCGAATTGGTGGTGCCGAGGTCAATCCCGACAGCCAGGCGACGCTGATGAGGTTTTGGAGCTTGGCCGGGTTCGGCGATCTGCAGTAGAGCCATTGCTTTTCTGATATCACTGGCGAGCCGCCCCAGAAGGACGGCGCGGGGTTAATCGTCGAGGCGCTCTTCGAGCTGGCGCACTTCGTAGGAGAGCTTGTCGAGGAACTGCATGCGGCGCATCAGCCGTTCAGCCTGATCACGCTGTGCAGCATCGTCCCAACAGGCCGCGAAGCTTTCGTTCAGTTCTTCCTGGGCAACCTTCAGCCGGCGTTTGAATACCGCAACACCCGCCAGATCCGCGTCGTCCTGCAAATCTTCGAGTTCTTCGCGCCACTGCATCTGCTGCATCAGAAACTCGGGATCCTGCACAGTGACTTCCAGCGGAACTTCGCCCTTTAGCGCCAACAGGTAACGCGCCCTTTTCGGCGCATTCTTGAGCGTTTGGTAGGCGTCGTTCAGACTGGCGGAGCGCTCCAGCGCAACCCGTTGCTCAGCCTCAGGGGCATCGGCAAAACGGTCGGGGTGCACGCTCCGGGCAAGCTCACGGTAACGCGTTGCCAACAGGTCGAGGTCCAGATTGAAGCCCGGCTGCAGGTCGAATAAAGCAAAGTGACAAGGAGTACCCACAATAAGCCTCAGACGTTGAAGCTTTCGCCGCAGCCACATTCACCGCGCGAGTTGGGATTGTTGAACTTGAAGCCTTCGTTCAACCCTTCCTTGACGAAATCGAGCTCGGTGCCGTCAAGGTAGACCAGGCTCTTGGGATCGATGATCACCTTGACGCCGTGATACTCGAACACCGTGTCTTCGCTTTCCGGCTCATCGACGAACTCGAGCACGTAGGCAAGCCCGGAACAACCGGTCGTGCGAACGCCCAGACGAATGCCGTCACCCTTGCCGCGCCCATCGAGGGAGCGGCGTACATGGTTGGCGGCCGCTTCGGTCATGCTGATAGCCATCGGAACTCCTTACCTCACGCAAGTTGCTTAACGCAGCGGAACAGACTCTGCTCAGAGCAGGCCTTTCTTCTGCTTGTAGTCGCGAACGGCCGCCTTAATGGCGTCTTCAGCGAGCACGGAGCAGTGGATTTTCACTGGCGGCAGGGCCAGTTCTTCAGCCAGTTGAGTATTTTTGATGGTCTCTGCTTCATCCAGAGTCTTGCCCTTCATCCACTCGGTGGCCAGGGAGCTCGACGCGATGGCAGAGCCGCAGCCGTAGGTTTTGAACTTGGCGTCTTCAATGATGCCCTGCTCGTTCACCTTGATCTGCAGACGCATAACGTCGCCGCAAGCCGGCGCGCCGACCATGCCGGTGCCGACATCAGGGTCTTCCGCGTTCATCTTGCCGACGTTGCGGGGATTCTCGTAGTGGTCAATGACCTTTTCGCTGTAAGCCATGGTGCAATTCCTCATCAGTTACAACACGTCGCTCTCGCGGCACTCGGAAGCTGTTTTCAAAGTGCCGCAGGTGTGGCGACTTTGAATTAATGCGCCGCCCACTCGATCTTGGAGATGTCGACGCCGTCTTTGAACATGTCCCACAGCGGCGACAAGGCGCGCAGCTTGGTCACTGCCTCGCAGACTTTCTGCGCGGCGTAGTCAATTTCTTCTTCAGTCGTGAAGCGACCGAAGGTGAAACGGATCGAGCTGTGTGCCAGCTCGTCGTTACGGCCCAGGGCGCGCAGCACGTAGGAAGGCTCCAGGGAAGCCGAGGTGCACGCGGAGCCGGACGAAACCGCCAGGTCCTTGAGCGCCATGATCAGCGACTCGCCCTCTACATAGTTGAAGCTCAGGTTGAGGTTGTGCGGCACACGGGCAGTCATGCTGCCGTTGATGTACAACTCTTCCAGGTGCGCAACCTGCTGATAGAAGCGATCGCTCAAGGCTTTGATGCGAACGTTCTCTGCAGCCATGTCTTCTTTGGCCACACGGAACGCTTCGCCCATGCCGACGATCTGGTGCGTCGCCAGCGTACCGGAACGCATGCCACGCTCGTGACCGCCACCGTGCATTTCGGCTTCGATGCGGACACGTGGCTTGCGGCTGACCCACAATGCGCCAATACCCTTCGGACCGTAGGTCTTGTGGGCCGAGAACGACATCAGATCAACTTTGAGGTTGGCCAGGTTGATTTCAACCTTGCCGGTGGCCTGCGCTGCATCGACGTGGAAGAGCACACCGCGGGAGCGGGTCATCTCGCCGATGGCAGCGATGTCGTTGACCGTACCAATCTCGTTGTTGACGTGCATGATCGAGACCAGAACAGTGTCGTCGCGCATGACCGCTTCGATCATGGCCGGCGTGATCAGGCCATCTTCGGTCGGTTCGAGGTAGGTGACTTCAAAGCCTTCACGCTCAAGCTGACGCATGGTGTCGAGCACGGCTTTGTGTTCGATTTTGCTGGTGATCAGGTGCTTGCCTTTGGAGGCATAGAAATGCGCAGCGCCTTTGATCGCGAGGTTGTTGGACTCGGTAGCACCGGAAGTCCAGACGATTTCGCGTGGGTCGGCATTGACCAGATCGGCAACCTGACGGCGGGCGTTCTCGACCGCTTCTTCGGCCTTCCAGCCAAACACGTGGGAGCGCGACGCCGGGTTACCGAAGTTGCCATCAACCAGAAGGCAGTCGCTCATTTTCTGCGCAACACGCGGGTCGACCGGGGTCGTCGCGGAATAATCGAGGTAAATTGGCAATTTCATTGAATATCTCCTATCGGGCAGGCGCGCCGCGCGTTCATCTGCGTTCACTCAACGGCGGATGTTTCAATCTTGTCCAGTGGCTGCGTCTTGCTACCGCAACGGCGCAGATCCTGACGTTGGGCGACTTCTTGCACTTCACGGCGAGTGACGAGGTCGGCCAAGCTGATACCGCTTAGAAACTCGTGAATTTGCTGACTGAGGTCACACCACAAGTGGTGGGTCAGACAGGTGTCACCGGCATGGCAATCACCGAGCCCCTGGCAGCGCGTCGCGTCAACCGATTCGTTGACCGCGTCGATCACCTGCGCCACCTGAATGCCCTGCATTTGACGGGCCAGCTGATAACCGCCGCCGGGCCCACGCACGCTGGAGACCAGATTGCCGCGGCGCAGCTTGGCGAACAGTTGCTCGAGGTAGGAAAGGGAAATCCCTTGCCGCTCGGAGATATCGGCCAGGGACACTGGCCCATGCTGCGCATGCAATGCCAGGTCGAGCATGGCAGTGACAGCGTATCGGCCTTTTGTAGTCAGTCGCATGACGTGTACCGCGGAGGTTCGGAATGAAGGCGAGTATGCTATTCCCGAGTATTTAAGTCAACTATAAGACCTAGCGGAACAGTCGGGATTACCCGCAAAAGCGCGGCGGCATCATAGCAAAACACGCCGGGATTGGCACATGCTCGACCTGAGGGCGCGCGCTGACTTATTCCCGGGGCGCATTAACCTCGCAACGCTCTTTCATGCAGTCGAAAACTTCGTGACGCAGCTCGGGCAGTTCTTTTTCGCGATACTCGCCGCCCAGGCTTTTCAATGCCTTGCCCATGTCCTCCACGCGCACGTCCATCGCTTGCAGGTGATCGAGCAACTGGCCGATCGCGCGTGCCACCGGATCAGGCATGTCCTCACCAACGCCATACGCATCGAAGCCGAGCTTTTCGGCGATCGCCTTGCGCTTCGCTTCGGCTTCGTCGTCAGACTTGACGATGATACGCCCCGGAATGCCCACCACCGTTGCACCCGCCGGCACAGGCTTGGTCACCACCGCATTAGAGCCGACCTTTGCCCCGGCGCCCACGGTGAACGGTCCGAGCACCTTGGCGCCCGCGCCGACAACCACGCCGGACTCCAAAGTAGGATGGCGCTTGCCCTTGCTCCAGCTGGTGCCGCCCAGGGTCACGCCCTGATAGAGCGTCACGTCATCGCCAATCTCGGCGGTCTCGCCGATCACAATGCCCATGCCGTGATCGATGAAAAAGCGCCGACCGACTTTCGCACCCGGGTGAATCTCTATCCCGGTGAGCCAGCGACCGAAGTTGGAGACCATGCGCGCCGGCCATTTCAGTTCGTTGCGCCACAACCAGCCAGACAGCCGATGCAGCCAGATCGCGTGCATGCCGGGGTAGCAGGTCAGCACTTCAAAGGCATTTCGAGCCGCCGGGTCACGATGAAACACGCTTTGAATGTCTTCCCGCAAACGCTCGAACATTACTGATCCTTCCGCTTATAGGGTTCACCGGTGGCCGCTTTCTGGGTCTCGGTGAGGATGCCGCGCAAGATGCTCATCTCGGATCGATTGACCGCAGAGCGGCCGTACAGACGACGTAACCGCGCCATCAGGTGACGAGGCTTCTCGGGATCAAGGAAGCCAATGGCAACCAGCGTGGACTGGAGATGCTCATAGAATTTTTCCATCTCATCCATGGTCGCCAGCTCGGTACTTCGCACCGAATTGACTTCGAACTTCTCCACCTTACTCGCTTGACCGTCGGCCGCGAGCCAGGCCATGCGGGTTTCGTAACTCAACACCTGCACAGCGGCGGCCAGATTCAACGAGCTGAATTCCGGGTCCGATGGGATGTGTACGTGGTAATGGCAGCGCTGCAACTCTTCATTGGTGAGGCCGGCGTATTCACGACCGAACACCAGTGCGATCTCCTCGCCCAGCGCGGCGTGCTCAACGGTTTTGACGCCCGCTTCACGAGGGTCGAGCAGCGGCCAGGGAATGCGGCGGTCCCGGGCGCTGGTGCCCAACACCAGGTTGCAGCCTACCAGCGCATCTTCCAGCGTCGCCACGACCTGCGCACCTTCCAGAATATCGCCCGCGCCAGACGCCCGTGCATCGGCCTCATGGTGGGGAAACATGGCGGGATCAACCAGCACCAGACGTGAAAGGCCCATGTTTTTCATGGCACGTGCGGCGCCACCGATATTTCCGGGATGGCTGGTACCGACCAGGACGACACGAATTTTTTGCAGCACTGGTGAAGTCTCGCTAGCAGGTGAAAAGGGGGACGAATGTTACAGAAGCACTTGCTGCAACGCCACGAACCTTGCGCCTCACGCGCCGGATACGCCACTAAAAGGAGACAGGGCACCCCCGACCTCGTCGCGCCAAGCCGACCGGCCGCGCGGCAAAGTCTGCACTCGCGCTGGAAATCATCCAAGAGAACCAATAGAATGGCCGGCTCTCTTTAACGACCTAGGTGATCCATCCATGCAGCCCATGCTGAATATCGCGCTGCGCGCCGCCCGCAGCGCCAGCGAATTGATTTTCCGCTCCATCGAGCGCCTGGATACCATCAAGGTCGACGAAAAAGACGCGAAAGATTACGTGACCGAAATCGATCGCGCTGCCGAGCAGAGCATCATTACCGCACTGCGCAAGGCGTATCCAACCCACGGCATCCTTGGCGAGGAAAGCGGCCTGCATGAAGGCAGCGGCGAAGGTACCGACTACCTCTGGATCATCGATCCACTCGACGGCACCACCAACTTCGTGCGTGGCGTTCCTCACTTCGCCGTCAGCATCGCGTGCAAATACCGCGGTCGCCTGGAACACGCCGTTGTTCTGGACCCGGTCCGTCAGGAAGAATTCACCGCCAGCCGTGGTCGTGGCGCTGCCCTGAACGGCCGCCGTCTGCGCGTTAGCCCGCGCAAGAGCCTTGAAGGCGCACTGCTCGGCACCGGTTTTCCGTTCCGCGAAAACCAGCTCGATAACCTCGATAACTACATGAACATGTTCCGTTCGCTGGTGGGCCAGACGGCCGGTATCCGTCGCGCCGGCGCCGCAAGCCTGGACCTGGCTTACGTGGCTGCGGGCCGTTTCGACGCGTTCTGGGAATCGGGCCTGTCGGAATGGGACATGGCCGCAGGCGCCCTGCTCATTCAGGAAGCAGGCGGACTGGTCAGCGATTTCAACGGCGGTCACGACTTCCTTGAAAAAGGTCACATCGTTGCTGGCAACACCAAATGCTTCAAAGCAGTGCTGACGTCGATCGCTCCATTTGTGCCGACTTCGCTGAAGCGTTAAGCCTAGCACGCTGTACAAGAGAACCGGCCATGTGCCGGTTTTTTTGTACCCTTGAGTCTCATGACACCGGCAACAAAAAAGCACCCGAAGGTGCTTTTTTGAGGAACGGTTAGTGCTATCACTGGCCCGCTTGGCTCAACTCCAGCTGACCTTCCTTGTTGACGGGGATCTGACTGCCCGGATCGCGATCCATACGCACCTGCCCGACTTTGTCGTTGAGCTTGTACTTCACGTTGTAGCCGACGACTTTATCGCTGATGTCATTGACGGTATTGCAGCGCGACTCGGTGGTGGTGTAAGTGTCGCGGTTCTGCATGCCTTCCTGAACCTTGTTACCGGCGTAACCCCCGCCGACCGCACCGGCGACCGTGGCAATCTTCTTGCCATTACCGCCACCCACCTGGTTGCCGAGCAGGCCACCGGCTACGGCACCGATGACACTCCCCACGATCTGATGCTCGTCCTTCACCGGCGCTCGGTGAGTGACTGCAACGTCTTTGCAGACTTGCCGCGGGGTTTTGATTTGTTCTTTAACAGGCTCGACGGCAAGTACGTCTGCGTACTCTGGGCCGCTTTGTTTTACGAGGCTATAGGTGGCCAAAGCACCACCGGCGGTAACACCGACGGCACCCAATACTGCACCAATAAGCAACGACTTGTTCACGTGAACCTCCTGACGATATTCAGCGCGATTGCTCGCGCTACTCCCAGCCTTGGAGCACAAAAAAAGGCGCGAGTTCACACTCGCGCCTTTTCAGGTGATGGCCGGTTACCATTACTGGTTACGGACGGTCATCCACCTTGTCGACCGTGACCGGTGGCAGCAAGTCTTCGCTGCGCAGGTTCAGCCAGATCAGCACCACGTTGGCGATGTAGATCGACGAGTACGTACCTGCCAGAACACCGATGAACAGTGCCACCGAGAACCCGTGCAGGCTATCGCCGCCAAAGATCCACAGCGCGACGATCGCCAGCAATGTGGAGATCGAGGTGGCCATGGTCCGCAGCAAGGTCTGCGTGGTGGAGATGTTGATATTCTCGATCAGCGAAGCCTTGCGCAGCAGACGGAAGTTCTCGCGAACCCGGTCGAATACCACAATGGTGTCGTTGAGCGAGTAACCAATGATCGCCAATACAGCGGCCAGAACGGTCAGGTCGAAGGTCACCTGGAAGAACGACAGAATGCCCATCGTCACCACCACGTCGTGGATCAGCGAGATGATCGCCCCCACCGCGAACTTCCACTGGAAACGGAAGGCCAAGTAGACGAGAACGCCCCCCAGTGCCAACAGCATGCCGAGGCCACCCTGGTCGCGCAGCTCTTCACCCACCTGCGGACCGACGAACTCGACGCGCTTGACGGTCACCGGGTTATCGACGCCTGTCTTGCGCAGCGCTTCAGCAACCTGAGTGCCCAGCTGCGGGTCTTCACCCGGCATACGAACGAGCAGATCGGTGGTCGCACCGAAGCTTTGCACGACCGCTTCGGTATAACCCGACGTAACCAGCTCTTCGCGCACTTTGTGCAGATCGGCAGGGCGCTCGTAGGTTAGCTCGATCAGCGTACCGCCGGTGAAATCCAGACCGAAGTTCAGCCCTTTATAGAACCAGCTGAACAACGCCAGAACGGTAAGGAGCATGGTAATGGCGAACGCAATGTTGCGAACGCCCATGAAGTTGATCGTACGTTTCATGGCAGCCCCTTAAATCCACAACTTCTTGAAGTCACGACCGCCAAAGATCAGGTTGACCATTGCGCGGGTCACCATGATGGCTGTGAACATCGAGGTAAAGATCCCGAGGGACATGGTGACCGCAAAACCCTTCACCGGGCCGGTGCCCATCGCGAAGAGAATGCCGCCGACCAGCAGCGTCGTCAGGTTGGCGTCGAGGATCGCGGTATACGCGCGGTCGAAGCCCTCGTTGATTGCACGCTGAACCGTCATGCCATTGGCGATCTCTTCACGAATCCGCGAGAAGATCAGCACGTTGGCATCGACCGCCATACCCATCGTCAAGACGATACCGGCGATGCCTGGCAGGGTCAGCGTTGCACCTAGCAGCGACATCAGCGCCAGCAGCATGACCATGTTGAAGGCCAGTGCCACGGTCGCGATCAGACCGAAGAAACGGTAGATGGCGAGGATGAACAGCGAGACGAACAGCATGCCCCAGAGGGATGCATCGATACCCTTGGTGATGTTGTCGGCACCCAGGCTCGGGCCGATGGTGCGCTCTTCAGCGAAGTACATGGGTGCAGCCAGACCACCGGCACGCAGCAGCAGCGCCAGCTCGGACGACTCACCTGCGCCGTTCAGGCCGGTGATGCGGAATTGAGCACCCAGCGGCGACTGAATGGTCGCCAGGCTGATGATCTTCTTCTCTTCCTTGAACGTCTGGACCGGCACGTCTTTTTCGACGCCGTTGACCATTTGCTTGGTGTAGGTGGTGGTCGGCTTCTGCTCGATGAAGATCACCGCCATGCTGCGACCGACGTTCGCGCGGGTTGCGCGGCTCATCAGATCGCCACCATGGCCGTCCAGCTTGATGTTCACCTGAGGACGGCCGTGCTCGTCAAAGCCAGCCTTGGCGTCGGTTACCTGGTCACCGGTGATGATCAGACCACGCTCGACCGGCGCCGCAGGACGACCGCCTTCGCGGAATTCGAACATCTCGGTGGTGGCTTTGCTGTCGTCGGGGCCTGCGCCCAGACGGAACTCAAGGTTGGCCGTCTTGCCGAGGATACGCTTGGCTTCGGCGGTGTCCTGAACACCTGGCAGCTCGACCACGATGCGGTTGGCGCCCTGACGCTGAACCAGCGGCTCGGCGACGCCCAGCTCGTTGACCCGGTTACGCACGGTGGTCAGGTTTTGCTTGATCGAGTATTCGCGGATTTCAGCGATCTTGGCTGGCGTCATGGCCAGACGCAGGATCGGCATCTCGCCGCGATCGCTCGTGGTGATATCGAAATCGGTGTAGTCCTTGCGGATCAGCGCACGGGCCTGTTCGCGGGTATCAGCATCGCTGAAGCCCAGCTGGATGGCGCCGTTGTCCTGCGGCAGGCTGCGATAACGCACTTTTTCCTTGCGCAGCAGGCTCTTCACTTCGCCTTCGTAGACATTCAGACGCGCACTGAGCGCTTTGTCCATGTCGACTTCAAGCAGGAAGTGCACGCCGCCGGACAGGTCGAGACCCAGCTTCATCGGCGTAGCGCCAATGCTGCGCAGCCATTTTGGCGTGGTCTGAGCCAGGTTGAGCGCGACAACGTAATCGTCGCCCAGCGCCTTGCGTGCGACATCTTTGGCTGGCAGCTGGTCTTCCTGTTTGGTCAGACGCAACAAACCGCCCTTGCCATTCTCGGCCAGAGAAGCGCCCTTGACCGCGATACCAGCATCGGTAAGCGCCTTGCTTACGCGATCCAGATCAGCCTGATTGACCTGCAGCGCAGTGCTTGCGCCCGTGACTTGGATAGCCGGGTCATCAGGGTAGAGATTGGGTGCGGAATAAATAAAACCGATCACCAGCACTGCCAGGATCAGGATGTATTTCCACAGAGGGTATTTGTTCAACATCACGCCGCCTGCTTATAACGCGGGGCGCCTTGCGCGCCCCGTCGATTGGTAAAAGACTGGAATCAGATGGCTTTCAGAGTGCCCTTGGGCAGGGTGGCAGCGATTGCGCCCTTCTGGATTTTCAGCTCTACGGTGTCGGACACTTCGATAACAACGAAGTCATCAGTCACTTTGTTGATCTTGCCTGCGATACCGCCGGTAGTGACGACTTCATCACCCTTCTGCAAGTTGCCCAGCAAGTTCTTTTGCTCTTTGGCGCGCTTGGCCTGTGGACGCCAGATCATCAGATAGAAGATGACCAGAAAGCCGACCAGGAAAATCCACTCGAAACCGCCGCCCATAGGGCCTGCAGCAGCAGGGGCAGCCGCATCCGCGAAAGCGGAAGAGATGAAAAAGCTCATTTAACACTCCAGTTGCATATTTTAATAATAGGAAGCGAAAGACCGGATGTCGCTCAGTCCAGTAACGGCGTCACAAGCCCGCGTTTGGCATAGAACGTGTCGACAAAGGCGGCCAATGTACCTTGTTGAATAGCCTCGCGCAAACCAGCCATAAGCAGCTGGTAATGGCGCAAATTATGGATCGTATTGAGCATGCTACCCAGCATTTCGCCGCACTTGTCCAGGTGGTGCAGATAGGCGCGGGAGAAGTTTTTGCAGGTGTAGCAATCGCAGGTCGGATCCAGCGGCGACTCATCGTAACGATGAAACGCATTACGGATTTTCAGAACACCGGTGTCGATGAACAGATGACCGTTGCGCGCATTGCGCGTAGGCATCACGCAGTCGAACATGTCGACGCCGCGGCGGACACCTTCAACCAGGTCCTCGGGCTTGCCTACACCCATAAGGTAACGAGGTTTGTCAGCCGGCATGCGGCCCGGCAGGTAGTCCAGGACCTTGATCATCTCGTCCTTGGGCTCGCCGACCGACAGGCCGCCAATCGCCAGGCCGTCAAAGTCGAGCTCACTCAAGCCTTCGAGGGAGCGCATGCGCAGGTTCTCGTGCATGCCGCCCTGAACGATGCCGAACAGCGCCGCGGTGTTTTCGCCGTGGGCGATCTTGGACCGCTTGGCCCAGCGCAGCGACAGCTCCATGGAGGTGCGCGCAACTTCTTCGTCCGCAGGATACGGCGTGCATTCGTCAAAGATCATCACGACGTCGGAACCGAGGTCGCGCTGAACCTGCATCGATTCTTCAGGCCCCATGAACACTTTTGCGCCGTCAACCGGAGAGGCGAAGGTCACGCCCTCCTCCTTGATCTTACGCATCGCGCCCAGGCTGAACACCTGAAAACCGCCGGAGTCGGTCAGAATCGGTCCTTTCCACTGCATGAAATCGTGAAGGTCGCCGTGGCCCTTGATGACTTCAGTACCCGGACGCAGCCACAGGTGGAAAGTGTTGCCGAGGATCATCTGAGCGCCGGTGGCCTCGATGTCTCGAGGCAGCATCCCCTTGACCGTGCCGTAGGTGCCGACCGGCATGAACGCAGGCGTTTCGACAACGCCGCGAGGAAAGGTCAGGCGACCGCGACGCGCTTTGCCATCGGTGGCCAGCAGCTCGAAAGACATACGACAGGTGCGACTCATGCGTGATCCTCTGGGGCCGAGTCCGTCGGGGTTGATTCCCCGGGAGCGGTCGGCGCGGGATTGCGGGTGATGAACATGGCATCCCCGTAACTGAAGAAGCGGTAACCGTGCTCCACCGCAGCCGCGTAGGCCGCCATGGTTTCGGGATAACCGGCGAATGCCGAGACCAGCATCAACAGCGTCGATTCCGGCAAATGGAAATTGGTGACCAGTGCATCGACCACATGGAACGGTCGGCCCGGGTAAATAAAGATATCGGTGTCGCCGCTGAAGGGCTTGAGCACGCCATCGCGCGCGGCACTTTCCAGCGAACGCACGCTGGTCGTGCCCACGGCGATCACCCGACCACCGCGTGCGCGGCAAGCGGCCACGGCGTCGACCACGTCCTGAGTGACTTCAAGCCACTCGTTGTGCATGTGGTGATCTTCAATGCGCTCAACGCGCACCGGCTGGAATGTCCCGGCGCCGACGTGCAGCGTCACGAATGCGGTCTCGACGCCCTTCTCGGCAATCGCGGCCATCATGGTCTGATCGAAATGCAGACCTGCCGTCGGCGCCGCGACAGCACCGGCGCGCTGGGCGTACACGGTCTGATAGCGCTCGCGATCGGCATCGTCGTCCGGGCGGTCTATATAAGGAGGCAACGGCATGTGCCCGACGCGCTCGAGCAGAGGCAGCACCGGCTCGGCGAAGCGCAGCTCGAACAACGCATCGTGGCGAGCGACCATTTCGGCCTCGCCACCGCCATCGATGAGAATCGTCGAACCCGGCTTGGGCGACTTGCTGGAGCGCACATGGGCCAGCACACGGTGCTGATCGAGAACGCGCTCAACGAGGATTTCCAGCTTGCCGCCCGAGGCTTTTTGCCCGAACAGCCGCGCCGGAATCACCCGGGTATTATTGAAGACCATCAGATCGCCAGGGCGCAAATGCTCCAGCAAATCAGTGAATTGGCGGTGTGCCAGCGCGCCGCTTGGCCCGTCGAGGGTCAGCAAACGGCTGCTGCGTCGCTCCGCCAAAGGATGGCGAGCGATCAATGAATCCGGGAGCTCGAAGGTAAAGTCAGCGACACGCATGATGGGGTTCGTCTAGCAGGGCCGGGAAGTTTAGCGGAATAAGTGAAAATTGACCATGAAACATGATTGACCAACGGTAGGCTCGTCTCTATACTTCGCCGCCATTGAGCCCTGATGGCGGAATTGGTAGACGCGGCGGATTCAAAATCCGTTTTCGAAAGAAGTGGGAGTTCGATTCTCCCTCGGGGCACCAAACAGCAGCACCTTCAAGTGGTTACGTGACTTGAAGCACAGAAAAACCGGCCAGATTTGAGCCGGTTTTTTTGTGGGCGGCATTTACTAAACGGTTAAGCATCAGCATCAATCACCCCCGTCCTCAGCACATCGCCAGCCTAAGCTGATCCCCTCAGCAAAAATTCCCAAAACCAAACGGGAATGGCCCTTTGACATTGAATCCCCTGCCCCGCTGTGGTGAAATCCACCGCCTGAGAAATCGGATCCATTGAAGGCTTTTCATCACGGACGAAGACAGGCGATTGCGCCCGGTCATCACGTCCGTGCGCCTTTCGCAGTATCACAAGGAGCGTACGCATTGAAGTCTTTTCATCCCGGCAAGCTGACGGTGCTGGCACTGGCAGTGACGCTGAGCAGTTGCGCCACGTTCGATCAGGCCGGCCGTGATTACGGCACGGCGATAGGGTGCGCAGGTGGGGCATTGCTCGGCGCGGGTTTGATCTACGCCGCCACGGGTAATGCTGGCAAAGCCGTCGCAGGCGGTGTGGTCGGCGGTGCAGCGGGTTGCGCAGTGGGCCATGTCTGGCAGAACCGTCAGCAGGAACTGCAGCGCATCGCGCAGGAAGAACACCTGAAAATGCAGATCGACACGCTGCAGGCACAGGCCCCCGCGCAGAATGGCAAACCTGCCGTGATGGCGGACGCGGGCATTGTTGCCCAGGTCGAAGATCAGGGCATGTTTCCCACGGGCAGCGACCAACTGACAGCCGATGGCCTGCGTCAGGTGCGCAAGCTCGCCAACGCGTTCAAGCCGGCGCAAGGCCAGTCCAACGCTCAGCCGCAAGCGGTTTTGGTGGTGGGGCATACCGACGCGACCGGCTCCGCAGACTTCAATCAGCAACTGTCCGAGCGTCGTGCGCGCAGTGTCGGCAAAGTCCTGGCGGAGGCCGGTATTTCCGCTCAGAGTCTGTACTTCCAGGGTGTAGGCGCAGCCCGTCCCTTGGCCGATAACACCACCACCGAAGGGCGCGCCCAGAATCGCCGTGTCGAAATCGTCCAACTGGAGTCCACGGCGCTGCTCGAACAACGCGTCAAACAGGAGCGCAGCAACCCGCGCTATCTGGCCCATGGGACGCGCAACCAGTCCACGCCGAAAGCCAAAGTCGCTGCGTCTGCACCTCAAGCTGAGGCGCCGAAAAAATCTACCGAGCAGCCGGTTGCCGCGCTGGCCCCAAACTTCATCGATTTCGGCGGAAGCCCCGCCAGCTCGGATGTCAATCAACTGGCCCGCCTGGTCAAACCCATGGAGTCCACGGGCTTCACGCTGATCAGCAAAGCCAACGCAAGCGTGCCGGTCGCGAGCTGTGAAGCCGATCGCCCACGGGTTGCCGGCGCGGTGAAAAATCTTGCGAGCGGACAAGAACTGGCCGAGCACGAGACCACCGATTACCTGCCGGGTTACAACGGTAGAGTCTGGGCCAACAACGTCAACGGCAATCTGGTGACCATCACGCCAATCGCCGTGCTGCGCAACAACGCAGAGATTGCCAAGCAGCCTCGTATCCAACTGGTTAAAGGCTACGAACAGAACAAGAAAGGCAAAGCGACCACCCTCGCTGCTGTTGCCAACACTTTCGAAGGCCAGGACACCGTGCTCTATCGCGTGTTCATCGACGACGCTCAGGCGCCGGTGAACTGCATGGACATTGTTCTGGACAAGAACGGCGGCAAGGCAGTGGACGGCAAGTTGTTCTATGACAAAACCGGCGAGAGCTACGTCGCTAAATTCGTCCCTATTCGCACCTGAAGTCCGTAACGCTCGAGGAACAACATGGAACAGTTTTCAATGGACGCCCTGACCGCTTTTCTTGTAATGCACCGCGTGGCAGTGGGTTTGATCCTGAGCACGCTGGTGCTTCTGGTCGCCATCAGGATCTGGTGGTCGAAAGTCAGCTACTTCTATATGAACGTGGCGTACGCCCTGCCGCTCGTGGGTCGAATCAGCAGCTTGAGCAGAAAGCCGCCTATCACTGAAGCAGATGGTTGGATGGACAGCGAATCACGCCTGTGTGCCGACTATTACTCGTACTACCGAGGTTTCAACAAAAGCCCGGACTATTATGACAAGTGCCGTGATTACCTGAACAAGGTTCACGAGACCGGTCGACGGGAGAAAGGCTTCTTCATGTGGATGCTGATCATCGGCCTGATCTTCTTCGAAGCCGTTGGTTTTGCCTACGTCCTTGCGCCGTTCATGGTGCAGAACATATCCGCCAATGTCGCTGGCATGCTGGCATGGTTCACTGCCTTTCTGCTCTCTGTCGCCGCGGTATTCTTCACCGAGATGGCAGGCCGTGAGATGCACCACAGCAGCCTGATTACCAAGATTCGCACTTGGTATGAACAGTCGCGCACGCCGAGGGATCTGGAGGCGGACACCAAAGTCGATATCGACAATACCTACCGCGACGACGACGAACCCAATTACCTTAAAGTGCTTAACCGCACTGACCACAACGCACGGGTCACGCCTAAATACACGTGGACCACGGTCTGCCTGATTTATGTGCTGGCGATTGCGATTGGTGCCTTTGTCATCCGTAACTACAGCCTCAAATCGATGGAAGTTGATTTGGTCAGCAACCCGGATGCCTTCAGCCAGACTCAGTCGGGCAACACCAAACTGCCGGATTCGCCATTCGAGTTGCCGGCTGAAAGCGCGCAGGAAAACCAGACTGCCGATCAGACCTCGGCGCACGACAAAATGGAGGCCATCCGCGCTGCGTCGCTGACGACTTACATTATTCTTTCGGTCATATTCCTGGGCATTCAGGGCGTGGGCATCGTGCTGTCCAATCGATTCTCCTTCGCGGGGAAACAATCGGGGCAAGCGTGGCAATACACGCGTGGGTTCAATAACGCCGAAGAGTTTGCTGCTCACTATCAGAATCTTCGCGAACATGTCGCCCGTGATGCGCAGGCCAAACTGACAGCCTTACAAAGTCGACTGGCCAACCGCATTACCACCTCAGGCCATGAGCGAGAGCATTTGCTCAAAGGATTTGGTCACCGTAACTTCGATACATATGTCACCAAGCGCCACGAAGGTTTCCGCAAGAGCGATGACAGCCGCCTGGAGCAAGACCGTCTCAGCCGGGAGCAACGGAGTGCAGACCAGGCTCACGAGCGTGCGAGGGCAAAATCGGCTGTCACTCAACCGGCGGCGGCCGAGTTGGCAATTGCTACGCCTGCTGCCGCTCCAGAAGCGACCCCGACTGCGCTCAAGCCTACAGTCGCACTCGACCCGGACAACTTCGACGACCTGAATGACTTCGACGATGACGAACTGGCATTTCTTGCCGGCAAGTACGAAGTCACTGTCGAACAGTTGAAGAAAGTCCAGAAGCTGCAACGCATGGCTGCAAAAGCCACTCAAACACGTCAGGAGCAGTGATATGAAACGGCGCGCCTTGCTGGCAAGCACTCTCCTGTTACTGGGCACGCCGTTACTGCACGCGGCTGAGCGTAATGACCTGCCCAGTTGCTATGACTTCGCAAAACTGTCCGAATACCGACCCGCCTCCTCCGGGCGCGAGCTGATTATCATCGTCGACCAGACGGTTCAGTTGCCAAAGGACCTGAAGGAGTCGACTTACAGTCACGCGCTGCGGTACGTCAAACCGGGCGACAGCGTCCGGCTGTACCAGTTTTCCGCTTACTTGCCGGGTAATTACATGAAGCTTATGTATACCGGGCAACTTGAAGACAAGCTGGATGATAAGAAACGCGACGACATCGGCATGAACAGCCTGCGTCAGCTGGACAACTGCCTGGCCAAACAGGTCGATTTCTTTCGCAAAACATTGGGCCAAAAACTGGTAGAAAGTTTCGCGAAGCCGGGCGAGGACATCGCAAAGAGCGAGATCTTTTTTAGCCTCAAGCAGATAGGCGAAGACATCGCACAGCGGCCTGCACAGGAGAAGGTGGTGTTGCTGGTCTCCGACATGCTGGAAAACAGCGACTTCGGCAGTTTTTACGCCAGCAACCAAATCCGCGCCATTGACCCGGCTGCAGAGTTGAAAAAGGTCGAGCAGAAGAAACTGTTTGCAGACCTGGGCGGCGCCAAAGTCTATGTACTGGGCGCAGGTCTGGTACCTGGGACCGCCAAGAATGGCTATCGATCGGGCAATACGGTGCAGAAGCTGGAGACCTTCTGGAGCGGATATTTGAGCCAGTCCAATGCTCGACTGGTGAGCTTCGGGGCGCCGTCGCTGACAGTTGATTTGCAGTAGGGCGCAGACTTTCGCGTCTACCAAGACGGGATTTGGCCGGAAAACCGCCAGATACGACGCCGCAAATCTGGCGGCGTCAACACCGGTCGCTTCCCGACTGAAGCCGGTCCCACTGACACAACGCGCGCCTTCGTAGGACTGGCTTTAGCCGGGAAGGCGCCATGTGCCATGCCGCATATCTGGTGGAGTTCATACCACCTCTTTTCAGTGCTACCCGTAACCGCTTCCGCACTTAGCCGTTTTCTCTGTAGGCAACATCCGACAAACGACTCAGAACCCTCTCTACTAGCATCACCCCGCATAGTGAGTATGATCGAACAAGGACGGCACTGAGCCAGTTTTCAACCCTCGGCTGCGCTTAAGGATAAGAGATGCAATCAGTCATTTACCGCGTGGACCTGAGCCCATGCTCGCTGGCCGAGTTCCAGCAGGATGTAGAAAAATACGCGGGCAATATCAGATGTGTCGAGTGCGAGGCAGGCGCTTGGTTTGTCAGCGGATCACTGGTGGGCTGCGCGAGAGAGCTGCATGTTTCGCAGCGCATCACAAAGAAGGCTGCCAAATCAAAACGGTGGTGCTCGTCGTCGATGGCGAAGAGCCAGGCATTGTCGATGGTGAAGACACTGCGCACATCGTTGTGGATCTCGACAAGCGAAAACCCCAAACCATTCTGACACCGGCCCCACCCGCGACACCCCCCGTGGGATCACCTTGGGGCAGCATCCAAAAGCAATACGCAAACGCGGCCGACTATCCAGTCAATAAGTCGCTGAGACAAATCCTGTCGAAGCTGATGGGTAATCCTGACTATCCCGAAGATGAAACCAACATCAGGATAACCGCCGACAATGGGCGGGTAGTCCTTGAAGGAAGCATTCGCCGCTTGCTGTTCTCCCAATATCAACTTTCAGATATTGAGCTGGGCTCGGTGCGGCTGTTCTGGGGACAGATCAACAACGTCAACAGAAAGGAGGGTTCAGCCTGGCTCAACTGCGGCGACTATCTCAGTGAGCCAAGTATCCTGATTCGAGATAAGGATCTGGAAGATGAGATGCTTTCGGCATTTAAGCTCAGTGGCCTTAACGATCTCGCAGGTGCATGATTCATCATGGTGGGCCACCTGTCGGGATCTCCTAAAAAGAAAATCCTGAACTTCGGCTTCGCCAAATATATCGCCTTCGTAAAATACCGGATCAAAGACGAGAATTGACTATGGTGACCTGCACACCGCTTGAAGAAGTCCGGCGGCACATCGACCACATTGACCGCGACCTTGTGTCATTGCTCGCCCGTCGTGGGAATCTGGTTAACCAAGCCGCAGCGTTTAAAAAGACGACTGCAGAGGTCAACGCGCCCTCGCGGGTTGAGGACGTAATTGCGAAAGTGCGCGCGGTCGCTGAGGAGTGCGGAGCCTCAGCAGAGGTGGTGGAGAAGGTAAACCGAGCGATGATTGCAGCGTTCATCGAAGAAGAGTTGTCGGCTCATGCTGCATTGAAAATGCGGTATTGCGATCTAACCACCCCAGCCGCAATACCCGCCCCATCAAAAATTCCGCGACGTCGGCCGAAGCAAGATCCCGTTAACATCAATACTTCCGGTGGTTCGGCGCACTGGCCTTGTTGCGTAAGGAGCTACTCACATCAACGATTTTCTCACTTCTTGCCGGTACGTTAGGCAAGATGATACATTGTTTAATGTGAAAGTTGGTTTTTAGCTAAAGCAACTTATCAACATTAAAGCGCTCTGACTAAACGTTATTACTGGCAAAGGGAATTCTGCAATGGCATTTGACGCATATGTAAAAATTGAAGGTATTCCAGGTGAAGCACTAGACGACAAGTACAAAGACTGCATAGAGATAACTGGATATGGTTTTGGGATGCACCAAAGCACTTCAGCTACTGCCAGTTCTTCTGGAGGCGCATCTTCAGGGCGGACTTCACTAAGCGATTTTACATTTACAAAATCCTTAGACAAGGCTAGTTGCAAAATAATCGAAGCCGTATGCTCGGGAAAACACTTGAGTCAAGTTGTTCTGATGTTGCATCGAGCAGGAGGTGACAAGCTCAAATACTTTGAAATTACATTGGAAGAGGTAATTATTTCTAATTACTCGCAAAATGCTAATGACGGTGTTCCGAGTGAAACTATTAGCCTGAACTACGGCAGGATAAAAACCACTTATACACAGCAAAGCCGCGTCGATGGTAGTGGAGCGGGCAATGTCTCAGGCGGATGGGATCGCATCAACAACAAGATCTATTCTTGACACCAGCATTTTAAATAGATATTCCATCAGTAGCTTATATTATTAAGGATGAATAATGGCTAGGCCTTTTTTTGCAGCGGCTTGGGCTGCATCGCAACAAATTTACGATCCGATCAACTCGGGACAACGGGTTGCGACATTGGTAGGGGGATATGTTGAAAAAAATATCAACAATTCAGAACCTTCCCAAAAATGGACCAACACCTGCGCTGTGCGCATGAGCTACATTTTAAATCATGCAGGCTTTATTATTCCAAAAATCCCAGGGCAGACTGTATCGGGCGGAGATCAGCGGCAATATTTTTTTCGGGTGAAGAACCTGATCACTTTCTTAGAGGCTAAGTGGGGTAAGCCGGATGTAGTTAAATACCCTCCCTCTGGCGGCGGCGCACTGGCCGGAAAAAAGGGCGTTATACTTTTTGAGGTGTCCGGCTGGGATGATGCGCAAGGTCATGCGACTTTGTTTGATGGCAATACCTGCTACGATCACTGTTACTTTAATGAGCCAGGTGTTAATTACCATACAGATCAGGCGAACTTCTGGAGCTTGAGCTGATGAGACATTTCCTGGTTTTTTTAGCTTTTATACTCACAGCGCCTCTGGCCTCCGCAACTGATCGTTCCTCGTCTCCACAAAGCATCGAGCAAAGCTACGGACGAAACTACAAGGATATGGTGCTCGCAACGTGTGTGGCGAACGCATACAAAGGTGACGAGAACGCAGCGAAAGATGCCGGCAGTAGTGCGAGCGCGTTGCGCGACTGGACGTATTACGACTTGGAAAAAAGTCCAGATGAAGTCAAAGCCTTGGTAAACAGTTATCTGGGCAGGAGTTATAAAAACCCATTAGTTGAGGCTGAGGTTAAAGGTGTCAGGTTCGACTTTTTGAAATGCCTGGATCTGTATCACAGTAAAGAACTAGACTCCCTCGCAAAGAAAATAGTGATCAATCCCAATCACACCTACAAGCAAGATAACCCTTAATTCTTGGATTGATCATGGCTTGAAGCACAAAAAACCGGCTATCTTTGAGCCGGTTTTTTTTGGGCGCGATTTGGGTCCCAGAACAATCGAAGAGCCAGGATCCAGATTTCGAGACGCGGCGCCGGAAGATTCGACTCAAAGCAAGCGAACCGATGACGACCCGCTTCGGTCGAACGCCGTGCAATACCCCCCGAGGCGTGCACGCTGCTGGACGTTTTAGCAGGCACTCATTCACCGAAAACCACCGGCCTTCCATGTTCGAACACATCGACTTCAACTATCTGCTTTCAAACTACGGGTACTGGGCCGTGTTCATCGGCTGCCTGCTGGAGGGGGAAACCATCCTGATCCTCGGCGGGCTGGCGGCACACCAGCATGTCCTGCAATGGCAGCAAGTGCTCATCTACGCCACATTGGGCGGGATGCTCGGCGATCAGATACTGTTCTGGACCGGGCGCTACTTCGGGCCACGCCTGCTGCCTCGCTTGCACCGTCAGCAGGCGACCATCGATCGCGTGTCGGACCTGATCAAGCGCTACCCCACGGCGTCCATTTTCTCGGTCCGTTTTCTCTACGGCATGCGCCTGATCGGGCCTCTAGTGATCGGCGCGAGTCGCTTGTCGCCCATCCGCTTCGCGATCATCAACCTGATTGGCGCGGCGGTCTGGGCGAGTCTGTTCCTGGCTGCGGGTTACTGGGCGGGCGGCTTCCTGGAGAACATGCTCGGCAACCTGAAACCTTATAAAATGCCGATCTTCTTGGGCGTGGTCGTGGTGGGCGCGGCCGTAGCGCTGTATCGGCATCGTCGCGCGAAAACCCGGCCTGCGCGGCAAGCAGCCAAGCAAGCGAAAGACGTCCCGCCCTCCTCCGCTGGATAACGCTTCCCATCTGCGGCGACCGCCTCTATAACGGCAGACAGGCATTAGACGCAGAGGGATCGACTCGATGAACACACGCATCACCGCCGGTTTGCTGTTGAGCATGGTCAGCATCGCACAGGCTCAGGCCGCTGAGACGCCGTCGCACCTGGACACCGTCATGCAGAAGGGTCAACTGGCCGTTTGCACGACTGGGGATTACAAGCCGTACACCTTTCTCAAGCCTGACGGCCAGTACGAAGGCATCGACATCGAGCTGGCTCAGTCGCTGGCGCAGAGCCTGGGCGTGAAGATCGAGTGGGTCCCGACCACCTGGAAAACCCTGATGCCCGACTTCACGGCCGGCAAATGCGACATCGCCGTCGGTGGCATCTCGGTCACCCTGGAGCGACAGAGGAAGGCGGCGTTCAGCAGCACGCTGGACATCGACGGCAAGGTCCCGCTGGTGCGCTGCGAAGACGAGTCCAAGTACCAGACCCTCGAGCAGATCAATCAGCCCGGCGTTCGCTTGATCGAACCTCAGGGCGGCACCAACGAAGCGTTTGCCCACGCCTACCTGCCCAACGCCAGTCTGGCCTTCCACGACAACAAAACCATTTTTCAGCAGTTGCTCGACAAGCAGGCCGACGTGATGATCACCGACGCGTCCGAAGCGCTGTACCAGCAGAAACGCATGCCCGGCTTGTGCACGGTCAATCCGTCGAATTACATGCAGTACGGCGAAAAGGCCTACCTGCTGCCGCGGGATGACGCTGCCTGGAAGGCCTATGTTGATCAGTGGCTGCATCTCACCAAAGCCACCGGCGCCTACAAGAAAGTGGTTGGCGAATGGCTGGCGATGCCTACAGAGTGATGGTGCGCAGCATGCCCGCAAGACTTCGGCACAGGACCCCGCCGTATCCATGAAAACCAACAGAACCATTACCCGCGCGTTTTGCGTCGAGCTGCAGCAAGAGCTTTCCATCGTAGCGGCGCGACGTGAGTACTTTTCTCAAGAGCCGCCTCGGGCGCGCTTCAGCTTTTTGTGCTCGTCCGAGCCGTGCCGTGCCCTGGGTGTCAAAATCACCGGGGTTCGCTATGACGTGAAGCCCCAGGAGCACCCGACCTTCGTCGCCGCGCACTACCGGGCCAACCCGAACTACGAACATCATGCCGATTGCGAATGGGTGGATGAAGCCGTCGAAACGCCGGTTGTGCAGGAAGCCGAAACTGAGGCCGAAAGCGAGCTGCGCAAGGTCAAGCGCAAGCTGGATGACTACATAGATGTCTTCGATCCGACCCCGAAGGAACGCGCAAAACCCACACCGCCGACAGGTAAGCCTGACGCCGATCCGCTCGAGAGGCCCGAAGACGCCACGCCTCCCGCCGACGCGCTCAAGGCCAGACAGGACAAGCAGAACCGCACCAGCAATCTGGAGCGTTTGGTCGACAGCTTTCGTCAGGCCCAAGCCTCGTTGACCAAGGAAGAGCTTGCACTGCTGACCCTGCGCATTCCGGGTCAGGGTGAAGTGTCATTGCGCGCTTATTTCCGCCATATCAAGTTCGCTCAGCTTAATGATGAGCGTCGGGTGCTGTATGGCGGCGGGCTGGTCGAGCGCTACGGGACAGGCTTCAAATTCAAGTTCTTCGATCGCCTGCAAGGCAGTTTGGTGACCTTGTACGTGTCACCCGCGCAGATGCAGGCCTACCGCTCAAGCCGCTACCTCAGCGAGTTGCTGAGCCACGCCGATGAGGTGCGCTTCTTCACGGTCTTTGCCTTGGGCACACTGGTCGCCAGCCCTTCCGGGAAAAGCGTCAGTGTGGAGATCGAAGACTTGCGCCATCTGGCCATCGTGCTTGGGCCGGCCAAGGACGCTGATGAAGCACCTGTAAAAGGCCCGGCCAGCTAAGACCCTGAGTGTCTTCAGCCCAGAAAAAACCCGGTTACTCTCACGAGAAACCGGGTTTTTTTGTTTCATTCAAGCAACTAAGGCGCTGCGTATGTCACCAACAGTTCCTTAGTTACCTGAAAATCCAGCGACATGGCCACGCTCAAGGCTGTGATCGTGAAGATGGAGAACACGAACAGCTTACGTGCCCAAACCGTGTCGTCTTTGGCTTTGTAGCCGGTCCAGGCCATGTACAACCAGTACATGCCCATGGCCGCTGCAACGGCCAGATAATTGAGCCCGGCGTAACCGCCGAAGGTCAGCATCAAGGTCGCCAGCAGGAAAGCCAGGATGTAGATCAGGATGTGCCGCTTGGCGACCCGGATACCACGCTTGACCGGCAAGACCGGAATCGAGGCAGCCCGATAGTCATTGAAGCGGAAAATCGCGATGGCGTACGAGTGAGGCATCTGCCACAAGCTGAACATCACCAGCAAGGTCAACGCCGCGAGGTCGAAGGTGTTGCTGACCGCGACGTAACCGATCACCGGCGGCATCGCACCCGACAGGCTACCTACCAACGTGCCATGAACCGACCTGCGCTTCAGGTACAGGCTGTAGAAGCCGACGTAGATCACGAAGCCGATCACGGCAAACAGCGCCGCCAGTGCGTTGGCCTTGGTGTACAGCAGGCCGACGCCGACGACGCCGAGTACGGCGGCGTAGATCAGTGCCAGTTGCACTGACACCAACCCTTGCACCAGCACCCGATTCTTGGTGCGCTCCATCTTCACATCGATATCGCGATCGATGCAGTTGTTGAACACGCAGCCAGAAGCCACCACCAGTGAAGTCCCGATCACCGCTGCCAGGAACAGGCCGATGTCGACATGTCCCTTGGACGCCAGAAAAAAGCCACCTGCCACCGAAAGCACGTTACCGAAAATGATCCCCGGTTTGGTGATTTGGATAAAGTGCTTCAGTGACATCAGGTTTTCCTCACTTCGCCATCATGGCGGTGTGAATGCTGAACATGATCCAGGTGCTCAAGCCAACGAGCAGCACGATCACCAGGCCAGCGAAGGCAAACGCGATGACGTTGTTGCGCTGTGCTGCGGAGCGGTCAAGGTGCAGGAAGTACACCAGGTGAACGATAACCTGCACGACTGCGAAGATCAGAACGACCCACAGCGTGGCCACTTTCGAAATCGTCGGGAACATCACCAGACCGAAAGGAATCGCGGTCAGGATGATCGACAGTACGAAACCGACCATGTACGACTTGAAGCTGCCGTGGGCGGCAGGTTCATGGCTGGCAGCGTCATTTGAGTGATGTGAATTCGCCATTTAAATGGTCCCCATCAGATAGACAACGGTGAACACGCAGATCCAGACAACGTCCAGGAAGTGCCAGAACAGGCTGAGCATGCTCAGGCGAGTCTGGTTGGTCCCGGTCAGACCGTGCTTGGAGACCTGATACATCATGATCGCCATCCAGATCAGGCCGCTGGTCACGTGCAGACCGTGGGTGCCGACCAGCGTGAAGAACGCCGACAGGAAACCGCTGCGGTTAGGGCCGTAGCCTTCGGAGATCAGCAGGTGGAACTCGTTGATCTCCATGCCGATGAAGCCCAGGCCGAACAGGAAGGTCACGAACAACCAGCCCAGAACGCCCGACTTGTTGCCCTTGTGCATCGCCAGCATGGCGAAGCCGTAGGTGATCGAGCTGAGCAACAGGCAGGCGGTTTCGCCGAGCACGTATGGCAGCTCGAAGATATCGTGGCCCGCAGGGCCACCCGCTACGTTGTTAACCAGTACCGCGTAAATGGCGAAGATCGACGCAAACAGAATGCAGTCGGTCATCAGGTAGATCCAGAAACCGTAGATCTTCATCTCGCCGGCGTCATGGTGACCATGGTCGTGCTCGTGGTCATGACCGTGGTCGTGACCGTGGTCGTGACCGTGGTCGTGACCCTTCGCACCATCTAATACTAAGTTCGACATTGTTTATGCCTGCTCCAGCTTGTTGACAGGAGTGTTTGTCTGACCGTTGCGGACCCGAGCCAGGATCGCATGCTGTTCGCCTTCGATGCGTGCCACTTCGGATGCAGGAACCATGTAGCCCTGATCGTCACGTGCAGCGTGAATCACGAAGTACACGATGGTACCGATCAAGCTGACGGCAGCCAGCCAGAAGATGTGCCAGATCATCGCGAAACCGAAGACGGTCAGCAGGAGGCCCATCACCATGCCCGTCGCCGTGTTGTTCGGCATGTGGATGTCGGAGTACTTGGCCGGAACCTTGTACGCCTCGCCATCACGCTTGGCGGCGTAGAACGGATCGATCTCGTTGGCTTTCGGCATTTCTGCAAAGTTGTAGAAAGGCGGTGGCGACGAAGTGGACCATTCCAGGGTGTGGCCATTCCATGGGTCACCGGTCAGGTCGCGGTTCTGCTCGCGATCACGGATAGACACGTAGATCTGGATCAGCTGGCAGGCGATACCGACGGCAATCAGTGCAGCACCCACGAACGCGACGTGCAGGTACGGCGTCCAGTCCGGGTTGTCAGTGGTGTTCAGACGACGGGTCATGCCCATGAAGCCCAGTGCGTACAGCGGCATGAAGGCGACGTAGAAACCAGAGATCCAGAACCAGAACGCTGCCTTGCCCCACTTCTCGTTCAGCTTGAAGCCGAACGCTTTAGGGAACCAGAACGCGAAGCCGGCGATGTAACCGAACACAGCACCACCGATGATCACGTTATGGAAGTGCGCGATCACGAACAGGCTGTTGTGCAGAACGAAGTCGGCACCCGGGATAGCCAGCAGTACGCCGGTCATACCACCGATGGAGAAGGTCACCATGAAGCCCAGGGTCCACATGACTGGCGCGGTGAAGCGCAGACGGCCCTGGTAAATCGTAAACAGCCAGTTGAACAGCTTCACACCCGTCGGGATGGAAATCAGCATCGTCGCCAGACCGAAGAAGGCGTTGACGCTTGCACCCGAACCCATGGTGAAGAAGTGGTGCAGCCAGACCATGAAGCCCAGAATCGAGATCGCACCGGAGGCGTAGATCATCGAGTGGTGGCCGAACAGACGCTTGCCGGTGAAGGTCGAGATGACTTCGGAGAAGACCCCGAACGCCGGCAGAATCAGGATGTAGACCTCAGGGTGACCCCACGCCCAGAACAGGTTCACGTACATCATCGGGTTACCACCCAACTCGTTCGTGAAGATGTGGAAGTCCAGGTAACGGTCGAGGGTCAGGAACGCCAGGGTGCCGGTCAGGATCGGGAACGAAGCCACGATCAGGACGTTGGCCCAGGTGCAGGTCCAGGTGAAGATCGGCATGTCCATCAGTTTCATGCCAGGGGTGCGCATCTTCAGAACGGTGACCAGGAAGTTAACCCCGGTTAACGTCGTCCCCAGTCCTGAGAGCTGCAGTGCCCAGATGTAGTAATCCACACCCACGCCCGGGCTATAGCCGAGTTCGGAAAGCGGTGGATAGGCAACCCAGCCAGTGCGTGCGAACTCGCCGACGCCCAGAGACACGTTCACCAGAATCACGCCGGAGATCAGCAGATAGAGGCTCAAGGAGTTCAGGAACGGGAAGGCAACGTCGCGAGCGCCGATCTGCAGAGGCACGACGATGTTCATCAGGCCGGTGAAGAAAGGCATCGCCATGAAGATGATCATGATCACACCGTGAGCGGTGAAGATCTGGTCATAGTGCTCAGGCGGCAGGTAGCCGGGCGAGCCTTCAGTGGCCATGGCCAATTGCGAACGCATCAGTACGGCGTCGGCAAAGCCGCGCAGCAGCATGACCATTGCAATGATGATGTACATGACACCGATTTTCTTGTGGTCGACGGACGTCAGCCACTCGGTGTAGAGGTAAGTCCATTTCTTAAAGTACGTGATCAGGCCCAACAACGCCGCGCCACCGATCGCGATCATGGCGACCGTGATCATGACTATCGGCTCGTGGAACGGAATCGCGTCCAGACTTAATTTACCAAACATTGCTTACTCCTCTGCCTGCGCAGCTGACTGCTTACCCATGTCCATCTCTTCCGTACCTGCTACTTCTTTCTTCTCATGGACAATCTTGCCCGGCTTCATACCTTCATACTTGTCGATGATGATCTGGAACAGGTTCGGAGTGACCGAGGAGTAGAGTTCAACGGGGTTACGTTCGCTAGGCTTGGCCAGCGCGGCGTATTCGGCCGTTGCCAGTGTTTTAGGTGAGTTCTTGACGTCGGCAACCCAGGTGTCGAAATCAGCCTGTGAGGTGGCTGTCGCCTTGAACTTCATGCCGGTGAAACCTGCGCCACTGTAGTTGGCGGAGATGCCATCGAACTCGCCGTTTTCATTGGCGATCAAGTGCAGCTTGGTCTGCATGCCGGCCATCGCGTAGATCTGGCCGCCCAGTGCAGGGATGAAGAACGAGTTCATGACCGAATCGGACGTGATGCGGAAATTGATCGGCGTGTTGGCCGGGAACACGATCTTGTTGACGGTGGCGATGCCCTGTTCCGGATAGATGAACAGCCACTTCCAGTCCAGTGCGACCACTTCAATGGTCAGCGGCTTGACGTCCGACTCGAGTGGGCGGTAAGGATCCAGCGCGTGGGTCGACTTGTAGGTCACATAGCCGAGCACGATGATGATGGCCAATGGAACCAGCCAGACCACCAGTTCAATGCGGGTCGAATGCGCCCAGTCAGGCGTGTACGTCGCGCTCTTGTTCGTAGCGCGATACTTCCAGGCGAAGATGATGGTCATGAAAATGACCGGCACCACTACCAAAAGCATCAGCAAGGTAGCAGTGATGATCAGGTCACGCTCTTGAACGCCGACATGCCCTTTGGGATCCAGCAGGGTGTAATCGCACCCGCTGAGCAGGAGCATGCTGAAAAGGGCCAAGAAGCCAAAAAACCTGGGGTACCTTTTTTTACTCATCTCACGACCTCTAAAAGCAGCTTTCGCATCGCAGTTGGGTTTCGACCGCCAACACTTCACCCTGCCAGGTGCTGGCAAATGCTTGGATTGAAAAGGGGCCTGTCAGGAAGCATGTGGGCCTCACAACAAATCCGGGTTGAGCTTTGGTTTCTTATTCGAATGGTGGCACCCGCTAATGCGGACCAGATCCTTTGGCGCAGACATTCAGAACGTGACTCAGGAGGCCATTCGAACCGCGTCTACTAGAGCGAAAAGACGCTCAATAACCTCGATTTACACCGTCCCGCAAATGAGGGGGGGCGTGAATTGGGGGCGATTGTAGATACGTAAAGTTTTATTGACTATAAGTTTCTGCGCAACAGTTAATTTCGGAATCGGTAAAAATGCGGTGTTATGTCGCACCCTGAAAAGGCGGAAAGCCCCGGTTCCCGTGGAGGAGCACAGGGGCTTTGTTACGCAACACTTTGTAATCAGCGTGCTTTCATCCTGTTACGAATGATTCCCGCCGGAACCAGCACGACAGTCAGAACAAACGCTACCAATGCCCACTGCGCCAGAGACAAACCGAGAACTGGCGGATATGGCGTCTCGCAGAAACCACCTACCTGAAAGCCTAGCGGAAATAGCGACGCCAGAGGCAGACCGTCGACGATCGGCTGAAGCACGTCGATCCCGCAGCTCTCTGTCGGATGGGTCTGGATATACACATGACGCCCCGCTGCAACGAGGCCGCCCACTGCGCTCAAGGTGACCAGCGCTTCACAGATCGTCAGGCTCAGACGCCCGGGCATCGCTGCGCCGATGAACGCAAACACCGCGATGAACAACAGCGCATATCGCTGCAGAATGCACAGCGGGCAAGGCGCTTCGCCCAGCACCACCTGCATGTACAGGGCGCCGCCGATCAGGGCCAGGCAGATGATCCCGAGCACCACCAGAAGCTGCTTTTCACGCCGCAGGTACACCATCTCGTCAGTCATTCACATATCCTTTGAATTGGAGTCATCCGGATCGACGGATGCGTTGTGTTGCGGCCCGGACGCCCCGGAAAGCCGGCGATTCTACCACCGTCGTGCCCGTCCGTTCACAGAACGCCCGCCGTAGCACAACAGCAGCAGGCCAACGCCCGGCACCGCAACCGGCGCAATGGTGGACACTTGCGCATTACCTGAGCGTTAACATCCCCATACACAGCCCCCACCCGGCCTGACACCTTGCTTATATATAGAAGAGTGCGGCTTTTTGTCGCAGACGCGCATCGCCGCGAACTCCTTCTATATATATGTAGGATGCGTCTAATTGTCGCAGCGATCATTCCAGCGCCGATGCAGGCCCGAAGAATTCGTAACGCGTCTGCGCATCGGGTACGCCCGCCGTTTTCAATTCACGCTTGATCGCAGACATGAAGCCTTTGGGCCCCAGAAAGTAGGCGTCAACATCCCGGTTCTCCGGAAGCCACTGTTCCAGCCGCGTCTGATCGAGAAGCCCTGTCCCATGGGGTGCGGGGCTTACGCCATCATCTTGCGCGTAGCAGTAGAAACGCTTGAGTTGGGGATGCCGGGTGGCGAGGTTTTCGATCCAGTCGCGAAACGCGTGCACCGAACCATTGCGAGCGCAGTGGATGAAGTAGATCGGACGCTGGGTATGCAGCGCGGCTTCCAGCATCGCCAGGGTCGGCGTGATGCCGACGCCGCCGCTGATCAACACCAGCGGTTTGTCGCTGTGGGTCAGGATGAATTCCCCTGACGGCGGAAACAGATTGATGCTGTCCCCCAGCTGCAGGTGATCGTGAAGGTAATTGGAGGCAACGCCGCCAGGCTCGCGCTTGACGCTGATGCGGTACTGATTGTTCCCCGCAAGCGCTGACAGCGAGTAGTTCCGGCGGATTTCTTCGCCCCCCACCTGCAGTTGCAGGCCGATGTACTGGCCGGCAGTGAATTGCAGAATCGGGTGGCCGTCTGCGGGGGCGAAGTAGAACGAAGTGATTTCTGCGCTCTCCGGTGTCTTGGCGACGACCTTGAATTCCCGTGCGCCGCGCCAGCCGCCCACTGCCTGGGCCTTCTCGTCGTAGATGGCTTTTTCTGCACCGATCAAAATGTCGGCGAGCTGGCCGTAGGCGTTGCCCCACGCGGTAATCACCTCGTCAGTGGCGATCTCGGCACCCAACACTTCGCGAATGGACTCAAGCAGACATTCCCCGACGAGAGGGTAGTGCTCGGGAAGGATCTGCAGTGCCACGTGCTTGTTGATGATCTTGGCGACCAGATCGCCCAGCTGATCAAGCTGATCGATGTGCCGCGCATACATCAATACGCCGTTCGCCAGCGCGCGTGGCTGATCCCCGCTCACCTGGTGGGCCTGATTGAACAGAGGACGCACCTGCGGGTATCGATCGAGCAGCATTTTGTAGAAATGGGTGATCAGCGCTTCGCCCCCGCTTTCCAGCAGTGGCACTGTCGACTTGACGATGGCACGATCCGATGCAGACAACATAGAAAACTCCTGAGAAAGAATGAGCTGGCAATACCTCGGCAGTTCATGAACCGTGCCAGCTGTTCGACCCCCTGAAACCGGCCTCCGCGAAGAGGTTGAGTCAAGTTGACTCCTCGCATTGCGTGTCAAAATGACCCTGACGAGGTCAATTTGACTGTGCAGGATGTGCACCGAAATGAGCCTTCAGGTCGAAAGGGTTAAAGCCTGACTTGCGCAGGTCGATAAACCGTCATCGAAAGCTTTTGGCCGATTCCACGCGGCCAGGCAACGCATCACAGAAGGTTTATATGTCCAAGAACGTCCGCGCAGATTCACTCTCGCTTCTGCTGTTCACGTTACGCAGCGGAAAGCTGATGGCGATCAACCTGCTCAAGGTCAGTGAAATCATCCCCTGCCCTCCCCTCACGCGCTTGCCCGAATCCCACCCGCACGTCAAAGGCGTCGCGACCCTGCGCGGCAACCCGCTGTCGGTGATTGACCTGAGTCGCGCGATTGGCGAGCGTCCGTTGGTGGACCCGGATGGCGGCTGCCTGATCGTCACCGATGTCAGCCGCTCCAAGCAGGGGTTGCATGTACAGGCCGTCAGCAAGATCGTTCACTGCCTGACCACTGACATTCGCCCCCCACCCTTCGGCTCCGGCAACAAGTCGTTCATCACCGGCGTGACGCAGGTGGACGGGACGCTGGTTCAGGTGCTGGACATCGAGAAGGTCATTCACGGCATCGCGCCGGCGCGGATCGTCGCCGAACGTGCCGAGCTGAGTACCGAAGACGCTGCCGTGCTGGCCAAGGCGCGCATTCTGGTGGTCGATGACAGTCAGGTGGCGCTGCAACAATCGGTGATCACCCTGCGCAACCTGGGCATCGAATGCCACACCGCCCGCAGCGCGCGGGAAGCCATTGATCAGTTACTTGAACTGCAAGGCACGGCGAAGCAGATCAACGTCCTGGTGTCCGACATCGAGATGTCGGAGATGGACGGCTACGCGCTCACCCGCACACTTCGGGAGACCCCGGACTTCCAGGAGCTGTACGTCCTGCTGCACACTTCACTGGACAGCGCGATGAACGCCGAGAAGGCCAATGCCGCCGGCGCCAACGCTGTTCTGACCAAGTTCTCCTCGCCCGAGCTGACACGATGCTTGATCGAAGCCGCCCGCACGGTCGAAGCTCAGGGAATCTGAGACCGGCCACAGGCGATGCCTCCACTGCGCATTACTGGCTGATGCGCCGCCACCTTGTCCCAGCCCCTGACGATGCGGTCTGGCCCGCTGGTGTGCGCCCCGTTGAGCTCAGTGCGCAGAACGCCCCGGCGGTTCATCAATTGCTGATGCTGGGACGCGAATACGGCGGCGGCCGGGCGCCCGACTATGCCACCTGGCTGGACGCCTTCGAGACTGATCCCGAGTTTGACCAGGCGCTGTGTTTCGTTGTGGAGGATGCTCAAGGCGTGGTGGCCGTGGTGCAATGCTGGACCAGCGCGTTCATCCGCAATCTGGTGGTTCACCCGCGCGCGCACCGTCAAGGCCTGGGTCTGGCGTTGCTGAATCAGGCGTTCTCGGCCTTCCGCCAGCGGGGCGAAGGCCACGTCGATCTCAAGGTGATGGAAAGCAACCTGGGCGCACGCCGACTGTATGAGCGCGCCGGTATGCAATATATTCAGCGCCACGAACTCGAACCGCGCTGAATCTGCGCCGAGACGCGTTCCCCCCTCATGCCATGGAGAGCCCTACCCATGAAGATGCACGCCGCGCTGTTACTCGTTCTCACCGCCTGCGCCGCCGGCCAGGCCAATGCCTCCAGCCCGGACGCCTGGGCCGGCTTCAACAAAACCCTGGTCGACAGTTGTGTCAGCGCCAGCTCCCTGAAGAATGCCAAACCTGCCGGCGCCGATGCGGCCTTCGATGACAGCGTCGGCTTCAACGCGCTGTTGATCAAAGGCCAGTACAAACAGGCGTTCATGAAGAACAAGACGGGCACCGAGCTGTGCCTCTACGACCGCAAGAACAAGAAAGCGGTGATCACCGAATGGGATAACGTCACCACGTTGCCGAAGAAGTAAGGCTCAGTATCAGGACAGTTTTCGTAAAGAAGCATGACCACGGCGGGGGTCGGATGACCCTGCCGTGCGCGCCAGCGAAGGTGTGATCAGCGCTTGCCCATCGACCGACGGGTGCCTGATGGCGCGACGCCCGGACGCTTGTCGTGGTTCGATTTGCCCGAGCCTTTGTAGTGCTGCTGGTCCTTCTTGGCCTGCAGCAGCTCGCCCGGTTTGAACGGGAAGCTGAAGGCCGGGATCGCAGGTTTTGTGTCCGCCGCCGCAGCGTTGGCGTCGACCGAAGCGTGCGAATCACGAGCATCAGGAGCGGGCGTGTGTTCGGGGGTGGTCATGAAAGCTCCGGAATGGCAGACGTTCGAGAATACGGGCGGCGCCCGAGGGCCGCGCAGCATACCTGAATCGCCAGCGGATCGCTTCTGCCAACAGACCGGCTGCGCGCGCCTATTTGTAGAACAGATCCACCATCACTTCCGCCGAAAACGGGCCTGCGGTCGGCTTACTGGTTTGCCAGAGCAGCTCGGCGTTGAAGTCAGCGGTCTCCGAGTAATTGCCCTCCAGCAGATCGGTCAGGTGGAAGGGTTCGAGGAACGGCACGGGCGAGCTGTCCCGGGCATGGGTGATGCGAACGCCGATGCTGTCGTTGTTGATGGGCACCAGCACGTCGCCCTTGAGTGTTCCAGACACAGGCGTGATGCGCGCATTGAGGCTGAACGGCGATTCGCAGGTGCGGCTGGTCGCCAGGGCGAAGCGTTGAAAGGTGGCGACTTCTCCCACCCGTACGTTGCGGATGGCCACGTCGCCGAAATCCACGGTCTCGGGCATGACTCGCAACTCAGCATCGCAGGCGACGAAGCGCAGCCCCTCAAGGTTGTTGATGACGTAGCTGAGCGTGCGGTCTCCCCCCGGACTCTGCCCGCTGCCAGCCTCGAGCTGGAACAATCGATAGTCGTGCAGATCACTGGCGACGCCGGAGGGCGGGGTCGGACCGTACTTCTGGATGAACACCGAAAACGCCAGGTTGAACGCGACGCTCGGGCAGGCCGAGCTTGCCTCCGTGCAGGCTGGGGCTTGTTGACGCGTGGGAATACGCCCGCTGGTTTGCACGAAGTCGACGCCGCTCAACGTGAGTCCGGCGCGAATGCCTTGTCCGATCTGCAGGTTGTCAGGGTTCAGATAAATCAACACATCCTCGGGACCACCCGGTTCGTCCCTCGCACATTCGACGGCAAGGTTCAGTCGCTCCGAACGCCAGACCGCGCTGCCATCGGGCAGATTCGCCGGGATGGCGACGGTGCTGCCGAGGTCCGCGCGCACCACCGTCTCGCCGGCGCCCTGGGTCTTGCAGGTCAGCGCCAGTGCGCAGCCGGGCATCAACAGCATCAGCAGCGGCGTCGTCAGCAACGTCAACCACCCTCGGATGATGGTTCTTTTCATGTCAGCATTTCCCTATGGGTGAGTGTGAATCCGGCGTGCGCAGCGGCACCGTGAACGGCTGCCCTCCCTGAAGCGGCGCACAGTAATCGCGCTGTCCCCCGTAATCAGTCATGGCCTTGAAACTCAGGATGAAGGGCACCGGGACTTTTGTGCCGAGGACAGGGAGGGGCAGCGATGCGTCCGAAAAAGGCGCCAGCAACCGGTGGTCTGCGACCTCGATTCCATTGAGGCGCAGGTCCAGCAGCGAAACGTGATACGGCGTCGGGTTGCGCACCGAAAGCCTGTGGCTCGCCGATGGCGCGCGTTGCCAGAGGAGCGTTTGTGCCGCATCCGCCGGGTCGCCGGTCAGCCCCGCTGGCCGATAGAACACGTTGATGCGCTGGCGGATGGCAATGCTCAACTGCTGAACCGCCGGGCTGCGCCGAGGGATTTCCAGCACGAACAGGTGCAGCATCGATTCCCGGTCCTGGGGCATGCCGATGCCTTCATACAGCAGGCGCAGGGTCTGCTTGCCCTTGGCTGGCAGGCGCACCAGATGCGGGGTCAACGCGAACGGCAGGTCGGCCGCACGCCCATCGCCTGGCTGATCGTCGCCGCGGGGCGCATCGAGCCAGGCCTGAATCAAGGCCTCGGCATCACTGCGGTTGCTGACCTCGATCGTCGCCTCCTTGTCGCGACCGTCGAAGATCAACCGGGTACCTGACAGCGAGACCGCGCCTTGGGCCATGCCGCTGATCACGGCCAGAAATAACCCTGACAGACAGGCGCGTTTCATAGGCATTGCACCTTCAGGCGATCGTAGCTGCGATGGGTTTCCTTGGGCGGCAGCACGAACGATGCACGGCACTGCTGATCGGTCCATTTGACAATGAGTTCGCCGCTGTCCCGCTCGCTCAGCACCAGCGCACGCCCGCTGGGGTCGACGGTTGCCAGCGGCTTGCCCTGCTCGTCTTCCACCGCTGCGCCCATGGGCAAGCGGCTGCCATCGGCCCGCACCAGTTCGAATTGCACACGCCGGCCGATTGCCGTGCGAAAGCTGATCAGGGGAGCCGCGCCGCGTCGGGGCACGACTTGGTCCACGGCATTTTCCAGCTCGACATCGGCGCCCAACTGGCGAGTATCGAGGTTGACCCAATTGGTTCGATAGGGCTGGGCGTAAGGCAGGATGGCATAGCCGTTATCGGCGGTTTCGACGTTGCTGAAATTGCTCAGCCGCGCACCGCTGACGTCTTTTACCTGCACCAGAGCGAAGGTCTCGCCCAGGGGCTGGCCCAAATTCACCCCGCCGCCGTGAGCAACCACCGAACCCGAAGCGCCCAGGCTCAACGCCTGATAATCCCTGCCCTGTCCGTAGCCCGCATCGAAACGCCCGTAGGCCGTGGTGGTGCTGAGCTTGCCGAACCCTGACGACCCAGACTCACTGTCGTAACCCGCCTGTACCGAGTAGAAGCTGTTGCGGTCGTCGAAGAGTTGCCCGTTGAGGCCCGACTGCACGCTGGACGCGCCGGAGCTGTCGCGAACGGCATTCCCGAACACCCGCGACGAACCGGATTCGCTCCCCAGCGGCAGGCTCAATGTCAGCGCGATACGGTTGTCCGATCGATTGTCTCCGCTGCGCTCGAAGGTCTGGTTACGCTCGACCGACAGGCTGTAGCTGAGGCTGCGCCACGCCGAGTTCCACGACAGAAAAAACTGGCGCGTCTTGCTGCCCCGGTCCCAGTAACGTTGTTCGGATCCGGTAAAGCTTAGCGACGCGCCCTGCGCCGGCAGCGATTGGGTCAGGCTGATTTCGAGGCGATCCTTGGCCCGCGCGCTGGCGGATCCGTCACGCGCCTGCAACGCATCCACATGGTCGTCGAACGTCAGGTATTGATTCGTTGAATAGCGATAGCCGGCCACGGCGAGGGTGGTTTGGGTCAGGTCCAGCGTGTTGGCGTAGCGCACCCGCAGGCTCTGCCCGCTGTAGCGTTGCTCACGCTGGCGGCTGAGGGATTGGGTCACGTCCAGCGACACCGCGCCGAGCCCGGTGTTAACGCCCGCCCCGATGTTGCCGGCCTGGTAATCCTCGGCGATTTGCACGCCGCCCGCTGCCGTTACCCGCTCGGTCAGGCCGTACACCGCTGTGCCGGAGGTGAAGCCGGGAGAGAGACCGTCCTCGGTGTTGCTGTCGTATTGGCCGGCGGCGAGGCTGTAACGCAACGCGCCTTTGGGCACCATGATGGGCAGCGATGCGTAGGCCTGGACGAACACGCGCTTGCTGCCGTCGGCTTCGACCACCGTCACTTCCAGATCGCCGTTCGACCCGCTGGGATAGATGTCGGTGATTTCGAACGGGCCCGGCGAGACGTTGCCGCTGTACAGCATGAAACCGTTCTGACGCACTTCCACCAACGCGTTGGTGTCGGCGATGCCACGAATGACCGGCGCGAAAATTCGCTCGCTGTCGGGCAGCATGCCTTCGTCGGACATCACCATGGCGCCGAGGAATCGAACGCTGTCGAAGACTTGCGAATCGGTAAAGGTTTCGCCCAGGGTCAGCTGGCCTTTCATTGCCGTGAGGTCGCGCTGCACGAAGGTCCGGTTGCTGCGAAAGCGGTACGGCTGATCATTGCCATAGGTCAGCGAGGACTCGTTGCGCAGTCGCCAGGCACCGAGGTTCACGCCGTTGCGCAGGCTCAGGTAATACTGATCCTGGGCGTGAGAGCGACCCTGGCCACTGCGGGTACGGCGCGCGCCGCTGAAGTTGTAATTGACGAAACCGACCGTCTCGCCCTCGTCCCATAACTCCGGCGGCACGTAGCCGCGAGCGCTGCGCAACATCATGGCCTGGGGAATGCTGATGTTCAGACGCAGGCTCGCCGGCTGGTAGTCGACGCGGGCGAATTCGACCCGCGCCGGGAGATCGAAACATTCCGTCGACGAGGCATCGCCGGCGTGCACAGCCTCCGGATTCATGCCGAACTGGCGAAGCATGTCCAGGGTGAGGCAGGCCTCGACGGTGCCTTTTGCAGGGTTGGCGATGAAGCTGATGTCACGCCGCCCGCTCAGCACACGATTGACGTAGACATCCACCCGATAGGTCCCGGGGACCACGCTGTTACCGTGCAAAAAGGTCGCGAGATCAGCAGGCTGATCGGTGCCCTGGATGAACGAGGTGTTGAATTTCACATCGGTCGCGGCGCTGGTTTGATCAGTCATTGCAGTCGCGGACGAAGCCAGTGCCATGCCTGCCGAGGCAAGAATAATCCTCGCCAGGGGGCTGATCCGGACAGGCAGGTGCGCCAGATGTCTGCGGTCGATGCGGGACGAGCATGCTGCGATCCGTGCATCTCCCTGGGTGTGATCTCGGGGTTCCATTGGCTGGTTTCACTCGTGTTCTCGATTCCGACGCGCTGGCAAATCATGTTTGGCAGGCGCAAGGCGCTGGAGCCGCATGACTGCGACCGAAGAAAGACCTGGGTAAAATCCGGCCCGCGACTGAGTGGCTACTCGGCCCGGGTAATGACGTTGGCGGCCTTGATGGCTTGAGTCGTCTGGCCACCGGACACCTTTGCGGTGTACGGCTCCTGCGCGCCGAAATCGTTGATGCTGATGAACCGCAGGTCCACCGCGTGACCACTGGCCGATTGAGTAAGCGGCAATTGAACGGTCTGCTTTGGCGCCAGCATCCTGCTGTCCGCCTTGAACAGCGTCTTGCCCTGCTGGCGGGCGTCGATCTGAATCATCGAAACGTGATACGACGTCGGATTGCTGACTTCCAGCTGGCCGTCATGCATGCGCCATTTGAGGTTTTTGGCAGCGTCGAGCGGATCGTCACTCAAACCAGCGGGCCGGTAGAAGAGTTTGATGCGCTGACGAATCGCAATCTGCAGCTGATTATCCTTCGCCGATTGCGGGATCTCCTGGACGTTGAGCCAGAACACCGACTCGCGATCCTGAGGCAAACCTTCGCCGGCGTAGATCACCCGAATCATTTGCCGGGCACTGCCCGCCATTCGCGCCAGCGGCGGAGTGACGACAAAAGGCAGATTCTCGGTGTCGTTCTGCGCTTCGAGCCATGACTGGGCGAGGATGTCAGCCGTCCCGCTGTTGTTCACAACGAAACTGACTTCCTTGTCTTTGGCTTGGTAGATGACACGCGTGGTGTTGAGCACGATACCCGCCTGCGCCGGGGCAGCCAGGAGCAGGCCCAGCCATAGGGCCGAGCCGCGAATGAAATCAGGAAACATGGTGAGACCGTCTTGGGCTGTGGGGTGGACACGCCAGGAAGGCGAGCGAGCTACGCCCGCTCGCCCGCTACATCACTGGTAATCCATCACGAACGGCAGGAAGCCGTCGGCATTACCCGGGTTGGTGGCCGCGCCGTTGAGGACGTACACCGCACCGAAGTTGATCTCGGCGGTCGCGCCATCGGCACCGTCCTTGACCAGTGGCGTGTCGATGGTTTCGTTGCCGCTCAGGTCCATCAACTGATTGGATGCATTGAGCAGACCGATGCCCACACCGTCCGCCGCGCCGGTGGCCCGCAGCAGTTTCTGATCGAGGTTATCCAGACCGCTGCCCTGGCGAGCAACGAAGCGCATGTTCACAGTGTTGTATTGAGAGGCGCCGCCGGTGCAATTGACCAACAGCTGGATGGGCGATGCGGTTTCAAGTTTGTTGTCGGCGAAGAGACCGATGTCGGAAAACGAGACGTTGCCTAGGTCTACGTTGATCTCGCCGGGGTTGTTGCCAGGGGTGGCGCCCGTTCCGGCGCCGATGTCACACGTGATATTGGTCAGGGTACCGGTGAAAACAAGTTTGCCGTTGTTCGCAGCATTCGCGGTCCCGGAAATGCCAAGCCCCATTGCGGCCACGATAGCCAGGGTAAGAGAAAGCTTTTTCATATAACGACGTTCCTTGTGTCGATTCGTGTGTGCCCAAAAGGACGACACGAACTATAAGCAGCGTCTTCAAGGTCGGCTGTCAGGCGATCTACCTCTTTTGGATTGAAAACACAGTTGCGCGTGTGGGACCTTTCAGTAGGAGGTGACGCTTCTGTGTCAGACCCCAGGCAGGCCGCGGCTTGCGGCATTACGTCCTCAGAAAACCTGAGGCGAACGTTTGCACGGTGCCCCGAAAGGCCTGGCCGCAGACGAGCCCCTTTAAAGCGTTCACCCACAAAAAACCCGGCTCGATTGAGCCGGGTTCGTCAGCAGATAGCTTCGGGTGAGCGCGAAAGCGCTTATGGATAAGTCAGCGTGACGATGCCCGCATGAGCCTCAGACCCGGCTGCGGACAGCGCGTTGTACGTCACCTGTACGGGCCCGACTCGCTGAGCGCACGCGTCATCACCACGGCTTGCGCCCAAGGTGAGATAAGTGTCGGCTGGCAAGGTATTAAAGGAGCCGGTTGAAGACGGAGCGCTATAAACCTGCGCGTCGCACGTCGCATTGACCACGCTACCGTGAAACATTAGCGCGCCTTGGGCAGCCCAGGCGGCAGGCGCCGTCATGGCACACGCACCGATGACCGCGATCGAGAAAAACAGCGAAACAGCCTTTTGGCTTTTCATCGCACTACTCCGGAGTAGGGACCTGCTGAGCGAAATCAGTCCAGCCCCTGGTGAACCAGCATTCAGAACTCACGAAGTTTATGTAGGAATTTTCCCCGTCACAGTAGAACTCGTTCATCGAAACTCGTGGCTTCTATCTGGGTATCGCCCTGCGGCGTTGTTTCTTTACCCACGTTCATCGTCTGCCCTTATTCACCTGACAATATTGACAGGCAGCAGTCATTTTGCTGACCGGGTCAAAGGGTTATAAAGGACGCTCTCGGTTACCCGCCCCTCATTCACTGGTTGGCCCTGTCCCTGTATGCAGAAGAAGAACAACGTTGTGATGCTTGCGACCCTGTTGGTCGTGCTCGTGGTGATAGGCGTCTGGGCAGTGACACGTCCCGCGGCAAAGAAGGTCAGCGCCCCGGTTGCCGTGCCGGTGCGCGTGATCAACGTCATGCAGGAAGACGTGCCGCGTTACGTCACCGGCATCGGCTCGGTGCTGTCGCTGCAAAGCGTGGTGATTCGTCCTCAGGTGGACGGGATTTTGACCAGGGTGCTGGTGAAGGAAGGGCAGCAGGTCAAGGCGGGTGATCTGCTGGCGACCATCGATGATCGCTCGATCCGCGCCGCACTCGATCAGGCCAAAGCGCTGTTGACCCAGAGCCAGGCGCAGCTGAACGTGGCCAATGTCGACCTCAAGCGCTACAAGCTGCTGACCGTCGACAACAGCATCTCGAAACAGCAGTACGATCAGCAGCAAGCGCTGGTCGACCAACTCAAGGCCACGGCGCTGGGCAATCAGGCGTCGATCAATGCCTCGCAAGTGCAGCTGTCCTACACGCAAATACGCTCGTCGGTGACAGGTCGGGTCGGCATCCGCAACGTCGATGAAGGCAACTTCCTGCGCGTCAGCGATGCGACCGGGCTCTTCTCGGTGACGCAGATCGACCCGGTGTCGGTGGAGTTTTCCCTGCCGCAGCAGATGCTGCCCACGCTGCACGATCTGATTGCCTCCAACACGCCCGCACCGGTCAATGCCTACCTCGGCGAAGGCGCAACTGGCACGCTGCTGGGTCAGGGGAAGTTGCTGTTGATCGACAATCAGGTGGCGGCCAGCACGGGCACCATCCGCGCCAAGGCGATATTCGACAATGCGGACGAGAAGCTGTGGCCAGGGCAGCTGGTGACCGTGCGCATTCAGACCGCCATCGATCGCAATGCCCTGAAGGTTCCGCCACAGGTGGTGCAGCGCGGCATCGACCAGCATTACGTGTATCGGGTCAAGGGCGACACGGCCGAGGTGGTGCCGGTCAAGGTGCTGTATCAGGACAGCGACCTGATGCTGATCAGCGGGGTGGAGGCCAATGACGTGCTGGTCAGCGACGGTCAGTCGCGTCTGAAAAACGGTTCGCACATCGAGGTGGTCAAGGGTGATCCTGTGGACACCCTGGCCGACTCCACCGGGGCGGCGAAATGAACAGCCGCGGGTCCATTTCCGCGTGGTGCGTCAACCACCCGATCGCCACGGTTCTGCTGACCTTCGCGCTGGTGCTGCTGGGCTGCATCGCCTTCCCTCGCCTGCCGGTGGCGCCGCTGCCGGAAGCCGAGTTTCCGACGATTCAAGTGGCTGCGCAGTTGCCCGGCGCCAGCCCGGAAACCATGGCATCGTCGGTGGCGACACCGCTCGAAGTGCAGTTCAGCGCCATCCCCGGCATGACCCAGATGACGTCGAGCAGCGCGCTGGGCTCCACCAACCTGACGCTGCAGTTCACCCTCAACAAAAGCATCGACACCGCCGCGCAGGAAGTGCAGGCGGCCATCAACACGGCGGCCGGCCGTTTACCCGCAGACCTGCCGACGCTGCCAACCTGGCGCAAGGTCAACCCGGCGGACAGCCCGGTGCTGATCCTCAGCGTCAGCTCGAACCTGATGCCCGCCACCGAACTCAGCGACGTCACCGAATCCCTGCTGGCGCGTCAGTTGAGTCAGATCGATGGCGTCGGACAGGTCAACATCACCGGTCAGCAACGTCCGGCAATTCGTGTGCAGGCGGCGCCTGAAAAACTTGCGTCCATCGGGCTGACCCTCGCCGATCTGCGGGAATCCCTGCAGCAGACCAGCCTGAACCTGGCCAAGGGCGCGCTGTACGGCAAAGACAGCATTTCCACCCTCGCCTCTAACGACCAACTGTTTCAGGCAAAGGACTACGAACAACTGATCGTTTCCTACAAAGATGGCGCACCGGTTCATTTACGTGACGTGGCGCGGGTCATCAACGGTTCGGAAAACGCCTACGTGCGGGCCTGGTCCGGGGATCAGCAGGGCGTGAACATCGTGGTGTTCCGCCAGCCCGGCGCGAACATCGTCGAGACGGTCGACCGGGTGCTCGGCCAGTTGCCCAAATTGCAGGAAATGCTCCCGGCGTCGGTGGACGTCTCGGTGCTCAGCGACCGCACCAAAACCATTCGTGCATCGCTGCATGAAGTGGAGATGACGCTGTTGATTGCCATCGCGCTGGTGATCGCGGTCATGGCGCTGTTCCTGCGCCAGCTCTCTGCGACGCTGATCGTGACCGCCGTGCTGGGCGTGTCCCTCGTTGCCAGTTTCGCGCTGATGTACGTGCTCGGCTTCAGCCTGAACAACCTGACACTGGTGGCCATCGTGGTGGCGGTGGGGTTTGTCGTCGACGATGCGATTGTCGTCGTGGAGAACATCCACCGGCACCTGGAAGCCGGCGAAAGCAAGCGCGACGCGGCGATCAAAGGGTCCAGCGAAATCGGCTTCACCGTGGTGTCGATCAGCTTTTCGCTGGTCGCGGCATTCATTCCGCTGCTGTTCATGGGCGGCGTGGTCGGCAGGCTGTTCAAGGAGTTCGCGCTGACCGCGACATCGACCATTCTGATTTCGGTGGTGGTCTCGCTGACCCTGGCGCCAACCTTGGCGGCACTGTTCATGCGCGCACCGAAACACGATCCCCACGCCAAGCCCGGCTTCGGCGAGCGACTGCTCGCGCGGTATGCCCGCGGCGTGCGCTTTGCCCTTGCGCACCAGCGATTGATGCTGGGTATTTTCGGCCTGACGTTGGCGCTTGCGGTGGTCGGCTATGTGCTGATCCCCAAGGGATTTTTCCCGGTTCAGGACACCGGCATGGTGCTGGGCACCAGTGAAGCGGCGGCGGATATTTCCTTCCCGGACATGATCGAGAAACACAAACAGCTGGCGAAAATCATCGCCGCGGATCCGGCGGTCAAGGCGTTTTCCCATTCGGTCGGTGTCAGCGGCAGTAACCAGACGATCGCCAACGGCCGGGTGTGGATCGCCCTCAAGGACCGTGCAGACCGTGACGTTTCCGCCAGCCAGTTCATCGACCGGATCCGGCCGAAACTCGCGCAGATCCCCGGCATCGTCCTGTACCTGCGCGCGGGGCAGGACATCAACCTGAGTTCCGGTCCGAGCCGCGCGCAGTACCAATACGTGCTCAAGAGCAACGACGGCGCGCTGCTGAATGTCTGGACGCAAAAGCTGACCGATAAACTGAAGACCCTGCCGGCCTTCCGCGACCTCTCCAACGACCTGCAACTGGGCGGCAGCGTCACGCACCTCGACATCGACCGCAGCGCCGCCGCGCGTTTCGGCCTCACCACGGCGGACGTCGATCAGGCGCTGTACGACGCCTTTGGTCAGCGCCAGATCAACGAATACCAGACCGACATCAACCAGTACAAAGTCATCCTGGAGCTGGAGCCGCAGCAGCGCGGCAAGGCCGAAAGCCTCAATTACTTCTACCTGCGCTCGCCGCTGACCAATGAAATGGTGCCGCTGTCGGCGCTTGCCAAGGTCGGCGCGCCGAAGATGGGACCGTTGTCGATCAGCCATGACGGCATGTTCCCGGCCGCGAACCTGTCGTTCAACCTGTCGGCGGGCGTTGCCTTGGGTGATGCGGTGGTGCTGCTCGATCAGGCGAAGAACGAGATCGGCATGCCCGCCTCGATCATCGGCAACTTCCAGGGCGCGGCCCAGGCGTTCCAGAGTTCGCTGGCCAACCAGCCGTGGCTGATTATCGCGGCGCTGGTAGCGGTGTACATCATTCTGGGCGTGCTGTATGAAAGCTTCGTCCATCCGCTGACGATCATTTCCACCCTGCCCTCCGCCGGTATCGGTGCGCTGTTGCTGCTGTGGCTGATGGGTCAGGACTTTTCGATCATGGGCCTGATCGGGATCGTGCTGCTGATCGGCATCGTCAAGAAGAACGGCATCCTGCTGGTGGACTTCGCGCTGGACGCCCAGCGCAATCGAGGCATGTCCCCGCGTGACGCCATTTATGAAGCCTGTCTGACGCGCTTTCGGCCCATCATCATGACCACGCTGGCGGCATTGCTCGGCGCGCTGCCGTTGATGCTCGGTTATGGTGTCGGTGCGGAGCTGCGTCAGCCCTTGGGCATTGCCGTTGTCGGAGGGTTGCTGGTGAGCCAGGCGCTGACGCTGTTCACCACGCCCGTGATCTACCTGCAACTGGAGCGACTGTTCCACCGCCCGCGTCAGACGCCTGCTTCGACAGCGCCGGGCGCGACAGCATCCGGTAAGCCGGCGGTTGCGGAACTGGCCACTGAAAAGTAAGCCGTTGAAACCAAGTACCTAATAAGCAAGCAGTGAAAAAGTGAGCGTGGACCGATGCGTGTCCTGATTATCGAAGACGAAGAGAAAACCGCCGATTACCTGCACCGGGGCCTGACCGAGCAGGGTTACACCACCGACGTCGCGCGCGAAGGCATCGAAGGCCTGCACATGGCGCTGGAAAGCGACTACGCGGTGATCATTCTCGACGTCATGCTGCCCGGCCTCGATGGCTATGGCGTGCTGCGAGCCCTGCGTGCGCGTAAACAGACGCCGGTGATCATGCTCACCGCCCGCGAGAACGTCGACGATCGCATTCGCGGCCTGCGCGAAGGGGCTGACGATTATTTGGGCAAGCCGTTTTCGTTTCTGGAGTTGGTGGCTCGCCTGCAGGCTTTGACCCGGCGCAGTGGCGGCCACGAGCCGGTGCAGATCAGCGTCGCTGATTTGTGGATCGACCTGATCAGCCGCAAGGCCACGCGGGCCGGCGCACGTCTGGATCTCACGGCGAAGGAGTTTTCGCTGCTGAGCGTACTGGCTCGGCGTCAGGGGGAAATCCTGTCGAAGACGTCGATTGCCGAGATGGTCTGGGACGTGAATTTCGACAGCGATGCCAACGTCGTCGAAGTCGCGATCAAACGCCTGCGTGCCAAGCTCGACGGGCCGTTCGAGCAAAAACTGCTGCACACCATTCGCGGCATGGGTTACGTGCTGGAGAGCCGTCGTGTCGACTAATTCCATCGCCCTGCGCCTGAGCGGCATGTTCGCCCTCGTGGCGCTGCTGGTGTTTCTGTTGATCGGCTGGGCGCTTTACCTGCAAGTGGACAAGGGCCTCGGGCTGTTGCCGGAAGCCGAAGTCGACGCCCGTTACAGCGTGCTCGAATCGGCCGTCCAGCGTTATGGAACGCCCGAGCACTGGGCCAAAATCAACGCCAAGCTCAGGCTGCTCAGTGAGGAAGACAAACGCCTGCGCTTTTGGGTGGTCAGCGACAACCCGACCTATGAATTCGGCAACCCGGACACCGAGATCCGCGCTTTCGCCAAAGGCCCGCTGGGCATGCGCGACTTGAACCTGAGCGGCCATGATTACCCGTTCAAAGTGCTGGTCAGTCAGTTCCCGGCGAAAGATCAACGTCCGCCGCTGCGTTTTCTGACAGCGGTGGACACCGAAACCTTCTGGCAGACCCAACATTCCCTGCTCATCGCGCTGATCAGTCTGGCCGCCGTCGGCATCCTGCTCGCGTCTGCTCTGGGTTACTGGGTGGCGCGCATCGGCCTGAAGCCGCTGACGGAGTTGTCTCTGGAGGCGCGCAAACTGACGCCGCCACGACTGAGCGGGCGCCTGAAATTGTCGCATCTGCCGCCTGAACTGGATCAGTTCGTGACCTCGTTCAACTCGACGCTGGATAGGGTCGAGCAGGCCTATTCACGGCTGGAGTCATTCAACGCCGACGTTGCCCATGAACTGCGCTCTCCCCTGACCAACCTCATCGGTCAGACCCAGGTGGCGCTGACCCGCGGGCGCTCGGCCGAGCATTACTTCGAGGTGCTGCAATCCAACCTCGAAGAGCTCGAACGGCTGCGCTCGATCATCAATGACATGCTGTTTCTGGCCAGCGCCGATCAAGGCAGCAAAGCCACTCAACTGACCCAGGCCTCACTCGCCCAGGAAGTGGCGAAGACCCTGGATTATCTGGACTTCATTCTGGAAGACGCCCAAGTGCATGTTGAAGTGCGGGGTGATGCCAACGCGCCCATCGAAACCGCGCACTTGCGCCGGGCGCTGATCAACCTGCTGCACAACGCGGTGCAGCACACCTCGCCGGGGCAGTTGATTCAGGTGGATATTCGCGATGAGGGCGATCACGTCAGCATCGGCGTGACCAACCCCGGCGCGCCGATCGCCGGGGAACATCTGCCCAAACTGTTCGAGCGCTTCTATCGCGTCGATGCCTCGCGCAGCAACAGCGGCGCCAACCACGGGCTTGGCCTGGCGATCGTCAAAGCCATCGCCCTGATGCACGGCGGCACCGTGTTCGTGCGCAGCGAGCATGGAGTGAATACGTTCGGGATTAATTTGCCGAGTTGAGGCGGGCATCTGGGTTGGCGTGCGGAAAAACCATGCCGCACACAATCCATTGTGGGAGTGAGCTTGCTCACGAAGCGGTGGGTGCATCCGCATCGTCTTCAGCGGCCGGAAGGCAGTCTTCGCGAGCAAGCTCACTCCCACAGGTCCAGCAGCGTCACCGAGCTACCGACTTCACCCCCTTGATGATCGTTCCCACGCTCTGCTTGGTAACGCCGCCGGGGATGCTCCGCGTTTGAATAACGCGGAGCATCATGAGCGGCATTCCCACGCGGAGCGTGAGGAACGATCACAGCGCACAATAGCGAGGCCGCATGAATCGCACCTACCGACTAAGCTCTGCGCTTTTTCAACTCGCGCCTCAAGCGCGTGTTGTCCACGGCAAGCGACACAACTATCAAAGTGCTCAGTAGCTCAAAACCGCTCAGCCCGGCGTAGTGCCAAAACACCCAAGCGGCAAAGGCGACGATCACCGCGACTGTCAGTAGCAAGACTGAGTCTTTCACACTACATGTCCCAAGAATCGATAAGTGGTTTTGCCCGGAGTGGCGGCTTGGTATATGCCTGGATACATGTGTAGGCAATGGACAAGCCAGTCAGTCCTCAGGTTATGTGTTTGGGCGGTGAGAAGCACGTCGGATAAAGTCGCGCCGTTACCAAGCACTCTTCCGGTAGCAACGGCAATGCTTCCAATCACCGCACCCAAATAGAACGCCGCCGAGCATGCTCCGACGATTGCCAGTTGCTCTAATTTGGTACCCGCGCGCAAAAGCTCATTAATGGTCACTTTTTTACCGAATTTCTCGACCTGGCTGAGAAGCGTCGTCGCTGTCGCAACCGCGCTCGTGACAGAGCCAAAAAGCGATTGAGGCGCAGGCAGGCCCATGCTCTCCATGTTTTCTTTGAAGTACTGGTAGAAATCTGACACCGAAGCAATTCCCGCATAACCAATCCAAGGTGGCAGATGCTATGGGACTTGCGGCGGGATGGATGGGCGGTAATGCCACTCTGATGGTAGGAAGTTTCCGAACCCCTAGGAGGATCAGGCCTACATAATTTCGAAGTTCGTTCCCAAGTCCGCCTCCACATTAAAGGAACTCGGAGAGTCATGAGCGGCATGCCCACACGGAGCGTAAGGAACGATCAGCAGGTAAACCGTGAGGAACGATCAATCTGCCGATCAGGCCGGACGGCGATCAACCCTTCTTCACAAACTCCGACTTCAGCTTCATCGCGCCGATGCCGTCGATTTTGCAGTCGATGTCGTGATCGCCGTCCACCAGGCGGATGTTTTTGACTTTGGTGCCGACCTTGACCACCAGCGACGAGCCTTTGACCTTCAGGTCTTTGATGACTGTGACGGTGTCGCCGTCCTGCAGGGTGTTGCCCACAGCGTCCTTGATCACCTTGGTGTCATCGCCCGCTTCGGCGCTGGCGCCGTCAGCCGACCACTCGTGGGCGCATTCCGGGCACACGAGCTGGCTGCCATCTTCGTAGGTGTACTCGGAACTGCATTTTGGGCACGGCGGTAAGCTCACGGCGGATCTCGCATCAGAGGAATAGGCGCAGGATTATAAGGGTTTTTACGCGGTTGAGGAGCAGGCGCCTGAAAGTGCTGGAAACATCACTCGCTGCTGTAGTCTCAATCGCAAGCGCGGCGAGGTGCCGCGATCAGGGCGAGGCGTCAGCAATGAACGATTCATTTGACCTGCAACGATTTGTCGAAGCGCAAGCGTCGATGCACGAACGCGCACTGGCGGAACTGAAGTCCGGGCGCAAGCAGTCGCACTGGATGTGGTTCGTGTTCCCGCAACTGGCCGGTCTGGGCCACAGCGACATGGCTCGGCGGTACGCGATCAGTGGGCGTGACGAGGCGATTGCCTATTTGCAGCATCCGGTATTGGGCGAACGGTTGGCGCGCTGCTGCGAGGCGTTGCTTGAATGGAAAAACCGCAGCGCAATGCAGATCATGGGCTCGCCGGATGACATGAAGCTGCGATCGAGCATGACGCTGTTCGCAGCGGTGGCGCCGGATACGCCGGTTTTCCAGCAGGTGCTTGAGGCGTTTTTCGACGGCAAGCCGGATGCCGTCACGCTGTCGAAGCTGGGCGGAGGCAGGCTGTAGCCGCCCGCCCCCTCAGGCCAGCGCCGTGTCCATCACCATCATCAAGCAGAACCCGACCAGCAATCCGAAGCTGGCGATTTTGTCGTGACCGTTGCGGCGGGATTCGGGGATGACTTCGTGGGTCACCACCAACAGCATCGCCCCCGCCGCCAACGCCAGTCCTACCGGCAACAGTAACGCAGCCACCTCCACCAGCCAGGCGCAGAGCACGGCGAACACCGGCTCGACCAACCCAGACGCCGCGCCGATCAAAAACGCCTTGAGCCGCGACATGCCGGCAGACGCCAGCACCAGCGCGATGACCAGCCCTTCCGGCACGTCCTGAATGGCAATACCCATTGCCAGGCTGTCGGCGTGGGCCAGACCACCACCCGCCGACACGCCCACCGCCATCCCTTCGGGAATGTTGTGGGCAATGATGGCGATGACAAACAGCCAGATGTTCGAGGGGATCGTCGGTTTCCCGGCCACCTCCGATAACGGTGACCCTCTGGAAATCAGCGTGTCGACCAGAAACAAACCGGCCGCGCCGAGCAGTATCCCGAAGCTGATCAACGCTCCCGCGCCCCACGGGGTAAAGCCCAGATCATGGGCCGCGCCCAGGCCCGGCACAATCAACGAAAACGCTGTCGCCGCCAGCATGATGCCGGCGCCGAAACCCAGCAGGCCATCGGACACTGCCACCGGCATGCCGCGGATCACCAGCACCGGCACGGCGCCCAGGGCAGTGCCCAACGCGCAGATGGCGCCGCCTTCCAGCGCTCGCAACATTCTCGGCTCAAGTGCAACCCATGAGAGTCCCTGGGCCACCAGCAGAGCGGTGCCCACGAGGACCAGAATCGAGCCCAATGCCAGCCGCAATAACCGCACGCTGCCGAGAGCCAGTATGTCCGAACGCATAAATCGCCTTATCCGGGGTCTGGTAGGGATCAGCCGAGCGCCGCTGCGTAGCGCTTGGCAACTTCATCCCAGTTGACGACGTTGTAGAACGCAGCGATGTAGTCCGGACGACGGTTCTGGTAGCGCAGGTAATAGGCGTGCTCCCAGACGTCCAGCCCGAGGATCGGCGTGTTGCCCTTCATGAGCGGGCTGTCCTGATTGCCGCTGCTTTCCACGATGAGTTTTTTGTCCGGCGTGACGCTCAGCCAGGCCCAGCCGCTGCCGAAGCGCGTCAACGCTGCTTTGGTGAAAGCGTCCTTGAACGCCTCGAATCCGCCCACTTGCTCGTCAATCGCCTTCGCCAGCGCACCGCTTGGCACGCCGCCACCTTGGGGGCTCATCACCTCCCAGAATAGCGAATGGTTGGCATGCCCGCCGCCCTGATTGATCACCGCCGGGCGCAGTTTTTCCGGAAGCTCGGCCACGCTGGCAACCAGCTTCTCGATCGGCCACTCCGCGTATTCGGTGCCCTCGACGGCTGCGTTGAGGTTGTTGATGTAGGTCTGGTGGTGCTTGCTGTAGTGAATTTCCATGGTCTGCGCGTCGATGTGGGGTTCGAGCGCATCGTAGGCGTAGGGCAAGGCAGGCAAGGTAAAGGGCATGTCAGTGGACTCCATACGAGAGGGTGCCGGCGCGAGCGGCGTGGTGCTGAAGCGCCGAGCGGGAATGTTCGCCGCGGCTGTTGAGCAGGCGTTGGGTGCGTGGGTACTCGCCGTATTGGCCGACGAAACCCAAGAGTTCGCTGTAGGTTTTATTACTGTGCCGCAGCGCTGCCTGTCGCAGGGCGGGCGTCATTTGCGGGTCCTGAATCACATTCAGCATCCGCTGATGCACGGCGCAGAGGTATTCGGCGCTCTCCTCGGGCTGACCCAGACTCAGGTGCAGATCCGCCAGGTTGTGATGAGAAATCACGAACGCCGCAACGGCCTCATCGGCGACGCTCCAACGGTCGAAGAGCACCTGCGCCAGCGCGAGGGCTTGCAGGTACAGCTCGCGCGCATCGATCAAGTCGCCTCGGTTAAAGCAACTGTTACCGCTCAGGATGGTACGTTTCCATTGCTCCATGGCGCAGGTCCTCACGAGTGGCGCCGGCGATCAAAAGCCGTCGGCAGGGCGTTTTGCGGATTCGATGGCGCGGGGTCGGTCAGAGGAATCGACGGCAGCAGTGCGCAGGTCGCCAGACGCTGAGCGAAGGCCTGAACCCGTTGCTGTTGCGCAGCGGATTTGGCGAGCGCCTGCATGTCACGCAGCGGACGCCATGCCTGGTCCAGGCACAGACAACGCCAATGCCAGGGCAGCGCGGTGTCGCTGGCGGTGTCGACCAGCAGGCGAAAGGTGCTTTCACAGATGAGGGATTTGGGCGTGGCGGTGAAGCGCGCCAGATAGCGGCCTTCCGCAAGGTAGTGTTCGATGAGCCGCGGCTCGTCCGGATCCAGCGCGCAGCGAATCCGCAGACTCAATGCGCGCCAGTGTTCCAGGTACGGCGACTCGTGCAGAACAGTGCCCATGACCGAGGCCCACTTAACGAATGAGATTTATTATTAAATGAGTTTAAGAATCAACACAACCCCGGAGATGTATTGAGTCAGCTGCAGTGTCTGAAAGCGCCCATAAAAAAGGCCCGCACCGAAATCGGGGCAGGCCTTGGGGGTGAAGCGCTAACGCAGAGCGGAATCAGCTACCCGCCACCATCATCTTCTCGATCAGCACAGAACCGGTGCGGATGTTGCTGCGCAGCTCCAGATCACTGCCCACGGCAACGATTTGCTTGAACATGTCGCGCATGTTGCCGGCGATGGTCACTTCCTGAACCGGGAACTGGATCTCGCCATTCTCGACCCAGAAACCCGCAGCGCCACGGGAATAATCGCCGGTGACCATGTTCAGGCCGCTGCCCATCAACTCGGTGACCAGCAGCCCGCGCCCCATGCGGCGGATCAGCGCCGCCTGGTCTTCGGTGCCGTGGCTGACGAACAGGTTATGCACGCCACCCGCGTTCGCGGTGCTCGGCAGGCCCAGTTTGCGGCCCGAATAGGTGCTGAGGATGTAGGAAACCAGATCGCCATTTTCGACAAACGGCTTGGCGTAGGTCGCCAAGCCATCGCCGTCGAACGCGGAACTGCCCATGGCGCCGATTAGATGCGGACGCTCGTCGATGGTCATCCACTCGGGGAACAGACGCTGACCGATCGCGCCTTCGAGGAATGAAGACTTGCGGTACAGGTTGCCGCCAGAGATCGCGCCCAGCAAACTGCCGAACAGACCGCCCGCCAGCTCGGCGGAGAACAGCACAGGCACTTCGCAGGTCGGCACCGGCCGCGCGCCCAGCCGGCTTGCGGCACGCTCGGCGGCTTTCTGGCCGATCAGCCGGGCGTCCATCAACAGCTCGCCACGGCGATTGACGTCATACCAGTAGTCGCGCTGCATCTGCCCTTCGCCTTCGGCGATCATCACGCAGCTCAGGCTGTGGCGGGTCGACGCGTAGCCGCCGATGAAGCCGTGGCTGTTGCCATAAACGCGGCAGCCCTGATGCACGTTCAGCGTGGTGCCGTCGGCGTTCTTGATCCGGCTGTCGGCGTCGAAGGCGGCCGCTTCACAGACCAGCGCACGTTCGATGGCCTGCTCGGGGGTGATGTTCCACGGGTGATAAAGGTCGAAATTCGGCTGGTCTTTGGCCATCAACGCAGCGTCGGCGAGCCCCGAGGCCTCGTCTTCCGACGTGTGCTTGGCGATGGCCAGCGCGGCGGCAACGGTCTCGCGAATGGCGTCGGGGCCGCTCGCGGAAGTGCTGGCTGAACCCTTGCGGTGGCCTACGTACAAGGTGATGCCGAAACCTTGATCGCGGTTGAATTCGACAGTCTCGACTTCGCGCTGGCGAACCGTGGTGGACAGGCCCTGCTCCAGCGACACGGCGACTTCACACGCGGTCGCGCCCTGACGTTTGGCTTCAGCGACGATCTGCTCGACCTGCTGTTGCAATGCCGGCAAAGCCTGCGGGCCGACGCTTTCTGATGCACTCATGACGTTCTCCATCAAATTCTGATTTCAGCAGCCGGGCCGGACAACCGGGCCCTGACTGGTTATCATGGCGGCGTTTATTTGCGGACGGCCCCCATGGTTGATTCTTACGACGACTCCTTCGACGGAGAGAAAAGCAAAACCCAGGTCAAACGAGAGCTTCACGCTCTGGTGGAGCTGGGCGAACGCTTGACGACATTCAAGCCCGATGTGCTGGCCAAGCTGCCTCTGACCGACCCTCTGCGTCGGGCACTGGCCGATGCTCCCAAGCACACCGCGCACATTGCGCGCAAACGCCACATTCAATTCATCGGCAAGCTGATGCGCGATCAGGATCTGGATGAAATCCTGGTGCTGCTCGATCAGCTTGACGCCTCTACGCGCCAGTACAACGAGCGCTTTCACAATCTGGAACGCTGGCGTGATCGCCTGGTGACCGGTACCGACGACGTGCTTGAGCAGTTCGTCAGTGAGTACCCGGACGCCGACCGTCAGCAACTGCGCTCGCTGATCCGTCAGGCTCAGCATGAAGCTGCGCAGAACAAGGCCCCTACCGCGACCCGCAAAATTTTCAAATACATCCGCGAGCTAGACGAAAGCAAACGCGGACTGCGCTAGAACTGCTGCGCCGTTTGAATCACTCAACCGGCGCAAGCCCCTCGATTATCAAGCCCCGCCTGTGCCGCCAACGGTGATCGCATCGATCTTCAGCGTCGGCTGACCGACGCCTACCGGAACCGATTGACCGTCCTTGCCGCAGGTGCCGACGCCGCTGTCCAGGGACAGATCGTTGCCGACCATCGACACACGGCTCATGCATTCCGGGCCGTTGCCAATCAGCGTCGCGCCTTTGACCGGCGCGGTGATTTTGCCGTCTTCGATCAGATAGGCCTCGCTGGTGGAGAACACGAACTTGCCGCTGGTGATGTCCACCTGCCCGCCGCCGAGGTTGGCGCAGTAGATGCCGCGCTTGACCGAGGCGATGATTTCCGCCGGATCGCTCTGGCCGCCCAGCATGTAGGTGTTGGTCATGCGCGGCATCGGCAGGTGTGCGTAGGACTCGCGACGGCCGTTGCCGGTGCGCGCGACGCCCATCAACCGTGCGTTGAGCTTGTCCTGCATGTAGCCCTTGAGCACGCCATTTTCGATCAGCGTGGTGCACTCGGTCGGGGTGCCCTCGTCATCGACGGTCAGGGAGCCACGGCGATCGGCCAGGGTGCCGTCATCGACGATGGTGCAGAGTTTCGACGCAACCATTTCGCCCATGCGGCCGCTGTAGGCCGAGCTGCCCTTGCGGTTGAAGTCGCCCTCAAGGCCGTGGCCGACGGCTTCGTGCAGCAATACGCCGGACCAGCCGGAGCCCAATACGACCGGCAAGGTGCCAGCCGGCGCCGGAATGGCTTCCAGATTGACCAGCGCCTGACGCAACGCTTCACGGGCATAGCCCATCGCACGGTCGTCGCTGAGGAAATAACGGTAATCGGTGCGTCCGCCGCCGCCGTGTCCGCCGCGCTCACGACGGCCGTTCTGCTCGACGATCACGCTGACGTTGAAACGCACCAGCGGACGTACGTCGGCGGCAAGACCGCCGTCAGTGGACGCCACAAGAATACGTTCCCAGACACCGGCCATGCTCACGGTGACTTGCTGAATACGCGGGTCCAGCGCACGGGTGGCGGCGTCGACGCGCTTGAGCAGTTCGACCTTCTCGGCGCGGGTCATGACTTCCAGAGGGTTGTCCGGCGCGTACAGCTGGGCGACGTCCTGGGTGGTGAACGCCTGAACCCGGCCGTTCTGGCCCGCGCGGGAAATCGAGCGAGCGGCCCGGGCCGCCTGGATCAGGGCTTCATGAGTAATGGCGTTGCTGTAGGCGAAGCCGGTTTTCTCGCCTGACTGCGCGCGTACGCCGACGCCCTGGTCCAGGTTGAAGCTGCCTTCTTTGACGATGCCGTCTTCCAGTGCCCAGGACTCGGAAATCTGCCCTTGAAAATACAGGTCGGCGGCGTCGATGCCTGGACCGGCCAGCTCGCCGAGCACCGATTGCAGGTTGTCTAAGCTCAGGCCGCCTGGTGCCAGAAGGTGTTCGCTGACAGAGGACAAGTGGCTCATATTCACTCCGGGGTATTGGCAGGTCGCACGGCGGCCTGCGAAAAAAATCGCCGGTGATTCGCTACCGGCATGCGCGCCCGTATGGACGCTTGTTCGACGCTGTCTCGTTCGGCCAGCAGCACGGCTTCACCCTGCGCCTGCTCGGCCAGCACGCGGCCCCATGGATCTATGATCGCCGCATGCCCAAATGTTTCTCTCGGCCCCGGATGAATGCCGCCTTGGGCCGCCGCCAGCACATAGCACTGGGTTTCGATGGCCCGGGCGCGCAGTAGAATCTCCCAGTGCGCCGCGCCGGTTACGGCGGTAAAGGCCGACGGCGCGGTGATCAGTTCAGCCCCGGCTTCCCGCAGCGCGGTGTACAGCTCCGGGAAACGCAGGTCGTAACACACCGAAAGCCCCAGGCGCCCGACCGGCGTGTCCGCCACCACCACGTTGTTGCCATGGGCGTAATCGTCGGATTCCCGGTAACGCCCTCGCGCATCGGCAACGTCGACATCGAACAAGTGCAGCTTGTCGTAACGCGCGACTTGCCGGCCCTGATCGTCAATCAGCAACGAACACGCCGTGACCTTGCCATCCGGCTGACCTTCCGGCGGCAGCGGCAATGTCCCGGCCACTATCCATAAGGTGAGGTCGCGAGCGGCAAGTTTCAACCATGGCAGGATCGGACCTTCGCCAAGGGCCTCGGCGCGGCCGATGGCAGCGATATCACGACGGCCCATGGCAGCGAAGTTTTCCGGAAGCACCGCCAGTTTGGCGCCCGATGCAGCGGCCTGTTCCAGCAGCCGGCGCGCCTGAGCCAGATTGCCGAGCACATTGCTCTGGCTGACCATCTGAATGACTGCGAAGGACATACACGCTCCCCGATCGATAGAACTGCACTCTACTCCAGGCGCCGACGATTGGGCTCGTTCGAAAGCCCCAATTCGACAGCCAACCTTAGTGGGACCGGCTTTAGCCGGGAAGGCGTCGGGTGTTACACCGCAGAGTTTGGCCAACGGAGACAGATTAATTTACGGTGAAGCGCTGTAAATAAATCAATCCCCTCTCCCCTGTTCCCGGCTGAAGCCGGTCCTACAAAAGCACGCGGTCCTCACTGACACCGCATTTACCCAGTGGGACCGGCTTTAGCCGGGAAGGCGTCGGGTGTTACACCGCAGAGTTTGGCCAACGGAGACAGATTAATTTACGGTGAAGCGCTGTAAATAAATCAGTCCCCTCTCCCCTGTTCCCGGCTGAAGCCGGTCCTACAAAAGCACGCGGTCCTCACTGACACCGCATTTACCCAGTGGGACCGGCTTTAGCCGGGAAGGCGTCGGGCGTCACGCTGCACAGGTCTGCGTCGTGCCAAGGCAGTGATTACTGCGGTTTCTCGAACGGCTTGTCGAAGGTGATCTTCGGTTCTTTCCAAGGACCTTCGACCTTGTACTGCACGCTGGCAAAGCGCGACACGCGATCGCCCAGCAGCTTGTCGACGAGGAATAACGCGCCGCCAATCGCCGGTGCGCCGACGATCAACGCGGCAATCGGCAAGTTATTGGTCACCGGCAGGGTCACCAGCAGCTTGGCGTTGACGCGGTCGCGGACCATGTCCAGCGTGCCGTCGAGCTCCAGATTGGTGGACGGGCCGGTCATGGTGATCGGGTCGCGGGTGACGTATACGCCATCGCTCGCCACCAGGAGCCCTTTGACCTTGTCGTAACTCAGGCCCTTGCCCAGCAGGTCGGAGAAGTCCAGACGCAGACGCCGGCCAATGGAGTTGAAGTTGAGCAGGCCGAACACCCGCAACGCCTGCGCCCCCCCCTCGACCTCAACGAACTGGCCGTTCTTGAGCGTCGCATCCAGGCTGCCGGAATAGCGCTTCAACCCCACCCAGGCGGGCGAGCCCGGCCAGCGACCGTCAGCGTTCAGCTCGAACTCCTGACTGGTGACCGTAGGCGCGAAACCCCAGGCCTTGAGCACATCCGCGAGATTCTTGCCGCTCACCTGGCCCTTGAACCAACTGCTGGTCGTCCCCGGTGTACCTTCCCAACCGCCATTACCCAGCAGCGCAATGCCTTTGAGGCCCAGATTCATGTCGGACATCTGGATACCGTTCGGCGTCGGGCGGATCTTGAGCGACCACGCCCCCATCAATTGATCGCCCTGAAACAGCTGAGTGATCTTGATGTTCAGCGCGGGAATATTGCGCGGGTCCACGTCCGCCAACGGGTCCGGCGCGTTTTCAACGACTGCCGCGTTGGGGTCCGGTGCAGGCAAGCGTACATACAGCAGACTGATGTCGATCGGCGCGGCTTTGCTGTCCGGCAACGTCGCAGTGCCTTTTACCTTCGAGCTGTCCAGCGACAGCGCCCATGCGGCACTGCTGCGCTGGAGCTGAACGCCCACTTGCTCCAGCGTCGTGCCCATCGCGGTCAGCTTGCCGATCTGCAAATCGACGCTGTTGAGTAATTGCTTGGCGCTACCCCCCGGGTCATTGCCGGCATACCGCTCAGCCATGGCTTGCCAGGGCGCGATGTCCAGTTCCGACAACGAACCGCGAACGCGCAATCCCTTGGCGTCCGGCACGATCGCCCCGCCTTCGCCGAGGAAGAGTTCGCCACGGCCGTCGCCGAATTTGCCCGGCGGCGACGCAAACGCGAGATTGGCGATATTGCCGTAGCCGACGTCGATGCGCCGCTCCGGGCCTTGCAGGTTCATGCGCAAATCGGTGTCGCGCGCATCATCTGCGGTTTTGCCGAAGGGCGCCGGCAAATCGACCGCCAACCCTTTTAGATTCGAGTTGATCTGCAGCTGACTGGCGTTGCCGCTCAATGTCAGTTGCAACTGGTAGGGCAGATCGCCTGAGATCGGCAACGGCTGCGTCACGCCCAGCCAATCGGTCAGGCGCTTGCTGGCGATCTGGCTGCTGGCGGTAATACGCGTCACCGGTGCTCCCGGTTTGCCTTCGGCGAAAATCTCGGCGTTCACCGGCTTGTCAAAGGCGACGGCCTTGACGTTCTTGCCGCTCAGGCCTTTGGTGTAATCGAAACGGAAATCGCCGCGCAGTTGCGTCAGCTCCAGCACCGGATCGGCGAGCTTGAGACGCGAATTGTCGGTACTGAAATCGACGACGACTTTGGGCTCTTGGCCCTTCACCAGCGGTATATCCAGGTTGATATGCCCCTGCAGCGGCCCTTCTGCCTGCCAGCCCGCGAAGGTCTGCCCGGTGCCGATTGGCGCTTCCTGGAGAATCTTCATGCCGTCCTGGAGGCTGCCTTTCAGATCCCCGTCCACCAGCAAATGGCTGGACTGGCCCGCCGGAACATGGGGAATGTCCACCGCGACATTGCTGACCTGGGTGTTCAGCAACTGCCCCTTGTTGGCCCGAATGCGCACGCCACTGTTTTCGACGAAGACGTCACCGTCGACATTGTTCAGCTGCGGCCATCCCGGCTGGAACGCCAGGCTCGCGTTGCGCACCTTGAAAAACAGGCTGATAACCCGCGCCACGTCAGGCGCATCTTTGCTGATCGAGCCCTGATACTGGAAGAAACCCTGATCGACGTTGCCACCCAGAATTGCGGTGCGCAACCACTGATCAAGGGACGGGCTGAGCACGGCAGGCAGGTATTTGGAGGTGTAGCGCCCGTCGCCGTCGACCAGCCCGACGCGCAGGTCCATGTAGTCTTCCTGGCTGTGATCGAAGTGCAGGCGAATCAGGAAGTCGCTGGCAATATTGCCCTCCTCCCCCTGAACCTTGATGTACGGTGCAATCAGCGTGAAGCCCTGATCGTCCAGCGACCAGGTCAGCTTTGCATTGGCGTGACGGTACTTCCATTCGTTACGGAAGATCGGGTCCAGGTGCAGCATGAAATCATCCGTGTCGAGGCGCAGTTCGCCCTGACCCAGATCACCGCTGATCGCGCCGCTGACGTTCCCCGCCGCCGGCGCGCCGTGGTAGGCGTCGAAACCGACCTTGTCAAGATTGGCGGCGAAGCTCACTCGTTTTGGCGGCTCGGCCTGCGGTCGGTAATCAACCAGCACGTTGCGCAGGCCCCCGGTGACTTTCAGGCGGTCGACCGCCACCATCACCTTGTCAGGCAACGGCGCCAGTGAGTCGAGCAGCGGCGTGATCGGCGTCAGATCAAGCCGGTCGGCCTGCACGTGCCACAGCTCTTCGGCATCGGCCGTCGCAGCAGTCTGCTGCAGATCAACGCGGCTTTCCCAGCGCTTGCTGTTCAGGTCCATCGCCAGCGAGTCGAGCGTCGCGCTGAAGCCTTTTTCGTCGCGCACAAACCAGGCGTTAAGGGCCAGATTGTCAATGCGTGCAGGCTTGCGGTCGGCGTACGAGCCTTTGAACTGCGGCGCATTCAAGCGGGCGACGGCGCTTTGCAGATTGCCCTTGCCCCAGTTCAGCCACAACTCGCCGCCGGCCTTGAGCTTCTGAATTTTCCAGTCGCGGGTCAGGCTCTTCGGCAACCACTGCGACCACTCGCTTTGCGGCAAGCTCAGGTAGGCCTGGGCCTCGCCGTCGCGCCATTGATGGGCGCGCACCGTGGAGCGCACGTTCAACGACAATGGCTGGCCGTCGGGCAGGTTCAGGCGCGCGTCGAGGCGCTGATGCAGACTGCCGGTCTTCAGCGTCAGGCTCACATAGGTCAGCGTCAGGGGCGAATGATCATAGGGCTGCAAGGTGATCTGGCTGTCGAATAGCGACAGGTGCGAGACCATCTGCATCTGATTGAGGATTTGCTCGGGATCGGTCACCTGATCGGGCTGTACGGGCAGGCCCTGCAGTGCCCAGTGGCCGTTCTGGTCTTCTTTCAGACCAATCTGCAGGCCGTCCAGTTCAAGGCGTTCGAGACGCACTTCGCGGGTACGCAGGCTGGCGAGCAGGTCGGGCATGGCGCGCACGTGATCGAGCCGAACGGCGTTGCCGCCCTCGCCGATCATCACATCACGCGCAACAAAGATGGGGGCGAAGCCGCTCCAGCTGCCTTCCAGCCGACCGATGCTCACCGGCATGCCCAGCGCCGCCTGCGCCTTGGCTTCCACGTCGGCGCGGTATTCGGCCACCATCGGCACCAACTGACGGCCGACGCTCACGTACAGCGCGACCAGCACCACGAAAAGGGCGCACAGACTCAGCCCCCAACGGGTCAGCACAGCCAGAAACCGCGTCAGACGTTCCATGTCGCTGCGCCTCCGCAAAAACCGCCTGCACATGGCATCAGGCCCAATCGTGCAGGTGCGGGTACGTCCAGGTTGTGCTCAATCGCCACGCGTTGTTCTCTTTGGACGGCATCCGTTCCGTCTGCCTCAAGGGCACTGTTTTCTGTTTTCAGCTGCGCGGCCACTGGGCAGCACGGCGCATCACGCACTCTCAGAGCAGCACGACGTCATATTGTTCCTGGGAGTACATGGTCTCGACCTGAAAGCGAATGGTCCTGCCAATGAACACTTCCAGCTCGGCCACGTTGCCGGATTCTTCGTCGAGCAGCCGGTCGACCACTTTCTGATTGGCCAGCACGCGGTAGCCCACCGCCTGATAAGCCCGGGCTTCGCGCAAAATCTCGCGGAATATCTCGTAGCAGATGGTTTCCGGGGTCTTCAGCTTGCCACGGCCCTGGCAACTGCTGCACGGCTCGCACAGCACTTGCTCCAGACTTTCCCGGGTGCGCTTGCGGGTCATCTGCACCAGGCCCAGCTCGGTGATGCCGATGATGTTGGTTTTGGCGTGATCGCGCTCGAGCTGTTTTTCCAGGGTCCGCAGCACCTGGCGCTGATGCTCGGCGTCTTCCATGTCGATGAAATCAATGATGATGATGCCGCCGATGTTGCGCAGCCGCAGCTGTCGGGCAATGGCGGTCGCCGCTTCAAGATTGGTCTTGAAGATGGTCTCTTCGAGGTTGCGATGACCGACAAACGCACCGGTGTTCACGTCGATGGTGGTCATGGCTTCGGCGGGATCGATGACCAGATAGCCGCCGGACTTGAGCGGCACCTTGCGGTCCAGCGCCCGCTGAATTTCATCCTCGACGCCGTACAGGTCGAAAATCGGCCGCTCGCCGGGGTAATGCTCAAGGCGATCGGCGATTTCCGGCATCAGCTCGGCGACAAACTGGGTGGTCTTCTGGAAGGTCTCGCGGGAATCGATGCGAATCTTCTCGGTGCGCGGGCTGACCAGGTCGCGCAACGTGCGCAGCGCCAGGCCCAGGTCTTCGTAGATCACGCTGGCCGGGCTGATGGTTTTGATCTGCTCGCCAATCTGGTCCCACAGCCTGCGCAGGTAGCGGATGTCCATCATGATCTCGTCGGCGCCCGCACCTTCGGCCGCCGTGCGCAGGATGAAACCGCCCTTCTCCTTGATCCCTTCCTTGGCGACGCAATCGCTGACCACTTGTTTCAGGCGCTCGCGCTCGGCTTCGTCCTCGATTTTCAGGGAAATGCCGACGTGGGCGGTGCGCGGCATGTACACGAGGTAGCGCGACGGGATCGACAGTTGCGTCGTCAACCGCGCGCCTTTGCTGCCGATCGGGTCCTTGGTGACCTGAACCACCAGGCTCTGTCCGTCGTGGACCAGCGAACTGATGGTCTCCACGGCCGGGCCTTCGCGCATGGAGATTTCAGATGCGTGAATGAACGCCGCGCGGTCCAGCCCGATGTCGATGAACGCCGCCTGCATGCCAGGCAGCACGCGCACGACTTTGCCCTTGTAGATATTGCCCACGATCCCGCGACGCTGGGTGCGTTCGACGTGCACCTCTTGCAACACCCCGTTCTCAACGACGGCCACGCGCGATTCCATCGGCGTGATGTTGATCAGAATCTCTTCACTCATGACTTGTCACCTTCCGGGCGTTGCCAACAGGGTATGCCGAAACGCTGGAGGATTTCTGCGGTTTCGCACAAGGGCAGGCCGACCACGGCGGAATAACTGCCACTGAGGTTTTCCACAAACACCGCGCCCAGCCCCTGGATACCGTAGCCGCCGGACTTGTCGCAGGGCTCGCCGCTGGCCCAGTAGCGGCGGGCCTCGTCTTCCGGGATCGCCCGAAAGCGGACACGGCTGGTAACGGTTCGGGTTTCGCAGCGTTCTTCGTGCACCACGGCGATGGCGGTCAGGACTTCGTGTTCCCGGTTCGACAATGCGGCCAGCATCGCCAGCGCCTCGGCTTCGTCCGCCGGTTTGCCCAGGATGCGGCCGTCGAGGACCACGGCGGTGTCGGCGCCCAGTACGCAGGCGGTCGGGTAGGCGGGATCGTTGGCGAGCTGCAGCAGCCCGGCGTCCGCCTTGCCACGGGCCAGCCGCAGGACGTACGCGGCAGGGGTTTCGTTGGCCAGAGGGGTTTCGTCGATGTCGGCGCTGAGGGTCGTGAACGGCACGCCGATCTGGGTGAGCAGCTCACGACGGCGCGGGGAGCCGGAGGCAAGAAGAAGGTGGGGCATGGGACGTCTCCGTGTCGTTGATCACAAGCGTAGCCTTGGTGCACACCGCTGAAGGGAGGGTGCTCGCGCCGGCCTCTTCCCTTGTAGGACCGGCTTCAGCCGGGAAAGCGCCAGGTGTAACGCCGCAACATTCAGCTGCCGGGGACAGATTAATTTACGGTGAAGCGCTGTAAATAAATCAGTCCCCTTTCCGCGTTCCTTTCCGTTCCTTCATCCTGTAGGACCGGCTTTAGCCGGGAAAGCGTCGGGTGTCACGCCGCAGGATTGGGGTGCTCACACTGGCCTCTTCCCGGCTGAAGCCGGTCCTACAAAAACTGGCAGATGCCGCTCCCAATTACTTAGTTGATCTTCAAACGCAGGCGTAACCCCCGCAGTCCGTAGCTGACCCATGGCCAGAGCAATGCGCTGACCAACGCCGGCAACACCAGCGCCAGGGTCGGTTGACGGTTGCCGGTCAGCGCGCTCAGCCACAGCTGCACCAGCTGCGCGAGGCCGAAAATCACCAGGATCACCAGACACTGCTGCCACATCGGGAACATGCGCAAGCGCTGCTGCAGCGACAGCACGAGAAAGGTAATCAACGTGAGGATCAACGCGTTCTGCCCCAGCAACGTGCCGTACAGCACATCCTCGGCCAGCCCCAGCATCCACGCCGTGACCATGCCGATCTTGTGCGGCAACGCCAATGCCCAGAAGGCCAGCAGCAAGGCCAGCCACAGCGGGCGAAATATTTCCATGAACTGCGGCAGCGGCGAAACGCTGAGCAGCAGGCCGATGGCGAAGGTCAGCCAGACCACCCAGCCGTTTCGTGCGGGAGCGTGACGCGCCATTATTCTTCCCTCTCGCGTGGAGCGGCCGGGGTCGCAGCAGGCGTCGCCGGTCGGGTGGCGGCAGGTTTCGCCGCAGGTTTGGCGGGCGGCTTGCTGGTCGCGGGCTTGGCAGGCGTGGTCGCCGCCGGTTCAGTGGTCGCCGGAGCAGACGCGCTGTTGGCGTTGGCCGGCGTCGACGAAGCACTGTGTCCGGCAGGCTTGGGCACGGTGGCCGGAACGACCGCCTTGTTCGGCGTGGCAGCAGGGGCGGCACCCGGCACAGTGGCCGAGGGCACCGCCGCCGGGTCGGCCGTCTGACGATCAAGGGATTCCTGCTGCTGCGCGGCGTCGGCAGCGCGCTCTTCAGGGGAACGGCCGTCCGAGAACACCAGCAACAGATAACGGCTGCGATTCAGTGCGGCGGTGGGCACCGCCCGGACGATGGCGAAAGGCTGGCCGGAGTCGTGGATCACCTCTTTGACCGTCGCCACCGGATAACCCGCCGGGAAGCGCTGACCCAGGCCGGAACTCACCAGCAGGTCGCCTTCCTTGATGTCGGCGGTGTCCGCCACATGGCGCAGCTCAAGACGTTCAGGATTGCCGGTGCCGCTGGCAATCGCGCGCAGGCCGTTACGGTTCACCTGCACCGGGATGCTGTGAGTGGTGTCGGTCAGCAGCAGTACACGGGACGTGTAGGGCATCAACTCGACCACCTGCCCCATCAGGCCGCGCGCATCGAGCACTGGCTGGCCGAGGACTACGCCGTCGCGCTCACCCTTGTTGATGATGATCCGGTGGGTGAACGGGTTGGGGTCCATGCCGATCAGCTCAGCGACTTCGACTTTCTCGTTGACCAGCGCCGACGAATTCAGCAGCTCGCGCAAGCGCACGTTCTGCTCGGTCAGCGCCGCCAGCTTTTGCAGGCGGCCCTGCAGCAGCAGGTTCTCGGTCTTGAGTTTTTCGTTTTCGGCGGCGAGCTCGGTGCGGCTGCCAAACTGGCTGGCAACGCCCTGGTACAGACGCTCGGGCAGATCGGCAATCCAGTAAGACTGCATCAGCACCAGTGACATCTGACTGCGGACAGGTTTGAGCAGGGTGAAACGCGCGTCCACGACCATAATGGCCACAGACAGCACGACCAGCACCAGTAGACGGACGCCCAGAGACGGACCCTTGGAAAAAAGCGGTTTAATGGGCCGCTCCTTCCAGAGATGCGCGCAGAGGTGCGTGAGTTTTGCTGTGCTTATTCATGCGACATGAAACCGGCCTGATGCGGGTTGGTGGAAATGCAGGGCGTCAGACTTGCAACATCGCTGCGCGACGTCAACAGGTCGGACACGAACAGGCAGCACGGTGAGGTGCTGCCCGTTAAGCGCAACATGCTGCGTACCGGCGACTTATTCGCTGGAGAGCAGGTCCATGGTGTGCTTGTCCATCATTTCCAGCGCACGACCACCGCCACGCGCAACGCAGGTCAGCGGGTCTTCGGCCACGATCACCGGCAGACCGGTTTCCTGGGCCAGCAGCTTGTCGAGGTCACGCAGCAACGCGCCACCACCGGTCAGCACCAGACCGCGCTCGGCGATGTCCGAAGCGAGCTCTGGCGGAGACTGTTCCAGTGCGCTCTTCACGGCCTGAACGATGGTTGCCAGGGATTCCTGCAACGCTTCCAGCACTTCGTTGGAATTCAGGGTGAAGGCACGTGGCACGCCTTCAGCCAGGTTGCGACCGCGTACGTCGACTTCACGCACTTCGCCGCCCGGGTAGGCCGTGCCGATTTCCTGCTTGATGCGCTCGGCGGTGGATTCGCCGATCAGGCTGCCGTAGTTGCGACGCACGTAAGTGATGATCGCTTCGTCGAAACGGTCGCCACCCACACGGACGGACTCGGCATACACCACGCCGTTCAGGGAGATCAGCGCGATTTCGGTGGTACCACCACCGATGTCGACAACCATCGAGCCGCGGGCCTCTTCGACTGGCAGGCCGGCACCGATGGCCGCCGCCATCGGCTCTTCGATCAGGAATACTTCACGTGCACCGGCGCCCAGAGCGGATTCGCGGATGGCGCGACGCTCGACCTGGGTGGATTTGCAAGGAACGCAGATCAGCACACGAGGGCTTGGCTGCAGGAAGCTGTTCTCGTGAACCTTGTTGATGAAGTACTGAAGCATTTTTTCGCAGACGCTGAAGTCGGCGATGACGCCGTCTTTCATCGGGCGAATGGCGGCAATGTTGCCCGGGGTACGGCCCAGCATCCGCTTGGCTTCCATCCCGACAGCAACAACGCTCTTCTGATTTCCGTGGGTCCGAATGGCCACAACTGATGGTTCATTCAGCACAATGCCGCGCTCACGCACGTAAATAAGGGTGTTGGCAGTGCCCAGGTCGATGGAAAGATCGCTGGAAAACATGCCACGCAGTTTCTTGAACATGGGGAAAGGACCCTAGGCAACGCGTGGGTAAAAAAGTGCGGCAAACTCTAACAACGACAGGGATTTTGGGCAAGGAGCCAATATGTTAAATTGGCTGTTTTTCCGAGCACTACCCTGGAAGATCGCGGCCTTATGACCGTTTAAAGGGCGTAGTGTTCCGCAATCTGACGTACGGCTCACCCCGTGCGCATTCCACTGGAGAACCCCATGGCGCTTGATCGCTCCGACGTGGAAAAAATCGCTCATCTGGCCCGACTTGGCCTCAATGACGCCGATATCCCGCGTACTACTGAAGCACTTAACAGCATTCTCGGGCTGATTGATCAGATGCAGGCGGTCGATACCACCGGCATCGAGCCCCTCGCGCACCCCCTTGAAGCCTCGCAACGTCTGCGTGTAGACGCCGTTACCGAGATCAATCATCGCGATACCTATCAAGCCATCGCACCAGCGGTCCAAGACGGCCTTTATCTGGTTCCGAAAGTCCTCGACTAAGGGAATGTGCCTGCAATGCATCAAATGACTCTGGCAGAGATCGCTCGCGGACTCGCCGATAAAAAGTTTTCTTCCGAAGAATTGACTCGCACTCTGCTGGCGCGCATCGCCCAGCTGGATCCGCAGCTCAATAGCTTCATTACCGTCACCGAAGACCTGGCGATCACCCAGGCCCAGGCTGCCGATGCCCGTCGCGCGGCAGGTGAAACCGGCGCGCTGCTGGGGGCTCCCCTGGCGCACAAGGACCTCTTCTGCACCAAGGGCATTCGCACCAGCTGCGCGTCGAAGATGCTCGACAACTTCAAGGCGCCCTACGACGCCACCGTGGTTGCCAGCCTCGCCGCCGCCGGCACCGTGACCCTGGGCAAGACCAACATGGACGAATTCGCCATGGGGTCGGCCAACGAATCCAGCCACTACGGCGCGGTGAAAAACCCGTGGAATCTGGATCACGTCCCGGGCGGCTCCTCTGGCGGTTCGGCAGCAGCAGTTGCCGCGCGTCTGCTGCCAGGCGCCACCGGCACCGACACCGGCGGCTCCATTCGCCAGCCTGCTGCACTGACCAACCTGACCGGCCTGAAGCCGACTTACGGTCGCGTGTCGCGCTGGGGCATGATCGCCTACGCTTCCAGTCTCGATCAGGCCGGCCCGATGGCGCGCACCGCTGAAGACTGCGCGCTGCTGCTGCAAGGCATGGCCGGCTTCGACGTCAACGACTCCACCAGCATCGACGAGCCCGTCCCGGATTACAGCGCCGGCCTGAACGCCTCGCTGCAGGGCCTGCGCATTGGCGTGCCGAAGGAATACTTCAGCGCCGGTCTCGACCCGCGCATCGCCGATCTGGTCATGGCCAGCGTCGAAGCGCTGAAAAAGCTCGGCGCAGTGGTCAAGGAAATCAGCCTGCCGAACCTGCAACACGCGATTCCGGCTTACTACGTAATCGCGCCGGCCGAGGCCTCTTCCAACCTGTCGCGTTTCGACGGCGTGCGCTTCGGCTATCGCTGCGAAGACCCGAAAGACCTCACCGATCTGTACAAGCGCTCCCGTGGCGAAGGCTTCGGCCCTGAAGTGCAGCGCCGGATCATGGTCGGCGCCTACGCGCTGTCGGCCGGTTACTACGACGCTTACTATCTGCAGGCGCAGAAGATTCGCCGCCTGATCAAGAATGACTTCATGAACGCGTTTGCCGAAGTCGACGTGATCCTCGGCCCGACCACGCCGAACCCGGCATGGAAAATCGGCGCCAAGAATGCCGACCCGATCGCTGAGTACCTGGAAGACTTCTACACCATCACCGCCAACCTCGCGGGCCTGCCCGGCCTGTCGATGCCTGCCGGTTTCGCCGACGGCCTGCCGGTGGGCGTGCAATTGCTGGCGCCGTATTTCCAGGAAGGCCGCTTGCTGAACGTTGCCCATCAATATCAGCAAGTAACCGATTGGCACACCCGCTCGCCGGCTGGCTTCTAAGGAGAAAACACATGCAATGGGAAGTCGTCATCGGGCTGGAGATTCACACCCAGCTCACCACCCAATCGAAGATTTTCTCCGGTAGCGCCACCACGTTCGGCTCCGAGCCGAACACGCAGGCCAGCCTCGTCGATCTGGGCATGCCCGGCACGTTGCCGGTGCTGAACAAGGAAGCCGTGCAGATGGCGGTCAAGTTCGGCCTGGCCATCGACGCCGAGATCGGTCAGCACAACGTGTTCGCCCGCAAGAACTACTTCTACCCGGACCTGCCGAAGGGCTATCAGATCAGCCAGATGGAATTGCCGATCGTTGGTAAAGGCCATCTGGATATCACCCTGGAAGACGGCACCATCAAGCGCATCGGCGTGACCCGCGCCCACCTTGAAGAAGATGCGGGCAAGAGCCTGCACGAAGACTACAGCGGCATGACCGGCATCGACCTGAACCGCGCCGGTACGCCGTTGCTGGAGATCGTTTCCGAGCCGGACATGCGTTCGGCCAAAGAAGCGGTTGCCTACGTCAAGGCGATGCACGCGCTGGTTCGCTACCTTGGCATCTGCGACGGCAACATGGCCGAAGGCTCGCTACGCTGCGACTGCAACGTGTCGATTCGCCCGAAAGGCCAGGTTGAGTACGGGACGCGCTGCGAGATCAAGAACGTCAACTCGTTCCGCTTCATCGAGAAGGCGATCAACAGCGAGATCCAGCGCCAGATCGACCTGATCGAAGACGGCGGCAAGGTCATTCAGCAGACCCGCCTGTACGACCCGAACACCAACGAAACCCGCGCCATGCGCAGCAAAGAGGAAGCCAACGACTACCGTTACTTCCCCGATCCCGACCTGTTGCCGGTGATCATCGAAGACGCGTTCCTGGAGCAGACCCGCGCGACCCTGCCGGAACTGCCGCCGCAGAAACGCGAGCGTTTCCAGTCGCAGTTCGGCTTGTCGCTGTACGACGCCAGCGTGTTGGCTTCGAGCCGCGAACAGGCAGACTTCTTCGAAAAGGTGGTGAGCATTTCCGGTGACGCGAAGCTTGCGGCCAACTGGGTGATGGTCGAGTTGGGTTCGTTGCTGAACAAGCAAGGCGTCGAGATCGACGAGTCGCCGGTCAGCGCTGAACAGTTGGGCGGCATGCTGCTGCGCATCAAGGACAACACCATTTCCGGCAAGATCGCCAAAATGGTGTTTGAAGGCATGGCTAATGGCGAAGGCAGCGCCGACGAGATCATCGATCAGCGCGGTCTGAAGCAAGTCACCGACAGCGGCGCCATCGAGTCGATGCTGGACGACGTCCTGGCTGCCAACGCCGAACAGGTCGAGCAATACCGCGCGGCCGATGAGGCCAAACGCGGCAAGATGTTCGGCTTCTTCGTCGGGCAAGCGATGAAGGCATCCAAAGGCAAGGCCAACCCGGGCCAGGTCAACGAACTGCTGAAGCGCAAGCTGGAAGGCTGAGTGCGTTCACGCTAGCGGTTGTTCCCGCGCCTGGCGCGGGAACGATCAACACTTTCTGTAGAGACCCTGCCCCATGCGGCGAATCCTCGGCGCTTGCGCCCTGCTCTCTCTGCTGGCCGGCTGCGCCAGTGACGGCATCATCGACCCGCACGGCTACAACGCCACCGGCGGCGCCTCGTATTACGGCTCGCAACATCAAGGTCAGCGCACCGCCAGCGGTGAACGCTTCGACGCCAATTCACTGACCGCCGCGCACCGGCAATTGCCGTTCGGCACGCGCGTGCAAGTCACCAATCTGGACAACGACCGCAGGGTCATCGTCCGCATCAACGACCGCGGCCCGCACACCCGGGGGCGGCTGATCGATGTGTCACGTGCAGCCGCCGCGCAATTGGGTATGCTGCGCAGCGGAACCGCCCAAGTGCGGGTACAAGCCCTCGACGACTGACTGGTGCCCTGAATTCTTGCCCTAACGAATCTGCCCCTGCCCACGCTGATCGAGCTGGCCTGCGGCCTGCTGTTGATGATCATCGGCGCACAACTGTCAGTGCGCGCCGCTGTGGCCCTGGCCGCCCTGCTCAAAACCCGCCCGCTGTTCCTCGGCCTGACCGTCGTGGCGCTGGGCAGCAGTGCCCCGCAACTCGCGGTCGGGCTGCAAGCGGCGTTCACTGACAGCACCGACATTGCGGTCGGCAGCGTCATTGGCAGCAATATTTTCAACGTGCTGGTCACGCTCGGGCTGTCCGCACTGATCATCCCGCTGCGCGTGGCCCGGCAACTGGTGCGCGTCGATTTGCCATTGATGATTGCGGCCACCGCCCTGGTCGCAGCGCTGGCGTGGAATGGCGAGCTGAGCGCGCTGGATGGCGTCGTGCTGTTGATGGGCATGGCGGCGTATCTGTTCGTCGTGGTCCGTCAGTTCGCCCACGGCGCGCGGCATGTGGCGAGAACGGACCTTGAACCGCGCCGACGCATTTGGCCGATGCTGGGCCGGCTGGCGCTGATGGCCTGCGGCCTGGCGCTGCTGACGTTCGGCAGTCACCTTCTCGTCGGCGCGGCGGTTTCGGTAGCCCTGGACCTGGGCCTGTCGGAACGGGTGATCGGCCTGACCGTGATCGCGGTTGCGACCTCGCTGCCGGCGTTGATGACCTCGCTGGTCGCGGCATTGCGCGGCGAGCGGGATATCGCGGTGGGCAACATCATCGGCAGCAACCTGTTCAACCTGCTGGGCGTGCTCGGCATCACGGCGTTGATCTCCACCGGGCCGTTGTCGATCTCGCCCAATGCGCTGGATTTCGATTTGCCGGTGATGCTGGGCGTCGCGGCGCTGTGCGTCCCGCTGTTCTATTCGGGGTATCGGATCACCCGGCTGGAGGGGCTGTTGTTGCTCGGGCTTTACGCGGTGTACGGGCTGCACATCGTGTCGTTTACCACGGGCATGCCCCTGGCCGAGCGGCTGGAGCGTTTGATGATTCACTACGCGCTGCCGGTGATTGCGCTGTGTATCGTCGTGGGAACGGTGCGGGCGTGGCGGCGTCAGCATTGATGGGCGACAGGCCTACTAAGACTAAATCCACCCGCCCCATTGCAGAATGAATATCCCGACGTTGGTCGTGACCGCTGCTGCCAGGGTGGTCATGACGATGATCGACGCGGCCAGTTCGTGGTTGCCATTGGCCGCGCGGACCATGACGAAACTGGCCGATGCCGTCGGGGCGCCGAAGTACAGAAACAGAATCCCAAGCTCCGCGTCACGGAAACCCAGCAGCCACGCGCCCAGCGTGCAGATCAGCGGCAGCCAGACCATCTTCATCAGGCTCGCGCTGATCGCCAAGGTGCCGCTCTCTCGCAACGACTTCAATGACAGCGTGCCACCGATGCACATCAGCGCCAGCGGCAGGGTCATCTGCGCCAGGTAGCTGCCGGAGGTATCGAGCCATTTGGGGAGCGGGATCTGGAAGTAGGCGAACGGCGCCGCGACGACAATGCTGATGATCAGCGGATTGGCCATGACGCTTTTTGTGATGCTCCACGGGTCGGACTTGATCACCGGGCTGTAGACCGCCAGCACGACGGTGGACAGGGTGTTGTAGAAAAGAATGACCAGCGCCGCGAGGATCGCACCGAGGGAAATGCCGTAGTCGCCATACATGCTCGCGGCCAGGGCGAGGCCGATCACGCCGTTGTTGCCGCGAAACGCCCCTTGGGTGTAAGTCCCACGCTCGGCGAACGGCACGCGGTAAATGGCCCACCCCCACGACAACGCGAAACCCGCCAGCGTGGCGACGATGAAGTAGATCAGCACGCCCGGCTGAAACGCCGCGTGGAGGTCAGCGTGAATGATCCCCAGAAACAGCAGCGCCGGCATGGTGCAGTTGAACACCAGCGACGATGCGGTGTGGATAAAGCTGTCGTTGATCCAGCCCACGCGCTTGAGCAACACGCCGAGAAACAGCATCGCGAAGACCGGCGCGGTGATGTTCAGGGTTTCCAGAAAGATTGCCAGCATGCACGCCAACCCTGAGCCGTCGTTAGGTGCCTAATGATAGGCCAGCGGCGCGGGAAGTGTTACCGGCAATTACCTGGTTATCGTACGACTGATCAATAAGCCGGACCGCGTTGCCTGTCGGGGCGTCAGGCCTGGCTGGCAGGTTGCAGCCTCTTCTCAAACACCGAAACCCCGTCCAGATCCCGCAGTGTCACGGTCATTTCCCCGCTTTGGCCGTCAATGTTCACCTCACCAAAAAACTGGAAGCCGGCGAAGGGTGAAGTGTTCTGCGCTGGCGGAGCCTTCTGGAATACCAACTCGGGCCCGAAGGTCTTGTCCAGGGTATTAGGCCCGTAACTGCCCGCATTCAAAGGCCCGGCCACAAACTCCCAGAACGGGTCGAAATCCTGAAACACCGCCTGATCGGGGTGGTAGTGGTGCGCCGCGCAGTAATGCACATCAGCCGTCAACCAGACGGTGTCGCGGACCTTCTGCTGGCGCAGGAAGCCCAGCAGTTCGGCGACTTCTTGTTCGCGGCCTTTCGGCGCGCCGTCGTCGCCGTTGGCGATGGCCTCCCAACGCATCACGCCGGGGCTGATCTCGCCGTCGGGCACGCCCAGGCCGATGGGCATGTCAGCGGCAATGACTTTCCACTGAGCCCCAGAGGCTTGAAGTTCGCGCTTGAGCCAATCCAGTTGCTCGCGGCCCAGAAAGGCAGTGGTCGGCCCCGGCTTGTCGGCCAGATTGGCGTCGTTGCCGTCGCGATAGCTGCGCATGTCGAGCACGAACACGTCCAGCATCGGGCCGTAAGCGATCTTGCGATAGACCCGCCCGCCGTTGTCGGCGCTCTGCAGGCGCATCGGCGCATATTCGAGGAACGCCTGTCGCCCGCGCGCCGCCAACAGCCGGATGTCCTTGACCTTGTAGCGGTCGTCGAGCTGCTTGCTCGGTGACCAGTTGTTGGTCACTTCGTGGTCGTCCCACTGCCAGATCTGCGGGACCTCGGCGTTGAAGCGCCGCAGGTTTTCGTCCATCAGGTTGTAGCGGTAGGCACCGCGGTATTCGTCGAGGGTTTCGGCGACCTTGCTCTTCTCTTCCGTGGTGATGTTGCGCCAGACACGCCCACCCTCGGTGACCACCTCGGCAGGCACCGGGCCGTCGGCGTAAATGGTGTCGCCGCTGTGGATGAAGAAGTCCGGCAAGCGCAGACGCATGGCTTCGTAAATGCGCATGCCGCCGATCTCGGGGTTGATGCCGAAGCCCTGGCCGACGGTGTCGCCGCTCCAGACGAAGCGGATGTTGCGGCGATTGACCGGCACGCTGCGCAGATGGCCGAACCAGGGTTCGCTGGCGACGCCGGTTTGCGCGTCCTCGAAGAACACGCGGTAGAAGATGGCTTGATCCGCCGGCAGGCCGGTCAGTTCGACGCGCGCGGTGAAGTCAGTGCGTGGGTCGGCGAGCAGCGAGACCGTGCGGCGGGGGTTGCTGAACATGCTGCGGGTGTCCCATTCGACCACCATCCGCGCAGGCCGGTCGCTGCGGCTCCAGACCATGGCACGGTCGCCGAGCACATCGCCGGACTGCACGCCGTCGGTCATCTTCGGGCGATCCTTGACCGACGCAATGACCGCAGGCGCGAGCCCCGGCAACAACAATCCGGCGCCAGCGGCCTGGATGATACGGCGGCGAGTCAGGTCGAACCGGGACATGTTTATCCTCCTCAAGGGAATGCCAAAAGGAGGAAGCTAGCAGCGGATTGTTTGCAGGAGATGACAGGGAAGTGGCGGGAGGCTGGACGTTGACGCTGAATGGCACTAATCCAGCGCCATACTCGGCCCCTGTGGGAGCGAACTTGCTCACGAAGGAGCCCGAACATCCAACACATCGCCGCACGCCGGACCACGCACTTGTAGAACTGGCTTAAGCCGGGAAGGCGTCGGCATTCACACCAAAGATCTGATGGCGAACACACCGGCCTCTTCCCGGCTAAAACCGGTGCGACATGAAAGCGCCAGCGGTTAGGCGTTGGCGGGCACCGCGTCCAGTTCTGCCGGTTCAGGTCGTTTCAGCAGCGCGTATAGCACGCCGGTCACGACGCTGCCCGCCACGATCGCCAGCAGGTACAGCAGCGCATGGTTGATCGCGTTCGGAATGAGCAGCACGAACAACCCACCGTGGGGCGCCATCAGTTTGCAGCCGAAGAACATCGACAGCGCACCGGTCAGCGCGCCGCCCGCGATGCTCGCCGGAATCACCCGAAGCGGGTCTTTCGCGGCAAACGGAATCGCGCCTTCGGAGATGAAGCACAGCCCCAGCACGAAGGCCGCTTTCCCCGCTTCACGCTCGCTCTGGGCAAACTTGCGCCGGGCGATCAATGCCGCGATGCCCATACCAATTGGCGGCACCATGCCGGCCGCCATCGTGGCCGCCATCGGCGCGCCGCTGCTCGAGGCCAGCAAGCCCACCGAAAACGCGTACGACGCCTTATTGATCGGCCCACCCAGATCCACGCACATCATCGCGCCCAGCAGCACGCCGAGCAGCACCGCGTTGGCCGTGCCCATGGTGTCGAGGAAGTGGGTCAACCCTTCGAGCATGCCGGCGACCGGCTTGCCCACCACGTAAATCATTACCAGCCCGGTGAACAGGCTCGCCAGCAGCGGAATGATCAGAATCGGCTTCAGCGCTTCGACACTCGCCGGCAGCTTCGCGTAACGATTGACCGCCCAGGCGCTGTAGCCCGCCAAGAATCCCGCAATGATCCCGCCAATGAAGCCGGCGCCCAGGGTGCTCGCCAGCAGCCCGCCGATCATCCCTGGCGCAAGGCCCGGACGGTCGGCAATGGAATACGCGATGTACCCGGCCAGCAACGGCACCATCAACTGGAACGCCGCGCCCGCGCCGATCTGTTTCAGCGCAGCCGCCAATGTCCCCGGTTCCTCGGCCGCGTGAATGCCGAACACGAACGAAAGAGCAATCAGCAAACCGCCGGCCACCACCATCGGCAGCATGAAAGACACGCCGGTGAGCAGGTGTTTGTAGACACCGGTCTTCTCTTTTTTGGAGGACGCCTTGGACGTTGAAGCCGTGGACTCAACCTCCGCCTCCGCCAGCGCTTTTTTCAGCGTCGCGTCGGCCTGCTTGAGCGCAATACCGGTGCCGCAGCGATAGATGCGCTTGCCGGCGAAACGCTCGGTAGCGACTTCGATATCACACGCCAGCAGCACCACGTCGGCGTCGGCAATGGCCTGGGCGCTGAGCGGATTGCGTGCACCGACCGAGCCCTGCGTTTCCACCTGCAGGTCGTAGCCGAGCTTTTTCGCCGCCTGCTGAATCGCCTCGGCGGCCATGAAAGTGTGGGCAACGCCGGTCGGGCATGCCGTCACCGCCACCAGACGCGGCTGCGCGCTGGACGTGGCAGACGGGGCGGAAGTCGCGGTGTGCTCGGTCGCCAGCGCCGACGCTGAACGCAGAAAGCCGTCGGCATCCTGCAACGCCTGTGCGGGCGTGGCCTGATACAGGCGCTTGCCGGAAAAACGCGTCAGGTCCAGCGCGCCGGTGTTGACCACCAACACCCAGTCCGCCGCTTCGATGTCGCCCGGCGACAGTTGCTTTTCCGGATGACGCGGATCGTGGATCTCGACGCTGGTGCTCCAACCCTGGCGTTGGGCCGCCGCATCCAGCAGACGGGCACTGAGGACGCTGCTGATTTTGCCGTTCGGACAGGCCGTAACGATGGCTAACTTCATCACACTTCCTCTCTTGTTATGCCGTCAGGACGCGGACGTTGACGCCGCTTTCCAGACGTTTCAATTGCGCCGGATCATTGATGCCGAAGCCGATCTGAGTGACGGCCATGGCCGCAATGGCCGTGGCAGTCCGCAAGGTTTGCTCGGGTTTGTGCCCAGACAGCAAGCCGTGAACCATCCCGGCCAGCAGCGAATCACCCGCGCCGACGGTGCTGGCGACGGTGACTTTGGGCGGCAATGCCTGCAAGGCCACGTTGGAACTGAACCAATGAACGCCTTCCGAGCCCTGGGAAATCACCACGTGCTCGATGCCGCGCTGGCGCAGGTCGGCTGCGGCCTCTGCTTGCGCGGCGATGGAAATGATCGGCGCATCAAGGGCGTCGGCAAGTTCTTCGGTGTTGGGTTTGATCATCCACGGCGACGCTTCCAGTCCAGCGCGCAACGCTTCGCCGCTGGTGTCCAGCGCCACTTTCAGGCCCATCTCGTTGAGGCGCAGCAACAACGTTTTCAACCACTGGGGGCTGACGCCACGGGGCAGACTGCCGGCCACGACCACCGCATCAAAACCCGACGCGATCTGCTCGACCCGAGCGGCCAGCGCCTGTTGCGCCTGCGCGCTGACTTCCGGGCCCGGGCCGTTGAGGTCGGTAATACGGCCGCTGCTTTCCGCCAGCTTGATGTTGCTGCGGGTCTCGCCCGGCACCCGCACGAATTCATCGACGAAGCCGCGCTTCGCAAACAGAGTTTCGAACGGCTGCTGGTTATCCACGCCGAGGAAACCGGCAACGGTCAGCTCGTGGCCCAGATCAGCCAGCACCTGGGCGACGTTGATGCCCTTGCCCGCCGCGTGGCTGAGCATGGCGTCGCTGCGGTTGACCTGGCCGATCTGCAAGGGGCCCAACTGCACGGTCAGGTCCAGCGCCGGGTTCATGGTCAATGTCAGTATTTTCGCCATTACAGCCCCTCCACGAGGGCACGCACGTCCGCCGCGCTGCCAACGGCCAGGGCCGCCTGCGCAAGTTTCCGGGCTTCGATCAGATTCAATTCACGGACGCAGGCTTTGACTTCGCCGATGCTCCGCGCCGAGACGCTCAATTCATCCACACCCAGACCGACCAGCACCGGCACGGCCAGCGGGTCGGCGGCCAATTCGCCGCAGACCCCCACCCATTTGCCATTGGCATGGGCCGCGCGCACGGTGATGTCGATCAGTTGCAACACCGCCGGGTGCAGGCCATCGGCCTGGGCAGACAGGGTCGGGTGACCGCGGTCGATGGCCATTGTGTACTGGGTCAGGTCGTTGGTGCCGACGCTGAAGAAGTCCACTTCCTTCGCCAGCACCGGCGCCAGCAACGCCGCCGATGGCACTTCAATCATGATGCCCAGTTGCAGGTCGGCCACCGGGATCTCCAGACGCAGACGCTCGGTCATGTCGCGGGCCTGACGCCACTCTTCGACGGTGCCCACCATCGGAAACATGATGCGCAGCGGGCGATTGTCTGCCGCACGCAGCAATGCGCGCAGCTGGATTTCCATGATATCCGGGCGCTGCAAGGTCAGGCGAATGCCGCGCACGCCGAGAAACGGGTTTTCTTCTTTATCGATGGGCCAGTACGGCAGCGGTTTGTCGCCGCCGACGTCCAGGGTGCGAACCACCAGCGGGCGACCGTCGAGGTCTTTGAGCACGCGACGGTATTCCGCTTCCTGGGTCGCTTCATCCGGCGCGGAGCTGTGGGCCATGAACAGCAACTCGGTGCGCAGCAGGCCAATCCCTTCGGCGCCCTGCTCCACCGCTGCCGGCGTACCGGCGCTGTCACCGATGTTGGCGAAGACCTCAACGGCGTGGCCATCCTGGGTGATCGCAGGCTCCATGCGCAGGGCAGCGGCAGCCTTGAGCCGTTGCTCGCGGGTGTCACGGTCCTGCAAGGCGCGCTTCAGGGTCGCGTCGTCCGGCGCGACGTCGAGACGCCCGCGCTGGCCGTCGATCAACAGTTGCGTGCCGGACTTGATCAGCAATACCGCATCGCCCGCACCGACCAGCGCGGGGATGCCCAACGCCCGGGCAACGATGGCGCTGTGGGCCGTAGCGCCGCCGCGCGCGGTGAGAATGCCGGCGACACGGGCAGGGTCAAGACGTGCGACGTCGGACGGGCCGACTTCATCCATCACCAAAATGTACGGTTCTTCCGGCTCAACCAGGTCCTCGACGCCACAGATCTGCGCCAATACGCGGCGACCGACATCCCGCAGGTCAGCGGCACGTTCCGCCAGCAGCGCATCTTTGAGCTGTTCCTGCTGACGGGCGGCGGCCTCGATCACGTTCATCCATGCCGCAGCGGCGCTTTCGCCTTGTTTCAAGCGCTGCGCCACTTCGTCGACCAGTTCGGGGTCGGCGAGCATTTCCTGGTGAGTGACGAAAATCTCGCGAATGGCCTTCGCCGTGCTGCGTTGAATCAATTGCTCGATGTCGAGGCGCACCTGCGCCAGCGCGCTGTGCAGACGTTCGTGCTCAACGCTTTGCGATTCGCCCTGGGCCGGGTAATCGAACACTGGCAGAACATGCACGTGGGCCGGGCCGACGGCGATGCCGGGCGCCGCAGGAACGGCCTGGATGTGAGTGCCCGCAGCCGGCGCGCTGAGGGTTTTCTCAACAATCGTCGGGGCGGGTGCGGGCTCACTGTGGGCCGGCAACGGTTCGATCTCTTCGCCCAGACCTTCGAGCACTGCGGCGATCAACGCAGGCAAGGCATCGGCGGCAATGGTCGGCTCGGCAATGAACTCAAGGGACTGACCGCGCTGTACGCCGAGGCTCAGCAGCTTGCTCAAGCTCTTGGCCGACACCGGATTCTCGGTGCCATCGACGATGCGCACGCGGATGTCGCCCTCAAAACCCTTGGCCAACTGCGCAAGGATTTTCGCCGGACGCGCGTGCAGACCGTGGGCATTGGCCAGGGTCACGCGCTCGCTCGGCCAGTCCGGCGGCACTTCGCCGCCCAATGCCTGAAGCACGGCGCGGCTGCTGGTCGCCTCGCCCAGTACGTGGCCGCGACCTTCGATCAGCAACGCGCATAGACGTTCGAGCAACGCCTGGTGGGACTCACCCAAGCTCGCGAGGCAGAACAGGCCGGTCAGCGACTGGCCCAGATGACGCATGGGTTTGTCCGGGGTGACGAACGCCAGGCCGGGCTTGTTGACCATCTGTTCGCTGTGCAGCCACCAGAGGCCTTCGCCCAACGGCAGTGGCTCGACCTGCTGCAGCACCGCTGCGAAGCCGTTGTTCACACACTCGGCCTTGCGCAGAAGACGCGCGCCGCGCCAGACCAGTTCTTCGAAATCATCGACCATAACGCCCAGGCTGATCATCTGCGCATCGAGGGCCAGTTCTTGTGGCGCACCCTGCAGCAGTTTGAGCAGCGACTCGGGGTCCTTCGCCTGACGCAACGCTTCGCCCAGGTCGTTTTCACCGAGTGCGCGGGTCAGCAACTGGAGCAAGCGCAGATGCTCGTCGGACTTGGCGGCGATGCCGATGGCCAGGTAGACCATTTGCCCGTCGCCCCAGTCCACCCCTTCGGGGAATTGCATCAGGCGCACGCCGGTGGCGAACACCTGGTCGCGGGTCTCTGGCGTGCCGTGGGGAATGGCAATGCCCTGCCCCAAAAAGGTCGAGCCCTGTTGCTCACGCGCCTGCAAGCCTGCAAGGTAGCCGGCAGCCACCAGGCCGTCGGCAACGAGCAAGTCAGCCAGCAGTTGCAACGCGGCGGGCTTGTCCACCGCCGACTGGTCCATGGAAATTTGCTCTATGGTCAGCTCGAGCATTGCGTTCTCCTGTGCTGCGCGGGGTCGCGCCAGATTCTTGTTGTAGGACCGGTCGTACACACCGATGACTGACGGTTTGCGAATATTGAATGCGGCATTCAGAGGCCCGATTGGGCAGAAAGTGCCATAAACAGGCCTGCTGAATCGTTTAATCTGAAGTGCCGCGCACGTTACTTGATAATTCCGGCGGTTTGAAGCTCATCCGGTCGAATCGTGTAGGAAACATCCCGTGCGGGTCACAAGCTTCCTACAAGGCGACGGTCTGCTGTCATGATGGCTGTTAATCGGTGAAAATCCCTGCCACGGTAGTTCAGCTCCCACTTTTGCTTCTCATCACGAAAGGATGCCCGGCTTGAAACTCAGTGATATTGCGCGTCTGGCCGGTGTTTCTGTGACCACGGCCAGCTACGTGATCAACGGAAAGGCCGAACAGCAACGCATCAGCAGTGCAACGGTCGAGCGCGTGCGCGCGGTGGTCGACGCCCATGGCTTCAGGCCTAACCCGCAGGCGGCCGGGCTGCGCAGCCGGCATACCCGCACACTGGGCTTCATCCTGCCGGACCTGGAAAACCCCAGCTACGCACGCATCGCCAAGCAACTGGAACAGGGCGCTCGCGCGCGCGGCTACCAATTGCTGATCGCCAGTTCAGACGACGATCCCATCAGCGAGTTGCAGTTGTTGCAGCTGTTTCGTGCGAGACGCTGCGATGCGCTGTTCGTCGCCAGTTGCCTGCCGGCCAGCGATGACAGCTATCGCGCGCTGCAGCAGCAAGGAACGCCAGTCATCGCCATCGACCGGGAGATGGACCCGGCACACTTCTGCTCGGTGGTCAGCGACGACCACGACGCCAGCCAGCAACTGACCCGCAGCCTGCTGGAGATAAAACCCCGACACATCGCCTTGCTTGGCGCGCAGCCCGAGCTGAGCGTCAGTAAGGCGCGGGCCAAGGGCTTCGAAGACGCGCTGGAGGGTTTCGAAGGCTCGGTCATCAGCGAGCACGGCGACGCGTTCAGCCGTGACTGCGGCCTGCAACTGGCCAGCGATATGTTCGATCGGCTGGGTTATTTCCCGGACGCGCTGATCACGACGTCCTACGTCCTGCTGCAAGGGGTGTTCGACCTGCTGCACCAGCGGCGCCTGAACCCGGACCAACTTCACCTGGGCACGTTCGGTGACACGCAACTGCTGGATTTCCTGCCGCTGCCGGTCAATGCCATGGCCCAACAGCACCACTTGATCGCCGAAAAAGCCCTGGCCCTGGCCCTGTCGGCCATTGAGCAGGACCAGTACGAACCGGGCGTGCATGCCATTGTGCGGACGTTCAAGCAGCGGATTCACGAGGCGTAAGCAACGTGCGACTGATCGACACCCATACACACCTGGATTTCGACGATTTCGATGCCGACCGCAACGACGTACTCGCCAACAGCCGGCAGCTGGGTGTGGAGCGCCTCGTGGTGTTGGGCGTGTATCAGCGCAATCTGCAGCGAGTGTGGGATCTGGCGCTCAGTGAGCCGTCGGTGTACGCCGCGCTGGGCTTGCACCCGGTGTTCCTGGAAGAGCATCAGCCCGAGCATGTGCAGCAACTGCGCGACTGGCTGACGCGTCTGGCCGGGCATCCCAAACTGTGCGCGGTGGGCGAGATCGGTCTGGATTACTACATCGAATCCCTGGACCGCCCGCCACAACAGACCTTGCTCGACCAGCAGTTGCAGATGGCAGCGGACTTCAACCTCCCCGCCCTGCTCCACGTGCGCCGCAGCCATGCCGACACCCTCGCCGCACTCAAGCGCTTCAGGCTCAAGCGCTGCGGTATCGTTCACGCCTTCGCCGGCAGCCGCGAAGAGGCGCGGGAATACATCAAGCTGGGTTACAAACTGGGGCTGGGCGGTGCGGCGACGTGGCCGCAGGCCTTGCGCATGCATCGGGTGATCGCCGAGTTACCGCTGGACAGCGTCGTGCTGGAAACCGACTCGCCGGACATGGCGCCGGCGATGTTTCCGGGCATGCGCAACAGCCCCGAGCATCTCCCCGACATTTGCGCCGCCATCGCCGAGCTGATGAAAATCCCTGCCGACACGCTGGCCGCAGCGAGCACCGCCAACGCGTGCGAAGTGTTCGGCTGGGTCTGAAGTCTGTCGCCGATTTCATGTTGTAAGAAGAAATTTCAAAGACGCAGCGTGGTCCCTTGGGTACCTCTCTAGGCTCACAAAGGAAACCCGTTAATGAAATTCTCGAAGTTCGCGCAGGCCTTGTCGCGGTGGTCCGGCAGCCCACGAACCTTCCTGGTGGCAATCGCGCTGATTTGCGTGTGGGCCGCGACCGGGCCGCTCTTCCACTACAACGACACTTGGCAACTGATCATCAACACGTCCACGACGATCATCACCTTCCTGATGGTTTTCCTGATCCAGAACACCCAGAACCGCGATACCGATGAGTTGCATATCAAAATCGACGAACTGCTGCGCGTGACCAAAGATGCACAGAACGCCGTGCTGAGCCTGGATAATCTCAACCAGAAGGAACTGCACGCGCTGCGCAAGAAGTACAAGGCGATGGGCAAAGGCATTGAGTTTGATCACGCCGAGGCGTTTCCGGAGCCGGAGCCTGAGGCGGGTGAGGAGGCCGGTACATCCGCTAAATCTTCAGCGGCTGCAGTGACTTCTTCGTGAGCACGCTCACTGCCACATGAACCGTGATCCAGCCGGGCTCAGATGCCCGGCTGGTAAAGGGCTGAATGCCGGCTTAGGTAATCGGCGCCGGGTTGAACAGGGTGATGTCGTTGTGCAGACGATACTTCTCGGTCCAGGTCGTCTTCTTGCCACTGGCTACGTCCAGATAGAAGTGAAACAGCTCCCAACCCAGATCCTCGATGCTTGCACGCCCGGTCGCAATGCGCCCGGCATCGATGTCGATCAGGTCCGGCCAGCGCTGGGCCAGCTCGGTACGGGTCGACACTTTCACCACCGGTGACATCGCCAGACCGTACGGCGTGCCGCGCCCGGTGGTGAACACGTGCAGGTTCATCCCGGCCGCCAGTTGCAACGTCCCACAGACAAAATCGCTCGCCGGCGTTGCGCAGAAGATCAGGCCTTTGCGCGTCACCCGTTCGCCAGGGCCAAGCACCCCGTTGATCGCGCTGCTGCCGGATTTGACGATCGACCCCAGCGACTTCTCGACGATGTTCGACAACCCGCCCTTCTTGTTCCCGGGCGTGGTATTGGCGCTGCGGTCCGCTTCGCCCTTGGCCAGATAACGGTCGTACCAGTCCATCTCGCGAACCAGGCCTTCAGCGACTTCCATGTTTTCCGCACGGGAGGTCAGCAGGTAGATCGCGTCACGCACCTCGGTCACTTCCGAGAACATCACGGTCGCGCCCGCGCGCAGCAACAGGTCCGAGGCGTAACCCAGCGCGGGGTTGGCGGTGATGCCGGAAAACGCATCGCTGCCGCCGCACTGCATGCCCAGAATCAATTCCGACGCCGGCACGGTTTCGCGACGACGCTGGTCGAGCTTCTTCAAGCGGGTCTCGGCCAATTCCATGATCTGCTCGATCATTTCGTTGAAGCCGTGCTTGGAGTCTTGCAAGCGATACAGCCAAGGCTCGCTCAGGTCGACCGAGGCATCGCCCGTGTGCATGACCTGATCGGCCTGCAGCTTCTCGCAGCCCAGGCTGATCACCAGCGCTTCGCCACCCAGGTTCGGGTTGCGCGCCAGATTGCGCACGGTGCGGATCGGGATGTACGCGTCCTTGGCGGTGATGGCGACGCCGCAGCCGTAGCTGTGGGTCAGCGCCACCACGTCATCGACGTTCGGGTATTTGGGCAGCAGTTCTTCGCGGATGCGCTTGACGGCGAAATCCAGAACGCCGGTCACGCACTGAACGGTCGTGGTAATGCCGAGGATATTGCGCGTGCCGACAGTGCCATCGGCGTTGCGATAGCCCTCGAAGGTGAAGCCTTCCAGCGGCTCACCGGGGACCGGCACGGCGTCGGACATCGGCAGGCTGTCCAGCGCTGGCGCTGACGGCATGCGCAGCTGATCTTCCCTGACCCAACTGCCCTTCGGGATCGGCTGCAGCGCATAGCCGATGGTGTGGCCGTAACGAATGATCGGCTCCCCTTCGGCGATGTCCACGGTGTTCACCTTGTGGCTCTGCGGCACATTGTCGACGGTCACCAGACCGTTATCGAATTCAGTCCCCGCCGGGACGCCCTGGTCATTGACCACGACGACGACGTTATCAAGCGCATGCAGGCGAATGTAACGCGGCGAGTCGGCATGTTGGATCAAGTTCATCACGGTTTTTCCTCAGAGTTTCGCTTGAGAAAGCTCGGCTTCACTGGCCGGCAAGGCACCCTTCTTTGGGGTTTCCTTGAGTTCTACACGTTTGATTTCACCGACGATGAAGATGTAGCTGATCACTGCCACCAGCGCGTTGGCGCCGACGAACACCAAGGCCCATTTGAACGAACCGGTGGTGCTGATGATGTAGCCGATGACGATCGGGGTGGTGATGGAGGCGATGTTACCGAACATGTTGAACAGACCGCCGCTCAAACCGGCGATTTGTTTCGGCGACGCGTCGGACATGACCGCCCAGCCCAGTGCGCCCACGCCCTTGCCGAAGAAGGCCAGTGCCATGAAGCCCACGACGACCCATTCGACATCGACGTAGTTGCAGGTCACGATCGAGGTCGACAGCAGCAGGCCACCGATGATCGGCGCCTTGCGTGCGAAGGTCAGCGAATGGCCTTTGCGTAGTAGGTAGTCGGAAATGATCCCGCCCAGTACGCCGCCGATGAACCCGCAGATGGCCGGCAGCGATGCAATGAAGCCCGCCTTGAGGATGGTCATGCCCCGCTCTTGAACCAGGTACACAGGGAACCAGGTCAGGAAGAAGTAGGTGATGCCGTTGATGCAGTATTGAGCCAGGTAAATCCCCAGCATCATGCGGTTGGTCAGCAACTGACGCACGTAGTCCCATTTGGGACCGCTGGCGGAGCCTTTACCCTTGTCCTGATCCATGTCGACCATGCCGCCGTTGTTGGCGATGTGATCGAACTCTTCCTTGTTGATTTTCGGGTGGTTGCGCGGACTGTGGATAACTTTCAGCCAGATCAGCGAGAACAGGATTCCGATGCTGCCCATCACGATGAACACATGCTGCCAGCCGAAGGTGTAGACGATCCAGCCCATGATCGGCGCGAACAGCACGGTGGCGAAGTATTGCGCCGAGTTGAAGATGGCCGAGGCCGTGCCGCGTTCAGACGTCGGGAACCAGGCCGCCACGATACGGGCGTTGCCGGGAAACGACGGTGCTTCGGCGAGGCCCACCATGAAGCGCAGGGCGAACAGCAGGAAGATGGCGGTCGAGAGACCGAATTCACCGACGTAGCCTTGCAGCACGGTGAACAGCGACCAGGTGAAGATGCTCATTGCGTAGACTTTCTTGGAGCCGTAACGGTCCAGAAGCCAGCCGCCCGGGATCTGGCCGGCGACGTAGGCCCAACCAAATGCGGAGAAGATGAAACCGAGGGTGACGGCGTCGATGCCGAGGCTTTTTTGCAGGCTGGAGCCCGCGATGGCGATGGTTGCACGGTCGGCATAGTTGATCGTGGTCACCAGGAACAGCATGAGCAAGATCAAATAGCGGACGTGCGTCGGCTTGGTTTTCAGCATGTTCGAAACTCCCACTAATTATTTTTTTGTGCGGGTAAACGATCTTATGTGTGTGCTGCTCGCCCCTGCCCCTAAAACAGATGCGATCTGAAGCGGTACTGCCAGGTATCCGTTAGCGAAGCCCCGAGGGCAAAAAACCGCTGATCGCTCAGCGGTTTTGCGGCATCCGGGCGGTTACTGCTTGCCCTGCTTGTCCATCAGAGCAGCCAGCAAGTCCACTTCCTCGGAAGTCAGGTCAGTCAGCGGCGCGCGGACCGGGCCTGCGTCGTAACCGGCAAGCTTGGCGCCCGCCTTGACGATGCTTACGGCATAGCCGTGCTTGCGGTTGCGGATGTCGAGGTAAGGCAGGAAGAAATCGTCGATCAGCTTGCCGACGGTCTCGTGATCGTCTTTGGCGATGGCGCGGTAGAAGTCCATGGCCATTTTCGGCAGGAAGTTGAACACCGCCGACGAGTAAACCGGCACGCCCAGCGCCTTGTAGGCGGCGGCATAGACTTCTGCGGTGGGCAGACCACCCAGGTACGAGAAGCGGTCGCCCAGACGACGGCGGATCGAAACCATCAGCTCGATATCACCCAGGCCGTCTTTGTAGCCGATCAGGTTAGGGCAGCGCTCGGCCAGCTGTTCCAGCAGTGCAGGCGTCAGGCGGCAGACGTTACGGTTGTAGACGACAACGCCGATCTTGACCGATTTGCAGACCGCTTCAACGTGGAGGGCAACGCCGTCCTGGCTGGCTTCGGTCAGGTAGTGAGGCAACAGCAGCAGGCCTTTGGCACCCAGACGTTCGGCTTCTTGAGCCATCTGAATCGCCTGGCGGGTGGGACCACCGACGCCAGCCAGAATCGGCACTGTGGTTTCGCAGGTGTCGACGGCAGTCTTGATGATTTCGGAATATTCGTCGCCGGTCAGGGAGAAGAACTCACCTGTGCCGCCCGCTGCGAAAAGCGCGGAGGCGCCGTAAGGAGCGAGCCATTCCAGACGCTTGATGTAGCCAGCGCGGTGGAAGTCGCCCTGGGCATTGAAATCGGTAACCGGGAAGGAAAGCAGACCGTGAGAGAGGATGGACTTCAGTTCTTGTGGATTCATTATTCGAACACCCTGGGGAGCTATTTTTGTGGATGAAGCACCAGTCCTGCGCTGATGTCGTAAGTCATCGTACAACTGGGAGGGTGATCACTCAATAGCGTTTTGAAATATTTATGCCGGGTGAGGATGAGTGGTGCCTGGCTGCTCTCGCAAGTGGTAACGGTGCCTGATTATCAGAAGCCGCAGCCGCCCCAAGGGCTGCGCTAAATGGCGCTATTTGTAGGAGTGAGCTTGCTCGCGACCTGGCGCGAAGCGGCAGCATCCTTTTGAAGGCGGCATGTCGGAACGAACTGCAGCTTCAGCTTTACGACTGCTGCGCAGCCGATCGCGAGCAAGCTCACTCCTACGGCCTCCGGCCAGAATCAAGCGCTTTCACCGCCCTCTCGGATTATTCCGTAGTCCAGTGATCCAAACGTTGTAGTCCTTCTCTGAAACTGCTCGCGCACCTGCCTGGGAAACCTTCTGCGGGGCGCGGCACGTCGCTAAAGTCATTGCGGTTCAAATTCAAATTCTTAATCACCGCGAACCGCAAGGAACGAAACGAAATGGCAATTGATGCATTTTTAAAAATGGCTGACATCCCGGGTGAGTCACTGGATGCCCAGTTCAAAGACTGGATTGAGATGGAAGACTTTGATGTCGGCGCCAGCCAGTCAGCCTCCGCAACCACGACGAGTTCGGGCGGGGCCAGCAGTGGCCGCGCGAAAATGAGTGATTTGTACTTCCGAAAAGCTGTCGATAAAGCAACACCTAAGCTGCACGAAGCCTGCTGCAGTGGCAGGCACTTCAAAGAAGTGACGATCGCGTTAAATCGGGCGGGCAACGACAAGATCAAATACCTGGAAATAAAGCTTGAGGAAGTGATTGTTTCTTCAGTTTCGCTGAATGGCAACGGCAGCAAAGAAACCGGTTTCCCCACCGAAACAGTCCGCCTGAATTACGCACGGATCAAGATGACCTACATACAGCAGAAGCGCTCCGATGGATCAGGCGGCGGCCAGATAGTCGGGGGCTGGGATGGTGTTGCGAACAAGGTATACGCGTAAGGCAAACTCGCAGGAGGATGACTGGCATGGCTGGTAAAAATGAGCGGAACCCGAATATTGCTTACTGCACCTATGTGCTTAACGGCGAGCCGCTGAGCGAGTTGACGTGTGAGGGAATGACTTATGAAGCTTTCTCAGGGGACGTATCAAGTTATGTGAACAATTCACGCTACCAAGACGTGGTGAAGCTGGGTCCTTTGCCGCTTGGCAGGTATTACATCTTGGACAGGGAGTCAGGAGGCATGCTGGGCTGGCTGAGACAACCCGTGAATGATTATTTTGCGGAGACTGACAGAAGCGAGTGGCTAAGTCTTTATCGTGATGACGAGGTTGTTGATGACATGACGACTATCAATCACATTCAGAGAAGCGCATTCAGGATCCACCCAGTCGGGCCAAGGGGCATTAGCCAAGGCTGCGTCACTCTGACATCACAACTGGCATTCGACGAATTAAGAACAATTTTACGCAACAGGCCAGGCGAGATACTGGACGGCAGGAATATAAAATATTACGGCGTATTGGAGGTATTCGATAAGCCTCCAAGCAAGAACAACCAATGACGGTGCTGACTACTTTCATAAAAGTCATTATTACCCTCGCCCTTACCATCCTAATGACAAAGTGCGCGATGAATACCTGGCCCATTCCAGTGATATTGCGTACTGATCAAGGCTTGCTCGCTTACGCATGGTTGCTCACTTTGCTTGACCTAGAGGGCATCGAAGAGGGCGAGGAAATGCTGATCGCCATATCCCTGTGCATGGGCCTCGCCACTTCGACAGTAGTCTGCGCGCTGCTAACTAAGGGGCTACGAAAAATTAAACATGCGTTAACGAGCCGGAGCACAAGGCAATAGCTAGCAGAAAACTCCATCGGCATGAGTGAGCGAGGGCTAATAGAAGTGTGTGCCCATACCTCACGGGGCCGCACCTTGCCGATCCATACGTAGACCAGACACAACGATGAAAGGTTAGACAATGTGCGATGAAAGGCGACACAGCTTGGCGTGCAAGGCCTTAACATACTTAATTAAGGCCGTATTCATTCTAGGTCTCACTACCTTGCTTACAAGGTGGGCAATGACCCTATGGCCGATTCCCCGGATCCTTCATACCGACTGGGGCATGGGCGCTTATCTATGGCTGCAAAGACTTTTTCACCTGAACGGCTGCGAAGACGGGGAAGACATGCTCATTCTCTTGACGCTCAGCTTGACGCTCATGGTTTCAACGCTGACATGCTTAGCCCTCACCAAAGCCTTGCGAAAATGGAGACGCGCACCGATCGATCAAAACGTCGAATAACCCAGCCATAACCTTGTTCGATCAAGGGCACCGCAGCAACGCGATCCCCTATCAATCAATCCAGATCAAGCCCGCTGCGACTCAGCCTCTTCATGAGCATGGCGCAGGCGTTCGCGGCTGTTGGTCAGGTGCAGGCGCATGGCGGCGCGGGCGGCGTCGGAGTCCTGGCGCGCAATGGCGTCGTAGATTTCCTCGTGCTCTCGGCTCAGGCGGCTCATGTAGTGCTGGTTGTCGTCGTGGGCGAGGCGCGCGGAGTTCAGGCGGGTGCGGGGGATGATGCTCGTGCCCAGGTGATTCATGATGTCGGTGAAGTAGCGGTTACCGGTCGACAGGGCGATCGCCATGTGGAACTGGAAATCGGCGCCGACCGCATCGCTGGCATGGGCCGCGCTTTCGGTGAGTGCGTCGAGGGCGGCGCGCATGTCGGCCAGTTGTTCGGCGGAGCGGCGTTGAGCGGCAAGGCCGGCCGACTCGACTTCAAGGCTGATGCGCAGCTCAAGAATCGCCAGGACATCACGCAAGGTCACGATGGTCGCCGGATCGATACGAAAACCACTCGGGCTTGGCGTGTCGAGGACGAAGGTGCCGATGCCGTGCCGGGTTTCCACCAGCCCGGACGCCTGCAGCCGCGAGATGGCTTCGCGTACGACGGTACGGCTGACCCCCTGCTCTTCCATGATGGCGGACTCGGTGGGCAACTTATCGCCGCGCTTGAGTCCGCCACTACGGATGCGCTCGGAGAGTTCGGTAACCAACTCCTGCGCGAGACTGCGGTGCTTTCGGCGGGCGCGAGGCGGAGCGCTCTGATTTTCCATATCCAACATGCATCTCTAAATACGCTGAACGCTGATGATAGCTCACCAGGTTGTGTGATCACACAACAACCCCGGTGAGGCGCCTTGTTTACGACACTTTATCGCTTCAGCACTCTACGCTCAAAATGCCGTTTCGGTGAGCGGCTGCTCATGCAACTGACCGCCGTCGATGCGCACGTGCCGACGATGGAAGCGCTTGAGGCTGCTGCGGTGGCCGATACTGAGCAAGGTCACGCCCGCCAACTCGTCCAGCAACGCCTGATACAACGCAGCTTCATCCTCCTCGTCCATCGCTGAGGTGGCTTCGTCCAGGTACAACCAGTCCGGCGCGAACAACAGGGCGCGGGCGAACGCGACACGTTGCTGCTCGCCCGGCGACAGCATGCGCTGCCAGTGCTCGGTCTCGTCCAGTCGAGAGATCAGATGACCGAGGCGGCAGGTTTCCAGCACTTCAGCAAAGCGCTCGGCAGGATAGACTTCGGGCGCCTGGGGATAACTTAGCGCCTCCCGCAGCGTGCCGATCGGCAGATACGGTTTTTGCGGCAGGAAGAAGGCACGTTTTGCCGGTAACTTCACGGCACCGTGGCCTTCTTTCCACAACCCGCCCATCGCCCGCAGCAGTGTGCTTTTACCGCTCCCGGAGCGGCCGCTGAGCATTACCTTCTCGCCTGCGGCAATGCTGATGTTTGCGTTGTTCAGCAACTGGCGACCGCCGGCGAGGGACAGCGCGAGGCCTTCGAGCTGCAAGGCATCGCCCTCGTGACTGACCTTGATGGCCGGCACGCGCGCTTCGTTTTCGTCCATGGCCTGACGGAAACTGAGCAGACGATCGCAGGTGGCGCGCCACGACGCCAGTTGGGTGTACGCGTCGATGAACCAGCTGAAGTTCTCCTGCACATTGCCGAACGCCGAGTTGATCTGCATCAGCTCGCCCAGTTCGATCTTGCCGGCGAAGTAACGCGGCGCGGCCACGACAAAGGCGAAAACGATGGCGATCTGCGAGTAACCGGCGGTGAAGAACGTCAGGCGCTTCTGCACCTTCATAATCGTCCAGAAGTTGCTCCAGACCATGCCGAAACGCGCGCTCAGGCGCTGGTTCTCGTTGGCCTCGCCATCGGACAGGGCGATGCTTTCGGCGTTCTCGCGAACGCGCACCAGCGAGAAACGCATGTCGGCTTCGTATCGCTGTTGCTGGTTGCTCAGCACGATCAGGCGTTTGCCGATCAGGTGAGTCAACAAGCTGCCCACCGCTGCATAAATAAGTGCGGCCCAGAACATGTAGCCGGGAATGGTGATGCCGAACAGCTCGATGCTGCCGGACACGCCCCACAGAATCACCGAGAACGACACCAGACTGACGACGGTGCGCAGCAGGCCCAGGCTCAGGCTGAGGGTGTCGGACGTAAAGTTGTTGAGGTCTTCGGACAGACGCTGGTCAGGGTTATCGGTGTAACCGCCCTGCTCCAGCCGGTAGTAATTCTTGTGCGCGAGCCACTTGGCGAAATGCTGTTCGGTCAGCCAGCGACGCCAGCGGATGGTCAGCATCTGGGTCAAATACAAGCGATACACGGCACCGAGGATGGCGATGGCGGCAATGCCGCAGAAATACAGAATCAGGTGCGTGAAGGCCCCCAGATCCTTGTTCTGCAGCGCGTTGTAGAAGTCGCGGTACCAGCTGTTGACCAGCACCGAAATGAAGACACTGAACAGCGACAGTACGATCACTGCGATCAGCAGCACCCAGGCCATGCCTTTTTCTTCACTGCGCCAGTAAGGCGTGACCAGCTTCCAGACCCGGGAAAAGAAACTCCCGTTTACAGCGTCATTGACCCTGGATTCGTCTACATCAAAATTCATGGCAAAAAGCTCGGCAGCGGGCAGTTATAGGCGTTGGCGCCAATGTGCCAGACGCCACAGACGATCTTCCATGAATAAATGTTTAAGAAGCTGTCCGTGCTTAACGACGGACCGGGCGCTTCTGCAACTTGCGCTGCAAGGTGCGTCGGTGCATGCCCAGCGCACGGGCGGTGGCGGAGATATTGCCTTCGTGCTCGGTCAACACGCGCTGAATGTGCTCCCACTGCAAGCGGTCCACCGACATCGGATTTTCCGGCACCAGGGTGTCCAGATCGGCGTGTTCGGAGAGCAGCGCTGCCAGCACGTCATCGGCATCGGCGGGTTTGCACAGGTAGTTGCAGGCGCCGCGCTTGATCGCTTCGACTGCCGTGGCGATGCTCGAATAACCGGTCAGGATCAGCACGCGCATTTCCGGGTCCAGTTCCAGCAGCTTGGGCAACAGCACCAGCCCCGAGTCGCCTTCCATTTTCAGGTCGACGGCGGCGTAGTCCGGAATGTCCTGCTGCGCGAGGGCCAGGCCCTCGTCAGCGGAACCGGCGGTGCTCACGCGGAAGCCACGGCGCGCCATGGCCCGCGCCATCACGCGGGTGAAGGTGGCATCGTCGTCCACCAGCAGCAGGTGCGGCAGTTCTTCGCCTTCAACCTGGATTTCGTCAGTCATGCTTCATCTCCTCGTGCGTCACGGGGCAGGCGCAGCTCGGTCAGCGTGCCGCCTTCCTCGTGAGGATAGAGTTTCACCGAGCCGCCCGCGCGGGTCACGCTGGCCTTACTCAAGAACAGGCCAAGGCCGAAGCCTTTGCCCTTGGTGGTAAAAAAGGGTTTGCCGATCTGCTCGGCGATGGCCAACGGAACGCCGGCGCCATGATCGCGGATGCTGATGCGAATCTCGGTGGCGGTCCAGTCCAGATTCACCTCGAGCCCTTCGGCGCAGGCATCGGCGGCATTGTTCAGCAGGTTCAGCAGCGCCTGGGTCAGATCGGGCGGCGGCGCCAGCATCGGCACATCGCCCTGCCCCAGGCGCTGGAAGCGGTAGGTGGCTTCCGGGCGCATCAGGTGCCAGCGGTTGAGCGCCTGATCGAGCCAGTGCGTGACGGTCTGCTCCTGAACCGACAGCCGGCGATTTGCCTCAGCAGCGCGCACCAGTTGCTGCAGCGTCTCTTTGCACAGCTTGACCTGGTCCTGCAGCACCGAAAGATCTTCCTGCAACGCAGGGTCCTTGTGGTGATGCTGCATTTCCTTGAGCAGCACGCTCATGGTCGCCAGCGGCGTGCCGAGTTCATGGGCAGCCCCGGCAGCTTCGGTCGCCACCGCCAGCAATTGCTGGTCGCGCGCGCCTTCTTCCCGGCGCAAGGCACGCATGTGTTCCTGACGGCGCAGCTCTTCGGCCATGCGCGCGGCGAAGAAGGTGATCACCCCGGCCGCCAGCGCAAAGCTCAGCCACATGCCGTAGATCTGCATGTTCTCGCGGGCCACGAAGGCATCCAGCGGGAAAAACTTGGCCAGCATCAGGGTGTACAGCGCGAGTGCGATACCCGACAGGATCAGCGAGTAACGCCACGGCAACGTCACCGCGGCGATGGTCAGCGGCACCAGATAATAAGAAACGAAGGGGTTGGTCGAGCCGCCGGAGAAGTACAGCAGCGCGCTGTGGATAAACAGGTCAAACGCCAATTGCACCGCGTATTCGAGCTCGGTCACCGGCCACGAGGTGCGCAGGCGGATGGCCGTCAGCAGGCAGACGATCGCCGAAAAACCCAGAGTGATGTCCAGCTGCAGCCAGGGCAGCGGCAGCAGATCGAACAGGTAGGCGAACCCCACCGAGCCGGCCTGCGCACCCAGCACCAGAATACGGATGAAGGTCAGGCGCCAGAGGTTCTGACGGGTAGCGGAAAGCAGTTGCAAGGGGGCGAGCATGAGCTCTCCTGATGAGCGCTCCAGGCGAATCGGAGCGAGTATAACCAATGCGACAACAGTTGCCGTCAAAGTGCGTCAAAGCGCCACATTCATTTGAGGCCTATCAGACGGCGCAGGAACAAGCCTACGGGTTCACAGTCTCATGGGCATCCGTCCGCCAAGGGCTTGCCACACGCCTCGGGACGGTTCGCCAAACAAGGAGTTTTTATGTTCAGCCTTCGCCCCACTGCCACATTGCTCACCCTCGGCGCACTCGCGCTGGCCAGCACCCCTGCCCTCGCCGACGACGTTCACTACAACCAGGTTTCGGTCCGTGCCGAGGTCAGCCAGGAAGTGCAGCGCGACCTGATGACCGTCACGCTGTACACCGAAGCGCAGAACACCGATCCCGCCAAACTGGCGGCCGGCGTTACTGAAACCCTGAACAAGGCCCTGGGCGAAGCGCGTCAGGTCAAGGACATCAACATTCGTCAGGGCAGCCGCAACAGCTACCCGGTCTACGACGACAAAGGCCAGAAGATCACCGGCTGGCGTGAGCATGCGGAAATTCGCCTGGAAAGCGCCGACTTTGCCGCCCTGTCGAAGTTGACCGGCGACTTGCTGGGCGGCGACATGAAGATGGGCGGCATGGACTTCTCGATCTCCAATCCCGCGCGCAAGACCAGCGAGGACGCGCTGCTCAAGGACGCCGTCACCGCCTTCCGCGCCCGCGCAAAACTGGTGACCGACGCACTGGGCGGCACCGGCTACAAGCTGGTCAACCTGAACCTCAACACTTCCGGTTTCCCGCAGCCGTACCTGCGCGCGCCGGTCATGATGATGAAGGCCGCGCGTGCCGACGCCGCGCCAACGCCGGATGTCGAAGCCGGCACCAGCCAGGTCAGCGTCGCAGCAGACGGTGTCATCGAAGTCGCTATCCCTTGATGCACGCGGCGGCAGCCGGTGGCTGCCGCTCTTTCCCTCGCACGCTCCCACTTTTTCCGGCCATCCCGTGGCCCCTTCCCCATCAGCGCGCCCCCTGTCTCCTACGCCTCAGGGCGATTCGACCGATTTCCACGCTGGCCGGAATACATAGAATTGTCCCCGGCAACACTCACCCTCAACACGCACCTAAGGCCGCCTGATCCACAGGGCACGGCCGTGCACAGCTAATGATTCAAGGAAGAATCCGATCATGCCTTTTCAAGCTCAACCCCTCATCCCGGTCGACATGACCACCGGCACGTTACGCAGCACGTTCGCGCTGGACCTGCTGACCCAAGTGGCCGAAAAACTCGCGCCAGATTCTTTCGCCCTGAAGATGAGCAACGTCTTCGGCAACGACATCCCGCCTCACCGCTACACGAATCTGCAGGACAAGCTGCTGGCGGGTGAAGTACACAACCCTGGGGTCCTCCTCTCCCGGGATCTGGGCTTCGAAGCGGACTACGACAACCGCGAGCGTGTCATCCGCGTCGATTGGGCTTTCTTCGCTCGCACGACCGCCAATCCGCAGCACTACTGGTGGTTGTTGACGGCACTGCTCCACGAATTCGGTCACCACATCGACAACGTCCTGCGCCGGGAACTGACCGATGAGCACGCGCCAGTGGCAACCGATGCACCGTTCGAAGAGGGCCATCTGTTTACCTTGTGGTTGACCGAAACAGTCTCCCCGTCGCGAGACGACATGACCTTCGCCACGTATGCCGAAGAGACCTCCACCGAGCGTCATTACGCGATTTCCTGGAAGCAAGCCTGCGAAGCCATTCGCGACTATCTGGCCTCGACCGATCTGCGCTTCGAGCCATCGCACGCCCATTCTGATCGTGAGGCGTTCGAAGCGGGCACTGACACCAAAGGCAGCACTCACCAGACGATCGAATGGGTGCTGCAGGACTTCAAGCTCAGCCGAATGGAAATCGACGCCGTTTACTTCGGCAACTGGTTACGGGATTACTCTCAGGTCGTTGATCCCAAGATCACCCGCGCGGCGGACATGCCGGGCGAATTCCCGGCGACGCTGTCGCGCGACGCCTGGACCCGTCTGGTCGACGTGCTGGCGGCGAAAAAATTCATCGACCTGCGGATGCGCTACCCGAACGAAATGAAGGTCACGCCGGAGAAGCTGGGTGTCTATCGGCCGACGGAGCACATCGACAATCCGTTGGTCATCGATCCGCCGTTCCCGGACCCGAAAGTGCGTGATCCGGACTTTGAAGCCTGGGTGCTGCCCGGCGACCCATCCCTGGGTGCCGAGCTCGCCACGTCGATGAAGCGCTACATCGGTAATGCGGTCGGCTACATGGAGCAGGAGCTGCGGCTGGCCATGAAACACGGCCGTTCCCTCGACGGCCTGCGCAGCTTCGGCGCCGCACTGCATGTGGTCGAAGACTTGTTCGCCCATTCGAACTTCGTGGAGCTGAGCCTGATCAAGGCCGGGCATGTCAGGGTTCTGCCGTGGACAACGCCTGTTCACGTCAAATGGAATCTGCCCCTGGTCACAGGCACGTTCGGGGCCACCGACGTGGTCGCCAGTCTGGCAGGCCCCCTGGGCAAGATCCTCTTCTCCACCGAAGAGCTGCAGTTTGAAATCTCCCAGCCGGGTTATCGCTCGGACCGGGACAAAGTGATGCTGATACTGCTGAGCGAACATCCCGAACAGGCTTACTTCACTGCATTCAACGCGCTGCTCACGGCCAGGGACGGCATGGTGACGCTCGCTCAGGCGGTCGGTGTGGATACGCTCAGGCTCTACCGCTGGCTGCTCAACACCCCGGCAGCCATTTTGATCAATGCTTACAACAGCGCAGCGCAAGGCGTTCTGACCTGGATCGGCAACAGCGTCGACGATGCACAAACGCTGCTGGGCAGCGATCCAAACGAAGATCCAGACATCGAGCCCACCCACTCACAACTCTCCAAGGATCACGCTGAACACCCGCTTCACGATCTGGCGGCGCTGCTTGCCACCGAAGCCGTGCGCAGGGTCGCGCGTTCCATGGTCGACTACTGGGAGGGCAAACCTGGCGCAGACCCGGTCGCTGTGGCATCGGCCTTCTTTTGCCACCCGGCCGACAGCGAGTGGCAATACCCGATCGTCAACGCATGGGCGGCCAGCAATCCGGCGGAAGTGGCGCGCAGTGAATCAAAGAGTGAGCTGGACAGAACCCAGCAGTTGGCGATCGACGAGCTCCGCGCCATTCAGAACACGCTCATCAAGGACAGTCAGAACTACCTGAATGAGGTGCTAAACACCAAGCTGCCTGCGCCGTCACGCCTTCAGCGGTATCTGGAGGAAGGGTTCATGAAGCTGGCGTCCGAAACCACGTGGTGGAAAGACCTGCAGCAAATCATCAAGTAATAAGCTTATGAATTTCCGAGGCTTGTTGCCCGAGTGAGCCGTGCGGCATTCTTGGCTGTCTATCATCCTGTCGATGAATTCAGGCATGAGTGCCGCACTTAATGAGGTTCACATGGACACATCCTTCAAACCCCTGCTCTTGGCAGCGGCTATGGCACTTTGCGTTCCTTCGGTCCAGGCGGCCAGCACCCTCGTGTATTGCTCGGAAGCCAGCCCTGCCGGTTTCGATCCCAGCCAGTACACCAGCGGCACCGAGTTCGATGCGTCAGCAGAGACCGTCTTCAATCGCCTGACCCAGTTCAAGCGCGGCGGCACAGACGTCGAGCCTGGCCTGGCAACCCAATGGGACGTGTCCGACGACGGCTTGACCTACACCTTTCACTTGCGGCCTGGCGTGAAATTCCACACCACGGACTATTTCAAACCGACCCGCGACTTCAACGCCGATGACGTGCTGTTCACCTTCAACCGCCTGCTGAACCCGGATGACCCGTTCCGCAAGGCGTACCCGTCCGAGTCGCCGTACTTCACTGACATGGGCATGAACACCACCATCAAGCAGGTCGAAAAGGTCGACGATCAGACCGTCCGCTTCAAGCTGAACAACATCGATGCCGCGTTCATCCAGAATCTGGCAATGAGCTTCGCCTCGATTCAATCGGCTGAATACGCGGCGCAACTGATCAAGCAGGGCAAGGCTGGCGACATCAACCTGAAGCCGATCGGTACAGGGCCGTTCGTGTTCAAGCGCTATCAGAAAGACGCGCAGATCCGTTACGTCGGCAACACGGAATACTGGAAGCCGGAGGACGTGAAGCTCGACAACCTGATCTTCTCGATCAATACCGACGCCGCCACCCGCCTGCAGAAACTCAAGACCGGCGAATGCCAGATCAGCGGGTATCCGCGCCCGCAGGACATCGAAGAAGCGCAGAAGGACCCGAACCTCAAGGTGCTGAGCCAGGCCGGTTTCAACCTGGGCTTTCTGGCGTACAACGTGACTCATCCCCCGCTCGATCAACTGAAGGTGCGTCAGGCGCTGGACATGGCCATCGACAAGCCGGCCATCATCAAGGCGGTGTACCAGGGCGCCGGGCAGTTGGCACAGAACGCTCTGCCACCGGCGCAGTGGAGCTTTGATCCGAACATCAAGGACGCGCCCCACGATCCGGCAAAAGCGAAGCAGCTGCTCAAGGAGGCGGGCGTTGCACCGGGCACGCAGATCAACTTGTGGGCGATGACCGTGCAGCGCGCGTCCAACCCGAACGCGCGCATGTCGGCGCAGATGATTCAGTCGGACTGGGCGAAGATCGGCATCAAGGCCAACATCGTCAGCTACGAATGGGGCGAGTACATCAAGCGCGCCAAGGCGGGCGAGCATGACGTGATGATCTACGGCTGGACCGGTGACAATGGCGATCCCGATAACTGGCTCGGCGTGCTGTACAGCTGTGGCGCGGTCAAGGGCAGCAACTACGCCAAATGGTGCAACCCCAGCTACGACAAACTGGTGACCCAGGCCAAGCTGACCAGCAACCGCGATGAGCGCATCAAGCTGTACCAGCAGGCGCAGAACATCCTGAAAAAGGACGTGCCGATCACCCCGATCGCCAATTCCAAAGTATTTCAGCCGATGCGCAACGAGGTTCAGGATTTCAAACTCAGCCCGTTTGGCCTGACCCCCTTCTACGGCGTCAGCCTGACCAAATAATCAGGACAAACCAACAGCGAAGTAACACTTGATGACCGAAGCGGGTGCAATCGCCACGTTGCGATGCACCCTTTTGGTGCTGCAAAGATATCGATATGCGACACGCAAACGTTCAAGAGCGTCAGAAATTACACTTATGCGACATTCGTGTACGTTCGTGCCACTGTTTGTCACCTCGCTGGCGCCAACATCTTGCTTTGGGTATGGCGCCTGCATAAGTATCCGTGGGACAGGCTCAAAAGGCCGTACCCTCAATCAAAAAATGACAACAACTGAGGCCACCATGCTCAAAAAAGCGGTCATTCCGTTTCTTCTCGGCGCAGGTTTGATCGCCAGCGCTCCCTTCGCCCATGCAGCATCGAGTCTGGTGTTCTGCTCCGAAGGCAGCCCTGCTGGTTTCGATCCAGGTCAATACACCACCGGTACCGACTTCGATGCTTCGGCCGAGACCGTTTTCAACCGTTTGAGCCAGTTCGAACGTGGCGGCACCGCTGTCATTCCAGGCCTCGCCACCAGCTGGGACGTTGCCCCGGATGGCCTGACCTACACCTTCCACCTGCGTGAAGGTGTGAAATTCCACACCACGCCCTACTTCAAACCGACGCGTACCTTCAATGCCGATGACGTGCTGTTCACGTTCAACCGCATGATCAACAAGGACGACCCGTTCCGTAAGGCGTACCCGACCGAATTCCCGTACTTCACCGACATGGCGATGGACACCAACATCACCAAGATCGAGAAGGTCGACGATCACACCGTCAAAATGACCCTCGGCACCGTCGATGCTGCCTTCATCCAGAACCTGGCGATGAGCTTCGCCTCCATTCAGTCCGCTGAATACGCCGCGCAGTTGCTCAAACAAGGCAAACCGGAAGACATCAACCAGAAGCCGATCGGCACTGGCCCGTTCGTGTTCAAGAGCTACCAGAAAGACTCCAACATCCGCTTCACCGGGAACAAGGACTACTGGAAGCCTGAAGACGTCAAAGTCGACAACCTGATTTTCGCCATCACCACTGATGCCTCGGTTCGTGCGCAGAAGTTGAAGAAAGGCGAATGCCAGATCACCGCCTACCCACGTCCGGCTGACCTCGCTCCGCTGAAGGCTGACCCCGCGCTGAAGATGCCTGATCAGGCCGGCTTCAACCTGGGCTACATCGCCTACAACGTGATGCCGAAGATCAAGGGCGAAGACAAGCCGAACCCGCTGGCTGACCTGAAAGTACGTCAGGCGCTGGACATGGCCGTCGACAAGAAAGCTATCATTGACGCGGTGTATCAGGGCGCAGGCCAACTGGCCACCAACGCCATGCCGCCGACCCAATGGTCCTACGACACTACGATCAAAGATGCACCGTTTGATGTCGCCAAGGCCAAGGACCTGCTCAAGCAGGCGGGCGTGAAGGAAGGTACCGAAATCACCCTCTGGGCGATGCCGGTTCAGCGTCCTTACAACCCGAACGCCAAGCTGATGGCCGAGATGCTCCAGAACGACTGGAAGAAGATCGGCATCAACGCCAAGATTGTGTCCTACGAGTGGGGCGAGTACATCAAGCGCGCCAAGGCGGGCGAAAACGGCGCCATGCTGATTGGCTGGAGCGGCGACAACGGTGACCCGGACAACTGGCTGGGTACTCTGTTTGGCTGTGACGCCCTCAACGGCAACAACTTCGCCAAATGGTGTGACAAGCCGTTCGATACCTTGATCCATCAGGCCAAGGAAACCACCGATCAGGCCAAACGCACCGAGCTGTACAAGCAGGCTCAACATCTGCTCAAAGATGCCGTGCCTATGACCCCCATTGCTCACTCGACTGTTTATCAGCCAATGCGCAAGGAAGTTCAGGACTTCAAGATCAGCCCGTTCGGTCTGAACTCGTTCTACGGCGTCAGCGTCAGCGGCAAGTAATACGTCCAGATGACCACTCGGTCGCGTTGCCCCAAGGCGACGCGATCGCGTTGTTATGTGCTCGATCGTTAAATGAAATTGACTATCGTTAGATGCGTAGCGATTGGCGGCTAGCGCCTGTCCGACAGCCCCTGCCTACTTACGATAAGCACTTTTCCTACAAACTTTGAAGCACGCGTAACTATGGACTGTGGGGCGCCAGAGACATACCTTCTGACAAGCCGCAAATACAGTCCGTTGTCTATCTTGAACAGTGAGATGTATCAGGTGTTGACTCTCCATTTGCGCAAACGATTGCCATGGATTGCGCAGGCATTGCCATTTAATGCGCCTCTCACGATAAGGAATATCATGCGTCCAACTATCGTTATGCCGTCACTTATTGCCGCTGGCCTCCTGGCTATGACGCCCGTTGTTCAGGCCGCCAGCAAAAGCCTGGTCTTCTGTTCGGAAGGCAGCCCGGCCGGGTTTGATATCGGTCAGTACACCTCGGGCACTGACAATGATGCCGCCGAGCCGATCTACAACCGTTTAGCCGAGTTCGCACGGGGTGAGACCACCGTGGTACCTGCTCTCGCAACGAGCTGGGACATCTCCCCTGACAACCTGACCTACACGTTCCATCTGCGCGAAGGGGTCAAGTTCCACAGCAACAAGCTCTTCACGCCCACGCGCGATTTCAATGCCGACGACGTGCTGTTCACCTTCAATCGCATGCTGCACAAGGACCATCCATTCCGCGTGGCCTATCCGACGGAGTTCCCGTTCTTCACCAGCATGGGCCTGGACAAAAACATCAAGTCGGTGGAAAAGACCGACCCGATGACCGTAGTGTTCACGCTCAACAACGTTGATGCGGCATTCATCCAGAATGTTTCGATGAACTTTGCGTCCATTCTGTCTGCTGAATACGCTGACAAACTGATGGCTTCGGGTGATGTGCGCGACATTAACCAGGCGCCCATTGGCACCGGCCCGTTTGTGTTTCAGCGCTATCAAAAAGATTCGCAAATTCGCTACGTGAAAAATAAACAGTTTTGGGACCCGAGTCGGGTCAAGATTGATCAGTTGATCTTTGCGATCAATACAGATGCGTCGGTGCGGGTTCAAAAACTCAAAAAGAACGAGTGTCAGGTCACTTTGAATCCGCGCCCTGCGGACGTTGAATCGATCAAAGAGGACAAGAACCTGAGGGTCATCGAAAAGCCTGGGTTCAACCTCGGATACATTACCTACAACGTCCGCCATGCCCCGCTGGACAACTTGCAGGTTCGCCAGGCGCTGGACATGGCGGTGGATAAGAAAGCGATCATCGAGGCGGTGTACCAGGGCGCCGGGCAACTGGCCCAGAACGCCATGCCACCGACGCAGTGGTCTTACGACGACACGGTCAAGGACGCGCCCTACAACCCGGAAAAAGCCCGCGAGTTGCTGCGCGCCGCCGGCGTCAAGGAAGGCACCGAACTGACCCTGTGGGCGATGCCGGTCCAGCGCCCTTACAACCCCAACGCCAAGCTGATGGCCCAGATGCTCCAGGCCGACTGGGCCAAGGTGGGCATCAAGGCGACCATCGTCAGTTACGAGTGGGGCGAATACCTCAAGCGCAGCAAGAACGGCGAGCACGACATTTCGCTGATCGGCTGGACCGGCGACAACGGCGATCCGGACAACTGGATGGGCACGCTGTACAGCTGCGCGTCCATCGGCGGCAATAATTACTCGATGTGGTGCGACGAGAAATACGACGCCCTGGTCAAGGCGGCCGTCTCGAACACCAACAAAGACCAGCGGATCGCGCTGTACAAACAGGCTCAGCATTACCTGAAAGAACAGGTGCCCATTACGCCGATTGCCCACTCGACGGTGATTCAGCCGATGCGCAAGGAAGTGCAAGGTTTCCTGGTGAGCCCATTCAACCGCAACAACTTCTCGGGCGTCAGCATCGCCGACTGATTCAAAAACATGCCTGGGGGCGCAACCACGCCCTTTGGCATCGCTTTATCCGCGTTTCGCCGGATAGGCAAGAAAATGGCCCATGGGGCCGCACCACCGAGCGGGCTACACCATAAAAAGCCCGCCTCTAAAAAAGCAGCAATCGGGAGCTTCAGAACGTGAAAAAAGCCAGCACCGCTGTATTCGCCTTATCCGTCCTCGCCATCAGCGTCGCGGCCCAGGCAGAGCCGACCAGTCAGGAATTCGTTCCGACCACACTGGCCACCACCAACCTCCAGGGCGAAGCAAAGGGCTTTCTGGAAGACTCGAAACTGACCGGTTCGACCAAGAACTGGTACGCCAACGAACTGCTGCGCCGTGGCGGCGAGTTCCGCCGCAGCGAGAACGGCGTTGTGGTCGACAGTGACCCGCGCCGGATCAACTGGGTTCAGGGCACCATCGTTGATTACAGCTCGGGCTTCACCCAGGGCACTGTCGGCTTCGCCACGCAAATGGCGGTCTACAACGCCGTCGCGCTGGACCGTGACAAAGACGACCTGATGGGCGGCGCCAACCGTACGCTGACCGAAAACAATGGTGACCCTGTTGGACAGTGGAGCAAGTTGGGCCTGGGCAACATCAAGGCGCGCGTCTCCAACACGACCCTGACCGCCGGCCGTCAGTCGATGAACACCCCGGTGCTGGCTTACATCGGCAACCGTGCGCTGCCTTCGAGCTTCGAAGGGGTGAGCGTGCTGAGTGAAGAGTTCAACAACATCTCGATCCAGGCCGGCAGCTTCGACCGCGTATCGCCACGTACCGAACAGAGCCTGACCAAGTTCCGTTCCGAGTACACCAACAACACCGCCACCGCCGATCGAGTTGACATGGCGGGCGTTGATTACAAACCCTTCAAAAGCCTGACCACCAGCTTCTACGCGTCCAACGTCGAAGACTTCTGGCATCAGTACTACTTCGCTTTCACCCACGAACTGGGTGACCCCGATGTACTGGGCCTGAGCACCAACCTGAACTACTACAAGACCAAGGATTCCGGTCAGAAGAAGATGGGCGAGATCGACAACGACACGTACAGCCTGTCGTTGACCGCCACTCACAAGGCGCACAGTTTCAGCGTCGCGTACCAGGAAGTCGAAGGCGACACCTACTTCGACTACGTCCACGACACCAACGCCATCTTCCTGGCCAACTCCCTGCTGTCGGACTTCAACGGCCCGAACGAGAAGTCGGTGCAGCTGAGCTACCTGCTGAACATGGCTGACTACGGCGTGCCGGGTCTGAAATTCAACATCTATCAAGCGCGCGGTTTCGACATCGACGGCACCCATTACAAAGGCACCGCTTACGATGTCCGCGGCATGGACGGCGAAAATCACTACGAATACGGTGTCGGCTCGTCGTACACCCTGCAGTCCGGCCCGCTGAAGGCCTCCACGATGCGTGCGACCTACACCACGCACCGCGCGAGCGCCAACCAGGCCGACGGCAACATCAACGAGTTCCGTCTGGTGACCACCATTCCATTCAACATTATGTAATCAGCACGATCGATCGGGCCTCAAGGTGCGGTTTACCGAACTTCGTGGCCCGATACCGACTCACTTATGGCTTCATCACTTGCGGAGTGCGTTACTTGAAATCGACATTCAAACTCGCAACATTGCGCAGCGCGATCGCACTGGCGGTATTCAGCGTCGCGGTCGGCGTATCGGCCAAGCCTCTGGTGGTCTGCACCGAAGCCAGCCCGGAAGGTTTCGACACGGCGCTCTACACCACCGCCGTGACCGCCGATGCGTCGGCGGAAACCATTTACAACCGTCTGGTGGATTTCAAGCCGGGCACCACAGAGATCGTTCCCGCACTGGCGGAAACGTGGGAGATCAGCGATGACGGCCTGACCTACACGTTCCATCTGCGCAAAGGCGTCAAGTTTCACACCACCGAATACTTCAAACCGACCCGCGACATGAACGCCGATGACGTGGTCTGGAGCTTCCAGCGTCAACTGGACCCCAACCACCCTTGGCACAAACAGTCGGAGGTCGGTTACCCGTACTTCGAGAGCATGGGTTTCAAAGAGCTGCTGAAGAGCGTCGAGAAAGTGGACGACAGCACCGTCAAGTTCACCCTGACACGCCGCGAAGCGCCGTTCCTGGCTGACGTCGCCATGGCCTTTGCCTCGGTGTACTCGGCGGAATACGCCGATCAACTGCTCAAAGCGAACAAGACCGGCAACCTCAACAGCCAGCCCATCGGCACCGGTCCGTTTATTTTCCAGCGCTATGCCAAGGACGCTCAGGTCCGCTTCAAGGCCAACCCGGAATATTTCCGTGGCAAGCCGCCGGCTGACACCCTGATCTTCGCCATCGCTACCGACAACAACGTGCGCCTGCAGAAGCTCAGGGCCAACGAGTGTCAGGTTGCGTTGTACCCGAAGCCGGACGACATTCCGAACATCAAGAAAGACCCGAACCTCAAGGTCGATGAGCTGAACTCGATGACCACCGCGTACATCGCCATGAACACCACGCACAAATACATGAGCGATGTGCGCGTGCGTAAAGCAATCGAGATTGCGTTTGATAAGGAAGCCTACGTCAAAGCGCTGTTCGGCAAGGACAATGCCACCGTCGCCGTGAACCCGTATCCGGACACGCTGCTGGGTTACAACAAAGACCTGAAAAACCCTGCCCACGATCTGGACAAGGCGCGCGCCCTGCTCAAGGAAGCCGGCGTTCCGGAAGGCACCGTGCTGACCCTGTTCACCCGTAACGGCGGCGGTCCGACCAACCCTAATCCGGCCATGGGCGCACAAATGATGCAGTCCGACCTGGCCAAAGTCGGCATTAAGTTAGATATACGCGTCATGGAATGGGGCGAAATGCTCAAACGTGCCAAAAACGGCGAACACGACATGGTGTCGGCCGGCTGGTCAGGTGACAATGGCGACCCTGATAACTTCCTGACCCCACTGCTCAGTTGCGAGGCCGCCAAAAACGGCGAAAACTACGCGCGCTGGTGTAATCAGAAGTTCCAGACGTTGATCGATCAGGCTCGGGAAAAGACCGACCCGGCCGAACGCGCTTCGCTCTACGAGCAGGCTCAAGTGATCTTCAATCAGGACCTGCCGTGGATCAGCATGGCCCACACCAAGGTGTTCACTGCAATGCGCAACAACGTGGAGGGTTACCACATCAGCCCTCTCACCACTAATAACTTCGCTACCACCCAAGTGAAGTAGAAGAAGAATCCGGCGGGCTCTGCTACCCAGAGACCTGCCGGTACCTGATGAGGTACACGAGAAGATGTTTAGTTTTATCGCTCGCCGAGTGGGGTTGCTCATACCCACCTTCTTCGGCATCACCTTGCTGACCTTCGCCCTGATTCGCCTGATTCCGGGCGACCCTGTCGAAGTCATGATGGGTGAACGCCGGGTCGATCCGGAAATGCACGCCCAAGCCATGGAACGTCTTGGCCTGAACAAACCCCTTTATGCGCAATACATCGATTACGTCGGCAAGCTCGCCCATGGCGACCTGGGCGAATCGCTGCGTACGCGCACAAGCGTGTGGTCCGAATTCACTTCGCTGTTCCCGGCAACCCTGGAACTGTCGATTGCGGCGCTGATCTTCGCAGGCATTCTCGGGCTGCTGGCCGGTGTGATTGCGGCATTGAAGCGAGGGTCCCTGTTCGACCATGGGGTCATGGGCATCTCCCTGGCGGGGTACTCGATGCCGATCTTCTGGTGGGGCCTGATCCTGATCATGTTCTTCTCGGTATCCCTGGGCTGGACCCCGGTATCGGGACGTATCGACCTGCTGTACGACATTCCCCCCAAAACCGGCTTCATGCTGATCGACACTCTGCTCAGCGATGAAGAAGGTTCGTTCATGGACGCCCTGCGTCACCTGATTCTGCCGGCCATCGTGCTGGGTACCATCCCGTTGGCGGTCATCGCCCGGATGACGCGCTCCTCGATGCTCGAAGTCCTGCGTGAAGACTACGTGCGCACCGCCCGCGCCAAGGGCCTGTCGCCGGCTCGCGTGGTGTTCGTTCACGGCCTGCGCAACGCGCTGATCCCGGTGCTGACGGTGTTTGGTCTGCAGGTGGGCACGCTGCTGGCCGGTGCGGTTCTGACCGAAACGATCTTCTCCTGGCCGGGTATCGGCAAGTGGCTGATCGAAGCCATCGGCGCCCGTGACTACCCTGTCGTGCAAAACGGCATCCTGCTAATCGCCTGCCTGGTGATTCTGGTCAACTTCGTGGTGGACATCCTCTACGGCTTTGCCAACCCACGCATTCGTCATCAGCGCTGAGATCCCTTTTTATGAGCACACCTACTCCCGTAGCAGCAGTCGATCAAAGCCTGCTCTACCCGTCCGTCTACAAAGAGTTCTGGCAGCACTTCTCCAAGAACAAAGGCGCCGTCGCGGGCCTGGCGTTCATGCTGGTGATCGTGTTCTGCGCCCTGTTCGCGCCGTGGGTTGCCCCCCATGACCCGAGCGAGCAATACCGCGATTTCCTGCTGACCCCGCCGGTCTGGCTTGAAGGCGGCCAATGGCAGTTTCTGCTGGGCACCGATGAACTGGGCCGCGACCTGCTGTCGCGTCTGATTCAGGGTTCGCGCCTGTCGCTGCTGATCGGTTTGTCGTCGGTGGTGATGTCGCTGATTCCGGGCATCCTCATGGGCCTGCTGGCCGGTTTCTTCCCGAAAATCCTCGGCCCGACCATCATGCGTCTGATGGATATCATGCTGGCGCTGCCGTCGCTGCTGCTGGCGGTGGCCATCGTCGCGATCCTCGGCCCTGGCCTGATCAACACCGTCATCGCCATCGCCATCGTTTCCCTGCCGTCCTACGTGCGTCTGACCCGTGCAGCCGTTATGGGCGAACTGAACCGTGACTACGTGACCGCCGCGCGTCTGGCCGGCGCAACGCTGCCGCGCCTGATGTTCATCACCGTGCTGCCCAACTGCATGGCGCCGCTGATCGTTCAGGCCACCTTGAGTTTCTCCTCGGCGATCCTCGACGCTGCGGCGCTGGGCTTCCTGGGTCTGGGTGTACAACCGCCGACGCCTGAGTGGGGCACCATGCTCGCTTCGGCCCGCGACTACATCGAACGCGCCTGGTGGGTGGTGAGCCTCCCGGGTCTGACCATTTTGCTCAGCGTGCTGGCAATCAACCTGATGGGCGACGGTCTGCGCGATGCGCTGGACCCGAAACTCAAGAACGCCGCCTGAGGACGTCCGAATGTCTCTTTTAAACATCAAGAACCTCAACGTGCGCTTCGGCGACGCCACGGCCACCCCGGTCGTCGACGGCCTGGATCTGGCCGTCGACAAGGGCGAAGTGCTGGCGATCGTGGGCGAATCGGGTTCGGGTAAATCCGTGACCATGATGGCGCTCATGGGCCTGATCGAGCACCCCGGCATCGTCACCGCCGACGCCCTGGTCTTCGACGGCAAGGACATGCTCACGCTCAATGCGCGGCAGCGTCGCAAGATCGTCGGCAAAGACATGTCGATGGTCTTTCAGGACCCGATGACCGCGCTGAACCCGAGCTACACCGTGGGCTTCCAGATCAAGGAAGTGCTCAAGCAGCACTTGGGTCTGTCCGGACGCGCGGCCCACCAGCGCGCACTTGAGCTGTTGCAGAAAGTAGAGATCCCGGGCGCCGCTCAGCGTCTGGACGCCTACCCGCATCAACTCTCGGGCGGCATGAGCCAGCGTGTTGCGATCGCCATGGCCATCGCCGGCGAGCCGAAGCTGCTGATCGCCGACGAACCGACCACGGCATTGGACGTGACCATCCAGGCGCAGATCATGGACCTGCTGCTGGCCCTGCAGAAAGAGCAGGACATGGCGCTGGTGCTCATCACCCACGACCTCGCCGTGGTAGCCGAAACCGCTCAGCGGGTCTGCGTGATGTATGCCGGCCAAGCCGTGGAAGTGGGTCAGGTGCCGGGGCTGTTCGACGTCCCGGCGCACCCGTACAGCGAAGCACTGCTGGCGGCGATTCCCGAGCACAGCATGGGCGCCGCGCGCCTGTCGACGCTGCCGGGTATCGTGCCGGGGCGCTACGACCGTCCAAGCGGCTGCCTGCTGTCGCCGCGCTGCCCGTACGTCCAGGACAAATGCCGCCAGCAACGCCCGGGCCTTGACCCGAAAGCCCATAGCCTGGCGCGTTGCTTCTTTCCGCTGAATCAGGAGGTGGCGTGATGAGCGAAATCGTACTGACCGCTCGTGACCTTACTCGTCACTACGATGTGTCCCGTGGGCTGTTCAAGCCCCATGCAACCGTGCGCGCGCTCAACGGCGTGTCGTTCGAACTCGAAGCCGGCAAGACCCTGGCGGTGGTCGGTGAGTCCGGCTGCGGCAAGTCCACGCTGGCCCGCGCGCTGACGCTGATCGAAGAGCCTTCTTCGGGATCGTTGAAGATCGCCGGCCAGGAAGTCACCGGCGCGACCAAGGCACAACGCAAACAGCTGCGCAAAGACGTACAGATGGTGTTCCAGAGTCCTTACGCGTCGCTCAATCCGCGGCAGAAGGTCGGTGATCAACTGGGCGAGCCGCTGCTGATCAACACCAGTCTGTCCGCCGCCGAACGCCGCGAGAAAGTGCAGGCGATGATGGCTCAGGTCGGTCTGCGTCCCGAGCACTATCAGCGCTACCCGCACATGTTTTCCGGCGGTCAGCGTCAACGTATCGCGCTGGCGCGGGCGATGATGCTGCAGCCCAAAGTGCTGGTGGCGGACGAACCGACGTCTGCCCTCGACGTGTCGATTCAGGCTCAGGTGCTGAACCTGTTCATGGACCTGCAGCAAGAGTTCAACACCGGTTACGTGTTCATCTCCCACAACCTGGCGGTGGTGCGTCACGTCGCCGACACCGTGCTGGTGATGTACCTCGGTCGCCCGGCCGAGATGGGTCCCAAGGACGAGATCTATAACCGTCCGCTGCACCCGTACACCCAGGCGCTGCTGTCGGCGACCCCGACGATCCACCCGGACCCGTCGAAGCCGAAGATCAAAATCGTCGGCGAACTGCCTAACCCGTTGAACCCTCCGTCCGGCTGCGCGTTTCACAAGCGCTGCCCGTACGCGACAGAGCGCTGCGCCGCCGAAGTGCCGGAACTGCGCTGGGTCGACAACCGGCAGGTTGCCTGCCATTACGCGGAACAGTTTGTGGCGTGATGGTTGAGTAAGAAAAAGGCCGTTGCGTGTGAGCGCAACGGCTTTTTTTTGTGGCTGGCGTAGGACTGGCTTTAGCCGGGAATTGCATTGTAGGACTGGCTTTAGCCGGGAATTGCTTTTAGTAGGACCGGCTTTAGCCGGGAATGACCCGACAGGCTCACAAGCAGATCCGATCAATACACATCACGCCGATACCGACCCTGCTCGATCAAATCCCGAACGGCGTCTTCACCAAGCAGCGCGTTCAACGTCGCATCGACACCCGCCGCCATACCTTCGAGGCTGCCGCAGATGTAGATCACAGCGCCCTCGGCCAGCCAGCGACGCAGCTCATCAGCGGCCTCCCGCAATCGATCCTGCACGTAGATCTTCTCAGCCTGATCCCGGGAAAACGCCAGGTCCAGACGCGCCATTTCCCCACTCGCCAGCCAGCCGTTGAGTTCCTCCGCGCAGTGGAAATCGTGGGCAGCGTGGCGCTCGCCAAACAGCAGCCAGTTGCGCTGCTCACCCGACGCGACGCGCGCCTTGAGCAAGCTGCGCAGGCCCGCCAGTCCGGTGCCGTTACCGATCAAGATCATGGGTGCCGATTCGGCCGGCAGGTGGAAACCACTGTTCCGACGCACCCGCAGACTGATCGCGTCGCCCACCGCAGCATGCTCGGTCAGCCAGCCCGAACACAGCCCGAGGCGGCCATCGGGGTGCATCTCCTGACGCACGATCAGCTGCAACACACCGTCCTGGGGAATCGACGCGATCGAATACTCGCGCATCGCCAGCGGCACCAGCGCATCGATCAACGCCTGCGCGTGCAAGCCCACCAGATGACTGCGATTCACCGGTAATTGCCGCGAGCACAAGGCTTGGCCGAGGGTCTCGCTCAAGCCATCGACAGTGACCTGCGTTTCAGCAGCGATGCCCAACCCGGACAGGAACTGCTCGACCGCAGAGGCCGGGTTGCGTGGCAACACCTCCACCAGATCGCCGGCCTCCCAGAGGGTTGTCGAATCGGCTGTCAGGCCGAGCATGAACACTTTCGAACCCACGCTTCCGGGGTTCAGCCATTCCCGGGCCACCAGCGTCCAGTTGTGATACTCCGGCGCTTGCCAGACGGTCGTCGGCGTCGAGCCGGTCAACTGGCCCAGTTGCTGTTGCCAGTGTTGCAGCGCCGCACCGTCGCCGCTGTCCACTTCCACCGGTGCGAACAGCGTGCGTCCGCCGCGCTCCGCCAGCCAGCCATGCAGCCGCTGAGCGAACCCGCAGAACTGCTGATACTGACGATCGCCCAGCCCAAGCACCGCGTAGTTGAGATTGTCCAGCGCCAGCGGCCGACCCAGCACCTTGCGCTCAAATCCGCGGGCGCTGTCGGGCGCCTCGCCGTCGCCGAAGGTACTCACGACGAACAGCGCATTGCGGCTCTGATAGAGGTCCTGCTCGGTGATGTCGCCCAGACGCTGCACCTTCACCGGCACCCCGGCGGTTTGCAGCTGGCCGGCCGTCTGCCAGGCGAGTTGCTCGGCGAACCCGCTCTGGCTGGCAAAGCCGATCAACCAGGCCGCGCCCTGCTCGCCCGTCGTCGTCGACACTTCACCGCGGGCGTTGCGAATGTCGCGCTTCTTGCGTCGGCGGTCCAGGTAGAGCAACCAGCCGGTGACGAAGAACAGCGGCATCAATAGCGCGGCAACGGTGACGACGATGCGCCCGATCAGGCCGAAGTAGCTGCCGGTGTGCAGCGCATAGTTGCTGATCAACAACTGAGAACCGAGGCCTTTCTCGGAATAGCGCGACACCGCCTTAAGCGTGCCATCGGCCGGATCGAGGCTGATCTGGTTCAAGGCACGGGCATGCGGCGCGGTTTTAAGGAGGTAAAACACCGTGGCCATCTGGCCCGGTGCCTGGGGCATGCGCAGGTTGTAGGCCTTGAGATCCGGGCCGGCAGCGCTCTGGATGGTCTGCCAGATGGCGTCATAGTCCGGGGCCGAGGCCGCGATTTCCTTGGGCGCCTCTTTCGCAGCAGGGACTGGACGCGCCCCTGCGCCACGGCGCTGCTCGCCCGCCACGGGAGGATCGCCAATCAGCTTGGTCATGCCGTTGCTGAACCAGTCGTAGGACCACATCAGACCGGTGATCGCCAGCAGCAGATAGATGATCAGGCACCAGGTGCCGAACACCGAATGCAGGTCCCAATTGAAACTGCGTCCCTTCTTCGCCCAGTCCATGGTCAGCCAGACGCGCCAGTTCAGCGGCTTGCGCGGCCAGCGTAGATAGAGCCCGGAGAGGCAGAAGAAAATGAGGATCAACGTGCAAGCTGCGGTGACTTGCTTGCCGTATTCCCCTGCAGCCAGGAATCGGTGCAGGTTGAGGATGAACCCGAAGAAGTCCTGACCGACGGCGTCCTCGGTGAACGCGCCGGTGTAGGGGTTGAAGTTGTGCATCTCGCCGCGGCGCTGGCCGGGCGGCGGTGTGAACCAGACCTGGGCGATCCTGTCGCCGCCGACATCGATGCGGAACATCGCTACCTTGTCTTTGCCCTGGGCTTCAACCTTGCTGACCATTTCCGCCAGTGACAGTTGGCGACCCTGGGGCTGCACGAACAACACGTCAGGGTTGAGCGCGTCGACGATTTCGTCTTCGAAGGAGTACAGCGCGCCCGTGATCCCCATCAGGGCAAGCACAAGACCGGCCGTGATCCCGAAGAACCAGTGCACTTGAAACAGGACTTTCTTCAACACCCTCGACCCCTCACTCACCCGCTACGGCGCGCATTATGCGCACAAACGGCATACATTCTCATCTGTGGCTGATTCTTGATGCAGAACCAGTGGGAGCGGTCTTGCCCTGACACCCCGCGCTCGCCTGGCCAGCGCAAAACTTGTGGGAGTGAGCTTGCTCACGAAGAGGCCGGTACATTCAGCCACTTTCTCTGAAGACTGAAAGTAAGCATTCGCGAGCAAGCTCGCTCCCACAAGTGACGTGTCCGAATCCGGATCAGAAGTGGAAGCTGGCACTCATCAGCGCGGTACGCCCGGCGGCCATGTGGGCGTAGTGGGTGGTGAAGACCTGATCGTAATAACGCTTGTCGGTCAGGTTCTGCACGTTCAGCTGCAGGTCAACGTTCTTGGTCAGCGCGTACGTGGCCATGGCGTCGTAGCGCCAGTAGGACGGCACTTCCACCGAGTTGGCTTCGTTGCCGAAACGCGAATCGACGAAGGTCGCGCCGCCGCCCACGGTCAGCTTCGGCATCAGTTCGTAGGTCGACCAAAAATTGAAGCTGTTGCGCGGCGTGCTCGGCATGTGATTGCCCTCGTCCGCCTTGCTGGTTGCGCTGACGATCTCGCTCTCCATGTAGGTGTAGCCGCCGTAGACTTTCCATTTGCCGGTAATGTTGCCGCTGTAGGTCAGCTCCAGACCATCGACACGCTGCTCGCCGTCCAGCACCTGAAACGTCGCGTTGTCAGGATCGGTCACCCGCGCGTTGGTCTTCTCCGTGCGGAACAGCGCAGCCGTCAGCGACAAATTGTCGTCGAAGAAATCCCACTTGGTGCCCAGCTCGTAGTTGCGGTTCTTTTCCGGATCGAGGTTGGCGTTGTTCGCCGCGATTTCCAGGCCGCCATTGCCGCTGGTCTCACCCGACGGATTGCTGGACGTCGACCACGCCGCGTAGATGCTGCCGTTCGGCAGCGGCTTGTAGGTCACGCCGACCTGGTAATTCCACAGCTGGCTGGTGTTCTCGCGCTTGAAGCTGCCCGCCACCGAGCCGCGGCCGCCAGTGCTGTAACCGCTGGAGCGCACGTCGTAATCGTCATAGCGCAGGCCCAGGTTCAACGACCACTGTTCGTTGAATTTCAACGTGTCGAAGACATAGGCGGCACTGGTTTTGGTGTCGGTATCGGTGAACGCGCGGCTGTCGGTGATGGTGCCGTTCCAGTCGTCTTTCGGCGACGGGTTGGACAGGCTGGTGCAGTCGCCCGACGCCAGCAGCGCAGCGTTACAGGTCGAGCCGATGGTCCCGCCGCTGGCACTGAGCACGTTGTAGCCGCGGTTGTGGGTGTCCTGATAGGAAAATTCGAGACCGGTCACCAGACTGTGCTCGACAAAACCGGTGTTGAATTTTGCCTGCAGGTCGGTCTGGTTGACGAAGCCGCTGGAGGTGGAGTTGCGGCTCTTCGCCGAGCGCGAGACCAGTCCCCTGGCGACGTTGCCGCGGCTGTCGTCCGGGTTGGTGACGATGTAGTCCAGGGTCGAGCGCGACATGCGGAAGCTGTTGGAGATCGTCAGGTTGTCGTTGAGGTCATGTTCGAGGCGGATCGTGCCGCTGTCGTTGACGCTTTTGCGGTAGTCGCGGTCGGTCAGGCCGTAAAAGTTGTTTTCGTTGACGTGGGCCGGCTTGTCGACCACGTACTGGCTGCGGCCGGTGGTGTTGGTCAGCGGAATGCCGTAGTCGGGCATGTCGTCGGTGGACAGGTGGTAGTAATCGACCTTGACCCGCGTGTCCGTGCCCAGACCGAACGCGAACGAAGGCGCAACGCCCCAACGGCTGTTATCGACATCGTTGCGGCCGGCGACGTTGGAATCATGCTTCATGAGGTTCAGCCGGAAGGCGGACGTGTCGGTCATCTGCTTGTTGACGTCGAGGGTGTAGCGCTGGGTCTGGTCCGAGCCGAAGGTGTAGCCGCCGTTGAAGGCATCGCCCAGGTGAGCGCCTTTGGTGACGAGGTTCAGGCTGCCACCCGTGGAGCCTGCGCCGGTGAACGCCGAGCCCGGGCCCTTGCTGACCTCGACCGACTCGACGTTGAAAATCTCCCGGCTCTGCGCCGCGACATCGCGCATGCCGTCGACGAACACGTCACTCTCCGCGTTGAAGCCACGAATGATCGGGCGATCCGCATTCGGGTTACCGCCCTCGCCCGCACCAAAGGTGATGCCGGGGGTGGTGCGCAAGGCGTCAGTCAGGCTCGTGGCCGCGGTGTCGCGGATGACTTGCTGCGGGATCACCGTGACGCTCTTTGGCGTCTCGCGCAGGGGCGCGGTGTACTTTTTCGAGGCCGATTCTTCGGTCTTGTAAGCCGCGTCGGCCCGCTCGCCGTCGATGTTGGTGGCCCCGAGATTCAGGGCATCCGATGAAGGCTCCGCAGCCTGCGCCACATGGGCGGCGGACATCGCGGCAAGGGCGACGCTGACGGCGCCGACGATGGAGCGCTGCGAGTGGGCGGTAACCGGTTGTGCTTGGCGCGACATTTTCCTTCCCCAAGGAAACAATAAGGCGGCGGAATATAGTTGAGACTGCTTCGCATTCGCAGAAAACTTACATTCTTTACACTTTCCCATTACTCAATTTTCACATCCACCCATTCACGCGCGCGGGTGACGTTTTACACGACCAATAAGAATCACTATCATCCGCCGCCTCATTCCTCCCACAGGTCGCGCTTCATGCTCCTACATATCCCCGGTCTGTTTTCACCCGAGGAGGTGCGACGCATCCGACAGGCGCTGGAAGACACCGAATGGGCCGACGGCAAGATCACCGCCGGGCACCAATCGGCGAAAGCCAAGCACAACCTGCAACTGCCGGAAGGTCATCCACTTGCCGTAGAGATTGGCGCGGCGATGCTTGAGCGCCTGTGGCAGAACCCACTCTTCATGTCCGCTGCCCTGCCCCACAAGGTCTTCCCGCCATTGGTGAATTGCTACACCGGCGGCGGCAGTTTTGATTTGCACATCGACAACGCCGTGCGCCAGGTCAAGGGCAGCGCCGAGCGCGTGCGCACAGATCTGTCATCGACGCTGTTCTTCAGCGATCCCGACGATTACGACGGCGGCGAGCTGGTGATTCAGGACACCTTTGGCACCCGTCAGGTGAAGCTGCCAGCGGGCGATCTGCTGCTTTATCCGGCCAGCAGTCTGCACAAGGTCAACGCCGTCACACGGGGCGCGCGGTACGCCTCGTTCTTCTGGACCCAGAGCCTGGTGCGGGACGATGGCCACCGCACGCTGCTGTTCGACATGGACGCGGCCATCCAGCAACTCAGCCGCGACGTGCCTGATCACCCCTCGCTGCTTCAGCTCACCGGCACCTATCACAACCTGCTGCGGCAGTGGGTAGAGGTCTGAGTGATGAGCTGGAATCTGCGACGTGAAGAGGTGCTCGATGGCGACCAGCTGCGCGCCATGCTGGAAGAAAGTCCGGCGAGTGCCGCACGGGCGATTCTCAGCGCCGCGCAGGCCAACATCGTCGACGCCCAGGCGCTGCTCGGGCAGATCCTGCTCGACGGCGCCGGCATCGAGCAGGACCCGTCGCTGGCGATGACGTGGTTCCAGATCGCCGCACGCAACGGCCATGCGATGGCCCACAACATGCTCGGTCGCTGCCAGGAACATGGCTGGGGTTGCGAGCCAGATGCGGCGAAGGCCGCCGAGTGCTATCGACTGGCAGCGCAGGCCGACCTGGACTGGGGCTTCTATAACTACGGCAACCTGCTAGCCACTGGTCGGGGCGTTAATAAGGATCAGGCACGCGCACTGGCCTGCTACCGCAAGGCCGCACACATGGGTCATGCCAAATCAATGAACATGCTCGGCCGCTATCTGGAAGAAGGCGTGAGCTGCGAGCAGGATCTGCCCGCCGCGCACCATTGGTACCGACGCTCGGCAGAGGCCGGCGACTTTCGCGGTCAGTTCAGTCATGCGGCCGTTCTGGCTGATCAAGGAGACATTCAACAATCGCTGCACTGGCTTGGAACGGCTTTGCGCAATGGCAACCTCAACTTTCTGCGGGTCAGTCGCCAGACGCTGTTGTCGTCACCCCATCCAGAGATTAAAAGACTGGCCATCGACTACTTCACCAAAGCATCGGCCATTGGCACCGCTGAAGATAAAGCAGCCCTGTCTCACTTTCTGAAAAACGCCAAAACGGCTGCATAAACACGTTCTGACACAGGTTTGAATTTAACGGCATCCCCCCGACTTAGCGGGGCGGAAGCCGTGGTGAGTTCAGCAAGTAATTTTCCCTACAACAGTTGAAGGCATGCGTGCTTTGACATAAGACTCAAGCGCCCACTAGTCTCAGATCACTGCCATAAAGGCAGTGATAGAAACTCCGTAATCGGCACCAGGATGGCGCCACTATCAAAGAAAGGACTCTTTCATGAATTATGCATTGAGCAATGCCTTCAACACCTCAACTAACAAGGCCGCCGAAGAAGCAGCGCTGGCACCAAGGGCGCTTATTGACGCCTCCCTTGGACAGCAGGAAGACAGTGTGCGCACCACGGGTCTTATCCTGACCAAAGAGCAGATCATTGATCTGTATCGCTATGAACAAAAAGGCCTGCACTTACCCACCACCGCCGAAGCCGTCAGTGTTTACCTTGGCTATGACCAGCAAAACCCGCCAGGCCGTGGACTGGCAGTCAGCGACTTCACCAAAACGTTCAGTATTATCAAGGTTCATGCCAGTCAATGGGACGGTCTGCGCCAGCGAATCAAACTGATCAGCAGCGAGCTCAAACTCTTCGCGACCTTCATGAACACGACGGGAAAACGCGTGGTTCGGGAGTTGGACACTGTCTCTGCGTCGGACGCACTGAAAGATCTTGGAATTATCACGCTCGAAGACCTCAAGCGGGTCGAAAAGGAAATGGGCACCGCGCTTCCGGACATCACACTGAACGACGATGACAAAGACGCGGTTGAAAGCGTCAGCTATTTCCTGGATCGGATACTGGCTCGCGTCGATACTGAGGAAAAGCGCAGCAATCGCTTGAAAGCGGATCTGGACGCATTTTCTCGGGAACTGTCCAACACGGTTCGGCCCGAAATCTCGCTTCGCCTGGTCGCCATCGACAACAACAACTTCAAAGATGACGTGATCCGGCTTCAAAAAGAAATTGAAGACTTCGATAAACAAATCGACGAGAAGAGCGCCAGCTACAAACAGATGGTCAATGATTCACTAAGCGCTGCGTCCAAACTGAATGTGATTGGTTTGGGCATGGCCATCTACTTTGGTGTAGAGGCCGAAAAAGTCCGAAAGGAAAGAAACGCCCTTAAAAAACAGCGCAATGTTAAAAACACCGAGATGGGCACCAAAAGCACAGTACTTCGACGCCTTAACGACGTTAAAGGCGATATGCAGGACCTCGAATTGCTGACGCTTCAGGCTGATGTGGCAACCCAAAACCTCGTCACCGTCTGGAACAAACTTTATCTGTACATCAAAACTTCTCAAGAAGAGTCAAAACGCATTAACGACGCATTGAAAGTTCGCTTCCTGGCCTACCACTTCGAACAGGTCATCGAGCCATGGGCGCTGATTAAAGACGAGGCGGACGACCTGTATGCCGTATTCGCCGAAGCCGATGCAGAAATCAAAAAATATCGTTAATCAATAATCTTAAGGTTTTCCCAATGAATATCCTTCGTTTCAATACCGATGTAAACGCCGTATCGCCTGACATTGGCGTGGTCAAAGTCTGCATTCAGCAAATGCTCGACCTCACTGCCGTCGCCAATTTTTCGTTCGATCAAACACGCTATCTGCCGTCGATTCATGTAAAAGCGGCAGGACTGTATGGCTCGCTCACTCAAGCCCAGCGAGCACTGGATGAGGCGGCACTCAAGATGGAAGTGAGCGCCTCTCAAGGACTCAAGAAGCTCAATGCCCTGCGCGGCGCGATCACGGAAACAGCCTCCGACGATGATCTGGAGGATAACGCTTACTTCCGGGCGCAAGCGATCATTAGCCTCAAGCGGGGGATGAACGCTGCCGCGAAGGACGCACAGCAACGCTTTAAATCGCTTGCAGATGTGAGGTTCGACCCGGCACTCACCCGCAAATACAAAAGCGGGCTGGACGCCGAGCTGGCGCAATTGAATCTGGCGCAGATCGCCTCCGAAGAAAAAATCGAGGCGCTGGAGGTTTCACGAAAGGTCTTGAACGATGCAATGGCGGTGCTTGAGAAACGCAACTTTGCAGACATCGCCAAGGACACCGTGCTCAGCGTGGAGAACATCTCCGCAGTTGGCATGGCTGCTCCCGAAGCAGAGCTCATCAGGCTCGCTGTCGAGCATATGAAAAAGACCCTGGAAGACATCAGCAAAGCGCTTAACTATCTCACCATGTACGATCAGCGCGAACGCCTGATCAAGCAAATCGCAGCGTTTAAACCCGGCCACGATGAGCGAGCGGCCGACCTGAAGATGACCGCCGCTAAAATCACGGTGATCGACAGCGTTCATGCCCTGTATCAGACCTTCTTTAACGCGCGAGCTGAGTACGCAAAGTTCGATCAGGGGATTACTGCATTTTTCGACCATCTGGAACTGGGTGATAAAGCAGGATATGAGGACCGTTTCGTCTCCATCGCGCCATCGCTGATTGATTACCTGAAAACCATTCGCTGAAAGCTCACTATTCACAGCCGTGACGGCAAGGACGCCGTCACTGCCTGCACAGGACAAGGATGTCGATATGTCAGCACCTCTGTTTAAGTGGGCCCATTTCGATGCGCTCAATCGCTACCGCATTACCTTGCATCAGGCATTCGAGACCACCGAACGAATCAAGGCAGATCTTGGCCTGGCGTCGGATCGGGCGTTCATCCGCCTTCACCAGCCAGCACTTGAACACATGCACATTCAAGTACAGGCACAGCTTCGATACTGGCCCGAGATACTGGAGTGGCCCTACAGGATCTTTTACGAACAGTCGGATCTGGTGGCCGATCTTGAGCGCTTCAGTTCGGACTATTTCCGTGTCGTTGATGCGCTCACCCGCTCTGAACGCAAAAAATTGCTCTCGACACTGGATCTATCTCAACCGCCCTTCGAGTTGAACGGACGCCTGAAAATACTGAGTCCGACAGCAGGCTACCCTTTCGCCATGCAAGTGAAGCAGCAGGTATTTGATCTGTGGATCAAATACGATCGCGCTGCTTTTACGGCCAAAGATCTGTATTCGCGTTCATCGCTTGTTTTGCCGCGACTGGTGGATTTTATGCAGGGAGCCATCAACGCATACGCTAACAATCGGAAGCTCGACCCCATGGGTTCCGACGGCAGAATTGTCGGGGTCAGGGCGATGATCAATGACATGAAGAATCTGCATGCGCAAATCGCAGACGCCACGAGGGACCTTGGTGAGGGGTATGCAAATCTGGCGAGGTTTTTGTCCGGCTCGTTGAGTGACTTCAAAGACCTGTTCACGTCGATTTCGATTGAGCGGTTTGGGGAGATGATTGAATCAGCGATGCCTCGTCTTGAGTTGGCTGAAAAACTGATCAGCCACACAAGGCAGTGAAACAAAAAACCCGCGATCGCTCGCGGGTTTCTTTATGAACGGCAGCGTTTACACGTAGTAAGACTTCAGCGGCGGGAAGCCGTTGAACTCTACAGCGCTGTAGCTGGTGGTGTAGGCACCGGTGGACAGCCAGTACAGGCGGTCACCGATGGCCAGGTTCAGCGGCAAGCCGTACTTGTAGTTCTCGTACATGATGTCGGCGCTGTCGCAGGTTGGGCCAGCGATAACCACTTCTTCCACTTCGCCTTTCTTTTCGGTCCAGATCGGGAACTTGATGGCTTCGTCCATGGTTTCGATCAGGCCGGAGAACTTGCCCACATCCGTGTACACCCAACGCTCGACGGCAGTGCGGGATTTACGCGACACCAGCACCACTTCGCTGACCAGAATACCGGCGTTGGCGATCAACGAACGGCCCGGCTCCAGGATGATTTCCGGCAGGTCATCACCGAAGTCTTCTTTCAGGTAGCGAATGATTTCTTCAGCGTAGGTTTCCAGGCTGTTGGTGCGGGTGATGTAGTTGGCCGGGAAGCCGCCGCCCATGTTGATCAGCTTGAGCACGATGCCGTCTTCTTCTTTCAGACGCTCGAAGATCACTTTCACTTTGGCGATCGCAGCGTCCCAGACGCTGATGTCACGCTGCTGCGAACCGACGTGGAACGAGATGCCGTAAGGCACCAGGCCGAGTTCACGGGCGAGGATCAAAAGGTCCATCGCCATGTCGGTCTGGCAACCGAACTTGCGTGAAAGAGGCCAGTCAGCCGTGGTCGAGCCTTCGGTGAGAATACGCACGTAGACTTTCGAGCCCGGCGCAGCCTTGGCGATGTTGCGCAGGTCGGCTTCGGAGTCGGTGGAGAACAGACGCACGCCCTTCTCGTAGAAGTAGCGAATGTCTTTGGATTTCTTGATGGTGTTGCCGTAGCTGATGCGATCCGGGCCAACGCCGCGATCCATCACTTTATCCAGCTCGTAGATCGAGGCGATGTCAAAACTCGAGCCTTTTTCCTTCAGCAGGTCGATGATCTCGACCGCAGGGTTGGCTTTGACCGCGTAATAAACTGTCGCAAATTCGAAGCCTGCACGCAGGTCGTCGTAGGCCTTGCTGATCATCGCGGTGTCGATGACCACGAACGGGGTTTCTTGCTTGTCGGCAAACGCCTTCATTTTCTCGAAGGTGCTTTTCTCGAAATAGTCTTCGACCTGGATCGACATGCGGGGACTCCTGTTGGCAAACGGTAAAAAACAATGGGTGTGAGCGCGCGGCTCGTGAACGTCCTCCGTATCCCCACTTTGGTTCGCCTACTTCCCAAGGCTGCTCGGCCGAAAGCAAAAAGGCCATCCGGTGATACACCACGGTTGGCCTTGCTGTCTCGTCGTCAGTACTTGAGCCGGATGGATCGTTTCCAGCATGGACGTTCGGCGCGAACTGTAGGACCTGAGGGGCCGGAGATCAACTAAAAATGTCGCGTTTCTGCCCGTTTTTGCCAGACGGGAATCCACGCGCGTTCAATCAACCCGTAGTAACCGACCGATGTGACAGGGTGATGTTCACCTTTCCGAAAAAAACACGGTGCCTGGGTGCTCCCGACCGCTCGACGCCCCTCCCTGCCATCTGTCGTCCACTGTCATTTCTGACAGGTTTCAAACGACCGCAAATGCTCAACACTGGTGCCTCATGACGAGAGGATGCGCCCCATGAAAACACCGCCGATCAACCACCCGACTGAACGAGCCGATGTACCGACTTCCGGTCCGTCAATAACGTCCTGGTTCTCGGAAAATGAGGCCGAACTGCTATACGTAGAGCAGTACGTGCCCACAGCCGGGGACAACATCCATATTTACTGGTCAGGCTGTAATTTCTATTTTGGTGAGCGCGGGGGATACGCAGGCATCCAGCACCAAAACGATAACCTGGTGGGGGGCCAGATTTTTACTTACAACAATATCTGTTCGATCTGGGACCTCGCCTCCGATCCGGCTGAAGCCGAGGTCCGCCTGGATTATGGGATTGAAGGCCTGTATTCAGGGCATTTCGGCGGCGAGGGGACTGGCCTGCACACCTCTCACCCGATGCCATGGCGCCTGGATCAGTGGTACGCCATCGTGATCAGACGTTGGTTCATTCCTGGCGAATCGGTGACGCGCATGGGCATGTTCATGTACGCCTACGCCGATGCGAAATGGACGCACTATATGTCCGCTTCCGTTCCCGGCCCTGATATTCCCATTTCAGGGGCTACCTGCACGGGCTTTCTGGAACGTTTCAATGGCGACGCGCTGGGCTACCACGGTTATTACGGCCAGCACTTCCGGATGAGCAGAGACGGTTCGTGGCAACAACCGTCTCATTACGTGGCAACTGCCGGAGGCGACCCTGACACCTGGAATGCCATGCTGGTGGGTGACGGCGATAACGTTGGCGACGCCAACATCATGCTTATTGCCGGTGGCAGCTATGGCAATACCCACAGCACGATCCAGTTGGAGCCCAACCAGTTTGATCCTAAACCGAAACCGGCGATGTTGACGGCAGCCATCTTATCCGTATCCGTCGTCCCGCAAGTGGGTACCGAAGCAGTGATCGTGGCCTGGAAGAATGACGAGTCGACGCCACCGCAGTTGAGCTACTCAATAGAAATCCGCTCTCTCCCGGGAGATGTGCTCGTGGCGTTCGATGCCGAAGCGCTTCCTCAAAAACGATCGTCCATTTTTAGCACGGCGGTGTTCGCTGCCGGAGATTACGAGGTGACACTCACTGTCACCGACATCTTCAACCAGAGCTCTCTTCCGGCCGAAACCACATTCCGGGTCTCAGCACCGGTGAGGCGTTCCCGCAGCCTGTGGCGCAGAGTGCAAGCATGGGTGCGCAAATGTGCGCGTCGTTTTATGAACACGCGGTAGTCCGCTGCATGACAGGACGTTGCCACCCGCAGCGCCCTGTCAGGGATTCGCCACGAAAGCCACGTGTCCGTCAGACGTCGGCTACCTGATCATCAGAAAGGCCTTACCCGGCGCTCATCCTTCACTCCAGACCAGCGACAACCACCGCCATTACGATTGGGATCTCTCGGTCTTGCTACGAACACGACGTGACGCGCCAACTTGAGCTCTGACTCATGAATGATTTCTACCCGCGCTATATCAATCACGTCCCTTGGCAGTGCGTCCGTAATTTGTAGCGCGACCGATATCGTCGACTGCATTCAGTCTGTAGTCGCCGATGTGATTTAAAGACTCCTTATCTATCGGAACTAAAACTCAAGAAATTGACGATGTCACTAGAAGCCTATTTGCAGATCGAAGGTGTCCCCGGTGAAACCCTGTCAGAGGGCTACGAAAACTGGATCGAACTTCAAGACTTCGATCTCTCTGCCAGCCAAACAGCCTCCGCCACGTCTACCTCATCTGGCGGCGCTACTTCAGGCCGGGCTTATATGAGCGATATGCTTGTCCGAAAAGCGGTTGACAACGCAACCCCTAAACTTCATGAAGCGTGCTGTAGCGGAAAGCACTTTAAACAGGTATCGGTGCATCTATTTCGTGCAGGAGACCCAAAGGTCAAATACCTCGAAATAAAACTAGAAGAGGTCATCATCAGTTCATTCACAATACTAGGCAACGGTGATCACGAAAGTAGCTTTCCGAGCGAACTCGTCGCACTAAACTATAGAAGAATTCAGCTTATTTATGCAAAGCAAAGTCGACAGACAGGACAGGGCGCGGGGCAGATAGCCGGCGGCTGGGATGCCATCAGCAACAAGATATTTTCGTAATTCGCAAGCAAACTTGCAGGAGCAAAAAAATGAATTACGAAATGCCCGCTATAATTCCTCCGGGTGTTAATGTGGACGTCCATATGAAGATCGCGAATGAGCAATGGAACCGAGATCCTGCCACCGGGGCATTCATGAGTTGGTTTTACTACAAGGTTCGTAACCGCAGTCCATGGGATTACAAGCAGCAAAATCCTGCTTGGGAAGACTTCGGAAACTTTCACTATGGTGCCGTGGGTACGGCTGGGCAGCTGAGTGAGCAGCTTTTATTAAGAGCGGCTGGGTATGCCCAAAAACAAGCCAAAATACAAAAGATTGATCATAATTGGGGTTATTGGTTCTGGCTTCCTCCATACGGGGATGACCCTAAAGACCAGAAGTGGATAAAAATGGGGATCTTGTATGCAAAATCCAAAGGATACTAAATTAAGACTCACCTACAAACATGCATTCTGGTTGCTTGTTGCAGTTTTGATTTTCAATGCATCGTTCGGCGACTTTTTTGAATTCGGAAGCGACGCAGATGAAGTAGTTTTGAAACGGCAGCTCCCTCAGGGCGACTGGCTATACATCAGCCGCTACGGCGCGATGGCGACTGATCGGGACACTTTGCGATTTTTTATCAGCAGACCGCTTGAGGGCGATGATTCAGAAGTGCTGAAACAGCTCAATAACGCGAGCGAATTCATGATCACGGACAGCGCCGTGGATAATGTCCACATTCAAGACACGCCCAATGGCGTAGCGATAGAAGTCAAAGGGGCCGTCTATCGCTATTTCAGTAAAGAGTACGTCACTGAAGGCAATCAGTTAAGAAGCTACCGGATCACATTGACACAATCAGACGACAGCTCCAGAAACTGAACTCCGAACCGAAATGCTCATTAGTCCAAATCTACTGAACCCATGAGATGACGGCGGCATGGATTTAACTCGCACGGGGAAGTAATTAGTTTGCTCTACGCAATGACCAGCTCAAGATCCCAGTCTGGATCAACTGACCGAATAGGCTTGTAGGAATTCTAAAAATGAAAAGCCTTAAACTGAGACCCGCACTCTTGCTTACGACGGCCCTGATCGTGAGTTCAGTGGCGATCCTCAACATCGGCTACTACGACACACATTGGGCGGAAGAAAACATCACCGTGTTCTTTATTAAAAAAGAACCCACCCTACAAATGAAATTCGAGAACATGTTCTCGACCGATAGCGATTTCGATCCGGTGCATGAGCTAAGCGATAACGATCGCCATGACTTGATCGATACTGCCGATACCCTCTAGGGTATATCACGCGAATAGAAAACGAAGCGGACAGAGATGGATGCCTCAAGGCATATATAGATTCATTCAAAAAGTAGTTGTCGGCATCAGGTTAGAATTTTCGAAACGCGGTTTCTACACTGCCGCGAACCTCACCGCCTATAAAAATCCGCTTCTACAGATGACGTGCATTGCATCTGCAGAAGCGAACCACCTGCGTTAAGCCAGCCCGGGCACGAAAAGCACCCAGGCCATTCGACTCAACTCAACGCAGCCTGCTCCGCCAACTCGGCCGGCGAAACGATGCTGGTCTTCATCCCGCGGGACTGGCCGGAACTCAGATAGGCCGCAATCGACTCCTGCGTCACTTCACCCAGGAACACGTTTTCGGCATCCAGCACCGGCAGCCACGAGCGATTGAACTCGTACATGCGCGACAGCAGGATGCGCAGGTGTTCGTCGTAGGCAGCGGTGGCGTTGAACGGGCGCAGGTATTGCTCGCACGTGCCGGCCTGGCGGTGCAGGTCGCGGCGGCGGACGTAACCCATGGCCTTGTTTTCGGCATCGGTGACGACCACGTAGCGGCGGTCGTTTTCGTCCATGATTTCCAGCGCATCGGCGACCGGGGTTTCCGGGCTCACGGACGGCGCGTTGTCCGCCGCGTCCTCGGCCTTGACCAACAGCAGGCGCTTGAGCGTGCTGTCCTGGCCGACGAAGTTGCTGACGAAATCATCCGCCGGGTGCGCCAGCAGCGTGTCCGGATGGTCGATCTGCAGCAGCTTGCCGGCGCGGAAGATAGCGATCTTGTCGCCCAGCTTGATGGCTTCGTCGATGTCGTGGCTGACCATGATCACGGTCTTGTTCAGCGCGCGCTGCATCTCGAAAAACTCGTTCTGGATCATCTCGCGGTTGATCGGGTCGACCGCACCGAACGGCTCGTCCATCAGCAGCAGCGGCGCGTCTGCAGCCAGCGCACGAATCACACCGATCCGCTGTTGCTGACCACCCGACAACTCGCGGGGGTAGCGATGCAGGTACTGCTTGGGTTCCAGCTTGATCATGCTCATCAGTTCGCGGGCGCGGTCGTGGCATTTCTGCTTGTCCCAACCCAGGAGCTTGGGCACGACCACGATGTTTTCTTCGATGGTCATGTTGGGGAACAGGCCGATCTGCTGAATCACGTAGCCGATGTTGCGGCGCAGGGTGACTTCGTCCAGACCGGTGGTGTCCTCGCCATTGATCAGCACCTTGCCGGAGGTCGGCATGATCAGCCGGTTGATCATTTTCAGCGTCGTACTTTTGCCGCAACCCGACGGACCCAGGAACACGCAGATCTCGCCTTCATTGACGGTCAGGCTCACTGAATCGACGGCCTTCACTTCCTTGCCGTTGCTCTGGAAAGTCTTGGTGAGGTTCTGCAGCTCAATCATTTGTTTGGCGATCATTTCAGGAGTCCTTTTGGAGTCAGCGAGCGTTGCAGCCATTGCAGAAGCAGGTCGGCGAAGATGGCCAGAATGCTGACCAGCACGGCGCCGACGATCAGCATCGACATATCGCTGCGGCTGATAGAAGCAAGAATAAGTACACCCAGGCCGCCGGCGCCGATGGTGGCGGCGATGGTCATGACACCGATGTTCATGACCACGGCGGTGCGTACGCCAGCGAGAATCACCGGCACGGCGATCGGCAGTTCGACCATGCGCAGGCGCTGGCCGAAAGTCATGCCGATGCCCTTGGCGGCTTCACGAATGCCGGGCTCGACGCCGGTCAGCGCCAGGTAGGTGTTGCGCATGATCGGAAGCAGCGAGTAGAGAAACACGGCGGTAATCGCCGGCATCGGGCCAAGGCCCTGACCGAACTTCGAATAGAACGGCAAGAGCAAACCGAACAGGGCAATCGACGGGATGGTCAGCAGCACGGTGGCGCTGGCCTGCAACGGTCCGGCGAGGGTCGGGAAGCGCGTCATCAACACGCCCAGCGGCACACCGACGACGATCGCCAGCGTCACCGCGATGCCGACGAGGGTGATGTGTTGCAGGGTCAGGTGCATGACCTGATTCCAGTCCAGATGGGAGAAAGCGCTGAGGAAACTCATGGTTTCTCCTCCTGTTTTGCCGCCGGCGCCGGATGGACTGGCACGCTGTCGGCGGAAGGATTGATCGGATGCTCGCGCAGGAATTCAGCCGCCACCACGGTAGGACTTTCATGGTCGACGTCGATGCGCGCATTCAGCGTGCGCATGGTCTGGTTATCCAGCAGCGCGGCGAGCGGCTTGAGCAAATCGGCCAGCTGCGGGTGCTTGTCCAGGTACTCTTTGCGGATGACCGGCGCCGCGGTGTAGTCCGGGAAGTAGTGCTTGTCGTCCGCCAGCACCTTGAGCTTGAACGCATTCAGACGGCCGTCGGTGGTGTAGACGAGGCCCGCAAAAACCTGCCCGTTGCGCAGCGCGGTGTAGACCAGGCCGGCGTCCATCTGACGGGTGTTTTCACGGCCCAGGTTCATGCCGTAATGCTTGACCATGCCCACCAGACCGTCGGAACGGTTGGCGAACTCGGTGTCCAGCGCAACGATGTGGCCTTTATCGGCCTCAGCCTTGAGCACCGTGGTCAGGTCGGACATGTTGTTGACCTGCGGATACTGCTGCGCAATTTTGTCCGGCAGCGCCAGCGCGTAGGTGTTGTTGAACTTGGAGGGGGACAGCCAGACCAGCCCCTTCTTGGCGTCCAGCTCCTTGACGCGCTGATAGGTCTGCTCGCTGTCGAGCTTCTCATCAACATGGTTGTAGGCAACCAGCGACACGCCGGTGTACTCCCACAGCAGATCCAGCTGGCCGCTTTCCTGGGCACTGCGCGCCAGGTTACTGCCAAGGCCGCCGGTGATCTGAACCTGATAGCCCTTGTCGCGCAGGTACTGCGCGGTCAGTTCGGCCAACATGGTCTGCTCGGTGAACACCCGCGCGCCGATGCGAAGCACGGGCATTTCGGCCGGTGCATCCGCGGCCTGGACGAAACCGGACAGCAACATCCCGACGCCCATGATTAATGTGCATAACTTCTTCATACCAATTCCTTTCTCAGCGGGGCTCGACTTATCGAGCCAGGCCGCGTTCCAGCCAGAGACGGCTTGCCAGGGTCACGGCGCCATCGAGCAACAATGCGAGCAACGCGGTACACGCGGCGCCCAGCACCAGTTGTGGCTGATTGTTCAGGGCGATGCCGGGGAAAATGAGGCTGCCCAGGCTGTTCGCGCCAATGAGGAACGCCAGTGGCGCCGTCCCGACGTTGATCGCCAGGGCCACGCGCACACCGCCGATGATGATCGGCACGGCATTGGGCAACTCGACACGCCACAGCACCTGGCGCGGTGTCATGCCGATGCCGCGGGCGGCTTCTTTGAGAGAACCCTGAACGTTTTTCAGGCCTTCGTAGGTGTTGCGCACGATGGGCAACAACGAAGCGAGGAACAAAGCGAAGATCGCCGGACCGCTGCCGATGCCCAGAATACCCAGAGCGATGGCCAGTACGGCGAGAGGAGGAACGGTGTTACCGATGTTGAAGATCTGCATGAAGCGTTCGGCGCGGCCAACCATGTTCGGTCGGCTAAGGACAATGCCGGTCGGGATCCCGACCACCAGTGCCGCCAGCATCGAAGCCAGCACAAGCACCACATGGGCTTGCAGATAAAACAGCAGATCATCCTGATATTGCCTGATGGTACTGATGCCGATCCATTGGACCAGCAGGGCCAGGAGTGCGATGACAATCACACCTCCCAACAGCCCCTTGCCATAGCGATTTGCCACGGGCGGACTCCTTATTTCAGTCGGCGAACGTCTGGCGTGGAACTGGCCTCTTCAGGCAGCACGCGAACGTTCGCGAAGAGCAGCGGGTGGGTCGCCGGAAAGGTTGATACCTCGGCGAAAACACAAGCCATGAGCGCAGCTTCGTCAAGCTAACTTGCTGATTTTGCAACCCTTGGCGTGTAGCGATACCAGGGAATGGACGTCTCCTTAACCGCAAAGGTTCCCACGTGCGATGGTATCTGGCCACCCTTTATTGACTGAACGGTTCGGTTATTGCTCCGGTTTGGGCTATAATCGCCGCCCTTTTTTTGAATCACCTCTCGGGCGATTTCCCATGACCAGACAGGCCGCCGAAGTCGCGAAACGCCGCACTTTCGCCATCATTTCCCACCCCGATGCGGGTAAGACCACCATCACTGAAAAGCTGCTGCTGATGGGCAAGGCCATTTCCGTCGCCGGTACGGTGAAGTCGCGTAAATCCGACCGCCACGCCACGTCCGACTGGATGGAAATGGAGAAGCAGCGCGGCATTTCCATCACCACCTCGGTCATGCAGTTCCCGTATCGCGATCACATGATCAACCTGCTCGACACTCCGGGCCACGAAGACTTTTCCGAAGACACCTACCGCACGTTAACCGCTGTCGACTCGGCGCTGATGGTGCTCGATGGCGGTAAAGGGGTTGAGCCCCGCACCATCGCACTGATGGACGTCTGCCGCCTGCGCGATACGCCGATCGTGAGCTTCATCAACAAGCTCGACCGCGACATTCGCGACCCGATCGAGCTGCTCGACGAGATCGAAGCGGTCCTGAAGATCAAGGCCGCGCCCATCACCTGGCCGATCGGTTGCTACCGCGACTTCAAGGGTGTCTATCACCTCGCCGACGACTACATCATCGTGTACACCGCCGGTCACGGTCATGAGCGTACCGAGGTGAAAATCATCGAGAAGCTCGACTCCGACGAAGCGCGCGCTCATCTGGGTGATGAGTACGATCGCTTTGTCGATCAGCTGGAGTTGGTGCAAGGCGCCTGTCATGAGTTCAACCAGCAGGAATTCCTCGACGGCCAACTGACGCCGGTGTTCTTCGGTACCGCGCTCGGCAACTTCGGTGTCGACCACGTACTGGATGCGGTCGTGAACTGGGCGCCGAAGCCGCTCGCCCGCGTCGCCAACGAGCGCACGGTGGAGCCGGTCGAGGAGAAGTTCACCGGCTTCGTGTTCAAGATCCAGGCGAACATGGACCCCAAGCACCGCGACCGCATCGCGTTCATGCGCATCTGCTCGGGCAAGTACGACAAGGGCATGAAAATGCGCCATGTTCGCACCGGCAAGGACGTGCGCATCGGTGACGCGCTGACGTTCTTCTCAAGCGAGCGCGAACAGCTGGAAGAAGCCTACGCCGGCGACATCATCGGCCTGCACAACCACGGCACGATTCAGATCGGCGACACCTTCAGCGAAGGCGAGGCCTTGGGTTTCACCGGCATCCCGCACTTCGCCCCGGAGCTGTTCCGCCGCGTACGCCTGAAGGATCCGCTGAAGTCCAAGCAGCTGCGTCAGGGCCTGCAGCAGCTGGCCGAGGAAGGCGCCACTCAGGTGTTCTTCCCGCAGCGCAGCAACGACATCATCCTTGGCGCCGTCGGTGTGCTGCAGTTCGATGTGGTTGCCAGCCGCTTGAAGGAAGAATACAAGGTCGAATGCGCCTACGAGCCGATCACCGTGTGGTCAGCCCGCTGGATCGATTGCAGCGACAAGAAGAAGCTCGAGGAATTCGAGAACAAGGCCGTGGAAAACCTGGCCGTGGACGGCGGTGGTCACCTGACCTACCTCGCGCCAACCCGGGTCAACCTGGCCTTGATGGAAGAACGCTGGCCTGACGTGAAATTCCGCGCAACGCGGGAGCATCACTAAGCACGCCTGACCCGGTGTGATCGTTCCCACGCTCTGCGTGGGAACGCCGCTACTGACGCTCCGCGTCAGCCGACTGCGGACGCGGAGCGTCCATGGATGCATTCCCCCGCGGAGCGTGGGAACGATCAGTTGTCCCCCTACTTCACCACCATCCCCACGCCCCGCCCACGGGGATCGGACGCGGTTTCGACTTTCGCGCCGTCAATCTTGATCGCCTGCACATTGCCCATCGACCAGCCTTGGTCCTTCACCGTGTAACCCATGGCCGTCAGCTCGTCGGCCACCGGGGTCGCCAGCGGTGCAAATTTCTCGGTGTAGATCGTGTCCTTCGGCAGCAACTGGTGATGAACCCGCTGCGCCGCAACCGCGTCTTTGAGCGGCATGTGGAAGTCATAGATATTGTTCAGCACCTGAAACACCGTGGTGAAAATCCGTGAGCCACCCGGCGTGCCCAGCACCAGCGTCACTGCGCCGTCGCGGGTGACCAGACTCGGGCTCATTGAGGACAACATGCGCTTGCCGGGCTGGATAGCATTGGCATCCCCGCCCACCACGCCAAACGCATTGGCAACGCCCGGCTTGGAACTGAAATCATCCATCTCGTCGTTCAGCAAAAAGCCCCCGCCCTTCACCACCACGCCGCTGCCGTAATCCCAGTTCAGGGTGTAGGTGTTGCTGACCGCGTTGCCCTTGGCATCGACGATAGAGAAGTGGGTGGTCTGGTGCGACTCAAGCCCGGCCTTTACGTTCTCGGTGGGCGAAATTGCCGTCGGGTTGACCTCGTGGGCGCGCTTGGCCAGATAGGCGTTGTCGGTCAACTGACTCACCGGCGCCACTGAAAAGTCCGGATCCCCCAAGTAGTTGGCGCGATCGGCGAACACGCGTTTTTCAATCTCAGCGAGCAAGTGGATGTAGCGCGCCGAGTTGAGCGGCACGTCTTTGAAATCATCAGAAAGCAGCTGCTTCATGCCGATCAACTGCGCCAGCGCGATACCGCCGGAACTGGGCAGCGGCGCGGTGTAGAGCGTGTTGCCGTTGAAGTTCACATGGAGCGGCTTGCGCCAGATCGCCTTGTAATCGTGCAGGTCCTCTTTGGTGATCAGGCCGTTGTCGTGCTGCATTTGCGCCACCAGCAGGTCAGCCGTCTGGCCCTGGTAAAACTCGTTGGCGCCCTTGTTGGCGATGCGTTCCAGGGTCTTGGCCAGCTCCGGCTGACGGAAGGTCTCGCCGGTCTTCATGTCGCCAAAGTAATCCGCGAAATTGGTCTTGCCGTTGAGCTGCTTGATCGCCTCGGCGCCATACATGTACTGCTTGTCGGCGACCTTGAAACCGTTTTTGGCGTAACCAATGGCCGGCGTCAGCAACTCGGCCCACGGCAGCTTGCCGAATTTCTGGTGGGCTTCCCACAGCCCCATCACGGTGCCGGGCACCCCCGACGCGCGTGCGCCCACCAGACTCATGCCCGGAATGACCTCGCCCTTCTCGTCCAGGTACATGTTGCGCGTCGCCGCTTTCGGCGCGGCTTCGCGGTAGTCGAGAAAGTACGGTCGGCCGTTCATGAACAGGGTCATAAAGCCACCGCCGCCAATGTTGCCCGCTTCGGGGTAGGTGACCGCCAGGGTGAACGCCGTGGCGACTGCGGCATCGACGGCGTTGCCGCCTTTTTTCAGAATCTGCGCGGCGACCTGGGCACCGTATTGATCCGGGGACGCGACGGCGCCGCCTTCCAGCACCACCGCATACACCGGCGAACTCGCGGCGAAGATCACCGACAGGGCAAGGGTTTTGAGGGTCACTGCACGCATGGGGCTTCCTTGATGACGAATGCGACAGCTTGTTACTGATGTGCTGTCTGGAGGCTGAAGAGACTAACGGTCCGGCTGCACATTAATGATGAAACTTGCCACAAACGCAAACGGCCAGGCCCCTAAACCGCAGCACGCTCAGGTTGATCCCGGACGGGAAACACCACTGCCCTCTCCCGCCGCAGATTGAGTGCCAAGACACTCGCCAGCACCACGATCGACCCCACGATCACCCGCTGCGATGGCAACTCGCCCAACATGAACGAAGCAATGGCGATGGCCATCGGTGGCGTCAGGTACAAACTCATCGACGCGCGGCTGACGTCCATGTGCTTCAAGACATACGCCCAAGCCAGATACGCCAGTGCGCTGGGGAACAGCCCCAACACCCCCACTGCCACATTAACCCGCACCGGCGCGTTGAGGATTTCGCCGATCAGCCCCGGCAGATAAACCAGCAGGAACACCGTGCCGGCCCAGACCGTGTAACAGACCATGGTCAGGCCGTCGTACCGATGGCTATGACGCTTCTGCAGTGAGAAATACACGCTCCAGGAAAACGCCGCCAACAGAATCAGCAGCCCGCGCGCATCCATATGGCCGATGCCGCGATCACCGGTGACGACAATCGCGGCGCCCACCAGGCCGAGCGCGACACAGCCCCAACGCCAGGCGCTGACCCGCTCCTTGAACACGAAATGCGCCAGCAGCGCGGTAAACAACGGCGTCGATTGCACCAGCACGCTGGACGCCCCGGCGCTCACCCCGGCCTGCCCAAAGTTGAGCGCGATGTGGTGCAGGCTGACGGCGAAGAAACCCAACACCGCGAGCAACGGCAGGTCCTTCAGGCGCGGCAACGCGATACGGTGCGACGAGGCGATTAACAGCATGAACACCGACGCGATCAGAAAACGAAGCAGCGCCAGATGCCCGGGCTCGTAGGCCTGCAAACCAATGCGAATGCCGGTCGGCGAGAACCCCCAGCAGGCGACCACAAAGACAGTGGCAAGGGCAACTTTCATCGCCTGCCAAGGCACCGCGCCATTAACCGCGATATTCGAATCAACAACCGGCTCAGCCACCACGCTCATCTCGATACTCCCACCGACAAGCCCGACGCCTGCCCATGGTCGCGAGTATCGAAACATCCTATGCTCACCACAACCGAACAATAATGACGCAATCACTCACTATTGGTGATGAATGGAACTGGCACAGATCCGCATGTTCAAGACCGTCGTCGACACCGGCAGCATTGCCCGCGCGGCGGAGGTCTTGCATTGCGTCCCGTCGAACATCACCGCGCGCATCAAGGCGCTTGAGGCGGAGCTGGGCACCGAGCTGTTTTACCGTCAGGGCCGTGGATTGCGCATCAGCCCGGCGGGGGAAATCTTCCTGACCTACGCCGGCAAGATGCTCAGCCTGGCCGACGAAGCCAAGCGCGCGGTGCATCCGGATGCCGCGCCGTCCGGGCCGTTGCGCATCGGCGCCATCGAATCTTCGGCCACGGCGCGGCTGCCGCGACTGCTGGCGCGCTTTCATGCGCGTTACCCGCAAGTATCACTGGAGCTGACGACGGGCACCGGCACGCAACTGCTCGACGCGACGCTCAACCAGAAGCTTGATGGCGCCATTGTTGCCATCGACGTCAAACGCCCACGGCTCAAGCGCACGTCGATGTACCGGGAGGATCTGGTGCTGATTGCGGCCGAGTCGCTGGGCCCGATACGCAGCGCGTCGGATCTGCAGGGCAAATCGATTTTCATGTGGCCCGAAGGCTGCCCTTATCGCGCAGCGCTGGAGCGATGGTTGCAGCACGACGGCCAGACTCAGCCCATCGTCAGCATCGCCAACTACGGCACCATCGTCGGTTGCGTCAGCGCCGGGGCTGGCGTGGCGCTGGTGCCCAAGGGTGTTTACGAGCAGTACCGCAAAGGCTCTGGCTGGGTCGGTTATGAATTCCCTGAACTGACCTCCATCGACAACCTGTTTTACTGGCACGAGAACGCCGAACATCACCCGGCGCGGGAGGCATTTGTGGAGATGTTGCGGGCGGAGTTCAGCGGGATTAGTGAGGCGTGATACCTGCCTGTAGGAGCGTGGCTTGTCCCGCGATCTGCTGCGCAGCAGTAGCAAAACCATTCCAATCAAGTCCTCCAGACAGACCGCGTTTGCAGGGTTTGCTGCCGGTTCCCGGCAGATCGCGGGACAAGCCACGCTCCCACAGGGAATGTAAGCAGGTTCACGCGGCGTACACCGCCAGCTTCTCCTGAATGAAGTCCAGAAAGCACTGAATCCGCAACGCCAGCTGCGAGTTGCGGTAGTACACCGCGTGGATCGGCTGGCGATAGCCGCTGTTGGCCTGGGGCAGGATGACGTTGAGGCGGCCTTGGCGGATGTCTTCGTGGGTCATGAAGTGAGACAAGCAGACGATGCCCTCTCCCGCCAGCGCCAACTGGCGCAACGTCTCGCCGCTGGAGGCCGACACCGTTGGCTGGATGAACAGCCGATCCCCGTCGGCGTGGCGCAACGGCCAGTGATTGAGGGTTTCGGTCTGGGTGAAGCCGAGCAGTGAATGCCCGCTCAGTGCTGGAACGGTTGTCGGCGTGCCGTGTTTTTCGAGGTATTCAGGACTGGCCAGAATGTTCAGCGGGCTGCTGCCGAGGGGCCGGGCATGCAGGGTCGAATCGGCCAGTACGCCAATGCGGATCGCCACATCGGTGCTCTGCTCCAGCAAATCAATGATCAGATCGTTACTGTTCAGCTCCAGCTGAATGTCCGGATACAACGTGCGAAACTCGGCGACGTACGGGACGATTGAATGCAGCATGAAGGGCGACGCCGCGTTGATCCGCAACCGGCCGGACGGCGTCTGCTGGCGCACCGACATGCGCTCTTCCAGCTCTTCCATCTGATCCAGAATCTGCCGGGCCCGCTCAAGGAAATACTTGCCCTCCTCGGTCAGGTCCATGCGCCGCGTGGTGCGGTTGATCAACGTCGTGCCCAGCTTGCCTTCGAGTCGAGACAAGGTGCGGCTGATCGCCGAGGGCGTCTGCCCGACCTGCTCGGCCGCCGCAGAAATCGAGCCGCTTTCGATCACCGTGACAAACACCTGCAACTCATCCGACCTGGCTTTCACTGTTGTCTCCCGCTCGCAAGAGACTGGATATTAGCGTGCTTGGGGGCGAGCTATAAGCTGCAAGCTGCAAGCCGTAAGTGAGCCGTGAGCCGTGAGCCGTGAGCTTGAAGCTTGCCGCTTGAAGCTTGAAGCTTGTAGCTCGCTACTCCCCTTCAAATCCCGAACACCGACCCCAAGTGCGCTTCATACCGCTTCACGTCTGCTTCGACATTCGGCATCTTCATCACGTCCACGGCCAGAAAGGTTGGCAGGCCGGTCATGCCGAGGAACTGGTTGGCCTTGTGGAACGGGAAGTACACGGCATCCACGCCCTTGGCTTCGAAAAAGTCTGCCGGGTCGTCGAACGCTTGCTGCGGCGCGTTCCAGGTGGCGGAAATCAAGTACTGCTTGCCATGCAGCAAGCCGCCGCTGCCATACCGCCGGGACGCATCGGAGCGAGTGCGACCGTCGTTGGCGTACAGGCTGCCGTGACCTTCGGTGAAGACTTCGTCGATGTACTTTTTCACCGTCCACGGCGCGCCCATCCACCAGCCCGGCATCTGCCAGATGATCACGTCCGCCCAGAGAAACTTCTGCACTTCCTCGGCCACGTTGTAGCCGCCGTCGATGAAGGTCTGCTGCACGTCGAACCCGGCGCGGTCGAGAAGCGCCATGCCGGCTTCATGCAGCGTGGTGTTGTAGCGGCCGTCGGAATGGGCGAATTGTTTGCCGCCGTTGAGAAACAGTACTTTTTTCATATCAAGCCTCGTCCGCCGTCAATGCAGTCCGCCGTTCAGCGGTACCGGATTGAGGGTCTTCAATTGGAATGGACGGCAGAATAGCGGTCAGGCGAGCGGCGAATAAGCAGGCAGCGGGCAAAATACCTTTGCGGGGGAATCACGAATGGGCCAGTGATTGATGAATTCTTGTCATCGCGCAGGCGGGTGAGAAAGCCGACCAATGCGGCTCGTTTACCCGGCGATCATCAGGTGCGCGCCCAGCAGTGCCATGCCGATGAAGAACATGCGCTTGAACACCAATGCGCTGATGCGTTGACGCAGCCATTGGCCGAACATCATGCCGAGCAACGCGGGAATCAGCGCCAGCAAGGAAGCGCCCATTTCAGCGCTGCCCACCGCGCCGTTCCAGAAAAGACCGACGCCCAGCGCCAGGGTCGAGACAGTGAAGGACAGCCCAAGCGCCTGCACCAGTTCGTTACGATCCAGCCCCAGGCCCTGAATGTAGGGCACCGCCGGAATGACGAAAACGCCAGTGGCCGCGGTGACCAGGCCGGTGATAAACCCGCACAAAGGCCCGAGCCAGCGCTCGGCAGCAGGCGGCACCTTGAGCGTCGGCAGAAACAAGCCGCACAGCGCGTAGACAAACAGCGCGCCGCCCAGCGCCCTCGCCATGCCGTGCCCGTTGCCAAGCCCCAGCGCGTAGGAGCCGAGCATGGTGCCGATGACGATCGTCAGCAGCAGCGGCCACAACCGCGTGCACAGTCCGCGCAGATGCCCGCCGGTCGCCAATTGCCAGAGGTTGGTCAAGGTTGAGGGGATCAGCAGCAGCGCCGCCGCCTGGGTCGGCAGCATCATCACCCCCAGCAGGCCCATCGCAACCGTCGGCAGCCCCATGCCGATGACGCCCTTGACCGTGCCGGCCAGCAGAAACGTCAGCAGCACCAGCACTGACAACGTCCAGCCGAGGTGTTGATAAAGCGATAGGAAACCATCCATGGGCGCATCCTGCGAAAAGGTCGACGAGGGGAAAAATCGGGTGGTGCAATGGGTGCCACTTCAGCACATTCGGGCACCTGCGGTAACAGAAAAATAATCAGCGCCACTCATCTGAAGAGCGGGTTGATGTCAGCTTTCCATTTCTGCCAACCCGACTTGCCATTTGTAACGTTTCATCGGCAGCCGGTTTTTCCTAGGATCCCTTGACGTCGTCGACGCCTGGCTCGCCAGCAATCACGTGTTTGAGGGGGAATGCATATGTCCGATGCAACTGAGCGCCTGTGGGGCGCGCGCTTCAAGTCCGCGCCGGCGGAAGCGATGGCCAACCTGTCACGCTCGCCCGCCGTCTATTTTCGCATGACGCCTTATGACGTGGCAGGCTCCAAGGCCCACGCCCACGAGCTTGAGCGCGCCGGTTTGCTGGACGCCGACGAAACCCGCCGCATCATCGATGCGCTGCAATCGATTGACGAGGATTTTGCCGCCGGCACGATTCAGCCAATTCCCGCCGACGAGGACGTGCACACCTTTATCGAGCGCCTGCTCACCGAACGCCTCGGCGCACTGGGCGGCAAGCTTCGCGCCGGGCGCTCGCGCAACGATCAGACGGCCAATGACATGCGGCTGTTTCTGCGTGACCGGATTCGCGTGCTGACCCTGTCGATTCTTGATCTGCAGCAGGCATTGGTCAGGCAGGCCGAAGCCCATATCGAGACCGTTGCGCCCGGTTTTACTCACCTGCAACAAGCGCAGCCGATTGTGTTCGGTCACCATTTGATGGCCCACGCCCAGGCGATTCATCGGGACATCCAGCGCCTGCAGGATTGGGATCAGCGCTTCAATCTATCGCCCCTCGGTGCCGCCGCCATGGCCGGCTCCGCCATCGCCCGCGACCCTCAACGTTCGGCGGCGGAAATGGGCTACGCCGGCCCGTGTGAAAACTCCATCGACGCCGTCGCCAGCCGTGATCACGTGGCCGAGTTTCTGTTCTGCGCGAGCATGCTGGGGATCAATATTTCGCGCATGGCCGAGGAGTTCTGCATCTGGACGTCTCGGCAGTTTCGCTGGGTCGAGCTGGACGATGCCTACGCCACGGGCAGCTCGATCATGCCGCAGAAGAAGAACCCGGACATCGCCGAGCTGGCCCGGGGTAAATCAGGCCGTTTGATCGGTTCGCTGACCGCGATTCTGTCGGTGCTCAAGGCGCAGCCGCTGTCGTACAACCGCGATTTGAGCGAAGACAAACACGCCATCTTCGACGCTCTGGACACGCTGAATCTGGTGCTGCCTGCCTTTGCCGGCATGGTCCGCACGATGAAGGTGCGCAAGGACGAGTTGCTGCGTCAGGCCCCCCTGGGGTTCACCCTGGCGACGGAAATTGCGGACTGGCTCGCCGTTCGCGGCGTGCCGTTCAAGGAAGGCCACGAGATCACCGGACAACTGGTTCAGCTGTGCGAGGCGCAGGACATCGGGCTGCCGGAGCTGACGCCAAAGATGCTCGCCGACACCGACCCGCGCCTGACGCCAGAGGTGTTGGAGAGCCTGACACTGGAAGCGGCACTGGCGGCGCGCAGCGGCTGGGGCGGAACGTCCCCGGTGCGAGTGGCCGAGCAGATCGCGCGATTTAAGGCGCATTTGGTGGCCCAGGAGCAGTGGGCCAAGAATTACAACGGCCCGCGGGGTTAATTGTGGTGCGACCGCGTGCGCATTGTAGGACCGGCTTTAGCCGGGAATGCCTCGGACAGGACGCCGTGAAATGAGGCTGTTTATGCTGCTCTCTTCACCGCCGTCTTCCTGTGAACACAGCACCTGTGGGAGTGAGCTTGCTCACGAAGACGGCATTCCAGCCGCTAAATATTCAGCGGATGTTAATGCCTCTTCGCGAGCAAGCTCGCTCCCACAAGGTAGTGCGGCGCATGCAAAACCTTAGTGGAATCGCGAGCCCCAAGGATGTACTCGATTACCTAGTGGGACCGGCTTTAGCCGGGAAGAGGCCGGCGGATGTGCACCCTCAGTTTTCCTCCTTGATGTACGCCTCAACCACCGCCGAGAAGTCCTTGCCTCCGTCACCGCGCAAACTCATCGCCTGATACAGCTGCTGCGCCAGCGCGCCCATAATCACGGGTTGGCGCGCGGCTTTGGCGGCCTCGGTTGCCAGGCCCAGGTCCTTGAGCATCAGCTCTGCGCCAAACCCTCCGGTGTAGCCGCGCGACGCCGGGGCGGTTTCCACGACGCCGGGCCACGGGTTGTACATTTCCGAGCTCCAGCAGCGTCCGGTCGAGCTGTTGATGATGGTCGCCAGCACGCCGGTGTCGATGCCCAGGCTATTGCCCAGCGCCATGGCTTCCGCCACGCCGATCATGGAAATGCCCAACAGCATGTTGTTGCAGATCTTCGCGATCTGCCCGGTGCCGACCTCGCCGCAATGGACGATGTTGCGGCCCATCTGCGCCAGGATCGGCTTGAGCACCGTGAAGTGCTCAACGCTCGCGCCGACCATGAACGTCAGCGTCCCGGTCTGCGCGCCACCGGTCCCGCCGGACACCGGCGCATCGCCGACCACCACGCCTTGTTTCGCCGCTGCCGCCGCCACATCGCGGATGGTCTGTGGATCAATCGTGCTGCAATCCACCGCCGGCACCCCTGCACTGATGCCAGCCAGTACGCCGTCTTCATTCAGGTAAACCGCGCGAACGTGAGCGGCCGCCGGAAGCATGGTGATGACCAGGTCCGCGCCCTGAGCCGCATGTTTGGGCGACTCACTGATGCGGCTGCCCAATTCGGCCAGTTCGGCCAAGACCTGTTGGTTGACGTCGAACAAATGCAGCTGATGCCCGGCACGGATCAGGTTCCGCGCCATCGGCGCACCCATATTGCCCAGGCCGATGAAGGCGATTTTCATGGTTGTTCTCCTTGTTCAATTCCAGTGCCACCGGCGACGCAGGCCCCTTGTGGGAGCGAGCTTGCTCGCGAAGCGATCGTTCAGAAAGCGCAACGCTGAATGACGCAACGCGATCGCGAGCAAGCAAGGCCCGCTCAAAGCGCGTCGCACTCAACGCAAATTGATCGTCGTATTCACGCCGTCATTCACGCTGTCGTCATCGAACCAGCGGCTGGTGACGGTCTTGGTCTGAGTGTAGAACTGCACCACCTGTTTGCCGTACGGTCCCAGATCACCCAGCTTCGAACCGCGCGAACCGGTGAAGCTGAAGAACGGCACCGGCACCGGAATCGGGATGTTGATGCCGACCTGACCTACGTCGATTTCACTCTGGAATTTGCGCGCTGCCGCACCGCTCTGGGTGAACAGCCCGACGCCATTGCCAAACGGGTTGGCGTTGACCAGGGCGATGGCCTGATCCAGCGTATCGACCTCCAGCACCACGAGCACCGGCCCGAAGATTTCCTGAGTGTAGATCTGCATCTCCGTCGTCACGCCGGTGAACAGCGTCGGCCCGACGAAATTGCCGTCCTCAAAACCTGCCACCGTGATACCGCGCCCGTCCAATTCGAGGGTCGCACCTTCCTGAACGCCGCTTTCGATCAAATCAAGAATCCGCTGTTTAGCGCGCCTGGAAATCACTGGCCCGACATCGGTGCCCGCCTCGCTTCCCGCATTCACCTTGAGCTTCTGCGCCAATGCCTTCAGATCGGGAATCCACTGCTTCGCCGCGCCGACCATGACCACCGCCGACGTCGCCATGCAGCGCTGACCCGCCGCACCGAAACCGGCGCCGACCAGCGCGTTGAGGGTCTGCTCACGGTTGGCATCGGGCAGCACGACGGCATGGTTCTTCGCGCCCATCATCGACTGCACGCGCTTGCCGTGTTTGCCCGCCAGGTCGTAAACGTGAGTGCCCACCGCCGTCGAGCCGACGAAGGACACCGCCTTGATGTCCTTGTGGGTGCAGATCCCGTCGACCACCTCTTTGCCGCCATGCACAACGTTGAGCACGCCCGCTGGCACGCCCGCCTCAACCGCCAGCTCCACCAGCAGCATGGTCGACATCGGGTCCTGCTCGGATGGCTTGAGCACGAAGGTGTTGCCGCAGGCAATGGCCATCGGGAACATCCACAGCGGAATCATCGCCGGGAAGTTGAAGGGCGTGATCCCTGCGCAGACGCCGATGGGCTGACGCAGCGTGTAGGTGTCCACGCCACCGGCGACGTTCTCGGCGAATTCCCCCATCTGCAGTGTGCCGATGGAGCACGCGTGCTCGACCACCTCCAGGCCGCGGAAGATATCGCCCTCGGCGTCGGCAATGGTCTTGCCCTGCTCGGCGCTGAGCACGACGGCGATGCGCTTGGAGTGTTCACGGATCAGCGCCTGCAACTTGAGCATGATGCGCATGCGGGCACCTATCGGCGTGTGCCGCCAGGTGGTGAATGCCTTCTGCGCGGCGGCGACAGCGGCATCGACCTCGGCGGCCGTCGCGAAGGGCACGTGGGCCAGCACTTCCTGGGTGGCAGGGTTGACCACGTCGAGCCACTCGGTGGTTTGCGACTCAACCCATTCACCGCCGATCAGCAGCCTCACGCGGGCCACGGTGGTGTTGTGTTTATTCAGTGACACGTTCATTGCCATTGCTCCATTCAAGGCAGCGCGCCGGCCTGGCCGCGCTGAAAAAAGTCGATTTCAGGCAGCGCGATGGCGAGGGGGATCGCGCTTCATCAGCGCGGTACAGACCAACGCCACCAGCGCCATGCCGATCAGGTAGGCGATCACGTAGCGCGGACTGCCGCCGCCCATGGCCAGTAATTGCGTGGCGATCATCGGCGCGAATCCGCCGCCCAGAACGCCCGCCAACTGCACCGAGACGGAGATGCCGCTGTAGCGAATTTCCGCCGGGAATTGCCGGGCGAACAGCAGGGATTCCGGGGCGTACAGAATCGGGAAGACCACGCCGACCGCCAACACCATCGCCCACCACACCATCTGCGGTTCGCGGGTGCCGAGCATGGCGAAGAACGGATAGACGAAGGCGCAGAGCAGCAGAAGCCCGGCGAAATACAGACGTTTCTGACCGACCTTGTCGGACAGGTGCCCACACAGCGGCATCGTCACCAGAGAAAGTGCAGCGCCAGCCGTGATCGCGCTCAGCACGTCAGCGCGAGGGATAAGCAACTGGTTGGCGGCGTACGCCAGGGCGAAGGTCACCGACATGTAAAACCAGGCATTCTCGGCGGTGCGTGCGCCGATGATGGTCAGGGTTTCTTTCGGATGGTCGCGGAACACTTTGAACAGCGGCACCTTGACGGCGATGTTGTCTTGTTTGAGCTTCTCGAAATCGGGCGACTCCGGGACTTTCAAACGAATCAACCAGCCCACGCCCAGCAGCACGACGCTGGCGAGAAACGGAATCCGCCAGCCCCAGCTGAGCATGTCGGCCTCCGGCAATTTGGCGACCATGCCCATCGCCAGCGAAGCCAACACCAGCCCTGCGCCAACGCCGGTTTGCGGCAGGCTGCCGTAGAAACCTTTGCGGCCCTCGGGCGCATGTTCGACGGCCATCAGCACCGCCCCGCCCCACTCGCCGCCGACGGCCATGCCCTGCAAGAAACGCATCGCGACGAGCAGCACTGCGGCCCAATAGCCGATCTGTTCGTAGGTCGGAATCAGGCCGATGATGATGGTCGGAATGCCCATCAGCATCAGGGTGAACAGGAGCATGGACTTGCGCCCGATCTTGTCGCCGAAATGACCGAACACAATGCCGCCCAGCGGCCGGCCGAGAAAGCCCACGGCGTAGGTGGCGAACGCCGCCAGCACACCGATGATCGGGTCCAGTGCAGGGAAGAAGATCTTGTTGAAGATCAGTGCGGCAGCTGTGCCGTAGAGGAAAAAGTCGTACCACTCGATGGTCGTGCCAGCCATGCTCGCCGCGCCGGCAAGCCGGTAGGATCGGGCGTTTTTCACGGGACTGGCATCGAGTGCGCCAGCGTCCACCGTAATAGCGTTCTTCATAAACTCCTCCGCTTATTTATTGTTGTGCAGGGTGTTATGGCGTGTGGGATAGAGCGATTTGCCGGGGCGTTTCCTCGTTGGATTAGGCACTGCATCAGGCATTGAAGGGCTGGTTGGATCCGGCCGCGCTTCGGAGTATAGATGTGCAAACTTCTAATAAGAACGCACATAAAAGCAGGTCCAACATGCAAAAAAACATCACGTCCTTGAGCGCCCTTAATTGGGATGACCTGAAGTTTTTCCTCGAAGTGGCGCGCACGCGCAAGGCCAGTTCCGCGGCCAAACGCCTCGCGGTGGACTACACAACGGTGTCGAGACGGATCAGCTCGCTGGAAACGTCACTGGGCACGCTGCTGTTCGAGAAATCCCGCAACACCGGCTTCATCCTCACTGCAGAAGGCCAACGCTTGCTTGGCGCTGCGGAGTCCATTGAAAGCACGCTGCACATCGCCTGCGAGCAGGTGTCCGGCTCCGGCGTCGCATTGTCGGGGCATGTGCGCATGGGCTGCACCGAAGGCTTCGGCAGCTTCTTCATCACCCCGCAACTCAGTCACTTCACCGACACGTACCCGGCCATTTCAGTGGATATCCTGCCGCCGCCGCACTTCATCAGCCTGTCCAAGCGCGAGGCAGACATCGTTATCGCGCTGGAGCGTCCGGAGCACGGGCCTTACGTGTGCTGCAAGCTGTGCGACTACAGCCTGAGGCTCTACGCCACCCAGGATTATCTCGACAACCACGCGCCGATCCTCAAGACCGAAGACCTCGCTGACCATCCGTTCATCAGCTACGTCGACGACCTGGCGTTCAGCTCGGAATTGCTCTACCTCAGCAACCTCCTCCCCGGCGCCCATGCCACCCTGCGCAGCACCAGCGTCATCGCCCAATACGTCGCTGCATTGCAGGGACGAGCGCTGGCGATTCTGCCGTGCTTTCTGGCGGCGCAGGATGCGCGACTGCTGCCGGTGCTGGAGAGTGAGGTGGATATCACGCGGCAGTTCTGGATGTACTGCCGGGAGGACCTGAGAAAGCTCAAGCGGATTACGTTGTTGTGGGACTACATCCGTGAGGCCACCGAGCGCAATCAGGGGTTTCTGTTGGGCAAGACCGGGCGGATGGCGTTTGTGGATTAGACCTGCCGAGCCTGTGTAGGAGCGTGGCTTGTCCCGCGATCGGCGACGCAGTCGTCGTCCCGACTCCCGCGGTATATCAGGAAAAAATACATCTGCTGCTCCTGCTGCCGGTACCCGGCAGATCGCGGGACAAGCCACGCTCCTGCGGGGTACGCGCAGGATTTGCCGTCTAGAAGGCCCCTCCCCGTCATAGTTCAGAAATCTCTGAACTATGCATTTAAGCTTTCCTATTCTTCCCGTTCATCGGCCGAATCTAAGATCGGCCCCAATAAAGGAGCCCGTCCAGTAGAGACACGGCCCGAAGATTGCCTTTTCTGATGTGACTGCCACTGTACCCCGTCTCGGCCTGCGCCGTGGCGGAGCCCTGTCTGGGGTCACACGTCAGCCGCACGACGCAATCTTTGAGGACGCTCGATGAAACTGGAAATCTTCCGCACGCTCTGGGGCTACCGCTCCAGCAAGGCCCAGGCGCTGGACGAGCTGCTGGAAGCAGGGTTCGACGGCATGGAAGCACGCCTGCCGCTGACGCCGGTTGAACGCGCGGAATTCGGCGCCTTCCTGCGCGGCAATCACGTGCCTTACATCGCCACGGTGTTCACCGCCTACGACGTCCTCCCGGAACAATCAGCGACCACCGCAGAACACCTCACTGACCTAGAGCAGAAGCTCGCCTGGTCAACCGAACTGGCGCCACGCTTCGTCAACGTACTGGCCGGCAATGACCGTTGGCAATTGCCGCAGCAGGTGGACTTCTTCGGTCAGGCGCTGGAGGTCGCACGCAAGCAGGGTCAGACAGTGGCCTTCGAAACCCACCGTGCCCGCTCGCTGTTCAACCCGTGGGTCACCCTTGAGCTGATCCGCCAACTGCCGGATCTACGTTTCACCAGCGACATCAGCCACTGGATCGTCACCTGCGAGCGTTTGCTCGACGACCCGGAAGACGAACTCAGCGCGTTCGTCGAGCGCGTTCATCACATTCAGGCCCGGGTCGGCTACGACCAGGGCCCGCAAGTCCCCCATCCCGCTGCCCCCGAGTACACCCGCGAGCTGGCTTTCCATCAGCAGCACTGGGAAGCCGTGTGGAAATCCCAGCAGGCGCGAGGCTATCAGGTCAGCACAATGACGCCCGAATTCGGCGCCGACGGCTATCTGCATCACCTGCCCTTCACCAATGTACCGGTGGCCGATCTCTGGTCGCTGAACGTGTGGATGGGCCAGACCGAACGCGAACATTTCCAGCGCTTCACCCACACAACAAGCCGATAAGGAGCGTCTCGTCATGCCAGATCCGTCGCACGCGGCAGCCCCGAAGGTCGCTAATTTCAGCAGCATCCCGGTGGTCGATATCGCCGGGCTCTTCAGCCCCGACATCGCCCTGCGTCAGGCCGTCGCCGACCAACTGGGCAAGGCGGCACGGGAAGTGGGTTTTCTTTACGTCAGGAATCACGATATTGCGCCGTCGCTGATCGACGGCCTGCGTGAGGCGGCCAAGGACCTGTTCGCCCAATCCCTCGACTACAAAATGCAGCACTACATCGGCACTTCACGCAGCCACAAAGGCTTCGTACCCGAGGGCGAAGAGGTGTACGCCAAGGGCAAGCCAGACCATAAAGAGGCCTTCGACATCGGTTTTGAAGTGGGCGACGAAGACCCGCTGGTGATCGCTAAAACCCCGCTGATCGGCGCTAACGAATGGCCGGACCTGCCCGGTTTTCGCTCTGCGGTGGAGGCGTATTACGCGGCAGTATTTGCCCTGGGCCGCCGCCTGTTCGACGGCTTCGCGCTGGCGTTGGGTCTGGAGGAAGGCTACTTCGACGCGATGGTCACCCGTCCGCCCTCAAAGCTGCGCCTGATTCATTACCCGTTTGACGGCGCCGCCCAGGACGCGCCCGGAATTGGTGCGCACACCGATTACGAGTGCTTCACCATGTTGCTGGCCGACAAGCCCGGTCTTGAAGTGATGAACGACCTCGGCCAATGGATCGACGCGCCCCCTGTGGATGGCGCGTTTGTGGTCAACATCGGCGACATGCTGGAGGTCATGACCGCTGGTACGTTCGTTGCTACGGCTCACCGGGTACGCACCGTCAGCGAGGAGCGCTATTCGTTTCCGCTGTTCTTCGCCTGCGACTTCCACACCCAGATCAAGCCCCTTCCGCAGTTCGACAAGGGCAGGGCCGACTACGAAGAGATCACCATCGGCGAGCACATGTTCGGTCAGGCGCTGCAGACCTACCAGTACCTGCGGCGCAAGGTCGAGAACGGCGAAATCAAGTTGTACGAAAAGGCACGCAAGCCGTCGAGCTTCGGCCACCTGAAGAATCAGACACAGGACGCATCGTGATGCGGTACGTCCCTCTGCCCCGCCCGACTAATCAGCACACCCAGCCCTACCTTCCTGACGTGGAGTCACCGACGATGCGCAACACTCTGAACACTGCTGTCCGCTTGACCGTGCTTGCCTCCGCCATGCTCGGCGCGTCGTTATTGGCTGCCACCGCCGCCCAGGCTGCTACTACCGTGACGCCCGGGCAGTTCAAGGTCGGCATGGAGATCACCTACCCGCCCTTCGAATCCTACGACGAGAAGAAGAACGTCGTTGGTGCCGACCCGGACCTGTCACGCCTGCTCGCCAAGCACATGGACCTCAAGGCCGAGTTTGTCGACACCAAATTCTCCAGCCTGATCCTCAGCCTCAATGCCGGGCACTACGACGCGATCATTTCGGGCATGTACATCACGCCGGAGCGCCAGACCCAGGCCCAGACCATTCCCTACGCCGTAACGGGCGCAGCGATCATGGTGCTCAAGGACAGTCCGCTCAAACCCAAGGTGCCGGAAGACCTGTGCGGGCTGAAAATCGGCTTGGAAAAAGGCACCACGTGGGTCACCCAGTTCAACAAGCTGTCCGCCGAATACTGCGTGCCGAAAGGCAAAGGCCCGGTCGCCGTCAGCGAATTCCCGTCGGCACCGGAAGTCACCCAGGCGCTGCTGTCGGGCAACGTCCAGGCGCAAGTGGAAATCGACGGCGCCGCAGGCATGATCGCCGAACGCACCAAGGGCCGCGTGGTGGTCAGCACCGAGCATTCCATCTATCAGCAGACGCTTGGCATCTACGTGAAGAAGGGCAATGACGAGCTGTATCAGGCCTTGCTCAAGGCCTTCGACGAGACCAAAAAATCCGGCGAATACGCGGCGCTGCTGAAGAAGTACAACCTTGAAGAGCCCGCCAACTGACGGCTGGATGCTTTACCCCTTGTAGGCGTGAGCGTGCTCGCGATTGGCCGTGACAGACGATGAAGGTGGGTCGGCTGTGCCGAAGTCATCGCGAGCAAGCTCACGCCTACAGGGATCGCGTTTGATAAGAAAATCCCGCCGGGCCCCGCCCTGCTGAGGTGCGTATGCAATTCGAATGGTCCTACTTTTTTTCACTGTTCTCGGTCGCTGACTTCTGGGAATCCTGCATCACCGTGATCGAACTCAGCGCCCTGGGCTGGTTCATCGGCATGCTGCTGGGTTTCCTGCTGGCCTCGGCCAAGCTGTCGACCGCGCGCTGGATCAGCGTTCCGGCGTCGATTTATATCTGGTTCTTCCGCAGTGTCCCGCTGCTGGTGCTGGTGGTGTTTACCTACAACCTGCCGCAGATGTTTCCGGTCACCCGCGACGTGCTGTCCAACCCCTTCTACTCCGGCCTTCTGGCGCTGGTGGTCACGGAAGCGGCTTACATGGCGGAGATTCACCGCGGCGGCCTCATCTCTGTTGCCAAGGGCCAGAAGGAAGCGGGCCGCGCCCTGGGTGTCGGTCTGATCGGCATGCAGCGGCTTATCGTCATCCCCCAGGCGTTCCGTATCTCCCTGCCGACGCTGGTGAATGAATACATCACCGTGGTGAAACTGACCTCGCTGGTGTCAGTGATTTCCCTCACCGAACTGCTCACCGTGGGCCAACGCCTGTACGCGCAAAACTTTTTGGTCATGGAAACGCTGTCGGCCGTCGCGGTGTATTACGTGATGATTGTGACGGTGTTCGGCTGGCTGTTTCACTGGCTGGAGCAGCACCTGGAGCTGAGCAATCGCAAGCCGCAGACCCTCGATGACACCGCCCTGACTCACCTGCGCGCCAGCCTGGTCACGCAGCCCGCAGTGACGCGTCAGCCGCTAACCGGTCCGGGCTCGGCGCCAGCGCTGCAACTGGTCAACATCCATAAAAGCTACGGGCAGCATGAAGTGCTCAAGGGCATCAATCTGGAGGTGGACGCCGGGCAGGTCATTTCCATCATTGGCCCGTCAGGCTCGGGCAAGACCTCGCTGATTCGTACGGTCAACAGCCTCGAAACCATCGACAAGGGCGAGATCATCCTGTTTGGCGAGGGCTACATTCACGCCGGCGACAACCCCAACGCGCCGCAGATTCGCCGGGGCGTACAGCGCATTGGCATGGTGTTTCAGAACTTCAACCTGTTCCCCCACCGCACCATCCTCGACAACGTGACCCTCGCGCCGCGGTATCACGGCCGCGACCGCGACGTCAGCGAGCAACGTGCCTACGCCCTGCTCGACAAGGTCGGACTGCTGGCCCATGCGCACAAATACCCGCACCAGTTATCTGGCGGTCAGCAACAGCGCGTAGCAATTGCCCGGGCACTGGCGATGGACCCGCAGATCATGCTGTTCGACGAACCGACGTCTGCGCTGGACCCGGAGCTGGTGGGCGACGTGCTCAAGGTCATCGCCGACCTGGCGAAAGAAGGCATGACCATGCTCATCGTCACCCATGAGATGGACTTCGCCCTGTCGATTTCCGACCGGGTGATCTTCATGGAAAACGGCATCGTGCAGGTCGACGCCGCGCCGCAGACGATTCTTGCCAACCAGTGTGGCGCGCGCGTGCGCACGTTCATGGGGCTGGATCACGCCGTTACGCAACCAGCGCCTGCGCTCAAAGAGGCGTGAGCCTCACAGCCCCAACATCAACCCGCTCAAGCGCTTGACCTTGCGCCGCAGGGCTTCTTCAAACACGCCCTGACGCGGCTCGATCAGGCTGAACCAGTGCTTGGCCCGGGTGATGCCGGTGTAGATCAGCTCTTTGGTCAGCACCGGGTTCAGCGCCTCCGGCAGAATCAGCGCCGTGTGGGCGAACTCCGAGCCCTGGGACTTGTGCACCGTCATCGCGTACACCGTTTCCACGTCATTGAGCCGGCTCGGCAGCACGAAACGCACCCCGCCGCTGCCGTCGTTACGCGGGAACGCGACACGCAGGGCCTGACGGTTCTCCTCGATCGGTCCCTCGGGCAGACGCAGGGCAATGCCGATGTCGCCGTTCATCAAACCCAGCCCGTAGTCGTTGCGCGTCATCAATACCGGGCGGCCCTCGTACCACTGATGATCACTCTCGATCAGCCCGGCGCTGAATAGCGTTTCAGTGATCCTTCGGTTCAGCCCTTCCACGCCCCACGGCCCTTTGCGCACGGCACACAGCAGCTGGAACTCATCGAACGCGTTCAGCACCTGCCGCGCCCACTCGACGCTGCGCGGGTCTTCGATCTGCGTCAGGTCTTGCGGCCGCTGCGCGTGCATCACGCCCAGATAATGACGGTAGCCTTGTGGGCCATCGCCGTGACCGTCGAGCAACAGCCGCGACAGCGCGCGGTCCTGCTCACCCTTGAGCACCAGGGAAAACAAATCCGGGTACTGACGAGCCGCGAGCAACGCGCGCGCTTCCTGGTCCTCCTGCTGATTGACCAGTTTGGCCAACTGACCGATGCCGCTGCCCGCCACGAAACGCCGCGAGTGGCGCAGCATCACCACTTGCTGAGCCAACGCCTGATGCTGATCGTCGCCCTGCTGCAAACCGCTTCTGGAAAGATCTTCGCCACTGACCGATTCAAGCCACGCCTGGGTCTGCGGGCTGTACATCCCCGCCTCCGCGTCACGGCACAAGTCGCCCAGCACGGCGCCCGCCTCAACCGACGCCAATTGATCCTTGTCGCCCAACAGCACCATCCGCGCATGGGGCGGCAGCGCGTCGAGCAGATTGGCCATCATTTCCAAATCGATCATCGAAGCTTCGTCGACCACCAGCACGTCCAGTGGCAGCGGGTTGCCCGCGTGATGACGAAAATGCCGTGTGCCCGGACGGCTGCCCAGCAAGCGGTGAACCGTGGTGACTTCGCTGGGGATTTTCTGCCGCACGTCTTCCGGCACTTGCAGCGACTGCACCTGATGACTGATCGACTCGGTCAGCCGTGCCGCGGCCTTGCCGGTCGGCGCAGCCAGGCGAATGCGCAACGGCTTGCCGCGCTCAACCGCCGGCGATTGCAGCAGCGCCAGCAGGCGCACGACCGTGGTCGTCTTGCCCGTGCCGGGGCCGCCGGTAATGATGCTGAACGCACCCCGGGTCGCCAGGGCGCAGGCCAGCTTTTGCCAGTCGATCAACGCGTCAGGCGCGGAGTTGGCCGGGCCGAACAGCGCATCCAGCCGCTGGGGCAAATCGCTGAACCCCGTTTCCACCTGAGCCAGCCGACGACGCAACGCCGCATCGATCCGCCGCTCATAGGTCCAGTAACGGCGCAGGTACAGGCGCCGATCGGATAAAACCAACGGCCTCTGCGCCGCTGCTTCGCTGACATCCCCGGCGTGAGCAACCAGCGCGCTGGCTTCCAGCGCCTTGCACCACGTTGCGCCATCCAGCGATTTGAGCAGCGAGGACGGCAACAGCATCGGCGTCGACAACACATCACCCTCGGGCGGCAACGACAAGGCGAAGTCCGGCTCTTTCAGGGTTTCGTAGAGGTCCAGGCAGACATGGCCGTGACCCAACTGGTGACTGGTCAACGTGGCCGCCAACAGCACCAAGGAGTCCGCGGCAGGATCAAGGTCGGCCAGAAACGCCACGAAGGCTTTGTCCAGCGCGCGCAACCAGCCGCGTTCGACCCAGCGCTGCAGCAACAGCAGCAAATCCTCCACGCGGCTGAGGGGTTTCAGGTCGGCCAGGCTGTCGGCGTCCAGCGTCGTGGGCATCAAGTGAGCGAAGGTGCGGTTCATACGAGGTCTCCTGACAGCACGTCTTCCGTAATCGGCGCTCGGCCCTGAAACAGCAGATCGAGACTTTCGATCAGCGCGCGGGGCGGTCGGGTAAACCACGCACCCTGACTCACTGCGCGACTGCCTCGCACGAACAGGTAGACCGCTCCGCCCATGTGCTGGTCGTAATCGTAGTCGGCAAGACGCGCTTTGAGCTGACGGTGCAAGGCCAGCAGATAGAGCACGTATTGCAGGTCGTAGCGGTTCTCCAGAATCGAGTTTTCCATCGCCTGCTCGGTGTAGGCATCGTCGTCGACGCCCAGCCAGTTGGATTTGTAGTCGGCGACGAAGTAACGACCTTCGTGCTCGAACGTCAGGTCGATGAAGCCCTTGAACATGCCGTTCAGCGAAACCGTTTCTGCCGCCGCGCGAGGCGCGCCGTTGTGGGTGTAGCGGCGCACCAGCGCGTCCATCTGCGCCACATCGACCTTCGAGCAGGCGAACCAGAATTCCATTTCGACGCGGTACTGGTTCGGCTGATCCAGCCCGCACAAGGCCATGGGCTGTACGTCTGCGCCCAAACGCAGCGGCAGGGTCAGCAGATGCTGCAGCCAGTCGGTCAGCGTGTTGATCCAGCCTTTCCAGTCGCGGCGGTTACAGCGTTGCGCCACGACTTTCTCCAGCGCCAGCGGATCAGCCGTCGCTTCGGCAAAGCCCTTCTCACCGGCCCATTCCAGCAAGCCGTGCAGAAAGGTGCCGGGGTTGGGGCCGCGCGGGAATCGGTGGATATCGCCGCCGCTGACCATCACCTCCCGCGGCGCATCCGGGTCAAGACGCTCATCGTCGAACAGCTTCTGCGCTTGCGGGCTGTCTGGCGACTGATCGCCGCTGTCGGTGATGGTGTCACCGATGCGCAGCGCGCTGTAGGACGCAATCCACCAGTTTTCCCGAGCGCTGCGCCGGGGCACGCGCGGCTTGCTCAACGCGACCTCGCTGCGCGGCGCGCTGAAGGACTCGGTCGTGGGCAGCGGCACAGGCTCAACCTTAACGGCGGGATGACCTTCTGCCAGCGAACGCAGCCACTGCCCCAACGCCACCGATCCAGCCAGCTTCTGCCCGCCGCCAAGCAAGTAGCCCAACGCCGAACGATGGAGTATCGAGGCGCTGTTGCTGCCGCGTTTGAGATCGGCAACGCCCAGCCAGCACGCGTGTTGCGCGCGGGTCAGGGCCACATACAACAGACGCAGGTCCTCTGCCAGACGCTCGTCATCCGCCTGCTCAATCAGCGCCGGCGTGGGTTTGAGGCTGATCTGCGCGTGGCCATCGGCGTCGTGAAAGTGCAGCGGCAAACGGCTGCCGTCCACTGGCTTCGTCGAGCAGATGAAGGGCAGGAATACCAGCGGGTATTCCAGGCCTTTGGATTTGTGGATGGTCACCACCTTGACCAGTTGCTCATCGCTTTCGAGGCGCAGGATCTGCTCTTCTCCCGCTTGACCTGACAGCGCCAAGTGCTCGCTCAGATGACGAATCAGCGCCTGCTCGCCATCCAACTCGGCGGCGGCCTGCTGCATCAGTTCGCTGAGGTGCAGCAGGTTGGTCAGCACACGCTCGCCATCGGTTCGCTGAACCAGCGCCTGCGGCAGTTTGAAGTCGTGCAGCAGCCGACGCAGCATGGGCAGCACGCCTTGGGTGCGCCAGATGCGCCGGTAATCGCGGAACTGCATGACGCGGTTTTCCCACGCCAGTTCGTCCTGATTCAGCAGCTCAAGTTCGGCCAGCGGCAACGCAAGGGTGATGCAGGCCAAGGCCGCGCGCAGGGTTCGCTCGGCGTCAGGCTCGGCGCAGGCCTTGAGCCAGGCGAGCAGGTCATGGGCCTCTTGCGCCGCAAACACCGAATCCTTGTCCGAGAGGTACACACTGCGCACGCCCCGCGCCGACAACTCGCCTCGCACGGCCTGAGCCTCCTTGCCGTCACGCACCAGAATCGCGATGTCGGCGGGCAGCAGGTTCTTCAACGGCTCGCCAGCTTTCGCAAAGCCCGCTTGCCCTTGTTGACCGGCGTTGAGCAAACGGACGATCTCACTGGCGCAACTCGCCGCCAGTTGCTGACGATAGACCGTGCCCGACACCGGCTGATCGGTTTCCAGCTGCCAGACGTTGAGCGCCGCGAGGACCTCACCGTCGACCTGCAACGTCTCTTTACGGCCCTGAGACCCGACTGCCAGAAACGGCACGGGATTGTCCTCAGGCGTACGGAACAAGAACGCGCCGCGACCGGCCTCGCTCGTTTCCGCGCGCGTGAACACGTGGTTCACCGCATCGACCATCGCGTGGCTGGAACGGAAGTTGGTGCCCAGCGTGTGCAAGCGTCCGGTCGTGGCCTGCCGGGCGCGCAAGTAGGTGTAGATGTCGGCGCCGCGAAAGGCGTAGATCGCCTGCTTCGGGTCGCCGATGAGGAACAGGCCAGTGCTTTCGTCGTTGGCCTCAAGCCGGTAGATGCTGTCGAAAATGCGGTACTGCACCGGGTCGGTGTCTTGAAACTCATCGATCAGCGCGACCGGAAACTGCTCGCGGATCAGGGTCGCCAGGCGCTCGCCGCCACTTCCGCGCAATGCCGCATCCAGGCGCAGCAGCATGTCGTCGAAACCCATTTCCGCGCGGCGTCGCTTCTCTTCTTCAAAGCGGGCGCCGACCCATTGAGCTGCGTGTTCGAGCACCGCCGCATCGGGCGTTGGCAGCGTGTCCAGCGCCACCTTGAGCTCGACCATCGCCTCGAACGCCGGGTGCGACGGCGGATTGTTCTTCCACGCTTCGGCGATGCCGTCGGGCGTCAGCCGGGTGAAACCGGTGCCAAGGTCGAGTTGCTCCTGCTCGTCGTCATTGGCCCAGGCAATCAGCTTGTCGAACCAAGGCCGGAAATAACGCTCCTGCATCTTGCGACCGTCGACCACTTTGCACGCGACGCCGTCGATGCAGATCGCATGCAGCTCGGCGGCCCAGTTGGCCCAGGGCGCCTTGAGCTGGCGGAGGGTTTCGCGCCGTTCCTGGATCGACTGCTCGATGAGCTCGGTCGGGGTTTCGGTTACGCTCCCCCGCTCACTGCCGAACAACGCGCGCACCCTTGGCAGCAACGCCGCAGGGCCACTCCAGTTCTCGCGCACCCAGATCAGCGCGTCACCGCTCATGGGGTAGCAGAACTTGCGCCAGTAATCGCGCAGCACTTCGCTCAGCAAATCGGTGTGATCGGTTTCCAGACTCTGGGTGAACAGGCTGCCGCTGTCGAAGGCGTGCTCGCGCAGCATCCGCTGACACCAGCTGTGAATGGTCGATACCGCCGCTTCGTCCATCCACTGCGCCGCGATGTCGAGACGGCTGGCGCAGGCGGGCCATTGCTCAATCGCGAACTCATCCCGCAAGCCAGCGATCAACGCGTCGGGCGCTTCAATTTCTTCACGGAAGAACCGCGCGGCTTCAGCCAGTCGCGTGCGAATGCGGTCGCGCAGTTCCTTGGTCGCCGCGTCGGTGAACGTCACCACCAGAATCTGCGGCGGCAACAGCTCACGGCCAAACCCTGAGTCCTCGCTGCCATGCCCCAACACCAGACGCAGGTACAGCGCCGAGATGGTGAACGTCTTGCCGGTGCCGGCGCTGGCTTCAATCAGCTGGCTGCCTTTCAGCGGGAAGCGCAGGGCCAATGGTTGTTGTGCATCACTCATGCGCCGGCCTCCTCGCGAGAAAGTGCCTGCCAGGGCGCTTCAAAAATCGGTTTGTACAGCGCCTCGCACCAGCCCACGAATTCCTCGCTGCCCAGCAACGCGTCGAAGTCCGGGAACTGACGCGCCAGGGCGGTGCTTTCGGCACGCTCACCCTTGCTGTTCTGGCCATCGCCTTCATAGGCCTTGCGCGCGGCAGCTTCGGCTTTGGCCTCATCGTTCTGACCCAGCCAGGCAAACGCCGTCTTCACCGCAATCGGCAGCGGTCGTTGCATGCCTTGATGCCAGGCCAGCAGCAGGTCATTCAGCGTGCGCGTGGCGGTGTCTTTGTCCAGCGGCGGCAGCAAAAGCGTCTCGTCGCTGGCCACCAGCGCCGTGGTCAACGGCAGATCGCACGCGCAGGCCACCAAATGGTTCACCCACGGCTTGGTCAGCCGATGCCACTTGCGCGTCTTCTTGCTGGCGATGGCATTGGGAATAGCGGTGATCGCGAGTAACTCGTTCTGAGGGTTCTGATAAAGCCCATCGACCCAGCCATCGAGCTCGACGCCCTGATGCTGATAACTGACCGGCAGCGCGCTGTGCAGCCTCACCGGCCAGCGAATCAGTAGCTCGTGATAACGGGCGACGAGGTCGGGCAGCGGTTCGATCAATTCATCCTGAAGCAACGTGCCGAAGCCGGCCATCGGCAGCAAGCCGCTTCCCTGCAAGCGCGTTGCCTGAGCATGTAGGGATTCCTGAATGTGCTCCGGATCTGTTAGCGCTGCTTGCAACAGGCTGTCGCTGAGGCCATAGCGCTCAAGCGCGTCGAGCACGAAAGGCTCCTCGTCCGCCAATGGCGCCTCGGCGACCTCAAAGAATATCTTCAAGCGCTGGCTGAAGAAGTGCTTCACCGGATTGCGCAGAAAATCCTGCAACTGCATCAGGCTCAAGGGCTCTTCCTGCTGGTGCTTTTGCAGCGCTTTTGTTTCATCCGCTTCCATGACGGCTTCGTGCAGCACCTGCCACTCACGGGCGAAGCTGAAGAACTCGGGGTTCTCCTGGAAGTATTTGGCACTGAACGGCTGCAGCGGATGTTCAACGGTCAGTTTGTGCAGCAACTGTTGCCCCGGATCACGCTTTTTATCGTCCTCGGGCTCGATGGCATCGGCCAGTCGCCAGCCGCTGGACAGATGATCGCGCAGCTGCCCGATGAGCACCGAAGCCGGCCGCTCGGAATTGTCGCGAATGCTGCGCCCGACCCAGCTGATGTACAGCTGATCACGTGCAGACAGCAACGCTTCGAGCAAGAGATAACGATCATCCTCACGCCGGGAACGGTCGCCGGGACGGTAGTCGCTGCCCATCAGATCGAAATCCAGCGGCGGCTGCGCTCGGGGGTAATCGCCGTCATTCATGCCCAGCAGGCAGACGATTTTGAAAGGAATCGCGCGCATCGGCATCAGCGTGCAGAAGTTGACCGAACCGGCCAGAAAGCGCTGGGATAGCCGCCCTTGATCAAGCCCGGCCAGCCAGGCTTCACGCACGACCGTCAAGGGCAGCTCTTCTTCCAGGGCAACGGTCTCGCAGGTCTGCAGCCAGGTTTCGCGCAGGGTTTCCAGCTGACTGAGCAGGTAGTCGTCATGCTCGCTGTCAGCCATGAAGAACAGCTGCATGATCGCCTGAAGGCGCGCGCCCCACATGGCGGGTGTGGCGGGCCGGGAGAGTTCGTTGTGCGCGACCTGAAGCGCATCGATCAGGGACACCAGAGGGCCAATCAAAGCCGCGTCCAGCCCGCCGATTTCGTCATACGGCTGAATGCCGTCGTAAGCCGCACCCGCACCGACGGCGTAGCCCAGCAGCATCCGACGCAGGCCAAAATGCCAGCTGTTCTGCTCAAGCTGTTCCGGCAGACCCAGCCCTTCGCGCTGGTCTGCATTGAGCCCCCATCGCACACCCGCCCCTTCAATCCAGCGATGCAGGGTTGGCAGGTCACGCTCATCAATGCCGAACCGCGCGCGTAATGCGGGAACGTCCAGCAGATCGAGGATTTCACTGACCGGGAATCGACTGTCCGGAATTTTCAGCAGATGCTCAACGGCGATCAGCAGCGGATCACGGCCGCGTTGGCCCTGGTCGGCGAGGGTGAAGGGGATAAAGCGGCGATCGTCACGGTCCAGCTGGCCGAATACCGCACGAATGTGGGGAGCGTAGCTGTCGATGTCCGGCACCATGACGATGACGTCCCGGGGACGCAGGTCCGGATCCTTGCTGAAGCGCGCGAGCAGTTGGTCATGCAGCACCTCCACTTCGCGCTGGGCACTGTGGGCGACATGAAAGCGAATGGAGCGATCGGTTTTGATGTCCACGGGCGGCCAGACGTCACGGGTCTCGCTCAAAGGGCGCAATTCGAGTATATCGTCCTGGAGTTGGTTCAGGAGGGTCGTGGGCTCGCTCTCGCTAAACAGGTCGATGCGCCCGTCGCGAAAAATTGATCGGTAGCTGTTTGGGTCGTCATGACTGTCCAGCAGATTGATGTAATCACGACCCTGCTTGCCCCACGCCGCCAGCAACGGGTGAGCGTGCTGGTGCAGCGCGTCAGGATTCAGCACCACCGGCATGCCGGGTTTTCGCGACTGACGCTTGTATTCGTGACGCAGGAGATCCTTGTCAGCCACGATGTCTGCCCAGTGATGGCGGCAAGGATTATGAACGCAGAGCAGGACCTGACTGAAACGAGCCAACCCGGCAAGCGCCTCTAGTGCCTGGGCCGGCAATGAGGAAATACCGAAAACGATAACCCGCGCGGGCAAACCGGCCGGCGCCTCGGTCAGGCTGTTGATGCGCTCGATGTAACGCTGATGCACACCGGCACGGCTCTGGGCCATGCCCTCTGCCCCGACATCATGGAGCAGCGCACGCCACAGTTCGGCTTGCCAGCAGTTCTCTGCTTTCAGCGGCTTTGCCTCTCCCCGACCGGTCCTGAGTTGGTGCTTGCCAGCAGCCCAGTCTTCCAACCAGTCGGCGCGATACACCTGATACTGGTCGAACAGGTCAGCGAGTCGCTCGGACAGTTGGTAACGCTTGCGCAGGTCCGTATCGGCCGTCAGGAATCGTTGCAGTGGCTCGAAGTGTGGCTGATTGATCAGGCCTGGGAGCAATCGCATCAAACGCCACGTCAAGGGAGCTTTATCGAGTAACGAGGTTTCCGGGATCTCGGCCTTGCCCAACACCGCCCGATACAGCTGCCACATGAAGCTGCCAGGCAACTGCACATCAATCGCAGCGGCAATGCCGCAACCCCCTTGATCATCGTCCTGTGCATCTTCGGCCAAAGCGAGCTTCAGCCATTGAGCAATACCGTTGCTTTGTACCAGCGCCACTTCGTTCTCAAGGGGCGTCAGCGGGTAACGCCGCATCCATGACACCACTAGGCCACGCAGCTCATCCAGGCGATTCCCATGGACCACCATAAATCCGGGGTTAAGATTGGATGTCACCGGCATAGCTGCGCCCCTTGGTCTTTCAAAAGAGGGAGAAGACTACCAGAGGGAGCGGACTTGTTAGCGTTCGATTTTGCTAGGGCGACTGGCGAACATTCCCTTATGGGTGGTGATGCGTAAGCGTTCGGTTAAGTCGCCTTGACGTAAGGGATGGGAGGTAGCGGCGCTGACGCAAGCGTAAGCAGTGGCCATA
>NZ_MDEN01000065.1 GCF_001705435.1 Pseudomonas graminis
GGGCCCAACCGAGAGCAAGCACCCTTGGTTACTTGGGGTGCTTTTCCAAGTAACTCGCCGAAGGCGAAACAGTCTGCCCCCAGGCAGACGCCCTTGATCTTCTCTCAGCCGCACCGCGCACTCCGGGGACAGATTAATTTACGGTGAAGCGCTGTAAATAAATCAGTCCCCTCCAAACCGATGCCGCGCCGGGTTCTTCAGCCACAGTTGCAGTTCGGCCTCGGCCTGTTCCAGCGCGGTGCGGTTGAGCAGGCGGCGGAGCAGGGCGACGTTGACGGCGCGGGCGCGGAGGTTGAAGGCGGTGCTGCGCTCACCCGCCGCATCGGGCTGATAGACGCCGAGCTTTTCGTACAGCTGCTGCAGCCGGTTCTGCACGCTGCGCAGCGACAGGTTGCGGCGGGTGGCGATGGTGCGGTCGGTCAGGCCGAGGGCGATGTCCTGCAGCACCTCGTATTCGCCATCACTCAGCCCGGACAACTGATCGTGGGCCTTGAGCTGCACGCCGCGAATCTCGCGGTCGATCACGCACTGCTGCTCGATGAACAATCCCCGCAACGCCAGACGCAAGCGTTCTTCCGAAGCGGTCTTGAGGATGTAACCGTAGGCCGCCCCCTGGGGCACGATTCGGGCGATCCCGCGCACGTAGGCCTCGTCGGAGTAATTCGACCAGAACAGAATCGACGTGTCCGGCTGCTGCCGCCAAATGGTCTTGGCCGCTTCGACGCCGGTGCGGCAGGGCATCTGCAGGTCCATCACCACCGCGTCCACCGGGCTCTGACTAAACATTTGCTCGCCGATCCGGCCGTCTTCGGCCTCCAGCAAGCGCGTGCATTCCGGCAGGGCCACTTCGATCACTTCGCGCAGGAACGCCCGGTGCACCGGGTCGTCTTCAATCAGCAGGACTTGCATGGCGTCTCCGTTAAAAACGCAGGCGCGCAAACAGCTGCCGCCTCATCAACGATGGCGAGATCAGCCAGCGGCAGGCACACCCTTACCCGGGTGCCTCGCCCGTCGGGCCCGCGTTCGATAAACAACTGCGCCGCCATCAGTTGCGCGCGCACCTGCATGTTCTGAATGCCGCCGCTTTTGAAACCACTGCCCACGTCCAACCCAAGGCCGTCATCGTCAATCGTCAGTTGCAACAGGCTGCCTGTGTGGCTGATGTGGATGACGATACTGCCCGGCATCGCGTGCCTGATCGCGTTATTCACCGCTTCCTGAATGATGCGGAACACCGCGACTTTCACCGACTCCGGCAAGCGGTCGCCCATGCCGTCGGTGCTGTCCTGCAGGCGCGTTTCGATGCTCAGGCCGCTGTCGCGCACGCTGCGCCGCAACAGGTCTTCAACGCCTTCTTCAAAGCCGAACAGCTGCAGCACCGTCGGCTTGACCGCATCAATGAGCTGTCGCAGCTCCTGCATGCTGTCCTTGAGGGCCCGGGCAATCCCGCGCAAGTCCTCGCCCGGCACGCTGGGCAGGGTTTGCAGGCGGGCGATGCGCCGGTGCAGGCGGGTCATGTCGGCGAGGGTCTGGTCATGCAAGTCCATGCCCACCCGCTGCCGTTCGCGCTCCAGCTCTTCGGTCAGACGCAGCGCGCCCTGGCGCAGACCTTCCTCCCGCGCACGCACTTGGGCTTCGGCGATTGCCAGTTGCTTGGCCTGCTCGGTCTGGCGCAGGGCGTACACGTAGGAGGCCAGGAGATCGGCGACGTGCTGGGTGTGGCGCACGTCGTCCAGGGTGTAGAAATGCTCGGTGTGTTTCGAGCAGCTCAGCGCGCCGATGATTTCGCCCCGCGCGCGCAGAGGCACGTGCAAGCGGCTGCGCAGGCGGGCGTCGAAAATCGGGTGGTTGACGGCGCCGGGGAAGGCGAAGCGTGCGTCGTTCATGGCGTCGTGGGTCAACAGAAACGCCTGCTCGCCCAACAGCACGGCGCGGATCGGACTGGTGTGCACGGGCATCGGCTGGGCGACATCGCCCCATAGCGTGTGCACGCCGCTTTCATAGGTGATGTGCTCGCGGCCATTGAGCACGAACAGGCACACGTCGAGGTGGTCGTGGGGCAGAATCGGGCTGATTTCCCGAGAGACGGCGTCGATCATCGACTGGAAATCCAGCTGACCGGCGAGGGCGCGGGAAATACCGAGAAAATGATGCAGCACGTCTTCGGCAAGGGTGTGCGGTCGCTGTGCCATGGGCTCCAACCTGTTTTTATTGTCTGGATAGAACACTTTTTGTAAACGAACAGGGATGCAGTCCGGGCATTATGGCCCCTGTGCAGCAAAAAGAACGCTGGATCCTGCAGGTCGCTTGCGGGATCCCGCATCAGGTCTGCACGATTGACCACTGACGCTCTTCACCGGCCAGTGCAGACTCGCCGCGTACTGTTCGTAATAAGGTGCGACCGACGCCGTCGGCCACCCTGCAGCCCCCATAAAAATAACAAGGGTTCAACTATGAAAAGTCGTCGTCATCCGCTACGCCGTTCATTGCTGTGTGCCGCACTGGCTGTGGCGCCCCTGATGGCTCTGCCCGTCGCCTCCCACGCCGATACGGCCGACAAGAAGATCGCGCTCTCCAACAACTACGCCGGCAACTCCTGGCGCCAACTGATGCTCGCCAGCTGGCAGCAGACCACCGACAAAGCCGTCAAGGATGGCCTGATCGCGTCGGCTGACAGTTTCACCACGGCGGAAAACCAGGCCACCGAGCAGGCCGCGCAAATCCAGAACCTGATCCTTCAGGGTTATGACGCCATCGTCATCAATGCCTCGTCGCCAACGGCCCTCAACGGCGCGGTGAAGCAGGCCTGTGACGCCGGGATCATTGTCGTGTCCTTCGACGGCACCGTTTCCGAACCCTGCGCGTACCGCATCTCCATGGACTTCAAGCAGACCGGCATCGAGCAGATGGACTACCTCGCCGGGCGCTTCCCCCAGGGCGCCAATGTGCTGGAAGTGCGCGGGCTGGCCGGCGTGTCGGTGGACGAGCGCATTCACTCCGGCATCACCGCCGGCGCGCAGAAACACCCGAACCTGAGAGTGGTCGGCGAGGTGAACGGCAACTGGTCACCGACCGTGGCGCAGAAAGCCGTTTCCGGCGTGCTGCCCAGCCTGCCGAAAGTCGACGCCGTGGTGACCCAGGGCGGCGAAGGCGTCGGCATTGCCCAGGCCTTTGTCGCGGCAGGCCGTCCGTTGCCGGCGATCATCTTTGGCAACCGCGAAGAAGAGCTGAGCTGGTGGAAAAAGCAAAGCGACACCCAGGGCTATCAGAGCTTCTCCATCAGCAGCGGACCGAGTATTTCCAGCCTGGCGTTCTATGTCGCGCAGCAGTTGCTCGACGGCAAGCAGATGCCCCATGACCTGTTGTCGCCTGCGGTCACCGTCACCCAGCAGACCCTCGACGCCAGCCTGAAGGACCTGCCCAAGGGCGGGATCGTCAGCGAGACCTACAGCGTCGACGACGTCGCCAGGCTCAAGCCCGCCGCGTCCCAGTGAGCTTTCCCCTGTGAGCCTGTCCATGTAAGCAAAGCAGGCCGCGCTGCCTGCGGCCCGCCAAGGAATTCCGACCATGAACGCAAATGGACCTGTGCGGGTGGCCTTCGCGGGCGCCGGCAAATCGTTCGGCGCCGTGCGCGCCCTGAGTGACGTCGACCTGAGCGTGCGCGCCGGCGAATGCCTGGGCCTGATCGGCCATAACGGCGCGGGCAAGTCGACCCTGATGCAAGTGCTCGCCGGTACCCTGGCCGCCGACTGCGGCCAACTGTTAATCGAAGGCCGCGACCTGCGCGAAGGCTATTCGGTGCAAGTGGCGCGGCAGCACGGCATTCGCTGCGTGTTTCAGGAGCTGTCGCTGTGCCCGAACCTCAACGTGGCTGAGAACACCCGGCTGATGTCACCGGCCCTGCGCGGCTTCGGCTGGCGGCGTCGGGCCGGTGCGCTGATCGAAGCCATGCTGGAGCAGATTTTCCCCGGCCACGGCATCGAAGCCGATGACATCGTCGCTGACCTGTCCATCGGCAAGCGGCAGATGGTGGAGATCGCCCGGGCGTTCATCAATGTCGATGAGCGCCTGGATCTGATCATCCTCGACGAACCCACCTCATCCCTCGACGCCCGTGTCGCCGAGCAGCTGTTGCGCCATGTGCGGCGGTTCGTCGAGGGCGGCGGCAGCATCGTGCTGATCAGTCACATCCTCGGCGAAATGCTCGGCACCTGTGACCGCATCGCGGTGATGCGTGACGGCAGAATCGTCGAAACCCGTGCGGCCCGAGACTTCACCCATGATTCGCTGGTGGAAGTCATGGGCGGCACGGCCCGCGAACAGCAGCAGGCAGTACAAGCTTTCGCCTCCCGACGTGAGCAGGGCATTCCCCGCGTGCAACAGCGCCCGGCGCGTCAGGCCGATGGCCGCTCGGTGCAGGCGTTTGCCGGCGAGATCGTCGGCCTGTCCGGGCTGGCCGGGCATGGCCAGAGCCAGTTACTGACCCAGGTGCTGCGCGACTGCGTCAAGCACGGTACCGGCGCCAGTTTCGTCGCCGGCGACCGCCAGACCGACGGCGTGTTTGCGCTGTGGTCCATCGGCGAAAACATCACCATCGGCTCACTCAACCAGCTCAAGCGCGGCGTGCTGCTGGACCCCGATGCCGAGCAAACCATGGCCGACGACTGGATGAAGCGCATGGGCATCCGCACCCCTGACATGCGCAATCCGATCCTGTCGCTGTCCGGCGGTAACCAGCAAAAAGCGTTGTTTGCCCGGGCCCTGGCGTCCGACAGCCAGATCATCCTGATGGACGACCCCATGCGCGGCGTCGACGTCGGCACCAAGCGCGAGGTGTATTCGATTCTGATGGAGGAGGCGGCCCGCGGCCGTTCGTTCATTTGGTACACCACCGAGCTGGAAGAGCTGACCTATTGCGACCACGTGTATGTCTTCCGCGACGGCCAGGCCGTGCTCGACATGCCGCGCAGTGAATTGAGCGAGGAGCGCATCCTGCGCAGCTCCTTCGCCGAGGAAACCCCATGAATGCCCCATTGAATTCCGTTGCCCGCGCCCCCGTCGCGACGCGCAACAACGCCGCGCGCCGTGCCCGCATGCTCCGCGCCGCCTTGCCGGCGGTGTCGCTGGTGGTGTTGCTGGCGACCATCTTCATCATGCAGCCCCGGGCCATGAGCTACATGGGCCTGAACCTGATGCTCAACCTGGCGGTGCCGATCGCCCTGGCAACCATCGCGCAGATGCTGATCATCAGCGTCAACGACCTCGACCTGTCCATGGGCAGTTTCATCAGCTTCGTCGCCTGCGTGGCGGTGACGCTACTCGATCAGCACCCGTTCCTCGGCTGGCTGGCGCTGGCCGGGTGCGTGGGCGTGTACGCCTTGCTCGGCGCGCTGATCCACAGCCGCAACCTGCCGTCGATTGTCGTCACCCTGGGCATGTCGTTCATCTGGGTCGGCGGCGCGATTCTGCTGCTGCCGTCGCCCGGCGGCACGGCGCCGCAATGGCTGCAGGCGCTGGTGCGGATCAAGCCGCCGCTGATTCCGCTGGCGATCATCGTCTGCATTGTGCTCGGGCTGGCGATGCACTTTTTCCTGATGCGCTCCACGGTCGGCGTGGTGCTGCGCGGCGCCGGCGGCAATCCGCTGGCGATCGCCAAGGCCGGCTGGTCGCTGCTTCGCATCAAAGTGGCGATGTACGCCATGGCCGGTGGCTTCGGCGTGCTCTCGGGGCTGTTTCTGGTGGGGCTGACCACCTCGGCCGACGCCAACGTCGCCCTGCGTTACACCCTGTTGTCCATCGCCGGAGTGATTCTTGGCGGCGGCGAATTCGTTGGCGGGCGCGTGTCACCCATGGGCGCTGTGCTCGGCGCGCTGACCCTGGTGCTGGCCGGTTCGCTGCTGTCGTTCATCCGCATCTCGCCTGACTGGCAGATCGGCGCCCAGGGCGCGATTCTGATTTTCGTGCTGGCGCTGCGTGCGGCGGTCAATCGTCTGGAGGTACGTCCGCTATGAGCACTTCATCCCTTGCAGCGCTGCGCGGCAAGCCGTGGCTCTGGTCATTTCTCGCGGCGTTATTGATCTGGGTGGCGACCCTGGTGTTCACCGGCGGGCAGGGCGCAGGCGCTTTGCTGTCTGGCGCGCTAGCGTTCTCGACGTTCTTCGCAATTGTCGGCATCGGCCAGATGTTCGTCATCAGCACCGGGCCGGGCAACATCGACCTGTCGATCCCGGCCAACATCGCCCTCAGCGGCGCGCTGGGCATGAAACTGATGGACGGCCAGGACGCCAACATCTGGCTGGGCGTGATCGGCGTGCTGGGCATCGGCGTGCTGGTGGGTTGTGGCAATTTCGCGTTGATCCGCCTGCTGCGCATTCCGCCGATCATCGCGACCCTGTCGGCGAGTTTCATCTTGCAGTCCCTGGCCATTGCCTATGGGCGCAGCGTGCGGGTGCCGCCGCCGGAAGGGTTCTACACCTTCGCCACGGGCCGCGTGTTCGGCGTGCCGTATCTCGCCATTGTGGTGATCGCCGTGGCGGTGCTCATGGGGTACGTGCTGACCCGCACCCGTTACGGCCGTTCGGTGCTGGCCATCGGGCAGAACGCCCGCGCCGCTGAACTGGCGGGGATTCGGGTCGGCCGCATGCGCTTCGCCACCTACGTGCTCTGCGCGGTGTTCGGCAGCTTGTGCGGCCTGACCCTGGCCGGGTTTTCCGGGGGCGCGTCGCTGGGCATGGGCGAGGAATACCTGCTGGCGTCCATCGCCGTGGTGGTGATCGGCGGGACCTCGGTGGCCGGCGGGTTTTCCAACGTGCCGGGCATCTGGGGCGCGTCGCTGTTTCTCTACCTGCTGGTGAGCATGCTCAACACCTTCGGCGCCAGTGCCGGGGTGCGGCTGATCCTCACCGGCCTGATCATCATTGCGGTGATTACCGCTGTCAGCGGACGCAAAAATGCCCGCGCCTGAATTAAGGATCGACCCCGTGTCCGACGACCTCTACGAATGCCATGACAAGCGTTTCCATCGCCTGATTCTGCCCAACACCCAGCTCGAACGCCTGTACGAACAATGCCGCTGGGCCGAAGGGCCGGTCTGGTTCAACGACGGCGGGTACTTGCTGTGGAGCGACATCCCCAACCAGCGCATGCTGCGCTGGACCCCGGAGCAGGGGGTGTCGACCTTCCGCACCCCGTCGAACTTTGCCAACGGCAACACCCGCGACCTGCTGGGCCGGCTGATTACCTGCGAGCACGGCACCCGCAGCGTCACCCGCACCGAACCGGACGGGTCGATCACGGTGCTGGCCGAGCGATTCGAAGGTAAGCGTCTGAACTCGCCGAATGACGTGGTGGTGCATCGCGATGGCGCGGTGTGGTTCACCGATCCCAGCTACGGCATCCTCACCGATTACGAGGGCTATCAGGCCGAAGAGGAGCAGCCGGGCCGCCATGTGTATCGCATCGACCCGGACAGCGGCGAGATCGCCTGCATGGCCAATGATTTCGTGCAGCCCAACGGCCTGGCCTTCTCCCCGGATGGGCAGACCCTGTACATCGCCGATTCCGGTCGCTCCCACGACCCCGATGGCCCCCACCACATCCGCGCGTTCGAGGTGATCAATGGGCGCGAGCTGGGGCAGTCGAGGGTTTTTGCGGTGATTGAGCCGGGCGTGCCGGACGGCATGCGCGTGGATGTGCAGGGCAATGTCTGGACCAGTGCCGGCGACGGCGTTCAGTGCTTCGCCGCCGACGGGACATTACTGGGCAAGATCCGCCTGCCGGAGAAGGTCGCCAACCTGACCTTCGGCGGCCCGCGCCGTAACCGCCTGTTCATCACCGCCAATACGTCGTTGTATTCGGTGTACGTAGCGGTGGCGGGGGCCCAGATGCCTTGAGCGATGACAGGGCAAGGCGCGCGGGATTTCCGCCGCGCCCCCAGTTCTCAGAGCTTGAAACGGCCAACCACGGTACGCAGTTCGCCGGCCAGCAGCGACAGTTCGTCCGCCGTTACCGCGTTGTCCTCGATGCCTTCCATCAACACGAAAGTGCCGTTGCGGATCTCGGTGACGTTGCGGTTGATGTCTTCGGACACGGCGTGCTGCTGCACCGCAGCGCTGGCAATCTGGGTGTTCATGCCGACGATCGACTCAACGCCTTCGTTGATCGCGTTCAGGCTTGAGGACGTCTGATCGGCCGAGCTCAGGCAATCCTGCGCCCGGTCCTTGCCCGCTTTCATCTGGTCCACGGCCGCGTTGGTCGCCAGTTGCAGCTGCTGGATGATCCGCTGGATTTCCGCGGTGGAGTTCTGAGTGCGTGAAGCCAGGGTTCTCACTTCATCCGCGACCACGGCAAAGCCACGGCCCTGCTCACCTGCGCGGGCGGCTTCGATGGCGGCGTTGAGGGCAAGCAGGTTGGTCTGGTCGGCAATGTTGCGGATCACTTCAATGACCCCGCCGATCTCCTGGCTGTGCAGCGCGAGGGCCGCGACCTTTTGCGCACTGAGGTCGACTTCGCCGGCCAGTGCTTCGATGGTCTGGCGGGTCTGCTGCATGACGCCCAGGCCTTTGCCGGATGCCTGGCTGGCCTGTTCCGCTGCACGCGCCGCGCCTTCGGTGTTCTGGGCGACGTCGGCGACACTGGCGGTCATTTCGTTGATGGCGGTGGCAACCTGCTCGGTTTCGCCTTGCTGGGCGTTCATCGACACTTTGGCGCGGTCGATGGACGCACTCAGGCGGGTCGCGGCGTCGGATACCGAGCGCGAACTGCGCTCGACCTGGGCGAGGGATTCACCAAACGCCTGGACCATGTGATTCAAGCCGGTGCCGATGTCGGCCATTTCGTCTTTGCCCGCCACGTTGACACGGGCGGTGAGGTCGCCTTGGGCGATACGACGGGTGGCGCTCAACATGGCTTCCATGGCTTGGCGCATCGCGCTATAGATACCGCTGAACGCATAAATCAGCAGCAGACCGGCGATGGCGAACATCGCCAGCATGGCGGTGCGTTCGGCCGACTTGTCGTGAACCCGTTGTTCCAGCACCGCCGACAGCGCTGCCTGCAAGGCGTCCTGCGCCTTATACAGCTCGGCCACCACGGCGTTGCCTTTGGTCGGCAGGCCCTGCATCCCGGTGATGGTGTTCTGTGGTGAGGTGATCAAGGTTTGCAGGTCACTGCGAAAGCTGTCCAGGCTGGACAGCCCGCTGCTGACGGGGGACTGGATGCGATCGGCGAGGGCTGTTTCCTTACGGCGCAGCAGGTTGAGGCTCTGCAGCAGCTCCTGGCGAATCTGGGTTTCTTGCTTGAGCAGCGATTTGATCGTGCCACGGGTGGCGTCGGTCAGCGGTTGCCCTTCATGCAGACCACTGGCCAGACCGCGCAACTGGCCGACGACGTTGATCTGGCGTGGCAGTCGCAGGGTGCTCTGATCGATCAGGAACAGCGAGGCGTAGTCTTCGTCCAGCACCATCCCGGAGGTGGCGGAGATGAAGTAGATGAAGTTCAGCGTCTGGGTCATCTGATCGCTCCATGCATCGAACAGGGTCGCTTGATCGGCACCGGCTTTAGTCTGGCTGATCAGCCCTTCTGCGCCGGAGCGCAGGCGCTGCACGCGGTCGGCTGTTTCCAGCTCGACGGTGAACTGGCGGTCCGTGGCTTCCAGCTTGGTGTAGGCATCCAGGAGTTTGGTCTGATTGGCGGAGAGGTCAGCCTGGGCTGTCTCATCCCCGCTGAGCAGGCGGTTGGTCAATGCCCGCTGCAGCATCGACAGGCGCAGTACGGGGGTGACGTCCATCAGGTAACGCTGGCCGACTTCTTCGGAGTGGATGTTATCAATGCTGGCGTTGAGCTGATGCAGCAGGCGCGCGCCCAACAGCCCCAGGGGGAGCAAAACGATGATGGCGAGCAGCGCGAATTTGGCCGGAAAGCGCAGTCGGTTGGTCAGGTACACGGCAGGGGAAAGAATATTCATACTGTTCTCAAAGCCCCGAAGCGGGGCGATTGGGTTGTTGTCGGTGAGAACGGTCCTTTTTCTCGGGTCGGAGTGCGGTGACGACGTCTCTGGGAGGAGAAGGCGCTATGGTTGATTGCGCCTCGCTCCAGTCCATCTGTCGGCCGGTATCGTATTAACTTTATAAAAACTTATACAACAATATATATTTGTACAGCTTTGGAACTGAACCGATTAAGTGATGTCTTTGTGATATCAGTCTTTCTCAGCTCAGCCGAATTCTGTTCTGCCCCTGATCGTCGGTAATTGACCACCCGTCATGATCCTGAGCGGGCAATGATGGCCATGAGATATCATCTAACCCGTATTTTTAGAACGGAGGGCGCACGCCATGAACTGTTCGCTGGAAATTGAGCAGAAGCGCCTGTCCGCGGTTCACGCTTTGCAATGGCTCGAAACCGCTCACAGCGAGGATTTCGACCGCCTGTGCCGCTTGGCTGCCGCGCACTTTCGCGTGCCGACGGTGCTGGTGTCCCTGGTGGAAAAAGATCGGCAGTGGTTTCCGGGCCGTGTGGGGTTTGACGCGAGTCAGACGCCCATAGAGCAGTCATTCTGCCGCTACACCATCCAGAACGCCGAAGTCATGGTGGTCAATGACGCTCGCCTGGATCCGCGCTTTGTCGACAACGCGCTGGTCACCCAGCCTGATGGCATCCGTTTCTACGCCGGTGCCCCGTTGTGCAATCACCACGGTGATGTGCTCGGCAGCTTTTGCCTGATCGACACTGTCCCTCGCACGCTTCAGCCCGACGAAGTGGCTGTCCTCGAAGATTTTGCGCAGCTGGTCATGGGCCAAGTCGAACAATGCCAGGCGATGCGCTACCGCCACCCGGTCAGCCGCCTGCCGAATTTGCAGCAGTTCTTGCTGGACACCCAGGACGTTGCGGTCACCGGGAGTCAGGTGCGGCTGATGGTGGTGATCCGCACCCAGCCGATGGCGAGCGCTGCGGATGTCAGCGTGAACAGCAATCTGGATGCACAACAGACGCGCCGCGATATGGCCAACTGCCTGCGTCGCCGTCTGGATGGGATTGCTGAGCTGTATCACGTCAGCGACCTGGATTTCTGCCTGCAGATGAGCTGCGAGCGCTCTCGCCGGGATGACCTGGTTCGCATGCTGTTGGCGGTGATCACCGAGCCTTTCACCCATCAGCAGGTGGCCGTGGGGCTGGCGTGCTGTGACGATGGTCAGAACTCCGCCGCTGCGCTCATGGGCAAAGCGACCCACGCGGCGGGCAGGGCCGTCTATCGGCAGGTGCCGTGGGCGGCGTATGACGAGGCGGAGGATTGCGCCCAGCGTCGCGCCTTGACCCTGCTCAATGAACTCGCCGACGCGCTGGTCAGTGGCGACATCTTTCTGGAGTACCAGCCACGTTTCAGCTTGCAGGATGGCCGCCTGCTCAGCGTCGAGGCGCTGATTCGCTGGACCCATCCGATGCTCGGCAAGATCGGGCCGGATGAGTTCATTCCGTTGATCGAGGGCGCCGGCAGGATCAGCACCGTGACCCGCTGGGTCATCGACCGGGCGCTGACCGACCTCAGCGGCTGGATCGACGATGAAGTGCGGCTGTCGCTCAACCTGTCGCCGCTGGACTTCTCCGACCTGGACATCGCCCTAACGTTGCAGAGCGCCTGCGAAAAACACGGCGTTGCACCCGCACGGCTGGAAGTCGAGATCACCGAAGGCGAGTGGATTCGTGCCGACAAACGCGTCATCGCGCAGCTCACCCGCATTCGAGAGCTGGGCGTTGACGTGGCCATCGACGATTTCGGCGCGGGCTACAGCAACTTTGCCTATCTGCACGAGATCCCGGCCAATATCCTCAAGCTGGACAAATCCCTGGTGACGGACCTGGAGAGCAACCCGCGCAACCGCATCATCGCCCGGTCCGTGCTGCACCTGGCCAGTGAACTGGGTTATCGCACCGTCGCGGAAGGCGTCGAAACCTTTCGCTGCATGAGCCTGGTCCGTGATTTCGGCTGCGAAGAAGCCCAGGGCTATTTCCTGAGCCGGCCGCTGAAGCTGCAACAGCTTAAGCAGCAGTGCCAGAACATTGCGCTGACGTTTACCCCTGAACCGTCGAACGCGCAGATTTATGCGGATCTGGGTGATACGGATCAGGTGATAGAAGCGGCGTGACGCTGGCCGGGTTTCCATTGCAGGACCGGTTTTAGCCGGGAAGAGGCCAGCGTGAACACCCACAATTTTGCAGCGTGACGCCTCATGCTTTCCCGGCTAAAGCCGGTCCTACGGTCGAGGTCGCAGCCAGTCTTGCCGGATGCACGCGATGCTTTTAGTGGGACCGGCTTCAGCCGGGAAGAGGCCAGCGTGAACACCCACAATTTTGCGGTGTGACGCCTTACGCCTTCCCGGCTAATGCCGGTCCTACGGTCGGCGTCAACGCCTGTCCCGCGGTCGGGTCAATGCCTGTCCTGTCCCTATCAAGGCCGGTCCCACTGATCGAGCGTGATTACTCGCCCGTTACCGGCGTTGGCTGGATGATTTCGACCCAGTAGCCATCCGGGTCCTTGATGAAGGCCAGGCTTTTCATGCGGCCGTCGGTCAGGCGTTTCTGAAAGTCCACGCCCAGTTCTTCGAAGCGCGCACAGGCGGCGTGTATGTCCGGCACCGAGATGCAGATATGACCGAAGCCGCGCGGGTCGGTGTTGCCGTTGTGATAGGAAAACTCAGGGTCTTTCTCGGTGCCGTGGTTGTGGGTCAGCTCGAGGACACCGGGAATGCCTTTCATCCAGACGTTACGCTCGGCGTCGTCCTGCGGGATCTGTGCTTTGTCGACCAGCGCCAGGAAGTAAAGGCTGAATTCGGCTTCCGCGAAGTGGCGCTTTTCCACCAGGCTGAAGCCCAGCACGCGGGTATAGAAGTCTAGGGAAGCGGTGGCGTCCTTGACCCGCAACATGGTGTGGTTGAACACGAATTGTGCGGTCGAGGCGTCCGGGGTGGCCGTGACGCCGGGGAAAGTGTTCAGGTCGTGCAGACTCATGGTTGTCTCCGGTTAACGCTAAAATGTTGCGTAATGATACGGGCTCATGGCTGACGCGCCAAACCGAAGGCGCATAAAGCGCGGTTTCCGGCTTGTAGACACTGCATGACCGGCTCACACTTTGCGGCTCGACCTTCAGGTACCGCGCATGCATCTCTTATTGCGCCCATGCGCCCGCGTTGCTTTCTGTTTCGTGCTGATGATTCCGGGCGTCGCGTCTTCAGCTGACGCCATGATCATCTGGCCCGAAGGCTGGGACGTTGAAGCCTTGCCCCAGCCGTCGGCGAGCGAAGGCCAGCCCGCCGTGCAACTACGACAGCGTGCGGTCAAAAACGATCAGAACGGTGATCCGGCCATGGTCGTGGAGCTGACCCAGACGCAGCTGCAGCCCGGCCATTCGGTCAACGTGCAGGGCGTGCTGCTGGCCATGCGCAAGGCGGTTCAGGTCAATTTCGCCCGCGGCGGTTTTCAGAGCGTCTGCACGCGGATGAAGGACAGCACGCTGAGCGACATTCCAGCCATGGAAACCACGTGCACCATCACCCAGAACGGCAATCACGTCATGACCCAGACGCTGGTGGCGGCGGCCAATCCCGATTTGGCGTGGTCGTTGTCGTATGCCGGCTCGGCGGAAGGCTACGCGGCCCATAAAGAGGAGGTGTTGCAGATCAGGAATGGTCTGCGCCTGGGAGCGGCGCCGTAGATCAAGGCGGGGTCTGGACAAATCGCAGGCATAAAGAAGCCCGCCGAAGCGGGCATTGGGGCGCTAATCCTTTAGCAGCCTCTATCCTCTACAAACCGGTGTGAAAAAAATGTGAAGCTCACGAGCCATTCAGCTGCAGAGGGAAAATTCATCTGTGGCTGTATGAAGGCTCATGGCCAGCTTTAACACTCACTCAGTGCTGTTTGACGGGATTAATAACGCTTAAGAGACTCAACGGTTGAGCATGCTATAAGCCTGCCGAGTATTGAAAGCGATATATGTCATTAATACGAATCTGTTCAGCTAATTGTCAGGTTCAATATTCAACACCCGTCCCGCACTCGCACGCATTATTTAAAATACGCAGGGCGCGGGTCGCGATCATTTGCGTTTTAAGCACTTGTTTCATGGGCCTGTCTCTGCACTTGCAGAGAAGCCCCGCGAGCAGAGCTTCCTCTCGATGTTGCAGATCAATCTTGCAGGCCAATGTTCTAGGGAGCAGGGGATTAGCGGCCGCGCAACCAGGAGTCAACGGATTCAGCGCCGTATTGTAATTTCCAGTTTTTCAAACCGCGATGGTTGCCGCCCTTGGTCTCGATGACTTCGCCGGTGTGGGGATTCTGATAGACCTTGACCACCCGCGGACGACGGCGTTTCGGGGCCGCTGGCGTGGCATTGGACGCGCCAGTGTGAGGGTCGAGAATGGCGATGATGTCCCGCAAGGTCTTGTCGTACGTGCTCATCAGGGCCTGGAGCTGCTGCTCGAACTCGATTTCCTTCTTCAATCCGACGTCGTTCTTCAGATACTCCAGCTGGGCCAGCTGCTCCTGTAGGGCTTTTTCTGCTGCGCGAAATTCGGCAAGTCTGGACAAAATGATACTCCGGCAATTAATGGCTGTTGTCAGCTCAATGCAAGCAACAATGCAAGCAGCACGACGCGCATCCGGGTCTGCTGCTTTAGTTTTCACCACTTTCTACCGTGTCCCTGGCATCAGGATCAGCCGTCGACATTAACTTCATGGGAATGAACGTTGGTCTCGCGACGGGGTAGTTCAGTTGTGGCGCGAGTAAATAATGCACGTTTTTTACGCGTTGTAAAATAGCGGATGACTGATTGTTAAGTGAAACATCCGGGCGACGATAAGCGGGTCTGACAAAAAAACAATAATGGGCGCTAAACGTTGTAAGTAATTTCTTATACTTTAGCGCCATTGGAAACTGTGCCATCTCAAACGCGGCGGCAAACAGCCGCGTACCTGCACAGAGCAACCCACGTCAGCCAGTGAGGCCTCGGGCTACGCCGGCCCGCCCCAGCGTTGAATGATCTGCTCGGCCAGGCCGCCCAAGTCGGGGGCCATCAGGTCGGGAAGCGGCATTTCGTCTATCAGGAGCGGTGCGTTGTACGGCCGGGTCAGCAGGGCGCCGAGGCAGCCTGCCGCCTGGGCGCCCGCCGTGTCCCAAAAATGACACGCCACCACAAGCAGGTCAGCCAGTTCGACATTCAGCTCCCGGGAAACCATCTGGTAGGTCTGCGCAGCAGGCTTGAATTTTTTAACGGTCTCTACGCTGAAACTGCGCTCGAAGAATGTCGCTAACCCGGCGCGCTCAAGGGCCGAAGGGGATGCACCGCTGGCCGAGTTACTCAGCGTCACCAGCCGAAAGCCGGCGTCACGCAAGCCGTTGAGTGCCGGCAGCACATCAGGGTGTGCAGGCATGTTACCCATCCGTGCCTGCAAGTCATCGATATCACTGGCGGCCAGGGCGACCTGATGGACAGACGCGAGCATGCGCAGCGTGCCTGCGGCCAGTTTGCCAAACGGGGTGTAACGGCCGCACAGGTTCATCGTTTGCGAATAGAGGATCAGGTTGGCGAACCACTCGCGCAACAGGGCTCGATCACCGAACACCCGCTCAAACAGAGGCTCAAGGGTGGTGATGTCGAGTAAGGTTTCGTTCACGTCGAAAACGATGATCGGCGTTGGTTTCTGCACTGCCATGATGGGGATTCTCTTCTGAGTAGTGCACGCGGCTGCAAGCACGCGTTCGTCGCTTGAAGCCCTGACGTGCCGGATCACGGACAAGGTTAACCCGATCAAGCCGGCGCGACGCACTCATCAATATGAATCGTTTCCTGGATGGGATGGACAGCGTACTTCCGCCTGTCGGGGGCGCGTAATGAGGTGCTAAAGCCCCTGCTGCAGGGCAGGATCATCGGCGTTGAGCTGCTCCAGTTCAGCCAGCAGCACCTGCACTTTCTGTAGCTGCCCGGCCTCCGTCCAGTAACGAATCAGCAGAATCCTCGCGCGGCGATCGGCGGGTGCGCGCTGCAGAATGTCTTCCAGCTGCCGCTGCGCCGCTTCGAGCTGATCAAGATCGTGAAGCGCCACGGCGAGGTCATAACGGTAACCGGTGTTGTCCGGTTCCAGCTCAATGGCCCGGGTCAGCGGAAGCAGCGCGTACTCATTCTGTTTATGCCGCAGCAGCCATTGGCCGAGTGCGTGTTGCGCCAGGGCCGACTGGGGCTGTTTTTCCAGCCACTGGGCGAGCAACTGGCGTGAACGATCGGCCTGACCCTGACGGTCGAGCACCTGCACCAGTGCCAGCCCCGCCTCCAGGTTGTCCGGTTCCAGCTTTGCGGCCAGTTCCAGCGCATCGATCGCCTTTTGCGGGGTGCCGTTGTTGAGGTACAGCTGGGCGAGCGCGAGCTGACGTTGCCCGCTTGGCGGTTCGGCGCTCAGTGCCTGCTCATACTGTTGAGCGGCTTCCTGCAGCGCGCCGTAATACAGGCCCAGCTCATCCGGGCTCAGCGGTAGCAAGGCGCGCACCGCGCTGAAGCGCACCTGATCATCGGCATCGTCCAGCAGGGGGCCGATCAGCGTGGTGCGTTGATCTTCCGGCAGCATGGCGGTCACGGTCTGAATGGCCGCCTGTTGAACCAGTGCAGCGGGGCGCTTGAGATCGCCGCGCAGAATTTTCATTGCCTGGGTGCTGGGGTAATTCACCAGTTCGGCGAGCAGGCCGGCGCGGCGAATGTCCGACAGGTCGGTGCGGGTGAATTGCTGATACAGCACGCGCGCGGCGCCGGGCTTGCCGCCGTGGGCCTGCTCCAGTGCTTCGGCGTAGCTGTGATTGACCTGGGGTGCGGCCGGCGGCGCGTGCCAGTTTCGCACCAGCATCGCCATGGCGATGATCAGCAGCAACAGCGCCAGCGCAATTGCCACCTGCCAGCGACGTCGAGCCTTGAGCTGGGCAGGTGTGCGCCGGGAAGACGACTCAGACATATCGGTTTCCGTGTGTGCGTGTGCAGCAGCTTCGGGGAGAGACCGCCGAGTGTCAAACCCTGTAGGGAAGGGTGCCTTCCTCGCGCGCTCGTGCGGTGTTTATCCACGGTCCAGAAAAAAGCCCCGAACCTGGTGGGTCCGGGGCCTTCGAGAGCGGCAGATCAGCGCTGCAGATCTGCTGCCGGTTGAGCGATCCCGCCGTTCATCCCGTGACCTCAGGCGTTCGGCTGCCAGCCACCGCCGAGAGCCTTGTAGATGGCCACGATGCCGCGATACAGATCGATTTCGGCCAGGGCCTGGCTGTCTTCGGCGGCCAGACGCTCGCGTTCGGCGTCCAGCAGGACGAGGAAGTCAGCCGTGCCTTCCCGGTACTGGATGTTCGCCAGATTGGCCGCCGATCGGCTGGCTTCACTCTGCCGCACCAGCGACACCAGACGCTGCTGACGCTTGTCGTAGTCGCTGAACGCGTTTTCGGTTTCTTCCAGGGCCAGCAGCACTTGCTGCTCGTAATTGGCCAGCGCGCCTTCGGCATCGGCATTGGCGCCGCGAATCCGCGCCCTCACGCTGCCCAAGTCAAACGCCGCCCAAGTGATGCTTGGGCCAAGGCCCCACGCTTGTGCTGCGCCGGAACCAATCTGCGAACCGCGGCTGGCCGTGAAGCCGAGGAAACCGCTGAGGCTGACCCGTGGGAACAGGTCGGCGGTCTGTACGCCGATCCGCGCGGTTTGCGCCGCCAGTTGCCGTTCGGCACTGCGCACGTCCGGACGGTTTTCCAGCAGTTTGGTCGGGTCACCGATCGGCAGCGCCTTGGAGATCGCGGGCAGTTTGGCCGGGGCCAGCGTCACGGTCATGGCGTCCGGCCGTTCGCCGAGGAGGGTGGCGATGCGGTTGCGTTCGCGCACCTGTTCCGCCTGAAGCTGCGGAATGGTCGCTTCCACTGCCGCCAGACGCGCGTCGGAACGCACCACGTCGAGCTCGTTGCCCACGCCTTCATCTCGCAGTTGGGCAGTCACCCGGCGGGATTCCTGCTGGTTTTTCAGGTTGTCCCGGGCGATGTTCTCGCGCAATTGCGCGCCACGCAGTTGGCCGTAGGCGTCGACCAGCTCGGCAATCATCGTCACCTGCAGCTGGTAGAGGTTCGCTTCGGCAGCCTGTTGGTCGGCATCGCTGGCTTCCAGTTCGCGCTGGATACGGCCGAACAGGTCCAGTTCCCAGGCCATGTCCAGGCCCAGGTCGTAACGTTCCTGATTGATGCGCTGTTCAGTCTGCCCGGGCACCTGACCGCGGCCGACCTGGCTGCTCGCGCGGCTGGTCACCACCGGCATGGCGTCGTTGCTGATGTCGTCACGAATCGCACGGGACGCCTTCAGACGGGCGAAGGCGACGCGCAACTCGCGGTTGCCCTGCAGCGATTCGGCGACCAGCTTGTTCAGGGTCGGGTCGTCGAACTGCTGCCACCAGATGGTCTCGATGTGGCTGCGGTCATAGGCCCGCTGGGTGGCGGCCTGGATGTTGGCCGCCGCGGTTTCCGGCTTCTTGTAGTCCGGGCCGACGGCGCAGGCCGCCAGCGCCAGCACCAACAGGCTCGGCAGGAAGAGTTTTGCAGCCTTCATCAATGAGCCTCCGGGGCGGTGGTCTGAATGCGTTGTGCCTTGGCCGCCTTGCGCGCCTCTTTGCGTCCAACGTAGTTACGGATCAGTACATAGAAGACCGGCGTCAGCAGCAGACCGAAGAAGGTCACACCGAGCATCCCGGAGAACACCGCCACGCCCATGGCATGACGCATTTCGGCACCGGCGCCGCTGGACAGCACCAGCGGCACCACACCCATGATGAACGCGAAGGAGGTCATCAGGATCGGCCGCAGACGCAGGCGGCAGGCTTCAAGCACAGCCTCCAGCGGGGTCTTGCCCTTGTCCTGCTCATCCTTGGCGAACTCGACGATCAGAATCGCGTTCTTGCACGCCAGGCCCACCAGTACGATCAGGCCGATTTGGGTGAAGATGTTGTTGTCGCTCCCGGCGATGATCACGCCGGCAATGGCCGACAGCAGGGTCATCGGGACGATCAGGATCACCGCCAGCGGCAGGCTCCAGCTTTCATACAGCGCGGCCAGTACCAGGAACGCCAGCAGCACGCAGAGCGGGAAGACCAGCAACGCGGTGTTGCCCGACAGGATCTGTTGGTAGGTCAGGTCGGTCCACTCGTAGGTCATGCCGTTGGGCAGTTCTTCCTTGAGCAGTTTTTCCATCGCCACCTGCGCCTGACCCGAGCTGAAACCCGGACCGGCTGCGCCGTTGATCTCGGCGGTGATGAAGCCGTTGTAGTGCATGACGCGGTCCGGGCCCGAGGTGTTGGTGACTTTCAGCAGTGTCGCCAACGGGATCATTTCGCCACGGTTGTTGCGCACTTTCAGTTGACCGATCTGTTCAGCGTCCTGACGGAACTGCTGCTCAGCCTGCACGTTGACCTGATAGGTCCGGCCGAAACGGTTGAAGTCGTTGGCGTACAGCGAGCCCAGGTAGACCTGCAGGGTGTCGAAGATGTCGCTGATCGGCACGCCGAGGGTCTTGGCCTTCTCGCGGTCGATGGCGGCATCGACCTGGGGCACGTTCACCGTGTAGCTGGTGAACAGCGCCGCCAGTTCCGGCACGCTGCGGCTCTTGCCGATGATGTTCATCGTCTCTTTGTACAGCTCGTCGTAACCCAGGTTGCCACGGTCTTCGATCTGCAGGCGGAAACCGCCGATCGTGCCCAGGCCTTGTACCGGCGGCGGCGGGAAGATCGCCATGTAGGCTTCCTGAATCCCCGCATATTTGCCGTTGAGGGCGCCCGCGATGGCACCGGCCGACTGGTCGGCTGCCGTGCGATCTTCGAACGGTTTGAGCGTGACGAACACGATGCCGGAGTTCGGGCTGTTGGTGAAACCGTTGATGGACAAGCCCGGGAAGGCCACGGCGCTTTCAACGCCCGGTTGCTTCAGCGCGATGTCGGACATGCGCTTGATCACGTCTTCGGTGCGGTCCAGGCTCGCGGCGTCCGGCAATTGCGCGAACGCCACCAGGTACTGTTTATCCTGCGCCGGCACGAAACCGGTTGGCGTGGTGGAGAAACCCAGCCAGGTCATGACGATCAGGCCGGCGTACACCACCAGCGCCACACCGCTGACGCGGATCACCCGACCCACCGTGCTCACATAACCGTTACTGGCCTTGACGAAGAATCGGTTGAATGGCCGGAACAGCCAGGCGCCGAACAGCTTGTCGAGGAAGCGCGAGAAGCCATCCTTCGGTGCATCGTGAGCGCGCAGCAGCACGGCCGCCAGGGCAGGTGACAGAGTCAGGGAGTTGAAGGCCGAGATCACCGTCGAGATGGCAATCGTCAGCGCAAACTGTTTATAGAATTGCCCGGTCAGCCCGGAGATGAACGCCGCCGGAATGAACACCGCACACAGCACCAGGGCCGTGGCGATGATCGGGCCGGTCACTTCACGCATGGCGATCTGTGTGGCCTCCATCGGTTCATGACCCAGCTCGATGTTCCGCTCGACGTTCTCCACCACCACGATGGCGTCGTCCACGACGATACCGATCGCCAGTACCAGCCCGAACAGCGACAGCGCGTTGAGGGAGAAGCCGAACAGGTGCATGACCGCGAAGGTACCGATCAGCGACACCGGTACGGCGGCCAGCGGGATGATCGAAGCGCGCCAGGTCTGCAGGAACAGAATCACCACGAGTACGACGAGGATCAGCGCTTCGAAGAGCGTGTGAACCACCGCCTCGATGGAGCCGCGCACGAAGATCGTAGGGTCATAGACGATGCTGTAGTCCATGCCTTCCGGGAAGTTTTTCTTCAGCTGTTCCATCTCGCCGCGCACTTCGTTGGAAATGTCGATAGCGTTGGAGCCCGGGCGCTGGAAGATCGGGATCGCCACCGCCGGCTGGTTGTTCAGCAACGAGCGCAAGGCGTACTGGCTGGAGCCCAGCTCGACGCGAGCGATGTCTTTGACCCGGGTGATTTCGCCGTTGTCGCCGGCGCGCACGATGATGTTCTCGAACTCTTCCTCAGAGACCAGACGGCCCTGGGTGTTGATCGACATCTGGAAGCTGGTGGCGCTCGGGGAGGGCGGTGCGCCCAGTTGACCGGCGGCCACCTGGCGGTTCTGCTCGCGGATGGCGTTAACCACATCGGTCGCGGTGATATTGCGCGAAGCGGTTTTGTTCGGGTCGAGCCAGACACGCAGCGAGTAGTCGCCCATGCCGAACAGCTGCACGTCGCCGACACCGTTCAGGCGCGCCAGCTCGTCCTTGATGTTGAGGACCGCGTAGTTGGACAGGTACAGCATGTCGTAACGCTGATCCGGCGAGGTCAAGTGGACCACCATCGTCAGGTCAGGCGAGGCCTTGTCGACCGTAATACCGATGCGTGTCACTTCTTCCGGCAGCTTCGGCTCGGTCCGGGTGACCCGGTTCTGCACCTGCACTTGCGCGGTGTCGAGGTTGGTCCCCAGCGCAAAGGTGATGGTCAGGGTCAGCTTGCCGTCGGCCGTGGCCTGGGAGGACATGTAAAGCATGTTCTCGACGCCGGTGATCGCCTGTTCCAGTGGCGCGGCGACGGTTTCGCCGATCACTTTCGGGTTGGCGCCGGGGAAGTTGGCGCGCACGACAACGGTCGGCGGCACGACTTCCGGGTATTCACTGATCGGCAGCTGGAACAGCGAGATCGCGCCGGCGATCAGGATCAGCAGCGAGAGCACCGCTGCGAAGATCGGCCGCGTGATAAAGAACTTGGAGAAATTCATCGTGTGTGTTCCTTAACCGCGTGGCGTGGCGGAAGCAGCCACCTTGGCGTCCAGCTTGGGCTGGGCCTTGGGTGCGTTGCTGGCTTCGAGCGCCTGGCGTTGTTGTTGCAGTGCAGTGAGTGTTTCGTCGCTGGCCATCGGCGTGTCCTGGGGGTCAACCGGTGAACCCGGACGCACGCGCTGCAGGCCGGTGACGACGATGCGGTCGTCTTTGCTCAGACCGCTGCGCACGATGCGCAAGCCTTCAAGCTTCGGCCCCAGATCAACGCTGCGGTAGATCGCCTTGTTGTCCTTGTCGACCACCAGCACGAATTTCTTGCCCAGGTCGGTGCCGACCGCTTCGTCCTTGATCAGCATGGCCGAATAGGTGCCGCTGCCGACCAGCTTCAGGCGTGCGTAAAGCCCCGGGGTGTATTCGCCCTTGCTGTTGTCGAACACGGCCCGGCCACGGATGGTGCCGGTGCGCGGATTGACCTGGTTGTCGACGAAGTTCATCTGACCCAGGTGCGGGTTTTCCGCTTCGTTGGACAGGCCCATGTACACCGGCGTCGTTGCGCCGCGCTTGCCGTCGCGGGCCAGCTGGTTGTATTTGAGGAACACGCGCTCGTCGGCGTCGAAGTAGGCGTAGACCTTGTCGGTCGAGACCAGGCTGGTGAGGATGGTCTGATCGGCGGTCACGATGTTGCCGGCGGTGATTTCCGCACGGCTGACGCGGCCGGTGATGGGTGCCGTAACGCGGGTGAAACTCAGGTTCAGGCGCGCCAGATCAAGCTGTGCCTGGATGGCGGCAACGGCGGCTTTGGATTCCTGGGCGGTGGTGGTGCGTGAGTCGGCGAGTTCGGCGGAGATCGCATTGTTGGTGCGCAGACGTTCGCCACGCTGGGCTTCATTGGTACTGCGCTGGGCAGCGGCCTTGGACTGCTGCAGTTGCGCTTCCAGACGATGCACTTCCGCTTCGAACGGGCGGGGGTCGATCTGGAACAGCAGGTCGCCTTTCTTCACCAACGCGCCATCAGTGAAGGCAACCGAATCGATCTGGCCGGAAACACGCGGACGAACCTGAACGGTCTCCGGCGATTCCAGGCGGGCGGTGACTTCGTCCCACTCGTTGACCGGTTGCTCGATCACCTTGGCCACGTTGACTTTCGCCGCCGCCGGCGCAACCGTCGCTTCAGGCGTCCGGCCGCACGCGCTGATGACCACAAGGGTCAACGCGGCGAGGGGATAGCGCAAAGGAGTTAAAGACTGAAGCATGGGAGAATCCGCCGATGTTATTGAGATGGGCGGATAATGTTCTCGGGGGTGTTATTGCACGAATCGAATGACACGAAGGTAACTATCAGTGGTAATGATGTTCGGCGTCATAAAAGGTCTGCAATTGATAGGCTGCACCGCCCTGCAGCGTCTTTCTATACCTCCATTATTTGAGGGCTTATTGCGTTGATCCACCCTAAGCCCCAATGAAATTCCAAGCCGGTCGTACCGGGATGCCACGGTGCCTTTAGTGGGATCGGCTTCAGCCGGGAAGAGGCCGGCATCAACACCACACATTTGCAGCGTGACCACTGATGCATTCCCGGCTAAAGCCGGTCCTACTGAATGCACGCGGGATCTGAGCGGGACCGAGTTTGCTATCGCTGCTCACATGAGGCCTGGCAACGTTGCAAAAACCGCAATGGTGAGTTGAGTTTTCTGGTGATTCACGACGGTCACTGCCGGCAATAGGCTTCAGCATGAATCCACTCATGCAGGTCTCCCAATGACTACCATCGATCCGGCCACCTCGTCGAACATCAAGCCTGGCATCAGTCGCCGCGGCATCTTGCAAGAGTCCGCGATGGGAGCAGCGTCCGCGGCCGCTGCTTCATTCGTGGGCGCTGCATCCGCCAGCTCACTCCCATCCGCTCAGCAGGGCAGCATTGAGGTCGATGATGCATTCGATGTCAGGTTCCACACGCAAAAGGTCGGCGACGTCGAGGTGTTCTACCGCGAAGTCGGTGCCAAAGACGCTCCTGTGCTTTTGCTGCTCCACGGCTTCCCGAGCGCAAGCCACATGTTCCGCACCTTGATGCCATTGCTGGCCAGCCAGTACCGCCTGATCGCGCCGGATTTGCCCGGTTTCGGCAACACCCAAGCCCCGCCGCGGGGCCAGTTCGATTACACCTTCGACAACCTCTACAAGGTGGTCGAAGGGTTCACCGAGGCGCTGGGGCTGACTCAATACGCGCTGTATCTGTTCGACTACGGGGCGCCCACCGGCCTGCGCCTCGCCGCCGCCAACCCGGAAAAGGTGACGGCCATCATCAGCCAGAACGGTAACGCCTACCTTGAAGGCTTCAGCGATCAGTGGGATCCGTGGCAAGCCTATTGGCGTGATCCTTCGGCGGCCAACCGCGAAGCCTGTCGCCCGTCGCTGTCGCCGAAGACCATTCGTGATTGGCAATACGGCACCGGTGCCGATCCCGAGAAGCTCTCGCCCGACGGCTACAACCTGGACATTTTTTACATGGCCCGGCCCGGCGCGGAGGACATCCAGCTGGACCTGATTCTCGACTACCGCACCAACGTCGCCGCCTATCCCGCGTTCCAGGCGTATCTGCGCACGCACCAACCGCCGTTGCTCGCCGTATGGGGCGAGCACGACCCGGCCTTCATCCCGCCGGGTGCGCTGGCGTTTCGCAAGGACATCCCGAACGCCGAGGTCCATCTTCTGGACGCCGGACACTTTGCGCTGGAGACCCATGCGCCCGAGATAGCGCAGTACATTCGGGATTTCCTGGCGCGCAAGCTGAAGGCGTGAGAACGCCTGTGTCTCCGCGTCATCTAGCGGTGATGCGCTGAGGCGCTTGCTCGGGCCTTTTAATAAAAGAGCATGGACTCGGCATAGCGCACTGATTAGAATCATTCGCATTTGGCGCATCCATCGCTCAAGGCTCCTGTCATGATTGACACAGCGACGCTCCCTCCGCAGACCTTGCATTCCCTGTACCGCGACCATCACGGCTGGCTTGAAAACTGGCTGCGCAAGCGAATGGGCAATGCCTGGGATGCGGCGGACCTGAGTCAGGACACCTTTTTACGGGTGCTGTCCAGCTCGCAACAGATCGCCGATATGCGGGAACCACGGGCATTTTTGCTGACCGTGGGCAAGCGCCTGCTCAGCAATTTCTACACGCGGCGCAGTCTTGAGCAGGCCTATCTGGAGGCGTTGGCCCGGTTGCCTGAGGACAGCGTGCCGTCCCCCGAACAGCGTTGGCTGCTGCTGGAAACCCTGCAAGCACTCGACGAGTTGCTGGACGGTCTGCCGGCGGCGGTACGTCGGACATTTCTCTGGAGTCAGCTCGAAGGCCTGGGCTACCGCGACATTGCGCAGCGCCTTGAAGTGTCGGAGCGCACCGTCAAACGCTACATGGCGCAAGCCTATGAGCACTGCCTGCTGGTGGATTGGTGATTCGGTCGTCACCTTCGAACGAAGAGCGCGAGGTGATTCGCAGCGCTGCACGATGGCTGGCGCTGCTCGAATCCGGCAGTGCCAGTGAGGAAGACCACGCCATGCTGCAGCACTGGCGCGACAGTGCGGTCGACAACGAGCGCGCCTGGCAAAAGGCTCAGCAACTGCGCCAGCGTTTTTCGGCCTTGCCGGCCAATCTGGCAATGGCGACGCTGGACCGTCCCGACCCGGCTCGACGTGCCGCGCTGAAAAGGGCATTGGGGGTTGTCGCACTGGCTCCGGCGGTATGGCTGCTGGCACGTCAGTTACCGCTGGAGGTCTGGCGCGCCGACCTGCACACCGCTATTGGAGAACACCAGCGACTGACACTGGCCGATGGCAGTGTCCTGCAGCTGAACACCGACAGCGCCGTCAACGTCGATCTCGGTGCCCGGCAGATCACGCTGATACGCGGAGAAATCGCACTCAACGTGCCGGGTAGCGCGCCGTTGTCCATCGACGGTCCCTACGGTCGTGTCAGGGTCAGTCAGGGTGAGGTCTGCGTGCGTCTTGACCCGAACCACTGCCGGGTTTCGGTGGTCCGCGGTTCGGTGCAGGTCCATCCGTTGCAAGGCCCTGCGCTGGTTTTGCAGGCGCAACAGCAGATCAGCCTGCGCGCAGACGGCGCAGGGCCGGTCACCGCGTTCGACGCCATGCTGCCCGGCTGGCGCGACGGCGTGCTGACTGCGCAGAATCAGCCGTTGGGCGATTTTCTGCGAGAGCTCGGTCGATACCGCCCCGGCCTGCTGCGTTGGGAGCCCGAGCTTGAAGCATTACGGGTCACCGGCAGTTTCAAGCTCGATAACACCGACCGGGTTCTGTCGCTGCTGGCAGCCAGTCTGCCGGTAGACATTCATATGCGTACCCGCTACTGGGTCACCCTGGCGCCCCGAAAAAACACACCCGCAAAAAATAGTGCGTGAAGCCTGTCCCTTTTTTTCGTCCCGCCGGTCATTCCAGGTAGTGAAAAAAAATGACGAGAGCTTTCCTTTATGTCCGCAGTGTCTCCCCACCGTTTGCGCCCGCTGTTGCATTTCAGTCTGTTGCTGACCCTGAATTCCAGTCCTCTGTTCATCTCGACCAGCTGGGCCGACACCGCGAACAGGCGCGCGTACGAAGTGCCTGCTGGCACGCTGAGTGCCGCGCTCACCCGGTTTGCCGGACAGGCCGGCGTCAACCTGTCGGTAGACCCTGCGCTGGTGAACGGACGTAACAGCTCCGGGCTGTCGGGCGACTTCGCAGTCGAAGAAGGCTTTGCGCGACTGTTGCAGGGCACTGGCCTGCAACTGGTGTCCGTCGGCGATCAGGCGTACACGCTGATTCCTGCCGTTCAAAGCACGAGCCTGCAACTGGCGCCGACGTCGATTGTCGGCGACGTAGGCTCCACAGACGGTCAGGAATATGCAGGCGGTCAGGTGGCGCGCAAAGGCTCGCAAGGCATGCTCGGCTCGCGGGATTTCATGGAAACGCCGTTCAGCATGACCACCTACACCCAGGAGGCGGTGAAAAACCAACAGGCCCGCACGTTGGGCGACCTGATTGCCAGTGACCCGTCGGTGCGCTCCACCAACCCGGCGGGCGGACGGTACGAACAGTTCACCATTCGTGGTCTCAGCCTGTTCAACAGTGACGTTTCCTACAACGGTCTTTACGGCATCCTGCCCACCTACACCATCGACATGGAGATGGCCGAGCGGGTCGACATCCTTAAAGGCCCCAGCCAGATGATCAACGGCATCTCGCCCCGTGGCAGCGTCGGCGGGGGCATCAACGTGGTGCCGAAACGGGCAACCGACAAACCTATCACCGAATTCACTACCCGCTATGCCTCCAAGGGACAAGTCGGCACCGCTGTGGACGTGGCTCGCCGGTTCGGTGAGGACGACAGGTTCGGCATCCGCTTCAACGGCGTGAAGCAATCTGGCGATACCGAGTGGGACCACCAGAGCGTCGACCGCGAGATGGCGGTGCTGGGGCTGGACTTCCGGGGCGAGCGCTTGCGCCTGTCGACCGATATCGGTCACACCGAACGTGACACCGACGCACCCCAGGAGCGCGTGCAGGTCGGTGCCAACGCCAAAGTGCCCAACGCCGGCGATGTGCGCGACAACTATGCGCAGGCCTGGAGCAAGGCGCGCACCCGTGACACCTTCGGGGCGGTGAATGCCGAGTACGACGTCAATGATTCGGTCATGCTCTACGGCGGCGTCGGCGCGCGCAAAAGCAACCATGAGTTCCTGCGCCACGCGGTGTCGGTGACCAACAATGCGGGTGACTTCAGCGTGCAGCCCCGCGACTTTACCCGTGACGAAAATGTCCGGACGGCCAACGCCGGGGTGCGCAACTGGTTCCACACCGGTCCGGTCAGCCACGAGGTCAATCTGGCTGCCAGCTATTTCTACATGGACTTCGAGAACGGCGGCGCGCGCTATGCGTCCTCGCCCAGCAACCTGTACGACCCGGTCGAGACGCCGACTCCCGTCAACCCGACTCGATCCGACGCCAAGGTCTATACCGAAAACCGTTTCAGCGGCCTGGCCTTGACCGACACACTGGGTTTTTTCGATGACCGCCTGCTGCTGACACTCGGTGCCCGCTGGCAGCGGGTCAAGGTTGATGACTGGACTGACAACGTCAAGGGTGACACCGCCTACGACGAGGAGAAGGTCTCGCCTTCAGGTGGCATTCTGTACAAGGTGACTGATGACTTTTCGGTGTACGCCAACTACATGGAAGGCCTGAGCCAGGGCAAAATCGCGCCGTCTACCTCGATTAATGAGGACGAGATATTCCCGCCGTTCGTCAGTCGTCAGGTCGAAGTCGGTGCCAAGTATGACCTGGGATCGTATGCGTTCACCGCCAGTGTGTTCCGTATCAAGCAGCCGGCTTACGAGACCAACGCCACGTCGCGGGTCTTCGGCCCCAATGGCAAACGTCAGAATGACGGTGTCGAGCTGACGATGTTCGGCGAACCCCTCAAGGGCTTCCGCCTGCTGGGCGGGGTGATGTACATCGACAGCGAACTCACCCACACCGTCAACGGTCAGTTCGACGGCAACCGGGCACCTGCCACGCCCGAATACAACGTCAACCTGAGTGCCGAGTGGGACGTGCCGCAGGTCAAGGGCCTGACCCTGACCGGACGGGGCATCTACACCAGTTCGCAGTACCTGGACCAGGCCAACAGCAAAAGCATCGATTCGTCCGAGCGGTTCGATGTAGGTGCGCGTTATGCCTTCAAGGTCGACCAGAAGGACATCACGCTGCGCGCCAATGTCGAAAACGTCATGGACAAGCGTTACTGGGCCTCCGCCGGCGCCTCGGATGACAGCGAGCCCGGCTTGACGCTGGCGACCCCCAGGACCTACCTGCTGTCCGCGACCATCGGTTTTTGAATGCAGTTGACTGCCCCGACTACCGGGATACGCGGTGCTGTGAGTGGGACCGGCTTCAGCCGGGAAGAGGCCGGCATGAACACCCGTGCATTTGCATCCTGACGCCCGATGTCTTCCGGGCTAATGCCGGTCCCGCATCCGAATTCAGCATTCACATACTGGAGCACACATGTCGCCACCTCGCCATCTGCGTCTTCCATCACCAAGGCAGGATTCTCGTCAACGCGTTCCCTGATCCAGTGAAGCAGCAAACGCTGTTTCGTCCTCTGGGCGGCGGCATCGAATTCGGTGAGCGGAGTGCCGACACCATCGTCGTTCAGCCCTCACCCAACTCGCGCATCACGGCGTACAAGGCGGACTTCGCTTCAAAGCCAACGCCAGGAATATCCGGTAGGCCGACGTAGCTGTTTTCCACCTTGATCCCGTCGGCGAAACCGCCGAAGGGCTGGAAGACGTCCGGGTACGACTCATTCCCGCCCAAGTGCAGGCCGGCGGCGATGTTCAGCGACATCTGGTGACCACCGTGGGGCACCACTCGGCGTGACGACCAGCCCATGTCTTCCATCACTTTCAGGGTGCGCATGTATTCCACCAGTCCGTAGGACAACGCGCAGTCGAACTGCAGAAAGTCGCGATCAGGGCGCATGCCGCCGTGGCGCAGCAGGTTGCGCGCGTCCTGATGGGAGAAGAGGTTTTCACCGGTGGCCATGGGCAGTTCGTAATGATTGGCGAGCTCGGCCTGGAGGGCGTAGTCCAGCGGGTCACCGACTTCTTCGTACCAGAAGAGGTTGTACGGCTTGATGGCTTCGGCATACGCAATGCCGGTTTCCAGATCAAAACGGCCGTTGGCATCGACCGCCAGACGACGCCCGTCACCCACCACCTCAAGCACCGCTTCGATGCGACGGATGTCATCGTCCAGCGGCACGGCACCGATCTTCATTTTGACCACGTCGTAACCGCGATTCAGGTAGCTCTGCATCTCTGCTTTGAGTTTGGTCTGGTCTTTGCCGGGGTAGTAATAACCGCCCGCGGCATAGACCCAGACTTTGTCATCGGCCACGCCGTTACGGTAACGGTCAGCCAGCAGGCGATACAGGGGTTTGCCTTCGATCTTGGCGACCGCATCCCACACGGCCATGTCGATGGTGCCCACCGCGACCGAGCGCTCACCGTGGCCGCCCGGCTTTTCGTTGGTCATCAGGGCTTTCCAGATGGCGAACGGGTCCAGGTTATTGTTCTCGTGATCGACAAGGGTCTCGGGATCCGCTTCGGTGATGCGCGCCAGAAAGCGGTCACGCATCAGCGCGCCCTGGCCGTAGCGACCGTTGGAATTGAAGCCGTAGCCGATGACAGGTTTACCGTCGCGAATCACATCAGTGATCACTGCAACGACCGAGCAGGTCATCTTGGAGAAATCGATGTAGGCGTTGGCGATGGGCGAGGCGATGGAGACGGTTTTCTCACGAATGTCGATGATGCGCATGGCGGGTTACTCTTGTTGTTCGTGGCCCCACGTTAGACTTTGCGAGGTCGCCCGCCCAATGCTATTAATGCCGCACCCTATGCACAGGAGGCATGGCCCCTTGGAACTCGTCTGGCTCGAAGACCTTTCAGCGCTGGCGGAGTACGGCAGCTTTGTCCGTGCCGCTGAAGCACGGCACGTCACCCAGCCGGCCTTCAGCCGCAGGGTTCGCTCGCTGGAGAACTGGATGGGGGTGGAGTTGTTCGTGCGCACACCCCAGGGCGCAACGCTGACGGAAGCCGGCCGGCAGATTTTGCCCAGCGCGCAGGAGGCCGCCCGGCACCTGTACCGGATGCGCAACGAGGCCCAGGAAGTGGCCGGGATGGCAGCGCGGTCCCTGAAATTCGCGGCGACTCATTCCCTGTCGTTCACCTTCTTCCCCAAGTGGCTGCGAAGCTCGGAAAATGGCGCGCTCATTGAGGCCGTGCAGCTGCACTCCGACAGCATGGCCGTCTGCGAGCAGATGCTGATCCACGGTCAGGTGCAGTTCATGCTCTGCCATCGCCACCCCGACGTGCCGCCGCTGCTGGCGCCTGATCAGTTCATCAGCAAGAAGGTGGGCGAGGACGTGCTGGTGCCTTTGGCGAGCACATCGACCCGATTCGGTACCGCGCCGGCGGCGTTGCCGTATCTGGCGTACACCCACGAATCCGGGCTGGGACGCATCGTTGCCCACAGACTGCGGGGCAAAGAAGATTACCTTCACCTCAAACCCCTGTTCAGCAGCCACCTTGCGGCGGTGCTGATGTCTATGGCGCTGGAGAGCAAAGGCGTGGCGTGGCTGCCGAAGAGCCTGACTGAGCAGGAAGTGCTGGAAGGGCGACTGGTTAGAGCGTTGGACGAGAGCTGGGACATTCCGCTGGAGATTCACCTGACCCGGCCGAAGGCGCAACTGAGTCAGGCGGCGGAGGCGTTTTGGGGCGAAGCGGGGAGCGGCGTTGAGTTGCCGTTGGGAGGATGGACTGGCTGATGCGACCTGCAGTCGAAACCCTTAACCTGACCTCGAAAATGTTAACGAGGCCGGGCTTGCAACCCAAACCGATAATACGTCTGGGCGAAATTGATGACGCTTGCTAATCTTCATATCAATTCAGCTGCTCTCGACGAAATCGATACATTTCAAAGGCTGTCCGGATCCCCAAAAAACATCTGAATCCGCGACCGCAACCATCTCTCCCCCGGATCATTGTCCTGCGACCCGCGCCAGGCCATGTGCAGCTCGAACGTACGCGATTCGATCGGCAACTCTTCCGAGCGCACACCCCCTGCAGCCGTCAACACGGCGGCGGCGTAGTCCGGCACAGTCGCTACAATGTCGGTCCCGGCAATCAGCGTCGCCAGCCCGTTGAACTGCGGAACCGCCAGCACGACGTGGCGTTTGCGGCCGATTTTTTCCAGGTGTTCGTCGATGAAACCGCCCAGGTCGCCGGCAAACGACACCAGTGCGTGGGGGCGGGCGCAGAAGTCGTCCAGGGTGATCGGCCCCGGCATGGTGTCGGCGCGCAGCAGTTTGGGTTTGCTGCGGCGCAGCACTTTGCGCTTGGCGTTGGCGGGGAGGTCGTCGGTGTAGCTGACGCCGATGGAGATTTCGCCGGAGGACAGCAGTGCGGGCATCAGGATGTAGTTGGTGCGACGCACCACCAGCACGATGCCCGGGGCCTCCGAGCGCAGGCGCTTGAGCAGTGAGGGGAGCAGGGCGAACTCGACTTCATCGGACAGGCCGATGCGGAACACGGCGGTGCTGGTGGCCGGGTCGAAGTCGGCGGCGCGGCTGACGGCGGTGGAAATGGAGTCCAGGGCAGGGGACAGCAGACCAAAGATCTCGATGGCCCGCGCGGTGGGTTCCATGCTGCGGCCGGTGCGCACGAACAGCGGATCGTCGAACAGCCCGCGCAACCGCGACAACGCCGCACTGATCGCCGGCTGACCGAGGAACAGCTTCTCGGCCGCGCGGGTGACGCTGCGCTCATGCATCAGTGTTTCGAAAACGATGAGCAGATTGAGGTCGACGCGACGCAGGTCGTTGCGATTCATGACGGGGGTCTCGGGGACATGGGTCGATACAGGTTCAAAACAGCAGCGGCGGCCCAAACGCACACCACGTGTTCAACTCAGGCAGGGATATTACGGGTAAATACCGGTTGTCTGCATCGTTGAATTTTCCGGCGTGTCTGGAAATGCGCTTCGTACGCTGCCGCCGATAGGCGCCGCTGAAACCTTGACGGGCAGAAACACACCAATCCATATGTACTGGCCCTTTGTAATCTGCGTCGATGCAGCCAGCGTGGCGCCCGGGATTCATCGATATTGGGCCACCGGGTTGCAATGTCGCCGTGAGCACCCAACAATGTGCGCCCTGCAGGCCCTGGACGGCTGCTACAGATTCGGCGACCGCTTGCCCCATCAGAATCGACAGCAGGCATGTTGACTATTAATAGCCACTGATAGTGTTACCGGCGGCGTCCGGATAGAGTTCAGGGCATCAAGGTTCATAAGGCGAGGTTCGAAATGTCCCGCACGATCCGTTTTCATCAGTTCGGTCCGGCCGAGGTGCTCAAAGTAGAAGAGCTGCCGGTCGCGTTGCCTGCACCCGGTGAGGTGCAAGTGCGCGTCCAGGCGATCGGCGTCACCTGGTACGACGTGCTGTGGCGACAAAATCTGGCTTCATCCCAGGCTCGCCTGCCGGCCGGTCTGGGTTCCGAAATGGCGGGCGTCATTACTGCCATCGGCGATGGCGTGACCGACCTGAAAGTGGGCGACAAGGTGGCCAGCTTCCCTTCGGCTGACGTCAATGTGTACCCGGTCTATGGCGAGCTGATCCTGTTGCCGCGCACTTCCGTGACCCATTACCCGGACGTGCTGACGCCCAATCAGGCGGCCGTCCACTACACGCCGATGCTGGTGGCGTACTTTGCGTTCGTTGAACTGGCACGGTCCAAACCCGGGCAAACGGCGCTGGTCACCGATGCCAGCCATTGCGCGGGGCCTGCGTTCCTGCAGCTGGGCAAGGCGCTCGGCGTCAAGGTGATCGCGGCGACCAAGACCGACGCGTGCCGCGAATACCTGCTGAAAATGGGCGCGGACAAGGTGATCGTCACCGAAGAAGAGGATTTGCTTCTGACGATCAACCGCTACACCGACAACCGCGGCGTGGACATTGTCCTCGACGGTCTGGGTGGTCCGCAGATGTCGATCCTGGGTGATGTGCTGGCGCCACGTGGCAGTCTGATTCTCTATGGCCTGCAAGGCGGCAACCAGACGCCGTTCCCGGCGTGTGCAGCGTTTCAGAAGAACATTCAGTTCTTCGTGCACTGTGTGGGCAACTTCACCGGCAAGCCGGAGTTGGGCATCAAGCAGGACGAAGAGGCGATCAAGCGGGCGTTGCGCGACATCAACCAGATGACAGCGGATGGCATGCTGGTGCCGCAGATCACCAAAGTGTTTCCCTTCGATCAACTGGTCGAGGCCCACCGTTTGATGGACGGTTGCCCGGTAGGCGGTCGTGTGGTGGTTGAGGTCGATCCATCCTGAGTGCAGACCATCGCGCTCATTGAATGCTCGACGCTTTTGATCCGGCGTCGGGATTGAGGTGTCGGAGACCGATTTGAAGGTATCCGCCCTGTCAGTCACGGGTCATGTTGTATCACTCAAGCCTTCCCGAATCTTCTGGAAGGCTTTTTGTTTATGGAGTGTTTAATATATTGATCAACGCGCGTCATGCGTGGCGTTGACAAGTATTTTAAATGCAGTCGAATCAATACATTGCCCGTTTTACTAAACACAGTTTTAAACAGCCCTGTTTAATTCCGATTCGGATTTGCCGAAAGGAGAACATTCACGTGTCGGTAGTGACTGGCTTGTAATTGTTCTGTAGGCGTCGATAATAGTTTCAATAATTAAATGCTCAAGGAACGAGTCGATGCCTATTGACCTGCCGCCCTCTGCTTTGCCTGGTAATCGGTCCGCCGCGGCCATAACGGTTGGGCCAGCCTCCTGCAGGAGTATCAAGCTTCTTATGGCCAACAGTGTCGCCAGGCAGATCAGTCGGGTAGTGAAGCCATGAGTTCAATGCACGAACAAGCCATGAACTATGTCTATCAGCAAGTCCTGCAGCGGCTGTCGGGTTATTTGAATCGCAACGAACGAACAGCGCTGCAGTTGTTGATCCAGCGTTTGATTGTCGCCGCAGGCGGAATTGACAGGATTGGCGGCTATAAAGTGTTGGTGGCATTTAGCGGCGGCAAAGACAGCGCCTATACCGTGGCCATGTTGCGTGCTGCGCAACTGACCATCGCCGCACGCGGGCCGGCAACGTTCAGGCTGCGGGTGGCCAACATGCGCCATGCGGGCATTACCTCGGCGGTAATGGGCAACATCGACCGCTGCTATTCGGCGCTGTTTCTGCACGACGACCCGAGGGTCGAGCTGCTGGTGATCGATCATCAGTACGTGCAGATCTTCGAGCCCGATTTGCCCTTTTCCACGGCGGGTCGTGAACAGAATCGCTCCGACCTGCTGCTGGGCGGCCACCTGACCGCTGGCGATGCGCGAACCACCTTCTGCAACAGCTGTTATCTGGGCATGGCGGATTTCATGGTCCGCGCTGCCAGTTGGGGTGACGGCGTCCACGCGGTAATCAGCGGCGACTCGCTCAAGGAGCAGAAACAGTACGCGACCTGGATCATGCGTCTGGCGCGCCATGGCGGTCGAAAAGTCGACCCCTGGCACACCTTGGGTTTTAGCGGAGCATTGAGCGTCATCGACAGGGTCGGGCGCGCCTATTACGAGGAGCTGTATGGCGAGTCGGCAGACGGGACGGGCTACGGCCGGCCACCGGTATACCCGCACCGCAACATCGCCCCGACGTTGCTGACTGCCGCGGACCTCATCGGCTTTCGCACGGAGGAACACTGGGGGCTGCTCACTGACTTTCTGGGTTTCCGCTTTGATGACCTGGCGTTCAGCTTCAGCGAATCGGACTGCGCCAACCCGCTGCTGATGGCCCACCTGCGCGGGCTAAAGGCCGAATTCATTGAGGGGAGGGCGTACAGCGAGGGCATCGCCGAGTACCTGCAGCTGGCGGGTGCCATGATGCGCCGCAAACGCATGCCCGCTCGATTGATCGCCCAGGCGCTGGCCGCCTACGACAGCCCGGAAAAAATCGACGACCGCCGTCAGCTGGCCGAAGGCTACGGTCAGGAGGCATTTGGCCTGGGCGAGACGCAATGGGTGTGCCTGCTGTTCTCGCCCTTCGTCGACGCCGGCGCCCGGCTCGAGGATTTCCTGCGTCGCTATCACCCCGGCATGTTGGTGGGGCTCAGCGATCTGCACAAAACCCTCGCCGGTGAGATCGTCCCGGACCTGGTGCCGCACTGGCTGGTGGAAGTCAGCGGCCTCAGTCTGAAGGGGCTGCAATCGCTGTACGCCAAGCGCCACGTGGACTTCAACGACGACCACTCGATCATCGCCCGGGTACGCGCCAGCGACCCTGACAAACGCCGGGTGGCGACGGTCGATCCGCACACCGGCGCCCGGACCACGGAACTGATTTCGGGGCGCTGAAGGCTGCTCCGTGAACTGATGCGAAGTGATGCGACGAGCCTCGGGCGGTCGACGGGGTTCTTTCTCAATGACCCTGCGCCTGGCGCATGGATGGGGTGTTCGATGAATCACAACAAGACCGACTTTGCCTACCAGAGGGTGTACCGCTACCTGCTCAGGCTGACCAACGAAATGTCGTCCGGGCCGGCTGTACGTCTGCCTTCGTTGCGGCTGCTGGCGCGAAGGCTGCGCGTTTCGATTTCCACGGTGCAGAACGCCTACAGCCTTCTCGAAAAGGAAGGACGAATCTGTTCCGTGCCTAAGTCCGGCTATTTCGCGCTGCCCAATCCCTGTAACGATATGCCGCTGGAAGGCGATGACGTGTTCACGCGTTTCCATGCCAGCGCCCGGCGCCCGGACATGTTCGTCTTCGGCGCCGATGAGCCGACGCTGTTGGTGTCGCTTCACGGCGCGCTGCTGAGCGTTGAGCGCGACCTCATGCGTCACTACCCTTGCCAGCCCGACCCGCGTTTTCAGCCCTTCGGCGATGTCGAGCTGCGCACGGCCCTGGCGGGCCACTACACCTCTTCCACCGAGCATTGCTGGCACCCGGACAACGTGTTCATCGGGCCGGACAAGACCGGGGTGCTGAAGACGGTCATTGAAGCGTTGCAACTGCGTGATTGTGCCGTGCTGGTGGAGTCGCCGTGCGGCTGGAGCATTCTGCGCACACTGCAGGCCTACGGGATTCGGGTGATTGAAGTCTGCACCGACGCGCAAGGGGGCATCGACGTCGATGAACTGGGTGCGCTGATCCAGCAGGAAGGCGTGAAGATGGCGATTGTGTCGTCGCGGATGGACCCGGTTCGCGGGCAATTGATGCCTTTCGCCCAGCGTGCGCGGATGGCGGAGGTGTTGAACCTGCAGGGATTGTGGGTGCTGGAGAACGATACCCATGGCGGCTTGTGTTTCGAGGAGGGCCGTTCGCCGTTTCGGGATTTGATTGATCCGCAGCGGCTGCTGGTGCTGGGGGCGTTCGACAAGATGATCGGACTCGAGGCGCCGTTCGGGTATCTGTTGAGTCGGCATTCGCGGGCGCTGTTGCATCAGCAGTGGGTGTTGCGTTCGTTCCGCTTGCCGCCGGTTCGGCAGAAGGCGATTGCGCGGTTGTACGCGTCGGGACAGTTGGACCGGCACATGGGTGAGTTGCGGGGTTGTCTTGAGCGGCGGGTCGGTGAGTTGGCGAGCGGGGTGGAGCAGTATCTGGGGGATGAAGTGGCGTTTGTGCGTCCTCTGGGTGGGGCGTCGATCTGGCTGGAGAGTGTGCATCGGGTGGATACGGCGCGGGTGTTCAATCGGTTGCTGGAGCAGCGGATCGTGGTAGCGCCGGGGGAGTTGTTCAGTGTGCGGGGGTTGCATCAGCAGTGTGTGCGGGTCAGCGCGACGGTGGATTGGGATCAGAATATTGAGTCGATGCTGGTGATTATTCGTAATGCGCTGGTGCAAGAGCGGATGGGATAGGTCCCTTTCAGGGACTGTCAGATCAAGATCAAGGGCGTCGGCCTAACGGCCTCGGGTTTCGCCTTCGGCGAGTTACTTGGAAAAGTCGAGAGTCGCACCATCCCCAAGTAACCAAGGGTGCTTGCTCTCGGTTGGGTTCCTCCTTCGTCGGAATACCCTCACTCCGACGACGCTCCGTGGGCCCGCGCCGAACGGACATCCATGTCCTGACGGCGCTCTCGCCGCATCCATGCGGCTCGGCCCACTGCGCGTCGTCTACGTTCGGCCTGCACCAAAGTCGCGTTTGGTGTCGTTAGGGCGTTTTGCGTAGGAAGATCAAGATCAAAAGCGCTGCGCAGATCAAGAGCTTCCCGGGTGAAGCCGGTCCTACGGTCGAGGTCACCGCAAATCCCACTGTACGCATGCGATGCCTTGGTAGGACTGGCTTTAGCCGGGAAGAGGCCAGTTCATACAGCATCGATTTTGATCCTGAAACCGGCTTGGTTGATCGTTCCCACGCTCTGCGTGGGAATGTATCCCCTGGCGCTCTGCGCTGAAATCTGTCCGCCAATCCATTTCCGTTTGCCTCGACCGCATTGAGCTGTTATCTGTACGTCCGTCCAGTGTTCCGATCGACGGCCAGCGTTCTCAGTGACTTCCATTTCCAGCATTTGCCCCGATACCCGCGCAGTTTCTGTCGAGCCTGTGGCGGTGGCGGCTGTCGATCCGGAATCGGGGTATCGGGTCGCGGTGCGGGAGTTGTGTGAGTTTACGGCGAAGGCGGGGGATCTGGATTTACGGTTTACGCCGTCGCCCACGGCGCAGGAGGGGATTGCCGGGCATCGGACGGTGGCGGCGCGGCGTGGGCCGCAGTATCAGACCGAAGTGGCGTTGAGCGGGGTGTTTCATGAGCTGAAGATTCGGGGCAGGGCGGATGGTTACGACGCTGCGCTGAACCAGCTTGAGGAGATCAAGACCTATCGCGGCGACCTGAGCAGCATGCCCGCGAATCATCGGCAGCTGCACTGGGCCCAGGCGAAGGTGTACGGCTGGCTGCTTTGCCAGCAACTGCAGTTGGCCGAGGTCAATCTGGCGCTGGTGTACTTCAACATCATCAGTGAGCAGGAAACCCTCATTCAGCAGCGTTTCACGGCGGCCGAGTTGCAGGCATTTTTCGAAGCTCAGGCAGGCATCTTTCTGCAGTGGGCGCGGCAGGAGCTGGCCCACCGCGATGCCCGCGACCATGGGCTCAGCGCTCTGAAGTTTCCCCACGCAGATTTCCGTACCGGGCAGCGGGCGTTGGCCGAGTCGGTGTACAAGGCGGTGAGCACCGGGCGCTGTTTGATGGCCCAGGCGCCCACCGGCATCGGCAAGACCATCGGCACGGTGTTTCCGATGCTCAAGGCCGCGCCGACGCGCAAGCTGGACAAGGTGTTTTTCCTGACCGCCAAGACCCCGGGCCGCAAGCTGGCGCTGGATGCGCTGAGCGTGATTGGGCGAAGTGCGCCGGAGCTGAACCTGCGGGTGCTGGAAATGGTCGCGCGGGACAAGGCCTGCGAATACCCGGACAAGGCGTGCAACGGGGATTCATGCCCTCTCGCCAAAGGTTTTTACGACCGACTGCCGGCGGCGCGGAGCGAGGCGATGATCAAGCCGTGGCTCGATCAGGCAGGCGTGCGTGAGGTTGCGCTGGGCCATCAGGTTTGCCCGTATTACCTGAGCCAGGAGCTGGCGCGCTGGTCGGACGTGGTGATCGCCGACTACAACTACTATTTCGACCTCAGCGGCATGCTGTTCGGGCTCAGTCAGTTCAATCAGTGGCGGGTCGCGGTGCTGGTGGACGAGGCCCACAACATGGTCGAGCGGACGCGGTCGATGTACAGCGCGACCCTGGATCAGCACAGCATGAATCAGGTGCGGCAGAGCGCGCCGGAGCCGGTGAAAAAAGCCCTGCAGCGGCTCAATCGTGACTGGAACGCCCTGCACAAGGAGCAAGTCGCGCCGTATCAGGCCTACGCCGCCACGCCCGCCAAGTTTCTGAACAGCCTCAATCTGTGCATCACAGCGTTCGGCGACTACTTCAATGAGCACCCCCACGCGGCCAACGGCGAGCTGCAGAGCTTCTATTTCGAGGCGATCCAGTTCGGTCGTATTGCCGAGCTGTTTGACGAACACTTCCTGTTCGACATCAGCAAGCGTGAGCTGGGCAGCAAGTCGCTGTCGCGCCTGTGCCTGCGCAACGTTGTGCCGGCCGGTTTCGTGCGTCCGCGCCTGACCGCTGCGATCAGTGCGGTGCTGTTCTCCGCGACCCTCAATCCACGGCATTTCTACCGTGACTTGCTGGGCCTGCCCGACACCACGGCGTGGGTCGACGTCGAGTCGCCGTTTCAGCGCTCGCAGCTGGACGTGGAAATCGTCAGCCGCATTTCCACCCGCTACACCCATCGGCAGGCCTCGCTGGCGCCCATCGTCGAGCTGATGGCGCGGCAGTTCGAGGCGCGGCCCGGCAATTATCTGGCGTTTTTCAGCAGCTTCGATTACCTCCAGCAAGTCGCCGAGCTGATGGAACGCAGCCACCCTGATGTGCCGGTGTGGAAACAGTCCCGGGGTATGGCCGAGGCGGAACGGCAGGCGTTTCTCGAGCGCTTTACGCCGGCCAGTCAGGGCATCGGTTTTGCGGTGCTGGGCGGCGCGTTCGGCGAGGGCATCGACCTGCCGGGCGCGCGGTTGATCGGCGCGTTCATTGCCACCTTGGGCCTGGCGCAGATCAACCCGGTCAACGAGCAACTCAAGCAGCGAATGAGTCTGTTGTTTGGCGCCGGTTACGACTACACCTATCTCTACCCCGGCATGCAGAAAGTGGTACAGGCCGCCGGCCGGGTGATTCGGGGTCTGGACGATCGCGGCGTGGTGGTGCTGATCGACGATCGCTTCGCCGAGCGCAAGATTCAGCAGCTGTTGCCGGCGTGGTGGCAACTCTGATCAGCCTCTGTTAATTGTCTCAGGACGTTACGGATCAATAGCCGAGCGCCACGGTCCAACTGCCAGTAAACTGCCGCGCTAATGGCGTTTCAGGCGGCGGTTAAGGTTGTTTCCCGCCTCGTCGGGACCTTTTCTTTTTGTCATTTCCCTATTTTTCATCCACGGAGGTTTCGCATGAGTATCAGTCCATTCGCGGGCAAATTGGCGCCTGCAGAATTGCTGGTCGATCTTCCCCGTCTGGTGACGGCCTATTACACCGGCCAGCCCGATGCGTCGGTGGCGACCCAGCGTGTTGCCTTCGGTACCTCCGGGCACCGCGGCAGCTCTTTCGAATTGAGCTTCAACGAGTGGCACGTGCTGGCCATCAGTCAGGCGATCTGCCTGTACCGCCAGGCCAACGGCATCGACGGCCCGCTGTTCCTCGGCGCCGACACCCATGCCCTGTCGACCCCGGCGGCCGCTTCGGCGTTGGAAGTGCTGGCGGCCAACGGCGTCAACGTGATGATTTCCGAGGGCGACGAATACACCCCGACGCCGGCGATTTCCCACGCCATCATCTGCTACAACCGCGGGCGCACGACCGGTCTGGCCGACGGCATCGTCATCACCCCTTCGCACAACCCGCCGGAAAGCGGCGGCTTCAAGTACAACCCCACCAACGGCGGCCCGGCTGACTCGCACATCACCAAGTGGATCGAGAACAAAGCCAACGAATTGCTGGCCGAGCGCATCGTCAACGTCCAGCGCATCACCCACGAAAAAGCCCTGCGCGCCGACACCACCCATCGCCACGACTACATCAACACCTACGTGGCTGACCTGAAAAACGTCATCGACATGGACGCCATTCGTGGCGCCAACCTGCACTTGGGCGTTGATCCCCTGGGTGGCGCGGGCGTGCGTTACTGGTCGGCGATCGGTGAGCATTACGGCCTGAATCTGGACGTGGTGAACAAATTCGTTGATCCGACCTTCCGCTTCATGAGCGTGGACTGGGACGGCAAGATCCGCATGGACCCGTCGTCCAATTTCGCCATGCAGAGCCTGATCGGCCTGAAAGATCGCTTCCAGGTGGCTTTCGCCTGCGACCCGGACCATGACCGCCACGGCATCGTGACGCCAACCGGTGGCTTGCTGGCGCCGAACAATTACCTGGCGGTGTCCATCGATTACCTGTTCCAGAACCGTCCCGATTGGCGCGCAGACGCGGCCGTCGGCAAGACCGTGGTCAGCAGCGGGATGATTGATCGCGTGACCCAGCGTCTGGGCCGCCGCCTGTATGAAGTGCCGGTGGGCTTCAAGTTCTTCGCCGAAGGTTTGTACGAGGGTTCGCTGGGCTTTGGCGGTGAAGAAAGCGCCGGTGCGTCGTTCCTGCGCCGCGACGGGACGGTCTGGACGACGGACAAGGATGGTTTGATTCCGGCATTGCTGGCCGCGGAAATCCGCGCGCGCAAAGGGCGCGATCCGAGCGAGATGTACAAGGCGTTGACCGATGAGTTGGGCGAGCCGGTCTCGACCCGCTTTGAGGCGAAGGCGAACTTCGAGCAGAAGGCGCTGTTGAGCAAGCTGTCGCCGGAGCAGGTGACATCGACGGAGCTGGCGGGGGAGAAGATCGAAAGCATCCTGAGCAAGGCGCCGGGCAATGATCAGGCGATCGGTGGCCTGAAGGTCATTACCGAGAATGGCTGGTTTGCTGCGCGGCCGTCGGGGACTGAGGATATTTACAAGATCTATGCCGAGAGCTTCAAGGGCGAGGATCACCTCAAGCGTCTGGTGGCTGAGGCGCAAGTGCTGGTCGACGGCGCGATAGCGCCTTGAAAGTGTGTAGGGGACTGATTTATTTACAGCGCTCCACCGTAAATAAATCTGTCCCCGGTTAAACCTCGACGACGCTCCGTGGGCCCGCGCCGAACGGACATCCATGTCCTAGCGGCGCTCTCGCGGCATCCATGCCGCTCGGCCCACTGCGCGCCGTCTGCGTTCGGCCTGCACCCAAGTCGCGATTTGTGGTGTTTGAGCCATCGCGGAAGAAGATCAAAATCAAGATCTAGAGCAGATCAACGGCTTCCCGGCTAAAGCCGGTCCTACAGTCCGCGCCAATTCCATCGATTGCACGCGTTGCTTTGTTGATCGTGCCCACGCTCCGCGTTGGCATGGATCTCGGGACGCTCCGCGTCCATTCCCGGCTAAAGCCGGTCCCACTGAATACACGCGGTGTCCTGTAGGACCGGCTTCAGCCGGGAAGCTGTTGATCTGCTTTTGATCCTGATCTTCAAACACATAACGCCCAGACGACACCAATCGCGACTTGGGTGCAGGCTGAACGCAGGTTTCGCGGAGTGGGTCGAGCCGCATGGATGCGGCGAGAGCGCCGTCAGGACAGGGATGTCCGTTCGGCGCGTGCCCACGGAGCGAGACCGGAGTGAAGGAACCCCGAGGAACGAGGGGCCCAACCAGGAGCAAGCACCCTTGGTTACTTGGGGTGCTTTTCCAAGTAACTCGCCGAAGGCGAAACGTCTGCCCCTAGGCAGACGCCCTTGATCTTAAAGACCTTGATCTTGATCTACCGCTTTTCAAGCCACATCCACGAGGACGATTTCGCTGTCTTCGAGGGCCGTCACCCGCAACACACGCTCATCCTCAACCGCCACACCATCTCGCGCTTCGGCACGGAGACCATTGACCTCAATAATACCCGTCGCAGGCACCAGATACGCCCGGCGGCCAGCATCCAGCACATACTCAGCCGACTCCCCGGCCTTCAAATTCGCCGCCACCAACCGGGCATTGGCCCGAATCCGCAGCTCGATATCATCATCCGCCTTGCCGCTCGCCAGCGTTACAAAACCTTCGCGATCGCCTTTCGGGAATGGCTTGGCGCCCCAGGACGGCGGAGCACCGACCTCGTCCGGCATGATCCAGATCTGGAAAATCCGCGTCTCCTTCGACTCCAGATTGTATTCACTGTGCGCCACACCCGTGCCAGCACTCATCACCTGCACATCACCCGCCTCGGTACGGCCACGGTTGCCCAGGCTGTCCTCGTGAGTAATGGCGCCCTCACGCACATACGTGATGATCTCCATGTCTCGGTGCGGGTGACGCGGGAAGCCCGTCCCGGCTTCGATCACATCATCGTTCCACACCCGCAGCTGGCCCCAGTTCATGCGGCTCTCGTCGTAGTAACTGGCGAACGAAAAATGGTGATGGGCGTTCAGCCAGCCGTGGTCGGCGCCGCCAAGGGATTTGAAAGGTCGAAGTTGCAGCATGATCACTTCCTCCGTAGCAGGGCCGGGCCTGTGGCAGGGCGCCGCTGGTGATGACTTGTCAGTCGATGGGGACATGATCTATCAGCTAATTATCGATAAAAAGCGTAAGCCCTGCATGAATGCAATCGGTTAATTAGATATTTAGCCGTTCTTGCACGCTATAAACCCGTTGCCCTTTATCGGCTAACTCCCTGACGGCAAAGCATTTCACTGGTTCTGAAAGACGAATGGGGCGACCATAGGCGCCCTGTCGATAACCCGATACCCGGAGCCCGCGTGCCGCACGATTTTTCCGCCGAGCTACCCAACGAGCCCAACTCACTGCCGCCTGACCTCAACACCCCCGAACGCCTGCCGTTCTTCAAACGGCTCATGGCCCGCATGATGGGCGGCGGTCTGTCGCGCATGCAGGCGCAGCACGTGCCGTCGTGGCACCAGGGCCACGCCGATGGCTACCTCAACGGCCATGCCGAGGGCATGAACGAGGGTTACGCCGAGGGGCATCTGGATGGCATCGAAGAAGGCCGGCAGGTGCTGGTGATTCGCGACACCCGGCCCCTTGAGCACCGCGGTCCGCGGGTTGACGATCACCTGTTCGACGACTGGCGCCTGCCACTGACCAACGAGTTGAAAAAGCGCATCAAGGCTGACGTCGCCGAGAAGCTGCCCGCTCACGCGCAACCGACCGCCGCCCAGTGGAAGATGATTTTCAGCGACACGCCGTCGACCTACGTGATTGCCGGTGCCGGGGCAGGCAAATCGACCTCGCTGGTGTTGCGCGTGCTGCTGCTCAATCACTACCTGGGCTTCGAGCTGGACGCCATGACCGTGGTCACCTTCACCCGCGAGTCGCGCAAGGATTTCATCCACAAACTCATCGAGATCATGGCGCTGTGGGGCCATGACCTGACCCTGCGTCAGGCCCGCGAGGTGGTGCGCACGTTCCATTCGCGCATCCTGCCGCTGGTGCGCAGCCTGCCGGGTTTCGAGCAGTTGCAGGCCTTCGAGAACCTCAGCAGCCAGTCCGGCCAGCTCTTCGACGACAGCGCCGACAGCAACCCATTCGACCTGCGTATTAATGACGCCCAGCGCCAGCAGTTGAACCTGTGTTACCGCGATCTGTACGCCGCCAATTCACGCTTTCGTGACGTCATGGCGCCCCTGTACCGGCAGTCCCTGCAACTCAAGGAGCTGGACCGCGATCACCCGGACGTGCAGAAGCGCATCACCGTGATGGGCCTGTCGTCCAAGCGCGACGAGGAACTGTGCGACGTCATTGAAGACCTGTGGATTCGCGCTGGCGCCTGGCCGATCCAGGGCGTCGAGCCGATGCGCCAGACCGTCGAAGTCAGCGGCCTGACCTTCCACGTCCACGGGTATGCCGCCGAGCTGGATGCCTGGATCGTCCTTGGCTTCGACCCCAGCGAAGATCAGCACCTGCGCCGCCCGGACGCCAAGCTGCCGGTGTGGGCCGAGTGGGTGATCAAGCGCACGCTGTTTCAGGCGTTTTGCCGCAAGCCGGTCATCTGGCTGGAAAACTACCAGGCCTCGCGGGGCATGATGCAGTCGTTGTCCGGCGCGGCCGTGGCGGGGCCGGGCTTCGATTACAAGGTCAAAGGCGAGCTGAGCGCGGCGCCGCTGCTGGACTGTTTTGTCGCCGCTGCCAGCTTCATCGAGAACCTCGGGCTGGACGTGCCGGACGCCGTGGCGCAGATGAGCTTCTCGGATCAGGACCCCGACCGGTTTTTCTTCGAGGCGCTCAGCCTGTTCTGGAAGGCCTTCGAGAATCACCTGCTGGATCAATCGCCGCCGGTAATGACCTACAACCGGATGTTCTCGCTGTTCGGTGAAAACTCGCCCGAAAACCTCAAGCTGGTCAGCGACGCGGGGCTGCGACCGCTGTCGCATTTGATGATCGATGAGTTCCAGGACGTCTCGCCGCAGATCGTCTCGTGGATCCGCGCCAGCCTGCGCGAGATCCGCAGTCGTGGCCCGGCGCTGCATGTCGGGCGTGGCGCCCAGCGTTCATCGCTGCTGTGCGTGGGCGATGACTGGCAATCGATCTACGGCTGGCGCGGCAGTTCGCCGAAATTCTTCATGGAGTTTGCCAAGGAGTTTTCCTCGCCGGCGACCACCAAGGTCATGCTCAGCGACAACTTTCGCAGCCACCAGCACATCATCGACGCCGCCGAACACATCGTACGCGCCGCACCGGCCATCAGCGGCAAGAAGGCCCGCGCCAGCGGCGCCGAGCAGGCGCTGCTGCCGGTGACCGTACTGGACCGCGACGATGACCGGCTGCTCGCCAGCCTGACGGAACATTACAATGCCGGCGACTCGGTGCTGCTGCTGTACCGCAAAGGCAGTGAACGCAGCCGCTTGCCGGAAGCCTTGCAGGCCCTCGCCGATGCCGATTACCGGTTGCCGCCCCAGGAACGTCGCCTCAAGCAACTGACCTACCACAGCGCCAAGGGCCTGCAGGCCGACGCCGTGTTTCTGCTCGGCGATTGTCAGCATCTGACGCAGTCGCCGTACAAGAATCAGGTCTATCAGCTGGCGGGTCTGGGCCGGGAAGGGGATCTGGAAGCGTTCGACAACGCGCAGAAAGATGAAGTGTTGCGTCTGGCCTATGTCGCCATCACCCGCGCGGTTCGTCACTGCTACTGGTTTATCGACGCCGCAGGTAACGACGATGCAAACATCCCGCGCGCGTCGGCGAGGGTTGCAGGGGACAAGCCGTTTTTCGATGATCGCCGAGGCGCTGCTTCACTCAGCACGTCGTTGAGCACGTCACTCGGCACTTCAGTCGAATAGAGCATGACGCCGAGGCCTTCAGGCCCGATTGAGGTACACCGAGCGTCTCGGAATGAAGGTTTCGATCTCCAGTTCGATGGCCTCGATGATGCGCTCGACATCCGTCGCATTCATCACGGTGGCGCAGGGGATGGCGGCGATGGCGATCACCGTCTCGCCGCTGGCCCTGTCGAACAGGCGGGCCACCATACTGCCGGGTGCATCCATGTTGGCTTCGAAGCCCACCGGATGAAAATGCCAGCGCATCAGCTGGCAGGCGTTCGGGAACGTGACTTTGTTCATGGACCCACCTCGTTCAATCGAGCACTTCACAAGCTCCGCAGGGTAGGAAAACGGCAGGTCTGTCCAGGCTTCGGTAGCGATCGACACGTCGCTTGGCCAAGCCCGGCACCCAGACCAAGGGTCAGGTAAAGGTAGCACCGCGTTTAGACCGTGTCGGTAAATAAATCCCGGCCGATGGGGAATTTCATCTTTAGTTGATCTTTGTCATGTGACGCTTATATCCAGGCGCATGTTTAAACAAAGGCTGAATCGTTATAGCTATCTAAAAGCTCTCGTACGAAGTTGGCGCGCATAAATATATCTCTTTAAACGTTTAAAGCGTTCGCATGAAAGTTAAGGCGCTGCCGATAACAGGACGAGTGACAATAAAAAGACGCCATGCAGTATCAGCCTTCCAGAGAGATCATCCATGTCGATAAGAAACATGAACATTGCGCCTCGCGCATTCCTGGGATTCGCTTTCATTGCCGCGCTGGTCATTGGCTTGAGCGTTTTCTCGGTCCACCGGATGGCGCAGATTCGCCAGGCCACCATTGACATGGAGTCCAACCAACTGCCGAGTATCGGCCATTTAACCGGGATGCTGGAGAACAGCCTGCGCTTGCGCATCACCTCGTTTCGCACGCTGGTCAACCGGGAACCGGCGTCGCTGCGTGAAACCGATGCACGGATCGCTGAACTGATCGGTAAGTTGCAGGCTGCCAAAAAAGCCTACGCCGCATTGCCGGCCGAGGCGGATGAACTGGCGCTTTACAACCAGTTTGAAGCGACGCTGGCGACGTTCCTTGGCATTCAGGCCAACGTGCTGGATTTGTCCCATCAAGACAAGGTTGATGACATGCGCGCGTTGATCAACACCCGCATGAAGGAAGCCACTGATCTCATGGGTGCGCAGATCAATCAGTTGATCGCCATCAACACGAAGAGCGCCACGGAAGCGGGAGAGATTTCCAGACAGGAATATGAAAGCGCCAACCTGAGCATGATTGCGGTGTCAACGGTCGCCGTCCTGCTCACCATCCTGTTGGCGTGGGTGCTCACCCGAAGTATCGTCAACCCGATGAGCCGAGCGGTTCGTGCCGCAGAAGAAATTTCATCGGGCGATCTGACCCGGTCCATCGAAGTCGACGGCAAGGACGAAGCGACCCTGCTGTTGCGCGCCCTGGCAACAATGCAGCGCAATCTGCGCCAGACCATCGAGCTGATTTCCGGCTCGTCCACGCAACTGGCCTCGGCGGCCGAGGAACTGAGCGCGGTGACAGAAGAGTCCTCGCGCGGTTTGCAACAGCAGAACAACGAGATCGAGCAGGCGGCAACGGCGGTCAACGAGATGACGGCCGCCGTCGAGGAGGTCGCGCGCAACGCGGTGTCGACGTCCGAAGCGTCACAGCAGTCCAACCAGACTGCGCGTCAGGGCCGTGAACGGGTCATCGAGACGGTTAGGTCGATTCAGGACATGGCCCAGCAGATTCAGGCCACTTCCGGGCTGGTCGAAGGCCTGGCTGCCCAGGGGCGTGACATCGGCAAGGTGCTGGACGTGATTCGCTCGATTGCCGAGCAGACCAACCTGCTGGCCCTCAACGCGGCCATCGAGGCCGCGCGTGCGGGGGAGGCGGGTCGCGGGTTTGCCGTGGTCGCCGACGAAGTCCGCGCGCTGGCCCACCGCACCGCGCAATCGACCACGGAAATCGAACAGATGGTCGCCGGCATTCAGACCCGCACCGGCGACGCCGTGCAATCCATGTCGCGCAACACCGAGAGCACCCGCACCACGCTCAGCCTGGCCAGTTCGGCGGGTGATGCACTGGAGATGATCACCGAAGCCATCGCGCAGATAAACGAACGCAACCTGGTGATCGCCAGCGCATCGGAAGAACAGGCGCAGGTGTCGAGGGAAGTCGACCGCAATCTGGTCAACATCCGCGACCTCGCCGCGCAGACGGCGGCCGGCGCGAACCAGACCAGCGCGGCCAGCCATGAACTGTCACGACTGGCGGTGGACCTGAAAGCAATGGTGGCGAAGTTTGTGGTCTAAGCGGCTGATTTGGTGAGGGTCACAGGTCTCAAGGGCTGGTGGAATCGTGTGGGAGCGAGCTTGCTCGCGAATAGGGTCGCAGAGCCGCGTTTCTGCGCACGGGCTGAGTTCGCGAGCATTACCTGATCCCACCGGGTAGATGTCAGCCATGCCACGCAGCAGGAATGACCAGATCCTTCGGTCGCTCGCCTGCCAGGGCCGCCAGCAGGTTGTCCACGGCACAGCGGGCCATGGCCTCGCGGGTCTCGTGGGTCGCCGAGCCCATGTGGGGGGTTGCCACCACGTTGTCCATCCTCAGTAGCGGCGAGTCCGGGCTCACGGGTTCCTGTTCAAAGACGTCCAGACCTGCCGCGCGGATCTGCCCGTTCTGCAGCGCAGCAATCAGCGCCGGCTCGTCCACCACTTTGCCCCGGGCGATGTTGATGAAGATCGTCTCCGGGCGCATCTGCGCAAATTGTTCCGTGCCAATCAGTCCCTCGGTTTCAGCGGTCAGCGGCACGGTCAGGCAGACAAAATCAGCTTCGCGCAACAGGTCCTCCAGACTGCGATAGCGGGCCTCAAAGCGCGCTTCCACCGCCGGCTTCGGTGAGTGGCTGTGATAGATCACCGGCATCCCGAAACCGAAATGGCCCCGTTGCGCGACCGCTTCGCCAATCCGGCCCATGCCGATGATGCCCAGCGTCTTGCCGTGCACATCGGAACCAAAATGCTTCGGCCCGATGTTCTGCTTCCACTGGCCATCGCGAACCATATTCGCCAGCTCCACCACCCGACGGGCCGTGGCCATGATCAGCGCGAAACCGGTGTCAGCGGTGGTTTCAGTCAGCACGTCCGGGGTGTTGGTGAGCAGAATACCGCGCCGGGTCAGGTACTCGATATCGTAGTTGTCGACGCCCACCGAGACGCTGGACACCGCCTTGAGCTTCGGCGCCAGGTCCAGCAGCTCGGCATCCAGCTTCACGCTCGCGCCGAGCAGGGCATCGGCGTGGGGCAGGGCGTCGCGCAGGCGGGCCAGGCCGTCGCTGGATTTCGGATCGTCGATCAGCGTGACCTCGGCCTGGGCTTGCAGGCGCTCCATCAAAGGCGCCGAGAGTTTTTTGTACAGCACAACATGGTGAGTCATCGAAGGGCTCCGGATCAGGAATGGGCAGGCGCGGGACCAACGCCAGGCTTGTCGCTCAGCGGGCGGGGCTTGCTGTCCGGCTTGAGCAGCAGCGTCAGCACCACCGACACCAGCAACGCGCCGCTCATGAACAGGTACGACGCGCTCAAGGTGCCGGTGACGCCGTTGAGGTAGCCGACGAGGTAGGAACCGGCGAAGGAACCCAGCGCGCCGAGGCTGTTGATCAAGGCCATGGCGCCGCCCGCGACGTTGGCCGGGAGGATTTCCGGGACGATGGCGAAGAACGGACCGTAGGGCGCGTACATGCAGGCACCGGCAATGACCAGCAGCGAGTACGACCACCAGAAATGCTCGGTGCCCAGCGCATACGAGCCGTAGAACGCAACGGCGGCCAGCAGCAGCGGCGGCCAGACAAACGCTTTGCGCTTCTGGGTTTTATCCGATGCCCACGACACCAGCACCATGCCGATCACCGCCGCCAGGTACGGCAGGGCCGAGAGCCAGCCGGCTTCGACCATGTCCATCTGCATGCCTTTCTTGATGATCGTCGGCAGCCACAGCACGAAGCCATAAACGCCGATGCTCCAGCAGAAATACTGCGCGGCCAGCAGCAGCACGCGTGGCGAGCGGAAGGCTTCGGCGTAGTTTTTCACTGGCTTGATGCCGACCTGTTCGGCGTCGAGGCGCGCTTGCAGTTCGGTCTTTTCCTCAGCGGTCAGCCACTTGGCCTGGGCCGGACGCTCGTCCACCAGACGCCACCAGATAAACGCCCAGATCACCGCCGGCAGGCCTTCGACGATGAACATCCAGCGCCAGCTGAAGTGCGCCACCAGATAGCCGGACACCACCGACATCCACAGCATCGTCACCGGGTTGCCGAGGATCAGCACGGTGTTGGCCCGCGAGCGTTCGGCCTTGGTGAACCAGTAGCAGAGGTAGACCAGCATCGCCGGCATGACGGCCGCTTCGACCACACCGAGCATGAAGCGGATGCCGATCAGCATGTAGGCGTTGGAGACGATGCCGGTCAGGGTGGCCAGGCCGCCCCACAGAATCAGGCTGACGAAGATGAGTTTCTTGACGCTTTTCTTCTGCGCATAGATGGCGCCGGGCACCTGGAAGAAGAAGTAACCGAGGAAGAACAACGCCCCCAGCAGGGACGACATGCCCGGGGTGATATTCAGGTCTTCGGCCATCCCCGAAGCAGCGGCAAAGCCATAGTTGGCGCGGTCCAGGTACGCCAGGCTGTAGGTGATGAAGACGATGGGCATGATCAATAGCCAGCGACGTTTGAGGCCGGCGTGTTTCACGGATTCGAGCAGCTTGTCCATTTCAGGCTCCCTGAGCATGTTGTTTTTGTCGCAGCAGGTGATGGAGATTCGGTGTGTGTAAAGGCGAGGTTCAGGCGCTCTGTCGTCGCGTGCCTGCCGAGACGTTGGCCGCATCGAGGGCGGCGCGGCAGGGCAGGCCTTCCATGTCGCCACGGCTTTGCACGGCTTGGCTGCCGACCCAGTTGCCCCGGGCAGTGGCCTGTTCGAAGCCGAGGTTTTCCAGCAGCGCGCTGATCACGCCGACGGCAAAACCGTCGCCTGCGCCCACGGTGTCGACCACCTTTGGCACCGGCACGCCGGGCAGGAACGCCTCATTGAGTTGGGTTCGGTAATACGCACCCTTGGCGCCGAGTTTGATGATCACCGCCTCGACGCCCATGTCCAGGTAGAAACGGGCGATGTCCGCCGGGGTGTCGAAACCGGTGAGCAATTCACCCTCGGCCAGCCCCGGCATGACCCAGTGGGCGTGGCTGGCAAGGTGGTTGACTTCGCGGATCATCGTCGCCTGGCTCGACCACAGCGAAGGCCGCAGATTGGGGTCGAACGACACGCTGCGGCCGGCCTCGCGCATTTGCGTCATCAGCACGTGGGAAAGCTCCCGACAGGTGTCGGACAGCGCCGCCGGGATGCCCGTGGCGTGCAGATGCCGGGCCTTGAGCAGCTCGGGGACGATGTCGTTGACTGACAGATGGCTGGCCGCCGAGCCGCGACGGAAGTACTCGACCACAGGGTCCGCGCCTTCCAGCTCCAGGGATTTGAACTGAAAGCCGGTGGGGTGCGCGGCGTCCACGGTGACGTGGCAGCAATCAACGCCTTCCTGTTGCAGGCTGTCGGTGACGAAGCGGCCCATGGAATCGTTGCCGACCCGGCTTAGCCACGCGACCTTGAAGCCCAGCCGGGACAGACCGATCGCCACGTTACTGTCAGCGCCGGCGATGCGTTTCTCGAAGTGGCGAACCTGCGCCAGGTCACCGGTTTGCGCGGCCACCAGCATGGTCATGGTCTCACCGAACGAGAGAATATCGATCTCAGACATGGCTCAGCGCCTCCGTTTCCTTCGGGTTGGAGTGAGTGGGCTGCGACTGGCCAAGGCGGGCGAGCAGGGCAACCTGTTCGCGGGTCACTTGCAGCAGGTCATCGCCTTGCAGCGGGTATTCAACGGCGCGGGGCAGGTTTACCGGCATGTGCTGGATGAGCTGTTCCCACGCTTGCAGATCGGCCGGCGCTGGCGGTACGGCGATGAGCTTGCCTGCCCCGTTCCGGGTGATTGCCTTGCAGTGCAGGTACTCGACGTAACGCCCCAGCTGCTGTGCGGCGTCGCGGGCGGACTGTTCCTGCCAGCGCCAGTTGCCGATGTCGAAGGTCATGCCGATGGGCATTTGCAGCGCGGTGATCTGCGCGAAGAACCGAACGAAGGGCTCGATGCGGCCGCCTTGCTCGGTCTGATCGTTTTCCACCAGCAAGTGAACGTCAAAGGGTGCAAGACGATCGGCCAGCGCCGCCACGTCGCAGTGCTCGCCAAAATGCCCCAGCGATACTTTGAGCCAGAACGCACCGCACGCCGTGGCGCGTTCGAGGGTCGGGATGAGTCCGGGGTTCGGCTGACTGTCGCCTTCGAGCCACAACTCAAGGGGAGCGGAGTACAGGCATTCCAGGCCGTGAGCCGCAATGGCGCGGGCGAGGGCAGGGAGGTCTTGGTCGTCGACGCTGGGGCTGAACAGCTCTTCCCGCAGCTCGATGCGCGTGACGCCAACGTTGACCAGCAACGGGATGAAACTGGCCTGGCCTTGGCCGCGTACATGATCGGCACCGAAGGCGCCGAGGCTGATGGCAACGGATGGTAGGGTCATTATTATTGTCCTCTGAAACCGGTTACATTTTTGTTCGAACGAGCGAACCGAGTAAAAGTTCGCGTCGGCGTGCAGGGGTTGACCTGCGGTATCTGTTTGGGTCGGTCAGGTCTGTCGTCGGGTCGAGCCGCGGGCGATCAACTGTGCAGGGAAGTCGTACAGCCGCACCGGCTCCTGGTCGCCACGCAGTCGGTTCAGCAGGCACTCGAAGGCGGTAATGCCCATTTCGTGGGTGGGCTGCGCCAGGGAGGTGATGCCGCTGCCGACGAGTGGGTACCAGTCCAGCTCGTCGAGGGCGATCAGGCCGATGTCGTTGAACAGGTGGCAGCCCAGCTCATGCAGTTGACGGGTGGTGATCAGGGTAGCGACGCCGTTGGCAGTGAACAGGGCCTTGGGGCCGGGGCCTTGCTGCGCGAGGAAGTCGCGCAACCGGTCGCGCAGTGGTTCGCCGGTTTCGCAGACCTGGCCACGCATGCCGGCGCGCTGAGTGATTTGGTGTTTGAAGGCGTCGACCCGCTCGATCCGCGAACTGGTGCCGTCCTGGGGTTCGGTGACCATGAGTACGTCGCGGTATCCGGCTTCATGCAGATGATCCAGCGCTTGCCGGACTGCCGCGACGTTGTCGAGGCCGACGAGATCGCTGTGCAGTTCATCGACTTTGCGGTCCACCAGCACCATCGGCAGTTCGCGGTGCAGTTCGCGCAGTTCGTCGAGGTGATGGCCGAGGGTGTTCACGATCAGGCCTTCGATGTTGTAGGAGCGCAGTGCCGCGAGGTGCAGGCGTTCCTGTTCGTCGTCGCGGTCGGTGTTGCAGACGACGAGGCTGTAACCGTGTTTGCGGCAGGCGGTCTCGACGCCGTGCATGACGGCGATGGAGTAGGGGTTGCGGATGTCGGCGACGAGCATGCCGATCAGGCGGGTGCGGCCGCGTTTGAGGCCGCGGGCCATTTGGTTGGGGCGATAGCCGAGGGTGTCGATGGCCTGTTCGATGCGTTTGGCGATGGCGTCGGACAGCAGTTGGCGGTCATCGCCGATGAAGCGCGAGACGCTGGCCTTGGAGACGCCGGCGAGGTCGGCGACGTCGTTCATGGTGACGCGGGTGCGCGTCGGGGTGGAAATGATGTTCACGGCCTGGACCTTATTGGATTTATCAGCAGGCTTATGGGGAGAGCTCTTTCGCTCTGAAACCGGTTTCAGGAGACACCAGATTCGGGGTTGGCGTCAATACGCTGTTAAAGGCATCTGCCTAACGGCAGATCGTTTGCCTTCGGCGACTTACTTTTGAAAAGCACCAAAAGTAAGCAAAAGTGCATGCTCTCGGTTGGGCCCGACTTCGTCGGGTTCCTTCACTCCGGTCTCGCTCCGTGGGCCCGCGCCAAACGGACATCCATGTCCTGACGGCGCTCTCGCCGCATCCCTGCGGCTCGGCCCACTGCGCGAGACCTCCGTTCAGCCTGCACCCAAGTCGCGATTGGCGGTGTCTGGGCATTTTGTGTACGAAGATCAAAAGCACATCAAAAGCAGATCAAGGGCTTCCCGGCTGAAGCCGGTCCTACAGTTGGAGGCGATTCCACAGGTTGTATGCGGTGCCTTTAGTGGGACCGGCTTTAGCCGGGAATGGACGCAGAGCGTCCTGGGATGCATACCCACGCGGAGCGTGGGCACGTTCATTGCGCGAGAGTATGCGGTCCAAACGTAGGACCGGCTTCAGCCGGGAAGCTGTTGATCTTGATCTTCAACCGAGATAGTTCAGGCACCGCATAACGCGACTTTGGTGCAGGCTGAACGGAGGTCTCGTGGAGTGGGCCGAGCCGCATGGATGCGGCGAGAGCTGCCCCCCGCCATGGATGGCGGATGGCAGCGGGCCCACGGAGCGAGACCGGAGTGAAGGAACCCTGAGGAACGAAGGGCCCAACCGAGAGCAAGCACCCTTGGTTACTTGGGGTGCTTTTCCAAGTAACTCGCCGAAGGCGAAACCGAGGCCGTTAGGCCGACGCTTTAGATTTTGATCTTGATCTCAGCCTGTAAAAGCATCCCGCCAGGCCAGGAACCGCCGTTCCAGCATCGCCAACACCCCATCGGTCAGCTTGCCCAACACCGCCAACACAATGATCGCCGCCAGCACAATATCGGGCCGTGACGTCTCGCGCCCGTCACTCAGCAAATAACCCAACCCTTTCGTCGCGGCGATCAATTCCGCCGCCACCAGAAACATCCACGCCAGACTCAACCCCGAACGCAAACCAGTAAACAACCCGGGCAGCGCGGCGGGCAAAAATACGTGCACGATCATTTGCCGCCGACTGAAGCGATACATCCTCCCCACCTCCACCAGCTTGCGATCAATATTGCGAATGGCCGCAACGCCGTTCAGGTACACCGGGAAAAACGCCCCAATGGCAATCAACACAATCTTGGAGGTCTCACCAATCCCCAGCCACAACAGCAACAGTGGCACCCAGGCCAGGCTCGGGATAGAGCGCAGGCCGGCGAACGTCGGCTCCAGATACGCTTCCGCCTCGCGGCTGAGCCCGACCCACGCCGCAAACACCAGCCCCAGCCCCGCGCCGATCGCGAACCCCGACAGCACCCGCGTCAGGCTGGCGCCGATGTGTTTCCACAGCGCGCCGTCGGCCAGATCAGTCAGGGTCGTTGCAATCTCGCTGGGGGCCGGCATCTGGTAGGACTGCACCCAGCCCACCCGTACGGCGACTTCCAGCAAGAGCAAAATAGCCACCGGCACGGCAAGACCCTTCAAGCGGGTCCGCCAGTTCCCACGGGCTTGCCGCACAACCGGTGGCGCGTCAGATGCCTCGTCCTTCAACGCCTGAGCCCTGGGGCTGACGCTGTTTCCGATACTGCTGCCACTGGCTTGGCTGCCCCGCGCATTGCTCATGGCTGGACGTCGATCGCGTTGCCGAAACTAGGGTCGATCAATTGGTCGATGATCTGGTCGACGTTCGTGCCTTTGCGCACCAACGCTTCGGACACCAGAATCGGCGCGGCGGCCTTCGACGCGGTGACGTCCTTGTCGGTCAGCAGGGGGCTGCCGAGGTCAGTGCGGGTCAATTGCAGTTTGGCGACATCCAGCGGCAGGCCTGACTCAGTGGCGAGCAATTGCGCCAGCTCGTCCGGATGTTTCAGCGACCACTCCCGGGCTTTTTCGTACGCGCCAAGGACGGTTTTGATCGCTTCCGGGTGCTCCTTCGCATAGCGCTCGGTCACGCTGACGACGCCAAAGCTGTTGAAGTCCTTGTTGCGGTACAGCAAGCGCGAGCCGGCCTGAATTTCGCTTGCCGCCATGTGCGGATCGAGCCCCGCCCAGGCATCGACGTCGCCTTTCTCCAGCGCAATGCGGCCATCCGGGTGCTGCAGATGCAAGAGTTCGACGTCGTCCTTGGTCAGCTTCGCCTGCTGCAAGGCGCGCAGGGTGAACAGGTAAGGGTCGGTGCCTTTGGTGGCGGCAATTTTCTTGCCTTTCAGGTCTGCAATGCTCTGCAGCGTCGAGTCCTTGCGCACCACCAGGGCGGTCCATTCGGCGCGGCTGTAGACATAAACCGATTTGATCGGGCTGCCATTGGCCCGCGCCAGTACCGCTGAAAGACTGGCGGAGGAAGCGAAGTCGACGCCACCGCTGTTGAGGTACTCCAGCGAGCGGTTGCTGCCCTGGCTGAACACCCAGCTGACGTTGCTCTGTGGCAGCGCCTTTTCCAGCCAGCCAAAATGCTTGAGCACCAGACTGACCGGCGAGTAGTAGGCGTAGTCGAGATGCACCTCGGCAGGTGGCGCCTCGGCAGCCTGGGCGTGCGGCAGTAGCGTCAGGGCAAGAGCAACGGCGAGCAGTTTGAAAGAAGTCGGCAGACGGGAAAATGGGGTCATGGGTAAGTGTCCAATCAAGGGGCGGAAGCTGCGCACGGCTGCTTATGACGACATCAGCAGTCGGAGCGAATCGGTCTGCTTGATTGGAATATTGCAGGCTTTGTGCCATTGGCCAGAGGCCGCCGTTTTGCCGTATTTGCGGGGCAGAACAGGGGCAGCGGGGTATCTGAAACAACAGTCTGTTGATCGACTGTTGCTGGGCGAACAAAGGTAATTGGCACCTCCGCGGAGGTCGCTGTACTGCTCAGCGCGGTGGTCCGCAGCGGCTACACACCGTTGACTCAAAACAACGCCATTTGACCGTTCGGCGATTAATCCGGGAAATCAGGTGGTTGCGTGCAACCTCTTGAGCATTTTCTGATCTGATGGGCATTCGTTATACGGAAACATTCGCTCGCCATACTGCGCCGAGCCACACGCTGACAAGGACGTTGCATCGGGCGTCACGCCCATCACGAACCATCAGAATTCCATGCCGATATGAGCCTTTCAACGCCTCCTCTGTTGTCCCGCGCAATGCAGCGCATGACCTATTTTCTGTTGCCGACCCTGCTGATCGCGTCCGCCATTTTCTGGTTCGCCGCCGGTAAAGGCGTGCACGCCGAGTCCAAGAACGGCACTCAGACGCTGGTGTTTCTACGCCACGCCGAGAAGCCCGAAACCGGCCTGGGTCAGCTCAATTGTCAGGGTCTTAATCGCGCTATCGACCTGTCCACAGTGCTGCCGAACACCTTCGGCAAGGCCGACTTCATCTTCGCGGCGAACCCCAGCCGCCATGTGGAAGAGGGCGAACATGATCATTCCTACAGTTACCTTCGCCCGCTCATGACCGTTGGTCCCAGCGCGATCAAGCTGGGCCTGCCGGTGAACATCGACTTCGCTGCCAACGACACCGGTGATCTGGCCGATGAGTTGATGCGCGACAAATACCACGACGCCACTATCTACACGGCTTGGTCCCACGGTTACCTGCCGGAGCTGATCAACAAAGTCGCCGAGGAGGCATCGGGCGAGAAACTCAAACTGGTCGACGACTGGGTGGCCGAGGACTTCGATTCCGTGCTGGTCCTGACGCTCAAGTGGAACGACGGCAAAGCCACGCTGCAGTACGAAAACTACAAGCAGAACCTCAACGGCGGCGCAGTGGGCTGCCCGAGCTGACGGGAATGCATGGGATCCACTCGTAGGACGCGATCCCTTGTGGGACCGGCTTCAGCCGGGAAGAGGCCGGTGTACCCACTCTCAATTCTGCGGTGTGACACCTGACATGTTACCGGCTGAAGCCGGTCCTACAGTCGGGGCGCGATCCGGTCCTGGGGTCGACACCGCCTGATGTGTTCGAGCCCAAAAAATTTGTACGCCTTCATCGATTAGGCTAGCGTCAGCCGACCTGACTGCCGGCGATTCCCCCATGCTTCGACCTCTCCAGCCCCACGCCTCGCGCCTGATCCCCTTCAACCCGCCGTTCGACTGGCAGCGCATGCTCGATTTCTTTGCGGCGCGGATGACGGCGGGCGTGGAGGCGGTGGTCGATGGGGTGTACATGCGCACGATCGACTTCAAGGGCAGCCAAGGTGCCTTGTCGGTCGCACTGGCGCCGGACGGGCAGCAATTGCTGGCGACCGTCCATGGCGAGGTCAGCCAGCACATTGATGAGCTGATCGTGCCGGTTTCGCACATGTTCGATCTGTACGCCGAACCGCCCATCATCGACAAGGCCCTCTCGCAAGACCCGTGGCTGGCCTCGCTGGTGCAGCGTCGCCCGGGGCTGCGCGTGCCGGGGGCGTTTTCCGGGTTCGAGCTGGCGGTGCGCACGATTGTCGGGCAGCAGGTCAGCGTCAAGGGTGCGACGACGATTGTCGGTCGCCTCGTGCAGCGCGCCGGGGTTCAGGTCCACGATGGGCTGCATGAACAATTGGCCTGGCGCTTCCCGACGCCTGAGGCCTTGGCGCAGGCCAACCTGGACAAGATCGGCATGCCCGGCAAGCGCGTCGAGACCCTGCAGCGTCTCGCGGCGGCGGTGGCCAGTGGCGAGCTGTCCCTTGACGTTCGTCATGGCGGCATTGGCGATTTACGGCGACAGTTGCTGGCCATGCCCGGCATCGGCCCTTGGACCGTGGAATACATCGCCATGCGCGCCTGGCGTGACCCGGACGCCTGGCCTGCCGCCGATCTGGTGCTGATGAATCTGATGACCCTGCAGGAGCCGACCCTGCTGCGCCTGCCGCAGCACAAGGCGCGGGCCGAAGCCTGGAAACCCTGGCGCGCGTACGCCGCGATTCACATCTGGAATTCCGCGGCGGACGCGGCGGGCATGCAGAAGGGCGGCTGACCTGTGAGTTCGAGCGCAAGAAGCGGGTGGTTCGAACCGGGCGCGCGAGTAGTATGTCGGCATTCGACCCGGCGCCCGGACGGTCTGGGTCATGCCGCATGATCACGGATCATGTCGGGTCATTGCGGATGACCAAGGCGCACCACGATCCAGTGCGAAATCCGCAACACGCGCAATACCGCAAGCCAGGCCACAAGTCAGAGCAGGAGCCAGACGATGATTTTCACCTACCGCTTCATCGATTCCCCGGTCGGTCAGTTGAAGCTGATCGCCAAGGGCCCGCGTCTGGCCGCCGTGCTCTGGGAAAACGACCGCCCCAACCGCGTGCTGCTCGGGCCGATGAGCGAAGATGCCGGCAGCGATATCCTTGACCGGACCGAGCGCCAGCTCGGCGAATACTTTGCCGGTCGCCGACAGCGCTTCGACCTTGAGCTCGAATTCCATGGCACCGCATTTCAGCAGAAAGTCTGGCAGGCCTTGTTGAATATTCCTTTCGGCGAAACCCGCAGTTATCTCGACATTGCCCTGCAGATCGGCAACCCCGCCGCCGTGCGCGCCGTCGGTGCCGCCAATGGCAAGAACCCGATTTCCATCATCGCCCCGTGCCACCGGGTGATCGGCAGTACCGGCGCGCTCACCGGTTTTGCCGGTGGCCTCGACGCCAAGCACCTGCTCCTGACGCATGAGGGGTATCAGCCCGCGTCTCGTGGCAAGGGCATTGCGGCGGCGGCTTCGACTCAGGCGTTACTGTTCTAGACTGGCCCCCCACATACACACACGCACCCCCTGTCAGTAAAAACCCGCACAGAAACCGAATCAATGGAGATGATCATGCCTGGTTCCGCTCAGACGTTTCGCTCACTGCACCACCAGTCCACCGTTTTGCGCCTGCCCAATGCCTGGGATGCCGGCAGCGCTCGGCTGTTCGAAAGCCTCGGCGCCACCGCCATCGCGACCACCAGCGCCGGGGTCGCCTGGGCCCAGGGCTATGCCGATGGCCGTGTGTTTCCGGTGGACATCGCGGTAACCGTCGCGGCCAGCATCGCGCGGCTGATCAACGTGCCGCTGTCGGTGGACATGGAAAACGGCTACTCGGACGACCCGCAAACCGTGGCGGAAAACGTCAAGCGGGTGCTGGACGTCGGCGCGATCGGCATCAATATCGAGGACGCTTCCGACGCGCCGGCGCTGCTGGCCCGCAAGATCGAGGCGATCAAAAGCATGGCGGCCCGCAACGGGCTGGACGTCTTTATCAATGCCCGCACCGACGTTTACCTGGCGAGTCTGGTCGCTGAAGAGTTGCGTCTGGAGGAAACACTGAAGCGCGGCCAGCTTTACAGGGAAGCAGGTGCAGACGGCCTGTTCGTGGCGGCATTGGTGGATGTCGAGCACATCAAGACCGTCGTTGCAGGCATCGACCTCCCCATCAATCTGTTGGCGCGACAGGGGCTGCCCGCCGCCGACGCGCTGGCGCAGCTGGGCGTGCGCCGTTTGAGCGCCGGGTCCACCATCACGCAGACCTTATGGGGACAGGCCGAGCAACTGGCGCGGGGCTTTCTGCAGGAAGGGCGATCGGAAGCGGTCACCGAAGGCAGCCTGACCTACCCGCAGATCCAGGCGTTGTTTGAGCGCTAGATAGCACCCATCGCAATAAATGAAATAAGGGGTGGCGATTCTGTGGATTCGCCGCTCTGTTACAAAATTGCCAAGGGATCGACAGGAGGCGCTGGTCAGGATTAGTCGAAAAGAGTACAAATGTGCTCCATGACGACCCTATCCCCCAAACGCGCTGCCATCCTCACGTTCATACGAGATCGCATCGCCCAGAATGGCCAGCCTCCCAGCCTGGCTGAAATTTCCGAAGCCTTCGGTTTTGCTTCCCGCAGTGTCGCGCGCAAGCACATCGTGGCCCTGACCGACGCCGGCTTGATTGAAGTCGTCGCCAATCAGGCCCGCGGCATCCGCCTGCTGGACACTGGGCCACGGCCGCAGATGCTCGACATTCCCGTACTCGGTCGGGTGGCCGCCGGCGCGCCCATCGGCCCCGACCTCGACAATCACGACACCTTCACGCTTGACAGCCGCACCTTCATGCGCGTCCCGGATTACCTGTTGCGGGTGAGCGGGGACTCAATGATCGACGACGGCATCTTCGACGGTGATCTGGTGGGCATCCTGCAAAGCGCCGAGGCCCGCGACGGTCAGATCATCGTCGCCCGGCTGGACGGCGAAGTGACCATCAAGCGCCTTGAGCGCGGCGATGATCAGCTTCGCTTGCTGCCGCGCAACCCGGCATATCAACCGATCATCGTCCAGCCCGACCAGGACTTCGCCATCGAAGGCGTGTTCTGTGGCCTGGTGCGCCGGGAATGATGGGCGCGGTGGTCAGCCTCGACGCGCTGCTGGACGAGCGACGCGTCTGGAAGGGGCGTCAGCAGGTTGCCTCGGTTGCCGCCCAGCCTACCGGCCATGCCGCCCTCGATGCGGCATTGCCCATGGGAGGCTGGCCGCCTGCAGCAATGACTGAAGTGCTGGTGGCGGCCAACGGCAGCGGCGAGTTGCGTCTGATGTGGCCGACCCTGGCGCGACTGGCGGACAGCGGCGAGCGCATCGTGCTGGTTGCGCCTCCTTTTTTGCCCTATGCCCAGGCGTGGCAGATGGCGGGCATCGACCTGAGGCAGTTGTCGATTATTCACGCCAACGAGCGCGATGCCCTGTGGGCGGTGGAGCAATGCCTGCGTTCGGGCAGTTGCGGCGCAGTGCTGTGCTGGCCGACCAAGGTCGACGACCGTGCCTTGCGTCGGTTGCAGGTGGCCGCCGAAACCGGTGAAACCCTGGCCTTTGCCTGCCGTGGGCATGAGGCGGCAGCCAATCCGTCTCCGGCCGCGCTGCGCATTGCCATCGACGCGCGCCCCAGTCAGTTGCGGGTGCTCAAGTGTCGCGGCGGGCTGGCGCCTTCTTCCCCCGTTCCGTTCATCGCTGACGCTTGAGGTTGCCATGCTCTGGGCCTGTGTCCTCCTGCCGCAGCTGGCGCTGGACGGCGTCATGCGCCGTCGCGAAAACCCTGAAGAACCGCTGGCGCTGATCAGTGGCACGGCCCAGCGCCGTGTGCTGCAGACGGTCAACCCGGCCGCCCGCGCGATGGGCTTGCGTGCCGGCCAGTCTCTGACCGCAGCCCACGCCATGACCCGGGAATTCGCCACCGTCCAATACGACCCGGACGAAACCGAGCGCTGGCACCGTTTGCTGGCGGCCTGGGCCTACCGTTTCAGTTCCCATGTCAGCCTCAAGTACCCGCGCGTGCTGTTGATGGAGGTGGAATCCAGCTTCGGCCTGTTCGGTCCGTGGCCGGTGTTCGAGGCGCGACTGCGTCAGGAGCTGACCGAGCTGGGCTTCACCCATCGCATCGTCGCGGCGCCCAATCCGCTGGCGGCCCGCATGCTCGCCAACGCCCATGACGGTCTGGCCGTGACCGATGCCGACACGCTGCAGGAGGTGCTGGCACAGATGCCGGTCAACCGCATCGGCCTGCCAGCCGAAGTCGCCACTGCACTGGCGCGCATGGGCCTGCATCGCGTGCGCCAGGTTCATGGCTTGCCCCGTGACACCCTGGCCCGGCGTTTTCCGGCGGCCGTGCTGCAACACCTCGATACGCTGTTCGGGCGCAGGCCCATGGGGCTGGAGTGTTATGTGCCGCCTGACCGTTTCGATACCCGCATCGAGCTCAACTTCGACGTCGAATCCCATCAGGCGCTGCTGTTCCCGCTCAAGCGCATGATTGCCGATCTGGCGGTGTTTCTGGCCGGGCGCGACAGCGGCGTGCAACGTTTCGTGATTCATCTGGAGCATGTGCCAAGCGTCGGCAGCGTTGCGCCGGATACGCAGATTCCCGTCGGCCTGCTCAGTGCCGAGCGCGAAGCCAACATGCTGTTCGAGCTGGCACGGGGTCGTCTGGAACAAATTGAAGTGCCGTCTCCGGTCCGCGCGTTGCGATTGCAGGCCAAGGATCTGCCGGCGTTCGTGCCGACCCACCGCGAGCTGTTCGACGACCGTCCGCAGCAGACCATGCCGTGGGAGCAGCTTCGCGAGCGCCTGCGCGCACGGCTTGGGGACGAAGCGGTCGCCGGTCTGGGCTTTCAAGCCGACCATCGCCCCGAGTGTGCTTCGTTGCCCGCGTGCCCGGGCAAACCGCCGGCGCTGCTCCACAAAGTACCGCGCCCCGGCTGGCTATTGCCGGAGCCCGAGTTACTGACCGAGCCCGGCCTGCGTGTGCTGGCGGGGCCGGAGCGCATCGAGTCGGGCTGGTGGGACGGCGGCGATGTACGCCGCGACTATTACCTCGTCGAAACCCGCAACGGCCAGCGCGGCTGGGCGTACCGCAGCGTCGGCGACAGCAGTCTGTTGCTGCACGGCTGGTTCGCATGAGCGGGGGATACGCCGAGCTGCATTGCCTGTCGAATTTCAGCTTTCAGCGCGGGGCGTCGAGTGCTAAGGAGCTGTTCGAGCGGGCAAAGCTGCATGGGTATCAAGCGCTGGCGATCACCGATGAATGCACCCTGGCGGGCATCGTGCGTGGGTGGCAGGCCGCAAAGGAATGTGAGCTGCCACTGATCATAGGCAGCGAAATCACCATCGAGAACGGGCCGAAAATCGTCTTGCTGGTGGAGAATCTCGCCGGCTACCAGGCCTTGTGTCGCTTGATCACCCAAGGGCGGCGCCGCAGCAAGAAAGGCGAATACCGGCTGCTGCACGAGGACTTTCAGCAGCCGGTTCCAGGGCTTCTGGCCTTGTGGCTGCCGGATCTTGATCAGGACATCCCGACCCGACGGGAGCAAGGCGAATGGCTGCGGGGGATCTTTCAGCAGAATCTGTGGCTGAGCGTCGAACTGCATTGCGGTCCGGATGACCGAAAGCGCCTCAATACCTTGCTCGGTATGGCGCGTGCCATGGCGATTCCTGCCGTCGCCAGTGGAGACGTGCACATGCACGCCCGCGGTCGTCGGGCGTTGCAGGACACCATGAGCGCCATCCGCCACCACACCACCGTGGCGGAGGCGGGGCATCGACTGTTTGCCAATGGCGAGCGGCATCTGCGGCCGTTGTCGTCACTGAGCGAGGTTTACCCGGCGAGCCTGCTGATTGAAACCGTGAATATCGCCCGGCGCTGCACCTTCGACCTCAGTGAATTGCGCTACGAATACCCCCATGAACTGGTGCCGCCTGACCAGTCCCCCAGCAGCTGGTTGCGGCACCTGACCGAGCAGGGCGCTAGTCGGCGCTGGCCTCAGGGCGTGCCGGAGGTCGCCCGCAGCAACATCGAAAAAGAGCTGAAGGTCATCGCGGCCAAGCGGTACGAGAGTTACTTCCTCACGGTGCACGACATCGTCAGCTTCGCCCGCGGTCAGCACATCCTCTGCCAGGGCCGTGGCTCGGCGGCTAACTCCACGGTGTGTTTCGCCCTGGGCATCACCGAGCTGGACCCGTCAAAAAGCAACCTGCTGTTCGAGCGTTTCATCTCCGAAGAACGCGACGAGCCCCCGGACATCGACGTCGATTTCGAGCACGAACGGCGCGAGGAAGTGCTGCAATACGTGTTCCGTCGATACGGCCGGGGCAGGGCGGCGCTCACCGCCGTTGCCAGTACCTACCACGGTGCGGGGGCCGTCCGGGATGTGGCGCGGGTCCTAGGCTTGCCGCCCGACCAGATCAATGCGTTGGCCGATTGTTTCAGCCGCTGGAGCGACAACATGCCGCCCGCCGAACGGCTCCGGGAATGCGGTTTCGAGCCTGACAGCCCGATTCTGCGCCGGGTGCTGACGTTGACCGGCGAACTGATCGGCTTCCCCCGGCATCTGTCCCAGCACCCCGGCGGTTTTGTGATTTCCGAGCATCCGCTGGAAACCCTGGTGCCCGTGGAAAACGCCGCCATGGCGGACCGCACCATCATTCAGTGGGACAAGGATGACCTCGATCTGGTGGGCCTGCTCAAGGTCGATATTCTGGCGTTGGGCATGCTCAGCGCACTGCGCCGGACCTTCGACCTGGTCAGGGGTTACCGCGGTTACGACCTGACCCTCGCGACCATCCCCGCCGAGGACAAACCGACCTACGACATGATCACCCGCGCGGACACCATCGGCGTGTTCCAGATCGAGTCCCGGGCGCAGATGTCCATGCTCCCGCGCCTGAAGCCCAACACCTTCTACGATCTGGTGATCGAGGTGGCCATCGTCCGGCCCGGGCCCATTCAGGGCGGCATGGTGCATCCGTACTTGCGCCGCAAGAACGGCGAAGAGGCCGTGACGTACCCGTCCGAAGAACTGAAAGCGGTGTTCGAGCGCACGTTGGGCGTGCCACTGTTTCAAGAGCAGGTCATGCAACTGGCGATCGTCGCCGCGGATTACTCGCCCGGCGAGGCGGACCAACTGCGCCGTTCCATGGCGGCCTGGAAACGCCATGGCGGTCTCGAGCCCCATCGCATTCGCCTCAGCGAGCGCATGAAGGAAAAGGGCTACCCCGACGAGTTCATCCAGCGGATTTTCGAGCAGATCAAGGGCTTCGGCAGTTACGGCTTCCCGGAATCCCACGCCGCCAGTTTCGCCTTGCTGACCTACGCCAGTTGCTGGCTCAAATGCCACGAGCCGGCGGCCTTTACCTGCGCGCTGATCAACAGCTGGCCCATGGGCTTTTACAGCCCGGATCAATTGCTGCAAGACGCCCGGCGCCACCAGATCGACGTGCACCCGGTGGACGTGCGATACAGCGACTGGGACTGTTCACTGGAACCGGTGGCCGGGCGGGAATACAACCAGAACCTGGCGATCCGCATGGGTCTGCGCATGATTCGCGGCTTTCGCGAGGAGGACGCCAGGCGCATCGAACAGGCGCGCGGCATACGTGCTTTCAAGGACGTGGCCGACCTGTGCATCCGCGCCGAACTGGACAATCGGGGCCGTGCTGCACTGGCCGATTCCGGTGCGCTGCGGGGGCTGGTGGGGCATCGGCACCGGGCGCGCTGGGAGATCGCCGGCGTTGAGATGCAGCGTCCGTTGTTCGGCGACGACTGTTTCCCCGAAGAGGCCCAGGTCGCGCTGCCGCTGCCCAGTGTCGCCCAGGACCTTGCTGCCGATTACGACACCCTCGGCACCACACTCGGCCCGCACCCGCTGGCCCTGCTGCGCCATAAGCTGGCGGCGAAGCGTTTTCGCAGTTCAAAGGATTTGCTGGATGAAGAACACGGCCGCAGCTTCAGCGTCGCCGGGCTTGTCGTCGGTCGACAACGGCCCGGCACCGCCAGCGGCGTGACCTTCGTGACCCTGGAAGACGAACACGGCATGATCAACGTCGTGGTCTGGCGTGATCTGGCCGAGCGTCAACGCAAGGTGCTGGTGGGGTCACAATTGATGCAGGTGTTCGGCAAGTTCGAATTCCAGAAGGGCGTACGCCACGTCATCGCCCAGCGATTGTTCGACCTCACGCCGATGCTCACCGGGCTCGACGTGCGCAGTCGCGATTTCAAGTGATCCGCCGGGCGTTCATCATGCCCGCACCCAAGTACGGGCGATGGGCACCGCAGGATTCACATGTCCACTTTCACCGCTCGCCCGGTCTTGATCGACTCGATGGCGCAGTTGGCCAGATGCAGCGCTCTCAAGCCATCCCGGGCGTTGGTCGGCAGGGTCTGGTTGCCGCGCACCGCGTCAATGAACTGGTTCAGCTCGATGCGGTAGGAAGCGGCGTAGCGCTCGAGGAAGAAGTTCTCCAGCGGCTCGCGCACTTCGGTCTGCGTGGCGCTGTAGCTGCGCACGGTGCTCGGGCGATGGTTGTCGTTGAGGATCATGCCCTTGGAGCCGAACACTTCCAGGCGCTGGTCATAGCCGTACACGGCCTCGCGGCAGCAGTTGATGTGGCACTGTTTACCGGAGGCGGTGCGCAGCAGCACCATCACGCTGTCGTAGTCGTCGATCTGCGCCAGTGCGGGCTCCACGAGGCGGCTGGCGATGGCGATGACTTCGATGGGTTCTTCGCCGAGCAACGTCCGTGCGGTGTCGAAATCATGGATGGTCATGTCGCGGAAGATGCCGCCGGAGTGGGTCAGGTATTCCACCGGCGCCAGCCCCGGATCACGGCTGGTGATCACCACCTGGCGGACCTCACCGACGTCCCCACGGGCAATGGCTTTGCGCATCTGCAGGGTGTCCGGGTCAAAACGGCGGTTGAACCCAAGCATCACCTTGCCGTTCAGGCGCTCGATCTCTTCCACTGCGCGGGCGGCTTTGGCGAAATCCAGGTCAATGGGTTTCTCGCACAGCACCGGTTTGCCCAGTTTCACCGCCCGCAGCATCAGGTCGATGTGGGTGTCGGTCGGCGTGCCGATGACAATCGCGTCCACATCGTCCCGGGCAATGGCCTCGGCGCAATCGTAGGCCGCGGCGCAACCCAGCTTGCCGGCCAGGGCGTCGACGCCTTCGCGCCATGGGTCAGCGATCAGCACCAGTTTCACGTCGGGATTGGCGGCCACGTTGGCCGCGTGGATGTTGGCGATACGGCCTGCGCCGAGGACAGCAATGCGTAGCATGGGTGGATCTCCGGGATTGTTGTTATGGGGTGATCGGCGTAACGGGTGCGGCTGCACATCAGTGCGTCAGGTTGAACGGCGTGACGACCTGCACGTGGGACACGGGAATCGGCACCGCCTTCCACAGGCGATGGAACTGCAGGATGTGCAGAAACGCATTGCGGGCATCCACGTGCAGGTTGTGATCGATGATCGCGGCAATCTTTTCTTCCGCCAGCAGTTGCCGGTTTTCCTGATCGAGGTCGTGGCCGATGAACACCTCCAGGGGGCGGTCCAGGGCGGCGAAGGCTTCGACGATGGCGCGGTTACCGCCGCCGACGCTATAAATGGCTTTGATCGACGGATTGTCCTGCAGCGCCCGGGTCACTTTTTCAAAGGTCGGCTCATGCACGCCGAACCCTCCGGTGACGTCAACGACGCGCAGATGGGCGGCACGGCTGCGCAGCCAGGTGCGAAAACCCATCTCGCGCTCTTCCTCGCCACGAAACAGCTCGCTGCTGATCACCACGGCCACGTCTTGCGCTTCGTCGGCCAGCCAGCGCGACATCAGATACGCCGCCGTTTGCCCGGCCGTGCGATTGTCCATGCCGATGTAACCGATGCGCTCACTCTGGGGCAGGTCGGAAACAAACGTCACCACCGGCACACCCGCCGCCGTCGCCTGATTCACCGCTTCGTTGATCGGCAACTCGTCCGCGGCCTTGATGATCAGGCCCTGACTGCCTTTGCCGACGCAACGCAGAATCAGGTCGTGCATCTGCTGCGGGCCGATGGCCTGATGGAGGTGAAAGCGCGGAAAGATACGAAACGGCGCCAGACTGCCGAGCTGGGCGAGAACCGCCTCTTGCACGGCATCGCTGAAACGCTTGGGCGTGTGCAGGATGACGTCGATATGAAAGGTGCGGCCCACCGCAGGCCCGGACTTTTCCTGGGCTTCGAGTTCTTCGAGGGCTTGATGGATGCGGCGGTGGGTCTGGTAATGCACGCTGCCGCGCTGATGCAGGACGCGATCGACCGTCGCCTTGCTCACGCCGGCTTGAGTCGCGATCTGCTTGATGGAAAAACGTCTGGCGCGGTCGAGCATGTGAATCCCCTGAAGCCTCTCGATGAGGTCTTGTTGAGGTCGATTCGGGGCCTCGGTGAGGCTGTCGCAATGCTAATCGCAGTTCTATTGCTTGTACAGATGGAAATTAAATTCCAAATAAACGTCGTGGTTTTGCGTGTTCAACGACTCAATGCATTTGGCACGGGGTGTGCTGTGCTCAGTGCGTCCGACCCCATCATTCGCCAGGAGCACCCATGTTCAAAGACTATCCCGCTGCTTATCAGGTCAGCAAAGGCTCGGCGCTGCAAGTCGACACGGCGTTTTACCAACACATCCGCGAGGCGCAGGACAGTCGCACCTTGGTCGAGCAGTTCGAAGTGCCGATCCGCACCGGGCGAGCGTGGAAGGTCAAGGCCGGTCAGGTGTTCCGCGTTACCACCCCGGTGGGCCCGCAAGTGGGCGACTTCAACGTCTGGAGCGCCGATGACCCCCGCGAGCGCCTGTGGGCGGCGCGCACCCGGCAATTGCAGGGCGCCCATGTCACGACCCACGACCGGTTGTGGTCGAACCTGCCGTTCCTGCGGCCGATGATCACCATCACCGACGACAGCCTCGCCAGTTACGGCATCGACGAGCACGGCGGTCGGCTGCATGACCTGCTCGGCACCCGCTGCGATCCCTACGTGAACAAGATGCTCACCGGCGAAGACTTTCACCACCACTGCCATTCGAATCTGACCCGCGCCGTGTTGCCCCATGGCCTGACTGAATTCGACGTGCACGACGTGCTGAATATCTTCCAGTGCACCGGCTTGAATCACGACGACCTGTACTTCATGAAAGCGTGCCCGGCCAAACAGGGGGATTACCTGGAATTCTTCGCCGAAATCGACCTGCTCTGCGCGCTGTCGACGTGTCCCGGCGGCGACCTTTCCCTGCCGATGTGGGGCCCGGATGCCCAGGACCCGCTGACCGTTTGCCGGCCGCTGGGTGTAGAAATCTACGACATTGATGCGGCGTTGCTGCAAGGTTGGGAGCAGCCAAAACGAGCGGCCTACAACGGCTTGCACGGGTTGAAGATCGACAAGGCGGACTGGGAGGAGTAAGGCCGCGCTGAGTCTGGTATTTCTAATACCAGGTCCTCACCGCATTCACGCATCCCGAAACAAGTCGTGGGCGTCGAGCAGGCGCCAGGCGATTTCGGGATTCTTTTCCAGGCCGCGGCGGATGGCGGCGGGGATGGCGGCGCGGGTTTTGCGGCACATGCCGGGCAGTTCGGCGATGTCGATGACCATGCCGCGCATGCTGCGCACTTCATTGAAGCCGGGGCCAATGTCCAGGCGGATGCCCAACTGGTCGAACATCCGCGTTTGCAGGCGCTGCAGATCTTCCAGCGTGGCGATATTTTCCAGACGCTCAAGCAGACGTTTCTCTTCCTGACGGGTCAGGCGAAGGATGCGCACGTCCGCGCCCTCCAGCTCCAACAGTCGGTCGCGGTCGCATTTACAGGCGCCGGGCGGGCAGGGTGAGCGGATCGGCAATGGGGAAGTCATGGGCTCCGATCATAACCATGGGCTGTTGGGATTTACAGCCGTAGCGCTGGTGATCGCGCTGAAAACTCAAATGGCTGATTTGGTAAGGCCAATACCTAAATAGATTAATTGGTCTTGCCAATGGTCAGGCGGCTGTGTCATTTTTTCCTGCAGCGCCGCGCTTGTCATGGCTGCAGCCACTGCACCTGCGGCCCGCGCTTCCAGAATCCATCCGCCACCTCACAACAACAAGATCACTGCCCGGTAACCTGCGGCTCTGGCCGTTTCAGCGATGCCGGCGTGCCTGGTCTGGAGAGAGAAGATGCTCACCGTCGTCTGCGAAAAACCCGGCTCCCTGCTGGCCCTTGACCGTCCGAAACCCGAACGGGCACCCGGCGAGACGCTGGTCCGCATCAAGCGGGTCGGGGTCTGTGGCACAGATCTGCATATCTTCAACGGCAACCAGCCGTTCCTCGAATACCCCCGGGTCATGGGCCACGAATTTTCCGGCATTGTCGAGCAAACCGAGGCGGGCAGCGGGCTTGAGCCGGGCGACGTGGTCTATGTGATGCCGTACTTGTCCTGTGGCGACTGCATTGCCTGCCGCCAGGGCAAGACCAATTGCTGCGTGCGGATTCAAGTGCTGGGCGTCCATCGCGACGGCGCATTCACCGAATACCTGAGCCTGCCCCACGGCTTCGTGCTCAAGGCCGATGGGGTCACGCTGGATCAGGCGGCCATGATCGAATTTCTGTCCATTGGCGCCCATGCGGTGCGTCGTTCGGACGTGCAAGCCGGCCAGCGCGCGCTGGTGGTCGGCACCGGCCCGATTGGCATGGCGGTGGCAATTTTCTCCCGTCTGCGGGGCGCGAAAGTCACCGTGCTCGACACCCGCGAGGACCGGCTTACGTTCTGCAAGCAGCACCTGCAGATTGACTCGGCCGTGCTGATTGGCGAAGACGATAAGCAGCAACTGGAGCAACTGACCGAGGGCGAATTCTTCGATGTGGTGTACGACGCCACCGGCAACGCCAAGGCCATGGAGCGCGGTTTCGAATTCATCGCCCACGGCGGCAAATACGTGCTGGTGTCCATCGTCCGCGACACCATCAGCTTCTCCGACCCTGAATTTCACAAGCGCGAAGCGACGCTCATGGGCAGTCGCAACGCCACCGTCGAAGACTTCCGCTACGTCGAGCAGTGCCTGCGCGACGGCTTGATCCCGGACGCCGCGCTCAATACCCACCGCATGGCCCTGAGCGAAGTGACCGAGCGCTTCACTACGCTGCTCGACCCTGCGCAGCGGGTCGTCAAAGCCATCGTCGAATGCTAGGAGGCGCGGGCATGCAGGCAACCCCGTTCACCCCCATCCTGCAGTTCGGCACCAGCCGTTTTCTTCAGGCCCATGCCGATCTGTTCATTTCCCAGGCCCTGGAGAAGGGCGAAGCGCTGGGCAGAATCACCGTCGTGCAAACCACTGGCAGCGCCGACAGCGCGCAGCGGGTGCAGGCGCTGGCCGGTGGCACGGGTTATCCGGTGCGCATTCAGGGCGCAGAAAACGGTCGCACGGTGAACGAGGAGTTTTGGTCCACTTCCATTGCCGGCGCACTGCAAGCCGGCCCTGACTGGCCGGTGATTCGTCAGGCGATTCGGCACGACGTGCAGGTGGTGATCTCCAACACTGGCGACAAAGGCTATGTGCTGGAGGCGGCGGACACGGCGTCTTGCCTGGCCGCCGATGCGCCGACGCCCCGGAGTTTTCCGGCGAAACTGCTGGTGTTGCTCCATGACCGCTGGCTGGAGAATCCTGATGCGCCGCTGTCGCTGTTTCCCTGTGAGCTGGTGTCACGCAATGGCGATGTGCTGCGCGACCTGATCATTCAACTGGCGGTGGCGTGGGGCATCGACGCCGGGTTTGCGCACTACCTGCGCGACACCTGCCGCTGGGCGAATTCCCTGGTGGATCGCATCGTCTCGCAGCCCATCCAGCCGGTAGGCGCCATTGCCGAGCCGTACGCGATCTGGGCGATTGAGCGTCAGCCTGGGCTGGTGGTGCCGTGTAGGCATCCTTGTATGGTGGTGACGGATGAGCTGGAGCAGTACGAGCAGTTCAAGCTGTTCATGCTGAATTTGGGGCACACCTGGCTGGCCGAACGTTGGTCGAAAGATGGCCGGCCTGAGGGCGAGACGGTGTTTGAGGCCATGAACGACCCGCTGCTACGCGGGAGCCTGGAGGATCTGTGGGAGCGGGAGGTGCTGCCCGTGTTTGCGGCGAAGGGCCAAGGGGATCAGGCGCACAACTATCTGGCAAGCGTCCGCGACCGTTTTCTCAACCCGTTCTTGCAGCACCGGATTGCCGACATCGCGCAAAACCACGAAGAGAAGAAACGCCGCAGGTTCTTGCCGGTGGTTGAAATGGGACGGGGGATTGTGGGATTGGAGCAGCCGAAGCTCGAGGGCGCGTTGCCGGACTGATCCCGCCTGACACACCGCGCACTAAATAGCGGGACCGGCTTTAGCCGGGAAGGCGTCAATTAGCACACCGCAAAATCGAGGGTGAACGCACTGGCCTCTTCCCGGCTAAAGCCGGTCCTACTAAATAGGATGCATCCACTGATGATCGTCCCCACGCTCCGCGTGGGAATGCCGCCCGGGACGCTCCGCGTCCCCTCCTGTGACGCAGAGCGTCAGGGGATGTGTTCCCACGCGGAGCGTGGGAACAATCAAACTAAAAGATCGCGTGCATCCAGTGATGACCGCGTCCATGGTCCCGCCACAAGGCGCCCCGACGCCTGTGATATCCTCCGGCGCATCCTGATGGAACGTGATTGATGACCGCGCCAAGCCCCGCACCCGAACGCCGCCTGTACCAGATCACCGCCGACCGATTGCGCGAGCACATTCGCAAGCATGGCATCGCCCCTGGCGCGCGCCTGCCTCCCGAGCGCGATCTGGCGCAGTTGCTCGGCGTCTCCCGGCCATCCCTTCGCGAAGCCCTGATCGCCCTGGAAATCGAAGGCAGCGTCGAAATCCGCATGGGTTCCGGCATCTACGTCTGTGAGCACCTGCTTGGGGTCAAAGGCAAAACCCGCACGCTGGGCGAGAGCCCGTCCGAGCTGATGCAGGCCAGAGCACTGATCGAAGGTGAGAGCGTGATGCTGGCCTGTCTGCACGGCAGCAAGGCTGATTTTCGCTACCTGCAGGGTTGCATCGACAAGATGCGCGAGGGGGCGCTCAAAGGCGTGCCGGCGCTGGATGACGACCGCAAGTTCCATCAGCGGCTGGCGAAAATGAGCGGCAACTCGACCCTGGTGCGCATCATCACCTCATTGTTCGAAGAGCGGTACAGCCCGCTGACCGCCCATGTCAGCGAACACTCCGAAACCACCGAAACCTGGGCCATGGCCGTGGCCGAACACGAAGCCATTCTGCACGCCGTCCAGACCCGCGACCTGATTGGCGCCCAGACCGCCATGCGCGAACACCTGCGCCGCTCCGAAGCGCGCTGGCTCGATGGCATGGATGCGGAGCTGCGTTAACAGGCGCCCGCCGCAAGGCGGTGCTGTTCAAAAATCCTCAGCCTCACGCCATCGTTTTGCGGATCCCTTCCCACAAGCCATTCAGGTACACCGCACCCAGCGCCCGGTCGTACAGGCCGTAGCCCGGCTTGCCGGTTTCGCCCCAGATCATCCGTCCGTGGTCGGGGCGGTAATAGCCCTCGAAGCCGGTCTCGACGTAAGCCTTGACGATCTCGGCCATGTCCAGCGAGCCGTCTTCCGAGCGGTGTGCGGTCTCAAAAAAATCACCGGCTTCGTTGACCTTCACATTGCGCAGATGGGCGAAGTGAATGCGCCCCTGACCGCCGAATTCCCGCACCAGCGAGGGTATGTCATTGCCCAGATCGGCGCCGAGGGAGCCTGAACACAGGGTCAACCCGTTAGCCGGGTCATCGACCATGGCCAAAATGTGCGCCAGGTCTTCGCGATTCTTCACCACCCGCGGCATGCCGAACATCGAGCGCGGCGGGTCGTCCGGGTGCAGGGCCATCTTGATGCCGGCGTCTTTTGCAACCGGGATGATGCGCTCCAGAAAGTACGCCAGCCGTTCGCGCAGGGTGGCTTCGTCGACCTGGGCGTATTCGTTGATCAACGCGCGCAGGACCTCCGGCTCATAGCTGACGTCCCAGCCAGGCAGGCTGATGCCGTTGTCCAGGTTCGCCTGCTCGATCACCGCCACGTCGAACGCCAGGGTGGTCGAACCGTCGGGCAGTTCCATGGCCAGGGTCGAGCGGGTCCAGTCGAACACCGGCATGAAGTTGTAGCAGACCACCTTGATCCCGCAGGCCGCCAGGTTGCGCAAGGTCTGGCCGTAATTGTCGATCAGTTGATCGCGGGAAGGTAGGCCACGCTTGATGTCTTCGTGGACCGGCACGCTCTCGATGACCTCCAGCTCCAGGCCGTGGGCATTCACCGTGGCTTTGAGGGCGGCGATCTTGTCCAGCGGCCAGACCTCGCCCACCGGGATGTCGTAGATGGCCGAGACCACGCCGGTCATGCCGGGGATCTGGCGGATGTAGGGCAGGGTGACGGGATCGCTGTCGCCGTACCAACGGAAGGTCATCTTCATTGCGCAGTCCTTGTTGTTATGGGGGCAGTCCGCTCAAGACCGCCAGTGCCTCGCCGCCAGCGGCCCGAGGTGGCTTGCGCAGCAGGATAGATTGGTCAGGCCAAATTATGCAAATACCGACCGTCCAGCCACAAAACCGCAAATAAATCGCCTTTTCAATTTCCATAACCTGGTTTCCGGGTCTAGTATCCGCTGCATTCGGATATTTGGTCAGGCCAATTCCGCGGTTCTCGACGGGTGCTTTATCCCTCGTTGAGCAGCGTGTGAATCAAGGCCAGGGCGCTATGCGAAGCTCAAACGACGTCTTACTCATAAAAATAATTAGGAGGACTCGCCATGCAGAAAGGGCGCTGGTTGGTAATTTTTCTGTGCTTCCTCGCGGTGGCCATCAACTACATCGACAGGGCCAACCTCGCGGTTGCCGCCCCTTACATCCAGAAAGAACTCGCCTTGGGCTCAGGGCAAATGGGCCTGCTGCTCAGCGGCTTCTTCTGGACCTACGCACTCATGCAAATGCCGTTTGGCTGGTTCGTCGACAAGGTCGGCGCGCGCATCGCGCTGCCCCTCGCGGTGGCCTGGTGGTCGCTGTTCACGGCGGCCACGGCGGCGGCGAGCAGCCTGGCGTCGATGTTCGGTTGCCGGCTGATGCTCGGCGTGGGCGAGGCGGGGGCGTATCCGTCCTGCGCGAAAATCGTCAGCCAGTGGTTCGACGTCAAGGAGCGCGGCTTTGCCACCAGCATCTTCGACAGCGGTTCGCGGGTCGGCTCGGCGCTGTCGATCCCGCTGGTGGCGCTGATCATCGAGCTGTGGGGCTGGCGCGCGTCGTTCATCATCACCGGCGCGGTGGGCCTGATCTGGGTCGTGGGCTGGTTCCTGATCTACAAAGAGCCCCAAGCCGTTGCCGCCATCGAGCAGCATGAGGCAGGCAAGGCGGCAACCCTCGCCGCGCGGCCGAAAGTGAAATGGGCCTCGCTGTTTCGCCACCGCACCCTGTGGGGGATGATGCTGGGCTTCTTCTGCCTGAACTTCGTGATCTATTTCTTCATCACCTGGTTCCCGACCTATCTGGTCACCGAGCGCGGTTTCTCGCTGAAATCCCTCGGTACGCTGGGCACCATCCCGGCGGTGGCGTCCATCGTCGGTGGCTGGATCGGCGGACTGACGTCCGACGCGCTGTACCGCCGGGGCTGGAGCCTGACCGCCGCGCGCAAGACCTGCATCGTCGGCGGCATGCTGATGTCGTCAAGCATTTCGCTGTCGGTGTTCGTTGACAGCACCTGGGCGATGCTCGGCTTTTTCAGTCTGGCCTATGCCAGCCTGGCGTTCGCCGGCGCGAGCATCTGGTGCCTGCCGGCTGATGTGGCGCCGTCGCCTGCCCACGTAGCGTCGATCGGCGGCATCCAGAACTTCGCGTCGAACACCGCTGGCATCTTCATCACCACCTTCACCGGCTTCATGCTGGTGATCGGCAACGGCTCGTTCACTGCGCCGCTGATGACCGCCGGGGCGTTTGCCCTGTTGGGGGCGTTCAGCTATTTGTTCATCGTCGGCAAGATCGAGCCGTTTTCCACGACGCCGGAGGATGCCGCGCCGCTGGACGCGTCGGCGGTCGCCCAGCGCACCTGAATGTTGAAACAGATGCGGGCACCACTTCTGCGGGGTGCCCACTGACGCTTTCCCGGCTAAAGCCGGTCCCACAAGTCGGCGTTCTAGCCGGTCCTACTGCGCGGTGCGCCCTTCGGCTTTCACTGCCGCGCGAATCGCTTCCAGCAGCATCTGACACGCCGGGTTGTCGTTGTCCGAGCGCCACACCAGATGCAGCTCGCTCTGCACCCCTTCACCCAGATCGATGTCGCGAAACGTCACGCCCTTGAACACCACGTTGGTGGCGCAGCGTGGCACCAACGCCAGGCCCATGCCGGCGTTCACCAGCGCCAGGATGGTCAGCGACGAACCCAGCCACTGCACGTATTCGGGCGCCACTTGCGCGGAGCGAAACATGCCGGTGAGCAGTTCGTTGAACGGCGGGTAGGCCGAGTGCGAGTACATGAGGAAGGGCTGGGCGTCGAGGTCCTGCACGTTGATGCGCTGGGCGTTCGCCAGCGGATGACTGCTGGGCACCGCCAGCACGAACGGCTCGCGGACCAGGCATTCGGTCTCGTAACCGGGCTGCAGCAGCGGCGCCCGCACGATGCCCAGGTCGATGCGCCGGGCGCGCAGGGCTTCGTGTTGCTGGTACGTGTTGAGTTCAGTGAGGGAGATTTTCACGTGGGGCTGGTTCTGCCGCGCCTCGGCGATGACCCGTGGCAGAAACTCGTACACCGCGCTGCCGACGAAACTGATAGTGACCGAGCCGATGTCGCCTTCGGCAAAGCGGCGCGCCGCGATGGCCGCCTGATGCGCCCGCTCCAGCAGCGTCTGCGCTTCGATGAAAAACGCCCGGCCCGCCGCGGTCAACGCGACGCTGCGGGTGTTGCGGTTGAACAGCTGAACCCCCAGCGAATGCTCAAGCAACTGGATCTGCCGACTGAGGGGCGGCTGGGTCATGTTCAGCCGCTCGGCAGCCCGGCGGAAGTTGAGTTCGGTGGCGACGGTGGTGAAGCAGCGCAGCTGGGCGAGCTCGAACATTGATCTAATCCAGGTATCAATCAACAGTCAATCTAGATTAGACGGGAACAATGCCTCGGTCCATGATCGGTTCATTCCACGCTATCCCACAAAAAATACAAAGACCGGGAGTCGCACCTTGAACCGCACCGTTCCCACCCCTGCACCCCTCAGCAGCGCCGATTCCACCGTGCTGGCCCGTGCGGCCACGAAGGTGAAGCGTCATGTGTTGCCGTTGTTCGTGATCATGTTCATCGTCAACTACATCGATCGGGTCAACATCGGCTTCGTCCGCAGCCACATGGAAACCGACCTGGGCATCGGCGCCGCCGCCTACGGGCTCGGCGCCGGTCTGTTTTTCGTCGGCTACGCGCTGTTCGAAGTTCCGTCGAACATGCTCCTGCAACGGTTCGGCGCCCGCGCCTGGCTGACGCGCATCATGTTCACCTGGGGCGCTGCGGCAATGGCCATGGCCTTCGTCCGTGGCGAAACCAGCTTCTACGTGTTGCGCTTCATCCTCGGCGCGGCGGAAGCGGGGTTCTTCCCCGGCATCATTTATTACTTCACCCAATGGCTGCCTTCCAGCGAACGCGGCAAGGCCATGGCCATCTTTCTCAGCGGCTCGGCCATTGCGTCGGTGATTTCCGGGCCGGTGTCCGGTGCATTGCTCGGCGTCAGCGGTATGAACCTGCACGGCTGGCAGTGGATGTTCATCATCGAAGGCTTTGCTTCCATCGCCTTGTGCGGCTTCGTCTGGTTCTGGCTGCAGTCCCATATCCGCGACGCCAAGTGGCTGAGCGAAGAAGAGAAGGGCGCACTGATCAGCGCCATCGACGCCGAACAGCGCGCCCGGGAGGCGGCGCAAGTGGTCAAGCCGTCGATCTTCAAGCTGCTCGCAGACCGGCAGATCATGTTGTTTTGCTTCATCTACTTTTCCGTGGCCCTGACCATCTACGGCGCGACCTTCTGGCTGCCGAGCATGATCAAGAAGATGGGCAGCCTCAGCGATTTCGAAGTCGGCCTGTTCAACTCGATCCCGTGGATCATCTCGATCATCGCCATGTACGGCTTCGCGGCGCTGGCTGCACGCTTCAAGCATCAACAGGCGTGGGTCGCGGTCACCCTGGTGATTGCCGCGTGCGGGATGTTCATGTCCACCGTCGGCGGGCCGATCTTCGCCTTCGTCGCCATCTGCTTTGCGGCCATCGGTTTCAAGGCGGCGTCGGCGCTGTTCTGGCCCATTCCCCAAGGCTATCTGGACGCGCGCATCGCAGCGGCGGTGATCGCGCTGATCAATTCCATCGGCAACCTCGGCGGCTTCGTGGCGCCCACCGCGTTCGGCTTTCTGGAGCAGAAAACCGGCTCTATTCAAGGCGGCATGTACGGCCTGGCGCTGACCTCGCTGGTAGCGGCCGTGGTGATCTTCTTCGTCCGCACCACGCCGAAGAGCGACCCACACCGCCCAAAGCTTGAAGACGCTGCGCCACGGCCTGCAGCCAGCGCGCTCAGCCCCCATACCAGTCTTAAACCCTAGCCTCGAACCCTGATTGACCGGGAGAAGTCATTTGAAAATCACACGCGTCACCGTCACCCCGATTGCCTTCCGCGATCCGCCGTTGCTCAACGCCAGCGGCATCCACGAGCCCTTCGCCCTGCGCTCGATCATCGAAGTCGAAACCGACAACGGCTACCTCGGCCTCGGCGAAAGCTACGGCGATGCGCCGGCCCTGGCGATTCAACAGCAGTTGCAAAGCCAGTTGATCGGCATGGACCCGTTCAACCTCAACCACTTGCGGGCGGTGGTCAACGCTACGGTGGCGGCTAACAAACCTGCTTCAATGGCGGGTGCCGAGCTGGCGCCGGGTTCTCACGCCAGCAAAGCGGTGAGCAATGCCTATTCGGCGTTCGAAGTGGCGTTTCTCGATGTGCAGGCACGTTCAATGAATCTGCCGCTGGTTGACCTGCTGGGCGGTGCCGTTCGCGACCGCGTGCCGTTCAGCGCGTACCTGTTCTTCAAATACGCCCAACACGCCGATTCGCCCTACGCGCCAGACAGCTGGGGAGAAGCGCTAAGTGAAGAACAGATCGTCGCCCAGGCGCGGCGGATGATCGACGCCTACGGCTTCAAGAGCATCAAGCTGAAAGCCGGCGCGCTGGACCCGGAACACGAAGTGTCGTGCATCAAGGCGCTGAAAAAGGCCTTTCCCGGCTATCCGCTTCGCATCGACCCGAACGGTAACTGGTCCCTGGACACCTCGATCCGCATGGCCGAACTGCTCGGCGACGACCTGCAATACTACGAAGACCCGACGCCCGGGCTGGACGGCATGGCCGAACTGCATAAACGTACCGGCCTGCCGCTGGCGACCAACATGGTCGTCACCGACTTCGACGAATTCCGCCGCAGCGTCGCGCTGAACAGCGTGCAGATCGTCCTCGCCGACCACCATTACTGGGGCGGCCTGCGCGACACCCAGGCGCTGGCAAAAATGTGCGACACCTTCGGCCTCGGCGTCTCCATGCACTCCAACTCCCACCTGGGCATTAGCCTCATGGCCATGACCCACGTCGCCGCCGCCGTCCCCAACCTCGACTTCGCCTGCGACACCCACTACCCGTGGCAAGAACCGGACGAAGAGGTCATCAAAGGCGGCAAACTCCCCATCATCGACGGCTGCGTCCACCTCACCCGCGAGCCCGGGTTGGGACTGGAGCTGGACTACGACCAGCTGGGCAAACTCAACGACCAATATCTAACGTGCGGCATTCGCCAGCGTGACGACGTGCGGCAAATGCAGAAATACAAACCGGAGTGGAAGGCGGTGAAGCCACGGTATTGAGGTTGGAGGGAGTCATTACCAGGGCGGGTCGGAAGCGAGACCAGACACAGACAGACCGGGGACAGATTAATTTACGGTGAAGCGTTGTAAATAAATCAGTCCCCTTTGGAAAGTCCCCTTTGGAAAAACCCGAAGATCCTCCAGTGCCGGATGTATCCCCACGCAGAGCGTGGGAACGATCAGCGTTGGGCAGCGAAATTTCCGTTGCCGTCACCGGCCTCTTCCCGGCTAAAGCCGGTCCCACTAAAAGACCGCACGCGCCCGTAGGACCGGCTTCAGCCGGGAAGCTCTTGATCTGCTCTTGATCTGCTCTTGATCTGCTCTTGATCTGCTCTTGATCTGCTCTTGATCTGCTTTTGATCTTCCTGCGCAGAAGGTCCAGACACCGCCAATCGCGACTTTGGTGCAGGCCGAACGTAGACGACGCGGAGTGGGCCGAGCCGCATGGATGCGGCGAGAGCGCCGTCAGGACATGGATGTCCGTTCGGCGCGGGCCCACGGAGCGTCGTCGGAGTGAGGGAACCCGACGAAGTCGGGCCAAGCCGAGAGCAGGCACTTTTGGTTACTTTTAGTGCTTTTTAAAAGTAACTCGCCGAAGGCGAAACAGTCTGCCCCTAGGCAGACGCTTGTGATTCTGGCGCCCTCAGCCTTAGCAGACGAGCCCCGTCAAACGGATCAACCAACCAATGCCCCCGCACCCCAAACACGTCACCCAACAGCTCCGGCGACAACACATCAAACGGCGACCCCAGCGCCACCAAACGCCCGCCATCCATCACCGCCAGACGATCACACCCCAACGCCTGATTCAAATCATGCAACGCCACCACCGTCGTCACCGGCAACTGCTGAACCAACCGCAAAATCGACAACTGCTGCTGAATATCCAAATGATTCGTCGGCTCATCCAGCAACAACACCTGCGGCCGCTGCGCCAGCGCCCGCGCAATATGCCCGCGCTGCTGCTCCCCGCCCGACAACGTATGCCACGCCCGATGCGCCAGGTGCTGCAAACTCACATCCGCCAACGCCTGCGCCACAATCCGGTCATCAACCTCACCCCACGGCGCCAGCGCCGACAGCCACGGCGTACGGCCCAGCTCAACCGCCTGCAACAGACTGATCGAATCACCCGTCTGCGCATGCTGCTCCACCACCGCCACCTGCCGCGCAATGTCTCGCCGGCTCAACGCCGACAAGCGCTGCCCACCCAGGCGAACGTCGCCCTGGGACGGCGTTTGAATCCCCGCCAGCAACTTCAGCAGCGTCGACTTCCCCGAGCCATTGGGCCCGACGACCCCCAGGTTTTCCCCCGGCCGAATCGCCAGGCTTACCCCGCTGAGCAGTGGCGCGCCCTTGACCGAGTAACTCAGGTCGCTGCCTTCGAGCATGGCGCCGGACACCTCCTGACGCGCGTTCATCGAGGACGATTCCCGCGGACCAGAATCATGGCAAACACCGGCGCGCCCACCAGCGCCGTGATGACCCCGATCGGCAACACCTGACCCTTGATCAAGGTGCGCGACAGCACATCGGCGGCAATCATGAACAGCGCGCCGATCAGGGCGCTCAAGGGCAGCAACCGGGCATGGCGCACGCCCGCCACCAGGCGCACCGCATGGGGAATCACCAGACCGACGAAGCCGATGGAGCCGACAATCGACACCATCACCGCCGTCATCAGTGCGGCGGTGAGGATCAGCACCGCCTGCACCCGGCGCACCGGAATGCCCAGGGACGCGGCCGAATCGCTGCCAAACGTGAACGCATCCAGCGCGCGCCGATGCCACAGGCACACCAGCAAACCGAGGACCACGACCGGCACCGACAGCGCCACCGACGACCAGCGCACGCCGCTGAGATTGCCCAGCAGCCAGAACATGATCCCGCGGGCCTGCTCGGCATTGGCCGACTTGGTGATCAGGAAGGACGTCAGGGCGTTGAACAGCTGGGACCCGGCAATGCCCGCCAGGATGATCTGGCCCGCAGCGGTCTGGCCCCGAGAGGAGCGGGCGAGCAGGGCGACCAGCGCAAAGGCGGCAATCGCCCCGGCAAATGCGCCGGTGGACAGGGAGATCGTCCCGGCACCGATGCCGATGATCGCCACCAAGACCGCGCCGGTTGAAGCACCGGCAGAAATGCCCAGCAAGTAGGGGTCGGCCAAGGGGTTGCGCAGCAGCGATTGCAAAACTACGCCCGACACCGCCAGCCCTGCACCGCAGGTGGCGGCAACGATGGCCCGGGTCAGGCGGTAATTCCAGACGATGCCCTCGTCGATCGGGTCGAGGGGAAAACCCGCGGCCCACAGCTTGTTCGCCAGCACCTGAACGATCACCGGCAGGCTGATCGACGTCTCGCCGATCGCCACGCCCGCGAGCACCGCCAACGCCAGTAATGCGATGGCCCAAGCGCCATGCCCGAAGATGCGGACGACGCTCGACCGGAGCATGCCGACAGACGTCATGGCGCGAGAGTGGCCCCGGCCAGCTGTTCGATACCGTCAAACAGCCGCACGCTGGACTCCATGGCGCTGGCGTCCATGATCACGATGCGATTGTTTTTCACTGCATCCATATTGCGGGTGACCGGATCAGAGCGGAGGAAGGCCAGCTTCTTTTCGTGATCGTCGGCCGGGAAGCGGCGACGGTCCATGCGTGCGATGACCAGCACGGTCGGGTTGGCCTTGGCGATGGTTTCCCAGCCCACGGTCGGCCATTCCTCATCGGAGTCGATGACGTTGCGCATGCCGAGGGTGTCGAGCATGAAGTTGGGAATGCCCTTGCGCCCGGCCACGTACGGATCGACGTTGATGTCAGGGCTGGAAAACCAGAACACCGCCGAGACGGGTGGGTTGGCATGGGCTTTTGCCTGCGCCACAGCTTTGGCCAGCCGCCCCTGATAATCCGCGATCAGGTGCTCGCCACGGTCTTGCACATCGAAGATCTGCGCCAGCTGACCGAGGCTTTTGTACAGCGTTTCGATGCGGAAGGCTTCGAGGCGCGTGCCGTCGGCGCCGACCCGGTTGTTCTTGCCCTCGCAATCGGAGGGCAGGATGTAGGTGGAAATGCCTAAATCGCGAAACTGCTCGCGGGTGCCGACCGCGCCCTGTGGGCCGACCATCCACTCAAACTGCACCGGGACGAAATCCGGGCGTTTGCCGATCACCGATTCGAAGCTCGGCGCATTGTCGGCCAGGCGCTCGATGCCGTCGTTGAGGGTTTGGTACTGGGGCAGGACGGGGTTGAACCACAGTGACGTGCCCACGACCTTCGGGCCCAGGCCAAGGGCATAGAGCATTTCGGTGGCGGCCTGGCCGATGGTCACGGTTTTCTGCGGCGCGTGGTTGAACGTCAGCGCTTCGCCACAGTTGTCCACGGTCAAGGGGTAGGCCGTCGACGCCGCGAGCGCGGCGGTGGGCAAGGTCAGCGTGACGAACAGGGCGGCGAGGCGGCGCAGCGGCATGAACAGCGATCTCCAGAAAGCCTGATTGCTTGGCGAAGCAGGCGCTGGAAAGTCCATCCCGGCAGGCGCCCTGAAAGTGGGGGCGCGCACAGCGTGCGCGAAACGACGCACGAACGGGAGTCCTTCCCCGGACACCCCGCCGGTGAATGAATATGCTGGCCGGCAGGTCTCCTGACTGGCGCTTCATTGCCATGCTTCGGCCTTCCCGGGGTGACCCAGTGGCAAACAGGAAGCAGGGCTCGGCGCCTACAGTTGCGGGGACAGTTCCGTTTGAGCGCGATGACGCGCCCGGGATTCCCTATTAATTCCGAGTGGAAACCGGCGGCGGGGATACTAAACGATTCGGCGGGTGGAGGCGAATGCGGCGGTGGTGTGCCGGAGATGTATTGGCACCTCGCAGTAACTGGACGGACGCAACACCTGTGGGAGTGAGCTTGCTCACGAAGAGGCGGTACATTCACTTGATCTTCAGCGGCTGGAATGCCGTCTTCGCGAGCAAGCTCGCTCCCACAAGGTATGTGTTTGCAGCGCCATCGGCGTGAGCTCAACACCACCGGCTTAGAGCTTAAACGGCCAACCGACGATCTTCTTGGGCCGTGGCGTGGCGTAGGTCCGCACTTTGGAGGTCTTCAATCCCAGACGCACCAGCGATTCCGCCAGTGCCACCGCTGCGGTGACCCCATCCACCACCGGCACGCCCGCGCGTTCGCGGATGAGTTGATCCAGCCCGGCCATGCCGCCACAGCCCAGGCAGATCACCTCGGCCTTGTCCCGGTTCACCGCTTCGATGGCCTGCTCGACGATTGCCTCGACCGCACGCTCCGGCGATTCCTCCAGCTCCAGCACGCTCATGCCGCTGGCCCGCACCGAGGCGCAGCGCTCGTACACCCCGGCCAGCTTCAGGCGGTCTTCGATCAGCGGCACAGTGCGGTCCAGCGTGGTGACCACCGCGTATTTATGCCCCAGCAGCATCGCCAGGCTGGCCGCCGCTTCGGTGATGTCCACCACCGGCACGTCGAGCAGCTCCTGCAAACCTTCGCGGCCATGCTCGCCATAACCGGCCTGAATGACCGCGTCATAAGGCCCTTCGTAGGACATGACCCGGTCCATCACCGCGATGGCCGCGAGGTAACTTTCAAAATTGCCTTCCACCGACTCGGCGCCGAAGCGCGGGGTCAGACCAATGATCTCGGTGCCGGGCGAGGCCACGCTGCGGGCCTGCTCGGCGATGGTCTCGGTCATGGATTCAGTGGTGTTGACGTTGACGATCAGAATTCGCATGGACGGATCTCGCGCAGGGAACAAAGCCGGGCGTCTGGCCCGGCGTCATTGGGCACGATATCAGTCTTTGCCGGGGACCGGCGCCTGCAGGGCAATGAAGCCCTGATCGCGCATGGCTTGCCAGAAACCATCCGGCACCTGTGCGTTGAGCGCGGTAACGTCTTCGATGATCCGCGACGGCCGGCTCGCGCCTGGAATCACCGCTGCCACCAGCGGATTGGCGAGGACGAACTGCAGCGCTGCCGACTTGATGTCGACCTGATACTGCCGAGCGATTTCCTGGATGTGCGCCACTTTGTCGAGCATCGCCTGGGACGCTTCCTGATATTCGAAATGCTTGCCGCCCACCAGCACGCCGGAGCTGTAAGGCCCGCCGACGACGAACTCGGCGTTGTGCTGGCGGGCCTTGTCGAACAGCCGTTGCAGCGGCTGGTCATGGTCGAGAAGGGAATAACGACCGGCGAGCAGAAAGCCATCTGGCTGGGCTTCTTCCAGGTCCAAAGTCAGTTCGCACGGCTCGACGCGGTTGACGCCCAGGCCCCAGGCCTTGATCACGCCTTCTTCGCGCAGACGGGTGAGGGCGCGGAAAGCGCCGGTGCGAGCGATGTTGAAATGCTCGATCCAGGCATCGCCATGGGCGTCCTGGGCGACGTCGTGGACAAACACGATATCCAGTCGGTCGGTGTTCAGCCGTTTCAGGCTCGCTTCAATGGAACGCAACGTGGCGTCGGCGGAGTAGTCGGTGACAATCTTGTTTTTCAGGCCTTCGGCGAAAGGACCACTGCGCGTTTCGGTGTCGATCTCATCGGAAATCAGCCGGCCGACTTTGGTGCTCAAGGTGTACTGGTCGCGGGGGATGCCCGCCAGTGCCTTGCCCACCCGCTGCTCGGACAGGCCGGCGCCGTAGATGGGTGCGGTGTCGAAATAGCGGATGCCCTGGTCCCAGGCGGATTGAACGGTGGCTGCCGCTTCGTCTTCGTCAATGGTGCGAAACATGTTGCCCAAGGGCGCGGAGCCGAAGCCGAGGCGGCCGATGATCTTGTCGTGCAGACTCATGGGGATTTTTTCCTGTGCGGTGAGGCGTGTCTGGATGCGCGGCTCATGACGCCGTCTTCGCCCGATAAGGAACAGCGCGACGAAAGCGGCGAGGCTTGTTTACTGACTGCTGATTGCCATAGGTGTTCTTGATAGTGTCGATCGGTCTTGTTGCACCTGAGGCGCCTGCTAAGCTCCACGCATTGAATAGAGTCTTCAGCAAACCTACCGAAACGAGGAAACTGCCATGCAATCTCACTCCCCCGATGCTGCGCCGCTTGCACCGCACCCTGGGCATCAGCCCGATGAGCCGGAAACGGAACTCGATGCCGATATGGATCCGGGTAACGAAGACCCGGGTTCCCAGTTTGATCGTGACGCCACGGTTCCCCTGATCGATCCGGATAAATGACGGCGTAGCTCATTACAGATGCACTTCGACCGCCAGCGGCAGGTGATCGGACAAATGCGTCCACGGCCGCGTGCCGAGGATTTTCGGGTGGTGGCTGGTGGCGTTGCGCAAATAGATACGGTCAAGGCGCAGCATCGGGAAGCGCGCCGGATAGGTCTTCGCCAACCGCCCCTGACTGCGCTCGAAGGCTTCGTGGAGGTAGCCGCAGCGCTGCAGGCGCTTGTTGCCCTGCAGCTGCCAGTCGTTGAAATCGCCGGCGATGACCACCGGGGCGTCCTCGGGCAGGGAGTCAAGCAGGTCGCAGAGCAGGTTCAGCTGCAATTGCCGATGGCTCTCCAACAGGCTGAGGTGCACACAAATCGCATGGACTTCCGCATGCCCCGGCACCTGCAGCACGCAATGCAAGAGGCCGCGGCGCTCCGGCCCGGTGATGGAAATGTCCAGATTGCGGTAATGCAGGATCGGGTATTTGGACAGCAGCGCGTTGCCGTGGTGACCGTCGGGGTAGACCGCGTTGCGGCCATAGGCGAAGTCCGTCCACATGCTGTCGGCGAGAAATTCGTAGTGCGGCGTGTCGGGCCAGTCTTCGTACTTGGCGGCATGGCGGTCATGCCCGCCGAGGACTTCCTGGAGAAACACCAGATCGGCACCGGTGCTGCGCACGGCCTCACGCAATTCCGGCAGGATGAAACGCCGGTTCAGTGCAGTGAAGCCCTTGTGGGTGTTCACGGTCAGCACGCGCAGTTTGTGGACTTCGCGCAACGTGGCCGGGTCCGGAGGGATAGCGTTCGAGCCAGAGGGGTCGTGGGTCACGCCCTCACTCCTGTTCGGGGGATGTGCTATTCCGACCGGGACGCGAGGCGGCAGTTCAGCTTTTAGGTGGGACCGGCTCTAGCCGGGGGATTTCAACAGCCATTTAGTGGCATGATCGCCGGCCGCTTCCCTCTGTAGGACCGGCTTTAGCCGGGAAGCCGTTATACCGCGCGTTCTCTACACCCGCGTATCGACCGGCGTCCTGCGCGACAGCACCACCGCCAGCGTCAGCGCCGCCACCGACAACACTGCAGCGAAAAAGAAAATCCAGCCATAGCCCATGCCCAGCGCCACGGCACCCATCAGCGGTCCGGCAATGGCCAGCGCCAGGTCGAAGAACACCGCGTAAGCGCTGAGCCCGGCACCGCGACTGCTGTTGGGCACCTGCTTGATGGCTTCGACGCCCAGCGCGGGATAGACCAGCGACAGACCAAAACCGGTCAGCCCTGCGCCGATCAGGGCGAAGGTGGTGTCGGGTGCCAGCCAGAGCAGCAACAGACCCAGGGTTTCCACCGTGATGCAGACGATCGCCGAGCGAAAGCCGCCAAAGCGGTTGATCGCGTTGATGAACAGCAAACGCGCGACGATGAAACAGATGCCGAACACCGTCAGGCACCAGGCCGCGCCTTCCCAGCCACGGGCCACGTAAAACAACGTGATGAACGTCGTCAGCGTGCCGTAGCCGATGGAGGACAGGGTCAGGCTCAGGCCAAACGGCGCCACCCGGCCGAACACCGAGAAGAACGGCAGGCGCTCGCCGCGCACCACCGGGATCGCCGTTTTGTTGCGGATCAACAGCAACGCCCCGGCCGCCAGGACGAACAGCACCAACCCCAGGCTGGCAAAGCCCAGCGCCCCGACCATCACCACGCCAAGGGGAGCGCCAATGGCGATGGCGCCGTATGACGCAATGCCATTCCAGGAAATCGAGCGGGCGGTGTGCTCCGAACCGACCTGGCCGATGCACCAGCTGATGGTGCCCACGCCGATCAAGCCCTGGGACGCGCCGAGAAACAGGCGGGCGATGATCAGGATTGTCAGGCTGACGTCTGCGAAACGCTCCAGGAGGATCGCCGCCAGGGTCAGCACGCCGCTCAACGCGATGCCGGACAGCCCGTAAACGATGGCGCGCTTGGTGCCGATGGTGTCGCAGATACGCCCGGCCACCGGGCGACTCAACAGCGTCGCCAGGTACTGCGCACCGATCACCAGCCCCGCGACCACCGCGCTGAAACCCAGCTGGTTGTGCACGTAACCGGGCATCACCGCGATGGGCAGACCGATGCACAGGAAGGCAATGAAGGTGTAGACGACGATGGAGATGATTTGCAGGGTGATCGCCATCGAACTGGCGTCGCTGGCAGGCGTGTTGACAGGCGAAACAGGCGGCTGGGCGGCAGACATGGGGACTCTTCGCTGGAGCGGTGGGAGTGCCGCATCATCGCCCGTGGGGTCGGGAAATGAAAGCTGGCTAACGGTTTTTATCCGGGGTCAGACGGCGGCCGGACTTGCCCGTTCCCGGCTGAAGCCGGTCCTACGAGTGTTCGCATTTGCCTTCGTAGGACCGGCTTTAGCCGGGAACGCGTCGGAGGTCACACCGCAGGATTGGCGGCGCCTGGCCTGGCGTCTTCCCGGCCAACGCCGGTCCCACTGTCACAAAAAAGCCCCGTCACGGTGGACGGGGCTCCCTGGTTTCAGCTTCACTCTGTCAGCGGATTGCCCTGATCAGAACGCGACGCCCTGGCTGCGCAGGTAATCGTCGTAGGTGCCGCTGAAGTCGGTCACGCCACTTGGGCTCAACTCGATGATGCGGGTGGCCAGGGACGATACGAACTCGCGGTCGTGGCTGACGAAGATCAGCGTTCCCGGGTAGTTCTCCAGCGCCAGGTTCAGCGCCTCGATCGACTCCATGTCCAGGTGGTTGGTCGGCTCGTCCATGATCAGCACGTTCGGCTTCTGCAGGATCAGCTTGCCGAACAGCATGCGGCCTTGCTCACCACCGGAGATCACCTTGACCGACTTGAGGATCTCGTCGTTGGAGAACAGCATCCGGCCCAGGGTGCCACGAATGACTTGTTCACCTTGAGTCCATTGGCCCATCCAGTCGAAGAGGGTGACATCGTCTTCGAAGTCGTGGGCGTGGTCCTGGGCGTAGTAACCCAGCTCTGCCGCATCGGTCCACTTGATCGTGCCGGCATCCGGGGTCAGTTCATTGACCAAGGTGCGCAGCAGGGTGGTTTTACCGATCCCGTTCGGGCCGATGATCGCAACGCGTTCGCCGGCTTCAACCTGGAAGCTGAAGTTCTTGAACAGTGGCTTGCCGTCGAAGCCTTTGGCCATTTGGTCAATGATGACCGCCTGACGGTGCAGCTTCTTGTTCTGATCAAAGCGGATGAACGGGCTGACGCGACTCGAAGGCTTGACCTCGGCCAGCTGGATCTTGTCGATCGCCTTGGCACGGGAGGTGGCCTGCTTGGCTTTCGAGGCGTTGGCCGAGAAGCGGCTGACGAACGACTGCAGCTCGGAAATCTGGGCTTTCTTCTTGGCGTTGTCCGACAGCAACTGCTCGCGGGACTGGGTCGCCACGGTCATGTACTCGTCGTAGTTGCCCGGGAACAGACGCAGCTCGCCGTAATCCAGGTCAGCCATGTGGGTGCACACGCTGTTGAGGAAGTGACGGTCGTGAGAAATGATGATCATCAGGCTGGAGCGCTGGGTCAGGATGTTTTCCAGCCAGCGAATCGTGTTGATGTCCAGGTGGTTGGTTGGTTCGTCGAGCAACAGCACTTCAGGGTCGGAGAACAGCGCCTGGGCCAGCAATACGCGCAGTTTCCAGCCAGGGGAGACCTCGCTCATCGGGCCGAAGTGCTGCTCGATGCCGATGCCCAGACCGAGCAACAGCTCGCCGGCGCGGGATTCGGCGGTGTAGCCGTCCATTTCAGCAAATTCGGTTTCCAGCTCGGCCACGGCCATGCCGTCTTCTTCGGTCATTTCCGGCAGCGAATAGATGCGATCGCGCTCAGCCTTGACCTTCCACAGCTCTTCGTGACCCATGATCACGGTGTCGATGACAGAGAAGTCTTCGTAGGCGAACTGGTCCTGACGCAATTTACCCAGGCGCACGTTCGGCTCGAGCATCACCTGGCCGCCGGACGGCTCCAGATCGCCGCCGAGGATCTTCATGAAGGTGGACTTGCCACAGCCATTGGCGCCGATGAGGCCATAGCGGTTGCCACCGCCGAATTTGACCGAAACGTTCTCGAACAGCGGCTTGGCGCCAAACTGCATGGTGATGTTAGCTGTGGAAATCAATTGCTTATCCTGGATTGTTTACAAGGGGCTGATTGGCGATGGCCTTCGACGCCTGGTGGCGATTGCTCGTGATCCAACCAGCAGCCTGCACGTCACCGATGACGGCGACATGACCTGATGAAGATGGGTGAACGGGAGCAGCGTCCGATACGGGTTCAGCGGGTGACCGACCTGCATCGACCACGCTTGCTGTGCGCCGGAGGACGCACATGTCTGGGGCGCGCGCCGCGACCCCGTGAAAGGCTCAAGCGGCGCATGCGAATTCAAGGCGCGGCAGTGTAACACCGTCTTGGTTATCCACCTACCGCCGCTCGCCGGTGAGGATCACCGGATCAGGCGTGCTCGACCTGCGTCCTTACTTTGTTCACCGTGCTGTAATGGGAGAACACGATGCAGCCGATCAGCCGGGAGAACAGGCCCAGGGTTTCGACGAGGTCCGGGCTTTCGAAGGTGCTGGCTTTGGAATCGAGCAGGCACAAGGCGCCGAACAGCTGGCCGTCGGGCAGGCTGATCGGCACGCCGATGTAGCTCTCGATGGCGTATTGCTTGACCACCGGGCGACCCGCATAGCGCTCGCTCTGGCTGATGCTGGGGATGATCAGCGCTTTCGGGTTTGCGATCAGTTCGTTGCACAGCGTGGTTTCCAGCTCCAGCACTTCGCCTTCCTGGATGCCGATGTGAATCTCGTCATAAACCGCGCAGGCGACCCACTCGGAGTCGGTGAACTTGGCAATACCGGCAAAGCGCATGCCGGTCAGCCGCGTCACGAGCCTGAGGATATTCGTCGTCGCTTCAACCTCGGCGATCGCCGAACGCTCTGCGATGGTCAGCAAATCCGGGCAGAGCAGGGAATCCAAAGCCATTGTCGGCTCCATGTCAACGTGGGGTGGCATACCCGGATGGGGCCACATATGTGGCGCAGATTAGCATTTTGTAGGGCAAGCGTATCTCCCGCTCGGCGCGCTGCGACCATTTGTCATGGGGGACCCCGAGTTAAAGGCGGGTGCGGCCGCTGTCAGAGCTGGTGGTTGAACCGCTGGACGGCACCCACCACCTGACGCGCGCCTTCCTGGATCTCAACGATCACGCTGCCGGCCTGGTTGGCCAGCGACAGGCCTTGCTCCGCCTGGGCGCGGGTGCTGCCCATGTCCTTGACCACATCATCCACCAGTTTCTGGTTCTGCTGCACCACCGCGACAATCTCTTCGGTCGCCGTGCTGGTGCGTCCGGCCAGCTGACGCACTTCATCGGCCACCACGGCGAACCCCCGGCCCTGTTCGCCGGCACGGGCGGCTTCGATGGCGGCGTTGAGGGCGAGCAAGTTGGTCTGTTGGGCGATGCCGCCGATGGTTTGCACGATGGTGCTGATCAGCAACGACTGCTTGCCCAGCGCTTCCATGCCATGGGAGGCAGAGAGCATCTGGTCGGCGATGCCGTTCATGGTTTCCACGGTGTTGTTGATCACCGCTGCCCCGCGCTGCGCCGAGACGTCGGTGCGCTGGGAGATCTCGAAGGCTGTGCCGGCCGCGACGCTGATTTCGGCTTCGCGACGTACCTGATCGGTAATGACAGTGGCGAATTTCACCACCTTGTAAAGCTTGCCCTGGGTGTCGTGGACCGGGTTGTAGGTCGCTTCCAGCCACACGTCCTCGCCACGGCTGTTGATGCGTTTGAACCGGTCGGCCACGAAGTCGCCGTTGTTCAGGCGTTTCCAGAACGCTTTGTAGTCTTCGGTGGCGGCGAATTTCGGGTCACAGAACAGGCTGTGGTGCTTGCCGAGAATCTGATCCTGGCTGTAGCCCATTTCCTGGAGGAAGGACTGGTTAGCCTTCAGCACGTGGCCGCCGAGGTCGAATTCGATGACCGCTGTCGAGCGCAGCAGGGCGTTGATGAACGACTCGTTTTCCCGGGCCTTGTTGACTTCGGCGGTGACGTTGGTGGCCAGACATTTGAGGGCGGCCACACGGCCCTGATCATCCTTCAGCGGCGACCACGTGGCGTGAATCCAGATCAGCGAACCGCCTTTGCTGATGAAGCGGTAGTCGTCGGTCACCGCAGTGCCGTTGACGGCCGCTAATTTGAAGTCGCGGAAGCACGGCAGGGTTGCGACGTAGGTCGGAATGAACGCCGCCATGGGCTGGCCAACCAGCTCGTCATGGGAGTAACCGATGGCTGCGCAGAATTTGCTGTTTGCGTCCGTGATGCGCAGGTCGGCATCCACGGTCAGCGACAGCATTTGCTGCATGAGGGCGTCGTGAAAATTTTTCAGCGCGACCAGCTCCGAGCTCAGAGTGGACATTTGCTTTTTGATTTTGGAATTAAACATCTGCCGCTCCTTGGATATGCTCACTTAACTGTCGGCGTTCGGATGCCGAAATTAAGCCCGGTCGTCAGAATGTTTATAGATCAGGCAGGGAGAAAAGGAGGGGGGCGGGAGGAATTTTGGGCAAGAAAAAGCCCGCGATGGGGGGTGCGGGCTTAAAGTCAGTCTTGGAGGAGCAAGTGAAGAGTATCGCCCCCGATGTGAAAAACCTGTGAACGCCTCTCAACAACACTTAATAAATGGCGTTGGTCAGAAAAGCCTTCACGATGGACTTCGCCGCTGGGCTGACTTTCTGGTCGCCCAGCTCTTTGCTGGTGAACCACTTGCAGTCGGCAATTTCGTTGTGGGGGGCAGGGGTGGCGATCATCGTCACCGACACTTCGAACACGTGATGCAACACGGCACCGCCCTCATAGCGAGTGATGTACGCCAGGTCTTCCAGGATCAGACCGGTCTCTTCACGTAATTCGCGCGCAGCGGCCTGCGCAGGCGATTCATCGGCTTCGACTTTGCCGCCGGGAAGGTTCCACCGGGCGTTGGATTTGCGCACGTAAAGGATCTGGTTGTCCCTGCGGCAGATGACTGTGGCTCGCTGTTTCATTGGGGGTTCCTCCACCGTACAACCCGTAAAAGTGCCGCCGTCCCTGGGTATTCACGCGGCTGTCATAAAAGCTTCATAAAGACGTTTGAAGCAGTAACGGTGCCAATGTTCCCTTCATCCTCCTGAATCGGCCGGTATTAAGAAAACCATAGCTCGATTGAGGGGTGTGTCGGGATAACCAGCCAGACGGTGTCTTGTTCAGCCTGATGGGCGGGGTGCCAACATGAACCAATATGCCACTACTTAACCAACGCGCTGATTGGGTTCTTTGGCGGGCGGATCGTGCCCTTGGCGCGATGAACGGTCTTGGCACGCAAACCGTGATGCGCGTTATTGGCGCGGAGTGCACGCCGATGGGGCCCTGTGCGCACTGTGTGGGGTGATCCGTAGCGCGGAGTCTGGTCAGCCCGCGTGGCGTTTCGACCTGCACGCACCTGGATTTCAACCCATGTGATTGAAAACACCGGTGATTCTCGCCGCTTCTTTTACCGCCTGACTCTGTGGCACACTTTCTGCTGTCTATTCCGTTGTGGCAAACAAGGTTCCGCTATAGCGGAATAAATACAACCGGCGGAGTTTCTCTCATGCGGCGCGGATCCCTTTCTTTGAAAGCTTGTGCATTGGCCCTGATAACGGCAGCAACGTTGGCAACGACGGCCTATGCCGCCGACAGCAAGCTGGACAACGTCCTGCAGCGCGGCCATCTCATCGTGGGTACCGGGAGCACCAATGCCCCTTGGCACTTTCAGGGTGCGGACGGCAAGTTGCAGGGTTTTGATATCGACATCGCGCGCATCGTCGCCAAGGGCTTGTTTAATGATCCGAGCAAGGTCGAGTTTGTCGTGCAGTCCTCCGACGCGCGAATTCCGAACCTGCTGACGGATAAAGTCGACATGAGCTGCCAGTTCATCACGGTGACTGCCAGCCGCGCCCAGCAGGTGGAGTTCACGCTGCCTTATTACCGCGAAGGCGTGGCGCTGCTGCTGCCGAGCAACAGCAAGTACAAGGAAATCGACGACCTGAAAGGCGCGGGTGATGGCGTCACCGTTGCCGTGCTGCAGAACGTCTACGCCGAAGAGCTGGTGCATCAGGCGCTGCCCAAGGCGAAAGTCGACCAGTACGACAGCGTCGACCTGATGTACCAGGCCATCAACTCCGGTCGCGCCGATGCGGCGGCCACCGATCAGTCGTCGGTGAAATACCTGATGGTGCAGAACCCCGGTCGCTATCGTTCGCCCGCGTTCGCCTGGAGCCCGCAAACCTACGCGTGCGCCGTCAAACGTGGCGATCAGGACTGGCTGAACTTCGTCAACACCGCTCTGCATGAAGCCATGACCGGCGTTGAATTCCCGATGTACGCCGAGTCGTTCAAGAAGTGGTTCGGCGTGGACCTGCCGACCCCGGCGATCGGTTTCCCGATGGAATACAAATAACCCGCGCCGCTCGCGTCGCCCACTGAAGGGGGCGGGGACGGCCGTGATGCCGTCCCGCCCCAGGTACTGCTGACCATGAATTATCAGCTGAATTTTGCAGCGGTCTGGCGGGATTTCCCCAGTCTGCTGGCAGGGCTGGGGCTCGGCCTGGAACTGGCCCTGATTTCCATCGCCATCGGTTGCGTCATCGGCATGCTGGCAGCATTCGCGATGCTGTCCCGCTACCGCGCCCTGCGGATCGTCGCGTCGATTTACGTGACCGTGGTGCGCAACACGCCGATTCTGGTGCTGATCCTGTTGATTTACTTTGCCATGCCCAGCCTGGGCATTCGTCTGGACAAGATCCCGTCGTTCATCGTCACCCTGTCGCTGTATGCCGGGGCGTATCTGACCGAAGTGTTCCGCGCTGGCCTGCTGAGCATCCACAAGGGCCAGCGCGAAGCGGGGCTGGCGATCGGCCTCGGCGAATGGCAGGTGCGCGCGTACATCGTCGTGCCGGTGATGTTGCGCAACGTGCTGCCGGCGCTGTCGAACAACTTCATTTCGCTGTTCAAGGACACGTCGCTGGCCGCTGCCATCGCGGTGCCGGAACTGACCTATTACGCGCGCAAGATCAACGTCGAGAGCTACCGGGTGATTGAAACCTGGCTGGTGACCACGGCGCTGTACGTCGCCGCCTGTTACCTCATTGCCATGCTGCTGCGTTACCTCGAGCAGCGTCTGGCGATTCGCCGCTAGGAGGCCCGGACCATGTACGAACAACCCAGTTGGTTGCATGAATTGTGGGTCGCGCGGGAAGCGCTGTGGGCCGGGTTTCTCACCAGTGTCCAGTGCGCGGGCCTGGCGATCGTGTTCGGGACGGTGATCGGCGTATTTGCCGGGCTGATCCTGACCTACGGCAAATGGTGGGCGCGCCTCCCGTTTCGCGCCTACGTGGATCTGATTCGCGGCACGCCCGTGTTTGTGCTGGTGCTGGCCTGCTTTTACATGGCGCCAGCGTTGGGCTGGCAGATCGGCGCGTTTCAGGCCGGTGCGCTGGGGTTGACGCTGTTTTGCGGCTCCCACGTCGCCGAGATCGTGCGCGGTGCCTTGCAGGCCATCCCGCGCGGGCAGCTGGAAGCCGGCAAGGCCATCGGCCTGACGTTCCCCCAGTCCCTCAGCTATGTGTTGCTGCCCCAGGCATTGCGGCAGATCTTGCCGACCTGGGTTAATTCCTCGACGGAGATCGTCAAGGCCTCGACCCTGCTCTCGGTGATCGGCGTGGCCGAGCTGTTGCTCAGCACCCAGCAGGTCATCGCGCGCAATTTCATGACCCTTGAGTTTTACCTGTTCGCCGGCTTTCTCTTCTTCGTCATCAACTACGCCATCGAGCTTCTTGGGCGGCAAATCGAAAAACGGGTGGCCTTGCCATGACACAGACTCAAACTGCACCTGCCGCCCCGGCTCTGTTGAGCATCGAAGGGCTGCACAAATCCTATGGCCCGGTTGAAGTGCTCAAGGGCGTTGACCTGAAAATGAACAAGGGCAACGTGGTCACGCTGATCGGCTCCAGCGGCTCGGGCAAAACCACGCTGCTGCGTTGCGTCAATCTGCTGGAAGAGTTTCAGGGCGGGCACATTCGTCTCGAAGGTCAGGACATCGGCTACAGCGACGTCAGTGGCAAGCGCGTGCGCCACCCGGAAAAGCTCATCGCCCGGCACCGCGCGATGACCGGGATGGCGTTTCAGCAGTTCAACCTGTTTCCGCACCTGACCGCGCTGCAGAACGTCACCCTCGGCTTGCTCAAAGTGAAGAAGCTGCCCAAGGACCAAGCCATCGCCCTGGCCGAAAAGTGGCTGGACCGCGTTGGCCTGCTGGAGCGGCGCAATCACTTTCCCGGCCAGCTCTCCGGCGGTCAGCAGCAGCGCGTGGCGATTGCCCGGGCCATTGCGATGAACCCGAGCCTGATGCTGTTCGATGAAGTCACCTCAGCCCTGGACCCGGAGTTGGTCGGTGAGGTGCTCAGCGTGATCAAGGGCCTGGCGGAAGAGGGCATGACCATGCTGCTGGTGACCCACGAGATGCGCTTCGCCTACGAGGTGTCCGATCAGATCGTGTTCATGAATCAGGGCCGCATCGAAGAGCAGGGCCCACCCAAGGCATTATTCGAACAACCCAAGTCAGCGCGTCTGGCTGAATTCCTCAAGAACATTCGTTTTTAAGACGCTCACTCAAAGGAGATTTTCATGAGCATTACTCGTTACGGCGCCGGCAGTACCGCAGGTGGCGGCCAGCCACGTCCATTCGCCCGCGCCGTCGAAGCCGATGGCTGGCTGCATGTGTCGGGTCAGGTGCCGGCCGAAAACGGTGAGATCATCAACGGCGGGATCGTCGAGCAGACCCACAAGACCCTGCAGAACCTGGTGGCGATTCTGACCGAGGCCGGCTACGGCCTGGAGGACGTGGTGCGCGTCGGCGTGTGGCTGGAAGACCCGCGTGATTTCTGGAGCTTCAACAAGGTTTTCGGCGAGTACTTCTCCCCGGAACACGCCCCGGCCCGCGCCTGCGTGCAGGCCAGCATGATGGTCGACTGCAAGGTCGAGATCGATTGCATTGCCTACAAGAAGAAGTAGGGAGCAGGGGCAAGCTGCAAGCTGCAAGTCGGGATCGCGCTGATGCAACACTTGCCTCTTGAAGCTTGCAGCTCAATTGCCTACCCCATTTTTAAAGGCTGAAGGCGCTTTTGCATCCGCGCCGTTTAGCTTGGAGTTGCTCTTATGACCGAAGACATCAAACGCCGGGCCCGTGGTTTAGACCGAGCGTTCGATATTCTCGATTTCCTCAAGGAAACCGGCACGCCGATGCGGCCCAACGAGATCGCCAGCGGCATCGGCAGCCCGAAATCGACGGTGTACGAATTGGTCAGTTCGCTGCTGGAACGAAGGATCCTCGAGACCGTCGGCAAGGACGGCCACGTCTACCTGGGGCGGCAGTTGTATTTCCTCGGGCAGGCGCATCTGCGTCATTTCGACTTCACCCGCGAGGCCGAGGTCAGCCTGGGTGAAATCGTCGAGCAGACCCGGGAAACCGCGCAGATGTGCCTGCTCAACGGCCGCAAATACACCGTCGCCTTGATGAAAGAGGGCGCGCGGCATTTCCGTATTTCGTCGGACATCGGCGAGGACGCGCCCATCCCGTGGACCGCTTCGGGCCGTCTGTTGCTCGGGCACCTCACGGATCAGGCGATCATCGACCTGATCGACGACGAGGACTTCATCCTCCCGGACGGCACGCGCCTGCCGGTCGAGACGTTTCTCGCCGAGATCCGCAAGGCCCACGACGACGGCTTCTTTTCCTTCGACAGCATCGCCGACACCTTCACCCATTGCTTCGCCGCACCCGTGCGGGACAAACAGGGCATCTGCATCGCGACCCTGTGCATCGTCGCCCCGCGGGCCGACGCCACGGCCCACTACGATCATTACCGGCGCGTGTTGATCGACAGCGCCAACGGCCTGGCCCGGCGCGTCATCGAATAGCGTCGCCGCACACACGAACAAAAAATTCAGGAGAACAGAGATGAGCATTGCCGCGATTGAAAAAGGCGCCACGCAACCCGGCGACCACCTGGTGCGGGACGTCAGCCTGCCCGCGCTGGTCATCCACGACACGGCGCTGGAGCACAACCTGCGCTGGATGCAGAAGTTCGTCAGCGACAGTGGCGCTGAACTGGCGCCCCACGGCAAGACCAGCATGGTGCCGGCGCTGTTTCTGCGGCAGTTGCAGCACGGCGCCTGGGGCATGACCCTCGCCACGGCGGTGCAGACCCGCGCGGCCTATGCCCACGGCGTGCGTCGGGTGCTGATGGCTAACCAGTTGGTCGGCGCGCCGAACATGGCGCTCATCGCCGAGATGCTCACGGACGGGATGTTCGACTTTCATTGCATGGTCGACCACCCGGACAACGTCAAGGCGCTGGGCGAGTTCTTCGCCGCCAAGGGCCTGACCCTCAATGTGATGATCGAGTACGGCGTGGTTGGTGGGCGTTGCGGCTGCCGCAGCGAAGCCGAGGTCATGGCCCTGGCCGACGCCATTGCGGCGCAACCGGCGCTGAAGCTGACCGGCATCGAGGGCTACGAAGGCGTGATCCATGGCGACCAGGCGGTGAGCGGCATTCGCGCGTTTGCCACATCGCTGGTGCGGCTGGCCGTGACCCTGCAGGACAAGGGCGCGTTTGCCCTGAATCGCCCGATCGTCACTGCCTCGGGTTCGGCCTGGTACGACCTGATCGCCGAGGAATTCGACGAGCAGCAGGTGCGCGAGCGTTTCCTCAGCGTGCTGCGCCCCGGCAGTTACGTGGTCCACGACCACGGCATCTACAAAGACGCGCAGTGCTGCGTGCTCGACCGACGCCACGACCTCAGCGAAGGCTTACGGCCGGCGATGGAAGTCTGGGCCCATGTGCAGTCGATGCCTGAGCCGGGTTTTGCGGTGATTGCCATGGGCAAGCGCGACGTGGCGTTCGACGCCGGCATGCCCAACCCGATCAAGCGCTATGCGCCAGGGGCGGTGCCGGCGACTGGCGAGGACGTCAGCGCCTGCACCGTCACGGCGGTGATGGATCAGCATGCGTTCATGACCGTCGCGCCGGGCTGCGAGTTAAAGGTCGGCGATATCGTTTCGTTCGGCACCTCGCACCCGTGCCTCACCTTCGACAAATGGCGCACGGGGTGCCTGGTCGGCGATGACCTGCGCGTCATCGAATCCTTCGATACCTGCTTCTGACAGGAGTCTGCAATGAGTGAAATGGTCAGTCACAGCTACCCGCGCGTCGCCCTGATCGGCGAATGCATGATCGAGTTGCAACAGCACGCTAACGGCACGCTCAAGCAGAGCTTCGGCGGCGACACGCTGAATACGGCGGTGTACCTGTCGCGGCTGCTGGGTTCGGCGGCGCAGGTGGATTACGTCACGGCGCTGGGCGATGACAGTTTCAGCGACGCCATGTGCCAGGTCTGGACGGAGGAGGGCATTGGCCTGAGTCGGGTCCAGCGTCTGCCGGGGCGGCTGCCGGGGCTGTATTGCATTCAAACCGACGCCAACGGCGAGCGGCGTTTCCTGTACTGGCGCAACGAGGCGGCGGTGCGCGAATGCTTCACCACGCCGGCGGCGGAGCCGGTGCTGGCCGCGCTGCCGGATTACGACGTGCTGTATTTCAGCGGCATCACCCTGGCGGTGCTGGGGGAGACGGGTCGGGCGCGGCTGCTGTCGACCCTCGCCGATGCCCGGGACCGTGGCGCGCGGGTGGTGTTCGACAACAACTACCGCCCGCGCCTGTGGCGCAGTGTCGAGCAGGCGCGCCAGGCCTATCGCGCGGTCATGCACGAAGTGGATCTGGCCCTGCTGACCGAGGAGGACGAGCAGGCGCTGTTCGATTACGCCGACGGCGAGGAAATTTTGCAGACCTACCGCGACCTGGGTGTCAGCGAAGTGGTTGTCAAGCGCGGGGCGCAGAGCTGTCTCGTGAGCGTCGACGACCGGCGTTGCGAAGTGCCTGCGCACGCCGTGCAGAAAGTCATCGATACCACGGCGGCGGGGGATTCCTTCAGCGCGGCCTATCTGGCTCGGCGTCTGCGCGGCGGCGGTCCGAAAGATGCGGCCAACGCCGGGCATCAGTTGGCGAGCCTGGTGATTCAGCACCCGGGGGCGTTGATCCCGCGCAGTGTGATGCCGATTTGAGGCAGGGCCGAGAACCCTGCGTAGGGCCGCGCACACCCTGTAGTACCGGCTTCAGCCGGGAAGGGGCCAGGCGACACACCGCAAAAACGAGGGTGCTCAATCCGGCCTGTTCCCGGCTGAAGCCAGTCCTACTAAGGCAAGGGGCCAGAACGACCACTACACATTCCGGCCCCAACCCTCAATCCCGATAAAACACCTGCACCAGGTGATACCCGAATTTGCTTTTGACCGGACCATGCACGGTCCGCAACGGTTTTTTGAAAATCACCTGGTCAATCGCGCCGACCATCTGGCCCGGTCGCACTTCACCCAGATCCCCGCCGCGCTTGCCGCTCGGGCAGGTCGAATACTTCTTCGCCAGTACGTCAAACGCTTCGCCCTTGGCAATGCGCTGCTTCAGTTGCTCGGCTTCTTCAGCGGTCTTGACCAGAATGTGGCGGGCTTGGGCTTTCATGGGGTACCGGACGTCTCGATAAAAAAGCCGCGCATTATGCCTTTGCTGCGCGATTTCGGGTAATTTCCCACACCTTGACCGGACGAACGTGTGGCTCGGCGCTGAGACAGGCCTGACCCGGCTTTTCAGACGGCCCTGACCCGGCTGTTCAAGGGCCTTGCCCCGGCCAGCAAACAGCCCGAACGTTAAAACCGGTCGAAGGTCCACAACCTGTAGGCCTGCAGTCTCCTCAAACCTCATGTGCGGTGTTGCCTTATGGATTTTCCGGCGTTGTTGAAGGTGCTTGCCACCCAGGATGGATCGGACCTTTACCTGTCCACCGGCGCGCCCCCCTGCGCCAAGTTCAATGGCGTGCTCAAGCCGCTGGGCACCGAAGCGTTCAAGCCCGGTGACGTCGCGGTGATTGCCAACGGCATCATGGACGCCGAACAGCGCGTGGATTTCGAACGCGACCTGGAAATGAACCTGGCGTTTTCCCTGTCCGGTGTCGGGCGATTCCGGATCAACATCTTCAAGCAGCGCAACGAAGTGTCAATCGTGGCGCGCAACATCAAGCTCGACATCCCCAAATTCGAAGACCTGCACCTGCCGCCGGTCCTGCTCGATGTGATCATGGAAAAGCACGGCTTGGTGCTGTTCGTCGGCGCCACCGGTTCGGGTAAATCGACGTCGCTGGCCGCGCTGATCGACCACCGCAACCGTCACGCCAGCGGCCACATCATCACCATCGAAGACCCGGTGGAGTTCATCCACAAACACAAGCGCTCGATCATCAATCAGCGGGAAGTGGGCGTCGACACGCGCAGCTTCCATGCGGCGCTGAAGAACACCCTCCGTCAGGCGCCGGACGTGATCCTCATCGGCGAGATCCGCGACCGCGAAACCATGGAGCACGCGCTGGCCTTTGCCGACACCGGCCACCTGGCGATTTCGACGCTGCACGCCAACAACGCCAACCAGGCGCTGGACCGCATCATCAACTTCTTCCCCGAAGAGCGCCGGCCGCAGTTGCTCCATGACCTGGGCAACAACCTCAAGGCGTTCGTCTCCCAGCGGTTGGTCAAGACCACTGACGGCAAGCGCCGTGCGGCAGTGGAGGTGATGCTGGGCACGCCGACGATTCGCGACCTGATCCACCGCAACGAGTTGACCGAGCTTAAGGGCATCATGGAGAAGTCCACCAACCTCGGCATGCAGACCTTCGACAACGCGCTGTATGACCTGGCGGTGGAGGGCGCAATCACTGAAGACGAAGCCCTGAAGAACGCGGACTCGGCCAACAACGTGCGCCTGCGGTTGAAACTGCACAGCGAGGACGGGCCATCGACCATCGCCAGCGCCCCCCGTGCGCCCCAGCCTGCCGCGCAGGTGAATGTGAAGGATTGGGGGCTGGTGGACGAGCGGGACGAGCCGGGGAATTGAGGTTTCCTCAGTGATGATCGTGCGGTGTCATCACTGACGCCTTCCCTTGTAGGACCGGCTTCAGCCGGGAAGAGGCCGGTATGAACACCACACATTTGAGGTGTAGCGACCGACGTCTTCCCGGCTAAAGCCGGTCCTACAGGGCTTGCCGCCCTTATCGCGCCAGCCACCCTCCATCGATATTCCACGCCGCGCCACGCACCTGCGCGCCGGCTTCGCTGCACAGAAACAACGTCAGCTCACCCAACTGCGAAGGCGTCACGAATTCCAGCGATGGCTGCTTTTCCGCCAGCAAGTCATGCTTGGCCTTTTCCACATCGCCGGTCTGCGCGGCGCGATCGTCGATCTGCTTCTGCACCAGCGGCGTTAGCACCCAGCCCGGGCAGATGGCGTTGCAGGTGACATTGCTTGCAGCGGTTTCCAGCCCGACCACCTTGGTCAAGCCAATGACGCCGTGCTTGGCCGCCACATACGCCGCCTTGCCCGTCGAACCGACAAGGCCATGCACCGAGGCAATGTTCACGATCCGACCCCAACCCTTGGCACGCATGCCCGGCAGGCACAACCGCGTGCTGTGAAACACCGACGACAGGTTGATGGCGATAATCTTGTCCCAGCTCTCGACGGGGAAATCCTCCACCGCGTCGACGTGCTGAATGCCCGCGTTGTTGACCAGAATGTCGACGCCGCCGAATTCGCGCTCGGCGTAGGCGATCATGTCGGCGATCTGCGCGACATCGCTGACGTCCGCCGGGTGGTGGCCGACCTTACCGCCGTACTGCTTGACCTGCTCGATCACCGCCGACGCATCGCCGAAGCCGTTGAGCACCAGATGTGCGCCCGCCTTGGCCAGCGTCAGCGCGATGCCCAAGCCGATGCCGCTGGTAGAGCCGGTGACCAATGCGGTTTTGCCTTGCAGACTCATGTGCAATTCCTCATACGATGCCGGTTGCATAGAAAACGCCGATCACCACGAACACTGCCAGCGTCTTGATAATCGTGATGCCGAAGATGTCCTTGTAGGCCTCGCGGTGGGTCAGGCCGGTGACCGCCAGCAGGGTGATGACCGCGCCGTTGTGCGGCAGGGTGTCCATGCCGCCGCTGGCCATGGCCGCGACGCGGTGCAACACCTCCAGCGGAATGTTCGCCGCATGGGCCGCCGCGATAAAGCTATCGGACATCGCCGCCAGGGCAATGCTCATGCCCCCGGACGCCGACCCGGTGATCCCCGCCAGCAGCGTCACGGTAATCGCTTCGTTGACCAGCGGGTTGGGAATGCTCTTCAGTCCGTCGGCCAGCACGAGGAATCCGGGCAACGACGCAATCACAGCGCCGAAACCGTATTCCGACGCCGTGTTCATCGCCGCCAGCAGTGCGCCACTGACTGCACCCTTGCTCCCCTCGGCCAGCTTGGATTTCACCGTCCTGAAGGCGAACAGCAGCACAAACACAATGCCCACCAGCAACGCCGCTTCCACGGCCCAGATCGCGGTGATCTTGGCGATGTCGGTCTGCACAGGCGTCGCCATGCCCGGTAGTGCCAGGGTGTGAGTCTTGCCGTACCACTGGGGAATCCACTGGGTAAACAGCAGGTTCATGATCCCGACCAGCAACAGCGGCGCCAACGCGATCCACGGGTTGGGCAGGGCGATGTCGTCCGGGGTGTCCGGCTCGTTGCGCAGCTCGGTGCCGTAGCCTTCGCCGGCACGCTGGGCCTTGTTGCGCTGGCGCTGCAGAAACAGCATGCCGACGCTGAACACGAACGCCGTGCCGATCAGCCCCAGCCACGGCGCCGCCCACGCCGTGGTGTTGAAGAAGGTCGAGGGGATGATGTTCTGGATTTGCGGCGTGCCGGGCAGGGCGTCCATGGTGAACGAAAACGCACCCAGGGCGATGGTCGCCGGAATCAGCCGTTTGGGAATGTTGCTCTGGCGGAACATCTCGGCGGCGAACGGGTAGACCGCAAACACCACGACGAACAGCGACACGCCGCCGTAAGTCAGCAGCGCGCAGACCAGCACGATCACCAGCATCGCCTGGCGGGTGCCGAGCAAGCGAATGGCGGCGGCCACGATGGAGCGCGAAAAGCCCGACAGCTGGATGAGCTTGCCGAACACGGCACCGAGCAGAAACACCGGAAAGTAGAGTTTGACGAAGCCGACCATCTTGTCCATGAACACGCCGGTGAAGGCGGGGGCCACGGCTGACGGGTCGGTAAGCAATACAGCGCCGAGGGCCGCGATGGGGGCAAAGAGGATGACGCTGTAACCCCGGTAGGCAGCCAGCATCAGCAGCGTAAGCGCCGCTAAAGCGATGATCACACTCATCGAGTGTCTCCTGTCGTTTTTGTTTTGGGTGCGGCGAGGCCGCGCAACAGGAGGTATAGCTACATTCATGCCATCGCGCTAAGTGGCTGATTATTAGGAGGTTTAGCTGAAATGGGTGGTGGCGGGGGGCCTGTGCGTCCCGATAATGGGACGGTTAAGGCCGGAACGGGGACCGCCAAAGCGATCGTGTCGAGTGGCAGCCGCTCTGGTGCGGGAACCTGTGCCCGTTATCCCGGAAGGTAGACAGACAGTCTCTTTATTGAGACTCGGCGATGCCCAGCGCGGCCATCTTCTTGTACAGCGTCGAACGGCCCAACCCTAGCTGCCGTGCCGCGCGCACCACGTTCCCCGCGCACTGGGCCAGCTTTGCCTGAATCAGCTCCCGGTCGAAATGCTGGCGCGCCTCGCTGTAGGTCTGGTCATTGGATGCGGACCACGCTGCCACCGGCGGGCTGGCGACCGGCACCAGCGTGCCGATGGCGGCGCGGATGTCGCCGGGGCTGAGCTGCAGATCGTCGCTGAGCAGCGCGGCACGTTCGAGCACGTTGCGCAGCTCGCGGATATTGCCGGGCCAGGCGTGCTGCGCGAGGGCCACCAAGGCCGCGGGGGCCAGTTCGTGATGGCTATGAAGGTCCTCAAGGATCGCCTCGGCCAGCGCTGGGATGTCATCCAGACGTTCGCGCAACGGTGGCACTTTTATGGGCAGTACGCTCAGCCGGTAATACAGGTCGGCGCGAAACTCGCCGCGCTTGATCGCCGCTTCAAGGTCGGTGGAGGTCGCGGCGATCACGCGCACATCGCTTTTGATCATCGCGTTGGAGCCCACCGGCTCGTATTCTTTTTCCTGCAGCACCCGCAGTAACTTGCTTTGCAATGGCAGGGGCATGTCGCCGATTTCGTCGAGAAACAGCGTGCCGCCCTCGGCCAGGTGCAATTTGCCGTGGCGCCCCTTGCGATCGGCGCCGGTAAACGCGCCCGGGGCCGTGCCGAAGAATTCCGCCTCCAGCAACGCCTCGGGAATCGCCGCGCTGTTGATGCTGATGAAAGGTTTGTGCGCCCGTGGCGAGCTGTTGTGCACGGCGTGGGCCAGAAGCTCCTTGCCGGTGCCGGTCTCACCGAGCAGCAACACCGGGGAATCGGTACTGGCACTGCGACGGGCGCGGCGTTTGACTTCCAGGCTGGCGGCGCTGGTGCCGATGAAGTGGGTGAAGGTGTACTTAGCTTGCCGGGCGCGCAGCAGCGAGCGGGTCGAGGCCAGCTCCTGCTGCATGTTCGAATAGCGCTTGAGCAGCGGCGACAGGGCCTGTAGCTCATCGAACAGTGCGAAGCCGATGGCGCCGATCACCGCGCCGCCGTCGTCATGGATCGGCAGGCGCATGACCACCAGCGGGTCCTTCGCCGTGTCCATCATGTCCAGCAGAATCGGTTGGCCGTTGCTCGCCACCTGACGCAGCAGGCTGCCGGGAATCACCTGCTCACAGGGCTGGCCCACCGCGCGGCTCGGGTCCTCCAGGCCAAAGCGGCGGGCGTAGCGCTCGTTGATCCAGACGATGCGGGCGTCGCGGTCGACGATGACCGTGCCCTCGCTGGACTGCTCGATGATCTCAAACAGCGAGCGGATCGCCAGCCGCCGAACGCGCCGGTAATCCTTCAGGCTTTCGTTGTCGTTCATGTGCGGTTCCATCCATCCTGTTCCTCGGCATCTGGCCGCACAGACTACTGTTTGGGGCGAGCTTCAATTGAAACCGGGGTGGGCCGCCGCCAGCAATTCCCGGGTGTAAGGGTGCTGCGGCGCATCGAACACGTCGTGGCTCGCGCCGCGCTCGACCACTTTGCCGTCCTTGACCACGATCAGGTCATGGGCCAGCGCCTTGACCACGGCCAGGTCGTGGCTGATAAACAGATAGGTCAGGCCATGCCGCTCCTGCAATTGCCGCAACAACGCGACGACCTGCTTCTGCACGGTGCGGTCCAGCGCAGACGTCGGTTCGTCGAGCAGTATCAGGGCAGGTTTGAGCACCAGCGCGCGGGCAATGGCGATCCGCTGCCGCTGCCCGCCGGAAAATTCATGAGGGTAGCGGTGCCGGCTGGACGGGTCGATGCCGACTTCTTCCAGCGCGCGGATCACTTCGGCCTCACAGCTGGCCTGGTCCAGGTCGCTGTGGACTTCCAGCCCTTCGCTGATGATCTGTGCCACCGACATGCGCGGGCTGAGGCTGCCGTAAGGGTCCTGGAAAACCACCTGCATCTGCTTGCGCCATGGGCGCATCTGCTTTTGATTCAGGCTGTCCAGCGCGTGACCCTTGAAGCGGATACTGCCACGGGACTCGAGCAAGCGCAGGATGGCCTGACCGAGTGTCGACTTGCCCGAGCCGGATTCGCCAACGATCCCTAAGGTTTTGCCGCGCTCGATGCTGAGGCTGATGTCATCGACCGCTTTCAGGTATTCGTGGTGCCGGTTGAAAATCCCGCCGCCGAGGGAGAACCAGACGCGCAGGTTATCGACTTCCAGCACCTTCTCGCGGGTGTCCCGGGGTAACGGCTCGCCCGCCGGTTCGGCGTCCAGCAGCAAGCGGCTGTAGGCGTGTTGCGGGTTTTTGAACAGCGACTGGCAGTTGGACTGCTCGACGATTTCCCCGGCGCGCATCACGCACACCCGCTGGGCGATGCTGTGGACCAGATTCAGGTCGTGGCTGATCAGCAACAGCGACATGTTCAGCCGTTGCTGGAGCTGTTTGAGCAGCAGCAGGATCTTGCGCTGCACCGTCACATCCAGCGCCGTGGTGGGCTCATCGGCAATCAGCAGTTCCGGCTCGCAGGCCAGCGCCATGGCGATCATCACCCGCTGGCGCTGGCCGCCGGACAACTCGTGGGGATAGGCCTTCAGGCGCTTTTTCGGGTGCTGAATGCCGACCAGCTCCAGCAGCTCGATGATCCTTGCCTGGGCCGCCTTGCCTGCCATGCCCTTGTGTAGCAACAAGGTCTCGCCGATCTGCCGGGACACCGTGTGCAGAGGGTTCAGCGAGGTCATTGGCTCCTGAAAGATCATCGCGATCTGATTGCCGCGCAGCTCGCGCATGACGTTGCCATCGGCGCCGAGCAACTCTTTGCCGCGATAGCGAATGCTGCCGGTGCTCAGCGTGCCGGCCTGGGGCAGCAGTTGCAGGATCGAATGGGCGGTCACCGATTTGCCCGAGCCCGACTCGCCGACCAGTGCCAGGCACTCGCCGGCCGGGATGTCCAGGCTCAGGTGCTTGACCACGGTGTGCCCGTTGAACGACACCGAAAGGTCGCGGATTTCGATCAGGTTTTCGGACATCTCAGGACCTCGGGTCGAAGGCATCCCGCAGGGCCTCGCCAATAAACACCAGCAGCGACAGTATCAGCGCCAGTGTGAAAAATGCCGTGAAACCGAGCCATGGCGCTTGCAGGTTCTGTTTGCCCTGGGCAATCAGCTCGCCCAGTGACGCGCTGCCGGCAGGCATGCCGAAGCCGAGGAAGTCGAGCGCGGTCAGCGTGGAAATCGCCCCGGTGAGGATGAACGGCAGATAGCTCAGGGTAGCGTTCATCGCGTTGGGCAGAATGTGCCGCAGGATCACCTTGCGATCACTCAATCCCAGCGCCCGCGCCGCTTTGACGTACTCCAGATTGCGCCCGCGCAGGAATTCGGCGCGCACCACGTCTACCAGCGCCAGCCATGAAAACAGCGCCATGATCCCCAGCAGCCACCAGAAGTTTGGCTCGACGAAGCCCGACAGGATGATCAGCAGGTACAGCACCGGGAGGCCAGACCAGACTTCCAGCAGGCGCTGTCCGATCAAATCCACCCAGCCGCCGTAATAGCCCTGTAACGCGCCGGCTGCGATGCCGATCAGCGCGCTGATGAAGGTCAACGCCAGGGCAAACAGAATCGATACCCGCGCGCCGAAAATGACCCGGGCCAGCACGTCCCGGGCCTGATCGTCGGTGCCCAGCCAGTTGATCGAAGAGGGCGGGCTCGGCGCCGGTTTGTTCAGGTCATAGTTGGGTGTGTCATCGCTGAACGGAATCGGCGGAAACAGCATCCAGCCATCGCCCTTGCTGATCAGCTGGCGCACGTAGTCGCTGCGGTAGTCCGGCTGAAAGGGCAGTTGGCCGCCGAATTCCTGCTCGGTGTGGCGCTTGAAGGCGGGGAAGTACAGCTCATGCTGATAACTCAGCACCAGGGGTTTGTCGTTGGCAATCAGCTCGCCGCACAGGCTGAGCACGAACAGCCCGCAAAACAGCCACAGCGACCACCAGCCCCGGCGGTTATTGCGAAAGCGCTCGAAGCGACGGCGTGCCACCGGAGACAGTCTGCGCATCACGCATTCCTCGCGCTGAAGTCGATCCGGGGGTCGACCAGGGTGTAGCAGATGTCCCCGACCAGCTTTATCAGCAACCCGAACAGCGTGAAGATGAACAGCGAGCCGAACACCACCGGGTAATCCCGCGACACCGCGGCTTCGTAGCTCATGCGGCCGAGGCCATCGAGGGAGAAGATCACTTCGATCATCAACGAACCGGCAAAGAACACACTGATAAACGCCTGGGGAATGCCCGCCACGATCAGCAACATGGCGTTGCGGAACACGTGGCCGTAAAGGACGCGGCGCTCACTCAGGCCTTTAGCGCGGGCGGTCACCACGTACTGGCGGGTGACTTCGTTCAAGAAGGAGTTTTTAGTCAGAATGGTCAGCGTCGCGAAACCGCCGATCACCAGTGACGTCACCGGCAACACCAGGTGCCAGAAGTAGTCGGCGATCTTCCCCAGGGTGCTCAGTTGATCAAAGTTCTCGGACACCAGCCCGCGCACCGGGAACCAGCTCAGCGACGTGCCCCCGGCGAAAACCACCACCAGCAGCATGGCGAACAGAAAGGCCGGCATTGCGTAGCCGATGATGATTGCCGTGCTGCTCCAGATATCAAAGTGACTGCCGTGCTTGACCGCCTTCCGAATGCCCAGCGGGATCGACACCAGGTAGGTAATCAACGTGGCCCATAACCCCAGCGAAATGGACACCGGCATCTTCTGCAGGATCAGGTCCGTGACCTTGGCGCCGCGAAAGAAGCTGTTGCCGAAATCCAGTTGCGCGTAGTTCTTCAGCATCAGCCACAGGCGCTCATGCAGAGGCTTGTCAAAACCGTACTGGTGCTCGATTTCCTTGATCAGCTTGGGGTCGAGCCCGCGACTGGCCCGGGACTGCCCGGCGTTCATGGTTTCGGTGTGGCCTGCGCCGATGGTGCCGCCCGCGACGCCTTGCAGCTTGGCGATGGCTTGCTCGACGGGGCCGCCGGGCGCTGCCTGCACGATGAAGAAGTTGACCAGCAGAATGCACAGCAGCGTCGGAATGATCAGCAGCAGGCGCCTCATCAGGTAGCCGAGCATTACTTGACCTCCGAGGGAATGGCCGAAGCGCCCCGTTGCTGGGCGAACTGTTCGTTGGTCAGTGCCTGGGGGCTGACTTCCCACCAAGTATCGATGGCTTCGCTGTTGCTGGCCTGTACCTTGGGAATGCCGAAACGGTTCCACCACACCGTGGACGAGCCGGGCGGGTAATAGTTGGGAATCCAGTAGAAGCCCCATTGCAGCACCCGGTCCAGGGCATGGGCGTAATCGATCATCGCCGGCTTGCTGTCGGCTTTGGCCAGGCCCTCGATCAGGGTGTCAACGGCCGGGTCGCGCAAGACCATGTAGTTGCTGGACCCCGGATCGTTGGCGACCTTCGAGCCGAAGTTGTTGTACAGCTCCATGCCCGGGGAGGTCGAGACGCCGTAGCCGGTGACGATCATGTCGTAATCCCGGGCCATGACCCGGTTCAGGTACTGCGCCGAGTCGATGCGGCGGATTTCGAAGTCGATGCCGATCTGCGCCAGATTGCGCTTGTACGGCAACAGGATTTTCTCGAAGCCGCTCTGGCCGTTGAGAAAGGTAAAGCTCAGCGGTTCGCCCTGGGCGTTCACCAGCTTGTCACCCTGGGGCATCCAGCCTGCTTCTTCGAGTAGCGCCAGGGCTTGCAGCTGTTTGTCGCGAATGAAGCCGCTGCCATCGGTTTTCGGGGTGTGGAACACCGTGGTGAAGACTTCCGGCGGCACCTGACCGCGCAGCGGTTCAAGGATCTTCAGCTCGGACTCGGTGGGCAGGGCCGTTGCCGCCAGGTCACTGTTGGAGAAGTAGCTGTTCTGGCGCACGTACACGTTGCGCATCATCTGTTTGTTGGTCCATTCGAAATCCCACAGCATCGCCAGCGCCTGACGCACGCGGCGATCCTGAAATTTCGGACGGTCCAGATTGAAGATGAAACCCTGAGAGCTCTGCACCGCGCCCTTGGCCAGGTGCGCCCGCTGCAAGCGGCCTTCGGTCAACGCCGGGCTGTCGTAGCCGATGGAGTAACCCGTGGCGGAATATTCGCGGTTGTAGTCATAACCGCCACCGCGCAGCACTTGGCGGGCGACGTCGGTGTCGCCGAAATACTCGACGCTGAAGTGATCGAAGTTGTACAGGCCGCGATTGACCGGCAGGTCCTTGCCCCACCAGTCCGGGTTGCGTTCGAAGGTGATGCTGCGCCCGGGGTCGACCTTGCCGATGCGATACGGGCCGCTGCCCACCGGAATCTCGAAGCCGCCGCCGTTGGCGAAGTCGCGGTCTTTCCACCAATGCTCGGGAAACACCGGCAGCGAGGCCAGATCCAGGGGCAAAGTGCGGCTCTCACTGCTTTTGAAATCAAAGCGGATCTGCGTCGGCGACTCGACTTCCACGCCTTTGACGTCTTGAAACTCGGTGCGGTACGACAGGCTGCCCTGGGTCATCAGCAGGTTGTAGGTGAAGCGCACGTCTTCGGCGGTGATGGCCGAGCCGTCGGAAAATTTGGCCGTGGGGCTCAGGTAGAAACGCAATGACAGGCCGTCGGGGGCGCGCTCCATTTTCTCTGCGATCAGGCCATAAACGGTGTAGGGCTCGTCCAGCGACCTGACCGCCAGGGGCGAGTACAGCAAGCCGTTGACCTGGGCCACGCCGGTGCCTTTGTCGAGGTACGGCATGATGTGATCGAACTGACCGATTTCCTGGGCCGAGCGGCGCATGCTTCCGCCTTTGGGGGCGTCGGCGTTCACGTAATCGAAATGCCCGAAGTTCGCCGGGTAACGCGGCGCCTCGCCGTAAACGGTCAATGCGTGTTGAGGGGCGGCGGATAAAACCTGAAAACCAGAAACGAGGACGAGTGTTGCGACCATCAGCGATGACAAAACAAAACGCATTGCACGAATCCTGACTGACATCGGCGAGCAATATCTGGGTTGAAGGTCATGACGGCGCGGGGTGGCCGGTCCGGTTTTTTATTGATTGCCCCGCAGCCAAGGTACCGCAAAGCCGGCGTCTTTGTAACCGGACAATGCATTGCCGAGCGGGCATCGGATAAACAAACGGCCCGCTTTCAAGGGCGGGCCGTTGGTGCAGCAGCGCGGAGGGTCAGTCCTGGCGGCTGGTCACTTCCAGCAGGTGATAACCGAACTGGGTTTTCACCGGGCCCTGAACAACGTTCAGCGGTGCGCTGAACACCACGGTGTCGAATTCCTTGACCATTTGACCCGGGCCGAAGGAGCCGAGGTCGCCGCCTTGACGGCTGGACGGGCAGCTGGAATTGGATTTTGCGACTTCAGCAAAATCAGCGCCGCCTTCGATCTGCGTTTTGAGTTCGTTGCACTTGTCTTCGCTGGAAACGAGGATGTGGCGGGCAGTGGCTTTGGCCATTTTGGGTGACTCCTGTGAAAAAAAGAAACGAAGCGTACCGGAATAAGGGCCTCGTTTCCCGAGAAAGTTCAGGCGCCTTTGACGGCCCGTGACAGACGACATCGTCGGTCAAAGCCCTTTGCGGAACAGCAGAGCGGCGTGATCCACGTACAGCTTCACCGGGTCCACCTGCTTGCGGACCAGACCGGCACTCTGGTTGATCGAATCCACGTGGTCCATCGGATAGTCGGAGCGGATGACCTTGCCCAGATGAGAGCTGAAGCGGCCGACCAGGCCGTCATTGGACGCAGCCTCCTTTTCGAACAGCAGTGCATAACTGCGCAGCGCCAGGTGCAGCGGGTCCAGCGCATTGCGGCCCTCGGAAAACAGCGAGCCGTCGATGCACCCGCTCCACGAGTAATAATGAACGCCGTTGACCCGTTCGGCGCCTTCGCCGCCCCATGTTGCGGGCAGTCCTTGGGAATACCTGCGGTTAAAGGCCGCGACGCCCTCGGTCGTCAGCGCATCCAGTGCCTGAACCGGATCCTGTGGAAGGTCCGAGTTACCGCTCAGCAGCGCCAGGAAGTGGGCAAAACCTGCGGTCAGCCGCGACGCCACCGCTTCAGGCATCTGCCCGGGCGTCAGCGCCCGACGTACCCGGTCGGCCACCTCCGATCCGTGATTGGGGCCGCTCACGGAAGTGACCGACGCCACGATATCCGGACGCATCGCAGCGGCATAGCGGGAGGTCAGCGCGCCCTGGCTGTGCCCGATCAAGTTGACCTTCAGGTAACCGGTGCGGCGGAGGAAGCGTTCGATCTGATCAATCAACTGCTCCCCGCGAATTTCGTTATCGTGGACGCCGGACAGCGCCGGCACGTGGACCCTGCATCCGGCTTTCTCCAGCGCCTGGGGGATGGCGTGGAACATTTCAACCTTGCCGATCCGGTCAAAGCCAAACAGCCCGTGGACCAGCAAGATGGGGTATTTGGTGGTGACTTCCTTGTACATGTCGATCATTCCTTCGATATAAAAGAAGGATCGAGCTTAACCAGCGAAGGTCATGGGCGGAGGGCGCAGCGGAGTATGGCCATGCGCCGGTTAGTGCAGGTCGTGGCGAGCGTTTCATCGCTCCAGACCTTGTGTCCCGCAGAGGCAGGAAAAGACGCTGGCGTTGCGGTGCAAATACGCCGAGGGCGCGGGACGCTTTCCCACGAGGGGCGTCTTCGCTGCCACGGGCTGCAGTTGACGGCGACGACGCTTCTGCGGGAAGCCGGACGCATGGCTGCGACCGGCTTCCCGTTTGCAAATGTTACCTGTAGCGCAGTTTGTTCACGCCATCGCGAAGCAGGCGTTCCGTTGACTCCCAGCCCAGGCACGCGTCCGTCACCGACACGCCGTATTTGAGGGGAGCACTCAATGGCTGGCAGCCTTCGAACAGGTGACTCTCCAGCATCATGCCGATCAGTGTCCGGTCACCGGCCAGCCGTTGCTGCAGCACGTCGTTGAAAACGGCGGGCTGACGCAGCGGATCCTTGCCGCTGTTGGCGTGACTGCAATCGACCATGATGCGCGCGGCCATGCGGTGCTTCGCCAGGCTGGCCTTCACCGCTGCAACGCTGGCGGCGTCATAGTTGGGCCCGCCGTGACCGCCGCGCAGCACGATGTGGGTGTCGGGATTGCCCGACGTCTCGATAATCGCCGGGTGGCCCTGAGGGTCCATACCGAAATGCCGGTGGGCGTGGGCCGCCGAGCGAATGGCGTCGCAGGCCACGGAGATGCCGCCGTCGGTGCCGTTCTTGAAACCCGTGGGCACGCCGAGGCCGCTGGCCATCTCCCGATGGATCTGCGATTCGGTGGTTCTTGCGCCAATGGCCACCCAGCTCAACACATCATCGAAGTAACCCGCCGCCATCGGCTGCAGCAACTCCGTGGCGATCGGCAAGCCGAGCCGGACCATCTCACGCATCAACTGCCGTGACAGGGCAAGGCCCTCGGCCATGTCGTCACTGCCGTCCAGCGCGGGATCGTACGCCAGGCCTTTCCAGCCGACGGTAGTGCGCGGCTTCTCGACGTAGGCGCGCATCACCAGCAGCATCTGGTCGCTGACCTCGGCGGCGAGATGCGCCAGGCGTTCGGCGTACTCCACAGCGGCGTGGGGATCGTGGATCGAGCACGGGCCGACAACGACCAGCAGGCGCGAATCTTCACCGTTGAGAATGGCGCGAATCGACTGGCGGTGGGCGGCGACCTGGGCGGTCAGGGCAGCGTCCAGCGGCAGCTGATGTTTCAGCTGGAGGGGCGTGGGCAAGCGTGCCGGGGCAGGGCGGCTGTCATTCAGAGTGACGACGCCGGAGGGCAAGTCGATGAGGGTGTTGCTGACGACGGGCGAATTCATGTGCTGGCTTCCTGGTCGGCGGGTTTGCCCGCGCGGACCTACTGGGGTGTTCGACAATTGGCCGGGTTGGCTGTGAGCAGGGCGATGCCACCTGTCAGTGACCGATCGGAGGCGGCAGGCTGTCCCGAACGGAGGTTGCTAAATCGCCAGGCGAAGTCGGTGTCGTGGCGGTAATAGTGGTGGTGGTTCATGTGCAGCTCCTTGAATCAATCAGTCAGAAATGTGTGGCCCAGAAAAACAAAACCCCCGGTCGGGAAGCCGACCGGGGGTGAGAGTTATCTCTGGTGGGCGTCCCGAAGTTCAGGGCGCCGTTTGGGTATCAGGCGCGCCAGTGGCTAAACCAATACCCATAAAAATAAGAAACAGGAGCGGTAGACGCCGTCGCATTCCAGGCAGCCGCACGCTCAGCCTGACGTGAACCGTCGGCGGCGCTGAACGACTGTAAGGAAAGGGAAGGCAACATGGTCTGACTCCGTGGAATGCCGCCGAGCTTACTTCAGACCGATCGGGTTCTTCAATTGGAAATTACAATCGGGCTGATTGGGGACAACTTGCTTTTAAGCAACCCACAACACGGCAAAAAAAATGAATCAGTCCTCGGGTGCTTCCGACGATACGGCGGTCGGTATCACGCCGATCTTCATCCCCAGTAACACCGCGACTCTGTGGGACTCGCCCCGGCGTCCCTTCTTTCGCCCGGACAACACTTGATAGGTCGTCGCCGGGTCCACGTTGTGCTCCCTGGCAAACTCTTGAACCGATTTGCCTTGCTGTTCCAGCCAAGCCTTGGCTTGTGCGGCGGTACGGATTCCGGGCATAGTTCAAAACCGTTCAAGTTCGTTCAAATTATTTCGATTCTATCACTCAAAAGAGTGATGTCAACAAGGCTATGCATCCAAATGAGTGGAATAGGTGCCCGAATTAGGGAAGAGCGCGAGCGCTTGGGGCTTTCACAACGCGCATTCGGTGAGATCGGTGGCGTGGAAGCCAACGCGCAGGGCAAGTACGAAAACGGTGAACGCACCCCCAAGGCCGATTATCTCGCCCGCGTCGCCCCTCGCGGTGTCGACGTGTTGTACGTGCTGACAGGTTCCCGCACTCCGGTGCCCATTGTCGGCCTGAGCGAAAACGAAGAATGGATGGTGGGGAGTTACCGCAGCCTGGGAAAGGAGGAACAGGATGCCATCTGCCGGTTAACCACGACCCTGGCGGAATATCAGAGTAGTTACGCCCCGGACAGGAAGTTATAAGGCAATCCGGGCGATGCAACGGTCGGGCGTTTGAAGATTTTTATCAAGTTTTGCGGTCGATGATGATAGCGTGTGAACCTCTTTGTAGATCATCTGGTACACATGCACTCGCAGTGCTCCAGAGCAGGTCGCTTACTTTCTTTTCGCTAACGTGGCGGGTCGTCGCCACGCATTGTTCGGTGAGGTGTCTGCTTGATTAGGGTGCTGGTTGTCGATGACCATGATCTGGTTCGGACAGGTATCACGCGCATGTTGGCCGACATCGAAGGCTTGCAGGTGGTGGGACAGGCCGAGTCCGGCGAAGAGTCGTTGCAGAAGGCCCGCGAGCTGAAACCCGACGTCGTGCTGATGGACGTCAAGATGCCTGGCATCGGCGGGCTGGAAGCCACGCGCAAACTCATCCGCAGCCATCCCGACATGAAGGTGGTGGCGGTCACGGTGTGCGAAGAAGACCCGTTCCCGACGCGCCTGCTGCAAGCGGGCGCGGCGGGATACATGACCAAAGGCGCCGGGCTGACCGAGATGGTTCAGGCCATTCGCCTGGTGTTCGCCGGGCAGCGCTACATCAGCCCGCAGATCGCCCAGCAACTGGCGCTCAAATCTTTCCAGCCCCAGACCAGCAATTCGCCGTTCGACCTGTTGTCCGAGCGGGAAATCCAGATTGCCCTTATGATTGTCGGCTGCCAGAAAGTGCAGACGATTTCCGACAAGCTTTGCCTGTCCCCCAAAACCGTGAATACCTACCGGTACCGCATATTCGAGAAGCTGTCGATTAGCAGTGACGTGGAGCTGGCCCTGCTGGCCGTCCGTCATGGCATGGTCGACGCCAGCGCATAAATGACCCAACCGTTTGATCCCAGTGCTTTTCTGTCCACCTGCAGTGGCCGCCCCGGCGTCTATCGGATGTTCGATATCGACGGCAAGCTGCTGTACGTCGGCAAGGCCAAGAATTTAAAGAAGCGCCTCTCCAGCTATTTCCGCAAGACCGGCCATGCACCGAAAACCGGTGCGCTGGTCGCGCGGATCGCTCAGGTTGAAACCACCATCACCGCCAATGAAACCGAGGCGCTGCTGCTGGAACAAACCCTGATCAAGGAGTCGCGTCCGCCGTACAACATCCTGTTGCGCGACGACAAGTCCTACCCGTATGTGCACCTGTCCGACGGCGAATTTCCCCGACTGAGCATTCATCGCGGCGCCAAGAAGGCCAAGGGCCGCTATTTCGGGCCTTACCCTAGCGCCGGCGCGATCCGCGAAAGCCTGAGCATTCTGCAGAAGACCTTCCACGTTCGTCAGTGCGAAGACAGCTTCTACAAAAACCGCACTCGGCCTTGCCTGCAGTATCAGATCAAGCGCTGCAAGGCGCCCTGTGTGAACCTGGTCGAGCCGCAGATCTACAACGAGGATGTGCGTCACTCGGTGATGTTCCTCGAGGGGCGCAGCAATGCCCTCACTGATGAGCTCAACGCGCTGATGGAAAAGTCGGCGATGAACCTCGATTTCGAGCACGCCGCCGAGCTGCGTGATCAGATCGGCCTGCTGCGCCGCGTGCAGGACCAGCAGAGCATGGACGGCGGCACTGGTGACGTCGACGTCGTGGCGGCGTTCGTCAATCCGGGCGGCGCGTGCGTGCACTTGATCAGCGTGCGTGGCGGGCGGGTATTGGGCAGCAAGAATTTCTTCCCCCAGGTCGGGATCGAGGAGGAGGTGGGCGAAGTCATGTCGGCCTTCCTGGCCCAATACTTTTTGGGCGGGGGCGAGCGCGAACTGCCGGGCGAGGTCATCGTCAACGTGGTCAGCGAGGATTTCCCCGCGTTGATCGACGCCATCGATGCTTCACGCGGCCGCGAAATCATCATCAGCCATCGGGTGCGTGGCACCCGCGCGCGCTGGCAGCAACTGGCCGTGACCAACGCCGAGCAGGCACTGATGGCGCGGCTTGCCAATCGTCAGCACGTCACAGCGCGCTTTGAAGCGTTGGCTCAGGTGCTCAACCTCGAGGAGTCGCCGCAGCGTCTGGAATGCTATGACATCAGCCATTCCAGTGGCGAAGCGACGGTGGCGTCGTGCGTGGTGTTCGGTCCCGAGGGCCCTATCAAGTCCGATTACCGCCGCTACAACATTGAAGGCATCACGGCGGGGGACGACTACGCCGCGATGCACCAGGCACTGACGCGTCGCTTCAGCCGCATCAAGGACGGCGAGGGCAAATTGCCGGACATCTTGCTGGTGGACGGGGGCAAGGGCCAGTTGAGCATGGCCCGCGACGTCATGAACGAACTGGCCATCCCCGACCTGATTCTGTTGGGTGTCGCCAAGGGCGCTACGCGCAAGGCCGGTTTCGAGACGTTGTACTTGAACGACGCGGCCCATGAGTTCACCCTCAAGGGCGACTCTCCGGCGCTGCACTTGATCCAGCAGATCCGCGACGAAGCCCACCGGTTCGCCATCACCGGGCACCGTGCACGACGCGGTAAAACCCGTCGAACGTCAACCCTGGAAGGGGTGGCAGGCGTGGGCCCGACCCGGCGCCGCGACCTGCTCAAGCACTTCGGCGGCCTTCAGGAATTGTCCCGTGCCAGCATCGAAGAAATCGCCAAGGCGCCGGGAATCAGCAAAAAGCTCGCAGAGTCGATTTATGCAAACCTGCACAGCGAGTAGAATGCTCGCTCACCTCGTAGCCAGTTGTGCCGATGAATATCCCTAATCTGATCACCGTATTACGTGTCCTGCTGATTCCGATCTTCATTCTGTTGTTCTATCTGCCGTACCACTGGAGCTACATGGCCGCCAGTTCGGTGTTCGCCCTGGCAGCCGCGACCGACTGGCTGGACGGATATCTGGCAAGACGCCTGGAGCAAAGCACACCGTTCGGGGCCTTTCTCGACCCGGTGGCTGACAAACTGATGGTGGCCGTTGCGCTGGTGTTGCTGGTGCAGGCCCACGCCAACCTCTGGCTGACCTTGCCGGCCGCCGTGATCATCGGTCGAGAGATCGTTATCTCGGCGCTGCGCGAGTGGATGGCGGAGCTGGGGGCACGAGCCCAAGTCGCCGTCTCGAACCTGGGCAAATGGAAAACCGCTGCGCAGATGCTCGCGCTGGTCATCCTGTTGGCCAACCCCCCTGCGTTTACCTTCTGGGTGGTGTTGGGTTACGTGCTGCTGATGATCGCGGCGGGCCTTACGCTGTGGTCGATGGTGCAATACCTTCGCGCCGCATGGCCGCATCTGCGCACGACCACCGATGAAAAATAAGTTTTTTTAAATCAAGGGGTTGACGGGGTCATTTGAGTGTATAGAATGGCGCCCACACAAAGCGGGAATAGCTCAGTTGGTAGAGCACGACCTTGCCAAGGTCGGGGTCGCGAGTTCGAGTCTCGTTTCCCGCTCCAGTTTGTATGCGTTTAGCGGTAGTGGTTGGATCGTTGAGCGTTTGAGGCCGAGTAGCAAAATGGTTATGCCGCGGATTGCAAATCCGCTTACGCCGGTTCGATTCCGACCTCGGCCTCCACTATTAAAGCCCGTAAGATCAACGTCTTACGGGCTTTTTTGTGGGCCGTGAAAAAGTAAACGTTCCGCAACTTTGGGCAGGCGTTCCGCAATTCCCTGCCTGCCGGGCGACCATTGGACAGTCGTGGAGCTCCTCGACGTCATCTCAATTTCCCCTAGATTGATCATTTTCATTCCAGCAATTCCGCCTTGCAAAGGACTGCGCCCTCGAAATTTAGAGCGTTTCGAGGTACATTCGTGCGCTTAAGCGGTATCGCGCCAAGTACCGCGATTGGATCTGAACGCACCAAGACGGACCTTTGATGAAAGCTATCCCAGATATACTGCCCGTACACGTCGACACGTCCCAACCACTGGGGCAGGCGGTCGTTGCTATGTTCAAAGGAGTCCAAGAGGAGCTAGAGGTAGAGGGCGCTGCTCCGGGCTCAGTCAAGCTCATTATCTTTGGCGGGGTAGCGGTTAACCTTTACACGAGTCATCGGGTCTCTGTAGATGTTGATGCTGAGGTGTATTATTTTGATAATGCTCTCCCCCTCAGCAAGGATGAGCTAATCGCAAGCTTGGGTGCGACTCCCGAGGAGTTTATAGACCCTTCGACAGGTCGCACGCTGGCTCTAAACTACGATCTAACATTCAATACCACTCTGGGGCCTCTACACGAGGACTATCTGGAGCGGGCGATACGACTTGGGGATTTTGGTGAGTCTTCGCCGATTCATGTGATGATCGCTTCACCGGTGGATTTGGCTATCTCTAAGCTAGCAAGAGCCACTGAACAGGACATCGAGGATATTGAAAAGCTTTTGCGAAGAGGCCTAATGTCCGCCGCGGATCTCAATCGACTAGCTTTACAGGCTATTGACGTGTACGTTGGCAACAAGGAACCCCCAAGCTCGATCCTTCGTAATATTATTGCGGACTACCTGGAGACGAACGATGACGACGAAGCGCGCTAATGCCACCGTCCTCTCGGATGATTTGGACCTGCTGACAAAGCAACCTCTTGATCAAGCTGATGATGCAGTCCTCGTTCGCGCTGCACGCGCTTTTTGGTACTCCTCGGATAATTTAGACTCAGCACTTGACTCATTTTTGCGTGTGAGGCGGAGCGCTGTCGAGGTGCGGAGAGCAGGGTATTTGTTGGAGCGCTTGACTCAATTTACGTGTGCTACGGAGGCCCGCGTCTTTGAAGCGAATCGGGCCCTCAAGCGTGTTGTGGCCCATAAGGCTGATCAGGTGACTGTGAAGGGGCGCGCAGATCGATTGGCTCTTTCATGGGGCTTGGATAAAGGTCTGGGTTTGAAGGTTCAGGCGCTAATGCAATTCCAAACTAGGCACTTCGAAGCTACTCAGCAACAATTGCACACTGCATAAAACTTAGTGCCAAAATCTGACCGTATCCAGCCAAACGTGAACGTGAAACCTAGCTTGAAATAGCTTCTAAGGTTAGAAATGTCTTGACAGACAATGCGCTACAGGGGAACAAAGTTTCTTTTTTGAGTTTAGTTTTACTCAGATGTAATCTTTGCATTAGGCATAATCAGTATTCACCAGAGGATTGGATTGCAAATCCGCTTAGGCCGATTCGATTCCGACCTCTGCCTCCACATTTAAAGCCCGTAAGATCAACGTCTTACGGGCTTTTTTGTGGGTGGTGTTTAGTGAAGCAGGGTAAGCGTCCGGCGAAGTCACCTACCCGATCCCCGCAATAAGGGCGATGTTCTCCACTTAAAAATACGTGGACACCATCGCCCTTACCGTCAGGATTGCCATGCGCCAACGAACCTCTTATCCCAAACCTTTTAAAGCCCAGATCGTCCAGGAATGCCTGCAACCCGGCGTGTCGATGGCCAGCGTAGCCCTGCGCCATGGCATCAACGCCAACCTGGTTCGAAAGTGGATACCTGCTTATCGTGATCGTCAGGCGCCGGCATTGCCCGCTTTCGTTCCGATGAAACTAGAGCCCGCAACTCGGCCCGGTCAGCAAATTCCTGTCTGCATCGAGATCCCTTTCGGGCATCAAAAACTTACCGTGAACTGGCCATCCTCAGACCCTGAAGGGTGCGCCCGTTTTATCCGTGAGTTTGTCCAGTGATCCGCGTCGACGCCATCTGGCTCGCCACAGAGCCCATGGATATGCGCGCCGGTAGGGGCCCAGGTGCTTGCCGGTGCGCGCCGGGTCAAAGTGGCCGCCTGCTGCAAGTGCCGCGACCTTTTTGCCGTCTTTCATGCCTGGGTCGCAACTGGCATTTTCGTGAGCATGAAAGCCATGAATGCCGGCGGGTAGAGATTTTAGCTCGGGGGTGAACACCAGCCCGTAAGCGGTCTCGCTGATGGTGACCTCGCCAACAGGCTGCGGGCTGCCATCAGCGCTCACCATGTTCATCGGAACATTGAGCGATGCCGCCTGAGCGCCCACCGTAAATGCTCCAATCAGGCCCAGCCATAAAGCGGATTTCATAGACACCTCATTTGGTTCGTCAAAAGAAAGGAGCAGCACAGCTGCGACAACGAGTCACCCTAAGCTGCGAGAAAGCATAGACAGGTATCGAGCCTGCGACGGTAAACAAACGTAACCAATTGAATCCGAAAGCTTTGAACTTGCCTCCAGGGCTGCGGGTGTATATATTCCCCACTCTTGTCAGCTGGCCTCGCGATACGACGCGCGAAGGTCGAGGTTGATATGTGCTACCGCCCTGATGGTGAAATTGGTAGACACACCGGACTTAAAATCCGTCGTCCGAAAGGATGTGCCGGTTCGACTCCGGCTCGGGGCACCATTTAAAATCAGGCGCTTACGGGGCATTCCGAAGCGCCTTTTTTCTCTCCAAATTTCCGCAATCGAGAATTCTTTCCGCAATTCACTTTGTGGAGGTGATTTTCTTGCCCCTCCGCTTCCTGATGTAGTGCTCCGTCATGGCGACGGTGGTGTGTCCCAGCTGGTCTTTGGCCTGCAGAATATCCCCGCTGCTTTCCGCCTTGTCGGTGCCTGCCTTGGCGCGCAGATCCCTCATCTGGAAGTCCGCTTTCGGCACGCCCGCGGCTTCCCTGGCATCGTCGAAACGTTTGCGGAGAATGGCGGTGGTCATCGCCGCACCTTCAACGGTGACGATCAATTTTGTCGACCCGATCTTTAGCGCAGTTTTGCGAGCAGATATGCGCGTCAACACCTCCTCCAGTTGTCCTGCCACCTCCATGCGCTGCATCGCCGCCGTTTTATTCTGTCGGATCGACAGGTAGCCACCGACGATGTCTCGCTCGTCCATCTTGAGCACGTCAGCCATCCGCTGCCCAGTTAGATAGGCCAGGTCCATCGTGTCGCGCAGCGGCGCGCAACCCTTCTCGTAGACGCTGGCAAAAACGTCGTCCTCGATGTAGACCCCCCGGCCAGTTTCCTTGTGACCCTTCACGCCGGCGCATGGGTTCGCCAAACTCGTGTAGCCGTACTCCCTTGCGAAGTTCCAGATGGCACTCATCAGGGCTTTCTCGCGATTCGCCCTGATCGGCGCCTTCTTACCTCGTTCGCGCAGGTACTGCTTTATGTGCTGAGGCTCGATTTCGTCGAGGGGGGCGGGCGGATCGTTAAAGAATGCTAGCAGCTGCTTCAGCTCAGCGAGATTGTCCTTCTGCGTCCGCGCCGCCTTCGTTGGGAGAATTTCGACAAGGTATCGGCTCGCCACGTAGGCGAAGGTCACAACTGACTTTACGTGCGCAGTCGCGGTCCGGTCTTTCTCAAGTTTTGCGTATTCCAAAATGGCTAGGCCGTAGTCTTTGCCCAGCGATATCTCCCTGCGTGGCGACCCGCCGAGATCGTAGTAGTAATAAGTCAACTTCCCGCGCTTTCTCTTCCTGAGCTTGGTGATGGCTCCCGGTTCGGTTGGACGTCTTCCCATCACCCAGCCTTACGCGGCTGCCAGCCGCTGTGTTGCTTCAGTTGCTCTTTGGCTCCAATAAGGGCCAAGGTTGTGACGCATGGCCACCCATTACGTTTAACGGTATGGCGGATGCCGTTACGTGCCAGCACCGCGATTTGCCCGGCCTTGGTGCGAGCGCCGGTCAGCTCACACACCTGCGCATGGGTCAGGAACTCGATTGTGCTCATGTGCTACCTCCTTCGGGGGGGCGATGCGGTGTTTGGTGGAAGGATCATTCGGTTCTGAATACTTCATTCTTCACGGCCTTCCAGTCGTCGATATTTGCTACTGGGTCTCTTCCGAACCAGCGCTCTGCTTCTGTCGCCAAGTTCTCGCGGGCCTCGGCCCATGCGCCGCCCAGGCGAAGCGCTTTCACACGGACTTGATCACCGAGGGATTTGCATTTACTCAGGCTGGTTGATGCACTTATGAACATGCAGGTGTCTCCCGCCCGCCGAACACCGGCGGGCATGTGGTAGGGGTATTAGGGCTGTTTGGAAGTTCGAGATTGTTGAGGGCCGGTGCTGTGCGCAGAGCCTGAAGAGCCGCCTCCATAGCGACACTAGCGCCGGAGTGTTGGCGAAAACGCTCCTTTATCGAGCGGAGTGGCTGAATCTGGATCGAGTCAGATATGGTTTGTCGTTTATACTCACTTTTTATCCGTCATCAGGCAATGCCATGGACAGCTTTGAGTTAAATGTTGGGACCGTAAAATACGAAGGTAAAGGAGTTTTGATCAACCAAGGCGGCGCTAACTTCCTTGGTACTGCAGAAAAGCCTATCGTCGTGCATGTGGACACTGATACTGATTGGCCAACTATCATCCCAGCCGGCGCGGGGGTCGTGGTAGCCATTTTGGTGGCCTGGATGACCGTCCGTGTCCAGAAAAATCAGATCCAAGGCAATATAAGCAACTTACGTCATCATTGGATGGCTGAATTAAGGGAGGCTGCTGCAGAGCTTATTCAGTGCACGACTTACATGGTGAACATGTCATCCGTGGATCGAAAGTTTAAATATAGCCCTGAGTATTATCAGTGTTGTGCCAGATCATCACAGCTAAGGGCCAAGGTGGAGTTGTTACTCAGTCGAGACGATGCCCGAGCCAAACAGGTGCGAGACGCCGGTAGTACAGCGCTTCGCGGAGCGATTTCTTGCAAGCATAAGCAGAATACCGGTCCACTTCTTGAAAAAATCAGCATTTACAAAAATCTTCTACGGCGCGAGCTAGAGATGGCCTGGACAGACACGAAAAGAGATCTTGGTATCGATCAAAAATTATTTTTTATACGTTTGTTTAAGAATAAAAAATCCGATGAGATACTGTGACAGGCTCAAAATGGCCACATCGCTTCAATGTGAGTGGCTGCAGCTAAGCAGCGCAAGCCTGCTCCCCAGCAAGGCGCCATGGATCGTTTGCACGCGCGAGGGCGGCCATCGGCGGCGGGCTGACCCTGTTGCCGCACATGTGGACCTGTTCCGTCTTCGTGAACGCCTCCCCGTCGGCACCATGCGTAATGATGTAATCCTGCGGAAAGCCCTGAGCCCGGTACAACTCGGCCGGTCGCAACATCCGCAGCCTGATGTCGACGATCACGTACGGCGTGCCCGTCACCATCACGGTGACCAGGCCGAGGCGATCCTTCGTGGTGTTCGTCGGCGCGGGCTGGTCGCAGCCGCTCATGTTCTCGGTGCCGTAGTAGCTGATCAGGAAAGCCGCGACGCGCAGTGCCCCTTCTGCATGCTCGGGCGATAGATCGAAGCTGACCAAGGAGCTCTTGCCTCCGCCGCCCGCCGTGATGGTCGGCGCCGGCTCGGCCAGGTGCTGGCCAACGCTTGCGCCGTACTGCCGCTCCATGAAGGCGGTAACGAGTCCGTGATGAGTCCCGCCGGCGCTGACCGTGTGAAGCGGATCGGCGGAATCCCGGGCGTCGCAGTTACCGCGCATGTGCAGGAGATGCGCCGTGGCGAGCATCTGGTATCGCCCGGTCGTAAGCGTCGGTACCGGTCCCTCGATGTCTGATGGGGCGTGGCCGGTCGTGTTGGTGACCAGCATCGCCGTCACCAGCTGTTGCTGGCTGCCAGTGTTCGTCACTGTGGTCACCGGGTCTTTGAGGCTTTTCGCGGCGGTGGTGTTGAAGCCGCCGTTCATCTGCGCCATGAACGCGGTGGCGATGCCCATGGCGTGCGCCGCGCCGGCAGGGCGCTGATAGTTGCCGCCGCTGGTGATGGTCGGCAGCGGCTCGTCCAACGCTTTGCCTTCGTCGTTAAACCTGAACTTCACCAGGTGCGCAGAGGCGAGCGCGTGCTTTACGCCTCCAGCGACGACGGTCCCCAGCGGTTGATCTAGTCCCGGCACGCGCGGTTGCTGGCCCTCGCGCTCCCCATAACCGGTTTGAACCAGCGTAGGACTGATCAATGTCAGTTCGCCGCGGTTGGCGCAGGTCACTGTCGGCAGCGGCTCAAGTGGATCGTTAATACGGTCACTGCCCTGATGCGTGGCTGGCGCGATGATGGGGGTCACCACCGAAAACGCGCCGCCTTTCGGGTAGGAAGTCACAGTGCGCAGCGGCTCGTTCAGTGACTGCACCGTCTAAGTCGACCAGTTCGCGATCGGCACAATAAACGGGGCAGGGTGGTCGATGACGAACTTCTTCATGCCCTTGGCGATTCGGCGTTTGGTGGCGTCGGCCAGCTCATCCTTGCGGCCGAAAATGCTCTTGCCCAAATCGCTGAAGTCGATGCACTCGGCGGCGGTGCGGTACTTCAACTGGCCCTTGCCGGGCTTCTTCGCGTGAGTCGGCTCCGGCCAGACGATCGGCAGTCCGTCGCACCGAGCAATCATGAACAGGCGTTCGCGGCTGGTAGGCGCGCCGAAGTCGCACGCCTTGATCACTCGCCACTCGACCACGTAACCGTGCTGCTCCAGCAGCTCCACGAAACGTTTCCAGGTGCTTCCTTTGCGCTTGGGGTCTGGAACGAGGAACTGCTGGCCCACCGGAACGATCTCGCCGGGAGCGGCAACCACCTTCACCAGTACTTGTTTGCCCTTTTTGTTCACGCCGGGCACCAGCTTGATGATGCGGCCGGTCGTTTTGTCGCGCTTCGCGATCAGCGCGCCCCATTGCAGGATCTGCTTCACGTTTTCCAGGCTGATGACTCAAGGCTTCTTCTTGCCTGCCCACTTCAAGCCGATCCACGACAAGTTGCGGATCTCGCGCTTGCGGGGCTGTCCGCCGGCGGCCTGGCTGTGGTGCGTACAGTCCGGCGACATGTGGAACCATCCGACCGCCTTTCCGCCGCACTCGTCGTCCGGATCACCGTCGAACACGTCGGTGGGGAAGTGCTTGGCGCCCGGGTGGTTGATGGTGTGCATGCTGATCGCTTTGGCGCTGTGGTTCTTCGCCACGCTGACCTTGCGACCAAGGCCCATTTCCAGCCCGGTACCGGCGCCGCCACCGCCGCAGAAGAAGTCCACGACGATCTCGTCGTCTTGTGGGTCGAAGCCAAGGCCGTACTGAGTTTTGAAATCGAAGGGGTGTTTCTTCTTATGTTCTGACATAGGGGGGATCTCGCCGGTATAGTTCATGGACGATTAGGGAGTTGGTATGAGTTGGGATTGTATTTCTGCGTGGATCGAGCATCACCCAGGGCTGGCGTCTTGGGTTCAGGCACTCGGATCAATTGCCGCGCTTGGCTTGGCCGTCTGGATACCGGCAAGCCAGCGAAGGTACGAGTTCCGGCGCAATGCCGCTCAGGAGCGCGATCGCTCTGTTGGATATGCAACGAGATTGTTTCTGATGATCAAGGAGTTAGAAACGGCCATCCTTGCGATCAATGATCGTTACCAACTTGGCACAAGTTCTGTAGACCTGCAGATCGCAGTGGTCTTGGAAAGGTTGCTGGACAGATTTCACGACGGTTTTAGAGACGACTTAGACGCTGAGCGGATCATCCTGACCATGGATTTCCGATCACTACTTACAGACTTGATAACTGTGCTCAGAGCAGACCTAGGATTTCCAGGTAAAGATCACCGGGATGGTCAAGTCTCGGAGTTCAAGCAACTCTTTGAGCCGATGCTCGACAACGCAGCTGCTCTTCTTGTAGCTGCAAAGGAAGCGCAGCAGACTACTCATTAAGGTCGAACTCGCCAACGCTTACCGCTCCACAGGAGGGAATAGGGTCATGAGCGAAGACAGGGAAACGGTTTTGCGGATGGCGCTGAATGCGGTGCTGGTTGCGGCGCAGGAATGCTGCGTTGATATCGACGATCTGACCGAACTGGCGATTCAGTCGATGTACGGTGAGCAGTTCTACAATCCGGAGGATGTGGCTGAGGCCTCAACCGCGATAGAGGTGGCGGCTGATGCGCTGCCAGTGATTCATTGATCAGGCTGGCGAATCAATTGGTCCTGGGCTATAAACGTCTGCCGGCAAGGAGCCGGGTGGAGATCCAATGAATCAGCTCGCAGTCACTTTGGTCGTCCTGCTGCTACCTGGGATAATCGCAGCAATAGTTTTCGACAAAATAACCTCCCACTCCAAATGGGATGCGTTCAAATTCGGGCTGTACTCGCTTGTTTTGGGGATCATCTGTTATTCGCTGGAGCAGATAATTTGCTGGGGGGCCGACATTGTCAGGATGATTTCCAAGCCATTGGAGTGGAGCATCCTAACGATTTGGAACAGCGCTCTAAAAACTGAAAGCAGTCTCAGTGCAATAGAGGTGTGCGTAGCGGTTCTGTTATCCCTACCTGTCGCGTTCTTTGCTTCCTATTTGATGAACCACAAGGTATTCAACAAGCTTGCGGGGCGCCTGGGGGTCTCTCAAAAATTCGGCGACGAAAACCTTTTCTCATACTTTATGAATGGAAAAGACGTCGCTTGGGTATACATACGAGACAAAGAGTCAGGACTGACCTACTCAGGCGATGTAGTATCGTTTGCGGAAAACGGCACATGTCATGAAGTCGTTCTGGCTGACGTTCGTGTCTACAGCTACGAAGAATCTGAGTTTCTTTATAGCGTTGAAAGCTTGTATTTGTGCAGACCCTTTGGCTCTATAGTGATCGAAGCGATAGCAAATGAGGATCTTGTAGATGAGTGAAAAATTCAGAGAAGGCCCTGTTCGCGGGGAAAATGGCGGGAAATCTGATCTTTTCAGAGATGGATCCTCTAAGGGTCCAAGCGTCACCGCTGGAAAGCGTCCCGCGCCGCCACCCCCACCAAAGCCCAAGCGCTGATAGATTTCTTGCTGATTCGAGCCTTAAGATTCACTCGGCTTATGGCTCCAGCTCGGAGGTCCCCGCTGCTTCAAGCTCACACGTCATGGCCTCTGTGATTTCGAAGCCTGACGTGTGAGGTTTAAGAATCCTCGCCGCTTCGTCATCCGTAGCGCGCAGCACTTACAACACCAACGTCTGATATAGCTCCTACTCATTGTCGAAGCCGTGCATCTTCAGGAGGTCAGGCAGCTTGGAGGCGACGCCTTGGGCTACCTCAATCGTTACTGTTGCGATTCCCAGCCGATCCTTCTTTTCCTTCTGTCTCAGCCGATACGCAGCAGCGTGCTTTGCGGCTGCTGCCTCTTCCATCTGGTGAATCTCCGACTTGGTGCGCTGGCAAGTGGCGCCAGGTTTGCCGCCTGCGGTGGATGGCGCACCTAAACAACTAGCATTGTCTCTGGCGAGGCAAATCCGGTTGTCTTCGATCATGCTTCGCGCTCACGCAAGGAAACCAAGATGCTCAGCAAGGAAAAGTTCATCGCCAAGTCATTTGCGGTCACTGCAGACGTGTCAGTCGAGACGAAATGGGCAGCCCATATTCCTTCGGTCGACGACCAATTTATCAGGTTCAAGAACGGTAAAAATGTCGACGCTAAGCGCCTTGAAAAAATGTGGCCAGGCCTACCGCAGAGTGAGCTTGACGCAAGTTCAGCGAATCCAACCATTATGGCTGCGACGAAGGGGCAGGGTTGCGTCAACGTCCCAATGCGGGAGATTGCAAGGAGACTTCGCGGCTAGAGCTGGCGTCGGTCTTCTCACCGGGCAGTTTCGCCAGGGAGCCGGTTCGAGACGCGGCGGGCGTCACCTATTCTCTCCCAAATCCAAGCCGATCTGACTCACTCGCTCCGCGCATGCCGGGTTCAGCCAGATGCGCTCGGTCCGGCTTGCCGTGCCGCGCCCTGCGGATATCCGCGCCGACGTGCTGTGGCAGCTCCAGTCAGGGAGCAGTTCGCTGTACAGCTCGCTTGGGTAACCGGACAGCACGACCATTCCTTCTAGCTCGAGCAAAACGCCAAGCAGCTCCCGGTGTTCTTTGTCGTCGATCTCATGCCGGTAATAACGTCCAGTAGATGCGCCCTTATACCTGGTGTCGTGCACATACGGCGGGTCGACGTAATGCAGTGTCGTCGCTGCGTCGTGTGCGGTGATGACCTCAATGGCAGGCCGGTTCTCGATCAAGACGCCGGACAGCCTCTGACCAACCGCCGCGAGCGAGTCGGGGTATTCGGCCCAGAGTGACTGGGCGGTACCGTACTGACGCTTCGTGTCTATTCGGAAGCCGGTGACGCCCTTCGTCGCGCCGGCTGAGCCAAAGCCCATCTGTGCGCGAATGATCGTGCGCCGCGCTCGTTCAATCGGATCAGTTGCCGGTTCCCACGAAAGCTCGAACTCGGCTCGCGAGTAGGGCGTCAGCACCAGTCGCTCGACAAGCGCCTTCCGCGTCGCCGGATCCTGAAGCATCCGGAACAGGTTCACGATGTCCCCATCCAGGTCGTTGTAAACCTCGGCGTAGGCTCGGGGTTTCTGCATGAGCACGCCGGCAGCGCCGCCGAATGATTCGACGTAGCAGGTGTGGGGCGGGAAGTGCTGCAGCACCCACGGTGCGAGTCTGAACTTGGCGCCGTGGTACCGGATGACTGGAGCGGAAATGGTCATGACAATCCTTGAAGCTGCTCCACGGTTACCTTTCTACACTGGCGCGCTTGAGTTGATCGGTCAGTAGAGTCGGCACGCCGTTAATGACCAGCGTGTCATTGTTCTTGTCGTACTTCACCTTCGTGCCCAGCAGGTGCGCTTCAAAGCTGATCGACAGGCCTTCCACGCGCCCGGTGAAGCGTTGGAATCGGTTGAGCGTTCGCTTATCGGCAGGGATCGCCGGGGACAACCCATAGTCCTTGTTGCGGATATGGTCGTAAAAAGACCTGGGTTGATCTTCATCCACCAGTCCGGACAGTTCCTCAAGGATGATTGGCTCGCCCAATTTGGTCTGACTCATCGCATAGTCCACTAGGGTGCGTGTCTTCTCGCGTGCCGCCTCCTCAGGCAGATCCTCGTTTTCCACAAAGTCGCTGAACGCCCTGAGCAAGGTACGGGTTTCGCCAGGAGCGTCGATGGCTTCCTGACAGCCAATGAAGTCACGGAAGCACTCCGTCGCTTTCCTGCCGTTTTTGCCTTTTATGAACGAGATGTACTGCCGAGACGCCGGATTGTTCTGCCATTCGGACAGGTTGATCCGCCCAGCCAAGTGGAGATGATCGACGTCGAGATATTTAGCTGTGATGGTCCGGAGATCTTCGCCAACTGCGATGCCTTCCGATTGCTGAATAACCGCAATGGAAAGGTACTCGGTCATGCCCTGCTGGTAGTGCACGAACAGGACGTGCCCTCCGATGGCGAGTTTTGATTCTTCCATCAAGTGCTGCAAATGCTCGACAGCGGTAAGGCTGAACTCATGGAAGCTGAGCTCGCCGGCAATGTACTTGCTCAGCCAGCCCCGCAGCGGGTGTGCGCCGGACTCTGCGTGGAACAAGCCCCAGGCCTTACCTTGCTTGGCGTTGTAGCTCTCGTTCAGACGCCATAACAGGTCTTCGTTTGCTTGAGAGTCGGGCAGCAGTTCGCTCGCGGTATGAAGCACGGCCGGGCTTCCGTCAGGATTTTTGTCGATCCTGTGTATGATGATTTTGCGGATTGGCATTTCAATTACCTCAGGCGTGTTGATGCCTCCGAGAATTCGATGGCGATTAGGTTGGAGGTGGGCTATATGTGTTGGCCGGCGTGTGGCCGTATCAAGGAGCGTTTAATGAACGTGAACGACTGTTGTGAGAATTCGATGGAGGCCTATGATCTTGATGGTGAGCTTGGGGCTTTCGAGCAGGGTTTTCCTCAGCCAAAATCCAGCGATTTACAGATATCAACATTTAAGTGCACTTCGTGCCGAACGGCATGGCGTCGCTCGGAGAGTGGCGCGACTGGAGGAGTTGTGTGGGAAAACTGCGGAGCTGCTTGAGCGTCCAAGCCGATCTGGGACGGTCGATGCTGCGCTTATCGAACGGAATCACTTGATAACTGGAAGTGAATGTTTATAAAGATGCGGCCAATGAATCGTGTGATTTTGTTTGTGGGTATAGGATTTATTTTTGCTGGGGGGCTAGCTAGCTATCTTGGTTCGGGAGTAACAGCGCAGGACGACCTAAAGCTAGTTGACATATTTTCGATAATCTCAGCCGTGGCCACTGCCGCAGCAGCATTTGCTGCATGGAAGGCAGCTAGTGCAGCGCAAAAACAGTCTTCCAGTACAGAAATTTCTGGAAGAAGACAACAGTATCGCATGCATTTTGAATCTTTCAACGAATGGCTTAACGCTCTAGAAACTGATTTGAAGATTAGTTTCTATCGTCGTCATGAACTATACGAGTCGATGTTTCCGAGCAATCGGAATCCTCGCCTTTCTTTCAGTGAAATAGGTCACGATGAAGTCAAATCCTGGTGGAACTCTTTCGCCCGATTAGCTGATAAAACTTGCGCGCCATCTGAGCAAAGCCGCCGAGACATAGTTGACTGGGTTGGCGGGTACACCGTTCTAAGAGAACGCTTAAGATACACGCAGCTTAACCCCGCTGCGGATCAAATACGCCTATCGGGCGACCGTCCGACAGGCGTCTGCCTGGAAAATTATCAAAAAATAATTCTAACAATGGGCAAGGTTATGGCATCTCTGTCCGACTTCGCATTTTTAGATGGGTGTCCCGGATACCGGGGAATGACCGACGAGTTCAGGTGTAGCTTCAGCGATTTTGTCACCCTGCTGCTGGAGCACCAGTGGCATGAACATCGATATTGCTAGACGCAGAGATACCAAATGCGAGCTCTAGATACCGGTGCCATTAGTGCATGAAGCAGGTCTAGCACTGACTCATACCACCCGCGTCCTCCGCTGAAGCCGGCCACGCTCCGCCGCCGACAACGCACGAGTCCTGCGCTTGAGCACTGTGTCAGGATCAATCCAGTCCCGCCGCTTCGGCGGGATCGGATTTCCGGTAAAGCATTCACCCTGCAAAATCTGACCACCCCGGCTTTCAAACTCCGCCACGGCCTCCGCCAGTTCCGCGGACCTGATACGATTCTGCGCATCAGGATTAAGGCTGAAGCTGATCATGCCGCCACCTGCTGCAGCTCGACGCCGTCCATGCTGAAATCATCGCCGTCAATGAGGACCAAGTCGTCCAGCGCCCCCCAGTTCACGGTCTGCACCGACAGCGGGGCGCGGCCTTCGTAGACCGCCTTCACCAGCGCTTCCAAGTCGGTGACCTTCGCCTCGAGTTTGGTCTGCTTCGGCGGCACTTTCGCCGATGGCGCGGCGTTGGTGACGCGCCGCGCGGGTGGCTCAACCGGGTTGGCAGCAGGAGTAGCCACTGGCGCTTTGCCGACAGCCTCCGCAGCTGCCGCGCGCTCGTTCGCTTCCCGCTCCAATCGCTGGACCTCTTGCTGACGAATCTGCTCGCGCTGCGCCTCAAGGCGAATTTCTTCGGCGCGCTGGTGCTCGCTGATCCGCACCTTGATCAGCGGCACCAGGTCCTCGTTCTCCTTCAGCACCAGTTGCTGCAGATCGTTGAACAAAAACACGTAGTCAGCAGCGAGCTCAGCGAAGCTGTTCAGGTTGGTGCGCATTTTGTCGCCGGTTTGGCTGGCTTCGATTTTCGCCCGGGCCAGTTCGCTGTCCGCAGCATCGCGAAGGCTGGCGATGGTCTTTTTGCCTTTGATGGCGCCGGCGAAGTCAGCAACGATCTTCGGCATCCGCGCCTTGCCGCCGAGGGTGCTGTTGATCTGGTCGATGTGGATCTGCAGCGACTTCGCGGCGGTCGTCACGATGTCTTCCCTGATCGCGACTTTGCGTGCCTTGACCAGTTTGTCGAGCTCCAGTCGCTTAGCGCGCGCCTCGCTGCTGATCTCGTCGATCGCGCGGAAGAGGGCGTCGATGCTCTCGGTCTGGCTCAGCGCGTGGTGGTTCGCCGCTGCCAGGCGACTTTCGACTTCGCCGCACCATTTCACTACACGTATGATTTGATCACATAAAAAACCCGGCCTCCAAGCCGGGTTTTTTGTTACTTAGTTTTGACCCCGTACTGCCCATCGAGCCACGTGTTCAGTTCATCTCTTTTGTGAGGCGCATGACCCGGGGCATCTTCGAGCTTCGCAGCTAGGAGGTCACGATTGGAGTCGCTTATGTCCTTACCCCTTGTTTTCAAGTAATGGTCGATAAAATACTCGACTTCCCAACTTTCAGTCAGCGATACGAAAATCCTGTCGATCTTTCCCCTGTACTTCTTGTTATCGCTACGGTTCCAAGCCATTTTTGGACTCCATTTGTATGTGGCGTGCATGCCACATGCAGTTCATAGCACAAGGTTTTTTTTGGATCCACTAAATTAAGCTTCCGGTAACAAGCAACAACTCTTCGGAGTAAATATGGACCCAGCCGACCTCGGCCCAGGCACGCTCACCTGGCTTGACGGCACCGGAACTGTCTTGCTTTGCGGATTCTCGTGGCTTCGCAAATCCCTATCTTGGGACGTCTTAGACGGAACGATGGATAACGCCGACATCGGCACTGTCCGACGCCTAGCTGAGATGCTCGATTCAGAACGCTCCGCCGCCTGGGCATGTTCGGTGCGCCAGCACACGCTCAGCTTGCCACCGAACTAAAAGGCTGCCAGGTCGAGAAACGCGCCCTGCTGGACGAGAAGCTGCATGGCGGGTTGAGCGACGTTCATAATAGTCCTTGTCTGCCCGTCTGCAGATGCGTTGTTCTCCCATGGCGACAGCGCTAAGCCCAAGCGGGTCGTTCATCGGCGGTCTAACGCCGCTGCTTTCCGCCTTGTCCGCACCTGCCTTCGCACGCGTGTCCCTTATCGGGAGCTCCGCTTTTCACAATACCGATCCTCCCTTCAGTTGAAACTCCCATCTCGCGGACCGATTAAAGACTGTTGGAATAAGTACAGAACGCTTCGCGTTTAGAATCGCATATCTAAAGTTGGTATGCGACGAAAGTCTAAATATTCGTTTAGATTAAAATACCTTACGCAAACAACTCGATTGAATCCGTTGTAAGTTGGATCCTATATATCTTTAAAAGTGGTGATTTATTGCTTGTAGTATTGTCGTTGCTCGCCGCATAGTGTCAATGCGCCACATTCTTGGACGTGCTGCACAATACTGAAAGTCAAAGGGGTTTCTGTATGTTAGCTTCCTTGTCGGTAAAGGCAAAGTTAGTACTGGGTTTTGGCGTGATGGTGCTAATTATTTTTCTGATTTCTGCGTTATCCGTTATTAGTTTAAATGAGTCGAACCTGCGCTTCTCAAACTATGTCGAAGGGTTGAATAAGCGCATGGGGCTGATGAATGATTTGCTGCTTTCCGCGCAGCAGCGCGCTATTTCAGCCCGCAACCTTGTGCTGGTCATTTCCGACACTGATCGACAGTCTGAAGCGGACATCTTGAATGCCGAACATCAGAAGGTGAAAAGTCTGCTCTCAGCATTGGTCGCTGGCGTCAGCGCGTTGCCAGCCTCCGCCGATAACGATAACGCCCGTAAGTTGGTTGCCGAGATTGAGGGGGTCGAGAAAGTCTATGGTCCTGTTGCCCTGGAGATTACCCGGCTGGCCATGAGTGGTGATCGCAGTACCGCAATTACTATGATGAACAATGAATGCCTGCCGCTTTTGAAAAAGCTGGTGGCCAGCGTCACTGATTACAAACGCTTTAATACAAAGATTGCACTGGCCAGCGTTGATGAATCGCAAGTCGAATATAGAAGCAATCAACGTTTCTTGATGTTTATATGCGCATTGGCCATTGCCGTAGGGGTCGCGCTAACCGTTCTTATCGTTCGGGGACTGTCACGCGCCCTGGGTGCAGAGCCCATCCTCTTGTCAACCATCGCTCAGCGCGTTGCAAGTGGTGACCTGCGCCCGATTCCCGGAGCAGAAACCTCAGTGGCCGGTAGCGTGCTCTCTTCCCTGAGTGAGATGCAGTCCCGTCTGAGCCTGCTTATAAGCCAGGTCAACACGTCATCGGCGGTGATCTCTGCTGCTGCAGTGGACCTTTCCGCTGCGACAGAGCAGACCCGCATCGGGGTAGGCAATCAGAGAGTCGAAATCGACCAGGTCGCCACCGCCATCCACGAAATGGTAGCCACGACCCTTGAAGTTGCGCGCAACTCGGAAGAAGCAGCCCATGCGGCACTCAGCGCTAATGCTCAGGCGCAAACCGGCGGCACTATGGCAAAAGACGCAATAGCCCAAATGAAACGTCTGGCTACGGAGGTGTCAAAGTCTTCCGCCGCCATGGCACAACTAAAAAAAGAGAGCTTAAATATAGGTGGGGTGTTGCAAGTCATAACGTCCGTTGCAGATCAAACTAACTTGTTGGCGCTGAATGCTGCTATCGAAGCGGCAAGGGCGGGCGATGCGGGTCGAGGATTTGCGGTGGTGGCGGATGAAGTGAGAACACTTGCCAAACGGACGCAGGGCGCAACCCTGGAAATTGGCGCGCTGACCACCAATCTGCAAAAGATAGCCGAAGAGGCTGCCGGGATGATGGAAGTCTGCCGTGGTTTGACGGAGGAAACTGTCATACAGGTTTCAAACACGGGGCATTCAGTTGAAACCATTGTGGAGATGATTGATAACATCCAGCAGATGGTCAGGCAGATCGCAACCGCCGGTGAGGAGCAAAGCTGTGTCGCTGAGGAGATTAACCGCAGTGTGACGTCGGTTCGTAATATTGCAGATGATTCAGCTTTATCTTGCGAGAGAACGGCCAGTTCGAGTAATAACCTGGCAGAGCTGGGGGTCGTACTCCAGCGGCAAGTAGGCCACTTTAAGGTCTGACAAGATACTTAATACGGTGTCTGTCGGGTTGAAGGATGCACGAACTCAATGGCGCTACTACGTGGCACTGGAACAAATAGCCCGGAGTGTATGAGCGCCAGCGAGAGGCACTTGGGGCAGCCCCAAGTGCCTGTTTCGTTTCAGCGCTGTAACCGAACTTCCTCAGCCCCGCAACACCTTGCGCAAAAACGGCGCCGTCCGGCTCTCTTCCACGTCGGCAACCGCCTCAGGCGTCCCACACGCCACAACATTGCCACCCTTGTCCCCAGCGCCCGGGCCGATGTCGATCACCCAGTCACTCTGCGCCACCACTCGCATTTCATGCTCAACCACCACCACGCTGTGCCCCGCATCCACCAACGCATTCAACTGCGTCAGCAGGCGATCCACATCGGTGGGGTGCAGGCCTGTGGTCGGTTCGTCGAGCACGTACAAAGTGGCGCCGCGCTGGCTGCGCTGCAGCTCCGTCGCCAGTTTGATGCGCTGAGCCTCACCGCCGGACAACTCAGTCGCAGGCTGACCCAGACGCAAATAGCCCAGACCAATATCACGCAGCACCGTCAGCGAGCGGAGAACCCCTGGCTGATCGACGAATACATCCACCGCCTGTTCAACCGTCAGCTGCAACACGTCGGCGATACTCAACCCATTCCACTTGATCGCCAAGGTGTCCGGGTTGTAGCGCGCACCATGGCAGGTCGGGCAGGGCGCGTAGACGCTGGGCATGAACAGCAATTCAACGCTGACGAACCCTTCGCCTTCGCACACCGGGCAACGGCCCTTGGCGACGTTGAACGAGAACTGTCCGGCGTCGTAGCCGGCCTTCTGCGCGTCGTGCGTCGCGGCGAACAATTTGCGCACGTTGTCGAACAGCCCGGTGTAGGTCGCAAGATTGGAACGCGGGGTGCGGCCGATGGGTTTCTGGTCAACCTGAACCAGCCGCTTGACCGCGCTCATTCCGCCCGCAATGTGCCCGCCGGTGGGTTGCGGCGCATCGTCTTCCAGGCTGGATTCTTCCGCCTCGGCCTCCGCAACCGGGCGTCCCAATTCGGCGCCCACCAGTTCCAGCAATGCCTGGCTGACCAGGCTGGATTTGCCCGAACCGGAGATGCCGGTCACCGAGGTGAAGCAGCCCAGCGGAAATTCAGCGCTCAGTGAATTGAGGTTGTTGCGGGTAATGCCTTCCAGGCGCAGCCAGTCGGTCGGCTGCCTTCTTGCCGAACTCAGTGCGGAATGCTCGGCGAACAGATGACGGCCCGTTTGCGAGGATTCGATCTCGGCCAAACCTGCGGGAGGGCCGCTGTACAGCACGTGCCCGCCATGCTCACCGGCGGCGGGGCCGACGTCGATCAGCCAGTCGGCGCGGCGCATGGTTTCCAGGTCATGCTCGACGACGAACAGCGAGTTGCCGGACGCCTTCAGCTGCTGCAACGCCGTGAACAGCGCTTCGCTGTCGGCCGGGTGCAGGCCCGCCGACGGCTCGTCCAGCACGTAGATCACGCCGAACAGTTGCGAGCCCAATTGCGTCGCCAGGCGCAGGCGCTGCAGTTCACCGGATGACAGCGACGGCGTGCTGCGGTCCAGCGCCAGGTAGCCGAGCCCCAGTTCGGTGAGGGTGCTGACCCGCGCCAGCAAATCCTGAGCGATGCGTTGAGCGGCGAGGCGTTTTTCGACAGACAAGTTCGGCGTCGCGCGTACATCGGGGGCTGCGTCGTGGGCCGAGCCGCCTGCAGTGACCCGCTTCTTTTTCGCCTTGGCGATCTGTTCGCGATTCAGCACAGCGCTGCCGCGATCTTCATCTTCAAAAATGCCCGCAGCCACCGGACGCAACACTTCAGCCAGCCGCAGCAGCGGCATCTGCGCCAATTCGCCGATATCGAGGCCGGCAAACGTCACCGACAGGGCCTCGCGCTTCAGGCGTTTGCCATCGCACAACGGGCAGGGGCTGCCGCGCATGAAACGCGACACGCGTTTTTTCATCAACGCGCTCTGGGTGGTGGCAAAGGTGTGCTGCACGTAGCGGCGGGCACCGGTGAAGGTGCCCTGATAACTGGGTTCGAGTTTGCGCTTGATCGCCAGACGGGTTTCTTCCGGGGTCAGCCCTCCGTAGACCGGCACGTTAGGCTGCTCATCAGTGAACAGAATCCAGTCGCGGTCCTTTTTCGGCAGGTCGCGCCACGGGGTGTCGACGTCGTAACCCAGGGTGACGAGGATGTCGCGCTGGTTCTGGCCGCCCCATGCCAGGGGCCATGCGGCGATCGCGCGTTGGCGGATGGTCAAAGAGTCGTCCGGGACCATCAGCTCTTCAGGAATCTCATAGACCCGGCCCAGGCCGTGACACTCGGGGCAGGCGCCCTGGGGCAGGTTCGGCGAAAAATCTTCGGCGTAGAGCATCGGTTGCCCCGGCGGATAGGTGCCGGCGCGGGAATAGAGCATGCGGATCAGGCTGGAAAGGGTGGTCACGCTGCCGACTGATGAGCGCGTGCTCGGCGTCCCTCGTTGCTGCTGCAGCGCGACGGCAGGCGGTAGGCCATCGATGGAGTCAACGTCGGGCACGCCCACCTGATCGATGAGGCGTCGGGCGTAGGGCGCGACGGATTCGAAATAGCGGCGTTGGGCTTCGGCGTAGAGGGTGGAGAAGGCCAGCGATGATTTGCCCGATCCCGACACGCCGGTGAACACCACCAGTGCGTCGCGGGGGATATCGACGTCCACGTTCTTGAGGTTGTGCTCTCGGGCGCCGCGCACCCGGACAAATCCGGGGCGGTCGGCATCGACGGTGAAGGAAGAAGGGCGGGCGTCGTCTGGCAGGTGCGGCGGTGTGGTCATGGGTGAGGCCTTTGAATCCTGGAAAGCGGGAGCGGTTTACTCGGCGAGGGGCACTTTGGGGGTGTGCCCGGCGTCGTCGTGATCACCGCCGGTCAGCGGCTCGTCTTCACGCACGTCATCGGTGCGCTCGCGGTCATCGGCGACGTCAGCCGGACGTGCGTCCGGGTCGTTGAGTTTTTCGCCGGGGATATGCGCGTTGTGGGTGGTCATGCTGTTTCTCCTGTCAGTTCTTCGGATGCTTCACGAATGACCTCGGCAGCCTGCAGGCCTTGGAGGAAGCCGGCCAGCGCCACTTCCTCCAGACGCAGGCCTTTGCGCTGGCGGATGCGCGGCAGCTTGGACAGTTCGCCCATCGCGAAGGCTTCGAGCACGGCCGGGTGGATGTAGCACTTGCGGCAGACCGCCGGGGTATTGCCCAGCAGCCGCGCGACCTCCTTGACCATGGACACGACGTGTTTCTTCGCGTCCGCCTCCGGCTCCCAGTGCAGCTTGCGCAGGGTCGCCAGTGCCATCGCGCTGCCGGCCCAGGTGCGGTAGTCCTTGGCGGTGAAGTCGGCGCCGGTGAGGGTGTGCAAGTACTGGTTAATGTCGTGGGAGGAAACGGTATGCCGCTGGCCGTCGTCATCCAGGTACTGGAACAGGTTCTGGCCGGGCAATTCCATGCAGCGCTTGATGATGGTCGCCAAGCGTCGGTCAGTGACGCTGAGCCGGTGCTCAACGCCGCTCTTTCCACGAAACTCGAAGTAAATCTTGCTGCCCTTCACGTCGACGTGTTTGTTGCGCAGCGTGGTCAGGCCGTAGGAGCGGTTATCCCGGGCGTACTGGCTGTTGCCGATGCGGATCAGCGTCTGGTCGAGCAACGACAGCACTGCGGCCATAACCTTTTCGCGGCCCATGCCGGGTTTGGCCAGCTGCGCTTCCAGCTGCTTGCGCACTTTGGGCAGCGCCTGGCCGAAGGCGATCATCCGCGAGTATTTGTTCTCGTCGCGGATTTCGCGCCAGCGCGGGTGATAGCGGTACTGCTTGCGTCCGCGAGCGTCGCGGCCGGTCGCTTGCAGGTGGCCCTGGCGGTCAGCGCAAATCCACACGTCGGTGTACGCCGGCGGGATCACCAGCGCGTTGATGCGTTTGATCACGTCCTCGTCGCGGATGCGTTGGCCGTCGGTGTCGAAGTAGGCGAACTTGCCGCGCAGAATCTTGCGGGTAAATCCGGGCTGGCTGTCGTCGACGTAATGCAGATCTTTGGGCAGGTCTTCGCTGTGGATTGTGTCCGGCATGAAAGGCAGTCCTGAATGCGGGTCTTTTTGCATTGACCGTGGCGCTGCGCAGTCGTGCCGACTAATTGCATACCTGATGAATGGGACGGGTGATTGCTCGCCTACGCCAGCAGCGCGACTGATTTGATCTGCGCCCACAGCGTCTGCCCGGGCGCCAGCTGCAGCTGATCCCTGGAGTAGCGGGTGATCCGCGCCAGCAGCGGCGAGCCGTCGGCATCCAGGCGGACCAGCACATGGGCGGTGTTGTCGGCGGCGATCTCTTCGATGACGGTCACCGGCAGGCGATTGAGAATGCTGCTTTGAGCATCGGGTTGCAGGCTCAGGCTCACATCCCGCGCCTGTACTTTAAGGCGCAGGGGTTTGCCGGGCAGCAACGCGGAATGGGCGACGCGGATACTCAGTTCGCTGCGCGGCAAACGGACGGTGATGAGTTGATAGGCCGCATCGTACGCCTGCACGCTTCCCTCGATCACCACGCCCGCGTCGTCGCCCATCGCCAGCGGCAGATCCAGCCGCGCCAGTGTTTCGCCGATGGGGCCGCTGGCCAGCGCTTTACCGTCGCTGAGCAATACCAGATGATCGGCCAGTCGAGCCACCTCGTCCTGGGCGTGACTTACGTAAATCAGCGGAATATCCAGCTCGTCGTGGAGGCGCTCTAGGTACGGCAGGATTTCGCTTTTGCGTTGGGCATCCAGTGCCGCCAGGGGTTCGTCCATCAGCAGCAGGCGCGGGCTGGTCAGCAACGCGCGGGCGATGCCGACCCGCTGACGTTCGCCGCCGGACAGCTTATCGGGCGCGCGTTGGAGCAAATGATCGATGCCCAGCAGCGAAGTCGCCTGCTGCAACGTGATACGCCTGTCGCGCTCGGGAATGCGCTTCAGCCCGAAGCGCAGATTGCCCTCGACGTCGAGGTGCGGAAAAAGGCTGGCTTCCTGAAACACGTAGCCCAATGGACGTTTGTGCGGGGGCAGAAAGATGTTGTTGGCGCTGTCCTGCCAGACCTCGCCGTTGACGCGGATATAGCCGTCGGCCGCCTTTTCCAGCCCGGCGATGCAGCGCAGGCAGGTGGTTTTGCCGGAGCCGGAATGGCCATACAGCGCCGAGACGCCGCGACCGGGCAAGTGGAGGTCGACGTCGAGAACGAACTCGGCGTAATTCACCTGCAGCCGCACTTCAATCTTCGCACTCATGCGCCGCTCCACGCCGACCGGGCCTTGCCGCTGGAATACAGCGCCAGCAATACCACAAAGGAAAACACCAGCATCGCCCCGGCCAGCCAATGGGCCTGGGCGTACTCCATGGCTTCGACGTGGTTGTAGATCTGCGTGGACACGACGCGGGTTCTCTCCGGGATGTTGCCGCCAATCATCAGCACCACGCCAAACTCACCCACGGTGTGGGCGAAACCCAGAATCGCCCCGGTGATAAAGCCGGGGCGTGCCAGCGGCAGGATCACTGAGAAGAACGTGTCCCAAGGACCGGCGCGCAGCGTGGCCGCCACTTCAAGGGGGCGAGGACCGATGGCGACGAAGGCGTTCTGCAAGGGCTGCACCACGAACGGCAGGGAGTACAGCACCGAGCCGATCACCAACCCGCTGAAACTGAAGGTCAGCGTGCCGAGCCCCAGGCTCTGGGTCAGCTCCCCGACCGCGCCGTTCGGCCCGAGCAACAGCAGCAGATAAAAGCCGATCACCGTGGGTGGCAGCACCAGAGGCAAGGCCACGATCGCGCCGATGGGGCCTTTCAACCAGGAGCGGGTGCGCGACAACCACAGCGCGATGGGCGTGCCGACGATCAGCAGAATCACAGTGGTCAGGGACGCCAGTTTCAGCGTCAGCCAGATGGCCGCGAGGTCTGCACTGCCCAGCAGCATTTACAGCTGGTACCCGTAGGATTTGATGATGGCGGCGGCTTTCGGGCCTTTGAGGTAGTCCATCAGCGCCTTGGCGGCGGCGTTGTCTTTGCCCTTGTTGAGGATCACCGCGTCCTGCTTGATCGGCTCATGCAGATTGGCCGGCACGATCCACGCCGAGCCACCGGTCAGCTTGCCGTCCTTGAACACCTGGGAGAGGGCGACGAAACCCAGCTCGGCGTTGCCGGTCTGCACGAACTGATAGGCCTGGGCGATGCTCTGGCCTTCGACGACCTTGCTTTTAGTCGCGTCGGTCAGGCCCAGTTTGTCCAGGGTCTGGGTGGCAGCGAGACCATAGGGCGCGGCTTTCGGGTTGGCAATGGACAGGTGTTCGAATTTGCCGTCCTTGAGCACTTGACCCTTGTCGTCCACATAGCCGTCTTTGGCCGACCACAGCGCCAAAGTGCCCACCGCGTAGGTAAAGCGCGAGCCTTTCACCGTCTCGTTTTCGCTCTCCAGCTTGGCCGGGGTGGTGTCATCGGCGGCGAGAAACACTTCGAACGGCGCGCCATTTTTGATCTGGGTGTAGAACTGGCCGGTCGCGCCGAAAGAAGCGACCAACTTGTGACCGGTGTCTTTTTCGAAGTCCTGGGCGATGGCCTGGATCGGCGCCGTGAAGTTGGCGGCAACGGCCACTTGGACCTCATCGGCAAACGCAGTGCCCGACGACAGCGCGGCACAGGCGATGACCAGCAAGGTGAGGGTGAAGCGGTTTGAAACGGCGCGCATGGAACGGCTCCGGGCTAGCAAACGGAATGAGGAAGAACGCCAACCGGACGCCGGTCAAACGCTATGCAGCGAAATATATAGCGAGTCTCCTCCGCGCGGAAGCCGGATCTTGCCGTGCTCCGTTTTAAATCGACGGCTGCATCATCGGCTCAGCGCCCGGCCAGCCGCTCAAGGGCGCCGATGGCCAGCGTCCGGGTGAGTTCTTCTGCGGACAGCGAGTGCTTGATGCCCACCGCCTGACCCGCCCAAAGATTCATGAAGCCGTCGTCGCCACGGGATTCGGCTTTGCTGCGCAGGGGCATCAGTGCGCCGCCCGCTGTGGGGAAGGCCGGCGCGGCAGCGGCCATGGGTCCGATCTCTTTCATGATGCGGTTGACGATGCCCCGGGCCGGGCGACCGGTGAAAATGTTGGTGATGGCGGTCTGGCTGTCCTGGGCGCGGCTCAATGCCGCCTGATGCAGCGCCGAGGCCTTGGCTTCCGGGGTGAACAGGTAGGCGGTGCCCATTAGCACGGCGGAGGCGCCGAGCATGAACGCGGCGGCGATGCCGCGACTGTCGGCAATGCCGCCGGCCGCGATGACCGGAATCGTCACGGCATCGACGATCTGCGGCACCAGCGCCATCGTGCCGACCTGGGTGTGCAACTGATCGCTGAGGAACATCCCGCGATGGCCGCCGGCCTCGTAGCCCATGGCGATGATCGCGTCGCAGCCCCGTGCCTCAAGCCACACGGCTTCTTCCACGGTGGTCGCCGAGGAGAGCACCTTCGCACCGGTGGCCTTTACCCGCGTCAGCAAGGCGGGATCGGGCAGGCCGAAATGGAAGCTGACCACTTCAGGTTTCAATTCCTCCACCAGCGCGCAAGCGGCCTCGTCGAAGGGTGCCCGGTTGGACATGGGCGTTGGCGCATCGAAGTCGGCGCCCAGTTCCTCGTAGTAGGGCTTGAGCAGGTGTTTCCAGTCTGCATCGGCCTGCGGATCGGTGGGCGGGGTCGAGTGGCAGAAGAAATTCAGGTTGAGCGGCGCATGGGTGCCCGCGCGTATCCGCGCGACTTCCTCTCTAATCTGCGCGCGGGTGAGCATGGCGCAGGGCAGCGAGGGCAGGCCGCCGGCTTTGCCCACAGCGACGGCCATCGCCGAGCCGGATGCACCGGCCATGGGCGCTTGCAGGATGGGCAGTTCGATGTCCAGCAGTTTGAGCAGGCGAGTGTCGGGCCAGGCGATCATCGGCAGAGTCTCCATAGCGAAGGGGGTGTTAAAAAGCAGCACTTGAAAAGTTGCGGTTGATTTAATAGACGCTCGGTCTAATATGCAACCCCATGAAAGACATCATTGCAAAACCCAGACGCCCCGGCCGTCCACCGAAAGTGGCACGCCCCGATGACTTCGACACCCGCGAGGCGCTTATCCGCTGCGGCGTTGAGGTGCTGACCGAGCAGGGCTTCATGGCCACGGGCATCGACGGCATCCTCAAGCGGGTCGGTGTGCCCAAAGGCTCCTTCTATCATTACTTCGCCAGCAAAGAGGTGTTCGGCCTCGCAGTGCTCGACAGCTACGCCGGCTATTTCGCCCGGCGCCTGGACCGCTGGCTGCTGGATGAATCGCTCTCGCCGCTGGAACGGCTGGCCGGCTTCGTTCAGGAATCGAAGGTCAATATCGCCCGCCACGATTTTCGGCGGGGCTGCCTTGTGGGCAACATGGGCCAGGAAGTGAGCGTTCTGCCAGCGGGCTTCCGTGAGGCGCTGGAGAAGGTTTTCCTCGACTGGCAGGCGCGCCTGACAGTGTGCTTCAAAGCGGCGATCGCGGCGGGCGAACTGCCGGCGCGCACCGATTGTTCAGAGCTGGCGGCGTATTTCTGGATCGGCTGGGAGGGCGCCGTGCTGCGGGCTCGACTGGTGCAGAACGAGCAGCCGCTCAACACCTTCATCATCGGATTTCTGCGCGGATTGCCGCGCTGATGTCTTCAGGTCTGGTTATAGACGAGCGGTCTAAATAGGAGTGTGCGGCATGTTCAAAGGCATCCTGATCAATAAAGACGACGACGGCTACCGCGCCGAGCTGACGGACATCGACGACAGTCAGTTGCCCGAAGGCGACGTCACCGTGCGCGTCAGTCACAGCACGCTGAATTACAAAGACGGCCTGGCGATCACCGGCAAGGGTCCGATCGTGCGGCAGTTCCCGATGGTGCCCGGGGTGGACCTGGCCGGCACGGTCGAGGACAGCAGCGACCCGGACTTCAAGCCGGGCGATCAGGTGCTGCTCAATGGCTGGGGCGTCGGCGAAGGGCACTGGGGCGGGCTGGCGCAGAGGGCGCGCTTGCAGGGCAAATGGCTGATCCCGCTGCCGAGCGGCTTCACGCCGGCACAGGCCATGGCCATCGGCACGGCGGGCTATACGGCGATGCTGGCGATCATGGCGCTGGAGAAAAACGGCGTCACGCCGGACAAGGGCGATGTGCTGGTGACTGGCGCCAACGGCGGTGTCGGCAGTTTCGCCATCGCGCTGCTGGCAAAACTCGGTTATCGCGTCGTGGCCTCTACCGGCCGCTTGAGCGAGAGCGATTACCTGACCTCTCTCGGCGCCGCAGAAATCATCGACCGCGCCACCCTTGCCGAGCCCGGCCGCCCGTTGGCGAAGGAGCGCTGGGCCGGGGCGATCGATTCGGTGGGCAGCCACACCCTCGCCAACATCTGCGCCAGCACTCGCTATTGGGGCACGGTGGCGACCTGCGGTCTGGCCCAGGGGATGGACTTTCCGGCGTCGGTGGCGCCCTTCATTCTGCGCGGTGTGACCCTCGCAGGCATCGACAGCGTCATGCGCCCGCGCCAGGACCGCATCGACGCCTGGTCGCGTCTGGCCCGGGATCTTGATGTGTCGCTGCTGCCGCTGATCAGCCGCGAGATCGGCTTGGGTGAGGTGATCGAGACCGCGCACCGGCTCATGGACGGTCAGGTGCGCGGGCGCATCGTGGTCGACACCCAGCGCTGATCAGCCGCAGGTGAAGGGGCGCACCTCGAGCACCCTGACCTGCGCCATGGCGGGGTGCCGAGGATTGAGCAGCAGGTTGCGCGTATGGGTGATGGTCGCGGACGGCACGATCAACCCGAGTTGCTCGCGCCGCTCCAGCCAGGCGCTGCCGAAATCCATGCTGGGGCGGTCCGCCGGCGTGACGTCCCAACCGGGCGGCAGCTGGGCGAGGGCAGGCTGCCAATACAGCCCCGGGTCATCCGGCAACTGCAGGTGAACGAGCTGAAAGCCCGGCTGCGGCAGGCTCGCACATTGAATGAGCGTGTCCAGGGCGCAGCCTGACGCGCTCAGCGCCAGGTAAACGGCCGGCTGGTCGGCGTGATTCCAGCGCCCGCCGAACTGCGCGGCGCCCAGGCCGGACAGATCGTTCGCGGCACTGTCCTTGCTGATCCTCCAGGCCTGCATCAGACGACCCCGCCATGCTGCAGTGCGCTGAGCACGCGACGTGCCTGGCGCGCGCCGATCTCGGTTTCGCAGAGGGCGATGGGTGTCTGGCCGTTGAGTGCGCGGTTGGAGGCAACCATCCAGCGGCGGGCGGTGTTCTGGTCTTCGAAGAGTTCGGCGGCGTGGGTGGCGAGGGCGGCAACCCGATCAAGGCGCTCGGAGCCGACGATGTCCAGCGGTCGTTGCTGACGCTGGCGGCGTTCCAGGGTCGAGACCGAGGTCGCCAGCAAGGCTTCGAGCTGACTGTTGCTGAGGCGGAAGGCATTGCGCAGCACCTTGACCCAGCCGGGCGGGAAGCCCGAGCGGATGTAGTCCAGTCGTTCGGTTTCGTTGCGTGCATTGAGCTGGTCGGCGATCAACCAGAATGAGGGGGCGTTGTCGGTTATCGCTGCTTGAAGAGTCGAAGGCACGTCCATGCTCCTTGTGAGATCCGGTGCAGGGACCTTACGCCGCTGTCAGGGTTTCTCAAGCGAGAAGCTGTTACCGGCGTTTGCATGCCCGGCTTCAGTGGTAGGACCGGCTTTAGCCGGGAAGCTTCTAGCGGATGGCGTACAGCGCATTCCGACACCTGACTCTACTCTTGACGACTTTTAATGACTCACTATGATTAACTTTGAATCACTCTTTAGTCAGGAGCCTCCCATCATGGCAAACCCCGCAAAGACCCGATCAGTGACGGCTCACGTTCCTGAGGCGTTGGCACAGAAAGTCGATTTGATGGCAGAGCGTCTGGAACGCTCCAAAAACTGGATCGTCAAACAGGCTCTTTCCGCCTGGATAGATCAGGAAGAAGAGCGGAGTCGCCTGACTCGCGAGGCATTGGCTGACGTTGATGCTGGCCGCGTAATTGATCACCAAGCCGTTCAGGCCTGGGCTGATAGCCTTGGCACCGACACGCCGTTGCCGGTCCCGCGCTGATGGAATTGAAGTGGACGAGCAAAGCGCTTTCCGACATTGCCCGACTGTATGAGTTTCTTGCAGCGGTCAATCAGCCAGCCGCCGCACGAACCGTGCAGCAACTCACGACAGCACCGACTACGTTACTCGCCAACCCACGCATAGGCGAACGCTTGGAAGAATTTGAGCCGAGGGATGTGCGCAGAATCCAGATCGGCTGTTACGAGATGCGCTACGAGATAGCGAATTCCACAATCTATTTGCTGCGTCTGTGGCACACCCGCGAGGATCGATAGCATTACGAAAGCAGCGAAACTGACGTTTGAGCTGGGCTGAAACCGATCAAAACAGCTCAGCGTGAATACTGTGATTCCTTTTCTTGACCCTCACGAGTGAGCAACGCCTGCTTGCGCTCCACCCCCCAACGATAGCCCGACAACGCGCCATCGCTGCGCACCACGCGGTGACAGGGAATCGCCACGGCAATGCGGTTTGCCCCGCAGGCCAGGGCGACCGCGCGGCTGGCGGTCGGCGCACCGATCCGTTGGGCGATCTGCGCGTAGCTGGCGGTCGTGCCCGGCGGGATCTGCGCCAGGGCCTGCCAGACCCGCTGCTGAAAAGCGGTGCCTTGCAAATCCAGCGGCAGGTTCAGGCCCAGCTTCGGCGCTTCGATAAACCCCACCACCTCCGCCATCAGCCGCTCGAACTCCGCGTCGCCGCCGATCAGCGTGGCGCTGTGGAACTGATCCTGCAGGTCTTGCACCAGTCGATTGGGGTCATCGCCGAGCAGAATGGCGCACACGCCCTTGGCGCTCTGAGCCACCAGAATCGCACCGAGAAAGCACTCGCCGACGGCAAAACGGATCTCCAGCGCCGCGCCGCCCTTGCGGTAGTCGGTGGGGCTCATGCCCAGCAGTCCGGCGCTGGCCTCGTAGAAACGGCTGTTGGAATTGAAACCGGCATCGTACAGGGCGTCGGTGATACGTCCGCTGTCGGTCAGTTTGTGGCGTACCTTGTCGGCGCGGTGGGCGTTGGCGTAGCCCTTGGGCGTCAGGCCGGTGACGGCTTTGAAGACGCGGTGGAAATGCCAGGGGCTCATGGACGCGTGGGCAGCGAGCTCGGCGAGGGTCGGCAGCCATTCGGCCTCGGCAATGATTCGACAGGCGCCAGCGACCACGGCGGCGTGCTGCTCAGCCAGGCCGGTGCGGTCGGCGGCGGCGCGTTTGCTGGGGCGAAACCCGGCGGCTTCGGCCTCGATGGCGGTCGCAAAGAACACCACGTTTTCCGGGCGTGGCAAGCGTGCGCTGCTGCTCGGGCGGCAGTACACCCCCGTCGTGCGCACGCCATAGACGAACTGCCCGTCGGCGCTGACGTCCCGGGACACCACGGCGTTCCAGCGCGGGTCGAGCTCGACGGGTTGGGTGGACGGATTACTCGGCTGGCGGCTCATTTCTGCGGCTCTCTGACGGTTCAGTGGACTGTACGTTAGCCGCAGTGATGGAAGGCGACACTCCGAGTCTTGCGTTCAAACTTTTGCCTTCAGGCCAACCTGTTCAATCAGCCCAGCATCGGCGGCAAGGTGCCGAGCAACGACACCGCCGCCAGCGCACCCGCGCCAAACAGGCCTTCCAGCAATACGCTCAGCCGCAGGCGCGCCATCGGCAAATCAGCGGCCTGGGCCAACTGCCGGTTCAGCGCTGCCAGCACCAGCATCCCCGCAACCATCGTGACTTTAACGGCCAGCACCAGGCCGAACCCGGCAAACGCCGGTTCTGGCCAGAACCCGCCGCTGAGGGCACGAACGTTGATCAGGCCCGTGGCGATGATCACCGCCACCAGCCCGTAGCCGATGCCGCTGAAACGCCGCAACACCAAGGCCATATCGACACCACCATCAGCCCTCAGCAGCAGGGCCAGCATCAACAGACCGCCGAGCCAGGTGCCGACGCCGAGCAGGTGCAGCATTTGATTGAGGATCAGCAGCTGGCCTTTCAGACCGTCGAACATGGCGCCGTGACCCACCGGCGCCAGGGTTAGCAGCAACAGCGTGTTGAGGACCAGCAGCGCGCCCGGGTTCACCCGGCGATTGAGGCTGACAACCAGCACGTTCAGCAGCAGATGAACGACCCACACATGACCGAACCAGGTATTGCCCAGCACCAGCCCGACGGTGGACGGATTGATCGCGCCGCTCCAGTCGCTGCTCAGGTAAGCAGCCGTCAGCATCAACCAGGCCATCGCGCTCACCAGCGCGATGGCCGCGAGCCAGCCGAGCAGTCGACTCAGGCGAGGTTCCGCCTGGCTTACCTCAAAAGGCAGCAAATGCCGGCCAAACAACAGGCTGCGGAACGCGCCGACCCCGAACAGCAACAGCACTGCGCCGAAGTGGATGAACCGGCACAGGATCAGTCCTTCGTGCATGGGGTTATGGCGTCACCTGAAAGCGGTAGGTGCCTTCGCTCTTGTGGGTGTCCACCGACACGGCGTGCCATTCCACCTTGTATTTGCCCGGGACCATCGGCACGGCGGGGGTCACGATCAGAACTTTCTGGTTATTGGGATCGGTTTCGACGTTACGCGTCTGGATGATTTCAGTCGGCGTATCAGGGGCGTCCAGGCTGATGACCACTTTGGTGAATGTGGCTTCGACGCCTTCGGAGAAGACCAGGCGCAGCTCTTTGGGCGCGCTCACTTCGCTGTCGGCAGCGGGCTGCTGGCTTTCAAGATGGGCGTGGGCGAAGGCTGCAGTGGAGGTCAGACAGGCCAGCAGGGACAGGCAGGAGAGGGCGTGTTTGAAACGTTGGGCAGACATCGGCGGGACCTTTGCTTGGTGGCAGTTGCAGCGAATGGATGACGGAATCGACGACGGTCGACTCGGGATGATCGGATCACTACTAGACCAGAAAGTGCAGAAGGACTCCAGCGATTAAGCCGGGTGCGCCGTCAGGATCGAGACGCCGTAGGGGGGCAGGCAGGGGAGCCGAGTGATGCAGTGATCATGCAGCAAATGGCTGCGCCGCCTGCGCGACGCAGCCCTGGGCGGTCAGACCTTGAAGAAGCTCACGCGGTCGGTGAGCACGTCGGCCAGGGTCGACAGCTCGCGGCTGGAGCGGGCCACCTGATTGGAGCCGACGGCGGTTTCCAGCGCCGCATCGTGGATGCGGTTGATGTTGACGCTGACGTCGTCGGCCACCGCCTGTTGCTGCGCGGCGGCGCTGGCGATCTGCGCGTTCATGTCGTTGAGCGCGCCCACTTCGTGGCGGATCCTGACCAGCGCGGTTTGCGCTTCGTGGGTCTGCTCGACCGTGCGCTGGGCCATCTCGCGGCTTTCGCGCATCAGGTCGGCGGTCTTCACCGCCCCGTTTTGCAATTGGCCGACCATGTCGCGGATTTCCTGGGTCGATTCCTGGGTGCGGTTGGCCAGGGAGCGAACCTCGTCGGCGACCACTGCAAACCCGCGGCCTGCCTCACCGGCGCGGGCGGCCTCGATGGCAGCGTTAAGCGCCAGCAGGTTGGTGCGTTCGGCGATGGAGTTGATCACCGCCACCACGTTCTCGATGGCGCGGCTGTCGCTGGACACCTGGCCGACCGAGTCAGCGGCGCTTTCCAGCTTCCGCGCCAGTTGGTCCATCGCCTGGGCGGTGCCTTCGACCACGCGCTTGCCGTTCTCGACTTCGTCGTCGGCGGTCTGGGTGGCACTGGCGGCCTGATTGGCGTAGCTCGCTACTTCTTTTACAGTGGTCGCCATCTGATTGACTGCAGCGGCCATATGCTGGGTTTCGCTGGCCTGGAGGCGCATCTGGTCGCTGTTGCTGTCGGAACTGGACAGCAGCTGTGCGGAAGAGTGGGTCAACGCCGCCGCAGCCGAACGCACTTCGGTGATGGTGGCCGACAGGTGCACATTGGTCGCCTTGAGCGCGCCCATGACGCTGTCGGGATAGGCCGTTTCGATCTTGTCGGTCAGTTCGCCGGCCGCCAGACGACGGATCGAAGCCGCCACTTGATGGGGTTCAGCGCCCAGGGTCGATTTGAGGCTGCGGATGATCAGCAGCGAGGCAATGATGCCCAACACCACGGCGATGCCGGTCGCCAGCAACATCAGCGAAGCGAATTGCGAGGCGGTGGCCCGTACCGAAGTGATGTGTCCACTGATGGCCGCTTCTTCGAGGTCAATCAGTGCGTTGATGCGGGCGAGCCAGTCCTTGTAGGCGCCCGACACTTGCTCCATCAGCAGCGTCTGGGCCTGGTCGATTTCACCTTGCTGGCGCAGCTTCAGCAGTTTTTCGGTGGCGCTCAGGGAGGTGCGTTCGGCCGCTTTGATGTTGGCCAGCAGCTCTTGCTCACGGGGCGACGCGCCTTTGGTCTGGTAGATGCGGTCCATGGGCGCCGCGGAGGCCTGATAAAGGCCGTCGAGGCGCTCGATGTCACGCAAATGCGTGGCCAGCCCGGCGTCGTTGCGCACCAGCACGGCGTCGCGCAGGGCAATGGCGCGGTCATGGACGCTGCCCCGGAAATTGATCGCGTAGCGCTGTTTGATGGTGGCGTCCTCACTGACGTCGGTCAGTGCGGATTCCATTAGCCGGACCCGGTTAACGCCAACCAGCGTGACCAGAATCATCAGCGCGAGAACAAGCCCGAAGCCCAATCCCAGGCGCTTGGCGATCGAAAGATTTTTGAACATAAAAGGCACCTGAAATGGGGGGCGTTAATGATATTGGAACGCCATTACTTGGTGCGCTTTATATCGGACTTTCTACGACGTTGCCTAGAGAATTTACCTATCGAATCAATAGTGTCCGTTGGTACTTTCAGAGGGAATTTTTTGACCGCTTCATGTTCCCGGCGAATTGTTTGAACGCTCGACCCGCCAGGAATAAAAAAAGCCACCGCACTGGCGTGAGGTGGCTAAAAGTCTTACCAAAGGAATGATGAAGCGGAGCATGATTCGATTGCCTGACGCTGCGGAGTCATCCGGCAATCGAGTCGTGTTCTTCATCGCCGACGACGGTAACATCCGTTCAAAGTTTTCGACTATTACGAAGGTTGATAGTGACTATCAAGACGGGTTGGGAACCCCGCCGGTTGGATAGTGCTACAAGATTTTCGGCCTTCAAGAGCGTGTTTTACCGCGTGTAGAATGTGCATCAACAATAATCAATGTGCTCCTTCGGCTGGAACAGCCGTCCAGTCACTGGCATATGTGTTTCGTTTCCATCTGCCGCAACGCCCGCTCCAGCGCTGAACCGTATGAATTTCAAACAGCGACCCGCATCCAGGCGGCGCCCGCGCTGGGCTTTAATCGAGACAGGGGACAACAATGACTTTCGCAAAATGGAATCTGATGACGCTGGCGGTTTCGCTGGGTGTCAGTCAATTGGCAACGGCAGCGGTTGTCAGTGATCAATCGGAGGCCAAGGGCTTCGTCGACGACAGCAGTCTGACTGTTCATCTCAAGAACTACTATTTCAATCGGGACAACAAGAACGGCAAGGACGACAGCAAGGACTGGACCCAGGGCGTGCTGGGTAATTTCAGTTCCGGCTTCACCCAGGGCACCGTTGGTTTTGGCGTTGATGCCTACGGTTATTGGGGCCTGAAGCTCGATGGCGGTGGCGGGACCACCGGCACCGGCAACCTGCCCGTGGACAGCCACGGCAATCCGCAGGATGAATTCGGCACCGCCGGTGGTGCGCTGAAGATGCGCATCTCGAAGACCGAATTGCGCTACGGCAACCTGCAGCCCGAGGCGCCGGTGTTTGCCGCAGGGGGGTCACGCCTGTTCCCGCAGACCGCGACCGGTTTTAACCTGCTGAGCAGTGATATCGCCAATCTGGACCTCGATGCCGGTCATTTCACCAGCAGCAACGGCCCGGTCACGACCAACAATGATCACGGCATCTGGGCGGCGTATGCCAACGTTGAAGCCAGCAGTATTGATTACGCGGGCGGTAAATATGCGCTCAGCGATAATCTTTCGGTCAGCCTTTACGGATCGGACCTCAAGGACGTCTGGCATCAGTACTACGCCAATGCCAACTACACCTTGCCGATCTCTGATCAGCAGTCTTTGAACGTCGATTTCAATATCTACCGCACCAACGACAGCGGTGCCGCCAAGGCGGGGGATATCAACAACACGACCTGGTCGCTGGCGGCTGCTTATTCATTCCTGACCGCTCATACCGTGACGCTGGCGTATCAGAAAGTGCATGGCGACACACCATTCGATTATGTGGCCTTTGGTAATAACGGCGGGGGCGACACTGGCGATTCGATACTGTTGGCCAACTCGGTGCAGTACTCCGACTTCAACGGGCCGGGTGAAAAGTCCTGGCAGGCGCGCTACGACCTGAACATGGCAAGTTACGGTGCGCCGGGTTTGAGCTTCATGGTTCGTTATATCCACGGTGATGACATCGATGGGTCCCACATTCCGTCGAACAGCACGTACACCGGTTATGGCGATGACGGTGACCACCACGAAACCAACCTGGAGGCGAAGTATGTCGTACAGTCCGGCCCGGCCAAGGACTTGTCCTTGCGCATGCGTCAGGCCTGGCACACCGCCAACGGCGACCAGCCCGATGGCGACGTGAAGGAATTTCGTTTGATTGCGGATTATCCGATCAATATTTTCTGATCGCTTTGCAGGATGATTTAGAAGCTCCGCTGTAGAAGAAAGCCAGGCTGTCCGAAAGGAGGCCTGGCTTTTTTTATTGACGTGTTTGCCGCGCCGGATGTGTGAGCAGGGCGGGCCTCTTCCCGGCTAAAGCCGGCCCTACGAGAATCGGCGGCGTGTGCGTCGTAGGACCGGCTTTAGCCGGGAAGGGGCCGGTATGGCCAACACACCTCTCGCTGCCAGTCAGTCAGGCCTGTGATCCCCGCGAATCGAAAAATTCGCCATGTGCTCCAGGCCCTTGATCAGCCCCGAGTGATCCCAGCCACTCCCACCCAGCGCCGCGCAGGTGCTGAACACTTGCTGGGCATTGGCAGTGTTGGGCAGGTTCAGCCCCAATTCCCGCGCGCCTTCCAGGGCCAGGTTCAGATCCTTCTGATGCAGCGCAATCCTGAAACCCGGGTTGAACGTGCCTTTGATCATCCGCTCGCCATGGACCTCCAGAATCTTCGACGAGGCAAAGCCCCCCATCAATGCGTCGCGCACCTTAGCCGGATCAGCGCCGTTTTTCGAGGCAAAGAGCAGGGCTTCAGCCACCGCCTGAATGTTCAGCGCGACGATGATCTGGTTGGCGACCTTGGCGGTCTGACCGTCACCGTTGCCACCGACCAGGGTGATGTTCTTGCCCATGGTCTGAAACAGGGGCAGGGCGCGTTCGAAGGTCGCCTGCTCGCCGCCGACCATGATACTCAGCGTGGCCGCCCTGGCGCCGACTTCGCCGCCGGACACCGGCGCGTCGAGGTACTGCGCGCCGGTGGCGTTGATTTTCTCGGCGAACGCTTTGGTCGCCGAAGGTGAGATCGAGCTCATGTCGATGACCACCTTGCCGGCTCCGGTGCCTTCGCTCAGACCGTTTTCGCCGAACAGCACGTCGTTGACCTGCGGCGTGTCCGGCAGCATGACGATGACGAACTCGGCCTCTTGCGCCAGTTCCCGCGGGTTGGCCAGCACCGTCGCGCCGCCGTCCACCAGTGACGCGGGCGGGTCACTGAAATGCCGGGAAAGGATCAATTGATGACCTGCCTTCTGCAGGTTTCCTGCCATGGGCAGGCCCATGATGCCGGTGCCGATGAATCCGATGTTAGCCATAGAAGGTGCCTCTGGTTGTTGTTGGGGAGAAGGCGGCAAGCGGCAAGCTTCAAGCCGCAAGCTAGAAGCCTGACTGCGTTCGTCCGGCTGGCAATGCGTGAAGCTTGAAGCTTGAAGCTGACTTCAGATCAAATTATGGGTTTTCAGCCACCCAAGCCCCGCTGCGGTGGTAGCCAGGGGCGTGTATTCACAGCCGATCCAGCCGCGATAGCCGAGCCGGTCCAGGTGCTTTAACAGAAAGCCGTAGTTGATTTCGCCGGTGCCCGGTTCATGCCGGCCGGGGTTGTCCGCCAGTTGCACGTGGCGGATCGCCGGCAGGTGGTTTTCGAGGGTGCGGGCCAGGTCGCCCTCCATGATTTGCATGTGGTAGATGTCGTATTGCAGCGACAGATTGCGGCTGCCGACCTTCTCGCGAATCGCCAGGGCCTGGGCGGTGGTGTTCAGGTAGAACCCCGGAATGTCCAGGGTGTTGATCATTTCCATGACCAGATCGATGCCCTGGGCTTGCAGGCGGTCGGCGGCGTACTTGAGGTTGTCGACGAAAGTCTTCTCGATCAGCCCGTCGTCGAACCCCTGGGGCTTGATCCCCGCCAGGCAGTTGATCTGGGTGTTGCCGAGGACCTTGGCGTAGGCGATCGCCAGGTCAACGCCGGCGTAAAACTCCTCGACCCGATCGGGGTGACAGGCGATGCCGCGCTCACCCTTGGCCCAGTCGCCGGCCGGCAGGTTGAACAGCACTTGGGTGAGTCGGTTGCGGTCCAGCTCGGCTTTGATCTGCGCAGAACTGAAGTCATAGGGAAACAGGTACTCGACACCGCTGAAACCGGCGCCGGCGGCGGCTTCGAAGCGGTGCAGAAACTCAAGTTCGGTGAACAGCATCGACAGGTTGGCGCATAAACGTGGCATGACGTACTCCTTCTAGTGCTGGGCTCTGTTTCTTGAATAACCGGGTGCGGTCAATCCAGCAGGCTGATGGCGGTAGGGGCGTCGGCGCGGGTTTCGGCCAGGGACTCGAATTCGTTGATGGCGTTGATCTCGGTGCCCATCGCAATGTTGGTGACGCGCTCGAGAATGATCTCCACCACCACCGGCACGCGGTGCAGCCGCATCAGGCTCGTGGCCTCGGCGAAGGCGGCCTGCAGCTGCGCCGGGTCAAGCACGCGGATCGCCTTGCAGCCCAGGCCTTCGGCAACCGCAACATGATCGACGCCATAGCCTTCCAGCTCAGGCGCGTTGATGTTGTCGAACGCCAGCTGAACGCAGTAATTGATGTCGAAGTTGCGCTGGGCCTGACGGATGAGGCCCAGGTAGGAGTTGTTCACCACCACATGGATGTACGGCAGCTTGAACTGCGCACCGACGGCCAGTTCTTCGATCATGAACTGAAAGTCGTAGTCCCCTGACAGCGCGACAACCCGGCGGCTCGGGTCAGCCTTGACCACGCCCAGCGCCGCCGGAAGGGTCCAGCCCAGGGGGCCGGCTTGTCCGCAATTGATCCAGTGACGCGGCTTGTAGACGTGGAGGAATTGCGCGCCGGCAATCTGCGACAGGCCGATGGTGCTGATGTAGCAGGTGTCCTTGCCGAAGTACTGATTCATCTCCTCGTACACGCGCTGGGGCTTGACCGGGATGTTCTCGTAATGGGTCTTGCGCTGCAGCGTGCGCTTGCGTTGCTGGCAGCTGGCGAGCCAGTGGCTGCGGTCCTTCAGTTTGCCGGCGGTGTGCCACTCGCGCGCCACTTCTATGAACATCGCCAGCGCTGCGCCGGCGTCGGAAACGATGCCCAGATCCGGCGTCAGCACGCGGCCGATCTGCGTCGGCTCGATGTCAACGTGGATGAAGGTACGCCCTTCGCTGTACACCGAGACGGTGCCGGTGTGGCGGTTGGCCCAGCGGTTGCCGATGCCCAGGACCAGATCGGACGCCAGCAGCGTCGCGTTGCCATAGCGGTGGGAGGTCTGCAGCCCGACCATGCCGGCCATCTGCGGGTGATCGTCGGGGATCGTGCCCCAGCCCATCAGCGTCGGGATCACCGGAATGCCGGTCAGCTCGGCGAATTCCACCAGCGCGTCTGACGCATCGGCGTTGATAATGCCGCCACCGGCGACGATCAGCGGACGCTCCGACGCGTTGAGCATCGCCAGGGCTTTTTCGATCTGCTTGCGGCTGGCCTGGGGTTTGACCACCGGCAGCGGTTCGTAAGCGTCGATGTCGAATTCGATCTCGGCCATCTGCACGTCGAAGGGCAGGTCGATCAATACCGGGCCGGGCCGGCCGCTGCGCATCAACTGGAAGGCTTTCTGGAACACATACGGCACCTGACCGGGTTCCATGACGGTGGTTGCCCATTTGGCCACCGGGGCTGCGATGCTGGCGATGTCCACGGCCTGGAAGTCTTCCTTGTGCATCCGTGCACGGGGTGCCTGGCCGGTGATGCAGAGAATCGGAATCGAGTCGGCGGAGGCTGAATAGAGACCGGTGATCATGTCGGTGCCGGCCGGGCCCGACGTACCGATGCACACGCCGATATTGCCGGCGATGGCACGGGTGTAACCCTCGGCCATGTGCGAAGCGCCTTCGACGTGGCGCGCCAGCACGTGGTCAATGCCGCCGAGTTTCTTGAAGGCGGCGTACAGCGGGTTGATCGCGGCGCCGGGAATTCCGAAGGCGGTGTCGACGCCTTCGCGACGCATCACCAGAACGGCGGCTTCGATGGCTCTCATGACGGTCATTTGTTAGTCTCCTGAACTCGATAGTTTTTGTATGTAAGCAGCCTGATTTGAATCCGATGCTTTGTGAATGGCTGTTTTTATCCGCTCTATCGGTATCTGGAGTATCGAATGGATCGCTACACGGAATTGCGCAGCTACGTCATGGTGGCCACCCGTGGCAGTTTCGCCGCCGCTGCGCTGGTGGAGGGCGTGACGCCGGTGATCATGGGCCGGCGGCTGAGTGCGCTGGAGGATCGGCTGGGCGTGAAGCTGATTCATCGCTCGACCCGGGGCCTGACCCTGACCGATGCGGGCGAGTCGTACCTGGAGAACGCCAAGCTGGTGCTCCAATCATTCGAGGAACTGGACGCCAGCATCAGCGAGAACGAAAGCAGCGTGCGCGGGCATCTGGTGGTCTCGGCACCGGCAGGGTTTGGCCGCCAGCACGTCGCGCCCCATGCGCCGGAATTTCAGGCGCGGTTTCCGGATTTGCAGCTGTCCTTCAACCTGACTGACAACGTGGTGGATCTGGTGCGTGAGGGTTATGACATGAGCATCCGCATCGGCGAGGTGCTCGACCCCAACTACGTCGCCATCAAGCTGTACGCCAACAAACGCGTGGTCTGTGGCTCACCGGCCTATTTCGCGGAGCACGGATTCCCCCGGGTGCTTGAGGACCTGGCGCAGCACAATTGCCTGTCGTTCAACCTGCAGGGCGGGCAGCATCGTGGCTGGACCTTCCAGCGCGAGGGCAGGCCGGTGGCGATCAAGGTCGCGGGCAATCTGTACTGCAACGATGGCGAGCTGTTGTATGACTGGGCCAAGCGCGGGCTGGGCCTGAGCTGGCGCTCGACGTGGGAGATTCAGAACGCAGTGGAGAGCGGCGCGCTGGTCACCGTGCTGGATGAATTCGCCTTGCCCAGTTACGACATCCAGGGCGTTTACCCGCAGCAGCATTACCTGCCGGCGAAGGTGCGGTTTTTCATCGCGTTTCTCAAAGAGGTGTACAACCGACCGGGGTATTGGCGGCAGGGGTGAGCCGTGATTCCCTGGGCGCCTCAATCAAACGCTTCCCGGCTGAAGCCGGTCCTACACCTCCGCGCCCGACGCGACGATGTGCCGTAACGCACATTCCTGGTGGGCCCGGCTTCAGCCGGGAAGGGGCCGTAACCGGCGCTAAAGCCAGGTTGAATGCTCAGACGTCTTCCCGGCTGAAGCCGGTCCTGCCATTGGCGACCCAGGAACCTAAATCAACTCCACCGACACCACCGGCAGTCCGCGAATCTCGCCCACCGCCAGACCCGGCCCGCGGGTCTTGTACATCCCGGTATAGGAACCGGTCGTGATCACCATCTCGGGCGTCACGCTCAGCCCGTTCTGGGTGTGGTGATTGACCAGCCACGGCAGCAAGCGCCGAGGGTCACCGGTCGGATTCGCCCCGTCCCCCGGCACGATGTCTTCGTCGCCATAGGTAAAGCTCAGCGCAGGCTCGACGAACGGGAAGCTGGCATCGTAATCAACAAATTCGCCAACAATCAGCGCGCCGTGGTTGAGCAGGTCGCCCAACGCCAGCAGCGGTTCGATCTTCGGCCAGGCGGCAAAGCGGCTCGACACCACTTCAATGGTCGCGCCCATCGTCTGGATGCTGCCCAGCACTTCGTCATCCGAATACGCCTCATCGCGAGGGGCGAATTCGCGACCCAGCCGAAAGGCGATCTCCAGTTCCAGAATCGGCGACGGATAGTCGATGCACTCCACCTGGCTGCCGCTGGCAAAAATACCGTCGTCCGGCAGGAGCGCGCCATTAATAGGCCCGGTCGGCGATTTGGCGCCGACCTTCCAGCCGCCCACTGAGGTCTCGCGCAGGCGCAGAATCTCGCGTTGCAGCGCGTAGGCACTGGCCGCATCGGCGGGCACGTACTCCGGGCGGATGTCGGTGATTTTCTGACCGACGCCCATGGCGTCGACGATCAATTGGGCAATGTTCGCTGGGTGAGACGATGGATTCACGCGGATCTTCCTTCAGACAATTGATGGAAAGCGCCCCGATTCCGTTGCCGGTCAGGCGAGGGACGGCGGAGCCAGCGTGACTACTCTAACCCTATTTCGGCCGGTGGGCCGAGGCTGGGCTGCGGACCCGTGCCCGCACTCAAACTCGCCCGGCGCTGTACGCCAGGTCCGCGCGCAGACGCTGAACGCAGAAATCAACGAACGAGCGCACTTTGGATGAGCCTCTTCGGCCTTCGACGTAGACCACGTAAACCGGCATCGGCGTGACCTCGAAGTCTTCGAGCACGGCGCGCAACGTGCCCGCCTGCAGGTGTCGGCGAATCTGGTAGGACGGCACCTGGGTCAGGCCCCAGCCATCAAGGGCGGCATGAGTGGACGCCGTGAACGAGGTCATTGCCAACCGCGATTGCACCTTCACGTCCTGGTGCTGGCCGTCGATGCGGAAGGTCCACGCGGGGCTGCGGCCGGTAATCATCACGGAAACGGTTTCGCGCTCGATGAGCTCGTGGGGATGCCGGGGAGTGCCATGGGCCTTGAGGTAAGCGGGGGAGGCGCAGACCATGCGCCGGACGCTGCCGACCTGAATGGCGGTCATCGACGAATCGGGCAATTCGCCGATGCGCACCGAGACGTCGATGCCTTCTTCCAGCTGCCCGGCGATTCGGTCCATTAACAGGCCGCGGATCTGCACCTGGGGATGCTGGTTCAGGTACTCGGTCATGACCGGCGTGACGTGCAGGTCGCCGAACACTTGCGGCGCGGTAACGGTCAGCAACCCACGCGGCGTCCCATGGATGCCGGCGGCGGCGCTCTCGGCCTCCTGCAGATCGGCCAGCAAGCGCCGGCAGTCGTCGGCGAAACGCACGCCGGCTTCGGTCAGGCGCAGCTGCCGGGTGGTGCGCACGATCAGCAAGGTGCCGAGCCGTGCTTCCAGCTGCGCGACGGCCCGGGTGACGGTGGCCGTGGACACGTTCAGGTTGCGCGACACCGCCGCGAAGCTGGGGCCTTCGGCAACGGCGGCGAAAAGGGTCATTTCCTGAATGCGGTCCACTGAGCGTCCGTTCCGAGTCAACGAGAGCGGCAGTCTGCGGCAAATCCGGGCAAGCGGAAAGGCCTGATCCAGACGGTCAGAAAAACACCCGGGCGGTCATGTTTGCTTGGTGCTCCGGCGACGCCTTCTATATTCTTGCTGACGCTGGACGCCTCGAACGAAAGCCGGCGCTCGACTCGGCAGGGGACAGACCCGCATTCACGCACGGCCAAAGGAACGCAGATGAGCACCACCAGCACGCCGCTCTCCGGCGTCAATCAGCCATTGAAGGGCATCGCACTGATTCTGTTTGCGACCTTTCTGTTTTCCAGTCATGACACGCTGTCCAAATACCTCTCCGGCATCTACCCGATCATGATGGTGGTCTGGGTGCGCTATGTGGTGCACACCGGGCTGATGGCGTGCATTTTCATGCCCTCGGCGGGCCTGCGTGTGCTGCGCACCAAGCGCCCGGGGCTGCAGGCGTTGCGCGCGGTGTGCCTGCTGGGCACAAGCTTGTTGTTCACCAGTGGGCTGATGTTCATCCCGATCGCCGAAGCGACGGCGGTCAACTTTCTCGCGCCGCTGCTGGTCACGGCCTTGTCGGTGCCGCTGCTCAAAGAGACGGTCAGTCGCGGTCAATGGATCGCGGTGCTGGTGGGTTTCAGCGGGGTACTGGTGATCGTGCACCCCGGCGGCGAGCTGTTTCGGCCGGCGGTGTTACTGCCGCTGGGCTCGGCGTTCTGCTTCGCCTGCTACCAGTTGCTGACCCGTCTGGTCGCGGCCCACGACAGCCCGACCACCAGTAACTTCTTCGCCGGTCTGTTCAACAGCCTGTTGATGAGCGCCATCGTGCCGTTCTTCTGGCAGTCACCGGAGTGGAAGCACATTCCGTTCATGCTGGCGCTGGGCACCTGCGGCATGGTCGCGCACCTGATGCTGACCCAGGCCTTCCGCTTCGCTGCACCGGCCATGCTGGCGCCGTTCGGGTACTGTCAGATCGTCTTCGCCGGCTTGTGGGGCTACATCGTGTTCAACCATTCGCCATCCCTTGTCGCCCAGGCCGGCATCGCGATCATCTGCCTCAGCGGCCTGGCGGCGGCGTGGCAGCAGCGCAAGAAGGGCGGTTGATGACGGCGGGTTCATGACCTGCGCGGCGCCATGAAATACATCCAGATCAACGCAATGAAGTACATCACCGGGATCAGGGTGAACAGCACGCTGTAGTTATTGTGCGTCGCGGTGAGGACCGCGCCGACGATCTGCGTCATGAACATGCCGCCGATGGCCGCGCACATGCCGCCGAAGCCGAACACCGTGCTGATCATGTGCCGGGGCGTGTAATCCATGACCAGGCTCCAGATGTTCGCCGTCCAGGCCTGATGCGCACCCACCGCCAGGGCGATAGCCGTGACGGCCACCCACAGACCGCTGGCGTTGGCGGCGAACACAACGCCAATGATCGTCAGCGCGAACACCAGCATCGACAGAAAGCGTGCGGTCATCGGCCGCATGCCCCGGCCGATCAGCCACGAAGACAGGATCCCGCCCCCGACACTGCCGAAGTCGGCGGTCAGCCAGATCAGCATCAGCGGGATGCCCATCTGCGTCACGCTGATGCCGAGGTTGTATTGCTGATTCAGAAACGGCGGCAGCCAGTACAGGTAAAACCAGAACACCGGCGCGGTGAGGGCGTAGGCGAGGGCAAAGGCCCAGGTGCCGCGCATTTTCAGGATGCGCGAGAGCGGTACCTTTTCCCCTTCAGGCCCCGTTTCAGGGTCGGCATCGCTGTCGATGTAGGCGCGCTCACTGGCACGTACCGTCGGATGGTCGTGGGGATTGAAATACGTCAGCCGCCAGGTGATGACCCAGACCAGCCCCAGCGAGCCCATGCAGATAAACGCCGCCTGCCAGCCCCACACGGTCAGGATCAGCGGCAACAAGGCAGGCGTGACCATCGCGCCGACGTTGGTGCCGGCGTTGAAAATGCCGGTGGCCACGGCGCGTTCTCCGGCCGGGAACCACACCCGGGTGACCTTGACGCAGGCCGGGTAATTGGCGGCTTCGGTCAGACCCAGAATAAACCGGCAGACCATGAAGCCCGCCGCTGATGTCGCCAGACCGTGGGCGCCCGTGGCGAGACTCCACAGCAGCACCGCTAGGAAGAACGCGCGCTTGACGCCGACCCGATCGATGAAACGCCCCTGCAGCAGAAAACCGATGGCGTAACCGACCTGAAACCAGAAGTTGATGTTGGCGTAATCCATCGCCGTCCAGCTCATCTGCTCCGCCAGAATCGGCTGCATGACGCCCAGTGCCGCGCGGTCGATGTAGTTCAGGGTGGTGGCGAAGAACACCAGTGCCAGCATGCCCCAACGGGTTTTGCCGACGGCCAGGGCGCCGCGAATCTTGTCGTTCATGCCGGCATGGGGCGGCGCAGGGCGGGAGGCGACCGGGGCAGGCGAAGCAGAAGGGGAACGCATAAGCATCAAGCCTGTTTTGAAATTGTTATGGTGGTGTCCGCGCGGCCAGGGCAGTGGCCCTGCAAAGCGTCATACAACTAACCGTATGGTTCATTTCATTTGATGCCATGTCCAACGGCGCGAATAATCCCACGAACGCCCGCCAGGTTCGAGCCTCATCGACGCCAGGTGGCCATGTGATTATTCAGGAGATTCCCCCCGCATGCAGCGCTCGATCGCCACTGTTTCCTTGAGCGGCACCCTGCCGGAAAAGCTCGAAGCCATTGCTGCAGCAGGTTTCGATGGCGTAGAAATCTTTGAAAACGACTTGCTCAATCACAACGGCAGCCCGCGTCAGGTGCGGCAGCTGTGCGCGGATCTGGGCATCGCTATCACCCTGTTTCAACCGTTCAGTGACTTCGAAGGCTGTCGCCGCGAGCACCTGCAGCGCAACCTCGACCGCGCCGAACGCAAATTCGACCTGATGCAGGCACTCGGCACTGACCTGATGCTGGTCTGCAGCAACACCGCCAGCGACTCACTGGGCGAGCGAAACGTACTGCTCGATGACCTTGGGTCGATCGCCGAGCGCGCAGGTGCGCGTCAGCTGCGGGTGGGCTATGAGGGCCTGGCATGGGGACGTCACGTAAACACCTGGCAGCAGGTCTGGGATCTGGTCCGGCAGGTCGACCATCCGGCCCTCGGCGTGCTGCTCGACAGTTTCCACACGCTGTCGCTCAAGGGGGATCCGAGCGGGATTGCGCAGATTCCCGGCAACAAGATCTTCTTCGTGCAAATGGCCGACGCGCCGCTGCTGAACATGGGCGTGCTGGAGTGGAGTCGGCATTTCCGGTGTTTCCCGGGGCAGGGCGAATTCGATTGCGCGGGTTTCCTCGCGGCGGTCCTGCGCAGCGGTTACACCGGCCCGCTGTCGCTGGAGATTTTCAATGACGTGTTTCGCGCCGCACCCACTCGGGCCAACGCCGCCGATGGCCTGCGTTCGTTGCTGCACCTGGAGGAGCAAACCCGCGCGCTGCTGGACCAGCAGTCTCAACCCGCTGCACCGTCATTGTTGTTCCATCCGCCGGCGCCCAGCGCCTGCAACGGCGTGGCGCTCATCGAGTTCGCCGTGGACGATGCCCAGGGTGCACGGCTGGGCAGCTGGCTGCATGGCCTGGGGTTCGGCACCTTGGGTCAGCACCGCAGCAAAGCCGTGACCCTGCTGGGGCAGGGCGATATCAAGATACTGTTGAACGCCGAGCGCTTCTCCTCACCTCCGATGCCTTCCGCTGCGGCTTCTTTCGCTGCCCCTTCTTTCATGAACTCCGCCCTCGAAACTCCCGCCCCGTCGCTGCGCGCCATGGCGTTGCGGGTGAACGACAGCGCTGCTGCGCTGGAGCGGGCGAGTCAGCTCAATGCCGAAACCCATCGCGGCCCGGTGGGCCCTGATGCTCGAGCGGTCCCGGCAGTGCGCGCGCCGGACGGCAGCCTGATGTATCTGATCGAGGCCGCCGCACCGGGGCAATCGAGCTGGGACAGCGACTTCACCCTGAGCCCGCCACCCTTCACGCCAAGCGGTTTGCAGCGCATCGATCACGTTGCCATGGCCTTGCCTGCCGACAGGCTCGACAGCGCGGTGCTGTTCTACAAAGCCGTGCTGGATTTCGAGGCCGATGCCGATGCGCTGCTGCCCGACCCTTACGGGCTGGTGAAAACCCGGGCGCTGCGCAGCCGTTGCGGCACCGTGCGCCTGTCGCTGAACACCCCGGATCATGGCGACACGGCCATCGCCCGCGGGTTGGCGAGCCACGGCGGCGCAGGCGTTGATCACGTCGCCTTTGCCTGCGACGACATCTTTGTCCAGGTCGCCCGCGCCGAAGCGGCAGGCGTGCAGTGGCTGGATATTCCCCAGAACTACTACGACGACTTGGGAGCGCGCTTCGGTTTCGACGACGGGTTCCTCGACAAACTGGCGCAGCACCACGTGCTGTATGACCGTGACGCCCACGGTGGCGAGCTGTTTCACGCCTACACCCAAGCGTTCGACGAGCGTTTTTTCTTTGAAATCCTCCAGCGCAGCAACGGCTATGCGGGTAATGGCGAGGCGAACGCCGCGGTACGCCTGGCGGCGATGGCCCGGGCCCGCAGCGGCTCGGGACGGGCGTGATCGCCCATGGCGCCTGGTGACGAGCCGCTTCCGTAACGCACCGGTGCGGCCCATAATCCCGCGATTCCACCGTGGTCGTGAGCCCCGCATGAAAACCGTTGACGACAGACTCGCCGAAGCGCGCCCAGATGAACGCGCTCAGTCGCCGCGCAAGTCCCGCAAGAACAATCCGGAAAAAACCCGTGACGGCATCCTTCAGGCGGCCGTCGCCGAGTTCGTCGCCCAGGGCCTCTCCGGCGCACGCGTCGATGCGATTGCCGAGCGCACGCAAACCTCCAAGCGGATGATCTATTACTACTTCAACAGCAAAGAGCAGCTGTACACCGAGGTGCTGGAGAAACTTTACGGCGACATCCGCACCACGGAAAGCAGCCTTGACCTGGACGTGCTCGCACCGGAAGCAGCGATCAGGCGGCTGGTGGAATTCACCTTCGATCACCACGACCGCAACGTCGATTTCGTGCGCATCGTCTGCATCGAAAACATCCACAACGGCGCCAACGTCAAACAGTCCGCGACCATCCGCGAGCTGAGCCGGAATGTCTTGCAGGCGCTGGACGAAACCTTGCGGCGCGGTGAGCAGGCCGGCGTTTTCCGGCCAGGCGTACAGGCCGTGGACCTGCACATGCTGATGAGCTCGTTCTGTTTCTACCGCGTGTCCAACCGTCACACGTTTGCCGAGATTTTCCAGATCGACCTGGAGGACGAAGGGGTCAAGGCGCGGCAGAAAGCGATGATCTGTGATTCGGTGATGCGCTACTTGCTGCCGTGACGGGCGAGTTCAACGCCACGCCGGCCTGAAGACCCGAACGATGCCGCGACGCCAGTCTGCGCTGATCGCCACTGGCCAAAACCACCACGCGTTCTGCGCGCTTTGACTATTGCCCATCCACGCGGCAGAGCGGAGTATTTCGCCCCTCCAACAATAAAAGTGTAAGGACGACACAATCATGCAGATCGACGGCAAGGTATTCCTGGTCAGTGGCGGCGCGTCCGGGCTGGGTGCGGCCAGCGCACAGATGCTCATCGACGCCGGGGCCAGGGTGATGCTGGTGGACGTCAACGCCGAGGCGCTCGCGGCGCACGTGGAAAAACTGGGCGGCAAGGCCCGGGCCAGCGTCAGCGACATCACCCGGGAGAGCGACGTTCAGGCCGCAGTGGATGCGGCGCTGAGTGCGTTTGGCCAGATCAATGGCGTCATCAACTGCGCCGGCATCGTCGGCGCCGAGAAAATCCTTGGCAAAGAAGGCCCCCACGGCCTCGACAGTTTCAGCCGGGTGATCAACGTCAACCTCATCGGCAGCTTCAACCTGCTGCGCCTCGCTGCCGTGGCCATCGCCGAAAGCACGGCCGACGCCGGCGGCGAGCGTGGCGTCATCATCAACACCGCATCGGTCGCCGCCTATGACGGCCAGATCGGCCAGGCGGCGTATGCGGCCTCCAAGGGCGCCATTGTCAGCCTGACCCTGCCCGCCGCCCGTGAACTGGCGCGTTACGGCATCCGCGTCATGACCATCGCCCCGGGCATTTTCGAAACGCCGATGATGGCCGGCATGACCCCCCAGGTGCGCGAGAGCCTGTCCGCCGGCGTGCCATTCCCGCCACGCCTGGGCAAGCCCGAGGAATACGCCGCGCTGGCACGCCACATCATCGAAAACAGCATGCTCAACGGCGAGGTGATCCGTCTGGACGGCGCCTTGCGCATGGCGGCTCGCTAATCGAGGAAATTCCATCATGTCTTTGAACAAACGTCAGACGTTGAACGACGACCCTGTGGTAATCGTGAGTGCTGCGCGCACGCCCATGGGCGCCTTTCAGGGTGATCTCAAAAGCCTGACTGCGCCGCAATTGGGCGCCGCTGCCATACGCGCCGCGGTTGAGCGCGCGGGCATTGATCCAGCGCAGGTCGATGAAGTGCTGTTCGGTTGTGTGTTGCCGGCCGGGCTGGGCCAGGCGCCTGCGCGTCAGGCGGCATTGGGCGCCGGGCTCAGCGACGCCACCACCTGCACCACCTTGAACAAGATGTGCGGGTCGGGCATGCAGGCGGCCATCCTCGGCCACGACATGCTGCTGGCCGGCAGCGCCGACGTGGTCATCGCCGGTGGCATGGAGAGCATGTCCAACGCGCCGTATTTGCTGGAGAACGCCCGCAGCGGTTACCGCATGGGCCACGGCCAGATCATCGACCACATGTTTCTCGACGGCCTTGAAGATGCCTACGACCGTGGTCGACTGATGGGCACCTTCGCCGAGGAGTGCGCCGGGCTGGAAAATTTCAGCCGGGAAGCCCAGGACGGTTTTGCGGTCGCCTCGCTGACCCGGGCGCAGGAAGCCATGACGCGCGGCTGGTTCGACGCTGAAATCGTCCCGGTGGAGGTCACGGTGGGCAAGGAGCGCAAAACCATTCGCCAGGACGAGCAGCCACCCAAAGCGAAGCTGGACAAGATCCCGCTGCTCAAACCGGCGTTCCGCGAAGGCGGCACCGTGACAGCAGCCAACTCAAGCTCGATCTCCGACGGCGCTGCAGCCCTGACCCTGATGCGCCAGTCCGAAGCACAACGACGTGGGATCACGCCGTTGGCGGTCATCCATGGCCACGCCGCTTATGCCAATGAGCCGGGGTTGTTTCCGACCGCACCGGTAGGCGCCATCGACAAGCTGATGAGCAAGACCGGCTGGTCCCTGGCAGACGTGGACCTGTTCGAGATCAACGAAGCGTTCGCGGTCGTCGCGCTTGTCACCATGGCCCGCTTGGAACTGCCCCATCACAAGGTCAACGTGCATGGCGGCGCCTGCGCATTGGGCCATCCCATTGGCGCATCAGGGGCGAGAATTCTGGTGACGTTGCTGTCGGCGTTGAAGCAGCGGGGTCTTAAGCGAGGGGTCGCAGCCATTTGCATCGGCGGCGGCGAAGCGACTGCGATGGCCGTTGAGCTTATTCTTTAATATCAATGTCTTGTACTGCGTTTCGCATGTTAAATCTACGATAGCAGCTGACTGCATTTCACGATAAGAAAAGGTCGATAAAACAATGAATTACATGACTATCCTCAAAGAGGTTCGAGGTCGGGTTGCCCTCTTGACCCTCAATCGCCCACAGGCGCTGAACGCCTTGAATGCGCAGCTCATCAGCGAACTCAACCACGCCCTCGACGAGCTGGAGGGCGATCACGGCATCGGCTGCATTGTTCTGACCGGCTCGGCAAAAGCGTTCGCCGCCGGGGCTGATATCAAGGAGATGGCCGAGCTGAAATACCCGCAGATCTATCTGGATGACCTGTTTAGCGACAGCGATCGGGTGGCCAATCGCCGCAAACCGATCATCGCCGCCGTCTCGGGGTTTGCCCTCGGTGGCGGCTGCGAACTGGCGCTGATGTGCGACTTCATTCTGGCGGCCGACAACGCGCGCTTCGGTCAGCCGGAAATCAAGCTGGGCGTGCTGCCGGGCATGGGCGGCACCCAGCGTCTGACCCGGGCGGTGGGCAAGGCCAAGGCCATGGAAATGTGCCTGACCGGGCGCCTGATCGACGCCGTCGAAGCGGAGCGGGCCGGGTTGGTGGCGCGCATCGTGCCGCAGGACCAACTGCTGGATGAGGCAATGAACGTCGCGGCCGGTATCGCAGCGAAGTCGCTGCCGGTAGCCATGATGGTCAAGGAAAGCGTGAACCGCGCCTTTGAAGTCAGCCTGGCCGAAGGGATTCGTTTCGAACGCCGGGTGTTCCATGCGGCGTTTGCCAGCGAGGACCAGAAGGAAGGCATGGCGGCGTTCATCGAGAAGCGCGAGCCGGTGTTCAAGCATCGCTGATTCAGGTCAGGCGCTGGCGCGTCTCAGGGGTGTCTTCTGGCGCCAGCGTGTATAAAATGCGCCGGTCGCCGCGGTTCACCCCCGGCCTGTCATTATCGATCACCCTATTTTCAGCGTTTATCGTCATGGGCCCGGCGTGCAAGACACGTCGGATCCGAGCGATTCATCGCCATCGGAACAAGAGAGCAATCATGGGCGCACAGTGGAAGGTCAAACACAAAGAAGCGGCAGCCAACGCCAAGGGGCGTATTTTCGGCAAGCTGTCCAAGGAAATCATGATTGCCGCGCGCTCCGGCCCTGACCCCGACATGAACGCGCGCCTGCGACTGGTGGTCGAGCAGGCCAAAAAAGCCTCCATGCCCCGCGAGACCCTGGAACGCGCCATCAAGAAAGGCGCCGGTTTGCTCGGCGAGCACGTGCACTTCGAAAAATTGACCTACGAAGGCTTCGCCCCGCACAAAGTCCCGGTCATCGTCGAGTGCCTGACTGACAACATCAACCGTACCGTGTCCGAGATCCGCGTGCTGTTCCGCAAGGGCCAGCTGGGTGCCGAGGGTTCGATCACCTGGGATTTTGACCACCTGGGCATGATTGACGCCGTCGCGGCCAAAGACGATGCAGACGCCGACGAAGCCGCCATCGAAGCCGGTGCTCAAGACGTTGAACAGGGCGACGAAGGCGTTGCAACGTTTTACACCGACACCACCGACCTCGACGCCGTGTGCAAGGCGCTGCCTGAGTTCGGCTTCACCGTCGAGTCCGCCAAGATCGGCTACCGCCCGAAAAACCCGGTTGAAGGCCTGAGCGAAGAGCAGATGGCCGAGGTCGAAGCGTTCCTCGAAGCGATCGACAGCCACGATGACGTGCAGAACGTGTACGTGGGTTTGGCAGGCTAACGCTGGCTGGGCCAACTGACTGAAGCCGGTCCCACTGAATGATCGAGTGCACATAGTGGGACCGGCTTTAGCCGGGAAGGCGTCGGTGGGCATACCGCTAAATCGACGGTGTCCATGCTGGCCTCTTCCCGGCTGAAGCCGGTCCTACTGAATCATCACGAGCACATCGTAGGACCGGCTTTAGCCGGGAAGGCGTCGGATGGCACACTGCAAAGTCAAGGGTGCCCACGCTGGCGTGTTCCCGGCTAAAGCCGGTCCTACAGTTGTGCGGCGTCCTCTGGATTGAGTCCCGCTGACACGCCGCAGGCTTAGTGGGACCGGCTTTAGCCGGGAAGGGGCCAGACGGCTCACCGCAGAACGCCAGCGTTCAACACTGCTGCGCAACCTCGGCAAACCCAGGCCGCTGCATCACATCCGGCTGCACGCAACGCCGTTCCAGCTCTCGCAGCTGGGCAGTCTGCGCATCGCTCTCTGCGCAACCGTCCAGCAACTCCCCCAGCAATACCCCGAACGCCCGGACTTCAATGCGTTCCAGCCTCTGTCCCGTTTCTTCATCCGGATAGAATGCCGCTGCGCCGAAATCCCCCAGCAGGCTGTCACCACCCTCGTTCCAGAGGATATTGTGGCCGTAGAGGTCCCCGTGGTTAATCCCATGGGCGTGCAAATGTGCGCATGCCGCGGCGATCCCGGCAGCCATGCACTTCACGGTCGAAACGCTCAGCCGGGTGCCGCCATGGGTGTCACGGGTGCAGGATTCCAGGGTCGGAGGACGCGCAAGGGTCACGAATGACGGCGAAATCAGCTCCATCACCAGACCGCGAGCGTCCTGCGGGTGATCCTGAATCTGCCCGAGCACGGGAATCAGGTGAGCATGCCGCCCGGCTGCAATGCAGGCCTGCATCTCGTTCAACGGCGAGCCGTCGCTGGTGACATCGCCTTTGTACAGCTTCACGGCAACGTCCAGCGCCGACGCGTCGGCATCCGCGCGCCACTGCGCCTGTTGAATCACTCCGGAGGCGCCTTCGCCCAGCACCTGTTGCAGCGCCAGTTGCGGCCACGGAATCTGCCGAATCGGCTCTTCAGTGTGGATGTCGTTCAGCGGGTTGCCGGCAAACGCCAGCCAGGCCAGCGCGGGCATTTCCAGCAGCCAGCGCGGCAGTTCATGGAAATCGTTGACCGCGATCCGTACCAGTTCCAGGCGCTGACAGCGGGCCAGTGATTCCGGCAATTGCCGCAGCCGGTTACCCGCGAGCATCAGCTTCTGCAGCTGCGCACAGTCGCCGATGGCTTCAGGCAGAGTCTCGATGCGGTTGTCGGTCAGCACCAGCGAGCGCAGCGAGGGCGGCAACGCGACGGCCGGTACATCAGCGATATCGCAAGCCTTGAAACCGACGAAGAACAGCTGCTCGCACTCGCCCAGGCATTCCGGCAGGCGGGTAAACGGGTTGTTGGAGCAGAACAGGATTTTCAGGCGCTTGAGCCGGTGCAGGTCGGCGGGCAATTCGGTCAGCCGGTTGCCGCTGAGGTCCAGCACTTCCAGTGAATCGGCGAGGCTGAAAATCTCCTCAGGGAATTCGCCGAGGTCGGCGCTGAGATTGAGCCGCGTGATGCCTGCCAGTTTGCCGGCACGCAGGTCTGCAAGGGTGTGCATGGGGGGAAGGGCGCCTGTGGTCAATGGGCGCCCATGATACCCAGTCGTCGCGCCCTGTGCTCGCTTGGCCGCAAGCACCATGGGCAGAGGCTCAGCTCAGGCAGCGATCCAGCAATTGGTGCATGCGATCGAGGGACGGCACCGATTCGGCGTACAGAATGCGGTAGACCATGGGCGCGACAACGGCATCCACCAGTTCATCAGCCGAAGGACTCTGTTCGCCGCGGTCCCGGGCGCGGTCGATGATGATCTGCAGCTGATCGCGAACCATGTTCAGGCACTTGCCCGAGCACAGGGTCGCGCTGCTGGAGACCACGTCGCGCATCATCTCGCGGCCGGGCGCCGAGTTGGTCTCTTCGAGGTAGACCTCGACCCAGGTGCGCAGGTCATCGCGCAGGTTGCCGCAATCCACCGGCTCGTCGGGGCGCAGACGCTCGACAGCGGCATCGGCCAGCAGTGAGGTCAAGTCGCCCCAGCGCCGGTAGATGGTGGACGGCGTGACACCGGCACGGGCTGCAATCATGGGCACGCTGAGGGCTGAACGCTCCTGCTCCTGGAGCAGATCGCGAACGGCTGCGTGAATCGATGTCTGCACCCGGGCACTGCGGCCGCCGGTGCGAATGCCTTCTTTGATAGCCATGCTGCGGACCCTAACACAAAGTATTTGCTTTAAGCAGACGCTGCTCGCACACTCCTAACGCTAATTAATAGCTTTTGTGGCGTGCTTTTTCGGGAGAGTGTACTCGTGTCTGATTCTTTGCAGAACCCGCAAGTCGATGGTCGGGGGCGGAGCCACTTGGGTTTTCTGGCTTTCGTGCTGCTGTGTTTCTTCGCCGCGTCCAGCGCGCCCACGCCGCTTTACCACCTCTATCAACAGGCGTGGGGCTTCTCATCGGTATTGTTGACGGTGATTTTTGCCGTTTACGCCATGAGCCTGCTGGCGACGCTGCTGGTGTTCGGCTCGCTGTCGGATTACCTCGGCCGACGCCCGGTGATATTCATCGGGCTGCTGCTGGAGATCGTCGCGATGCTGCTGTTCATCGCCGCCACGGACGTCAGTTGGCTGATCGTTGCGCGGGTGCTGCAGGGCGTGGCGACCGGCATTGCCACCAGCGCGTTGGGCGCCGCGATGCTCGACAGCGATGCGCAGCAGGGGCCGTTGCTCAACAGCATCACACCGATGTTCGGCATGGCACTGGGGGCGCTCGGCACCAGTGCGCTGGTGCAGTACGCGCCGCTGCCCATGGGCCTGGCCTATGGCTTGCTCCTCGCGGCGTTCGCGGGTCAGGCGGTGTATCTGTTGCGGGTCGCTGAAACGGTGACCCCGCAGGCGGGCGTGCTGAAAACCCTGCGGCCGCGGCTCGCCGTACCTGTACAGGCCAGGGGGACATTGCTGCTGGTGCTGCCGGCGGACATCGCCGCCTGGGCGCTGGGAGGTTTCTTCCTGTCCCTCGCACCGTCGCTGCTGACTGCTGCGACCGGCTCGACCTCGGTGCTCAACGGCGGTTTTGCCGTGGCAGCGCTGACCATCAGTGGTGCGATTTCGATTCATAACCTGCGCTTGCGCGCGCCCCGGCTGGCCTTGTTGGTGGGCTGCAGTTTTCTGGCAATCGGGGTTTCAGTGATTCTGGCGGCGGTGAATCTGGGCTGGTTGTGGCTGTTCTTCACCGGCGCGGTGGTGGCGGGGATCGGCTTCGGTGCGAGTTTTCTCGGCGCCCTGCGGCTGTTGCTGCCCCTGGCCCACGCCCACGAGCGGGGCGCATTGATGGCGGCCTTTCTGGCCTTGAGTTATCTGGCGTTCTGCATTCCGGCGCTGCTGGCCGGCGTGTCGATCAAAACGGCGGGCTTGGTGACCACCACCAATGTCTACGGCGGGGTCGTAGTCTTGCTGGCGGTGTCGGCGCTGGCCGGTCTGCTGATTCAGCAGGCCGGCCAGGCCAGGGCCGCCTGAGCCGCGTTACCGGTTATGACGCAAAATCGAAAAATTCAGCGCCGAAGCGACGGTCAGCCAGACCAGGTACGGGAACAGGATCAGCCCGGTGATGAGGTCCAGCTGGATCCCCAGCACGACCATGGCGGCTACCACCAGCCACAGCAGCGAAATGATGATCAGGCCCGCCATGATGCGGTGGGCGCCGAAGAACACCGGCGTCCACAGGGTATTCAAGGCAATCTGAGCGGCCCATAACGCCAGCACGGTTTCGCTGCCGGGGATCAGGGTCAGGCGATAACCGGCCCAGGCCAGCAGCAGATAAATCGTCGTCCAGGCCACCGGAAACAGCCAGTTGGGCGGGGTGAAGCGTGGCTTTTGCAGAGATTCATACCAGCTGCCCGGTTTGAAAATGATGCCGGTGCTGGCCGCCGCGGCGCAAGCGATGAGGAAGATGTAAAACGTCATGGGGGGTCCTTTGCTGAAAGCATTCGAAGTGCGGGCCGTGGGGCCGTCTCGGCATTGGATGCTTATGCGCCGGAAAAATCCGGCGCGCGTGCAGATCAGCCGTGACCCAATTGGCTGAGGCGTTCTTGCACGGCGTCGTCGAAGATCATGTACAGCGTTTCTACATCGGCCGGGCGAAGACGTCGGCTGGTCTCCAGGCTGAGGATGAAACTGATTTCCATGGAGGCCTCGCGTTCGAGGTCTTCCTTGGTGGTGGCGGCATTCAACGCGCGCACCAGATCGTCAATCGCACCCTGGATGGGTTTGGGAAGCCGAAGTGCAGCGATTCGCTCTTGGGGCATTGCTCAGTCCTGGGGTGGCGGGTTGTGCGGCGAACCGAAAGGCATAAAGCCCTGGCGCCTGGGATCGGGGCGTATTGTGGCCGAGTTACGGCGCAGATCCCACCAGCGGAAACAAAATAGTGAAAGGCAGCCCTTGCCGTAATCGCTTTTAACGGACTGCCCCATGTTTGTATCGCTCAAGTTACAAAAGCCCGCGCCGACACCCTGTTCAGGAAGTCTATTACTCACTTGAACAGGGAAGTGCCATGTCAGCGATTGCTTCGGTCACCTCATCCGCCCAGTTGATGCCAGTGGTCAAACCGGCGGCCACCGTCGCGCTGAATGACAACGCCGCTGCTGCCACCACCAGCGCCACGCCGTCGTCCGTCGTCATGCTCGGCCAGGACGACAAGGTCAGCGGCCCGTTGGTCTACAACGTCCGTGGCCTGATGCCTGATGCCAACGTACCGCCCGCCTGGGAGTACACCCGGCAGGACAAGGTCTCGCTGGCGATGATGGGCAATTTCAGCACCTCCGCCACAGCCGGTCGCTTCCAGGGCCTGGGCGCGACGCTGCTCAGTCAATTGGCGCAGACCGGCCAGAACATTTCCCAATCGGTGCTGCGCTCGACGACCGGCAAAGCATTGGAGCCTGCAGAGCTCGCTGCCGCCCAGGACCGCCTGCACAGTCATCCGGCGAACAGCATCAGCCTGACGCTGAAAACCGCCAGCGGTAAAACCATCGAGCTGAGCCTTTCCAGTCAGGACGACGGTCTGGCGGTGCAGGCCCAGGTGAGCGGGGGCGACCTCAGCGACGACGAGCTCAACGCGCTGAATGCCATGGCGGACGGTTTTCAGTCGGCCATCGACGGCCTGACGGCCAAGCCGCCGACCCTGAAACTCGACGCCTTGACCCATTTCGATTCGAAGGCCTTTGCCTCCGTTGATATGAAAACCAGTTTGAAACTCGAAGACGGCAGCGCCCAGACCCTTGAACTGCACGCCGATGCCGACCAGCGTTCGGTGCGCATGAGTGGCGCGCTGGGGAATCTTGAGCTGTCGGTGGACCTGAAAAACGCGGCCATTCGGGGTGACAGTGCTCAGCAGGCGAAAGCGCTGGACGGCTATGTCAGCCAGATCGAGTCGGCGCGCAAACGCGGTGACGGCGACGCGCAGCTGCTGTCGATGTTCGAGGACGCGTTCAAAACGCTGCACTCCAATTACCCTGACACCCGCGCCTCCACGGCGGCGAAGACGGTGAGCTCGATCGAACTGACGGACACCGATCACGGCCTGTTGACCGGCCTCGGCGACTTCAGCGCCTCGGTCAGCGAGAAGAGCGTCGAAGGCAACCCGGCACGCCCCGGCGAACTGGACACCTTCGCCTACACCCTGTCGCAAACCACCCAATCCAAGGGACGCGACCAGTTGAACCGGACCATCGTTCAGGACCAGCAATCTCAGCTCACCGCCAGTTATCACAAGCCCCTGCCAGGCGGGCAGAAGCTGGCGTTGAGCACCGATCCCGCGAGCCAGAACTACCTGTATTACCAGGTCAGCGATCAGGCCAGCAGCAAAGCCAGCATTGGCTATAAAAAAGGCGAACTGGTCGATGCGACGCTGAGCCAGTCCGCCAGCCAGTCGACGCGCATTGCCAAATACGTAATGGGCCGCCTGGAAAAAGACACTCACATGCCGGTCTCCACCTCCAGGACCCAAAGTTTCCTCAGCGTACTGCAGCAGGCATTGCAACAGGACAAAGAGGCGAAGCAGGGCCGTGGCACGTCGACCCTGAAAGACACCCTGGCCGGGATTCATGCCAAGGTCCTGTTGCAGAGTGATCCGTCGAAGCTGAATGGCTGATAGCGGTACACCCTCGGTTTCGCAGCGCGCCATCCGGCGCTTTCCCGGCTAAAGCCAGTCCTACAGTCGAGTTCGCACCCGATCTCACTGGCTGGATGAGCTGCCTTCGTAGGACCGGCTTCAGCCGGGAAGGGGCCAGCATGATCACACTCCGATTTTGGCCGTGCTCCGGCAACCAGGCGCTCAAAGACCTGGGCCTGGCAAAATTCGAGCACCCGGCTATAAACAAAGCGTGCCAAGCATGTTGCTGTCCCCAGAGGCTAGAAGCCCGGAGTGTTATCGATGATTGACCGTGAGCTACCGTATCCCCGTAAACCCCCGCTGAGTAATCCCGAAAAACTGGCGCGTCTGGCCGGCATTGGCCTGATCGTGCTGATCGCCGCCGGCGCGTTTGCCTACGTCAATGGCAGCCTCGACCCACAGCGACTGACACCGGCGCGGGTGGTTGACGTCTTCGAACGCAACAACGGTGTGCATCCCGGTTACCGTCGCAACCACCCGAAAGGCATCTGCGTCGCCGGCGTGTTCGAGAGCAACGGCGCCGCTGCCAGCCTCTCCAAAGCCGAAGTCTTCGCCAGCGGGCGCACCCCGGTGATCGGCCGCCTGGCCGTGCCCACGGGCAATCCGTATTCCCCCGACAGCGCCGCGCCATTGCGCAGTTTCGCCGTGCAGTTCACCCAGCCCAACGGCCAGCAATGGCGCACGGGCATGAACAGCATGCCGGTGTTCCCGGTCGGCACGCCTGAGGCCTTCATCGATCTGCAGATCGCCACCGGACCTGACCCCAAGACCGGCAAGCCCGACCCGGCGAAACCCCCGGCGTTCTTCGCCGCGCACCCGGAAGCCCAGCCGTTTCTGGCGTGGGTCAAGACCGCCAAGCCGTCGGCCAGTTTCGTCACCGAGACCTACAACAGCGTCAACGCCTTCGTGCTGGTGAACGCTGATGGCAAGCGTCAGCCGGTGCGCTGGAGTCTAGTGCCGGAGGCGACCGATGCGGCACCGGCGCCGGATGCCAAGGAGTACCTGAACAAGGATCTCAACGACAGACTGGCCAGCGGCCCACAACGCTGGAAGCTGATTCTGACCCTGGCCAACCCCCAGGACCCGACCAACGACGCATCCAAAGCCTGGTCCGGCGAGCACAAGACCGTGGACGCCGGGACCTTGGTGGTCGATGCCGACAGCTCGCAGTTGAACGGCGACTGCCGCGACATCAATTACGACCCGCTGATTTTGCCCAGTGGCATCGAAGGCTCGGATGACCCGTTGCTCGCCGCGCGATCGGCGGCCTACGCCGCGTCCTACATGCGCCGCACCAGTGAAGTCGATCAGTTGAAAGCCGAACCCGCCCTGGAGAAACAGCCATGAGCACGCCCGTCAAGCATTTCGCCCCACTGGCGCGCCTGCTGCACTGGGTGATGGCGCTGATGGTCATCGCCATGCTGTTCATCGGCGCCGGCATGGTCGCGTCGGTGTCCGAGCGTCATGAATGGCTGCTGAACCTGCACAAGCCTTTGGGCATTGCGATTCTGCTGCTGGTCATCGTCAGGATCATTGTGCGTGTGACCACGGTGACGCCGCCGTTACCGGCTGACTTGCCGGCCGTGCAGGCGCTGGCGGCGAAGCTGTCGCATTACCTGCTGTATGCGCTGATGCTGGCGATGCCGCTGATTGGCTGGGCGATGATTTCCGCCGCCGGGGATCCGGTCATGCTCGGCAGTTCAGTACGGCTGCCGTCCATCGTTGCCGCCAACCCTGACACCTTCGCGGTGCTGCGCAAGGCCCACGCCTACCTGGCGTACCTGTTCTTCCTGACGATTCTCGCGCATCTGGCTGCCGCACTGTTTCACGGCTGGGTGCGGAGGGATGAAGTGCTGGACAGCATGCTGCGGGGGAAATCGCGGGATTGATGCTTGTCGTCACCGCGATTGACGCCATCGCCAGCAGGCGCGAACCCGCTGGCGATGGCGTTTCTGGACCGTAATAAAAGTCAGCTCACGCCTTAGCGCAGCACTGACACCATCTGCGCCAGCGTGGTCAGCACATCGCGGGCGAGCTGTTTCGAGCGCTGGCCCGACCAGCCGGTGATGACATCCGGTGCGTCATCGTTGTCTTTGAACGGCATTTCCAGCGTCAGCGACAGGCACTTGTAACGCTCACCGACGCTGTTGCACGCCAGGTTCATGTTGGCCTGGCCCGGCGCCGATTTCGGATAGCCGTATTTGCTCTGGAAGTCCCGGGTCAAGCCGCCCAACCGCGCGCGGAAAGCCGCTTCCAATCGGGCTTGCTGGTCGGTGTACCCCGGATTGCCTTCGCAGGCGGCGGTGAAGACATAGGGGATTTCTTCATCGCCGTGGACGTCGAGGAACATGTCCACGCCGTATTTTTCCATCTGGGTTTTGACGAAGAACACTTCCGGGCTGAGCTCGGGGGTCGTGTCCTGCCAGGCGCGGTTGAGGTCCTTGCCTTGAGCGTTGGTGCGCAGATGGCCGTGGAACGAGCCGTCCGGGTTCATGTGCGGCACCAGGTACAGGTTCGCCGACGCCAGCAACGCCTGCAGTTCAGGGTCGTTTTCCTGCAGCCGCTCGATGATGCCTTCCATGAACCACTCGGCCATGTGCTCGCCGGGGTGCTGTTGGGCGATGATCCAGATGTTGCGCTTGCCCGCCGCGCCGTCGCCCTTGCGCAGCAGCGGGATGTCCCGGCCTTCGACACTCTTGCCGGTGGCCAGCAGCTCGGTGCCGGCCTTGTTCAGCGCTTCATTCACCAGCCAGTCGTGGCGCTCGCGGCTGTAGGGTTCGAAGTAGGCAAACCACACCTGGGATTCGCTGGGCGTCAGCTCGAAGTTCAGCGCACGGCCGTCGAACTGGCTCGGCACGCGGAACCAGGTTTTCTGATCGTAGGAGGCGACCGCGTTGTAGCCGGTCCAGGCGCCGTTGTAGCTCGACTCGCCAGCATTGGTCAGGCTGAAACCGTGGGGCTCGCCGATCTGCAGGCCGTCGACCTTGAAATGGAACCACTGGAAGTGCGCGCTCTTGGTGTCAGGGCGAATCGCCAGTTGCATCGCTTTCGGGTTGCTGGCGTCGAGCACGACGATGTTGCCGCTGTCGAAATCGGCGGAGATATTAAGGGCGGTTTGAGTCACGGGAGCGTCCTGATTGCATAATCTGCCATTACGAGGCCATCGGGAGGTAATGCAGGCCGCGCCTGATTCCCTCACTGGGCTGTTATGACAATTACTTTACACGCAACCAGCGGGGGCACGGCGACAGAATCGTTCGCCAAAGGGTCGGAGCCTGACTCAGCTGTACGCCTCGGCAGTCACCAGCAGACCGCACAGCAGCACCGTCATCAGCAACCAGCCGACATAGGCGCGGGGTTTGCGCCGATGCCAGCCACTGGCGCCCAGAATCGCAGCGGGTGCATGAAGCGTGCGCCAGAACTGCTCACTGTTTTGAAAGGCCGCCAGGTGTCGGGGATCGGCGTCGAGCCAGTGACGGAACTCGATGCGCTGACTGGCGGTGGCCTGGGGGCTTTGCAGGTGCACGTACCAGCGCAGGGCCTGAAGCAAAATGGCTCGGGCCGGGTCATGTTCGGCGGATTCGCTGACACAACGTTCGAGCGCTGCGGTCATGCAGCGTTCGACGGCGGTGGCGTCGATATCAAGCAGTTGGGCGATGTCGGTGTAGGAAAAGTCGTCGAGGCGGCTCAGCAGAAACACCTGCTGAACCCTGCGCGGCAACCGCTGAAGACGGCGTCGGTACAGGTCGGTTTCAGCGCTCGCGCCCAGGGCAGGCGGCACGGTGGAGGCGGTCATCAACGAATCGAACGGCTGAGTCATGGCGTATTGCTCACTGTTTGAATAGCGGCGGTCGCGGAAAACAACGGGAGTGCGTTCGGATCTTTAACGGGTGTTTTTTACTGAATGTGTCAGTTTTTGACAGCGGCAACGGTGCATTGCTCGCTCCATTTGCTATGATGCGCGCCATCGAAAAGACAGATCACTGTCGAACCCTCTTCATTAGCCTGAAGACGCAACACCCGACCGAACCCAGACCCGAAAAGGGCATAAAAAAAAGACCCGGCTATAAGCCGGGTCAAAAACCGTGATTAGCCTGATGAGGAGATAATCCGGAAGCCGACCTAAGGCTTCTGGGTTACCAGCCAGTCTCACGACTGGTTGCGCTCAATAATAATCATTCCCATTTGAGAGTCAATGCTTTTTTCGCGCCCGTGTGAAAAGAGTTTTCCCATGGGCGCGTTCTGCCTTCAACTCTCCGCCAGCCTGCAGCTCAGCAAATCGGCAGCCTAGTCGATCGGCAATTCTGTCGTACGCTTCACCACACTCATCGCGATGTTCGAATGCGCTTCCTGCACATGGGGGCTTTGCAGCAGGTGGTCGCGCAGAAAACGCTCGTAGCTGGCGATGTCCTGCACCACCACCTTGAGCAGGAAATCCATGTCGCCGGCCATGGTGTAGCACTCCAGCACCTCTCGAAACCCGGTGATCGCCTCCTCGAACTCCGTCAGGTATTTGCGCCCGTGCCCGGACAGCTTGACGTCGACGAACACGGTCATGGTCAGCCCGAGTTTGGCCGGGTTGAGCAGGGCGACTTTACGCTCGATGATGCCTTCTTCTTCCAGACGATTGATGCGCCGCCAGCAGGGTGATTGCGAGAGTTCGACGCGCTCGGCGATCTCGGCGGCGGACAGATTGGCGTCGTGCTGCAACAGACGGAGGATCTTGCGATCGATGGGGCTGAGCTTGACCTGCATGAATTGACCCTTTTTTATTCTTGAACGGGAACGGGCATGCACGATATGAGCAGATTCGCGTCGATTTAGGAAGAAAAAGCCTCTGTCGCGCAGGCAGTATTTTGTCTGTGACCGTCGGGCTGAACCGTCCTGACGGCGAGGCGCTGGCAAGGCTGCACACGCCACTGGCGCCGCATTCAAAACGCACTAATAAAAACAAAGGAGTGCCTGAATGTCCCTGGCTGATATTCGTCTGGACGATAAGTACCGACTCGCAACCGGCAATCTGTACCTGACCGGAACCCAGGCGCTGACCCGCCTGCCGATGCTGCAGAAGCAGCGCGATGAAGCCCGCGGGCTCAACACCGCCGGGTTTATCTCGGGCTATCGCGGCTCGCCGTTGGGCAACCTCGACAAGAGCCTCTGGGACGCCAAGGATTATCTCCAGCAGAACGCCATTCATTTCCAGCCGGGCGTCAACGAAGAGCTCGCCGCGACGGCGGTCTGGGGCAGTCAGCAAGTCAATCTGTTCCCCCACGGCAAGTACGATGGCGTCTTCGCCCTCTGGTACGGCAAGGGCCCGGGCGTTGACCGCTGCGGCGACGTGTTCAAGCACGGCAACTCGGCCGGCGTCGCCGAAAAGGGTGGCGTCCTGATCCTCGCTGGCGACGACCATGGCTGCAAATCGTCGACCATCGCGCACCAGAGCGAACACGCGTTCATCGCCTCGATGATCCCGGTGCTCAACCCCAGCAACGTCCAGGAAATCCTCGACTACGGCATCATCGGCTGGGAGCTGTCGCGCTACAGCGGTTGCTGGGTGGCGATGAAAACCATCGCCGAAAACGTCGATTCGTCGGCCGTGGTCGAAGTCGATCCGCTGCGCATCCAGACCCAGATTCCCGAAGACTTCCAGATTCCCGAAGGCGGCCTGCACATTCGCTGGCCCGACCCGCCGCTGGCTCAAGAGGCGCGGCTCAATACCTACAAAATCTACGCCGCCCGTGCGTTCGCCCGTGCCAACCACCTCAACAAAGTGGTCATTGATTCGCCGCAGCCGCGGCTGGGCATCATCACCACCGGCAAGTCGTACCTCGACGTGCGTCAGGCCCTGGAAGAGCTGGGCATCGACGAAGACCTCTGCGCCTCGGTGGGGATTCGCGTGCTCAAGGTCGGCATGAGCTGGCCGCTGGAGCCGGTGTCAGTGCACGGCTTTGCGGAAGGGCTGGACGAAATCCTGGTGGTCGAGGAAAAACGCAGCGTGATCGAGGATCAGCTCACCGGTCAGCTGTACAACTGGCCGGTGGATCAGCGCCCTCGTGTGGTCGGTGAGTTCGATGAAGAAGGCCGCTCGCTGTTGCCCAACCTGGCTGAACTGACACCGGCAATGATCGCCCGCGTCATCGCCAAACGCCTTGCGCCGATCTACAGCAGCCCGAAAATCGAGGCACGCCTGCAGTTTCTGGCCGACAAGGAAAAAGCCCTCGCCGCGCCGCTGTTCAACACCCAGCGCACCCCGCATTTCTGCTCCGGCTGCCCCCACAACACCTCGACCCGCGTACCCGAGGGCAGTCGCGCCCTGGCCGGTATCGGCTGCCATTACATGACCATCTGGATGGACCGGGAAACCGAGACGTTCACCCAGATGGGCGGTGAGGGCGTGACCTGGATCGGCCAGGCGCCTTTCACTGAAACGCCCCACGTGTTCCAGAACCTTGGCGACGGCACGTACTTCCACTCCGGGCACCTGGCGCTGCGGGCGGCCGTCGCGTCGAAGGTCAATATCACCTACAAGATTCTCTATAACGACGCCGTCGCCATGACCGGTGGCCAGCCCATCGATGGCGTGTTGCGGGTGGATCAGCTCAGCCGGCAGGTGTTCAACGAAGGCGTTCAGCGCATTGCGCTGGTCTCGGATGAGCCGGAGAAATACCCGAGCCGCGAGCAGTTTGCACCGATCACCACCTTCCACCACCGCAGCGACCTGGACGCCGTGCAGCGCGAACTGCGTGAGTTCAAGGGCGTGTCGGTGATCATCTACGACCAGACCTGCGCCACGGAAAAACGCCGTCGCCGCAAACGCGGCACGATGGTCGATCTGGACAAGCGCGCCATCATCAACCCGGCCGTGTGCGAAGGCTGTGGCGATTGCGGCGTCAAATCGGGTTGCCTGTCGGTGCTGCCGAAGGAAACACCGGAAGGGCGCAAGCGCGAAATCGATCAGAGCGCGTGCAACAAGGATTTCAGCTGCGTCGAGGGCTTTTGCCCCAGCTTCGTGACGGTGCACGGCGGCAAACTGCGCAAGCCACAGTTGCCCAAGCAGGCCCAGGCCTTCGCGGAGCTGCCGCAGCCGACGCTGCCGAGCCTCGATCAGCCATACAACATTCTGCTGCCGGGTGTGGGCGGAACGGGCGTGACCACTGTCGGCGCGATGCTGGGTTACGCGGCCAATCTGGAAGGCAAGGGGTGCAGCGTGCTCGACCAGGCCGGTCTGGCACAGAAGTTTGGCCCGGTGGTCAGCCACATTCGTATCGCCGCGCGCCAGGAAGATCTGTTCGCCGTGCGCATCGCGGCCGGTGAGGCGCATCTGCTGCTGGGCTGTGACCTGTTGGTGGCGTCGGGCCCTGATGCCATCGCCAAGCTCAACAGCGCGAAAAGCCATGCGGTAATCAATAGCCAGCAGACGCCAACGGCTGAATTCACCCGCAATCCCGACGCCGAGTTCCCGGCCGAAGCGATGATGCAGACCATCCGCGAAGCCGTCGGCGCTGATAAAACGCATTTCGTGCAAGCGACGGATCTGGCGACCAAACTGATGGGTGACAGCATCGCCAGCAACCTCTTCATGCTGGGCTATGCCTTCCAGCTGGGACTGATTCCGCTGACCTCTGCAGCCATCGAAAAAGCCATCGAGCTCAACGGCGTGGCGGTCAATCTGAACCAGCAAGCGTTCCTGTGGGGGCGTCGTGCCGCGTTTGACCTACCGGCGGTGCAAGCGGCCGCCAATCCGCAGACCCAGCCAACGCCGGACCCTGAGCACCTGACCCTGGAGGAGCGTGTCACGCGCAATGTTCACGGTTTGATCGCCTATCAGAATGGTGCGCTCAGCGAGCGGTACCTGACGCTGGTGAACCGTGTGCGGGAGGCCGAAGCGCGGCTGTTTCCGGGCCAGCCGCCTGCGTTGACCGAGGCGGTGGCGTTTAACTACTTCAAGCTGCTGGCCTACAAGGACGAGTACGAAGTGGCGCGGCTGTACAGTAACGGCGATTTCACCCGTCAGCTGCAAGCGCAGTTCGAAGGCGATTACCGCATTGAGTTTCATCTGGCGCCGTCTTGGTTGGCTAAGCGTGACCCGAACAACGGCGTGCCGCGCAAACGCAGTTTCGGGCCGTGGATGCTGAAGGCGTTCGACGTGCTGGCTCGCTTCAAATTCCTGCGCGGCACGGTGCTCGATCCGTTCGGCCGCAGCATCGAGCGTCGACAGGAGCGCGAGTTGATTGATGCGTATGTGGGCGACATCGAGCTGATCCTTGGCCACCTGAGTGCCGGCAATCGGCACACCGCGCTGAATCTGGCGCGCCTGCCGGAGCGGATTCGCGGTTATGGTCACGTCAAGGAAAGCGCGATGAAAGCGGCGGCACTGCAGGCGGCACGGATGCGCCAGAGCCTGGTCAGTGGTGAGGTGGAAGTGCTGAAGTTGTATGAAGTAGCGGCGTAAAGGCAGGGAGGAGGCCGGTCAGGCCTCCTTCTATCGCACTGGATGCATCGCTTAGTAGGACCGGCTTTAGCCGGGAAGAGGCCAGTTTGTCCACCCTCAATGGCGCGGCGTGACTGCTGGCGCTTTCCCGGCTGCACGCGGTCCTACATAACTGCAGCCGGCCAGCAGCCGATCATTCGGCCTGTACCACAGCTTCCAGTTCCACCAGCACTGCCCCTTCCTTGACCATCTCACCTTCGCTGCAATACAGCGCTGTCACGGTGCCGGCGGTGTTCGCGCGGATGCTGTGTTCCATTTTCATCGCTTCCAGGACCACAAGCGGAGTGCCGACCTGCACCTGTTCGCCCACGCCGACCAACACCCGAACGATGCTGCCGTTCATGGGGGCGGTGAGGCCGCCGTGGTGGCCGTGGTTTGAATCCACGTCGGCAATCGGGTCAACCGCGCGGATCCCATGCACATCGCCCTGCCATTGCAGGTAAAGCGTGTCAGCCCGGCGGATCGCAAGGGTCTGCCGGCGCACGCCATCCCGCTCGATCAGCAGGTGCTCGCCGTTCAGCCGAACGCCCTGCCGGGAGTCACTTCGCAACACCATGCTTCGAGACGCTGCGCCACACGCCAGGTGCAACGTCACTTCGCTTGGGCCGCCCAGGCGCAGCCCGGTGCGGGCCGACCAGGGCGAATGGGCGTCGTCGGCTCTGACCGTCACTGGCGCGGCGCTCAGGTATGCCTGTGCCGCCAGCTGCCAGAATTCCTCTGTCAAACCCTCGGCCGCTGGCAGCAGCTCGTCTTGATAGCGAGGGATAAAACCGGTGTCCAGCTCCGCGTCGGTGAAGGCCGGGTGCGCGACGATGCGGCGCAAAAAACCGAGGTTGGTGCGCAAACCGCCGATGGCGAATTCGTCGAGCATCGCCAGCAATCGCAAGCGCGCTTCTTCGCGGGTCTGGCCCCAGGCAATCAGTTTGCCGAGCATCGGGTCGTAGAACGGCGAGACCTCGTCGCCTTCCGCGACGCCGCTGTCGACGCGACGCCCCGGCCCCGCAGATGATTCGCGATACAGCGTCAGCGTCCCGGTGGCGGGCAAAAAGTCGTTGGCCGGATCTTCCGCATACAGCCGCACTTCAATCGCGTGGCCGTTCAGCGGCACTTCGGCCTGGGTGATCGGCAGCGGCTCGCCCCGGGCCACGCGAATCTGCCAGGCCACCAGGTCCAGCCCGGTAATTGCCTCGGTCACCGGGTGCTCGACCTGCAGGCGCGTGTTCATTTCCATGAAGAAGAAATCGCCCCGGGCGTCCAGCAGAAACTCCACCGTGCCGGCGCCGACGTAGCCGATCGCCTGTGCCGCGCGCACCGCCGCTTCGCCCATGGCCTGACGCATGTGCGGTGTCAGGCCCGGCGCCGGGGCTTCTTCGACGACTTTCTGGTGACGGCGCTGAATCGAGCAGTCGCGCTCGTTGAGGTACAGGCAGTGGCCGTGCTGGTCGGCAAACACCTGAATCTCCACATGGCGCGGCTTGAGCACGTACTTTTCGACGAGCATGCGCGAGTCGCCGAACGACGACTGCGCCTCACGTTGCGCGGACGCCAGCGCTTCGGCCAGATCCTCGTCGCGCTCGACCACCTTCATGCCCTTGCCGCCACCGCCGGCGGTGGCCTTGAGCAGCACCGGGTAGCCGATGCGGGCGGACGCTTCGCGGAAGGTCGCGGCGTCTTGGGCCTCGCCGTGGTAGCCGGGTACCAGTGGCACGCCAGCGGTGTCCATCAGCGACTTGGCCGCTGATTTGCTGCCCATGGCGTCAATGGCCGAGGCGGGCGGGCCAAGGAAAATCAGGCCGGCCTGTTCCACCGCGCGGGCAAAACCTGCGTTTTCCGAGAGAAACCCATAACCGGGGTGAATGGCCTGGGCGCCACTGACTTGGGCGGCTGCAATCAGCCTGTCGATGTGCAGGTAGCTTTCGCTGGGCTTGCTGCCCCCGAGGTTCACCGCGATGTCCGCCTCGCGGACATGCCGCGCGTGGCTGTCGGTGGCGCTGTGCACGGCGACGGTGGTCAGGCCCATGGCCTTGGCCGTGCGCATGACCCGGCAGGCGATTTCGCCACGGTTGGCGATCAGCACCGAATTCAGTGGTTGCATGTGCGGGACGCTCATCAGTGCGACTCTCCTTGTGGGGGCCGCGGGCCTTGCAGCGGTTGGGATAGCGTGCGGGGCTCGCCGCGCCAGGCCGGTTCGCGCTTCTGCAGAAACGCGCGCAGACCTTCCTGGCCTTCGGCGCTGACGCGGATGCGCGCGATGGCGTTCTCGCAATAGCGGCGCAGGGCAGGGGTCAGCTCACCGTCGGCGACTTCGCGCAGCAGGTCTTTGCTGACGCGCATGGCCTGGGGGCTGTTGAGCAGCAGGTTGGCGATCCAGTGTTCCAGGTGCTGTTCCAGCTCGGCAGCGGGGTAACACTCGGCCAACAGGCCGATCTGCCGCGCCCGGGTGCCGTCGAAACGTTCGGCGGTCAGCGCGTAGCGTCGCGCGTGACGTTCGCCAATCGCCTGCACCACGAACGGGCTGATCACCGCCGGGGCCAGGCCGATCTTCACTTCCGAGAGGCAGAACTGCGCGTCATCGGCGCCGATGGCCATGTCGCAGCAGCTGATCAGGCCCAGTGCGCCGCCATAGGCCGCGCCTTGCACCACGGCGAGGGTCGGCGCCTTGAACTTGGCGAGGTTGTACATCAACTCACCCAGCTCGCGGGCATCGCCCAGGTTGGTGTTGTAGTCGAGATTGGCCGACTCCTGCATCCAGGCCAGATCGGCACCGGCGCTGAAGTGCCGGCCGCGTCCGCGCACCAGCAGAAACCGCAGGCTGTCGTCCCGCTGCAACTGGTCAAGGGCGATGATCAGCTCGCGAATCATCTGCGCGTTGAAGGCGTTGTTTTTCTCCGGCCGGTTGAGCCAGAGCGTGGCGAACCCGCGTGGGTCGAGGGCGATGTCGAGGGTGGCGAAATCATTCATGGGGCGATTCTCTCGGGTCACATCCGGAACACGCCGAAGCGGGTCGGTTCGATGGCGGCGTTGAGCGAGGCGCTGATGGCCAGGCCGAGAATGTCGCGGGTCTGGGCGGGGTCAATGACACCGTCGTCCCACAGCCGGGCGCTGGAATACCAGGGATGGCCCTGATGCTCGTACTGATCGAGGATCGGCTGGCGCAACGCCGCTTCCTCCTCGGCGCTGAACGTCTGGCCGCTGCGTTCGGCCTGTTCACGCTTGACCTGCACCAGCACGCCTGCGGCCTGTTCGCCGCCCATGACGCCGATCCGCGCGTTGGGCCACATCCACAGAAAGCGCGGGTCATAAGCGCGGCCGCACATGCCGTAGTTGCCCGCGCCAAAACTGCCGCCGATGATCACCGTAAACTTCGGCACGTTCGCGCACGCCACGGCAGTCACCAACTTGGCGCCGTGCTTGGCGATGCCCCCGGCTTCGTACTTCTGGCCGACCATGAAGCCGGTGATGTTCTGCAGAAACAACAGCGGAATGCCGCGCTGGCAGGCCAGTTCGATGAAGTGCGCGCCTTTCTGCGCGGCTTCAGCGAAGAGAATGCCGTTGTTGGCGAGGATGGCGATCGGGTAGCCGTGCAGATGGGCGAAGCCGCACACCAGCGTGGTGCCGAACAGCGCCTTGAATTCATCGAACACCGAACCGTCCACCAGCCGCGCGATGACTTCGCGCACGTCGAACGGCTGCTTGGCGTCTGCCGGGATCACGCCGTACAGCTCGTCATCCCCATATAACGGCGCCTGAGGCGGGCGGGTCTGCAACTGGCCGAGCTTGCGCCAGTTCAGGTTGGCCACACAGCGCCGTGCCAGCGCCAAGGCGTGGTCATCGCTGTCGGCGTAATGATCGGCCACCCCGGAGACCTTGCAGTGCACGTCGGCCCCGCCGAGGTCTTCGGCGCTGACCACTTCGCCTGTGGCGGCTTTCACCAGCGGCGGCCCGGCGAGAAAGATGGTCGCTTGTTCGCGGACCATGATGGTTTCGTCGGCCATGGCCGGCACATAGGCGCCGCCCGCAGTGCAGGAACCCATGACCACGGCGATCTGGGCGATGCCCTCAGCACTCAGGTTGGCCTGATTGAAGAAGATCCTGCCGAAGTGTTCACGGTCGGGGAACACTTCGTCCTGACGGGGCAGGTTGGCGCCGCCGGAGTCCACCAGGTAAATGCACGGCAAGCGATTCTGTTGGGCGATGGTCTGGGCGCGCAGGTGTTTTTTCACGGTCAGCGGGTAATAGGTGCCGCCTTTCACCGTGGCGTCGTTGGCGATGATCATGCATTCGACGCCTTCGACCCGGCCAATGCCGGCGATCAGCCCCGCAGCCGGGACGTCTTCGCCGTACACGTCATGGGCGGCGAGCTGGCTGAGTTCGAGGAAGGGCGAGCCGAGATCCAGCAGGCGGTTGATCCGCTCCCGGGGCAGCAGTTTGCCCCGGGAGGTGTGGCGTTCCTGCGCCTTGGCACCGCCGCCGCGCTGTACGTGGTCGAGCAGGCCGTGCAGGGCGTCAAGTTGCTTGCGCATGGCCTCGCTGTTGGTGGCGAATTCCGGCGAGCGCGGGTTGATCTGGGTGTGCAGAGTGGTCATGGGGCCTCCGGCGCTGTCAGCGGGTTTCGTTGAACAGCTCACGCCCGATCAGCATGCGGCGGATTTCGCTGGTCCCGGCGCCGATCTCGTAGAGCTTGGCGTCGCGCAGCAGTCGTCCGGCGGGGAATTCGTTGATGTAGCCGTTGCCGCCGAGAATCTGGATGGTGTCCAGGGCAAATTGCGTGGCGCGCTCGGCGGCGTAGAGGATCACCCCGGCGGCGTCCTTGCGCGTGGTCTCGCCGCGCTCGCAGGCCTGGGCCACCGCATACAGGTAGGCGCGGCTGGCGTTGAGCTGGGTGTACATGTCGGCAACCTTGCCCTGGATCAGCTGGAACTCGCCGATGCTCTGGCCGAATTGTTTGCGGTCGTGAATGTACGGCAGCACCACGTCCATGCACGCCTGCATGATCCCGACCGGCCCGCCCGAGAGGACGACGCGTTCGTAATCCAGGCCGCTCATCAGCACCTTCACGCCGCCGTTGAGCGCGCCGAGCAGGTTTTCTTCCGGCACTTCGACGTCATCGAAGAACAGCTCGCAGGTGTTGGAGCCGCGCATGCCGAGCTTGTCGAACTTGTTGCCTCGGGAGAAGCCGTGCCAGTCGCGTTCGACGATGAACGCGCTGATGCCGTGGGCGCCTTTTTCCAGGTCGGTCTTGGCGTAGATCACGTAAGTGTTGGCGTCAGGGCCGTTGGTGATCCAGGTCTTGCTGCCGTTGAGCACGAAGCGGTCGCCCCGACGGTCGGCTCGCAGCTTCATCGAGACCACGTCGGAGCCGGCGTTGGGTTCGCTCATCGCCAGGGCGCCCACGTGCTCGCCGCTGATCAGCTTGGGCAGGTAGCGGGCTTTCTGTTCGGGGGTGCCGTTGCGGTTGATCTGGTTGACGCAGAGATTGGAATGGGCGCCGTAGGACAGTGCCGCTGAGGCAGAACCCCGGCTGATTTCTTCCATGGCGATGACATGGGCCAGGTAGCCCAGGCCTGCGCCGCCGTACTGCTCATCGACGGTGATGCCCAGCAGGCCCATGTCGCCGAACTTGCGCCACATGTCGGCGGGAAAGAGGTTGTCTTTGTCGATCTGTGCGGCACGCGGGGCAAGCTCGGCGGCCACGAAGGCGCGCACCTGGTCGCGCAGCATGTCGAGGGTTTCGCCGAGGCCGAAATTGAGCGTGGGGTAATTCATGGACTGCATCCCGTGTTGTTATTGGAGGGCTGACAGGGGGAAAAGAAACTGCGTCACCTTTACGTTAACGTAAGCCTGCAGTCGTGGTGATGTCAACGACGATGAAGTGCTATCGCTGGTGATAATCGGGAGGGGAGGTTTACGAATGACGAATAGCACGAAGGGGAGCCTGGGCTCCCCTTCAAGTTCGATTGCATGCTCGTTTTTATTAGTAAGTGGCCTGTTGTTGTTTTTGGCAGCCAGCTTCTTTTGCTTTTCTGAGCGACCCCCAAGCGGGGCCAAGAGCAAACGTATTTTTTTGAGCGCTGATCCGCTTCGATCTTTCGATCCGACTCGTCTGGTAGCTGCCTGAACGCAGTTTTATTGTTCTCAGTCCGGTCGTGAGGCCAGAGCCTCAAGTAGAGCGATCCACTCCAAAAAAATCAGTTAGCTGCGTCTCTGTCCGTGTTGTTCTTGTTATGTCAGAGCCGATACGTCTTGTTTTTATTGGGTCATTGCATTTGTTATTTTTGTTGTACGTAAGACATAGCAGAAGCCATGCCAACTTTTCAGAGTTCCCGGTTTGCGGGGCTTTGCGGATTTCACCGGCCTGGATTCACTGCTGAATCTGTCGCCAGGTGTTTCCGTGTTACCCGTTTCCCTGAACACGATGGCGGGCAGGGTAACACTGTGTGACAAGTTGTCGCACATCAGGCCGGCAGACGTGCCTTCGCCACCCGTGACCCATTTGCCCGACCGAGGGTGTCGCTGATGCGCTGACCGGCTGCAATCAGCTTGTCCAGATCGATACCCGTCTCAATGCCGAGGCCGTTCAGCAGGTAAACCACGTCCTCGCTGGCCACGTTGCCGGTCGCGCCTTTGGCGTAGGGGCACCCGCCGAGGCCGGCCACCGAGCTGTCGAACACGTGAATGCCTTCCAGCAGGCTGGCGTAGAGATTGGCCAGCGCCTGGCCGTAGGTGTCGTGGAAATGCCCGGCCAGCTTGCCCCGGGGGATCTGCCCGGCGACCACGTCGAACAGCGTGCGGGTGGCGCCCGGCGTGCCGGTGCCAATGGTGTCGCCCAGGGAGACCTCGTAGCAGCCCATGGAGAACAGCTCGTTGGCGACTGACGCCACTTGCTTCGGTGAAATGTCACCTTCATAGGGGCAACCCAGCACGCACGACACGTAGCCGCGAACGCTGATGCCGTGCAGGCGCGCGGCTTCCATGATCGGCACAAACCGGTCCAGGCTCTCGCTGATCGAGCAGTTGATGTTGCGCTGGGAGAACGATTCCGAGGCGGCGGCGAATACCGCGACCTCTTTCACGCCCGCCGCCAGCGCGTCTTCGAATCCGCGCAAGTTGGGTGCCAGCGCGGCGTAGGTCACGCCTTCCTTCGGCTGGATGCCGGCGAACAGTTCAGCGGAGCCGGCCATCTGCGGCACCCATTTCGGCGACACGAAACTGCCCGCTTCGATATAGCTGACGCCCGCATCGGCGAGGTCGTGCACCAGTTGCAGCTTGTCGCTGACGCTGACCGGGCGGGATTCGTTCTGCAGGCCATCCCGAGGGCCGACTTCAACCAGACGCACACGTTGAGGGAGAGACATAGCGGCATCGTTCCTGAAAGATTTGGCTTTAGGTTTTTGTTCTATGGGACTGAATCAGCTGGATATTTCCAGTGCGGCCTTGCAGCGTTCTTCTGCTGTGTCGAGTTCTAGTTGCATTTGTTGAATGTCCAGAAGCTGCTGATCCAGCTGCGCGCGACGCTCGGCGATTTTTTCCAGCATGGTGCTCAATTGTTTGTGGTTGCCGCCGTCGGGGTCGTACAGACCGATGAGGTCGCGGCATTCGGCGAGGGAGAAGCCGATGCGCTTGCCGCGCAGAATGAGTTTGAGGGTGACCTTGTCACGGGCCGAATACACCCGCTCCATCCCCCGGCGTTCGGGGCTGAGCATGCCTTGTTCTTCGTAGAAGCGGATGGTGCGGGTGGTGATGTCCAGCTCGCGGGCGAGGTCGGAAATGCTGTAGGTGGTGGCGGTCATGGCAGTGCTCGATACGGAAGGCCTGGGCGTAACGTAAGTGGGGCTTTACGTTAACGTCAAGGGCGTTATCAAACACTGGACAGCTTTTGCCAATCGTAGGACGGCGTTTTGAATGTAGGACCGGCTTCAGCCGGGAAAGGGCCAGCAGCGACACCGCAAAATGGATGGTGTCCGCAAGGGCCTCTTCCCGGCTAAAGCCGGTCCTACGTTGACCGCAGGCGCCGCTGAACCTTCACTTCACTGCTTCAAGGGTCTTGCCCAACTTGCGCTCCTGCGCAGTCACCAATTGGCAGAGTTCGATGATCTGCTCACGCATCCAGCGGTTGGCGGGGTCCTGATCGGTGCTTTCGTGCCAGTACAGGTGGGTTTCCACGGTCGGCACGTCGTTGACCGGCAGGTGCACGAAATGCAGGTCATTGCGCCGGGCGAAGCGCTCGGGAACGGTCATCACCATGTCGGTTTGCTGCAACACCTGCGAGGCCATCAGGTAATGCTGCGAACGCAACGCCACCTTACGCTGGATACCCATTTTTCCGAGCGCCAGATCCACATAACCCAAGCCACTGCGCCGGCTGGAAATATGAATGTGCGCGACGCTGAGATAGTCATCCAGGCTGATGGCCTCCTTGTTTGCCAGGGGGTGGCCACGGCGCATGGCGCACACGTAGCGGTCTTCCATCAACTTGACGTGGCGCACCTGGGGGTCGGTATTCAACGGCGCGTCGACGGCGAAATCCAGTCGGCCCGCCGCGAGTTCCTTGGTCGTCTCCCGGCGCTTGGACAGAAAGCTTTCGATGGTTACGGCGGGCGCCAAGCGCCGCAGCCGTTGGAACAGTGCCGGCAGAATCACCGCTTCGGTGAGGTCGGTCATGCTGATGCGGTAATTCTTGTTGGCCTGCAGCGGATTGAAAATCCGGCTCTCCTGCACCGACACCCGCAGCAGCGACAGGGCGTTGCGCACCGGGCCGATGATGTTCTGCGCCATCGGGGTGGGCACCATGCCCTGGGCGGTGCGCACGAACAGTGGATCGTTGAAGGTTTCGCGAAGGCGCGACAGGGCGTTGGACACCGCAGGCTGGGTGATGCCGACGATCTGACCGGCGCGGGTCAGATTGGCTTCGGTGTAGATGGCGTCAAACACAATAAAGAGATTGAGATCGACCTTGCTCAGGTTCATTGCTGTGCGCCTCGTGCAGTTCTTGTTGTTTGGAATGCGCCGAATCATATATCGGTTATGAATGTTTATACACGCCGAGAATAGGTTAGATAAATGGGGGGCGCTGATCTAGCATCGGCTCACGACCTGACAACACCTCATAGAAGGCAGCCGCCCCATGGATTTCGCTTACTCCCCCAAGGTTCAGGCACTGCGCGAGCGCGTGACGGCCTTCATGGACACTCACGTGTACCCGGCCGAGCCCGTGTTCGAGCGCCAAGTGGCCGAAGGCGACCGCTGGCAGCCGACGGCGATCATGGAGGCGCTCAAGGCGAAGGCAAAGGCCGAGGGGCTGTGGAACCTGTTCCTGCCGGAATCCGAACGCGGGGCAGGGCTGTCGAATCTCGAGTACGCGCCGCTGGCGGAGATCATGGGCCGCTCGCTGCTCGGCCCGGAGCCGTTCAACTGTTCGGCGCCGGACACCGGCAACATGGAAGTGCTGGTGCGCTACGCCAGTGAGGCGCAGAAGGAACGCTGGCTGGAACCTTTGCTGCGCGGCGAGATTCGCTCCGCGTTTGCGATGACCGAACCCGACGTGGCGTCCTCGGATGCCACCAACATGGCCGCGACCGCAGTGCGTGATGGCGACGAGTGGGTGATCAACGGCCGCAAATGGTGGACCTCCGGCGCATGCGACCCGCGCTGCAAGATCATGGTGTTCATGGGCCTGAGCAACCCGGACGGCCCGCGTCATCAGCAGCATTCGATGATCCTGGTGCCAACTGACACGCCAGGGGTAAAAATCCTGCGGCCGCTGCCGGTGTTCGGCTACGACGATGCGCCCCACGGTCACGCCGAAGTGCTGTTCGAAAACGTGCGCGTGCCGTACGAAAACGTCCTGCTGGGTGAAGGACGTGGTTTCGAGATCGCCCAGGGTCGCCTTGGCCCAGGCAGGATTCACCACTGCATGCGTTCGGTCGGCATGGCGGAGCGCGCGCTGGAACTGATGTGCAAACGCTCGGTGCAGCGCACTGCGTTTGGCCGGCCGCTGGCGCGACTGGGTGGCAATATCGACAAGATCGCCGACTCGCGCATGGAAATCGACATGGCCCGGCTGCTGACCCTGAAAGCGGCCTACATGATGGACACCGTAGGCAACAAGGTGGCGAAGAGCGAGATCGCGCAGATCAAAGTGGTCGCGCCGAACGTCGCTCTGCGGGTGATCGACCGGGCGATCCAGATGCATGGCGGTGCGGGGGTGTCCGGCGATTTCCCGCTGGCCTACATGTACGCCATGCAGCGCACCCTGCGCCTGGCCGACGGCCCGGACGAAGTCCACCGCGCGGCGATCGGCAAATTCGAGATTGGCAAGTACGTGCCCAAGGAGATGATGCGCAGCGAACATCGGTGACCGACCACGACGTCGCCAGTAAGCCGTACAGTGCTGGCGGGCTTGAACCGCATCACTCCACCCACACCTCCACCCGGCGGTTCTTGATCCGGCCTTCATCGCCGTCATTGGTCGCCACCGGCATTTCGTCGCCGAAGCCGCGCACTTCACGCAGCACGACCTGATGTTTCAGCAACTCCCGGCGCACTGCCATCGCGCGCAGTCTGGACAGCAACTGCGCCCGCGCCGGGTCGCTCTTGGCATCGCCAAATCCCACCAGCGTGACCTTCTGATCCAGCTTGTCATGGGCCTTCAGGTAGTCGACCACGCGCTTGAGGTCGAGCATGGCCTTGGTGTCGAGTGTCGCGCTGCCCTGGGCGAAACGGAAATTCACCGACAGCCGCTCGGCCTCCCGCGCCAGATTTTGGTACGCCAGCGGCATCTGCGTCGTCGCCCGCACTTTTACCGCCTGCACCGTCTGCGACACAAACCCGTTTTGCGCCACGATGGACTGTCCCTGCGGACTCTGGGCGAACCGCACCAGCGCCTTGGCCCAGCGCTGCTTCGCCTCAGGCGGCAGGTAGAAATACAGGCGGCGTGACAGCGGATAGTCTTCGGTGGCGATCAGGCTGACCGTGGGCAGCATCGGTTTGGACTCGCCGTCGATGATCGCCACGGCCTTGGCCTGCCGGACGTTGGGCAGGCCGATGAAACCGATGCCCTGGCGGTCCTGGCTGACCTGATCGGACAATTCCTCGCTGGACTCGAACCGCCGGGCCTCCTTCGACAACGTCTTGCCGGACTTGTCCAGCACCAGCTCGTTGAAGGTGTCGAAGGTGCCCGACTGCTGATCCCGCGCATATAAATGAATGGCCCCGGCAGTGCCGCCCAATTGCTCCCAGTCGCGGACCTCCCCGGCAAAGATTTTCGCCAGTTGCACTGTGCTCAGCTTTCGCAGCGGGTTGCCGGGATGGAGAATCACCGCAACGCCGTCGATGGCGATGACCTGCTCGGCCTGATGGCTGCGCAAGTCGCCCAAGGCTGACAGCTCCATGGCTTCGCTGTTTTTGATGGGGCGGGAGGAGGCTGCTACATCTGCCAAGCCGTCCTTCAGGGCCACGAAACCTGTGCTCGATCCGTGTGCCGCAATGTCGATGCTGACATTCTGGCCGGACGGCAACTGGGCGGTGATACGCCGCTCGTTGGGGTGCGCGCCCGCTTGTTCCTGAATGGACTGTGCGCCTTGCTGCGCCAGCAGGCCTTTGACCAGCGCCGGCCCCAGTTGCGCGCCAATCGTGTTCGAGCCCTGAATGCGCAAGGCCGGCGAGCCGTCACTGGGCGCGAGCAGGGCAGCGGCGTGGGTATCTACCGAAAAAGCGAAGAGTGAAGCGAGGAAAATGAAAACACCGGTGCGCAGCATGTGCGGCATCTTTATAGGAGTGGAGGTGGCCGGAGAATAAGACAGGCCAATGACGCGCAGATGACAGCCCGCGGCTTATAGCGCCTCGGACGATGAAGCCGCGGGCAGGGCGCCGCGCGGCTCACCTGTGATGGTTCGGTTATTCCAGCTCAAGCCAGATCGGCGCGTGGTCGGAAGGCTTGTCCATCGACCGCAAATGGTAGTCCACGCCCGCCGCCTTGATGCGCGGTTGCAGGCCATGGGACGTGAGGATCAGGTCGATGCGCAGGCCACGCTTGGGCTCGTCTTCAAAGCCGCGGCTGCGATAGTCGAACCAGCTGAACTGATCGACCACTTCCGGGTACAAGTGACGGAAGCTGTCCACCAGGCCCCAGTTCTTCAGCTTGCCGAGCCACTCGCGCTCTTCCGGAAGGAAGCTGCACTTGCCGGTTTTCAACCAGCGCTTGGCGTTGTCGGCGCCAATGCCGATGTCGCTGTCCTCCGGGGAGATGTTGACGTCGCCCATCACCACCAGCGGCTGGTCGTTGCTGAATTTCGTTTCCAGCAGGTTCTGCAGATCTGCATAGAAGCGCAGCTTGGCCGGGAACTTGGTCGGGTGATCACGGCTTTCGCCTTGTGGGAAATAGCCGTTCATGACCGTCACCGGATTGCCGTTGCGATCAGCGAATGTACCCCAGATAAAACGGCGCTGGGCCTCTTCGTCGTCATTGTCGAAGCCCTTGTGGATCGACAGCGCCGGCTGACGCGAGAGCAGGGCGACGCCGTAGTGACCTTTCTGACCGTGGAAGTGCACGTGGTAACCCAGCGCTTCGATATCGGCCTGGGGAAACTGCTCGTCGGAGACCTTGGTTTCCTGCAGGCCAATGACGTCGGGCTGATGTTTCTCGATCAACGCCGCCAGTTGATGCGGTCGGGCGCGAAGGCCGTTGATATTAAAAGACACAATTTTCATGGGCGGCGGTCCTAGCAAAAACAAACGGCGATGCTAGCCGACCTGCCCGGCCACGGCCAGCGTCAGAGGCGCTCTGTGCGATGGCGGTTGCGCTGTGCGCATTTCTGATCGGCGGCCACGTCGCGGGAACTGCGCTGGCGGGCGGCGACTCGAAGCCTTGAAGTCAAGCACCCGAGCGGCCGCCCCGGGGCTCATCAAAAGGACGCACACCATGCCTGAACTGCCTAGCGAAACGGCGGAGATCCGTCAGCTCGACAGCGGCTACTCCCGCGAAACCCGCGCGCTGCTGTACCTCGCCTACCGCCAGGAGCCGAGTTTTGCCTACCTCTTCGAATCCGGCCGCTCCGGCTACGACCATCGGGTCAAGGCGACCATTCGGGCGCTGGTCAAACAGCACTATCTGCAGGACCTGCCGGCGTTGGGGCTATTCGTGGCGGACCGCCTGGTCGGCGTTGCCCTGATTGCGCCTCCGCAGCGGCGGCTGGGCATCACCGAAAGCTGGGCCTGGCGCATTCGCATGTTGATGACCACCGGCCTGCGCTGCACCCAGCGCTATCTGGAGTACTACCACGCCGTGCTGGCCTGCGTGCCTTCGGAAGCGGTGCATGTCCTGCCGTTGTTCGGCGTGCATCCCGACTTTCAGGGCCGGCACTATGGCGAGCGGTTGCTGCTGGCGTTGCATGACTGGTGTGCCCAGGACAGAAATTCCCAGGGCATCGTTCTCGACACCGGCAATGGCGATTATCTGGAGTTCTATAACCGACAGGGTTATGAGGAAATTGGTGAGGTGGCAGTAGGACCTGTCCGCGAACACATCTTTTTCCACCCAAATCCGCAGGTTTCATTGGGTTCTGTGGCCTGAGCCGCGCACGCTTCTCCATTTCCGCGGGTTCCAGCAGCCCGCGTCGCTCGTGTAGCATTCGCGCCTATGAAGTTTCCCCATCGATACACCAGTGGCTTTCTCCTGATGTTGTCCAGTTGCGCGGCGTTTGCCGATGCGCAGCTGGAAGTCCGGGTCAAGCCGTCCAATGCCGCGCTCAAGTCCAACATCGAAGGGTATGTGGGCAGCCTCGGCGAGCGCGACGAGCCAGCGCTCGAACGCTTCAGCGTCGGGGCCGTCGAGCAGGCGCAAAAGGCCGCTCAGGCCCTTGGCTATTATCAGGCGCAGATTGACAGCGAAGTCCGCCACGTCGACAACAACCTGCAACTGCTGTTGAAGGTTCAGGCCGGCGAGCCTGTGCACCTGCGCAACGTATCCATCCGCGTGACCGGGCAGGCGACCCAGCTTAAAAGCTTCCGGGTGCCGAAGGGTGGCGCCCTGAAGCCCGGCGCGGTGCTCAACCATGGTGTCTACGAGGACGCCAAGCACCTGATTGAAACCCAGGCGGCGCGCTACGGCTTCTTCAAGGGCCGGTTCGTGACCCAGCGCCTTTCCGTCGACCCGCGCGCCGGTGTCGCCGACATCGAACTGGTCTACGACAGCGGGCCGCGTTTCTCCCTTGGCAAAGTGACCTTCAGCGGCGACGCGCCATTCGATGAAGACTTGCTGCGGCGCATGGTGCCGTTCAAACAAGACACGCCCTACGACTCCGAACTGATCGCCGAACTCAATCAGGCCATGCAGTCGAGCGGCTATTTCGAAGGCGTTCGGGTCAACGCATCGCCCACCGATGCCCAGGCCCAGGTCATTCCGGTCGACGTGCAGTTGCAGACCCGCAAGCCGCGGACCATGGGGCTCGGGGTCGGCTATTCGACCGACGTCGGCCCACGGGTAAAGGCCAACTGGACGCGCCACTGGGTCAATCCCCAGGGCCACAGTTATGGCGCCGAGGCGGAAATCTCCGCCCCTCGGCAGAACGTCGGCCTGTTCTACGACATCCCGCTGGACCCGCCCCTGACCGACAAATTGCGATTTGCCGGTGGCTATCAATATGAAGAAATCGCCGACACCGACAGCCTCAGCAAACTGCTGACCGTTGGGCCCGAATGGCACAGCAAACTGCCCAGCGGCTGGGAGCGCGTGATATCGCTGAAGTGGCAGCGCGAAGAATACCGGCTGGGCAACGACGAAGGCCTCAGCACCTTGCTCATGCCCGGCGTCAGCTATTCGTACCTGCGCAGCGACAACCGCATCGACCCGCACAACGGCTACCGGCTGCGGTTCGACACCCAGGTCGCCAAGGAAGGGCTGGGTTCTGACGCCAACCTGCTGCACGGCACGGTGATGCTCAAAGGGCTGACCACCGTGGCGCAGAACCACCGCTTCCTCGGGCGTGTGCAGGTTGGGGGCAGCGCCAGCAACGGCTACAAGTCGATCCCGCCATCCCTGCGCTTTTTTGCCGGTGGCGACCAGAGCGTGCGCGGCTATGACTACCAATCGCTGTCCCCGGAGAACTCCGACGGTGACAAGATCGGCGGCCGTTACATGATCGCCGGAAGCGCCGAGTACCAATACTCGATCGCCGAAAAATGGCGGGTGGCGGCGTTCGTCGATCAGGGCAACTCGTTCAATTCACTGGACCTGCCGAGCCTGAAAACCGGCGTCGGCATTGGCGTGCGCTGGGTGTCGCCGGTGGGGCCGCTGCGCCTCGACCTCGCCCACGCGCTGGATGAAGACGGCGGTATTCGTCTGCACTTCTCGATGGGACCTGAACTGTGACGAAGCTGGCTTTGTTGAAACGCACCGCGGCAATCACGGCGATTACGCTGCTGTCGCTGATCATTTTGATGGTGCTGACGGCCACCATCCTCCTCGGTACGCAAAGCGGCAGCCGTTGGGCCCTCGGGTGGGTGCCGGGCCTGACGGTCGAAGGGTTTTCCGGTCGTCTGGGCGGCGCGTGGCAGGCGGATCACCTGGTCTGGCAGCAAGGCCAGAGCAAAGTCGAAGTCGACGCACCGGTTTTCGACTGGTCACCCGCGTGCCTCGCGCGCATGACGCTGTGCATCGACAACCTGCAAACGGGCGACATCAGGCTGCAGTTTCCGCCCTCCAGCGACGAGGCAGCCAGCGGCCCGATCACGCTGCCGGACCTCAAGCTGCCGCTGGCCCTGCAACTGGGGCGCGTGCAGATCGGCAGTCTTCATCTGGACGGCACCGAACAGGTTCGCGACGTGCAGCTGGCGGCGCACTGGACCGCTGAAGGGTTGAAGATCGATTGGCTGCACGCCGGGCGTGATGACATCGCCCTTGACCTGTCAGGCCTGCTCAAACCCGAGGGTAACTGGCCGTTGACCGCCGAAGGACAGCTGAAGCTACCCGACGTCAGTGGTCAGCCGTTGTCACTGGCGCTGAACATTCAAGGGGACCTGCTCAAGACTTTGACCCTCAACGCGCAGAGCAAGGGCTACATCGACGCCACGCTCGTCGGGCAGTTGCAACCGCTGGTGGAGAACCTGCCGGCGGACATCGCCATCACCAGCGACAACTTCAAGCCCAGCGCTGATCTGCCGGACACGTTGCAGCTCGATCATCTGATGCTCAACGCCAAGGGCGATCTTGCTCAAGGCTACGCCATCACCGGCAACGCCAGCCTTCCGGCGGAAAAAGGCCCGGTGGCGCTGGCATTACAAGGCCGGGTCGACGCCAAGGGCGCGGACATTACGGCGCTTGATCTGACCGCCAGTGACAACCAGCGCCTCAAGGCGAGCGGCAAGCTGGACTGGCAGCAGGGCCTGCGCGCCGACGCGAAGATCGACTGGCTGGATTTCCCCTGGCATCGCCTGTACCCGTTGATCGACGAGCCCCAGGTCAGCGTGCATACGTTCACCGGGGAAGTGTCCTACACCGACGGCAAATACCTCGGCCATTTCGCCGGCGACTTCAAGGGCCCGGCGGGTCCATTCACGTTGCAGAGCCCCTTCAGCGGCGATTTGCAGGAGATCTTCCTGCCTCAACTTGAGCTGGCAGCCGGGCAGGGCAAGGCCAGCGGTCACCTGAATCTGCAATTTGCCGACGGCATCGCCTGGGACACGGCACTGGACCTCAGCGCCATCGATCCCGCTTACTGGGTCGCGGAATTGCCGGGCTCCCTGGCGGGTCCGCTGCGCAGCAAGGGTTCAATGCGCAACGAGCAACTCACCCTGAACGCCGATCTGGACCTGAAGGGGCGCCTGCGCGGTCAGCCCGCGGTGCTGCAGGCCAAGGCCGATGGCGCCGACAACAAATGGAACCTCAACGCCCTGGACATCCGCCTGGGCGACAACCGGATTCAAGGCACGGGCAGCCTTCAGCAGAAAATCGCCGGCCAGCTGGACATCAACCTGGCGCGACTGGGCCAGCTATGGCCTGGCCTGCAAGGCCAGATGAAAGGGCGCCTCGACGTCGCCGGCACTGTACAGGCGCCCCAAGGGCAGCTGGCCTTGCAAGGCACGCAACTGGCGTTCCAAGCGAACACGCTGCAAAGCTTGACCCTGGTGTCCAGGCTCGACAGCGCCCAGCGCGCCACCCTTGACCTGAAGACCTCCGGCATTCAGGCCGGCGACACGGCGCTCGGCGCGCTGACGGTTAATGGCCAGGGCGACATCAAGCGTCAGCAAGTCAAACTCGATCTCAAAGGGCCGCTGCTAAAACTGGCCCTGGCGCTGGATGGCAATCTGGACAAAGGTAATTGGCGCGGGCGTCTGGCCAGCGGCGACATCCAGAGCGGCGGGCAGGACTGGAAGCTGCAACAGCCGGCCAAGCTGGAGCGCCTGGCCGACGGCAAGGTCAACTTTGGTGCTCATTGCTGGGTGTCGGGGCCTGCGAGCCTGTGCGGCGAAGATCAGCGCCTGATGCCCGAACCGCGCCTGCGCTACCACCTCAAGCGCTTCCCGCTGGAAAGTCTGGCGCAGTGGCTGCCCAAGGATTTCGCCTGGAAGGGCGCGTTGAATGCCGACATCCAGCTGGACGTTCCCGCTGCCGGCCCCAATGGCCAGGTGGTCATCGACGCCAGTGGCGGGACGCTGCGGGTCAAGGACAAGAACCAGTGGCTGGATTTCCCCTACGACACGCTGAAGCTGACCAGCAGCCTGACCCCGAAGAAAGTCGACACCAGCCTCAATTTTCGTGGCGGCAAGCTCGGTGAACTGCTGGCGCGACTGAGCATCGATCCGATCGCGAGGAACAAGCCCGTGACCGGCGACTTCACCCTCAGCGGCCTGGACGTGTCGGTCGCAAGGCCGTTTGTGCCCATGGTGGAAAAGCTCAACGGCAAGCTCAACGGCAGCGGGCGGATCTCGGGCGGCCTGCTGGCGCCTCAGGTCAACGGCAACGTGACGCTCAACGACGCCGAAGTCTCCGGTCCCGAATTGCCGGTGAGTCTTGAAAAGCTCAATGTGCGGGCCCTGATTGCCGGCGAGCGCGTTGATCTGACCGGCAACTGGCGCAGCGGCACGACGGGTCAAGGCAGCATTGGCGGGCATGTGGCCTGGGCCAATGCGCTGGATGTCGACGTTGACCTGAAGGGCACGCACCTGCCGATCACCGTTGAACCGTACGCCAAGCTGGAAGCGGCGCCGGACCTGAAGATTACACTGCAGGGCGACAGGCTCGCGGTATCCGGCAAGGTGCTGATCCCGAAAGGCGAGATCACGGTGCGCCAGCTGCCGCCTTCAACGGTGAAAGTCTCTGATGACACCGTGATCGTGGGCCAGCAGACCGAACAGGGCAAAACCCCCTTGGCCATCGCCATGGATGTGAACGTCGAAGTGGGCCAGGAGACCTTGAGTTTCAGCGGCTTCGGTTTGACTGCGAATCTGGTCGGCCACGTGCACATCGGCGACAACATGGACACCCGCGGCGAGCTGAACCTCAACGACGGCCGCTACCGCGCTTACGGCCAGCGCCTGACCATTCGCAAGGCGCGCCTGCTGTTCGCAGGACCGGTTGACCAGCCGTATCTGGACATTGAAGCCATCCGCCAGACCGACGACGTGATTGCCGGCATTCGCCTGAGCGGCAGCGCCGAGCAGCCGACCACCACGGTGTTCTCCGAACCGGCCATGAGTCAGGAGCAGGCGCTCTCGTATCTGGTGCTGGGCCGTCCGCTGAGCACCAATGGCGAAGACAGCAACATGGTCGCCCAGGCGGCGCTGGCATTGGGTCTGGCCGGCGGTTCGTCGACGGCGGGCAAGCTGGCGTCCGGGCTGGGGATTCAGGATTTTGATCTGGACACCTCGGGCAGCGGCGACAAGACGGCGGTGGTCGCCAGCGGCAAGATCACCGACAAGCTCAGCCTGCGTTACGGCGTAGGGGTGTTCGAGCCGGCCAACACCCTGACCTTGCGCTACCTGCTGAGCAAGAAGGTGTACCTGGAGGTCGCAGGCGGTGTGGCGAGTTCGCTGGACATCTTCTACAAGCGGGACTTCTGACAACCCGTCGAAATGGGGCGGGGCAGGGCCTGCTGGCGGCGGAGTGTCGCCGCTAACAGGCCGGGGTTCATCGAAGACGCAGCGATGATTGGAGAGCGTTACCCGCTTACCCGCTTACCCGTTGACCAGCTTCATCGCCGCATCGGGATAACGGCCGCCTGCGACAGCGTTAACCGGGAACAGGTCTTTCAGCGCCTGCAACTCTGCTGCGCTGAGGGTCACGTCCAGCGCAGCGACGTTCTCTTCCAGGTATTTGCGCTGCTTGGTGCCCGGAATCGGAATCACGTCATTGCCCTGGGCGAGGACCCAGGCCAGCGCCAGTTGGCCAGCGGTGATGCCTTTTTCTGCCGCCAGTTGCTCGACCTTCTTCACCAGCAGCAGGTTTTTGGCGAAGTTCTCGCCCTGGAACCTCGGACTGCTGCGGCGATAGTCATCGGCGGCGAAGTCGTCCGGGCTCTTCAGTGCGCCGGTCAGAAAACCGCGCCCCAACGGGCTGTACGGCACAAACGCAATGCCTAGCCGGCGGCACGTGTCGAGCGCGCCGTTTTCTTCCGGCTCGCGGCTCCACAGTGAATATTCGGTCTGCAGGGCGGCAATGGGATGAACCTTGTGCGCGCGTTCGAGGGTGCTTGCCGACGCCTCGCTCAAGCCGAGAAAGCGCACCTTGCCTGCCTTGACCAGCTCGGCCATGGCGCCAACGGACTCTTCGATCGCCACGCCGGGATCAATGCGGTGCTGGTAATACAGATCCAGGGTGTCGATTTTCAGACGCTGCAACGTGCCATCGATCGCGGCGCGGATGTATTCGGGGCTGCCATTGACCCCGCGCGCGCCGGCGTCGCCTGGCGTACGCACGATGCCGAACTTGCTGGCGATGAACGCCTGATCCCGCTTGCCAGCCAGCGCCTTGCCCAGCAGTTCCTCATTGGTGTGGGGGCCGTACATATCGGCGGTGTCCAGCAGGGTGACGCCCATCTCCAGCGCCCGGTGCAGGGTGGCGATGGCTTCGTCGGCGTTGCCGCCCGTCGTATAGAAGTCGGTCATGCCCATGCAGCCCAGGCCCAGGGCCGAGACATGCGGGCCGTTTTTGCCAAGTTGACGCGTTTGCATGATGGGTGCCTTGTCGATCAAGAGGACCACCATTCTTGCGCCTCGACAGCGTCGGGATAAACCGGCTAAAAGTGCTTTCACTATTGGTGATTTCTAAACAATCTCTCAGCGGAACCGTGACAAGCCATGGATAAATTCAACGCGATGCGGGCCTTCACGCGCATTGTCGAGCTGGGCGGTTTCGCCAGGGCCGCCGACAGCCTGCACATGCCCCGGGCGTCGGTGACCATTCTGATCAAGCAGCTGGAGGCACAGTTGGGCGTGCAGTTGTTGATGCGCACCACGCGGCAGGTGACGCCGACGCCGGACGGTCAGGCCTATTACCACCGCTGCGTCAGCGTGCTGAACGAGCTTGAAGCGGCCGAATCGTTGTTCTCTTCGGTGGCCCGGGACCCGGAAGGCGTGCTGCGAGTCGACATGCCGTCGGGCATCGGCCGATTGATCATCATGCCGCTGCTGCCGGAGTTCACCGAGCGTTATCCCCGGTTGGCAATGGAAGTGGGCATGAACGATCGTCCCGTGGACCTTATCCGGGAGGGCTACGACTGCGTGATTCGCGGCGGACAGCCCCTCGATCACTCCCTGGCGGCCCGACCGCTCGCTCACATGCGCCAGGTGGTGTGTGCCAGTCCCGGGTATCTGCAGCGCAGGGGCACGCCGCTCTCCCTTGCCGATCTGCAGCACCACCAGATCATCGAATACTTCTCTTCCACCACCCACAAACGCTATGGGCTTGAGTTCGTCATTGATGGCCGAGTTCACGCGCCCGACCTGCCCAAGGCTCTGGCGACCAACAGCGCCGATGGCTACCTCGCGGCGTGCAGCGCAGGGTACGGACTGGTGCAGACGCCGTACTACCACGTCGCCGAATCGTTGCGCCGCGGCGAGCTGATCGAGGTGCTGGGCGACATCGAACAACCGCTGCTGCCCCTGACCGCGCTGTACCCGGCACACCGGCAGACGTCGCGGCGGGTGAGGGTATTCGTCGACTGGGTGGTGGACGTCTGCGCCCGCCCGGGGCTGATGGACAAACCGGTAATGCACCCCGTTTCCTGACAACAAAATCGTTTCGGGCGGTAGGTTGCCACGCTTTTTCATGGTTAACTTCCGCCCTTGAATGCCACTCAAACAAGGACTCAGCTCATGCCACAAGTGACTCGTAGAGGCTCTCCGGTACAGATCAGCGGCGAACTGCCGACCGTCGGCAGCAAGGCGCCGGCCTTCAAACTGGTGGCGGCCGATCTGTCCGACGCAACCCTGGAAACCTTCGCCGGCAAGCGCAAGGTGCTGAACATCTTCCCGAGCGTCGACACCCCGACCTGCGCCACCTCCATCCGCAAATTCAATGCTCAGGCCAACGAGCTGAACAACGCCGTTGTGCTGTGCATCTCCGCCGACCTGCCGTTCGCCCAGGCGCGCTTCTGCGGCGCCGAAGGTCTGGAAAACGTGAAGAACCTGTCGACCATGCGCGGCGCGCAGTTCATGCAGGACTATGGCGTTGCCATCGCCGACGGGCCGATGGTGGGTCTGACCACCCGTGCTGTCGTGGTGCTGGACGAAAACGACACGGTGCTGCACAGCGAACTGGTACCGGAGATCGGCCAGGAGCCGAACTACGACGCGGCGCTGGCCGTATTGAAGTAAGCTGGCAAGCGGCGTATTGCCATCAGTCGACAGCATTACCCGGCAACATCCAGGCGGCCTGACACCCTCAGGCCGTTTTTTATGGGTACGTCAGCACCTTATTCCAAGTAAGCACTAGGTAAATTGCCGGTAAAGCCCCTTTGCCTTGCCGGACTCTATGCTTATTGTTCAGCCTCCCGAAGACGCTCACGCGCACACTGGTTGATTTATCCATGCAATTGTCTGGCCCCCGTAATTCCCGTCGCTGGCTGATAAGCCTGTTGGTTCTGTTGATCGTCGCTGGCCTGTGCTGGCGCTTCTGGCCGGGATCCGCGTCGCAACCAAACGCCACGGCGCAGAAAGGCGATCAGGCCCAGGCCAGCGCAAACCGCAGCGGCGGCAACGGCAAGGCGGTGGCCAAGCGTCCCGGGTTCGGTGGCTCCACCGCCCCGGTACCGGTGCGGGTCGCAGTCGCGAACACCGGCGATTTCCCCATCTACTACAAAGCCCTTGGCACCGTGACCGCGCTGAACACGATCAACGTGCGCAGCCGCGTGGCAGGCGAATTGATGAAGATCAATTTCCAGGAAGGCCAACAGGTCAAGGCCGGCGATTTGCTGGCGGTGATCGACCCGCGCAGCTACCAGATCGCGCTGCAACAGGCGGAAGGCACGCTGATGCAGAACCAGGCGCTGCTCAAGAATGCTCAACTCGACGTACAGCGTTATCGGGGCCTGTACAAAGAAGACAGCATCGCCAAGCAAACCCTGGACACCGCCGAATCCCTGGTCGGCCAGTACCAGGGGACGATCAAGACCAATCAGGCAGCCGTGGGCGACGCGAAGCTCAACCTGGAGTTCTCGCAGATCCGGGCGCCGATCTCGGGCCGCATCGGCCTGCGCCAGCTGGACGTCGGCAATCTGGTTGCCGCCAACGACACCACCGCCCTGGCGGTGATCACCCAGACCAAACCGATCACTGTCAACTTCACGCTTCCGGAAAAAGACCTCGCCGAGGTGCTGAGCCGTTACCGCAGCGGCGGCAAGTTGCCGGTCGAGGCGTGGGACCGTGGCGACCTGAAGCTCCAGGCCACCGGCGTGCTCGCCAGCATCGATAACCAGATCGACACCACCACCGGCACGTTGAAGTTCAAGGCGCGGTTTGATAACGACGACGAAGCGCTGTTCCCCAATCAGTTCGTGAACGCACGCCTGCTGGCCAATACCCTGAAAAACGTGGTGCTGGTGCCGTCGGCCGCGGTGCAGTTCGGCGTCAACGGCACCTTCGTGTACGTGATGGACGGCGACAAGACCGTGCGCATTCGCGCCCTCAAGACCGGGCCAAGCGACGAGAACTCCACGGTGATTACCGAAGGTCTGACGGCCGGCGACCGTGTGGTGCTCGAAGGCACCGACCGCCTGAAAGACGGCAGTGCGGTGGACGTGGTCAACGACAGCAAGGACGTGCCGGCCTCGCCGGGTCAGCAGTTGCAGGGCAAGCCCTCGAAGGAGCCCGGTGAGTCAGCGGGCACCGAGACCGCGAAGAAAGGCAACGTATGAACCTGTCACGCCTGTTCATCCTCAGGCCGGTCGCCACCACGCTGAGCATGCTCGCCATCGTGCTGGCCGGTCTGATCGCGTACACGCTGCTGCCGGTGTCGGCGCTGCCGCAGGTGGATTACCCGACCATTCGGGTGATGACGCTGTACCCGGGCGCGAGTCCGCAAGTGATGACCAGTGCCGTGACCGCGCCCCTTGAGCGCCAGTTCGGGCAGATGCCGGGCCTGACCCAGATGGCCTCGACCAGTTCCGGCGGGGCCTCGGTCATCACCCTGCGTTTCAGCCTCGACATCAACATGGACGTCGCCGAGCAGGAGGTGCAGGCGGCCATCAACGGCGCGACCAACCTGCTGCCGAGCGACCTGCCGGCGCCCCCGACGTATAACAAGGTCAACCCGGCCGACACGCCGGTGCTGACCCTGGCCATTACGTCGAAAACCATGCTGCTGCCCAAACTCAATGATCTGGTCGACACGCGCATGGCGCAGAAGATTGCGCAGATCAGCGGGGTGGGCATGGTCACCATCGCCGGCGGCCAGCGTCAGGCGGTGCGGATCAAGGTCAACGCCGACGCACTGGCGGCCAACGGCCTGAACCTCGCGGACGTCCGCACGCTGGTCAGCGCCTCCAACGTCAACACGCCCAAGGGTAATTTCGACGGCCCGACCCGGGTGTCGATGCTCGACGCCAATGACCAGCTGAAGTCCCCCGAGGAGTACGCCAACCTGATTCTGGCTTACAACAACGGCGGCCCGCTGCGGCTCAAGGATGTCGCCGAGATCGTCGACGGCGCCGAAAACGATCGCCTTGCCGCGTGGGCCAATGAGAACCAGGCCGTGCTGCTGAACATCCAGCGTCAGCCAGGCGCCAACGTGATCGACGTGGTCGACCGGATCAAGGCGCTGCTGCCCAGCATCACCGAGAACCTGCCCGCCGGGCTTGACGTCACCGTGCTCACCGACCGCACCCAGACCATCCGCGCGTCGGTCAGCGACGTGCAGCACGAGCTGATGATTTCCATCGTGCTGGTGGTGCTGGTGACCTTCCTGTTTCTGCGGCGCTTCAGCGCGACGATCATTCCCTCGGTGGCCGTGCCGCTGTCGCTGATCGGCACCTTTGGTGTGATGTACCTGGCCGGCTTTTCGGTCAATAACCTGACCTTGATGGCGATGACCATTGCCACCGGTTTCGTGGTCGATGACGCCATCGTCATGCTGGAGAATATTTCCCGGCACCTGGAGGAGGGCGAGACGCCGTTGCAGGCGGCGCTCAAGGGCGCCCGGCAGATTGGTTTCACGCTGATCTCGCTGACCATCTCACTGATTGCCGTGCTTATTCCGCTGCTGTTCATGGCCGACGTGGTCGGGCGGTTGTTCCGCGAGTTCGCCATTACCCTGGCCGTGGCGATCCTGATTTCCCTCGTGGTGTCCCTCACCCTGACGCCAATGATGTGCGCGCGCTTGCTCAAGCGTGAGCCGAAAGAAGAAGAGCAGGGCCGGTTCTACCGGGCCAGCGGCGCGTGGATCGACTGGCTGGTGGCCGCCTACGGGCGCAAGTTGCAGTGGGTGCTCAAGCATCAGCCGCTGACACTGCTGGTCGCCATCGCCACCCTTGGAATCACGGTATTGCTGTATCTGGCCGTGCCCAAGGGCTTCTTTCCGGTGCAGGACACCGGTGTGATTCAGGGCATTTCCGAAGCGCCCCAGTCGGTGTCGTTCGCTTCCATGAGCCAGCGCCAGCAGGCCCTGGCGAAAATCATCCTGAAGGACCCTTCGGTCGCCAGTCTGTCTTCGTACATCGGCGTCGACGGCGACAATGCGACCCTCAACAGCGGTCGCATGCTGATCAACCTCAAACCCCACAGCGAGCGGGATGTGACGGCGTCCGAAGTGATCCAGCGCCTGCAGCCCGAAGTCGATCAGCTGTCAGACATCCGCCTGTTCATGCAGCCGGTGCAGGACCTCACCATCGAGGACCGGGTCAGCCGCACCCAGTACCAGTTCAGCATGTCCTCGCCGGACGCCGACCTGCTCAATCTGTGGAGCGGCAAACTGGTGGAGGCGCTGGCTCAGCGGCCGGAGTTGACCGATGTCGCCAGCGACTTGCAGGACAAGGGTCTGCAGGTGTTTCTCAACATCGACCGCGATGCCGCCAGTCGGCTGGGCGTGACCGTCGCCAACATCACCGACGCGCTCTATGACGCCTTCGGCCAGCGGCAGATTTCCACCATCTACACCCAGGCCAGCCAGTACCGGGTGGTGTTGCAGGCCGACTCGCGCAGTGAGCTGGGGCCCGAGGCGCTGGAACAGATTCACGTCAAGACCACCGACGGCGGGCAGGTCAAGCTGTCGAGCCTGGCCCGGGTCGAACAACGTCAGGCGCAGTTGGCGATTGCCCACATCGGCCAGTTTCCGGCGGTGATGATGTCGTTCAACCTGGCGCCGGGCGTCGCGCTGGGCAAGGCCGTGGAAGTCATCGAGCAGGTGCAGAAAGACATCGGCATGCCGATCGGCGTGCAGACGGAATTCCAGGGCGCAGCCGAAGCCTTCCAGGCCTCGCTGTCCAGCACGCTGCTGCTGGTGCTGGCGGCGGTGATCACCATGTACATCGTGCTGGGCGTGCTCTATGAGAGCTACATCCACCCGATCACCATTCTGTCGACCCTGCCGTCGGCGGCCATCGGTGCGCTGCTGGCGCTGATCCTCAGCGGCAATGACCTGGGCATGATCGCCATCATCGGCATCATCCTGCTGATCGGCATCGTCAAGAAGAACGCGATCATGATGATCGACTTCGCCCTCGACGCCGAACGCAACCGCGGCATCGACCCGGAGACCGCGATCTACGAAGCGGCCCTGCTGCGTTTCCGCCCGATTCTGATGACTACCCTGGCGGCACTGTTCGGCGCGATCCCGCTGATGTTCGCCTCGGGCTCCGGGGCCGAGCTGCGCCAGCCCCTGGGTCTGGTGATGGTCGGCGGCTTGCTGGTTAGCCAGGTCCTGACGCTGTTCACCACGCCGGTCATCTATTTGTACTTTGATCGGTTGGGGCGCCGGTTTGCGCGGCAGCCCAAGACCGAGGCGGCGCTATGACCGGCAGCCACAAGCTTCAAGCGGCAAGCTACAAGAGTGGAGTTCGCCGCAGATTCACTTGCAGCTTGAAGCTCGCCGCTTGGAGCTCCCGCCCATGAATCTGTCCGGGCCCTTCATCAAACGCCCCGTAGCGACCATGCTCTTGAGCCTGGCAATCATGCTGCTGGGCGGGATGAGCTTCGGTCTGCTGCCGGTGTCGCCGCTGCCGAACATGGATTTTCCGGTGATCGTGGTCAGCGCTTCGTTGCCCGGCGCCAGCCCGGAAATCATGGCGTCGAGCGTGGCGACGCCGCTGGAGCGCTCCCTCGGGGTGATCGCCGGGGTCAATACCATGAGCAGCCGATCGAGTCAGGGCTCGACGCGGATCATTCTGCAGTTCGACATGGACCGCGACATCAACGGTGCTGCCCGGGAAGTGCAGGCGGCCATCAATGCGTCGCGCAGCCTGCTGCCCAGCGGGATGCGCAGCATGCCGACCTACAAGAAGGTCAACCCGTCCCAGGCGCCGATCATGGTGCTGTCGCTGACCTCCGACGTGCTGGAGAAGGGCGAGCTGTACGACATGGCGTCGACGATCCTTTCCCAGAGCCTGTCCCAGGTGAACGGCGTCGGCGAAGTGCAGATCGGCGGCAGCTCGCTGCCCGCCGTGCGCGTGGAGCTGGAGCCCAAGCTGCTGTCCCAGTACGGCGTGTCGCTGGACGAAGTGCGCACGACCATTTCCAATTCCAATGTGCGCCGCCCGAAAGGCTCGGTGGAGAACAGCGAGCACAACTGGCAGGTGCAGGCCAACGACCAGCTGGAGAAGGCCAAGGATTACGAATCGCTGATCATCCATTACGCCAACGGCGCGGCGTTGCGGCTCAAAGATGTGGCCAAGGTCAAGGATTCGGTGGAAGACCGCTACAACAGCGGCTTCTTCAATGACAAGGCCGCCGTGCTGCTGGTGATCAACCGCCAGGCCGGCGCCAACATCATCGAAACCGTAGCGGCGATCAAGGCGCAGTTGCCAGCGTTGCAGGCCGTGCTGCCCGCCAGCGTCAAGCTCGACCTGGCCATGGACCGCTCGCCGGTGATCAAGGCCACCCTGCACGAAGCCGAAATGACCCTGCTGATCGCCGTGGTGCTGGTGATTCTGGTGGTGTTCCTGTTTCTCGGGAATTTCCGTGCCTCGCTGATCCCGACCCTGGCCGTGCCGGTGTCGCTGGTGGGCACCTTCGCGATCATGTACCTGTACGGGTTCTCGCTGAACAACCTGTCGCTGATGGCGCTGATTCTCGCCACCGGCCTGGTGGTCGACGATGCCATCGTGGTGCTGGAGAACATTTCCCGGCACATCGACGACGGCGTGCCGCCCATGGAGGCGGCTTATCTCGGCGCAAAGGAAGTCGGCTTTACGCTGCTGTCGATGAACGTGTCGCTGGTCGCGGTGTTCATCTCGATCCTGTTCATGGGCGGGCTGGTGGAGAGTCTGTTCCGCGAGTTTTCCATCACCTTGTCGGTGTCCATCGTCGTTTCCCTGGTGGTTTCGCTGACCCTGACGCCGATGCTGTGCGCGCGCTGGCTCAAGCCCCATGTGCCGGGCTCGGAAAACCGCCTGCAGCGCTGGAGTCAGCGGGTCAATGACCGCATGGTTGCCGGTTATGACCGCAGCCTGCGCTGGGTGCTCCGCCATCGGCGCCTGACCCTGCTGACGCTCCTGCTGACCATCGTCGGCAACATCGCCCTGTACGTCGTGGTGCCCAAGACCTTCCTGCCGCAGCAGGACACCGGCCAATTGATGGGGTTTGTACGGGGCGATGACGGCCTGTCGTTTTCCGTGATGCAGCCGAAGATGGACACGTTTCGCTCGGCAATCCTCAAGGACCCGGCCGTGGAGAGTGTCGCGGGCTTCATTGGCGGCAACGGCGGCACCGGCAACGCGTTCATCATCGTGCGCCTGAAGCCGATCAAGGAACGCAACATCGGCGCCATGGAAGTGGTCGAGCGGCTGCGCAAGGAAATGCCGCTGGTGCCGGGCGGGCGCCTGTTCCTCCAGCCGGATCAGGACCTGCAACTGGGCGGCGGCCGCGAGCAGACCACCTCGCAATACCAGTACATCCTGCAAAGTGGCGACCTGGAAACCCTGCGCCTGTGGTATCCGAAGGTCGTCGCGGCACTGAAGTCGCTCAAGGAGCTGACTGCCATCGACGCTAACGATGGCGGCGGCACCCAGCAGGTGACGCTGATCGTCGACCGCGATGCGGCCAAGCGCCTGGGCATCGACATGAACATGGTCACCACCGTGTTGAACAACGCCTACAGCCAGCGTCAGGTGTCGACCATCTATGACCCGCTGAACCAGTATCAGGTGGTCATGGAGGTCAACCCGAAATACGCCCTCGACCCGACCACCCTGGAGCAGGTCCAGGTGATCACTGCCGACGGCGCGCGGGTGCCGCTGTCGACCATTGCCCGTTACGAGCGCAGCCTGGAAGACGACCGGGTCAGCCACGACGGTCAGTTCGCCTCGGAAAACATCTCCTTCGACCTGTCCGACGGCGTCACCCTCGACCAGGCCAACGCCGCCATTGAACGCGCCGTCGCGGCGGTGGGCCTGCCCGAGGACGTGATCGCCAAGATGGCCGGGACCTCCGACGCTTTCGCCGCCACCCAGAAGAGCCAGCCGTGGATGATCCTTGGCGCGCTGGTGGCGGTGTACCTGGTGCTGGGCATTCTCTACGAAAGCTACATCCACCCACTGACCATTCTGTCGACGCTGCCCTCGGCGGGGGTCGGCGCGCTGTTGAGCATCTACCTCACCGGTGGCCAGTTCAGCCTGATCTCGCTGTTGGGGCTGTTCCTGCTGATCGGCGTGGTGAAAAAGAACGCGATTCTGATGATCGACCTCGCCCTGCAGCTTGAGCGCCAGGGCGGCATGACCCCGGTGGAATCCATTCGCAACGCCTGTCTGCAGCGCCTGCGACCGATCCTGATGACCACGCTGGCGGCGATTCTCGGCGCCGTGCCGTTGCTGCTGAGCAGCGCCGAAGGGGCGGAAATGCGTCGGCCACTGGGCCTGACCATCATCGGCGGCCTGATCCTCAGCCAGATCCTCACGCTGTACACCACGCCCGTGGTTTACCTTTATCTCGACCGTCTGCGCCATCGTTTCAACCAATGGCGCGGTGTGCAGACGGATGCTGCCCTGGACACTCCGCTATGAACGACTCGATGAAAGCGCCTGGCCCACAGCGGACGTTGCCGTTTCACAGGACCTTCGGCGTTGCCTTGTGTGCGCTGCTGCTCAGTGCCTGCGCCGTCGGCCCGGATTACAAGACACCGGAGATGCCGACGCCAGCGCACTTCAAGCAGGCCGAAGGCTGGACCCAGGCCAACCCGAGCGATGCGATGGCACGCGGCGCGTGGTGGGAAATCTACGGCGACGCCCAGCTCAACGCGCTGGTGGAAACACTCAATACGTCCAACCAGACCGTGGCGCAGTACGAGGCGCAGTACCGGCAGGCCGCCGCCCTGGTGCGCAGTGCGCGGGGCGCGTTTTTCCCGACGCTGGACCTGACCACCAGCAAGAACCGCTCGAGCCAGGGCACCGGCAGCAGCAGTTCCAGCCTGAGCAGTTCCAGCAGCGGCATTCGCGACACCTACAACGCGCAACTGGGCGTGAGCTGGGAGGCCGACGTGTGGGGCAAGTTGCGCCGCGGGCTGGAAGCCGACAAGGCCAGCGCCCAGGCCAGCCTCGCCGATCTGGCGTCGATGCGCCTGAGCCTGCAATCGCAGCTGGTGCAGAACTACCTGCAACTGCGGGTGATCGATGAGCAGAAGCGTTTGCTCGAAGCGACCGTCGACGCCTACCAGCGCTCGCTGACCATGACCCAGAACCAATACCGCGCCGGGATTTCCGGCCGCGATGCCACCGCCCAGGCGCAGACGCAACTCAAGAGCACCCAGGCCGACCTGATCGACCTGCAATGGCAGCGCGCCCAGTTCGAAAACGCGATTGCCGTGCTGATGGGGCAGGCGCCGGCGGACTTCAGCCTCGCGGCGACCACCTCGATTCCGGCGGTGCCGCAGATTCCGGCGCAGCTGCCGTCGCAATTGCTCGAACGCCGCCCGGACATCGCCGCAGCCGAGCGATCGGTGATGACCGCCAACGCCAATATCGGCGTGGCCAAGGCCGCGTATTACCCGGACCTGACCCTGAGCATGAGCGGCGGCTACAGCAGCAGCACCGTCAGCAACTGGATTTCCCTGCCCAACCGCTTCTGGTCGGTCGGCCCGCAATTGGCGATGACCCTCTTCGACGGTGGCCAGCGTGCGGCCGAAGTGGACCGCACCGAAGCGGTCTACGACCAGACCGTCGCCCAGTACCGCCAGACCGTGCTCGACGGCTTCAAGGAAGTCGAGGACTACATGGCCCAGTTGCGCGTTTATGAGCAGGAATCCGGGGTGCGCGACGAGGCGCTGCAATCGGCGCGCGACTCCCTGCGCCTGACCAACAACCAGTACAAGGCCGGGCTGATCGGCTACCTGGACGTGGTCAACGTGCAGACCACCGCGCTGAGCAACGAACGCAGTGTGCTGAATGTGCTGGAAAGCCGGTTGGTTGCCAGCGCCCAATTGATCGCGGCATTGGGCGGCGGTTGGGACGCTGCCACCGGGCTGAAAGCGGGCGCCGAAGTCTCCGACCGCTGATGTGAATTAAATAGCGATGTGCCACCTTCGCAACGGAGTGACGGGACTTTCACAGGAATTTCGGTACAATCGCCGCCGAATTGATCAGGGCTGAAAGGCCGCACTCCGTTGAGCCAAGAGCCAGCCATGTTGATCGGCCATTACACCAATTCGCTGGTTCTGATTTCAGTCCTCGTAGCGATTCTCGCGTCTTACACGACCCTTGATCTGGCCGGGCGCATTGCGTCGGCCCGCGGTCGGGCGAGGATGCTGTGGGTGTGCGGCGGCGCGCTCTCCATGGGCATCGGCATCTGGTCGATGCACTTCATCGGCATGCTTGCGTTCACGCTGCCCATCGAGCTGGCGTACGACATACCGCTGACACTGCTCTCGTTGCTGATGACCATTTTCTCCTCGGGTTTTGCCTTGTGGCTGGTCAGTCACGACCGCGTCCCGTTGTCGAATATGCTGTTCGGCGCACTGGTCATGGGCCTGGGCAGCTGCGCCATGCATTACACCGGCATGGCGGCGATGCGCATGCAGCCGGGCATCGACTACGACCCCACCTTGTTCGGGTTGTCGTTGGTCATTGCCGTCACTGCGTCCGCCGTCGCGCTGAGCATCGCCGTGCGGCTGCGCAAGGAAACCCCTTACGTTCGCCTGGCACGCGGGGGCGCGGCGGTGGTCATGGGGTTTGCGATCCTGGGCATGCACTACACCGCCATGACCGCCGCCAACTTTCCACAGGGCAGTTTCTGCGGCGCGCTTTCCAATGGCCTGCGCACCGACGGTCTGGACAAGGTGGTCCTGGTCACCAGTCTGGCGGTGCTGGGCATCACCTTGCTGACGTCGGTGCTGGACGCGCGCATGGCGGCGCGTACCGCCCAACTGTCACTGTCGTTGAAAGAGGCCAACCGCGAGCTCACGCAACTGGCCCTGCACGACAACCTGACCGGGCTCCCCAACCGCATGTTGCTGGCCGATCGTATCGATCAGGCCATGCGCAAGGTCGATGCCCAGGGCGGCATGTTCGCCCTGATGTTTCTGGATCTGGATGGCTTCAAACCGGTGAACGATGCGTTCGGCCATCACGTCGGCGACCAGCTCTTGCGGGCCGTGGCCTTCCGATTGCGCGAGAACTTCCATCGCCATGACACCCTGGCGCGCATCGGCGGCGATGAATTCGTGTTGCTGGTCGAACTCGACGATGGCGAAGAGGCGGTCAGCGTGGCGTCGCGTCAGGTCTCGCTGGTGAACCAGCCGTTCAGCGTGCAGGAACACGATCTGCAGGTGACAGTGAGCATCGGCATCAGCCTGTACCCGGGGAACGGCCGAACCCAGCAGGAATTGCTGATGAACGCCGACGCCGCGATGTATCACGCCAAGAACGCCGGCAAGAACGGCTACAGCTTCTTCGACGCGTCGATGAACACCAATGCGCGCAACAAGCTGCAGTTGCAGCAGGACCTGCGTCTTGCGCTGCGTGACGGGCAATTCTGCCTGCATTATCAGCCCAAGTTCAGCACAAGCTCCCACCGGCCGGTCGGTGCCGAAGCACTGCTGCGCTGGAACCATCCGCAGCTCGGGCTGCTGATGCCGGATACCTTCATGGGGCTGGCGGAAAAAACCGGCTTGATCATTCCGGTCGGCGAATGGGTAATGAGCGAGGCCTGCCGGCAGATGAAGTGCTGGTACGACGCCGGCAACACTGACTGGCGCGTTGCCGTGAACCTGTCGGCATTGCAATTCAGCCATGTCGGGCTGATCGAAGCTGTCGCGGATGCGTTGACGACCCACGGGCTGCCGGCCAACTGCCTGACCCTGGAAATCACCGAAACCACCGCCATGAGCGATGCCGACGCGAGCATGACCGTGCTGCGCAAGCTCTCGGACATGGACGTGGACCTGTCCATCGACGACTTCGGCACCGGCTACTCCAGCCTGATGTACCTCAAACGCCTGCCGGCCAACGAATTGAAAATCGACCGCGGTTTCGTGCGCGACCTGGAGCCCGACAGCGACGATGCGGCCATCGTGTCGGCGATCGTTGCGCTGGGTCAGGCGCTGAACCTGCGCATCGTTGCCGAAGGGGTCGAGACCGCCAGCCAACAGAGTTTCCTGACGCGGCTGGGCTGCGACGCGTTGCAGGGCAACCTGCTGGGTTCTCCATTGCCGGCCGAGGGTTTCATGGCTGACATTGAAGCTGCCCGGCGTCGTGTCCGCGAAATCACCGATTGAGTGTTAACACCCACCCCACCTCCACGCATTGATCGACTGGGAACGTTTATGGATAAAAATCTCCTCATCACCGGCGGCTCCCGGGGTATCGGGGCCGCCACGGCGGTGCTGGCCGCAGCGCAGGGATATCGCGTGTGCATCAACTATCTGTCCGATCACGCTTCGGCCGAGCGGTTGTGCGGGCAGATTCGCGAGGCGGGCGGGCATGCCATTGCGGTACAGGCGGACGTCAGCAACGAGGATGAGATCATTCGTCTTTTTGCCCGGGTCGATGCCGACATGGGCCGAATCACTGCGCTGGTCAACAACGCCGGCACGGTGGGCGAGGCTTCGCGGCTGGACACGATGTCCGAGTTTCGTCTGCTGAAGATCATGATGAGCAACGTAGTCGGGCCCATGCTCTGCAGCAAGCACGCGCTGCTGCGCATGTTGCCCCGTCATGGCGGGCGCGGCGGCAGCATCGTCAATGTCTCGTCCGTGGCGGCACGGCTCGGATCACCCGGTGAATACGTCGACTACGCGGCGTCCAAGGGCGCCCTAGACACCTTCACCGTCGGGCTGGCCAAGGAAGTGGCGGGCGAGGGGGTGCGGGTCAACGCCGTGCGCCCCGGTTACATCTTCACCGAATTCCACGCCCTGAGCGGCGACCCTCACCGCGTCAGCAAGCTGGAACCGACCATCCCCATGGGCCGTGGCGGACTGGCCGATGAAGTGGCGGAAGCGATTCTGTGGCTGCTGTCGGACAAGGCGTCCTATTCGACGGGGTCGTTCATTGATCTGGGCGGCGGTCGGTAGTCACCGCTGAATGTGCCGCCGTCTTCCCGGCTGAAGCCGGTCCTACATCCGCGTTCACAGTCAATTCCGCTGACTGCACGGGGTCCCTTGTAGGACCGGCTGAAGCCGGTCCTACATCCGCGTTCACATTCAATTCCGCTGACTGCACGCGGTCCCTTGTAGGACCGGCTTTAGCCGGGAAGGGGCCAGTCGTGGCACTTAAGATATGCAGCGCTGCCCCTTCGCCCGGCACTTTTTAACCCATCATCGAGCGAATGATCTTCCCCAGTGTCTCCATCGCCCGCTCGGGCGATTCACCCCACGGGCTGCCGTAGTTCAGGCGGATGAAGGGCTGGAAGCGCCGCGTTGGCGAAAACATCGGGCCGGGGGCGATGCTGATGCCCTGAGCGAGGGCGGCCTGGAACACTTTCAGCGAATCGATCTGTTCCGGCAGCTCCACCCACAGGAAATACCCGCCGGTGGGCTGGCTGACGCGGGTCTGCGCGGGGAAATACCGGGCGATGGCGCCGAGCATGGCACGCTGCTGATCTTCCAGGCTGTGGCGCAACTTGCGCAGGTGCCGGTCGTAGCCACCGTGTTGCAGGTAATCGGCGATGGCGGCCTGGGCCGGCATCGAGGCGCACAGCGAGGTCATGATCTTCAGCCGCTCGACCTTCTGCGCATAACGCCCGGCAGCGACCCAGCCCACCCGATACCCGGGCGCCAGGCTCTTGGCGAACGAGCCGCAATGCAGGACCAGGCCTTCGGTGTCGAACGCCTTCGCCGGTTTCGGCGCGTGCTGGCCGTAATACAGCTCGGCGTACACGTCATCCTCGATCAGCGGCACCTCATGCTTGCGCAGCAGCTGCACCAGCTCCCGTTTGCGCGCCTCAGGCACCGTCGCGCCGGTGGGGTTCTGGAAGCTGGTCATGCTCCAGCAGGCCTTGATCGGGTAACGCTCGAGCGCCTGCTCAAGCACCGCCAGGTCAATGCCCTGTTGCGGGTGCACCGGGATTTCCACCGCCTTGAGCTTCAGCCGTTCGAGCACCTGCAGGCAGGCGTAGAACGCCGGTGCCTCGATGGCCACCAGATCACCGGGCTCGGTCACCGCTTGCAGGCACAGGTTCAGGGCTTCAAGGGCGCCGTTGGTGATCAGCAGCTCGTCCATGGGCAGCATCTGCCCGGCGACCATGTAACGCAGGGCGATCTGCCGGCGCAGGGCTGGATTGCCGGGCGAGAGGTCGCTGACGACCATGCGCGGGTCCATGTCGCGGGTGGCACTGGCGAGGGAGCGGGCCAGGCGCTGCAACGGGAACAGCGCGGCGCTGGGGAAGGCGGAGCCGAATGGCACGGTGTTCGGGTCCTTGATCGATTCCAGCACCGAGAACACCAGTTCGCTGACGTCGACTTCGGTGGATTCGCTCAGCTGTGGCGCGGGGCGCGCATCCTGCTCGATGGCGTTGTCACTCAGGCCTTGCAGGCGAATGCTGTCGTTGACGAAGTAGCCGGAGCGCGGCCGCGCCCGGATCAGGCCTCGACGTTCCAGCAAGTAGTAGGCCTGGAAGACCGTCGACGGACTGATGCCGTGGGTCTGGCTGGCGTAGCGCACCGACGGCACACGCTGCCCCGCAGCAAGCACCCCGGTGCGGATCAGCTCGGCAATGTCATCGGCAAACTTTTCATAACGCTTCATGGCGGGGCTCGTGCTGAGGGGCGTCTGGGACGCAGCCGCCAGTGGGTGGCCGGCGGGAAGGGCGGGTGACCCGGTGCAGGCGGAATATGCGCGTCGTCTGCGAATTAGTACAGATGCAGATATGCACCCGAGAACCGGATCAGCGGTGAGGGTCGTCGGGCTCCTCCCGCACTCTCGGCCCCTGCTGCGGTCCATACGGCACTGACGCTGAATGAGGGGAATGCACTGATGAATGCCTGGTGGGAAGAAGTGGTGGAAACACTGCAGGCCGAGTTCTCTGACATCACCGATGCCGGGCAGATCACCCGCGTGACCATACGCCTGGTGATTGCGGCGCTGCTGGGCGGGATTCTGGGCTTCGAGCGGGAACACAAAGGCAAGGCGGCCGGGGTTCGAACTCACATGCTGGTGTGCATGGGCGCTGCGCTGTTTGTGCTGGTGCCGCGTATGGCCGGTGCCGACGACGCTGCACTCAGCCGGGTGGTGCAGGGCATTGTGGCAGGTATCGGCTTTCTCGGCGCCGGGACCATCCTCAAGGGCGATGCGCTCAACGCGACGCAAGTGAAGGGCCTGACTACCGCGGCGGGGTTATGGATGACCGCGGCTATTGGTATCGCGGCGGGAATGGGCAGGGAGATGACGGCGGTGCTGAGTACGGTGCTTGCGTTGGGGATTTTCAGTCTGATGCCGCGAATTGTGAGGCGATTTGAATCCCCGGAGGAACGCGCCAGGGACCCGGCCCGCAGCACAGGTGGCGAAGCGCAGGAGCCGTGAGCCTGGGGTCATTCGGCAACATCGGTGGTGTGGCTGCTGACGCGTTCCCGGCTGAAGCCGGTGCTACGGAAAACATGCGCAGCCGGTCCTGCGGAAAACACGCGCAGGTAGGAGCGGCTTCAGCCGGGAAGAGGCCAGTCCGCGCACCCTCAAAATCGCAGCTGGCCCGCTAGAAGCTTCCCGGCTAAAGCCGGTCCCACAAAACGTGTTGCGTCAGCAGGGACCGGCTTCCCCGGGGAGGGCCTTCAATCATTCGGGAAACTTCTCATCCAGAATCGCCGGCGGCTCGCTGCTCGGCGGGTCACCGGCCGGCGGTTCGATCACCGGGGGCATGAGCGGGGAAGGCGGCTCCTCCGGCTTGGGCACCGGCAGTTCGGGGTCATCGATGTTCGGATCGGGCGTTTCTGCGGGAACGGGAATGCTCATGGTGTTACCTTCCTTTGGTTATCGAGGCAAGCGTGTCGAGCGGCTGTTCATCAACGCCGCAGCACTCCCAGGTTACGACCGCTCCCCATTGCCAATGATTCACTGCAACCGTTGCGCTGCTGCCTTCCCGGTGCTGAGCGAAACCAGTCCGCGTGCCGTGCGCTGAGTTGATCAACCGTCACGCAAGCTCTTTGAACTTTTGCCCGAGGCTGGCGTTCGGAACCTATGCTGCCACGTCCGGATGCGTTGATCCCGTGGCTCTCTCTTATGTTATGGACAAAGACGCTGAAGCAATGGGCGCCCCACAGCGGGCGTCCCTGGGCGTGAGGAGTGATGCTCGATGAATGATACTGCTGATCAGCCGTACGGCCCGGATTCCCTGGCCAACGATGTTCTCCACTCTATCCACCCTATCCCCCTGACCCAAGCCTTGCAGCTTCCGCGGATCGTGATCGAGGACACCCAACCGGTGATCGATAACGGTCAGCTGGCTGCCAAGGCCGTTGTCGGTCAGCCGGTCACGGTCACCAGCAAAATCTACGCGGACGGCCACGACAAGATGGCCGTACGTATCGTCTACCGGGCCGCTGACGATGAACAATGGCAGTCCGTGCCCATGCGCGAGCTGGGCAACGACAGCTGGATTGGCGAATTCACCCCGCCGACCTTCACCCGCTATATCTACCGCCTCGAAGCCTGGATCGATCAGTTCGGCAGCTACCGCTACGAGCTGGAAAAGAAGTACGCCGCCGGCGTGACGATCGACCTGGAGCTGGAAGAAGGGCGCCTGCACCTAGTGCACGCCGCCGAGCGCAGCACCCTGGAATTGCGCGGTCAGCTCGACAGCCTGATCAAGCGCCTGGGCGAGGCCAACGAAAACGAGGCCAAAGTCGCGCTGCTGCTGAACAGCGAAACTGCCGCCGTCATGGCCAAGGCGGACAACCACGCGTTCCTCAGTCGGAGCCTGGAATTCCCGCTGGACGTCGAGCGTGAGCTGGCCCAGTTCGCCAGCTGGTACGAGCTGTTCCCGCGTTCGATCACCGATGACAAAAAGCGCCACGGCACCTTCAAGGACGTTCACACGCGCCTGCCGATGATCCGCGACATGGGCTTCGACGTGCTGTACTTCCCGCCGATCCACCCGATTGGCCGTGCGCACCGCAAAGGCCCGAACAACTCCCTCACCGCAGGCCCGGATGATGTGGGCAGCCCTTACGCCATCGGCAGCGCTGAAGGCGGCCATGACGCCATTCACCCGCAACTGGGCACCCGTGAAGACTTCCGCGAGCTGGTCGCCGCCGCAGCTGAGCATGGCCTGGAAATCGCCCTCGATTTCGCCATCCAGTGCTCCCAGGATCACCTGTGGCTCAAGGAGCACCCGGGCTGGTTCTCGTGGCGTCCGGACGGCACCATCCGCTATGCGGAAAACCCGCCGAAGAAATACCAGGACATCGTCAACGTCGATTTCTACGCGCCGGACGCCATTCCAGGCCTGTGGACCGAGTTGCGTGACGTGATCCTCGGCTGGGTGAAAGAGGGCGTGAAGATCTTCCGCGTCGACAACCCGCACACCAAACCGCTGCCGTTCTGGCAGTGGATGATTGCCGACGTGCGCAGCCAGCACCCGGAAGTCATGTTCCTCGCCGAAGCCTTCACCAAGCCGGCGATGATGGCGCGCCTGGGCAAGGTCGGTTATTCCCAGAGCTACACCTATTTCACCTGGCGCAATAACAAGGCCGAACTGAGCGAGTATTTCACCCAGCTCAACGAGTCGCCGTGGCGTGAATGCTACCGGCCGAACTTCTTCGTCAACACGCCGGACATCAATCCGCCGTTCCTTCACGATTCGGGGCGCCCCGGCTTCCTGATCCGCGCGGCGCTGGCGACCATGGGTTCGGGCCTGTGGGGCATGTATTCGGGCTTCGAGCTGTGTGAGTCGGCGCCGGTACCGGGCAAAGAGGAATACCTGGATTCCGAGAAGTACGAGATCCGTCCCCGGGACTTCACCGCGCCTGGCAACATCATTGCCGAGATCGCCCAGCTCAACCGCATCCGTCGCCAGAACCCGGCGCTGCAGACGCACTTGGGCCTGAAGATCTACACCGCGTACAACGACAACATCCTGTACTTCGGCAAGCGCACGGCGGATGGCAGCAACTTCATTCTGGTGGCCGTGAACCTTGACCCGCGCAACGCGCAGGAAGCGCATTTCGAACTGCCGCTGTGGGAAATGGGCCTGTCGGATGACGCCGCGACGTTGGGGGAAGATTTGATGACCGGGCATTCCTGGACCTGGTACGGCAAGACCCAGTTCATGCGTCTGGACCCGTCTTACCAGCCGTTCGGCATCTGGCGCATCAAAGCCACAAACCAATAATTCAAAGGATGTGGTCATGGCAAAGAAACCCCGCAACGCTGCCTTTATCGAAGACCCGCTCTGGTACAAGGATGCGGTGATTTACCAGGTCCACGTTAAGTCGTTTTTCGATTCCAACGACGATGGCATCGGTGACTTCCCGGGGCTGATTGCCAAGCTCGATTACATTGCCGAGCTGGGCGTCAACACCATCTGGCTGCTGCCGTTCTACCCGTCGCCCCGCCGCGACGATGGCTATGACATCTCCGAATACCGGGGTGTGCACAGCGACTACGGCACCATGGCCGATGCCAAGAAATTCATCGCCGAGGCGCACAACCGCGGCCTGCGGGTGATCACCGAACTGGTCATCAACCACACCTCGGACCAGCACCCGTGGTTCCAGCGCGCGCGGCATGCCAAGAAAGGCTCCAAGGCCCGGGATTTCTACGTCTGGTCCGATGACCCGCAGAAATACGACGGCACCCGGATCATCTTTCTCGATACCGAGAAGTCCAACTGGACCTGGGACCCGGTCGCCGAGCAGTACTTCTGGCACCGTTTCTATTCCCACCAGCCGGACTTGAACTTCGACAATCCGCAGGTGATGAAGGCGGTCATCGAGGTCATGCGCTACTGGCTGGACATGGGCATCGACGGCCTGCGTCTGGACGCAATTCCGTACCTGATCGAGCGCGACGGCACCAACAACGAGAACCTGCCGGAGACCCACCAGGTCCTCAAGCAGATTCGCGCTGAAATCGATGCCAATTACCCCGACCGCATGCTGCTGGCCGAAGCCAACCAGTGGCCCGAAGACACCCAGCTGTACTTCGGTGATCGCAAGGGCAAGGACGGCGACGAATGCCACATGGCGTTTCACTTTCCGCTGATGCCGCGCATGTACATGGCGGTGGCCCAGGAAGACCGTTTTCCGATTACCGACATCCTGCGCCAGACCCCGGAAATCCCGGAAAACTGCCAGTGGGCGATCTTCCTGCGTAACCACGATGAACTGACGCTGGAGATGGTCACCGACCGCGAGCGTGATTACCTGTGGAATTACTACGCTTCGGACCGTCGCGCGCGGATCAACCTGGGCATCCGTCGTCGCCTGGCGCCGTTGCTGGAACGTGACCGCCGCCGCGTTGAACTGCTCAACAGCATGCTGCTGTCCATGCCCGGCACGCCGACCCTGTATTACGGCGACGAAATCGGCATGGGCGACAACATTTACCTCGGCGACCGCGACGGTGTGCGCACGCCGATGCAGTGGTCGATCGACCGCAACGGCGGCTTTTCCCGCGCCAACCCGGCGAGCCTGGTGCTGCCGCCGATCATGGACCCGCTGTACGGTTATCAGTCGGTCAACGTCGAGGCGCAGGACCATGACCCGCACTCGTTGCTGAACTGGACCCGCCGCATGCTTGCCGTGCGTCGGCAGCAGAAAGCCTTCGGCCGCGGCACCCTGAAAATGCTTTCGCCGAGCAACCGCCGCATCCTGGCCTACACCCGCGAGTACACCGGGCCGGACGGCAAGACTGAAATCATCCTGTGTGTCGCCAACGTCTCGGCCGCCTCCCAGGCCGCCGAGCTTGAACTGGCCCCGTACGCCGGGACCGTTCCGGTCGAGATGCTTGGCGGCAGCGCCTTTCCACCTATTGGCCAGCTCAATTACCTGCTGACGTTGCCTCCCTATGGCTTCTACTGGTTCTTGCTGGCCGCGGAGAATCAAATGCCCAGTTGGCACGTTGAACCGGCCCAGAGCATGCCGGACTTCCCGACCCTGGTGCTCAAGCAGCGCCTGGAAGAACTGCTCGAAGAACCCCTGCGCCAGACCATGGAACAGCAGTCACTGTCGGTCTATCTGCCGAAACGCCGCTGGTTCGCTGGCAAAGGTACGGCCATCGACAACATCCACATCGCCTACGCCGTGCGCTTCGGCACCACGGTGCGTCCGGTGTTGCTGAGCGAAATCGAAGTCACTTCCGGCGGCGAAACGGTGCGCTACCAGTTGCCGTTCGGCCTGTTGCCGGAAGACGACATCAGCAGCGCCTTGCCGCAACAGCTGGCCCTGTCCCGCGTACGTCGCGGCCGTCAGGTCGGTTTGATTACCGATGCCTTCACCCTTGAGCCGTTCATTCGCAGCGTCATCCGCGGCATGCAGGAAAACACCGTGCTGGCGACGCCGGATGGCGAGCTGCAATTCCAGAGCACCTCGCAACTGGCACCGCTGGGCCTGAATGAAGACGCAGAAGTGCGTTACCTCTCGGCCGAGCAGTCCAACAGCTCGGTGGTGGTCGGCAAGAAGCTGGTGCTGAAAATGATTCGCCGTGTCGCGGCCGGTACTCACCCGGAACTGGAAATGGGCGCCTACCTCACCGAAGCGGGTTACCCGCACATCTCGCCGCTGTTGGGCGCAGTCGTGCGCGTCGACGGGCAGGGCGAGAAGAACCTGCTGATGATCGCCCAAGGTTACCTGAGCAATCAGGGCGATGCGTGGGAATGGACGCAGAACAACCTCGAACGCGCCGTGCGTGATCACATGGCCCATGGTCAATCGGCGCTGGAGCAGCAAGCCAACGCGCTGATCGAGCTGAAAGACTTCGCCGGCCTGCTGGGTCAGCGTCTGGGCGAGATGCACGTGATCCTCGGCGCGCCGACGGACAACCCGGACTTCAAGACCGAAGTGACCAGCGTCAAGGACAGCGAGGCCTCGGCGAAGAGCGTTTCGGCGCAGATCGAGCGTGCCTTGCAGCTGCTCGAACAGCACCGTGACTCTCTGGAAGCCCAGGATCAGCAGCTCATCACCGAACTGCTGGGCAAGCGCAAAGCGCTGCTGGCTCAGGTCAAAACCCTGGCGAAGCAGTCGGTCGGCGGGTTGAGAATGCGTGTCCATGGCGACCTGCACCTCGGCCAGATGCTGGTGGTGAAGGGCGATGCTTACCTGATCGACTTCGAAGGCGAGCCGGCGCGTCCCCTGCAGGAGCGTCGGGCCAAGTACAGCCCGTTCAAAGATGTCAGCGGCGTGCTGCGTTCGTTCGACTACGCTGCGGCGATGGCGATGCGCAACGCGCAGAGTGCCGACACCTCGGTGCAGGCCGACACCGCCCGCCAGCAAGTGGCCGAGACGTATTTGCTGCAGGCGCGGGAGGCCTTCCTGGAGGGCTACCGCAAGGCCACCGTCGAGGTGGGTCACGACTGGAAAGATGCCAAAGGTGAGGCGGCCGCGCTGGCGCTGTTCACCCTGGAAAAAGCCGCTTATGAAGTGGCCTACGAGGCCGAGAATCGGCCGACTTGGTTGTCGGTTCCGCTTCAAGGCTTGCGCGGGCTTCTAGACCTGTCTGATGGAGAATGAAAATGAGTGCCTCTGACCAATTCGGTAATGGCAACCACGCAGCATTGCCAAGCGCCGTTGACATGGACGCGTTGATCCGTGCGGAGCACCGCGACCCGTTCTCGATGCTGGGCCCCCACAGCGATGGCGCTGAAGGCCAGGTGATCCGCGCCTATCTGCCCAATGCGCTGGCGGTGCGCGTGCTCGCTCGCGATGGCGAACGTGATCTTGGCGAACTGAGCATGACCGACAAGCCGGGCTTCTTTGCCGGGCACTTTGCGGTGCGTGAACCCTATCTGCTGAAAATTTCCTGGGCCACCGGTGAGCAAATCACCGAAGACCCGTATAGCTTCGGCGAGCAGCTGGGCGAGATGGATTTGTACCTGTTCGCCGAGGGTAACCACCGTGACCTGAGCAGCGCGCTGGGCGCACAGGTGAAGAACGTCGACGGTGTCGATGGCGTGCGTTTCTCGGTGTGGGCACCGAACGCCCGCCGCGTCTCGGTGGTGGGTGACTTCAATAGCTGGGATGGCCGTCGTCATCCGATGCGCCTGCGTCACCCGACCGGGGTGTGGGAAATCTTCATCCCGCGCATTGGCCCGGGCGAGGCCTATAAGTACGAGATCCTCGGCCAGCACGGCGTCTTGCCGCTGAAAGCCGACCCGATGGCCCTGGCGACCCAGCTGCCGCCGGCCACGGCGTCGAAAGTCGCTGCGCCGCTCGCCTTCGAATGGCAGGACAGCGACTGGATGCAGTCGCGGGGCGAGAAGCATGACATCCACCAGCCACTGTCGATCTACGAGCTGCACGCAGGGTCGTGGAAGTGGCACCACGGTGGCGATGATGAGCCCGATCGCCCTTACAACTGGCGCGAGCTGGCCGAGCATCTGATTCCTTACATCAAGGAAACGGGCTTCACACACATCGAACTGATGCCGATCATGGAACACCCCTTCGGCGGGTCGTGGGGTTATCAAGTGTTGTCGCAATTCGCCCCAAGTGCGCGTTACGGCAAACCTGAGGATTTCGCCGCATTCGTTGACGCGTGCCACCGCAACGACATCGGCGTGATTCTTGACTGGGTGCCTGCGCACTTCCCGACCGATGCACACGGTCTGGCCCAATTCGACGGCACTGCGCTGTACGAATACGCCAACCCCCATGAGGGCTTCCATCAGGACTGGAACACGCTGATCTACAACCTAGGTCGCACCGAAGTCCACGGTTTCATGATCGCGTCCGGGCTGCACTGGCTGAAGAACTTCCACGTCGATGCGTTGCGCGTGGATGCGGTGGCGTCGATGCTGTATCGCGACTATTCCCGCAACGCCGGGGAGTGGGTGCCGAACCGTTACGGGGGCCGCGAGAACCTGGAGGCCATCGACTTCCTGCGTCACCTCAATGACGTGGTCGCGATCGAAGCGCCCGGGGCGCTGGTCATCGCCGAGGAATCCACCTCGTGGCCTGGCGTTTCCCAGCCGACCCAACAGGGCGGGCTGGGCTTCTCCTACAAGTGGAACATGGGCTGGATGCACGACACGCTCAAGTACGTCGAGCAGGACCCGATCAATCGCCAGCATCACCATGATCGTCTCAGTTTCGGTCTGGTGTATGCCTGGTCCGAGCGTTTCGTGCTGCCGATTTCCCACGACGAAGTGGTCCACGGCAAGCATTCGCTGATCGACAAGATGCCCGGCGACCGCTGGCAGAAATTCGCCAACCTGCGCGCGTACCTGTCGTTCATGTGGACCCACCCGGGCAAGAAGCTGCTGTTCATGGGCTGCGAGTTCGGCCAGTGGCGTGAGTGGAACCACGACACCGAGCTGGACTGGCATTTTCTGCAGTACGCCGAGCACAAGGGTGTGCACACGCTGGTCAGCGACCTCAACCGTTTGTATCGGACCGAAAAGGCACTGTACGAGCAAGACTGCCAGCCCCAGGGTTTCCAGTGGGTCATCGGTGACGATGCCGGCAACAGCGTCTATGCCTACCTGCGCTGGAGCAAGGAGGGCGAGCCGTTGCTGGTGGTGGCCAACCTGACGCCTGTGCCGCGTGAGGCCTATCGCGTCGGTGTTCCGTTCAGCGGCAAGTGGGCCGAGCTGTTCAACAGCGACGCGGGGATCTATGCCGGTTCCAACTTCGGCAACGGCGGCGGCGTGCGCACCGACGAGATCAATAGTCACGGCCAGGCGTTCTCGCTGTCCCTGAACCTGCCGCCGTTGGGTGTGGTGATCCTCAAGCCGACCGTGGAGCAGCTGCACCACGAGGTCTGACACCTCCTGCTCTGGCGTTGTGCGCGTGGAGCAGCTGTGCACTCGCCGAGTAGTCTCTCAGCGGAAAAGCTGTGGGAGCGAGCTTGCTCGCGAATAGCTTTCCATCAGTCGACATCATCGCCTGATGAAGCATTCGCCAGCGGACCCGCTCCCACAGTTGTATCAGTCACTTCGACAAGCGTTGTGGGACCTTTCCCGGACGAATGTCATCCCTCCCCAGTGAACCTGACCTCTTTTCAACGGTCTGTTGACCACTGCGCGCGCAGTACGCCCGGGTCACGGCCTTCGGCGTCCGGCTGAATTTCGCCCGCGCCAGATGCCTTTTCCAGCCGTTGCAGCGCGTTGTTCGTCGCTGTCCGATCAGGCGTGATTCCCTTGCATGCGGCCCGCCCATCGGCCTTCTTTTCAATTTGTCGAAGATTATCCATGCCTATTTCTGCCTCCGATGCCTCCCTTCGCTTTACCCCCGTGTCGGGCGTTCGACGCCGTTTGCTCAACGCCGGCCTGCTGACTACCGTCTTAACCGCGAGCTGTGCCAGCCCCTTCGCACTGGCCGAAACCACGAGCAAGGATCGCTGGGTCAGCGATACCCTCAGCACCTACGTGCGCAGCGGCCCCACCGATGGCTACCGCATCGTCGGCACGCTGAAATCCGGCCAGAAGGTCGAGCTGATCAACACCCAGGGCGATTACAGCCAAGTGCGTGGCAGCGCCGGCGACAACGTGTGGATTCCCACCGCTGACCTGCAGGAAGTACCCGGTCAGGCCGAGCGCTTGCCGCAATTGACCCAGAAGGCCGCTGACCTCAGCGCGCAACTCAAGACCATCGACGATGACTGGAAGACCAAGGTTCAGGGCATGCAGGAAACCCTGGAATCGCGCAAGAAGCTGGTCGACGAGCTCGAAGCCCGGACCAAGGACCTGAACGCGCAGTTGGCCAGCGCCCAGTCGGATTTGCGCACCACCCAGGCAAAGCTGGGTGACGAGAACAATCAGGTGCTGATGCGCTACATGGTGTACGGCGGCAGCATTGCCGGCGCCGGCTTGCTGCTGGGCCTGATCCTGCCGTCCCTGACCAAGGGCCGCAAGCGCAACGATCGCTGGTTCTGAGTCCGCTTCGTCCTACCTTCTGCACGCGCACTGAACCCGGCATTCCCCATGCCGGGTCTTATCCCGGGTGTTGAGCCAAAACCTGGCCCGCGTCCTTGGCAATAACTGGCAACTTTTCCCCCATGCGCTAGTTTAGTGCGGGGCACCCTCTGCCCACCGCTGTCTCCCACCACAAGAAAAAAGAGAAACTGCCCATGAAGTACCAACCCTTCGCCCAGTCGCTCATTGCGACGGTGCTTGCCCTTGGTCTGTCCTGCGCCCACGCCGCTTCCGTGGCCCCGGCCGCTGCTGAAAACGGCATGGTCGTCACCGCTCAGCATCTGGCCACCCATGTGGGTGTCGACGTGCTCAAATCCGGCGGCAACGCGGTGGATGCAGCCGTTGCCGTGGGTTACGCCCTGGCGGTGGTCTATCCGGCTGCTGGCAACCTGGGCGGAGGCGGTTTCATGACCATCCAGCTGGCAGACGGGCGCAAGACCTTCCTCGACTTCCGCGAAAAAGCGCCCCTGGCGGCCACCGCCAACATGTACCTGGACAAGGACGGCAACGTCGTGCCGGACCTGAGTGCCAAGGGGCACCTGGCCGTCGGTGTGCCCGGCACGGTGTCCGGGATGGAAATGGCGCTCAGCAAATACGGCACCCAAAAACGCGCCGAAGTCATTGCGCCGGCGATCAAACTCGCTGAAAGCGGTTTCGTCCTGGAGCAAGGCGATGTCGACCTGCTCGGCACCGCCACCGACGAGTTCAAGGCAGATGCGAAGGACCTGGGCACGATCTTTCTGAACAAGGGCCAGCCGCTGCAAGTGGGTGACACCTTGGTGCAGAAAGACCTGGCCAAAACCCTCAAGGAAATCTCCGCCAAAGGCCGCGACGGCTTCTACAAAGGCTGGGTGGCCAAGGCGATCGTCGATTCGAGCCAGGCAGGGAAGGGCATCATCACCCAGGCGGATCTCGACAAATACGCAACCCGAGAGCTGGCGCCGATCGAGTGCGATTACCGCGGCTACCACGTGGTCTCGGCGCCGCCGCCGAGCTCCGGCGGGGTAGTGATTTGCGAGATCATGAACATCCTCGAAGGCTACCCGATGCAGGAATTGGGCTATCACTCCGCCCAGGGGCTGCATTACCAGATCGAGGCCATGCGTCACGCCTACGTCGACCGCAACAGCTACCTGGGCGATCCGGATTTCGTCAAAAACCCGATCAGCCATCTGCTCGACCGCGACTACGCGGCCAAGCTGCGCGCCGCCATCGAACCGCAGAAAGCCGGGATCTCCCAGAACATCAAACCCGGCGTCGCGCCCCACGAGGGCAACAACACCACGCACTATTCCATCGTCAACAAATGGGGCAACGCCGTATCCGTCACTTACACCCTCAACGACTGGTTCGGCGCAGGCGTGATGGCGAGCAGCACCGGCGTGATCCTCAACGACGAGATGGACGACTTCACCTCCAAGGTCGGCGTGCCGAACATGTACGGCCTGATTCAGGGCGAAGCCAACGCCATCGCACCGGGCAAGTCGCCGTTGTCATCGATGAGTCCGACCATCGTCACCAAGGACGGCAAGACGGTAATGGTGGTCGGAACGCCGGGCGGTAGCCGCATCATCACCGCGACCTTGCTGACCATGCTCAACGTCATCGACTACGGCATGAATATTCAGGAAGCGGTCGATGCGCCACGCTTCCACCAGCAGTGGATGCCGGAAACCACTAACCTGGAAGCCTTCGCCGTCAGCCCTGACACCCGGAAGATCCTGGAAAGCTGGGGTCACACGTTTGCCGGTCCCCAGGACGCCAACCACCTGGCCGCGATCCTCGTTGGCGCACCTTCGCTGGGCGGCAAGCCGGTGGGCAATAACCGGTTTTACGGGGCCAACGATCCGCGTCGTAGCACGGGGTTGTCCTTGGGCTATTGAGTCACCTAGGAGCTGACTTCATCGGACGGGGCAGGGTGCTCCTGTCCGGTGACGGGAGAGTTTAGCGCTTCCCAAGCCAGACCCTGCGCGTGATTCAGGTTGCGCACAGGGCGCTCCGAAGTGTTATGTTATAACCCGGTTTTCAGGTCGATCACGGGCCTGTCGGTTATCGCGCTTTGAGAGTCCACCGCGTATGCAAACCCTGTCTGTCCCTCTGCAATCTCCCGCCACGTCCATCGCCCATCCTGGCCGCCTGCAATCGATCGATGCCCTGCGTGGGCTGATCATCATCTTCATGCTGCTGGATCACGTGCGCGAGACCTTCTTTCTGCACCATCAGGTCAGCGACCCGATGGACATCGCTCACACCAGCGTTGACCTGTTTATCAGCCGCACCCTCGCGCATTTCTGCGCGCCGCTGTTCGTGTTTCTGACGGGGCTTTCCGCCTGGCTGTACGGCGAACGGCATGCGGGCAAGGGCGCGGTGGCGGGCTTTCTGTTCAAGCGCGGGCTGGTGCTGATCGCGCTGGAACTGACGCTGGTGAATTTCGCCTGGACGTTCCAGTTTCCGCCGACGGTGATCTATTTACAGGTCATCTGGGCGATTGGCCTGAGCATGATCGCGCTGTCAGCGATGGTCGCATTGCCGCGCGGCGTATTGGCGGCGCTGGGGCTGGCAATCATCGCCGGGCACAACCTGCTGGACAACGTGCATTTTGCCACGGGCTCGGCTTTGCACATCCCGTGGGCGATTCTCCATGACCGCGGCTGGATCGAGGTCGGCGACAGTTTGCGCCTGCGCACCTCGTACCCGCTGCTGCCGTGGATCGGCGTGATCGCCGTGGGTTACGCCGCCGGGCCGTGGTTTGGGCGAGGCGCGAATGGAGAAAAGCGCGAGATCAACCTGATTGCCTGGGGTTTTGGCGCGTTGACGCTGTTTCTCGCGTTGCGCGGCATCAATGGCTATGGCGAGAAGCCGTGGGTGGAGGGTGACACCACCGCGCAGACGCTGATGAGCGTCCTCAACGTCACTAAGTACCCGCCGTCGTTGCTGTTTATCAGTCTGACCCTGGGGGTTGGCTTGCTGGTGCTGGCCTGGCTTGAGCGTCAACAGGGGCGGGCATGGCTGCGACCGCCGGTGACCTTTGGCGCGGCGCCGATGTTTTTCTACCTGCTCCACTTGTACGTGCTGAAGCTGCTGTATGTCGGCGCGGTGGCGATCTGGGGCACCACCCAAGGCCAGTACTTCGGTTTCACCTCGGTACTGGGCCTGTGGGGTTGCGCTGCGGTGCTGACCGTTGTGCTGTTGCCGGCGGTGAGCTGGTTTGCCGCGCTCAAGGCGCGACGTCGGGACATCGCCTGGCTGAAGTATTTCTGAGCAAGGCCATGTAGGACCGGCTTTAGCCGGGAAGGTGTCAGATGTCGCGCAGGCTGCGTTCCATACGCGCCAGGCCTTCTTTCAGCATCGGCCGTGGGCAGCCGAAGTTCAGGCGCACGAACTGGCCGCAGTCATCGCCGAATTCCAGCCCGTCGCTGAGCGCGACTTTGGCGTGTTCGAGGAAGAACTGCTGTGGATTTTTTAGTCCCAGGCCCGAGCAATCCAGCCACGCCAGATACGTGCTCTGGGGCAAATGCATCGTGATCCCCGGAAAACGGGTGTTGATCGCCTCGGCGAGGTAATCACGGTTGTCCTGCAGATACGCCACTACCTGTGCCAGCCACGGGCCGCCCTCGCGATAGGCCACTTCAGTCGCCTCCAGGCCCAGGGCGTTCACGCTGTCGACCAGACCCAGCCGCCCGGCATTGAAACGCTGGCGAAGTTCGGCGTTCTGCACCACGGCGAACGCGGTTTTCAGACCGGCAATGTTCCACGCTTTGCTCGCCGACATCAGCGTCACGCTGCGTGCTGCGATCTCCGGGCTCAGGGAAGCGATCGGCGTGTGCTGACGGCCGTCGAACAGCAGGTCGGCGTGGATTTCATCGGAAATGATCAGCGCATCCCGTCGTACGCAGGCTTCGCCGATGGCGAGCAGTTCGTCGCGTTCGAAGACCTTGCCCAGCGGGTTGTGCGGATTGCTCAGCAGCAGTGCGCCATAGTCAGGCAGGGCGCGTTCCAGCGTCGCAATGTCGGTGGGGTATTCGCCCTGGGCGTTGGCATGGAAGGGCAGATCGATGCGCGGCAGCTTCCAGTTGGCCGGCGCGTGCAGAAGCGGCGAGTAGTTGGGCGTCTGCACCAGCACCGCGCTGGACGGCGAGACCAGTGCGTGGAGCGCCATGTTCACGCCGGGCTCGACCCCGGGCAGAAACACTAGGTCCTGCGCCTCGATCTGCCAGCCGTAACGCTCGGCGAGATGCTTGACCAGGGTTTCACGCAGCGCCTGCTGGGGCACGGAATAGCCCAGCAGCGGATGCTCCAGACGGTTCTTCAGCGCCTGCACAATGGGCGCGGCCACCGGGAAATCCATGTCCGCCACCCACATTGGCAGCACGTCCTCGGGGTACTGGCTCCACTTTTTGCTGCCGGTGTTCAAGCGCTGAAAAACGTTATTCAGATCCATGTGCTGGCCTGTCCTGCTCGAAAAAAAGAGGGGATTGTGCCAGAGATTGGCGGGCGGGTTTGCTGTCGATTTACGGATTGTAGGATTAGTCCGTAAATGCCGCTGGAACCGTCTCCTTCGTGTCTCGCCCTCTGGAGTCACACTTTGAAATGCCTCATCTTCGCCGGCCTCAGCCCTCTCTCATGGACGAGTTGATCAGATCTTTACGCGCTGCTCAGGGGGGATTTTTCCTGCCAGGGACGCTCATTCATGCTCACCGTGTTGCCGCCTTTCTTCGACCACAGTCGCCATAAGCTTGTTGTTCATCGTCTGCCCATTGAACTCGATGTTCTGGCCTTCGAGGGCGAGGAACAGCTGAGTCAGCCGTTTCGTTACCGGGTGGAATTCACTTCCGCTGAGCCGGACATCGGCGCTGAGCGGATGCTGGGGCAGGATGCGCAGTTCAGTCTGCATGCTGCGGCGCATACGTTGCCGGTGGCGATTCGTGGTTTGCCGGTGCCTCCGGTTAAACCGTTGCGAACTTTGCATGGGGTTGTGACGGGGTTTAAACGGCTCTCTGGTTCGGCCGATGAAGCGCGTTATGAAGTGACGCTTGAACCGCGCCTGGCGTTGCTGGCCCGTGGGCGGCAGTTTCGGATTTATCAGCATCAGTCGGTGCCGCAGATTGTCGAGAGCGTTCTGCGTACTCGGCATGACTTTGAGGGGCAGGACTTTTTGTTCTCGCTGGTAAGGGAGTATCCGAAGCGCGAGCAGGTGATGCAGTACGGCGAGAGCGATCTGGCATTTATTTCCCGGCTGTTGGCCGAGGTGGGGATCTGGTTCCGCTTCACTAACGATGAGCGATTGGGGGTTGCTGTCGTTGAGTTTCATGATGACCAGCGGCATTACATTCGGCCGCGTGTGAGCTTGCCGTTTCGGCCGCGGTCGGGGTTGGGCAGCAGTGGTCAGGACGGGGTTTGGGGGCTGAAAGTCAGTCATGAGGTGGTGGAGAAGAACGTACACTTTCGGGCTTATTACAATCGGGATGCGCACGCATGGCTCGATGGGCATGTTGATCAGACGCGTGGGGGTTCCACCACTTACGGCGAGGCGTATCACTATGCCGAGCCGTACAAGGTGCTCGGCGACAAGCTGGATCAGGATGAAGATTTAGAGGGTGAAAGCGGGTTTTTCTACGCCCGGTTGCGGCATGAGCGGTATCTGAATAATCAGACTCGCTTAAGTGGCGTGAGCAGCAGCGCTACGTTGGGATTGGCGGAGGTGCTGGCGATTTCCGGTGGTGCGCCGCAGGCATTTGAGCCGGGTGCGGTCATCACAGGATTGAAACTGCGCGCTGCGCGGGATCGCAGTTTTGAACTGAGTTTTGAGGCGATTCCGTATTCCGAAAGCGTGTGTTTTCGGCCGCCGTTGCTGGCGAAACCTGAGATAGCCGGGACTGTTCAGGCCCGTGTGACCAGCTCGCTGGCCAACGATCCCTATAGCCACATTGATAGCGAAGGCCGCTACAAGGTCAGTTTTCTGTTCGACCGCGACAGCTGGAAATTGGGTGAAGAAAGTCTGTGGCTCAGATTGGCCCGACCCTATGCGGGCGATACCCACGGCCTGCACCTGCCGCTGATCTGTGGCACCGAAGTAGCCATCGCGTTTGAGCAAGGCGACCCGGACCGGCCCTACATCGCCCATGCCCTTCACGACAGCCGACACCCCGACCATGTGACGCTGCTGCGCAGCGATTACAAACGCAACGTCCTGCGCACGCCTGCCAACAACAAGCTGCGCATGGAAGATGATCGCGGCAAGGAACACATCAACCTCAGCACCGAGCACAGCGGCAAGAGCCAGCTAAACCTTGGGCATCTGGTCGACAACGAGAAGGATAAGCGCGGCGAAGGGTTTGAGTTGCGCACGGATGGGTGGGGTGCGATTCGGGCGGGGCGCGGGCTGTTTATCAGTGCGGATGAACAGACCCAGGCGCACGGTCAGCAGCTCGACATGGACGCGGCGATCGACCAGCTTGAAACCGCGCTTTCCTTGGCCCGCACCATGGCCCAGGCCGCGCGAAGTGCGGGTGCTATCGCCGCAGACACCCGGAGCCACTCGCAACTAAACGACGCGCTGACTCACCTCAGCGAGCCCGGGCTTCTGCTGCACGCACCGGCCGGCATCGGCATGGTCAGCCCCGAAGCGATCTGCGTTTCCTCCGGTCGCGAAAGCGTCGCCATCACCTCATCACGCTCAACCGACCTCAGCGCCGGACGCAACATCACCGGCACCGCCGAAGGTGCGATCAGCCTGTGTGCCGTCACCAAGGGTCTGAAAGTAAAAGCGGTTCAGGGCGACGTCAAGCTTCACGCCCAAAGTGCCGCACTGCACGCGCTCGCCCAAGACGACATCAAGATTGAAAGCCTGGCCGGCCGGATCGAAATCAGCGCGCCGGAGGAGCTCCTCCTGAATTGCGGTGGCGCATTCATTCGTATCAAGGATGGCGAAATCGAGCTGGGCGCGCCAGGGAATATCTATCACCGGGCCGCTTACGTGCTGAAGGCCGCTGCCACCACGCTTACGACTCCGGTGACGCCAATACCTTATGGCTACGGGGCGGGGTACACCCTGGTCGATGCGCAAAAGGCCGCTGCGCGCTTCGTCCGGTACCGGATCACCACGCAGGACGGCGAAGTATTCAACGGCGTGACCGACAAGGACGGCAAGACCATGCCCGTCCACACAATGCTGCCCGGACACGTGGCGATCGACTTTCCGCAGCCCGAAGAATGGCTGACGCCGCGTCCCGCACCTGAACTTGAAGAAGAAGAAGAGGAAGAAGAAATCACCGAAGGCATCACCCTGCGCATCGGGCTGTTCTTTGATGGGACGGGAAATAACCAGAGCAATGCGGCGGCGACCGCACAGTGCCGACAATCGGATTTGGACAGTTTCAGTCGTGAAGAGCTTGAAAGCATTGCGGCGACGTGCAAGCAGTACGGGTTTGGAGAGTTTGACGGTAGTGCGTTTAACAGCGCGCCTAATAACAGTTACGGGAATGCACCGAGCAATGTGGCGTATTTGTATGACTTGTATCCGGATAACACCGCAACACCAGTCGGTAAGGATTCAGAGATTGGTTATATCAGGGCGTACATCGAAGGCATCGGCACCCGTAGCGGCGGCGAGGATGACGTGCTGATCGGGCAAGCTCTCGGGCAAGGTGAAACGGGCGTGGTGGCGCGGGTCAAAGAGGCGCCTACGTTGATCGAAAGACAGTTAGAGCAGTTCCTCCAAATCAATCCCGGCACAGCTATTCGCACCGTTGAATTCGACGTCTTCGGTTTCAGCCGCGGAGCCGCGGCTGCACGGCATTGCGCTAACGAAGTCCTTAAGCCTCATCGTGGGGTATTCAGCGAGCTGCTTGTCGGGGGGCGCGCTGGTCTATTAAGAAGTTTCGACTCGGCCGCTGATGTATGCATCAATTTGGTCGGCCTGTTCGATTCCGTTGCAGCCATCTCAGACCCACTACATGGCGACTTCAGCCCAGGCAATGACATTAATCGTGGCGTCAATCTCTACCTGCCACCTGACTGCGCTCGGCAGGTTATCCACCTTCAAGCGCTCGACGAATATCGCGCCGACTTTTCTCTCAATAATGTTCACCACACGCACCTTCAGATAGGTCTGCCGGGCGCTCACTCCGATGTCGGCGGGGGCTATCTCCCACGAGCACGAGAAAAGTTGTGGATGACGCAGCCCTGCAAGGCCAGCGTTCCGACCGGTCAAAAGGTTGAATTCCATGCCGCGTGGACCCGTGCAGAGGCGGACGCCAACGTATTGCGCGAATCAGGCGTGGCTCGCGATGGCTACGTTGCCGTGAAGGCCTGGCCTGCAGCAACTAACCCTCGCGGCAAAGCTGCGTCGGCCATGGAGCACTACTGGATAACCGTGCTGCTCGAACGCCCCGTGCATGGCGAACTGAGCCTGATTGCATTGCGTGTCATGCGTGAGCTGGGGATACGTCACGGCGTTCCATTCAAGGGTCTGGAGGAGCGGCCTGAACTCGCAATGCCGGATGAGCTCATGCCTATCGCGAATCGAATCTTGCAGCAGATAATGACGGACCGGCTCGTACGCCTTGAGCCGGCTCAAGAGGCGTTGCTGCGAGCGCGTTACATCCACATGTCCGCGCACTGGACGCCACGAGGCCCCTTTTTGCTTAGCAAGCCGGCACCGTTGAATCGTAGGAATGTGCATCTCAACCGCCCGCAAACAGGCTATCCAGAGTGAAGCGCCTGATCTTCGCTGTAGGGCTGCTTATTAGTCTGGGTGCCTGCGCTGGCGCGCCAAGATTCCCGCCTGCTCCGAAGTTGCCGTATCCGGCCTGGTACATAGGTTTCGCTGCACCCAAGCACATGGAAGTCTGGGTCGAAACCGTAGATGTGCTGGACAAGCGTGGACTCGCGTTTTTCCGGGTACACGGTGGCGTCGCAAGTTATACCGGGAACGTCGAGGGCTGGCACCGAGGGGGCTCGGGAGGGAAACCTATAAATAACGTCGATCTGCCCGACCAGATCTTCCTGCGCTGGCAGTCACTGGTGGAGTCACAGGCTTACAAGGTCAGAATAAAAATACCGCAGTGGGTGCGAAACGAGATGATTCGTCCAGAACGAGCGTTTTGCTTGGTCCCAAATGATTGGAAGGATGACTACCGGAATGTGATTTCCTTAGGCATGGCCCCCGGAGGGGTCGTGAAAGTCTGGGTCGGTGGTCCATGCGTGGGTTTCAAAGAAGTCGGCCGCTACCAAGCTAAAGTCGAACCGCTCGGCCCCTATCGTGGCGCAAGCAAGGGCAAGTACATCCCACTCGAACCGGAGAACAAAGCCTACGTCGACCAGCACGGAATTCCCTATGGCAGTTGGTAACGCTGCTGCGGCCTCGCACCCATCGCGCCACCGCACAGATGAACGTCTCAGAACCCACTGCGGCGGGTATTCCGATGTCGGCGGGGGCTATCTCTCACGAGCACGAGAAAAGTTGTGGATGACGCAGCCCTGCAAGGCCAGCGTTCCGACCGGTCAAAGGGTTGAATCCCACGCTGCATGGGCCCGTGCAGAGGCGGACGCCAAGGTACTGCGCGAATCAGGCGTGGCGCGAGATGGATACGTTGCCGTGAAAGCCTGGCCTGCAGCAACTAACCCTCGCGGCAAAGCCGCGTCGGTCATGGAGGACTACTGGATAACCGTGCTGCTCGAACGCCCTGTGCATGGCGAACTGAGCCTGATTGCATTGCGCGTAATGCGTGAACTATCGGTGCGTCACGGCGTTCCATTCAAGGGGCTGGAGGGGCGGCCTGAGCTCGCGATGCCGGACGAGCTCATGCCTATCGCCAAGCGAATCTTGCAGCAGGTAATGACGGATAGGCTCGTAAGACTTGAACCTGCGCAAGAGTCATTGCTGCGAGTTCGTTACATCCACCTGTCCGCGCACTGGACCCCTGAGGGTCCCTTTCTATTCAGCAAGCCGGCGCCGCTGAATCGCAGGAACGTGCACCTCAATAGTCCGCAAGAAGGTTATCCGGAATGAGGTGCCTGGGTTTTGCAGTCGGATTCCTACTCAGCTTGAGTGCCTGTGCCACGGGTGGCTCAGTACCCCCACCTGTCAAGCTGCCATATCCGGCGTGGTATATCGGCTTCGCCGCGCCCAAACACATGGAAGTGTGGGTTGAAAGCGTCGATGTGCTCGATCAGCGGGGATACGTTTTTTTAACGTACACGCCGGAGTCGCCGGTTACACGCGAAAGCCCGAGGGCTGGCACAAGGGCACATCTGGCGGAAAACCCATCAACAACGTTGACTTACCAGACCAACTTCTTCTGCGCTGGCAGTCACTAGTGGAGCCTCAGGCTTACAAAATCAGCATCCGGATACCGCAGTGGGTACGCGATGAGATGGTGACGCCACAGCGCGTGTATTGCCGCAGTTCAAAAGAATGGATGAACGACTACCGTTTCGCGATTACGTTGGGAATGGCTCCGGGAGGTATCGTCAAAGTGTGGGTCGGTGGGCCATGCCTGAGCTTCAAAGAAGTTGGCCGCTACCAAGCCAAAGTCGAGCCCCTCGGACCCTACCGTGGCGAAAGCAAGGGCAAGTACATCCCACTCGAACCGGAGAACAAAGCCTACGTCGACCAGCACGGAATTCCCTATGGCAGTTGGTAACTCGGCCATGAGTGCTCACAAGGGGCATCACGGCACGCGACGGCTAGCGCACTTGCTGCTTTGTTCAAGGCTTACATTTGCAGACTGGGTTTCCCGAATGAGGCGTCTGGTCTTTGCGGTCGGATTGCTGATCAGCCTGAGTGCCTGCGCAACGGGTAGCTCAGTACCCCCACCTGTCAAGCTGCCATATCCAGCATGGTATGTCGGTCTGGCGGCTCCCCAACATATGGAGGTGTGGGTGGAGACGGTTGATGTGATCGATCAGCGGGGTCTGGTTTTTTTTCGTGTGCATGGTGGGGTCGCGAGTTACACCGGTCAGCCGGAGGGCTGGGGAAATGGCGCGGGCAAGTCGAACCCCATCAACAACGGCGATCTTCCTGAGCGAATCTTTCTGCGTTGGCAATCCCTGGTCGAGCCGCAAGCCTACAAGATCAGTATTCAGATACCGCAGTGGGTGCGCGATCAGATGATCAAGCCAGAGCAAGCCTTTTGCTTATGGGCAGGCAAATGGGAGGAGGACTATCGCGACGCGATCACCCTTGGAATGGCGCCGGGGGGAATTGTTAAAGTCTGGGTGGGTGGATCTTGCTTGGGATACAAAGAAGTCGGCCGTTACCAGGCCGAAGTCGAGCCGCTCGGCCCGTACCGTGGCGCAAGCAAGGGCAAGTACATCTATCTCGAACCTGAGAACAAAGCCTACGTCGACCAGCACGGCATTCCGTATGGCAGTTGGTAATTTCAACTGCCAAAGTTCGATGTCCGCCGATTTCCAGTTGAGTCGTGCGGGCCGTCAAATGGCACAACAATTCTGTTGCCTGATACAGCGCCTTCGCCAGCAAACAAGCTCCTACACCCGAATGCACTTCCAAAGAGTGAGCAGTTCCCAGCCGCTTACAAGCAATCACCGTAAACAGATAGTGACTGAATTAAACTAACCGAGAGACTTCACAACTATGAAAGACATCATCCGCCTAGGCGACCTCACCACCCACGGCGGCGTCGTGCTTGAAGCCTTCCCGCAGACTAACCTCAACGGCAAGCCCATCGCCGGGGTAGGGCACAACGTCAGCTGCCCGTTATGCAAAGGTATTTTCCCCATCGCCGAAGGCAGCAGCACGTACGCCGTGGATGGAGTCCCGGTTGCACTGGACGGAATGAAGACAGCGTGTGGCGCGGCCCTGATCGCCAGTGGACCGAAAGCCGCCGTCATCAGCTGATGATCCACCTGCGCGACCCGCTCCATGTCCCCACGAAAAATCTTCATGGTCATCGACGGTGCAATGCCGTCGATCCAACTCCTGACAACTCTCCATTCAGATCGCTTAGGGTCGCGAAATTCAATTCGTTCGGCTGTCGTTTAAATAACAGACCACCTGTCGGGACACGCCCACCGTTATTAAACTTTAAGCGCCACACCATTGGTCGGGCCTATTTTCGCTTTCCTGAATTACACCACCCCCGATCTCTCTTTATATCTGTGCGTTCTGCTTAGTTGACCGATCGCCGTACTAAAAAAGCTGAACTTGTCGTTAAACATCCTGATATCAAAATAGCCTGAGAAGGGAGTAACACTATGTTCCTGCACAATAAACGTCTCCAATACACGGTTCGCGTCGCCGAGCCTAATCCGGGTCTGGCCAATCTGCTTCTGGAGCAGTTCGGTGGCGCCCAGGGCGAGCTGGCCGCGGCCACTCGTTACTTCACTCAAGCGTTGGCCGAAGAAGATCCAGGTCGCAAGGACCTGTTGCTGGACATCGCCACCGAGGAATTGAGCCACCTTGAGATCATTGGCTCGATCATCGTGATGCTCAACAAAGGCGCCAAAGGCAAACTGGCCGAAGGCGTGCAAGCCGAAGGCGAGCTGTACCGTGACATCAACGGTGCCGGCAATGATTCGCACATCACCAGCCTGCTGTACGGCGGTGGCGCTCCGCTGGTCAACTCCGCGGGCGTGCCATGGAGGGGAGCCGAGAGAATTCGGAAAAAATCGTACGCTAAGGCTTTCCGAGCTGTCGTAACGGCCTGAATTTCCCTTCCTCCAGCTTGCGGCTCTGCCGCCAGACGTAATCGCCGGTCAGGTTAATGTGCTCCCAGCCCAGCGGCGACAGATATTGATACATATCGGTATTCACCGGCTTTCCGGCGTCAGTCAGCCCTTGGGTTGCCCGCTCCAGGTAGACGGTGTTCCACAGCACGATAGCGGCGGTCACCAAGTTCAGTCCGCTGGCCCTATAGCGCTGCTGTTCGAAGCTGCGATCCCTGATTTCACCAAGGCGGTTGAAGAACACCGCCCTGGCCAGGGCATTGCGCGCCTCGCCCTTGTTCAATCCAGCGTGCACGCGACGACGCAACTCGACACTTTGCAGCCAGTCGAGGATAAACAGCGTGCGCTCGATCCGGCCCAGCTCCCGCAGGGCCACGGCCAGGCCGTTCTGACGTGGATAGCTGCCCAGCTTGCGCAGCATCAACGAGGCAGTGACGGTGCCCTGTTTGATCGACGCGGCCAGACGCAGAATCTCGTCCCAGTGAGCGCGGACGTGCTTAATGTTCAGCGTGCCGCCGATCATTGGGCGCAGCGTCGGGTAGTCCTGTACGCTCTGCGGGACATACAGTTTGGTTTCGCCCAGGTCGCGGATGCGCGGGGCAAAACGAAAGCCCAGCAGATGCATCAGGGCGAAGACATGATCGGTGAAGCCAGCCGTGTCGGTGTAGTGCTCCTCGATCCGCAGATCCGACTCGTGATACAGCAGACCATCGAGCACATAGGTCGAATCCCGCACTCCGACATTCACCACTCGGGTACTGAACGGCGCGTACTGATCGGAGATATGGGTATAGAACAGCCGCCCTGGTTCGTTGCCGTATTTCGGGTTGACGTGCCCGGTGCTTTCGCCTCGACCGCCTGCACGGAAGCGCTGGCCATCGGAGGATGAGGTGGTGCCGTCTCCCCAGTTGGCCGCAAAGGTGTGGTTGAACTGATTGTTGACCAATTCAGCCAGAGCCGCCGAGTAGGTTTCGTCACGGATGTGCCAGGCTTGCAGCCAAGACAGCTTGGCGTAGGTCATACCCGGACTCGACTCGGCCATTTTCGTCAGCCCAATGTTGATGGCGTCACCAAGGATTGCTGACAGTAACAGCGTTCGATCCTTGGCCTGAGCACCATCCTTCAGGTGGGTAAAGTGACGGGTGAATCCTGTCCACTCATCCACGTCCATCAGCAGCTCGGTAATCTTGATGCGCGGTAGTAGCTGACTGGTCTTGTCGATCAGCGCCTGGGCGGTGACCGGTACTGCCGCATCCAGCGGCGTGATCTTCAGTCCGGACTCTGTGAGGATCGCGTCGGGGAGTTCATTGTCCTTGGCCAGCTTGGCGACGGTCGCCAGTTGCTGCTCTAGCAGCTGCAAGCGCTCCTCTAGGTACTGGTCGCTGTTGGGATTGGTCGCCAATGGCAGCGCCTGTTCCTTCTTGAGCGCGGCAAACTTCGCGGGCGGCAGCAGGTAATCTTCAAAGTCACGAAACTGCCGTGAGCCCTTGACCCAAATGTCGCCGGAACGCAGCGCGTTTTTCAGTTCAGACAAGGCGCAGATTTCGTAAAAACGCCGGTCAATGCCTTCCGGCGTGATCACCAGCGGTTTCCAGCGCGGCTTGATGAACGCAGTTGGTGCGTCCGATGGCACCTTGCGCAGGTTGTCTGCGTTCATCTCGCGCAGCTGCTGGATGGCATCCAGCACACGTTGAGCTGCCGGTGCGGCCCGGAGTTGAAGCACCTCCAGAAAGGCTGGAGTGTAGCGGCGCAGAGTATTGAAGTTTTCGCTGACCAGGTGCAAATGGTCGAAGGTTTCGGGACGGGCCAGTAGCTCGGCGTCGGTCACACTCTGGGCGAATTCGTCCCAGGGGATGACCGCCTCGATGGCGGCGAACGGATCGCCACCGGTAGTTTTGGCCTCCAGCAAGGCCTGACCTATCTTCGAGTACAAGCGAACCTTGTCGTTGATCGCCTTGCCCTGTTTCTGAAATTGCTGCTGATGCTTGTTCTTGGCGCTGCTGAACAGCTTGACTAGGATGCGGTCGTGTAGATCCACCAGTTCATCGGTCACTGTCGCGGTGCTTTCCAGCACCACGGCAACCAAGGTGGCGTAGCGCCGTTCGTTCTCGAACTTGCCAAGATCCTGCGGCGTCATCTGCCCACCTTCGCGGGCAAGCTTGAGCAAGCGGTTCTGGTGGATATGCCGGTCGAGCCCTTCGGGCAGGGCCACCAGTTGAAAAATCTTCAGCCGCTCGATGTGCTCCATCATGTGCCGCGAATTCGGTTTCAACGGTGACTGCCGTAGCCAGGTCAACCAGGTACTATTGCTGCCTGTCTTGATGGTCAGCAGTTCGTCGAGTTTGTTGCGATGCTGCTGGCTTAGCGGCTCGATCAAAGCACGGTAGATCCTCCGGTTCGCTCGCGCCACTGCTTCGGAGCAGGCCCGGTCGATCACCGTCAGGGTCGGCAAAATCCGCCGTTGCTGACGCAGACTCTCCAGAGCCTGCCCAGCCAGTAACAAACCTTTGTCGGTCTGCTGGGCCAGGTTGGTCAGCTCACGTACCAGGGCGCGAAAGTCTGACAGCCCGAACGGCAACAAGCCCAGGTAGGTTCGCAACTCCTGGGCATGTTCACGGCGGGTGACATCGCGCTCACCGTACTTCGCCCAGCTTTCGGGCGCAGCCTGAACCTGTCGTGCCACCCACTCAATGACCGGATCTGGCAGCACGCTGTCGCTGGACAGCGCGTAACCGGGGTAGCGCAGCAGGCAGAGTTGCACGGCAAAGCCGAGACGATTGGCATCACCCCGTCGCTGACGGATCAGCGACAGGTCGGACTCGTTGAAGGTGTAATAGCGGATCAGATCGTCCTGGCTTTCCGGCAGCGCAAGCAAAGTCTCGCGCTCAGAAGCCGAGAGTATCGAGCGACGGGGCATGTATCAGTCATCCGTGCGTAGGTACTGGTAAAGGGTTTCCCTACTTATACCGAACTCACGGGCTAGCTGGGCCTTTGGTTCACCGACAGCGGCCCGTTGCCGGACTGCGACAGTCTGTTCGTCGGACAGGGCTTTTTTACGAGCCCGGTAACCGCCGCGTTGCTTGGCCTGGGCGATTCGCTCGCGAATGAGCGCTCGCTCGAACTCGGCGAAGGCTCCCATGACCGACAGCATCAGGTTGGCCATCGGCGAATCACCTCCCGTGAATACCAGCCCTTCCTTATAAAACTCGATACGCACGCCGAGCTTGGTCATTTTTTTGCACCAGGCGGCGCAGGTCATCCAGGTTGCGGGCCAAGTGATCCATGCTGTGTACCACGACCGTATCACCTTCACGGACGAAGCCAAGCATGGCCTCCGGTTACGGACGCTGGGTATCCTTGGCAGAGGCCTTGTCGGTGAACAGTTTGTTCACCTCGTTTTGTTTCAGCTGACATTTCGGGTTCTGTTCGTAGCTGTTGACCCGGACATAGCCGATACGTTGCCCCTGCAAGGGGCCTCCCTAGGCTATGTAGATGAACTTACAGCAGCACCTACCACGCTGCTGACCAATCCGCGCATTGGCGAACGACTAGAAGAGTTCGAACCAAGGGATGTACGCCGAATTCAGATCGGCCAATACGAGATGCGTTACGAGATAGTGGATTCCACTATCTACCTGCTGCGCCTGTGGCACACCCGCGAAGACCGATAGGTTTTGGCTGGGCCAGGAACGGAACACATCAAACTGGCGAGCCTATGACTGATCGGAAAACCTTAGCGTACGATTTTTTCCGAATTCTGTAGGCTCCCCTCGTTAGTTTTCTAAGAGGTTGTCATGGGCACGACCAAACCGTTTGAGGTCCGCGATAGCTGGGTCCTAGTCGACACCATGGTGGACACCTATTGTGAAATCGCGGAGGAGGCGTTTGGCTCCTTATTGTTCGAGCAGGCCAATCCGGTCCCGAGGCATGAATGGCCCGTCGACTCGACAGCCTACGCCGAGCAGAAAACTAGAAAAAATGTAGCAGCCATAAAAACCGTCGTCTTCTGCGCGATGGCCTTGGAAGCTGCGGCGTTTGAATTCGCCACCCTCCAGCTGGGAGAGCCCCTAGCCAAAAATTATCTAGATAAGCTGGATGTGGTGGGTAAATGGCTAGTCGTCCCACGCTTGGTTTGTGGTCGATCGCTGAATGAGGACGGCCCTGCTATCAATGGCCTGAAGAGCCTGGTCAAAGAACGTAACGCTCTGGTGCATCACAAATCCAAAGAATGGAACGGCAAGCACGTACACCTGGACGAAGTGGATGCCCAAAGAAAACAGCTCGAACAACTCCAAGCTTCTAATGCATTCAAAACGCTGGTCCTGCTTTCGTTGGAGCTGAATGCGGTGCTGCAAGCCGTGGGTCCGCTGCCACCTTTTGAGGATAGTTGGATACACGCTACCCCATGCAATCCGCTCGTAGCGCAAGTGATCCACCGCTGCCGCGAGGTTCATCGCAATAACTGGCAAGGGGTATGACGTGACTGGAATTGTTACCCAGCAAGAACGCAGGCTAACCGCTGCGGAATTCCAGCACTTGGCCACCGTGCCGGCGGCCGTCGAGTGGTTCGCCAATATCGACAACCTGCGCACCCGGCGTGCGTACCAGGGCGATCTTGAGGACTTCTGCCGTTTCGTGGGCTTGGCGACTGCAGACGAATTTCGCTCGGTAACCCGGGCGCACGTACTGGCCTGGCGCGCAGATCTGGAGCGCCGGGGCCTAGCCGGCGCAACCATCCGCCGCAAACTGGCGGCGCTGGCCAGCCTCTATGACCACCTGCTCAACAGTAATGCGGTCACCGGCGGCAATCCGGTGCATGGCGTCAAACGATCCCGTATCGAAACCAATGAAGGAAAAACGCCGGCGCTCGGTGATCACCAGGCCAAGGCCCTGCTCGATGCGCCAGATCCGGACACGCTCAAAGGTAAGCGCGATCGGGCGCTTCTGGCGGTGCTGCTGTACCACGGGCTGCGCCGCGAAGAGGCCGCGCAGCTGATGCTCGCCGACCTGCAGGAGCGTCGAGGCATCAAGCACATGCGCATCCACGGCAAGGGCGGCAAACTGCGCTTTCTGCCGTTGCATCCGGTGGCCACTGAACGCATCTACATCTACCTGGAAGCGTCCGACCATGATCACCAGGACGGCAAGGCTCCCCTCTTCCACCCGCTGCGCGGCCGCACAACGGGCGCAGGGATCAGCGCCGATGGCATCTACGCAGTGGTAGGGCATTACGCCAAGGCTGCGGGGATAGAGGTTGCGGGGCTGGGGGTGCACGGGTTGCGCGCTACAGCGGCAACGAATGCCCTGGAGCACGAAGCGGATATCGCGAAGGTGCAGGCCTGGCTGGGCCACCCCAATATCAGCACGACGCGGATCTACGATCGCCGGCAGAACCGGCCTGAGGACTCACCCACGTTCAGGGTGAAGTATTGAGGTGTGTGTGCAGCGCGGAAAAAGTGAAAGGTTTAGGTAACGTTACCATTAATAGGCAGGCAGCAAAGCAAAGCGGGCGCCGGCTGAAATCAACCCGGGACCCTGCTCACGCCGTCAGGATCTGGCCGGTTTTGTGGTCCAGTACACGATAGGGCGCATCGTCCTTTCCCTCTGTAAACAGCTTGAGGTCTGCCAGAGCCGCGGACCTCGTCTTGTAAGTGTACTCTGGTCCCATAGCACCCATTCCAGACCACTTTCCATCCGAATAATTTCGGGTCTGAAATTCATAACGGGCGTTGGCCGGGCCCTTTTTTGAGCCAGTCTGAACAGACGCTAAACGCCGTTCGAGCTCTCGGACACGCGCTCGAGCTTTTTCCCCCAGCTCGAATTCTACCCGGGCTTTCATCTGCGCATCTTCCAGCTCGTTCATCAGCTGGAGCACCTGTGCGCGCAAGGTCATGTTCTCGTCCAGAGCCTCAACGGTATTTTTAGTAACGTTACTATTAATGCGCTGACGGTACTGACGTTGAATGGTCGCCCGGGACAGCGCCTTACCGGTCGATGGCCGGCCAGGCTTACGTTTTTCCTGGCCAGCTTGAGTCGATTCTACTGGGGATGCCTCGGGGATATCAGCCATGACTTGGGTTCTTCATCAATTAAGGTAACGTTACTATAAAAAATTTCCGTAACGTTACCATTTCTCATACCGATGCGTTTCTTATGACGGGAAGCCTGGAGGTAGTGGACAGGGGTTCGCCCTGCAAGGCAGCAGCCAGCAAACCCTGGGACACATTTAGAAGACTGAGAGGTTGCTTTTAATCCTCATTTCCTTATTCACCGCGACGGCGGAGATACTCAGCGAAAAGAGGAACCGAGAAATCCAGGTAGCCATGATCTGTGCTGTAGATCATTCCCTTTGCGATGATGTTGGCCCGAGCTGGCCCCAGTGAGGACTGATCGCGCCCCATCCCCTTAGCAATACCTGCCATGGGATAAGGACCATCACCAAGAACGGCCATCGCATTCACAAACTGGATCTCGGCCTTGGTAAGCCGGTCGTACCGAACCTTGAAAAATCCTTCATCAAGACGGGCAAGGGTTTCAGGGTAAGCGCGATCTACATCAGCGAGTGTGATTCCAGGACCAGGTGCTACATCCCATGAGGTAGAACCCCATTCTTGCAAAAAGAATGGATAACCTTTCGTTCGTGCAAAAATTGAATCGAGAGCAGCATCCTCTATCTGTTCCCCCTCCTCTTCAATAGGTTTGCGTACTGCCAGTTTCGCGGATTTTTCATCGAGCGGGCCGACAGCTGGATAATGGAACAGTCGCTCTGCGTACGACTTAGCCTCACCAGCCAACTTAGCAACCTGCGGAAGCCCAGCCCCAACCAAAACCACAGGCAAACCGCGTTGAGCCATCCGATGCATCGACACTATCAGCGCAGATAGATCATCTTCAGAGAGGTATTGAACCTCATCGATGAGAAGAACCCATCCCTTACCAGCAGCTTTGACGCCTTCACCAATTACATTGAATAGGTCTGGTAGGTCGTGCTGAAGGTCGCCGCTATCAGCCAGCCCGGGCTCTGCAGCTTCAACACCAACCTCAACTCCGCCTATGTCGATTTTGAACATCGAGGCAAAATTGCGCAGGGCTCCCATACCTTGACTTGCAATCTGCTTTGCTGCTTCGAAACCGGATAGGGAACGCATCACCCGTCGAAGCTCAGGATAAAGGAGAGTAGAGAGCGTGTTTTTCTCGGGCGCCTCAAGCTGGGATACGAGCATTCCATGCTCCCTCGCAATATTCCCGATTTCGTTGAGCAGAACCGTCTTGCCAACTCCACGTAGGCCCAAGAGCATCAACGACCGAGCCGGCTTTCCTCTCACTGCACGGCCACAAGAAATACGAGCCATATCCAAAATAGGGTCCCGGCCAGCTAGCTCGGGTGGAGGAAAACCTGCGCCAGGGGCAAAGGGATTACTGTACGGATTCATGACAACCTCATCTATAAATAACAAGACCTAACTAAATATAGCATAAATCGCTATCTTTAAATAGATTTCACTATAGCTTTGGACGAAGCCTATAACGCATCTAGAGAGGCTCAGCGATTCGCCGCTTGGTCGACAGCCAAGTAAGGCCTGCCCTGACCGCCCTACTGGTTTAGCTCGCGGGTCAGCTGTTCTTCAACTGCCCAGGCATACGCCGAATCGACCGACTCCAGCAGCTCGCGCAAATCCTCGTCGGTAATGACGCCCTGGGCGCACGCCTGTTTTGCCTGTTCGGTCAACGCCGTGGTATGCGCCTCTGGATCCCGCAAAAGGGCCTTACGGTCCTCGACTGATGTGTGCCAGGCCGTGATGAACCCGGCCCATTGATCCTGTTTATCTTCGGTGGCCATGGTGCGCTCCGCTTGAACACGTTAGGACTTCGATTTTCCTTGTTTTGAATAACCAAGCCGGTACAAAAGCTCGCTCCAACTTTCACCCGGGTGAGCCTGCTTTGCTAGCTCAGCTCGTTCCGAGGGTGGAATCGCTTTAAGCTTGGGGTGCCGCTCTTCAAATGCAGCCCATCTTTGATGTGCTCCTATAGTCGGTCGATCTACGCTTGCTATGGGCCAAAGGGGGTCGATTGAGGCCATCCAAGCCTCATCCGCAGCAGGCACGGCTTCACCGGTCACTGCCCCCAGCATTTGCAACAACGAAGTGAGTCGACGCTCCTGCTCGATCCTCTTCACTTCCTGTTGATATGCTTCAGCTTCAGCGTTGAACTCACGGTATGGATCATCTGGATCGTCCAAAGATCTCCCTCCCCTGGCTTACCAATATCAGCCGATAACCTAACGTCATAAGTCAAATTACTAATTAGCAAATATTAATTAGTAATTACCAACCTCCAGCATGGCTACTCACTTCGCTTTAAATCCCTGGGCTTCTAAAGCGCTTCTGATGAGGGCGCTAACCGTTCTGTTAGGCATGCCTCCACGCTTGTTTGCGAGCACAACGTCCTCAATCTGTTCAATCATGCTGGGAGGCAAACTAACCGAAATGGGAACGGCTTTCCTTTTGTCTGGAGCCCGCACTTGAGGCTGAGAGCCGTAAGGTTTATCGGCCAGCTCACTCGCCAAACGCTCCGATTCTTCCTGGCTAACATTCGCTTTCTTAGTAGCCGTTTCGCTCGATTTCTTAACGGCCATGGAACACCTCGCTCAGAAGCTCTTTGATTTCGTTAGCGGCTTCACGGTTTTTCCCTTCCAACACCGACGTCCCAAATGGAATCGAATCCTTATAGGCTTTTCGGTAAAACCCAACTGAGTTCAGGGGTTGAATTTCAGGAAACTCAGACAGAAATTCCAGAAACTCCTTCCGTTCCGTTTTCCGAACTGACGGGTTGGGCGACGCCATGGATTGGTAGGCGAACGTCTTAAGGCTTGGGTTCAGATCTCGGCACCGCAGCACCTGTTCCTGCAGTTCACCAAGCGTGTCCAGGTCCAGCTGGCTGCACTGGTTAGGAGCAATGATGACGTCCGCGACAACGGCGCCCGTAATGAGCTCACGCGAGTTTCTTCCAGCTACGTCCACAATGACGTAATCGAACTTTTCACTCAGCGTTCTCAAAGTGACCGTGATGTTATCTCGCTTTTCCAGCAGGGTAATTTTAGGCGTGATGTTTGACGCCTCGCGTTCGGCGTACCACTTCGACGCGCTTCGTTGTGGATCTGCATCGACCAGGCACACGTCTTTACCTTCCATTGCCAATCCGACTGACAAATTGACCGCGGTTGTGGTCTTGCCAACGCCGCCCTTGTTTCCACCAACGATCACGATATCGCCCATACAAACCTCGAAATACGAATTCACAATTGTGAATTACTAACTATTAATTAATATTAGCAAATGCCCGGCTTTTGTCCAACATCGACATCAAAGCTTCCGCGACGCAGGCAGGGGCAATCTCACCGGCATATTGCTTGAGCCAGTAACGGTATTTTGGGTTGGTGAGTTCGCGCAGCAGTAGAGGGCGCGCTGTGATACATTTCGCATCGGGCATGATTTTTCCACCAGGTTAATTGTGTTCACGCTGGGGGTGGTTGCAGCCATTCCCCGGCACATTTCTCGATCTTTCTCATCCCATGAAGGCAATGACCTTCACTATTTCCTGTGGCACCCGGCCAGTCAAAATTAGGAAATTTCGCCAGATCTCATACGGTATGTCCTGGCTACCCTCCTTGAATTTTCGAATTCTCCGATCAGACGCAATCTTGAGTAAGCTGGCCAATTTCTTGTCCGTGTCGTAGGCCTCGAAGTGCGACTGAAAATGGCGAAAATATGCCCGCACGACCTCAGGATGCGGGGGTTCCCACCCCTCGTGCTTGCGCAGTAGATGTGCCCGCGAATACAACGACTCGTCTATCTCGTCCTGGCTGGGCAGCTGCGGAGCTTTCAGATTAGCCTCAAGCTGCTTCACGGCCTCTTGAGTGGCCATCTCGAAGATCAACCGTTGTTGCCTTGGTATATCCGGCAAGTCAATTTTCATGTCCTCCTCCATCAATTCTAAATTACCAATTACCAATTACCAATTAGCACGGCTCCTTTTTCGCCTCATCACAGAATGGGGCCGTGAGGCCCCTCCCCTTACCGTGGCGACAGCTCGATCCGCTGAACGTCTGAAACACGGATGTTGACCAAACTCAGCGTCCCTGTTGCTAACCTTTTCCAGTAACCAGATTGATGTACATGCACCAAGGAGTAGAAAAGGAAGTCAGGGAGAAGGATGTCTATACGGTTCACCAGTATGCCAATGTGTTCAGGATTGAACTCTCGTACTGGCGCTCCACATCGATCCGCTGAAGCCCGGCGGGTTATCCAAAAATGAGATTCTGGAAAATCCGTCCGAATGGTCGCTACATCTGAAAGTCTCATCTCGTTCCTCGCGGTGGCAACGGCTAGCCTCCTCAGGTTCGAGTGGCTCTCTGCGTGCCACCAACAAGCACATAATAGGCCCATATGGGCCTACATGCAAGCGAAGAATAAGCCCAAATGGGCTTATTTAATGGCAATTGGCAAATATGAATTATTAATTAGTAAATCCCATGGCTTGAACAAGCGCAGGGAAGGGGCGGATCCGTTTCGACCTGCTTAATGGTCGTTATGATTGGACACGGACATACGATCAGCAGGGTACTGACGCATGAACTCCATGCTTTCGCCAGGTGCGGCTTTCAGCCAGTCGCGATACGCACCTTTGGGCAAGATCACCACCATTCTTTTCTCGTGGTCGACCTGGTGATAGTCGCGCATGAAAGTATGGTCATCCGCATTGATGGTCAGCATGGTGTAGCTGAATACGATTTCCCCATCTGCGTTTTTCCAGCGCTCCCATAGCCCCGCGATCCCCATAATCTCCCCATCAGTGCGCTCAATCCGAGTGGGCACAGCCTTGCGACTACGCCAGTCGGCGTTCATAGACGGCTGCAGCAGGAATAATGCAGTGTTGACCATGACGCCAGGCGTTACGGAAAGATGGTTTGTTGGCCACCGTCTCCGATCGGGCGTTGTAGGTTCGTCGGGCAATCTTGTCGTCCTTACTCCATCCTGGGATCAAGCCAAAGGAGCCGGATTCGACCTCGAAACCACTCGTCATACCTTTTGGCTCCTCATCGTCAGGGGCGGCGCGCAGGAAGGGACCAAAATAGCCGGGCCACAAATTGAGCTTGAGTTGCTCGTAAGGCTCAACGCCAAAGGCTTCAGCGAGCGCTGCAGGGGAGGGGGCTTCGTAATGGCTGCACATTGATCAACCCTCAAAGGTTGGCAGGCTTCAAGATCCAGAAATGCCCGAGTTGATCGGGTGAAGTTTCGACTGACCCTTACCAGGATCGTTGCAGGGCCAGGCCAGACGGCTATTGATCAATTGGCCTTTGCAATCCACAACTGATCGAGGCGAGTGGTGAAACTCTGGCTCATCAGTTCTCGTCGCATCGCCCAGTCTGGATCCGCCGGCACACTTGCAGCGCGCAGCGTGCCACGGCCCCAACGCTCGTTGATTTCATCGAGCACCCCCATGATGCGATCGGCCGTCACCGGCTGGACCTGGGCAAACAAATCGTCAGTGAATTCACCGGGCTGACGCAGATCCATCAGCAGCACCTCGGCCTTGCTGTAGCGATAACCTGGACGAAACAAACGATCTACCGCCTGAATCGCGGCCTTGGTCATCAACCGCACGTCGTTGGTAGGGTAGGGCAGTTCCACCAGGGCGCCATTGGCGTACTTGGCTTCATCGGGATTGAACATGCCGGTGCGGATGCTGACGCGGACCTTCTTGCACAGCGAGTGCTGGGCGCGCAGCTTCTCCGCTGCGCGCTGCATGTAGGTGGCCACTGCCTCGCGAATGGGCTCAATCTCACTCAACCGCTTGCCGAACATCCGACTGCAGCAGATTTCCTGCTTTGGCGGTTCAGCGTCAGACAGCTCCAGGCACGACACGCCGGCCAGCTCACGGGCGGTCTTCTCGATCACCACGCTGAACTTACGGCCGAGCAGGGTTGGGTCCGCCTGGGCCAGGTCCATGGCTTTCTTGATGCCCATGGCCTCCAGATGCGCTTTCATGCGCTTACCGACTCCCCAGACATCCCCCACATCGCAGCGCTTTAGCACCCAGTCGCGTTTGGCCGGGTCGCAGATATCTACGACGCCACCGGTTTGGTTTTGCAGCTTCTTGGCGGTGTGGTTGGCCAGCTTTGCCAGGGTTTTGGTATGCGCGATGCCCACTCCCACTGGAATACCAGTGTGCATCAGCACCTTGCTGCGGATCTGCCGCCCGAACTGGGTCAGGTCGCCCGGAATGCCCGTCAGGTCGGCAAATTTTTCGTCGATGCTGTAGGTCTCGGATTCCGGCACCATCGACTCGATGACGCTCATCACGCGCTCGGAGATATCGCCGTACAACGCGTAGTTGCTGCTGAACGCGACGATGCCGTGCCGGCGCAGCAGATCCTTGATTTGAAAATAGGGCGCGCCCATCTTTACAAAGGGTTTGGCGTCGTAGCTGCGGGCAATCACGCAGCCATCGTTGTTGCTCAGGACGACAATAGGGACCTTGGCCAGGTCCGGACGAAACACACGCTCGCAGCTCGCATAAAAGCTGTTGCAGTCGATCAGCGCGAAGACCGGCTCAAGTTTTTTCATGATCGCGAACGCTGTAGCGAACCACACCCCATATGGCCAGCTCATCACATTCCATGACATGGCGAGCCGGGTACCGGGAATTTTCCGACAGCAGCATTACATGGTCGTCGCGCATATAGAGCCGTTTGCACACGGGCTCATCGTTCAAGGCTGCAATGACGATATCGCCATGCTCGGCATTTCGGCTGCGATCGACGATTACCAGATCGCCAGTGAAGATCCCGGCGCCTTCCATGCTGTCTCCTTCGATCTTCACCAGGTAAACGTGAGGCGCCCGAATCTCGAACAGCTCATCGAGCGACAGATGCTTCTCGATGTGATCGGCAGCCGGGGAGGGGAAACCGGCAGGCACCTGGAAAGAGTAGAGCGGCATCTGCTAGCTCCTTCCTGCAGCTGTCCCAAAATCGAAAATGCCATGCCATGACCCTGTGCGAGGTGGAAAAAAAAACCGCACAGAGCGGGCTGAAACAGAGTTTGCGTCAGTCGTCTTTAACAACCGTCCAGAACACCTGGACACTGCCATCATCCCGGTGGGCCACCGTCACGTTATCGGCATCATCCAGCTCTTCGAGGATCTGCGACCAATCGTCCGCGCGATCTTCAGGCAAACGTTCCAAAATCGCGTATTTGCGCTTCTGCGACATCGGGTTGTTGATTGCCTTCTGCAGCCTGATCGTCAGCAGCTCGTAGGATGTCGGGGGTCGCGGTGCGGAAGCCTTTGCCATGAAACGAAACTCATTTAACTGTATGTACGTACAGTATCGCAATGGTTCGAACAGCTGCAAGTACCATCCGACAGCCGCAGCATCGACCGGCGCGGCACTACGCAACCGGCAGATTGCTCGAAGTACGATTTGCGCATCCTCCGGCAGAGATCCTGACCGTTCAGCGTTAACCAGGGAATTTCGGATTACCGACTCCACCAAAGGCAGTATTCCATTCCCTAAATCGAGGCCATCATGAGCGCCGCTGACGATCTGATCATCTGGACACATCGCTGGAAGCTGGACGCGCATACCATTCAATGCCGTTGCTGCCACGGCCGGCAGCCTGAACAGCTCAAGGTAGAAGACTTTCCGCACCTCCCGGGTTGCGGCTATGAATCGACGGCTTCTACCCCTTGGGCCAGCCTGGATACCATCTGCAGTCGCCTGCAAAAGTCCTGAGCCGTCGTCGGAGGCCCAACGTAGTGGCAGGCCGGTCCGAGATTTCAAAAAGCATGCCTTCACCGAAGGCACATTTCGGGGTTTGAGGTTAATGCATCTATCTTAAGCCAGCGCGCACACGCGCCCGGTTGAGCACTCGGCCGGTTTGCCGGTCGGGGGCGATTTATCCGGGTCTTAGCGCCCGCAGGGTGGCCGCAGGCCAGGGCAGGGCAGCTTCATCGCCCTGGGCCGCTTAGACGGGCTTTCTTTGAATCTTGAGACAGCGTTACCGCGCCGTGCCGAAGGCACGAAGTGCGCGGTGCATTACTGCTGTTCGAGGTGTTTCACCTCGGAAAGCTCTTTTTTATCCCGAAGGGGTTAACTGGAGGGGGAATAAAATTTCATCTAATCCACATCATCCACAGGCGGTGCCTGCTACTGCGAGGCCACCTCTCTAAAAGGGCCGCCTGGGGCGCAAATCGACGCTCTGCGCAGCGCTTTTCCCGTCCACTGAGCACAGCTCGATCACTGCCATGCTCTGACCCGAATTACAAGCGAGCGCAAGCCTCCGCGTGAGCAGATACGAAAAAAGGGGGCAGGTGTCTACAGTCCTCCCGCTCGGTTAACGAGTGGACGTGGCTCTGCCAATCAGATCACCAGCGAATCAGCTGCCGGCGGGTTTCCGGGTGAGCATGGCGCCAATGGCTTTCAGCGCTTGGTGACCGGTCATACGTTCGGGAAGAATGTCGGGCTCAAGCTGTTTTGCAGTAGTTGCCATCTGTTGAGGCAAGGCCAGCTGCCCTTGCGCTGGATCACGTGCGTCGCGGGCTTCCTTGGCCTGCCAGCGCTTGCGAGAGATTGTGCGGCGCTGCAGATCCAGGGAATGACGTTCGATTTCAGCCATGCGGCGCTGGCCAATCTCACGCAACTGCACATCGCGGCGCTTCTTGGCGGCGTTCTGCACGCGCTCATACACATAACGCAGGCCCAGATCGGCCCAGAACTGCTTGGTGAAGCGGATCAGCACGCGGGTACGCACCAGGTGCAGGCCGTACTCATCCTTTTCGTCCAGGCGTATGCGCTCGATTCGACGATAGACATAGCCGGCGGCTTCCAGCGTCTTGAAAAGACGGCACAGCGCCGGCGCTGAGATAGTCCCGGCGTCCTCGGCGATGTTGCGCTGGGTGTTAAGAACGTAGCGGCCGTTTTCGGGATCGATATAGCCCAGCACACTGTTGGCCAAGTCCAAACGTACCAGCAACTGCTCGGCGACACGCTCGATCGCCTGGAAGACTTCGACGCGGGTACGCCGATCGCCATGCACCGAGTCCAAGCCACGCAGGTACTGTCCACGGTACGCCACTATGTTGCTCAAGCGTTCATGGGCGGAACGAATCAGAGGATTGCGCAGCTGCTTCTCGCTGAGGTGACGAACAGTGGCATAGCGTGCCGGCATTTGCCGGGCGGATCTGCGCAGGGCGGAATGAGGGTCAGCGGGGTTGAGTTTGACGACTGTGAGGTTGCGTTTCATGCAGCACCGCCATAAACCAGGTGGTCAAGGGACGGGCAGGAAACGCAGGGGGAGGGGGGCAATTCAGGGGTACTGCGCTCGGTGCTTTTTGGATCCATGGCACCGTCATTGTTCAGAATCATGTCCGTATATCCGCATGTCAGCGGTGAACCGATCTTGGATTCAATCTGAGGTTGCAGGAAGCCCCAGTGAAGGCCATAATCGGTTCACGTTATGTGTGTTGAACAGGTGTTCCCATCTCTAAGGGCCTGTTCAAGATTTTCCAAAAAGCCCCGGCGCCAACCGGGGCTTTTTGGTTTCCGCTTTTTGTTCATCTCACCGAAATTTCTACCCTTCCTGCAAACTGTTCAGTACTGCCGATTTGCCGTTCATGACTGGCAGACAGCCAAGTTGCGGGCACACTATCACCGCGAACACCTCTCCGCAACGAAAAGCATAGCCCTTTAACCTGTTTATTTTTGAAGGAGAGATGCTCGACAGTCTTGCTGAATGGTGCGCCGCGTAAGGGCTGCAAGAAAAAACAGCGAATAACTTATGTAAGTTACATCAGTTACCTAATAGAAAGCCAAAGCTCTGACGGTGCACTGTTACATCGAATTAAGTGACAAAAGCTAAGCCTGCCGCGGTATGAACAGACAGCAAACCTGTAACGCGCAATGATCCCGTGAACAGCCAGGGGCATGAGGAGGAGCGTCGAAGGTTGGCGCCTTCTTACGCTCGTAGTGTCGAGCTCATACCCTGAACAGAAGGCGTTTCAGCCCGAAGCCCACATGCCACAGCTCTTTGTGACCATGTGCGTGCACAAGAACTTGGCTCGACACCGGGCAGGTTCTAGCGATATGCCCTAATGGTGGGGATTCAGAGTATTCGCCATCTGCGCTACCTTGGCGGTTTGGCAGTGGTGAGGGCCTAGGTTTTGGTTCGACCCAGGCTTAAAGAGTCCAGGGCCCAAACTCCAAAGCATCTATAAGTGACCTTACTCTTCTCTGTCATCTTCCTTAGTGACATCGAGCGGCTCGGCTTTGGAAGCGGTCTCGAGTAATGCCAGCAGGTCGGCCTTATCGAGTTGTTGCAACGCAATGACGCCAGCTCGAATTACATCCGAGCGAGAAGCTCGAAAAGATCGGGGCAGCAGCGAAATTTTGTCGATCTGTCTGTTCAACTCCTTAGACAGGGAGAAGGTGGTGCGCACGAAAGTCGGTGCCTTTTTACGTTTGCGCTTGGGCTTGTGTGTCGCGCTAACGGGTGCGGCAGCTATGAAGGCCAATGCTGCTTCATCATTCTCCTCGCGGGTTCGCGTCACCTGCTCAGGCTTACGAATCAAATCCTTCAAGCCCATGTTCTGTCCCCCCACAACTCATCAGCCAGCAACTCAATTTCTTCCTTTGCGCGAGGATCTGTATTGCTTTCCAACACGGAGCAACCGTCCTCATCTGCATCGTCATATACGTTCCGAGCCGTAGTGATTGCAGTGAGGGGCTCGATACCAAAGGACTTACACGCTTCTTTGGCATCTAGAATTCGTTGAATCTGACTAGGGAGCGCAGGGCATTGAGTGATAACGGCTCGAACGGTGAGCGAAGGATTTACCGCCGTCGCCAAGCGCGCTAGGTTGTCGACCTTCGGCAGCGTTTTCAAGTCACGCCTTTTGGGCCTAAAGGGGATAAGCATATGAGTTGCGACAGTCATCGCTGAACGTAAGGCTTCAGAGTCAGATCCGCCGGCATCGACCACGATCTGCCGATATCGGTTACGCAAATCTGACAACGTTTGCCGGATATTCCCGTGGGCTTGCACAACAGGAATGCTTGGCAAATCACCTTGAGCGGACCGCTCTGCGGCCCAATCCGCTGTAGTGCCCTGCGGGTCAGCGTCGAGCAGCAGAACGTCCCCGCCGCGTGCTTGCAGCCAGACTGCCAAATTTTGAGCGAGGCAGCTTTTACCGCTTCCTCCCTTCTCCCCACCTAACAGTAAAATCATAGGATAAAATTCCTGCCCATTTGAATAATGATGTAACTTACATAACTTATTTATGCGACGCTACCAATTGATCAGCTTTATTGGTTCGTCCCATTCGCAGCTGATGCCACGCCCTTGCTTTAATGACTGAGTAGGCATGGCCAAGCGTGGTTTTAGGATGCGAATTGGCCGCTAAACCAGCCACCAGCTAAAACGGTAGGGGTCCATGAATGGGATGTCATCGTCTGGAAAATCCTCAGGACTCGACTGCGGCATTGGCTGCGGAGCTGGTCGGGACTCGCGCTGTGGCTGCGATCGAGGCGCCGAGTTCTGATAATGGGGTCAACTGCCCATCAAATGACTTGTCCGTGGTCTGCTGCTGAACGTTCTGCACGCCGGCGAGCACGGTCGTTTCACCGCTAACCACGCTGGCATAGAACTGGTACTGGTTCGCTGTCGACTGCGGGTACTGCAGCGTGACGCCGTTGCTGACAAAGGTGTTAGTCGCACCACGCATCGAGGCGTCCATCGAAAACTGCACGATGACTGATCCATTGGGCTGGATCGAAGGACGCATGTTCAAGAACGTGCCCGTGGTCAGCTGACCAGGCTCAACACCCGGGACAACCGTCGTACTGTTGTTGTTACCGTTAGATGAGGCTGATGTGGAACGGGCTGGATAAATGAAGTTTTCCGTGTTTGCCACCGAGAGGGGCCTGTTGTTCATCATCGAGTACGTCTCATCCTTGCGGATGTTGACCTTGCCTACGGTGGCCAACGCCTGCAGGAAAGTGGACGTCGTTGAATTGTCCCCGTTACGAATGACACCGAACTGCCCAAACCCTGTAGACCCTCCGGGTAGCCCCGCCGGTGAGAAGAAGTTCACATTCCATTTCGAAGCCGCGTTGTTAATCAGCCACGACCAGTTCACGGCGGCGTCGTTATCGGACGTCGAGGTCAAGTCAACGATTTGCATGCGCATGCGCACCTGGCGTCCGACCGACTTGTTCTCGGCGCTCATCAGCTCCTCGACCTGTTCCTGGACTTCACGGGTGTCTGTGACGGTCACGACGCCTGAGTCGGAGATAGACATCTTGCCGATGCCATTGGGGGTCAACGCGCCGGCAATAGCGATCTTGAGGTTTTTAACCACATCGACATTTGCCGTCATTTTGGCCGACACATCCGACGATGACGAAAGCTGACCTGCCTGACTCGTTCCGCCGCTGCCGCTGCTTCCACTGTTGTCATTGGCACCGGTGGAGGCGGTTTTGGCGATCGTGCTGCTGACATCGTTGATGTCCGTGATCGTTGCGATCTGGTAAGTCCGGGTCACCAGTCGCGAGATCTGGATGATCCCGTCCTTGAAGTCCCAGCCGACACCGTACTCAGCTGTTCTCTGATCGAGGAGTTCGCTCAGGGTGGACCCTGCCGAGCTGGCTTGATCGAGAAAGAATGAACGCGGTGCTGGGTTGCCTTGCGCTACGGCCATATAGCCGTTACCGCTCATTCCCGGCATGGATGCGAGGCTTGGTACCGACTGCCCAAGCGAACCGCTCAGGGGAACACTCATGGCCATCGGCGAAGGGGCCTGCAGTGCCGGTGCACCGCCCGAGGCGCCCATGCGTTGGGCTGTGAAGACTTGTATTGGCACCAGGGCATCGGGGCTGACACGCACCGAAAGGTTAGTGATCTTGCTGATCCGATCGGCAAAGACGTTGAGTGTCGGTTTGTCTGGGAAGGAAAAGCGGATCGGCTGACTGAACACAGCCGGCAGCTCAGCATCGCGTGAGACTTTTACCGTTTTACCGCCCAGCCAAACGCCATCGAACTCGCGCACCGCAGCGCCGCGCAGCTGATCTTCCTGGCGCAGCCGGGTCAGGCTGTCTTGCACCTTCTGGTTGCCTTCCGCCGAGGCGCCGCGAATACCGTCACGCTCGGTCAGCGCGCCGCACCCGGACAGTGCCAATGCAACAGCCACGGCAAGGCTTCGTTTCATGTACGAAGTCATAGGGAATAACTCCAGGATTTATTGAGCGCGGCGACCGGACTCGGTGACGCGAAGGACTCGGTTACCGGCATAGAGCATGCCGGTCAGATTTACATCAGCAGCGGAAAGGGACTGGAATAGGCGTTTAACGGCAGTACGAAAGTCGCCTTCGAATGTCGCGGTGACATTGATCGGCACGTCTACTGATGCCTCCCAAACCAACTGCCAGCCAGCCCTAGCAGCCCACTTCCCCAGCGCACGGCGCAACGTGACGTCGGAGGTCGTCATCGTCCACTGCTCAGCTACGGGCTTTGGCGGTGTGGCTTTGGCGAGCACAACTGGTGGTACCGGCGCAGAAGCAATGCTTTTAACCGCCAAAGTGGTGGAGACCGGCTTTGCAAGAGGCACGGCGGAGGTGCTGCCCGCCTTGCTCAAAGATGACGGCTTCAGTGCGTCAGCAACAACCTGAGCAGCCGGGCTCGGGCCATTGTGGGCTTGAACTACTTCCACAATTTTGGGTGCTGGAGCCGGTGCCGGCATGACCACTACAGGTGCAGCAGGCTTGACGGCCGCTGCAGCTGTAACAGTGGATACTGCAACAGCAGGGGGAGCGCTTGCTGCAGGTGCTGCGGTTTGATGCAAGCGCAGCTGAGCCTGACTTAACGTCGACGCGCTTACAGCGATCTGCTCGTCAATCAACTGATCTGCTGAGACGGTGCTGGAGGGTGGAGCCGTTGTGCAACCTGTTATCAATGAAATGGCTGCAGCTAGCAGCAGGGGTTTTCTCATAGGTGCCTCTCAGCCGCGCCGGTTTAGAAACGCATAGGCGAGTGAAGGGGGTTAATAGGAGTTGAAACGTATAGCGCGGGGCATTGCATTACATCGGGATGCTGAATCGCTTCTTCAGTAGAAGATCAAATCCAGAGCTCGTACAACGGCCTTCGGACCAAAAGGGGTGTTGAGCAGGATGAGAGGGATGCGGGTGCGAGAGAAATACGATGTAACAATCGAGGGGGGGACTGTAGCAGGTGTTTAGATCAGCAATTTTGGATGCTGGTCTCGGCTTGTTCTTGAGCGCCGGGTTGGTTTTTGACAGCTGCAGCGGCAAGTGTCTGCATCCAGTTTGCAAGAGCCAGCTCACTGTAGTGATCAACCAAATGCTGAGCGAATTGCGTCGTAGTGATCTGAACGCGCGTATTGTTACTCAGCTCAATCGCGTGCCCCATCAACTTAGTGAAGCGCTCCTCTCCAACGTAGACAACCTTTTTAGCCTTCAGCTCTAAGCCTAAGGGATTCATGTTTGCTGCCAAATTACACCTCCAAACAGATTTGAGTGACTAATTGATTCTTTCATCAAGAACTGGATGCTCTAGGACAGAGACAACTAGCTGATTAACGTTTTCGAAGCTGTTTTTGCCGATATGGTTTTGTAGCACCTCGAACAAAGCAGACTGTCGCGCAAGCTTGCACTTGAGGGACGTCACATATTCAAGGTCTGAAAGCAAAGCGGGCGATACATTCCTGTACTCGATCTGAGTGACATTTTTATTAGGCCGCAGCATCAACCCTTGTCGCCAGGCTTCAATCAATGAGCCTGAAATAGTGCAGATTTCACCACCGAACCTGACGAACTCTTTAACCCCTGGTATATCCGCCACGGTAGACGGATGCACTACTTCAGGATCCAGGCGCACGAACAGGTAGCCGGGGAACAGGATGGTTTGGGTGGTGCGGACACCTTCACAATCAGACCGGCGGGTGACCTTCGTCTTAGTAGGCGCAAAGTACTCGACCTCCATGATCGCCATTCTGGCTGTAACTACCTGTAAAGCATGGAGATTATGGGTGATGAGATACCACTTCATCATAGTCTTGCTCCTTCCATTGGGCACGCGCCGCCACTAATTCGCCGTGGCGCCTTAACTGAAATCGTATGCGGAACCGAACGGATCCAAACGAGGGGTACTGATTATATGTACAGGTGACAATAAATCAATGGCTTTGTGCCACTGGTGCATTTTATGACATAAACACTTTCCACACAATGCAGTTTTGCACAATGTGCATTTATGACGTTTTATTTTCGTCCAAAGCACTGAAAATGAAGGTTTTTCTAAGGCAATGAATGTCGAGCTCAATCCGCAAGCTGATCGGCTCACGCATCCGAACGTTCAGAAAACAGAAGAATGTGACCCAGGCAGCCCTAGCTGAGGCTATCGGCTGCGAGGTGACTACGCTGGGACGGTACGAGAGAGGCGAGTACGCACCGGACGGTGAGCAAATTGTAAAAATGGCCGTGTTTTTCTCAATCACGCCAATGGATCTTTTACCAGGGAAAGTAGATATGGAACGTCAGTTGATCATCGACCTAAGGTCAGACCTCGTTGATGCAATTTTTGCTATAGACGACCCCCGAGAGCTAGAAAAGCTCTGCAAGATGGCCCGAGAGGCCGTTTTTCGCCCTCAAAAAAGCCGATAGCACAAGCAGTTTAGGCTCTAATCTGTTAGAAACACCCCCCTTGACCGACCTAGACCAAGGCTGCTGCTTCATGGACAAAAAAGAGATAGAAAAGCTCATTCGTAATCTTGGTTACCATTACCCTGCAATGGTAACTAACCAAATCATCAGTGAGTCGCAGCCAGTACATCACTATGACGACGAAGATACGGCTGAGATCCTATTGGATAACGGAATAGAACTCGTGTTCTGGAGCGAGACGATGCGATTCGAAAGTATCGTGTTGTCGATGCAAAGCACCCGGGCGAGAAGTAGTGGACTAAAAGACGTTCTGCCTGACCCTTTAAACTTAGTGCATAGCCGCGAAGACGCTCTGAAACATCTGGGCACTCCGATACTCTCTAAGTCACCTCTTGAGCTGGTCGCTTTGGAAATGTTTGCGTGGGACCTATACCAACTCAAGGATAGTTTGCACCCAGAGGCAACGCTTGAGATTCAATATGACAAGGCCATGACTGCACAAACAATTATTATTTCCCTGATGGACAAAAACTCTTAATAGGCGTCTATTGCTGTCTAGGTATTAATTTAAAAACCGTAGTCCTTTAAATCTAAACCTGATTTACCAGGCCGCTCCAACTAAGTACAACTCCTGTTTGTTCGGCTGCGCAAAAGAATAAAGTGATCACCATTGGTTGATAGCGGAGCGCCGTGAAAAATGAACGAAACAATCGATGGATCTGGCACCCCTAACGACAGGGATAAGCTAGAACAGCTCATTGAACAGGCTAAGGCTTGGAGTGATGGTGATCATCTGAGTCACCTGATCGAACAAGCGAAAGCTTGGAGCAACAGAGACCATGTGAGCCAGCTGGCTGAGCAGGCCAGGGCCTGGAGCAACAAAGACCATGTGCACCAGTTGGCTGAGCAGGCCAGGGCCTGGAGCAACAAAGACCATGTGCACCAGTTGGCTGAGCAGGCCAGGGCCTGGAGTAACAAGGACCATGTGAGCCAACTGGCTGAGCAGGCCAGGGCCTGGAGTAACAAGGACCAAGTGAGCCAACTGGCTGAGCAGGCCAGGACTTGGCGCACGGATATGTTGGGACTGCTAGAGGGCCAAGCCACAGCTATTGGTAAAAGTGCTTACCTCAGTCGGCTTGCCCAACGGACGCTTCCTGCGGGCCTGACTTTAGATGATCTGCTGAGCGAGCTGGCCACGCGCCCTCACGAGCCACCAGAAGTGGCCATGGCCGCAGCCGATCTGGAGGACGTCTCTGTTGACCAGGACAACCAGGTCTCGATCGGGGACTTTTACGATGTAGAAATAAAGCCTACGCCCGGTGCAAAGCCGAGACTCTCAAGCGTCCCTACGTGGTTGCTGGTTCTGTGGGCATTTTTCATCCTGCCAGCACTGGCGATAGTAAAGGACTGGGAAGACGTGCGAGCTGGGTTGGTGGATATTAATGAGCGCATTCCAGAGACATATTCGTTTTCGAGCCTTAAGCGCTTCATCCGCTCCAATCTAGCAGGCAAGGCAGGTGATATTCGTCTCGTAACTGGCTCAGACGTCCGCCTGAGGGTAGAGCCTGGAATGAAGTCTGCTGTGCTACTGACCCTACCAAAATATGCCCCAGTGGTGGTTCTAGACAAGGAAGACCGCACCTGGCTCTACGTTTCATATGAGCACGAAGGCTTCTTAATCGATGGGTACGTATCCACCAAATTCTTGAGAAAAGTTAGGAGGTAGAGCACGCGACTGGATGAAGCCGTATGCGACATCGCATCAGCCAAAAACGCATGGCTCACGGTCGTGGGATAGGCCCCATCTCAGGCCTGGTAGCAAGAGAATTATCAGCGGATGCGTCTCGCGTTGGCTGCACCTCATGTCTCTCGTTGTCCTGTAGGTATTCGAGATAAAGGCGCTGATCTTCGCGGGTCGGCTCAAACCGGGACATCCCATACTCACGATTGAAGTCATGGAGCGCATGGAGCGCATCTTTCATGAATGAGACGTCGCCCTGGACAACAACATTCTCACCGCTCTTATGGCTAGTGATCGCCATCGCGAGGGCGAAATTGCTCGTATCTTCACCACCATAGATCGACTCCCGAACAAGCACGCGATCGCCTTCGTCACGCACACCGACAACCCCATCACGCATGTACTCGACGGTGCCATCGCGACGTAATTGCGTCGCGTGGGTCTTCCAATCGTGTACAGGCGCATCATCCGCAGCGCTGCAGAGGATCACGCGATCAGCCTCGCGCTGCAGGCGCGTTGACTGACGTTTCTCTCGATAGGCGAATCCGCGCAGCTGACTGACGGCAGCCACGTCACCAGTCAAAGCTTCTTGCTCAACCCAAGCACGGTAAGCCATTGGCCGGGCCATCCCCTTGTCTGCGAGATCCTGCCGTTCATGACGCAACTGAATACGTAGCTCAGCCATTGCCTTCATGCGTTCAAATTCAGCTACGCGATACATCAACTTCCGCATCACAGGGTCACGATGTTTATCTCTTACCGTGGCCTTCATAGCCCGGAAGTGATCAGCAATTTCTCTCTGACGGCGTAGCACATTCAGCTCAGGCTTTTTGAAGCCAGCACGGTAGCGCTGGTAACGCTTCTTAAGGTCTAGCCGAGCATCTGCCCTCTCCTGCCGGCGCTCAAACCGGGCATCCTTATCTCTCAGCTCAAACTGCGGTTGGTAAGTAGAACGCACCTGATGAGCTTGGGTGCTGCCATCCGACTTCACGGTTGCAATATGCGGCCGAGCCTCATACTTGCCTAAGTGCGGCTCAAGCTTCGATTTAGTCAAGGCCACATGCACAGATGAGGCTTTAACGACCGGACTGCTATCGGGGCGCAGAGCGTCGAAGATCACTAAACCATCACCCTGTTCGCGCAAGCCAAGTCCACTTTCGTGAAGAGTTTGATGCGCTTTTTCCCAGGTTAGGGTATTTGATTCGAGCAAGCCGGAGATGTCACTCCTCACCTCGTCCACAGCGTAGTGGTAAAGACTTTCGGTGTTCGAATAGACCTGCAGTGGCACAGCATCACGAGGTGCGCTGGGGAAGTGAAAAGGCGCTCGTACCAACTGATCGTTCGAACCCCACTCCCAGCTTCCATTGTCCTGGACAAACCCATATTTACGCTCCAGAACCCGACAGCTTTTCTGAAGAGAATCAGCATCGTTCCAGAGGTTGGCAGCTTTGTAAGTGACCGGATTAACGCGGTTAACAGCAACGTGGCAGTGAGTATTGTCGGTGTCCTGGTGAATGGCGGTCACGTACTGGTGACCCTCCATCCCAACCTGACGGATGCAATGCTCAGCGCATTCAAAGATCTGCGCATCGGTGGGCAGTTCGTTCTCACGCCAGGACAAAATGAAGTGGTAAACCGGGTCGATACATTTCGTGTTTTGAGCGGCGACCATGTTCATTTCAGCAGCCGCAGTTTCCCATGAAAAGCAATTGGTCTCGCAGGAAATACCGCCGCTGACCAACCGCTGACGGCCGTCGGGAAAAGACTCGGTGATGACCACCGCGCGGTCATCACCCTCATTACGGTCTACGTAATCAACCAGTCGATCAAACATCGCATCCTTGGTACGCGATTGGCTTGAACGAGCAGTATTGGTTACCTCGTCATCATCCTTAGGCTTGTCCGCACGATCGCTGATGTAGCTCACCAACCGGTTAAAGCTGGAGCCTTTATCGCCACGTTTCGGAGGAATGATAACGTTCATGACCGGTGACTCATTTTACGTGAGATTGAGAAAGGTCGATGGCAATGACGGCCTTTTTAATGGCCACAAGGACATCGGAGAATTGCTTGCTCAGATCAGTAGTCATGCCTGTTTGCATCTGGTTAAAGAGATGCTTTTGCAAACCGCCCAACTGCAGAAGCTCGCCCATGAGCTTCTTGTCTGTCGGTGTCTTGATCTTGCGATTTAGGGCAGCCCGACGCATCAGATCAGAAAGAGATACTTCAGCCGCTTTGGCTTTTTCTACTAGCAGCGCTTTTTCTTCCAGGGTGCAACGCACCTTGATCCATTGATCCTTCTGCCGCGACTCGCTTTTGGACATGGCTCAACTCTAACTGACGATGCTGGGGTGTCGGGGCGTAGCCCTGATCCGGGTTTTGTGGACATCGACCGCGTGCGGGCGGTGGCCACAAAACATTTCCGGTCATATCTTTTGAGCTCAACTCAGCCTCTAGACTAGCATTTAGGCTCAAGGGCGCCTAGGGCCAAAGCATAGAAGCGGCTGCGGAGGTGGCTGGTTGGGCTTCTGTATAGGCCTAGAGGCTTCTGGGACGCTTTTGAGAGGTCATGCTTCGACCTTCGAAAAGCGATCCGTTGAGGTCTTGCACGCCTGATTGGCCCATCACGGCCTGCTTGGCTTGCAAAACCCGCTGTTGTCGGTGAGCCGCTTCCTGATATTCTCGGAAACTAACGGGCGCCCCGCCCTTTTTTCGGGCGCCGTGATCGATCAACATCATTCGGAATCGCGAAATGGCGAAGCAAAAGACGTTCACCCAAAAAGAGTTGGAAGCGGCCCGCCAGAAACTGGCGGAGCTTCCAGATCTGAGCCAGGACAAGCTGAGCCAGGCGGAAGTGCTGCAAACACTGAAAGCGGAAATCGTTGCGCTGTGTACGACGAAGGGGTACACAGTCAGCGAGGTTAAGCAAGCACTCGCGGATGTAGGCTTGAACGTGAGCGCTAAAGAAATCACTGAACTCACAACCTCACGTAAACGCGCTGCCCCTCGCGCTAAAGCACAAACGGCTTAACGTTCGTCCGCGTTGAACATGAGCAAAAAAAAGCCCCACATCGTGGGGCTTTTAGGTTTTTCACTTTACGTGGCTAGTGCACTGCAAGATCGATCTGTCTCGACTCACCTTTGCTATTCGTTACCACAAACGTGCAGGCCGTATCGGGCTCACCTGCTGCAATTCGCTCTTGAAAATATCGCTCCGCTACTTCCTGGGCGGCGGCTTTGTGGTCGCCTGGATTTTCGCTATACATGGTCCAGGTAACGATATAGGGGCCCATGGTGTTCTCCTCCGTTAGGGTGTGGTGTGCCCGGACAGATCATGTCCGGGCTTGAGATTAGGCGGCGAGCTGTCGGCTTTGCAGAGCCTGTGCCAGCACCCACAGTGCGCGATTCAATTTCACATCCTGATCAATGCCGTTAACTGCCCGCGTTGTTGTGCGTCGGCCTTGTTTGTTGCGCCCGGTCAAACCGCCTTTGATGGTGTTTTCCTGGACTCGGTTGAAGGTGGTCCAAAGGTCACTGCTACGGTCCTCCCGACGGCGTGGCATGAGCAACTGTGACGGGGTAACCGGCGCGGGGCCTTCGGCCGGATCGTAGCGATAAGCCAGGGCAGCCATTGCAAAGGCTTCTTGCTCGTCCTGGTGCAATTGTTGATGCTTCATGTCATCGGTTATGTGATCGATCTGTTCGAAATGCTTTAATACTTCGAACGCGCCTTCAATCACGTCATGTACCACATCACCACGGCCGCTATGGCGCACTTTCTGATCAGCAGCGACGTCCCCCAGTACAAGCCCGTTTGCACACACGAAACGGAATTTGCCGCCGATCATCTGATAGCTGCTGCTGCCGTCGTGGCTGTTTAGCAGAATAATTTCATTGGCTTCCTGATCCAAAATTTGGCTCGCATGACGTAGGCGCAGCATGTGCTTGGTGTGCTCACGCTTGCCCTGGTCGCGTACACGCGTTTGGCAGGCCATGAATGGCTCGAAGCCTTCTGCACGCAGCGCATCGAGCACCTGAACAGTGGGAATGTACAGGTAACGCTCCGACCGGCTGTCGTGCGCTTCTTCGGCGAAGATGGAAGGCACGTAGTGAGCGATCTGATCGTTGCTCAGTGCAACATCACTGCGAATCATGCACGGGTTACGGAAGTTGCTAGACATGCGCATAAATTTCTCCTGGTGTAGCGCCCGATCTGTCGGGCGCAAGCGGGGTTAAGCGGCGACGCGGGTAGTGAATTTGTGTGCCTGGCGACTCAGTTTCAGCAGCTTTTTGCAGACCTCGACCTGACCGCTTGTGAAGCGCTTCATCAGCTGTTGCTTTGCTTGTCTGTTCATTTCGTCTCACCTCTGTGCTGGCTTTGCTGAGTGCCTTTCGCCGATGCGCTTAGGTCGATCGGGCGCATAGGTGCGTGACAAGGGCGCGATGCGAGGCCGCAGCTAAGGGAGCGAAGCGAGTCTGAACGGGGGAGTGTCGCGGGCGCAGCCGAACCCTTGTCAGGTGCCGCGCTCGATCTACCGTCAAGCGCACGGCGAAAGGTGCGCAGCAAAGCCTGCAGGTGATACGGGAGGTATAGGCAGCGACGGCAAGCGGAGCGCGCAGGCCGAGAGGCCGGAGGCGTTAGAGCCGGCTTGCCGGCGAGGATTGAAGCCCGAAGGGGCGAGACGGGCCGGCTTCATGGCCTGGCTCGATGCGCAGCACGAAAGCCCGGCCCTGAGCGCAGCGAAGGGAACGCACGTCAGAGGTTGTCAGCGGTCGAGCCGCACCGAGGCTGAAACAGCCAGGGCACTCCTCTCCTATTGCGATCGAGCAGATCTGAGTGATTGAGCCAAAGCCAGAACGTCACCAGCTGCTGCAGGAGGAAGCCAGGCTTCAACCTTGACCCAATCAGGCGGCAGGTCCGTCAGGCGCGCCCGGATGCGTGCCATGAGCCTGTGAACCACCTGCCGCGTCAATCCAGTCTCCAAGGCAGCTTCAGACACACTGGCACCCATGACCAGGACAAGCCTGGCAGCACTTATTGAACGATCTGAGAACGATCGACGTCGAGTCTGGCCCGCAAGCACGGCCATGACTCGCTCAAATTCGTCCGCGGTCATCAGGGCGCAGGGTGAAATAGGACTGATCATCCTGATCAACTGCGCGATCTGGGCGTTGTTGTAGTTCTGGATGATGTGTGTTGCAAGACCAGGCAGGTCAGGATCGACAGGCATAAAGCAGACCCAGGCTAAAAGAAGTCGAAACTACAGGAATCGCAACCACATGTAACCTGAATCAAGCTGCAGTTTTGACATTGACCTCACCGTGCATGCCGCCCTGGGCGAGCGCGTTGATCAATCGATCCACGCTGAACAGGTCGACAGTCAAAGCCTTCTCATACACGGCCAGAAAGATGAGTCACCGGCGAGCGAGGAAGGCGCTCAAAGGGTTCAAGCGAGGGATGCCTCAGTGCGCTGACAGCTCACGGAAAAATTCAGGATTTGCCTTCACCGTAGCAAGCACCTTGGCGGCAAGGCCCGTAGGATTACGCCGTCCATTTTCCCAGCTTTTCACCGTATCAATACTAGTGCCCAACACCTTTGCCATCTCACCCTGGGTAACATTCAACTGGGCTCGAATAGCTTTCACATCGGCCAGCTCGCATCGAGTTCGCCGAGCAGCCGGCTTAACACCGTTCTGGATATCCACGGCTTCTTCAAGAGAGGCCTTTAACTCATTAAAAAAACTCATATCACACCTCTTTTTTCAGCTTTTGAGTGAGCAGCTTCAGCTCTGCTTTTTCGGCGTCAGTCAGACTGTCTTTGGTGCTTTTCGGGTATGCCATCACCAGGTAGATCACCTCAGGTGTAGCCAAAAAGTAGATCACTCTCGCACTGCCGCTCTTGCCCTGGTTACCCGTCGCCATGCGTACTTTGCGGAGCCCACCTGTGTTCGTGATCAGATCACCTTTATCCGGCGACTCGATTAATATCGCCTGCAGGCTTCGCAGTTCATCATCTGTTGCGAGAGCCTTGATCTGGCGTGTAAACATCGAGGTTTCGATGAATTCAATTGCGTTGCTCACAGATGCTATCCTTGTCTATAGGAGTACATAGTACACCATAAGCAAGGGCCAGCATAGGTCAGCAGAGTCACCGGACCAAGCACAAACCAAGCGCCGGCCTGACACCGCAGTCAAATGGGAAGATCGCAGCATTGGCTCTCGGTAGGAAGCGGCAGCTAGGCTGCAGGGCGCTATGTAACAGCCACCGTTAGAGTACGCTGGACCCTGAGGTAAGGCTTGTGCGCCGAGAGCTTCCATCTACTTCACAACGGACCGGACTCTATGTCGAGCAAAGACCTAGAAGCAAAAAAAAGACACCATTACGTCTGGGCGAATTATCTAGCGCGCTGGGGCAGCGGTACGAAAAACGTTTTCTATTCTACGAAAACGGGAAAAATTGCTCACGACAGCATGCGTGGAATAGTTGTTGATGACTATTTCTATAAGGTCACTACGCTTACGAGCAAGCATGTCGAGTTGATTAAAAGCTATTCACGTCAGAGCCCTGATCATCTCCAACACCACCACATGTCTTACCTAACCGACTTCCTGAAGATGCAGGAAGCCGAGGCCATTTACCGTAAGTCTGGCATTCAGAATGATGAGGCAGAGCTTCACCTTCATGCGCTGAAATGCAACCTACTGGAAAACCTCCACGCATCTCACGAGAAAATGGCAATCCCCCTGCTGGCCGCGCTTGCTGATGAGCAACTCGACGTACTACAGGATCAGCAGCGCATGATCGAATTCATGGCGTTCTTCGGTCACCAGATCTCCCGCACGAAGCCTTTCCGCGATGGCGCGCTGCAGGCTCAGCCTCGCAGGAATTCTCAAGAGATTGAAGTTGCCGAAATGATGGCTCATGCCTGGTGGTTCCTAAGCTACATGTTTGGCATGAGCATTGGGCTAAGCCTGTTTACAAATCGACACAACGCCAAGCACGCATTGTTGATAAATGATACAGGGGTACCGTTCATCACGTCCGACCACCCTGTCGTAAACGTCCATTCCTGTGTTTCAACTACCAAATTCGAAGCGCCCGAACATGCGGACCTCTATTACCCCCTGTCGCCCCGAATTGCCTACATCATCTGCGATTCTGAGCGATTTGCACGAGGCAAAAATGACGTTGATGAGGCCACTGTTGTGGAGTTCAACGTCAAAGTCGCGAGCCAAGCCATGGTGCATATCATCGGCAACACCGAGGCAGCTATCCGTCCATTCCAAAAACACATCGCTAGTCGATACAGGCGTTCCTATGATCGCCGTGGTACAACGTAACTGATGACATCTAACCTCAATACTGGAGCTATTTGGGTAGGTGGGTATCTGTAAATAATCTCTTGAAATCGCCTTCGACAAAGTGGTTCGGCTTCCATCCACCAACTATTTTATCGAGCAGGAACGTATCGGCAGCCCCTAATGCCAATCCTGCTGCGGTCCCAAGCCCTCCAGCTCCGAGTAAATCAATGCCCATACCAGCGGCGGTAAAGCAGGCCCATCTAGATGTCTTAAGTGGCAACTTTTCAAACTTTGAACCCTTAACAACCTCTTGGTAATATGCTCTTTTGAGGTCTTTGTCATCTGGAACACCTGCCACCCACTGCCTAAACTTATCTGCCACCTCTAGCAAGCTTAATACATCGTAGAACGAAACCCGGCCTGTATTTACAGCTTCTCGAATTGCATATGTGTTTTCGAGCGTCAGCTCTAAAAAATCGCCTACATGCTTCTGCCCACCAGCACTTCTACTTAATACCCCATCTAGTGCGTGTAGCCCAAGAGCTGCTTCCAGAGCGCTGGTGGATACTTCCGAGTCGAACGCGGCGCCATAGAATGCAGATGTATAAGCACTCTGCAGCTTACCGACGATGTATGCCGAAGTTAATACTGAATCGTTTGATGCTGTTCTCAAATTGTACGAGATATTAGCTTTTACGAAGTCAATGTTAGTGTCGACAGTGAAGGTTTTCGAATTCTGTAGACTGATTTTGAACCGAAAATCTCCGATGTGCTCGTACTCCGGAGCAAGGTAGCGAATCATGGTTGCGACTGCAGACTCCGTGCTGCCGTTTGCCGCAAGGGCCTGAATCAACGATTCTTGGCCGAAACTATCGTGTTCGAATTTTCTAATTAATCTGCCGAATTTATACCCTGCGATCCGCGTTTGCGGGGAGCTTGCGGCTTCTCTAAAAATCTGTACTGCTTTATCTTGGTACGAGATACCGGCTAGACTGAACCTAACTAGGTCATGAACCTCCCCTCGATAGGTACTCTCAGTTCTAACACCGAGATTCTCATGAGTGTAGTAAAATTCAATACGCCCTGACTCTATTAATTCTAAAAGAATTAACGGGGGTATTTTCCTAACAAGATACCTAACGACTCCGGCGTCACCTAAAATCCTTACTTTCCCGTAGAAGACTAGGCTTTCAGCAAGTGCTCCGATGTCGACAACTTGATCTATTCTGCCCGAATTTTTGAATAAGATACTATCTAGCATGAAGCACCTCTTTGGTGACATTAAGCTGTGTCATGCTATCTGTTTATCCTGAAAAATACTCTTTGTCAGCGCTCGTACCTTCATATGCAAATCAAAACGTCACCACATGTATCCTCTATATGGTGTAAATTTTGGAAATACGAGCGATTGCACGGCATGCGAACAGCTCGACTACTACGGCGATGAAGATCCCCCATGAGCCGGGCCTGCGTAACAGACCACCAAAAAACCGCCCTTACCCGGCGTTTTTTTTCGTCCGCGGGTGTCCCTAGCCATAGCAATAGAGGACTTAGTACACGCAGGTACACCGCCGGCCATTGGCAGGTGCCGCCGGCCGGGGCGAACTCCATATGCAGGCATTCAAAGGGCTACATGTCACCACTATCCTCGAAAAAGATTTTCGATCCATGTGATAAGCGTTAGCTAATGATAAAATAGGTTATTTTTTAAAAGAGCTTGATAGCCTCGTTACGTATCAACTCTTAGTCTTGCCAGCTTGCGTTAGATTCTCCCTTCTTATCACCAATCCACGGTGGGATGGCGGCATAAGAAACATACTCATCACCTGCCAGCGGTATCGACCACGATGCTGGCCTGATGGAGCTGGAACGCTCGCTCACCTGTACGGGGTGTTTGCGCGCTAGAACGCAACCTTACAGAAATGTAATAAAAATAAAGAAACCGCCTCTTGGATGAGCAGGTCGAGATGATTTGACGGGGTTTTCCTCCGTCAAGTCGCAATCGACCTGTCCACTAGGAGATGCCTGATGAATCAGTCCTTCGATAGCTGCATCGCAGCTTGTCTATCCTGCGCCGCTGCTTGCGATACCTGCGCTTCCGCCTGCTTGGGCGAAGATAACGTTAAAATGATGGCGCAATGCATCAAGCTTGACCTTGATTGTGCAGACCTTTGTCGCCTGGCAGCTGTTTTCATGGCACGAAATAGTCCGTTCGCAGCTCAGCTTTGTAAGCTATGTGCCCAAGCGTGCCGAGACTGCGCTGCTGAATGTTCCAGACATTCTCACGACCACTGCCAAGCGTGTGCCAGCGCTTGCAATCAGTGTGCTCATGAGTGCGAAGGAATGGCCGCTTAACGTGAAGCGAACCAATCTTCTTCCCATATTAGCTCGGCCCGAAACGAAAAAGAGCATTCGGCGGACCAGAGCCGCCGATGCGCTCCGCCGTTGGGGGAGCTTTGGTTTTCAACGTGAGCGTGGACCTTCCTGACTTCGAAGCCGCTCCAGTTAAGGCCAGAGCCACCACCACCCGACAGGGTTGTCCTGCCACCGTGCGTTCCAAATTCCTAGAAGGCTGGATAACGGTTACGCACGCAGGGCCGGCAGTTCAATCCGAAACGTCGTCTCTCCCTGTTCCGACACGCATTTAATATTTCCGCCGTGAGCCTCAACCAGAGAGCGGACAATTGCCAAGCCAAGGCCTGCATTGTTGGCACCACCTTCTCGTCGGGCCGGGTCCACACGGTAAAATCGGTCAAAGATACGGCTCCGATGCTGCTCCGGTATCTCCTCGCCTGGGTTTGTCACCTCTAGAGCAATAAAGCTGCCGTCAGGTTTAATCTGAACAACGATAGTGCTACCGATAGGTGTATAGCGCAGCGCATTTGATAAGAGGTTAGAGATGATCCTGTCCAACATCACTGGATCGCCTGAAATCAAGCCGCTTCCTGATACCTGGAGCTGTATCTGCTTTTCATCGGCAAGCAACTGGTAGTATTCAAAAAGCTTCTCAACCACGTCTCTTAGGTCGACTTTCTCCTGAGCGGGCAGAAGCAACCCGTTGTCCGACTTGGCCAAAAAAAGCATGCCGTCGATGATGTTGGAGAGCCGGTTGAGGTCCTCAAGATTTGAATACAGGTTTTCCTCATAGGCCTCTGGCGCCCGCTTTTTGGCAAGGATGACTTCCGTATGGGTCCGCAGATTGCTGATTGGGGTTCGCAGTTCGTGCGCAATGTCGGCAGAGAAATTAGAGAGCCGGACGAAGGACTCGTCCAACCGGGCCAGCATGGCATTGAACGAGGAGACCAGCTGCAACAGCTCTTTGGGCACTGGCTCAAGGGGGATGCGCTCCTTCAGCGACCGAGCCGACATTGCGGCAGCCGCGCGTGTTACTTGTTCAACCGGGCGTAGCCCATTGCGCGCTACCAGCCATCCCAACGCTGCGCTTACGATAGTGCTGACTACCAAACCGAGTACAAACCACCACTGCAGGGTTTCGAAAAAATGCATATGGCTGGTGACATCAAGGATCAGCCAGACGGTCACCGCTTGAGCCTGATGTACCGTTCGAACCGTAGCTGTCATGCCACGATACATGCGGCCAGCTTCCGACCATTCCGAGATGTTGTGCTCGGGGTCAGGCTCTATCCCCGGTGGCCTAATTGCATTAGGAGCCGAGAACAACACCACACCATCCTTGCCCATGATAATGGCGGACAGCTCCGGATGTGCACCAAGTAGTGCGCGTAGCTGAAGCTCAACGTCAGCTCCATCTAGTGATCCTGACTTGCCGTCAAGGATTTGTGTCGTTGCTTCAAGCTTTTCCATTAGCGTTTGGCGATCCAGCTCCTTGAAATGATGCCGAGTGAGCTCGTTGACGCTAACCCCAGCGACGACCAGAACCGCGACCACGGCGCACACAAACATCAGACTAAGGCGCAGCGTTAGCGAGGCGCGCTTCATTCTGTATCCGGAGCATCAAGCATGTAGCCCATGCCGCGAGAGGTATGAATAAGCTTTGGGTCGAAACCATCATCGACTTTTGCTCGTAGCCTGCGAATGGCCACTTCAATCACGTTGGTATCGCTGTCAAAATTCATGTCCCAAACTTGGGACGCGATCAATGATTTAGGCAATACCTCACCCTGCCGCCGCATCAGAAGCTCCAGAAGAGAAAACTCTTTCGCGGTTAAATCGATGCGTTTACCTGAGCGTGTCGCCCGACGTTTGAGAAGATCTATCTCAAGGTCACTGATTTTTATGGTGTTTTGCTGAGGAGAGCTGTTTCCACGACGAAGCAAGCTTCTGACCCTGGCCAATAGTTCTGAAAATGCAAAGGGTTTCACTAGGTAATCGTCAGCCCCCAGCTCTAGTCCCTTCACCCGATCGTCAACACCATCACGGGCTGTTAGAAAAAGGACAGGAACTGCCTTGCCCGCGGCCCTGACCATCCTGATGACTTCCCAGCCGTCTAAGCCCGGCATCATGACGTCTAGAATCAGCAAATCGTAGTTGTCACCGAAAGCTTGGTGCAGGGCATCTGTACCCGTGACTACGCGGTCGACGCTGAAGCCTGCTTCCACGAGTCCTTGCTGGAGGTAGGTTCCAGTTTTTGGTTCATCTTCCGCTACCAAAATTCTCATGCTAGGTCCTCCTTGTAGGTCTACAGCTTCAGTGTGATCCAAAAGACCCAGAGATGGCGCAAGCTTACAGAAATGTAATGCAGCGAACAGGCTTCAGAAAGGAAGATGCGTCTATAGTATTTACAGCTTTAGCCTTCGCCCGGATCGTTTGGCGTAAAGGGAGTCGGCTAGTGCTAATCGTGACCTCCACTCTAGGGCCCTTGCTCCTTGGTCTGTCGGCGCCGTTATGGCGCCGTTCTTTAATGCGCTCCCTAGATACGACCTGTCTCCCTCGCGGTCTCTGGCATAGGCCACCAGCCAATATCTGGAATGGTGAGTTCATCTGTGCGCCTGGCCAGCGTTTCAGGCAACGGGGCAAAAAAGCGAAGGCCCGAGCTAGCGATACGGCATCCCCGTTCTGATCCGTGTTGTCTGCTTGTGATTGCCTATCCGGAATAGCGCGCTAGCATCGGAACGCTGACTGCACCGACAGGTCAGTTCTATCAAGGACTGCTGTTAGCCGACTCCGGTAACTATAGAATCCAGGAAAATCTGCAGGCGCTACTACAAAGCACCAGGTGCATGTCTCCTGTACGAGCGCCGCGAAAAAAGGATAGCTAATGGACACTGCTCCCCGCCACAACCCTGAGCCTGAGCACGACCATACAGCTCCGCTCCCTGAGGCCGGCCGACGTGATCCAGTCTGCGGTATGTCGGTTACGCCCTCGAGTGCATTCGTCGAGCATTACCACGGTCACCGCTATTTTTTTTGCAGTGACAACTGCCGGGAAAAGTTCCAAGCAGACCCTGAACGATACGGCCGCGATCATCGGGGCGCAGAGCCCACCAGTCCTTCAGGGCCTCCCGTAACGGCGGGCAGTGACTTCACTTGTCCCATGCATCCAGAGGTAAGGCAATCAGGACCCGGCAATTGTCCTAAATGTGGCATGACACTAGAGCCGGTGATGCCTACGCTCGGTGAGGACGAAAATCTTGAGTTCCGGGATTTTAATCGCCGATTTTGGTGGTCGCTTCCCTTGACCCTCATAGTCACGCTGCTCGCGATGACAGGGCACTCGTTACAGCTCTTTCATGGCTCAGTCCAAAACTGGGTCGAGTTAGGCCTTGCGTCGCCCGTAACCTTATGGGCCGGTTGGCCTTTTTTTATCAGAGCCATGACGTCTGTTTCAAATCGCAGTCCGAACATGTGGACTCTGATCGGGTTAGGCACCGCCGCAGCCTACCTCTATAGCGTCGCGGCAACGCTGTTCCCGCAAGTTTTTCCCAGCAATTTTATGCAAGATGGACGAATCGGCGTCTACTTCGAAGCAGCAGCCGTGATCATATCCCTCACCTTGCTTGGGCAGGTTCTTGAGCTTAAGGCGCGGTCGCAAACGTCCGCCGCCATCAAATCCTTGCTTGGTCTATCCCCCAAGACCGCTCGCAGGATCAATGCTGGTGGGCTAGAGGAAGATGTTCCGCTTGCCCACGTTCATTTGGGAGACCGTTTGAGGGTCAGGCCAGGTGAGAAGGTGCCGGCCGATGGCTCCGTATTAGAAGGAGAAAGTGCGGTAGACGAGTCCATGCTTACAGGCGAACCAGTCCCCGTAATGAAACGTGCTGGAGATAGCTTGATAGGCGCCACGCTAAACACACATGGAAGTATGGTCATGCAGGCCCAAAAGGTCGGGGCCGAAACCATGTTGTCTCAGATCGTGCAAATGGTCGCTCGGGCACAGCGCTCTAAAGCACCGATGCAGCGGATGGCTGATTCCATTGCCGGTTACTTTGTAATGGGCGTTATCTCTATCGCCGTCATGACGTTCATAGGCTGGGGTATCTTCGGCCCAGAGCCTAGCTGGGTTTTTGGTCTGATCAACGCTGTGGCTGTACTGATTATCGCGTGTCCCTGTGCGCTGGGACTTGCAACACCAATGTCCATCATGGTTTCGACTGGAAAGGCCGCCAGCCTAGGGGTGTTATTCAGGGATGCCAGCGCCATCGAGAACCTTTGTAAGATCGATACGCTGATCGTTGATAAAACGGGAACACTAACGGAGGGGCGCCCAGTCTTTCACAGTGTCGAGGCCACACCTGACTTCGCCCCCCACGATGTTCTTCAATGGGCAGCTAGCCTTGATCAAGGCAGTGAGCATCCTTTGGCTCGTGCCATTGTCGATCACGCCCGAGCTGAAGCCATTCCGCTCACCAAGCCTGAATCTTTCGACTCGGGCTCTGGCGTTGGAGTGAGTGGCTTTGTAAATGGCAAGAGAATCCAATTGGGTAACAGTGCATTGATGAAATCAGCTGGCATTGACATCAAGGTGTTCCAAGAGCATTCGGAGTCATTGCGCACTCAAGGCATCAGCATCATGTATCTCGCGGTTAATGAGCTATTAGCAGGGCTATTAGCCGTATCAGACCCTCTTAAATCTACGTCCAAAGAAGCGGTCATCAAGCTCACCGCCGATAACGTAAAGATCATAATGGCTACTGGAGACGGACTTACCACCGCGCGAGCGGTTGCGAAGGAGCTCGGTATCGAAGAGGTTCATGGTGAAGTAAAACCTCAGGACAAAGAGCGCCTGGTTGCCGAACTTCAAAAAGATGGCCGAAAGGTTGCCATGGCTGGCGACGGAATTAACGACGCACCGGCTCTCGCTCGAGCGAATGTGGGAATCGCGATGGGAACAGGGACTGACGTCGCAATGAATAGCGCACAGCTAACGCTGGTGAAAGGTGACCTGATGGGGATTGTACGGGCTCGGGCTCTTTCGGTCGCGACGGTAAGAAACATGCGGCAGAATCTTGGCTTCGCTCTGCTTTACAATTCATTGGGTATTCCCCTCGCTGCAGGTCTGCTCTATCCGCTGACAGGGCACCTTCTGTCGCCGATGATCGCTGCGCTAGCAATGAGCGTCAGCTCTGCATCTGTAGTTTTTAATGCGTTAAGGCTCAGAAGTGTCCGGGTTAGCTAGCGTCAATGCCGGGGCTGCCGGGGCTATAGCAGCGATAAGCAGCGCCTTAGATATGTCTCTCATTGTTTTGGCGGCCGTTGCCTACGGCAGATTATAGCGGTCAAACACTGAAATGGATGTTAGGCTTTGATGGCTCGCGCCTGTCAAGATGACGGGACTGCAGAGCTGCTGCCGAAGCAGTCTCCGCTACAGAGGCCGAGTAAGGAGTTAGTCCCCTCGCAGCACTTTGAGTAGACCTTTGAACGCTCCATTCAGCCTTGTGAAGGCGGCATCGAAATGAATTTGGTTTTCCGTGTATTTTGCAATCTCAATCTGCTGGTCAACTGTATTTTGATCAAGGGAAGGTTGGGTTGGGGTGCTGTACAATAAGTCATCACCATACGATTCACTCGTCGATGTGTTTGTTGAGATATGCTTTTGGCTGGTCGTGCGCAAAGACAGTGGATTGCCAAGACCTTGTTTTGTCTGGCTGGCGAGCACAGCAGAAAAGTCCAAGTCTCGGGCCTTGAAATTTGGGGTATCGGCATTAACAATATTATTACTTAGCACTTCAGCTCTTCGACTGCGATAAGTTAAAGCTCTCTCCGCAGAGCCCAACGACTTTTCAAAACTAATACTCATATTTAATATCCTTCAGTTACGCTACGATTTAACGCAACAAGCCCCAGGGAAAACCCCAGAGCTCAGAAAATTAATTCGATCATGTGCCACTGCACTGCCTAGACGATACGCACCATTGCATCGGCTTCCAAGAGAAATATCGCAACCTTACATAATGGTAATGTTGAACGGCGCTTGCTGCTGAGGATGAGTCCTGTTCTTGTTTTCGTGGCCAGCTCCCCTCGAGTAGGCTCGCCTTGATTCTGTCTGAAAGCGGGCCGCGTTAGCCCAGCGAAACCTGCGCGTCGGTTCTGGCGGTTCTCACTATTCGCCAAGTGATTCATACGGCTGGCCAAGCAGAACCTCCGTTGCCTAAGCTTGACAATCGTATGTCCAAACGGCCGGGCGTTTCGCTCAGCCGTCAGCTTGGACCTCGCAAAGGCGCCGGTTTTGGTCGTTCGCTTCGGCACTGGTATCAGAAGAGCTCTATTGTTGGGATCATTGGGTACTGCCTGGGTGGCAGCTTGCTGGGCTTCATCAGTTAGGAAGCATCTCGGAGCGCCAAGCTGACCTCGGCGCAATCTGGACTAACGACGTGACGGGTTTCGCTTCATCAGCCAGTAGGCTGCGGGTAAAACCAGCATCGATAGCAGGGGCGCCGTTATCATGCCGCCGACCATCGGCGTCGCAATGCGCTTCATCACCTCCGAGCCGGTCCCGCTCGCCCAGAGAATGGGCACTAAGCCCGCGATGATGACAGCAACGGTCATTGCTTTGGGTCTTACTCGCAACACTGCACCCTCGCGAATAGATTCGAGCAAGGCCGTGCTGTCGTCACGACCCGCATGGAGTCGAACCTGCCAGGCATTTTTCAAGTAGATCATCATGATCACGCCAAACTCGGCCGAGACCCCAGCCAAGGCAATGAAGCCTACCCCTGTAGCGACGGATAGGTTGAAGCCAAACCAATACAACAACCAGACCCCGCCCGAGAGCGCGAAAGGTAAAGTCATCATGATCAGCAGCGCCTCGCTGATCCGATTAAACGTGAGGTACAGCAGGACGAAAATAATCAGCATGGTTGCCGGAACGACCCATGTCAGTCGCTCATTGGCTCGTTCCAGAAATTCGAACTGGCCTGAATAAGAGATGGTCATCCCCTCGGTTGGCTTTACAGCCTGGGTAACGCGCTGCTGGAGCTCTCTGACCGTGGAAGCCAGATCCCTGCCTCGTACGTCGACATACACCCAACCGGACAATCGACCATTTTCACTGCGCAACATCGGTGGCCCGTCGCTCAGGCTGATATCCGCGACCATGCCCAACGTGATTTGCTGCCCCGCCGAAGTCAGGACGGGCAATTCGCGCAGAGCGCTCGGTGTGTCACGCCATTCTCGGCCATAGCGCAAATTGATGGGATAACGTGCCAGACCCTCCACGGTCTCGCCGATGTTGCTGCCACCGATAGCCCCGGACACAACGTCCTGAACGTCCTCTATGTTCATTCCATAGCGGGCAGCGGCCAGTCGATTTATCTTGATATCCACGTAGCGTCCGCCGGTAAGGCGCTCTGCCAATGCAGAGCTGACGCCAGATACCCCTTTAGCGACGTCTTCGATTTGCCGAGCCACGCGATCGATTTCGGCCAGCGACGTGCCGGCGACTTTTACGCCAATCGGGCTTTTGATTCCGGTCGCTAGCATATCGATCCGATTGCGAATGGGTGGAACCCAGATATTCGAAAGCCCGGGGATTTTGACGGCGCTGTCCAATTCTTCGATCAGCTTGTCCATCGTCATACCTGGCCGCCATTGCTCCTTCGGTTTGAATTGGACCGTCGTCTCGAACATCTCTAACGGCGCAGGGTCGGTGGCCGTTTCGGCCCGCCCCGCCTTGCCAAAGACACGTGAGACTTCCGGAACCGTGCGTATCAGGCGGTCGGTCTGCTGGAGAAGTTGCGTAGCTTTGCTTGCCGAAAGGCCGGGCAACGCGGACGGCATGTACAAGACATCGCCTTCATCCATTTGGGGCAAGAACTCACCGCCCAATTGGCTTAGCGGCCAGAGGCTGGACAGAAAGACGAGCAGCGCGAGCGATAACGTCAGTTTAGGCCAGGCCAATACAGCGTTGAGGACAGGGCGGTACGCCGCTATCAGCCATCTATTCAAAGGGTTCTGCTGTTCTGTGGGAATCCGACCGCGGATCCAGTAGCCCATCAGCACCGGAACCAGAGTTATCGAGAGGCCTGCTGCAGCAGCCATTGCATAGGTTTTGGTGAACGCAAGCGGGCCAAAAAGGCGTCCTTCCTGAGCCTGTAATGTGAAGACTGGCAAGAACGACAACGTGATGATCAACAGGCTAAAGAACAAGGCGGGCCCAATTTCAGCCGCAGCGCCGGCTATGACAGCCCAATGCGCCTCTCCTTGAAGTTTCTCGTCAGGGTGGTTGTGCCTCCAGAGCTCGATATGCTTGTGCGCGTTCTCGATCATGACCACTGCCGCGTCAACCATTGCCCCAATCGCAATGGCAATCCCACCCAAGGACATGATGTTCGCGTTGATGCCCTGATATCGCATCACAATAAACGCAACCAGGATGCCCATCGGTAACGTGATGATGGCGACCAGAGAGGAGCGCAGGTGCCAGAGGAAGAGCAAGCAGACCAGTGCGACAACGCCAAATTCTTCCAGCAGTTTGTAGCTCAGGTTGTTAATAGCGCGATCGATCAGCTGCGAGCGGTCATAGGTCGTGACCAACTCCACGCCAGGCGGCAGGCTCGCCTTGAGGGTTTCGAGCTTATTCTTCACCGCTTGCAGAGCTTCGCGCGCATTTTTGCCGGAGCGCAGGATAACTACACCTCCGACAACTTCCCCTTCACCGTCCAGCTCAGCGACGCCGCGGCGCATTTCAGGACCTAGCTGAACGGTTGCCACCTGCCCAAGTAAAACCGGAACACCTGCGGCCGACGTTCGCAGAGGTACGCTTTTGAAGTCATCGAGGCTTTGAAGATAACCCGACGCTCTAACCATGTACTCGCGCTCGCCCATTTCCAGCACTGCACCGCCGGTCTCCTGGTTGGCCCTGCGAAGGGCCTGGGCGACGTCTTGTTGAGTGACGCGGTAAGCGACCAGCTTCTGAGGGTCCATCACAACCTGGTATTGCTTGACCATGCCGCCCAGCGTTGCGACTTCGGCTACATTGGGTAGCGTCTTGAGCTCGTACTTTAAAAACCAGTCCTGAATGGAGCGCAGTTGGGAAAGATCATGCGTGCCGGTACGGTCAACCAATGCGTATTGATAGATCCACCCTACGCCGGTTGCATCGGGGCCTAGCGTGCTTACGACGCCTTTTGGCATACGGTCCTGGGCTTGATTAAGGTATTCCAGCACGCGTGATCGCGCCCAGTAGGGGTCAGTGCCGTCTTCGAAGAGCACATAGACGAAGGAGTCGCCAAAGAACGAATAGCCCCGAACGGTCTTGGCGCCCGGAACCGAAAGCATGGTCGTCGTTAAAGGATAAGTGACCTGATTTTCAATAATCTGGGGAGCTTGCCCTGGATAACTCGTACGGATGATGACTTGGGTATCTGAAAGGTCCGGCAAGGCGTCCATCGGCGTACTGTGCAGGGACCAAATTCCCCCGACCCCAAGGAACAAGGTGACCAATAGCACCAGAACGCGATTACCGATGGACCAGCGAATGAGGCGCTCAATCATCTCGGTGCTCCTTGCGGGTCAACCGTTCAACCAACAGTCCCACGTCGGTTTTCGAGACAGCGATATCGACGTGGTCGCCAACCCGCAAACCGTCCAGTAGCTCCGGCTTGGCTAAAGGAAAGGGCATCGTCATGCCCGGCATCCCCAAGGTAGGGAATGGCCGGTGCTTCAGGGTTACGCTGTCCTTATCGAGATTGATGATCTCTCCTTCGGACATATGTAGTTCGGGTCCTTCGCCCGGCTCGGACTCGCCTGGTTCGGCGCGAGCCAGTAGCCCCTGCAAGCTGGCCTCGGAGTCAAGCAGGAACTGGCCAGAGCTTACAACCGCTTGCCCTTCGGACAAGCCTGACAATACTTGCGTCTTACCGTCGGCCTCCCGGCCGATGCCAATCTCTTGTGGTCTGTAACGCCCCTCTGATTCCGCGAGCATGACCAGCGTCCGTTTGCCGGTGCGGATGACGGACTCGGATGGAATCAGCAAAGCTTGTTCCTGACCAGACGCCCCCACTCGGACGGAGGCGAACATCCCGGGTCGAAGTCGGCCATCGGCATTGGCCAGCTCACTGCGTACGGTCACGGTCCTGGTGATGTTGTCTGCGGAAGGCAGAATGCCAATGACCTTGCCCGTTAGGGTCTGTCCTGGGAATGCTGCGAGCGCCGCAATCACGCTGGATCCCAGCTGAACATTACCGAGGGCCGCCTCGGGGATCGCAGCGTCGAGCCAGACGGTGGAGAGCCCATTTATCTTCGCAAGGTCCTGCCCTTTGGAAACAGACATGCCGACCTGCAACCCCAATGACTGAAGCTCGCCACCCATTGGGGTGACGATTGTCTGTACCGCGACAGGCTTTCCTGAGCGTTGCACCTGATTGATCACTGAATGAGGCATGCCCAGAAGACGTAAGCGCTCGCGAGAGGCTTCAATCAACTCATGATCGCCGGTCTGTTTCACCGCAATGAATTCAAGCTGGGCGGCGGACCATTCCGGGATGAGGAGGTCAGCCAAAGGAGCGCCTGCTGGAAGAACATCCCCGGCGGCGCGGCCGTAAACCTTTTCCACGTAGCCACTCGCGCGAGCCTGGAGTGTTGCTATCTCCCGCTGGTTATAAGCCACGGAGGCTACTGCGTCCGTGGCTGAATCGATGATCCCAAGCGTTGCCTTCGCTGTGCGAATACCTAAGTTCTGTATGGCTTGCGAGGGGACCGCGAGTGTTCGGCTATCTTCAACACCGCCGGCATATTTCGGGACAAGCTCCATATCCATGAAAGGTGAACGGCCAGGCTTATCAAAATGCTGGTCAGGTTTCATTGGGTCATACCAGTAGATGACCTTCGCAGTGTCTGGCATTGACACTGAAGGCGTGCTGCCTGGTGCCGGATCGCCGGGCTTGCCCATCAGATAGCCAGCGAAGACTCCTGCCATCAGCAGCCCGGCTCCGACGAGGGGTAACAGGATGCGGGACGGCCTCATTTCAACCCCTCCACGTACGCAAAGTAGAGGTTGGAACTCAGCTCATGCAGCTTCCTTTGCTGCTCGACCCGCCGCAGCCGTGCCTCGATCAATGCCCTGCGAGCTTCAATAACCGCACTCAGCTGACCGGTGCCGGCTTTATAGCTCGCCGTCTCTAGCGCAACCCGCTTACTGGCCAGAGGTATATTGGTGGCCTCGTTTCGCTCCAGCGCTTTATGGACCTGACTAACCTCGGCTAATCCGCTTTCAAGCTCGGCTTCATGGTTGCGCAGGATTACTTCCTGTTGTGCCTCCATCTGAGCAACACTTTGCTGCTTGGCCTGGATACGAGGCCCTTGTCGAGAACCAACGAAGATTGGAAGGTCGAAGGTGAACTGCAGGCTTACCATGTCGCCGAAGCGGTTATCGCGATTGCCATAGACAAACTCGACTCCCCAGTCTGGCTTCTTTGCAGCAATGGCCTCGTCGAGCTCAGCGTTCGCTTCAGTGACCCGAGCGCTAGCAGCTTGCAGATCTGGATGAGCCGACAGGCTGTGGTGAGCAGGATGAGTATTCAGATCAAAAGCCGGCGCAGTTCCTGAGAGTTGAAGATCAGCGTCGGGACCTATATACCGCCTTAGCTTGGCGCGCGCTATGGCAACATCACGGGCCAGTTCGTCCCGGCGGTCCTCCAGCGCAAGCATTTCTTGGCGAACTTGTATGAGGTCCGCTGCCCTTGAGCTACCCCCCACCACCTGAGCGGGCAGGGTTGAAAGCTGAACGCCAATCTGCTTCTGCATCTCATCAAACAGATCAACCGTCTGTTGGGCATAGAAAACCTCAAGCCAGCCCAAGGCCGCCTGGCGCTTGGTCTCAAGCACCGTCGCACGCTGCTCCGCTTGTGTACGCCCTACGGCTGCCTGGGCGAAGCGGCGTCGGGCATCTCGCTTGTCGCTGTTGGGAAATTCCTGCATTAGCCCAACACGGCGCATCGTCATGGAGTCACGGTCAAGCGAGTATCGGTCCTGGCCCTCGATAGGCAGATTATCGACGCCCAGGATTAGCTTGGGGTCAGGTAACGCTCCAGCAGGCACGACTGATTCCCGTGCTGACTGCACCTGAGCCAGCCCCGCGAGGTTTTCTGGAGCGGTCAACTCAGCCAGCTGTTGCGCGCGTTCAAACGTCAGGTCCGCGGCAGGGGTGCGCAGCGAATATAGGCAAAGCAGAAGCATCGCCAGCATGCTTGCGTGCCATCGGTGTGCAGGTAGAAGAGCAGGCATGGACAGCCTCCAATGCAAAGGTCAGCGCCGCCGCTGAAAGATAGCGGCAACGATTACGTACCCTCGAGAGGATACGATTCGGACATAGGCATCAGGCTAAACGGGGCGGGCGCCAGAAATCAGCGAGGACCCGCTGTATGGTGAGAGCGAAGTAGGTCAACTGCGGAAGGGGGCGTATCGGTGCAAGATTTTGGGCAGGATTGATCTGCACCATAGCGCTGCTTTTACAGTCCTGTCCGAGTTTGCAAACGGACTTATGATCAGTGGACGCCAAATCACCCATGTCTGCGCAGGGTTCGTCCGCCAGGGCGTGCTGTGCACCATCCATCATTGTCTGCATCGGGCACGGCTCGGCAGGCATGACTGTGCCCACGCTTGCGAATGGCGGAAGAATGAGGCTAAAAATCATGAACACAGCCAGTGCGAAGCGGGACATGGAAGGCAATCGGATCTCGGTGAATTACATCATCGGCGTCAGCGAGCACTATCGAAACACAACGTGACGCAATATCCCAGTTTGATCGCACAAGCTTACAAAATTGTAATCGAGTGCGACCAGGCATAACGCTTAATCTATTGACCTACTAACGGGGCTTGACCTTGCCACGTAGTCAAGGTTGAAGATGGGTCGACCGTCAGGATTTCTGGCCACGACTGAGGATTTCGTCATGAGTACAACCGAATTAACGGTACAAGGCATGAGCTGCGGCGCATGCGTTAAGCATGTCAAAGCTGCGCTGGTGGCTTTGCCTGGAGTCGTAGATGTAACAGTCGAGCTGAAAACCGGGCAGGTATCGGTCAGCGGATCTCCTGACGAACAAAGCCTGGTAAATGCCCTGAATGAAGCTGGATACCCCGCTGAGTTGGCTGTCGCGGCCCGTGATTCCACCCCCAGCGCTCAGACAGGCCGCGGCTGCTGCTGTCGTTAAGATTATCGAAAACTGAGCCGCAGACGCCGGCTCCATATAAGGAATGTCATGGCCAACTTACGGCTAACGCTTGTTGCAGCACTTTTCTTTGCAGGCGCGGCAAATGCGGCGGATACGTTGACACTCGACGTGCACCGCGATGCCAATTGCAGCTGCTGCAAGGCTTGGATCAAGCATCTTGAAGCCAATGGCTTCAATATCAACGATCACGTTGAAAGCAACATGAGCGCCGTCAAGCAGAGCCTCGGTGTGCCGCAAGGACTGGCCTCCTGCCACACCGCGGTGATTGATGGAAAGTTCATCGAAGGCCATGTGCCTGCTGCACAGATCAAGGACTTGCGCAATCGTCAGGACCTGGTGGGCATTGCAGTCCCTGGAATGCCTCAGGGCTCGCCAGGAATGGAAAATGGCCAAACGTCACAGGCTTACGACGTTGTCGGTCTGAGCAAGGCAGGAGCACAGGTGGTCGTGGCGAGCTATCCAGCGAACAAGTGAGCAGCAGTCGAATTGATGTATCTCCAACTGCATGGGGCCAGTCGGGCTGTATTCGGACCGCCAATCAATGAGCCAGTAGACCACGACCAGACATTGTTCGCTTCGAGCAATGAAGGCGAGAATGCCCGCACATTTTGGGGGTGCATGGGCCCTGAGATGATATGGCACTGTGCTCGGGCGGACTTGACCACTTCTTCAATTCGGCTTGGTATGGCATTTGCGCTGACTTGACCAGACGCATCGTACCCTTGACGGGCCGAAAGCAGCCTGTTGCAAAGTGGTGCAGCAGACCTATACGGCTGGTGCAGCATCTCCCATGCTCGAGTCATTCAGCGTTCACTTGCAAACTAAAAACCGAAGCTTGGGTCGGTCAACGGTGCAGCGCTCGCCGGAGAGTCGGGACTACAAATTCTCAGGCAAGCGACCGAAAGTCTTGGAACGCGCGTCCGGACGGGGTCACCAAAAGGATCATATCGCAATGCTGATTGCCCCTTACCCGGTTAACGAGGAAGCGCGGCTGGAGTTTCTCCGCAGCCTGGATGTTCTGGATACTGCTAGCGAGGAGACATTCGACCGGTTCACCCGAGTCCTGGCCGAGTTGTTGCAGGTGCCCACCGCGTTGATATCGCTGGTTGAGGCCGACAAGCAATGGTTCAAGTCCAAGGTGGGACTGGATACTTGCGAAACCTCGCGGGATATTGCGTTCTGTGCCCATGCCCTGCATGCAGAGGGCTCTCTGGTCGTCGAGGACGCGGCCATAGATGTCAGGTTTCACGACAACCCTCTTGTTGTCGGAGCGCCCTTTATTCGATTTTACGCCGGCATCCCTCTTCGCTCCAGCGAAGGCTATGTAGTAGGCACCCTGTGCGCGATTGACCATCGCCCAAGGGTAATTACTCAAAGCACCCTCACAGCTATGAAAGATCTGGCCCGGGCGGTCGAGCGAGAATTGTTTCATCGCAGCATGTCCGGCCAGGCCCGGACAATCTATGAAGATGAGCGTCGCGCTCGGTCACTGAGTGAAACAAGGTTCGCTACAGTTTTTCAAGAAACTCCGACAGGGAAGGCCATCGTCGATCTGGACGGGCGATTTTCAGTCGTTAATCCTAAATTTTGCGAGATAACGGGTTATTCGTCAGACGAGCTTCTGAGCAAGACGTTCCAGGAAATCACTCACGCGGACGATATCCAGCAGGATCTGGCCTTGGTTGCGGATCTCATCACCGGCTGTCGCAAGAACTGCTCGTTGGAAAAGCGTTATGTGCGCAAGGATGGATCACTTGTTTGGGTCGACTTGAGCGTCGCGATCCTGCGAGAGGCCGCGGGTGCGCCCCTGCATCTTATCGCGGTGATCCTGGATATCACCACGCGTAAGCACAGCGAGGAGTTGATACTGAATCATCAGCACGAACTAGAGCAGCGCGTAGTTGAGCGAACCGTTGACCTTGTGAGAAGTCAGGAAACCCTTCGATCCATCGCTGACAACGTGCCGATGTTGATCGCGCAGGTGGATTCGGAGTTGCGCTATGTTTTTAATAACGCCAGATACAAGGAGATTTTCAATGTCGATCCGTTGTCGCTGCGAGGAAAGTCTGTCCAGACTGTCCTGACGCCTGCGGTTTACGAGGAACTTTTGCCGTATTTCGACCGTGCCCTAGCGGGCGATCGCAGCACTCGGGACGACATTCGCTACGACGATCTTGACGGCCGGATTTGGCGCGCCACCTACATACCCGACGTGCGTGACGGAGCCATCGTTGGATTCTTCGTCATGTCTCTGGACGTCACTGAACAAAAGCGGAAAGAGAAATCGCTCACAGACAGGGCCTTGCTCGATCACTTGACCGGTTTGCCTAACCGCGCGGCCCTGATGGAAAAACTCAGCGAGGCCGTCGACTCAGCAGAGCGAGGCCTGGCTGATTTTTCGGTTTTTTACCTCGATCTCGATGGCTTCAAAAGGGTCAACGATGAGTATGGTCACGACCTTGGCGATGAACTCTTATGCCAGGTATCCGAACGGCTTCGTCAAAAAGTGCGTCAGCGCGATACTGTGTGCCGCTTGGCGGGCGATGAGTTTGTCGTGATTGCGTCAGGCGCCAAGGCTCAGGACACTTGCGAACGAATCGCTGCTGCTATGTGCGCAACCCTCGCGCAGCCTTTTCACCTGCGTGGGCACACGGTAAAGATCGGCACGAGCGTGGGGGTCACGGTCTGCCCGGCCTACGCGTTGACCACACCGGAGCAATTGTTAGCAAGTGCTGACGCGGCCATGTACGTCGCCAAGCGCGCGGGACGCAACTGTTATCGCTTCGCCCCCGCGGTATGGAGCAGGAGGGGTCATGCTTAAAAGCGTCAACAGAAGTGCACTGTGAGGACCCCGGCTGATGACCATGTCCAGTGACAATGCCATCGGCCGTGCCCGTCTGATGTTCGCGCTGATCAGAACGAGCGGCACCGAGGCTGCGGCCGAACCAAACACGCCCCCGCTCAAGCTTTATCGTCTCGCTGCACAACTGCAGCCTGATCAATCGTGCGCAGCTTGAAGACTCACGGTCGAGGCCAAGCTGGCGTTGAGCGGTCGGACGTCATTCAAAGGCAACTGAGCAGGCTTCAGGTAACTGGTGCTATATCGCACTTGATAAGGGCGCGAGGTTTCTTAGAAGAGTTGGCAACCAACTATCACTATAGTGGCAGCCGGTTAGCGTAAGGTAGTTTTTGCATACGAGAACCGGCCGCGCGAAGATGACGAGGTCATCATCCCTTCCGTGGCGAAGGCCACCTTGTACAAGAAAGGCTGGGCCAGCGCGCTGGGCGATTCCCCAAGACGATCGCGTGGGTTGCGTGCTCTGAGGCAACGCCCAGTGTGCAAGCGACGGCCGGAACCGTTCGCGCACATAAGGGCGGCAAGAATCATGGCAACTTTGCCCAGCATCCTTGGATCAACTCCTGATTCAGCTGCGCCGGTTGCCCAACGGGCCGGAGTACATGGCGGATCTGATCTATAACGTTCTAGCCGACGTGACGCTTACTTGGGCGATTCACTGAGCGCTTGTCAGGTTCACGCACCGCTTGTCATGCCGTTACCTTTAAAATTCTGAAAGAGTTCTAAGGAATGTAACCGTATCAGTGCGAGTTTGGTTTCCAACGTCGTTAGCAGCGCAATTAATAGAACGTTAAGCTCAACTACCGAACCCGACGGCTAAACATCAGTGTGAATTAGTGCAGTTGTTGGGCAACATAACGTATTCAAGAATTTTGATATTGCCATTACTATCCTCGTAATTCATTTGTGCCGGCATTACGCCGCAGTTGCCAAAAGCGAGACGGCTTCCCTTCGCTGAAGTCGTACCTAATACTTTAGCAATATCTGCCTTGAAGCCATATTGATAATGAATCACCTCAGGTTGACCCTTTCCTTTAGATTGGGCGTATTTTTCCATAGACTTTTCGTTGGCTCTGATCATTTCGCCATAGACTGGGTCGTTTCGACCATCAGCGGATGCAAAAGAAGTCACGAAGGCAAAGCACAACGCAAGTGAAAGGGAGGCAAGTTTGTTCATTTTACAAATCTCCAGATGCATATGTTTGTATGGAGACTATAACGACAGAAAGCTGTCGTTAATGTGAGCTCAAAGTTACATTTCAGTAAGTCTGATGACAGCGAACTATGCCTAAAATGCGAAAGGCCCTTTTCGGGAAGAAAAGGGCCTATAGGATGACCAGGGCCGGTAGCTATCAGGCAGCCATGTCCATCGCTGGACTTAATGTACCTAACCAAGCTACCAGCAAAAGAATTGCCACCGAAGCGGAGAACTCCAGGACCATGCTGCGCCTCAGAGCATTTACCGCTGTTGTGTAGTCGCCCGCCTGTAATGATTGCTCCAGTAATGGGCTGAGGTGGAACCGGTTGAGTGCTGCGAGTACCACCATTCCACCGAACAGCGAGAGTTTTGCGAAAAGCAAAATACCGTAGGTACTGTCGGTGACGCCATCCAGGCTGGGCCCTACAATGAACAGGTAATTTACCACGCCCGTTGCGACAATGACCCCAACGATAAGAGCGCCTACCGACTCAAAACCCGTTAACGCACGTGAAAGGACCTCGATCAGGTGCTTCGCCTCAAGTTTTTTAAGCCTCAACAACAGTCCGAACGCAGCCAGGGCCCCGATCCAGCCTCCCGCCGCTAGCAGGTGCAGGATGTCAGCGGCAAAGTGCCAGAACCTGCGGGTTCCCTCGTCCATTGCCCCATGGCCATTCCAGGCAAGCGAAGCAAGCGCAAGCCCCGCACCTGTTGCAGCAATCCAGAGGCTTGACGACGGCCAGCGCTTGTTCTGGGTCGCCGCAAGCAGCGCCAGAGCCAGAGCGAACATTCGGATGATCCAGGTAAAACCAACTTCGGTTTCAGTCAGCATCATCCCAATGTGGGGTTGGAGCTCCGCCCAGTCAGCAGCGCCGCTCATGTTTTGCGCAAGAACAATCATCCCGACGACGGAAAGCACCATTCCCATTGCAGCGGTCGCAACCAGCAGCGACTCAAAATTCAACACTGCCCCCGATATCCGCTCTCGTCCGCGTAGGCTGTAGAGCCCAAATACCGCCAAGCCAAACAGCAACATCAGGTCCGTATAAAGGGCAAAACGCAGTACAACGTTGACAGAGTCGCTCATGGCTTACTTCACTTTGAACGTAACATTTCCGGTTATTGGATGCGTGTCAGATGACACAGCGCGCCACTCCACCTTGTATGAGCCTGCGGTCAAAGGTGAAGCTGGTGTGACGACCATGGTTTTAGGGTCGCTACCGCCAGCGACATTGGCCTTTACAGCCATGGGGGAGTTTGGCATGCCAGGCATGTCAGTCATGATCAGCTTGGCGCCAGAGAACTGAGTCACGAGGTTCTCGGAGAAATGCAGTTCGATCTTACTTGGAGCCGCACCCGCTTCACCTTCGGCGGGCGTGGACGACACGAGCTTAGGGTGAGCTTGGGCCAAGGCGCTCATCAGCAGGCCGCCAGACAGCGCAACAGCAACAGCAGTAGTTTTGAAAATAGACATGCAAGGCTCCTCACAGCGCAAAGCTGTAGGTTTGAGGTTTGGTTTGTTGTGTCACTTTTAAGATGCGTTTAGAACCACATACGGACACCAAGAACTAGGCGTGCTTCGCTGCGGTCCTCGCCTTCTTCTCGGGCGTAATCGGCAGAGTTTCCATATGATCGGTTCCATGTCACCCCGATGTAGGGTGCGAATTCTCGCCGTATTTCATAACGTAATCTAAGGCCTAATTCGGTTTCGGATAGGCCAGATCCAATGCCGCGCTGAGGATCATTCTTTCCGTAAAAATTGATCTCGGCGGTGGGCTGAAGAATGAGCTTATTCGTCAGCAGAATATCGTAATCACCTTCTAGTCTCGCAGCGGTTTGGCCGCCCTCGCCAAGGAAAACCGTGGCTTCTGTTTCGAAGTTATAGAGCGCCAAGCCCTGAAGGCCAAACGCAGCCCACGTTTGCGGATCACCAGGTTTGAAATCCTGACGCACCCCACCCACCACGTCCCACCAGGGGCTGATAGCGTGACCCCATAATGCTTGCGCCTCTGCCTGTTCGGTTTTGCCATTGGTCCGTTCACCCTCTGTGCGCAACCACAGACGGTCCACATCGCCGCCGATCCAACCTTTGGCGTCCCAGTTAAGGACGCTGCCTTCATCTGCGTTCTGCCATTCCAGCTGGTCAATGAGCATGAACGAGTTGTAGCCACTGTCATGTACTTCATGGCCGCCGGGAGCGTTATAGACAGCGGCTCTATCAGCATCCGTCAGAACAGGAATTGGCGTGCGGCTCTGAGTCGGCGCCTGCTGGGTCTTGGGGGCCATCCCGGTCATTTGGCTGTGGTCCATGCCCTGCATCTGGCTGTGATCCATGCCTTGCATCTGGTTATGGTCCATGCTCTGCATTTGGCTCTGATCCATACCCTGCATCTGCCCGTGGTCCGAGGCTTTGGCGCTGTCGGCTGCCGCTACCCATTGACTTGGGCCCAAGGTTAGCCCGGCAGCTACGACCGCTACGTGTACGTAGGTGATGCGCAAATTGGTTCTCATGGTCATTTCTTACTCCTCCACACGTACTTCACGGAACATCCCCATTTCCATGTGGAAAAGTAGATGGCAGTGGTAAGCCCAACGCCCAAGCGCATCGGCGGTCACTCGATAACTACGCTTGGAGCCTGGGGGCATGTCGATCGTGTGCTTACGGACCATGAAATTGCCGTTCTCGTCCTCAAGGTCGCTCCACATACCATGCAGGTGAATCGGGTGAGTCATCATCGTATCGTTGACCAATACAACACGGACCCTTTCGCCGTATTTCAAACGTATCGGCTCTGCGTCGGAAAACTTCACGCCATTGAACGACCAAGCGAACTTATCCATATGACCTGTCAGATGGAGCTCAATCGTGCGACCGGGATCGCGGCCGTCGGGATCTTCAAAAGTACTTCTTAGATCCGAGTAAGTTAAAACCTTGCGCCCGTTGTCGCGAAGGCCCATGCCGGGGTCGTCGAGCTTCGGCGAGGTCGACATCGCCTGCATATCGACCAGCGGATTGTCTTTTTCGGTTTCTGGATGGGACTGCATAGCGCCCATCCCCGCCATCCCAGACATGCCGCCCATGGACATCTGGCTATGGTCCATGCCAGCCATGTCCATGCCTTTCATGTCCCCACCGTCCATACCAGACATACCTTGCATGCCGCCTTGGTCCATGCCCTGCATCTTGCTGTGGTCCATGCCAGCCATGCTGTCCATGCCTTTCATGTCACCACCATCCATACCAGACATGCCTTTCATACCGCCCTGGTCCATGCCCTGCATCTTGCTGTGATCCATGCCAGCCATGTCCCCCATGCCGGCCATCCCACCATGATCCATCCCCGCCATGCCCATGTCGGCCATGGTCACAAGGGGACGCGGATCTAACGGCGGTACTGGGGCAGTCAAACCGGCACGGGCAGCCAGCGTTCCACATGCATACCCTGTTCGGTCCATTGACTGGGCGAAAAGCGTGTACGCCTCTTGGGTGGGCTCGACGATCACATCATAAGTTTCGGCTGTTGCGATCCTGAATTCATCCACGCTGACAGGCTTGACGTATTGTCCATCAGACGCCACTACCGTCATCTTCAACCCTGGGATGCGGACGTCAAAGTACGTCATCGCCGAACCGTTGATGAAGCGAAGGCGGATCTTCTCGCCTGGCCGGAAGATGCCCGTCCAGTTCATGTTTGGCGCTTGGCCATTCATCAAGTACGTGTAGGTCGCTCCACTCACATCTGCGATGTCAGTGGGGTTCATCTTCATTTCGGCCCACATCTTTCGATCAGCGACGGTCGACGACCACCCTTTTTCGCTGACGTCGTGAATGAAATCTGCAACCGTCCGTTTGTGATAATTGTAGTAATCGGACTGCTTCTTGAGCTTGCTCATCAAGGCGCCAGGGTCTTCGTCGGTCCAGTCGGTCAGCATCACCACATAGTCGCGGTCGTACTTGAAAGGCTCCGGCTCCTTGGCATCGATAACCAACGGCCCATATACGCCGACCTGCTCTTGAAACCCGGAGTGGCTGTGATACCAGTAGGTGCCGTTCTGCTTGACCTTGAACTTGTAGACGTACATCCCGTCAGCTTCGATGCCGTGGAAGCTGAGCCCCGGCACGCCATCCATGTTTGCTGGAAGAATTATTCCGTGCCAGTGAATGGACGTCGTTTCCTTTAACCGGTTCTTAACACGCAACGTGACTGTGTCGCCTTCCCGCCAGCGCAACAGCGGCCCAGGAATCCCACCATTGATAGCCATAGCCGTACGGGCTTTACCTGTGATGTTCACCGGGGTTTCGCCTATAAATAGATCGAACTCAGTACCCGACAGAGCGCTGGGCTGGCCTGGGCTGGTAACCGCCCATACAGGGGTGCGCCATAGCCCGAGGCCGCCGAGGATACCGCCAGCTGCGAGACCTTTTACGAAGGTGCGCCGAGAAGTCTTGGATTGCATACCGATTTGTTCCCATCAGTCGGATGTATAGCTAGCACGTGAGATGCGCATATCAAGATTCAGATTAGCAGCCACGAGCGTGTTGGATGAAAGATGCCACAAGCCAGCCAACAGCATGATTACAATTCGGTAAGGTTGGGATATCAGCCGTGCGGCTTCGAGGCCTTAGACTCTTGCTGCGCCACATCGCGGTTTGGAGCCGCTGCCGCCGACTCGTTATAAGCCTGGACCGCGACCTCACGCGCTTTCATCATCCGGTCAAACGTGCGGTCGCCGCCGCTTTCTGCAAGCGCGAAAGAAGAGATTGCCAAGCTGCAGGTCAGAACGAGAATTTTGGAGATCTTCATGCTTTTTTCCTTGTGATACCTCTGCCTGATTGGCAGGAGGTGAAGCGTTGTGCTTGATGAGAATATTAAGTGAGTCAGGCTTTCAGCAGCCTTAGCCGAAAATTACAAATCTGAAAGCTAAGCCGTCTGGCTCATCCTGCATTTTGGTGATATGCGGGGGGATAAAGGGATCTGGAAATTACCCCAGGCAAACGTCCGTCTTCGCTCTGTCAACGATTTGCTGTAAGACCTACGCTAAGCAAGACGGAAACGGCGACTAGTCGGCAAACATCCGGTCGGGACAGCAACGGTTCCTGGCCACTGGTGCGCTTCTAATCTCAGCGCATTCATCAGCCCCATGAGAAGTGCTCACCATTGACGCGAGTGGAATTGCCTACGGTTAGCCTGAACTATTTTTTAAGTTAGTTGAGGCCTGCAAGCGGTGCGGCGGGCGGAAAACTGCAAACCTAGGTTTTTGTCGTTTACGCCGAATCTGGCAGACAAAAAAAAGCGCCTTAACAGGCGCTTAAAGATTCACCTTGACCAAAGGAGCATGGGAGCTTCTAAAGGTGAATGTCGTACCGACAGGATATACCTTTCGGCCTAAGTACATGATATGCACAACCTGTTAAACCATGCAGGCCTATCCAAGGCTATTTATCTGCATCATTAAATAATGCACAATCCTAACCGTGTGAGCCTAACAACTGGCGCGATTTTGCCATTTCAGCTGCTAAACGTAGAGGTAGCCTCTGTTTGTCAAAGCACACTGAGAGGGTACTCTACAATCAGTCTGATTTCGTCCAGGTCGGACTCAAATGCTGTGGCTCTAGTTGTAGCCTGCCGAACCCGGAATGACATGTCCTTCAAGCTACCGGCTTGAACGACGTATTTGGCTTCGATGTCTCGCTCCCAGCGTTTCTGATCTTTTAGCGGATTTCCATCGGAATCTCGACGCATGTAGGTGCTGTTGGCACTAGAGTAATCAGCGTCCGTTCCCTTGCCATAGCGAGTCATGAACGAAAGGCCTGGCACGCCGAAGTTGCTCATGTCCAAGCTGTATGTCGCCATCCATGAACGCTCTTTAGGCGAATTGAAATCGCTGTATTGAATGGAGTTGGCAACGTAAATCGAGTCGGATTGTCTGAGATAGTCAAAATCGTCATCCCCTTGGTTTCTCTGATGCGAAATTGACAAGGTATGAGAACCGTATTTCAGGCCCACCTTAATGCTCCAGATATCATTATCGAACTTGCCAAGAAGTTTCTTCCCATCATCCGTTGCGTTGTAATAGTTCACACTGCCCGTTAAGGCCATCTGGTCAGAAAGTGGGTACACGTATAAAGCAGAGGCGTATTTCTGGTCCCAGGCATCTTTCAACTTGCTTCCGTAAAGGCTGAGCGTTAAACGGTCAGTTGCATCGTAGTCGCCGCCAAAATATGCAACCCAGGGCGAATTGACTGGACCAGCATAGAAGGTCTCGAAATTATCGCGCATGGACGTGGACTGGGGCTGGCTCATGGAGTGGAGCCTACCGCCCTGAAGGGTCAAGCCGGAAATGCTTTTGTTGATGGCAGTCACGCCGCGGAAGCTCTCGGGCAGCACGCGGGAGTCACCATACGAAACCACAGGCGTAACAGGGAATACGTCACCAACGTTAACAACGGTATCAAATGCTCGTGCTTTAAGTGAGCCACCCACCTTGGTGTACTCGTCGTCTGCCTTACCGTCGTTGTACACAGGCAGAACGTTGAAGGAGCTCTGCAAACCGTTTCTTCCTCTCCCGGTGTCGAGCTTCAAACCCATAAGGGCAAACGCGTCGACCCCGACACCGAATGTACCCTGGGTGAAGCCTGATTCAAATTTGCCAATGAACCCCTGCGCAGAAGCCTCGGAGTAACCGTTCCCAGTAGGGCTAGACTGCCCTTTGCGGCTGTCTCGATTCATATAGAAAGTTCGGCTCAACACATTTAGAGTGCTGCCCTCGACGAACCCCTCCTTCTGCTCCTCCGCGGAGCCAACAATAGGCGCAACACCAGCGAGGGTCGAAAGGATGGCGAGAGATATTTTTTTGAGGTGAGTCATATGCGCTCCGTACGAATCGGCAGATTGCTTTAAAAGACATATCGACCTGTTTTATTATTGTTTAAGAGCCACCGGCAAGCGCAGATGTTGATGACTGGAAGCTTACGAACAGATGACGCCAAAATTACATTTATGAAAGCTTCAACAGGCTCCTTGGAACGCATTAACGCCACAGCGTTGGAGACATTTGACCGCTGGTGCCGGCGACCAAGTCTTTCGAGATTATAAAGCCATCGCTTCCGACCTGTGATACCGAAGCTGCACAATGGGTAGTTACTCGTGATGTGAGCCGACTTACGCAGTGCTTGGTGCGCAAGCATTGGGCGGCCACGTTAAAAAAACCCGCCTCGAATGGCACCTGCTCTGATTTTCTTTGACTAAGGTAAGTGAACAGGTCTTTAGTCACGGTCCTGTACTGACAGCCAAAAAGCTCTGAGGTAGACCAATGATCAAGAAATTTCTCGCTTGCACTTCGCTTGGAACCGTTCTTTTTGCGGGCCTTGTGCCGTTGTCATTCGCAGCTAACAACGACGCTCACTCGGCTTACACTGAGAAAAATAGCCAGAACAAGGCCGCTTCGTCCGCCATGAGCGGAGCAGCATCGGACGAATATGAAAAGGCAATGCAAAAGATGAACCAAGGGATGATGAAAGGCATGACTTCTGACCCATCGGAAAGCTGGGCCAGGATGATGGTCGAGCATCATCAAGGCGCTATCGATATGTCCCAAATCGTGTTAAAGAATACAGACGATCCAACGATCAAACAGATGGCAGAGAAAACCATCAAAGACCAAACCGCAGACGTCGCGAAACTGAAAGCCTGGCTCAGCAAACACTAGTCTTGGCCGGCAAGGTCAACATACTGGTACGCTATAGCGGCGCCAGACGGCGCCGCTCCTCAAAATACGTTGCTTAGCTGTGGGTCTCGACTTAGAAACTTCCTAATTCATTGTCCGGCAGTCACGATAAGCGAAGTGCGGCTACAGACCTCAAGGGGATGAGAGTACGCGGCCCGTTCCGGATATAGCGCATGCCGCTGGACATGGCACGAGAGGCGCTCATTGGTCCGTGGAAGGAACTATATGGCGGAGCAGCACTTTAGCAAAAAGCTTCCCACAAGCCAGCGCGAAGGCGGCCTTGATTTGGTCAAATGGCTTGCATTGGTTACCATGGTGATCGATCACTTACGTATGGTCCTGCCAAATCTCACCGACCTTTTCATCCCTGGGCGCCTTTCGTTTCCGCTCTTCTGTCTCGTTATTGGTGCAAACGTCGCCCGCTCTACGAAGGGCGAATTCGCGACAAAGGCTAATGGGCGTTATTTAGGACTCATGCTGGCCTTTTCCGCTATCTCGGAGGTGCCCTACCGCTATTTCGAAATCGCTCAGACTTTCAACGTAATGCCTACCCTCACGTTGGGATTGGTAATAGCTTGGGGGGTTCATCACCGATGCCTATCCAGCGGTTTCTTGGCTATCGTAGGCTTGGCTGCAGCCATTCTGCTACATACGCCCTTGATGTATGGATTCTGGGGATGCCTTATCCCTGCAGCTACACTAATCGCGATTCAGAAGAAGGCCGGCTTGTTTTGGCTCTTACCGGCCGTTTTATGCGTGGTCGTCAATACGCGAGGGACTGCTTGGACTCGCGCCATGAATATGGAAGTTTCTTCAATCATGGCTTTACTCGTAGCTTTAGCTGCGCCGCTGATCGGACTTTGGCTTCTCCGTCGGAAAATAAACACCAAATTATGGCCGGTTACGGCTTGGAGTTATTGGTTTTATCCGCTGCACATTGTAGCGCTTCAAGGGCTAGGCCACCTCTATCCAAACGCCTGAGGCTTTTGCAGCGATTATGGCAGTCGCCGACCATACCTTAATTCAGAAAATCAGTTGAGTACTGGCATGCCAAGGGCGCCCATGGGTTGTCACTCCTACTGTCGTGATGATGGTCGCTGAAACAGGCGCTGGCTACGTTACCGGATCGATGGCCCTACTGGCTGATGGGTTCCATATGGCAACGCACGCTGGTGATTGGGGATTGCAGCGACTGCCTACGCCTATGCAAAGCGTCATGCCACCGCGCTCGTTAAAAAATAGCGGCCCCGCTATCGAAGAGATTTGAAGCGCAAGACCGCGCTTGCCAGGAAGGTCAGATCAGCCTGACCAGTACGTAATTTAAAACCCGGTTTTTGCACTGTTCTTGACAGCCTCGGACACATTGTCAGTTTGCACCCATACGGCTCAGCCTCCACCTCTTCGTGCGTCCGTAAGACTGCGTCGCGAGTTTGACCTGAGTCCTTGACTTTCCCACGATGAAAAGGTTTACGGTGCCAGTATGTTGAAGGCAATGTAAATGACCAAACATGAGCATTTCAAACAAAGCAATGTCTGGTACCAGCGCAGCACCCATCAGTCTGCCGATCGAAGGAATGACCTGTGTTTCCTGTGTCGGACGCGTAGAGGCGGCGCTTGGAAAAGTCCAAGGTGTCGGCAGCGTCGTGGTTAACCTCGCGACGGAACGGGCGGAAGTACGGGCGAGCGGAAACGGCCCGGTCGACCGTGCTGCCTTGGTCCAGGCAATCGAGAAAGCAGGATACGTTGTTCCTGCGCAGACAATCGAACTGTCTGTCGAAGGCATGACCTGCGCATCGTGCGTCGGGCGAGTCGAGCGTGCGCTTCAGGCCGTGCCGGGCGTGAGCCAGGCTACGGTGAACCTGGCGACCGAGCGTGCGACGATACGCGGCGTGGCGGCGCTTGATGCGCTGCTGGCGGCAATCGAGAAGGCCGGCTATGAAGCCCGCAGCCTTGACGCCAATGTTCGCTCCGGCGATGACGAGGCCGAAGCTAGGAAAGATGCAGAACGATCGGCGCTCAAGCGCGACCTGCTGCTCGCCACGGCGCTCGCGCTGCCGGTCTTCATTCTCGAGATGGGCTCGCACCTGATCCCTCCCATGCACCATTGGATCATGGAGAACATCGGTCAAGGGCCGAGCTGGTATCTGCAGTTCGTGCTGACAACCTTGGTATTGCTCGTCCCAGGACGCCGTTTCTATACCAAAGGGTTTCCCGCACTGCTGCGGCTTGCGCCGGACATGAATTCGCTCGTGGCTGTCGGTACGTTAGCCGCGTATGCGTATTCGTTGGTCGCCACCTTCATGCCCGGCCTGCTGCCGGCCGGCACCGTGAACGTCTACTACGAAGCGGCGGCCGTGATCGTGGCACTGATCCTGCTGGGACGGTTTCTGGAGGCCCAGGCAAAGGGGCGCACATCGCAGGCCATCCAACGACTGGTCGGCCTGCAGGCAAAAATGGCCCACGTGGAACGCGGCGGCCGTGCAACCGACATTCCGATTGGCGACGTCGTCGCCGGCGATGTGGTTGAGGTACGTCCGGGCGAGCTTATTCCGGTCGACGGCGAGGTGATGGAGGGCGACAGTTACGTCGACGAATCCATGATTACCGGCGAACCTGTCCCGGTAAAAAAATCAAATGGAAGTGCCGTGGTAGGTGGCACCGTCAACCAGAAGGGCGCCTTTACCCTGCGGGCCACAGCCGTGGGTGGGCAAACGGTGCTCGCCCAGATCATTCGCCTGGTGGAACAGGCACAGGGCTCCAAGTTGCCGATCCAGGCGGTGGTCGACAAGGTAACGATGTGGTTCGTGCCGGCAGTCATGGGGGTGGCCCTGGCCACCTTCCTGATCTGGCTCGCTTTCGGTCCGTCACCGGCGCTGAGCTTCGCCTTGGTGAACGCCGTGGCGGTACTCATTATCGCCTGCCCGTGCGCGATGGGGCTTGCGACGCCAACCTCGATCATGGTCGGTACTGGACGCGGGGCGGAGCTAGGCGTGCTTTTTCGTAAGGGCGAAGCATTGCAACTCCTGAAGGACGCGAAAGTGGTGGCGCTGGATAAAACCGGCACGCTGACTGAAGGACGGCCGGCCCTGACTGACTTGGAAGTTGACCCCACTTTCGAGCGTGCTCAGGTACTGGCAAGCATTGCAGCGGTAGAGTCGCGCTCCGAACATCCGATCGCGCATGCAATCGTCGAGGCTGCTGAGAAAGAGGGCCTAATCCTCCCGGCGTTTACTGAGTTCGAATCCGTTACCGGAATGGGCGTGCGCGCCTTAGTGAAGGACGTGCGCGTGGAAGTGGGGGCTGATCGGTACATGCGCTCGCTTGGCCTGAATGTAGCAGGCTTCGCGCAGACGGCGCAGAAGCTTGGCGAGGAAGGAAAATCTCCGCTGTATGCTGCAATCGATGGGCGCCTAGCCGCCGTTATTGCCGTGGCCGACCCTATCAAGGTGCACACGCCCGCTGCCATCGCTGCCTTGCACCGCCTGGGTTTGAAAGTTGCGATGATTACCGGCGATAACGAACGTACCGCCAAGGCGATCGCGTCACGTCTCGGAATTGACGAGGTTGTTGCTGAAGTCCTACCCGCGGGTAAAGTGGAGGCGATCCAGCGGCTTAGAGCCGAACACGGTTGCGTCGCGTTTGTAGGCGACGGTATCAACGACGCACCTGCGCTGGCCGAGGCTGACGTCGGCCTGGCGATCGGCACGGGTACCGATGTCGCGGTGGAAGCAGCGGACGTGGTGCTTATGTCAGGCAGTCTTCAGGGCGTCCCCAATGCTATCGCCCTGTCGAAAGCGACCATCGGCAACATCCGCCAAAATCTGTTCTGGGCCTTTGCCTATAACACGGCCCTGATCCCGATGGCGGCAGGCATGCTGTATCCCGCGTATGGCGTGTTGCTGTCACCGGTATTCGCCGCCGGCGCGATGGCATTGTCCAGCGTTTTCGTGCTTGCCAACGCGTTGCGACTGCGCGGCTTTCAACCGCCATTGAAAGACGAATGAGATGAAGGAGTTGACATGAATATTGGTGAAGCATTGAAAGCGTCTGGTGTACCGACAAAATGATTTGCTACTACGAAGATAGAGTTGATTGCGCGTGCGGCGCGCAGAGAGTCTGGCTACCGGGCATACGCCTTGAGCGACGTACATCGTCTGCGCTTCATCCGGCGTGCACGAGACCTCTGCTTCTCGATAATGGAGATTGGTGAACTGCTCAGCCTGTGGAATGAACGGTCGCGGCAAAGTTCCGATGTCAAACGCCTTGCGCAAGCGCATATTGCTGACCTGAAAGAGCGGATCAGGAATCCGCGCCGGATGGCAAAGATGTTGCAAGAGCTGATCGCTTGATGCGCAGAAGCCCTCTACCACGGGCAGGTAAGAGAACAACTGGTCAGTTAATTCTTGCACAGTCAGGCGATGGCGAATTGCCAGCTCTGCCGTTTGAATTAACTTGTCAGCTTCCGGAGCCATAGCTTGTACGCCGATCAGTTGCCCGGCGGTGGAGTCAACCACGAGCTTAATAAAGCCGCGTGTGTCGAAGTTCACGAGCGCGCGCGGCACATTATCTAGGCTGAGCATGTGACTGTCCGTCTCGATACCAGCTTGGTGCGCTTGCCCCTCGCTCTAGCCGACTGCCGCGACCTGCCGGTCAGTGAAGAGCACTCCTGGCATAGCGTTAAGGTCGAGCGCCGCTTTACCGCCCGTCATATTGATTGTCGCCCGGGTCCCAGCTGCGCCGCAACTAGCCAATTGTGGCTGGTCGGTGCACTCGCCAGCAGCGTAAATGTTATGCAAGGTCGCCCGCAGATATGTGAGCCGGATAGCTCCGCCATTCGCAGTTGATCTCAACTGGAATCGCGCTGATTGCGAACACGGCTGTTTTCGATTGCAAGCCGTTACATCTAGCACTTCAAGAAATTTTATTGAATTGTACTGCTAAGTTATGCGTGCAGATTGACTGGTTATCCAACGACGACTCGTTTTTTGTAGACCGCGTGACGGGAAACCGTGGTGCGAACGAACTCCAAGCCAAACTCCGCGGCTTCGCGTTTGACCTGCTTACCAAAGGTCACCCGGCTGGAGCGATCCAGGGTCTGCCAGACTTCTGGGCCGATGAGCTGCGGGATCTCGAACTCCATGTTCTCCGGCACTTTCAAGACGTTCTCCTTAAGCACCGCGGCGGCTCGATCTGTTGGAGTGTCGGTGCTGGCCACGTGAGCCTGCAGCAGCGCCAGAATCGTCGCCGCCGCATCGGTCTGTTTCTGCGCCCATACTTCGAGCTCAGGGGGGAGCGTTAGGGAAATGATCATAGCGATTCCTTGTGTTGAAATTCATACGCATTGAGATTATGCAACTACATCGAGTAAAACAATTGCATTTTATAATGCAATTTGCAACAGCAGACTGAAATCTAACACCAAAATGCGAGAGAGCTAAAATTGGTGATAAAATAGATTATCACCAATTATTGCCGCTTATCGGTTTCGGAAGCAGCTGGAGCATTGAGCGTTTCTTTCGTGACTGAAAACTTGTGCATGTTCGTAAACAAGCCAATCATGAGAACAATATGCAGGAACTGACGAAAATCCATCAGAGCGACCAGCGTCGGCTTACGTCGGTCGAATTTCAGAAACTGGCCCAGGTACCGGCCGCGGTCGAGTGGTATGCCAACCTCGACAACCCTCGTACACGACGCGCCTACCAAAATGACCTGGAGGACTTCTGTGGTTTTGTCGGATTGGCTTCAGCGGATGAGTTTCGCGTGGTGACCCGATCGCATGTTTTGGCCTGGCGCGCCCAGCTCGAGCATCGCGGTTTGGCCGGAGCGACGATCCGACGCAAGTTGGCGGCGCTGGCCAGCCTCTTTGATCACCTTCTGGAGAGCAATGCGATTTCCGGCGGCAATCCCGTGCATGGGGTAAAACGCCCGAAGATTGAAAGCAACGAAGGCAAGACGCCGGCGTTGGGTGATCACCAGGCGAAGGCGCTGCTCGAGGCGCCGGATGAAACCACCCTTAAAGGACTGCGTGACCGGGCGTTGTTGGCCGTGCTTCTTTATCACGGGCTGCGCCGTGAAGAAGCGGCGCTGCTGCAGGTGAGCGACATTCAGGAGCGCCGCGGGATCCAGCATCTGAAAGTGCACGGCAAGGGCGGCAAGGTGCGGTACCTGCCACTGCACCCGGTGGCGGCTGGACGCATTCACCAGTACCTGGAAAGCTCAGGGCATCATTTGGCGGACAGGAAGGTGCCGCTGTTCATCCCATTGCGCGGCAAGCTTACCGGCGCCGGCATCACGGCCAATGGCATTTATACGATGGTCGCAACCTGTGCAAAAAAAGCCGGGATCGCGGTTGACGGGTTGGGCGTCCATGGACTCAGGGCAACTGCAGCCACCAATGCCCTGGAGCATGAGGCCGACATCGCCAAGGTCCAGGCCTGGCTGGGTCATGCCAATATCAGCACAACCAAAATCTACGATCGGAGGGAGAACCGTCCGGAGGATTCACCGACGTACAAAGTGAAATACTAATCTCTATCAAGCGCTAACCGACTGCTATCGGGCCGAAAGCAGTCGGTCGCAGGCAGCCCTTATGCTAGTCAACATTCTGTTGATCTACTAGGCTTCCACGATTAGGATAGTCAACAATGTGTTGAAGTAGATAGTCAGAATGTTGAAGTCATTTATAGAGCCCGCGTTTCAGGCACAGCTGATAGATCTGTTAGCCGGCACTGTGCGAGCCATTGGAAGCGTAGTGCCGCGCAATGCTGAAGTCGTTCTTCATGACCTGCGAACGCCTGACTATTCCATCGCTGAGATCGCCAATGCTCACGTCACGGGACGCCGTAAAGGCGATTCGATCCTGGCAGGATTACGCGCTGACCTTGCATTCAATGATGCGCTTGAGGAGAAGCTGGAGCCGATTTCGCTCTTGCTGGACTATCTGACACTCTCCAAAGATGGCCAGCCCCTACGTAGCAGCACAGCGCTTTATCGTGACCAAAACGGCAAAGCGTTTGCCGCCCTGTGCATCAACGTGGACCAGGCGTGCGTCCTTGATGCTCTCCAGGTGCTTCAAGCGTTGGCTGGTGGCTCAGAGGGTAGCGCTCGTGTTGTAAACCCCATCACTGCGTCTGATAACGCTGAACCGATCAATCACACGATTGACGAGTTGATGCGCGAGATCATTCGTGACGCTACGGAGCTAAGCCCAGGTACAGGTCGCACCGATATCAAACGTGCCAACCTGTTGGCCGTATCGGAAATGCAAGACAAAGGCATCTTTCTGATCAAGGGTGGCGTGGAAAAAGCCGCCGCGGCATTGGGCGTGACGCGCTATTCGATTTACAACTACCTGGCAGAACTGAAAGGTACGGATGGCTAGGTTCGTCTCTTAGAGCCATGAAAGAACCCGCGTTGATACCTGCCGTCTGGATATCAGGCGCAAAGCCTCAACAGAACTGTAAGCCTTGGCCTGAACTTGGCCCAGTGGAGAGCAACAGCATGTCCTTGAGCATCAAAACACCCCTACTCGAATCCCTGCCATTGAGTCAGATCAGTGGCACGAAGGTCTGGATGAAAATGGAGGCCATGCAGCCTTCAGGCTCTTTCAAGATCCGGGGTATCGGACATGCCTGCGCACGGCATCACGCACGCGGTGCCAAACGTTTCCTCTCCTCGTCCGGCGGCAACGCGGGGTTAGCGGTGGCCTACGCTGGCCGCCGTCTTGGCCTCCCAGTGATCGTGGTGGTGCCCGAAACAACGTCAGAGCGTGCAAGACACCTCCTGGCGCTGGAAAATGCCGAGGTTATCGTCCACGGCAAATCCTGGTTCGAGGCCAATGAGCTCGCTCGATCACTGCTTACCCCAGAGGACGCATTCCTGCATCCTTTCGACGATCCTCTGCTATGGGAAGGTCATGCATCGATGATCGATGAAATCATGGCCGATGGCGTCGTACCGGATGCAGTAATTCTCTCGGTAGGAGGCGGAGGACTTATCGCAGGTGTTGATGAAGGACTGCGCCGAAACGGGCTCGCCCAGGTACCGATCTTTGCGGTCGAAACTGAAGGCATGGCGTCGTACAGCGCCTCGTTAAATGCAGGCCACCTTGTCGAACTGCCTGCTCTGTCCGGGGTTGCAACGTCGCTGGGCGCACGCCAGGTCTGCCCCCGGGCCTTCGAACTATCCAAGGAGCGCCCGGTTTATCCGGTATTGGTCACTGACCGACAAGCAGTCGACGCATGCCTGACTTTTCTGGATGACCACCGCACTCTGGTCGAACCCGCATGCGGGGCCTCGCTCGCGGTGGTTTATGGGAATGCGATTGACCTGAAAGGCTTCCAAAACGTGCTGATAATCGTCTGTGGCGGCTCGACAGCGACAGTTGGCTCTTTGAAAGGCTTCGGCAATCAAAACTGACCCGCCTAGGTCAGCAAACCCGCCAATGCTGTAACTAAGGCTGCAGCTTCCTCTTTTTCCTAAATCGTGCGCGTGCCAAGCGTCTGCGGGAGAGTGTGTGTCACATAAAGAGAAAACGTTTGTGCCGTTGGCATTTCTGATGCTGCTGCTTCCCCCGCTCTTTTGGGCAGGAAATTTCATTATTGGGCGAGCTCTTAGAGACGCCATCCCGCCGATGACCTTGTCCCTGTGGCGTTGGGTCATCGCCATGGTGTTCATACTCCCGTCCGCCTGGAAATACATCAAACGGGACCATCAACAGTACCTTGAACATCGCTGGCTTCTGGTCAGGCTATCAGTGACCGGTGTGGTTGCGTTCAATTCGCTGGTTTACCTGGGATTGAGAGACACCACCGCAGGCAATGCTTTGCTGCTCAACTCCTGCATCCCTGTGTTAATAGCCTTTTTCGCAGCGGTCTTTTACAGGCAGCGTTTGCGCGTCATGCAGTATCTCGGGCTGCTGCTGTCATGCGCTGGAGTGGGGATCATCATCGCTCACGGGGATCTACAAACGTTTTTGGCCATGAAATTTTCCCACGGAGACCTTTTGGTCTTTTGCGCGATGGTGTCGTTTGCGCTCTACACCTTGTGGCTACGCAATGTACCGCAGCAGATTGACCGACTAGGGTTGATGGCGGTTCAGATCGCAGTCGCGTTCGTATTCCTTATTCCGCTTTGGGGGATCGAGGCGTTCCATGGCATCAGTGCCCAATGGAGCCCGCAAGCCATCGGCGCATTACTGTATCTGGGCGCCTTCCCTTCGGTACTGGCCTATGTGCTCTTCAACATGGCCGTGAGCCGGTTCGGGGCAGCCCAGGCGGGGTTGTGCATCCACTTGATACCGGTATTTGGAGCCGTTCTGGCGGTTCTCTTTCTCCATGAAAGCTTTCATCTTTACCACGCTGCAGGTATGGCGGCCATCCTTACGGGGATTCGGCTGGCATTGAAACCCAGCCCAGTCATCAGCCAGATCAGCAGCACGACTGCTCAAGGCAAACTCAATGAATGAACGAATCTATTTTGATAGCGATGCGCTCGAATTAACCACCAGTGTCTTAAGCTGCTCGGCGCGGGAGGATGGCAGGTACCAGGTGGTTCTCGCTGCGACTCTATTTCATCCCCAAGGCGGGGGGCAGCCTTCTGATAGCGGAACCATTGACAGCGTTAACATGCTGCAAGCCCTGCAGAGCGATGACGGCATCATTCACATCACCAGCGGTCCCTTGGACCTAGGGACCGTTACACTGAAGGTCGACGGTGCCGCTCGTGAATTGCATGCCCGTTACCATTCAGCAGGGCACCTCATAGCGTGCGCTGGAGAAAAATATGGCTGGCTTGGTCTCAAAGGCAATCATCGACCCGGTGAAAGCCGCGTGGTCTTTGATCCCACTGATCATGCCCGACCAGTGACCGAGGAGATGTTGCAAGCCGATGTTGCAGCGCTTGTTGCGCAAAATCTGCCTCGCAACGTCGATGTCTCTCAAGGGAGACGTGTTGTCACTTGGGGTCAGTTGCCACCTACCGCCTGTGGCGGGACGCACGTCAGATCTACAGGTGAGGTCGGAGAAATTCACATCGTGCGGGTTAAACAAAAGAAAGGGCAGCTATCTGTCCAGTACGAACTGGACGCTGATGAGGCCTTAGAGCCCGCTGGCCTGGAAACCTGTTAAGAAATTTTTCCGTGCAGCGAATGCTGCTCCTGTTGGCCCTCCTGCAAGGAAACAACTCATGACTGAGATCTGTTTTAAACAAGTTGATGTGTTCACCGCAGAACGTTTCATGGGTAATCCTGTTGCTGTTGTCCTGGAGGCGGAAGGCCTTTCTGACGATCAGATGCAACAAATTGCCAACTGGACAAATCTTTCTGAAACCACTTTCGTCTTGCCCAAAAAGGAGGCTGTCGCTGACTATCGGGTACGCATTTTCACGCCAGGTTCAGAACTGCCCTTCGCAGGGCATCCAACGATCGGTACAGCTCATGCTCTGCTGGAAGCAGGTGTCATCCACGCTAGCGCTGGCGTCGTCATCCAGGAATGCGGGGTAGGCCTTGTTCGCCTTCACGTCTCGGTAGATAAACTAGCAAACCAGGTAATCGCGTTTGAACTGCCTGAAGCTACCATTACGACCCTGCAAGACGCGGAGGTTAGGCAGCTTGAAGCAATTTTGGGAATGCCGGTGCATGGGCCGCGCCCAGCGCTGGTCGATGTCGGGGCTCGCTGGATCGTTGCACAGCTTCCTGACGCTCGGCAGGTATTGGAAAACCAGCCTGACCTTGAGCAAATGAAGATTCATAATTTGAAAGCGAGGGCCACAGGGGTCGTGATTTTTGGCAAGCACCAGGACGGCAGTGATGCAGGTGTGGAGGTGCGTGCTTATGCACCTGCGTGTGGGGTCAACGAAGATCCGGTGTGTGGTAGCGGCAACGGTGCCATGGCAGCGTTCATTCGAGATACCGGCCAAGCGAGTGATTTCGGAACGTCATTACTGGCAAGCCAGGGCGTGAAGGTGAACCGTAGAGGCTTCATACAACTCAGTATCACGGGTGACGTGATAACTGTTGGTGGAAATGCCGTCACTTGTATCAGCGGAACAATGTCTATCTGACGCATGCTGTCCGAGCGTCAAGCTATTGCTGACCTGACGCGCTTCTCGACAAACCCCTTAGCCGGTACAACAAAGCTGACTGCACGAGTCTTCGGTTATCAGTGTGAGAAATACGTTATCGTTGGGGAGCCGAGAGAATTCGGAAAAAATCGTACGCTAAGGCTTTCCGAGCTGTCGTAACGGCCTGAATTTCCCTTCCTCCAGCTTGCGGCTCTGCCGCCAGACGTAATCGCCGGTCAGGTTAATGTGCTCCCAGCCCAGCGGCGACAGATATTGATACATATCGGTATTCACCGGCTTTCCGGCGTCAGTCAGCCCTTGGGTTGCCCGCTCCAGGTAGACGGTGTTCCACAGCACGATAGCGGCGGTCACCAAGTTCAGTCCGCTGGCCCTATAGCGCTGCTGTTCGAAGCTGCGATCCCTGATTTCACCAAGGCGGTTGAAGAACACCGCCCTGGCCAGGGCATTGCGCGCCTCGCCCTTGTTCAATCCAGCGTGCACGCGACGACGCAACTCGACACTTTGCAGCCAGTCGAGGATAAACAGCGTGCGCTCGATCCGGCCCAGCTCCCGCAGGGCCACGGCCAGGCCGTTCTGACGTGGATAGCTGCCCAGCTTGCGCAGCATCAACGAGGCAGTGACGGTGCCCTGTTTGATCGACGCGGCCAGACGCAGAATCTCGTCCCAGTGAGCGCGGACGTGCTTAATGTTCAGCGTGCCGCCGATCATTGGGCGCAGCGTCGGGTAGTCCTGTACGCTCTGCGGGACATACAGTTTGGTTTCGCCCAGGTCGCGGATGCGCGGGGCAAAACGAAAGCCCAGCAGATGCATCAGGGCGAAGACATGATCGGTGAAGCCAGCCGTGTCGGTGTAGTGCTCCTCGATCCGCAGATCCGACTCGTGATACAGCAGACCATCGAGCACATAGGTCGAATCCCGCACTCCGACATTCACCACTCGGGTACTGAACGGCGCGTACTGATCGGAGATATGGGTATAGAACAGCCGCCCTGGTTCGTTGCCGTATTTCGGGTTGACGTGCCCGGTGCTTTCGCCTCGACCGCCTGCACGGAAGCGCTGGCCATCGGAGGATGAGGTGGTGCCGTCTCCCCAGTTGGCCGCAAAGGTGTGGTTGAACTGATTGTTGACCAATTCAGCCAGAGCCGCCGAGTAGGTTTCGTCACGGATGTGCCAGGCTTGCAGCCAAGACAGCTTGGCGTAGGTCATACCCGGACTCGACTCGGCCATTTTCGTCAGCCCAATGTTGATGGCGTCACCAAGGATTGCTGACAGTAACAGCGTTCGATCCTTGGCCTGAGCACCATCCTTCAGGTGGGTAAAGTGACGGGTGAATCCTGTCCACTCATCCACGTCCATCAGCAGCTCGGTAATCTTGATGCGCGGTAGTAGCTGACTGGTCTTGTCGATCAGCGCCTGGGCGGTGACCGGTACTGCCGCATCCAGCGGCGTGATCTTCAGTCCGGACTCTGTGAGGATCGCGTCGGGGAGTTCATTGTCCTTGGCCAGCTTGGCGACGGTCGCCAGTTGCTGCTCTAGCAGCTGCAAGCGCTCCTCTAGGTACTGGTCGCTGTTGGGATTGGTCGCCAATGGCAGCGCCTGTTCCTTCTTGAGCGCGGCAAACTTCGCGGGCGGCAGCAGGTAATCTTCAAAGTCACGAAACTGCCGTGAGCCCTTGACCCAAATGTCGCCGGAACGCAGCGCGTTTTTCAGTTCAGACAAGGCGCAGATTTCGTAAAAACGCCGGTCAATGCCTTCCGGCGTGATCACCAGCGGTTTCCAGCGCGGCTTGATGAACGCAGTTGGTGCGTCCGATGGCACCTTGCGCAGGTTGTCTGCGTTCATCTCGCGCAGCTGCTGGATGGCATCCAGCACACGTTGAGCTGCCGGTGCGGCCCGGAGTTGAAGCACCTCCAGAAAGGCTGGAGTGTAGCGGCGCAGAGTATTGAAGTTTTCGCTGACCAGGTGCAAATGGTCGAAGGTTTCGGGACGGGCCAGTAGCTCGGCGTCGGTCACACTCTGGGCGAATTCGTCCCAGGGGATGACCGCCTCGATGGCGGCGAACGGATCGCCACCGGTAGTTTTGGCCTCCAGCAAGGCCTGACCTATCTTCGAGTACAAGCGAACCTTGTCGTTGATCGCCTTGCCCTGTTTCTGAAATTGCTGCTGATGCTTGTTCTTGGCGCTGCTGAACAGCTTGACTAGGATGCGGTCGTGTAGATCCACCAGTTCATCGGTCACTGTCGCGGTGCTTTCCAGCACCACGGCAACCAAGGTGGCGTAGCGCCGTTCGTTCTCGAACTTGCCAAGATCCTGCGGCGTCATCTGCCCACCTTCGCGGGCAAGCTTGAGCAAGCGGTTCTGGTGGATATGCCGGTCGAGCCCTTCGGGCAGGGCCACCAGTTGAAAAATCTTCAGCCGCTCGATGTGCTCCATCATGTGCCGCGAATTCGGTTTCAACGGTGACTGCCGTAGCCAGGTCAACCAGGTACTATTGCTGCCTGTCTTGATGGTCAGCAGTTCGTCGAGTTTGTTGCGATGCTGCTGGCTTAGCGGCTCGATCAAAGCACGGTAGATCCTCCGGTTCGCTCGCGCCACTGCTTCGGAGCAGGCCCGGTCGATCACCGTCAGGGTCGGCAAAATCCGCCGTTGCTGACGCAGACTCTCCAGAGCCTGCCCAGCCAGTAACAAACCTTTGTCGGTCTGCTGGGCCAGGTTGGTCAGCTCACGTACCAGGGCGCGAAAGTCTGACAGCCCGAACGGCAACAAGCCCAGGTAGGTTCGCAACTCCTGGGCATGTTCACGGCGGGTGACATCGCGCTCACCGTACTTCGCCCAGCTTTCGGGCGCAGCCTGAACCTGTCGTGCCACCCACTCAATGACCGGATCTGGCAGCACGCTGTCGCTGGACAGCGCGTAACCGGGGTAGCGCAGCAGGCAGAGTTGCACGGCAAAGCCGAGACGATTGGCATCACCCCGTCGCTGACGGATCAGCGACAGGTCGGACTCGTTGAAGGTGTAATAGCGGATCAGATCGTCCTGGCTTTCCGGCAGCGCAAGCAAAGTCTCGCGCTCAGAAGCCGAGAGTATCGAGCGACGGGGCATGTATCAGTCATCCGTGCGTAGGTACTGGTAAAGGGTTTCCCTACTTATACCGAACTCACGGGCTAGCTGGGCCTTTGGTTCACCGACAGCGGCCCGTTGCCGGACTGCGACAGTCTGTTCGTCGGACAGGGCTTTTTTACGAGCCCGGTAACCGCCGCGTTGCTTGGCCTGGGCGATTCGCTCGCGAATGAGCGCTCGCTCGAACTCGGCGAAGGCTCCCATGACCGACAGCATCAGGTTGGCCATCGGCGAATCCCCTCCCGTGAATACCAGCCCTTCCTTCTAAAACTCGATACGCACGCCGCGCTTGGTCATTTTTTTGCACCAGGCGGCGCAGGTCATCCAGGTTGCGGGCCAAGTGATCCATGCTGTGTACCACGACCGTATCACCTTCACGGACGAAGCCAAGCATGGCCTCCGGTTACGGACGCTGGGTATCCTTGGCAGAGGCCTTGTCGGTGAACAGTTTGTTCACCTCGTTTTGTTTCAGCTGACATTTCGGGTTCTGTTCGTAGCTGTTGACCCGGACATAGCCGATACGTTGCCCCTGCAAGGGGCCTCCCTAGGCTATGTAGATGAACTTACAGCAGCACCTACCACGCTGCTGACCAATCCGCGCATTGGCGAACGACTAGAAGAGTTCGAACCAAGGGATGTACGCCGAATTCAGATCGGCCAATACGAGATGCGTTACGAGATAGTGGATTCCACTATCTACCTGCTGCGCCTGTGGCACACCCGCGAAGACCGATAGGTTTTGGCTGGGCCAGGAACGGAACACATCAAACTGGCGAGCCTATGACTGATCGGAAAACCTTAGCGTACGATTTTTTCCGAATTCTGTAGGCTCCCCATGGACAGCCGCCTACATCGATACCATCGGTGAACCGACGGCGGACTTCCGTTCGAACATCGCCGCCGAAGCACGGGCGAAGATCGTCTACGAACGCCTGATGAACGTGACCACCGATCCAGGCATCAAGGACGCCCTGGGCTTCCTGATGACCCGTGAAATCGCGCATCAGATTTCCTTCGAGAAAGCGTTGCATTCGATTCAGCCGAACTTCCCCCAAGGCAAGCTGCCAGGCATGCCAGAGTTCTCCCGGACTTACTTCAGCATGTCCAACGGCGAGCCGAACGTGCGTGGGCCGTGGAACAGCGACGCTGATTTCGAATACGTCGAGAATCCAAAGCCGGCAGTCGATGGGGGCGACGGTACCGCTTCTGTCACGTTGAGCGAGGACGATTCGGTGACGCTGACCATGATGAAAGAGCGGCTGAAGTCCGATCTGGAAGCCGACCCTATGACCGGTGCTGACCTCGGGTCGGGCCTGGCTCAGGGCAAAGCCGAGTAAACCGAGACGGGCTGGGCCGGTACGTAGCGGCCCCGCCAGACAGTGTCATCAATGCCAGGTACAGCATGGAGGTCTCTGATGAACAAGCCATTGGAAGATTCAACCCTCAACGAAGTCAGCGAGTTGTTCAGCGACAACGCCAAGCTCGACTTCACGTCATGTGTAACCCGTTTTGAAGCAGAAGCGGCAACGCTGGGGCGCGGGTTCAGAACGGCGTTGTTTGTTCAGCAATTCAAGGCGGGACTGCTGCCCAAATCCGTCAAAGGGGTTGAGAGACTCCATTAACGCTCGGGGTTTCTGTGGGTGGTTTCGCAGAACCATCCGCTGGCTGGACGGCTTCATCCCGCTATAACTCCATCGATTTTGCCCGCGAAAGCGGGCTTTTTTTGTCGCTGCCGAGGGGACCGAATGGGATACCTGCTCAGCAACTGCACGCCGTGCAATCCGCAACGTTGCGACGGGCTGGACTGATCCGCGATTACCCGCCACTGTATTGGCCTTCGCGCGTGAGCAATGCGTATTTTCAGGCCTGATGCACATCAGGAGAGGGAGCAGATTTGAATCAGCTAAAACGCCTTGAAAGCGGGATCAAGGGCTTCGACGCAGTGCTCAAAGGAGGCCTTGTTGCGGGCGCGTCATACATCATTCAAGGACGGCCGGGGTCGGGCAAGACGATTCTCGCCAACCAGGTGGGGTTCAACCACGTCCGCCAAAACGGCCGCGTGCTGTTCGCAACGTTGCTCGCCGAACCCCACGACCGGCTGTTTCATTTCCTCTCGACCCTGAGCTTCTTTGATCGCGGCGCGGTAGGCCAGAGTATCCAGTTCGTCAGCGCGTTCGACACCCTCGAGAACGACGGGCTGCACGAAGTGGTCAAGTTGCTGCGCCGCGAGATCAGCCGCCAGCATTCCAGCCTACTGATACTGGACGGGCTGCTCAACGCGCGCTCCAGGGCAGAAACGCCGCTGGACACCAAGCAGTTCATCTCCGAGCTGCAGGGGCATGCCGCATTCGCCGGTTGCACGGTGCTGTTCCTCACCAGTTCGCAACTCGACGATGGCAGTCCCGAGCACACCATGGTCGACGGCGTGATCGAGATGGGCGAAGACATGGTCGGCTCGCGCACGGTGCGGCGCATCAAGATGCGCAAGACCCGAGGCAGTGGCGCGATCCCTGGCGCCCATGAATTCGAGATCAACGAGCAGGGCATTTCCATCTACCCGCGCCTGGAATGCATGCTCACCCGCACCGGCGCCATGCCCGAACATCCCCATTCCCTACTGAGCAGCGGCATCGACGGGCTGGACGCCCACATCGGTGGCGGTCTGGTTCGCTCTTCGGTGACCCTGATCATGGGCCCTTCTGGCGCGGGAAAGACGTCCTTGGGCATTCAGTTTCTGGGCGGCTGCTCGGCACAGGAGCCCGGGCTGTACTTCGGCTTTCACGAGTCGCCGCAGCGGGCCATGAGCAAAGCGCGTTCTCTCGGAAAGGACTTCGCCGCGCTGGAAGCGTCGGGGGCGCTGCACATCGTCTGGACGCCGGCCTCGGCGGGTCTGATTGATCGGGTCTGTTACGACTTGCTCGACCGGGTAGAGCGGCTGCAGATCAAGCGTGTGTTCATCGACAGCCTGAATGCCCTGAGCCGCACGGCCGCCGATCAGAGTCGGGTGCTGGACGTTCTGGACACCTTGCTCAGCGAACTTCGCGGCCGGGGCGTTACGGTGATGGCGGCATGGGAAGCCCATCGGTTGTTCGACGAGCGTGCAAACCTCCCGACACCGGATGTCTCCGGCGTGGTGGATAACCTGCTGCTCGTCCAATTCGTGCAGCATCGGACTGAACTTCAGCGGCAGATTTCTATTCTGAAGATCAGAGACAATGCCTACGATCCCTCGCCACTTGAAGTCGTGATGAGCAACGCTGGAATCACCATGAAGAAGGTCTGAGATATGCGATTCGCAACGTGGGGGTGGCCAGAGCCGTTGAGTTGCCTGACCAGGCGCCAGACCCTCGCGACGTCGTGGGAAGTGACCCTCTGATGCCGACCATTCTGATCATCGACGACGAATACCTGATTGCCGACATCCTCAGCTTTGCGCTGGAGGACGAAGGCTTTCATACGGTCGTCGCCGGCAGCGGAAGCAAAGCGCTGGCCATTCTTGACCGCGAGCGCCCCGACCTGATCATCACCGATTTCATGATGCCGGGCATGACCGGTCTGGAACTTGCCCAGACGATCAAGTCCCGTCAGGTGCATATGGCGACGCCGATCATGCTCATGAGTGGCGCGCAGGCCTATATGGGGACCGAGCGGCCGGATTTGTTTGATGAGGTGATTGAAAAGCCCTTCGACATCGATCAGGTCATCGGCAAGATCCACGCTCTGTTTCAAGCCCGCCTGTAAGCCCGTTCATAAGTTGGCCTCGCTCGATCGTTATTACCGTTGAACGAATCGGATCAGGGCAGGGTCGATACTGATAACGCTTACAAGATGGGCAGCGCAATGAATACCTGGTACAGCAAATCGTTGGGTGAAGGCACCGTTGTCTACCGCCGCCTGCGCGTGTTAAACGAACTTCGCCATCAGATTTGTCCCGATGCGTCGTGCCCTTATTCGCTTTACATGGACGCCCTGACCGCGGAAACCATCGTTTTGTTTGAGCACGACCAGATGGTGCTGGCCACTGCCTTTGGTGCACTTCCTTCTGGGCAGCCTCACATCAACGGGGTCCGCCTGATCAACCTTGAATACAGCCCGCTGCCTGTCACGCTCCAAAGTGCACAAATCTTCAGCACCCCACGTTCCCACACACAACCCTCGGTTCTACGCTGATTATCGTGCGTAATGACCATGCCCTTGAATGTTCAAACTGATCATCAATGTGAGCAGGTTCCAGTCTGAACAGCTCGGTTGATTGTCGGTGTTGCCCGCAGGAGAATCATAATGGCCGTGGCCGTCGTCAGACTGGAAGGTGAAGACATCCCACTTGAACACCGGCAGTCCGGTGCAACTGCGGTCTTCCGCGTCAAGGATGAGGAGGGCGCCGAACTGTACTTTGAAGATGAAGTTGAAGCGGCCAAGTCGGCCGTCGAGCTCAGCAATGCCGAGCAGTCCTGAGTCGTTAGTGGCTCTGGTTATGTGCACTCAATGATCGTCCAGCAGGCTCAGTATTGCATCGGTAAACTCTGCCGGTGCTTCTTGCGGCACATTGTGGCCCACGCCCTCTATCACCTGCCGCCGCACTTGCCCTGCAAATCCCCGCACCGCCGCAACGCCCTCACGTTTGGAAGACACGCCATCGTCTGCCCCAGCCAGGATCACCGCCGGAACGCTGATCGGTGGCGTTTGCGCGAGCTTCTCCTGAATAAAGGCATAGGCGGGATCGCCCGGAACCAATCCGTAACGATGACGGTAGGAATGCGCCACGACCTCGACAAAGTCCGGGTTTTCAAACGAATGAGCGGTGTCAGTGAACGTGGATTCGGAGAATCCCCATGTCGGTGACCAGAGCTTCCACAGCAAACGGCAGAACTCTGATCGATTGGCCGCGAGGCCTGCCCGTCCGCGCTCGCCGTGAAGGTAATACTGGTACCACAGGCGCCGTTCCGTTTCGGGAGAGGCGGGCGTGTTGGCAGTGGCGATGTCCTGAATGTTGTAGCCGGGGTCGCAACTGACCAGTCCCGTTACCCGTTCCGGCCACAGCGCAGCGACCACGCATGCGGCGCGTCCGCCCCAGTCGTAACCGGCGAGAATGGCGTGAGGAATGTTCAGCGCGTCCATAAGTGCGAGGAGGTCGGCGCCCAGTGCCGCCTGCTCGCCCGAGCGGGGTGTGGCAGCATCGACAAATCGGGTGGGACCGTATCCCCTCAGATAAGGCACGATGCAGCGGCAGCCAGCCTGAACCAGTCGCGCCGACACCTCGTCATAGGCGTGGATGTCATAGGGGAATCCGTGGAGCACTATCACGACAGGCCCGTCGCTGGGGCCCACGTCGCGGTATGAAACATTCAGCACCCCGGCAACGATGTTCTTCACGGGATGGCTCCGACAGACAGGTAGTAGCGAAGCCCTGAGGACATGCCGGGCTGAAATAAGGGAGGATCTATCTGATGAGCGTGTGCGACGGCGAAGCGTAAATCAATACGGGAGCAGCGTTTGAATCACCGATGCAGCGCCGTGGGCGCATGCATCGGGAGATCGGCAATGGGGCAGTGGTCAGTGAGCCAGCTCCCTAGACAGGCCGATCAGGAAACCCAGGATTCGACCGTGTCGGAACCGTGTTCGGCTTTCCATTCTTTCAAGGTTTTGTGGTTGCCACCTTTGGTTTCAACGACTTCACCGGTGTGCGGGTTTTTATACACTTTAACGGCGCGGGCTTTGCGAGTGGTTTTCTCGGGGGCGCTGGCGTTCTTGCCCTGCTTGGATCCGGTCGGGTGATCCAGAATCGAAATAATATCTTTAAGGCTCTTATTGTATTCGCCGAGCAGCGTACGCAATTTGCCTTCGAATTCGATTTCCTGTTCCAGGCCTTTATCGCCTTTCATGGCCTCAAGGGCAGCGAGCTGATCGGCAAGGTGACGTTCGAGTTGGCGGTATTCAGCAAGTTTAGACATTGGAACTCCATGTTTCGGTTTGTTGATACTGACGTGCGGCGTTAGCACTGGCGAACATTGGAGCGCACGGTGATTACTGGTGTAACCGTGGACACTGTAGTGCGAGTGGGTGCATGGATGCCAGTACTAACAGCAAACTTTTCTGCCTTGACTGCAAGGTTTCCAGTTCACGCGCTGTGGTGAGGTTTAAAACATGCACGCCTGTCAGCTGTTGCCGAGCGCTGCAGGCTGCAACGCTGTGTTCAAAGCGGGTTTCAATGCCAGGCCGCCAAACGAGGTGGTCGGGTCTACATAACGCAGCGCTGATTTAATGTCTTTCCAGCCGACGTAATTCATCAGGCTTTTAATATCCCAGCCGTTGCCTGACGCCCACGTTGCAAATCCCCGGCGCATCGAGTGACTGCTGTAGAGGTCGTCGGGCAGCCCGGCGTCTTTAAAGATGCGCCGCAACATCGGCACCAGGCTGTGGGCGTTGATGGCGTCCATGGACAGGTTGCCCCAGCGGTCGATCCGGCGGAACACCGGCCCCTGGGTCAGCCCGGCCACGGTGATCCAGTTGATGTACGCATTGACCGGGCAGAGGGTCTTCAGCGCCGGGGTGCGAAAGGTGGTGCCCTCATACTGGCGGTCGCCTTTGGTGTACGGCAGATAAAAGCTGATGCCTTCGCCGGCCTGGGCCTGGGTGTTGCCGATGTCCAGCCGGGTCAGTTCGTCGCCGCGAAACCCTCGCCAGAAGCCGATCAGCACCAGCGCGATGGAGCGACGATGACGCATCAGTGTCTTGTGGTCGCCCCGTGCCCAGGCGGCGTTCGCCTCATTCTCCAGCCATGCCACCGCTTGCTCGAGGTGACGCAACAGCAACGGCGCCGCCTGTTTGGCCTGCGCCGGGTGGACGACGCGAATGCCCTTGAGCAGTTGCCGCACGGTGGGTGTTTTGGTCGGGTCCGGAAACCCCTGGGTGACGTGCCACTGGGCCAGCGCCGCCAGCCGCTGCTTCAGCGTACTGATGGCGTGCTTGTCAGCGTACTCGGCGAGGTAGCGGACGATGCCGTCGCCTGTGGTGGGCAAGTAACCGCCCCAGACCACTTCGAAATGCTCGATCGCGGCGCGATAGCTCCGCCGCGTATTGGCGCGGGTGCCTGCTGACAGGTATCGATCTGCCTTTTCCATACATCCCTCGGTGGCGTGACACGGGCGCTTTGCTGGTTGTGATCGCCTTTCACCCGTCTGAAAAGCGATAAAGCACTATTATCAACTGCTGGCAGCAACATTTCCACACAAGGTTTTAGCTGCTAATGTAGCCTGTAATAACGTGTTACGTAACACGGTACGAAATAGTAGGAGCGGACATGGCACGCGGAGGCATTAACAAGGCGGTGGTAGAGCGCGCACGACAGGCGTTGCTGAGCAAGGGCGCCTACCCAAGCATCGACGCGGTACGGGTGGAACTGGGTAACACCGGGTCGAAAACCACCATTGCGCGGTACTTGAAGGAACTGGACGCCCAGGCGCCGGCCGAGGTGTCGTCGCGGGAGCGTATGAGTGAGGAGCTGAAGGCGCTGGTTGAAAGCCTGCTTGATCGGCTGACGGAGGAGGGTGCGCAGGTCGTTGCCCAGGCGCAGGCGGCGTTCGATCAACAACGATCAGCATGGGAAACCCGGCTGGAAGCCCTTGAGCTGGAGCTGAATTCAGCCCGGCACCAGTGCGAATCGCAGCACGCCGCGCTGACCGAACAGGGCGCCCAGTTGCACACCACCCATTCCTCCTGGCAGTCGGAACTGACGCGCAACGCCGCTCTGAGCCAGCAGTGCCAGGACCTTGAAAGGCGCGTGCAGGACAAGGACGTGCAAATTCAGTCCCTCGAAGAAAAGCACGTGCACGCCCGCGCCGCGCTGGAGCATTACCGCGAGGCCATCAAGGAGCAGCGCGAGCAGGATCAGCGTCGCCACGAAGCCCAGCTTCAGCAGATCCAGCTGGAGCAGCGAAAGCTCCAGGAGACGCTGGTGGTCAAGCAGGATGAATCCACGCGCCTGAACCGCGACAACGAGCGTTTGCTCGGCGAGATGCGTCAACAGGCCCGGGCGTTGTCCGATCAGCAAGACCAGGCGCAGCGCCTCACCACAGAACTTCGCAGCGCGCAGATGGCCACCGCCAAAGCCGACGGCGCCCGTGAGCAGCTTCAAGAGCAACTGATGGCTATAAAAGCGGACAGTAAATCCCTGGCGAAAGCGGTGTCACAGGCCAACGAGCAACTGGCACAGGCCAATCAGCGTGTGGCTGTGTTGAGCGAAGACAACGACAGCCTGCGCGCTGAGGTGCAGCTCATTATTGCCACGGCGCCGCCGATACAGACCTAAGCGACCCACCGGTCTTCAGCTTGCGGAAAGCCATGTCAAACCAGCCCATCCCCAATGTCATCAAACCCGCCAGCCCCTCGACCGTCGCCCTGGCGCGGGGTTCGTTGTTCAAGTTCGTGTTCCTGCTGGCAGGCGTCTTTCTGCTGGCCGCCTATCTGCTGGCCTTCCTCGCCCATGACCTCGATCACAACGAGGAGATCGAAAGCGCGTTCTACACCGAGAAGGCAATGCGCTCTCTTCAAAAATCGCTGTCCGTCACGGTCAGGGACTACGCCTACTGGGGCGATGCCTACCGCTACCTGCATTTGCAGGTGGACACGGAGTGGGCGTTCGTCCGCCAGAACATCGGACCTACTCTGTACAGCGATTTCGGGTTTAAGGGTTTGTTCGTCATCAATGACGCCGGTCGTACGGTGTATGCGGTGATCGCAGGACAGCTGCAAAAGGTCGATGCCGATCCGTGGCTGGGACAGGCCAAGGACCGGCTGCTGGCCAAGGCCAGGGAAGGGGCCGAGACAGGCACGCCGGTCACCGCCTTCGTCGACCTGAACGGCACACCCGCGCTGGTTGCCGCAGCCGCTATCACCCCTGGCACCGACCCGGGTGTGACCGCCGATGGCCGGGCGCCTTCGGTGCTGATCTTCGTCGACGTGCTGGACGACGCCAAGCTGGCCGTTCTGGGCAAGGAATACGGCGTAGACGGCCTGCACATTGCAACGCCCGACGAGCTCAACCAAGTCTCGATCTTTCCACTGGGCGAAGGCGGTACTGCCGGCGCCCTGCACTGGACGCCCCCCAAGCCAGGCCTGCGCCTGCTGACCCTCGGCCTGCCGCTGATCGGTCTGGCTGCCGCGCTGGTGTGCCTGATGACCTGGGCTATCCTGCGTCGCGCGACCGCCGCCGCGCGCTCCCTGGATGACAGCTACGCGTCCCTGCAAAAAAGTGAAAGCGCATTGGCCACCAGTGAAGCGCGCTTTCGCGATGTGGTGGAAGCCAGCTCGGACTGGGTCTGGGAAATCGACAGCGCAGGGCGGTTCACTTACCTTTCGGACCGCTTTGAAATCGTGACCGGACTGAACCGCGCCCAGTGGGTCGGCGCCTTGATGGACGATCTGCTGCAAACCGAGCTCGGCCAGGTGTCGCAGTGGCTGGCGATCCCCAACCGTCGCCCCGACATCACCATTCAGTGCCGCTACCTGGAGACCTGCGGGCGCGAGCGCATCAGTCGCCTGTCAGCGCGGTCGATGGCGGTCGGTGGATTCCGCGGTACGGCCACCGATGTCACCGAAGAAGTGGAAGCCCGTCGGCGCATTGAGTTTCTCTCCCAGCATGACGCCCTGACCGGGCTGCCCAATCGGGTCCGCTTGCAGGAGTTTCTGGACGGCAAGCTGAAGGCGTTGCCGACCCTCGATCAGCCACTGGTGATGCTGAGCATTGACCTGGACCGCTTCAAACCGGTCAATGACCTGCTCGGCCACGCCGCCGGCGACCGCGTGCTCAACGACGTGTCCAGTCGGCTGTCCGATTGCGTGCGCCACGGCGATCTGGTCGCGCGGGTGGGCGGCGACGAATTCGTGCTGATCCTGAGCGACCCCCAGACCCAGGACGAAGTCGAGGCGTTGTGCCGACGGCTGATCGAGTCGATCGAACGCCCGGTGGAGATCGACGACCAGGAAATATTCGTCAGCGCCAGCATCGGCGTCGCCATGGCGCCCACCGATGCGCGCGAGGCCGCCGAGCTGCTGCGGTACGCCGACATCGCACTGTACGAGGCCAAGGCCAGCGGTCGCGGCACCTGGCGGTTTTACGCAGGCGACATGAACGCGAAGATCATCGAGCGCCGTCGGCTGGAGAGTGACCTGCGCTATGCCATCAAACACGATGAACTGCGCCTGCATTTCCAGCCGCGCTTCCGTATTTCCGACGGCGAAATGGTCGGCGCCGAAGCGCTGGTGCGTTGGCAGCATCCCCAGCGCGGCCTGATTCCCCCGGACACCTTCATCCCCATCGCCGAGGAAAGCGGGCTGATCATCCCCCTCGGCGACTGGGTCATGGCCCAGGCCTGCAGTGAAGCCGCGGGCTGGCCGAAGCACCTGTTCATTTCCATCAACCTGTCGCCGGCCGAATTCAAGCGCGGCAACCTGCCGGCGCGCATTCAGGCCGCCCTCAAGGCCACCGGGATCGAGCCGTCGCGGGTCGAACTGGAGATCACCGAAGGGGTCATGATCGATGACGCCGTCGGGGCGCTCGATGTCATGCAGACGCTCAAGCAGCTGGGGGTGCGCATCGCCATGGACGACTTCGGCACCGGGTATTCGTCGTTGAGTTACTTGCGCACCTTCCCCTTCGACGGGCTGAAGATCGACCGCAGCTTTCTGACCCGCCTCAGCGAAAGCGAGGGCGATCGCTCCATCGTGCAGGCCATCGTCGGGTTGGGCCGGGCGCTGTCACTCACGGTTACGGCCGAGGGCATCGAAACCGCCGAGGACCTGCAATTGCTCAAGTCAGTGCAGTGCGAGGAGGGGCAGGGCTATTTCCTCAGTTTCCCGCTGACCACCTCGGACTTTCACGCGCTGCTGGCGGCGAGAAATACGGCGGCGCTGGGCACAAACGTATAAAGTGCGCGCGCTGTCCCGGCAGCGCCTTCCATCCATCACACCCGCTGCCGCATCTGGCCACTGTTTAGTTCTGGAGTGTTCATGACTCACCCGCGCGCTGTTTTCACCGAAGGCTCGGTGGCCCGGCACGTGTTGGTGATGTCGAGCACCAGCGCCTTGAGCCTGCTCGCGGTGTTCCTGGTGGACATCTTCACGCTGCTCTACGTCTCGATGCTTCACTCCCCGTTGCTGCTCGCCGCGACGGGGGTGGCGAAGGTGTTGATCTTCCTCAACAGTGCCGTGTCCAGCGGGCTGATCATTGCCGCCGCAACGGTGCTGTCGGAGCGGATCGGCCATCGCGCCGCGAAGGCGTCATCGCGTCTGGTCACCCACTTGATGGTGATGGTGGTGATCGCGTCGGGCGCAGCGGCGGCGTTGCAACTGGCGCTGCTAGTACCGCTCACCCATTGGCTCGGCGCGGACGCCAGCACCTACGAAGCCGCGCGAATTTTCATCTGGCTGACCCTGCCGTTCAGCGTGTTGCAGTCGGCCATGCAGATGTCGGCGCAAATCCTGCGAACCGCCGGCGACAGCCGCCGCGCCCTGTGGGTCGTATTGTCAGGTGCGGCGACCCTGGCGCTGGCTGACCCCTTGTTCATTTTCGGCTTTGGCCTCGGGCTCGAAGGCGCGGGGATTTCCTATGCGCTGTCGGCGCTGGTGTCCCTGGGCCTGGGCATTTACTGGCTGCGGGCGCGGCTGGGGATGCCGTTTACCCTCCGCTGGCGCCTGCTGCGCCTGCACACGCGCAAGGTCATGCAGGTCGGCTTGCCCGCCATGGTCGGCAACCTGGCGACGCCCGTGGGCCTCACCTATCTGGTCTCGTCGATCGGCGCCTATGGCACGTCGGCGCTGGCGGCCATGGCGGTGATGGACCGCGTGATGCAGTTTGCCTACTGCGTGTTCTTCTCCCTGCCCAGCGCGCTGGCGCCGGTGCTGGGGCAGAACATCGGCGCCCATCGCGATGCTCGCGTCGCCTCGGCCATCGTGTTCAGCCGCAGGCTGGTGATCGTCTATGGCCTGCTGGTCTGGGCCGTGCTGCTGCTGGTGGCCACTCCGCTGGCTGACACCTACGAACTGGAAGGCGCCGGGCGGGCGATCTTTTTAGCGTTCTGCCACATCGGCGGCGGGCTGTGGGCGCTGATCGGGCTGGATTTCGTCGCCATCGCGATGTTTGTGACCCTGGGCCGGCCGTGGCTGGTGGCGCTGTTCGCCTGGCTGCGGGCAACACTGGGGACCGTGCCGTTCGTGCTGGGCGGGATTCACCTGTTCGGTGCGGCCGGTGCGTTCCCGGCCATGCTCACCGGTAACGCATTGATTGCCGTAACTTCGATTACAATCGCGTCCCTGACGGCCAGGCGGTTTTTTCAGCGCCGGGGCGCCGCGCAGGCCGTGGCGTGAGCAGGCAGTTGCCGTGCTCGGTCGGGCTTTATTTGAATCTGCGAGACAAGGGCTTATGACAGACGACGAATCAGGGAATGACTCGCCCGAGATGGCCTCGCCGAAGCGGCGGCGTGCACCCAAGGGTGAAATGCGTCGTGCCGCCTTGCTCGACGCGGCGACGCTGATCTTCGCCCGCAATGGTTATTCCAGTGCGTCGATGAAAGATGTCGCGCAGCTCGCCGGCATCACCACCGTCGGCCTGCTGCATCATTTTCCGAACAAGGAGGCGCTGCTCAATGCGCTGCTGGAGCGGCGAGATCAGCGAGTGGTGTCGCGGTTCAGTGAACTGACCATGGAGATGACGCTGGAGGGGTTCATCAAATTCGTGCGGATGAGCATGAGTTTCAGCGTCCAGGACGCTGCCGAGTGTCAGGCGGCGATGGTGCTCAATACGGAAAGCCTGTCAGAAGCGCATCCGGCCTTCGACTGGTACAAGACGCGCTTTCACATCACCCACGAGCATGCGCGCGGGCATCTACAGGCGTTGATCGAGGCGGGGGAGGTGCGGCCGGACATCGACGTGAAGGCACTCGCTCAGGAGATCTTCTCGGTCATGGACGGTGTGCAGATCCAGTGGCTCAGGGCCCCGGAAGATGTCGACGTGATGGCGGTGTTCGAGGGCTACCTGCGCCGTTTGAAAGCCGACCTTCAAGCTCGTCCCTGAGCTTGAAGTGGCCGTTTTAGCCAAGATTTAAGACGCGATCAGAAATCCGACCGGCTTACCCACTTAGTAGGTTTGCGAAGCGCTGACCTGCACTGCCTTGCGCAGCGGCAGCGGCAGCGGGTTGCTGTCGCGGGTGGTCAGGTGTTCCGGGAACAGCGTGATCAAGGTGCGATCCAGCGGCAGGTCTTCGGAATCAGGCCCTACGAGGATCTTGAACTTGCCGGCGTCCACATCCCAGCTGTCGGTCTTCTCGACGTAGTACGCCAGGGAGCGCGAATCGATCGGGATGCTCACGGTCTTGCTTTCACCCGGTTGCAGGTAAACCTTGGTGAAGCCCTTCAGCTCCTTCTCGGGACGGTCGACCGCCGGGTTGTTCGGGTGAACGTACAGCTGCGCCACTTCGAAGCCCGCTTTGTCACCGGTGTTGGTCACTTTGAAGGTGACATCGACCGTGCTGCCCGGCGCCATGACGTTGGTCGACAGCTTCAGGTCGCTGTAACCAAACGTGGTGTAGGACAGGCCGTAACCGAACGGATACAGCGGCTTGGCGTGCTTCTTGTCATAACCGCGATAACCCATGTACAGGCCTTCGCTGTAGGTCATTTCGGTCAGCGCGTTGTCGCCACGGTAGGCAGCCGGATCCGGGTACGACGCGTAGCTCGGGTTGTCCTCGATCTTCTTGTCGATGGTGATCGGCAGCTTGCCCGACGGGTTGACCTTGCCGAACAGAATCTCGGCCAGGGCCTGGCCGCCTTGCTGACCCGGGAACCAGGCTTGCAGCGATGCGCCGACCTTGCTCGCCCACGGCTGCATGTCCGCCGAACCGCCGCCGTGCATGACCACGATGGTGTTGGGGTTGGCCTTGGTGACGAAGCTGATCAACTCTGCTTGCTGATCAGGCAGTTCGAAACCGTGGTCGGAGCCTTCGCCTTCGTGCTCGTAGTTGGAGCCTGTCGCGATTACGACCGCGTCGTACTTGGACAGGTCCTTCGGCGGACGCAGCGCGGCCCAGCTCATCTGCACGCCGGTCACGCCACCCAGCGCAGGGATGAAGTTGCCCTGAATGCGTTGGTACTCAAGCTTCACCGAGTACGACTTGCCGGCCACCAGCGCGGCGGTTTTGCCTGACGTTGTCAGCGCGTTGACCACGTCGCCGGAGTACGGCGCGCCGTCGCTCTGCAGGACCAGCTCGTCGTTGACCCACAATTTGTACGGGCCGTCCGCACGCACCTTGAACACCTGGGCGCCGGAAACGCTCGGCTTGATGGTGGCGGTGTAGCGTGCCGAGAATGCGCCTGGGGTCGGGCTGAAACCGGACACCGCGGTGGTGCCGGCGTTGGTTTCGTTGGTGCCGGTGGTCCAGTTGAGGTTCACGCCAGGTTCGACGCGGGTCACGGCCGGGCTGCCGGAGAAGCTGGTGTTGGCGAAGTATTCCGCCTTCACGCCGGCATTGTTGACGTTATTGCTGCCCACCGCGGGCTGAAACCAGGCCGAGGCTTTGGGGTTCAGGCTCAGCTCGGGCAGGTAGGTGACGTTGGCGCTGCTGGACGCCAGTTGCTGCAGGCCGCTCAGCTCGGTGACGTAGCTGTTGGGCGGCGAGTTCGCGGTGCCGAACGGCGAGGCCGGCGCCTGATAGGCCCAGTCACCGATGACCGCGATCTTCGCGTCTCGGGCCAGCGGCAGCAGCGGTTTGCCCGCTGCGGTGTTCTCGTTGCGCAGGAGCACGATCGACTCACGCGCCGTGTTCAGCGAAGCGCGCTGGCCGTACTCGGGGTGGTCCAGGGTCTTGGCGGTGTTGAGGTTTTCCTGGAAGTCATAGCTGACGATGGCGCGCAGGTTGCGTTTGACCTTGTCGTCGATGACGTTCTGGCTCAGCTGGCCGCTCCAGACATAGGGCATCAGGTTGGCTTCAGTGAATTGCAGGCCCGACGGCATGTCGATGTCGGTGCCGGCCCACGCGCCTTTGAACGCGTCATGGATCGCGTTGAAGTCACTGATCACGGTGCCCTGATAGCCCCATTCACCCTTGAGCACTTCAGTAATCAGGTGATGGTTTTCGCAGGCGTAATCGCCATTGATCTTGTTGAAGCCGCACATGATCGAGGCGACGTTGGCGTTCTTCACCATCGACTCAAAGCCCGGCAGATACAGCTCACGCAGGGTGCGCTCGTCCACCACGACATTCAGCGCCTGACGGTTGGCTTCCTGTTCGTTGGCCAGGTAGTGCTTGCCGCTCGCCTGAATGCCCTGTGCCTGAATGCCGTTGACCACGGCCGGCGCCAGTACGGCGCCGATGAACGGGTCTTCGCCGCTGGCGTATTCCGCCGAGCGCCCGTTGTACGGCGTGCGGTACAGGTTAACGCCCGGGGAGAGCATTTGCTGACCACCGGAGATCCGCGTCTCGTAGGCGATTGCCAGGCCGAATTCCTTGGCGCGGTTGATGCTCCAGGTCGCCGCGAGAGCGGACTGTGACGGGTACTGCGCGCCGAATGTGGCGTTGTTGACGTGCACGCCCATGGAGGAGTCGTAGGCCACGGTGCCCTTGATGCCCCATTTGAGCAAAGACGGGATCATGTGGCCGTCGTTGACGCGGGTGAAGTTGATCTTCTCGGACTGGCTCATGTTGTCGAGGATCGAACTGACTCGGGCTTCGACGGCGTTGCCGGTGGCCGGCGTGACCTCCGCCAGGGCCAGGTTGGCTTGCAGTACGCCAAGGGACAACAGGCTCAAAGCCAAGGTGTGTTTGAAAGCTGACATCGGGAATGCGCTCACGGGTTGCTGACGGTGGCCGGACGGCGGGGTGCGTGGTTCGGTCATGGCTTCTGCACCAGTACCGGCGCGTCACCGGTATCGACCGGCGCATCGAGCACGGCGGACGAAGTCTGGGTAGCTGGCACGGCAACCTTGTCAACGCCGGAAAGCTGGTCGCGCTGTTTCTCAACTTGGGCGCGAATTGTTTCTGCAGAAGTTGCGTTTTGAGTGGACGTGGAGTCCGCCGCAACAGCAGCAAAACTGCAGGCGCCGAAAAGCACGACGCTGCACACAGACAGCATGGTTCTATTCATCGATTGTTTCTCGATTGATGGGGTGTGGAAATTAAATGAACGCGCAAACCCGCCCTGTGAGAACAGGACGAACGTTAAGTCTGCGGAATCTACTGATAAGTTCAGCGTTTGCAAGATTAATTTTTAATTAGACGAGCGGTGATCGAAAAGGCCCGTTCAGGAAGGTTTCCGAAGAGTGTGCAGTGCTGAGCTGAAGACCGATAATCTTGATTCACCGCAACAAAACGCCCCTTTAAACGAATTAAAGAGATGATTATTGCCAATAACAGAGCAAAACCATAGCTTGACTTGCCGTATCGAAAACCTAATTGCTATTAGGTTTAGGTTGCTGGTAAGCTCTCTCCGCGCTGAGGAATCCTCGACCATTCAGACGACTGCATAGCCGCCTTAGTTGCGGATACATATTCGTCATCTTTGGCGGTTAATAGCACTTCTGTGTCGCTCATTATGTGAGTGACTGCGCCCAAAGTTTAATGTGAACTGATCAGGAGTCTCTGGAGAAATACTGGCGACCGCTGAACCGTGGGCGCTGTAAAAGTGCGCCTCTCTCATGAGTTAATAAGCACGCCAGTGCCGTCGTCCCTTTACACCCGCAACCACCCCTAACGCTAAAAGCCCTGCGTCAGACATTCGGAAAGGGGCACAAAGGTTTTTGTGGCGCAGGGTGTGGGCGCTAGTATGGTCGGGAACGCTTGCGAACGGGCGGCTCGGACCTCCCGCTTTCGCCCACTTCCCACTCGGGAGCCATCACCGGCCCCAACACGGAAAACCAACAATGATCTTGAGAGTGACTGGGGCGGTGATGGCGATTTTCGCCATTGCCCTGTTGTACATGGGTGCGCAACTGGTGGCCGCCGGCGGCTCGGCGGCGTACTCGATGATCGCCCTCGCGGTATTGGCCTCGGCGGTGCTGCTGATCCTGAAAAAGCAGTCGGCGCTGACGGTGTATGCGCTGCTGATGTGGGCGATTCTGATCTGGATCGTCTACGAGGTCGGCTTCGACAAATGGCAGTGGATTCCGCGCGGCGACCTGTTCGCACTGCTGGGTCTGTGGCTGGCGCTGCCGTGGGTGGTGCGCCCGCTGTACAAGGCGCAGAACCCGGGCGACAGCCGCCGCTTCCATCCGTTTCTGGGCGGCACCGTCGGCGTGATGATGCTGATCGTGCTGGCGGTGATGTTCTACGACCCTTACCCGGTGGCCGGCAGGATCGACACCCCGCTGGCGACCCGCAGCACGGGTGAAGCCGGTAATGACTGGGTGGCCTATGGCGGCACCAACAGCGGTCAGCGTTTCTCCAGCCTTGACCAGATCAATGCCGGCAACGTGAAGAAACTGACCGTGGCGTGGGAATACCACACCGGCGATCTGCGCGATGCCGCCAAAGACGCCGGCGAGTACACCTTCGAAGCCACGCCGTTGAAGGTCAACAACCGGGTGTACGTCTGCACGGCGCACAACGAAGTGCACGCGCTGAACCCCGAAACCGGCAAGCCGGACTGGAAGTGGGCGCCGGAGAAAAACCGTTCGTACCTGCAGCAGCATCAGACCTGCCGTGGCGTCAGTTACTACGCGCCGGCCGCAACCGCTGTAGCCACCCCATCGAGCCAGTGCGCCAAGCGCATCATCACGGCCACTGCGGACGCAAAACTGGTGGCCCTGGACGCTGACACCGGCACGCTGTGCAGCGATTTCGGCGACAACGGGGTGATCGATCTCAGCACCAACATGGGCGAGATCCGTCCCCATGCGCTGATGCAGACCGCTGCGCCGCTGATCGCCGGTGATCTGGTCATCGTCGGTGGTTCGGTGATGGACAACGGCTACAACGATGGCAACCCGTCGGGTGTGATCCGCGCCTACAACGCTGTGACCGGCACGCTGGTGTGGAACTTCGACCCGGCCAACCCGGACTTGACCCAGCCCATTGCCGCCGAACAGACCTACCCGCAGGACACACCCGTGGCGTGGGGCACGTTGAGCGCCGACATGAAAAACGGCTTGGTGTTCGTGCCGTTCGGCAATGCCTCGCCAGACGAGCTGGGCATTAACCGCGACCCGAACAGCAACACGGAAAAATTCCGAGACACGCTGGTGGCGCTGGACCTGAACACCGGTGCGTTCAAGTGGAAATTCCAGTCCTCGAACAACGACCTGTGGGACCGCGATAACCCGTCGCAGCCGACCCTGATGGACGTGGGCAAAGAGGGCAGCCAGCAACCGGCGCTGTTGTTGCCAACCAAAGTGGGCAATATTTTCGTGCTCAACCGCCTGACCGGGGAACCGATTGTCCCGGTCGATCAGGTCAATGTGTCGACCCAGGGTGGCGTGCCGGGCGAGCATTTCGCGCCGACCCAGCCGGTGTCGAACATCAACTTCATCCCGGAACCCCTGAGCGAGAAATCGATGTGGGGCCTGACGCCCTTCGATCAGATGGCCTGCCGCACGACCTACAACACGCTGCGCTACGACGGCAACCCGTGGACGCCGAGCACCGAGCAGGGTTCGTTGATCTTCCCCGGCAACATCGGGGCGTTCAACTGGGGCTCGGTGGCGGTGGATCCGGATCGCCAGATTCTGATCGCCGCACCAGTACGCCTGGCCTACACCTATCACCTGATCAAGCGCACCCCGGAAACCGCCGAGAAGCGGCTGTTCACCCAGGACGGTACGCCGTACTGGAACGAGAACTTCAACGGCGACTACGCGATTCGGATCAAGCAGTTCGCTTCGGCGCTGGGGGTGCCGTGCATTGCGCCGCCGTGGGGCCGCATGGTCGGGGTGGACCTGACCACCGGCAAAACCGCGTGGATGCGCCGCACCGGCACCACCCAGAACCTCAAAACCAGCTTCCTGCCGGGCCGCTTCCCGATCGGCTTCCCGATGGGCATGGTCGCCCACGGCGGTCCGCTGGTGACGGCGGGGGGCGTGGTGTTCCATGGCGCCACGGCGGACAACTTCATCCGCGCGTACGACATCAACACCGGTGACGTGCTCTGGGAGAAGGAGCTGCCGGCGGGCGGTCAGGCGACGCCTTCGACCTACCTGGGCAGCGACGGCAAGCAGTACGTCGTCATCTCCGCCGGCGGGCACGGCTCGCTCGGCACCACGTTGGGCGACAGCGTGATCGCGTTCCGTCTGAATTGATTGATTGACGTGTGGAAAAGGCCGTGACGCCGATGTGCGTCACGGCCTTTTTTTATGCCGGGCATTGAACGCTACTCCCGCCGTCCTCCAATGAATCTCTGGAACCCTAAGCACGCGGCCCACGCAGGTTCTGTAGGAGCGTGGCTTGTCCCGCGATCGGCCGGGGACCGGTCGTGAAACCTTTGGACCCGCTTCGCCTGACGGAATGCGGCGCCTGGAATGCTGCCGCTGCGCGCCAGATCGCGGGACAAGCCACGCTCCTACAGTCGATCGGTGTCTGAAGGGGGGCGCTGCCGCGGCGTGCTCCTAAAAAACGATGTCCCGGTAGAACGCTTTCAGCGTGTCAACGAACTCTTCGGACAATTTCGTCCGCACTTGGGCCGGTGCCCACATGACGTAGGTGGGGAAGAGGATCTGCGGCACAAACGGGCGGATGACGATATCGCGGTGGCGATAATCCCGGGCCACCAGCGGGTGGGCGAGGGTGATGCCCATGCCCAGCGCCACCATCTCGCAATTGATGGCGCTGTACTGCGCCTCCACGGTCATAACCCGCTCCACGCCGGCCTGCTCGAACAGACCGTCCACCAGCGCCCGGGTGCCGTCGCCGTGGCACAGCGACACAAAGGTCTCTCCCTCCAGATCGGTGAAGGTGATCTGCGTTCGGCTTGCCAAGGGATGGGACGCCGGCAACACGCACACCGCAGCCACTTCGCTGAGCAGCTCGATCTGCTGACTGTCGACATCGCCGGGGTGCACCACAATCCCCACATCGCAGAACTGCGACTTTACCCACTGCTCGACGGTGGGCGAGGAGTTCACGTGCAGAGACACCGTCAGCTCCGGTCGCGTCTCGGTAAACGCCTTGAGCACCCGGGGCATCATGCTCATGCCGGTGGAAGGTACTGCCGCCACCCGCAAGCGGCCCGTGCCCAGATTGCGGATGTTCTTCGCCGACAGCTTGAGGCTGTCCAGCCCGACGTAGGCGCGCTCGACTTCCTGAAAGAAGGCCTGACCCTCCTGAGTCGGCATCAGCCTGACGCCGGCGCGCTTGAACAGGGTCAACCCGGTGCTGAGTTCCAGTTGGGCAATCAGCCGGCTGATGTTGGGCTGCGAGGTAAACAGCACCTCGGCGGCAGCGGTCATGGAACCCAGGCGCATGACGCTGCGGAAGGCTTCGATCTGTCTCAGGTTCATGTCGCGCTCCATATCAAATATGAATAACTAAGGCCTATATCCGTATTTGACCATATGGACGCCCCGTCGCAATACTCGAACCAGCCACCCATAGCGCACATGAAGATGCGCCACCCCGCGATGGATTCGCCGGGAGCATGCACGCTGCATGCATGGCTTCGGTTCACACCGAAGCGACTGACGCATTGTTCGATCTGCCCCCATGCACTTCGGAGATAGTCTGTGAATAGCCTCGACCTTTCCTCAGCAGCACGACCGTTTCGTCCCTTCCACCGCAGTGCCATGGCCGTTGCCCTGACGCTTGCCGCCGTTGGCAGCGCACCCGTCTTCGCCGAGACCACGCTGTACGTGGCCGGCGTCGGCGGCTCCACCGAGCAGATGTACAAGAACCGCGTCATTCCCGCCTTCGAAAAACAACACAACGTCAAAGTCGTCTACGTCGCCGGCAACTCCACGGAAACCCTGGCCAAGCTCCAGGCGCAGAAAGGCCGTCAGCAGATCAACGTCGCGATGATGGACGACGGCCCGATGTACCAGGCGTTGCAGATGGGCCTGTGCGAAAAGCTCAGCGATGCGCCGATCTACAAGGACCTCTATCCGCTGGCACGGCTGAGCCCTGAAGCCACGGGGATCGGCGTGGTGGCCACCGGCATCGGCTACAACGAAGAGGCGTTCAAGAAGCGCGGCTGGGCGGCACCGGATTCCTGGGAAAACCTCACTGACCCACGCTTCAAACAATTGCTCGGCATGCCGCCGGTGACCAACACTTATGGCCTGCACACGCTGGTGGAAATGGCCCGGCTGAGGGGCGGCGGCGAGAAAAACATCGACCCCGGCTTCAAGGCGCTGAAGGACGAAATCGGTCCTAACGTGCTCGCGTGGGTGTCGGCGCCGGGCGAGATGGACGGGATGATGCAGAACGGCGACATCGTCATGGCGGTGTACGGCAGCGGTCGGGCCGTGGCGTTGCAGGGCACCGGCTTTCCGCTCAAATTCATCTACCCGAAGGAAGGCGGCATCGCCTTGCAGGTCGCCGCGTGCAGCGTGACCCCCAACGCGCAATCCGAACTGGCCCAGGCGTTCATTCAGTACGTGCTGTCCCCTGAAGTGCAGGAAATCCAGGCGCGGGAGAACGGCTTCGCGCCGGTGAACCAGACCGTCAAGCTGCCGGATGATGTCGCCGCGCGCATGCCGTACGGGCCGGAGAAGGTCAACGCGCTGATCAAGGTCGATTGGGAAACCATCAACCAGCAGCGCAGCGAGTGGACCACGCGCTGGAACCGCACCGTCGAGCGCTAGCGTCACCGATTGCTCTCGCTGATCGACAGTCGCTGATCGACGTACACGCCGATCTTCCCCAGCACCCTTCTGGAGACGCAGGTCCGCCTGCGTGGCACGCCCATGGCATTTCTCACCCTCGAAGGCATCGTCAAGACCTACGGCACGTTCAGGGCCATTGACGGTTTGAACCTGGAAGTCCGGCACGGCGAGTTCATCGCCTTGCTCGGCCCGTCCGGGTGCGGCAAGACCACCACCCTGCAATCCATCGCCGGATTCGTACAGCCCACGGAAGGTCGTATCGTTCTCGACGGCCGTGACATCACCCACGTCCGGCCTGAACAGCGCGGGCTGGGCATCGTGTTCCAGAGCTATGCGTTGTTTCCGCACATGACCGTGGCGCAGAACATCAGCTTCGGCCTGGAGATGCGCGGCGTGCCCACGGCCGAGCGCGGCAAGCGCGTCGATGAAGCGCTGGATCTGGTACGCCTCGCCGGCCTCGGTGAGCGTTATCCGAAAGCCCTGTCAGGCGGGCAGCGCCAGCGGGTGGCGATCGCCCGCGCATTGGCGATCCGCCCGAACCTGCTGTTGCTCGACGAGCCGATGTCCAACCTTGACGCCAAGCTGCGCGAAGAGATGCACATCGAACTGCGGGCGATTCAGCGCGAGCTGGGCATCACCACCATTCTGGTCACCCACGATCAGGTCGAAGCCATGACCATGAGCGACCGCATCGCGGTGATGCAGAAGGGCCGCATCGTGCAGATCGACACGCCGTTCGAAGCCTACGAGCGGCCGCATTCGCCCTTCGCTTCGGCGTTCCTCGGCAAGACCAACGCCTTCGCTGGCGCGGTGCAATTGCGTAACGACCGCTGCTGCCACGTGCAGGTCCACGACACGCTGATGCACGTGCCCCACGAAGACCGCACGCTGGGCAATGACGTCAACGTCTACATCCGTCCGGAAAAAATCCGTTTGGTGGCGCTGGGCAGCGGACGGTTTTCCGGACGCGTCAGGCTGCGGGTGTTTCTCGGCAACCTGTGGTTGATGGCGGTGGAAAGTCGCCTGGGGCTGGTGCATATGACCCTGCCCAACCTCGGCACACCGCCGCCGGAGGAGGGCAGCGAGGTCGGGCTGGACTGGTCCGACGACGACCTGCGCCTGCTGGACCGGGAGGTCGCCCATGGCCAGGTATGACGCCGAACGGGTAGGCGTGGCGCCGTGGCTGCTGAGCGGCCCGGCATTGCTGGTGTTCATCGCGCTGTTGCTGGCGCCCTTGTTGCTGACCGCCGTGCTGTCGTTGAACCTGTTCAGCGACACTGACGGCGTGGTGCCGAGCTACAGCCTTGGCAATTACCTGGAGGTGTTCAAGGACGACTACTTCCACGAGATATTCCTGCGCACCGGTGGCATGGCCCTCGCAGTCACGGTGTTGTGTGTGCTGCTGGGTATTCCGGAAACCATCATCATTGCGCGCATGGCGCCGCGCTGGCGTTCGCTGTTCCTGCTGGTGGTGCTGGGTCCGCTGCTGATTTCCGTGGTGGTGCGGACCCTGGGCTGGGCGATTCTGCTAGGCAACAACGGCCTGATCAACGATGCCCTGCAAGCCCTGGGCATCACCGACCAACCGGTGAAAATGCTGTTTACCCAGGTGGGCGTGGTCATCGCCCTGACCCACGTGCTGGTGCCGTTCATGGTCATTGCCGTCTGGGCGACACTGCAACGGCTGGACCTTCAAGTGGAGTGGGCGGGCCTTTCCCTTGGCGCGTCGCGGTTGACGGTGTTCCGCCGGATCATCCTGCCGCAGATCATGCCCGGCGTGCTGTCCGGCTCGATCATCGTCTTTGCCCTGGCTGCCTCGGCCTTCGCCACCCCGGCGATCATCGGCGGGCGGCGCCTGAAAGTGGTGGCGACGGCGGCGTACGACGAGTTCCTCGGCACCCTCAACTGGCCCCTCGGCGCGGCCATCGCGATGCTTCTGCTGCTGGCGAATCTGATCATCATTCTGGGTTGCAGCAAATTGGCCGAGCGCCGGTTCAAGCAAGTCTTCGAGTAGCCGACCATGCACAAGAACGGATTTTTCTCGCTGCTGTTCCATGCCCTGTTCGTCACGTTCATCGTCGCGCCGCTGGTGGTGGTGATGGCCATGGCGTTTACCAGCAAGGGCTACCTGTCGCTGCCCACCGAAGGCCTTTCGCTGCGCTGGTTCCGGGCGCTGGCGGACAATCAGGAAATGCTTGATGCCTTTGCCTTGTCGATCAAACTCGGCCTGGCGTCGGCGACCATTGCCGCGCTGCTGGCGATTCCGGCGGCACTGGCCATCAGCCGTTATGACTTTCCTGGCCGGGGCGCGGTCACCGGCTTTTTGCTGTCGCCGCTGATGATTCCGTCAGTGGTCCTCGGCATCGCGTTCCTGCGCTTCTTTTCCCTGGCGCAGATCGGCGGCTCGTTCTGGGCGCTGACCCTGACCCACGTGATTGTCGTGCTGCCCTATGCGTTGCGCCTGACGCTGGCCTCGACCATCGGCCTTGAGCGGGACATCGAGCACGCCGCGCTGTCACTCGGTGCCAGTCGCTGGACGGCGTTCTACCGGGTGGTGCTGCCGCGGATTCGCACCGGGGTGGTCGGCGGCTGGATGCTCGCGTTCATCCAGAGCTTCGACGAACTGACCATGACCGTGTTCGTCGCCACCCCCGGCACCACCACGCTGCCGGTGGCGATGTACAACCAGATTTCCCAGACCATCGACCCGCTGATCACGGCGGTTTCAACGGTGCTGATCGTCGGCACGTTGCTGCTGATGCTGATATTGGACCGAATGGTCGGATTGGACCGGGTGTTGATTGGAGAAGGCAAATGAGCCAGGGCACACAGAGGGACATTCAGTCGGACGTGATCGTCATCGGTGGCGGGTTGGTGGGGACGGCAGTCGCTTACGGCCTGGCCCGCAGCGGCGCCGACACCGTGGTGCTGGACCAGGGCGACGATGCGTTTCGCGCCTCGCGGGGCAATTTCGGGCTGGTCTGGGTCCAGGGCAAGGGCCACGACCTGCCGGACTATTCGCGCTGGACGCAGTCGTCAGCGACCCGCTGGCCGGACTTCGCTCGGGCGCTGATGGCCGACAGCGGCGTGGACGTGCAGCTCCACCAGCCCGGTGGCTTCCATATGTGCTTCAGCGACGAGGAGCTGATCGAGAGACAGTCACGCCTGCAAACCCTGCAGGACGCCCTCGGCGATTACCCGTTCCAGATGCTCGACGCCGCTGAACTCAAAGCGCGCCTGCCGTTAATCGGCCCCTCCGTGGTGGGCGCCAGCTACACGCCCCAGGACGGTCACGTTAATCCGCTGAAACTGCTGCGCGCGCTGCACACCTCGGCCCAGGCCAAAGGCGCGCGGTTTCACGGCGGCATTCAGGTGGATCGCATCGACGGCGCGACAGGTGAGTTTTGCGTCACCGCCGGCACTCAACGCTTCATCGCGCCACGGGTGGTACTCGCTGCCGGCCTGGGCAATCCGCGGCTGGCCCGGCAGGTGGGCCTGCATGCGCCGGTGGCGCCGAATCGCGGCCAAGTGCTGGTCAGCGAGCGGGTGCGGCCGTTTCTCGATCACCCGACGGTCCATGTTCGGCAGACCGACGAAGGCACCGTTCAGCTGGGCGATTCGATGGAGGAGGTGGGGTACGACGACAGCACCTCCACCCAGGTGCTGGAAGCCATTGCCCGGCGCGGCGTGGCGACCTTTCCGCTACTGCGGGAGGTGCGGCTGATTCGTGCCTGGGCGGCGCTGCGGGTTCTGAGCCCCGACGGCTTCCCCATCTATCAGCAATCGGCCAGCCACCCGGGCGCCTTCGTGGTGACTTGCCACAGCGGCGTGACCCTGGCCGCCGCCCATGCCCTGCGCATCGCGCCCTGGGTGATGGGCGGTGCGATGCCCGACGAGCTCGGCGTATTTGCCGGCGAGCGTTTCCTGACTGACAAGGTGTTTTCCCATGCGCACTGATTCGCTGTTTCAACCGGTCACGAGTGAAGTCAGGTCAACGCGGACTGTCAGCCTCAGCTTCAACGACCAATCCCTTGAGGTGCCGGCGGGCATCAGCGTGGCCGCGGCGCTGCTGATGTCGGGCATCAACCGCTTTCGCGCGACGCCGGTGAGCGAATCGCCCCGGGCGCCGTATTGCATGATGGGCGTGTGCTTCGAGTGTCTGGTGGACATCGACGGCGTACCCAATCGCCAGAGCTGCCTGATCGACGTGGCGGACGGCATGCGCATCCGTTCCCAGGAAGGCGCTCGCGACCTGATTTTCCAACCCGGCGATGTGCAGACCGCCAGTGTGCAGACCGTCGAGGTGCAGTCATGAATGATCATTTTGGCGGTGTCGTGGAAGCGGTGGACGTGGTCGTCGTGGGCGCAGGTGCCGCCGGCATGGCAGGCGCGGTGGCCTTGGCCGGGTTCGGCCTGCAGGTGGTGCTGCTGGACGAGCAGGGCAGCCCGGGCGGGCAGATTTATCGCGGCATCACCCTCGCGCCCCTGTCGCGGCGGGACCTTCTTGGCGCGGACTACGCCCATGGCAACGTCCTGGCCCAGGCCCTGGCGTCTTCGTCGGTGCGCTATGAACACGGCGCGGCGGTCTGGCAGGTGACCCGGGATCATCAGGTCAGCTACCTGCGCGACGGGCGTTTGCGCACCCTGCAGGCCAAGGCCGTGTTGCTCGCCACTGGCGCCATGGAACGGCCGTTTCCGATCCCGGGCTGGACCTTGCCCGGCGTCATGAGCGCAGGTGCTGCGCAGATTCTGCTGAAAAGTGCGGGCCTGGCCCCGACCGAGCCGGTGGTCCTGGCCGGCTGCGGCCCGCTGCTGTATCTGCTGGGCTGGCAATACCTGCGCGCCGGCGTGCCGATCAAGGCCTTGGTCGACACCACGCGCCCCGAAGATTACTGGCGGGCCCGGCGTCATCTGTTCGCGGCGTTGCGCGCCTGGCCGTACTTGCGCAAGGGCCTGGAGTTGATGCGCAGCCTGCGCAGCGCCCGCATCGCGCACCACACCGGCGCCGAGCACCTGGCGATAGGAGGGGACCAAGCCGTCACCGCGTTGACCTTCACCGTCGGCGGCAAGGCTCAGCGTATTGCGGCGCGCTGCGTGCTGCTGCATCAGGGCGTGGTGCCCAACATTCAATTCAGTCAGTCGTTGCGCGCACGCCATCACTGGGACGTCGACCAGCTGTGCTTCAGCCCGGTGATCGACCCGTGGGGTGAGCTGGACGTGCCGGGGATGTTCGTTGCCGGTGACGGTGCCGGCATTGGCGGTGCCCAGGCTGCGGCGCTGCAGGGGGAGTTGGCGGCGCTGGGCATCGGGCAACGGCTGGGGACGTTCGATGCCGTTCAGCGTGATCAACGCGCTGCGCCCCTGCGTGAAAAGCTGGCGTTGAACCTGCGCATTCGGCCGTTTCTCGATGCGCTCTATCAGCCGAAGGAAGCGAACCGCATTCCCGCCGATGAAGTCATCGTGTGCCGCTGCGAGGAAGTCACCGCGGGGGACCTGCGCAAGTTCGTCGCCCTGGGCTGCGCCGGGCCCAATCAGGCCAAATCCTTCGGCCGCTGCGGCATGGGCCCTTGTCAGGGGCGGATGTGCGGCCTGACGGTGACCGAAGTGATCGCCAAGGCCCGCGGCGTGTCGGCGGCGGAAGTCGGCTACTACCGCATTCGCCCGCCGATCAAGCCCATCACCCTGGGGGAACTGGCCGGTGAGTGAGGCGCGGGCAAGGCACAGCGACGTGCTGGTGATAGGCGGCGGCATTCATGGACTGAGCACCGCACTGCATCTGGCCCAGCGCGGCGTTGAGGTCACGGTGCTGGAGGCTGATTACTGCGGCCGTCATGCCTCCGGGGTCAACGCAGGCGGGGTTCGAACCCTGGGCCGTCACGAGGCGGAAATCCCGCTGGCGCTGTCGTCCCGCGAACTCTGGCACGACCTTGTCCAGACGCTGGGCGATGACGGCGGTTTCGTCCCCAGCGGCCAACTCAAACTCGCGGAAACCGCTGCAGAACTCCACGAATGCCGACAGCGCGTCGAACATCTGCAGCGCCTCGGCTTCACCCACGAAGTGCTGATCGACGCTCAACAGGTGTTCGAGATCATTCCGACTGTCGCCCGGCATGTGGTCGGCGGCATCTGGGTCAAGGACGACGGCTACGCCATTCCCTACAAGACGGTGACGAGCTTTCGGCTGGCGGCCGAAAAGCTCGGCGTGAAAGTGCTTGAAACGACGCCGGCGCAGCGCATCGAGCAGCGGGGCAGTGGATGGCAGGTCACCACGCCCGCCGGGGTGTTCAGCGCCGGGCATCTGGTCATCACCGCCGGTGCCTGGGCGCGGGAGCTGGCAGAACAGGTGGGCGAATCGGTGCCGGCTCATCCCGAGGGCCTGATGCTGATGGTGACCCACCGCGTCGCGCCGTTTTGCGCGCCGGTGCTGGGCGCAACGGGTCGCTCGCTGTCGTTCAAGCAATTCGCCAACGGCACCGTGGTGATTGGCGGCAAGCTGATTGGCAGCGTGGATTTCCCGGCGCGCCACGGCGAAGTGGATCTGGCGCGCCTGGGCATCAGCGCGAGGACCGTCACCGACCTGTTTCCCCACCTCAAGCACTTGGGCGTCAATCGGGTCTGGGCCGGCGTCGAAGCGTTTACCGCTGATGACCTGCCGGTGATAGGGGCCAGCCGCAAGGCCAGTCACCTCAGCTATTCGTTCGGATTCTGCGGCAGCGGTTTCCAGATGGGCCCCGGCACCGGCAAGCGCCTGGCCCAGCAGATCCTTGGCGAGCATTCGGACATTTCGCTGGAGGCATTCGACATAGGACGCTTTGATAGCGCCCGCTTTGATAAGACACGCCTCAACAACGCCCACATCCCGGTCAACGTACCGTCAGTGGCCCGTTGACTCCGTACACCCACCGACCCATCAGGAGTTCACATGCTGGAAATCAACCGTATCGAAACCAACCAACGCATGAGCCGTGTCGTGCAGTGCAATGGCTTTACCTTCCTTGGCGGCCAGACCGCGACGGATCGTACCCTCGACATCAAGGGACAGACCGCGCAAGTGCTGGAGAAGATCGACAACTATCTGGCCAAGGCCGGCCTGGACAAGACGCGGATTCTCACCGCACAGGTCTGGCTCTCGGACATCGCGGCGAATTTCGCCGGCATGAATGAAGTCTGGGACGCCTGGGCACCGGAAGGGCACGCACCCGCGCGGGCCACCGTGGAATCACGTCTGGCCGCGCCGGATTTGCTGGTGGAAATCACCGTGGTGGCCGCCGGCTGAATCAGCTGCTGCAGGAATGAACTGCGCCGGGCCGGTTTTATCCCGACCCGGCGTTGCCGCTCAAGGGCGGACAGACGCTTCGGCGGAGTTGGTCACGAGGTGGTTTTTGGTGGTGCGACGCTGCTGCGTGATCAGCACCTGAGGCACCGAAGAACAGTGGTATTTGATGCCTTTCCTCGTCGGCATCAGCGCGACGCTCTCCATGCATTCTGCGCGGGTCGAATACGCCGTCGGCTGGTTCTCGTCCACACATCCTTCCGCACCGGAACACATACTCATCACAACCACAAAGATGCTCTTCATTGCTCTCATTCCTTTTTGGCAAATCACGGCGCGGGACAGCGGGTGTGTGGCGATTCTGAGGGGAGGTGATGGCAGAAGGCAATGCGGTGAAAGTGCGTTTCGTCGGGAATATGACGGTTTTGGGTTTTCGGGGGATTAGAGCGTAAATCTGCAGTCGGTAAATTGACGTCACGTTTTTTAAAACGGGCCGGTTTACTTAAGTCTGGCGTCACTTAAGCGCGCTGGCGCGGGGTTCTTGAAACCTTCCTGGAGACCGCAATCGGGCTCGCGCTCAACAACGCGCAACCAGTCCCAGCGTGCCTGATAGCTCTGCGCCTTTTTGCGAAACAACTCCAGCAGCGGGAATATTCAAAGGGTCTGATTTATTTGATCTTGAACACCACCGGCGGCGTTGGCATCCCTCACAGGAGTAAATTAGCCTGCTTGAACAGCACATCCTATGGGGGCCTCAAATGCTCATCGTCTTCAGTGGTCTGCCCGGTACCGGTAAGACGACCATCGCCAAGGGTCTGGCCGCAACGCTGGGTGCTGTTTATGTGCGTATCGATACGATTGAACAAGCCCTTCGTGATTCGCCGGATTTTGCGCGGGATGTGGGCCGCACGGGTTATCTGATTGCCTACGGGTTGGCGGCCAGCAACCTTGATTTGGGCGGCACGGTGGTTGTCGATTGTGTGAATCCCGTGCTTGAAAGCCGAAGAGAATGGAGCGCCATATCCTCTCGATTCGGTGCTCCATTGGTGAATCTTCAGGTCATCTGTTCCGACAGGACGGAGCATCGACGCAGGGTGGAGACCAGGCAGGTCGATATCCCGGGGCTGACGCCTCCTACCTGGCAATCCGTGCTGAATCATGAGTATGAATCTCGGGACACAGACCCCTTCACCGTAGATACCGCGCTCAATTCCCCGGCGCAGGCATTGGCGGCGATTGCCGATTACTTGAAACGGTCTTATTTATTCACCCCTGAGCAGGGCTAACGGCGCCGTCGTGGCGTTGAACACCTTTGCAGTGTTGTGCATTTCGGGAGAGGGGTGATCAGCCTGAATTCATGAGCATCGCTCACTGCTGTTTGTCACAGGGCCCTGTAGTACATCGCTGCAGCGTGAATTAGGTTGATGAGGACATCTCATTCACCCAGGAGCTCGCCCATGCACACAGTCGCAGCAATCACCACGCTGGGGATGATGCTGATGCTCGCCAAGGTTCAGGCGGACGACAGCACTCCCGCCATGACGCTCGGCCAGAACGGCTCGCAATCCTCGATTCTCGGGAGCCCGGCGATGTTCGTCGGCACGGTGCGCATCGATCCCTTGGTATCCGCCCATGAGCCGTCCCGGGTCACGGCGGCCTATGTCACGTTCGAGCCGGGGGCGCGTTCCGCCTGGCACACGCATCCGTTGGGGCAAACGCTGGTGGTGACCGCAGGCTCGGGCTGGGTGCAGCAACAAGGCGGGGAGAAACAGGTGATTCGTCCGGGAGACGTGATCTGGACGCCGCCCGGCGTCAAGCATTGGCACGGGGCCACGGCCCGCACGGGCATGACCCACATGGCGATCCAGGAATCCCTCAATGGCCAGAATGTGGAGTGGATGGAGCCCGTTCCGCTGCCCGGTACGAGGCCTCCCGATGATCCTTGCCCGACACGCGTTGACTGCTGAGTGACCCTCAGCGCAGTAATGAGCCAAGCTCGTCTAAAGCGGCCGGTCAACCCGGATATACTCCGCGCAACGCACGCATTCGGGTTGATCGACCCGTTCATTGCCGGTCCGATTCACACCTTGCGTAGGTAGATGATGCAGCTCACCCGTGCCAACCTCGCCGATTTCATGTACTTCCTGGCCGTCGCCCGGCATTTGAGTTTCAGCCGTGCGGGATTGGAAGTCGGCATCAGCCCGTCGGCCCTCAGCCATGCCATCAAGGCGCTGGAAGCCAGGCTTGGCGTGCGCTTGCTGAACCGGACCACCCGCAATGTCACGTTGACCGCTGCCGGTCAGGAGTTGCTGGCGTCGATTCGTGAGCCCATCGACCGCATCGACCAAGCGATGGAGGTGCTCAACCGTTACCGGGACGAGCCCACGGGGAGGATCAGGCTGAATGTGTTCAGCGACGCCGCCCTGTTGCTGCTGGCGCCCGTACTGCCGCTGTTCGGTGAGCGTTACCCGGACATCGAAGTGGATATTTCGATCTCCAACAGCATGGTCGATGTCGTAGAGGGGGGGTTCGACGCCGGCATGCGCTTTGGCGCGACCGTGCCGGAAGGGATGATTGCCCATCGGCTGTCGCCGGATGTGCGCTGGCTGGTCGCCGGCACGCCCGACTATCTGCGCAAGTGGGGCACTCCCGTTCACCCTGAAGACCTGAAGCAGCATCGCTGCCTCAAGTTCAAGGTCGGCACCGGCAAACTTTACGACTGGGAATTCGAGAAAGAAGGCGTGCAGCTGGCGGTCCCGGTGTTCGGTGGCGTGATTCTCGACGAGACCCGAATCGCGATTGCATTGGCCTGTGAAGGGAGCGGACTGATTTACGCCGCTGAACCGATCCTCGCACCTTATGTGAAGAGCGGTTCCCTTAAGCTCGTCCTTGAGGATTGGGCGTGCGTGAGCCCGGGGTTCCACATCTACTACTCCAGCTATCGCCAGCAACCGCTGGGGCTGCGTCTGCTGATCGACATGATCCGGGATATCGCGCCGCTGGGCTGATCCGCAACGGCTCAAACCGGGACGCCTGACGCTTTCCCGGCTAAAGCCGGTCCCACAGAGTGCTCCGCTTCCTGTCATTAGTGAGCATTGCTCATCACCGCATCACACGTACCCCCGATAGGCGAGGGCGGAGCGCGCCTGTACCGTGACGCCACTCAATCCATCAAAACCGGCGTCTGTTGCACATCACCCTGGCGTGAGGCGACTGCACGGGCCGGACACGTGTCGAGGGTATGAATGCGTACTGCTGAGCTACAAAGAGCCGAGCCTGAAATTGCCAGGCCAGATCGAGGTGTGTGGAGCGCCGTAGGGGCGATGGCCATGTGTGTGGCCATGCTCATCTCATCCGAATTCATGCCGGTCAGCCTGCTGACACCGATTGCCTCGGACCTCGGCGCGACCCAAGGGATGGCCGGCCAGGCGATCTCCATTTCGGGACTGTTTGCCGTCTTCACCAGCCTGTTCATGTCGGTCATCGCCGGGCGCATTGATCGTCGGTACGTGTTGATCGGCTTGACCAGCCTGATGCTGGCCTCGCTGATCCTGATTGCCGAGGCGCCGAGCTTCCTGATCCTGATGATTGCGCGCGCCGTGCTGGGGATTGCCATCGGCGGGTTCTGGGCACTGTCCACGGCGACCGTCATGCGGCTCGTGCCATCCGACACCGTGCCCAAAGCCCTCGGCATCATTTTCACCGGCAATGCCATCGCCACGGCATTTGCGGCACCCATCGGCAGCTACCTGGGCGGCATCATCGGGTGGAGAGGCGTGTTCTGGGGACTGGTTCCGCTGGTGCTGATCAACCTGCTGTGGCAGTGGATCAGCCTTCCGTCCATGCCGCCCAAGTCGGCGGGCTCGGTCCGTCAATTGTTCGCGCTGCTGCGTCGTCGCCACGTGGCGTTCGGCATGATGGCGGTGATGTTGACCTTCGCCGGTGCGTTCTCGGCCTTCACCTACTTTCGGCCGTTCCTTGAAACCTACACGCACGCGACCACCCCGCAGCTGTCGCTCTTCTTGCTGGGGCTCGGTGTAGCGGGTTTTGCCGGCACCTATGCGGGGACGGCGCTGGTGAGTGACCGGATGTATGCGCTGTTGCGCTGGCTGCCATGGCTGCTGGCGACGGTGACGCTGTTGATGCTGCTGTTCGGCCACCTGAAGCCTGGCGTCGCCGTGGCGATGATCTGCTGGGGCGGGCTGAACGCCGCCATTCCGGTGGCGTGGTCAACCTGGCTCAGCAAAAGCGTCAGTGATGACCCGGAGAGCGGAGGCGGCTTGCTGGTTGCGGCGATCCAGCTGTCGATCATGGTCGGTGGCGCCCTGGGTGGCCTGCTGCTGGATCACCTCTCTATTGCCGCGACGTTCATGGGCGCCGCCGCATTGCTGGTGCTCGGTGCGTTGATCGTCGGGAACGGCAGTCGCTTGCGCGGCTGAATCCGGCTTCGAAGCCCAGCCCTGACCGCAGCACAACACACCTTCACAGACAGGCACATCATGCGCATGGAAAACAGAACAGCCCGGCTCTTCAGACGGGGCGTTGGCGGGGTATTGGCCATTTTGGGTGTCGCCATGACGCTAGGCGGTGCGGTATTGCTCAGTGACGGCGGATCTGCCTGGTACGGGGTGGCCGGCATCGTCTGGGTCATCTGCGCCGTCGGCGTGTTCCGGCGCGACCCTCGCGTTATCCCGCTTTACGGAATGATGTTAGCCGCGACGGTGGCATGGAGTGTCTGGGAGGTCGGGTTCGAGGGCTGGCAGTTACTGCCACGGCTCGGACTGCCTGTGCTGCTGGCCGTTCTGCTGGTGGCCAGCACCGCGGGGCTTCGAGCTCCGCGCCGATCGGCATGGCTCGGCTCGCTGGCGGTGTTGACGGTGAGCGTTGGGGTGGGCGCGGTGCTGCATGGCCAGTCGGGCGAGGGCTCTGATCCGCTGCTGCGCGCAGGCGTATCGAACAGTTATCCCCCGGCAAACGGCATGACCGAAGCGGCCGCTCGACAGGATTGGCCCGCTTTCGGCAATGATCAGGGCGGCACACGTTTCAGCCCGCTGACGCAGATCACGCCCGACAACGTCCAGCAATTGCAAGTCGCCTGGGAAGCTGAGACAGGGCCTATGGGGCCGGGACCGGAGGGTGGCCTTGAAGTCGTGCCGATCATGGTCGGCGACACGCTTTATGCCTGTAACGATCAGAATCGCGTCACCGCCCTCGATGCGGAAACCGGCAAAGAGCGCTGGCATCAGGACATTTCAGGCGGCACGGCGGCATCCGGCAAACCCTGCCGAGGCGTCGCCTTCTACCAGGTCCCCAATGCCGAGGGGCCCTGCGCCCAACGGATCATCGCGCCCAATCAGATGCCCGGGCTGGTGGCCCTTGATGCCCGCACAGGCGAGTTCTGCGAGCAATTCGGCGACAAGGGCTTCGTCGACCTGCGAGAGGGCATCAAGGCCTATCCGCACGGTCTGTATTACGTCAGCTCGGCGCCGCAGATCATTCGCGGCAAGGTGGTCGTCGGTGGCGGCATTCCGGACGGCCAGTACTGGGGCGGCCCGTCCGGGGTCATCCGCGCCTTCGACGCCGCGACCGGCCAACTGGCCTGGGCCTATGACTCCGAGCAGCCTGATCGTGCCGGTGCTCCGCCCAGTGGCGAGGTTTACTCACCTTCCTCACCCAACAGCTGGGCACCGATCAGCGCCGATGAAACCCTCGGCCTGGTCTATCTGCCCATGGGCAATGCAACCCCTGACAACTTCGGCGGTTTGCGCCGGCCGGGGGACGACGAGGTCTCAAGCTCCGTCATTGCGCTGGACGCTGAAACCGGTCGGTTGCGCTGGCATTTCCAGACCACCCATCACGACATCTGGGATTACGACGTGCCGGCTCAGCCGACGCTGGTGGATCTGCCCGTCGACGGCGTCATCCGCCATGCGCTGATTCAGGCGACCAAGCGCGGCGAGGTCTTCGTCCTGGATCGGGAGACGGGCAAACCGATTGCGCCCGTTCAAGAGCAGGCAGTGCCTCAGGGCGGAATCGCGGAGGGCGAGCGGCTGTCGGCGACTCAGCCTGCGTCGATCGGCTTGCCCGCGTTTCGCCAGCCGACGCTGCAGGAACGTGACATGTGGGGCATCACCCCATTGGACCAGATGCTGTGCCGCATTCAGTTTCGCCAGTCACGCTACGAGGGGCACCTGACGCCGATTACCTTGGGCAAGCCCGTGCTGATCGCGCCGGGTTCGGCCGGAGGGATCAATTGGGGCGGTGTGTCGGTGGACCTCGACCATGGCGTGATGGTCGTCAACTGGCTGCGGATGGTAGACCGCGTCGAACTGGTCAGCCGGGAGGAGGCGGTTGAACGCAAGTTCAGGCTGTCGGACGGTCAGAGCCCGGGGGGTGATGCGCAGCGGCCCATGCTCAACACGCCTTATGGCGCTTACGGCACAACCTTCTTATCGGTGCTTGGCACGCCCTGCAACGCGCCGCCATGGGGCCTGATTTCGGCGGTGGATCTGGCCAGCGGTAAGCTGCTCTGGTCCAGACCACTGGGGACGGCAAGAGACACCGGCCCGCTGGGCATCCCGTCGATGTTGCCCGTGACGGTGGGGACGCCAATGGCCGGCGGCTCGGTCAGCACCCGCAGTGGTCTGATCTTCATTGCGGCGACCGCCGAGCGCACGATTCGGGCACTGGATGTGCACAGCGGTGAAGAACTCTGGTCGGCGCGTTTGCCAGGGGGCGGCAATGCCAGCCCCGTGACCTATATCGGTCCCCACAGCGGCAGGCAGTTCGTGGTCATTGCGGCAGGGGGCAAGAAGGCGCTCAAAACGCGCTTGAACAACAAGATCGTGGCGTTCGCGTTGCCGGCGCCCAAACCCTGAAACGCCAGCGTGGCATCCACACATTTGCTGGATGCCACGCTCGTTTCAGTTCCCAATGTCTGCCGGCCCAATGGGCTCATCAAAGGCAAGGCACCTTGCCGGCTTCAGCCAGCGCAACGCCTCGACTGTCCAGCAGCGACACCTTGACCTCTGCATCCGCTCGGCTCTGTACCAGCGTATAGCGTTCATCGGCTGCAAACCCGTCGTAATCAAGTGTCGCCGTGCAACGACGATGACTGTTCTGATACCCGATCATCACAATCCCCAGTTCCATCGAATGCCTGCCCGGCGAAACAATGAAGCGATTCAAACTGTTGGCCTGATTTCCGTCGAGACGTCTCGCGATCATGTCGTCTCCTGCGTGGGCCTCTATATTGATGACGGACTCTCCAGGTTCAGGGCGTGTTGTTCCAGTGGCACAACCGGCCAGCACTGAAACAGTCATTAAGGCGGCGACAAGTGTATGCAGTTTCATGGGATACCTGATAACTAAGGGGTTTAAGTAGTTAAAGCGAACCCCTGTTCGTCAGCGACGGCTGAACATGACGACAGGCGCCGTCATAGTTCAAATCACAACGTGGGTACGCTCGTCATATAAGCGTTATTCGCACGTCGGCCGTCGTGACGCGCAGGCGTTTGGAATACGTGATCGGAGTTTATTGTTTTGAGAAACTGATCCTTACAGCATCGCTGCCAACCAGGCGCGCCAGTGCGGCAGGGTCACTCACGCGGCCCAGACGGGTGTAGGAGTAGGACGAAGGGAAGGTGACGTAAAAAGCGACCAGGGTTTGCGACCCGTACAACATCAGGTCACCGCTGTGGATCGTGCCGGGCCGGATTGCATTGGTAGTGAGCGCTTTGGGGAGCTCGGCGTGTTTCTCGTTGTGGTTGAGGTCGGGCATGTCCAGGGAGAGTGGCAGCAGGGCGACAAAGTCACGGGCTGCCTGGGTATTGGCGAGGGTAATCTCAAAGCGTGTGTCGCGAACGGTCATCCAGATGCGCGACTCGGTTTGCTGCGCCGTGGCTGACATGGCCTCTGGAGCAGGGCGCGCGCTGCTCAGCGGCGAAGCATTGGATTCGCTGAAGGCGGCCAGGCCGAACAGAAGTCCGAAGGCCCGGGTCAGCCCTCTTGTGGCCCCGGCATGAGCGTGAGTGAAGGGGCCGAATCGGTGGTCGCGCATGCTGTGGTGCACCTTATGCAGTGGAATGATTCACGGGCAAGTGAATCGGGGATTAGTGAATCAAGCGGTCGGCGATTTCAACTTTTCGACTTTAACAACTTCCGTTGGACGCCTGGTGTCACGGCAATCTACGCCCCGCTTAACGGCCGAACTAGGCCAGTCTCCAACATGCTTTTGTGAACAAACTTCACCAAACCCGGAAAGTTGCAGGGCAGAGCGTTTCAGTTGTCCAAGGACGATCATTTCTATCGTCAGATCGTTCTATAAGTGTCGAGCGGGATATTGAACGGGGTCGCGCTCTGACGGGCACAGTTGACTATTGCTCAGTATTGCTTTGAACAAAGCACTGCAATCGGCAGACCGGTAATGGCTTAGGCTAAATGTATCGGGCTAAAGCCTTGGGTTTACAACAGGAATAGGCCGCCGTCGGTATTCCGGGCGCGTTGTGCTGCAGAGAGGAGCCTCACCGTGGAGTTAAAAATCAATGGGTCAACGCACCAGGTTGACGCCGCTCCGGAAACGCCGCTGCTGTGGCTGATTCGTGAAGACCTGGGTCTGACCGGCACCAAATTCGGTTGCGGGCTTGCCCAGTGCGGCGCCTGCACGGTCATGGTAGACGGCATGGCCGTCCGCTCCTGTGTCACCCCCGTTGAAGGCGTGGTTGGCCGCGAGATTCGCACCATCGAGTCCATCGAAAGCGATGCCCTTGGCCAACGTGTGGTTGCCGCCTGGGTCAAGCATCAGGTGGCGCAATGTGGTTACTGCCAATCAGGACAGGTCATGGCGGCCACGGCGCTGCTTCAACGCACGCCTCGTCCCACTGACGCCGAGATCGCAGCGGCGATGACCAACCTGTGCCGCTGCGGCACCTACAACGCGATCAAAACCGCGATTCACGAACTGGCAGCCGGGTAGTTCTGACCAGAGACGCGTTTCTGCATGTGATCAGGCCGGCCCTGATTGCCCGAGACACAGATGCGATAACACAAGGCAGCAGATGATGGATTCAGAGCACGCTTCAGTACGCGACAACCTGTTCCCCGACAATAAACCCGTGAACATCTCCCGACGTAAGTTCTTGCTGGCCTCGGCCGGTATTATGGCTGGCGCATTGGTGATCAGTTTCGGCATCCCGATCCAGCCGGCCCGTGCGGCGCAGATGCCCAAACCCTTTGTGCCCGGAACCCGTGTACCGGCGTTTCTGGAGATCAGACCGGACAACACGGCGCGGTTGCTGAGCCCTTTCATCGAAGGCGGACAGGGCATCTTTACCGCCCTGGCGCAGATCATCGGCGAGGAACTTGACCTTGATCCCGCGCAGTTCGTGGTGGAAAACGCACCGCCCGGGGATGACTACAAAGTGATGGAGAAGGGCGGGCGGTTCACCGGCGGCAGCAATTCGGTTCGTTCGAGCTACACGACAATGCGCAAGCTGGGTGCGGCGGGGCGCCTGATGCTGATGCAGGCGGCCGCCAATGAATGGAAGGTTCCGGTCCAGCAGTTGACGACAGAGCCAGGCAAAGTCATCCATCAGCCGTCGGGACGCAGCGCGACCTATGGAGAGCTTGCCACGGCAGCGGTCGCTTTACCGGTGCCGGACACCGATGCTGTTGCGCTACGCGACCCCGCGCAGTTCCGCTGGATCGGCAAACCGGTTCAACGCATTGATGTGCGTGACAAGTCCACGGGCAAGGCGATGTACACCATCGATGCCCGGGTCGAGAACATGCTCTACGCGGCGGTGCAGCACGCGCCTAGACTGGGGCTCGAAGTCGGCAGCCTGCGCAACGAGGCTCACGTTCGGCAGATCAAGGGCGTGCACGCAGTGGAGTGGCTGTCCGGAGCGGTGGCGGTGGTTGCCGATCGCTGGTGGATTGCCAAGCGCGCCGTTGAGGCGCTGCAGGTCGATTGGCTCGAGCCAGGTCCTCAGTCCACTGCGCGTTACATGTCCGCCGAGTTCTCGACCGAAGCCTTCGTCAAACACTTGGGCGAGCTGCCCGGGGAGGGCGAAACAGCCGAGACAAAAGGCGATGTCGGCAGTGCCATCAGCGGTGCCGGCAAAACCGTCAGCGCGGTCTATCACACGCAAAACCTGAATCACGCTCAGCTGGAGCCCCCGTCAGCATTGGCGCGCTTCGATGACGCCGGAAATCTGGAGGTATGGCTGCCCAACCAGGCCCCTGATCTGTTTCTGGCGGACATTGCCAGGCAGACCGGCCTCGACCCTTCGCGCATCAAGCTGCATTCGCCGCTGCTGGGTGGCTTTTTCGGCAGGCATTTTCTTTACCCGAATGCCTCTCCCTACCCTCAGGCCATTCAGTTGGCCAAGGCAGTGGGCCGACCGGTGAAAGTCATCTGGAGTCGCGAGGAGGAATTCCTGCGTGACGTCCTGCGGCCACTGGCGGTGGTCCGTTTTCGCGGCGCGCTCGACGCCCAGGGCACACCCGTCGCGATTGAAGCCATCAGCGTCACCGAAGGACCCACCGAGGGCATTGCCAACAAGCACGGCGCCCAACTTGACCCCACGGCCCTTGAGGGGTTGACCGGCAAGCGCTACGACATCCCTCACAAACGCATTGCCCAACTGTATCAACAGACCCACGTTGCGTTGGGCTATTGGCGGTCAGTGGGCAACTCGATCAACGACTTTCTCTATGAAGCGTTTCTCGACGAGCTGGCGGATACGGGGCAAGTGGACCCGTACGAGATGCGCCTGAAGCTGCTCCGGGGCAACGACCGGCTGACTCATCTTCTGCAAGAGGTTGCAGCATTGTCCGGCGGCTGGAAGCGCGGGCCATTTACCGCTGAAGATGGCTCAAGGCGTGCCCGTGGCGTGGCGATGGCGTCGCCTTTCGGCACAGAGACGGCGGTCATCGCCGAGGTGTCGATTGAACACGGCAAGGTCAGGGTCCACGACATCTGGCAAGCCATCGATCCCGGCAGCATCGTCAACCCGGCCATCGTTGACGCACAGGTGAATTCTGCGGTTGCCCTGGGCCTGTCCCAGACACTCGTGGAACAAGCCGTCTACAAAAACGGCATGCCCGTGGCACGCAATTACGATCTCTACCGAATCCTGCCGCCGGATCTGATGGCCAAGGTACACGTCAAGGTGATTGAAAGCGGCGCCAAGATGGGCGGGATCGGTGAGCCTCCACTGCCTGCCGTCGCACCTGCCGTCGCCAATGCCGTGTCGCACCTCACCGGACAGCGGATTCGCAGCATGCCGCTTTCGACCTACACATTCGATACCTGATTTAAGGAAACGGGCCGTTGAAAAAAGCCATGACATGCCTTGCCCTGGGCGGCGTTGTGCTGGTGGCGGGTGGGGCCTGGTTCGTCAACCGGGTTGTCTATTCCCCGCTGGCAGATGCGCCACTGGCGCTATCACCCGCGTTGATCGAGAAAGGCGAATACGTCGCCAGACTCGGCGACTGTGTCGCCTGCCACAGCGTCGCCGGGAACCCGCCGTTTTCCGGAGGGCTGGAGATGGCGACGCCGATGGGATCGATCTTTGCCACCAATATCACGCCCGATAAACGCAGCGGGATCGGCAACTACAGCCTCGATGATTTTGATCGCGCGGTACGCCAGGGCGTTGCGGCTGACGGCCATCGTCTTTACCCGGCCATGCCTTATCCCTCGTTTTCCAAGTTTAGCGACGACGACGTGAAAGCCCTTTACGCATTTTTCATGAAGGGTGTCACACCCGCCGACGTCCCGAACAAGCAGAGCGAAATTCCCTGGCCGTTTAACATGCGCTGGCCGTTGGCGCTGTGGAACGCGGCGTTCGCCGATTCCGATCCGTACCAGGCCAAGCCCGGCCAGGATGAGCAGTGGAACCGAGGCGCGTACATCGTTCAGGGGCCTGGGCATTGCGGCAGTTGCCACACGCCACGCAGCATCACGATGAACGAAAAGGCGCTGGACGAGCGCAATGCCAACTACCTCAGTGGCGCGTTGATCGACGGCTGGTACGCGCCCAGCCTGCGCCAGGACCCCAATACCGGGCTTGGACGCTGGAGCGAACCGGAGATCGTGCAATACCTCAAAACCGGACGAAATGTACACAGCGTCGTCACCGGCTCCATGACCGAGGCGTTCAACAACTCTACTCAGTACATGTCCGACGACGATCTCGGAGCGATCGCGCACTACCTGGCATCGCTGCCCGGAAACGGCAAAGATGGCCCGCCCTGGACGCCGAGTCCCGCCCCTGTGGCGTGGTCGAGCCCGGGGGCCAAAACGTATCTCGCCAAATGCAGCAGCTGTCACGGCCAGGACGGTCGCGGGCAGGGCCAGTGGATCCCGCCGCTGGCTGGCGCATCGTCCTCGATGGTCAGCGAGAGCTCCACGGGGATCAACGCGACGCTCAACGGCTCCGACCGCGTGATTGCCAGTGGCTTGCCGGACGCGTACCGGATGCCGCCGTATCGCAATCAGCTGACGGATCAGGAGATAGCCGATGCTCTGACGTTTGTGCGCTCAAGCTGGGGCAATCAGGGCAACGCCGTGGAGGCGAATGAGGTCCGCACACTTCGCGACAAAACCGATCCGGCGAGCCCTGATCCCATCATCCTGCACATGCGCTAGCAGGAGGGTTCAGGCACGTTCCGCATCGCATCGCACCGCACCGCACCGCACCAAAAAAGTCCCCGGTTTTGCAGTCCGGCATCACCGGGAATCGCCTGGTCGTGGCCGGCGGCAAGAGGAGCGCAGGCCTCTTCAGCGTCACGCGACAGTCATAAACCAGACGGAAGGCAGAGGGGGATGACTCAAGTTGTGACGCACTGGGCAGATAACCGTGATGTCAGTTACATACGCAAGTTTGTTCAAGGATCGAACCCATGACCCAGCGTCAATCCATCCGCATTCCCCGTTCCGCTCAGCCGCGTTTTCTCTGGTTCGCTTTCATTCCGGTCGTGCCTGCCGTTGCATGGGTACTCAGTCAGTCAACCTCTCTCCCTAACCTGATCGCGTGCGCGGCGCTGGTTCTCGTCGGCCTTGGCGCGGGGGCCTGGAGTGCTGCTTCCCGGCGTGACGTGGTGCTGCGCGCCACTGCCCGGGCTCAAGCGGATCAGTCAGCGGCAGACGCCGCGAGCCACAGCATTAACTCGCGGGTACAACTCGATGAGGTGCTGCTGGGCGCCATGCCGATCTGGGCCCGGCAGGTGGAGAGTTCACGGCATCAGACCGAAGAAGCGATTGTGAATCTGACCAATCGATTCATCGGGATTGCCGCGCGATTGCAGGAAACAGTTCAGGCGTCCCAGCGCGCTGCCGGCGAACTCGACGGGCAAACGGCGGACGGGGCGCTTGAAGTGCTGTCCCTCAGCGAAAGCGATTTGAGCCAGGTGATCAACTCGCTCAAGGCCGCTCAAACCAGCCGTGACCAGACCCTGGCCCAGGTGCGCGGCCTCACGGCCTACACCGGCGAACTGCGCACCATGGCCGCGGACGTAGCGGCGATCGCCGCGCAAACAAACCTCCTGGCCCTCAACGCGGCCATTGAAGCGGCCCGTGCAGGTGAAGCCGGTCGCGGCTTTGCCGTGGTGGCCGACGCGGTGCGCAGCCTGTCGAGCAAATCCAGTGAAACCGGCCAGCAAATGTCGGCCAAGGTCGACATCATCAATAACGGCATCACCCAATTGGTGCACGCCGCCTCCAGCAGCGCCGATCAGGACAGCCAATCGGTGGCCGCGTCAGAAAACAGCATTCAAGTCGTGCTCGAACGCTTCCATAACATCACTGGCCGCCTGGCCGAATCCGCGGACCTGCTCAAGCAGGAAAGCCGCGGCATTGGTGATGAGATGACGGAGGTGCTGGTCGACCTGCAATTCCAGGACCGTGTGAGCCAGATCCTCAGCCATGTGCGAGACAACATGGAAGACCTGCATGGTCACCTGCGGCAGGCAAACGAGGCCCCGGACCAGGCAACGTCCATCGACGCCCGCCAGTGGCTGGCGCGAATGGACGCTACCTACGCCACCGACGAGCAGCGGCGCACCCATCGTGGCGAGACGCCTGTGCAGCAGAACTCTCAAGACATCACCTTCTTTTAGGAGCTCATCATGGCGAAGAATGTATTAGTGGTCGACGACTCCAGCAGCGTGCGGCAAGTGGTAGGCATTGCCTTGAAAAGCGCCGGTTACGACGTGATCGAAGCGTGCGACGGCAAGGATGCGCTGGGCAAGCTCACCGGACAGAAAGTGCACTTGATCATCAGCGACGTGAACATGCCCAACATGGACGGCATCACCTTCGTCAAGGAGGTCAAGAAACTGGCCAGCTACAAGTTCACCCCGATCATCATGCTGACCACCGAGTCCCAGGAGTCGAAGAAGGCCGAGGGGCAGGCGGCGGGTGCCAAGGCGTGGGTGGTCAAGCCGTTCCAGCCCGCACAGATGCTGGCAGCGGTGTCAAAACTGATCCTGCCCTGAATCCTTGCGCGAGGGAGGCTGCGATGCCGATCACCATCGAAACACTCGACGACAGCACCTGCGTCAGCATTGACGGCGAGCTGACGATCTACACCGTTGCCGAGCTGGCGGGCGAGCTGTTGCCCCGGATGAGCGGCGCGCCACGCCTGATGCTGGACCTCTCGCAGGTCACCGAAATGGATGGCGCGGGGCTGCAGTTGCTCGCGGTCATCCAGCGTGAAGCCGACAGCGCTGGCACAGCGTTGAGCGTCACCGGCCAGAGCGTGGCGGTCACGCAGGCCCTTGAGCTGTGTCGCAAAGCGGCCTCATAACCGTACCCGCCACGCCAGTCCCAGCCACGTTCATTGCACGTTCATTGATAGACAAGGAAGGTCCAGGTGAGCATCAATCTCGACCAGGCATTGCAGACATTCATCGTCGAGGCCCACGAACTGTTGCAGGTCATGGAGCAATCCCTCCTGCAACTGGAAACCGAGCCCGCCGACCAGGATGCCATCGGCGCGATTTTTCGTGCCGCCCACACCATCAAGGGGTCCGCCGGCCTGTTCGGCCTGAACCCGGTCGTCAGCTTCACGCACATTGTCGAGGACGTACTCGACCGACTGCGCGACGGCAGTGTGGCAGTCGACTCCCGGCTGATCGCGGTGCTGCTCAAGTGCGGCGACCATATGCTGGAGTTGATCAACGTTGTCGCCAGTCGTGGCGAGCCGCTCCAGCCGGCAGCCCTGGAGCGTGAAGCGGCGTTGCGCGAGGCGTTGAGCACCTATCAGGCGCCGCACCATACCCCCGACACCGGCGCGCAACACACAGAAGCCGGCGCTGCTGACCGTGCAAACGCGCCGGCCGAGGTGCTCTGGCATATCTCCCTGCGCTTCGGTGTGGACGTATTTCGCAATGGCATGGACCCGCTCTCGTTCTTGCGCTACCTGGAAACCCTGGGTCAGATAACCCAGGTCACGACCCTCACTGACAGCATTCCGGCACTGGACAGCTGGGACCCGGAAAGCTGCTACCTGGGTTTCGAGATCGAGCTGCGCTCGACGGCCAGCCACGCCACCCTCAATGAAGTCTTCGACTTCGTGCGCGACGACTGTGACGTGCACATCGATGCCATCGACGAAGCGTCCGACAGTGCTGTGTCCATTGGCAGCGAGCTGGTGGCCCAGGCAGAGCAGGGGCCATTGACGGCGTCGGTGCAGCGGCTGCCGGCGGCCAGTGAGCCGAAAACCCGTGACGGCAATTACGTGCGCGTCAACGCGGACAAGCTTGACGAACTGATCAACCTGGTTGGCGAACTGGTGATAGCGAGCGCCGGCGCCAGCTTGTTGGCCCGTTCCTGCAACAACGACCCGCTGCAGGAAGCGACGTCGACGGTGTCGGGACTGGTGGAGGAGATCCTCGACGGCGCACTGCACCTGCGCATGATTCCCATCGGCGACACGTTTAACCGCTTCCGCCGCGTGGTGCGGGACATCAGCCAGGAGCTGGGCAAGGACATCGAGCTGACCATCAGCGGTGCAGAAACCGAACTGGACAAGACCGTCGTTGAGAAGATCGGCGACCCGTTGATGCACCTGCTGCGCAACGCCATGGACCACGGCATCGAAAGCGCGGATGCCCGGCGTGCTGCCGGCAAGGCGGGGAAGGGCCATCTGAGCCTCAACGCCTACCACGACTCGGGCAGCATCGTCATCGAAATCGCCGACGACGGCAACGGACTCAACCGCGAACGGATCCTGGAGAAGGCTCAAGAGCGCGGCCTGGTGGCGAGCGGTGCGGTGCTCTCCGATCAGGAGATCTACAACCTGATCTTCGAACCGGGTTTCTCTACCGCTGAGGCGGTGACCAACCTGTCGGGCCGTGGCGTCGGCATGGACGTGGTCAAGCGCAACATCACGCTGCTGCGCGGCACCGTTGATCTGGACAGTCGCCCGGGGCAGGGCACCGTGGTGCGCATTCGTTTGCCGCTGACCCTGGCGATCATCAACGGGTTTCTGGTCGGCATCGATACATCCACCTACGTGATTCCGCTGGACATGGTTCAGGAATGCATCGAACTGGACGAACACCAGCGACAGTCGAGCCGCGAAAAGGGCTACCTGGACCTGCGTGGCGAGGTGTTGCCGCTGGTGGACCTGCGCGAGCACTTCAGCCACGAAGGCAGCGCCGGCCGACGCCAGAATGTGGTGGTGGTGCGCTACGCCGAGCACAAGGCCGGGCTGGTCGTCGATGACCTGCTGGGTGAGTTCCAGACCGTGATCAAACCGTTGGGCAAGTTGTTTGGCGCACTGCGCGGCATCAGCGGCTCCACCATATTGGGCAGTGGCGCGGTGGCCCTGATCCTCGACGTACCGGCATTGCTCAATCAAATCGTACAACTGGAAGCCCGCACGCCCCAGGCGCCTTATTCGCCAACCGTCGTCGCCCGCTGACGTATTTGCAACACCCTGGAGGTTCCACGATGAAATGGTTCTACGATCTTAAAATTTCCACCAAGCTGATCAGCTCATTCCTGGTGGTTCTGGCCCTCACTGCGGCGATGGGCGTCTTCGCCATCCACCAGCTAGGAGCCGTGAACCAGGCTGCTCAGGACATCCGTGGCAACTGGATGCCCTCCATGCGCGCAGCGGCCGGCATGCGTTTTTTTGCCGCCAACTATCGCTTGAAAGAAAACCGCCACATCAGCACCGATGTCGCTGAAGAGAAGGCCCAGGCCGAGCGGGAAGCCACCGAGGCCCGCCAGCAGTTCGAAACCCGCATGGGCACCTATGAGAACTTGCTGTCGAACGACGAAGATCGTCAGCTTCTGGCAGCGGCGAAAAGCGCATGGGCTTCCTACCTGACCAGCAGCAATCAGGTGCTCGATCTCTCCCGGCAGAACCAGGAGGACCAGGCCCGCAGCCTGCTCAGGGGTGAGTCGAAGGTGCGTTTCGAAGACTTGACCAACCGCTTGCAGAAAATGGTCGAGCTCAACGACGCTGGCGCAACGGCGGCCGGTGACAAGGGTTCGGCGCTGTACGAAAGTGCCCGACTGGCGATCATCGCGGCGCTGGTCGCTGCCCTGTTGATCGGCCTGGGCCTGGCCGTGTTCATCGCGCGGATCATTTCGCGTCCGCTGAGACAAGCCGCCAGCGCCTCCGAGCAGGTCAGCGCCACCGCGCAATCGATGAGCCAGGCCACCAGTGAACAGGCGGCCAGCGTCGAGGAAACCAGTGCCTCGATCGAGCAGATGAGCGCCAGCATCAACCAGAACACCGAGAACGCCAAAGTCACCGATGGCATGGCCAGCAAAGCCGCCAAGGAAGCCACCGAGGGCGGCGACTCGGTCCAGCAAACCGTCGTGGCGATGAAGAAAATCGCCCAGCGCATCAGCATCATTGATGACATCGCTTACCAGACCAACCTGCTGGCCCTCAACGCCGCCATCGAGGCCGCTCGGGCCGGGGAGCATGGCAAGGGGTTCGCGGTGGTCGCAGCCGAAGTGCGCAAGCTGGCCGAACGCAGCCAGGTCGCCGCCCAGGAAATCGGCGAGCTGTCTTCCAGCAGCGTGGACATGGCGGAGAAGGCCGGCAAGTTGCTCGGCGAAATGGTGCCGTCCATCAACAAGACCAGCGATCTGGTGCAGGAAATCAGCGCGGCATCCGAAGAGCAGGCCGCAGGCGTCGCGCAGATCAACACGGCGATGACCCAGCTCAACCAGGTGACCCAGCAGAATGCGTCGAGCAGCGAGGAGCTGGCCGCCACCGCCGAAGAAATGAGCAGCCAGGCCGAACAGCTGCAACAGGCCATGAGCTTCTTCGTGCTGGATTCAACCCCGCGGCCCGCCACTCAAGGCAGCAGCGTGGACAACCCCGGCAGCAAGCCAGGCCATCAGCCGCCACGGGTGAAACCGCAGCCGCCGCGCAAAGCGTTCGCGTACAGCATGGCCAGTGCCCCGGACGAATCGGAATTCACCCGCTTCTGATCACAAGCATCGATGCGGGACTACAGGGAGAACGACATGGGCGCAGTGACGACCACTCGGCAGACCGCAGTTGCGGTGGATGAGGACGCGCAATACCTGACCTTCATGCTCGGCGGCGAGATGTTTGCCATCGGCATTCTGGGGATCAAGGAAATTATCGAATACGGCAGCCTGACCGTGGTGCCCATGATGCCCGCGTTTGTGCGCGGGGTGATCAATCTGCGCGGCGCGGTGGTGCCGGTGGTCGACCTCTCGGCGCGTTTTGGGCGGGCCAACTCGGCGATCACCCGGCGCTCCTGCGTCATCATCATTGAGGCGAGCACCGAGGAGGGGCAGGCGCAGGACATCGGTTTGCTGGTCGACACCGTGTCTGCGGTGCAAGAGATTCCGTCCTCACAGATCGAGCCGCCGCCCAGCTTCGGCGCGCGGATTCGGTCCGATTTCATCAGCGGCATGGCCAAGGTCGATGGCAAGTTCGTGATCGTGCTGGACGTGGACAACGTGCTGTCCATCGACGAGATGTCCAGCCTTGCCGAAGCCGGTCAGGCGCCGGCCCTTGATCTCGACCCGCGTTGAGGCCCGAACATGGCAGACACCGCTACCATCGATGATCGTGAGTTCGGTCAGTTCCAGAGCTGGCTGTACCGCGCGGCCGGCATCAACCTGTCACCCGCCAAGAAAGCGCTGGTGGCCGGGCGCCTGTTCAAGCGCCTCAAGCATTACGAGCTGCAGAGCTATGGCGAGTACTTCAAGCTGATCATGAAGGACGAGCGCAAGGGCGAGCTGCAGGTCGCCCTGGATTTGCTGACCACCAACGAGACCTATTTCTTTCGCGAGCCCAAGCACTTCGACTTCCTGCGTCAGCAGGTGCTGCCCAAGGCTGCGCCGGGCAAGGTGTTTCGGGTATGGAGCGCGGCCAGTTCCTCGGGCGAAGAACCCTACAGCCTGGCGATGACCCTGGCCGAGGGACTTGGAACCACGCCCTGGGAAGTCGTCGGCTCGGACATCAGTACCCAAGTGCTCGCCAAAGCGCGCAGCGGCCATTACGCCATGGGTCGCGCCGAGACGTTGCCCCAGCCGCTGCTGGTCAAGTACTGCCTGAAGGGCATCGGGCGCCAGGAGGGCACCTTTCTGATCGACAAGGCGTTGCGCAACCGCGTCAACTTTGTCCAGGTCAACCTCAACGAAACGCTGCCCGCCCTGGGTGAGTTCGAGGTGATCTTCCTGCGCAACGTGATGATTTATTTCGACCAGCCGACCAAGACCCAGGTCGTCGCACGCATGCTGCCGCTCCTTAAGCCAGGCGGCTACTTGATCATCAGTCACTCGGAAAGCCTCAACGGTGTAAACGACACCTTGAAGCTGGTGGCGCCGTCGATTTATCGCAAGCCATGAAAATGCCCGTCGGCGCGGCCGAAGTGGTGTTGGCCCCGGGACAGGTCAGTTTCGCGACGCGTCCGACGCGCTTGCGCACACTGCTCGGTTCCTGCGTGGCGATCACGTTCTGGCACCCGCAACGGCTGATCGGCGGCATGTGTCACTTCATGCTGCCAGGACGCCTGCGTCACGATCAGCCGCTGGACGGCCGATATGGCGATGAGGCAATGGAATTGCTGCTTCGACACGTCCTTATCAACGGCACTCAGGTGCAGGATTACCAGGTCAAGCTGTTCGGCGGCGGCAGGATGTTTCCCGACCACCCGCGCGACCTGCGCACGGAGGACGTGGCCAGCCTGAATATTCGCGCGGCGCTGGCCCTGGCCGAGCGCTACCACCTGCACCTGACAGCTCAGGACATGGGCAGCACCGGTCACCGCACGATCATGTTCGACGTGTGGAACGGCAACGTCTGGGTTCGGCACCAACCAATGGGAACACTTCAACACGATGCCTACCAAAAAAATCAGCGTACTGCTGGTCGATGACTCGGCCGTGGTGCGCCAGGTGCTGATGGCCATTCTCAGCGACACACCCGATATCCACGTCATGGGCGCGGCGTCTGACCCGATTTTCGCCATGGACAAGCTCGCCCGGGAATGGCCCGACGTGATCGTGCTGGACGTGGAAATGCCACGGATGGACGGGATCACCTTTCTCAAGAAAATCATGAGCGAGCGACCTACGCCGGTGGTGATCTGTTCCTCGCTGACCCAGAAAGGCGCCGAAACCTCCTTGCAGGCCCTGTCGGCAGGCGCTGTGGAAATTATCACCAAGCCCACGACCGGATTGAAGAATTTCCTGCTCGAATCGGCGGCCGAGCTGGTGGCCGCGATACGCGCTGCCGCCAACTCCAACGTCAGGAACCTGGGAAAGCGCACCGCCAGCCCGGTTCCGGTAGCGCCGGCCGGCAAGCTCACTGCCGACGCCATCCTCCCGGCCGCCAGTGGCCACGCCATGGCACAGACCACCGAACGCATCGTCGCGATCGGCACTTCCACGGGCGGAACCCAGGCGCTGGAAGCAGTGCTCAAGGCATTGCCGAGGGTGTGCCCGGGCATTGTGATCGTGCAGCACATGCCAGAGAAGTTCACCGCTTCCTTTGCTGAACGCCTCAACAGCATCTGTGCGATCGAAGTGCGCGAGGCACGCAACAACGACCGTATCCTCCCAGGTCTGGCGCTGATCGCCCCCGGCGGCAAGCATCTGATAGTCACGCGCAGTGGCGCCTATTATCACGCCCAGGTGATCGACGGGCCCCAGGTCAACCGGCATCGGCCTTCAGTGGATGTGCTGTTTCGTTCGGTGGCCAAGTTCGCCGGCAAGAACGCCACCGGCATTATCATGACCGGGATGGGCGACGACGGCGCGCGCGGCCTCAAGGAGATGCTCGACGCCGGCGCCGCCACGGTTGCCCAGGATGAGGCGAGCTGCGTGGTCTTCGGCATGCCCAAAGAGGCCATCAAGCTCAACGCTGCCCAGCGGATCATGCCGCTGGAGCATATTCATCAGGCGATCCTCAACGGTTAGCCTGGCCGCCGAGTTTCAGAATCTGAACGGGCAATGACCGATCACGATCGCTCTTTCATGGGCAAACGCTTGACCGAGTAAGCCCGTTTCTCATCCTCGGAGTTGTAGTAGACGTTCTGTGTCGTGCTGAGGCTGTTGTGGCGCAGATCGACCTGCAGATCCTTCATGTCGCGGTGCGGCGCATCGAAGGTCGCCGAGGTGTGGCGCAGCCAGTGCAAGGACGCCGCGCGCAGGCGGCCGACGTCTTCATCCGGCCAGTGCTCGGCCTGCATGCGCTGCAGCGCGCGATCAAACACTTCCTGCAGCAGCACGCGGATATGCCGGTCCGACAAACCAGCGCGCCCGCGTTGGGTGGCAATCAGCGGCGTGCTTTCACGGAAGCCGGGCAGGGGGGACAGACCCTGATGCAGGCGCCAGCGCTTGAGGTAGTTCTCGACGTAGTCGTCCCGCACGCTGATCTTGCCGGCTTTATTGCCTTTGCCCACCACGTGGTACCACCAGTTGCTGGCGCTGTCCTTGCGCAGATCGCCCATGGTCGGTTTCCAGTTATCACGGCCCACCAGATCGGACACCCGCAGGTACATGGCAAAAATCGTCGCCACGATAAACAGCGTGCGCTCGTACTTGGTGTCTTCGGCTGCCAGCAGCTCAGCGGTCTCCAGCACGAAATCCCACTGCAGCGAGGTCAGGATGCGCGTGTCCTGGTTATCGGTGTTGCGCTCTTTGTATTTGCTCTTTTGTTTTACCGCGCGAAACGGGTTCTGCTCGCAAAAACCTTCATCGATCGCGTGCTGAAAAAAGCTGCCGCACACCGCGAAGATCTGCGCGATAGAACCTTGGGCCAGCCGGTACGTGTCCTGAAGGGCGGGACGGTTTTCTTCTTCAGCGCGCTTGCGTTCTTCCTTGGCGACGGTCTGGCTGAATGGCCGCCAATCGGGGTTGAGCACGTAGGTGTCCGTCGCGGTTTTCTTGCGCGCACCCAGGCGAGTGAAGCGGGATTTCACCACCGGACCGACCCAGGCGGGGTCAGGCGCCAGGCAGAACTCCATGAAGCTTTCGGCCTGGGTGCGGCGCATGGCGAGGAGGGGCGTTCTGGATTTGAGCATCGTCCAGAGCAGCAGTCGTTCGACGTGGGTCCGGTAGGAATTGAACGTGGATTCGTTGCCGGCGTAAGACTTGAGAAAGCTGCGCACGGCGCGGTAGCCTTCGATGGCCTGGGTTTCTGCGGGGAACTGCTCGAGATAATCCCGGATCGCCGGAAGCTCTTCCTTTAAGGAGCTGAAATTAAGCTCGCCGAACTTCGCGTAGGTTTCGAACAGCGGATGAGGTGACGAGGGCGCGGGCATTTGAATTCGCTGACTAGAAATGCGGAAGATGGCGGCATCATCCAGCAGGATGGGTGCAGATGCAATATCCGGGTCTGACAGTTATCGGATATTGCATTTGTGGGTTGGGGTGTGTTAGCGGGGTTGCCTGGAGCGACTTGGCTTATTGGGGCTGATTTACGCCTTCTTAGCGCAATCTGGTGGTGTATTCGTGCGTTGGCAGGTGGTTTTGCGCTTTTTGGGTGAGTTTTGGGCTCCAAGAGTGGTGATTTCGCGGGCTGATCAGGCGCTACTGCGGGCGCATTGCTGCTCTGAAGGCCTTGTTTTATGGGCTTTCGAGGCAGGTCAGGCGTTCGCGGACCTTGATAATCCCCGTTGGTGAGCTGGCCGAGACGCAGTTTGGCTGACTGTCGGTAAGTCTTGCACGGGTATCGGATCGGCACGGGTTAATCTGGGGTCGAGTTCGAAGCTTGGCATTAAGCAGTCGCTGTTCACACTGCGGGTGGTCAGGCAGATGTCGGTGGACGGCGGTAAGCGTCCGGCGAAGTCACCTACCCGATCCCCGCAATAAGGGCGATGTTCTCCACTTAAAAATACGTGGACACCA
>NZ_MDEN01000066.1 GCF_001705435.1 Pseudomonas graminis
TAGAGCGTTGGAACCACCTGATCCCATCCCGAACTCAGCAGTGAAACGATGCATCGCCGATGGTAGTGTGGGGTTTCCCCATGTGAGAGTAGGTCATCGTCAAGATTAAATTCCAGAACCCCATTTGCGAAAGCAGATGGGGTTTTGTTTTAAGTGAAGGTCATACATTTTCGCTGGAACGTTACGTCAGTAACGGGTCGGCTACAGAATTTCTTGACGACCATAGAGTGCTGGAACCACCTGATCCCATCCCGAACTCAGCAGTGAAACGGTGCATCGCCGATGGTAGTGTGGGGTTTCCCCATGTGAGAGTAGGTCATCGTCAAGATTGAATTCCGAAACCCCAGTCTGCTTACGCAGACTGGGGTTTTGTCGTTTAGGCCACCGGCACTGAAGCTCCGCAGGCTTCTGCTATGAGGGCATCACGGCTCTTGGCACGTTCTTCATCGCACCATCAGCAAAGCCCTGCAAAAACTCTCTGAAGCCCTCAACGCTCGTCGAGCCGTTGTCCACAGGCTCGGCAATGATCGCCCAAGTAGCAACGCAGCTGACACTGTCCTTGGGGACAACCGTCATTGAGGCCCAGAGCTTGCTGACGCCTAGGTTGTTGTAGATGGTTGTCCATGTCATAGCCATCGCGTTATCGTCGTACGAATTGAGTTGTTCGATAACCACCAGACCACCTTCCTTGAATTTCTTGTAACGGACTGAGCCAGGACCGTTACCAATCACTTCGATGCTCGCAAGCTCCGGAATGAATTGAGTGAAACCACCGAAATCGCCCACGACCTTCCAGACCTCACGCGCCGGTGCGTTTATCGAGATAGCAGACACCACCGGTTCCCCGCCAGGATTGGTAATCAGCGTATCGGGCGACAGGGAGCCAAGGGTGTTGAGCGGCTGAATAGCGTTCATGTTGTTCTCCATAACTAAAGGGGATGTTGCGTTGGGGTGTATCAGATGAAAGCAATCTCTTTCAGGTAATCGCAGCCCTTGCGAAGCAGCGCCGGGGTTTTTGAGGGGTAGCATTCGCCCATCCGTTGAACACCCGCATGGGCGTTCTGATACGCGATCATTGATATGTCTCCGATGTCTTCCTCCAACCCGTCGAGATAAAAACCGAGCACGCCGAATAAAGCGTTCTCGCTGTTCACACGTTTCAGCTGGGTTTGCCATTCACTGACGCTGACCATTTCGAAATCACTGCCCGCTTCACGGAACGCGCTGACGTAATTGCTCCAGCTCAATGGCTCCGGGTTATGGAGGTTGAAGACTGCATGGGATGGCTGGTAACGACTGGCGTGGAATGCGATGAATCGGGCGAGGAAGTCGACAGGCATCAAATCGAAGGTCATGGTGAAGTCCGGGACCTGGCCCAGTTGCATCGAACCCTTGAGCATCAGCATCAAGCGGTTTTTGTGCGGCTGGCAGACCCCCGTCGTGCTATTGAACGCGATATTGCCGGGCCGGTAGATGTTTACCCACGCGCCTCGCCCCCTGGCTTGCTGCAGGATGCGCTCGGCGACCCACTTGGAAAGGTTGTAGCCGTTCTTGATGTAGATGGGCGGTGTCTCGGCAGCAGGCGCTTCGAGGACGCGACCGTCAGCCCCGACGGCGCTTGAGGCAGACAGCGTCGATACGAAGTTGAACACCTTCTTGCTGCGCCCTTCGCACAGCTTCAGGCATTCGAAGATGGGCTCGACGTTATCTTTGGCCAGGGTCTCGTAATCCTGGACGTGGTTGACGTTGGCGGCGTTATGCACCAGCGCGCCAAACTCGCGATCAAGCCGCTCGTACACCTCGTTGCTCAATCCAAGCTGTGGCCGTGTGACGTCGGCGGCATAGACCCGTACTCGCGCCAGATCCAGATGCTCAAGACGGTTTTCGCGCAGTGCCTGAATAAAGCGATCCTGCGCGGTCATCCCTGCGTTTTCACGCACCAGACAGGCAACCTCGGTTGCGCCCCACGCCAACAGCGCTTCGACGATGTGAACACCGAGAAATCCGTTGGCGCCGGTGACGATGACTTTGTGCACGTCGCCCATGCGCTCCACCGGCAGTACGGGCAGCTCGAAGGGCGCCGAACCATCTAGGAACGCTTGCGGGCTGACGGTCCATGAGGTGGTGCCGTCGCTGTCGAGCAGTGACGCCAGATTGGTCAGCGTTGGTGCCTCGATGAAGCGATTGATAGGGATGCTGCGGCCGAACCGTTCGCGGATACCCAGCAGCATCTGCGACAACAGAATCGAGTGGCCACCCAAATTGAAGAAGCTCTCGTCGGTCGAGATTTCGCCGGGCGGAAGTTCCAGCAGGTCCGCCCACAAGGTCAGGAGCAGCCTCTCGCTTTCGCTATCGGGTAAACGACGCGGCGCTTGCTCGAGCATGTTCACGGGCAACTGCAACAGTGCCTTGCGATCAACCTTCCCGTTGCTGGCAAACGGCATGCTCGCCAACTCCGTGTAGGCGGTCGGCCGCATATAGTCGGGCAACATAGCGGCGACATGGTCCTTGAGCAAACGCCGAGCGGCGTCCGGTTCTGCGCCGTGCGGTTGCGCGAGAAAAGCCAGGATGCGTCGCTGGTCGTCAATCACTACCGCGACTTGGCGGTACAGCTGTCTGTCGCGCAGGCAGTGCTCGATCTCCTCAGGCTCGACCCTGAATCCACGGATCTTCACTTGGTTGTCACGTCGCCCGGACAGCTCGATGCCTTCGCTCGTCCATTTGCCGATGTCCCCGGTTCGGTAAGCCCGAATACTTTGGCCATCACCCAGAGTGACATGCACATAGCGGTCATCGGTGAGCTCAGGGTTGTTGATGTAACCCAGGCACACGCCCGGACCGACGATGTAGAGCTCGCCGGGCGTCTGGTCCGCGACAGGCTGCATGTCCTCGTCGAGAATCAGGACCTGGCTGTTAGCAATCGGGCGACCCAGGTTGCGGTTGCTGCCGCCGAGTTGAAACTGGCCGGCAGTGATCAGCACGGTGGCCTCAGTGGGGCCGTACAGGTTATGGAAGTGACATTGCGCTGCCAGGCGTTCAATCACGTAGGGCTCGCAGACATCACCGCCGGTGCACAAGTGCTTGAGCTTCAGCGGTCGGTCAATCGGCAGGATGCTCAACAAGGCAGGCGGCAGAAACGCGTGGCTGAGATTCTGATCCAGCAGCTCGAACAGTTGCAGCGGATCACGACGCTGGTCATCGCTCGCCACGATCAGTTCAGCGCCGCTGAGCAGCGTCGGGAAGATGTCGATGACCGAGGAATCGAAACTCAGTGTTGAGAACTGCAGTACCCGGCTGTGCTCGGAGAGCTCGACATAGTCTGCGTACCAGACCGTGAAGTGGCTAAGGTTGCGTTGGCTGAGCATTACGCCTTTCGGGTGTCCGGTCGTACCCGAGGTGTACAGCGCCATGCATGGCGCGTCGGTCTCTGGGCGATAGCGCATCAGCGACTGCGCCGTCGGCACGATCTCGATGCAGCTGATATCCAGCCCCGGCACAACAACGCCCGCCAGCGGGTGACTGCCATTGTGCAGCAGTAATACGGCATGTGCGTTTTCGAGGATGTACTGCTGACGCTGCAGAGGCTGGCTGGGGTCCAATGGTAGATACACCGCTCCGTTGCCCAGAATGGCGAGGATCCCGGCGAACAGCGCCGCAGACTTCGGCATACAAATGCCAATCACCACCGGTTCAGCTGATGCGTGCGGCCGCATGGCCTGTATCTGCGACTGGATCGCGACGCTGTGTGCCCGCAGTTGGTCATAGCTGATGCGCTCGCCGTCGATACTCAGCGCAATGCGTCCGGCGAATTGGCTGAAGCTCCGGTCCAGTCGTGCGATCAGCGTCTGCTCGGCAACGCGCAGCAATTCCGGCGCCGCGGTAAAGTTGAAACAGTGCTCGAAGGCCAACCGGTCCAGTTGCAGCAGGCTTTCCTGGCGTCCACTGTGCGGCGGGTCGACGCGCTCGGCGCGTGCAAAGTACTCGGTATCGCGCGAGAACCGGCTGATCAGCATGGCAACGTTGTCCACCAGCGTTGCGACCGCCGCGTCCCGCAAGACGCGTCCGTTGCCGGAAAGCGTGGCAGCCACGGTATGGCGCGCGATCAAGCGCTGAGCCGTAGCCGTCCCGAGCCAGCACACTATTTCCAGCTCAGGCAGCGCCCGCTCGCTCACCGGTGTCAGTCCTACCCGGAGGCCGAGATGAACGGCTGTCTCGAACACGCCCAGCTCTGCGCGGGGCAGGTCCAGCGTACCGTCGTCGATGAGGATCGACGCGTTCTGCGGTGCGCTCAGCTTCAGCGTTGCCTCGTCGCGCAGGTGGTGAATCAGATGCCCGTGGGCGTTCAGTTCTGAACTCAGCTCACTCATCGTCCGGCTATGACCGATGAGCACAATCTCCAGGCGCTTCATTGCGAGCCTCCGACCGGTAGATAGTCGGCAAGGGCATGCTGGACGCAGGGGGAATCGAGCATCGAGCTGGAGGTAAAGAAACGCATGATGTTGCCCACCAACGGATGGTGGCGATTGATCGGAAAGCACATCGCCTGCGTTTCTTCCCTCAGCGCCTGCTTGATCGGCTCTGCGACCGGCAGGCTGTCGATCAGCACGAAGTCGAAGGACTTCTGGATGTCATTGGTCAAATACTGAGCAATGAACACAGGCAGGATCTGCGCGATAAGCTGCTTGTCCTGTTCGGGCGCTGTGTGCCAGTAGATCCTGACGAGGCGCGACCAGAAACCGGAGTGCCGTCCTTCATCGAGCAGGTGGTCCGCCATGAGGCCTTTGACGGATTGCTTCACCGTGTCGTCTTTGGCGAACGCGGCCACGTCGTTGGTCACGGTGTTCTCGGCAATCGCCACGCAGATGAGCTCGACTGCGCTGCGCAAGTGGCCTGGCGCCAATGCCAGAGCAGCGGGGATGGCCCTGCTGAGTTCGATTTCCTGTGGCAACGGGATTGGCTGGATGCCAGTGAGTGCGATGGTTTGCTGCATGAAGTCCATCGCCACCAGTGCGTGGTAATCCTCATCGACAACCACGGTCATGGCGTCGTAGCGGCAAGCGAAGGGAAAGCGGATTGCGAAGTTGTCTTTGGCGATGCTTCGCGCGGTCTTGTCAACGATTTCAGTCTCGAAAATCACCACGTCGTTGATGAACTTGTACAGGCTCTGCACCAGCGCCAGATCGCGCAGATGGGCGCATTCACGGGTGAACGTCTCGCTGAGCACCAATGGCTGGCGGCTGAGCGGGTAGATCAGTTTTTCGTCGTTTTCGACGATGCGGCGCGGGCGTGTCCGAATCGTCGCGCGGCCTTCCCAGGCATCGACGAATGACATGTAGTCTTCGGCTTTCATGATGGCGTCCTTGTGTGGAGGGCTTCTGGGTTGCGGAGGCGGGAGGGGCTCACGCGCTGACTTCCCGCGCCGTCTCACGCAGGGTGTGTTGCAGGGCGTCCCAAAGCGCCATGCGGCTATCAACGGCGGCAATGGCAGCGGCATACACCTCGCGCTGGTGCTGTTCATTGCCGGCGACTAGCCTGGCCAGCAATGATTCCGCAGCCGGGCCGTGGTCTTCGGAGTCCACCTCGATGTGGCGTTCCAGGTAGTAGCTAAAGGTCGGTGCCTTGTCGGCCGTGATGCCCCAGTCGTCGAGAATTCGCTGAAACATCTGCGGGATAACACTCTCGCGCCCATGCAGAAACGCGGCCGCTACGCAATGCGCCGGTGCATTCAAAGCAATGTCGAGCGTGTCGCGGACGAAGTGCGTGGCCGCTCGGCCTGCGCCGACGCTGTCGAGCGCGGTGTTGTAGTGAATGCCTTCGTGCAACAGTTCGACGAAATGCTCGATGCGGGCCGTACTGGCGCCGACTTCTCGCATGGCATCCAGATACAGTTCGAAGTGGCTGTAATGATCGTGGCGTCCCGGCCGGTCGTCGGACTCCTCACCCAACACGATTTCATTGATGAGCCGCGCTGCCTTCGGGTCTCGCGGTGGCAGCCAGGGCAGCCGGGTGCACGTCAGTTCCTGTTGCAGCCGTTTGGTGAGTGACATGAAGTCCCAGACCGCGAACACATGCACCTCCATGAAGCGCTGCAGGACGTGCAGTGAATTAATTTCGGAAAAAACAGGGTGCGCGCTAAGTGCTGATTTTTTTGCAATAAGTTGCTGTTTGAGACTGTCCATTTTCACGTCCTTGGTAGATTAAGTGTGTCAGCATTTCTTTTAACTGCCACAGCGGGTGGTCGTCTTAAGTTGCCGTGCAAACAACGGATAACATCACTCCCATTAATCTCGGGCAATAAAAGGCCGCAAACCTTATTTCGTGTGTGATCAACAATCGTGCAGGCTGGAATCGGGCATGCGCACTTGGCCTATGCCCTCGCTGCCCTACGTGTGTGGGCGAATAGCCCTTAAACGTTGGCGGCCAGAAAACGTTAGAACAGTTTCAAAGGGTTCCGCAAATACTTTTTAATATAATTAACAGCCTATATAAATCGGGCGTGAGAGACGGTAATAAAACTTCTGAGTGAAGTTTTATTGGGGCGAGCGCAACCCTTCCGGCCCATTAAGGCCAGAATTGAAATGAATGAACGAATACCTCGTTCAGCGTTGCGCTTAATCGGGTTAATACAGTTTTTGAGAATTTTTGGTTTGGGCGACATTCAGGGTTTCACTTCAATGTCTCCGCCCAGGGCAATGCTCCTTTTGCCGCTCCATGAGAACTGCTTTCCCTGAATCGGCTGCAGACCGATTCGTCGTTCGAGTTTGCCTGAACACACCGGTACACCGCGTCAACGACGACCAAGTTTCACGATAGGTGCATAAGCCGCGGCCCGAGCGTGGGAGGGCCGGCTTTTAGTCGTAGGAGGCTTCAGGGGGAGGGGGTAAGGAGTCGATGCAGATGGAGTGGGCGGCGGTTTCCGTTCAGCCGCCCAGCAAGCCGAGGTGCGTGTTGATGATGTGCAGCAGGCGGTCGCGTTGCGAGCTGAGGAAGTCATGAGTGCCGCGCACTTCGATCAGTTCGAACTCGCGACGTGTGAACTCCCGCCACTTCATCATGCTGGCGGCTGTGGCGACCGGATCATCGCTGCCGTACAGACCGGTCAACGGGATGTCCAGGCCCTCGTCTGCGCGGTGCGACCAGATTTCAGACAGCTTTACGTCGCTGCGCACGACAGCCTCCAGCAGCTTCAGGCGTTTCTTATCCTGGGCGAACGTGTTCGGGAGCACGCCCAGCCTGATCAGCGCTTGAATGAAATCGTCCTGCGGCAGCGTGTGCAAAAACGGCCAGGGTTGTCGGCTGTCAGGGCTGCGGCAGCCGGAAATGAACAGGTGACGCGTCAGATTCGGGTAATGATGCTGCGCCAGCCTGGCCATTTCATAAGCGACACGACCGCCAAAGCTGTGGCCATAAAATGCGTGGGGTTCGCTCAGGTAGGGCTGCAACGCGAGGAAGGTGTCTTGCAGCAAGGGCGCCCACTGATCGTAGGGCGTTTCCTTGAGCCGGCTGCCATGGCCGGGCAGGCGCAGCGTTACCAGTTCGATGTGATCCCCAAGGCCTTCGGACCAGTCACGAAAATGCTCCGGATCGCCACCTACGTGAGGAAAGCAAATCAGGCGTGTTCTGACGGGTTGTCCAGAATTGACAACCATCAGCCATTTGTTCTTTTCGGCTTGCACTCAGCTTCCCCGAGCCTTGATAGAGGCGTCATAACCGTGGAGCCGGGTCCTTCGGCGCATACGCCGTCATGAACGGCGTTCGTTGATCCCTTGTGCTTATCGGCCGATTAGCCAGTGGCGAGCAAGGTCAAGGTTGAAAAAACAGCGAATGTCACTGGGTGACGGCACGTTTTCGTGAGGCCGCCGCAGGTTTTGCCTCTTCCGCCTTACGGGCGCTCAAATAGGCATTGATGGCTTCAACACCACGATTCAAGTGGTGAGTCAGCGCCTCGACGGTGGCGTCCACATCACCGGCGCCGGCCTTTTCCAGCAATTCGTAGTGGTCGCGCTGGGACACCTTGCCCAGGTTCATTTGCTTGAGATTGAAACGCAAGAAGCGCTCTTCCTCGTTCAAGCCGTCCTCGACCAGTTTGAGCAGGCGTGTGTTGTGCGCCTTGGAATACAGCGCCATGTGGAACTGGCGGTTGAGCGTGCCCATGATGCTGTAATCGGTTTCGACCTCCAACTGTTCGATGTACCCACGCGCCATGCTGATGTCTTCATCGGTCAGCAGCGGGATCGACTGGCGCAGGGCCTCGGACTCCAGCAGGATGCGTAACGCATAGGCGTCCGTAGCATCCTCATTGATCAACGGGGCAACGACCGCACCTTTGTGGGTCTCGACGCGCAGCAACGATTGAGCTTCCAGCTGACGCAGCGCCTCGCGCACGGGCATGCGGCTGACACCGAAAAGTGTCGCCAGCTCTTGCTGGCGCAGGGCGATGCCTGCCGGGAGGCGTCCTTCAAGAATGGCGCTGCGCAGTTTTTCTTCGATGACGGCACGCGCCAGATGCGCAGGCGGCTGCTCATCACCCAGGGTTTCCCGCAGAAATTGCTCTTTCTCAGTCCTGCGCATGCTTGATCTTCTTCAGCTGAACAGTTATTGGATCCAATGAAACACTAGAGACCGCTGCTGGCCTTGTCAAACTTTGCTACAAGTTTAGCGGGCTGTCTCGGCGCGGCATTCTACAAGGGATTGAGCGTAGAGGTATTGCCATCAATCGGGGATTGGGAACGGGCTGCCCGGCCTCGGTGACGCAAGTCTTTGCGGCACGCGAGGCTGGCTTCACGGCCGAACGGCGTCAGATATAGCGGCCCGTCACGAAATGCTGCACGTCATTGAAACCCGGCGTGGACGCATGCCCGGGTGTAACGAGGGAGTCGATAAACGCTTCGTCTTCGGCCGTGATGTTCACGCTGAGCGCTTTGGTGTAGCTGTCCCATTGGTCCTCGGTACGTGGCCCGACAATGGCAGAGGTCACAGCCTGATTGTTCAGCACCCAGGCAATGGCGAATTCCACCAGCCCCACGCCTTTGGCCTGGGTGTACGCCTGCAGTTTCTGGGCGATGTGCAAGGACTCGGTGCGCCATTCGGTTTCCAGGATGCGCTTGTCCTGACGGCCGGCGCGGGTGCTGCTGTCTGGCGTTACATCAGGCGCGTACTTGCCACTCAACACGCCGCGTGCCAGCGGGCTGTAGGGCACGACGCCCAAACCATAGAACTTCGCCGCAGTGATCTGCTCCAGCTCGGCCTGACGGTTGACGATGTTGTACAGCGGCTGGCTGATCACCGGTGTGTCGACGCCCAGACGCTGAGCCACATTCACCACCTCCGCGATACGCCAGCCGCGGAAGTTCGACACGCCCCAGTACCGGATCTTGCCCTGGCGAATCAGATCGCCAATGGCCGACACGGTCACTTCGAGTGGCGTGTTGTGGTCTTCCTTGTGCAAGTAATGGATATCGATGTAATCGGTGTCGAGACGACGCAAGCTGGATTCGATTTCATTGAAGATGTGCTTGCGATTCAGGCCGCTGGCGTTCGGTGCAGTATTGCCCGAGCTGCTGCCGACTTTGGTGGCGAGAACCCACTCGCTGCGACGTCTGGCGATGGCCTCCCCGACGATTTCTTCAGACCGGCCGGCGTTGTAGACGTTGGCCGTGTCGATGAAGTTGACGCCTTCATCCCAGGCCTTGTCGATGATGCGCAGGGATTCTTCGGTGCCGGTCTGCACGCCGAACATCATGGAGCCCAGTGTCAGCGTTGAAACCTGGAGGCCGGATTGGCCAAGGGTGCGGTATTTCATTGCTCGATATCCTTTTCGTCAGGGAAGTGGAAATCAGGACAGTCTGGGACAGGCTTGCAAGGGGTCTCGTAAAGACCGATCAGACCGACAGCTCTAGGCCGGACATACTCACCTGTTTGGGCGGGTTTTGAAAAGTGACAAATTGACGAGCCGCGGGTGGCCGAGCACGGCGTCAGAGGGAGAGGTCAGCGTGAGTGAGCTTCGCGTGGCGCCCGGCCAGGAAGCACAGTGTGCCGCCCATGGCGGTCAGGCACGCCAAGACATAAAACATGGTCGGCGCGGGGCTGTTGATCAATAAGTAGCCGCAGATCACCGGGCTTAACGCTCCGCCGAAGGCCGCCAGATTCTGCGCACCCAAGTAACTGCCGCGAAGGTGATCCGGTGCGATGGTGTCGACGAACAGGTATTCGGCGGGATAGATGATCATCTCGCCCAACGTAAAAACGAACATTGCGGCGCACCAGGCCAGGGTTGTTTCGGCAAAGCTGAAGCCGACAAGGCCGATCGCAAACAATGCGGTGCCAAGGCAAATCCAGTACGGCAACTGCTCGCGTTTGAGAAAGCGGCCGATCTGGTACTGCATCAAAATGACCGTTAACGCGTTGCACGCCAATACGGCTGACAGGATTTTCAGCGCCTGTTCCGCCGTGTGCGTGACCAGCAGAAACTGCGACAGGTACAACGTATACCGGCCATGCACGATGGTGCTGAGCAAGCTGCCGCCCGTGAACAGAATCAGCGTGCGGTCGTTTTTCAGCGTGACCAGGGTGTCGAGAAAGCTGCGCGGTGGGTGCTCGGTATCCGGGACTGTGCGCGGTATGCCCAGCATCAGGAAAAGACTGCAGAACGCGATCGCACTGGCGATGAAAAACGGCGCCAGTGGCAGGTGCCCGGCAATGACCACGCCGAGCATCGGGCCGGTGGCGTAGCCAATGTTGGTGAGGGTATAGCGCAGCGAGAAAACCCTCGCACGCTGCCCGATGGGCAGGTTTTCGCTGATGATTGCTTTGGAGCCGATCAGGAACAGCGCCGAGGCCGTCTCAGTGATCACCAGCGTGAGGGTCGTCAGATAGACGTTGTGGGCGAAGGTCAGCAGGGCGAAGCCGACGGCACTGGACAGCATCGCCAGGATCAGCAACTTGCGCTTTTCCAGCCGGTCGATGATGTAGCCACCGTACAGGCCCAGCAGCGTGGCGATGAACACCGCGATGCCCATCAGCAACCCGACGTCTTGCTGATTGAGCCCCAGCCTTGTGCTCAGGAACAGCGTCAGCAGCGGGCTGGTCATCGCCCGGCTCATGACGATGGTCAACGAGCAGACCATCAAGCGGCGGATGACGAGGGAGTAGGTGGTCACTGTTGTTTTTCCGTCCTTGTTCAAGCCTCGGAGCAGACCCATTGTGGGAGCGACCGGGGTGGTGCTCCCACAAACGCTGCCCGACAGCGCCGCATTCTAGACGACGAGTCATCCCTGACGGGGCTGGCTTGATCGCCTGTTACTTACCCTGATTCATCCCGACCTTGGTCACCGCGCCCTGTTCCAGCTCCCATTTTTTCAAAATCTTGCCATAGGTGCCGTCGTCGACCATGGCCTGCATCGCTTCAGCGATGGCCGCCGCCAGTTCAGGATTGGACTTGCTGACGCCCAGGCCGGTGAACTGTTTCGAGATCGCCAGACCGAGCGGCTTGTAGGTGTCCTTCTCCTGGGACATCAGGTATGGAATGGTTTCGCTGCCTTGCATCGCCGCGTCGAGCCGGCCCTGACGCAGTTGCGCGCGAGCATCGGCCGAGCCTTCCGAGCCACTGACGATGATCGCCGGCTTGCCTTTCGCTTCGCAGTTTTCCTTGCTCCACCCCGCGATTTCCGCAGGCCAGGTGGTGCGGCGGCTGGTGCCGACTTTTTTGCCGCACAGATCGGCGGGCTCATTCAGATCAGCGTTTTTGGTCAGCGTGTACAGCTGCGGCCCGCTGGCGAAATAGTCGATGAATGTCACCGACTTCTGCCGCTCGGCTGTGTCGGTCATGCCCGACAGAATGATATCGAAGCGCTTGGTGACCAAGCCGCTGACCATCTGCTCGAAAGCGGTCTCCTGCCATTTGATCTTGACGCTAAGGCGCTCGGCCAGGGCGTTGCCGAGATCCACGTCCAGGCCGGTCAGCGTGTTGGTGCTGGTGTCTTTGAAATCCATCGGCGGGTAATTCGGCACGATGGCGGCGGTGATTTCGCCCTTTTCCTTGAGGCTGGCGGGCAGCGCGGCGAACACCGACGCGGACGCCATCAGGCCGGCGAGCAAACTGGGGATGAGGATCTTTTTCATGGTCGTTCTCGTTTGTTCTGGTTTAAGTGCGAACGGCAGAAATGAAGCTTTGGGTTCTTGGGTTTTGTGGGCTTATTAGAATGTCTTCCGGGGTGCCGGCCTCCACAATCTGGCCGCCGTCCATGAACACCATCCGGTTGGAAACTTCGCGGGCAAAACCGAGTTCGTGTGTCACGACGATCATGGTCATGCCGCTGTGCGCCAGGTCACGCATGACCGACAACACTTCGCCCACCAACTCCGGATCGAGGGCGGAAGTGGGTTCGTCGAACAGCATCAGCTTGGGCCGCATCGCCAATGCGCGCGCGATCGCGACACGCTGTTGCTGGCCGCCGGAGAGCTCCACGGGATAGGAATGGCGCTTGTCCGCCAGACCGACGCGGGCCAGTAGCTCGGTGGCTTCTTCATTGGCTTCTTTGGGCGAGCGCTTGAGCACCTGGATCGGGCCTTCGATCACGTTCTGCAACGCGGTCATGTGCGGGAAGAGATTGAAGCGCTGAAACACCATGCCGGTGCTCAAACGCTGACGGGCGATCTGAGCGTCCGTCAGTTCGTGCAGTTTATTGCCGACGATGCGGTAGCCCACCAGTTCGCCGTCGACCCACAAACCGCCCTTGTCGATTTTTTCGAGCTGATTGACGCACCGCAGCAGGGTGCTCTTGCCCGAGCCCGAGGGCCCGATGATGCACAGGACTTCGCCTTGTTCGACTTCAATGCTGACGTCTTTTAAGGCGTGGAACTGGTCGTAGTATTTGTTCAGGCCGACGGCTTTGACGATGTTTCTCATGCTGATTCTCCTGGGCCTGACTTACGAACGCTTGCCGGCGCCGCGGGCGAAGCGCAGCTCCAGCCGGCTTTGACCGAACGAGAGGACAGTCACCACCGCCAGGTACCAGATCCCCGCGACGATCAGCAGCTCCATGACCCGGGCGTTGGCGTAGTAGATGTTCTGCGCGTTGTGCAGCAATTCGGAATACTGGATGACGCTGGCAAGGCTGGTCATCTTCACCATGCTGATGAATTCGTTGCCAACCGGCGGGATGATCACGCGCATCGCCTGGGGTAGGATCACCCGACGCAGCGCCTGCAGGCGCGGCATGCCGATGGATTTGGCGGCCTCGTACTGGCCGGTGTCTACAGACAGCAAGCCTGCGCGCACGACCTCGGCGGTGTACGCGCCCTGATTGATGCTCAGGCCCAGTAGCGCGGCAACGAAAGGTGTCATCAGGCTGACCGTATCGATCTCGAACACACCGGGAATGCCGATGACCGGGAAGATGAGCGCCAGGTTAAACCACAGCAGCAGCTGCAAAATCAGCGGCGTGCCACGAAACAGCCAGGTGTAGGTGATCGCGACGTAACGCAAAATCGGGTTCGCCGACATGCGCATGATGGCCGTGATCACGCCGATCACCACCCCGAGGACCATCGCCAGAATCGACATGATGATCGTGTTCAGCAGACCCCAAAGAATGGCCTCGGACGTGAGGAACTGGCCGATATAACCCCACTCGATCTGCCCGTTGGCAAACGCACGGGCCAGGCCGGCGAGGGCAACGATGATGAGGGTCGCGAAGAAAATGCGCCCGTAATAGCGGCGTGGGACGTGTTCGTACTGGGTGATGTCGAACGCGTTTTCGGTCTTCCTGCGCTCGGCTTGCAGCTGCTCCGCCTGATTCTGATTCATGTGTCTCTCCGAAGCTGTGTGCAGACCGCGCCTGCCTGATCTGGGCAACCCTACCCAGCCTCCCCGCCCCGACGTAGGCCCGCCGCTGCAGCATGGAATCGTCCTGGATAGAGGGCAGTTACTAATTGAAAGTCCTGATCAAAGTGTCAGGTTATTTAATGTTGGATCCGCTTTCTGCCTATGTTGCAGAGTACCGCGTGCGCGGTTGCCAATCGGGTTTTTCTGTGTTCATTATTATCAACCGGGCACGTTTTTGTTGTGAGTCAGAGCCTGTTGAATCCAATAGGCGAGGTCAATAAGCATTATGGAAACTCCACTTTCCAATTCTGGAAACGTGCCGCCTAAACCGGGAATACGCCCGCCTCTTACTCTCAGCGGAATGGACTTCAAGCTGTTGCGGGTGTTTCAGGCCGTGGTCGAGGCGGGTGGCTTCAGCGCCGCCCAGAATGAGCTGAATGTGGGCCTCGCAGCCATCAGCAAGCAGATTTCGGACCTTGAAATCCGCATCGGCATGCGCCTCTGTACACGAGGCCGGGAAGGGTTTCATCTCACTGAAGAGGGCAAGCTGGTCTATCAGGCGGCGATCGAATTGTTCGCGTCTGTGGACAGTTTTCGCGACCGGATTAGTTCTGCGCAGAATGAGTTGATTGGCGATTTGAGTATCGGCGTAATTGATAACACCCTGACCGATAAAAGTTCGCCGCTCATTGCCGCACTTAGACTAATGCGCGATGAAGCGCCCAAAGTCAGACTGCGCCTGCAAGCGTCTCAACTGGATGAAGTCGAGCGTGCCATGGTCGAAGGACGGGTGAGTCTTGGTATCGTGCCGGTGTATCAGCGGCGCGAAGAGTTTGATTATTTCCAGTTGTACGAAGAGACCTCCCACGCGTATTGCGCAATGGGGCATCCGCTGTTCGAGGCGGACGACAGTGCCCTGAGCATCGACAGCCTGCGCGCCTTCGACATCGTGAATCACCGCTATGCGATCCATCGCGACAAGGCGAGCTTCGTCAATTCCGACAGCCAGTGCGCCTCCGCCTCCCAAGTCGAAGCCGTCGCCATGATGATCCTGACCGGGCGCTTCATCGGCTTTCTCCCCGAACACTATGCGCGCAATCTGATCCGCGACGGCCAACTCCGCGCCCTGCGCCCCGACCTGATCTTTCTACAAACGCCCGTCAACCTCATCCTGAGGCACAACGCCCCCCGGAGCCCGCTGGTCAAGGCGTTCGCTCGGGCGTTGGGGGTGGATTTAAGGGTTGGCGTGTAGCGTAAATGTCACGCGATTGCCGCGAACGTAAGCCCGGTGGCATGTACCACTTGGCGCATGGTTTTCAACGTGGGATTTCCTTTGGGGGATAGCGCTCGACGAAGGCTCTCATGAGGTATTCCGGCTTTCTCTGCTATGAATGCTATGCCGCCTCGAGCTTCAACAACATGTCTCAACGCCGCAAGAAAGCCAGCATCGCCGCCTTCTTCGTCCAATTCTTCAAATGCAATTCGCAAATACTCCGCTGCGAATGCGGGGTCGTCCCGAATCATCGCAATGACTGTTTCGTCGTGATCACGTGAGCTCGTCATGGCCTTCTCCGCTGATAGTCGTGCCAGCAATCAATGGCTTTAACAATGTCAGATCGCTGGTGGCGCTTATCGCTTCCCAGAAGCAGCAAGATTAGCTGCTTACCTGCCTGGGCGTAGTAAACCTATAACCCGGTCCGTGATCGACCCGCAATTCCCACACGCCACTTCCAATAGGCTTGCAGTCGCCCAATGCGCCTGCAGCGACCCGGTTGATGCGCGTGGTGATTCTGGCTTTCGCGGATCGATCTTTGAGCTCATCAAGCCATTGCTGATAAAGATCGTCGCCGTTTGCGCTGAGGTAATGTCTGACCTGATTCATGGGGCGAACGATAGCGTTGATGCAATTGATCAATATGCCCGTCTGAACGGATATGCCCGGTAGGAATTTTCAGCGCGAACGCATGGCCTCGATTTTTCCCCCACAAGAATCTAGGCCAAGCGCGCCTACGCATGCGCAGATAATCAGTTGCTAAAGCCCGGCAAACCCCAATCTTCCAGCGGAAACTCGGTCAGCGAGCCCAATACCAGATCAGCGTGCGCATATTGCTCGACCGGCATGTGCGAGTCAGGCACCGCCACGGCATACATCCCTGCGGTCTTGGCAGCGGTGACGCCGAAAGGCGAGTCTTCAAACACCAGACAATCCTTCGGGTCCACGCCCAGATGCCGCGCCGCAGCCAGGAAGATATCCGGCGCAGGCTTGGCCGCGGTGACCTCGGCGTGATCTGCCGTCACCACGTCTTTAAACAGCTCAAACCAGGCGCGGTGATTGCTCGTTTTCGCGTGGAAGTAGTGAAGGGAAGAACTGGTGCCCACCGCGATGGGGATGTTGTGCTCGGCAAGGTGACGCACCAGTGCCTCGGCGCCACGCATCGGCACGGCGTGCGGGAAGCGCTCGTCCAGCATCGGCTGGCGAACGGTCAGGAACTCCTCGGGAGACATCGGCAGCTCAAGCGCGCTGATCACGTACTCGGCGAAATCCTGGGAGCCGCGGCCAATGGAGTGCTGTTTCACCGCCCAGTCGAACGTCCTGCCGTGCCACTTGGCGATGGTGTCGGTCACTTCGGTGTAGATGCCTTCGGTGTCCAGCAGCAGGCCGTCCATGTCGAAAATCACCGCCTTGACCGGACCCTTGGGCTTTTGCACGTCGCTCATCTCATCGATTCCCTTAGCAAATTGGCGTCCAGCCTAACGCCTCTGCGAACGTCGTGGCTAGGCGCAACGGCTGCAAAACGTCCTCGCCAAGTGCTAATCTCGCCGGGCTCTCGGCAGCGCAAGGTGCTGCACGGCCGCTCTGTGTGGCGCCGAAACCCTCCGGGGTCAAGGAAGGCAAGACCTCTTCAAGAACGGACATCTTCGAGTCGACACATGAAAAAATCAGTCAACATCGCCGTAGGCGTCATTGTGGTTGCGGGCGTCCTCGTTACCGCTGGCGCCTGGTACACCGGAAAACGGCTGGAGGGCGCGCTCAACGACGCCATCCAGCAAGGCAATCAGCAGCTTCAAGCCGCGTTCGTCGGGCATGAAGGCAAGGCGAGTGTTGAGCTCCTTTCCCTTGACCGTCACTTCTTCACCAGCACCGCGCACTACAAGCTGAATATCCAGGACCCCCAATTCAATGAGGGCAAGCCGGTCGAGCTGCTGTTTGTCGACAACATCGAGCACGGGCCATTGCCGTGGAGCCGCGTGAAATCGCTGCAACTGCTGCCGGTAATGGCCGCCAGCAACGTGCAGATTGAGAAGAACGCTTTCTCCGAGAAATGGTTTGCCATGACCAACGGCCAGCCGCCGCTGACCGGCCACTTCAGCATGGGCTACGACCGCGCCGCATTGGGCCGGGTGGACTTGCTGCCGTTTGAATTCACCGATCAGACCGGCGCGTTCAAGTTTTCCGGTTTCACCGTGAATGCCTCCGGCTCGGGCGATGGCCAGAAGCTTGAGGCCAACGGTGTGCTGGGCAGCGTCGACGTCACCGCCACCTCCGAAGAAGGCCCGGTGCATCTGACGCTCAAGGATTTCACCTTCAACACCGGTGGCACAAAAGGCAAATCGGGTTTCTACCTGGGCCACACCGACGCGAAAATCGCCTCGGCCACGTTCCAGGCGGCAGGCCAGCCGGCCATTCATTTCAAGGACTTCGTCAACACCAGCCTGTTGCAGGAAGTGGAAGGCAACCTGAATGCGCAGGTGACCTACGACATCGGCAACGTCAGCTTCAATGGCAATGACGTTGGCGCCATGCAGATGCTCTGGAAGTTCGGCAATTTCGACATCGCCTCAACCCAGGCACTGATGAAGATCTATCAGGAGAAAGTGCAGCCTCAAGCCCAGGCCGCCGCGGCGGTGGGTGAAACCTACACGCCACATTTGAGCCCGGCTGATCAGGCCTTGGTGCAGGCTGAAGTCAGCAAGTTGCTGAGTGCCAAGCCGCATATCGAGCTGGAAAAGCTTTCACTGAAAACAGCCAGCGGCGAGAGCCAGTTCAGCCTGTCGATGGACTTGGCCAATCCTTCGGCACTCGATCAGCCAGGCGCGGAATTGCTCAAGCAGCTGCTGACCCAGCTGGACGCCAAGCTGGTGCTCTCCAAGCCGATGATCAAGGATCTGGCCGCACTGCGCGCCAAGTCTGCCGGTCTGACCGACCCCGCCGCCATCGCGCAGCAGGCGCAGGGCGCAGCGGATTCGGTAGGCGGCATGGCGGTCATGTTGCAAATGGGCAAGGTCGATGGCGACAACATCGTGTCCAGCCTGCACTACGCCAACGACGTGGTGGACTTCAACGGCGTGAAGATGCCGGCGCAACAGTTTGCCGCAATGATGATGGGCAAGTTTGTGATGTTCAGCGGCGGGCAGTGAGTGGGCAGCGTGGCTTCCATCTGAGCGCTACGGCGTCTGTTTTTTGTGGGAGTGAGCTTGCTCACGAAGAGGCCGGCGTATCCCCAGAACCTCTGGGGGTAGCAACACCGCCTTCGCGGGCAAGTTCGCTCCCATAAGGTGTTCAGACTGGCGGCTGGCGCGCGATTTCCGTGGGCGCTTCGTGGCCTTCGCGTTCCGGCTGAACGGTGCGCGAAGACATCTCCGCACGCAGCTGAGGCAGGCACTGTGGATATTGCCGTGCGACGAAACTGATCAGCCGCTCGCGCATGTGGCATCGCGCATCCCAACTGCGCGATGAATCCGCCGAACTCAACAACACCCGCAACTGCATCGCTTTGTCGGTGGTGTCCGTGACCTGTAGCACACAGACGCGGCCATCCCAGAGGTGCGGAATTTCCTTGCAGATGCGCTCCGCTTCTTCGCGCAGCTCCTCCAGTGGCAACGCGTAATCCACCCACAGAAACACCGAGCCAATCAGGCTCGACGTGCTGCGCGTCCAGTTCTGGAAGGGCTTCTCGATGAAGTACTGCAACGGAATCACCATCCGCCGCTCATCCCAGATCTTCAGCACCACGTACGTGCCGCTAATCTCTTCAATGCGACCCCACTCGCCCTCAACGATCACCACGTCATCCAGGCGAATCGGCTGGGATATCGCGATTTGCAAACCCGCGATCAAGTTACCCAGCACCGGCTTGGCGGCGAAACCGGCGGCCAATCCCGCAAGCCCTGCCGACGCCAGCAGACTGGTGCCGATCTGACGCACCGGCGGGAAGCTCATCAAAATCAGCCCGGTACCGAACAACAACACCAGCACATTCAGGCAGCGCACCAGCACCCGCACTTGCGTCTGAATCCGGCGGGCTTGCAGGTTGTCCTCGATGTCCAGCGGGTTTCGGATCGCGACCGCTTCGCCAATGGCTTTCACGCAACTCAACGCCAGCCAGGTGAACCCGGCCACCACCAGCATGCCGTTCAAATGCCGAACACCCTTGATCAACATCAGATCATCAGGCGCAGACGTCCACACGGTTTGCAGGGCCAGCAGCGGGATCAGCCACAAGGTCGGCGGTTCGGCGCGGTGAATGAGCTGCTGGGCGAAGACGAACGACTTGGCGACGCGACGGAGCAACACCAATGCGATCCAGCGTCCCAACAGTGCGATGCAAATCGCGAAGGCGGCGGCCACCAAGGTGTTGAGCCAGGGCAACGGCAGTGCGTTCAGCCAGGCTTCCGGGAGTACGTGTTCCATAGAGGGGGTCACCAACAGGACGGTTCAAAGGCAAGAGGTGTGAGCTCCCTCAGCGCTCAATGTTCCCCGATCCGCCCGCCGCCGTAGAAATCGTGACGGGCTGCAATCAGCGAGCCAGAGCATCCGACACGTTTACTCCATGTCGAATGGTCTGGCCAGTCCAGGCTAATGGCCCGGCGCCGTCTGAATGTCCAGCTCACGCTGCAACCGGGTCCGAAGCCGCCAGCACTGGCTGATCTTCTGCTCTCGCGTATAGCTCGCGCAGCGCTGTGGCAGCACCGCGTTTCTGCACTCCTTATCCATCAGTTCCATGGCCTGCTCGCTGCTGCAGTCGAGCTGGCCGGGGAGTGCTTTCGCAACGTGTCCGGATCCGGAGGTTTGCACCGGGTTCGGTGCAATCGGGTGGAGACTCATGTAGATCGCAGAGGCCGCTATGACGATGATCGACATGAAAATTTTGCGCGCGTTTACGTGCAGGAACCTTCTTACCGCTTGGCGAATCGGGGCGTAAATTTGCGGGTGGCGGTAGGGGGATAGAAAGATCCAGGCCAGCATCAGCAGCGTATAGCACAGTTGCGCGGCAGGTCCTTGGGACGAGAGGAGCACCCCGATCAGCACCAGCGGCACGCCGTGCCGAACGACGAGTGCCTGCGACGCGGGCCAATGCAGCCACTCCGGAAGCAGCAGGTCGCTGATCCATTCATCAGCTTCTTCGATGGCCAGACACACCGGGCGCCAGGCGCGCATGGCGATTCGGCACAGGCCGGTCATGAAAAGCGGATACATCAGCAACATCACCGCCGCCTTTACCCCGTCCAGCTCGCCCTTCATCATCTCGTTCGGGATCATGAAGAGAGCCGTGAACAGCACCCAGCAGATCCACGTCCAGACAGCCGGGTTCATCGGATCAACCCGTAAGGTTCTCCAGCCCTGCAGATCCGCTTCGGGGAAAACCTCTAGCATTTCGGGATAGCGATTGTTGATCGTCGAGCACAGCTGCTCGCAGGCGATCCACACATCCGCGCTGCAGAATCTTGCCAGTCGCAGCCGATCAACCTTGCGGCCGGGCTGGAGCACCAGCCGCGCGGCCTTCTCTTCAACGCTGTCAGTCTTGCCGCCCGCCAGCAGGCGCTGCCAATGTTCAATGTAGGCGTACTTCTCGCATCGCTCGATCAAATTTCGCCAGATAAATTCCGGCTCGGGAAACACGCCCTTGCGGTCATCCCACGCAAAAAGTTCGCAGACCCTGTCGAACAGCGCAGCCGTCCAGCCTTTGTAGTTGTGCAGGAAGAACATCGCCCAGCGCTGCAATTGATCGCGGCGTTCCAGAGAGGCCAGCCAGGGTTGCTGAGCGAGCTCCTGCAAGGCCGCAAGAAACTGGCGCTCTTTGCCTTCGGCCAACGCGTGTTCGAGCCGCGCGCCTTCGCTGTCCAGCAATCGCTGTGTCAGCTGGATTTCCCGGTCTGCGCTGATGCGCAAAGACTGCCACGGCGTCAGCCATTGCAAGTGGTCGACGGCGGCTTTGAGCAGATCGCAGTCGGACGAATCTGCTTCCAGGCACCGATCGAGCAAGCGTTGCTGGAAGGGCAAATCGCAGCCTTGTTCCACCGCGCGCTGATGCTGATGCGGCAGGTTTTCTGCGGTGGTTTCTTCAACCAGCAGGCGTGCAGCCTGCCGCGCCAGGGCGTCGGTATCCTGTGCCGGATGTACGAGATCGCCCGAATTGTGCGCAGACGTCACGGGCTGCGCCGAAAGCTCCGACGCAAGACTCAAAGTCACCGTAGGCGAGTGGTCATCATCATCTTCTTCAGCACGGTTTCGCGCCAACTCAATCGCGCGCTCGTAGGCTTCTCGTAACCGCTGAAAGGCCTTCGAGTCTTCGTCCGGCCGAGTGACCTTCAGCAGTTTTGCATAGTGACGTTTGACGGTCCGCTCATCGGCATCGTCGCTCAGGCCCAGCAAAGTCCAAGGGTTCATGTCGCTTACCATTCCCCTCGCTCGAAGCGTTCGACCTGCTCGCTCAGCCGCTTGCGCACCTCGCTGATCTGCCGCTCATCCTGCGTTTCCAGCACGTGCTGAAACTGGCTGGCCCATGCCCCAACCATCTCGCGCGCTTCACCCATGTACTCCTGATACAGGCGCTCGAGCTTTGCCGTCATGTGCGTGTTGACCTGCTGCTCGCGAGGATGCGTCTTCAACGAGTCGAGCGCTTTGAGGCGCTCTTGAATCTCGGCAGGCGTCAGCACCCCTGGGTTGTTTTCGATCACCAGCGTGTGCGCTTCCCCTGTCATCGGAATGCGCACGTCGGCTTCGAGAATGCCGTTGTTGTCGTAAGTAAACCGCACGTCCAGGTCGACTTCACCGGCGGGCCGGCGCGGCACCTTGATCTCAAGTTCGCCCAAGGCCACGTTGTCCTTAACCTTGCGGCTCTCGCCCTGAAAGATCTTCACAATGACGAATTGCTGATGATCGCTGAGGGTGCTGACGGTCCTGACCCGGCTTACCGGCACGACCGTGTTGCGCTCGATAATCGGCAGGTAATGGCCGCTCTCGAAATGCTCGCCGATGCGCTGGGTGGTTTCGATGCCCAGCGTGTAAGGACACACATCCGTCAGCACCACTTCTTCCAGCGCCGAGTCGCGCGCCTTGAGCGCAGCCTGAATCGCCGCGCCTTGAGCGACCACTTCGTCAGGGTTGAGCGTGATGGAAGGGAAGCGCCCGAACAGGCTGGCGGTCAGCTTGCGGATCAGCGGCATGCGCGTAGTGCCGCCCACCAGCAGGATTTCATCCAGATCGGCGACACGGATGCGCGCGTCACGCAGCGCTCGTTCGATCGGCGCGCGCAGACGGTCCAGCAGGGGAGCGTACAGCTCGACCAGTTGCTCTTGGGTCACCGGCTTGCGCCACTCGCGATCGACATGACGCAGCACGAAATCAACACTCGCTTCCTGCCCTAGCGCTTTACGCACGCGCTCGGCTTCGCGACGAAGGGATTGCCTCACCGTCAATGCGGCTGGAAATTCGACCTCCTGTTTGTGCAGCGCCACGAAGTGCTCAAGCAGCACGTTGTCGAAGTCCTCCCCGCCGAGGAAGTTATCCCCGGCGCTGGCGCGCACTTCCATCACGCCGTCGAACAGTTCAAGGATCGACACATCGAAGGTGCCTCCGCCCAGGTCAAACACCAGAAACGAGGTCTCGCCTTCTTTCTGATGCAGCCCGTAGGCCAGCGCTGCGGCAGTCGGTTCATTGATGAGTTTCTCGACCTTCAAGCCCGCCAGCTCGCCGGCCACCTTGGTCGCCTTGCGCTGCGCATCGCTGAAATACGCAGGCACGCTGATCACCGCTTCCGTCACCGGCTCGCCGAACGCCCGCTCGACGTCAGCCTTCAGGCTTTTCAGCACAAGCGCGGACAGCTCTTCCGGACGATATTTGCGCGCGCCGAGCTTGACTTCATGCGCGCTGCCCATGTGCCGCTTGAACAGCGCCGTGGTTGTGCCCGGATGAGTTTGAAGCCGCTCCTGCGCGGCCTTGCCCACTAACACCTGTCCGTCGTCGTCCAGCCCGACGACGCTGGGCGTCAACAGCTCACCCAGCGCGTTGCTGACCAATTGCGTGCCGCCATCGCGCCAGACGGCGACCAGGCTGTTGGTGGTGCCGAGATCTATACCGACGATCATGCCGAACGTGCTCCTTGCGGGACTGCTGTGTGACTGTCCGATTAAATGAAAATGACGCTGTAGGTAAAAAGTATCGGCGAAAGGCTGCGCGGCTTTAGGTCAAGGGTGCTGCGCTGGAGGGGGTTCGTCGGGATGCGCTGCTGGCATTGCGTTAGTCGCGAAGGTGGCGATCGAACGCTTTACCTGTGGTGTTGGCGTAGCTCTCCCCGCAGGACTGGCTGCGGGGGTTTTGAATGGCCATGGCATTGCCGGCGCAACACCATGGCAGAGAGCTTCGTCTTTCACACAACGAGGCAATGAAAGTGACGACGCTCTGTGGTCCGTCTTAGCGTTAGCAGCCTTTGAACGGGTTCCAGCCTTGTTCGCCTTTAACTTCCTTGAGGTAGTAGGCGAAGTTCGTGGTCCTTGCATAGAAGGCGTTTATGGCAATACCGATAGCAAGATCCAACTGTTTGGCGTAAGCAAAGCCGGTTGCGGAATAGAAGATTTCCGCCACCACGCTGACGGCCAGCAGAATGCCGATCAGCGTCAGGTTTTTCTTCCACAAGCCCAGGACGAACAGGTAAATCGGGCCGAAGAAAAACGCGATGATGTTCGCGTTGATCTTGATCCTCTGCCGGAGAGGCAGCTTCAGCCATGCGGGCTTGAACGTTGGGGAGTTCGGCCCGCCATGCTCGTCAAAAAATGCGAAACGTTGCTGCCATTTCTCGCTGTAGCCGTCGCGGCTTTGTACTTGATCTGTCGTGTTCATTTTGGTTTTCCTTGAGGTCCTTGAGTGGTGTTTTTCTTCCCGGATATCCTGGGTCTTGCTTGTTGTTATGCGTTGCTGACTCCTCGAAGTTCTTGAAGGGCGGCGAAACGCTCCATCGCGCGTCACTGCAGCCTCATAAGTAGGAATATTCCTACAGGTGAGGGATTTTTTCTCATTTTTTTTACAGGTTGCAAGAGCGTCCAGATGCCAGCCAAGCGTGACCCCGCTGAAGCCCGCCAAGCCCGCGAAGCCGTTAACGCAGCAGGCGGAAGGTCTCACGCACATGCGCGGTGAGGGTTGCCGGGTTTTCCATCGCAGCAAAGTGGCCGCCGTGCTCGGCCTCAGCGAAGAACCGCAAGTCGTCGAATCGCGCCTGGGCCCAGCGCCGTGACAGGCGAAGCAGCTCGCCCGGGAACATGCTCACCCCAGCTGGGATGGGCACAGCGCGTGCAGGGCCTTCCTGCTGCATTTCGCGCATCCCTTCCCAGTAGAAACGGACCGAGCTGGGTCCCGCATCAGGCAGCCAATACAGCATGATGTCGTCGATCAGCGCGTCAAGCTCGATGACCCGCTCGGGCTCTCCGCCGCTGTCGGAAGCGTCCTGAAACAGCGCGTAAACCCACGCCGCCAAGCCAACGGGCGAATCCGACAGGGCGAAGCCTATCGACTGCGGCCGGGTGCTGTGCACCTTCATGTAACCGGACAGCTCCCGCTCATAGCGTTGCGCATCGGCCAACATGCGCTGCTCTTCAGGAGTGGCCTGCGCGATTTCCGCTTCAGTGGGTTGGTACATCACCATGTTCAGGTGAATGCCGACCAAGCCAGCCGGACGCATGTGCCCAAGGGCGGTGGTGACGGCCGCGCCCCAATCCCCACCCTGGGCGGCCCAGCGCTGGCCATATCCCAAACGGTCCATCAATTGCGCCCAGGCCGCAGCGGTTTTACCCACGCCCCAACCCGGCGAACGTGGCTTATCACTGAAACCAAAACCCGGAAGCGCCGGGATCACCAGATGAAACGCGTCGCTGGCCTCGCCGCCATGAGCGGTCGGGTCGGTGAGAGGCCCAACCATCGCCCTGAACTCCAGAATGGAGCCTGGCCAGCCGTGGGTCATCAGCAAGGGCAGGGCGTCAGGGTGAGGCGAGCGTATGTGCAGAAAGTGAATGCCAAGGCCGTCGATCTCGGTCCGGCTGCTGTTCCACTGGTTGAGTTGGGTTTCGGTGGCGCCCCAGTCATAGCCGTTACGCCAGCGCTCGACCAGCGCGCGAATACGCTTAAGCCTAGGCCCCTGGCTGTTGTCGGAGACGGTTTCTGGGTCAGGCCAGCGGGTTTGCGCCAGGCGCTGGGCCAGATCGTCGAGTTGTGTCTGGGGGATATGAAGGGGAAAGGACTCGACAGGGTGGGTCATGGGTTGGTCCCTTGCACATGGGTACGGGCCAATGTGTCACGGACGGATGCCCATTCACGTTGGCCATAGCGATCGTTGTCCAGATTGAGCAGCTTGCCGCGCCCACTCATCATGTCTCGCAGGTATTGCATGCCTTGCCAGGCGGGGAAGGGCTTTTCACTGGCAGGCGTAAGCGCGCGCACCACGGAGATAAGGGCGGACAGCGTGCCGATATTCCCGGGGCGCAGGGTGCGGTAATGCTGCCCGGTCAGCTCGGTCAGGATGTTGGCAATCTGCGCAGGCGACACACTGTTGCCGGCAATGCGCAGGAAACGCGGCGTGTTGTGATCAAGCGCGGCATCGGCGGTAAAGGCGGCTACGTCGTCCTTGGCAGTGAAGTCCAGTAGCTGTTGCACATCGCCGAAATGCAGCACTCTGCGGCCGGGAAGCACGATAGGCGCGTCGCCTTCGAGCAGTTCCAGAAACCCACCGTTGAGGATTGAGGTAACGGCGATGTTGGCTGAATCGAGCTGGGTGGCGAAGCGCCGGCGAAGGTCCAGGTTGCGGTTGTCCCCGGGGCGGGTATGGGTGTAGTCGAGCGAATAATCCGAGGGAATGAACCTGGGCACCCCAGCAGCGGCAGCGGCCTCCAACAGCCTGCCTTGCTGCTTGATGATCACCTCCTCCAGGCCGTTGAGCGTGGACACCACGCAACCCGCGCCGGCAATGGCACCGCGCAGGCCCCGAGCGTCATCCAGGGAAACGGGCGTTACGGTGACGCCGCTGCTGGGTAGACCAGTCAACCGGGCTTGTTCAGTGCCTGGTCGAACCAGTGCGATGACATGGGCGCCGCGCTCAACCAGCGCCCGGACCAGGCGTTGGCCCAAGTCTCCTGATGCGCCAGCAACCACAATCGGTAAAGCAGTAGTGTGATCCACAAAGAGCCTTCCTGGTCGGTGTGAAGGGGGTGAAGAGCGCCGGCTGCCTGCGCCGAATTAACTGAACGTTACCGTTTAGTTGACGCGCAAACAAGAGGTCGGTAAGTTGCCGGCCATGACGTTGATCACGACCAAATCCAAAGGCGGCAGGCCCAGGCAAAGCCAGGCGGGCGAGGCCGAGCGTCGATTGCTGGATGCTGCGCTGCAGCGCTTTCTGGCCAAAGGCGTCGAGGGCACTTCATGCGAAGACATCGCCCGGGCGGCAGGCGCCAGCAAAGCCACTCTCTATGCGCGCTATGCCAATAAAGAGGCGTTGTTCGAAGCCGTGGTGCGGCGCCACGTAGCGACTTTGCTGGTGCCCGCCGAGGCGATTCCCGCGCTCCCGCTCCAAGGCCGCCTGAGGCATGTGGGCCATGGCATCCTCGAACATGCGCTGCAACCCGATACCCTGGCCATGATGCGCCTGGTGCTAGCCACTTCCAGTCGGACCCCGCTGCTGGCGGCCGAAGTGAATCGAATCGGGTGGGAAGGTGGATTCACCAGAGTGCGTTCCGCCATCATGGCGGGCCCGGACCAACCCTCGGATCCTGATGCGCTGGCCCTTCAATTCATCGACGTGGTGTTCGCGCCCCATCAGCTCAGAGCACTGCTGGGTGGAGACCGGGAACAGCTGATTCAAGCCATTCCCGAACGAGTGGAGTGGGGGCTGAAGTTGGTTCAAGCTGTCGGTCTGCTGGAATGAGTGTTTGGTTTCTATCGGTTCACCAAACAATGGTTCTAAACGGTAAAGAATTTTAAGTGACGGTCAATTAGCGGTAATCAGCGCAAGCACTGAATCTTTCACTATGACGGCACCCTATATCGAAGTGCAAAGTTGCTAGCGGGGTGGCATTATCCGTGCTGAACAAAAAGAACAACTGTCTTTAGTAGTGGGCTGAAACTGTTCCCATCCATCGATAGCGCTATGGCCAACTATTAGCCTTGAATGGCCTAATCCTTGGGGGGCGGGGTCGTAGTAAGCAGCAGCCGTGACCTCTAAACCGCAATTGATCTCCAGCCTCTGACTCAGGCGACCTTCCATCGGACAACGAAAAAACAAGCAAAATAATTTGAACTTTTCGTCCGGAATAGATACCGCGAAGCAAGTAACCTATTGCGCCGATAGTGTATGAAAGGACGATTTTTTCCTAAAGTTTTTTTGCGGCAGGCCGAAGTTTAAGGCTGTAGGAATGGCATGGAGTGGCCCTCTCCTATGTGAATACCTAAAACTTCAGAGGGCGCCATGCTAAAGAACATATTAATCAACATGACCGTCAGGTCGAAGCTCGTACTCGGCTTCACCCTGGTGATCATATTCACTGTGCTTATCGCCCTCACGGGGTGGACAGGCATCTCCTCACTCAGCGAGCGAAGTGAGCGCGTGTCTGACATCGCGAAACTCACAACGCTGACGCGGGACATGCGCATCGCCCGGCTGGTCTACGGCCAGAATTCTGACGACGCCAACGCTGCCACCTGGCTAAAAGCCTATGACAACCTCGACAGTCATTTGGCGTATTTGCGCGAAATACTCGACTCCGAGCTCAATATTCCCCATGTAAAAACCGCGACCGCCGCGATGACGGTCTACAAGGGCTTTTACAACGACATCATCAATGCGACCCATACGCGCGAAGCGAGCCGAGCCGTGTCTGGCAGCGCCGCCGATGAGGCATTGGAGGTGCTGCTACGCTTGGACACGCTCTCCAATTCGCCCGAGGGCACGGCCGCACAGCGAGATGCAATCGGACAAGCGCTGACGCTGTTTCAGAAAATGCGCTTTGATGTGCGTGGGTACACCTTCACGCTAAAGCCTGACGCGCAGCAGCTGGCGAACGCTTCAATCGCTGCGGCCGTAAACAACGCCCAATCCCTGCAAGCCGCTGGATTTCAACCCGACGCCATCAAAGGCTTTCAGGCTTCACTGAATAAATACCAGGCTGCCATTGCCCAGTTTTCGGAAGCACAGGCCGCCATTAACCAGGGCCAGGCAGGTATTACCAAAAACATCGAAGTCCTGCTGGCTTCCGCCGATCAGTTGGCGCAGAACCAGGTTTCGCTGCGTATTGAGGATGTGGGCCAAGCCAATAAGATGTTGATCATATGGCTCAGCATTGCGCTCATCATCAGCGCACTGGCTGCATGGGTCATCACCCGCCTCATCGTGGGTCCGCTTCGCGAAGCACTGCAGTTGGCTGATCGAGTCGCCAACGGCGATCTGACCTACAGCGAAATAACGCAAAGGCGAGACGAGCTGGGCCTGCTGCAAGCCAGCATGCACAGAATGACCACCAACCTGCGGCAGTTGATTGGTGGCCTGCGTGATAGCGTCACTCAGATTGCGAGCGCTGCCGAACAGTTGTCCGCAGTCACCGAGCAGACCAGCGCAGGGGTCAATAGTCAGCGAACCGAAACCGACCAAGTCGCAACAGCCATGAACCAAATGGCCGCCACGGTTCAGGAAGTGGCGAGGAACGCAGAGCAGGCGTCGGATGCGGCGGTCAGCGCCTCCAAAGAAGCCCGCGATGGTGATGCAGTTGTCGCCAAGGCAGTGCTCCAGATCGAAAAACTCGCCACAGAAGTCGGCTATTCGAAAACCGCGATGGATGAGCTCAAGCAAGAGAGCAACAAAATCGGCGGCGTGCTCGACGTGATCAAGGCCGTTGCCGAGCAAACCAACTTGCTGGCACTCAATGCCGCCATCGAAGCGGCGCGTGCTGGCGAAGCCGGCCGAGGTTTTGCGGTGGTTGCGGATGAGGTGAGAAGCCTGGCGCAGCGCACACAAGCGTCGACCGAAGAAATTGCGACATTGATTGGTGGTCTGCACAGCCGAACCGCACAGGTTGCGACCACGCTGGAAAACAGCCGCCTTCTGACTGACAACAGCGTCGAGCTGGCGCGGGATGCCGGGGCTTCAATCGGCAACATCAGTCGCTCGATTTCAACCATCGAATCAATGAACCAGCAAATCGCCGCCTCTGCTGAAGAGCAAAGTGCGGTGGCTGAAGAGATTAATCGCAGTGTTCTCAGTGTGAGGGACATCTCCGAACAGACTGCTTCCGCGAGTGAGCAGACAGCAGCTTCGAGCGTTGAGCTGGCGCGTTTGGGTGTGCATTTGCAGGGGTTGGTTAGCAAGTTTGTCGTCTAAGCTCGGGCTGCATAGCTAGCCAATTATTTGCCCTTCAAACGCTTTCTCACGTCTTGGAGCATCGGGCTGTCATTGCGCAGACAGCTCGATGTTCTACTTCGAGGACGTGCCTTGCAGTCGTCGGTCAATGAGTTGATGAAAGGGAGTGCGGCCAGGCCCGACCAACAGACAAAGATGCCTCAATTGATTTTGATCGCGGGTGACAAGGCTTGGGCGTGAGACTTGATTTTGAGGGGTTTCTGCTGGGCTGGTTAGCTTTTGAAGGGTGCGCTTTGCGCACCGTCGTTTGCGCCATCGCCGCAAAAACGACTCTCAGGCCCTGAGCAGGTATCTGGCAGTAACGCTGACCCCCTGCGACGCAAGGGAAAGAAGATGGTGCACCTGACGGGATTCGAACCCATGACCCCTGCCTTCGGAGTCCTAAAAGTCGACGTTTAGAATCAATACGTTAGCGGGGATTAGCTGGGAAATCAACGGGTTGTGTTAGCTGGGGTTAGCGGGTTTTCGCCCCTATTCGTGGGGTGAGTGTGGCAAATTTGTGGCATTTGCAGGCCTCACTGGTGATGTAATAGAGGCGCATTCAAACCACGACAGCAGCCCAAAGGAGCCCGCCCCTATGCGTTCTAGCTGCCCGTTGCAAATGTTGGTCCTGTATAGAGGAAGGACACCACTGCTGATCCCAGCTGCCAGAAGCGCTGTTGCATTGGTTAAGATGCGCTCCTTTAGTTTGTAAATGGGTGCGTACAGCCGCCCTAGCAGCGCTGCTATTCGGCGCTTTGATTTGGAGTATCTGCAGTTGAACCACGCGGTCCACAACAAACTGGTTTCGTTTATCTGGTCGATTGCCGACGACTGCCTGCGCGACGTGTACGTACGCGGCAAATACCGTGACGTTATCCTGCCCATGGTGGTGCTGCGCCGGCTCGATGCACTGCTGGAGACGAGCAAGGCCAAGGTGATGGAAGAGCTGGCCTTTCAGCAATTTGAGATGAGTCAGACCGAACTGGACGACAGTGCTCTGCGTGCCGCTTCCGGCTATGTGTTCTACAACACCAGCAAGCGGACGCTAAGCCAACTGCAGAAGACTGCTACCAACAACCAGCAGATCCTCCTGAGCAATGTAGAGGATTACCTCGACGGCTTTAGCGACAACGTCAAAGATATCATTCGTCGCTTTAACCTCAAGTCACAGATGCGCCACATGGCCAGCAAAGACGTGCTGCTCGACGTACTGGAAAAATTCACTTCGCCCACGATCAACCTCACCCCGCACGACGGTGTAGACCCACAAGGTAACCGCCTGCCAGCCCTGAGCAACCTGGGCATGGGCTATGTGTTCGAAGAGCTGATCCGCAAGTTCAACGAAGAGAACAACGAGGAAGCCGGCGAGCACTTCACTCCGCGCGAAGTGATCGAGCTGATGACCCACTTGGTCTTCGACCCGATCAAGGATCGTCTCCCCACCGTTATGACCATCTACGACCCGGCCTGCGGAAGTGGGGGAATGCTCACCGAGTCGCAGAACTTTATCGAAGAGAAATACCCTGACTCGACTACTCAGCGAGACATCCATCTGTACGGCAAGGAAATCAACGACGAGACCTATGCCATCTGTAAGTCGGACATGATGATCAAGGGCAACAACCCCGCTCATATCCGCCCCGGTTCCACCCTCTCGGTGGACGAATTCGCCGGCAGCCGCTTCGACTTTATGCTGTCCAACCCTCCATACGGCAAGAGCTGGGCCAGCGAGCAGAAGTTCATCAAGGACGGCGGCGATGTAATCGACCCGCGCTTCAAGGTCAGCCTCGCGGACTACTGGGGCAACGCAGAGATGCAGGACGCCACCCCGCGCTCCAGCGACGGCCAGCTGCTGTTTTTGATGGAAATGGTCAACAAAATGAAAGCTCCCGGCGAGAGCGGCCTCGGCTCGCGCATCGCCTCCGTACATAACGGCTCCAGCCTATTTACCGGCGACGCGGGCGGCGGCGAGAGCAATATCCGCCGCCATCTGATCGAGAACGACCTGCTCGACGCCATCATCCAACTGCCCAACAACCTGTTCTACAACACCGGCATCACCACCTATATCTGGCTGCTTTCCAGTAACAAGCCGGCGCAGCGCCGGGGAAAGGTGCAACTGATCGACGCCAGCTTGCTTTATCGCAAACTGCGCAAGAACTTGGGCAACAAGAACTGCGAGTTCGCCTCCGAACATATCGAGCTGATCACCCAGACCTACCTTGACCTCGCCAGCATCGACCGCCCTGCTGGCGGCGACGGCATTGCTGCGCAGGTATTCGATAACTGCGACTTCGGCTACCGCAAGGTCAGCATCGAGCGACCGGACCGACGCAAGGCGCAGTTCAGCGCCGAGCGCGTTGAAACCCTGCGTTTCGACAAGGCCCTGCGTGAGCCCATGCAGTGGATCTACCAACAGTGGGGCGAGGCGCTGTATCAGGATGAAACCCTGGCCACCCATGAGAAGGCCATACTCGCCTGGTGCGAAGAGCAAGACCTGGAACTCAATGCCAAGCAGCGCAAGAAGCTACTGAATCTCGAAACCTGGGCCAAACAGTCCTTGCTGGTCACCGTGGCTAACTACCTGATGCAGGCTATAGGCAGCGATGAATACGACGACTTCAACCTGTTCGCCAAGCTGGTGGACAAGGTGCTTAAGCAGCTGAACAAGGAGGCCGGCATCAAGCTCGGCGCTAGCGAGCGCAACCAACTGCTCAATGCCGTCAGTTGGTACGACGAAAATTCCGTCAAGGTCATCCGTAAGGTGGAAAAATTCGACCGCGCCGAGTTGGCTATGCTTCTCGAACGTCTGGGCTGCAGTGAGGCCGAACTGCCCGACTTGGGTTATTACTCCAACGGCAAGGCCGGCGAGTTCTTTACCTACGAATCCAACACCGACCTGCGCGACAGCGAAAGCGTCCCTCTGGCCGATTCCATCCACCGCTTCTTCAAGGCCGAAGTGCAGCCTCATGTGGCGGAAGCCTGGATCAATCTGGAGTCGGTGAAGATCGGCTACGAAATCAGCTTTAACAAATACTTCTACAAGCATCAGCCGCTGCGCAGCATAGACGGGGTGGCGCGAGAGATTGTGGTGCTGGAGCAACAGGCGGAGGGGTTGATTGCGGAGATTTTAGGGCTGGAGGTTAAGGATGTGTCGGGGGTGAACCTTGGTTAAGGGGCTGGAGAAATTTCTCTCGTATAAATTTTATAAGGACTTGAATCTTCAGTGGCTTGGAATTGTTCCAAGTCACTGGGAAGTAACTCGACTGGGCGGTTTTTTCAAAGAACGCCGCACTAAGGTTTCAGACAAAGATTTTCCGCCGCTATCTGTCACTAAGAATGGGATCCTTCCTCAGCTTGAAAGCGCAGCAAAAACTAATGACGGCGATAACCGCAAACTGGTTAAGTCTGGCGACTTTGTTATTAACAGTCGCTCAGACAGGAAAGGCTCTAGCGGTGTATCTGAGATGGATGGCTCTGTATCACTCATCAATATTGTCTTGGTACCGCGCGGTATAAACAGGGATTTTTGTAAGTATTTTTTTAAAAGCTATTCGTTTGTTGAAGAGTTTTACAGAATCGGCCATGGCATTGTTGCTGACTTGTGGACGACCCGTTATGACGAGATGCGGTCCATCGTTTTGGCTTTTCCTCCTCTTAGTGAGCAGGCCAATATCGCTAATTTTCTTGACTGCAAAGGTGCACAAATTGATCAGGCAATCCAGATCAAGGAGCGCCAAATCGAACGGCTCAAAGAGCGCAAGCAGATACTGATCCAGCTGGCAGTAACCCGTGGCCTTAATCCTGATGCACCCATGCGGGATTCCGGTATCGAATGGATTGGCAAGATTCCTGTGCACTGGGATTTGCAAAAAGTTAAGAATCTCTCAAGCTTCATCACCTCTGGGCCTAGAGGTTGGTCAGATTTCTTTTCTGAGAACGGAGCTTACTTTTTGCAGAGCGGTAATCTTAACGAAGATATGGCCGTTGAATGGGGCTCAGCAGTTCGGGTTAATCCCCGCCTTGGTGCGGAAGGGCTGCGCACGCGACTAAGAAACAATGATCTAGTGGTCTGTATTACTGGCGCTAAAACTGGGAAGGCCGCTATTGCCGAGTTTTTTGATGGGCGAGAGGTGTACATTAATCAACATTTGGCACTGATTCGGCCGGTTGAGGCTGTTGTGCCTAGGTACTTAGCGCTTACTCTTTATTCGGCTGTTGGGCAGACATACTTCTTTCTCGAACAGTACGGCCTCAAGCAAGGTTTGGGGCTTGATGATGTAAAAAATGCCCTAGTGGTTTTACCTCCTAGGGGCGAGCAAGAAAAGATCGTCGCTTATGTGGACGCACAGAGCGCTCTTATTGCAAGAGGTATCGAGCTGCTGCAACAACAAATCACCAAGCTCAAGGAATACAAAGCCACCCTGATCAATAGCGCCGTCACCGGCAAGATCAAGGTGCCGGGTGTGGTGGAGCCAGCCGAGATCGAGGAACGGGAGATCGCCTGATGAGCGTGGAGCGCGACCTGAGCTATTTGCAATCGCTGCTGCGGGAGCTGTGCGCGCTGCCGCAGGAAACCGAGTGGGTGGAGTTCAAGCAGAGCAACGATGACGCGCCACTGATTGGTGAATACATCTCGGCGCTGGCCAATGCCGCCGCCCTACTCGGCAAGCAATATGGCTATTTGCTGTGGGGTATCGACGATGCCAGCCATGCGGTGATCGGCACGGCCTTTAAGCCCTCTACCACCCGCTACAAACAGCAGGAACTGGAAAGCTGGCTGCTGCAGAAAACCGCGCCAAAGATCCACTTCCGTTTTTTCGAGTTTGCCGCCGCTGACGGCCAGCCAGTGGTGATTCTGGAAGTTCAGGCGGCCAGCCATACCCCGGTGCAGTTCGATGGCGTCGAATATACCCGCGTCGGTTCCTACAAGAAGAAGCTGCGCGAGTTTCCGGAAAAGGAGCGGGCGCTCTGGCGCGTCTTCGACCGAGTGCCCTTCGAGCAACAACTGGCCGCGCAGAACCTCGGCGTCGATCAGGTGCTCAAACTGCTCGACTATTCGGCCTACTTTGACCTGACTCACCAGCCCCTGCCGGAGGGTCGCGAGGCGATTCTCGCCGCACTGGCGGCAGACCGCATGATCCAGCGCAGCGACAGCGGGCAATGGCATATCAGCAACCTGGGCGCGATTCTGTTCGCCAAGCGCCTGCAGGACTTCCCTGCGCTAGGGCGCAAGGCCGTACGCCTGATCCACTACAAGGGCAACGGCAAGCTGGAAACCCTGCGCGAACTCACTGGCAACAAGGGCTATGCTCTGGGCTTCGAGGGGCTGATCGACACACTGAAAACCCTGCTGCCAGCCAACGAGGAAATCGGCAAGGCTTTCCGCCAGGAAGTGCCGATGTACCCGGAATTGGCCCTGCGTGAGCTGGTCGCTAACGCCATCATCCACCAGGACTTCAACCTGAGCGGCACCGGGCCGATGATTGAGCTGTTCGAGCGGCGCATGGAGATCACCAACCCCGGCGTGCCGCTGGTCGACCCGCAACGTTTTCTCGATAGTCCGCCGCGTAGCCGCAACGAGGTGCTGGCGTCTTTCATGCGTCGTATCGGCATCTGTGAAGAACGCGGCAGCGGCATCGACAAGGTTATCGCCCAGACCGAGCTATACCAACTGCCGGCCCCGATCTTCGAGCAAACCGATGAACACATCCGCGTGGTGCTGTTCGCCCACAAGGACTACCGCGACATGGAGCAGGAAGACCGCGTGCGCGCCTGTTACCAGCACTGCTGTTTGAAATACGTAAACCGCGAGCCAATGAACAACACCTCGCTGCGCGAGCGTTTCCAGATCGAGGAAGGTAATAGCGCCATGGCTAGCCGGATCATCAAACACACCATCGAAGCAGGGCTGATCCGACTGTATGACCCCAGGGCCAATCGCAAGGTCTATCGCTATGTACCGAGCTGGGCCTGATGATCTCATTTGACGGTCATTTGACTGGCGAGCGATTAGTTACGGGTGAATCAGGTTAAGGGCCCGGCTTTGGCGCTTCCCCGGCGCGGGGCTCATTTGCCGGTCATTTGACTGAGACGGCCTGCGACGCTGCTGAAACCACTAAAACCCTGTAGATTCAAGGTATTGAAAATAACGCTCATTTGACTGAACAGATAGATCTAGACGAATAAGCCGAGCCATTAGACATTCGACAGGTTCTAATCCAGCCCTGCTCATGGCCGTGATGCCAGAGAAATCAAAAGGTGAGTGGTACTCAAGTGGGTGGCGACGAATGTCTACGCCCCATTGGCTGGATAGTTTTAGACATTTCTAGACATTCGTACTGAGCGCCGGGCTAGCCTGGCAGCGACACGAAGGGTCAGGCACAAGGAAGCCGGCATGGTAAGCAAGACCAACGAACAGGCGCTGGAAGCCAGCATCGAAAAGTACCTGACCGGCACCTGCCTGGAAGAGCAGGCGACGATTCGCGATGGCGTGACGGAATTGCCCTTTGGCCCTAACCACGGCTACCAACTGGGCCGTGTCCAGGACTTCAATGCCCGCTATGCCGTAGATACTCGCTGTTTATGGCAGTTCCTTGAGGCCAGCCAGGGCGATGAGCTGGAACGCCTCAAGCAGCGCTACGAGGACTGGGACCTGCGCATTCTGGAGCGCTTCGACCGGCTGGCGAAAAAATACGGAGTGCTGCACCTACTCAAGCGCGGCCTGGCCATCGACGATGTGCACCTCAACCTCATGTACCCTGCGCCGTTGGCCAGCAGCTCGGAGCGGGTCAAACGCCAGTTCGCGGCGAATCTCTTTAGTAGCACCCGCCAGGTGCGTTACTCCCTGAGCAATACCTTAGAAGAGATCGACCTGGTGCTTTTCGTCAACGGGCTGCCCTTCGCCACGCTGGAGCTGAAGAACCCCTGGACCGGCCAGACCGCCCGTTATCACGGGCAGAAGCAGTACAGGCAGTATCGTGACAGCAGTCAACCACTGCTGCAGTTCGGCCGCTGCCTGGTGCATATGACTGTGGATACCGACGATGTCTACATGACCACCAGGTTGGCCGGTGCCGCGACCTTCTTCCTGCCCTTCAATAAGGGCCACAACCACGGGGCCGGCAACCCGCCGAACCCGGCCGGACACAAGAGCGCCTACCTGTGGCGGGAGATTTTTAGCCGCGAAAGTGTGGCCAACATCATCCAGCACTTCGTTCGCCTGGACGGCAGCAGCAAGACGCCGCTGGCCAAGCGCACGCTGTTCTTCCCGCGCTACCACCAACTGGATGTTGTGCGCCGCTTGGTGGCGCACGCCAGCCAGCAAGGCGTGGGCCAGCGCTACCTGATCCAGCACTCGGCCGGCTCGGGCAAGTCGAACTCGATCACCTGGGCGGCCTATCAACTGATTGAAACTTACCCAGCTTCGCTGGAGGTTGCTGGCGCGCGCGGCCTGGATGTGCCGCTGTTCGACTCAGTGATTGTGGTAACCGACCGCCGTCTTCTAGACAAGCAGCTGCGCGAGAACCTGCGCGAATTCTCCGAGGTGAAGAACATCATCGCTCCGGCGCTGAAATCATCCGACCTCAAACAGGCGCTGGAGCAAGGCAAGAAAATCATCATCACCACCATCCAGAAGTTTCCTTGGATCGTCGAAGGCATCGATGACATGGCCGGCAAGCGCTTCGCCGTGATCATCGACGAGGCCCACAGCTCGCAGGACGGCAGCAGCCACGGCACGATGAACGCGGTGATGGGCGGCGGCGAACAGGACGACTCCCAGGAGAAGATCCTCAGCGCCATCAAGAACAGCAAGATGCGCGGCAACGCCTCCTACTTCGCCTTCACCGCCACACCGAAGAACAGCACGCTGGAGAAATTCGGCGAACAGCAAACCGATGGCCGTTTCGAACCCTTTCATCTGTACTCGATGAAACAGGCCATCGAGGAGGGCTTTATCCTCGATGTGCTGGCCAACTACACCACCTACCGCAGCTACTACGAGATCCAGAAGTCCATTGAGGACAATCCGTTGTTTGACACGCTGAAAGCGCAGAAGAAGCTACGTGCCTATGTCGAACGCGACCAGCAGACCATCGACGTCAAGGCAGAGGTGATGCTGGAGCACTTTATCGAGCAGGTGGTGACTCCGAAAAAGCTCAAGGGCCAGGCCAAAGGCATGGTTATCACACAGAACATCGAGGCCGCCATCCGTTATCATAAGGCCATCAGCCGGCTGCTGGTGGCGCGCGGCAATCCGTTCAAGGCGCTGATTGCCTTCTCCGGCGATAAGCTGGTCGATGGCATCGAGTACAGCGAGGCGGGGATCAACGGCTTCGTCGAGGCAAATACGCGGGACAAATTCGACACCGACGAGTACCGCTTGCTGGTGGTGGCCAACAAGTACCTGACCGGCTTCGACCAGCCCAAGCTGTGCGCCATGTACGTAGACAAGAAGCTGCAGTACGTGCTCGCCGTGCAGGCGCTTTCACGCCTGAACCGCGCCGCGCCGAAGTGGGGCAAGAAAACCGAGGACCTGTTCGTCCTCGACTTTTTCAACCTGGTGGAGGACATCAAGATATCCTTCGATCCGTTCTACACGGCCACCAGCTTGTCCCGCGCGACCGACATCAACGTGCTGCATGAGCTCAAGGACCAACTGGACGAGGTCGGCGTCTACGAATGGCCAGAGGTCGAGGCGTTCGCCGCGCAGTACTTCGACAATGTCGATGCCGAGCAGCTGGCCGTGCTGATCGATATCTCGGTTGAGCGTTTTGAGGTGGAGCTGGAGTTGGAGGATGAGGCGAAGGTCGACTTCAAGATCAAGGCCAAGCAGTTCGTGAAGATCTACGGCCAGATGGCCTCGATCATGCCTTACGAGATTGTGGCCTGGGAAAAGTTGTTCTGGTTCCTCAAGTTCCTGATCCCAAAACTCAAGGTCAAGGACAAGGACGCCGACGAGATCGACGCACTGCTCAATTCGGTGGACCTTTCTTCCTATGGGCTAGAGCGGGTCAAGCTCAACCACAGCATTGCTCTGGATGATGCTAACACTGAGCTTGATCCGGCTAACCCCAATCCGCGCGGGATGCATGACGGCGAGCAGGAGAAAGACCCGCTGGATCAGATCATCCAAAGCTTCAACGAGCGCTGGTTCCAGGGCTGGGGTGTGACCACTGAGGAAAAGCGCGTGAAGTTTCTGAGCATTCTACACGGTATTCAGGAGCATCCGGACTTCGAGCCCAAGTATCAGAAAAGTCAGGACGAAGACCACCGCGCCCTTGCATTCGAGAAAATATTTGAGGAAGTCATGCTGATACGGCGACGTCAAGATCTGGAACTCTACCGCCTAGTGGCCAGCGATGCAGTGCTGAAGTCGTCATTGCAGCAGAGCATGCGGGGCATGCTGGACTAAGACATTTGTAAGCTAGGTGCGTTTCAGCATGATTCGGCTAGTATTCAGTAAACGCTTGGGACCTACGTCGTGCGTAAAGGTACGGCACGGTTCCGACGCAGCCCCGTTGCCGCTGATACTGAAACGAACCGCTACTGATATACAGTTGACCCAAGCTTGTGGTGTATAAAATTCCACTTATGCTTGCTCTCAGCTGACTGCTGGTGGGTAGCTGCATGCCAACTCTAGGTAAAAATCAGGTCGTCCGTAAATTTCATATTCACTGTCACAGCCCATAGCAAGGTCATTAGTTGTCTTAACCAAATTTCAACTTGCCGAGCTTTTGCAAGCGCTCACGCATATATGCACCATCCCGCTTCATTTCAGCTCGCAAGTCCTCTATTTCCTCGGGGGAAAGTGAAAACAAGGTACGGGTCGGTGGCTCTTTACTAGTTCGTTGATCATCAGACTTTTCTGGATCGAATTGCTCTCTATCAAATTTCATTCCGTGCACCTCTACAAAGTCATAGTCTGCGTGGCATTCACGACCCCAAGGGTCATGCACCCACAAATCCCCATATCCGTCCCTAATGACGTAGTAGCCACCGGGGTCGTTTCTGACCATCAGGGTAGGGACACTGTGAAATTCTTGGGCTTCTGGATTGAAGCACCACGCATACTGCATTCGTTCTAGCAAAGGGCCTCCTTGACGATATCGGTCTGCGAAGCGGCTTGGAAGAGTGAGGTATGAGCAGTCGTGCACATGAATGCAGTATGGGGTCCCTTGATCCCAGATAAAAGCAGTGAACTATCCATCTGATCTAGAAGCATCTCAGCAACCATGAGGGCTTTTCGCGGCAGTTCTCTGCCGTTCAGCTCTAACCATTGAAAAGCACATTGCATCGGGTACACCATTCTTGTGCTGCGCGCTGACCCATTGGAAAACGTAGGGTCGGCTGGCTTGCATCAGCAACCGTCAAAACCAGTGCGAAGTCTTTGAGTCGACGTGTGCGCTGGAATGTGGGAACGCTCATGCCTGTCGCATTGACGACTCGGGCACTGCCTCCCATCTCCACCGCCTCAACCTCCCGCCATTCGCAATGCCAGCCCATGACCCACGAGAAGTCTCGGATTTGATAATCGCCAGTCGCACTTTGGCATTGAGCGAGTTTCCGCCGGGCTTGGTCAAAGACTATGAAGACCGGGCTTGGATAGCCGAGCAACTGGGTAACGTCGAGGCCCAAGCATTCCTGATGGTTGACAGAGGCGACGAGTGATTTCGCTCGTTTTTGCTGCTGTACCAAATACCACATCGCGAGGCAGAGAATTGAAACGGCTATTAGGAAAAATTGAAATACGTCGGTTGTCCGGTTCTCACTCGAAAGGGCCATGGCCAGTGATGACCCTATTGTTGCGAGTCCTGATAGGCCCGCTGCAGGTATCGCGATGCCACTGGCTAGGCTGATCCCCGCGATCTTCAAAGCATTTTTCATAGCTACCCCCAATGTCACTCATAGAGGACATGCTAGGGTATGTTTTTACATTTGTCACTTATAGAGCGTGAACTTATAGGGCGTGGTCCTATAGTAGGGGTGCTCATAGCATCCTCTCCTTTACGGGAGAGAATAATGGCGATTGACCCACGTACCGCCTTCGGCTTACGGCTGATTGAGGTCAGGAAGGCGAAAGGTTGGTCGCAGGAGCGCTTAGCGCTGGAAAGCGGCTTGGCGCGCAGCTATCTCGGGGGCGTGGAGCGTGGGCAGCGCAATATTGCATTGTTGAACATCTACAAGCTTGCAGAGGCCTTGGCAGTCACGCCAGGTTCACTGATGGATTCTTCAGCCGAGAAATGAGTGCTTTCAGCGATAGTCTCTTCTTGGTCAACTGAGTAGGGCACTCCCCCGAGTCTCAAAGGCTGTGCACAACATCCGCTAGTGGCGGCAACCCGTCACTGGGACGCAATTGGGATTCAGGTCAAGAAGGGTTGGACGCATTAAAAGCATAGGTTGTCCCCAAGGCCGCTGAGACTGATTTCTAACGAAATCAGTCTCAGCGGCCACATTCTTTGTGCTGGGCAGAGCCAGCACAAAGAATGTATGAAGTCGCTGGGGACAAAAAATCAGAGTGTTGCGTCCAAGGTAAATCAGCCACAACAGTGTGTAATCATTGTGGCTGGAATGTGTCGTTAGTATGGTAAAACTTCGGTTACATTGTGGCAGGAATGTGTGCCTATGATGGTAGGATTGTGGTGAGAGTGTGGAAGTTTTGATTGTCCTATTCCTAATGAGTTACTAAGGCTCTATTGATTCCGGGGCCGATTGACGCCGAGGATCTGTCGTAAAAGTTCGAACCGGATTGGTCGCTACTATAGCTAATGGAGTCAAGCCATCTTTGCCGCCCTGGCCTGCTGTTCCATAGGTGCGCCGGGTTTTTGCGGAAGCATGTCCTAAGCCACGGCTAACGCTATCTCCGTCGGTGAAAGCTTTCATATCAGCCGCCCATTGGTGCCGAAAACAGTAAGCCGTGACGGACTGTCTGTGCTGTGGCCATAGGTTGCTGGCTAGGCGTCGTACCTCAACCGTAAAATTCACTGCGCTCTCAATTTTTACTTCCTGTACCGGTACGTCGTCGCTGCAGTACGCGAATTTACATATCTCACGGACAAGTGGATGAGGATCACTCACACTGTATTTAATGATCCGCCATGGTTGTCCTTGCCCGGACTTAACTTTGGCGCCTCGTATACAAAAAGCAATAAAATCTTCACCGGTCACCGGATCTATTTCTCTACATACTGCCACGCCGTGTTGAAGCTCTGCGGGCCGGCAGCCTGTTAGAGAGGCTACTAAGATCGGTAAAGAATATTTACCGTGACCTGCGCGCAGATATAGATCATGCCGCCAATTAGCAGGGAGGCCCCGGAGAGCCTGGCGTTTACTGCGGCGTTTACGTCTAGTATGTATGAAGCCAATGTCTTGTGATTCGCGTAATTGCATCAGTCGCCTTAAATGGAAATTAAGCTGATGTGTCAAATGTCTAGATTGGATCGCATCAGTTGTCTCGGCCAGGCGCGCCATCAGCAGTTCATGGTGTTGTAGCAATGTATATTGAACGGCCGCTAGGCGCTTGTAAAAAGTGCTACTGCACTCCGTTGCTTGTAATACTTCCGACAATCCACCGGGTGTGTATAACGACCGTTTTATCAAAGTTTCAGCCAGTCTCAGGTATTCTTGAGTCGTTATTTTTTGGGGGGCTTCGCGTTTCTCCGATCTCTTCTGCAGGCTAGATACAACTTTCTGGCACTCATCGGCTAATTGGTGCAGTGGTGCTTGTGGGTCTACTCTCATCACTTTGCTCCCTCCAACTAGAATGGCCAGCCTCGCATTGGTTGTCCTATGGCAGCATCAATCATTGGTAAGGCTGAGTTTTTGACATCGGGGTGGCATACCGACTGGTCCGCACGGGGTACCGAAATCGAGTTTCAAGCGTCCTCGGCCTTATGGTTTTTTCTCTTCTTGTATGGGTGACCCTGTGTCACCTCAAACCACGTTTCACATGACATGCAGTCAGCCGAAGCGATGCGGTACCTGTCCATAGGTCATGTGACTGTCAGTCCTGTGTATAACTTACTCGTCGTTCCGATTGCGCTCATGTATTGCGCTTCGTATGGATAGGAGCTTATTGAAGAGGTCTGGATTGCTCTCAGCCAAATGGTCAAGGTCGGCTTGATTGATCTGGAAGCCGATATTGGTTTGTCTCTCAATAATCTGCAGGTGCTCGATATGTATGTGATGACCTTCAGTTTCTTTGCTAATTAGCATGCGCTTAAGCTCCTGCACCGCGTCTTTGATCTCGCCGGGCCGATACTTCCATTGCGCATGACCGCGGTGGCGACCCTGAGAGTCGCTGATCATTATTTTTTCAGTCAGCTGATACTGGTTGTACTTTCGAGCACGTGATTTGGAAATATAGCCTTGGTCTTCGAGCAATTTTATCTTTCTCATAACCTGGCGCTCACTGATTCCTGCCTTCTTTGCGATCGTCTGAACTGAGGGGATTGATAATCCTGTTCTCAGATCACAATGGGATTTGATGACGCAGTAGACTGCGAAGGCATCTGGCCCCAGCTTCGAGAGCTCGTGTTCCACCATCGCCTGAAAAACGTGAAACCAGTGTGTATTGGATTTCAACCGATCCTCTGGGTCTTGGCGATCAATGGAATTTAGCGATATCTCCAGGCTGCTCATTTTCGTCCCTCCACCTGAGTCTTCTTGGTTGGACGTCCACCAGTATGGCGAGCGCTCGCATGCCCCGGAGTGGGAATAAGTGCAGAAGTCGCCGCCGGTCCACCACGCATCCACTGCCTCAAGTCCCCTAGTCTCCATCTCAGGCGTGAAAGACCAGGAACAGGATCAAGACCTGGCAATTTCCGTTGACGCACTGTCAGCAGGCTGAAGCCGGTCAGCGCTGCTACCTCTGCTACGCCAACGAGAACGTCGTCCCCAAGCTTTTGGATTTTCAGAATGGTTTCGTAGTCTACTGTCATCTCGGTTCCGCTCGATTGCTCTGAAGTGACTCCAGTTTTCGCCAATCAAGCGCTCCATTTCTAGGACAGCTTTTTGGCAAGGGATATCGGCCTCATGAACGCAAGCATTCAGTCGCAGCTGCTTTTACCTGACGTCCCAGATGAAGACGTTTCGAATTTCATGGTGCTTGAAATGACAAGGCATCGAGAATCGGGACGAAAGAAATTCTTGGTTCGAGTGCCGGTAGACAGAGTCAAGCATCTGTACGCGCTCATGTTGCGAGCATCAAAAAAGACAAAGATCTCGCTAGAAAATCAGCTGACAAGTATCACAGGGCTGGAAAATGGCAGGACCCTGCGGCGCTACGTTAGCGGTGAGGCGCACATGGCTTGGCCCACGTATCGAAGGATGTTGATGTGGGCGCTGGCCGAAGGCTGGATCAAGGATTACGTTTTTGGATTTTTGGTCATGGAGTCGTTCCATAGCGAAGCCGCGCAGCTCGCATTGCGGGGGGTTATGGAAAAGACTAGGAGACAAGTTACAGAGATAATTTTAACGAAAGAAGAAATTATCAGTGCGTTCAACAAAGCTTACAGAGCCGTGGAGCTCGAACGTAATGCCATTGTCGTTCGTCGAGCCGAACTCAATAGCCAGTTTAAGGAATTGGCTATCGAGTTCGATTTCCAGTTCGACTGATCAGGCTAATGTCGGTTGCAAACGTAGCGATTCTAAATATCCCTCGCCCGTCCAACGGACGTATCCATGTGTGTTGGGGGCGATTGAACACTGGCCATGGGCATACAGAGTATCTAAAGCCGCGATTATTGATCGGGAGTGGGCTTTGGCACAGGACCCGCCTCGTCATTCCCCCACGGCAGTTCAGCCAGCTCGGCAATGGATTGAAATTCTTTTAAATACTCTGGTTGGTGTCTGGCTAACCATCGCACAACGGAGGCGTTGGCGAGGAGCTTGGTTAGGTAACCTTTGATGACCGTGAGATGAAGAACGTCAGGCCCGTAGTCATCTTCGATTGTTTTGATCTGCATCTGCAGGGCCGCTAGCTCACGCTCTAAGCGTGCAATGGACTCTGGAGATATCTGCTGGTCAGGTAGGGGTTTTCTCGTGAAGACCAGTTGGTCGGATGGCGTGGCTGCCAACAGGGCTTTGGCAAGAAGAACGGATAAATTTCGGTTTCCAATCATTAGCTCAGCTGCTTCGATTTGTCTCAATGGTTTCATCTGTCGTAGAAGATTGAACACATTGGCAGGGCAATCAGTGTCACCCAAGAGCGAAATGACCTCGGCACAAATCCCGTTAAGCAGACGAAACCGTTGCTTGATCGTCTGTTGTGACAAGCCAAGAGCCTTGCCGAGCCGCTCGGCAGAGACCCCTCGCTCCATTGCTCGCACGATCATCTTGTTGCTGTGCACAGCAGAAAGTCGGTTGGTACGTTTGTTATACGAGTACGTGTCATCGTCAGTTGCCACTAGGCAATCGACTTCGAGCTCGTCCAAATCCTTAAGTGCCTCAATACGTAGATGACCATCCAACAAAAAGTAATGCCCGGTTTGGCCAGGCACTGGTATCACAACTGGCGGCTCGACCAGCCCAACGTCTTGAATCGAGGCGAGGATTTGCTGGTATTTGAGACTTTCTTTAACAGCAGGTCGTGATATTTTGAGCGGCATAATATTGATGATTTCGACTCGAACGCACTCATCCAAAAAGGCATTTTTCGGTACGTGAGTCGGCTGAGTGTTAGAAGAAGCATATAGTCGACTAGACATTACAAACCTCCTCCATTCCAAAGCCGAGCTTGTATCAACTTCGGCAACGAATCCAGATGCTCATCAAAAAGGAGCTTTTCGAAATCACTGACGGATAAGAGTTCTTTGATAGCCTGGATGGAAAAAACAACCCGATCATGTGTAAAAGCTGCCTTTTTAACCATTAAGCGCTGTCGTTCGGCCTCTCGCTCGAACAGCCGCCTTAAGTCAGCTGGGGTCAGTCTTTTCTTTTTGTTATTCTGGCTAATGCCGAGTGCGCTTCCTCGCACGAGCTTGTCCTTTTTGGCGCGGAGTTCCAGAAGGTGCCTAAGTTTGGTTATTTTCTTTCCCTTGAATCCGCGTTCGTAGGCGTCAGTCAGTAAATTTTGAATGTCACTTTCGCTACTGCGTGCGATATCCGTCGCCATACTCAGCGGAATCAAACCAGTCTCAACCGCCGATAGGAGTTTTTCTTCACCTCTCTCGATCAACACAACAATCATGCTGACCCATGAAGCAGTGCTTCCAATTATTTTTGCGATATCGGCATCCGTCTTACCCCGCTCTTTCAGGCGTCCAACCTCATTCATCAGGTCTATCGGACGGTGCTGCCTTCGAGCAACATTCTCAACCAAGCTCATCACAAGGCATTCTTCTTCATCAGCGTCAATTACAAACGCTGGAATTTCTAATGCTTCCAGAGCGAGAAATGCTTCAAGACGGCCTTGCCCACACACTAAATCGTAATTGAGCGGCCCTTGGGGAGAGGCTTTTCGACTTACGGTAATGGGGCGTTTGAGGCCCGCCGTTCTAATATTTTCGATGAGCTCGCTGTGGACCTTCTTGTTCCTGGTCCGAGGGTTCAGGATATGGATTTGTGCTATCGGTATTAGTGTTACACGGTCTCGTGTAGTTGATGGGCCGGTCATTGGCAAGCCTCTTTCAGGGAGCAACGAGCAGCTAGCCCGTTAAGAACATCCAGAGTTGCGAAGCAGTAGCTGTCGATCAAAGGGCTGTTTTCTTCGGCCATTTTCTGTGGCCAAGCGCCCATGTCTATAAGTGGAACAAGGTAATAGTCCCTGACTTTCTGGTTTGCTTGCTCCATGCGCACAGCAATGGTGATATCAGGGGCCAAGCTATTGTCAAATCTCAGTTTCCATCGAAGAGTGCCTGCCGGAGTGGATTGGCAGCGGGCGATAACTACGGATGCGGTCCATTCATCGTTAACCGTCAATACATCATTTTGAGCACTGATTTCCACACTCGCCCCAGCAAGTTTCAAGTGCTTTATTACGTTTTCAAAAACCTGCGGATGCAGTTGTCGCAGCGACCGATTTATATCCAAATATCGGTAGTCCCGATCCGGTGCATAACCTATAAGGGTATATGCACGTAAAAGCCCGCCAAAACGACTTATATAAGCGGCGCTAGAGGGCATATTATCCTGCTCGTCGATGAGCATCCCGGACAACGATCCCGCCTGTTGAAGTAAGGCTCCGAGCAGCTCTAGCATTTGTACGTCATCTAGGCGATATGAGCGCTGCAAGATTATTTCGCGAGCGCAGGTAAACACCTCCAGCGAAACAACTCCTTGAAATGCGCCGTCACAGCGAACCCACTTGTCGGGTGGATTGCGACTGATACGTTTGCGCAGCTTGGAGGATGTTTTGTTGTAGACATTGTTGCCAATATATTTCTCGTTGGTCAGCACTTGGTGGACGCTGCCCCTGCTCCAAGGACGGTCGAAGTCGGTGAGCAGGCCATCTGCATTTAGTACGTTGGCAATCTCACGCTCGTTCAGTCCGCTGTGGATGAATTGGTGATAGATGTGCTGTACCACCTCAATTTCAGCCTCGGGCCCAGGAATTAGGATGACCCTGTCTGTCTGGATGCTTTTTTGCTGGCCTCTCGATAGTTCTGCCTTGAATTCATTTTTCTCATCAATCAGCGCCCGGCGTAGTCCATAACCAGCCGGGCCACCCTGATGAAAGCCTTTCTCCACAAGACGGCATTGACCGGCGAAAACTTTTTGAGAGAGCTCGCGGCTGTACTCTCCAGCCATTGAACGCTTGATGCCCTTATAAATCGTTGCTAAAGGTGAACCGTCGTTCTCGAAGGGCTCTGCGCAATACACCACCTGGATGCCGGAACTGGTGCATAGGTATTCATAATGAGCACTTTCGTCAGTGTTTTGAAAACGTCCCCAGCGACTCACGTCATAAACCAGAATGACTTGGAACTGGATATTCCCCGCCTGGACGTCATCAATCAATCTGCGCAAAGCATCGCGACCACCGATATCTAGGCCGCTTTTGCCTTCATCCCGATAGGTTTTAACGATCTCCATACCATGGCTCGTGGCGTAAGCATGGATAGCCGCGGACTGATTTTCGGTGGAATAGCGTTGGTGATCAGTAGACATGCGAACGTATTCCGCAGCTTGGATCAAACTGGCAGAGCTGTCTTCCGATTTTTTTCGCTTGGATGGAGAGGGCAAGGTGGGCCTCCTCTAGACCAGAAAGTCTGGCCCATCTATTCAGCGTAGCGATGCTTTGTGACGTGGTTGTGACGAGGCATTACCACAAACTGGCTCATAGCGACAACCAGTCAACCATCGCGCCAGAAACGATAGCTGTAAGCTGAACCGAAACCGATTTCGTACAAGCTGCGCCCGGCTAAAATGGGTCGGTTTCTGCCGTTGGCCAATGATCGCAATGGGTCTACTTTTTGAGGGTCGAGTTCTTCAACTTTACTGGTCAAGTTCGGTGCAAACGACTGGCCAAGTCGAATGCAAATGTGCCCCGTCTGAGCAATAGCCACAGACGGGTGTGGTCTGATCAAGCCAGCTTTGCTGCCAGCTCCTCCGCAGTAATGTTGTAATACCGCTTCAGCATGTTTACCTCTCGATGCCCCGTCACGCTCGCAAGCTCAATCAAATTCGGCAGCTTAGTCGCAAGCCGACAGGTCGCCTCATGCCGCAAGTCGTGAAAGCGCAGATTGATCAGGAAGTCTTCCTGCGGGGTTACCTGCGCAGCACCACAATCCCCCAAGTATTTCAGCCTCGCACGCTCCAGACCTCGAACGAAGGCCTTCTTGAGCGCATCAGCCGTGGTGGGAAAGACTCGACCGCACAACGAGCGCGGCAAATCCTTTAGCAGTTGAATAGCCTTCGGCGAAAGCGGGACGGTTCTGGGCAGGCCGTTCTTGGTTGCGGGGAGATGCGCTGTTCTACGATCCAGGTTCACATGCTTCCAGCGCAGCTCGAAAATCTCACCACGGCGCATCGCTGTCTCAATCGCCAGTTGGACTATGGGCCGTATCCAGGGATTGTGTGATGCATCGGCGTAGGTGCCGTCGGCACGTCGCTCACGAAGCTCTAACGCGCCGAGCATGTATTGCTCTTCAATTGGGTCGAGCCGTCGCGAGCGCTCGTCGTTATAGCTTGGACGACTGACCATCCTGACCGGGTTTTCAGCGAGATGAATTCCCCACTCGCGGCGAGCGACCTCGATCACGCACTGAAACAAAGCCAGCTCACGTTTCACCGTATTGCCTTTGCGGATCTTCAAGCGCTCGTCACGGTAGCGGGCAAAATCTGAAGAGGTAAGGGTCGCAACGATGCGTGTCGCCAGCGGATGACGCTTGAGTGCTTCCAGGCGTTTGATTTCCGAATACGCGCCTTTGTGCTTCGGAGCAATTTCGGAAATGTAGCGATCGATGAGTTGATGAAAGGCAGTGCGTTCAGCCTCGACCCGAGAGACAAAGATGCCCCGGTCGATTTCGCTTTCGATCATGCGTGCCCAGGCTTGGGCATCGGATTTGGTTTCGAAGGTTTTGCGCTGGGCTGGATAGCCCTTACGGCGAATTTGCGCTTCCCACTGATACTCGCCGCGATTCCTGATTGTTGCCATTTCGACCATTCCCGCCACACTTGAGTGTGGCAAATTTGTGGCAAAAACGACTTTCAGGACTAGGACAGGTTTCTGGCAGTTGAGCTAACCCCTTGTAATACAAGGGATAGAAGATGGTGCACCAGGCGGGATTCGAACCCACGACCCCTGCCTTCGGAGGGCAGTACTCTATCCAGCTGAGCTACAGGTGCAACGCGGGCGCCATAATACTCATCTGGCCTGCACGCGTCCATGCCGATGACCCGCCGTTAACAATTTAGTGAGACCACGCCAGGCAGCAAAGCCACCCCCGCATGACAACCACATACGCACCCTCCCGGCTACGCTGACCCATATCCATCCCCATCCCAAGCTCAACCCGTTCTTTTTTTCGAACGCACTATTGTCCTTTACCCCTGTTGTCCCTAGGATTCGTTTGAGATTTCAAACGCCCCGCCCGGCCTTTCTTCTGTTCTCCAATCAGGGCCGGCGACAGTGTTATCCGGCGGCGGCCTCGGTCGAGGCGCCCGCACACAACCATTCGCTCCGCCGCGCGCGGTGCTGTTCAGGAGGCCGCAATGCAGCTCAAAGACTCGAAGTTGTTCCGCCAGCAGGCGTACATCAATGGCGCTTGGGCTGATGCCGACAGTGGCCAGACCATCAAGGTCAACAACCCGTCGACCAACGAGATTCTCGGCACCGTGCCGAAGATGGGCGCTGCTGAAACCCGCCGTGCCATCGAAGCCGCTGACAAGGCGCTGCCGGCCTGGCGTGCGTTGACCGCCAAAGAGCGTGGCGCCAAGCTGCGTCGCTGGTTCGAGCTGATGATTGAAAACCAGGACGACCTCGGTCGCCTGATGACCCTGGAGCAGGGCAAGCCGCTGGCCGAGGCCAAAGGCGAAATCACTTACGCTGCTTCCTTTATCGAGTGGTTTTCCGAAGAAGCCAAGCGCATCTACGGCGACGTGATTCCGGGCCATCAGCCGGACAAGCGCCTGATCGTCCTCAAGCAGCCAATCGGAGTTACCGCAGCGATCACGCCGTGGAACTTCCCCGCTGCGATGATCACCCGCAAGGCCGGCCCGGCGCTGGCGGCAGGCTGCACCATGGTGCTCAAGCCCGCTTCGCAAACCCCTTACTCCGCACTGGCACTGGCTGAACTGGCCGAGCGCGCGGGCATCCCGGCGGGCGTGTTCAGTGTGGTGACTGGCAGCGCCGGCGATATTGGCAGCGAGCTGACCAGCAATCCGATCGTGCGCAAACTGTCGTTCACCGGCTCGACCGAGATCGGCCGCCAGTTGATGGCTGAATGCGCCCACGACATCAAGAAGGTGTCGCTGGAACTGGGCGGCAACGCGCCGTTCATCGTGTTCGACGACGCTGACCTGGATAAGGCCGTTGAAGGCGCGATCATTTCCAAGTACCGCAACAACGGCCAGACGTGCGTCTGCGCCAACCGTATCTACGTGCAGGACGCGGTCTACGACGCTTTCGCCGAGAAGCTGCAGGTTGCCGTTGCCAAGCTGAAAGTGGGTGATGGCCTGGCCGACGGCACCACCACCGGTCCTCTGATCGATGAAAAAGCCGTGGCCAAGGTCAAGGAACACATCGCTGATGCCTTGAGCAAAGGCGCGAAAGTGCTGAGCGGCGGCAACAGCCTGGAAGGCAACTTCTTCGAACCGACTATCCTGGTCAACGTGCCGAAAAACGCAGCCGTGGCCAAGGAAGAAACCTTCGGTCCGCTGGCCCCGCTGTTCCGCTTCAAAGACGAAGCCGAAGTGATCGCCATGGCCAACGACACCGAGTTCGGGCTGGCGTCGTATTTCTATGCGCAGAACCTGAGCCGCGTGTTCCGTGTGGCTGAAGCCCTGGAGTACGGCATGGTGGGCATCAACACCGGCCTGATCTCCAACGAAGTCGCGCCATTCGGCGGCATCAAGGCCTCCGGTCTTGGCCGTGAAGGCTCCAAGTACGGCATCGAAGATTATCTGGAAATCAAATACCTCTGCCTCAGCATCTGAATCCGCTGAGTGGCAGCGTGAAGTAACTGTTCGACAACCTGCGGGACGCGAGAGCGCCGTTTCGCAGGTTTCAGTGGCACCAACCTATGGGTGGCCGGGAGGCCGCGACAGTCGATCATCGTATGCTGTCGCTGTTGACCCCCGCTGCTTGATCCTTGAACCGCGCCGCCCGATGAGCGGCGAATGAGGAAATGATGAGCAAAACTAACGCATCCCTGATGAAACGCCGCGAAGCAGCTGTCCCCCGCGGCGTTGGTCAAATTCACCCGATCTTCGCTGAATCCGCGAAGAACGCCACCGTCACCGACGTTGAAGGCAATGAGTTCATCGACTTCGCCGGCGGCATCGCAGTACTGAACACCGGTCACCTGCACCCGAAGATCGTTGCCGCCGTGCAAGAGCAACTGACCAAGCTGACCCACACCTGCTTCCAGGTGCTGGCTTACGAGCCTTACGTCGAGCTGTGCGAGAAGGTCAACGCCAAGGTGCCGGGCGACTTCGCCAAGAAAACCCTGTTGGTGACCACAGGTTCCGAAGCGGTTGAAAACGCCGTCAAGATCGCCCGCGCCGCGACAGGCCGTGCGGGCGTCATCGCCTTCACCGGCGCGTACCACGGCCGCACCATGATGACCCTGGGTCTGACCGGTAAAGTCGTGCCGTACTCGGCCGGCATGGGCCTGATGCCGGGCGGTATCTTCCGCGCCATCTACCCGAACGAGCTGCACGGTGTCAGCGTTGACGATTCCATCGCCAGCATCGAGCGCATCTTCAAGAATGACGCCGAGCCGAAAGACATCGCCGCGATCATCATCGAGCCGGTGCAGGGCGAGGGGGGGTTCTACGTGGCGCCGAAGGCGTTCATGGCGCGTCTGCGTGAACTGTGCGACAAGCACGGCATTCTGCTGATCGCTGACGAAGTACAGACCGGCGCTGGCCGTACCGGCACCTTCTTCGCCATGGAGCAGATGGGCGTGAGCGCCGACCTGACCACCTTCGCCAAATCCATCGCCGGTGGTTTCCCGCTGGCCGGCGTGTGCGGCAAGGCCGAATACATGGACGCCATCGCTCCGGGCGGTCTGGGCGGTACGTACGCCGGTAGCCCGATCGCGTGCGCTGCGGCGTTGGCGGTCATGGAAGTGTTCGAAGAAGAGCATCTGCTTGATCGCTGCAAGGCCGTTGGCGAGCGTTTGGTCACTGGCCTGCGCGCCATCCAGGCCAAGTATCCGGTCATCGGTGAAGTCCGAGCGCTGGGCGCCATGATCGCCGTCGAGTGCTTCGAGAACGGCGACACCCACAAGCCGAACGCTGCTGCCGTCGCACAAGTGATCGCCAAGGCCCGTGAAAAGGGGCTGATCCTGCTGTCCTGCGGCACCTATGGCAACGTCCTGCGCGTGCTGGTCCCGCTGACCTCGCCGGACGAGCAGTTGGACAAAGGCTTGAAGATCATCGAAGAATGCTTCGCTGAAATCGCCTGAATCCGCGTCGGTGAGCCGCAGCCACGTTTGATAAAAACCTGACCGCTTTACCAGAAAAAACCTGCTTCGGCAGGTTTTTTCGTTTATGGACGCCGAAAAATTCCGTCTCAGTCTGTCTCCCTGCGCAGTCTTTGACTATGGTGAAGAGACTGATGCCGGAGAGTCATGATGACCGTAGTAGAGGCGCTAGCCGTTCCCCGCGTGTTGATCGCTGAATCGGACCCCTGGGCCCGGGAGATGCTCAACGAATTGGTTCTCGACGTGCGTTGCGACGCGCAGCTGGACATCTGTTCGAACGGCCGGGAAGCCATTGAGCGGATGAGCGGGTATATCCCCGACCTGGTGATCGCTTCCCGCGAGTTGCCGGGCGTCGATGGCCTGAGCCTGCTGCGCGGGCTGCGGCAGTTGCGTCGTCAGCCGCCGGTTCGTTTCATTCTGCTGAGCAGTCGCAGCGACAGCGTCAGTGTCCGCGAGGCCGTGCAACTGGCGCCCACCGCCTACCTCACCAAACCCCTGAACATGGAAGGCCTGCGGCAACGGCTGGAAACGCTGCTGTTGCAGGACGGCGCGCAGGTTGCCTGTGCGGTGCCCGCGCTGGCGCCGGGTGTCGGGCTGGATGCGTTTCTGGAGAAGCGGCGGGAAGTGGCCGATGGCGGGCCGCTGTTCGTTGAGGTGAGGGCGGCGGTGGCGAGCAGTCGCGGGGCGTCGGGCGTGGATCTGACGTTGCTGGAACAGGCGCTGACCCTCGACCCCCATGTCACCGCGATGTTGATTGCCGCCGCCAACAGCGCTTCCCACCATCAGGGCAAACCGGTGCAGACCCTGGGGCAGGCGCTCGCCGTGCTGGGCGCCACTCAGAGCGTCAATCTGGTGCAAGGTCTGGCCCTCAAGCGCGGCGCGGTGCTGACGGATGCAACGTTGTTGCTGCACGCCACCGAAATCTGGGAGGTCTCGCAACGCACCGCCGACTGCGCGCGGACGCTGGCGCGCAAGCTGGATCTCGATCACGAGCGCTGTTACTGCGCCGGTTTGCTCAGGGGCCTGGGCGAACTGACGGTGTTGCGCTGTTTGCAGGACTGGCTGATCGCTGGAGGCTCGCTGGATGAGGCCACCATTCGCCGCGCGTTGGCGCAGTATTCGGCCTCGTTTGGCTCCGCATTACGGACACGCTGGCGGCTCCCGCTGGAGCTGCGTGAGTTGATTGCGGCGGTGTATCAGTACAACACCGGGGTTTTTACCCGCGAAATCCTGGCGATGAATGTGGCGGGGCAAATGGGCCTGCTTGGGCTCGAAGACCCGCTCGAGGCGCTGGCGAAAAGCAAATCGGCGCGGCTCTTGAAGGTCAGCAGGTCAGATCTGGAAGGGGTGCGCAGCAAGACGGTGGCTTGACCGGGAGGTTGATTCAGAAAAGCAGGGTTACACCAGCACGATCTGATTTTTGCCCTGGCGCTTGGCCTGGTACATCGCAGCGTCCGAGCGTGCATAGAGCGCTTCGAGGCTCTGGTCTTGATCGCCGAGGTTGGTCAGCCCCTGGCTGGCGGTGATGCCGAAGGTTTTGTCATTGCACTGAAAGCTCAGGCGCTGAATCTCACGCTGCAGCCGCTCGGCAATCTGCTGGGCCATTTCCGGCGCACAGCCCGGGAACACGGCGGCGAACTCTTCCCCGCCAATTCGGCCGAACAGATCACCCCGACGCAGCGTCTTGCGCCCGCATTCGGCGATGCGTTGCAGCACCAGATCGCCTTCCTGGTGGCCGTAGGTGTCGTTGACCAGCTTGAAATCATCCACGTCCAGCAACAGGAACGCCATTGGCGTGCCCTGCAGACGCGCCTGCTCGAATTCCCGTTGAGCGCACTCGAAGAAGTGCCGGCGGTTGCTGCTCTGGGTGAGCACGTCGGTGGTGGCCAGACGCTGCAGCTCGTCTTCGAGGTGCTTCTTCTCGGTGATGTCTTCGGCGATGCCGACCACGATCAGCCGCTGGCTGTGCTCGGCCTGATGACTGACAAAGCATTTGTCACTGAGCCAGCGGACCTGGCCGTCGGCGCGGATGATGCGGTACTCGCGGTCTTCGATGGAGCCTTTTTCGAGCACTTCGCTTAGGCTGCGCTCGGCGTAATCGAGGTCGTCGGGGTAAATGCTGTCGCGCCACTCGCTGTAGTCCGCCAGCAACAAACCGGCGGATCGGCCGAAAATGCGCTCGTAGGCAGGGCTGACATAGATCATGCGTTGCGTCTGCCAGTCGAACGCCCACAACACGGCGTTGACGCTGACCAGCAGAGAGCTGAACAGCTGCTCGCGCTCGCTGAGGCGCGCCACTTCCGCCTGGGCATGCATCAGCGCCAGAAGGGTTTCTGCTGCGGCGGGGGTCTCAACGTGGGGAGTCTGGTTGTCCATGAGCACTGCATCTCAGAATAAGGTGCGGCGCATGCCACAACATGTCACACAGCATAGTGCGAAGGTGTTAATGAGATAGGACTAATGGCACTAAGTTCCGATCGGTGCCACTCGGACGAATGGTCACCGATCAACGGCATCAAGCGTGTTGAGGCCGCAGCGAGTAGGTTTTCAGCTGATCGGCGAACTCACGCAACGACTGAATACCGCTGGCTTCCGCCTCGTGCACCCAGTCCTTGATGGCCGCGAGCATTTCGTGACCATTGCTGCTGGTCTTTGCCCAGATCTGCTGCAGCGCCAGGCGTTTTTCGTAAATCACTTTCAGAGCGTGGCTGTGCTCCAGCATGGTCTGGATGCGCGCTTGATGCTTGTCTTCAAGCAGGCTCGGCTCGCGGGAAAGCAGGCGTTTGGCGCGGCGGAACTGGTGACGTACGGAGGCATCGGCTTTCGCCAGTTCCTGCGCCACCAAAGGCTTGATCACCAGCTTGCGGTACTGAGCCATGATCTGGAAACGGTTGTTGAGGATGGCCATTGCCGTGTCCATGTCCAGATGGCCCTTGCCTTCAACGCGGTGCGCGATCGGCGCGACCCTCTGAACCTTCGCCAGGCGCAACCAGCTGAACACCTTGATCCACGCCCAGCCCATGTCGAACTCCCAGCGCTTGACCGACAGCTTGGCCGAATTGGGGTAGGTGTGGTGGTTGTTATGCAGCTCTTCGCCGCCGATCAAAATGCCCCAGGGCACCAGGTTGGTGGCGGCGTCGCGGCATTCGAAGTTGCGATAGCCGACCGCATGGCCGAGGCCATTGACCACGCCCGCCGCCCACACCGGAATCCACATCATCTGAATCGCCCAGACAGTGATGCCGATGACGCCGAACAGCGCCAGATCGATCACGCCCATGATGGCGATGCCCAGCAGGGGATAGCGCGAATACAGGTTGCGCTCGATCCAGTCTTCGGGGCAGTTTTTGCCGTAGATGCGCAGGGTTTCCGGGTTCTCCGCTTCGGCGCGGTACAGCTCGGCCCCTTTGCGCAATACGGTCGAGAGACCCTTGATGACCGGGCTGTGCGGGTCATCGACGGTTTCGCATTTGGCATGGTGCTTGCGGTGGATAGCCGTCCACTCGCGGGTGTTCTGCGCCGTGGTGAGCCACAGCCAGAAACGGAAAAAGTGCTTGAGCCCTGCGTTGAGTTCCAGGGAGCGATGCGCTGAATAGCGATGGAGATAGACCGTGACGCCGACGATGGTGACGTGTGTCATCGCCAGGGTGACTGCGACCAATTGCCAGACGGAAAGGTCGAGCAGACCGTTGTTCCACATAGGCTGAGTTGCCCTCGGTTGTAACGCGTGCAATATACGGATCCGCCTGAGCAGACCCTGAGACAGAAGCGCGCATTATCACTTAGCTCACAGATAAAACCACCCGCTCTTTGAGATAAGCGTCGCAAGATGTTTCTTGTTCTATAATTTCGGTCTTTCGCAAGGTTGTTTCTATCTATGTCGAGCACTACCCGGGATGCGCTACGCACCGCAACGTTGTACGGGGTTGTATCGATTGGGTGGTCGGCGGTCATGGACCATGTGCTGCCGCGGCTGATCGACGACCCGACCCAACTGGGCCGGGCGCAGCAGGCCGGCGGTTATATCTGGCTGGCCCTCAGCGCGGTGCTGATCTATCTCGCCCGCTCGCGGTTGCTCCGATTCATGGGCGTCACCGAACTGGCGCGCCGGGATGAGGACATGCAGCGTCTGCGACTGGCAGCGGCGGTGTTCGACACCACGCTGGAAGGCGTGTTGGTCACCGATGCCACGGGTGTGATCGTGCACGTGAACCGCGCCTTCAGCGAGATCACCGGGTATCAGCAGGATGAAGTGCTGGGTTTGCGGCCGAGCAAATTTAAATCAGGGCGCCATGGCCCTGAGTTCTACGAACGCATGTTCAAGACCATTCACAGCGCAGGGCAGTGGAGTGGCGAAATCTGGAACCGGCGCAAAAGCGGCGAAATCTACCCGCAGTGGCAAAGCATCCGTCCGATCCGGGATGAGCACGGTGCAATTACTCAGTTCGTCGCGGTGTTTTCCGACATTTCCTCGATCAAGCATTCCGAGCGCGAGCTGGCGCATCTAGCCCATTACGATCCGCTGACCGGTCTGCCCAATCGCCTGCTGTTCACCGACCGTGCCGAGCAGGCGCATACCCACGCCCGCCGCAATAAGCGCACCCTGGCACTTCTGCTCGTCGATCTCGATCACTTCAAGCACATCAACGAAAGCCTCGGCCACAACGCCGGGGACGAGGTGCTGAAAGCTGCCGCCGAGCGCCTCGAAACCCATCTGGAGAAGGGCGTCACGCTGGCGCGGCTGGGCGGCGACGAATTCGCGATTCTGCTCGAAAACGCCCAGCAGGTCGTTCAGTCCGCCGAACTGGCGCAGAGCATTCTGGAAGGGCTGCGGGAGCCTTTTCTGGTCAGCGGGCAATCGCTGTTTCTCACCGCCAGCGTCGGCATCAGCATCTTCCCCCACGATGCGCTGACCGCCGAGCAGTTGCTGCGTAACGCCGATGCCGCGCTGTCACAGGCCAAGCATCAGGGCCGTGAAAGCTACGCGATGTACACCGCCGAACTGACCGCCCACGCCCAGCGTCGCGTCGAGTTGGCGGCGGAGCTGCGACAGGCTGTCGAGGAAAACGAGCTGCGGGTGTTTTACCAGCCGATTCACAACCTTCACAGCCGCGCCATCGAAGGTGTCGAAGCGCTGGTGCGCTGGGAGCACCCGGCACGGGGCATGGTCTCGCCGGGTGAATTCATCCCCATCGCCGAGCAAAGCGGGCTGATTGCCGACATCGATAACTGGGTGCTGACCGAAGCCTGCCGGCAGATGAACCAGTGGCTGGCGGAGGGCGTGAATGTCTCGTTCGTCGCGGTGAACGTGTCCAGCCGTTTGTTCGGCCGTGGTGATCTTGATCGGCGGGTGGCCAAAGTGCTGAACGAAACCGGACTGGCGCCGCAGTTTCTCGAGCTGGAGGTCACCGAAAGCGCGATCATGGACGACCCCGATCAAGCCATCGAGCAGATGCACCGGCTACGGGATCTGGGCCTGAAACTGTCCATCGACGATTTCGGTACGGGCTATTCGTCACTGCTGCGGCTCAAGCGCATGCCGGTGCAGAAACTGAAAATCGATCAGGGCTTTGTCGCCGGTTTGCCGGACGACGATGACGACATCGCGATCGTCAACGCCATCATCGCCCTGGCACGGGCGATGGGTATGCGCGTGTTGGCAGAAGGCATCGAGCAGGCCAGTCAGGCCGGTTTCCTGCTGAAGCACAACTGCGAACTGGGCCAAGGCTATTGGTTCGCGCGGCCCATGCCGGCGGAACAGATCGACTGGCACCATGCGCCGGTTTTTGTCTCTGCTTAAGACGGCAGCATGGCCACCGCTTACAGGTCCCATCGCCGCTTTTGAAGCGGCTAGCTGACCACACCCCCGTAAATGCCTTTTGGTTATATCTGCATTCTTAAATAGTCTTTTTAAGAATATCGCTGCGTCTCTAATATCGCGCTCACGCCACAAGCAGCGGTCGCCCCCACGCTGCGGCAAATCTTTCAAGGAGCACGAACATGAGCGCATCTCTACGTAGCGTTGACGGCCAGGACGAAGCAAGCATTTTGCGTGAAATTCAAAGCGCGCTGCGCGACCTGCGTTTTGGCGCGGTTGAAATCACGGTGCACAACGCGCAGGTGGTGCAGATCGAGCGCAAAGAGAAATTCCGTCTGCAGAACCCTAGCAACAAGCAGGGCTGAGCCACGCTCCCGCATAACGAACACTGCACGACCTACAACTCGAAAAGCCAACAAAAGAAAATTCGTCCAGGAGCTTGATTCATGTCCATTCGTCGTTATGCGCTGGCCGCGCTCGCCAGTGCGGTGTTTGCCGGTTCTGCTGTCGCCAAGGATTTCACCCTGCTGAACGTGTCGTATGACCCTACGCGCGAGCTGTATCAGGACTACAACGCCGAATTCATCAGCTACTGGAAAAAATCCCACCCGGGCGACACCGTGAAGATCAACCAGTCCCATGGTGGCTCCGGCAAGCAGGGCCGCTCGGTGATCGACGGCTCGCCTGCCGACGTGGTGACCCTGGCGCTCGCCGGCGACATCGACGAAATCGCCAAGCTGGGCAAGACTCTCCCTGCGGATTGGCAGACCAAACTGCCGGACGCCAGCACCCCGTACACCTCGACCATTGTGTTCCTGGTGCGCAAGGGCAACCCGAAAGGCATCCATGACTGGGCCGACCTGATCAAGGACGGCGTGTCGGTCATCACGCCAAACCCGAAAACCTCGGGCGGCGCTCGCTGGAATTTCCTGGCGGCTTACGGCTACGGTCTCAAATCCAATGGCGGCGATGAAGCCAAGGCCAAGGAATACATCGGCAAGCTGTTCAAGCATGTGCCTGTGCTGGACACCGGTGCGCGCGGTTCGACCATCACTTTCGTCAACAACGGTCAGGGTGATGTGTTGCTGGCGTGGGAAAACGAAGCGTTCCTGGCGCTGAAAGAAGGCGGCGGCGCCGACAAGTTCGACATCGTCGTACCTTCGCTGTCGATTCTGGCCGAGCCTCCCGTGGCCGTTGTCGAGAAGAACGCCGAGAAGCACGGCACCACCGAAATCGCCACCGAATACCTCAAGCACCTGTACAGCAAGGAAGGCCAGGAAATCGCGGCGAAAAACTTCTATCGTCCCCGTGACGCTGAAGTGGCCGCCAAGTACGAGAAGCAGTTTCCTAAACTGAATCTGCTGACCATCGACAAAGATTTCGGCGGCTGGAAATCGGCTCAGCCCAAGTTCTTCGATGACGGCGGTGTGTTCGATCAGATCTACATTCCGCAGTAACCGCAGCGCTCCACGGAATAAAAGGACCCGGACTTGTTCCGGGTAACGTGTGTAAACCAAGGACTTTTATGTCGCGACGCATATCCCCCGTCATACCCGGCTTCGGGCTGACGCTGGGTTACACATTGGTGTACCTCAGCCTGATTGTGCTGATACCGCTTGCGGTCATGTTCATCCACGCGTCCCAGCTGAGCGCCGCTCAGTTCTGGAACATCGTCACCGCGCCTCGCGTGCTCGCAGCGCTCAGGCTGAGTTTCGGCACCGCGTTTTTCGCGGCGATCATCAACGGCGTCATCGGCACGCTGCTGGCCTGGGTGCTGGTGCGTTACACCTTCCCCGGTCGCAAGATCATCGACGCGATGATTGATCTGCCCTTCGCATTGCCCACCGCCGTCGCCGGTATCGCGCTGACCGCGCTGTACACACCCACCGGTTTCATCGGCCAGTTCGCCGCCGACATGGGCATCAAGATCGCCTACAGCCCCTTCGGCATCACCCTGGCATTGACCTTTGTCACCTTGCCCTTCGTGGTGCGCACGGTTCAGCCGGTGCTGGCGGACATCCCCCGGGAAGTCGAAGAAGCGGCGGCGTGCCTTGGCGCCAAACCCCTGCAAGTCTTCCGTCACATCCTCGTGCCGGCCTTGTTGCCTGCCTGGTTGACCGGCTTTGCGCTGGCCTTCGCCCGGGGCGTGGGTGAATACGGCTCGGTGATTTTCATCGCCGGCAACATGCCGATGAAGACCGAAATCCTGCCGTTGCTGATTATGGTGAAGCTCGACCAGTACGACTACACCGGCGCCACGGCAATTGGCGTGATGATGCTGCTGGTGTCGTTCGTGCTGTTGCTGCTGATCAATCTGTTGCAGCGACGCATCGAAACCCCTAACTGAGGAGGCGCACCTATGTCTGATTCATCGCTCATTGCTGCGTCCTCCGCCAACGCTGCCCGTCGTGGCAGCGCGGTGTCGCGGCGCATTCTGATCGGCCTTGGCTGGCTGGTCTTTGCGTTCTTCCTGTTGCTGCCATTGGTGGTGGTGATCGGCCAGGGTTTGAGCAACGGCCTCGGCGGATTCTTCGCGGCCATCCTGGAGCCCGATGCGCTGTCGGCCCTCAAGCTCACCGTGTTCGCGGTGCTGATTTCGGTGCCGCTCAACGTGGTCTTCGGCGTCGCCGCGGCCTGGTGCGTGAGTAAATACTCGTTCCGCGGCAAGGCGATTCTGGTCACCCTGATCGACCTGCCGTTCTCGGTCTCGCCGGTCATCGCCGGTCTGATCTACGTGCTGATGTTCGGCGCCCGTGGCGTGTTCGGTCCCTGGCTGCAGGAGCACGACATCCAGATCGTCTTCGCCCTGCCGGGCATCGTACTGGCGACCATCTTCGTGACCGTGCCGTTCGTGGCCCGCGAACTGATCCCGCTGATGCAGGAGCAGGGCACGCAGGAAGAGGAAGCCGCGCGCCTGCTCGGTGCCAATGGCTGGCAGATGTTCTGGCACGTGACCGTCCCCAACATCAAGTGGGGCCTGATCTACGGCGTGGTGCTGTGTACCGCGCGGGCCATGGGCGAGTTCGGTGCGGTGTCTGTGGTCTCGGGCCACATTCGCGGCGTGACCAACACCCTGCCGCTGCATGTCGAGATTCTCTACAACGAGTACAACCACGTGGCTGCATTTGCCGTGGCGAGCCTGTTATTGATCCTTGCGCTGTTCATCCTGCTGCTCAAGCAGTGGAGCGAAGCGCGCATTAGCCGTCTGCGCAAAAACGCGGCGGAGGAATAATTCATGTCGATCGAAGTCCGTAACGTCAGCAAGAATTTCAACGCCTTCAAGGCCCTCGACGGCATCAGTCTGGATATCCAGAGTGGCGAGCTCGTGGCGCTGTTGGGCCCGTCCGGCTGTGGCAAGACCACGCTGCTGCGCATCATTGCCGGGCTGGAAACGCCGGACAAAGGCAGCATTGTGTTCCACGGCGAGGATGTCTCCGGCCACGACGTGCGCGATCGCAACGTAGGGTTCGTGTTCCAGCATTACGCGCTGTTTCGCCACATGACCGTGTTCGACAACGTCGCCTTCGGCCTGCGCATGAAGCCGAAGAACCAGCGCCCGAACGAAAGCCAGATCGCGGTCAAAGTGCATGAGCTGCTAAACATGGTGCAGCTGGACTGGCTGTCGGATCGCTATCCGGAGCAACTGTCGGGCGGTCAGCGTCAGCGGATTGCCCTGGCCCGTGCCCTGGCGGTGGAGCCCAAGGTGTTGCTGCTGGACGAGCCGTTCGGCGCGCTGGATGCCAAGGTGCGCAAGGAACTGCGTCGCTGGCTGGCGCGGCTGCACGAAGACATCAACCTGACATCGGTATTCGTGACCCACGACCAGGAAGAGGCGATGGAAGTCGCGGACCGCATCGTGGTGATGAACAAGGGTGTGATCGAGCAGATCGGCTCCCCCGGCGACGTCTACGAGAACCCGGCCAGCGACTTCGTCTACCACTTTCTGGGTGACTCGAACCGCCTGCACTTGGGCGATGACAATCACGTGCTGTTCCGCCCGCACGAGGTGTCGTTGTCACGGCATGAAGTGGAAGGGCACCACGCGGCAGAAGTGCGGGACATCCGCCCGTTGGGCGCCACGACGCGGGTGACGCTGAAGGTCGAAGGGCAACCCGAGCTGATCGAAGCCGAAGTGGTGAAAGACCATGACAGCCTGACCGGACTGGCGAGGGGCGAGACGTTGTTTTTCAAGCCGAAGGTCTGGCAGAAAGTCGACAACCTCTAAGCGTACCCCTGTAGGAGCGTGGCTTGTCCCGCGATCTGCCGGGGACCGGCAGCAATCCTGATAATGCGTTCTGCCTGATGCACCGCATTATCCAGTTTGCGACGACTGCGTCGCCGATCGCGGGACAAGCCACGCTCCTACAGGTTCGTGTGGGTACTCACAATCCGGGCCGGACGCAAATCCCTTGTAGGAGCAATCGGAGGTTACTACGGTCGCGAAGGCGGTGGGTCTGAGCTTTAAACCGCAGCCTTTTTCAAGTCCCGCCGATGCGTCTTGCCCACTCGCGCTTCGATGGCGTGCAGCAACTTCTTTCTCATTCCCAGCAAAAAAGCCGCTTCGGCGACGACAAACAGCGGGCCGATGATCAAGCCTGTGAGGTCGTCGACAAACGCCGGCTTGCGGCCTTCGTAATAATGGCCCACAAACTGAATCACCCAACCGAGCACGAACAAGCCGACGCCTGCGCCGAGCCAGACCATGGTGGTCTGTTGCGCCAGATGGGCGCCGAGCCACAGGCACAGCGCAAGCAGAACACCCATCAGCACGCCGAAGAAGGCATCCAGCCGCAGGTAGAAAAACGTCGCGGCCAGACTCACCAGCAAAGCGGGCGACACCCAAATCCCGCCGAGGGACCAACTGGTCCAGCCGGGGCGTGACAGCAGCACGGCCACCGCGATCACGATCAGGGGAATGCCGACGAAGTGGGTGAGGATATTGCGGGTGTCGCGGTGGTAGGCCGCGTACTGGCTGAGGTGATCGACGAGGTTTTTCATTGTTATTCCTCTGTGGATACGTGGATCATGCCGCTGATTTTTTAAGGCTGAGCCCGCTGCACGGCTCAGCCTGCAACAAAACGCCGGCTATCAAAAGGAGATTCACATGACGAATGGAACCCAATGGCGCTCATGGTTTATCAACGACCGATGGTTCCGCGACCTGCCTGCGCTGTTGCAGGATAGCTTGCTGAGCAGCATGCGGCAGCGCCGGGTGACGCCCGGCAAATCGATCTTCCAGCGCGGCGACCCGGCGCCCGGTCTGTACGCGTTGCTCACGGGCTCGTTGCGCATCAATCCCCTCAAACCACAGCAAGGGGACATGCCCCCGGCAGAAGGCTATCGGCCCTTCTGGTTCGGCGAGGCCTCGTTGTTCGACGACCTCCCCGCAACCCACGATGTGTTCGCCCAGGATGCGGTCATTCTTCTGCACATGCCCCACGCGCCACTCAAGCAACTGCTGGCTGAGCACCCGGCCTTTTGGCGGCACTTCCGCGATTTGCTGGGGCGCAAGCTCGGCCTCGCCGTGCCCGCCATCGAAGACATCACCCTGATGCCGACTGAAGAGCGCGTGGCGTTTCGGCTGCTGATGCTGGCCGAAGCCTATGGCGAGATGGACCGCTCCGTGCGCAGCGTGCCCCTTGCCGACATGGCCTCGAATCGCTGCCTCGGGTTGAGCGGTGAGGTGGTCGAGCGGGTGCTGGGGCAGCTCGCCGAACGGCAGATCGTCCGGCGCGATCACGCTCTTATCGGCGTGCTGGACATTGAATGGCTGCGTGAGGCGGCCCTTCATCGCCTGACCGGCGCATGCGGCTGAGGGCGTCACCCGTCAGTGCAGCATTCCTTCTCGATATTGGCTTGGCGTGATGCCGGTCCAGCGCTTGAACGCGCGGCTGAAACTGCTGGTGTCGGCGAAACCGAGCAGATAGGCGACTTCACTGAGCGAGCAACCGGGATCGCGCATGTGCTGCAGGGCCAGATTCTGCCGGCATTGATTGAGCAGCAAGTCGTAGCGGCAACCCTCGTCGGCCAGATGGCGTTGAAGGCTGCGCAGGCTCAGGTGCAGGGTGTGGGCGATGTGCTCGGCGGACGGCTCGCCCTCCGGCAAGTGGGTCTCGATGGCGCCACGCACCTTGCGCTCCCACGTCAGTGCACTTAGTTGCTCGAGGGTGCGGTTGAGCACCGCCTCGTTGTGCACGGCCAGCTCCGGATTTCCATCGTCCAGGTGCCTGTCGAAATCCTCGCTGGCAAAACTCAGCAGATTCTCCGCCGCGCCGAAAAACAGCGGCGCACGGAAGACGTCATGCCACGGCTGAGGGTCTTCCGGTTGCGGACGCATCAGGTGCACGGCCAGCGGCGCGTAATGACGGCCCAGGCGGTTGCGACAGGTGCGCACATAGATTGCGGCGAAGGCGTCCATGGCCTCATTGGCCGGCACCGGGCTGCCGTCGGGCACGCGGAAACGAAATTCGTAACGCTCATCCACACGTTCAAAGCTCATCACCAGCGCGTCGCTCACCACCGGGTGATAACGCACGATGCGTTCGAACACCTCACGCAACGAGCCGCTGGCGACCAGCGCGTAACCCAGTGCGTGAAAGGTCGTCGGGCTGACGAAACGAGACACCCGCAAGCCCAGCGCCGGATCGCCACTGGCCTGCACCGCCAGCTCCCAGAAACGGGTGGTCACTGTCACCGGGTATCGCGCGTTGGGATCATCCATCAGCTGCGGATCCAGGCCCGCAGCCTGACTCAGTGCGAGGCTATCGAGGCCGAGAGCATCGAGTTGCTTGCGCAGGGCGCGGGTCCAGCTGGCGAGAATGCTCGGCTCAGACATACAGGTTGGCGCCTCCGGTCTACAGATTGGCGTTCACGGTCAGGCAGCTTCCCTCCCCAAGCGGCACAGTGGTGCCACGTTTTTTCATCCTGAAACCGGAGAATGGAATCATGCACGACACTTCTGCAAGTGCTGCCGGACTGAATGCACAACAACGATCAGCGCATATTCGTGCCGTGGTTTCCGCCCACGGTGCCGCGTTGCGTGAGCGCTATCCGCTGCTACGGCATCAGGACGCCATTGGCGCCGGCATCCTGTTCTTCGCACTGGCCGGCATGATCGGCAGCGCGGCGCTCTATCTCGGGGGCTACCTGGCCTGGTGGGCGTGTCTGCTGCTGAATGCGTTCTTCGCCTCGCTGACCCACGAGCTTGAACACGACCTGATCCACAGCATGTATTTCCGCAAACAGCGCGTGCCCCATAACCTGATGCTGGCACTGGTCTGGCTGGCGCGGCCGAGCACAATCAACCCATGGATTCGTCGGCATCTGCACCTCAACCATCACAAGGTCTCCGGCACCGAGGCCGATATGGAGGAGCGCGCCATCACCAACGGCGAGCCATGGGGCGTGGCGCGGTTGCTGATGGTGGGCGATAACGTCATGTCGTCGCTGATCCGCATGCTGCGCGCGAAAACCTGGGCGCATACGTTCAGCATTCTCAAGCGCACCCTGCGTGTCTATGCGCCTCTGGCGCTGGCGAATTGGGGCACGTGGTATGTGTTTCTCGGCTTCCATGCCGCCAATGGCATTGCCGGTCTGATGGGCAGCCCGATTGAATGGTCGGCGGATACGCTGGCGGTCATGCACGTCATCGACATCGCTGTTGTGGTGTTGGTGGGCCCGAACGTGCTGAGGACCTTCTGTCTGCATTTCGTCAGTTCGAACATGCATTACTACGGCGACGTCGAGATGGGCAATGTCATGCAGCAGACCCAAGTGCTCAACCCGTGGTGGATGTGGCCGCTGCAGGCGTTCTGCTTCAACTTCGGCAGCACCCATGGCATCCATCATTTTGTGGTGAAGGAGCCTTTCTACATCCGCCAGATGACGGCATCCGTTGCGCACAAGGTGATGGCTGAGATGGGCGTGCGCTTCAATGACTTCGGCACCTTCGGGCGGGCCAACCGGTTTGAACGGATGACTGAAAATGACTCGGTGCTCAAGCCTGCGCGCGGTTGATACCTGGCGGCCCATTGCGCCAGCCTCGCCGGCTTGTAGGAAATTTCTCCGGATAAAAATTTCTGTAACAACCGCCCCTTAATCTCTGCTCATCCCCGGCGAGCTGGGGGCAGACAGCGTGATTCTCAGGGTCACCCCTTTAAGGCAGGGGGTGGCCCTCTTTTTTGGCGCCTTCTTCTGATGCAGCGGCATATATTTTCGAGCTATTAATAAATAGCTTCTTATTCTTTTTCGAATATATGTCCGATCCCTATACTCGCCCCCATGAACGCACCATGCAGGAGGCGAAGGCCATGCATAACGAATCGATCCGTTACTTGATCGTGCCAGGCTGGCAAGGATCTGCCGACGACCATTGGCAAACTCACTGGCAGAACAGCCTGCCCAACAGCGTGCGCGTGGAGCAGGCCGATTGGCTCAAGCCGCGTCGAGAAGATTGGGTGGGTGAACTGCAGCGCGCTATCGCCTCTGACAGCACACCGGTGATTCTAATCGCCCACAGCCTGGGTTGCGTCACCGTCGCCCATTGGGCGCAGCTGGCGCCTTTGACGAGTTTGCGTCAGGTGCGAGGGGCCTTGCTGGTGGCCCCCGCTGATGTCGAACGCCCCAATTGCCCGCCGGCGATCCGCAATTTCGCGCCGATTCCCGAGCACCTGCTGCCGTTCCCGACCCAAGTGGTCAGCTCGGACAACGATTCAGCCGTCAGTGCGTTGCGCGCAATGGAAATGGCCCGCAACTGGGGCGCCGAAATCGGCATCCTCAGCGGCGCTGGCCATATCAACGTGAAGTCCGGCCATCAGCGTTGGGAGCAGGGTTTCGCTTACCTGTACCGGCTGCAAGGGCGTATCGAGCAACTTACCCGCCGCCGCGCATGACATCAGCACACGTCACCGTCGTTGCGCACGAGCCCACTGTTCTCAGCATCATTTTCGCCGCAGTGAACCGACAGGTGCTGCGGCTTTTTTTTCAACGCCCGGGTCCATGAATGGCCGGGCGGGAGCCTGCCATGAGCCTTTCCGACATTTCGAGCCACCCGCTGTTGACCTTCCCTGATGCTGAAAAAAGCCCGCTGAGCATCCGCGCCAAGGCCTTGGTGTTCGTCGATCCTCGATCACGGCAGCTGCGCGAAGAGATGGAGCTGCTGGCGCCACTGGACCTGCCCGTGCTGATCCGCGGCGAATCCGGTACGGGCAAGGAATTGCTCGCGCGTCATATTCACCGTGGCAGCGACCGGGCCGGGTTGTTCGTGTCGGTCAACTGCGGCGCCATCAGCTCGACTTACGCCGACGCCGAGCTGTTCGGTTATGCCGCTGGCGCCCACAGCGGTTCTGCCAGCAGTCGTGCCGGCTGGTTCGGCTCGGCAACCGGCGGCACCCTTTATCTTGATGAGATCGCCGACCTGCCAATGGCGATCCAGATCAAGTTGCTGGCGGCGCTGGAAAACCACGAAGTCACCCGCGTCGGCGCCACGCAGCCCAGCCAGGTCGACGTCAGGCTGGTCGCAGCGACCAGCATCGATCTGCGCCTGTCAGTCGCCGCCGGCAAATTCCATGAGCGGCTTTATCGCTACTTGAACGAAGGGCGCCTCGATCTGCCGGCGTTGCGCGAGCAGCCGGGCAACATCCTGCCACTGGCCGAGTACTTCCTGGGGATTTACAGCCAGCGCTTCGGCTTCGAGATGCCGTTGATCGGCGAGGACGCGCAGCGCGTGCTTGAAGCCCATTACTGGCCGGGCAATACGCGGGAGCTGGAGAACGTCATTCACTTCGCGCTGCTGGTCAGCAGCGGTGCGGAAATCCTGCCGGAACACCTGAATCTGCCTGTTCGCTGAGGGCACTCGGGCTCATGTATTTGATGGGCCGGTGGGAAAACGCCCTATGAGAACGAAAAAGCATAACCATCCGACTAAAAAGTATTGTCTCGGAATAAAAAATCTCGGTACTGTCCGCATCAGCCGCCACCCTGCCAAGGGTCGATCCCGCGGCAGATCGAAGGCACAGTCGCCCACGAGGCGACCCGATTTCTATTAAGGACATCGCATGAAGAAGACGTTTCTGTTCACCGCACTGGCGGCCGCTCTCTCCCTGGGCATCAGCGCTGCACACGCCGCCGAGAAGCTCGTTGTGGGCGCCACCGCTGTTCCGCACGCCGAGATCCTGGAGCTGATCAAGCCTGAACTGGCCAAAGAAGGCGTGGACCTGCAAATCAAGGTCTTCACCGACTACGTGCAGCCGAACGTGCAACTGAACGAGAAGCGTCTGGACGCCAACTACTTCCAGACCAAACCTTATCTGGATGGCTTCAACAAAGGCAAGGGCGCCACGCTGGTGACCGGCGTCGGCGTACATGTTGAACCGTTCGGCGGCTACTCGAAGAAGTGGAAGTCCATCGCCGAGCTGCCTGATGGCGCAACCGTTGCCATCCCTAACGAAGGCAGCAACGCCGGTCGCGCCCTGCTGCTGTTGCAGAAGAACGGCCTGATCACCCTGAAAGACCCGAAAGACGCTCTGGCGACGCCGAAAGACATCGCCACCAACCCGAAGCACCTGAAATTCCGCGAGCTGGAATCGGCGCTGCTGCCGCGCGCGCTGGATCAGGTTGACCTGGATCTGATCAACACCAACTACGCGCTGGAAGCCAAGCTCAGCCCTAAAAAGGATGCGCTGATTCTGGAAGGTGCCGACTCGCCGTACGTGAACTATCTGGTGACCCGTACCGACAACGCTCACACCGACGCGATCGAGAAGCTGTCCAAAGCGCTGACCAGCCAGCAAGTCAAAGACTTCATCAACAAGAAGTACGACGGCGCGGTACTGCCGGCGTTCTGATGAAGGCCTGAGCGAGCAACTGCCGCGCGCTCAACGATAAAAAACGCGCTTGCCCGCCGCTGCTCCCGCTTCGCTGACGCACTGTCATCGGCTGCAGGGAGTGGCGACGGGCAAGCGCGTTTTTGCGTTTTAACGTAGAAATTCGTCAACGTTTCCGGGCCTGCGGCTGCGGTGATGACAATGAGTACCGACGGCCTTCGATAGGTTGTTCGGCGCTATGCATATGCTCTAACGATATTTAAACTTCCGTTCTTATAGCTTTAAAGTCCTCCCTCCTCAGCCACGCCTTTTGGAGTCGGAGTTCTCATGCCAGCAGCCTCCCACGCTTCGTCCGCGCAAGCGCCCGGTCAGCCGTTCGATGTGCGTCCATTCGCCGAAAAGGTGGGCGCGGAAATCGTCGGTCTGGATCTGTCCCGTCCGCTTAACGACGCCGATTTTGCCCGCGTGCATCAAGCGCATCTCGATCATCACGTGGTGGTTTTTCGCGATCAGCACATCACTCCGCAGCAACAGATCGATTTCAGCCGCCGATTTGGCGTCCTGCAGATTCATGTGCTCAAGCAGTTCCTGCTCGCCAATCATCCCGAAATTTTGATCGTCTCCAATATCGTCGAGAACGGTCAGCCGGTGGGGCTGGGCGATGCGGGCAAGTACTGGCACTCGGACCTGTCCTACAAAGAACTGCCAAGCCTGGGCTCGATGCTCTACGCCCAGGAACTGCCGAGCGAAGGCGGCGACACCCTGTTCGCCGACATGCACCTGGCGTGGGACACGCTGCCCGAGCACCTGCGCAAGGCCGTTGAAGGTCGCAGCGCCGCGCACAGCTACACCTCGCGTTACAGCCATGGGCATAACGCCGATAACTGGCGCCCGACCCTCAGCGCTGAACAGCTGGCCCAGGTCGCGGTGGTCAGCCATCCGATTGTGCGCACCCACCCGGAGAACGGGCGCAAGGCGCTGTTTGTCAGCGAAGGCTTCACCACCCACATCGTCGGCCTGCCGGAAGACGAGAGTCAGGCAATTCTCACAGAGCTGTACGCCCACAGCGTTCGCCCGGAAGGCGTTTACCGCCACAAGTGGCAGGAGAACGACATGGTGTTCTGGGACAACCGTTCGCTGATTCATCTGGCCGGCGGCACGCCCGATCACCTGCGCCGTCGCTTGCACCGCACCACCATTCAGGGCGATGCGCCGTTCTGATCCAGGAGAGCTCCATGAACGCTGTTCTGCAAAGCCACACGGCTAGCGATCGCTTGAACGCGCACCAGGCCAATCAGCCCACCGCTGAAGCGCTGCTGCAAGTACAGGGCGTCAGCCTTGAATACCGCACGGCGGAACGCGTGGTGCGGGCCACCCATCAGGTCAGTTTTGAAATCGATCCGGCCGACCGCTTCGTGTTGCTCGGCCCGTCGGGCTGCGGCAAGTCCACGCTCCTTAAAGCCGTGGCCGGATTCATTCAGCCCAGCGAAGGACAGATTCGTCTGGCTGGCCAGCAGGTCAGGGAGCCGGGGCCGGACCGCATTGTGATGTTTCAGGAATTCGACCAGTTGCCGCCGTGGAAGACGGTGATCCAGAACGTCATGTTTCCGCTGCTGGCCTCGCGCACCCTCAAGCGTCGTGAAGCCGAAGAGCGTGCGCGGTATTACCTGGAGAAGGTCGGCCTGAGCGCCTTCGCCGATGCCTATCCGCACACGTTGTCCGGCGGCATGAAGGCACGCGTGGCGATTGCCCGGGCGCTGGCGATGCAGCCCAAGATCCTGCTGATGGACGAGCCCTTCGCCGCGCTCGACGCATTGACCCGTCGCAAGATGCAGGAGGAGCTGCTGGAGTTGTGGGAAGAGGTGCGCTTCACGCTGCTGTTCGTGACCCACTCCATCGAGGAAGCGCTGGTGGTGGGCAACCGGATTCTGCTGCTGTCGCCCCATCCGGGCCGCGTGCGCGCCGAGATCAACAGCCATCAGTACAACTTGAAAAGCCTTGGCGGGGTTGAGTTCCAGGCGTCTGCTCAGCGCATTCACCGGCTGTTGTTCGACGAGGGCGAAGCACCTGCAGTCGAGCCGGATCTGCGGTTTCAGGATGTTCGGATTGCCTACTGATCGCGGTTCGTCGCGCTACCCCATCAAGAGATTGCACCCATGAGCCTTTCACCCCCTCTGCGGGAAGAATACGAAGTCGTGCTGGAGCCTTTCACGCAGGAAGACCTGGCCCGCGACATTCCCCTCGCGCAACGCATCTGGCAGGTGAGCTGGGTGCGCAAGGCCGTCATCCTCGCCGCCCTCGCGATCATCTGGGAAATCGCCGCGCGCATTCAAGGCAACGACTTGCTGCTGCCGAGCTTTCTGCAAACCGCTTCGGCGTTTATCGACGGCATCGCCAGTGGCGAATTGCTGACCAAGGTCTGGATCTCCCTGACGGTCCTGGTCAAGGGTTACCTGATCGGCATCGTCCTGGCGTTCGGCCTGACCACGCTGGCGGTGTCGACCCAACTGGGCCGCGACCTGCTCGGCACGCTGACGGCGATGTTCAACCCGTTGCCGGCCATCGCGCTGCTGCCGTTGTCGCTGCTGTGGTTCGGCCTGGGTGAAAACAGCCTGATCTTCGTGCTGGTGCACTCCGTGCTCTGGGCACTGGCGTTGAATACCTACGCGGGATTTCTCGGGGTCTCTGAAACCCAGCGCATGGCCGGGCGCAATTACGGGCTCAAGGGGCTGCGGTTCGTCTGGTACATCCTGATCCCCGCGGCGCTGCCGTCGATTCTCGCCGGTCTGAAGATCGGCTGGGCGTTTGCCTGGCGAACCCTGATTGCCGCTGAGCTGGTGTTCGGCGCGTCCTCGGGCAAGGGCGGTCTGGGCTGGTACATCTTCCAGAATCGCAACGAGCTGTACACCGACAAGGTATTCGCGGGTCTGGCGGCGGTAATCATCATCGGTCTGCTGGTGGAAAACCTGCTGTTCAGCAACGTCGAGCGCCTGACCGTGAAGCGGTGGGGCATGCAGCGCTGATCTGCTTTATCAACGAACGCTTCACCTCGTGGCCGCTGGATGGGCAATGAGGCCGTCACCCCCTTTCGCCTTCATCGTGAGAAATGTATGGATTTTTCAAAGACAGCTGCACCCTCCAAGCGCCCGACACTGACCGCGCTCGCCGCCGCATTGGGGCTGGCTGGCGCATTGTTGAGCAGCGGCGCCCACGCTGAAGGCAAGATCAGCATCGCCCAGCAGTTCGGCATCGGTTATTTGATTCTGGACGTCGTTCAGCAGCAGAAGCTGATCGAGAAGCACGGCAAGGAACAGGGCCTGGACATCAAGGTCGACTGGAACAGCATCTCCGGCGCCACCGCGATGAATGAAGCCCTGCTGGCTGGCGCGCTGGACGTGGTGTCGGCGGGCGTGCCGCCAATGCTGACCATCTGGGACCGGACCAAGGGCAGGCAGAACGTCAAGGCGATTGCTTCGTTGGGCTCGATGCCCAATTACCTGCTCAGTAACAATCCGAACGTAAAGACCCTCAACGACTTCACCGACAAGGACCGCATCGCGGTGCCGGCGGCGGGCGTGGGTTTCCAGTCGCGCACCTTGCAGATCGAAACCGCGAAGCTGTTCGGGAGCGACAATTTCAAGAAATTCGACAACATCTCGGTCAGCCTGCCGCACCCGGATGCAACCTCGGCGCTGATCGCCGGCGGTTCGGAGATCAGCGCGCACTTCTCCAGCCCGCCGTTTCAGTATCAGGAGCTGGAAAACCCCAAGGTTCATAAGGTGCTGAGTTCGTACGATGTGCTGGGCGGCCAGGCGACGTTCAACGTGCTCTACACCACCCAGAAATTCCACGACGAAAACCCGAAGACCTACAAAGCGTTCTACGACGCGCTGGCCGAGGCCGAGAAAATCATCAAGGCGGACAAGCCTGCGGCGGCGAAGACCTACATCGACGTCGAGAAATCGAAACTGCCGTTGCCGCTGGTGGAGAAGATCGTCTCCGACCCTGAAATCGACTTCACCGTCGTGCCCCAGCGCACGTTCATCTACGCCGAAAAACTGCACGAGCTGGGTGTGCTGAAAAACAAGGCCGACAGCTGGAAGGATTACTTCTTCGAAGAAGCCCACGATGGCGCGGGGAGTTGATCCTTGATGTTTGATCGGGCTGTTTAGGCACGTCAGATAGGAAGGCGGTGTGCCAGTTACACCGCCTTCGCGACCGTCGTAACCTCCGATTGCTCCTACAGGGGATTTGCGTGCGAGCCAGATGTTTGGGACGCAGCGAACTTGTGAGATATCCCGTCGTCCAGACGACGCGCTGTTTCGCGTCAAACACAACCCCTGTGGGAGTGGGCTTGCTCGCGAAGGCGGTGGGTTAAACGGGGACTGATTTATTTACAGCGCTTCTCCGTAAATTAATCTGTCCCCGAGTGCGGTAATCCAAAAGCCGGCATCTGCTCTTGCCGGGGCGCCTTGGGCTTGGGGGGATGTGACGCGAAGCGTTGGCAAGACTCAGTAACTCAAAATGCCTGCGGCAGACTGCTAGCGCGGGGACAGATTAATTTACGGTGGAGTTGTAAATAAATCAGTCCCCTTTAAGCACCCTTTAAGCAGTGTCCGCAGGCAGAGCTGCGGCGTTGTCATGTTCATGAGAGCGAGCTTGCTCGCGAAGGCGGTGTGTCTGCCAACATCGATGTCATAGATCCGCCCCCATCGCGAACAGGCGCGCTCTAGCGTAAATTGGCGTGCGACCTAGAGCCCGGCAGAGTTCCTTACCCCAAGGAACCCTGATCTACGCTCACAGTCGCATGACCACATCGCAACGGCGTTCGGCGGCGCGGTGTCGTAATGGCTTGGCACAAGGAGCTTGCATGCCCGCCCAACCCCCTCTTTTTCGTGGTCGTCTGACCGTTATTTCCATCGGTCTGTGCCTGGCCGTTCTCGCCGGCTGTGGCAAGGAAAAGCCCCAGGAGCCCGTGCGCGCACGCGTGCAGGCGCAGGAGGTCAAGACGGTCGATTTCGCTGCGGACGTGGCACTGACCGGGGACGTGCAGGCGCGGGTGCAGACGCAGCTTTCGTTCCGGGTGGGCGGCAAGATCATTCAGCGTTCGGTCGATGTCGGCGATCGGGTGTCGGCCAAGCAAGTGCTGGCCAAACTCGACCCTAAAGACCTGCAAACCAACGTCGACTCCGCCATCGCTGCCGTTGCCGCCGAGCAGGCGCGCGTGAAACAGACCTCCGCCGCCTTCGTGCGTCAGGAAAAACTGCTGCCCAAGGGCTACACCAGTCGCAGTGAATACGATTCGGCCCAGGCGCAATTGCGCGGCAGCCAGAGCGCGCTCAAAGCCGCCCAGGCGCAACTGGCCAACGCCCGCGAGCAACTGAGTTACACCGCCTTGATCGCCGACGCGCCGGGGATCATCACCGCGCGGCAGGCCGAAGTCGGTCAGGTCGTGCAACCGACGGCACCGATCTTCAGTCTGGCCCGTGACGGTGAGCGCGATGCGGTGTTCAACGTTTACGAATCGCTGTTCGTTAACCCGCCCACCGACCAGCCGGTTGAAGTCACGTTGCTGGACAACCCCAAGGTCAAGGCCGTCGGTAAAGTCCGTGAAGTCACGCCAGCCGTGTCAGCGCAGACGGGCACGCTGCAAGTGAAGATCGCACTCAGCTCGCTGCCGCCGGGCATGGACTTGGGTTCGGTGGTCAGTGCCGCCCTGAGCGTGCCGGCCAGGACCAGCGTCGAACTGCCGTGGTCGGCCCTCACCAAGGGCTTGGGCGATCAGCTCGGCAAGCCTGCCGTTTGGGTGGTTGACGGTGACAACAAGGTAAGCCTGCGCGGCGTCACGGTTGGGCGCTACCTGACGGGCAAAGTGATCATCGTCGACGGTTTGAAGAACGGTGAAAAAGTGGTCGTTGCCGGCAACCAATTATTGCACCCCGACATGCAGGTCGAACTCGCCGACGTGTACCCCGATCCCTCCAAACAACCGACAGGAGACAAGCCATGAAGCGCCTGCCGGGAATCATATTGACCGGGCTGCTGTTGAGCGCCTGCAGCAAGGAAGAGCCGCCGCCGGAGCCTGTTCGGCCGGTGCTGTTCATCGAAGTGAAGCCCCAGGCGCAGGAAAGCCTCGGTCGTTTCGCCGGCAACATTGCCGCACGCTATGAAAGCACTCTGGGTTTTCGCGTCTCCGGCCGCATTGCCCAGCGCAGTGTCGATGTCGGCGCACAGGTCAAGAAGGGCGACATGCTCGCGGTGCTCGACCCGACGGACCAACAGAACCAGGTGCGCTCGACCCAGGGCGATCTGGCCCGGGTCGAAGCCCAGTTAATCAACGCCCAAGCCAACGCCCGTCGGCAGCACGAGCTGTTTGATCGCGGCGTCGGCGCCCAGGCTGCGCTGGATGTCGCCGTCACCGACCTGAAAACCACCCAGTCTTCCTACGACCAGGCCAAGGCCGCGACGCAACAGGCCAAGGACCAGTTGAGCTACAGCGAGCTGCGCGCCGATCACGATGCCGTCGTCACCGAATGGAAAGTCGAGGCCGGCCAGGTGGTCAGCGCAGGTGAGCAGGTGGTGACACTGGCGCGCCCGGACATCAAGGAGGCAGTCATTGACCTGCCGGCGCAATTGAGTGATCAACTGCCCAGCGACGTCGTCTTCACAGTCGCCAGCCAGTTGGAGCCAGAGATCAACACCACCGCGACCGTGCGAGAACTCGAACCCCAGGCCGAAAGCACCACGCGCACCCGTCGCGCACGTTTGACCCTGGCAGAAACGCCGTCGGCCTTCCGCTTGGGCACAGCGATCAGCGTGACCCTGAGCTCGGCGATCAAACCGCGCATCGAGCTGCCCGCCACCTCCGTGCAGGAAGTGGATGGCAAAACGCAGATCTGGGTAATCGACACGCAGAATCAAACGGTTTCCCCACGCGTCGTCACGGTCGTCAGCCGCAGTGATGATTCCGTGGTACTGGCCGGTGGCGTCAACGATGGCGATCGCATTGTGACCGCCGGCGTCAACAGCCTCAAGCCGGGGCAGAAAATCAAAGTCGATAAGGAAAGCCCACGATGAAAGGGACGTTCAACCTCTCCGATTGGGCGATCAAGCATCAGTCTTTTGTCTGGTACCTGATGTTCGTCGGCCTGCTGATGGGCGTGTTTTCCTACATGAACCTGGGACGCGAAGAAGACCCTTCGTTCACCATCAAGACCATGGTCATACAAACCCGCTGGCCGGGCGCGACCGTGGATGAAACCCTTGAGCAGGTGACCGACCGCATCGAGAAAAAGCTCGAAGAACTCGACTCCCTCGACTACGTGAAGAGCTACACCCGGCCGGGCGAGTCCACTGTTATGGTTTACCTGCGCGACACCACCAGCGCGGAGGCCATTCCTGACATCTGGTACCAGGTGCGCAAGAAGATCGACGATATTCGCGGGCAATTTCCCCAGGGGATTCAAGGCCCGGCGTTCAACGATGAATTCGGCGACGTCTACGGTTCGATTTACGCCTTTACCTCCGACGGCCTGACCCTGCGCCAGCTGCGCGACTACGTGGAGCAAGTGCGCGTCCAGATCCGCGACGTGCCGGGTCTGGGCAAAGTCGAGATGATCGGCGAGCAGGACGAAGTGCTCTACCTGAACTTCTCCACCCGCAAGCTGGCCGCCCTGGGGCTGGATCAACGTCAGGTCGTGCAAAGCCTGCAATCGCAAAACACCGTGACGCCTGCCGGGGTCATCGAGGCGGGTCCTGAGCGCATATCAGTGCGCACCTCCGGCCAGTTCGCGTCGGAAAAAGACCTGGAAAACGTCAACCTGCGCCTCAACGATCGCTTCTATCGCTTGAGCGACATCGCCGAAATTACCCGCGGCTACGTGGATCCGCCCAAGCCGCTGTTCCGCTTCGACGGCAAGACCGCCATCGGCCTGGCCATCGCCATGAAGAAGGGCGGCAACGTTCAGGAGTTCGGCAAGCAGTTGCACGAACGCATGAGCGCCGCGACCGCCGACCTGCCGATTGGCGTGGGCGTGCACGTGGTGTCCGATCAGGCGCAAGTGGTAGAGAAAGCCGTCGGTGGTTTCACCAGCGCGCTGTTCGAGGCGGTGGTGATCGTACTGATCGTGAGCTTCATCAGCCTCGGCATGCGTGCGGGGCTTGTGGTTGCCTGCTCGATCCCGCTGGTGCTGGCGATGGTCTTCGTGTTCATGGAATACAGCGGCATCACCATGCAGCGTATTTCGTTGGGCGCGTTGATCATTGCCCTCGGCCTGTTGGTCGATGACGCGATGATTACCGTGGAGATGATGGTGTCACGCCTTGAAAAAGGTGAGACCAAAGCCCAGGCCGCGACCTACGCCTACACCTCGACGGCCTTCCCGATGCTCACCGGTACGCTGGTGACGGTCGCGGGCTTCGTGCCGATCGGCCTGAACGCCAGTTCGGCAGGTGAATACACCTTTACGCTGTTCGCAGTGATTGCCGTCGCCATGCTGGTGTCGTGGGTCGTTGCCGTGCTGTTCGCGCCGGTGATCGGCGTGCACATCCTCAGCGAAAACGTAAAGAAGCACGATGAGAACGCCAAGCCCGGTCGCATCGCACGGGCGTTCAACGGCTCGATGTTCTGGGCCATGCGCCATCGCTGGCTGACCATCATCATCACGATTTTGCTGTTCGCCACCTCGCTGTTCTGCATGCGCTTCGTGCAAAACCAGTTCTTCCCGTCATCGGACCGGCCCGAGATTCTGGTCGACCTCAACCTGCCGCAGAACGCGTCGATCAACGAGACCCGCCGCGCAGTGGACAAGCTCGAGGCGACCCTCAAGGACGATCCGGACATCGTCAGCTGGAGCACTTACATTGGCGAAGGCGCGGTGCGTTTCTACCTGCCGCTGGATCAGCAGCTGGAGAACCCGTACTACGCGCAGTTGGTGATCGTCAGCAAAGGGCTGGAAGAGCGCGGCGCGTTGACCGAGCGCTTGCAAAAACGCTTGCGTGATGACTTCGTCGGCATCGGCACTTATGTGCAGGCGCTGGAAATGGGGCCGCCGGTGGGTCGTCCGATCCAGTACCGGGTCAGCGGCGAGAACATTGATGAAGTGCGCCAGCACGCCATCGAACTCGCCACGCTGTTGGACAAAAACCAGCACATCGGCGAGATGATCTACGACTGGAATGAGCCCGGCAAAGTCCTGCGCATCGACATCAACCAGGACAAGGCGCGGCAGCTGGGCTTGTCGTCCGAGGACGTTGCGCAGTTGATGAACAGCGTCGTAACCGGCTCGGCGGTGACCCAGGTGCGCGATGACATCTACCTGATCAACGTCGTTGGTCGCGCGGTGGATGCCGAGCGAGGGTCACCGGAAACCCTGCAGAACCTGCAGATCGTCACGCCCCAAGGCACGTCGATTCCGCTGCTGGCCTTCGCCAATGTGCGCTACGAATTGGAACAGCCGCTGGTGTGGCGTCGCGATCGCAAACCGACGATCACGCTCAAGGCCGCCGTGAGCGACGACATGCAGCCGACTGACCTGGTCAAGGAACTCAAGCCCGAGATCGACAAATTCGCCGCCGGTTTGCCGGTGGGCTACAAGGTCGCCACGGGCGGCACGGTGGAGGAGAGCGGCAAGGCGCAGGGGCCGATCGCCAAGGTCGTGCCGTTGATGATCTTCCTGATGGCCACGTTCCTGATGATTCAGCTGCACAGCGTGCAGAAGATGTTCATCGTCGCCAGCGTTGCGCCGTTGGGATTGATCGGCGTTGTGCTCGCGCTGGTGCCGACCGGGACGCCGATGGGGTTTGTGGCAATCCTCGGGATTCTGGCGCTGATCGGCATCATCATCCGTAACTCGGTCATTCTGGTGACGCAGATTCATGAGTATGAAGTGGCCGGCTATCTGCCATGGGACGCAGTGGCGGAGGCGACTGAACACCGTCGTCGTCCGATCCTCCTGACCGCTGCGGCGGCAAGCCTGGGCATGATTCCCATCGCCCGCGAAGTGTTCTGGGGGCCGATGGCCTACGCGATGATCGGCGGGATCATCATCGCGACTCTGTTGACGTTGCTGTTCCTGCCAGCGCTGTACGTGGCCTGGTACAAGATCAAGGAGCCGAGTGACGAGGAGCGGCGCAAGCATCAGGAACGCCAGCAGGAAGAGCAACACCGCCGTGAAGACGGTGCGGACGACGGCGCCTCCTCTCCCGCGCATTGACAGGTTTGGTTAAGGCGCAAGCCAGCCAGTCCCACTGGAGCGATGCACGCACCCAGTGGGGCTGGCTTTAGCCGGGATGGCATCATGCGGCACACCGCAAAACGTCAGCCTTTTATTGACGGTCTATGCCAGGACGCGTGCTATCAGATCAGTCGGAAATTTCTGAAGTGCACCTGTCCGGCCTGCGCTTTCAACGTCTGCGGATCAGAGGCGGTATGGACCTGTACGGTCACCTTTGTTCCGGGCGTTGCTTTGCGGTCAATCTTGAGTACGACGGGCTTCCACTCTTCAGTGGCTCCGGAAATATCTCCGAACGATTCCGCACCTCCAGCCACATCCACCAACACCCCATAACTAAACACCACCAAGTCGCCAGGTTTTACGATTTCGCCGGCCCGCACTTCGAATGTCAGAGCTGTGGGTTTATAGCTTTCCCCCGTAATGGACTGGGACAGGCCGGCTGCCTTTGTTAACTGGATGTAGTGACCCGCGGGGTCTTTTTTGATAGTCCATGTCCCCTCGCCGGACGTACCGGTCCAAGGCGCCAGTTCACCGGTGCTGAAGTCGCCATTTATCAAAAGATTGTCCATCGTCATTCCCTTGCTGATCTGTGATTGGCGGCCTGTGCTCATCCAGCACCCTGACCGCGGCGGACGCCAGTGGCGCGAGCTCAGTGTGTGCTTGAGGAACGGGGCGGGCTACTGTCAGAAGTGACAGTCCAGTCACCCCTTCGAAAACCTGGACGATGGCGAGTCGTCAGATTCTGCGCCAGACACTCGCCAGCCAGGGTTGCTGATCCCTGGGTAATCCAGCAGGTCGATAGTAGTGCTCGACCTCGGTGAATCCGGCTTCGGTCAGCAGTCCGGTCCATGACGCCAGGTCATGAAACGCGCCATAGCGCTCGCCTTTCCAGCCTTCCTGATTGTCGCCCCGGGGATTGGAGCTGAACAGCACGCCGCCGGGCTTCAACGCGGCGTGCAATTCGCGCAGCACCCGAGGCAACTCCTGACGAGGGACGTGGAACAGCGAAGCGTTGGCGAAGATGCCGTCGAAACGTTCAGTCGGGAGGTTCAGCTCAAGGAAGTTCTGATGAAGCACGTCGCAGCCGCTGTCGACACGGGCCATGTCGGCGAAACGTTCGGAGCCGTCCAGGCCGGTGGCGATGTGGCCCATGGCGGTGAAGGTTTGCAGGTCACGGCCTGGCCCGCAGCCAAAATCGAGAATCTGAAACGGCGCCGGGCCAGTGATATTGCGCAGCAGCGCGTCGATGTTCTGGCTCACATCATGGTCGCGGGTCCCTTCGCGAAAGCCCTCGGCGACCTCGTTGTAATTGCCGAGGGTAGTGGCGGTGATCTGGGCGAGGTCTTCTGAGTCGAGTTTCATGGGGCGGGTGTCTGGGCAAATAAGGCCGCCAATATACCCCGCTCGCGAATTGCAATCTCCTGGCGGGACTGTACGCCGTCCGTAGGACCGGCTTCATCCGGGAAAGGGCCCGTGTCAGCGCCATTAATTTTGCAGTGTCGCACCCGACGCATTCCCGGCTAAAGCCGGTCCTACTGAATGAACCCGTGCCAATAGTAGGACCGGCCAAATCCAGTCCCACTGCATCCCAATAGTAGGACCGGCTTCAGCCGGGAAGAGGCCCGTGGCAGCGCCATCAATTTTGCAGTGTCGCACCCGACGCATTCCCGGCTAAAGCCGGTCCTACTGAATGAACCCATGCCAATAGTGGGATCGGCCAAATCCAGTCCCACTGAATGAGCGCATGCTGTTAGTGGGACCGGCTTCAGTCGGGAAAAGGCCCGTGGCAGCGCCATCAACTTTGCAGTGTGACGCCTGGCGCTTTCCCGGCTAAAGCCAGTCCTACTGAATGAACCCATGCCAATAGTAGGACCGGCTTCAGCCGGGAAGAGGCCCCGTGTCAGCGCCATCCATTTTGCAGTGTGACGCCTGGCGCTTTCCCGGCTAAAGCCCGTCCTGCAGGGAAAGCACCCTTCGATCAGCGCTTGTTCAGCCGCAACGCCAATCGATCCCCGCCCAACTGGATCACCGCCACCAATATCACCAGCAACACGATCACGGTGAGCATCACTTGGGTGTCAAACCGCTGATAACCGTAGCGATAAGCGATGTCGCCCAACCCTCCGGCGCCAATCGCGCCCGCCATGGCCGATGAATTGATCATCGTCACGAGGGTGATGGTGAATCCCCCAACGATGCCCGGCAGCGCTTCGGGCAGCAGCACGTGCCAGACGATGTGCCAGCGGCGACAACCCATCGCTTGTGCGGCTTCGACCAGACCGTGGTCCACCTCGCGCAAGCTGACTTCCGCAATGCGCGCGAAGAACGGCGTCGACGCAATGGTCAGCGGCACCACCGCCGCCCACACGCCATAGGTCGTGCCGACGATCAGCCGCGTGAACGGGATCAGCGCGACCATCAGAATCAGGAACGGCACCGAACGGAAAATGTTCACAAACGCGCCCAGCACCCGGTTCACAGTGGGCGCTTCAAAGATCCCGCCCTTGCCGCTGGTCACCAGAATCACCGCCAGTGGAATGCCCAGCATCAACGCGATCACCGACGACACGCCGACCATCAGGAAGGTATCGATGACGCCCTGCCAAAGACGATCAAGCCACATAACCCAGTACCTCCGCCTGCTGCGCGTGTTTGCGGGCGCGATTGAGCAATTCTTCCGCCGACAGTGGCGAATGACTCACCGCCAGCAGCAGATGACCCAGCGCACGCCCTTGAATGCGTTCGACGCCGCCATGCAGCAGGCTCACCCGCCCGCCAAAGGCGCTGAACAACGCCGACAGATCAGGCTCCTTGCCGTCGCTGCCGGTGAACTGCAGATCCAGCACAACGCTGGCGTGATGATCGGAAGGGTGCGGCTGCAAGCGCGCTTGAACATCCTCCGGCAGCGCCTGTTGCAGCGGCGCCAGCAGCGTCTTGCTCACCTCATGCTGCGGGTTGCCGAACACCTGCCAGACCGGGCCTTGCTCGACAACCTGACCTTTTTCCAGCACCACCACCCGGTCACAGATCTCCCGGATCACCGCCATCTCGTGGGTGATCAAAATGATCGTCAGCCCCAGGCGCCGGTTGATCTCACGCAGCAGGCCGAGAATCGATTGCGTGGTCTCCGGGTCGAGTGCCGAAGTCGCCTCGTCGCACAGCAGAATCGCCGGATCATGCACCAATGCCCGGGCAATGCCGACGCGCTGCTTCTGCCCACCCGACAACTGCGCCGGATAAGCCTTGTGCTTGCCCTCCAGCCCGACCAACGCCAGCAGCTCGGCGACTTTGCGCTGACGCTGCGCCTTCGGCACGCCCGCGACCTTGAGCGGCAATTCGACGTTCTGCCACACAGTCTTGGCCGACATCAGATTGAAATGCTGAAAGATCATGCCGATGCGTCGGCGCAGCGCCACCAGCGTGTCTTCGTTGAAGTCGCCGATGTCCACTTGATCGATCAGCACGCGGCCGCTGCTGGGTTTCTCCAGACGATTGATGGTGCGGATCAGCGACGACTTACCTGCGCCGCTGCGGCCGATGATGCCGAACACCTCACCGCGCTGGATATCCAGGTCGATGCCCTGAAGCGCCGGCACCGGCCCTTGCGGACCTTCATAGACCTTGCCCAGATTAATGAAACGCACATGGGCGTGTTGCTTCTGCGGATGGAGTTCGGCTTGCTCGGCGGCATGGGGAGCCTCAGCACCCTCAAGCGTCAAAGCGCGTTGCGCGGATGCGGTCATGGTCAGTTCTTCCAGCCAACTTGATACAGCGAGCCATTGACCTTATCCAGCGAGGCGCGCACGACGGGCGAGTGCTGATAGATATCGATGAACTTGGCCAGACGCGGATCATCCTTGTGGTCCGGTTTGATGACGAACTGAATCACGTATTCCGGGTGGTCGAGGCCGTCGAACAGGATCGCCGAGCCAGCATCGAAGGTCTTCGACAAACGGATGTAGGCCGGGTAGCCCTGCACCAGATCGGCATCGTCATAAGCGCGCACCAGTTGCACGGCTTCGACCTGGATCAGCTTGATCTTCTTCGGATTGGCGGTGATGTCGTCTTCGGTGGCCTTGTAACCCACGCCCGGTTTCAGGGTAATCAGGCCGGCCTTGGCCAGCAGTTGCAGACCGCGTCCGCTATTGATCGGGTCGTTGGCGATCGCCACAGTCGCACCGGTTGGCAGCTCATCGAAGCTTTTGTACTGCTTCGAATACAGCCCGACGTTGTTGATGATGCCCGGCGCGTAGGGCACCAGATCGAAGCCGGACGCTGCTTTTGCGTTCTCCAGAAACGGAATGTGCTGGAAGTAGTTAACGTCGATATCGCCGGCGTTGAGGCTGACATTGGGCGCGATCCAGTCGGTGAATTCCACCAGGTCGACCTTCAGGCCCTGCTTCTCGGCTTCGGCCGCGGCGGCTTCCAGCGGTATGGCGAACGCCGCCGTGGTACCGACTTTGAGCGGTTGATCAGCGGCGTGGGTGATCCCGGTAAACAGGCCCAGGGACAGCGCGAGGGTGAGGAGGGTTTTGGTCATGGGTGGTAATCCGGGTCAGTGGTCTGGTTTGAATACTTGGGTGTCTGTGAAGCCGTCTTCGTCCGGATGCGGCCCAGACCAAGCGCGCTCCTACACGTTGCGGCGCGTTCTGTAGCTCGCCCCTGCGTGGCGATCCGGCAGTCGCGCGTCGCCTTCAAATAACTTCTCGCGCAAGGTGCCGTGTTCGTACGCGGTCTTGTACGAACCCCGTCGTTGCAGCTCGGGGATCACCAGATCTATGAAATCCTCGTAGCTCTCCGGGGTGACGATGCGGGTGAGGTTGAAGCCGTCCAGACCGGTTTCGGCAATCCACGATTCCAGCTCGTCGGCGACCTGCTCGGGCGAGCCAATCAGCGTGAGGTAACGGCCGCCCAGGGCGTGCTGATCGAGCAACTTCTGGCGGGTCCAGTCGTTGTTCTTGAGGATCTTCGTCGCTGACTGAATGGCATTGCCTTTCACGTGCTGGATCGGCTCGTCGAGCGCGTAGTCGGCGAAGTCGATGCCGGTGGACGCGGCAAAATGGGCGAGCCCGGCCTCCGCGCTGGCGTAAGACCGGTACTCCGCATGCTTGGCCCGCGCCGCTTCTTCGGTGGCGCCGACGATCACGTTGAGGCCCATGAACACCTTGATGTCATCGGGATTGCGCCCGGCGGCCACGGCACTGGCGCGGACCTTGTCGACCTGTTCGCGGGTCGCGGGTTTGTTCTGCCCGCTGATAAACACGCACTCGGCGTTGCTGCCGGCAAACTGCAAACCGCGGTCGGAACTGCCCGCCTGAAACAACACCGGCGTGCGCTGCGGCGACGGCTCGCACAAGTGATAACCCTCCACCTGATAGAACTCGCCGCTGTGCCGCACGGGGTGGACCTTTGCAGGCTGGGCATAAATGCGCGCCTGACGGTCCTCGATCACAGCGTCGTCCTCCCAACTGCCTTCCCACAGCTTGTACAAAACCTCCAGGTACTCATCGGCCTGGTCGTAGCGGCGGTCGTGTTCGATCTGCTCGGTCAGGCCCATCGCGCGTGCGGCGCTGTCCAGATACCCGGTGACGATGTTCCAGCCCACGCGTCCGCGGGTGAGGTGATCCAGCGTCGACATGCGCCGGGCGAACAGATACGGCGCCTCGTAGGTGAGGTTGGCGGTCAGGCCGAAGCCGAGGTTTTTCGTGACCGCGGCCATGGCCGATACCAGCAGCAACGGATCATTCACTGGCAACTGGATCGACTCCTTCAGCGTCACGTCCACCGACTTCTGATAGACGTCGTAGACCCCGACGATGTCCGCGATGAACAAACCGTCGAACAGCCCGCGCTCCAGCAACTGCGCCAGATCTGTCCAGTATTCCAGGGTCTTGTACTGGGTGGACGTGTCCCGCGGGTGTGTCCAGAAGCCGTGATTGATGTGGCCAATGCAGTTCATGTTGAACGCGTTGAGCAGGATCTTTTTCTTGCTCATCAGATCGTCCCCCGGCGTGGCGGCTTGACGTCACTGAGGTAGTAATTGCCGATGGCGTGATACTTCCAGCGCACCGGGTCGTGCAGCGTGTGAACCCGCGCGTTGCGCCAGTGCCGGTCAAGGCCGTGCTCCGCCAGCGTGGCCTGGGAACCGGCGAGTTCGAACAACGTGCTGCCGGCATCCAGTGAGATCTCAGTGCTGATCGCCCGCGCTTCCGCCACCGCAATCGATGCCTGGGCCAGCGTTTCGGGCGTGGTCTCGGCCTGTGCGCGATCAAGGTATTCCCCTGAACGTTCAAGCAGGGCTTCGGCGGCGTGCAGACGAATGCCGAGCCTGCCGAAGCTGTGCAGCGTCAGCGGATCATCGACGGCTTTTTCTATGCCGGAGTCGATCCATGGCCGGGTGCGGGTGCGCACGAAATGCAGCGCGTCTTCAAAGGCCGCGCGAGCGATGCCGGTGTCGATGGCGGCATGGAGAATCTGCGCCAGCGGGCCCACGGTGGTCGGGCGCTCAAACGCCGTCTGAAAAGGCACCACGTCATCGGCTTCGACGTACACGTTATCGAACACCACCGAGCCGCTGCCCGTGGTGCGCTGCCCGAACCCGCTCCAGTCGTCGATCACGCTCAGCCCCGCGGCATTCGCCGGCACGAATGCCAGCTGCTGCACGCCGTGGTCATCGACCACCGAGGTCGGTATGCGTTGGGCGTAAAGAGCGCCGGTGGCGTAGAACTTACGGCCGTTGATGCGCCAGCCGTTGCCGTCGCGGCTCAGGCGGGTGGTGCGGTCGTGGGCGGTTTTGGTGCCCAGTTCGGCCAGCGCGTTGCCGAAGCGCTGACCGGCAAGGACCTCTGCATACAGCCGCGCCTGCTGCGCCGGGCTGCCATTCACCCGCAGCACTTCCAGCGCGTAGAAGTGGTTCTGTGGAATTTGCCCCAGGGAGGCGTCGGCGGCAGAGATGATCCGAATGACGTCGGCCAGGGTGACATTGGAAACGCCTGCGCCGCCGAAGGCCTTCGGCACGCTGATGCCCCACAGTCCGGAGCGGGAAAACGCTTCCAGTTCCTGATGGGGCAGACGCCGTTCGCGATCACGCGTAGCGCTCTGTTGTTTGAAATCTTCCGCCAGCGTGCGGGCGATGCGCAGTGCCTCGGCGTCGTCACGAATGATCGCGGTCACGGCGGTCGCCTGCGTGTCACGCGGCAAGGTTTGAAGGCTCATAGGTGTGCTTCCAGTGGTCTGGTTATATCCAGGAATGACGGGCAGGCAGGGTGCCGTTCAGGTGCCAGGCGCCGACGGCGTGCACCTTCCAGCGCACCGGGTCATGGAGGGTATGAACCCGCGCGTTGCGCCAGTGCCGATCCAGATTGAATTCAGCCAACGTCGCGCGACTGCCCGACAGCTCGAACAGTTTTTCACTGGCGAGCAGGGCGATCTGAGTGGTCAGCACCTTGGCTCCGGCGACCACGATGGACGCCCGCGCCGCTGAGTGTTCGTCGATGGGTGCGGCGGCAATGTCATCGAGCACGCGACCGGCCTTGCGCAACAGCGCTTCGGCGGCGTGCAGTTCGAGCTTTAACTTGCCGATGTCGGCGATCACATAGGGATCGTCACTGGCGCGCGCCACATTGGCGTCGATCCATGGTCGTGAACGCTCGCGCACAAAACGGATGCTTTCGTCGATGGCTTCCCGGGCAATGCCTGCATCGATGGCCGCCTGAATCAGCTGCGAAACCGCGCCCTGAATGTTCGGCGACAGGCCGAGCTTCCAGTTATCCACAACCAGCTCGCCACTCACGCGCACGTTTTCCAGCAGCACGCTGCCGCTGGCGGTGGTGCGCTGACCGAAGCCGGACCAATCATCGATGATGTGCAGCCCCGGCGTTCCGCGTGGCACGAACACCAGCACCTGTTTGCCGTCGTCATTGATGGCCTTGACCGCCACCCAGTGGGCGAACAGCGCGCCCGTCGAGTAGAACTTGCGGCCGTTGAGCAAATAATGATCACCGTCCGCAGTCAGTCGGGTTCGCACGTCGAGGGTGTTTTTGGTTCCTCGCTCGGGGCCGCCGTTGCCGATGCGTGCGCCGCCCAGGATGCTGGCGAACAGGGTTTCCTTCTGAGCCTCCGTGGCGCTGCCCGTCAGCGAGTAGAGGATGCCGAAGTGGTTCTGTGGAATCTGGCCCACGGCAGGGTCGGCTGCCGAGAGGATGGCGAAAACCTCGGCCACTGTGACGAATGACACTTGGGGCCCGCCGTACGCGCGCGGCACCGAGATGCTGCCCAGACCGCTGCGGGTAAACAGTTCGATTTCCGACCAGGGCAGTTGCCGCTCGCGGTCTCGCGTAGCGGCATTGGGGCGCACGATCGCGGCCAGTTCATGGGCCGCGGCAATGGCGTCGGCGTCTTTACGCAATACGTTGGCAGGAAGCAGGGGAGAAGCCACGTCCAGGGTGTGCTGGACAGAAAGGGCGTTCAGATCAGTCATGGTGGTGACCTTCTCGAGTGCGAGCACTGGGGTCGTTGTGCTTGACCATTCGAACCTCGAATCAATACCGCGATGGCGGCGGGAAAATTGACGATGGTCCGGTGGTCCGGTGCATATACCCTAAGCGTGTATAAACATTAAATAAACTCACATTTAGGCATAAGCATAGAAGGCGAAATGGCGGCGGCCGTCCCCAACGCCGTGGCTTGGGTGTAGGTCAGGCATGAGCCGAAAGCCAGCGCCAGAATCATGTACTTGACGATATGTCTGCAGGGCATGGCGAACACCTCGTGAAGGGTTTCACCGCAGCCTAGCAGTCAGTCTTCGCTGGACGAGGGAGGAATTTGTAGGACGCTGATGCAGATGGTGTGGGAGCTTTCTTCTCCTCTGCGGATCTGTGGAGTGGTTGGCATTGCAGGACGCCATGTGGCGGGCATGTGGCGGGCAGCACACGTGTCGCAGCGCGCAGAAGGTGCGCCGCGACAACGTTCTGGGCAGGGTCGATATCAAACTTCGGCCCCATCGGTCACGTCGGTCGATACCTTGATCAGCCGTGCCGGCGCCCAGCGCGAGTTGTTGCCGACCCGGTCAATCACGCAGTAGCTCACCTCCAGATGGGGATCATCGCCGGTCTCGCGCACCAGCTCTGCCGGTATTTCAACAACGATAGGCCGGCCGACGTCATCCTGAGTGAGGGGTGGCAAGTCCAAACGCAGGTCGCCCCAGCGCAGGGTGATCTCGTCGTAGGCATCCATGTTGGGATAGGCGTCGAGGGTGAGCTGCACGCCCTCATCGAAATGGCGCGCCGTCAAACCGTCGTGCATGACCAACTCTGCGAAGGTCACTGGTGCCAGCCCCTGATTCTCATCGCCCTCGCCGCTGACCAATTGACCGCCGGGAGTCTCCAGTTTGACCCACAGTTTGGCGCCAGGAGACTTAATGGGTTCGCTGCCAATTTTGGTAACGCGATAGTAGGTTTTAACTTTTCCGCTTCGAAGAAAACTTTCGGGTACATGTAGGACGGATGTATGCCCGATGTCGGACTCCGATAAAAGTTTTGACGCGGCATAACAACCTCCCCAAAACAATTCGATCAAGTCACCACAGTCCATTTCTGGCCAGGGGTCAATGTGTACCTGCAGATCGGCCGCCGCAAGGGCGCCAATCCCGTGCTTGTTCGACTGTGGGAGATACGGGGCCATCAACTTGAAAGACTGAGTCAATACAGGGGTATGGATCATTTTTTAATACTCTTCGAATGTGTGCCTGGGTCAAGGCAAGTCAGGTAGTTAATTCATCGCAACTGCAACGTGGAAACGACTGGCACTAGTACACGCCGGGATGCGCAGGCATGGCAAACATTACAAACGGTGGCAATTGGTGAGTTGCCGTTTGGGAAAGAAAATAAACACGGAGCGATTTCAGCTAATTGTGTTGCGGTGTTTGTGTCAACGGCATTTAAGTTTTTAAAGTCTGTGAGAGACAAATGCAGAAGTTTCCTACACTCGGGCGTTGCTTATGGGAGGGAGTTACGACTCCGGTCCTACCTGAGCGGCCGGGCGTGCCGCCTTTGACAGCCAGCGAGTGGATGAAAAGTGTCAGCGGCAGTTATTTGTGGGCGGAGAAATGGTCAATCAACGTTGCGGGGAAGCGGAGAGAGTGAGGGCTGTACATATAGAAAAAATAGATAGATGTGCGGCGGTTAGCCAGCGTCGAAACAGTAAGACTTTTAGTGGATCAACGCTTTTCTAAATATGAACGACAAAGAAAACGGCGCCTGTTGGCGCCGTTTTGAACACATATCGTGTCGGACTAGTTCCTGCTGCGCTCAAGAAACTGCCTTGTGCGTTCTTCTTTGGGATTGGCAAACAGCGCTTTCGCCTCACCCTGTTCAACGATGACGCCCTTGTCGATGAAAATCACCCGGTTGGCGACGTCCCGCGCGAAGCTCATTTCGTGGGTCACGATCACCATCGTGCGTTTCTCCAGCGCCAGGGCGTGAATCGTATTCAGCACCTCGCCCACCAGCTCGGGATCGAGCGCAGACGTCGGTTCATCGAACAGAATGACTTCAGGCTCCATGGCCAGCGCACGGGCAATCGCCACCCGCTGTTGTTGGCCGCCAGACAGCCGACGCGGATAAGCGTCCTCTTTCCCCGCGAGGCCGACTTTCGCCAGCAGCGCGCGGCCCAGCTCAATGGCCTGCTCGCGCGGCATCTTCTTGACCACGGTCGGGCCTTCGATGACGTTTTCCAGCGCCGTGCGATGGGGGAACAGATTGAAGTTCTGGAAGACGAACCCGACATGCTGGCGCAGTTGCCGGATCAGTCCCTGTTGCTGGCTCAGCGGACGGCTCAAATCGACTTTGATGTCGCCCACGACAATGCTGCCGCTCGTGGGCACTTCCAGCAGGTTCAGGCAGCGCAACAAAGTGGTTTTGCCCGACCCGCTTGGGCCGATGATCGCCACCACCTCGCCAGGCTCGACCTTCAGGTCGATGCCCTTGAGCACTTCGTTGCCCTTGAATTGCTTGGTCAGTTTTTCAACCGTGATCATGCCTCAGGACTCCACGTCGTGGCGGTTGGCCCGTGCTTCCAGGCGATTTTGGAAATGCGCCAGGATGCTGCACAGCACCCAGTAGATCACCGCAACGGTGAAATACATGGTGAAAATTTCCAGCGTCCGCGAAGAGATCAGCTGCGCCTGGCGGAACACTTCCGGCACCTGAATGGTGGCGGCCATCGCCGTGTCCTTCACCAGCGAAATAAAGCTGTTGCCCAGTGGCGGCAACGCGGTGCGTGCAGCTTGCGGCAAGATGGCGCGGCGCATCGTCTGCGCGCGCGTCATGCCGATGCTCGCAGCGGCTTCCCATTGCCCTCGGTCCACCGAACTGATCGCGGCCCGAAGGATTTCGCAGGCATATGCGGCCATGTTCAGCGAAAGACCGATCAGCGCTGCGGTGATCGCATCCAGTTCAATCCCCAGGTCCGGCAAGCCGTAATAGATCATGAACAGCTGGACGAGAAGCGGCGTCCCACGGAAAAACGACACGTAAACCCTGGCAACGGCACTGATGACCCAGATCTTCGACAAACGCATCAGTGCCAGGCCGAAGCCCAGCACCAATCCGAAAAACATCGACCCCAGGCTCAAGCCCACCGTGTAATACGCGCCCTTGAGCAAAAAGGGCGCGGAGTCCAGCGCGAGCTGAAGGCTCTCTGGAATCATTTGGTCACGTCAGCCTTGAAGTACTTGTCCGACAGCTTGGCGAGGGTGCCGTCGGCGCGCAGCTTGTCGATGGCCTTGTTGATCGCGTCCAGCAATTCAGGCTCGCCCTTGCGCAGTGCGACACCGGACTCCTGACGGGAGAACGCTTCGCCGGAGACCGCCAGTTTGTCCTTGGTCTTGGCGACCAGTTCCAGTGCAGCGAGGCGATCGACGAGGATGGCGTCGATACGGCCGACACGCAGGTCCTGGTATTTGGTCGGATCATCGTCGTAGGTTTTGACGATGGCATCAGGCACGTTGGCTTTGAGCCATTCTTCGTAGTTGGTGCCCAGACCGACGCCGACTTTCTTGCCTTTCAGGTCAGCAGCCGTCTTGATCACGCCGACGTCTTTGGTCTGCACCAACGCTTGAATGCCCGACACGGTGTACGGTTCGGAGAAGTCGTACTTTTTCTTGCGCTCGTCGGAGATGGTCACCTGATTGATCACCACATCCAGACGCTTGGATTCCAGCGCGGCCAGAATGCCAGCCCACGGCGTGGCTTGCAGCTTGACCTTGACGCCCAGTTCCTTGGCGAGTGCTTCAGAGAACTCGACTTCAAAACCGGTTAGTTTGCCGTCTTCACCCACGAAGCTGAACGGGGGATAAGTGCCTTCCAGGCCGACATTGAGGGTTCCATTCTTTTTGATCGTTGCCAGTTGTTCGCCAGCCATAGCCTGGCTGACCAGACCGGTGCCCAGCACCAGGCTGAAGGCCGACAACAGAAAGGTGCGGCGGATTGCAGACATGTTCATGAAAGTCCCCTGTTTTAATTGGAATGTCAGGCAAGTATCAGACCCGACGAAGCTACGTTGGGATCACGCGTTTATCCAGCTTTTTCAGTCGCCTGCGAGGCTCTGCGCGCCGGCTGGCGGCGATCATAAGACCCGAACCAAGGCCTGAAAAATAATAAAAATCGAACTGCTTATCAGTTTTTGGAATATTAAGCCTGTGCAACCCTGCGAGCAGGAGTTTGAAGGGGGCTCTATGCCGCCGAAAAGACGCCCTGGTACGCAAACAAGGCAGGCGCCCCGCCGGTGTGCAGGAACACGATCGGCCCGTCTTCGAAACGCTGCCGGCCAATGCCGTCGAGCAGTCCGGCCATGGCTTTGCCGGTATAGACCGGGTCCAGCAGCAGCCCTTCATGACTGGCCACCAGCCGGATCGCCGCCAGCGTCCCGGCATTCGGCTCGCCGTACCGTGGGCCGAAGTATTCGTCCCACAGCTGCACCTTGAACGCGGCGGGCAATGATTCGCCCAGCAGTTCGACGGTTTGCTCGGCCAGACGCTGAACCTTGGGCGCCTGGGTTTCTTCCGGGCGCGACACGGTCACGCCAATCACCGGGAGCTCGGGCAGTTCTTCAGCCAGCGCAAGTGCCAGGCCGCTGTGGGTACCGGCACTGCCCGACGCGAGGACGACGGCTGCAAATGAGAGGCCGCTTTGCTTGATCTGCTCGGCCAGTTCAAAACCGGCCTGCACATAACCCAGCGCGCCGAGGGCGTTCGAACCGCCGATCGGCACCAGGTACGGCTTCTTGCCGCTGAGACGCAGTCGGCTCGCAAGTGCTTGCAACTGGTCGTCTGCATTGTCGAGGTTCTCGACCACTTCGACCTTGGTATCGAACAAATCCAGCAACAGGCGATTGCCGTTGCCCAGGTAATTGCTGTCGTCAGTCGCGATCGGGTTTTCCAGCAGGGCGACACAACCCAGGCCAAGACGGGCGGCGAGGGCGGCGGTTTGGCGAACATGATTGGACTGAATGGCGCCCGCAGTGATCAGCGTGTCGCACCCTTGAGCCAAGGCGTCGGCCGCGAGGTATTCCAGCTTGCGCAGCTTGTTGCCGCCCATGGCCAACGGGGTGATGTCGTCGCGTTTCACGTAAATGTCGCGGCCGGCCCAGGTCGAAAGGCGTTCCAGCTTTTCAAAGGGCGTCGGGCCGCCGAGCAATTCCAGACGGTTAAAACGGGCGAGCTGTTGTTTGATCATGGTGGCGTCGACAGGTCTGCAATTGAGTCGCAGGACTATAGGCAGACGTTTCCCGCAGGGCAACCGCCCGGCGTCCGCCATCCTCCAGGCAGAAGCCTCACAAAAATAGTTATTTTTTTGCCGCGAAGGGATGTCGTAGAGTGATTCCACTTCGGCCGTTACAGCCTGACTCGCCGTTGAATTGAGGAGAAATCTGCGTGAGCACTATTCCCGACCTGTCCCCGGAATCCTGCGCCGAGGGCGTGACCGGCCACTGGCAATTGCAGCGGATTGTGGGCGAATTGCGCGCCGCGCGTGATGACTGGCGTACCAGCAACGGCCGAATCAGCGGCGAGAAGGGCGGCCGCGAGCTGCCTTCGCGGGAGGCCATGCGCGACATTCTCGATGCCTTGTGCGGCGCGCTGTTTCCGATGCGGCTGGGGCCGGTGGACCTGCGCGAAGAGAGCGAGGACTTCTACGTCGGCTACACCCTCGACGTGGCGCTGAATTCGTTGCTCGACCAGGCGCGCCTTGAACTGCGCTACGCCGCCCGCCAGAAAGGCCAGGATGCCAGCTGCGCGGACGTGCATGCGGAACGGCTGATTCAGGATTTCGCCAGCGCGCTGCCGACCATTCGCCGCATCCTCGACACCGACGTGCTGGCGGCGTATCACGGCGACCCCGCCGCGCGCAGTGTGGATGAGGTGTTGCTGTGCTACCCGGGCATTCTGGCGGTGATCCACCATCGTCTGGCCCATCACCTGTATCACAACGGGTTGCCCTTGCTGGCACGCATCAGCGCCGAACTGGCCCATTCCGCGACCGGCATCGATATTCATCCCGGCGCGCAGATCGGCCCAAGCTTCTTCATCGATCACGGGACAGGCGTGGTGATTGGCGAGACTGCAATCATCGGCGAGCGCGTGCGCATTTATCAGGCGGTCACGCTGGGCGCCAAACGTTTCCCTTCCGATGAGGATGGTCAGTTGCTGAAGGGCCATGCGCGCCACCCGATCGTCGAAGATGATGTGGTGATTTATGCGGGCGCCACGATTCTGGGGCGCATCACCATTGGCAAGGGCTCGACCATCGGCGGCAACGTCTGGCTGACGCGCGGCGTCCCGGCAGGCAGCAACGTCAATCAGGCGAGCCTGCAGCACGAGGATGGCTGTCCGAAGTAGCCCGTCATGTCGCAAATTTCGGGGTGCGCACGCTGGCCTCTTCCCGGCTGAAGCCGGTCCCACTGATCGATCGAGCACATCGTGTAGGACCGGCTCCAGCCGGGAAGGCGGCGTGTGTCACTCCGCAATTTCTTCAGCGCTTTAAAAACCCTCCCGAACCCACGGAACGAAAGGCTTTCGTTGTCCGTCCTACCCTCGCCTGAGAGAGCGTCACGCCACTGTGTATTAGTCTCCAGCCGTGTTTTCATGCTTTAATTGAACGTTCAATCAAGTTAAACCGGTGGTTCGCTGCCCGCTGATCTCAGGAGGCCTACCTTTGCCGCATACACGTTGCATGATCAATCCCCTCGCCCGCGCGGCGGTATTCATATGAATAATTCGAGCGCTCCGAACAGCTCGGCTGTTCGCATGAACGGCCCTGTTTTCTACTTTGCCGCCAGCTTCATCCTGATCTTCGGACTGGTCGTGATCGGTTTCCCGGAAGCCTCGGGTGCCTGGTTGCTTGCCGCGCAGAACTGGGCCGCCAATACCGTTGGCTGGTACTACATGCTGGCCATGACCCTGTATCTGCTGTTCGTGGTTGTTACCGCGATTTCAGGCTACGGCAAGATCAAGCTTGGCGCGGACCACGACGAACCCGAGTTCAGCTACCTGTCTTGGGCCGGCATGCTGTTCGCCGCAGGGATCAGCATCACGCTGTTCTTCTTCTGTGTGTCCGAACCGCTGACCCACATGCTGGCGCCGCCACAGGGGGAAGGCGGGACCACCCAATCGGCACGTCAAGCTATGCAGCTGCTGTTTCTGCACTGGGGCTTGCACGGTTGGGGCGTGTTCGCGTTCGTCGGCATGGCACTGGCTTACTTCGCGTATCGCCATAACCTGCCGCTGGCATTGCGTTCAGCGCTGTATCCGCTGATCGGCAAGCGCATCAATGGCCCGATCGGCTATGCGGTCGACGGCTTCGGCATCATCGCCACCATCTTCGGCCTCGGCGCCGACATGGGCTTTGGCGTCCTGCACCTGAACTCCGGGCTGGACTACCTGTTCAACGTGCCGCACACCCAATGGATTCAGGTGGGTTTGATCACCCTGATGATGGGCGCGGCAATCCTCGTGGCCATTGCAGGCGTGGACAAAGGCGTGCGCGTCATGTCCGACATCAACATGCTGCTGGCCTGCGCGCTGCTGCTGTTCGTGTTGTTTGCCGGGCCCACGCAACACCTGCTCAATACCCTGGTGCAGAACATCGGTGATTACCTCGGCGCACTGCCGGTCAAGAGCTTCGACGTGTATGCGTACGACGGCCCGAGTGACTGGCTGGGCGGCTGGACCGTGTTTTATTGGGCGTGGTGGATTGCCTGGTCGCCGTTCGTGGGTCTGTTCATTGCGCGTATCTCCCGTGGCCGCACCATTCGTGAATTCGTCTGTGGCGTGCTGCTGATTCCGCTGGGTTTCACCCTGGCCTGGATGTCGATCTTCGGTAACAGCGCCATCGACCTGGTGCTGAACCACGGCATGGCGGCCTTGGGCCAATCGGCTATCGACGATCCGTCGATGACCCTGTACCTGATGTTGCAGACGTACCCGTGGAGCCGGACGGTCATTGCGGTGACGGTGTTCATCAGCTTCGTGTTCTTCGTGACCTCGGCCGACTCCGGCACCGTGGTGCTGTCGACACTGTCCGCCAAGGGCGGCAGCCCGGACGAAGACGGCCCGAAATGGCTGCGCGTGTTCTGGGGCGTGATGACCGCGCTGATCACCAGCGGGTTGCTGTTCTCGGGCAGCATCGATGCGCTGAAGTCAGCGGTGGTGCTGACCTCGTTGCCGTTCTCGCTGATTCTGCTGCTGATGATGTGGGGGCTGCACAAGGCGTTCTATATGGAATCCCAGCGCAAGATCGCCCAGCTGTATTCGCTGGCACCGGTCTCTGGAGCGCGGCGCGGCGGATGGCGTCAGCGTCTGACCCAGGCGGTGGCGTTCCCGTCCCGGGACGAGGTTTACCGCTTCCTCGATCAGACCGTGCGCCCGGCGATTGAAGAAGTGACGGCAGTGTTCGTCGAGAAGGGCCTGACCGTCGTGACTCAGCCGGATCCGGCCAACGACACCGTGGGCCTGGAGATCGGCCACGGTGAAGAGCGTCCGTTCGTGTACCAGGTGACCATGCGTGGCTACTTCACGCCGTCCTTTGCGCGCGGCGGCATGGGCTCCAAGCAGCTCAATAACCGCCGTTACTACCGCGCCGAGGTGCACCTGAGCGAAGGCAGTCAGGACTACGACCTGGTGGGCTACACCAAGGAACAGGTGATTAACGACATCCTCGATCAGTACGAGCGCCACATGCAGTTCCTGCACCTGGTGCGTTGAGGCTGTTTCGTTTGTAGAAACACGCGTGCCCGCGACGGCGTCGTGCCAGTCCCTCTAACCGGGGGCAGCCACGAAATCTTCGCGGGCACGCGCGCTTCTACCGCCCGGTTTTACGCCAGGCCACCATTCGCCCGCAGCACTTGACCATACACCCAGCCTGAATCCGGGCCGGCAAGGAAGGGCATGACGCTGGCGATATCTTCCGGCTGTCCCAGCCGTTGCAGCGGCGGCATGTTGGCGAAGTGCTGAATTTGCTAAGCGAACAATTGAATGCGCATCGCCGCCTGTCTGCGCTGAAGGGGTGGCATTCGTCCACTCGCTTGAACCCCCTCGTCGCACGCAAATCCGAGTAATCTCACGGGTTTGGTTATGTGACCTGACTTCCATACAAGAAAGAGAGGACTGGATGACTTACATCGCTGCCGAAAACCGTTATGAACGCATTCCCTATCGTCGCGTAGGCCGTAGCGGCCTGGTGTTGCCAGCGCTCTCCATGGGGCTGTGGCACAACTTCGGCGACAGCACGCCGATGGACACCCAGCGCGCGATGCTGCGCACGGCCTTTGATCTGGGTATCAACCACTTCGACCTCGCCAACAACTATGGCCCGCCCTACGGCAGTGCCGAGATCAACTTCGGCCGCCTGCTCAAAGAAGACTTCAAGCAGTACCGGGACGAGTTGATCATCTCCAGCAAAGCCGGCTGGGACATGTGGCCGGGGCCTTACGGTCAGGGCGGCGGATCGCGCAAGTACGTGCTCGCCAGCCTCGACCAGAGCCTGCAGCGCATGGGTCTGGACTACGTCGATATTTTCTATTCCCACCGCTTCGACCCGGACACCCCGCTGGAAGAAACCGCCAGCGCACTGGCCACCGCTGTGCAGCAGGGCAAAGCGCTGTATATCGGGATTTCGTCGTATTCAGGCGCCAAAACCCGGGAAATCGCCGGCCTGCTGAAAGAGTGGAAAGTGCCGCTGCTGATTCATCAGCCGGCCTATAACCTGCTCAATCGCTGGGTCGAAAAAGACCTGCTGGACACCACCGAGGAACTCGGCTCGGGCGTTATCGCGTTCACCGCACTGGCCCAGGGGTTGCTCTCGGACAAGTACCTGAACGGCATTCCAAAAGACGCGCGGGTCAACCGTCCCGGCGGCGGCTCGTTGCAGGCGGCGCATTTGTCGGAGCAGAACATCGAGCACGTGCGTGCGCTGAACGAGATCGCCAAGCGTCGCGGCCAGAGCCTGGCGCAGATGGCACTGGCCTGGACGCTGCGCGATCCACGCGTCACCTCCGCACTGATCGGTGCAAGCCGTCCGGAGCAGATCATCGAGAACGTCGGCGCCCTCGACAATCTTGAGTTCAGTCAGGAAGAACTGGCCGAGATCGACCGCTTCGCAGTCGAAGGCGGGATTAACTTGTGGGAAAAGCCTTCGTCGGCGGAGTAAAGGGCTCCCTTCGCTGGGGGTGGGCATAGTTCACCGCCCCCAGAGGTGCCCGCCAGCCCACGGTCAGGTAAAGCTTGCTTGGATCCGGTGCCAACTGTGCCGGAGCGTTGGCCGGGCGCCAGGCGATGACGAAAAAGGGCAGTTGATCGGCCGGATCGCTGTTCATCGTCGCAGACTGCCTTCTCTGACCAGCGGATCTGTCGAGTTTTCGCGGGTGATTGGCCAGCAGGGCTGTGCACGCGGGGCAGGCGCTCGAAGCTGAGGCTCATCGGGTGCCTGTTGATGGTACTCGGGATGATGCTCCTGATAGTCCAAGGCCGCCTGAACCAGGCATGCATCGCTGAAGCGTGGTCCCCAGAACGCGGCGTTTACCGGCAACTGTCTGGTGATGCCAGTAGTCCCATGGCCGATGGGAAATGTCACCATTGGCCATCCCAGCGCATTGGGCAGATCGTAATAGAGACGTTGATTTTGCAATCCGGAGGGCTCGCCCAGTCCCATTCGAAACCCTACATTCGCGCCCAATGGCATGACCACCATGAAATCCACGCCTGCTTCATCCAGAGCGTCTTGCCATAAAGCCATTTGCGCGCGACGTCGCTGCTCCGCTTCTATTCGCACTGAGCACGGCATCTGTTCTATGACCGGGTGGGTGAATGCCGTGCCGTAGTAGCGCAGTAGTGTTTCCTTGTCGTCATCGGGTCGACCTGCGGCAAAGTCTTGGACGGCTTGCCAGTAACTTGCTTCGTATTGCTGGCAGTAAGTAGTCGCCATTGCGGGTGTTACAAATATGTCGGGGTTTTCAGTCGTCCACAGGATGGGTCCTGCGTAATAAAGACGGTTCACCTCATCGGCCATGTTTACTCCCTCAAATTCGATCACTCTTGCACCGAGCTGCTGCAACTGCTGTTTGAAGCGCTCAAAAGCCAGTCCATAGTCCGGGTCGTAGGTTTGTCCCGGAGGAGCGTCTGAGGCTGACATCCAGTCAGTCTGCGGCACGCCGATCGTCAGTCCCGTCAGTGGGGTATCCCCCGGACGTGGTGTGGTCGGCATCTGTGGGAACGGCAGCGGCGTGTACAGCGTTTGCGGATCGCCAAGGGGGTCAGGGCCTTGTATCGCGGCAAGAAGATGAGCGGCGTCCTGTACTGAACGTGCCATCGGACCGACTACATCCCAACCTATGCGCAACGGCATTAAGCCGCCGGTCGATACGTAGCCCAGTGACGGCTTGATGGCGCTGGCACCGTTGGCAGCGGCCGGAATGATCATGGAACCGCCGGTCTCCTCACCAAGCGTTGCGACACACAGCCGAGCGATCGGGGCAATAGCGGATCCGGAGCTTGATCCACCGGGCACTTTGTCCACATCCCAAGCGTTACACCCAAAATCACCGACGGTGCTGCCTGAAAAGCGTGAGCAAATGGTATGACCCAGCACGACAGCCCCCGCAGCGCGCAATCGAGCGACGGCGGTGGCATTGCGAAGTGCGAAATTGGTACTGAATTCTGGTGCGCCATTCTTGCTCTCAAGGCCGACGATGCCTATGGAGTCCTTGACGCCAACGGGTATTCCGCAAAGCATCGGCGCGATGCCACGCGGATCATCCGGATTGTTGATCCATGCATCGGCGTCTTGTGATTGGGCGAGCGCCTGCTCGCGATCAACCCGCACAAACGCGTTATAGCCGCCATTGTCGTTGTAGGTCTCAAACGGGCCATTGAGCTGATCAATGCGCTCAAGATAGGCAAGGGTGATTTGCCGGGAAGTCAGTTCGCCAGTACGCAGCAATGCGGCCATTTCGACGAGCGAATAGTCGACCAGGCGCGCCTGACTTTTGATTTGCCGGCGCTGAAATCGTTGGCCGATGCCCCATTGAAAGGCGTATTGCCAGAATCGGTTCACGTGATTGAGCTCCCTGTCTCAGTGGTCGAGACTTCAGGAGCTAATCACTGTTGCCTTACGGCGTAAACTGTCATAAATGACAGCTCACTCAGGCCTCATCACCCTCGTCATCGTCACCGCCATCGATCTTCATGCCCAATTCCTTGATCTTGCGGGTCAAGGTGTTACGGCCCCAGCCCAGCAGCACGGCAGCGTCGCGACGACGGCCAGCGGTATGCTTGAGCGCGGTCTCGATCATGATGCGTTCGAACGTCGGCACGGCGCTGTCCAGCAGGCTGGATTGGCCGCGCGCCAGCGCTTGATCCGCCCATTGGCGCAGCGCTTGTTCCCAGTTGGTCACCGGGGCAGCGTCCTGCGGCAGGCTCAGCAGTTCAGGCGGCAGATCGCTGACGTGCACTTCGCGGCCTGAAGCCATCACCGTGATCCAGCGGCAGGTGTTTTCCAACTGACGGACGTTGCCCGGCCACGGCAGGTGCTTGAGGTATTCCTCCGTTTCCGCCTTCAATAGCTTGGGCTCAACGGCCAGTTCTTGCGCAGCGCGGCTGAGGAAGTGGCGTGCCAGCGTCGGGATGTCCTCGCGACGGTCGGACATGCGCGGGATGTGAATGCGGATCACGTTCAGGCGGTGAAACAAGTCTTCGCGGAACTTGCCGGCCTGGACCAGGGTTTCCAGATTCTGGTGGGTCGCCGCAATGATGCGCACGTCGACTTTGACCGGCACGTGACCGCCCACCCGGTAGAACTCGCCGTCTGCCAGCACGCGCAGCAGTCGGGTCTGGGTGTCGGCCGGCATGTCGCCGATTTCATCGAGAAACAGGGTGCCGCCGTCGGCCTGCTCGAAACGCCCGCGGCGCAGGTTCGCCGCGCCGGTGAACGCGCCTTTTTCATGGCCGAACAGTTCGGATTCCATCAAGTCTTTCGGAATTGCGGCCATGTTCAGCGCAATGAACGGCGACGCCGACCGTGGGCTGTGTCGGTGCAGGGCGTGGGCAACCAATTCTTTACCGGTCCCGGATTCGCCGTTGATCAACACGGTGATATTGGAGTGGCTCAAGCGGCCGATGGCGCGAAACACTTCCTGCATCGCCGGCGCTTCGCCGATGATTTCCGGCGTGCGGGTCAGGGTAGGCGGAACGGCCAGGCCTTGCTGCTCTTGAGCGTGCTGATTGGCGCGTTTGACCAGAGAAACGGCTTCGTCAACGTCGAACGGCTTGGGCAGGTACTCGAAGGCACCGCCCTGATAGGACGCCACGGCACTGTCGAGGTCCGAATGCGCGGTCATGATGATGACCGGCAGGCGCGGATGCTGTTCGCGAATGCGCGCCAGCAGGTCCAGGCCGCTGGCGCCGGGCATGCGGATATCGGAAATGATCACGTCCGGTTGCTGGCGGGCCAGGCGGCTCATTACACCATCGGCGCTGTCGAAACTTTGTGTGGTCATGCCCTCTTGCTGCAGGGCTTTCTCCAGTACCCAGCGGATGGAACGGTCGTCATCGACGATCCAGACAGTTTCACTACGGCTCATGTCGACGCTGCTCCTTGTTCCAGCGGCAGGAAGATCGAGAATGTTGTATGGCCAGGATGGCTATCACACTCGATCAGCCCCTGGTGCTGACTGATGATGTTCTGGGTAATGGCAAGGCCCAGCCCGGTGCCATCCGGGCGGCCGCTGACCATGGGATAAAAAATGGTTTCTTGCAGCTCCGGCGGAATGCCGGGGCCGTTGTCGATGATTTCGATCTTGCTGACCAGACGATGGCGCACGTGGCCGATGGTGAACTGACGCATGGCGCGCGTGCGCAGGCTGATGCGGCCCAGACGCAGCTCGTTCTGGCTGCTGATCGCCTGCATGGCATTGCGCACGATATTGAGCACCGCCTGAATCATCTGCTCGCGGTCGATCAGTACATCGGGAATGCTCGGGTCGTAGTCGCGCACGAGGGTGATGCATCCCTGGCTTTCGGCTTCGACCAGGCTGCACACGCGCTCGAGCACTTCATGCACGTTGGTCATCGCCAGCATCGGCAGCTTGTTCGAGCCCAGCATACGGTCGACCAGATTACGCAGACGGTCGGCCTCTTCGATGATGACGTTGGTGTAGTCCTTGAGGCTCTCCTCCGGCAGCTCACGTGCCAGCAACTGCGCGGCACCGCGAATCCCGCCAAGGGGGTTCTTGATCTCATGGGCCAGGCCACGCACCAGCATCTTGGTGGTTTCCTGCTTGGACAGCTGAGCCTCCTCCTTGGTGATGCGCAGCAAGCGATCACGGGGATGGACTTCCAGCAGCAGCATCGTCTCGGCCTGGGAAAGGATCGGCGTGACGGCGTAATCAACCGTCAGCGTCTGGCCGGTCAGTGCGGTGAGCATGGCCTCACGCTTGGTAAACGGATGGGCCTGTTCGACTGCCTGACGAAGCGAGCTCAGCGCTTCGGCGGATTCGGTGAACAGCTCGCTGATGAATTGTCCGTGGCTGCGCTGACCGCTGATGGCCAGCAGCATTTCAGCGGCAGGATTCATGTACTCGAGGCGCAGGTCCGAGTTGAGCAGAATCGTGGCAGTGGTCAGGTTGTCGAGTAACAACCGATGCAACGCATCGCTGATAGTCATGAATCCCGGTGACCTCTTTTGGCTCTATGCACACGGTCTGGGCCGTGAGTGCAGGCTCTGATTGGTCTTTGCCAGCGTATGGAAACCGCTGAAACGTGTGATGTGCTCGCGCATTCATTACAAAATGCAAAAACCAAACCAAGGCTCCGAAAAGAAGCGCGGATTGAGGAATTGCGAGCGTTTTTTGCACGGCAGGCCCGGCGACAGTGCATGAATTCCGGAATGCTGAACCAAAATGGGCTTTTAGAACGAAACCTTGTTCAGGTTGCGCACCATAATAGAGCATAGCCAGTCAGGCATGGTTTAGCGGAAAAATGGAAAGAAGCTCGATTCTTCTTCTGGCTTGTCCTTGAGGGGGCATTCGGGGCGCACGCCGTAATCATCCGTTTTGCAAGGCTGTGCGAGCCGCTTCTGCGCCAGAGAGATGCGTATCAGGTGAAAGGGCTGATTGGGGGTTCGCTCCAGCACTCGACCGTATTGATCGATGATCTCCACGGACAGCTGGTGAGTGCCGCGGTCGATGTTGGTCAGCGGAAACACCGGGCTGCGCGTCGGCTCGCCATAGGGTTTGCTGTCGAGCAGTAACCGGTACAGGTGGTCTGGCTGTAGCTCTGGCTCATTGCTGACGGTGACGTTCAGGTTGCCCTCAATGTCGCGAATCGTGCTGTCAGGTTCCGGCGCCAGAATGCGCAGCAACTGATAATGAAAGATGGGACCCGCCGCTGGCTTCGGTTTGGATGGCCGACTGGGCGCCTTCGCAGGCTGATCGACCCGGTTGGTCGGCGCAATGTCGACCTTCTTCGCATTGCGGTGAGGTTGGTCGGTGAAGACCCGATTCCCGTCTGCATCGACGTAGGTATACACCTGGGAGAGGGCGGACTGACTTACGCCGAACAGCAGGCAGAGGGCAATGGCCAACCGGCAAAAGTGTTTAAGGTCTGCCGACATGAACTCGCTGCACTGTCAGGTTGACCGTCTTGCTTTGCTGGATGGAACGCTGATTTTCCAGCACCTGAACCGAAAAGCTGTGTTCGCCCCGTTCAAGCTCCATCACCTGCAGTCGCGGAATATTGGTGGGCTGGCCGTAGGGCGTGCCGTCCACTATCAACTGCAGCAAATGCCCGGGCTGCAGACGAGGCTCAATGGCCACGCCAACGGTAAACGAGCCGTTGTTGGCACGAAGCGCTTCGTCCTGGGGCAAGTCTTTCAGCGCGAGCACCTGATAGGTGGCAGCGGTTTGCTGGTTCTGGTTCTGCGTCGCGGGCAGTGGCGGCGGCGCGGCAGGCACCACGGTCTCGACGCTGTTGAGCGGCGGCAGCTCGACAGTCTCGGCTTTGGTGCCGTTCGGCGGCTGGTTGCTGTACGCCGTGTTACCGGAGGCATCGGTGTATTTGTAAATCTGCGCGGCAGCGGGCAGTGCAAACACCAGCAGCAGAAGGGCGAGACATTGACGCATGAACACTCCAGTGCAGCGATCAGGACAACCAACAATGGTGCCGCGCTCAATGCATGGCGCGGCACAGGATCAGCATAGAGGAATACTGATCGACGGTGTCAGTTGAGAAGCGGATCTGCGTGCCTGCTTACTGGCTTGCCTTGATCCGGCAAAGGTCGCCTGCCGCCCGTTGCAACGCGGTCACGATGACCGGATCACTTGCCTGCCGCTGGATTTCCGACTGCACCCAACCCGGGCACTTGGCATCGCTGCGATAAGGCTGAAACGCCGAGTAACTTTGCATCAACACCGGCAGCAGCGTATCCAGCCGACCCCGGATGCCATCGGTGAGACTGGATTCGGGCTTCTCCGGAGAGTGGCCGGTTTCACGCCACTGCTCGATGCGCGCGTATTGCACCATCTTGTTGGCTTCCATCTGGGCGGTCATGAACTCGCGCACGTCGTCGGCCGCCAGTTTGAATTCACCCGCCCGTGATTCGGCGCTCTGGATCACCTGGCGCTCGCGCTCACTGTCCTGTACTGGCTTGCCGCTGTGCCATTTGCTGCGCGCCACGTCATTGGCGATTTCCAGCCTTTGCTCCATGGCCGCAATAAGCGGCTGAAGTTGCCCAGGAGGCTGCTGAGCAGGCGCCGCGTGAACGCCGGTCGACACCAGGCCGCAGGCCAGGGCGGCGAGTTGGAGCTGTTTGAGCATTGTCATGTCCTCACGTATGACCAAGCGATCACTGTTTAACATTTTGGCTGGAAGAAAGTGGCATTCCCGGTGTTCCGGCGTAAAAAACGACGAGCTCCACGGCGGTGTCTCCCGTCAGGCCTCGGTGCTGCCTGGCGACCATTTCAGGCAGCACATCGCCTGGTTTCAGCTGAATCGACTTGCCGCCTTCGCGGGTTTCCACCGTGAGATTGCCGGACACGACATAGGCCGCATTGGGCATCGGGTGCTCGTGCCATTTGAGGGCGGTGTTGGCGGGGATCTTGATGTTGAGGACCGTCAGCTCAGGGTTGCCGACAGGGTAGGCGTCATAGGGTGTTCCGTCCCAGGAAGTTGAGCTTTTGAGCAGAACGGTGGACTCGACCGTTGAGACTGGAGCGGAGCTGGACGTTTGCGCGGTGGCGCATCCGCCAAGGGCGATCATCGCCAGCAGCAGGCAGGCGGGGGTGATGTTGAGCATGAAAGAAATCCTTGTGCTTGTTGAAGAGCAGAAAGCACAAGGTTGCCGGAAGCATCGTTCCCATCTGCGGTACATATTTATAGCGACTGAACAATACGCGCTCAGTAACAAAAAAGGCCTCCCGAAGGAGGCCTCTTGTTCACGCGGCTTACGCCGGCGCGACTGGATCAGCAGCTGTAGTACAGCTCATATTCCAGTGGGTGTACGAAGGTGCGTACTTTGATTTCTTCTTCGGATTTCAGAGCGATGTAAGCGTCGATGAAGTCGTCGCTGAATACGCCGCCTTTGGTCAGGAACGCACGGCCTTTATCCAGCTCTTCCAGGGCTTCTTTCAGGCTGCCGCAAACCTGTGGGATCTCTTTCGCCTCTTCAGGCGGCAGGTCATACAGGTTTTTGTCAGCAGCATCGCCAGGGTGGATCTTGTTCTGGATGCCGTCCAGGCCTGCCATCAACAGGGCAGCGAATGCCAGGTACGGGTTGGCTGCCGGGTCCGGGAAACGTGCTTCGATACGACGGCCTTTAGGGCTATTGACGTAAGGAATACGGATCGAAGCCGAACGGTTACGAGCCGAGTAGGCCAGCATGACCGGCGCTTCGAAGCCTGGAACCAGACGCTTGTAGGAGTTGGTTGCCGGGTTGGTGAAGCCGTTCAGGGCCTTGCCGTGTTTGATGATGCCGCCGATGAAGTACAGAGCGGTGTCGGACAGGCCGGCATAACCTTCGCCTGCGAAGGTGTTCTTGCCATCTTTGGAGATGGACATGTGAACGTGCATACCCGAACCGTTATCGCCGTACAGAGGCTTGGGCATGAAGGTAGCGGTGCGGCCGTAAGCGTCGGCAACGTTATGCACGACGTATTTCAGGGTCTGAACTTCGTCAGCCTTTTTAACCAGCGTGTTGAATTTCACGCCGATTTCGTTCTGGCCAGCGGTTGCGACTTCGTGGTGGTGAACTTCGACGACCTGGCCCATTTCTTCCAGAGCGTTGCACATTGCGGTGCGGATTTCGTGGTCGTGGTCGAACGGTGGAACCGGGAAGTAGCCGCCTTTGATACCTGGACGGTGGCCCTTGTTGCCGCCTTCGATGTCAGCGTCGGACATCCACGAACCTTGTTCGGAGTAGATCTTGAACATGGAGCCGGAGATATCGGACTTGAATTTCACTTCGTCGAAGATGAAGAATTCTGGCTCAGGGCCGGCAAATACAGTGTCACCGATGCCGGTCGACTTCAGGTATTCCTCCGCGCGGTGAGCGATGGCGCGTGGGTCGCGATCGTAACCTTGCATGGTCGACGGTTCGATGATGTCGCAAACCAGGATCAGGGTAGGCTCTTCGGTGAACGGATCCAGGACGGCGGTTTCGTCGTCCGGCAGCAGGATCATGTCGGAGGCTTCGATGCCTTTCCAGCCCGAGATGGAGGAACCGTCGAACATTTTGCCGACTTCGAAGAAGTCGTCTTCCAGCGCATCTCGGGCCGGCATGGTCACGTGGTGCTGAGTGCCTTTGGTGTCCGTGAAGCGCAGATCAATCCACTTAACGTCATGATCTTTGATGAGTTGAACCGACTTCGACATGTTGTCCTCCGGGGTGGATTAGGGCCTGAGTAGTAGTGGGCCCTTCAATTTGGGTGATGCCGGGCGCGATACTCGACCAAGGCAACCTGCCTCACAAGGGAGCAATTTGCATGCCAGTGCCCTGTGTTGGGATTTCCTCGGGAATACCTGTCTTTTAGCGCGTTAAACGTCGCATATTCGAAAACAGGCGCACCGTTGTGGTGCCAAGTAATTGTATACAGGGCCGTTTTGGTGCGTGGACGATTGACTGTACGATAACTGGTTAAACCTTGAGCAATTTCCGCTATAATCCGCGCCCCCCTTTTTCGACCGGGACCTAGCGCGCTGTTTTCATGAAATTAATCGTCAAAGTCTTCCCAGAAATCACTATCAAAAGCCGGCCTGTGCGCAAGCGCTTCATCAAACAGCTGGCCAAGAACATCCGCACGGTACTCCGCGATCTGGACCCGGCGTTGGTGGTGGATGGCGTGTGGGACAACCTTGAGGTCGAAACCAGGGTCGAGGATGCCAAAGTGCTGCGCGAGATGACCGAGCGGCTGAGCTGCATGCCCGGCATCACGCACTTTCTGCAGGTTGACCAGTATCCGCTGGGCGACATGGAAGACATCTATGAGAAGTGCAAGCTGCACTTCGGCGATGCGATCCCCGGCAAGATATTCGGGGTGCGCTGCAAGCGAGCGGGTCATCACGACTTCAGCTCCATGGACGTCGAGAAGTACGTCGGCAGCAAGCTGCGCCGTGAATGCAACGCCGCCGGCATCTCGCTGAAGGCCCCGGAAGTCGAAGTCAGAATCGAAATCCGCGACCAGCGCCTGTTCGTGATTCACAGCCAGCACAACGGCATGGGCGGTTATCCGCTGGGTTCGCTTGAGCAGACCCTGATCCTGATGTCCGGTGGTTTTGACTCCACCGTGGCCGCGTACCAGATCATGCGTCGTGGCCTGATGAGCCATTTCTGCTTCTTCAACCTGGGCGGACGTGCCCACGAGCTGGGCGTGATGGAAGTCGCGCACTTCATCTGGAAGAAGTACGGCAGCTCCCAGCGCGTGCTGTTTGTCAGCGTACCGTTCGAGGAAGTTCTGGGAGAAATTCTCGGAAAAGTCGATAACAGTCATATGGGCGTAGTATTGAAGCGTATGATGTTGCGCGCCGCGACGAACATTGCCGACCGGCTGGAAATCGACGCGCTGGTCACCGGCGAGGCGATTTCCCAGGTGTCCAGCCAGACGCTGCCCAACCTGTCGGTCATTGATTGCGTGACGGAGAAGCTGGTCTTGCGGCCGCTGATCGCCAGTCACAAGCAGGACATCATTGACCTGGCCGATCAGATCGGCACCGGCGATTTTGCCCGGCACATGCCCGAATACTGCGGGGTGATTTCGGTGAACCCGAAGACCGCTGCCAAGCGCAACCGGGTCGAGCACGAAGAAAAATCGTTCGACATGGCCGTGCTCGAGCGTGCGCTTGAAAACGCTCGTCTGGTACCGATCGATCGCGTGATCGAGGAATTGGGCCAGGACGTTCAGATTGAAGAAGTTGGTCAGGCGCTGGCCGGGCAAGTGGTCATCGACATCCGTCACCCGGATGACGCTGAAGACCGCCCGCTGGCGCTGACTGGCGTTGAAGTACAAACGCTGCCGTTCTTTGCATTGAACAGCCGTTTCAAGGAACTGGATGATACGCGCCAGTACCTGCTCTATTGCGACAAAGGCGTCATGAGTCGCCTGCATGCTCATCATCTGCTCAGTGAGGGGCATGCCAATGTGCGCGTTTATCGACCGAGCTAAGTGCCCGGGGCTGTTTGCCTGTGGCTTGCGTCACCGGCCCCCCGACACCAGTCGTCAGCCGTAACGGCTTTCGCCGGCTCCACCGTTCATAGCTGCCTACAATCAGACAGCTGACCGAATCCTCTGATCGAGATACACAAGTGATCGAAAATCTACGCAACATCGCCATCATTGCTCACGTTGACCACGGTAAAACTACCCTCGTCGACAAGCTTCTGCGCCAGTCCGGCACCCTTGAGCGCAACGAGCTCAACGACGAACGCGTGATGGACTCCAACGACCAGGAAAAAGAACGCGGTATTACCATTCTCGCGAAGAACACCGCGATCAACTGGAATGGCTACCACATCAACATCGTTGACACCCCGGGCCACGCCGACTTCGGCGGTGAAGTAGAGCGCGTGATGTCGATGGTTGACTCCGTTCTGCTGCTGGTCGACGCCCAAGACGGCCCTATGCCGCAAACGCGTTTCGTGACCAAGAAGGCTTTCGAAGCCGGCCTGCGTCCAATCGTCTGCATCAACAAGGTTGACCGTCCAGGCGCGCGTCCGGACTGGGTTCTGGACCAGATCTTCGACCTGTTCGACAACCTCGGTGCTACCGAAGAACAGCTGGACTTCAAAGTCGTCTACGCCTCGGCCCTGAACGGTATTGCCGGTCTGGATCACACCGACATGGCTGAAGACATGACCCCGCTGTACCAGTCGATCGTCGACAACGTCCCTGCGCCAAAGGTTGACCGTGACGGTCCGTTCCAGATGCAGATCTCGGCACTGGACTACAACAGCTTCCTGGGCGTCATCGGTGTTGGCCGTATCGCTCGTGGCCGCGTCAAGCCAAACACTCCGGTTGTTGCGATCGGTGCCGACGGCAAGCGCCGCAACGGCCGTATCCTGAAGCTGATGGGTCACCACGGTCTGCACCGCATCGACGTCGAAGAAGCTGCTGCTGGCGACATCGTTTGCATCAGCGGTATGGAATCGCTGTTCATCTCCGACACTCTGTGCCACCCGGACACAGTGGAAGCGATGAAGCCGCTGACCGTTGACGAACCCACCGTTTCGATGACCTTCCAGGTCAACGACTCGCCGTTCTGCGGTAAAGAAGGCAAGTTCGTGACGTCCCGTAACATCAAGGAGCGTCTGGACAAGGAGCTGCTGTACAACGTTGCTCTGCGCGTTGAAGAAGGCGACTCGGCTGACAAGTTCAAGGTCTCCGGCCGTGGTGAGCTGCACTTGTCGGTACTGATCGAAACCATGCGTCGCGAAGGCTTCGAAATGGGTGTCGGTCGTCCTGAAGTGATCATCCGTCAGGTAGACGGCGTGAAGCAGGAACCGTTTGAAAACGTGACCATTGATACCCCGGAAGAATCCCAGGGCAAGGTCATGGAAGAGATGGGTCTGCGTAAGGGCGACCTGACCAACATGGTGCCGGATGGCAAAGGCCGTGTGCGTCTGGAATACAACATCCCTGCTCGTGGCCTGATTGGTTTCCGTAACCAGTTCCTGACCCTGACCAACGGTGCTGGCATCCTGACCTCGATCTTTGACCGCTACGACACCATGAAGTCCGGCGACATGTCCGGTCGTCAGAACGGCGTTCTGGTATCGGTTGAGACCGGCAAGGCACTGACCTATTCCCTGGAAACCCTGCAGGCGCGCGGCAAGCTGTTCGTCGAGCACGGTCAGGAGATCTACAACGGTCAGATCGTTGGCTTGAACAGCCGCGATAACGACATGGGCGTGAACCCAACCAAAGGCAAGAAGCTCGACAACATGCGTGCTTCGGGCAAAGACGAAACCATCGCTCTGGTTCCACCTGTTCGCTTCACCCTGGAACAGGCTCTGGAATTCATCCAGGACGACGAGCTGTGCGAAGTCACCCCTAAGTCGATCCGTCTTCGCAAGAAGATCCTCGACGAAGGCGAGCGTACCCGTGCTGCCAAGAAAGCCAAGGCGTAACTAGCCCCGGCTGAACGAAAACGCCCCCGGTCGAAAGGCCGGGGGCGTTTTTGTTTGTCTGCGTTTTGGTTTGGCCGGTGTCGATGCTGTGAGGGCGATGTCGCTCAATCCGGCGTCTTCCCGGCTAAAGCCGGTCCCACTAAGGTCTGCGCGCCTTTGGTAGGACCGGCTTCAGCCGGGAAGGCGTACGCGAGCACTATAGAAGGCTTAGAACTTCAACGGCACCCGACCGGAGTTCGAGTTCAGCGTACCGGTAGCTTCGCGCACGACTTCTTTCGGTTTATAGGCGCAATAACCCGGGCGCGGGCCGATCTTCGGGTGGTTGCGGCAAGTGTCGGGGCGTTTGTCATAGATGGTGCACAGCCGGCTCTTGCGATCCAGGTACAGGCAATCGTTGTTGCTCATGCGCTGGAGGGTGAAGATCCCGGACTTCTGATTGAAGCGCTCGACGATCCCGTCCTTCTGCAAGCGTTTGGCGATGTTCTTCGGGTTATCGCCCTGTTCGAACTCGTCGACGATGCCGATGCGGATCAGGTCCTTGATCTTCACTTCCACAGGGAGCGTGCAGCAACTGGAAACACAGCCTCCGCACATGTAGCTGGAATATTTCTGCCAGGTCTCGATGCGGTCGAGTTCTGCAGCGGCGATCAAGGTGGGTTTCATGCGCGTGTGCTTCCGGGTGTATCGGGCGCGCGATCATACCGGTCCGCGCGCAATTCCCCTATCGCAAAATCGTCGGGGCGACTGTCGGCTGCTGACCGGTAGATCATTGCGGCCGCCCATTTCAGACCAGCACGGTCTTTGCCAAGGCCTCCACTTGCTCCTGCCGCTCGCTCTGGTTCAGCTTTGCGCCAGGATTCAGCGACGACCATTGCGGATGCGCTCGCGCCTTGTGCAGCGCCTCCGGCAGCTTGCCTTCGCGCCAGGTCTTGTCCAGAGGCGCGGTCAGTTTGATACTCTCCATGGCGGCGTGGCCGCGCACTTCCAGCGCTTGCAGCAATTGCCGTTGGCGCAGCGCCAACAGTCGCAGCACGGCATCGTCGACCGTCAGTTCGCGCTGCCCCTTGAATTTGTCCATCAGCCGCCCGCCGTAACTGCGCGCTGTTTGCAGAGCGCCGCCGGCAATCGCGCCGACCAGTGCCGCCGCACCCAGCGTGATGCCGCCCACCAGCAAGTCCACGCCTGCACCTGCCGCCGCGCCCGCAGCAATACCGCCACCCACGCGTACGCCCAGCAATTTCAGGGTTTCGGGATTGAACAGGTCATCCCCCCAGCGGCCATCCATCAACGGCAAATCGCTGGCCGAGGCATCTTCTCGACGAAACGCGTAGAGCTTGAGCAGCGACTCGACGCAACGTTGTTCGCGCTGGCGCACGGCTTTGCGCAGATCGTCGATGGCGGCCTGTACCTGACCGGAATCCGTCGCAACACTTCGGCGGCAGGCAGCGCAGTCCAGCAACAGCTCGGAGATCAGCCTGGCGGCGCTCTGCTTGCGAGCCTCACGCTGGGCCTGCTGATCTGCGATGAGACGCTCCAGTCTGCCGCGGGAGGTTTCCAGCAGCAGGGCCAGGCTTTCATACAGACGGCGTTCGCCATCTTCGGGCGGTGCAACGCTGTCAAAACGCACCAGCGCGTGCAGGCCGAGACGCGCCAGCGCTTCACGCCAGTCCGGTTCGCGCTGCTGCGCACTGCTGACAAAATTGAGCACGGGCAGCAACGGCTTGCCGCAACTGGCAAGCACGGCCAGCTCGTCGCGGTACTTGGCAAGCACCGGCTCTCGCGCGTCAATCACGTACAGGCCGGCGTCGGAGGCGAGTAGCTGACGAAGCACTTTGGCCTCCTGTTCAAAACGCTGGCGCGCCTCGCTGCCTTCCAGAAAGCGCCCGAGCCGCGCCGGGCCGTCGAGCCGTTCGCCGGGTCGGTCCAGCCGCTCGAGGTAATCAAGCAGGGCGATGGCGTCTTCCAGGCCGGGCGTGTCGTACAGCTCCAGCAGCGCTTCGCCATCCACCGACAACCGCGCGCCTTCGACGTGCCGGGTGGTGCTCGGGCGGTGGGAGACTTCGCCGAAGCCGACGTCGCGGGTGAGCGTGCGCAACAGTGAGGTTTTGCCGACGTTGGTGTGGCCGACCACGGCCAGTTTCAACGGGCGAATTGCGTCCTTGTCAGTCATGCCCGCTCTCCAGCCAGGTCATCGGCGCACTGTCGGTCCAGTGCAGTTCAAGCTGCTGCAGCGCCGTGTGCCAATCCTCCAGTCGGTCGGCGTCCAGCGCCTGTCCGGTGGGGGCCGGCAACAGCCAGATGCGCGTCGCGGTGGCGCAGCGAGCCAACTCGGCAATCAACGCCAGGCTGCCGCGATCCGGCGAGCGACGTGGATCGCAGGCGATGGCAAGACGCGCAGGCGGGTAGCGTGTCAGTTGGTCGAGCAGTGTGCGCCTTGACTCACGGGAGTCGAGAATGCCGGCGTTGACCACGCTGTCGGGCAGCTCGGGCGGCCACGGCTGCTGATTGTCCAGCTCGATGGCGACCAGCAGCGCGCCCTGGCTTTCGCTCGCTGACGGACCGGTGACCACGGTGTGAAGCTCGGGAGGCGCGGCATCGTTGATGCCCAGCCGTTCGCTGCTGGGCATCAAGCGCTCGCGCAGCTCGACGAAACCGGGATGGCTCAGATCCAGTGACAACCCTCGTCGACCCACGCGCCAACGCAGGTAACACAGCATCGTCAGCAGCAAGCGCGGCACAATACCGAACACCACCAGCACGCCGACCAGCCATCCAGCCCAGGCCTGACGGGCGTTTTCGATGGCGAGCGCGTTATCACCGCTGGCGCGGATCATCGACTCGGTGGGGACGCTGAAACCGAGAAGCGAGGGGATTGCTCCCAGGCCTCGGGTCAGGCTGACAAAGGTGTCGCTGCCCAGAATGGTGGTTTCCCAGACGAAGCCGTAGCGCCGCGTCGCCATCAGTAACAGCAGCAGCGTCAGGGCGCTGACCAAGGCGAGCAGCCACAAGCCGTTGACGCAGATACCCAGCACCCAGCGGTTCAGGCGCTTGCGTTGCAGCAGCAATATCAACGCCGGCGCGAGCTGCGCCGCCTGGGCATCGCGCGCCAGTTTCTCGCTTAGCCACAGCCAGAGGCGACCGAGGCCGGCGGTACTTTCCCCGACGAAGAGCACGCCGATGGCCCAACTCAACAGCAGAATCAGGTTAAGCCCGAGCAGGCTGCCGAGCGCCCAGAACACATTGACGGGCGTCTGGCCGTCGCCCAAGGCAGCGAACGCCAGTCCGGCGCCGCTGACCACCGCGAACACCGCCAGCACGATCAACGCCAGGCGCGCGCCTTGTTTCCAGTGATGCAGCGCCTTGAGCATGCCGTCGCGTTCGGCGAGCCACAGGGCGCGGTGTTTGATCCGGGTTTGCAGGTCGCTCGCCGAGGCGCGTGCGCGGCGGTTGGCTTCTTCGTCTTCGAGCGCGCCGGCGTGTTCTTCACGCAGGCGCACGGCTTCGGTCAGCCAGAGTTCATCAAGGGGAGTCAGTGCAGTCACGCGGCGTCTCGTCGGTAAAGTCGTGGTTGAGCATAACCGGTGTGGCTGCGATCGCGCAGCGAACGGGTATCGGTGCTTGGACCGCGTGGCGAGCGAATGTGCTGGGGCAGGGCGCTCTGATATCCTCGCGCCATGAAAAAACATCTCCCCCTGAGCTTGATCGCCGCACTCGCTGAAAACCGGGTGATCGGCGTCGACAATTCCATGCCCTGGCACTTGCCGGGTGATTTCAAATATTTCAAGGCGACCACGCTGGGCAAGCCGATCATCATGGGTCGCAAGACTTGGGATTCGCTCGGTCGTCCGCTGCCGGGGCGGTTGAATCTGGTGGTCACGCGCCAACAGGATTTGCAGCTTGAGGGCGCCGAGGTCTTCACCTCTCTGGAAGCGGCGGTGCACCGCGCGGAAGAGTGGGCGGCCGAGCAGGGCGTCAGTGAAGTGATGCTGATCGGCGGCGCCCAGCTTTACGGCCAGGCCCTTGAGCACGCTGACCGCCTGTACCTCACCCGCGTGGCGCTGAGTCCTGAAGGAGACGCGTGGTTTCCGGAATTCGATCTGGCGCAGTGGAAACTGGTTTCCGACACGCCAAACCCGGCACTGGATGACAAGCCTGCGTACAGTTTCGAGGTTTGGGAGCGGGCCTGATATCGCTATCGCGAGCAAGCTCACTCCTACAGGGGAATGCGGTCAACTGTGGGAGTGAGCAGCCCAGCGCTGTCACAAAAATGTCGTTTTCATGTCATCTGTCGTGAATGGCGATCGGGGTGACGCCATCAGAACAGACGTTGTCGCTGACGCATCCAAACAGTCATGGCTTTTTGTTAGGGTCCTCCTCGAACCAAAAAAGGGGAGGGGATCACCATGAAATTCGTACCAACATTATTGGCCACCGCGCTGTGTCTGGGTCTGGCCGGACAGGCACTCGCCACCGAACTGACCCACTGGCCTGCGCCTGCCGCCAAGCAGCTCAACGCCATGATTGCGGCAAACGCCAACAAAGGTAATTTCGCCGTTTTCGACATGGACAACACCAGCTACCGCTACGACCTGGAAGAGTCGCTGCTGCCGTTCATGGAAAACAAGGGGCTGATCACCCGCGACACACTCGATCCTTCCCTCAAGCTCATCCCGTTCAAGGACACCGCTGACCACAAGGAAAGCCTGTTCAGCTACTACTACCGGCTTTGCGAAATCGACGACATGGTCTGCTATCCGTGGGTCGCGCAAGTGTTTTCCGGCTTCACCCTCAAAGAGCTCAAAGGCTACGTCGACGAGTTGATGGCCTCTGGCAAACCCGTGCCGAGCACCTATTACGAAGGCGATGAGGTCAAGACCATCGAGGTGCCGCCGCCCAAGGTCTTCACCGGTCAGGCCGAGCTGTACAACAAGCTGATGGAAAACGGCATCGAGGTCTATGTGATGACCGCGGCCTCCGAAGAGTTGGTGCGCATGGTCGCTGCGGATCCCAAGTACGGCTACAACGTCAAGCCGCAGAACGTTATCGGCGTGACCACGCTGCTGAAGAACCGCGAGACCGGCGAACTGACCACCGCCCGCAAGCAGATCACCGCCGGCAAATACGACGAAAAGGCTAACCTCGGTCTTGAGCTGACGCCTTACCTGTGGACCCCGGCGACCTGGATGGCCGGCAAGCAGGCAGCGATTCTGACCTACATCGATCAGTGGAAAAAACCGGTGCTGGTGGGCGGCGACACCCCCACCAGCGATGGCTACATGCTGTTCCACAGCGTCGACGTCAGCAAAGGCGGCGTTCATCTGTGGATCAACCGAAAGGACAAGTACATGACCCAGCTCAACGGCATGATGAAGACCAACGCCGAGGCTCAGGCCAAAGAGGGCTTGCCGGTCACGGCGGACAAGAACTGGGTGATCGTCAAGCCGGACGAGATTCAGTAAGCCGTCTCATTGCGCGGCGCGGCGATTTGCCGTGTCGCACTTTTTCAGGCCCATAACCTGCGGTATGCGCCGTCGGCATCATGTTCGTCGGCCTGCTTCACGGTGTGGAAGCGCCGACCGCCCCTCGGGTCCGTTCCGTAGCCGGCGATGTACAGCCAATTGCCCTGATTGCTGTAAACGTCGTAATCCACCAGCTGCGCCTCGAACCACGCGGCCCCGGCGCGCCAATCACCCTTTAGATCGAAGATCAGGTAACTGGCGACGATCTGGCGCATGCGGTTGGACAGATAGCCCGTCGCTGCCAATTCCCGCATACCCGCGTCAATCAACGCCTCTCCGGTTTCACCCCGACACCAGCGCGCAAACCCCTGTGGATTGTGGCCCGGTTCGCTGGTCCCTTTCAGGCCGCTGGCGCGATAGAGAAGCCGGCCGTATTTCAGATGCAGCAAGCGAAAGTAATCGCGCCACAGCAACTCGAAGTAGATCCAGTACGTACTGTCATTGGCGCCATGTTCGGACTCAAAAGCCTTCAGCGCCTGATCGACCTGCGGCGCTGAAAGCGAACCGCGTGCAAGCCAGGGCGAAAACTTGGTGGAGTCGTCCACAGCGCTCAAGTTGTTGCGGGTGGCTTTATAGCTGTCCGCCAGGCCCCGGCGAAAATACTGCTGCAGATGCTCGATGGCCGCGTGCTCGCCGCCGTGAAATGCTTGCTGTTGGTAAGGAAACGCCGAGCGGGAGTCCGGAACCGCAGACGTTTGCAGCGTGACCGGTTCAATCCTCACACCTTGCGGCAGCGCTGGAATTGTCGCTGGCGACGGTATGGCGGGGCGGGCAGAAGCGTGGGCCTTTTCCACAAGACGCCGAAAGCTGCTGAATACGTCGGGCAGCTGCTCGACCGCCATTGGCAATTCATCCAGCGTAAACAGCGTCGATTGCCAGTGATCCTCCACGGTCAGTCCCGCCGCGCGGAGGGCTTGCACCTGTGCTTCCTCTTCCGGCGCCGCGATGCGTTCGCAGATGATCGTATCGATGCCCAGCTCGTGGGCCAGGGCGACGAGGCGTTCAACGGACTCACCCTCAATCTGCATCAGCGCGTTGCCTCGTGCGCTCAGCTGCCCGGCCAGTGCGCTGACCGCGGTCTGTTCGAAATACTGGCGGTGGGCGCCGATGCGCTCGAATCCCCATGGCGTGGACGCCGCCACGGGTGTGCAGTAAACCGGCAGCAGCGTGTGGGCAAGTTCGCATGCGTGGGTGAATGCGGGGTTGTCGGCAAGCCGAAGGTCCTGACGGAACCAATAGATCAACGTATTCATGTGAAGGTCTCAGCGCCCAGGGATCGAGGCCTTGATCAGTGGGTGACAGGACGTGGTCCTTTTTCCGGTCGAGCAAGAGAAGCTAAACAGCATTGCACTTTTGAGCCATAGTCTTTCAAGTAAATGACTGAAAGGGGCTCAAATGAAAGCGTTGTCGCTGTCTTCGTCGCCAAGGTACGTGGCGCTGCTGGGTTATGGTGGTTTGCTGCCGTTCGTTGGGCTGCTGTTGCTGATCCTGTTTGCAGTCGACTACCGAGCTTTCTTGACGCACGCGCTGCTCGCTTACGGAGCGGTGATCCTGAGTTTTGTGGGCGCGCTGCATTGGGGATTCGCCATGACCCTGCAAGGCTTGAATGCCGACCAGTGTCGCGAGCGGTTCATCTGGAGTGTCATCCCGGCGCTGATCGCCTGGCCCGCACTGTTATTGCCGGCACCGTTGGGGCTGTTGCTGCTGATTTTCGGTTTCGTCACGCACTACTGGCAGGACCGGCGTCTGGTGAAAACCACAACACTGCCCGACTGGTATTTGCCGATGCGCCTGCGTTTAACGTTGGTCGCCAGTCTTTGCCTGCTGCTGGGAGCGATCACTGTAGCCGTTGGCTCCTGAAACCGCCGGTGTCCGGATCTGTTGGAGGCTAATTGAAGGTTCGGCCGGGTGTTCGACCCGTGTCCGAGCCTTACCTCCTCCAAGCGGTTGGCAGGCAAAAAAACACCCCGACATGCGGGGTGTTTTCCAGTGCGGGTTGATGCTTACGGCATCAGCTTGTCGAGCATCGCCTTGTCACGCACAGCACCCTTGTCGGCGCTGGTCGCCAGCAGGGCGTAGGCCTTGAGGGCGGTGGTCACTTTGCGAGGGCGTGACTCAACGGGTTTCCAGCCTTTCTTTTCCTGCTCGGCGCGACGTTCGGCCATTTCCGCGTCGTCGATCAACAGATTGATCGAGCGATTCGGAATATCGATCAGTACTTTGTCGCCGTCACGGACCAGACCGATCGCGCCACCTGCTGCGGCTTCAGGAGACGCATGGCCGATGGACAGGCCAGAGGTCCCGCCCGAGAAACGCCCGTCGGTCAGCAGCGCACAGTCTTTGCCCAGACCTTTGGATTTCAGATACGACGTCGGGTACAGCATTTCCTGCATACCCGGGCCGCCTTTCGGACCTTCGTAACGGATGATCACGATGTCGCCGGCCTTCACTTCGTCCGCCAGAATGCCGCGAACAGCGCTGTCCTGACTTTCGAAGATCTTGGCGTTGCCTTCGAACACGTGAATCGACTCGTCCACGCCAGCGGTTTTCACCACGCAGCCGTCCAGCGCGATATTGCCGTACAGCACGGCCAGGCCACCTTCCTGGGAGTAGGCGTGCTCGACACTGCGGATGCAGCCGTTCTCGCGGTCGTCGTCCAGGGTTTCCCAACGGGTCGACTGGCTGAAGGCCGTCTGGGTCGGAATGCCCGCAGGGCCCGCTTTGAAGAATTGGTGCACTGCTTCGTCGTCAGTCTGGGTGATGTCCCACTTGGCGATGGCTTCTTCCATGGATTTGCTGTGCACGGTCGGCAAGTCGGTGTGCAGCAGGCCGCCACGGGCCAGCGAGCCGAGGATGCTGAAGATGCCGCCGGCGCGGTGGACGTCTTCCATGTGGTACTTCTGGATGTTCGGCGCGACTTTGCACAGCTGCGGCACGCGGCGCGACAGGCGATCAATGTCGCGCAAGTCGAACGGAATCTCGGCTTCCTGGGCAGCGGCCAGCAAATGCAGGATGGTGTTGGTCGAACCGCCCATGGCGATGTCGAGGGTCATCGCGTTCTCGAACGCCTTGAAGTTGGCGATGTTACGCGGCAGCACCGACTCGTCGTTGTCTTTGTAGTAGGTTTTGCACAGGTCGACGATGGTGCGCCCGGCCTGCAGGAACAGCTGTTCGCGGTCCGAGTGGGTCGCCAGCGTGGAGCCGTTGCCCGGCAGCGCGAGGCCCAGTGCTTCAGTCAGGCAGTTCATCGAGTTGGCGGTGAACATCCCGGAGCACGAACCGCACGTCGGGCAGGCGCTGCGCTCGTATTCAGCGACTTTTTCGTCGGACGCGGTGGAGTCGGCAGCGATGACCATGGCGTCGACCAGGTCCAGGCCGTGGCTGGCGAGCTTGGTCTTGCCGGCTTCCATCGGACCGCCGGAGACGAAGATCACCGGGATGTTCAGGCGCAACGAAGCCATCAGCATGCCGGGGGTGATCTTGTCGCAGTTGGAGATGCAGACGATTGCATCGGCGCAGTGGGCGTTGACCATGTATTCGACGGAGTCGGCGATGATCTCGCGGCTGGGCAACGAATACAGCATGCCGTCATGGCCCATGGCGATGCCGTCATCCACCGCGATGGTGTTGAATTCCTTGGCGACGCCGCCTGCTCTTTCGATCTCGCGCGCCACCAGCTGACCCATGTCCTTCAAGTGGACGTGGCCCGGAACGAACTGGGTAAACGAGTTGGCGATGGCGATGATCGGCTTCTTGAAATCGTCGTCCTTCATGCCCGTGGCACGCCACAAGGCGCGCGCGCCGGCCATATTGCGGCCGTGGGTGGACGTTTTTGAACGGTAATCAGGCATTGGAGCACTCCGGCTAATCGGCTGAATGAGGAAGGGAGTGAGCTTCTAGTGACGTCGTGTGCAAAAGGCAGTGACCGGATGCAGCGAAGAAACCGAACGATACGGGATCACCGTACGCCCAGCCTGAGCTCATAAACCCGCCGGGGATGACTGGCGATGAATAGCGCTGATTCTACACCTGTGGGGGCGGGAGGGAATGGCGGGAAGTGGGGCTGCGGACTCATCGGTCTGATTGCCAAATGGGTCGGTGGGGGATCCGACCTCAATCGCGAGCAAGCTCACTCCTACAAAGATGCCCCCTGATTCGAGCGATCAATGGTCCCGGCACGAATGCAAAGTTCGGCGCGGAACCACTGTAGGAGTGAGCTTGCTCGCGATAAGGATCTTGCAGACACATCCGGAATCTCTGTTTGGCGTCTACCCCTCAGGCACTGTTCTAGCCTTCCTGGTAATCACCAACGGGAGCGACTAATGCCGGAATTACCGCGTGGAAGATATCTAAGGAGCGGGAGATTTTCGGAGTCGGGACGGATTTACCTCGTCACGTCGGTCACCCATAACCGGGAGCAGGTTTTCAGCGACTGGAAGCTTGGACGATTGGTTGTGAACGAGTTCCGCGCCGCTCAGTCCTCGGGGGCGGCAGATTCGTTAGCGTGGGTCATCATGCCCGACCACATCCACTGGCTGCTTGAACTGACGGGAGGTGAACTCACTCGGATTTTACAGGGAGTGAAATCGCGAAGCGCTCGCGCAATCAATCAGTCGCGAGGAACGCACCGGCAAGTCTGGCAGAGGGGTTTTCACGACAGAGCATTACGACGGGAGGACGATCTTTTGATGATGGCCAGATACATTGTCGCCAATCCGTTGAGGGCTGGATTGGTCAAACGGGTCGGAGATTATCCGCTGTGGGACGCGAGTTGGTTTTGAAGCAGAATCGCGAGCAAGCTCACTCCTACAGGTACTGTGCATCGCCTGTAGGAGTGAGCTTGCTCGCGATCTGTTGCGAAGCGACAGTCATCCTGCAATCGCATTCACTCAGACATGTCCCTGTCGTCTGATTTGCTGCCGGTTCCCGGCAGATCGCGGGACAAGCCACGCTCCTACAGGTTCTGCAGATGGCCTGTAGGAGTGGGCGGCTCGTTACGTCACGCTATCAGCCATCAGCCATCAGCCATCAGCTGTTCGGCAACAACCGGCAGGTGATGCTTTTGATGTAGCGCGTTTCGGGGATTGCAGGGTGGACCGGGTGGTCCGGGCCCTGGCCGCCGCGCTCGAGCAGCTGGATGTTGCGGTCCAGATGGCGGGCACTGGTCAGGAGGATGTTTTGCAGGTCATCTTCCGGCAGGTGCATCGAGCAGGAAGCGCTGACCAGAATGCCGTCCTTGCTGAGCAGGCGCATGGCTTGCTCGTTCAGGCGGCGGTAGGCGCCTTCGCCGTTCTTCATGTCTTTCTTGCGTTTGATGAACGCGGGCGGGTCGGCAATGATCACGTCGAAACGCTCTTCAGCCGCTTTCAGTTCCTTCAGCGCCTCAAACACGTCGCCTTCGATGCAGGTGACCTTTTCCGCGAAGCCGTTCAGTGCGGCGTTACGCTCCACACCGTCCAGCGCGAAGGCTGACGCGTCGACGCAGAAGACTTCGCTGGCGCCGAAAGCACCGGCCTGGATGCCCCAGCCGCCGATGTAACTGAACAGGTCCAGTACACGCTTGCCCTTGGCGTACGGTGCCAGGCGCGCGCGGTTCATGCGGTGGTCGTAGAACCAGCCCGTCTTCTGGCCTTCCATCACCGGCGCTTCAAACTTCACGCCGTTCTCTTCCAGCGCGACCCACTCCGGCACCAGGCCGAACGCGGTTTCAACGTAGCGGTTCAGCCCTTCGGCGTCGCGCGCGGCGGAGTCGTTCTTGAGCAGAATGCCCCTCGGCTTGATCACTTGAATCAGCGCGGCGAGCACGTCGTCCTTGAGCTGCTCCATGGCTGCTGACGCCAGCTGCACCACCAGAATGTCGCCGAAGCGATCCACCACCAAACCTGGCAACAGGTCGGAGTCGCCGTAGACCAGACGATAAAACGGCTTGTCGAACAGACGCTCGCGCAGCGACAGGCAGACGTTCAGGCGATGAACCAGCAGCGACTTGTCCAGTGGCAGCTTGATGTCGCGGGACAGCAAACGTGCGCAAATCAGGTTTTGCGGGCTCATTGCGACGATGCCCAGCGGCTTGCCGCCCGCAGCTTCCAGAATGGCTTGAGCGCCCGGAGCAAAGCCGTTGAGCGGGGTGGCAGCGACGTCGATTTCGTTGCTGTAGACCCACAAATGACCGTTGCGCAAACGGCGATCGGCGTTGGGCTTGAGGCGCAAGCTAGGCAGGGACATGACGTCGCTCCGGAAAAAAGAGCGGGAGTATAGCGCGTGAACCCGCTGACGGGCGCGCCGTGGTCGATTACCGTCTGGCTGTCCGTCGGATCCGTTGGATCGTCATCCAGTTGTCGACCCGTGGCCGCGAGGGGTTAGAATCGTGGCCTGACCCCGAGTGTGAAGTTATGTCCCAAGAGCTTACGTCCGAGCAGATCCAGCAGGCGTTACAAGGCATCAGCGTTCCGCCCCAGCCGCAAATCATGGTGGATTTGCAGATGGAGCAGTACATGCCTGACCCTGACTTGGGTGCCATCGCCCGGTTGATCGCCCAGGATCCGGGGCTCTCCGGCGCGCTGCTGAAAATCGTCAATTCCAGCCATTACGGACTGACCAACAAAATCGCCTCGATCCAACGGGCGGTGAACCTGCTCGGCAGCCGCTCGGTCATCAACCTGATCAACGCACAGTCGATCAAGGGCGAGATGAGCGATGAAACCATCGTCGTGCTCAACCGTTTCTGGGACACCGCCCAGGACGTCGCAATGACCAGTCTGACGATCGCCAAGCGCATCGGCTCGCAAACGGTCGACGAATCCTACGCACTGGGCCTGTTTCATGACTGCGGCGTGCCGCTGATGATCAAGCGTTTCCCCGACTACATGAGCGTGCTCGAAGAGGCGTATTCCAACACCACCGCCGAGCGTCGGGTGGTCGACACCGAGAACCGGCTGCTGAACACCAACCACGCCGTTGTCGGTTATTTCACCGCCAAGTCCTGGCGTTTGCCTGAACATGTCAGCAATGCGATCGCCAATCACCATAATGCGCTGGCGATTTTCAAGGACGACTCGGGTCGCAACGCGCCACTGAAAAACATGCTGGCCGTGCTGAAGATGGCCGAGCATGTCTGCGAATCCCACCGTGTATTGGGCAACGAGCCCGTCGACCACGAGTGGAACAGCATTGGTCCTCTGGTTCTCGATTACGTTGGCTTGTCCGACTACGACTTCGAAAACCTCAAGGAAAGTATTCGCGAGCTGAGCGCGCACTGACCCTGCGCCTGACCTTGCCCTTCATCGAGCTGCCGCATGCCTGAATTACCTGAAGTCGAAACCACCCGCCGGGGCATTGCGCCGCATCTGGTGGGCCAGCGCGTGAGCCGCGTGATTGTGCGTGATCGTCGGCTGCGCTGGCCGATCCCCGAAGACCTTGACGTGCGCCTGTCAGGTCAGAAAATCGTGGCTGTCGAGCGTCGTGCCAAGTATTTGCTGATCCAGGCGGAGGTCGGCACGTTGATCAGCCACCTCGGCATGTCGGGTAATCTGCGCCTGGTGGACGCCGGTCTGCCGCCGCTCAAGCACGAGCACGTCGACATCGAATTCGAGTCCGGCCTGGCCTTGCGCTACACCGACCCTCGGCGTTTCGGCGCCATGCTCTGGAGCCTCGACCCGCTTAACCATGAATTGCTCGCGCGCCTTGGGCCGGAACCGCTGACCGAGGTGTTCGACGGGCTGCGTCTGTTCGAGCTGTCCCGTGGCCGGGCAATGGCGGTCAAGCCGTTCATCATGGACAACGCGATCGTCGTGGGCGTCGGCAACATCTATGCAACCGAGGCCCTGTTTGCCGCCGGCATTGATCCGCGCCGCGCCGCCGGGAGCGTGTCCAAGGCACGCTATATAAAGCTGGCGATTGAAATCAAACGCATCCTGGCCGCCGCCATCGAACGGGGCGGTACCACGCTGCGTGATTTCATCGGCGGGGACGGCCAGCCCGGTTACTTCCAGCAGGAACTGTTCGCCTACGGACGCGGCGAGGAACCGTGCAAGGTGTGCGGGACCACGCTGCGAGAAGTGAAGCTGGGTCAGCGGGCGAGTGTTTATTGCCCCAAGTGCCAGAAGTAGTTCCAGACAGCAGCAGAGCCGTCGGCCTGGATCGCTGACTGCCCCGGATCGCGAGGGTTTATCCGATCCCTCCTACAGGGCGTGTCTTGTCAGTGAGACACGCCGCCTCTTGCGTAAGCCCGCGCCCTGTTTATAGTGAACAGCTTCATATCTGCCTTAGCTTGAAGGACCATGCCATGAGCCCGTTTCGCATGCTTGCTGCCACCCTGGCCGTGTTCTTCGGCTTGCAATTCACGCCTGCGCTGGCTCAGGACGCGACCGGCAGTGGTGACCCCGTCTACGAAATCGAAAGCCCTCCCGCCTACGCGATGATCGGCGACCTGCTGATCGCGCGGCCGATTCTCATTGCTGCCACCATCATCGGCGCCGGGTTGTTCGTGGTTGCACTGCCGTTTACCGCCGCCGGCGGCGGCATTGGCCGAACCGGCAAGGCGCTGGTGGTGGATCCGGGCAAGGCGGCATTCGTCCGCTGCCTGGGTTGCACCGGCGACGGTTATGGCAAGCAGGACTGATCGGCGCAGGCGCGCATCAGCTTCAACGCGTCACCGGGTTTGAAAGTCGTTGATACGCCAATGCCACGCGGGTCACTGGCCGCTTCGACCCTGGCACTGTTCTTGTGCCATAACAGCACCTGCTGATTGCCGAAATCCTTCGCCGTCTCCTTCAGCGCATAACCGCGCTCGCGCAGGTCCGCCAGTTCCTGCTCCGTGAATGTCTCTGGCTCGTACTCCACCACATCCGGCGTGTACTGGTGGTGGTAGCGCGGCGTTGATGCCCAGTTGGCAATCGGCTGCTCGTCCAGATACTGCAGCATCGACAGCAGCACCATGCTGGGGATGCGGCTGCCGCCCGGGGTACCGAAGGCAGCGAGTGATTGCGGGCCTTCGATGAAGCTCGGGCTCATGCTTGAGATCGGTCGCTTGCCTGGCTCGATGGCATTGGCGTGTCCGCCGGCTGAGGCCGAGTTGCCCTGACCTTTGGGGTCTATGGCAAAGTCGTCCATCTCATCGTTGAGGATGATCCCGGTGCCGGGCACGGTAAACGCTGAGCCGAAGGGCAGGTTTAGCGACAGTGTCGCCGTCACGGCGTTGCCTTCGTTGTCCAGTACGGCGAAATGGCTGGTGTTGTCGCCCTCACGCCAGCGCGGCGCGGGGGGCAGGGTGTTATTGGGCGTGGCGCGGTGGGGATCGATGCTGGTGGTCAGCTGCAGCAAGTAGTCGGTGGACAGGAGTTGAGCCACCGGGTTGGGCACGAAGTCCGGGTCGCCCAGCAGCACGCGATCACGATACGCACGGCGAAGCGCCTCGATCACAAAATGCGCCCGCTGAATGTTCTCCGACCCCCGCCACGGCAGCTGTTGCAGCATCGACAGGCTTTGCGCCAGTGCAATGCCACCTGCCGAGGGCGGCGGTGCGCTGATCAGTTCCCGTTGATCGGCCATCTGAAAGCGCAGAGGCGTTCGCGTGATGACTTCATATTCTTCGAAATCATGGTAATTCCAGATACCGCCGGCGCGACGCACCCCGCTGACCATCGCCTGCGCCACCAAGCCACTGTAGAACCCGGCGCGGCCATTATCGGCAAGGCGCCCCAGGGTTTGCGCCAGCTCAGGCTGGGTGATGACGTCACCCAGATTCGGCACGTCGTTGTTGCGCAGGAACAGGCGCGCGCTCTCTTTATTGTTGCGCAACGCGAACAGCCGCCAGCTGGCGCGCTCGCGATAAACGCTGTCCACCTTGAAGCCGCGGTAGGCGACCCGGATGGCGGGCGCCAGCGAGATCGAAAGCGGCAATCGGCCATAGCGTTCGGCGAGTTCGACCAATGCCGCGGGAAGCCCGGGGATCGCGGCCGCCAGTGGTCCGTTAAGGGACAGGTCCGGCTGGAGGATCCCGTTGCGGTGGAACATTTTGGGTTTTGATTTGAGCGGCGCCTTTTCGCGCGCGTCGAGAAACTGATACTGAACGGGGTCGCCGGATTGGCGCAGCAGGAAAAACCCGCCGCCGCCGAGGCCCGACCCGTAAGGTTCAACGACGGCGAGCGTGGCACTGATGGCAATGGCGGCATCGAATGCGTTGCCGCCATCCACCAGGATTTCCCGGCCGGCGGCGGTGGCAATGGGATGCGGGCTGGCGATGGCAGCCTGATCGGGGTGATCGGGGCTGGCCTGGGCCGAAAAAGCGCACAGCAGAAACACTGCGCCTGACAAAACAGGTATCCGTTCCAGCATAGAGATCATGCGTATCTCGCTCAATTCAACGGGCGTTATAAGCCAGTGTCTTCGGCGAAAGCACGTATGCCGACAGGATATGCGTTCGGTTATGCCTTGCTGGTGATCAGGTTGTACTTGGCCATGAGCTCGTCCTTGCTCTCCACATGGTTTTCATCCAGCGGGATGCAATCCACGGGGCAGACTTGCTGGCACTGCGGCTCGTCATAGTGGCCGACGCATTCGGTGCACAGGTTGGGATTGATCACGTAGATCTCTTCACCCTGGGAAATCGCTTCGTTCGGGCACTCGGGTTCGCAGACGTCGCAGTTGATGCAATCGTCGGTGATGATCAGGGACATGGATACTCCTGCCACGGTCGACACCGGGGCATATCAAAACGAATGCGGCGAATTGTGCCGCATTAGCGCTCGGTATGCACCTTACCTCGACGCAAGGCCTCAGGCTTTGAAACGTTCGCTCAGCGCCTGGGCCACGGCGGGGTGGACGAATTTGGTGATATCACCGCCCAGCGCTGCGATTTCCCTGACCAGCGTAGATGAAATGAACGAATAGCGTTCCGACGGCGTAAGAAAAAGACTCTCGATGTCCGGGGCCAGTTGCTTGTTCATGTTGGCGAGCTGAAATTCATACTCGAAATCCGACACCGCACGCAGGCCGCGCAGCAGGATGTTGGCGTTCTGTTCCTGGGCGAAGTGCGCCAGCAGTGTCGAGAATCCTACGACTTCCACGTTGTGCAGGTGCTTGGTCGCTTCGCGGGCGAGCGCAACACGTTGCTCCAGCGGGAACAGGGGGTTTTTCTTGGGGCTGGCGGCGACGGCGATGACCACTTGATCGAACAGGCGCGAGGCGCGCTCGACCAGATCGCCATGACCCTTGGTAATAGGGTCGAAGGTGCCGGGGTACAACACTCGGTTCATCGCGTCGTCCTGGTCGGAGTTCGTTGGGGACTGGATGGTAGCGCAGCAGGCTGAGCGGGCCAAGCTGCCGAGGAGTGTAGTGGGAAGCTTTGCGGTGCAGGGCGAGACGCCTTCCCGGCTAAAGCCAGTCCCACAATGTTCCACAGCCAGCCCAATGCACGGGGCGTTAGGTCAGTCAGAATTCGCAAGCGCATCAGCGCACGAACAGTCGCTGAATCAGCGTCTGGATCGCCTTTCCATAGGGCGGGTAGAGCAGCCGCGCCGCGTTGAACCGCTGTTTGATCAACACGCCTTTGGCATGACTAAACGTCAAAAACCCCTCGTGTCCGTGGTAATGGCCCATGCCTGACGCGCCGATGCCGCCGAAAGGCAAGTCGTCCTGGGCGACATGGAGCAGGGTGTCATTCAAGCAGACGCCGCCCGAATGCGTCTGCTCCAGCACGCGGCTCTGTTCATGCCGTTCGTAGCCGAAGTAGTACAGCGCCAGTGGCCTGGGCCGATGATTGATGTAGGCGAACGCCTGCTCGATCTGGTCGTAGGGCACGATCGGCAGCAGCGGGCCGAAGATCTCGTCCTGCATGATCAGCATGTCGTCGCTCACATCCAGAATCAGGCTGAACGGCATCCTCCTGTCCTGCCCCTCGGGGAATAGCTGAATCACGCGAGCACCTTTGGCTTGCGCGTCGGCGAGATACGAATTCAGGCGTGCGACATGCCGCTGATTGATGATCGCGGTGTAGTCCGGGTTATCCGTCAATGTCGGATAAAACCGTGTGACCGCCTCCTTGTAGGATTCGACGAATTCGTCAACGCGATCCTTGGGCACCAGCACGTAGTCGGGAGCCACGCAGGTTTGTCCGGCGTTGAGGGTTTTGCCGAAAGCGATGCGCTCGGCGGCGTCCTTGAGCGGTACGTCGCGGGACACGATGGCGGGGGATTTTCCGCCCAGCTCCAGCGTCACCGGCGTGAGGTTGTCCGCCGCCGCGCGCATGACATGCCGCCCGACGCTGGTGGCGCCCGTGAACAATAAGTGATCAAACGGCAATGTCGAGAAGGCCACGCCAACCTCCGCCTCGCCCAGCACAACGCTGACGTGATCTTCCGCAAACACCCGCGCCAGCAGGCTTTTCAGCAACGCGCCGGTGGCGGGCGTGGACTCGCTGAGCTTGAGCATCACGCGGTTACCCGCCGCCAGTGCGCCCACCAGCGGCCCGATGGCCAGGTACAGCGGGTAATTCCACGGCACCACCACGCCGATCAAGCCCAATGGCTGGTAAACGACTTTGGCGCTGGCGGGCTGGAACGCCATGCCGACGCTTCGGCGGGAGGGCCGCATCCATTTCTTCAAATGACGCTGTGCGTGACGGATGTTGTGCAGGCAGGGCATCAGCTCGGCGAGAAGCGTTTCGTCGGCGCTGCGGTGGCTGAAATCAGCGTTGATTGCCTCAATGATCGCCTGGCGCTCGCTGCTGAGCAGCGTGTGCAAGCGATCGAGCCATTGTTTGCGCTCTTGCAGGGCCGGCATCGGATTAGCGGCGAATGCGCGTCGTTGTTCGTCGAATACCTGCTCCAGATGGCGGCGCGGGCAAGGAGCATCGTCTGCATATGGCAGAAGATTAGAGTCGACGGGCATCGCGGCGGTCCTTGTTGAAGTTATGCAGTGCTTTTAGAGTCATTGCTCTATGAAGTCAACGGCCTTGCATTCGCTCGCAGGCGCACGCCAGACTGTCCGGGCAAAAACTGAACTGCCGCCCCGCACCACCTGACACGGAGTCTCAATGCGCACGGACTATCTGGCGTTTTTTCTTTCCCTTTTCCTGTCCCGTCTCGCCGATCAGGTGCTCCTGTTTCTGGTGCCGCTGATTGTTTTCCAGACCACCAACAGCGCTTCCCTGGCGGGGCTGGCGTTTTTCGTCGAGACATTGCCGCGCTTCCTTGCATTCCCGATTTGCGGCGCGCTTTGCGACAAATACTCGCCCATTCGGCTGCTGCACATCAGTCAGGTTTACCGGGCTGTTATGTGCCTGGCCGCAATGGGGCTATATGGCCTGTTTGGCGGGATCTACTGGCTGATCATCCTGTCGGCGGTCTGTGGCGTCCTGACCACCCAGGGGATCATGGCCCGGGAAGTGGTGATGCCGCATATTTTCCCGGATTACCGCTACGGCAAGACGCTGTCCTACTCACAGATTGCCGACCAGACCGGCCTGGTGCTCGGGCCTTTGCTGGCGGCGCTGGCGCTGGAAATCTGCCCGTGGTGGGGCGTTGTCATCGGCGTGGCGCTGGTTTTCGTCGCGGCCGATCTCGCCATGCGAGTCTGGCAGCGCAACAGCAATATCACGCTGGAGCGGTTCGATCAGGACGCAGGCCGCTGGACACAGCCGTTGAAAATCGCCTTCGGACACATCTTCCGATTGGCCGAGCTGAAGAAGATCATTTTGCTGGCGGTCGGCGTCAACCTGATCGTCGGTGTCACGCTGGCCAGCTCGGCGGCGATGGTCATCGGCTCATTCAGTGAGAGCAAAGATTACTACGCTGGGCTGCAGGCGGCGGGCGCCTTGCTGACCATAGGGATTCTGTTTGTCCTGGCACGTGTCAGCCTGCCGCTGAAACTGCTCGGTGCGATGTCATACATTGCCTTGCTGCTGGGGGCGTTCATTACCGCCACGAGCGCGTCATCCGAGGTCTACCTTGTCGGCTTTCTGCTGATCGTCGGCTTCGACAAGATGTTCAACGTGTACATGCGCAGCATCCGTCAGCGGGTCATCCCGGCGCGCGACTTCGGCAAGACCGTGGGCGTCATCACACTGCTGAACAACCTGTCGCAACCGCTGGCCGGTCTGCTCGTCGGGATACTGACAGCGCCGATCGGGCTGCGCGGCGTCATCTTGATCAACATGCTGGCGGCAGCCGGGCTGGGTATCGGCGTCGCAGCGGTGGTTCGGATCAGGCTGGCGACTGCCCTGGAGCGATGAAGTCTGCAACGGGCCCAACGCTTGCGTTAAGATCCGGCACATCCCTGTTACGTTTCGACGTTCGAGTTGAACATGGCGCCGCGCATCAAAACCGTACGCATCAACACCCGTGAACGCATCGTGCACAGCAGCCTGGAGCTGTTCAATCAGCAGGGCGAGCGCAGCGTCAGCACCAATCACATCGCTGCGCACATGGAAATGTCGCCCGGCAATCTGTACTACCACTTCCCCAACAAGCAGGCGATCATCGCCGAGTTGTTCACTGAATACGAAACGCTGGTCGACAGCTTTCTGCACCCGCCCAAGGGTCGCCTGCCGGGTGTTGAAGACAAGCGCCATTACTTGATGGCGATTCTCGACGGCATGTGGCGCTATCGTTTTCTGCACCGCGACCTCGAGCATCTGCTTGAAACCGATCCTGAGCTGGCGGTGCGCTACCGACGCTTTTCCCAACACTGCCTGATCAAGGCGATGTCCATTTACAGCGGCTTTGTCGACGCGCAGATTCTGAGCATGGACAAGGTGCAGATCGAATCACTGACGCTCAATGCCTGGATCATCCTCACGTCATGGGTACGTTTTCTGTGCACCACGCGGGAAAACGCCGCGCACCTGAATGAGGACGCGATTCGTCGCGGGGTTTATCAGGTGCTGATGCTTGAGCTGGCCTATGTCACGCCCCAGGCGCGGGAAGCGGTGAATGCGCTGTGCGCGGAGTTTTATGTGCCATTGGCCAAGGCGCTGGAAGACGCCGGCTGAATCGGCCCGGCTGTCTCAATCGATTGTCATATCGCCATTTTTTACTGCCTGCAGGAGCCTGTCATGTCCATCGCGCAATTGATCAGCCCGCAACAATTGTCAGAACGCCTGACCCGGCCCGGGCTAGTGATACTGGATTGTCGTTCGTCGCTGGACGATCTGGACTACGGCCAGCGCAGCTACGCAGAGGGCCATATCGAAAGGGCTTCCTACGCTGATTTGCTCAATGACCTCAGTGGGTCCATCACCAAAGGTGTCACCGGTCGCCACCCGCTGCCGGATCCCCAGCGGCTTATCGAGCGCTTGCGGTTCTGGGGTGTGAACGATCAGAGCGACATCGTGCTGTACGATGATGGCCCGGGTGCTTATGCCGCCCGAGCCTGGTGGTTGCTGGCGTGGCTGGGCAAGCGCGACGGCGTGTTTGTGCTCGATGGCGGGCTAAAGGCCTGGCATGGGGCGGGTCTGCCGCTGAGTCTTGATCCGCCGCATCAGCCCGAGGGTTCGTTCGACGGCGTGCCGGATGACGCGATGGTGCTGACGGCCGGGCAGCTAAAGGCCCGCATCGGCGATCCCGCCATGACCTTGATCGATGCGCGTGCACCCGCGCGGTTCCGGGGTGAGGTCGAGCCCATCGATCCTATCGCGGGGCACATTCCGGGCGCGCAGTGCGCGGCATTCACCGACAACCTCGGGCCGGATGGCCGGTTTCTCCCACCGGAGCAGCTGAAGCAGCGGTTCGCCGAGGCGCTGCATGGTCGCCCTGCAGAAGCGCTGGTCGCTTATTGCGGTTCCGGCGTGACGGCCTGTCACAACCTGTTTGCCCTGGCCCTCGCCGGGTATCCGTTGGGGGCGCTGTACGCGGGCTCGTGGAGCGAGTGGATCAATGATCCGCAGCGGGGCGTCGCTACCGGGGACTGAGGTGGCGGCGTGTGTGCCTCACATCTGCCCCATCGCCCAGCGCAGCAAGAAGAACACCAGCAACCCGCCGCCGATGGTCGCCAGGAGATTGCGGCTCATGGCCGCAATGCCAATCGACACGATCCCGGCCAGCAAATAGGCGTTGTACAGGGACAGCTGCCAATGCGCGCCGTCGGGCAGCAACATGCCAGGCACGACGATGGCCGTCAGCACGGCGGTGGGTACGTAATGCAGGCCTTGGCGCACCAGCGGCGAGAAACGCAGGTTCGGCCAGGCGAACAGGCTGTAGCGCATCAGAAAAGTGATCGCAGCCATGCCCATAATCAGCCACCAGTACGTCATGGGCGCACCTCGTCCGGGTGCATGTCGTCCTGCCTTTCTGGCTGCCGTCTTTCCAGAAGCAACCCCGCTGTGATGCCACTGAAGGCCGCAGCCATGAGCCCCAGCTTGTAGGGCCACGACCACGTCAGCAGGGCAACTGCGCCGGCGACCAACGCGGCGGCAATCTGCGGCTGGTTGCGCAGCAGGGGCACGACGATGCCTATGAAGGTCGCCAGCATCGCGAACTCCAGGCCCCAGCTGGCCATATCGGGAAAAGCCTGACCAAACAGCACGCCCACCAGTGAGCTGCTGACCCAGCAGGCATACAGCGAACTCGCGACACCCAGCCAGTACCAATGTGCGAGTGGCGTCCGGCCGTGGACCAGGTAGTGGCGTTGGACGATCGCGAAGGTTTCGTCCGTCAGCCAGAACGCCAGCAACAGTCGCCAGCGCTGTGGCAGTCCCTGAACCTGTGGCTGCAAGGTGGCGCTGTACAGCACGTGGCGCAGATTGACGATGAAGGTCGTCAACAGAATCACCACCGCGCCGGCCCCGGCGCCCATCAGGCTGATGACGATGAATTGCGCCGACCCTGCGTAAACGAACATCGACATGCCGACGGCCTGCCATAACGTCAGCCCGCCCACACCGGCGAGGGTGCCGAAGATAATGCCGAACGGTGCAATGCCGACCAGCATGGGCACGCTGTCGCGGAGGCCGCGGACGAAGAATGGGTGACGGGACATGGTTTTTCTCCTTATGCCCCGGATGGTAAGCGGGCGGCGCATAAGTGTCTTGAACGATCGTGCAGACGTTAGCGGTTTATCTGCGCGCCATGGACGTCCGCCAGCCACGCCGGAATCCGCTGCTCCAGGTAATACGTCGGCTTTCTGATCGTGCCGCCGACAAAACCCACATGCCCGCCTTTTTTCTGCAGGTCGAACGCGGTGCTGGACGACAGCTCAGAGGCTTCAGGCAGGCTGTGCTTGAACACGAACGGGTCGTCCAGGGACTGGATCAGCAGGGTGGGCGTACGGATGGCGCCGAGGAAGTACCGACTGGAGGCGCGGCGATAGTAATCATGGGCGTCGACGAATCCATTGAGCGGCGCTGTCACGCGCCCGTCGAAATCCCAGAACGTGCGCATGTCTTTCAGCGAGCCCAGTGCCGCCAGTTCTGCCAGTCCGTCACTGAGGCCTTCATGCTGAAAGCGTCTCTGCTTGTCCTTGATGTAGCCGACCATCTCGCGCATGAAATGGCGTTGATAGACTTTGGAGAAGCCCAGCCCGATCCGGTCGGCGCATTCATCCAGCCTAAACGGCACCGACACCGCCGCAGCGCCTTGCAGGTGGCTGTCGAGCCCGGTTTCGCCGAGGTGCTTGAGCAAGATGTTGCCGCCGAGGGAATACCCGACCGCGTAAAGCGGCGCCAACGGTCTTGCCTTGCGCAGATGATCGATTACGGCGGCAAGGTCTTCACTGGCGCCGGAGTGATAGCTGCGGGGCAACAGGTTTGGCTCCCCCGAGCAACCTCGCCAATTGAGGGCAACGCTCGCCCAGCCGCGTTTTTCCATGGCGTGCTGCAGCCCGGCGACATAGGGGGAGTTGGACGAGCCGGTCAGACCGTGCAGCACAAGCACGACCGGCACGTTTGCGTCGTGCGGTCCGTGCCAGTCCATGTCGAGGAAATCGCCGTCTTCCAGCCAGATGCGCTCGCGCCGACGCTCGAGGTGCGTGGTCGGACGCCAGAGCGGTCCCCACAGCGTCTGCAAGTGCGGGTTGCCCAGGCCGAAGGCCGGGACGAACACGGGAAGGTCAGCTCGCGACGGCACTTCGTTCCCACACCGCGTAGTGAACCTGACCGGCTTTCTTCTCACGGTGCAGGCGCCAGTTGGCAGGCATGCCCAGCGTCGACGGCGCGGTCTCGCTTTCGGTGTAGATCCACGCGCTGTCCGCCAGCCAGTTGCGCTCTTCCAGCAACGTGCACGCAGGCATCAGCAAATCCTGGTGGAACGGCGGGTCGAGGAAGACCACGTCGAACTGTTCAGCCGGCTGGGTTTCCAGATGTCGGAGTGCGTCGCCCGTCGCGGTTTTGCCGACGGTGCAACGCAGCGTGCCGAGGTGTTCGCGCAGGCTGGAGATCGCCATCGAGTTGGTGTCCAGCGCCAAGCCCATGCTGGCGCCGCGCGACAGGGCTTCAAGGTACAGCGCGCCGCTGCCAGCGAACGGATCGAGCACGCGCGCGCCCTCGATGTACGGCGCCAGCCAGTTGAACAGGGTTTCCCGCACACGGTCCGGCGTCGGGCGCAGACCGGGGGCGTCAGGGAAACTCAGACGCCGACTGCGCCATTCGCCGCCGATGATCCGCAGTTGGCCGAGGCCCGTGTGGATTTTGTGCCCTTTGTGGATACGCGGCGGCTTGGAAGTCGAGGTCATCAGTGCTCCGGAACGCCGAGCGGTTGCTCAGCGGGTTTGTCGGTAGGGGGTGGCAGCGGCTTCTGCGGGACGGTCGGACCTGCGGTCACGATCACCAGCTTGTCAGCGTCCAGATGTTTGTTCATCACGGTCTTGATCTGTTCGACCGTGACGCTCTGGGACTGCGTCATGAAATCTTCAAGGTAGGTCAGCGGCAGATTATAGAAGCCGACCGCGCCCAGTTGGCCAACGATGGCCGCATTGCTGGCGGTCGCCAGAGGAAAGCTGCCGGCCAGTTCGCGCTTGGCATCGTCGAGCTCTTTCTGGGTCGGGCCGTTGGCAAGGAAGTCACGGGTAATGTCCTTGACCAGCTTCAGGGTGTTCTCGCTCAGTTCGGCTCGGGTCTGCAGGCTGATCATGAAAGGACCCTGCGCCTGCATCGGCGTGAAGCCTGAAGACACACCGTAGGTCAGGCCGCGTTTTTCCCGGACTTCGGTCATCAGGCGGCTGCCGAAGCCGCCGCCACCGAGGATCGAGTTGCCCAGTGACAGGGCCGCGTAGTCAGGGTCGCCTCGGGTAATGCCCAGTTCAGCCAGCATCAGGTGCGTCTGCTTGGACGGGAACTCGATGTGGGTTTCACTCGGCTTGGGCTCGGTCGGGGCAACGGTTTGTGCCAGCGCCGGGCCTTTCGGCAGCGCGGCGGACACTTGGGTTGCTACCGCTTCGGCTTCTGCGCGCGTCAGGTCGCCAACCAGCGCGATCACTGCGTTGCCAGCGGCGTAGGCCTTGGCATGAAAGGCCTTCAGTTGAGCCAACGTCAGAGGCGCGATGCTTTTAGCCGTGCCCATGCTCGGGTGCGCGTAGGGGTGATCGCCGTACAACCGCTTGAACAGCTCGTCGCCTGCCAGCTTGCCCGGGTTCTGCTTCTGATATTCAAAGCCCGCCAGCAACTGGTTTTTGATTCGCGCCAGCGAGTCCGCCGGGAATGTCGGTTTGCCCACCACGTCGGCAAACAGTTTCAACGCGGGCTCGCGTTTGTCGGCGGCGCTCAGGCTGCGCAGCGAAGCGATTGCCATGTCGCGATAGGAGCCGTTGCCGAAATCAGCGCCCAGCCCTTCGAAACCTTCGGCGATGGCGCTGACGTTCTTGCCTTTGATGCCTTCGTTGAGCATCGCGTTGGTGACCAGCGCGATGCCGGGGGTGGCGCCATCCTGACTGCTACCGGCCGCGAACAGCAGGCGCATGTCGAACATTGGCAGCTCATGGGCTTCAACAAAGAGCACGCGAGCGCCTTCGGCGGTATTCCACGACTGGATGTTCAGCGAACGGCGCGCCGGCGCTTTACCGTCCAGTTCCTTCAGGGACTCCAGCGTACTGGCCGCCTTGTCGATGGCTTTCGGGGCTTCGGCGGCGGTCTCTGCCATCGCCCATGGGGCACCTAACAGACCAAGCGTTACGGCGAGTGCGAATGAGCAGGCCCGCGTTCGCGCAAAGCGGGATTCGTAGCGCTGGCTCATTGGGCTTTCTCCTCAGGCAAAACATGCGCAACGGCAAGGCGCTCGCGGGTGAAGTAAGTACGGGCGGCTTTCTGGATGTCTTCCGGCGTCACGCTTTGCAGCGCTGCCAGTTCCTGATCGATGAGCTTCCAGGACAGGCCCACTGTTTCCAGTTCGCCAATGGTGCTGGCCTGACTGGTAATGGAGTCGCGCTCATAGACCAACCCGGCGATCACCTGGGCCCGGACCCGTTCCAGCTCTTCCTTGGCGGGCGGCTTGGTTTTCAGCTCGTCGAGCAGGCGCCAGATACCGGCTTCAGCGTCGGCGAGGGTTTTCTTCTTCTGTTGATTGGGTGTGGCGCTGAGGGTGAACAGGCTGTCGCCGCGGGTGTAGGCGTCGTAGTCGGACGAAGCGCCGGTCACCAGTTCTTCGCCGCGCTCCAGGCGGGTCGGAATGCGCGCACTGTAGCCACCGTCGAGCAAGGCCGAAATCAGGCGGAGTGCGTTGACCGACTGTGGATCGGTGGCGGTGGCCAGGCTCGGCACGTTGAAGCCATACATCAGGCTCGGCATCTGCGTGGCGACATGCACAGTGATCTGGCGCAGACCAGGTTCGGCCAGCTCCAGCGGCTTTTTCGAGGGCGGTACATCGCGGCGCGGAACCGGGCCGAAGAAGCGCTCAGCCAGGGCCTTAACCTCATCGGGCTTCACGTCGCCCACCACCACCAGCGTGGCATTGTTGGGTACGTACCAGGATTCATACCAGTGGCGCAGCTCCTCGACCTTCATGCGCTCAAGGTCCGCCATCCAGCCGATGGTCGGCGTGTGGTAGCCGCTGGCGGGGTAGGCGATGGCCTTGAAGCGCTCGTAGGCCTTGGCGTTCGGCTTGTCATCGGTGCGCAGGCGGCGCTCTTCCTTGATGACTTCGATTTCCCGGGCGAACTCTTCAGGCGGCAGGCGCAGGGTGGCCATGCGGTCGGCTTCCAGTTCGAAGGCAACCGCCAGTCGATCACGAGCCAGGACCTGGTAATAAGCGGTGTAGTCGTCGCTGGTGAAGGCGTTCTCTTCGGCGCCGAGGTCGCGCAGGATCAGTGATGCTTCGCCGGGACCCGCCTTCGAGCTGCCCTTGAACATCATGTGTTCCAGCGCATGGGACAGGCCCGTCTGGCCAGGCGTCTCGTAGCTGGAGCCAACCTTGTACCAGACCTGCGAGACCACGACCGGTGCGCGGTGATCTTCACGCACGACGACCTTCAGGCCGTTGTCCAGCGTGAATTCGGTGGTGGTTTGTGGGTCGGCAGCCAATGCGGCGAAGGGCAAACAGATTGTGCTGAGCAGCAGGCCTGCGGCACAGCGGGCTAGAGCATTCATTCGTGATTTGAACCTTGGAGACGGCCTGCTTAGCGTCAGCGGGCGCGGGGGTGTTAGGATAGCGGCGAGTTTGCCTGACGACCATGACTAAGATGTCAGCGTCGTAAACCCGCTTCGTAAGAAATGGCCGAGCAGTGCGCTCAATGGGACTGCGCTGCCACTGTGGCAGGGCGAACGCTGAACAAGCGGACATAAAAGCAGTCTGTTTCCCATACAGAATTTTTCAGAGGCGCCGCTCTGGCGCGTCGTTACCGTGAGATAGCCGTCCTCCATGTTTGGTTCCAACGACGACAAGAAGACCCCAGCCCCGGCTGGCGAGAAAAAAGGCCTGTTCGGATGGCTGCGCAAAAAGCCGCAGGAAGTCACTCCCGAGCCGCCTCAGAACACCCCCGCACCAGCGCCAGAGTCCGCGCCCGATCAGGCCCCGGCTGTTGCTGAGCAGCACAACGCCCCGGTGATCCCGGCCGAGCGCGCGCCGCAAACCGCGCCGCAGCCCTTGCCACAAACAGCTACGACTGAAGCGCTTTCGGCCCCGGTCGAAGATCCTTGGCTGCACCTGCCTGTTGCTGAAGAGCCAGTGGCTTTCACCGATGAGCGCGAGCCTCACGTTACGCCGTCGATTCCGGTTCACACCGAGTCCAACGTGGAATCCGCAGCGACTCCATTGGCGCAAGCCCCCGCTCAGCCGACGGTCATCGACACCCGCTCGTTTGAAGTGGCTCCGTCCATCGAGCCGACCCCCGTCGCGCTGCCTGATCCGGTTTCCGGCAATGATCTTCCTGCGCTGACGCCGCCGTTGACCACTGCGCCGCTGGTTCCAGCCGCGGCCGCCGTGCCCGTTCTTGAAACCAACGTACCACCAGTCCCTTTTGAAGGGTCCCCCGCACCCAAGCAGCCTGGTTTTTTCGCGCGGCTGAAGCAGGGCCTGTCGAAAACCAGCGCCAGCCTTGGCGAAGGCATGGCCAGCCTGTTCCTCGGCAAAAAAGCCATCGACGACGACATGCTCGACGAGCTGGAGACCCGGCTGTTGACCGCAGATGTCGGTGTGGAAGCAACGTCGGCGATCGTGCGCAACCTGACGCAGAAAGTGGCGCGTAAGCAGCTCACCGACAGCGAGGCGCTGTACAAGTCGCTGCAAAACGAACTGACCGAAATGCTCAAACCAGTGGAAGCACCGCTGGTCATCACTTCGCAGCACAAGCCATTCGTGATCCTGGTCGTCGGCGTCAATGGCGCGGGTAAAACCACCACCATCGGCAAGCTCGCCAAGAAGCTTCAGCTGGAAGGCAAGAAGGTCATGCTGGCGGCGGGCGACACCTTCCGTGCTGCAGCCGTTGAGCAACTGCAGGTCTGGGGCGAACGCAACAAGATTCCGGTGATCGCCCAGCACACGGGTGCTGACTCGGCTTCGGTGATTTTTGATGCTGTGCAGGCCGCCAAGGCGCGCGGTATCGACGTGCTGATCGCCGACACGGCGGGCCGTCTGCACACCAAAGACAACCTGATGGAAGAGTTGAAGAAGGTTCGCCGCGTGATCGGCAAGCTCGACGCCGACGCGCCCCATGAGGTCCTGCTGGTGCTGGACGCCGGCACAGGCCAGAACGCGATCAATCAGGCCAAGCAGTTCAACCAGACCGTCCAGCTCACCGGCCTTGCGCTGACCAAGCTCGACGGGACGGCCAAGGGCGGCGTGATTTTCGCCCTGGCCAAGCAGTTCGGCCTGCCGATTCGCTACATTGGTGTCGGTGAAGGCATCGACGATCTGCGAACCTTCGAAGCCGAACCGTTCGTCCAAGCCCTATTCGCCGAGCGGGAGCGCCCATGATTCGTTTCGAACAGGTCGGTAAACGCTATCCGAACGGACACGTCGGCTTGCATGAGCTGAGCTTTCGAGTACGTCGTGGCGAATTTCTGTTTGTGACCGGCCATTCCGGCGCGGGCAAGAGCACCTTGCTGCGCCTGCTCCTGGCGATGGAACGTCCGACCACCGGCAAGCTGTTGCTGGCAGGTCAGGATCTGGGTCAGATCAGCACCGCGCAGATTCCGTTTTTGCGTCGTCAGATCGGCGTCGTGTTCCAGAACCACCAGCTGCTGTTTGATCGCACGGTGTTCAATAACGTCGCGCTGCCGCTGCAGATCCTCGGCCTGTCCAAGACCGAAGTGGTCAAACGCGTCGATTCGGCCCTTGAGCGCGTGGCGCTGTCCGACAAAGCCGAGCTGTACCCGGGCGATTTGTCCACCGGTCAGCAACAGCGCGTCGGCATTGCTCGCGCCATTGTTCACCGCCCGGCGCTGCTGCTGGCGGACGAACCCACCGGTAACCTCGACCCGCGACTCGCGGCCGAAATCATGGGCGTGTTCGAAGACATCAACCGACTGGGCACCAGTGTGCTGATTGCGAGCCACGACCTGGCACTGATCGCGCGGATGCGCCACCGCATGCTGACGTTGCAGCGCGGCCGATTGATCGGCGACGGGGAGGCTGGCGTATGAGTGCCACCCGCAGTCCCAAGGTTTCCGAACGTGTAGCGCCCAAGGCCTCAGACCCGGCGCCGCAAAAGAAAAAGAAACGCGATGACGATGACGGCCCGAGTTTCGGCGAGTTGTTCAACGCCTGGATCGAGGCCCACCGTTCAAGCCTGCTGGACAGCCTGCGCCGTCTCGGCAAGCAGCCCATCGGTAGCTTCTTTACCTGTCTGGTCATGGCCATCGCGCTGAGCTTGCCGATGGGCCTGTCATTGCTGTTGAACAATGTCGAGCGCTTGGGCGGTTCGTGGCAGCGTGCGGCGCAGATATCTCTGTACCTCCAACTGGACGCATCGCCGAGTGAAGGCGAGGGTCTTGTCCGTCAGATCAAGGAAATGGGCGGCGTCGCTGATGCCGAGTACATCAGCCGCGATGAGGCACTGAACGAGTTCCAGAAACAGTCCGGTCTGGGCGAGGCGTTGAAGGAACTGCCTGAAAACCCGCTGCCCGGCGTTGTGCTGGTGACGCCACTGGAAGTTGACAAAGCCGCGCTGGAAGCATTACGTACGCGTCTGGCCGAGTTGCCCAAGGTGCAACAGGCCCAGCTTGACCTGGTCTGGGTTGAGCGTCTGGCCGCTATTCTCAAGTTGGGCGACCGATTTGTCTTCGGCCTGACCGTCTTGCTGGTCGCGGCGCTGCTGTTGGTCATCGGCAACACCATTCGTCTGCACATCGAGAACCGTCGTACGGAAATCGAGGTCATCAAGTTAGTAGGCGGTACAGACAGCTACGTGCGTCGGCCTTTCCTTTATATGGGGGCGTTGTACGGGCTGGGCGCCGGGGTGCTTTCCTGGGGTGTTCTGGCTTTTGGGCTAGACTGGCTGAACGATGCGGTGGTCAAACTGGCTGGGCTCTACGGCAGCGATTTTGCCCTTGCCGGAGTGCCGGTGTCCGACGGCGTGTCGCTCTTGCTTGGAGCGGTGTTGTTGGGGTATATCGGTGCGTGGATTGCAGTGGCACGCCATTTGAGAGAGCTGGCGCCTCGTTAGTGATGTGAGTGTTGTGTTGTCACGTGTTTTGAGTAAATTTTGTTTCACCTATTGACTTTTCAGCTGAGGGAACTTGTCTAGCGGTTCCCGGTCAATTTCGCAGTGCTGAACTGCACGAGTTATGTGTCGGAGGTTTTTTCGTATGACCAATTCTTTGCAACCTGCTTATGCCTTGGTTCCGGGTGCAAACCTGGAAGCCTATGTGCATACGGTAAACAGCATTCCACTGCTGACGCCTGAGCAGGAGCGTGAACTGGCCGAGAGTCTCTATTACGAGCAGGATTTAGGGGCGGCTCGGCAGATGGTGCTCGCCCACCTGCGATTTGTCGTGCATATCGCACGCAGTTATTCCGGTTATGGACTGGCTCAGGCTGACCTGATTCAGGAAGGTAACGTTGGCCTGATGAAGGCCGTCAAGCGCTTCAACCCCGAGATGGGCGTGCGTCTGGTGTCCTTTGCCGTGCACTGGATCAAGGCCGAGATTCACGAGTTCATCCTACGCAACTGGCGCATTGTAAAAGTCGCAACTACCAAGGCTCAGCGCAAACTGTTCTTCAATCTGCGCAGCCAGAAGAAGCGTCTGGCCTGGCTGAACAACGAAGAAGTGCATCGCGTGGCGGAAAGCCTCGGCGTTGAGCCCCGCGAAGTGCGCGAGATGGAAAGTCGTCTGACCGGCCACGACATGGCGTTCGACCCGGCGGCAGAAGCCGACGACGACAGCGCCTTCCAGTCGCCGGCCAACTACCTGGAAGATCATCGTTACGATCCGGCGCGTCAGCTGGAAGATTCCGACTGGACTGACAGCTCGACGGCCAACCTGCACGAAGCGTTGAATGTGCTCGACGACCGCAGCCGCGACATTCTGTACCAGCGCTGGCTGGCGGAAGAAAAGGCGACGCTGCACGACCTGGCCGAGAAGTACAACGTCTCTGCCGAGCGTATTCGTCAGCTCGAAAAGAGCGCGATGAACAAGCTGAAGCTGTCGATCGCTGCCTGATCGCTGCGCGAAACGCAAAACGCCCCGAAGTGATCGGGGCGTTTTTGTTTCTGGGATGTATTGCGCCTGATGCGGAAACTACTAACAGCGTGAACGCGAATCTGACCCTGCCCATCCCGCAAGGTGGACGCGGTTTCTGAGTAGGACCGGCTTCAGCCGGGAAGAGGCCGGGTTGAGCACCATTAGGATTGCGGCGTGACGCGTAACTCTTTCCCGGCTAAAGCCAGTCCTACGAAAGCTATAAAGCCAGACTTGGGCTTACCACTTGCGACTGTGATTCAACCCCATCAAATACTCATCCCCACCCAACTGACGCATCTGCTGGCGGATCCAGCCTGCGCGGCGTGAGACGTAGCTGGTGGGGTGGCTGGCGCTCCACTCCCGCGGATTGGGCAGGACGGCGGCGAGATAGCTGGCCTGTTGCGTGGAAAGCTGGCTCGCATTCACATGAAAGTGATGCTGCGCAGCGGCCTGGGCGCCGAAGACGCCGTCGTCCCATTCCACGCTGTTCAGGTAGACCTCAAGAATGCGCTGCTTGGACCAGAACACCTCGATCAGCCCGGTGAACCAGGCCTCCAGGCCCTTGCGGAAGTAGCTGCGGCCCGACCATAGAAACAGGTTTTTCGACACCTGCTGGCTCAGCGTACTGGCCCCGCGCAGGGAGCCGCCCCGTTCGTTGTGAACCAGTGCCGCCTTAATGGCGTCGATATCGAAACCCCAGTGCTCGGCGAACTTCTGATCCTCGCCGGCAATGACAGCGATTTTCAGGTCATCGGAGATGTTGTCCCATGACTCCCAGTCGCGCTGCAGGTCAATGGGCTGACCGTCGAACCAGGATTCGATCTTGCGTTCGACCATCAACGCAGTGAACGGAGGAGGGACCCAACGGAAAATCAGCACCAGCACGACACTTGCCGCTGCGAACCAGAGCAGGCCTTTGGCGACACGACGGAGAAGTAATTGCAGCATAGAGATGGCTTGGCCGAACCGGTTGAGCGGGCCATTATACAGACGACGCGTCATTGAACTTGCCTGGAGTTGTACATGTTACGAACCTTTCTGATGCTGGCCTCCTTCTTCGGATTCACCGGCGTCGCCCTTGGCGCGTTCGCCGCCCATGGCCTGAAAAACCGCCTGACACCCGAGTACCTCGCGGTTTTCCACACTGGCGTGCTCTACCAACTGATTCATGCCCTGGCAATTTTTGGCGTGGCGCTGCTGGCGATGCAGATCCAGGGCCGGCTCGTCACCTACGCAGGCATCTCCTTCACACTGGGCATCATCCTGTTTTCCGGCAGCCTCTACCTGATGACGCTGACCGGCGCGACCAAGCTGGGCATCATCACCCCCTTCGGCGGCCTGTTTTTCCTGATCGGCTGGGCGATTCTCGGTTGGACAGCCTGGCGCCTGGGCCTCGACACGCTCTGATCCCGAATGCGTGCGCTCATGTCGAGCGCGCAGCAACCCTCGGCCACGCCTGAGACGAATGGCGTGGCTTTGCCTTGGTCATACCGCCCGATCGGGCTAGAATGCTCGCCCCCTAAAATGATGGCTGCCCCCTCGCATGCGCATTCAGTTGAACGGTGAATCCTTTGAGCTGCCCGACGGCGAGACCGTTTCGGCATTGCTGACACGTCTGGATCTGACCGGGCGCCGAGTCGCCGTCGAGCTCAATCTGGACATCGTCCCGCGCAGCCAGCATGCCGCCACGACGCTGTCCGAGGGCGATCAGGTCGAAGTGGTACACGCCATCGGTGGCGGCTAGCCTTCGACGTGCTGTCGGCCTGATCCGCAAGCACTGCAAGAACCTCAACCGTAAAGAGGATTTCAGATGAGCAACGTTCGCAGCGACAAGCCGTTTACCGTGGCCGGTCGTACTTTTCAGTCGCGCCTGCTGGTCGGCACTGGCAAGTACACGGACATGGAACAGACCCGACTGGCCATCGAAGCCTCGGGCGCCGAGATCGTGACCGTTGCCGTGCGCCGGACCAACCTGGGGCAGAACCCGGGCGAACCGAACCTGCTCGACGTGCTGCCGCCGGATCGCTACACCATCCTGCCGAACACCGCCGGTTGCTACGACGCCATTGAGGCCGTGCGCACTTGCCGCCTGGCCCGCGAGCTGCTCGATGGCCACAATCTGGTCAAGCTGGAAGTCCTCGCTGACCAGAAAACCCTGTTCCCTAATGTCATCGAAACCCTCAAGGCAGCCGAAACGCTGGTGAAGGACGGCTTCGACGTCATGGTCTACACCAGCGATGACCCGATCATTGCCCGCCAGCTCGCCGAAATCGGTTGCTGCGCGGTGATGCCCCTCGCGGGCCTTATCGGTACTGGCCTGGGGATCTGCAACCCGTACAACCTGCAGATCATCCTTGAAGAATCTAAAGTCCCGGTGCTGGTGGATGCCGGTGTCGGCACTGCTTCCGACGCTACTATTGCCATGGAGCTGGGTTGCGAAGCGGTGCTGATGAACTCGGCCATCGCTCACGCGCAGCACCCGGTGCTGATGGCCGAAGCCATGAAACACGCGATTCTGGCGGGACGCATGGCTTACCTGGCCGGTCGTATGCCCAAGAAACTCTATGCCAGCGCGTCCTCGCCGCTGGATGGTCTGATCAAGTAAGAGCCTGTTGATGATTGATTCGCAAACGCCCGACCCACTTCCGGACGATGAAGTGATGAATGACGAAAATGCCAAAGCGCCAGGGGATGACAGCCATCACCGCCGCATCAAGAGCTTCGTGATGCGCGCCGGTCGCATGACCGAAGGTCAGCAACGTGGCCTGGATCAGGGTAAGGAGTTGTTCGTGCTGCCGCTGGCGGACGCCCCCGTTGATTTCGACGAAGTGTTTGGTCGCTCGGCCCCGCGCACTCTCGAAATCGGTTTCGGCATGGGGCACTCGCTGCTGGAAATGGCCGCCGCCGCGCCAGAGCAGGATTTCATCGGCGTGGAAGTGCACCGTCCGGGCGTTGGCGCTTTACTCAACGGCGTGCTGACCCAAGGTCTCACCAACCTGCGCGTTTACGATTGCGATGCGATCGAAGTGCTCAACCGTTGTGTGGCCGACAACAGCCTGGACCGGCTGATGCTGTTTTTCCCGGACCCCTGGCACAAGTCGCGCCATCACAAGCGCCGCATCGTCCAGGCCGAATTTGCCGAACTGGTGCGTAGCAAGTTGAAGCCGGGCGGCGTGCTGCACATGGCGACCGATTGGGAACCGTATGCCGAATACATGCTGGAAGTCATGAATGTGGCCCCGGGTTACCGCAACCTGGCCGAGGACGGCAAATGCGTTCCGCGCCCTGCGGAACGTCCGATCACCAAGTTCGAGCGCCGTGGGGAACGCCTCGGTCACGGGGTCTGGGATCTGAAGTTCGAGAAGCTGGGCTGATCACTTCTTGACCAGGAGCGGCCCAATAGCGGCCGCTTTTGAGTTTTTACAGCACATTTCAGCCGATAATTGCCTTGTACGACGAACCCTTCGATTTCTTCCTAAGAAGGCTACAAGGTCTTCGGAATCGTCCGACATCCATTTTCAGTTCTGATCTTCATAGTCCCCGCCGTTGCATATATCCATATCGATGACGAGGAATAAATATGAACAAGTTTTGGCAAATGGCTGCGATCGCCACGCTGATTGCGACTACCAGCGGCTGTGTCAGCTACAACGTCAGCCAGCCAAGCGCTTCGCTGTCCGGCGACGTGAAGACTGATCTGAAGGCTGACGTCAAAGTCGGTGAAGCCATCAGCGGCGAGTCATCCACCAATGTTCTGTTCGGCTGGTTGAACATCGGCGGTGACACGCAGTTTGCAGACGGCGTGACCTACGGCGGCGCGAGCGGTGGTGGCATGGGCCTTCCTCTGCCGGACCCGATCTCCTCCACCAAAGCAGCCGCAGCGTTCAAGGCGGTCAAATCGTCCGGTTCCGACCTGATCGTCGCGCCGCGTTATGAAGTCACCGTCAACGATTACTTCATCTTCAAGCAAGTGAACGTAAAAGTGACCGGCAACAAAGGCAGCATCCAGAGCATTCGCTGATGGATTGATCGCACGCGGCAACAGCGGAGTGTGATTTCTTGAGCGCCCTTCCCGCCATCGCGGGCAAGGGCGCTTTTGCATTCCGGTCGGTTATTTCCGATCCGCCACCACCCCGATCAACACCAGCACCACCACCAACACCGGCGCCAGGCTGTAGTTGTTGAACTGGCTCAGGCCTCGCACGACCCACGGCGTGGCATAAATCAGCGCAGCGCCGCTGCCAACGGTGCAGAGCAGCGCCATGATCGGAATGCGCAACGCGCCGGCAAAGCTGCCGAGGCGGCCTTCGATCCAGCCCTTGATGTCGGTCCCGAACAGAATCAGCAGGCAGCCGACCAACGCCAAGGCGATTTCCGACAAATTGCTGCGACTCCAGCGCGAGACGGTGGCCAGCAAGTCGAGTACGAATTCCATTCAGTGTCCTTAATGTTGAGCCTTACAGAAGAAAGTGCTGCAGCAAGTCGTTGAGGAATAACTGGCCGCGAGCGGTCGCCACCAGCCGTGCCGGATCGGTCTCCATCAAGCCGCGTTGTTCGGCCTCAAGACGGGCGCTGGCGAGCGAATCGACGCTTAGACCGGTGCGGTGCTGAAATAATGCAGCGTCCACGCCCTTTGTCAGGCGCAGGGCGTTCATCAGGAATTCAAAGGGCATCTCATCCAGTGGCAGCCGCTTTTCGCCAGCCTGATAAGCCTTGGCCGGGTTGAGGTAATCCTTGGGCAGTCGGGTTTTCCAGGTGCGGATGATGCGCCCGTCCGGATGGCTGAGCTTGCCATGGGCGCCCGCGCCGATCCCGAGAAAGTCCCCGAAGCTCCAGTAATTCAGGTTATGCCGTGCTTCGCGTCCCGGCTGGGCGTAGGCCGACACTTCGTATTGGCCGTAGCCGTTTTCCCGAAGCAGCGTCTGACCGGCCTCTTGAATATCCCAAAGGATGTCATCTTCCGGCAGCGTGGGCGGCTGATTCCAGAACACCGTGTTCGGCTCAAGGGTCAGCTGATACCAGGACAGGTGGGTCGGGGCGAGGGCGATCGCCTGACGCAGGTCGCCGAGGGCGTCTTCCTGGGACTGGTCCGGGAGACCGTGCATAAGGTCCAGGTTGAAATTATCAAAACCCGCCCGACGCGCCATGTCGGCAGCCCGCACGGCCTCATCGCCGTTATGGATACGCCCCAGCGCTTTGAGCTTGGCCTCCTGAAAACTCTGGATGCCGATGGACAGACGATTGATGCCTAGACCGCGATAGGCGCTGAATTTCACCTGCTCGAAGGTGCCGGGGTTGGCTTCCAGCGTGATCTCGATGTCTGGGGCGAAGCGAATGCGTTGTTCAACGCCGCTCAGCAGGCGGCCCAGCGCATCGGCGCTGAACAGGCTGGGCGTGCCGCCACCGAAAAAGATCGTGCTCAGCTCGCGGCCGTAGACGTGGGGCAGGTCCTGGTCGAGATCGGCCAGCAGCGCGTCGACGTATTCCTGCTCCGGCAACACCGGGCTCGCCGTGTGGGAGTTGAAATCGCAGTACGGGCATTTGCGTACGCACCATGGGATATGGATGTACAGCGACAGCGGCGGCAGCTCGGCAAGGGGCGCCCGCGACGGCTCTGTCGTGAAGCCGGCCGCGCCGAGAATCAGCGGCCGGGTGGTGGAATCCTGAGTCATTGCTGATCAGGGCTCAGCCCCAGACGCTGACGCAGGATGGCCATGGCGCGGGCGCGGTGGCTGATCTGGTTCTTGTCGGCCGGGGTGAGTTCGGCGCTTGAGCAGTGGCGCTCCGGCACCCAGAACAATGGGTCATAACCAAAGCCGTGCTCGCCGCTGGCGGCGGTGAGGATGCGGCCGTGCCACAGGCCTTCGCAGAGGATCGGCAGCGGGTCGTCGGCGTGGCGCACCAGGGCCAGAACGCAGACGAACTGGGCGCCGCGTTGTTCGGCAGGGACGTCGTTGAGGGCGTCCAGCAATTTGGCGTTGTTCGCCGCATCGCCCTTTCCGTCAGCGTAACGCGCGGAATAGATGCCCGGCGCACCGCCCAGATAATCCACCGCCAGCCCCGAATCATCGGCCAGCGCCGGCAGTCCGGAAATACGTGCGGCATTGCGCGCCTTGAGGATGGCGTTCTCGACGAACGACAGCCCGGTTTCGTCGGGCTCCACGGTGCTGAACTCGCCGATCGATCGCAGCTGAACGCTGGCGCCGAGCATGGCCTGAAGTTCTTTGAGTTTGCCGGCATTATGGCTGGCCAGTACAAGCTGGGTGAGATTCATGATGAGTCCGTGAAAATCGGCTGCGTGAAAATCTGCTGATTGAAGCTGAGCCAGTGTGTGGCTGTTGCCCGCTTTTACCTGAGTGCTGGCGCTGGCCGACAGGGCTTTAACGCCCTGCGGCGCAGGTCACACGGCAATCTGATGGTCCTGCAAGCCTGGGCTGCTGACGCGGTAGATGCCGATTTCACCCAACAGATTAGGCCAACGCTTGCTGGCCCAGCCGTGCCGATGCTGTTGATCGACCGCGAGCCGATCAATGACCTTCGCCGAGCGACCCCGGCACAGCTCTTCGAAATCTTCGAAGGTGCAGAAGTGGATGTTCGGGGTGTTGTACCACGTGTACGGCAGGAATTCGGAAACCGGCATCCGCCCTTTGCTCGCCAGGTACCAGCGGCAGCGCCAGTGCCCGAAGTTGGGGAAGGTGATGATGCACTGGCGGCCGACGCGCAGCATTTCGTCGAGGATGCGATCCGGGTAGTGCACGGCCTGAAGCGCCTGGGTCATGACCACCACATCGAAACTGTTGCTGGCGAAGTTGCCCAGCCCCTTGTCCAGATCCTGTTCGATGACATTGACGCCTCGCGCCACGCAACGCGCGATGTTGTCGGCGTCGTTTTCCAGGCCATAGCCCGTCACTTGCTTGTGCTCCTGCAGCCAGGCGAGCAATTCGCCGTCGCCGCAGCCGAGGTCGAGCACACGGCTGCCTGCCGGTATCCAGTCTTGGATGATTTCCAGGTCGGCTCTCATGGTGTCCTCAGAGTGCAATTCGGTTCATGTAGCTGGAGAAGGCCTGCAAGTAGCGCGGGATCGGGATCAGGAAGGCGTCGTGTCCCTGGGGCGCATCGATCTCCAGATAACAGACATCCTTTTTCGCCGCCATCAGCGCGTCGGCCAGTTCCCTCGAGCGGGCCGGGGAGAAGCGCCAGTCGGTGGTGAACGACATCACGCAGAACTTGGCGCTGGCATTGGCGAAAGTGGCGGCGAGGTTGTCGTTGAAGTTGGCGGCCGGATCAAAGTAGTCCAGCGCCTTGGTCATCAGCAGATAGGTGTTGGCGTCGAAGCGCCCGGAAAACTCCTCGCCCTGGTACCGCAGGTAGCTTTCGACCTGGAATTCCACGCTGTGGAAGTCGTAGTTGAGGTTTTCGTTCTTCAGGCCCCGGCCGAATTTCTCACCCATCGAATCATCGGACAGGTACGTGATGTGCCCGACCATGCGCGCCAGCATCAGGCCGCGTTTGGGGATCACGCCGTGCTCCTGAAACGAGCCGCCGTGGAATTCCGGGTCCGTCAGGATCGCCTGCCGCGCGACTTCGTTGAACGCGATGTTCTGCGCCGACAGCTTGGGCGCGGAAGCAATCGCCAGGCAATGGCGCACGCGGTCGGGGTAGGTGATCGTCCATTGCAGCGCCTGCATGCCGCCCAGACTGCCGCCGACGATGGCCGCCCATTGATCGACGCCCAGCCGGTCGGCCAGACGCGCCTGGCTGTGCACCCAGTCTTCGACCGTCAACACCGGGAAGTCGGCACCAAAAGGTCTGCCGGTTTCCGGGTTGAGGCTGCTGGGGCCGGTGGAGCCGTTGCAGCCGCCGAGGTTGTTCAGGCTGACGACGAAGAACTTATCGGTGTCGATCGGCTTGCCGGGCCCGATGCAGCTGTCCCACCAGCCCGGCTTGCGATCTTCGGCGCTGTGATAGCCCGCCGCGTGGTGATGACCCGAAAGCGCGTGGCAAATCAGCACCGCGTTGCTCTTGGCGGCGTTGAGCTGACCGTAGGTTTCGTAGATGAGATCGTAGGCTGGCAACGAACGCCCGCAGGCCAAGGCCAGCGGCTCATTGAAATGCGCCGTTTGCGGCGTGACTAGACCGACAGAATCTTTGGGAAAGACCGTGGACATCGACCTGCTCTCGCTGAAATGAGGCGTAAGTCTAAAGATCGCGCCGGGGTGCGGCAACAAACTAAATGGCTGAATGCGCGGAGGGTGACGCTTTGGATTTTTGCCCGCGCGACATTCATGAGGCGGGGAAAAGGGCGACGGCTGCTGGTGCCGTCGCCCCAAGATCAAAAGCTTCCCGGCTCAAGCCGGTCCTACGGTCAGAGTTACCGCATTCCCATTTGCTGCATGCGGCGGCTGTCAGATCAAACGCCACAGCTCTTGCGGCATGCCGGCATAGGCCGCCAGCGCAGGCATGACGTAGGACTGCAGCACCTGAATCGCGATAAAGGCGAAGATCGGCGAGATGTCCATGCCGCCCAGGTTGGGGATGATGCGGCGGAACGGCGCCAGAATCGGCTCGCTGATCTGATAGGCCAGCTCGGCCGCTGGGTTGTGGCTGCCCGGAGCAATCCACGACACGATGACCATGATGATCATCGCCACCCAGAAGATCTTCAGCAGCAGCGACGTGATGCCGATGATCGACCACATCAACAGGTGCGGGATATCGCCGATGGTGCCGTAGGTCATCATCAGCACGAAGGCCATCAACAGCGCCTGAATGACGATCGCCAGCAGCAGCGAGGACGTGTCGAGCCCGAAAACGCTCGGCACGATGCGCCGGATAGGCTTGAGCAACGGCTGGGTCGCACGAACAGCGAACTGGCACAGCGGGTTATAGAAGTTGGCTTTGACCAGCTGCAGCACGAAGCGCAGCAGAACGATGGTCAGGTAAAGGCTGATGAGCGTCTGGATGACGAAAATCGTGGCGCCGGTGAGTGCATTCATGTGTTGCTCCTTATTTGCCCAGCTGTTCGGCGAGTTCGGCGGAGCGATGTGCGGCAGCGCCCAGCGCCTTCTCCACAATCGCTTCGAAGCCATCGGCCTGGAACGATTTGATGGCCGCTTCGGTGGTGCCCGCAGGCGATGTCACTCGGCGACGCAGCTCTGCCGCATCGACGTCGCTGCCAGTGGCCATCAGTGCGGCGCCCAGCGCGGTTTGCAGGGTGAGCTTGCTGGCAACGTCAGCCGGCAGCCCGAGCGTGACGCCTGCGGCGGTCATCGCCTCGATCAGCAGGAAGAAATACGCCGGGCCGCTGCCTGATACCGCAGTCACCGCGTCGATCTGTGCTTCTTCATCGACCCACAGGGCAATCCCGACCGCCGACAGCAACGTCTCGGCCTGCTCGCGCTGTGCCTGAGTGACATCGGCGGTGGCGTAAAGGCCGCTGACACCCTGGCGCAGCAGTGCGGGCGTGTTCGGCATGCAGCGCACGAGGGGTTGCTCGCCCAGCCAGGCTCGCATGCTGGCGCAGGTAATCCCGGCGGCGATCGACACGATCAGTTGATGAGGCTTGAGCGCCGGTTTCAGCGCTTCGCAAACGGACTTCATCATTTGCGGCTTGACCGCCAGCAGCACCACATCGGCGCCTTCGATGGCTTCGGCGTTGTCGGCGACCACCTTGATGCCGTGTTCTTTTGCCACGCGCTCGCGGGTTTCTGCGCCAGGATCGCTGGCACGAATCAGCTCAGCGTCGACGCCCTGGGCGCGCATGCCGCCAATCAGGCTGGCGGCCATGTTGCCGGCGCCGATGAACGCGATACGGGTTTTGCTCATGAACGGTTTCCTGTGGGGCAAAGGTTAAGGCTGCCCATAATCGCGGGCGCCGAAGAGGGCAGTACCGATCCGCACCCAGGTCGCACCTTGTGCGATGGCGGCTTCGAGGTCGTGGCTCATGCCCATGGAAAGCGTGTCCAGCGGCAGGCCAAGTTGTGCCTGCAGCGTGCTGACGGCGGCGAACGAAGCGTTCTGTTCGTCGCGGTCGTCGGTAGGTTCGGGAATGGCCATGAGGCCGCGCAGTTTCAGATTCGGCAGCGCGCTAATGGCCTGGGCCAGTGCAGGCAGGTCTTCAGGGCTGCAGCCTGACTTGCTGGCCTCGCCGCTGACGTTGACCTGAATGCAGATGTTCAGCGGCGGCAGGGCTGGCGGCCGCTGCTCGGACAGCCGTTGTGCGATTTTCAGACGGTCCACGGAATGCACCCAGGCAAAATTCTCGGCGATGGCGCGAGTCTTGTTGGACTGGATGGGGCCGATGAAATGCCAGATCAAGGGCAGGTCGGTCAATTCGGCCTGTTTGCCGAGGGCTTCCTGAAGGTAGTTCTCGCCGAAATCGCGGAGGCCGGCGTCGTAGGCTTCCCGCAGGTCGCTCGCCGGTTTGGTCTTGCTCACCGCCAACAGGCCGACAGAGGCCGGGTCGCGCTGCACCGCTTGCGCCGCGCTACGAATTCGCTCGGCGAGCGTTGAAATGTTCTCTGCTATCGTGGACATTGATTTGCGCCAGCAGGGCTAAAGTCTGCGGCATTCTATGTGATGAGGAGCTGTATGGATATTACCGAGCTGCTGGCCTTCAGTGCCAAGCAAGGCGCGTCGGACTTGCATCTCTCTGCCGGCCTGCCACCGATGATTCGCGTCGATGGCGATGTGCGGCGGATCAACCTGCCCGCATTGGACCAGAAAGAGGTCCAGGCGCTGATCTACGACATCATGAACGACAGGCAGCGCAAGGACTTCGAGGAGGATCTGGAGACAGACTTTTCCTTCGAAGTGCCGGGCGTGGCGCGCTTCCGGGTCAACGCGTTCAACCAGAACCGCGGCGCCGGCGCGGTGTTCCGGACCATTCCATCCAAGGTCCTGAGCATGGAAGAGCTGGGCATGGGCGAAGTGTTTCGCAAGATTACCGACGTGCCCCGCGGCCTGGTGCTGGTGACCGGTCCGACCGGCTCGGGCAAGTCGACCACCCTTGCGGCGATGGTCGATTACCTGAACAGCAACAAGCATCACCACATCCTCACCATCGAAGACCCGATCGAGTTCGTCCACGAGTCCAAGAAAAGCCTGATCAACCAGCGCGAGGTCCATCGCGACACCCACGGTTTCGCCGAAGCGCTGCGTTCGGCCCTGCGTGAAGACCCTGACGTGATTCTGGTGGGTGAGCTGCGCGACCTGGAGACCATTCGACTGGCGCTGACGGCAGCCGAAACCGGCCACCTGGTGTTCGGCACGCTGCACACCACGTCCGCCGCCAAGAGCATCGACCGTATCGTCGATGTGTTTCCGGCGCAGGAGAAGTCGATGATCCGCTCGATGCTCTCCGAGTCGCTCCACGCCATCGTGTCTCAGGCGCTGTTGAAGAAGGTCGGCGGAGGCCGTGTCGCGGCCCACGAGATCATGATCGGCACGTCGGCGATCCGTAACCTGATCCGCGAGGACAAGGTGGCGCAGATGTATTCGTCGATTCAGACCGGGGGGTCGCTGGGGATGCAGACGCTGGATATGTGCCTGAAGGACTTGATCAGCAAGGGGCTGATCACGCGGGAGAGTGCGCGGGAGAAGGCGAAGACGCCGGACAATTTTTGATCGGGAGGGCAAACGACGGTGGGGAGCGAATGACTCCGCTCCCCACCGTGTTGTTTGTCAGGCGGCGTGTGCGATCAACGCTGGGCGATGCGCACAGTGCCTTTCTGACTCGGCGGCTGCTTTGGCAGCACACGCTTGGCGACGACGTAATGGCTGTCCCAATACGGCTTCTTCAGCGTATCGATCGTCACGGATTTGCCACGGCGTGGCGCGTGAACGAACCGGTCGTTGCCGAGGTAGATCGCCACGTGATTCACCTTGCGGCTCTTGATGTTGAAAAACAGCAAGTCTCCCGGCTTCAAGTCCTTGCGGTCAACCTTCTGCCCGTGGCCTTCGGCCATGGCGTTGGAGGTGCGCGGCAAATCGACTTCGCTCACGTCGTTGAAGGCATATTTCACCAGTCCGCTGCAGTCGAACCCTTTTGTCGGGCTGGTGCCGCCCCAACGATAAGGTGTACCGATGGCGTTAACCGCCCGGTTGACCACGGTGCTGCTCTGTTTGGTACCCATCTGCGCCGTGTTGGCCAGGGCGACAGTGTTCTGCGAAATCTTGCGAGTGCTGCGGGATGGTTTCCCCTTAACAGCTTTGGCTCGCTTGCCGGAGGACTCGAGTGGAGTAGCCGTCTGTTCCAATGCAGCCATTGCAGCGCGTTGAGCGGCAATGTTGCGTGAAACGGATTCCGGCGACTCGGACCTGGCGGTGAAACCGGTGAAGCTCGGTGGAAGGGTTTGCTCACGATTGGTGGCGTGGGCGGCCAGTGGCATAAATAGACAAATAGTCAGCCATGTCTTGAAAAATGGACGCATTAGGCAGGGCTCATGTTGGTCAGCGCGCAACTTTATAACAGCTTTTGGCGAAATTCTGAGCCCCCTTGTCGAACAATTTACTGCCCTTGGAGTCAGTTTTGGCGGCAAAATCGTCATCTGGCTGTGCTGATCACCTTGCAGAACAAGGGTTTGCACGATTGAAAAGAGGTTCAAGCCATACGTCGGACGGCGTCACGAAAGTCACAAAACTTACGCATATTTTTTTCTATTGCAGAAGGCGAGGTCAACAATGAATACCTATCAAGCGGACGTTCAACGTCCTGATACCCACAGTAAGGTCATGGGCTATTTGCTCTGGATTGTGGGATTCACCGGTGCTCACCGGTTTTATTACGGCAAGCCGGTGACCGGTACGCTCTGGTTTTTCACGCTCGGTCTGTTTGGCATTGGCTGGCTGATCGACCTGTTCCTGATTCCGGCGATGGATCGGGAAGCGGACCTGCGATTCAACGCGGGGTCGACCGATTACAGCCTCGCCTGGATTTTGCTGACCTTTCTGGGCGTGTTCGGTGTGCACCGGATGTATCAGGGCAAATGGATCACCGGGATCATTTACCTGTTCACGGGAGGTTTGGCGCTGCTGGGCGTGCTGTACGACTTCTGGACGCTGAATGACCAGATCTCGGTGAAGAACGCTCGTAGATAGCAGGAGCGCTGCGAAATACGGCTCACTCCTGCAGGGTCATCGACTGATGACGCCGGAATTGTGGGAGTGAGCTTGCTCACGAAGGGCCGGTGCATTCAGCCATTTGCTCTGGGGCTGAAAGTAAGCCCTAGCGAGCAAGCTTGCTCCCACATAAACAGTGCCTGCGCGCGACTGCGCGGACGCTGGACAAAGCGGGTGAATCTCACCCGTTATAGCTGACCCGCCCATCCACAAACGTGTACTTCACCGCACTCGGCAGGCAATGGCCGAGGAACGGGCAGTTCTCGCCTTTCGACAGCCAGTTCTCGCCCGCCACCGTCGACGCGGCGGGGTCGAACAGCACCAGATCCGCAGGCGAGCCGGCGATCAGCGTTCCGGCGGGCAGGCGCAGTGCAGCGGCAGGGCCTGAGCTGAGGCGGGCCAGCAGCGTCTGCAGGTCCAGCAGACCGTCTTCAACCAGCGTCATCGCCAGTGGGAGCAACAACTCCACGCTGCTGATGCCCGGCTCGGTCGCGCCGAACGGGGCCAGCTTCGCATCACGTTCATGGGGCTGGTGATGACTGGAGATCGCCTGCACCACACCCGATTTCACCGCCTCACGCAGTGCATCGCGGTCTGCGCGTGTGCGTAACGGCGGCTGGACGTGATACAGGCTCGAAAAGCCGGTCAGCGCCTCGTCGGTCAGGATCAACTGATACAGCGCCACGTCCGCCGTCACCGGCAGGCCTCGCGCCTGGGCCTGGGCAATCAACGCCACACCGCGCGCACTGGTCAGCTGCGTGAAATGCGCACGCACACCGCTTTGCTCGACCAGCAACAGGTCCCGCGCCAAGGCCACCGTTTCAGCCGTTTCCGGAATGCCCGGCAGGCCAAGAAACGCCGCCGTCGGGCCGTCGTGGGCCAGACCGCCTTCAGCGAGATCGTGGTCCTGGGAGTTGAAAATCACGGTCAGGTCGAACGTTGCCGCGTATTCGAGGGCACGGCAGAGCGTGCGATTGCTGCGGAAATTGACCATGCCGTTGGTGAACGCCACGCATCCCGCGTCGCGCAGGGCGATCAGCTCGGCCAGTTGCTCGCCTTCCAGGCCCTTGCTCAACGCACCAATGGGGAACACCTTGCTGTGGCCGGCTTCGCGGGCGCGGTCGAGGATCAGCTCGGCGACCGCGGAGGTGTCGAGCACCGGTTTTGTGCGCGGCGGGCAGCACAAGCTGGTGACGCCGCCTGCTGCTGCGGCGCGGGTTTCGCTGGCGATGTTGCCTTTGCGGCTGTAACCCGGCTCGCGCAACGACACGTTCAGGTCAACCAGCCCGGGGGCGGCGATCAGGCCGGCGGCGTCGATGGTTTCCGTAGGGCTGAAGCCGGCAGGGGCCGCGCCGAGGGCGAGAACTTTGCCCGCTTCAAGATGGATGTCGGTGACTTGATCCAGACCGCTGACAGGGTCGATGACGCGAGCGCCGAGGATGCTGAACTTCACTGGGCGATCTCCTGCTCGAACTGACGTTGTGCGGTTTGGCCACTCATGGCCATGGACAGAACGGCCATGCGCACCGCAATGCCGTAAGTCACCTGATTGAGAATGACTGAATGAGGACCGTCGGCCACCGCTGATTCGATTTCCACGCCACGGTTGATCGGGCCGGGGTGCATCACGATGGCATCGGGCTTGGCGCCGGCCAGACGCGCAGTGGTCAGACCGAACAGTCGGTAGAACTCACCCTCGCTCGGCAGCAGACCGCCCGACATGCGCTCACGCTGCAGGCGCAGCATGATCACCACGTCGACGTCCTTCAGGCCTTCGGTCAGGTCGGTGTAGACCTTCACGCCGTATTGCTCGACGCCCACCGGCAGCAGGGTTTTCGGCGCGACCACGCGGATGTCCGGGCAGCCCAGCGCTTTGAGCGCGATCATGTTCGAGCGCGCGACACGGGAATGCAGGATATCGCCGACGATCGCCACCGAGAGGTTCTCGAAATTGCCCTTGTGGCGGCGGATGGTCAGCATGTCCAGCATGCCTTGGGTCGGGTGCGCATGACGGCCGTCGCCGCCATTGATGATCGCGACCTGCGGGCTGACATGCTCAGCGATGAAGTGCGCCGCACCAGAGTCACCGTGTCGCACGACGAACATGTCGGCGGCCATGGCCTCCAGATTGCGCAGCGTATCGAACAGCGTCTCGCCCTTGCTGGTGGAGGAGGTCGACACATTCAACGTGATGACGTCCGCCGACAACCTTTGCGCCGCCAGCTCGAACGTGGTGCGGGTGCGGGTCGAGTTTTCGAAGAACACGTTGCACACGGTCTTGCCGCGCAGCAACGGGACCTTCTTCACCGCCCGGGCGCCGACTTCGAGGAAAGAGTCGGCGGTGTCGAGGATTTCGGTGAGCAGTTCGCGGGGCAAACCGTCGAGGGAGAGAAAATGTTGCAGCTGGCCCTGATGGTTCAGTTGCAGCGGGCGCTTGGCGTCGAGAGGCGTCATCGCAAAGGACTCTTAGAGGGCGGCGGAATCGGTGGAAAGGTCTTGCAGTTCAAGCGTCAGCGGCGTTGGCCCGGACAGCTTCACCCGCTCATTGGGCGCGAGTGACAGGGTCGCGCCCGTCACGTTTGGCCGAATCGGCAGGTCGGCGGCGTCCAGATCCAGCAGCGACACCAGGGTCACGCTGGCCGGGCGGCCGTAATCGAACAGTTCGTTGAGCGCCGCACGAATGGTGCGCCCGCTCATCAGCACGTCATCGATCAGCACCAGATGCTGGCCTTCGATTTCGAACGGCAGCTCCGAAGGGCGCACCTGCGGGTGCAGGCCGTTCTGGCTGAAGTCGTCGCGGTAAAAGGAGACGTCCAGCGTGCCCAGCGGGGACTCAATGTTGAGGGCTTCGAGGAGCGCCTGCGCGACCCACACACCACCGGTGCGAATGCCAATGAAACGAGGCTCTTTTATGCCGCGTTTGTTCAGGTGCGCGTCGAGATCAATAGCCATCTGGCTGATCAGTTCGGCGGGATTTGGCAGGCTCATGGTTGCTCCTTCAGGTGCCCCGGGGTGCGCTGCATGAACGTCCGGGGTAAATCGAATTCGGTTCAGCGTAGATGGATCAGGTTTCAAACAGCGCGGTGTTGGCTTCCAGCCAGCTTTGCAGCAGAAGCGCTGCGGCGATGGCGTCCACGGGATTATCCCGGTAGCTGCCGTGCTGGCCGCCGCGAGAGGCACGTTCGCCTTTGGCTTCGAACGTGGTCAGACGCTCGTCGTGGGTGTAGACCGGCAGGTTGAAGCGGCCATTGAGCTTGCGCGAAAACTTCTCGGCGCGTGCGCTCATCTCGCTGGGCGTGCCGTCCATGTTCAGCGGCAGGCCGACGACGATGGCGTCCGGTTTCCACTCGCTGATCAGCGCCTGAACCTTGTCCCAGTCCGGTACGCCGTTCTGCGCTTTCAGTGTGCAGAGCTCGCGGGCCTGTCCGGTGATCACTTGCCCGACGGCCACGCCGATCTGCTTGGTGCCGTAGTCGAATCCCAGCAGCAGGCGCAGTCCGGCCATCAGGCGTGACCCGCCTGGCTGGTCAGCAAGCTCAGGTTGACGCCCAGTTTGGCGGCGGCGGCGTTGAGCCGGTCTTCGCTTTCCACCTCGAACAGGATCGCCGGGTCGAACGCGCAGTTGAGCCACGCATTGGCGGCGAACTCGGCGTCAAGCTGGCCGGCATCCCAGCCGGCATAACCGAGAGTGATCAGATTCTGATCAGGACCGTAGCCGTCTGCGATAGAGAAGAGGATGTCTTGGGAGGTCGAGAGCGAAATACCGCCCAGGTCCACGGTCGCCTGGAACACCTGGCCGGAAGGGTGCAGGACAAAGCCGCGGTCGGTCTGCACCGGCCCGCCGAGGTGAATGGCTATGTCTTTGCACCGCGCAGGGGGCGGCAACTCGGGGCGCAGCTGTTCAAGGATGTCTGCCAGCGACAGGCTTTGCGGTCGGTTGATGATCAGGCCCATGGCGCCATTGGCGTTGTGCTCGACGATGTAGGTCAAGGTCTGAGCGAAGTTCTCATCGTGCATGTGGGGCATGGCGATCAGAAACTGATGTTTGAGGTACGACGGAGAGACGTTTTTCATGAGCCCTAGTGTGGCGTTGCGGGGCTGTTGTGACAACTGGCAGAACTGACTCGCGGGCGGATAAATCGCGACGCAGGTCAGGTTTCATAGTGCGCGGCATTGGCTGATCAATTACTCGACAGCTTGTCCCCGCGCGCGAATTTCCAAGTGCGGATGATCTCGAGCCGGTCGATGTCGGCCAGATCGCCACTGAACGGCGCAAAGGGTGCGGCCAGCCGGACGATCTTCTGCGCCGCCTGATCCAGCAGTGGCTGGCCCGATGATTCGAGAATCAGCACTTCGTACAACGAGCCGTCGCGATTGATCGACACCATCATCCGCAGGCTGCCGTAGATCTGCTTGCGGCGCGCCTCATCCGGGTAGTTCAAGTTGCCGATGCGCTCGATCTTCTTGCGCCAGTCCTCTTTGTACCAGGCGCCCTTGTCGCGCATGGTCGAGGCCGCGCTCAGGCGGTGGATCTTCGGACGCTTGGCGTAGGCCTGCTGCTCATCCGCCAGTTCGGCTTCAAGGCTGGCGATTTCGCTGTTCAGCTGCGTGCTGTCGATGGTTGGCGCGACTTTCTTCTGTTCTTCCGGCTTAACCTCATCGCGCCTGGCGACGGTCTTTTGCGTGGACTGGGCTTTCGTGGCGACAGCTGTCTTCGGCGCGTCCTGCTTGATCACCGGTTTGGCGGCAGGCGGTGGCGTGACCTTGTTGATCTGATTGTCTTGATACGGGGCGATTTCGGTGGTCTTGGGCACCGCTTTCTTGTCGAGGGTGCCGCTGCCCTGCTGGTTTTCTTGGGCGAGGAAGTCCGCGTCCTTGGGCTTGGTGTCGCTCCTGAAGGGGGCGAGAGTGATCTCCAGGGTCTGGCTGATCTTTTCCGGTTTGACGTAGGTAAAACCGACGCCAAGGATCACCGCCAGATGCACCAGTGCCGCGATCATCAGGGTAAACCCGAGGCGATCGGCAGGGCGCACGCCGGTGCGGGTCAGGGACAGGGGGAGATCATCGTCGACCGCAGCGTTCATCCACGCTCCGGCAGCACATGTGCCAGCATTACTACTCACCTAGCGCAAAAATTCAGGCCGCGCATGATAACGCAATGTCAGGACTGGCTTTGCGTTTGATGTCGCCGGGCCGATTAGTGGGAGGTGCGGTCCCTCGTAGGAGCGTGGCTTGTCCCGCGAACGGCGGGCACCCGTCGCAAAACCGGCAAATGGGGTACACCCGATATGCCGTATTCGCCAGATTTGCTGCCGGTTCCCGGCAGATCGCGGGACAAGCCACGCTCCTACAACGTCGCGGCTAGACCTTCTGCAGCTTCTTCTCGATCACATCCATCAACATGCCGCCGATATCCGTCCCGAACGCGTTGTCGATCTCGCGGATGCAGGTCGGGCTGGTGACGTTGATTTCGGTCAGGTGCTCGCCAATTACGTCCAGACCTACAAACAGCAGGCCTTTTTCCCGCAGCGTCGGGCCGATCTCGGCGGCGATCCAGCGGTCGCGGTCACTCAGGGGACGGGCTTCGCCACGACCGCCCGCAGCCAGATTGCCTCGGGTTTCGCCAGCGGCCGGGATCCTTGCCAGGCAATAGGGCACAGGTTCGCCGTCAACCATCAGAATGCGCTTGTCGCCGTCTTTGATCGCCGGCAGATACGCCTGCGCCATGATCTGCTCATGGCCATGCTTGGTCAGGGTTTCGAGAATCACCGACAGGTTCGGGTCACCGACGCGGTGGCGGAAGATCGACGCGCCGCCCATCCCGTCCAGCGGCTTGAGAATGACGTCGCCATGCTTCGCGGCGAACTCACGAATGATGTCCGCACGGCGGCTGACCAGCGTCGGCGGGGTGCATTGCGGGAACAGCGTGGCGAACAGCTTCTCGTTGCAGTCACGCAGGCTTTGCGGCTTGTTGACCACCAGCACGCCGGCGCGCTCGGCTTGTTCGAGCAGATAGGTGGAGTAGACGAACTCCATGTCGAACGGCGGATCCTTGCGCATCAGGATCACATCCAGGTCGTCCAGACCGCTGTCCACTTCAGCTTCGAGTTCGAACCAGTGGGCCGGGTCGGCGAAGACTTTCAGCGGTTTCATGCGGGCGCGGGCCTGGCCGGCGTCCTGATACAGGTCGTGCTGCTCCATATAGAACAAAGACCAGCCGCGGGCTTGCGCTGCCAGGAGCATGGCCAGCGAGCTGTCCTTTTTATAGGAGATGCGCTCGATGGGGTCCATGACGATTCCCAGGCGAATGCTCATGGGTAATATCCTCTGATCGGTAAAGGCCACGACAGGCCGAAAATAGGCGTCAGGGTGGCGCCGCGCCGGCTTTGGGTCAAGGGGCAAGGCTTTATGGATTGACCGTGGAGAGTGTGCTAAAAAGGCTCGGCATCCGGTGTCGCGCCAGCCTTGCCTTGCCGCTTCCCGATGCTCCCGACCCAAAACCAGATGCCCGGCAGAAGGCAACCCATCTGATTCGCCGCGGCGATGGTAGAGCAGATATGGAACAGCATTCAGCCCCATTGAAAGTGATGGTCATCGACGACTCCCGAACGATTCGTCGCACCGCCGAGACCCTGCTGAAAAACGTCGGCTGCGAAGTGATCACCGCCATCGACGGCTTCGATGCATTGGCCAAGATTGCCGACAATCATCCCAGAATCATTTTCGTCGACATCATGATGCCCAGGCTCGACGGGTATCAGACGTGCGCGTTGATCAAGAACAATCGGGCGTTCAAATCCACGCCGGTGATCATGCTGTCCTCAAGGGACGGGCTGTTCGACAAGGCCAAGGGGCGCATCGTCGGTTCCGATCAGTTTTTGACCAAACCGTTCAGCAAGGAAGAACTGCTCAGTGCGATCAAGGCCCATGTGCCCGGGTTCGTTGCAGTCGAACAACAACTATCTTGATGCTGTCCCCCTCGTGCGGGACGGCTGTTTCTATGGGGAAGCACCATGGCTCGAATTCTGATCGTCGATGACTCGCCGACCGAAATGTACAAGCTGACCGGCATGCTGGAGAAGCACGGCCATCAGGTCCTCAAGGCCGAAAACGGTGCCGACGGCGTGGCGCTGGCCCGTCAGGAAAAGCCCGATGCCGTGCTGATGGACATCGTCATGCCGGGCTTGAACGGTTTTCAGGCGACCCGTCAGCTGACCAAAGACGCTGACACCAGCATGATCCCTGTGATCATGATCACCACCAAGGATCAGGAAACCGACAAGGTCTGGGGCAAACGCCAGGGCGCGCGGGATTACCTGACCAAGCCGGTGGACGAAGAAACCCTCATGAAAACCCTGAACGCGGTGCTCGCGGGCTGACCCCCTGCTGACGCTCATGGCCCAGTCACGAACCGCCTTCCAGCTGCTGCTCGATATCGACCAGCGCTGCCGCTCCCTCGCTGCCGGCCTTCCGCTGCAGGAAACCCGACAGCAGGGTTGGGGCGGCATTGGCTTTCGCATGGGCGAGCGCCATTACGTGGCGCCCATGGGCGAGGTCGACGAAATCCTCCACGAGCCGCGCTGCGCGGTGTTGCCGGGCGCCAAGGCATGGGTCTGCGGCATTGCCAATCTGCGCGGCCGCTTGTTGCCGATCATGGATCTGTGCGCATTCTTCGGCCACGAGCTCTCGCCCTTGCGCAAACAGCGTCGCGTGCTGGTAATCGATTTTCAGGGGGTGTTTGTCGGCTTGCTCATTGACGAGGTGCTGGGCATGCAGCATTTCAGCGAGCGCAGTCTGATGCCGGAACCGGGGCACGACAGCGAAGCCCGCGTCGCGCCTTATATACAGGGGCGTTTCGTGCGTGAGCAGGTCTGGCAGGTGTTCAGCCCGAGAGCGCTGGTTCAGTCGCCGGATTTCATGGACGTAGCGGTTTGATACAGAACGGCAGCGTTGCGCCACTGTGCCGACGCCCCCTAAATCGAACATCAGGCGGAGCCCTGAGCAATGAGTAATACCGGCAAGTCACTGGAAGGCGCGCGCAGTCGATCACAGATCGTCGTGCTGTTCATCTGCCTCATCGTTTTCATCATGCTGCTGTTCGTCAACTTCGCGTACCTCAGCACGCAGTCCAACTACGACAAACAATACATCGGCCACGCCGGCGAGCTGCGGGTGCTGTCCCAGCGCATCGCCAAAAACGCCACGGAAGCGGCGGCGGGCAAGGCGGCGGCGTTCAAGCTGCTGGCCGACGCGCGCAACGACTTCGACACGCGCTGGCAGTATCTGAAGAAAGGCGACAAAAACACCGGCCTGCCTGCTGCGCCCGACGCGGTGAGCGATGAGCTGAAAGCGGTGCAGACCGACTGGGAAAACCTGCGCAAAAGCACTGACGTGATTCTTGCCCGCGAGCAAACCGTGCTCTCGCTGCATCAGGTCGCGGCGACGCTGGCCGAGACCATCCCGCAGTTGCAGATCGAATCGGAAAAGGTCGTCGACATTCTCCTGCAAACCCGTGCGCCCGCCAGCCAGGTGGCCCTTGCCCAGCGGCAGTCGCTGCTGGCCGAGCGGATACTGGGCGCAGTCAACACGGTGCTGTCGGGTGATGAAACGGCGGTTCAGGCAGCGGATGCTTTCGGTCGCGATGCCAGCCAGTTCGGGCGCGTGCTCAACGGCATGCTCGAAGGCAACGCAACGTTGAAGATCGCCCAAGTCGAAGACCGCGATGCGCGGGCGCGGCTGGCCGAGATCGCCGAGCTGTTCCAGTTCGTCTCGGGGTCGGTGGACGAAATCCTCGAAACCTCGCCGGAGCTGCTGGAAGTCCGGGAAGCGGCAGGCAGCATCTTTAATCTGTCGCAGACGCTCCTCGACGAAGCCTCGGTGCTCGCTAACAGCTTCGAGCACATGGCCGGTGGCCGCGCGGTGTACAGCTATGCCGGCTACATGCTGGGCCTGCTGGCCCTGGCGTCGATCATCCTGATAGGCCTGGTGATGGTGCGCGAAACCAATCGGCAGCTGCGCGAAACCGCCGAGAAGAACGAGCGCAACCAGAACGCGATCATGCGCCTGCTCGACGAGATCGAAGACCTGGCGGACGGTAATCTGACCGTGGCCGCTTCGGTCACCGAGGATTTCACCGGCGCCATTGCCGATTCGATCAACTACTCCATCGACCAACTGCGCGAGCTGGTGTCGACCATCAACCTCACCGCCGAGCAAGTGTTCGGCGCCGTGAAAGACACGCAGACCACCGCCACGCAACTGGCCGCTGCGTCCGAGCATCAGGCGTTGCAGATCGCAGCGGCGTCCAACGCCATCCATGACATGGCAACTTCCATCGATCAGGTCTCGGCCAATGCGTCCGAGTCCGTCGCGGTGGCCGAGCGGTCCGTGACCATCGCCAACAAGGGCAACGAAGTGGTGCATAACACCATCACCGGCATGGATAACATTCGCGAGCAGATTCAGGACACGTCCAAGCGCATCAAGCGGTTGGGCGAGTCTTCCCAGGAAATCGGCGATATCGTCAGTCTGATTGATGACATCGCCGACCAGACCAACATTCTCGCGCTCAACGCCGCGATCCAGGCCTCCATGGCCGGTGATGCCGGGCGCGGGTTTGCGGTGGTGGCCGATGAAGTCCAGCGGCTGGCCGAGCGCTCGTCGTCAGCCACCAAGCAGATCGAGACGCTGGTGCGTGCGATTCAGAACGACACCAACGAAGCGGTGATCTCCATGGAGCAGACCACCGCGGAAGTAGTGCGCGGTGCGCGGCTGGCGCAGGATGCCGGTGTCGCGCTCGAAGAGATCGAAGGCGTGTCCAAGATCCTCGCCGCGCTGGTCGAAAGCATCACCAATGCAGCGCAGCAGCAGGCGGCATTGGGTCAGCAGATATCCTCGACCATGCTGGTGATTCAGCAGACCACCACGCAGACCACCTCAGGCACGGCGGCCACCGCTCGGAGCATGGGCAATCTGGCGAAGATGGCCAGCGAGATGCGCCGCTCGGTGTCCGGCTTCACGCTGCCGACATCGCGGCAGTGATGGCCGTTGTGAAGGCGCGTTTGATAGCCCCGCTAATGCACCCGTTACTGCACATGAAGCAGCGTCAAGGCACAGGCAACCGGAGTCACCATGGCTGACCGTCACGATTACGTGGCCCTGGAGTGGGTCAAAGGCGAAATAGCCGAAACCCTCACCCACGCCCGACAGGCGCTGGACACCTTCGTCGCCCAGCCTCACGACGCAGCGGCGATGGACGAGTGCCTCGAGCTCATCCATCAGGTTCACGGCAGCCTGCAGATGATCGAGTTCTACGGCGCCGCGCTGTTCGCCGAGGAAATCGAACAGCTGGCGCTGGCACTGAAACAAGGCCATGTCGCCCAGGAAAACGAAGCGATTCAACTGCTGAATCTGGCGATGACCCAGCTGCCGGTCTATCTGGAGCGTGTGCACTCCGCTCGCCGTGATCTGCCGTTGGTGGTGCTGCCGCTGCTCAACGACTTACGCAGCGCCAGGGGCGAAAACCTGCTGTCCGAGACCAGCCTGTTCTCGCCGCAATTGCTGTCCATTCCCGCTCTTGATGCCGACGCGTTGGCCGAGCGCGACAGCCCGGAACTGCCCGCGAAACTGCGCAAGCTGCGGCAGACGCTGCAAACCGCGCTGGTCGGGCTGCTTCGCGATCAGGACGTGCAGACTCAACTCGGATACATGGGCAAGGTGTTCGCGCGGCTTGAGGTGTTGTGCGAGGACGCGCCCCTCGAACCGCTGTGGCGCATCGCTTCCGCGCTGGTCGAAACCATGCTCAGCGGCAACTTCACCAACAGCCCGGCGCTGCGCAGTCTGTTCAAGGACGCTGACAAAGAACTCAAACGTCTGCTGGATCAGGGTATTGAAGGCATCAATCAGCCTGCGCCCGACGAACTCCTGAAAAGCCTGTTGTTTTACATCGCCAAGTCCGACAGCGAGGCGCAGAAGATGACGGACTTGAAGGACCAGTACGCCCTTGCCGATGCCCTGCCGCACAGTGCCTTGGTTGCTGAAGAACGTGCGCGCATGGCCGGGCCGGATCGCGACGCCATGCGCTCGGTGATCATTGCCCTGTGCGATGAGCTGGTGCGCACCAAGGAGCGGCTCGACGTTTTTGTGCGCGGGGACCGTCAACACGTCAGTGACCTGAGCGCGTTGCTGCCGCCGCTACGGCAGATCGCCGACACCCTGGCGGTGCTGGGATTTGGGCAGCCGCGCAAAGTCATCATCGATCAGATGACCGTGGTGCAGGGCATGGCCCAAGGACAACGCGCGCCCGACGATGCCACGTTGATGGACGTCGCCGGTGCGTTGCTGTACGTCGAATCCACCCTCGCGGGCATGGCCGGAACGGTCAACCAGAGCAGCCCCGAAGAGAGTCGTCTGCCCACCACGGACCTCAGTCAGATTCACCAACTGGTCATCAAGGAAGCGCGCATCGTCCTGCAGCAGGCCAAGGATGTGATCGACGATTACGTCGACGGCGAGCTGGACCGGGGCCGTCTGCAGCCGCTGTCGGAGCAATTGGTCCAAGTGCGCGGCGCGCTGGCGATGATCCCGCTGGCGCGGGCATCCGGACTGCTGGCGGCGTGCAACGACTACATCACCGAGCACTTGCTGGTCGACACCGAAAGCCCGGCGGCCTCGCAGCTCGATCACTTGGCGGACGTGATCATCGGCGTCGAGTATTACCTCGAACGCATGGCCGAGGACCCGGAAGCGCCGGGTGAGCACGTGCTGGATCTGGCCCAGGAGAGTCTCGCCCGGCTCGGTTATTCACCGGTCCCGGAAGCACTGGATGTGCCGGTGCTCGAAGAAATCATCAGCGAAGAAGAGCTGCAAGACCTGCACGAACGCCAGGCCTTGGTCAGCCCGAGCCGGACCCTCGCCGAAGTGCTGGCCAGCCCGTTGTCGGCGGTCAACCCGCCGGCGCGCGATATGCCGGCCAGCCTGTTGCCGCCGCCGAAGGGTGAGCAGGCAATCGATGACGAGCTGCGCGAAGTCTTCCTCGAAGAAACCGACGAGATGCTCGAAGCCCTGCGCGAGTACGTGCCGCGCTGGCTTGCCGATCCTGGCAATCTCTCGGCGCTGGGCGAAATTCGTCGGGCGTTTCACACGCTCAAGGGCAGCGGCCGGATGGTCCGTGCGCTGATTCTGGGCGAGCTGGCGTGGTCGGTGGAAAACCTGCTGAACCGCGTGCTGGAGCGCAGCGTCGAGCCGGACGCACGGGTGCAGCAGTTGCTCACAGACGTGCAGGCCTTACTGCCGGACGTGATTCGCGATTTCGCCGAGGATGTTCAGCGCCAGCGCGATGATGTCGACCAACTGGCGGCCCAGGCCCACGCGCTGGCCCAGGGTGAGGCGGGCGACGTCGAGCCTGCGCAGCGGCTGGCGGATGAAGAGGGTTTTGATCCGCAGTTGCTGGAGATTTTCCGACAGGAAGCCCACACCCACCTGAACACCATGGCTCGCTACCTCGACGCTGCGCAGGACCATGATGCGCCGCTGTTCAGTGATGATCTGCTGCGCGCGCTGCACACCCTCAAAGGCAGCGCTTACATGGCGGGCGTTTTGCCGATCGCCGAGCTGGCGAGCCCGCTGGATCAGTTGGTGCGCGAGTTCAAGACCAATCTGATCGCGGTCAGCCAGGGCGAAATCGACCTGCTGCGGGCGGCCGAGCCTTTGTTCCATCAAGGCCTGTCCCAGTTGAATGTCGACCCGCTGATGCCCATCGAAGGCGCCGCCGCGCTGATTCAACAAGCCCATGAGTTGCTCGACGCGCGCCTGGCCGATGCCCTGAGCGACGACAGCAATGGCCTGCGCACGCGGCGCAATCCGCAGCTGATTGCGAGCTTTCTGGCCGAAGGCATGGACATTCTGCTGGACGCTGACAATTTGCTCAAAGACTGGCGCCAGCACCCCGGCCATCGCCAGGAACTGAATGCGCTGCTCGACGAACTGACCATGCTCGGCCACGGCGCGCACGTAGCCGACCTGCCCCAGGTCGATGAGCTCTGCGAAGCACTGCTCGACCTGTATGGCGCCGTAGAGGAGAGCAGCCTTGCGGTCAGCGAGCGGTTTTTCGACGAAGCCGAAAAGGCCCACGAAGCGCTGATCAACATGCTCGATCAGGTCGCCGCCGGACAGGAAGTCCAGCCGTGCCCCGAGCGCGTGGGCGCCTTGCGCGGTCTGCTCGCCGAAGCGCTGGACCCCGGCGCAATGGGCGTTATCAAACCTGATCGCGGTGGGGCGACAAGCATCACGAACATGGAGGAGGTCACCGAGCACCTCGCTCAACCCGCCCAGCCTGCCCGGGATGATTTCGATCAGGAAATCGTCGAGATCTTCCTCGAGGAGGCGGTCGACATTCTCGACATCGCCGGCCCTGCGCTGCAGCGCTGGCTCGACGACCCGGAAAACCCGCTGCCGCTGTCATCGTTGCAGCGTGACCTGCACACCCTCAAAGGGGGCGCGCGCATGGCCGAAATCGGCCCGGTGGGTGACCTCGGTCATGAACTGGAATCGCTCTACGAAGGCCTGCTCGACCGACGTTGCGGTTACTCGCCGCAACTGGCCGACTTGCTGGTACACAGCCACGATCACCTGTCGCTGATGCTTGAGCAGCTGCAGCACCGTTCGGCGCTGACCAGTCCCTCGGCGCTGATCGAGAAGATTCGCGAGTTTCGTCAACGCAACTGCTACCTGCTGCCCAATGACGGCGAGACGCGCAACGTCAGCGCAATGATTCACTCGCTGGACGAGCGCGATCCGGAACTGCTGGAGATCTTCCTCGAAGAAGCCGACGACATCATCGAGAGCAGCAGTGCGGCATTGGTACGTTGGCAGGCCGACCCTCAGAACGCGCAGGAAGTCGAGAACCTGCTGCGCGATCTGCACACGCTCAAGGGCGGCGCGCGGATGGTAGAAATCGCGCCAATTGGCGATCTGGCCCATGAGCTGGAGTCGCTGTACGAGGGATTGTCGACCGGCGCGTTGAAAAACAGCGCGCTGCTCAACGGCCTGCTGCAAAGCGGCCACGACATGCTCGCCGACATGGTTGATGCCGTTCGAGGTTATGAGCCGTTGCCCAATCCGGCGCTGCTGATCGAGAGCATCGGTCACTACACCTCGTCCGGAGCCGCCCGCGAGCCCGTCGAAAAACCTCAGGAGGTGCCGGCTCCGCTGCCAGCGCCTGCTGTTGATCCGGCGGCGGCACAGGCCGAGGCCGATGGCGAGCGTACCGGACCGGAGATGATCAAGGTCCCGGCCGAGCAGCTGGAAGACCTGGCGAATCTGGCCGGGGAGACCTCGATATTCCGGGGCCGTGTCGAGCAGCAGGTCAGCGACGCGCAGATCACCCTGGTCGAAATGGAAACAACCATCGAGCGGATGCGCGATCAGCTGCGCAGACTCGACATCGAGACCCAGGGCCGTATTCTCAGCCGTGACCATCACACCGATCGGCACGGATATGAAGCATTCGACCCGCTGGAAATGGACCGTCATTCGCAGCTGCAGCAGTTGTCCCGCGCGCTGTTCGAGTCCGCGTCCGACCTGATGGACCTTAAGGAAACCCTCGACACCCGCGCCCATGAGGCCGAAACCCTGCTGCTGCAACAGGCACGGGTGAACACCGAACTGCAGGAAAGCCTGATGCGCACGCGCATGGTGCCGTTCGAACGCATGGTGCCGCGCCTGCGCCGAATTGTCCGTCAGGTATCGGGCGAGCTGAACAAGAAGGTCAAGTTCGACGTCATCAACGCCGAGGGCGAGATGGATCGCAACGTCCTTGAACGCATGGTTGCGCCCTTGGAGCACATGCTGCGCAACGCCGTCGACCATGGTCTGGAGAGCGTCGAGGAGCGCCTGGCCGCCGGTAAATCCGAGTGGGGGCATATCACGCTGAGTCTTGCCCACGAAGGTGGTGACATCGTCATCGAGATGCGCGACGACGGCGCCGGTGTCGACTTCGAGGCCGTGCGGCGCAAGGCGATCAAGCGCGGCATGATCAGTCCCGACGCCGAGCTGAGCGAGCACGACATTCTGCAGTTCATCCTGCGCGCGGGCTTTTCCACCGTCGAGACCATCACCCAGATTTCCGGGCGCGGCGTCGGCATGGACGTGGTGCACGCCGAGGTCAAGGACCTTGGCGGTTCGATGGTCATTGATTCCAGGGCGGGAGAGGGCGCGCGTTTCCGCGTCCGCTTGCCGTTCTCGGTGTCGGTCAATCGGGCGCTGATGGTGCAAAGCGGCGAGGAGCAGTACGCCGTGCCGCTGAACAGTATCGAGGGCATCGTGCGCGTGATGCCGAGCGAGCTGGAGACCTGTTATCACTCGGTGCCGCCGCGCTACGAGTACAGCGGACGGAGTTACGAATTGCGTTATCTGGGCGAACTGCTCAATAACGGTCATCCGCCGAAACTGAGTGGCCAGACACAGACCCAGCCGCTGCCGGTGCTTTTGGTCCACGTACACGATCAGTGGGTCGCGGTGCAGGTGGATGCGCTGGCCGGCTCGCGGGAAATCGTGGTGAAAAACCTGGGCCCGCAGTTTTCCGCGATACCGGGGATTGCCGGCGCGACCATTCTGGGGGACGGCCGCGTGGTGCTGATCCTGGACCTGTTCGCGCACATCCGGCGCTTCCATGCCAAGCTGCTTGCGCTGCACGTCGCGGGGTATGCGCCGGTGCGCCATGTCGAACCCGAACAGGCGCGGCCGTTGCTGGTGATGGTGGTGGATGATTCGGTAACGGTGCGCAAGGTCACCGGCCGCTTGCTGGAGCGCAACGGCATGAACGTGCTGACGGCCAAAGATGGCGTCGATGCCATGGCGCTGCTGCAGGAGCACACCCCGGACATCATGCTGCTGGACATTGAAATGCCGCGCATGGACGGCTTCGAGGTGGTCAGCAAGATTCGCGGAGACGACGCCTTGAAGCACCTGCCGATCATCATGATCACGTCGCGATCAGGGCAGAAGCACCGCGACCACGCCATGGCGCTGGGGGTTAACGAATACATGAGCAAGCCGTATCAGGAAGCCGCACTGCTGGAGAGCATTGCCCACTGGAGCCACGCCCATGTCTGACACCACGACGCAAACGGCGCGGCTGACCAGCCTGACCGGGTTGCTGATCCCCCTCAGTGACCGGCACCTGCTGCTGCCCAATGTCGCTGTCGCCGAACTTATCGACTATCAGGACAGCGTCGCCGACCCCGCCGCACCCCAGTGGTACCTGGGCCCGATCAATTGGCGCCACCGCAGCCTGCCGCTGCTCAGCTTCGAAGCCGCCTGCGGCAGCCGCGCCCGTGTCGGAGGCCGCGCCCGCATCGTCGTGCTCAACGCCCTCGGCGGCCGGCCTGATCTCAAATTCATCGCCCTGCTGACCCAGGGGATTCCGCGCTCCTGCAAACTCGATAGCCAGCTTAGCTATGTTGACGTGCCGCTGGCGGAGTTGGAACTGGCCGCGGTGCAAGTCGGCGAGACCGTGGCGAAGATCCCGGACCTTGTGGCGCTGGAAGGGTGGCTGGTGGATGCGGGGTTGATTCAGGTGACGCCGAGCTTGTAAGAGACTCCCCGGCTCTCAAACGCCGCAGGGTGCATGCCGGACACAGCCCCTGTAGGAGTGAGCTTGCTCGCGAAGACTGCTTTTCAGCCGCTGAAAATTTGGTGGATGTACCGACCCTTTCGTCCGTATGCGGCCCAGAGCAAGCTCGCTTCCAGGACTGCATGTCACCCGCCGCAGGTTGCATGCCCAACACAGCCCTTGTGGGAGTGAGCTTGCTCACGAAGACTGCATTTCAGCTGCTGGAGATTTAGCGACCGTCCTGGCCTCTTCGCGAGCAAGCTCGCTCCCACAATTTGATCTCCTGCATGCTCAACTTGTGTCTGTCCGAAGGATTCAGGAGTTGCCAGCGGAAGCCGGCTCAGATCAGGCTGAAGTGTTTCGCTTTCACAGATTCAATGTCGGTGAGGTTCCCTGCATCGGCATCCGCTATGCCGTCCGAGACAGCCTGCATCTGGTGCTTCTCGGCCTCGAGGTAGCGGCTCAGTGCTTGCTGAAGGTGATATTGCCGATCACGCCCAGTGGCGCCGACCAACTGGTCAAGTGTTTGTACTGTTTCTTCATCGGCTTGAAATGACAGGACAGTCGATGACATGAGATCTCCGGGCGCTTGAAAGGCATATATGTCGCTCTCAAAGGTAGGAGTCTGGGTCGGAAAAGGCAATTCAGGCGGTCGCGGCATCGGGATCAGACTTCAAATTTGTGAAGCAGACAGTTTAATCAGTCAAAAAGGGTCGACTGCGGTACATATATATCGCTTTCCCCCCAAATCCCTCCTAGACGCTGAGCCGAATAAACCGCATATTCGGCTCATATCGTGAGCCGAATAGAACGGCTAATCGGCTCACACTCCTCCGAGGCGTCCGGTGAAACAGTCAGCAAAATGGATTTGGCAACACCCCAAATGGCCTTCCTTTTCTTGGGACGTTGAGCCGTTGGCGCCGCTGTTGCGGGCCTGCAACCAGGCGCAGGGTCAGTTATTGGGGATGATGTGCGCGTCAGGCGCTGGCGCGAATGTTGAGCGCGAACTGGACGCCTTGCTGCAGAACGTCATCACCTCATCGGCCATTGAGGGTGAGCAACTCAATGTGGAGTCGGTGCGTTCTTCGCTTGCAAAGCGGCTCGGGCTCGCCAGCGATGAACGGGTGACTGCCCGAAGCGAAGGTCTTGCGGAGCTGATGCTGGACGCCACTCAACAACACGATGGGCCGCTGACGTCTGAACGGCTAATGCACTGGCAACGCTTGTTGTTTCCCGACACTAGCGCGCTGACGGCACGCCCCATTCAGGTCGGAACGCTCAGAGGGCCTGAGCCCATGCAGGTCGTGTCCGGTCGCATCGACCGTCCCGTGGTGCATTTCGAGGCGCCTGGACGCGAAGGCCTGGAGCAAAAGCTCGATGACTTTTTCTACTGGTTCAACAGCAGCCATGCCGACCCTACCCTCGACCCTTTGGTCCGCGCGGGCATCGCGCATTTCTGGTTCGTGACGCTGCACCCGTTCGACGATGGCAACGGACGTTTGACCCGCGCGATCACTGACTTGGCCATGGCCCAAGGCGAACATCAGGCCATACGCTTTTACGCCATGTCCGCGAGCATCCTCGCCCGCCGTCAGGACTACTACCGGATTCTGGAAGCGACCCAGCGTGGTGACCTGAACATCACTGAATGGCTCGTCTGGTTTTTACAGACCTTGCTCCACACGCTTGAGCAGGCCATGCAACGTATCGAGCGAGTGCTGGCGAAGGCGAGATTCTGGCAAGCCCATCGGGATGACGGGCTGTCTCCCGAGCAGACCAAGGTGCTTAATCGATTGTTGAATGGCGACCTGCTGTCGGAGAAACCCGACGCGGGTTTTACCGGTGGCATCAGCGCCGCTCAATACCAGGCGGTTGCCAAAGTCAGTAAAGCCACCGCCACCCGTCATCTTCGAGACCTTCTGGAAAAAGGCTGCCTGCTTAAACTCCCGGGCGGCGGGCGCAGCACCCGTTATCAGATCAACTGGGCGGACTGATCATTACTCTCAGCGTAACGATCCCGCCAGTTACTTGATTGATGCCGCACTTGAACCCCTCCTAATCTGCCCCACGACAGCGAACTCGTGGAGTCAGCATGACCACAACAACGAAACTTGACCCGCGCTGGTCGCGTCGTCGCACTGAAAAACTGCGACGGCTCGACCTGGTGCGTTCCTTCGCCGATGGCGTTGTACTGCCGACTGACAAGATTGTTGCGGCGCTTGAGGCGTTGATTGCGCCGGGCGATCGCGTAGTGCTGGAAGGCAACAACCAGAAGCAGGCGGATTTCCTGTCCCGCTCACTGGTGAAGGCCGATCCCGCCAAGCTTCACGACCTGCACATGATCATGCCCAGCGTCGGCCGTGCCGAGCATCTGGACCTGTTCGAACGCGGCATCGCCCGCAAGCTGGACTTCTCTTTCGCCGGCACCCAAAGCCTGCGCATCAGCCAGTTGCTGGAAGACGGCCTGCTGGAAATCGGCGCGATTCATACGTACATCGAGCTGTATTCCCGCCTGTTGGTTGACCTGATTCCCAACGTCGTGCTCTCGGCCGGTTTCATGGCTGACCGGGCCGGCAATATCTACACCGGCGCCAGCACCGAAGACACCCCCGCCCTGATCGAACCGGCCGCCTTCAGCGACGGTATCGTCATCGTGCAGGTCAACCAGTTGGTGGACGACGTCAGCGACCTGCCGCGGGTGGACATCCCGGCGTCATGGGTCGACTTCGTGGTCGTCGCCGACAAGCCGTTCTACATCGAGCCGCTGTTCACCCGCGACCCGCGCCACATCAAGCCGGTGCACGTGCTGATGGCGATGATGGCGATTCGCGGGATCTACGAGAAACACAACGTCCAGTCCCTCAACCACGGCATCGGCTTCAACACCGCAGCCATCGAGTTGATCCTGCCGACCTACGGTGAATCCCTGGGCCTGAAGGGCAAGATCTGCCGCAACTGGACGCTGAACCCGCACCCGACGCTGATCCCCGCCATCGAAAGCGGCTGGGTCGAAAGCGTGCATTGCTTCGGCACCGAGCTGGGCATGGAAAACTACATTGCCGCACGGCCCGACGTGTTCTTCACCGGCCACGATGGCTCCATGCGCTCCAACCGGATGATGTGCCAGCTGGCCGGGCAGTACGCGGTTGACCTGTTCATTGGCGCCACGCTGCAAGTCGACGGCGACGGCCATTCCTCCACCGTTACGCGCGGGCGCCTCGCCGGCTTCGGTGGCGCGCCGAACATGGGTCACGACCCGCGCGGCCGGCGTCACGCCACGCCCGCCTGGCTGGACATGCGCCAGCAGAGCGGTGACGGGCCGGACGCCTATCTTGAACGCGGCAAGAAGCTCGTCGTGCAAATGGTCGAGACTTTCCAGGAGGGCGGCAAACCCACTTTCGTCGAGACGCTGGACGCTGTCGAAGTCGCGAAAAAGAGCGGCATGCCCCTGGCGCCGATCATGATCTACGGCGACGACGTCACCCATCTGTTGACCGAAGAAGGCATCGCCTATCTGTACAAGGCGCGAACGCTGGAAGAGCGTCAGGCCATGATTGCCGCCGTGGCGGGGGTGACCTCCATCGGCCTGCGCCACAACCCGAAAGACACCGCCCGCATGCGCCGTGAAGGGCTGATTGCGCTGCCTGAGGATTTGGGCATTCGCCGCACCGACGCCAGCCGCGAACTGCTCGCCGCCAAGAGCATCGCCGAGCTGGTGGAATGGTCCGGCGGTTTGTACAACCCGCCTGCGAAATTCAGGAGTTGGTGATGCGCGCACTCAACGTAGCTTTCGATGCCTTCGATGCAGCGCCCGGTTCGGCCTGGCTGGCTGAGCGCCTGGCTGATCTGGCCGTGGATGCACTGATCGACGAAGCCGACCTGTCGCCAAAACCGGCGCTGGTCGATCGCCGCAGCAGTGGCGCCCACACCGATCTGCACTTGGGTCTGATGCACGCATCAGCGCTCTCGCTGTGGCCCGCGTTCAAGCAAATGGCCGACGCCGCCATCGCCATCGGCGAGCTCAACCCGGCACTGCGGGAAATCATCGGCCGCCTCGGTCGCGAGGGTGAAGCCGCGATGATGCGCACCACCAATGGGGTGAACACCCACCGTGGCGCGATCTGGGCATTGGGTTTGCTGGTCACCGCTGCCGCGCTGAATCCCGATGATCTTTCTCCAGAAGGGCTGAGCCGACGCGCAGGCCAACTGGCATTGATCGAGGATCGTCATCAGACCGCCAACCAGAGCCAGAGCCATGGCCAAGCCGTTGCGCAGAAATACGGCGCAATGGGCGCCCGGGAGCAAGCGCAAGCGGGTTTCCCTGCCGTCACCCAAACCGGTTTGCCGCAACTCCTCCGCAGCCGCGCCGCCGGGCATGGCGAGCAGAACGCGCGACTCGATGCACTGTTGGCGATCATGACCACGCTGTCCGATACCTGCGTGCTGTATCGCGCCGGTGAAGCAGGCCTGCACGCCATGCAACACGGTGCGCAGCAGGTACTGGACGCCGGCGGCAGCGCGACCCTCAGCGGCCGTCGCGCGCTGAATCAGCTGGATCAACAACTGCTGAGCCTGAACGCCTCTCCCGGCGGCGCTGCCGATCTGCTCGCCGCTTGCCTGTTTATTGATCGCCTGGAGCCTGCGCTCGGCGATGCAACGAGGAACGTCTGATCATGGAAACCCTGTCTTTTGAATTCCCCGCCGGGCAGCCGCCATTGGGTCGCGCGCTGGTGGGTTGTGTCGGTTCGGGTGATCTGGAAGTGCTCCTGGAACCGGGTCAGCCGGGCAAGCTGACGATCCAGGTGCTGACGTCGGTCAACGGCAGTTCGGCGCGCTGGGAAAATCTCTTCCAGCGCATGTTCGACGGCCAGACGCCACCGGCCATGAGCATCGACATCCATGATTTCGGCGCCACGCCGGGCGTGGTTCGGCTGCGCCTGGAGCAAGGTTTCGAGGAGGTCGGCCATGACTGACAGCACGCGGCTTCTGCAGCAGCACAGCTTCGTCGAGCTCGGCGCCCGGCAACGCGCCCGCGCACTGCTGGACAACGGCAGTTTTCGTGAGCTGATCGATCCTTTCGCGCGACTCGTCTCCCCTTGGTTGGCCAAGCAGGGCGTCGTGCCACAGGCCGACGATGGCGTGGTGATCGCCAAGGGCACGATCGAGGGCAAGCCGGTGGTGATCTGCGCCATCGAAGGCGGCTTTCAAGGCGGCAGCATGGGCGAAGTCGGCGGCGCGAAAATGGCCGGCGCGCTGGAACTGGCCGCCGAAGACAATCGCAAGGGCATTCCCACCGCAGCCGTTCTGCTGCTGGAAACCGGGGGCGTGCGCTTGCAGGAAGCCAACCTCGGGCTGGCGGCCATCGCTGACATCCACGCGGCCATCGTTGATCTGCGTCGTTATCAGCCAGTGATTGGCGTAGTGGCGGGCAGCGTCGGCTGCTTTGGCGGCATGTCGATTGCGGCGGGTTTGTGCAGTTATCTGGTCGTCACCCAGGAAGCCCGTCTGGGACTGAACGGTCCGCAAGTCATCGAGCAGGAAGCCGGCATCGAAGAATACGACTCCCGTGATCGGCCCTTCATCTGGAGCCTGACCGGGGGCGAGCAACGTTTCGCCAGCGGTCTGGTGGACGCCTTTGTCGCCGACGACATCAGCGCCATTCAGCAACAGGTGCAGGCGTTGTTGCACAAGGGCAAGCCCGAGCAGGAGCGCAGCAGTCGATACGCCTGGTTCCTCGCACGTCTGGCTCAAGTCGACACGGCCCAACAGATCGAGCCCGCTTCGGTGCGCACTGCCTATCAAGGAGACCGGTCATGAGTGCTTACTCCCATCGTGGATTGAACTGGTTCAACGCGCTGGCCGCAAACGCCGCTGAAGTGGCGGGGCTTCCGGCATCGGTCAAAGCGGCTGACGGTACGCTGGGTGATCGTCCTGCGCGATTCCTGGCGGTGGTTGCTGATCCTGCCAACCGCTTTCCCCGCGCACAAAACGGCGAAGTCGGATTGCTGGAAGGCTGGGGTCTGGCCCAGGCGGTGGAAGGCGCCATCGAGCTGGATCGGCACAGCGACATCAAGCGCACGCTGATTGCGATCATCGACGTGCCGAGTCAGGCCTATGGCCGCCGCGAGGAAGCGCTGGGCATTCATCAAGCGTTGGCCGGTGCCGTTGACGCCTATGCGCGGGCCCGACTGGCCGGGCATCCGGTGATCGGGCTGCTGGTGGGCAAGGCGATGTCCGGCGCGTTTCTCGCCCACGGTTATCAGGCCAATCGGCTGATTGCCCTGCGCGACCCCGGCGTTATGGTTCACGCCATGGGCAAGGCTTCTGCGGCGCGGGTGACGCTGCGCAGCGTCGAAGAACTGGAAAAACTCGCCGCGAGCGTGCCGCCGATGGCCTACGACATCGACAGCTACGCCAGCCTCGGTTTGCTCTGGGAAACCCTGTCGGTCAGTGAGATTGAGCAGCCAACGGCGTCGGATCTCACCCTGGTTCAGGACTGTCTGATTGCAGCGATTAAAGACACCCTGGCCGGGGCCAATGACCTGAGTACACGCCTGGGCGCGCCGAACCGTGCGGCGTCGTCGAAAGTGCGCGAGCTGTTGCGGGCTCAGTGGTGATGAACACTTTTCAGCCGGTGCTGCCCCACGACTTGTTGTGGGGTTTGTCGGCGGCTGCGTTGCCGATCGACGCGCCGGCATGGGCTATTGAAGCCCTTGGCCTCGGTCATCCCGTGGTGGTGCGCCGCGCCCGTGTCCCGGCTGGCCTGGTGGCGGTGGGTGTGCGGGGGCGCTCGCGGGATCAGCGCTACGCCACTCGCATGAAGCTCGACGATGTGCAACGGCGCGTGCGGCCTGAAGAGTTGATCGCCATCACGCCTGACGCTGATTGGCCGGCGTTGCGCGCCTTGCAGCAGATCTGTCCCGTGATGAATGCGCTCGGTCTGCCATGGGGCGTGGCGGGTGGCGCCGGTTTTGAGCTAGCGAGTGGCGTGCCGGTGCTGCACGCGGGCAGCGACCTTGATCTGATATTGCGCACGCCTCAATTTTTTGATCGCCAGCACGCCGCTCGTTTGGTCGAGCAGCTTGCCAGCGCGGTGTGCCGCATCGACCTTCAGCTTCAAACCCCGGTTGGTGCCGTAGCGCTGCGCGAATGGGCAGGACCGTCACGCCAGGTGCTGCTCAAAGCCGAAGACGGCGCGCGGCTTGTGGATAACCCGTGGCTGGCGCAGGCGGTTGCGGCATGAGCAGCTTCTGGGCGTTTCCCGGCCAGGGCGCGCAACAGCCGGGCATGCTCCACGGGCTGCCGGAGCACCCCTTGGTCGCGCAGAGCCTGGCGGAAGCGAGCGCTGCATTGAGCGAGGACGTCCTGACGCTGGACACCGCCCCCGCGCTGCAATCGACGCGAGCCGTTCAGCTGTGTTTGTTGATCGCCGGCGTCGCCTGTGCGCGCGTGCTGATGGCCGATGGAAACTCCCCTGACATGGTCGCGGGCTTGTCCATTGGCGCTTATCCCGCAGCGGTCATCGCGGGGGCTTTGGATTTCTCCGATGCCGTGCGTCTGGTGGCAATGCGTGGCGAGCTGATGCAAAGCGCTTATCCACAGGGCTACGGCATGACCGCGCTGATCGGGCTCGACCAACCCACGGTCGAAGGTCTGATCGTACGAATTCACAGCGTTGAGACGCCGGTCTATCTGGCCAATATCAACGCCGATAACCAGTTCGTCATTGCCGGGCGAGACGAGGCCATGGCGGCTGTCGCTGCGCTTGCAAAAGAGCAGGGCGCTGCGGCGGCCAAGCGGCTGGCGGTCAGCGTGCCGTCCCATTGCGAGCTGCTGGCTGAACCTGCGCGGGCGCTCGCCGAAGCGTTTTCCCGGGTAGCGGTGAAAGCACCGACGCTGAAATACCTCAGCGGCAGCACTGCGCGGCCGATGCTCAGCGCCGACAAGGTGCGCGATGATCTGGCGTTCAACATGTGCCGTGTCATCGACTGGCGCAGCACGGTGCAAACCGCTTACGAGCGCGGCGCGCGCCTGCACATCGAATTGCCGCCGGGCACGGTGCTGACGGGCCTGGCGCGCCGCGTCTTCGAACAAGGATCGGCCGTCGCTTTCCAGGGCGCTCGACTGGACACGCTCGGCGCGCTGTCGCGAGAGGAGGAACGCCGCCACTCATAAACCGACTGCTGCTTTCGAAGGAACACAAAAACAACAACTTCGACGATGCAATTTGAGGATAAGAACAATGGTTATTTATGGCGTGGCGTTACTCGCAATCTGCACCCTCGCGGGGGTGATTCTCGGTGATCTGCTCGGCGTGCTGCTGGGCGTCAAATCCAACGTGGGCGGCGTCGGGATCGCGATGATCCTGCTGATCTGCGCGCGGCTGTTCATGCAAAAGCGCGGCGGCATGAGCGAAGGCTGTGAAATGGGCGTCGGCTTCTGGGGCGCCATGTACATCCCGGTCGTCGTGGCCATGGCCGCTCAGCAAAACGTGGTGACGGCGCTCAAGGGTGGGCCGATCGCGGTCATCGCGGCGGTGGTGTCGGTGGTGGTCTGTGGCTGCACCATTGCCGTTATCAGCCGCATCAACAAGGGCGAGCCGCTGCCCAAAGAGGACGAACTGGCGAATCCGCTCCCGGTGATCGCGCCGACTGTTTCCCCGGCAGGAGGCCGCTGATATGTGGGAGCTCATTCAGAAAGACCTGATCAGTCAGGGTCTGGTCACCGCGTTCGCCGTCGTGGGCGTGGTGATGTGGATTTCGGTGGTGCTGTCCAAGCGACTGACGTTCGGGCGCATTCATGGTTCGGCCATTGCGATCGTCATCGGCCTGGTCCTGGCGTGGGTGGGCGGCACGATGACCGGCGGCCAGAAAGGGCTGGCGGACCTGGCGCTGTTCTCCGGAATCGGCCTGATGGGCGGGTCGATGCTGCGTGATTTCGCCATCGTCGCCACGGCCTTCGAAGTGCAGGCGACCGAAGCGAAAAAGGCTGGCTGGGTCGGCGCGTTCTCGCTGCTGCTCGGCACGTTGCTGCCGTTCATCGTCGGTTGCTGCGTGGCGTATGCCTTCGGCTATCGCGACGCCGTGAGCATCACCACCATTGGCGCGGGCGCAGTGACCTACATCGTCGGGCCGGTGACCGGTGCGGCGCTGGGCGCGACTTCGGACGTGATGGCGCTGTCGATCGCGACCGGTCTGATCAAAGCCATTCTGGTGATGGTCGGCACCCCGATGGCCGCGCGCTGGATGGGGCTGGATAACCCGCGCTCCGCGATGGTCTTCGGCGGTCTGGCCGGCACCGTGAGCGGCGTGACAGCCGGGCTCGCGGCGACGGATCGACGGCTGGTGCCTTACGGCGCGCTGACGGCGACCTTCCACACCGGGCTCGGCTGTCTGCTGGGGCCGTCGCTGCTGTACTTCATCGTCCGCGGGATTCTGGGCTGAGGCTTTGGGATGCGCGGTGTTCAGCAACATGCTGCCGCTGCGCGCCTGATTGCAGATCTACCTGCGAGCGTCGGAATCATGGGAGCGAGCTTGCTCGCGAAGGCTTACATTCAGCTTGCAGAGAAAGCAGCTGAATGTCCTGGCCTCTTCGTGAGCAAGCTCACTCCCACAAGTCCTACGACTCGCCCGAGGTATCAAATTGACCGAGATTCTGTGGTAGCGAGCTTGCTCGCGAAGGCTTGCATTCAGCCTGCAGAGAAAGTGCTGAACGCCCCGGCCTCTTCGTGAGCAAGCTCACCCCCACAAGTCCTACGACTCGCCCGAGATATCAAATTGACCGAGATCCTGTGGGAGCGAGCTTGCTCGCGAAGGCTGCATTCAGCCTGCAGAGAAATTGGCTGCACGCCCCGGCCTCTTCGTGAGCAAGCTCACTCCCACAAGTTCTACGACTCGCCCGAGATATCAAATTGACGGAGATTCTGTGGGAGCGAGCTTGCTCGCGAAGGCTTGCATTCAGCCTGCAGAGAAAGTGGCTGAACTCCCCGGCCTCTTCGCCCCGATGCGGCCCAGACCAAGCTCACACCCACAGTGGAGATTGGATCGAGCTGAAGCCGGGATCAGGCCTGGGCCAGCCGGTTCGAGTACATCCGGCATTCCGCCAGCAACGCCAGCAGGTTCGGGTCGCGTTCGCGGGCTTTGAGGAAGACCAGTCCGATGTGCTGCTGCATGCGATAGCGCTGTTGCAATGGGATCAGCCGCACACGGTTTTCATACACGGCCGCAATCCTCCCCGGCAGCAGCGCGTAGCCCACACCCGAGCTGACCATGCTCAGCAGCGTGAAGATGTCGTTCACCTGCATGGCGATTTTCGGTTCAAACCCGGCCTGTTCAAACACCCGGGCGCCGTCGCGGTGGGTGGCAAAGCCCTGGGTCAGCGTAATGAACGTCGCTTCGCGCAGATCGCCCAGGTTCACTTCGCTTTGCTGAGCGAAGGGTGAATCCACCGGGGCCGCGAGGAAGATATCGTCTGAGAACAGCGGCAAATGCTCGCAGTCCGGATCACTCACGGATTCGTTCAGCGACACCAGAATCGCATCCACTTCCATGTTCTTCAGCTTGTAGAAAAGGTCGATGTTCGAGCCCAGAATCAGGTCGATGTTAAGTTCGCTGCGGCGGATCTTCAGGCCCATGATCAGCTGCGGCACGGTTTTGACCGTCAGTGAATACAGCGCCCCCAGCTTGAACCGCGCCGCCGAAAACCCGGCCGCCTGCCGGGTCTGTTCGATGGTGCCGAGCACGTCCTGCACCAGCTTCTGCGCACGCTCCTCCAGCACATATGCGCCTTCGAGCGGTGTGAGGTTGCGACCCTCGTGCTTGAACAGCGGACACCGCAACGCGCTTTCCAGCGAGTGAATCGCCCGATGCACGCTGACCGTGCTTGTCTGCAACTCGGCCGCCGCCCGAGCCAGATTGCCGGTGCGCATGAACGCCAGGAAGATTTCCAGCTTCTTGAGGGTGAGCTCTTCGTCGATCTGCATCGTGTGGGCCCGCGCCGGGTTCTTGTTTTGAGAGCGCCCGATTGTGCCGAAGAGATCGGCGGCTGGCTGCATTAAATTCTCGATAACACGACACAATGCGTTGTCATTGCGGTTCAGAAGCAGGACCCTTGACGCGTGTCGTGCAACTTAGAGAGGTAGTGTGCGGATGTACTACGGAGAAAAATTCAACGCCTGGACCCACTTGGTGGGCGCGATCCTGGCGACGATCGGTGCGGTCTGGATGCTGGTTGTCGCGACGATGGCCGGAGACATCTGGAAGATCATCAGCGTGGCGGTCTACGGTGTGGCCCTGGTGATGCTGTACAGCGCGTCGACGGTTTATCACAGCGTTCGCGGCCGGGCAAAAGTGATCATGCAAAAGGTCGATCACTTTTCCATCTATTTGCTCATCGCCGGCAGCTACACGCCGTTTTGTCTGGTGACGCTGCACGGGGCGTGGGGCTGGACGTTGTTCGGCATCGTCTGGGCGCTGGCGATCATCGGGATTCTGCAGGAGATCAAGCCCCGCTCCGACGCCCGCGTGATGTCCATCGTCATTTACGCGGTCATGGGCTGGATTGTGCTGGTCGCGGTCAAGCCGCTGATCGCCGCGCTGGGCATGGCCGGATTCGTCTGTCTGGCGCTGGGGGGCGTGTTCTACACCGTGGGGATCATTTTCTTCGCGTTCGACACCAAGGTCCGACACTTCCATGGGGTCTGGCACCTGTTCGTCATCGCCGGCAGCCTGCTGCACTTTGTCGCGATCGTGCGTTACGTGTTGTGAGGCTGGGCATCGCTGACCCAGCTCCTGCACATTTGGGTCTTACGCAGCGTACGTAGTTGGGCGATCCATGCGCTGCTTCGGTGCATGGCGTCCTTCAAATCACTGATCATTTTCTGTACACCCCACAGCCTTGCGCGCTTTCCCTTCTGCACCAATGCGGATAACTTCCGCACCCGATTGAAGCATTTAATTCATTTATTTTATTTGTTGAATTATTTGATTCGTCATCCTAGTCTGATCTTCGAAACGCCCCCTCTTGTGGTAAGGCGGCCTTCTTGAACTGACTGATCAATCGGGGAGCAAGACATGAATGTGAAAGTACTCTTGAGCATGGCCGTGGCAACCGCCTTTTCCGCATCCACCTGGGCCGCTGACTGGACCGTCGGCGCCAACGTGGGCAACGTGCCGTGGGAGTTTCAGGACGCCAAAGGCGAGATCGTCGGCTTCGAAGTCGACGTGGTGAAGGAAGTCGCCAAGCGCGCCGGCAAGACCGTGGAATTCGTCAACATCCCGTTTAACGGTCTGTTCAGCGCCGTGCAGTCCAAGCGCGCTGACATCGCCATCTCCTCGATCACCATCACCCCCAAGCGCCTTGAGTCCGTCGGGTTCGCCCAGCCGTATTACGACAGCGACCAATCCCTGTCCGTGCTCGCCAAATCCGGCATCAACGGCCTGAAAGACATGGACGGCAAAGTGGTCGGCGTCGACACCGGCTCCACCGGCGACATGTGGGTCAACGCCCATCAGGCCGAATACAAATTCAAGGAAGTCTCACGCTACGAAGGGCTGTCGCCTGCGATGCTCGATCTCGCGTCTGGCCGCATGGACGGCTATATCAGCGACATCCCGGCGGTCCTGTACTACATCAAGGACAAGCCGCAATACAAAGTCGTCGCGAAAATTCCTACCGGTGAGAAGTACTCGTTGATGCACGCCAAGGGCTGGGCATCGGCCGGTCAGGTCAACGACATCATCAGCACGATGAAGAAAGAAGGCGTGATCGCCGACCTGCACAAGAAGTGGTTCGGTGCCGACGCTGATCCGGAGTCCAGCACCGTTAAAGTGGTCGATGTGCTCAAGTAACCCCTGACCGCTCACGGCCCCGCCCGTCACTGCTCGCCACCAAGGAATCGCAATGGAGTTGTTAGAAACGTTCTTCAACTGGAGCGTGTTCGTCGATGCGCTGCCACTGATGCTCCGCGGCCTGGGCGTGACGGTGATGCTTGGCGTGGTCAGCATCATTCTCGGCCTGGTGGGCGGGCTGGTGCTGGCGATGCTGCGGTTGTACGGGTACGCGCCGGTGCGGTTTCTGGCGCGGGTGTACATCGACGTGCTGCGCTCGATTCCATTGCTGGTGCTGTTGGTGCTGATCTATTACGCGCTGCCGTTTGTGGGCATTCGCCTGTCGTCGTTCGCGGCGGCCACGGCGGCGCTGTCACTGGTGTCCTGCGCGTACTCGGCGGAGATTTTCCGCTCCGGCATCGAAGCCATTCCGCGCGGTCAGTTCGAAGCCTCGGCCTCCCAGGGCATGAGCTTTTTCAACACCATGCGCGACATCATCCTGCCCCAGGCCATGCGCATCGTCATGCCGCCGATGACCAGCAACTGCATCAACGTCATGAAAGACACCGCGCTGGCATCCGTCGTGGCGATGCCCGATCTGCTCAAACAAGCCACTCAGGCCCAGGCACTGTCAGCCAACCCGACACCGCTGGTGGGCGCGGCGGTCATGTACCTGTTGCTGCTTCTGCCGCTGGTGCAACTGGTGAGCTGGATCGAGCGGCGTAACGGCGCCGGGAGGAAAAGCGCATGAGCACCGTCATCGAAATGGAAGGCGTGGCCAAATTCTACGGGCCGTTCCAGGCCCTGACCGACATCAACCTGACCGTCGATCAAGGTGAAGTGGTGGTCATTCTCGGGCCTTCAGGCTCCGGGAAATCCACACTGATTCGCTGCATCAATCTGCTGGAGGAATACCAGCAGGGCGACATCCGCGTCGGCAGCCAACGTGTTGAAACGGGCCCGAAACTGGCGGGCATTCGTTGTGAAGTCGGCATGGTCTTTCAGAATTTCAATCTGTACCCGCACCTCACCGTGCTCGCCAATGTGGCCCTGGCGCCGGTCCGGGTGCGCGGCATGTCTCGGCGTGACGCCAATGAACGTGCGCGCCTGCTGCTGGAGAAAGTCGGCATGGGCGCCCACGCGGCGAAATACCCGAACCAGCTGTCCGGCGGCCAGCAGCAGCGCGTGGCCATCGCCCGGACCATGGCCATGGAACCACGGGTGATCCTGTTCGACGAGCCCACGTCGGCGCTCGACCCGGAGATGGTCGGCGAAGTGCTGGACGTCATGCAGAACCTCGCCCGCTCGGGCGTGACCATGGTCGTCGTGACCCACGAAATGGGCTTTGCGCGCAAGGTCGCCGACCGGGTGATCTTCATGGAGAACGGCCGAATCATCGAACAGAACAACCCGCACGATTTCTTCACGGCCCCGCAAGAGCCGAGAACCCGCGCGTTTTTGCAGGCCATCCTGCATCACTGATCAGACTCTGGAGCTCATCCCTTGAATGCCTTGGACATCGATTACGTACGCAGCCAGTTTCCCGCCCTCGGCAGCGGCTATGCCTACCTGGACAACGCCGGCGGCTCGGCCGTGCTCAAGCCGGTCGCCGCTCGAATTACCGATTACTTGCTCAACAGCGCCGTGCAACTGGGCGCCTCCTACAGCGAGTCGGTCGACGCAGGCGCGCGGGTCATGCAGGCACGGGAATCGGTCGCGCAACTGATCAACGCGCGCTACCCGGAAGAGTGCGTGATGGGCGGCTCAACCACCCATTTGCTGCAAATCCTCTGCCGCGCCATCGCCCCGTCGATCAATCCCGGCGACGAAATCATCGTCACCAACTGCGACCACGAAGCCAACATCGGGCCGTGGGTAAGGCTGTGCGAAGACCGCGGCGCGACCTTGCGCGTCTGGGCCGTCGACGTCCAGAGCATGGACCTGGAATTGGCTGATCTGGATGCGCTGCTCAGCGACAAGACTCGCTACCTGGCCATGACCCACGCGTCGAACATCCTCGGCAGCGTCAACCCGGTCGCCGAAGTGGCGCGCAGGGTGCACGCGGTCGGCGGCAAGTTGTGCGTCGATGCCGTGGCCTACGCGCCCCATCGGCTGGTCGATGTGCAGGCCAGCGGCGCCGATTATTACGTGTTCAGTTTCTACAAGACCTTCGGCCCGCACTTCGCCGTGCTGTGGGGCAAACGCGAGGCGTTGCTGGAGCTGCCGAGCCTGAACCACTTTTTCATCGGCCAGGAGGTCATTCCCTACAAGCTTCAGCCCGGCAACCTGAACTACGAGCTGTCCTACGGCTGCATCGGCATCAGCGATTACCTGATCGACATCGGCCGACGCCTCGGCGCCAGCGGCAGCGAACGCCAGCTGATGCAGGCGGCGTTCGATGCCTTTGAAGTCCAGGAAGACCTGTTGGCCGAAACGCTGCTGGCGTTTCTGCGGGAGACGCCGGGTGTACGAATCATCGGAAAATCCCGTGTGACCGATGGTGATCGCGTGCCAACCATCAGCTTCGTGGTGGAGGGCATTCAGTCGGAAGCCATCGTGCGCCGCGTGGACAATCACCGTATGGGCATCCGCTTTGGTGACTTCTATGCGCGCCGCCTGATCGAACAGTTGGGGCTGACCCCATACGGCGGCGTGGTTCGTGTGTCGATCGCCCACTACAACAGCGTCGATGAGCTGAATCGTCTGGTGGAGCATCTGGCTCAGGCGATCACAGAACTGCGTCCCTCCTGACTTCTATCGAGCCTTTTTATGCCTGTACCCCAAACCCTGGCCGAGCTGCGTGCTGCCATCGTCGAACATCAGGAACGCCTGACTGCGCGGCAGCGTGATGCCGCGCATTACCTGAACGAGCACCCCCACGATGTGGCGCTGAACACGGTCGCGGCGCTGGCGAAAATCTCCGGCATCCCGTCGTCGGCGTTCATTCGGCTGGCCCAGGCGCTGGGCTTCGGCGGGTTCAGCGACCTGCAGCGCTTGTTCAAGCAGCCGTTGCAGCAGGCCGGGCAGGGCAGCTTTAAAGAGCGTATTCGGCACTATCGCGGCGAGCAATTGCTCGACGATCCCACCGATGTGGGCGCCATGCTCTCGGCATTCAGCCGCGCGAATATCGTCTCGCTGGAGCACCTGGCCGAAGGCGAGCAAGTCGAGGCCATCGAGCGCGCCATCGAGCTGTTGGAACAGGCGCGCACCACCTTCGTGGTCGGCATGCGTCGCTCGTTTCCCATGGCGTCCTACCTGAGTTACGCGCTCAGCCGTGTCGGTCGTCGTGCCGTACACATCAGCGGTCTGGGCGGCAGCTTGCGCGAACAGGTCGGTGCGCTGCACGGCGATGATGTGCTGGTGGCGGTGAGTTTTCCGCCGTACGCGCAGGAAACCATCGACGCCTGCCAGCAAGCGGTCGCCGCGGGGACGCCCATCGTGGCGATCACTGACAGCATTCTCAGCCCCATCGGACAAACCGCGTCGGTGATGATCGAGGTCAACGACGCAGAGCTGCTGGGCTTTCGCTCGCTCACCGCTGCGTTCTGCATTGCGCAGACCCTGGCCATGGGCCTGGCCTTTCGCACCGGCCAGAACCTCGATGGCCCCGACCATGATGCATTGAAAACCATCGACTGCTGAGCCCTGGCTTGGCGGTCTGCCGACTGTTCGAACGTTGCAGGAGTAGGCTTTTATGGCATCACCCATTCGAGATCTGGTCGGCTACGGCCGGCAGCGCCCCCAAGGCACCTGGCCCAACGGCGCGCGGCTGGCGGTCAACTTTGTCATCAATTACGAAGAAGGCTCGGAGCGCTCCCTGGCCATGGGCGATCCTGACCAGGAGAGCATGACCGAATGGGGCAGCTATCAGTTTCCTGACGGCGTGCGCAATCTGGCGATGGAGTCGATGTACGAGTACGGCGCCCGCGTTGGCATCTGGCGGATCCTCGACATCCTGCAACAGGCCAACGTCCCGGCGACCTTTCATGCCTGTGCGGTGGCCTTCGAGCAGAACCCGGATGTCGCCAAAGCGGCTGTCGAGCTGGGCCATGAAATCTGCAGTCACGGTTATCGCTGGGAGGAGGTCTTCCGCCTGACCGAGGCTGAAGAGCGCGAGCACATTCGCCTGGCGATCGAGTCGTTCGAACGCACTTGCGGCAAGCGTCCGGTGGGCTGGTACTGCCGCTACGGCGCCAGCGTTCATACGCGACGGCTGGTCGCGGAAGAGGGCGGGTTTCTCTATGACTCGGACGCCTACAACGACGACGTGCCGTATTTCGTCGACGTCGAGGGCAAGCAACATCTGGTGGTGCCGTACACCAGCGACGTCAACGACTTCCGCTACTGGAACTCGCCGGGCTTGTCTCAGGCGTCCGATTTCCTCGAGTACATGAAGGAAAGCTTCGATGTGCTGTACGAAGAGTCCGCCGACGGCCTGCGAATGATGTCCATCGGGCTGCACCCGCGCATGGTCGGACGTCCTGGCCGTGTCCGCGCGATCAAGCATTTCATCGAGTACGCCCAGGCCCGCGAAGGCGTCTGGTTCACCACCCGCGAAGAGATCGCCAAGGCCTGGCTGACCCGCGCCTGAGGGAGTGAACGACATGCAGGCTTTTGATTTGATCATCCGCAACGCCAATGTGGTGACGGCGGCGGACGGTTTCCTGTGCGACATCGGCGTGCGCGACGGCCGAATCGTCGCGCTGGGCCTGGGCCTGGGCCTGGGCCTGGAAGGTGCCCCAGAGGAAGTCGATGCGCAAGGGCGAACCGTCACCCCCGGCGGTATCGACAGCCATGTGCATCTGGATCAGCCGACCGGTGATGGTTCGGTCATGGCCGATGACTTCGAAAGCGGCACCCGCTCGGCAGCCTGTGGCGGGACTACAACGGTGATTCCCTTTGCCTGCCAGCAGAAGGGCCAGACCCTGCGGGCGGCGGTGGAGGATTACCATCGGCGTGCGGACGGTCGGGCGCTGATCGATTACGCGTTTCACCTCATCGTCACCGACCCTACCGAAGACGTGCTGCGCCGCGAGTTGCCCGAGCTGATTGCCGAGGGCTACACCTCCTTCAAGATCTACATGACCTATGACGCGCTGAAGCTCAACGACCGGGAGATTCTGGAAACACTGTCGGTGGCGCGGGCCGAAGGCGCGATGGTGATGCTCCACGCCGAAAACAGCGACTGCATCGCTTGGTTGACCGAGCGCCTGCTCGCCGCCGGTCTCAGCGCGCCGCGTTATCACGCCACGTCGCGGCCGATGCTGGTCGAGCGCGAAGCCACCCACCGGGCCATTGCGCTGGCCGAGCTGGTGGATGTGCCGATTCTCATCGTGCACGTGTCGGGGGGCGAGGCCATCGAGCAGATCCGCTGGGCGCAGAGCCACGGCTTGAAGGTCTACGGCGAAACCTGTCCGCAGTATCTGTTTCTCACCGCGGAATCGCTGGGCTGCGATGACAGCTTCGAAGGCGCGAAATGCATCTGCAGTCCGCCGCCGAGAGACGCTGGCAATCAGCAAGTGGTCTGGGACGGCCTGCAGAATGGCTCGTTCGAAGTGTTCTCATCGGATCACGCGCCGTTTCGCTACGGTGGCCCGGACGGCAAGCGTGCCCACGGCGAGACGGCGCCGTTTTCAGAAGTGGCCAATGGCATTCCGGGCGTCGAAACGCGCATGGCGCTGCTCTGGTCGGAAGGCGTGCGCAAGGGGCGAATCAGCCCGCAGGCGTTTGTCGCGCTGACGGCCACTCATGCGGCGCGGCTGTACGGTTTGTATCCGCGCAAGGGCAGCATCGCCATTGGCTCGGATGCGGATCTGGTGATCTGGGATGAGGACCTGGACATCGAACTGACCAATGAAATGCTGCACCACAACGTCGACTACACGCCGTACGAGGGGATGCGCTTGAGTGCATGGCCGGCGATGACGTTCGCCAGAGGGGAGCGGGTCTGGGACGGCAGCCCGTTGGGCGAACCGGGGCGTGGAGAGTTTCTGCCCTGCGCCCGGCCGGAGCCTGCGAAAGCACGGCGTCGAGCGTCGGAATTGCCGCAGTGAGGACTAAATCACTGGCGGATGTACGCGACCCTTGTAGGACTGGCCTCAGCCGGGAAGGGGCCGGTGTGCGCACCATCAATCTTGCGGCGTGACGACTGACGCCTTCCCGGCTGAAGCCGGTCCTACAAATCACCCCACAACTGTTGCGCGATGCTCAGCGCCACCACTGGCGCGGTTTCGGTGCGCAGCACGCGGGGGCCGAGGCGGGCGGCGTGGAAACCGGCGTCCTGTGCCTGGGCCACTTCGGCGTCATTCAGCCCACCTTCAGGACCAATCAAAAAGGCCAGACTGCCGGGCTTTTCATGGCTGGTCAGCGGCGCCGCGACCGGGTGCAGCACCAGCTTCAAGTCCGCTTCCGTCTGCTTGAGCCACTCGGCCAGAGTCACCGGCCCATGAATCACCGGCACCACCGAGCGCCCGCACTGTTCGCAGGCGCTGATCGCGATCTGCTGCCAATGGGCCTGACGCTTCTCCGCACGCTCATCTTTGAGACGCACTTCGCAGCGCTCGCTGATGATCGGGGTAATCTGCGTCACGCCCAGTTCGGTGGCTTTCTGAATCGCCCAATCCATCCGCTCACCCCGGGAGAGGCCCTGGCCAAGATGGATCTGCAAGGGCGACTCCGGCTGACCGGCAAAGCGTTCGCTCACCTGCACCCGCACCTGCTTTTTGCCGACTTGCGCCAGCGTGGCGCGAAACTCATGGCCCGAACCATCGAACAGCTGCACCGCGTCGCCTTCGGACATGCGCAACACGCGGCTGATGTAATGGGCCTGGGCCTCTGGCAGTTCGTGCTCCCCGACGCTGAGGGTGGCATCGACGAAAAAGCGGGACAGTCTCATGGTTGTGTCTCTAAAGATTGTGTTGAATGCAGCGCCTGGAGAATGGGTGTAACGGCCTGCTAGCCTGGATCACGAAAATCCGGATGGAAGTTCTCTCTCACCGCCACACTCACGCTGCTGCGCGTCGCGATGTCTATCCCTTCGGTCGCTACATCGGCCAGGAAGTCGATCTGCTCCGGTGTGATTACGTAGGGCGGCAGGAAGTACACCACGCTGCCCAGCGGACGCAGCAAAGCACCTCGGGTCAGCGCGTGCTCGAACACCTTGAGCCCGCGCCGCTCCTGCCACGGATACGGCGTTTTAGTGGTCTTGTCCTGCACCATCTCGATGGCAATCGCCATCCCGGTCTGCCGCACTTCAGCGACGTTCGGGTGATCGACCAGATGCGCCGTCGCGGTCTTCATGCGCTGGGCCAGCGCCTTGTTGTTTTCGATGACGTTGTCCTGCTCGAAAATATCCAGCGTCGCCAACGCCGCCGCGCACGCCAGCGGGTTGCCGGTGTAACTGTGGGAGTGCAGAAACGCGCGTAGCGTCGGGTAATCGTCGTAAAACGCGTCGTACACATCATCGGTGGTGATGCACGCCGCCAGCGGCAGATAGCCGCCGGTCAGCGCCTTGGACAGGCACAGGAAGTCCGGGCGAATGCCGGCCTGCTCGCAGGCAAACATGGTCCCGGTGCGGCCGAAGCCCACGGCTATCTCGTCATGAATCAGGTGCACGCCATACCGGTCGCAGGCCTCGCGCAGCAGCTTGAGGTAGATCGGGTCGTACATGCGCATGCCGCCCGCGCCTTGAATCAGCGGCTCGATGATCACCGCCGCGACGCTGTCGTGATGCTCGGCGAGGGTTTGCTCCATCACCGCGAACATCGTCCGGGTGTGCTCTTCCCAGCTCACGCCTTCAGGCCGGTGGTAGCAGTCCGGGCTTGGCACCTTGATGGTGTCCATCAGCAGCGCTTTGTAGGTCTCAGTGAACAGCGGCACGTCACCGACCGCCATCGCGGCCATGGTTTCGCCGTGGTAGCTATTGGTCAGGGTGACGAAGCGCTTCTTGTCCGGCTTGCCGCGATTGAGCCAGTAATGAAAGCTCATCTTCAGCGCGACTTCGATGCAGGACGAACCGTTGTCGGCGTAGAAGCAGCGCGTCAGGCCTTCGGGCGTCATCGCCACCAGACGCTCGGACAGCTCGATGACCGGCTGATGGCTGAAGCCTGCCAGGATCACGTGCTCCAGTTGATCGACCTGATCCTTGATGCGCTGATTGATGCGCGGGTTGGCGTGGCCGAATACGTTGACCCACCAGGAGCTGACCGCGTCGAGGTAGCGCTTGCCTTCGAAGTCCTCCAGCCAGACCCCTTCGCCGCGCTTGATCGGAATCAGCGGCAGTTTTTCGTGGTCTTTCATCTGGGTGCAGGGGTGCCAAAGGACCTTCAGGTCGCGCTGCATCCACTGGTCGTTAAGGCCCATTACTCTTCTCCACATAGCGGCTCGCATGGCGCGAGGGCAAACAATCGCGCAAGCCTATGCAATGGATGCCAGTGGGACAACCTTTAGCGTGTTGTTTAAATCGCCGCGAGCGCCGCTTTCGAGCCTGACGGACATTGCTGGCGGGCGTTTCGCGGCTCGCGTATCCTTCGCGCTCTTCGAAAAATCGGACAACAAAATCCGACAATTCCCCCCGTTTTTCTCCGGAGTTCGCTGAATGCTTTCTGGTTGGCTGCGCGCCTGTGCGCTGGTGATGGTTGGGATGGTCAGCGCTTCAGCGCTTGCCGTGGATAAACCGCATACGGTGATCGTCGTCGGCGGTGGTCTGGCGGGACTCACGACGGCTTACGAGCTGCAGAGCAAAGGCTGGCAAGTCACCTTGCTGGAAGCCAAACCCACCGTCGGCGGCCGCTCCGGTCTGGCCGGCAGCGAGTGGATCGGCAACGCCAAGGCCCAGCCGGTGCTGAATCAGTACATTGATCGCTTCAAGATCAAGGCGGTGCCCGCGCCGGAATTTGTGCGGACCCCGAGCTACCTGATCGAAGGCGAGTACTTCACTGGCGCCGACCTGGCGACCAAACAGCCGGCGACCGCCGAAGCCATCAAGCGCTACGAAGCAGCGGTGGATGACCTGGCCCGTTCGATCACCGACCCCGACAACCCGGCGGCCAACAGCACCCTGTTTGCGCTGGACCAGATCACCGTCTCCAACTGGCTGGACCGTCTGAGCCTGCCAACGACCGCGCGCCAACTGATCAATCAGCAGATTCGTACGCGCTACGACGAACCTTCGCGTCTGTCGCTGCTGTACCTCGCACAGCAAACACGGGTCAATCGCAACGTCGACGACCGCGACCGCCGCGCCGCTCGCCTGCCGGGTGGTAGCGCCGTGCTGGCCGAGGAGTTCGTCAAACAGCTGAAAGTCATCAAGACCAATTCGCCGGTGTCGGCCATCAACCAGGACAAGGACGGCGTGACCGTCAAGGTCGGTTCGCTGGGCTACGAAGCCGAATATGTCGTGTTGGCCGTGCCGTTGCGCGCACTGAGCAAGATCCAGATGACCCCTGCACTGGACGCCCAGCGTCTGGGCGCGATAAAGAGCACCAACTACGGCTGGCATGACCAGATCATGCTCAAGTTCAAGACCCCGGTCTGGGACAGCAAGGCGCGCATGTCCGGCGAGATCTATAGCAACACCGGCCTCGGCATGTTGTGGGTCGAGCCTGCTTTGAAAGGCGGCGCCAACGTCGTGATTAACCTGGCCGGCGACAACGCCCGCATCATGCAGGCGTTCGGCGACAAGCAACTGGTGGATCAAGTGCTGATCCGCATGCAGGCGTTCTATCCACAGGCCCGCGGCGCGTTCACCGGTTATGAACTGCGTCGCTCCAGCATTGACCCGTCCAGCGGCGGTGCATACCTGGCCTTCGGCCCGGGCCAGATCAGCAAATACTGGCGCTTGTGGGAACGACCACTGCAGCGCGTAGCCTTTGCCGGCGAACACACCGACACTTTGTACCCAGGCACCCTGGAAGGCGCATTGCGTTCAGGTCAGCGCGCGGCCATTCAGGTGCAGGGCCTGTCTGAAGGCAAGTCGTACGAGCCGGTCAAAGCGCCGCCTCCGAAGGCCCCTGAACCGACCAAGGAAAGCAGCGGCGGCATTGGCGGCTTCTTCTCGAACATGTTCGGCGGTTCCAAGCCTGAGCCGAAACCGGCCGAGAAAGCCCCAGCGCCTGCTCCGACCCCGGCTCCAGCGCCTGCCCCGGTAACGCCGCCGCCAGCTCCAGTGGTTGAACCCGCCAAGCCTGCGGTCGTGGAGCCTGCGAAAAAGGCCCCGGCCAAGAAAGAACCGGCGAAGAAGGAGCCCGTCAAAAAGGCTCCGGCCAAACCGGCAGCCATCCACAAAGCCCCTGCCAAAACCGACGCTGCGAAAAAAGCGCCGGCCAAGGCCACGGGTGACAAGGCAGCACCGGCCACTCCGGCGGCTCCGGCAACGGCTCCGGCAGCACCGGCGACCGACAGCAAAAACTGATCGGTAACGGCTGAAAGCAAAGGCGCGGCTTGATACCGCGCCTTTTTTTCGCCTGGATAAAACGTAACGCTGGCTTAATCTCATTCGGACGAAAATATGTCAGGAGATTTCAATCGGATTTCCTGATTCTTCAAAGCAACATTTTGCGCTTTCTTTCGATAGGTAAAGCGCTAGTCTCTCCTCGGCCCTCACAGGATATTCAGCATGCAGTTACGCAACTCATCTTCTCGCTATGGCTGGGTCAGCATCGTTTTGCATTGGGGTGTCGCGCTGACGGTGTTCGGCATGTTTGCGCTAGGGTTGTGGATGGTAGGGCTGGGCTATTACGACACGTGGCGTAAGGCCGGCCCCGACCTGCACAAGAGCATCGGCATCACGCTGTTCCTGTTCATGCTGATCCGGGTGATCTGGCGCTTCGTCAGCCCGCCGCCAGCAGCGCCTGCCACCCACAGCCGGTTTGTGAAAACGGCTGCGAAACTGGGCCATGCGTTTCTGTACCTGGACCTGTTTTTGGTGATGTTCGCCGGTTACCTGATTTCCACCGCAGACGGTGTCGGGATTCCGGTGTTTGGATTGTTCGAAGTGCCTGCCTTGATCAGCGGACTGCCCGACCAGGCAGACGTCGCAGGCACCGTGCACTTGTACCTGGCCTGGACCCTGGTGATTTTTGCAGGACTCCACGGGCTGGCCGCTTTGAAGCATCACTTCGTTGATCGTGATGCCACCCTTGTACGTATGCTTGGCCGCAAGGCCTGATACTCAATTCAACTAGAAAGGAAGACGACGTATGTTGAAAAAGACACTTGCTGCACTGGCCCTGGGTACCGCGCTGCTGACGGCCGGTCAGGCAATGGCCGCTGATTACACGATCGACAAGGAAGGCCAACACGCCTTCATCAACTTCAAGATCAGCCACCTGGGCTACAGCTTCATCTACGGCACGTTCAAGGACTGGAACGGCACATTCAGCTTCGACGCCGCCAAGCCTGAAGACAGCAAGATCAGCATCGACTTGAAGACCGCGAGCGTCTTCACCAACCACGCTGAACGTGACAAGCACATCAGCAGCAAGGACTTCCTCGACGTCGCGACCTATCCTGACGCCAAGTTTGTTTCCACCAAGGTCACCAACATCGGCAAGAATGCTGACGGCAAGACCACGGCTGACGTGATCGGCGACCTGACCCTGCACGGCGTGACCAAGCCGGTCACCGTCAAGACTACCTTCCTGGGTGAAGGCAAGGATCCATGGGGCGGCTACCGTGCCGGCTTCGAGGGCACTACTTCGATCAAGCGTTCTGATTTCGGCAAGATGATGGACCTGGGTCCACAGTCCGACACCCTGGAGCTGGACATCTCGTTCGAAGGCGTCAAAGCCAAGTAAGACGAGTTTTCGTGGTGATGAAGCGCCGACCTTTGGGTCGGCGTTTTTGTGTGTGGCATTGCTTGAATCACGCAAACAAAAACGCCCCGAACCAGTCGGGGCGTTTTATTGGCTGCGTAACAACCGGCGCTGCTTAACCTTCGCGGTTGCGGGTCAGCAGGGCTGGTTTTTCACCGCGTGGGCGGCTTGGCAACTGATCAAGTTGTTCAGCCGAAGGGAAACGATCGCCCTTGGACTCTTTGTGCATGATCTTCGGTGCTGGCTGACCGTCGCGAGGCCCGCGTACCGCTGGCTCCTGACGCGCTGGCTGGTCTTCGCGCGCCGGACGACGAGCACGAGGCTGGTCTTCGCGACGAGCCTGACCGTCACGGCCGGAACCGTTGCGAGGACCGCTGCGTTTGGCCGGTGCGCCGGCGGCGTCGGTGCTGGCGGAGCCGCCAGTGGCCGAACCACTGCGCGGACCGCTACGGCCTGGCGCCTGACCGCGAGGTGCCGGTGCGGCGCCCGTGGCAGGAGCGCCCGGGCGACGGCCGCGGCTCTGGTTCTTGTTCTGGTACGGGCTGACGTAGTCGGCACGGTTGCCGAAGTTGTCCACTTCGTCATCCAGGAACTCGTCAGGTGCGCGATTAGCACCCGCAGCCGCTGGCTGCGACTGACGTGACTCGCTCGACGGGGTGCCCTGACGCGGCTTTTGAGGGCGCGCCGGACGTGCCGGGCGCTCGCCCGAAGGTGCTGCCGCAGCCGTTGCCGGCTTTTCCTTGCCCTTGTCTTTGCCTTTGTCCTTGCGACCGCCGCCACCGCCGCCTCCGTTTGGACCGTCGCCACGCGGGCCACGGGCATTGCGCGGGTTACGCACATCCGGACGCTCGCGGACTTCCGGCTTCTCGGCTTCAACCGCCGTGATGTCGAAGCCCATCAGATCGCCGTCGGCAATCTTCTGCTTGGTCATGCGCTCGATGCTTTTCAGCAGCTTCTCTTCGTCCGGCGCAACCAGCGAGATCGCCTCGCCGCTACGGCCTGCGCGACCGGTACGACCGATGCGGTGCACGTAGTCTTCGTCGACGTTAGGCAGTTCGAAGTTGACCACGTGGGGCAACTGGTCGATGTCCAGACCACGGGCAGCGATGTCGGTGGCGACCATAATGCGAACGGTGCCGGCCTTGAAGTCGGCCAGCGCTTTGGTGCGTGCGTTCTGGCTTTTGTTGCCGTGGATCGCCACAGCGCTGAGGCCGTGTTTATCCAGGTATTCGGCCAGGCGGTTGGCGCCGTGCTTGGTGCGGGTAAACACCAGCACCTGTTCCCACGCGCCTTGAGTGATCAGGTGCGCCAGGAGCGAGCGTTTGTGGTTGGCCGGCAGGCGGAACACACGCTGCTCGATACGCTCGACCGTGGTGTTCGGCGGCGTGACTTCAATGCGTTCCGGGTTGTGCAGCAGTTTGCCGGCCAGCGCGGTGATGTCCTGGGAGAACGTTGCCGAGAACAGCAGGTTCTGACGCTTGGACGGCAGGCGTGCAAGGACTTTCTTCACGTCGTGAACGAAGCCCATGTCGAGCATGCGGTCGGCTTCGTCCAGGACAAGGATTTCAACGTGGGACAGATCGACGCTGCCCTGACCGGCCAGATCGAGCAAACGACCCGGGCAGGCAACCAGTACGTCAACGCCGCGTGCCATGGCCTGAACCTGCGGGTTCATGCCGACACCGCCGAAGATGCAGGTACTGACGAACTTGAGGTTCTTGGCGTAGATCTTGAAGCTGTCGTGGACTTGAGCGGCCAGTTCACGAGTAGGGGTCAGGACCAGAACACGCGGTTGGCGCGGGCCGTGACGCTGGGATTTGTCCGGATGACCGTTGGGAAACAACCGCTCCAGGATAGGGAGGGCGAAACCACCGGTTTTACCAGTACCTGTCTGGGCGGCGACCATCAGATCGCGGCCTTGCAACACGGCGGGAATGGCCCGCTGTTGCACTGGGGTAGGCTGGGTGTAGCCAGCAGCCTCGATGGCGCTGACTAAAGCCTCGGAGAGACCGAGGGAAGCAAAGGACATGAGTAATCCTGTCTTGAGTTGGGGCCATAGAGGCCCAAATAGGGATGATCTTCCAGGCGCAGACTTAAGGTTCTGCACGTAACGTGAATGCGCTCGACCCTGCTGCGGTCATCGCACAGTCCTTGGAAGGTGCAATGGCGTCCGGTCCTGTGGAGGTCTGTAAGTTCAACTCGGGCAGGGGCGCTAAAAAGTGCGCTGCTGACGTGTTCGAGAAGTCTTCTGTGAGACCGTGCACCCGGGCGCAAGCCTGGCGGGGACGCCGGAGTATAACAGAGCAATCACAACGCGCTGCTTTCCTGCTGCTCAACGGTTTTATCGACCCTTTCCTCCGATTCTGCAGGGAGTGTCGTCGGCCTTTCGCCGGTGTACCGCTCCACCAGTTTCGCGTACGCGGGCTCACGCTTGAAACGCTTCAGTTCTGCACTGAACCGCTGGGCCAGCAGGTCCATGCCGGCATTGCGGCGCAGCGCCAGATACTGCCCCCGGTGATTGAGCACGGTCGGCAGCTGACTAACCTGGCCTTGGAGCTTGAGCCGCTCGATCATCTGCCGGCCCAGCAGGCGATCGGTCACCATCAGATCGATGCGGCCGCGAATCAGTTTGCCGAAGTTCGCTTCATGGCTCGGCGCAGGCTCTCGGATGAACGCCGTCGAGTTGTCGAACGCCGGGATGTATCGATAGCCCGGAGAGACGCCGATGGTCAGCCCGCGCAAGTCCTCCATGCTATTGAAGGCATGGGGCCTGGCATTGGCCTGAAACAGCACCCAGTCAATGCTCGACAACGGTTCGTCCGGATACAACAGATCAACGCGCGCCTCGTCCTTGTTTATATCGAGAACACCGTCGGCCTCGCCTTCACTGAGCATCATCAGGCAGCGCTTCCAGGGGAGAAACTGCCACTCGACGTCGATGCCCAGGCGTTCGAACACAATCGCCGTGGTGTCGTAATCAAGCCCGGAGGCGTGGTTGCCGTCCACGATGACATAGGGTGACCAGGGTTCGGTGACGATCCGCAATTTCTCGCCCAGCGCGCTGAAGCTCAGGCAGGCCAGGAGGACAGCAACGGATAGGGGAAGGATGGGCGGCATGCGCGCGAGATTACGACGCAAGCTAACTAAATAGAAGTGATGATTCTCAACAAAAGCAGAAGGCAGGGCTCAACGACGGGACTGGCAGGCTTCGGGGTGAAGAAGCCTGCCAGTGAAGCCAGCGACGTTTCAATCCGACTGGATTGAATCCGTTACCACGCAGAGAGCTTCAGATTGTTCCAGACCGCCAGGCTCGGTTCGGCCTGATTCAGCGTGTAGAAATGCAGGCCGGGGGCGCCACCGTGCAGCAGTCGTTCGCACATTTCAGTGATGACATGCTCGCCGAACGCTTGAATGCTGGCCGTATCATCGCCGTACGCTTCCAGCTGCTTGCGAACCCAGCGCGGGATCTCCGCACCGCACGCGTCCGAAAAGCGCGCCAGTTTGCTGTAGTTGGTGATCGGCATGATGCCCGGCACGATCGGAATATCCACGCCCAGCTTCTGCACGCGCTCGACGAAGTGGAAGTAGCTGTCGGCGTTGAAGAAGTACTGGGTGATCGCACTGTTGGCGCCGGCGTTGGCCTTGCGCACGAAGTTTTTCAGATCGTCTTCGAAGTTGCGCGCTTGGGGGTGCATCTCGGGGTAGGCCGCGACTTCAATGTGGAAATGATCGCCGGTTTCTTCACGGATGAAGCTCACCAGGTCATTGGCATAACGCAACTCACCACTGGCCATGCCCATGCCGGACGGCAGGTCACCGCGCAGGGCAACGATGCGTTTGATACCGGCTTCCCGGTACTGCGTCAGCAAGCTGCGCAGGTCGGCCTTGCTGTCACCGACGCACGACAAGTGCGGTGCGGCGGGAATGTGCACTTCTTTTTCCAGCTGCAGCACGGTGTTGATCGTGCGGTCGCGCGTGGAACCCCCGGCACCGTAAGTGCAGGAGAAAAAACTGGGGTTGTAGCTGGCCAGCGTACGCGCCGTGGCAAGCAGTTTTTCATGACCAGCGTCGGTCTTCGTCGGGAAGAATTCGAAGCTGTAGCTACGGTCTTGGCTCATGGAGCGAGTCTCCAGCGGCAAGCTACAAGCCATAAGCTGCAAGAGTGGCCGTGCGCCGTATCCTGCAGATCAAGGCTTGTCACTTGGTGCTGCTAAATGCTTGGACGATTTAAAGCCTGACGCGGCAAGTCATGACAATGGTGATGCCTTTACTTGCCGCTTGAAGCTTGAAGCTTGCCGCTTACTGCTTAGTAGCGATAAGCGTGCGGCTTGAACGGACCTTCGACGGTCACGCCGATGTAGTCGGCCTGGGTCTTGGTCAGCTTGGTCACGACGCCGCCGAAGCCACGGACCATTTCCAGGGCCACTTCTTCGTCCAGCTTCTTCGGCAACACTTCAACGGTCAGACGCTCGGCTTTCTGGGCAGGGCTCAGGTCAGCGTACTTCTGGCCGAACAGGAAGATCTGCGCCAGCACCTGGTTGGCAAACGAGCCGTCCATGATGCGGCTCGGGTGACCGGTGGCGTTGCCCAGGTTCACCAGACGGCCTTCGGCCAGCAGGATCAGGTAGTCGTCGTTCTGAGGATCGAATGCGCCAGCGCCGGTGCGGTGAATCTTGTGCACTTGCGGCTTCACTTCTTCCCATGCCCAGTTCTTGCGCATGAAAGCGGTGTCGATTTCGTTGTCGAAGTGACCGATGTTGCAGACCACTGCGCGTTTTTTCAGCGCCTTGAGCATGTTGGCGTCGCAGACGTTGACGTTACCGGTGGTGGTGACGATCAGGTCGATCTTGCCCAGCAGTGCTTTGTCGATGCTCGCTTCGGTGCCGTCGTTCTCGCCGTCGATGAAAGGCGAAACCAGTTCGAAACCGTCCATGCACGCTTGCATGGCGCAGATCGGGTCGACTTCGGTGACCTTGACGATCATGCCTTCCTGACGCAGCGACTGAGCCGAACCCTTGCCCACGTCACCGTAGCCGATGACCAGCGCTTGCTTGCCGGACAGCAGGTGGTCGGTGCCGCGCTTGATGGCGTCGTTCAGGCTGTGACGGCAGCCGTACTTGTTGTCGTTCTTGCTCTTGGTGACCGAGTCGTTGACGTTGATCGCAGGGATCTTCAGTTCGCCCTTGGCCAGCATGTCCAGCAGACGGTGAACGCCTGTGGTGGTCTCTTCGGTCACGCCATGGACGCGGTCGAGGATGGCCGGGTATTTCTTGTGCAGCAGCTCGGTGAGGTCGCCGCCGTCGTCGAGGATCATGTTGGCGTCCCATGGCTGACCGTCCTTGAGGATGGTCTGCTCCAGGCACCACTCGTACTCGGCTTCGGTTTCGCCTTTCCAGGCGAAGACCGGAATGCCGGCAGCAGCGATAGCGGCAGCGGCCTGATCCTGAGTCGAGAAGATGTTGCAGGACGACCAGCGTACTTCGGCACCCAGGGCAACCAGGGTTTCGATCAGCACGGCAGTCTGAATGGTCATGTGGATGCAGCCGAGAATCTTCGCGCCCTTGAGCGGTTGATCGCCAGCGTACTTGCGACGCAGGCCCATCAGGGCTGGCATTTCGGATTCGGCGATAATGGTTTCGCGACGGCCCCAGGCAGCCAGGGACATGTCGGCGACTTTGTAGTCGTTGAAATCGTTGGGCGTCAGTACAGCACTCATAAAGAGTCTCCATTCGTAGGGTGCGAATGGGCGCCGTTGTGCGTTTAAAGCTTGACCGGCGGGAGGCCTGATCAAACAACGCCCTCTCCGAGCCTGACAGGTCTGACCTGCTGCAGCGCCCCTCGGACAGGTGGCGGGAAAACGGTAACAAGGTGTGATGACCGTTTTTTGAAGCGGTGGCGATTATCTTTCTTTGAGCTGCAAGTGGCAAGCTGCAAGCGGCAAGCGGTAAACAACAGCGGGCCTGCTTTTAACTTGCAGCTTCAGGCTTGAAGCTTGAAGCTGGGGCACATCCCCCACCGTCTCCCAAACACCCCGGAGCCTCCATGAACTTTCACACTCGCAAATGGGTAAAACCTGAAGACCTCAACCCCAACGGCACGTTGTTCGGCGGCAGTCTCCTGCGCTGGATCGACGAAGAGGCGGCCATCTACGCCATTGTGCAGTTGGGTAATCAGCGCGTTGTGACCAAGTACATTTCCGAGATCAACTTCGTCAGCGCCTCGCGTCAGGGCGACATCATCGAGCTGGGGATTACCGCGACCGAATTCGGCCGCACATCCATCACGCTAACGTGCCAGGTCCGCAACAAGATCACCCGCAAGAGCATTCTCACGGTTGAGAAAATGGTCTTCGTGAATCTGGGCGAAGACGGCCTGCCGACGCCACACGGCAAGACCGAAATCACCTATGTGAAGGATCAGTTCAAGGAAGACGTGATCAACGAGTGATTGTGCTGCGTGCCTGCCAGTCACGCAGCCACTGCAGTCCTTCGGTGGTATCGCCTTTCGGACGGTACTCGCAGCCGACCCAGCCGGTGTAGCCCAGGCGGTCGATTTCTTCGAACAGCCACGGGTAATTCACTTCCCCCACGCTCGGCTCATGGCGGTCCGGCACGCCGGCGATCTGGATGTGGCCGATACCGGCGAAGTCGCGGCGCAGCTTGCTGGTGACGTCGCCCTCGACGATCTGGCAGTGATAGCAGTCGAACTGCACCCGCAGATTGTCGGCGCCGACTTCTTTAAGCACAGCCTGGCCTTGATCCTGACGGTTCAGGAAGAAGCCCGGAATGTCGCGGGTGTTGATCGGCTCGATCAACACCGTCAGCCCGACCTTGGCCGCTTGTTGTGCGGCGAAGCTCAGGTTTTCCAGGTACACCGCGTGATGCTTCTGGCGCAAGTCTTCACTGGGCAGCAGGCCGGCCATGACGTGAATGCGGTCGTTACCCAGAACCGCTGCGTAATCCAGCGCTTTCTGGAAGCCGTCGCGGAATTCACCCTCCCGGCCAGGCAACGAAGCAATGCCGCGCTCGCCTTTGGAGAAGTCGCCGGGCGGGGCGTTGAACAGCGCCTGGGTCAGGCCGAAGTCGTCCAGGCGCAGCTTGATCTCCTCGGCTTTGAAGTCGTACGGAAACAGGTATTCGACGCCCTTGAAGCCGTCACTCGCTGCAGCCGAGAAACGCGCCAGAAAGTCGTGTTGCGGATACATCATGCTGAGGTTGGCAGCGAAGCGAGGCATGGTTATCTCCTAGTTGAAGCCGTTAGACGAAAGGCCAGAGCAGCAGCGTTATCAAGAACCCGAGGGTGCCCAGAATGGTCACCAGGAAGGTCCAGGTGCGCAGGCCGTCGGCAACGTTCAGGCCCGCCAGTTTGGTGAACATCCAGTAACCGGCGTCGTTGATGTGCGACATCGCCAGACCGCCACCGCCCATGGCCAGACAGAGCAGGGCCATGTGGTTGGCGCTCAGGTTCAGCGTGGCGATCAGCGGGCTGAGAATGCCGGCCGTGGTGACCAGCGCCACTGTGGTCGAGCCCTGCACGGCGCGCAACAGCAGCGTCAGCAGGAAGCCCAGCGCGAGAACCGGCAGCCCGGTGTTGCGCAGCGCTTCGGACACCACTGCGCCGATACCGGTATCCACCAGCACCTTGCCGAACACGCCGCCAGCGCCCGCAATCAGGATCACCATCGCCACGCCGGGCAATGCCGAACCCACGACATCGGACACCTGACTGCGGCTCCAGCCACGGCGCGAACCCAGCAGCCAGGCGCACAGGAGTGTGTCGATCAGCAATGCCACCAGCGGCGCGCCCAGGACGGTGAGCACGCTGCGCAGCATTGAGTCGGCCGGCAACATCGTGGTCGCCAGCGTGCCGAGCAGGATCAGAATGATCGGCAGCAGAATCAGCGCGATGATGATGCCTGCACCCGGCGCCGGCGCCTTTGGCAGGCGTGCCGCCAGGCTGCTGGCGTTTTCTTCAAGGCCCAGTTCTTTGGTGTGGGTCGCTTCAGACACCCGCGAATAATCGTTGTTCGCCCATGCCACCAAGTCTTCGTTGGTGACGTGAGAGCCATACACTTCGCTGCGAATATCGTCGGTCATCGGGTAGACCTTGCGGGTCATGCGCCCGGCAATCAGGTAACCGATCAGGCACAGAATGCCCACCATCGGCAGCCCGAACATCAACACGCGACCCAGGTCCGCACCCAGCTGGCCGGCTGCTGCGACGGCGCCCGGGTGCGGCGGCAGGAAGGCGTGCACCGACAGCAGCGCTGCGCACATCGGCAGCGCGTAAACCAGCAGCGGTTTACGTGCGGCACGGGCAACCCCGTAGGCCAGCGGCATGAGGATGATCACGCCCACTTCGAAGAATACCGGAATACCGACCATGAACCCCGCGACGTTCAGGGCCAGCGGCGTGCGCCGGTTGCCGAAGCGGTTGATCAGCGTCTTGGCCAGCGCCTCGGCGCCGCCGGACAGTTCGATGATGCGGCCGATCATGGCGCCAAGGGCAATGATGATCGCGATGTGGCCGAGGGTTTTGCCCATGCCGCCTTCGATGGTCGCCACCAGGTCGCTTGGTTTAACCCCGGCCACCAGCGCCACGATGATGCTGACCAGCATCAGCGCCACGAACGGTTGGAATTTGTATTTAAGGACCAGAAGCAGCAACAGCGCAATGCCCGCTCCGGCGACGATCATGAGGAATAGAGGAGTCATGTTGTGTCCCGTTGTTATTGTTTTCCGGCGAGGCCGGTCCGCCGAAAACCGGAGGGCCGGTTTTCGATCAAAACGCCGTTGGGGTTACCAGTTCACGCCGAACGTCTGGCGCAGTTCTTCCAAAGCGGCTGCGTCCAGCGGTTCAGGTTTGGGGTTGCTCATCAGCCAGAGGCGTGCGGTCTCCTCCAGCTCTTCCAGCGCATAAGAAGCCTTGGCGACCGAGCTTTCCCAGATCACCGGGCCGAGTCGCTCGAGCATCACGCCACGCACGCTGTTCGCCAGTTTCGCCACTTGTTCAGCGACGTTCGGCGAGCCGGGGCGCTCGTAGGCAATCAAGGGAATGTGCCCGACTTTCATTACCTGATACGGCGTGATGGGCGGGAGGATGTCGTCCGGTTTCCAGACGCCGGCCAGGGTCAGCGCAACCAGATGCGTCGAGTGGGTGTGCACCACGCCGCCAACGCCGGGATTGCGGTCGTAGACCTGACGATGCAGGGCCAACGTCTTCGACGGCTTGTCCCCGGAGACCCATTCGCCGCCCAGGTTGACCTTGGCGATGGCCTCGGGATCGAGGCGCCCCAGGCAGGCGTCGGTTGGCGTGATCAGCCAGCCATCGTCGAGGCGGGCGCTGATGTTGCCCGCGCTGCCGACGGTGTAGCCGCGTCCGAACAGCAGACGGCCGATGGCGCAGATTTCTTCACGCTGCTTGTTTTCGGCGCTCACTGAACTGCTGGTTACGTTGCTCATTGGGCACTCCCTGCCAGCTGCTTGAGGGCTTTGTCGAAAAAGTCACGGCCACCGAAATTCCCTGACTTCAGCGCCAGGGCCAGAGGCGTCGCGCCGCTGCTGATGGTCGCTGGAACACCCGGGTCGATCTGCGCGCCGATCTTCAGCAAGCTCACGCCCAGCGCCTGAACCACGGCACCGGAGGTTTCGCCACCGGCGACGACAAAGCGTTTCACGCCCGCGTCGAGCAGGCCGCGAGCGATCTGCCCCAGCGCGTCTTCGACCAGCGCGCCGGCACGTTCAACGCCGAGTTTTTGCTGCACGGCTTTGACTTCTTCCGGACTGCTGGTCGCGTAGATCAGTACGGTCTGCCCGGCATCGCGGGCGAACGCCAATGCGTCTGCCACCACCGGTTTGCCGTCAGCCAATGCCAACGGATCGATGCGCAGCGCAGGCCGTTTGGCCTCAAGCCAGGCGGCAACCTGACCGTTGGTGGCGACCGATGCGCTGCCCGCCAATACCACTTCGCCGCCGTCGACGTGCTCAAGCTTCGCCGCATCGATGTCACGCAACTTGCCCGCTTTGCGGAAATTACCCGGCAGACCGAGCGCCAGACCCGAGCCACCGGTGAGCAGCGGCAAGTCGGCGCAGGCTTCGCCCAGCGTGTACAAATCAGCGTCCGACAATGCGTCGGCAATCGCCATGACCACGCCCTCTGCACGCAGCTCTTTGATGCGCGCACGCACGCCGTCGACGCCTTTGGCGATGCTGTCGTAACGCAGCAAGCCGACTTTCTGCGTGGTCTGGGATTGCAGCACGCGCACCAGATTGGCGTCGGTCATCGGCGTCAGCGGGTGGTTTTGCATGCCGCATTCGCTGAGCAGTTGGTCCTGCACGAACAGGTGGCCGCGGAAGATCGTGCGACCGTTCTCCGGGAACGCCGGGCAGGCCAGGGTGAAGTCGCTGTTCAGCGCCTTGAGCAGCGCATCGCTGACCTGGCCAATGTTGCCTTTGGCGGTGGAATCGAACGTCGAGCAGTACTTGAAGAAGATCTGCTCACAGCCGCGATCACGCAGCCACTGCAGCGCGGCGAGGGATTCTTCAACCGCTTCTGCCGCCGGCGTGGTGCGGGATTTCAGCGCGATGACGATGGCGTCGGCATCCAGTTCAGCCAGGCTTTCGGCGCTCGGGATGCCAATGCTCTGCACGGTGCGCATGCCACCCCGCACCAGCATGTTGGCCAGGTCGGTGGCGCCGGTGAAGTCATCGGCGATGCAGCCCAACAGAGGGCGCGGAGTCGTGGTGCTCATCTGCGTCATCTCAGTTGTTTTCAGGCTTGGCGGTCGGCAGTTCGATGCCCGGGAAAATCTTGATCACGGCAGAGTCATCCTCGCGGCCAAAGCCAGCGGTGGAGGCCTGCATGAACATCTGGTGGGCGGTGGACGACAACGGCAGCGGGAATTTGCTGGCGCGGGCGGTATCCAGCACCAGGCCCAGGTCTTTGACGAAGATGTCCACAGCCGACAGCGGCGTGTAGTCCGCTTTGAGGATGTGCGGCACGCGGTTCTCGAACATCCACGAGTTACCGGCGCTGTTGGTGATCACTTCGTACAGCGCGTCCGCGTCTACGCCTTCGCGCAGGCCCAGGGCCATGGCTTCGGCGCTGGCGGCGATGTGGACGCCGGCCAGCAGCTGATTGATGATTTTGACTTTCGAACCCATGCCATGAACGTCGCCCAGGCGATACACCTTGCCCGCCATGCCGTTGAGGATCGCGTCGGCCTTGGCGTAGGAATCAGCCGGGCCGGAGGTCATCATGGTCATCTCGCCAGCAGCTGCCTTGGCCGCGCCGCCGGAGATCGGCGCGTCGAGGTAGAGCAGGCCTTTTTCGGTGAGGCGCTGACCCAGTTCGATGGCGAAGGTCGGTGCGACCGTGGCGCAACCGATGATCAGGCTGCCCGGGCGCAGGGCGGCGACTGCGCCGTTGTCGCCGAACAATACGGTTTCGGTCTGCTCGGCATTGACCACGACGGTGATGATCACGTCGCAGGCAGCGGCCATGCTCGCAGGAGATTCACAGGCAACGCCGCCTTCGCTGGCGAATTGCTCGGTCACGGCCGCGCGCACGTCACAGGCATGAACGTTGAAGCCGCTGCGCAGCAGGGAGCGCGCAATGCCCAGGCCCATCGCACCCAGACCAATGACGCCGACATTCTTGTTATTCATGAATCTCTCCTCGGGTGAGCGCCGAAGTTCATCAGCACTCGAACGGTGTTTGTTCTGATCTGTTAAAGATAGTGAACCCATGATCGGATAATGTGAAGAGCTTTTTTGAATTAACAAAAATTAACATTGCTGCTATCGGGCACAAAAAAGCCCCAGTCGAGACTGAGGCCTGGTAACCATCGACTGTAGAAGCGCGCTGAATTAGCGTGGCTGGTCCACCGACGCCAACATCAATTCAACCCCCAGCCCTCGAATGCTGTCCGCTGCGCCGTGGGCGAGGCGGTTGTCGCTGATGATCGTGTCGAACTGCTCCAGACCGGCGACCTTGTACATGCCGAACGTGCCGTATTTCGTGCTGGTCGTCAGCAACACTGTGCGCGACGCCGACTGCATCGCCGCTTGCTTGACCTCAACCTTGAGCGCGGAGGGCGTGGTCGTGCCTCGCTGCAGATCCCATGAGCTGGTGGACATGAATGCGACATCGGTTGCCAGTTGCCGCAACGTCGCCGCTGCCAGCCCGCCGACACAGGATCGGTTCGGGTGGTCCAGCAAGCCGCCGGTATGAATCACATCTACGTGGGCTGCGTCAGCGAGTGCATTGACCACGCCGAAGTCGTTGGTGACCACGGTCATGCCCGCCAGCGCGACGATGTACGGGACAATTTCCAGCGTGCTGGTGCCGGCGTCCAGGTACACGGTCATCTCGGGGTGCAGCAGGCTGGCGGCCAGTTTGGCCATCGCCTGTTTGTGCGGCAGCTCGACCACTGCCTTGGACTGATGACTCGGCTCGCTGTGAACCTGGCTGGCGATGCGCACCCCGCCGGTCACCGAATAGGCACGGCCACTTTGCTCAAGCAGTGCGATGTCACGGCGGACGGTCATGTGCGAGCAGTCGAACATGTCCATGAGCTGATGCACGCTCAGCACTTGATGCTTGCGCAGCTGACGCAGCATCAACTCCCGGCGCTGATCGGGAATCATCGGCGCTGCGCCACTGAGGGTGGCGTCTTCTTCGCTGGACATGCAGGCTCCTGGGCAACGAGATACAGCCGCGGTCGGCTGGGTGGCTGGCATCTTAGCCAATCGGGATGGCGGTGGCAGCAACGACGAGCAAACTGCACGCGGGTTGTTCTCTGTAGGACTGGCTTCAGCCGGGAAGGGGCCGGTGTGTGCGCCATCAAACTTGCGGTGTGATGGGTGACGCCTTCCCGGCTAAAGCCGGTCATACGATTGCATTCGTTGCCTGTAAGAACCTTTCGACGGGCCGTGGCTCTTAGGCTGTAGATGGGCGTTTTCTAATGAAGCTCAAATTCTAAAAAAGGATGCAGGTATGACCGTCGCGTTTTGGTGTGTGTTGATCGTGATTCTGTTGCCGATAGGGTGCGCTGGCATTGCCAAGTTCAGCAGCGGCAAATTCAGTGCACGGCACAATCATGACCCCCGGGACTTTCTCGACCGCCTCGAAGGTCTCCCGCGCCGCGCCCACAATGCGCAGCTCAATAGTTTTGAAGCGATTCCCGGGTTTGCCGCTGGCGTAATCATCGCCCACGTCGCCGGCGTGGCGCAGTTGGTGACGATCGACGTACTCGCCGTGCTGTTCGTGACCAGCCGCCTGCTCTACATCATCTTCTATCTGGCGGATCTCGCGACATTGCGCTCGCTGGCCTGGATCGCCGGGCTTGGGCTGGTGATTGCGTTGTTTGGCGTCTCAGTCTGATCGCTCAGCGCTTTTGACGCTGCGCGGTCAGTTGGCGCACCTGGCTACTGTGGGAGGGAGCTTGTGTGGGAGGGAGCTTGCTCCCGAAGAGGCCAGTGTAGTCGCTGCAAATCCGATGGGTCTGATACCGCCTCGCGAGCCAGGTGGAGCGCCACCTCGGTCACTCCCACACAAAAAGACACAGGCCCGCAGACGACCTTACTCGTCATCCTCGTCGGGCTGCACCTTCTCCAGTTTTTCCTGCTCGTCCTGCAGTTCCTTGCGGGACTCGGCCAGCTTGTCTTTACGCTTGTCGATTTTCTCCGGATCGCCCTTGCTCATGGCCTTGTTCAGGTCCGCCTGGCGACGGCTGACTTCACGCTTGGCATCCAGCACCTTCTGTTCCTGCTGCTTGACCAGGTCGATGTCGGTGCAGTTGGCGTTCAATTCGCTCAGGGCTTTTTGCAGCCCGGCCTGTTGATCGGTGTTGCCGGCGGCTTTGGCGCTCTCAATCTGCGTGGCGATGTCCTGGCGCTTCGCGGCGCATCCGGACGGTTCCGACGCCTGCTCGGCTGCAAGCACGGGCGCGGCCAGAAACCCGCACGCGGTGAATGCAAAAAGGGATGACAGGAATTTCATGGATACTCCTTGAATACACGTAGCCGCACGCTCTACACCATCATGCGGCCCTGAAAATACTAAAAACCGTTGATGCCTTCGTCCTTCAGCTGCCTGCTTAGGGCCTGCACTTGCGGGTCTTGAAAAAATGCATGTAACTGCTTCGCCCGTCCCGAGCCAATGCTGGGTTCGGCCTGCCATTCCATGACGCTTCGCGAGGCCAGCGCTGCCCACGAATCACCCAGATCAACGCCCGTGGCCGGCGGTAAACCGATGGCTTTGAGCCACACGACAAAGGGCTTATCGCGTGCAGCCTGAAAACTTGCCAGCAGTTTAGCGCTGCTGCGCTCGCCCATGCCGGGAATGTTAGCAAGCCGTGCACCATCGAGGGTCAGCCAGCCCAACAAACCCTTTAATTGCCCTGCCTGAATCAACTTATCCCACGTGCCCGGCCCTACGCCGCTGAGCGCCAACCCCTTCTTCCCACCCAGCCATTTCAACCGTTCGCGGAACTGGCTTTCGCAGCCCTCGACCGGCTGCCAGCAACTCAGCGAATGATAATCCTCAGCGCGCGGAACGCTCAGCGGCGCCCGCTCGACGCTTCGCGACACCACCTCATCCAGCCGCGGAATCGTCAGCCCGGCCAGGCTGATTGCGACCTGATCCCCAGGCCGAATGTCTATCTCCTGCCAACGCTTGAACGAACCGACGCTGATGCGATTGATCATGCGGTCATCCAGGCGCACCGGTTCGACATCCAGAACGGGCGTGATCTTGCCGCTGCGCCCAACGTTGAAATGAACCTTGCGCACCTCGGCCAGCGCCCGCGCAAACGGGTACTTCCACGCCGCGATCCAGTAAGGCGCTTTCGCCTGCCAGCGCTCGGCTGACGGACGCTCGCCCTGCCGCATAACCACGCCATCGGTGGCAAACGGCAGCGGCGAACGGTACCAGTGCTCTCGCCAGTTTTTCGCCTGAATGAAACCCTCCAACGGCTCACTGAAGCGCGCGCTGTCCTCGAAACCCATGGCCCTGAGCCCTGCCAATCGCTCGGTCATGTCCGACGGACCTTCTGGCCAGTCCCAGACGAACAGCCCGATATTCGCGCCTTCCTGTTCGCTGATCGCGTGACGCGCCAGCAGCCCGGCCACTTTGCTGCGAGCGTTCAGACTGCCGGCGTCCGCCTGAACGTGATCTGTCAGCTTCCAATACAACTCGCCCTGGAGGATCACGGTCTTTTCCCACGCGAGATGGCGAGGGATCGCCTCGATCTGGTGGGCATGTCCGGTCCAGTCCTGACCGAAAACCCCGTCGCCCCGGCTGATAGCGCTCACCAGTTTCCCGTCGACATACACCAGCGTGACCGCCACGCCGTCCACTTTTGGCTGAATCCACAGATCGCTTCGGTCTTTGAGCCACGCCTGAACGGCGGCCTCGCCCGGCAATTTCGTCAGGCCGGTGTGCGGGATGGGATGTGCAGCGGGACCGCGCGCGGTTTTCAGCGGATTGGAGTGCGACGCCGAAGTGGCGGCGAAACAACTGCGCAGATCGGCGAGTCGCTGAACGGATTGGTCGTACAACTCATCGGCCACCAGAGACACGCCTTGGCGGTGATAGCTGTCGTCCCATTGGGTGATCTGGGTTTGCAGCGAAAGGATCTCGCTTCGGGCTTTGGCCGGTGGCCAGTCGGGGCATGTTTGCGCGTTTGCATGGATGGCCAGAAGAGGCAGTGCACAGAGGACCAGTGCGCGAAGGGAGAGCAGCATCGGAGCGTCCTTGCCGGGGGAGGGACTGCAAGGCTAGGTTTTCCCGATGGGTGTTTCATCGCGCCTTGGTTACCGCGTTTGTCTCGTACCGATACAGCCAGCCCCTCATTCCCCGCCCAACTGTGCCTTGAGCCGCGCGCCCACGAGTGCAAAATGATGTTTCATCCCGGCAACTGGAAGAGACACTGCCATGGACCTGTCGACCCTTGCTGTATTCATCCCCGCCTGTTTCGCCCTGAACATGGCGCCGGGCCCGAATAACCTGCTCTCCATCAGCAATGCGTCGCGCTACGGATTTATCAGTGCCTGTTCGGGCGGCATTGGTCGGTTGCTGGCATTCGCGATCATGATCGCGCTGGCAGCGGTTGGGCTTACAGCGGTGCTGCATACATCCGAGTGGCTGTTTCATACGATCAAGATTGTGGGGGCGGCGTATCTGTTCTATCTGGCGTTACAACTGTGGCGAGCGCCATGCGAGGCGCACGATATCGAAGCCGGCGCGCAGGCCGGAGTGACGAGGCTGGCGCGCCAGGAGTTTCTGGTCGCCATCGGCAATCCCAAAGCCATTCTGTTGTTTACGGCGTTCCTGCCGCAGTTTGTGGATCGTTCCGGCGTGGTCACCACTCAGTTCGCACAACTGGGGGCGATGTTTCTGGTGCTGGAATGTATCGCCATCGCGCTGTACTGCTGGATGGGGGGGCATGCGCGTCGGTTGTTTGCCCAGCCCAGTGGCAAGCGGCTGTTCAATCGGGGGTGTGCGGGGTTGTTGGCGAGTGCGGCTTCGTTTTTATTGGTGGCGCGGCGGGGTTAATACGTATTCAGCCCACGGAGGTGGGCTGAATCCAGGTAATCGTCGAAGGCCATGAAATGATCATGACCCCCGACGTGGCGCTTGTTGCGGTTACGGCTTGCCTCGCAGCGTTTTAACCTTGTCAGTGAAGTCTTTACCGCCGTCTACTGCGGTGTAGACCATATGAAGCTGGATGCTCTTAACGAGCGCCTTATCCTCGTTGACCAATGACTTGACGAATTGCTCGTCAGGAAAGCTCAGCTGCCAGCGCGATATCGCACCGGTGCCCTCGAATGGCAAATACCGGCCATCGTGGAACATCAGTTCATATACCCAATCCCCTGGCCCAAAACCCAATCCGTCATCTGCGACGCCTGACGACAGGGCAATCTGCTGCTGGGCCCGCAGATTCCGCTTCACGCTGATGGGGGGCTTGAGGACCTTTTCGTAGAGGTAGCTTGCTCCTTCCTCGGTAGGGTCGATCAACGTCGTGCTGTCAATTTGCGTAAGAATCGCGCTGACCTCCTTCATCGCCTCGCTCGCGTCGGAAGCCATCACAAAGGAAACTGACACGTGTTTGATTTGGCGCAGATAGTGGCCAGGGTAATTACTGTCGAAGGCAGCGGACTTTATCTGGCATGTAAGAGGCGTGTTGTGTACAGCCTTGAGCTTGTTGATCTCATCTGGGCCCTTGGCCTCCCATATATTGATCGTTTTCTTGATGGTCAGCCGCCGCTCATTGCTCTGCAGGTAGGCATTTTCCATCTCCTGCAAATCGACCAGCAGCGATTCGCCCGCCAGCATGCCTTTGTACGAATCAATCCAAGCGGTGGTTTTAACGAAAGCAGGTCGTTTGTAATCCCCGATTTCATAACGCCAGGCAGCTTCTGCGCTCAGGCACAGCGACAAAACTGCGTCATAGGCAGGGGCGTAGAGCAACTCCTGGCGAGCGACGAGCCAGTTGTAGATAGGGATGATGGTGAAGCCGGTGGTCATGGCGACGTAAGCTTCTTCGAGGTTTCTGCGGTTGGCGCGGGCTTCATCGAGGGAGATAGTTGCCGCGTTGAGCTCAATGTTGGTTTCTTTAAGCTGGAGGTCGATGGATTGGATTTCCAGTTCGGCTTGTTTGCGTTCAAACTGCCATCCGGTCGCGCGGCGCTCGTAGCCAGATTCAACAAGCAATTTATCAGCAACATATAGCGTCGCCTTACCGGCAATCTGGGCGGCGTCGGATACTGTGTCGATAGTTTTGGAAGGCTCGTTTCCCCCCACCGCCATCCCGTAGATGGTCGGTACTGCTGCTTTGATAAGACTTGCAAGAATCTTTGGGGGGATCGAACAGTTCTGAAGCGCGGCAGCCGTCCACTGCAGTGCGGTGGCAGCTTCCTCCATAGGGGAGCGCCCGACATCGATAAGCTTGCCATAATGATCTCTTCTGAACACCGCCGCCTGCTTGCTCAAAAGCAACGTGTTTTTTTTCGCTTTGACCGAGCTGATCGACTCCTGCTTGAGCTTGAGGGTGAAATCGGAAATTCTGATTTCCTGCTGTTTCAGCAATACGGAAAGCGTAGTGTTGAACTCATCCTCCATCAGTTTCATGTAATGCCGGCCCATGTCCTGAAGTTGCTGCACCGCGGCGCGGGCCATGGGAATCAACTGCCTGAACCGGTAGGCCGGAACCTGCATGCGGTCGCTGTTGTAGGTGCTGATGAGATGCCCAATTCCGCGTTGCCCGAACCCGAATGGATCTGCGCCTTCTGCGCGCCAATCCATCACCGGCAGCAGTTTTCCATCGATAGTGAGGCCGTGACGCAAGTTGAACAGGCGATGCTCGATTACTTTCCGTGCTTCAATGACACGCTCATTGATAGGCGTACGGAAGGCCGAGCCCTTCAATGTGCTCAGCGCGGTAGGCTCCCAACGCGACACGGCCGTGCGCTCTGGTAACGGCCCGACCAGCTTCAGCGCTTTTTGATAGCTGAGCCAGGCGTGATTGAGCGTGCTGGGGGTAAGTTGACGGTAAAAATGGTCGCCCTGGCGCTGCCAGTTTTCCACCATCGAAAGAAACACCGCCTGCCGGTTATACCGCGACAGAATGAAGGCTCTGGTCGTGGGGGTCACCACCTTTTGCAACTCTGAAGTACCCGATCCCACCTCAGCCAGTGGGCGGGTGTTCCAAAAAGGGGGACGCTGTTTTTCGTCCACGATCGTGCGGAACGGGTCAAATAGATATTCGGTGAACCAGCGTTCTGCTTCGTCAAATTGCTGCTGCTCGCTCAAGCGTGTCGCAACAAGATTCGGCAGATGGAGGAATAACTCTCGAAAATAAATGCCATTGGCGCCGTGGAAATCAACAGAAGGGTTGCGAATGTCGGGATCAATGGTGGGTTCTTTGAGTAACTGCGCGTCCCACTCCAACGCCCGCTCTACACTACGCGATGCTCTGGAAACAAGTTGCTTGCCGAACAGCGTGTTGAGGCGAATGACGTTGGTTGGAAATATGGGGGGATGATTGGCAACTTTATTCAGGTTGAGATATTGGGCCTGTTGCTCGTTGCGCTTGATTGAGATGTCCCATGTTTCATCTTTACTGATAGCGCTCACCTTGTAGGTGACGAAAACATTATTCCCGGGATTGCCTGCCTCACACAGTGCGAATACGTAGTCTCCCTCTTCTGTCCAGGAATAATCATGGCTTATAGAAGATTTGCCATCAGCAATCACGTTTTCTTCGGATAATTTGGTGAACGACGTTGCGTTGGGAGCTTTGGCGTAGAGTCTTAGCCTGATATTCATGATCGAGTCTGGATCGAACTGGATATCACGTATTGGGAAGGAGTCTAGGAACTTTTTGCTATGCTGTGTATCTTCATATACCGTAATCCTGAAGCTTTCTTCAAGTAAGAGTGAGGGTTTATTAATAGTAAATACGGTGTCGACAAACATGAACTCGTGATTCTGCCCGTCTATGTTGACTGAATAACCCATGCTCAAACCCAGTTTGTAGAAAGGAACTGCACCACTAGAATTCAAGGTGCAGGCTCCACCTTTATCGGCTGTTATATTGTCGCCCCACATGTTTACTTCGATTTCTTCCTGTTTTGTGATGACTCTCACTCTTATTTTGACAGACTTGATAATTAGACCTGATCTGTTTGCGATGACTCTTAGGTATCTATTTTTAAGGTTTAATGTTTTAAGTTTGTCCGCAATTAGTGTTGCCTCAATTGACGCTACAGCGTTGAGGTTGCTGTATGCATAACTATTTTTAGCGGCTGTGCTCGTATATGAATCATCGGTATAGGCGACAAACTTTACCTTCGACCCGTAGGATGAATTGAATGTCTCAGCCGCTTTTTTATACCAAGGTGCATTGATCTGGTCAGTCGCCGCATAGTACCAGAAAGGAATTTTTACCAGCAGCGGAGGTACGTCGCTAGGGGGCTTTTTGTTTGCTGGCTGATCCACTTTGCTGAGAATTTTTTTGACGTCATCTGTCATGCTTTCCTTGTCGTACGTGTTAAGTCTATGGGGCGACGAGACTACCGATTCGTCGTATTTATCCAAGTCATATGCTAACGTATCGTGGATGGCCTCCTTAAAAGTCACCGTAATTTCGTCACCGTTGTAGGGATGCTGAATTTTTGTGATGTCGTTGTAGGAGTTGTATATCGTTTTGCTAAGTTTGCCTGCGCTGCTGTCGTCTAGAATCTTTGTATTTATAAGTAAAAGATCCCGCGATTGAGTAAAGTAGTCTCTGCCAGCTACTCCGTATGGTGCATCAGATTTTGAGTCCTGAGCGCAGTTGTACAGCATTACTGTTAACCATGGGTCACGAGCCCGCTCTCCTTCAATGTTAACCAGCGCAATAAGCCCAGGTTGGTACGTATCATCCTTAAGGTATGGGTTCGGGATTTTTGGTTTGATTTTCGCTGTGCTCGATTCGTCGTCAATCAGGTCATCAAGCCGTTTGCCATCTTTCGCACCGTCCAGACTCATCCATTCATTGGGTGTCGACCAAAAACCATCGCTTTGCTTATAAATGTATTGAACGCTCAATTTCTTGAATTTGGTGGGCGTCTGGTTTTTCTCATCGGAGCTGGGAAGCCCTACCGTCCCGCGCTCAACCCAAAAGACATAAGGGCGCCCTTCGATCATAACCGGCCGGATCGTGTCACACGCGTATTTTTCATTATCTACGGTATAGCGGTTTTGAGTGATCTGACCTGTGGGCGTCACCGCGATCTTCTCCCATTCCGTCCAGGCCAAGGGGCTAAGACGTTCTTTGTCATCGCGCAGCGCCATGTCTACGGACCGCCAGTAATACTCAGGAGGGGAGGCGTTGGTTTTGCCGATAAAGTGATAGGTATCATTTTTAGGATCAACACCGTCCAGGTAGCCGCTAACGATTTGCAAATTGCTGGTCTGCTCAAACTTTGTGAGATAGGTGGTAATTGCTGTTTGCAATAATGCAGGATCAAGCTTGCCTTGATTAAGCTCTACCTCCAGTGATTGAAAGGCCGCCGTTTTATTTGGTCGATTAGCGTAGTAAATCATGTTCTCTGGATGGTTGATCTGGGTTCGCCAGATTTTCCATAGCCCATATTCAGAAGCGAACTGCCTCCACGCGGTCGATAGGTCTTCCGGAATAGTGCTGTTCAGGTACCCTGGTTCCAGCCGTGCGTACAACTTATGCAGGTAATGCTGCAGGCTCGCAGTGTGTTGTATGGCAATACTGGAGCGGACGACGGAGCTCACTAAAATATCAGTGAGGAAATAACTGGACAGGTCATCCATCGAATGAATGTTGGTTTTGGCAGCTGCGTTGGACTTTGCCCAATGGCCTATCAGGTAACCGGCCAGCGCATCACGCCAGGTTTCTTGCAAACGCGACTGAACCGGGATCAACTCGTCTTCCGCACATACCCCGAGGAGTTGGTTCGCGCTGCTTCGGTAGTCATCAAATGTTGAGGTGCTGTCGAGCCAGTACAGCGCTAACACCGATCGGCACGATAAGTTTGTAAGTTTGCACAGTCGTTGCGTTCTGAGTGCGTAGTCAATATCGCTTATGGAGCTTGTGCTGTAGTCGGCTGATTCAGGGGTGGCCTTGGCTTCTTCAGACGCCAGTGTTTCGGGGTCATGTAACTTGAGCGTCAGGCGTGTAGGATTAGTTTGGTATTTCACCAGTTCTTCCCACATATTAGGCTTTACGTCTGGCAGGTATTGGCTCGCGAACACTTTGAGCGGCGCAGGGTTGTCGACCATGAACTGCTTGAATTTGTCGTATATTCCGCGTTGAGTGTCGCCCTCCGAACCTACGTCGCTCGTCCTGTTCTCCAGCATGTACATCAAGAGCAACGTGCCCAGTGACCCTTTCTCCCTTATTTCCCAGCGGTCGTAGAGTTTTTTCTCAGCGGGGGTGAGCAACTTTATAAAGTCATCGAAGGTGACGACAGGCTTGATCGATTGTTCTTGTGCGAAATTCTGTTTCACGTCTTTCAATGAAGACATGAATGAAAATGTTTCGCCTTGTAGCCATCCCATCAGTTTTCCCAATTGCCGGGCGGAGGCAAGCACCGCTTTAGGATCGTCGGGTTTGGGGATGTCGGTAAAAAAGCTCAGTGCATCCTTTTCTTCGAAGCCGTTCTCTTCGCACTTCAATACCCAGTCGTGGTAATGCCCCAGCTGGTAGCACAAGTCGAGATTCAAGACGGGGAGCGGCTTCGAGCCCTTTTTGCTGTTGAGCGTCGCGCTTTCCAGCGCAAACCATTGGGGTTTGTCCAAGAGCGCAGTCAAGCCTGCTGGGCTTAATTTGAGATGCTTGATCACCTGAGCGTGGTGAGCGAGATTGCTCCAGACAGTGACGTCCAAACCTTTCTCGGGGGCAGCGCTGCCTTCAGCTGTACTGGGTTCAGCTTCCAGAATCCCAGCGAGTAAATCATGACGTGAAACGTTGACCCAGCGTAACAATGGCAGAGCATGCTCAGGCTTGAGCGTCAGGCCTTCGTTAGATTTGCCAAATGCTGTGCCGAGGATGTGCTTAACAACATCGTCTTGGGCGATAACCGCGTTTTGAATCAACGATTCCAAATTGGCAGCAATATCGAGCTGGTCGGCTTTGGGGATGAGAAGACCGGTTGTGCTTGTGATCTTGCCGTCGAGCAATTCAGTTAACTTGCTGACGAGGGTCTCGGATGCATCAAGGACGAACGGAGTAATCAGACCTCGGCGATCGATGTACGTGGAAAACATTTCCAGCCAAGATCCGGACGCAACGGTTACTCCTGGGCCCGCCGCGTGTGAGAGTTGCGACTCATTCACCAATGACGATTTGATCTTGGGAATGGCATCCAGAGCGGAACGTTCGATCCGCGCATCAAGACCGTAAAACGCTTTAAGGCTCGCGGGTATATCTGCAGGGTGTGGAGTGAGCCATGTCAGGAGCGAGGCGGCGGATATGCGTTTTTCACGCAACCAAGTCTCCAGATTGGCCAAGCCCACCAAGACATCAAGAATGTCGAGCTGGTCGTCATTGGTTGCAATGATAGGTTTACCCGCCAATTGGGCCATCACATGGGGATTGGCGGTATTGAGCAATGCGATGAGGCTCGCCCCTTCATTCATGTCCAACCGCAGGAGCCGGGGCAAGCGGGTAAGTCGATACAATGACGAGAAGAATCCCAACGTCAGTGCTGGTTTCTTTAATCGCAAGGTCCGGGTTATCTGGCTCAGGTAGGCGTTGGCTATATTTTCTTCAACTGAGAACGCACGACAGAGCTCTGCAATCACTGCGTTAGGGGCGCCTCTCTCCACGCTTACTTCCACCGGCAGCTCAAACTCGGTTTCGTTGAGCACCAGTGGTGCGTCGATGTCCGCCAGCCTGCCCGCCCCAGGACCATCGAGAACCCGGTCGAGGAATGGCTCGGTTTCACCCACGGCGTATGGCGTCACTTCGTTAATCAGCGCTGCGAACTGTTCTGCAGTAATCTGGTATTCGTCACGAAGGTGTAGAAATACACCCAATGCTCTAAGCGTGTTTTCTGTGAGGTGAAAATCTTTTTTCTGGCCTTCTGAGCGCAACGCGGCCATGACCAGAAGATCGACCTCAGCGAAGGGTATTTTCAGCGCGTGTTGCAGGTGGATGATTTTGTGGATGCGCCCGAAGTGATCTGCATTGGCACCTTTGACGCGCAACGCGATGCCTGCTCCGCTCAATGTGTCCTGTAGCGAAAGAGCAGGGGCTGTTGCGTTATTGATGAATGTTGCGCCAAATATATGGCCCGCAATGGGAATGTTGATTTTTCCGCCGGGCGAGTAGGAATTCGACTGTTTGACCGTAGTAAATGCTTCTTGGCCGTCGTCTGCAACGCCAGATGTGGCCAGCAAATCGAGCACATCCTCGGGTTTCAACCCCGTTTGCCGGGCAAGAAATTCGACACTGCTCAGTTGTTCCAGCGCTTCCTGTGCGGCGCCTTTTACACCGTAACGTTGGAGCAAGAAGTCGGCGCCGTTGCTCGCGCTTTCGTCTAGCAACAATGCTTGTAGGGTGGGACTGAATCCAGTGGCTTTGCGCATAATGTTACGCAATTGAGCGGTTCTCAAGTTCCCGTAAGCAAAATTGGGATAGCCATAATCAGTCTGTTGCAAAAGATTGAATAGAGAGCATCTTTTAACGCCCAGTACTGCCTTGATTTGCTCAAGCGGGTGATGAAAAGGTAGCTGGACAGGGTACTGCGCAGCGGCGATTTGCTCCGCCAGATTTTTCTTGTCTCCCACGTAGATCTTTGCTTGCCGAGTCATGGCCTCAATTACGAGGGTAAGTAAAGGTACCTGGGTTTCCAGACTGGCCTCATCAAGCACTCGCTCCCCGATATCAGGACGTCGTTCGCCGAGTGTAATCTGAGTAGCAGCATCGCCTTTCGCTTCCAGGCTAAGCGCTTGCTGATATAGCGTGTGGAGATATGAGAACGGACCGTTATTGGCTTCCAGTGCATCGGATGAGCATCTATCGGCAACTTGTTCAGGGAACATTTTTCCGTAGACCGCAGAGGTGGTGGTGTAGTCATCCATGATCAAATTCCTGTTTTCGTTGGCGGTGCTGCTGGGTTCGCAGTTATTAACAAGCGTAGAGGCAAGAGGGGTCATCCACACTAAGCCCAGACGAAGTGTCAGTGGATTAAAGTCGTGGTATTTCAATGGGTTGCCAGGTGTTATTGCTATTTGGAATATAGGTCATTGCGAATGAGTTTAAGTGTGACCCGTTGTGACGCTTGATCAAAGACGCGCTGCGTGTGGTTTTCGTTCAAGAGCGGATGGCTAAACTTTCGCTCTGTGCAAATGAATCCGTTAAAAAAAGCCCCCAGACCTATTAAAGTGGGGGCTTTTTGACTCTGCGGTTGGCGATTCTTTAATTAGCCTAGAGGCGAACACTAATTCGCTATGCGTTCTTTAACTTTGTCAGCGAATGCCTTGCCTCCATCCAGCGCTGTATAAACGAGATGAATCTGGATATTTTTTACCAGCACGGTTTTTTGATCTGCCGTTATCAATAACTTCGCGAATTCAGGATCAGGGAAACTCAATTCCCATCGAGAGATCGCGCCTGTTCCTTCAAATGGCAAGTAACGGCCATCGTGGAAAATCATTTCATATACCCAGTCGTCTTTACCGAGCCCCAGACCATCATCGGCCATGCCGGTAGACAGTGCTATCTGTTGCTGGGCGCGGAGATTCCGCTTAATGCTTGGGGGTGCTTTAGTAGCGTTGTACAGGTACTCCAGGCCTTCGTCTGTGGGTTCGACCAGCGTGGTACTGTCGGTTTGGGTAAGAATGGCGCTGATGTTTTCCAGATTCGCTCCGCTGCCCGGCGCCATGACGAACGAAACTGAAACGTGCTGGAGCTGACGTAGGTAGTGGCCTGGATAGTCTTTGTCGAAGGCCGCCGGCTTCAAGTCGAAAGTAAGTGGGCTGGTGGCCAAATTTTTGATGGCTGCAAGCCATGCGATATCGTTTTGCTCGCCCTTTATGTCAATAGTCTTCTTGATTGTCAGGCGGCGTTCCTTGTTTTGCAGATAGGCATTCTCCATTTCCTGCAGGTCGACAAGCAATGATTCCCCGGCCAGCAAGCCCTTGTAAGTATCGTTCCAGCCGCTTGTCTTGATAAAAGAAGCACTTTTGTAGTCGCCGATTTCGTAACGCCAGGCTGCCTCTGCGCTGAGGCAGAGCGAAAGCACCGCGTCGTAGGCCGGGGCATACAGCAGTTCCTGGCGAGCGACGAGCCAGTTGTAGACGGGGAGGATCGCGAGCCCGCTGGTCATGTAAGCGTGCGCCTCTATAAGATTTGCGCGGTCAGCTTGTGCCATGTCAAGGCTGATAACAGCCGCTTTTAGCTCGATGTCGGCCTCTTTAATTTGCAAGTCGAGCAGTTGGGTATCCATTTCCGCCAACTTTTGCTCAAATGCCCATTCGGCGGCTCTGCGCTCGTAGCCACTTTCTGTGAGCAGCTGCTCCCCAGTGAATGAGCAAGTGGTGCTCGCGTGATCAAAAAGGGAGATAACTGCACTTATCATCCCAGAGTATTTTTGACCGCCCACTGCCATTCCAAATATACAGGGCACTGAATCGGCGATGCCTTCACCCACCGAGAAGGGGGCAATTTGGGCTTGGAGAATTGAGCCAGTCCACATAAGTGCTGTTGCTGCTTCTTCCATCTGCGAACGACCAACATCAATTAAATTCGTGTAATAGCCTTTTCGATATTCCGCCATTTGCCTGCTGTACTGCAGTGCAGCACTCTGGGCTTTAACCGAATTGATCGCTTCCTGCTGAAGCTTGACACTGAACTCGGAAAATTTGATTTCTTGTTCTTTAAGCAGCACAGCCAAGCCAGTGTTTGACTCATCCTCTACCAGCTTCATGTAATACCGGCCCATGTTCTGTAATTGCTGTGCTGCCGCGCGGGCCATGGGCGCCAATTGCCTGAAACGGAACGCAGGGACTGGAGCTCGATCGCTATTGTAGGTGCTCATCATATGGTCGACATTGCGCTGGGCGATGCCGAGAGCATCTGCACCTTCGGTTCGCCAGTCCATGACGGGCAAGATCTTGCCATCTATGGTGAGCCCATGGCGAAGATTGAAGAGTCTTTGCTCCACCATTTTTCGTGCATTGATGATCCGCTCGTTAATGGGCGTCCGAAAGGCAGAGCGCTGTATATCCTTGAGTGCATCAGCAACCCAACGCGATACTGACGCCCGCTCTGGCAGCGGACCGATGAGCTTGAGTGCTTTTTGATAACTCAGCCATGCATGATTGAGACTGCTGGGCGTGAGCTGACGATAAAAGTGGTCACCTTGACGCTGCCAGTTGTCGACGAGCGACAGGAACACAGCCTGCCGGTAATACCGTGACAACGTGAATGCCCGCGCTATTGGATCGACTGTTTTTTGCAGTTCAGAGCGCCCACTACCGACTTCCACCAGAGGACGAGTTTTCCAGAACGACAGGGAATTGTTTTGATCACCCTCTGTTCCATAGGGGTCAAACAGATACCGGGTATACCATTCCTCGGCCTCGTCGAACTGCTGCTGTTCGCTGAGTCGCGTTGCTACCAAATACGGAAGGTGCAGGAACAGTTCGCGAAAGTAGGCACCGTTTGCGCCGTGAAAATCTACCGGAGGCCTCTCAGATTCTGAATCAATAGCCGGCTCCTTGATGAGCTGCGCCTCCCACCCGAGCGCCCGCTCGATGTTGCGTGCCGCTCTGGACAGCAATTGCTTGCCAAACAACGTATTGAGGCGGATGGTATTGGACTTCAGAGTTATCCCTTCATTGGCCGCAGTGCGTAAGTCGAGATACTGAGCCTGTCCAACGCTTTCTGCGATGGATATCTCCCAGCTCTCGTCCTTGCCTGTATACCTGACGTCATACGCCGCGCCTGCGTTATTCTCGGGATTGCCCGCTTCACACAGGATGAAGAAGTGTACGCCAGGGTTGCTCCACGTGTATTGAGTCGTAAAGGATGCCTGACCATTGGCGTTCAGCTTCTGATCGCTTAATACTTTGAATTCACTGTCTTTTGGTCCTTGGGCGTACAGTATTAGCTGAATTTCACCACAATACTCTGGCTTAATAAGCGCTTCGACAGGGAACGTCTCCCTTGTGAAGTTACCAGGGGACAAAAAAATAATCGAAAAACTTTTTTCGAAGAGGTATTGGGATTTTTCGACTACAAGGTCGTAAGTCCATGTGCCGCTGCTGCTGGGTGTAATAGAAACGGGTCTTTCAGGCGAGTAGACAACATTGTCAGCGACATAGACGACATATCCTATGTGGGGCGCTTCCAAACCTTCGCCCGAAATCTCCAATGGAATCGTGATGCTTTTATTTATTGTACAATCGGTTTCAGGCAGGGAACCGCTTACGGTGTAGGTCAGGTCACCTATGCGTATCTCTTTCTTGAACGCTTTTACCTGTAGCTTTTTGTCGCCTTCAAGTTTGATGATTGATTTTGGATAGGAAGCCTCGATGGTTAAAATCTTTTGATTTTCAACGTCTGCGGTCGCGGTCACGAAGCCGTTTGATTCCAGTGTTGTAAAAAAGTATTTCTCAGAATACTCATTGTATCCGTATTTGTCGTTTTCCGAATAATAGCAAAGCTCAATGTTGGATCCTAATGCCTTGTTAAGGTCTTTTAGGTTTGCTGCCAAGTCTGGCTGGAGACCTTTACGGACCTCTAAGTCAGAGAAATAGGAATTTCTTCGATTTGGGGTGCCATTTTTAAGGTCTCTTAGGTTGTCCTGGAGGGTGAAGTCATCCTTGCTGGTCTTCATGTATAGAAACCGAAAACTTTTTAGGTCAACTCGGTCTCTGTTGTGACGAATGTCCCAGTTCCTAGAACTCGATTCTCTCTCAAGAGAGATGTATTTTACCGCCTTGTCATGTTCTTTTATAAAGTGTGGAGACGCGATTGCTTCTTTGACGAATGGTCGCATGCCATCTCGAAAGGAAGTGTGGATTTCCTTTTTTCTGGAGATTAAAAGCTGGTCTCCGTCGTAGGGGTGTTGAATCTTTCTGATGTCACTGTAGGATTTATAGAGAACCTTTGCCAACGCCTCACTTTCATCTGATTTGAGTGGCATCCTGTGGATGAGCAGCATATCTCTTGACTCAATGAAATAGTCTACGTCAAGCGTACCAAGTGAAGGTGCTTTGTTGGGCGTTGTACGGGCACAGTTATAAAGCATGACGGTCAGCCATGGATCGTCTGCACGAGCACCTTCCGTGTTGACTACCGCGATTAAACCTGGCACGTATTTATCATCTTTTAGAAAAGTATCTTGCCCTTTCGTCGGTGCCTCTCCATTTTTTGTGCCATCCAGGTACAAAATTTCGTTTGGCGGCGACCAGAAGCCATCGCTCTGTTTGTAGATATATTGCACGCTGAGTTTTTTGAATCTAGACAGTCTGTTTTTCTCAGCGACGTCTGGCAATTCAACTGAGCTCCATTCTACCCAGAACACATAGGGGCGGCCTTCTATCATGACTGGGCGGATGGCATCACAGGTACGTGCCAATGGAAGAGAAACTTCGCTTGCGGGTGTTACCGGGGCCGTAGTTGTAGTGGTGGCCACCACTGCAGCGGGCGGTAGATTGCTGCTTTGGGCGATTTGGCCGCTTGCACTTACCGTGATTTTTTCCCATTCCGTCCAGGCCAACGGGCTCAACCGCTCCTCGCTGTCACGCAACCCCATATCAACTGAGCGCCAGTAATACTCGATGGGTGAGGCGTTAGTCTTACCGATGAAATGGTAGGTATCGTTTTGGGGCTGAGTGCCGTCAAGGTAGCCGCTCACTACTTGTAAGTTGCTGTTCTTCTCAAATTTTGTTAGGTAGCCAGTGATGGCTGTTTGCAGCAGGCTTGTATCCAGCTTTCCTTGGTTAAGTTCATTTTCCAGTGTTTTGAAGGCTTCGCTTTTGTCTGGGCGATTGGCGTAATAGATCAGGTTGGCAGGGTGGTTAAGCTGTGTTTGCCATACCCTCCATGAACTGAACGCGCCCATGTATTGCCGCCAGGCCGTGGCCTGCTCTTCCGGTATTCTCGCGCCGAGGTAGCCCGGTTCTAGCCGTGCAAAAACGTTATGAAGATAGTGCTGCAGACTTGCCGTTGCCTGTGTGGCGGCGTGTGTCTTGACCGCTGAACTCACCAGAACGTCGGTGAGTAAATAGGTCGAAAGCGCCTCGACGGATGGAATGAATTGCTGCAGTGCGCTACTGGATGGGGCCCAGTGGCCTACTAAAAAAGCGGCCAGGGCGTCGCGCCATTGTTCTTGAAGGTGTGGTTCCGGCTCATTCATTTCCTTGTCGCTACCCACCAGCAGCAGTTCGCTGCTGCGGTATGCGCTGAAGGGAGAGCTATGATCAAGTGCGTTCAGGTCCAACAAGCTTTGGCATGACAGTTCGGTCAATTGGCAAAGATTTTTTAACCTGACAGTAAGGCCAATGTCGGTAATTGTAATCGTTGGATCCGTCTCCGTTTGCGACTCGGGTGTTTCCGGCTCGTACTCTACGAAGGACAATTCCCTATCTTTAGCCTTGTGAGGCGTTATCTGCTCCCACACCTTCGGCAAGGCCTTTGGCAGTATGAGGTCTTTACTGACTTTTAGCGGTCCAGGGTTTTCACTTACAAATATTACAAATTTTTCATAGATAGACTGTGTAACTTTGTCGCTCGATGGCCCTCTGTTCCATAGATATTGGGATACAAGTTCACCAAAGGATGTCCAATCGCGCCAATTTGATCGTTGATATTGAGCCTGCTCTGATTTCGTCAAAGAGTCCAAGAAATCTTGAAAAGGTTTGCTGGGTACAGTTTTGGGACGTTGGCTTTTGCAGGCATCCGCATAAGTGAGTGCGAGCATTGTTTCGCTTTCTGACCATCCAATAAGAGCACTTAGACGTTTGGCGATGTCTGCTTTACTGAGCAGGGATGAGTTGATCAAAAAAACCTGCGCGACTTTTTCATCCATACCACATCGTTCGCATTGTTTTACCCAGGCACAATACTGGCTTGCCTGATAGCAAAGATCGAGGCTCAAGCCTGTGCGGTGTTTGTTTATTTTATCCTGCGCTTTCTTGTTGCCCTTGAGGTCAAACCACTCAGGGTGATCACTCAGGGCTCTAAGTCCCGTTGCGCTGAGTTGCAATTGCCTGACCACTTGGGCATGACGCTCCAGTTCAGTCCACATCAGGAAGTCCAACCCCTCCACGCTACTGATATTGGGTGTTACTGCAGCGCTTTCTGCCGTCAAAATATCGTTCAGCACATCAAAGCCAGTTTTGTTTATCCAGCGCAGTAGCTCCAGTGCGTGTCCAGGCGTCAGCGCAGATTCGCCGCCACCCGAACCGAAAGCTCTCCCCACGACATGTTTGACCACATCTTCTTGTGCGATCGACGCATTGGTCAGTAGCTGCAAGAGCCCCTCGGCGATCTCTGTGGTGTTGACCTCGGTTTGCACCGAGGAGCCAGTGTTCTTGAGTTTTCCTTTGAGCTCCTGTGCCAGCCCTTCCTTGAAATCACCAGCAGGAAGCCCTTTGATTAAACCTCGTTCATCGATATACGCGGCCAGTATGCCAAGCCATGTGCCAGATGCCGGCGTAATGCCTGGACCTACGGCCTGGACAATCTGCGGCTCGGTGATGAGCGAAACCTTCAGGCGCGGAACGGCGCCCTCCAGGGTGCTCTGAAGGCGGCCGTCGATTTTGTACAGCGGCTTGAGTTCTTCAGGGATTACGGTTGGAAGTTGCGTCAGCCAATTCGATAGCGTAGTGGCTCTGATCTTGTGCTGGCGTAGCCATTTCTCCAGATTCACTAGGCCCATCAGAACATCAAGAATGTCAGGCTTAACTTCATCGCCACCAATAGTCGGTGTGCCCGCCAGCTGACTGAAAACCTGGGTGTTGACGTTGCTGATCAAGGCGATCAGGCGCGCGCCTTCAATCGGGCCAACACGTAGCAGGCGTGGCAGCCACGCCAAGCGGTACAGGGCAGAAACTAAGGTAAGCGACAGCGCAGGCTTCTTGAGGCGCAGCGCCGTCGTGATTTGCGCCACGTAGAGATTGGCCTGTTGTTCTTCAAGCGCAAATGCGCGGCACAGGCCTGCGATGACAACGTTCGTTGCCGCTGTGTCGCCAGTTGCAGATGCCAGTAATTCAAACGCCGTCCCATCGATCATTAACCCGCTAGCTATTGGTGCTGCCTGGCTGGCAGCAGGGCTGTCAAGGAGCCGGTCAAGAAACGGCTTGTTGTCATCCACGGCATAGGGCGTAACTGCGTTGATCAGTGCTGCGAACTGCTCGGCCGTGATGCCGTATTCATCCCGCATGTGAAGAAATACCCCTAACGCTCTCAAGGTATCGGCGGTGAGATGGAAATCCTTGGTCTGTCCTTCCGAGCGCAGTGCCGCCATGACCAGAAGATCAACGTCGGAAAAAGTGAGTTTCAGAGCGTGTTGCAGATGAATGATTTTGTGGATTCGGCCGAAGTGATCCGTAGTCGCGCCCTTGATGCGCAATCGGATCCCTGCCCCGCCCATGGTGTCTTCCAGCGACAACGCTGGAGCAGATGCGTTGTTGATAAACACTGCGCCGAAAAGGTGGCCTCCAACAGGTGCCTTGTTCTCGGCCGCAGGTACATAAGCTTGTGATTGTTTGACGGTGGTGAAGGCTTCCTTGCCTTCATCGGGCACGCCAGAGGTGGCTAGCATTTCCAGAATGCGGTCCGGTTTGAGCCCTGTTTTTTGCCCCAGCAGTTCGACGCTGGTCAGTGCCTCTAAACCTTCGGATAACGTGCCTGGGACACCAAATCGCTGGGTTAGAAATCCGTCGCCGCTTGAAGGGCTGGCATCCAGCAGCAGTGATTGCAGTGCGGGGCTGAACCCGGTCCCCTTGCGCATGGCACTCCTGAGTTCGCTGGTTCGCAAGCTGTCATGCGTGAAATTAGGGAAGCTGTGTTGGCATTGCTGGAGCAAGTCGAACAGCGAGGTGCGTTTTCCATGCAGTTCTGCCTTGATCTGCTCAAGCGGAGAGTGAAACGGCAATTGAACAGGGTATTGCGCCTGCGCAATTTCCTCTTCCAGGTCTTTTGCTTCTCCCACGTGAGCTTTGGCCTGACGCGTCATGGCTTCGATGACCAGCGTCAATGCCGAAATCGGCGTATCGAGGCTGCCTTGATCGAGCACTCGTTCACCGATATCCGGTCTCCTCACGGCGAGTGTGATCTTGCTTTCGGTATAGCCATTCGCTTCAACACTCAACGCCAACTGGTACAACGCGTGCAGGTAGGCAATGGGGCCGTTGTTGGCTTCGAGTGCATCGGATGAACATCTGTCGGCGACTTGTTCGGGAAAAAGTTTGGCATAAGTGGCAGATGTGAGGGTGTCGTCCATGATCGAGTTCCTTTTACGCTGGATGAATTGCGAGATTCGCAGTTACTAATCCAGCGTAGAGGCAAGTGCAGAGATCGACCGAAATTGCAGATGAGGTGTACTTGAATGAAATGACAAGTGAATCAAAGGGTTGAAGGTCGTTATCGCCGGTCGCGATAACACTCATCGCTAATTGGTTTAGGCCAATACCGGTAAATCCTGTGGCCAGTTATTCGTTTGACTCTAATTAACCGGGCAATAAGCAAAAAAAGCCCCTGACGACTTCCATCGCCAGGGACTTTTCTCTTACCGGGTGCCGCTAGGCGCAATGCACCCAGCAGGTATTACAAACCGGCAGCGGCGCGCAATGCGTCGGCGCGGTCGGTTTTTTCCCAGGTGAACGTGGTGAAGGTGTCGTCGCCCACGGTCTTGGTTTGCGGCGTGCGGCCGAAGTGGCCGTAGGCTGCGGTTTCCTGGTACATCGGATGCAGCAGGTCGAGCATGGTGGTGATCGCGTATGGACGCAGGTCGAAGTGCTCGCGGACCAACTGGACGATCTTGTCGTCGCTGATCTTGCCGGTGCCGAAGGTGTTCAGCGAGATCGACGTCGGCTGTGCAACGCCGATGGCGTAGGAAACCTGAATTTCGCAGCGCTCGGCCAGGCCGGCGGCGACGATGTTCTTGGCAACGTAACGGCCAGCGTACGCAGCCGAACGGTCAACCTTGGATGGATCTTTACCGGAGAACGCGCCGCCGCCGTGACGGGCCATGCCGCCGTAGCTGTCGACGATGATCTTGCGACCGGTCAGACCGCAGTCGCCCACGGGGCCGCCGATGATGAACTGGCCAGTCGGGTTGATGTGGAACTGGGTGTCTTTGTGCAGCAGTTCGGCCGGCAGCACGTGCTTGACGATCAGCTCCATCACGCCTTCGCGCAGGTCTTTGTACGACACTTCCGGATTGTGCTGGGTCGACAGAACAACGGCGTCGATGCCCACCACGATGCCGTTTTCATAGCGGCAAGTGACTTGGGATTTCGCGTCCGGGCGCAACCATGGCAGCAGGCCGGATTTACGGGCTTCGGCCTGGCGGTGCACCAGCTGGTGCGAGAACGCGATCGGCGCAGGCATCAGCTCGGCGGTTTCGTTGCTGGCGTAGCCGAACATCAGGCCCTGGTCGCCAGCGCCCTGATCTTCAGGTTTCGCGCGGTCGACACCCTGGTTGATGTCAGGGGACTGCTTGCCGATGATGTTCATCACGCTGCAGGTCGCACCGTCAAAACCGACGTTGGAACTGGTGTAGCCGATCTCGCAGATCACGTCACGAACGATCTGCTCCAGGTCGACCCACGCGGTAGTAGTGACTTCGCCGGCAACAATGGCCACACCGGTCTTGACCAGGGTTTCCACGGCAACTCGAGCCTGCTTGTCCTGGGCAATGATGGCGTCCAGCACCGCATCGGAGATCTGGTCGGCGATTTTGTCCGGATGTCCTTCAGACACGGACTCGGAGGTGAAAAGGGAGTATTCGCTCATCTCGACGGTTTTCCTGATTAGTACCGATGGTGAGTGTTGCCAGCCGGTCGCTGAAAATGGCGGACCTGGATCTGGAAACCATTACGTAAGCCTATGTACAGGCTTTCCCCGGGGACCAGCCCCGCAGCGATGGCCCAACGGGCCAGATCTTCCTGTTCGAAGCCTAACCAGAGATCGCCACAGGCCTCCTTGGCCCAGCTCTGGTCATGACTGCACAACTCTGTCACCAGCAGGCTACCGCCCGGTTGCAACAGGTTGGCCAAATGTTTGAGCGCTTCGGCGGGCGCGGCGAAATGGTGCAACACCATATTCAACACCACGCAGTTGCCGGAGATATTAGCGTTGGTCAGTGCATCGGCCAGTTTCAGCTCGACGTTAACCAGCGCCTTTTGCGTGCAGATCTTGCGCGCCAGATCGAGCATTTCCGGGCTGTTGTCCAGCCCCGTAACGTGCCGAAAACGCCGCGCCAGATCCGGCAGAAAACCGCCATCCCCGGGCCCGACTTCTATCGCCGTGGCGTCGGCGGGAAAGCTCAGCTTGTCCAGCAACGACAGCAGGCTGTCGCGGTATTGCGGCAGTCCTGCGATCAGGTCCTGCTGGGCCCGAAATTTCTCGGCAGTGCGTGCGAAGAAGTCCTGACTGGCGTTGGCCCGCTGCCGATGCACCAGCCCGATCCGGGTCTGTACATCATCGGGCAGGCGCAGATTGTCGGCTTCTTCAAGCATCGCCGCGTGCAGCTTGCCGCCGGTGTGTTCGGTGTGGGGCAGGGCGCGTCGATAGAAGATCGCGTTGCCTTCACGCCGCGTTGCCACCAGGTCAGCCTGGGCCAGTACCTTGAGGTGATGGCTCATGCCGGACTGGCCAATGGCGAAAATCTGCGCCAGCTCCAGCACGCCGAAGGAATCGTTCGACAGCGCGCGCAAGACATTCAGCCGCAGCGGATCGCCGCCGGCTTTGCACAGGGCAGCCAGCTCGTCGCATTCATCATGGCTAATGGCAGGCACGCGAAGATTCATAAGGCAGGCAGTCTAGTTATCGACCGGGGCTGTCGCAAGGCCAATATCAAAAAGTTTTGATATTGGTCGATCAGTGGCGGCACCCCGGCGCCGTGATTCTGCCGTTTGCCGTCGGGCGTTGGTTGCGGTGTACGAAAACACCTCAGCAGCAGAGGAAAACACCGATGGTGTGTGATCTGTCATTGCCCCCGGAGGGTGCCTGAGGGAAAATGGCCGCCTTTTTCCGGTCCCACTTTTATCTGCCCCAGGAGATCAGCGATGCCAAGCCGTCGTGAGCGAGCCAATGCCATTCGTGCCCTCAGCATGGATGCCGTGCAAAAGGCCAATAGCGGCCACCCGGGTGCCCCGATGGGCATGGCGGATATCGCTGAAGTGCTTTGGCGCGATTATCTGAAGCACAACCCAGCCAATCCAATGTTTGCCGACCGCGACCGGTTCATCCTGTCCAACGGCCACGGCTCGATGCTGATCTACTCGCTGCTGCACCTGACCGGTTACGACCTGTCCATCGAAGACCTGAAAAACTTCCGTCAGCTGCACAGCCGCACACCGGGCCACCCGGAATACGGCTACACCCCGGGCGTTGAAACCACCACCGGCCCACTGGGTCAGGGTTTCGCCAACGCCGTCGGTTTCGCGGTTGCCGAGAAGACCCTCGCCGCCCAGTTCAACCGTCCAGGCCACAACATCGTCGACCACCACACCTACGTGTTCATGGGTGATGGCTGCATGATGGAAGGCATCTCCCACGAAGTGGCTTCGCTGGCCGGTACCCTGCGCCTGAACAAGCTGGTCGCGTTCTACGACGACAACGGGATTTCCATCGACGGCGAAGTCGAGGGCTGGTTCACCGACGACACCCCGAAGCGCTTCGAATCCTACGGCTGGCTGGTCATCCGCAACGTCGACGGCCATGACGCCGACGAGATCAAAACCGCCATCGACACCGCTCACAAGAGCGACAAGCCGACGCTGATCTGCTGCAAGACCACCATCGGTTTTGGCTCGCCGAACAAGCAGGGCAAGGAAGACTGCCACGGCGCTCCGCTGGGCACTGACGAAATCGCCCTGACCCGCGCCGCGCTGAAGTGGACCCACGGCCCATTCGAAATCCCGGCCGACATCTACAGCGAGTGGAACGGCAAGGAAAAAGGCCTGGCTGTCGAAGCCGAATGGGACCAGCGTTTCGCTGCCTACTCCGCTGCCTTCCCGACCGAAGCCAACGAGCTGATCCGCCGCATGAGCGGTGAGCTGCCTGCTGACTTCGCCGAAAAATCCGCCGCGTACGTGGCTGAAGTCAACGCCAAGGGCGAAACCATCGCCAGCCGCAAGGCCAGCCAGAATGCCTTGAGCGCCTTCGGTCCGCTGCTGCCTGAATTCCTCGGCGGTTCTGCTGACCTGGCAGGTTCTAACCTGACCATCTGGAAAGGCTGCCGCAGCATCACCGGCGAAGACGCCACCGGCAACTACCTGCACTACGGTGTTCGTGAGTTCGGCATGGGCGCGATCATGAACGGGATCGCCCTGCACGGCGGTTTCGTGCCATACGGCGCGACCTTCCTGATCTTCATGGAATACGCCCGCAACGCCGTGCGCATGTCCTCGCTGATGAAGAAACGCATCATCTATGTGTTCACCCACGACTCCATCGGTCTGGGCGAAGACGGCCCGACTCACCAGCCGATCGAGCAACTGACCAGCCTGCGCACCACGCCGAACCTGGACTGCTGGCGCCCGGCTGATGCCGTTGAATCCGCCATCGCCTGGAAACACGCGATTGAACGTGATGACGGCCCATCGGCGCTGATCTTCTCCCGTCAGAACCTGCAACATCAGGCGCGTGATGCCGAGCAGCTGGAAAACATCAACCGCGGCGGCTACGTGCTGCGCGACTGCAGCGGCGAACCGGATCTGATCCTGATCGCCACCGGTTCCGAAGTCGGCCTGGCTGTTCAGGCATTCGACAAGCTGACCGCAGACGGCAAGAACGTCCGTGTGGTTTCCATGCCATGCACCAGCGTTTTCGAGACCCAGAGCGCCGAGTACAAGCAGTCGGTCCTGCCGCTGGAAGTCAGCGCGCGCATCGCCATCGAAGCTGCTCACGCTGACTACTGGTACAAATACGTGGGCCTGGAAGGTCGCGTGATCGGCATGACCACCTTCGGCGAGTCGGCGCCTGCCAACCTGCTGTTCGAAGAGTTCGGCTTCACGCTGGAGAACGTCCTTTCCACGGCTGAAGAGCTGCTGGAAGACTAAGCACCACCGCGTTGCCCTTGCAGGCGCGTGCCTTGTCCTGAGATCTGCTGCCTGAGCCTGGCAGATCGAGGGGTGAGCCACGCGCTTGCAGGTTCTCTGTACCACTCAAGATTTTGAGAACCCCATGCCTCAGCCTCGCCCATATAAAGTCGCCCTCAATGGTTACGGTCGTATCGGCCGCTGCGTGCTGCGCGCGCTGTGCGAGCGAGGTGCGAAGGCGGGCTTTGAAGTGGTGGCAATCAACGACCTGGCCGACATGGCCAGTCTCGAATACCTCACGCGCTTTGACTCCACACATGGCCGGTTCCCCGGCGAAGTGCGGGTCGAAGGCGATTTTCTGCACATCAACGATCACGTCATCAAAGTGTTTCGCAGCGCGACGCCGGAAGGCATCGACTGGGACTCACTCGACGTGGATCTGGTGCTCGAATGCTCCGGCGTCTACAACACGCGTGCCGATGGCGAGCGCTTTCTTTCGGCCCGCGCGCCGCGAGTGCTGTTTTCCCAGCCCATGGCCAGCGAAGCCGACGTCGACGCCACCATCGTCTACGGCATCAATCAGGAAACCCTGACGGGCGATGAGCAACTGGTGTCTGCCGCGTCGTGCACCACCAATTGCAGCGTGCCATTACTCGACCTGCTGAACCGCGAGCTGGGCCTCGAATACGTGACCATCACCACGATTCACTCGGCGATGAACGATCAGCCTGTGATTGACGCCTATCATCACGAAGACCTGCGCCGTACGCGCTCGGCCTTTCAGTCGATCATCCCGGTGTCCACTGGTCTGGCGCGGGGCATCGAGCGGCTGCTTCCGGAACTTGCCGGCCGAATTCAGGCCAAAGCAGTTCGTGTGCCGACGGTGAACGTCTCGTGCCTGGACATCACGCTGCAGGTCGCTCGTGATACCGATGCTGTCGAGGTCAACCGTATCCTGCGCGAGGCCGCTACCCGCGGCCCGCTAAAGGGGCTGCTGGCGTATACCGAATTGCCACATGCCAGCTGCGATTTCAACCACGACCCGCACTCGGCCATCATCGATGCCAGCCAGACGCGGGTCTCGGGCCCTCGGCTGGTGAACATCCTGGCCTGGTTCGACAACGAGTGGGGGTTTGCCAATCGCATGCTGGACGTCGCCGATCACTACCTGCACACCATCCATAAACAATAGTAAAAACAGGGAATGCCTCATGACCGTGTTGAAGATGACCGACCTCGATCTGCAAGGTAAGCGTGTACTGATCCGCGAAGACCTCAACGTTCCGGTCAAAGACGGCGTGGTGACCAGCGATGCACGCATTCTCGCGTCGTTGCCCACCATCAAGCTGGCGCTGGAGAAAGGCGCAGCCGTCATGGTCTGCTCGCACCTGGGTCGCCCCACCGAGGGTGAGTTTTCCGCCGAGAACAGCCTCAAGCCGGTCGCTGACTACCTGAGCAAGGCGCTCGGGCGTGAAGTGCCGCTGGTGGCGGAATACCTGAACGGTGTCGACGTCGAGGCGGGCGATATCGTGCTGTTCGAGAACGTGCGCTTCAACACGGGCGAAAAGAAGAACACTGACGAGCTGGCGCAGAAGTACGCCGCTTTGTGTGATGTGTTCGTGATGGACGCCTTCGGCACCGCCCACCGTGCAGAAGGCTCGACCCACGGCGTGGCCAAGTTCGCCAAAGTCGCTGCCGCAGGCCCTTTGCTGGCTGCCGAGCTCGACGCACTGGGCAAGGCTCTGGGCAATCCGGCCCAGCCAATGGCCGCCATCGTGGCCGGATCCAAGGTTTCCACCAAACTGGACGTGCTCAACAGCCTGAGCCAGAAGTGCAATCAGCTGATCGTCGGGGGTGGCATCGCCAATACCTTCCTGGCAGCGGCAGGTCATCCGGTTGGCAAATCCTTGTACGAGCCGGACCTGCTTGAGACTGCCAAAGCCATCGCCGCCAAGGTCAGCGTGCCGTTGCCGGTCGACGTGGTGGTTGCCAAGCAATTCGCCGCCGATGCCGAAGCCACCGTCAAGCTGATCGCCGATGTGGCCGAGGACGACATGATCCTCGACATCGGTCCTCAAACAGCTGCTCACTTCGCCGAATTGCTGAAATCTTCCAAGACTATTCTCTGGAACGGCCCGGTCGGCGTCTTTGAGTTTGATCAGTTCGGCGAAGGCACCAAGACGCTGGCTCACGCAATCGCTGAGAGTTCTGCGTTTTCTATCGCCGGCGGGGGCGATACGTTGGCCGCCATCGACAAATACGGTGTAGGCGACAAAATCTCCTATATCTCTACAGGCGGCGGCGCGTTCCTCGAGTTCGTCGAGGGCAAGGTTCTGCCTGCCGTGGAAGTTCTGGAACAACGCGCCAAGGCCTGACCGGCCAAGGTGAAGGGGAGTGAAATGGTCAAGCCATTACCGCTGTTGATCATGGCGGGTTTGCTGGTCGGCTGCGCAAGCAAGCCTGAAGCGGAAACGGCGTCCAGCGCGGCGCCGGGATTGCTTCAGGTCAGCTGCTATCAGGCGGGCTGGCAGGCGGAAACCGTACCGATCGTTTACAAGCGTGGCGGGCCTGAAGTCTGGGAAAAATACGAATTCATGCCTGCCGTGGGACCAGTCCCCTGTCACTGATGCTCAGTTGACCACTGATGCTCAGCTGACGGTGCGCCGGAATACAGGAACAGCATTGCCCCTGCCATGATCGACATCCGTCACGCGATGCAGGGGATTCAGGAGTAGTAATGAAAGGCTTGTTAGCCCTTGCGACACTGATGCTGCTGAGCGGTTGCGCCAGCATGAAGGCTTCGGAACCGGCAGCCCCCTGGACCCATTGGGTCTGCGACAGCAAAGCCGAGATTTTCTGGAAGTACGCCGATGCCGCGAAGAAGGAGGTGGATGTGCGCCTCAATCAGAGCGAGCAGGTATTCCGTCTGCAAGCGTCGCCCGGAGCTTCCGGCGCGCTCTACAGTAACGGCGTGCTGGCGTTTGACAACAAAGGCAGCGAAGGCCTGGTCTACTGGGACGCTACCAACGATTTGATCGGTCGTGGCTGCAAGGCGCCGTAAAGGGCCGGGCAGTTCGAACGAGGCTGTACCGGGGCGATGACTGAGCAATCGACCCCTATAATTTGAATAGCCGCCAATACGGCACGCACGATTAACGACCCCACCGGGAGAGAGACAGACAATGGCACTTATCAGCATGCGCCAGATGTTGGACCACGCAGCCGAATTCGGTTACGGCGTCCCTGCATTCAACGTGAATAACCTGGAACAAATGCGCGCCATTATGGAAGCGGCCGACAAGACCGATTCTCCGGTGATCGTTCAGGCTTCCGCCGGTGCGCGCAAATACGCTGGCGCCCCGTTCCTGCGCCACCTGATCCTGGCGGCAATCGAAGAATTCCCGCACATCCCGGTGGTCATGCACCAGGACCACGGCACCAGCCCTGCTATCTGCCAACGCTCCATCCAGCTGGGCTTCAGCTCGGTGATGATGGACGGTTCGCTGCGCGAAGACGGCAAAAGCCCTGCGGACTACGACTACAACGTACGCGTCACCCAGGAAACCGTCGCCATGGCTCACGCCTGCGGTGTGTCGGTTGAGGGTGAGCTGGGTGTTCTGGGCTCGCTGGAAACCGGCATGGCCGGTGAAGAAGACGGCGTCGGCGCAGAAGGCATGCTGGATCACAGCCAGATGCTGACCGATCCGGAAGAAGCAGCTGATTTCGTCAAAAGAACCCAGGTCGATGCCTTGGCCATCGCCATCGGCACCAGCCACGGCGCGTACAAGTTCACCAAGCCGCCTACCGGCGACATCTTGGCGATCGAGCGCATTAAAGAGATCCACAAGCGCATTCCGAACACCCACTTGGTAATGCACGGTTCTTCTTCCGTTCCGCAGGAATGGCTGAAAATCATCAACCAATACGGCGGCGACATTAAAGAAACCTACGGCGTGCCGGTCGAAGAAATCGTTGAAGGCATCAAGCACGGCGTGCGCAAGGTCAACATCGACACCGACCTGCGTCTGGCGTCCACCGGTGCCATCCGCGAGTTCATGGCGAAAAACCCGAGCGAGTTCGACCCACGCAAGTATTTGGCGAAAACCGTATCGGCCATGCGCGACGTGTGCATCGCCCGTTACGAAGCATTCGGCACCGCCGGCAACGCCTCCAAGATCAAGCCGATCTCCCTGGAGAAGATGTTCGAGCGTTATGCCAAAGGCGAGCTGAACGCCAAAGTGAACTGATCGTTTTCTGATCAATTTGCTGAATGAAGAGGCCCGCAGCGATGCGGGCTTTTTTGTGGCCGCGATCTGTGCTTCTACACGGTATGTTGCCGGCCGGGCAGGGCGATGATCCGCCCGACATACCTTGGCTCAGGCTGATCAAGTTGAGCTTCCGAGAGCAGGCGCAAGGCCTGCAGCGACGCTTCGCTGAACGGCGCCGACTTCGGTCCGGCGGCCAGATCCACATGCAGCAGCATTTGCTCGCTCGCTGCCAGCTCGACATCCCCGTCTGCCTTGTACAGCCCGTGATAGATCTGCACCCGCTTGCCATCGTGTCCGACGATTTGCGTACGCACTTCCACCGACTCGCCGAGCTTCACCTCGTGCAGGAAGTTGATGTGCGCCTCGAGCGTGAACAGCGAGTGGCCGCTTGCATCCCGGTCATCCCTGGCGAGGCCGATGCGGTCCATGAAAGCGTCTGTGGCGAAGCTGAAAATCAGCAAATAGAAGGCATCGCGCAGGTGGCCGTTGTAGTCGACCCAATCGGCGAGGACCGGGGTTTTGTAAGTGATGAGCGCAGGCATAGGAGTTCCAGGGCTGAAATCGTGGTGAGCTGAATGGGCCTATTCGTGAGCAAGCTCACTCCCACAGGTTTTGCGTGAACGAATGTAGGACCGGCTTTAGCCGGGAAGACGGCAAGCGCCACACCGCAACATTTCGGGTGCTCATCAGGACAGTATTTCCCGATCCCCTGTAGGGGTGACCTTGCTCGCGAAAGCGTCAGTTCAGACGATGGGGCGCATGGCGTATCAATCCTCAAACGCCATTCCATGCCTGGCCTTGGTGGTTTTCACCGCCTCAAGCACCGCCAGCAGGCAGTCATCGCGATACCGCTCCAGCGCCGCAATGCTGTGGCTACCCAGCTGATCGGAGGTGCCATCGACCACGTCGTCAATCAGCTTGTCGGTCAGCTCCGGTGCCGGAAGATAGGTCCACGGCAACTGCAACGCCGGACCGAACTGCGCCATGAAGTGACGCATGCCCGCATCGCCACCGGCCAGGGTATAAGTCAGAAAGGTGCCCATGAATGACCAGCGCAAGCCGGCGCCGAAACGAATCGCGTCATCAATTTCGCCGGTGGTCGCCACCCCGTCATTCACCAAATGCAGGGCCTCACGCCACAGCGCCTCGAGCAAGCGATCCGCAATAAAACCGGGGACCTCTTTACGCACATGCAGCGGTCGCATGCCCAGTGATTCGTAGACCTGAATCGCTGCCTGCACCGCTTCCGGTGCAGTGTTCTTGCCGCCGACCACTTCCACCAGCGGTAGCAGATAAACCGGGTTAAACGGATGCCCCACCACGCAGCGTTCCGGGTGCGTGGCGCTTTCGTAAAACTCCGACGGTAGCAGGCCGGAGGTGCTGGAAGCGATGATCGCGTCAGGCTTGGCCGCCGCGCTGATCTTGCTGTGCAGATCCAGCTTGAGGTCAAGGCGCTCTGGGGCGCTTTCCTGAATGAAGTCGGCGTCGCGAACACACTCTTCGATGGTGTCGACGAAGCGTAGACGTTCCTGGGAGGCGCCCGATGCCAGGCCCTTTTGCTCAAGCGCTGGCCAGGCGTTGGCGACGCGTTTTCGCAGCGCTGCTTCGGCTCCCGGCGCCGGGTCCCAGGCCACGACGTCCAGGCCATGAGCCAGCGCGCGCGCCACCCAACCGCTGCCAATGACACCGCTGCCCAAGGCCGCGAAGGTTTTGATGGTGGTGATGAAGGTCATGTCGGTTACTCGAGAAAGTGTCGAAGCCTTTGTGGGAGTGAGCTTGCTCGCGATAGCTACTTATCTGCCCCGATGTGTGACTGACACACCGTTATCGCGAGCAAGCTCACTCCTGCGCGGTAGGATTTGTGTGGGGATCAAAACCGCTTTTTCAGCCCCATCTTCACGCGGCCCTCGGCCGGGGTCAGAACCCGGGCGCCCAGGCGGCTGAGAATCTCGCTGGCGCGCTCGACCAGCGCGCCGTTGCTGGCGAGCACGCCTTTGTCGAGCCAGATGTTGTCCTCCAGACCGACCCGCACGTTGCCGCCGAGCAATACCGCCTGCGCAGCCATCGGCATTTGCATGCGCCCGATACCAAAAGCGGCCCACACTGCGTCAGCAGGCAAGTTGTCGACCATGGCTTTCATCGTGGTGGTGTCCGCCGGCGCGCCCCATGGAATGCCCATGCACAGCTGAAACAGGGGGTTGTCGAGCAAGCCTTCTTTCATCATCTGCTTGGCAAACCACAGGTGGCCGGTGTCAAAAATCTCCAGCTCGGCTTTCACCCCCAGCTCTTGAATACGCTTGGCCCCCGCCCGCAGTTGCGCGGGTGTGGACACATAAATGGTGTCGCCATCGCCGAAGTTGAGGGTGCCGCAATCCAGTGTGCAGATTTCCGGCAGCAGCGCTTCGACGTGCGCGAGCCGGGTCAGCGGCCCGACCAGATCGGTGCCGGGGCCGAAATCGGTCGGACGTTCGCCCGGGCCGATTTCCAGATCGCCGCCCATGCCTGCCGTCAGGTTGACGATGATGTCGATGTCGGCTTCACGGATGCGGTCCATGGTTTCGCGGTACAGCTCGACGTCACGGCTGAACTTGCCGGTCTCGGGGTCGCGAACATGGCAGTGCACGACGGTCGCCCCGGCCTTCGCGGCCTCGACTGCGGCAGCGGCAATCTGCTTGGGCGTGATCGGGACCAGGTGGCTTTTCCCGGTCGTGTCGCCAGCACCGGTCAGTGCGCAGGTGATGATGACGTCGTGATTCATGGGTAAGGTTCCTTGCAGGCCAGACAGTGACGCGGACGTTTGGGGCCCGCTTTTGAGGTGCAAAGCTACGCAGCGGCGAGCCCGTCAAAACGCACAGCGGCGACAAGGTCTTGCACAGCAGCGACCTGTGCGGTTGCTGCCGATCGGTAAAGAGGTGTATTTGATGAGCGGGTCCGGGAAGCGCAATCGTTTTTGACCCCGCCTCGCGCAAATCGCCCATAGGCTCAAATCCCAAGGAACGCGCCAACGATGTCCCAGGATTTCTACTTTCTGCTCATGCCCGGCTTTTCGATGATGGGTTTCGTGTCGGCGCTGGAGCCGCTGCGCGTCGCCAATCGCTTTGGTGGCGAGCTGTTTCGCTGGCACATTCTGAGCGCCGACGGCGGTCCGGTGATTGCCAGCAACGGCATGTCGGTGAACGCCGATGCCGCACTGGAGCCACTGAAAAAAGGCGCAACGCTGTGGGTGATGGGCAGCGTTGATCCGCTGAAGTTTTATACCGGGACGCTGGAACACTGGCTCCGCCGCCTGGACCTGGAAGGCGTGACTCTCGGGGCCATCGACACCGGCAGTTTCGTCCTCGCCCAGGCCGGTCTGTTGGAGGGCTATCGTTTGACTCTGCACTGGGAAGCGCTGGACGCCTTCAAGGAAACCTATCCCCGGCTGCAAGCAACACAGGAATTGTTCGAGATCGATCGGCGCCGCATTACGTCGGCTGGCGGCACGGCCTCCATCGACATGATGCTCGACCTCATCGGGCAGGCCCACGGAGCTGACATGGCGATCAAGGTCTCCGAGCAGTTCGTTCTCGGGCGCATACGTCAGCGCAAAGACCACCAGCGCATGCAGATTGCCACGCGCTACGGCATCAATAACAAGAAACTGGTTCAGGTGATTGGCGTCATGGAGCAGCACACCGAGCCGCCGCTGAGCACGCTGGAACTGGCGGAAGGGATTCAGGTGACGCGGCGTCAGCTGGAGAGGCTCTTTCGTCTGCACCTGAACGATACGCCGAGCAACTTCTACCTCGGCCTGCGGCTGGAAAAAGCCAGGCAACTGCTGCGTCAGAGCGACATGAGCGTGCTGGAAGTCAGTATTGCGTGCGGGTTTGAATCGCCATCGTATTTCACCCGCAGTTACAGGGGGAGGTTTGTGGTGTGCCCGAGGGAGGACCGAGGGCGCACGCGTGAGGTGAAGACTGTTTGACTGCTGATTATTGTCAATTATACTCGCGACTATAAATTATAGTCCGATCAATAATTGGGTATAAATCATGACCAAACGCACTGGTTTTGTGTTCAAGCGCACTGGCCTCGCAGCTACTGTCGCAGAAGGTTTAACCGGCGAAGGACTGCACGATTATTCATCAGGATTGTTTCTCGCGGCGCCGCGTCGCACGGGTAAGAGCACCTTCCTGCGCGAAGACCTGGTTCCGCAGTGTCTGAGCGAAGGCTGGCTGCCAGTGTATGTCGACCTCTGGGCTGATCGTGAACAGGACCCCGCAGAGCTGATCAGTGCGGCCATCGCCGTTGCCCTGGTGCCGTACGAAAAGGGCATTCGCAAGCTCGCCAAATCAGCCGGGGTCGACAAACTCAATTTCCTGCGCACGCTGTCGTGGGACTTCACCACGCCGCAATTGCCAGCGGGCTCGACGTTAACGCAGGCGTTGCAGCTGTTGCACAGTGCGTCGCAGAAGATGATCGTGCTGATCATCGATGAAGCTCAGCATGCCTTGACCAGTGAGGCCGGGGTCAACGCAATGTTTGCGTTGAAGGCCGCACGGGACGAACTGAATCAAGGTCATGAGCAAGGCAACGGCGCCTTGCGGCTAGTGTTGACGGGCTCGAACCGAGACAAGCTGGCCCATCTGGTGCTGAACAAAAACCAGCCTTTTTATGGATCGAGCATCACGCCGTTTCCGCTGTTGGGCAAAGACTTCACCAAGGCCTACACGGCCCATCTCAACAGCCATCTGGCACTCACCAATCAGTTTTCCGCGGCCGATATTGACTCCGCATTCGAGCTGGTGGGGCGCCGCCCCGAAATGCTGCGTGCAATCATCGGCGATGTAGCACTTGAGCTCGGAGACGCCGAGAATCTTGGCCAACTGCTGCATGACAGCGCCCGGTTGCTGCGCGCTGGCGTGTGGGAAGAGTTCGAAAGCGCGTATAACGCCCTGACTTTGCCGCAGCGCGCAGTGCTGGAGGTGATGGCTGACCGTGCGCGCGATAACCAGCCGTTCGCACCCTTCGCCGATGCAACGTTACTTGCAGTGGGCAAGGCGCTAGAAGCGCTGGGGAGCGAAGTGGTACCGGGCACTCAGACCATTCAGGCGGCGATCGATGCGCTCCGTGATAAAGAGCTGGTGTGGAAATCCAGTCGCGGCGCGTACGCCTTGGAAGACAAGGCGCTCGGCGAGTGGCTGCTGCAACGAAGAGAACCCAAGTAAGCGTAATGCTTACTTAGTCTTCATCAACGCCGAGCACGCCGCCTTGTAAGCCTCATGCTGATATTTGTTCAGCGCTGTCGGCAGCTCAAAGCTGTGCTTCTTCATCTGAGCATTAATCGTCTGAGGCGACAGCAGGATGACGTCACAGTCTTCCAGCAGTTGGAAGATGGTTTCGATTTTGAACGTCGTCGGGCCGCCGGCGAACTCGCCTTTCTTGCTGCGTTTTTTGATCGCGATATGGCCGATGCCGTTGTCACGCACGAAGGCCTCGATTTGGCGGGCGAGCGCTTTCACGTTGGCGGCCTCATCGTCGTCTTCAAGGGCGATCTTCTTGATTGGCAGTGGAACGTGTTCGAGCGCGCCGAACGCGCGAGTGGCGACAGCGAAGATGGCCTCGCTGCCTTTGATTTCTACGCCGCAGATGTTCATGTGCATACCTTGAGCTCGGGAAGGGCGTCAGGGTAGCGCATTCGGGATCACTCAGACTGCGCGACGGTGTCCAGATACTCCGATCGCTCGTCGCTGGCGCGGGTCAGGCAATCGTTCTGGTCGATGTTGAATTCTTTAGTTCCGGGCTTGGCCGGGAACACTTCAACGGCGCAATCCGCGTCACGCAGTTTTTTCCAGGCTTCCTGGGCCGCCTTGAGTTTGGTGGCGAATTCCTCGGCCTGGGCCTTGTTCGCCCCGAACTGCGTCTGCACCCGCTCAAGCACGTTCTGCACATTCTCGGTCAGCAGCTTCTCCGCCGTGTCGCGGCTGTACACCGAGCACTCAAGCGTCTGCTGATCTTCTTCAACGCCGTCACAAGGGTTCGCGGCCGGATTGGATGCAGCGTGTGCGCCTGTCGCGAATAGAGCCAGAGCCAGAAACATGGTTTTCATTGGGGCTTTCCGAGTCAGAGATGGATTGGATTCTCGCCCAAGCGCGAGGCAATGAACAGGTATGAAATGCGGCCGGAAAAAGACCACGTCCCCCCTTTGTCGTTTCTTGACGCTTTCGGCAATTCCCCTGTCGTTTTTGCACCCGGCTCCTCTGACCCTCAGGCATATGCTGACCCCAAAGCGCCGGCAGACCTTCCGGCCATTAAAGAACTACAGGGGACCGCCTGATGAGCCCAGCCGAATTACACGCCGACAGCATCGTCATTGACGGGTTGATCATTGCCAAATGGAACCGTGAGCTGTTCGAGGACATGCGCAAAGGCGGCCTGACCATGGCCAACTGCACAGTTTCGGTGTGGGAAGGTTTTCAGCAGACCGTCAACAGCATCGCGTCCAGCCAGAAACTGATTCGTGAGAACAGCGACCTGGTGATCCAGGTGCGCAACACCGCTGACATCCGCAAGGCCAAGGAGCTGGGCAAGACCGGCATCCTGTTCGGCTTCCAGAATGCCCATGCTTTTGAGGACCAGATCGGCTACGTTGAGATCTTCAAACAGCTGGGCGTGGGCATCGTGCAGATGTGCTACAACACCCAGAATCTGGTGGGCACCGGCTGTTACGAGCGCGACGGCGGCCTGTCGGGTTTCGGGCGTGAAATCGTCGCTGAGATGAACCGCGTCGGCGTCATGTGCGACCTCTCCCATGTCGGCTCGAAGACCTCCGAGGAAGTCATCCTCGAATCGAAGAAGCCAGTGACCTACTCTCACTGCCTGCCTTCGGGCCTCAAAGAACACCCGCGCAACAAATCTGACGCGGAGCTGAAGTTCATCGCCGATCACGGCGGCTTTGTCGGTGTGACCATGTTCGCGCCGTTCCTGGCCAAGGGCATCGATTCGACCATCGACGATTACGCCGAAGCCATCGAGTACGTGATGAACATCGTCGGCGAAGACGCCATCGGCATCGGCACTGACTTCACCCAGGGGCACGGCCAGGAATTCTTCGAATACCTGACCCATGACAAAGGCTACGCCCGCCGCCTGACCAACTTCGGCAAGATCATCAACCCGCTGGGCATCCGCACCGTCGGCGAATTTCCGAACCTCACCGAGACCCTGCTCAAACGCGGCCATTCCGAGCGCGTGGTGCGCAAGATCATGGGCGAAAACTGGGTACGCATCCTGGGCGATGTCTGGGGCGAATAAGCCTCCGGATTCACTCGCCGAACACAGAATTTTTCCCTCTCCCATCGCGGAGAGGGCTTCCACACGAATTTTCCGGAGTTAAGTTTCCATGGCCAAGATCGCCCCGCAATTGCCAATCGAAGTCGACAGCGAGACCGGTGTCTGGACCTCCGACGCCCTGCCGATGCTGTACGTGCCGCGCCATTTCTTCGTCAACAACCACATGGGCATCGAAGAAGTACTGGGCGCCGAGGCGTATGCAGAAATCCTTTACAAGGCCGGCTACAAGTCCGCTTGGCACTGGTGCGAGAAAGAAGCCGAATGCCACGGCATCGAAGGCGTCGCGGTGTTCGAGCACTACATGAATCGTCTGTCCCAGCGCGGTTGGGGGCTGTTCAAGATTCAGGACATCGATCTGGAAAAAGGCACCGCCAGCGTCAAGCTCGAGCACTCGGCCTTCGTTTACGTCTACGGCAAAGTGGGGCGCAAGGTCGATTACATGTTCACCGGCTGGTTTGCCGGCGCCATGGACCAGGTCCTGGAAGCCAGCGGCAGCAAAATCCGCACCGTGGCCGAGCAGGTTTACGGCGGATCCGAAGAAGGCCACGACGACGGCCTGTTTGTCGTCAAGCCGTTGTAAGTCGAGGTTTCCGTCATGGCTTTCGAAGCGATGTTTCAACCGATTCAGATCGGTAAATTGACCATACGCAACCGCGTATTGAGTACCGCGCACGCCGAGGTCTACGCCACCGACGGCGGCATGACCACCGACCGTTACGTAAAGTACTACGAGGAGAAAGCCAAAGGCGGCATCGGTCTGGCCATTTGCGGAGGCTCGTCCAGCGTGGCCATCGACAGCCCGCAGGGCTGGTGGAAATCGGTCAACCTGGCGACCGACAAGATCATTCCGCACTTCCAGAACCTCGCTGACGCCATGCACAAGCACGGCGCCAAGATCATGATCCAGATTACCCACATGGGGCGTCGCTCCCGTTGGGACGGCGATCATTGGCCGACGCTGATGTCGCCTTCGGGCATCCGCGAGCCCGTACACCGCGCGACCTGCAAAACCATCGAGCCGGAAGAGATCTGGCGCGTGATCGGCAACTACGCCAGCGCGGCGGCGCGTGCCAAGGCCGGTGGTCTGGACGGCGTCGAGCTGTCGGCAGTGCATCAACACATGATCGATCAGTTCTGGAGCCCACGGGTCAACAAGCGTACTGACGAGTGGGGCGGCAGCTTCGAAAACCGCATGCGTTTCGGCCTGGAAGTGATCAAGGCCGTGCGCAAGGAAGTCGGCCCTGACTTCTGCGTCGGCCTGCGGATATGCGGCGACGAATTTCACCCGGACGGCCTCAGCCACGAGGACATGAAGGAAATCGCCAAGTACTACGACCAGACCGGCATGATCGACTTCCTCGGTGTCGTCGGATCAGGATGCGATACCCACAACACCCTGGCCAACGTCATCCCGAACATGAGTTATCCACCGGAGCCATTTCTGCATCTGGCGGCCGGCATCAAGGAAGTGGTCAAGGCGCCTGTGCTCCACGCGCAGAACATCAAGGACCCGAATCAGGCGACGCGCATCCTCGAAGGCGGTTACGTCGACATGGTCGGCATGACCCGCGCGCACATCGCCGACCCGCACCTGATCACCAAGATCAAAATGGGTCAGGTCGACCAGATCCGTCAGTGCGTCGGTGCCAACTATTGCATCGACCGTCAGTACCAGGGCCTGGACGTGCTGTGCATCCAGAACGCCGCAACGTCCCGCGAATACATGGGCGTGCCACACATCATCGAAAAAACCACCGGCGTGAAGCGCAAAGTGGTGATCGTCGGGGCAGGGCCTGCCGGGATGGAAGCGGCGCGCGTCTCGGCCGAGCGTGGCCACGACGTGACCTTGTTCGAGAAGAAAGACGCCATCGGCGGACAGATCACAACGGCCTCGAAAGCACCGCAGCGCGATCAGATTGCCGGCATCACGCGCTGGTTTCAGCTTGAACTGGCGCGCCTGAAAGTCGATCTGCGTCTGGGCACGGCGGCGGACATCGCGACCATCATGGACCTGCGTCCGGACGTGGTGGTGCTGGCGGTGGGCGGTCATCCGTTCATTGAGCAGAACGAGCATTGGGGCGCCGCTGAAGGCTTGGTGGTCAGCAGCTGGGACATCCTCGACGGCAAAGTCGCGCCGGGCAAGAACGTGCTGGTCTACGACACCATTTGCGAGTTCACCGGCATGTCCACGGCCGACTTCTTGGCGGACAAAGGCTGTCAGGTCGAGATCGTCACCGATGACATCAAGCCCGGCGTGGCCATCGGTGGTACGTCGTTCCCGACTTACTACCGCAGCATGTACCCGAAGGAAGTGATCATGACCGGCGACATGATGCTGGAGAAGGTCTACCGCGAAGGGGACAAGCTGGTCGCGGTGCTGGAGAACGAATACACCGGCGCCAAAGAGGAGCGGGTGGTCGATCAAGTGGTGGTCGAGAACGGCGTTCGTCCTGACGAGGGGCTCTATTACGGGATGAAGGAAGGTTCGCGCAACAAGGGCCAGATCGACATCGACGCCCTGTTTGCGATTCAGCCGCAGCCGTCGTTGAGTCAGCCGGGTGACGGGTATCTGCTGTTCCGCATTGGCGACTGCGTGGCTCAACGCAATACCCATGCGGCGATCTATGACGCACTCAGGCTGTGCAAGGATTTCTAGCGGCCGGCACACAACCCTGTAGGAGTGAGCTTGCTCGCGAAAGCGGCGGGTCTGTCGACATCCATGTTGAATGTCAGTCCGGCTTCGCGAGCAAGCTCACTCCTACAGGAATCGAGTAAGGCATCCCGACCTGCAAGACCCTGAGTCTTTGGGAGCTCCACATGCTAAACACCCTTCTTCCCATCCTGCTCTTCGCTGCCCTGGGCCTTGCGGTCCTTGGCGCGTTGCGGCGGGTGAGCCTGTGGCGCAACGGGCGTGCCGCCAAGGTCGATCTGCTCGGCGGGTTGCTGGCCATGCCCAAGCGCTACATGGTCGATCTGCACCACGTCGTCGCCCGGGACAAATACATCGCCAATACCCACGTGGCTACGGCGGGCGGGGCTGTTGCGTCGATCGTGCTTGCGATTCTGGTTCACGGGTTTGGCTGGCATAACCGGGTCCTCGGCTACGCGCTGTTGCTGATGTCGGCCGTGATGTTCGTGGGCGCAATCTTCATGTACCTGCGTCGTCGCAACCCGCCGAGTCGGTTGTCGAAAGGCCCGTGGATGCGCCTGCCGAAAAGCCTGCTGGCGTTCTCGGGCTCGTTCTTTATCGTCACGTTGCCGGTTGCGGGCGTTCTGCCTGCGAACTTCGGTGGCTGGTTGCTGGCGATCATTCTTGGGATTGGCGTGCTGTGGGGCGTCTGCGAATTGTTCCTCGGCATGACTTGGGGCGGCCCCATGAAACACGCCTTCGCTGGCGCGCTGCACCTGGCCTGGCACCGCCGTCCCGAGCGTTTTGGCGGTGGCCGCTCGACGGGGCTGAAACCCCTTGATCTGATGGACAAAACCGCGCCGCTGGGCGTGGAGAAACCCAAGGACTTCACCTGGAATCAGCTGCTCGGTTTCGATGCGTGCGTGCAGTGCGGCAAGTGCGAAGCGGCGTGCCCGGCCTTCGCTGCCGGCCAGCCGCTGAACCCGAAAAAACTGATTCAGGACATGGTCGTCGGCCTGGCGGGCGGCACCGATGCAAACTTCGCCGGCAGCCCTTATCCGTCCCTCGACGGCCAGGGCAAGCCTATCGGCGAACATGGCGGCAACCCCCATCAACCCATCGTCAACGGGCTGGTCGACGCCGACACCCTGTGGTCGTGCACGACCTGCCGGGCCTGCGTGGAAGAATGCCCAATGATGATCGAGCACGTTGACGCCATCGTCGACATGCGCCGGCATCTGACCCTCGAAAAAGGCGCCACCCCCAACAAAGGCGCCGAGGTCCTGGAGAACCTCATCGCAACGGACAACCCAGGTGGCTTCGCGCCGGGCGGACGCATGAACTGGGCGGCTGACCTGAACCTTGACGCCATGAGCCACAAGAAAACCGTGGACGTGCTGTTCTGGGTCGGCGATGGCGCGTTCGACATGCGCAATCAGCGCACCTTGCGCGCCTTCGTCAAAGTGCTGAAAGCGGCCAAGGTCGACTTCGCCGTGCTGGGGCTGGAGGAACGCGACAGCGGCGATGTGGCTCGTCGTCTGGGCGATGAAGCAACGTTTCAGACGCTCGCCAGACGCAACATTCAGACGCTGGCGCAGTACGACTTCAAGCGCATCGTCACCTGCGACCCCCACAGCTTTCATGTGCTGAAAAACGAATACGGTGCGTTCGGGGGTCACTACGTCGTACAGCACCACAGCACGTATCTGGCCGAGCTGATAGTCAACGGCGCGTTGAATCTGGGTCAGCACAAAGGCGCCAGCGTCACCTATCACGATCCGTGCTACCTCGGCCGTTACAACGGCGAGTACCAAGCGCCGCGCGATGTGCTGCGTGCGCTGGGCATTGAGGTCAAGGAAATGGTCCGGTCCGGATTCCGCTCACGCTGCTGCGGCGGCGGCGGTGGCGCGCCGATCACCGACATTCCGGGCAAGCAACGGATCCCCGACATGCGCATGGATGACATCCGCGAGACGGGCGCCGAGCTGGTGGCTGTGGGTTGTCCACAGTGCACCGCGATGCTCGAAGGCGTGGTCGAGCCACGGCCGATGATCAAGGACATCGCCGAGCTGGTAGCTGAAGCACTGCTTGAAGAAACCGCGCCTGCAAAACTGGCAGCGGCCCGACGTGAACCTGCGGAGGCGCATTGATGAGCGACATTATCCGCCGTGACCCACGTGCCGAATGGATCGCACGTAACCGGTTGCATCCGCTGCACGCGGCCATGCAACCGGCGCAAGCCAGCTGGATGGGGCCCAACGGTGTGCTGCGTAAAAACGTGCATGGCATCGGTTTTATCGGTCCCAACGGCGTCAAACGCATTGATCGAAGCGGTGCGCAGCAAGGCGGCGCGATTAAACGCTCGGCAATGGTCGAAGCGCAGTTACCGCTGCACCAGATTGCCGAGCCCTCTTTCTACATCGCTGTCGTTCCCGACATGGTCGGCGGCCGTCTGAGCAGCCATGACCGCGACTTGCTGGGCTTGGCCCATGGTCTGGCTGGCAACGAGGGCGCCGTCCTGGCGGTGATTTTTGGCGAGCACAAAGAGACGGCGTTCGACACTGCAGGCGTCGATCGTCTGTTGATACTCGAAGGCGGCGCGTTCACTGGTTATTCCCCCGAGCAGCGTGTTCAAGGTTTGAGAGCTGTGGATAACCAGTTCGACCCCCATCACTGGTTGCTGCCCGACAGCCGAAACGGCGGGGGAGAATTGGGACGCCGTTTTGCGGCCAGTCTGGGTGAACGACCGTCGACAAGAGTGTGGCAAGTCGCCGGCGAACGGTGCATCGGTCGTGCAGGTGCTGGCGCGGAGGATCTGTCGCGTCCCGTGTCACGGCTGATTCTCGCTCAAGCGGAATGCGCCGAGCCCGTGAGTGAGACACGGCACGAAGCACTGCCCGTGGAGTTATCCACAGCTGTTGCACGCAGCTTGCCGCGCATCGAGGACCTCGGTGCCGTGGCGGTCGATCCTGCACTTATCCCCATGTCCGAAGCTGAATTCATATTTTCGGGTGGCAACGGGGTCAAGGATTGGTCATTGTTTCACCGTACCGCCGTCGCGCTGGGTGCCACTGAAGGCGCATCCCGAGTGGCCGTTGACGATGGCTTCATGACCCGGGATCGTCAGGTCGGTGCGTCCGGTACCTGGGTCACCGCACGGGTATACGTGGCGGTCGGGATCTCCGGTGCGATCCAGCATCTACAGGGCATTGGCGCCTGCGACAAGGTGGTGGCCATCAATCTCGACCCCACCTGCGACATGATCAAGCGCGCGGATCTGTCAGTGATCGGCGAGAGCTCTGCCATTCTCGAAGCGCTGATTGAGGCGGTCGACGCCTACCGGAACGGGGAGAAGCGCGATGCAGCCTGAGATGGGTGTCTCTGTGGATAAAGGTGCGCTGCACGTGATCAGCCTTGTCTCGGTCGGCGCACACCCGACGTCAGGACGGCCGCGTCGGGCTGAGCAGGATGCCCGTGCCGTAGAGCTGGGTTTGCAACTGGCTGGGGATAACTTGCACGTACTGCATGCGGGTGACGCCGAACAACCTGCATTACGTGGCTACCTGGGCATGGGTGTGGACGAGCTTCACGTGCTGGCTAAGCCGCCAGGCGCGGACGCGGTGCCTGGGCTCACGGATTACATTCGCGAGTCGGGCGTGCAGTTGGTGCTGACCGGCAGTCAGGCGGAGACGGGAGAAGGTTCCGGGATGCTCCCGTATTTGCTGGCTGAAACGCTAGGCTGGCCGCTCGTGGTGGGCTTGGCGGAGGTCGAGTCCATGAGCAACGGCAGCGCTCAGGTGCTGCAGGCGCTCCCCCGAGGTCAGCGCCGCCGCTTGAAAGTCCGGTTGCCATTTCTGGCGACTGTGGATAACTCGGCACCCAAACCCCGGCAAAGCGCTTACGGCCCGGCGCAGCGCGGTTTGCTGGATGTGGAAGAGATTGAAGTAGTCATCGACGAAGTGTTCACTGGGGCTGAGTTAACGCCCGCCAAGCCACGGCCAAAGCGCCTGAAGGTCATAAAAGCCAAGAGCGGCGCTGATCGCATGAAGGCCGCAACGGCGAAAGCGAGCGGAGGCGGTGGGCAGGTGCTCAAAGGGGTGACTGCTCAGGAGGGGGCTGCGGCGATTTTGAAATTGTTGGTGGAAGAGGGGGTGGTTCGTTGAACACCGAAAGGCGTCACAATGGCGCCTTTCGGTGTTCACGACTGAGGCGTATCGGGCTGCATTTTTCGACTTCTGGAATCTGCATCTACAATCACAACGTCGAAAACCTGCTCAATAACCTGACGTGGTCCCTGTTTCAAACTCCATGCAAAGAAAACGAGGCACCCAACAAGTAAAGTGAACAAGCCCGAGCCAACGAGGCTCTGCGCAGCCCCCTTCCAGAACCCTGGCCGCGCCATGCGGATGTCGTTGGCGGCTCTTGAGGAGTAAAACGCTGCCAGCTCTTCCGTTTCGGTACTCAGTGAGGACTCCAGGAAGTTTGTCGCCAGCCGGGTCGCTTGGGTTCGATAGGCTTCAATTTGCGAGCTGCTGTTGCTGATGTCGTGGAACGCAACGAGATCGCAATCTAGCGGATCAGTACCGTTTCTCTCTTTGAACGCGTGGATATACTCGATTTTTTGCCGTTTATACACCGAGTACGCCAGTTGGCCGAGTATGTCGTCCTCATCGTTCACTAACTCGCTGAAGATGTAGTTGTAGCGCTCTTCGATCATGTGAAATCACTCCTGCCGGAGCCTGCGGGAGGCCGATCGGAATGCTTCCCTGATTTCTTCCGTAGTCTTAGGTTTAAAGCTGATAATGCCCAATAATTCTTTGGGCAGAGCGAACGAGGCTCCTTGCTTACGTTTGGATAGCCTGTTGTTCGCCTCGATGACGACTTTGCGTGAGAACGGTGTCCAGTGATGCATGAGTGTGCTCCTTGCCGCCGGTGATTTGCGCTGAGTGTAGCGAGCCGTCCGGGGCTTTGATGTCAGACGCTTCCTAAACGTACCGGCCCAAACGTCCATGTGCATATACCCACAATCGCTGTTGATCCGACTGTGGATAAACTGTTCGGCCATTGCTACAGACCTTGTTTTCTATGGCTTTCAAGCAGGTGGTCAATTTTTGATCGCTCTATCCCGCGGATTCTTATAGGTTTTTTCCACACGCCAGGCCTCGCGGTCCTTGTTCTTACCCACATTCTCTGTGTGCGGGCGTGTGGATAAGATGTTCGTGATCCCCTGTAGGCCATGTAATCCGTGGTCTCTGGAGCGGCGGTCAGATTTTAACCAATAACAGCTCTAACGCGTCTGTTTGCGTCTCTGACCGTTATTATCACGCCCATTGCACGTTTTTCCACAGCGATGGGGAGACTTACGCACATAGGCTGTTGGTGGTTCTGTGGATAACATGTTCGCGGTCAGGGTTAGGCCCCTGAATCCGGCGCGTTGAGCGGTATGCTCAAAAAATGATCAACGATTCGCGCTGAATAATGACGAAGCGGCATTGAATCGCGCTAATGCCTCCAAATCCTCAAACCTGATGGCGTTGTAAATCTCCTCAATCGGCACGGAGGTGATGAGCCTCGCCGTTTGGTTCAACAGCCTCGTATCTACGCCAGCGCCTGCGCAACCACCCCGTCGTTTTGCAATTCGCTCCAGGGGCCGTCTGCAATGACCTCGCCGTTTTTCAACACAATCACACGATCGAAACGGGACAGCGCAGTCATGTCGTGGGTAGCGCACACCAGCCCCCTTTTATGGAAGTGCTCGAACAGAGTGCTCCACACACCCAGGGCAGTTTCCTGATCCAGAGCCGATGTTGGCTCGTCGAACAAGTTGAAATCTCCAGGGCGATTGATTAGCCGGAGCAGTGAAAGTCGCTTTGCTTCGCCTCCGGAAATGTTTACTGCGCCTTCAGCTATTGATCGGTAGGCGGCCAGGTGTGCCACGCCAAGATCGTCAAGGATTCGGGGGAGGTGGTCTGACATGGGTTGATCAAAGAGCACAGAGTGTTTGAATGTGCCTTCAAGAAACACTGGGTCTTGAGGACAGTAGCGAACCCGATCCAGATACGTCTGAATGTCGCACCCTCGTAATGTCCTGCCATTTATGGAAAGGGCGTGCCGGAGTGTTTTCAGCGTGCCGGCCATCGTGTCTAAAAGCGTGCTTTTGCCGGCACCACTGGGCCCGATGATCGCAACGGATTGGTCAGGCGTGAAATGCAGCTTACAGTTCGTTACCTGAGCAACTGCGACCAATTCCAGTCTTGATAAAGGTTCAGGTAAAGGTTCTTGCGGTAACTCTACAAGATCCTCCAGTGACAAGATTTGCAGAAGCCTCTGTCTACCGAAAATTGATCCAGTGCCCGATAGGCCTCTGCCAAAGCGCTGCAATTACTGAGAAACATGCCCGCCAGCGAAAATACGGCGACCAGCTCCCCAACAGACAAGCGTGGAGATAGGGAAGCCTGGTCACTGACGCCCCAAGCAAGCAGCCCGGCCGTGGACAGCCCGATGTACAAAACTTTGATCGAACTGAGAACAGCGCCGGTACTTGCCACTCGTGTTGCCGCGTGTGCGTACTCTGTGTAGCTCTGGCGAAGCGGTTTCATGGCGAGGCCGCAAGCCTGCTCGAGTTTCAGGATTTTGCCTGCCTGCAGGGTTTCGAATAGCTTGGACGACACCCTGTCATCTTCATCATTGACGGCAACCAGATAAGGGCGCCGCCAGCAGATCAGCTGGTGGTAGAGCAAGATGTAGCCGACAGAAACACCCAGCAGGGTGGTGAACATCAGTGCGCCGCCCAAGTAGGCAAAGATGATCGCGATCAAAGCCAGTTCAATCAGCAGCGGGAACCCTGATGTTATGAAAAAAATCAGAAACTTCTCGTGGGCAGTTATTCCTCGTTCCACGGATTTGATGAGGCCGCCAATCCGAAGGGAGGAAAATTGCTCAAACTCCTTGCCCAATATTTTTTCGGACCATTCGGTAGAGAGATCTGCCAGAGATGTCTGCACGAGCCTCACAAGTTGATAGGTCTGAAGCGGGTGCAACACGGACTGCAGCAGCACAGCGCCGCAAAGAATAATCAGTAAATCGCTAAGTGTGAGTGAAGCGACATCTTCTGCGACAGAGAGGTTATCAATAATCTTTCCCAGCAACAGGGCTGGCGCTAGAGTGGACAGCTTCAATAGAACGGTAAGTGCGGTGGCGCTTATGAACAGTCTTTTCCTGGCCCTCAGTGTCTCGGTGATAAAATCGATCATCCGCATAAGTACCTCTGGGAGCACACTGTCGATGAGCGCTTAAAAAGCCTCATCATTTGCTACGAGTGCTGTACTGATAACAGGCGCTGATCGTCATTCACATCGATTGCTGAGGTGAAACTTCTGTTCTTCATGTAGGCCGCTTCAGTGATGTCGTAGGTCGGTCTGAATAACTCTATGATTTAACTCAGGCTTTTTTGTAGGAGGCAGTGGCTGATAAGTCGAAAAAGCTGCGAACGACCTCCTGTGCCTTTATTCAAAACTTCCGCACAGACACCCAAAACGCAGCGCGGGCAAGCGCGCTCCTACAGCTCGAATGTCTGTAGAAGTGCGGTTGCCCGCGAAGGTGTCAGCTCAAACCCGCCAGGTAAGAACCTACTCGTGATTTACCGCCACCCCCTTCAGATAAGAAGCAGGCTCGGCGCCCATGTTTTCCAGTAATTTGGCGCTGTACCAGTCGATGAAGTTCACCACGCCGAACTCGTACGTTTTCGAATACGGCCCCGGCTGGTAAGCGACGGAGTTAATCCCGCGCTGGTTTTCTTCGGCCAGGCGGCGGTCCTGGTCGTTGGTGGCGTCCCAGACTTCACGCAGGCGAGCGACATCGTAGTCCACGCCCTCGACAGCATCCTTGTGGACGAGCCACTTGGTGGTGACCAGGGTTTCCTGTGCGCTGACCGGCCACACGGTGAACACAATCACGTGGTCGCCCATGCAGTGGTTCCACGAGTGGGGAAGGTGCAGGATGCGCATCGAGCCCAGGTCAGGGTTCTGGATGCGCCCCATTAGCTTTTTGCTGCCTTGCTTGCCATCCATCGTCATCGAAACAGTGCCTTTGAGCAGCGGCATGCGCACGATGCGGTTGCGCAGGCCAAAGCTGGCGTGGGCGAACGGGATTTTTTCGGCCTCCCAGGCGGCGGCGGAGGCTGCAACGTGGTCCTTGAAGGCCTGGTCGGCGCGTGGGTCGGTGACGTCGTCCCACTCCAGCAAGGTATTCAGCAGCTCGGGATGCGAACCGTTGCAGTGGTAGCACTCGCGGTTGTTCTCCAGCACCAGCTTCCAGTTGGCTTTTTCGACCAGGGTGGTTTGCACCGCCACCTTGGTGTTCTCCATGTCATACGGTTCCATGTAGTGATTCAGCGTCTGCAGAAACGCGTCGATGGCGGGAGGGTTGCTGGCCATGCTGATGAAAATGTAACCACCCGCCACTTTGCAGTGCGCAGGCTTGAGGCCGAACGCCTTCATGTCGAAGTCCGCACCCATCTCGGTGCCCGCGTACAGCAGGCGACCGTCGAGTTCGTACGTCCACTGGTGGTAAGGACAAACCAGCTTGGCGACCTTGCCTTTTTCCTTGGTGCACAGGCGAGAACCGCGGTGGCGGCAGACGTTGTGGAACGCATTGATCGAGCCGTCCGGTCCGCGCACGACCAGGATCGGGTTCTTGCCGATCTGCAGGGTGAGGAAGTTACCTTTGGCCGGCACTTCACAGCTCATGCCCGCGATCAGCCACTCTTTCTGAAAGATTTCCTGCATGTCGATTTCAAACAGCCGCTCATCGCTGTAGAAAGGCTGCGGCAGCGAGTAAGTGCGCTCGCGGGTGTGCAGCATCTCGGCAGTCGCCTTGCGCGCAGGTTCCAGCGGATCGCCCAAGCTCAGAGTTGCGGTGACGTCCATCTTTCAAGTCCTCAGGCCGCGCTTTGCGCAGTCTACGAATGTGGCTGATACGGTGGGTGTGTAGCGAAGCGCGCGAGGCGGCAGTGATTTCTGACGCCCAGGCCGATGGATAAAGAATCTGTAATGAATTGATGGCGAGTGTGGAGCCGGGCGCGACCTGAACCTTATCCATGGGCGACATGGCCGAATCCGTTTCCGACGGCCCGACCCCTATAGACCGGGGCTGGTCGCCATAAGTATGTGAATGTCGCTGATAGGTAAATAGGCGGCTCGCGCGTTACGCAGAATCGCCACCATGAGAGGCCGACCGTCGGCCGTGGAGAGTGTGTATGTCCCAGAGTTTCCTCAGCCCGGTCAACACCCAGACGTGGGCCAACGGCCGCCACCTGGTACGGGTCGTCAAAGTGATCCAGGAAACCTGGGACGTGCGCACGTTCTGCTTCATGGCCGACCAGCCGATTCTGTTCTTCTTCAAGCCAGGCCAGTTCGTCACCCTGGAGCTGGAAATCGACGGCGTGCCAATCATGCGCTCGTACACCATCTCCAGTTCGCCTTCGGTGCCCTACAGCTTCTCTATCACCATCAAACGTGTGCCCGGCGGCAAGGTTTCAAACTGGCTGCACGACACGCTGCACGAAGGCCAGGAGCTGGCGGTGCACGGGCCGGTGGGGCTGTTCAACGCCATCGACTTTCCGAATCCGAAAATCCTCTACCTCAGCGGCGGCGTCGGCATCACGCCGGTCATGTCCATGGCACGCTGGTATTACGACACCAACGCCAACGTCGACATGGTCTTCGTGCACAGTTCGCGCTCGCCAAAAGACATCATCTACCACCGCGAGTTGGAGCAGATGGCGTCGCGAATCAATAATTTCGCCCTGCACATCGTCTGTGAAAAGCACGGGTTGGGTGAGCCGTGGGCAGGTTATCGCGGTTATCTGAACCAGAAGATGCTCGAACTGATGGCCCCGGATTTCATGGAGCGGGAGGTGTTCTGCTGCGGGCCGACGCCGTACATGAGTGCGGTCAAGCGGTTGCTTGAAGCCAACGGCTTCAACATGGCGCAGTACCACGAAGAATCCTTTGGCGCGACGCCACCGGAAGCCCGCGCCGACGCCGTGGAGCATGCCGAACAGGCCGCCGATGCGCCGGATCTCGATGTCGCTGAGTTGAATCAGGTGGAGTTCACCGACACCGGCAAGAGTATCCGCGTCGCGCCAGGCGAAACCGTCCATGCGGCGGCTGCCAAGCTTGGCCTGATGATTCCCAAGGCGTGCGGCATGGGCATCTGCGGTACGTGCAAGGTGATGAAGCTAAGCGGGGAGGTCGAGATGGAACACAACGGCGGCATCACCGATGACGACGTGGACGAAGGCTACATCCTGGCGTGCTGCAGCGTGCCGAAGGGGGATGTCCGGATTGAGTATTGAGGCCTGACGCCGTCCTCAAACGTTCTCCGCGGCTTAAAGAGCCGACTCGGTCTGGAGTCGGCGCTTTAACGTCGGTTAAACCTTGAAGCGCGCAACCATCCCGTTCAAATCCACGGCCAGGCGCGACAGCTCGTTGCTCGCTGCGCTGGTCTGGTTGGCACCTGTCGCAGATTGAGTCGACAGGTCGCGGATGTTGACCAGGTTGCGGTCCACTTCCCGAGCGACCTGGGCCTGCTCTTCCGCCGCGCTGGCGATCACCAGGTTGCGTTCATTGATTTCCACAACGGCGCTGTTGATGGTGTCCAGCGCAAGGCCTGCCCCCTTGGCGATGTTCAGGGTGGACTCGGCGCGTTCAGTGCTGCTGCGCATGGAGTTCACAGCCTGCTCGGTACCGCCCTGGATGCTGCCGATCATGCGCTCGATTTCGCTGGTTGACTGCTGAGTGCGGTGGGCGAGGGCGCGGACTTCATCGGCCACTACCGCAAACCCGCGACCCGCTTCACCCGCACGGGCCGCTTCAATGGCGGCATTGAGGGCCAACAGGTTGGTCTGGTCCGCCAGACCGCGGATCACATCCAGCACTTTGCCGATGTCACGGGATTCGTCCGCCAAGTTACCGATCAACGTGGAGGTGCTCTGCACATCAGTGCTCATGCGTTCGATGGCGGTGACGGTTTCCTGCACCAGATCACGGCCATCGCTGGCGGACTTCGTAGCGTTCTTCGACGCTTCCGAGGTGCTCACAGCGTTGCGTGCGACTTCTTCCACGGCGCTGGTCATTTGGTTGACCGCAGTGGCGGCCTGTTCGATTTCGTCGTTTTGCTTGGAGAGGCCGAGCGCGCTTTCGTCGGTGACAGCGTTCAGCTCTTCGGCGGCCGAAGCGAGCTGGGTCGCCGAACCGGAAATACGCTGCAGGGTGTCGCGCAGCTTGGACTGCATCTTCAGCATCGCGGCCAGCAAACGGCCTGCTTCGTCGGTTCCGTTCACGTTGATGGTACGCGTCAGATCGCCTTCGGCAATGTCTTCAGCGGCGTTCAGTGCCGAAGCGATAGGTCGGGTGATGCTGTTGGTCAGCAACCAGGCGAACAACACGGTCAGCACAGTGGCAATGATCAGCAGCGTGACGACCATCGTGAACGCGGTCGAATACTGTTGAGTGGCCGTCGCACTGGCTTCATTGACCTGTTGGGTATTCATCTCAATCAGCTTGGCGAGCACCACGTTCATCTGGTCTGAGTTGGTCTGCAGATCGGCGCTGAGCAAACGGGTCAGCTCGATCATGTCGTTGGCCTGACTCAGCGTCTTCATACGGCTTTCGAGCTGGCGGTAGTCGTTGAGCAACTTGACGTACTGGTCGTAGGCCGACTGCTCTTCGGGCGCGGAAATCATCTTGGCGTAGATTGTCCGGGCGTCGTCGATCTGCTTGTTGCGCATGGCAAACAATTCAGTGGTTTTCTGCAGCGTGTCGGGGTCGCGGTTCAGCATTAGGCGATAGGACAGAACACGCAGGCGAATGCTGCCTTCGGTCAATTTATCCAGCGCCTTGATGCTCGGCATGCTTTTGGTGGCCATGGCGACGTTGGCGTTGTTGATTTTGTTCATTTGCGACAGAGCGAACACGCCCAGAATCAGCATCAGGAGGCCGATGACGGCAAATCCGAGAAAAGCGCGGGGCGCTATATTCAAATTACGTAGGGACATTACGGTTCCAGAGAGGCCGCGATCCATGCGAGGCGAAAGAGAGAAGGGACAGAGATGCACGGTTTATCGGTCGTCTTCACGGGGACTTGATGCCGTTGCTCTGCGCTGCGCGGTTATGTCGCAGTCGATGACCTGACGAGCAGCAGGAACAAGATCGCAAAAATGGAGTCAATCAGGGCCGCTATGCGTTTGCGGAATAGAGTTGTGGAGATGCTTGTTGGTCGGTGTAGTGGCATGAATGCCTTGATTTCACTGGTAGCTAAAGTGACTTTTCTTTATCGTACGCGCCCTTTGAAATTTGCCTGAGATATCAAAATGTTGGAAGCATCCCTAAGCCAGTTGGAAAAGCTCGTCAGTGACCTGGTACAGCACAATCAGGAGCTGCAGAACACGAACGCACAACTCGCCGAAGAGTTGAAACAAGCCAGGGATGACAACGACAGTCTGCAGTTGAGCCTGATGGAGCAGGAAGAGAAACAGGGTGCAACGGCTGCGCGTATTCAGGCGTTGGTCGATCGCGCCACCAGCGTCAGCGCGGTTGACGCATGATCACCGATCAGGACGGCGCCAAGGTTATTTCCATCCTTGGCAACGACTACACGATCAAGGCACCTGCCGGCCAAGAGCAGACTTTGATGGACGCTGTGTCGATGCTGAAATCGGCACTGTTCGAAACCAAGCGCAGTTACCCGACGCTGATCGGCGACCGCTTGCTGGTGCTGGCGGCGTTGAACCTGTGTTCAAAGCAGATCGAACTCAAGCAACAACATGCCGAAGCGCTGAGCCGTTATGAAGACAAGGTCAGCGCGACGGTCGAGGTGATCGAGAAGGTGATTGCTCAGGGGTGAGGCGCCGGTGCAGCCCATCCGCTGACTGCTGATGGGCTGCAACCTGCCGGTGACGGGCCAGCTGTTTTCAGCCTCCCATCACCAGCCGGATATCCGCTGCCAGCTCCCTTACGCGGGTTTTTTCGGTGTCCCACGAGCACATGAAGCGCGCGCCACCGACGCCGATGAAGGTGTAGAAGCGCCAGCCTCGTGCGGTCAGCGCAGCAATGGCCGCTTCCGATAATTGCAGGAAAACGCCGTTGGCCTGTACGGGGAACATCAATTCCACCCCGGGAATATCCTTGACCAGATCCGCCAGCAACTGCGCGCAGCTATTCGCGTGGCGTGCGTGCTTGAGCCAGGCGTCGTTTTCCAGCAAACCTACCCACGGTGCCGACAGAAAACGCATCTTCGAGGCGAGTTGCCCGGCCTGTTTGCAGCGGTAGTCGAAGTCTTCGGCGAGCTTGTGATTGAAGAACAGGATCGCCTCGCCCACTGCCATGCCGTTTTTGGTGCCGCCGAAGCACAGCACATCAACGCCGGCTTTCCAGGTCAGCTCCGCAGGCGAGCAACCCAGAAACGCGCAGGCATTGGCGAAGCGGGCACCGTCCATGTGCAGGTTCAGGCCCAGCTCCTTGCAGGTCTCGCTGATGGCTTCGAGCTCTTGCGGCTGATACACGCTGCCCACTTCCGTGGCTTGGGTCAGCGTGACCACTCGGGGTTTCGGATAATGGATGTCGGCGCGTTTGAGCGCGACTTCACGAATGGACGCGGGTGTCAGCTTGCCGTTCTCGCTGCGTGCGGTCAGCAGTTTGGAGCCGTTGGAGAAGAACTCCGGCGCGCCGCATTCGTCGGTTTCGACGTGGGCGGTTTCCGAGCAAATGACGCTGTGGTAACTCTGGCAGAGGGATGACAGCGCCAGGGAGTTGGCCGCTGTGCCGTTGAAGGCGAAGAACACCTCGCAGTCTGTTTCGAACAACTGACGGAATTGATCGGCCGCGCGCGCTGTCCACTGGTCGTCGCCATAGGCACGCTGGTGCCCGTGGTTGGCTTGATCCATGGCCGCCCACGCCTCCGGGCAGATTCCCGAATAGTTGTCGCTGGCAAACTGCTGGCTTTGGTCTGACATGGCCGGTTCCCTGTAATCGAAGCCTGCGACTGTAACCAAAGTTGATCGGTTTGGTCATGCATTCTTGCGTCGGAAAATTCAGCCAGGCAGCGAAGCAATATGACCGAAACAAAATCAATGACCTTACCCGCGCGTGATCGCGCGCTGGACCTGCTCAAGTGGCTGGCGATGCTGAGCATGGTGATGGACCACCTGCGCTATGTCGGCTGGCACGCCAATTGGCTGTACGTACCGGGGCGCCTGGCATTCCCTTGGTTCTGCCTGGCGATCGCGGTCAACGTCGTGCGCACTGGCCGGCGCGAAGTGGATTCGTCGATCAAGTGGAAATATCTGGCCTGGCTGGCCGTGTTTTCTGTGATCGCGGAGCTGCCCTATCGGATTTACATGGCGGGTGAGGTCACGACGCTCAATGTATTGCCGACGCTGGCGCTGGGTTTGCTGGTTGCGCAGGGCGGGATGAGTCGGTCATGGCCGGCGCGGCTGCTGGGGATCGCTGCCCTGGTTATAGGTGTGCTGTTTGGACCGCAGTTGATGTTCGGCATGTATGGGGTGTTGCTGCCGCTCGCGTTTGTGCTCGTGCTGCGGACCTCGTTACTGCTGGCGATTGTGCCGGGGATTGTCTGCTTGTTGAGCAACGAGTGGCCGAAAATCATCGATGGCATGCTGTGGGGCGACCCGATTTCCATCGGCGCCCTGACGGCCTGTCTGCTGGCACCGCTGTTGGGGTTAGCGATTGTTCGCGGGCGCCCGGCATTCGGGGTGTGGCCGATGCGGCGGTGGGCGTACCTGATTTATCCGGTGCATTTTTTGTTGCTCTTCGGGCTGCGGCAGATCATCGAATGACGGTGGTTTGGAGGACATTTACGCAGCGTGTGCGCCCTGGGCTTTATGTTCTGACCTCCGACGCCTTCCCGGCTAAAGCCGGTCCTACTGTCGAACTCGGTGTATTAGTCGGACCGGCTTCCGCCGGGAAGAGGCCGGTGAGAACGCCATCAGTTTGCGGCGTGACGCCTGATGCCTTCCCGGCTGAAGCCGGTCCTACTGTCGAACTCAGTGTATTAGTCGGACCGGCTTCAGCCGGGAAGAGGCCTGTGTGAGCACCATCAGTTTCTCGGTGTCGCTCTAGACAAACCGCCGTCACCGCCCGTATCTTCCGCCTCAGGCCACCGCAGTGGCCAGCGTCGCTCGGACGGTTCCGGGCGCTTACGTCTTCAGAGGTTTCCATGGCAGACCAAGGTTCGCCGCGCCGCTTTGCGCGCATCGATCGACTCCCCCCTTACGTGTTCAACATCACCGCCGAGCTGAAAATGGCTGCGCGTCGTCGTGGTGAGGACATCATCGACCTGAGCATGGGCAACCCCGACGGGGCAACGCCGCCGCACATCGTCGAGAAACTGGTCACCGTCGCCCAACGTGAAGACACTCACGGCTACTCGACTTCGCGTGGCATCCCGCGTCTGCGTCGGGCGATTTCCAGCTGGTATAAAAAACGCTACGACGTCGACATCGATCCAGAAGATGAAGCCATCGTCACCATCGGCTCCAAGGAAGGCCTGGCGCACTTGATGCTCGCCACGCTGGATCAGGGCGACACCGTCCTGGTGCCGAACCCCAGTTACCCGATTCACATCTACGGCGCCGTGATCGCCGGCGCCCAGGTGCGCTCCGTGCCGCTGGTGCCGGGCGTGGACTTCTTCGCCGAGCTGGAGAAAGCCATTCGCGGCTCGATCCCCAAACCGAAGATGATGATTCTGGGTTTCCCATCCAATCCGACCGCTCAATGCGTCGAGCTGGATTTTTTCGAGCGCGTCGTTGCCCTTGCCAAACAGTACGACGTGCTGGTGGTTCACGACCTGGCCTACGCCGACATCGTTTATGACGGCTGGAAAGCCCCGTCGATCATGCAGGTCCCAGGCGCCAAGGACATTGCGGTGGAGTTTTTCACCCTGTCCAAGAGCTACAACATGGCCGGCTGGCGCATCGGCTTCATGGTCGGCAATCCCGAGCTGGTCAATGCACTGGCGCGGATCAAGAGCTACCACGATTACGGCACGTTCACGCCGCTGCAAGTCGCCGCCATCGCTGCGCTGGAAGGCGATCAACAGTGCGTGCTCAACATCGCCGAGCAGTACCGCCAGCGTCGTAACGTGCTGGTCAAAGGTCTGCACGAACTGGGCTGGATGGTCGAAAACCCGAAAGCGTCGATGTACGTCTGGGCCAAGATTCCCGAGGCTTATGCGCACCTGGGGTCACTTGAGTTCGCGAAGAAACTGCTGGCCGTAGCCAAAGTCTGCGTGTCGCCTGGCGTCGGTTTTGGTGAATATGGCGACGACCATGTGCGCTTTGCGCTTATCGAGAATCAGGACCGCATCCGTCAGGCTGTACGCGGTATTCGCGGGATGTTCAGGGCGGATGGACTGCTGCCTGCGAAGTTGCTCTGATTCAATTATCAAACTCTCCCTTGCAGTAGCAGGGGAGAGCTTAGGTTTTGCAAGCGTTTACAATTCATCGGTGACTCGTCGATCCTGTGAGGGTGGCGAAGTGGCGGTCACGATTTGGCCGGATCCTCCACGGTCTCAACGAGAAGCCTGACGACTGCCGTGTCTGTGCGTTCATCAAAAATAACTGTTTTATTGTAGACTTTATATTTGGTCGTAAAGTCGATGTGAATGTAGTCCTCGGCCTGAACCTGAAAGTAAAAGCCGTCAGTGATGCGATCAACCTCTGGTTTTTCGGTCGTCTTTTTTTGGCCTCCGGGTGTAGTGGCGTTATAGGCTACAGCGACTTCCCCTGTTGACGGGATGTAGGTGAAAACTCTGTATAAAACTACTTGTTCTCCGCCTCCGCCACCTTCAGGGTCTATCCATGAGTACCAGTCGCCAGGATAAACATAAAACAAGCCCTCATTGATCGAGAGGGGGCCCGCTGTTAGCTCTATATACTGTTTTTTATCGTTATTTGTGTCAGTCATGTCGTCAGTCCTTTTGAGCTTGGATGAATATCAAATTCACATGCGTTAATAAGTCTGGCGCTTTGTTCAGACTTAACTTAGTGGATCAAGCAGTAATTTTCAGCTTTGAAGCGGGTCATCCCAAATCGATGCACTTCCAACGTAGGCCGATGCGCCAAGCACGTCTACTGTCAGAAATGACAGGTGATGCCGCCGCTGGTAGCGCCGCTGGGCGCAACGAGAGTGAATTTGCGGTGCCCCAGAAGTGTTGCCGAGCGTTGCCAAAAAGGTCTGATTGCGACATTTGGTGCACATGTTCCGGGATGCGGATGGATTACGCCTAAAAACGGCATGTCGTCACTCATTTGCCGAGCTCATGACGGGACCTCGGCACATCCGGCAGCGGCATATGTTTGAGGATCGGTGATGAGGGTGATTCGGGATGTGTGGTGATGCCATAGATGACCGACAGTTTATTGGAACTGTTCTCTGCATAGTAATCACCGGGCGCGGCACATCGGATTGCTTCAGCTTCCGTAACAGTTTTTGAGTAGCTGCGCCCTTCAACAGTACGGATGTTGACCGAGACTTGGCGGTCTTCGGACACTCTGAAAGTTCTGTCCATCACAATGTCTTCTTCAGAGGGACTTACGTAAAAAGTCGAGCCTTTTGGAAGATACAGCGCAAGGTCGGATTCGACGGACTGCGGTGCCGCGATGGGCGGTAGTTCCCATAAGTAGATATCGGCGACCACTTCTGCGTCCGGATAGGAAATGATCTTGAGAATGACCGAATAGTACCCGCCGTCCTGATGAACGATGTCTTGCGGGGTCGCATAAAGCCTGGCATCGCCCACTGCGACTGTGGCCGAAAGAACTTCGTGCGAATCCTCGACGTAGACGGCAATCAGCGCCTCAGCTGAGTTCAGTTCGCGAATAATCCTCAGCTTGACCGAGCCTTCTATATCCACCGTATGAAACACGCCTTGAGTCAGAAAGAGCAACGGCTCAGTAGCAGGCCCCTGCCGACTGACGTGTTTCCCCCTCAGGCTTTTCCACAACTGGGGAGTTAGCGTATGCGACCTTGCGATTGTGCCCATGATCATTCCCTTGATTGAGTAGCTGGCATTCCGTTTACCCAAAAGTAAGCCCGTCATCGCTATTTGAATACTGTCAGTTTTGACAGTCCCCGTGCCCATTGGGCTGAGGTGTTTTAGAGCGCTGATGATTCGCAGGATGTTCCGGGCGGATGGGTTGTTGTCTGTAAAACCGGCCTGATTAGCTGAAAAACTCTCCCCCGACAGTAAGCGAGAGAGTTCGCAAGATGCAAAATTCTACGATGAGCTCGTCTGCGAGGACCGTCACTTAATGCTAATAATTTCATTGCTTTAGTTAAGGAGTGGTAATTGTAATCGCAGTGGGCTTGTTCGCAGAAGGTTGCCCAATTTTAACTATGTTTCTTATTGCCTAGTGAGCCAGGAGGGCGGCTCGGCTCACGCAGCCTTTTACGGATGAGCAATAACTTGAGGAGATGAAGTCAAGTACACGAAGTACTGTGTTGTGATGGAGCTATCACCTTCTATATGCGCCAACCCTTTTCGTATTACCGTGTACACGTCGGGGCTCACAAAGGAAACTGTCAGGAGATCACCTTGGCTGAGCGCCGCAAAGGTCCAGTCTTGCAAAGGTGCTTCGCCTTTATACACATCATTTACATAAATTTTCGCAGGGATATTAGCCATGGTGGTTATCCTTCTTACAGTGTGGTGATGCCCAGATACAGGTATGCGTCAGGGGATAGTTTTCGAAAGCATTTTGGCGCAGAGTGCTGTTGTTGATTGGGGCACGGCTAATATGAGCCCGCCGTGCTTTATCAAGTTTGCTTCATAGCTATCGTGAAGCTTTGCCGCGATTCAACGACTTACGCCTGAGCTGCAATTTGACTTTAGGCCTGCGGGTAAGGCGCGTCTACTGTCAGAAATGACAGGTATTGTGGCCGTTCGTCGGATGTCGAGTGGGCTTGAAGTTGAAAATTTGAACACCCGGTCGCGCAACCGCTTCTAGTCAACAACCGCTTCTAACTGTGAAATCGTTCGACCAAGACTTCCCGGCTCAGCCGGGGCTTTCACGTGCACTGCGCATCCTCGCAGGAGCATTACCTATCCTGCGCAACCAATGCTCCTGCCTAACCCATGTCGTAAACGCGCCTTTGTGTGGCGTGCGTAGGCATCTGGGCTGTCAGCGTCAGCCATACCATCGTGGCCAAAGGGCAGTTCAAGGCCCTGTCGATCATTCAGGCGCCGCGCCGCCGCTGGGAGAACCGCGATGTTCAGCAAGCAAGACCAGATTCAGGGTTATGACGATGCACTGTTGGCCGCGATCAGTGCCGAGGAGCAGCGTCAGGAAGACCACATCGAGCTGATCGCCTCGGAGAACTACACCAGCAAGCGCGTGATGCAGGCTCAGGGCAGCGGCCTGACCAACAAATACGCCGAGGGTTATCCCGGCAAACGTTATTACGGCGGCTGCGAGCACGTCGATAAGGTCGAGCAACTGGCGATCGATCGCGCCAAGCTCCTTTTCGGCGCCGATTACGCCAACGTCCAGCCGCATTCCGGTTCGTCGGCCAACAGCGCGGTTTACCTGGCGCTGCTGCAAGCGGGTGACACCTTGCTGGGCATGAGTCTGGCCCATGGCGGTCACCTGACCCACGGCGCCAAAGTGTCGTCCTCGGGCAAGCTGTACAACGCCGTTCAATACGGCATCGACGTTGCCACTGGCCTGATCGATTACGACGAAGTCGAGCGACTGGCCGTCGAGCACAAACCGAAGATGATCGTTGCCGGTTTCTCGGCCTACTCCAAAACCCTGGATTTCCCGCGCTTCCGCCAGATCGCCGACAAAGTGGGCGCGCTGCTGTTCGTCGACATGGCCCACGTCGCCGGTCTGGTCGCTGCCGGTTTGTACCCGAACCCGCTGCCGTACGCCGATGTGGTCACCACCACCACCCACAAAACCCTGCGCGGTCCACGTGGCGGTTTGATCCTGGCCAAAGCCAACGAAGAGATTGAGAAAAAGCTCAACTCCGCTGTGTTTCCGGGTGCCCAGGGTGGCCCATTGATGCACGTGATTGCCGGCAAGGCCATCTGCTTCAAAGAAGCCATGGAGCCCGGTTTCAAAGCCTATCAACAGCAAGTGATCGACAACGCCCAGGCCATGGCGCAGGTGTTCATTGATCGCGGTTACGACGTTGTTTCGGGCGGGACCGATAACCACCTGTTCCTCGTCAGCCTGATCCGTCAGGGCCTGACCGGGAAGGACGCTGACGCAGCATTGGGTCGCTCGCACATCACCGTCAACAAGAACGCCGTGCCGAACGATCCGCAATCGCCGTTCGTGACGTCGGGCCTGCGCATCGGCACTCCCGCCGTGACCACGCGCGGTTTCAAAGTTACTCAGTGCATCACGCTGGCCGGCTGGATCTGCGACATCCTCGACAACCTCGGCGACGCCGATGTCGAGGCCAACGTTGCCGAGCAGGTCTCCGCGCTGTGCGCCGATTTCCCGGTTTACCGCTGAGTCAGGAGTCGCACCATGCAGCATTACTCGGGCTTCGGCCTCTTCAAACACTCCCTCAGCCACCACGAAAACTGGCAGCGCATGTGGCGCACGCCGACCCCGAAAAAGGTCTACGACGTCGTGATTGTGGGCGGCGGCGGACACGGTCTGGCAACGGCCTATTACCTGGCCAAAGAGCACGGCATCACCAATGTGGCTGTGGTCGAAAAAGGCTGGTTGGGCGGCGGTAACACCGCGCGCAACACCACCATCGTGCGTTCCAACTACCTGTGGGACGAATCCGCGCACTTGTACGAACACGCGATGAAACTGTGGGAAGGCCTTTCCCAAGACATCAATTACAACGTCATGTTCTCCCAGCGCGGCGTGTACAACCTGTGCCACACCCTGCAGGACATGCGTGATTCCGAGCGCCGCGTCAGCGCCAACCGCTTGAACGGCGTCGATGGCGAGCTGCTCAACGGCAAGCAAGTGGCTGAAGAAATTCCGTACCTCGACTGCTCGAAAAACACCCGCTACCCGATTATCGGCGCCACCGTGCAACGTCGCGGCGGTGTGGCGCGTCATGACGCCGTGGCCTGGGGCTATGCCCGTGCCGCCGATGCGTTGGGCGTGGACCTGATTCAACAGACCGAAGTGACCGGCTTCCGCAAGGAAAACGGCGTGTGCATCGGCGTTGAAACCAACAAGGGCTTCATCGGCGCCAAGCGCGTCGGCGTGGTGACGGCCGGCAACTCTGGCCACATGGCCAAGCTCGCCGGTTTCCGTCTGCCGGTGGAATCCCATCCGCTGCAAGCGCTCGTATCGGAGCCGATCAAACCCATCATCGACAGCGTGATCATGTCCAACGCCGTACACGGTTATATCAGCCAGTCCGACAAGGGCGATCTGGTGATCGGTGCCGGTATTGACAGCTGGATCGGCTACGGCCAGCGCGGCTCGTACCCGGTGATCGAGCACACCATTCAGGCCATCGTCGAGATGTTCCCGGTGCTGTCGCGGGTGCGCATGAACCGCCAGTGGGGCGGCATCGTCGACACCACGCCGGACGCCTGCCCGATCATTTCCAAGACGCCTGTGCCGAACATGTTCTTCAACTGCGGTTGGGGCACCGGTGGCTTCAAGGCCACCCCGGGCTCGGGGAACGTGTTTGCTGCAAGCCTGGCCAAGGGCGAAATGCACCCGCTGGCCAAACCCTTCTCAATCGACCGGTTCCACAACGGCGCATTGATCGATGAACACGGCGCTGCAGCCGTAGCCCACTAACAGAGGACTTTCCCATGTTGCATATCTTCTGTCCTCACTGTGGCGAACTGCGCTCCGAAGAGGAATTCCACGTCTCCGGTCAGGCCCACATCCCGCGTCCACTGGACCCGGCGGCCTGCACCGACGAAGAGTGGGGCGACTACATGTTCTTCCGCGACAACCCGCGCGGCCTGCACCACGAGTTGTGGATTCACGCGGCGGGTTGCCGGCAGTACTTCAACACCACGCGTGACACCGTGACCTACGAAATTCTCGAAACCTATCCGATCGGCACGCAGCCGCAGTTCGTCAATCCCGCGCCCGCGATCAGAAAGGGAGAACAGGTATGAGCCAGTCCAATCGCCTGCCCAACGGCGGCCGCATCGATCGCAGCAAGGTTCTCAATTTCAACTTCAACGGCCAGACCTACCAGGGTTTTGAAGGCGACACCCTGGCCGCCGCCTTGCTCGCCAACGGTGTCGACATCATCGGCCGGAGCTTCAAGTACTCGCGGCCCCGCGGCATCTTTGCGGCAGGTTCCGAAGAGCCGAATGCCGTGCTGCAGATCGGCGCCACCGAAGCCACGCAGATTCCCAACGTGCGCGCCACGCAACAGGCGCTTTACTCGGGCCTTGTCGCGACCAGCACCAATGGCTGGCCGAGCGTGAACACCGACATGATGGGCATTCTCGGCAAGGTCGGCGGCAAGCTGATGCCGCCGGGTTTCTACTACAAAACCTTCATGTACCCGCAGTCGTTCTGGATGACTTACGAGAAGTACATCCGCAAGGCAGCGGGCCTCGGGCGTTCGCCGACCGAGCTGGATCCGGACACCTACGACAACATGAACCAGCACTGCGACGTGCTGGTGGTCGGCGCCGGTCCTGCAGGTCTGGCCGCTGCCCTGGCGGCTGCGCGCAGCGGTGCTCGGGTCATCCTGGCGGACGAGCAGGAAGAATTCGGCGGCAGCCTGTTGGACAGCCGCGAAAGTCTGGACGGCAAACCGGCAGCGGAATGGGTAGCGACGGTGGTGGCCGAACTCAAAGGCCTGCCCAACGTCACCCTGCTGCCGCGCGCCACGGTGAACGGCTATCACGACCACAATTTCCTGACCATTCACGAGCGGCTGACCGATCACCTCGGCGACCGCGCGCCAATCGGCCAGGTACGTCAGCGTATGCACCGGGTTCGCGCCCAGCGCGTGGTGCTGGCGAGCGGCACCCACGAGCGTCCGCTGGTTTACGGCAACAACGACGTACCGGGCAACATGCTGGCTGGCGCTGTTTCTACTTACGTGCGCCGTTATGGCGTGGCGCCGGGCAAGAAACTGGTGCTGTCGACCAACAACGATTACGCCTATCGCGTGGCGCTGGACTGGCTCGACGCTGGTCTGCACGTGGTGGCCGTCGCCGATGCGCGTCACAACCCGCGCGGTGCGTTAGTGGAAGAGGCCCGCGCCAAAGGCATTCGGATCCTGACCGGCAGTGCCGTGGTGGAAGCCCGTGGCAGCAAGCGCGTCAGCGCCGCCCGCGTGGCTGCCATCGATGTCAAAGCCCACAAAGTGGCCAGCCCTGGTGAATGGCTCGACTGCGATCTGGTGGCCAGCTCCGGGGGTTACAGCCCGATCGTTCACCTGGCTTCGCACCTCGGTGGCAAGCCGGTCTGGCGCGAAGACATCCTCGGTTTCGTGCCGGGCGAAGCGCCGCAGAAACGTGTCTGCGTCGGCGGTGTAAATGGCGTTTACGCGCTCGGCGACTCGCTGGCCGACGGTTTTGAAGGGGGTGTTCGTGCCGCCAGTGAAGCCGGTTTCAAACCGGTCGAAGGCGTACTGCCGAAAGCGCTGAGCCGTGTGGAAGAACCAACACTGGCGCTGTTTCAGGTACCGCACGAAAAGGGCACTGCGCGGGCGCCGAAGCAATTCGTCGACCTGCAGAATGACGTCACTGCAGCGGCCATCGAGCTGGCGACCCGCGAGGGTTTCGAGTCCGTCGAGCACGTCAAACGCTACACCGCGCTGGGTTTCGGTACCGACCAGGGCAAGCTCGGCAACGTCAACGGCCTGGCGATTGCCGCCCGTTCGCTGAACGTGTCGATCCCGGAAATGGGCACCACTATGTTCCGTCCGAACTATACGCCGGTGACCTTCGGCGCCATTGCCGGCCGTCACTGCGGTCACGTCTTCGAGCCTGTGCGCTTCACCGCGCTGCATGCCTGGCACGTCAAGAACGGCGCTGAATTCGAAGACGTCGGTCAGTGGAAACGTCCGTGGTATTTCCCGAAAGCCGGTGAAGACATCCACGCCGCCGTGCGCCGCGAATGCAAGGCTGTGCGCGACAGCGTCGGTCTGCTGGACGCATCGACGCTGGGCAAGATCGACATTCAAGGCCCGGATGCGCGGGAATTTCTGAACCGGATCTACACCAACGCCTGGACCAAACTGGACGTGGGCAAGGCCCGTTACGGCCTGATGTGCAAGGAAGACGGCATGGTCTTCGACGATGGCGTGACCGCCTGCATCGCCGATAACCACTTCATCATGACCACCACGACCGGTGGCGCCGCACGCGTGCTGCAGTGGCTGGAAATCTATCAACAGACCGAATGGCCGGACCTGAAGGTGTACTTCACCTCCGTCACCGATCACTACGCGACCCTGACCCTGTCCGGGCCGAACAGCCGCAAGCTGCTCAGCGAAGTGACCGACATCGACCTGGGCCGTGAAGCGTTTCCGTTCATGACCTGGAAAGAGGGGCTGGTGGCTGGTGTGCCGGCGCGAGTGTTCCGGATTTCGTTTACCGGTGAGCTTTCCTACGAAGTGAACATCCAGGCCGACTACGCCATGGGCGTTCTCGAAAAAATCGCCGAAGCCGGCAAACAGTACAACCTGACCCCGTACGGCACTGAAACCATGCACGTCCTGCGCGCCGAAAAGGGCTTCATCATCGTCGGCCAGGATACCGACGGTTCGATGACCCCGGACGATTTGAATATGGGCTGGTGTGTCGGCCGCACCAAGCCGTTCTCGTGGATTGGCCAGCGCGGCATGAATCGAGAGGACTGCGTGCGGGAAGATCGCAAGCAACTCGTCGGCCTGAAGCCGGTTGATCCGACCCAGTGGCTGCCGGAAGGCGCGCAACTGGTGTTCGATCCGAAGCAGTCGATTCCGATGAAGATGGTGGGCCACGTGACGTCGAGTTATGCGGCGAACTCGCTGGGTTACTCGTTTGCCATGGGTGTGGTGAAGGGCGGGCTGAAGCGCATGGGCGAGCGGGTGTTTGCGCCGCTGGCGGATGGCTCGGTGATCGAGGCGGAGATCGTGTCCTCGGTGTTCTTTGATCCGAAGGGTGATCAGCAGAACGTGGAGTAAGTCTTGGCTTGCTTACATCCCTGTGGGAGTGAGCTTGCTCGCGATGGCGTGAGATCAGGCATACATCTGGTGACTGACACACCGCGATCGCGAGCAAGCTCACTCCTACGGGAACGTGTTCACTGAAACAACAGAATTCAACACAGGTGCTCTATGACCACAGCCAACGTTTACCAACAGCGGCCAGCGACCGACGCCAAAGCCGAGTCGCCGCTGTTTCATGCTGACCTTCAGAGCCTGATCGGCAAAGGCCGCAGCAATCCGGGCGTCGTGCTGCGGGAGAAAAAGCTGCTTGGCCACTTGACCATTCGCGGCAACGGGCACGACCCGGCGTTCGCGGCGGGCGTGCACAAGGCGCTGGGCATGGAACTGCCGGGCGCGCTGGTGCTGGTGTCCAGCGGCGATAGCTCGCTCCAGTGGCTGGGCCCGGATGAGTGGCTGCTGATCGTCCCGACCGGTGAAGAGTTCGCCGTCGAGCAGAAGCTGCGCGAAGCGCTCGCCGGTTTACACATCGCTGTCGTCAACGTCAGCGGCGGGCAATCGCTGCTGGAACTGACCGGCCCGAAGGTCCGCGAAGTGCTGATGAAATCCACCAGCTACGACGTGCACCCGAGCAACTTCCCGGTGGGCAAGGCCATCGGCACGGTATTCGCCAAATCGCAGCTGGTGATACGCCGTACCGGCGAAGACACCTGGGAACTGGTCATCCGCCGAAGCTTCGCCGATTACTGGTGGATGTGGCTGCAGGATGCGAGTGCGGAGTATGGTTTGAGCGTCGCTGCCTGATCCCGGATTGACCACACGATCAAGGAATACCTATGAGCCGCGCCCCCGATACCTGGATTCTGACCGCCGACTGCCCCAGCGTGCTGGGCACGGTGGACGCGGTGACGCGTTATCTCTTCGAGCAGGGCTGTTACGTCACCGAACACCATTCGTTCGATGACCGGCTGTCCAGCCGCTTCTTCATTCGCGTCGAATTTCGCCAACCGGACGGGTTTGACGAAGCGTCTTTCCGTGCAGGCCTGGCCGAGCGCGGCGAATCCTTCGGCATGATCTTCGAACTCACCGCCCCGAACTACCGCCCGAAAGTGGTGATCATGGTGTCCAAAGCCGATCACTGTCTCAACGATCTGCTCTACCGACAGCGCATCAATCAGCTGTCCATGGACGTGGTCGCCGTCGTTTCCAATCACCCGGACCTCGAACCGCTGGCGCGCTGGCACGACATTCCCTACTACCATTTCCCCCTCGACCCCAATGACAAACCGGCGCAGGAAGCCAGGGTGATGAAGGTGATCGAAGACACCGGCGCCGAACTGGTGGTGCTTGCCCGCTACATGCAAGTGCTGTCGCCGGAGCTGTGCCGCAAGCTCGATGGCAAGGCGATCAACATTCATCACTCGCTGCTGCCGGGCTTCAAAGGCGCCAAGCCGTATCACCAGGCCTACAACAAGGGCGTGAAACTGGTCGGCGCGACGGCGCATTACATCAACAACGATCTCGACGAAGGGCCGATCATCGCCCAGGGCGTCGAAGTGGTCGACCACAGTCACTACCCTGAAGACCTGATCGCCAAGGGCCGCGACATCGAAGGACTGACCCTGGCGCGAGCGGTGGGTTATCACATCGAGCGACGTGTGTTTCTCAATGCCAACAGGACGGTGGTGCTGTAGGGGCTAGTTGCAAGCTTCAAGCTTCAAGCCGCAAGAGTAAAAGCGGCGTCACTCGCAACACGTTTCGGGCCCATGTAGTGGCAGCAGCGCTTTTGCTTGCTGCTTGAAGCTTGCGGCTTGAAGCTCACTGATTCACCCAATCAATAACAAATAGAGAGGTGACATGTATGTCTGGTAATCGTGGTGTGGTGTATCTCGGCGCGGGCAAGGTCGAAGTACAGAAAATCGACTATCCCAAGATGCAGGACCCGCGCGGCAAGAAGATCGAGCACGGGGTGATCTTGCGCGTGGTTTCCACCAACATTTGTGGCTCCGATCAACACATGGTGCGTGGCCGAACGACTGCCCAGGTCGGCCTGGTACTGGGTCACGAAATCACCGGTGAGGTGGTCGAGAAAGGCAGCGACGTCGAAAACCTGAAGATCGGTGACCTGGTGTCCGTGCCCTTCAACGTCGCCTGCGGCCGTTGCCGCTCCTGCAAAGAGCAACACACCGGCGTCTGCCTGACCGTCAACCCGGCCCGCGCCGGTGGTGCCTACGGTTATGTCGACATGGGCGACTGGACCGGCGGCCAGGCCGAATATGTGCTCGTGCCCTATGCCGACTTCAATCTGCTCAAACTTCCTGATCGCGACAAGGCGATGTCGAAGATTCGCGACCTGACCTGCCTCTCCGACATCCTGCCCACCGGCTACCACGGCGCGGTGACTGCCGGTGTTGGTCCGGGCAGCTCGGTGTACATCGCCGGCGCCGGTCCCGTGGGGCTTGCCGCCGCCGCTTCAGCGCGCTTGCTTGGCGCGGCAGTCGTCATTGTCGGTGACGTCAATCCGGTGCGTCTGGCGCACGCCAAGGCCCAGGGTTTCGAGATCGCCGACCTCTCCAAAGACACCCCGCTGCACGAGCAGATCGCCGATCTGCTGGGCGAGCCTGAAGTGGACTGCGCCGTCGACGCCGTAGGCTTCGAAGCACGTGGCCATGGGCACGCGGGCGCCAAGGCCGAGGCACCGGCCACCGTACTTAACTCGCTGATGGGCGTGGTTCGCGTCGCCGGCAAGATCGGCATTCCCGGCCTTTACGTGACGGAAGACCCGGGCGCCGTGGACGCTGCCGCCAAGGTCGGCGCGCTGAGCATTCGTTTCGGTCTGGGCTGGGCAAAATCCCACAGCTTCCACACCGGCCAGACGCCGGTCATGAAGTACAACCGTCAACTGATGCAGGCGATCATGTGGGACCGCATCAACATCGCCGACGTGGTTGGCGTGGAAGTCATCAGCCTCGACGACGCCCCGCGCGGTTACGGCGAGTTCGATGCCGGTGTGCCGAAGAAATTCGTCATCGACCCGCACAAACTGTTCAGCGCCGCGTGATCCTATGACGCTCTCAAAAGGCGACCTTCGGGTCGCTTTTTTTATGCCTGACGTAGGCCTCTAGTCCGGCATTTGTAGGGCGTTTCTGAAAATGGTTGGGGAGCGTTTGAATTCCATTCCTGCTTGTTTCAGCTGCCTTATCTCCGTGTTATTTGTCCGGCCGGTTTTTCAGGTGGCGGGTCATGCATGCTTGTCTGGTGGGTTAGAACATCGATTCATTTCCTCGTCGCGATGCCGCTCATTGTCTTGCCCGCCACGCTGACGAGCGCTCATCTCGAGCCTGTTTCTTCGGGCTGGGCATCGTCGGAGGTGTTCTTTGAAAACCCCAACGCCTGCGTCTGGGCCGGTATGGCGCCGGCGGTCTGTCAGGCCGGATACCGCGCCGCTTACCGCCAACATGTGCGCATCGCGCCGACCTACCGTGAGCTGGCGGACTGCGAGGCTGATTTCACCCCGGGTGAGTGTTTCGCTGCCGACGTGTCCCGGCTCTGGTCGCCCTGGTTGTCCGGTTTCGCGATCATCACCCAGGTTCAGCTGACATCCACTGGGGGTAGCCCCGACTCCCAGGTGCGCCTCTTCAGTGAACCGCTTTATCGTGGCGCCGATCATCGGGGCGGTACGCGCTTGATCAGCCTGCGCGAGAAGCTTCACAACGGTGAGCATTTCGATAAGGCGTTCATTCGCCACCGACGCCTGCAGGCGGGCTCGACGGCGGCAGATCAAAGGCTGGCGCGGACCTTCGAGCCGCAGCGTTTGTTTTATGTGAGCAAACCCTGAGGCCTCGGGCGGAACTTCCCTTCGAGGGGCGGTCCAACGCGTGTTTACCCGGCCACGGCCGGTCTCCCGGCAAACGAGGTTGTTGCGATGAAAGTTTCACTGAAAAACGTACGCAGTGCTGCGCTGGCGAGCCTGATGGCGCTGGCCGCCACGCCGGTCTTCGCTTTCAATCTGAATGACGCGGCCAATGCCGTTTCCAATGCAACCGGCGGTCAGCAAAAGGCAACCGCCGCGCCCGAGGCAGCCGGGCTATTGAACACGCTGGGCACGCAGTTGAACGTCACGCCGGAGCAAGCGGTGGGCGGGACCGGCGCCTTGTTGGGGCTGGCCAAGAACAAGCTCGCCGGCAACGACTATTCGCAACTGAGCAAATCAGTGCCAGGCCTTGATCAACTGGCCGGCACATCGGCTCTCGGCAGCCTGAGTGGTCTTGGCGGTCTGCTGGGCAACTCCGGAAGCAGCAACTCTGCCTTGGATAGTGCGCTGGGCAACGTGCAGAGCATGGGCGACGTGAACAAGGCGTTCAGCGCCCTGGGCATGAACAGCAGCATGGTCAGCCAGTTCGTGCCGGTGATTCTGCAGTACCTCGGTCAGCAAGGCGCGGGCGGTTCAGCGTTGCAGGCGTTGAGTGGCGTCTGGGGCGCCAAGTAATGTAGTTGCAGCGCCCCGGCAATCGGGGCGCCTGCTGCTACGGATGTGCTAAGCAATCGCGCCGCGTAACTCGGCGATCCGCGCATCCTTCTCTTGCCACAGCCGGTTGACCCAGTCCTGCACATACACGCGGAACACCGGGTCATTCTCGTAATCGCCCTGCCACAGCGCAGGGTCGAGTTCGCGGGTCTTGATGTCGACAATCACCCGTGGCACTCGTCCTGATAGCAAGTCCCAGAACCCCGGGATGCGCTCGCTTGGATAAACGACCGTCACATCAAGCACCGCGTCCAGCTGCTCACCCATCGCTGCCAGCACGAATGCGACGCCGCCTGCCTTGGGCTTTAGCAAGTAACGATAGGGCGAAGCCTGTTGGGCTTTCTTGGCCGGGGTGACGCGTGTGCCTTCCAGGTAATTCACCACGGTCACGGGCTGACGTTTGAACAGCTCGCATGCCTCGCGGGTGATTTCCAGATCCTTGCCCTTGAGCTCGGGATGCCTGGCCAGAAACGCCTTCGTGTAGCGCTTCATGAACGGGTAATCGAGTGCCCACCATGCCAGCCCCAAAAACGGCACCCAGATCAGTTCTTTCTTTAGGAAGAATTTGAAGAAGGGTGTACGTCGATTCAACGCCTGCACCAGCGCCGGGATGTCTACCCACGACTGATGGTTACCGATGACCAGGTAGGAGGTATCGCCACGCAGGCCTTCGTCGCCGCGGATTTCCCACTGGGTTGGCAGGCAGATTTTGAAAATCAGCTTGTTGATTTCACACCACGTCTCGGCGATCCACATCACTGCCACCGAGCAGTTGTCGCGCATCTCGCTCTGGAACACCAACTTGAGCAGCGCAAAGACCATCAGTGGGCCGATCAGCACCAGCGTATTGAGCAGAAGCAGCAGCGTGACGGCAATTCCGGTGAGCAGGTGACGCATAAGGCACTCGCGGTCGACAGGGTGGCGCGCAATGATAAGCAGGCCGGGCAGTTGGCGCAAAACCCTGGCGATACCGACGAATGTTTCACGCCTTTGTCAGTAGGCTCCCTATGCTTGGCTCGCTTGGCCCTGAGCGCGAAGCCTGCCGCGAACCATCGGCAGAGTGACGGTCTAAACCGGGCACACGCCCCGCCCATTCATCACGAGGAATCAGATCCGTGAAATCCCTTCTGGCGCTTATGTCTTTGCTGGCGTTGCCTGTCATGGCTGCCGAACCGACGTTGTACGGTCGTTACGAATACATTCAGGTCTCGGAGATCGGCGAGACATTCAAAGCCAAGATGGACACCGGCGCGTTGACCGCATCGCTGTCGGCCAAGGACATCGAACTGTTCAAGCGCGATGGCGATGACTGGGTGCGTTTCCGTCTGGCGACCAAGGACGCCGACAGCAAAGTCTACGAGCACAAGGTGTCGCGCATCAGCCGGATCAAAGGCCGTTCCGAAGGCGACGATGACGAAGAGCCGGCCGATCCCACCAAGCGCCCGGTTGTCGATCTTGAGCTGTGCCTGGGTAACGTGAAACGCACCGTGGAGGTCAACCTCGTCGACCGCAGCCACTTCAACTATCCGTTGCTGATCGGCGCCAAGGCCCTGCGTGAATTCGGCGCGGCGGTGAATCCGGCGCGTCGTTATACGGCCGATAAACCTGAGTGCTGATGGCCGTTTTGATTGCGTCCCCGAGCGATTGCGCGGGACGCTTCAGGCATGCGGCATATGATCCGATTTGATGGCCTACTTATTGGAATAAGTCACGACTGAACGAAACAAGATGAAGCGCTACGACGTCGCGCCGGCCACCTTGAGCATTATGGGGAACCGAGGTCTTCACTCACTCAGAGGCCAAAACGCCGAGTCGCGACGCTTAAAAATGTCATGATGGCGGTCGGCTGGTAGCGCTGGCCTGTATTACACGCAAACTAATGGAATGGACCCTAAAGCATGAAGTGCATCACGTTTGAAAAACTAGTAATCACCGCTGTCGTTGCCGTCAGCATTTCTGGTTGTGGCTCCATTGCGCAACGTACGCAGAGTGACTCGGACTTGCAGGAAAAGGCCGCCTTCGCCCTGAACACCAGCAGCGACAAAATCACTATTTTGTCAAAATCGGCTTCCTTGGAGTCGGTGCGCTTTCAGGTAAAGAGCGATAAGGGAATTTACAATTGTTACTTTACCTCTGTAGTCGTAGTGAACTCGGATGCTATTTGCTCGGGTCCTGTACAGGGCACCGTTCAGTCTGCCCAGACGCAGAAGGAAGCAGCGCAGCCGCAGAACTGTAATGCATTGTTGAAAGCCGCGAAACGCTGCTAAAGACGAAGCAAAAAGGCCGGAGTTATCCGGCCTTTTAGTATGCGATTTTTGCGCCCACCTACTTACAGGTTAGCGTTTATCTAAAACCTACTCATTGTTGCGTGACCGATTTCTACACAGGCGGCTGAGTCTCTACCATCGATGGCCGCTGACTGACTTCGTAATACCAGTTCGCCAATCGTGGGTAGCTGCTGCGCCAGCCCAGATTGGGCTGGCGGAAATCCAGATAGCCCACCGCGCATGCCACGCTGATCGACGCTACGTCGAAATGCGTACTCAATTCGGTGACGGCTTCGGCTTCGAAATAGGCCAGCGTGCGATCGATTTTCTGCTGCTGGGCGTCGAGCCATTCCGACCAATGTTTTTCCTCGGGCCGCAGAAAGGTCTCGTAGCGGATGAGCAGTGCAGCGTCCAGCAGGGCATCGGCCAGTGACGCAAGTGTCAATCGCCGCCAGCGCGCCGAGCCTTCCTTGGGAATGAGGGGGTTGCCGACATGCTGTTGATCCAGGTATTCGAGAATCACCCGGCTGTCATGGATCACGTTGTCGTCGGCCAGGCACAGCGCCGGAATTTTTCCGCACGGATTGCCGCGGCAGAGTTCAACGTCGGGGCTCACGGGGGTGAGGGCAACGGCCTTGAGACTGACCCGGCTCGCCTGTCCGGTCTCATGAAGCAAGATCAGCACCTTGCGAGCGAAGGGCGAAGCGGCGTTGTAATACAGCGTCATGCTGGGCGCAGACATGGATATTCCTCTGATCGGCCTGGGCCTCCAGACTAGTCAGGGCCAGGACGCTGCGCAATATCCTGAAGCATTGCCGGGCCGATTTGCGACGGCCCGGACATTGATGTCAGACCGTCGGGACCCCATCGGGCGAATCAGCCGATGGTCTGCCGGATTGCGCCGCAGGTGTGCCGGTCAGCAGCGGCTTCGCGACAAACCAGATGATTGTGGCGGCGATAAGATCGAAAGCGGCCAGCGCCACAAACAGCGGGCTGTAGCCGACTTTAGTCACCATGATCCCGAGCACCAGCGTGAACAACGCCGCGCCGAGAAACCCGAACATGCCACCGAGGCCTGTTGCCGTACCCACTTCGTTCTTGCCGAAGGAGTCCGACGTGATTGCGTAAAGGGCGCCTGACAGCGTCTGGTGCGCGAAACCTCCGGCGCACAGCAGCGCGATGGCGACATAAGGGCTGTCCACCAGACCGATGCAGCCAGGGCCGATCATGCACAGCGAGCCCAGCACCATCACCATCTTGCGCGACGTGAGCAGGGACACGTTGAAATGCTTGTAGAAAAACGGGCTCAGGTAACCGCCCAGCACGCAGCCGATGTCAGCTGCGAGAAACGGCAGCCAGGCAAACATCGCGATTTCCTTGATGTTCATGTGACGCTCGGTCATCAGGTACAGCGGAATCCAGGCGTTGAACGTCTGCCAGGCCGGCTCTGACAGCATGCGGGCTGACGCGATTGCGTAGAAATTGCGGGTGCCGACGATCTTCTTCCAGCTGGCGTGCTTGGTCGGCGCGTCCTTCAGGTGGGACTCCTGACCGGCAAGAATATAATCGCGCTCCTCGTCACCCAGCAAACGCTGATTGCGCGGGTGTTTGTAGAAGAATAACCAGCCCGCGCTCCACAGCAGGCCCAGCCCGCCGACGATGATGAACGCGATCTGCCAGCCGCTGTGCAGAATCGCCCAGACCACGAGGGGAGGGGCCAGCAAGGCACCGATCGACGAACCGATGTTGAACCAGCCGATGGCAACCGAGCGCTCTTTGGCCGGAAACCATTCCGTGGTCGCTTTGATCGCTGCGGGAAACCCCGCCGCCTCAGTGATACCCAGCAAGCTGCGCAGAAACGCCAGACTCTGCCAGCCGGTGGCCATAGCCGCCGATGCGCACGCCACAGACCAGGCGATGGCGAACACTGCAAAGCCGATCTTGGTGCCGATGGCGTCGATCACGTAACCGGCAACCGGCTGCATGAAGGCATAGCCCATCTGCCACGCGATGACGACGTGCGAGTACTGTTCGGTGGAGATGTTCAGCTCGCTCATCATGGTGGGAGCGGCGACGGAGAGGGTATTGCGCGCGAGATAGTTGACGATCAGGCCGCCGGTTATCAGCGCGACCATCCACCAACGGATGCCTTTGATTTTCATCGAGTCCACTCTGGGTATTGTTTTTATTAGGCGGCGATCGTTATACGTCGTCGTATGACTCGATTTAGTCAAAAGCACGTTTTGTTGTCAATGGGAATACCCATAAATTGCCATTGTATTTCTATATGTAACTGGATTGTCACCGGCGGGGCTGGGTTTTGGGCGATCGAGTGCCTAGGGGGCCGTGAATTGAGGGGGCAGAACGCAGGCTGGCTGGCTTTGTAAATTGCCGACGGTCGTATGATGACTGGAATGGCGGAAAATGCTTGTCCCTCGCTTGAGGAGCGGGGGGCAAGCCAGTCGTCTGGTGAGGCAATGCGGTTCGCTACTTTGGCTCGTCGTCACGCCACCAGCTATAGATCACTAGGTCTACTCCGAGATAGAAAATGCCAAATAACAGTGTTTCGTAATCCAGGAAGTAAGCATCTCGCACTTCTTCCATGGCAACAATCCATGAGATCACGTACTTGAAGTAGAAGACTATCAACGCCAAGCCAGTCAAGCATTGATAGAGTCTTGGTACGGTGATTCGACGTATACCCCAGATCACAAAACACATAATTGCCAGGGACAGACCAGTTCCCATCAGCGGCCGCCGTTCACTTTCAGGATTAATGATGCTGACGAGCGTTGAGGACCGATGCCACCTGACACTTGGGCATCAATACTGACGATGACGTCTCCTGAATGAAAGGTCGGCAATCTGTTTTTGATCGCCGAAGCGGATGTTGTTCCAGCGATCTTTTCCGCGATGCTCCCTAACGGTGACGCAAGTTTTCCTCCGATGGAGCCAACTAGGGTTCCTATCGTAGCCCTCTGATCATTAAGCAGGTCTGCTGAGTTCCGGCTCACTGGTTGTGACACCGCAAGCACCATCCGGCAAGGCCGCCCCTGTGCAAGCATCCGCTCGTAGGTTTCCTCAATCAACCGGGTGACCTCAAAATGACTCCTGGTTATTTCCGGTAGGTTGATCGTTCTCAACGATGCGGCATCGTCCGGCTGCACGGTGAAGTGAATAAGCGTAAACACGACACCGTAATGGCCGACATGTTGGGTACGTTCGAAGTCCATGACATATCCCTCGCTCAGCAATATTGCTTATTGCCGATCCTGTCCCATCCGCCCGTTACGCTGCCGGCCGCGCTCCCGTCGTTTCTTTTTTGCAGGGTGTAGGTCGAGCGGATACGGCCGTAGTTGAGCTGGATGAGTTCGGTGGGAATGCCGTCGTTGGCGAGTTGGTTGTATTCGGCAATGATCACTTCTTCGAGAATGATCTCGTAGAACTTCATTTTGTCGCCCCCTGCACGGTGTACGGAAAGCTTCACTTCCTTGAAGTGCTCTCCGGCGCAGTTGGCTGCCATCAGTTTGCAGCTCGACTTGTCGAGCATCTTGGTCAGCGTCAGATTGCTGAGCGTGGTGCGCCCGGAAGTCGCGCCGCCTGCCGTGCTGGCTGTAACGGACGCGCTCTGGTAGGTGCCGAACGAATACCCGGTGATTTCAATCCAGTCTTTGCACTGCTCATCCAGTGCTTCGCCAGCAATGCCTTCAATCTTCAAAAATGCGTCGAGCGCCATTGTGGGTCTTCCCGATGGATAGTGTGGATGCCCTGCCAGGGCGGAATATCGATTATCGGGAGGGTGACTCGCAGGGGAGGCCAGCCTGGGAGTCGGAGCGTGTAGGACGCTTAGTGTTGTTGCGAGGGAAGTTTCTTACGGACTTGTTCGACTTATAACCAAGGGAGGCCAGGCAGGATGCGATGTTTTACTGCGGATGCGCGCGCCCCTGCCATCGTCAAAGCAAGCCGGTTCATTGGGAACGGTTCGATGTAAATCATGTAAAAGCGGGGCTTCGGTGAATCAAACCCGCTTGCGCGCCATCAATCCTTTGCAGCTGTACCAGGTCGGAATGGCCATGCCGACCCAGGCGAGTACATCCCACGCACCGTCGCCCAGCAGCGCGGCGAACAGGCCGACTGCGGTCAGCACGGCGATCCAGCCGGGCGTGCCGAAGGTCTTCCAGAACGCCGAATGCTTCTTGTGTCGGGTCATGCCACTTCCGCCTCTACGGCGACTGCTTTTGCCGCAGCGACAGTGGCGCGACGACGGACCCACCACAGATACAAGCCACTGCCGAGGACGATGATGGTCAAGACGTCCAGCGCGGCCCAGAGGATTTTCATCGGCATGCCGCCGTAGTCGCCGAAGTGCAGCGGTTGCGACAGCAGCAGGGCGTCCATGTACCACGGGCGTCCCAGCGTCGCGGTCACGTGCAGGTCCTGGGCGTCGATCAGTACGGGAGTGAGCAGGTGAGACGTCAGGTGCGTGTCGCCTTTCATGAACACGGCGTAGTGATGCTCGCTGGAAAAACGCGAGCCGGGAAAGGCAATGAAGCTCGGCTCGGCGCCGGGGACAGTGGCTTTGGAGATGTCGATCAATCGGGTTGCCGGTGCGCGTTCGGCCAGGGGTGGGGCGTCCTTGTAGGGCGCGATCATGGTCATCAGCGCGTCGGTGCGCCACTGGGCGATCACTAAATCGGCGCAGGCGTTGAGCACACCGGTCAGGCCCACGACCATGGCCCAGGTCAGCGTGACGACGCCGATCAGGTTGTGCAGATCAAGCCAACGTACCCGCGTGGATTTATTCGGCCGCACCGTGGCGAAATCCAGCCGACGCATAAAGGGTGCGTACAGCACGACGCCGGAAATGATCGCCATGACAAACAGAAGGCCCATGAACGCCAGCAACAGCTTGCCCGGCAACCCCGCGTACATGTCCACGTGCAGACGCAGCATGATCATCATGAAACCGCCGTTGGCGCTCGGCGTTTCCATCGCTTCGCCGGTGCGGGCGTCGAGCATGAAACTGTGGGATTCATTGGGGTCGCCGCCGGCGGTTTTACCCATGATGGCGTAGACGCCGTTGGGGTCATCATCATCCCAGCCGAAATACTGCATCACGTCGCCGGGGCGATGGGCCTCGGCTGAGCGAACCAGTTGCTCTAGGTCCAGATGCGGCGTGCCGGCGGGCATTTCCTTGAATTCCGGTGCATCGCCCGTCAGGTGAGCGATCTCGTGACTGAAGATCAGCGGCAAGCCAGTGACTGCCAGCATCAGCAGGAATGCCGTGCAGATCAGGCTGGTCCACGTGTGGATGAAAGACCAGCGGCGAATGGTTTGGCTTTTCATGTGGAAATCCGGAGTCAGCGAAAGCGACAAAGGCCGCTGTGTGGGAGCGGCCCTTGTTTCGGGTAATGAGAGTTTAAACGATTACCATTTGTAGTCTACGCTCGCGAGCACGGTACGACGGTCGCCGTAGTAGCAATAGAAGCCGTCGCAGGTGGAAATGTATTCCTTGTCGAAGACGTTGTTGGCATTGACCGACACGCTCACGCCCTTGAGGGCGTTGTTCATGCGGCCGAGGTCGTAATGCACGGCAGCGTCGTAGACGGTGTAGGCATTGCTGTGCCCGTAGTTGGAATCGGCGACAAAGCCGTAACTGCCGATCGCAATATTGTCGGTCTCGCCAATGTACCGTGAGCCAAAGCCCAGGCCGAAACCGTCGAGCACCCCGTCGTGCCAGGTGTAATCACCCCAGATCGCCGCCTGATTTTCAGGCGTGAGTGGCAGCGGACGATTCTTGTCCAGCGGGTCGGTGACTTTGGTCATCTTGCTGTTGGCGTAGGTGTAGGACGCCGTCACTTTCAGGTTGTCAGTGACATCGCCTACCGCTTCCAGCTCGAAGCCGCGCACCTTCGCTTCGCCCAGCGGACGCTGCACGCCAAGGGTGTCGCTGAGCACGATGTCGCGACGGGTCAGGTCGTACGCCGCCGCAGTGAAGATGATGTTGCTGCCCGGCGGCTGGTATTTGAGGCCCACTTCGTACTGCTTGCCCGTCCCCGGCTGGAACGCCACGCCGTTGGCGCCGCCTTGCTCTGCCTGGAACGACTCGGCGTAGGAAATGTAAGGCGTGAATCCGGAGTCGAAGACGTAGCTGAGCGCGGCGTTGCCGGTGAACGCGCTGTCGGTGCGGTCGTCGGACTGATCGCTGTTGTAGAACTTCGATTCGGTCTTGAGCAGATCCTGGCGCCCGCCCAGGGTCAGACGCCAGTTATCCAGGGCCAGTTGGTCCTGAATATAAACGCCGACGTCCCGGGTTTTCTGGTTGTAATCCTGATACGCGGTGTAATCGATGTTGCTGAAGTCCTGCCCGTAAATCGGCTTGGCGATGTTGCTGGTCGGCGCGTTGCCGTACTGCCATTTGTAGTTGTGATTCAGTCGCTGATAGTCGAGCCCGAGCAACAGGGTGTGCTTGAGTTCGCCCGTGTCGAAGTCGGCTTGCAGGTTGTTGTCCAGCGCGAACTGGGAAATGTCCTCGTTGACGACGTTGGCGCCGCGAGCAACGGTGCCATCGTCTGACACCGAGCCGAAATAGCCGCCTGCCGTGATTCCCTGAAAGGACAGGTCGCTTTTGGTATAGCGGACGTTCTGCTTGAACTGCCAGACGTCGTTGAGACGATGCTCGAAGGCATAGCCAAGCGCGTAGTAAGTCTTGTCGTAAAACTCCCAGTCCGGATCGCCCAGGTTTTCGTGATATTTCACGCGGCCCACGGCCGATGGGTATTTGGTGCCCTGAATCGGCAGGAACTGGCTGGTGATCCCGGTATCGTCACGATTGAACTGGCTGAGAAAGGTCAGTTTGGTGTCCGGGTCGATGTTCCAGGTCAGGCTCGGCGCGAGGTTGTAGCGCTTGTCATCGATGTGGTCCACCGAGGTGCCGCTGTCACGCACGACGCCGCTGACGCGGTACTCGAAATTGTCGGCATCGTCGATCTTGCCGGTGCTGTCGAAGCTGATCTGCTTGCGGTTGTAAGTGCCGACCTGAACCTGCACCTCGTGGCTGGCGTCGGCTTCGGGGCGACGACTGACCATATCAAGCATGCCGCCTGGCGGGGTCTGACCATAAACCGAAGACGCCGGGCCACGCAGGAGGGCAACGCGCTTCAGATCCCAGGTCTCCATTTTCGGCATCACGTATGCCCCTTTCGGCAGTGGCAGGCCGTCGAGGAATTGGGTGGGTTCAAAGCCGCGGACTTTCAGCCATTCGGACCGGCTGTCGCTGCCGTAACTGCTGGCAACCACGCCCGGCATGTAGCGAACGGCGTCGTCGATGTTCTGCACCGCCCGATCCTGCATCTGCTGCCGGGTCGCGACCGAGATCGAGCGCGGCGCTTCAACCAGCGCGGTGTCGGTTTTGGTGCCGGCTGCGGTGCGACTCGCGGCGTATCCCTGCGCCGGGCCCCACGCGCTTTCGAAGCTTTCCTGACTGCCTTGAATGCTGGTGGCCGGCAATGCCATCGCGCCTTCTGGCGCAGCCACCAGCGTGTAGGTCCCTGCCGTCGTCAGGTTCAGTTGCAAGCCAGTGCCGCGCAGCGCCTGGCCCATCGCCCCAGACGCGTCGAACTGCCCCTGAACCGGCGCCGACGTGCGCCCCGCTGCCAGTGCCGGATCCAGCGACAGGGCCAGGCCCGCCTGACTGGCAATCTGCGTCAGCGTCGTGGACAGCGGTGCGGCCGGCAGATCGTAGGCGCGGACACTGGAAGCCTGGGAAGCGGCCATCAGCGGCGCACTGAGCAGCGGCGCGGAAATGGCGACGGCGATAGCCAGCAGGCTAGGTCGCAGAAGGGTGTGAAGCGTGCGGGACATGAACGGCACCTCGATGGAAATGGTTCTCAATGCCTATGTGCCGAACGAGATCTGGAAAGTGATAGGGCCGGGCGAAAATAATCTGTGAATTTAGTCAGTAGGCGTACGAAGCCCTTTGGGAGCGAGCTTGCTCGCGAAGACAATTTTCAGCCCTGGTGATCCAGTGGATGTACCGGCCCCTTCGCGAGCAAGCTCACTCCCACGGGGTTGCGGTTATCCAGATGCCCCAAGCCTGCCCAAGAGACCCCGAATTAAAGCGCAGCTGCCGGCTTCTTCCCGCTGCCGACCACCGTCACCCACCACGGCGTACGTGCTTCGATCTGCACGGGCAGCGTGGGCGTCAGAGCCTTGAGCGCCAGGTCGGTGTTGGTCAACGGAAAGCTGCCGGTGATACGCAGATCCGCGACGTCGTTCGCTACGCCGAGATGGCCCGGACGATAGCGGGCAAGCTCCGCAACGACATCTGCCAGACGAGCGTTATCGACCACCAGCATGCCGCGCATCCAGGCGCCGGTGCCGGGCGTCAGGGCGAGCATGGGCCCGAGGCTGTTGCGATGAATCAACATCTGCTGCCCCTCGTTCAGCACCTTTTCATGATTCGAAGCCTGCGGGTGCACGGCGACGGCTGATTGCAGCACGCTCAACAGCGTGCCGTCGGCCTGCCGCTTGACCAGGAACTGCGTGCCCAGTGCACGCATCTGCCCCTCAGGCGTCTCGACGATGAACGGACGCGCGTCGTTGTGGCTCCCGGTCTCCACGAAGATCTCGCCTTCTTGAAGCACGACCCGCCGCTGTTTGTCATCGAACCGCACGTCCAGTGCACTGTGGGTGTTGAGGCGGATCAGGGTGTTATCCGACAAGCGAATCGTGCGCTGCTCGCCGGTGGCGGTGCGCAGATCCGCCAGCCAGTAATCCACCGGCAGCAGGCGATCACCCAGAAACAGCGTCAATCCCAGCGCCAGCGCCACCCCTGCAAACCCGCGTCCCAGCTTGCGCAAACGCGAGCCCATCCCGTCACGGGACCCCAAAAGCGCCGAACGTGCCGGGCCGGTGGTCCCGGCAAAACGTTGATCGACCATGCCCAACTGCATCCAGGCCCGGGCGTGCTCGTCGCTGGCGGCGTACCACTTGGCGAACTCTTCACGCTCGGCTTCGCTGCCCCGGCCGCAATCCAGGCACAGTTGCCAGGCGATGGCGGCGTCCAGCACGTGGGATGAAACAGGTCGGGTAGAAATACGGCTCATGTTGGTTCGCCATAGAGTGCGATGTAGCACTGGCGTAAGCCCTGCGCCAGGTACTGACGCACACGGGGTACCGAGACGCCGAGCTTTAAGGCGATCTCCGCATGGGGCATGCCGTCCAGGCGGTTGTACAGAAAGGCGGCGCGCGCCTTGCTGGACAGCTTGCCCAGCAGACGGTCGATGGCTTTGAGGTCTTCGAGAATCAGCTGCTGCTCTTCCAGGGAAGGTTGTTCGCCCTCGGGAATCAGCATCAGCTCGTCCAGATACGCCTGTTCCAGCGCGGCACGACGGAAGTGGTCGAACAGCAAGCCTTTCGCGATCGAAACCAGAAAGGCCCGGGGTTCGCGGGGTTCAAGCAATTGCTCGCGGCCGAGCAAGCGGATGAACGTGTCTTGACTGAGGTCTTCGGCGCGGTGGGGGCAAGCGACATTGCGTCGGAGCCAGCCCAGCAGCCAGCCGCGATGGTCGCGATAGAGCGTTCCGACGAGCTGCTGCTGGGGACTTTGAAGTGACGACACAAGCGCACCGAGGAGAACAAAGGGGATAACGAGAATTGTTCGCGATTGTGTCAGAGCCGCCCAATGCTGGCAATTGGTCCTTGTAGGAACAAGCCGAACGGTTGACGTAGGAATCAACCATTAGATTTGTAAGGCGCGGCGGGATCCAGAGGCAGGCCCAGAGGATGAACGCTAAAACGAATGCGATTGTTGCTGCCGTCGCCATTTCGCCACGCCTTGCTCAAGCTGTGTAGGGGTTTCGATCCCCTGTCTTCTGGCGTGGCTGAACAGAATCATCGCGAGTTCGGCGGTCACCAGCGCATCGGCGCTGGCGTGATGACGCTCTTCGGCGTGGAGCCCGAAGAATCGCGTCCAGTCGTCCAGGCTTGCCTGGCGCAAGTTCGCGTTCGGGCAAATGAAGGGCGCGATGTGAGCAACATCGATGAAGGGGTGCAGCAGGCGATAGCCCAGGCTTTCCTTTAATGCCCGCCCCAGCATGTGCTCGTCGAACGCCGCGTGGAAGGCCAGCAGCGGGCTGTCACCCACGAACGCCATGAAATCCAGCAGCGCTTCGACCGGCTCGCTGCCCGCCGCAATTGCGGTGGGCCCCAACCCGTGAATCAATACGCTCGGGCTGAGTTTGTGATCGGTGCGCATCAGCGTGCGCTCGAACTGCTGCCCTAGATCGATCGCGCCATCTTCGATGACCACGGCGCCAATCGACAGCACGTCGTCCCGCTGCAGATTCAGCCCGCTGGTTTCAAGATCAACCACGACCCACCGTTGCTGGCGCAGTGTCTTTTGATCCAGGACGCCCGGGCCGGGCAAGGCGCGCAGGCGCTGTTGCTGTTCAGGTGTCAGCTCAGGGGCGACGGCGCGTTTGGGGGGCTTGAGCCAGCGGAACAAATTCATGATCAGTCGCTTACAGTTGGTAGCGCACGGTGAGGCTGGTCTGCAGCCGCTGCGCCTGCCGGAACGACTCACGCAGGATGCGCCGGTCCAGATGATTGAGCACATCCGGGTCGATGCGATTGGAGTAGGGCAGGTTTTGCCGGTTCTGCTGCTGATGTTGCTGCATGCGGGTTTGCTGGATGAAGTGATAAGCCTCTTCATAGGCCGCACCGTCCAGCGGGTCGATCACCTCTTTGGCGACCAACTGACGCAGCCTGTCCAGCGTGTTGCTCGCCTCGACGCCGTTGGCCAGCGCGAGCAAGCGCGCTCCGTCGACGAACGGCGTCAGGCCTTGGGTTTTAAGGTCCAGGGTGTCCTTCTCGCTGCCTTTTCGGGCGACCACGAAATCCTTGAAGCGGCCCACCGGTGGGCGTTGACGCAGGGCGTTGTCGGCCATCATGCGCTGGAACAAGGCGTTGTCTGCCACTTGGGCAAGAATGCTCTGACGCAATTGATCGCCGCCGCTTTCATCGCCCCAGACCACGCGCAGATCGAAATAGATAGAAGACGACAGCAGGTTCTCCGGCGTGGCTTCGCGAATGAACGAGCCGAAGCGCCGCGCCCACTCGATGCGCGACAGGCACAGCTGCGGATTGCTCGCCATGATCCCGCCCTTGCACAGCGCGAATCCGCACACCGCCAGGCTTTGATTGATCCGCTCGGCGATGGGCAACAACCGGCCGCGAATCTCAGCGGCCTCGGCGGCATCCCTGGCTTCGAACAGAATGCCGTTGTCCTGATCGGTGTACAGCGTCTGTTCGCGCCGGCCCTCGCTGCCGAAACACAGCCAGCTGAAAGCGATGCCAGGATCGCCTTTTTCTTCGAGCGTCAGCTCGATGACGCGGCAGACCATGTGATCGTTGAGCAGCGTGATGATCTGGGTGATCTGGGTGGACGAGGCGCCGTGGGCGAGCATTCGGTCCACCAGTTGAACGATGTCGCCGCGCAGATTGGCCAGCGAATCGATGCGCGGCGCGCTGCGGATGGTGCGCGCCAGATGCACCAGATCCACGCGCTGCAGGGAGAACAGGTCGCGCTCGGAGACCACGCCACACAAGCGCTGATCTTTCACCAGACAGACGTGGGCGATATGGCGCTGGGTCATGGCAATGGCCGCATCGAAGGCGCTGGCGTCCGGGCTCAGGTAGAACGGCGCCTGAATCATGCTCCGTTCGATGGGCTCGCCGAAGTCGGCGTCGATGTTGGCGACGACCTGGCGCAGATCGCGCAGCGTAAAAATACCCAGCGGCGCTTTGGCCTCGTCCACGATCACGATACTGCCGACTTGCTGCTCGTCCATCTGCCGCACGGCCTCCCGCAGCGGCGTGTCGGGGGAGCACGTCACCGGATGACGCATCGCCAGTTCACCCAGTCGCGCATTCAGTGAGTATTGGGTGCCGAGTGTTTCCACCGCCTTCTGCTTTACTTGCTGATTAACCTGGTCAAGCAAGCTGCTGACGCCGCGCAGGGCGAAGTCGCGGAACTCATTTGAGAGCGCAAACAGCTTGATGAAGGCTTGCTTGTTGAGCTGCAGACAGAAAGTGTCTTCGGCCGCCAGATGCTCGGTTCGTGTGGCGCGTTCGCCGAGTAGTGCCGCGAGGGGAAAGCACTCGCCCGTGGTGATTTCGAACGTGGTCTCGGTGCCGCGTTTTGCGGAATGGGGGCGCTCACCCACGACGCGGCCTTGCTTGACGATGTAAAAATGTTCTACTGGCCCATCGCTAGGCTTGATGATGCTCTCGTCTGTAGCGTAGAAACGCAGGTGACACTGTTCCACAAGGTAGGCCAGATGGGCATTTTCCATCTGGTTGAACGGCGGGAATTTTTGCAGGAACTGCATCGTGCCGTGGATGTTCTGCAGAACGGCTGTTTTGCCTGCCTGGGTAAAAGCGTCCGCTTTGCTCATGACCGATACCGCTTGTTTTTATTGACCCCATGGTCGACCGCTTATCGGGCAGTGCCCATTGGACGTAAGTCTTAGGTGACTGCAAAGGCATTGGCTCGCATCGAACCAAGGTGTAAAACCGCAGCGATGCAGTTAGCGCGAGGCCCCAGGGCCGGCATGAAGCCGACAGGATGTGCAGCGTATCAATCGCTTGCGCTGTCAGAATTGGAGTCGACAGGAAGATGAGACGGGTATGTTCGATCACAGTATTTTGAGTGATGAAGAGCGCGAAGCCCTCAATGAGGTAATGCTCGCGCCTGCGTCCCAATCGCCACATCGGGTGTTGATCGTCGATGACGACAAGGATGCTCGGGAAGTTCTGGCCGAAATTCTCAGTCTCAATGACATCAGCTGCATCACCGCCGCCGGCGGCACGAGCGCCATGCACTTGCTGCAGACCCGGCCCTCCATTGCGCTGCTGATCACCGATCTGCGCATGGCGCCGTGCGACGGGCTGGACCTGATTCGAAGGGTGCGCGAATCGGACCGTGCGGAGTTGCCGATCATTATCGTGTCTGGCGACGCCAACGTACGTGACGCCATCGACGCCATGCACCTGAGCGTGGTGGATTTCCTGCTCAAGCCGATCAATACCAAGCAGCTGTTGCGACTGGTGAAGCGGGAGCTGGAAATGGCCTGATGACGCCGTCTCTGGACTGCGTTGCGGCAATAAAAAAGGCGGTGTCCATTTGCGTGGACACCGCCTTTTGTCTGGGCGCTGATTAAGCCCCGTGTTTTGCCTTGAACTCTCGACGGCGACGGTGTAGCACCGGCTCGGTGTAACCGTTCGGCTGCCGTGTGCCTTCGATCACCAGTTCAATCGCTGCCTGAAACGCGATGTTGCTGTCGAAATCTGGTGCCAGGGGGCGATACAGCGCATCACCTGCGTTCTGACGGTCCACCACCGGTGCCATGCGCTTCAGACTTTCCATTACCTGCTGCTCGCTGACCACGCCGTGGCGTAGCCAGTTGGCGATGTGCTGGCTGGAAATGCGCAGCGTGGCACGGTCCTCCATCAGGCCGATGTCGTTGATGTCCGGCACCTTCGAGCAGCCAACGCCCTGATCGATCCAGCGCACCACATAACCGAGAATGCCCTGGGAGTTATTATCCAGTTCGTTCTGGATCTCCTCGGCCGTCCAGTCAGTGTTCGGCGCCAATGGAATGGCCAGGATATCGTCGACCGAGGCCGGCGCGCGCCGGGCAAGCTCGGCCTGACGCGCGAACACATCGACCTTGTGGTAATGCAGCGCGTGCAGTGCAGCGGCAGTGGGCGAGGGAACCCACGCGGTATTGGCGCCGGCCAGTGGATGGGCGATTTTCTGTTCAAGCATCGCGGCCATCAAGTCAGGCATCGCCCACATGCCCTTGCCGATCTGCGCGCGCCCTTGCAGGCCGCATTTCAAGCCGATATCGACGTTTGAATTTTCATACGCGCCGATCCACTTTTCCGCCTTCATCTGCGCCTTGCGTACGACAGGGCCGGCTTCCATCGACGTGTGAATCTCGTCACCGGTGCGGTCCAGGAAGCCTGTGTTGATGAACACCACACGCTCGCTCGCCGCCTGAATGCAGGCCTTGAGGTTGATCGTGGTGCGACGCTCTTCGTCCATGATCCCGACTTTCAGCGTGTTGCGCGGCAGGTTCAGCACCGCCTCTATACGCCCGAACAACTCGTTGGTGAACGCTACTTCCTCAGGGCCGTGCATCTTTGGTTTGACGATGTACACCGAGCCCGTGCGGCTGTTGGCGCGGGAGGTATTGCCCTTGAGGTTGTGAATCGCCGCGAGGCTGGTCAGCAGGCCATCAAGAATGCCTTCCGGCACTTCGTTGCCCTGATTGTCGAGGATCGCATCGATGGTCATCAGGTGACCGACGTTGCGCACGAACAGCAGCGAGCGGCCATGCAGCGTGACGGGTTCGCCGGTGGGCGAGGTGTAAACGCGGTCGGGGTTCATGGTACGGGTGAAGCTAGTACCGCCTTTGGCGACTTCTTCGGACAGATCGCCCTTCATCAGCCCCAGCCAGTTGCGGTACACCACGACCTTGTCGTCGGCGTCGACGGCAGCGATGGAGTCTTCGCAATCCATGATGGTGGTCAGCGCCGCTTCCATCAGCACGTCTTTGACACCGGCCGGGTCGGTCTGGCCGACCGGGCTCGTGGCGTCGATCTGGAGTTCGAAGTGCAGACCGTTGTGCTTGAACAGCAGCGCGGTCGGCGCCGACGCGTCGCCCTGGAAGCCGATCAGCTGAGCATCGTCGTGCAGGCCGGTGTTGCTGCCGCCCTTGAGGCTGACGATCAGCATGCCATCGACCAGCTTGTAGGCGGTGGAGTCAACGTGGGAGCCCGCCGCGAGTGTGGCGGCTTCGTCCAGAAAGGCGCGGGCGAAGGCGATGACTTTGTCGCCGCGGACGCGGTTGTAGCCTTTGCCTTTTTCCGCGCCGCCCGCTTCGCTGATGGCGTCGGTGCCGTACAGCGCGTCATACAGCGAGCCCCAGCGGGCATTCGATGCATTGAGCGCGAAACGTGCGTTCATCACCGGCACCACCAACTGGGGGCCGGCCATGCGGGCAATTTCTTCGTCAACGTTTTGTGTGGTGATCTGGAAGTCTGCCGCTTCTGGCAGCAGATAGCCGATTTCCAGCAGGAACGCTTTGTAGGCGGACGCGTCGTGGGCGTTGCCGGCATTGGACTGATGCCACGCGTCGATACGCGCCTGGAATTCGTCGCGTTTGGCGAGCAGGGCTTTGTTCTTCGGTGCGAGCTCGTGGATGAGCGCATCGGCACCGGCCCAGAATGAAGCGGCGTCGAGGCCGGTTCCGGGAATGGCTTCGTTGTTCACGAAATCCAGCAGGACATTGGCGACCCGCAGGCCCCCGACTTGAACGTGTTCAGTCATTGCTTGCCTCACTCTGCTCAGCTGTTTGACATCTATGTAGTGCGCGCGAGGCGATACTACATGACGGTTCGCGGCGTGAAAATCCAGACTTGATTTGCAGCGATCAACCGAATTTAGGCATTCGGTCAGGCACCGATGTGGGATGTTCTCAAAGAGCGATCAGATTGTTCCAGAAAATTATTCGGATCGTACACAGAAATTCCTGGTGCGCTTACACCGCTGCGGGCAGTGCAGACGTGCCTATACTCCCCACAACCACCCCGCAACCCTTGAGGCGTGGTATTAAACAGACCTCAGTTGCTGCACATAAAAGGAGTCGTTTGTGGATCATCTTATCGTCACGGTGTCTGCACCGGACAAGCCGGGTGTGGTCGAGCAGCTCGCCGCATGCATTGCCGATCACGGTGGCAATTGGCTGGAAAGCCGTATGTCACACATGGCCGGGCAGTTCGCCGGGATCCTGCGGGTCAGCGCGCCGGTCGACGCGCATCAGCCCCTGCGCAGCGCGCTGGAAGGGCTCTCGGTAAAAGGCATCCGTGTACTGTTCGCCGAAGTCCTTCCGGAATCCTTGCCGGAGTGGAGGCCCATCACTATGGACCTGGTGGGCAATGATCGATCCGGGATCGTGCGCGACGTCACTCGCGTGCTGACCGAACAAGGCGTCAACCTGGAGCACTTGGTGACCAGCGTCGAACCCGCGCCCATGAGCAGCGAAACGCTGTTCCGCGCCCATGCCGAGTTGGGATTGCCGATGGACCTTTCACTGGATGTGCTGCAGCAGCGGTTGGAAACCCTGGCGGATGACCTGATGGTGGAACTGCATCTGCCGACCGACGAGTCATCGATGTAACCGCTGCAGGTCCGGTTTTTGACGGGCCTGCGTCGATCCCTCTTACCTGCTCAGGCCTGGGCGCGTTTGCGCAGCGAGCGCCACGCGTCGACGCTGTAAATGATCAGCCCGGCCCAGATGAAGGCGAAGGTTACCAAGGTGGCCGAAGGCATGTGCTCGTCGTACAGCACCACCGCCAATGCGAGCACGAGCGTCGGCGCGATGTACTGCAAAAAGCCCAGTGTCGCGTAGGGCAAATGCCTCGCTGCAGCGTTGAAACACACCAGCGGCACGAGGGTTACCGGACCGGCCGCCGCCAGCCAGAGCGCCTCGGATGTTGTCCAGAATTCCGGCTGTGCGCTGTGGGCAAGCGGGTTGAACATCAACCAGCCTACGGCCAGCGGCACCAGAATCCAGGTCTCCACCACGAGGCCAGGCAGTGCGGCCACTGGTGCTTTTTTACGAATCAGGCCGTAGAAGCCGAAGGTGAACGCCAGCGCGAGCGACACCCACGGCAGGCTGCCCACTTGCCAGACCTGCTGAAGCACACCGATCAACGCCAGCATCACCGCGACCCATTGCAACGGTCGCAGTCTTTCACGCAGCAGCACCATGCCGAGCATCACGTTGATCAGCGGGTTGATGAAGTAGCCCAGGCTGGCTTCGACCATGTGGTTGTTGTTCACGGCCCAGACGTAGATCAGCCAGTTGGCGGCGATCAGCGTGCCGCTGGAGGCGAGAATGGCAAGTCGTTTGGGATTATCCCGTAGCTCCTGCCACCAGCCGGGGTGTTTCCAGACCAGCAAGAGAAGCGAGCCGGAAATGGCCGACCAGATCGCCCGATTGACGATGATTTCCAGTGAAGGAACGCTGGCCAGCACCTTGAAGTAGATCGGAAACAGTCCCCAGATGATGTAGGCGCTCAGGCCCAGAATGTACCCGCGACGCGGGTTGGCAGCTTGCATGAGTGGTCCTTCGGCAAGTTTTTTGTTGTGGTGATGGTTCTATCTTTTTCGGTAACCGAACGTCGCGCAGGCGTGGGACGTGTGGCTGACGTGTAGGAGCGTGGCTTGTCCCGCGATCGGCTGCGCAGCAGTCGTAAACCGGACGATTTAGCCTCGTCTGGTACATCGAGTGTCCGGATTGCTGCCGCTTCGCGCCAGTTCGCGGGACAAGCCACGCTCCTACAGAGTTTTCTCGCGTTTTCAGAACAGCTTCAGCGGTTCCTCGTTCAGCGCGGACAACTGCTCGCGCAGCGCCAGCACTTGATCGCCCCAATAGCGTTCGGTGCCGAACCAGGAAAAGCTGTGGGGGAACGCCGGATCGTCCCAACGACGCGCCAGCCATGCGCTGTAGTGCAGCAGGCGCAGTGCACGCAACGGTTCGATGAGCGCCAGTTCACGGGGATCGAAGTCGTGAAACTCGTTGTAGCCGTCCATCAATTCCGACAACTGACTCAGACAATCCTGACGATCACCCGCGAGCATCATCCAGACATCCTGCACCGCCGGGCCCATGCGGCAGTCGTCGAGATCGACGATGTGGAAGATGTCGTCGCGGGTCATCATGTTGCCGGGGTGGCAATCGCCGTGCATGCGGATGTTCTGATGGGGTGTGGCGGCGTAGACATCTTCCACGCGCTTGAGCAGGTCCTTGGCAACGGACTCATAGGCCGGCAGCAGGCTGCGCGGAATCACGTTGTTGTCCAGCAGGTAGTTCAGCGAGTTGTGGCCGAAGTTCTGCACGCCAAGGGCTTCGCGGTGCTGGAACGGACGCGTGGCGCCAACGGCATGGATACGCCCCAGCAACTGGCCGAGACGGTAGAGCTGTTCGAGATTGCCGGGCTCTGGCGCGCGGCCGCCACGGCGGGGGAAGAGCGTGAAGCGAAATCCGGCGTGCTCGAACAGGGTTTGGCCGTTATGCACGAGGGGCGCGACGACGGGAATTTCGACGTCGGCGAGCTCTGCGGTGAAGCTGTGTTCTTCGAGAATGGCGTCGTTGGTCCAGCGATCAGGCCGATAGAACTTGGCGATCAATGGCTGCTGTTCATCGATGCCAACCTGGTAGACGCGGTTTTCGTAGCTGTTGAGGGCGAGAATACGGGCGTCGGTGACAAAGCCGATGCTCTCGACGGCGTCCAGCACCAGGTCAGGTGTAAGTGTTGCGAACGGGTGGGCCATGCTAACTCCTGCGCGCAGCAGGCTGCCGCGTCGGGCCAGTCATGGTAACTCAGGCGTGTTACACCTGACACAGCGCGTTACGCCCGGTGCCTCTGATTCACTGGATTCCCCATCCCTCCGATTGCACCCTTTCCGGGATGGGGAAGCGCTCGCGTCAGGCGCCGATCACGCCGCCATCCTCACGCGTGATCACCATCACCGAGGATCTCGGCTTGCCATTCGGCAGGTGCTCGGGGAAGGTCGAGCCGCCGTTTTCGCCGGGGTGCTGAATGCCGACGAACAGTGCTTTCTGGTCGGGCGCGAAGCTGATGCCGGTCACTTCACACCCCACCGGCCCGACCATGAATCGACGGATCTCGCCGCTGGCGGGGTCAGCGCACAGCATCTGGTTATTACCCATTCCGGCGAAGTCACCCGCATTGGTAGCGTCGCCATCCGTCAGAATCCACAGCCGCCCGGCAGCATCGAAACCCAGGCCATCCGGGCTGTTGAACATGTTCTGGGGGTTGATGTTACTTGATCCCCCTTGGGGCGTTCCTGCATGCACACCCGGGTTGCCAGCGACGACAAACAAGTCCCACGCAAACTCCATCGCTGCTGCGTCCGACCCTGTTTCCTGCCAGCGCAGAATCTGCCCGTACTGATTTTTCGCTCGGGGATTCGGCCCGCCGACTGGCTGCCCGTCATCGCCGCGCTTGATGTTGTTGGTCAGCGTGCAATAGACCTGGCCGTCCTTGGGACTGACGACGATCCACTCGGGCCGGTCCATGCGCGTCGCTTTCACCTGACTTCCCGCCAGCCGTGCATGAATCAGCACTTCAGCCTGATTGGCGAAACCACTGGCCGCATCAATGCCGTTCTTGCCGTGGCTCAGTTCAATCCATTTGCCCTGGCCGTTCGGGTGATCGGGGTTGCTGTCGCCAGCGTCAAACTGCGCCACGTATAGCGTGCCGTGGTCGAGGATGTCGCGGTTGGCCTTAAGGTTCTCGTGATCGACCTTGTCCCGGCTGATGAATTTGTAGATGAACTCGCCGCGCTCATCGTCGCCCATGTACACCACGACGCGGCCGTCTTTGGTTTCGGTCAGCGCAGCGTTTTCATGCTTGAAGCGGCCCAGCGCGGTGCGTTTGACTGGCGTGGATTTCGGGTCGAACGGGTCGATCTCTACCACCCAGCCATGACGATTGGGTTCGTTGGGGTTTTTGGCGACGTCGAAGCGCGGGTCGTGCAGGTGCCAGTTCACTTCCTTGCTGGCAGCCGTGACGCCATAGCGTTTGGTTGCGGCGTCGAAAATTTTTGCCGGATCGCTGCTGCCGAAACAGTCGGTGAAGTTCTCTTCGCACGTTAGGTAGGTGCCCCACGGCGTCTTGCCATTGGCGCAGTTCTGGAACGTCCCGAGTACGTTTTTGCCGGTCTTGTCGGCGGCGGTCTTCAACCACTCATGGCCGGCAGCCGGGCCGCTCAGGTGAATCGGCGTGTTGCCGTGGATGCGCCGGTTGTAGTTGGAGCCTTGCACGAACGCCCACTGCTGACCTTCGCGCTTGACCTCAATCACCGAAACGCCTTCGCTGGCCTGAGCCTTGTGCACGTCTTCGGCAGACTGCGGGTCTTTGCCGTGATCGAAGAGGTAGCGGTAGTTGGTGTATTCGTTATTGATCGCCATCAGGGCGCGGCTGGCCGTCTCCGGCGTGTCGCCGGGAAAGGTGAACAGGCTCATGCCGTCATTGTTGTCGCCGAATTGCAGTTCCTGCATCTTCGCGGTGCCTTTGCCGCTGGGGTCAAACGCCGGGCCGTTGGTCTGCAGCGGCTGGCCCCAACTGATCAGGACCGAGGAGCGATAACCCGGCGGCAGACTGATGCTGTCGGCGGTGGAGGAGGGGATGCTGTCGAAGCCGAGCAGCGTGCCGTTGGCGGCGCTGACACTGGCGGCCATGGCGCTGCGGCTGAGCAGGTTGCCGCCCAGAAACATCGCCGCGCCGCACAGGGCCCCCGCGCTAATGAACCCGCGTCGGGTCAGGCCAACCATGTTTTCGAGGTCGGTGGATTGGTTATCTTTTAATAGCGTCATCACGGGCTCCCTGCGGTTTAGGGCAAAACCCTATGCAGTTCGGATGACGTTATTGTGTCGGTCAGATGACGAGTCGGGCTTCGGTGTTTCGTGCAAGCGGCGCTTACAGCGGCGTGCCGAGCAGAATATTGGAGGGCGCAAACTGAACCTTCACAGCGCCGCCGGCCTTGAGCTGCAAGGCATGCAGCCGGTCCGCGTCGACCACTGCGCAAAGGATCTGATGGCTGGGGAGGACGATTTTGACCTCGCTCGGGCCGTCATCGGCGGCGAGAATTTCCTCGATTTTACCGGTGAGGCAATTGTGTCCGATTGTTTCAGATTGGTCGGGCGTCAGTAGCTCCAGCCAGCCGGCCTTAATCAAGGCGAACACATCCGTGCCGATTTCGAGCCCCAGTCGCAAGGTGCTGTCGTGGGTGATCTGCGCCTCGATCGACAAACCGCCCGCGAGCTGCAACATGATCATGTCGTTGCGGCCTTGGGAGCGGACGCCGCTGACCTGACCATGTAGCTGATTACGCGCGCTGGTGCGCAGCATCAGGCGGCTGAGCAAGGCGAGGTCATCGGATTCCTCCGACGTTTCCAGCAGTTGGGTCTGCAACGCTTGCAAGCGCTGATAAAGCCGCAGCACGCGCTCGCCTTCGGCGGACAATTTGGCGCCGCCACCCCCTCGACCGCCGACGCTGCGCTCGACCAGCGGTTTTTGCGCCAGATTGTTCAGCTCATCGATGGCGTCCCATGTCGCCTTGTAACTGAGCCCGGCGCTCTTCGCCGCGCGGGTAATCGAACCCTGCTCGGCAATGTGCTGCAACAGTGCGATGCGGTGAGGGCGACGAACCATGTGCTGGGTGAGGGACGGCGGTAGGGACATAGGAGTCGGATGCGCTGAAAGTGATGACGCCGGAGTGTAAGCCAAAACGCCTCGCGCCCAAATGCTGCGAAGTTTTAACGTCTCGGCCGATCAGTCCCCAGGTTTTGGCGTTCTTGCCAGGCAATACACATCCACCGATTGGGCGCCGGCTTTGAGCAACAGTTCTGCCAGTGCGTTGGCCGTCGAGCCGGTGGTGAGTACGTCATCAATCAGCGCGAGGTGCTTGCCGATGATCGCCGTGGCGTCCTTCAGTGCAAACGCGGACGCCAGATTGCGCTTTCTGGCTTTTGCATCCAGACCCTGCTGTGAAGGTGTTTCTTTCACGCGGCGGATCACGCGCTCTTCAACAGGCAGTCCCAGTCGAGCACCGAGCCAGTTCGCCAACATCGCTGCCTGATTGAAGCCGCGCTGACGCAGTCGTTTTTTGGCGAGTGGCACCGGGATAAGACAGTCGGGTCGGCGCAGGCCATCATTAAAGCGATGCTGCAGGGTCTCGCCCAACAGCTCCGCCAGCAGTCGCCCAAGTGGCCATTTCCCTTGATGCTTGAAGCGCGTGACCAGCGCGTCGATCGGGAAGTCGTACAGCCACGGAGCGATGACTTCATTAAAGGCGGGAGGGTGGCGATTGCAGGCGCCGCAGGTGAGGCCGGACATCGGCATGGGCAGTGCGCAGCGATCGCACTGGTCAATCAGCCACGGGAGCTCGCGCTCACAGGGCACGCAGATCGGGGTGCTTGAATCAGTTGTTTCATCGCACAACAAACACGTCTGTACGTTTTTTAACCAGATGTAAACCTCGTGCCCGTTATATGGTTGACAGCGCATGTTGCTTCCTTAAATATGCCGAACATCCGTGTTGCGCCTGTGGGCTTTCCGGTTTTGCCGCTGGGCGAAGCCGCCCGGGTCATCGTCCAGAAAACATCAAGGAGCCGCCCATGAGCGCCAGCATCAATGCCAACCTGCGTCACGACTGGAATCTAGCCGAGGTCAAGGCGCTGTTCACACAGCCATTCAATGACCTGCTGTTTCAGGCGCAAACCGTGCACCGCGCTCACTTCGACGCCAACCGCGTGCAAGTCTCGACCCTGCTGTCGATCAAAACCGGCGCCTGCCCGGAAGACTGCAAGTACTGCCCGCAATCGGGCCACTACAACACCGGTCTGGAAAAAGAAAAGCTGATGCAGGTCCAGCAAGTGCTGGAAGAAGCCGCACGCGCCAAGGCCATTGGTTCGACCCGTTTCTGCATGGGCGCGGCGTGGAAGCACCCGTCGGCCAAAGACATGCCCTACGTGCTGGAGATGGTCAAAGGCGTCAAGGCCATGGGCCTGGAAACCTGCATGACCCTCGGCAAGCTGGATCAGGACCAGACCCGGGCGCTGGCCGACGCTGGCCTCGATTACTACAACCACAACCTCGACACGTCGCCGGATTTCTACACCAGCATCATCACCACCCGCACCTACAGCGATCGTCTGCAGACCTTGGCGTACGTGCGTGATTCAGGGATGAAGATCTGCTCGGGGGGTATTCTGGGCATGGGCGAATCCCTGGACGACCGCGCCAATCTGCTGATCCAGCTCGCCAATCTGCCGGAGCATCCGGAGTCCGTGCCGATCAACATGCTGGTGAAAGTCGCCGGCACGCCGCTGGAAAACGCCGAGGATATCGATCCGTTCGATTTCATCCGCATGCTGGCCGTCGCACGCATCCTGATGCCGCAGTCCCACGTGCGCCTGTCCGCCGGCCGCGAAGCCATGAATGACCAGATGCAGGCCCTGGCGTTCTTCGCCGGCGCCAACTCGATCTTCTACGGCGACAAACTGCTGACCACCGCCAACCCGCAGTCCGACAAGGACATGCAGCTGTTCTCGCGTCTGGGCATCCAGCCTGAAGCGCGCGAAGAGCACTCGGACGAGGTGCATCAGGCCGCTATCGAGCAGGCGCTGATCGAGCAGAAAAGCAGCGAGCTGTTTTACGACGCGGCGGTTTGAGCTTCCATAGTGGCTTGACTCGAGGCCTGCATGTCTTTTGATCTGAACGCACGTCTCGCTGCCCGTCGTGCCGAGCACCTTTATCGTCAGCGGCCCCTGCTGCAAAGCCCGCAGGGGCCTGAAGTGATTGTCGACGGCAAGCCGCTGCTGGCGTTCTGCAACAACGATTACATGGGGCTGGCGAGTCATCCTGAGGTCATCGCTGCGTGGCAAGCCGGCGCCGAGCGTTGGGGCGTCGGCGGTGGCGCTTCGCATTTGGTGATTGGCCACAGCACGCCCCATCACGCTCTCGAAGAGGCCCTCGCCGAGTTCACCGGACGGCCCCGCGCGCTGTTGTTTTCCAACGGCTACATGGCCAATCTCGGCACGGTCACCGCGTTGGTGGGGCAGGGCGACACGGTGCTGGAAGATCGTCTCAATCACGCTTCGTTGCTCGACGCCGGCCTGCTCAGCGGTGCGCGTTTTTCCCGCTACCTGCACAACAATTGCGACAGCCTCGCCGGCCGGTTGGACAAGGCGGTTGGAGACACGCTGGTGGTCACCGACGGTGTGTTCAGCATGGACGGCGACGTCGCTGACCTGCCCGCGCTGGCCAAGGCGGCGAAAGCCAAAAACGCCTGGCTAATGGTCGACGATGCCCACGGCTTCGGCCCGCTGGGGGCGAACGGTGCAGGCATTGTCGAGCACTTCGGCCTCGGCATCGATGAGGTCCCTGTGCTGATCGGCACGCTGGGTAAATCCTTCGGCACGGCGGGCGCGTTCGTTGCGGGCAGCGAAGAACTGATCGAAACGCTGATCCAGTTTGCCCGCCCCTACATCTACACCACCAGTCAGCCGCCGGCGCTGGCGTGCGCGACGCTGAAAAGCCTCGAACTGCTGCGCACCGAACACTGGCGGCGTGAGCACCTGGCGGCACTCATCAAACAGTTTCGCGCCGGCGCTCAAGCCCTCGGCCTGGAGCTGATGGACAGTTTCACCCCCATCCAGCCGATTCTGATTGGCGACAGCGGGCGCGCGTTGCGGCTGTCGCAGTTGCTGCGAGAACGGGGCGTGATGGTCACCGCCATTCGGCCACCAACGGTGCCTGCGGGCAGCGCGCGTCTACGCGTGACATTGTCCGCCGCCCACAGCGAAGCACAGGTGCAGCTATTGTTGCAGGCACTGGAGCAGTGTTATCCGCTGCTGGGCGTAGACGAATCTTCGGAGCTGGACCATGCGTGATCAGTTGATCCTGTTGCCGGGCTGGGGCCTCGGCGTCTCGCCCCTTGAACCGCTGGCTGCAGCGCTGCGAGGGCTCGACGAACATTTGCGGGTGGTGATCGAACCCTTACCGGACATGGACACCGACAACCTCGATGACTGGCTCGACGAGCTGGATTCGACGTTGCCCGACAACGTCTGGCTTGGCGGCTGGTCGCTGGGTGGCATGCTCGCCGCGGAACTGGCGGCGCGCAGGGGCGAGCGCTGCTGTGGGCTGGCGACGTTTGCCAGCAACGTCTGCTTCGTGGCCCGCAGCGAGTGGCCCAATGCGATGCCACAAACGGATTTCGATGCGTTCATTGCCGGTTGCAAAGCCGATCTGGACGCAACCCTCAAGCGCTTCAGTCTGTTGTGCGTGCAAGGCGCCGAGGAGCCGCGCGCGCTGTCGAGACAGCTCAAAGCCTGCGCGCCCCACGGCACCAGTGCCGGCTTGATCGAAGGCCTCAAGCTGCTGGAACAAATGGACACGCGCAGAGCGCTGCAAGGGTTTCGCGGCCCTCAATTGCACCTGTTCGGTGGCCTGGATGCGTTGGTGCCGGCAGAAGCGTCGGCGGACCTGCTGACCCTCCAGCCTGACATCGAAGTCGGCGTGATCGAGCAGGCCAGTCATGCCTTCATTCTGGAAAACCCGCACGGCGTCGCCGCTGCAGTTCATGCGTTTTTACACGGGTCCGGTGATGACTGATCTTTCCCACTGCGCGGTGCTGAAGGCCGTGAAACAGCAACAGGCATCCGGGCAGCAGGCGCTGCCGGACAAGCGTCAAGTGGCGGCGTCCTTCTCCAGGGCGGCGACCAGCTACGACAGCGTGGCCGATTTGCAGCGCGCCGTTGGTACCGAACTGATGACGCGACTGCCTGATCTGGCACCGTCCCGCTGGCTGGACCTGGGCAGCGGCACCGGTTGTTTCAGCCGCGCGCTGACGAAGACGTTTCCGCACAGCGAAGGCATTGCGCTCGACCTTGCCGAAGGCATGCTGCGCTATGCACGGCCTTCAGGGGGTGCCGCGCATTATGTGGCAGGCGACGCGGAGAACGTGCCGCTGCGTGACGCGAGCGTCGATCTGATGTTCTCCAGCCTGGCAGTGCAATGGTGCCCGGATTTTTCTGCAGTGCTGAGCGAAGCGGGTCGCGTACTGAAGCCAAGTGGCGTGTTCGCTTTTGCCAGCCTCTGCGTCGGGACGCTGTTTGAGCTGCGCGACAGCTGGCAGGCGGTGGACGGCATGGTCCACGTCAATCGTTTTCGCGAGCGGGAAGAGTATCAACGCCTCTGCGCCGCCAGTGGTTTGAACGTGCGCAGCCTCGAAGTCCTGCCCCACGTGTTGCACTATCCCGACGTGCGCAGCCTGACCCACGAACTCAAAGCACTGGGCGCGCACAACATCAATCCGGGTCGTCCGGGAGGCCTGACCGGCCGTGCGCGAATTCAGGCTTTGATGGAGGCGTACGAAAGGTTTCGTCAGGAAAAAGGCCTGCCCGCCACGTATCAGGTGGTGTACGCCATCCTGACTAAACCCGGCATTGATTAAAGAATGATCATTTAGTCGGCGTTTTTCACACGAACGCTATAGTAAGCAGGGAATAGTTTGAAATATCTGAACGGATGGTCGCCACGATGAGCGCTGCGTATTTCATCACGGGAACCGACACCGACGTCGGCAAGACCACCATCGCCACGGGGCTTCTGTACGCGGCGCGGCAGTCGGGGTTGAGCACGGCGGCGGGCAAGCCGGTGGCTTCCGGTTGTGACGTCAAACCCAAGGGGTTGCGCAACTCGGACGCCGTCGCCTTGCGTGCCGAGTGCTCGATCCAGCTGACCTACAATGAGGTCAATCCGGTGGCCTTCGAGCCGGCAATCGCGCCCCATCTGGCCGCGCGGGAAGCGGGAGTCGCCCTGACTGTGCAGTCTCTGCTCGGGCCGATGCAGCACATCCTCGCCAAGCAGGCTGATTTCACGCTGATCGAAGGCGCCGGCGGCTGGCGTGTTCCCCTGGCCGATCAAGCCAATCTGTCCGATCTGGCCATCGCGCTGAAGCTGCCGGTGATTCTCGTGGTGGGCGTGCGCCTGGGCTGTATCAGCCATGCGTTGCTGTCAGCCGAAGCGATCGCCAACGACGGTCTGCAACTGGCGGGCTGGGTGGCGAATATTATTGATCCCAAAACGTCACGGCTTGAGGAAAACCTCGCCACGCTGGCAGAGCGTCTGCCGGCGCCGTGCCTGGGCCGCGTGCCGTTCATGAAGAAGGCAACTGCGGAAATGATTGCCGAGCATCTGCATCTGGAACTGCTGGACTAGCGGGCGACGTGCCGCTGAGTGTGAGGCCCGTCACAAGGCGCAATGCCACTAGTCGCTTTGCAAAGTAATCCAGGCGCTTTGCTGCTTTAATCGCTGTGTTCGCTATGAACAGAGGATCGTGCTCATGCAAATCTCACTGAACAACACGCTGTACCCGGGCCTCAGCGCCATGCAGGTCGGGCAGAACCGTGTCGATCAGGCTGCGACGCAACTGGCCAGCCCCGCGACCGAGGTGTCAGGGCGCAGTCAGTCTTCGGATTTCCAGCTTGAGCGTCTGCGCTCCGTCGATCGTCCGCAACGTTCCGACATGGCCACTAATGTGGTGGAACTGACCCAAGGCCGGATTCAAGTCCAGGCAGGCGTCAAAGTTGAAAAAGCCAGCGATGAAATGCTCGGCACGCTGATCGATACCTTCGCCTGATTCTCTTCGCTTCGTGCGCTACGGCGCACGTTGCTGGATGCTACGCCTCTCCTGAATAACACCTCATTCACGTGCCCATTCTCCGGGCGCTTTCGCGTTTTTTATCCCGACGTTTTCTAGACTCAACGCTGCGGTCTCAACCGCCTGGCGTCGCAACCGCGCGCCTGCGGTTTGCCCGCGTCAGGTGATGAAAGGTGCCGGGCGTCGCTTGACAAGGTATAGGCGTAAACGTATGTTTCAAACACCTGTTTGATCGCCGCGTGATCCCAAACACCGGCGCCGGGGCAACGCCCCACAGTGACCACACGGTCATCCAATTCCAGGATTCACCAGCAGAGGTTTATCGCTATGCCTGACTACAAGGCCCCCTTGCGTGATATTCGCTTCGTCCGTGACGAGCTGCTCGGCTACGAAGCGCACTATCAGAGTCTGCCAGCATGCCAGGACGCCACGCCTGACATGGTTGACGCCATTCTCGAGGAAGGCGCCAAGTTTTGTGAGCAGGTCCTGGCCCCGCTGAACCGTGTGGGTGACACCGAAGGCTGTACCTGGAGCGAGTCCGGCGTAAAAACGCCGACCGGTTTCAAGGAAGCCTACAAACAGTTCGTCGAAGGCGGCTGGCCGAGCCTGGCCCACGACGTCGCTCATGGCGGTCAGGGTCTGCCCGAGTCGCTGGGTCTGGCGGTCAGTGAAATGGTCGGCGAAGCCAACTGGTCGTGGGGCATGTACCCAGGCCTGTCGCACGGTGCGATGAACACCATCTCCGAGCACGGCACCCCTGAGCAGCAAGACGCTTACCTGACCAAACTGGTTTCCGGCGAGTGGACCGGCACCATGTGCCTGACCGAACCTCACTGCGGTACTGACCTGGGCATGCTGCGCACCAAGGCCGAGCCTCAGGCTGACGGTTCGTACAAAGTATCCGGTACCAAGATCTTCATTTCCGCTGGCGAACACGACATGGCCGATAACATCGTCCACATCGTGCTGGCCCGCCTGCCCGATGCGCCTGCCGGCACCAAAGGCATTTCCCTGTTCATCGTGCCGAAGTTCGTGCCGGCCGCTGATGGCAGCGTCGGCGAGCGCAACGCAGTCAACTGCGGCTCGCTCGAACACAAGATGGGCATTCACGGCAACGCCACCTGCGTGATGAACTTCGACGGGGCAACCGGTTTCCTGATCGGCCCGCCGAACAAAGGCCTGAACTGCATGTTCACGTTCATGAACACCGCACGTCTGGGCACGGCGCTGCAAGGTCTGGCCCACGCCGAGATCGGTTTCCAGGGCGGCCTGAAATACGCCCGTGAGCGTCTGCAGATGCGTTCCCTGACTGGCCCGAAAGCGCCCGAGAAAGCAGCTGACCCGATCATCGTTCACCCGGACGTACGTCGCATGCTGCTGACCATGAAGGCCTTCGCCGAGGGGAGTCGCGCGATGGTGTACTTCACCGCCAAGCAGGTCGACATCGCCAAGTACAGCGACGACGCCGAAGCCAAGAAGCAAGCTGACGGCCTGCTGGCCTTCATGACGCCGATCGCCAAGGCGTTCATGACCGAAGTCGGTTTTGAATCTGCCAACCACGGCGTGCAGGTCTACGGCGGCCACGGCTTCATCGCCGAGTGGGGCATGGAGCAGAACGTTCGCGACGCCCGTATCGCCATGCTGTACGAAGGCACCACGGGTATTCAGGCGCTCGACCTGCTGGGTCGTAAAGTGCTGATGACTCAGGGCGAGGCGCTCAAGGGCTTCACCAAGATCGTCCACAAGTTCTGCCAGTCGCAGGAAGGCAATGAAGCGATCAGCGAATTCGTGGCGCCGCTCGCTGCGCTGAATAAGGAGTGGGGTGAGCTGACCATGAAGGTCGGTATGGCGGCCATGAAAGACCGTGAAGAAGTCGGCGCCGCGTCGGTGGACTACCTGATGTATTCCGGTTATGCCTGCCTGGCGTATTTCTGGGCTGACATGGCCCGTGTTGCAGCCGAGAAACTTGCGTCCGGCACCGGCGAAGAAGCCTTTTACACCGCCAAGCTGCAGACGGCGCGCTTCTACTTCCAGCGCATCCTGCCGCGCACTCGCACTCACGTGGCAACCATGCTGTCGGGCGCGAGCAACCTGATGGACATGAACGAAGAACACTTCGGTCTGGCTTACTAAGTCAGCCCAAGCGTTTCCCTCAAGCCGCTTGCCCTCAGGGACAAGCGGCTTTTTTGTGCCTGGCTGATTTTTGTATCAGGGCCACGCACATTCTCTCTCATCCTATGCATGACGCGGCCGATACAGGCACAATGCCATTTAATCAGCACTCACATCGTTCGGTGAGGAGATAATCCTTTTGCTGCGCCCCTCTGCCGCACGGCTCAGTCATTTTTTACCCTCTCTGGCCTTGCTGGTTGCCGGACTGGCGGCCGCGTATGTGAAAGACCTCAACGTCTTCTTCACCTCACTTTTCAACGTGCTGCCCACCCTGGTGCTGTTGCTGGGTGGTGCGTACTGCGGGGTATACAAGCGACAGCGTGAGCTGTTCCTGATGATCACCGTGTACATCGCCTATTTCCTCCTCGACACACAGACCGACTACTACCGCGATTACGGCAAGGTCCGAGAAGACGCCGCCGTGGTGTTTCATCTGTGTTGCCTCTTGCTCCCGGTCATGTTTGGTCTGTTTGCGGCCTGGGAAGAGCGGACCCATCTGTTTCAGGACTTGATTGCACGGTTGGCCGTTCTGGTCGCGGTAGGCAGCGTTGCCCTGGGTCTCGAACAGAGCTTTCCCGCCGGGCTGCTGGCCTGGCTCGCCGACATCCGCTGGCCAGCGCTTCACGGTGAATGGATGAGCCTGATTCAGCTGTCCTACGTGACCTTTCTCATTGCGTTCGCCGTGCTCATCACGCAGTACCTCTATAAGCCGCGGCCCCTGCATGCGGCTCAACTGGTGGGGTTGCTCGGGATGTTCTGGGCGTTACCGAAGACCTTCATCCTGCCCTTCACCCTGAACATCATGTGCAGCCAGGTGATGTTGATGATTGCGGCGGCGGTCGCGCACGAGGCCTATCAAATGGCTTTCCGCGACGAGCTGACCGGGCTGCCAGGTCGACGTGCGCTGAATGAGCGGATGCAGCGACTGGGCCGCAATTATGTGCTGGCGATGAGCGACGTCGATCATTTCAAGAAATTCAACGACACCCATGGCCACGATGTCGGCGATCAGGTGCTGCGTCTGGTGGCGAGCAAGCTGTCGAAGATCACCAATGGCGGCGGGCGCGCCTATCGTTATGGCGGCGAAGAGTTTGCCATCGTGTTTGCCGGCAAAACCCTCGAAGAATGCATGCCGCACCTTGAGGTCATCCGCGAAACCATTGCCAGTTATCAGATTCAGCTGCGCAATCAGGACAATCGTCCGAATGATGATCTGCAAGGGCGTCAGCGTCGGGCGGGGTCCCAGGCTTCAGCGGTGTCGGTCACGGTCAGCATCGGCGTGGCCGAGCGTCTGCCGGAGCACCGCAATCCGGAAGAAGTCCTTAAATCCGCCGATCAGGCGCTGTATGCCGCCAAAGGCGCCGGGCGTAATTGCGTCATCAGTCACTTGCAGACCAGCAAGCGTGGCGCTGTGCGCATGGCTGCCGCCGGCTAAAAGCTACTCTTTTCCACCTCTGGACGAACGCACACGCCGCTGTGCGCAGGCATCAGCATGACCGTCGCTTGCGCGTGACCGAATCTTTGATAATAGTCACGTGTTGACCCTATGTGTCGCAAATGGTGTTCATGTACACTCGTTCCATTGACACATCGGCGCCGCACTTTCTCTGCTGTGCCGCTCCTCCCCCGAGTTCTTTGCCGCTGAAACGAGGTTTGCCATGGCTGACTACAAAGCGCCCTTGCGCGATATGCGCTTCGTCCTCAATGAAGTGTTCGAGGTCTCCCGACTTTGGGCCACGCTGCCCGAATTGTCCGAAACCGTGGACGCCGAGACCGTCGAGGCGATTCTCGAAGAAGCGGGCAAAGTCACTGGCCGGTCCGTTGCACCCCTGAGTCGCGCGGCCGATGAGGAAGGCTGTCACTGGAACGACACCGTCGTCACTACCCCGGCAGGCTTCGTTCAGGCTTACAAAACGTACGCTGAAGGTGGCTGGGTTGGCGTCGGTGGCAATCCGGAGTTCGGCGGCATGGGCATGCCCAAAGCGGTGTCTGCTCAGGTCGAGGAAATGGTCAATTCCGCAAGCCTGGCGTTCGGGCTGTACCCGATGCTGACGTCCGGCGCCTGCGTCTCGATTAACACCCACGCCAGCGAGGCGTTGAAGACCACATATCTGCCAAACATGTACGCCGGGGTATGGGCCGGTTCGATGTGCCTGACCGAAGCCCACGCCGGCACGGACCTCGGGATTATCCGCACAAAGGCGGAGCCCCAGACCGACGGGTCTTACAAGATCAGCGGCACGAAAATCTTTATCACCGGCGGCGAGCACGATCTCACCGAGAACATCATTCATCTCGTGCTGGCCAAACTGCCTGACGCACCGGCAGGGCCGAAGGGTATTTCGCTGTTCCTCGTGCCGAAGATCATGGTCAATGACGATGGCAGCCTCGGTGAGCGCAACACGGTGTTCTGCGGCTCCATTGAACACAAGATGGGCATTCAGGCCTCCGCCACCTGCGTGATGAATTTCGATCAAGCCGCGGGCTATCTGATTGGCGAGCCTAATAAAGGCCTCGCGGCGATGTTTACCATGATGAATTACGAGCGTCTGGGCGTCGGCATTCAGGGCCTGGCGTCCGGCGAGCGCTCGTATCAGAACGCGATCGAGTACGCCCGCGACCGTTTGCAAAGCCGTGCCCCGACGGGCGCACAGTCCAAAGACACCCTTGCCGACCCGATCATCGTTCACCCCGATGTGCGTCGCATGCTGCTGACCATGAAGGCATTGAACGAAGGCGGTCGGGCATTCTCCACGTACGTGGCCATGCAGCTGGACACCGCCAAGTACAGCGAAGACGCCGATGTGCGTCAGCGCGCCGATGCGTTGGTCGCGCTGCTGACGCCAGTCGCCAAGGCCTTCCTCACCGACATGGGCCTGGACACCACCGTGCACGGTCAGCAGGTGTTCGGCGGTCACGGCTACATTCGCGAGTGGGGCCAGGAACAACTGGTGCGTGACGTGCGCATCACCCAGATCTACGAAGGCACCAACGGCATTCAGGCACTGGACTTGATGGGCCGTAAGGTGGTCGCCAGCGGAGGGGCTTATTACAAGCTGTTCTCCGACGAAATCCGTCAATTCATCGCTTCGTCTGACAGCTCGCAGGCAGAATTCACCAAGCCGTTGGCCGCAGCCCTGACCACACTGGACGAATTGACCGACTGGGTACTGGACCGGGCTCGCAGCAATCCGAATGAAATCGGTGCCGCGTCCGTCGAGTATCTGCATGCGTTCGGATACACGGCGTACGCCTACATGTGGGCGATGATGGCAAACGCCGCATCGGGTAAAGAGGCTCAGGAAGATTTCTACGCCAGCAAGCTGGGCACTGCGCGGTTCTATTTCGCGCGTCTGCTGCCACGCATGCAGTCCCTTTCGGCTTCCGTTAGAGCGGGCAGCGAGTCGCTGTACCTGTTGGAGGCGTCACAGTTCTGACACCCGGAAAAGGATGTAAGCATTTGCTTACATGACGTGATGGCAATCGGCTCTATCGCTCCAGTGGATCCAAGTTTAATCTACACACATGGACGTCGCGCAGGATGCGCAAACAGATAACAGGGACACGTAAGGGATTGCCTGCCAGGATGGCGGGAAGAAATGGAAGTCATGGGAAACAGTCTGGAAAACCTCGCTTAGGCGGGGTTTTCTTTTTTCTGCGTTCCGAAAAAATGCATTGCCGTCCGCCGCTTCGCTTGATGTGGCTGCAGGGAGGTCATGGCTTGATGATAGGCGCTGCGGAACCCCTATAGCGACCCAGGGTCGATTAGCTGTGCGGCCCCCATTGGGCCATTAATCAGGAGCTCCACCCATGGACATCATTCGCATCATCATCGCCATCCTGCTGCCACCCCTGGGCGTGTTCCTGCAAGTCGGCTTCGCCGGCGCTTTCTGGCTGAACATTCTGCTGACCCTGCTGGGCTACATCCCGGGGATCATCCACGCGATCTACATCATTGTCAGTCGCAAGTAACCCGACCCCGGCCAACACCACGCTTCCTGTCTCAGGTCAGCTGACATAGAGTCCGACGTTGGACTTTATGATCAGGAAGCTCAGGGATGGACGTTGTTTTGGGATTGCTCGCCGCTCTGTTCTGGGGCGGCACAGATTTTCTGGTAGGGCTCAACGCCCTCCTGCGACTTGTAGGACCGGCTTTAGCCGGGAAGGCTTCAATCGCCACACCGCAAATTGATCGTTGCATCCACCGACCTCTTCCCGGCTGAAGCCGGTCCTACCAGGCGACTGCGTACACCTGTGAAACTGGCGATGCCCCACAGAAATGTAGCGTGTATCGCAATACCCCGTGGGAGCGAGCTTGCTCGCGAAGCGGCCAGGACTTTTTGAAGGGGACTGATTTATTTACAACGCTTGACGACTTTTTGAAGGGGACTGATTTATTTACAACGCTTCAGCGTAAATTAATCTGTCCCCGTATCAGCTCACTGGCCAATTCCCGGCTAAAGCCCGTCCTACCGGAATCCGCGGGAGCTGAACAACCTCAAATCACCCATCAATAACCTTCCGGTAAAACGCCCACTCGGTTTCCAGTGCATGGGCCAGGTTGGCGGCTTTGCGGAAGCCGTGGCGTTCGTCGGGGTAGAAGTGCCCTTCCGCCGGGATGCCGTTATCCAGTAGCGCATTGAGCATGTCGCGGGTCTGGGCGGGGACGACGACTGCGTCGAGTTCGCCCTGAAAAAAGATCACCGGGACCTTGATCTGGTCGGCATGCAGCAGCGGCGTGCGCTCACGGTAGCGCGCCATGTCGACGTCGGGGTCACCGATCAGCCAGTCCAGATAATCCGCCTCGAACTTGTGCGTGGCTTCCGCCAGCGCCAGCGGGTCGCTGACTCCGTAAAGGCTTGCCCCTGCGCGGAACACATCCTTGAATGCCAATGCGCACAGCGTCGTATACCCGCCTGCACTGCCGCCCCGGATGAACGCATTTGCCGGATCGATCAGGCCCTGATTGCCCAAGTATTCAACCACTGCGCAAGCGTCTTCGACATCGACAACGCCCCATTCCAGAAACAGCGCCTGACGATAGGCGCGGCCGTAACCGGTGCTGCCGCGATAGTTGAGGTCGGCGACGGCGAAGCCCCGTTGCGTCCAGAACTGAATGCGCGGGTCCAGCGCGGGGTAGCAGGCGGAGGTCGGGCCGCCGTGTATAAACACCACAAGCGGCGGCTTGTCGTCGCCATTCATGGCCGGGTAGAAATACCCGTGCGCCTCGCCGGCCCCACTTGGATAACGCAAGGTCTGCGGCTGGCTGATGCGCTCGACGGGAAGGGGGCTGACCCCGCCGGCCAGCACCTGAACGCACTTGTCAGCACGACCGATGGCAATGACAGCAGAAGGGCTGACGGGCGACGCCGCGATGCAATAGATATAGTTCGCGTCAACCGCCAGGCTTCTGAAACGGCTGTAATCGCCGCTGAAATCTTCAACTGAACCCTGTGCCGAACGCACGCCGAGCAGGCCTTTACCGTCCTCGAACCAGGCGGCGAGGTACGCGCCCTCGCTCAGCGGCGCCCAGGTCGACGCGCCCAGTTGCCACGGCGCCGAAGCGTGGTCGGCAGCGGCGGCGGGCAGCGCTTCAAAACCGTCCGGCGTCTCAACCCACGGCTGCCAGAACCCGGCGCGGTCAGTCAGGCAATACAAGCGGCCCGCGTCATCGAAGCGGGGTTGCTGCAACGATTCCAGTCCCAACCCGCCCGCGAGACAGTGCGGCCGGCCCCACGCGAGATCGGCCTGGCGTTCGACGCTCATCAGTCGTGAGGACGTCCAGGGCTGATGGGGCCGCCACCACTCGATCCACACCAGGCGATTGCCATCCGGACTGATGGAGGGCGATGCGTAAAAATCCGCGCCTTCGGCCAGTACGTGGCGGCGACCGTCGGCGACGTCGATCGCGACCAGCCGGTGAGTGCTCTTATCCTCCTCAACCGCCAGAATCTGCCCACGCGCAGAACGGACATCTCCGAAGAGCTTGTCGCCCTGGGTCAGGGGGTGAGGGGTTTGGGAGTCGAAGGACTGGAGGTAAATCTGCTGGTCCGCTTCGTTGACGAACACCACGGCATCGTCAGTCAGGCAGAACGAACCGCCGCCGTATTCATACACCCGGCTGCGCACGCTGAAACCCTCGGGGGTCAGGCAAGCGGCCGCGCCGTCGTGCCAGCGCCAGATGCGCGTCGCGGCATCCTGCGGGCGGAATTCACTCCAGAAAAGCCCCGCAGGGCTGACGGCGAGTTCGGCGAAATCGGTGCCTGCCGCCACAGCCTGGGCGGCGGAAAGGAGGTCAGGACTTGGCGATGAGGCGTGAGTTTCGTTCATTGCGGAAGGCCAGTTGCTCGATAGTCTGGCTAGCATACTCGGCTTCATCACGGGCTTGGGTGATCAAGTGATGCTGCGGCGACTTGCTGCACACCGGGTCCGTGTTGCTCGCATCGCCGGTGAGCATGAACGCCTGGCAGCGGCAGCCCCCGAAGTCTTTTTCCTTCTCGTCGCAGGAGCGGCAAGGCTCTGGCATCCACTCGTAACCACGAAAGCGATTGAAGCCGAACGACTCATACCAGATGTGCTGCATCGTGTGATCGCGCACATTGGGGAACTGGATCGGCATCTGCCGCGCCCCATGGCACGGCAGCGCAGTGCCATCCGGCGTCACGGTCAGGAACAGATTGCCCCAGCCGTTCATGCAGGCTTTTGGACGCTCTTCGTAGTAATCGGGGGTGACGAAGATCAGCTTCACCGGGTGATTTTCAGCGGCGAGCTTGACCCGATACTCGTTGGTGATGCGTTCGGCGCGCACAAGTTGGTCTTTGGTCGGCAGCAAGCCCACCCGATTCAAGTGTGCCCAGCCGTAAAACTGACAGGTCGCCAGCTCCACGAAATCCGCTTCCAGTGCCACGCAGAGCTCGATGATCTTGTCGATCTTGTCGATGTTGTGCCGGTGGGTCACGAAGTTGAGGACCATTGGATAGCCATGCTTTTTCACGGCGCGGGCCATTTCCAGCTTCTGCGCGAAGGCCTTTTTCGAGCCGGCGAGCATGTTGTTCACTTGCTCGTCGCTGGCCTGGAAACTGATCTGGATGTGGTCCAGCCCGGCTTCCTTGAAGTCGATAATCTTCTGCTCGGTCAGGCCGATGCCGGAGGTAATCAGGTTGGTGTAGAAGCCCAGCCGTCGCGCTTCGGCGATCAGCTCGGCCAGGTCCTGACGCACCAGTGGCTCGCCACCCGAGAAGCCGATCTGCGCCGCGCCCATTTGCCGGGCTTCGGCCATGACTTTGAACCACTGCTCGGTGCTCAATTCCTGACCCTGCTTGGCGAAATCCAGCGGGTTGGAGCAATACGGGCATTGCAATGGGCAGCGATAGGTCAGCTCGGCGAGCAGCCACAGCGGCAGCCCGACCGGGGGCGTGGGCGGGATGTAGACATCGGACTGAGCGTTCGCTGAGTCAGGCAAATTCGATCCAGAGCTCTGCACGGGCGACCTCCATGAATTGCTCAACGTCAGTGCCGAGCTCGGGAACGCCGGGGAATTTTTCGTCAAGCAGCGCAATGATGGCGCCGACGCTGCGCTGACCGTCAATCAGGCCGCCAATCGCGCTTGCGCTGTCGTTGAGCTTGATCATGCCCTCGGGGTAGAGCAGCACGTGACCGTTTTGCGCGGGCTCGAACTGGAAACGATAACCGCGGCGCCAGCTGGGCACCTGCTCACGATTGAAGCTCATAGGGCGATTCCTTTGTGCCAGACGCGTTGGTCGGTCACGCTGTGATAGGGCGGGCGGTTCAGCTCGTAGGCCATGCTCATGGCATCAAGCATGCTCCACAAAATATCGAGTTTGAACTGCAGAATTTCCAGCATGCGCTCCTGGCCTTCCCGCGTGGTGTAGTGCTGCAGCGTGATCGCCAGACCATGCTCGACGTCGCGGCGCGCCTGACCCAGGCGGGTGCGGAAGTATTCGTAACCGGTCGGGTCGATCCATGGGTAGTGCTGCGGCCAGCTGTCCAAACGCGACTGATGGATCTGCGGCGCGAACAGCTCGGTCAGCGAACTGCTCGCCGCTTCCTGCCAATTGGCGCGACGGGCGAAGTTGACGTAGGCATCGACGGCAAATCGTACGCCGGGCAGAACGAGTTCCTGCGAGCGCAGCTGGTCAGGATCCAGGCCCACGGCTTGACCCAGACGCAACCAGGCTTCGATGCCGCCGTCTTCGCCGGGTGCGCCGTCATGGTCGAGCAAGCGCTGAATCCACTCGCGGCGGATTTCCCGGTCCGGGCAGTTGGCCAGGATCGCAGCGTCCTTTAGCGGGATATTCACCTGATAGTAAAACCGGTTGGCGACCCAGCCCTGAATCTGCTCGCGGGTCGCGCGCCCTTCGTACATCGCCACATGGAAAGGGTGATAGATGTGGTAATACGCGCCCTTGGCGCGCAGGGCCTGTTCGAATTCAGCAGGGGACAGCGGCGTTGCATCGTTCATGTCGGCAGTTCTCGTCAAGAATTTCCGCAGATCCCGTGGGAGTGAGCTTGCTCACGAGTGCGATCTACCTGTGCCGGATAGGCTGGCTGACCTGACACCTTCATGAGCAAACCTGGCCCCACAGTCGGCTAATTAGCGTTTTAAAGCTCGATGCTCATCCCATCGAACGCCACTTCGACGTTCCGCCGCGCCAGTTCAGCGCGCTCGGGCGAGTCTTCGTCGAGGATCGGGTTAGTGTTGTTGATGTGGATAAGCACCTTGCGCTGTTGCGGCAGCTTTTCCAGCACTTCGAGCATGCCGCCGGGGCCGTTTTGCGCCAGATGACCCATCTCCGTCCCTGTACGGGTGCCGACGCCACGACGCTGCATTTCATCGTCATCCCACATTGTGCCGTCAACCAACAGGCAGTCGGCGCCGCTCATTTTCTCCATGAGGGCATCATCGACTTTGCCCAGGCCCGGCGCGTAGAACAGTTTGCCGCCCGTGCTCAGGTCCTCGACCATCAAGCCGATGTTATCGCCCGGGTGTGGGTCGAATCGGTGTGGCGAGTAGGGCGGTGCCGCACTGCGCAGTGGAAATGGCGTAAAGCGCAGATTCGGGCAGGCCGGAATCACAAAGCTGCCTTCCAGCTCGATGCGATTCCAGGCCAGGCCGCCGTTCCAGTGTTTGAGCATGTTGAACAGCGGGAAACCCGTGCTCAGGTCCTCGTGGACCATGTCCGTGCACCAGACCTGATGCGGGCAGCCTTCACGCAGGCTCAGCAGACCGGTGGTGTGGTCGATCTGGCTGTCCATCAGAATGATCGCGCTGATCCCGGTATCGCGCAGGCCGCGATTGGGCTGCATCGGCGCGAACCCCTGGAGCTGGGCGCGGATGTCGGGAGAGGCGTTGCACAAGATCCAGTTCACGCCGTCGTCCGACAGCGCGATGGACGACTGGGTGCGCGCGTGGGCCCGCAAGCTGCCATCGCGAAAGCCAGCGCAATTGGCGCAGTTGCAGTTCCACTGAGGGAAGCCACCGCCGGCGGCGGAACCGAGAATCTGGATGTGCATGTAAACCCCGTAGCGACGGACCAGGTCGGCCCTGAAATCAGAATCGCGTTAATAAAAAAGCCCCGGCGAACCGAGGCTTCTCACCGCGCAACAATCAACGGCTTGCGAAGTACATGGTGACTTCAAAGCCGATACGCAGATCAGTGTAAGCAGGTTTAGTCCACATAATTGACTCCTTCTGGGTTAGTGCAGCGGTGGGTGAGTACATTCTTTAGTGCTCCTGCGAGCGGAGACGTTCAAATGCTTAGGCGGCTATGTTACTAAAATTAACGGAAGGCCAATGATGAAATATCCGATAAAGATTCTTGCACCGCAGGCAATGATCAACTTTTTGCAGCCCGCGGCCGGAGCGGGCTAGAACGGGCCAGGGCGGTTGGAGAGGCAGAGCCGGGCGCTGTCTGGTTGCGCCAGCCGATGAGCGGCTTCGAGCAAAGCAGCGTGTTGAAGATGTGCAAGCGAATGTTGCAGGCGTGCACTGTAGTCGCTGCCGTGTCCTGCCAGATGCGCTTGCCAGAGCAGCTCGGCGGCTTGTGAATGTTCCATGTCAGCCGTCTCAAGTTGCGCCTGCAGGTTTTTTACCTGCGCGGGTAAGTTTGTGGCGTTGATGAGAGTCGGCAGATCCTCGATGAACGCCTCGATATGCGCCACGAGCTGTGTCGCATTCGCACTGGGCGATTGCACACCGAATAGAAGACCGCCCGCGCCTGCGACGTGTCTGAAACCGCTGAAAACGGCGTAGCCCAACTGCAGTTCGACCCGTAGGCGCTGGTAGAAAGGCGCCTGCATCAGCTGTGCGAACAGTCGCCACGTAGCTTCGTCATCGAGAGAGTGGGAGGGCGTTGGATAGAACATCAATAGCGCAACTTCGGCAGACTCCGACGGCTCGATTTCCCACCGTGTGCCCGTAGCCAGAGGTGTTGCGTGCGCTGAAAGCTCCGGGAGACCGGGGATGCGCCGAGCGGCGTGACTCAACACGTTTCGCGCTGAGGGTGTGAAGCCCGTGGCAAACCCCGTCCAGAGCGCCTCTGCCCAGACCTGCGGCAGACCGTCAGTCTGCTGGTTGACGGCGTTGTTCAAATAATGATCAGGTAAGGTCTTCAGCAGCTGACGTATCGGGATGAGGGCCGGATCATTAGCGGGTTCACCGTAGCGCGCCAGGGTTTGCGCATCCGGCTGGACGAGCAGGCTCAGCGCCTGTTCCAGCACGATGGGCAACGGCTCCGCCAAGCCGGAGATCTTTAGCTGCCAGAATCTGCCGTAGGCACTGAAGGCCAGCGTGACCCCCGCTTGACTGGCTTGGGCCATCAGCGGTTTCAGGCTGTCTTCCAGCATCCGGGCAAGCATTGGTTGCGCAGCGGCGAGCGTCCATCGCAGGCATAAGGTCGCCTCGCCGTGTGCTGGCAGCGCCTCGCTGAATGTCAGCCCAGGCAGGTCCGAGCTCGTCGCCGCAACTGGCGTTGTCTGCTTCAAAAACGGATTGGCTTCGGGCAGGCGCCAATCGACGCTTGAAGCGTTGTACGGCGGGGACTCGGCCTCTGCCTGCAACATCGTCAACGGCGTAAATTGGTTCAGCAGCGCATCGACTGTGTCGTTAGACAGGCCTGCCTGATCAGTTTCAGCGCTGAAATGCCTGGCCAGCGACAGCGCACCACTGACGGCCAGGCGCCGCTGTTCAAGCCGCGCGTATTCGTCGAACAACGGGCGGTAACGGGATTTGAAGAAGGCGAGCCAACTGAACACCATTGCTGACACGTGGGGTGACGCGACGGGTGTCATCGTGGCCAATGCGATCTCAATGTCGATGACTGCCTGGCCGGCAAATTCATACATCACCTCGGCCTTCAGCGATTCAATCAATCTTCGTTCACGAAGCTCCGCCACCAGACCGCCCGCTTGCCCGTCATTCATCCAGGTACAAAGGAACGCCGCGGCCTGCTCCTGCCCTGGCGGTAAGCCTTCGCACGCGAACGTCAGATGCATCCGACGCTGGTCAGGTTCGCCGACTGGCTTCGGTGCATCAGTGAGCAGCGCAGGCGGACGCTGCTGTTCGACACGGCTGCCTCGAGCGAAATACGCGCCAGACTGCGTTGCCAGCTCCTCCAGTTCCTCCAGCGACTGAGGCCCTGCGAGGCTCAGCGTCATCTGCCCGGCCTGATAAAACCGTCGATAGAAATCCTGCAGCGCATCCTGAAATGCCTGACGCGGAACCGGAAGACTGAAGCGATTCCCTGCATGAAACCCGCGTAGGGGATGCAAGGCCGACAAGGGCTGCAGGCGTTTCAGCCGATCACGGGAGGCATCGTCCCGCGACCAGGCGATGAATTCCGCGTGCAGCACCTCCCGTTCTCGCAGCTGATCGGGAATCGTCATGCGTGGATGGGCGAGCATTTCGCACAGCCGCTCTAGACCGTCGGGGAACACGGCGCGGGGCAGTTCGAAGAAGAAGTCGGTGGTGCGCTCGCGTGTGCTGGCGTTCACTTGCCCGCCATGGCGCTGCACGAACGCCATCAGTTTTTCGTCGGCCGTAAAGCGCTCGGTGCCGAGGAAGAACAGGTGCTCGAGAAAATGCGCCAGCCCCGGCCAGCGGGCCGACACATCATGACCGCCTGCCGCCACCCGCAATGCCGCAGCGCAACGCTTCAAACGTGGTGCCGAAACAAGCACCACGTTCAAGCCATTGGGCAGGGTCAGGGATCGCTGGCTGATTGGGTTGGGCATGGCGTTTGTGATGTTTGCTGACTGAGCGGCCATGCTAGCGGATAACGGGCGCTCAGGTGTGGGACGTGCGCAGTGGCGACGCTGGGCAATTACCCTACGGTTTACCCAGACCGGCATAAAACCCCGGCCGGCGATCCTTGAAATACGTATTGATCGCCTGCGATTCGCTCACCGCTTCACGATCCAGGTCTGCAATCACCAGCGCCTCATCCCGACCGGCAAGCCCGATTTGCCGACCGTCAGGCGCACAGACGCTGCTCAAACCGCAGTAATGGATCTCGCCCTCATTGCCGCAGTAATTGGCATAAACCAGGTAGCACTGGTTCTCGAAGGCGCGGGCCCGCACGGTGACTTGCGCGACGAAATCGTAGGGCGCCATGTTTGCTGTCGGTACCAGAATCAGGTCTGCGCCGGCCAGGGCCAGACGCCGCGTGTTCTCGGGAAACTCGACGTCGTAGCAGATCAAAAAGCCGAGCCTCCAGCCGCCGAATTCCACCACCGGGAAGTGCTCATCGCCCGCGCTGAACATCGCGTTGTCCAGGTCGCCATACAGATGGGTCTTACGGTAATTGCAGAGCCGAACACCTTGCGCGTCGATTAACTGCACGGCGTTGTAAACCTGATCGTCGCCGCTTGACTCCGGGTAGCCGTACAGAATCGCGACGCCCGTGGCCTGGGCTATCTCGGCGATCTTCAGCGCAGCCGGGCCGTCGCTCGTTTGCGCCAACTCCCGCGCCGCCTGGGCACCGATGTTGTAGCCGCTGAGAAACATCTCGGGGAAGACCAGCAGCGCCGCCCCCTGCGCCGATGCCTCGATCGCTTGGGCTTCCAGTCGCATGAGGTTGGCGCTGACGTCCAGCGGCAGCGGCGGGCATTGGTAGAGGGCGACGCGCATTTGTGGCTTCCTTATTCCGGCAAAACGATCGGGCCGATCTCGTGAAACACGTCTCCGGGGCCCGGGTTCTCGGCGTGAGTCTTACCGCCGAAGTGAGTCATGATGCCCCACACCGCGTTCAGCGAGGTCTGTACTGCGCCTTCGACCCAGGCGGGTGTCCAGGACACATCGTCACCGGCGATGAAAATGCCCCGTTGCTCGTCAGGCATTTCCTTCTGCATGAAGTGCGCGTACATCCGCTGGTTATAGCGGTAGTGGCCCGGCAGCGCGCCTTTGAAAGCGCCAAGGAAGTGCGGGTCGGATTCCCACGACACGGTGATCGGGTCTCCGATGACGCGCGCGGCGATATCGACCTTTGGGTAGATCTTTTTCAGCGCGCCGAGCGCCAGGCTGACGCGCTTTTCCACGGGATGCGGCAGCATTTTCAGCGCGTCGCTCATCCACGAGTACGACAGGCAAATTACCCCCGGCTTCTCGACGCCGTTGGAATAGGTGCCGTTGTCGAACAGATAAGTGCCACGGGTCAGGCGATCCGTCAGGGTCATGCTCATGAGGTCGCGGCCGGTCTCAGGGTCTTTGTCCTTCCAGAACGGCCGGTCGACCATGACGAAGGTTTTCGACGACTGCATGTAGCGCGTGCGGTCCAGCGCCATCCACATCTTCTGTGAGAACAGCGACTCTTCGCACTCGATCTGGGTGGTCAGCAGCCAGCTCTGGCACGTGGCCAGAACCGCATCGTAATGGCGGACGTCGCCCAAGTTGTCGGTGACCGCGAACTGACCGTTGGCGGCGCGGCTGATGCCCTTGACGCCCGTGCGCGGGGCGCCCCGGTGCAGCGTCGACAGGCTGGTGCCTTCTGGCCAATGGGCGCAACGTTCAGGGGCATGGCGCCAGATGCCGATAGGGACTTGCGCGACGCCGCCGACGATCAGGTGTTGGTGATCGTCGCAGTTGGTCATGACCACGCGGAAGATCTCCAGCATCGAGTTCGGGAAGTCCGAGTCCCAGCCACCGGTGCCAAAGCCGACCTGACCAAACACTTCGCGGTGATAGAACGACAGCTTGGCGAAGGCCTTGGAGGTGGCGACAAAATCATAGAACGTGCGGTCGTCCCACAGCGGCACCAGCTTGTCCCACAGCTCCTTGAGCCGAGGCACGTCGCGGTCGCGGATGGCTTGCTGAATGTCGGCGAACTGCGAGCCGTCCTCCAGCGCGTCGGCCCAGGCGTCGGCGACTTCCTGAAACAGCGCAGGCAAGTCCGACAGTTTCTGTGCGTAGTGAGTGCTGCCTTCCAGGTCAATCACCGTGCTGCCGGACGCCGCCGTGAGCGGGTTGGGGAAGGGTTTGGATTCCAGGCCGAGCTTGTCGACGTAGTGATAAAAAGCGGTGGATGACACCGGGAAGCGCATGCCGCCCAGCTCGGCAATGATGCCTTCGGCGCCTTCGAACTGTTGTGAGCGCAGACGGCCGCCCATTTTGGAGGCTTCATAAACGACGGGCTTGAGGCCCAGCTTCATCAGTTCATAAGCCGCCACCAGCCCTGCGATACCGGCGCCGACGATGGCCACCTCTTTTCCAAGGTTTTCCGTAGGAATGCTGCCCAGGCCTGCCGGGTGCTCAATCCAGTCATCGAAGGCGAACGGGAAGTCCGGGCCGAAAATCGTGATCGGTTTTTTTCCGTCGGCGGGGTGGCGATTGTTCTTCATGACTGACCTTGTTCGACTGGGGCGCGAAAGTGGACAAGTCTAGATAACAGTTGGGACGTTAATAAGACGCAGAGTGTCGTCGTTGTGTCGAGAATGCCGTCAAAGTGACGGGTTAGCTCGTCACATTGTTATAAGTTGCCCATTCAGGATGGCTGCCCGCGGTCGATCTTGCTGCTCAGGATGATCGATGTGGTGGTCTTCTCGACGCCATCGACACTCCCGATCAGATCGAGCAACTGGTCCAGCTGCTCCGGCGAGTCCGTGCGCAGCCACGCGACGTAATCGAACTCGCCACTCACGGCGCACAACTGTTGCACCTGCGCGAGCGCACTCAGCCGCCGCAACACTTCCTTGCCAGAGCGAGGCTGCACGGTGATCCCGACATAGGCCTGCAGCCCGCCATCCACCAGCCGCTGACCCAGACGCACGCCATAGCCGGTGATGATTTTGGCTTTCTCCAGGCGCGCCAGTCGCGAGGTCACGGTCGTGCGCGCGATGCCCAATTGCCGGGCCAGATTTGCGACCGGTTCCCGGGCATTGATTTGCAGCGCTGCGATCAGTTTGCGATCGATGTCATCGAGCGCTGGGGGGCGGGTGTCAGGCAAGGCGGATCTCCTTCGGCAAGCGAGGCATGTTAGGAGATTCCTTAGGGGTTTGGGTGATATTCGAATCCCAAAGCGACGCGAAACCCTAGGCATTCTGCGTCGATCGTCCATCGGGGATGGGCGTCAGAGAACCTGCGTCGGTCATGTAGGACTTTTCTGCGCTGTAAGGCTTTTGTCATTCTTCTGTCACCCCCGGCATGCCTAAATTCTCTCCCCATCCCTTTGAATCAACGCCGGGAGCCTCGTCATGACTCTGGATTTCTCCGAAACCGCCCGCTACATCCAGGCCGATATCCTCGACAGCTTCGACGAAGAACTGGAAATGGAGTACGACGACGCGCGCCTGGACGGCTTGTTGGCTGACTTGGGTGAGGAGGTGCCCAAAGGGATTGATCGCCGCCTGTACTTCCGCGAGCTGCTGCGTCTGCAAGGCGAGTTGGTCAAACTGCAGGATTGGGTGGTGAGCCAGAAGCTCAAGGCGGTCGTGCTGTTCGAAGGCCGGGATGCGGCAGGCAAGGGCGGTGCGATCAAGCGCATCACTCAGCGCCTCAACCCGCGGGTCTGTCGCGTGGCTGCACTGACCGCGCCAAGTGAACGCGAGCGCACGCAGTGGTACTTCCAGCGCTATGTCGCGCACCTCCCAGCCGCTGGCGAAATGGTGCTGTTCGACCGCAGTTGGTACAACCGGGCCGGGGTCGAGCGGGTCATGGGCTTCTGCAATGACGAGGAGTACGAAGAGTTTTTCCGCACCGTCCCCGAGTTCGAAAAGATGCTGGTGCGCTCGGGCATCATCCTGATCAAGTACTGGTTCTCCATCACCGACGACGAGCAGTACCGGCGCTTTCTGATGCGCATTCATGACCCGCTGAAACAGTGGAAGCTCTCGCCGATGGACCTTGAGTCCCGCCGTCGCTGGGAGGACTACACCAACGCGAAAGAAGAAATGCTCACCCGTTCCCACACTGACGTCGCGCCATGGTGGATCGTCGAGGCCGACGACAAGAAACGCGCCCGCCTGAACTGTATTCATCACCTGCTGGAGCAGATCCCGCGCGGGGATACCGAGACACCGCAAGTGGTGCTGCCGGAGCGCGAATACAACGCCAATTACCTGCGCGCCCCAGTACCGCGTGAGATGGTTGTTCCGCCGGTTTATTGATCCTCCACCGGTTTTTGATCACCGTGCTGGCGTGGTTCAGATTTTCCACGCCGGCGCAGTTTTCGCCAGTCGTTGCTGCAGGCTTTCAAGATTCTGCGTGAACTGGCGGGTCATCAGCTGATAACCGAGCACCTCGGTAGAGGCGGTTGGAACGTCGGGCCCGACGGTCAAGCTCTCGGTCGGTCGCTGCAAACGCTCGGTCGCACCGGTCTGCAGCGCGCGGGCCATGCCGATCAACATGCGACGAATCCGCCGTTGCTCCGCCGTCACGCCCGTGCTGCCAGCATCTGCCGGACGCAGATTCGACAGAATCTCGAGGATGCTCAGGCACATGCGGAAATGGCTCTGAATGGCGTCCAACTCAACGATCGAAATTTTCACTTCCTTGGACACCGACGGCATCAGCGAACGCAGCTGCAACAGCGTTGCGCCCATTCGCGCGGTCAGCTTCACATGCTCATCTGCGGTCATGGACTGCCCGCTGGCGATCCGGTCGTAAGCCAAGGCACAGTCACGCAATCCATTCGCCAGGTTGTAGCGCCACGAATACACGGCGTACAGCGGGAGTGCGAACGAGAACGCCAGGGCGAGGGCGATGCCGATCAGGATGTCCACTGTTCGCCACAACCCGTCCGTGATCGGGTTGTCACCGTGGCCCGCCACGATGAACAGCGTGATCGCCGACAACAGCGCCGTGTAACCGCCCTTGCCGATGGCGTGATACGCAAAAAAGCCGCAGATCAGCGACATAACCACGTACGTCAGCAACGGCATGCCCAGATAGCTTTCCTGCGCCACCATCGCCAGGCCCAGCGCCGCGCCAATTAATGTTCCGTACGCGCGCTCCACCGATTTTTTGCCGATATTGCCGTGGTGCTGCAACCCGCCAATCACGATCAGCATGGTCACCGACGCCCACTCACCGTGGGGCAGATGAAAACCTGTCGTCAGAAGAATCGACACCAGCAGTCCGACCACGATTCGGCCGGCGTGAATGTAGCGCGCATGGCGATAGCGGCGGTATGGATCCAGAAGCGGACGCAGGGCGCGGCGAAGCCAGGAGGGTAGGGAGGCTGAGTTCATGGGGTTACAGACCATGGAGGAGATGAATATATCCGAAGCCTAGTAAATGCTGCGCGTCACCTCCGGTGTGCACTGATTCACAAAGTCATCACATGTGAGATGTTGCGTATCCGGATGCTTGCGCGTAGGGTGCGTTGCTATCACATGTGATGTTCGGGAAAACTTCAATGGCTCGGAAAACTTCAACCGACTACATGCGCGAGATGCGCGCTCGGCTGACGGCTGCCGGGTACGTGAAACGAGAGCTGTACGTGCTTCCCGAAAACGCGGAAGTATTGAGAGACATCGAAAAAGTGCTGCGCCAGCCCTACTTGGGTAACCGGATCAAACTGGAGGGATTCATGACTGAGAACACCAATTGGACGATCAACACACTTCACTCGGCGTTCGCCGAGCTGGACGTTGTGAAAGACAAAGATATCGAGCTGACCCTCATTCAAGGCGCCGAGCCAAGTCTGAGCCTGGTGATGAACCAGTTCGGCGGCTTGCCCATCATCATTGCCATTGCGGGCGACCAGATCCTGGTTGATTCCGTGCTGGTGTACGCCTCCGAGGTGAAAGACCCGGCGGCTTTTAACGACGCTGTGTTGCGCAGCCGGGAGCTGTTCCCGCTGTCGTCGATCGGCATCGAGACCCTGCCGAACGGCGAAACCTTCTACAACATGTTTGGCGCACTGAGCGCAGCCTCTTCGTTGACGGTCGTCGTCCACGAGGTGCTCACCCTGGCAGAAAACGTGATTCATGCGGCCGACGCCTACGAAGATTTTCTTAAAGTTGATTCACAGTAATCGGGAGACACATCAATGAGCCTTTGGAAAAAAATGGTCACAGCGTTGCGTGGTGGGGCTTCCGAGGTGGGTGAAGCCATCGTCGATGCCCAGGCACTGCGAATCCTCGATCAGGAAATCCGTGACGCCGACGCCTCCATGCTCGCGGCGCGCAACCAGCTGATCCAGATCAAAGCCAAGCACAAGCTCTCGCTCCAGCGCGTTGAAGAGCACGACAAGAACATCGCCAACTGGGAGCAGAAAGCGCTCGCGGCGATGAACAAAGGCGAAGAAGCCCTTGCCCTCGAGTGTGCCGAGAAAGTGGCCGAGCTGACGGCTCTGCGCGATCAGGAGAAACTGGCGGCCGATCAGTTTGGCGTCCACGTGGCGAAACTGACCGCACAGGTCATCAAAGCCGAAAGCCAGATCAAAGGCCTGCGTCAGCAGACCGACATGGCCAAGGCCCGCGACAGCGTGCAAAAGGCACAGATCAACGCGGCGGCTGCGACCGGCGGTGCCAATGGCCGACTCGAAACCGCAGTGGGTTCGCTGGCACGTATCAAGCAGCGTCAGGATGAACAGGACGCGAGACTTGAAGCGGCCGATGAGCTGGCCGAGGCTGCCAATGGCGGCGATCTGGAGCGTCGTCTTCAGGATGCCGGGATCGGCGCTAAAACAGGCGGCGCAGCGGACGTCTTGGCCCGCTTGAAAGCGCAAAGCCAGAGCGGTAACGCTGGGCAATAAGCACCGTTAAACAAAGGCAGCCGGGTATCCGGCTGCCTTTTTTCGGTTTCGATTTTTCGGGTTTCAGCGGTGTGCGGATGAATATCGGAAACGGACTACGGACGATACTCTGCCTTGCCGCTTTGATGATCGTTGTGCAGATGGTTAACTCCCTGACCGCCAACAGCCTGCTGTCCCACGGCCTGGTGCCTAGAACGTTTTCCGGACTGCAAGGCATCCTGTTTTCTCCGTTTCTGCATGGTTCGGTCCGTCACCTGCTGAGCAATCTCCTGCCTTTTGTGGTGCTGAGCTGGCTGGTCGCAACCGAGGGGCTTCAGCGTTACATTCGCGTTGCACTGCTCATCACTGTGCTGGGAGGCCTGATGGTTTGGGTGATTGGCAGACCTGTCATCCATGTGGGCGCCAGCGGCCTGATATTTGGCTTGTGGGCGTATTTGCTGGCCCGAGGCTGGTATCAGCGCAGTCTGGCGAGTTTCGCGATCGCACTGGTGACCCTGCTGGGCTACAGCGGATTGATTTTCGGCTTCATTCCGGTGCCGGGCGTATCGATTGAGTCACACCTGTGTGGCGCGCTTGCCGGTATCGTGACGGCCTGGTTAATGCACTCACGGCAGCTTCTTGACCGAAGCCCCGTGAAGTGAAGGGCAGAACTTTTTCAGATCGCCTCGGCGCGAATTCAAGGAGATGAAACATGAGCTGGATCAAACGCGCATTAGGCCTGGAGTCGCCCATTCCACCGGCCGGCTCCAATCCCCTCGGCAATTCGGCCTTGGCTAATCCGTTCGGGCTGGCTACCGGGCGGATGATGGACCTCGACGACTCGCTCAAGCTGATGCTCGACGGCCATTCGGAACTGGTGGTCCCCAACGAAGAAGTGGTCTGGTCAGTGGGTCAGGTCGACCTGGGGCAATCGGTTCGTCTGGTGCGCTTCTACTTCGAGGATGAGGATTACTGGCTGCAGGTCATGATGAACGGGCCTGCCGCTGAAGACGTCCAGGACATCATCCTGTTCGGCTACAGCAGCGCCGTCACGATCAACAGCGAGGCGGAGCTCAAGCGTCTGGTGGGGCCTGCGTCCAAAGTCGGTCTGCCGATATTCGAGCATGACGGCTGGGAATACGGGCGTCAGTGGGGCACGGAAGAGGGTCAGACCGAGCTCACGCCCATGGACGAGCAGGTTGTCAGTCCTGACGGTGCTTACCGCATCAAGCACTTGAGCATGTTGTACGCGCGGGACACTGGATTGGTGGATCGTCGCGAGTTTCTGCTGCTGTCGGTCGAGGAAGACGAGGAGGGCGTTGTTTCCTTCACCACGTCGGTCGGCGTGACCCTGCAGTCCACTGATTTCACCGTCATTTAAAAGGAAGTAAAAAATGCTTGAAGCGCTTCGTATGTCCGTCAGCGTCCAGTCGTTGCTGAGTTTTGTGGTCTACATCATTGTGGCCGGCGGGTTGTTCGCGTTGTTTCAGATGGCCTACACGCGTCTGACGCCGCACAAGGAATTCGCCCTGATTCGTGAGGGCAATGTTGCCGCGGCGGTCGCCCTCGGCGGTGCGCTGATCGGTTTTGCCCTGCCTGCCAGCAACGTCATCACCTACAGCATCAGCGTACTGGACGTGGTGATCTGGGCAGTAATCGCAGCAGTCGTACAGCTGCTGGCCTTCACCGCCACCAGCATGGTGCTCAAGGATCTTTCCGCACGCATTACCCGAGGCGAGCTAGCCGCGGCCATCTACGCCGCCAGCGTCTCGATCAGTGTCGGTTTTCTCAACTCGGCCTGCATGACGCCGTCGACCTGATCGCCCGTTATCGAAAGGAGTTATCGATGAGACGTAGTTCCCTCAAGCTGGTCCTGGCCAGCACCCTGCCGCTGGCGATCAGCGCGTGCAGCAAATCCGACACCGTCGAAGTTTCCGCGCAGCAGACCTATCCATCGGTTCAAGCCTGTGTGGATCAGAAAGTCCCGGTCGACATCTGCTCGGACGCCTACATGAGCGCGCTGGCGGAGCACCGCCGCGTAGCCCCGACCTACGACGACAAGACGGCTTGCGAAGCAGATTTCGTCCCTGATTACTGCCAGCAGAATGCCGATGGCAAATTCACGCCCAAGCTCGGCGGTTTCCAGCTGGAAGTTTCCGGGGAGCTTCCCAAGTCCCAGGTCGACGCAGCGAAGGCCCAGGCCGACCAGTCCGGCGGCGGTGGCGGCGGCTTTGGTTCCGGGGTGAACGGATTTCTGATGGGCATGCTGGTCAGCAACATGGTTAACGGATTCACCGGTGGTGGCGGTCGTTACTACGCCCAGCCCATCTATCAGGAGCGTGACTCGCGGGGTGGATATGGGTATTCCACACTGTCGCGCCAGATCGAACGGGGCAAAACCTTCGGCAACTCCACCCAGGCGCGAAGCAGCTCGACCGGCACTTACAGCAAAAGCACCCTTGGCCGTAATTCCTCCGTCTCGTCTTCCGTTTCCCGTGGCGGTTTCGGCAGCCAGGCGACTGCTCGCAGTGGTTGGGGTGGCAAAAGCAGCGGCTCAAGCTTCGGCGGCTAACAGGGACGTTACCCATGAAAAGGATCAGCATCCAGGAACGTCCTGACTGGCGCCAGACAGCCGAGCGTGAAGGGTTCAACTTTCACACCATCGACGGCGAGCGTTACTGGGATGAGCGGGCCTACTACCAGTTCACCGAAGCGCAGATCACACGGGACATCGAAGCGCCGACCCAGGAGCTTCATGCCATGTGCCTGGACGTCGTGGAAAAGGTCGTCGAGAGTGAAGAACTGCTGACCCGGCTGGCCATTCCACAGGCGTTCTTCGATCTGGTCCGCACCTCGTGGAAGGAAGGCCACCCGCATTTATACGGACGTTTTGATTTCAGCTATGACGGTGTGAACTCGGCCAAGCTGCTGGAAGCCAACATGGACACCCCTACGTCAGCATATGAAGCGGGCGCGTTCCAGCTCATCTGGCTTGAAGAGCAGATCCAGCGCGGCGTATTGCCAGCCCACGCTTCGCAGTTCAACTCGATGGCGGAGGACCTGGTACGGGCGTTTGCGGCGATCAGGGAGGGCGGGCCTTTCTACTTTTCCTGCATGTCAGGCTCTATCGAAGACAGGGGCACGACTGAGTTCCTGCGCAAAATGGCCGAGCACGCCGGCATCGAAACCCGCCACATCGACATCGAAGACATCGGCCTGAACGCCAACGGCCGATTTGTCGACCTTGACGGCCGCTGGATCGAACGCATCTTCAAGCTGCATGCCTGGGAGCATGTCTTCCATGAGCCCCACGGCCAGGCCATCCCGCAGTGCGACACACAGTTCATCGAACCGGCCTGGAAGGCGATCATTTCGAACAAAGGCATCCTGCCGTTGCTGTGGGAATTCAACGAAGGGCACCCCAATCTGCTGCCGTCTTTCGTCGACCAGAACCCGCAATCCGCAGTGCCGAAGGGCTGGGTGCGCAAGCCGTACTTTTCCCGCGAAGGCGCCAACATCGAAATCCGCACCCCGACAAACCAGGTCATTTTCGAGGACGGCCCTTACAACGATGCCCCCTACATCCTGCAGGCGTTCGCGCCGTTGCCTCGTTTTGGCGACAGCTACACGCTGATCGGATCGTGGGTGGTGGGGGATACGGCTTCGGGGATTGGGATTCGTGAAGATGACAGTTTGATCACCAAGGACAGCAGCCGGTTTTTGCCGCATGTGGTGATTGATTGAGGTTTTGATGAGCCCGGCGGTGGGTGCCGCGCCAGAACGAAAAAAGCCGCGCAATGCGCGGCTTTCTATTTGGTGGGCCCACACGGACTCGAACCGTGGACCAAGGGATTATGAGTCCCCTGCTCTAACCAACTGAGCTATAGGCCCTCAGTAGGCCGCGGATTATAACGACGGTTTACGCGCTGTGCTATCCGAAACGTCTGAAACGGTTGCACGAAGAAACGTCTTGCAGAATTCCTCCGCGCGAAGGGGCAGGCTGACGAGGTAGCCCTGGATTTGTTCGCAGCCTTCATCTGCCAGAAATTGCTGCTGTTCGAGGGTTTCGACGCCTTCTGCGATGACTGTCAGTTGCATGCTGCGGCCCAGCGCGATGATGGCGCGGACAATCGCCGCATCGTGGGGGTCATCAGGCAAACCGCGCACAAACGATTGATCGATCTTGAGGATGTCCAGCGGCAGGCGTTTGAGGTAACTGAGCGAGGAGTAGCCGGTGCCGAAGTCGTCGATCGCCAGCTGCACGCCGAGTTTCTTCAGGCGATGCAGGACTGAAAGCGCTTCTTCGGTCTGCGACATGATGAAGTTCTCGGTGATCTCCAGCTGCAGGCAGCCTGGCTGTAACTGGTGCTGGAGCAGCAGACGCTCGATCCTGTTGACCAGGTTGGGCTGACGCAGCTGTGCACCGGCAAGGTTCACTGACAAGGGCCCAAACACGTCGTAGCGCTGGTTCCACTCGTGCAACTGCTGGCAGGCCGTATCGAGCACCCATTCGCCGATCTGCAGGATCATGCCGTTTTCTTCTGCCAGCGGAATAAACCGCTCGGGTGGGATGTGGCCGAAAGTGGGGTGGAACCAGCGTATCAGCGCCTCGGCCCCGACCAGGCGTTGTGTCAGCAAGCTGATCTTGGGCTGGTAGGACAGGGTGAACTCGTTACGCTCGATGGCGCGCCGCAGCTCGTGCTCCAGGGCAATCCGCTCGCTGGCCTGAGCGGTCAGATCGCGCGTGTAATGCTCTACGCGGTTGCGCCCCTTGGCCTTCGAGCGATACATCGCTGCGTCAGCATTCTTGATCAGCGTGGCCACATCGGCGCCATCGGTGGGAAACAGCGCGCTGCCGATGCTGGTGCTCATGAAGAATTCATGTTCGCCCGCCTGGAACGGCGACGAAAAACTGTTGAGCAGCTTGGTGGCGACCGCTTCGGCGTCGCTCGGGTTTTGCAGGCCGGGCAACAGAATGATGAATTCATCACCGCCGAGTCGCGCGACGGTGTCGATGTCGCGCAGGTTCTCCTTCAGGCGTACCGCTATGCTTTTCAGCAGCAGGTCACCGACCGGGTGGCCGAGGCTGTCGTTGATGTGCTTGAAGCGGTCCAGGTCCAGAAACAACACCGCGCCAAGGCTGTAAGCCGCTCTGGAGTGAGCCAGCGCGGCGTGCAGTCGGCTTTCGAACAGCGTGCGGTTGGGCAGACCGGTCAGCGGGTCGTGGTGTGCCTGATAATCCAGCCGGGCCTGAGCCTGCTTCAGGCTGGAAATATCAGCGAACACTGCAACGAAGTGGGTGATGAATTTATCGCGATTGCGCACGGCACTGATGGTCAGCCAGCTCGGATAGATCTCGCCATTTTTGCGCCGGTTGCTGATCTCGCCCTGCCAATGACCCTCTGCCGTCAGTTGGTACCACATGGCGGCGTAGAACGCGCTGTCGTGGAGTCCGGACGCCAACAAGCTTGGCGTGTTACCGAGCGCTTCGAGTTCGCTGTAGCCAGTGATCTCGCTGAAGGCGCGGTTCACGGCATTGATCCGCTGTCGGGTGTCGGTGATCAGTACGCCTTCCGCTGTGCTCTCGAATACCGTTGCGGCCAGTTGCAGCTTTTCCTGCATCTGGTGGCGGTCGGTGATGTCGCGCGCGATGGTGAGCATGCAGTCCTCACCGGCAATCAGAAGCGGTCGCGCGGAAATCTCGCACAGACGGATCTGACCATCCCTGCGACGGATGTGGCTGGTAAAGTCCTTCACGAAACCGTCACGTCTCAGTTGCTCAAGCAGTTGCTGTCGCTCGTTCAAATCTACCCAGATGCCCAGGTCAAGGGTGGTGCGGTCCAGCGACAACGAGCTGTGATAGCCGGTGATGCGGCTGAAGCCGTCGTTCACCTCCACCAGCAGCCCGTCGTTTTGCCGCGTAATCAGCAGGCCGTCAGGGGAGGAGTGGAACGCTTTGGCAAATTTCTCTTCGGACATCTGCAGCTGTTGCTGGGCCTCCTTGAGTGGCGTGATGTCCCTCACCACCAGAACCACTGCCGCCGTGGAGTCCAGATCAAAAGGCTCGGCTGACAGAAGCCCGGTGAACAGCCGACCATCACTGCGCCGAAACGGCATTTCCAGATTGCGGATGCTGCCCTTCTGAAGGCGTTGCAGCAGGCTGTGGCCGATGTCGGGAATACCCCAGATGTTCAGCTCGGCAGGCACGCGCCCGACGACTTCAGCAGGGCTGACGCCGATCTGCTCCAGAAATGCTGGATTCGCCTCCAGAAAGCAGCCGTCCGAAAGACGCGCGATGACCAGCATGTCAGGACACTGCGCAAACACCGAGGCGAACTTCCCTTCCGAAAGACGCAGCGCCTCTTCGGTTTGCTTGGCTTCGCTGATGTCGATCATCAGCCCCCGCATCACAGGCTCTCGGCCATAGCCGATCATGCTTACGATGTCTCGAATCCAGACCACCCTGCCGTCGGCGCTCAGGACTCGATAATCGACGCTGTGATCGTTGCCTTCCGCCACCTCCCGGTCGCAATAGGCCTGGGCGTAGTCGACGTCCTCCGGATGAACGATACTCCGCCAGAATCCGGGCCTTCGCCATTGGTGCAGCGGATACCCCAACAAATCCTGCGCGTGGGGCGAGACATAGTTGTAGGAATAGTCGTGGGTATTGGCTTCCCACGCGATGGCCGAGAGGCTCTCGATCATCCCGCGATAGTGATACTCGCTGCTGCGCAGTTCTTGTTCCAGGGCGATTCGGCGGGAGATCTCGGAACTGAGACGACGGTTTATCCGGACTACGATGGCCAGTACCGTCGTCAGAAAAAGCAATCCGGGCAGTCCGATGAGCAGAAATTCGTGCCAGAGCTTGCTGCGCTCACTGGAGTGAGTGGCCGCCTGCGAGGCGGAGGGCGAATCGTCCAGTCCGCTGAATTGTTCGGGTTGGCGACTTTGATCGATACCCGCAAATCGGTCGCTGATCAAGTCAGTGGGCAGATGAAGACTTATACCGGGTGCATTCCCGGGTTCAGTATCCTCGCCGGGCAGCCACTCCTGATGCATACCTTGCCCGTTTTCCCCGCCGTGAAGCGATGCCTGGGCGGTGACAGCAGCGGGGGCGAGCACGCATAAGAGAGCAATGGCCGGCATCCAAATCATGGCAGCCTCGGTGATTCATGGGTGAGAATCAACCGAGTGTAGTCGGGCTGGACAGCAGTGGCACTCTGCCGGAAATTTATTCCTTAAAACGCAAAACCCCCAGCAATGCCGGGGGTTTTGGTACGACGTGTCGCTTACTCGTCGAGGAACGAGCGCAGGTGTTCGCTTCGCGTCGGGTGACGCAGCTTGCGCAACGCCTTGGCTTCTATCTGACGGATACGTTCACGGGTAACATCGAACTGCTTACCGACTTCCTCGAGGGTGTGGTCGGTGTTCATGTCGATACCGAAACGCATACGCAGGACCTTGGCTTCACGGGCGGTGAGGCCCGACAGCACTTCGCGCGTCGCTTCTTTCAAGCTCTCTACCGTGGCGACATCGATTGGCGACTGCATGGTCGAGTCTTCGATGAAGTCACCCAGGTGCGAGTCTTCGTCGTCGCCGATCGGGGTTTCCATGGAGATCGGCTCTTTAGCGATCTTCAATACCTTGCGGATCTTGTCCTCGGGCATTTCCATGCGTTCGCCCAGCTCTTCCGGCGTCGGTTCGCGACCCATTTCCTGCAACATCTGACGGGAAATGCGGTTGAGCTTGTTGATCGTCTCGATCATGTGCACCGGGATACGGATGGTGCGTGCCTGGTCAGCGATCGAGCGAGTGATTGCCTGACGAATCCACCAGGTGGCGTACGTCGAGAACTTGTAACCGCGACGGTATTCGAACTTGTCCACCGCCTTCATCAGACCGATGTTGCCTTCCTGGATCAGATCGAGGAATTGCAGGCCACGGTTGGTGTACTTCTTGGCGATCGAGATCACCAGACGCAGGTTGGCTTCAACCATTTCTTTCTTCGCGCGGCGGGCCTTGGCCTCACCGATCGACATCCGACGGTTGATGTCCTTGATTTCCAGGATGGTCAGGCCGGTTTCTTCTTCCAGCGCGGTCAGCTTTTGCTGGCAACGTTGAATGTCGGCCTGAAGCCGACCAATGGCTTCAGCGTATTTGCTTTTGCCTTTGGCCAGCCCGTCTGTCCAGCTCTGATCAACTTCATTGCCCGGGAACTGGCGAAGGAAGTCGGCGCGCGGCATGCGTGCATCACGAACACACAGCTGCATGATGGCGCGTTCTTGCGCACGCAGACGCTCAAGGGCACCGCGAACACGCTCAACCAGACCTTCAAACTGTTTTGGAACCAGCTTGATCGGCATGAACAGCTCGGCCAGGGCCAGCAGTTCAGCGTTGGCCTGCTTGCTGCCGCGGCCGTGCTTTTTCAGGGCCTTGAGGGCAATGGCCATCTGGTCTGAAACGGCACCGAAGCGCTGGGCGGCGATGACTGGGTCCGGTCCACTTTCGACCTCGTCCTCTTCATCGTCGGAAGCGTCTTCTTCTTCGTCGTCAGCACCTTCGGCTTTCTCGGCCTTCGGGTCGACTGGCGGCGGGACTTCGGCTGGCGGCGCGATGCCGTCGTCCGGGTCGATATAGCCGCTCAGGACGTCGGACAGACGACCGCCTTCGGTAGTAACGCGAGTGTACTCGGAGAGAATGTGCTCAACCGTGCCAGGGAAGTGCGCGATCGCGCCCATCACTTCACGGATGCCTTCTTCGATACGCTTGGCGATTTCGATTTCGCCTTCACGCGTCAGAAGCTCGACCGTACCCATTTCACGCATGTACATGCGCACTGGGTCAGTCGTGCGACCGATGTCGGTCTCGACCGCAGCCAACGCCGCAGCGGCTTCTTCAGCGGCTGCCTCGTCAGTGTCGGCGTCGGCCAACATAAGGGCGTCCGCATCCGGAGCACTCTCGTGTACGGGGATCCCCATGTCGTTGATCATGCGGATGATGTCTTCCACCTGCTCAGGATCTGAAATATCCTCAGGCAGGTGGTCGTTGACCTCTGCGTAAGTCAGATACTTCTGCTCACGACCCAGGGTGATCAACTCTTTGATACGAGACTGCTGTTGCGCTTTTCCGGACATAACACCCTATCCACTGAAGGTCTTGGCGGGCAAAAAACAAGCCGGGGATTATACCCGAGCTATGACCTCACACGCCAGTTGAGGTCGGGGTTTGTGCAGGAACTTTGCGATTTAACAGGTTGAGCAGCTGAACTTTTTCTTCTGCGCTCAGGCCTGACTGCCGTTCCTTCCTGATCAATTGCTCCAGATGTCGCTCGCGTTGGCGGGCAGACAAGCTAGTTATAGTGTCGAAAAACTGTTGTTCAAGGTTATCGGCCGATATCAGCCATTCCTTTTCCGCCAGTTGACGCAATAATCGTCCTTGATCGGTGCCATGCCAGCGGGCGATCAACTGCATCGTGCGCAGCTTCGGATTTTTCTGTGTAGCGTCAATCAGTGCCACGAGAAGCTGCGAATAAACGTTCTCTTCATCGGCGAACGTACTGGCGTTGGCGACCTGTGCCGACAGCTCAGGGTGGTGCAGTAGCGTTCTGAGTGCTGTCAGCGCCGGTGGCTCTACCGTCGCCGGTGTGCGTGGACCGCGAGGTTCGAAATCAGGGCGCTTGCCGTTCTTGTCCCATTTCTTGCCTTTGTCCCACGGCTTCTTGTCCCATTTCTTCTGCTGACCGCCCGGCGCGTTCGGTGTCCATTCCTGCTGCGCCTGATAGTCGTGCTGCTGGTAATCGCCGTAATCCGGCACGGCCTCGTAATCGAAGCCGGGGTCGTAGCTGGGCTGAGCTTCCGCCGGCGCAGACTGCATCAACTGGTTGACCGCAGCGGTGTCCAGCCCGGTGATTTCTTTCAGGCGCCGACGCATCAATTCGCGCAAATTGGCGCCCGGCACTTTTTCGATCAGCGGCGCGGCCAGCGTCACCATATGCGCCTTGCCTTCCAGGGAGCGCGGATCGGCCTCCTTGGTCAGTTGCTCGAAAAAATAGTCGGCCAGCGGTTGTGCGTGCTGGTTGATTCGCGCCTTGAACGCGTCAGTGCCTTCGGCGCGCACCAAGGTGTCGGGATCTTCCCCTTCGGGCAGAAACAGAAACCTCGCGCGCCGGCCATCCTGCAAGCCGGGAATCGTTGCTTCCAGTGCACGCCAGGCGGCATTTCGGCCAGCCTGGTCGCCGTCGAAGCAGAACAGCACGTTCGGTACCACACGAAACAGCCGCTTCAAATGCTCTTCACTGGTCGCCGTACCCAGTGTCGCAACGGCATTGCGCAAGCCTTGTTGGGCCAGTGCAATGACGTCCATGTAACCTTCGACGACGATAATCTCGTCCAGGTTACGGTTAAATTTGCGAGCTTCGAATAAACCGTACAACTCCTGACCCTTATGAAACACCGGGGTTTCAGGAGAGTTCAGGTATTTAGGCTTGTCGTCGCCCAGTACCCGCCCGCCAAATGCGATCACACGGCCGCGGCTGTCGCGAATGGGGAACATCACCCGGTCGCGAAAGCGGTCGTAGCGTTTGCCGGTTTCGGCGTTTTCGATCAGCAAGCCAGCGTCGATCATCGCCTTCTGCTGAAGGGTGTCGCTGCTTAAGTGCTTGTAGAGGTTATCCCAGCCAGGGGGGGCGAAGCCCAGTCCGAAGTCGCGGGCGATCTCGCCTGACAGGCCACGGCCTTTCAGGTATTCCACCGCGGATTTTCGCGTTGGATGGCTTTTCAGCGCAGCCCGGTAAAAGTCGGCGGCGGCGGTTAGCAGAGGGTAAAGCGGCGAATCAGTAGGCTGGCGGGGCTTTTGCCCTTTTACGCCTTGTTCGCGAGGGACTTCCATCCCGGCGGCTTTGGCAAGGTCTTCGACGGCTTGGGGGAAATCCAGGTTGTCGTGGTCCATGATGAAGCCGAGGGCATTGCCACCCGCGCCACAACCGAAGCAGTAATAAAACTGTTTGTCCGGGCTGACGCTGAACGACGGTGTCTTCTCTTTATGGAAAGGACAACAGGCGCTGAAGTTCTTGCCGGTCTTTTTTAATTGAACGCGTGAGCTGACAACATCGACGATGTCGGTGCGGTTCAGGAGGTCGTCAATAAAACCTTGGGGAATCAGTCCGGCCATGGCGTTCTCATCATCAGGCGCCCCGCCAGAAAGATCGTGGCGAATCCAAACCGTAACGACGGTTGCTTGGTCAGTGTAGACGGGTCAACGCGGCCTGAATCAGGCTGGAAGAAATCGACGGGGTTTGTCTCGGTCGCATCTGCGGCGTCAACAGCCTCTGTCTTGTGTTGCTTGAACAGTGTTGCTTGAGGCTAGAACTGCAACTGCCGACAGCCCGGCTTTGAAGGCCGGGCAAGGCAGAAGCTTGCGTCAGACGTCTGTATTAATACAGACGAACGGCGCGGCGCTGTTCGCGCTGTACTTTCTTGGCGTGACGCTTAACAGCAGCTGCTGCTTTACGCTTACGCTCAGAAGTCGGCTTCTCGTAAAATTCGCGGCTACGAACTTCAGCCAGAACACCGGCTTTTTCGCAGGAGCGCTTGAAACGACGCAGAGCTACGTCGAAGGGTTCGTTCTCTTTAACTTTGACGGCTGGCATCCAGAGCTACCTTCATTCATTACCGGGGTCAACGCTTACTGCAACGCTTGCACTAAGTACGTCGGTTTTTAAGGGTTGCGGATGTTAACCCCTTGCTTCGCGGAATGCAAAGCCTCTGATCGAAAAGCACTGGTCGCAGGCATGAGCGGCGACTATTATGCGCGCCTTCGAATTCAGCCTCCACAAGGCGTACCCCATGCTAGTACTGGGAATGGAAACTTCCTGCGATGAGACCGGTGTCGCGCTGTACGACAGCGAACGCGGGCTGCTTGCCGATGCATTATTCAGCCAGATCGACCTGCACCGCGTCTATGGCGGTGTGGTCCCGGAGCTTGCCTCGCGTGACCATGTAAAACGCATGCTGCCCTTGATTCGTCAGGTGTTGGCCGAGGCCGACTGCGCCGTGACCGAGATCGATGCCATTGCCTACACCGCTGGCCCCGGGCTGGTCGGGGCCCTGCTGGTGGGTGCCTCGTGCGCACAGGCTCTGGCGTTCGCGTGGGACATCCCGGCACTGGGTGTTCACCACATGGAAGGGCATTTGCTCGCACCGATGCTGGAGGAAAATCCTCCTGAGTTTCCGTTCGTCGCTTTGTTGGTTTCCGGCGGCCATACGCAGCTGGTTCGCGTCGATGGCATTGGTCTTTATGAGCTGCTGGGCGAGACCCTGGACGACGCCGCCGGCGAAGCCTTCGACAAAACCGCGAAAATGATGGGCCTGAATTACCCTGGCGGTCCGGAGATTTCCCGTCTGGCGCAATCCGGTGTGGCCGGGCGTTTTGTCTTTCCGCGTCCGATGACGGATCGTCCCGGGCTGGATTTCAGCTTCAGCGGCCTGAAAACCTTCTCCCTGAACACCTGGCAGCAGTGCCAGAGCGCCGGGGACGACAGCGAGCAAACCCGTTGCGACATCTCACTGGCCTTCCAGCAGGCGGTGGTGGACACTTTGACCATCAAGTGCAAACGCGCGCTGAAGCAGACCGGTTTGAAACGTCTGGTCATTGCCGGCGGCGTGAGCGCAAACAAGGCGTTGCGCCTGTCGCTGGAACAGATGCTCGAAGGCCTGGGCGGAAATGTCTATTACGCGAGGCCCGAGTTCTGCACCGACAACGGCGCGATGATCGCCTTTGCCGGCTGCCAGCGATTGCAGGCAGGGCAGAGGGAAAGTCTGAGCATTACCGTGCAGGCGCGCTGGCCAATGGAGCAGCTGCCAGGTCTTTAAGGGCAAGGCAGTGCACGCGACGGGTTGGGCCTCTGACAGGTGTCGTTTCAGAAATGCCGTTCGCGCCCCGCAAACAGGTCGCGTAGATTGCCCCGATGGCGCCAGACGATGAGCAGCGTCAGTACGCTCATCGGCAGCAAGGCGTGGGGTTCCTGCCAGGCAAGCAGCGGCAGCGTCAGCGGCGTGGCGATCAACGACGCCAGTGAGCTGGTGCGAGTGAGGTAGAACGTCAGCAGCCAGGCGCCGATGGCGAGCAGGGCAGCTGGCGGATACAAGGCCAGCAACATGCCGGCGGCCGTGGCCACGCCCTTGCCGCCGCGGAAACGAAAGTAAAGCGGGAACAGATGCCCCAGGACGGCGCACAGACCGATCCAGGCTTGCAGGCGTGGGTCGAGGCTCAGAGCTCTGGCGATCAGCACCGGGATCATGCCTTTGCAGACGTCGCCAACCAAGGTCAGCACCGCGAGCTTCTTGCCGGCCACGCGCAGCATGTTGGTGGCGCCGGCGTTGCCCGACCCACTGGCGCGCGGGTCCGGGCGACCGGTTATGCGGCTGATCAGGATGGCGAAGGACAGTGAGCCGAGCAGGTAGGCGAGGACCGCCAGTAACCAAAACATGCTAACCATTCCGGGCGAGGTTGCCTTGATTCTAACGGCGCATTGCGCCCTTGTCGTGCAGCGGAGAGATAGGCTTGGACAGAGTTTTCATTGAAGGTCTGGAGGTCGATACCGTCATCGGCGCCTACGACTGGGAGCGTGGCATTCGCCAGTGCCTGCGTCTGGACCTGAGTTTTGCCTGGGACAATCGGCCTGCAGCCGCAGGCGATGACCTGAGCAAAGCGCTCGATTACGCCAGTGTGTCCGCGCGGATTCAGGCGTTCGCCGAAGTCTCTCAATTCCAACTGGTTGAAACCTTTGCCGAGCGTCTGGCCGAAGTGCTCATGAGCGAGTTCAACATTCCCTGGCTGCACCTCAAATTGACCAAGCCGGGAGCCGTGCCAGCGGCGAAGGGCGTTGGGGTGGAGATCGAGCGCGGATGTCGCTGACACGGATTTTTCTGGGACTGGGCAGCAATATCGAGCGGGAGCGCCATCTGTGCGCCGGCCTCGACGCCCTTGCCGGCTTCCTCACCGAGATGACCTGCTCGCCGGTGTTCGAAAGTCACCCGGTGGGGATCAAGAGCGGGCCGTTTTTCAATCTGGTGGTTTCGGCACTGACGGATCTGCCGCTGACTGAACTGGACCGCCGCCTCAAATTCATCGAAGCCGATAACGGGCGTTATGCCCCTGACCGCAAAGGTTTGCCGCTGGATATTGATGTCCTGCTGTATGGCGAGCAGGTCGGCAACTTCGACGGCCTGATTCTGCCCCGCGCCGAAATCCTCAAAAATGCGTTCGTGCTGTGGCCGTTGTCGCTGATCGCGCCGCAACGTCTGCACCCTGAGGCCGGCGTCTCGTTTGCCCAGCTTTGGGCCGACGCGAACATCAATCAGAAACTCTGGCCGGTTGCCTTCGAATGGCGCGGCGAGCCACTCACCCCGGCCCTCCTGCTGGCTGCGGTGTAAACAGGCGGCTGAGAGGGCGTCGACTGAGCCGCAGCCAACTCAGCGGCTTAGTGCTGATAAGACGCCTTGTACACTTTCAGCGTATCCAGCCGCTCTCGCTTGAGCGCTTCGCCTAATTGCTGGCCCTGAAAACCTTTCTCCAGCAGCGGCTGTACGGCCACCTGCCGGGCCGCCTCAGCCGCGCCGCGCAGATATTCGGCTTGCGGGTACGTGCGCTCCTCAAACCCCTTGCGGCCTCGGGCGTCCATTTCGCAGGCTGCGATGAATTCCTCGAATCGCTGCGGTCGGCGATACACGTCAAAGCTCTGCAGCAAATCCAGCAATGTCGACGGCTTCAGCTCCAGCGCGCGATGCCCATGGGTGTGATACTCGCCCACCAGCAGCGCCAGTTCCTGACAGTCCCTTGGCACTTTGAAACGCTGGTTCACCGCCTTGATCGCTTTGAGCCCTTTGTGCTCGTGGGCGATGTGGCGCGGCCATTCCTCTTCCGGCGTGAGTCCCTTGCCCAAGTCATGCAGCAGGCACGCCCAACGCACGCTTAGCGGCTGGCGGTACAGGGCGGACTGATGCAACACGCTGAGGACGTGCAAACCCGTATCGATTTCAGGGTGGTGGGTTTCCGGCTGAGGCACGCCAAACAGCGCGTCGACTTCTGGCATGAGTATTTTCAGGGCGCCACATTCACGCAGGACCTCGATGAACACTTGGGGCTCTTTTTCCATCAGCGCGCGGGAAATTTCCTTCCAGCTGCGTTCCGGTGTCAGCGCTTCCAGTTCACCCGAACCGCTCAGCTGACCCATGAGTTCGAGGGTTTCCGGAGCAATGGTGAAACCGTCGGGGGCATAGCGCGCGGCGAAACGGGCCACACGCAGGACGCGCAAGGGATCTTCGGCGAACGCGGGGGAAACGTGACGCAACACTCGGGCTTCGAGGTCCTGCTGGCCATGATAGGGATCAGTCAGCTGGCCGTTCTTGTCTTCGGCAATAGCATTGATGGTCAGGTCGCGGCGGATCAGATCTTGCTCCAGCGTGACGTCCGGGTGGGCGTGAAAAACAAAGCCGCCGTATCCCTTGCCGGTCTTGCGCTCGGTGCGAGCCAGTGCGTATTCCTCACCGGTGAGCGGATGCAGGAAGACGGGAAAATCCGTTCCCACCGGGCGGTAGCCCTTCACCAGCATCTCTTCAGTCGATGCACCCACTACCACCCAGTCGATGTCAGTGACCGGTTTGCCAAGCAGGCGATCGCGTACTGCGCCGCCAACTTTATAAATCTGCATAAAAAAGCCTCCGTGAGGGCGACAGGATAAACCTTAAGTCGCGATCGCGGAGGCTGGAAACGCTCATGGTTTATAAGTGGACGACCGCCAGGTCCAGCCGGGGATATTCACTGTCAGCGTGTTCGCTTCTCGGCGGCACATGGTGGACTTTCATGACCTGGTCGCCCTGCAGCGTCTCCAGATGGATATCAAAACCCCACAGCCGGTGCAGGTGCTTCAGCACTTCGTCCGTCGAATCGCCAAGGGGTTTGCGGTCGTGCTGTTGATGACGCAGGGTCAGGGAGCGGTCGCCGCGACGGTCGATGCTGTAGATCTGCACGTTGGGTTCGCGGTTGCCGAGGTTGTATTGCGCGGCGAGGGTTTCACGAATCACATTGTAGCCGGTTTCATCGTGGATGGCGGGCACGAGGAGGTCGTCCTTCTGATCATCGTCGAGGATGCTGAACAGCTTCAGGTCACGAATCACCTTGGGCGACAGGTACTGCAGGATGAAGCTCTCGTCCTTGAAGCTGCTCATCGCAAACTTCACCGCCGTTAGCCAGTCGGTACCGGCCAGATCGGGAAACCAGTGATGGTCTTCTTCGGTCGGGTGCTCGCACATCCGTCGGATGTCCTGATACATCGCAAACCCCAGCGTGTAGGGATTGATACCGCTGTAGTAAGGACTGTCGAAGCCCGGCTGATAGACAACACTGGTGTGGGAAGTCAGGAATTCCAGCATGAAGCCGTCAGTCACCAGCCCTTCGTCGTACAGATCATTCATCAGCGTGTAATGCCAAAACGTCGCCCATCCCTCGTTCATCACCTGGGTCTGACGCTGCGGGTAAAAATACTGGGCGATTTTGCGCACGATGCGCACGACTTCACGCTGCCAGGGCTCCAGCAACGGCGCGTGTTTTTCGATGAAGTAAAGGATGTTTTCCTGAGGTTCGGCGGGGAAACGCGAGAAATCCTCTTTGTCGTTCTTGCTCGCGCTTTTCGGAATCGTGCGCCACAGATCGTTGATCTGTTTCTGCAGGTGCTCCTCCCGGTCCTTCATGCGGCGCCGTTCTTCCTCAGCCGAAATGGGGTAGGGCCGCTTGTAGCGATCCACGCCGTAGTTCATCAGCGCGTGGCAGGAATCGAGCAAATCCTCGACCGCGTCGATCCCGTGGCGCTCTTCACACTGCATGATGTACTGCTTGGCGAAGACCAGGTAATCGATGATCGAGCTGGCGTCGGTCCAGGTGCGGAACAGGTAGTTGCCCTTGAAAAAGCTGTTATGCCCGTAACAGGCATGGGCCACCACCAGCGCCTGCATGCAGATGGTGTTCTCTTCCATCAGATAGGCGATACACGGGTCGGAGTTGATGACGATCTCGTACGCCAGACCCATCTGCCCGCGCGAGTAGGATTTCTCCGTGCTGAGGAAGTGCTTGCCGTAGGACCAATGGTGATAACCCAGCGGCATGCCGACGGACGCATAGGCATCCATCATTTGCTCGGCGGTGATCACCTCGATCTGATTGGGGTAAGTGTCCAGCGCGTACCGTTCGGCGATGCGGCTGATCTCCCGGTCGTATGCCTGGATCAGTTCGAACGTCCACTCTGAACCCGTGGAGAGGGGTTGGCGCTTCTGCTCTCTAGCGGTCATGTCACTAACCTGCGCTGGAAGAGTTCACGGAACACCGGATAGATATCACCGGCAGAGGCCAGCTGCTGCTGGGCGAACGTGTCGGCGAAGGCTTCGCCGATGCGCTCGTATTCGAACCACAGCGCCTGATGTTCGCGCGGGGTGATTTCGACGTAGGTGTAGTACTGCACGAACGGCATGATCTGTTTGATCAGGATGTCGCGGCAAATGGGTGAGTCATCGTTCCAGTTGTCGCCGTCCGAGGCCTGGGCTGCGTAAATGTTCCATTCGTTGGTGGGGTAGCGCTCGGCCATGATCTCCTGCATCAGCTTCAATGCGCTGGACACGATAGTGCCGCCGGTTTCCCGAGAATAGAAAAACTCCTCTTCGTCGACTTCCCGCGCGCTCGTGTGGTGGCGGATGAAGACCACTTCGATCTTGTCGTAGTTACGTTTGAGGAACAGGTACAGCAGGATGAAAAAGCGCTTGGCAATGTCCTTGGTCGCCTGGGTCATCGACCCGGAAACGTCCATTAGACAGAACATCACGGCTTTGGAGCTGGGGTTGGGCTGTTTGACCAGCAGGTTGTATTTGAGGTCGAAGGTGTCCAGGTACGGGACACGGCGGATGCGTGCCTGAAGTTTCGCGGCCTCGATTTCCAGTTCCTGAATGTCACCGAAGTTATCCGGCTCCTCGATCCTCAGGCGCTCCAGTTCGGCCTGCACCTGCCGCAGCTTGGCCCGGCTGCTGCCGGACAGCGCGATACGCCGCGCATGTGCCGAGCGCAACGTGCGGATGATGTTAATCCGTGAAGGGTTGCCTTCGTTGCTGATGCCTGCGCGAACGGTTTTGAAAGTGTCAGTGCCACTCAGGTTGCGCTTGACCAGATTGGGCAGCTCCAGGTCCTCGAACATGAATTCGAGAAACTCTTCCTGGGTGATCTGGAACACGAACTCATCCATGCCTTCGCCTGAATTGCCCGCCTTGCCAGGCCCTTTGCCACCGCCACCCCCTTGGGGGCGTGCGATGTGCTCACCGGTGGTGAACTCCTTGTTACCCGGATGAACCACCGTTTGCTTGCCGCCGCGACCATGATGAAGCACCGGCTCGTCAATATCCCGCCCCGGGATACTGATCTGTTCGCCGTGCTCCATGTCAGTAATGGAGCGCCGGCTGACGGCTTCTTCAACTGCCTTCTTGATGTGATCACGGTAACGACGCAGAAACCGCTGCCGATTTACCGTGCTCTTGTTCTTGCCATTGAGACGTCGGTCGATCACATAGCTCATAGGCCCCTCCGGGGAGCTTCAAGTGGTGAGCTGCAAGCTGCAAGTAGAAGCGGCTATCCGGGTAGCAGATTTGACGCGCTTTCTTCCTGCAGCTTGTCGCTTGACGCTTGCAGCTGCCTTACTGCGATTTCCGGACCCGCAGGTACCATTCGGAAAGAAGCCTTACCTGTTTATCGGTGTAGCCCCGCTCGACCATTCGTGTGACGAAGTCGTTGTGCTTCTGCTGATCCTCTTTGCTGGCCTTCGCGTTGAAGCTGATGACCGGCAGCAGGTCTTCGGTATTCGAGAACATCTTCTTCTCGATCACCACCCGCAGCTTCTCGTAGCTCAGCCAGGTCGGGTTCTTGCCGTTATTGTTGGCGCGGGCGCGCAGCACGAAGTTGACGATCTCGTTGCGGAAGTCTTTCGGGTTGCTGATACCTGCCGGTTTCTCGATCTTTTCCAGTTCCTCGTTCAACGCCACCCGGTTGAGGATCTCGCCGGTTTCCGGATCGCGATATTCCTGGTCCTGAATCCAGAAGTCGGCGTACAGCACGTAGCGGTCAAAGATGTTCTGTCCATATTCGCTGTAGGACTCGAGGTAGGCGGTCTGGATTTCCTTGCCGATGAACTCGATGTAGCGCGGCGCCAGGTATTCCTTGATGAAGCGCAGATAACGCTCGCGGGTTTCGGCCTGAAACTGCTCCTGCTCAATCTGCTGCTCCAGGACGTACAGCAAATGAACCGGGTTGGCGGCAATTTCGTGAGGATCGAAGTTGAAGACCTTCGACAGGATCTTGAACGCGAATCGGGTCGAGAGACCGTTCATGCCTTCGTCGACACCGGCGCTGTCGCGGTATTCCTGAATCGACTTGGCTTTCGGGTCGGTGTCCTTGAGGTTCTCGCCGTCGTACACCCTCATCTTCGAATAGATGTTGGAGTTGTCAGGCTCCTTAAGCCGCGACAGCACGGTGAACTGCGCGAGCATTTTCAGGGTGTCCGGCGCGCAATGGGCTTTGGCCAGAGAGCTGTTGAACAGCAACTTGTCGTAAATCTTGATCTCGTCATTAACGCGCAGGCAGTACGGCACCTTCACGATGTAAATCCGGTCGATGAACGCTTCGTTGTTCTTGTTGTTGCGGAAGCTGTGCCATTCCGATTCGTTGGAGTGGGCCAGCAAAATACCGGTGAACGGAATCGCGCCCAGGCCTTCGGTACTGTTGTAGTTACCTTCCTGAGTGGCGGTCAGCAGCGGGTGGAGCACCTTGATCGGCGCCTTGAACATTTCCACGAATTCCATCAGGCCCTGGTTGGCCCGGCACAATGCGCCCGAATAGCTGTAAGCGTCGGCGTCGTTCTGTGGGTATTCCTCGAGCTTGCGGATATCGACCTTACCCACCAGCGCCGAAATGTCCTGGTTGTTCTCGTCACCGGGCTCGGTTTTGGCGACGGCGATCTGGTTAAGGATGGAAGGGTAGAGCTTCACCACTTTGAACTGACTGATGTCGCCACCGAACTCGGCCAGTCGTTTGGTCGCCCATGGCGACATGATGGTATTGAGGTACCGGCGCGGGATGCCGTAGTCCTCTTCGAGGATCGTCCCGTCTTCGGTGGGTTTGAACAGGCCCAAAGGGGATTCGAAAACCGGTGACCCTTTGATGGCGTAGAACGGTACTTTTTCAACCAGCGATTTGAGTTTTTCAGCCAGGGACGATTTACCACCGCCTACCGGGCCGAGCAGGTAAAGGATCTGTTTCTTCTCTTCAAGGCCTTGGGCGGCGTGGCGGAAGTACGAGACGATTTGCTCGATGCAGTCTTCCATGCCGTGGAATTCTTCGAACGCGGGATAGCGCCGAATGACCTTGTTGGAGAAGATTCTGGACAGCCTGGAATTGGTCGACGTGTCGAACAACTCAGGCTCACCGATGGCCATCAGCAGACGTTCTGCGGCGGAAGCGTATGCGCTGCGGTCGGTTTTGCAGAGCTCCAGATACTCCTGTAGCGAGAGCTCTTCCTGCCGTGTCGATTCAAAGCGTTGTTGGAAGTGGCTAAAAATACTCATGACGTCACCTCGCTCGATACGTGGAGCCGGCGGCGGGTCGTCAGTTGATGCTGGATGGCAGCCGATCACGCGGCTGCCATTACCCCCCAAACACCATAAAAGTAGCGACCGATGACCCACGCGCCGGTGTACCGGCTCTCCCCTGATTCGGATGGCCTGAGCCTAAGAGTAGTTCGGATTCGGGCACAGAAAGAAGCGATGGGTATGAAGAGGGCATACCCGTTCGTCAGAAGAGGGCGCGAGCCCGCGTAGGACGCGGGATAGCGGCCAGCAAAAATATTTTTCGATCAGCCTTGTGCGGTTTCTTCGGGAAATTTGGTTTTCCACAACTCAAAACCGCCATCCATGCTGTAGACCTCGGAGAAGCCCTGACCTACAAGATAGGCTGCTGCGCTCTGGCTCGAATTGCCGTGATAGCAGAGGACGACCAACGGTTTGTCCAGATCGGCCTGACGGATGAAGTCGGCGATGGAATGGTTGTCGAGGTGATGGGAGTCCGGAATGTGCTGGGTCGCGTAGGTCTGCGCGTCCCGTACGTCCACCAGCACCGCGCCTTGTTCGCGCAGGGCATGGACTTGTTCGGGTGAAATGCGTTTGAAGTCAGTCATGGCTCGGGCTCCTGGGCCGTCGGGTCCTCGAACGGTCGAGAACGTAGGGGAAATTACTGGTGCAGCGGAATTGGCTCGTTGACGGAGGATGTCGCAGGAGCGGGTGCCTTTGCGTTGCCACGCTCGTCGCATTCGCAACGAATCAGCACGCGGGTGTCGACGTTGAGCAGCGTCATCGCGCCGCCCCAGACACAGCCCGTGTCCAGCGCATAAACCCCGGGCTCGTCACATTGGCCTTCAAGTGCGGCCCAGTGGCCGAAAATGATACCCACGCCTTTGGTCTTGCGCTCTTTGTGCTTGAACCACGGCGCGTAGCCCGCCGGCGCACTGTCGAGACCTTCCTTGCTTTTGAGATCAAGCTTGCCGTCGCTGGTGCAAAAACGCATGCGCGTGAAGTAGTTGGTAATGACCCGCAGCCGGGTGACGCCCTGCAAATCCTTGTCCCACTTCGCAGGTTCATTGCCATACATGCCGTCGAGAAAAGGCTCGAAGCGATTGTCATCGCGCAGCGCCTGCTCGACTTCTTCGGCGCAGCGCAGCGCTTTTTTCAGCGTCCATTGCGGCGGGATTCCGGCATGCACCAGTGCGATATCGCGTTCGGCGTCGTAATGCATCAGCTTCTGTTGGCGCAGCCAGTCGAGCAGCACGACGGCGTCCGGCGCTTCCAGAATCTCCCGCAGCGTGTCGCCTTTCTTCAGGCGCTCTATATTGCGGCCGGCAGCCAGCAGGTGCAGGTCATGATTGCCCAGCACGCAGACGACCGAGTCGCGCATGGCATAGAGATAACGCAGGGTTTCCAGTGACTGCGGGCCTCGGTTGACGAGGTCGCCGACCAGCCAGAGCGTGTCTTTGCCGGGCTCGAATGCAACGCGCTCGAGCAGGCACTTCAGCGGTTCAAGGCAGCCTTGCAGGTCACCGACTGCGTAGACCGCCATCAGTGAAGCGCCCCCGGTACGGCCAGACGGAAGGGAGCGATGACAGCGTCGAAGCGCTTGCCGTCTTCTCCGAGCATTTGATACGTGCCCTGCATGTTGCCCACCTTGGTGGTCATCACGGTGCCGCTGGTGTAGGTGTGGCTTTGTCCTGGCTGGATCAGCGGTTGCTGGCCCACGACGCCGTCGCCGCGAACCTCTTCAACCTGACCGTCACCGTCGGTGATCACCCAATGGCGTGACAGCAGCTTGGCTGGCAGTTCGCCGTTGTTGTGCACGGTGATGGTGTAGGCGAAGGCGAAGCGGTTGTGCTCAGGCTGCGATTGTTCCGCCAGGAAACGGGTCTCGACGCTGACGTCGACCTGGTAACGAGAATCAGACATGCAAGAGGCCTTAAAAGCGAAAGCGGAGAAAGCCGGAAGTGGCCAGGTTGGAAATCAGTCTAGGACATGTCACGGATAAGCAAGTACTCAGGCTTTGACCGGACATGTCCCCAGAAGGTCAGGCGACGACAGGCTTTTCGCTGAGCGTGTCGGCCAGGCGAACAAACGCCGCCAGGTCCAGCTGCTCTGGACGCAGGCTGCCATCGACGCCGGCTTCAGTGATTTCCTCGCTGGTCAGCAGGGCCTTCAACGTGTTGCGCAGGGTCTTGCGGCGCTGGTTGAACGCTTCGCGGACGACCCGCTCAAGGACGCGGTGATCCTTGGCCGGGTGCGGCAGGGTTTCGTGCGGCACAAGACGAACGATGGCCGAATCCACTTTCGGCGGCGGATTGAACGCGCCCGGGCCGACGTTGAACAGATGCTCCACGCGGCAGTGGTACTGAACCATGATCGACAGGCGACCCCAATCCCCGCCGCCAGGACCTGCCGCGAGACGCTCGACCACTTCTTTCTGCAGCATGAAATGCATGTCGCGGATCAGGTGGGCGTTCTGCAGCAGATGGAAAATCAGCGGCGTCGAGATGTTGTACGGCAGGTTGCCGACGACGCGCAGGCTGTTGGGTGCGGCATTCAGGCTGGTGAAGTCAAATTTCAGCGCGTCACCCTGATGCAGGCTGAAATTTGGCTTGCTGCCGAACTGATGCATGAGGATCGGCACGAGGTCTTTGTCGAGCTCGACGACGTCCAGTTGCGCGCCGCTGTTCAGCAGGCCTTGGGTCAGAGCGCCTTGTCCCGGGCCGATTTCCAGCATGCGGTCTTCGGCCTTGGCACGGATGGAGCGCAGGATCTTGTCGATCACGCCAGCGTCATGCAGGAAGTTTTGGCCAAAACGCTTGCGCGCCTTGTGTTGGTATTGCTCGTTCATGAATGGGTCTCGGCCATCTGATAGGCGGTTTCCAGAGCGACCCTGAGGCTGCCGGTGTCAATCTTGCCGGTGCCTGCCAGATCCAGCGCCGTGCCGTGATCCACGGAGGTGCGAATGATCGGCAGGCCCAGCGTGATGTTGACGGCGGCGCCGAAGCCTTTGTACTTCAGCACGGGCAGGCCCTGGTCGTGGTACATCGCCAGCACTGCGTCGCAGTGCTCCAGATATTTGGGGGTAAAGAGCGTGTCGGCGGGCAGCGGGCCATATAGATCCAGGCCCTCGCTGCGCAGAAGCGCCAGAGTAGGTTCGATGATGTCGATTTCTTCGCGGCCCAGATGCCCGCTTTCGCCGGCATGGGGGTTGAGGCCACAGACCAGAATCCGCGGGTGGGCGATGCCGAATTTGTTGACCAGATCCGCGTGCAGGATGCGTGTTACACGCTCCAGCCGTTCAGCAGTGATCGCATCGGCAACGTCACGCAGGGGCAGGTGAGTGGTCACCAGCGCCACGCGCAGATCTCCGGTCGCCAGCATCATCACCACCTGTTCGGTGTGGGTCAGCTCGGCAAGGAATTCGGTGTGGCCGGAGAACGGGATGCCACTGTCGTTGATCACGCCCTTGTGCACCGGCGCTGTGATCATGCCCGCGAAGTGGCCATCGATGCAGCCCTGGCCTGCTCGGATCAGGGTTTCGAGCACGAAACCACCGTTGGTCTTGTCGAGCTGGCCGGCAACGACTGGCGCCTGAATCGGCGTGTCCCAGACATACAGACTGCCAGCGGGGGCGGGGGCATCAGGCCATGCGGCGGGTGTGACGGGGATCAGGCTGACAGCCACGCCCAGCTGGGCGGCCCGCTCGGTGAGCAGGTCGCAGCTGGTAATGGCAATCAGGGGATGGGGCTGGGACTGCGCGGCGAGGAGCAGGCAAAGGTCAGGGCCTATGCCGGCCGGCTCGCCGGGTGTCAGGGCGAAACGCTGTGGTTTCACTTGGCCGCCTGATCAGCTCCGGGGAGCTTGATCTCGACGTAGGCTTCATCACGGATCTGACGCAACCAGGTTTGCAGTTCTTCGTCGTACTTGCGGTTACGCAGCACGGTCATCGCCTGTTGCTCACGCGCCTGACTGGTACTGTCAGTCGAGCGACGGCCGAGGACTTCCAGAACGTGCCAGCCGAATTGGGTCTCGAACGGCTTGGACACGACACCCTGAGCGGTCTCGTTCATGACGTCGCGGAACTCCGGAACCAGCGAGCGCGGGTCAACCCAGTTCATGTCGCCGCCGTTAAGCGCCGAACCCGGGTCTTCGGAGAAGGCCTTCGCCAGTTCGCCGAAGTCTTCGCCATTCTGGATGCGGTCGTAGATACGTTGAGCCAGCAACTTGGTTTCAGCCGGGCTGCGGATTTCGCTTGGCTTGATCAGGATGTGACGAACGTGAACCTCGTCGCGCATCTGGGTCTGAGTCTCGCCACCGCGTTTTTCCACCAGTTTGAGAATGATGAAGCCGCCCGGTGTACGCGCAGGAGGGGTAACCTCGCCCGGACGCATCGACGACAGCATGTCGCCGAACGGAGGCGGCAGTTGAGCGGCTTTACGCCAGCCCATGTCACCGCCGTCCAGAGCACTTTCACTGGCCGAAGACGCGATCGCCATCTGCTCGAAGTTCGCGCCTTGTTGCAGCTTGCCGTAGAGGTCCTTGGCTTTGGCTGCAGCGGCCTGAATCTGATCCGACGTCGCGCTGTCCGGCGTCGGGATCAAGATGTTGGCCAGGTGGAACTCTTCGGAAAACTGAGCTTTGCCCAGATCGGAGGCCAGAAAGTTCTTCACTTCCTGCTCCGAGACCTGGATGCGTTCGGCAACCCGGCGCTGACGCACACGGCTGATGATCATTTCCCGACGGATCTGCTCACGTGCGCTGGTATAGGACAGCCCGTCGTGGGTCAGTGCAGCCTTGAACTGGTCAACACTCATGTTGTTGCGTTGAGCGATGGTGGCAACTGCCTGGTTCAGCTCTTCATCGCTGATGCGAATGCCGGAGCGTTCGCCGATCTGGATCTGCAGGTTTTCCAGGATCAGACGATCCAGGACCTGAGACTCCAGTGCGCTGGCAGGCGGAACACCTTGCCCGCGCTTGGCGATGGTTTGCTGAACCTCACGGGTGCGCTGGTCGAGCTGGCTTTGCATGACCACGTCGTTGTCGACGATGGCAACTACCTTGTCGATGGTGCGCACTTCAGCGTGCGCAACAGTACCGATAAGCAGCGCGCCCAGCATCAGCGGGCGCAGACAATCAGAAAGCTTGGTCTTCACGTTCACGATAACCTTGGATGCCTTTGTCGAGGAAGCTTTCAACTTTTTGGCCAACGACGCCGCCAAGTCCCTTCAACACGATTTGTAGGAAGACGCCGCGGTCGCCTTTCTCGTTCTGCGGTATCTCTTGGGTGGACTCGTCATAGTCGACCCAGTACCGGTTGATCAGACGCAGCTTCCAGCAGCAGTTGTCATATTCAAAACCACCAAAGGCTTCGAGGGTACGGTCACGGTTGTAGTCGTACTGCCAGCGGGCGATTGCGCTCCACTGCGGAACCACAGGCCAGATGACCGAGAAGTCATGTTGCTGAATCTTGTAGTAGTCCTTGATGACCCTGCCATCCGGGTAGGTGTAATCACCCCCGCCTACGCTCCAGCGACCTGTAGTCTGGTCGTAACGGACCTGGTCGTTGCGATAGCGATACCCGGCGTTGATGACCTTGCCCGGCTCGTCTTCAGGCTGGTAGTGGAACATTGCGCTGCCGGAGCGTGTGCTGCGGCTGTCCGGGTCCCAGTTGAAGTCCGACGTGGCACGCCAGTCGCGGTTGAAGCGGTATTCGTATTCGAGCGCATACGGCGACACGTCAGACTGAGCGTCTTTGCGGTCTTCGAAGGCAATACCTGGCAGTTGCACCTTGCGGTCGGCGAAGTACACCGCCTGACCGACACTGACGCGCTGACGTTCGAAGCCGTTGTCTTCGATCCAGCGGTTGGTCACGCCCAGCGACAGTTTGTTTTCGTCGCCAATGCGGTCGGAACCGACGAAGCGGTTGTCGCGAAACAGCGAGGCGTAGTTGAACGTGGTTTCGCCACTGTCGAAGATCGGAATGTCGCTCTGATCTTTCTCTGGAACGTAGAGGTAGTACGCACGAGGTTCCAGAGTCTGGCGGTAGTTTTTACCGAACCAGTTGGTGTTGCGATCAAAGTACAAGCCGCTGTCGACGCTGAAGATCGGCACCGCGCGGTCAACACCGCTGTCGAAGTTCTCACGAGTAGTCGAGTTCAGATTGGCAGCCGAATCCAGGTAGGCCTTGCCTTGCCCGTCCAGATCCAGATCGTACTTGGTGTAAACGTACTTCAGTTTCGGGGTCACAAAACCGTAGCTGGCAGTCAGCGGCAGGCTGATCGACGGCGCGAGGTTCAAGCGGTCGCCGTTCGCGCGAGCCAGACCCGTGACGTTCGTATCCAGTCGATTGCTGAAAATGCCGTCTTCGTCGCTGTACTGGCCAGTGCGCAGATCACGATCAAAGCGAACCAGCTCAGTCTCGTAATCGAACTTGAAGCCTTCAGGGCGATACGGCAGCGAGCCGTTCAGCGTGAGCTGAGGCAAGCGACCATAAGGCGTGATCTGAGTCACGGTGGTCAGCTGATACTGCTGGGCATTCAACGTCGCGGTGTAGTTGTCACCACGGTAGTAGACCGCACCCTGCTGGTTCAGATAGTCGTGAGTGCTTACGCCTTCCTGACCGCTTTTCAGGTCCTTGAAGTAGTACGGATCACTCACCTTCGTGTAGTCGATCTTGCTGGTCAGGCGCGAATCCAGACCACTGCGATCCTGCCAGTTGACCAACCAGCGGGTGTCCTTGTAATCCGACTGCAGCTTGCGATCGTCGTTGTCGTCGTTCAGGTAAGCCGCACCGAACTGACCTTCGCTGGTCTTGGTCAGGTAACGGAACTCGCCTTCCAGCAACATGCCACGCTTGGCCATGTAGGTCGGGTACAACGTGGCGTCATAGTTCGGCGCCAGGTTGAAATAGTACGGGGTGAGCAACGAGAAGCCGGTGTCGGTGCCGGTACCGATGGTCGGTGGCAGGAAGCCGGACTGGCGACGGTCGTCGATCGGGAAATAGATGTAAGGCGTGTACAGGATCGGAATGTCATGAACGCGCAGTGTGGCGTTGGTGGCAGTACCGAAACCGGTGGCCGGGTTCAGGGTGATGTTGTTGCCCTTCACGGTCCACGAGTTGCTGTTCGGTTCGCACGTGGTGTACGTGCCGTCCTTCAAGCGGATGATCGCGTTCTCGGCACGACGAGCGTACAGGGCGTTACCGCGAACGTTGTTTTTGTGCAGCACGTACTCGGCGTTGTCGACTTTGGCTTCGCCGGTGTCGAGCTGGACTTCAGCGTGATCGCCGACGATCAGGGCGCCGTTGTCGCGCAGACGGACATCGCCGTTCAGCTCGCCACGGTTCTCGGCCTGGTGAAGGCTGGCTTCGTCAGCCTCGACCTGCATGCTGCCCTGACGCAGGACAACGTCACCGGCCAGGGTCGCAACCTGCTCTTCCTGCTGATAACGCGAAGCCTTGGCGCCGATGAACGTCGGTGCGTCGCTCTTCGGCGTCTTGTCGTCCATGCCCGGACGGATCGGTTCGATGTAGGCGCCCGAGCAGTACGGACCGGTCTCAGCCAGTTGGGCTGCGGTCAGTTTCTCGCGCGGAACCCAGTCCAGGTGGCTGTAATCGGCGCTGCGCGATTTCAGGCCACGGCCCTTGGCCTCGGTGACCAGCATCGTTTTGGGCACGACTTCGCCGTCGGAAGTGGTGGTCGTCTGAGCGCCATCTGCCGTGCTGCTGTTGGACGAAACACTGTTGGCGTCGTGCACGGGGCGCGGAGGCAACTGGGCTGCGTTGGTTTTCGGAGAGCAATCCCATGCACCTGTTGCAGACACCGAGCAGTCATACTGTTCGGCGGCAACCACGTACGGGACGGCCAGGGGTTGCATCGCCAGCAAACTGCCGGTTACGAGCAACGGAAATTTTTTACGAAACGCGGGGGATTTCAATGCCATCTTATTAGTCCGGGCTTCCTGCGCGCCATCTGCCCGCGGGGGGGCCGCACGCCTCTCGATGGGCTGAAAAAGATGTCGGATAATAAAGCATGACCCGCTTGACGGCTAGCGCCGTCGGAGACCCTTGCAATGCCAGATCAAGATGTACGCCTGCAACACCTGAAAGTTTGGCTCGATGAGCAACTCCCGCGTTTATTTGAGGCCCAGGGCTGGGGGCCAATCCCCCCGGCCACGTTGACTGCCGCCAGTAGCGATGCCAGTTTCCGGCGCTACTTCCGCTGGGAGGGGGAGGGCCGCACTTTTATTGTCATGGACGCGCCGCCCCCCCAGGAAAACTGCAAACCCTTCGTGGATATCGCTCATTTATTGAGCGGGTCGGGCATTAATGTTCCGAAAATTTATGCCGAAGACCTGAGTCAGGGCTTCCTTTTGTTGAATGACCTGGGTCGTCAGACCTACCTGGATGTGATCGACGAGCGAAACGCCGATCAGCTGTTCATTGACGCAATCGACGCACTGCTCGCCTACCAGCAACTGCCGATGGACGCGCCGTTGCCGAGTTACGACGTGGCACTTCTGCGCCGCGAGCTGGAACTGTTCCCCGAGTGGTACGTGAAGCGCCATCTGGGCGTGGAGTTCGATCAGGCGCAGCAGGCCAGTTGGCAGGCTGTCAGCGATCTGCTGATCGAGAGCGCGCTGGCCCAGCCGAAGGTGCTGGTGCACCGCGATTACATGCCGCGCAACCTGATGCTCAGCGAACCGAACCCTGGCGTGCTGGATTTTCAGGACGCGGTGTACGGCCCGGTTACCTACGACATCACCTGCCTGTTCAAGGATGCATTCCTGAGCTGGCCGGAGGCGCGCGTAGCCGGCTGGCTTGAGCTGTATTGGAACAAGGCCGTCGCGGCGGGCATCCCGGTGCAGGACGAATTCGATGAATTCCGTCGTGCCAGTGATTTGATGGGCGTGCAGCGGCATTTGAAAGTGATCGGTATTTTCGCCCGTATCTGCCACCGTGACGGCAAACCACGCTACCTAGCCGATGTGCCGCGCTTCTTCTCCTATATAGAAGCGGTGTTGGCGCGACGCCCGGAGTTGGTTGAGTTGAGTAATCTGTTGACCAGCCTTGGCCATACAAAACCGACACAGGCAAAACCAGCATCTGTCGGGTAATGGGATGGACTGCCATTGAAGAGGGACTGCACGTGAAGATTGTCTTGATGAGGGCCGCATGAAAGCGATGATTCTGGCGGCGGGCAAAGGCGAGCGCCTGCGCCCGTTGACCCTGCACACGCCCAAACCGCTGGTGCGAGCCGGCGGCGTTCCACTGATTGAATACCACTTGCGCGCGATCAAAGCGGCCGGCGTTGAAGACGTTGTGATCAACCATGCGTGGTTGGGCCAGCAGATCGAAAATCATCTCGGCGACGGTCGCCTGTGGGGTTTGAATATCCGCTACTCCCCTGAGGGCGAGCCCCTTGAGACGGGCGGCGGGATCTTCCGTGCGCTGCCGCTGCTGGGCGACGAGCCTTTTATCCTCGTCAACGGTGACATCTGGGTCGACTTCGATTTCAGTTCATTGACGAAACCGCTCAAGGGGCTTGCCCATCTGGTGCTGGTGGACAATCCGCCGCATCACCCCGCGGGCGATTTCGCGCTGGTCGACGGGCAGGTGCACGACGACGCAGCTCAGCCGCGCCTGACCTACAGCGGCATCGCGGTCCTGCACCCGCAACTCTTCGCGGGCTGCAGCGGGGGCGCATTCAAGCTGGCGCCCTTATTGCGTGACGCCATGGCGAAAGGCCTGGTGACCGGCGAACGTTTTGCCGGCCGCTGGGTGGATGTCGGTACCCATGAACGACTGGCCGAAGTCGAGCAGATCCTTGCGGTGAAGCCCTAGATGCTGTGGCCATTCACGGTGGTCGGCGGTGGCGTCGGGTATCTGATTGCCAGCATTCCCGGTGCCATGCTCGGTGCACTTCTGGGACAGGCGCTTGATCGGCGGCTGCATTTCCGGAGCTGGGCGGAGATGCGCGAGCGTGCCAGCGGCCGCACCGTACCGCGCGATGACGAGCTCATTTTCATTCTGTTGGGTCGTCTGGCGAAGAGCGAAGGTCGGGTGGTCGACGGGCATATACAGCAGGCGCGCGTTGAAATGCGCCGACTGGACCTCAGCGAGGCGGCGCAACGGCGGGCGATTCAGGCGTTCAATCGGGGCAAGGACGGGCGCGACAATTTGCGCGTCCACCTCACGCGCCTGAAAAGCCAGCCCCACGCGGCAGAAGGTTTGTTGCGCGCTTGTTGGCGCATGGCGTGGGCGGATGGCAGGGCGTCGCGCACCGAACGCGAGTTGATCGTGCTGTGGGGCAAATGGCTGGGCTGGGCTGCGGGCAAAGTCGAAGGGTTGTCATCGACCGAAGACGAACAACGTTCGAGGGGCGCTCCCGCCAGCAGTGGCGGCGAGTTTCAGGACGCGCTGCGTCTGTTGGGGGTGAAAGCGGATGCCGAACCTGCGCAGATCAAGCGCGCCTACCGTCGATTGCTGAGTCGTCACCACCCGGACAAGATCGCCGGCAGTGGCGCCAATCAACTACAGGTCCGTGATGCCACCGAGAAAACCCGCGAGCTGCATCATGCCTATGCAGTGATTCGCGATCGGCGCGGGTTCCGCTGACGCTTCCTTTTGAAGGCTGCCCGGCCCACGGGCAGCGTCGAAGGCGGTAATCGCTACTTTGCTGCGTCCCCTTCCAGCCAACCCCGGACGCGGCGAAACAGTTGATCCTGCTCCATCACCGGATTCCCGGGAATCGCACTCAACGCCACTTGGGTAAATCGAGCGTTTTTAGTTCGTTTGCTAACGTCCAGTCGGTCTTGTGCCTGCTGACGTGGCACCGGACGATCCTTGTTGACGAAGTCTGCTGTCGGGACTTTCAGCGTCGGCAGCAGCTCCATCAGCCCTGGTGTTTCCTTGCCGGTGTCCACGGCCGTGACCATGACCAAGCGTTGAATAGCCGGCGAGGGGCGCTCGCTCATGTATCGCGCTGCCCAGTAAGCGCCGCTGCCATGGCCGAGGAGGACGATGCTGCGGGCCTTGTTCTGCTGGGCGAACGCCACGGCGCTGTCGATCCTGGCGAAGATTTTCTCGGCGTTGGCCTTGGCCATTTCCGCCTGGGCAGATGCCTGCTCGGCAGCCGCTGCAGCTTCCGCTTCGGCTGTGGCCGCAGGGTCGGGGGCTTTCACCGCAGCGTCTTTGGCTTTATCGCCGCCACCCGCCGCTGCCGGGGCATCCGCCGCACGGGCAAAAATACCGTCGTTGTGAGCGTCCGGCATGCTCAGACTGAGGCTGGACCACCCGACGTCCGGCAGCTTGCGACGCAGCGGTGCGACCGCAATCGGCCAATCCGCTGACTCATCGGCGCCCGGCACGATGATCACTGCGCCTTTGGGCTCATCGACGTTCGCCGGTTTCCACAACGCCAGAAAGGTCTCGTCGCCCGCCTGCAATTGCTGTTGCTCGACCTGCGGCACCTGACGCTCAAGCGCCAGGGTGTCTTCTTCGCTGCGCGACGGCAATGCGGCCCGCTCGACCGGCGCTTCAGCCGACTTGGCGTCTTTATCCGGCGCCGGGTCCGCGGCCATGACGAGCGGCGAGCAAGGTAGTATCAGCGTCAGGCACAGCGCAGGAAATAGTGCGCGGAGGGTGTAGGGCATCGAGTATTCCAAAGGCCGGAAACAATTCCGGCAGACTAATGGGTTGACGGCTGTTTGTCAGGCCAGGCAATCGCCGCGCTTCAGCGAGCGACAGGCACAGCGCATGATCGGCATGGAATTCAGAGAAATGGAGACGACAGTTTGAGAATCCGTGCGCTGTGCCTTCGGGTTATCGGCGATACCCGCGCGCTCTTGATCGGCCTGATGCTGATCGTGCTGCCGATGTCGCACCATGCCGTCGCCTCACCCACCCAGGCCGACCCCTTGAGCCGCGAGCAGCGGGAATGGCTGACCCAGCGCGGGCCATTGCGCGTCGGGCTCGTCCTGCAAACACCCTACGCCCAGCTCGATCGTCGCGCCCAGCAGTTATCCGGCGCCAACGTCGACCTCATCAATCTCATGGCAAAGACCCTCCGGGTGGAGCTGCTGTGGCGCAGCTATGCCGATCAGGCCGAGCTTGAAAAAGCCCTCGCCGATGGGCAGATCGACTTCGCCCCGGGCCTGACCCAGACGCCTGCCGGCTTGCGCCTGTGGCTGTATTCCGATCCGTACATGCGCGTGCCGCAGTTGATCGTCGGCGAACGTGATGGCGCCGGCGCGGTGGATCTGGAAAAGCTCGACAGCCAGGTGCGCGTTGCCGTGCGCATGCCCAGCACGACGGCCGACTACCTGCGCAGCAACTACACCCACCTCAATCTGCAAGGCGTGCCGCTCGAGCGTCAGGCTCTGCAGCTGCTGCTCAGCCAGCAGGCGCGCTACGCGGTCATTGATGAAGCGCAGCTCAGTCGTCTGTCTCGCGAGGCCGAGTTTTCCGGGCTTGCCGTGGTCGGTGACATCGGCTTTCCGCAGTTGCTGCGCGTGGCCTCCCGAAGGGACACGCCGCAGCTCGCCGAAATCATCAGCCAGGCATTGAGCGCCATTCCGGCCCGGGAGCTCGAGCAGTTGCACACACAGTGGCTGCAGCCCAAATACCCGCAGATCAGTGAATCGCCGGGGCTGTGGAAGAACATCGCGCTGCTGCTGTTGGTCCTGCTCCTGGCCAGCGCGGCGATTGTTTACTGGCAGCGCAAACAACAGCAGCAACTGGAGAAGCAGCTGCTCACTGCGCGGGATGACATTGCCAAGCGACTGGCAGGGGAGGAGGCATTGCGGCTGGCGCAGTTCTCCATCGATCAGAGCACCGTCGGCATCCTCTGGGTCCACTGGGACAGCCATGTGCGCTACGCCAATCAGGCCGCCGAGACCATGCTGGGCTATGCGCCCGGCGGGGTAGTGGACCGGCCGCTGATTGATTTCGAGCCGGGGCTGAACATGGATCGCTGGCTCAATCTGTGGAAAACCGCGCGCTCCAGCGAGGAGGGGCCGCAGAACTACGAAAGCAATTGCGTGCGCGCCGATGGCAGCATCCTGCCTGCCGATGTGTCACTGAGCTTTCTGCGCTTTCGCGACGCCGAGTATCTGGTGGTGTTCATCACCGATGTGACCGAACGGCGCCGTTCCCTGGCCGCGCTGCAAGAAAGTGAAGCGCGCTTGCAGGTGCTGGCCGAGCAGTTGCGCGAGCTGTCGGCGCACCTTGAAACCGTGCGCGAAGAAGAAAAGGCGCGCATCGCCAGGGAGGTTCACGACGAGCTGGGTCAGATGCTGACCGTGCTCAAGCTGGAAACCTCCATGTGCGAACTGGCTTACGCCGATCTCGACCCTGGCCTGCGGGATCGGCTGAACAGCATGAAACGCCTGATTGCTCAGTTGTTCCAGTTGGTGCGAGACGTGGCAACCGCCCTGCGGCCACCCATTCTCGATGCAGGCATCGCCTCGGCCATTGAGTGGCAGGCCCGACGCTTTGAAGCGCGCACCCAGATCCCCTGCCTGGTGCAGGTGCCGGACAATCTGCCCAGCCTGCCGGACGCAACGGCCATCGGGCTGTTTCGCATTCTTCAGGAGTCGCTGACCAACGTCATGCGCCATGCCGAAGCGCACACGGTCGAGCTGAGCCTGACGCTGAGCGACGGCGTGCTGTGCCTGCGCATCGCCGATGACGGCAAGGGCTTCGATCTGGGCGCCGAGCGTCCGGCCTCGTTCGGACTGGTGGGCATGCGCGAGCGGGTTCTGATCATGGGCGGGCAATTGCATCTGGACACCTTGCCCGGAGAAGGCACAACCTTGCGCATCCACATTCCGCTGGACCCGGTCGCTGAGGAGCACGTGCATTGATTCGCGTATTGGTTGCCGAAGATCACACGATTGTCCGAGAGGGCATCAAACAGCTGATCGGCCTGGCAAAGGATCTGCAAGTGGTCGGGGAGGCCGGCAATGGCGAGCAGTTGCTGGAGGCGTTGCGTCACATCCCGTGCGAAGTCGTGCTGCTGGATATCTCCATGCCAGGGGTCAACGGCCTGGAGGCGATCCCGCGAATCCGCGCGCTGAGCAATCCCCCTGCGATTCTGGTGCTGTCGATGCACGATGAGGCGCAAATGGCCGCGCGGGCCCTGAAGGTCGGCGCCGCCGGGTACGCCACCAAAGACAGCGACCCCGCGTTGCTGCTGACAGCGATCCGGCGAGTGGCCGCAGGCGGGCGCTATATCGACCCGGACCTGGCTGATCGCATGGTGTTTGAAGTCGGGCTCACGGACAGCCGGCCGTTGCACTCATTGTTGTCCGAACGCGAGTTTTCAGTGTTCGAACGCCTGGCCCAGGGCGCCAACGTCAACGACATCGCCCAGCAACTGGCGCTGAGCAGTAAGACCATCAGTACCCACAAGGCGCGCCTGATGCAAAAGCTGAAAATCAACTCGCTGGCCGAGCTGGTGAAGTATGCGATGGAGCACAAGCTGGTCTGAGATCACCGGTCTGAAAACGACCTGTCAGAAGACCTTTATTAACGCCCTCGTGGCCAGGTGCGCTCCGGCAAAATGACCGCAATCCCTTGTAGGAGCGAGCTTGCTCGCGAAGACGCTATTTCAAGCGCCGAATTACTTTCAGGCAGCGTACCTATCCCCGCCATCCCTGTAGGGCAATCCCTACCCGAAACCTTCCACCCCACCTAGGCCATTCTCTCTCACGCCCCGATTTGCGCGGCCTTCAGCCTCATCTAGGCTTGATCCCTACGGTGGATCAAACAAAGGTGTGGGCAATGAGCAACGTCGATTCAAGCGCTGGGGCGAGTGATGTTCTGGTCAGCTTTCGTGGTGTGCAAAAGAGCTACGACGGCGAAGCCCTGATCGTCAAAGACCTCAACCTGGATATTTGCAAAGGCGAATTCCTCACCCTGCTCGGGCCATCCGGTTCCGGCAAAACCACCAGCCTGATGATGCTCGCCGGCTTCGAGACACCGACTGCTGGCGAGATCCTGCTGGCCGGCCGTTCGATCAACAACGTGCCGCCGCACAAGCGCGACATCGGCATGGTGTTCCAGAATTACGCGCTGTTCCCGCACATGACCGTCGCTGAAAACCTGGCGTTTCCGCTGTCGGTGCGCGGCATGAGCAAGACCGACGTGGCCGAAAAGGTCAAACGCGCCCTCGACATGGTGCAGCTCGGCACCTTCGCCCATCGCTACCCCGCGCAGCTGTCGGGTGGTCAGCAGCAACGTGTCGCGCTGGCCCGGGCGCTGGTGTTCGAACCGCAGCTGGTGCTGATGGACGAACCCCTCGGGGCACTCGACAAACAGCTGCGCGAACACATGCAGATGGAAATCAAGCACCTGCACCAGCGTCTGGGCGTGACCGTCGTTTACGTCACCCACGATCAGGGCGAAGCGCTGACGATGTCGGACCGCGTCGCGGTGTTCCATCAGGGCGAAATCCAGCAGATCGCCCCACCGCGCACCCTCTACGAAGAGCCGAAAAACACCTTCGTCGCCAACTTCATCGGCGAGAACAACCGCATCAGCGGCACCTTGCTCAGCCAGAGCGGCGACCGCTGCGTGGTGGGCCTGGCGCGCGGCGAAAAAGTCGAAGCGCTGGCGATCAACGTCGGTGCCACCGGGAGCCCGGTCACGCTTTCCATTCGTCCCGAGCGCGTGAACCTCAACGGCCGCAGCGAGAGTTGCGTCAACCGCTTCTCCGGCCGCGTTGCCGAATTCATCTACCTGGGCGACCACGTGCGGGTGCGTCTGGAAGTGGCCGGGAAAACCGATTTCTTCGTCAAGCAGCCCATCGCCGAGCTTGATCCGGCGTTGAGCGTTGGCGATGTCGTGCCCATTGGATGGCAGGTCGAGCACGCGCGCGCCCTGGACCCGTTGCTGGATGCACATTGATACACCTGCGGTACGCGTCAACCGAAGAACCCAGAGGCGAGCCAAATCGCCCCATCGCTTAACCAACATTGTTCGTGGAGAGAAAAACTGATGCTCAAGACATTGAAGCTCACCGCCTTATCGGTCGGCATGATGTGCGCCGCGCAAGCCATGGCAGCGGACCTGACGGTCATTTCCTTCGGTGGCGCGAACAAGGCGGCCCAGGAAAAGGCCTTCTACGCGCCGTGGGAAAAGGCCGGCAACGGCAAGATCATCGCGGGCGAGTACAACGGTGAGATGGCCAAGGTCAAAGCCATGGTCGACACCAAGAGCGTGACCTGGGATCTGGTGGAAGTGGAATCGCCCGAGCTGTCCCGCGGCTGTGACGAAGACATGTTCGAGTCGCTGGCCTCGGTTGATCTCGGCAACAAGGACAGCTACGTCAAGGGCGCAATCTCTGAGTGCGGCGTGGGCTTTTTCGTCTGGTCCACCGTGCTGGCCTACAACGCCGACAAGCTGAAATCCGCGCCGACCGGCTGGGCTGATTTCTGGGACACCGAGAAATTCCCGGGCAAACGCGGCCTGCGCAAGGGCGCCAAATACACCCTGGAATTCGCGCTGATGGCTGACGGCGTTGCGCCGAAAGACGTCTACAAGGTGCTAGGGACCAAGGAAGGTCAGGACCGCGCCTTCAAGATGCTCGACAAGCTCAAGCCAAGCATTCAGTGGTGGGAAGCAGGCGCACAGCCGCCTCAGTATCTGCAGTCGGGCGACGTCGTGATGAGCTCGGCCTACAACGGTCGCATCGCTGCCGTGCAGAAAGAGAGCAACTTGAAAGTGGTCTGGACCGGCGGCGTGTATGACTTCGACGCATGGGCCATTCCGAAGGGCGCGAAAAACGCTGAAGAAGCGAAGAAGTTCATCGCTTACTCCCTCAAGCCAGAGCAGCAAAAGACCTATTCCGAAAACATCGCTTACGGCCCGGCCAACACCGGCGCGGTCCCGTTGCTGAGTGCTGACACCCTGAAAAATATGCCGACCACCCCTGAGAACATCAAGGATCAGGTGCAGATCGACGTGAAATTCTGGGCCGACTTCGGTGAGTCGCTGGAACAGCGCTTCAACTCTTGGGCCGCCAAATAAGCGCACTGCCCAGTAAGCGCTTGGTTGTGAGTTAGATCCGGGTGCGTCGTCTGAACTGTCTGAAAGCAGAGCAGGGGACGCGCTCTTTGTTGAGAGATTTCGGAGTTCACTATGGCCACCGCCGTGCCCCTGACTGAAGGCGCCAGCCCGACCCTGAAGCAACGCCTGGCCCGTGCCGAGCGCGTCAATCGCTGGAAGGCTCAGGCGTTGATCGCGCCATTGGTGATCTTCCTGCTGCTGGTGTTTCTCGTGCCGATTGCGGCGCTGCTCTACAAAAGCGTCAGTAACCCGGAAGTGGTGGGTGGCATGCCGCTCACGGTGGTGGAAGTGGCGAAATGGGACGGCAAGGGGCTGCCGCCTGACGCGGTCTACAAAGCCGCGAGCCAGGACCTGGCCGAAGCGCGCAAGAATCAGACCCTGGGCGATCTGTCCAAACGCTTGAACCAAGAGCTGGCGGGCTACCGCAGCCTGTTGGCGAAAACGGCCCGCGCCATGCCATTCAAGGAAGAGCCGGCTTCTTATAAAGAGGCCCTGGAAGCCATCGATGAACGCTGGGGCGATCCCGCGTATTGGCAGGCGATCCGCCGCAACACCTCAAGTTTCACCCCCTATTACCTGCTGGCCGCTGTCGACCACCGCATCGATGACCTCGGTGAACTGGCACCGGCCACACCCGATCAGGCGATTTACATGGACATCTTTGCCCGCACCTTCTGGATGGGCCTGGTGATCACCGTGATCTGCCTGCTGCTGGCCTACCCGCTGGCGTACCTGTTGGCCAATCTGCCTGCGCGGCAGAGCAACCTGTTGATGATTCTGGTCCTGCTGCCGTTCTGGACGTCGATCCTGGTGCGAGTCGCCGCCTGGATCGTGTTGCTGCAATCGAGCGGCCTGATCAATGGCGCGCTGATGGCCATGGGCATCATCGATAAACCGCTGGAACTGGTGTTCAACCGGGTCGGTGTTTACATCTCGATGGTGCACATCATGCTGCCGTTCATGATCCTGCCTATCTACAGCGTGATGAAAGGCATCTCGCCGACCTACATGCGCGCGGCGATCTCCCTGGGCTGCAACCCGTTCGCCAGTTTCTGGCGCGTGTACTTCCCGCAGACCTACGCCGGTGTGGGCGCGGGCTGTCTGTTGGTGTTCATCCTTGCCATCGGCTACTACATCACCCCGGCGCTGCTCGGCAGCCCGAACGATCAGATGGTCAGTTATTTCGTGGCGTTCTACACCAATACCAGCATCAACTGGGGCATGGCGACGGCGCTGGGCGGGTTGCTGCTGCTGGCGACCGTTGTGCTGTACCTGATCTACAACTGGCTGGTCGGCGCCAGCCGCCTGCGTCTGAGCTGAGGAGAACGACCATGTTGAGCCCTTATTCCTCGCCGATCGAGCGGGTCTGGCATTACACGCTGCGCACGTTATGCGGGTTGATTTTGTTGTTTCTGGTGCTGCCGGTGCTGGTGATCGTGCCGCTGTCGTTCAACTCCGGGAGTTTTCTGGTCTACCCGCTGCAGGGCTTTTCGCTGCACTGGTATCAGGACTTTTTCGGCTCGGCCGAGTGGATGCGCGCGCTGAAGAACAGCCTGATTGTCGCTCCGGCTGCCACGGTGCTGGCGATGGGTTTCGGGACGTTGGCGGCCATCGGGCTGACGCGCAGTAACTTCCCTGGCAAGGCGCTGGTGATGGCGCTGGTGATTTCGCCGATGGTGGTCCCGGTGGTGATTGTCGGGGTGGCGAGTTACCTGTTTTTTGCCCCGCTGGGTCTGGGCAATAGCTATATCTCGCTGATCCTGGTGCACGCCGTATTGGGTGTGCCGTTTGTGATCATCACCGTGTCTGCCACGTTGCAGGGCTTCAATTACAACCTGGTGCGCGCAGCGGCCAGCCTGGGTGCTTCGCCGACGACGGCGTTTCGGCGTGTGACCCTGCCGCTGATTGCGCCGGGGGTGATCTCCGGAGCGCTGTTTGCTTTCGCGACCTCGTTCGATGAAGTGGTCGTCACGCTGTTTCTCGCCGGCCCAGGCCAGGCGACCTTGCCCCGGCAGATGTTCAGCGGCATCCGTGAAAACCTCAGCCCGACCATCGCCGCCGCGGCAACCCTGCTCATCGGATTCTCCGTGGTGCTGCTGCTGGTGCTGGAATGGCTGCGCGGCCGGAGCGAGAAACTGCGCACGGCGGTGGAGTGATCAAAACCCACCGGAGGAACTGGCTGAAACGAGAATGGTAGGACCGGCTTTAGCCGGGAAGACGTCAGGTGGCACACCGCAGATTAATAGCGCACTCAGGGGCCTCTTCCCGGCTGAAGCCGGTCCTACACATGCAGCGCGTGCACCCAGTGAGTGTCGCTGACGCACCGCGTGCGTCCAATGATTGTTGCTGACACACCGCCTGCTCTTTGTGGGACCGGCTTTAGCCGGGAAGACGTCAGGTGGCACACCGCAGATTGATAGCGCACACCGAGGGATCTTCCCGCACCACAAAACTGACGCCCCGCACGATCCGGTCTATGTTTGACTCAGCGCATGCCAATCCTGCCTTGTAAAAGAGCCACGGCTCCAACAGCAACATAAAGGACGAGCCCGATGAGTGTTTCTGCTTTCAAGATCGCCAACAAACTGATCACCGGCCCCGCCGCGGTTGAGCAGTTGTCCGCCGAGCTGACCCGGCTCAACGTCCAAAACCCGCTCATCGTCACCGACGCGATACTGGTTAAGTCCGGAACGGTCGACCTCGCACTGGCGCAATTGGGCGGCCGTCGTTATGGCCTGTTTGATCAGGTCAAACCCGAGCCCGAAATCTGTATCGTCGAGGACTGCACCCGGGCCTACCGAGAGGGCGGTCACGACGGCCTGATCGGTGTGGGCGGCGGCAGTGCCATCGACATCGCCAAAGGCGTCGCCGCGTTCGCGAGTCACGAAGGGCCTCTGGCCGAGTTGTTCGGCGTTGATCTGGTCAAACGCAAAGGCCCCCCGCTGATTGCCATCCCGACCACCGCAGGCACCGGTTCGGAAGTCACCAACGTGGCGATCTTTTCAGACAAGCAGGCACAGCTGAAAAAAGGCATCGTCAGCGATTACCTGTTACCCGACGTTGCGCTGGTCAGCCCATTGATGACTCTGACCTGTCCGCGCAGCGTCACGGCAGCCAGTGGGGTGGACGCCCTGGTTCATGCCATCGAAGCCTACCTTTCAGTCAATGCCTCGCCGATCACCGACGCCATCGCGTTGGGCGCCATCAAACTGATCGTCAAGGCGTTGCCCAAGGCCTACGCCAATCCTTCAAGCCTGCAAGCGCGAGAAGACATGGCCACCGCCAGCCTCATGGCCGGCATGGCGTTCGGTAATGCCGGGGTTGGCGCAGTGCATGCGTTGGCGTATCCATTGGGAGGGCGGTTCAACATCGCTCATGGCGTGAGCAACGCGCTGTTGCTGCCGTATGTGATGGAGTGGAACAAGCTGGCCTGCGTCGAACGGATGCGCGACATCGCCGATGCGATGGGCATCCGCGTCGCGCACTTGAGCGACAGGGACGCCGCAGACCTGGCAGTCAAAGCAATGGCCGACTTGTGCGCCGCGGTGGAAATCCCGTCCGGGCTGCGCAGCTTCAACGTGCCCGAAGACGCCATTCCCGCGATGGCCGAGGAGGCCAGCAGGATCGAACGCCTGATGCGCAACAATCCACGGAAGCTGACCGCCGCCGACATCGAGAAAATCTACTACGCGGCGTATTGATCAGGCTGGTCAGGCCATGAACCTCTCTTGCCCCTAGGGATGAGTTTCAGTGATTCTCGCTGAGCCGTATGGGTCAGCCACACCCCTAGCGTAAAACCCGGCCGTCACCCCATGAAGGTGACTACGCACCCGCCCCACTGGCGCATTTGCACCACTCAGCGTTTGCTGTTGCCCTGACTGGCGAACAGGTTTCGCTCCCTCGCCCAGACGATGGCTTCCGCCCGGCTGTGCACGTCGAGCTTTGAATACACCGTCGCGACGTGGTTACGAATGGTGTTGAGCGCCAGGTTCAATCGCGCCGCGATTTCCTTGTCCGCCAGCCCTTCACAGATCAGCCCCAGTACATCCCGCTCGCGAGCGGTGAGGTCGGTGAACGAGGCGCTGGGCAGATGCCGGGCATTGACGCGCTTGGCATTGGCCAGCTTTTCGATCAGCGTCTGACTGAACCACGAGGCGTCCTGCATCACCGTCTCAATGGCCTCGACCAGCTCAAGCTCGGATCGCTTGCGCTCGGTGATGTCCATCAGCACGAAGAGGTAGCAGGCATTGTCTTGAATGGTCACGGTGTCAGCGGCCAGCACGCAATCCATCGACTCGCTGCCTTTCTTGCGGACCTTCAGATCGAGCCCGTCGACGCGACCGTTGGTTTCCAGAACGTTGAACAGCCCGTCCATCACAGCGCCATCTTCGATGAAGCCCAGCTCGGCGACTGTCCGGCCGATCAGCTCCTGGGGTGTGTAGCCCAAGGTGCTGAAGAAAGCCTCGTTGGCTTCGACGATCTGTTGCCGATCCGCCGTGCACACCAGCGTGGGCACCGGTGTCAGCCTGAATGCCTTGGCAAACCGCTCTTCGCTCTGGCGCAGTGCGGTTTCGGCTCTGCGTCTGGGCTCAAGGTCAGTGAACGAGAACAGCATGCAGTCCTCTTCATTCATGTCCAGCGGCTGCCCGGCGACGATGACCAGTTTGGTACCGCCCTCCGGCAGCTTCAGCTCGGCCTGCATCTGCGGGATGGTCGCGCCCTGATTCAGTCGCTCGATGGCGAGGTCCTTGCGCTCGGCGTTTTCCAGCACGTCCACCTCGTAGACCGAGCGGCCAATGACGTCCTCCCGCGAGTGCCCGGTCATTTCCAGAAAGCCCTGATTGACCTTGATGAAGCGCAGGTCGCTCAGGCGGCAGATGACGGCGGGAGCGGGATTGGCATTGAAGGTCTTCTCGAAACGCTGCTCGGCGCCGGCCCACTCCGTTGCGTCAGCGAGGATCAGCACCAGCGATTCGGGCGTGCCGGTGCTGTCTTCGAGCACCATGCTGCGAACGCGATGCACCCAGCTGCGCTCATCTGCTTCGCCGGTCCTGCTGACCTCGATGAGCACATCGCTGAACACCTCACCTGCCGCCACGCGGCTGATCGGATATTGATCAAAGTCTAGCGGGTGATTATTGCGATAACGCAGGGAGAACTTCTCCCGATAAGCCTCGCCGTTGGCGCCCAGTTCGCTGATCTCCTCGACCCCGTGCATCAGCAGCGCCGCTTCGTTGGCCCAGATGATGGTCTGATCGACCTCCACCAGCATCACCCCATCCGACAGACCCGAGATGATCTGCTGCAACTGGCGGCGGTTGGTTTCTCTGGCGAGGATGGCCTCTGACATGCTTGCTCTCCTGACGTATCAATGCGGTCGGGCTTCGGTCAGCCGGGCGCTCCACGCTATCCGACCGGCTGGCAAAAGCTTAGTGCTGCAGCTTAGTGGAGCCGTGTCGGCGAGGGTCGGTGCGAATGCACCAGATGAAGCGGTGCAAATGCGCCATCACAGCTCTTCGCGCGCTGATCAAACTGATGCCACGTCGCATGAGACGCGGCGAGTCAGCCCTCGCAGGCTCGCCCTTATCAACGCAGGTGGTGCATTTGCACTGACACTTCGATTGCACGCTTGATCTGCATCCCCTGCACCAGAGGAAATTTTCATGGCTTCGACCTACGCAACATCTGCCGCATTGGGCAACGCTTCGCCATTCCGTGTGTCGTGGGGATCGGTGTTTGCCGGTGCGGCAATCACGTTGGTGACCTACCTGGTGCTGAGCGTGCTTGGCACGGCGATCGGCGCGGGCGCGCTGGATCCGATGGCCCAGGGCAACCCGCTGAGCGGCTTCGGCAGGGGCGCCGGCGCCTGGTTGTTCATCAGTACCCTGGTGGCCATTGCCGCCGGTGCCTGGGTGTCGGGGCGCACCGCGCCGGACCGCGGCGGTCTGCATGGTTTGCTCAGCTGGACGGTCAGCACGTTGCTGACCACCTGGCTCATCGCGTCGCTGGCGGGATCGCTGGTCGGCACTGCCGGCAACATCGCAGGCAAGGGCCTTTCCCTGGCGGCCGATGGCGTGGCCGCTGCCGCACCGGGTGTGGGTCAGAGCATCAAGCAACAGCTGGATAAGAACGGCATCAGCCTGGATTGGGACAGCCTGAAATCACAGCTGGACACCACCCTGAAGCAGTCCGGCAAGCCAGAGCTCGACCCTTCGAAGCTGGATCAGAAAGCTGACGTGGCTGGCGCCGATGCCAAGCAGACAGCAGAACAGGCGTCTACCGATCCAGCCCAGGCGGGCGATCAGTTGAAGCAGTGGTTTGATCGCGTTCAGAAAGCCGGCGAACCGGCTTTGAATGCCGCCGACAAAGACGCGCTGGTCAACATCGTGGCGGCCCGCACCGGCAAGAGCAAAGCTGAGGCGCAGCAGATCGTCGACAACTATGCCCAGGCCTATCAGCAAGCAGCTGCGAAAGTCGCAGAGCTGAAGGCGCAGGCTGAGCAACAAGCCCGTGAAGCGGCGGATGTCGCGGCCAAACAGGTCTCCAAAGCGGCGTGGGGCACGTTCTTCATGCTGATCATCGGTGCTGCGTTGAGCTTTGGTCTGGCTCGGTACGCCCTGAGCTCACGTCCTCGTCTGCTGCTCGAGACCGTTTAAGGGGGCAGCAATCGGCTGGCGTTGCCGATTCTCAACCGCTGAACCAAGCCAAGGCCCGGTGCGCAATTCTGTGGCACCGGGCGTTGTGCCTTTAACGGCGACGTTCACGCCACCGGAATCGAGCCTCTCGACCAACACGCGTGCGACCCAACGCACGTTTCAAACTCTTGGAGTACAATGCGCGCCACCGTGATTTCGCTCATAAAAGGTGCGTCATGCAGCCCTTCGCTATTGCTCCTTCCATTCTGTCCGCCGATTTCGCCCGTCTGGGAGAGGAAGTCGACAACGTCCTGGCCGCTGGCGCCGACATCGTCCACTTCGACGTCATGGACAACCACTACGTCCCCAACCTGACGATCGGACCGATGGTCTGCGCGGCGTTGCGCAAATACGGCATCACCGCCCCCATCGATGTCCATCTGATGGTCAGCCCGGTGGATCGCATCATCGGCGACTTCATCGAATCCGGCGCCACTTACATCACCTTCCACCCGGAAGCGACCCAGCACATCGACCGCTCCCTGCAACTGATCCGCGAAGGCGGCTGCAAGGCAGGTCTGGTGTTCAACCCGGCGACCCCGCTGAACCTGCTCGAGTACGTCATGGACAAGGTCGACATGATCCTGCTCATGAGCGTCAACCCGGGCTTCGGTGGTCAGAAATTCATCCCCGGCACGCTCAACAAGCTGCGCGAGGCTCGTGCGCTGATCGATGCGTCCGGTCGCGACATCCGTCTGGAGATCGACGGCGGCGTCAACGTCAACAACATCCGTGAGATTGCCGCAGCCGGTGCTGACACCTTCGTCGCGGGCTCGGCCATTTTCAATGCGCCTGATTACCGCGAAGTCATTGCGAAGATGCACGCAGAACTGGCGTTGGCCCGTTGACCAGCGGCTTCGAACAGCTGTTTCCGGGACGTCTGCCCAGGCTGATCATGTTCGACCTCGACGGCACACTGATCGACTCGGTGCCGGATCTGGCTGCAGCGGTGGACAAGACCCTGATCCAGCTCGGCCGGCCGCCGGCGGGCATCGAACGGGTACGTGACTGGATCGGCAACGGCGTACGCGTGCTGGTTCGCCGCGCCTTGGCGAACGGCATGGATCACACCGCCGTGGACGAAGAGTCCACCGAGGCTGCGCTGGCGATTTTCATGGAGGCCTACAGCGGCAGCCACGCCCTGACCAAGGTCTACCCCGGCGTGCGCGAAACCCTGAAATGGCTGCAGAAGATGGGCGTCGAGATGGCGCTGATCACCAACAAGCCGGAACGCTTCGTTGCCCCCTTGCTGGATGACCTCAAGCTCGGGCGATTCTTTCGCTGGATCGTCGGCGGCGACACGCTGCCGCAGCAGAAGCCCGACCCGGCCGCGCTGTTTTTTGTCATGAAAATGGCCGGTATACCGGGGTCTCAGTCGCTGTTCGTGGGTGACTCTCGCAACGACGTGCTGGCGGCCAAAGCGGCGGGTGTCGCCTGTGTGGCATTGAGTTACGGCTACAACCACGGCCGTCCTATCGCAGAAGAGTCACCGGCGCTGGTGATCGATGATTTGCGCATGCTGATTCCGGGCAGTTCTGCCGGTTGCTTAGCGCAGGGCGCTGAGATAACGTTGCCCGACATCAAGTCTCCCTCCTTTAGAGAATCCATCGTGGTGGTCACTCGCAAACTCTGGATGAAAGTCATCAAGGCCCTGGCCCGCTGGCGTTGGCGCGCCTGACTTGAACCTGGCCGGAGCCCCGGCGCGTTTGCATCCCTGACCGTTTTCCCTCAGACCACGAGGCTGATATGACCCGCGAAGAATTCCTGCGTTTGGCCGCTGAAGGCTACAACCGCATTCCCCTTGCCTACGAAACCCTGGCTGACTTCGACACGCCGCTGTCGATCTATCTGAAGCTTGCTGACGAGCCCAATTCCTACCTGCTTGAGTCCGTGCAGGGCGGGGAGAAGTGGGGGCGTTACTCGATCATCGGACTGCCGTGCCGCACGGTCATGCGTGTGCACGACCACACCGTCAGCGTGACCCACGACGGTGTTGAGATCGAGCGCCTGGAAGCCGAAGACCCGCTGGACTTCGTCGAGACCTTCAAGGCCCGCTACAACGTCCCGACCATCGCCGGTCTGCCACGCTTCAACGGCGGTCTGGTGGGGTATTTCGGTTATGACTGCGTGCGTTATGTAGAGCCGCGTCTGGGCGCATGCCCGAATCCTGATCCACTGGGCGTGCCGGATATTCTGTTGATGGTGTCGGATGCCGTCGTGGTGTTCGATAACCTGGCCGGCAAGATGCACGCGATCGTGCTGGTCGATCCGGCTCAGCCTGAAGCCTATGAAGGTGGCCTGGCGCGACTCGAAGCGTTGATGGAGAAACTGCGTCAGCCAATCACGCCCCGCCGTGGTCTGGACCTGACCCGTCCGCAGGCGGCGGACCCGGTGTTCCGTTCCAGCTTCACCCAGTCGGATTATGAAAAAGCCGTCGACACGATCAAGGAATACATCCTCGCGGGCGACTGCATGCAGGTCGTGCCGTCGCAGCGCATGTCCATCGACTTCAAGGCCGCACCGATCGACTTGTACCGCGCGTTGCGGTGTTTCAATCCGACGCCTTATATGTACTTCTTCAACTTCGGCGACTTCCACGTCGTCGGCAGTTCGCCGGAAGTGCTGGTACGGGTCGAAGACAATCTGATCACCGTCCGCCCGATTGCCGGGACGCGTCCCCGTGGCGCCACCGAGGAAGAAGACCACGCGCTGGAAGTCGACTTGCTCTCTGACGACAAAGAGATTGCCGAGCACCTGATGCTCATCGATCTGGGACGAAACGACACCGGGCGGGTTTCGGAAGTCGGTTCGGTGAAGCTCACCGAGAAGATGGTCATCGAGCGTTATTCAAACGTCATGCACATCGTGTCGAACGTCACCGGCCAGCTGAAGAGTGGCCTGACGGCGATGGATGCGCTGCGGGCCATCCTGCCCGCGGGCACTTTGTCGGGCGCGCCGAAGATTCGTGCGATGGAAATCATCGACGAGCTGGAACCGGTCAAGCGCGGTGTGTACGGCGGCGCAGTGGGCTACTTTGCCTGGAACGGCAACATGGACACCGCGATCGCTATTCGTACCGCGGTGATCAAGAACGGCGAGCTGCACGTGCAGGCTGGTGGCGGCATTGTCGCGGATTCTGTGCCGGCGCTGGAGTGGGAAGAAACCCTCAACAAGCGCCGCGCGATGTTCCGCGCCGTGGCGCTGGCGCAGCAGACGCCAGAGGCTTGAAGATTTAGAAGTCCCTGTGGGAGCGCCACCCCGGTCGCTCCCACATGCCTGGTAGCTTCAGAAATCCAGACTCACCGCCAGATTCACCCCTTGCTGGGTCACGTCATCATTCTTGCGCCAGTTATAGCCGGCACGAAGTGTGAGGTCGGGCGCCAGCTTCTGGCTCAGGCCCACGCTTGCGCGATTCAAACTGCGCTGGGGGTCATAGCCTTTCAGATCAAAATCCAGGCCGGGCACGCTGTTCAGCGCGATGGTCACGTCCTGCTGGTCAGTCTCGAACTCACGCTCATGGGCCACTTCGCCAAACACCTGGGTCTGCGGCGTGACGTCCAACTTCCCTTGAAGCCCCGCGCCTAGCCGCTTTGACTTGCGCGTCTGGTCGTCGTAATTGAGTGCGGTCGCGCGAGCACTGTCCTCCGAGTAGCCATCGACGTTGACGTGGGAATAGTCGGCGCTGATGAACGGCGAGAAATGCCAGCGACTGCTCTGTTCGGCCAGGTCGAAGCCCACGCGCCCACTGACCGCCCACAGGTCGCCGTCGGTGTCGCCTTTCTCCGCGCCTTCGCTGATGCCCAGCGCGAACTTGCGCTTGAGGTTGTCGTAGTCGAGTTTTCCGCCTGAGGCCGCCAGGTCTGCCCACCAGTGTTGCGCCTGATACTGCACGAATGCGGTCGCGATATAGCTGTTGAGTTTGTAGTCCGAATCCTTGGCGCCGGCTTCGAGTGTTTGCCGGTAAGCACCTGCAACCAGCCCGGCTCTCCAGTCTTCAGCGAAGCGATAGCTGCCGCCCACCGTGAGGTTGTAGCCGTGACCGTCGCCGCTGGCGGAATTGCCTTGCGCGTCGAAATCCAGTTTCTGACCGCCACCGGCGACGATGGCGCGCCATTCACCGACGTTCTGCCAATTGCCCCAGTCCGCCAGCCACTGACTGCGCAGTTCATCCTGCTGCGCGCGCAACGTTCCGTTGGCCATTTCCGGCAGCAGCGTGATTTCCCACGGTGCGGACAGAATCGAATACCCGTAGTCGGCGATCAGACGCTGACCCGCGACGGTCGGGTGCACGCCGTCGTTGAACAGCAGTTTGGTCGGATCAGGCGTCAGGCCGCCAATCCCGTAAACGCTGTTGGCGGTGCAGTTGTTGCCGTTGAAACAGGTGCCGACCAGGTTCTGATCGGCCGCCAGCCCATAGCGCGCCGGCTCGGTCAGGACATCGCGTATGAGCCCCGGCACATTGAGCGGAATGACCTCGGCATCGATTTGCCCCAGCCGATTGACCAACTGCTGGTTGAACACCCCGCTCAGCAACGACGATGGCCCCTGCAATGGCGTGCCGAATACAGCGGGTGTGCGGCCGATGTCAGGCAGCAGCCAGACCATGATGTAACGCGCGCCGGCCTGGGACAGGATTTGTGCGCCGTTCGCCAGGTTGTTCGCCGCATTGACGGCCTGTCCCGCGCTCAGCACCCGGCCCTGAAGGAAGTCATTGCCGCCCCCGGTCAGGTAGTAAAGGGCGTTGGGGTCAGCCCGCGAGCTGTTTTCAACCAGATAACCGGGTCGCGTCCGGAACACCGTTGTCACGCCGGTCGAGGCGTCAGTATTGGCAATCTGAGATTGGGTGGTGATCGCCGCGAGAATCTGATCGGTCCGGTCGCCACCCACAGCCCAGTTGTTGCCATCCGGCAACCCTTGCGCCGCGCGGACGGTGGAGGTCGATGCCTGCAAATCCCCGGGCGCCACGCCAAGCATTTCGCCCAGCAGCGTCGATGAGTTCAGACCGAATGCCTCGCCGCTGCCGTTCAGGTATGTCGGGCCGGTGCGGTTAGTGAAACGCAAGGTGGCGCCGGGTGGTCCGCCGGCATCGGGAAACTGCCCGGCGTCGGCGAGGCTGTCGCCAAACACGATCATCGTTGAATAGGGGGAGGAGGCGGCCAGGGCCGAGGAACAGGCGAGCGAGAGCAGGCAAGCCGCGAACGGCCAGCGCAGTGTGGCTTTGATCATGGGGGCATCCCTTATTGTTTTAGTGCTGTACGAGAAGGTAGCAGCCGCGACACAAATCGCCCACGATGCCGTGGCATTCACGGCAAATATTCTGTACCGGCCTTCAGGCTGCGATCTGCACCTTGCGGGCATTCAAATCCTGCCAATCGGCCGCTGCCCCGCGCCATCCGGGCACTGCGATATTGCGCGCCCTGCGGCGGTACGCTACTGTGCGGCAACGTATGAACGAGACCTTTCCTGTGTCGATTGTCAGCAGCTTCTTGATGCGCGTTATCAAGGGCCACGCCCGTTGGCGTTGGCGCGCCTGACTATTTCCCCCGCCGGCTCCGCCGGATCTGCATTGATATGCCTTCTGATGCCTCGGTTTTGCAGTGACTCGCCGGAATCCCTCCCGCGACCCTCTGCGCGCAACTGCGGTCAGAAAACGGAAGGCCACGTTAAAAGTCAGTCATTCAAAAGGTTGAGCACCATGCTGCTGATGATCGATAACTACGACTCCTTCACCTACAACGTCGTGCAGTACCTGGGCGAGCTGGGTGCCGACGTCAAAGTGATTCGCAACGACGAAATGACCATCGCCGAAATCGAAGCCCTGAACCCCGAACGTATCGTCGTTTCCCCCGGCCCGTGCACGCCGAACGAAGCAGGTGTGTCCATCGACGTGATCAAACACTTCGCTGGCAAGCTGCCCGTGCTCGGCGTCTGCCTGGGCCATCAGTCGATTGGCCAGGCGTTTGGCGGCGACGTAGTGCGTGCGCGCCAGGTCATGCATGGCAAGACCAGCGAGCTGATCCACGAAGACAAAGGCGTGTTCGAAGGCCTCAAGCATCCGCTGACCGTGACCCGCTATCACTCGCTGGTGGTCAAGCGCGAAACACTCCCGGAGTGCTTGGAGTTGACCGCCTGGACCCAGCGCGAAGATGGGTCCGTTGATGAAATCATGGGCCTGCGTCACAAAACCCTTAACGTCGAGGGCGTACAGTTTCACCCTGAGTCGATTCTTTCCGAGCAGGGCCACGAGCTGTTCGCCAACTTCCTCAAGCAGACCGGCGGCACCCGTCAGGGTTAAGGACACATCGACATGGCAATGGATATCAAAACGGCGCTGGGCCGGGTTGTGAATCAACTGGACCTGAGCACCGATGAAATGCGCGAGGTCATGCGCGAAATCATGACAGGCCAGTGCACCCAGGCGCAGATCGGCGCATTTCTGATGGGCATGCGCATGAAAAGCGAAAGCATTGACGAGATCGTTGGTGCAGTGTCGGTCATGCGTGAGCTGGCGGATCAGGTTCAACTCAAAACCCTCGACGGCGTGGTCGACATCGTCGGTACCGGTGGCGATGGTGCCAACATATTCAATGTCTCGACCGCTGCCTCGTTCGTGATCGCGGCGGCCGGTTGCACAGTCGCCAAGCACGGCAATCGCGCGGTCTCCGGCAAGAGTGGCAGCGCCGATCTGCTGGAAGCCGCAGGCGTCTACCTGAACCTGACCCCGGTGCAAGTGGCGCGCTGCATTGACAGCGTCGGCATCGGTTTTATGTTCGCGCAAACCCACCACGGCGCGATGAAACACGCCGCAGGGCCACGCAAGGAACTGGGCCTGCGCACACTGTTCAACATGCTCGGTCCACTGACTAACCCGGCGGGCGTCAAGCACCAGGTGGTCGGCGTATTCAGTCAGGCGCTGTGCCGGCCATTGGCCGAGGTGCTGCTGCGCATGGGCAGCAAACACGTGCTGGTGGTGCATTCCCAGGATGGCCTGGACGAATTCAGCATCGCCGCGCCGACCTTTGTCGCGGAACTGAAGAACGGCGAAGTGACCGAATACTGGGTACAGCCGGAAGATCTGGGCATGAATAGCCAGAGCCTGTTCGGTCTGGTGGTCGACAGCCCGGCGCAGTCGCTGGAATTGATTCGTGACGCGCTGGGTCGGCGCAAGTCCGAGCACGGCCAGAAAGCCGCCGAAATGATCGTGCTGAACGCCGGCGCAGCGCTTTACGCGGCTGATCATGCTTCGTCATTGAAAGAAGGCGTGGCGTTGGCCCACGACGCATTACACACGGGCCTGGCCCGCGAAAAGCTGGAAGAACTGGGTGCCTTTACCGCGGTATTCAAGCAGGAGAATGAAGAATGAGTGTGCCGACGGTTTTGGAAAAGATTCTGGCCCGAAAGGTCGAGGAAGTCGCTGCGCGCCGTGCCAGTGTCAGCCTCGCCGAATTGGAAACTCTGGCGAAAGCAGCCGATGCACCGCGTGGGTTTGCTGCCGCGATGATTGCCCAGGCCAAGCGCAAGCAGCCGGCCGTCATTGCAGAAATCAAGAAGGCGTCGCCGAGCAAGGGCGTAATCCGCGAAAACTTTCATCCTGCGGAGATTGCCACTAGCTACGAAGCAGGCGGGGCCACCTGTCTTTCTGTGCTGACCGACGTCGATTTCTTCCAGGGCGCTGATGAGTATTTGAAGCAGGCCCGGGCGACGTGTTCGCTGCCGGTGATCCGCAAGGACTTCATGATCGACCCGTATCAGATCGTCGAAGCGCGGGCATTGGGGGCCGACTGCATCCTGCTGATCGTTTCGGCGCTGGATGATGTGAAGATGGCAGAGCTGGCCTCAGTCGCCAAAGGTGTCGGCCTCGATGTGCTGGTAGAAGTCCACGATGGCGACGAGCTGGAGCGGGCATTGAAAACCCTCGACACTCCGCTGGTGGGCGTCAACAACCGCAATCTGCACACGTTCGACGTCAGTCTGGAAACCACGCTCGATCTGCTGCCGCGCATCCCCCGTGATCGCCTGGTCATCACGGAAAGCGGGATTCTCAACCGCGCCGATGTCGAGCTGATGGAGATCAACGACGTTTATTCCTTCTTGGTGGGCGAGGCATTCATGCGCGCCGAGAAGCCGGGTGTGGAATTGCAGCGGCTGTTCTTCCCGGAGAAAGGCACCGCGATCAAGTCCGGCGGTTTGGACTGATCCACCGGTGTAGGCCAGAAAGCCGTCGCCACTCACGTCAGGAGGCAGCATGACCCTTCAGCTCTTGGCAATGTGCGTTGAAGCCGGCCTCAAGGCCGAGCAGGATCTGCTGGCGTCAGTGTGTGATGGGCACGCCGAGAGCGGTTTGCTGTTCTGGCGGCCTACCGCCCGCGCGCTGGTCATGCCAAGGCGGTTGAGCCGTCTTCCCGGCTTCACTGAAGCCAGCGAAACGCTCGCCGACAGTGGCTGGCCTGTGCTGTTGCGTGAAAGTGGCGGCGAGCCCGTGCCGCAATCGCCCTCGACGGTCAACGTGGCGCTTGTGTATGTGCAGCCGGACACCGATCTGGATCGCGACCGCATCGAGAACGCCTACATGCGCCTGTGTCAGCCGATCCTCGATACGCTGAGTGAGCTGGGTGGCGCTGCATCCTTGGGCGAAGTCGAAGGGGCCTTCTGCGATGGCCGTTTCAACGTCAACCTCAACGCTCGCAAGATGGTGGGTACTGCGCAGCGCTGGCGGCAGAGTCAGGGTGGCAAGCGGCCGGTGGTGTTGGCCCATGCCGCGATGCTGCTGGATGACGAGCGCGTTGAGATGGTCAACGCAGTCAATCGCTTCAATGAAACCTGTGAACTCGATGCGCGGTGCGAAGCGCAAAGCCATATCGCTCTGCATGAGCTGTTCGACGCGCCGGATTTTCTTGGCCGTTTGAGTGAACGCTATACACGCCTGCTGGCCGGAATCTGACTCACCTGCCAATACCCCGGTCCGTGTGTTAACGGGTGCCGAAAACCACCATGGTTTTGCCCCGGACATGCACCAGGTTTTGCTCTTCGAGCGATTTGAGCACACGACCAACCATCTCCCGCGAACACCCTACGATACGGCCAATCTCTTGGCGGGTGATTTTGATCTGCATGCCATCGGGGTGGGTCATCGCGTCAGGCTGCTTGCACAGATCGAGCAGGCTGCGGGCAACGCGGCCAGTGACGTCCAGAAACGCCAGATCGCCCACCTTGCGGGTGGTGTTGCGCAGACGCTCGGCGATTTGCGCACCGATGGCGTACATCAATTCGGGATCCTGCTGACTGAGCTCGCGGAACTTGGCGTAGCTGATCTCGGCCACTTCACATTCGGTTTTGGCGCGCACCCAGGCGCTGCGGTGGGCACCGGCGGCCGTCTGCTCGAAAAGTCCCAGTTCGCCAAAAAAGTCCCCGGTATTGAGATAGGCCACGATCATCTCGCGACCTTCGTTGTCTTCGATCAGGATCGTCACCGAGCCCTTGATGAGCAGGTACAGCGAATCCGATTCTTCGCCTGCGCAGAGGATATTGGTCTTCGCCAGGCATCGTCGCCGCTGGGCGTGCGGCAGCAGTTTGTCGGCGATTTTCATCTTGTTCGGAGGCTGCACGGCGAGCATGGCTGTATCCCGTAAAAAACTGCGCCCTTAGGCATTCTTAGAGGTATCGGCAGTAGTTGCCATTTGACGCAGTTCAACAGCGGCAATTAGCCAATTTTTCAGACACTTCCTACATTTCGGTCGTTGCCGGGCATGTCCCGTCCACTCAGCGACGGCAGGGCCCTGTGCTAAGCTGGCCGCCATTTTTCAAGCATTGGAGTCCGGTGATGAAAGCGCGTATTCAATGGGCGGGTGAGGCGATGTTCCTCGGTGAGTCCGGCAGCGGCCATGTGGTTGTGATGGATGGCCCGCCAGAAAGCGGCGGTCGCAATCTGGGTGTTCGCCCGATGGAAATGGTGCTGATTGGCCTGGGTGGCTGCAGCAATTACGACGTGGTCAGCATTCTCAAGAAAGCCCGTCAGCCCATCGAGAGTTGTGAGGCGTTCCTGGAAGCCGAGCGCGCCAACGAAGATCCCAAGGTGTTCACCAAGATCCATTTGCACTTCGTGGTTAAAGGGCGCGGCCTCAAAGAGACGCAGGTCAAACGTGCGATCGAGCTGTCCGCCGAGAAATACTGCTCGGCGTCGATCATGCTGGGTAATGCCGGCGTCGAAATCACCCACGACTACGAGATCATCGAACTGGGTTGAGCAACGCTCAATTTTCACAAAAGCGGTGCAGGCTATGGCATGCGACTTCTGACGTCTGCATAATGCGCCCCTTTTTCAGGGCGCGACCGCCGGGTAGCCGGCTCGCCTCCGACCAGACAACCAAAATCGCCAACGCGAAGAGGTGTTAACCGTCCTACGCAGCTGAGCCGGGCTCAGTTGACGGGCATGCTTGATCACGCGGCCAGCGCCGCACCCATATAGAGAGTTTTTAACGGTGAAAAGCAAACTCAAGTTCCACGGGTTCAATAACCTGACCAAGACCTTGAGCTTCAACATCTATGACATCTGCTATGCGGAAACCCCGCAGGACCAGCAGGCCTACGTCGAGTACATCAACAGTGTGTACGATGCCGAACGCCTGACGCGGATTCTCACCGATGTCGTCGATATCATTGGCGCGAACATCCTGAACATCGCGCGTCAGGACTACGATCCACAAGGCGCCAGTGTGACCATTCTGATCTCCGAGCAGCCGGTCACGCCGACTGACAGCCAGATCGAAGAATCGCCGGGTCCGCTGCCGGAAACCATTCTCGCGCACCTGGACAAGAGCCACATCACGGTTCATACCTACCCTGAAATCCACCCCGTTGACGGCATCGCCACGTTCCGTGTGGACATCGATGTGTCGACCTGCGGCGTGATTTCCCCGTTGAAAGCGCTGAATTACCTGATCCACAAGTTTGAGTCCGACATCGTGACCGTCGACTATCGCGTGCGCGGCTTTACCCGTGACGTCGAAGGCAAGAAGCACTTCATCGACCACGAGATCAACTCGATCCAGAATTACCTTTCCGACGACACGCGCGACAGCTACCAGATGACTGACGTGAACGTGTACCAGGAAAACCTGTTCCACACCAAAATGCTGCTCAAGCAGTTCGAGCTGGACAACTACCTGTTCGGCGACGCCACCAGCAATCTCTCCGCTGAACAGCGCGAGCAGGTGACCGGCCGCGTGAAGCACGAGATGCTTGAAATCTTCTACGGCCGCAACATGCCGGTCTAAGGTCTCAGTGATACAAAAAAGGCGCCTGTTCAGGCGCCTTCTTTGTTTCCGGTCTTTCGTGGCAGCTTTGTTCGCTGATAAAAGCCGGCCGACCGCAGATTCGATCAGATCCTGTAGGTGGTTTTGGTCATTATTTTTGCCAACAGGCTCATGCCAAACTTCACCGGCGCCGGGAAGCGGAAACCGCCTGCCTCGATCGCGCTTTCTGCGTGATGCTCCTCGTCGGCGCGCATCTGTTCGAGAATCGCCCGCGACTTCTCATCCTCGACTGGCAATTGCTCCAAATGCTCATTCAAGTGTTTGCACACCTGATCTTCCGTCGCGGCAACGAAGCCCAGGCTGATTCGATCGCTGATCAAGCCAGCCACTGCGCCGATGCCAAACGAAGCACCGTAGAACAATGGGTTGAGCACACTGGTATGACTGCCCAACTGATGAATGCGTTGCTCGCACCACACCAGATGGTCGATTTCTTCCTCGGCGGCGTGCTCCATGGCTTTGCGCACCTGAGGCAGTTTCGCGGTGAGTGCCTGCCCCTGATACAACGCCTGAGCACAGACTTCGCCAGTGTGATTGATGCGCATGAGCCCTGCGACATGCCGGGTGTCGGACTCATTCATCTTGACGTCGGGTTGAACGATGGCAGGCGAAGGACGATGTGCGTGCGCGCTGACGGGCAGCAGCGTCTTCATCGCTGCGTCGGCTTGAAGCAGGAAACGGTCGATAGGGGAGTAGTGACGTTCGGTAGCCATGGGCGCCTCCGGGTAAATCCACGGCGGTCAGTCTACCTCAAACGGTGTAACCGGGCTTGTCCGGTGTCAGCCCGCCGGGGCGTTGGCGCGCGTCCGGCAGGTCGACGAAGACCGGAGAGGATGACTCAGCCCGGCGGCCAGTTCATCTGGCGCTGACCCAGCACGTGCATATGGATGTGATAGACGGTCTGACCGCCTTTTTCGTTGGTGTTCATGACTACGCGGAAGCCGTCCTCGCAACCCAGTTCTTTTGCCAGGCGCTGGGCCGTGAACAGAATGTGGCCCAGCAGGCCCTTATCGTCTTCAGTCACGTCGTTGAGGGTGGCAATCGGCTTCTTCGGGATAACCAGAAAATGCACAGGCGCCTGGGGGGCGATGTCGTGAAAGGCCAGCACTTGATCATCTTCGTAGATGATCTTCGCCGGGATTTCCCGATTGATGATCTTGGTAAACAAAGTATCCACAGCCTTCTTGCTCCGTTTCGAGGGGGATGAAGGCAGTGTACTGAGCGTCCCGGTTCACGCCCAGACGTTTGTTGCGATGTGCCCCGTCAGACTGACGTACGAGATTTGAGCATCGAGCCCCAGAGCTTTCGCGTCATCCAGCGACTGGCAAAGCGCGGCAGGCGTGTCAGTAGCCTGTTTCGCCAACCCGGGATGATCACCGCACGGTTCTTGTCGAGCGCGCGTACCGTGTACAGCGCGACCTCCTCGGCGGTCATGTGGTCGTCGTGCGTAAACTTGCCGGCATCCAGTTGTGCGGTGCGGAAAAACGCTGTGCGCGTCGGACCGGGGCACAACACCGAAATCTTCACGCCGGTCTTGTGCAGCTCCTCGCGAAGCCCTTCGGAAAAATGCAGGACGTACGCTTTGCTCGCCGCATAGGTGCTCATCCATGGTCCCGGCTGAAAGCCCATGATCGACGCAACGTTGAGTATCTGGCCGCCGCCTTGCACCGCCATCAGGTTGCCAACCGTGTGACAGAGACGCGTCAACGCGAGCACATTAAGGTCGAGCAGGTCCTGCTCTTGCGCCCACTCTTGAGCGAGAAAGGGCCCGCTGTTGCCGATGCCAGCGCAGTTAACCAGCAAGTCGATGCTTCGCGAGCCTTCCTCGAGTTCAAGCAGAAAGCCCGAGAGGCGCAGCGGCTCACCCAGATCGCAGGCACGGAACAGCACCTCGACACCAAAGCGTTGGGTGAACTCGATGGCGATGCTCTCGAGCATCTCCCGGTGCCTGGCCACGAGAATAAGGTTGCGACCCCGGCGGGCGAGCGCTTCGGCCATCGCCAGGCCAATACCGCTGGATGCACCTGTGACCATGGCATAACGGGTCATGCAATTCTCCAGTGTTTGCAGCTTGTATTGAGACAGCGTCCTTGCTGCCAGATAGTTATTGGTCGTCGTTGCTGTCGGACGAGTCACCACTATCGACAGGATCAACGGGAACGACCGGTTGTTCCGCGTCATCGTCGTAAGGCAGCGCTTGCTCGTATTCGCTGGTGGTGGCTTCGACCTGCTCCTGAACAGTGTTCAGACCACCCATCATCCCGGCCACTAAGGCCAGCGCCAGCACCGCGAGCCACAGAATGGCGAGGACCTTGACGCGCGGTGTGTTGCCGGGCGGCGGCGGACCATACCGATTCGGGCCCGTGTTGCCAGGGACTGCCATCATCAGGATCGGAAAGAAGCTGCCCACCACCGGCACCAGATTCAGCAACAGCAACCAGGCTGACCAACCGGCGTCGTGCAAACGCTGGGCGCCGATCTGGATGCTGACAACCACGAACGCGACGAGGGCAACGGTGCCGAGCAGTCCGCCCGCCACCAGCGAAACGCTGAGAACGCCGACGCACACGGCAGCGACCAGCAGGCCGACGGCCACCAGCGCCAGACTCCACGCCAGGTAGCGCAGACGGCCGATTCGCCCCCGAATGGAGAACACCTTCAAGTCGCCTACGGCGGGCCAGTTTTGTGCGGCCGGCGTGCGCGGCGGTGCGTAGGGCGAGGCCGCAGGTTCGAAAGCCGGACGCTGTGGAGTATCTTCGACCACGTCCTCAAGCCTCAATGACACGGGCTCCTCGGGCTCGATACGGCCCTCGACACCTGCATCGTTCAACGCCGCGAGATAACGCTGCGCGTCGTCCCGCGTCAGGCTTCGCTTGATGGTCACGGGTTTGCCGGTGAAGAGACGATCAACGCCGGACACCTCAGTCTTGAACAGCTGCGCCAGGTTCTGGCGCGCTGTCTCCAGCTCAACGCCTGTTCGCAGCTGTCCCTCGAAAACGATCTTGAAGTGCTCCGCCATGCTGGCTTCCTTGTCTTGAGTTCATACGATATGTGCAATGCGCGTCAGAACGGTTTGACGACGACCAGAATGACCACAGCCAGCAAAATCAACACGGGTACCTCGTTGAACCAGCGATAGAACACATGGCTGCGACCAGGTTCGCCGCGCGCGAAACGTTTGACCTGCGCGCCGCACACGTGGTGGTAACCAATCAACAGGACAACGAGGGTGAGCTTGGCATGCAACCAGCCTTGCTGCAGGAAACCCGGTGCGAGAACGATCAGCCAGATACCGAATACCAGGGTAGCGATCATCGAGGGCATCATGATCCCGCGGTACAACTTGCGTTCCATGGTGCAGAAACGCTCGCGGCTTACGGAGTCTTCGCTCATGGCGTGATAGACGAACAATCGCGGCAGATAGAACAGGGCTGCGAACCAGCACACCATTGCAATGATGTGCAGCGCTTTAATCCAGAGATAGAGCATTTTGGTTTGTTTCCAGGGACACGGTGCCAAATAGTAGTGGCTTCCGCGCCCGTACGTCACGTTCGCGGTTGTCCCATCGGCAATCGACCCATATGATCAGCGGCTTTCCACTGGTTTCGTTGAGGGGCAGGTTATGGTCAAGGTCGGTATCGTCGGCGGTACGGGTTACACCGGCGTCGAGTTGCTGCGTCTTCTGGCGCAACACCCAGAGGCTGAAGTGGTTGCGATCACCTCGCGCTCCGAAGCAGGTTTGCCTGTCGCTGACATGTATCCCAACCTGCGTGGTCACTATGACGGCCTGGCGTTCAGCGTGCCGGACGTCAAAGTGCTGGGCGCGTGCGATGTGGTGTTCTTCGCAACGCCCCACGGTGTCGCACATGCGCTGGCGGGCGAGTTGCTCGCCGCGGGCACCAAGGTCATCGACCTCTCCGCTGACTTCCGTCTGCAAGACCCGGTCGAGTGGGCCAAGTGGTACAACCAGCCCCACGGCGCGCCCGAATTGCTCGACGAAGCGGTTTACGGCCTGCCGGAAGTCAATCGCGAGCACATCAAGGGCGCGCGCCTGATTGCAGTGCCTGGCTGCTATCCGACCGCCACTCAGTTGGGTTTTCTGCCACTGCTCGAAGCGGGCCTCGCTGATCCATTGCGCCTGATCGCGGACTGCAAATCGGGTGTCAGTGGTGCAGGTCGCGGCGCCAGTGTGGGCTCGCTGTATTCCGAAACCAGCGAGAGCTTCAAGGCCTATGCCGTTAAAGGCCATCGCCATCTCCCCGAAATCACTCAAGGGCTACGCCGTGCTGCAGATGGCGATATCGGGCTGACGTTCGTGCCGCACCTGACGCCGATGATCCGTGGGATTCACGCCACGTTGTACGCAACCGTTGTCGACAGGTCGGTCGATCTGCAGGCGTTGTTCGAAAAGCGCTATGCCAATGAGCCTTTCGTCGACGTGATGCCCGCCGGAAGCCATCCGGAAACCCGGAGCGTACGTGGCGCCAATGTGTGCCGCATGGCCGTGCATCGGCCACAGGACGGGGATTTGGTGGTGGTGCTGTCGGTCATCGACAATCTGGTCAAAGGCGCTTCGGGCCAGGCCGTGCAGAACATGAACATCATGTTTGGCCTTGATGAACGCCTAGGCCTGTCCCATGCGGGGATGTTGCCGTAATAGCGGCTTCAGGCCTCAAGCGGCAAGTCTCAACTCGCTGGTGATAGCTGCTGTTTTTTGCGGCTTGTCGCTTGCGACCTGTGGCTGCCGTCACAATAGTTGACCAATTTTCTAGGAGAAGCGGATAATGCGCGTCATTACGCATTATGACGGCTTAGCGCCGGGAGATTTTGAACATGAGCGTTGAATCCTTTACCCCAGTGGCTTTGGAATTCACCCACGGTGCCGCGCATAAGGTGAAAACTCTGGTCGATGAAGAGGGTAATGATCGCCTGAAGCTCCGTGTCTTCGTGACCGGTGGCGGTTGTTCCGGTTTCCAGTACGGCTTCACCTTTGACGAAGACGTCGCCGATGATGACACCATCGTCGAGCGCGAGGGCGTCAGTCTGGTGGTCGACCCTATGAGCTTCCAGTACCTGGCAGGTGCGGAGGTGGATTATCAGGAGGGGCTGGAAGGCTCTCGCTTCGTGATCAAGAACCCCAATGCCGCGACTACCTGTGGCTGTGGCTCTTCGTTCTCGATCTGATCCCGGCGATACACACAAAAACGCCGCGCATTTGCGCGGCGTTTTGCATGGTGGGCGTTGGGTCAGGCCGGGTAGATCGCGCCCAGCACTCGCAGGCCTTTGGCCCCCGTCACGCTTGGACGGTTGGCGGGTACGCTCTCCAGCGCGCAATGGGCAAGCCAGGCAAACGCCATCGCTTCGACCCAATCAGGATCAACGCCGAACTCTGCAGTGCTAGAAACCTTTGTTGCCGGCAGTAGCGCCGCCAGCCGATCCATCAACGCCTTGTTGTGAGCGCCGCCGCCGCAGACCAGCAGTTCTTTGGTCTGCGCCTGTGCCGATTGCAGGGACTCGGTAATGCTCAATGCGGTGACTTCGAGCAGTGTTGCTTGCACATCTTCGGGTCTCAGCGTTGGCATCTGGAACAGATGGTGGTGAACCCAGCCAAGGTTGAATACTTCACGACCCGTGCTCTTAGGACCCTTCGTTTGAAAGAACTGATCACTGAGCATGGACTTCAGCAGCGCATCATTGACTGTCCCGCTCGCGCCCCACGCGCCATCGCGGTCATAGCTCACGCCCCGCTGTGCCTGAATCCAGGCGTCCAGCAGCACATTGCCTGGCCCTGAGTCGAAGCCGGAAACCGGTTTGTCGATTTCGATCAGGCTGAGGTTGCTGAAACCACCGACGTTGAGCACGGCGCGGTAGTCTTTGTTATCGTCGAACAACGCTTCATGGAAAGCGGGAACCAGCGGCGCCCCCTGGCCACCTGCGGCGATATCGCGCTTGCGGAAGTCGCTGACCACGGTGATGCCCGTTAGCTCGGCGAGCAGGGCAGGGTTGCCAATCTGGATGGTGAAGCCGCGGGCCGGCTCATGACGAATCGTCTGACCGTGACTGCCGATCGCGCGGATTTCACCGGCTGACACGCTCTGCTGGTCCAGCAGGGCCAGCACGCCTTGAGCAGCGAGACGAACCCATTTCTGCTCGGCGATGCCGGCACGGGCCAACTCGTCCGGGCCGCTGGCGCAGAGCCCCAGCAGTTCGGCGCGAAGGTCGTCCGGCATGGGAATGTAGTAGGTGCCGAGCAAACGTGGTCGGTCATCCTGTTCTACCAGCGCGAAGTCGAGTCCGTCCAGACTGCTTCCGGACATTACACCTACATATAAAGTCATGGGTCAGCGCTTACTCGAGGCCAGCATGGTGGCCTTTTCCTGGTCCATGCGAGCCATCAAAGGTTGGCTCTCCTGCATGAACCGCTGTTTTTCGGACTTGGCGATCGGATCAGCCATCGGCAGCTTCTGCCCCAGCGGGTCGACATGAACGCCATTTACCTGGAACTCGTAATGAACATGAGGACCCGTGGACAGGCCAGTGGTTCCAATATAGCCAATGACCTGGCCCTGCTTGACGCTGGATCCGGACTGAATGCCCTTGGCAAAACCCTGCATGTGGCCGTACAGCGTCCGGTAGGTTTCACCGTGCTGAATGATCACGGTATTGCCATAACCGCCGCGCCGTCCGGCAAGAATGACTTTGCCATCGCCGGTCGCCTTGATTGGGGTGCCACGAGGTGCAGCGTAGTCGATGCCTTGGTGGGCGCGAATCTTGTTCAGGATCGGGTGTTTGCGACCGGATGAGAACAGTGAGCTGATGCGGGCGAATTCGACCGGCGTACGGATGAATGCCTTACGCATGCTGTTGCCGTCCGCAGTGTAATAGTTGGTGTTGCCCTGTTTGTTCGTATACCGCACAGCGGTGTAGGTTTTGCCACGGTTTACGAAGCGAGCCGAAAGTATATTGCCTGTACTGACCGTCTTGCCGTTGACAACCTTCTGCTCGTAAATCACATCGAATTCGTCGCCCTTGCGGATATCCTGGGTGAAGTCGACGTCGTACCCGAAGATGTTTGCCATCTCCATTGTCATCGTATGGCTGAGGCCTGCGCGCTGGGCGGATTGCGACAGTGAGTTGTTGATCGTGCCATGCACATAGGCCGTGCGTACATTAGGTTTGCTCACGTCACGGCTAAACGTATAGCCCTTGTCTGTGCGAGACAAACTGATGCTTTCTGTCTCGCTCAGCTTGCTGTGCAACTGCTTGAGATTGCCCTCAGGCGAGAGCTCGAATTGTAGCACCTGGCCATTTTTCAGTTGACTGAACTGCTTGGCTTGTTTGTCGCTGGCAATAACGTCGTGCACCGCCGTCGCAGGCAGGCCGACTTTGCTGAACAACGTCGACAGCGTATCGCCCTTTGAGACCACCACTTCCCGGTGCGTCGGGCCTTTGGCAGTAGCAACCTCTTTCGGGGCGGCCTTGGTGTCACTTGCTGTCTTCGCGGCATCAGCCGGTTCAGCCGCATCACCTTCGATCTGGGCGAAGGGAGAATCTACGGGTGCCTCTGTGGCTTGAGTCTGTTCTTGAGCGTCTTGTTCTTGCTTGATCTGGTCGGCAGGTGTGTCCAGTTCCAGAGCAAGGTTGGTTCGTTTGGCTTCGACGTCGCTGGATGGGAATACGAGGAGAGCCAGGCTAAGCAGTGCGGCGATGCCGCTGGCTGCGAGCAGGTGGCTCTTCGGATAAAGCGGTGGCGCTTTAGGCGGAGTGTCGGTCATAGGTAATTTTGACTTTGAAAAAGATGAGATGGAAAAGATGAATGACATGATGAAGATGAAATAACTGTATAAAATATAACCAAATCTCGCCTGAGGCAAGCTTGCGATCGGCTCGCTCCGCGATTCGTCGCGCTCCTATTGTCAGAACTTGTATTTGGGCGCTGATCTTGTATGGTTGTTTCCCTTTGAAATACGGCATTACGGGGCGGTTATGAAGTCGGTTGAAGAGCAGCTAGCGCTGATCAAGCGTGGTGCAGATGAACTCCTGGTCGAGGCCGAGCTGGTCACAAAGCTCAAGCGTGGGCAGCCACTTCGCATCAAGGCCGGTTTTGATCCGACCGCGCCCGACCTTCACCTCGGGCACACGGTGCTTATTAATAAGCTGCGTCAATTCCAGGATCTTGGTCATCAGGTGATTTTCCTGATCGGCGACTTCACCGGCATGATTGGTGATCCGAGTGGCAAGAGTGCCACCCGTCCCCCGCTTACCCGCGAGCAAGTGCTCGACTACGCCGAGACCTACAAGGCTCAGGTGTTCAAGATTCTTGATCCGGCCAAAACCGAGGTGGCGTTCAATTCCACCTGGATGGATCAACTCAGTCCTGCAGACTTCATCCGACTCTCTTCCCAGTACACCGTAGCGCGCATGCTGGAGCGTGATGACTTCGACAAACGTTACAAGTCGAACCAGTCCATCGCCATCCACGAATTCCTTTATCCGCTGGTCCAGGGTTACGACTCGGTTGCTTTGCGCGCCGACGTTGAGCTGGGCGGGACCGATCAGAAATTCAACTTGCTGATGGGGCGCGAGCTGCAGCGTGCATATGGTCAGGAGGCTCAGTGTGTTCTCACGATGCCATTGCTGGAAGGATTGGACGGCGTCAAGAAGATGTCCAAGTCGTTGGGTAACTATGTAGGTATCCAGGAAGCGCCCGGCATTATGTACAGCAAGCTCGTCTCCATCCCTGATGCGCTGATGTGGCGTTACTTTGAGCTGCTGAGCTTCCGCTCCATGGAAGAGATCGCTGCTTTTAAAGCGGGTTGCGAGGCGGGCGCCAATCCACGTGACATCAAGATCAAGCTGGCCGAAGAGATCGTTGCGCGCTTCCACGGTGAAGAAGCTGCGGCGTCTGCCCATCGTTCTGCTGGAAACCGTATGAAGGATGGGGAGCTTCCGGAGGATCTCCCGGAGATTGATGTCGCTGCAGCCGAAGACATGCCGATTGCTGCCGTCCTCAATAAGGCGGGGCTGGTTAAGAACGCTGCGGTCGCTCGCGACCTGTTGGCATCTGGCGGCGTGCGTATAGATGGTGAAGTTGTGGATCGCGGGTTTGTATTCAGGCTGGGCGCGACCCATGTATGTCAGGCCGGCAAGAAGGCGTTCGGCCGGATTACACTTCGTTCGGAATAAAGTTCAAATAAGTGCTTGACGCCCCTCTGGATCTGTCTATAATTCGCCCCACTTCCGGCGCAGACGAAACGGAAAACTCCTTGATAATCAAAGAGTTGGAC
>NZ_MDEN01000068.1 GCF_001705435.1 Pseudomonas graminis
CCGCGAGAGCCGCCCCCCGCCATGGATGGCGGATGGCGGCGGGCCCACGGAGCGGGACCGGAGTGAAGGAACCCTGACGAAGGAAGGGCCAAACCGAGAGCAGGCACTTTTGCTTACTTTTGGTGCTTTTCAAAAGTAAGGCGCCGAAGGCGAAACAGTCTGCCCCCAGGCAGACGCTGTTGATCTTGATCTGAGAAGGGCCAGTCGCCTAGACCACCTCCGCCCGATAGGGCAAATCCGGCCCCTCGCGCGTGCAGGTCACCGCCGCCGCAGCCACCGCAAACTCCAGCATCTTCGTCAGCGTTGGCTTATCCACCCCCGCCAGCGCGGCGGGTTCGTCCAGACCCCGCTCCGTCAGAAACGCAATCAACGCCGCCTGAAACGTATCCCCGGCACCCACTGTATCCACCGTCTCCACCTTGCGCGCCGCCACCGACCACGTGCCCAAATCCCGCGTAAACACCGTGGCGCCCTGACGGCCGCGGGTCATGATCACCCACTGGCAATTGTCCTTCAGCCAACCCTCGGCCACCGCTGCCGCCTCTTTGTCCGGATACAACAGCTCCAGGTCCTCATCACTGACCTTGATGATGTGCGCGTGCTCGGCGAACTTCGCCACCTGACTGCGCCACAGCTCGATGCTCGGCGCCGGATTCAGGCGCACATTGGGATCGAACGTGATCAAGCGCTTGCCGCTTTCCCGCCGCACCAGCGTCAGCAGCGCGTCGGCGACCGGCTGCACCACCAGCGAGAACGAACCCACGTGCAAGCCACGCACGCTCTCGTCCAGCGTCGGCAGATGCTCGACGCTCAGCATCCGGTCAGCGCAGCCTTCGCCGCGAAAACTGTACTGCGGCGAGCCGTCAGCGCCCACGGCGACCATCGACAGGGTGGTGGGTGCGTCGACAGGCACCAGAAAGTCATCGCGCACGCCTTCTTCCGCGAGCACGGTCGTCAGGCGCTTGCCCAGGTAATCGCTGGAAATCCCGGCAAAAAAACCGGCATCGATGCCCAGCCTGCGCAGGCCGACCGCGACGTTGAACGGTGAACCGCCGGCGATGGCCTGATAACCCACTTTGTTGCGTTGTCCGCTGTCCGGCTGACAGAAAAAGTCGAACAGTGCTTCGCCACAGACCAGATACATAGTTGCTCCATAAAGGCCGACGGGGCTGCCCGTCAGAGGCCCTGCAATTGAGTGCGATAGTGCTGATAAACCGCTTGGTACGCCGCAACGTGTTCGGCAACCGGCCGGGTTTCGCTGGCCGGGTCGAGGCTGACGCAACGCTCGGTCAGCGCCTGCAGCGACTCGCCGTCGCCGTCACCACCGGCATCGACGTGTGAATGACACCACGCCGCCTGAATCGCTGCGCCCAATGCGGCCGCTTCGGTGCCGGTGGTGCAGATGACCGGCGTGTCCATGATGTCGGCCACAATCTGCCGCCAGACCGCGCTTTTCGCGCCGCCGCCGATCAGGCGGATGTTATCGCTCTTAATGCCGCTGTCGCGCAACAGGTCCAGGCCGTAACGCAGGCCGAAGGTGGTGCCCTCGACCACCGCCCGGCACAAGTTGGCCTGGGTCAGATTGGTGCTGTCCAGCCCGAGAATGCTCCCGGTGGCGTGGGGCAGGGCAGGCACCCGCTCGCCGTTGAGGAAGGGCAGCACGAGCACGCCTTGTGCGCCAATCGGCGAGGACGCCACGGCTGCGTTGAAGGCGCCGATGTCCAGCGCGAACAGCTCGCGGAAGGCACTGGTGGCGTTGGTCAGGTTCATGGTGCAGATCAGCGGCAGCCAGCCGCCCGACGAGGAGCAGAAGGTCGCCACCGACGGCTGCGCGCTGACATTGCCTGCTTCGGCAAAGGCGTAGACCGTGCCCGACGAACCCAGGCTCATGGTGATCGAGCCCGGCGCGATATTGCCGGTGCCGATGGCGCCCATCATGTTGTCGCCGCCGCCGCTGGAGACGATGGCCTTCGGGTTGAGGCCCAGTCGCTCGGCGATCGCGGGGAGAATCGTGCCGACCGGCTGATGCGCCTCGAGCAGCTCCGGCAGCGCCTTGATCAGCCGGCCACTGGGATCGATGTGCTGAAGGATGTCCAGGTCCCATGCGCGGGTGCGCACGTTGAAATAACCGGTGCCGGATGCATCGCCGAACTCGCTGCAACTGCGGCCGGTGAGCCAGTAATTGAGGTAGTCGTGGGGCAGCAGAATTTTGTCGATGCGGGCAAACAGCTCGGGAAACTGCTCTTTGCTCCACAGCAGTTTCGAGACCGTGTAGCCCGGCGCGATGGCGATACCCAGGCGCTCCAGCGACCCGGCTTCACCGCCCAGATACGTCAGCAGCCGATCATTTTCAGGCGCGGATTCCGTGTCGCACCACAGCTTGGCGGGGCGCAGCACCTGGCCTGTTTCGTCAAGCATGACCAGGCCATGTTGCTGCCCGGACACGCCGATGGCCTGGATGTCCGCGCCGGACACCCCGGCCTGCTGCAGGGCCGCGGCCGTGGCTTGCTCGAACGCATCGAGCCATTCCTGCACATCCTGCTCACGGCGACCGTTGGCGCCACTGATCATGTGGTGCGCACCCGAGCCTTCGCCCAGAACCTTGCCGCTGACCGCATCCAGAACAATCGCTTTGGTGCCTTGGGTACCGCAATCGATGCCGAGAAACATATTCACCTCTTCCCCTATGAAGCTCAGGCGGTTTTCGCTAACAGGTTTTCCAGGGTTTTGCTGACGCCCAATTGCTTCAGGCTGTTCAGGTTGTGTTCGAACGATGCCACGAACTCGGCGGACTGTGGAATCGCCGCACCGAAGATTTCTTCCACCTCCAGCAGGCGCTGGGTCACCAGCACGTCATCGGCCACCAGCGCCTTGCAGAAGTCTGCGCGCGGGTCGACGACGGTGTACGGCAAGCCGTTCTCGCCGGTGAAGTCCCCGTTGCGATTGCCCTGCAGATACAGCGCCCAAGCCGCCACCACCAGCGAGGCGCGGTCCATGTTGCCGCTGTCGACGATCAGACGGTTGATGGTCGGCACGGTGAATTTCGGGAATTTCGACGAGCCGTCGGAGCACACCCGCTCAAGCTGGTCGGCGATCGCTTGGTTGGAGAAGCGGTCGATCAGGGTCTGTTTGTACTCGGTCAGGTCGATGCCCGGCACCGGCGCCAGTTGCGGGGTGACGTCCAGGTCCATGTAGGTGCGGATGTAGCCGACGAACAGCGGGTCGTTCATGGTTTCGTGGACGAAGCGATAGCCCTTCAAGGCCCCGAGATAGGTCAGCGCCAGGTGGCTGCCGTTGAGCAGCTTGATCTTCATTTCTTCGTACGGGGTTACGTCGTCGGTGAACTGCACGCCGACCTTTTCCCAGGCCGGACGGCCGTTGACGAACTTGTCTTCCAGCACCCACTGCACGAAGGGTTCGCAGACCACCGGCCAGGCGTCGTCGATGCCTTTCTGGTCGTGCAGTTGCAGGCGGTGGGCGGTGCTGGTCATCGGCGTGATGCGGTCGACCATGGCGTTGGGGAAGCTGACGTGCTCAGCGATCCAGTCATGCAGTTCCGGGTCGCGGAGTTGGGCGAAGGCCAGCAGGGCTTTGCGTGTCACCGCGCCGTTGTGCGGCAGGTTATCGCAGGACATCAGGGTGAACGCCGGGGTGCCTTCCGCGCGGCGGCGGGTCAAGGCGGCGCACAGGTAACCGAACACGGTTTTCGGCGTGGCGGGGTGTTCGAGGTCGTACTGGATCTGCGGCAGGTGGCTCATGAATTCGCCGGTGCTGTCGTCGATGCAGTAGCCGCCTTCGGTGATGGTCAGCGAGACGATGCGGATGTCCGGGCTGGCGAGTTTGTCGATCAGCGTCAGGTCACTATCGGTGGACATGAGCATCTGGCTCATGGCGCCGATCACCCGGGTTTCGGTGTCCGGGGTGTCGCCCAGCTCGAACAGCGTGTAGAGAAAGTCCTGGCCCTTCAGCGCCTCGAAATTGGCACGGTCTTCCTCGCGCAGGCTGACCCCGCAAATGGCCCAGTCCAGGCCTTCGCCGCTGCCTTCATTGGCCCCGAGGGACATCAGCGCATCGGTGTAAAACGCCTGGTGGGCGCGGTGAAAACCACCGACGCCGATGTGCGCGATACCCTGACGACGCTCGTCGAGGGCGTAGGCCGGGATGGCGATGCCGGCGCCCAGGTTGGAGAGGTTCTGCTTGTTCAGTTTCATGACGGTGTTCCCGAATGCTGTGGAGTGCGAGGGATCAGGCTGCGGCCTGCAGGGCGCGGCGGATGACCTGGCCCTGGGCGTCGAACAGGTGGCAATGGGCGCTGTTGAGGTGCAGTTTCAGGGTTTCGCCGTACTGGCTGGCCAGGTCCCCGCGAATGCGCATGGTCAGCGGCTCGCCGGAGATGGTGCGTACGTGGCAATAGGTGTCGCTGCCCAGGCGTTCGCTGACGTCGGCGATGACGGTCAGCTGGCAATCGCCTTCGTTGGCCAGCTCCAGGTGCTCGGGGCGAATCCCCAAGGTCACCGAGTCGCCGACGCTCTGTTGCGCGTTGGTGAAGGGCAGCAGGACTTTTGTCCCGGCGTCCAGGGTGACTTCACAGGCCGAGGCCTCGACGCCGCTGATGATGCCCTTGAGGAAGCCCATCTTCGGCGTGCCAAGAAAACCTGCGACGAACAGGTTGGCCGGGTGGTGGTACAGCTCCAGCGGCGAACCGACCTGTTCGACGCGACCGCCGTTGAGCACGACCACTTTGTCGGCCAGGGTCATGGCTTCGACCTGATCGTGGGTCACGTAGATCATCGTTGCCTGCAGCTCTTTGTGCAGGCGCGACAGCTCCAGGCGGGTCTGCACCCGCAGGGCGGCGTCGAGGTTGGACAGCGGTTCGTCGAACAGGAAGATCTTCGGGTTGCGCACGATGGCGCGACCGATTGCAACGCGCTGGCGTTGACCACCCGACAGCTGCTTGGGCTTGCGTTCCAGCAGCGGGCCCAGCTCGAGGATACGCGCGGCTTCGTCGACCTTTTTCTTGACCTCGGCCTTTGGCGTGCCGGCCAGGTCGAGGGCGAACGACAGGTTTTTGCCGACGGTCATGTGGGGGTACAGCGCGTAGGTCTGAAACACCATCGCCAGGTCGCGCTTGGCCGGGGTGACCTGGGTGATCTCGCGGCCATCCAGTTCGATGCTGCCGCTGGTGACGTCTTCAAGGCCCGCGATCAGGCGCAGCAGGGTGGATTTGCCACAGCCCGACGGACCGACGAAGACCACGAATTCACGGTCCTTCACGTCCAGGTCGATGCCTTTGATGATCTGGTGGCCGTCGAAGCCTTTTTGCAGATTTCTGATTGTCAGGTTAGCCATGAGGGGCTCCAGTTTTATTCTTCAAAGTTCAGAGGCTAAAAATCTGCCCGGGATCGTTACCACGCGGAGCGTGGAAACCATCATGTGTCGATCATTTCACCGCACCAAACGACAGCCCGCGGACCAATTGTTTCTGGCTGATCCAGCCGAAGATCAGGATTGGCGCGCAGGCCAGGGTCGACACCGCCGACAATTTGGCCCAGAACAACCCTTCAGGGCTGGAATACGAGGCGATCAACGCGGTCAGCGGGGCGGCATTCGAAGAGGTCAGGTTCAGTGACCAGAACGCCTCGTTCCAGCACAGGATCAGCGACAGCAGCGCCGTCGATGCCAGCCCGCCCTTGCAGATCGGGATCAGCACGCGAAAGATTTCCTGGCGCGTGGTGGCACCGTCCAGCCGCGACGCTTCGAGAATCTCCCCGGGGATGTCCTTGAAGTAGGTGTAAATCATCCAGACCACGATCGGCAGGTTGATCAGCGTGTAGATCACGATCAGCGCAATGCGCGAATCCAGCAGGCCGAAGGTCTTGGCCAGCAGGTAGATCGGCATCAGCACGCCCACCGGCGGCAGCATCTTGGTCGAGAGCATCCACAGCAGCGTGCCCTTGGTCCTTTTGGTTTCGAAAAACGCCATGGAGTAGGCCGCCGGCACCGCGATCAGCAGGCACAGGATCGTCGCGCTGAAAGAGATCAGGATCGAGTTCCAGGCGAAGTGGAAGTAGTCACTGCGCTCCTGGATGTGCAGGTAGTTTTCCAGGGTCGGTGTGAAGATGAACTGCGGCGGCGTGGCGAACGCGTCGATCTCGGTCTTGAAGCTGGTCAGGACCATCCAGAAGATCGGGAAGAAAATCAGCGCCGCGATCAGCCACGACAAGGTGCCGAGCAGGGCACTTTGCAGGCGACGGGATTGTTTGAGCGTCATCATGGCCTTGCCCTCAAGACTTGTCGGTGAGGTTTTTGCCGATCATCCGGACCAGGATGATCGCGGCAATGTTGGCAATCACGACGGCAATCAAGCCGCCCGCCGATGCCATGCCCACGTCGAATTGCAGCAGTGCCTGGTTGTAGATCAGGTACGCCAGATTGGTGGAAGCGAAGCCCGGGCCGCCGTTGGTGGTGGTGAAGATTTCGGCGAACACCGAGAGCAGGAAGATCGTTTCGATCATCACCACCACGGCGATCGGGCGCGCCAGGTGCGGCAGGGTCAGGTGCCAGAAGATGGCGATCGGGCCGGCGCCGTCCAGGCGCGCCGCTTCCTTCTGTTCCTGATCCAGGGACTGCATGGCGGTCATCAGAATCAGGATCGCGAAGGGCAGCCACTGCCACGACACAATGATGATGATCGACAGCATCGGGTAATTCGCCAGCCAGTCCACCGGCTGGGCACCGAACAGCTTCCAGACCCAGGCGAGAATCCCGGACACCGGGTGGAAAATCAGGTTCTTCCAGATCAGCGCGCTGACCGTCGGCATGATGAAGAACGGCGAAATCAGCAGCACGCGCACGATGCCGCGACCGAGAAACTCACTGGCTTCTAGCAACGCCGAGATCAGCACGCCGAGGATCACGCTGATGGCCAGCACACTGCCGACCAGCAACAGCGTGTTCATGGCGCCGGGCAGAAAGCCTGCGTCGGTGACGAAGAATTCGAAGTTCTCCAGCCCGACGAATTCGTTTTCGCCGGGGTTAAGCAGGTTGTAGCGGATCAGCGAGAAGTAGATGGTCATGCCCAGCGGCACGATCATCCAGACCAGCAGCAACAGCACCGAGGGGCTGACCAGAAACCAGCCGGGCTTGGTGACGCTGCCCTTGGCAGACGACTTATCGTCAGCCGCGGCGGTGCGCGGGGTGAGGGTTGAGGTGTTCATGTTGACTCCGGACCGGGCAGAAGCGTGAACGTGGGCGGCAGGCAATCAGCGCCTGCCGCCGTCAAGCAGCGGGTGTCAGCCCTTTTTCGGGTAACCCGCGCGCTTCATTTCACGCTCGGCCACGCTTTGCGCGCTGGTCAATGCCTGATCCACGCTGGAGGTCCCCACCAGTGCTGCCGAGAACTGTTGGCCGACGGAGGTGCCGATCGACTGGAACTCGGGGATGGTCACCAACTGGATGCCCACATACGGCACCGGCTTGAGGGTCGGCGCTTTAGGCGTCACGGCCTTGAGGGATTCCAGGGTGATGTTGGCGAACGGCGCAGCCTGTTTGTAGGCATCGGTGTAGGTCGATGCGCGGGTGCCTGGCGGCACGTTGGACACGCCGTCTTTCTCGGCGACCAGCGCGGCGTACTCTTTGGACGTGGCCCATTCGGTGAAGGCGCGGGCGTCCTTGTCGTTCTTGGCGCTGGTCGGAATCGCCAGAGCCCACGAGTACAGCCACGCCGAGCCTTTGTCGGTGACTTCGTGCGGCGCATAGGTGAAGCCTACGCTGTCGGCGACTTTACTCTGTGATTTGTCGGTGACGAACGAGCCGGCCACGCTGGCATCGACCCAGATTGCGCACTTGCCGCTGTTGAACAGGGCGAGGTTTTCGTTGAAGCCGTTGCTGGAGGCGCCGGGTGGGCCGTCCTTCTTCATGACGTTGGTGTAGAAGGTCAGCGCGTTCTTCCATTCAGGCTGATCGAATTGCGGCTTCCACTGTTCGTCGAACCAGCGGGCGCCAAACGAGTTGGCGATGGTGGTGATCACCGCCATGTTCTCGCCCCAGCCTGCCTTGCCGCGCAGGCAGATGCCGTACTGTTCCTTGGACTTGTCGGTGAGTTTGTCGGCGAATTCGGAGATCTGCGTCCAGGTCGGACGCTCCGGCATGGTCAGGCCGGCGGCCTTGAACAGGTCTTTGCGGTAGTAAGTGATCGAGCTTTCTGCGTAGAACGGCAGGGCGAAGAGTTTGCCTTCGACCGACAAGCCGTCGCGTACCGAAGGAAATACGTCGTCCAGCGCGTAGGACGCCGGCAGGTCATTCATTTCTTTGAGCCAGCCCTTGGCACCCCACAGTGAGGCTTCGTACATGCCGATGGTCAACACGTCGAACTGGCCGCCTTTTGTGGCGATGTCGGTGGTCAGGCGTTGACGCAGCACGTTCTCTTCCAGCACCACCCACTTGAGCTTGATGTCTTTGTGCTGTTCTTCGAAGGTCTTGGACAGCCGCTGCATGCGGATCATGTCGCTGTTGTTGACGGTGGCGATGGTGACTTCACCGGCAGTGGCGGTGGTGCACAGGGACAGGAGGGTCAGACAGGTACCGGCAAGGAGAACATTTGCAGAGGTCTTCATTTATCACTCCTCTTCTGCGCCCAGGCGGACGTCAGAAGCTTGGTTATTGTTTTTGTTTCTTCCGGAGGCCAGGAAGAATGTCAGCTGATTACAGCCTTGTGCGCGCTGGTTGACAAATCCTGCGGCGCACTTGAACTGATACTTTTTTGCACTGAGGTTTCCGACGGGCGCGCTGCACAACTGCGCCAGCGCGTGGGGCGGGGCAGTTCCAGCGTAGTTGATGGGTGCGACGGGGCAACGAATCAGTACAGGTTTTGTTCGGTCAGGCGCTGTACAGCGAGGCGTCGGTAGTGCGAGGGGGTCATGCCTTTGAGTTTCTGGAAGCGTCGATTGAAGTTGGAGATGTTATTGAAACCTGACTCGAAGCAGACGTCGGTCACCGGCCGGTCGCCATCGGCGAGCAATTCACAGGACTTGCTGATCCGCAGCCGGTTGACGAATTCCACAAAGCAGCGCCCGGTGGCCTGCTTGAACACACGGGAAAAATAGGTCGGCTTCATGCCCAGGTATTCGGCCACTTCTTCCAGCGGCAGTTCGCGGGCGTAGTGGGTGAAGATGTATTCCACGGCTTTGTTGGTGCGCTCCACGGCGTGATCGTCGGACAGCTGGGACGCGGTGGTGCCCGACAGCAACTGGAAATCATCACTGGCCGCCAGCACTTCCAGCAAAATGAAAAAGTGCCCCAGCCGTGTCATGCCCGTGGTGTCGGCGATTTTCTGCATCAGCTTGGTGGCCTGGCGGACGGTCCGCTTGCAGCGGAATTCAATGCCGTACCGGGCGCGCTCGAGCAACGGCGCCAGGGCCTTGAGTTCGGCAAACACCTGATTGCCGCTTTCGAGCAACTCTTCGGTGAAGTTCACCAGCATGTCGCGTTTGGGCACGACCTCGTCTTCCGCGATCTGACTGATCCAGTTATGGGGCAGATTGGGGCCGGTGAGGAACAGCGTCTCGGGGTAGAAATTGCCGATGTAATCGCCGACGAAGACCTTCCCGGAACTCGCAACGATCAGGTGCAGCTCGTATTCCTTGTGGAAATGCCAGCGCACCAGCGGACAGGGAAAGCCATGCTCACGGTAGATGATCGACAGACCGTTATGGTCATCCATCAGCTCATAGGCGGGGTCGGTGACTCTTGTTGTTTTGGTCATGCGTGTGCCGGTCTGGAGAATGGCGTGAGGTTAATGTGCACTATTTGTCGGGCGGAATACAGATACAGGCGTTAAACAGAGGCAGATGGGCGCGTGGCTTCAGTAGCACCGGCTTCAGCCGGGAAGAAGCCAGTCTGAGCAGCCTCAATTTTGCGGTGTGACGTCTGACGCTTTCCCGGCTAAAGCCAGTCCTACAGGTTGAACGCGGTGCTTGGTAGGACCGGCTTCAGACGGGAAGACGCCGTTTTGAGCACCATCAATCCTGCGGTGTGACGTCTGACGCTTTCCCGGCTAAAGCCAGTCCTACAGGCTACACGCGTTGGTTTTGGTAGGACCGGCTTCAGCCGGGAAGACGCCGTTTTGAGCACCATCAATCCTGCGGTGTGACGTCTGACGCTTTCCCAACTAAAGCCAGTCCTACAGGCTGAACGCGGTGCCTCAGTAGGACCGGCTTCAGCCGGGAAGAGGCCAGTCTAAGCGCCATCAATTCTGCGCGTGCTGCTCATCTGCGCAGTGGACTAACCACACCCATCAACAACCCGATACGCTGATGCACCTTCTGCGAACGCCTTCAGAGAACCGCCACCCCATGAAAAAAATCCTCGTGATCGGCATCGGCGCAGGCAATCCCGAGCACATCACCATTCAGGCGATCAAGGCGCTGAACCGCACCCAGGTGTTTTTCATGCTCGACAAGGGCTACGCCAATGACGACCTGCTGGCGTTGCGCCGGGAGATTTGCGAGCGCTACATCGAGGGCCATGACTATCGTCTGGTGCAGGTGAGCGATCCTCGGCGCAAGGACGATTCGCCGTCTTACCGCAGCGGGGTCGAACACTGGCACGAGCAGCGCGCCGTGTTGTTCGAGCAACTGATCGCCGATGAAGTAAAGGCGGGCGAGACCGGCGGGTTTCTGGTGTGGGGCGACCCGGCGCTGTATGACGGCACCCTGAAGATTCTCGATCAGGTGCTCGCCCGCGGCCGTGAGTCATTTGCCTACGAGGTCATTCCCGGCATCACCAGCGTGCAGGCGCTCGCCGCCGGGCACCGCATCGGCCTGAACCGCATCGGCGAGCCGATCCACATCACCACCGGCCGGGAGCTTGCAGCGGAGCAGGGCGAGTACATCAGCAACAGTGTGGTGATGCTCGACGCCTATTGCACCTTCGAGCGGTTCGTCGATCAGGATTTACACATCTATTGGGGCGCCTACCTCGGCACCCCTGACGAGATGCTCATTTCAGGCCCGCTGCACGAGGTCAGCGCGCAGATACGTCAAGCGCGTGAAGCCGCGCGGGCAGAGAAAGGCTGGATCATGGACACCTACCTGTTGCGCCGCGCCGTCCGCTAGATAAACGCTTCAGGCGTTCTTGTTCTTGGCTTCGATCCATTGGGACATGTACTGCGTGCTCTTGTGCTGATGATGGCGAAGCATGGCGCCGGTGAAGTGGGCCGCGCGATGGGCCTGCAGCGTGTCCCTCAGCGCCAGGATACGGTCGATCAGCACGGCGCAATGGCGGTCATGGCCAAAGCGCGCCGGCAGCAATTGCCAGCCGTCCTGTTGTGCCTGTTCCCAGCGCGCCTGATCGCTGTAAAGACTGACCGCCGCGTCTGCCACCCCTTGCGCATCACAGGCGACGGCGCCAGGAAATGCCAGTTCGCCGTGCATGGCCTCGGCGCCGATGGGCGTCGTCACGGTGGGTGTGCCGCAGACCATGGCATCGATGATCTTGCCCTTGATTCCCGCGCCGAATCGCAACGGCGCCAGGGACACCCGCGCAGCGCCCATCACTTCCAGCGCGTCTTCGGCCCAGTTCATGATGTGAAACCCCTGAGCGGCGTTATGCAATGCCGCAGCCTTCGGCGGCGTGTAGGCGCCATACACATGAACCTGAGCAGTGGGCAGTTGCGCGCGAATCAGCGGCCAGACGGTGTTTTTCAGCCATAGCACGGCATCCCAGTTCGGGGCGTGGCGGAAATTGCCGATGGTGATGAAATGCGCCCGGTCTTCAAAGCTTCGCGGGCCAAGGGGCGCCTTGCGCGGCTCTCTTACCAGCAGCGGGACCCAATGGAGCTGAGCCGCGGGCACCGAAAACGCCTGGGTCAGCAGGTCGATTTCGACGTCGGAGACCATCAGGCTCAGGTCACTGCGGTGGATCGCGGCGATCTCGCGCTGGGCCAGGTCAGTGGTCGCCATCCGGGTGAACAGCTGATCCCGGGGCGTCTGGAAATAGTCAGTCAGGTCAGCATCGGGCTTGCCGTCGAGGCGTTCCTTGACCGCCTGATGACGGGCATGGCGCAGGCTCTGCAAGTCGGAGCTCTCAAGCAGGCGAAGGGCGTTCGGGCAGTGCTTCTCCACCCGCCAGCCGAACTGCTCTTCCATCAAAAACTGGTCGAACAACACCACGTCGGGCTGCAGCTCATGGACGAAGGCGTCAAAGCTGCTGTGGTTGAGGGCGATGGCGACTTCCGTGATGCCCAGCGCGGCCAGGTCGGCCTTGTGCTCGCCTTCCGTGGCGGCGCTGGCGATCGTGATCCGCCAGCCCTGTTCGAGAAAACAGTCGATGAGTTGCATGACATGCCCGCTGGCCGCAGACGAACGCGGCTCGGGCCAGACGTAGCCAATGATCAGCACATGGATCGGGGATCGCTGCGCCAGTTGCTCAGTCGCCAAGGATGCCCTTTACCTTGTCACGCAGCTGGTCGATGGAAAACGGCTTGCCGATATTGTGCATGCCCTCAGGCACATCAACGGAATCCGCGTAGCCGCTGGCGAACAGCACCGGGATGTCCGGGCGGGCCTCACGTGCCTTGACGGCGAGGTCCTTGCCGTTCATGTCCGGCAGGCCCAGGTCGGTCATCATCAAGTCGATGGTCTGGCCAGCGTTGTGCAGGACCGCAAGGGCCTCGGCGGCATCTGCTGCTTCCAGCACGGTGTACTCAAGCTCCTCGAGGACGTCGACAATCAACATCCTGACGATGTTGTCATCTTCGACCACCAGAATCGTGCGGGATGAATCGGACATGGCAAGTTCCTTAATTGGGCAGAGAGCGCATCGCACGGCGTTGGGTTTTCAGCGTTTCGCCGGGGGGCGCAATTGTGCCAAGTTCTGAGCCGCAACAACATGATTCAATTGAGTGTAGTGGCTTTTTGGTTGCACTCAAATGTACATTTCGGGCCTGATTGTTCCCTATCTAATGTCAGAAAATTCAATCTTCTACGTCATATGCTGGAGTTGTTGCCGAGGTTTGCGGCAAACTCCGTCGTTTAGACGAGTCCGCCTGAGCCCTTGTGATGATCACCAACTCTGCAGTCGACGAGCAACGTTTCCGCAAACTGTTAAGCCGCAACGTCAGTTTACCTTTGGCCGTCGGCGTGCTGAGTGCGGCCTTCTTCGTCATTCTGATTTCCTACCTGTTGTCGGCGATCCAGTGGGTCGAACACACCGATCGGGTGATCAACAATATCAATCGCTCGCTCAAGCTGTCGGTGGACATGGAAACCGGTATGCGCGGCTTCCTGCTGACCGGCGACGAGCGCTTTCTCGATCCCTACGAGGTGGCCAAGCCGGCCATCAGCACCGAGCTCAAGGGGCTTGAAGAACTGGTCGCCGATAACCCGGATCAGGTCGATCGATTCAAGCGGCTGGCCGGGCTGCAAGCGTCGTGGGGCGAGTTCGCCCAAGAGATGATTACCCTTCGACGCACTGGCGGCGACTACCAGACGCAGATCCAGAATCGTCGCGGCAAGCGCCTGTCCGACGAGATGCGTGATCAATACGAGCAGGCGGCGGACATCGAGCATCAGCTGCGGCTGACACGCAACACCGACGTTACCCACACCACCGTGATGTCGGTCTCGTTGTACATCGCCTTTATTCTGATCGTCAGCGGGATCCTTGCCTGGGTCGGGCGTCGGGACATGACCACGCTGTCCGACACTTACGCCGCCAACCTCAAGGCCCAACAGCTGGACGCCGAGCGCTTGTCCCACGTCGCCTGGCTGCGCAACGGTCAGAGCGAACTGGCCGAGCAGGTGATCGGCCAGCTCACCCTCAATCTGCTGGGCCGCAACGTGCTGCATTTCTTCGCCCAGTACCTGGGTGCGGTCGTGGCGGCGGTGTACGTACGCCAGGAGCATGGCGGTCTGGTGCGCGTGGCGTCCTATGGTTTCTCCCGCGAGCAGGAACAGCACGAGCAGTCGATCTACAGCGGTGAAGGCGTGGTCGGCAAGGCGGCCGAGCAGGATCAGATCATCACCCTGGACAACGTCCCTCAGGACTATTTCAAAGTCACCTCCGGCCTGGGCGAAGGCTCACCGCGCAGCGTCGTGGTGGTGCCGACCAGCAACGATGACCACGTCAACGGCGTGATCGAGCTGGGCTTTCTTCGCGAGCTGACGCCCCGTGACCTGGAGTTCCTTGAGCTGGTGGCCGAGAACGTGGGCACCTCTATCGAGGCAGCCCGCTACCGTCAACGTTTGCAGGAAGTGCTCGCCGAAACCCAGCAGCTCAACGAAGAGCTTCAAGTGCAGCAGGAAGAATTGCGCACCGCCAATGAAGAGCTGGAAGAACAGTCGCGGATTCTCAAGGAGTCCCAGGCGCACCTGGAAATCCAGCAGGCGGAGCTTGAGCAGACCAACGAACAGTTGGCCGAGCAGAGCAAGGCGCTGGGCGATCAGCGTGATGCGCTGGACCGCAATAATGAAGAACTGCACATCGCACAGATTGAACTGGAAGCCCGCGCCGACGAGTTGCAGCGCTCAAGCAAGTACAAGTCCGAGTTCCTGGCCAACATGTCCCACGAGCTGCGCACGCCGCTGAACAGCTCGTTGATTCTGGCCAAGCTGCTGGCGGAAAACCCGCAGGACAACCTCACCGCCGAGCAGGTCAAGTTTGCCGAATCGATCTACTCCGCCGGCAATGACTTGCTCAACCTGATCAACGACATTCTGGACATCTCCAAAGTCGAAGCCGGCAAGCTCGACATGCGGCCGGAAAACAGCGGCGTCAGCCGCTTGGTCGAAGGCCTGCGCATGACCTTCGAACCGTTGGCGGCCGAGAAGAAGCTGGAGTTCTCGGTGGAGATCCAGTCAGGCACGCCGGTCTCGCTATACACCGATCGCCAGCGCCTGGAGCAGATCCTCAAGAACCTGCTGTCCAACGCCGTCAAGTTCACCGAAAGCGGCACCGTCAGCCTGACCGTGTCCCGTCAGCCGGGCGAGGGCGTGGCCTTCACCGTTCGCGACTCCGGGATCGGCATCGCCGAGGAGCAGCAGGAGAGCATTTTCGAAGCGTTCCGTCAGGCCGACGGCACCACCAATCGCCGTTACGGCGGCACGGGTCTGGGGCTGTCGATTTCCCGCGATCTGGCCCGCCTGCTGGGCGGTTCGATCAGCGTGACCAGCGCGCCGGGGCAGGGCAGTATTTTCACCCTGGTCATGCCGGAAGAGTACGTCGAAGTCGAGCCTTCACAGTACGTCGAGGGGCCAGCAGCGGCTGTGCAGCCTGCGCCGGTTCCAGCCCGCATCACGCCGCCTGCGCCTGTCGCTGCCAAGCCTGCGGCGGCGGCAACACCCATTCCGCGCTTCGCTGATGACCGCGAGAAGGCGCCGTTCAGCAATCGCTGCATCCTGGTCATCGAAGACGAAGTGCGCTTTGCCCACATCCTCTACGATCTGGCCCATGAACTGGGCTACAACTGCCTGGTGGCCCATGCCGCCGACGAAGGCTTCGACCTGGCCTCCTCGTTTATTCCGGACGCTGTGCTGCTGGACATGCGCCTGCCGGACCATTCCGGTCTGACGGTCCTGCAACGTCTGAAAGAGCTGCCAAGCACCCGCCACATCCCGGTGCACGTCATTTCCGTCGAAGACCGTCAGGAAGCGGCGCTGCAAATGGGCGCCATCGGCTACGCGGTCAAACCGACCACCCGCGAAGAGCTCAAGGATGTCTTCGCCCGCCTCGAAGCCAAGCTTACCCAGAAGGTCAAACGCATCCTGCTGGTCGAAGACGATGCCTTGCAGCGTGACAGCATCGCGCGCCTGATCGGCGACGATGACATCGAGATCACGGCAGTCGGCTTCGCTCAGGACGCCCTTGATCTGCTGCGCGACAACGCCTACGACTGCATGATTATCGACCTGAAACTGCCGGACATGCTCGGCAACGAGTTGCTCAAGCGCATGTCCATCGACGAGATCTGCGCGTTCCCGCCGGTCATCGTCTACACCGGCCGCAACCTGACCCGTGACGAAGAAGCCGAGCTGCTGAAGTACTCGCGCACCATCATCATCAAAGGCGCGCGCTCGCCGGAGCGGTTGCTCGATGAGGTGACGCTGTTCCTGCACAAGGTCGAGTCGCAGATGTCGAACGAGCGCCAGAAGATGCTCAAGACCGCGCGCAGTCGCGACCGTGTGTTCGAAGGGCGCAAGATCCTCGTGGTCGACGACGACGTACGCAACATCTTCGCCCTGACCAGCGCGCTGGAGCACAAAGGCGCCATCGTCGAGGTGGGGCGCAATGGGCTGGAGGCGATCGAGAAGCTCAACACCGTCGAGGACATCGATCTGGTGCTGATGGACGTGATGATGCCGGAGATGGACGGCTACGAAGCCACCATCGAGATTCGCAAGAACCCGCGCTGGCGCAAGCTGCCGATCATTGCCGTCACCGCCAAAGCGATGAAAGACGATCAGGATCGCTGCCTGCAGGCCGGTTCCAACGACTACCTGGCGAAACCGATTGACCTGGACCGGCTGTTCTCGCTGATTCGCGTGTGGATGCCCAAGATGGAACGTATCTGAATGAACCGGATCAATTGACCGCCTTTTTGCCCGATCCAGAGTGTTGCCGATGCACCAAGAACGAGACGCCGATATCGAGTTACGCTTGCTCATTGAAGCGATTTACTTGAAGTACAGCTACGATTTCCGCGATTACTCGGGTGCGTCGGTGAAACGACGTGTGGCCCACGCGTTGCGTCAATTTGAACTGAAGACCATTTCCGCGTTGCAGGAGCGGGTGTTGCATGACCCTTCGGCGTTCATGCAACTGCTGCAATTCCTGACGATCCCGGTCAGCGAGATGTTCCGCGACCCGACGCACTTCCTGGCGATCCGCGAAGAAGTCGTGCCGCTGCTCAAGACCTACCCGTCGGTCAAAGTCTGGATTGCCGGGTGCAGCACCGGGGAGGAGGTTTACTCGATGGCGATCCTGCTGCGCGAGGAAGGCCTGCTCGATCGCACGATCATCTACGCCACCGACATCAATCCCAATTCGCTGGAGAAGGCCAAGCAAGGCATCTTCTCCATGGAAAACATGCGCGCCTACAACGAGAACTACATCAAGGCCGGCGGCAAGCGGCTGTTTTCGGAGTACTACACGGCCGCCTACGATTACGCGATCTTCGATAAGACCTTGCGGGAGAACGTCACCTTCGCCGATCACAGCCTGGCGACAGACAGCGTGTTCTCCGAAACACAGTTGATCTCCTGCCGCAATGTGCTGATCTACTTCAACAAGAAGCTGCAGGACCGCGCCTTCGGGCTGTTTCACGAGTCCCTGTGCCACCGCGGATTCCTCGTGCTGGGCAGCAAGGAAACCCTGGATTTCTCCGGGTACAAAAACCAGTTCGACCCTCTGGTCAAACTCGAGCGGATCTACCGCAAATCATGAGAACGTCGTTTCCTTGCCCGTCCCCCGACCAGCCCGCGCTGCCGGCGGTGGACGCGATTGTGGTCGGCGCATCGGCCGGCGGTGTCGAAGCGCTGTTGAAGATTTTCCGCACGCTGCCCAAGGGCTACCGGTTGCCGATCGTTGCGGTGCTCCACGTGCCGGACCAGCGCCGCAGCCACCTGGCCGAGGTCTTCGCCATGAGCGTGGCCATGCCGGTCAAGGAGGCCGACGACAAGGAAACCATCGCGCCGGGCACGCTTTACTTCGCCGCGCCCGGGTATCACCTGTCGGTGGAGAATGATTTCAGTCTGTCATTGAGTCAGGAAGAACGGGTACATCATTCGCGCCCAAGCATCGACGTACTGTTCGAATCGGCTGCTGACGCGTACGGTAAGCGGCTGGCAGGGGTGCTGCTGACCGGCGCCAGCAGCGACGGCGCGCGCGGTACCGCAAAAATCAAAGAGTACGGTGGCCTCACCGTGGTCCAGGACCCGGCACAAGCGCTCGTGCGAACCATGCCCGAGGCGGCGCTTGCCCTTCATACGCCGGATTTTCTATTGCCTTTGCCCGACATTGGGTCCCTGCTTGTCGAGCTGGAACGAATTGCATGCTGAGTGAAATCAAAGCCAAACTGCTGATCGTCGACGATCTGCCGGAAAACCTGCTCGCCCTCGAAGCGCTGATCAAGCGCGAGGACCGTCAGGTGTTCAAGGCGCTGTCTGCGGACGAGGCGTTGTCGTTGCTGCTCGAACACGAGTTTGCAATGGCGATTCTCGACGTGCAGATGCCAGGGATGAACGGCTTCGAACTCGCCGAGCTGATGCGCGGCACGGAGAAGACCAAGAACATCCCCATCGTCTTCGTCAGTGCCGCCGGGCGCGAGCTGAATTACGCGTTCAAGGGCTATGAAAGCGGTGCCGTGGATTTCCTGCACAAGCCCCTCGATATTCACGCGGTGAAGAGCAAGGTCAATGTGTTCGTCGACCTGTATCGCCAGCGCAAGGCCCTGAAGCAGCAGCTCGAAGAGCTTGAGCACAGCCGTCAGGAACAGGAAGCCCTGATGCGCGAGCTGAAGTCGACGCAGAGCGAGCTTGAACGTGCGATTCGCATGCGTGATGACTTTATGTCGATCGTCTCCCACGAGGTGCGCACGCCGCTCAACGGGCTGATTCTGGAGACCCAGCTGCGCAAGCTGCACTTGGCCAAGGACAATGCGTCGGCGTTCACCATGGAGAAACTGCGGGCCATGGTGGATCGTGATGAGCGGCAGATCCAGAGCCTGATTCGCTTGATCGAGGACATGCTCGATGTGTCGCGGATTCGTACGGGCAAGCTGTCGATTCGGACCAGTCCTTTTGATTTGTCGGAGTTGGTGGTCAATCTGGTGGAGAGCTATTCCGCGCAGATCGCCGCCGCCGGCAGCGCGGTGACGCTGCATGCGACGACGCCGGTGATTGGGGTGTGGGATGAGTTTCGCATCGAGCAGGTGGTGGCGAATCTGTTGACCAATGCGTTGCGCTACGGCGCGCATAAGCCGATTGAGTTGCGCGTTTACAGCGAGGCCGGTGAGGCGCGGGTGGAGGTGCGCGATCACGGGATCGGGATCAGTCCGGAAAACCAGAAGCGTATTTTTCAGCAGTTCGAGCGGGTCGCGGCCAGTCATGCGGTGGCGGGGCTTGGCCTTGGGTTGTTTATTTCCGACCAGATAGTGGGCGCCCATGGCGGGCGGATCAGTGTCGAGAGCGAGGAAGGGGCGGGGTCGATGTTTCGGGTTTCATTGCCGCTCTGATCAAGATATCTAAGATCAAGATCACAAGCGTCTGCCTGGGGGCAGACTGTTTCGCCTTCGGCGAGTTACTTGGAAAAGCACCCCAAGTAACCAAGGGTGCCTGCTCCTGGTTGGGCCCTTCCTTCGTCAGGGTTCCTTCACTCCGGTCCCGCTCCGTGGGCCCGCTGCCATCCGCCATCCATGGCGGGGGGCAGCTCTCGCCGCATCCATGCGGCTCGGCCCACGGAGCGAGACCTGCGTTCAGCCTGCACCCAAGTCGCGTGCTGCGGTGTCTGGGCTATCGCGTAGAAGATCAACAGCAAAAGCTTCCCGGCTAAAGCCGGTCCTACAGTCGGAGCCAGTCCCACTGACTGAACGCGCTGCTGTTTAGTGGAACGGCTTTAGCCGGGAAGAGGCCAGCCCAAGCGCCAACAATTTTGCTGATAGCACCCCCTACCTGTGGGAGCGAGCTTGCTCGCGAATGCTGTTGCTGTTGCTGTGATCTTGATCTTCATACACAAGCCTGCCAGACGACGCAAAACGCGACTTGGGTGCAGGCTGAACGCAGGTCTCGTGGAGTGGGCCGAGCGGCATGGATGGCGGCGGGCCCACGGAACGGGACCGGAGTGAAGGAACCCGACGCAGTCGGGCCCAACCGAGAGCAAGCACCCTTGGTTACTTGGGGTGCTTTTCCAAGTAACTCGCCGAAGGCGAAACAGGAGGCCGTTAGGCCGACCCATCTGGCCTTCAATCAAATAACTGAACACCCTGCGCAACCTCCAGCGCGGGCCATGGTCGTAATGGCAGCTATCTATAAGATCAAAGGCGTTCAAATGAGCTCTGATGCAGAAAATGTCGTACTCATCGTCGAAGACGAGCCGCTCATTCTGATGCTGCTCTCCGACTACCTGTCGGGCGAAGGCTATCGGGTGTTGCAGGCGGAGAACGGGGAGCAGGCGTTCGAAATTCTTGCCACCAAACCCCACCTCGATTTGATGATCACCGATTACCGCCTGCCCGGCGGCGTGTCCGGCGTCATGATCGCCGAGCCCGCCGTCAAGCTGCGACCGGAACTCAAGGTCATCTTCATCAGCGGCTACCCGGCTGAGATCGTTGATTGCGGCAGCCCGATCACCAAAAAAGCGCCCATCCTCGCCAAGCCGTTCACCATGGAAACGCTGCACTCGAAGATCCAGACCCTGCTCAACTGATTCTGCTGCCCCTTAGATACAAACAACAAAGCCGGCAATCGCCGGCTTTTGTGTCAATCCCTCTCGCGTCAGCCCTCGATCATTTCCCGCACCTTGGCCGTCAGTTGGTCAAAGGCAAAAGGCTTGGTGATCATCTGCATGCCTTCTTCCAGGAACCCCGAGCGGGCACTGGCGTTTTCCGCATAACCGGTGATGAACAGTACTTTCAGCTCCGCGCGCAGCTGCCGGCCAATGTCCGCCAACTGCCGCCCATTCATGCCCGGCAGGCCGACGTCGCTGATCATCAGGTCAATGCGCTGGCTCGATTCCAGAATCGGAATCGCGCCGACCGCATCACCGGCTTCGACGTACGCATAACCCAGTTCGCTCAGCACCTGGCTGACCAGCGCGCGCACGGCCGGATCGTCCTCAACCAGCAGAATGGTCTCGCCCTCACGGGCCTGCGGTGTGTCGTTGGGCAGGGCGGGGCCCTCTTGCTGCGCCGCGCCCTGATAACGCGGCAGGAACAGCTGCACCGTGGTGCCGTCGCCGACTTGGCTCTCTATCGCCACGTGGCCGTGAGACTGCTTGCTGAAGCCGTAGATCATCGACAGGCCGAGGCCGGTGCCCTGGCCGATCGGCTTGGTGGTGAAAAACGGATCGAAGGCCCGGCTGATGACGTTCTCCGGCATCCCGCAGCCCGTGTCGCGCACACTGAGCACCACGTAGTCACCTGGCAGCAGGTTCTCGTAAGCGTTGGTGAAGTCGCGGTCGAGGCGGCGGTTGAAGGTCTCGATCATCAGCATGCCGCCCTCGGGCATGGCGTCGCGGGCGTTGAGCACCAGGTTGAGCAGGGCGCTTTCAAGCTGGTTCGGGTCGGCCTCGGCGGTCCACAGTTCCGGGTCCAGGCACATGTCCAGGCGGATGCTCTCGTTGACGCTGCGATTCAGCAGTTCACCCATGGAGTTGACCAGGTCATTCATCAGGACCGGCTTGGGGTCCAGCGACTGACGGCGCGAGAACGCCAGCAAGCGGTGGGTCAGGGCGGCGGCGCGATTGGCCGAGGTCACACCCAGGTCGATCAGGCCATCAAGGTCGTCGGTGCGCCCCCGTGCCAGACGGCGCCGAAGCAGTTCGAGGCTGCCGATGATGCCGGTGAGCATGTTGTTGAAGTCGTGGGCGATACCGCCGGTAAGCTGGCCCACTGCTTCCATTTTCTGCGACTGACGCAGGACTTCTTCGTTGTGGCGCAACTGTGAAGTGCGTTCCTCGACCTGCTGCTCCAGGGTTTCGTTGAGCCGGCGCAGCTGCTGCTCGGCCAGCTTGCGTTCGGTGATGTCCGAGGTGACCCCGGACAGCAGGCTGACGCGGCCATTGCGCGCGCGGATCGCCCGACTCCTGATGTCCATCCAGTGGACCGAGCCGTCCGGCCAGACGTTGCGGAACTCGATGATGAAATCGGCCCCGCTGTCCAGGGTGTGCTGAAGCACCGACTGCATGCGCGGCTGATCTTCGGGGTGCACCGCGCTTAGCCAGTCTTCATAGGAGAGCGTGTCGCGCTCGTCCCAGCCAAAGTGCGCTTTGGTGATGTCCGAGCATTCCAGCGCGAGGAATTCAGTGTCGAGCTGCCAAGAACCCAGTCGCCCGGCTTTCAACGCATGTTGCAGGCGCTGCTCGCTTTCCAGCAATTCTTCCAGGCGGCTACGGGCTTCATATTGTCGTCGACGCCCGCGGACGGCGGTGCTCACCAGGCTGATCAGCGTGGCAGGGTGGAACGGCCGCTCCAGGAACGTGACGTTGCCGAGCATCTTGCCCAGGTGCGCCGAGGGGTTCTGTTTCGGGCCGCCGTGGTGGGTCAGCAACACGATGGGGAAGTCCGACCAGGCCGGTTGATTGGCCAGCAGGCTGAGCAGCGGGTTGATGTCCGCGCTGCGCAACGCCTCATCGGCGATGATCGCCAGGCCGGCACCGGACATCAGCTCACTGCACAGCTGCGTCAGGTCGTGGGTGATGATCGCCGGATAGCCGGCTTCCTGCAGCATGGTCAGCGCGATCTGGCTGTCGCGTCCGAGAGGGGCCAGGATAATGGCCCGCTCCGATAACTGTCCCGGAGTGCTCACGCGTCGGTGTCCTGCAGCAGCGGGCTGCGATCACCGACGTATTGCGGGATACCCCTCAACACGCCCTGAAAGGCTTCCAGCGGTTCGCCGATGGTCATGCCGGACGCACTGATGCGGTATTCACGAATGGTTGACTCATGGGTGCCTGTGCGTTTTTTGATGACAGAAATGGCCCGACGGACCTGACCCAGTGCTTCGAAATAACGCAGCAGGATCACCGAATCGGCGAGATAGGTAATGTCCACTGGCGTCTGCATGTCGCCGACCAGGCCGTGCTGGGCGACGGTCATGAACGTCGAGGCGCCGTGACGGTTGAGGTAGAGCAGCAACTCATGGACGTGCAGGACCAGCGCGTTCTCCTCAGGCATCGCGGCCTGGTAGCCGTTGAGGCTGTCGATCACCACGGTCTGGATGCCCATTTCGTCGACGCAGCGGCGAACGCGGTGGGCAAATTCGCCCGGCGACAATTCAGCGGCGTCGACTTGCTCGATGAGCAGGTTGCCGGTCTCTTCAAGTGCGTGAAGATCAATGCCGAGTTTGCTCATCCGGGTGTACAGCAGGCCAAGTTCTTCATCGAAGATAAACAGCGCGGCCTTCTCGCCGCGCTCCACCGCAGCGGCGGCGAATTTCAACGCGATCAGCGATTTGCCGGTGCCCGCAGGCCCCAGGATCACCGTGCTCGAACCGCTGTCCAGACCGCCACCGAGCAGGGCGTCGACTTCCTTGATGCCGCTGCTCAGCTGGCGGCTGACGTAGCCAGCCCGGTGCTCGGCCGCTACCAGACGCGGGAACACCTGAATGCCGTCGTCCATGATGTTGAAGTCGTGATAGCCGCCGCGGTACTTCTGGCCGCGGTACTTCACCACCCGAAGGCGTCGGCGTTCGGCGCCGTAGGTAGGCGTCTGACCTTCGAGTCGGATCACGCCGTGGGCCACGCTGTGCACGGTTTTGTCCAGGGATTCAGTGGTGAGGTCGTCGAGCAGTACGACGGTGGTGTCGTAGCGCGCGAAGTAATGCTTGATCGCCAGGATCTGCCGGCGATAGCGCAGTGAACTCTGCGCCAGCAGGCGGATTTCCGAGAGGCTGTCGATGATCACCCGCGAAGGTTTGACCTGCTCGACAATTTCGAAAATCTGCTTGGTGGCCTCGCCCAGCTCAAGGTCAGAGGAGTACAGCAAGCTCTGCTGATGGGCCGCATTCAACAAATCTTCAGGGGGGGTGAGCTCGAATACCGAGATGTTCTCGTCCAGCTCCCAACCATGGGAGCGTGCGCCATCGCGCAATTCGCGTTCGGTTTCAGACAGCGTGATGTACAGACCACGCTCGCCCGCCGCCGAGCCTGCCAGCAGAAACTGCAGCGCGACGGTGGTCTTGCCGGTGCCGGGCTCTCCTTCCAGGAGAAACACGTGGCTGCGCGAAAGGCCACCCGCAAGGATGTCATCCAGGCCCACGATACCGGTTGCCGCTTTTGATGTAGTCAAGAATCGCCCTCTTGCGACCTGAGAAAAGGTCGGGCGCCGAAACAGGTTCGAACGCCCCCGGCAGACATGTTCGGAAGGTCCGATTCCATGCAGCCATGACTCTGGACCTTTGCCGCCTGAGACCGTTCAGTTTATTGCTGGCCGACCGATGGCATCCCCGGAACGCAACGGGTTCGCTGTCCGGCAAATGGCGCAACCGTGGCCTGCGGGCGCACCGACCGACTTGCTATGATCCGGCGTCATGGAATAAACCCCGTCTGCCCTAAAAGGATCTAAAGCCGTGTCTGACTACAGTGCGTTCAAGGTCGAACTGGCCGACCACATTGCCCACTTCCAGATCAATCGTCCGGAAAAAATCAACGCGATGAACGCTGCGTTCTGGCAGGAAATCATCGAGATTTTCCGTTGGGTCGAGGACACCGACGACGTCCGCGTGGTGGTGCTCAGTGGCGCTGGCAAACACTTTTCTTCGGGCATCGACTTGACGCTGCTCGCCTCGGTGGCCAGCGAGCTGGGCAAGGACGTGGGCCGCAACGCCCGCCTGCTGCGGCGCAAGATCCTGCAGATGCAGGAATCCTTCAGCGTGGTTGATCGATGCAGCAAGCCGGTGCTCGCCGCCATTCAGGGCTATTGCATCGGCGGCGCCATCGATCTGATCAGCGCCTGTGACATGCGTTATGCCGCGGACGATGCGCTGTTTTCCATTCGCGAAATCGACATGGGCATGGCGGCGGACGTCGGCACCCTGCAGCGACTGCCGCGCCTGATCGGCGAGGGCATGATGCGCGAAATGGCCTACACCGGCCGTAACGTCGGCGCCGAAGAAGCCCTGCGCATTGGCTTGGTCAATCGCACATTCACTGACCTGCCGCAGTTGTTCGAAGGCGTGTTCGCCATCGCCCGGGACATCGCCGGCAAATCACCCATCGCCATCAGCGGCAGCAAGCGCATGATCGGCTACATGCGCGATCACAGCGTGGACGACGGTCTCGAATACGTTGCCACCTGGAACGCTGCCATGTTGCAATCGGCCGACCTGAAGCTGGCGATGGTCGCTCACTTGAGCAAACAGAAGCCGGTCTTCGACAATTGACTGACCTATTTGAATGCATCACCGACGGCTGCCTGTGAGTCTTTCTACCGAGTTGCAGACGGGCCCGTCGGTGCTCAGAGGAGTTGAGGCATGACGCCCCCGAAGCGTTGGACTACCGCCGTGCTTGATGTTCAGGCACCCGGCGGCTGGGCCGTGGTTCAGAGTGACCAGGGCTTTTTGAAAGACAGCAACGGCGTGCTGTTCCCCCGCGAATGGCTGAAGCGCCAGGCGCTCCCGTTACTGCACGAGCATGGCATTGGCCATTTTGACGGCGAGCCGGTGTACGTGCAGACCCTTCAACATTCGCCGGGGTCGGATCTGGCGTTGGAGGCTGAGGGTTCGCAGTGGCAGACCCTCCGTCAGTTCATGCTCGCCGACGACGCCGATGTGTTCCAGATGCTTGGCTACGCGGCGCAGATCAGCACCTGGGCCCGTGAACATCGTTTTTGTGGGCGTTGCGGTCAGGCGGCGCAGCAAGTGCCGGGGGAGCGGGCGATGTATTGCCCGCACTGCGATCTGCGCGCGTATCCGAGGATTTCGCCGAGCATGATCGTGCTGATCACCCGCGGCGATGAAGTGCTGCTGGCGCGCTCGCCGCGTTTTGTGTCGGGGGTCTACAGCACCCTGGCCGGGTTCGCCGAACCGGGCGAGTCTGCAGAGGACTGTGTACGGCGCGAGGTGATGGAAGAGGTCCGGGTCACCGTCAAGAATATCCAGTACAAGGGCAGCCAGTGCTGGCCGTTCCCGCACTCGATGATGCTCGGCTTCCACGCCGAATACGACAGCGGCGAGATCGTGCCCCAGGCAGACGAAATCGAAGACGCCCAGTGGTTCAGCATCCATGACCTGCCGCCGTTGCCGGCCAGTCGCTCGATTGCGCGCTACCTGATCGATCTGTATCTGGCCCAGCGCTCGGGCTCAGTTGAACCAGTGCTGCCAGGCCAGGCGGACGGTTAAGCCCAGCACCACGGTAATGAAGACAGGGCGGATGAACTTCGCGCCGCCCTTGATCGCGGTTCTGGCGCCGAGAAAGGCGCCGACCATCAGCGCCAGGCCCATCGACAGACCAATGACCCAGTCCACCGAGCCGTTGATGGCGAAGATCATCAGCGCGGCGGCGTTGCTGACGAAGTTCATGCTGCGCGCGACGCCGCTGGCTTTCACCAGATCGACCGGGTACATCAACAGCGTGCTGACCGTCCAGAACGCCCCGGTGCCGGGCCCGGCCACGCCGTCGTAAAAGCCCAGCCCGAGGCCTTGGGGCAGCTGCCATTTGGTCTTGATCGGCGCATTGCTGTCCAGCGGCGCCTTGGGCGTGCCGCCGAACAGCAGGTACAGACCGCAGCCGAACACGATCACCGGGAGCATCTGGTTCAGCAGTTCGGCCGGCAGATAATGCGCGACTACGGCACCGATCAGCGCACCCACCGCCGTGCCGATCAGGGCGCGTTTCCACTGCCCCGGATTGAACAGCTTGCGCCGGTAAAAGGTGTAGCTGGCGGTGGCCGAGCCAAAGGTCGAGCTGAGCTTGTTGGTGCCCAGCACCAGATGCGGCGGCAGGCCGGCAGTGAGCAGGGCGGGCGTGGTCAACAGCCCGCCGCCGCCTGCGATGGCGTCGATGAAACCGGCGGCAAAGGCAACGACAGCCAGCACCAGAAGGGTAATGGGTTCAACGGTGAGTTCGAACGGCATGGGAAGGCGCTTATCGGGCAGATGGGCAGAATGGCTGCCCGGAAGCGCAGCATTCTACCTGCAAGGCGCGCGGTGTAGTAGGACCGGCTTCAGCCGGGAAGGGGCCGGTTTGAACGCTCTCAATCTCGCGGTGTGGCGCCCGACGCCTTCGCGGCTAAAGCCGGTCCTACTAATACCGCACGCGGTGTGTCAGGTGGGACGCGCTCGTATTGTGGGACCGGCTTCAGCCGGGAAGAGGGCCGGTGGGGACACCCTTGGCTTTCGGTCTGACCTGACTCAAATATCCGACACACTCACCCAGCGCATCTCCTTCGCCGCGATGCGAATCGCTGTAGCCAGGCGCTCGACCTCCATCGCTTCGGCAAAATCCGTCCCGCTCGAACCTTGTCCACCCAGCGCCTGGATGAGGTCGTGCACTTCCAGTGTCTTCAGTTCGTTGTACCCCAACTGATGCCCTGGCGCCGGGCAGAAAGACGCGTACCCGGGTTGCGCAGGACCCGCCAGAATCCGCTGAAACCCGTCGCGTCCCGGCGCGCCGACCCGGTACAGCCGCAGCTCGTTCAAGCGTTCCTGATCAAACGACAATGTCCCTTCGGTGCCACCGATCTCGAAGCTCAGGTGATTCTTGTAGCCGTGCTTCAGCCAACTGCTGCCGAATGTACCCCGCGCGCCGTTGGCGAAGCGCAGCAGCGCGTAAGTCTGGTCATCGATACTGATCGCTCGTTGCTCTTCGCTGCCGCGCGTGGCCGGGCGTTGCGGATACACGGTTTGCGAGTCTGCGCACACCGCGTCGACATCGCCGAGCAGGTACCGCGCCATTGCCAGCAAATGGCTGCCGAGGTCCGCCAGGGCTCCGCCGGCATGGGCCTCTTCGCAGCGCCACGACCACGGCGACAGCCCATCGCCCATGAAGTCCTCGCTGAATTCCCCCTGAAAACTGACGATCCGGCCCAGCTCGCCACGCTCGATCATCTGCTTTGCCAACCCGATGATCGGGTTGTGCTGGTAGTTGTAACCGACCCTTGTCACCACGCCGGCCTTGCGCGCTGCCGCCTGCATCTCCCGCGCCTGCGCCAGACTCACCGCCAGCGGCTTCTCGCAATACACTGCCTTGCCCGCTTCAAGGGCCGCCATGGCCATGGGGAAATGCAGCTGGTTTGGCGTGGCGATCGCTACCAGATTGACCGCTGGATCGCTGATCAGCTGTTGCCAGTCGTCATGGCTGCGCTGGAACCCCCAACTGGCTGCGCACTGTTGCGCACGCGCAGCATCGGCATCGGCCAGCGCGACAAGGGTGAGGTTGAAGGGCAGATCGAACGTAGTGCGTGCATTGTGAAACGCCAGGGCGTGAGCCCGACCCATGAAGCCCGTGCCGATCAGGCCGACGCCCAGTTCTGGAAGAGAATTCCCGCGCATGACAGCGTGTCCTTTAAGACGTGTTGTTGTGCGGAAAATGTAGGCGGTTGGGGGCGCCCGATGGAATCTTTATTCCATCAGGAACACCTCAGTTTCACCTCAGCGGCGTAGGTCTGCCTCCACGACTCAGGACAGAAACCCGCCGTCCACATTCAACGCCACGCCCGTCGTGTAGCTCGACGCGTCGCTCGCCAGGTACAGCACCGTCCCCGCCATCTCGCTCGGCGCCGCCACCCGCTTGAGGGGAATCTGCGCCAACGCGGTGTTGAGGATCTTCTCGTTGCTCACCAGCGCCGAGGCGAACTTGGTGTCGGTCAGGCCCGGCAGCAGGGCGTTGCAGCGGATGCCGAACTGCGCGCATTCCTTGGCGAAGACTTTGGTCATGTTGATCACCGCCGCTTTGGTCACCGAGTAGATGCCCTGATACACCCCCGGCGAGACGCCGTTGATCGACGCCACGTTGATGATGCTGCCGCCGCCGTGTTCGCGCATCAGCTTGCCGGCCTCCACGGACATGAAAAAGTAGCCGCGGATGTTCACGTCGACGGTCTTCTGGAACGCACCGAGGTCGGTGTCCAGCACGTTGCAGAACTGCGGGTTGGTCGCCGCGTTGTTCACCAGAATGTCCAGGCGGCCAAACTGCTCGCGGATCTGCGCGAACACGGCCGTGATCTGTTCCATTTCACCGATGTGGCAGGCGATGGCAGTGGCCTGGCCGCCCTCGGCAATGATCGCGTCCGCGACCTGCTGGCAGCCGTCGATCCTGCGGCTGGAGACGATGACATGGGCGCCTTGCTGGGCCAGCAGTTTGGCGATCGCTTCGCCGATGCCACGGCTGGCCCCCGAGACGAAAGCGATCTTGCCATCGAGGTCGAACAGTTGGGTCTTGGACATGTTGTTTTCCTTGTCGTGTCGCAATCAGAGGCTGGAGCGCTCAATCACTTGCAGGGCCATGCGCTCCAGCAGGGCGTTCATGTGAATGAACTGAGCGAAGCGCTTGTCCTGGGTCTGGCCGTGGAAGAAGCGGTAGTAGATTTGCTGGACGATGCCCGCCAGACGGAACAGACCGTAGGTGTAGTAAAAATCGAAATTGTCGATGGCAATGCCCGAGCGCTCGGCGTAGTACGCCACGAACTGCTCACGGGTGAGCATGCCCGGCGCATGGCTGGGCTGGCGCCGCATCAGTTGCACCGGCGCGGGGTCGTCCGCCTGAATCCAGTACGCCAGACTGTTGCCCAGGTCCATCAGCGGATCACCCAGCGTGGTCAGCTCCCAGTCCAGCACACCGATGATTTGCATCGGGTTGTCGGGGCCGAGGATCACGTTGTCGAAGCGGTAGTCGTTGTGCACCAGGCTGGAGACGGGGTGGTCCGCCGGCTGCTTTTCGTCCAGCCAGCGCGCGACCTTTTCCCAGCTTGGGGCATCGGCTGTGCGCGCTTTCTCGTAACGCTCGGTCCAGCCGCGAATCTGCCGCTCAATGTAACCCTGGGGCTTGCCCAGATCGCCGAGGCCACAGGCGTTGTAATCCACCTGATGCAGTTCCACCAGCCGATCGATGAAGCTCTTGCACAGGGTTTCGGTCTGCGCGGCATCGAGGTTCAGCTCGGCGGGCAACTCCGCGCGCAGAATGATGCCCTTGACCCGCTCCATCACGTAAAACTTGGCACCGATCACGCTGTCGTCAGTGCAATGCAGGAACGCCTTGGGGCAATAGGGGAATGCGTCGCGCAGTTGATTGAGGATGCGGAATTCGCGGCCCATGTCGTGGGCGCTTTTCGCCTTGTGACCGAACGGCGGGCGGCGCAGAACCAATTCCTGCTCGGGGTACTTCAGCAGGTACGTCAGGTTCGACGCGCCACCGGGAAACTGGCTGATCTGCACGCTACCGCTCAGGCCGGGGACGTGGGCTTTCAGGTACGGGTCGATCAATGCAGCGTCGAGCTCTTCGCCGGATCGAACCGGGGTGGACTGGTCGGTGAGCGCCATGCGTATCCCTGCAGATTATTTTGGTGGGCCAGGATCATTGGCTAATCTAATGCGCACCGGCGACCGCGAACAAGGGCTATTGGCGCGGGTGTTACGCCGCAATCAGCCGCCCTGATTCACAGGCGGGAGGCGCTGTCTTGCACGTCGCCCGGACGAAAAAAAACCGAAGCCGGGCAGCTTCGGTTCTTTCGCAACGGCGGTGCGTCCTCAGGAAGGAAACAGCTCGCTCAGTTTCATCGCCAGCATCATGTCGCCTTCAGCGCGCAGTTTGCCGCCCATGAACGCCTGCATGCCGTCGGTCTCGCCGCTGACGATGCCTTCCAGGGTTTCGCCGTCCATCACCAGGGTGACCTGCGCGTCCGGGTTCTCGCCTTCCTGCAATTCGCAGGTGCCGTCCTTGACGATCAGGGAGAAGTTCTTGGTTTCGTCGATGCGGAAACCGAACACCAGGTCCAGGCCCGCAGCAGCGGCTGGGTTGAACTTGGCTTTCATGGCGTGGACGGCGTTTTCTACGGAGCTCATGGTGTGATCCTTTTATATGAGTGGTGATGAGCACTTTGCGAGTGCGATTGGCCGGGCTCATCGATAGGTGATGAGCTCCGGCGCCTTCATCAGTTGCAAGTGCGCGTAACTGTTGAAGGAAGCCAGGGACACCTCGCGCTCACGGAACTTCACGTGATTGAGCGAGGTGTTGACGATGTGCCAGTTCAGTTCAAAAGCCTGGGTGGCCGGCATCTGTGTGATCAGGTGAAGCAGGGCGGTGATGGTGCCACCGGAGGTGAACACGGCGATGCGGTCGCTCGGCCCGGCGCTGTCGAGGATGCTGCTCAGGCCGGCTTCGACCTGCTCGACGAAGGCCTGCCAGCTCTGCAGGGCGGCGGCGTCGTGATCGCCCACCAGCCAGCGGCGAATGATCGCGGCGAACAGGCGCTGGAACTCGGCGCGGTTGTTGGCCGCGTCGCGCATGATCTCGAAGGCGTCCGGTTCTTCATCCAGCATCGCCGGGAGCAGCGCGCGGATCACGCCTTCTGCGTTGAATTCGTTGAAGGCGATGTCGGTTTCAAGTTCGGGGGTGACAAGGCCGGCGGCGTTGAGCTGGGCGATCACCGTTTCGGCCGTGTGGCGCTGGCGGAACAAGGCGCCACTGATGCAGCGGTCGAAGTTCAGACCCAGCTGGGCGAGGTGTGCGCCGAGGATTTCCGATTGACGAAAACCGGTAGGCGACAGGACGTCGTAATCGTCCGCACCAAACGAGGCCTGGCCATGTCGTATGAGATAGATGCTGCCCACGACCGCTTCACCCTGGCACGTTGAAAGTGCTGGGAGGTTATGAGGACGGCCCGCGGTCTGTCAATGAAAAAACATACGCTCGTTTGAATTGGCCGATCTGTCCCGTATTCGCCGTCGCGTCACTGGCTCGGCCACCGGCGCGCCGGTATGCTTGGCCCCATTCGCGATCCTCTGCCGAGGGTCTGCTGTACCGGTAAGGAGTTTCTGTGGAGTTCATTTTCGATTACGCCAGCTTCCTGGCAAAGACCGTCACCATCGTGATCGCGATCATTGTGGTGCTGGTGGTCATCGCGTCGATGCGCGGTCGCGGGCGCCGTGGCGCAGGCGGTCAGTTGCACGTCACCAAACTCAATGACTTCTACAAAGGGCTGCGTGATCGCCTCGAAGGTTCGCTGCTGGACAAGGCGCGGCTCAAGGCGCTGCGCAAGTCCCAGGCCAAGGAGCTGAAGAAGGACAAGAAGTCCACCGAGGTCAAGTCGCGGGTCTACGTGCTCGACTTTGACGGTGACATCAAGGCTTCGGCCACCGAGAACATGCGCAACGAGATCACCGCGCTGCTGGCCCTCGCCACCCCCAAGGATGAAGTGGTGCTGCGCCTGGAGAGCGGCGGCGGCATGGTCCACAGCTACGGTCTGGCGTCGTCGCAGCTGGCGCGGATTCGTCAGGCGGGCATTCCGCTGACCGTCTGCATTGACAAGGTCGCGGCCAGCGGCGGCTACATGATGGCGTGCATCGGTACCCGTATTATCAGTGCACCGTTCGCAATCCTCGGGTCGATCGGCGTGGTGGCTCAACTGCCCAACGTCAATCGTCTGCTGAAAAAGCATGACATCGATTTCGAAGTGCTGACCGCCGGCGAGTACAAGCGCACGCTGACGGTGTTTGGCGAAAACACCGAGAAGGGCCGTGAGAAATTCCAGGAAGATCTGGACATCACCCACGAGCTGTTCAAGAACTTTGTCGCCAGCTACCGCCCGCAGTTGCAGATCGACGAAGTCGCCACCGGCGAGATCTGGCTGGGCATTGCCGCCAAGGACAAACTGCTGGTGGATGAGCTGAAGACCAGCGATGAATACCTGTCGGAGAAAGCCAAGACCGCCGAGGTGTTCCACCTGCACTACGCCGAACGCAAGAGCCTGCAACAGCGGGTTGGCATCGCCGCGAGCACGTCGGTTGACCACCTGGTGACAGGGTGGTGGGGCAAGCTGACGCAGCAGCGGTTCTGGTGACTGATCCCTTGAGCGCATCGCGTGAAGGCTGCATGAACCCATTGTAGGACCGGCTTTAGCCGGGAAGGGGCCCGAACAGGCGCGACATTGATAGCGCTCACACTGACCTCTTCCCGGCTGAAGCCGGTCCCACTAAATGCAGCCGTGCAGCTATTGAGATTTACAGTGAACACGAATGTAGGACCGGCTTTAGCCGGGAAGGCGTCGGACCCTACACCGCAAGATTGACGGCGCTTGCACCTTGATTCAGCTGAATTAAAAAGCCCCGGCTTCTCGCGAAACCGGGGCTTCTTATCAAGCGTGTTTAAACGCGGAATCAGCAGCAGCGACTCAACGCCGCCGAAACAGCGGCAGCGGCTCGTCGGTGGCAGCCTGATAGGTCACGGAAAAGTCCTTCAGACCTTCCAGCGCCTCGTACGGATCCTTGTCGGCACGAATGGCGAACGCATCGAACCCGCAGCGGTGCAGGTAGAACAGCTGATCGCGCAACACATCGCCAATCGCCCGCAGCTCGCCCTTGTAACCGTAGCGGTCACGCAGCAAGCGCGCATTGGAGTAGCTGCGGCCGTCGGTGAACGCCGGGAAGTTCAGGGCAATGACCTGAAACTGGTCCGCGTCGTCGCCGATTTCTTCGGCTTCCTCGTCGCTGTCCAGCCAGACACCCAGGCCGCCGTCGCGGGCTTTCAGCGCATGGGCATGCTCGCGCCACAGGGTCAGCGGCACGATCAGGTCGTCGCAGTTGGACAGGCTGTCGAAGGTTGTGTCCTTGGGCAGCAGGTGCCAGGTCTCGTCGATGACCTCGTTGTTCTTAATGATTCGCTGCATAGACGCGCTCCTTGAAAGGGTCGATGCCAATACGCTGGTAGGTGTCGATGAAGCGCTCGTCTTCGTTGCGTTTCTCAACGTAGACGTCGATCAGCTTCTCGATCACATCCGGCATGACGTCCTGAGCGAACGATGGGCCAAGGATCTTGCCCAGGCTGGCGTCGCGGCTGGCGCTGCCGCCCAGGGACACCTGGTAGAACTCTTCGCCTTTCTTGTCCACGCCGAGAATGCCGATGTGGCCCACGTGGTGGTGGCCGCAGGCGTTCATGCAGCCTGAAATGTTCAGGTCCAGCTCGCCGATGTCGAACAGGTAATCGAGATCGTCAAAACGACGCTGGATCGATTCGGCAATCGGGATCGACTTGGCGTTGGCCAGGGAGCAGAAATCGCCGCCCGGGCAGCAGATGATGTCCGTCAGCAGGCCAATGTTCGGCGTTGCGAAGCCTTGCTCGCGCAGTTCGCCCCACATCGCGAACAGCTGGCTCTGCTCGACGTCGGCCAGAATCACGTTCTGCTCGTGGGACGTGCGCAGTTCACCGAAGCTGTAGCGGTCGGCAAGGTCGGCGATGCCGTCCAGTTGCTTGTCGGTGAGATCGCCCGGCGCCACGCCGGTCGGTTTCAGCGACAGGGTCACGGCCGCGTAGCCCGGCTTTTTGTGGGCCAGGACGTTGCGCGAGCGCCAGCGTGCGAAACCGGGGTGCTGTTGATCCAGCTGAGCCAGTTCGGCGCTGTAATCGGTCAGTGCCTTGTAGTCCGGATCGACGAAGTGTTTGGCAACGCGATGCACCTCGGCCTCGGTCAGCGTGGTCTGGCCGCCGCGCAGGTGAGCCATTTCGGCCTCGACCTTCTCGGCGAACACTTCAGGGGTCAGCGCCTTGACCAGAATCTTGATGCGCGCCTTGTACTTGTTGTCGCGACGGCCGTAGCGGTTGTACACGCGCAGGATGGCGTCGAGGTAGCTCAACAGGTCCTGCCACGGCAGGAACTCGTTGATGAACGCACCCACCACCGGCGTACGGCCAAGGCCACCGCCGACCAGCACGCGGAAGCCCAGCTCGCCGGCAGCATTCTTGAGCGGCTCCAGGCCGATGTCGTGGACCTCGATAGCAGCGCGGTCGGAGGCCGAGCCGTTGATCGCAATCTTGAACTTGCGCGGCAGGTAGGCGAATTCCGGGTGGAACGTCGTCCACTGACGGACGATTTCACACCAGGGGCGCGGGTCCACCAGCTCGTCGGCAGAGACGCCGGCAAACTGGTCCGTGGTGACGTTGCGCAGGCAGTTGCCGCTGGTCTGGATCGCGTGCATCTGCACGGTGGCCAGTTCGGCGAGAATGTCGGGGATGTCTTCGAGTGCCGGCCAGTTGAACTGCACGTTCTGGCGGGTACTGATGTGCGCGTAGCCCTTGTCGTAATCACGGGCGATCTTCGCCAGCATGCGGGCCTGGCGCGAGGTCAGCTGGCCGTAAGGCACAGCGACGCGCAGCATCGGGGCGAAGCGTTGGATGTAGAGGCCGTTTTGCAGGCGAAGCGGGCGGAACTCTTCTTCGCTGAGCTCGCCGGCCAGATAGCGGCGGGTCTGGTCGCGGAACTGCTTGACGCGGTCCTCGACGATCCGCTGATCGTACTCGTCGTATACGTACATGGTGGTCCTGTTCTCAGGCGGTTCACTGCTGCTGGGCCAGCCGGAAAGGCGATGCGTTGTCGTCTGCTTTCAGGCTACCGAACAAATCTGCGCGCACGGCCGCGCACTCCTTGCGGAGCCGGGGGAGGTTACCAGTTTGCAGATATGCGCAAAAGTGATGTTTGAGTATATGCACAGAACCAAAAGTGCTAAGCAGTACGTCGGTCCGGCATAACCTCACTTGTGATAAGGGCATGGCTCGACTTTACTCTGGCAATGGCCGACGACCCCTGTCGCTGGTCCGCGAGTTTTGCGATCACCCATAAAACAGACAAAAGGCGATGCAATGCGAAATCACCCGAAAGTTGCCAAATCCGAGAGCCATGTGGATGCATGGGCCATTCTGTTCATTGTCGTGCTGGTGGTGGGGGCGGTGGTGTTCTGGGTGACACACCAGTAGCGAGGACCTCCACCTATCTGTAGGCCTGCTGCTGGCGAACCCGTTCATGCAGGCACTGCAACGGCGTCTGCGAAATCGGGTTCGCCATCATGTCGGCTCCGTCGGGCACCCTATGCCGGCCTTTATAAGGCTGCTCGCCTTGTGAGCGCGGTTAGCCGCCGATCGCTTTGCCATTTCCAGTCTTCATACTTCGGCCCTCACGATTTAATACTCAGGTGTTTCCGGCTGAATCGGCTAAAGGACCTGCATGTAAAATTTAAATGATGGGTCAGCGTTCGATTAAACAGAATGTATATTCGGGCAGCCCACCGATGGCTATAAATCCTCGCTGTTGGTGTTGGCGTTCACAGTGCTGGCTTTAACTGACTTTAAATTCTGGCTTCAGATCCTTTTCACTTAACGTATCAGAACTTTCCGTAGGATCGCTCCTGATATTTGTAAGAGGTTTCTTGATGTGAAAAGGTGGGTAGCATTTTAATTTTTCAGTCATTAGCCTTGCTCCTCAACGTCGGGTGGGATCTGGGCGACGTAGCTGCGGGCCCAAGGCTGTGGGGCCGAAGGGCAGGCTGCCGGGGCCGCGTTGTCCATGCTCGCACACGCCAATTTTCGCCATCAAAATATCCAGTGTCCAAACGGACGGAAAATCCGTAGACGCAATATTCTTTATTCCCTGCGCGAACTTCATTGATGTGGGCCGGGGTCACGTTATCGCCTGAGTGATCGATTAATCATTCAATCCTGAAAATGCTCTCGGTGTTACCTATGAATTCAATAAGTCATGAGCCCTCCGGTATTGTGCCGATTAATGTAGACCTTATCTTCCAGGATACCTATTTGCTGGCGGTTGAACTGCGTCACGGTCGCACCATGACCGACAGCAAAACATTGCGCGAGACGTGTATTGCCCAAGTTGAAGGCGCGCGCAGCGCATTGCAGGAAGCAGGCATGAGCCAGCGCAGTATGGACTTGATCATCCATGCGCAATGCGCGCTGCTTGATGAAGCCGTGTTGACCAACGTCGGGGACGGCGTCCGACAGATATGGATCAACGAATCGTTGCAGGCCCGCTTATGCGGGCACCATCGAGCGGGTGAAATCCTGCATGAGCAAATGCGGGAAGTGCTGCGCGAGCCTGCGCCGGACATGCACGTCGTGACCCTATTCCAGCGGGTGATGATGCTGGGATTTCTGGGCGGTTATCGATCGCTGGATGACGAAGAGCGCATGGTTCTGAAAAACCAGCTGGACGCACTGGCAGGGCCGCAACTGTTCCCGGTGCGGCCGACCTGGATTGACGCCAGAGAGCCTGTCCGCACATTCCCCTGGTGGCTACGTTCTCCACTCCTGCACCTGGCAATCGCGGGACTCGCGCTGGTAGTCCTCTGGTGGTTCCTGAATCGTACGCTCGCCAACATGGTCGACGAGCTTGTCGCGAGGGGCGTCTGACCATGACGGACTCACGCCCGGCCTTTTTTGACCACAGCCGTCACACCCTGCGCGTCGACGACTTGAATGCCGACCTCGACGTGCTGACGTTCACGGGCGAAGAACACCTCAGCCAGCCGTTCACCTACGTCATCGAGTTCACCTCGACGGTTCAGGATATTGGCGCCGGTCACATGCTCGGCAAAGCCGCGCAGTTCACGCTGCACACCGCGCCCCACGTGCTCCCCAGCGCCATGGGCGGTTTGCCGTTACCCGCCGTACCCCCGCTGCGCACCCTGTGTGGCGTGGTCACCGGTTTCAAATGCCTGTCAGCCTCCAGGGACGAGGCGCGTTACGAAGTCACCCTTGAACCGCGGCTGGCTCTGCTGTCCCGCGGGCATCAGTACCGTATCTACCAACACATGTCGGTGCCGGAGATTGTCGACAGCATTCTGCGCAGTCGCCACGACATGGAAGGCCATGATTTCCGCTTCAAGCTCGTCCGTGACTACCCCCGGCGCGAGCAAGTGATGCAATTCGGCGAAAGCGATCTGGCGTTCATCTCACGGCTGCTGGCCGAGGTGGGCATCTGGTTTCGTTTCGCCCACGACGCCCGTCTCGATATCGACGTGATCGAATTCAACGACGATCAGCGCCATTACCAATGGCCGCAAATCACGGTGCCGTGTCGCTCGCCCTCGGGGCTGGACAGCCATGACCAGGACGCCGTGTGGCAGCTGCAATCCGACCATTGCGTGGTGGAAAAGCGCATTCACTTTCGTGCCTACGACCCACGGGATGCCAATGCCTGGCTCGACGGCGAGGTGGACCAGAGCCGCCGCGACACCACCACCTACGGCGAGGCCTATCACTATGCCGAGCCCTATACCGTGCTGGGCGACGCACGGGATCAGGACGAAGACCTTATAAGCGAAAGCGGTTTCTTCCATGGCCGGCTGCGCCACGAACGTTATCTCAATGCCCAGACACGTTTAACTGGCGTCAGCAGCAGTGCGACCCTGGCGCTGGGGCAAATCCTCGACGTCACCGGCGACGCCCCCCACGCGTTTGAACCCGGCGCCGTGATCACGGGCCTGAGCCTGCGCGCCGCCCGGGACCGCAGTCTGGAAGTCGCCTTCGTGGCCATTCCCTTCAGCGAGACCGTTTGCTTCCGTCCCCCGGTGCCGCGCAAGCCGCAGCTCGCCGGCACCGTTGCCGCGCGGGTGACCAGCGTCATCGCCAACGACCCCTACAGCCACATCGACAAGGAAGGTCGCTACAAGGTCAACTTCCTGTTCGACCGTGATCCCTGGGAGCCCGGTGAAGAAAGTGCGTGGCTGCGTCTGGCCCGGGCCTACGCCGGCGACACCCACGGCCTGCACCTGCCGCTGATTGCCGGCACTGAAGTGGCCGTGGCCTTTGAGCATGGCGACCCCGACCGGCCCTACATCGCCCATGCCTTGCACGACGACCGGCATCCTGACCCGGTGACCCTGGCGGACCGGGACTTCACCCGTAATGTGCTGCGCACCCCCGCCAACAACAAACTGCGCATGGAAGACGAGCGCGGCAAGGAGCACGTCAAGCTCAGTACTGACCACAGCGGCAAGAGCCAGCTGAATCTGGGGCATCTGGTGGATGCCAACAAGGACAAGCGCGGCGAAGGCTTCGAACTGCGCACCGATGGGTGGGGAGCGATTCGCAGCGGCAAAGGGCTGTTCATCAGCGCTGATGAACAGGCCGGCGCCCAAGGGCAGCAGCTGGAGATGGCAGCGGCGATTGCCCACCTGCAGCACGCGGTGGAGCAACTGCAAGGGCTGTCCCAGGATGCTCAGGCGAGCAGGGCCGAGCCCGCCGGCGTTCAGGCGCAAGTGGACTTGCTGGAGCAGAATCTCGAACAGCTCAAATCCGCCGTGTTGTTGCTCAGCGCGCCGCAGGGTATCGCCCTCACCAGCGGCAAGCACCTGCAACTGGCCGCCCACGACAACCTCATGCTCAACGCCGGCGGCGAAGCCGACATCAGCGTGGTCAAGCGGATGTTCATCGGGGTCGGCAAAGGCTTGAGCCTGTTCGTGCGCCAGCTGGGCATCAAGCTGATCGCCAACCAAGGGCCGGTCACCTTGCAGGCGCAGAACGACACGCTGGAGTTGCTGGCCCGGCAAGGCCTGAGCATCACCAGCACCGAAGACGAAATCCACATCGTCGCCAAGAAGAAGATCGTGCTCAACGCCGCAGGCAGCTACCTGACGCTGGAGCAGGGTCTCATCGAGTCGGGGACGGCGGGCGACCATCTCCTCAAGGCCGCGAGTTTTCAGTTCCTCAAGGGCGGCGCGACCATGGCTGCCGACCATCCCGACTCCCCGAAACAGCTGACCCGCCAGCCCCTGCGCCTGAAGCTGGCCGCAACGCCCAACCTTGGCAGCAGCTGGACTCACATGCCCTACAAGCTTTATGCCGATGGCGGACTGATCACCGAGGGTGTCATGGACGGCAGCGGGCACGTCGAGGTTGATCATCAGCCGACGACGCAGGAATACCGGCTGGAAATGGCCAACGGCGTCAGCTACCGCATTCCCGCCGTGACCACTTACAGCCATCCCGAGCAGGGAAGGCTGGCCAATCAGGGCCTGCACAACCACCGTTCCGCGCCCGACACCCCGGTCAATCAGCCGGCTGCACACACCGACCACCGCACGCAGTATGCCGCCGTGCTGAATAACACCGCCGATCAGGAAGAGGAGGCCCCATGACGCAGCCCGAAATCGTCGCGCCCGTATCGTTTCAAGAAACCGACACCGTGACTCTGACGCCCCCCTGGTTCGTGCAGGACTCTGAGTACCCGCCAGCTTTGACGACGTACATGCCGCTGGTGAACGGCGAAGAGACCTTTGGTGCCGTGCACCGTGCCATTGCAAGCGCGACACGTTCGGTCGATATCATTTGTTGGGGGTTCCAGCCGTCGATGTATTTCATTCGCAACGGGGGGAAGCACCCCAGCATCGGCGCGCTGCTCATGGAAAAGGCCAAGGAGGGTGTAAAGGTACGCGTATTGGGCTGGGAGGCGCCGTTCAATACCGCAGGCATGGCGGGCGAAGCTAACCTTCCAGGCAAGGGGTTGCTTGCGCTCGACGATCGTAAAATGCAACACACCGCCGACGTCGAATACGGCTATGACCGTTATTGGTTCGCCAAGTGTGCCATTGCCGCTGGCCAGGCACCCAAGCGCATCAGTGAACAATACCCGGCTTACGCCAGTCGCGGCTTCAGCCTGTTCGACCGCGCCGAGATCGTTCACCAGGCCCGGTATCACAGCGCCGATCCGAACCTGAGCGCCATCACGTTCGCAGCCCTCGGTATTGCCGTCACCCACCATCAGAAAACCGTGCTGGTGGACTATGAAGCGCCCGAACACGCGGTGGGTTTCGTCATGGGCCACAACACCCTCGACGAATATTGGGACACGGATAAGCACTCGGCGCTCAAGCGCGACAAAGCCAGTAAACCCGCGCCCGATGCCGGGCCTCGGGGTGACACGCCGCGTCAGGACATTTCCAGCCAGGTGGCCGGGCCGATACTTGAGCACCTGCACCACAACTTCGCCACGGCCTGGTTCGACGCGACGGGCGAAGACCTGATGACCACTCGCGACGCCATGGCCCTGGGCAAACGCCTGCAATGCCCGGCCGACCAGCAACGGCACTTCGCCCAGATCCTGCGCACGCAGGCCCAGGAAGGCCGACGCGACATCGAGACGCTTTATCTGCAAGCGGTGAACAACGCCACGGGCTTCATCTACATCGAAAACCAGTACTTTCGCTGGCCGCCCCTGGCCGAAATGATCAAGAAGGCCGCCATCGCCCAGACCCAGGGCGGACGCGACCCCGGCAAGCACGGCGCATTGCACCTGTTCGTGATCACCAACGTGACCGACGACGGCATCGGCAAAGGCACGGTCAACACCCACCGCATGCTCGACAGCCTGGGGCGCGCCGACACCATGCCGAAAATCACCCAACTGCAGCGTATCGAGGCAGCCAAGGCAAAAGCCGCCGCGCAGGAGCAGGACCTGAGCGAATTGATCGCAGACCAGGCGACAACCCTCGCCACCGAACTGTTGTCCCTCTCGACGACCCTTCTGACCGGGGGCGACAGCGCGATCAGCGAGAAGGCCCGCGAAAAGCGACGGGACGCCGAAAGCGCGGCGGCCTTCCGGATGGCTGTGCTCGAAGACCAGATCAAGGCCATCCAGCAAGAAGTGCTCAAGCCCGAGGAAATTCCCAACCTCAAAGTGCACATCTGCTCGCTGGTGGCGCCCGACTCACCTCCCGGCAACTGGATGCCGGTGTATATCCATTCCAAGTTGATGATTGTCGACGATGTTTTCACCACCCATGGCTCCGCCAACATCAACACCAGAAGCATGCAGGTGGATAGCGAATTGAATATTGCCCATGAGTGGGCGAGTGAAACTCAGGCGTTGAGGCGGAGGTTGTGGAAGCTGCATACGGCCAAGCAAGGGATGCAGGATGATCCGGAGGCGGCGTTTAAAGCTTGGCAGAGCATTATCAAGGAAAACAAGAAGAGAAAGGGTGATAAGGGGAAAGGCGAACCCTATGCGCCCCTCGTCGAGTTTCATTATTGCCCTGCCACCCTAACGAACCTCGATTGATGCGCCGTTTATTGCTGCTCGCCTGCCTGACTCTAACTGCCTGCGACAACGGCAGCGGGTTACGACCACCACTACCGGACAAGGACATCCCGATGAAATCCCTCGCTGCAATCAAGGACAACCTGGCCTTTATCTGCAAACACGAAACGCTACCTCCGGCAAGTGCTGACAGCGATCTGCTGTTCCAGTACGCCCGTTGGTTGGAGAAGAACAACCAGTTGAAACAGGACACGACTACCGACTTGGAAATTACCCGGCTGTACCGCATTGCTGCCGAGAACGGCCATGTCAAAGCCACTATCAACCTGCAGAACGGTAGCCTCCGCGGAAAGTACAAACTTCGGGGCCACGAACACCTGCGCTTCAGTCAATACCTGATCGATGCAAAAGTAGCCACGGGTTACTACTTTGTGTCGATGTTTCTAAAAAACGGTATCGCTGATCTGAAACAGGACATTGAGATGTCGTTGCGTTACTTGCGCAAGGCCGCCGACGAAGGGAGTGCCCAAGCCCAGTACGAGATTGGCGAGGCGCTGGCGCCAAGCGACATCGCTCCTGAAATTGCGGTGCAGATGTACCGCTGTGCCGCAGCTCAGGGCCACGGCGAAGCAGCATCAACATTGGGAGTTGACCGTAAATACAACAAACAATATCGAGAGGCGCTGGAAGCATTCCAACTCGGCGTTGCAGCGGGTGATGAAACGTCAGCAGGATGGTTGGATGACAGTTTCCGAGGGCCAGAACTCACCGACGAATTGTATTATCTGGGTCTGGAGCAAGACCTCGAACGCGCCGACCGCTACAAAACCATCTGGCGCATCCTGGCGAGGTATTCCTACGCCCACCCCAAAGTCCCCGAAATCAACGACATCCTCCCGCTGCCCCCGGCCAAACTGCCGCCGTGGGATGGCAAGCTGCAATGGCTGGAAGCCCGCGAAGCCAATGTCCCGCCTGAAAAACCATCGCCTGAGTTAATTCAGCGCCTGACCCAGGACCTAAAACTCGACCCTGCTACCGGCAGACCGATGCCGGGCGCCAAGGGCTTCAGCCAGGCAGACCTGTCAGCCGACCAATGCGTCGCCGGGACCAAGTGCCCGGTCAGCGGTTGGTGGCAGGTGGTCGTTCACCGAGAGCTGCACACCCCCAACGGCCAGTCCATTGTTCGTCACTTCGAGCAAGGAGACGTTTTCCCTGTCGAGCGCATGCGCTATTACCGTGACCGAATCTGGCCGCTGCCCAAGAGCGAACACGAAGGCCCGGTGCGGGTCTGGTGGAGGCTGGCATGAAGAAGTGGTTTCTGAAGGCGTTCTTCCTGCTGTCCGCAACAATGCTGCTGACCACAGGGTTGTTTGAGCTCTACAGCAAAATGCCAGTCTGCGAAGAGCTGGTAAACGGACGGGGCGCGCTGAACAATAGTTGTCTGCCCTATGATCAGGTACTCGCAGGTGACTACAGGGTCCGAAAAGGCCAGGTGTATTGGGAGGATCGAGAATATGCACCTGAAAAAAACTGCGGATTTGGGTATTTTTCGATACTTGCAAATATAACTAGTTTTAAGTGTTTGTTGGAGATGAAGGGATACATTCGAACAGTAGAGCATCGAACGTTAACCAAGCTAGAAAAGCTGTCGCCTGCGTTCAGGGTTTTAGAAGGCACAGAATCCGGACTGTTGGACTGGCAAAAAAAGCAATTCAACAAATATGCCGTGAGCGAACAGGGTGTGTATTTCGAAGGACGGTTGTTGGAAGGGGCCGACCCAAAAAACTTCTCGGTTATCTTCCCGCTGGGCGATTCTAAGGTGTGGAGCTTTTTCAACGTCTCCCGTGCTGGAAGTCTTACCTTTGTGAGCGGGAAAAGCTTGGGAAACGTCGATCCAGCTTTATATCATTTGCTCCCACCTGTTAAAGGTCCAAGCGTTCCCGCTGGTTGTGGTGCGAATACGCTGGCTGAGCCGCTTCAGGCTGAAGGTGGCAGTTCATTCAATGGGGTGGCTAACTGTGGACTGGCTGTTTCTCATAATCTGAACGTGTTGGCACCCTGCGAAATGTCGGAGAAAGGTGTAAGGGGCGCGTGCTGGTCATTGAAGAATTTGGATTCGGCCATCGACAAGGGAGTAGCGGCACAATCGGGCAAGGACGTCTTCTATTTTCATCGTTATGGAGTAAGTAAGTTTATAGGTGCGGCCTTGACCGATTACTTCGTGTTTGAGCGCGATGGAATGTTGTACATTGATAGTGGCGGCACAAACTTCAGAATGTTGTTGGGGCGGAGCAACTTTGCGACACTTATATTGAGCAGAAAGTGAACCAGCTAATGCGCTGGCGTAATTGTCTGTATGGTTTTATTTTTTAAAAAAATAGAAATCTCATCTGGCTTGCTTATTTGGCTCGATGCATTACCCATGAATTTCAATCAGAAGGTATCCCTTATGAAAGGCATCATCCGCATCGGCGACACCACCACCGGCGGCGGCATCGTCAAAACCGGCTCGGACGCAATGATCTTCGAAGGCATTGGCGCGGCGCGCGTAGGCGACATCGTGCTTTGCCCGTTGCCAGGCCATGGCACCACCCGCATTGCCCAGGGCAACTCAGGCTACAGCGACGACGGCGTAGCCATCGCGTTCCACGACGACCTCTGTGAGTGTGGCTGCGCATTGATCACCTCCCTCCCGGAAGCCAGCGCCGGCTGAGCAGGCAGGATGTTTATCAACACCCGAGACACCCAAGACAAGGACATCTGCCATGAGCAAGGACAACCCGACGCTGGCGTACTTCGACGCCGAGATGCGCTACCTGCGCGAAGCGGCTAAAGAATACGGCGCCGCATTCCCCGACCGCGCCGCCGCGTTGAGTCTGAACAGACCCGGGGCTCAGGACCCCGCCGTCGAACAGCTGTTTCAGGGCTTTGCGTTCCTGATGGGGCGTCTGCGGGAAAAGCTCGACGATGACCTGCCGGAGTTGACTGAGGGCTTGGTCGGGCTGGTGCGGCCGCAGTATTTGCGCATGATTCCGTCGCTGTCGATCGTCGAGTTCTCGCCTGACATCCATGAGATGAAGACCAGCGAGACGATCCGCAAAGGCTTCGAGGTGCGCTCGCGACCGGTCGGCCCGCAGGGGACTCGCTGCCGTTACACCACCACGCAGGACCTGACGCTGCGTGCGCTGTCCCTTGATGCCGTGGGGGTTGGACAGGAGGCGGATGGCTGCTCGGTGATCAGGCTGCGTTTCTCCCGGGGCAAGCTGTTGCAATGGGACACGATGGACCTGGGCAACCTGCCGTTGTACCTGAATGCCAGCGCGCCCGCGGCCAACGCCTTACATCAGGCGCTGGCGCTCAATGCCCGCAAGGTCTACCTGCGCAGGGGGAGCTCGGAGCGCGAGGAGGTCGCTGTCAAATTCAGCCCCAAGGGCTTCGGCGACGAGGATCGCCTCTGGCCGCAGGGAGAAGACCGTATCAGCGGCTGCCCGTTATTGCTGGAGTATTTCAGCTTCCCCGAGAAATTCATGTTCCTCACGATCAAGGGCCTGGAGCAGGTGAAACTGGACGCCAACACCAAGGCGTTAGAGCTTGAAGTGGTGCTCGGTCAACCCTGGCCCCGCGGGTTCGCGCTCAGTGCAGAGCACGTCCGTCTTCACGCCGTGCCGGTCATTAATCTGTTTGCCCTAGAGGCGGACCCTCTGGCCCTCGATCCCTTACAGACCGATTACCGGCTGCGGCCAGTGCAGGTGGAGGATGCCGACACGGACATCTATTCCGTGGACAGCGTAATTGCGGGCAAGCGTGCTGCGCGGCACGAGTATGTGCCCTTCAGCCATTTTCAGCACAGGGGCGGCATGCTGCGCGACGACGCTCCGGAGCGCTATTTCCATACCCGGCTCAAACCCGCGCCAGATGGGTCCCACGACACATGGCTGATCCTGGGAGGAGACGGTTTCGAACAGGACCGCTTGAACCCGGCACACCGCCTGACACTGCAGTTGACGGGCATCAACGGCGAGCTGCCGCGAATGGCGCTGGCCGAAACAGTGCTGGACCAGCCTGCGCAGTCCAGTCGGCGGACATTGACGGTGCGCAAGCTCTGTGCGCCGACGATGCCTTGTTACGCACCCGACAAAGACCGCTTTCACTGGCGTGTGCTCAGTCACCTGGGCTCAAGCTTTCTGCCCTTGCTCGACAGTGCCGAGGTCTTGCGCAATACGCTGGCGCTTTACGACTGGACCGACAGTGCGCTGAACCGGCGCCGGTTACAGTCGATCATCGAGGTTCGTCATCACCTGATCCAACGTTTTGAGGGCGGCTTTCTGCTGCGCGGTGTGGACATTGAAGTCACGCTGGAGGCAGGCCATTTCGCGGGGGAAGGGGACATCTGCCTGTTTGGTGAACTGCTCAACCGCTTCTTTGCGCAGTACGCCGACATTCATCTGTTCAACCAGCTGACGTTGATCCTGCAACCGCAGGATAAACATTTGCGGTGGAGCGAAAATCACAGCCAGCGAGTGCCTGGGTGAATCGTTAATTGGCGAGCACCGTGGCAGATTTTCTTTCATTGAGACGCTACGCTGCCGCAGAGCAAACATAGCGGTGTGGGAGCGAGCTTGCTCGCGATACAGGGCGGCAATCCGCCGACTATTTCAGCGTCTGGAATGCCGTATTCGCGAGCAAGCTCGCTCCCACAGGTCCTGCAGTGGCCGAATCCAGTTCAGCCGAAAATGACTGGGCCGTGATTACTCGTCATAGCCCAGATTCGGCGCCAGCCAGCGTTCGGTCACGCTCAAATCCTGCTGCTTGCGCGCCGTGTAGCTTTCCACCTGATCCTTGTCCACTTTCCCCACGGCGAAGTATTGCGCCTGAGGATGGGCGAAGTACCAGCCGCTGACCGCCGCCGCCGGGAACATTGCGTAGTGCTCGGTGAGGAACACGCCGCTGACGCCGGGTTTGCCGTCGCCTTGGGCCGGGTCGAGGAGGTCGAACAGCACGCCTTTCTCGGTGTGATCCGGGCAGGCCGGGTAGCCGGGGGCAGGGCGGATGCCGGTGTATTGCTCCTTGATCAGCTCGTCGTTGCCCAGCTGCTCATCGCGGGCGTAACCCCAATACTCTTTGCGCACCTGCTGGTGCAGCCATTCTGCGCAGGCCTCGGCCAGACGATCCGCCAATGCCTTGACCATGATCGCGTTGTAGTCGTCGCCCTTGTCCTGGTACGCCTTCGACACCTCTTCGGCGCCGATGCCGGCGGTGGTGATGAAGCCACCGACGTAATCGGTGACGCCGCTGCCCTGGGGCGCGACGAAATCGGCCAGGGAGAAATTCGGCTTGCCGTCGGTCTTGATGATCTGCTGGCGCAGGTGATGCAGCTTGGCCAGTGGCGCGCCGTTATCGTCGAGCAGTTGAATGTCGTCGTGGTCAACCTGATTGGCCGGCCAGAAGCCGAACACGGCGCGGCTGCGGATCAGCTTCTCGTCGATCAGTTTGCGCAGCAACTCCTGGGCGTCCTTGAACAGCGAGGTGGCCGCTTCGCCCACCACTTCGTCGGTGAGGATGCGCGGGTACTTGCCGGCCAGGTCCCAGGAAATAAAGAACGGCGTCCAGTCGATGTAATCCACCAGCACGTTCAGGTCGATGTCTTCCAGCACCTTGACCCCGGTGAACGTCGGCTTCACCGGCTGGTAGGCGGCCCAGTCGAACTGCGGCTTCTTGGCGATGGCCGCGCCGTAGCTCAGGCGCTCGGTGCGGGCGCTGCGCGCGGAGGTGCGCTCACGCACTTCCACGTATTCGGCGCGGGTCTTCTCGATGAAGCCGGCTTTGAGTTCCTTGGACAGCAACTGCGTCGCCACGCCCACGGCGCGAGAGGCGTCGGTGACGTAAATCACCGCGTCGTTGCTGTACTTGGGCTCGATCTTCACCGCCGTGTGCGCTTTGGAGGTGGTCGCGCCGCCGATCATCAACGGCAGGTGGAAGTCCTGACGCTGCATCTCGCGGGCGACGTGAACCATCTCGTCCAGGGAGGGCGTGATCAGGCCCGACAGGCCGATGATGTCGCACTTCTGCTCGCGGGCGACCTGCAGGATCTTCTCCGCCGGCACCATCACGCCGAGGTCGACGATGTCGTAGCCGTTACAACCCAGCACCACGCCGACGATGTTCTTGCCGATGTCGTGGACGTCGCCCTTGACCGTTGCCATGAGGATCTTGCCCTTGGCTTCCGGCTTGTCACCTTTCTCTTCTTCAATGAAGGGAATCAAGTGCGCCACGGCCTGCTTCATCACGCGGGCGGACTTAACCACTTGCGGCAGGAACATCTTGCCCGAGCCGAACAGGTCGCCGACCACGTTCATGCCGGCCATCAACGGGCCTTCGATGACCTCGATCGGGCGCTTGAAGGACTGGCGCGACAACTCGGTGTCTTCAACGATGTGCGTGGTGATGCCCTTGACCAGTGCGTGCTTGAGGCGCTCGTTGACCTCCCAGCCGCGCCACTCTTCGGTTTCCGCTTCCTTGACCGAGCCGTCGCCTTTGTACTGGTCGGCGAGGGCCAGCAGCGCGTCGGTACCTTCCGGCGTGCGGTTGAGCACCACGTCTTCCACCGCGTCGCGCAGCTGGGCCGGGATCTGGTCGTAGATCTCCAGCTGGCCGGCGTTGACGATGCCCATGGTCAGGCCGTTGCGGATCGCGTACAGCAGGAACACCGAGTGAATCGCTTCGCGCACGGGGTTGTTGCCCCGGAACGAGAACGACACGTTGGACACGCCCCCCGACGTCAGCGCATACGGCAGTTCGTCGCGGATGTAGGCGCAGGCGTTGATGAAGTCGACGGCGTAGTTGTTGTGCTCTTCGATGCCGGTGGCGATGGCAAAGATGTTCGGGTCGAAAATGATGTCTTCCGGGGGGAAGCCCACTTCATTAACCAGAATGTCGTAGGAGCGCTTGCAGATTTCCTTCTTGCGCACCTCGGTGTCGGCCTGGCCGGCTTCGTCGAAGGCCATCACCACCACCGCCGCGCCGTAGCGCTTGCACAGCTTGGCGTGATGGATGAACTGCTCGACGCCTTCTTTCATGCTGATCGAGTTGACGATGCCCTTGCCCTGGATGCACTTGAGGCCGGCTTCGATGACTTCCCATTTCGAGGAGTCGATCATGATCGGCACGCGGGAGATGTCAGGCTCGCCGGCAATCAGGTTGAGGAAGGTCACCATGGCCTTCTTCGAGTCCAGCATGCCCTCGTCCATGTTGATGTCGATCACCTGGGCGCCGGCTTCGACCTGCTGCAGGGCGACTTCCAGGGCTTCGGTGTAGTTGTCTTCGCGGATCAGGCGGGCAAAACGGGCAGAACCGGTGATGTTGGTGCGCTCGCCGACGTTGACGAACAGCGAGCTGCGATCGATGGTGAACGGTTCCAGACCGGACAGGCGGCAGGCCTTGGGAATCTCCGGAATCGGCCGCGGCGCATAGGGCGCGACGGCGTTGGCGATGGCCTTGATGTGCGCCGGGGTGGTGCCGCAGCAACCGCCGACGATGTTGAGGAATCCGCTCTGGGCGAACTCTTCGACGACTTTGGCCATCTCTGCCGGGGCTTCGTCGTACTCACCGAATTCGTTGGGCAGGCCGGCGTTGGGGTGCGCCGAGACGTGGGTCTCGGCCTTGTTCGACAGCTCTTCCAGGTACGGCCGCAGCTCGCTGGCGCCCAACGCACAGTTGAGGCCCACAGAGATCGGCTTGGCGTGACGTACCGAGTTCCAGAACGCTTCGGTGGTCTGGCCGGAAAGGGTGCGGCCGGAGGCGTCGGTGATGGTGCCGGAAATCATGATCGGCAGCTCGAAGCCCAGCTCGTCGAACACGCCCTGAACGGCGAAGATCGCCGCTTTGGCGTTGAGGGTGTCGAAGATGGTTTCGATGAGGATCATGTCCGCACCGCCTTCGATCAGGCCTTTGGTGGCTTCGGTGTAGTTCTCCACCAGTTCGTCGAAGGTCACGTTGCGGTAGCCGGGGTTGTTGACGTCCGGCGACAGCGAGCAGGTGCGGCTGGTCGGGCCGAGCACGCCGGCGACGAAGCGCGGCTTGTCGGGGGTTTCCAGGGTCTTGGCGTCGGCGACCTGGCGGGCCAGGCGCGCGCCCTCCACGTTCAGTTCGTAGACCAGCGCTTCCATGCCGTAGTCGGCCTGGGACACTTGGGTGGCGTTGAAGGTGTTGGTTTCGAGAATGTCGGCACCGGCGTCGAGGTATTCCTTCTCGATCGCACCAATCACGTCAGGCCGGGTCAGGATCAGCAGGTCGTTGTTGCCCTTGATGTCGCTCGGCCAGTCGGCAAAACGCTTGCCGCGGTAGTCTTCTTCCTCCAGCCGATAGCTCTGGATCATGGTGCCCATGCCGCCATCGAGGATCAGGATTCGCTGTTGAAGAGCCTGCTGGAGTGCTTGAAGACGCGCGCTGCGATCTGACATGAAGGTTACCCGGATGAAGAAGTACGAAATAAGGTGGCGCTGAAAGGTGCGAAATAATAGCAAACCTGTACGGATTTAAATCATTCCGGGATTTACATGAATTCTGTTCATGTTACGCGGCACCGCCAAACGGTAGAATCCCGGCGATTCATTTTCAGGACGCCCGTTCCATGTTGCATCGCGTGCTCGCCAGTTCCCTGGCCTTGTTGTTTTGCGGTGCAGCGTTCGCGCAGTCACCCCTTCAGTCTCCGGCTATTTCCTACAGCCGCGATATCCAGCCGATCTTCACCGAGAAGTGCGTCGCCTGCCACGCCTGCAACGACGCTGCCTGTCAGCTGAACCTGGGCAGCGGCGAAGGTGTGCTGCGCGGTGCATCGAAGGTGCCGGTTTACGAAGGCGACCGCAGCAAGGCGGTCGCCCCCACCCGGATTTTCGTCGACGCGCAGGGCCCTGACGCCTGGCGCAAGAAAGGCTTCTATTCAGTGCTGGACGGGCAGAGCAATCAGGCGGCGCTGATGGCAAAGATGCTCGAGTTCGGGCACAGCGCGCCATTGGTGCCCAACGCGCGGCTGCCGGATGACATCGTGCTGGGCCTGAACCGCCAGAACATGTGCCCGTTGCCCAACGAGTTTGCCGCTTATGCCACGGCGCGTCCGGGGCAGGGCATGCCGCTGGCGGTGACCGGCCTCACCGACGCTCAATACAGCACGCTGCAACGCTGGCTGGCAGCCGGGGCACCCGTGGAGCAGACGCCGGTGCAACCGAGTACGGGCGAAGCGGCGCAGATCACCGAATGGGAGCGCCTGCTCAATCGCCCCGGATCGAGCGAGGCGCTGGTCGGCCGTTGGCTGTACGAACACCTGTTTCTGGCCCACGTGTATTTCAGCGACGGCGAGCCGGGGCACTTTTTCCAGTGGGTGCGCTCGCGCACGCCGAGCGGCCAGCCGGTTGACCTGATCGCCACGCGCCGTCCCGACGACGATCCTGGCACCACCTTCTATTACCGCCTGATGCCGGTGCAGGGCGTCATCGTCCACAAGACCCACATCACCTACCCGATGGGCCCGCAGAAGCTGGCCCGGGTCAAGCAACTGTTCTACAGCGGCACCTGGCACGCCACCGAGCTGCCCGGCTATGGCCCGCAGCATCGGGCCAATCCGTTCGAAACGTTCAAGCAGATCCCCGCTGACGCGCGCTACCAGTTCATGCTGGACAATGCCGAATACTTCGTTCGCACGTTCATTCGCGGCCCGGTGTGTCGGGGCGAGATCGCCACGGATGTGATTCGCGATCATTTCTGGGCGCTGTTTCAAGCGCCCGACCACGACCGTTACATCACCGACGCGGCCTACCGGGCCAAGGCCACGCCATTGCTGCCGATGCCGGGGCAGGACGATGACGTCGGCAGCGTGCTGACCCTGTGGCACGACTACCGCGACAAGCGCAATCAGTACGAAGACCTGCGCAGCGATGCCTACGCGCACATGCCCCCGCCGGGTTGGGCGACGCTGTGGGCGGGCAACGACAACGCGCTGCTGACCATCTTCCGCCACTTCGACAGCGCCTCGGTGAACAAAGGGCTGATTGGCGCGCTGCCCAACAGCGTCTGGCTGTTCGACTACCCCTTGCTGGAGCGCACCTATTACCAGTTGGCAGTCAATTTCGACGTCTACGGCAACGTCTCTCATCAGGTGCAGACGCGCTTGTATTTCGACCTGATCCGCAACGGCGCCGAGGTCAACTTCCTGCGCCTGATGCCGGCCGACAAGCGCGATGACATCCTCGGCGACTGGTACCAGAACGGCGGCAAATTAAAGATGTGGCTGGATTACCAGGCCATCGACGATGACACCCCGAGCGGCCTGACACTCGATGAGAAAAACCCCAAGCGTGACTTCGAGCGCAAGTTGATCGAGCGTGCGGGCACCTTGAACGTGACGCCGGACCCGATCAATCGCTGCGACGGCGCCTACTGTTCGCGTGAGGGACTGGACCCGGTGTTCAGCGAGGTGGAGCAGACATTGAGCCGGCTGACGTCGCGGCCGGCGGCGGGGCTGAAGGTCATTCACCAGTTGCCGGAAGCGACGATGCTGCGGATCCAGGATGGCAGCGGCAAACGCATCGTCTACAGCATGCTGCGCAACCGGGCCCACAGTAACGTCGCCTTTCTGATGGGCGAGGATTACCGCTACCAGCCCGGTCTGGACACGCTGACAATCTATCCGGGTGTGCTGAGCAGCTACCCGAATTTCATGTTCAACGTCCCGGCCAGCGAGGTCGGTGCGTTCGTTGACGCAATGGAGCAGGCCCACGATCACAAGCAGGCGTTCGACGCTATCGTCCAGCGCTGGGGCGTGCGCCGCAGCCATCCGCTGTTCTGGACGTACTTCCACGACCTGGACCGCTACCTTCAGGAAACCGAGCCGCGCGAGGCGGGTGTCTTGGACATGAATCGCTACGAGAATCTCTGAGCCGCCCGCGAGCCGCCCTGCAGAAAATCTTCACACTACGCGTCGGCCCCGCTGATGCTGCTTCAAACAGGGAAACCCTTGTAATACATGGCGCGCAGCCATTATGCAGCCCGTCAGTGACGCCGAACCTTTTCGCAACTTATGAAGTCCGACCTTGGGAGTCGCTCTTCGACACCTTGCCTTTTCGGGCGTGGCAGCGAAGGTCAATCCAGACGAAGCAAGAGGTTGCAGATGTTGATTTCGGTTCAGGCCCTGCGGGCTCTCGCCGCGTGGGCTGTTGTGTGTCACCACTTCATGCAGATATTTTTCGACTTCCATCCGAGTGGGCCGGTCGGCCGTTTTTTCACTGAAAAAGGCGCCGTTGGCGTCGACATTTTTTTCGTCATCAGCGGTCTGGTCATCTACCTGTCAACTGTAGACAAGGACATTCCCGCCGGCCGCTTCATGCTCAACCGTGTCATTCGCATCGTCCCGGCGTATTGGCTGTACACCCTGGTGATGGGCCTGCTGGTGGTTGTCGCTCAGCCGCTGCTGCCCCACCAGGTCGTCGACTGGCAAAGCTTTGTGCTGTCGCTGTTGTTCATCCCCTCGGAAAACCCGGGCGGCTACGGCCTCTATCCCACCCTCAACGTGGGCTGGACGCTGAACTACGAAATGCTGTTCTACGTGCTGTTCTCGATGGTGTTCCTGTTCCAACAGCGTCTGCGCCCGTTGATTCTCGCAGCGGCGCTGTTTGCCATCACCGACGTGCTGGGTCGTTCGGGGCTGGTCAGCCGGTTCTACGCCAATGACATCGTCTATGAGTTCCTGCTCGGCATTTTCGTGGGTGTGATGTATCGCCGGGGCTGGATCAGTGAGCGGTTGTGGCTGCCGTTGCTGGCCATTGGCGCTGCGCTGTTCACCATCGACCATCTGCAACCGGCGCCGCGCATCATCAACTGGGGTCTGCCGAGTGCGGTGATCGTGGTCGCCTGCATCTCCCTCGAACCCTATCTGCGCAACTATCGCCTGCTGAAGACCATGGGCGACTGCTCGTATTCGGTGTACTTGCTCCACGTGCTGGTGCTGTATGCGGGATGGCTGGTCAGTGAGCGTTACGGCCTGAACCCGTATCTGGTGTTTGCGGTGTGCGTACCGGTCATCGCGCTCGGCGCGTGGCTCAGTTATGAATGGATCGAGAAGGGCTTGTACCGCCGCATGAAAGGCTGGCTGGACCAGAGACGGGCAAGCAAGGAGGCGGCGCTGTCCTGACAGACACTGGGTAGCGGTCGGGTCACTTACCCGACTAAAACACTAGGGCTTTGTCAGGCGCAGTTGATTGGCGTAAACTGCGCCCCACGTCTGCGAGGAATTTTCATGACCGCTATTACGATTACCGATGCCGCCCACGATTACCTGGCCGATCTGCTGGAAAAGCAGAACACGCCCGGCATCGGCATCCGCGTGTTTATTACCCAGCCTGGCACCCAATACGCTGAAACCTGCATTGCCTACTGCAAGCCAGGCGAAGAAAAACCCGAAGACACGGCCATCGGCCTGAAAAGCTTCACCGCCTGGATCGACGCGTTCAGCGAAGCGTTTCTGGACGACGCCGTTGTTGATTACGCCACCGATCGCATGGGCGGCCAGCTGACCATCAAGGCGCCTAACGCCAAGGTGCCGATGGTCAACGCCGACAGCCCGATCAACGAGCGCATCAATTACTACCTGCAAACCGAGATTAACCCGGGTCTCGCCAGTCATGGCGGCCAGGTCACCTTGATCGAGGTTGTTGAAGAGGAGGAGGCGAACGTCGCCATTCTTCAGTTCGGCGGTGGTTGCCAGGGTTGTGGTCAGGCGGACGTGACGCTGAAGGAAGGCATCGAGCGCACGCTGCTGGAGCGCATCCCCGAGCTGACCGGTGTGCGTGACGTGACCGACCACACCCAGAAAGAAAACGCGTATTACTGAGAAGTGATTGTGTTGCAGGCAAGGCCCCGACGCGTTCGGGGCTTTTTTATGGGCGCTCGGTAAGCGTGACGGGCGCAGGCTAAGGCCTGAACACATGGGCGTGGCCGGCGCGATACAGCGAGGATTCGCTGAACACGTCGTTGCCGAGCACTCTGCCTACCAGAATCAGCGCGGTGCGGCGGAATCCCTTGATCCGCACCTTTTCCTCGATGTCCGCCAGTGTGCCGGTGACCCAGTCCTGGTCCGGCCAACTGGCGCGATGCACTACGGCAATGGGGCAGTCCGCGCCATAGTGCGGTGTCAGCTCGGCGACGATCTTGCCCAGGTTATTGACCCCCAGATGAATCGCCATGGTCGCTTGATGCCGCGCCAGATCGCCGAGACTTTCGCCTTCGGGCATGTCGGTTTTGTCGGCGTAGCGGGTCAGGATCACGCTCTGGGAAATGTCCGGCAGCGTCAGCTCGGTGCCCAACAGCGCGGCGCACGCAGCGGTGGCGGTGACGCCGGGGATGATTTCGAAGGGGATGTGCAGCGCGCGCAGGCAACGGATTTGCTCGCCGATCGCGCCATAGAGACTCGGATCGCCGGAATGCACCCGCGCCACGTCATGCCCTTGTGCATGAGCGGATTTCATCAGCTCGATGATCTGCTCCAGGTGCAGTGAAGCGCTGTTGGTCACCTGAACCGCCTGATGCCCCTCCAGCACCGCCTCAGGCACCAGCGAGCCGGCGTAGATAATCACCGGGCAGGCGCGGATCAGCCGCTGGCCTTTGACAGTGATCAGGTCTGGATCGCCGGGGCCGGCGCCGATGAAAAAAACGGTCATGGGGTGTCCTGATTGGAATTCATTTGAACGATGGTTCGCCGGATGCTTGTCGCTGAATGCACGCGGCCTACTTCTGTAGGACCGGCTTTAGCCGGTAAGGGGCCTGCATGTACACCCTCATATTTGCAGTGTGACGCTTGACGCTTTCCCGGCTGAAGCCGGTCCTACGAGGGTCCGCGGTGTGTCCGTGGGACTGGCGTTAGCCGGTAAGGGGCCTTCGGGTACGCCATCAAAAATCTGCGGTATGACCACTGATGCTTTCCCGGCTAAAGCCGGTCCTACAATTTGAGCCGGTCCTAAGAGGTTGCGCTCGCCCTGCCGGTTGCGGTTGCCAATGCGAACGTCGCGTGGGGGCTTTTTCGGCGGGGGATGACCAATGTCGCCGGCGAGCCGGTCAACCGCGTCACCATGGCCAACGCGGCGCTTTCCGCCACGCCGTAGCAGCCCGTGCGTTCAAAAGCGATCTCGGATCGATGGCTGAGCTGATCCTCGTAAGCCGCCAGGTCACCTGCGCTGAAGAACCCTACCGTCAGGCCCAGCCCATGACCCAGTTCCAGCAACCCCGCTTCATCGGCTTTGCCATCAATCGACGCCAGGGCAGCAATGTCTGCCGGGGCCAGCTGACACTCCCGCAAACCATCCTCTATCAGTTGCCGAAGCTCCAGCGCCGAGCATCCGCGCTGGCAGCCCAGGCCGACCACCCACAGCGGTCGGTCGCACGAGTCATTCACGGTCACAGCGCGGGGTTCAAACCCGTGTGCGCCGCAGGCGTTTCACTGCGACGAAACAGCCAGGCGCTGATCCAGCCCAAGGCGATCCAGAACGCGGCATTGGTCAGCAGCGACGCAATCTTGAACTGCGCTTCAAGGGCTTCCGGCGCAAGTGCCGAATGGACCGCCGGTTGCGGCGCGCCGACCATGTGCGGCACCACCAGAATCACCGCGCCCATGACCTTCAGCAGCCAGTGTCTGGCAAATACCATCAGCGCCAGGCCCGCAGCCGTGGACACAGCGGTGCCGACCCACCAGATCTGCCGCTGGGTCAGGTCCGCTGCGACGGTGCCGGGCAGTTCGGGCGGCAAACCGAGGGTCGGCGCCAGCACAAACACCGCATAACCGGCCAACCCCCACAGCACCCCTTCGCGCGCACTCGCCGGCGTGCGCAGGGTGTACAGCGCCGCCAGCATCAAGGCGAAACCGACCGCGACCACCAGATTGCCGCCAGTGGTGGACAGCACGCGCTGCCAGCCATCTTCCGGCTCCCAGGCTTCTTCGTCATGGACGTGAGCCGCCATGGCGCCGTCGGCATGCTCATGCATCTCGACGGCGGGCGCCTTCTCGTAGGTCTCCGCCTGCAGAATAAGCGGCGCCACCGAGAAGCTCTGCAGCAACGTCAACAACAGGGCGGCCAGCAGTCCGGTGAACCCGGCCGTTTGCGCGATTCGCTTGAACATGGCGGCAGGTCTCAGTGGCACGGGAAGGCGGAGCTGTGACGGGTGTCGTGCGCCGCGTTATGCACCGCATCGATGTGGGAGAAGCCGGCGAAGTACACCAGAAACGCACCGAGAAACATCGCGCTGACGGCGGCGACAAGGCGCTGGCTTTGCGTGCTCGCAACGGCCGTCGTGGTGTGTGTGGTGGTGCCGGACGTCTGGCGGGGTGTGCTGGCGGACATGGCGCTTCCCTCTGATGTGGATTCAGCGGACGGAAAGGCGCGAAGACACCGCAGGCCAATGCCGGCAGTGCTCAACAGCGCCCGCCCACCGCGGGTTGTTATATAACGTTGTCGGGCCGGTCTCCGGGCTCGCGAGGGGCACATGCAACAGCCTTCACAGCCGTCGCGCCTTCAAGAATCGCCTTCCCATATCGCTGTGGATACAGTGGATCTGACTCTTCACTCGCTTACCGTTGCGGGGGCAGCACCGGACTGATGCACACCCAAAGGTCTGCACGCACCGGTTTCCCGTTTCACCCTGTGAAGGGCACCCGTAACAAGGTGTGTAGGAGACCACGGGCTGTTTGGCGCGTCAATCGACCCGTCAGTCGGCATGTCAATCGATGCAGCGATCGGTGCGTCAATTGGCGCGGCAATCATTGCAACGGCGCGATTGACCGGCCTGCGGTCACTGCGTAGCCTTGCGCACTTGAGGTTCGCCGGCCGCTTTTATGAAAGCCACCTGCGCTAAGAAGGGAATGCGGTTTCACGCCGCAGCTGCCCCCGCAACTGTAAACGGACCGCTTCATTGCACAGCCACTGCGCGAGCGGGAAGGCGCAATGAATGCCAGTCGCCTGACGATGCCTGTCAGCGACCGGCCGCCGTGAGCCAGGAGACCTGCCTCGAATCGGACCGCCTGCGAGCGGCCGAGGAATTCCACTACAACCGGGCGGGGTGATCCGGTGGCGAATCGAACCGCGCGCCTGTTTCTGCCGGCCTGCGCTGTTTTCGTCCTCGTTGCCCCGCCGCATGCCTGAGGGCAACCGATGAAAACACTGGCCAAACTTCCCGTCACCATCGTCACCGGCTTTCTCGGCTCGGGCAAAACCACCTTGCTGCGGCACATGCTCGACAACGCCGAAGGCCGTCGCATCGCCGTCATCGTCAATGAGTTCGGCGAGCTGGGCATCGACGGCGACATCCTCAAGCAATGCACCATCGGCTGCTCGGAAGAAGAAGCCGTCGGTCGCGTGTACGAACTGGCCAACGGCTGCCTGTGCTGCACCGTTCAAGAAGAGTTCTTCCCGGTGATGCAGGAACTGGTCGCCCGTCGCGGCGACCTCGATCACATCCTCATCGAAACCTCAGGCCTGGCCCTGCCGAAGCCGCTGGTGCAAGCCTTCCAGTGGCCGGAAATCCGCAACGCCTGCACCGTTGACGCCGTGATCACCGTGGTCGACAGCCCGGCCGTGGTCGCCGGCACCTTCGCTGCGTTCCCGGATCAGGTCGACGCCCAGCGCAAACTCGACCCGAACCTGGACCACGAATCGCCGTTGCATGAGCTGTTCGCCGACCAACTGGCGAGCGCCGACCTCGTCGTGCTGAACAAGGCCGACATGCTCGACGCGGACGCACTGGCCGCCGTGCGCGCGGAAGTCGCCGAAGAACTGCCGCCAGCGGTGAAGATCGTCGAAGCGAACCGGGGCCAGCTGCCGATCAGTGTGTTGCTGGGCCTGGGCGCTGAGTCAGAGCTGCACATCGATGGCCGCAAGACCCACCACGATCACCACGAAGGCGACGATCCGGATGATCACGACCACGACGCCTTCGACTCGATCTCCATCACGCTGCCCCAGGCCGATGAATCGCTGTTGCTCGACGCGCTGACCCAGGCCGTCGTCCAGCACGGCATCCTGCGGGTCAAAGGCTTCGCTGCCATTCCCGGCAAACCCATGCGCCTGCTGGTGCAAGGCGTCGGCACCCGGTTCGACAAGCATTTCGACCGCGCCTGGAAGTCAGACGAAACCCGCGAAACCCACCTGGTGCTGATCGGCCAGGAACTGGACGCGGGCGTTCTTGAAGCGCAATTGCGCGCTGCCGTTTCCGCGATCAAAGGCTAACCATGCACCTGCTGCGTACACAGCCCGGCGGCTTCGTTCCCGACGACAGCATCGCTGACCTGGGCCAGACGCCCGCCGAGCTGGTGATCCTGTGCAGCGCCGACTCAAACCTGGCGTTGCTGGCTGAAGTCGCGCAGCAACTGCCGGACGATTACCCGAGCCTGCGCCTGGCCAATCCCATGCAGGTGCAGAACCATGCCTCGGTGGATTTGTACGTCGACGAAGTGCTTCGCCACGCCAAGGTCATCCTGATTTCCCTGCACGGCGGCATCGGCTACTGGCGTTATGGCGTCGAGCGGTTGGTGGAGCTGGCGGCGAAGGGCGTCAAGCTGATTCTGGTGCCCGGCTGTGATCGGCCGGACCCCGAGCTGAGCGGCCTGAGCACCGAATCCGCCGAAGACCGCGAGCGGCTCTGGCACTACCTGCGCCAGGGCGGCAAGCACAACGCTCTATCGCTGTTCAGCTTCATCGCCACGCGCTGGCTGGGCGGTGACTATCCCTGGGCCGAGCCGCAAACGCTGCCGCGCACCGTGGTTTATCACCCGCTGAACCCCAACGCCGACCTGGCTCGCTGGCAGGCCGACTGGCGCGCGGATCAGCCGGTCGCTGCGGTGTTGTTCTATCGCTCCCACCTGCAAGCGGCGAACACCGGTTTCATTGATGTGTTCTGCGAGCGCTTGTCGGCCCAGGGCTTGAACCCGTTGCCGATTGCGGTCGCCAGCCTCAAGGAAGCCGGTTGCATGACCGCGCTGCAGGACTGGCTCGATGAGGTGGATTGCGAGGTCATTCTCAACACCACCGGCTTTGCTCAATCCAGTCCGGAAGCGCCGGACGTGCGGCCGTTTCGCCGGGATATCCCGGTCATACAGGCCATTTGCGCCCAGGACAACGAACCGGCCTGGCAGGCCAGCGCCCAGGGCCTGGGCTCCCGGGATCTGGCCATGCACATCGCGTTGCCGGAACTGGACGGGCGCATCATCAGCCGGCCGATCAGCTTCAAGGACCTGGCCTGGCACAGCGAGCGCAGCCAGTCCGACGTGGTGTGCTACCGCGCCCAGCCGGGACGCATGGATTTCGTCGCCGAACTGGCCCGGCGCTGGGTGCTGCTGGCCCGTACGGCCAACACTGACAAGCGTGTGGCGCTGATTCTCGCCAACTACCCGACACGCGACGGGCGCATTGGCAATGGCGTCGGTCTCGACACGCCGGCCGCCGCGCTGAACATCCTCAACGCCATGCAGGGCGAGGGTTACCCGGTCGAGGGTCTGCCTGACTCGGGCACAGCGCTGATTCATGCCTTGCTCGGCGGCGTCACCAATGACCCGGACAGCCTCGATCAGCGGCCTTGCCACCAGAGCATGGCCATGGACGAGTACCTGGCCGCGTTTCAGGCATTGCCCGAGGCCAATCGCGATGCGGTCATGGCGCGATGGGGCGCTCCTGACACCGATCCCATGTGCCGCGACGGGCGGATGATGATTGCCGGCTTGCGTTTCGGCATGACCTTCGTCGGGATTCAACCGGCGCGGGGCTACAACGTGGACCACAGCGCGGTGTATCACGACCCCGACCTGGTGCCGCCCCACGGTTACCTGGCGTTCTACTTCTGGCTGCGCAAACGCTATGGCGCCCACGCCGTCATCCATGTCGGCAAGCACGGCAATCTGGAGTGGCTGCCGGGCAAAGGCGTTGGTCTGTCCGAGCACTGCTGGCCGGATGCGATCCTCGGCCCGATGCCGAATATCTACCCGTTCATCGTCAACGATCCGGGCGAGGGCGCCCAGGCCAAGCGCCGCACCCAGGCGGTGATCATCGATCACTTGATGCCGCCGCTGACACGCGCCGAAACCTACGGTCCGTTGCGCGACCTTGAACTGCTGGCAGACGAATATTACGAAGCGCAACTGCTCGATCCGCGCCGTGCCCGTGAGCTGCAGAAAGACATTCTCAGGCTGGTGCGCGAGACCCATATCGACCGCGAACTGTCGATGGACGGGGATGCCAATAGCGACGAAGACGCCGCCGTGTGGCTGCCGCGTCTGGACACCTATCTGTGTGACCTGAAGGAATCGCAGATCCGCGATGGGCTGCACGTGTTTGGCGAGTCGCCCACGGGCCGGCTGCGCATCGACACGCTGCTGGCGATGGTGCGCGTGCCTCGCGGTGATGGTCGCGGCGGTCAGGCGAGCCTGTTGCGCACCTTGAGTCAGGCGCTGGCGCTGGATTTCGACCCGCTGGACTGTGACCTCGGCGCGCCGTGGACCGGCGATAAACCTCAGGTATTACATGAGGTCAGCGCTGAACCCTGGCGTACCACGGGTGACACCCGCGAGCGACTGGAACTGCTGGCTGCGCAGATGATTCAGCAGATTGCCGCTGGAGTCGAGGTGATTAATCGCTTTGAAAACAAAGGGTTGTCGGAGGTTGTTGAGTCTTTGTATGAGGTAGTGATTCCGCGCCTTGACGCGTGCGGTCCGGCCGAGATGGCCAACCTCCTTGGCGCGCTGAGCGGCCGCTTTGTCCCCGCCGGCCCGAGCGGCGCCCCCAGTCGCGGACGGCTGGACGTGCTGCCCACCGGGCGCAATTTCTTCTCCGTGGACGTCCGTAATCTTCCGACCATGACCGCTTGGCGCATTGGCTTCCAGTCGGCAAACCTGTTGCTGGAGAGGCACTTACAGGATCATGGTGATTATTTACGTCAACTCGGGCTGTCGGTCTGGGGCACGGCAACCATGCGCACTGGCGGTGACGACATCGCCCAGGCCATGGCCCTGATGGGCGTGCGGCCGGTGTGGGCGACGGGCAGTCAGCGCGTCGATGATTTCGAAATCCTGCCCCTGAGCCTGCTTGATCGGCCTCGGGTTGACGTGACCCTGCGGGTTTCCGGGTTCTTTCGTGATGCGTTCGCCAACCTCATCCGCTTGTTCGATGCGGCGGTGCAGGCCGTTGCAGCACTGGACGAGCCCGATGACATGAACCCGCTGGCCGCCCGCGTGCGCCAGGAGCGCGAGCAATTGCTGCGCGACGGCCTGGATGCCGAGCAAGCGGCGAAGCAGGCCGGCTGGCGCGTCTTCGGCGCCAAACCGGGAGCGTATGGCGCGGGGGTGCAGAACGCTATCGACGGACGCTTGTGGCAGAGCCGCGAAGACCTTGCCGAGGTTTACCTGAACTGGGGCGGCTACGCCTACGGCAGCAGCGACGAAGGCACGCCCGCCCGTGACGGTTTTGCCAAGCGGCTCAGCCAGGTCCAGGCGGTGCTGCAGAATCAGGACAACCGCGAACACGACCTGCTCGATTCCAACGATTACTACCAGTTCCAGGGTGGCATGCTGGCGGCGGTGGAAAGCCTGTCCGGCGCAAAAGTCGCCAGTTACCACGGCGACCACAGCCAGCCCGATCTTCCGAAGATCCGCACGCTCAAGGAAGAACTCAACCGGGTGGTGCGCTCGCGGGCGGCCAATCCGAAGTGGATCGAAGGGGTCAAACGCCACGGCTACAAGGGCGCGTTCGAGATGGCGGCGACGGTGGATTTCCTGTTCGCCTTCGACGCCACCACCGAGCTGATCGACGATCACCAATACGCGCTGCTGGCCGATGCCTATCTGCTGGACGCCTCGACCCGCGATTTCATCCAGCAGCACAATCCTGACGCGTTGCGGGACATGACCGAGCGCATGCTCGAAGCGCAGCAGCGCGGCTTGTGGCAGGAACCGGGCGAGTACCGCGAAGCGCTGGAGAACCTGTTGCTGGACATCGAAGAGTCATGACCTTGGAAGAGCGCCTGCCGGGCAGTCTGCGAAGGCGCGTGACCGGCTTGAACCACATGACTGCCCCGCCGCTTGACGAGAATCGAACATGACCGACACCCCTCATTTCCCCTTGGCCGCCGTCGTCGGTGCCGATGACCTGAAGCTCGCCCTGTGCCTGACCGCTATCGACCCGAAAATCGGTGGCGTGCTGATCGAGGGCCCGCGCGGCATGGCGAAATCAACCCTGGCCCGGGGGCTGGCGGATCTACTGGCCAGCGGTCAGTTCGTCACATTGCCCCTGGGCGCTACGGAAGAACGCCTTGTCGGCACGCTGGACCTTGACGCCGCGTTGGGCGAGGGCCGCGCGGCGTTCTCGCCGGGGGTCCTGGCCAAGGCGGACGGCGGCGTGCTGTACGTCGATGAAGTCAACCTGCTGCCGGACCACTTGGTCGACTTGCTGCTGGACGTCGCCGCCAGCGGGGTCAATCTGGTGGAGCGCGATGGCATTTCCCATCGCCACGCCGCGCGCTTTGTGCTGATCGGCACCATGAACCCGGAAGAAGGCGAACTGCGCCCGCAGCTGCTGGACCGTTTCGGCCTGAACGTGGCGTTGAGCGGGCAGACAGTGCCGCAACAGCGCGGGCAGATCATTCGCCGTCGGCTGGATTTCGACGCCGCGCCCGAAGCCTTCTGTCAGCAATGGGCCCCGCAACAGCAGGCGTTGAAGGCCCGTTGTGAAAGCGCCCGGGGGCTGTTGCCGAGCATTGAACTGGATGATGCCAGTCTGGGCTTGATCACCGAGCGCTGTTTTGCCGCCGGGGTCGACGGTATGCGAGCGGACCTGGTCTGGTTGCGCGCGGCCCGTGCCCATGCTGCCTGGCGTGGCGCTGCGCATATCGCCGAGGCGGACATCGACGCCGTCGCCGACTTTGCACTGCGTCACCGTCGTCGCGAACCGCAACCGCCCCAACAACCGCAATCCCAGCCGCCTGCGCCATCACAACAACCCCCGCCGAAACCCGATGACGGTGCTCCGCGGCAACCTGAATCGCCGGAAACAGGCGAGGGCAGTTGGGGTGAGTTGCCTGCCCGCACCGTGCAGACGGGTCACCGCAAAGAAGTGCCCCACTGGCCAAAAAAGCCCTAGGCATTCGCCCCCGTCTGTCGAAGGGGGCGAATGCCAGCCCTCGACCGGGTGCACTGGGCGGCGGCCGAAACGGCGCGGCCCGCGCGGGTGCAGAAGGCGCGATTGCCTGGCTGCCCACCTTGCTCCGTGGCCGCCCCCGGGTTCGCAGCGATCTGGTGCATCAGCCCCGCAGTCGCCGGCCGGAGCAGCTCTGGCTGGTGATCGTCGACGCATCGGCATCGACCCGGCGCAATCACGCGTTGAGTCAGGCAAAGGGTTTGTTGGCGGGGGTGTTCGATGATGCGTATCGGCAGCGCGCCAGACTGGCCTTGCTCACCGCCAGCGGCACCGGCGCGCGCTGGCAGCATCAGGGCCTGAAAGCCAGCGCCGGGTTGCAGCCGTGGCTCGACGCATTGGGTGCGGGGGGCGGCACGCCGCTGTGGGATGCGATCAATCAGGCGGCTGACTGGTCCGCAAAACGGCACAAGCGCTGCCCGGCGGAACAGCAACGGGTGCTGATTCTCACGGACGGGCGGGTCAAGGACATACCGGCGCTATCAACACGACCGGCGCAGCCGCTTCCCGTGTTCAGCGGCCCCGTGCTGCTGATCGACATCGAGCGTGGGCCCATACGGCTGGGCCGCGCCCGGGACATCGCCGTGCAACTCAACGCTGACTACCGCCACATCGACGAGTGCTGAGCGCACGTCGTCGTTCGGGTCTCAGGCGGGCATGGTCCACGGCTCGAGGCTGTAGCCTTCGCCGCTGATTTCAGCCCGGGCCTGTTCGAGAAACTGCGCCAGTTGCTTCGGATCGGAATAGGCGCTGCTGGGGATCTGCTTGCGGCCAATGCGGGTGCTGGTGCGATCGATGACGGTGAGGCTCAGTTCGCCGTTGCCATCCTGTGGGGCCCAGGCCACGCACTGGAAGGGTTCAAAGGCGTGACCGGCAATCAGCAAAGCATCGTTGAAGCGCAAGGGGGCGTTCATGGACTGTCCTCAAAGTGCCCGTGTACGTTGTGCACCGGCGGCGGGCGTATCGCTCGGTGGCGTCTGGTGTTGCTACTTGTACTGATGACCGTCCCCCAGGGCTGAGTCACACCCATTTTGAAATTTCTTGATTTATTTTAAGCGGCACTTTTGCCGCGCTTCCTTGCCGCGCGTGAGCCAAACTCCTGCGAGGCCTGGTTCTTCACTGCCAAGCGCGCTTGATGGTGTACGTAAACGCTAAGCACGTTTCGATCTTAGGCTTATACAGAATCGATCCAAGGGGGCGTCAGAAACCTTGCTATGGTGTCAATCGGCCTTCACAAGGCACTGTTTATAAGAATGTTTTCTCCATGGATCACTACGCGACCCCGGCGCCAAGGAAACTCACATGCATGATCTGGCCTCCATACGCCGCCTGCTGATCGTCGAACCGTGCGAGGAATGTCTGCAACTGGTCCCCGGCCTGCGCATTGCCGGGTGGGATGTCGACAGCTGCACCCTTGAAGAGGCCGCGTTGCGTCCCTGTGACGTTGGCCTCATCCGCCTGCTGCCCGAGCATTTCGAACACCCTGAAGTGGTCAAGTCCCTTATCTCTCGAAGCAACACCGAATGGATCGCCGTGCTGACCAGCGAGGACCTGCGCCGCGAGCACATCGGTGATTTTGTCTGTGAGTGGTTCTTCGATTTCCATACCTTGCCCTTCGACGTCGCCCGCGTGCAGATCACGCTGGGGCGCGCCTACGGCATGGCGCGGCTGCGTGCCAAAGGCGCCAGCGTTGCCGGCGGTGGCGGTTATGGCAAAGGCGCCCCCTTTGGAGAGAACCCTGGCCAGCAATTGCTGGGGGAAAGCCGGCCGATGCGCGAGTTGCGCCGATTGCTGAGCAAGCTGGCGCCCACCGAATCACCGGTGCTGATCCGTGGCGAAGGCGGGACGGGCAAGGAGTTGATCGCACGCACGCTGCATGCTCAGTCCCAGCGCCGCGAGCAACCCTTCATTTCGGTCAACTGCGGGGCGATGTCGGAGCAATGGCTGCAGGAAGAGTTGTTCGGCACCGCCGACGCGGGAGACGCAACACGCCAGCGCAGGACGGGGCGCATTGAAGAGGCCAATGGCGGCACCCTGTTTCTCGACGAGATCGGCGATTTGCCCCTGGAGGTCCAGGCGAATGTGCTGCGGTTCCTCCAGGATCGGCACATTGAAGTGGCGGGGGAGCGTGTCCCGGTGGATGTGCGCGTGCTGGCGGCGACCCACGTCGATCTGGAAGCGGCGATTCGCATGAAGCGGTTTCGCGAAGACCTGTATTACCGGCTCAACGTGTTGCAGGTCGGCACTGCGCCGTTGCGCGAGCGGCACGGTGATCTGGCGTTGCTGGCCAATCACTTCGCCCAGTTCTACAGCCGGGAAACCGGCCGGCGGGCACGCAATTTCAGTCAGGACGCGCTGGTTGCCATGGGCAAGCACGACTGGCCCGGCAACGTGCGGGAGTTGGAGAACCGGGTGCGTCGCGGGCTGGTGCTGGCGGAAGGGCGGCAGATCGAAGCGTTCGACCTGGGGCTGCTGGGCGAAGAAGAGATCAGCACCAGCATGGCCACTCTGGATGAGTACAAGTCCCGGGCGGAACGGCAAGCGCTGTGTGATGTGTTGACTCGTCACAGCGACAACCTCAGCGTGGCCGCCAAAGTGCTCGGTATTTCTCGGCCAACGTTCTATCGCCTGCTGCACAAGCATCAGATTCGTTGATCCGGCCTTGCGCGATGCAGCCGCCGGCGTTCACCTCCGGCGTGCAGGCTCTCAGTCATTGATCAGTTGGCTGACCCGCTGCAGTGCTTGCTCACTGCGGTGGCTCCAGATCCCGCCAATCACCTCGAAAGGCTGCCCGTGGGCCACCAGCCATTGCCGGCTGGCCTCGAAGAATGCCTGGCGCTCGGCCAGGTCTGGCTGGCAACGCTGACCGTCGCCGACCCATCCGACCCCCTCCGGGGACAGCAGCAGGTGCAGATCGTAGTGGCGCTCGGCGAGGGCGGTTTCGATCCACGCCGGGCAGTCGTTGAACAGCGCACGGCTCCAGAGGACGTTGCTGAGCAAATGGGTGTCGAGGATCAGCAGTGACGGTTTGAGCGACCGCGCGGCGTCCTCACGGGCCAGTTGTTCCCGGGCAATGACGTCGATGTCGGCGTAGCAGGTGTCCCGCTGTACCTCATCGATGAACTGCCGCACGTATTCGCCCACCCGTACGCCGCCGAACTGCCGCTGAATCTCTTCCGCCAGCCAGCTCTTGCCGCTGGATTCGGGCCCTGTGAGTACCAGCACTTTCATCTCGGTCAACGCGCCAGCGCGGGGTCGGCGCGCCAGTCGCGCCAGCCCTGCACGGCGAGCAGGGTGAACAGCGCGTACAGACCCGCGGTGAGGTACAGCGCTTTATAGAGAAACAGGCCCACGAAGATCACGTCGAGCAGGATCCACAGCGGCCAGCACTGCACCCGCTTTTGCGCCATCCAGACCTGCGCGACCAGGCTGTAACCGGTCAGTGTGGCATCAAGCCAGGGTTGCGCGGCGTCGGTGAAATGGGCCATGGCCGCGCCAAGGACAACGCTGACCACGGCGCCGGCGACCAGGCTGAGCAACAGGCTGCCGCTGCCCAACGAGGTGACGATGCGGCCGTTGTCTGCCGCGCCACGGCGGGTCCACTGCCACCAGCCATACAGCTGCAGCCCGGCGTACACCACCTGCAATAGCATGTCGGAGTAGAGCTTCACGTCGAAGAAGATCCAGGTGTAGAGCAACACCATGACCAGACCGATCGGCCAGCACCATGGGTTCTGTTTGACTGTCAGCCAGACGGCAATGACACCGAGTGCAGCGGCAAACAGCTCAAGCCCTGACATGGCAACTCCTGAAGAGACGGTGGAAAAACGGGTCGGCGATTGTAGGCGCTTTATCGCCCGAGGTGGGACGCGATGATGCGTCGGAAGCATCTGAAAAGGCGGTAGAAAAACATCCCGGGCAGCACGTCGGGTTCATAGAGGCAATGTAACGACGATGGGGTAAACGTCAAAGCCTTCGCGCCAGTATTCATGCTAGCGCGTTCGTCAGAAAGGTCTGCTAGCATCGCCGCGCTCATGCCCGAGGCAGAGCGCTGTAACGTTCATGCTTTTTTTACGTTTGACCGTTTATCGTTCGCGCAACAGTTTGTAATACATATCAAGAGAGCCGTGCCATGAGCAGGTTCCAGCCGGGGGAATGATGGATCTTTGGACCGCTGCACAGGCGCTGATACTTGGGGTTGTAGAAGGGCTGACGGAGTTTTTGCCGATTTCCAGCACGGGTCATCAGATCATCGTTGCGGACCTGATCGGTTTTGGCGGCGAGCGGGCGATGGCGTTCAATATCATTATTCAGTTGGGGGCGATCCTGGCGGTGATGTGGGAGTTTCGCCGCAAGATCATTGATGTCGTCATCGGTTTGCCAACGCGGCCCGAAGCGCGGCGTTTCACCGCCAACCTCATCGTCGGCGTGTTGCCGGCCATGGTCCTCGGCGTGTTGTTTTCCGATCTGATCCACGAATACCTGTTCAACCCGATCACAGTGGCCGTTGCACTGGTGGTCGGCGGCTTCATCATGCTCTGGGCCGAGCGCCGCGAGCATGCGATTCACGCCGAAACCGTGGATGAGATGACCTGGGTGGATGCGTTGAAGGTCGGCTTCGCGCAATGCCTGGCCATGATTCCGGGTACTTCGCGATCGGGCTCGACCATCATCGGCGGGCTGCTGTTCGGCCTGTCACGCAAAACCGCCACCGAGTTTTCGTTCTTTCTGGCGATGCCGACCATGATCGCGGCTTCGGTGTACTCGGGGTACAAATACCGCTACCTGTTCCAGCCCGATGATCTGCCGGTGTTCGCCATCGGCTTCATCGCCGCGTTCATCTTCGCCATGATCGCCGTTCGCGGCCTGCTCAAGTTCATCGCCACCCACAGCTACGACGTGTTCGCCTGGTACCGCATCGCCTTCGGTCTGCTGATTCTCGCGACCTGGCAATTCGGCTGGGTCGACTGGTCCAGTGTGCAGGGCTGATGTTCCGATGACTCAACGTTCCGAATCGCAACACCCGGGGCGCTCGGCCGCCGCCAAGCCTGTCGCCGTGCGCTTTCTGAAACTCAAGCTGGTGGCGATGCTGTTGCTGTGCGGCTTGCCGGTCTACGGCGTCGTCACCTACTGGACCCGCGGCGGCAGCTGGCTGCCGGCGGCGATTTACGGGCTGATGAGCGTTGTCGCCTTTGGGTTTTACGGCTGGGACAAGAAGCAGGCCCAGCGCGGCGGCCAGCGGACGCCGGAAAAGCTGCTGCACGTGAGCGAACTGCTGGGCGGGTGGCCGGGTGCGCTGCTGGCCCAGCAAGTGTTTCGCCACAAGACCCGCAAGTTTTCGTACCAGCTGGTGTTCTGGCTGATTGTGCTGTTGCACGAATTGTTCTGGGTCGACCGCTTGCTGTTCGGCGGTCGCCTGATTTCGCGCCATTTGTATTGAATGGCTTGCAGAAACGCTGGATGGACCCGTTTACAGCTTCAGCGCCACCTGGCGGCGCTTCGACAGCTTGCCGACTACTAACTGGTGGGAGCGGGTCAGCGCTTCCTTTAGCTCGTCTGCGCCCATGGCGAACGGGTAGGTCAGGGTGATCCAGTGGGCGCGGGCCAGGTAAGGCGCAGGTCGCACGCCCGGACGGTCGACGTAGCCGAGGAACAGCTCGGCGCCGACCTTGAACGACAGGTCGTTCCCGGCCAGGCCCATCACCGCGAACATCTTGGTGTCGGCGATGGAGAAGACCCTGACGCCGCCCCATTTGTAATCCTCCCGCGCGCCGGGAAGATTCAGGCAGAACGCGGCGACGTCTTCAATCTGCATCGGCATGTTCCTGAACGGCGGTGAGGGGTATACGAGTGCGTGGGTTACCCATGGGCGCGACCTCCATTCGACGCCAGGTCAGCCAGAATCGGACAGTCCGGGCGGCGATCGCCCTGGCAGTGGCTGACCAGGTTCTGCAGGGTGTCACGCAGCCCGGCCAATTCCTCGATTTTCTGATTGAGTTCGGCGATGTGCTGGTGGGCCAGCGCCTTGACGTCGGCACTGGCACGGCCGCGGTCTTGCCACAGGGTCAGCAGTTTGCCGACCGCTTCCAGGGAAAACCCCAGATCCCGCGAGCGTTTGATGAACGCCAGGGTGTGCAGCTCGTCCGGGCCGTACAAGCGATAGCCGCTGTCGGTGCGGGCAGCGGCAGGGAGCAGGCCGATGGATTCGTAGTAGCGAATCATCTTGGCGCTGAGGCCGCTGCGTTTGGCGGCTTGTCCGATGTTCATGAAGCGTCTCCCGTGTCGTTGGGCTTGTCGTTGGGGGCGTCTATAGGTTCGTCGTTGGCTTGGTCTTTGGGTGTCCAGGTTTTCAACAGCAGGGCGTTGCTCACCACGCTGACGCTGGACAAGGCCATGGCTGCACCTGCCAGGACCGGATTGAGTAGACCGAACGCGGCCAGCGGAATGCCGATCAGGTTATAGACGAAGGCCCAGAAGAGGTTTTGCCGGATCTTTGCGTAGGTCTTGCGGCTGATGTCCAGCGCGGCCGGGATCAACCGCGGGTCGCCGCGCATCAGGGTGATGCCGGCGGCGTGCATGGCCACGTCCGTGCCGCCGCCCATGGCGATGCCGATGTCGGCAGCGGCCAGGGCAGGGGCGTCGTTGATGCCGTCACCGACCATCGCCACCACGCCGGTTTTTTTCAGGGCCACGACGGTGGCGGCTTTGTCGGCGGGCAGTATTTCGGCGTGCACGTCGTTGATGCCCAGCGCCTGCGCGACGACCCTTGCGCTGCCGCGATTGTCTCCCGTCAGCAGGTGACTGCTGATGTGCCGGGCGGTCAGTTGCGCGATGGCCTCAACGGCGCCGGGCTTGAGCGTGTCGCCGAAGGCAAACAGGCCGAGCACCTGACGCTGCGGGCTCAGTTCGATCAGCCAGGACAGCGTGCGGCCTTCGGCTTCCCAGGCCTGAGCCCGCCCGTACAGGTCGAGCCCGGTCAAGTTGCTTTCTTGCAGCAAGCCGCTTTCTTGCAGCAGGCGCTGATTGCCCAGCGCCAGTTCGCGGCTGTCCAGGGTGCCGGCGATACCGCGTCCGGCCAGCGCGCGGCTGTTGCTGACGTCCCCCAGGTTCAGGCCGCGTTCTGTGGTCACGTCCAGCACCGCTTTGGCCAACGGGTGTTCGCTGCCACGCTGCAGCGCACCGGCCAGTTGCAGCAGGGCGTTTTCATCACCGTCGAGGGCGGCCATGTGGGCAATGCGCGGCGTGCCGGAGGTCAGCGTGCCGGTCTTGTCGAAGACCACCGTGGTGACTTCATGGGCGCGTTCAAGGGCTTCGGCGTCCTTGATCAAAATGCCGTGGCGGGCGGCCACGCCGGTGCCGGCCATGATCGCAGTCGGCGTGGCCAGCCCGAGGGCACAGGGGCAGGCGATGACCAGCACGGTGACGGCGTTGATCACCGCGGCCTCCAGCGACGCGCCGGCCATCAGCCAGCCGACCAGCGTCGCCAGGGCAATCAGCAGGACCACCGGCACGAACACCTGGCTGACCTTGTCGACCAGTTTCTGGATCGGCGCCTTGGCTGACTGCGCGTCTTCCACCAGACGGATGATGCGCGCCAGCACGGTTTCTGCGCCCAGTGCCTGAGTGCTGATCAGCAGGCGGCCCTCGCCATTGATCGCGCCACCGGTGACCCTGTCGCCGGGTTGCTTGGGGACCGGCAGGCTCTCGCCGCTGATCAGGGCTTCATCGGCGTGGCTCTGGCCTTCGATCACCTCGCCATCCACCGGGAAGCGCTCGCCGGGTTTTACTACCACCTGATCGCCGATGCTCAGTGTGCTGATGGCGACCTCCATTTCCTGGCCGTCCACCCGCTTGATCGCGCGTTCAGGGCGTAACCCCTCCAGCGCCCGAATTGCGCTGGCGGTCTGGCGCTTGGCGCTGCTTTCGAGGTATTTGCCGAGGAGGACCAGTGCGATCACCACCGCCGACGCCTCGAAATACAGGTGCGGCATCGTCCCGGGCGCAGCGCTCAGCCATTGGTAGATGCTCAGCCCATATCCGGCACTGGTGCCCAGCGCGACCAGCAAGTCCATGTTGCCGGAACCGGCGCGCACGGCTTTCCAGGCGGCGACGTAAAAGCGCGCGCCGAGGAGGAATTGTACGGGGGTGGCCAGGGCAAACTGCAACCACGCCGGCAGCATCCCGTGGCCGCCGAACGGCTGCAGCAGCATTGGCACCACCAGCGGCAGCGCCAGGACAATGGCGAGTATCAGTTGCCAGCGCTCGGTGTTGTGGCGTTGGCGCTGGTCGGCCTGCTGAACGGCTGAATCCTGTTCGAGGCTGGCGCTGTAGCCAGCCTTGTCGACGGCCGCCACCAGCACGGCGGGGTCGATCTGCCCGCTGACTTCGACGTAGGCGCGTTCGTTGGCGAGGTTGACCGTGGCGACCTGGACGCCGGGCACTTTGCGCAACGCGCGCTCGACCCGGCCTGCGCAACTGGCGCAGGTCATGCCGGCGATAGGCAGATCGAATGTTGCGGGACTGGGCATCGTGAACACTCCGGTAAGTCGATTGCCAGTAAGGATCAACCTTGCCCTTCTGGCAAGGTCAAGGTGCGTAACGGATGTTTTTCTGGCCGGATCGTTTGTCCGCCGCGGCGCAGGACAGCCCATTTGCAACCTGCGACAATCGCGGACCCTTTCGGCCAGGCGAGCTGCATACCGTGTACGACTTCAACGATTTGTACTACTTCGTGCAGGTGGTCGAGAACAAGGGGTTCGCCGCCGCTGCGCGCAAGATCGACGTACCGAAGACCAAGCTCAGCCGCCGCATTGCTCAACTGGAAGATCGGCTCGGGGTACGTCTGATCCAGCGCACCACGCGCAAGTTCACGGTGACCGAGGTGGGGCTGGATTACTACCGTCATTGCGTGGCGATGCTGGTGGAGGCCGATGCGGCGGAGAAGGTGGTCGAGCAGTCGAGGTCCGAACCCCAGGGCATCGTGCGCATCAGTTGCCCACCGGCGCTGGGTGCGATGGGGGTGAGCGACACGATCGTCAAGTTTATGGTGCTGCACCCGAAAGTGCAGGTTCAGGTGGAGAGCACGAACCGACGGGTGGATGTGTTGGGGGAGGGCTATGACATCGCGCTGAGGGTGCGTTTTCCGCCGCTGGAGGACGAGAATCTGGTGATGAAGGTGTTGGGCGAGAGCCATCAGCGGTTGGTGGTTCGTCCGTCGCTGCTGGAGGGTAAGGTGGTTCGAACGCCGCAGGAGTTGGTGGGGCTGCCGAGTATGGATCTGGCGCCGGCAAACCGTGAGCACCGTTGGGCGTTGATCGGGCCGGGTGGTGAGCGGATTGAGGTTGCTCATCAGCCACGCTTTGTGTCGTCGGATCTGGATGCGTTGCACCGGGCGGCGGTGGAGGGGGGGGGGGGGGTGCAGATGCCGGAGATTATGGTTCGGCATTCGTTGCATGAGGGGCGGCTGGTTGAGTTGTTGCCGGGGTTTCGGCCGCCAAGCGGGTTGATTCATGCGGTGTTTCCGTCTCGCCGGGGGTTGTTGCCGTCGGTGCGGGGGTTGGTGGATTTGCTGGCGGAGGATTTTGGGTTGAATGCGAAGGCGGATCGGGAGGCGTGTGAGCTGGCCGGCAAGCTGTAGGGGACTTAAGCTGTAGGGGACTGAGTTATTAAGCTGTAAGGGACTAGCTGTAGAGCTGTAGAGCTGTAGAGCTGTAGAGCTGTAGAGCTGTAGAGCTGTAGGGGACTGATTTATTTACAGCGCTTCACCGTAAATTAATCTGTCCCCGGGTTTTTCAAGATCAAGATCAAGGTTCTTTAAAATCAAGAGCGTCTGCCTGGGGGCAGACTGTTTCGCCTTCGGCGAGTTACTTGGAAAAGCACCCCAAGTAACCAAAGGTGCTTGCTCCTGGTTGGGCCCGACTTCGTCGGGTTCCTTCACTCCGGTCTCGCTCCGTGGGCCCGCCGCCATCCGCCATCCATGGCGGGGGGCGGCTCTCGCGGCATCCGTGCCGCTCGGCCCACTGCGCGAGACCTGCGTTCAGCCTGCACCCAAGTCGCGATTGGCGGTGTTTGGGCTTTTTGCGCATGAAGATCAAACGCGCTTTAAAGCAGATCAGAAGCTTCCCGGTTGAAGCCGGTCCTGCCGTCGGCGGCGGTCCTGCTGAATGCACGCGGTGTTTGTAGGACCGGCTTCAGCCGGGAAGGGGCCAGTTTGAACGCCATCAATGTCAGGAAGCTGTAGGGGACTGATTTATTTACAGCGCTTCACCGTAAATTAATCTGTCCCCGGGTTTTTCAAGATCAAGATCAAGGTTCTTTGAAATAAAGGGCGTCTGCCTGGGGGCAGACTGTTTCGCCTTCGGCGAGTTACTTGGAAAAGTCGAAAGTCGCACCATCCCCAAGTAACCAAGGGTGCTTGCTCTCGGTTGGGCCCCTCGTTCCTCGGGGTTCCTTCACTCCGGTCTCGCTCCGTGGGCCCGCCGCCATCCGCCATCCATGGCGGGGGGCGGCTCTCGCGGCATCCATGCCGCTCGGCCCACTGCGCGAGACCTGCGTTCAGCCTGCACCAAAGTCGCGTTCTGCGGCGTCTGGGTTTTTTGTGTATGAAGATCAAGATCAAAAGCAGATCAAGAGCTTCCCGGCTGAAGCCGGTCCTACCGTCGGCGGCGGTCCTGCTGAATGCGCGCGGTGTTTGTGGGACCGGCTTTAGCCGGGAAGGGGCCGGTGTGAACACTATGAATGTCAGGTTTTTTTGCATTCTTTAAACCAGCATCGATGCTCCATCTTTGGATTGTCCTGTATGTGAGACGATCTAATGCATTTGCACCCTCTAATCACTTATTACCTCGCAAGGTAGGATGACGCCACTTGATCGCCAGGCGGCGATTCTCACCTTGGGAGCACTTTATGAAACTCTTGCACATCGATTCCAGCATCCTCGGCGATCACTCCGCTTCGCGTCAGTTGAGCCGCAGTGTCGTGGAGGCTTTCACCGCTTCTGCCCCGGACACTCAGGTGGTGTACCGCGATCTGGCGAATGAGCCACTCAGTCATTTCTCCGGCGCGACGCTGGCTGCTGCGGGGACGCCGGTGGAGGGCCGCGATGCGGCGCAGACGCTGGACGTGGAGACCAACGAAGCGACGCTGGCGGAGTTTCTGTCGGCGGACGTGGTGGTCATCGGTGCGCCGATGTACAACTTCAGCATCCCGAGCCAGTTGAAGGCGTGGATCGACCGGATCTGTGTGGCCGGCCGCACGTTCCGTTACACCGAGGCGGGCCCGGAAGGTCTGTGCAAGGGCAAGAAAGTGATCGTCGTTTCGACCACTGGCGGTCTGCATCAGGGCCTGCCGAGCGGCGTAGGCCATGATGACTTGCTCAAGGTGGTGTTCGGTTTCATCGGCGTCACCGACCTGCAATTCGTTGTGGCCGAAGGCCTGGCTTATGGTGAGGAGCCGCGCGCCGCTGCCATGGCCGCCGCGCAAAAGAACATCAGCGAAACGCTGTTCGCCTGACCCGACCAACCCGCAGGGATACACGCGACCTTCCCGGTCGGTAAACCCTCAGCAGCCGAGGGGACAGATTGATTTACGGTGAAGCGCTGTAAATAAATCAGTCCCCTCGGCTTGTCAACCCTCGGCTTTGTCCCCCTCGGCTTTTGCGTCCTGTCATGCAGCCCCGCGACAGGCTTTATGAGATCTTTGCGCGTAATCTCGTTGCAGCACCGTAGAATGCCGGCCCAATCGGTCTGTTCTGCGTCAAACGGCGGCCGCTGTCTTTCATTCATCGAGCTTGGCCCGCCTTGTGCTCCCTTGATCCTCAAACGTTTCGGAATGTTATCGAACCCCGCGGGTCAGATAGCGACAGACGCCGTTTTTACGGGCCCTCAGGCCTTGAGCGTCTGAATCGGCAGGGATGGATTGATAAGGTGAGGGGCATTGCAATGATGCGTCTTTGTGCAGTGATGATGATCAGCCTGCTGGGCAGCCTGATTTCGGTGCAGGCCAGTGAGCTGCAGAGCTGGAGCGTGGGCTTTCACGAGCTGACGTTTCTCGATCCGCTGGATTCCCGGCCCATGCACGCCTATGCCTTTTACCCGTCCACCGACGATGAGCACGTCACCCGCGTTCAGGGGTATCCGATTGAAGCGTCGGAAGACGCCACCATTGCCATGGGTCGTTTCCCGCTGCTGATGCTGTCCCACGGCAACACCGGCACGCCGCTGGCGCAGCACGACCTCGCGACGTCATTGGCGCGCAAAGGCTTTGTCGTCGTGGCGGTGTTTCATCCGGGCGACAACTACATGGACCACAGCCGTCTGGGCAGCCTGAGCAATCTCTACGGTCGCCCGCTGCAAATCTCCGAAGCCATCAGTGCCGCGCTGATCGACCCGATGCTGTCGCCGTACATCAGCGCGCGTCGGGTGGGGGTGATCGGTTATTCGGCGGGCGGCGAAACGGCGTTAATCCTCGCCGGCGCCCAGCCTGATCTGCAGCGTCTGCGCCATTACTGCACCGAGCGCCCCCAGGACCGTGACGCCTGCAAAACCCAAGGCGAACTGGTGGCAGACCGTGACGACCTGCACGCCCAAGCCGATCCCCGCGTGGGGGCCTTGATGCTCATGGCGCCGCTGGGGTTGATGTTCGGTCGGCAGACCTTGGCTGAGGTGCACGTGCCGGTGTTGCTGTACAGCGGCGACGGCGACGAATTGCTCGCCATCGACAAGAACGCTGAAGCATTGGCCCGCAAGCTCCCCGATGTCTCGGATTTCAAGTTGTTTGCCGGCGCAGGACACTTTGTGTTCATGGCGCCCTGTGATGACGAGCAACGGGCCACTCAACCGGGCCTGTGTACCGATGCCATCGGCGTCAACCGAGAAAGCATTCACCGCGACCTGAGCACCGAAGCCGTGCGCTTTTTCGGCACTGCGTTGGGTACGCCCCTCGGCACCGCCGGGATGCAGACCGCCGCCCATCGTGAATTTGATCCCGTCAGCAGCCTCGATCAATAACGCTGCGCGGAAACCTCAGACCGACTCGCGCAGCTTAAGGGGCTTCTGAAGCGGGTGAGGCCCCCGCCGGTTTGCCCCGAATCACTTTGCCGCGCCGCTCGGCAATCTCCCGCGCCTGACCATCACGCTGCCCGCCGGTACGCGCCTCGCTGATCAATGCCGGAATCAACGGCCCCTCTGGCAAGTTCTTCCAGAACCTCGCCGGCAAATGACCCTGCATGACTTTAGGATTGAGCCGCGCCGGATTGAAGATGTGGCTGTAGTAGGTCAGCCACAGATTGCCGTGGGGATCATCGGCGTTGCGTGCCAGGGATTGCCACGCCTCCGGGCATTCAGGCTGATGAATCAGCTGCTTGCCGTCATAGAACACGCCGTCTTTGGGCGTTGCGATCATCCAGCGATGACGGCCCATGCGCCCGATGAAGTGCTCGCTGGCGGTGCGCAGAATGTCATGGGCGGGCTCGTGCCACGCGACGTATTCCGGCAGGCAAGACATCTCCAGCAACGCCGCCTTGGCCGCAACGTCTTCGGCATTGTCGATCACCGGCAGCGCCACGAAGCGCAGGAACGCGTGCAGGTGATGGGCTTCGCGGCTGACCTGTTTCAAGCGCCGGTGCAGTTCGCTGCCCAGTTTGTCGCCGGCCAGCATGGCCGTGCGATCACCGTGACTGACCCGCCAGAGCACTTCGTAGAGCAGCGTCCAGCGCTGGTCGCCGCAGAACTGCGCGGCGTTCTGCAGCAGTTCCAGCAATTCGAGGGGAATGCGCGCGCGAAACGGGCCGGGCTCGTCCGGGTAATCGGCGTCGCTGGCGAAGAGGTCGGCGTCCTGCTGCACGCTCCAGCTCACCTGGTCAGGGTTGATCTGGTGGCTCAGCAGCCAGCGCGCCTGCTGCCGCCAGGTGTCGAATGAGTCGGCGCAATCAAGAATGATCATCCCCACAGCGCCATCTGTTGCGGCTGCGGTTTGTCGCGCAGTTGCTCGCGCAAATCGATGCTCGAGCTCTCGGCCTGACGCGGATGGTAGTCGCTGGTAATGATGAACGGCTTGGCCTTGGCCAGCACACAGCGCAGCCGGGTCAGGTCTTCGTAACGAATGCGACGTTGGCGGCGCAGTTCGACCAGACGTTTGGTGGTGCGAATGCCGATGCCGGGGATTCGCGCGATCATCGCTGGCTCCGCGCGGTTGAGGTCCAGCGGGAAGATGTCGCGATGCTCCAGCGCCCAGGCGAGTTTCGGATCGATGTCCAGGGCCAGATGACCGGGGCCTTGCAGCAGTTCGTTCGCGCTGTAGCCATAGCTGCGCAGCAGGAAATCAGCCTGATACAAGCGGTGCTCGCGCATCAGTGGCGGCGCAGCGTGGGGCACGCTCTTCGGGCTGTTCGGAATCGGGCTGAACGCCGAGTAGTAGACGCGCTTGAGGCGGAAATCGCCGTACAGGGATTCGGCGGTGTGCAGGATGGTGCTGTCATCGGTTTCGTCAGCGCCCACAATCATCTGCGTGCTTTGCCCGGCGGGCGTGAATTTCGGCGCACGCGGCTCGTTGAGCACGGTTTGCTGACCGGTGTAAATGGTCTGCATGGCCTGCTTGATCGAGCCCATTTCCTTTTCCGGTGCCAGGGTTTGCAGGCCCAGCTGGGTGGGCAGCTCGATATTGACGCTGAGGCGATCGGCATAGCGACCGGCTTCTTCGATCAGCGCAGGGTCGGCTTCAGGGATGGTTTTGAGGTGGATATAGCCACGGAATTCATGCTCTTCACGCAGCAGCTTGGCGACGCGGATCAGCTGTTCCATGGTGTAGTCGGCCGAGCGGATGATCCCGGAGCTGAGAAACAGGCCGCTGACGCAATTGCGGCGGTAGAAGTCCATGGTCAGGGTGACCACTTCTTCCGGGCTGAAACGTGCGCGCGGCACGTCGCTGGACCGGCGATTCACGCAGTACTGACAGTCGTACAGGCAGAAGTTGGTGAGGAGGATTTTCAGCAGCGAGACACAGCGCCCGTCGGGGGTGTAGCTGTGGCAGATGCCCATGCCGGTGCTCGATCCGAGGCCGGATTTGCCTTCGGAACTGCGCTTGGGTGCGGCGCTGCTGGCGCAGGAGGCGTCGTACTTGGCGGCGTCGGCGAGGATGCTCAGCTTGTCGATCAGCTGCATAGATTTTCTCGATACTGTTTTTATGTACAGTATCGAGTTAGCCGGGGATGAACAAGGGCCGATCGGATGGATGGCCGGTCGATCAACTGATGCGCTGTACCAATTCCTTCAATTCGCCGAAATCTTTGACGCGATGAAAGTTGGCGTTGTCCATGAACGCCGAGAAATCCGTGTCGCCATAACCCGCCACTTGGGCGCCGGCGCCGAGTCCTGCTTCAACGCCCGGAATGCTGTCTTCCACCAGCAGACACTGATTGGGCGGCAGGCCCAGCAGTTCGGCGGCGTGTTCGATCAGGATCGGGGACGGTTTCCACGATTGCACTTCATAGGCGCTGACGATCAGGCCGTGGAACACGTCCAGCAGGCCGACCGTACTCAGGCAGGTTTCGATCTTGCTGCGCGGGCCGTTGGACGCCACGCATTTGGGCAGCGAGAGGTTGCGCACGAATTCGACTGCGCCGGGCATTTCTTCGAGGCGTTCCTGCAGCAGCGGCAGGGTGCGCGCGCGGAATTCGGGTTCGATTTCGTCGCTTGGCAGCCATGGATAATCGCGGCACAGGCCTTCCAGGCACAGCGCAAACTGCACGCCACGAAAGCGTTGCAGCACTTCGTCGACGCTCAGCAACACTTGATGCTTGTTGAGTATGTCGCGCAGCAGGCCGGCGGCCAGCCGTTCGCTGTCAACCAGGGTTCCGTCGCAGTCAAAAATGACGCCGGCAATATTCAAACAGGGCTCTCCTTCTCTCTCGATCGGGCTTTCTCGACCGGAATGCGTGTTCAGGTGTCTGGAATGCGGGTAGGGGCAATTCGACCGGCATTATCCAGAAAAGTTGGCGTCGATGTTCAGTCACTGACTTACGGTACGGCGCACCCCGTCCACGGGGAAGGTGTGCAGGAGGGCTAACCGCCATGGGAGCAGGCCGACGGTTCCATCGTCGGGCCTGCGCGTGACGCATCGGTTACAGCTCGACCGGGGTGACCAGCGTGCCCTTGTCGAAATGACCACTGACGTTAGCGAACACCAGATCGGCCATGGCCTGGCGGGTTTCGTAGGTCCCCGAGCCGATGTGCGGCGTGAGCACCACATTGTCCAGCTTCCACAGTTCGGCGGGCACGTTGGGCTCGTCTTCGAACACATCGAGGCCGGCCCCGGCGATTTCCGAGGCCATCAGCGAGGCGACCAGGGCCTTCTCGTCGACGACGCTGCCGCGGGCGACGTTGATCAGGAATGACTTGGGACCGAGGGCTCGAAGCACGTCGGCGTCGATCAGGTGTTGGGTGTCCGGGCCGCCGGGGACGATGACGATCAGGTAGTCCGAGTCCTGGGCCAGGTCCCGAAGGTCACCGTAGTGCCGGTAGGGCACATCGTCGTAGGCGCGGCCACGGCGGAAGTAGGCGATGTTCATTTCGAACGCGGCGGCGCGCTTGGCGATGGTCTTGCCGATCTTGCCCAGGCCGACGATGCCGCAGGTCTTGCCGCACAGGTCATTGCCGAGGGGGAACTTGCCGTTGGGCCACTGACCGGCCCGCACGAAGCGCTCGGCTTCGCTGATGCGGCGGGACACGCAGAGCATCAGCGCCATGGCGGTTTCGGCGACAGCGTTATTGAGGACCTCGGGCGTGTTGCTCAGCTTGATACCACGGCGCGCCAGATACTCGGTGTCCACCGCGTCGTAGCCGACGCCAAAGCTGCTGACCACTTCCAGGTTTGGCAGCCGATCGAGAACGGCATTGTCGGTGCCGAACACACCGCTGGTGACGACGCCGCGCACCTTGGCCCCGTGTTGGCTGGCCCAGGCGTCGATGTCGTGGATGTCGGCGAGTTTGTGCACGCTGTAATCGCGCTCAAGGTGGTGCATCAGCGAGGCATGCATCGGACCCCAGACCAGAATGTCGGCTTTCTTGTCGCTCATTGTTTTCTCCTTCATCAGGCCAGATACGCTTCGGTATTCAGCACCTCGGCATAGGCGAAGCCCAGTGCGGACATGAACGCGGCGTGGACCTGGGCGGCCGGCACTACATCGCCATTGAACTCCAGGTCACGACTGGCGCAGGCGTCATGAATCACTTTGACGGTGTAGCCGAGGTCCGCCGCCGCTCGGGTGGTGGCATCGATGCACATGTGGCTCATGGAGCCGATGATCACCAGGTGCTCGATGCCTTTTTCTTCAAGCAGCGCCTGCAGCCCGGTGTCGCGGAACGAATTGGGGAAGTGCTTGAGCACCACCGGCTCGTGCTCAAGGTTCAGGACTTTGGGGTGCAGCCTGGCGCCCTCGGAACCAGGCGTGAAGAAGGGCGCGTCGGCACCGGACTCATGGCGGATGAAGACGATCAGATCCCCGGCGTCGCGGGCCGCCTGAACCACCTTGACGGCGTTGTCCGCGGCGGCGTCGGCGCCAACCAGCGGCCATTTACCGCCAGGGAAGTAGTCGTTCTGGATATCAACTACGATGAGCGCTGTGCTGGACATTCGGGCTTCCTTCTTGGAGGGGTGGGTGGTTGAGAGTAATACCTACCCGAGAACTGAACCACTGCCGCTGCACAGACTGAACGCGATACTGGCAGTAGGACCGGCTTCACCCGGGAACAGGCCGGTGTGCACAACTTCGATTTTGCAGTGTAATGATTGACGCCTTCCCGGCTAAAGCCAGTCCCACCGGTTGTGCGGTCCTGCTGGCACACGGCCTGTTTGAATCAGCAGCGCTTCCCGCTGTCCATACCGCGCCACCCCGTTTGAGTAACCACCGAGAAGTCATGACCGTGAATGGAATCAGCCGCCACCTCCACGCCCTAGCCAGCCTGATCCTGCTGACGCTGCTGGTCGGTTGCAGCTCGCAACGCCATCAGGAACCCGCGCCGGATCCCTCGGTGGTACGCAGTGAAATCGTGCGGCTCTTGCCCGCCCGCGTCGCCGACCGCCAAGGCTGGGCCCAGGACATTCAACGCGCGTTTGACGTGCAGAAGATCAACCCCAGCGTTGAGAACCTCTGTTCCGTGCTGGCCGTGACCGAGCAGGAATCCAACTTTCAGGTCGACCCGGCCGTTCCGGGAATGGGCAAAATCGCCCAGGACGAAATCGACCGTCGCGCCAGCAAGGCGCACATCCCCAATCTGCTGGTGCGCAGCGCCCTGGACATCCGCTCCTCGACCGGCAAAACCTTTAACGAACGCCTCAGCGCCGCCCGCACTGAAAAAGACCTGAGCGCCATTTTCGATGACTTCATCGGCATGGTCCCGCTGGGTCGTACATTGTTCGGCAACTTCAACCCGGTCCATACCGCCGGGCCCATGCAGGTCAGCATCGAATTCGCCGAGCGGCAGGCCCGGGATTATCCGTATCCGGTCGAGGGCTCGATTCGCCATGAAGTGTTCAGCCGTCGAGGTGGCATGTACTTCGGCATCGCCCATCTGCTCGGTTATCCGGTCAGCTACGACAGACCGCTGTATCGCTTCGCCGACTTTAACGCCGGCTGGTACGCCAGCCGCAATGCCGCGTTCCAGAGTGCGGTGGCGCGTGTGTCCGGCAAGCGTCTGGCCCTGGATGGCGACCTGATCAGCTACGGTTTCGGCCCGGCGCTTGGGCAGACCGAACTGGCGGTGCGCAGCCTTTACCCCAAGCTGGACATGCGCAACACGACCATCCGCAACCAGCTGGAGAAGGGCGAAACACTGGCCTTCGAAGAGACCGAGCTGTACGGGAAGATTTTTGCCATGGCCGACGAGGCCGCCGGCAAACCGCTGCCACGGGCTATTTTGCCGGGCATCGTGCTGGAAAGTCCCAAGATCACCCGCAAGCTGACCACGGCCTGGTTTGCGCAGCGGGTGGAAGAACGGCGAGTTCGCTGCATGGCGCGGGCGTCCGGGTCTTTGAAGTGAGGCTACGATTGCTGAAAGCTTCCCGGCTAAAGCCGGTCCCATATTCAATTTGCAGGAGGCATCCTCGTGAGCCGTGACATCGAAACACCGATCATCATTACCAGCAGCAACCCGGCTGCCGAGGAGCAGGCAGCGAGTGATCAGGTCGCCGACGCCATGCTGTTCGGATCACCCAAAGACCGGCTGAATTTTTACCGCAAGGAAATCCAGTACGAGACGGCCATTCTGTCCAACCGCACCAACGCCTACCTGTCCGCGCAATCGTTTCTGGTGATCGCCTTCGCCTCGTCGATGGCCAACCTCAATCCGGAGTGGGGCAAGATGTTCACCCTGGTGGTGCCGCCTTTTCTGACGTTGCTCGGGCTGATCAGCTCCATGCACGCCTGGCCGGGCATTCGCGCGGCGTACGAAATCATCGATCACTGGCATTTCAAGCAGGCCCAGTTGCTTAGCAGCCAGCCGGCCATGGGCCTGGCGTACGACGACTCGCCGCTGTTCAGCGAACACGAGTCCAGCGAGAAGGGCTATCGCAAGTCGCTGATGTTTTCCATGCGCACGCCGTGGCTGTTCACCGTGTTCTGGTTTTTGCTGGGGGCGTTTTCGATCTACGTGCAGGTCGTCGACAGCGTTTTCTAAGTCCGCAAGGACCACGCCGATAAAGAAACAAAGAAAGCGGGGTGATGTTACCTTGACACCTAGTCGCGGCAGGCGTATCTCGTCTGCCCGGTGCACGCCCGCTGCGGCGGCTGCAATCCCAGGGTCAGACAGCTTCTTGGTCCACACCTTGCAACAACCTGCCGCGCAACGTTCTGCGCCGTTTTTTTGACCCTTTCGCGTATTTCACAGGCCTGCTCACGTCGACTAATTCTAATTCTCGACCTGCACTCACTGGAGCCACCCTCATGGCAGCATTGCAACAAATCACCGTAGACGCGCTCAAGCGCTCCGAATCCCAGCTGGCCGTTCAATGGCACGCCGATCTGGAAGCCAGCGGTGCGACGCGCAATCTCAAGCCCGAGGAAATCCGCCAGCAGGTTGCCGACTTCCTGCGCCTGCTGACGTCGACGCTGGAGAAGGGTGGCTCCGCCAACATCACCACCACCGAATGGGATGACGTTCGCCACTTTCTGGAAAAACTGTCCAGTCAGCGCGCGTTGGCCGGTCAGGATTCCCAGCAGACCGCCAGTTTCATCTTCGCCCTCAAGGGCCCGCTCTTCACCCAACTGCAAAATGCCTTCGCTGATCAGCCGTTGCTGATTGCCGAGCAAGTGCTGCAGATGTCGGAGCTGCTCGATGGTCTGGGCCTGCACACCATCCGCACCTATCAGAAGTCCCGTGAAGCGGTGATCAAGCGTCAGCAGGAAGAACTGCTCGAGCTGTCCACGCCGGTGGTCAAACTGTGGGACGGCGTTCTGGCGCTGCCGATGATCGGCACGCTGGATTCGCAACGCACCCAGGTGGTCATGGAATCGCTGTTGCAGCGCATCGTCGACACCGGCGCTGAAATCGCCATCATCGACATCACCGGTGTGCCGACGGTCGATACCCTGGTCGCCCAGCATTTGCTCAAAACCGTGACCGCGATCCGCCTGATGGGCGCCGATTGCATCATCAGCGGCGTGCGTCCGCAGATTGCCCAGACCATCGTGCACCTGGGTCTGGACCTGCAAGGCGTCGTGACCAAAGCCAATCTGGCCGATGCCCTCGCACTGGCCCTGCGCCGTCTGGGCGTCACCCTCACCAAGGCGGTATGAGCCCATGGAGCGCATCCCGATTTTGCAGATGGGCGACTTTCTGCTCGTCACCATCCAGGTGGACATGCATGACCAACTGGCCCTGACACTGCAGGACGACCTGTCCGAACGCATCAGCCGCACCTCGGCCCGCGGCGTGCTGATCGACATCTCCGCGCTGGACATGGTGGATTCGTTCATTGGCCGCATGATCGGCATGATCTCCGGCCTGTCGCGGATCATGGACGCCGAGACCGTGCTGGTCGGCATGCAGCCTGCGGTGGCGATCACCCTGGTCGAACTGGGCATGACCCTGCCCGGCGTCAGCACAGCGCTGAACGTCGAGCGCGGCATGAAACTGCTGCGCGAGCGAGCCTATTCCCAATGACCGTGCGCAGCAGCGGCACTCAACCCATTCGCATCGAGCAGGATGTCGTACTGGCCCGGCAGACCGCGCGCAAGCTGGCCCAGGAATGCGGCATGCGCCTGATCGACCTGACCAAACTGGTCACTGCGGTCAGCGAGCTGGCGCGCAACACCATGGTCTATGGCGGCGGCGGTGACATGGACTGGGAGATTGTCGAGGACGGCCTGCGCGTTGGCCTGCGGCTGACCTTTCGCGACGAAGGCCCCGGCATCCCTGACCTCAAACTGGCGATGACCGACGGCTGGACCTCGGGCGGCGGCCTGGGGCTTGGCCTGACCGGTGCCAAGCGCCTGGTGGACGATTTCGAGCTGGACACCGCGCCCGGCGCCGGCACCCGCGTGACGATCTGTAAATGGACCTGAACCTGCACAGCCACCTGACCCAGGTCTTGTCGGTGGAGGACGTCAGTCAGGTCGGTCACGCCCGACGCACGACCCAGAAGCTGGCCGAACAGGCAGGCTTTGATGAGGCCGATTGCGGCCGGGTGGCGCTGGTCGTCACTGAACTGGCGAGCAACATCCTCAAGCATGCGCAGAGCGGTGAGCTGCACGTGCGCGCGCTGCCGGGCGACGTTTCGGGTGCAGCGGCAGGCGTTGAGGTGATCGCAATCGACCGGGGCAAGGGGTTCGACGTGCAGAACTGCATGGCCGATGGCTTCTCCACCCGTGGCACCCAGGGCATTGGCCTGGGTTCGGTGCTGCGTCAGGCGCAAGTCTTCGACGTGCACAGCGACCCCCGTGGCAGCGTGCTGCTGGCGCGCTTCTTCCCGCGCAAAAGCGTGGTGAAGGACCTGCGCATGGGCATCACGCAACATTCGTTGCACGATGACCCGGCCTGCGGCGATGTCTGGGAAGTCGCGATCAAGGGCCAGCAGGTCTCGATCATGATGATCGATGGCCTGGGACACGGCCCGGAAGCCGAAAACGCCGGCATGGCGGGCGCCCGCGCGTTCATTCGCAACCCCTTTGCCGACCCCGGGGTGCTGCTGGACGACTTGCACTTCGACATGCGCGGCAGCCGTGGCGGTGCCGCTGCGCTGGCGCAGTTCGACGGCGCGACGGGCCAGCTGCGCTTCATCGGTATCGGCAATATCGGTGCGTCGCTGATCGGCCAGGACAAAACCCGCGGCATCCCCTCGCACCCCGGCATCGTCGGCCTGCAGTACCGCAAGACTGCGCCGATCGATTACACCGAGTGCACCGGGCAGTTGTTGATCATGTTCAGTGATGGCCTGCAATCGCGTTGGAATCTTCGCGACTATCCAGGTCTGATGTACCGACACCCGGCGGTGATTGCAGCGGTATTGCAGCGTGATTACAACCGGGGCAGGGACGATGTAACGGTCTTGGTAATGGCTCTGGAGACGCTCGATGACTGACAACAATGCCCGCGAGACCCCTGAGGGCTCAGCCGGGGTCGAAATCGAGACCCGGCGCGAGCTGGAACGCTTGCGCGCTGAAACTGACTCGCTGCGTGCCGAACTCGATGAAACCAATCAGGGCGTGCTTGCGCTGTACGCCGAGCTTGAAGATCAGGCCGACCAGCTGCGCGAGGCGTCGGACCTGAAGAGCCGTTTTCTGTCGTACATGAGCCATGAGTTCCGCACGCCCCTGGGCTCGATCCTCAGCATCGCCAGCCTGCTGTCCGACGAGCTGGACGGTCCGCTGGGTGCGGAACAGCACAAGCAGGTGGCGTTCATCAGTACGGCGGCCCGCGAATTGAGCGACATGGTTGACGACCTCCTTGACCTGGCGAAGATCGAAGCGGGCCGGATCAGCATTTCGCCGGCGTGGTTCGACATGTTCGATCTGTTTTCGGCACTGCGTGGCATGTTCCGGCCCATCGTCGACACCTCCGCCGTGGACCTGATCTTCGAAGAGCCGGTGGGCCTGCCACGGCTCTATACCGATGACCAGAAGCTCGCGCAGATCCTGCGCAACTTCATTTCAAATTCCCTGAAATTTACCCAGCGCGGTGAAGTGCGCGTGTCGGCGCGGCTGGAGTCGGAGGACTCGATTCGCTTTGCCGTGACTGACACCGGCATCGGCATTCCCCAGGAACTCCATGGCGCGCTGTTCGAAGACTTCATTCAGGTCGACTCGCCGCTGCAAAAACGCCTGCGCGGAACAGGGTTGGGCTTGTCCCTGTGCAAACGCTTCGCCGAATTGCTCGGTGGCCGCGTCGGTGTGGACAGCGAGCCCGGTGTGGGCTCGACATTCTACGTGGTGATTCCGCTGGCGCTGACTCAGGAGCCTGCCGATGAAGCCTGAAACCCGGCTGCTGATCGTCGATGACAACACCGCGACCCGCTATGCCCTGCGTCGCCGCCTGGAGCGTCAGGGTTTCGTGGTGTCGGAGGCGGGCACCGGCACCGAAGGACTCGCGCTGCTTGAAGAGCGCTTGCCGGACGCGTTGATTCTCGACGTCAACCTGCCCGACATGAGCGGCTTCGACATTGTCCGCCAGCTGCGCGCTGCACCACGGACGGCGCTGTTACCGGTGGTGCATGTGTCGGCCGCATCGATCCAGACCGGCGATATCGTCACCGGACTGGAAGCGGGCGCCGACGCCTATCTGGTGCACCCGGTGGACCCCGACGTGCTGCTGGCGACACTGCGCACGCTGTTGCGGGTGCGTGACACCGAGCACGCCCTGCGCGACAGCGAAGAACGTTTTCGCGAGATTTTCGCTAACGTCTCGGCCCCGATCGCGGTCATGGACGGCAACCTGAAAGTCCACGAAGCCAACCACGCCTTTGCTCAGTTGCTCGGGCAGGACGCCGGGGACCATTCGGTGCTGCGCAGCTTCAGTGAAGATCAGGGCTCTGCGCTGGACGGGCTGCGTGAGGCGCTGGCGACGGGCGAGCGCTGGATGGGCACCCTGAGCATGCGGGTCAAGGGCGAACTGCGCGAGACCGAGTGGCAGGTTTCGCCGTACCGGGTCACCGGCATGAGCCTGGTGTTCATCGAAGACGTGACCGAGCACCGCCGCCGCGAACAGTCGCATTTGCAGCAGCTGGACTCGGTCAACAGTCGGCTCGCCCACGAAGTGGCCGAGCGTGCGCGGACCGAAGAGCAATTGCTGCAGGCGCAGAAAATGGACGCCATCGGCAAGCTCACCGGCGGCATCGCCCACGACTTCAATAACCTGTTGACCGGCATCGTCACCGGCCTTGAGCTGGTCAAGAAGCGCACCGAAGACGGCCGCACGGAAAAGGTTCTGGTCTACGCCGATGCCGCACTGGCCTCGGCAAAAAGCGCGTCGGCGCTGACCCACCGTCTGCTGGCCTTCGCTCGCCAGCAGCCCCTCGACACCCGCGCGTCAGACGTCAATCAGTACGTGCGCTCCCTTGAGGACTTGCTCGGCCGCACCATCGGCAAGGGCATCTCCCTGACCCTTGAGCTGACCTCGCGCAGCGCTGTGGCCATGGTCGACGCAGGCCAGCTGGAAAGCGCCTTGCTCAATCTGGTGATCAATGCCCGTGACGCCATGCCGGCGGGCGGCAATATCTGGATCAGCACCTTCGAAACCTATTCCCAGGGCCATTCGCGCATGGCGGATGGTGCCTACATTGCCCTGACCGTGCGCGATGATGGCGTCGGCATCGAGCACCACCTGATCGACAAGGTGTTCGACCCGTTTTTCACCACCAAGCCCATCGGCCAGGGCACCGGCCTGGGCCTGTCGACGATCTACGGTTTCGCCCGGCAGTCGGGGGGCGACGTGCAGATTCGCAGCGTCGTCGGCCACGGCACCGAAGTGACCCTGATGCTGCCGGCGGCAGACATACAGAGCGTCGAACCTCAGCAGCCCGCTGCCGTGGCGGCGCCGGGGGCAGGGGAGCATGTGCTGATCGTCGAAGACACGGCGTCGGTGCGCATGTTCGTCAATGAAGTGCTCACCGATGCCGGGTACCGCTGCACCCCGGTGGCGGATGTCACCACGGCACTGTCGTGTCTGGAAAGCGACGCCACCATCGACCTGCTGCTGACCGATGTCGGAATGCCTGAGATGAACGGTCGCGAGGTCGCGCAGCGGGGGCGTGTCTGGCGTCCGGACCTGCCGGTGCTGTTCATGACTGGCTATGCGGAGAACGCCCTCAATCGGCAGGATTTCCTGGGCGAACGGATGGATATGGTCCTGAAACCTTTCCACTTGGCGGATTTTTTGTCGAAAGTGCGCGCGATGCTCGATTCCTGACGCGAATGGGTGGGTTTTTTTGGCGTAAACACCCAATTCGGAGTATTTGACCGGGCCGGTTTTTGTTACCGTGAGCGCCATTCCCACCCGTGCCACCCCCCGGGGGCACATATTGCCGACGCCGTTTGCCCAAACGCTGAAGGTTGAAGGAGCCAAACCTTGACCCTCACCGACGATTTCCTCCAGAGCGCGATAGACAAGTGCGCCCAGGAACCGATCCAGATCCCCGGAAGCATTCAGCCCCAGGGCTTTTTGCTGGTCATCAATGAAGCGGCCTCGACGGTCATTCAGGTCAGCGCCAATGTCAGTGACTGGCTTGGCCTTGATCCACAGTCGTTGATTGGCGTGGCGCTTTCCAATGTGTTCGCCGAACACGAATTGCTGCTCGAGCGCTTGCGGGCGCTGCCGGATGAAGAGCAAAACCCCTTTCACCTGGGTGAAGTGCGCTTTCTGCAGGGCTCAAGAGCCGGTCAGCCGATGACCATGATGGTGCATCGTCATGATCAGGTGCTGATGGCCGAGTTCGAGCCGGCCGGCGACATGAGCACCGCCTATGGCAATGTGTACCCGCTGATTCGCGGGTTCATCAGCCGGATGAGCGTTGACGAAAGCATTGAAGCGCTGTGCCAGCGTTCGGTGGCCGAGGTCAAGCGCATCACCGGTTTCGGCCGGATTCTTGCCTACCACTTCGACGCCGACGGCAACGGCCTGGTCAACGCCGAAGTGGCTGATCAGGGTTATGAGAGCATGCTTGGCCTGAGCTTCCCGGCGTCCGACATACCGGCCCAGGCTCGAAGGATGTACCTGGCCAACCGGATCCGTGTGATCGAAGACGTCGACTACCAGGCATCGCCGCTGATACCCGCTTACAACCCGTTGACGGGCGCGCCGCTGGACATGACCTTCGCCACGTTGCGCAGCGTATCCCCCGTGCATCTGCAGTACATGCGCAACATGCAGACGATGGCCTCGATGTCGATCTCCATCGTGGTGCGCGGGCAGTTATGGGGCTTGATTTCCTGCCACCACGCCACGCCGCGGCGGGTCAGCTTCCAGACCCGCACGGCGTGTGAGTTGCTGGGCAGCGTCTTGTCCCTGCAGCTCGAGAGCAAGGAAGCCCACGCCGACAACCAGCGCATGCTCAGCCTGCGTCGGCAGATCGTGCAGATGCTCGCGGCGATGGCCGACCTCGACAGCGTGACCGGCGGCCTGCGCGCCATGCCCGACGTGTTGCTGGGTTTTGTCGGTGCGAGCGGGGCGGCGGTGATTTCCGGCGCCAGCGTCGATGTCTACGGCGAAACCCCCGAGCGCGAACAGATCGTCAAGCTCGCCGGCTGGTTGAGCGGTCGCGATCCCCACGAGGTCTTCCGCTCCGACAACGTTAGTCGCGACATCCCCGAGCTGCCGGTGCTGGCCAAATCGGTCAGCGGTGTGCTGGCGACGGCGATCTCCGAGCTGCATTCCAACTTCATTATCTGGTTCCGCCCCGAGCAGACCCGTGTCGTGAACTGGGCCGGCAAACTGGAAAAAAGTGTCACCCCGAGCGGGTCGCTGAGCCCACGCCACAGCTTCGCCTTGTGGCAGCAGACGGTGCGTGGGTTTTCCCGGCCCTGGGACGACATGGATTGCGAGGCCGTGGTCGAGCTGCGTGCGGCGGTGCTGGGCATCGTCCTGCGCAAGGCTGAAGAAATGGCTGCCCTGGCCGATGAGTTGAAGAAATCCAATAAAGAGCTCGAAGCATTTTCCTACAGCGTGTCCCACGATTTGCGCGCGCCGTTGCGCCACATTGCCGGCTACGCTGAGTTGTTGAGCGACATTGAAGGCAGCAAGCTGTCCGACCGAGGCGTCCGCTTCCTCGAAAACATCAGTGATTCGGCGCGGTTCGCCGGTACGCTGGTCGACAACCTGCTGAGCTTTTCGCAGATGGGCCGGTCGGCGATGCGCTTTTCCGACGTCGACCTCAATGCCATGGTCGAGTCGATTCGCCGGGAAATGCTGCCCGACTACGAAGGCCGCGCGCTGGAGTGGAAAGTCCTAGAGTCGTTGCCCGTGGTGATCGCCGACGCCGCCTTTCTCCACCTGGCGATGCGCAACCTGCTGTCCAACGCGATCAAGTACACCCGTAAACAGGACCCGGCCGTGATCGAGGTGGGCAGTTACGAGGAAGACGACAGGATCGTGGTCTACATCCGCGACAACGGCGTGGGCTTCGACATGGCCTACGCCAGCAAGCTGTTTGGCGTGTTCCAGCGCTTGCATCGCATGGAGGAATTCGAAGGCACCGGCATTGGCCTGGCCAGTGTCCGCCGGATTATCGAACGCCATGACGGCACCGTGTGGGCCCATAGCCAGCTGGGCCATGGCGCCACTTTTTACTTTGCGCTGCCCAAGCGCGGTTTGACCGTAACTCTTTGAGTGTCGAAGGAGACGCCCAGTGCTAAAGCCCATTCTTCTGGTGGAAGACAACCCCAACGACCTCGAGCTCACGCTCGTCGCCCTTGAACGCAGCCAGTTGGCCAATGAAGTGATCGTGCTGCGCGACGGTGCCGAAGCCCTTGATTACCTGCTGCGCCGCAACCACCATCATGATCGTGTGGTCGGCAATCCGGCGGTGATGCTGCTGGACCTGAAACTGCCGAAAGTCGATGGCCTTGAAGTGCTCAAGCTCATTCGCGAAACCGAGGAACTGCGCAGCATTCCCGTGGTGATGCTGACGTCTTCGCGCGAAGAACCCGACCTGGATCGCGCCTATTCGCTGGGTGTGAACGCTTACGTGGTCAAACCGGTCGAATTCAAGGAATTCGTCTCGGCGATCTCGGACCTTGGCGTGTTCTGGGCAGTATTGAACGAGCCACCACCGGGTTCCCTGCGACTCGCACGCCGCCCGGGCTCCTGAATCCGGCTTCTGCTGGCCTGCGTAAACCCGCTTCGCGCAAGCCCTTACTGGAACAATGACTTTTATCCATGTCGTTATCGCAGCTTAAATTGCTTTTGGTCGAAGACAGTTCGCTCGACGCCGAGCTGATTCTGCTCACCCTCGAAAACAGCGGGTTGAAGATCGACGCCACGTTGGTCTACAACCATCAGGACGTTGAGCGCGAACTGGCCGCCGCGCGTTTTGACCTCATTCTCAGCGACTACCTGTTGCCCGGCTCGTCCGGCGCGGACGTGCTCAACAGCGCGCTGCGCCTGGCGCCGAAGACCCCGTTCATTTTTCTCTCCGGAATCTTCGGCGAGCAGCATGCGGTCGAGATGATGCGCATGGGCGCCATCGATTACGTCCTCAAGCAGAACATGAAAATGCTGCCCAAGGCGGTCATGCGCGCGGTGTCCGAGGTGCAGGAGCGGGAAAAGCGTCTGTACGCGGAGAAGACGCTGCAAGTCGCGGAAGTGCGCGCGCACCTGGCGATCGAAGCGGCCGACATGGGCGTCTGGACCTACGATCCGCGCACCGACACGCTGCTGTGGGACGAGCGCTGCAAAGCGCTTTATGGCGTTGGCGCCGACACCACCGTCAGCCTGGCCCTCATGTTTCTGCTCTGTCACCCGGACGACCGCGATCACTTGCACAGCAAGGTCATGGCCGCGCTGACGGTGGACACCTCATTCCAGATCGAGCACCGGCTGATCACCGACGACGGCGAGGAGCGCTGGGTGTTCTCCAACGGCCGCTCGCTTTTCGAAGATGGCCAGTGCGTGCGCTTTACCGGCGTCATCCAAGACATCACCGAACGCAAGCACGCCACCGAGGCGCTGCATCAACTCAACGACATTCTCGGCGAACGCGTCGTCCAGCGAACCCGCGAGCGTGACCGCACCTGGGAGCTGTCCAGGGAGTTGCTCGGCGTGCTGCATTTCGACATGACGCCGATCGCGCTCAACCCGGCGTGGGAGTCGACCCTCGGCTGGAGCCGCGACGAGGTCGGTCGCCAGCCGTTGAGCGAGCTGATTCACCCGGATGATCTGGCGGCCACGCTGCGCGAGACCGCCAGTATTGCCGAAGGCCATGTCTCGACTCGTTTCGTCAACCGCATGCGCCACGCCGACGGGGGATTCCGCTGGTTGTCCTGGACCATCGTGCCGGACGACGGCCTGATGTACGCCGCGGTCCGCGACATCACCGGCGAGCGCGCCGTGGTGGACGAACTGGCGGCGACCAACAAGCGTCTGCGCGATCAGATCAAAGAGCGCGAACGCGTCGAGGCCGCGTTGCAGCAGATGCAGCGGCTGGAGGTGGTCGGCCAGTTGACGGCCGGCGTCGCCCACGACTTCAACAACCTGCTGACGGTGATCCTGACCAGCGCGAATTTCCTCAGCCGGGACTTGGAAAAAGGCGTGTTTACCAAGTCTCCGCAGCGCTTGCAGAACATCCGCGAAGCGGGCGAGCGGGGCGCCAAGCTCACCAGTCAGCTGCTGTCGTTCTCCCGTCGCCAGCGTCTGGAGCCCGTTGCTCTGAACCTCAACGACACCATCGACGGCATGCGCGAGCTGCTCGGTCGTGCCCTGGGCGGCAGCGTCTGGGTGGAAACCGAACTGGCCGAGGACCTGTGGAGTGCGTTGGTCGACCCGACGCAGACCGAGATGATCATCCTCAACTTGGCGATCAACGCCCGGGACGCCATGCCCCAGGGCGGGCAATTGCGCCTGAGCACCTGGAACGAGATGGTCTATCGCCTGCCGCAGCGTCCCGAAGATCCGGAGCCCGGCGCGTATGTGGTGTTGTCGGTGAGCGACTCCGGCTGCGGCATGAGCCCGGAGGTCCTGGCCAAGGCCTTCGAACCCTTCTTCACCACTAAGGCGGTGGGCAAGGGGTCGGGGCTGGGCCTGGCGCAGGTGTTCGGTTTTGCCAAGCAGTCCGGTGGCGGCGTGAGCATCGACACCGCTGAAAACGCCGGGACCACGCTGCGGGTGTATCTCCCGAGCGTTGCCCGCATGGCGGTCCCGGTGGTCAGCGCGTCCGACATGCCCGGCCGCGCCGACGCCGATGACAAGCACCGCACGATTCTGCTGGTCGACGACGACCCGGCCGTGCGGTCGGTGACCTCGATGATGCTGGTGTCGCTGGGGTATTCGGTGGTCGAAGCCGACAGCGGCGACGAAGCGCTGAAGAAGCTCGACCCCGGCATCGAACTGCTTCTGACCGACTTCGCCATGCCCAACATGACCGGTGGCGAGCTGGCAGAAATTGTCCGCCGTGACCACCCGGCACTGCCGATCATGTTCATCACCGGCTTCGCCGATATCGACATCCTCGACGTCGACCCGAAACTGATCGTGCAAAAGCCCTACAAGGAAGAAGAGCTGGCCAAGAAACTGGCCCGGGTCTTGATGAAAGCGTAGGTCCGAAATGGTGGGGCCGAAGGCAGGCCCCCACTGAAAGCATTGCGTGCAACCAATCTAACTGTTGGCGACCACAAACTGTGGGACCGGCTTTAGCCGGGAATGCGTCGGTTGCCATACCGCAAAGCGTCGGATGAATATCGCTCGCAAACCACCTCAATCATCCCGCGTCAGCACTTCCAGCAATTCAATCTCAAAGATCAGATTCGAATGGGGTTTGATGTGCGCCCCCATCGAGCGCTCGCCGTACGCCAGCGCTGCAGGCACTGACAGCTTGCGTTTGCCACCGACCTTCATGCCCATCAGCCCGATGTCCCAGCCCTTGATCACCCGCCCGGTGCCGATCACGCACTGAAACGGCTTGCCGCGCGCCCAGGAGGAATCAAACACGGTGCCGTCTTCGAGGGTGCCGGTGTATTGGGTGGTGATCAGCGCGCCTTTGACGACGGCCTTGCCGGTGCCTTCCAGCAGATCGAGGATGCTCAGTTCTTCATTCATGTTCAGGTGTCCACAGAGAGAGGGGCGGGATGCGGGTCGGCCAGGCGCCTGACTGGCCTGGCCGGCGGATTGGCTAGGTCAAATCGTGCAGGTCTCGCCCGAGAGGTGGGCTCAGCGACCATTCGGAAAACTGTACCCTCAAGCCTTGCCGCTCCGGTGTGCAGCACATAGGGCCTACCGCATAGCGATCCGCCTCTGGAAAGGGAGCAAGTCTGAGCAGCGGCCAAGTCAGTCCGTCTGTGGAGTATTGCAAGCGCAGCACTCCGCCGGACACGGTCACCCGAAGCCAGAAATCGGTGGGGTCGCCAGGAAAGCGGCTGGGCGCCCAGTCCGACGTGCCTCGTGTCAGCACGCTGCTGATCATGGGCATTCCATCGTTATATTCGATTCCTGCCTTGAGCCAGGTCTCCTCATCGAGCCTGACCATGATTCCCGCCTGGTCATAGAGCTCACGAAAATCGGCATTCACTCTGACTTGAGCGGTGAAACCTCCAGTGATCTCAAACCCTAGGAAATGTCCGCTGTCTCGAATGAAGCCATAATGGGTCTCACGCCAGAAGTCGGTCTGGAGGTCAGTGAAAACCTCTAACCTGTGGCCAGTAGAGATTTGGCAGCGGCTCGGCCGGTTCAGCCATTTAGCAGCCTGCCACATTGACGCTTCATCGCTCTGACTGGCCATTTCAATCTGCTTTTTATCCACCAGGCTAACCCCTCCATTCATAGCTAAATCCAGCCGTGCCAACGCTCCAGGCGTGTCACAGGGCAAAAAAAACGGCGCGGCCCTCACAGGGTCGCGCCGTTTTCGTGGGTCCAAGGCATCAGACCCAACGCGTCGGACCTGACGAATCAGGCCCCATCATCACGCGATGACGTCAGTGCTCCACTCGCCGTTCACCAGGCGCTTGAGGCCCAGCGGGTTGGCGTTTTGCAGAGCAGCCGGCAGCAGGCTGTCCGGGTAGTTCTGGTAGCAGACCGGGCGCAGGAAACGATCGATGGCCAGAGTGCCCACCGAGGTACCGCGCGCGTCGGAGGTCGCCGGGTAAGGACCGCCGTGAACCATGGCGTCAGACACTTCAACACCGGTCGGGTAGCCATTGACCAGGATGCGGCCGACTTTCTCTTCAAGCACCGGCACCAGCCACTGGTACTTCTGCAGGTCAGCGGTTTCGCCAATCAGCGTGGCCGTCAACTGGCCGCGCAGGGCGAGCAGTGCGGATTTCAGTTCAGCGTCGTCCGCCACCTCGATCAGCAGCGTGGTCGGGCCGAACACTTCTTCCTGCAGCAACTCGTCGCCGTTGAGCAACATGCTGACGTCGGCCTTGAACAGTTGAGCCTGGGCCTGCTTGCCTTCCTGCGGCTTGCCGGCCAGGTGCGTGACGCTTTTGTGCGCCAGCAGTTTTTCCACGCCTCTGCTGTAGCTGCGCAGGCCGCCTTCGTTGAGCATCGTCTGCGGGGCCTGACCGCCCATGTGCTCGATCAGTTGCTCGGTGAAGGCGGTCAAGGCAGGGGAGCGAATGCCGATCACCACGCCCGGATTGGTGCAGAACTGGCCTGCACCCATGACCACGGAAGCCGCGAGTTCGCCGGCGATGGCGGTGCCACGTGCCGTCAGGGCGCCGGGCAGCAGGACCACCGGGTTGATGCTCGACATCTCGGCGAACACCGGGATCGGCTGTGGACGCTCGGACGCCAGTTTGCACAGGGCGTTGCCGCCGTGCAGAGAGCCGGTGAAACCGACGGCCTGAATGGCCGGGTGCTTGACCAGGCCTTCGCCGACGCCGCTGCCGAAGATCATGTTGAACACGCCTTTTGGCATGCCGGTCTTCTCGGCGGCGCGAACGATGGCGTTACCCACCAGGTCGGCGGTTGCCATGTGGCCGCTGTGGGCTTTCACCACCACCGGGCAACCGGCGGCCAACGCCGACGCGGTATCGCCGCCGGCGGTTGAGAAGGCCAGCGGGAAGTTGCTGGCGCCGAACACGGCCACCGGGCCAACGCCGATGCGCTGCTGACGCAGGTCGACACGTGGCAGGGGCTTGCGATCCGGGAGCGCTTGATCGATACGCGCGCCCAGGAAATCACCGCGGCGCAGGACTTTGGCGAACAGGCGCATCTGGCCGGACGTACGGCCACGCTCGCCCTGGATACGACCGGCCGGCAGCGCGGTTTCCTGGCAAACGAGGGCAACGAAGTCATCGCCCAGGGCGTCGAGTTCGTCAGCGATGGCATCGAGGAACTCAGCGCGGCGGGCCGGGCTCAGTTGACGAAATTCGAGGAAGGCGTCTTTGGCGGCCGAGGCAGCGGCGTCGATTTCCGCGTCGGTGGCCTGATGAAAGGTGTAAGGCAGTGCTTCGCCAGTGGTGGCGTCGAGGCTTTTATGGCGTGCTTCGCCGAGGCCACTGCGGGCGCCGCCGATGAAGTTCTGACCGAGAACGGTAGGCATCTGCTTCTCCTGTTATTTTTGGGGCGAATCGATCAGGCGTGGCGCCTGATGGGGAATTCGAGATCGTTTGAAGCGTAGCGGCAACGGGCTGAAGGGCTCGTCGCAAAAGTCGACAGTCATCATACAACTGCATTTTTTCAGCCGCAAGGCGCGCGGCAATGAGCTGCCGAGCAAAGCCCGGCCATCAAAATAGCCGGGCTTTGAGTTGTGATCAACGTGCGGCGTGAAGCCATGCCTGATTGACGTGGGGCCACGCGTGATCAATCCGCACGATCATGCATTCGGCTCGTCGGTATTGATGTATTCCGGCACCTTGGCCAGTGGCAGGCGACGAGCTTGCTCGATGCCGATGCCCGGGCGCTCCGGCAGTGGCTCGAGCTTCTGCGGCTGGCCAGTGGTCAGCGCGCGCTCGATGGCCTCGACCACGCGCACATCGCGCCAGCCTTCGTCGCCGTCCGGTTCTGGCTCGCGGTCCTGCAGGATGCAGTCGGAGAAGTACTGGGTTTCGCCGCCGAACTGGTCGACCACCGGGTGGGTGTGCTCAGTGGTCTGGCCGTCGATGATGGCCCGGTAACCAATCGCCACGCCTTCGCCGAAACCGAAGCACGGTGACGCCTCGAACTCGCCCTTGGTGCCGATCAGCTGGAAGCGCTCGGTGGACGGCAGGCTGTAGCTGACGGTGAAGGTCGCCAGGCGTTCTTCGGCAAAGCGCAGCGTGACGTTGACCGTGTCGAATGTGTTGATTTCACGGCCCGGCGTTTTGATGCCGACGGCGTGGACTTCAATCGGCTCGGCGGCAAACAGGTTGCGCACGGCATTGATCGGGTAGGGGCCCATGTCTGCCACGGGACCGGCGTCGAAGCCACTCTGCATGCGGTGGTTGGCCGGGTCGGTGGTCTGGGCGAAGGTCGCGGTGAACAGGCGCAGGTCGCCGAGGTCGCCGGCGCGTACGCGGTGGACCATTTCGACGGTGCCGGGCTCAAAGTGCAGGCGGTAGGCGACCATCAGTTTGGCGCCCGAGCTTTTGGCGGCTTCGGCGATGGCCAGGCAGTCTTCTTCGTTGGCGGCCATGGGCTTTTCGAGCAGCACGTGGATGCCGGCGTTCAAAGCGGGGACGGCGAATTCGCGGTGGCGGAAGTTGGGGGTTGCCAAATAGATGGCGTCGATTTCGCCGGATTTCAGCAGGGTGTCGAATTCGTTGTAGTGGTAGCTCTTGAGGTCGTACAGTTCCGCCAGTTTGTCGGCCTTGACCGGGTCGCCGGTGACCAGGGCGGTCATGACGGAGTTGTCGGTCTGTTCGAGTCCGGGCATGAAAGCGCCTTGGGAGATCCAGCCTCCAGCGACCACTGCGTAGCGGATTTTGCCGTTTGCGTCTGGCATGTATAAGCCTCCATTTCTCAGCGGACGGTGTGTCCGGCAGCTGTGTAGTCGGCAGATGTATGGGGCAGAAGTTCAATCCAATCGCGGCTTGAGGTGGTGGGGCTTATCAAGATCGCGCTCAAGATCAAGATCAACATCTAGAGCGTCGGCCTAACGGCCTCTGTTTCGCCTTCGGCGAGTTACTTGGAAAAGCACCCCCCTCTCTGTTCTAAAGAGCAGCCAAGGGTGCTTGCTCCTGGTTTGGCCCTTCGTTCCTCAGGGTTCCTTCACTCCGGTCTCGCTCCGTGGGCCCCCCGCCATCCGCCATCCATGGCGGGGGGCGGCTCTCGCCGCATCCATGCGGCTCGGCCCACTCCGCGAAACCTCCGTTCCGCCTGCACCCAAGTCGCGATTGGCGGTGACTGAGCTTTATGCGTACGAAGATCAAAAGCGGATCAATAGCAGATCAAAAGCTTCCCGGCTGAAGCCAGTCCTACGGGGTGTGCGGGGTCTGCTTTTAGTGGGACCGGCTTTAGCCGGGAAGGGGCCGGTGGAGGCGCCATCGATTTTTGATCGACCGGTATGCATCCCGGGACGCTCCGCGTCCTTTGCTATTGAATGCACGCGCTGCTTTAGTAGGACCGGCTTCAGCCGGGAAGGGGCCGGGGTGAGCGCCCTCGACTTACCGGGTTAACCAAACCCCATCAGCAAATCCCGCAGCCGGTCCAGCGCGGGGTCGATGTCGAGGAGGTCGATGGCGCCGAATCCCAGCATCAAGCCATCGCGCGGTGTCGCGTCGCTGTAGAAACCGTGGAGGGGGTGGAGGCCCAGGGCCTTGTCCCGCGCGCGTTCGACCAGCAGGTGCAGGTCGATCGCCGGATCGAGGGAGGCTTTGAGCATGACGGCCATGTGGAAGCCCGCCGTGCACGGGATGGTTTCCAGCCAGGGCGACAGGTCGCCGGCGATGCGTGACAGGATGCGCTCGCGGCGCCCGGCGTAGGTGGTGTGGCAGCGGCGGATGTGTTTGTTGAGCAGGCCTTCGCTGATGAATTTGCTCAGGGCCCATTGCGGCAGTGTCGAGGTGTGCCAGTCGGTCAGTTGCTTGGTTTTGATCACCGCTTCGAGGATCGCCGCCGGCAGCACGGCGTAACCCAGGCGCAATTCCGGCAGCAGGGTTTTCGAAAAGGTGCCGACGTAGGCGACCACGCCGTGCTCGTCCATGCTCTGCAATGAGTCAGTCGGGCGCCCTTCGTAGCGGAATTCGCTGTCGTAATCGTCCTCGATGATGATCGCACCGATTCGCCGCGCCTTTTCCAGCAGGGCGTGGCGGCGGGCCAGGCCCATGGGCATGCCAAGGGGCATCTGGTGGGAGGGGGTGACATAGATGGCGCAGACGTTGTCCGGAATCTGGTCGACGATGATGCCTTCACTATCGACCGGCACGCTGGCGACGTCGGCGCCTTGGGCAGCAAACAGCAGCCGCGCCGGCGTATAGCCCGGGTCTTCCATCGCCACGCGGCTGCCGGGTTCGATCAGCACGCGGGCGATCAGGTCCAGGGCCTGTTGCGCGCCATTGCACACCACCACGTCATCGGCCCCGCAGCGGACGCCGCGGGCGAAGGCAATGTGCCCGGCAATCGCGGCGCGCAGGGCGGGCAGGCCTTCGGGCTGGCTGTAAAAGCCGCGCTCGGTGGACATCTGCCGCACCGCGTGATGCACGCAGCGCCGCCATTCGTCATGGGGGAATTGGGTTTTTGCTGTCGCGCCGCCGAGAAAGTCGTAGCGCAGGGTGCCCGCGCGGGTAGGGTGGCGCAGGGGCAGGGAGATACGTTCCCATTTCGCCACGATGTGGGCGCTGGCCAGCTGCGAAGGTGCCGGCCGAGGTGCGGAAGAGGCGCTCAAAGCGTTGACGAACGTGCCGCTGCCGACCTTGCCCACCAGGTAGTTTTCGTAGGTCAGCCGGCTGTAGGTGTCGGAGATGGTTTTGCGCGACAACCCCAACTGTGCCGCCAGCAGGCGACTGGGCGGCAATTGCACGCCCGCCGCCAGCCGGCCGGACACGATACTGTCGCGCAGCTGTTCGTAGACTTGATGGGCGAGGTCCTTGCGGCCCTCGATAACGATGTGTAATTCCACGCAAACCCCTGAACAGCGCTGGCGGTGCGGACGCACGCGGGTGGATTTTAGCCAGCGCCGCAGCCCATGGCATAGCAACCGATGCAACGTTTGCGCGCCAGGGTGCTCTTAGAGTTAGGCATAAACCTGGATACCCACAGGCAGGACGGTCCGCACAGCGCTCGCAGCGCCGTTGGCCGCCGCTCCCATCCACTTGAAGATGGAACCCCGAACACATGACCACCCCGGACAAGCAATACGTGGAATGGCTGGTTGAGCAATCGATGCTCAACGCCGCAAAGCAACGCGCAAAATTGTATGGCGGCCAGGGCCGTCTCTGGCAGCGGCCTTACGCCCAGGCCCGTCCAAGGGACGCTTCGGCCATCGGCTCGGTCTGGTTCACCGCCTACCCGGCGTCGATCATTACCCGCGATGGCAGTTCGGTGCTCGAAGCGCTGGGCGATGAGCAACTCTGGCACGCGCTGTCCGAAATCGGCATCCAGGGCATTCATAACGGTCCGCTGAAAGCTTCCGGCGGTTTGAAAGGCCGCGAGCGCACCCCGAGCATCGACGGCAACTTCGACCGCATCAGCTTCGAAGTGGATTCGGACCTCGGCACCGACGCCCAGTTTCTCAACCTCAGCCGCATCGCCGCCGCGCACAACGCGATCGTCGTGGATGACGTGATCCCGTCCCACACCGGCAAGGGCGCGGATTTCCGCCTGGCCGAAATGGCTTACGAAGAGTACCCGGGCCTCTATCACATGGTGGAGATCAAGGAGGAAGACTGGTCGCTGTTGCCGGACGTTCCGGCCGGCCGCGACGCCGTCAACCTGCTGCCCGCCACCGTCGATGCCCTGCGCGACAAGCACTACATCGTCGGCCAGTTGCAGCGGGTGATCTTCTTCGAGCCCGGTGTGAAAGAAACCGACTGGAGTGCCACCCAGGTGGTGACTGGCGTGGACGGCAAGGACCGGCGCTGGGTTTATCTGCATTACTTCAAGGAAGGCCAGCCGTCGTTGAACTGGCTGGACCCGAGCTTTGCCGCGCAGCAGATGATCATCGGCGACGCCCTGCACGCCATTGACGTTATGGGCGCGCGGGTGTTGCGTCTGGATGCCAACGGTTTCCTTGGCGTCGAGCGCAAGGCCGATGGCACCGCGTGGTCCGAGAGCCATCCGCTGTCGATCACCGGCAATCAGTTGCTCGCCGGGGCGATTCGCAAGGCGGGCGGCTTCAGCTTTCAGGAGCTGAACCTGACCATCGACGACATCGCGTCGATGTCCCACGGCGGTGCCGACTTGTCCTATGACTTCGTCACCCGCCCGGCCTATCAGCATGCGTTGCTGACCGGTCGCACCGAGTTTCTGCGGCTGATGCTGCGTCAGGTGCACGAGTTCGGCATCGACCCCGCATCGCTGATTCACGCGCTGCAGAACCACGACGAGCTGACCCTGGAACTGGTGCATTTCTGGACCCTGCACGCCCACGATCAGTACCTGTATCAGGGCCAGACGTTCCCGGGCAACATCCTGCGCGAGCACATTCGCGAGGAGATGTACGAACGTCTGGCGGGCGAGCACGCGCCGTACAACTTGAAGTTCGTCACCAACGGCGTGTCGTGCACTACGGCGAGCATCATCACCGCGGCGCTGGGCATTCGCGAGCTGGACAGCATGACCGCCGCCGACATCGACAAGATCCAGCACATCCACTTGCTGCTGGTGATGTTCAACGCCATGCAGCCGGGCGTGTTCGCGTTGTCCGGCTGGGACTTGGTGGGCGCGTTGCCGCTGCCGGCCGAGCAGGTGGAGCACTTGATGGGTGACGGCGATACCCGCTGGATCCATCGCGGGGGCTATGACCTGGTCGACATGGACCCGGACTGCGAAGTCTCCGCAGGCGGCATGCCCCGTGCTCGCGCGCTGTACGGCAGCCTCCCTGAGCAGTTGAAGCGCCCGGATTCGTTCGCCTCGCAGCTTAAAAAACTGCTGGCGGTGCGCCGTGCCTACGACATCGCGGCGAGCCGGCAGATTCTGATTCCGGACGTCGAGCACCCGGGGCTGCTGATCATGGTTCACGAGCTGCCAGCCGGGAAGGGCACGCAGATCACCGCGCTGAACTTCAGTGCCGAAGCCATCGTCGAGACCCTGCACCTGCCGGGCATTGCGCCGGGCCCGGTGGTGGACATCATCAACGAGCGGGTCGAAGGCGACCTGACCGAAGAAGGTGAATTCACCATCACGCTGGACGCCTACGAAGGCCTGGCGTTGCGTGTGGTCAGCATGGCGGCACCGATGATGTAATCGCGCCTCTTTGGGACCCGCTTCACCCGGGAAAGCGCCAGTGGTAACGCCCTGGAAATGAGGGTGTCCACATTGGCGTCTTCCCGGCTGAAGCCGGTCCTACGGGAGAGTGGGCACAACCGCAGGGCTGGGGTGGACTCCAACTTGTGGGACCGCCTTTAGCCGGGAAGGCGTCATGAGCTACACCGCAGATTTAGGGTGTACAGGCCGGCGTCTTCCCGGCTGAAGCCGGTCCTACGAAGGAATGCGTTCAGCGAGGGATCGCTTTTTATTCACCGTCTGCCGCTCGCGCAGACCTGTTCAGGTCGTTGCTTGTGTCTATCGCTCAATCCGTTCGTGCCCCCGTCTTCGTTCACCTGTGGAGTTATCGCCTGACGTTCTTGCTGTCCGGGATGTCCCTGGGGGCGTGGGCGCCGTTGGTGCCTTTCGCTCGCGACCGCGCCGGGCTTGAAGAAGCCCAGCTCGGCTTGCTGCTGTTGTGCTTCGGCCTCGGTTCCATGCTGACGATGCCGCTGGCGGGCATGCTGACCACGCGCAAGGGGTGCCGGTTTGTCTCGATGATCGGCGGGACCCTGATCTGCTGCATGTTGCCGCTGCTCGCCACGCTGTCTTCACTGCCGGCGCTGGCAGTGGCCCTCGCCGTGTTCGGCGCCGGGCTGGGCAGTATCGACGTGGCGATGAACGTGCAGGGCCTGATGGTCGAGCGCGATCACGGGCGGCCGATGATGTCGGGGTTTCACGGGTTATTCAGCCTCGGCGGCATCAGCAGTGCGCTGTTGATGACCTTGCTGCTGTGGCTGGGCGCGTCGCCGTTGCTGGCCGTGGCCGTGGTGGTGGCGCTGATCGGCGGGATGCTGCTGTGGCACGCGCGCTACCTGGTGCCCCACGGCGCGGATGATCCATCCGCGCCCTTCGCCTGGCCGACCCCCCACGTGGTGATTGTCGGGATTCTCTGCTTCATAGCGCTGCTGGTGGAGGGCGCCATGCTCGACTGGAGCGCGGTGTTCCTGAACCGCATGCACCAGATCGATGTGTCGGTGGCTGGCGGCGCTTACGCGGTGTTCTCCCTGACCATGGCGGCCGGGCGTTTTTCCGGAGACTGGTTAAGGAACCGCTTCGGCGCCGTGAACCTGCTGATCGGCGGCGGGCTGCTGGTGATGGTCGGGTTTGCCATGGCGATCCTGCTGGAACCGTGGCCGTTGTTCCTGCTGGGCTTTGCGCTGATCGGGCTGGGCTTGTCGAACACGTTTCCGGTGTATTGCTCGGTGGTCGGTGCACAGACCGCGATGCCGGCGGGGCTGGCGATCGCGGTGATCACCGGCATCGGCTACTGCGGGATTCTGCTGGGGCCGGCGCTGATTGGTTTCGCTGCCCATGTGGTCGGCCTGCGCGAAGCGCTGTTGTGCGTCGGCGCGCTGATGCTGGCACAGGTGCTCACGGCACGGCGTATGGCGAAGCGCTGAGGCTGGCGCCTTCCCGGCTGAAGCCGGTCCTGCTGACAGCACGCGGTGTTGACGGTAGGACTGGCTTTAGCCGGGAAGGGGCCGGTGTGGACACCCTCGGTTTTGCGGCGTGGCATCCGATGCTTTCCCGGCTGAAGCCGGTCCCACGACAATCGCGTGTCCAACCATCCAGCCACTCTTCAACCCACTGGCGCGTCTGTTAGACTTCGGCGCCTTGAAACTCAGGGGCTTCCCATGACCGACCCGATTCGTCTTACCCAATACAGTCACGGCGCCGGTTGCGGCTGCAAGATCTCGCCCAAGGTGCTGGAAACCATCCTCGCCGGCAGCGGCGCGCAGAACCTCGACCCGCGCCTGTGGGTTGGCAATGCCTCCCGCGATGACGCAGCGGTGTATGCCATCGACGACGATAAGGGCGTCGTGTCCACCACCGATTTCTTCATGCCCATCGTCGACGACCCGTTCGACTTCGGCCGCATTGCCGCGACCAACGCCATCAGCGACATCTACGCCATGGGCGGCGATCCGTTGATGGCCATCGCTATTCTCGGCTGGCCGGTCAATGTGCTCGCTCCGGAGATTGCCCGCGAAGTCATTCGTGGCGGACGTGCGGTGTGCGACGCGGCGGGCATTCCACTGGCGGGCGGCCACTCCATCGACGCGCCGGAGCCCATCTTCGGCCTCGCCGTGACCGGCCTGGTGGAGAAGCGCTTCATGAAGCGCAACGACACCGCGACCGTGGGCTGCAAGCTGTTCCTGACCAAACCCCTGGGCATCGGCATCCTCACCACCGCCGAGAAAAAAGGCCTGCTGCGCGACGAAGACATCGGCCTGGCCCGTGACGTGATGTGTACGCTGAACAAGCCGGGCAGCCGTTTCTCCCGACTGGCCGGCGTCACCGCGATGACTGACGTCACCGGCTTCGGCTTGCTCGGGCACCTGGTTGAGATGGCCGACGGCAGTCAGGTGACTGCACGGCTGAACGCTGCCGCCGTCCCGCGTCTGGGCAGCGTCGACTTCTATATCGAGCAGGATTGCATCCCCGGCGGCACCCACCGCAATTACGACAGCTATGGCGAGCGCATCGGCCCCCTGACCGAGGCGCAGAAGTTGCTGCTGTGTGACCCGCAAACCAGCGGCGGCCTGTTGATTGCCGTGGAGCCCGCTGAAGAGGCGGCGTTCCTGGCCCTGGCCGGTGAACTGGGCCTGAGCCTCGCGGCGATCGGCGAATTGGTCGAGCGACAGCCGCTCGCGGTCGAGGTGTTCTGATGCGCGACAACAGCACCGACCTGCGCGAGATCTTCCTCAGCGACGTGCCGATGATGGACGTCCGCGCGCCGGTGGAATTCACCAAGGGCGCATTCCCCGGCGTGATCAATCTGCCGCTGATGAACGACGTCCAGCGGCAGAAGGTCGGCACCTGCTACAAGCAGGACGGTCAACAGGCCGCCATCGAGTTGGGCCACACGCTGGTGTCCGGCGACGTGAAGGAGGCGCGAATCGATGCGTGGGCCAGTTTTGCCCGCAACCACCCCGAGGGTTTTTTGTATTGCTTTCGTGGCGGCCTGCGTTCGCAGATCACTCAGCAGTGGCTCAAGAGCGAGGCGGGTATCGAGTATCCCCGGGTCATCGGTGGCTACAAGGCGATGCGCAGCTTTTTGATCGAGGTGACGGATCAGGCCGTGTCCGAGTGCGATTTCGTGCTGATTGGCGGGCTCACTGGCAGTGGCAAGACCGAGGTGCTGCAGCAACTCGACAACGGTCTCGATCTGGAGGGCCATGCCAACCATCGCGGTTCGAGCTTTGGCAAACACGCGACGCCGCAGCCGGGGCAGATCGATTTCGAGAACCTGCTCGCCGTGGATATTCTGAAAAAGCGTGCGCGGCATGTGAATCAGTTCGTGGTCGAGGATGAAGGGCGGATCGTCGGCAGTCGTGCGGTGCCCCTTGAGTTGTACCGGATCATGCAGGACGCGCCGCTGGTGTGGTTGGAGGACAGTTTCGAGAGTCGCGTCGAGCGGATTCTGAAGGATTATGTGACGGATCTGTGTGCGGAGTTCATCGCCGTGCAGTGCGTTGAAACGGGTTTTGCGGCGTACGCCGAGCGGCTGAAGCAAAGCCTGTCGAGCATCGTTCGGCGGTTGGGCGGTGAGCGTTATCAGCGGCTGGCGGCGATTATGGACAGTGCTTTGGCCGAGCAGGCGCGCAGCGGGGCGGTGGATCTGCACCGGGGCTGGATCAGCGGGATGTTGAGTGAGTATTACGATCCGATGTATGCGTTCCAGCGGGACAGCAAGAATCCCCGGATCGAGTTTTCCGGAGATCAGAGGGCGGTTGTCGAATATCTGAAACAGCGGAGGCTGAACTACCGCGGTTGAAGATCAAGATCAAGATCAAGAGCGTCTGCCTGGGGGCAGACGTTTCGCCTTCGGCGAGTTACTTGGAAAAGCACCCCAAGTAACCAAGGGTGCTTGCTCCTGGTTTGGCCCTTCGTTCCTCAGGGTTCCTTCACTCCGGTCCCGCTCCGTGGGCCCGCCGCCATCCGCCATCCATGGCGGGGGGCGGCTCTCGCGGCATCCATGCCGCTCGGCCCACTCCACGAGACCTGCGTTCAGCCTGCACCCAAGTCGCGATTGGCGGTGACTGGGCATTTTGTGTACGAAGATCAAAAGCCCATCAAGGGCTTCCCGGCTGAAGCCGGTCCTACGATGCGTACGCGGTGCTTTCAGTGGGACCGGCTTTAGCCGGGAAGCTTTTGCTTTTGCCTTCGCTCTTGATCTTCAAACGCAAAGAGCCCAGACACCGCAACACGCGACTTGGGTGCAGGCCGAACGCAGACGACGCGGAGTGGGCCGAGCGGCATGGATGCCGCGAGAGCGCCGTCAGGACATGGATGTCCGTTCGGCGCGGGCCCACGGAGCGTCGTCGGAGTGAGGGAACCCGACGAAGTCGGGCCCAGCCGAGAGCAGGCACTTTTGGTTACTTTTAGTGCTTTTTAAAAGTAACTCGCCGAAGGCGAAACAGTCTGCCCCCAGGCAGGCGCTCTTGATCTTGATCTAAGCCTTACAAAAGCAAAGCGCCAACAAGCCCACTGATTACCCCGACCAGCATGGTCAGCACCCCCACGATCACCAGCACCTTGGCGTCGAAGGATTTACGCAGCATCAACAGCGACGGCAGGCTCACGCTCGGCAGGGTCATGAGCAACGCCACCGCCGGCGCAGTGCCCAGACCCAACGCCAGCAGCGTCTGCACGATCGGGATTTCGGCCGCCGTCGGGATCACGAACAATGTCCCGACAATCGCCAGCGGCACCAGCCACAACAGACTGTTGCCCATCGCGCCGTCAACGTGAGGGAACAGCCAGACCCGCGCGGCGCCGAGGATCAGCACCGCGAGGACGTAGATCGGAATCGTCGTCCAGAACAACTGCCAAATCGTCTTGCCCCAGCGCACCAGCAGGCTGCCTTCCTCTGGCCGCTCGGCATTGGCCACGGCCTCCAGCGCCTGCTCCGGCACGGCTTCCGGGCGGGAAATGCGTTGTGCAACAAGGGACACGCCGATCACCAGCACAAGGCCCGCCACCAGTCGCAGGGCGGTGAAGCCCCAGCCCAGTACGAACCCCATGAACACCAGCGTGGCCGGGTTGAGCACCGGGTTGGCGATCCAGAAGGCCAGCGCCGCGCCCACCGACACGTTCTGCTTGCGCAAGCCCGCTGCCACCGGCGCCGCGCAGCAGCTGCACATCATGCCCGGCAGGGCGAACAGGCCGCCGCGAATGGTCGAGCCGAGTCCGGCGCGGCCGAACATCTTCAGCAGCCAGTCCCGGGGAATCAGCACCTGCAACAGCGAGCCGAGGATGACCGCCAGCACGGCGGCCTTCCAGATGGCCAGAAAATAGACCTGGGCGTAGGCCAGCGCGGCGGCCCATGGCGTGGCCGGGTTGTCGTTGATGATCGAGGCGCCGATGGTGTGGGTGTCGGCGGCGATGAAGGATTTCAGGTAATACGGCGACCACTTCACGTAGTACAAGCCGATGGCGGCCACCAGCAGGAACGCCAGAGGTTTCCACCAGAACGACCAGCCGCGGCGTTCGGAGGTGAGCGGGAGGGCAGTCATGACAGGCACCAGAGCAGGAAATCGTGGGGGCGGGATGATACGCCGTGGCCGGGCATTATAGTAGGTGTCGCAAGGTATGTCGGCTCACGCCCGTCCGCCGAAATCCAGCCCGGAGGCGCGCAGCAGTTCATGGGTGTAGGGCTGGCGCGGATGACCGAAGATAACCCGCGCCGGGCCTTGCTCGACCACCTTGCCGTCCTTGATCACCAGCACGTCGTGGGCCAATGCATGCACCACCGCCAGGTCGTGGCTGATGAACAGATAACTGAGGCCGTGACGAATCTGCAAATCCCGCAGCAAGGCAATGATCTGTTTTTGCACGGTGCGATCCAGCGCGGAAGTGGGCTCGTCTAGCAAGATCAGCTCCGGTTCCAGCACCAGCGCCCGGGCGATGGCCACCCGCTGGCGCTGCCCGCCGGAAAACTCATGGGGGTAGCGATGGCGACTTTCGGGGTCGAGACCGACTTCGCCGAGCACGCGGATCACCGTCTGTTCACGCTGGGCCGGGGTGCCGATGCCGTGGGTCAGCAGCCCTTCGGCGATGATCTGCTGCACCGTCATGCGCGGACTCAAGCTGCCGAACGGGTCCTGAAACACCACCTGAATGCGCTTGCGCAACGGCCGCATCAGTTGCTGGCTGCGCAGGCTCAGCTCCTTGTTGGCGAAACGGATGCTGCCTTCGGAATCGATCAGCCGCAGGATCGCCTGGCCCAGGGTCGATTTGCCCGAGCCGGACTCGCCGACGATGCCCAGGGTCTGGCCTTTCAACAGCTCGAAACTCACCCCGTCCACCGCCTTGATGTACTGCCGCTCGCGCCGCAACAACGGCTTGGGCAGCGGAAACCAGACCTTCAGCGCGTCCACCGACAGCAGGGTCTGGGTGTGCTCGCCGGGCACCGGTTCGCCGTCGGGTTCGGCATTGATCAGCAGGCGGCTGTAGGGGTGCTGCGGAGCGGCGAACAGCGTCTGGCAGTCTGCTTGCTCAACAATTTCGCCGGCGCGCATCACGCAGACCCGCTGGGCGATGCGCCGGACCAGATTGAGGTCATGGCTGATCAGCAGCAGCGACATGCCCAGCCGTTGTTGCAGGGATTTGAGCAGTTCGAGAATCTTCAGCTGCACCGTCACGTCCAGTGCCGTGGTGGGCTCGTCGGCAATCAGCAGTTCAGGTTCATTGGCCAGGGCCATGGCGATCATCACCCGCTGGCGCTGGCCGCCGGACAGTTGATGGGGCAGCGCCTTGAGCCGTTGCGGCGGATTTTGAATGCCTACCAGACCGAGCAATTCCAGGGTGCGCTCGCGGGCGGCCTTGCCCTTGAGGCCCTTGTGCATGGCGAGGATTTCGCCGATCTGTTTCTCCACAGTGTGCAACGGGTTCAGCGAGGTCATCGGCTCCTGAAAGATCATGGCGATGCGGTTGCCACGCAGCCCCCGCAGCACCTTGTCGCTGGCGTGCAGCAGGTCCACACCCTTGTAGCGAATGCTGCCCTGGGTGCTCACGGATCTGGCCGGCAGCAGCCGCAGGATCGAGTGCGCGGTCACCGATTTGCCCGAACCGGACTCACCGACCAGCGCCAGGCACTCGCCGGGCTGGATGTCGAGGTCGAGGCCGTGCACCACTTCGGCGCCGTTGAAAGCCACGCGCAGGTTGCGGATCTGGATTAGAGGGTCAGTCATGGCGGCGCTCATGTGCGGGGGTCGAAGGCGTCACGGCAGGCTTCGCCGATGAACACCAGTAGCGTGAGGATCAGCGCCAGGGCGCAGAACGCCGTGACGCCCAGCCACGGCGCCTGCAAGTTGCGTTTGGCCTGACCGATGAGTTCGCCCAGGGACGCGCTTTCGGCGGGCATGCCGAAGCCGAGGAAATCCAGCGCGGTCAGGGTGGCGATCGCGCCTGTGACGATGAACGGCAGGTAGGTGAGGGTGCTGGTCATGGCATTGGGCAGAATGTGCCGCCACATCAGTGCGCCGTCGCTGAGGCCCAGGGCGCGGGCGGCTTTGACGTATTCCAGATTGCGCCCACGGAGGAACTCGGCGCGGACCACGTCGACCAGCGCCAGCCAGGAAAACAGCGACATGATCCCCAGCAGCCACCAGAAGTCCGGCTCGACGAAGCCCGACAGAATGATCAGCAGGTACAGCACCGGCAGCCCCGACCAGACCTCCTGCAAGCGCTGGCCGATCAAATCCGCCAGCCCGCCGTAATAGCCCTGAATCGCTCCGGCGAACACGCCGATCACCGTGCTGATGGCGGTCAGCGCCAACGCAAACAGAATCGATACGCGGGTGCCGAACAGCACCCGCGCCATGACGTCCCGCGCCTGGTCGTCGGTGCCCAGCCAGTTGCGCGCGCTGGGCGGGCTGGGGGAGGGCTCGCGCAGTTCGTAATTGACCGTGTCGTAGCTGAAGGGGATCGGCGCGAAGAGCATCCAGCCGCCCTTGTCGACGATCAGTTTGCGCACGTAATCGCTGGAGTAGTCCGGCTCGAAGGGCAGCTCGCCACCGAAATCGGTTTCCAGGTATTGATGCAGGGCCGGGAAGTACAGCTCGCCCTGATAGCGCACGATCAACGGCTTATCGTTGGCGATCAGTTCGCCGCACAGGCAGATGACCAACAGCGCCACGAACAGCCATAGCGACCACCAACCACGCCGGTTGGCCTTGAAGTTAGCGATGCGGCGGCGGTTTTGCGGGGAAAACTCGAACATCAGGCGCTCCTCGCGGAAAAGTCGATGCGCGGGTCGACCAGCGTGTAGCACAGGTCGCCCACCAGCTTGATCAACAGGCCGAACAGGGTGAACAGAAACAGCGTGCCGAAGACCACCGGGTAATCCCGGGACACCGCCGCTTCGTAGCTCATGCGGCCGATGCCATCGAGGCCGAAGATGGTTTCGATCAGCAGCGAGCCGGCGAAGAACACCTCAATCAGCGCCTGGGGAATGCCCGCCACCACCAGCAGCATGGCGTTGCGGAACACGTGGCCGTAGAGCACGCGCTGCTCGCTGAGGCCCTTGGCCCGTGCGGTGACCACGTACTGGCGACCGATCTCGTTGAGGAAGCTGTTTTTGGTGAGGATGGTCAGGGTGGCGAAGCCGCCGATCACCAGCGCGCTGACCGGCAGCACCAGATGCCAGAGGTAATCGCGCAGCTTGCCCAGCGGCGAGAGGCTGGCGAAGTCGTCCGAGAACAGCCCCTGGGCCGGAAACCAGCTCCAGTAGCTGCCGCCGGCAAACACCACGATCAGCAGAATGGCGAACAGAAATGCCGGGATGGCGTAGCCGATGATGATCAGCGTGCTGCTCCAGACATCAAAGCGGCTGCCATGGAGCACGGCCTTGCGGATGCCCAGCGGGATCGAGATCAGGTACGTAATCAGCGTCGCCCAGAGCCCGAGGGATAGGGTCACCGGCAGCTTTTGCAGGATCAACCCGGTCACCGTGGCGCCGCGAAAAAAGCTGCTGCCGAAATCCAGCTGCGCGTAATGGGTGAGCATCAGCCACAGGCGCTCGTGCAGCGGTTTGTCGAACCCGTATTGGTGCTTGATCGCTTCGACCAGCTCCGGGTCCAGGCCTTGGGCGCCCCGGCTGATGCCGCCGGTGGCCGCGACCTCGCCACCGCCGCCACCGATGCCGCCCGCCGGGCCCATGCCCTGAACCCGGGCGATGGCTTGCTCGACGGGACCGCCCGGCGCGGCCTGCACGATAAGGAAGTTGACCACCAGAATGCACAGCAGCGTGGGAATGATCAGCAGCAGTCGACGCAGGGTGTAGGCGAGCATGTCACTGACCCTCCGTTGTTGGTGCGGCACGGCTATTAGCGCTGTTGCTGTGTGTCGCCAGCTGCGCGGCCATCTGCGCATCGGTCAGCGGCACACGGCTGACTTCCCACCAGCTTTCCAGACCGACGTCATAGATCGGTTCGATCGCCGGCCGGCCAAAGCGGTTGGCGAACACCACTGGCGTGCCCTGGGAGTAATAGTTTGGAATCATGTAGAAACCCCAGAGCAGCACCCGATCCAGGGCGCGGGCGTAGTGCAGCATGTCGTTGCGGTTGTTGGCCGCCACCAGACCATCGATAAGGCGATCGACCGCCGGGTTGCGCAGCACCATGGCGTTGGAACTGCCGACCTGCCGCGCGCTTTGCGAGCCGAACAGGTTGTACAGCTCGCGGCCGGGGGAGAGGATCGGATTGCCGTTGCTCGGCAGCGTGACCACGATCATGTCGTAGTCCCGGGCGTTCAGGCGGTTCATGTACTGCGCCGAGTCCACGCGACGAAAATTCAGGGTGATGCCGATCTGCGCCAGCACGCGCTTGTATGGCAGCACCAGCCGCTCGAAACCGCCCTGGCCGTCGAGGAAGGAAAACTCCAGCGGCTGACCGGCGGCGTTCACCAGCCGGTTGTTCTTCGCGTGCCAGCCGGCGTCGGCCAGCAGCTTGAGGGCCTTGAGCTGCTTGTCGCGGATGTAGCCGCTGCCGTCGGTCTTCGGTGCGCGCCAGACCTGGTCGAAGACTTCGTCCGGGATCTGCCCGCGCAGGGGCTCCAGAAGGCTCAGCTCCTGGGCGTCGGGCAGCTCGGTAGCGGCCATCTCGCTCTTCGGGAAGTAGGTTTGTTCGCGCACATAGAAGTTGCGCATGATCTGGCCGTTCATCCATTCGAAATCCCAGAGCATCGCCAGGGCTTCGCGCACCCGGCGATCCTGAAACATGGGTTTGTCTAGATTGAAAACGAAGCCCTGACCGGCCACCGGGCGGCGTTTCGCCAGAATGGTCTTTTGCAGACGGCCGTCCTGCAGGCTCGGCGCGGTGTAGCCGACGACGTAGCCAGCCGAGGAGAACTCGCGGTTGTAATCGAAGTTGCCGGCCTGAACCAGTTGCCGGGCCACGTCGACATCGCCGTAGAAGTTCACCGTCAGCGCGTCGAAGTTGTAGAGCCCACGGCTGACCGGCAGGTCTTTGCCCCACCAGTCCTTGACCCGCTCGAAGCTGACACTGCGCCCGGCGTCGACCCGCGAGACCCGATACGGCCCGCTGCCCAGCGGCGGTTCGAAGCCGCCGCCCTTGGTGAAGTCGCGGGTTTTCCACCAGTGCTCGGGCAGGATGCGCAGGCTGGCGAGGTCCAGCGCCAGGGTGCGGTTGGTGCCGGTCTTGAAATCGAAACGGATCTGCCCCGGCGCTTCAATGACCGCGTCCTTGACGTCGGCGTACAGCGGTCGATAGCTGAAGCTGCCCTGGGTGATCAGCGTCTGCCAGGTGTAGCGCACGTCTTCGGCGGTGATCGGCGTGCCGTCATCGAAACGCGCCTTGGGGTTGAGGTAGAAGCGCACCCAGAGATTGTCGGGGTCACGCTCCATTTTCTCGGCGACCAGACCGTACACCGTGTAGGGCTCGTCCAGTGAACGATAGGCCAGCGGCGCATACACCCACGTATCGATCTGGCTCACGGAAATGCCCTGATCGACATAGGGCGTGAGGTAGTTGAACTGGCCGATCTCCTCGGATGCGCGGCTCATGGAACCGCCTTTGGGCGCATCAGGGTCGACGTAATCGAAGTGCTGGAAGTCAGCGGCGTATTTCGGCGCTTCGCCATAGACGGTCAGCGCATGCACCGGCGCGGCAGACACCTGGGAAATACCCAGCAGCAGCGAGCCACACAACAGCACCGAGTACAGTAATGCCCCGCCCGGTAAGCGGCGCGGCAGTGGAAAGGGGGTGGCGGACATGCGGACATCCTTGAGTGCAGCCCGACGCGCCGGAGCACCTGCGCGTCGGGCGTCAGCGCTTAGAAGTGGTACGTGGCCCGCGCAAAAAGCGTGCGGCCCAGTGGATCGGCGTAACGAGGGTCATAGCCGGACTGGAAGTTGTAGGCCTGGTTGGTGAACGGCGGGTCGCGGTCGAACAGGTTGCGCACGCCGGCATCGACGTCCAGCACCTTCTCGAAGGTGTGGCCCACCGACAGGTCCCACAGCGAGTACGACGGCACGGTACCGTTGGTGCTGCGGTCGTAGTCGTTGTAGCCGCTGGTGAAGCGGTTGGTCAGGGAGGCACGGCTGTCGCCGAGGGTCCAGCTGCCAATCAACACGTGTTTCCAGCGCGCGATCACGCCATCACCCTGGAAGTCGCCGACCTTGTCGGTGTACGGACCGTCGATGATGTTCTGGAAGTCGTAGCGGTTGACGTAGGTCCCGGTCAGCCCCAGGCCGAACTGGCCATAAGGCGTGTTCGGGAAGCGGTAGTCCAGGGTCACGTCGACCCCGTTGGTCTTGACGATCCCCAGGTTGGAGTTGCCGGTGACGATGTTGGCGATGGAGCCGTCGGCGTTGCGGATGATGCGGTCGCCGTACAGGTCCGATTGGTCGAACACGGTGGATTCAGGAAACGACTGGATCTGGTTGGAGATGTGAATCCACCAGAAATCCAGGCCCATGGAGAGGTTGTTCATCGGCTGATAAACGAAGCCCAACGTCACGTTGCGGGCTTTCTCCGGGGACAGGCTCGCGTTGCCGCCGCTGCGGTTGAGGAACTGCTGATTACAGTCACGCCCGGCCTGACCGCCCGGTTGCACGGTACCGCCGGCGCAAAGGGTCGGATCATCGTAGTAGCCCTGGCTGTAGGCAAGGCTTTGCGGGGCATACAGCTCATACAACGACGGCGCACGGAAGCCTTCACTGTACGCGCCGCGCATGACCAGCTCTTTGAACGGCTGGAAGCGGAACGAGTATTTCGGGTTGGTGGTGCTGCCGAAGTCGCTGTATTTGTCGTGGCGCACGGCAGCGGTCAGTTCGAGGCTGTCGATGACGGGGACGTTCAGCTCGGCGTATTCGGCCTTGACGCTGCGATCGCCGGACACCGAACCGGCCGAGTCCAGGCCCAGGCTGTCGATGTCGTCGACGAAGTCCTCGTAGTTCTGATGCAGCTTTTCCTTGCGGTATTCGCCGCCCAGCGCCAGACCGGATTCCCCGGCGCCGAACCAGTTACCGATCTCGCGACTGATACGTCCGTCCACGCCATAAACGCGGCCAACGGCGGTGGAGTATTCGCCGTGGTACGCCGCGTCGTCGATGTACTGCTGTCCTGCCGCCGATTGCGCGCCGAACGGGTTGAGCAGGCCGCTGGCCAGGCCCGCTTTGAGGGCGGCGTCGCTGGCGTAACCCGATGTCACGCTGGACACGACCTTGCTCTGGTTGTAGTTGGCGCCCAGGTTGTAATCCCAGCCGCCGACGGTGCCGTCGAAGGTCAGCAACAGGCGCTGGTTGGTGTTCTGGTCCTTGCTGCCACGGGGGCCCGCGGCGGTCTCACGCCAGGCGGTGTCCACCGGTTGGGTCGGGTCGAGGGCGAAGTTGTTCGGGCCGGGGGTGATGCCGTTGCCCGGGTAGTAGGGCGAAGACGGGTCGATGCTCAGGCCGGTCAACGGCGCCGGGCCGATGCTGGTGGCGTTGTTGTTGCGGGCAAAGAAGTATTCGAGGCTGACGTTGTGGTCTTCGGCCAGCTTGCCGGTGGCGCGACCGAAGAACGAGGTCTTCTCGGTCTGCGGCACCAGGTCGATGTAATCGCGGGTGCTGAACCGGCACAGCCCGTTCACGCTGACCAGGCCCGGTCCGGCGCAGTTGGGCGCGAGGGGGTTGGTGCTGTTGTTGCCTTGGTAGTAGTTGCCGGGATAAGCGGTGCCGGAGGTCTGGTTGAGGCCGCGGCCCGGGACGTAATCCTTGTCGAACGAACGGTCGTTGGCGTCGAGGTTCTGCTGCTTGTTGTAGTTGAACACGCCCATGACGTTGAAGCGGTCTTCGTCCAGATCGCCGAAACCCCAGCTGGCGCTGACGTCTTTGCTGGCGCCGCCACCGCTGGCGGTCGGGGTGTCGCCGCCGAGGCTCAGGGTGCCGTCGGTCAGGGATTTCTTGGTGATGAAGTTGATCACGCCGCCGATGGCGTCGGTGCCGTACAGCGCCGAGGCACCGTCGCGCAGCACTTCGATGCGGTCGATGGCGGCGAACGGAATCATGTTCAGGTCGATGGCGCTGCCGTTGGGAGTGCCAACGCCGGACAAGGCGTTGTTGGCCAGACGACGCCCGTTGAGCAGGATGAGCGTTTTGTTGGCGCCGATGCCGCGCATGTCGGCATAGGAAGCGCCGCCGGTGGAGGCGCCAACCGAGCCTGCGCTGTTCATCATCGACTGGCTGCCGGTGATGCGCTGGACCATCTGTTCGGTGGTGGTCACGCCCTGTTTCTTCAGCTCGTCGGCACGCAGGATGGTCACCGGCACGGCGGTTTCCGCGTCGGCCCGGCGCACGGCCGAACCGGTCACTTCCACCCGTTTGAGCTGGGTGGTCGCCGGCGCAGCAGCCACCGCCGCCGCGGGGACAGCGGCTTCACTGCCAGGTGCGGCATCGGCGGCGCTGTCCGTGCTGTCGGCGCCATAGGCCGGGCTCATGCCGACCGCCAGTGCGCAGATCAGCGCACGGGGGTGGCGTTGTACGGCAACAACAAGGGGCTTGAGGGTAAAACCGGGAAAGCTCATCAGCATGGTAGTTTCCGACTTATTCCAGATGTTATTGAAATGGCCTTGTGAGCCCTCGTTGCTCCGACACGGTGATGGCGGTCGGGAATTTCCTTATTTCAAACAAGCCGCTCCCCTCCGGGGCAAAAACCCGGACGGCGGTGAATCGGGAGTAGGGTGCGCAGGGCCGCAGCGGGGTGCGGCGCCTGCTTCAGGTGCAGATCAGGTGCGGGTCCTGTGTCGATCATTTGGACGTCATCACTGAAATCCTGGTGATGCCCGAGCGCTCGATCGACGCCATCGCCTTGGCCACCTGGCCGTAGTTGACGTTGGTGTCGGCCTGCAATTGCACGCGCACCTCCGGGTCCTTGGCCTTGACGTCCTTGAGGCTGAGCTCCAGGGATTCCGGCGCGACTTCGGATTTGGCCAGGTAGAACTTGCCGTCCTGATCGACGCTGACCACCACCGGGTCTTTCTTGTCGGCGGCGGCGACTGCGTCGGTTTTCGGCAGGTTGACCTTGATCGCGTTGGTCATCAGCGGCGCGGTGACGATGAACACCACCAGCAGCACGAGCATCACGTCCACCAGGGGCGTGACGTTCATTTCGCTGAGCACTTCATCGCTGTCTTGGGTGGAGAACGACATCAGCTCGCCTCCCGCACAGTCTGGCTGTGCTTGCTGGCGATGGCCTGACGGTTGATGGCGAAGGCGCTGCGCTGGGCGAGGGCGTCGAAGTCGTGGGCGAAGTCATCCATGTCGGCGACGGCGAGCTTGAGACGGCGCAGGAAGAAGTTGTAGATCAGCACTGCCGGGACCGCGACGGCGATGCCGACACCGGTGGCAATCAGGGCGTGACCGATGGGGCCGGCCACGGTTTCCAGGCTCGCCGAACCGCTGGCGCCGATGCTTTGCAGCGCTTCCATGATGCCCCAGACCGTACCGAACAGGCCGATGAACGGCGCCGTGCTGCCGATACTGGCGAGGATGGCCTGACCGGCTTCCAGGGCCCGGCGTTCTTTCTGGATCTGCTGGCGCAGGTTGCGCTCCAGCCGGTCGGAGCGGTTGATGGTGTGGGCGAGCTGCTGGGTGTTGCGCGGCGTGTCGTCCACCGCCATGGCTTCGAAACCGCTGTTGGCGATCCGCGCCAGTGAGCCCGGGTATTGACTGGAGTGCTCGGCGGCGGTGAGCAGATCCGGCGCTGCCCAGAACGCTTTGGCGAACTGTTTGTTTTGGGTCTTCAAGCGTACGTACTGTGCGGATTTGATCAGCAACAGTCCCCAGCTCAGCACCGAAAACACCACCAGCGCCCAGAGCACGCCGGGGACAATCATCGAAGAGATCGATTCGTTCATGGTTACACCTCACCCGCTATATAAAGAGTTGTTGTTGATGGGCTGACCGGGTTCATTCGGGCAGCTTGAAGTCGATGGTTTGCGTCGCGAAGCCTTCGATCGGGGTGTCGCCGCGCTTGGCCGGAATAAACTTCCAGTTGCGCACCGTTTCCACCGCCGCATCGTCCAGCACCTGCTTGCCGCTGGATTTGGTCACCTCCACCGTGCCGGCGCGGCCGTTGGGCAGCACCTTGATGCGCAGGATCACGCGGCCTTCCATGCCTTTGCGCAGCGCCGCACCGGGGTATTCCGGTGGCGGGTTGCCCAGGCTGGCGAGCCCGGAAATCGCGGCCGATTCCTTGACCGGTGCCGCCGGTGCAGGCGCCGGGGCAGGGGGGGCAGGCGAAGGTGACGGGGCGGCCGGCGCAGGCGGGCTCGGCGCAGCGGGTGCTGGCGGTGCGGGCGGCGTTGGCTTTTTCACCGGTTCGGGTTTCTTCACCGGCTTGGGCTTCTCGACCTTCGGTTTCTCGACGGGCTTCTCCACCGGTTTCGGCGGCGGCTTGACCGCGTCGGGGTCCTCGACCGGTTGCTCCGGTTCGGGAGGCGGCGGAGGCGGTGGCGGCTCGGGCGGAGGCGGCGGGGGTGGCTCAGGTGGCGTTTGGGGCGTTGGCGGTGTCGGGCTGGTCAATTCGACGGTCATCTCGGGCACTTGCGGCGCAACTTCCGGGACGTCGGCTTTAGCGGTCTGCATATACCACCAGAGGGCGCCGTGAATAAGGACCGAGGCGGCAATCAATATCAACACGTGCGTGCGGCTTAGTTCACCCGGGCGCGATGTGTTTTCCTTGAAAGGAATACGCGGCCAGGCCATGGACAGTTCGTCCGGTGCCGGGTCAGGTATGGCTTTCGTTTTTACCGCGTCATTCATTAAAGCTCCCTCGGGTTGTTGAAGGGCAATAAGGGTCCGTTCAAACAAGTTGCCGTGTTTGAAGTTGACGTCCGTGCTGTCGGATGCACGAGGCCTGGGAAAGCAGGTCTTTAAGAACACTGCTTTTATAAGTACTGTTGCAGCGTGGGCTATGGAGAAGACATTGAGTTTCCCTGATTTCTTGTTGAGTACGAAGACGTACGTCTTTATTTCAGAATGACTACCTAACGATCATCGCTATTGCAACCGCTATGCCAGCGCAGGGCTCTAGCGCGGCATTTATGGCCCGGGGCGGGGCGATGTCGCATTCCTGTAACTTTTTAGCGAATTTCATTTGATCGGGCTCCGTTCACGTTATGGAGGCAGGGACAGTTACCTGAATAGGGGGCGAACCTATTCATTCAGGTTCACCGCGTGGTTGCGCGTTGACCTGTTCCGGTTGAATCAGAAGTGCAATGCACCAAACGTGATTAAGTAGGTGCAAGTTGGTGCGTGAGTGTTCAAGTGATCATTGGGTGTTTCCTGAAAGTGTGACTTATCGGTCAGGGGGTGGAGAGTCGTTATCGTTGTCGTGCACTGACTAAAAATGATCAGTGATGCCTTTTAGTGTGTGCAGATCAACAGCGAGCAATCGAGCGGGTAATTCAAAACGTTATGGGAGCAGGCGCGCCTGTCCCGAATTGGAACAATAAAAAGTGGCTACTGAATCGCTATAAGAGCGGCAGCCGTTGAAACGAAATAAAGGTGAGGCACTGCAGCGCACTGGCGCTGGGTTTCAGCCGGAGCGCTGAAGGGAGATGGGGCGGATGGCAGGCTCGCTGACGGAGGCGTGCAGCGGATAAGGCGAGGCGCGGCGTGGGCGGATCGGGTGTGAGGGGCGCATGTCTGGCACGAATCGAATTCCTTATCGACGGACGCCAGACTTCTGGTCGGCGTCCTGCACTGTTTCGGACGGGGTAATGTCCGGTTTCTGCCCGTGGGTGCGGGGTGCGCACCGTTTGGCAGCGTAGACTCGCGGCAGCCGGGGCTGGACGCGAAGCGTTTCGTGGTACTGACGTTCCACAAGAGAAACACTAGAAAGAAGTGTGCCAAAACGTGTCCGGTTGTAACATTTTTGACGCAGTGTCGTTTTTCCGTGGCGTTCGGCCTTTCTGGTATGCGCCTGTACCCGGTGCCACTACCTTTGGAGCGCATCAATGAGCCACCTTTTTCCTGATCGTCCGGGTTATCGCCTGCTTCGCGAACGCTTCATGGCGGCAGCCACGGCCGCTGGCGCACGATTGAGCGAATACGTCCACCCGCTGACGGGGCCGTTTGGCGAGACGCTGGCCACGGATGTCGCCTGGCTCGGCGACCCGGGTGCGCAGCGGGTGTTGGTGGCGTTGAGTGGCACCCATGGCGTCGAGGGCTATTACGGTTCCGATTGCCAGAGCCGCTGGCTCGAGGCTGTTGACCCACGCTCGTTGCCCGAGGGCGTGGCGATCCTGATGATTCACCTGATCAACCCCTGGGGCACGGCGTGGATGCGCCGGGTCAATGAGGACAACCTCGATCAGAACCGCAACTACCTCGACTTCAGCCGGTCATTACCGGACAACCGCGACTACGCCGACGTCCACGCTATCTATGCCTGCGATCAGTTGCGCGGGCCCCGGCGGGATCAGGCTGACGCGTTGTTTCAGGCAGCAATCGACGTGCGGGGTTGGGCAGGGCTGATGTCGGTGGTGGAGGCGGGGCAATACGCATTCCCCGATGGCCTGTTCTTCGGCGGCCGCGAGCCGAGCTGGTCCAATCGCACGCTGCGCAGCATCGTCGGGCAGTATTTGCAGGACGCCGAGGTGGTGACCTGTTTTGACCTGCACACCGGCGCCGGTGCTTACGGTCATCCGATGCTGATGAGTATCGTTGAATCAGCCTACCCGGCGCTGGAGGACGCGAAAGCGTTATTCGGGCCGTGGCTGTTCACGCTGATCACCGGCGCGCATCGGGTCAGCGACACCGGCGTGGCGGCGACCTCCACCGGCTACACCTCGCAGATGCTCCTCGACGCGCTGCCGGGGGTGCACCTGATGCCGTTTGTCATTGAATGCGGCACGTACCCGGGGGCGGCAGTGCATGGGCATTTGCGTGATGATCACTGGCTGCACCTGCACGGCGACCCGCTGGACGAAACCGGGCGGCGGATCAAGCAAGGGCTGCTGGAGCAGTTCTATCCGGCGGACCCGGACTGGCAGGAAGTGGCTTGGGTCAGGACGCGGCAGGTATGGGACCGGGCGCTGGCGGCGTTGCCGGCGATTCGTGCAACCCGATAATGGATCGAGCGCGGAGGGAGGACTCCGGTTTTCCAGAGAACGCGCTATCTCGCAGCGAACAGTGTCCGTTAACCCACCAGCAGCCGCTGCGCCAGCGCTGGCAACAGCACCTCGCACGACGCTTCTATCTTGAGATCCAGCAGATCATCCGCCCGGGTTTTGCCCAGGTTGATGGCGATCAGCGGTTTGCCCTGATCGCTGATGGCGCGGCACAGGCGAAACGCCGAAAACGCCATTAAGGATGAGCCCACGACCAGCAGGCCCTGGGCTTCTTCCACCCGCTGCATGGCCTTGGCTGCAGTAGGCGGCGCGACGTTTTCACCGAAAAACACCACGTCAGGTTTCATTCGCTCGCCGCCGCAATGGGGGCAGTGGGGCACCTGGAAGCGCTCTTCGAACGCCGGGTCGAGCAGGGTATCGCCATCGGGCGCCTGCACCGCATCGACGCCCGCCAGGTAGGGATTTTGTTCAACGAGGGTCAACTGAATGATGTCGCGCTCGGTGCGCTGGCGGCAGTCCAGGCACAGCACCCAATGCAGGCTGCCGTGCAACTCCACCCCATCATGGCTGCCGGCCTGATCGTGCAAGGTGTCGACGTTCTGAGTGATCACGCCGCTGATGAGGTCGTGCTGCTGCAAGCGCGCAATCGCTTCGTGGGCGGCGTTGGGTTGCGCGGCGCGAACGCGGGGCCAGCCGAGCATCGCCCGGGCCCAGTAACGCCGCCGGGCCTCGGGTGCATTGAGGAATTCCTGAAACATCATCGGCTGCCGACCCCGGCGCACGCCTTCGCTGTCGCGGTAATCCGGGATTCCGGAGGAGGTGCTGATCCCGGCGCCGGTCAGGACGACGAACGAGCGGTCGTGCATCCAGTGCAGCAGGGTATCGACGTGGGTGTCAGGTCCATCAGGCATGCACAGGTCCTCTTGATCGGCTGTGCGCTGATACTAGTAGGACCGGCTCCGTGCGGGAAGGGGCCCCAGTGAGCACCTTCAATTCTGCAGCGTGACGCCTGACGTCTTCCCGGCTGAAGCCAGTCCTACAGGTTGACCGCGTTGTGTCAGTCGGACCACTGCAAATCTCCGGTGGCGCCGCGGTCAATTTGTAGGACCGGCTTCAGCCGGGAAGGGGCCGGTGCGAGCACTATCAATCTCGAACCCGGCCCTGACCGTACCTAACTCAACAACTCCGCAAACGCCTTGTCATCCTCCAGCACCTTCGGCAGGGCGGCGAACAGGGCATCCAGGTCAATCCCGTCCAGCAACGGCCCGTCGACTTCCTGCCTGGCCTGCGCGGTGGCGCCGCCGTGATTCTCCAGCGCGGCAGAAAGGGTCAATGCCTGAGCCACGATCCGGGGCTGGGTCGCATCCCCCGGCGCCTGCATGGGCCGCGCCTGATAGGCGATGGCGTTCTGGATGACCTCCGGCAATCCCCAGCGCCGGGCCAGTTCCGCGCCGACTTCCGGGTAACCAAAACCCAGCTGCAACGTTTCAATCGCCGCGCGGCCGGTCGTCCCGGTCTTGGTCACGCTGTTGATGCGCTCGGCAACGGCGGGCGCGCCGGTCTGGATCAGCAGTTCGCCGATGTCGTGCATGACCCCGCAGGTGAAGGCGATTTCCGCATCGGCGCCGGACTGTTTCGCCAGCAAACGGCAGATCCCCGCCACCTGAAAACTCTTCAGCCAGAAGCCCTTCAGATCAAAACTCGGGCCTGCCTTGAACGCGCCGGTCACCGCCGACGCCAGCACCAGCGTGCGCAGAGTGTTGAAGCCCAGGCGCATGGCCGCGTCCTCGATGCTCGACGACTCCCGCGCCCCGCGAAAGCGCGCGGAGTTGGCCAGCCGCAGAATCTTCGCCGCGATCACCGGGTCCTTTTCGATGTTGCCGGCAATGCTGCCCAGGTCCGACGACGGGCTGTCGAACTGTTTGATCAGGTCCTGCGCCACCTTGGGAATGCTGGGAAGACTGCTCAAATCGGCGAACAATTGATCGATACCCATGGGTGCTGCTCCTGTCTCGGACGATTTACACACCATAGGCAACATTGGCGAAACTGCACGGGTCGGCCGGCGGTTTTGCTACAGACGGCACAAACCCCGATGCTTGAGTCGGGCCGCCCAGGATCTTTTTCAGCTCATCTGCCGCGGAGGCGGTTTGCGGGGAGAAAAATCAGTAATATGGCGGCACACCGGAACGGGTCGCGTCCTGCTCCGGGCCTTATCGATGAAACGCCAGACGCCGGACACTCCCGGCCGCGCTGGCCTGGACATAGAGGGTGTCATGGGTAACGACAGCATTAACTGGGACAAGCTCGGCTTCGACTACATCAAGACCGACAAACGCTACCTGGCTCACTGGCGCGATGGCGAGTGGGACCAAGGCACCCTGACCGAAGACAACGTGCTGCACATCAGCGAAGGCTCGACCGCGCTGCATTACGGTCAGCAATGCTTCGAAGGCCTCAAGGCCTATCGCGCCAAAGACGGCTCGATCAACCTCTTCCGCCCCGACCAGAACGCCGCGCGCATGCAGCGCAGTTGCAGCCGCCTGTTGATGCCCCATGTGCCGACCGAGCAGTTCATCGAAGCGTGCAAGCAAGTGGTCCGCGCCAACGAGCGTTTCATCCCGCCGTACGGCACCGGCGGCGCGTTGTACCTGCGCCCGTTCGTGATCGGCGTCGGTGACAACATTGGCGTGCGCGCTGCGCCCGAGTTCATCTTCTCGGTGTTTTGCATCCCGGTGGGCCCGTACTTCAAGGGCGGCATGAAGCCCCACAACTTCGTCATCTCCAGCTACGACCGCGCCGCACCACAAGGCACCGGCGCGGCGAAAGTCGGCGGTAACTATGCCGCGAGCATGATGCCCGGCGCCGAGGCCAAGAAAGCCAACTTCGCCGACGCCATCTACCTCGATCCGTTGACCCACACCAAGATCGAAGAAGTCGGCTCTGCCAACTTCTTCGGGATCACCCACGACGACCAGTTCATCACCCCGAAATCGCCGTCCGTGCTGCCAGGCATCACTCGCCTGTCGTTGATCGAACTGGCGCAGAGCCGTCTGGGCCTGAAGGTCACCGAGGGCGAGGTGTTCATCGACAAGCTCGACCTGTTCAAGGAAGCCGGCGCGTGCGGCACCGCGGCGGTGATCACCCCGATCGGCGGCATCAGCTACAAAGACAAACTGCATGTGTTCCACAGCGAAACCGAGGTCGGTCCCGTGACCCAGCGCCTGTACAAAGAGCTGACCGGCATTCAGTCCGGGGACATCGAAGGCCCGGCGGGCTGGATCGTCAAAGTCTGATCCGACGCGTCTTGCACGTCCGAAAACCACCGCCTTGCGCGGTGGTTTTTTTTGCCTTCGATTTGGTCAGGTACGTCATCGCAGACGTCAGGGTATGAAGCCACTGAACTGATCACCCGGTGCGACGCCGGTGGGTGAGCTAGGGTTCAAGCACGCGCGTTCTTTCAGTGGGCCCGGCTTTGGCGGGTGATTTACCCAATACACCTGCCGGGAATTGACCGACGTCCGTCACCGACGACAAAAAAGGATACCTCATGCACCCACCCGTCTCGTTCCGTCCCGGCGCTTTCAAGCGGCCGCTGACCCTGTCCCTCGGCCTGCTCGCCGCCACCCTGGTGTCCAGTGCGTGGGCAGACGACTATCCCCACGCCCAGGAACCCATTGGCACGGTCGAGCAGATCTACGACGGCGCCATGCTCCCGGACCTGGCGGTCAGCACCTATCGCAATATCGGCCGACTGTTCCCCACCCACACGATCAAGGCCGGCGATCACCCCTATGCGCTCCCGAAGTCGGATCGGCAACTGCCCAACGTGCGCTTCACCGTCGAGGGCAAAAAGTACGACCTCTATGACTTCGTGGCGCTGGACAGTATTACCGCGATGCTGGTGATCAAGGACGGCAAGATCGTCTTCGAAACCTACCAGCGCGGCAACACTGAAAAGACCCGCTGGATGTCGATGTCGATGGCCAAGTCCATCACCTCGACCCTGACGGCGGCGGCGATCAGGGATGGCCTGATCAAGGGCCTTGACGCCCAGGTGGTCGACTACGTGCCGGCCCTCAAAGGCAGCGCCTACGACGGGGTGACCGTGCGCAACGTGCTGATGATGTCGTCGGGGGTGAAGTGGAACGAGACCTACACCGATCCGGCGTCGGACCGGCGGGCGTTGCTCAAGGCGCAAATTTCCCAGCAGCCTCACTCGGCCATGGCGCTGATGGCAAGCCTGCCGCGCGCTGCCGAGCCCGGCACGGTGAACAACTACAGCACCGGTGAAACCCAGGTTCTCGGCGAGATTGTGCGGGGTGCGGTGAAGATGCCGCTGGCCGAGTACCTGTCGAAGAAGATCTGGCAGCCGTTCGGCATGGAAAGCGACGCCACCTGGTGGCTGGACTCGCCTGACGGTGTGGAGATCGGCGGCAGCGGCATCAGCGCCACGCTACGGGATTACGGGCGCTTTGGGCTGTTCTTCATGAACGACGGCAAGATCAACGGCACCTCGATTCTGCCCGACGGCTGGGTCAGGGAAGCGACGCTGCCGACCACCCTCATGGGCGGCAAAAGCCTGGATTACGGCTACATGTGGTGGACCGCCTGGACCGCGCCCTCCGTCAAAGACGGCGCCTATTCGGCGGTCGGCATCCAGGGCCAGAACATCTACGTCAACCCGGCCAATAACGTCGTGATCGTCACCTTCGGCGCACAGCCCAAGCCGGTGGACAAAGAGCCCATCGACCCGATGGCCTTCTTCGATGCGGTGGTCGCGGCGTTGAAGTGACCTTGTATGCATCGCTGGCCCCACCGCGCACGCCTGACCTGCAGGCGCGCGTTTGCCTGCCAAGAGGCGGGCATGGGCACCTCATCCGTTGATGTAATAAATGCACAGCGACAGCGTGACCAGCGAGCCCAGCGTCGAGATCAGGATCGTGCTCGACACCACCGACGCCTCGCGCTTGTAGTACTCGGCCAGCATGAACGGCCCGGTGCCGGTGGGCAGGGCGCTCAACAGCAGGGCAGAGTTGGCCCACAGCGGCGGCAGGTGGAACACCCGATACGCCAGAAACCAGGTGAGCAGGGGGTGAGCGATCAGTTTGATCAGCACCAGCAACGTCGTGCCCTCGCGCGGGCCTTGCTGCTTTTGGGCGAGAAACAGGCCCAGGGAAATCAGCGCGCAGGGTGTCGTCGCAGCCCCCAGCAGGCTGAGGAATGTATCCAGCGCGCCGGGCAATGCCACGCCGGTCGATGCCCAGCAGGCGCCGAGGATCGGCGACACCACCAGCGGGTTTTTCGCCAGCGCCAACAGCACTTTGAGGACGATGCGGTGCACCCGGGCCTCGCTTTGCAGGCCGATTTCGATGCACACCAGGGCGATGCCGAAGACCACGCAGACCACCAGCAACGAGGCGATAAGGGCCGGTTCCAGGCCTTCCTGCCCCAGCACCATGACGCACAACGGAATGCCGATGTAGCCGGTGTTGGCATAGGACGCGCTGAGGGCATCAATGCTGGCATCGGCGAAATGGCCGGCCTTGCGGCGCCGCAGCAGTAAGGTCATGACGAACATCGCGAGGGTCGACAGGGTGAAGGTCAGCACGAAGCCCGGGTGCCAGATCTGTGCCCAGGTGGCGTGGGCTGTGGCGGTGAACAGCAGCGCCGGCAAGCACAGCCAGACCACCATTCGATTGATTTCAGACGCGGCGGTCGGTCCGAGGCGGTTGGTGCGGCGACAAAGGTAGCCCACCAGGATGAGCGCGAAGATCGGCAGCAAGACATTCAAAACGGAAGACATCGAACCCGGGCCTATGGCGCAACAAACGAGAGGCGCAGAGTAGAGGGCGCCATCGCCAGGGTGCAACCTTTCTTGTCAGCGAAAAGCAGCGGGGGCGGGCCTTTGGACAGGGTGCTGGCAAAGCGATGCCCGACGGGTGTCGGGCACGGTGACGGGCGTTGCGGTCGTTACTTTTTCAGCGGTTTCAGGTTGCCCGGCGCGATGTCGAGGACCTTGCCGTCTTCCATGTTGATCAGCGCGTATTTGTCGCTGATCAACACCCATTGGGTACCTTCCTTTGGTGCGTGCAGGCCCTTGCCTTCCCAGTCCTTGACGCCGACGCGCTCGTCTTTGTACAGGTCATGGGTGGTGTCGCCCACCTTGTACTGCTCATTGGTGTGTTCTGCCTGCACGCTTTTCGTCGCAGGGGTCTGTGCCGCCGCGGCGAAGCTGGCCCCGCCCAAACAAGTAAACACGGCCGCGCAGGCCATCAGTTTCTTCATGTTCATGGGAATTCCTCTGGTCGTTCTTATAAGTTCTTCAAGAGATGGTGCGCGCCACGCAAACCCGGCGCGCTGGGTCGCTTCCCCGACTTATTTCTCGATCGGGACAATCTTGGTGATCTGGCCATTGGTGGTCTGCACTTCAACGTATTTGTTGTTGATGCGCACCCATTGGCTCATCTTTGCCGGCTCTTCCAGGCCCTTGGCTTTCCAGTCCTTCAGCGCTGCATCCGGGCGCTGAAATTCCTGCGGCGATCGGCTGCCGACTTCGAGCTCCCGCATGTTGTCTCTGGAAGGTTGAATGGTCGGCTCCGTTGCATTGGCGGCCTGCACCGTGAAACTCGCAACGGAAATGCTACCCAGAATCGCCAGACCGGCAATGAGCGATTTGCTGTTCATTCGAAACTCCTTGGCCAGCGCGTGGTGCGCTGTCATTAGTTCCGACCGTGGGCCGCGCAAATCATTCAGTGCAGGTGCTGGCGCGCCGCCCGTTCTGGCGGGCGGGGCTCACGAATATCAGCGGGGCAGCGCATCGGCAATGCTGGCCGACAGCGGTGTGGTCGGCCGGCCAATCAGACGGCTCAACTGCCGACCGTTGTCGAACAGCGCACCTTTGGCCGCGGCGGCATCGGAGTTGGCGAGCAACTCGGCGACGAATGCCGGCAGCCCGGCGTGCAGCAGCGCAGCCTTGTAATCGGCCTCTGGAAGATCGGTGTAGACGACAGGCTTGCCGGATTGCTGCGCGATGTCAGCGGCGAATTCCTTCAGCGTGTAAGACTCGTCGCCGGCCAGTTCATACACCTTGCCGGCCTGATCGTCAGTCGATGTCAGTACAACGGCCGCCGCCGCGGCATAGTCCGCCCGCGCAGCAGAGCTGATCCGGCCTTCGCCCGCGCTGCCGTAATGCGCGCCGTTCGCCACCGCGTGGGCGACGCCGGCCGTGTAATTTTCGTGGTACCAGCCGTTGCGCAACACCACCGCCGGAACGCCGGACTGCGCCAGCGCCGCCTCGGTCTGCTGATGTTCTTCAGCCAGGCCCAGCGCCGAGGAGTCGGCATGCAGCACGCTGGTGTAGCCCAGCAGTTTGACACCGGCGCGTTGGGCGGCATCGATCACCGCGCGATGCTGAGCCACGCGCTGGCCTACTTCACTGGACGAGATCAGCAGGGCTTTCTCGGCGCCTTCGAAGGCGCGGTCGAGCGTGTCTGGCTGCGAATAATCGGCCTGGCGAACCTGCACGCCCTGGGCAGCAAGGTCGGCCACTTTTTCCGGGTCACGGACGGCCGCGACGATCTGCGAGGCAGGCACGGTTTCGAGCAGTTGAGCGATGACGAGGCGGCCAAGCTGGCCTGAGGCACCGGTGATGACGATCATGATGATTCCCGAGAGAAGTGATTGAGCGATCAGCATAGTCACCGTGCTAACCTTTCGTAAGTACGTACGAAAAGGTAAGTGTGATGAACGATATGTCTCCCTCCTCTGCCGGCAACGTCTCGTTGCTCGAGCGAATCCGTACCGGTGAGGTGCTGGCCCGGGATTGCCCGTCGCGGGAAATTCTCAATCATGTGTGCAGCCGCTGGGGGGTGTTGGTGCTGGTGGTGTTGCTGGACGGCATGCACCGGTTTAGCGAGCTGCGGCGCAAGATCGGCGGGGTCAGCGAAAAGATGCTGTCGCAGACGCTGCAGAGCCTGGAACAGGATGGGTTTGTCGATCGCAAAGCGCTGCCGGTGGTGCCGCCCCACGTCGAATACCGTTTGACCGCGATGGGCGAGGAGGTCGCCTTGCAGATGGACGGGTTAACGTCCTGGATCGAGGAAAATCTGTCGCGCATTCTGGCGGCGCGGGATGGAAAAGCACCGGCGCTGGAGTGAGCGGTGCTTGTCGTTGCAGAGGCGGATGCGGCGCTCAAAAAGCGGCATCCCGACTCTGCGCGTTTTGCCTGGCCAGGCAGCAGCCCACCCTCGCTTCACTGCCAGCCAAACCAACGTGCAGTCGGTCTACAGACCGACCAGACGCTTAACGCTTACGCATCATCAACAGCGCAACCACAATCGCCAGGGCGGCGATCCCGGTCGCGATCCAGCCGAGCGACCCAAGTCCGAAGTGGCCAATGCCCAGGCCACCAAAGATCGCACCCAAACCGATACCGGCGTTAGCCGCCGAGATATTCATGGTCGCCGCCAACGCCTGAGCCTTGGAGCCGGCCTGCATCACACGCACCTGGCACACCGGGAACAGTGCGGTGTACGCAACGCCCCACAGCACCAGCGCGGCGATCAGCCAGATATGATCAGTGGCCAGTGGAATGGCGGCGGCCATGCCGACACTCAGAATCACCAGAAACAGCACCATCGCGCCCAGCGGGCTGCGGTCGACCAACTTTCCGCCCCATTGGTTGCCGATCATGCCGACCGCGCCGAAGCCCATCAGCCACCAGCCCACTTGATTGGTCGGCACGCCGGCCAGGGTCTGGAGGATATCGGCCAGGTAGGTGTAGGCCGTGAACATCGCGGTGAACGCCAGCACGGACAGCAACACGTGGGCGAGAAAGCGCGGCTGTTTCAGAATGTCGGTCTGCTTCTCGCCGTGCTTGGCCGGCGAGGAGGGCAAGGTCGGCATGCACAGCTGCATCAAGATGGCGATGACCAGGGAGATAACGGCCAGCACCCAGAAGCTGCCGCGCCAGCCGAGGGTATCGGCGGCGACGGTGCCCAGCGGTACGCCGAACACCAGGGCGGCGGAAATGCCCAGGTAAACCCGCGACACCGCCTGACCCGACTTGCCGGGTGCTGCCAGTTGCCCGGCGGTTTCGCTGGCCGTGCCCCAGAACACGGGCAGGCCCAGCGCCGGAATAAAGCGCGCGAGGGCCATGACCCAAATGTTGGTGGACAGCGCCGCCAGCACGTTGGAGGCGGCGAACACCAGCAGGATGATGGTGAACAGCTTTTTGCGTTCCACGCCGGCCAGTTTTGCCGTGAGGAACGGCCCGAACAGCATCACGGTAAAGGCGAACAGCGTCACCACCTGGCCAGCCACGGCGATGGAGACACCGAGGTCGTGTGCCATCGCCGGAAGCAGTCCGACGATCAGGAACTCAGTGGTGACGATGATAAAAGCGGCGATCGCCATGATCAGGATCTGTATCCCTGACCGAGACGTGGCATCCGGCGCTGACGCCGTTGCGGAGTGTGAGGGTTGCATAGGTGAAGCTCCAAAAGACAATGCCATAGCCTATTGGAGATCTGTGTTCTCATCCGCGACATAAATGACTTACTATCGCGAATCCAATTCAGTAATGGTGTTCGCGTTGTTCTCCTCCGAGCGTCTCAAAGGCATTGACGTATTTGTGGCAGTGGCCGATTTCGGCAGCTTCGCCAATGCCGCACTCAAGCTGAACCTGACAGCCTCGGCGGTCAGCAAAGGCATCGCCCGCCTGGAACAGCGGTTGGGCCAGCGTTTGTTCAACCGCACCACTCGCCGGTTGTCCCTCACCGAAGCCGGTGTGAAGTTCTACGCCACCTGCAGCGGCGTGCTGGCAGACCTCGAAGAAGCCGAACTGGCCCTCGCCTCGGAGCGGCATGAACCCCATGGCCGGGTGCGGATTGATTTGCCCGCGTCCTACGGGCGCCTCCATGTGTTGCCGCTGATTCTCAATTTCGTCAAAGAGTACCCGCTGCTGCAACCGCATATTTCGTTCTCCGACCGGTTTGTCGATCCGGTGCATGAAGGCATCGATATTGTGGTCAGGATCGGTGGGCGCGACGCCTGGGCGGCGGGGCTGGGGCATCGGTTCATCGGCGCCCAGCGACTGGTCTTCTGTGCCGCGCCGAGTTATATCGCCGAGCACGGTCGGCCGCAGACCGACGCCGATCTCGAGCATCATCACTGCATCGCCTACGGCCAGTCCGACGGGCAGGTCGGACCCTGGTATTTCCGCGGGCGCGTGCCGGGAGATCAGGAGCGTCGGGTCATTCATCCGCGCATTGCCGTGGGCGACGGGGAGGGGGAGGTGTCGGCCACGCTGGAAGGCCATGGCATCGCTCAGTTGCCGACCTGGCTGGTGCAGACCCACCTCAACGAAGGTCGGCTGGTGGAAGTGCTCCCGGAGCTTGCGACCGATGGACTGCCGATGAACCTGGTCTGGCTGAAAGCCCGAGAGGCGCTGCCGAAGGTCAGCATTCTGCTCAAGTACCTCAGCGAGCATCTGGCGCCGTACGGCAGCGTCGATTCTGCTGCCGGGCCGGCCTGATCCGGGCGCACACAGTGGCGGGCTATAAATCCTTGCCCATGGTCATCTCGCAGACCGCCATCCCCGAGGTCTCGTAGAGCGTCCGCGCGGCAACGTTGTCCGAAAACACGTTCAACTCCAGACGCCGAATGCCGCGCTCGAGGGCCCAGGCTTCGACGGCGATCAGTGCCTGCCTGCCCAGACCCTGACCTCTGAAGGCCTGATCAATTTCCAGGTCGTAGACGAACAGTCGGGTGGGCAACGGCGGGTTCTCCACAATCCCTATCCAGAGGCTGCCTACCTCAGTGCCATCGGCGTTGCACACGCGGTAGAAGTAATGCCCCTCGGTGTCCAGACCGTCCTCCAACAGTTCATTGAAGTCAGCGTTTGCGCTTGTGCAGGCCAGCGCATCACGCAGCCCGTAGGTCCGCGCAATGTCCCGGGCGTACCCGGCGACCGAACGGGCAGCAAACCCCTGAAAATCAGCCGCGTTCATCGCGATCAGCTTCATACCTGCGGCCCTGCCTGTGACGCGGGCGCTTTCCCGCGATAAGCCACCAGCGCCTGCTCCAGCGCGCCCATCGCCGCATTGAGTGCAGACTGCCGCTCGCCGACAATGGCCTCCGGCGCGTCGGCCTCGCAGGCCGCTTCCAGCGCTTCGCAGCCTTGAATGACCGCGGTTGCCGAAATGATGTTCGCGGCGCCGCGCACCTTGTGGCCGATGTCTTTCAGCTGGTTCGGCAGCGTGGTCGCGTTCAGCTCGGCGCGGTCCTGACGCATGCTGGCGATGAGCTGATCCAGTAGTCGCTCATTCATGTCGACCCTGCCACCGGTCAACGCTTCGATGGTGTGCGGGTCGAACACAGCTTGGGGCGGCTGAGCGGGCAGGGCCGGGAGCGTGCCCGGCGCAGACGAAGGCCGCAGCGGCATGACCTTGCGCAGGCGGTCGTTCAGCGCGGTCAGGCTGATGGGTTTGAACAGGCAGTCATCCATCCCGGCATCACGGCAGCGTTGCTTTTCCTCAGGCTGCGCATTGGCGGTGTAGCCCAGCACGGTGCAGCGCGGACGCGCCTCGGTTTGCTCCAGCTGACGGATGGCCCGGGTGAGGTCGTAGCCGTTCATGACCGGCATGTTGCAGTCGGCGATCACCAGATCAAAACGTTCTGCACGCCAGCGTTCCAGCGCTTCGGCACCCTGAAGCGCCATGTCGCAGCGGTGCCCGAGGAAGCACAGTTGCTCGAACAGCAACAGACGGTTCGCCGGGTGGTCGTCGACGATCAGAACATGCAGCTGTCCCGAGGCATGGGTGACCGCTTCACGGGCGATGCTTTTCGCCTCCAGCGGCTCCAGGGTGGTGAACTCGAAGGTCATTTCGATGCGCGTGCCATCCCCGGGGCGGCTGCTCAGCGTCAGCTTCCCGCCCATCATTTCGCACAGGCTGCGACAGATCACCAGACCCAGGCCGGCGCCGGTGCGCGCCAGTTGCCCGGATTGATCGACCTGAGAGAAGGGCGCAAACAGCCGCTGCTGGTCCTGCTCGGTGATGCCGATGCCGCTGTCGTGAATCACCACTTGCACGCGCATTTGCTGGGGGCTGCGGCCGGCTTCGGTCTGCAGGGTGATCTTGACCTGACCCATTTCGGTGAACTTGATGGCGTTGCTGATGAGATTGGAGAGGATCTGCTTGAAGCGCAGCGGGTCGATCAGCACATCGGTGTTGGTCCGCGCGTCCAGATCCAGGGCCAGGGTGAGGCTTTTCTGCCGGGCCAGACCGTCGAACACCCGCACCACGGATTCGACCAGCTGGCGCAGGTTGGCGCGCTCGGGGCTCAGGCTCAGTCGCCCCGACTCGATGCGCGCGATGTCGAGGATATCGCCGATCAGTTCGAGCAAATCCTTCGCCGAGCTGTAGGCCACTTCGATGGCCGGTCGGTCGAGATGGCCGTGGTCGGCACGCTTCAGGGCCAGCTCGAGCATGCCGATGACGGCGTTCATGGGCGTGCGGATCTCATGGCTCATGGTTGCCAGGAAGGTGCTTTTGGCGCGGTTGGCATCGTCCGCCAGGTCCTTGGCCGTCTGCAGTTGCTCGATCAGTTGCCGCCGTTCGCTGATGTCGATCCAGCCGCCGATGATGCCTTGCACTTTGCCGAGGGAATCGCGGAACGGCAGGATCCAGTGGTAGATCGTCAGCTCGCGGCCGCCGATGTGCAGCGAGCGGTCGAGAATCAAGGGCTCGTTGTCGGCCATGACGCGCTTGTAATCCTCGACGTAACCCTGGGCCTCTTCGGTGTTGCTCAGTACACCGTCCAGGATGCTTTTGCCGATCACGTCCTCGCGCCGCTCGGCAAAGGCGGCGAGGTAGCTTTCGTTGCACATTTTCAGCAGGCCGTCGCGGTCGCGGACATAGATGGGATGAGGCGTGCCGTTGAGCAGCGCGCTCATGAATTCGAACTGATCGTTGAGCGCCCGCTCGGCGCGTTCGCGCTGTTTTATCTGCCGGCGCATCCAGGCATTCCAGGCCAGCGAGCCGAGCAGCAACAGGCTGGCGCCGCCGATGATCTGATAGATCAACAGCTCATAGTCGTGCCACGCGCCGCTGCTCGGCGGCGTATACGTGCGCCAGCGATTGTTGATCGCGGCCAGGTCTTCCGGGGCGATGCTCGACAGCGCCTTGTCGAGAATCGAGGTCAGTTCGGTCGCATTGCGTGACGTGGCCATGGCAATGCGCGCCGGTTCCTGCCCGACGGTCACGCGCATCTGCAACGTGTCGTTCAACGCCCGGGAGGAGAGGAAATAACTGGCGCTGAACAGCGACGTGATGGCGCCCTCGGTACGGCCGTGGGCCAGCAGGTCCAGGGCTTGCGCCGGGTTGTCGACCTCCACCGGATAAATGCCCGGGTGCTGGTCGCGCAGGAAAGGCAGGATCGGGCTGCTGAGGGCCAGCGCCACCCGCTTGCCGTCCAGTTGATCGAGATTGGAGGGCGCCGAGGTTTCCTTGCGGGTGACCAGCACGAACACGTTATCCATGTACGGCCGGCTGAAATTGAAGCGGTTCTGGCGCTCTTCGCTGGGAATCATCGCGCCAATCAGGTCGGCCTGGCCCTGGCTCAACTGGTTGGTCATGTCGTTCATGCTGGCGGCATGGCTGACCTTGAAGGTGAGCCCGGTGCGCAGGCGGATGAGTTCGAGCAAGTCGGCGGTGACGCCGCTGAAATTGCCGGCTGCATCAAAAAACGTCAGCGGCGCGTAAGCCTCGTTGAACACCACGCGAACGGTCGGATGCTGAGCGATCCAGCGTTCTTCCCGTTGATTGAGCTGCAGCTTCTGGTCGGTGAGCATCAGATCGCTGCCTGCGCCCCAGCGTTTGGAAATGGCGATGCGCTCTTCCACCGGAATGCCTTTGATGATCCGATTGACGATGTCCAGCAGTATCGGGTTTGAAGCCTGCACGGCGAAGCTGAAACCGTTTGCCTCGTGCTTGCCGAAATTGGCCATCTGCACGTTGTTCAGATAGCCCTTGTTGATCACGTAGTGGGTGGAGATGGTGTCGCCCAGAAACACGTCGGCCTGATTGAAGGCCACGGCGTTGATCGCGCTCTGGAAGGAGGGGAAGGTCTGCAGGCGCGCCTTGGGATACAGCGCGGCGATTTCGTCGGGCGGCAGGTAGTGATAAACCATGCTCAGGCGCAAACCGTTGAGGTCGCCGCTCAGGGGCCGGGCCTCGCCGGCGCGGGTCACCAGGACGGGCTGATCCACGGCGTAGGGCGTAGACAGTACGATCCCGCGCGACGCCGCTTCGTAGCCATTGGCGCTGCCCAGCAGATCGATTTCGCCCTTGCTCAGCGCCTGAACCGCCTCGTCGCGGCTGGCGAAACGCAGGACCTTGACCGGCAGGTCGAGCACGCGTCCGAGAATGCCGATGTAGTCGGCGGTAAAGCCTTCGTAGTCGTGCCCGGTCAGGGTCATGTCGAAAGGCGGATAGTCCGGCGCGGAGGTGCCGACCACGAGCTCGCGCTTGTTGCGCACCCATTGCCACTGGGCGCGCTCCAGCGTCACGTCCATGTGCGCAGGGTTGGAGCGGCTCAGCAGCGTGTAGCGTTCCGGCGCCAGGGGTTCTGCCTGGCTATCGAAGCTCAGGCAGACAATCACGGCTGCTATCCAATAGTCCTTTAACGCCTTTGGCATCCTGTCTCTCACACTAGCGAATTACGTTTTGCCATCTCGATAAGTTCTACCAGAGTCTTGGCCTTGAGTTTTTGCATCAATCGGGTTTTGTAAGTGCTGACCGTTTTGTTGCTGAGGAACATGCCTTTGGCGATTTCCTTGTTTGTCCGCCCTTGGGCAAACAGTTGCAACACCATCAGTTCACGGTCATTGACGAGTTTGAAGCGCTCAAGCTCGTTGGGGTCACCCTCTTTTTTGATTGATGCGGCAAGGGCCTGACTGGGAAAGTAATTGTAGCCGGATAATACCGCTTTGACCGAACTGACAAGTTCGCTGAGGTCTTCCTGCTTGCAGACATATCCCGAAGCGCCCGACTGCATGCACCGGATGGCGAACAGGCTCGGCGCCTGAGCAGTGAGTACGAGAATTTTCGAGGGCAGGTTCATGGCGTTGAAGCGGGCGAGGACTTCGAGCCCGTCCAGCTTGGGGATGCTGATGTCCAGGATGATGAGATCGGGCATGCATTCACGGACCATCTGCATGGCGTCGACACCGTTGTCGGTCTCTCCGACCACCTCGTAATTCTCGTTTTCCAGAAGCATACGTATGGCCATTCGTATGACCGGGTGGTCGTCGATAATAAAAATAGAGTTCATGATCAATCCATAACGGGTGGCAAGAAAGCGCGCACCTTATCCCAGATGTTCAGAGGCGCACACGAAGAGATCATGCCCGAAGCGCTATATAGGAATGTTCCTACAGAAATAAGCGTATGTGCGTACGTGGATACACGCAGCGGTCATGAATGTTTAATACGTAACAGCATTTACCATCAATCGATATGCATTTAAGTGCGCGCGTTTATTGCGAATCGGAATAACCCTACATAATCCCGAAACTTTGCCTACCTGCTTAAACATGTCGGTTCAACGATATCAACGGCGCTTTGGCAATAGGCGCTGGGCAGCGGTCTGCATTCTTGCCCGATATATCCAAAAAAGGCTGCCATGCAGGCAACCTTAAGCGGGTGCGGACAGCAGGCTGATCAGCTCGAGGGTGTTAAGCGGCTTACTCAGGCACCCCAGCAGTGGCAGGCCCAGCGCCCTGGCCTCGGACTCAAGGTTCGCCAGCGGATCCGCGTCCAGGCCGCTGAGCAGCACGGCGCGCTGGACCAACCCGCGCTGGTTCGCCGTCTGAATCAGCTCCAGGCCACACATGCCTGGCAGACGCTGGTCACAGAGCAGCAGGTCATAGGGCTCGGCGCTGCGCTCCATGGCGCCGAGTGCTTCGCTGGCATTGAGCGCTGGCGTGACACGGTACAGGCCGTGGTTGTTCAGCAGAATCTGCAAGGCAATCAACTGAAACGGATGATCCTCAACCAACAGGATTCGGAAATCTTTCGTGAACATCGGCGGTTCCAGACGTAGGGGAAATGAGCGCCGCCGTTTGAAGGCGGGCCGGCGGCGCGCTCGCAGGGCGGGCGGTGTCTTCGGGAGGTAATGGGTCGGGTTGTCCCAAGGCTCGGAATGGCGCGGATTATTCGGCAGCGATGTATGACCAGCGATAAGGGCATTCCGACGGTTGCGTAGGAAATGTCCGAAGTTGCTGTTGGATTGACTGAAGCACCAACGAGAAAAGCCCGAATACCGGTTCGTATTCGGGCTTTGGCAAGCGTCCTCGGAAGGGCGCCACGGCTGGCGGGCAGCCCTAGGCGGGGTTGGAGTGGCCGGTCATCTCACGGGCCATTTCGCTGGCGTAGCTGTCGGTCATGCCGGCGATGAAGTCGATGACCCTGAGAAACGACGTGTGCAACGGCCAGCTCGGGTCGGGCGCATTATTGCCCAGCAGATCGAGAATGCGCCGGCTCTTGAACGACGGCTCATGCCCGCCGAACTGTTCCAGCGCCGCGCCGCAGAAGGCGTTCAGCAGGATCTCCAGCGTGGTGTAGGCGCCGATTTCGTGCAGCGTCTTGCGCTTGTCCTGGAAGATCTTCTTGCGCGCCATGTCCTTGGCGTTGAGCACGCAGCGCTTGGCCGGCCCGTGCATGTGTTCGACCAGATCACCCTGCAGCGTGCCGGCCAGCAGTGCGTCCTGCTGTTCGACGAACGCGCGGGCGGCGGCGTTGGTCAGGTGCTCGATGGCCTTGCCGCGCAGAATCGCCAGCTTGCGACGACGGGAGTCCTTGGGGCCCAACTGGCGGTAGGTTTCCGGCAGGTCATCGCCCACCAGGCCCAACAACAGCGACTCCACTTCGTCGTAGGTGAGCAACTCCATTTCCAGGCCGTCTTCGAGATCGATCAGCGCGTAGCAGATGTCGTCGGCGGCCTCCATCAGGTACACCAGCGGATGCCGGGCCCAGCGTTGATCCTCGATCTGCGGCAGACCGAGCTTGCCGGCGATTTGCTCGAGGATCGGCAGCTCGCTCTGGTAGCAGCCGAATTTGTGTTTCTTGTAGCCCAGCGAGTCGGCGTGACGCGCCGTCCACGGGTATTTCAGGTAGGTGCCGAGGGTCGCGTAGGTCAGCCGCGTGCCGCCCTCGAACTGGTGGTACTCCAGCTGAGTCAGGACGCGAAAACCCTGGGCATTGCCTTCGAAATTGAGAAAGTCATTGCGCTCGACTTCGCTCATCGCGTCGAGCCAGCCGCGGCCGGCGGCCTGTTTGAACCAGTTGCGAATGGCGTCTTCGCCAGAGTGGCCGAACGGCGGGTTACCGATGTCGTGCGCCAGACAGGCCGATTGCACGACCATGCCTAGATCGCTGGGGTCACACCAGTCGGGCAGGGCGCTGCGCAGGGTTTCGCCGACGCGCATGCCCAGCGAGCGGCCGACGCAGCTGACCTCCAGCGAATGGGTCAGGCGCGTGTGAATGTGGTCGTTGCTGGTGACCGGGTGAACCTGGGTCTTGCGGCCTAGACGGCGAAAGGCACCGGAGAAAATAATGCGGTCGTGATCCTTGTGGAACGGACTGCGGCCCAGTTCCTCAGGGCTGTGCAGGGTTTTGCCAAGGCGCTCGCGGGTGAGCAGGGTTTGCCAATCCAAGGCCGGTACTCCGTCGGGTGATTACCGCGCTAGCTTCCCGGTTCGCCCCGCACGCTGCAAGCACAAGATCGCCGATGCGGCGTCAAGAAGCGTCATCAAAACCCTGCTGCGTCGACATCGATCAGCAACAGGCGCTCGCCGTTGTCGAAGAATTGTCCGGCCGTCAGGCAATACTGATTGCTGGTGGCGTCCCGGTAGGTGCTCGACAGTGTCAGGCGCCGCTCGTGCCAGCCCTCGGCGAGCAGGTGATAGAAATAGGGTCGCCACGACCAGTTATGGCCCAGATACCGGGCGTCGGCGGTCCACGCGCCGTTGCGCCATTCCAGATTCGGCGTGAGCTGCGTGCCATGGCGGTCGCACTGGTAAAAGCGCAGCAGCCACGGGAAGTCAGTGACCTGGGGCAAATCACTCAGCGGCGCGTTGCCCTCGGCCCAGCTCTGCAGGCGGGACATCAACTGCGTGAGTTGGCGGCGCAGGGTCATCAGCCGTTCGCGCTCACCGACTTTCTTCATCACGTAACGATCACGCAGGGCGGCGAAGCGGTCGACAAATGCATTGGCATTAAAGAAATCCAGCTGCGCCGGGGCGAACAGATAGCCTTGGACGTAGCGCGAGCCGCATTCGAGGGCGAAGTCCAGCTCGGCTTCGGTCTCGACCCCTTCGGCGATGATCCAGCACCCGGTTTTCTCCGCCATCTGCGCGAGGGCCTTGACCACATCGCTGCTCGGGCCGCCCCGCGCTGCGGCCTGAAACAGGCGCATGTCGAGCTTGAGGATGTCGGGCTGCAACGCCAGTACCCGGTCCAGCTGCGAATAGCCGGCGCCGAAATCATCGATGGCAATGCGCGCGCCGGCGTCGCGGTAGCGGGCGACCACCTCGTTCAGGCGCTGGCCATCGCCGCTCAATTCGGTGATTTCGAAAACGATCCGTTCCGCGGGAATGCCGTAGGTCTGCAGCTGCTTCAGGCTGGGCGGCGATTCGTCGGCGCGCAGGCGGCTGATCCAGCGCGGGGAGATGTTCAGGCTCAGGAACCAGTCGCTCGGCGCGTCGTGAAATCGGCTCAGGGCATTGTCGCGGACCTGCCGGTCCAGCCGACGCAATTGCACCGCCGGGCGCCGTGGGTCCGTGAACAGCGGGCCGACCGATTGCAGGCTGCCGTCTGCCTGGCGCAGACGGCCCAGGGCTTCTACGCCGGCGATGCGCCCGGTCGCGGTGTCGATGAACGGCTGGAAACAGGCGAGCGGTTGCCCATCGAACACGGGGCCTCCTTAGTGGCGGTTGATCGGAGTGGTGTTGGCGACGGATTGGCTGAGTGTTCTCGTCTGACAAGCACCGTCACCTCACCCGATACGCGTATCGGGCAAGGCGGGGTTGCTTAGCAAGAATGCAGCCAGAAGGCTTTTAGCGACGGCGGGACGAGTTCTGCAGGGCCATCTTGATCAATGGCAACACGGTTGCGCTGAACTTGATCAGGCGGGTGACACTGCCGGTCTTTTTGCTGCGCGTGCCCTTGCCGGTGAGGAACCCGAGCAGGGTGACGGCACCGACGCCCCACAGCGGCCCATGCTTGATGCCGAGGGAGCCGGGGAGGTCGGAGGCCATGCCGCGCATGCGTTGCAAAGGGTGCATCAATCGCGAGGATTCCTGACGGATCTCCTGACGGTGCATTTCCATGCGCAGGCGGATCAGCGCCTTGCGCAGCTCGCGACGGTTATGGGTCTGGGGCAATTGAGGTGCGCTCATGGCATCAGTCGCTCGCGGTCGTTGGCCAGTTCTTCCAGGGTCGAATGGAAGGGTGAAGACTCATCGAACACAGCCGCCTTCAGCCGCATGGCGCAGAACAATGCTGCCAGGGTGTATAGCCCGCACAGGCCGACGATCCCGTAAAGGCGATAGCTGTCCCAGACGAGAACCAGCAACAGCGCGGACAGGCCGATGAGCAGCAGCAACGCGAAAACCAGCGCCAGGCCTGCGAACAGCAACAGCCTGACCGTACGGGCTTTCTGTTCCTGAAGCTCGATGCCGAAGAGCTCGACATGGGTGTGCAGCAGCCCTAGAAAGGCCGCACCCAGCCGTCGTGGCGAAGAGGATTGATCGGTCCCGGTTGGACCTGTCGGCTGCGTCATGGCCGTTAGCGCCGGGTGGCCAGCAGGCCCAGCAGGAAGCCGACGCCAGCTGCGATGCCTACCGATTGCCATGGATTGTTCTGAACATAGTCCTCAGTGACGATGACCGCTTCCTTGCCGCGTGCGCGCAGGGTTTCTTCGGTCAGCTTGAGGGTTTCGCGTGCACGGAGCAGGCTTTCGCGAATCTGCTCACGCAGTTCATCGGCCTGTTCACCGGCCAGGGAGGCCGTGTGCGCCAGCAGTTTTTCCGTATCGGCAACCAGCGTCTGGAAGTCAGACATCAATATGTCCTGGGCTTTTTCTGCTGTAGGTCGAGCCATGGTTTTCTCCTTAGGGGATGACGATATGGGGTTTCGAGTATGGCGCATTCCTGAAGGTTCATTCCAATCGCGTGAACAGCACTGCCGTTTCGGCCAAGGCGTTTTCTGCGCCGTTCCGGTGCGCCCGCCGAGGGTTGCGCGCCAGTGTGGGCAGGCGCGTGGAGGGAGGTCTGGGCGCATGGGCAGGCTCGACGGTGTTTCCGGGGAGTTCTAGACTGACTCATCAAAACCCTTGCAATCGCAGCCACAGAGGGGCCGAGCCATGCCATCGGAATGTCAGCTATTTGGAACGTTGGGGTGTCATCTGTGCGAGGTGGCCGAAGCGGAACTGATGCCGCTGGTTGAGCACGGCTTGATGGTGGAGCTGGTCGACATTGCCGACAGCGAGGCGGACCACGAAACCTACAGCCTGCGAATTCCCGTGCTGAGGCGGGCGGACACCGGTGCCGAACTGGACTGGCCGTTCGACACCGATCAGGTCGTGCTGTTTCTGAGCGACTGACGCCCACGCGATCAGGGCACAGGACTGCGCGTTATCGCTGGCTTCAGAAATGTCGCGTATCAGAGGTATTGCGTGTCGACCACCATGGCTTGAGCGACAGCGGCTTTCTGCTCGTCGGTCATGCCGTCCCAGACGTGGACTTTGGCGTAGTAGCCAAGGCCGGCGACGATGTACAGGCTCAGGGTGAGCACGATGAACACCGACATGAACGTCCAGCGACCCACGTCGTGGTCTTCGTTGGAAAAGGACTGGGAGTAGTTGTCATCGTTCTGCGATGACGTACCGGTGGAGAGACGTTTGATCCATTGGAAGAATTGAACCAGCATGGGCGTAACCTCAAAAGTTGCGAAAAGAAATCTGTGGTGGCAGCACGTCGTGCAGTGGCGCCCGACGCGCGATACAAACGCTGAAAACGAAAAAAGCCCGTCGATGACGGGCTTTCTTTTTATGGGTTCAGGTCTGGCAGGCGTTTTCGATTTCAGTCACGTGGGTGTTCGTGTCCGCTCGGATTCGCGCCTGCGTGCCGATTTCGAAACATTTTAGGACAAATCAATTTGCGCATCCAGCACCGCACTGTGGTTGTCAGACAACTGGCGCCGGTTTTCCGTGCGACATAACGTCGCGCGCCGCTGTGGGGCTCGGAATAGAGCCCTCTCGCGAAACCGTCATTTGCCCTGTCGCGTAAAGCGTCGCCGGCATTGATAATGCCGACCCTGTCGCCTTCGTTATTTCAGCCTGAGTCATTTATGTCCGCACCTGTGTTCACCGCCGCCCACCGTCAAGCCAGCACGTTGTATCTGCCGCCCGGACCCTGGTTGACGGTGCTCGACTGCCTGTGCGAGCGCTTCAGTGCCATCAGCCGCGAGCAGTGGCTCGACCGGATCGCGCGGGGCAAGGTGCTGGACGCTGACGGCCGGCCGATCGCCGTGGACCTTGCGTACCGCGAAGGCCTGCGCATCCATTACTTTCGCGAGGTGCCCAACGAGACGCCGATCCCGGTACACGAGTCGATCCTATACGCCGACGGGCATCTGGTGGTCGCCGACAAGCCACATTTCCTGCCCGTCACCCCCGCCGGCGAGTACGTCGAGCAGACCCTGCTGCGGCGACTGATCCGTACCCTTGACAATCCTGATCTGGTGCCTTTGCATCGCATTGACCGGCACACGGCGGGGTTGGTGCTGTTCTCGGCCAACAGGCAGACGCGCTCGGCGTATCAGGCGCTGTTTCCAACCCGGCAGATTGAAAAACGCTACGAAGCGATTGCCCCGGCGCTCCCGGACATGGCATTTCCTCGCGTGCACAAAAGCCGTCTGGTCGATGGCGAACCGTTCTTTCGCATGCAGGAGGGCGACGGGCCGAGCAACACCGAGACGCGCGTGGAAGTCAGCGAGAAGAATGGCGGGCTCTGGCGGTACGCGCTGTCTCCGGTGACCGGCAAAAAACATCAACTGCGCGTGCACATGGCGGCCCTGGGTGCCGGCATCTGCAACGACCCGTTCTATCCCGACGTGCTCAAGGATGCCGTGGACGACTACGCCCACCCGCTGAAGCTGCTCGCTCAAGGCTTGCGCTTTGTTGACCCGGTGACCGGGCAGGAGCGGGTGTTCGAAAGCCGGATCACCCTGGACTGGTGAGGCACGGGTTTTTCGCCGTCCCACCCCTATACGCCAGACAAAAAAAGACCCGCTCGATTGGCGGGTCTTTTGCTTTCAGCGACGGGCTATTAGCCCCTCGCGATCAAGCCGGGATCACAGTTCTTTAACGGTACGAACCTGATCTTTGTTGATGCGGGTTTCTTTACCGTCCAGCTGCTTGAACTCATAGAAGCCCGAATCTTCGTCGTACTTCGGCTCGTCGGTTGCCTGGATTTCACGGCCGTCGTTCAGCGTGATCACGGTTGGCGAAGAGCAACCGGCCAGGGAGGCGAGGCTCAGTGCAAGCAGGAAGGCGGCAGGAAGAGTCCGTTGTTTCATTGCTGTGTCTCCGGGGTATTTTGTTTAGTGATGTGTCTGACGCAGAGTGTAACGGCAAAGTTCCATGAAACCTGCCCGCTGCGTTCAGTGCGTGATCTCGGTCAATAGATCCGGCGTGTTGAGGTTGGCCAGACGCGGGTCGTCGGCTTCGCACTGCAAGGCGACGGCGTGCAATTCTGCCAGGGTCCGGCGTGGGCTGCGCTGGCCCTGTCGCCAATGCTGCTCGAACACGTTCGCGTGTTGGCAGGGGATGCAGCATAACAGCGGCTCCCACTGCTCGCCCTGGCGGACCATCACCGGCACGCCGGGGTTATCGGCTGCGGTCTGGCGCAGGCCCTCGAGAAGCGCGCGATCCAGCAGCGGCATGTCACAGGGGATGACCAACAGGTAGTCATGTTTTGCCACGGCAAGGCCGCCGCGAATGCCCGCATAAGGGCCGGGAAAGTCCTGTTGCTCGTCCTCCACCAGTTGGTCGGCGTAGCGCGCGTAGTGCTCGCGGTTGCGGTTGCACGATACGATCACATCGTCCGTGAGGGGGCGCACCACATCGTGCAAATGTTCGATAAAAGGCTTGTCGCGCCAGGCGATCAGGCCTTTGTCTCGTCCGCCCATGCGGCGACCCTGGCCGCCGGCGAGCAGCAGGATAGAGCAGGGCGGGAGGGCATCGGAAGGGGTCATGTTCAGCTCGGTCGGCGCGGAAAAAAACAGGTGCTGTGATATAACACCGCCCTGTTTCCTCTACAACCGGACCTCGCCATGAAAGCCAAGGCAGACTCGCCTTTCGTACCCCTGAACATTGCTGTTCTGACGGTCAGTGACACCCGTACTTTTGAAACCGATACCTCCGGCCAGATGTTCGTCGATCGCCTGACCACCGCTGGTCACGGCCTGATCGAGCGCGTGCTGCTCAAGGATGACCTGTACAAGATCCGCGCCCAGGTGGCGACCTGGATCGCCGATGATGAAGTGCAAGTCGTGCTGATCACCGGCGGCACCGGGTTCACCGGCCGCGACAGCACCCCGGAAGCCGTGGCTTGCCTACTGGACAAGCAAGTGGACGGTTTTGGCGAGCTGTTCCGCCAGATTTCCCTGCCCGACATCGGCACTTCGACCATCCAGTCCCGCGCCCTTGCCGGGCTGGCCAACGGCACGCTGGTCTGCTGCCTGCCGGGCTCGACTAATGCTGTGCGCACGGGCTGGGACGGCATCCTCGCCGACCAGTTGAACAACAGCTTCCGTCCGTGCAATTTCGTGCCGCACCTGAAAAAGGCCGAACCCTGCGCGACCCGCGGGTGAGCCTTTATGAGCGCACCTGAAAAGAGTCGCCTGATGCCGGTCGAAGAGGCCATGCAGCGATTGATGGACCTCGCCGCCGCCGCGCCGATCACCGAGCGTGAAAGCGTGGCGCTGGCCGATGCCCTGGGACGCGTGCTGGCCGAGGATCTGGTCTCGACGCTGGATTTGCCGCCCTGGCCCAACAGCGCCATGGACGGTTACGCCATGCGCGTCGCGGACTGGACCGGCGAGCCGTTGCCGGTGAGCCAGCGGATCTTCGCCGGGCACGCGCCCGAGCCACTGCAACCCGGGACCTGTGCGCGGATCTTCACGGGCGCTCCGGTTCCTGAAGGGGCTGATTGCGTCGAGATGCAGGAGAACGCCGAAGTCCAGGCGGATGAGACGGTGCGCTTTCTCGAACCCTTGAGCGCCGGTCAGAACATTCGCCCCAAAGGGCAGGAGACCACGGTCGGCGACAAGGTGCTGGATGCCGGCACCGTCATGAACCCGATTGAACTGGGTCTGGCGGCGAGCATGGGTTTCGGCCACGTGCAGGTCATGCGCCGCGCCCGGGTCGCTGTGCTGTCCACGGGCGATGAGTTGATCGAGCCGGGGCAGCCTTTGGGACCAGGGCAGATCTACAACAGCAATCGCGTGCTGCTGTGCAGCTGGCTGACGCGGCTGGGCTGCGAGGTGGTCGACGCGGGCATCCTTCCCGATAACCTCGAGAAAACCCGCGCGGCGCTGGGCAGCCTGAACAACGTCGACCTGATCCTCTCCACGGGCGGCGTGTCCGTCGGCGAAGCCGATTTCCTTGGCCACGCGCTGCGTGAAGAAGGCGAGATCGCCCTGTGGAAACTGGCCATAAAACCCGGCAAGCCGCTGACCTTCGGCCACTTCCGTGGGGTGCCGGTGATCGGCCTTCCGGGCAATCCCGCCTCGACGCTGGTGACTTTCGCGCTGCTTGCCCGTCCTTACCTGCTCAGACGCCTCGGCGTGCAGGCCGTCAAGCCGCTGCAGTTTCAGGTGCCGGCTGCATTCACCTGGACCAAACCGGGCAACCGGCGCGAGTACCTGCGCGGACGCCTCGAACAGGGCCGGCTGGTTGCCTACCGCAATCAGAGTTCGGGTGTGCTGCGCAGCGCCGCCTGGGCCGACGGGCTGATCGAGATTGTGGAAGGCACAACGGTGGCGGAGGGTGACTTGCTCAACTTCATTCCGCTGAGCGAAGTCATGGGCTGAAGAGGTGAGCCTTCTTCAGAAGGCTCACCCGTGGAGCTACTGTTTTTTAGCCTTCAACGCAGGCTGCGCATCACTCGCTTCCTCGTCCATCCGGTCGGACTCAAACAGCTCGGACAGTTCAGTCCGGGCTTCCAGCGCGCTTTGCATGACCTTCGCGGCATCGTCGTAGATCAGGTGCTGGCGATTCAGCACTTGTTCGTCGTGACGCTTGAATCGATCAATCCGCGCAGCCGCCTGGGCTTCACTCAGGCCCAGCCCGATCAGGGTGCGGCGGGTCATCTCCAGGCTTGAATAGAACGTCTCCCGCACCGCCTCGGCGTCCAGATCCAGCAGGCGGTGAACGTGCTGACGGTTACGGGCCCGGGCAATGATCTTCATGTGTGGATACAACCTGCGCACCAGTTCGGCGGTCTTGATGTTGGTGTCCGGGTCGTCGGTGGCGATGACGAAGTATTCGGCCTGATCCACTTTCGCGGCGCGGAGGATTTCCGGGCGCAGGGGGTCGCCGTAGAACACCGGTACATTACCGAAACTGCGGGTGAACTCGATGGTTTCCACCGACGTGTCCAGCGCGATGAACGGGATATTCTGGGCGCGCAGGATACGCGCAACGATCTGCCCCATCCGGCCCACACCAGCAATGACCACGCGCGGGTTGTCGGATTCGATTTCCTTATATTCTGCCGGCACTTCCCTGACCACCGGCTTGGGCTTGAGCCAGCGCGACAGGACCAGCAGCAACAGCGGCGTCAGCGCCATCGACAAGGTGATCGTCAGCACCAGGGTGTCGTACAGCGCGGCATCGAACAGGCCCTGATCGCGGCCGATCTTGAACACCACGAAAGCGAACTCACCGCCCGCGGCCAGGACCAGCCCGAGGCGCAGCGCGCTTTGCTTGCCCAGGCCGCCCGCCAAACGACCGACGAAAAACAGCAGCGGCAATTTCAGGCCGATCAGCAGCAGCGTCAGGCCCAGCACGGTGAACGGCGAATTGATCAGCAGGCCGATGTTGGCGCCCATGCCGACGCTGATGAAGAACAGTCCCAGCAACAGACCCTTGAACGGCTCGATCTGCGCTTCCAGCTCATGGCGGTATTCGGAATCAGCCAGCAGCAGGCCAGCAAGAAATGCCCCCAGCGCCATGGACACGCCCACCAGATCCATCAGCCACGCCGTGCCGATCACCACCAGCAATGCGGTCGCGGTGGAGACTTCCTGCAGTTTGGTTTTGGCGACGATGCGGAACACCGGACGCAACAGGTAACGACCGCCGACCACGACAATGGCGATACCGCCGAGCACTTGCAGGCCGTGACGCAGGGAATCGCCGGAACCGGCATCGTGTGAACCGCCTGCCAGCATCGGCACCAGCGCGATCAATGGAATGGCCGCGATGTCCTGGAACAGCAGAATGGCGAAGGCCAGGCGACCGTGGGGCGCATTGAGCTCCTTGCGTTCGGCCAGGCTCTGCAAGCCAAAGGCGGTCGACGACAGCGCCAGCCCCAGGCCGAGCACCACGGCGCTGTTGAGCGGCTGATTGAAGCCCAGCAAGGCGACCGCGCCAATGACCACCCCCGTGAGCAGCACCTGTGCCATGCCGACACCGAATACCGATTTGCGCATGGTCCACAGGCGTCGCGGCGACAGCTCCAGGCCGATGATGAACAACAGCAGCACCACGCCCAGCTCGGAGATGTGGGCGACGCTTTGCGGATCGCCGATCAGGCCGAGGCAAGACGGGCCGATGATCACACCCGCGATCAGGTAGCCAATCACGGCGCCCAGTTGCAGGCGTTTGGCCAGAGGAACCGTGAGAACGGCGGCGAGCAGGAACACGACTGCGGCCTGCAACAGGCTGCCTTCATGGGGCATTGGGAACTCCTTGTTGAATGAGTGCGGAGGGAGAACTCTGCGTCGTTGGCAGACCCGTCCTACCGCCCTTAAACGCTTAAGCGACTGAAAGTGCGCGCATTAAACCACGTGAAAGTGACGGGCATCAGCGGCCGAGACGCTTCGTCGCAGCCTCGACGCGGTCCTGATGCGGGCGTGTCAGCATCGATGCGAGCAGGTACCATGTCCGCACATGTGTACTGCGCCCCACATCTCGACCGGTTTTAGGAATCCCGCAATGACCAACAAACAGCGTCTGATTTACTCAATCATCATCGCCCTCAGCGTTCTGGCCATCATGCTTGGCCTTTCCCATCTGCAGAACACCGGCGTGCTCAGCGAAAAGACCTTTCAATACATCGCGATCTTTGTCGCCGTCGTCGTGGTGGTGCTCAACGGCGTGCTGCGGCGCAAGGTCAAGCGCTGATCGGATCTGATCGGTGCCTCGCTGACGCGGCCTTCATGGCGGCATTTATCCGGCAGCATCAAGCGGTTACAAAACCCCGGATGAACTATTTTTCGGGTCAGGAACTCCAAAAATTCGCATTCAAAAAGCCCGCAAAGGGAAATGGAGTTCAATCATGATCAAGAAACTTACCGCTGCCGTTCTCGCCACCGCTGCCCTGACCACCGCACAGTTCGCTCTGGCGGACAAGCCGGGCGCTGGCTGGATCACCATCGAAAAAGCGATCGAAAAAGCCAAGTCGGCAGGCTACACAGAGATCTACAGCATCGAAGCCGACGACAAAGGCTACTGGGAAGGCGAAGGCCGCAAAGCGGACAGCCTGACGTACGAATTCCGCATCGACGGCACCTCCGGTAATGTCCTGCGCGATCAGAAAGACTGATCGACTCTGCGCCTGAGCGCGTGTGGGAGCCCCCGGGCTTCCACATCCATCCTCACTGAATCTGTTGCCACTTCTTCGCTTTAACCCCTCGTAGCTTTACTCCCGCTCGCATATCCGACAACCTTGCACTTCCCCCTTTACGTCAGCAGGAAGCGATGCATGAGTGTCCGGATCGAATTCAAGTCCAATCCCTCCGAAGAAGAACGCCTGCAGATCCTCGAGCCCCTGAGGGCCTATAACGCTGCCATGGCGGGCGACGGCAAATCCGAGAAATTTGCCCTGTTTGTCCGCGACGAACAGACCGATGCCGTGCTCGGTGGTCTGCATGGCCGAATCCTCTATAGCTGGCTGTTCATTGAACTGCTCGTGGTGCCTGAACAGGCGAGGGGCCAGCGCATGGGCAGCCAGTTGATGGCGATGGCCGAGGACCTCGCCCGCGAACGGGGCTGCGTCGGCGTGTGGCTCGACACCTTCGATTTCCAGGCACCCGAGTTCTATCGCAAGCACGGCTATGAGCAGTTTGGCCAGCTGGATGATTATCCGCCCGGGCACCAGCGGCTGTTCTTCCAGAAGCGCTTGCAGGCGGAGTAATCAGCGCTGTGCAGCGCGCGGCGGTTTACGCGAACCGCTTGGGGCTGTAAGGCGCCGGATCGGTAAACGGCGTGGCGCCGGTCATCATTTCCGCCAGCAGTCGGCCTGTGACCGGGCCGAGGGTCAGACCATGGTGGGCATGCCCGAAGTTGAACCACAGCCCCTTGTGCGACGCCGCCGGCCCGATGACCGGGCGCATGTCCGGCAAACACGGCCGGCGCCCCAGCCAGGGTTCATCGTCCAGCCGCTCGCCTAACGGATAGAGCCTTCGGGCGATGGCTTCGCAGCGGCGCAGCTGGATCTCGTTGATGGGCGCGTCCGGCGCGGCGAACTCGACGCCGGTGGTGAGGCGAATCCCGCGCGCCATGGGCGCCAGCACACAATGCCGGCGCCGAGAACGACGGTGTGGCAATTCACGATCTGGCTATCAGCGGTCAGCGAATCCATCGAGCGGTCCTCGTTCGGTTGAGGTCAGGGCGGCCATTGCGCGAGGCACGCAGTTTACCCGCTTGTGGCCGCGCAGTACTCTGCAGAACGAGCGTCTCCAGGCGCCTGCCTTCTCTGTTTCGCTTCCACGTCCAATAATCACAACGGAGCTTCAGATGCCTTCAACCCACGACAGCCAGACCACCCGGACGATTTCCTTTGCCGATCTGACCGAGCTGCTGCGCCAGATCTTCGTGCGCCATGGCACCTCGCCCGAGGTGGCGCACGTGCTGGCCGCCAACTGCGCGGCCGCCGAGCGCGATGGCTCCCACAGCCATGGCGTCTTCCGCATCAAGGGATATCTGTCGTCGCTGGCTGCGGGTTGGGTCGACGGCCGGGCGGAACCGAAGGTCGAGGACGTCGGCGCAGCGTTTGTGCGCGTCGATGCCATGGGCGGTTTTGCCCAGCCGGCGATGCAGGCGGCCAAGGCCTTGGTCAAGGACAAGGCACGAAGCGCAGGGATCGCCATTCTGGCCATTCGCAACTCTCATCACTTTGCCGCGCTGTGGCCGGACGTCGAGCCGTTCGCCCGGGAGGGGCTGGTGGCGTTGAGCGTGGTCAACAGCATGACCTGTGTGGTGCCCCACGATGGGCAAAAGCCTTTGTTTGGCACCAATCCTATTGCCTTCGCCGCGCCCCGCGCCGACGGTCAGCCCATCGTTTTTGATATGGCGACCAGTGCCATCGCCCATGGTGACGTGCAGATTGCCGCCAGAGAGGGACGCATGCTCCCGCCCGGGATGGGCGTCGATCGCAATGGTCAGCCGACCGAAGACCCGAAAGCCATTCTCGACGGCGGCGCGTTGCTTCCCTTCGGCGGTTACAAGGGATCGGCGCTGTCGATGATGGTGGAGCTGTTGTCCGCCGCGCTCACCGGCGGCCATTTCTCCTTCGAGTTCGATATGTCGAAGTCTCCCGGGGCGCAAACCCCCTGGACCGGTCAGGTGATCATCGTTATCGATCCGGACAAGGGCAGCGGTCAGGCATTTGCCGAGCGCAGCGAAGAGCTGGTCCGGCAGATGCACGACGTTGGCCAGCAGCGGATGCCGGGTGATCGCCGCTATCGCCAGCGGGAGCGTTCGTTGAAAGACGGGATTGTGTTGTCCGCAGAAGATCTTGATCGGCTGGAAGCGCTCGCCCGGGTTTAAGCGCCTGGTTACGAATCCAGTGCCTGAGAGGGCGGCAAGTCGCTCGGACGTCCACACTGCCCGGGGGTTATCCGAGTGACCATTCGTCGCGACAGGACTTGCGTTCGAGGGGCGTTGAAAATACTGTATGTTTAAACAGTATCAAGAAGAAGAGAGCAGCCATGCAAACCAATCAAGCCAATACCCGTCAGGACTTCACCGCCCGGAAAAACGAATCCTCGTTCAGCAGCGTATGGGGCAACGAGATGCAGCGTGAGGATTTTCTAGCCCTGGCATCCGGACTTCGCCAGTTCAGCGCCAATCAGGCCGACCTTGCGTTTGTGCCAGCCAGCAGTGGCTTCGCATCGGGATATGCCACGGGCAATGCCAGCGGCTACGCGGCTGAACAGGCTCAGCTCGCAGGGGAGTGATGTAAGGGGTTGCTCCCGGCAAGACGACCGGGGCTGATTCAGGGTTTGAATCGTACCAGGACCGGGACGGGTATTTGACCGGACACCGTTTCATCTGCGTCAGGCTGGCGCATTTTCCCGGTGCGAATCACCGCCAGAGCAATCAATGTGCCTACGGCGGACAGCGCCAACCAACCCAGTAAGAAAGAAATCATTGTCTGGTTCTCCGAACTACAGAAATCGGGCGGCCATTCAAAAGGAATAGCGGTACATCAGAACCTATCGGCCACGAAGGGGATTCCTTGAGCCGTCAATTCGGAAGATTGACCAAATGAGCCCAAGGGCGCAACTCCCTCGGACCAATGGGGTCTTGCTCTTTGAACATAGTCAACTTCAGGACCCTCGTTTATGAAAGATCTCGGCTCACGTCTGAAAGAAGAACGCAAACGGCTCGGGCTGTCGCAACAGGACTTCGGCTCCATCGGAGGCGTAGAGGCCAACGCACAAGGTAAATACGAGAGCGGTGAACGCATCCCACGCTCGGATTACCTCGCGGCCCTGGGCAAAAAAGGCATCGACGTCATGTACGTGCTGTCGGGCGAGCGTACCCCCATTGCCACCGACACACTGAACGAAGCGGAGCGGGCGGTCATTACTCATTACCGGGCGCTCAGCGAAGACGACCGGGAGGCGATTTCGCAGCTGGCCACGTCCCTCTCCGAGTGCGCGACCGAGTTTTCCGGCTCTGCGTAAAAGGTCGTGCTCTGCATAGGGTCGCGTTCTGCGCAGCAGATGACCAAGGCCGGTTGCGATGAAATATATGGAACGTATATGCTCCGTATATTCTTCGAGAGGTCGCTATGGGACTGGTCAAAATTTCCGAACAGATGCACGCCAACATTCGTTGCGCCAGCGCGGCCTTGAGTCGCTCGATCAATGCTCAGGCCGAGCACTGGATGCGGGTAGGCATGCTCGCCGAGCTGCACCCCGGTCTGAATTACAGCGAGATCTGCCAATTGCTGATTCGCGCTGAAACGTCCGGCGGCGCCGTGTTGAGCCTTCAGGCCAGCGACCTTGTACCGGATCTGGCACCGGCCAGGGCGGTGTCCCAGTGAGCATCAGCATCAAGACCGAAGCCGACCTGGTCGGGCTACGTGTGGCGGGGCGTCTGGCGGCAGACGTACTGGCGATGATCGCAGAGCACGTCAAGCCGGGCATCAGCACTGAAGCGCTGGATGACATCTGTAACGCGTACATCGTCAACGAGCTGAAAGTGATCCCCGCCAACGTCGGCTATCACGGGTTCACCAAAACCACCTGCATCTCGCCCAACACGGTCGTCTGCCACGGTATTCCTTCGGCGGAAGATGTGCTCAAAGACGGCGACATCGTCAACATCGACGTCGCCGTCATCAAAGATGGCTGGCACGGCGATACCAGCCGTATGTACTACGTCGGCGAGGTCAGCCCGCTCGCCCGCCGTCTGGTCGAAACCACCTACGAAGCGACACTGGCGGGGATACACGCGGTGAAGCCCGGCGCGACATTGGGCGACATCGGCAATGCCATCCAGACTGTGGCCTACCGCGAAGGCTTCAGCGTGGTGCGCGAATACTGCGGACATGGCATCGGTCGCAAGTACCACGAAGAACCTCAAGTGTTGCACTACGGCGCGGCGGGCAAGGGGCTGAAACTCAAGACCGGCATGGTCTTCACCATTGAGCCCATGATCAATGCCGGCAAGCCGGGCACCTACGTGCTGGAGGATGGCTGGACCGTGCTCACCCGCGACCAGTCGTTGTCGGCGCAGTGGGAACACATGGTGGCGGTGACCGAGACGGGGTTCGAGCTGCTGACCCCTTGGCCAGATGGCACCGGTGACTACCCGGCGGTCTGAGCGCAGGCGTTAAGCCAGAGGCTGGGAGAGGGCTGGACGCATGAAGTCACAATACGGGGCGTGACGAAAACGAGACTCAGCTTGTAGGCTCCTTCTCGTTCCCCTGTGGTGCTGCGTCCTGACAGGCTTACGATGTTCAGTGCAGGCAGCACCAGGGGAGAACACCACTTTATCGATTCCCTGAAAAAACCGGCCTTGGCCGGTTTTTTTATTGCACGCGCACGCGCTTAGTGCCGGGACTGCTCCACCTCCAGTTGCTTGGCCGCTTCGACACCCGAAGAACTGAGTTTGATGGGGTACTTAAGAGACCGATCCCCCTCACTGACGCGATTGACGCAGCCGTCGTGGATCAAGCCCGCCGTCTGCAAATGCTCCAGAGTGTCCGCGACTGCGTTCTCCCCCCTGTAGTTGTCCAGTACTTCTTTGCCCAGGCCTGCCGGGTGGGCGTGCAGCAATCGGGTCAGTACTTCCTGCTTCAATGCGTTGTCGATGGTCATGTTTACCTCGCTTTGCTGGTGTGATGAGCGCTGCTTGTAAATTCCGACCGCGTGAATCAGGGTTTGTTTGCAGTTTTCCTCGATCAGGTGCGTTTCCATCGCACCTGCGTGACGCCCAGACCTTCCGCGCAGAGCAGCGCCAGTTTCACCGGGCCTGCGCAAATGTGCCCCTCGACTGCGCCCACCCCGGCGTGCAAGGTCGCAAAATGCAGCGCCTCACTTTCGCAGAGAGGGTTGCCGTGATGATTGAAGTGCCGCGGCTCACCTTGAAAGCGGTAATGAATTACAAAATCCTTGTAGTCATTCATTGTCCTGGCCTGTAGGGGGCGTGCAGTGACGCCGGGTGAATAAGGGCTTCCTTGATGTACTGGACAGCCTGCGCGTCGACTGCATCGGCATTGCTGTCATTTCATTTCGAGATCGATACAGGCTGATCAACTCTCAATGGGCCTCGGACCGTCATGCATCTCCACCCGAGACGGGCCGTCCGCAATCGGGTTGCGAGGCGACCAGCCGACGCAGAATTGCACACCTCCCTGAGCGTTTAAAATCCCTCGCCGATGGGCGGCCATGTGCCATATCGATATGGATATTGCCCCTATATCCAGACGAATTGAACGGATGAAAAGGGCGTTTTCGAGGGGGCTGCCGGGGATCGAATCAGCCCGATACAGTGACCGCTGGCAGCGCCGGAAATGTTTTGTGCGAAAAAGGCATATTGATGGCCCGCCCCGGCTGCCATTTCTGGAAAAATCCTTTTTTATCAATTAATTCCGGGATGAAATGTGTATGCGCAGTGTGGGCTTGGCCGTGGTGGCGGCTTTTCTGGCAGCGGTGTCCGTCACCGCGCACGCCAAGGACCTCAGCAAGAACGACCTGCAGGTCTGCAAATGGGGAGCGGGGGTCGCGGGGGCGGCGCAGCAGTCCAAACTCTCTGGGACAACCCTCTACAGCGCGCGCAAAAAGCTGCAGAGCCGCAAGTTCGCCAAACCGTGGATGAGCAAGATGGCGTTGGGCATCACGGAGCAGACTTACAAAAGCCCCTCGAAGCTGAAGCCCGCCGCTGTGAAGCAGACCTACTACGAGGGCTGCATTCAGCACGACCTGGCGCGTAAATGAGTGGGGAAGTCAGCCCGTTCTGGCCAGTCGCGCCTGCCACTTTGTAGCAGGCGAGTTGAGTGGGGATCAGCGTGCGCCGTTGTGGATCAATGGCAATTGCCTGCCAAGTGATAATGCTGCGCTTCTGCCGCCGCCGGGCTGTTGAACTCCACCCTGTTCTTCTCGGCGATCGCGTTGTACGAAGGGCAGTCCGGGCGGTGGTAAACCATGGTCTTCCTGTTGCCGCGAATCGCCAGCGTCAGGTTGGCCGGGCTGCCACCGGCACTCGCAGCGGGTTTCATCGGATTGCCCGCAGGGGGTCGGGCTTGCGCGGTGACGGCAGACGCGCTGGCTGCGCCGTTGCCGCCGCTCAGGTTGGCGCTGAGGAAAATCGGCGCGTGGTCGGAGACGCTGTCACGGCCCTTGGCGTGGGTCAGGCCGAGGAATTTCGGGTAATCGAACACTTCGACTTTATTCACCCGGATCGCCGACTGCTTGCTGATGAAGATGTTGTCGTAGAGGTTGGCGAATTTGCCGTCCTTGGTCGACAGCGTGCTGGCGCCTTCCAGTACCAGCGGCCTGGCGCTGGTGTCGAGTTTGTCCCACGCGGGCGAGTTGGGCGGGGTGTTGAAGTCGCCCATCAGCATGATCTGGTTGTTGCCGGGGTAGGTTCCCTGCAACCAGGTCCAGTAGTTGGACAGCGCGACGATTTCCGAAGCGCGGTCCGCCTGGTTCTTGCCGTAGAGGATGTGCACGGTGGCCACGACAAAGGTCTTGCCGTCCTTGAGCGAGCGGAATTGTGCGGAGTAGGGTTCGCGCTCGAAGGTGTCGCTGCGGTCCAGGTAGCTCACCGCACCGTCTTCGTACGCAACGGCATCGTCCCGCCACACGAATCCGTACATTTCCTTGTAGGACGAGCGGCCCACGGCATGGGAGGCCATCGAACTCCAGTGCTTGCCGGTCTGCCGGGTCAGCTCCTTGGCCAGCGCGTCCAGCGCGTCTTCACTCATCAATTCCTGAACGGCGAGAAAGTCGACCTTCCGGGCGACCTTGGCAATGCCCTCGAAGTCCTTGTTCGGGCGCACGCTCAAGTGCTCCAGGTTCCAGGTGCCAATATTGACGTCAGCGTAAGCGGTTTGCAGGAAGGTAAAAGCCAAAAGCAGAGCAGCACAAAATCTGAGCATGTTATCCAACTGGGTCGTTCATCGAGGTGGGTTCGGGTTGCAGGTCAATCTTCCTTGGGCACCGTCCAGAAAATCTGCACGCCGCCGTCGTCCCGCCAGGCCAGGGTCACGTTGTCGTTCTCGTCGATCTCTTCCAGCAACTGTTTCCAGTCGTCTTCGAGTTCGTCCGGGAGCCTGAAAATCAGCGCCGCGCGGGCTTTCTGCGCACTCTGCGAGTTGATGATCTTCTGGACCCGCACGGCCATGCGCTCGTAGTGCCCTGGCGATGCTGCCGTTGATACGTCGGTGTCAGACACGAAGCGACCCTCCTGCTTGCTGTATGCGCATACAGTATTTGAGTGTCAGACGTTTCGCAACAGCGGATCGGACAAAAACCTGCTTTCACCCAAGTTGCTGATTTTTCGGCTGATTGTGCAGATGGCGAACCAAACTCGATCACGTTGATCTGATCTGCTAGATGACGATTGATCGCTTGCGCGCACCACGCCCGAGCCACACCCCTCAGGAGACTTTATGAAAATCCAATCATTGCTGATGCCCGTCGCGTTCGCCTGCTGTGCAGCGTTGACCGGCTGCTCTACGTCGACTGTCGTTACTCTGCAGAACGGCACGCAGTACGTGACCAAGGACGCGCCGAAAACCAAGAGCAAAGACGGTTTTTATGAGTTCGAAGACATCTCCGGTAAAACCATCCGCGTGCGCGCTGACGAGGTGGCTACCGTCAAAGAAGAGGATTGAGTCGCGTCATGGCCCGGCTGCTACGGCTACCGGGCCATGTGTGTGCAAACTCATCCCGATCTGAATGGAACGCCATTGCATCGCCGTCGCTCTAAGCGATGCAATCTGCTCATGATATTTCCTGTCAGGCCCTAATTATGGATAGCCCACCCAACACCGGGTTCAGCGCAGCCCCCCTGCGCTTTCTAGCCAACGGCGGTGCGGTCGGTGATCTGCTTCAGTCCCCCTTGATGAATGGCTCGCCCCTTGGCGTGCCCGCCGACTGGCCTGACGGTCTAAAAAACCTCATGGGCACGATCCTTCCCGTGCAGGCGCAGATCGTGCTTTTCTGGGGGCCCGAATTTGTCGCGCTCTACAACGATGCCTATGCACCGAGCATCGGTTCGAAGCATCCCCGCGCCCTTGGTCGGCCTGCGATCGAGAACTGGCGCGAACTGTGGGACGACCTTGAGCCACTGTTGCGCGGTGTGCGGGAAACCGGGCAAACGTTTGCTGCCAAGGACCGTGCGTTCTACATCGAACGGCATGGCTACGGCGAGACCGTCTACTTCGACGTCTCCTACTCTGCGGTGCACCAGAACGACGGATCCGTCGGCGGTGTGCTCTGCGTTGTCACCGAAACCACCGAGCGTGTGCATTTCGAGCGTCGTCAGGCGCTGCTGCTTGAACTGGGCCAGGCGCTGCCCTCCATTCGCGACCCCGAGCAGATCAAGGCAGACGTGATCCGGCGTATCGGTCAAGAGCTGGGCGCCGCCCGCGTCCATATTGCGGAAACGGACGAGGAGAGGGGCGATTTCGTCATTCTCCGTGAATACCGTGAGGGTGAGGTGGCGGCCCGATCAGGGCTGATCTCCGTGAGTCATGACACCTGTTCTGCGTTGCACCAAGGCATTACCGTGCAAGCGCTGGTGAAGGGCGACGCCGTTCGCGCCAACCCTGACGCCCCTGCCTCTCAATCGACCGTCACAACGAGTCTGGCCGTGCACGTCCCGTTGATGCGCCATGACACATTGGCCGGCGTGTTTACCGTTGAGTTCGAAGGGCAGCGGGTCTGTAGTCCCCACGACATCCACCTCATCGAGGAAACAGCCAAGCTGGGCTGGCAGTGGATCAACCACACGCGGGCTGAAGCGGCGCTGCACGCCAGTTCCGCGCAACTGGCCGGGATGTTCGAGCAGGCGGGTGCCGGGATTGCCTTGTGTGATCACCGAGGCGTGTTTCAGCAGGTCAATGATCGCTACTGCGACATCATGGGGCTGCAGCGCCGGGCGATCGCCGGCCGTTCGATCCTTGAATTGCAGAAGGATCTGGCAGCCGGCGCGCAGCCGATGTTCTACGAGAACTTTCTGACCGCCGAAGCGCCCTTCGAACTGACCCAGCACCATGTGCGGGCGAACGGCTCTGTGGTCTGGGTGCAGACCCACGTCACGCCGCTGCTCGATGCCCAGCAGCAGGTCAGCGGGCTGCTGTTCGTGTGCGTGGACATCTCGGCGCGGGTCGGCGCGGAACATCAACTGATCGAACTCAACGAAAGCCTTGAACAGCGCGTCGCTACCATGGTGTCCGAGCGCGAAGCGGCCATTGCGCTGCTGCACGAGTCGCGCAAGATCGAGATGGTCGGCCAGTTGGGCGGCGGCATCGCCCACGACTTCAATAACCTGCTGACGCCTATCATGACGTCGCTGGAGTTGCTGAGGCGCCAGCCGGTCAGCAATGATCGCTCCCATCGGCTGATCGACGCGGCGCTGCAGGCGGCGGATCGCGCGCGGATTCTGGTGGGCCGTCTGCTGACCTTTGCCCGCCGGCAGACGCTCAAACCCCAAGTCGTGGCCCTGGACAGTCTGGTCAACGACATGCGTGACCTTATCCAGCGCTCGCTCGGCCCGACCATCGAAGTGATTGTCGAGATTCCTGCAGATCTGCCCAACATTCTCATTGACCCCCATCAGCTTGAACTGGGGGTGCTCAACCTCGCGGTCAACGCCCGTGACGCGATTGCCGAACGCGGCTACCTGAAAATCAGTGCGCGACCTGAAGTGGTGGCCGACAGTCCGGGGCTGGGTCCGGCGCCCGCGCAGGGTTGCTACGTCAGGCTGACGGTGTCGGATAACGGCAGCGGCATGAGCGAGGAAGTCCTGCAACGCTGCGTTGAGCCTTTCTACTCAACCAAGGGCGTCGGCAAGGGCACCGGCCTCGGATTGTCGATGGTGCAGGGGCTGGCCCTGCAATCCGGCGGTGGTTTTGATGTTCAGTCCGCGCCGGGTCTCGGCACGCGGGTTGACATCTGGCTGCCGGTTTCCAGTGCGCAGGTGCTGACACCGGCAGAAGGCGAGGGCGACTCAGCGCCTGGCGCGGACCACCCTTTTCACGTGCTGGTGGTGGACGATGAGGAACTGGTCCGCTACACCGTTGCGCTGCAACTGCGTGACCTGGGCTATCAGGTGACCGAAGCGGCGTCGCCGTCCGCCGCCGAGCACATGGTCAGCGCCGGCTTGCGGCCGGACGTTCTCATCACTGATCAGCTGATGGCCGAAAAAAGCGGCACACAGCTCGCCGTGAGCCTGCGCGAGGTCTTGCCTGCGCTGCCGGTGCTCGTGGTCACGGGTTACACCCGCGAATCGGCAACGCAGATTGCCGGTTTCGACGTGCTGGCCAAGCCGTTCACCCGCGCTGACATCGCGTCGAAAGTGGCGCAGGTGATCAACGAGCGCACAGCCCCGGCATGGATCAGCGAGCAGGCGGGTTACGTCCCTTGACGGGCCAGGCTCCTCACGCCGGGTGCTGCTGCGCGTGAAGGGGCCTGCCTGCCTTTGCTGCCGCGCTTAAATGGCTCGGCCGATGGCTTGCTCGTAGCACGACAGGAAGTACTGCCACTGGGACTCGTCCCAGAACGAATGCCTTCTGAGCTGGGGGATGTCGTGACGCGCGGCGCCCAGGGCAGTGATCCGGCCGTGGGATTTTTCCAGATCCAGCAGCGCCAGCTCGAAGTCAAAGCGCGTGTCGGTGACGGTCGCCTTGATGAAGATGTGTTTGGAGCGCATGCAGCCGTGCTGCCATTTGCCCAGGTGCATCTTCGCCAGCGTTTCAGCGAGACGCTTGAAGAGACGCTGATGTTGCTCGACGCTCAGGCTGCTCGCGCCGCCCTGGGCATACCAGGTGTCGAGGTCGATGAAGCCGCCCAGGTCCTTGGTCACCAGGACGCCCTGCCATACACCGGCAACTTTGCGTGCGCCGTAGAACACAGGTCGGGGCGCGTTAACGCCCAGTTCCTCAAGCTTGGTCAGCGCGATGCCTTCACGCAGTGCAGTGGGGCGGCCGGTGGGGTAGCGCAGGCTGCGAAACAGGTGGCCGGTCTGGCGTTTGACGTAAAGCGTCTTGCCATCGTGCACCACGCGCTGCACACCGCTGGTGCCGTTGCGGCGCACATTCGGCGGCTCGACCCAAGGCCCCGAAGTGCCCCACCAGAACTCAAACTCGTTGTTTGCCCGACCCATCATGTGCTCCAAATACGGTAGAAATCTTTCTTCTGCATCGACTGCCATATTGCAGCGCGAGCCCCTCTGGCCGCCGCGGGCGTGATTAGTTCACTGCCGCTGAAGGAGATTGGCGAATGGCCATTTTGAAGGCGCCCAGCTTACTGGCTTGTGGCATCGATCACCTCCTCAAACCCGCGCCATTTACGCCATCCAACAGGCCGTATGTGCAGTGCCGGTCTGATCGGGGTCACAGCGTCAACCTCGTCGAACCCTCCATGGACGAAGACCTTTTGATCTGGGTCATGCCCGTTCGTCCCATTCTTGAGAAACTCTTGGAATTGCTGCCCCTGTGCGATATCCACCGTGCATAACCAAATAAGGAAATTTGCCATGATGTCCACACTTGAACTCTGCCATATTGTCGAATCAGGCTTTCTGCCTGCCAAATGCAAATGCACCATCGATGCCCAGGATCAAATAATGGTGCAAATCTTTGATCGGGAAAGGGGCCACGCAGATTTGCTCGCGGCGGGTATCCCGGTCAGTTCGCTCAACTCCAGCCGTGCCATTGCCAACCTGATTGCCAGGTTGAAGGATGACCTGAAACTGCATTCGGCCGGCCGCCGCGCAACCGTCTATCAGGAACGCGCGTAGCTATTCAATTTCCTTTCTATCCTCCGATTCGGGTGCAGGCCATCAGCACTGCAACGGTGATCGGAGGAGCGGTGCCATGCCGGTCCATCCCCAGATTCCCTTGCTTTGCAGAGTTGACAAAACCCTAAACGATTCCCATAGTTTCGCTCACGCAAACGTTTGCGATTCCGTCGATCCTTCCCTTGACGCGTAAACGCTGCCGATAACAACAATCATAATGTCGGAGTGATTCCATGAAGCTGCCATTCGCTGCACGCCTTCTTGCTGTTGCCATGCTTACTGCTTGCGCTGCAACCCTGCCTCTCTCTTCCGCCTTTGCCGACGACGCGAAAAAGCCCACCGTCGCGCTGGTGATGAAATCCCTCGCCAACGAATTCTTCCTGACCATGGAAGACGGCGCCAAGGTCTATCAGAAAGAGCATTCCGCTGACTTCGACCTGATTTCCAACGGGATCAAGAACGAGTCCGACACGGCGGCGCAGATCGACATCGTCAACCAGATGATCGTCAAGAAAGTCGACGCGTTGGTCATCGCCCCGGCCGATTCCAAGGCTTTGGCGTCGGTCCTGAAAAAGGCCATGGATGCGGGCATCAAAGTCGTCAACATCGACAACCAGCTCGACGCTGATGTGCTGAAAAGCAAGGGCATGGAAGTGCCTTTCGTAGGCCCGAACAACCGCAAGGGCGCCAAGCTGGTGGGTGACTACCTGGCCAAGCAGCTGGCAGCGGGTGATGAAGTCGGCATCATCGAAGGCGTGCCGACCACCACCAATGCGCAGCAACGCACCGCGGGCTTCAAGGACGCGATGGACGCTGCGCAGATGAAGATCGTCTCCACGCAGTCCGGTAACTGGGAAATCGACAAGGGCAACGCCGTCGCGTCCGCCATGCTCAACGAATACCCGAATCTGAAAGCGCTGCTGGCCGGTAACGACAGCATGGCGCTGGGCGCTGTCTCCGCCGTTCGTGCGGCGGGCAAGGCGGGCAAGGTTCAAGTCGTCGGCTACGACAACATCAACGCCATCAAGCCGATGCTGAAGGACGGCCGCATTCTGGCCACCGCTGACCAGTTCGCTGCGCGTCAGGCCGTGTTCGGTATCGATACCGCCCTGAAGATGGTCAAGGGCGAGAAGCTCGAGATCACCAACGGCGTGATCGAAACCCCGGTCGAGCTGGTCACCAAGCCGCAATAAGCCGCTCTGGTTTTCACCCGGCACTGTTCACCTCAGCAGTTTTTCAAATATGTACCGCCTGCCCGTGAGGGCAGGCGCGTGGAGATCGTTATGTCAGCGTCTGCTCAGGCCGCTGTTCTATCTGTCAGTGGTATTGGCAAAACCTACGCCCAACCCGTACTCGGCGACATCGACCTGACGTTGATGCGCGGGGAAGTGCTGGCCTTGACCGGCGAAAACGGCGCCGGCAAAAGCACCCTGTCGAAAATCATCGGCGGTCTGGTCACCCCGACCACCGGCCAGATGCAATTTCAGGGGCAGCCCTACCAGCCTGCCAGTCGCACCCAGGCCGAAAAGCTTGGCGTGCGCATGGTCATGCAAGAACTCAATCTGTTGCCGACGCTGTCGGTGGCGGAAAACCTGTTTCTCGACAATCTGCCCAGCCGCGCAGGATTCATCAATCGCCGCAAGCTGCGCGAGGACGCGATCAAGGCCATGGCCCAGGTCGGCCTCGAGGCCATCGACCCGGACACACTGGTCAGCGAACTGGGGATCGGCCATCAGCAGATGGTCGAAATCGCCCGCAACCTGATCGGCGACTGCCACGTGCTGATCCTCGACGAGCCGACGGCGATGCTCACGGCCCGCGAGGTGGAAATGCTCTTCGAGCAGATCACCCGCCTGCAGGACCGTGGCGTTTCCATCATCTACATCTCCCATCGCCTTGAAGAACTGGCCCGCGTCGCCCAGCGCATCGCTGTGCTGCGTGACGGCAAGCTGGTGTGCGTCGATGCCATGGCCAATTACAACAGCGAGCAGTTGGTCACGCTGATGGTCGGCCGCGAACTGGGCGAGCACATTGACCTGGGCGAGCGAAAAATCGGCGCGGTGGCGCTGTCGGTCAAAGGCTTGAATCGCTCCGACAAGGTCCGCGACGTGTCCTTTGATGTCCGGGCTGGGGAGATCTTCGGGATCTCCGGTCTGATCGGCGCCGGGCGTACCGAGTTGCTGCGGCTGATTTATGGCGCCGACGTGGCGGACAGCGGCAGCATCGAAGTGGGCAGTCCGCTGCGCAGCGTGCAGATCAAATCGCCAGTGGACGCCGTGGGTCATGGCATTGCCTTGATCACCGAAGACCGCAAAGGCGAGGGCCTGCTGCTGTCGCAATCGATCAGCGCCAACATCGCGCTGGGCAACATGGACGCCATTTCCAGTGCCGGCGTGGTCAACGGTAATTCGGAGATCGCTCTGGCTCAGCGCCAGGTGGGAGCCATGCGCATCCGCAGTTCCAGCCCCACGCAACTGGTGTCGGAGTTGTCGGGGGGCAATCAGCAGAAGGTCGTGATCGGCCGCTGGCTGGAGCGCGATTGCCAGGTGATGTTGTTCGACGAGCCCACCCGCGGCATCGACGTCGGTGCCAAGTTCGACATCTACGCGCTGCTGGGCGAACTGACCCGTCAGGGCAGGGCGCTGGTGGTGGTTTCCAGTGATCTGCGCGAGCTGATGCTGATCTGCGACCGCATCGGCGTGCTGTCCGCCGGGCGCCTGATCGACACTTTCGAGCGCGACACCTGGACCCAGGACGAACTGCTTGCCGCTGCCTTCGCGGGCTATCAAAAACGTGATGCGCTGCTGTCTGAAGCCGCGCCCAGGATCGACTGATGAAAACTTCTACTACTCCTGCCGCGCTGCCGTCTCCGGGCAAGCGCAGCGGCAACTACTTCGGCCTGGGCACTTACCTGGGGCTGGCAGGCGCCTTGCTGGCGATGATCGTATTGTTCTCGCTGCTCAGCGATCATTTCCTGTCGTACGAAACCTTCAGCACCCTGGCCAACCAGATTCCCGACCTGATGGTGCTGGCAGTCGGCATGACGTTCATCCTGATCATCGGCGGCATCGACCTGTCGGTGGGTTCGGTGCTGGCGCTGGCGGCGTCGGCGGTCAGTGTCGCCATGCTCGGCTGGGGCTGGGGCGTGTTTCCATCGGCGTTGCTGGGCATCGCCTGTGCAACGGCGGCCGGTACGCTGACCGGCTCGATCACCGTGGCGTGGCGCATACCCTCCTTCATCGTTTCCCTCGGCGTGCTGGAAATGGCACGGGGCGTCGCGTATCAGCTGACCGATTCACGCACTGCGTACATCGGTGATTCATTTGCATGGCTCTCGAACCCGTTCGCCTTCGGCATTTCGCCGTCGTTCGTCATCGCCCTGATCGTCATCTTCGCGGCCCAGGCCGTGCTGACGCGCACCGTGTTCGGCCGCTACCTGATCGGCATCGGCACCAACGAAGAAGCTGTGCGTCTGGCGGGCATCAACCCCAAGCCGTACAAGATCCTGGTGTTCTCGCTGATGGGGCTGCTGGCGGGCGTCGCCGCGCTGTTCCAGATTTCACGCCTGGAAGCCGCCGACCCCAACGCCGGCTCAGGCCTTGAGCTGCAAGTGATTGCGGCGGTGGTCATCGGCGGTACCAGCCTGATGGGTGGGCGCGGCTCGGTGATCAGCACCTTCTTCGGCGTGCTGATCATTTCGGTACTGGCGGCAGGGCTGGCGCAGATCGGCGCGACCGAGCCAACCAAACGCATCATCACCGGCGCGGTCATCGTCGTCGCCGTGGTCCTCGACACCTACCGCAGCAATCGCGCGCGGCGGCGCGGCTGACATGGCAACCATCAAGGACGTAGCGGCGATTGCCGGGATTTCCTACACCACGGTGTCCCATGTCCTTAACCGCACCCGACCGGTCAGCGAAGCCGTGCGCAAGAAGGTCGAGGCCGCCATCGTGCAGCTCGACTACGTGCCCAGCGCCGTTGCGCGGTCGCTGAAGGCCAAGGCCACGGCGACCATCGGTCTGTTGATTCCCAACGGCATCAACCCGTATTTCGCCGAGCTGGCTCGGGGCATTGAGGATTACTGCGAGCGTAACGGCTTCTGCGTGATCCTCTGCAATTCCGATGACAACCCCGACAAGCAGCGCAGCTACCTGCGCGTGCTCCTGGAGAAACGTGTCGACGGCCTGATCGTGTCGTCGGTGGGCGGCGGTGACAGCGTCCTTGAGGGTTTGTCGGCGGTGCGCACACCGCTGGTCATCGTCGACCGCGATCTGGACGGCGTCACGGCTGATCTGGTGCGCATCGATCACGAGCTCGGCGCTTATCTGGCGACGTCCCATTTGCTGTCCCTCGGCCACCGGCACATCGCCTGTATTTGCGGCCCGGTCCAGACCAGCGTGGCGAAGATGCGGCTGGCGGGGTATTACCGTGCATTGCAGGAAGCCGCGGTCGACGTCCCGGAAAGCTGGGTGGTGGAAAGCGATTTCACCGGCCACAGTGGCTATTGCGCAGCGGTCAAACTGCTGGAGCAGGATCCGCCGACGGCGATTTTTGCGGCCAACGACATGGTCGGCATCGGTGTGTTGCGCGCCGCTGCCGAACGTAACGTACGGGTCCCGGTGGATCTGTCGGTCATTGGCTTCGACGACATCCAGATGAGCCAATACGTTTACCCGGCCCTCACCACCGTGGGCCAATCCATTCTGCAACTGGGCGAGCGCGCGGCCGAAGTGCTGCTGCGGCGGATCTCGGCGCGGGGCGAAACCCCTGTCGAACACCTGATCGTTGCACCGAGCATTGTGCTGCGCGAATCCACCGCGCCTCCACCCCGGGCATTCACCCAGCTTCGTTGAGCCGGGCGCGTTGCCCGGTCCAAAACAGTGTTCTGAAAGCGTTCTGAAGAGTAAACGTCATGCAAGCAAAAGTAGTGATAGTGGGCAGCCTGAACATGGACCTGGTGACGCGCGCGCCGCGTTTGCCGCGCGCCGGAGAAACCCTGGCGGGGCAGTCGTTCGTTACCGTGCCGGGCGGCAAGGGTGCCAATCAGGCCGTGGCGGCGGCGCGACTGGGCGCCAGTGTCGCCATGGTCGGCTGCGTCGGCGATGACGCTTACGGCGAACAACTTCGCGCTGCGCTGCTGGCCGAAGGCATCGACTGTCAGGCAGTGACCCGCATCGCCGGGGAGTCCACCGGCGTCGCGTTGATCGTCGTCGATGACAGCAGCCAGAACGCCATCGTCATCGTGGCCGGCGGCAATGGCCACGTTACCGCCTCCGTGGTGGACAGCTTCGATGCCTTGCTGTCCCAGGCCGAAGTCATCATCTGCCAGCTTGAAGTGCCGCTGGACACCGTCGGCCACGTCCTCAAGCGCGGCCACGAACTGGGCAAGACCGTCATCCTCAACCCCGCACCGGCCACGGGTCCGCTGCCGGCCGAATGGTTCGCCTGGATCGACTACCTGATCCCCAATGAAAGCGAAGCCAGCGCATTGACCGGTCTGCCCGTGGACAGCACCGCCAGCGCAGACGCCGCCGCCTCGGCGTTGCTCGCGGCGGGCGTCAGCAAAGTCATCGTCACGCTGGGCGAGCAGGGCGCCTTGTTTGCCGGCAAATCGCGCTCCGAGCACTTCCCGGCGCCCAAGGTCCAGCCCGTTGACACCACGGCGGCAGGCGATACCTTTGTCGGCGGTTTTGCAGCGGCGCTGGCCGATGGCAAGTCTGAATCTGAAGCCATTCGCTTCGGTCAGGTCGCGGCGGCGCTGTCTGTGACCCGGTCCGGCGCGCAGCCTTCCATTCCTACGTTTGCCGAGGTTCAGGCCTCTGCAGCACAAGGGCATTCATCATGAAAAAAACGCCACTGCTTAACATCGCCTTGTCCCGCGCCATTGCGTCTCTCGGGCACGGCGACATTCTGATGATCGTCGATGCGGGGATGCCTGTGCCCGCGGGCGTCGAACTTATTGATCTGGCGCTGACCCACGGTGTGCCTGACTTCGTCAGCGTGCTGAACGTGGTGCTGACTGAAATGCAGGTCGAGAGTCATGTCCTTGCCGAAGAGATGCTGTCGAAACAGCCGCCCGCCTTGGCCACCGTCACTGCGTTGCACGCCTCGGGCGAGCTGGGCGAGCGACGCTTGATGAGTCATGACGCGCTGAAACACCTCAGCCGTGGCGCGCGGGCTATCATCCGCACCGGCGAATGCCAGCCGTATACCAACATCGCGCTGGTAGCGGGTGTGGTTTTTTAACGCTCATCTTTCCGATTGAGCAGTCAGGAACAAGGAGTTCCCATGAAGACGCATCATCATTTTTTCACCGGACTGATCAGGAGTGCCGCGCTGTTGGCCATTTTATCTGCCACGTCGGTGCATGCTGCCGAAAAGCGCGACGTGATCATCGACACTGACCCGGGCGCTGACGACGTTGTCGCCTTGCTGCTCGCGCTGGCGTCGCCGCAAGAACTCAATGTCATGGCGATCACCACCGTGGCGGGCAACGTGCGCATCGACAAGACCTCGCGCAATGCCCGGCTGGCACGGGAATGGGCCGGTCGCGAAGAGGTGCCGGTGTACGCCGGTGCAGGTCGGCCGCTGGTGCGCACGCCGATCTACGCCGAGAACATCCACGGCAAGGAAGGCCTGCCGGGCGTAGAAGTGCATGAGCCGAAGCAGCCGCTGGCTGAAGGCAATGCCGTGCAATACCTGGTCGACACCCTGAAGAAAGCTGCGCCCCACAGCATCACCATCGCCATGCTCGGGCCACAGACCAACCTGGCGCTTGCACTGATTCAGGCGCCGGAGATTACACAGGGCATCAAGGAAGCCGTGGTCATGGGCGGCGCCCATTTCAACGGCGGCAACATCACCCCGGTGGCCGAGTTCAATATCTACGCCGACCCCGATGCGGCGAAAGTGGTGCTGGCCAGCGGTGTGAAGCTGACTTACGTACCGCTGGACGTCACCCACAAGATCCTTACCAGCGAAGCGCGGCTTAAGCAGATCGATGGCCTGAACAATAAGGCCGGCAAGCTGGTCAGCGACATTCTCAACGAGTACGTCAAGGCTGACATGGTCCATTACGGCCTGCCCGGCGGGCCGGTACATGATGCGAGCGTGATCGCCTGGCTGATCAAGCCGGAGCTGTTCAGCGGCCGGCAAGTCAATCTGGTGATCGACAACCGTGAAGGCGTCACCCACGGCCAGACCATTGCCGACTGGTACGACACCCTCGCGCAGAACAAAAATGTGTTCTGGGTGGAAAATGGCGATGCCCAGGGCTTTTTTGACCTGCTGACCCAGCGCCTCGGCCTTTTGAAGTAAATCAGCCGTGCTGCGCCGCGTGGCATCCCGCTGCGTGGCGCAGAGCAACGAGAGTGCACACCGTGTCTATCGATCTCAATAACCCCGTTTCCTTTACCCACGACGCGGTCCGGCAAATGATCGCGGCGGCGCGGGATGGCGTGCACAATCAGTTGCGCGTCAGTCGCGACGGCCATGCCTGGATCTCCAGCGACGCGGTGGGCGGCGTGGACATCGGCGGACTGCTGTTTCGCCTGGAAACCTGGGCTGCCGGGTCAGGGTGCGTCGGCCCGGTAGCGGCCAGCGATGCAGTCTGGGTGACGCAGATCTACAACGCCCTTCGCGATAACTGGGCCAACCCCACCACGGACTACGTCGACGTCTATTGAGTCGCGCGCGTCCTGTGCAGCGCGTCCTGCGGGCACGGCTTTAACGTTTTGTCACGATTGATTGCGCCCGGCAGACGTTGCCTGGGGCAGACTCCTGCGCTGCCTGCGACGGGGCGCGCTTGTATGGCCTGGCCCGGACGCGGCGAAACGAAGCCGCTCGACCGCTGTCGCAGAGGTTCAGCTTTGAATAAATGTTAGGAGGTTGTATGCCCTGGAAATACGCATCATCAGGTCTGGTGCTCGCTGCAGCGCTGCTGGCCGGTTGCAGCAGCACGTCGGAGTCTTCGAGCCAGCCTGAGGACAGCGCTGCCAGTTCCCCGGTCAGTTCCGCTGGTGGCTATGCCCGTTGTGATGCGGCAGCGGTGCAGTTCGCCGTCGGCAAGCCAGCTTCAGCGGCATTGCTGGATCAGGCGAAGGCCAAGGCTGGCGCGCAGACAGCCAGAGTGCTCGGGCCCAACGACATCGTGACACTGGAATACCGCTCGGACCGTCTGAACCTGAACACCGATGATTCCGGGAAGGTCAACCGCGTCAATTGCGGGTAACGTCACCGCAAGATGAAATCGCAGGCATAAAAAAACCCCGTCAGTGACGGGGTTTTTTCAGATCGCTGGGATTACTCCGCGCGAACCTGAGCAGCTTGCATGCCCTTTTGGCCTTTCTCAGCCACGAAGGAAACAGTCTGGCCTTCTTTCAAGCTTTTGAAACCGTCGGATTCAATGGCTTTGAAATGTACAAAAAGGTCGTCGCCGCCACCCTGTGGGGTGATGAAGCCGAAGCCTTTTTCATCGTTGAACCATTTTACGGTGCCGGATTGGCGATTAGACATGGTGTATCTCCAGGAACATAATTTTCAGTAGTGCTGTGTTGCTCAGGCCAACTGGGCACACGAGCGCTATCATAGTCGAATTGTGTGAATGCTGGACTTTTTCAATTAGAACTTTGCGTCAACATCTTCGATATAACGCCCCAAATGGGCACTTCGGGCCTTTTCAGCCCCATTGGCACGTGTGGCCGTCAACCCTTCCATTGGCCCTGGAACCCGCTGAATTCGCGGCCTTCAGGTCATCGCCCCATGGGCGTTCCTTTACGCCCCGGTCGGGGGCATCAAGGAAATGTAAATTTTTTATTTTTTGCCGCTCAGGCAGTTTTTACTCACTGCAGCCTGCAGGCGAGAGGTCATATCGGTACTGGGAGGCGTCGTTTTGTCATTCAGCGACGCGATCTCTTTGTCCGAGAAGTTCTGGTTGATCTGCTGAGCGCCGCACTCGCAGTGCGCTTTGACTGCACTGGCGTCCATCGACGGATTGCTCTGGGTGGCTGCGGTGGTGCATTCATTCATGTAGCTGGTCTTGGTCTTCGCGTCCATCGCGGCATGAGCGCTGAGGGGCAGGGTCAGGGCCAGCGGGGCGAGGAGGGCGGCAACGCGTAGAAGCTTCATGGTGGATTCCTTTATGTCGGTTTTGTCGTTGGGCCGTTGAGATATCAGGCCTTGAACGTGTACTACCGATAATCTGAGGCTTTCAATGCGCACCAGTTCCGTGGACCTGGCAACGCCCGATGCGGTTGCCGTCAGGCATAAGCCGCCCTCTACCGTTTAGCTGACCCTGCCGTCACCCTGTGATAGCATGCGCGCCTGCAGATTAGCTCGCGTCTCGCGGGGCCCCGTTGCCCTGCTGCAAGTCTGTCGATTTCGTAAGTTCCAGTCACTCTGGTTCGGTCTTCAGGTTGGCCTTCGGGCTCCTGCCACTGTGAGGCAGGCATACCACCGAATCGCGTACTGGCTCTATCCCACCCACGTGACCTTTGGTAGGGGTCACCACTAGGAGAGGAGGCGCCATGCCAACTATTACTCTTCCCGACGGCAGTCAACGTTCTTTCGATCACCCGGTATCCGTTGCCGAGGTCGCAGCCTCCATTGGCGCAGGCCTGGCCAAAGCCACCGTGGCCGGCAAGGTCAATGGTCAACTGGTGGATGCCAGCGACATCATCGATACCGATGCGAGCCTGCAAATCATCACCCCCAAAGATCAGGAAGGCCTGGAGATCATTCGTCACTCCTGCGCGCACCTCGTGGGCCATGCCGTCAAGCAGCTCTATCCGACTGCCAGGATGGTCATCGGCCCGGTCATCGATGATGGCTTCTATTACGACATTGCCTACGAGCGTCCTTTTACCCCGGACGACATGGCGGCGATCGAGCAGCGCATGCAGCAGCTCATCGAGAAGGACTACGACGTCATCAAGAAGGTCACGCCGCGCGCGGAAGTGATCGAGGTGTTCACGTCCCGCGGCGAAGACTACAAGCTGCGTCTGGTCGAAGACATGCCGAACGAGCAGGCGATGGGCCTGTATTACCACGAAGAATACGTCGACATGTGCCGCGGCCCGCACGTGCCGAACACGCGTTTTCTGAAGTCATTCAAGTTGACCAAATTGTCCGGCGCCTACTGGCGCGGCGATGCCAAGAACGAGCAGTTGCAGCGCGTTTATGGCACGGCGTGGGCCGACAAGAAGCAGCTGGCTGCTTACATTCAGCGCATCGAAGAAGCCGAAAAACGCGATCATCGCAAGATCGGCAAGCGTCTGGGCCTGTTCCATACCCAGGAAGAAGCGCCGGGCATGGTCTTCTGGCACCCGAACGGCTGGACGCTCTACCAGGTTCTCGAGCAGTACATGCGCAAGACCCAGCGCGAGAACGGCTACCTCGAGATCAAGACGCCTCAGGTTGTCGACCGCTCGCTGTGGGAGAAGTCCGGCCACTGGGCCAACTACGCCGAGAACATGTTCACCACCGAGTCGGAAAACCGCGACTACGCCATCAAGCCGATGAACTGCCCGTGCCACGTACAGGTATTCAATCAGGGCCTGAAAAGCTACCGCGAGTTGCCGCTGCGTCTGGCCGAATTCGGCGCTTGCCACCGCAACGAGCCCTCGGGTGCGCTGCACGGCATCATGCGCGTGCGGGCGTTCACTCAGGACGACGCGCACATCTTCTGCACCGAAGAGCAGATGCAGGCTGAATCCGCCTCGTTCATCAAGCTGACCATGGCCGTTTACGCCGATTTCGGTTTCAAAGACATCGAAATGAAGCTCTCGACCCGTCCGGAGAAGCGTGTCGGCTCCGATGAATTGTGGGATCGCGCCGAGTCCGCACTGGCTGCAGCGCTTGACAGCGCTGGTCTGCCGTACGATCTGCAGCCGGGCGAGGGCGCGTTCTACGGTCCGAAGATTGAATTTTCTCTCAAGGATTGCTTGGGTCGCGTCTGGCAATGCGGTACTCTGCAGCTCGATTTCAACCTGCCGATCCGTCTGGGCGCCGAATTCGTGTCGGAAGACAACGGTCGCAAGCACCCGGTCATGTTGCACCGCGCAATCCTTGGCTCCTTCGAGCGCTTCATCGGAATTCTGATCGAGCATTACGAAGGCGCCTTCCCGGCGTGGCTTGCTCCAACTCAAGCAGTGATCATGAATATCACTGATAAACAGGCTGATTTTGCCCTTGAGGTGGAAAAAACATTGGCGCAAAGCGGATTCCGTGCCAAGTCCGACTTGAGAAATGAAAAGATCGGCTTTAAAATCCGCGAGCATACGTTGCTCAAAATTCCGTATCTCCTGGTGATTGGGGATCGGGAGGTTGAAACACAAACTGTCGCTGTGCGTACACGTGAAGGCGCAGACCTTGGCTCGATGCCGGTCGCCCAGTTCTCGGAGTTCCTTGCACAAGCGGTTTCCCGGCGTGGTCGCCAAGATTCGGAGTAATTATTATTAAGCGTGAAATGAGACAAGATAAACGAGCTGCACCGAAAGCCCCGATCAACGAGAATATCTCGGCACGTGAGGTTCGTTTAATTGGGGCTGAGGGTGAGCAGCTTGGGATTGTGTCAATTGAAGACGCGCTTCTTAAGGCTGAAGAGGCCAAGCTGGATCTGGTGGAAATTTCCGCCGATGCAGTACCCCCTGTTTGCAAACTGATGGACTACGGCAAATCGATCTTCGAGAAGAAGAAGCAGGTTGCTGCCGCCAAGAAGAATCAGAAGCAGATCCAGGTTAAAGAAATCAAGTTTCGTCCAGGGACGGAGGAAGGGGATTACCAGGTAAAACTACGCAACCTGGTACGTTTCCTGAGTGACGGGGACAGGGCCAAGATTTCCTTGAGATTTCGCGGTCGTGAGATGGCCCACCAGGAGCTGGGGATGGAGCTGTTGAAGCGGGTTGAAGCTGACCTGCTCGAATACGGCTCGGTCGAACAGCATCCTAAGATGGAAGGACGCCAGCTGATCATGGTCATCGCCCCGAAAAAGAAGAAATAACCACCAGGGCACGGCAGGCCTTGCGGTTATGTTTATCAACTGAATGCGGAGTATCCGAACATGCCAAAGATGAAGACTAAAAGTGGTGCAGCTAAACGGTTTTTGAAAACCGCGAATGGCATCAAGCACAAGCACGCTTTCAAGAGCCACATCCTGACCAAAATGTCGACAAAGCGTAAGCGTCAATTGCGTGGAAGCAGCTTGCTGCATCCGTCCGACGTGGCAAAAGTCAAGCGCATGCTGCGCCTTTGCTAATTTTGATCAAGAACAGAGGAATTAACTCATGGCTCGTGTAAAGCGTGGCGTCATTGCCCGTAAGCGTCACAAAAAAATTCTGAAACTTGCTAAAGGCTACTACGGCGCGCGTTCACGCGTATTCCGTGTTGCCAAGCAAGCGGTAATCAAGGCTGGCCAATACGCCTACCGTGACCGTCGTCAGAAAAAACGTCAGTTCCGCGCTCTGTGGATCGCTCGTATCAACGCTGGTGCGCGTATCAACGGTCTGTCCTACAGCCGTTTCATCGCTGGCCTGAAAAAAGCGTCGATCGAGATCGACCGCAAGGTTCTGGCTGATCTGGCAGTGAACGAAAAAGCGGCGTTTGCTGCGATTGTCGAGAAAGCTAAAGCCACTTTGGCCTAAGTCCCCGGCAATCACCGGGCCCCGTTCGGGGTTCGGTGTTAAACGTCATAAATAGGGGAAGAGCCTTGTAAGCTCTTCCCCTATTTTGTATCTGGAGTCTGTACATGGAAAACCTGGACGCGCTGGTCTCTCAAGCACTTGAGGCCGTGCAAAGCGCTGAAGATATCAATGCCCTGGAGCAAATCCGGGTTCTGTACCTTGGCAAGAAGGGCGAATTGACTCAGGTGATGAAGACCCTGGGGAATCTGCCTGCTGATGAGCGTCCAAAAGTCGGCGCGCTGATCAACGAAGCCAAAGAGCGTGTCACAGAGGTTCTCAATGCGCGCAAGGCGTCGTTCGAGGAGGCTGATCTTGCGGCCAAGCTCGCGGCCGAATCCATTGACGTGACCCTGCCTGGCCGTGGCCAGACCACTGGCGGTCTGCATCCGGTTACCCGCACTCTGGAACGAATCGAGCAGTTCTTCACCCACATTGGCTACGGCATTGCCGAAGGCCCTGAGGTCGAAGACGATTATCACAACTTCGAAGCGCTCAACATCCCAGGCCATCACCCGGCCCGGTCGATGCACGACACCTTCTATTTCAATGCGAACATGCTGCTGCGCACCCATACCTCGCCGGTTCAGGTCCGCACCATGGAATCGCAGAAGCCTCCGATCCGCATCGTCTGCCCCGGCCGTGTGTATCGCAGTGACTCCGATATCACCCATTCCCCGATGTTCCATCAGGTCGAAGGCCTGCTGGTCGACCGCGATATCAACTTCGCCGACCTGAAAGGCACCATCGAGGAATTCCTGCGCGTGTTCTTTGAAAAAGAGCTGGCAGTGCGTTTCCGTCCCTCGTATTTCCCGTTCACTGAGCCTTCGGCTGAGGTCGACATGGAATGCGTGATGTGCAGCGGCAAAGGCTGCCGCGTCTGCAAACAGACCGGCTGGCTTGAAGTCATGGGCTGCGGCATGGTCCACCCGAACGTGCTGCGCATGTCGGGCATCGATCCGGAAGAATTCCAGGGCTTCGCCTTCGGCATGGGCGTAGAGCGTCTGGCGATGCTGCGTTATGGCGTCAACGACTTGCGCCTGTTCTTCGACAACGACTTGCGGTTCCTCGCGCAATTTCGCTAGGTCGCCCGTAACGAATTCTTTAGGAGAGCAGGATGAAATTCAGTGAACAATGGCTGCGCGGCTGGGTTAGCCCGCAAGTATCCCGCGACGAGCTGGTTGCTCGTCTGTCGATGGCCGGCCTTGAAGTAGACAGCGTCACCCCGGCAGCGGGCGTTTTCAGCGGTGTTGTGGTGGGCGAGGTGCTGAGCACCGAGCAGCACCCGGACGCGGACAAGCTGCGCGTTTGCCAGGTGAGCAATGGTGCCGAGACTTTTCAGGTTGTGTGTGGCGCGCCAAACGTGCGCCCCGGTCTGAAGATCCCGTTTGCCATGATCGGCGCCGCATTGCCGGGCGACTTCAAAATCAAGAAAGCCAAGCTGCGGGGCGTCGAGTCCAACGGCATGTTGTGCTCACAAGCCGAGTTGCAAGTGGGCGAGGGCAATGACGGCCTCATGGAGCTGCCGGCCGATGCGCCAGTGGGCCAGGATGTGCGCGTTTATCTGGAGCTGGACGACGCGAGCATCGAAGTCGATCTGACGCCCAACCGTGGCGACTGCCTGTCGGTCGCGGGTCTTGCCCGTGAAGTGGGTGCGCTCTATGACGCAGTCGTGACGCGTCCGCAGGTTGCAGTGGTTCCCGCCGTGCACGATGAAGTGCGTCCGGTGGACGTGATCGCGTCTGCGGCATGCCCACGTTACCTGGGCCGTGTGATTCGTAATGTCGACCTGTCACGGCCTACGCCGTTGTGGATGGTTGAGCGCCTGCGTCGCTCGGATGTCCGCAGCATCGACGCAGTAGTCGACATCACCAACTATGTGATGCTTGAGCTGGGCCAGCCACTGCATGCGTTCGACCTTGCCGAAATCAATGGCGGCATTCGCGTGCGCATGGCGGAGGAGGGCGAGAAGCTCGTGCTTCTGGATGGTCAGGAAGTCAGCCTGCGCGCTGATACCCTGGTCATTGCCGACCACCAGCGTGCCCTGGCCATCGCCGGTGTCATGGGTGGCGAGCACAGCGGCGTGTCGGCGACGACCCGCGATATCTTCCTTGAAAGCGCCTTTTTCGATCAGATTGCCGTTGCCGGCAAGGCGCGTTCGTATGGTCTGCACACCGACGCGTCCCATCGCTATGAACGCGGCGTTGACTGGCAACTGGCCCGCGAAGCCATGGAGCGTGCCACTGGCCTGCTCCTGGAAATCACGGGCGGTGAAGCCGGTCCGGTCATCGAGAACGTCAGTGATCAGCACTTGCCTTCGGTTGAGCCGATCATACTGCGTGCCGAGCGTATCGAGCAGATGCTGGGCATGAAGATGGACGCCGCGGAAATCGAGCGCTTGCTGACCGCGCTCGGTCTCACCGTCGCGCCTCACGCCAGCGAGCAATGGCGCGTCGAAGTGCCAAGTCATCGCTTTGATATCACCCTCGAAGTCGATCTGATCGAGGAACTGGCCCGCCTTCACGGTTACAACCGTTTGCCGGTTCGTTACCCGCAGGCCCGTCTGGCCCCGCAACCGCGTGCCGAAGCCCAGAGTGATCTGCCGGCCTTGCGTCGTCTGCTGGTGGCGCGCGGTTATCAGGAAGCAATCACCTACAGCTTCATCGATCAGAAATGGTTCGAGCTGTTCAGCCCGGGTGTTGAGCCGCTGTTGCTGGCCAATCCGATCTCGGCTGACATGTCGGCGATGCGTTCGTCCCTGTGGCCGGGTCTGGTGAAGTCGCTGCAACATAACCTCAATCGCCAGCAGGATCGCGTGCGCCTATTCGAGAGCGGCCTGAGATTCGTCGGTCAACTGGACGGCCTGAAGCAAGAGCCCATGCTGGCCGGTGTGATCTGTGGCAGCCGTCTTCCGGAAGGCTGGGCGCAGGGCCGCGATGTCGTCGACTTCTTCGACGTCAAGGCTGACGTCGAGGCAGTACTGGGCTTCGCCGGTGCGCAGGATGATTTCCGTTTCGTGCCCGGAAGCCATCCCGCGTTGCACCCGGGTCAGACCGCGCGTATCGAGCGCGATGGCCGTGAAGTCGGCTACATCGGCGCACTGCACCCGGAACTGTCGAAGACCCTGGGGCTTGATCGTCCGGTATTCGTTTTCGAACTGGTGCTGGCTGAGGTTGCCGTTGGCCGCCTGCCAAAATTCCACGAGCTTTCACGCTTCCCGGAAGTGCGTCGCGACCTGGCGCTGCTGGCCGATCGTGAAGTTTCGGCGACTGCCGTGCTGGACGTTATTCGTGAAAATGCAGGGGAATGGCTCACAGACCTCAGGCTGTTTGATGTTTACCAGGGTAAAGGCATTGATCCGCTTAGAAAAAGCCTTGCAGTCGGCTTGACCTGGCAACATCCATCGCGCACTCTTACCGACGATGAGGTAAACGCTTCGACGCAGCAAATTCTCACCTCGCTAGAGGCAAGGTTAAACGCCACGTTAAGGATGTAGCGTATGGGGGCTCTGACGAAAGCTGAGATGGCCGAACGTCTGTACGAAGAGCTAGGCCTGAACAAACGAGAAGCCAAGGAACTGGTCGAGCTGTTCTTTGAGGAAATCAGGCACGCTCTGGAAGATAACGAGCAGGTCAAATTGTCCGGATTCGGCAATTTTGATCTGCGCGATAAACGCCAGCGACCGGGCCGGAACCCCAAGACAGGGGAAGAAATCCCGATTACCGCTCGCCGTGTGGTCACCTTTCGCCCAGGGCAGAAACTGAAGGCCCGAGTTGAGGCTTATGCTGGAACCAAGTCATAACGACGAGCTACCGCCTATCCCCGGCAAACGCTACTTCACCATTGGTGAAGTCAGCGAGCTCTGCGCGGTCAAACCGCACGTTCTGCGTTATTGGGAGCAGGAGTTTCCTCAACTCAACCCGGTCAAGCGTCGCGGAAACCGCCGGTATTATCAGCGACAGGACGTGCTGATGATCCGTCAGATCCGTGCGTTGCTTTACGATCAGGGCTTCACCATTGGCGGCGCGCGTTTGCGCATGTCCAGCGATGAGGTCAAGGATGATTCACTGCAGTACAAGCAGCTGATCAAACAGATGATTGTCGAGCTGGAGGATGTCTTGGTCGTGCTGCGTTAGCAATTTCGCGCGGTGAGCCGAAATACTTCCATCATTCAAAAGCTTAGGGTATATTCCTCGACGCTTTCGCAAGAACCCGCAACACAGAAGCAGCAGTGAGTAACGCCTAGTCGGGGCGTAGCGCAGTCCGGTAGCGCACTAGCATGGGGTGCTAGGGGTCGAGTGTTCGAATCACTCCGTCCCGACCATATTTTCCAATGACTTAGCCCAATCTTTTCAGGTTGGGCTTTTTCATGTCTGGATATTTTCGGGGCTCATCCTGACTTCATTGTTGCAGACACGTCCATCTCTGAGCTCATGGAACTGGCAATTCAGTCGATGCTCGGCGAGGCGTTTTTGCAGCCCCGGCCATGATTTTCTGATGCGCAGGTTTCAGGCTCACCAGGCAGCATCTTCCCGGAGGCCTCGACGATTTGCTTCCGAAGGGCCGGTGGCGATACGGGCTGGATTAAGGTAGTAAACGGCCTACTTACTGAAAGGATTCGAGCTATGCGCTACTGGATTGGTTGTATGTTGCTCGCGGCCTCTGCCGCTGCATGGGCTGATGAAGCACAGATGAAACAATGGGCAAAAATGGATCGCTGCTCAAACGCGGCGTCCGTCGTCGTTTCGATAATCGAAGAAACCTCCGATACGTTCAAGCAAGCGCTCGCCCTTCAAGGTGCGATAAAAGGACTTAGATCCAATTCGAAGTTGGGTGATGCGACCCCTACACCCACTGAGGTGTCGGGCTCCTACAATATCGCGCTTCGGATATCTGCGGGGATGCCGCGGCCATTCGGAAAACGGGATCATGACTGGTTGATAGCGCAATCTGCATCAGCGTGCTCATTGTGGATACCGGACGCCAAGCCTGAGTAGGTAGCCGATGATTGTTTCCGACGGTGGCGAATAGCTTGACGTGTGATGGGTTTTGGTGCGCGATAAGGTGCGAGTCGCTTTGGCTGCTAACGTGCGGGCTGAAGTTTCTATCAATAGGGAGTTTTTGAATGGTGTCGATCAGAATGTCTGCTCTGCCGCTTTGTCTGGCTCTGTTGGGCTATGCCGGCAACTCTTTCGCGAGTCCGAAAGATGAAAAGCAGCAAGGCCTTGTGGTGCTGGTTGCAATGGAGCAGGTCTGCGATAACGCGAATCCTGGCATGAAGAGCGATGTTGAGAACGTCATGGCGTCGGATTCCACCATTGATGAGGCAACCAAGGCGGAAGTGAGAAAAATCAAATCTGACCCTGCCTATAAATTCAAGGTTAGCAGCATGGCTGACAACTTGATGCACTCCCCAATGGGGGCGTATGTCGCCAAAGACATGTGCAAGAATTACGGCTCGAAATAGTCGGTTCCACCGCAGCGTACCCGCATACCACCGGTATCATTGCTCAGTATTCGAGGCTGACGCTCAGTATTTCGTATGGAGGTGCTGTGCGTGATCTCGCTTCATGGCGCTGATGCGACCGAGCGTCCAGAAGGAAATTCCGAAGAAGAGCAGCGAAATCAGTACGCCGCCGCCCATGATGTAAAAACCCGGCCGAAAGCTATGGACGTTGGCTGCGACGGCGCTGTACTCCGGAAACCAACGCGAATAGATCAGGGTGATGTCTTCGTCTACGCCGCAGTTTTCCCTCTCGCCGCATCCAGTGTCCAGGTATTGCCCTTCGTGAGGTCGGTTATCTTGGTCCACGTAACGGTAGTGGACGATGTTAGCAAGTCGGTTTCTCGGGATTTCCTCCAGCTGCGTCACCGTGCCGGTCACTTGGGCCCCATTCCACTGAAGGGCTGCATAGGTAAAACCTTCATGTCTCGCCATCGCGGCAAATGCCAATAAAACACAGCATGTGATAGTTAGCAGGACGACCCGGTTGTACAGATGGTCTATTTCTGCCTCACGTGGATTAAACATCCAATGCTCCATGGCTTACGGGGGAATGTGTACCTATCGGCGAGGTACACAAGAACTTTATCGTCATGGCCAGTCAGGGCCAGGCCGCTTCTCTTCTGCTTCATGACCCGCGCAGTGCACCTGAACCGCCAGCAAGTTGGAAACTGGGACCAGTCTGTTGCCCCGACTGCTTGCAATGGTTCAGAGGGCGATGTACCCCGTACAGAGGGTTGGCACTTAACGGACACCCCCTTTTCGATGCGCGGACGGGCAGGGGGGATCGCACCTTAGATGAGCAGTAAGAGAAATGTAGCATTAGGCCATCTACGGGCGATTTAAGTGTGTACAATGCGCGGCGCTCAGTTCCAGCTCTGGCTGAGCATTATTTATATAGGGAATTCAGATGTACGCTCTTCGCAACTTGTCAGCCGCCGCTTTGTTAGTTTTGACTGCTGGCTGCGCCTCCGGTTTGGATCGCACACAAGAAGCTGAACTGGCTGGCTATCGTGCCAACCATCTCGACGTTCAAGAAAAAAGTCCAGGCTTGGCCGCAGGGCTGGGCCTCCTGCCTGGCGGTGGATCGTTCTACGGGCGCGCCTACGGCTACGGTGTTGTCAACCTGTTGCTGTGGCCGTTGTCCATTATCTGGGATCCTGTCAGTGGCTATGACGCAGCTGAGTCCATCAACTATCAGGCATCAAAAGCTCATGTAGCCAGCTTGAAGCGCCGGGACATGGATCGTCTTGACGCCAAGCTTTCAGCTAACGAGATTGATCTGAAAACCTACACCCTGGAAAAGCGAAAAGTCGACAATCTGTACTAATCATCCTGAACAGGGGGAGAGTCTGCTGTGATGAGCTGAACTTCAGGCTCGGTACTCATCGTGGACGAAATTGCCTTATCCTTTCCCAGCGGCAGGCTATTTGTTCTGCCGAGCTGGGTATAGCCTCCCCGATGAAAGCGCCGAGGCTCGTCGAAACGATATTGCAGTAAAACCTCGAAGAGCTCGTCGACATGAGTTGCATGAGCCGGTTGAATGCATTCATCTTGCTGTGAATGAAGGCACCACGTATGCCTTCAATAACATCCTGGCTGATTCGGCGGTGTGCCATTGCAAGGAATGGTTCCGGCTCTGTGTATGCCCCGATAATCGCCCTGGCTAAAGTGGTTACACCCCGACAGCGTAGCGACTGCAATGACCAGTAAAGCCAGCATCCCAGATTTCATCGTGTTCTCCCTATACGTGTAAGTTTGACTTGCATTTGCAACCCCTGATTCCTCACATTTTCCACTTCCGTCACACTTCGAACCCAGCGAACTGTTCCGCCGGCGTGCCGCACATCGTCATACCCTCAACACGAGCCGCCGGCGCAACGTCGTAAGCTTGATCAGCCAAAACTCGTGTCCATTAACGACAAACTGCTCTGCCGCAAGCTCCTCGGGGTAGTGATCCATCATCTCGTCGATCGAGTAGCGTCCGCGCCTGCGGTCACCCGTCGAAATTTCCTGCGCAGAACATTGACCTCCGGCGGGCTAAAACGTTAACTGTATATACATACAGTTTCTTACGGCAAGGCTTGCATCATGAGCGTCACTATTCTCGGCCCACTCTCGGCCTGCGGCGAAAAGCTGGTTTTCAACGCGTATCACGTACCGGCCGAGCGGGTGATCTGGACCGTGGCGAAATACAGCGTTCGCGATCATGACCAAGCCTGAGCCCGTCTTTGCGCTGATCGACTGCAACAGCTTTTATGCCAGTTGCGAGCGTGTCTTTCGGCCTGACCTCGCCAAAACGCCCATCGTGGTGCTGTCGAATAACGACGGCTGCGTGATTGCCCGAAGCTATGACGCGAAGCCCTTCGTGAAAATGGGTGCGCCTTACTTTCAGATCAAGGACCAGTTGCGCCGAGACGGTGTGATCGCGTTTAGCAGCAATTACGCGCTGTATGGCGACATGAGCGAGCGGGTCATGAGCATCATCGAATCGATGGTTCCCGCGCTGGAGGTGTACAGCATCGACGAGGCCTTCGCTGACCTGTCTGGCATCCCCGGCGACCTGACGGCGTTCGGCAGGCAGATTCGGGCGACGATCTACAAGCGTACCGGCATTCCGGTGGGCGTGGGCATAGCCCGCACCAAAACACTGGCAAAGCTCGCCAATCACACGGCAAAACGCTTGCTGGCGAAGACCGGCGGGGTAGTCGATATCTGCGATCCGTTCAACCGTGACTGGACGTTGCGCAACACCGACGTCGGCGAGGTGTGGGGCGTGGGCAAGCGTATGAAGGCCCATCTTGACGTCATGGGGATCAAGACCGCGATGGATCTGGCGAAGGCCGATCCCTGGACGCTGCGACAGAAATTCAGCGTTGTGATCGAGAAGACTGCGCGCGAGTTGTCCGGCACTCCATGCCTGGAGTTGGGGGAGGCCGATCCGCCGAAGCAGGAGATCTGCTGCAGCCGAATGTTTGGCAGCCGTTTGACAACGATTGAGCCCATCAGAGAAGCCGTCGCCACCTACACCCAGCGCGCTGCGGAAAAGCTCCGGGCACAGAACTCGCTGTGCAAGAGAATCCGGGTCAGCATTCGTACGGGGATGTTCAATCCCGAGGAGGCCAAATACGCCAACGGGGCCATGGTCGAATTGCCGTATCCCACCAATGACGTGCGCCTGATGACGAAGGCTGCGACAGAGGCGGTCAACCGGCTATTCCGGGCAGGCTTCAAATACAGCAAGGCCGAAGTCCTTCTGATGGATCTGCGCAAGCCCGGCGAATTTACCGACGACCTGTTTGCCCATTCGCAGCCCGTGGAAGCCGAGAAGGTGATGAACGTGCTGGACGAGATCAATGCCAAGTGGGGGCGGGGAACGTTACGCGCGGCAAGTGTGCCATCTGCCCCTGAGTGGGCCATGCGGCGGGATCTGATGAGTCAGAGCTTCACGACGAAAATCGGCCAGCTGTGGATCGTGAGGTGCAATTAGTGTCCATCGCTGTAAAACACGAGCGGTGCGTGTGATCTCTCCTAATGTTCACCGGGGTGCCCGAGCCGGTATGGCCAAAATCAACCATTCGAATGAGGTTGAGCACGCCCTTCAAATCGTGCGAACTCAGAGCTTGGACGCTGGCGCATCGCTGGGGCCAAGGCCGACCGAGCTCGATCGATAGATAAATTCGAACTCAATCATCAGTTTTAACGATGATCCTTTTGATTAACTTTTCAACTAAGGAGTCGATAACAGAGCATTACGAAAAAATCAAAGGTTAAAGGCGATGAAATCCAACTGGTTGGATAATTTGAAAGTAGGCAAGAAGCTCGGCTTGGGCTTCGGTGCCATTCTGCTGGGCGTTCTGGTGGTGACCGGGATTGGTTATGGCAGCGCGGACCTGCTGATCAAGCGACTGGAGAAAGCAGCCAGGGTCGCCGAAGTGAAAGCCGATATGCTCGACGTTAAAGTGGCGTCGCAAGCTTATGCCGCCAGCCCCAGTGCCAGCGCTGCAGAGGCTTATAGCGCAGCCCTTGCGTCATTGAACGGCACCATCGATAAAGGCTTGCAGATCCTGACCGTCGCCAAAAACGTGGAGATGCTCAAGGCGATCGATAATCAGGCAGCAGAACTCAAGAAAACCTTCGATCAGCTGGTCAGTAACAACCAGAAGATCGATGAGGCGATGAAGCCGTTGATCAAGGTCTCCGATGAAGTGAGCGCGACCTTCGAGAGCTTGCTGCAGAAGACGCTGGACGATGCTTCGAACTCGCCAGACCAGGCCGGTATCGACCATGTAAAAATTGCAGGCGACCTGCGCAATGGTATGACCAACTTCCGCCTGGTATTCCGTCGTTACTTGAGCATTCCTACCGCAGACAATCGCCAGGCCACTTTCGCGACAGCCGACGCGCTGCTTAGCCAGGTGGCTGCGGCCCGAAGCCAGCTCCCCGCGCAGTCAAATGCAGCAGTCGATACCTCGCTTGTTGCGCTTCGCCAGTACAAAGAGAACATGGCGACCATCTCGCAGATGCTGCAACAAAATGACCAGATACGCGACGCGTTACAAAAGCTGACAACCGACACCCTTAAGAGGGTCGATGACTTGATGGCCTCCCAGGTGGTTGCAGCAAACAATGAAAAGAGCAATGCGATCATCCAGTTGTTCAGTGTCGCGTTAGTGGTGCTGTTACTGGGTGTTCTCGCCGCGGCACTGATCACTCGCCAGATCACTCGTCCACTGAATGACAGCGTCATCGCTGCCCGTCGCATCGCCGATGGCGACCTGACCTACGACATTGGCACAAACCGGAAGGACGAACTGGGCCTGCTGCAAAACACCATGCAGCACATGACGTCTTCCTTGCGTGAACTGATTGGCGGTATCGGAAAGGGTGTTACCCAGATCGCAACCGCTGCCGAAGAATTGTCGGCCGCGACCGAACAGACCAGCGCTGGCGTCACCCAGCAGAAACTGGAAGTGGATCAGGTGGCAACGGCCATGAATGAAATGGCTTCGACCGTGCAGGAGGTTGCGCAAAACACCGAGGACGCTTCGCGTGCAGCCCGGCAAGCCACCGAGCGCGCGGTCCATGGCAGCACCGTCGTGCAGCATGCAACGAGGGAAATCAGTCAGCTGTCTGGAGAAGTCGGGCAGTTGGGCGTGGCGATGCAGCGCCTGACCCATGACAGCGACAAGATCGGCAGTGTCATCGACGTGATCAAAGCCGTTGCCGAGCAGACCAATCTGCTCGCACTCAACGCCGCCATCGAAGCTGCACGTGCCGGCGAACAGGGTCGCGGTTTTGCGGTGGTGGCCGACGAGGTCCGGTCACTGGCCCAGCGCACACAGAGCTCGACCACTGAAATCGAAGCGCTGATCCAGGCCCTCCAGCACGGCACCGTGGAGGCGTCGAGCTTGATGGACGCCAGCATGCGGCGGACAGAGGGCACCGTCGAGCTGGCGCGTCAGGCCGAGCAAGCGCTCGTAGAGATTACGCATTCCATTGGCACGATTGAGCAGATGAGCCAGCAAATCTCGGCCGCGGCTGAGGAGCAGAGCGCGGTGACCGACGAAATCAATCGCAGCGTCATCAGTGTGCGTGACGTCGCCGACCAGTCCGCCACCGCGACGGAGCAGAGCGCTGCCTCGACATTGGAACTGGCACGCCTGGGCAACACCCTGCAGAACATGGTGGCTCGCTTCAAGGTCTGACACCACCGGTGTCGGCTGTACAAAAGAAACCGCTTCGGCGGTTTTTTTGTGCGCAGCATTCAGTGCGTCGCTCAGTGTCCACGCGCCATTCATCTTCCACCGGGCACTAATCCTTCCTGATGCACCTCTGTCCTGTAAGCGCAGATTTCCTGCGACTCGTACTGGAGGTCATCATGGGTATCGAAGACAACGGGCCGGATAACGCGTATCAGGGTCCTGCCGAGCCGGGCAGCGAAGAAGAGATTTATCCCGACACCCACGCGGATACCGAGTCAGCCCGGCAGGGTGAAGACGCGGCAACCGAAGCCCGAAACAAGGGGCTGGATGACATGGAGATTCCTGACAATCCTCCGGTCGATGAAGACGAAGCGTCCTCTTCGGGCAACCGCTAAACCTGTCCGGTTTCATCAGACCCCACCATTGTGTGGGGTTTTTCTTACAGCTCGAACTGTTTATTACACAAAATAGCCACTCGTCGGAACGCGCGCACTATCAAGGGGTTGGGCACTCCATTCATTAATCAAAAAATAAGGTGCCCCGGATGAGACCTCAGATCCACGACATTCCCAACGCACTCGACCTGATCAGCGAGCTGGATCAGGCGACCGAGCAGATGATGTCTATCCCCGTCGAGCACATCGGCGGCGTGCAATGGGAAGAGGCTTTCGTCCGGCAGCAGAGCGCCTTTAGAAAATGGCGCGATTATTTGTACTGCAAAGCCGATGAACGCCCGGCGGTTCGGCTGTTGAACATCGCCTGATCTGCGAACAGTACCGCCCGCATCAGGCTCAGCATGGGCGCGCACCTCTGCACGCTGCGCTAACGACGCCCCGCAATTCGTTCCACCGCGGCCAGCACCCTGGGCCGCTGCGCCTGCCACTCACGTTTGGTGATACCCAGCAGCACCGCGCCGATCCGCTTGCCATCGCGCACGATGTGCTCCCGCCTTACTCCCTCAACCACGAAGCCGAATTTCTGATGCATCTTGATCACCGCCGGGTTGATCTCGAGCACTTCGCAGTTGAGTTTCTCCAGCCCTGCGGCACCGAACGCGTGATCGAGCAGCCATAACTCCACCTGACTGCCAAGGCCTTTGCCCTGCAGCGTGGTGTCGAGGTAGAAGGCCCACTCTGCCGTGCCGTGGGTGCGGTTGATGGCACTCAGCGACACAACCCCCACCGGTGCGGCTTCAAGTACAACGACAAAGACCTGCTGCCGGGAGCTTGAGCGCAGTGCCTCAAGCCAGTTCAGGTGCTCGGCTTCGCTGATTTCATGGTCCGTGTACATGAACTTGCGCACGTCGGGCTGATTGCGCAGTTGCCGCACACGGGCTTGCTGCTCGACGGGCAGCTCAAGGATCGGCACTACTTTCATGGATTCCCTTTTGAACGCGTCATACGGCTGTTGAGTCCCTGTCCGGTCTGCGCGGCCAGCGGTGCTTGATCACGTGCCGCGCCGCATGGAGGGGTTTTTTCAAACTGGCTGGAACGAATCGATTGGCGTTTCAGTCAACCTTTCTCACACCCAGGAGGCAAAATATTATGGCAAGCGATATCACCGAAAAACTGCGTGACGATCTTTATCAGAAAACCCGTTCCGAGCTGAACACTTTTCTCGACGAGACCAATGCCTTGCTGGCGGCAGGGGATGCCTTGAATGAGGACCGCACTACTCAGGCCCGTGAGCGGCTGAAGGATTTTCTGGCCCGAGGCACCAGCGCGGTCACGGAAATCGAAATGGACGCCCAGCCTGCGCTGACCCGTGCGGTGGGTAACGCGAAATCCTACGTCACCACCCATCCGTGGGCGGCCGTCGGTGTTGCAGCGGGCCTGGGCCTGGCGGCCAGCCTGTTGCTCAAACGCAACAGGGATTGAGGGGGCCATCGTGGTTCGCCGTCGATTTCCGGTGGATCCGTTAAGTCCGACCAGCGGCCGGCTTGCGTTCGCCGGCGCGTGCACGCCCGTCATTTACCCTCGTTATCGGCTGGTACTGTTCATGGCGGGTACCGTAGCTGACGATGGATTCGGCACCGCTCTGGCGCCGGCCAATGTCTTGCGAAAGCATAAATGGGGGATACGCATGAATGTCGACGAAGAAACTGTTCGTCAGTTGGCCCAGTTGATCTGGGAGACCGAAGGCAAGCCTGAAGGGCAGGAGTCCCGTCATTGGGAAATGGCCACACGCCTGGCGGAGTCCGCTGCCATGGCGCCGGTCCGCACTTCAAGCAAGCACAAGGTCGATACGTTGTTCCCGTCGCCCGATGAGGCTGACCCCAACGCGTGACAGGTCGAGAGCTCGCCCAGGTGCAGTGCCGGGGCGAAGCTCGGATCAACCTCGTATCAAACAGCTACCCGTTTCAGACCGACCCTGAGGCTTGCCGTGCAAAACGGCGATCCGCCTGCCGCGCATCCATGAGCGCCCAATACCACATGCCCAGACCGCCCAGCGTCAATGCCGCTGCGGCATAGCCCGTGGCCGGCAGACCGTAGCCCGCCGCAATGACCACGCCGCCCACCAACGGGCCGATGGCGTTGGCGACGTTGAACGCGCTTTGCACCAGCGCACCCGCCAGGGATTGCGCATGGGGCGCAACGTCCATCAGGCGTGTTTGCAGGATCGCCGCCAGGCCGACGCCGCAACCGATGAAAAACACCAGCGGAATGAGCAGCCAGAGGTTGTCGGTGGCCGAGGGGTACAACGCCAGCACCAGCGCAGTGAAGCCCAGCGAGACGCCAGCGGCGAGCATCGTGGCGCGGTCGGCGGCCCAGCCACAGATCAGGTTGCCCACCGTGGTGCCCAGGCCGAACACCGCCATCACCACCGGAATCATGAAAGCCGAAGCGTGGGTGACCTCGATCAGCGTGGCCGCCAGATAGGTGTACACGCAGAAGATCCCGCCGAAGCCGATGCCGGCGATGCCCAGTGTCAGCCACACCTGCCGCGAGCGCAGTGCGTTAAGTTCACGCAACGGGCTGGCGTCGGTATCCGCAGGGGAAGCGGGCGCAAGGCAGCGAATCAGCACCGCGGTGATCGCGGCGAGGCCGGCGACGATGGCCATGCCCCAGCGCCAGCCGATGGTCTGGCCGATCCAGGTGGCGAACGGCACGCCGATGATGGTGGCGATGGTCAGCCCCATGAACACGCGGGAGACCGCTTGAGCACGGCGATTCTTCGGCACCAGGGACGCGGCCAGCAGCATCGCCACGCCAAAGTAGGCGCCATGGGGGAAACCGCTGAGAAAGCGGAAAAACACCAGCCATGGCAGCGAAGGGGCGACGGCGCTCAACGCGTTGGCGATTCCGATGAAAGCGGCGAGGGCCACCAGCAAGGCCCGGCGGGGCAGTCTGACGCCCAGGACCATGGTCACTGGCGAGCCGATGACCACGCCCAGGGCGTAAGCACTGATTGCATGCCCGGCCAGCGGCTGGGTGACCTGAAAGTCACCGGCAATGAACGGCAGCAGGGTCATTGAGGCGAATTCGGTCGTGCCGATGGCGAAGGCGCCCATGGCGAGGGCGAACAGCAGCCAGCCCATGTTGAAATCATGCGGGGTGTGGGAGGTATTCATGGGGGATCGAGAAGGGTTTCCGGGAAGAAGCATGCTGTGATACTTGAAACCGATTTCAGTTCAACCCGGGAATGACTCAACCCTGAAGTGACGCCGGCTGACGCGGTTGGCGCATCAGTCGGCGGTTCAGTTCGATCAGTCCTTGGGTTTGGCATCGGGCAGGGCGGCGCCCTTGGGCCACAGCATCCAGATCTGGCCTTGCTGCTTCATGTTGCCGGCCAGTTCGCCCGCCGCGTCACCGGTACCCCAGAACATGTCGGCGCGGACTTCGCCGGCAATGGCGCCGCCGGTGTCCTGCGCCGCCACCGGGCGCACCAGCGGCGTGCCGTCGGGGCGGGTCGAGGACAGCCACAACAGGCTGCCGAGGGGGATCACCTTGCGATCGATCGCCACGCTGTAGCCGGCGGTCAGCGGCACATTCAGCGAACCGCGCGGGCCTTCGGTGCTGTCCGGGCGCAGGGTGAAGAACACGTAGCTCGGGTTGCTGCCCAGCAGTTCATTGACGCGTTCGGGGTGCGCAATCGCCCAGTCGCGGATGCGGCCCATGGACACTTCGTCCTTGGTCAATTGGCCTTGCTCCACCAGCCAGCGGCCAATCGGCTTGTACGGGTAGCCATTCTGATCGGCGTAGGCGATGCGCAGCTGACGGCCGCTTTCCAGCTGAACCCGACCCGATCCCTGGATCTGCAGGAACTGCAGGTCGATGGGGTTTTCCAGCCAGGCCAGCACGGGGGCACTGGCGCCTTTGGTGCCAATGGTGGCGGCGTCGTCATAGGGACGCAGCACTCGGCCATCCAGGCGCCCGCGCAGGCGCTTGCCCTTGAGCTCGGGATAGATACTGTCGAGATTGACGATGATCAGGTCATCGGGCACGCCATACACCGCCACCGGGTGCGCGTCATTGCGCTGCTCGCTGCCTTTATAGATCGGCTCGTAATAGCCGGTGATCAGCCCGTTGGCGCCGTGCTCGGAGGAGCGCAGGCTGTAGACCTGCAGCTGATTCTTGAGAAAGTCGCGCACCGCCGCAGGATTCTGCGGCACTTGGGCGGCGAGGGCGCATGTGCCGCCCCAGACCGGGTCCTTGGCCAGGCGTTTGCACGCCGAAAACCAACTGTTGTAACCCGCCATCAGGTCGGTGTCGTTCACCGCCGGCAGTTTGTCCCACTCGACGCTGACGTAGGTCGTCGCTTCGGAGGGCTTGGTCTTCGGCGCGCCGCCGTCGCAGGCAGCGAGCAGGGCGATCAGTGGGGCGAGGCAGAATACGAAACGGCGCCAGTGCAGGCTTGTGGTCATCACGCGGGGTGTTTCCTGAAAATCATGCGAAGGCGGCTAGCTTGGTGAAAGCGAAGGGCTGCGTCAAATGGATGAGGGAATCATTTGCATGAAAGCTCACATGGCGGCCCAATCGCCCTGGACGCGCTGCGAATTTGCCGCCGATATTGCACTTTTTCGCCGTGGGCCGTTCTGACCATGGCCAGGACGCGGCGATAGACGCGGCGTCCCGTTGGTTAAAGCTTGGGATTGATGCTCGCCGTGTTTTCTGTTTTATCCGTTTGCCGACGCCTGCGCCCGCTGTTTGCCCTGTGCATGCTTGGGCTCGGTTCTGCCGGGTGTACGCGCCAGGACGGCCAGGATGTCGCCACGCAGTTCAGCGAGACGCGGCCCCAGGAGTTCTTCCAGACCAGCGTAGACCGTATGGCGACGCTGGCGATGGCCGACAACCTCGACAGCCTTTACCTGCTGATGAACAAACTCTACCTGCGCAACCCTGGGGAGTGGCGCAAGTCCGGCTTCGTCGATGCCGCGGCGGCCGAAAGCAACGTGCGGCAGGCCATCGAGCAGAAGAAGCCGTTGCCGCAGTTGGGCACGCGACGTGACCTGGCAGCGCTGAGCTACGCCCTGAGCCCTGAATTCCTTGGCGATCGCGTCGGCGCATTCATTTATGCCATCGGCAGCATGCTGGTCACGGCCCACGGCGGGCGCCTCGAATTCTTCATGACCGACCAGATCAACCCGACGTTCGTCAACAATGCTGCGCGCAATATCGAAAAGGCCACCTGGCTGCTGAGCCAGCGGCAGAACGCCAATGGCGAGCTGCTGTTGTTCTCCAACGAGATTTCGGAGGAGGGCAGCAACCTCAGTTTCGCCACCGAGTTCGGCAAGATTGTGGCGCGCCTGGACCTGCTCACCCAGATGCTCGACGAGCGATATAGACGCATCGGTTTGAATTACGCCCAGAGCCTGCTGTTCCTGAATTTCCTTCCGGTGCAATGACGCCCCGCTGTGCCGGAAAAAACCTTTGCGCTATCCCTCATCCTTGTCGGCTTGCGGTCGATAGCTCCTCAGGAGTCTGCAAAAAACAACTATAAAATTCATGGCATGGGGTCGACGATGTTTAAAACAGTGCAGGCGCGCTATACGGTCATATTTGTGACCTTGATTGTGGTCATCGCAGTGATCACCGAGCAGGGCATCGTACATTTCGTCACGCCCAAGGTGCGAGAGACCCAGGAAAAAGTGGTGCTGAGCCAGGTGGACCAGATCGGCACGCGAATTCTGTCGGACCTGGCGCGCGTAGAGGCTCAGTCCCGGGCGATCACCCAGGCGGTTCCGCTGCTGGACAGCGATGGCATCGACACTGTGCTGCCAGGCCTGGTCGATCAGTACGGCGATCAGAAAGTCTTCGGCGGCGGCGTCTGGCCGATGCCGGACAAGCGCACCCCGGGGCGCAACAAACACAGCTCGTTTTTCCACCGTGACGGCAGTGGCCAGCTGGTGGTGAGCACGTTCTGGAACTCCGACCCTGCGCCCAACTACTGGGAACAGCCATGGCACCGCGCCGGGCAGAACGCACCCAAGGGCAAATGCGCCTGGGCGGCGGCCTATCAGGACGAAGCCAGCCCGCAACCGCGCACCAACTGCGCGATGGGCATCTACAAAGATGGCGCGCTCTACGGCGTTTCGACCATCGACGTCACCCTGGGCTTCTTCAACGGCCTGATCCAGGACAAGGAAAAAGACATTCAGGGTCAGGTGATGATCGTCGAGCGCGACGGCAAGATCCTGACCAACCAGAGCCGCATTCCCGGCGAAATCATCCTCAAGAACGTCGCAGGCTTCAGCGGCCAGTCGATGTTCGCCAAGGCCATTCAGGACGGTCTGGGCAAGGTCTCTGGCGACGCTGTGTATTCCCGGGAATACATCGACCCGCAACTGGGTGACCTGACCTTCTTCCTGCGCCCTGTGGTGGGCACGCCTTGGATGATCGCCACCTCGTTGCCAACCGCCATGCTCACCGCCAGCAGCACCGAAGTGCTGAAGACCCTGGGCTGGCTGCAGATTCCCCTGGTCATTCTGTTGCTGGTGGTGCTGGGCTTTGCCTTCCATCGCTTGCTGGCACGGCTGACCGTTCTGCGCACCAACATCGACGCGCTGTCTTCGGGTGAGGCCGACCTGACCCGTCGCATTCCGATCAAGGGCGAGGATGAACTGGACGCTGTCGGCCACTCGGTCAACAAGTTCATCGCCTTCCAGCAAGCGATGATTGTCGAGGTGCGCAGCGGCACCGAGCAGATCTCTGCCGGGCTGGTGCAATTGCAGGATCAGTCGCGCAACATCAACCAGATCCTCAACCGCCACGCCTCGGAAACCGACCAGGCGGTGACCGCGATCAACGAGATGAGCGCCACCGCCGACAGCGTCGCCGAGAACGCTACGCAGACGGCGAGCTTTACTCAATCGGCGAACGATGCCGCGCAGCGCTCCCGGGACGTCGTCGACGAAGCGTCGGTCAGCGTGCGGGCGCTGGTGGCCGAGGTCGAAGAAGCGACGAAGTACGTTCAGGAAATGCAGGTCGATGCCAAACGCATCACCGATGTGCTCGGTGTCATCGGCGGCATCGCCCAGCAAACCAACCTGCTGGCGCTGAACGCGGCCATCGAAGCGGCGCGGGCGGGTGAGCAGGGCCGAGGCTTTGCGGTGGTGGCCGACGAAGTGCGGGCGCTGGCCGGTCGTACCCAGCAGAGCACATCGGAGATCAACGAGATGCTCGCGCGGCTGGAACAGGGCGTGAGCACTGCGGTGGGCGCGATGGAGAAAACCAAGGTCAGTTGCCAGTCGACGGCCGACCGTACGTCCCGCGTCAACGAAGGCCTGGACGGGATGGCCGGTTCGGTGCTGCGCATCCATGACCTGAGCGCGCACATTGCAACGGCGGCAGAGGAGCAGAGCGCGGTGACCGAGGAGATCAACCAGAACATGATCGCCATTCGGCACATGGTCGGTGAACTGGTGGGCTGTGGTCAGCAGACCGACACCAGCGTCGAGGCGCTGATGGCGTCCAACGAGCGGCTGGTGGCGATGATCGATCGCTTCCAGGTTCGCTAACCGGCGATCCATTCACTCGCGCAAAGCAAAGCCGGAGCCCAAGAAGCGCCGGCTTTTTTGTGGGGCGCAGAAGGTGTCTGGGCTCAGTAACTTTCGCCGCGAATGTATTCCTGCATTTTCTCGATCAGCCTGGCCTGTTCGGCAATGGCCGCCTTGACCAGGTCGCCGATGGACAGCAAACCGATCAGTCGGCCTTCGTCCACCACCGGCAAATGGCGCAGCCGGCGGTCGGTCATGATGTTCATGCAGTGCTCGACCGTGTGCTGCGAGCCCACGGTCTGTACGTCGTGGGTCATGATGTCGCTGACCGGGGTCCCGGCCGAAGCGCGGCCCTTGAGCTCCATCTTGCGGGCGTAATCCCGCTCGCTGACGATGCCGACCACCTTGCCGTCGCGCACCACCGGGACAGCACCGATGTTCTTTTCGGACATCAGCTTGATCGCCTCGAGGACCATCTCCCCGGGCCCGACGGTGTGGACGTCAGCGTGGTGCGGGTCTTTCAACTTCAGTAGTTCGGCTACGGTCGTCATGCTGGCCTCTCCGGCGCGTTTCTTGTGAGCACGGCCAATTCGGCCGTGCATAGAGAATCGTCGAGAGATGGCATTCCGGCAAGTTTGAAAGCGCCATGCCCGGCCCTGAAAGCGTCACCGCCCCGATTTCCCGTGGCCGCGTCGGTGGGCTGGCGCGAGGTCAGCCGATCCGCCGCGACAGGCCGCCCTGTCCCTGCGCGTGCATCGGTGCTTTTGCCGGTGATGCCGCGCGCTGCTGCAGCAGACCGGCAACGTCACGGGTCTGCAGCACGAACCCTTGCACCCAGTCCACGAAGGTCATCTCGTCCAGTGCCTTGAGCGGCAGTTGCGTGCACAGGCGAACCGCCTGTTGCTCATCCAGGGCCAGCCAGCAGCCACTCATGGCGCCGCTGTCGAAGTTGAGCCGCATCAGCCGCTCATACAGGCTCGGGTCGGGGCGCAGCGACAGTTTGCAATGCAGAATCGCGACGTCGCCCGCCGTCGGTACCTCGATGATCACCACTTCGCGGCCCTCATCGAACAGCGCGCACACGCCGTTTTCGAGTTGCAAGGCGGTGCCCAGTCGTTTGCCCAGTGCCTGAATGCAGGCGTCTGCGTGTGTCGTTGTGTTCATCATTTGCGGTGTCCTGTCCGGGGTTTCGATTCGATCAATAGAGGGGCGGGCGCGGCGGCCTAGCGCGGCCGGAAAGCGCCATTGCCGGCCTGGCCCAGCTCGTGGGCGGGCTGCGAGTCGCCACGGTCGGCGATGGCGCCGTCGGCGGTGGCCTTTTTCGGGTTCCTCTGGTCAGGGCCGTAGTCGAAGGTGACTTCGCCCATGAGGCGTTCGATGCTCAGCGCGCTGCCGCTCTTGAAGCTGACAAAGGGGAACGGCGTGCCGAACGCGTCTTCTTTCGCGGCGGTCCTGAAGACCGCGATGCTCTTGATGCGCAGATTGTTCTTGTCGCCGAGTATGTCCTTGAGCATCGCGTCGGTCAGCCGTCCACTCAATGCGCCATCCTCGATGCGTTCTTTGACGTCGTCACGGACCTCAAGCTTGATTTCGGCGCGAGTGGTGCCCTTGCTGTCCTTCATCGCATCGAGCAGGCCTTTGAGCTGCGGGTCGGCGCTCATCATTTCGTGAATCCGCTCGGCGTTGCCCGGGTTGCAGTCACGGCCGAGCATCTGTTTGACGCGGTCGATCTGCCGCTTGGAGGGCGCGGCCTGATCCAGCCGGTTGACGTTGTTGTGTTTGACCACCATGTCCATCAGCGACATCAGGCTGGAGCCCTGGCTGGCAGCGGTGTTCTGCCGGTCGAGCTGGCGCAGGCTCTGGCGCGCGGCGTATTGCGCGTCGTTCTCGTCTGACGTGGCCTTCAGGTATTTGTTCTTGAGGTCCTGCAGCACCTTCTCAGGAGCCTTGCCGGCGGGCGACGGATTCTTGCTCATGCCGGGGAAGGCCTTCTCCAGTGTGTCACCCAGGGTTTTGACGTCGGCGGTTCGCAGCGGCAGGGCGTGCTTGAAGCGCACGTCGTAGCTCTTGCCGGTCTTGTTGTCGAACGCCAGTGTCGCGCTGACCCCCAAGGGTGCGCCGCCGGCCACGAACAGGTTGCTGGGGCGCGACGTAAAGACAGTGCTGAACATCCGCGCGTAGCCGGTCACCGAGCCTTTTTCGAGGAAGCGCGCGCGGTTGCTGCTATAGACGTCGGCGTGCAGGCCGTCGCTGCCGTGGCCCTCAGTGCGTTCCCGTTCGGCGCTGAGCAATGACACGGTTCCCAGCAGGCCGGCGCCGAAGCGCATGAAGCCGGCAACGGGTTCGGCATCGGTGCGGCCCTTGTTGGTCCGGGATTCAAGGTTGACCCCGGCATCCAGGTCGAACGCGTGCTTGCCCGTGGTGCGCACTTCCTTCTCGACGCCGCGATCCATCAACGCCATGGGTTTGAGGCCTCCCTGCGCCGGACGCTTGCTGCTGGCCAGTTGCGTCTGCATCAGGTCAATCATGAAATCATCGATTTCGTCGTCGCGAATGAAAAAGCTCAGCGCCGTGCTGTTGGCATACTTGTACTTGGCGTCCAGGCTGCCGCCGAACCAGCCGCCGTTGGTCTGGAGGTTGGCGTGGCTGTCGCCGGGCGTGGTTTTGGTGTCACTTTTGCCGCCACCAAAACCGAAGCTTCCTGTGCCGCTGATCGCGCCTTCGCGACTCATCGACACCTTCAGGCCGCGGTCGAATCGGGTGAAGGTCAGGCCGTAGGTCCGCTCTGGATCGATATTGCCGCGAAAACCCAGGAACGCGGGCTCGGCCGGCCCCGCGACGCCGCCGGTGACGCCGCCGCCGTAATTGCGGTTCAGCTTGAGGCTTTCTCGAGGCTCCAGATTCTGGAGCGCCTCGGTCAGGGCGAGCATGACAGCGGCGTTATTCGGGCCGGCAGGGGTCTGCAGCCCTTGCAGCACGTTGCGCTTGAGCGGGTGGTTGTCCTTGCGCAAGTGCTTGAGCAGGTTCTTGGTGGCGTCGTAACTGGCTTCGAGGGAGGCATGGTCACGGAAGCCGGCATCGGTGTAGCGCTTCACCGGGCTGCCTTCGTAGGCGTCGTTGTGCAAGGTGGCCAGCGCTGTGGCGATGGTGTCGAAATCCTTCGCCCCCGGTTTCTTCACTTCATTGGCGAACCCGTCGAGGGCGGCGCTGATGTCGTTGAGCACCTTGACGTCCAGCGCCAGGCGAGCGCGCAGCAGGGCCTGGTTATCGCCTTGGGTGCGAGAGCCATCCAGCGGCGATTGGGTGTTGCGCCGCTCCAGCGTGAAATGCGCGTTCTTCAGCTTGGTGAGCAGTTTCCCCAGTTCGTGAGCGTTGTCGATGCCGCTGTCACGAAGGACGCTGGCCACTTGCGGCAGCATGTCATTGTTGCGCGGCTTGCCCTGGAAGGCCGGATTGATCGCGCCATTTTTCAGCAACGCGCCTTCGTCCTGGGCCAGTTCGCGCAGCGTCTTCTGCAGGTCTTCGGTGACGCTGGTCTGGAACCAGTTGAACAGCTCCGCCAGCTCGCTCGATTCAGGTGACAGGCGAGGCGCCAGCTCATTGATACGCGCAGCCATGGGTCGCGGCGGTGTGCCGGTCGCCGCGCCAGTCGCCGCAGCCGCGCGGGTGCTCAGCTCGCGCAGCAGCGCGGTTTCTTCGGTGTAGATCGGCTTCAGGCCTTCGCGGCCTTTCCAGGCGTGCTGGAGGCTGTCGGCAGGCACTTTTACCGCGCCGGTCAGCGAAAGATGGGAGGTAAGGTAATTCTGCCGGAGGGAGGCAGGGGCGTACTGCTTGGCCTTCATGCTCTCGATGTTGTTACTGCCCATCACGTTGACGGTGACCTTGGCCGAGCCTCTGCGCAGGGTTTCCGGCTCGGCCGCCGCCAGCCGATTGAAGGCCGCGTGGTCATTGCTCGGGCGCGCCGGTGCGGGTGTGGCGGCTTCCCACCCGGTTGCGGTTTTGACGAATTCTCCGGCGCTGGTGGTGGCCAGCAAACGTCCATCGTGATTGGGGCGCAGGTCCTGAAGAACGGTCCCCGGTGGGGTGGTCGGGCCCTGAACCGCTTGCCAGGTCCGCTGAGGATTGAGCCTTCGAGCGTTGGCCTCGTCGCCGCTCAGCTGGAACACTGCGCCGCCGCGCAGGGCGAACCAGTGCTTGCCGCCGGTGCTGATCGCCTGGATATCGCCCGTGCCGGGTGGCTGTGGCAGCACCGCGCGTTCACCGTTCTGGTCGTGGAGGCGCAGTTTGCCGCCGCTGAGGGTCATGAAGTTCTGATCGTTCTGCACGGCCAGTTTGTCGGCGACCACACCCTCGGCACCGCGCAGGGCGGTGCCCTTGGCTTCAGTCCCGCGACCTTGCAGGGCCAGGTCGGCGCCGCGCCCCATTTCATGGGCGGCGGCCTGGGGCGCCACTTTCAGCTGTTTGAGCTTGCCATCCTTGTCGATGAGGTAAGCGAAGCCGTCCTGGCCAGCCTGCAGCGCTTTGATGTCCTTTTCGCTGGTCTTCTTCCATTCGTCGGTGCGCGGGTCTTGCACCAACAGCGTCTTTTCGATGGTTTCTTTCAATTCTTCAACGGGCGGGTTGTGCACTAACCGCTTGTCGAGAGGACGGACGTATTCGCCGCGCGGTGCCTGGACCCGCGATGAGCGCTTCTGCTCGTAGAGGGCGATTTTGCCGCGCGGCAGCTGAATCTGCGTGGCGGCGTCAGGGGTCAGGACGGGCAAGCCGTGCTGACGATCCATGACCAGCGGCGCCATGACCCAGCCAGGCACGAAGTCCTGTTTTGCCTGATCCCACGATGCGCTGTGCTCTACGCCTTGCTGGTCCTTGACGGTGGCGTGCAGCAGGTTTTTTTCGTCATGAAAAAAGCCGCTGACGGTGTGGTGACCAAAGGCCGTCTGCAGGGCGGGCGAGGGGCGCACTTTCTGCAGTGTGAGCTCATTCACGAGGAGGTTGTTTTGTTGCGCTTCAGCGGTCGGCAAATGCGCCTCCAGGAGTTCGCCCGAGGCTGTCGTCGCCAGCAGACGATCACCGATGAGCGCCACGGATTTGGCTTTCATGGCCGCATCGTTATCCGTGCCGGTGGGGGTAATGAGCGGGAACGCATCATGGCGGTCGGCGCCAAGCCCGTTGCGCAGTTGGAGTAACTGGTTGCCTGAGGCGTTTTCGCTAAGCGCCATCAGTGCACCGGCGGTGGAGCGTCCGAGGGCCGTGACCTTTTCTGTGAAATCCAGCGGCTTGGTCAGATCACTCAGCTCGTACACCTTGCCTCCGTCGTTGAGCCCGAACAGGTTGCCGCCGCCAATGTTGTGCAAGGTTTTCAGCGTTGCTCCCTGGGTGTTCTCCTGCCATTGGCCCCCATGCAACGCGTACAACTTATTTTCGTGAATACGCCAGGCGGTGTTGTTCGCGTCCTTGTGCACGCCGGTGATCTGCGCGCGATGGGCATCGGTGGGCATCGCCATTTTCTTGCCGTCGCTGGCGGATGCGACGCGGTTCTCACTGCTCTTGAACAGTGAAATGGCGATATCGCTGGCATGGGCGTGGAGCAGCCGGTTCTGGCTGTCGACCATCAGGTACTCGGCTTTCTGCGCGTCCTGATTGAGCGGCGCGAGGTCCTGATAACGCTGATCGTGTTTGCTCAAAATGCCTTCGAGCAACCGCTCGGTGGGGGTGGGCTGGTCGGTGCCGCCAAAGGTCAGTCGTTGATTGTGCAGCGCCATGCTCAGCCGGGGTGTCAGGGCGTTGGCTGGTGGCTGGGCTGCCGTCGGAGCGCTGGGTGTCGGGCCGGTTGGCGGCACGGGCGCGTTCGCTTGTGGCGTGGCTGATGCAGCTGCCGTTGTTGAAGCCGGCGCCGCATGGGGGGCGAGCGCGGTCTGCGGGGTGTTTGCAGCGGCTGCGCTGCGGGGAATTGACGAGGCATCTCCCGGTCGGGCCTTGAACAGACCGCCTGCGAAGTGGCGGCTTTTCTGCAGCGTTGACCGGCTGGCAGTGGCCATGCGCGCCAGCACGTTTTTGCGCTGCGTGGGGCCGGTTCCGGTTCCGGGTGTTGCAGATGGGTTCAGGTGGGTGGTGCCGACACTGGTGGTATGACCACGGAACACTGGAGGTAAAGCCATGCTGACGCCGTCCATGCAAGTGAGTGCTTGGCGGGGTGAGTGGCGTCAGGGCGGAGGGTGGTTCCCGATTTTCTGAAAAGATCAGGCAGGCCCGTCAGAGGGCTTGCGCCGGGGGCGGGAGATGACCGATTCGATGTTCTTGCGGCCGATCAGCAACGGGCTCTTGGCTTTGCGCGAGGCCGGCATGTCGGCCAGCCATTTGTACATCACCAGGCAATCCACCAGCCCGAGCCGGGCATGGCGGTAAGCGCGAGGCAGACGGCCGACGGTCTCAAACCCGAGTTTCTGCCAGAGCGCAACGGCGACTTCATTGGTGGCCACCACGGAGTTGAACTGCATGGCCGAGAAGCCGCTGTCCAGCGCCAGTTGCTGGGAGTGCTCGCACATCAGGCGCGCGACGCCACGACCCCGCGCCGCCGGGGTGACCATGTAGCCGCAGTTGCTGACATGGCTGCCGGGGCCTGCCGCGTTGGCCTTGAGGTAATAGCTGCCGAGCAGCACGCCGTCTTCCTCGGCGATCAGCGTGTGCATCGGGTATTCCAGCCACAGGTGCCGGGCCTGCTCGCAGGTCAGGTCGGGGGCGTAGGCGTAGGTTTCCTGGGCCCGGACCACGGCCTGAAAGGTGGGCCAGAAGACCTCGAAATCATCGGTGGTCATGGGGCGGATGTGGATCATGGGTCGGTTCCGGAATTCGGGGAGGGGCAGGTTTTGCGCGTGATGACTTACCTGTGGGAGTGACCGGGGTGGCGCTCCACCTTGCTCACGAAGAGGCCCGTTCGGCCTGCTCATCTCTGGCGGCAGTGATGCCGCCTTCGCGAGCAAGCTCGCTCCCACAATTGGGCTCCCACAAGGGAGATGCAGTGTCATGCCTGAAGGGTGACCTCAGGCCATGCTCCGTTAAGACACGACCCGATAACACGGCACATACGCCGCGCCGCCCGGCAGCTTCATCCGGTGCTGCTCGACGAAGGCCTGCAACAGCTTGTCCAGCGGCTGCATCACCTCGGCGTCACCGTGGATTTCATACGGGCCGTGTTCTTCGATCAGGCGAATGCCCTTGTCCTTGACGTTGCCCGCCACGATCCCGGAGAACGCCCGGCGCAGGTTCGCGGCCAGTTCGTGGGGCGGCAGGTCGCGGCGCAGCTGCAGGCTGGCCATGTTGGCGTGGGTCGGGTCGAATGGACGCTGGAAGCTCTCTTCGATCTTCAGCAGCCAGTTGAAGTGGAACGCGTCGGCACGGTCGCGGCGGAACTGGCGCACGGAAGCCAGGCCAAGGGTCATCTGCCGTGCCACTTCCGACGGGTTGTCGATGATGATCTGGTAATGCTTGTGCGCTTCTTCGCCCAGGGTGGCGCTGACGAACGCGTGCAGCTGCTCCAGGTACGGCGCGGTGCTTTTCGGGCCGGTCAGGATGACCGGGAACGGCAGGTCCTGGTTGTCCGGGTGCATGAGGATGCCGAGCAGGTAGAGGAATTCCTCCGCCGTGCCTGCGCCCCCCGGGAAAATGATGATGCCGTGGCCGACCCGCACGAAGGCTTCCAGGCGCTTCTCGATGTCCGGCAGGATCACCAGCTCATTGACGATCGGGTTCGGCGCTTCGGCCGCGATAATGCCCGGTTCGGTCAGGCCCAGGTAACGGCCGCCGGTGATGCGCTGCTTGGCGTGGGCAATGGTCGCGCCTTTCATCGGGCCTTTCATCACGCCAGGGCCGCAACCGGTGCAGATGTCCAGTTTGCGCAGGCCCAGCTCGTGGCCGACTTTCTTGGTGTATTTGTATTCTTCTGTGTTGATCGAGTGGCCGCCCCAGCACACCACCATCTTCGGTTCGACGCCGGGGCGCAGGGTGCGGGCATTGCGCAGCAGGTGGAATACGTAATCGGTGATGCCCTGGGAGCTGCTCAGGTCGATGCGCTGGCTGTCGAGCTCGCTCTCGGTGTAGACGATGTCGCGCAGGGCGCTGAAGAGCATTTCCCGGGTGCTGGCAATCATCTCGCCGTCGACGAAGGCGTCGGCCGGGGCGTTCAGCAGTTCGAGGCGCACGCCACGGTCTTGCTGGTGGATGCGCACTTCGAAGTCCTGGTAAGCCTCCAGGATGGTCTTGGCGTTATCGACATGGGCGCCGGTGTTGAGGATGGCCAGGGCGCACTGGCGGAACAGGGTGTAAATGCTGCCGGAGCCTGCGGCGCTGAGCTGCTGGACTTCACGTTGGGACAGTGTTTCCAGGCTGCCCTTGGGGCTGACCGAAGCGTTGATGACGTGTCTTGGAGCCATTCTTGATTCCTTGAAAGCGGTGCCGGCCGCCGCGAGGGGGCAGGGCACGAATACAGTAAGCGTTCGAGACGCTCACCCATGGGGCCATTTTTTACATCGGTTGGTCAGGAAAGCAAACGTTGTGAGCGCGAATCTGGAAATTTCCCGTGACCCCGGTATGCTGCTCCTCGACGCCCAGACCCATCGGCCCTCCCGACGCTATGATCTTCAACTTCATCATTTTTCTCCTGACCCTTGTCGCCATGGAAGGGGTCGGCTTCCTCGCCCACAAGTACGTGATGCACGGCTGGGGCTGGTTCCTGCACAAGTCCCACCACGAAGAACAGCTCGGCGCGTTCGAAACCAACGACCTCTATCTGCTGGCCCTGGCCCTGGTGGCGATAGCGCTGATCGTTGCCGGCAACAGCGGCCATGATCCATTGCAGTGGGTGGGCGCCGGCGTCGCGGCGTTCGGTCTGCTCTACGTGTTTATTCACGATGGCATGGTCCATCGTCATTGGCCTGCGCGACCACGGCCGCGCAGCCGCTACCTCAAACGCCTCTACCACGCGCATCTGATGCATCACGCGGTGAAAGGCCGACGCAACAGTGTGTCCTTCGGCTTCCTTTACGCGCCCTCGGCGGCGACGCTGCAACGCCAGCTGCGCGATCATCGTTCTGCCCCCCGTGACGAGTGTTGTCGAGACAGCGCCGGCGCGGCCATGGGCACGGATCTGCAGAACGGCTGAACGGACTCCACGCCGGACCGGTCATTAGTTTCACGTGCGTCACGCTGCTTCGCGTCGTGTTGCTGTCGTAGCACTGACGGTCAGTCGTCTCACGCTGTTAATCAACGCGAATTCCTTCTCCGGAGAACCCCATGACTCAAGCATCGACACAGGCAACGGGCAAGACCGTCACCTTCAAACGCCCCGACGGCAAAGAGTTGAGTGGCTACCTGGCCAGCCCGGCCAAGACCGACGGCGCACCGGCCGTGGTGGTGATTCAGGAATGGTGGGGCCTGAACGACCAGATCCGTGGCGTGGCCGATCGGCTTGCCGCCTCGGGCTATCTGGCGCTGGTGCCTGATCTGTACCGTGGCGAAATGACGGTCGAGGAAGAAGAAGCCCATCACCTGATGGACAAACTCGACTTCGCCGACGCCGCCACCCAGGACATCCGCGGCGCCGTGCAATACCTCAAGGGCCACAGCCTGAAAGTCGGCGTCACCGGCTTTTGCATGGGCGGCGCGCTGACCCTGTTGGCGCTGAACTTCATCCCCGAACTGTCTGCCGGCGTGGTGTTCTACGGCATGCCGCCGCTGGAATTCCTCGACCCTGCGGCGATCAAGGTGCCGATACTGGCGCATTGGGGCACCCAGGATGAATTCTTCCCGGCGGACGGCGTCGATCAGCTCGAAGCCAAACTCAGCGAAGGCGGCGTGGACCTGGAATTCCACCGCTACCTGGCCCACCACGCCTTTGCCAACGAAGAAGCCGTAGGACCTGGCCGGATTCCGGGCACGCAATACGACCCGGTGTGGGCGCAGCTGGCCATGGACCGCACGCTGACGTTCTTCGGCCGCACGCTGTGGGGTTGAAGAGAGCGGCGCTTGAGTAGCTGCTAGCGTTACTGCACCCCGAACAGCGCCGTCCAGTAAATACCGGCGTCGCTTTTCGGGTCGGTGGCGTACGCAGCGCCCAGGTCATGAAACTGCGGGTTCATGAGGTTGGCGCAATGGCCGGGGCTGGCAAGCCAGCCTTCGACCACCTTGCGCGCGTTGTCCTGGCCGGCGGCAATGTTCTCGCCGATCTGCTGGCCGATGTACCCGGCCAGCTCCGCACGATCCCCCGGCGTCCCGCCATTGCGACCCTTGTGATCGAAATAATTGTTGTTGGCCATGGAACGCGAGTGGCTCTCGGCTGCGCTCATCAGAGTGTCGTTCCACACCAGCGGCGCGGCCGCAGGAAACGACTGGGCGCCACATTGCTGCGGCCGCTTGCGCGCTTCATTGATCAGCCCCAGCAGTTTCTGGCCCTCGGCCTGCGCATTACCCAACCCGCCCGCCAGCAGCGGACGTGCCAGCACGATGCGCCAGTCGCGGTCGTTGCGGCTGACGCCGATGTCGACGAACTGCGGATTGAGCACCACCTGACAAAAACTTTCCTGAATGGCGGCCATCGCCGCTTGCGCGTCGCGCGGGCCCGAAAGTGTGATCGCCTGGACGCTGACCATCGGATACGACGCCCGGGCCAGCATCGGCTGCAGGTCCACCGTGCCACTGGCCGGCAGGTTCAGGCGCGGGTCGCTGTTGAGTGGCGGCAGCTCGGTCGACGCCACATTGGCGCAAGGCTGGGCCTGGCTGCGGTAGGTATTGATTGACTGGATCAGCTGCGTTTCTTCGCCGGCCACGGCTGTCCCTGCCATCAGCAGCGCCAGGGGCACAACAGCGAGACACTGGATGAATGATCTGAAACGCATGGAAATCTCCCTCGAACTGACGCGCCCACGGTGCGCGATTTTACCTGTCGCGATTAGTCTGAGCTGCACAAACCGTGGAGGTTGCAGCGATGAGCAGGGTTTTTGCAATAGCCGGCGTGAAAACCCGGTGTTTCGCCGCATGCTGCACGCCGATGCGTGACTGAACGGGCGCGAGGGAAGAGGGCGTTTGTTTATTCCGGGCCCGGGCGGTAGTCGTCACACCGGCTGAGCCACATAATCAGCGCTCGACCCTGCGGTGCGACCTCGATGACCACGACCATTCAGCGACTGACCCCGGAATATGCCTCGGCGTATCGAGCCCTGATGCTTGAAGCGTACGCCCTCCATCCTGATGCGTTTACCTCCGACGTCGGCGAGCGCGAAGCCTTGCCGATCAGTTGGTGGGAAAAGCGGCTTGTGGTCGGGCCTGACGCGAAAGAGGTGGTGTTTGGCGCCGTTGAATCAGGCAGTTTGCTGGGGGTTGCCGGCCTGTCCCTGGAAACCAGAATGAAAGCCCGCCACAAATCCACGCTGTTCGGGATGTACGTTCCCCACGCCCATCGCGGCAAAGGCATTGGCCACGACCTGATCAGCAGCGTGTTGGCCTACGCCCGTAGCCAGCCACCGCTGTTGCTGGTCCAGTTGACCGTCACCGACGGCAACCGCGGCGCGCAGGGCTTATACGAACGGATGGGCTTTGTCCCGTTTGGGGTGGAGCCGTATGCGGTGGCGGTGGGAGAGCAGTATGTGTCGAAGGTGCACATGTGGTGCGATTTGCGGCGTTCCGGGTCTGAGATCGGCTGAAGCCGGTCCCACAGTTGGATCGCGGTCGGTTAGTGGGATTGGCTTTAGCCGGGAAGAGGCCAGTGCGTACGCCATCCAATTTGCGGCGCGGCCTCCGACGCTTTCCCGGCTGAAGCCGGTCCTACTGTTGGATCGCGGTCGGTTAGTGGGACTGGCTTTAGCCGGGAAGAGGCCAGCGCGTGCGCCATCCAGTTTGCGGTATGGCCTCCGACGCCTTCCCGGCTGAAGCCGGTCCTACTGTTGGATCGCGGTCGGTTAGTGGGACTGGCTTTAGCCGGGAAGAGGCCAGTGTGTGCGCCATCCAATTTGTGGCGTGGCCTCCGACGCCTTCCCGGCTGAAGCCGGTCCCACTATTGGATCGCGGTTGATTAGTGGGACTGGCTTCAGCCGGGAAGAGGCCAGTATGTGCGCCATCCATTTTGCGGTAGGGCCTCCCGACGCTTTCCCGGCTGAAGCCGGTCCTACTGTTGGATCGCGGTCGGTTAGTGAGACTGGCTTTAGCCGGGAAGAGGCCAGTGTGTGCGCCATCCATTTTGCGGTATGGCCTACCGACGCTTTCCCGGCTGAAGCCGGTCCCACTATTGGATCACGGTCCTGCTTTAACCATCTAGCGCTCGATCGTGCGGCTCCAGCGGGCGTTCCATTCCGGGCGGACCTGGTTGACCTGATCCCAGTCGATGGTCACGGCGGTTTCCAGGTATTTGTTCATGGCTTCGACCTGGCCACGGGTCTTGTCGGTGGTCGGGGTTTTCGGGTTGGACGGGATCTGGTCGCCCATTTCCAGGGCCGGCGCCTGGGCTTCCGGGGTCAGCAGGAAGGCCGCGAGTTTCTGCGCCAGTTCCGGCTGGTCGTTGTTGGCGATGGTGCATTCGGCCACGTTCAACACCACACCGCCTTCCTTCGGCGGCGCGTATTCCACCGGCACGCCCTTGAGCTTGAGCGCGGTGACCTGGGTCGGCGTCAGCGGGAACAGCGCCGCCTCGCCGGTCTGCACCATCTCCGAAATCTTCGCGGAACTGGCGATGTACTCCAGCACGTTCGGCCCCACCGTCTTTGGCCACGCCTTGAAACCCGGCTCGACGTTGGTTTCGTTGCCGCCCTGCAACCGGTTGAACATCAGAAAACCGTGCAGCCCGAACGTAGAAGAGGCCAGCGACTGGAACACCAGCTTCTCCTTGTACTTAGGGTCCGCCATGTCGGCCCAGGACGTCGGCGCGCTCCAGCCGTTGTCCTTGAACATCTTGGTGTTATAGGCAAGCCCGGTGACGCCAAGGCTCACGGCCACCGCTTCTTCCTTGATCTTGCCCTTGGCCGGGATGTCCGCCAGGCTCGCGCTCGGATTCAGCTTGCCGCACAGACCCATGGAGATGGCGCGGTACATGATGCCGTCGTCGAGGAACATCACGTGCATCTGCGGATTGTCCTTGCTGGCCTGAACCTTGGCGAGGATGTCCGAGGACGTGCCCGGCACGATCACCACCTTGACGTTGTTGGCCTTCTCGAACGCCGGCAGCACATGGTCGGCGTACAAGCGCTCCATGGTGCCGCCGTTCATGCCCAGGTACAGCGTCGGTTCGGCCTGTACGGGCATCGAAGCAACAAACACGGCAAACGGCAGGCAAGACAAGCCAGTCAGGGCAACACGTTTCATATGAGTCATGGGTTCGACCTTCCTCTGAGCAATGGAATGACGTTATCGGTGCCGGACGGCACGACGATGGCAGGCGATGAAGTGTGCGGTTGCGATTGAAAGCGTGTGATCGAGAACGGCGTCAGGTCGATGTTCGACGCCCCGGCACAGACCATCTGCGCCAGCGCCTCGCCCGCCGCCGGGCCAATCTGAAAGCCCGATCCGGCAAAGCCGAAGCCGTGCAGTAAACCGGGTTGCGTGGAACTGGCACCCAGGACCGGTTCGCGGTCGGGCAGATAACCTTCGGTGCCGCTCCAGGTGCGAATGGCCTGGGCACCGGCCAGCGGCGGGTACAGCTCAACGGCGTTGCGCAGGATCTCCAGAATCGCCGCCTGACCGGGGCGCGCGGTGGCCGGGTCCAGCGGGAAACCCTGACCGCCGCCCAGCACGCAATTGCCCCGCGCCACCTGACGGGCATAGATGCCGCCGCCCTCGACGCCGGTACTGACGTCCATGAACATCGGCAGCGGTTCGGTCACCAGCATCGCCGGGTGACCCGCGCGCATCGGCACCGGTTCACCGAACTGCTGGGCCAGTTGAGCCGCCCAGGCGCCGGCGCAATTGAGCAGCCAAGGTCCACGAAAACACTGATCATCGGCGGTCCGCACGACAAACGCCTGACCGTCATGGCTGACCTCGCTGACGTGGGCCTGCTCGAACGTCTGCGCACCGGCGCGGCGCGCAGCAAAGGCAAACGCCGGAGAAACGAGGCGCGGATTGGCATGGCCATCGTCGGCACACAGCGAGGCGCCCACCGCCACGTCCCCGGCCCAGGGAAAGCGGGCGCGCAACTGGGCGTGATCGAGCAACTGCAGCTGCATCCCGAATCCCCGGGACGCCTCTTCATAGGCGACCAGCGCGGCCATGTCCTTGTCACTGCGGGCCAGCTTGAGATGGCCCGAGCGTACGTATTCGCCGTCGGTGCCGATGAACGCGCGCAGGTCACCCCAGATTTCATGGGCGCGCCGGGACAGGGGCAGTTGCGACAGCGGACGGCCCTGACGGCGCACGCCCCCGTAGTTCACGCCGCTTGAGTGAGAGCCGAAAAAGTCCCTTTCCAGCAGCGCCACGCGTTTGCCGCTCAGGGCGAGAAACAGCGCCGCCGAGGCGCCGACAATCCCGCCGCCAATCACCACCGCATCCACCTCGACGGGCTGGCTCATTGTTCTGCCTCCACGCCAAATGGCAGCGGCTTGATCGGTGCCTGCCCACGCAATCGACCAACGCAGGCAACCTCGCGGCCCGACGCGTGAGCGACGATTTCCGTCGCGGCCAGCCCACACATGCGCCCCTGACAGCGGCCCATGCCGACCCGGCACATGGCCTTGACCCGGTTGATTTCCCAGTGACCCTCGGCCACGGTCTGGCGGATCTCGCCGGCGCTGACTTCCTCGCAACGGCAAACGATCAGGCTGTCCGGCGCCTTGGCCGCCCAGTCCTCGGGGAACGGGAATGCGGTTTCCAGCCCCTGGCGAAACCGCTGGATGGCTGCCAGTTGGCGCTGTAATTCGATGCTGCGGGCGCGGTCGATGCGGTAGCCGAGGTCGCCGAGCAAGGTCAGCGCCGCCAGTTCGCCGGCCATTTCGGCGGCGTCGGCGCCCATGATGCCCGCGCCATCACCGGCCAGATACACGCCCTCGACGCTGCTGCGTCCGGCGGCGTCGCGGGTCGGCAGCCAGGCACGGTTCAACGCGCTCCAGGCGAAGTCGCAGCCGAGCAGATCGGCCAGCTGGGTTTCGCTGCGCAGGGCATGGGCGAACGCGAGGGCATCACAGACGAGGTTTTTCCGTTGATTCCCCTGTTGCCAGCTGACCCCGCTGACCCGTCGCTCGCCCTGAATGTCATGCAGATGAACGCCCTGATGCACCGGGACACCGTGGGCCGTCAGCCAGGCGCGGTAATAAAGCCCTTTGGCCAGCGTCGACGGTTGCCCGAGCAGCGCGGGCAGGGCGCGGGTCTGGGCGGAGAAGGGCGAGCTGTCGAGCACCGCCGCCACCGTCGCACCGGCCTTGGCGTATTGATACGCCACCAGATACAACAGCGGCCCGCTGCCGGCAAAGACCACCCGCTGACCGATGGCGCAGCCCTGAAACTTCAGCGCGATCTGCGCCGCGCCGAGGCTGTAGACGCCGGGCAATGTCCAGCCCGGTACCGGCAGGATGCGGTCGGTGGCCCCGGTGGCCACGATCAGATGCTTGAACGGGACCTGCGCCGCGCGGCCATTGTGCAGGGTATCGAGGGTGCGCGATTCGGCGTTCCACACCAACGTCTCGGGACGGTAGTCGATCTCAGCCTGCAACTGATCGATGGTGGTGTGAACCGACTCGGCCTTGCCCGCTTCGAAACCGTACAGCGCCTTCGCCGACCGTTTGAAATGCTCTGGCTGGCGACGATAGACTTGACCGCCGCCGCGCAGGCTTTCATCCAGCAGACAAGGGCGCAGACCGTGGGCAAGCAGCGTCTGCGCCGCGCGAATTCCCGCCGGGCCGGCGCCGACGATGACCGTGCTCGCAACCGATGTCGCTGGCGCGTTGACGGCCTCGCTGACGGCTCCGTTTTTCGCCTCGTTCATAGGCTGCGCCCCGGCTCGCGGGTCACGCAGACATTGGCTTCGAGCAGCGTCGAGCAGGCCCGCACCCGGCGGCCGTCGCCCAGTTTCACCCAGCAGTCCTGGCACGCGCCCATCAGGCAGAAACCGGCCCGGGGTTCGCCGCTGAAGTCGCTGCCGCGCAATGAGTCTTCTGCCGTCAGCACCGCCGTGAGCAAGGTATCGCCCTGCAAGCCGCTGGCCGGCTGACCGTCGAGGGTGAAGGGCAGCACGGCGCGGTCGCGTTCGGCCAGTCGTTTCAGCAAGGCCATGTCGTGCGCTCCATCGGGCAAAGGTGGGTAAACCGAACAGTCATCAATGCCTCCCTACCAGTACACGGTCCAGCCCATACACCCGGTCAAGAATGATCATGGTCGCCGCCGTCAGGGCGATCACCAGCGCAGACACCGCCGCCATCATCGGATCGATGGATTCGGTGGCGTACACGTACATGCGCACCGGCAGGGTCTGGGTCGACGGCGAGGTGACGAAGATCGACAGCGTCACTTCGTCGAAGCTGTTGATGAACGCGAGCAGCCAGCCACCGGCCACGCCGGGCAGGATCATCGGCAGGGTGATCAGGCGGAACAGCGTGAAGCGGCTGGCACCCAGGGATTCAGCCGCCTGCTCGGCGCTGCGGTCCATGCCGATGGAAGCGGCAATCACCAGGCGCAGCACGTACGGTGTGATCACCACCACGTGGGCGAACATCAGCCAGACGAAACTGCCGTTCACGCCCATCAGCGCGAACAGGCGCAGCATCGCCACCCCCAGCACCAGATGGGGAATGATGATCGGCGACAGGAACAGGCCGTTGAGAAAATCCCGGCCGGGAAAGCGGTAGCGGGTGATCGCCAGTGCCGCCGGCACGGCGATCAACGTCGCCAGGGTGGCCGCGACCACCGCCAGGATCAGGCTGTTGTAGAAGGACTGGATGAAATCAGCGCGCTCGAACACCGCCCTGAACCAGCGCAGGGAAAACCCGTGCCACGGCAGGCTGAGCGTGTTCTCCGGGGTGAAGGCCACCAGACACACCACCACCAGCGGCGCCAGCATGAACACCACCACCAGGGCATGAAACGACAGGGCCAGAGGACCGTTCTTGGACATGGCTCATTCCCCCAGGGATTTTTTATAGCGGCCTTCGACCAGCCGGTTCCACGACAGCATGACCAGCAGGTTGATCACTAGCAGCGCCACGGCAATCGCCGCGCCCATGGGCCAGTTGAGCTCCGAGAGGTATTGGTCGTAGACGACGGTGGCGACCATCTTCAGGCGCCTCCCGCCGAGCAGTCCGGGGATGGCAAACGAGCTGGCGGACAGGCCGAAGACGATCAACGTCCCCGACAGCACGCCGGGCATGACCTGCGGCAGCACCACCATCCTCATCACTTGCGCCTGGGTGGCGCCGAGGGACAGCGCGGCCTGTTCGGCGGAGGCGTCGAGTTTCTGCAGCGAGGTCCACACCGGGATGATCATGAACGGCAGCATCACGTGGACCAGCGCCAGAATCACCGCGAACGGCGTGTAGAGCATCTTGATCGGACGCCCGCCAAGGGCCTGGATCGCTTGATTGATCAAGCCGTCGGCGCCCAGCAACAGGCTCCAGCCGAACGCCCGCACCACCACCGAAATCAGCAGCGGCGTGAGGATCAGGATCAGGAAAATCGACCGCCACGGGGTGCCCATGCGGCTGAGGATGTAGGCCTCGGGCACGCCGATCACCACGCACAGCAGGGTCACCAGCGCGCTGATCCAGAAAGTGCGCAGGAAGATCTCGTAGAAGTACGAATCGGTGAGCAGATTGGTGTACTGGGCCAGCGTCCACTCACCGCCCTTGACCCCGACTTCGTAGTCGAACACGTTGAACGACAGCACCAGTGTCAGCAGCAACGGCAGCACCAGCAGGCCGAAGAACAGCGCCAGTGCCGGCGCCGACAGCAGGTACCCGCGTCCGGTGTCGCGCAGCACACTCATGCCGGCACCTCGTCGACGCTCAACACCCGCAGCAGGTCCGACGGCCAGTCCAGCCCCACCGCGAAGCCTTCGCTCATCGGCGCGTCGCCATCGTTGCGGCGCACCACAGTGATTTCGCCGATGGGCGTTTCGATGCGGTACAGCCACTGGCTGCCGAGGAAGTAGCGCATGACCACATGGCCTTGCAGGCGACCGGTCCCCGCAGGCACCAGGTCGATCTTCTCCGGGCGCAGGCTCAGCACCAGCTCGCCGTCGCCAGGCTCATGGCGCACCTGGGCCGCGCCGCTGGCATCGCGATCGCCGCGCAGCAGATTGGCCTTGCCGACGAAGCCGGAGATGAAACGCGTACGGGGGTGTTCGTAGAGGTGGTAGGGCTCGTCGATCTGGGTGATGCGCCCGGCCTGCATGACCACGACGCGATCGCTGATGGACAGCGCTTCGGCCTGGTCGTGGGTGACCATCAGGGTGGTGATGCCGACTTCGCGCTGGATGCGGCGGATCTCGAATTGCATCTCCTCGCGCAGATTGGCGTCGAGGTTGGACAGCGGTTCATCCAGCAGCAGCACCGGCGGCTCGATCACCAGCGCACGGGCCAGGGCGACACGCTGACGCTGGCCGCCGGACAGCTCGCGAGGGTAACGCTCGGCATGGGGCGTGAGGCGCACCAGTTCCAGCACCCGGGAGACGCGGCGCTCGATGTCGGCGGCGGAGACTTTGCGCATTTTCAGGCCGAAGGCGACGTTGTCGCGCACGCTCATGTGCGGGAACAGCGCGTAGGACTGGAACACCACGCCCAGGCCGCGACTGGCCGGTTTGGCGTGGGTGATGTCGCGGCCGTCCAGCAGGATGCGGCCGGCGCTGACGTCAACGAAGCCGGCGATCATTTGCAGGGTGGTGGTTTTGCCGCAGCCGGAGGGGCCGAGCAGGGAGACGAATTCGCCTTGCTCCACCGAAAGGTCAGTGGCCACGACCGCATCGATGGGGCCGTAGCGTTTGCACAGTGCCTGGAGTTGAAGAAAAGCCATGGCTGCGTTCCACCTTTTTTCGTGCACACCGAAGGCGTGCGTTTTTTATGGGCAGATGCGAAGAGAAGTGCTGCGTGTGGCCGTGGACGCTGGCGCTCGATCGGTGTCGGCTGCCGCTGTTATTCAAATCGCCCTGTGGACCGATCCTAGGCCCAAGACTAGGATGCGCTCAACGAGCAATTTCATTGAGTGAGTAGTTTTTGCAAATTCATTCATTCAGCGAAAGGAAACAAGGATTGGGGTGCTATGGATTCCACTGAGCGGAAGAGTGCTGAGAAAGAAACAGGGGTTGGTGCGGTCTCTCGCGTGTTTGCCGTGATTCGGGCGCTGGGCAATTGTCCCGATGGCAGTGAACGGGTCACACAACTGGCGCAGCAGGTGGGTCTGTCGCAACCGACCACCCACCGTTTGCTGCGCAGCCTGATGGACGAGGGCATGGTCGAGCAGGACCTGCGCAGCAAGCGTTACCGCCTGAGCCTGGAATTTTTCGCTCTCGCGGCGCGCGCCGGGCAGTCCGGCAACCTGCGTGATGTGGTGCGGCCGAGCTTGCTGCGCCTGTCGGCCTCGTTGGGGGACTCGTTGTTTCTGCTGGCCCGCAGTGGTTTCGATGCGGTGTGTCTGGACCGCAGCGAAGGGCCGTACCCGATCCGCACCTTCACCGGCGACATCGGCGGTCGCGTGGCGCTGGGTGTGGGGCAGGGCAGTCTGGCGATCCTGGCGTTTCTGCCGGAAGAAGAACGCGAGACCGTCATCCGCTACAACTTGCCGCGCCTGCGGGATTTCCACCTGTACGACGAAGTGATGCTGCGCTCGGAAATCGACACAGTGCGGCGGACCGGCTACGCCGCGCGCAACACCGGCGTGCTGGAAGGCATGGCGGGTCTGGCGGTGCCGATTCTCGACCGCGATGGCCGGGCCGTGGCGGCGTTGAGCGTGGCCACCCTCAGCGACCGCCTCAGTGCAGACCGCATGCCCACGGTGGTGGACATGCTCAAGCGCGAGGCAACGGCGATCAGCCAGAAGATCAATCCCTTCGATCCGGTGCTGCGCCGCCCCTCTCAGGTGTTCGGTCAGCGAGAATGACTGCCGCTGCCGACACACTCATCTGAATGCCTTTCAGTACATTTCGATAACCGTTTGATTGGGCTGCAGGCCTTGCTCTTGGGGCTTCTCAGCCGTTCGTCGGATCTGCCGGGCCGGCCTTCAAGAAGCCCTGCGCAGGGTCGAAGCACTCTGTGCAGGCGCCTCGTTTTCGGACCGCTCCGACGCGATGGCACAGGGATGTGGCAAGCCGCAAAAACTCCGGGTGATCCTCGGAGCAGGTTGTCCTCCCTTTTGAGATCCTCCTATGTCGAAATCCCTGAGATTGCAGATCCTCGCGCTGCTCAGCGGCAGCCTCGTGCTGGTCGTGCTGATTGCCCTGGCGTGTTTCCAGTTCCTGTCCAGCAACGTCCACGCCTATCGCGGTCTGCTTGAGGGGCCGTTGCACGCCTCGCAACTGGTCGATCAGGCCAACCTGCAGTTCAAGGTTCAGGTGCAGGAATGGAAGAACGTGCTGCTGCGCGGCAAACAGCCGGCCGACCGCGACAAGTTCTGGGCGCAGTTCGAAGACCAGGAACGCCAGGTGCAGGACACCCTCGGCAGCCTGAGTGCAATGGACGGGCTGGACCCCGCGACCAAAACCCAGGTCGACGCGCTGCGCAACGAGCACCGCACCCTCGGCGTGGCCTACCGCAAAGGCCGTGACGCTTACATTGCCTCCGGTGGCGATCCGGTTGCCGGTGACATGGCCGTCAAAGGCGTTGACCGTGCCGCCAGTGAGCAGATGACCGGCCTGGTGGTTGGCCTGCGCAAGCAAAGTGACCAGCAGTCGACGATCCTCAGCAGCACCGCCGACCGGACCATCCTTATCGGCACGCTGGTCATGCTCGCCTCGGCGTTGCTGGTGGGCGTGCTGACGCTGTGGGTGGTTAACCGCAACATCGTCGGCCCGATCCGCATGTTGATCGAATACGTCGCGCAACTGAGTCAGGGCAAGTTCAGCGACCGCGTCAGCATCACCCGTCAGGATGAGCTGGGACGTCTGGCCGTTGCGGCGAACACGCTGCGGGATTTCCTGGCCGACACCTTTACCCGCCTCAAGCGCAGCACCACCGACCTGGACAGTGCCGGCGGCGAGCTGAAAGCCATTGCCGCGCTGATGGCCCAGGGCACCCACGAGCAGTTCGAGCGCACCGATCAGGTCGCGACGGCGATGACCGAAATGTCCGCCACCGCCCAGGAAGTCGCCCGCCATGCGGCTCAGGCCGCCCAGGCCGCTGACGAGGCGGATCGCAGTTCCCAGGAAGGCAGCAAGGTGATGGGCGCGACCATCACAGCGATCACCCAGATGCGCACCGAGATCAGCAACACCGCCAACGTCATTCGCCGTCTGGAAACCGACAGCGGGCGCATCGGCAAGGTGCTGGAAGTGATTCGCGGCATCGCCGAGCAGACCAACCTGCTGGCGCTGAACGCGGCCATCGAAGCAGCCCGTGCCGGCGATGCCGGGCGTGGTTTTGCGGTGGTTGCCGACGAAGTGCGCACGCTGGCCCAGCGCACCGCGGCCTCAACGGCGGAAATCAACCAGATCATCAGCTCGGTGCAGACCGGCGCCGTCGATGCTGCCCAGGCCATTGAAAGCGGGCAGGCCCGCAGCCAGGAAAGCGTCGATCAGGTGGCGCTGGCAGGCTCCTCGCTGGAACGCATTACCAGTGCCGTGGAAGCCATCCGTGACATGAACCGCCAGATTGCGACGGCTGCGGAAGAGCAGACGTCCGTGGCCGAAGACATCTCCCGCAACCTGACGGAAATCACTGCGATTGCCACCACCAACCAGGACAACGTCCAGCGCACGCAAACCGCGAGTCAGGATCTGCATGTGTTGTCGGTGGGGTTGAATGACGTGATCTCGCGGTTGAGTGCCTAGAACTCGGATGTTCATAAGCCGGTCCCACTGACGCACTGCGATCACTCAGTGATGATCGTTCCCACGCTCCGCGTGGGCATGCAGACCTAGACGCTCCGCGTCCTTGTCGGACCGGCTTTAGCCGGGAAGACGTCGGAAGCCACACCGCAGAATTGATGGTGTACTCAAGGGCCTCTTCCCGGCTAAAGCCGGTCCCACTGACACAGCGCGGTCACTTGGTAGGACCGGCTTAAGCCGGGAAGAGGTCGGAAGTCACAGCGCAGAATTGATAATGTACTCAAGGGCCCATTCCCGGCTGAAGCCTGTCCTACCAAGCCGCGCGCGTTGCGATTAGCCCTGGCGGAACACCAACGCTTTCAACCCACCCCCTTCCTCGGCATCGGCGAATTCAGGCGGGTTTTCCAACCGCTCGACAAACCGCAACCCCGGCGCTTCCCGGGTCACGCCTTCGATGAGAAAGTCCGCGCCCAGCAGCGGGTCGTTCATGCACGCCAGCACCGTGCCGTCCGGGGTCAACAGTTCCGGCAGTTTGCGCAGCACCCGCTGATAATCCTTGGTCAGCAAAAAGCTGCCTTTCTGAAACGACGGCGGGTCGATGATCACCAGATCATAGGGCCCCGTGCTTTTTACCTTGCCCCAGGACTTGAACAGCTCGTGGCCGAGAAAAGTGACCTTGCTCAGGTCATGGCCATTCAAGCGATGGTTGTCGCGGCCGCGACTCAGCGCAGCCCGGGACATGTCCAGATTGACCACACACTCCGCGCCACCCTCGATCGCTGCCACCGAAAACCCGCAGGTGTAGGCAAACAGATTCAGCACCCGCTTGCCCGCTGCATTGGCCCGCACCCAGTCGCGGCCGTAGCGCATGTCGAGGAACAGCCCGGTGTTCTGTTTTTTGCCGAAATCCACGAGATAACGCAGGCCGCCCTCGGTCAGCGTCCATTCCTCCAGCACCTCGCCCAGCAGCGCCTCGGTGTGGCTGTCCGGCAGATAGCGGTGCTGCAACAACAGCGTATGGGCGCTGGATTGCTGCCACGCCGGTGACTCGATCAGCCTGGACAGCCGCTGCTTCAGGGCTTCCAGCTCATCGGCGCCTGGCGCCTTGAACAGCGACACCAGCACCACGCCCTGCATCCAGTCGACGGTCAGTTGCTCGAGCCCCGGCCAGCGTCGGCCACGGCCGTGAAACAGGCGGCGAGTCTCGGCGGGCGGGGCGGCGAGGGCGGTCTGGAGGTGGGAGTCGAGCAGGTCGAGGGCGTCGGCATTCATCGGTGGGCGGCAGGTCGGCAGTGGGAAAGGGGCGGCATTCTAAACCCATTTCCCGGCGAACGACGGCGCCATGCTGTCGAACGTCGTTCCCCCGACCTCAACTCCGTGGATCAGGTAGCCGGCGCGCCCTCGGGTTGATCATGGGCCGCGGCTTCGCCGGTTTCCGGCACCGCCAGCCACACCAGCACGAACGCCACGGCCGCAATCGCCGCCAATGTCAGAAACGCCGCGCTGTAGCCCGCCTCGCGGACGACCAGCCCGGCCAGGCCGTTGCTCAGCGCCGCGCCCAGGCCAAACACTGTCGAGATCGCCCCCAGGCTGACGTTGAAGCGCCCGGTGCCGCGTGTCAGGTCCTTGACCACCAGCGGCAGCAGCGCGCCAAACGCCCCGGCGCCGATGCCGTCCAGCAACTGCACGCCCACCAGCCAGTACGGGTTATCCGACATCACATACAACACGCCCCGCAGCGGCAGAAAAATGAAGCCGGCGAGCAACAAGGGTTTGCGCCCCCAGACGTCGGCCTTCGCCCCCACCAGCCAGGCCACTGGCACCATTACCAACTGCGCGGCGACGATGCAGGCGGAGGTCAGCGGCGTGGCGAGGTTGACGTCGATCTGCGAAAGCTTCTGACTCACCAGCGGCAGCATGGCCGCATTGGCCAGGTGAAACAGCCCGCAGCAGATGGCGAACACCAGCAACGGTCGGTTGTGCAGCAATACCGCCCAGCCGCTGGGCTGGTCCTTACCCTGGTCATGGTTGGGGTCGAAGCCGCGGGCGACGTCGTGGTCAATCGCCGAGGCATCGACAAATGAGACGGCGACGATGCTCGCCAGCGCCATGAACGCCATCAGGTAAAACACCGCAATCGGCCCGAACATCCATGAAAAAATGCCGGCCAGCAGGGCTGCGCAGGCGTTGCCGGCGTGGTTCCAGGTTTCGTTGCGTCCGGTCCGGCGGGTGAAGGCTTTCGGCCCGGTGATGCCCAGGGAGATGGCGGCGATGGCGGGGGCGAACACCGAGCCTGCGATGGCGCTGATGCTCTGGGTGATCGCCACCCAAGTGAACGAGTGAATGAACGGCAGCACCAGACACCCGGCGGTCACCAGCAAGGCCGCCACGATCACCACCATCCGCTTGCTGCGGGTGCGGTCAATCAGCGCACCCGCCGGGGTTTGTGTGACCAGCGCGGCGATGCCGGCGAGGGTCATGACCAGTCCGATACTTGCCGGATCCCACTTGTGCACCGCCAGCAGGTAGATCGCGAGGTAGGGCCCGAGCCCATCGCGCACATCCGCCAGAAAGAAGTTAATACCGTCCAGAGAACGGTTGTTGCGCTGATCGGAAGGGTTGCTCAAGGTCGGCCTCACTCTGGCGATGCGCAGGCGGAACGGCTGCGGCATTGCTAAATGACCTGCCGCCGTTGCGTTGGTTCTCCACGCCGTTTCTGCACGCTGTTTCTGAACACTGTTGCAGCCGACGTAACGGACTTTCTTGTCACGGCGTTTGAATCAAGGGCGGCGCAGGCATAAGCTTCGCGCCATTGAAAGTGCCGGACCTTTCGGGCCCGGCAATCTTCCGGATATTTTTAGCTCAGGAACCGCCATGTCCAGTCTGTTTCCCGCTGCCCGTCCACGCCGTCTGCGCAGCAACGAAAGCTTCCGCTCGCTGTTTCAGGAGAACGAATTCACCCTGAACGATCTGGTGCTGCCGATCTTCGTCGAAGAAGAAATCGACGACTTCGTGCCGATCAACAGCATGCCTGGGGTGCAGCGCATTCCCGAGTCGAAGCTGGCGCAGGAAGTCGAGCGCTACGCCCGTGCGGGCATCAAGTCGGTGATGACTTTCGGCGTGTCCCACCACTTGGACGCCACCGGCAGCGACACCTGGCAGGAAAACGGCCTGGTCTCGCGGATCTCGCGGACCATCAAGGCCGCCGTGCCGGAAATGATCGTGATGTCCGACACCTGCTTCTGCGAGTACACCGACCACGGCCACTGCGGCGTGATGCATGGCGGCCATGTCGATAACGACGCGACCATTGAAAACCTCGGCAAGCAGGCCGTCATGGCGGCGCGTGCCGGTGCTGACGTGATTGCCCCCTCGGCGGCCATGGACGGTCAGGTGAAAGCGATTCGTGCCGCCCTCGACGCCGCCGGTTTTACCCAGACGCCGATCATGGCGTACTCGACCAAGTTCGCCTCGGCGCTGTACGGCCCGTTCCGCGAAGCCGGCGGCTCGGCGCTCAAGGGCGACCGCAAAACCTATCAGATGAACCCGATGAACCGTCGTGAAGCCCTGCGCGAATCGCTGCTGGACGAGGCCGAAGGCGCCGATGCGCTGATGGTCAAGCCGGCTGGCGCGTACCTGGACATCATCCGCGACATCCGCGAAGCCTCGAACCTTCCCTTGGCGGCTTATCAGGTCAGCGGCGAGTACGCGATGATCAAGTTCGGCGCCCAGGCCGGCGCCATCGACGAACACCGCGTCGTGCGTGAAACCCTCGGCGCGATCAAACGCGCAGGCGCGGATTTGATCTTCACGTACTTCGCGATGGACCTGGCGTTGAGCGGGATCTGATTTCCACTCACTAGAGGTTTTGGCGGAGCAGACCGCGGTTTCAAAACATGCCGCAGACCTGTGGCAGTGACCGGGGTGGCGCTCCACCTTACTCACGAAGTCGGACTGTCATTCCCCAGAGAAAGTGGCCGGCAGTCTTGGCCTCTTCGTGAGCAAGCTCACTCCCACCAGTCCAACGAACCGGCCGAAACCCGGGGCGATCCACGATTTTGTGGGCGTGAGCTTGCTCGCGAATGGCTACTGTTGTTTCAACGCCGATTGTCGTTGGGCGACGGCGTTTCATAGGCCGTGTCGATGGCAGCGATTGGCAGCGGTGATTTCAGTTAACAGGGCGTGCTCTCTAGAATCGACCCCTCAGCAATCAACAGACCTTAGGGAGCAACTCATGGCTATTGAAATCGGAATCAACGAGCAAGACCGTGCAGAGATCGTTGAAGGACTGTCCCGGCTGCTCTCCGACACCTACGTGCTGTACCTGAAAACCCACAACTTCCACTGGAACGTCACCGGCCCGATGTTCCGCACGCTGCACCTGCTGTTCGAGGAGCAGTACACCGAACTGGCGACCGCAGTGGACTCCATTGCCGAACGCATCAGAGCCTTGGGCTTCCCGGCACCGGGCACCTATTCCACCTACGCACGGCTGTCGTCGATCAAGGAGGAGCCGGGCGTGCCCGCTGCGACCGACATGATCCAGCAACTGGTTGAAGGGCAGGAAGCGGTGGTACGCACCGCCCGCGACCTGTTCCCGTTGCTGGAGAAGGTCAGCGACGAACCCACTGCCGACCTGCTGACTCAGCGCATGCAAGTCCACGAAAAAGCCGCCTGGATGCTGCGCTCGCTGCTGGAAGGTGACGGTTTCGTTGCCTGACACCTTCATCTCTGCGTGAGACCTATTCCCGGCTAAAGCCAGTCCCACTAAGGCATCGCGGTCACTTGTAGGACCGGCTTCAGCCGGGAAGCTGTTGATTCATTCTTTTGATCTTCCTGCGCAACAAGTCCAGCCACCGCCAACCCTCCCGAAACAGCAGCAATCGTGACAAGATTGCTCGCGGTTACCGCATATATAGAGAGGGCGCGGTCCCGCCACGCGATCCAGCGCTGGCTGCCCGGCCGCTGCCCGCATTTCTGGAGAACATCATGGCTCAAGCATCTGCATCCATTCGCATCCCGGTGTCGGCCGAAAAGGTCTGGGCACTCACCGGTGGCTTCCACTCGCTGCACGAGTGGCTGCCGTTCATCAAGAGCAGCGAAGCAAAGGAGGGCGGACGCGTCCGTCACCTGACCACCGACGACGGTGCTGAAATCACCGAGCGCCTGCAGACCTACGACAATTCGGCTCGCACGTACAGCTACTCCATCGACAAAGGACCGTTTCCGATCAAGGACTATCTGGCGACGTTCAAAGTCAAAGAGGATGGCGATGAGGGGGCGTGGGTGGAATGGTCAGGCGTGTTCACCGCCGACGGTGTGACCGATGCGGACGTCGAGGAATTATTCAAGGGGATTTACGTGGGTGGGCTTGAAGCGCTACAGGCCAATTTCTAACTCATTGAACAGGTCTGCCGCCGATAATCGCGGGACCGCCAGGCCATTGCGGCCTGGCATTTCGGTGCCTTGCTTGAATCGTCGTGCGTCGGGCTGTCAGGCCTTCAGTGATGCTCTGACACCGTCGCTGCATTGATCAGGTCGTACAAGGCGAACGCGCGGTTGACCAGGAAAACGGTCACGGCAGTGAGGGCAAGGGCATTGATGATGTGCAGGGTCATGGTGGCAAGTCCGTGTCGTGTCTGGGATGACGCGATGTTACGCGAGCCCTGCCGAAGCTGAAGACAATAGCCTTCATGGTCTACATCACCGGCAATGATGGGCAGCAGGTTGTGAAGGCCAAGTCGAGTGACGGGGTGAACTATTGCCGCGGGATCCGGGTCGGCTCTACACACTTATCAGCCTGGAGTCTGCCATGCAGCCTTATGTCATTTGCCACATGATGTCCTCCCTCGACGGCCACGCCCTTACCGATGGCTGGGATCGCACGTTCAAGAAAGACGCCGGAGATTTATACGAAAAGCTCGCCCAGACGTTCGAGTTTGACGCCTGGATCTGCGGGCGCGTGACGATGCAGGAAATCGCCCACGACGAGGGCTATCCAAAGGGCCTCGCCAAAGGCCCCATCGAGCGCAGTCATTACTTCGCTGATCGCAGCGCCAAGGCCTATGCCGTGTCCATCGACCCCCAGGGCAAGGTGGGCTGGAAAAAGAATCAGGCGCTGGATTCCCATGTCGTCGAAGTCCTGACTGAAGGGGTGTCGGATGACTACCTGGCGTACCTGCAGTCGATTCAGGTCTCTTACATTTTTGCCGGGAAGACCGAGATCGACCTGCAGCAGGTGGTGCAGATCCTGTCGAGCGAGCTGGGCTGCAAGCGCCTGATTGTCGAGGGCGGCCCCCATGTCAGTGGCTCGTTCGTCAACGCCGGGCTGGTCGATGAAGTCAGTGTGCTGATTCTGCCGCTGATCGACGGGCGAGGCGAGCATCCGGCGTCGTTCGAGGTGCCGACCGAGGCGTGGAAACAACCGGCTCACTTGACATTGACCTCGGCGGAGGTCCAAGACGGCGGCGCGGTCTGGTTGCGCTACACCCACGCCTGACCCAACGGCGGAGCGGGGCTAATACAGTCCCGCTTCAGGCAAGGAAAGCCCGGGGAAAACGATCGGAAACGAAAAAGGCCAGCTAAGCGCTGGCCTTTTCGTTTACTTCTGTCTGGCTCCACGACCTGGACTCGAACCAGGGACCCAGTGATTAACAGTCACTTGCTCTACCAACTGAGCTATCGCGGAATGCGCGCTATCTTACTGATTGGAAAAGGGAAGTCAAGCGAGCGTGATAAAAAATTTCGCGTTGGTCAGTACCGCCACGTCAGCGATGCCGTCAGGTTGCGCGGCGCGCCGTAGTTGCTGGCCGTGCCGCTGTACAGCGAGGTCAGGTATTTGCGGTCGGTGACGTTGTTGAAGTTCAGCGCCGTGCTCCAGTTGCTGTCGATGTCGTAGCTGGTCATCAGGTCGACCAGCGCATAGGCGTTCTGGCGGATGACGCTGTAGTGATCGTTCTGAATCCCGCTCTGCCAGCTCACCCGAGTTCCGATCCTGGCTTGGGGCAGGCTTGGCAACCGGTAGCTGGCCATGCCGCGAAAAGCATGGGTCGGCACATAACGGCGGGCCTTGTCGCCGTCATCGTTTTCGATGTGCACGTAGGTGTAACCCGCCAGCAGGTCGAGGCCCGGCAGCGCTTCACCCGACGCTTCCAGCTCGATGCCGTGGCTCTTGTAATCGTCGGTGAAATAGCGGAACTGCGAGCCCACCTCGATGAAGTCCGCCGACTGGACGTTGCTCTGTTTGGTCTTGAACACCGCAGCCGTCAGGTTCAGGCGATCGTCCATCACGCTGCCTTTGACGCCGGCTTCCAGGCTCTTGCCTTCCAGCGGCGCCAGCACTTTCCCGTCAACGCCGACCGTGCCGTACTGCGGATTGAAGATTTGAGTCCAGCTGGTGTAGACGCTCCACTGCGGGGTCAGGTCGTAGACCAGGCCGGTGTAGGGCGTGACCTTGCCGTGCTCGCGCTGGGAGTGATCGGTGCCATAGCTCTCCCCCGTGCCGTCGACGCTGAGCATGCGCGCACCGGCGATCCAGTGCAGGTCATCCGCCAGGCTGAAGCGCGCACCGGCGAACAGGCTCTTCTGGCGGTCCTCGAAGTTCTGCGTGTTGGTGACGTCACTGGTGTAGTCAAACTGCGGCGAAGGGGTATTGCCGGCGAGAATGCCGGCGAACGAGGTGTCGAAGTAGGTGCCCCCGCCAGCATCGTATTCACGGGCTTTCTGGTGCGTGCGGCCATAGGCGGCGCCGAAGGTCAACTCATGGTCGCGGCCGAACAGGCTGAAGGGCCCGGAGACTTTGGCTTCCCCCAGCAACTGGTGCGCCTTGCTGGAGGTATCAGCGGCGAACACCGAGGCGTCGTCATCGGTGACGCTCGACACGTACAGCATGTTGGTGTCCTGGTATTCCGTAATACCGGTGCCGGTGACCGTGGCATTCCAGCCGTTGCCGAAGTCATGCTTCCATTCGGCAAAAGCGCGCTGGGTGTGCATGTTCCAGTAGGTCCACGGTTGGCCCACATTGGACGAGCGGCTGCTGTAGTGGATCGGCTTATTGTTGATGTCAACCAGCGGCAGGTTGCCCCAGGTGCTGCCGTTGGAATCGCTGTTGTGCTGGGTGAAACCTACGGTCAGGGTGTCGGCGTCGGACAGGTCGAATGCCAGCAGGCCGGCGGCGACGTTTTTCTCGTGGCTGTAGCGGTCCATCCACGAGTTGCCCTTGTCGTGGGCATAGATGAAGCGGCCGCGCACATTGCCGCTGTCGGTCAACGGCCCCGACACGTCGATGTCGATGCGTCGGTTGTCCCACGAGCCCACGCTGGTGTCGATCTGCGCCTGGAAATCCCGGGTGGGTCGTTTGCGGATGAAGTTGACCGTGGCCGACGGATTGCCGGTGCCGCTCATCAACCCGTTGGCGCCGTGGAGCACGTCGATCTGCTCGAACTCGGCCATGTCCAGATCACCGATCATGATCGTCTGGGCGAAGGGCATGCCCATGCCGTCGTACTCGAAACTGCCGATGTCGAACCCGCGGGAGGTGAATTCGGTGCGATCGCTTTCGCTTTGCTCGACCGTCACCGACGGTGCCGAGCGCAGGGCATCCTTCACGCCGTTCATTTTGAAATCGTTCATCTGCGCGCGGGTGATGGTGGTGATCGCCTGTGGCGTCTGCTTGTTGGTCAGCCCCAGCTTGGTGGTGCTCGAAGACGGCTTGCCCTGATAGCCCACGCTTTGCCCGTCGTCCTGGGGAACGGTGTCCTGGATTTGCATCGCCGGCAAAGTGAGGTCGTCTGCTGCGTTAGCGGCAGACATGGCGGTGACGACACCGGCCAGAAGAAAGGAGGCGGGGAGGCGAGGGATCACAATGGGCGTTCCTGAGAGGGCGGTGAGGAGCGCGATTCTGAATCAAGATGCGAATCATTACCAGATGTGACTAATGTCATTTTCACATTTTTTTCACGCGATTGAAGGCTCTGGGACGAGCGTTTTGGGGGCGTGTGTTTCAGTGGGCTGGATATCACCTCGACCGTAGGGTGGCTGTTGAATACCTCAGGTGTCATACCGCAGAGGTGAGGGTGCTCGCGCAGGCCTCTTCCCGGCTAAAGCCGGTCCTACTGGGGATCGTGTTCATTCAGCGAGATGAAGATGGCCTCAAATGCGGGACTGGCTTTAGCCGGGAAACGTCAGGTGTCATACCGCAAATGTGAGGGTGCTCGCGCAGGCCTCTTCCCGGCTAAAGCCGGTCCTACTGGGGACGCGTGCATTCGGGGAGGCGGTGATGGCCTCAAATGTAGGACCGGCTTTAGCCGGGAAGGCGTCGGATATCGCGCGATAAGTCCATGCTGCTGCAACTTGACATTGCGTCCATGGATGCAGATGGATTAAGGTTGCGTCTACAGAAAAGACATCTGCCGTGACCAAGAGGTAATTCCATGACCATCGCCATTCCAGCGCGGCAACTGTCGAAGTCCGAGTGCGTGGTGGGTTTGCGGGCAGCGTTGCGGGTTCTGGACAAATGGAAGGCCAACAGCGAGCAGGCCTGTCAGATTCTGCGCATTTCCCGAAGCACCTATACCCGCGCCCGCCAGGACGACGCACAGTGGTCGGTGGCGCTGGATCAGGACCAGATGCAGCGCGTCAGCTTCGTGCTGAACATCCATGCCGCCCTGCGAACCCTGTTCGATAACCCCGACAACGCCTACGGTTTCCCGTCGATGGAAAACCACAACGAGTTTTTCAACGGCAGAAAGCCACTGGACGTCATGGCCCAGGGCGACATGATCTCGCTGTACGAAACTTTCCGACGCATCGACACGCTCCGGGGCGCCCAATGGTGACGCCGGACTTGCTTCCCGCGCTCGCCGGTGAGGCGCAGCAGGGCTATCGCCTGGTCAATTCCAAATTCCCGCCGATCGATCTGTTCAGCGACGTCGCCGACGCCGCCGAGTTCGAGACCCTGTACCGGATTCAGGCGCTCACCAACCCGCGCCTGCAGAACGAAGTCGGCCGCATCGAGCTGATTCCCCTGGCCGAAATCCCTTTCGGCATTCCCGGTTGTTCCTACGCGGTCGCGCCGTTCACCCACGTCAATCCTGCGGGCTCGCGCTTCAGCAGCGGCGAGTTCGGCGCGCTGTACCTGGCCGACACGGTCGACACGGCCATCGCCGAGGTGCGTCATCATCAACAGCTGTACTGGTCACGGGTTGCGGCGCTGAAGTACGAGCGTTTTGTGTTCCGCTGCCTGAGTTGCAGTTTCACCGAGGCGGGCTGCGTCGACGCCACCGCCATCCCGTTCTCCGACCCCATTTACGCACCCGACGACTACGCGCAATCCCGTGTGCTGGGCAAGGCTGCGAAGCAGGCCGGGATTGCCGGGCTGCGGTACCAATCGGTGCGCTCGCCGGGCAATCATTGCTGGGCACTCCTGACTCCGCGGCACGTCACGTCCATCGTGCAGAGCGCCCATTACGAAATGATCTGGAGCGGTGAAGTCATCGGCATCAACCAGCTATCCAACGCCTGAGGGCTGTCGATCCAGACACCGCCCAAAAGATCGAACTCATCCGCCCCTTGAGAAGTCACTCCAGCAATGGAAATCGAGGAGCGACCATGGGCAAGCACATTACCGCGCAGGAACTGGGGATCGACCTTGTGCAGGGCGGTGAACTGGCGCTGTTCAAATGGTTGCTGGCCAGTTTCCTGATGGGCAAGCGGATTCGGGCGCAGGCGGCGGTGCAGGCTTACCGCGTCATCGTCGACAGGCACGGGTGCGACACCCCACGAAAGCTGGCAACCTGCACCCACCGGGAACGGGTGAGGATGCTGGGCGAGGGCGGTTACGCGCGTTACGACGAATCCACCGCCGTGCGCCTGCTGGCACTGGCGAACAAGCTGACGGATGAATATGGCGGTGCGGTCAGTGCAATGGCCGCCGCCAGCGCTGACCGTCACGACTTCGAAAAGCGCCTGCTGGCGTTCGACGGCATCGGCCCGAAGACCGCAGAGATCTTCATGGGCGAAGCCTTGGAGATGCTGTTTTGAACAATGCCGTTTTGGACGGCGCTCTTTCGAAGGAGCCTGGCAGAATCTTCGTGGGCTGCGCCGGCTGGAGTCTGGGCCGCGAGCATGGGCCGGCGTTTCCGGGGGACGGCACCCACTTGCAACGCTACGCCCGGCACTTCAATACCGCTGAAATCAACAGCTCGTTCTACCGGCCCCATCGTCCGCAGACCTATGCGCGCTGGGCTGAATCGGTGCCGGCGGATTTTCGCTTTTCGGTGAAAATCCCCAAGCTCATTTCCCATGAACACCGCTTGCAGGGCTGCGCACCGGCACTGGATGAATTCCTCGGGCAATGCGGTGAACTGGGCGAGCGGTTGGGCTGCCTGCTGCTTCAATTGCCGCCTTCGCTGGCGTTCGAGCCAGGCGTGGCAGAGGTGTTTTTCACCGGGTTGCGCGAGCGCTTCGCGGGGCAGGTGGTCATTGAGCCTCGCCAGGAAACCTGGGTGCAGGCCGAATCGCTGTTGACTCACTGGCGCATCACGCAAGCAACGGTCGACCCGTCGAGGCTCAGCAACGACAGTCAGCCGGCAGGTTGGCCGGGGTTGCGCTACTGGCGACTGCACGGGGCGCCGCGCCTCTATTACAGCGCTTATGAAGAAGACTATCTGGCGCGTCTGGCCGCCGCGCTGAAGGCCGAGGCCCAAGGCGGCGCGCCGACGTGGTGTATTTTTGACAACACTGCCAGCGGCGCCGCTACCGGCAACGCGCTGAGGCTGATCGAGCTGCTCGGTCCGCAGTCATGACCCTCGCCCAAAACCCCCGTTCCAGAGGGGTTGGAGCCCTGACCGGAAACGATCGGCGACGCTGCTTTTCGTTAGGTGTGAGTTAATTGGCGCGCGAGTTGTTAAGCGTCATAGCACGATGCCACAATCGGCCCATTTCCAGTGCCAGGGTCGGGCGAACTCGATGTACCTCCATGATTCTCAACCGGCGCGTGAGGCCCTGATACGGGCCCAAGTGCGCAACGATCGATTGCAGCTGCTCCTGCGCCAGAGTTTTTTCTCGGTGTTCGGCAGCGCGCTGGCGGCTGTGATCCTCTCGTGGATCTGCTGGGAGCGCCTGGAACACTCGCTTATTGTCTGGTGGCTAGGGCTGCTGGGCGCGTCGACCGTCTTGCGCCTGGTGATGTTGGCCATTTATTTCCGGATGCCGGAAACCGCCCGGACCCCAGAGCGCTGGGAAAGCACTTACTGGATCACGCTGGTGTTGTCGGCCGGTATCTGGGGCGGTGGCGCGCTGGCGCTGATGCAGGCCGGGGATCTGCTGATCCAGACGCTGGTGCTGCTGTTCGCCGTGGGCATGTCAGTGAGTGCGGTGTCCTGCTACTCGGCGTACCGCTCGATGACCCTGGTGTCGATTGCGCTGGTGCTGCTGCCGTGCACGATCTGGCTGTTGGTTCAGCCCCAGACCGCGCAGCAGGGGATGGCGGCTGCGTCGCTGATCTTTGCCGGCTTTGTGGTCAGCGCGACGCGCAAACTGTCTCAGGCCATGGAGAAGGCCTTTCGCCTGAGTCGTGAAATGGAACACGCCCATCGCATCGCCGCCCACGCCGCGCAGACAGACGAGCTGACTGGACTGCAGAACCGTCGTGCCTTCTTCCATCGGGCCGAAGCCGTGTACGAGACCTGCAAGCAGGCCGATCTGCCGCTCTGCGCCCTGATGCTGGACATCGACCATTTCAAACGCATAAACGACGGCCACGGCCATCAGGCAGGTGACGAGGTCTTGCGGCAGATCGGCAGGGTCATCCGCCAATCCGTGCGCGACGCAGATGTCAGCGGCCGCCTGGGCGGAGAGGAATTCGCGCTGCTGTTGGCCAACACGCCGATCGACGCGGCGCAGATCATTGCCGAGAGACTGCGCTCGGCCATCGCCGACATCATCTGCCAGCACGACGAAGGGGTGACCGCGAGTCTCGGCGTCGCCGAGTGGGACCACGACGATCAGGATTTACATGGGCTACTGGCCCTCGCAGACAAGGCGCTGTTCCGGGCCAAGGCATCCGGTCGCAACCAGACCGCGGTGGCCTGAACGCCAACTCTGGCACGGGTGGCAGACGGTTTTCGTGTCACCCGGACGTGACATTTATCTCGACGCTTTTCATTCGGCGGCGGCTGTGGCGTAGTGTGTCCAGCCTGTTTGGCACGATGACCGACTGGAAGAGGTAAATGAGATGACCCTGCAAAACCGCCTGGACAACCTGTACCCGCGCGCCGACGAGATCCCTGAGCAGTTTCGCGCAGGCCCCGCCATCGAGCAGCGCGATTACCTGGTCAATGGCGAACTGCATCAATGGCACGGGCCGTTGGCGCCGGTGTTGAGCCCGGTCTCGCTGAAGACCGACGCGGGCCTGGAATCCGTGGTGCTGGGTAGCACGCCGCTGATGGACGCCGACACCGCAATGACCGCGCTGGACGCCGCCGTCAACGCCTACGATCGCGGTCAGGGCACTTGGCCCACCATGCGTGTCGCTGATCGTATTCATCACGTCGAGACCTTTCTCAAGCTGATGCGCGAGCAGCGCGATGCGGTGGTGACGCTGCTGATGTGGGAAATCGGCAAGAACCTCAAGGACTCGCAGAAAGAGTTCGACCGCACCTGCGATTACATCGTCGACACCATCAACGCCCTTAAGGAGCTCGACCGCCGCTCGAGCCGTTTCGAGCTGGAGCAGGACACCCTCGGCCAGATTCGCCGCGTCCCGCTGGGTGTGACCCTGTGCATGGGCCCTTACAACTACCCGTTGAACGAGACCTTCACCACGCTGATTCCGGCGCTGATCATGGGCAACACCGTGGTGTTCAAACCGGCCAAGTTCGGCGTGCTGCTGATTCGTCCGCTGCTCGAAGCGTTCCGCGACAGCTTCCCGGCCGGGGTCATCAACGTGATCTACGGCAGCGGCCGCGAGACCGTCAGTGCGCTGATGGCCAGCGGCAAGATCGACGTGTTCGCGTTCATCGGCACCAACAAGGCCGCCAGCGCCCTGAAAAAGCTCCACCCCAAGCCGCACCGTCTGCGCGCCGCACTGGGTCTGGATGCCAAGAACCCGGGAATCGTGCTGCCGGATGTCAACCTGGACAACGCCGTGACGGAAGCCATTACCGGCTCGCTGTCGTTCAACGGCCAGCGCTGCACGGCGTTGAAGATCCTCTTCGTGCATGAAAACGTGGTCGGCAGTTTCCTTGAAAAGTTCGAGGAGAAACTCGCCCAGCTCAAGCCGGGCATGCCGTGGGAACCGGGCGTCTCGCTGACGCCACTGCCGGAGCCGGGCAAGACCGATTACCTGCAAGGGCTGGTGGACGATGCCGTGAGCAAAGGCGCCAAAGTGGTGAACGAAGGTGGCGGCACGACCCACGGGCAGTTTTTCTACCCGGCGGTGCTGTACCCGGTCACCCCGGACATGCGCGTTTACCACGAAGAACAGTTCGGCCCCGTGGTACCGGTGGTGGCGTACCGCGATCTGGAAACGGTGATCGAGTACGTGCTGGATTCCGATTTCGGTCAGCAGCTGAGTATCTTCGGCAACGACTCCAAGCAGGTCGGGCGTCTGGTCGATGCGTTCGCCAATCAGGTGGGCCGTATCAACATCAACGCGCAGTGCCAGCGCGGCCCGGACAGCTTCCCGTTCAACGGCCGCAAGAATTCGGCCGAGGGCACGCTGTCGGTGGACGATGCGCTGCGCGTGTTCTCGATCCGCACCCTGGTGGCGACCAAGTTCCAGGAGAGTAACAAGGCGCTGATCAGCGACATCATTCACAACCGTGAGTCGACGTTCCTGACCACGGATTATATTTTCTGATTCATTTGCTCCAACCGGCCGCAGGCGTGTTGCACAGCGGATGCTGTTCAACCGCCTGCGGTTTTTTTATAGCTGTACTTTAAAACCCGCCGCCACTGTATTGCGCTGGGTGTTTAATTCTGTAGCCCTTCCTCTGTCTGAGATTATTTTGTAGGAAGGATTCTAGACTTCCGTAGGACACCTCTCTTCCTCTCTTTGGTGGGTAGAGTTTTTATTCGTAGGGAATTAGCCTTGCCGCTTCCCGAGCTCGATGAAAACTTCATCAGCCCATTCTTTGCTCACACTTGTTAAAACTTGACCGCTTGGGGTGCGGGCGTTCGGCTGATACAAAGGCCCTGCGATCCGGATATTCCCCTTTGTGATGTGTGGCATTTTCGACGGAGGAGTTATGGCTTCAAACAGCTTTCAAAATGAAGTGCCCAAGGCGCGGGTCAATATAAAACTCGATTTGCACACTGGCGGTGCGCAGAAAAAAGTCGAATTGCCGCTTAAATTAATGGTGCTCGGGGACTACAGCAATGGCCGGGAAGACCGGCCCTTGTCCGAACGCACCAAGATTAATATCAATAAAAACAATGTCGACAGTGTGCTGGCGGAATTTTCCCCTGCCTTGAAACTCACCGTTGAGAACACCTTCGCCGACGACGGTTCCGACGCTTCAGTGGATTTGAATTTCGAAAGAATGAAAGACTTCGAGCCGGAACACGTGGCCAGACAAATACCCTCGTTGCGCGCGCTGCTGGCGACTCGCAATCTGTTGCGTGACCTCAAATCAAACCTGCTCGACAACGCCACCTTCCGGCACGAACTTGAACGCATCGTCAAAGACGAAACGCTGAGCGATGAACTGCGCGCCGAACTGGCGATGCTCGCCGCACCCACAGAGCGTTAATCACCCGGGTCTCTGATAGCAGGTATCAAACATGTCCTCGAAACACTCTTCCGCAGTCTCAGGCGGTGGCACCGTTTTGTCCGAAGAAAGCACGGGCGTTTATAGCGCGCTGTTTTCCAAAATCAACCTCAACCCGGTGTCAGCCCTGGGCGACATCGAGGCGTTCCAGAACAACGAGGCGCTGTCGGAGATCTCCGCCGATGAGCGCGTGACCGCAGCCGTCAGCGTGTTCCTCAACCTGCTCAAGGGTTCGTCGCGCAAGGTTCAGCGCCTCGACAAGACCCTGCTCGACGAACACATCGCCTCGCTGGACGCGCAGATCAGCCGTCAGCTTGATGCCGTCATGCATCACCCGGACTTCCAGCGGGTCGAGTCGACGTGGCGCGGAGTGAAGTCGCTGATCGATCAGACCGACTTCCGCCAGAACGTGCGCATCGAGTTGCTGGACATCAGCAAGGACCATCTGGTCCAGGATTTCGAAGACGCCCCCGAGATCGCCCAGAGCGGTCTGTATATGCACACCTATACCCAGGAATACGACACGCCCGGTGGTGAGCCCATTGCGGCGGCTGTTTCCAGTTACGAGTTTGATCGCAGTCCGCAAGATATCGCGCTGCTTCGCAATATATCGAAAGTCGCAGCGGCGGCGCATATGCCGTTCATTGGTTCAGTCGGCCCGGCCTTCTTCGGCAAGGAAACCATGGAGGAAGTGGCTGCCATCAAAGACATCGGCAATTACTTTGATCGCGCGGAATACATCAAGTGGAAGTCATTCCGAGACACCGATGATTCCCGTTATATCGGGCTGACCATGCCCCGGGTATTGGGGCGGTTGCCCTATGGCCCGGACACCATTCCGGTGCGCAGTTTCAATTATGTGGAAAGTGTCAAAGGCACCGACCACAGCAAATACCTGTGGACCAATGCTTCTTTTGCCTTCGCTGCAAACATGGTGAAGAGTTTCGTCAATAACGGCTGGTGTGTGCAAATTCGCGGGCCACAGTCCGGTGGGGCAGTTACGGATCTGCCGATTCATTTATATGACCTGGGCACCGGCAGTCAGGTGAAGATCCCGTCGGAAGTGATGATTCCGGAAACCCGGGAGTTTGAATTCGCCAATCTGGGGTTTATTCCGCTCTCGTATTACAAGAATCGCGATTACGCCTGTTTCTTCTCCGCCAACTCGACGCAAAAGCCTGCGCTGTATGACACCGCCGATGCCACGGCCAACAGCCGGATCAATTCGCGGCTGCCTTATATCTTTCTGCTGTCGCGCATTGCGCATTATTTGAAATTGATTCAGCGCGAAAACATCGGCACCACCAAGGACCGGCGTTTGCTGGAGCTGGAATTGAATAAGTGGATCAGCGGGCTGGTCACCGAAATGACCGACCCGGGGGACGATTTGCAGGCCTCGCATCCGCTGCGTGACGCGCGGGTGACGGTGGAGGACATCGACGACAACCCCGGTTTCTTCCGCGTGAAGTTGTACGCCGTGCCGCATTTCCAGGTGGAAGGCATGGACGTGAATCTGTCGCTGGTTTCCCAGATGCCCAAAGCCAAAACCTGACGTCGGCCATAGGTGAGCACAACATGAAAATCGACCGACCTCTCTGGGCTGCCGGGGCGCTGCTGTCCCAGTAGCAATTCCAGCAGCAAGCGCGCTGGGAAGCCTGGACCAACGAATGCATCGCCCATCTGTCGCGGGTCCATCCGTGGGGCGTACAGACAGCGACGTTTGATCTTGAAGCGTTGCGGCTGGGCAAACTGAAGGCGTCCACGCTGCGCGTGCGGCTGCCGGATGGCACGCTGATCGACACTGACAGCGTTGATCGGCTGCCCGCCGCGCTGGCCCTGGAACACATCCTGATCGAACCGGGGCAGGGCGCGACAGTGATGTTGTGTTTGCCCCTGGAGCAGGCCAATGGCGGCAACTGCCTGTTCGAGGGGGCTCGCGCTGACCGACCGGTGCGCTACCGGCAGGAGTGGCGTGAGGTGCAGGATCTGTACGGCGACGATCAACAGTCGATCGGCGTGCTCGAGCACCTGCTCAGCCTGCGTCTGGCCAGCGATGACAATGCCGATTACCTGACCTGTCCGGTCGCCCGGCTGGTGCGGGACGGGCAAGGGCGCGCGTGCCTGGACGAGGCGTTCGTGCCACCGCTGTTGAGCTTTGCAGGGCACGCGGGTTTGCTGGTGCAACTGGACAATCTGCTGACCCAACTGGCGTCCAAGCGCCAGCGCTTGATGGGCATGCGCCGTGAGAGCAACCAGCGCATGGCCGACTTCGCAGTGGCCGATGTCTCGCTGTTCTGGCTGCTCAATGCGCTCAACACTTACCAGCCCGTGCTCGCCGATTTCAAGGCCTGCCCGGCGCGCCATCCCGAGCAGGTCTATCAGGAGTTGGTGAAGCTGGCGGGGGCGCTGCTGACGTTCTCCCTCGAACACGACGTTGAGGCGATTCCGGCCTACCGTCACGAAGCGCTTGAAACGGTGTTCCCGCCCTTGATGCAGATGATTTCGACGTTGCTCGAAGCCAGTCTGCCGTCGCGGGTGATCGCTCTGGCGCTGGAGCGGGTTCTCCCCGGGCGCTGGCAAGTGACGTTCAACGACCCACGGCTGCGTGAGGCCGACGCCGCTGACTTTTACCTGTCGGTGCGCTGCCGCGAGGCACCGGCGCAACTGCAGGCGCAGTTCCCGCGGCTGTGCAAGGTCGGCACGCCGGACGACGTCGATCGGTTGATCAACGCAGCCTTGGACGGCGTTCCGCTGCAGCCCCTCAGCCACGTGCCGGCGGCGATCCCGCTGCGTCTTGAAAACCAGTATTTCGCTCTGGACTTCGCTCATCCAAGCGGCCAAGCCGTGCTCGCCGAAGGGGTCTGTGCGTTCTACGTCCCGGCCACGCTGCCGGACGTCAAGCTTGAGCTGTTTGCGGTATTGCGCTCATGAGCCGGCCGATGAAAAGCCAGTCGGCTACCCAGCCCGTCAATGTCGATCAGCTGCTGCAGGACAGTTACCTGCTGGTGGTCGAGTTGCGCCATGGCGCGGCCGCCCCGGACAGCGATGCGCTCTGGAACCTGTGCACCCGCCAGGTGGTAGAGGTTCGCGATGCCCTCAAGCAAGCCGGCGTCAGCCAGCGCAGTGTCGACTTCATCAGCCACGCTCAATGCGCGCTGCTGGATGAAACCGTGCTGGCCCACGCCGATGCCAGTGCCCGCGCCAAATGGACCCACGAACCGCTTCAGGCGCATTACTTCGGACGTCATCAGGCGGGGCAGTTTCTGTACGAAGAAATGCGTGAGGTGCTGCACGAGCCGTCTCCGGACCCGAGCGTGCTGAGGGTGTATCACCGCGTTCTGATGCTGGGGTTTCTCGGACGCTACAAGGAACCGAACCACCCCGAGCGGCAACAGTTGATGGCCGAGTTGACCGCCCGGGTAGCGCCGCTGACCCTGGATCAGCCGCTGTCCACCTGGATCGACGCCAGGGGACGCAAACCCTTGCCGGCCTGGTTGCGCGCGCCGCTGTTGCATCTGCTGGCGGCCGGATTGTTGCTGGCGGGCATCTGGTGGTTGCTGGATTCGCACTTGGCGGCGCTGGTCGCCTCCCTTGTGACCGAGCGGGTGTGACGCGCCCATGACACTCAAGTTGATGCGCGCGCTTGCCCTGTGGCCGGGGTGCCTGGCGCTGATGGTGATCAGCGTATTGCCCCTGAGCCTGGTCGCTCAAGCGGTCGCTGTCTTTGGCGCCGTGATTCTGGTGGCCGTTGGATGGCTGCTGGCGGGGCGGAGGTCGGCGCGTGTCGGTGGTTCGCTAAGCCTGGATGAGTTCAGAGCCTTGCCCGGCAGTGAACATCGGCTGCCTGTGGTGCTGGTGTGTGGCGAGGGGGCGGCGGGGCTTTTTGCTGTTGAGGCCGATGCCGATATCGCCGGGCAAACCGTCGTACGGAAGACGGCTAGCGGGTGTTACGTCTGGGTGCCGAGCCTTGAACGATTGCCCGGTGTGGCCGCTGCGCTGCTGGCCGCCCGTCCGCAATGGCGTGCGCAGATAAGCGTCATGTTCGTCATCAACCCATCTCAACACGCTGACAGTTCGGAGCTGGATGGCCAGCTTCGTGCGCTGACGCATCAGCTGTTCGTGGTCCGCCAGCGCGCGCTGGTGTTGCCGCTGTGGGTCATGAGTTATCAGCACATGTCCCAAGGGCCGGGGGATGTTCGTGGGACCGGCTTCAGCCGGAAAGAGGGCGTCTTGCGCACCGAACCCGTCTGGTTCAGTTGGGAAAATGGCGAGCCATCCGCCCGGGTGCGAAGCAACGGCACTTGCGTCAGCGTCGAGGACTGGCAGAGGCAAGACGCCGCCGCGCTCACTGACCGTATGCAGCTCGCCGTGCAGATGAACGCCCACGCCGCATGGCTGGTTCAGTACGTCGCGCCGCACTTCACCGGGATCGGCCGGCATCGCGCGCCGTCGCCAGTGGCCTATGCAATCTGCCAAGTGGCGCGTCTGCCTGACCCGATGCCTGGCAGCGTCTGGCAGCACTGGGTACAGGTAAAAACTGCGCTGGTGCCGACCCGATTGGCGATCGACACGGGCGGTGCTTTGCCCGCGCCGGATCCTTTGCTGGAATTGCTGCCCCGACACACCGGCAACAGCGCTGCGCGGCGCGCCACTGTCATCGGCATCTGGCTGACGGTCTTCGCTGCCGTCGTCGCGGTGTCGAGCTCGGCCCGGCAGAACACCTTGTTGATCCGCCAGGTCGGTGACGACCTGCGCCGCTACGCTTCGATCAACCAAACCGCTCGCCAGGACCAGCAGGCGGTAGCCCGGCGCGAAGCGGCGTTGACCGTTCTGCACGACGACGCCCGGCGGCTGGATGACTACTACCGCTACGGCGAGCCCTGGTCGCTGGGCCTCGGCCTTTACCGCGCCGAACAGCTGCGCACCACGGTCTGGCACGCCATCGGCCGTTACCGGCCGCCAACCGACACGGCGCAGGCGTCCGGGCCAGTGCGCCTGGACACGCTGTCGCTGTTCAACACCGGCAGCGCCGAACTCAAGGCCGAGTCGACCCAGGTGCTGATCAACGCACTGGTCGGCATCAAGGCCCGACCCGGCTGGCTGATCGTCGTCACCGGGCATACCGACGCCACCGGCAGCGCCGAGCAGAACCTGCGCCTGTCCCGCGACCGCGCCGCTTCGGTGCGCGACTGGATGCAGCGCATGGGCGGCATTCCCGGCAGTTGCTTCGCCGTGCAGGGCTACGGCGCCAGTCAACCGATCGCCAGCAATGACACCGAACAAGGGCGCAGGGCCAACCGCCGCGTCGATATCCGTCTGGTGCCGGAAGAGGGGGCCTGCGGGTCGCTTTCTGCCGGGGCCGGGCCGGCTACCCCCGTCGCATTTCGCGGCACTCGATAACCCAAGCAAGGAGTTTCACATGGCAATTCCCGTTTACCTCTGGCTCAAAGATGACGGCGGCGCTGACATCAAAGGCTCGGTCAACGTGCAGTCCCGGGAAGGCAGCGTCGAAGTGGTCGCCCAGGACCACAGCGTCTACATCCCCACCGACAACAACACCGGCAAATTGACCGGCGCCCGGGTGCACACGCCGTTCCTGTTCACCAAGGAAATCGATGCCAGCAGCCCGTACCTGTACAAGGCCGTCGGCACCGGCCAGACCCTGAAAAGCGCCGAGTTCAAGTGGTACCGCATCGACGACGCGGGCCAGGAAGTCGAGTACTTCAACACCCTGCTGGAGAACGTCAAGGTCGTGCGCGTCGCGCCGAAAATGCACGACGTCAAGGACCCGGCCAAGGAGAAGCACAACCACCTGGAGATGGTCGAGCTGCGCTACGAGAAGGTCACCTGGACCTACAAGGACGGCAACATCATCCACTCCGACTCGTGGAACGAACGCCAGACCGCCTGACGCTGCAAGGCCGGCAGACAGGCAGCTTTTGCACGCCTGTCTGCCGGCTGCGGTGTGTTGGGTGGAGCGTCCGTTCGCGGTCGCTGCGCCAAGCACATCTACACGGCACGTTTCCCGAGAAAAAACAGCGAGGCGTCGATCGCTCAACGGTCTCGTCGCCGCTTATTACTCCTTCCGTTCAAGGACGATGACCCATGGCACAGAGCTCCTCCCGTTTGCTTCGCCGCCTCAATCCTTTCTGCGCCCAGGCCCTCAGTGCGGCGGCAACGCTGTGCCAGAGCCGCGGCCACGGCCACATCACCATCGAGCACTGGCTGCTGAAACTGCTGGGGCAGGGCGACGGCTATCTGGTGCTGATCGGGCGGCGTTATGAGTGGGACATCGAGGCGCTGTGGAGCGGCTTGCTCGACCACCTCGACCGCCTGCCGCGCAGTGTCCAGGCCAAGCCGCAGCTGTGTGACAACTTGCAGCGGCTGATCAAGAACGCCTGGGTGCGTGCTTCGATGGAAGAGGACAACGAGCAACTGCGCTCGGCCCACGTGCTGGGCGCGCTGATCGAGTCTCCCGACCTCCTCGCATGCGTAGAGGCCTGGCCGTTGCTCAGCCTGAGCGAGGTGCAGTTGCGCCATTTGCTGCCGTTTCTTGACGAGCATTCCGATGAGCGCCCACAGCCTGGGCAGGGTCTGGACGTTGAACCGGAGATGGCTTCGGTAAAGATCTCGCCTGCGGATTCAACGGCGGAAAACCCTTCGCTGGCCAGGTTCACTCAGGACATCACTGATAAGGCGCGCAAGGGTGAGATCGACCCTGTGCTGGGCCGTGACGACGAGATTCGTCAGGTCATCGACATTCTCAGCCGCCGGCGCAAGAACAACCCGATTCTGGTGGGCGAACCCGGTGTCGGCAAAACCGCGCTGGTGGAAGGGCTGGCCCTGCGCATCGTCGAAGGCAACGTGCCCGCGAGCCTTAAACCAGTCAGCGTGCGCACGCTGGATCTGGGCCTGTTGCAGGCCGGTGCCGGGGTCAAGGGCGAATTCGAACAGCGCCTCAAAGACGTCATCGAGGCCGTGCAGCAGGCCGAGCATCCGGTGCTGCTGTTCATCGACGAAGCCCACACGCTGATCGGCGCGGGCAATCAGGCGGGGGGCGCCGATGCCGCCAATCTGCTCAAACCCGCCCTGGCCCGTGGTGAACTGCGCACCATCGCTGCAACCACCTGGAGCGAATACAAGCAGTATTTCGAACGTGACCCGGCACTGGAGCGACGCTTCCAGATGGTCAAGGTCGACGAGCCGGACGATGCCGCGGCGATGGTCATGCTGCGCGGTTTGAAGGCCCGCTACGCCAGCCACCACGGCGTGCACATCGAAGACGCGGCGATACAGGCGGCAGTGGTGCTGTCGCGCCGCTATCTGCCCGGTCGGCAGTTGCCGGACAAAGCCGTCGACCTGCTCGACACCGCCAGCGCCCGGGTGCGCATGAGCCTGGATTGCGAGCCCCAGGCGCTGATCGCGAGCAAGGCCCGGCAGTCCGCGCTGGCGCAGGAACGCCAGGCGCTGCAAGACGATCAGCGCGTCAACGGACGCAATGCCGATGAGCGTCTGACGGCCATCGCCGCGCAGCTGTTATCCCTGGGCGGTGAGCTGGCGCGACTGCAGGACCAGCACGCCCACGAACTCGATCTTGCGCAGACGTTGCTCGCTGCTCGTCATGCCGAAGTCTTTGACGCCGAGACCTGCACGGATTTGCAGGCCCAGCTCAAGGCGGTTCAGGGCGATGCACCGCTGCTGTCGCTGGATGTCGACGATCGCAGCGTCGCCCAAGTCATTGCCGACTGGACCGGCGTGCCCCTGAGCAGCTTGCTGAAAGATGAACAGGCCAGCCTGCTCACGCTGGAACAGTCCCTGGCCGCGCGGGTGATCGGACAGGACCGCGCGTTGACGGCAATGGCCCAGCGTCTGCGCGCCGCGAAAACCGGCCTGACCGAAGAAGACTCGCCGCTGGGCGTGTTCCTGCTGGTCGGCAGCAGCGGCATCGGCAAGACCGAAACCGCCCTGGCCCTGGCCGACACCCTGTTTGGCGGCGAGAAATCGCTGATCACTTTGAACCTGTCCGAGTACCAGGAAGCCCACACCGTCAGCCAGTTGAAAGGCGCACCGCCGGGTTACGTCGGCTACGGGCAGGGCGGCGTGCTCACCGAAGCGGTGCGCCAGCGCCCCTACAGCGTCGTGCTGCTGGACGAAGTGGAAAAGGCCCACCGCGACGTGCTCAACCTGTTTTATCAGGTCTTTGATCGAGGCTTCATGCGCGACGGCGAAGGGCGCGAAATAGACTTCCGCAACACCGTCATCGTCATGACGTCCAACCTGGGCAGCGACCTGCTGCAGGACTACCTGCTGGAGAACCCCGACGCGCTCGACGGGGAGGTCCACGAGCAACTGCGGCCGGTCCTGCGCGAGCACTTCCAGCCCGCGTTGCTGGCTCGTTTCCAGACGTTGATTTACCGACCGCTGCAGGCGCCGGCGCTCAAGCGCATCGTCGCAATCAAGCTGGGCAAAGTGGCAGAGCGGTTACGCCGGCATTACGGGCTGGACTGCCGGATCGACGAGCGCCTGCATGATGCGCTGGTGGAGGCGTGCCTGCTGCCCGACAGCGGCGCGCGGAACATCGACAGCTTGCTCAATCAGCAGATTTTGCCGGTGCTGAGTCAACAGCTTTTACAGCGCCAGGCGGCGCGATTGGCGACGCGGGGCGTGGTGCTGGGGCACTGCGAGGAGGACGGTATCACCCTTGAGTTTGTCGAGTCCCTGGCTTCGGTGGAGGGCGAATGATGAACGATGCCATCGGGGTGTTTTTCGACCATAGCCGTCACAAACTCGTCGTTCATAACCTGCCTGTGACACTTGACGTTTTAGCCTTTGAAGGTGAAGAACAGCTGAGCCAGCCGTTTCTTTATCGCGTGGAATTTACCTCGGTTGAGCGAGACATCGGCGCCGAGCGGATGCTAAGCCAGGATGCGCAGTTCAGTCTGCATGCGGCGGCCCACATGTTGCCGGTGGCGATTCCTGGGTTGCGGGTGCCTCGGGTTGAAGCGCTGCGTACGTTGCATGGGGTGGTTACCGGGTTCAAGCGGCTGTCCGGCTCGGCTGATGAAGCGCGCTATGAAGTGACGCTGGAACCGCGCCTGGCGTTGCTGGCCCGTGGGCGGCAGTTCCGGATCTATCAGCATCAGTCGGTGCCGCAGATTGTCGAGAGCATTCTGCGTACGCGCCATGACTTCCAGGGGCAGGACTTTCTGTTCACGCTGGTGCGGGAGTACCCGGCGCGCGAGCAGGTGATGCAGTACGGCGAGAGCGATCTGGCGTTTATTTCCCGGCTGCTGGCCGAGGTGGGGATCTGGTACCGCTTTAGCAACAATGAGCGATTGGGTATTGAGGTCGTCGAGTTTCACGATGATCAGCGGCATTACGTTCGGCCGCGGGTGAGCTTGCCGTTTCGGCCGCAGTCGGGGTTGGGCAGCAGCGGCCAGGATGGGGTTTGGGGGCTGCAGGTCAGTCATGAAGTGGTGGAGCAGAGCGTTCACTTTCGTGCCTACCACGACCGTGACGCCGGTGCGTGGCTGGATGGGGATGTTGATCAGACTCGCGGTGATACCACGACTTATGGGGAGGCTTATCACTATGCCGAGCCGTACAAAGCGCTGGGTGACAAGCTCGATCAGGATGAAGATTTAGAGGGTGAAAGCGGGTTTTTCTTTGCCCGGTTGCGGCACGAACGGTATCTCAATAACCAGACTCGGCTGACCGGGATTAGCAGCAGTGCGTCATTGGGACTGGCGCAGGTGCTGGCGATTTCCGGTGGGGCGCCGCAGGCGTTTGAACCGGGTGCGGTAATCACTCGATTGCAGTTGCGGGCCGCACGGGATCGCAGTTTTGAGTTGAGCTTTGAAGCGATTCCTTATTCGGAGAACGTGTGTGTTCGGCCGCCGTTGCTGGCAAAACCGCAAATTGCCGGGACCGTCCCGGCGCGGGTCACCAGCTCGCTGGCCAACGATCCCTACAGCCACATCGACCGCGAAGGCCGCTACAAGGTCAGCTTTCTGTTTGACCGAGACAGCTGGGAAATCGGTCAGGAAAGCCTGTGGCTCAGATTGGCCCGTCCGTATGCCGGAGATACCCACGGCCTGCACCTGCCACTGATCTGCGGCACCGAAGTGGCGATTGCCTTCGAGCAAGGCGACCCGGACCGGCCCTACATCGCCCATGCCCTTCACGATAATCGCCATCCCGACCATGTGACGCTGCTGCGCAGCGACTACAAACGCAATGTCCTGCGCACGCCGGCGAACAACAAGCTGCGCATGGAAGATGATCGCGGCAAAGAACACATCAAACTCAGCACCGAGCACAGCGGCAAGAGTCAGCTGAACCTTGGGCATCTGGTCGACAACGAGAAGGATAAGCGCGGCGAAGGCTTTGAATTGCGCACGGATGGCTGGGGCGCGATTCGGGCCGGGCGTGGGGTGTTCATCAGTGCGGATGAACAGACCAGGGCGCACGGTCAGCAGCTCGATATGGACGCTGCAATCGAGCAGCTTGAAAGCGCGTTGTCGTTGGCCCGGTCCATGGCTCAAGCCGCGCGGAGTGCCCAGACCATTGCCGCCGATACCAGCGGCCACGAACAACTCACCGCGGCCCTGACCAACCTCACCGAGCCCGGGCTGCTACTGCACGCGCCGGCCGGCATTGGCGTGGTCAGCCCCGAGACTGTTTTGCTGTCCTCCGGCCGTGACAGCGTCGCCATCGCGTCGTCGCGCTCGACCAACATCAGCGCGGGACATGACATCACCGGCACCGCCGAGGGTGCGATCAGCCTGTGCGCTGTGACCAAAGGCCTCGACCTAAAAGCCGTGGATGGGGATGTGCAGTTGCACGCCTACGGCGGCGCGATGCACGCGCTGGCGAATGACCAGATAAAAATTGAAAGCCTGGCCGGCCGTGTCGAGATCAGTGCGCCCGAAGAAATCGTCTTCAGCTGCGGCGGCGCGTTCATCCGCATCAAAGGCGGCGAGATCGAGCTGGGCGCGCCAGGGAACATCCATCACCGGGCCGCGTACGTCCTCAAGGGCGGTGCCACTACGCTGACCACCCCGGCGACACCGATACCGCCGGGCTATGCCGCGGGCTACACCCTCAGCGACCCGGTCAAGGGTTACGCCCCCTTCGCCCGTTACCTGATCACCACCCAGGAGGGCGAGCGGTTCCCCGGCGTGACCGATAAGGACGGCAAGACCATCCCGGTCCACACGCTATTGCCCGGGAACGTGGTGATCGAGTTCCCCAATGACAAGCCCGATGAGCAGTGAGCACCGCTCAGGGGCCCCGTCGCCCAAATGGTTTGCGATCTGCATCGCAACGGCTACCGACACCGCGCCTGCCGCCAAGCAATCGGCCGCGACAATTTATCACCGCATCAAATCTTCAATCAGGAAGGACCCGGCATGAAAGACAGACAGCACCAGACGGACATTTTTTGCACCTACAAGCCTGTGGCCATCGGCCCCCAGAAAACCCATTGGGTTGAATTTCAACTGGTGGACGAGCGCGGCGAGCCGCTGGCTAATCTGCCGTGGCGGGCGACCAATCAGGCAGTGCGGGATGGCTGCGTTGCTGAGTACTCGGGGAGCACCGATGCCCAGGGTGTCATTCGAGTTGAGGATCTTCATCCGCTCGACGTAACACTGCTAATGCCGGCGGCGCCGTTGGCTGAAGTTCTGCAACAGCGGCGGTTGCGCGCAGTGCGTCCGGAGCCCGAGCGGCCGGGTGCAAGTGACAGCAAACCTCTGTACGGAAAGCAGCGTCCCGGGTTTTCGCCGGTGGAACAACAGGCACTTGAGCAGGGGCATGCCTATCACTACCTGCGAATAGGGCAGTTGTGTGATGAGCTACCGGCGTTCAACCCGCCATGGCCAGAGCTGGCTCCGCCACCGGCTTATCATTTCCCGGACGCTGAGTTTTCAGGGTTTACCGCACCTTACGAAGCGCTGAACTGCCGGCATGTCTTGGAAGTTTGCCCGATGCGGGCTTGGTCGTTGGTGTTGCATCATCAGCCTGAGTACAGCCTGGCGAATGCCTACAACTTGGGGCTGATGAGTATCTTGTCATACAGCAACCGCGCGGAGGATTTGTACGGGTCACCTGAGTATTTCTTTGCCGAGCAGTGCGTTGATTTATCGAGGACGCCTAGGGTGTGGGATGGTGGGAGAAATTGGCCCTGTCTGGTCACTGACGTACCGTTCGATGATCGTTACGAGCGCTGCGAGGTATTGAATACTGCTAAAGCAGCCATTCCCAAGGGTGACACACAGCTCTTCTACGTCAGAAACGCGGCTCAGTTACTGGTGGCATGGCGCGGGACTGACTTTGACCGCCTCCATGCGCCAGACTTAGTCACGGACCTCACATTTCGTCCTGTCCCTCCAGAGCTGAAGTTGAGTTGTGCGCCTTCGGTTCCATGCGCAGACCTGGCGCTCGAGGGCCGGGTTCACCTAGGTTTTCGTGAGGCCTTCAAAGTAGCTGAAACCTTATACGCTAGGGACTTCAGTGAATTTATTCCAGAAGATACTGTGTTTAGGAAACTTTTCATTTGCGGACACAGCCTTGGAGGAGCTTTGGGTCTAATACATGCCGCAACACTCAAGGATAAAGGTCCGGTGTTGTACACCTACGGTATGCCACGTACATTTACCATCGACGCGATACAGGGGTTGAGCGGATTTGCCCACTTTCGACACGTCCATGACACCGACACTATACCCAGCGTGCCGCCTGAGGCAGATCTGGATAACCATCTCTATAGGCTTTACGGCCCTTTAGGCACGACGTTAGGCTTCGCTTGGTCGATGGGTCAGGCCCTCGCAACTAATGTGATCGAATTCGGTGATTCATACGGCCATCATGGCGAACTTGCCATGTTTTATCGTGTAGAACAGCACATTCAGAGCCGTGGCTCTTCCTACCCTGCATATCGAAATAAGGATGGTCTCGGCGCGCCGTACTACAACACCATAAAGACCCGATTGCCCGTGCGGCCAAACCTGTATCTGGTGCCAAGTATTAATAAAACATTGAGTGAAAAAAGCGGAAAACTACAACACCTTTTCATAAGCAGCCTTGACAAGAAAACGCTAGAGCGAATATTCCCACGCTACAAAAACCCCAAGCCGGGAGGGTTGCTAGGTATTGGGAATCACATGATGGGCGAATATATGGCACACATAACTCATCGACTACTCACAGCCATCGAACCTGATCGGAAGCCGCCGCTTGATGCACAGGACGAGATCAAGCGCTTCGCGGAACAGATGACAAAGCATGGCGGCACCTCGCCGAAAGAAGAATATGAGCGGAATGACCTGTTTCTTAAAATGCATAAGCAAATAGAAGCGGCATTGGAGGCAACAGTTCAGGCGGAGGGTGGGATTGAAGCGTTGCAGCGGCTTGACATAGTTGCTAGTGCGACGAGAGTTTAGTATGAGTAGAGAAGGTTTGTGTTTGAAAGTATTGCTGCCTTGTGTTGCGACGGTTCTCTCCATTAGTGGTTGTGCGAAAGACTACAGCATGGCGCCGTCACCGAGTGGCGAGCAAGTCAAGATTGCTATTAAGGTCCCCGAGGAATTAGAAGTAACACCCCTTAGGGTGATGTATCGATCAGCGATCTGCGAACGTGTCACCCATGACGGAGATGGACGACCCGAGAAGCTCGAAGGTTACAACTCGATTGATGTGAAATTGTCACACCAAAACAACGAAAGTTTCTATGAGGCAGATTTATTTGTAAGCGGCGGTGGGCTCTGTGAGTGGCGCTTAAGTAATGTTTTATTTGAGGTGAGCTATCGCGTGCCTAATCGTTTTGGAGAAAACGTGGGCTCAGGAGGGGGCGGTGGGGTAATTGTGATATTTGACCATAACGATCCACAGCTTCGGACATCTGGTTTGATGAAAGTTAAAGGGGCAGACCTTACTATCATCAAGGACTATTACCCTTGGGTGAAAGATAGTTACTCAGGCGGTTATATCAAGCGAGCGGGCCTGGCAGGCGAGGCGAGAAGTTATCTAACCTACGAGGCCCGTGAAGCCCGCAGCGTGTATTTCGAGGCGGTGTTGCATTCTGATTACGTGGTTTCATCGACAGCACCAAAAAAACACAAGGTTGGTGAATTCATTACGTTTAAATACCCTGACGGAACAGTAGAGTCTGATCGGCGGTCAGAGCCCAACTTTAAAAAAATGCAGGAAATCCGCTTGGCAGCTGAAGCAAACAAATGAAGTCGCTCGGTGTGCTGCACCCGTTTTTTAAGGAGCCTTATATGAGTAACGCGACGCTATACGCAAAAACTCCACTCTTATGCCTTGCGCTGCTCGCACTCTTAAGCGGTTGTGTAAAAGACTATAAAGTTCTGACTCCGCCGCCCGACAGCGAAAAGGTAAAAATTGTTATAAAAGTGCCTGCAGAGCTTGAGCCCAAAACGTTGCGTGCCAGGTACGAGTCGAGCAGATGCCGAATGTTCGTCGACTTGCCCACTGTGAGCCGTATGCAGTTTCCAGGATCAAACTTCCAGAATTCGAAGTTCACCAGGCAGGGAGAAACTAATTTCTACGAAGCAGAGGTATTCGTTGATGGCGGCGGTGAATGTGAATGGCAACTAGATAGCATCGAGTTTGGGGTCGTGTATCGTATTCCTAATCGTTTTGCAAAAAAAGTAACAGCTTATTATGGCGGGACGGTTATAGTCAAGTTCGACGGGCAGCATGCGCCCTTTAATAGGGTTGATCAGTTTATCGAAGGGCCGGACCTGAAAATCGTAAAGGATTACTACCCATGGGTAAGGGAAGCCTATGAACTCGGTTACTATGATAAGAGTGTAAATCTGGCCAAAGAGTATGAAAGTTATCGTACCTACAGGGCTCGGGACGCAAGAAACATATTTTTTGAGCCAGTGCTGCATTCAAATTTTGTAGTGACGTCGACTTCCCCGAAGAAACGCGTCGCTGACGAAATCGTCACGACAACATTTCGCTACCCCGACGGAACGGAAGAATCCAATCGGGAACTTGAGCCAGACTTTAAGAAAATGCAGGAAATTCGCTTGAAGACGGAGGCGAAATAATGAACTTGCTCACCGCCGCGAGATATCTTCAGGGCGATCAACCGAATCCGAAAGCTTCAAGCTTCAGCGCTTTACTCATAATCATAACGGTGTTTGCATCGCTCAGTGGTTGCGCACTCGACTACGAACTCCATCCGGACACGGAGGGGGAGAGAGTCACGATGACGCTTAAAGCATCGGAAGGGTTATTCCCGCCGCCCATGGCCGTGGGTTATCTATCGACGATCTGTGAAAACGTTTATGAGGGGCCTGATGTATTCGGCAGTATCAGGGAGCAGCGTGTAGCGTTCAAACGGCGTGGGGAGGGCGATTTCTATGACGCCGATTTCGCTGTTGACGGTGGCGGGATGTGTCGGTGGCGCGTGGCTTACGTGAAGTTTGGGGTACGTCCTCAATGGCCTGAGCGCATTGGCGAAGGTGCGGTAGTGGGAACGGGAGGTGATGTTCTGGTCGTGTTTCAGCATAACAATCCGGATTTTCCGTCTGAAGGGGTTAAAAACGTGGTGGGCACCCATCTTGATATAAAAAATAATTGCTACCCATGGTTAAAAGATGTCCTAAAGAAGGATTACGTCAAGAGGCTTAATCTGGTGGGTGAAGCGGTGCCTTACCAGACTTACCTGGCTCCCCAGGTGCGAAACATAAACGCTGAGGCAGTGCTTCACGCCAAGTATGTCGTGACGTCAGAACAGCCAGAGTTCAAAGGAATCGGACTTCACCCTGCCTTTATTTATCCAGACGGGACTTCGGGCCCAGATGACAGCGATACGCCAGATTTTCCCACGCTTGAGGCCATTCGTTTAAACGCTGAAGCCAGACTATGAGGACAGGTAATAACTTAACGTGTCACGCCTGATCTTTATATCGGCCATCAAGTCGGTGAGTGAAGGCCCGCACCGTTAAAACCCGGCACGTATGACAAGCACGCGCAACCCATGAGCTCGCCCAGGCATCCGCTCGCGCGGAATAAATACACGGCTTCATCAATTCATTAACAAAGGATCTTTCAATGTCACAAGGATTCGTATTGTTGGGTGACAAGACCACCCACGGAGGAGCGGTAATTTCCGCGTCGTCTACTCATATCACCCAGGGCAAAGCAGTCGCTCTGGTGGGGGATAGGGTCATGTGTCCCATACCCGGACATGGCGTTAATCCCATTATTGAGGGTTGTGCCGACTGGTTGGAGGAAGGCCGTGAGCTGGTGGTCGATGGTTGCCACTCACAGTGCGGTTGCCAGGTCATGTCCAGCGCGCCTGACTGGGCGAAGGATTGAAGATGGCGTGGCAACGTGAATACGTGCAAGCAGGGCTCGCACCCAAACCGCCTTCACCGGTTCGCTGGCTGCTGATCGTGGTTTTAGCGGGGGCAGCGGCTGTGCTGATGTTCCTGCTCTACGTCGTGGTGCCTGAATTGCAGGCGTTAAACGTATGGGCGCTCACCGCCTCGCCGTTGGTGGTGGCGATTCTCGCGCTGGCGGCGCGGGTGCACGCCTACGGTGGCGCTCTGGATGAGTACAGGCTGCTGCAGGAGCGGTCCCGGCTGGCACAGGTCGCCTGGGGGGAATGGGGGCAGCGTTACATGGCGGCCATGGCCGGTCTGGTTCTATTGCCCGAGCATTTGTCTGCGGTGGCGATGATGAAACCGCCCCACACGCCTGTCCCACACTCAGGCAAAGCCCGCCGCATCGTTGGCCTGCCGAAGGGCCAAAAGGGCCGGGCCTTGGCAGGTCTTGCCCAATTGATGGGTTCGCTGTCGACAGTGCTGGCGCCGCTGCCACCGAGTGAAAGTCTCAGTGTCACTGTCCTGACCGATGCGCCACAGGATGAGCATCCAGCACTGGCCGTCGCCTGCCAGCAGCACCTGTCCGAGCTCACCCCGTCATCCACCCTCACCGGCGTCCACGTAACAAGCCAGCTCTCCTTCGCCTGGATGGAAGAAACACTTAAAACCCCACGCGACGCCGTCGACCTCATCCTCGTCGTCCAGGCCCACGGTAAAGAGGCTTACTCCGACGGACTCGCCGCGATCCTGCTGTGCGCCGACGCGGTCGCCAAAGCCCACAAGCTGCCCATCGCCGCGCGCCTGTTGCGCCCGATGCCCCTCGACGTCGATTCCCTGGAAACCGACTTCACCACTTTCCTGCAGATTCAGGCCAAAGCTCGCGATGCAACAGGCGTTCTGGCCGACGGCGCCGACTGGCATCCGCAAACCACCCTATTACTGGCGGCAGCCGCGCGAGAGGGTGCAGCGCTGTCGGTGGACCACCGCTGGATTCTGGAAGCCTTAAATGGCGTGCCGGGCCCCTGCGGTCCTTGGCTGCTGGCAGCCCTCGGCATCGAGATGGCCAAGCTTGCGAAGCAACCCTTGTTGTTACTGAGCAGCGAAGACAAAGGGCGCTGGATCAATACCGTCACACCGGGAGACATCGCATGAAATCCATGATCGGCAATGGCTGGCGTCGCGCGGGTGGCGCGGTATGGCTTGTCGCCTTCCCAGCGGCGCTGGGCTGGCTTGATTACACCTATGGCGCAACGGTCGGACTGACGGAGAGACATCAGCAAATCACGGTGTTCCTGTTGCTGATGGTGATCGCGCTGTTGGTGCAGACCCTTCCTCGTGCGCTGGCGCTGATGAAGGCCCGCCGCAGCGTCGAGCGGCGGCAGGGTGACGGCGTATTCCCACCGGAGGAATCGTCATCCAACCCGGAAACCAAGAAACTCCCGGGCGTCGCTGAACTCCAGGAGCACCTCGACCACCAGTACAGCGCCTTCCAGCGCACCCGCACCCGCTTCATTCTGGTCGTCGGCGAGCCCAAACAGATCGAGGCCATCGCACCAGGCCTTGCCGACGCCCAGTGGCTCGAAGGCCAGAACACCGTGCTGCTCTGGGGCGGCAGCCCGCAAACGCAGCTCTGCAAAAACGCCACCCGCTGGCACGCCGTAACCCAGCGGCGGTGCCTGGACGGCGTGGTCTGGGCCCTTGATAAGCAGCAAAGCGCCAACGCCGCGACGATGGCCAGTGGCGTCGCCGGTTTGCAGCAACTGGCGCGAACCCTGGGCTGGCAGTTGCCGCTGCACCTGTGGGAGGTCTGCGAGAGCAATCGGACGCAGCAAAAGCACCCACGGGGGCCCGCCGGGTCGCTGCTGCCCCCGCGCTTCAGCGGCTCGCAACTGCAGACGATATTGGCCCCCATTGACGACTCTTTGCACCAGATGGGCCTGGCCGAGCTGGCGGTCTACCCCGACCATGACTTTCTCTCACGGTTATCTTCCAACCTGAAAGCAGAGGGCATCTCGCGCTGGCGGCAGGCCCTGACGCCGTTGCTGGGCAAGTTCGCGCGGGGCGTGCCGTTGCGCGGGCTGTGGTTCAGTTTGCCGGCGCCATCGACCGAGTCCAATGGCAATCAATGGCTGGCGGGTCCGGCGTGGGCCGGCGTGCTCGCGGACACACCTCGCGACGTCCGGCGCTTGAATTGGCCCGTCACGCGCATCAGCTACGCACTGGCACTGGGTGCCGCGCTGATCTGGGCAGCAGGCCTGCTGCTGTCGTTCTCCACCCACCGCGCCCAGATCATCGACATTCAGTCGTCCCTCGCGGCCGTGCAGCCTTCGGGCAACGGCGATGAGCCGTTGCTCGCCCTCAACGCGCTGATCCTCGAAATGGGCAGGCTGAAGGACCGAGCCCGGCGTGGCGAACCGTGGTACCAGCGCTTCGGGCTGAGCCAGAACGATGCACTGCTCGCGGCGATGTGGCCGCGCTATGTGGAGGCCAACAACCGGCTGATGCGCGACCCGGCGGCGGAGAATCTGAAGCGCCAACTGGCATGGCTGGTGGCGTCGCCCGCCGACAGTTCGCGGCGGGCGAAAGGCGCCCACAACGCTTACGTACAGCTCAAGGCCTACCTGATGATGGCCCGGCCGGAGAAAGTGGATGCGGCGTTTCTGGTGACCGCACTGGGTCATGCCGAGCCAACGAGAATGGGCGTGGCGCCGAGGTTGTGGAAAGGGCTGTCGCCCACGCTGTGGCAGTTTTACGCCGAACAGTTGGCGGCCAATCCGCAGTGGCGCATCGAGCCAGATAACGCACTGGTGGCCCAGGCGCGGCAGGTCTTGCTGGTGCAACTGGGCCAGCGCAATGGCGAAGCCAGCCTTTATCGGCAGGTGCTGGAGGCCGCCGCGAGCCACGCTCCCGATCTCGGGGTTGAGCAGATGGTCGATGACAAGGAGGCGTGGCCGCTGTTTTTCACCGAGGCGAGTGTGCCGGGGGTATTTACGCGGCAGGCGTGGGACGGGCAGGTGCGCCAGGCGATCGATGACATCGTCGAAGCCCGCCGCGAGCAGATCGACTGGGTGCTCAGCGATCGGGAAAGCAGCGCCGTTGCCGACACCTCGCCCGAGCAGCTCAGAGCGCGCCTGACCGATCGCTATTTCCATGATTACTCCGGTGCCTGGCTTGAGTTTCTCAACAGTGTGCAATGGCGACGGGCCGACAGCCTGGCCGACGTCATCGACCAATTGACGCTGATGAGCGACGTCCGTCAGTCACCGTTGATTGCCTTCATGAACACCCTGGCCTGGCAGGGGCAGGCCGGCAATCGCAGTCAGGGGCTCAAGGACTCGCTGGTGCAGTCGGCGCAGAAGCTGATGGGCAGCGAACGCTCGACCCGGGTGTCTGCCATCAGCCAGCAGCTCGACACGCCGGCCGGGCCGCTGGATCCGACCTTCGGCCCGCTGCTGGGGTTGTTGGGCAAGGACCCGGAAGGCAAGGGCAGTGATGACGACCTCAGCCTGCAGGCGTTCCTGACCCGCGTGACCCGGGTGCGCCTGAAGTTGCAGCAGGTCAGTCACGCCGCCGATCCCCAGGGGATGACCCAGGCCATGGCGCAGACGGTGTTCCAGGGCAAGAACATCGACCTCACCGACACCCGCGCCTACGGCGAGCTGCTCGCGGCCAGTCTCGGCGAGGAGTGGGACGGCGTGGCCCACGCGCTGTTTGTCCAGCCGCTGGATCAGGCCTGGCGCAAGGTGCTCGAGCCATCAACGGTGGCCCTCAACCGGCAATGGCAGCAAGGCGTTGTGGATGAATGGGACCAGGCGTTCCTCGGTCGCTACCCTTTTGCCGCCACCGGCAGCGACGCCTCGTTGCCGATGCTGGGCAAAATGATTCGGGCGGATTCAGGGCGTATCGAGCAGTTCCTCCAGCGCGAGCTGACCGGCGTGTTGCGCAAGGACGGCGGTCGCTGGGGGGTGGACCCGGCCCACGGCCAGGGCCTGCTGATCAACCCGAAAATTTCTCGCGGCCGTCAATCAGCTCAGCCACCTGGCCGACGTGCTCTACACCGACGGGGGCATGGGCATCAGCTTCGAGCTGCAGGGCAAGGCGGTGCGCGACGTGGTGCAGACCACCTTCGTGCTCAACGGCGCGCGGCATCAGTACTTCAATCAGAAAGAGAGTTGGCAGCGATTTGCCTGGCCAGGCAGCAGCGATTACCCCGGCGCCAGCCTGACCTGGACCAGCGTGCGCAGCGGCGAGCGTTTGTATGGCGACTTTCAGGGCGCCTGGGGGCTGATCCGTTTGCTGGACACCGCCACCGTCAACGCACTGGACGACAGTGACAGCCGCTACCGCATCACGGTGCCGGCGCCGGATGGCCTGGACCTGACCTGGCACATGCGCACCGAGCTGGGCGCGGGACCGATGAGCCTGCTGGCGTTGCGCAATTTCAAACTGCCGCGACAGATCTTCCTCAACGGGATCGCCAGCGCACCAACGTCATCGCGCGCCGAGGTGATGGAATGAGCCTGCAAACGTTGATCGCCACGACGCTGGGTGAGCGCGACGCGGTGGGCCTCGCCAGGGCCCAGGCTGAACACTGGACAGCGTTGCTGGCACCGATCAGTGCCGAGTCTGCCGTGGGTCAGGACCCCGGCTATGACGATGATTTCCAGAGCATGCGCGAGGAGGTCAACAAACTTTCCGGAGCGGACGCCGATCGGGTCGGCTCTCTGGCGGAAAAGCTGCTCAAAGTCACGTGCAAGGACCTGCGCGTGCTCACCTATTACCTGTGGGCGCGCCTGCAGCGGGACGGCGAGTCCGGGCTGGCGGAAAGCCTGAACCTCCTGGCCGCGATCATCGAACGCTACAGCGCCGACGTGCTGCCGGCGCGTCCCAACAGTCGCAAGGTAGCGCTGGAGTGGCTGGCGAGCGCCAAGGTGCTGGACAGCCTCACGCTGTACCCGGAAGTGGTGAAAGCCGAGGCCGAGCGCACAGTCGCCGCGCTCGCCTGGCTGGATCAGGTGCTGCAAGGCTGGCCTGCGCAACAACGCCCGGAACTGGGCGCGCTGTACGCGGCGCTGTCGGCACGGCTGGCCCAGTCCGGCGGACTCGACGCCGTGGTGCCGCAGTTCAGCGCCAGCCATGACGCTGCGAATCCTCAGGCCACCCAACACGCCGCCACCCCTGGCGTCGGCCCCGCGCCAAATACCATCCGCTCTGGCCGTGATCTGCTGGACAACGGCCGCACGCTGGCCAGCTATCTGCGCGAACAACCCCAGGGCTGGCTGGCGGCCCATCGGCTGATGAAAAGCCTTCGCTGGGACACCGTGCACCAGTCGCCGCCCCACGACGCGAGTGGCCGAACACGATTGGCACCGCCCCGGGGCGAATACCGCGCGCAGCTCAAACGGCTGTACCTGCAACAGAGCTGGAACGAGTTGCTCGATCAGGTGGAGCGCATGTTCGCCGAGGGCGTAAACCATTTCTGGCTCGACCTGCAGTGGTTTCTGTATCAGGCGCTGAGCCGGCAACCTGCGCCATTCGAGGGCTGGGCGCGGATCGTCAAGGAGGACCTGGGCCTGCTGCTCGAGCGCCTGCCGGGCCTCGAAACATTGTGCTGGGACGACGGCTCGGCCTTTGCCGATGAGACCACCCGCGAGTGGATCGAACAGCACGTCAGCACCCAAGGCGCTGCTGCCTGGTTGCCCGCGCCGGCCGCGTCCAACCCAGACGACGCCGACATTCTGGCCCTCGAAAGCGAGGCGCTGGCCCAGGCCGACCGCGACGGCGTCGAGGTGGCGCTGGCCTGGCTCGACACGCGCCCCGATATTCACAGCGGCCGGCAGCGCTGGCTGCTGCGCCTGCTGATGGCGCGGGTCGCCGAGCAGTACGGCAAAAGCGAGCTGGCGTTGCACCTGCTCGGCGAACTGGACGCCACGGCCCAGCGCCATGTCCTGGCCCAGTGGGAGCCGGCGCGGGTGTTCGAAGTCAAGGCGCGCTTGCTCAAGCTGCTGCGCCTCAAAGCCCAGCGCAGCGACGCCGACAAGGCTGCGCTGAGCAAACGCATGGAGCCGCTGCTGGCGGCTCTGGTGGCCATGGACCCGGTCCGCGCAGCAGTGCTGTGCGGCTGACACTCACAACCAGGAGGTTGCTTTGAACACGGACAATCTGACCCTGCGCTATTTCGATGCCGAAATGCGCTACCTGCGCGAGGCCGGCAAGGAGTTCGCCCAGGCGTTTCCCGACCGCGCCGCCTCGCTGAATCTGGACAAGCCCGGCGCCCACGATCCCTACGTCGAACGGCTGTTCGAAGGCTTCGCGTTCCTGATGGGGCGCCTGCGAGAGAAGCTCGACGACGACTTGCCGGAGCTGACCGAAGGCCTGGTCAGCCTGCTGTGGCCCCATTACCTGCGCACGATCCCCTCGCTGTCGATCGTCGAGTTGCAGCCCGACGTGCACCAGATGAAGCAGAGCGAGGAGGTCGCGACGGGCTTTGAAATTCAGTCGCAACCCATCGGCCCTCAGCGCACGCGCTGCAGTTACACCACCACCCAAGCGGTGACCCTGCGTCCGCTGGCGCTGGATTCGGTGCGCCTGGCCCAGGAGCCGGACGGCCGCTCGCTGATCCGCCTGCGTTTTTCCTGCGGTGCGCTGAGCCATTGGGGCCAGCTGGACTTGCGCCGCATCCCGCTGTACCTCAACGCCACGCCGGCGGTGGCCAACGCGCTGCACCACGCGCTGACCCTGGGCACCCAGGCCCTCTACGTGCGTCAGCCCGGGGACGCCCAACGTAAACCGCTGCAGGGGCGTTTCACGCCCAAGGGCTTCAGCGATGAAGACCGGCTCTGGCCCAAGGGCGACAGCGCCTTCAGCGGCTATCAGTTGCTGCTGGAGTACTTCAGTTTTCGCGAGAAATTCATGTTCGTCACCTTGCACGGGCTCGAGAACATGAGCATCGCGCCGGACGCGCCGTGGTTCGAGCTCGAGGTCGTGCTGAGTCAGGCGTGGCCCCACGGGCTTGCCCTGAGCGCGGAACAGATTCGCCTGCACGCCGTGCCGGTGATTAATCTGTTCCCGCTGGAGGCCGACCCGCTGTCCCTGGACCCTCTGCAGACCGACTATCTATTGCGGCCGATGCGTCTGCAGGACGGCCACACCGAGATCTATTCGGTCGACCGGGTGACAGCGTCCCGGGGTTCCGGGCGGGAAGCCTACGTGCCGTTTTCCAGCTTCCGGCACAAGGGCGGCATGCTCCGCGACGAGGCGCCCGAGCGTTATTTCCACACCCGCCTCAAGCGCGCAGCGAACGGGCTGCATGACACCTGGCTGATACTCGGCGGAGAGGGCGCCGACGTCGATCGGCTCGCCGAGCGCGCGTGTCTGTCCCTGCGGCTCACTGGCACCAACGGCCAGTTGCCGCGAAAAGCGCTGCAAAGCACGATCCTCGACACGCCGTTGCACGCCACCCAGGCAGGCCTGCGGGTGCGCAATCTGTGTGCGCCGACCCTGCCGTGCTACCCGCCGAGTCGCGACCGTTTTCACTGGCGAGTATTGAGCCACCTGGGCTCGAACTTCCTGCCGATGCTCGACAGCGCCGAAGTGCTGCGCGGCACCCTGGCGCTGTACGACTGGACCGGCAGCGAGCTCAATCGCCGGCGTCTGGAGGCCATCGTCGACGTCCGTCACCACCTCGTTCAGCGCTTCGAAAAAGGCTTTCTCCTGCGCGGGGTGGACATCGAAGTCACCCTCGACGCCAACGGTTTTGCCGGCGAGGGCGACATCTGCCTGTTCGGCGAAATGCTCAACCGGTTCTTCGCGCTGTACGCCGACATCCACCTGTTCACCCAGATCACCCTGATCCTGCAACCGACCGGGAGGAGCCTGCGATGGAGCGAAAACCACAGCCAGCGGATTCCAGGTTAAGACTCGTCGAATGGCTCGATGCCGTGCAGGGTCGGGTGGCAGAGGCGAGCGTCTACCGTTTCTGCCAGTTGCTGGAAAGCGCTGCGCCCGGCCAGCCGTCGTTGGGCAGCACGGAAAACCCGAAGGATGATCTGGTGCGTTTCCGGCCTGACCCCGGCATGGGCTTTCCGGCCAGTGAGCTCAAAGCCGTGGAGTGGTCGTCTGAGGATCAGCCACTGCCCGCGACCGTGCGCACCCGCTTGCTCGGCCTCTATGGCGTGGATTCGCCGCTGCCGACGCGCTACCTCGACGACATCGCGCAAAAGCGGGAAGGCCACGAGGCGCTGGAGGGGTTTCTCGACATCTTCAGCCATCGGGTCTTCACCCAGTTTTACCGGATCTGGCGCAAGTATTCGTACCCGGCGTCGTTCTCGCCCGCTGGCGCCGACCCGACCTCGCAATGCCTGTTCGGGCTGATCGGGCTGGGCATCCCCGGCACGGCAAAACGTATCGCCACGCCGCTGTCGCGCTTTCTGGCGCTGCTCGGGGTGATGCGTTTGCCGACCCGCAATGCCGAGGGCATTTCGGCGCTGGTGCATTTGCTGGCGTCTCAGACCCGGGTGTCGATCGCGCCGCACTGGCCGCGAAACATCGCCCTCGCCACGCCGGCCAGCCTGTCCTCCGCACGGCCGGTGAACCTGTCCCAGGGCACGCCGCTGGGCAGCGTCGGTCGCGACGTCAACAGCGAACTGTTGCTGACACTGTTCACCGCCGACCACGACGAGGCGCGGGAATGGCTGCCCGGCGGCGGCTTGCACAGCGACCTGCGGGTGCTGCTGCAGGTGTATCTGGGCTGGCGCTGTACGGCGCGGTTGCGCTTGTCGCTGCCGATTGATTGCCTGCCGGTGTCAGCGCTGAGCGGACGCGGCGTGCTGCTGGGCATGACTGCTGGGCTCGGGTTGAAGGCCCGCGCTGCCGGGGAAAACGACACGATCACTATCCATTTGGGCCGTTATCAGGGGCTCCACCTCAACCCTCAGGAAAGAGAAACCACCCATGTCGCCTATGATTTTTAGAACGTTGACCCTCTGCGCCTTCGGGCTCCTCGTCAGCGGCTGCGGGGTCACGCAAAGCGTGTCGGACTCCACCGCATCAATGACCAGGGCGATCTTCTACAAACAGGTCAGAACACTGCGTCTGGACTTCGACGGCCGCCAGGCCCTGAACACCGAAGGCACGGACATGCGCGCCTTGTCGGTGCCGGTGATGGTGCGGGTGTACCAGCTGCGCGACGGCAAATCGGCAAGCAAAGCCACCTACGACGACCTGCTGCGGGACGCCGACCGCCTGCTCGGCGCTGACCTGCTGGATCAGCGCTCACTGGTGATCAAGCCGGGGGAGGGGGCGCAGCTGGATGTGCCGCTGGACGAAAACGCCGGGGTGGTCGCCGTCGTCGGGTTGTTCCGCGAGCCCGATTCACAGGCCAACGACTGGCGCATGCTGCTCAACCGCGACGACCTCGACCCGGACCGGCCACGGGTTATCGAACTGGGGGAAAGCCGGCTGACGCTGCGCCCCCTGGCCGAGGGTTGAGCCATGACCGAGCTCAACCCGTCGCTCTACTAAACCCTGCTGCAGAATTTCACCGGTGAACTCGATCTGGCCCGGGTGGCGGAGGACGACCAGTACGTGCTCTCGGTGCTGGACAACCTGCAGCGCATTCTCAACAGCCGCGCGGGCACCCTCGCGCACCTGCCCGATTACGGCCTGCCGGACATGGGCACCGTGCTCGAAGGCTTGCCGTCTGCCGCCCATGGACTGATGCGGACCATCGCCGACACGCTGCTCAAATACGAGCCGCGCCTGCTGTCGCTGCACATTGAGCTGTTGCCGCAGACCGAACCGGGCCATCTGGTCTACGCCCTCGACGCGACGCTGGAAGGCGAGCGCATCGCGACGTTCGGCACGACGTTGAGCCCGGAGGGAAGGGCGGTGGTGCGTCATCTCAAGCGCCATGATGTGCGGGCCCTCCCGTGAGGCTGACAGCGCGCGCGATGACCCAGGGCTTCGCCATGGAGATCAAGGCCGGCGGCGATCCGCGGGAATTGCCGGACTACCGCAGGTTGTGCATTGAAATGGCGCGAATGGGTCATCCGGCCTGCCCTGATGTGGACTGGCAATCCATCGAACAGTGCTGCCTGGCCTTGTTTGCCAGCCATGGCGCGGACCTGCAAACGGCGGCGGCTTATGCCCTGACGCGCAGTCACTTGGCCGGAGTGGACGGGATCTTCGAAGGCGTGGCGGTGCTGGAGAGCCTTCTGCGGGCAGACGCCAAACCCTGGCCCCGAGGGGTATCGGCGCGGGCGGAAATCCTCGGCGGAGTGTTCGGCTCGTGGCAAGCGGTGCTGCGGGAACTGGAGATCAACCCTTGCGATCGGGCAGGCCTTAACCTGCTGAGCACGCGGCTTGGGTCGCTGCGCCAGACGCTGGTTGAGCAACATCCGCAATCCCTCATCGCGCTGGATCGGTTACACGAGCAGATCGGACAGCGGGTGTCACGTCTGGAGCGCGATGCCCAAGCCCTTGGCGTTGTCGGGCAGCAAACAGCGCGAGCTTCAACGCTGCCCACCTCAGCGGACTCCCCAGTGCAGCGCGCAGTGCCCGGCTCAACGCAGCGCAACCGGCCCGGCACGCAAAGGAAGGCCACGCCCCCCAATTCGCCCCTCCAGCAGCGTCGAGCGCTCCGTATCGGATGGCTCGCCGCCGCGCTGTTCGGCTGTCTCATCGTTCTTGCCGCAGGCTATTGAGGTGCGTTGACCTCACACTTTTCGCGGGGTCGGTCGCGCACGGAATGTACCGCCCGGCTGAACCTTGGCATTTACCCGTCGGCCATATTTACAGCCGGGCACTGACTCCATTAGTGTGCGCGCATCATCTGCCTCAACACCGCGGCTGCCGCATGTTCAGGCACGTCCGCTCAGACCGGACACTTTCGCCCTTGGTTGAAATCACCCCTGCGTTGCGCGACCCTTGCGTCCCGGCCCCCGTTGCCAGCGTCCTTCAGCAATTGCGAACGGCGACCGCTGTCCAGCACACGGCACTCGAAGCCCGATTGCCACTGACCCACCCACAGCTTGATCTCGACACCTACAAACGGATCATCGCTGCCTATTACGGTTTTCATCTGCCCCTGCAACAGTCGATTGAGCGTTTTCTGGCGCCCCAGGCCGTTGATCCTGCGCGGCAGAAAATCCCGGCGTTGATCAAGGATCTGCACGCTCTCGGCCTGGACGACCTGCAGATTGAGGCGCTGCCGCTGTGCACCGAGCTGCCCGCCATCGACAGCGTCGCGCAGTTACTCGGCGTGATGTACGTCATGGAAGGGGCGACCCTGGGGGGGCAGGTGTTGCGCCGCATCATCGCCGGCAGACTGGGCGTGGACGCCGACAGCGGCGGCGAGTTTCTGGACGTCTACGGCCGCGACACCGGTCGTCTGTGGAAAGCTTTCCTCAAACAACTGGCCGAGTTCGACACCCCGCTGCACAACACCGAGGTGGTGCAATCGGCCCGCCACACCTTTGAATCCTTTCAAACCTGGCTGGAGCGAGCGGGAGTGCTGAACAATGCTTAACAACATGCAGACCATGGACGACCTGCTGGACACCTGCGCCAACGAACCGATTCGTATCCCGGGCGCCATTCAGCCCCACGGCGCTCTGCTCACGCTGCTCGAAGCCGACTGGTCCGTGCAACAGGCCAGTGCCAATGCCTGGCAGATGCTGGGCATTCCCGGCGACGTGCAGGCCGGCGACTCGCTGGCACGCTGGCTGGGCGAGGCGCAGGCCGACGCCTTGCGCGACGCCGTTCGGGACGCGGATCTGCACAGCCTCGATCCGTTGCCGATGCAGTTTGCCGGGCAGGCATTCGATGGCCTGTTGCATCGCCATGACGGCCTGCTGTTTCTGGAGGTGGAGCCCGTCGCCACCCAGGCATCGATGCAGCACTTGGGCCCGCGCCTCACGCGCACCTTGCGTCGCCTGCAATCGGCCAAATCACTGGACGATCTGTACGCCATCAGCGTCGCGGAAATCCGCGCACTGACCGGCTACGACCGGGTGATGATCTATCGCTTTGAAGAGGAGGGCCACGGGCAGGTCATTGCCGAGTCGGCAACGGCCGAACTGGACGCCTACCTGGGGCTTTTTTTCCCCGCCACTGACATTCCGCAACAGGCCCGCGAGCTGTATCGCCTGAACTGGCTGCGCATCATCCCCGACGCCGCGTATGTGCCGGCGCCTATGGTCCCGGCCCTGCGCCCGGATACCGGCGAACCGCTGGACATGAGCCACGCGGTGCTGCGCAGCGTGTCGCCGATCCATTGTCAGTACATGCATAACATGGGCGTGCGCTCATCGATGAGCATCTCCCTGCTCAAGGATGAACGCCTCTGGGGCCTGATCAGTTGCGGCAATCGCGAGCCGCTGCAGGTTCCCCACACCCTGCGCTCAGCCTGCCAGACCATCGGACAAGTGCTGTCGATGCAGATCAGCCTGCTGGAAGATCAGCACACTCAGCGCCAGCGACTGGCCAAACACCACATGCTGGACCGGCTGTCCAGGGCGATGAACGAGTCCGCGGCCGACGTCTACAACGGGCTGCTTGAACATTCCCAGGCGCTGCTGACACTGGTCGACGCCAACGGTGTGGCGGTGATCATCGACGGTCAGGTGCACCTGATCGGCCAGTGCCCGAGCACCGAGCAAGTGAGCGCGTTGCAGCAATGGCTGCAGAACCGGCCCGGAGCGGTGTTCGAGACGTCCAGCCTCGGCGCCGTGTTCCCCGACGCGCAAGGGTATCCAGACGTGGCCAGCGGACTGCTGGCGTTCAGCTTGCCCAAGCCGGTGGCCAACGCGGTGCTGTGGTTTCGCGCAGAGGTCAGGGGCAGCGTGGAGTGGAGCGGTAACCCACAGGAGGCCAAACGGGTCGTCAATGACCGCCTGCAGCCACGGGAATCCTTTGCCCTGTGGGAACAGCAGGTCGAGGGCAAGGCCAGGGCCTGGAGCGCCGGCGAGGTCTACGCGGTGTCCGACCTGCGTCGCTCGGCGCTGGAGGCGGACCTGTCACGGCAGGTGCTGCGCGAAAAAGAGGCCGTGCGTGCCCGCGATGAGCTGGTGGCCGTGGTGTCCCACGACCTGCGCAGCCCGCTGACCGTCATCGTCATGCAGTGCGCCATGATGCAGCGGGTGATCAACGCCGACGCCACGGCGTCTACCAAACGACTCAACTCGGCCATCGACATCCTGCAGCGCGCGTCCACGCGAATGACCAACCTGCTGGAGGATTTGCTCGATACCTCAAAGATCGAAGCCGGCCGCTACTTCATCGACGCCGAGCCGCTGGAAGTCAGTCAGTTGTTCGAAGACGCCTGGTCACTGCTCACGCCACTGGCGCTGAACAAATTCATCGACCTGACGTTCGACGCTGATCCCGACCTGACGATTTTCGCTGACCCGGAGCGCATGTTCCAGGTGCTCTCCAATCTGGTGGGCAATGCCATCAAATTCACGCCCAAGTCCGGCAGTGTGAAGGTGACGGCGTCAGCCGCGGGCGACAATGTGGTGTTCGCCGTGGTGGACAGCGGGGATGGCATTCGTGGCGATCAATTGCCCCACGTGTTCGAGCGCTATTGGCGCAGGCGTGAAGGCAATCCGAGCGGCACGGGCCTGGGGCTCTACATCTCCCAGGGCATCGTCAGGGCCCACGGCGGCGAACTGACCGCCGCCAGTGAAGAGGGCGTCGGCAGCGAATTCCGCTTCACGGTGCCGCGCGCGTCCATGGCGTCCTGACCCGGACGCGAGCGCCCCAGTGGCCGGGGGTTATTCCTGACTGGAATCCCCCGCATGAAAAACATGAATTTTATTTATGCCTGTCAGCCCTCTACCGTGAGCGTGTTCCGTTCACGGTAGAGCCATCATGACCGCACACCCCCAATCCCAGGCTGAGCCCCTGCCATCCATCGTCGAAGAGCACTGGAAGCGCAATCTGGCCGTTTGTGTGTTCGGCGCGTTCACCACCATCGTCGCCATGACGCTGCTGCTGCCGTTTCTGCCGCTGTATGTCGAACACTTGGGCGTCAGCGATCAGGCCGCCATCGTGCAGTGGTCGGGGGTGGCGTTTGGCGCGACCTTTCTGTCTGCCGCGCTGACGGCACCGCTGTGGGGGCGGCTGGGCGACCGCTACGGGCGCAAGCTCATGCTGATTCGCGCCAGCCTGGGCATGGCGGTGGCGATGTCGCTGATCGGGCTGGCGGAGAACATTTACCAGTTGGTCGGGCTGCGTTTGCTGGCAGGGTTGCTCGGCGGCTATGCCTCCGGCGCGACCATTCTGGTGGCGACGCAGACGCCCAGGGCGCGCACCGGCTGGGCACTGGGCATGCTCTCTTCGGGGATCATGGCCGGTAATCTCGCCGGGCCGTTGATTGGCGGACTGTTGCCGCCGCTGATCGGCATCCGTACCACGTTCTTCCTGGCCGGGGGCGTGATCTTTCTGACCTTCCTTGCGACGCTGTTTCTGATGAAGGAAGCGCCTCGGCTTCGACGTCAGGCGGGTGCGGCGAAGGCGCCGGCTGTGCGGGCGTGGGACGTCATCGCGGACAAAAAACCGGTGCTGACCATGCTGGTTGTGGCCTGTCTGGTGATGTTTTCGATCATGTCCATCGAGCCGATCATCACCGTGTACCTGACCCAATTGCACAGTGAAAACGTCACGCTGATGGCCGGGCTGGTGATGTCGGCTACCGCCCTGGCCAGCGTGTTGTCGGCGTCCCGCATCGGCAAGCTGGCCGACCGCACCGGCCACTGGAAAGTGGTCATCGGCTGCCTGACGGCGGCCGCTCTGTTGCTCATCCCCCAGGCGTTCGTCAGCCATGCCTGGCAATTGGTGCTGCTGCGTTTTCTGATGGGCATTGCCCTGGGCGGCCTGTTGCCGTGCATTGCGGCGATCATCCGCCATTCGGTGCCCGACGCCGTGGCGGGGCGCATGCTGGGCTATTCCACGTCTTGCCAGTACATCGGCCAGGTGCTGGGGCCGCTGACCGGGGGGTACCTGGGCGGGCATTTCGGGATGCCGGTGGTCTTCATCGCCACCTGCCTGCTGATGGGCGGGTGCGCGGTCGGGATGTTGCTGATGCGGCCTCTGATGTCCAGCGGGACGGGCGCCAGCCGGGCGGAGCGCGGCATTTGACAAAACCATGACATCCCGCACCCGATAATCGCCGCAGGAGGGGCGACGCCCCGGATTCGAGTACCGCCATGCACGGACCTTCATGGACATCAAACACAGCCTCAAGCAACGGATTGTCATCGTATTCGCCTTGATGAGCACCCTGGTCGCCGGGGTATTCGCCGCCGGTATCATTGCCACCGTGCACGTGGTCGAAAAGCGCCTGTCGATCATGAGCCTGAAGGGCAACATGCACCGTCTGCTGGCGGTGGACAGCATCAACGACTGGCGCCACCGGCCTGAAAAAGACGAATTGTTCTACGCCGAAGAGGGCGTTGGCGACCTTGCCATGAGCGATGACCTCAAGGGCCTGCCCCTGGGATTTCAGGAGTTCTTTCGCGGCAAGAAAGCCTATTACGCCATGGTCTCGGAAGTGAACGGGCGCCATTACGTGTTGTTGCGGGATCAGCGCAAATTCCAGAAACGTGAACGAATTCTGTTCGGGGTCGTGCTGGTCGGCTTCGTCCTCAGCGTGCTGTTGGCGGTGTTGCTGGGGCGGCTGCTGGCGTCCCGGGTGATCACGCCGGTGTCGCGCCTGGCCGGTCAGGTGCGCCATCGCGATCAGTTGCTGGAACTGGCGCCGGTGCTCGCCAGCGATTACGCCAATGACGAAGTCGGCGCACTGGCCCGATCCTTCGACGAAACCCTGGGCCGGCTGCGGGCCGCGCTGAGTCGCGAAAAGCTGTTCACCAGCGACGTCAGCCATGAGCTGCGCACGCCGCTCATGGTGCTGGCGACGTCCTGCGAACTGCTGATGGAATACCCGGCGCTGGACGACCGTTCCCGCACGCAGGTCAAGCGCATCGGCAAGGCCACCGCGGGTATGAACCAACTGGTCGAAACCTTCCTGCTGCTGGCCCGTACCGAAGGCAAGAACACGCCTCATGGCCAGCGGTCGTCTCTGGTGCTGATCGCCGACGAGCTGGCTGACACCTGGCGCACGCCCATCGAAGCCAAAGGCTTGCGCTTCAGCTATCAGCGCCTGGACGGCGACGACGAGGCCTACAACGCGCCCTTGCTGCGCTCGGTGATGGGCAATCTCTTGCGCAACGCCTGGCACTACACCGATCAGGGATTCATCCAGTTGACCCTGCGCAGCGACGGGTTCAGCGTCGAGGACAGCGGCATCGGCATTCCGCTGGAAAAACAGCAGGCCATGTTCCAGCCCTTCGTGCGCGGCGACGAACAGCGCGGGGAGGGGCTGGGCCTGGGGTTGTCGCTGGTCCAGCGCATCTGCGCCAACCAGCACTGGACAGTCAACCTGACCAGCCGTGATGACGGGGGATGCTGTTTTACCGTGTCGCTGAAGCCGACCCATGAGATGTTGGTGGCCACAAGCCCCAGCGCCGACATCAGCGATTAATCCGACGCTTTCCCGGCTGAAGCCGGTCCTGCAGCCGGTCCTGCAGTCGAGGCCAAACCAGTCCAACCGCGGCCGGTCCACAGGGCGCAGGCGAAACCGCGCACGCCACTGGTCCGGTGCACCGCACGAGGGCTCGACAGTGCGCTCCAACGGTTGCCTCCCTTATGGACCCGCGACCATGCATCCTTCCAGCCCATCACTCATTTGCATGCCTGCCGACGATCCCGCGGTAGGTACGGATGACACCCCTGAATATCCCCTGTCTGCCCCCATCAAACCCGACGATCCCGAGCGGCGCAGCGAGCAGTCCCAGGCCGAGACCGATGGGTGCACCCCCGAAGCCGGTGCCGATCCGGCCGAGTGATTATCATTCGTTCGGATGGGTGAATCGCTGCGTCTGTCGGCAAATGCGTGTGCATCTGTCATTGAAATTGATGATTGCGCTTGGAAAGCTTCTTCAAAAACGGAAGAATGCGCGATTATTCGCGCACCTAACTCGCAATATTCACCACGCCAATACCGTGGCGGAGGAAGCAAATTTGAATCAGCTAAAACGCCTTCAGAGCGGAATTGAAGGGCTTGATGAGCTGCTAATGGGCGGCTTCGTTGCCGGGTCCTCGTACATCATTCAGGGTCGACCGGGCTCCGGAAAAACCATTCTGGCTAACCAGATCGGTTTCAATCACATCCGCAATGGCGGCCGCGTGCTGTTCGCGACCCTGCTCGCCGAGCCCCACGAACGGCTGTTTCAGTTCCTCTCCACCATGAGCTTCTTCGACAAAGACCGGGTCGGCGACCAGATCCAGTTCGTCAGCGCGTTCGACACCATGGAAAACGACGGCCTTGATGAAGTCGTCAAGCTGCTGCGCCGGGAGATCGTCCGCCAGAAGTCCACGGTGATGATCCTCGACGGGCTGCTCAATGCCCGCTCCAAAGCCGAATCCACTCTCAACACCAAACGCTTCATCTCCGAACTGCAGGGCCACGCCGCTTTCGCCGGGTGCACGGTGTTCTTCCTCACCAGTTCCCAGCTGGACGACGGCAGCCCCGAACACACCATGGTCGACGGCGTGCTGGAAATGGGCGAAGAGCTGGTCGGCAACCGGTCCGTGCGCCGTATCAAGGCGCGCAAGACCCGTGGCAGTGGCGCCATCCCCGGCGCCCACGAATGCGAAATCACCGAAAACGGGCTGGTCGTCTACCCGCGCCTTGAAAGCACCATCACCCACTCGGCGCTGCGCGACAGTGCTGAGTTCAGCGTCGTCGCCAGCGGGATCGACACGCTGGACCCGCTGATCGGTGGTGGCCTGGTGGAATCGTCGGTGACCTTGCTCCTCGGCCCGTCGGGCACGGGCAAGACCACGTTCGGCCTTAACTTTCTCGCGCGCTCGACGCCCGATGAACCGGGGCTGCTGTTCGGCTTCTACGAGTCGCCACAGCGCCTTCGGGTGAAGGCGGCGGCGCTCGGCCTGGACTTTGAAGCGCTGGAACGCGCCGGTGCGCTGCACATCGCCTGGAAATCACCGACCGCCGAGTTGATCGACAAACTCGCCCTCGACCTGCTGCGGATCGTCGAGCAGCACGGCATCAAGCGCGTGTTCCTCGACAGTCTCGGCGGCATGGCCCGGGCGTCGTGCGATCAATCGCGGATTCTCGACCTCTTCAGCGCCCTGATGAGCGAGCTTCGCGCCCGTGGCGTCACGGTGGTCTCAAGCTGGGAAATCCGCGGCCTGATCGGCGGCAAGATCGACGCACCGGCCCCTGATATGTCGGGCATCGTCGACAACCTCATGCTGATCCGCTTCGCGCAATCGACGGCGGGGCTGACCCGGCAACTGTCGATCCTCAAAATCCGCGATAACCCCTACGACCCGGCCCTGCTGGACGTCTTGATCGGCGAGCAGGGTCTGACTGTGAAAAAGGCTGCGTTCCATGCCCTCGACGATTCAGGCAATGCAACGGCGTAGAAGTCGTCATCGAGCCGATGATCGCTCATTGGCGCGGAGGGCTGCATGACCACGATTCTGATCGTCGACGATGAATACCTCATCGCTGACATCCTCAGCTTCGCGCTGGAAGACGAAGGCTACCTGACGGTCACCGCCGGCAGCGGACTGAAGGCCCTCGGCATTCTCGAACGCGAGCGCCCGCAGCTGATTATTACGGATTACATGATGCCCGGGATGAACGGCATCGAGCTGGCGGAAGCGGTGCGCGTGAATCAGAGCCTGGGGCAGATTCCGATTGTGCTCATGAGCGGTGCGCAGTCGCATCTGGGCATCGCCCGGCCAGACCTGTTCAGCAAAGTGTTCGACAAGCCGTTCGAGATCAGCGCAGTGCTGGAAGCGGTACGGTCGCTGCTGGGCACGTAGGACCGGCTTCAGCCGGGACGAGACCATTGTGGACGCCAGCAAATTTGCGGCGCGGCTGCCGGCGTATTCCCGGCTAAAGCCGGTCCTACGGTCGAGGTCACAGCTGCTGCCTAGCTCGAGGCGCAGTAAGTCTCACTGGACGCTTGGGATGCTTTTTGTGGGACCGGCTTCAGCCGGGAAGAGGCCATTGTGGACGCCAGCAAATTTGCGGCGCGGCTGCCGGCGCATTCCCGGCTAAAGCCGGTCCTACAGTCGAGGTCATGGCTGCTGGCGAAGTCCGGGAGCAAGTCTCACTGGACGCTTGGGATGCTTTTTGTGGGACTGGCTTCAGCCGGGAAGAGGCCGGTGTGGACGCCAGCAATTTTGCGGCGCGGCAGATGATGCCGGGCGTGGATTAAAACTCAGGAGGGCAGGGCGGCCATGGCGCCGCCCTGAGTGAATCAACGTCCGTCAGCGACCTTGCGTTCGATCTCAGCTGACTTTTTGTTCAGCTCCTCGGCGTCCTGTTCCTTTTCCCGAATGGAGGTCGGGGTGATGATTTCGTCCACCGCGCGGGTGTCGTTGTCAGGGTCATTGAGGTCTCGCTGTACCACGTTGACGGGTTTGCCAGCGCTGTCCAGGGTTGGCGCGTCGGGCTGGGTGACGTTGCGTGGGTCGACCGGGGTGTCGTTGCTCATGGGTTCATCCTCGCTGTGGGGTATGAGGGTTGGATGTGTCGACGGTCGCCGAGTTCGGGTTTTTTTCGGCCGCGTGCCAAGCGGGGCCGGAGCCGCTCAACGCTGCTCCACCAGATTAAGGAAGCGCCGCGTGCGCTCGTTGTCCGGGTCGACCAGTACCTCGGTCGGCGAGCCATCGGCGACGATGCGCCCGCCCTCCATGAACAGCACGCGGTCAGCGATGTCCTGGGCGAACTTCATTTCGTGGGTCACCAGCAGCATGGTCATCTGCTGCTCGTGGGCGATGGCCCGAATTACCGCCAGCACTTCACCGACCAGCTCGGGGTCCAGCGCAGAGGTGACCTCGTCGAACAGCATCACTTGGGGCCGCATGGCCAGCGCCCGGGCAATGGCCACGCGCTGTTGCTGGCCGCCGGACAGCTGCGAGGGATAGGCATCGGCCTTGTGGCTCAAGCCGACAAGCCCGAGGTATTGATGGGCGCGCTCCAGAGCCTCTTCGCGGCTCAGCTTGAGGACCTGAAGCGGGGCTTCGGTGACGTTCTGTTGCACGGTCAGGTGCGGAAACAGGTTGAACTGCTGAAAGACCATGCCCACCCGATGCACCACCGGCGGCTTCTTCGCACCCGGCCAGTGCCAGCCGCCGGATTTGGCCGGCACCGGCGAGCCGGCCACCTCGATACTGCCGTGCTGATAGGCCTCCAGGCCTTTGATCAGGCGCAGCACCGTGGATTTGCCCGAACCGCTGGGGCCGATCAGGGCGACTTTCTGGCCGGCGGGGATGCTCAGGTCGAGGTGATCGATGACCCGGGTCGCGCCAAAGTTTTTCACCACTTGCTTGAGGATGATCTGCGGCGATGCGCCGGGCAGAGCGTGTGCGAGATCAGACATGGCTGCGCCTCTCGAAATATTTGAACAACAGGGAGGTCGGCACGCTGATCGCCAGGAACATCAGCGCCATCACCGTGTAGGGCTCGTTGTAGCGGTACGTCATGCCGGCGATCTGCTTGGCCGCCTGGAACAGCTCGGGAATCGTGATCACCGCCAGCAGCGGGGTTTCCTTGAACATGCCGATCAGGTAATTGCCCAGCACTGGCAGCATCGGTTTGAGGGCCTGGGGCAAGACGATCCGCCGCCACGTGGTGGCGCCGTCGAAATCCAGCGCCTTGGCCGCTTCCCATTGTCCGGCCGGCACGCCTTCGATGGCCCCGCGAAAGGCTTCGGCAATGTAGGCCGCGTAATACAGGCCGAGCCCGATCACCCCGGTGGAAATCGCCGGCAGGGTCAGGCCGGCCAGGGGCAGGGCGAAAAACAGCACGTAGAGCTGCACCATTAGCGGGGTGTGCCGAAAAAAACTCAGGTAGCCGGCGCTCAGCCGTTGCACCAGCGCGTTGTTCGAGCGCTGGGCGATGGCCAGCAGCAGACCGAGCAGCACCGCCAGCAGAAACCCCAGGATCACCACTTGCAGCGTCACCAGCAGCCCCTGAAACAGATCGGGGACGATGGACCAGGCGAAGGCGTAATCGAAGTTCATGGGGCCACCCCGCGACGCCAGTGGGTGACCCGCCGCTCATAGCGCTTGACCAGCCAACTGAGCGGCCAGGCCATGACGAAATAACACACCAGCACGATGCTCCAGATCAGCGTCTGCTGGCCCAGGGTGGTGATCAGCTGACCGCCGGAAAACGTCAGGTCGCTGAGGGTGATCAGTGACACCAGCGACGTGGTCTTCAGCAGCTCGACCAGTTGATTGCCCATGGGCGGCAGCATGAAGGGCAGGGCCTGGGGCAGGATGATTCGGCGAAACGCCGTGATCGCGTCGAAGTCCAGGGCTTTGATCGCGTCCCGCTGGCCCCGGGCGACATTGCTCAGGGCCGAGCGGACGATTTCCGAACCATAGGCGGAGAAGGTCAGGCCCAGGCCGAGAATGCCGGTGGTCATCGGCGCCAGGGTGATGCCAAACAGCGGCAGGATGAAGAACAGGTAGAACAGCAGCACCAGGGCGGAAATGCCCCGCAGGATTTCGACGTAGACCGTCGCGATCCAGCGCAGCGCGCGCCATGGCGACAGGCGCATCAGCGCGATGACAAACGACATCACCACCACAACGACTTGGGCGAAGAAGGTGATTTCCAGGGTGACCAGTGCGCCGTTGGCCAACTGGCGAGCGATGAAGCGCGCGGTGTCCAGGGTGGAAGCATCAAAAAGCATGGGCCGTACTCGTATGGGCTGGGGCCGTCATGTCGCGGGTGAAGGATCGAGAAGCTTCCCGGCTGAAGCCGGTCCTACAATGGCGCAGGCATCAGCGGAGGCATCATCGTCGGCATCGGCATCGGCATCGGCATCGGCACCGGGATCAACATCAGCGGTTGCAGCGTTGCTCGGCGGTGACGTCGGCGGGCGGCAGTTCGTTTTCGGTGTAGCCGTACTTCTGCAGGATCTTCAGCAGGTCACCGGAAGCGCGCAGTTTCGCCAGTTGCTCGTTGAACGCCTGGGTGAACGCCGGATCGTTTTTCGGCAGGCCGTAGGCGTGGTAATTCCAGGTCGGTTTGCCGTCGGCGTCCGGGATCTGCTCGAATGGCAGCGCGCGTTCAACCGGCGTGCCTTCGGCTTTTTTCAGCAGGCCGATGATCTCGGCATCCGGGAAGTACACCACGTCGACGCGATCGGCCTGCAGCGCGGCGAGGGCTTCGGTGTCTTTGTCGAAGAGCACCACGTTGCCATTGCTGATGCCGCTGTCCTTGGCTTCCTGCACCTGATTGCTGCCGGGCTGGGTCGCCAGCCGCGCCTTGCCGTTGGCCGCGACGTCCTTGAGGCTGTGCAGCTTCAGCGGGTTGCCGGCCTTGACCAGAAACGCACCGCCGGAACGGGTGACCGGGTTGGAATAGCCAATCACTTTGCAGCGTGCCGGGTTGATGAACAGGCCGGCACCGATCAGATCGAAACGACCTGCCGCGAGGCCCGGCACCAGCGAGCCGAACTCGGTGATGGGCAGTTCAACCTTGCTGATGCCCAGCGGTTCGAGAATGGCCCGGAGGATCTCGACGTTGGCGCCGACGATGTTCCCGTCGGTGCCCACGTAGGCATAGGGCTGCTCGTTGGCGATGCCGGCGGTCAGGCCCTGAGTGCGGCCCTTTTCCAGCAGGTCGGCGACGGCGGAGAACGAAACCACGGCATTCAGCAGCAGGGCGGAGCCGAGTGCGGCTGACAATGACAGGGATTTTCCAGCGATTGTGCGAGGGAAGGGCATGGCGGACTCGTGGCGTCAGTGGGGGCAGGAGAGCGGAAGCCGCGAATCATAAGAGTCTAAAAAAGATTAGATAAATATCGTTTAGTTATTAGTTTATGCACTTGGGTCCGATGGATTCGGGCCGTGCCACGGCAACCGTATCCCCCTTGGACCGCTCTGGCAAGGCGGTCCGGGGGAACAGTCCGTGTCGATCAGGCCGTGGTTGAAGTTTCGCGGTGCGGCAGTTTCCAGCCAGCGCGAATAAAGTGGCAGGTGTAGCCGTTGGGAATGCGCTCCAGGTAGTCCTGATGCTCCGGCTCGGCTTCCCAGAACGGTCCGGCCGGGGCGATTTCGGTGACGACTTTGCCCGGCCAAAGGCCCGACGCATCGACATCGGCCACGGTGTCCAGCGCCACGGCTTTTTGCTGGTCGTTGAGGTAGAAAATCGCCGAGCGATAGCTCACGCCCCGGTCATTGCCCTGGCGATTCGGGGTCGACGGGTCATGAATCTGGAAGAAGAATTCCAGGATCTGACGGTAGGAAATCTGTTCGGGATCGAAGACGATTTCGATGGCTTCGGCGTGGGTGCCGTGGTTGCGATAGGTGGCGTTGTCGACGTCGCCACCGGAGTAGCCGACGCGGGTCGAGACGACGCCGGGGTAGCGGCGCAGCAAGTCCTGCATGCCCCAGAAGCAGCCTCCGGCAAGCAGCGCGGTTTCGGTGTGGGTGGTCATGGGCAAGTCCTTCCAGCTGTTGAGCGGTGTGTGTCAGACAAGCGCCGCAGTGTGCGTGTCTGCGAGCTTGTTGGCGAGCGGGCGGCGCAACGGCCGCCCTTGAAGATCAGAGGATGGAGACGCGCACTCGTTCAGTCGCCGCCGAACTGCTGACGGTATTGGCCGGGCGTCACGCCGATGCGCTCATTGAATGCCTTGCGCATGTGCCGCGCGCTGCCGAAGCCGCAGCGACTGGCCACCACCTTGAGCGGCAGGTCACTGCCTTCGAGCAGTTTGCGTGAATGATCGATGCGCGCGTTGAGCAGGAATTGCATGGGCGTCAGACTGGCTTCGCGCTGAAACGCCCGGGCGAAATTGCGCGGACTCATCGCTGCCAGGTCGGCCATGCGCTGCACGGTGTACGCCTCATCGATGTGATCGACGACGTAGGCCTGCACCCGGGCGATCGCGCTGTCATCCCGGGGCACCGCCGCCAGCAGGGGGCCGTAGGGCGTTTGCCCGCCCTGACGCTTCATCACCACCAGCAGCACTTTGGCGACTTCGAGGGCGATCTCCTTGCCGTGGTCTTCGGCGACGATGGCCAGGGCCATGTCGATCCCGGCGGTAATGCCACCGGAGGTGATCAGGTTGCGGTCGACGACGTAGATTTGCTCGGTTTCGACCCGGGTGGCGGGGAAGCGCCGGGCGAGTCGCTCGACGTAGTTCCAGTGGGTGGTGCAGCGATAGCCGTCCAGCAAGCCAGCGTCCCCCAGCAGAAACGCACCGGTGCAGATCGCCCCGAAACGCCGGGCGCCCTGGGCGGCGGCGGGTAGCCAGGCGGTGAGCTGAGGATGGCCGACGCCGTACGCGCCCGGCCCGCCGGGGACCAGCAGCAGATCGATGTCGGCCGGCAGATCGTCCAGCGCCACATCCGCCTGGACCTTGAGCCCGCAGGAGCTGCGGATGAGCAGCGGGCGCTCGGCCACCGTGATCAATCGGTACTGTTCTTCCGGTGCCAGCAGTCGATTGGAAATCGAAAAGACGTCCATCGGGCCGGTCACGTCGAGCATGAGCACGTCGGTGAACAGCACCACTGCCACTGTTCTTTGCCTGGAAATGTCGGGCATGCCTTGATCGCCTTTCTGTTACCGCCACTGCCAGCCCAGGGGGCACGAGCCTGAAACCAGGCGGCATTCTAGGGGATTGTGCGGAAGGATGTGAATGATGGGCGTTGGTTGACGTGCTGCCTGTTCAGTGCGGGCGATCGTCCCACTGAATGCGCGCGGTGTTTTTAGTGGGACTGGCTTTAGCCGGGAAGGGGCCGGTGCGAGCAGCCGCGATTTTGCGGCGTGGCTTCTGGCGCTTTCCCGGCTGAAGCCGGTCCTACAGTCGATGTCAGCGCCGGGCCCACCGGGGATACGCAAAGCGCAAGATTCTGCGAGTCCGCCAGTCCGTAATCAATGTCCGGAATCATTGCGGATCTGACATTGCCGGCGCTGCGGGTGCGCTTTAGACTCCCGGCCATCCACTAGACGACTGGTCTACGCCATTCAGTCTGGTCACACCTTTGAACGCCTTGAACGGAGTTTCACCCATGGCTACGCAACCCCTGCTCACTCACGTCAACCTCGGGCGGCACGTCCTGAAAAACCGCATTGCCTTCCCGCCCTTGACCCGCCAGAGAAGCCTGCAACCGGGCGATATCGCCTCGGACCTGATGGCGACGTACTACCAGCAGCGTGCGTCCGCCGGTTTCATGATCACCGAAGGCACCCAGATCGAGCCGCGCGGCCAAGGCTATGCATGGACCCCGGGCATTTATACCGCCGAGCAGGTCGAAGGCTGGCGAAAAGTGACCGACGCGGTGCACGCGGAAGAGGGCGTCATCTTCGCCCAGCTCTGGCATGTGGGGCGCGTGTCCGACCACGCGTTGCAGCCCAACGGCGAAGCGCCGGTTGCCCCATCGGCTATTCCGGCGGCCAACGCCAAGGCGTTCATCGAAACCGCGCCGGGCGCAGGGCAACTGGTGGTGCCGCCGACGCCTCGCGCACTGACCGTGGAAGAAATCCGCGAGTTGGTGAAGCTGTACGCCCAGGCGGCAAAAAACGCGATCGAAGCGGGTTTTGACGGCGTGGAAATCCACGCGGCGAACGGTTACTTGGTCAACCAGTTCATCTCCGAGCACGCCAACCACCGCGACGACGAATACGGCGGCTCGCTGGAGAACCGCCTGCGCTTCCTGCGCGAGATCGTCACTGCCGTCGCCGAAGCCGTTGGCGGGGATCGTCTGGGCGTGCGCTTCTCACCGCTGTTCGCCAGCACCGACGAAGAACGCGTCTACATCGGCCTGGTGGAAAGCGATCCGCATCACACCTACGTCGAAGCCATCAAGGTTCTGGAAAACGCCGGCGTCGCCTACGTCTCCATCGCCGAAGCCGACTGGGACAACGCCCCTGAACTGCCGGAGACCTTCCGCAAAGCCATCCGCGACGCCTTCAGCGGACGCATCATGTACGCCGGCCGCTACACCGCCGAACGCGGCAACCGCCTGATCGACGCCGGCCTCGCCGACCTCATCGCCTTCGGCCGCCCCTTCATCGCCAACCCCGACCTGCCCGCACGCATCGCCAACGGCTGGCCCCTCAACCCCGTCAACCCGGCCACGTTGTATGGCGGGACCGAAGTGGGCTATATCGACTATCCGGTTTATAAGGCTGGCGAATAAAACCCCTCGCCTTATCCCGGATCGAGTACAGACGCGGACGCGGAGCGATCAGTGGAGGCAAAAGACGTTAGCGTTGTCCCGGGGACAGATTAATTTACGGTGAAGCGCTGTAAATAAATCAGTCCCCTATGCGCTGAAAATTGATGGCGCCGGCACTGGCGTCTTCCCGGCTAAAGCCAGTCCTACCAAGAACGCGTTTGCTCTGCTTTTGATCTTCATACAGGGAAGGGTCAGTCACCGCCAATCGCGACTTGGGTGCAGGCTGAACGCAGGTCTCGCGCAGTGGGCCGAGCCGCATGGATGCGGCGAGAGCTGCCCCCCGCCATGGATGGCGGATGGCAGCGGGCCCACGGAGCGAGACCGGAGTGAAGGAACCCGACGAAGTCGGGCCCAACCAGGAGCAGGCACTTTTGCTTACTTTTGGTGCTTTTCAAAAGTAAGTCGCCGAAGGCGAAACGTCTGCCCCCAGGCAGACGCCCTTGATCTTGATCTTTACCTTAAAAAAAGCTGCAAAGCTACTCGCGCGTAGCGATCTCATCGAGGTGGTTCAGCAACGCCAGCGGATCCTCATACACCCGCAACGCCCCGGCGCGCTCCAACTCGCTCACGTCATACCCGCCCGACAACAGCCCGATCCCCGTCGCCTTGCACCGCCGCGCCGCCAACATATCCCAGATCGCATCACCCACCACCAGACAATCCTCGATCCTCGCCTCAATCTTCTTCGCCGCCGTCACAAACAAATCCGGGTCCGGCTTGCCATTCTTCACATCATCCCGCGTGATCAGATTGATCTGCTCCGGCTCCAGCCCCAACGCCTTCAGATTGATCCGCGCCGTGGACATCTCCCCACTGGTCGCGATGCACCAGGGAAAACCCTCATCGTCCAGCGTCTTCAACAACTCCACGGCGCCCGGCAGCGCAATGATCTGATCCTGAGTCCTCTCATACGCCTCAGCGTGCCTTTCACTCAACCGCTCAGCCTGCGCCTCAGTGATCTCCATCCCGGTTTCACGGGACAGCATCTTCAGCATCAAGCCGCCGCTCATACCGATCTTGCGGTGGATGCGCCACATCGCCAGTGGAATGTTCTCTGAATCAAGGGCTTCCTTCCATGCCGTGACGTTCTGATAAACGCTATCGGTCAGGGTGCCGTCGAGGTCGAAAAGGAAGGAGGTATTGGATCGCATGGTGAGGCTCCGTTGGTCAACAGGTCATCCGCTGACAATGACTAAAAATAAAAGGGGAAGCGCCCGGCGTTCAGGCCGGGGCATAAAAGCGGTTCAGGACAGCCCGAGTGTCAGCCGCTTCAACCGGCATTCCACGACCTTGTCGTAGAACTCGGAAAGCGCATCGGCCTGCTGCGCGTCAATGCCGCCGCAGCACCGCAGCCCGAGCACGAAGCCGTTGGCCTGAGCGCCGTTCTTGACCGCGTCGATGGTCGAGCCCGACGCATGGATATCAGCCAGGATGCGCTCGCTTTGCGGTCGCAGTACGGGGGGCAGGTGGTCGAGGATGTCGGTCATGGGGAAGGCTGCCTTTCAGTTCTCTGTCCGGCTGTCTGTGTCTGCACAGCAGCGGTTGAATACTCATGCAAGACCTGACCGGGAGAGGGGCGCAGCGGTTCCGACAAATTCTTCAAATGACCGCGAACGGCAGGGGTCGTGGGACTGGCGTTAGCCGGGACGGCGTCGTGTGCTACACCACAACACGGATGGTGTACAAACCGGCCTCTTCCCGGCTGAAGCCGGTCCCACCAGAATCAACCTATACGCGGGTGCTGCTGAACCAGCGTCTCGCGCTTGGCTTGCAACTCGGCAATCTGCGTGTCGATGTCTTCAATCTTCTGCTCAATGTTGTCGTGATGTTCCTGCAGCAGCTCACGGGCTTCGTTGAGGTCCGACGCCGCCGGCGCGGCGCCACGCAAAGGCTTGTTCGCGGTTTCTTTCATGGTCAGGCCGGTGATCAGGCCCACTACCGCCACCACCATCAGGTAGTACGCCGGCATGTACAGGTCCTGGGTGGTTTCAACCAGCCAGGCGACCACGGTCGGGGTCAGGCCGGCAATCAGCACCGAGACGTTGAAGGCACTGGCCAGCGCGCTGTAGCGGATGTGGGTGGGGAACATCGCCGGCAGCGTCGACGCCATGACACCGATGAAAAAGTTGAGGATCACCGCGATCAATAGCAGACCGGCGAAGATCAGGCCCAACTGGCCGCTGTTGATCAGCTTGAACGCCGGAATCGACAGCACCAGCAGCGCGATGCTGCCAGCGATGATGAAGGGGCGACGGCCGATCTTGTCGCTGAGGAAACCGATCAGCGGCTGCACGAACAGCATGCCGACCATGATCGCCACGATGATCAGGACGCCGCGGTTTTCGCTGTAATGCAGGTTGTGGGACAGGTAGCTCGGCATGTACGTGAGCAGCATGTAGTACGTGACGTTGGTCGCCGCGACCACGCCGATGCAGGTCAGCAGGCTGCGCCAATGCTTGGTCGCGACTTCCTTGAACGAGACTTTCGGGCCGTGGGCCAGGCCTTCGCGGTCACCCTGTTCAAGCTTTTCAACGTGCTGCTGGAACGCCGGGGTTTCTTCCAGCGCGTTACGCAGGTAGAGGCCGATCATGCCCAGGGGCAGGGCGAGGAAGAACGGCAGACGCCAGCCCCATTCGAGGAACTTCTCCTCGCCGACCACGGACGAGATGAGCACCACCACGCCGGCACCCAGCACAAAACCGGCGATCGAGCCGAAATCCAGCCAGCTGCCAAGGAACCCGCGTTTGCGGTCCGGCGCGTATTCAGCGACGAAGATCGAGGCGCCGGTGTATTCGCCTCCGACCGAAAAGCCCTGGGCCATCTTCGCCAGCAGCAAAAGGATCGGCGCCCAGATGCCAATCGATTCATACGAGGGAATCAGTCCGATGGCAAAGGTACTCAAGGACATGATGACGATGGTCGCGGCGAGGACTTTCTGTCGCCCGTACTTGTCACCGATGGCGCCGAAAAACACGCCGCCGATGGGGCGAATCAGGAAGGGCACGGAAAAGGTCGCGAGGGCCGCGATCATCTGCACGCTGGGGTCGGCGCCGGGGAAGAAGATCTTGCCCAGTGCGTAGGCCACGAAGCCGTAGACGCCGAAGTCGAACCATTCCATTGCGTTACCCAGCGCGGCGGCAGTGATGGCCTTCCGCATCTTGGCATCGTCGACAATAGTGATGTCTTGCAACCCGATCGGGTTGACGGTTTTCTTGCGTGATCTCATAAAAGTCCCGGCAGCTAGAAGTGTGACGTTGCGACGTTGTGGCGATCGGCATTGCGACCCACGGCAGCGCATACACTCGAAAGAGGTGGTGTGCTGTCGTAATAGTGGCAGGCCGATCTGCATCAGATAGGACCCTGACACAATTAATTCAGAAAAATCCCTGGTTTTTTGAAGTTTATTCAAATGAGTGATTAATCGAGCGGCTCTATCGACCGATAAAGTCAAACAGGTTGGATCCAATGAATTAAATGCATCAGAACAAGACAGGCGGTAGTCTTAGTCTATTGATTAAGTGATGGCTCAATGACATATTCACTGCGCCCTCAACTCATGCCCACGGAAAAAAATGCGCCCCTTCAAGTCACTTGTTGCAGCCTCGGTGCTGATCAGCGGGTGCAACGGAATGCCCACCGCTTTCACCCAGGATCCTGTCTTTGACCAAGCCTTCGTCGTCCATTCCGGTGCGCCGCTGCCCTATCTGTTGATGGGCACCGCGATCCAGTGGAATGAAGATTACGCCGTCACCGTCAAGCACATCCCTTACATCTCCGGAGCGGTATTCCAGGGGCAAGGCGACGTACAGTTCTTCAAGCACAAGGCCGATTCCGTTCCGATGTGGCGCTCGTACCAGCCGGGTGAAGAACTCACCTCAGTGGGCTACAACTCCGCCTACATGTCGGTGAAAGGCACAGGCCGCGCCCTGCCGGCGATGATTCGCCTGGACGCCAAAGAGGGCAACGTGATGTACGGCACCCATGATGGCCCGGTGGCCAAGGGCATGTCGGGCGGCCCGGTGTTCGCGGCAGACGGCAAGGTGGTGGGGATCACCGTGGCATTGCTGACCTCCAGCGACCTGGCCAAGATCAAGCGCCCGGACCTGGCCAACCAGCCACGGATCAGTATTTTCATGCCGTACAACGAAATCAACCGCGAGTGGACCCGTTACATGGCTCAGGCCAAGCCGGCCACGCCAGCGCCGACCCACCTCGCGGTCAACTGATCAACGCTCACGCAACGCTTCGCGGGCGCGGTTGAGGGGTTTGATGAGGTAATCCAGCACGGTTTTTTCACCGGTGCGGATGTCCACCGTGGCGATCATTCCGGGGACGATGGCAAAGCTCTTGCCGGCCTTGTTGCGCAGTACGTCCGAGTCCGTGCGGATGTACACGCGGTAGTAGAAGATTTCCGGCTTCACCTCATCCTGAATCGTGTCCGGCGAGATGGTCACCACCTTGCCGTCGAGGCTGCCGTAAATCGAATAGTCATAGGCCGTGATTTTCACCTTGGCCTGCTGCTCGGGGTGGATGAACGCGATGTCCCGGGGCGAGATGCGCGTTTCGATCAGCAGTTGCTCATCCAGCGGGACGATCTGCATCAGCTGTCCGTTGGGCGGCACGACCCCGCCGATGGTGCTGACTTCGATGTCCTTGACGATGCCGCGCACCGGCGAGCGCAAGGTCAGGCGAGACAGCGAGTCGCTGCGGCCGCGGATCACCGCTGACAGCATCTGCGCCTCGGCATTGGCTTTGGCCAGGTCCTCGCGGGCATGCACCATGTATTCGGAACGCGCCTCGGTGGCCTTGAGCTCAAGCTCGGAGCGCTGGCGGTTCAGGCGCAGCACTTCGACCCGGCTCGACGCTCCGATTTTCGCCAGATTCTCGGTGATCGCCAGTTCGCTGCGCACCAGCTTCAGCGAGCTCTCGATGCCGGTGAGGGTTTCGCCGAGGCCCCTGCGCCGGGCGTTGAACAAGTCGGTTTCGGCGCGACGCAGCTCCGGGTACTTGTCCAGCGACGCATCGAACGTCAGCGGCTTCTCGCTGACTTCGGCCTGCAGCCGGTTGACGCTGGCCAGCGCCGCCCGGTACTTCGCCTCGCTCTCGCCGACGTTCGACTCACTCTTCACCGCATCGAGCTGCGCCAGCACCTGGCCGCGCTCCACCAGCGTGCCTTCGCTGACGTTCAGCTCCTTGATGATCCCGCCCTCCATGGACTGAATCAGCTGCTCCCTGGAACTGGGCACCACCTTGCCGGTGCCGGTAGACACTTCCACCACCTGAAACCAGGCCGCCCAGGCAAGGAAACACGCGAGCATCAGCGCGCACGTCCAGATCACCCGCACGCTCCCGGTGATGCTGCGTTCATCCTGGCCGTCGAGGTACGTGACTTGATCGCCAAGCCGTGGGGTTTGCTCCGTGGTCAGTGCGTTCATGCCTGCGCTCCTTGCGGCTGTCTGAGTCGGGTGAGGGCGGCGTCGCGGTGGTCATCGATGACGATGCGGCCGTTGTCCAGCACGATGATCCGTTCCACCAGTTGCAGCAGGCTGACCCGGTGGGTGGCGACGATCAGGGTGCGGCCCTGACACCAGGTCGAGAGTTTTTCCAGCAACTGGCGTTCGGTAATGTCGTCCAGCGAGGCGGTGGGTTCGTCCAGCAGCAGCACCTGGGGCTGACGAATCAACAGGCGTGAGAGCAGCAGGCTCTGACGCTGACCGCCGGACAACCCCAGGCCGCCTTCAAGAATCAGGTGGTCCATGCCCTTGGGCAACTGGCGGACAAATTCCAGCGCGCCGGTCACCGACAGGGCGGCGATGATCTCCTGATCGCTGGCCTGCCCGGCGCCGAGGGTGAGGTTGTCCCGCAGCGTGCCGTGAAACAGCCGCGCCTGCTGGGACATCAGCCCGACGTCCCGGCGCAGGTCGGCCGGATCAAGGTGGGCCAGCGCAATGCCGTCCAGGGTGGTTTCGCCACTGGACAAATCCATCGAGCCTGCCAGCGCCTGCAGCAGCGTGGACTTGCCTGCGCCATTGCGCCCGAGAATGGCGACGCGCTCGCCCGGCCGAATGTTCAGGTTGATGCCGCTCAGGGCAGGCGCGGCCTCTTCGCTGTGCTTGAAGCCGGCCTGACGCAACACGTAGTCACCACGAATGGCGGGCACATGCACGCGCTGACTGCCTTCGGGGTGATCGACAGGCATCTGCATCAGCCGGTTGAGCCCTTGCAGCGCAACCTTCGCCTGCTGCCAGCGGGTCAGCACGTGGGTCAGCTGCGCCATTGGCGCCATCATCCGCGAGGCCAGCATCGAGGCGGCCACCAGGCTGCCGGTGGTGAGGTCGCCGGCAATCACCATGGGCGCACCGAACACGATGACCACGGCAAACACCGCGCCCTGCACGTTCTGGGTCCAGGCCACCAGGCTGTTGGTCAGCGAGCGCAGTTTCAGGCTGCTGTCGGCCGACGCGGCGTTGTAGTGATTCCACTGCTGCTGGAAACGTTGCTCGGCCTGCAGCGCCTTGATGTCGTCCATGCCCTGCACGGTTTCCACCAGCATGGCGTTGCGCAGTGCGGCTTCGCGCATTGAGGCATTGGCCAGCCGCGCCAGCTTGCGTTGGGCAAGGACGCCGGGCAGCACCATCGCCACCAGCGCGACCAAAGGGATCAACACCAGTGGCCCGCCAATCAGGTAGAACACCAGCAAAAACAGAAAGAAAAACGGCATGTCCGCCAGCGCCGTCGCGGTGCTGGAGGTGATCAGGTCGCGGATCTGCTCCAGCTCGCGCAGCTGCGAAATGAACGAGCCGGTGGATTTCGGCCGCGCCGAGTTACGCAAGCGCAGGGCGTGGCCGAAGATCAGGTCCGAGACCCGCAGATCGGCGCGCTTGCCCATCACGTCGGTGATGCGCAGACGCATGATGCGCATGACGAAGTCGAACACCAGCGCCAGCATCACGCCGCCAAACAGCACGTACAGGGTCGGCAGGGATTCGGCCGGAATCACCCGGTCGTAGACCTGCATGGAGAACAGCACGCCCGCCATGCCCAGCAGGTTGGCGACCAGCGACGCCAGCATGACCTGGCGGTAGGGGCGCAGGTCGCTGAGCACGATGCGCCGGAACCAATGCTCGTCGTAGGGCTTGATGTAGTCGTCGGTGCGCACGTCGCTGAGGGGCTGAATCGGCCGCAGGACCACCGTGCGCAGGGCGTGCTCGGCGAGGACGGCCGGGTCGATGCGGCTCTGCAGGCCCTGGTCGCCGCTGTAGGCGATGCCCAGTTCGCCTTGCTCGCTGACGCTTTCGATCACGCCGACCTGGCCGTCGCGCAGTTGCACCAGCAGCGGCGTGCGCCAGCGGGACAGGCTTTTGCGGTCGTAACGGGCGAACTTGACGCTCAAGCCCGCCTGCCGCGCCATGTAGCGGACCACTTCTTCGACTCGGCCCTCGCTATTGGCCGAGGCCAGGCGGATGCTTTCCGGTGACACGTCGAGGCGGTAATGCCGGGCGACGGTGAGGATGGCCTCCAGCCACGGCGCGTAGTCCGGACGATCAGGGCCTGCCGCGGGCGCTTCGGGAATGACGACGGTCTCGGTCATGGCAGGATCTCCACGTGCTGGATGGTGCTGTGATCGATGCCGAACGCGCGGCGCAGCGCACCGCTGTTGTACAGGCAATCGATCTGCAGACGGCGCAGGTCAGCCTGGGTGTTGGCCAGGTCGAAGCGCGACTGGTGGATTTCCTGCTCGGCGTTGAGCAGGTCGAGCAGCGGCCGGGTGCCCAGTTCCAGGTACTGCCGCCCGTACAGCTCGCGGGCTTCGGTGATGCTGGTCTGCCGGGATTCCAGCGAGCTGAGCCGGCGCGTCAGGCCGGACGTCTGCGCCTGCGCCTCGCCCAGCCCTTGCCGCGCCTGCAGGCGTGCGGCGTCCTCGGCGGAGTCAGCGGCGGTCAGGGCGTAGTTGGCGGCGCGGCTGCGGGCGCTGGTGGCGCCACCCTGATAGATCGGCACTTCCAGGTTGAGAAAAATCCCCGCCTGGGTCCGATTGATCGTTGAGTTCTGGTCGTCGTAATGATCGTCCAGAAACTGGTTGACCGAGGGCTGCAGTGACAGCGTCGGGTAGGCTTCGGCCCTGGCCTGGGCCAGTTCGGCCTGGGCCTGGGTGCGCTGGGCGGCGGCTTGCAGCACGGCGGGGAGGGCGTCTGTGCTGATGGGGGCGGTGCAGGCGTCGGTCATCGAGGCGCTGAAGGTGCTGCTGACCTGGGGCGGGGTCTGCCGACCGAGCAGGTTGGTCAGCGTCGACTGCCAGCGTGCATACAACGCTTTGTACTCTTGCAGCGTCGCCATGCCGCCCTCGGCGCGGGACTGCGCCTGAACTACGTCGGAACGGGTGCTCGCGCCCATGTCGCTGCGCTGCCTGGCCAGCTCGACGATATCGCCGATGCCGCGAATCTGCTCCCGGGCGATGTCCACCAGACGCTGATAGCGCTGGACTTCGATGTAGGCAAACGCGGTGTCGCGGCTGACCTGATCGATCGCCAGCAGAATGCTCGCCTGACTGCGGGCGGCCTTGGCACGGGCCGCCTCGACTGCGTTCGAGACCTTGCCGAAATCGTAGAGCATCTGTTTGAGGGAGATGCTCACCGACTGGCTGCCGTCGTCGCTGCCATAGCCGCTGGTGTAGCCGCCTTTTATCCCGCCGGAGATCTGCGGGTAGTAACCGGCTTCGGCCACGTTGATGCCCTCGGCCTGTTGATACAAGGTGCCGATCGCTTCGCTGATGCTGGGGTGCCAGTCAACGGCGAGCCGGACGGCCTGTTCGAGGCCCAGGGTCTGACTGTCTTCCTTGACCCCGACCGCTCCGGGCCCGGAACTGCCTTTGGCATTGCTTTTGTGACTGCCTTCACGACCATCGCCCTTGCTCCGCTGATCCGCGGGCTTCGCCTGCAGGCGGGAAGGGCTGATGCTGCGCAGGCCGGGATCGATTTGATCCCCTGCCAGCGCAACGGAAAAAATCGGGTGACACAGGCCGACGGTCAGGACGACCGCCGTCCATTTCTGCTTGCGAACGCGCTCCACATGGCTTCCTTACTGTACGAATACAGAGCTTCCCTTTTGTTGAATCAACCGGCCGAGCGCATTGATCGGCCGGTTGAACCCCGCCTCCGGCAGCGCCAGAGGGCGGGCTGATCAGACGACGTGAATACCGTTCTGCACCCACAGATGATGGGTTGGATCTTCTTGCGGCGTGTACTGGGTGTAATCGACGCCATCGGCCTGTTGCGCGCCGCCGGCGACCCAGGTGTTGGTCATGTGCACGCTGTCCCCGCTGCCTCCCTTGATGATCAATGTGTTGCTGTCGGCCGAGGTAATGGACACCAGGTCCGCCAGGCTGATGGTCAGCGCGACGGCGCTGGTGTGGTTCAGGTCCAGCACCTCGATGTTGTGGATCCGGCTCTGCAGATCGCCCAGGTTAATGGTCGCGTCGCCCCCGGCCCACAGCAGGGTGTCGGTGCCCCTGCCGCCATCGACCGAGGCGAAATGCTGGTCGGCGATGATCAGCGTGTCGTTGCCGGCGCCGCCCTGCAGGGTGACCGCCCCACCATGGGACCCGTCCAGCGTGTCATTGCCGGCGGTGCCCTGGATCAGCTCGGCACCGGTGGTGGCGATGGCCGTGGCGCTGTGATCATCGCCGCTCGCTACGGTGGACAGCGCGGCAAACGAGGTAGTGGCGACGGCACCGGCCTGTTCCAGATCAATGGTCAGCGTCGCCGTGTCGGTGGTGCCGTTGGGGTGCTTGAGTTGGTAGGTAAAGACCTCCTCACGGCCGATGACCGCATCGGTCTGGCCCGGCGTCAGGGTGTAGGTGTAGCGCCCGTCGGCCTGCACCAGCAGCGAACCGTAGGTGCCGACAATGGTGGTGCCGTTGTAGCCCGGCGTCACGTAACTGCCGGCCGCCAGCACGTTGAGCACGGTGTACGCCGAGCCCAGCACATCAGCGCCGCCGCCGGCTGTGTCGGTGAGCAGATTGCCCGCCACCGGGGTGTAGCTGCCCACCACGAACTGATTGGTGTAGGTGGCGTCGTTGGTCAGGCTGATGTTGACCGTACTGGCGACACCGACGCCCCCGGCGGCGAGTTTGACCTGATAGCTGCCAGGTCCCTGGTCATCGAAGCGCGCGGCGTAATTGCCGCCGCCCAGATTGGCGAGCGAAGCACCACTGTAGTTCTTGACCAGCACGTACTGGCCGGTGGCGGTGTTGAGCTTGTACAGGCCCAGGGTCAGGGACCCGAGCAGGCTGAGCAGGTTGGAGGAGTTGACCACTACCGTCAGGTCACTGATCGCACCGGCCGCCACGCTGGTGGTCCATGAGCCACTGCCGCCCAGCACCGGCACGATGAACGGGCCCAGCGCCGTGGTAGTGATGACCTCCTTGTTGACCAGCGTGATGTCACTGACTGCGATGTCGTTGGTGGCATCGACCAGCAAAGCCGGGCTGGCCAGGCTGGTATCGCTCCACACCTCGGTGGCCTGTGGGCTGTCGATGCGCACGTACAGATTGGCGGTGTCGCTGAGGCCATTGGGGTGCACCAGCTGATAGCTGAAGACATCCACTTTGCCGACGCTGGTGACCGCGCCGTCGGGCCGGTAGCTGTAGTTGCCGCTGGCGTCGATGGTCAGCGTGCCGTACAGCCCTTGCACCGTCGTGCCCGCGCTGGCGGTGACGTAGCTGCCGTTTTTCAGCACCTGCAAGACAGCGCCATTGTCCGGGCCGGTCACGTCTGCCTGGCCATCAATGCCAAGGTTGGTGATGACGTTGCCGATCACGGCGGCACCGGCCACCCCGTTGAACTGGGTCAGGCTGGTGACGTCCAGCTGCAGCTGCGTGGTGACGTTGGTCACCACGCCGATCCCGGTGCTCGACACGACCAGCCGGTAATCGCCGCCCAGCAGATCGCCGATGTTCACCCGCACGCCCTGGCCGGTCAGCGCCACCAGATCGAGCAGGCCGCCGTTGCCATTGACGTCCAGGGTCACCCAATTGCCGCTGGCGTTCTTCACCTGCAGCGTATAGACCACGCCGTCGAGCAAGGACACGGCACTACCGGTGGTCAACGTCAGGGTCGGGTCGAGGCTGGTGCCGCCGTTGACCGTAAACACGAACGCCTTGGAGAAACCGGCCAACAAGGTGGTGAAGGAGTCCGCAACGTTCTGCGTGGTCTTCACCGGCACGAGGCTGACGGTGGCGGTGGCCAGGTTATCGCTGGCGATCACCGGCGTGTTGACGTCGATGTCCGGCGCGGTGACGTTGGCCACCACCGACAGGTTGCCCTTGATGTCAGTGAGGCTGACCAGCAGGGTTTCGCCGTTGATTTGCGCGGGGGCGAGGGTGACGCTGAAGATTCCCGTGGCCCCGACGGTGCCCGTCCCGAGCACCGCGCCGCCGGTGGATTTGATTTGTACCGTCGAACCGACTTCGCCCGTGCCGCTGACGGTCAGGCCATCGACGCTGACCAGCAGCGCAGTGGGTGCAGCGGGGGGTGTCAGGTCAGGCGCAATGGCGCTCGCCGAAAGCGACACGTTCCCCGCGGCATCGGCCTGGGTGATGCTCAGCACCTGGTTGTTGATCTGCGCGGTGTTCAGCGCCACCGAGAAGCTGCCGTTGGCGGCGACTGTCGCGCTGCCGAGGACGACGCCGAGTGCGTTGCGCACGGTCACGGTCGACCCCGCGACGCCGGTGCCCGTGACCACCGAGCCGCTGGCGTTGATGCTCACCGCCGTCGGTGCGACGGGGGCCGTGGTATCAGGTGCCACCAGGCTGCCGGCGGCCGACACGTTACCGGCAACGTCGACCTGACGCACCGTCAACGCCTGGCCATCCAGCTGAGCGGCATTGAGGGTGAGGCTGAACGTTCCGCCCGCGCCGACCGTGGTTGTGCCCAGCAGCGTGCCGCCGGCATTGACCACGTTGACCGTCGCGCCCACTTCACCGCTGCCGCTGAGGGTCAGTCCGTTGGCTGCCAGCACCAGGGCGGAAGGGGGATTAGGCGCCTGAATATCCGCAGCGGTGACCGTCGCCACGGCCGAGGCGTTGCCCGTCACGTCCGCTTGCTGGACGCTCAACACCTGACCGTTCAACTGGGCTGTGGAGAGCAAGACGACAAACCCGCCCGCAGCATTGACCACTGCGCTGCCGAGCACTGCGCCGGCCGCATTGGTGACACGTACGGTCGCGCCTGCCTCGCCGTTACCGCTGACTTGCAGGCCCGCGCCATTCAGGGCGACGTTGGTCAGCGCGGCGGGTGGCGTGGTGTCGACGGCGCTGAGGTTTGCCAGCAACGAGACGTTACCGGCGACGTCACGCTGACTCACCGTCAGCACCTGGCCATTGAGCTGCGCCGTCGAAAGGTTAGCCGTGAAGCTGCCGTCCAGTGCAACGGTTGCCGTGCCGAGTACGACGCCGAGGCTGCTGCGCACCGTGACCGTCGCGCCGGCTTCGCCAATCCCGGTCAGGACTGTGCCGGCGCCATTAAGCACCAGCGCTGCGGGTGCATTCGGCGCGGTGATGTCGGGTGCGGTGACCGGCAATATGCCGGACTGCAAACCCACGCTGTCGGTCTGATACGCGTTGAGCACCTGACCGTTGGCTTGCGCCGGGTTCAACAACACGCCAAACGTACCGCCGGCATTGACCACGGCGGTGCCGAGCGTAACGCCCGCGGCGGTGGTAACGGTCACCGTCGCCCCGGCTTCGCCACGTCCCGTCACCAGCGTACCGGTGGCGCTGACCGCGAGGTCGCTGAGCGCAGCCGGTGGCGTGGTGTCAGCCGCCACCACCGCAGCCGGCAACGATGCGCCACCTGCTCCGGTACTCGCCGTCACGCCAAGGCTTTCGCCGTTGGTTTGTGCGGTGTTGAGGGCCATCGTGAACGTACCGCCAGCATTGGTGGCCGCCGTCCCGAGCACGGCGCCTGTTGCGCTGTACACCGTGATGGTGGTGCCTGTTGCGGCGCTGCCGGTCACGCTCAGACCGTCGGCGCTGACCTGCAGATTGGTCGGCGCATTCGGTGGCGGGGTCACGGGCACGGTGAGGTTGAGCGTCCCGGATACATTGTTGCTGGCGTCCACCTGACCGACCGTGAGCACGTTGTTGGCCGTGACGCCAGGGGCCAGGGTGACCACGAAGGTGCCGTTGGCCGCCACTTGCCCGGTGCCGAGCGTGACGCCGAGGGAGTCTTTGACGGTCACGATCGCGCCCGCTTCACCGCGGCCTGCCAACAGCAGGTAATCGGCGCTGATGGTCAGGTTGCTGACAGGATCAGGCGCCTGAGTGTCCGGCACTGTGTAAACCAGCGGCGCGGAAGCGTTGTTGGCCGCGTCCGTTGCAGTCACGGAAATGACTTGCCCGTTGGCCTGCGCAGGATTCAGCCCGACTTCGTAACGTCCCCCGGCGTCGGTCCGCGTGGAGCCCAGCAACGTGCCGTCGGCGGACCTTACGGTCACCGTGCTGTTGGCTTCGGCAGTTCCTTGCAGAATCGTGCCATTGCCGGTCAGCGAGATGAACGTCGGAATCACTGGCGGCGTGATGTCCGGTGCGGTGACCGCCACCGGCGTCGAATCGTTAAGTGCTGCATCAACCTGCACCACCGACAGCGACTGGCCATCAAGCTGCGCGGGCGCCAGCGCAAAACTGAACGTGCCGTCCGCGCGCACGATGGCGGTGCCGGGCAACGGCGTGCCCGCCACCGACACCGTGACCGTGGCCCCGGGTTCCCCGCGGCCGCTGAGGGTCAGGCCGTCCTGGCTGACGGAGAGGTTGGTCACGGCGAGCGGATCGGTGAGGTCGTCGGCCCGGTAAACCACCGTGCCGGACACGTTGTTGGCCGCATCGGTCTGGGTGACGTTGAGCGTCTCGCCGTTGAGCTGGGCAGATGACAGCGTGACGCTGAACGAGCCGTCGGCCAACACCGTGGTGGTGCCGAGGCTGGCGCCGGTGGCACTGGTCACTTTGACCGTGGCGCCTGCTTCACCGGTGCCGGTCAGGATCAGGCCGTCGCCACTCAGCGGCGCCAGGACCGGCAGCGCGGGCGGGGTATTGTCGGGCGCGGTAACGGGCGCGCCAACGGACGGATTGCCCGCAGCATCACGTTGCACGATCGACAGCAGTTCGCCGTTGATTTGCGGCACCGACAGCGAGACCGCGAAATTGCCATCCACACCCACCACGCCGGTGCCGACGAGGTTGCCTGCCCCATCGGTGATTAACAGGCTGGCGCCTGCCTCACCGCGGCCGCTGACCACTGCGCCGGTGTCATCGATTTGCACGTTGGTGACGGGTGCGGGCGGCGTCAGGTCGGGTGAAGCCAGGGAGCCCGCAGCCGACGCATTGTTGGCGGCGTCGGTGAGCACGACAAACACCGGCTGACCGGCGTTTTGCGTCTGTGACAGGTTGATCAGGAACGTGCCATCGACGCCCACGGTGCCGGTGCCGACTAGCGTGCCATCGGCCAGGGTGATGCGCACCCCCGCACCGACTTCGCCGCTCCCACTGAGCACGCTGCCGGAAGCATTGAACTGCAGATCGGTGGCGACGGCTGGCGGGGTCAAATCCGGCGCGGTGACCGTCGCTGGCACGCTGACATTGCCGGGTGGGTCGGCCTGCTGAACGCTCAGCACTTGGCTGTTGATCTGCGGGGTGGTGAGGGTGACGCTGAACGTGCCGTCGGCCAGGACCAGGGTGGTGCCGAGCAGCGTACCGCCGGCGTCGCGGACGGTGACGGTGGCGCCGGCTTCACCGGTCCCGGTGACCACCGCACCGGCGGCGTTGATGCGCACTTTGTCCAGCGGGTCGGGCGGGGTGAAGTCCGGGGTGGTCAGGCTGGCTTGGGGTGACACGTTGCCGACGGCATCGCGTTGCACCAGCGTCAGCACTTCGGCGTTGGACAGCGCCGGGACCAGCACCAGGGTAAACGCCCCGGTGCTGCCCACCGTTGCCGTGCCGAGCACGGTGCCGAGGTCGTTGGTCACTGTGACAATTGCCCCGGCTTCACCGCGGCCGGTCAGCGTTGCGCCATCGCTGGAAATGCTTAGCTGGGTCAGGGCCAGCGGCGCCGTGGTGTCGACCGAAGTCAGGCTGGCAGGCAGGGAAATATTCCCGGCCGCGTCAGTCAGGGTCACCGCCAGCAGTTCGCCGTTGGCTTGCGGGGTGGTGAGGGCGAGCTGGAAGGTGCCATCGATGCGCACGCTGCCGGAGCCCACCAGCGCGCCGCTGGCGTTGAACACATTGACCGTGGCGCCAGGCTCACCGGTGCCCGAGAGCATCGCGCCGTCTGCCGTCACCGACAGGGCGAGCGGCGCATTCGGGGCGATCAGGTCTCTGGCGGTCAGCGCGAGGCTGGCCGATTCATTACCGGCGAGGTCGGTCTGGCTGATGCTCAGGGACTGGCCGGCAATCTGCGGCGGGTTCAGCGTCAGCGAGAAGTTGCCGTCGAGGCCCACTTGCCCGGTACCCAGGATTACCCCGCCAGCGCCGAGCACCGTCACCGTTGCGCCCGCTTCGCCGTGGCCGGTCAGGGTGAAACCGTTGGTATTGAGCACCAGATCGGTGAGCTGCCCGGGCGCGGTGACATCCGCCGCCAGGTAACCGGTGGCCAGCGAGTTGGTGCCGTCGCTGGACGTGGCGATGGCCGCAAGCGATTCACCGTTGAGCTGGGCGGCATTGAGCGGCGCGCTGAACGTGCCGTCGCCGTTGACCAGCGCCGTGCCCAGCAGCACACCCGAGGCGGTGCGGACGCTGACGGTGCTGCCGGCGTTGGCGGTACCGGTCAGGGTCAGGCCGTCTGCGCTGAGGGCGAGATTCACCGGCGCCGGTTCGGCGAGATTGCCGGGCGCAACCACCGTGCTGGCGTCGGAAGCATTGCCGGCGGCGTCGGTCTGGACCACGGTCAACGTGCCGCCGGCCACTGCCGCCGGGGTCAGGCCGAGGGTGAAGCTGCCATTGGCGGCCACGGTGGCGGTGCCCAGCGCGTTGCCGTTGGCATCGCGCACCACCACTGTCGCACCGGGCTCGCCGATACCGCCCAGGGTCAGGCCATCGGCGCTGACCGCGAGGTTGCTGACGGCGGCGGGCGCGACGGTGTCGGCGGCTTGGTAAGGCGCCGCCACCGAGACATTGCCGGCCGCATCAGTGGCCGTGACACTGAGGCTCTGGCCGTTGAGTTGGGGGCTGGACAGGGTGACCTGGAACACACCATTGGCCCCGGCGACGCCTGAACCCAGCACGTTGCCGGCCGCGTCGCGCACGGTGACGGTGCTGCCGGCTTCGGCGTTACCTGCCAGTTGCGCGCCGCTGCCGCTCAGCAGCAGAGCGGTCGGACTGTCCGGTGCCGTGAGGTCGACGGACGTCACGTTGACCGCCGTCGAGACGTTGCCGGGCGGGTCTTCCTGGGTGACGGTCAGCACTTCGGCATTGAGCTGCGCGGTCGTCAGCGTGACGCTGAACGCGCCATTCGCAGCCACCAGCGCCGTGCCCAACAGGGCACCGCCAGCCGTGCGCACCGATACCGTCGCGCCAGGTTCGCCCCGGCCGGTCACGGTCAGGCCGTCAGCGTTCACCGCCACTTGGGTGAGGGCAGCGGGCGGGCTGATGTCCGGCGCTGTGAGGTTGATCGACGGCGAGACATTGCCGCTCGGGTCGGTCTGGCTGATGTCCAGGGCCTGGCCGTTAGTCGGCGCAGGGGCGAGGGTCACGGTAAAGGTGCCGTCACTGGCCACAAGGGCGGTGCCAAGCAACGTGCCGGTGATGTCGAGGACTCTAACAGTCGCACCGGCCTCACCGGTGCCGGTCAGTGTGCTGCCGTTGGCGCTGATCAGCAGGTTCTGCAGCAGCGACGGCGGGGTGGTGTCCACCGTGGTCAGGCTTGCGACGCCCGAGACGTTGCCCGCCGCGTCGGTCAGGGTGACGGACAGCGGTTCACCGGTGGTCACGGCGTTCGGCAGCGTGACCTGGAACTGGCCGCTCTGGTTGACGATGCCGGTGGCGAGAACGTTGCCGGCGGCATCACGAATGGTCACGGTCGCGCCGGCTTCACCAACGCCGTTGACCACGGTGCCGACGTTGTTGATGGTCACACCGGTGGCGGCATCGGGCGCCTTCAGGTCCGGCGCACTGATGCTGCCGGTTTGCGACACGTTGCCCGCCAGGTCGGTTTGCGTGGCGGTGAGCGGCTGGGCGTCCAGTTGGGGCGGCGTCAGTGCGATGACGAACGTGCCATTGGGCGCAACCGTGCCGGCGCCCAGCACGGCGCCGCCACTGTTTGTAATGGTCACCGTCGCGCCGGCTTCACCGCGCCCGGTGACGGCGCTGCCATCGCCATTGATGGTCAGACCCGCCGGCGCATCGGGTGCCGTGAGGTCATTGGCGACCACCAGCGCGGTGACCGAGGTGTGGCCTGCGTCATCGGTCGAGACGACGTGCAAACTCTGCGCGTTCAATTGAGCGAAACGCATCAGGATGCTAAAGCGGCCAAAGCTGTTGACCCTGCCGCTGCCCAGGCTGACGCCGTTGCTGTCGAGGATGTTCACCGTGCTGCCTGGAGTTGCGGCGCCGGTGAGAATATAGCCGTCGCTGCTTACGGCGAGGTCGCTGGGGGTCGCCAGCTGGGTGCCGTCCGGCCCTGGGAGGGTGACCGCGTTGGAGGCGTTGCCGATGGCGTCGGTGCTGATGACGTCAACGTTGGTGTTGTTTGCAGCAGGCGGAATAAGGCCGATAACAAACGTACCGTCCTGGCCAACCGTGCCGGTGCCGAGCACGACATTGCCCGGCCCGCGAACGGTGACGGTGGTGCCGGGTTCGCCGACCCCGGAAACGTTCGCGCCGTCCGGGCTGATCGCCAGATTCGTCACATCGACCGGTCGGGTGGTGTCAGGTGCGAGCACCGGGGTCGCCAGCGAATCGTTGGCACCATCGGTGGCGACCACTTGCACCGTCTCGCCGTTGCTCAGGATCGGCGCAACATTAAAGATGAAAATCCCGTCCGTCCCGGCAACGGCAGTGCCGATCTGAACGCCAGCGGCATCGAGAATTCTCACCGAGCCACCGGGCACGGTGGTGCCGGTCAACAGCCCGGCGGCATCCAGCGTCAGGCCGCTTGGCACGGGCGGCGCGGTGAGGTCGGGTGCCGTGACCGAACCGGCCAGCGAGGGCAGGGTGCTGGCGTCGGTCTGGGTCACGCTCAACACCTGACCGTCCAGCTGCGGCGGGCTCAGGGTCACCGCGAAAATGCCGTTGGTTCCCACGATGGCCGAGCCCAGCAGAGTCCCGCTGACATCCCGCACTTGAACGGTATCGCCCGCAACGCCTGTTCCGGAAACGGTCAGGCCGTCGTTGCTGATGGTAATCCCGGTGGGCGCGCCCGGCGCAGTGGTGTCTGGCGCGTTGAGCGAGGAGGCGGGGGAGATGTTGCCGGCGGCGTCGGTCTGCTTGACCAGCAGCACCTGGCCGTCGGCCTGGATCGCGTTGAGGAGGACGTCGAAGCGGCCGTTCAGCGGGTCGGCCGTGGCGGTGCCCAGCACGTTGCCATTGACGTCGAGCACGTTGACGGTGGCGCCGGGCTCGCCCTGGCCGCTGAGCGTCAGGCCATCGGTGCCAAGAATGAGGCCGGTGGGGGCGTCGGGGGCCTGGATGTCCGCCGCCAGCAATGGCGTGGCGGGAGAGGCCAGGGCCGAGCCGTCGACTTGCGTGACGCTCAGGGGCTGATTGTTGATCTGCGCGCTGGAAAGCGTCACTTCAAAGCGCCCGTCACTGCCGACCACCGCGCTGCCCAGCGTTGCGCCGAGGTCATCCTTGACGGTGACGGTGGCGCCGCTCTGGCCGTTACCGGTGACGATCAAACCGTTGGCCGACAGATTGAGGTTGGTCACAGCTCCCGGTGCGATGACGTCGGGCGCCGTGACCGGAGCGGCTACCGACTGGTTGCCTGCAGCGTCGATCTGGGTGACTTGCAACAACTGACCGTCGGTTTGAGCGGTCGTCAGGGTCAGGGAGAAGCTGCCGTCGGGGCCGGCCTGGCCGCTGCCAATGACGTTGCCGGCCGCATCTCGCACCGTGAGGCTTGCGCCGGCTTCACCGGTACCGGTGAGGACCAGGCCCGTGCCGTCGAGGACAACGCCGGTCAGCGACGCAGGCGCCTGGGTGTCGGGGGTGATGAAGCTTACCGACGGTGGCAGGTTGCCGGTGCCGTCACTGGCGCCGATCAGCAGGGTCTGGCCGTTGTTCTGCGGGCTGTTCAGCGTCACGCTGAAGCGACCGTCGGCGGCAGCGATCGCCGTGCCGAGCACCGTGCCGTCGAGGGTGGTGACGGTGATCGTTGCCCCGGCCTCGCCGGTGCCGGTCAGCGTTGTGCCGCTGGCGTCGATGCTGATCGCAGCGGGCTGCAGCGGGCCGTCGAGGTCCGGTGCGCTGACGGGGGTGGCAAGGGACGGATTTCCGGCAGCGTCGCTCAGCACCACCTGCAATGCCTGGCCATTGGTTTGAGCAGAAGCGAGCGTGACGGTGAAGTTGCCGGTTGCGGACGTCACGCCGGTGCCGATGACAATGCCAAGGACGTCCCGTACCGAAACGGTCGCACCGGGTTCGCCACGGCCGGTCAGGGTCAGGCCGTTATTGGCCACGCTGAGATCGCTGGCAGCGGAAGGACCGGTGACGTCGGGCGCGGTGACGGGAACGGTGACCGAGCTTTCGCCCTGAACGTCGACCGCGACCACGTCGAGCACTTCGCCGTTGGCCAGGCCCGGGTTGAGCACCACGGTGAAGCTGCCATTGCCGCCCACGGTCGCACTGCCGAGCAGCACGCCGTTGGCATCGCGCACCTGGACCACCGAACCGGCGCTCGCGGTGCCGGTCAGCTGGGTGCCGTCGCCATTGATGACCAGACCGGAAGGCGTGGTCGGGCCGATGGCGTCGGGCGCCGTGACCGCCAGCACGGTGGACGGCAGGCCTGCGCTGTCGGTCTGGATGACTTGCACCAGATCGCCGGGGTTGACCGGTGGAGTCAGGGTGGTGGCGAAGGTGCCATTGGCGCCGACGACCACCGTGGCGATTGGCGTGCCGTTGGCCACGAAGGTCACTGTCGCGCCGGCTTCTCCTTTACCCGAGACCTGCGTGCCGTCCGCGCTGATCACCACATCGGTGACCTGGGCGGGGGGCGTGGTGTCGGCGACGGTCAGCTCGGCGGAGGCGGAGTTGCCCGCCGAGTCCGTGGCGCTGACGTTGAGTTTTTCGCCATTGAGTTGCGCGATGTCCAGGGTCACGCTGAAGGTGCCGTCGAGACCGGCGCGGGCGACGCCAATAACTGCCCCCGACGCAGTGCGCACGAGGATGCGAGCGCCCGCTTCGGCAACACCTGTAAGGATCAGGCCGTCGGCCGACAGGACGAAATTCGAAGGCGTCACCGGCGCGGTGGTGTCCGGTGCTTGCAGTGCCACGTTGGCGGAGATGTTGCCGGCGGCATCGGTCAGGGTGAGCTGCAGCAACTGACCGGCGATTTGTGACGCGTTCAGGGTGATGTTGAACAACCCGTCAGTGCCCACGACGGCCGTGCCGAGCACGTTGCCGATTGCATCGATGACGCTGGCGATACTGCCGGCTTCGCCACGGCCACTGACGATCAAGCCATTGCCGCTGATCGCGATGCCGGTCGGCGCATCCGGCGGCGTCACGTCCCCGCTGGGGGGCGTGACGTCGATGTCCGGCGCCAGCGCCTGAGCCGGCGGGGAGACGTTGCCGGCGGCGTCGACCGCATTCACGGTCAGCGACTGGCCATTGGTTTGCGCGGGGCTGAGCCCAAGGCTGAAAGTGCCGTCCGCTGCGACGATTCCGCTGCCCAGCAGGGTGCCGTCGGCGGCGCGCACCTGAATGGTCGCGCCGACTTCGCCGGAACCGGTAATGCGCGTGCCATCAGCGCTGACGGTAAGGTTGGCCGGCGCATCGGGTGGCGTGGTGTCGCCAGGCGGGGTGATATCGATGTCCGGCGCCAGCGCCTGAGCCGGCGGGGAGACGTTGCCGGCGGCGTCGACCGCATTCACGGTCAGCGACTGGCCGTCGGTTTGCGCAGGGTTGAGCCCGAGGCTGAAAGTGCCGTCCGCTGCGACGATGCCGCTGCCCAGCAGGGTGCCATCGGCGGCGCGCACTTGGATGGTGGCGCCGACTTCGCCGGAGCCTGTGATGCGCGTGCCATCGGCGCTGACGGCAAGGTTGGCCGGCGCATCGGGTGGCGTGGTGTCGCCGGGCGGGGTGATATCGATGTCCGGCGCCAGCGCCTGAGCCGGCAGGGAGGCGTTGCCGGCGGCGTCGACCGCATTCACGGTCAGCGACTGGCCGTCGGTTTGCGCAGGGTTGAGCCCGAGGCTGAAAGTCCCGTCCGCTGCGACGATGCCGCTGCCCAGCAGGGTGCCGTCGGCGGCGCGCACTTGGATGGTGGCGCCGACTTCGCCGGAACCGGTAACGCGCGTGCCATCGGCGCTGACGGCAAGGTTGGCCGGCGCATCGGGTGGCGTGGTGTCGCCGGGCGGGGTGATATCGATGTCCGGCGCCAGCGCCTGAGCCGGCAGGGAGGCGTTGCCGGCGGCGTCGACCGCATTCACGGTCAGCGACTGGCCGTCGGTTTGCGCAGGGTTGAGCCCGAGGCTGAAAGTCCCGTCCGCTGCGACGATGCCGCTGCCCAGCAGGGTGCCGTCGGCGGCGCGCACTTGGATGGTGGCGCCGACTTCGCCGGAACCGGTAACGCGCGTGCCATCGGCGCTGACGGCAAGGTTGGCCGGCGCATCGGGTGGCGTAGTGTCGCCAGGCGGGGTGATATCGATGTCCGGTGCCAGCGCTTGAGCCGGCGGGGAGACGTTTCCAGCCGCGTCGACCGCATCAACGGTCAGTGATTGGCCGTCGGTTTGCGGTGGGTTGAGCGACAGGCTGAATGTTCCGTCTGCCGCCGCGGTACCGCTGCCGAGCAGGGTGCCAGCGTTGTTGCGAACCCGAACGGTCGCGCCGGCTTCACTGATGCCGGTCAGGGACGTCCCGTCTGCACTGACCAGCAGATTGCTCGGGGCCACGGGAGCTGACGTGTCAGCGGCATTTCCACCGCCGCCACCACCACCTCCACCTGCGACCCCGCCCGCTGCTGCCGCCGCACCGCCCGCGCCCAACAGACCCAGCCCGGCAATCGCAAAGGTGGGGGTCGTCCCCCCCACCACGCCGGCTCCGGCGATGAGCTCATCCAGAGAGCTGACTTCGTCGAAGGTAAAGCCGGTGAAGGACTGAGCGTCGTACTGCGCCTGCCACAGGGTGCCGTCTTCGCCCTGAAACACCATGTCGCTGGTGGGGCCTTCCGGCGCGGTACTGAAGAAGTTGGCAACTTTGACCTGTTCGCCATTCTTCAAATTAACCACCAGGTCTTGCCCATTTCGGGAGACCGAAGCGACTTGGCTGGGTGGAACGGGCATTTGAACAATGGAGGGTGAATTGAGTGAAAGATCGCCCCACGTGTTGGCAGTAAGTTCGGAGGTTGCTTTATTGGCTACAACAATATTGTCCATTCTGACAGTCCTTTTCTTCGCTTTTAGCACTACAACGACGCGGGTAATGGCGTGTCATACCAGCCACCTGATTCATCGAGTCAGGCGCAGCTTTGTTTCTTGTTAGGCGTGACGCTGTTTGCCAATAATTTAGATCGGATCTATTCGAGATCAATGGAAAATACTTTGACGTTTATCGATATGACGAAATGGATATGACGTAAGCCATTGCTACGTCAGCAAAAAATGTGAGTTAGATATCGATCTACCGATCGTCGGCGGTTTTAAGCAAATGTGCTCGTACGAGTGGAAAACGTTTGCGCGTTACAGTCGATTAGTTGAAGCGCCACTGTCGCTGTCGGGACTGGGTGGATCTCCTTGCGCATATTCACCTGAATGTGCAAACGCTGAAGGACGTGCTGCGTTTAATATTTCACGACGGCGGGCAGGGGGGGGCAGGCTCAGTCTCGGTACCCGATGATCGAGGTGCCGGCCAAATACTTGTTCGCTGATGTTGCAAAGGCTGTAAGGTGGTGAGTTAACACCGTACGAGGCTATTTCGCTCATTCAGGAAGCTCGCACTCCAGCCCCCCATTGCACCCACCGCTCCCTCGCGTGGCGTGAATTCAGCAGGAGTTTGCTCATGGAAAAGCTTGGATCGCGTTTGAGAAAAGAACGCAAACGGTTGGGGCTGACGCAAATCGCGTTCGCCAGAATTGGCGGCGTCGAACCCAACGCCCAGGGTCACTATGAAAGTGGCCATCGCTCACCCAAGGCCGATTACCTTCAGCGCGTCTGTGATGCTGGCGTCGACATGCATTATCTGTTCTCCGGCAACACCCTGCTGGGCACTGCGGACAGACTGGATGCCGAGGATCAGACGTCTTCAGGCAGAACGCTCCCCAGCAATAACCGCGAAGTGATCATTTCAAATCGCAATGCGGTGGGCATTCTGGGCACGCTGCACCAGACCCTCAACGACACGACCCAGGTCATCGCCGACGTCGCCACCTCTTTCAGCACGCGCCACGTTGACACCCGCGAAGAGCAGTTTGCCGCTCAGGTGCGGGACTTCCAGGAAGACTCACGCCGCTTCATCGGCCTGGCCATGATGAAAGTCCAGCAAAGCGCCTGATTGGCAACGCCCGGTGCCTTCCTGTCAGCAGCGATGAGCGCCGCTGTTGCCCTCCCAGGCCGATTTCACAGAACAACCGCCGCCACGGGCATGCTCGGCGTTGAGCCGATCCACTCCAGCGTCTGCTCAAGGGGCATCGGCCTGGAGAACAGGTAGCCCTGAACCAGCGTGCAGCCGAGGGTCCGCAACGCCTCCAGCTCCGCCTCGGTTTCAACACCTTCGCTGACGCACTGCAATTCCATGTCCTGACTCAGGGCCAGCAATGATTTGACGATCTTGAAACTGGCGGCGTTTTGGTGAATGTCGGTGATGAACGAGCGATCGATTTTCAGCTTGGTCAGCGGCAAGGCGTGGAGCTGGCTCAGGCTTGAGTAGCCGGTGCCGAAGTCGTCCAGGGAAATGCCGCAACCCAGTTCACGAAACGCATTGATCGCCCGTTGTGCCTGAACGAGGTCTTTGATGACGGCGGTTTCAGTGATCTCCAGGTCCAGCCGCGAGGCGTCGAATCCGCTCTGGCGGATCACCTTGATCAACTGTTCGACAGCGTCCATCGACGAGCAATCGTGGGCCGACAGGTTGAACGCCAGCCGGACATCGGCCGGCCATAACTGCGCCGCGTGCAGCGCTTTCTCAAGCAGCGGCGGCGTCAGTCGGTTGATCAGGCCAATTCGCTCGGCCACGCCGATGAAGTGCCCTGGCGCGACGCTGCCCAGCTTTGGACTCACCCACCGGGCCAGCGCTTCGAACGCCACCGTTCTGGAGGTGCGGATGTCGACGATCGGCTGAAACACCAGGGTGAATTCTTCCGCAACATTGGCCTGGCGCAGGCCCTGCTCGGTCAGCATGTCGCGCTTGAGGCGCTGATGCTGACTCGGCGAGAAAATGCACAGCTCGCCAGGTGTTTCGCGCTTGCTGGTATAGAGCGCGTAATCGGCGAATTCATACGCCTCGGTCGAGTTGCTCGCCAGGTCCGGAAACACCACCAGACCCATGGAGGCGCTGATGCTGACGTGAATATCGCCGATCACGAAGGGCTGACGCATGGCGCGGCACAGCGACTCACCCTGTTTGATCAACTCACTTTCGTCACCGGCCCTGACGATGATGAGCCCGAACTCATCGCCGCCCAGTCGGGCCACGTGCAGTTGCTCGCTGGCAAACGCCCGCAATCGCTGGCCGACCTGACGCAACAGCTTGTCGCCTATGCCGTGGCCATAAGAGTCGTTGATCGGCTTGAAACCGTCCAGATCGATCATCCCCACCGCCAGACGCGTGTCGCCGTGCCGCGCCTGTTTGAGCGCACGATCGAGCAAGGTGAAAAACTGCCGTCGGTTGGGCAGGCCGGTCAGGCTGTCTTCGTTGGCCAGCCGTTGATTGTCGTCGCTGAGCTTTTCCGTGCGGATCTGCATGTTCACCAGCCGGGTGAACTCGCCGTAGTGGTTCTGCAGCACCACGATCATCGCCAGCGAGACGAGGAACACGTTGGCGGCCATGGCGGTGTAGGTAGCGTTGCCGGCATTGGCAAAAAACGCCACGAAGGCGATGTTGACCACCGCCGTGGTCATCATCGCCGAGGAGGGCAGGTGCATCAGGCAGAAGATGCAGACGATCACCGTGATCGCCATATAGAAGGCCACATGGGACTTGGTGTAGGTGTCACCGTAGGGAAACAGCAACAGCGCCCAGATCGTGAAGCCGAACGCAATGACCACCGTGACCTGATTGGTGCGGGTCAGTTTCTTGAAGATCTGCTCGGTGGTCAGGGTCTGACTGCGGCTCTGCCACCAGAGGACCGCGCGTACGGTACCCACCAGGGTCAGCAACAGCGGGATGTACACCGTCAGCCACAGCGGCGCGACGCCGTAATGGGTGGCGGCCAGGGCCAGAGTATTGATCAGCAGAATGACGTACATCATCGGCAGCTGCCTGGACAGCGCGATGTATTGCGCTTCCATCAGTCGCGTGTTGTCTCGCTGGACGCAGACCAGCGCTTTCAATCGATCTAGAGACGGGAATTTCATAAATAGGGACCCAACGCGCGCAATTTCAAAAGAACGACCACCCCACAACTTGCAGCGCTGCAAAACGTTATGACTGTCCCGGGCTATCGGCGGCGCGGTGAGATTCTGTAACAGCGTGGTGCTTGCCACCCGGGCGTTTTATCACCGTGGGCTCTTGGCTGCCGGGCCTGCGTTGAAGAGTGGGGCGTAGGGGGAGGCAACTTGCTACGGGGCGAGTTGCGTTGCTACGGCCTACCCATTGGAACGGATGTCCGCGTGGATGGGTTCAGCCTGACCAGGGCTCGGCTGACGAACGGCGCAACGAACGAAGCGACGACAGGGCCTGTATCAACGGGGCGCCGATCTGACGGGGTCGCTGAATCATTCGCTGCCGCCCCAGTCAATGCTATTGACCATCTTCTATAACGATCAGGAAAAGGGACACGTTCATGTTAGCGCGCGGCGATGTTTATAACGAGTGGACGCAATCACCAGCGAGTGATGAGAACTATACCGAAGCGGCGGAGAATGGCTGTCAGCTGGAGGTCCGGGCGCGGGCCAATGGCGACACCCTTGACGTTATGGTTTGCGTTTATGCCGCTGATGGCGAAAGGGTGGTGGAACATCTGGAGAGTCTTCCGGCGTCCGGATGGACCGTCGAGCAAGGGCTTGTCAGGGGACGTGACCAAGCCGAGCGTATTGCCGCAGGTGACTCCGACGGCCTGCCGTTAATTGCTGATATCCGAAACTATTCGAATGAATGATTAGCGTCCGCCGACGCACTTAATACATCTTTTTGGTGGGTGCGCTAGATCAACTAACGCGTTGAAACAGCCATTAAACCGCTCGTCTCGAAATTTCAAATTCGCGATGAACATCCTTCAGCCAACTACGGTCAACTTTTTAACGGGCCATTGTATGGCCTGTTTTATTGGCATGCATTGAATCAATGTTCTTAGCGTCCCGGTTATAACGCGGCCTGCAGCCGCCCTTGAAAGCCTGAGGCCTCGATAATGGAGACTTTCAATGCGGTCATCCCCTTAGAAGAAGCTGCCACAGGCTGATCCCTGGTCTGCAGCTCCACCCTGCGCGGTGAGTCAGTCGTCCACCCAGATGGAACCCAAACAACGAAATCGACCCTGTGAACGAGATCAAGACCATGCAACATACCCAACACTACCGCATTGAATACCTTTTCCATGGCAAGCCACGATGGTTCTACGTGTGCGCCAGGCAAATGGATAACGCTGGGGCGTGGCACTGGGCTGCAGTGGACGCTGGAGTGGCCGACATCCCCAAGTACCGGAGTGACAGAGCCATCAAACTCTCCAAGCCCAAGGCCGAGCGATTGGGCATCGATGCGGTGAGCTGGAAGTCGGCTTGATTCAGACTTTTCCCCATGGGCTACGTGTTGATTGAAGGGCGCGCGATCTAACTAAAGCCGCCCCTTGAACCTTGTTAGATCCCGTTGAAACTTGCCTGCCTGTTCCAGGCTTATAGCCGGTCCTCTGTGGAAAATTCCCGTGCAGGACCGGCGTTAGTCGGGAAGAGATGAGTGGTCTGAATCTTACACCGCTTTAAGATCACCGCTGATCGTTCCGACATTCCCACAGCCAAAACTTCCGGCGTCCAATCGGGTCAGCCTTAGACTCAAATCCCGAACCCCGCCACACCGCCGGAGCCAGCCCATGACATCGCAGCCGCCACAACCGAGCCCAGCACTGAAACGCGCGATTACCGGGCCGATGCTCTTGCTGTTCATCCTCGGCGACGTGCTGGGCGCCGGGGTGTACGCCCTGGCCGGGACCATCGCCGGTGAAGTGGGCGGGGCGATCTGGGTGCCGCTGCTCATCGCCCTGTGCTTCGCCATGCTCACCGCAGGCTCTTACGCCGAACTGGTCACCAAATACCCTCACGCCGGCGCTTCAGCCGTGTTTGCCGGCAAGGCGTTCAAATCGCCCTTGATCTCTTTTCTGGTGGGCTTCTGCATGCTGGCAGCGGGCGTGACCAGCGCCGCAGGGTTGTCGCTGGCGTTCGCTGGCGATTACATGGCGCCCTTCATCGACCTGCCACCCCATATCGTGGCGTTGATCTTCCTGGTGGTCATCGCCTTGCTCAACGCCCGCGGCATTAAAGAATCGCTGTCCGCCAACCTGGTGATGACGGTGATCGAAGTCTCGGGCCTGCTGTTGGTGATCATCGCGGCGGTCTGGTTCTTCCGCTCCGGCAACGGTGATTTGTCCCGCGCCGTGCAATTCAAGGAGGGCGTCAACCCCGCGTTTGCGGTGCTCGGCGCGGCGTTGCTGGCGTTTTATTCGTTCGTCGGCTTCGAGACCTCGGCCAATCTGGCGGAGGAGGTGCGCAACGTGCGCACGGTCTACCCTCGCGCGTTGTTCGGTGCGCTGCTGATCGCCGGCGCGATCTACATGGGCGTCGGTATCGCGGCCGCCACCGTCATGCCCATCGAGCAGTTGGTGCATTCCTCGGCACCGTTGCTGGAAGTGGTCAAAGCGTCGAACCTCGGCATTCCTCCACGGCTGTTCGCCTTTATTGCGCTGGTGGCCGTGGCCAATGGCGCGTTGTTGACCATGATCATGTCCAGCCGCCTGGCATATGGCATGTCTCGCCAGGGCCTGCTGCCCAGCGCGCTGTCGAACGTGCTGCCTGAGCGGCGGACGCCGTGGGTGGCCATCGTCGCGACGACAGTGGTCGCGATCATCCTCACCCTGACCGGCTCGCTGGCAACACTGGCGGAAACCGTGGTCCTGCTGCTGTTGTTCGTGTTCATCAGTACCAACCTGGCCGTGCTGGTCCTGCGCAAGGACACCGTCGAGGCTGACCACTTTCGCGTGCCGACCTGGGTGCCGGTTCTGGCGATCGTGTCATGCCTGATTTTGCTGACCCAGCAAAGCGCCGAAACCTGGCTGCGCGCCGGGGCACTGATGTTGGTGGGGGTGGCGCTGTATTTCCTTGCGCGAGTGGGCGGAACGCGACCTGCGTTCAATACCCATACGGTGGACGCCGACGCCGAGTACTGATCTGGCGCCATGGGGATCGGCGGCGCAATGTTGCCGATCTCTGCCGCATCTACCAACACCCTGCCGGACCTTGAACTTCCCGATCATTCCCCATCGCCATCATGCGCAAGAAGTTGCGCAGTGGGCCGCCCCTGACTGCCTGCTTAGCGCCCTGCATGGGGCGTCGTTTATCGCGTGCAGAGGAATGCGCAAGAAGTTGCGCAGGGGTGCGCAACTTCTTGCGCACATTCCCCGGGACGTTTAACCCGACGTCACCCCAAGCCAGCAAAAATCCCCCGCAAACCCTTGTGGCATAAGGGTGGCGCTCCTTCTGGCACGGCCCTTGATATCTCCGTCGTCCTCTGGTTACGCGAACAACCCTGATTGATCGCGATTCCCAGACCGCGGAGAGCACCGCCGACCCCTGGCGGCTCGCTGTCCTTCCACGCATTCGCAGCCGCTGATCGCCTCCTTTGCATCGACGTCTGCCGCCTCAGCGCACAAGGAACAAGGGATGTTCGCACCGGCCAACCAAGCCCCATTCAGCCTGACCCTCAATGGGCAGGACACGCTGTTTCAAGTGCTGTCTTTCACCGGCCGGGAGCGCCTCAACCAACCGTTCGAATTCGAGCTGGAGCTGGTCAGCGAAAAGGCCGCGCTCGATCTTGAAAGCCTGCTTCACGGGCAGACGTTTCTGCAATTGGCCGACGACGGCACCGGGATTCACGGACTGGCGTACAGCATCGCCCAGGGTGATGCCGGCAAGCGGCTGACCCGCTACCGGATTTCCCTGCGACCACAGTTGGCTTACCTGGCGCACCGGATCAACCAGCGCATTTTCCAGCAGATGACGGTGCAGCAGATCATCAGCCAGGTGCTGGAAGAGCACGGCATTCTCTCCATCGATTACCGGTTTCAGCTCGGTGCGACCTATCCCGAACGCGTCTACTGCGTGCAGTACGACGAGTCTGACCTGCATTTCATCCAGCGCCTGTGCGAAGAGGAAGGGATTCACTTTCATTTTCAGCACAGCGCCAAGGGCCATCTGCTCGTGTTCGGCGATGACCAGACGGTATTCCCGAAACTGGCGCCGGTGCTCTACCAGCAGGACACCGGACTGGTCGCCGACGCCCAGGTGATCAAGCGCTTCGGTCTGCGCATGAACACCCGCACCAGCCGCACTGCGCGGCGTGACTACGACTTCACCAAACCGAAGTTCCAGCTGGAAAGCAGCGCCAAAAGTGCAGCCATCCCGGACCTCGAAGATTACGACTACCCCGGCCGCTTCGCCGATCGCGAACGTGGCCGCCATCTGGCCCATCGCGCCCTGGAGCGCCACCGCAGCGACTATCGGGTGGCTGAGGGCAGCAGCGATCAGCCACGCCTGGTCAGCGGCCATTTTCTTGCCCTGACCGGGCACGCCAATCCGTTGTGGAATGACCTGTGGCTGCTCACCGAGATATTCCACGAGGGCAAACAGCCGCAGGTGCTGGAAGAAGTCATCACCAGCGACGTCACCGACCTGAAAAGTGACTTCCATCAGGGCTACCGCAACCGTTTCAGCGCGACGCCTTGGGACGTGCACTACCGGCCGCCGCTGGAGCACCCGAAACCGAAGGTGCTGGGCACCCAAAGCGCGGTTGTCACCGGCCCCGAAGGCGAAGAGATTTACTGCGATCAGCACGGCCGGGTGAAGGTGCAGTTTTTCTGGGACCGCGAAGGCCAGCACAACGACAAAACCAGCTGCTGGATGCGCGTGGCCTCGAACTGGGCCAGCCAGAACTTCGGCGCGATCAACCTGCCGCGGGTCGGCATGGAAGTCCTGATCACCTTCCTCGAAGGCGACCCCGACCAGCCCCTCATCACCGGCTGTCTGTACCACGGCGCTCACTTGCCGCCGTACAAGCTGCCCGATTTCAAGACCGTGGCCACGGTCAAGAGCAAGGAATACAAGGGCAGCCGCGCCAACGAATTGCGCATCGACGACACCACCAGCGAGATCAGCATTGCCCTGCGCAGCGATCACGGCGCCAGTGCCATCAACCTCGGCTACCTGACCCATCCACGGCCCGCCGGCGGCCAGCCCAGAGGCGAAGGTTTCGAGCTGCGCACCGACCGCCATGGTGCGGTCCGGGCCGCTGCGGGCTTGTTGATCACCACCGAGCCGCGCCCCAACGAATCCAGGCACCACAAGGACTTGCCGGAAACCGCGGAACGCCTGGCCACTGCCGCCGATCAGCAGGACGGCTTCGCGCTGCAGGCCAAGGCGGTGCAGGCCCAGGAACCCGGCGACCAGGATGACGTCGCCAAAGCCCTGCACGCTCAGCATCAAGGCGTGCTTGGCAGCGGCCCGGCGAACACGAGTGCCAACGAGTTTCCGGAGTTCACCGAGCCGCATCTGGTCCTCGCCAGCCCGGCCGGCATCGCCCTGACCACGCCGCGTTCAAGCCACATCGTCACCGGCGAACACCTGGCATTGAGCAGCACGGGGCACACCAGCTTTTCCGTGGGTAAACGCCTGCTGGCCAGCGCCAGCCAGGGCATGCGCCTGTTCGTGCAAAGCCTCGGCTGGCGTCTGGTGGCCGCCTCCGGTGACATCGACGTGCGCGCCCTGAAGGACAGCATCAACCTGCTCGCCAAACTCAACATCACCGCCAACGCCGAGCGCATCACCCTCACCGCCAAAACCGAGCTGGTGATTCAGGGCGGCGGCAGCGCCACCACCTACAATGCCGCCGGCATCACCCACGTCACCACCGGCCCGTATACCGCCCACGCCGCCCACTTTGCCTACACCTCGGCGAAAAACCTCGCTGGCGTGTTCCCCGAGCCACCGAAGCCGGGCGAGGGCGACCTTCAGTTGTTCAACCAGTACGCGGGTCAGCAAGGCATTCAGGGTGGCGGCTTCGAGGTGATCGATGCTCTGGGCCAGCGGCTCAAAGGCTCGCTTGATGCCAAGGGTTTCGCGGCGGTTCCCGGCGCTGCACCCGGGCCTGGAAGGGTGGCCTTCGGCAAGGACCCGGCCGACACCTGGGCAGACGGCAGTTTTATCGGCACGCCCGAATGGCCGGTCATGCCGCCGAGTGCGGGCGAGGCTCCGGCGCCGTTAGACGCGGCGGTTGGTGAAGGGCTGCCGACCAAGAACTGGGATGTTGCGCACGTCATGACGGCTGCAGTTGACGCCGGGGCGGCGGGATTGGGCTTGCCGCCGCTTGCGACCGCGGCTCTGCCGATCGCTTCAGGCCTTCTGAGCGGGGTGATCAAAAGCGGGAAGCTTCCGAGCCTGCCAGTGCCGACGGTGGATGAGGACTTGCTTGAAGTGTCGGGCCTGCTGGCCGGCGAGAAGTTGTCATGAGTACGGGCATTGGGGAGCGCGATGCTCAGGTGGCGATCGTTCCGCTTGATCTGATTCAGCTTGAGGACGTTGGGGCTGGCGCGGCCAATGTCTATGCCTGGCTGCAGGAGATCAGCGGCGGGGTGGTTTCGCTTGAGAGGATCAAGAGCGCTGCGGGCTTTCTGCCTGTGGTGGGCAACATCATGGCGCTGGTTGATGCGCTGAATGACATCGTTCGGCTGGCGACGAGCGAGAAGCGTGATCCGCTGGATTGGGTGAGTCTGGGCATCAATCTGATTGGCGTCTTGCCGACGCCGCCGACCATGGCGGCAGCGCGGATGAGCCTGCGACCGACGCTGTTTCTGGTGCGTCAGGAGATGCGTCAGGCGGGCAAGTTGATGCTTGGGGATTCGCTGATTGAGGTGCTGATTGGGCACCTCAACGCCGACATCGTTGGGACGCTTGATGATTTTGTGACCCAGGCGCAGGCCAAACTTGCTGGCATTCTCGATGACGCGGGGAAGCTGGGCGAAGGGGTGCTTTTTGAGATCGCTTCTGGTCTTGAAAAGTTGGTTAACCCGGGGCTAAACGCCAAGGCCGATTTGCTTGAGGCGGAGCAGTTAGTTCAGGCCGCTGGGGATCTCTGGGCCTACGATCCTCAGGCGGCGATTGGCAATATTTTTGCGGCGGCTGCGGAGGTTTGCGTTGCTGCGGGCAAGGGTGCTGTCAACGGCGCCGTTGAACATCTGTTGCCTGAAGCCGTTAAAAAAGAGGTGGTCAGACAGGCCAAATTGTTGCGCGCCATGGCGCCGGAGCTTCGGACCCAGATTACTGGTCTGGCTGATCCTGGAGTTCAGAATTCCATTGGTTCGTTGCTGCTGACGCTGGGTGATGCGGTCGTCAGTTGGCGGTCGCGCAATGGGCATGGCCAGGCCTTTAACATCAAGCCGGGGGTGGTTAATCAGGCCAAGCGCCGGGCCGGCGAAGGCAAACTTGAGAAGGTTCAGCGGGAGACGCCTGCCAAGGGGCGGCCTAACGAGCTGAAGAATTGTGCCTGTGCGGCGACCATCAAGAGCATCAGCTTTTCGATGGGCTCAGAGTCGGTCAGTCATACCGATTTCAGTCTGCCGGGGCCGTTTCCGATTGAGTGGACGCGCACCTACTGCTCGAGTCTGGATGCCTACGATCAGGACGTTATTGGTGCGCGGTGGATTACGCCGTTTACCACGCGCTTTGATTGTGTGGATGAGGGCTTGGTGTTTCATGATGCCGATGGCCGCAGCCATGAATTCCCTCTGCCCAAGGTCAAGCTGTTCCACTTCAACGCCATTGAAAACCTGACCGTTATTCGCCTCAGCAAAGATCGGCTAGTGCTGATGCGCGGCCTGGAGCACAGGGAAACCTACATCAGGCGGGGTCTGCGTTTTGTTTTGATCAACAAGGTGCTGCCCAATGGTGCCGGGGTTATGCTGCATCACGAGCATCGGCATGATGGGCATTCGGTGCTCTCTGAATTGGTGACTTATCGGGAAAAGGACGCCCGTAAAGTCCACTTGCGAATCGGCACGTTGATTGATGATCAGGGACGGTTGACGGGGCTTTGGGAAGTTCGTAACGGCGACGTCAAACGGCAACTGTGCGCTTATCAGTACGATGATTTTGGTGACCTTGTTCTGGCCCAGGATGAGAATGGCGCTGCTTGGCGCTACGAGTATCAGAACCACCTAGTTACCCGCTACACCGACCGCACCAATCGTGGTTTGAATTTGCAGTGGCAGGGATCTGGCCCCGATGCCAAGGCTGTTCGCGAGTGGGCTGACGACGGCAGTTTTGATACTCGGCTGGCGTGGGATGAAAACATCCGTCTGACCTACGTCACGGATGCTTTGGGCCACGAAACCCGGCATTACTACGACAGCCTTGGTTATACCTATCGCATTTGCCATGCCGATGGTCGCTCGGAGTGGTTCTTCCGCGACGCCGCCAAGAACATCATCCGCCACGTCCACACCGATGGCAGCACCGACCGGTATCGCTACGACAAGCTAAGCAATCTGACCGAACACACCCGCGCTGATCACAGCGTGATGAATTACGCGAACGACGATAAGAGCCACCTGATCAAGATCAGCGATGGCGAGGGTGGCTTGTGGAAACGGGACTATGACCTTCGCGGAAACTTGGTTGAGGCGATCGATCCGCTAGAGAACGTTACCGAATACGCCTACAACGGCTTCGGTCTTCCTACCGCGATCAAGGACGCTAACGGCAATACAAAAGCGTTGGCCTACAACGACGCCGGACAACTGGTTGAGTACACCGACTGCTCGGGCAAGGTCAGTGTTTGGGAGTACGACGAACGCGGCCAAATGATCCGCTTTACCGATCCGGCCGGGCACAGCACGACCTACGAGTACAAGTTAGGTCAGTTAGTGCTGATCAAGCATCCGGACAAAACCGAAGAACGTTTTAGCCGCGATGCCGAAGGTCGTTTGCTGGCTCATTCTGATGGTCTCGAACGCTGCACCACCTGGCGCTATAACGCTGCGGGATTCATCGCCGAACGCGTTGATGCCGCCGAACAAACCTTGCGTTACCGCTGGGACAAGCTTGGCCGGCTGGTGGCGCTGGAAAACGAAAACGAGCGCCGCGCGCACTTTTATTACGACCCTGTGGGCAGGCTGTTGGAAGAGAGCGGTTTCGACGGTCGCTCGACTCGCTATCAGTACGATCCCGAAACCGGGCGTCTTGCCGAGACTATCAACGGCCAACGCACCATTGCTTTGACCTTCGACCCGATGGGCCGCCTGACCGAGCGCCGGGCAATCCTGGGCGCAACATCCCAGAGCGAAACCTTCGCCTACGACGGCAATGGCCATCTGGTCATGGCGACCAACGCCGTCAGCAAGCTGCAATGGTTTCACGACCCGGCCGGCAACCTGCTGCGCGAACATCAGCACTACACCAGCCTGATAGAGCCGCTGGTTGCGGTCTGGCAGCACGAGTACGACGCACTGAACAACCGCGTCGCGACCGTTCGCCCGGACGGCCATCGCGTCAGCTGGCTGACCTACGGCAGCGGTCATTTGCTGGGGTTGAAACTTGATGAGCACGAACTGCTCAGTTACGAACGCGATGACCTCCATCGCGAAGTCACCCGCCATCAGGGCAACCAACTCCTGCAAACCCAAAGCTGGGACCCGGCGGGACGCCTCCAAGAACAACTGCTAGGACGTCCCGACGACAAAGCCACACTCATTAAACGCGCGTACACCTACGATGCCGCCGGCCAACTTACCGACATCAACGACAGCCGCCGTGGGGAGTTGAGCTACCGATACGATCCCGTCAGCCGACTAATCAATGCCACCAGCCGCCTGGGCGTGGAAACCTTCGCTTTCGACCCGGCCAGCAACCTGCTAAATGACAGCGCAGCGCCCGTCCGCCGCCCGTTAGATCCGGAGCCTGTCCGCCACAAACTGATCGACAACCTGCTACGCGACTACGCCGGCAACCACTACGAATACGACGAACGCGGTAACCAGACTGAGCGCTGGACCAACGGCCTGCGCAGCGAACTGCACTGGGACCTCTTCGATCGTCTGGTGCACTTCTGCGATCCGCGCCTCACCGTCGACTTCGGCTATGACCCCCTTGGACGGCGCCTCTACAAACTCTCAAAAGCCCACTACCGACCGCGCCCGGAAGCCGGAACCGGCTGGAACGAAAACGAACACGCCCGCAAAGAGCGCGAACTGGGCTGCGGCTTCACGCTGTACGGCTGGGATGGCGACAATCTGGCATGGGAGAGCAGCCCTCCGCCGTACGCCGGCGCACTCGGCCGCACGGTTCATTACATCCACGAACCCGGCACCTTCGTTCCCGTGGCCCAGGCCATGCGCCACGAAACCATCCGCCTGGTAAGCCAACCGACCTATCAGGGCCGCTACAACTTCAAAGAAGACCCGCTCTGGAACTACAAACCCGTCGCGCTACCAATTCATGCGTTGGCCTGGTACCAATGCGACCACCTAGGTACTCCGCAAGAAATCACCGACCAAAACGGCAACACCGCCTGGAGCGCGCAATACAAAGCGTGGGGCGAAGCAACCGAACAGCGCTCTGAATTCGCCCAACAAATCAACCTGACCAACCCGATCCGCTTCCAGGGCCAATACCACGACCACGAAACCGGCCTGCACTACAACCGGCATCGGTACTATGATCCAAGGGTCGGGCGGTTTATCAGCAAGGACCCGATTGGCTACAGTGGTGGATTAAACCTCTTCCAATACGCCCCCAACCCGACTGGTTGGATCGATCCGCTGGGACTTGCCCGTCTAAAGGGGATTACACCCAATAATCAGGGCGCCCGTACAACAGGCGAAGATGTAACCCCCCCATCGCCCCAAGTAGGTTACAGCTCCGCAGCCGGCGGGGGCGGCGCACATCATCCTGTGATCAGTGAGCTTTACAATTCCATTCCTAGGGACAAGCGTACCGTCGCCTATCACGCCCAATGCGGAGAGGCAGACCTTCTCAGCCTTATTGCGAAGCAGCATAATGTTCAGTCCGTACCTCAGCTGAGAAAACTCGTTAAAGGCGCCACCTTTACCACTCAAAGGAATGATGGAAAGCCGTTACCTTTCTGCCCTTCCTGTTCTCGAGTAATGAAAGCCCTCGGCATCAAGGATGGAACCTTAATATGATTAACGAGATAGAAACCTTAGAGATAGAAGCCCTCGAACAACGTTTCCTTGAAGATGGCTTATCGTTCGACACAGTTAGACGTCGCTTTGGAAGATTTATGCTTGAGCTTTTCCGTAGCGGAACGCTGCGCAAGATTTATGGAGATCGGACGCCAAATCTAGTTCCCCACCTAAAAAAAGCAGTCGCTTGTAGAAAAATAGATCGGCGTGAGCCGGCCATAAAAGAACTAATGAATGAATTATGGGATTTAGAAGATTTGCGTTGCGGCCCGGATGCCGATCTCTCGAATCTAGCTCGGTGTGTGCTTGTATGCTACGGGACTCAAGAAGAGTGGGCGGAGGGTGATTCTTATAAGCCGACGGCAGTCTATCTTTACTTGGTCTATTTGAAAAAGGTGATTCCTGGAGTTCGCCCGGCTCTGATTGAGTTTTTCCAGCAAACGCAGTGAACCATAGTTTCCAGCTAATGAGACGGGCCCCTTGAATCCAGTTCGGTTATAGCGAAGGCGCCTTGGGTAACGGCGCTGCGCACCCAGTGGTAAGACAGCTATAAGACGACGTTCCGCCAGACGATCGATCCAAATTTCACGGGGGTTGCGGTGAAGCAGATGCACTTAGTCAGATCGCGACCCAGCACAATGTCCGGTGTGCGACTGATTTACGAGCCCTTGTGCAAGGAGGAACCTCAACGACACTTAGAAACGACGGAAAGCCGCTCGTTTTTTGCGACTCGTGTGTTCCTGTAATGAAAAGTCTCGGTGTACAGGATGGAGCTTTGAAATGACCGATGATCAAGTACTAAAAGCAATAAGGGTCATTAACGAGCGCTTGGAAGAGCAAAAAAATTCCTATGACGAAGTTAGGCGCTGCTATGCAAGTTTTCTGATTAAGCTGATTGGCTCTCAAATGGTCCAAGCTCTCCCATCCGACGGGCTTGAGACCATAGTTCGGTATTTACAGCACTTCGCAGATACCGAGTTAATTGATCATGATGATGGGCATGTCCAGGAAATGGTTCATAAGCTCTGGACGATCGAGAAACACTATAGGGAGTTATGCGTGACAACATCAGGCCTCGCTCGCTTTGCGATTCACTGTGCAGCAAGTGAAGCAGAGTGGCTCGAGATGGACTTAGGGGCGCCAACACCTATCTGGACGTGCTTCATTACCTTGAAAAAAGTTGCCCCTGATATAGGTGAAGAGTTCGTTGCGTTCTTTCATATTTTATTGCTTACCCAAGATGGCAGAAGGCGATACGTCAAAGGCTAAAGGGGACGGACCCCTTTGACTTTTGGCCTGGTACCAGTGCGACCACCTCGGCACCCCGCAGGAAATCACCGACCAAAACGGCAACACCGCCTGGAGCGCCCAGTACGAGGCGTGGGGAAAAGCAACCGAACAGCGCTCTGAATTCGCCCAACAAGTCGGCCTGACCAGCCCCATCCGGTTCCAGGGCCAATACCACGACCACGAAACCGGCCTGCACTACAACCGGCATCGGTACTATGATCCAAGCGTCGGGCGATTCATTAGCAAGGATCCGCCTGGCTACAGCGGCGGCCTAAATCTTTACCACTATGTGCCGAATCCAACCGGTTGGATCGACCCACTTGGCCTTTCAGCATCCTCAGATCTGCCTCGCATGAAAGGTTGGAGCACTTTCCGTGCTGGAGTAGGCTTGGATGACGCAGATTTCTTAAAAACAACGGATAACGGAGTCAATGAAATGTGGAAGCATTCGGATGGCTCCATAGTAAAAGTACATAAGTATGGAAACCAAAAGAATTGCGGTTACAAGTCCGGAAACAACGCGCATATTCATAAAGTAGATCCTTCAGGAAATGCTCTAGATGATCATGGTGTCGTCACTACAGATCCAAATAAAAGTCATATTGGCATCCGTAACCCCATGGATTTACCCACAGTTCGAGGGAGGCCGCACGGCTCATGAGTCACGAATATAGATTGGTTTTTCCTAATGTTCTTACCGCCCGCTGCCTCATGAGCGCTCTGAGGGTGAGTGAGTATTGCGTCCGAGCAGATCAAGAATTTGTTTACTTGAAAGATTGCGTCTCCAAGACCGAGGCGAATTACGATGCACGCTTGAGCTATGATGACCAAAATTCACTGTGGCTTGAGGTTAATTTCAAATCGTTGGCGTTATATGATCTGGTGCGCACTGCACTCGACAACGAGCCATACAGGTGCCTGAGTGATGGAGAAATTAACGAAGAAGTGGCGCTAAGCGAGGCATTCCAGCTTAGAAATCTTCATATCCCAGGTCAGGAGATTTAGATCCCAAAGAAGTTTAAGAGTTGAAGGGGGCGGATCCCTCTAACTCTCTGAATTCGCCAAAGAAGTCGGCCTGACCAATTCGATCCGATTCCAGCGGGTTCGAGTGAAGGGTTAAAGAGGACGGACCCCTTTAACTACCACTGATTTACGAGACCTTGTGCAAGGAGTTAAAAGGCGTGCGCCAACTAACGGCCAAGTAGCGCTGAATAACTCAGTACAAGTTAAAGAAACATCCCAGAAACGAGTCGGGGTAGATGTAGAGAATAAGGAGTTCGTCGTACTGGATAGGATCGAAACTTACCCAAATGGAGACGAAGAATTTCATGGGCATGTACGTTGCTGGTGCGATTTGCACAACGAACAACAATCGGCATTCAGAAAAGCTGGCATGGTAACAGGCAAAGGGAAGATCAAAAAATGAGCGCTACCACCTCCCCTTATAGCCAAGAGGAGATCGATGTTATGTTGCGGTCGGACGATGCGGCGGTAACTACGGATGCACTTATGTATTTGTGTTTTAACATTGATGATCCGCAATGGATTCAGCTTAAGTGCATAGAAGCAATAAAGAATCATCGCGACGAGGGCGTCAGAGGACTGGCACTGACATGCATAGGTCATGTTGCCCGCATGCACAAAGTCATCGACAAATCTTTAGTCATGCCGGTGCTACTTGAAAAGCTTAATCACACGACCTTGGCTGGTAGAGCTCAGGATGCTCTTGACGACATTGAAATATTTATCAACCGATGACTATGTCTAAAGTGAGAGGGGGCGACCCCATTTAGTTGAGGGAGACGGACCCCTTGAACTAGTACCATATTGGTATTCGGAACCCTAAAGATTTACCTATTGTTCGGGGGAGATCACACGGATTATGAGCTATGAATTCAGATTAGTATTCGAGGACTCGCTTTCAGCTCGCCATGTCCTTGACTCGGTGAAAACCAGTACGGCATATATTGGTGCGACTGGCGAATGTATTTACTTAAAAGAACTGAGTGTGAAAAGTGAAGCAGCTTATGATGTGAGACTGACGCTAGAGGACGCTAACTCACTCTGGCTCGAAGTAGGCTTTCGTTCCCCGAATTTATACGAGTTGCTGAGGGCTGCAATTGGCACCAAACAATACAGATGCTTAGAAGGTGGGGCGCAAGATGATGAAGTTCCAATACACGAGGCCTTTCGTCTTAGGCATCCTCCAGCAGTACAGAGGAGTTGAAGGGCACGGACCCCTTGAGTTCTCACTTTAACTCTCAGAAAAACCGCACTTGCAAGATGGGCAGGTGAAAGTTGATAACTTGGAAGTCCGAAGATGAGCCATAAGGTCGGGCTCAGTGTCCAAATGAAAAAGGGAAAGCTTTCTATGTTGAAGGATGCTGCCAATGAATATTGATCCTTATAAAAGAGAATTGCTGTACAGGAAGGCTCATGGCAACAGTCTGCGTGAAAGCTATAAAAAAAGCTTAAATCTTTTCTCGGTATCGACCCGGAAGAAAGACATTTTTTGAGCTTGACTGAAACAGATAATATAAATAATAAGTTGGTAAAAAATGAAGAAATATCTTTGGAAAATGCTGAATTTTCCGTTCTGGATGAATGTCTGAAGCAGTTCTTATCGAAAGCAGTCGGTGACGATTATTATCTGCTGATTGACGAGGATTGGCGATATTGCGGTGCATATACTGGTCGTGGTCTTATTTTAAATATGGAATTCGAATTTAATAAATGTCAAAGTGATGAAGTCAGACTAATAAGTGCTGACCTTAGTGCGGAAATTACTATCGACTACATTGAAAGTTACAATGAAAAACTTTTTGAGTTTCGTCTCAGAAAATACGAACTGACTTAAATAAAAGGATTAAAGGGGATAACCCCCTTCAACCTCGCCGCGCAGCATTCGGAACGCAAATGTCGACGGCCGCTTGGCCGTCGTCACAACACGTGAATACCTCTACACCGCAAACCCAGTCCCGCGCGTATTCACAAACAGCGAATAAATCGAGTGACTGCTCGCCATAAACAACCGATTCCCTTCACGTCCGCCGAAGCAAAGATTGGGGCAGCGCTCAGGCAACGAGATGTGCCCAATAGCCTTGCCCTGGGGATTGAATACCCGCACGCCGTCGAGTTTTTCCAGGTCGGCCTTCGGGTCGCCATTCCCACCCCAGCCGCACCACAGGTTTCCCGCTTCGTCGCACTTGATACCGTCGATGGCGGCGTAGTCCAGGCCTTCGATGTGTTTGCGGCGTTCGCCCAGTGTGCCGTCGTCTTTGATCGCGATGGCCCAAATCAGGCGGTTGGGTTTGGCGCGGCCTTCGACGACGTACAGGGTCTTTTCGTCAGGGGAGAAGCACAGGCCGTTGGGACCGGCGAGGTCGTCGATCACTCGTGTGACTTTCTTGCTCTCACCGTCGATGCGGTAGACGGCGTGGGGCTGGGTCGGGGTGATTTTGTGGCCTTCGTAGTTGTTGCTGGTCTGGAAGGGCGGGTCGCTGAACCAGATCGAGCCGTCGCTTTTGCAGGCGATGTCGTTGGGGGAGTTGAAAGGTTTGCCGTCGAAGCTGTCGGCCAGCACGGTGATCGTGCCGTTGTATTCTGTGCGGGTGATGCGCCGACCTTCGCTGGTGGTGGTGGAACCTTCGCAGACGATGAGACGGCCCTGGCGATCGCGGCACATGCCGTTGGAGAAGTTGGAATGCTCGCGGTACACCGTGAAGGTGTCGGTAATTTCATCCCAGCGCATGATGCGGTTGTTGGGGATGTCGCTGACCAGCAAGTAACGCCCATCGCCGACCCATACCGGCCCTTCGGCCCAACGCATGCCGGTGGCGAGTTTCTCCACGCTGGCGTTGAAGACGCGCAGATCGAGAAAGCTGTCGTCGAGAATGTGAATGAGCGGGTCCGGGTAACGCTGGCTCAGGGGTTCCGCAGCCGACGCGAGGCGAGGAAGCGCGGCGCTGCCGACGGCGGCAAACGTGGCGGACACGGCGAGGGACTTTTTCAGGAAGCTGCGGCGGGTGTTGCCGCTTGACGGTTCTAGGGTTTCAGTGTGCTCGGGCGAGGCGGACAGGGTTGAGTCCATGTAGCGATCTCCGTTCTATTATTTTTTTACGGGTCGCTAGTAATACCTCGTGATAAGACATCGTACAAGTGAATGATGGGAGGGGTATTCAGCTCGCCATCAAAAAAATCGGTGCCCAGACTGGCCTCTTCCCGGCTAAAGCCGGTCCCACTAAAAGCAACGTATGCAGTCAGTGGGACCAGCTTTAGCCGGGAATGGACGCGGAGAGTCAAGGGCTGCATTCCCACGCGGAGCGGGGGAACGATCTAAGCGTTGAGCCGCAAGAGTGATGGCGCCCAAACCGGCCTCTTCCCGGCTAAAGCCAGTCCTACAAAAGCAGCGCGTGCATTCAGTGAGAATGGCAGCAACCTCGACCGTGGAATTGGGTTCAGCCGGGAAGCAGCGGAGCTGCACTTGATCTGCTTTTGATCTTCGTACCCAAAAAGTCCAGACGACACCTATCGCGACTTGGGTGCAGGCTGAACGGAGGTCTCGCTCCGTGGGCCGAGCGGCATGGATGCCGCGAGAGCCGCCCCCCGCCATGGATGGCGGATGGCGGCGGGCCCACGGAGCGAGACCGGAGTGAGGGAACCCGACGAAGTCGGGCCAAACCAGGAGCAGGCACCCTTGGTTACTTGGGGTGCTTTTCCAAGTAACTCGCCGAAGGCGAAACGTCTGCCCTTAGGCAGACGCTCTTGATCTTGCCGTCAAACGTAAACCTACTTCGCCCTCAACCCCTCACGCACATCCTTCACCTCTGCAGCCGAGACCGACGGCGCCGCACTGCCCCACGTATTACGCACATACGTCAGCACATCCGCGACATTCTCATCCGACAGATTCCAGCCAAACGCCGGCATCGCCGGAGCCGTCGGCGCAGCATCGGTCGCGCCCGCACGACTGCCCGCCAGCACCACACGAATCAACGACGACGGATCGTCGCTGTTCACCAACGGCGCCATCGCCAGTTTCGGGAACAGATTGGCCGCGCCTTCACCCGTCGGCGTATGACACGCCGAACAGCGATCCGCATAAATCGCCTTGCCCGTTACCATCGCCGCATCGCTTGCCGAAACCGGCGTGGCGGCCTCGACCGGCTTGGCGCCATCCTTCAAATACACCGCCACCGCCAGCAAATCCTCATCCTTCCAGTGTTGCGAAGAATGCTCGACTTCCTCGGCCATCGGCCCGGACGCAATGTCGAAACGGTTCGCACCGGTCTTCAGGTACTTGACGATGTCCGCCTCGCTCCACGCACCAATGCCATCGTGGCCAGTGGAGGTGATGTTCGGCGCGACCCAGTTCTGCAGATTGGCGCCGGTGAGGAACTGATCGTTCTTGTCACCGCCAATCAGGTTCTTTGGCGTATGGCACGTGCCGCAGTGCCCAAGGCCTTCCACCAGATACGCGCCGCGGTTCCACTGCTCGGACTTCTGCGGATCGGCCTTGAATTCGCCTTCCTTGAAGTTGATCAGGTTCCAGCCGATCAGGCTGGTGCGCACGTTGAAAGGGAAGGGCAACTGGTTGGTTTCCACCTTGTTTTCCACCGGATCCACCGTCTTCAGGTACGCGAAGATCGCCAGGTTGTCCTCACGCAGCACCTTGGTGTACGCGGTGAACGGCATGGCGCCGTACAAGCGCTTGCCGTCCAGCCCGTGGCCCTTGGACATGGCGTTCTGGAAATCCTCGAAACTCCAGCGGCCGATGCCGGTGGCCGGGTCCGGGGTGATGTTGGCGCCGGCCAGCTTGCCAAACGGCGTATCAAGGATCACGCCACCGGAAAACAGCGGCTTGCCCGGGATGGTGTGGCACGCCGTGCAGTCGCCCAGAGTGGTCAGGTAGCGGCCCTTTTCCACGATGTTGTAGGAATCGGCGCCGGTTGCGGCATGGGCCAGGGAAACAGACAGGCCGATAACGCCTGCGCAGACCGTCAGAAGAGTTTTCATACGCTGATCATCTCCCCTGGACGCTTGAGGTAGCGGGTGCGGATGGCATCCGCCGCTTTGAAAGCCAGCGCCGCGACGGTGCCGGTCGGGTTGTAGCCCGGGTTCTGCGGGAAAGCGGAGGAGCCGACCACGAAAAGGTTCGGCACGCCCCACACTTGCAGGTGTTTGTTCACCGAGCTGTTCTTCGGATCGGCGCCCATGATGAAACCGCCAACGATGTGCGACGACTGATACGGCGCGCTGTTCCAGTGCCCTTGCTGGGAGCTGGGCACCATCTGCCGCGGGTTCATGCTCTTGGCGATCTCGCCGACCTTGCCGGTGACGTAGGCGGCCATCTTGCGATCGTTCTCCGGGAAGTCGAAGGTGATGCGCAGCAGCGGGCGACCCAGCGGATCTTTGTAGGTCGGGTCCAGCGACAGGTAGTTGGTCCGTGTCGCGTAGCTGCTCGCTTCACAGCCGATGGACATGGTCGCGGCGTAGTTCTTCACCGTGGCTTTCTTCCATTCCGAACCCCAGGCCGGGGTGCCGGGCGGGAGAGGGCGCGAGTCGATCGGCGCGGCGCCGATCGGGGTCACGCGGGTGCTGCCGCCGCCAACGAAGCCCAGACCCGAGTGGTCGAAGTTGTCGTTGTTGAATTCGTCGATGCCCATGCCGATGGCGCCGCCACCGATAAACGGGTTGAAGTTCTTGTCATCGAAGAACATGCGCACGCTGTTGGCGGTCTGGTAAGCGTAGTTGCGGCCCGTGGTGCCGGTGTTGGTCACCGGGTCGTAGGGCTGGCCGACGCCGGAGAGCAGCATCAGGCGCACGTTTTCGAAGATGAAGGCGCTGATCACCACCAGTTCGGCAGGCTGCTCCCACTCTTCGCCGTTGGCATCCATGTAGACGATGCCGGTGGCGCGTTTGCCGCTGCTGTCCATGGTCACGCGCAGCACTTCACAGTTGGTCATCGCGGTGAAGTTCGGCTTGCGCACCAGGACCGGCAGTACGGTAGTGATGGCGCTGGCCTTGGAGTAGTTGGCGCAGCCGTAGTTGGTGCAGAAACCGCAGAAGGTGCAGGCACCCATCGCCACGCCGAGGGAGTTCACATAGGGCCGTGATTGCAAGGCGGACGGCACTGGAAAGGGCTTGTAGCCGAGGTTTCTCGCGGCTTCGGCGAACAGCGTCGGCGCGTAGGTCTGTGCCGTCGGCGGGTTCGGGTATTCCTCGGAGCGCGGCCCTTCGAAAGTATTGCCGCCTTCCTGGATCACGCCTTTGATGTTGCCGGCCTTGCCCGAGATGCCCGCCAGGCGATCGAACTTAGCGTAGAACGGCTCCATTTCGTCCCAGTCAGTGCCCCAATCCTGCAGGGTCAGTTCGGGCGACAGCTCTTTCCCGTACCGCTCGCTCAGGTGGCTGTGCAGCCGGAATTCGTGGGGCTGGAAACGAAAGCTGATGCCGGCCCAGTGATTGCCGGCGCCGCCGGTGCCGTTGCCCGGGTGAAACGAGCCCCAGCTGCGCATGGGTAGCGCTGTCTCGGTCACGCTGTTACGAATGGTCGTGGTGTTTTGCCGGGTCCTCACCATCAGGTCCTGGCGGCGGTTGTAGCGCAGTTCATCCGCCGCCGAGGCAACGTTGAAGTCCGCCGCGGTATCGCGCCATGGGCCGCGTTCGAAGCCGATGATCTTCAGGTTTTCATCGGCCAGTTCATTGGCGATGATGGATCCGGCCCAGCCGAGCCCGACTACCACGACGTCCGTGGAAGGTAGTTTTTTGGCCATGTCGAATTAACCCTTCTTGGTCCAGGCGGAACTGCCGATGATGGAGAGCGGCACCAGATTGAGCTTCTGGTTGTGCAGGCCGATGTACTCGCGGTAGTCGTAGCGGGCACCGGGGAAACCGATCATTTTCCACGACACCATGTCGCGGTTGCCGCCGTAGACCGGGTCGGCGAAGAAGCCTTCCATGGTGTTGCCGAGCACCTGCTGGAAGAACAATTTGGCGTCGATGCCGTCCAGCGTGATCTCGGCCTTGTCCAGACCGGTCAGGACCTTGTCCTGCTGTTCGGCGTTAAGCGCGCTGAAGCTTTTCTGAAACTGCTTCTGGCAGTAGCCTTCCAGGCCGGCGAGGCCAAGACGGTAGCGCTGGCGCGGCACCAGTTCCGACTGGTCACCCTGCATCGGCGTGCCCTGAACGAAGGGGCCCTGCATGTACAGACGGCTGAAGGTGCCGTACTCGCCGGCCAGTTGGCGGTCGATGAACACCGCGCAACCGGCGTCCTTGCCGCTGACGCTGAGGTCATCGGCGGGGATCAGTCGGGCGACAATGGCTTCCACCGCGAGGGCTTCGGCGTCGGTGAAGAATTGCCAGCCGGGGGTGTCGTAGTGCATCGGTCCGTTGTGGTCGAAGGGCACCCACTGCGGCACACCGACGACGGTGGCGGCCTGGGCCGTGGCAGCAGCACCGACGGCCAGCGTCGTGGCTGAACCTTTCAGCAACTGGCGGCGGGTGAGGCCTTTGGATTGTTCTGTCATTCAGGGCTCCTGCAAAACCACGCCCCCACAGGCCATTGGGGAATGGTCCGTGCCGGGGCTGTGCTCTGCGTTCTTTATCACGGGTATTGCCGCGCATACGATGTGCACGGCAAGTGGCTCTTGGCGGGGTGTGACATTGGGTCTCTGGCACGCCTGCGCGCGAATGGCGCACGCTAAGCGGGGAAATGCCGTAACTGATCCGCATCTTTTCACGCCAGCTGCCATGATAGATGTGTTACGCCGTGTTGCGGCTGATGAAATCGGTAAATGACTCTTACCGATTGCGTAACAGTCGATCTGCAATCGGGTAACAATGGGTCAGATCAGGGGGGCGTGTCCTCCCGCCGAAGCAGCCCACGGGTACAGCCGTTCAGGGCTGACGTCGGCACCAACCTGACAGAATCTTCATCAAGCCAAGTCCTTTGCCAGGGCCACTTCTTGGTATCGTGCACGCCATTTGCGTCCCGCCTGTCCCTGCGGGTTGCTGACTGTGCCGTTTATATATTCACCGAGTAGCTGCAGAAATGCCCGATCCAATACCTTTAAAAGACCACGAGAAGGAAACCCGGCTGGTCAACAAACGCTTGATCGCCTGCGCCGTTTTCGTGGCCATGCTCAGCGTCGCGCTGGTGTGCCGCATGTACTTCCTGCAAGTCACCGAATTCGCCTACCACTCGACCATCTCCGAAAACAACCGCGTCCACGTGCTGCCGATTCCGCCGGAACGCGGACTGATCTTCGACCGTAACGGCGTGATCCTCGCCGACAACCGCCCCAGCTTCAACCTGACCATGACCCGCGAGCGCGCAGGCGACTGGCATGCGGTGATCGACGAACTGATGCAGATCCTCAACCTGCCCGACGAGGACCGGATCATCTTCGACAAGGCGATGAAGAACTCGCCGCACCGCTTTGTGCCGGTGACGCTGCTCTATGAGCTGACCGAAGAGCAGATCGCCCTGTTGGCCGTCAATCAGTTCCGCCTGCCGGGGCTGGACGTCGAGGCGCAGTTCGTTCGCCACTACCCGCTGGCGGAGCATTTCGCGCACTCCATCGGCTACGTCGGGCGGATCAACGAGAAAGAGGCGACCCAGCTCGATCAGGTGGAATACCGCGGCACCCAGTCCATCGGCAAGACCGGCGTCGAGCGCTTCTACGAAAGCGAGCTGCACGGCCATGTCGGCTACGAAGAAGTGGAAACCAACGCCCAGGGTCGGGTGTTGCGGGTGCTCAAGCACACCGATCCAGTGGCCGGCAAAAACATCACCCTGAGCCTGGACATCAAGCTGCAGGAGGCGGCGGAACACGCGCTGGGGGATCGTCGCGGTTCGGTGGTGGCGATCGATCCGGCCACTGGCGAAGTGCTGGCGATGGTCAGCAAGCCGAGTTTCGACCCGAACCTCTTCGTCACCGGGATCAGCTTCAAGGAGTATTCGGCGCTGCGGGATTCGGTCGACCGGCCGCTGTTCAACCGCGTGCTGCGCGGCCTGTACGCCCCGGGTTCGACGATCAAACCGGAAGTGGCGATCGCCGGCCTGGACAGCGGGGTCATCACGCCATCGACCCGGGTCTTCGATCCGGGTTACTTCCAGCTGCCGGACTTCGATCACAAATACCGCAACTGGAACCACAGCGGCGATGGCTGGGTGGATTTGAACGCGGCAATCATGCGCTCCAACGACACCTATTTTTACGACCTGGCGCACAAGCTGGGCATCGACCGCATGCACGATTACCTGACCATGTTCGGCATCGGCCAGAAGGTCTCCCTCGACATGTTCGAAGAATCGGCGGGCCTCATGCCCTCCAAAGAATGGAAGCGCATCACCCGGCGTCAGGCCTGGTTCCCGGGCGAAACCGTGATCCTCGGCATCGGCCAGGGCTACATGCAGGTGACGCCGCTGCAGTTGGCCCAGGCGACCACGCTGATCGCCAGCAAAGGTATCTGGCACCGTCCGCACCTGGCCAGGGAAATCGGCGGTTCGCCGCCGGTGGACGAGCACCCGATGCCAAACATCGTCCTGCGTGATCCCCACGAGTGGGATCAGGTCAACAATGGCATGCAAGCGGTCATGCACGACCCGCGCGGCATTGCCCGTGCGGCGGCGCAAGGTGCGCAATACCGCATCGCCGGCAAAAGCGGTACCGCGCAAGTGGTGGCGATCAAGCAGGGCGAACGCTACAACCGCAACAAAACCCTGGAACGGCACCGGGACAACGCGTTGTTCGTCGGTTTTGCGCCGGCCGCCAATCCGAAGATTGTCGTGGCGGTGATGATCGAGAACGGCGAGGCGGGCGGTCGTGTGGCCGGTCCCGTGGTGCGGGAAATTCTGGATGCCTGGTTGCTGGATCCGGACGGCCACCTGAAGCAGCAATACGCCACGCCAAGCGCAACGCCGGTCAATCCGAAAGTGCAGATCGCCGCGCCGAGCAAAGCGGCGGCCCCGCCGCCGGTGTGAGAACCGGCGCTTGCGCGCGGGGGCGTTTCCCCAAGATGCACTGAACTGTGCCCGGCGTGACAGGTCGATTTGAGACCACGCGTGAGGTCTGTTCCGGCCTCGCGCGCTCATTCGACTCGACAAGGAACTTGCCCCATGTCCAGCAGAACCATCGCCGACTACCTCGCCCAAACCCTCGCCGCAGCCGGCGTCTCGAAGATCTGGGGCGTCAGCGGCGACAGCCTGAACGGCCTGACCGACAGCCTCCAGCGCCTGGGCAAGATCAAGTGGATGCACACCCGTCACGAAGAAGTCGCGGCCTTCGCGGCAGGGGCGGAAGCAGCCTCCACCGGCAAGCTGGCGGTGTGCGCGGGCAGTTGCGGCCCGGGCAACCTGCACTTGATCAACGGCCTGTATGACTGCCACCGCAGCGGTGTGCCGGTCCTCGCCATTGCGGCGCAGATTCCGTCCTCCGAGATCGGCCTGAATTACTTCCAGGAAACCCACCCCACCGACCTGTTCAAGGAGTGCAGCCACTTCGTTGAAACCGTCAGCACCCCCGAGCAGTTCCCTCGGGTGCTGGAGCGGGCCATGCGCGCGGCCATCAGCCAGCGCGGCGTGGCGGTGATTGTCATCTCCGGCGACGTCGCCCTGAGCGCGGCCCCGGATATCAAACCCGTGTGGGTCGATCACGCGCCTGCGCGGATCATCCCGGCAGAAGCTGATCTGCAACGCCTCGTGGACATGCTGGACACGTCCAAAGCCGTGACCATTCTCGCCGGTGCCGGCTGTGCCGAGGCCCACGATCAGGTGGTTGCGCTGGCCGAGAAGCTCTCCGCGCCAGTGGTTCACGCCCTGCGCGGCAAGCAGTACATCGAATACGCCAACCCCTTCGACGTGGGCATGACCGGCTTGATCGGCTTCGGCTCCGGCTACCACGCGATGATGGCCTGCGACACGCTGGTGATCCTCGGCAGCAGCTTGCCGTACCGCAATTTCTACCCGGAAAAAGCCAAGGTCATTCAGATCGACATCGACCCGACCGCCATTGGTCGTCGCGTGCCGGTCGCCCTCGGTCTGGCGGGGGACATCGGTGAAACCCTCGATGCCGTGTTGCCCCGCCTCAAGGCCCACACGGACCGCAAGTTCCTCGACAAGGCACTGGATCACTACGCCAAGTCCCGCGAAGAACTCGACGAACTGGCCACGCCGTCGGGCCACGGCGAGCCGATTCACCCGCAATACCTGACGCGCCTGGTTGACGCCTACGCCGACCCGGACGCGATTTTCACCGTCGACGTCGGCACACCGACGCTGTGGGCCGCGCGCTACCTGACCATGAACGGCAAGCGCTCTCTGCTGGGTTCGTTCAACCACGGCTCCATGGCCAACGCGATGCCCCAGGCATTGGGTGCGAAAGCCGCATTTCCGCAGCGGCAAGTGGTGGCGCTGTGCGGCGACGGCGGCTTGTCGATGCTGATGGGCGACCTGCTGTCGATCCGCCAACTGAATTTGCCGATCAAGCTGGTGGTGTTTAACAACAGCTCGCTGGGCTTCGTGGCGATGGAAATGCAGGCCGGCGGTTACGTGCCCCATGACACCGATTTCGACAGCACCAACTTCGCCAACATCGCCATCGGTGCAGGCATTCTGGGGATTCGCGTGGAGGATTCGGCTGACCTGCCGAACGCGCTCAAGAAAGCCTTCGAGCATCCAGGGCCTGTGGTGGTGGATGTCGTGACCGCGAAGCAGGAACTGGGCATGCCGCCAAAAATCAAGCTGGCCCAGGCGAAAGGCTTCAGCCTCTTCATGCTCAAGGCTGTAATGAACGGTAAAGCGGACATGGTGCTGGAGTTGGCGAAGACCAATTTGCGTTGAGCACCTGCGGGTCGAGTGGGCGCTGTGTGCAATGCACAGCGCCTGTTTTTCAACCCGGGACAATGCGGGTAGAGCAATCGCTTAACACTCAAACACTATCGGGTGCCGGTTTCATATAACCCGTATTTCGCTTTTTATATTTATTCGAAATCAGATCAGTTCCAAATAGTTCTATCCGCACGCAACGCTTTGTTAGTAAGGGAATTATGAGCGCGCCTCGACATTCGTCGAATCTTGCTTATTTTTTTGGCACAGCCTTCGCTTGCCTATACTGAGCAATCCGGAGTTTAGTTCAGCAAGGATGAGTGATCATGGACAAAAACAAACGCAACGGTATTAAGGGTTCCAACGTGGAATCAATGGCTGGGGATCAGGACCCTGTTTTCGGTATCGACGGACAAGTACTGGGTCGAAGGGCGCGCGTATTTACCGAACTTGGGGCAGGAACAGATCAGAAGTTCTACCTGATCACCAACGGAGAACACCGCACGCCTTCACCTTTTCCAAGTTCCATCTCCCGCCACTTAGCCAACGGGAAACCTGATCCCGACTTTAATAATGGAGAAACGTTGATTCTGCCGGGGTTGACGGATCAGCCGGGTCTTGTGGGCGGGGATATACGGATCCAGGGACTGGTTTTCGATCAGCGCGGCGCAGTGATGTGTGTCGGTGATACGACGCTGGAAGTGCGAGAGCTTAATTATCATTACCCCGCAGCAATCCGGCTGACGTCGTCCGGGGCCCTGGATGTTGACTTCGGGGATAGAGGGCGAGTCGTTTATCCCACCGGTCAGCCTTCCAAGAACGCCCCTGAGGTTCCTCCTTTTCCTTTCACTTCGATTCGGCGGAGTCAACAACAAGAGAACAAAGACATTTTGTTCGTGTCTCAGATCCTCGACTATGACACTCAAATGCGGTCGTGTTATTTGGTAAAGACTAAGCAGAATGGGTTGCCCGATGATCAGTTTGGCGATGACGGTCTTCTTCTGATTGGCTCGGACGCCGATGGCCCTATCTGGAACGACTATGGTGTGGACGGGGGCGGTAATCTCTTGCTGATTGGCGAGAGCGCTGCAGGCGCTCAAGCTTATGGGGTGATAGCCAAGTACACGACAGAGGGCGTCCTTGACTCAAACTACGGATCCGGGGGAATACAGAAGATCCAAGGTGGAGAGGAGGCCCCTTATCTTGTTCGGGTTCACGTCATGGCAGACGGTAGCGTGACGATGCTTGTGGCCGTATCCAGGCAAAACATCACTGCCTTGGCCTTGATGAAGCGTCTGGAAAATGGAGCGCCGGACACTTCATTTAATAATGGAGAGCCGCGGATTCTTGATACGGTGTTTGCCACCAGCGGACGCTGGCCGGAAATGCATATCGATGACAAGGGGCGCTACCTCCTCGCCTACTATTCGCAGGAAAACGGCTGCGAACTTAAAAGATTCACACCTGACGGCATTCCGGATATCAGCTTCGGCTCGAATGGCACAGCCGGGTATCCAGATCTCTTGGCTTTGAACAATACGGCCATTCACAGGGGGGCCGACCTGCTCGCGAAAATCTACCGGAAACAAGGCGACGGGAATTTTTACGTCGTTCGTTACCTTGGCGAAAGCGTGCCAGGGCAATGATGTATCAAAGCTTCAGTCTGTTCACGCTCAAGGCCTTCATGACGGCAAAGGGGGACATGGTGCTGGAATTGGCGAAGAACAACCTGCGCTGATCTCATGTAGGGCCGGCTTCAGCTGGGAAGGCGTCAGTGGATACACCGCAAAAGTCAGGGTGTTCACACAGGCCTCCTCCCGGGTAAAGCCGGTCCTGCTCAGATCGGGTATGTTGTCTGTAGGGGAGGCTTTAAGCTATCTCAAACTCGCTGGGACTCTGCACGCACTTCATAGGGCATGCGACGCATAGCAATACATAATTGGCTGACAGTTGGTTGGGTGTTAAATAACTCTGATCAGATTGGTCTACAGATCCTTGTATTATTTTTCCGGCGCATGATAGACAAGCGCCAGTTCGGCAGGCGTATGCGGGTCGAGTGGGCGCTGTGTGCAATGCACAGCGCCTGTAGATCAGCCGGCGTGCTTGTTGCGAGCAGTGGTACGTTGCAGGATAAAAGGGAATAGTACGGTGATTCTTATTTCGGTTATTTATAAGTCTATAGATTTTTTGGAAGTAAGCTCAATTGCGAATCATACTATTAATTTCCAAGCTAATGTATTTAAAGGGATTTTCTAATTCGCAATAAATCAGGTGGGTTTCATCCTATTTGAACGTGATCGGACCAGGCGCTAGGCTCTGGAAACCGCAAACACATTCAAAGGATGAAACGTCATGGGTAATGACAGTCGCAACGGAAGGACCTCTCCTGCCAACGCCGCGCATGTTGCTGGGGATCAGGATCTACAATTCGGCGGCAGTGGCTATGTCAGATATGTTCGTGATCCGTTTATCACTGATCCAACCACGGATACTGATCAAAGGATCTATGTCATCACTTACGGGACGAGTGGCAGTAACCCAAGTGTGATAGTTGGCCGGCTGCCGACTGGCGCTGTTGATCCTGCTTTTGGGAACTTGGCCCTTCCATTCGTCGATGACAGTCTAAGAGCCGTTATGGATGTTCAGGGGTTGATTTTTAATAACGACGGCAAAATTACCTGTGTTGGCATCACAGACGTTACTACCGAATCCGGTAGATATTTTTACCCTGCCGCAGTCCGTATTGAGACTTCAGGCACCCCTGCCGCAATTGATGAGGGTTTCGGGAATAAAGGGCGGATGATTTACGAGGTCGACTTGTCTAAAGACGCTGCCAGCTGCGGCGTTGATTTATCTCACCCTGACGACTCGCGGGCGCCACACATTCAAGCTGTTTCCCATGGATTCGGCTCTATCCGGCGGACTGTACAGTCAAGTGGAGACATACTTTTCTGTTGCCGTCTTTTCAACTCCAACACCCAGGTTGAATCCTACCACCTGGTAAAAATTGGTGAGAACGGCGACCCCGTGACCTCGTTTGGGACAAACGGCGTCTTGACGATACCTGCGGGAAGTCCAGAACGCGGGCTGCAATGGTTAGACTATGGAATCGATAGTAATAGGAGCATCACGCTTGCTGGCAGGGGGCAGGTTTCCAATGCTACAGAGGGGGTCCTGGCTCGATATACCTCGGACGGTAAACTCGATTCCGGCTTCGGCAATAGCGGTGAGCAGATCATCAAGATCGAAGGGGCCAATGTTTATATTAAACAAGTCACGGTCCTGGATGACGGCGAAGCTATCCTCTTGCTTGCTGTGGATTACCTACAATCGCAGGGACGCATGGAATTTGCTGTCATGAAGCTGGACAAGAACGGGAAGGAGGACGCAAGTTTCAATGGTGGTGAAGCACTTTTGTTGAGTGAGATGGGCGGCATTTCAGATGCGTTTGTGTTCATGGAGTTGGATAACCAAGAACGAATCATCGTGGCTGGACAGGATGCGGTATCGGAGCAGCATGCACGCATGACGCGGATAATGCCTGATGGGACTCTGGACAGCGAGTTTGGTATTAACGGCTCCAGAACTTATGACAATCTTAATGGGTTCCGCAAGCTGGGGATTCAAAGAGGCACGGATATACTCGCGGTTGCTCAGGATCCGAACACGCTTCCCACCGAAGTTTTGCTCTTCAGGTTTTTCGGGGAAGCAGGCAGTTAAAACCCTCCAGCCTCTCGGGCGGGTGGAGAACTGGACCCCTACTTCGTTTTTAGCGGTCCAGTCCCTTTGGGAGTATTCACCGACCCAAATCCGGATGCCGGTCAACGATTTTACGTGGTCGGTCAAGGGGATCTACCTAGAAAGAATATCGATCAAGGGGAACAAAGTGTTGAGAGGAAACGGAGTGAAAGAAAAGGGGCGGGCAGTAGCTTCTTCCTGTCGAGGATCCCAAGCTATGACGACCGACCTGAGTTTTTATCGGCGAGCTATCTTGTCAAAATAACGTCGGGCGGATTACCGCATACGGGGTTTCACGGCAGCGGCTTTCTTAAGGTGGATACGAAAGCCATAGGTAGCAACCGGAGTACATCTGGCTGATAGTCTGATATTCAAAGATGAAAAGTCGTCCAGAGGAGGACGGTAAAAACACGCTGGTGCTTACGACGGTCTCCGTGGATCGGCTAGATATTCGCCCTGCGCGGTTTCCGTCGGAGCCGGTGGTCAAGTTTGGGGCTCAAGTCTGCAGATGGTTCCCTTGAAGTGGTCATTCCGCAGACCATTGCGCTCCCGTAAGGTCATCCTGTATCAGTGAATATCGCCCACAAAAAGGGCATTTCCTCTCTCGTCCGCACCACCCTGAATCACCAAAATCCCCTGCCTGAAATCTCTTGAAAAAATCGTTGTAAGGCCGTGAGACAGGATGTTAAGTTGCTAACATCCTGTTGCAAAATGACCGCCGGATAACATTATCCCGGTCCGTGCAACCCGGCTCCATCATCGGAATTCCCATGGAAAAGCGTCCCTTCCTCGATGCACTGGAACAACGGTTTAGCGATTTGACGCCGACGGGCAAGCGCATCGCCGGCTACCTGTTGGCCAACCCGCAGAAGCTGCCGTTCGAGACCGCTGACAGCATCGCCCAGCAGACCGGCACCACCGGTATTTCGGTGGGGCGGTTCCTGCGCTCCCTGGGCTACCGTAACATTGACGACGTCAAACAGAGCCTGCGCGGCGACACCGCCAGTCCTTGGGTGATCACTGATCGGCTCGGCGCGTTTCGTGAAGAAAACACCCAGGGTGATGCACTGGAACGTTCGATGAACCGTGAGCTGGAAGCGATCCAGCGGGTCTATGCCCTGGCCCGTGGCGAAACCTTCGCCCGGATCGTTGAACGGCTGCACAGCGCCGACGCGGTGTTTATCGTCGGCATTCAGACCACCCGCGGCATCCTCAACGCGTTTTTCAGTCACCTGGAGTACATCCGGCCCAAGGTGTATTACGTCGACGGTTTGTCCGGCACCTATGCCGAATCGCTGAACTCGCAATTCGAAAATCCCTACGCCGTGATCGCCGACTTCCGCACCTATTCCGCTGTTACGCGGACCTTCTGCGAAGTCGCCCATCAGCAGACCGTCGGACTGGCCTTCATCACCGATTTTCACTGCCCGTGGGCGCGGGATTTCCCGAGCGACCTGCTGCAGCTCGACGCCGACGTGGGGCAATTCTGGGATTCCCTGGCGCCGCTGACGTGCCTGTTTAATTTGATGGTGTCGGCGGTAGCCGAGCGCTATGGCGATCGCCTCGACCAGAGGCTGGCGAAGAACCGTGAGCTGCAACAACTGTTTGGCCAGTTCGAATAAACCGGATTGCCCGGTTGAAGCCGGTTTCACAAGGGCAACAGCTTCCCGGCTAAAGCCGGTCCTACGGGAGGCAGCCGGGCCCGATGCATGACTCGCTTTTAGTAGGACCGGCTTCAGCCGGGAAGCTCTACCCCCTCAATACATGATGAATGAAGAAGCTGATCTGGAGTGTCGTTACGTGAATAGCCCCCTCGTCGAAGTCGACGCCCACGCGCTGCAGGTCGAGGTCGACTTGATCTACGCCGGCGTCGACAACCTCGCCGGCAAGCAGATTTACCAGGACCCGCGCTGCCTGTTGCACCGCGACGCCGAGCGTTGTCTGCGCAAGGCCAGCACCCTGGCGCGCCAGGCCGGTTTGCGCCTGCGCCTCTTCGATGCTTATCGCCCGGCTTACGCGCAGTACCTGCTCTGGCAGGCGCTGCCCAACCCGGAATACGTCCGTGACCCTACGCTGGGTTCCCACCACACCCGTGGCGTGGCGGTGGACCTGACCCTGATCGACGCCAGCGGGCAGGCCCTCGACATGGGCACCGGTTTCGATGACATGCGCGAGCAGTCCCATCAGTTTTTCGCTGATCTGCCCGCCAACGTTCAGCGCAATCGTCTGCTCCTGCTGGGGATCATGCTGGCCGCAGGATTCACCTACATCGACAGCGAGTGGTGGCATTACGAACTGCCCGACGCCGAGGACTACCCGCTGATCGACGACGGCTCGATCCAGCCCGCTGACTGACCACGCAGCACGCAAAGCACGACAAGATATAAAACAAGACACACGAACACACGACCGGGACGACCACGAATCCCGGCTGAATCTGGCGCCACCCGACCTCGCAAGAGCAGGGCGTGCCATTTCCCAGGCCTGAGGCCTGTGAGCTTTAACTGCCCGGTATAGCTTCAATAACAACCCTGACGAACTTCCCTACATCGACGATCAAGGAACCGGCATGAAATCAATCTTCACCCCTAGCACCCTGGCGATGGCACTCCTCTGCACCGCCATGGGCCTCGGCGCCTGGCAATCGGCCAGCGCAGCCGTGCCCCAGGACACCCTGATGATCGGCAAACCGTCCGACCCGCAAACCCTCGACCCGGCCGTGACCATCGACAACAACGACTGGACCGTGACCTACCCGGCGTACCAGCGGCTGGTCACCTACAAGGTCGAAAACGGCAAGGGCAGCACCGAAGTCGCGGGGGAGCTGGCCAGCAGCTGGACCACCTCGGCAGACAGCCTGACCTGGGAATTCAAGCTCAAGCCCGGCAACACATTCGATGACGGCGCCGAGGTCAACGCCGAGGCGGTGAAGTTCTCCTTCGACCGGGTGATGAAGCTCAAGCAAGGCCCGTCCGGTGCGTTTCCCGATGACATGGCGGTGTCGGTGGTTGATCCGCTGACCGTGCGCTTCACCCTGAAAGCACCGTACGCGCCGTTCCTCTCGACGCTGGCCCACAACGGCGCGGCGATCATCAACCCGGACGTGGCGAAGAAAGCCGAAGGCGCCGACGCCTACCTGTCGAACCACACCGCAGGTTCCGGTGCGTTCAAGCTGGTCAACTGGCAGAAAGGCCAGGCCCTGACCATGGAGCAGAACAGCTACTACGCCGGCCCCAAACCGACCCTGAAGAAAGTTGTGGTGAAGATCATCAGCGAGGCCTCGGTGCGTCGGCTGCAGCTGGAACACGGCGACCTGGACATCATCGAAGACATGCCCGAAGACCAGCTCGAAGCGCTGGCGAAGAAATCCGGCATTGTCGTCGGCGACTACCCGTCGCTGCGGGTGACGCTGCTGTACCTCAACACCCAGAAAGCGCCGATGAACAACCCCGATGCGCGGCGCGCGATCGTCGAATCTCTGGATTACGACGGCATCATCAACGGCATCCTGAAAGGCAAGGCCAAGCCGCTCAATGGCCCGATCCCCCAGGGCATGTGGGCGTATGACGAGAAGCTGCCGGCGTTCAAGCAGGACATGGACAAGGCCAAGGCGGACCTGGCGAAAGTGTCACCCAAGGTCAGCAACCTGACATTCATGTACTCCGACAAAGACCCGAACTGGGAGCCCATCGGCCTGACCCTTCAAGCCGGCCTGCAACCCCTGGGCGTGAACCTCAAGCTGGAGAAGCTCGCCAACGCCAGCATGCGCGAGCGCCTGGGCACCGGGGACTTCGACATCGCCATCGGTTCGTGGAGCCCGGACTTCGCCGACCCCTACATGTTCATGAACTTCTTCTTCGACTCGAAGCTGAAAGGCCTGGCCGGCAACCGTTCGTTCTATGACAACCCGGCCGTGGACAAACTGATCCGCGAATCGGCGAGCACCAATGACATGGCCAAGCGCACCGAGCTGTATCAGCAGGCGCAGAAGATCGTGCTCAACGACAGCGTCTACGCCTACCTCTACCAGAAGGCCTACACCTTGCCGATGAGCGAAAAGGTCAAGGGCTACGTGTTCAACCCGATGCTGGAACAGGTGTTCAACGTCGGCACGATCACCAAGTAAGCGCTGCATCCCGTCAATCGCTGTGACTCACAGGGCCCTGCAAGTGAGGCAGGGGCCTGTGAAGCAGCGCTGTGTCCGCGAGCAGTTTCGCGTTATTGATCGACTGCGTGACTGAGGTGCCCCATGGCCTTCCTGAATATGCTGCGCAAACGCCTGGGCGGCCTGCTGCTGGTGGTGTTCGGCGTTTCCCTGATTACCTTTTCCATCTCGCACCTGATTCCGGGCGACCCCGCGCGACTGATCGCCGGCGACCGCGCCACCGACGCCATCGTCGACAACATCCGCCACCAGTTGGGGCTGGACCTGCCGCTGTATCAACAATACGGCCGCTACATGCTCGACCTGCTGCACGGCGACCTGGGCACGTCGATTCGCACCCATCGCCCGGTGCTGGAAGACTTGCAGGCGTTCTTTCCGGCAACCCTGGAACTGGCGCTGGCGGCGCTGACCTTGTCGATTCTGGTGGGCGTGCCGTTGGGCGTGCTCTCGGCGGTGTACCACAACCGCTTTATCGATCAGGTCGCACGCACCCTGGCGGTGACCGGGATTTCGACCCCGGCGTTCTGGCTCGGGCTGGGCCTGATTGTGCTGTTTTACGGCCACCTCAACTGGCTGCCGGGCAGCGGGCGGCTTGACGAGGGGCTGGACCCGCCCCGCACCATCACCGGCTTTTACCTGATCGATTCGCTGCTGGCGGGCGACACCGGGCTGTTCTTCAACGCCCTGCAGCACCTGATTCTGCCGACCATCACCCTCGGTTTCGTCAACCTCGGCGTGGTGGCGCGGCAGATCCGTTCGGCGATGCTCGACCAGCTCGGCGAAGACTACATCCGTACCGCGCGCGCCTACGGCCTGTCGAAATGGGCGGTAATTCTGCGTCACGCCTTGCCCAACGCGCTGATTCCCTCGGTCACCGTTCTGGGCCTGACCCTGGGCGATCTGCTCTACGGCGCGGTGCTCACCGAAACCGTGTTCGCCTGGCCGGGCATGGGCGCTTACGTGGTCAAGTCGATCCAGTCGCTGGATTTCCCGGCGGTGATGGGTTTCGCGATCATGGTTTCTTTCATTTATGTGCTGCTGAACATGGCGATCGATCTGCTGTACCGCCTGATCGATCCGCGCATTGGCGAGGTCAACTGACATGACTACCCCGATCACCGCGCCCGCCGTGGCGCCACTGCCGGCCGCCTCGCGCTGGCGGGACAAATGGGCGTATCTGGCCCACCAAATCCGCCGCAGTCCGCTGACCATGGCCGGGCTGCTGATCACCGTGATGGTGCTGTTGGTGATGGCCTTCGCGCCGTGGCTCGCGTCCCATGATCCCAATGCACTGAACCTGACCCAGCGCCTGGCCGCGCCGTCGGCCGCCCACTGGTTCGGCACCGACGAAGTGGGCCGCGACCTGTTCAGCCGCGTGCTGTACGGCAGTCGGCAATCCGTCGGCGTTGGCCTGTTCGTGGCCTTCGCGTCGTGCTTTGCCGGCGGCTTGCTGGGTTGCATGTCCGGGATCATTGGCGGGCGCTTTGACGGCCTGATCATGCGCCTGATGGACATCATGCTCTCGGTGCCTTCGCTGGTGCTGATCATGGCCCTGGCCGCCGCGCTGGGCCCGAGCCTGTTCAACGCCATGCTGGCGATCACGCTGGTGCGGATTCCGTTCTACGTGCGCCTGGCCCGGGGGCAGGCCCTGAGCATTCGCCAGATGGGTTACGTCAAGGCCGCCGAAACCTTCGGCGCCGGGCGCTGGCACATGGTCATCTGGCACGTGGCGCGCAACAGCCGACGGCGGAGTGGGGCGCGATGGTCGCGACCGGGCGCAACTACATCCTTGATCAATGGTGGTACTCGACCTTTCCCGGCGTGGCGATTCTGATCACCGCCACCGGTTTCAACCTTTTGGGCGACGGCGTGCGTGACTTGCTCGACCCACGGCAGCAGGGGAAATGACCATGCAGGCTTCTGTTCAAACACCGCTTGCCGAGCAGGCACCGGTGCTGGTCATCGACGACCTGCGCATCGAATTCCCGGCTTACAAAAGTACCGTCAAGGCGCTCAACGGCGTCTCGCTGCACGTCAATCCCGGTGAGATCGTCGGGGTGATCGGCGAGTCCGGCTCGGGCAAGTCGGTCACCGCGATGCTCAGCCTGCGCCTGCTGCCGGAGCGTTCTTACGACGTGAAAGCCGGCAGCCTGAGCATTTTGGGCCGCGACATGCTCACCGCCAAAGAGAAAGACCTGCTGAGTGTCCGTGGCCGCGACGCCGCGATGATCTTTCAGGAGCCCATGACCGCCCTCAATCCGACCCGCCGCATCGGCCGGCAGATGCTCGACGTGATCATCCATCACCAGCGCCTGAGCAAGGCCGACGCCAAGGCCAAAGCCATCGCGTTGCTGCGGGACATGCACATCGCCGACCCCGAGCAGGTGATGAACAGCTACCCCTTCGAGCTCTCCGGCGGCATGCGTCAGCGGGTGATGATCGCGTTGGCGTTCTCCTGCGATCCGCAATTGCTGATCGCCGACGAACCGACCACCGCGCTGGACGTCACGGTGCAGCGGCAGGTGCTGTTGCTGCTGCGGGAAAAGGCCCGCGCGCGGGGCACGGCGATTTTGCTGATCACCCACGACATGGCGCTGGTGTCGCAGTTCTGCGACCGGGTTTACGTGATGTACACCGGCGCGGTGGTGGAGCAGGGCGTCACCGCTCAGGTGATGGCCGACCCCCGGCATCCGTACACCCAGGGCTTGCTCAGCGGATTGCCGGAGATGGTCGAACCGGGTCAGGACCTGATGACCATACCCGGGCAGGTGCCCAACCTTTCGGCGTTCCCGGAGGGCTGCACCTTCCTGGATCGCTGCGCCTTCGGCACGGCTCAATGCCTGCAGCGCCCGCCAATGCAGACCATCGACGCCGCCGCAGACCGCAAGAGCGCCTGCTGGTTGAGCGCGCCTTCACACGCCACCCCACAGGAGTCGCGGCCATGAACCGTTCAGCGCTGCAGACATTGCCCGGCGCAAGCCCGACCATCCTCGGCCTGCAGGACGTACGCGTGCATTACCCGATGGGCAAGGACTGGCTCGGTCGCCCGAAAGCCCTGGCCCACGCCCTGAACGGCATCGATCTGCAGGTCCGCTCCGGCGAGACTCTCGGTGTAGTGGGAGAGTCTGGCTGCGGCAAAAGCACCCTGGCGCAGTTGTTGATGGGCTTGATCAAGCCGACGTCCGGGCGACTCGACTGGATCTACAACAGCGACAAGGAACGCAGCAGCAACGTGCAGATTGTGTTTCAGGACCCGCAATCGTCCCTCGACCCGAGGCTGCCGGTGTGGAAAATCATCACCGAGCCGCTGTTCGTGCAGCGTTCGGCGCCGCGCCACGAGATGCGTGCCATTGCCGCGAAGGTGGCGGCTCAGGTGGGCATTCGCACGGAATACCTGGATCGTTTTCCTCACCAGTTTTCCGGGGGGCAGCGTCAGCGGATCGCTATCGCCCGCGCCTTGTCGTCGAACCCGGACATCATCGTGCTGGACGAGCCGACTTCGGCGCTGGATATTTCGGTGCAGGCACAGATTCTCAATCTGCTGGCCGAGCTGCAGCGCAGCCGCGACCTGACCTACATCCTGATCTCCCACAACGTCTCGGTGGTGCGACACATGGCCGACCGGGTGGCGGTGATGTACCTGGGGCAGATTGTGGAGTTGGGTTCGGCGGCGGAGGTGCTGGAGCAGCCGCGTCATCCGTATACGCAGCTGTTGCTGGAGGCAGTGCCGCGTTTGGGGGTGGCGGTGGACGATGGGCAAGTGTCGGCGCCGACCGAGCTGCCGGGCAATCGAACGTTGCCGAAGGGGTGTTTTTTCCGGGATCGCTGCCCGAAAGCCACCCAAGGCTGCGAAAAGCCCCAGGCGTTACTACCGGCAAAAGGCGGTGAGGCGTCCGTGCGCTGTCATCTCGAGTCGTAAGTGAGGAGGGAACTAGTGGGAAGGGTAGTGGGGAGGGGACTGATTTATTTACGACTGGGAAGGGGACTGATTTATTTACAGCGCTTCACCGTAAATTAATCTGTCTCCCGGCTTGCTATGCCATCGGGGACAGATTGATTTATCAAAGAAGTGCGATAAATAAATCAGTCCCCTATAAACGATCGGGGACAGATTGATTTATCAAAGAAGCGCGATAAATAAATCAGTCCCCTATAAACACCCTAAAGATCAATGGCTGATCATCCACGGTCGGCCCGCTGGCTTGCCTTTCAGGGCGTGGGGATTGGCTTTGGTGGGTTCGAGCCGTTTTGTCGGGCCGCAGCAACTGCAACCGCTGGGGTGGCCCCGGCTTTCCTTGTACTGGTCCAGGGTTTTTGGCGCGTGGGCGCTTTGCTCGTTGCGGCCGATGGCGCTGCGGGTGTTGCCGGCCATGGTGCTCAGCCCCGGCGCGGAGAGAATCACCCGCAGGCTCGATGCGCCGCACGCCGGGCACTCGCACGGCAGCGCGCTCTCGGCCATGGGTCGCAGCGAGGTGAAATCCCCGCATTCAGGGCAGTCGTATTCGTACATGGGCATGGCTCAAATCCTTTAGTCGGCGTGGGTTCTGCAGGCGCGAATTCCTTCGCGACTGCAGGTCAGGCGTCAGCCCAGCGTTACTTATCCTGCGCGATCGGCAAGTCCACGGTGCCGTCGATGAATTTTGTCGGGCCATTGGCGTTGGGGTTGATGTCGAATTTGAAGATCTCGGTCGGCAGCCACAACGTCGCGCACGCGTTGGGGATGTCGACCACGCCGCTGATGTGACCCTGCACCGGTGCCGAGCCCAGCAGCGAATAACCCTGGGCCGGGGAGTAACCGAACTTGGTCATGTAGTTGATCGCGTTCAGGCACGCCTGGCGGTAGGCGACGTTGACGTCCAGGTAGTGCTGCTGGCCGGCTTCGTCGACCGAGATGCCTTCGAAGATCAGGTAGTTGTTGTAGTTCGGCACGATAGGACTTGGCTTGAAGACCGGGTTTTTGATCCCGTACTTGGCCATGCCGTCCTTGATCAGCTCGACGCGCATGTGCACCCAGCCGGCCATTTCGATGGCGCCGCAGAAGGTGATTTCGCCGTCGCCCTGGCTGAAGTGCAAGTCGCCCACGGACAAACCCGCGCCGTCCACGTAGACCGGGAAGAACACTTTCGAGCCTCGGGACAAATCCTTGATGTCGCAGTTGCCACCGTGCTCACGGGGCGGCACGGTGCGTGCGCCCGTGGCGGCGGCGAGGTCCCGGGCCGGGCCTTTGAGTTTGCCCAGGTGCGCCGTGCTGGCGCAGGGTGGACAGGCCAGTGCCGGGACGCGGTCCGGGTCGGTGTCGATCAGTTCCTGCTCACGTCGGTTCCACTCGGCGAGCATCTTGTGGTCCGGCAGACAGCCGATCAGGCCGGGGTGAATCAAGCCTGCAAACTCGACGCCGGGAATGTGCCGGGAGCTGGTCATCATGCCTTTGAAATCCCAGATGGATTTCTGCGCCAGCGGGAAATGCTCGGTGAGGAAGCCGCCGCCGTTCTGCTTGGAGAAGAAGCCGTTGAAGCCCCATTGCGAATCGGCCCGGGCGCCGATGTCCAACAGCTCCACCACCAGCAGGTCGCCGGGCTGGGCGCCGTGCACACCCACCGGCCCGGAGAGGTAATGCACGGTGGTCAGGTCGACGTCGCGGACGTCGCTGGCATCGTCGTTGTTCTTGATCGCGCCAGCGGTCCAGTCGTAGGTTTCGAGGATGAAATCATCCCCCGGCTTGACCCAGCAGGCCATCGGGATTTCCGGGTGCCAGCGGTTGTGGATCTGCTCGTTTTCGGTGACAGGCTGGTTGAGGTCGACTTTGATCAAGGTATCGGTCATGGGGGGTTCTCCTTGGGTTTCGGGTCAATCAAATACGTCGTGAAAGTCCGGGCGGGCGCCATCGCGGGACAAGGTGGATCGCCACCCCGGTCGCTCCTACAGGTGGCCGCATTCCTCTGTAGGAGCGTGGCTTGTCCCGTGAGAGGCCGTTACAGGCGCTGCACATCTCTGGCTGTTGCTTACACCGACAAATACCGACTGATCGTCGCTTCATCGACGTTGCCCCGGGTTTCTTCGATGACGAAGCGGCCTTTCTCGATCACCAGCAACCGGTCGGCGATTTCCAGGGTGAAGGACAGCACCTGCTCGGAGACGATGATCGTCAGGTTGCGCAGGGTGCGGATCTCTTTGAGGGTGCGGGCGATGTCCTTGATGATCGACGGCTGGATGCCTTCGGTGGGCTCGTCGAGCAATAACACCTTGGGATTGGTCGCCAGGGCCCGGGCGATCGCCAGCTGCTGTTGCTGGCCGCCGGACAGGTTGCCGCCGCGTCGGCTGCGCATGTCGAACAGCACCGGGAACAGCGCGTACAGGTCTTCCGGCACCTGGCCGCCCGCTGAGGCGGGGAGGCCGGTCTGAATGTTTTCCAGCACGCTCATCGACGGAAAAATCATCCGGCCCTGGGGCACGTAGGCCATGCCCTCGGTGACACGGTTATGGGTTTCCATGGCGGACACGTCCACGCCGTCCAGCTGAACCTGGCCGCTCCATTGCGGCAGGATGCCCATCAGGCTTTTGAACAGGGTCGTCTTGCCCATGCCGTTGCGGCCCATCACCGCGACTATTTCCTGTTTCTGCACCGAGAGGCTCAGGTCGTGGAGGACCTGACTCTGGCCATAGCCACACGCCAGCTGCTGAATGTTGAACATGCTGCGCTCCTTAATGGCCCAGATAAACTTCGATGACTTTCGGGTTTTTCTGCACCGACTCCATGCTGCCTTCGGCCAGCACCTTGCCTTGATGCAGCACCGTGACCTTGTGCGCGATGCTCTTGACGAACTCCATGTCGTGCTCGATCACCAGCACCGAGCGGCCCTGGCTGATGCGATTCAACAGGTCGGCGGTTTGCGCCCGCTCGCTGACACTCATGCCCGCCACCGGCTCGTCGAGCATCAGCAGTTCCGGGTCCTGCATCAGCAACATGCCAATCTCCAGCCACTGCTTCTGGCCGTGGGATAACAGGCCCGCCTGCTGCTGCAGCCAGTCACCGAGGAAGATCTCGGCGGCCACTTGATTGACCCGGTCCAGCACCTCCTGAGTGCGCTTGAAAAACAGCGCGCCGAACACTGACCGGCCCGCCGGAAACGACATCTCCAGGTTCTCGAACACGCTCAGGTTGTCGTAGATCGACGGCGTCTGGAATTTGCGCCCGACCCCTGCGCGGACGATGTCGTACTCGTTCATTTTGGTCAGCTCGCGGTCCTTGAACTGGATGCTGCCGCCCGTGGCCCGGGTCTTGCCGCAGATCAGGTCGAGGACCGTGGTCTTACCCGCGCCGTTGGGGCCGATGACCACCCGCACTTCGTTGCGGTCGATGTACAGGTTGAGGTCGTCCACCGCCTTGAAGCCGTCGAACGAAACGGTCAGCCCTTCAATGGCCAGGACCGGTTTGTTCATCTGAAAGCCTGTGGCGCGGGTCATGGCTGAATCTCCATCGGGCTGGCAGCTTGCTTGTCAGCGGGGGCGGGGGTTGGCGTGATGACCGGGGCAGGGGAGGCAATCACCAGTGCCGGCTTGCGCGTCACGCCCGACAACCATTTGCGCCCGTGGCTTTCCCACAAACCGGCCAGGCCGTTGGGGAAATACATGACCACGGCGATGAACAGCCCGCCCATGAGGTACAGCCACAATTCGGGGAACGACTCGGAGAAGTAGGTCTTGCCGTAGTTGACCAGCAGCGAGCCGTACACCGCGCCCAGCAGCGACATGCGCCCGCCCACGGCGGCGAAAATCACCATCTCGATGGACGGCACGATGCCCACGAACGAGGGCGACATGAACCCCACCTGCAAGGCGAACATCGCCCCGCCGATGGCCGAGAAACACGCCGCGACGCAGTACACGAAAACCTTGAACGCCGCCACGTCGTAACCGGAAAACCGTACCCGCTCTTCCTTGTCGCGCATGGCCATCAGCAGCCGGCCCAGCTTGGAGGCGAGGATGAACTTGCCAAACAGGATGCAGGCGAACAGCAGCCCTGCATTGACGAAGTACAACAGCAGCCTGGCGCTGTCGCTGCGGATGTCCCAGCCCAGCAGTGTCTTGAGGTCTGTGATGCCGTTGATCCCGCCGGTCAAGCCTTGCTGGCCGATGATCAGCACCGTGAGGATCAACGCGATGGCCTGGGTGACGATGGAAAAATACACATCGCCCACCCGGCGTCTGAACAGCGCGACGCCAATGATCAAAGCCAGGAGCACCGGCAACACGATGATCGCGATCAAGGTGAACGTGAAGCTGTGAAACGGCGCCCACAGCCCGGGCAATTCGGTGATCTGGTTCCAGTCCATGAAGTCCGGAATCCCGGGCGTGGACTGGATCTTGGTGCTTTCCGGATCTGAGGCTTCGAGCTTGAGGAACATCGCCATGCAATACCCGCCCAGGCCGAAGAACACCCCTTGGCCCAGGCTGAGAATGCCGCCGTACCCCCAGCACAACACCAGGCCCACGGCGACGAACGCGTAGGTCAGGTATTTGCCGACCATGTTCAGGCGAAAGGCGTCCAGGGTCAGGGGGAAGACCACCAGAATCAGGGCCGCAAGGATCAGCAGGCCGATTACGCCCTGGCGTCCGCCGAGCATTTTGTTTAGCGCGTTCATGGGGCTACCTCTCTGGCGCACACTTATTTACGAACCTTGCTGGAGAACAACCCCTGGGGGCGCATCAGCAGGATCAGGATCACGGCGGACAGGGTCAGGACCCTGGCCATCGAGCCACTCATGAAGAACTCCGACAGGGACTGGGTCTGGGCAATGGCAAACGCCGAGGCGATGGTGCCGAACAGGCTGGCCGCGCCGCCGAAAACCACCACCAGAAAGGTGTCGACGATGTACAGGGAACCTGCGGTGGGGCCGGTGGAACCGATGGTGGTGAACGCGGCGCCCGCGACCCCGGCAACGCCGCAGCCCAGAGCGAAAGTCATGCGGTCAACCTTGCGAGTGTTGATGCCCACCGCCCGGCTCATGATGCGGTTCTGCACCGTGGCGCGGACGTGCAGCCCCCAGCGGGTGCGGTACAGCATCAGAAAAATCCCGCCGGTCATCAGCACGGTCAGGCCCATGACGAACAGGCCGTTGCGCGGGATCTCGATGGCGTCGGTGAGCTTAACCGCGCCCATCAGCCATTCGGGCGGGTTGGCGCTGACTTCACGGGCGCCGAAGATGGAGCGGAAGGCTTGCTGCATGACCAGGGACAAGCCCCAGGTCGCCAGCAGGGTGTCGAGCGGTCGGTGGTAGAGGCGACTGATCATCACCCACTCCACCACCCAACCCACGGCACCGGCCACCACGAACGACAACGCGATGGCGAAGAAGAAATAGTACGGCTGCATCCACGGACACCAGGTCTGCACCAGGGTCGACAGCAGATAAGTCGTGTAGGCGCCGATGGTGAGGAATTCACCGTGGGCCATGTTGATCACGCCCATCTGACCAAAGATGATCGCCAGCCCCAGGGCCATCAACAACAGCACGCAGAACACGGAAAGCCCGTTGAACCCCTGCATGGCCGCGATGGCACCAAATTCCGATAGCCATTCCATGGTGGTCCCTCCTCGGGAAGCTGTGTGGGTTTAGGATTGGGGGTCGGGACCAGCTGCAAGCTGTAAGCTTCAAGCGGCAAGTAAAAGCGAGAGCAACTGCAACGCACACCGCTTCCAGTTGCCGCTTGCAGCTAACCGCTTACAGCTACCGCGCAGCGGCCTACTGATAGCCCTTCGGAAACGGATTCGGCTCGATCAGGTCCGACTCGTAAACCACTTTGAACTGGCCGTCAGCCTGGACTTCACCGATGCGGGTCTTGCTCCACAGGTGATGGTTTTCGTGAATCTTCACGTAGCCTTCAGGCGCGGTGTTCAGCTCGATGCCGGGGGAGGCAGCGACCACTTTGTCGACGTCAAAGCTGCCGGCTTTCTCGACCGCCGCTTTCCATAACCACGGACCGAGGTAGGCGGCCTGGGTCACGTCGCCCATCACCGAATCCTTGCCGTACTTGGCCTTGAACGCCTCAACGAACGCCTTGTTGTTGGGGTTATCCAGGCTCTGGAAATACTTCATCGAGGCGAAGAAGCCCTTCATGTTCTCGCCGCCAATGCCCAGCAGTTCGTCTTCGGTAACCGACAGGGTCAACAGCGTCTGCTTGGTGGAATCGACGCCAGCGGCTTTGAGCTGCTTGTAGAGCGCCACGTTGGAGCCGCCCACGACTGCGGCGAAGACCACGTCAGGTTTCTTCAATTTGACTTTGTTGATCAGCGAGCCGAACTGGGTGTTGCCCAGCGGGTAGTAGTCTTCGCCGACAACAGTGCCGTGGAGCACGTTTTCGATGTGCTTGCGGGCGATCTTCATCGAGGTGCGCGGCCAGATGTAATCCGAGCCGATCAGGTAAAAGGTCTTGGCGCCCTTGGTCTTGGCGATCCAGTCCAAGCTGGCCAGGATCTGCTGGGTGGCTTCTTGCCCGGTGTAAATCACGTTTTTCGACTGTTCCAGCCCTTCGTAGAAGGTCGGGTAGTACAACAGGCCGTTTTCTTTCTCGAACACCGGCAACACCGCTTTACGTGACGCCGAGGTCCAGCAGCCGAACACCGTGGCCACCTTGTCGTTGACCAGCAGCTTGCGGGCTTTCTCGGCGAAGGTCGGCCAGTCGGACGCGCCGTCTTCCTGGACGATCTTGATCTGGCGGCCAAGAATGCCGCCCGACGCGTTGATCTGGTCGATGGCCAGGCGTTCGGCCTGGATCGAACCGGTCTCGGAGATCGCCATGGTGCCGGTGGCCGAGTGCAGCTGGCCGACGGTCACTTCGGTCGGCGTGACCGCCAGACCGGTGCTGTTGGCGTCGTCGGCCAGGGTCATCTGGCTGAACACGCTGGCGGCGATCAGCGAAAGGGCGGCCGCCCCCAATGCCAGGCGTCGGGGGAAAAAGCGCGTGGGGCCTGTCAGTCGTGAATCCATGTTCCCGCTCCTGTGCTGGTGATTCGCGGCGCCGGGTGAGGGGCCGTCGCGAGCTGCGAGCAAGGATGAGGCGGGCGCGGGAATCGGGGTATACGCAGCGTGACGTATGCGCGTACGTCATTTGACGTAGGGGCGGGAACGCCGGACCGAGGCATGATTGCGCCCGCGGCACAGAAGTTGCTGTTTGAACACAGGTCTCAGTTTCGCGCCAGCAAGGACGGTGAGTGGCGAATTCGCTCTTTCTCATCAGGAACCACTCAGTGCGCCCCTCCGGCTCTCAACGCATCATCAAGGTGCGCCGCGATTACAATCGTCTGGTCGCCGACGAGACCATGGAAGACTACGCGTTGCGTTTCACGCCCAAGTCCTTTCGCAAATGGTCGGAATTCCGCATCGCCAACACCGCTGTCGGGGCCGTGTCGTTCCTGGCGCTGGAAGCCATCGGCGGCGCGCTGGTCATGAGCTACGGCTTCACCAACACCTTATGGGCCATCATCGCCATGACGGTGGTGATCTTCCTCACCGGGCTGCCCATCAGCTACTACGCCGCGCGCTATGGCGTGGACATGGACCTGCTGACGCGAGGCGCCGGCTTCGGCTACATCGGCTCGACCATCACCTCGTTGATCTACGCCAGTTTCACCTTCCTGTTCTTCGCCCTGGAAGCGGCGATCATGGCCCTGGCGCTGGAGCTGTACACCCACATTCCGCTGGCGCTGGCGTACGTGATCTGCTCGATCATCGTCATCCCGCTGGTGGCCTACGGCATCACCCTGATCAGCCGCCTGCAGATGTGGTCGCAACCGTTATGGCTGACGTTGCTGATCGTGCCGTACGTGTTCGTGATCTGGAAAAACCCCGACGCGCTGGCCGACCTCACCACCTTTGCCGGCCGGGAGGGCGAGGGCGGCACGTTCAATCTGCTGCTCTTCGGCGCCGCGTTCAGCGTGGCGTTGTCCCTGGTGACGCAGATCGGCGAGCAGGTGGACTACCTGCGCTTTCTGCCGGAAAAAACCCGCCGCAACCGCAAGCGCTGGTGGGCCGCGCTGCTGATGGCCGGGCCCGGCTGGGTCATCCCCGGCGGCCTGAAAATCATGGCCGGCGCCTTTCTTGCCTTTCTCGCCCTGCAACACCAAGTGCCGATCGAACGCGCGGCCGAGCCGACGCAGATGTACCTGGTGGCGTTCAACTACGTGTTTGCTTCCCCGGAATGGGCGCTGGCGGCCATGGTGCTGTTCGTGATCATTTCCCAGATCAAGATCAACATGACCAACGCCTACGCCGGGTCTCTGGCATGGTCGAACTTCTTCGCCCGAGTCACCCACAGCCATCCGGGCCGGGTGGTCTGGCTGGTGTTCAACGTCGCTATCGCCTTGATCCTCATGGAGCTGGGCGTGTTCGACGCCATCGAGGAAGTGCTCGGCCTGTATGCCAACGTCGCCATCGCCTGGATCGGCGCGCTGGTGGCCGATCTGGTGATCAACAAACCCCTCGGCCTCTCGCCCAAGCACATCGAATTCAAGCGCGCGCACCTGTACGACATCAACCCGGTGGGCGTCGGTGCGATGTTTATTGCGTCACTGCTGTCGATGTGTGCCCATTTCGGTGCGCTGGGGGAGGTGGCCCGGGCTGCGCCGCCGCTGATTTCCCTGACCAGCGCCCTGATCGCGGCGCCGTTGATCGCCTGGCTGACCCAAGGCCGTTACTACATCGCCCGGGACAGCGACCCCGGTTTGCTGTTCCCCCTCGGCCGCCAGACCAGCCTGCGCTGTGGCGTGTGCAGCAATAGTTTCGAAACCCCGGACATGGCCTGGTGCCCGGCGTACGGTTCGCCCATCTGCTCGTTGTGCTGTTCGCTGGACGCCCGCTGCGGCGATCAATGCAAAACCCGCTCGCGGCTGTCGACCCAGTTCGAGGACCTGATCGCCCGCCTGCTGCCCCGCTTGCCACGCCAATACCTGCACACCCGGCTGGCGCACTACCTGGGCCTGCTCACCGTGTTGGTGCTGACCCTGACCGGGGCGCTGACGATGATTTACAGCCAGGTCTCACACGGCTTGATCGATCAATCGCCGCAAGTGCATCACACCCTGATGCTGGCGTTTCTCAAGGCGTTCCTGACCTTTTGCGTGTTCGCCGGCGTACTGGCCTGGTGGGTGGTGCTGACCCGGGAGAGCCGGCGCGTGGCCCTGGAAGAATCCGAGCGGCAGACCGCGTTGCTGATGCAGGAAATCGAGGCGCACCACAAAACCGATCAGGCGTTGCAGGAAGCCAAGGAAGCCTCGGAGGCCGCCAACGCCGCCAAGAGCCGCTATGTCACCGGGCTTTCCCACGAACTGCGCACGCCGCTCAACAGCATTCTGGGCTTCACCCAGATCTTGCAACGGGACAGCGCCACCCCGAGCAAACATCTGGATTCCCTGGCGACCATCATGCGCAGCAGTTCGCATTTGTTGTCGCTGATCGACGGCCTGCTGGACGTGGCCAAGATCGAAGCCGGCAAACTGCGGCTGGAGCCGACGGAAATCCTGTTCCAGGAGTTTCTCGACGACCTGGAGAAAATGTTCGCCAGCCCGGCCCGGGAAAAAGGCCTGCGCTTTCGCCTGGAGCTGATCGGGCGCATGCCGGAAGTGGTGCGCGGCGACGAGAAGCGGGTGCGGCAGATTCTGATCAACCTGCTGGGCAACGCGATCAACTTCACTGACAGCGGGGAAGTCTGCCTGCGGGTCAGTTACCGGCGCGAGACCGCGACCTTCGACATCATCGACACCGGAATCGGCATCGCGCCGGATCAGATCGAACGGATTTTTCAGCCGTTCGAACGGGGCGGGCTGGTACGCCAGGACAACGGCGTGGGCCTGGGGCTGACCATCACGCGGATGCTCACGGCGCTGATGGGCGGCGCCTTGTCCGTCAGCAGTCAGCCGGAGGAAGGCACGCGGTTTCAGGTGCGGCTGTTCCTGTCCGAAGTGCGGGTGCCCAAGGCGATCATCGACGTCAACCACGACGTCATCGGTTACGACGGTCAACGGCGGCTGATTCTGGTGGTGGACGATCACATCGAGCACCGCAAGGTTATCAGCGGCATGCTCATGCCCCTGGGTTTTGACGTCGTGCAGGCGGCCAACGGGCAAGAGGCGGTCAGGCAGGTGTCGCTGTTGCACCCGGACCTGATCCTGATGGACCTGTCCATGCCGGACATGGACGGTTGGGCGACCAGCCGTATGATCCGCCGCAACGCGCTGTCCCTGGCGCCGATCATCGTGCTGTCGGCCAATGCCAATGCCTTCGCCGATGACAAGGAACGCAGCCTGCAGGTGTGCAATGACTACCTGGCCAAACCCCTGCATTTGCCGCAACTGCTGGACCGGATTCAGCACCATCTGCAACTGACCTGGCAGCGGCGTTTGCGCAGCGCCCCGTTGCTCGTGCAAACGCCGGTGGTGTTGCCGTCGCGCGAAGATCTGGAAGAGCTGTATGAGCTGTGCGGCCTGGGCTATATCCGCGGCATCCAACAAAAACTCGACGCCATCGAGCGCGAGAACACCCACAGCACCGGTTTTGTCACCCGCCTGCGAACCCTGGCGTCAGGTTTTCGCCTGGATGAACTCAGTCTTCAATTGAAGGAGGCCCTTAATGGACGCCATGACCCGAGCCGCTGAAAACGGCGTCATTCTGATCGTCGATGACGTACCCGATAACCTGGCGCTGCTGTCCGATGCCCTGGACGAGGCGGGGTACATGGTGCTGGTGGCGCTGGACGGGCACAGCGCGTTGACCCGCATCCAGCGTCGGCGTCCGGACCTGATTCTGCTGGACGCGATGATGCCCGGCCTGAACGGCTTCGACACCTGCCGCCAGATCAAGGCACAACCGGACACCGCCAACATCCCCGTGCTGTTCATGACCGCGCTGACCGACAGTGAGCACGTGGTGCAGGGTTTCGAGGCTGGCGCCATCGACTACGTCACCAAGCCGATCGAGTGCGCTGAAATGCTGGCCCGGGTCGCGTCGCATTTGCGCACCGCGCGCATCCTGCACACCGCCCGCACGGCGTCGCAGCCGGTGACGTTCGAAGACAAATCCGCCTACGGCAAACTGTCCCGCCGCTTCCAGCTCACCGACCGGGAAATCGAAGTGCTGCGCTGGGTGTCCTTCGGCAAAACCAACAAAGACATCGCCGACATCCTGCAACTGAGCCCGCGAACGGTGAACAAACACCTGGAACACATCTACATCAAACTGGGCGTCGAAACCCGCACCGCCGCCACCTCCGTAGCCATGGCGGCGATGACCGAGCGGGTGTGATCCCTCAAAAGCTTCCCGGCTGAAGCCGGTCCTACAGTTGGAGCCGGTCGCAATGCACGCACCCGCTGCTGTCAGTGGGACCGGCTTCAGCCGGGAAGAGGCCGGTTTGAGCGATGCCAATTCGGCGGTTTGACGTTGATCGTTCCTGATTAATGGGGACTGATTTATTTACAGCGCTTCACCGTAAATTAATCTGTCCCCGTGTCCCCGTGTCCCCGTGTCCCCGTGTCCCCGCGCGTCACAGGTCTCCCTGACGGGATGAGGTGCTTGTGCAGGACCGGCTTCAGCCGGGAAGGGACCAGGCTGCACACCCTCAATCTTTGGATCCAGTCACCCCGTAAACGCCCCGCGTTTGGATAGAAGCTGAATCGCTTAACCCCTCAAATAACCACTCCCGATCTTCATTACTCACCGGCCCTAAATTCCCCGTCTTCCCAGCCGAAACATGTTCAGGCCGTGCCTTCTCGCTCTTGCAGCCCTCGTGCAAAGCGCAGCGCACCTATCGGCATCGCACTCTCGTCGCTGTCATCTCTGGTTATGGACACACGCATATGATCAAACGTCTGGGTTTCAGCAAAAAGATCCTGCTGGCCGCTGCACTCATCGTGGTAGTTGCCTTCTCGTGTTTCATTCTGGTGAACGACTTTCGCCAGCGCGAAACCCTGAAGAACAGCGTCGCCTCCGAACTTCAACAGATGGGCAGCCTGACCACGCAAAACATTCAAACCTGGCTCGACAGCCGCACGCAGTTGCTCAACTCCATGGCCCAGCAGATCGCGGTTGACGGTCCGGCGGTGAGCAGCCTGCAACGGGCGATCGGTCTGCCGGTTTACCCGGACAACTTCCAGCTCAGTTATTTCGGCAGCAAGGACGGCGTGATGTTTTCCGTGCCCACGGGCAACCGCCCGGCCGACTATGACCCCCGTGCCCGTGGCTGGTACAAGGCGGCCGATGCGGCGCAGGGCATCATCGTGACTGAGCCGTACATCGCCGCCTCGTCGGGCAAGCTGGTGGTGACACTGGCCACGCCGGTGCGCCAGCAGGGGCAGATGATCGGCGTCGCGGGCGCGGACATTTCCCTTGACGCCATCAGCAAGACCATCAACTCGCTGAACTTCGGCGGCCATGGTTATGCGTACATTGTCAGTGCCGACGGCAAGATTCTGATCCACCCGGACACCAAGCTGATCCTCAAGAATGTCAGCGAGGCCTACCCGAACGGCGCACCGACCATCGCGCCGGGCGTGGCGGAAATCGAGTCCGGCGGCAAGGCGCAGATCATCTCGTTCACCAAGGTGGAAGGGCTGTCGTCGGCCAACTGGTACGTGGCCCTGGTGCTCGACCGCGACGCGGCCTACTCGATGCTCAGCGAATTCCGCTCGTCGGCGATTCTCGCCATGGTCATTGCCGTGGCGATCATCATGGTGCTGCTGGGGCTGTTAATCCGCGTGCTGATGCAGCCGTTGCACCAGATGGGCCGGGCGATGCAGGACATTGCCGACGGCGAGGGTGACCTGACCATGCGTCTGGCCATCGTGTCCCAGGATGAGTTCGGCGCGCTGGCGCAGTCGTTCAACCGTTTCGTGGAGCGTATTCACAGCTCGATCCGCGAAGTGGCGTCGACCGCCGGGCAACTGGGGGAAGTCGCGGCGCGCGTGGTCGGAGCCTCGAACTCGTCGATGGGCAATTCCGATCAGCAGACCAGCCGCACCAGCAGCGTGGCCGCGGCGATCAATCAGCTCGGCGCCGCCGCCCAGGAAATCGCTCAGAACGCCGCGCTGGCGTCGCAGCATTCCAGCGACGCCACGCAACTGGCCAGCGAAGGCCAAGGCGTTGTCAGTCAGACGATCAAGGCGATGAACCAGCTGTCCGAGAAGATCAGCGAGTCGTGTGCCAACATCGAGACGCTGAACAACAAGACCGCGAACATCGGGCAGATTCTGGAAGTGATCACCGGTATCTCTCAGCAGACCAACTTGCTGGCGCTCAACGCCGCCATCGAAGCGGCGCGGGCAGGGGAAGCGGGTCGTGGCTTTGCGGTGGTGGCGGACGAGGTGAGGAACCTGGCGCACCGCACCCAGGATTCGGCGCAGCAGGTGCAGGGGATGATCGAGGAGTTGCAGGTGGGCGCGCGGGACGCGGTGATCAACATGACCGAGAGCCAGCGTCAGAGCGAGAACAGCGTGACGATCGCCAATCAGGCGGGCGAACGGCTCAGTAGCGTGACCCGCCGGATCAGTGAGATCGATGGGATGAATCAGTCGGTGGCGACGGCGACCGAGGAGCAGACGGCGGTGGTTGAGGCGATCAACGTGGACATTACCGAGATCAATACGCTGAATCAGGAGGGGGTCGATAATCTGAAGTCCACTCTTGATGCTTGTGCGCACCTGGAGCATCAGACGGCGCGGCTGCAGCATTTGGTGGGGACCTTCAGGATCTAGACGCAAGATCAAGATCAAGATCAAGATCTAGAGCGTCGGCCTAAGGGCCTCTGTTTCGCCTTCGGCGAGTTACTTGGAAAAGCACCCCAAGTAACCAAGGGTGCTTGCTCCTGGCTTGGTTCCTCCTTCGTCGGAATACCCTCACTCCGACGACGCTCCGTGGGCCCGCGCCGAACGGACATCCATGTCCTGACGGCGCTCTCGCCGCATCCCTGCGGCTCGGCCCACTACGCGTCGTCTACGTTCAGCCTGCACCCAAGTCGCGATGGGCGTCGTCTGAACTATTTGTGTTTCAAGATCAAAAGCAGATCAAAGCACGGGTAGTAGGATCGGCTTTAGCCGGGAAGAGGTTAGCTCAGACGCCAACATTGGATCGTTCCCTACGCTCCGCGTGGGAATGCATTCCCTGACGCTCCGCGTCACAGGCCTCACTGACGGGATGCGGTGATCTTGTGGGACCGGCTTCAGCCGGGAAGAGGCCAGTCTCCAAACCCTCAATTCTGCAGCGCGCCATCCGACGCCTTCCCAGCTAAAACCAGTTCTACGGTCGAAATGCATTTCCATAGTGGGACCGGCTTCAGCCGGGAAGGGGCCAGCCTCTTACACCCTCAATCCCGCAGCGCGCCATCCGACGCCTTGCCCGCTAACGCTGGTACTGCTAACCCCATAGCGTTGTGCCAACGGACCAACGGCACGAATTATTTGTTTCAGTCTTGGCATTGACCCCGCTGTCCTGCCTTCAACATCCGCGCAACTTGTCTAGCCCGCACAGCGGCTAGATCGCCCTTGGGCGCCAACCTGTCCAGAAAAACCCCGAAAAGTCCCGTAGCAAACCGTCTCCGAAGTGCAATCCCACAGTCATCGTCGGTTCATGGAACTGCCACAGGCTGCCCCTAATGTCACTCGCACCGAACGCGGCCATGGACGGTCGTGCGGCTGATCATTCACTCCCGGCAGGACGCTGGAATCACAAAACCAGAGAAGCCCATGACCGCAGCCATCCACGTCGACCGCCTCAACAAGACCTTCGCCCGAAAGACCGCTTTGGTTGACCTTGCATTGTCTATACAACACGGGGAGATGGTCGCGCTGATCGGCGCGTCCGGGTCCGGTAAATCCACGCTGTTGCGTCACCTGGCCGGGCTGGCCTGTTGCGACCGCAGCAATGGCGGCAGCGTCCAAGTGCTGGGCCGTGAAGTGCAGGCCTCGGGACGGCTCAACGGCAAGGTGCGTCGCCTGCGTGCGGACATCGGCTACATCTTTCAGCAATTCAATCTGGTCAATCGCCTCAGCGTACTCGACAACGTCCTGCTCGGCTGCCTGGGTCGCATGCCGCGCTGGCGTGGAAGCCTCGGCCTGTTCAACGCCGAGGAGAAAGCCCGGGCCATGGCCAATCTTGACCGCGTCGGCCTTGCCGATCTGGCGCCGCAGCGGGCTTCGACCCTCTCCGGCGGCCAGCAGCAGCGGGTGGCCATTGCCCGCGCGCTGACCCAGCAGGCCGAAGTGATTCTTGCCGACGAACCCATTGCCTCCCTCGACCCCGAGTCCGCGCGCAAGGTCATGGAAATCCTCGCCGACATCAATCGCCGGGACGGCAAGACCGTCGTCGTCACCCTGCATCAGGTGGATTACGCCGTGCGCTATTGCCCGCGTGCCGTGGCACTCAAGGGCGGGCGCATTCACTTCGACGGCAACGGCGCCGAGCTCAACAGCCAGTTTCTCAACGACCTGTACGGCGCCGACGCTGACACCAGCCTGATGTTCGACGGCAGCGCACGGGACACCGAACGACCCTCGCGACTGCTGATGGCCCGTGCCTGACTCAGTGGCGGCACCGGTAACCGAAACACTCAACCCACACCCAAAACCCAGCTCAGGGAGTTCCCCATGTTGAACCGTATCGGGCGCGTCTTCGCGTCTGCCGCTGTCGTCGCCGGTTGCCTGATGGGCACTGCGCAGGCCGATGACAACGTCATCAACTTCGGCATCATGTCCACTGAGTCGTCGCAGAACCTGAAGAGCGTCTGGCAGCCGTTCCTCGACGACATGACGAAAAAGACCGGGCTTAAAGTCAACGCCACCTTCGCCTCCGACTACGCCGGCCTGATCCAGGGCATGCGCTTCAACAAGGTCGATGTGGCCTGGCTCGGCAACAAGGCGGCCATGGAAGCGGTGGACCGTTCCGGTGGCGAGATCTTTGCCCAGACCGCTGCTGCCAACGGTGCGCCCGGGTACTGGAGCGTGATCATTGCGCGCAAGGACAGCCCGATCAATTCGGTCGAGGACATGCTCAAGCACGCCAAGGAACTGACCTTCGGCAACGGTGACCCGAACTCCACCTCGGGCTATCTGGTGCCGGGCTACTACGTCTTCGCGCAGAACCACGTCGACGCCGCCACCGCCTTCAAACGCACGCTGAATTCCAGCCATGAAGTCAATGCCCTGAGCGTGGCCAAAGGGCAACTGGACGTCGCGACCTTCAACACCGAAAGCTGGGACCGTCTGGCAGTCACCCAGCCGGACAAGGCCGCCATGCTCAAGGTCATCTGGAAATCGCCGCTGATCCCCGCCGACCCGATGGTCTGGCGCAAGGGCCTGTCGGACGCGGACAAGAACAAGATCCGCGATTTCTTCGCCAACTACGGCGACACCGACGAGGAAAAGGCCGTGTTGAAGAACATGCAGATGGGCAAGTTCCTCAAGTCCTCGGACGACCAGTTGCTGACCATCCGCCAGCTCGAGCTGTTCAAGCAGAAGACCGAAACCACGGCCAGCACCACCCTGAGCGCCGAAGAGAAGGCCTCTCGCCTGAAAGACATCGACGCCGGGCTGACCAAGCTGCAGGACCGTATTTCCGAGCTGGAAAAACAAGGCACCGCCAAGGCGGGTTGATGCACGGGGCGCGCCTGCCTGTGGGGACCAACCCCGTGCAGGCACGGCGCGCCAGTCATGACGCTTCATCCGTTCGCAACCGGACTTTTTATGACCACTCACGCTGCTTACATCGAAGCCGCCGGCAAGCGCAGCTGGCCGCAATACCTGGGCTGGGGCTTGTTCCTGGCGATGATGGCCTGGGCCTGGCACGGCGCGGAAATGAATCCGCTGACGCTGTACCGCGACTCCGGCAACATGGCGACCTTCGCCGCCGACTTCTTCCCGCCTGACTTCCACGAATGGCGCGCGTACCTCAAGGAAATGATCGTCACCGTGCAGATCGCCCTGTGGGGCACGCTGCTGGCGATCGTCTGCTCAGTGCCGCTGGGCATTCTCTGCGCCGACAACATCACGCCGTGGTGGATTCACCAGCCATTGCGCCGGGTCATGGATGCGTTCCGCTCGATCAACGAAATGGTCTTCGCCATGCTCTTCGTGGTCGCTGTCGGCCTGGGCCCGTTTGCCGGTGTTCTGGCGTTGTGGATCAGCACCACCGGCGTGCTCGCCAAGCTGTTCGCCGAAGCGGTGGAAGCGATCGATCCCGGTCCCGTCGAAGGCGTGCGTGCCACCGGCGCCAGTGCCTTGCAGGAAGTGATCTTCGGGGTCATCCCCCAAGTCATGCCGCTGTGGATTTCCTACGCGCTGTACCGATTCGAATCCAACGTGCGCTCGGCGACGGTGGTGGGGATGGTTGGTGCTGGCGGGATCGGCGTGATCCTCTGGGAAAACATCCGCGCCTTCCAGTTCACCCAGACCTGCTCGGTGCTGCTGGTGATCATCGTGGTGGTGAGCGTCATCGACATTTTCTCCCAGCGCCTGCGCAAGCAGTTCATCTAACGACCACGACAGGAGAGGGTGCGAACCCTTTTTTTAGCCATGCAGTTGTCTAGACAAACCGAAACGATGAACCGCGGGTCATTGCCCCGTGAATCCATGACCCGTGAGCCCCTGCAGCGTGAGCCCCTGCACCGTGAACCCAGGTACCGCGAACTGGCGCAGACCCTGCGCAGTGAACTCGACCGCTACACCGCCGGCGAATACCTGCCCGCCGAAGTCCAGCTGGCCGCGCGCTTCGAGGTCAACCGCCACACCGTGCGCCGGGCCATCGACGAACTGGTGCGCGAAGGCAGCCTGCTGCGCCGACAGGGCAAAGGCACCCAAGTGCTGGGCCGTCCGCTGGTGTACCCGGTCGCCGCTGGCAGTGCCTACAGCGAATCCCTCGCCGCGCTCGGCCACGGCGTCGAAGCGGTGCTGCTGCAACGCCGGCACTGCACGGCGACGGTGGAGGAGGCCGCGCATCTGGGCCTCGAACCCCACGCGCCGCTGATCGAACTGCAAACCCTGCGCCGCCTCGACGGCCAGCCGGTCTGCCTGATTCGCCACCGTTACTGCGCCACCCGCGCGTCGTTGATCGCCGACTACGTCAGCGGCTCGGTGCGCCAGTTCCTCACCGAACGGCAGTTGCCGTTGACCCGGACCTTCAGCCTGATCGGCGCGCGCCTGCCCAGTCGCGAAGAGGCCAGCGTGCTGCTGATGCCGCGCCACTTGCCGGCGCTGACGGTGCTGACCCTTTCCCACGATGCGCACGGAAACCCGGTGGAGATTGCCCATTCCACCAGCCGCTCCGACCGCTTCCAGTATCAGATCGTCACCTGATGGAGATGCCCTCGATGACTGCCACACCCGTTTCCTCCAACGCGGCCGACGCCCCGGCACCCGATCATGCCGCTCGCCAGCACTGGATCGGCGTGCTGTCGCGCAGCCGCCGCGCCGAACTGCAGGCCCACGAAGCCGCCCTGCGTGACGCCGACTACCAACTGATCCGCGCGCCGGAAATCGGCATGACCCTGGTGCGGGGCCGCATGGGCGGCAGCGGCGCGCCGTTCAACGTCGGCGAGATGACCGTGACCCGCTGTGTGGTGCGCCTGGCCGACGGCCGCACCGGCTTCAGCTACCTGGCGGGGCGCGACAAGGCCCACGCCGAGCTCGCCGCCCTGGCCGACGCCCATTTGCAGGGCGCGCAACAGGCCCACTGGATCAGCGACCTGATCGACCCGCTGGCCCGCGCGCAAGACCTGCGCCGGGCCAAACAACAAGCCGAAACCGCCGCGACCAAAGTGGACTTCTTCACCCTGGTCAGAGGAGAAAACTGATGAGCACCTCTCTCGCCACTCAATCCTTGCCCGCCTCGCTGTTGCAGCCGGCATTCACCGATCCGGTGCTGGATGCCCAGCGCAGTTTTCGCGCCGCGCTCAGGGCCCTGGCCGGCCCCGGTGTCGCGCAAAGCCTGCTCGCCATGCAAACCCCGCCGCACCTTGAAGGCCTTGCCGCGGCCAGCCACGCCCTGTGCCTGGCCTTGCTGGACATCGACACGCCGCTGTGGCTCGCGCCGAAGTTCGACACCCAGACCATCCGCGCCAACCTGACCTTCCATTGTGGCTGCCCCATCGTCAGCGACCGGCAGAACGCCCGCTTCGCGCTGCTCGACGACAGCCAGTTACACGACCTCAGCGGTTTCGACCTGGGCAACGATCGCTATCCCGACCAGTCCTGCACGCTGCTGGTCCAGTTGCCGAGTCTGCAGGGCGGCACGCAACTGGCCTGGCGCGGGCCAGGGATCGAAAGCAAAAACCACGTCAGCCTGCCGTTGCAGGAGGCGTTCTGGCAGGAGCGCGAATCGCGCAATGACTTCCCCCGCGGGATCGACGTGTTCTTCGTCGCCGGCAGCGAATTGCTCGGCCTCCCGCGCAGCACCCAAGTGCTGTTCAAGCCGCAGCCGTCCAGTCTGCAACCGTCCAGCCCTCAACCGTCGACAGGAGCCGTCTGATGTACGTTGCCGTCAAGGGTGGCGAACAGGCCATCGACAATGCCCACAAACTGCTGGCGAAACGACGCCGGGGCGACACGTCCGTCGCCGAACTGGGCGTGGAACAAATCCGTCAGCAACTGCCGCTCGCCGTCGCCCGGGTGATGACCGAAGGCTCGCTGTACGACGCCGAACTCGCCGCGCTGGCGATCAAGCAATCGGCCGGCGATCTGGTCGAAGCGATCTTCCTGCTGCGCGCCTACCGCACCACGCTGACCCGCTTCAGCGCCAGCCTGCCCATCGACACCTCGGCCATGCAGCTCAACCGGCGTCTGTCGGCCACGTTCAAGGACGTCCCCGGCGGGCAACTACTGGGCCCGACCTTCGACTACACCCACCGCTTGCTGGATTTCACCTTGCTGGCCGAGGGCGAATTCCCTGGCCCTGAAGGGCAGGCCGACGCGGCCGTTCAGGATTGTCCGCGGGTGCTGGGGCTGCTCGCCAAAGAAGGCCTGATCAAGGAAGAACAGGACACCGGCGCGCCGGTCGCTGACATCACCCGCGAGCCGCTGGAGTACCCGGCCAGCCGTGCCGAACGCCTGCAAGCGCTGGCCCGCGGCGATGAAGGCTTTCTCTTGGCGCTGGGCTATTCGACCCAGCGGGGCTACGGCCGCAACCACCCGTTTGCCGGCGAGATTCGCGTCGGTGACGTGGAGGTGTGGATCGAGCCGGAAGAGCTGGGCTTCCCGATCTCCATTGGCGCCATCGAAGTGACCGAGTGCGAGATGGTCAACCAGTTCGTCGGTTCCGCCACCGAGCTGCCGCAGTTCACGCGCGGCTACGGCCTGGCCTTCGGGCACGCTGAACGCAAAGCCATGGGCATGGCACTGGTGGATCGCTCGCTGCGCGCCGGTGAGTACAGCGAGGAAATCGTCTCGCCCGCGCAGCAGGAAGAATTCGTGCTTGCCCACTGCGACAACGTCGAAGCCGCCGGTTTCGTTTCGCACTTGAAACTGCCGCACTACGTGGACTTCCAGTCGGAACTGGAACTGATCCGCACACTGCGCAAGCCCTCCAAGGAGCAGGCTCAATGAACGCTGCCACGCCGCCACGTCTTCAGCCACAGGCCCCCCGAGACGAGGCCTACAACTTCGCGTATCTGGATGAACAGACCAAACGCATGATCCGTCGCGGCCTGCTCAAAGCCGTGGCCATTCCCGGCTATCAAGTGCCCTTCGGTGGCCGTGAAATGCCGCTGCCTTACGGCTGGGGCACCGGCGGCATGCAGCTGACCGCCGCGATCCTCGGCGCCGAAGACGTGCTCAAAGTCATCGATCAGGGCGCCGACGACACCACCAACGCCGTGTCGATTCGCCGCTTTTTCGCCCGCACCGCCGGCGTCGCCACCACCGAGCGCACCCCCGAAGCGACGATCATCCAGACCCGCCACCGCATCCCGGAAACGCCGCTGCACGCCGACCAGATCATGGTCTATCAGGTGCCGATTCCGGAGCCGTTGCGCTTCATCGAGCCGTCGGAGACCGAGACCCGCACCATGCACGCGCTGAACGACTACGGCGTCATGCACGTCAAGCTCTACGAAGACATCGCCACCTTCGGCCACATCGCCACGGCTTATGCCTACCCGGTGACCGTCGATGAACGCTACGTCATGGACCCGTCGCCGATCCCCAAATTCGACAACCCGAAACTCGACATGAGCCCGGCATTGATGCTGTTCGGCGCCGGTCGCGAGAAGCGTCTGTACGCGGTGCCGCCGTTCACCCGCGTCACCAGCCTCGATTTTGAAGATCACCCTTTTGAAGTGCAGAAGTGGGAACACAACTGCGCCATCTGCGGCAGCCACGAGTCGTTCCTCGACGAGCTGATCCTCGACGATCAGGGCACCCAGAGCTTCGTCTGCTCGGACACCGACTACTGCGCGCAACGGGTCAGTCAGGGGAGGGCCGCGCAATGAATGCTGCTCAACAGATCGACCGTGATGCCGTCAGCGACCGCACCCAGCCACTGCTGAAAGTGCGCGGACTGACCAAGTTGTACGGTCCGGAGAAAGGCTGCCAGGACGTCAGTTTCGAGCTGTACCCGGGGGAGGTGCTGGGCATCGTCGGCGAATCCGGCTCCGGCAAGTCGACGCTGCTGTCGCTGCTCAGCGGCCGTTGCCCGCCCGACCGGGGCGTCATCGATTACCGCCTCGCCGACACCCATAAAAATGCCGGCCAATGGCTGGACCTGTACAGCGCCAGCGAGGCCGAACGGCGCACCTTGCTGCGCACCGAATGGGGCTTCGTCGAGCAGAACCCTCGGGACGGCCTGCGCATGGGCGTTTCAGCCGGTGCCAATATCGGCGAGCGGCTGATGGCCCAGGGCGTGCGCAATTATCAGGCGCTGCGGGCGGCGGGGCTGGACTGGCTCAACCAGGTGGAGATCGACCCGGCGCGCATCGACGACTTGCCACGGACCTTTTCCGGCGGCATGCAGCAGCGCCTGCAAATCGCCCGAAATCTGGTGTCCGGCCCACGGTTGGTGTTCATGGACGAGCCCACCGGCGGCCTTGACGTGTCGGTGCAGGCGCGTTTGCTCGACCTGATGCGCGGGCTGGTGCGCGAGCTGGACCTGGCGGTGGTGATCGTCACCCACGACCTGGCCGTGGCCCGATTGCTCGCCGATCGGCTGATGGTCATGCGCCGTTCCCACGTGGTGGAAACCGGCCTGACCGATCAGATCCTCGACGACCCGCAACATCCGTATTCGCAGCTGCTGGTGTCTTCGGTGCTGCAGCCATGATCCGACTTTCGGGATGCCTTCAATGAACACGCTGATCGAGGTCCGTGACCTCTCGAAAACCTTCAGCCTGCACCAGCAGAACGGCGTGGTGCTCAACGTGCTGCGCGGCCTGAATTTCTCCGTCAGCGGCGGCGAGTGCCTGGTGCTCCACGGCCATTCCGGCGCGGGCAAAAGCACGCTGCTGCGCACCCTCTACGGCAACTACTTGCCGGCCGGTGGCAGCATTCGCGTGCAGCATCAGGGCGAGTGGCTGGAACTGGTGGGCGCTGCGCCCCGGGAGGTGCTGCAAGTGCGGCAGCAAACCCTCGGCTACGTCAGCCAGTTTCTGCGGGTTATTCCCCGCGTCGCCACCGTCGAGGTGGTCATGGAACCGGCGCTGGCCCGTGGCTGGAAACGCGAAGATGCCCAGGCCCGCGCCGAGCATCTGCTCGCCCGGCTGAACATTCCCCAGCGCCTGTGGCAACTGGCGCCGGGGACGTTTTCCGGCGGCGAACAGCAGCGCGTCAACATCGCCCGCGGCTTCATGGTGCCGTGGCCGGTGATGCTGCTGGACGAGCCGACCGCGTCGCTGGACGACGGCAACCGTCAGGTGGTCCTCGAATTGATCAATGAAGCGAAGAGCGCCGGTGCTGCGGTGATCGGCATCTTCCACGACCGTCTGGCCCGGGAAGCGGTGTCCGCCCGTCATCTGGACATGACCCCGCCCGATCTTGACCCGCAAGCCTCAATGGCATCGATGGCATCGAGCCCGAAGGAGACCGAACAATGCTGAACGAACAGATCCTGACCCACGCCAAGATCGTCACCGCCGAGCGCGTCTTCAGCGGCACCGTGGTGCTGCGTGACGGGTTGATCAGCGAAATCGACGAGGGCATCAGCCAGTTGCCCCAGGCGCAGAACCTCAATGGCGATTACCTGCTGCCGGGGCTGGTCGAGCTGCACACCGACAACCTGGAAAAACACCTGAGCCCGCGCCCCGGTGTGGATTGGCCGTCAGCGTCGGCGGTCATGAGCCACGACGCGCAAATCATCGCGGCGGGCATCACCACGGTGTTCGACGCGCTGTCCATCGGCGACGTCAACCCCAAGGGCAAGCGCATGCAGCAACTGCCGGGCATGGTCGAGGCGATCGCCAAGGCCAACGCCGCCGACATGACCCGCGCCGAGCACCGCTTGCACTTGCGCTGCGAGGTCTGTCATCCGGACACCCTCAGCGTGTTCCGCGACTTGGTCGAGCAGCCGCTGGTGCAGCTGGTGTCGGTCATGGACCATTCGCCGGGCCAGCGCCAGTTCGCCCTGGAATCCAAGTACCGTGAGTACTACATGGGCAAGTACCACCTGAGCAGCGAGCAGATGGACGCGTTCATCGTCGAGCAGGTCGCCAATTCGAAGACCTACAGCGACCGTTATCGCCGTGCCATTGTCGATATCTGCCTGGCACGCGGGCTGTCGGTGGCCAGTCACGACGACGCCACCCTGGCCCATGTCGAGGAATCGGCGGCCTACGGCATGAGCATCGCCGAGTTCCCGACCACCCTGGAAGCGGCGCAGGGCTGCCGGCGTCTGGGCATGAGCGTGTTGATGGGCGCGCCGAACATCGTCCGTGGCGGCTCGCACTCGGGCAACATCGCGGCGGCGACATTGGCCGAAGAAGGGCTACTGGATATTCTCTCCAGCGATTACTATCCGGCCAGCCTGTTGCAGGCGGCGTTCACCTTGGGCGCCCAGTTGGATGAGTCGCAGGTGTCCGCGGATGAATCGACAGGCGCCGGGCTGGCGCGTGCGGTGACCACCGTCAGCCTCGCACCGGCCCGTTCGGCGGGCTTGCACGATCGCGGCGAGATTCGCGTCGGCCTGCGCGCCGACCTGATCCACGCCCGGGCTGTGGGCACACTGCCGATCATTCAACAAGTCTGGCGACAAGCGAAGAGGGTGTTCTGATGGCAGGCAGGTTGATCTATCTCATCGGGCCGTCGGGTTCGGGCAAGGACAGCCTGCTGGACGCGGCCCGGGAGGCATTGGCCGCGCGGGACTGCCGGATCGTGCGGCGGGTCATTACCCGCTCGGCAGAAGCCAAGGGCGAAGCGGCCCAGGCCGTCAGCGTCGAGCGTTTCGAGGCCCTGCAGGCCCAGGGCGCGTTTGCCTTGAGCTGGTTCGCCAACGGCCTGCATTACGGCATCCCCAACGAGATCGACCAATGGCTGGCCGACGGGCACGACGTCCTGGTCAACGGCTCGCGCGGCCATCTGCCCCACGCGCGGGCGCGTTATCCGTCGCTGTGGGTGGTGTTGCTGACCGTTGATCAATCGGTGCTGCGGGATCGATTGCTCAGTCGGGCGCGGGAATCGGCGGATGAGATCGAAACCCGACTGGCGCGCAATGCCCAGTTCGCTGACGATTTGCAGATGAGTGACCCGTCAATGATCGTGCTGGACAACTCCGGCGCGCTGGATCAAACCGTCGCCCGACTGTTGCAGCGACTGGAGCGAACCCCCGCATGCGCCTGACCCTGCTCGGCACGGGGGATGCGCGGCAAGTGCCGGTCTACGGCTGCGAATGCCCGGCCTGTCGCGCCGCCCACGCCGACCACCGCCTGCGCCGCCGGCCCTGTTGCGCGCTGGTGGAACTGGGCGAGCAGCGATGGTTGATCGACAGCGGCCTGCCGGACCTCACCGAACGTTTCCCGCCGCGCAGCCTCAGCGGCATCCTGCAAACCCACTACCACGCCGACCATGCCCAGGGCCTGCTGCACCTTCGCTGGGGCCAGGGCCTTGTGATTCCGGTGCACGGCCCGGTCGACCCGGAAGGATTATCGGACCTGTACAAGCACCCGGGCATTCTCGATTTCAGCCAGCCTTTCATGCCCTTCGAAAGCCGCGCCCTGGGCGAACTGCAAGTCACCGCGCTGCCGCTGCTGCACTCCAAACCGACGCTGGGTTATTTGCTGGAAGGCGGGGGACGGCGGATCGCGTACCTCACCGACACTGTCGGCTTGCCCCATGACACCCAGGCCTTTCTGCAGCGCGAGGCGCTCGACGTGCTGGTCCTCGACTGCTCCATGCCCCCTCAGCCGCAGACGCCGCGCAACCACAACGATGTGAACCTGGCGCTGCAGATCATTGACGCGCTCAAGCCCGAACAGGCCGTGCTGACCCATGTCGGGCATACGCTGGATGCGTGGCTGATGGAACATGCCGCAGAACTGCCTGACCACGTTCGGGTGGCGCGGGACGCCATGGAAGTCTGACCGGGGCGGGGGGGCTGACGGTTGGCGAGTCATCCTATGACCTCCTGTCGCTCAGGTCGCTTAAACACCTGTCCCGCCTCAACTTTTGTCTGTCACGGCCGTTGCAAATGTAGCCCTACATTTCCTTCGGAGCTTGACCATGTCGTTGATTCCTCGCCGCATCGCTGGACGAATGACCCTGGGGATCCTGACATTGCTGGTGCTGACGGCGGTGGCGATTTACGCGGTCATGACCCTGGGCGGCAAACCCCAACTGGTGGCTGCCGGCACCGAGTCGGCAGAGCAGTCAGCCAGCGCCATCACCCGTCAGCTGGCGTTACCGTTGAGCCGCATCGAAGGGACGGCGGCGGCCATGGCGCTGCTGGCCGAGACGCTGCCCCACGACGAAACCCTGTACATGAGCAATTTCCCCGGCCTGATCGACAGCCAGGGGGATTCCGCCATTGCCGGTGGCGGCGTGTGGCCGGAGCCCAACGCCTTTGCGGCAGGCACCGAGCGTCGCAGTTTTTTCTGGGCCCGCGACCCTGCCAACCGACTGGACTTCTCGGACGAATACAACCAGGCCAAGACGCCGCCTTATCAGGCTGAGTCCTGGTACACCGGGGCCAAGTCCGCACCGGCAGGGCGTTGCGTCTGGTCCGATGCGTATCAGGACCCGGTCAGCGGCGTGGCAATGACCACCTGCAGCGTGCCTTACCGGGCCCAGGGCGCGTTCGCCGGTGTCGCGACCATCGACCTGAAGCTTGACGGTCTGGCCGCCTTTCTCAAAGAGAAAGGCGGCGTCACCGACGGCTACGCCTTCGCGGTGGATCCGTCAGGGAATCTGCTGTATTTCCCTGATGCGAAGGGCACCAAGGGCCTGTTGACCATTACCGGATTGAGCCAGGAGCAAACCTGGTTCAAGCCGGTGGCTGATCAGCTTGCGAGCAACACTTCGGCCCTCTCGACCCTGAGGATTGAGCACGACGGTCGGCTCAACGGCCCGGCCTACGTCACCCTGGCGACCATGGCCGGCACGGGCTGGCGCATTGGGCTTGTGACCCCGGAAGCCCGGGTTGTCGGCCTGGCCAACCGCCTCACCGGACAGATTCTGTTGTTCCTGTTGCCGCTTTTGGGCGTGCTGCTGGGTCTGGCCTGGCTGGCCGGCAAGCGGCTGCTGGCGCAACTGGAGGAAACCACTGCTCAGATCTCAAGCCTGGGCCAAGGCGGGCAGACTGACACTCAACTGGCGATTTTGCGCGCCGACGAGATCGGCGCGTTGCGTGAGTCGGTCAACCGCTATGCCGGTTCCCTGCGCGATATGCTGCACCGCATCGCCGAGGAATCGGTGTCTCTGGAGCGCCAGGCCAACGAGCTGGCGCAGCTGTCCCAAGGCGTCGCCGAACGGGCCGAATCCCAGCGTCAGGACAATACGCTGCTGGCCACCGCGATCACCGAGATGTCGGCCAGTGCCAATGAAGTCGCCCAGAACACCACAGACTGCTCCGACACCGCACGCCGTTCCCTGGGCGATGCGCAGAAGAGCCAGGATCAGGTCAACAGCAACAGTCAGTCCATCGAAGTCCTGGCGACGGACATTGCCGGGGCGGCGGGCGCCATCACCCAGCTGGGCGATGATATCGAGCGCGTGGGCAGTGTGCTGGAGGTGATCAAGTCGATCTCCCAGCAGACCAACCTGCTGGCCCTGAACGCCGCCATTGAAGCGGCGCGGGCAGGGGAGCAGGGGCGTGGTTTTGCGGTGGTGGCTGATGAGGTGCGCACCCTCGCCGGGCGAACCCAGGCGTCGGCGAACGAGATTCAGGAGATGATCTCGCAACTGCGTCAGGCCTCCAGTGCGGCGGTCTCGACGATGCAAAACGGTGCCACGCGCACCCGCGAGTCGGTGCAGCAGGCGGTCAATGTCGCTGCCACACTGGGCACGACCGTCTTCAGCTTCGACGACATCGTTCAGCGCGCCCATCAGATCGCCGTGGCTGCCCAGGAGCAAAGCCACGTCACCCACGAAATCAACGAACTGGCCGTGCGCATTCACGCCTCCAGCGAACAGGGCGCGCGGGACGCGGGCACCCTGCGCGAACTGGGCAAAGGCATGCAGTCGATCTCCGGTCGCCTAGGTGCACTGAGCCGCGGTGGCAGAGAGGGGTAAGGCGCTGTGCGCGCTGTCCATGCGGGGCGTGAGCACGATCAAATCTTCGGCGTCTGCTACGCCGTCTTCGTGAGCAAGCTCACTCCCACATGGGTTGTGTTGGCAAGAAATTGAGGGTGGTCAAGCCGGCCTCTTCCCGGCTGAAGCCGGTCCTACTAAAGACACCGCGTGCCTGTAGGACCAGCTGAAGCCGGTCCCACTAAAAAAACCGCGTGCCGTAGGACCGGCTTCAGCCGCCGGTCATGTTCATGAAGCGGACCACCTGGACGTCATCGTTGAGCTCGAAGTTGTGCTTCCATGGCTTCAACTGCATGGCGTTGACGATGGCTTTTTCGAGCTTGTCCGGCTGCCCCGGATTGGCCCGGAGCACGGCTTTCAGGTCGGCGGAATGCTCGTTACCCAGGCACAGCAACAGACGTCCTTCCACCGTGACCCGAACCCGATTGCAGGTCGCGCAGAAGTTGTGGCTGTGGGGCGAGATGAAGCCGATGCGGATGTGCGGCGCCTCGGCCACCCGCCAGTAGCGCGAGGGCCCGGACGTGGACTCGGTGGAATGCACCAGGGTGTAGCGCTCGGCGATGCGTTCGCGCACCTGCTCGCTGGAGTAGAACGACTCGGCGCGGCTGTGCTCGCTGATGGTCCCGAGGGGCATCTCTTCGATAAACGTGATGTCGACGCCACGATCAATGGCGAAGGCCACCAGATCATTGATCTCGTGGTCGTTGCGGCCCTGCATCACCACGCAGTTGAGCTTGGTGCGCTCGAAACCGGCCGCGTTGGCGGCGTCGATCCCGGCGATGACCTTGCTCAGGTCACCGGTGCGGGTCAGTTCCTTGAAGCGCGCCGGGTCAAGGCTGTCGAGGCTGATGTTGAGGCGCTTGAGGCCGGCTTCGAACAGCGGCACGGCGAGTTTGTCGAGCTGCGAGCCGTTGGTGGTCATGCACAGTTCGCGCAGGCCGGGCAGGGCGGCGATGCTGCGAACCAGCCCGACGATGCCGGAGCGCACCAGTGGTTCACCGCCGGTCAGACGAATCTTCTTTGTGCCCAGCGCGACGAAGCGCTCGGCCAGTTGGTGGATTTCTTCGAGGGAGAGAATCTGCTGACGGGGGAGGAACGTCATGTCCTCGGCCATGCAATACACGCAGCGGAAATCGCAGCGATCCGTCACCGACATGCGGACGTAATCGACCTTGCGTGAATAGCTGTCCATCAGGACTCGATCTGACATTGATTACTCTCGACAACGTGACGCGTGGCAGAAACAGGGTGCGCGCCTCGGGAAATGAGGCGCGCGGCTGCAGCGTTAAATCTGGCTACCGGTCTGCTGCTCGATGGACGCAGCAGTGACGCCGGTTGCCGAAGCCTGAATGGCTTTCGAATAGGACACGTAATACGCGAGCCCGACGAAAATTGCACCCCCCACGGCGTTGCCCAGGAACACCGCAACGAAGTTTTCAACGAATTCGGTCCAGCTCAATGCGTCGGCAAAGATCGCTGCCGGAATCACGAACATGTTGGCGACCACGTGCTGGAAGCCGATGGCGACGAAGGCCATGATCGGGAACCACATACCGAGGATCTTGCCGGTCACGTCTTTACTCGCATACGACAACCAGACCGCCAGACACACCAGCCAGTTGCAACCGATGCCGGAAATAAACGCCTGGGCAAAATCCGCGCTGGCCTTGGCCTTGGCGATGGCCAGGGTTTTGGCCAGATACGCGCCTTCGGTCAGCCCCAGCACATGGCCGAAGAAGTACGCGACGAACAGCGCGCCCAGCAGGTTGGCCAAGGTCACCAGCACCCAGTTGCGCGCCACCGCCGACAGCGGAATGCGCCCGGCGAACATGGCAGTGGGCAGGCTCATCATGTTGCCGGTCAGCAACTCACCGCCGGCCAGTATCACCAGAATCAGCCCGATCGGGAACACCGCAGCGCCCATCAGATTGCCCAGTGACGCCCAGGGCGCCGGGATCATCGTGCTGACATGGATGTCCAGCAAAAAGCCCAGGGCGATGAACGCGCCGGCGAGAAAGCCCAGCACCAGAATTGCCGCGGTCGGCATATGGGACTTTTTCACGCCGGCTTCAATGGTGATCTCGGCGATCTGCTGCGGTGTATTGATGGACATAGGCTTTCAGGCTCACAAGCAATGGACCGCACCGCGGCTGAACCCGCCGGCGGCGCGAAAACGAAAGAGGGGTTCAAGCATCCAGTCTTGGTGCGCGGGGGTGTCAGCCGACACGGCGCCGATCCCTGTTGGGCGCTGCTGCGACGTTAAACCGCATTGCAGAGAACGCTCAAAAGACCTGATCAATTAGTGAGCACGCTACCGATCGCACCCTTGAGCGTCCAATCGCTTGTTCCGATAGGATCATCGACGCTGTCTATCATGGGGCTTTTGATCAGGCAGCCGCTTCCATAAAGGGAAGCGGACGCGGTCGTGAGGTCAGTCTTTGGCGGTCCGGGTGATGCTGCGCTCGTAGCGCTCCAGCAGAGGCTGAATGCTGATGCCATGCAGCAGAATGCTCAGCGCCACCACGGACAATGTCAGGCTGATGGTGGTGTGGACTGACTCGGCCGGCAGGCCGTGGGTCAGCGCATAGCAGAGGTAATACAGCGTGCCGATGCCGCGAATGCCGAACCAGCCCACCAGGGCTTTTTGCGGGCGGGTCAGCAGTTTGCCACTGATTAACAGCCAGACGCTCAACGGCCGGATCACGCAGAACAGCGCCAGCCCCAGGCCGACGGCGCGCCAGTCCCAGTAACTGGCGAGGGCGGCGCCGAGGAGGGTGATCAGAAGCACCTCCATCGCGCGCTCCACCAGGCTGCCGAAGACCATCATGTCGCCCATCATCACGCCGGCTGCGAGCTGACTGTCTGAGAGCGCATCGCGATCGCCCATGATCGCCGACTCCGGATCGCTGTGGGTGTGCCCCACCATCGGGATGGCCACGTGTTCCGACGGCACCTCCGACTGGGTGGCGTTGGACTCGGCGTGACGAACGCCAATGCCCGCCGCGAACACCGCCAGGAATCCGTAGGCGCCGAGGCCTTCGGCGGTGACGTAGGCAATGGCAATCAGCGCCAGGGCGAGGAAGTCGTTGGGCGACAGGGTGCTGTCGGCGTTCTTGATGCGCAGGTAGATCATCAGATGACCGACGCCTCGGCCCAGGCCGTAACCCAGCATCAGCCCGACGGGTACGCCCCAGACGATGTTTTTCAGCAGCCAGCCCTGGGTCCAGTCGAAATCCGAAAAACCGTGGGTGATGAACATCAGGGCGAAAATCACGAAGGGGAACGCAGTGCCGTCGTTAAGACCGGCCTCACCGGACAGGCCGAAGCGCACCCGATCCAGGTCCTGGGCGCTGTTGACCTGCACCAGACCGGCCAGCACCGGGTCGGTGGGCGAAAGCATGGCACCGAGCAGCAAGGAGATGGGCCATGACAGGCCGAACAGGTAATGGGCGACCAGGCTGACGCCGGCAATGGTCGCCAGCATCACTGGCCCTGCCAGCAGGTACGCCGAATACCAGCCGCTGCGGTGCAGGGGCAGGCGCAGCTTGATACCGGTATTGAACAGCGAGAACAACACGGCGATTTCAGTCAGCCGTTCCAGCCAGTGGCGCGCATCGCGAATGTCGAGCTGCGCGATGTCCAGGCCCCAGGGCCCGATCGCGGCGCCAAACGCCAGGCACACCGCCGACGTCGTGACCGGCAGCCAGCGCAGATAGGAAGAAGTCAGTGCCAGCAGCATCAGCAGGACACCGAAGACGGTCATGCAAAGAATGAAACTCATGCGGAAACATCATCAGTCAATGGGCGGGAATGAGTGTGTGACTGTAGGAGGGGGGGATAGTTGAAACTAATGTGGAATGGATCCCGCGACCGGTGAGGCGCGACAGCGCGCGTTTGCCGACTAGACTGTGCGCGACCCCCTCACCTGGATTGAGCCCCATGGCATTTGACTGGCACAGCGAAACGCTTTCCCGAGACACCCCGGTCACTCACGATTACCGAAACACCCAGAACGTGCGTCGTTTCATGACCGCGCAGTGCGGGCCGGCCTTCAAGTTCGACCGTGACTTCATGGCCTGGATACGCAACGACAGCGCCAAGACCCTGGGCGATGTGGTCGATGAGTGGCAACGACGCCACGGCGATAACGCCTGATGAAAACCGGAGGCAGCATGTTCACATTATTCGGGGCGGACAGATCCGGCTCGGCCGCCATCGAGATGGCGCTCACGCTGTGCGGCGCTGATTACCGCCTGGTGGGCGCCAGTTCGCAGGCGGCCGGCGCTGGGCGCGATGAGCTCAAACGCCTGAACCCGTTGATGCAGGTGCCGACGCTGGTCATCCCCGGCGGCGACGTGCTGACGGAGAGCGCAGCCATCCTCACCCACCTGGGCCTGGCCTTTCCGCTGTCCGGCCTCTTGTCTCACGACGTCCACGAACGTGCCCAGCAACTCCGGGCCCTGGCGTACCTCACCACCAACTGCTACGCGTCCATTGGACTGATCGACTACCCGGAACGGTGGCTGCCGGACGGCGAGCCTGACCATTTAGACCGCTTGGTCGCGGGGGCGACGCGCAAGCTGCACAGTCAGTGGGAGGTGTTCAGCGATGTGTTTGACAACCCGGTTGCCTGGCACCCACATGCGCCCGGGGCCGTTGAGGTCCTCGCTTGCGTGGTCAGCCACTGGAGTGGGGCGCGGGAGCATCTGGGAAGGTCGCGCCCCGAGTTTTACGCCGCCCTCGGGGTCATTGATCGACATCCCGTCATCCACGCGGTGCTGCAGCGCCACGGTTGGTGAACGCGAGGTCAGTCACGGCGACAACTGACTGCGCAGCTTCGCCGGGCTGATGCCCATGCGCTGGCGAAAGGCCGTCGCCATATGCGCCTGGGAGCTGAAGCCACAGCCGTGGGCGATCTCGGCCAGTCTCGCCGTTGAGTCACGCATCAGGGCTCTGGCCTTGGCCAGGCGTCGGTCGATCAGATAACTGTGGGGGCTTTTGCCGGTGGTGTGCTTGAAGGCCCGCATGAAATAGCCCTCGGACAACCCCAGCACCTGCGCCATCGCCTGCACCCCCAGCGGGCCGTCGAGACCGGCGTCGATGAACTCATCGAGTCTGCGCATCCGGCTGGCGTTTATCAACCCTTGCAGCGGCGCGTCGACAGCGCTTTTGTCGTCGATCCGGTCGGCCAGGGCCAGCGCCCAGCCCTCCCAATCGTCTGCCGCCGACGTCTGCAACAGCGCTGCGCGCATCTTCATGGCGAGGGCGATCGCCTGGGGGTCAATGCGGTTATTGAAGGCGTGGTCGCCCGCCAGCGCCAGCCCGTCCGTGCGCACCAGCCGCAGGTATTCACCGCCCGTGGGCGACGCCGAGAACACGTCGCAACCGGCAGGCACGAACGCCAATCCATTGGGCACCGCGTCGAAGGGCTGCACCCGGTCGCTGCCGATGGCGTGCAGGCCGCGCTGACTTTCGAAGGCAAAGCCGACCGCCGCCTGGGTCGCCACATAACGCGTGGCATAAGCGGCGGCAGGGAGCAATTCGATCATCCACGGGCCTGCCTCGACACGGCGAACCGGTTCAGACGGGAGCGGGTCAGGGGGGAGTTTTGTCGGGTTCATGGCCTTGATAGTAATCAAGTAATTCGGCAAAAGTCAGGTCAGTTTTCTGAAAGCCGGCGCGGCGCGGGTCTGCCTAGACTGGGCCACCTTTTGGAGGACACGATTTTGAGGAGTAGTCGCCCCATGCACGGACTGACCCGCAATGATATCGAACAGGCCGCTCGCCAGGTGTACGAGGTCATGCCGCCGACCGCTCAATATGCCTGGCCGTTACTGGCTGAGCGGCTGAACAGCACGGTGTGGGTCAAACACGAAAACCACACGCCCACTGGCGCCTTCAAAGTGCGCGGCGGGATTACCTTCATGCACTGGCTCAAGCGTACCTACCCGAGCGTCAGGGGCATCGTCACGGCGACGCGCGGCAACCACGGTCAGAGCCTGGCGCTGGCCGCCACTGCGCTGGGTTTGAGTGCGTTGATCGTGGTGCCGGAAGGCAACTCCCCTGAAAAGAACAACGCCATGCGCGCGCTCGGCGCCAACGTGATCGAATGCGGCCGGGATTTCGACGAAGCGCGGGAGGAAGCCGCGCGGCTGGCGGACGTGCATGGGCACTATTTGGTCCCGCCTTTCCACATCGAGCTGCTCAAGGGCGTGGCCACGTATGCGCTGGAATTGTTCCTGGGAGCGCCGGATCTGCACACGGTTTACGTGCCTGTCGGGTGTGGGTCAGGAATTTGCGGAGTGATTGCCGCCCGCGACGCATTGGGCCTGAAAACCCGGGTGGTCGGCGTGGTGTCCACCGAGGCGGCGGCCGCCAAGTGGTCGTTCGAGGAAGGCACCATATTGCAAACCCCGTCGGCGAACACCTTTGCCGACGGCCTCGCCGTGCGCCGACCCGTTCCGGCGGCATTCGCCATTTACAGCGTAGGGGCGGAGCGCATTGTCGCCGTCAGCGAAGACGAGATTGCCGAGGCCATGCGCGTGTACTACACCGACACCCACAACCTCGCCGAAGGCGCAGGGGCCGCTGCACTGGCGGCGCTCATTCAGGAACGCCGGTCCATGGCAGGGAAAACGGTCGGGGTGATTCTGTCCGGCGGGAATGTGGACCGGTCGGTGTATGCGCGGGTAATTGCCTGAAGCGGTAAGCGGCAAGCGATTCAGCAGGCGCCGGTCAGCGGGGGATCGCGTGGAAGATGTAATCGTCGCTGGGTGAGTCGGCCATGGGCACGGACTGAGCGTTGAGATACGCCCTCAACGGCGGGTCTTCTGCCTTGATCTGCCAGGGTTGATCCGTGGGGTTGGCATCGACCTCAGCGCTTTCGCAGGCGGCGAGCAGCGTTTCGACCGAGGGCTGGTGAATCACCAGACCGTTGCCTTTCCAGCCGGCGACGGTCAGGCCGAGGCTTTCGCACACCGCCACTTTACGCCGGGCATCATCGCGGTCGGTCTGGCGCGATTGCTGGACCAGCATCGCCAGCCCCTGATCCGATGCCAAGAGGCTGCCCTGCTGCCAGCTTTCCGGCGGGCAGTCCTTGGCTTGAGGTTTCAGCTCAATGAAAGGACTGATCTCCATCGGGTAGATCCGGCACACCATCGGGCGCTCCAGGTACACCGAGCAGAGACCGTCTTTTTGCAGGTTCGGGCATTCAGGGATCGCATTGGCGGCCAGAATCACCGTCACCCGCAGCGTGCCCGAACCGCCAATGACCGGCGCAGACCGCCCGGCGTTGTAGGCATACTCGGGCGAGTCGACGGGCCAGAGAGAATCGTCGAACGCCTCCAGCAACACCCCTACGGGGTGGCCGCGTTTGAGCCAGGTCACGGCTTCGGCCAGGGTCAAAGGGACGAAGCGGCCACGGCAGCACGCGCCACACCCGACGCATTCGAATCGTTGGTCGGTGTCGACGCCTGGTGCGCCGGCTATTGAAACCTTTTCTGATTCTTGGCTATCCATGTCACCTGGGTCGCGTATTCGTTAAGCGGGAATGATTCGGACGAGGGCGCGATCGCGTGAGTCCTGGGGTTATGTGCCCTCTATCAGTGGGACCACCGCCGGCAACAACAGTGCGATCTTTAATCGATCTGGCCGGTCACCTTTACCCGTGCGGTGTGTGGGTGCCGTTGTCCTTGGTGGCCGAGCATCTGCAAGGCGGGCGGCTGGTGCAGATGCTCGCCGAGTGGAGCCCCAACTATTCAGGCCTGTGCCTGTATTACCCCGCGAACCGCCATCCGCCCATGGCCTTGCGCTTGTTTGTGCAGGCGGTGCAGGAGTGGGCGGGCCAGGCGCGGCGCGACGCACAGAGGTGAATGGGCCCGGCGAGTGGCGTCTTTTCAGGGCTCAACTCATCCAGTTGCCGCCATCGACGTTGTAGGTCTGGGCGACGACATAATCGCTTTCCGCTGACGCGAGAAAGATCGCCATGCCGGTGAGGTCTTCGGCGGTGCCCATGCGGCCGTAGGGCACTTCCTCGCCGACGAGCCTTTTCTTCTCGCCCAACGGCCGGTTCTCGTGTTTGGCGAACAACGCATCCACGCCATCCCAGTGCTCGCCGTCGACGACCCCCGGTGCGATCGCATTGACGTTGATCCTGTGCTTGATCAGGTTCAGTCCGGCGGATTGGGTCAGGCTGATGACGGCGGCCTTGGTCGCGCAGTAGACGCCCACCAGTGCCTCGCCGCGACGCCCGGCCTGGCTCGCCATGTTGATGATCTTGCCGCCATGACCCTGGGCAATCATCTGCTTTGCCGCCGCTTGAAGGGTGAACAACGTGCCGGCGACATTGATCGAGAACAGCCGCTCGTAGCTCTCGCGGGTGATGTCGGTGATCGGTGCCAGATCAAACAGTGCGGCGTTGTTGATCAGGATATCCAGCTTGCCGGTGGTGGCGACGACGGCCGCAATCGCCGCGTCGATGGAGGATTGATCCGTAACGTCCATCTTCACCGCGTAGGCGCTGGCGCCCAGTTCGTTGGCGGTCTGGGTCGCGCGCTGCAGATTGATGTCGGCGATGGCCACTGTCGCGCCTTCGCGAATATAGGCCTCGGCGTAGGCCCGCCCGATACCCCGGGCCGCGCCTGTGATCAGGGCGCTTTTACCTTCGAGTCGTTTCATTGAAAGAGTCATCCGTCATGGGGTGAGGTCCGGCCGACTTCCGTCGGCGGGGGGTTTATTGCTTCGGGTAACCGGCGCGCTTCATTTCCCGCTCCGTCGTCGACTGCGCGGCCGCCAGTGCCTGCTCGACGGAGGTCTGACCGGTGAGTGCGGCCGAGAAGAGTTTGCCCACCGACGTGCCGATGGCCTGGAATTCCGGGATGGTCACGTACTGGATGCCGACATAGGGCACCGGCTTGGCCGAGGGGTGCGTCGGGTCGGCGTGTTTCATCATTTCCAGTGTCACCCTGGCGAACGGCGCGGCCTTGAGATAGGCGTCGCTGTAGGTGGAGGTGCGGGTGCCAGGCGGCACGTTGGTGATGCCATCCTTCTGGGCCACCAGCTGGATGTATTCCTTGGACGTGGCCCAGGTGGTGAACGTCTTGGCGGCGTTCTTGTGTTTGGAGGTCGCCGGAATCGCCAGGGACCAGGCGTACAGCCAGGACGACCCCTTGTCGGTCACTTCAACGGGCGCCGCGGCGAATCCCACGCTGTCCACGACCCTGCTTTGTTCTTTGTCGGTGGTGAACGAGCCTGCCACGCTGGCATCGACCCAGACCGCGCATTTGCCGCTGTTAAACAACGCGAGGGTTTCGTTGAAACCGTTGCTGGAAACACCCGGTGGCCCATAGTTTTTCAGCGTGTTGACGTAGAAGTTGGCAGCGGCCGTCCACTCGGGGCTGGTCAGCTCGGGTCGCCATTGCTCGTCGAACCAGCGGGCGCCAAAGGCGTTGGCCATGGTCGTCAGCAAGGCCATGTTCTCGCCCCAGCCGGCCTTGCCCCGCAGGCACATGCCGTACTGACCCTGGTCCGGGTGGTGCAGCTTGGCGGCAAACTCGCCGAGCTGGGTCCAGGTCGGGTGCTCGGGCATGCTCAGCCCGGCTTGTTTGAACAGGTCGGTGCGGTAGTAGGTCACCGTGCTCTCGCCATAGAAGGGCAACGCATACAGGGTGTCCTTGACCGACAGGCCCTGGCGCACGGACGGGATGATGTCTTCGAGGTCGTAGCTGGCCGGCAGGTCCTTCATCGGCTCAAGCCAGCCTTTTGCGCCCCACAACGGCGTTTCATAGGTGCCGACGGTCAGCACATCAAACTGACCGCCCTGGGTGGCGATGTCGGTGGTCAGCCGCTGGCGCAGGACGTTTTCTTCAAGCACCACCCAGTTGAGCGTGATGTCGGGGTGCTGCTCTTCGAATACCTTGGACAGCCGCTGCATGCGGATCATGTCGTTGTTATTGACCGTAGCGATGGTGATCGTTTCGGCAGCCTGACTGATGCCCGCCAGTGACAGACCGGCAGACAGCAGCAGCGCGTGATGGGTGATCTTCATGGTGATCTCCAGTCCGCGCTGGCAGCGCGGAATCGTTATTGTTGTTTTGAGCCCTGCCGATCAATCTGACGTGTCACCTCGGGGCAGTGGCGTGTCGATTACAGCAGCTTGGACGGCCTGCAACAAACACGCTGAGGATGTGCCGCTGATGCTTTTTTAACCGCACAGCCCAGCCATGCGCCAGGCTAAAAAAGTATCAGTGTGCAGTGACAGCCGAGGTGGAGCAGGGCGATGCGATGGGCGTATGGTGCGTCGATGCGTGCGCCAACAACGACAAAAAGGGGCAGACCATGCCTGCGAGCCGAACCGCCTTATTCGAGCAGTTGCCTGCCGAGCTGGAAATCATCCTGCCGGCGCCCCAGCAGAGTTTTCGCTGGTACGAGCACGACTATCCCTATGCGCTCGCGCGCTGGAATCACCATCCCGAGTACGAGATTCATCTGATCCGCAAAGGCAGCGGCAAACTGGTGGCGGGCGATTACATCGGCGCCTTCGGCCCCGGCCATGTGGCGCTCATTGGCCCCGATCTGCCCCATGACTGGATGGGCGATCTTGCGCCGGGGGAGCACCTGCAAGGCCGGGACGTCGTGCTGCAATTCGACGGCGCTACGTTGCTGGCGCTGCGCGAGTCGATGCCTGAGCTGGGTGAATTGCAGGGATTGTTCGACCGCGCCCGCCGCGGGCTGGAATTTACCGGCGAGACCGCCCTGCGGGCCGCCGACCTGCTCGAGCGCATAGGCTCGGCGAACGGGTTACAGCGCTTGCTGCTGTTTCTTGAGCTGCTCAATACGCTGAGCGGAGCGTCTGACAGAGAAGCCCGTACGTTGGCGAGTGCGTGTTATGCGCCGACACTGGATGCCAAAAGCGCCGAGCGTGTACACCGGGCGTTCGACTACCTGCAGCGGGAGCTCACGGGGGATATCAGGCTGTCGGTGATCGCCGAGCGGTTGCACATGAGCGAACCGGGGTTCTCGCGGTTCTTCAAACGCGCCACGGGGCATGGGTTCATCGACCTGATGCGCAAGCTGCGCATTCAGAAGGCCTGTCGGCTGCTGCTGCAGACGCAGATGTCCATTGCCGATGTCTGTTTTGAGGTGGGTTACATCAACCTGTCGAATTTCAATCGACATTTTCGCTACGAGATGAAGCAGACGCCGTCGGATTATCGAAGAGCCACGGCGGCGGCTTTATTCAGCTTGAACACGTTCAAGGCGTCGTAGGCGATCTTTACCGTGTTGAGATGAACCCATGCCACGTCCAAACGATGGCTGGGCGCCGATAGGGAGGCAGCTGACGGTCAGTCAGCGCCGCCCCCCGGTGATCTCACACTCAGGCCAGTGCCTGACTCACGCCTGTTCGTCGTGCTCGGTCGCATCATCGTCGTGCTTGAGCGCCGGCTTCATGCCTGGCTGCGGCGCGTGCACGGCATCCGGCGCGACTTCTTCGCCGTGGTTCTTCTTCTCTTGCTGGACTTTTTTGTCGTGGGCGACGTTACGTGGATCGGTCATGGGAATTCCTTGATCTGGCAGATGATTCGAATGCCCACCGACGCAACACGTTAGCCGTGAGTGTCGGGGCAAGGTTTGGAGTCAGTGCCGGCTTCAGCGTTCAGTGCATTTCAAACCGCGATCACCGAGCTGAAATACCTGACGCGAAATAGCTGATCGGCAATGGCCGACCCGCCATGACCGGGAAACCGCGCGCAAGAGGAGATTGCCAGCGCATGTGCCCGCGAACTTTCAGCCGGCTTGCTGCGCAAACGACGAATGGGTGTAGCAGAACAGGCTGGAAGCCGGCTTCGGACGGCCGTACAGATAGCCCTGGGCGTAGTTGCATCCGCTGTTGGCGAGCCACGACGGCAGGTGAGGCAGGTGAAACTCCTCGACGCCTTCAGCCGTGACTTGCATTTTGAGGCTGCGCGCCATGCCCAGAATCGCTTCGACCATCGGCAGGTGATCGGTCTGCCCGGGCTCAAAGAACGACCGGTCTATTTTGATCTTGTCGATGGACAGGCGGGTCAGGTGATACAGGCTTGAATAACCAATCCCGAAGTCATCCAGCGCTACGGTAACGCCGTGGTCGTGCAATTTGCTCAGGTTCTGCCGCGCCACGTCCAGGTTGCCGACCAGGGCCTCCTCGGTGATTTCGACTTCGAAGCGATGATACGCAAACTGCTCTTGCCTAAGCTGCTCCAGCAACTGATCGGGAAACAGCGCGTCGGTCACCATGCTGGCGCTGACGTTCATTGATAAGCGCAAGCGGTCATCCCAACGATTGGCCGCGCGACAGGCTTGCTTGATCAACGAGTGCGTCATGGACGGGATCAACCCCAGGCGCTCAAGCACCGGAATGAAGTCGGAAGGTGGGGCGGTGCTGCCGTCGGGCTTGAGCCAGCGCGCGAGAACTTCAAAGCCCACAACCTCTTGAGAAGGGAGCGCGACGATCGGTTGAAAGTACGGCACGATTTCGTCTGCTTCCACCGCCCGTCTCAGTGCCAGTTCCAGATCGGCCTGGGCCCGGCGCTGCTTTTCATATTGGCTGTCATAAAAGTTATAGGTTGAACGCCCGTCTTCCTTGCCCCGATACATTGCGGTGTCGGCACAGTGCAGCAATGCCGAAGCGTCCTGCGCGTCTGTCCACGACCGTGCAATGCCAATGGTGGCGCCCAACGCCGAAGGTTCGACGGCGCCGGACAATGGCGCGCCGAGCCGGGACACAGCCGCCTCGGCGATCTGGCACAGCTCGGACTGGTGTTTGAACGTGAGAAACAGCAGGCAGAACTCATCGCCGCCCAATCGCACCGCCACGCCGCCGTTATCGTCAGCGATGGCTTCGAGCCTGCGCGCGATTTCCACCAGCACAATGTCGCCGGCGGCGTGACCATGCTGATCATTGACCGCCTTGAAGTGGTCCAGATCGATGAGCATGACCGCCGCGGGCCGCTTCAAACCGAGCTGATTTCTCACCATGTCCATGAAGATGCGACGGTTGATCAGCCCGCTCAGCGAGTCATAAGTGGCCAGGGTTTCAGTCTGCGCCTGTGCCTGTTTCAGCCTGAGGTAGCTGGACCGGGTATTGGCGATCAGGCGTCTGAGCAGAATGGTCGGGATGATCAGTGAAATCAGAGAAAACCCCGTGACGGTCAGGACGAATCGCCATCTTTCGGCATCCTCAAAGTCAGCGTCATAGGGCAGGGCGAGCCAGTGCATCACCCAGGCTTCGAGCTCGAATTCCCACACAATGGAAAGTCCGACCACTGTGGACAGCGTGATCAGCAGCAGTACTGGCAGGCGACAGGGGTTGCGGCGGTGCAGGTCATTCATGTCAGGCCTCACTGGGCCGGAAGGATAATCGTGATGTCAGACTGCCATCTTCTCACATAGGTTCATACCGTTGATCGCAGAGTTCCTGAATAGCTGATCAGCCGACAGACGCTCTGGGCCCCGATCTGTGCAGTAGCAGCAAGGAGGCGAGAACGCCTGCGAGCCCTACGCTTCCGAGCGCTAACCAGGTCTCGACTGGGCTTCGGTTCAATATGAGCCAGCTTCCCACGTAATAACCCCCGGTGCCGCTGAGTGCCCCTATCGCACTCATCAGGCCAAAGAACGTTCCCTGGCTGCCATCCGGTGCCAGCGATGCGGTCATGCTTTCAAGCGTGGGCAACAGGATGGTCTCGACAACGGTGTAGGCCACGATAAACAGCAGAAACCATTCGATGCCGCGCAGCATGGCGACACTGGCGAACGTGACTGCCGCTCCCAGATACGCCCAGGTTGTCAGTGATGCCGGATTCACTTTCGTCAGCCAGCGCTTCGCCAAAAGGATGAACGCCAGACCGACGACCCCGTTTACGACGTAAATGGCGGAAGCTGCATGGGGGCCGGCTAATTGCCCCGCGTACATCGGGAATGCGACGTAGAGCTGCGGGAACAGGAAAAACCATGGCAATGAAACAACGATCAATCGCCACAGCCCGCCGTCTGTAGTCGCAGTTTTCAGGCTTTTAAGGACGGGCTGCCTGCTCAACCTCACTGATGATCCATACGTTGATCGGCAGGCAACGGCGCTGAGACTGATGAACACTACTGCGCTCATGCCGAAGGCCACGCGGATGTCAGCCAGGCCGGCAAGCCCACCGATAATGGGCCCCACCGCCGCTCCGGCGTTCAACATCTGGTTGTTGGAAGCGAAGAGGGCCGAGTGGCATTCTCTGGGTTGCCGGCCGAACACCCCATAAACGCCACCCTCGTAGCAGGCGACTCCGGAACCTGCGATCACCGCACAGCCAATCCATGCGCTCACTCCATCGAACGCGCTGAACCCGAGAAATCCCAAGCCCCTCAGCAGCAGGCCCAGGGTAATGACCCAGTGCGAGCCGAACCGATCAGCGATCGCGCCCGCGGCAAGTGGCAGCACTTGTGCGCAAAGCAGATTGGCGGACATCACCGACGCCAGTGCAGCTGCGCCGAACTGGAGGTTGGCTGACATGTACAGCGCCAGCAGCGGTATCGTCATGAAATGGGAGGCGTTCATCAGCCCCTGCATCCACAGCAATCTGCGGATATCCGGGGGCCAGGACGGTTGTTCGGCTGGGTCTTCCTTGATCATATTGAGGACTCGTAACCATCAATGATAGTTTGATGGTTACTTACATCGACGGTCTTTGCAACAGGAGCGGGCATGCAGACTCAGAATCAAGCAGCACCGGGCGATCTCGAATGCGTTCGGCGCTTTATCAATACCTGGTCGATTCCCAACCAGACGCGTGTGGAGACGGACGAACTGCCGCAGCTATGCCATGACGCCGAGCGATGGCGCGACGAGCTTTCGCTTCGTCCCCCGGCCGCCAGCGATACGCTGGACAGACTGCTGACGTTGCGCTCGGACCTGCGCAAGTCCTGCGAGGGTCTGGATGACGGGAGTCATTTGCTTAACGCCTGGTTCTCGCGCGTGGCTCTGTCAGTGCAGGTCAAGTCGGTGAAGGGCGTGCCGCAGATAGTGGTGATGCCGGCCGACGACAGCTGCAGCGCCCACCTATTGGCGGCGGTGGCCAATGCCCTTTCATCAGGGACATGGTCTCGACTCAAGACCTGTGGCGATTGCCGTTGGGCTTTCTATGACAACACTCGCAACGTCAGTAAACGCTGGTGTGGGATGACCAAGGGCGGCGCGGAGGGCAGGGCGTGCGGGACAATTGCCAAGGTTAGCGCCTTCAGAGCGCGCGCTGCAGCGAAAAAGAGCCCGGTAGCGGACAGAGGCTAGCGGCCAGCCTGGCCTGGATGAGAACGCTTGAACTGCAGGACCTGGCTCTTTCAGAGTGGGCAGACGATCGACCAACGCCTCGCAAAACATGACCGAATCATCGGCCGCATGCTTTAAGGTGTCCCTGAAGGCCGACCGATGAGGGTTGGCCCCAGACACGTCAAACCAGCAAACAGGAGCCACCCATGACCGATTCTCTGTACGACATTCCCCTCAAGCAAATCGATGGCACGCCAGCCAATCTGGGCCAGTACAAGGGCAAAGTGCTGCTGGTGGTGAACGTGGCCTCCAAATGCGGGCTGACGCCGCAATACGAAGGGCTTGAAAGCCTTTACCAGGGCAAGAAGGACGCCGGACTTGAAGTGTTGGGCTTTCCGGCCAACAACTTCAAGGAGCAGGAGCCTGGCAGTGACAGCGACATTCAGTCCTTTTGCTCCACCACGTATGACGTGCACTTCCCGCTGTTCTCGAAGATCTCCGTCGCCGGCGACGACACCCATCCGCTCTACCGCGAACTGACCGCCGCCCAGCCCGCAGCCACCGGCGACGGACCGTTCCGTGAACGCCTCAAGGGCTACGGCATCGAAAGCGGCGCGGGCACCGACGTGCTGTGGAACTTCGAGAAATTCCTGATCGGGCGAGACGGCAAGGTGATTGGCCGCTTTGCGCCGGATGTGACCGCAGATGATCCACGGCTGACCGCGGCCATTGACGAAGCCCTGAGCGCCTCCTGAGCGCCTGAGGATTTAGCCGGGCGCCCAGCCTGAGCGCGAGCGTCCAGCACCCGAGTCACAGCGGCGCATGCAGCGGCTGCTGTGAGCGGGCAGGGCAAACAAGGCTGTCTATCGAATTGTTGTGTGAAGCATGAACCCTGCGCTTTTTGTATCTCTGGATGGGCCCAAGGGCGTCGGGAAAACCACGCTGCTGGAGGCCGTCACGAAATCGCTGAGGGCCGATGGCAAGAAGGTGATCCGGCTGAGCGAGAGCAAAAGTGATCCCCACCGGGGTGAAATAATGGCCCTCGTCAACCAACTCGCCAGGCATCCCAACCGCGATCTGGAGTTTGAGGTGTGTGAGCGCCTCGCCGACAGCCGTGCCTGGATCTCCCGGCACGTCCTGACCAAGCAGCCCGCCGACAGCATCATCCTGATCGATCGCTGGTACCCGTCGGACGCCGCGTTTCGCCGGCTCGTCCCGTTTGCCGAGATCCTGGAGTTGAACATTGACAGGAACGTGCGCGTGCCGGACCTCCATGTCGGGGTTGTCACTGCGGCCGAAATTTCATGGGCGCGGGCAGCGGCACGTCGGCGTGGCTTGAGCAGTACAGTGGTGCATAGGCTGGAAGAACACGCCGCGTGCACCCAGGCGTTCGAGCGGGCGGTTTCAGCTAACGGGTGGGTTTTGTGTCGCAATGAAGGGCGGTTGGAAGACGCGACGGTGCAGGTGGTTTCCGAGGTATGCAACGCGCAAGACACTAGAGGCTTTCGCTGCCCCGAGGGGCGAGGCTTGGATCTTTATTGATTGTTTAACGAAGGCGAGGTGCCAATGGCCGACAGCAATGAATACGTGGCCGACAGCATACGGACGTGGGTGTGGTCGGGCTTTTACACCCCTGAAGAGATGGATGAGATGGTCGATGACATCATTGACGATGACTGTGATGTACCAGCGCTGAAGGCGTTGATCCTGCCGGAGTGGCAACGCAAGCTCGACGCAGAGCGTGACTGGCCAGAGGCGACTGCCTGCGAGCGGCTCGATGCAGTGTTCTACGATCTCCATGAAGAGGGTATCTGTGCCCTGTCCAATGCGGGTTATACCTTGTCGGACGGATTCACGGAGGTAGCCGAAGCGATTCACCAAGCGCCGAACGATCATTACCACGGTTTTTGTTTTTATCACGGACAAGACGTGGAACGCGCTGTAGAGGGAGAGGCCCTGCTCATCGCTTTTGGCGCAATCGATGATGATCCTGCACAGAGTCTCAAGGTAGGGCACCGGTTGTGCAGCGTGTTGAAAGCCGCTGGCTTTGAAGTCTTCTGGAATGAAACCGTCGAGCAGCGTGTGGAAATTCACAACTTCAACTGGCAGCGCAGAGCGCCCCGCGACTGAACGGCGATCAATATCAGGAGATGCCCTTGAGCAAGAAACTGTTAAAGGCGGCCTCCCGAGGCCAGAACGATACGTTGCTGAGCCTGCTGGACGGTGGCGCCGACATCGATTTTATCGACAAGATGCCCGGTCGTACGGCATTGATCGAAGCGGCCATTGCCGGCCATGTACACACCCTCAACCTGTTGATCGCCCGCGGCGCGAGCCTGGACAAGGCTGATAAGACCCTGGGGTTCACGGCCCTCGGCTGGGCCGCCGACAGAGGTGATCTTCACGCAGTGAACGCGTTACTGGTGGCTCAGGCGTCCGTCGATCTGACAGCCCACACCTATCAACAGACGCCTTTGATGCTCTCTGCCCGTGAGGGGCACGCTGGTGTCGTGGCTGCCTTGCTGGCGGCCGGGGCCGATGTGCATTCACAAACCGGCAACGGCCACAATGCGCTGTCGATGGCCGATGCGCGAAACCACACGGAAATCGTGGCGCTGTTGCAGCAGCACGGTGCGCTGGCGCCTTCCCCGCCTGATGAGTATTCGATGCCTTGGCCCGCCGTGGCAGCGGACGGGTCAGATGTGGATGACAGCAACCCTGCAAGCGTCCTGCGTGGCTTCATCCTGGCCATGTATGCCTGGGAAACCGACTGCTACAGCCAAAAGCAACGCATCGATGATGGCGAGCTTGCCTGGTCGGTTATTCAGGCGGCGCAGAATCAAATAATCGAGCGTTTTTGTACGTCCAAGCCCCGTAATTACGGGCGCCTCGGCAGCTTCGGGTTTCCACCGGAGTATTCGCCCAAAGATGCACTGGTAAGTGTCGAGCGTGAGGCTCGCCGGGCGGTGATCATGACGCGGCAGGCGCCCAGTACGAGACTGCGGTATGAGGTGCTGTTCGGCCTGACCCGCAAAGGTGATATCTGGCGCATTGATACAAAGAAGCGGCGCGGTTGGGGCGAAGCCGCTGATTGGGAAAGGTCGATACTGTGAGAGGAACCTTGAAGCTGCCATGTTGATGGGAGTGATCCAGACCAAAGCGAACGCTTCGGCACGGATCACCCATTAACATCTTTCAGGCGCGACCGTCCCAACAGCTCAACGGAGTGCGCCAGAGGATTATGCCGAAGGCTTGAGCACCACTTTGGTCCAGCCGTCGTCGCGCTGATCAAAGTGCTTGTAGGCGTCCGGACCTTCGGACAGCTTCAGGCTATGGGAGATGATCTGCGACGGCTTGGCACGGTCGTGGTGAATCAGCTCGGCGAGGCGACGGTTGTACGCCTTGACGTTGGCCTGGCCGGTACGGATCTGCTGACCCTTGAACCAGAAGGAGCCGAAGTCGAAGGCCATTTTGCCTTCCTTCGCCAGATCGCTCGCAGCGTTCGGGTCCTCCGGCACGAAGACACCCACGACACCGATACCGCCGGTGGGCTTGGTGGAGGCCACCAGGTTGTTCATGGTTTCGTGATTGGCTTCATGGCCGTGCTTGTCGCAGCACTGATAACCCACGCATTCGCAGCCACGGTCCGTGCCTTTGCCGTTGGTCAGGTTCATGATCTGCTCAACCGCCTGGGTCTGTGCCGTGTTGATCGGCGTGGCGCCCAGTTTGGCTGCCAGGGCGAGACGGTCTGGGTGGTTGTCGACCACAAAGACTTGTGAGGCACCTTTGATCATCGCGGCATGGGCCGCCATCAGCCCGACCGGGCCTGCGCCGTAAATGGCGATGCTCTCACCTGGCAGCAGGCCGGACAATTCAGTCGCGTGCCAGCCGGTAGGCAGGATGTCCGACAGCATGACGTAGTCGTCTTCTTTCTCCTTGGCATCTTCAGGCAGCACCAGGCAGTTGAAGTCGCCATACGGCACGCGCAGCAGTTCGGCCTGGCCGCCCTCGTAAGGCCCCATCTCGGCAAAACCATACGCGCCCCCAGCACTGCCGGGGTTGACGGTCAGGCAGTAGCCGGTGAGACCACGCTCGCAGTTTTCGCAGAACCCACAGCCGATGTTGAACGGCAGGCAGACCATATCGCCCACTTTCACGCGATCGACCGCAGCGCCCACTTCGATGACTTCACCCAGGTTCTCGTGACCCAGAATCCGGCCCGTCTCGAAGCTGGTGCGGCCTTCGTACATGTGCAGGTCGGACCCACAAATGTTGGTCGTGGTAATGCGGACCAGGACATCGGTCGCTTTTTCGATTTTGGCATCGGGAACGTTCTGAACGCTGACGTCGTAAGGACCGTTGTAAATAATGGCTTTCATGGGTTCTCCAGAAGAATGAGGTGCAGATACGGACATATATGCGCCAGATTTAGTACGACCGTGCCGGCCTGTCGTTCAAAGAGATTGGCCGGGAGTGACGAACGGTAAATGCTGGCAAAAGGCTCTGACACGCGGCTTGTGGCCAGTCGATGGCCAAAAACATCACGGCGTCTATGCAAGCCGTGGCAGGTCCAACAGGGTGAGCTCGGTCTTCCCACCTGGCGTTGAAACCCTGCTGCGGGTCGACGGCGGTGTGGTCAACGACACCGTGTGAGAAGCCTGAGCGATTGTGCGGCTGAAACCGGTCCTGCGCAGACAGACTGCGGGCACTCAGGAGGTCAGCGCCGGCGCCTGGTCATCGCCTGCTCGCAACCAGCAACGCCAGCACATCCTCGGCCAGCACCGGTGGGCTGAGCAGAAAACCCTGAGCATAAGGGCAGTCCAGCTCCCTGAGCTGGTCGAGTTGGCCGAGGGTTTCGACGCCCTCGGCAACAATTGCCAGGTCCAGCGCCTCGCCCAGGGACAGGATACTTTTGACGATGGCGACGCTGCGCTCATGTTTCATCATGCGCGTGACGAATGACCGATCGATCTTGATGGCGTCAATGGGGTAGCGATCGATGTAGCCCAGGGAGCTGTAGCCGGTGCCGAAATCGTCCAGCGCAATCCGGATACCCTGGGCGCGAAGGTCTTCGAGGGTCTTGGCGACCATCTCCGGTTCATGCAGGAACACTGACTCGGTGATCTCGATCTGCAAGGCACGGGCATCGAACCCGGTCTCTGCGATGATCTCGGCGACCTGAAGGGCGAAGTCTTTGCGATTGAGCTCGACCCCTGACACGTTGACGTTCAGCTTGATACCGCCCGAACCGGTGGCGGCAGCCCACTTCTTGACCTCGCGACAGGCGTTGCGCATGACCCACTGACCCAGATTGCAAATCACGCCAATGTCTTCGGCGACGCTGATGAACACATCAGGGGCGACAATCCCCAGGGTCGGGTGGCGCCACCTGACCAATGCTTCAACGCCCACAATCGTCTCAGTGGTGATGGAGAAGATCGGCTGGTAGACCAGATAGAACTCGTCGCGGGTTATCGCGTGCTTGAGCGCATTCTGCATCACCAGCAGGTCAATCGAGGCCTGGCGCATCGAGAGGTCGAAGACGGCCCAGCTGCCACGGCCTTTCTTTTTGGCGGCGTACATGGCCACGTCCGCGTCACGGATCAGGTCTTCGGCGGTGGTGTGCTGAACGTCCAGCGTCGCAATGCCGATGCTGCAGGAGATAAAGAGCTGTTGCCCGTCGATGGCGGTCGGCAGGCTCAGGGCGTGGGTCACGCGCTTGGCCGTCTCGATGGCCTGTTCCTGATGGCCTTCGTCGGTCAGCAGGATCGCGAACTCGTCGCCACCGATGCGGGCGATCACCGCCGAGGGATCAATGCACTCGCTCAGGCGTTCTGCAACGCTCTTGAGCAAGATGTCGCCCGCATGATGCCCCATACCGTCGTTGACGTATTTGAATCGGTCCAGATCCAGGTACACCACCGTGGCCGCGCCGGGTTGATCGGCGTTCCCCTTGCTCAAGGCCGAATGGATGCGGGCCATGAAATAGCCGCGGTTCTTGAGCCTCGTCAACTCGTCGTGGAACGCTGCGTAGGACAGTTCGTCCTGAATGCGCTCCCGCTCGATCAGCCGTGACTCGAGCGCCACGCGCTCCTCACGATCAAGCTGGGCCTGGCGAAAATTCTGCTCTGCGTCTTTACGTTCTGTGATGTCGCGCTGCACGGAAACCCAATGGGTGAACCAGCCTTTCTCGTTGGCGACCGGTACGATACTGAGCTGCACCCAGAACTTGGTGCCGTCACGACGGGTGTTGATCAGCTCGACCTCGACGGGATCCCAGCGCTGCAGCGCGTCCCTGATCTGCTGAAGCGTGGCGCGGTCAGTCTCGGCGCACTGCAGAATCCGGGGCGTCTTCCCCATGACTTCTTCCAGGCTGAACCCGGTGGTGGTGAGGAACGCCGGATTGCAATACACGATGCGCGGGCCGGGCAGATCGATGGGTTCGGCTTCGGTGATCAGGATGGCGTCCTTCGCGTTGACCACCACCGACTCCAGCAAGCGCAGGCGCTCGATGACCGCTGATCCGCCAGCCGCCTGTGTCGGGGTCAACTTGAGGGAGTCGTAGAGATCGGCCGCATGGGTCTGCACGCCATAGATGTGCGCGGCGCTGAGACGTTTGTGGGGAAGGGGGATCGTCATCAAGACCGCGCCGGTCAGGGCGGCGTTGCCATCGCGAATGGCGACGCAGACCAGCGACTCGTTGACCACGCGATCCAGCCCGGCAGGCAGCGCGGCATCAGCGGGCATGGCCTCGCCAACGTCGACGACGTCGCCGTAGGACAACACCATCTTCAGCCATCCACCGGTGATTTCGTCTGCGCGCACCTCCGGTGCCGTGCCGTAGGTCGCCACGGTGCGCCACTGCTCTTGGTCTCGCACGATCAGAATGGCGCCGGTCGCCCCGGTCAGGTGGGAAGCCGCGTCCAGGAAATGACCCAACACTTCATGATTCTTCAAACCGAGATGAGCCTTGCCGGCCATATGCATTACCTGAAAGAGGGACGATGTACCAGGTGGACATTCGACACGCGTAGAGATCGGGAACCAGTAGCAGCCGCGCAGTAGAGCGTGTGCACCTGGCGCCGGTTAGCACTTTCGGTATCGGCGTGGCGACGAAGTTCAACAGGACCCTGTGGCAAACAATCTGCGCGAAATGAGGAAAGGACCAAGGGGTGGCCACTCCGCGATTTCACTATGACAGCATCGAAGGTGGGCTCGATGGAAAATATCGCTCCATACGTGGTTGCAGCGAAGACACTACCACGCGCTGGACAGCTAAACGCTCCGTCTTTGGGACGGTCTTGTCATCCGCGACGAAGGTTCAAACCTATACAGCATTAAATAAATGTACAACCCTCGCTAAAGTTCATGGCATCCGCTGCCGATCGAATATCTGAAACGTTTAATCCAAGGCGAGCACCCGTAAGTCCGGCCTGAGCGCGCCTCTGTCCGAGGCGTTTCGCGGATAAAAAACAGCGGTCGCCTAACGCTTTTCAGGGAAGGAGCCCCGCCCACTCAACATCATTTAGCTAGCGGACCTGCGCCATGAACAATAAATCCAATGCCACTGCAGAACTCGCCCAAACCGGCGCCGACCTGAACTCTCTGCTGAGCGCGATTGACCGCTCCCAAGCCGTCATCGAATTCGATCTGCAGGGCAATGTGCTGTACGCCAACCAGAATTTTCTCGACTGCATGGGCTACGACCTCGATGAAATTCGCGGGCGCCATCACCGGCTGTTTTGCATGCCCGACTATGCGACCAGCAAGGAATACCTGATGTTCTGGGAGAAGCTGGGCACCGGCAAATTTGACGCCGGCCAGTACCAGCGTCAGGCCAAGGACGGGCGCCAGATCTGGCTGCAGGCCACTTACAATCCAGTGATGGACAATAACGGCAAGCCATTCAAGATCGTCAAATTCGCCAGCGACGTCACTGAAGTGCGCAATCGCAATGCCGAGTGGGAAGGCAAAATCGAGGCGATCGAGCGCTCCCAGGCGTTGATAGAGTTCTCCCCTGACGGCTATGTATTGACCGCCAACAGCAAGTTTCTCTCGGCCATGGGCTACACGCTGGATGAAGTCGTGGGCCAGCACCACCGCATGTTTTGTGAGCCGGAATACGCAGCTTCTCTGGTGTACCGCGAATTTTGGGAGAAGCTGGGCAAAGGCGAGTACGACTCCAACGAGTACAAGCGCCTGAGCAAAGACGGTCGGGATGTCTGGATTCAAGCGTCCTATAACCCGATCCTCGATGCCCAGGGGCAGACCTACAAGATCGTCAAGTTCGCCACCGATGTGACCGAGACCAAACTTCGCACGATGGAGCACGAAGGCAAGGTCAACGCCATTAACCGCGCCCAGGGCGTGATCGAGTTCGACCTGAGCGGCAATATCCTCTCGGCCAACGCTAACTTTCTGGATCTGGTGGGGTACCGGATGGAGGAATTGAAGAACCGCCACCATTCGCTGTTTTGCGAACCCGAGTACGTCAAAACCACGCCTTACCGGGAATTCTGGGGCGCACTCAGCAGCGGCAAATTCTTCACCGGGCGCTTCATGCGCATCAGCAAGTACGGCCAGAAAATCTGGATTCAAGCGACCTATAACCCGGTGTTCAACGCGACGGGGCAACCCTACAAGGTGGTCAAGTTCGCCACCGACATTACCGCTCAGGTCGAGCTGGAAGAAGCCATTGAAGCCAAGACCCAGGCGATGGATGAGTCAGTCACCCGTCTGATGGACGCCATTGCCGAAGTGGTCAAAACCACCGGCGACGCCAACGATCAGGCACGCATTACCCAGGATGAAGCCCAGCGTGGTTCCCAGACCCTCAACGAGGCGTCCGCAGCGATGGACACCATCGGCAAATCGGCTGAGGACATCCAGGAAATCATTGAGGTGATCAGTACCATCGCCGGTCAGACCAACATGCTCGCGTTCAACGCCGCGATTGAGGCGGCACGGGCGGGTGAGCACGGTCTGGGCTTTTCAGTGGTGGCCGATGAGGTGCGCAAGCTGGCTGAAAAGTCTTCCCACGCCACCACCAAAATCAACAAATTGATCCAGGAGACGGTTCGCCGCATCAATTCCGGCAGCGAGATCTCCCGCAGCGCGGGCAGTGCGTTCGAGCGGATCGTGGCCGGGGTCGAAAAGACCAATGGTGCGATGAGTACCATCGGTGCCGCCACGCAGGAACAGCATCACCTGGCTGAGCGGGTATCGGAACTGATCGGCGAGCTCAACCGTATCAAGCTGGCGACCGGGTTGGGCAAGGGCTTGAGCGCCCCGGGCCAGGTTGAAAGCCTATGAGCGAGGCCCTTGCGTTTGGGGTAGTCAGGCTGGGCGGGCTGGAAGTCGCGATTGACGCCCAGGCACTGGAGCAGGTGATCAACTGGCCCGCGCGGCTGCAGCCTCATCCGCTGCAGGGCGGCGCCTTGCTTGGCATGTTCAGCCTGCGCGGCAAGGCCCTGCCACTGATTGAGCTGCGGTCGTTGCTGGGTGCGCATGACGTCTCCTGCCATGATCCGTTGGAGATGGTTGCCATCGTCAACCATCAAGGCCGGCGCCTGGGCATTGCGGTCAGCGGCGTCAGTGACGTGATGAAAGTCGAAGTGCGAAACCTGTGCCGTCTCGGCGGCGAGGGCACCGCGGTCGCGCTGCTGCCAGAACTCGTGCTGGTGGAAAATGAGCGAATGATTTACCGGCTCGACCTGGACGCGCTGTGCGGTTTGCCCCAGGTGTTGACTGCGCAGTCCAGGGACGTCGGCGACACGGTGGAGGTTCAGGATCCGTCCCGGGAGCTGCATCACTTGCTGTTGTTTGAGTGCGAAGGAAAGCGCTATGCGCTGGACGCGAGGGCGATTACCGAGCTGGTGGACCGCCCGGACATGCTGCCAAGCAAATTGGGTGGGGATTATTGCCTGGGCGTCGTCAACCGCCGTGGCATTGATGTGCCTGCCTTGAGCCTGAACCGGGTACTGGGCATTGATTCCCCGGCGACGGCGCAGGCGGCCCAGAACCAGAACCAGTTGCTGGTGTTGACTTCGCGAGAAGGCTATCGCATCGGGCTGGTGTACGACCGGATGATTTCGATTGTGCGCAAGCGTGCTCACGAAATCCTGCCGTTGCCCCGCTATGGGTTACGGGAGCCGGGCCTGTTTGCCGGCGTTGTCGGGCTGGAGAACGGAGAGCAGGCGTTGTTGCTTGAGTACCGCGAGTTGCTCGAGCGCAAGGAGACGCTCAGTTTCGCCAGGATCTATCAGACCAGCCCGTCCAGCCAGGACGCGCCGGGTTCTCGTCTCATGCAGATGAACCAGACCTGCCTGGTGTTCCAGGCGGCCCAGCCGTTCGTGGTGCCCCTTGATCAAGTGCTGGAAATCCTCGACATGCCCGAGCACTTCGTGCGGTTTGCGCAAGAAGAGACGCATCTGCTGGGCAGTTTCAATTTGCGGGGCGAGCAGATCCCGCTGGTTTGCCTGAGCAGCTTGATTGAAGGCACAACACCTCCCGGCAATACGCTGGAACGGGTGCTGCTGGTCAAGGGCGAACGTCATAGCTTCGGGCTGGTGGTTAACCGGACCGACTCCATAGAAACCTTCACCCATCCGGCCTCCGAGCATCCCGAGGGTTGGGAGCACGGCGCAAGCATCCGGGGTTCAGTCAATGACCGCATGCGCAGCCTGGTGAGCATCGGCAAGGGTGATCAGGTCCGCTGGATGACGCTGATCAATCTGAGCAACATCGTCAGAGGGTTGGAGATGACCGGGACTGAGGTGCAGACCCAGCGCCTCGCGGGGTGAGCCAGGGGCATTTGCCTCGCTGACGCTTTACGCATCAGTGAGCTGAAACCGGTAACCCACGCCATACAACGATTCAATGGGCGTCTCACCAGGGCAGGCCTGCTCCAGCTTGCGCCGCAGGTTGCGTATATGGCTGTCCACCGTACGGTCAGTCACCACGCGGTGGTCGGAGTAGAGCTTGTCGAGCAGTTGATCTCGGGAAAAGACCCGTCCGGCCGAACGCGCAAACGTGCTGAGCAACCGCAGTTCAAGGCGTGTCAGGTCCAGCTCGACACCATTGAGTGACGCGCGGTGCTGTGCGTCATCAATGATCAGCCGCGGCGCAGCGCCGGTCAGCAGTTGCGGGCCGCGGCGCAGGATGGCCTTGACCCGGGCCACCACCTCGCGGGGGCTGAACGGCTTGCAGATATAGTCGTCCGCACCCAGGTCAAGGCCCCGGAGGCGGTCCACTTCTTCGACGCGAGCGGTGATCATGATGATCGGCACGGCGCTGAAACCGCGCAGGTCCTGGCAGACCTGCATACCGTCGCGCCCGGGCAGCATCAGGTCGAGCAGAATCAAGCGCGGTGTCTGGGCGCGCACGGTCGGCACCACTTGCAAGCCGTTATCCAGGCATCGAGTCGGGTAGCCCGCGGCGATCAGATAATCCTGCAGCAATGCGGCCAGCTTCGGTTCGTCTTCAACGATCAGGATCGGGCAGTCGTCGGTCATGGTTCAGATATTCCGTGGCAGATGCAGGGTCAGCCAAAGCCCACCGAGGGGCGAGTGAGCGGCGCTGAGGCTGCCGCCGTGGGCGAGGGCGATGCTGTGACAGATCGCCAGCCCCAGGCCGGCTCCGCCACTGGCCCGGGCGCGTGACGATTCGCCCCGATGGAAACGTTCGAACAGGCGTGGCAGTTGCTCGTCCGACACCCCGGGACCGGAGTTCAGGAATTCGATGCATACGTCGTCGCGATCCAGGACGGCCCGGATGTGGATCAGCCCGTTTGGGTCGGTGTAGCGCACGGTGTTTTCCAGCAGGTTGGAAAACAGTTGCTGCAGGCGATTGGCATCGGCGGACAGTTCCAGAGGCTGGGACGGCAGGTCCAGTTCGACGCGCAACTGCCGGTTGGTCAAGCGCTCCTGGAACATCGACACGCTGTCCTGCAGCAGTTGATCAAGTGCGCAGGGCTGTTTTCGGTAGGTCAGCGCGCCGACATCCGCCAGGGACAGCTCGTATAAGTCATCCACCAGTTTGCTGAGCATGCTGACCTCACCTTGCAATGACTTCATCGACCCCTGGTTGAGGGTGCGTACGCCATCTTCGATGGCCTCCAGCTCACCCCGCAATACCGACAGCGGGGTGCGCAACTCGTGGGACACATCCGCCATGAACTCGCGGCGCATCTGTTCGTTGCGTTCCAGGGTGTAGGCGAGCTGATTGAAGTCACGGGCCAGTTGGCCAACCTCGTCATTGGACGCCACCGCCACCCGCCCGCTGTAATCGCCGCTGGCCAGGCGATGCGTGGCAGCGGCCACCCGCTTGACCGGCTCCAGCAATGTGCGCGCGATCCACCAGGCAATCAGCATCGCCAGCAGCAGCGAAAAAGCCCCCATGACCAGGCTGGTGCGCAACTGGTATTGCTGGAACCGTTCGCCGCCGGCTTCCGTCACGCTCTGGAACGGGGTAACGGCCAGCCAGCCGACGGTTTCATCCGCCACCACGATCGGGCGTAACAGGGCGTCGTTGCCGATGTCCGGGTAGCCGTTCACGCGTTTTTTGTGTTGATCCAGCAACGCGATGCGAAACAGCGCGCCCGTCAGGTCCGAGGCCAGGGGTGTGCGCAAATCGTTCTTCGACGGATCCTCGCCGAGTTCCGGCCGCATGATGTCAAACCAGCGGTCCGGCTGGTTGCGCAGGAATTCCCAGTTCCCCTCACGGGCGTAGGCACTGGCCAGGCGCGGTAACACCGGCGCCATGCGGTCCAGCGCCTGCTCATTGAGGTAGCCCAGAAAGCCCCGCCCGAAACTCCAGCTCGTCGCCAGGCCCATGCTCAGGATGACCAGCAGCACGCCAGCCAGTACGGCGATAAACAGCTTGGTGGAGATGCTCAACTTCATGGAGGCCGGCCGGTAAGAAGGGATGGGGCATTTAGGCCCTCACGAAAGAAAGATTCAAGCCGGCCGGGCAATCTTCAATTTTCCTGCACATTTGCCTTGCACGATGGCGCCGACTCAAGCCATTCCGTCTTGCAGAGGCAGCTATGTCGACGAAAATACTCGCCAAATTCCTGGTAACCGCCGCGGTTCTCCTGGCCCTGATCATTCTGGTTATCCTGGGCGGTTGCTCCGGCGGCGAACCTGCCCCTGAAGCGGTGATCCCGAAAGTCTCGGTGATCACCATCCAACCCCAGAGCCAGGTGCTGACCACCGAGCTGGCGGGGCGCACCCAGGCCTTCATGGTGGCGCAGATTCGTCCGCAGGTCGGTGGCATCGTCCAGCGGCGTCTGTTTGTCGAGGGCGCGGATGTGAAGGCCGGACAACCGCTGTACCAACTGGATCCGGCAACCTATACCGCCGCGCTGGCCCAGGCTCAGGCAAGTCTGGCCAAGTACCGGGCCACGCTCAACTCAGCCCAGGCCACGGCCAGGCGCAACGCCGGGCTGGTCAAAATCAACGCCATCAGCCAGCAAGACAACGAAGACGCTCAGGCGACCTTGCTGACGGCGGCCGCCGACGTAAAAGTCGCCGAGGCCGAAGTCCAGACCGCCCGAATCAATCTGGCTTACACCCGTATCACCTCGCCGGTCAGCGGCCGGATTGAAACCTCCACCGTGACCCCGGGGGCGTTGGTGGTGGCCAATCAGGACAGCGCATTGACCACGGTGCAGCAACTCGATCCGATCTATGTGGATGTGACTCAGTCGACCACCGAACTGCTGCGGCTCAAGCGTGACCTGGCCAGCGGCGCCTTACAGTCCACTGGCGAGGGCGAGGCACGCATCAGCCTGACACTCGACGATGGCAGCACCTACACCCACGAGGGGCGGCTCAAGGTCAGCGGCGTCAGTGTCAACGAGGGCACGGGCACCGTCACCCTTCGGGCTGAATTCGCCAACCCGGATCACCTGCTGTTGCCAGGCATGTATGTCCGCGGGGTGCTGGAGCAGGCGCGCAATGACCAGGCCATTCTGGTGCCGCAGAAAGCCGTGAACCGTAGCGCCAGCGGCCTGACCACGGCGTTGCTGGTGGTGGATGGCAAGGTGCAACAGCGCGAGCTGACCATCGATCGGGCCGTGGGCAATCAGTGGTGGGTCACGGGCGGCTTGAAGGCGGGTGATCAGTTGATCGTCGAAGGCGGACAAAAAGTGCGTGCCGGTGCCGCCGTCCAGGTGCAGGACGCGAGTGATCAGGCAGCCACACCGTCCACCCCCGTGAAGGAGGGTTGAACGTGGCGCACTTTTTCATTGATCGACCGATTTTCGCCTGGGTCATCGCCATCGTGATCATGCTCGGCGGCGGCCTGTCCATCAGCCAGTTGCCCCTTGAGCAATACCCGGACATCGCGCCGCCCACCGTCAAGATTTCCGCCACGTACACCGGGGCCTCGGCCAAGACCGTGGAAGACTCGGTGACCCAGGTCATCGAGCAGCAAATGAAGGGGCTGGATAACCTGACCTACATGTCGGCCACCAGCAGTTCGGCTGGCAGCGCCAGCATCAGTTTGACCTTTACCGCCGGCACCGACCCGGATGTCGCCCAGATGCAGGTGCAGAACAAGCTGCAACAAGCCGAATCAAGACTGCCGCAAACGGTGCAAAGCGAAGGGCTGACGGTGACCAAGGGCGGCTCGGACTTTTTGATGATTGTCGCGCTGGCGTCGGCCGACCCCAGTGTCACGGGCACCCAGATCGGTGATTACATCTCCACCACCTTGCTGGACTCGATCAGCCGGATAGACGGTGTCGGCGACGTGCAGACGCTGGGATCAGGCTACGCCATGCGTATCTGGCTGGACCCTGCGCTGCTGGAAAAATACGCGCTGATGCCTTCGGACGTCAGCAGTGCCCTGGAGGCGCAGAACACCGAAGTCTCTGCCGGCCAGCTCGGTGCCTTGCCGGCCGTCAAGGGGCAGCAGTTGAACGCCACCATCAGCGCCCGCAGCAAACTGCAAACCGTCGACGAGTTTCGCAACGTGGTGGTCAAGTCCGACAGCGATGGGGCCGTGGTCCTGCTGGGCGACGTCGCGACCCTGGAATTGGGCAGTGAAAGCTACGACATCAGTACGGCCCTCAACGGCAAGCCCGCTGCGGCCATGGGCGTGCAACTGGCGGCAGGCGCCAATGCGCTGAGCGTCGGCGACGCGGTCAAGGCCAAGCTTCAGGAAATGGAGCCGTTCTACCCCACAGAAATGCAGTTGAAGAACGTGATTGCCTACGACACCACGCCCTTTGTGAGCCTGTCCATCGAGGAGGTGGTCAAGGCCCTGGGCGAGGCGATCGTGCTGGTGGTGTTGATCATGTTTCTGTTCCTGCAGAACCTGCGCGCCACGCTGATCCCGGCGATTACCGTGCCGGTGGTGCTGTTGGGCACGTTCGGCGTGTTGTCGCTGTTCGGCTACTCGATCAACACCCTGACCATGTTCGCCATGGTCCTGGCGATCGGCTTGCTGGTGGACGACGCCATCGTGGTGGTGGAAAACGTCGAGCGGTTGATGGGCGAGGGGATGTCGCCCATGGCGGCCACGCGACAATCGATGAGTGAAATCAGCAGCGCACTGGTCGGCATTACCCTGGTGCTGAGTGCGGTGTTCATCCCCATGGCGTTTTTCGGCGGCTCCACCGGGATTATCTATCGGCAGTTTTCCGTGACGATCGTCTCGGCCATGGTCCTCTCGGTACTGGTCGCCATGACCCTGACACCCGCGTTGTGCGCTTCGCTGCTCAAAGCGCCCGACGGTAAGACGCCGGGTGCTCAGGGCGGGTTCTTCGGCTGGTTCAACCGCACCTTTGAACGGGCCAGTGCCGGTTATGAGCGCTGGGTCGGTGTGGTGTTGCGGCGGTGGGGGCGAAGCTTGTTGCTCTATGGGCTGGTGCTGGCGGTCATGGCGGTGGGCTACATGAATCTGGCCACCTCGTTCCTGCCGGACGAAGACCAGGGGATTCTGCTGGCACAGATCCAGTTGCCGGTAGGCGCGACGGACAGCCGTACGCAAAGCGTGATCAAGCAATTCGAGGACTACATTCTCAAACAGCCCGAAGTCGAATCGATGATCAGCATCAGCGGGCTGGGTATGGGCGGTAACAGCCAGAATACCGCGCGGGCCTTTATCCGCCTCAAGGACTGGGCCGAGCGTGGCAGCTCCGGCCAGGATGCGGCCTCGATTGCCCAGCGGGCGACCATGGCGCTGTCCAGCATCGGTGATGCCGACGCATTCGTCATGCAGCCTCCAACGGTGCGCGGCCTGGGCCAGAGCTCGGGCTTCGACCTGCAACTCAAGGACCTTGGCGGTCTCGGCCATGATGCGTTAGTGGCGGCTCGGGAAAAGTTGCTTGAGCTGGCCCGAAAGGACCCGCGCCTGCAGGGGGTTCGCAGCAATGGCCTGGACGATGCGCCGCAGCTGAAGATCAGCATCGACGACCGCAAGGCTGGCGCCATGAGCCTGAGCACCAGCGACATCAACGCCACCTTGTCGACGGCCTTGGGCGGTACGTATGTGAACGACTTTCTCAACCAGGGCCGAGTGAAAAAAGTCTATGTGCAGGGGCAGGCCTCCTCACGCATGCAGGCGGCGGACCTTGATCATTGGTTTGTCCGCAACAGCAACGGCGAAATGGTGCCGTTCTCATCGTTTGCCAGCAGCGCGTGGAGTTACGGCTCGCCGTTGCTGGAGCGCTACAACGGTAATGCGTCCCTGGAAATCGTCGGCGATCCCGCGCCAGGGGTCAGTTCCGGGGACGCGATGAACGCGGTGCAAGCCATCGTCGGGCAATTGCCCCAAGGCATCGGCTACGAGTGGACCGGACAGTCCTATCAACTGCGGCTGTCCGGCTCCCAGGCACCGCTGCTCTACGGGATATCGGTGTTGTTTGTGTTCCTGTGCCTGGCCGCGCTGTACGAGAGCTGGTCGGTGCCGTTTTCGGTGATTCTGGTGGTGCCCCTGGGGGTGATCGGTGCAGTGCTGGCGACCCGTGTCGCCGGGTTGAGCAACGACGTGTATTTCCAGGTGGGTCTCTTGACCACCGTGGGGCTGGCGGCGAAAAACGCGATCCTCATCGTTGAGTTCGCCAAGCACCTGCAAGAGCAGGGCAACAGCGTGATCGACGCCACGCTGATCGCGGTGCGGCAACGCCTGCGGCCGATCCTGATGACGTCCCTGGCGTTCATGTTCGGCGTGTTGCCACTGGCCTTGAGTACCGGCGCAGGCTCCGCCGGGCGCCAGGCCATCGGCACGGGCGTGCTGGGCGGCATGTTCAGCGCCACGGCGTTGGGCATCTTCTTTGTACCGCTGTTCTTTTTGCTGATTCGCCGCCGTTTTGGCCGCGTACGCAACGCTAACCAATCTGCCCCGACAGGTGATGCATGATCAAATCACACTGGCCTCTGCTGGCCGCCCTGGCCCTGGGCGGCTGCGTGAATCTGGCGCCGCAGTATGAGCGGCCTGAAGCGCCCGTCTCCGAGCAATGGTTGCCAGCCGCCAGCCTGCCAAAAGGGCAGGTGAGCGCCGACATCAAATGGCAGCAGTTTTTCACTGACCGCCGCCTGGCGCAGGTGCAGAGCCTGGCGCTGGTCAATAATCGGGATTTGCGCCTGGCCAGCCTGAACGTCGAAAAGGCCCGGGCGCAATACCGCATCAAGCGCGCGGACCTGTTTCCTGCCATTGACGCAAGCGTCAGCGGCACCCACAGCCGCACGCCGGGAGGGCTGTCCAATTCCGGCTCTGCGGTCACCACCCACGATTACAGCGCTGAACTGGGGCTGAGCAGTTATGAGCTGGACGTGTTTGGCCGGGTCCGCAACCTGCGTGACGAAGCGCTGGAAGACTACCTGGCGCTGACGGAGACCCGGCGCAGCACGCAGATCAGCCTGGTGGCCGAGGTCGCCACGGCCTGGCTGACGTTGGCCGCCGACAACGAACGGTTGCTGTTGGCCCAGGAAACCCTCACCAGCCAGTTGGCCACCTACGACCTGACACAGCGCAGCTATGCCTTGGGCGGGTCTGCGGAGTTGGCCGTGGCCCAGGCCCAGACCACGGTCGAAACGGCACGGGGCGATGTGGCCTTCTATGAGAGCGAGATTCTGCAGGACCGCAACGCCTTGCGCCTGCTGGTGGGCAGTGATGTGCCAGAAGCGCTCCTGCCGGGTACGCACCTGGAGTCGGCGGCGGTGTTGGTGGACATTCCGCCGGGCTTGCCCTCCAGCCTGTTGCAACAACGCCCGGATGTGTTATCAGCGGAGCACACGCTCAGGTCCGCCAACATCGACATTGGCGCGGCCCGTGCGGCGTTCTACCCCAGCATCACCCTGACCGCCAGCGCCGGCTCATCCAGCGCTGCGCTGGCCGGCCTGTTTAAAGCCGGCAGCGGGGCCTGGACCTTCGCGCCGAGCATCAGCGTGCCCATTTTCAACGGGGGAAGTCACCGCGCGACCCTGGATTCGGCCAAGGTCGAACGTGACATTCAGGTGCAGACCTATCAGCAAACCCTGCAGACCGCGTTCCGTGAAGTGGCTGACGCGCTGGCCGTGCGCAGTACCCTGGATCGCCGTATCGCCGCGCAACAGGCGCTGACCGACGCCAGCCGCAAAAGCTTCGAACTCTCGGATGCGCTGTATCGCGGTGGCTCGAAAAGCTACCTCGAAGCCCTGGATGCACAACGCTCGCTCTACAGCGCCCAGCAAGACCTGATCACGCTGCGCCTGACCGAGCAGAGCAACCGCATCACCTTGTACAAAGTGCTGGGGGGCGGCTGGTACTGAAGGTGACGGCGAAACGCCGCTGCCACGTGCACACACACAACAACCGCAGCGATGGAACGGCCTGCGCACCACAAATCGGGTTACTTCACTCACTGGGGAATAAATATGTGCGCTTTTCGTTCCGCACTCAGCCGTCGCCTTCAAGGGCTCACCTGCGCCTGCCTGATCACCGTTTCACCGCTTTGCCATGCGGATCCGGAAACGGACCCATGGGAAGGTTTCAACCGGCCTGTGTTTTCGTTCAACGACACCCTGGACAGGTATGCGCTCAAACCCCTGGCTCAAGGTTATCAATTCGTCACCCCGCACCTTGTCCGGGACGGGATTCACAACGTGTTGAACAATCTGGGTGAGGTGAAAAATCTGGCCAACCATCTGCTGCAAGCCCGGTTTCACAGCGCCGGCGTTGATACGAGTCGATTTTTGTTCAACAGCACGATTGGCCTGGCGGGCTTGATCGACGTTGCAACGCCGATGGGCTTGCCTCGCAGTGACGAGGACTTTGGCCAAACCCTCGGTCGCTGGGGTGTCGCGAGCGGCCCGTACCTGGTGCTGCCGTTGCTGGGGCCGAGCACACTGCGCGATGCACCGGCGATCCTCCCCGATGCCTACGCCAACCCGATTCGCTACATCGGCGACGTCCCAACGCGTAATAGCCTGTATGGCGCGAGCATCATCGACGGACGGGCTCAATACCTGAAGTCTGAAAAGCTCATCACCGGCGACAAGTACAACTTCATCCGAAGCGTCTATCTGCAAACCCGAGCGTTCAAGATCAACGGGGGAGAGGTGCAGGATGATTTTTGATCCGCTGGACGACCCGCAAAACGGCGCGTGCCACAATGAGGCACCGCAACGGGCTTGCCAGATTTAAGGCCAGGGATCGAAATCCCTGGCTGGGAACAACCCTTTCAACTGGCCTTGGGCTCTCCCTGCCCGATTTGCCAGACATAGGGTGGCTCGGTGCCGTTGATACTCCAGTCACCGACGATCTTGGCCTTGTAAATAAGCGGGTTATGGGACGCGACGGTCCGCGCATTACGCCAGTGTCGATCCAGGGCTTTATTGACGCTGATGCCTGAGGCGCCAAGCGCATTGAACAGGTCGGTAGCGGCTCGCAGAATCAGGTCAGAGACGACGACCTGTGCTTTTGCCGTTTCGATTTCCGCCGCAATGTTTGCCGTTCGTTCTGCCTCGGCATTCCCCGAAAAGCGAGCCTCGTAGGCTTGCTGCAACGGCCTTGCAGAGCGAAGGGTGGTTGCCTGTGCAGCGTAAACCTGCGCGGAAATCTGACCGACCACTTGTTGGATCTGAACATCGGCGCTCACGCGGCTGGCATTGCCGTGGCTGTAAACACGTGTGCGCTCGCGGATCTGCTGGGTAATGTCGCGTTCTATCGCCCGACCTGTGCCCGCCAATACGGCGAGCAACACCAGTTGGTAGAACGCGGTTTGATAGTTGAAACGGTTTTCGAAGGGGATGATGTGTGTAGCGGGAACCGGCACGTTATTGAACACTGTGGTCCCGCTGCCGGTAGTGCGTTGTCCAAAACCGTCCCAATCATCACTTTGTTGTACGCCGGCATGACGGGCATCCACGACCGCAATCACGTCCGCCCCAGTGTCGGAACGCTGCGCGTACACATCGATCCAGTCAGAAAACAGACTGCCGGTGCTGTAGTATTTTTTGCCGCTCAAACGAAACTGCGCTCCTTCCGGAGTCGCTTTGGTGATGACTTCACCGAGCTTTACATCGCCTGTTTCTGTCCAGGCGTTACCCACTAAATCGCCTTCAACGAAGCGCCGGAACCATGTGTCGCGTTCGGCCGTCGGGGGCGAATTCAGTTGATCTTCGACGAAGGCAAAATGGCCGCGCAGGGACTGCGGAATATTGGAGTCGGCTTCGGCCAGTTCGATCAGCAACTGGAACAGCTGCTCAACAGAAGCGCCGGCGCCGCCATATCCCCTCGGCACGCGCACAGCACCGAACCCGGCCTGTTTGAGCCACTTGATGGGCTCGTATGGGAGAGTACGAGCGTTTTCTCGCTCAACGGTGCCCGCTGCAATGTGCTGGAACAACGGCCGAAAACGATTGGCGAGTGCTTCGTAGTCGGTGCCCAGAGAAAGCGGATTGTTTGGCGTGTCAGGCATGGGGAACTCCCGTGATGATGAAAGCCGCTCGGTGGTAACGGCGTTAAATACATCCGATGTGCATGCACCATGCCGAAACATAAATAGCCGAGTCATCGCGGTTAATCCGTTGAATCCACGGACGCTACTGTTGATGCATCAACAGTTGTGCTGTTTCGCTGGCTGCCCCGCGACAGCGTTTCACGGCGTGCGGTAAAGACAACTGTTTGCGTGGAAACACCTGTTCAGCAAAACGTTGTTTGCCAGACGTCGAATAAAGACATGGCCCGGTCGTAACCTATTGAAAAGGCAGGGTATAAACAGCTGGCACAGTTGCTGCTATTTCCTCATCAGGCAGGTAGACACACCGTACTTGGCGACCACGCCGGGCGGCTTCCTTGCTCTATTTGGAGATAGGCAGATGAGTCAGAACGCAATTAAATTCGCTTACTGGGTACCTAACGTCAGCGGCGGTTTGATCGTCAGTAAAATCGAGCAGCGCACTGACTGGGGCATCGAGTACAACCGCAAGCTGGCGCAGATTGCTGAAAAGTCGGGCTTTGAGTACGGGCTCACGCAAATCCGTTTCACAGCCGGCTACGGCGCCGACAACCAGCATGAGTCCGTTGCGTTCAGCCATGCGTTGTTGGCGGCGACCGAGAAACTCAAGGTGATCGCCGCCATCCTCCCCGGGCCCTGGACGCCCGCCGTCGTTGCCAAGCAACTGGCGACGATCGATCAACTCACGGCCGGCCGTGTGGCGATCAACATTGTCAGTGGCTGGTTCAAAGGTGAATTCCAAGCCATTGGTGAGCCATGGCTCGAGCATGACGAGCGCTACCGTCGTTCGGAGGAGTTCATCCAGGCGTTGAAAGGCATCTGGACAACCGACAATTTCACCTTCAAAGGCGATTTCTATCGCTTCCACAATTACACGCTGCGTCCGAAACCCATTCAGCAACCCCACCCTGAAATCTTTCAGGGCGGCAGCTCCCGCGCCGCCCGCGACATGGCTGCACGCGTCTCCGACTGGTACTTCACCAATGGCAACACGGTAGAAGGCATCAAGGCGCAGGTGGATGATATTCGCGCGAAGGCAGTGGCCAACGGGCATTCGGTCAAGATCGGCGTCAACGCTTTCATCATCGCTCGCGAAACCGAAGAGCAAGCGCGCGCGGTGCTTCAGGAAATCATCGATCAGGCTGATCCTGAAGCGGTGAATGCGTTCGGCGATGCGGCAAAACAGGCCGGCAAGGCCAGCCCTGAAGGCGAGGGTAATTGGGCCAAGTCCACGTTCGAAGACCTGGTCCAATACAACGACGGGTTTAAAACGAATCTGATTGGGACGCCGAAACAGATTGCCGAGCGCATTGTGGCGTTGAAAGCCGTGGGCGTGGACCTGGTGCTCTCTGCCTTTCTGCACTTTCAGGAGGAAGTGGCGTATTTCGGTGAACACGTACTGCCACTTGTACGGGAGCTGGAAGCGTCAGATCACACTGTTTCTGTGGCTCAAAGCGCTTGAGGTACGGGTCACAAACCACACAATCAACGCAGCGGCGCTGATGCAGGCGCCCAGCAGGCTCACGGCAGACCATCCCCAGCGCGCATAAGCCTGGGTTGCAGCCACCGCGCCTGATGCGCTGCCTATCGAGTAGAAACACATGTACGCCCCGACCACTCGACTTTGAGCATCGGGGCGCGCCGCGAAGATCAGGTTCTGACTGGTGACATGGACTGCCTGGACGGCGAAGTCGAGCAGGATCACGCCGCAGACGAAGGCCAGCAGTGACGTCTGCGCAAAGCTGATGGGTAACCAGGAAAACGTCAGCACGCCCAGCGCAACGCCGGTGACTCGTTGCCCCAGCCCCTGATCGGCCCAGCGTCCTGCCCTTCTGGCGGCCAGCGCACCTGCCACTCCGGCCAGACCGAACAGGCCAATGACCGTGTGCGAAAGCGAGAGCGGCGGGGCGCTCAAGGGCAGCACCATCGCCGTCCACAACACAGAAAACGCCGCGAAGATGAGCAGCGCCAGCACCCCGCGTATCCTCAACACAGGCTCACTGATCACCAGCTTGAAAACCGACCCGATCAGGTTCAGGTAGGTGCCTGAGCCGCGGGGCGATGGGGAGTCAGGCAAGCCTTGCCACAGCACTGCGCAGAGCGTGAGCATCAAGCCCGAGGACACGAAATACACCGCACGCCAGCCCGCCAGGTCCGCAACGAGGCCTGAGGCAAAACGCGCCATAAGAATCCCCAGCACAATGCCGCTGGTGACCGTGCCAACGATCTGCCCCCGTTGTGACGGCGCGGCAAGGACGGCGGCATAGGCGACCAGCACCTGAACCACCACGGCCATCAAACCCACGACGATCAAGGCCCCCAGTAGCGCCAGCCACGACGGCGCCGCGCCGACTGCTGCAAGCGCAATGGCCGATATGGCTGTCTGACCCAGCACCAGCCTTTTGCGGTTGACCCGATCACCCAATGGGACGATGAGCAGCAAACCCAGTGCATAACCGGCCTGAGTCGCCGTGACGACGACGCCGATCAGTCCTGCGTCAACGGCCAGACTGTAGGCCATGGCGTCGAGCAGGGGCTGGGCGAAATAAACATTGGCAACCGCCAGCGCACAGGTGACCGATAACAAAAGCGTCAGCCACGGCGACAGCGCCGGTTCTTGGGGGATGACGTCCGGACTTCTGTGCGGCCTGGATGGCGGTGGACAAGATGGGGACAGTCGTCCCAGTCTCGAATCAGTACCCTCTGTCATAACCCGCTCCTTGCCGGTAGACTGGTTGCAATCTGCAACCTGCTTGGATTCTGGCTTAATCCTGTTTTAGTTTGCAACCAGATTTTTCAGGTGTTGCGCAGGGCTCCACCTGACTCACGGCTCGGAAGGTTAAAAATGCTCGACCACGATTCCTCACACCGTCACGAGTGCCCGGTTGCCAGAGCATCGGAGGTCATCGGTGACCGATGGTCGTTGCTCATCGTCCGCGATGCGTTCGACGATATTCGTCGATTCAGCGAGTTTCAAAAGAGCCTGGGCGTGGCCAAGAATATTCTGGCTGCGCGCTTGAAGGCGTTGGTCGAGGTCGGGGTGTTTGAGATTTGCCCGGCGTCCGATGGCAGCGCCTACAAGGAATACGTCCTCACCGAAAAAGGACGTGAACTATTTCCGATCGTGGTCAGCCTGCGTCAGTGGGGCGAACGTTTTCAGTTTGCACCCCATGAAACCCGCTCAGTGCTGGTGGACAACGCAACCGGTCAGCCGGTGATGAGGATGGCGGTTCAATCTGCGAGTGGCGAGACGCTTGGGCCAGCGGATTGCCATCGCATCAGAGTCACGCCTGACGATGTTTGAATCTTGAAAACAGCGCGTGGCACCATCAGCTGGGCTGAATCGCTGACAGAAACCGCCCGAATCAGGCGGTTTTTCACTGCTCCCACGGCTTGACCGTCAAAGCGGCCCATTCGTATGTTGCCCATCCACCAGCCGCTGAATCCCCAACGGGTTAGCGTCTTGCAGCGCAGGGGGCAGCAAAGCATCGGGGTAATTCTGGAAGCACACCGGGCGCAGGAAGCGGTCAATGGCCAATGTCCCCACCGACGTCCCGCGTGCGTCCGACGTCGCCGGGTACGGGCCGCCATGCACCATGGTCTCGGTGACTTCCACCCCCGTCGGATAGCCATTCAACAGAATCCGGCCGACTTTTTCCTGTAAAAACTCGGTCAGCCAGCGGTATTCCAGCAGCTCATCGGCTTCGCCGAGGACGGTGGCCGTCAACTGCCCGCGCAGGCCATTGAGTGCTGCGGCCAGTTGCGCCTGGTCGGCAACTTCAATAACGATCGTGGCCGGCCCGAATACCTCTTCCTGGAGCAGTTCGTCACCCTTGAGCAGCAAGCTGACGTCGGCTTTGAACAACTGCGGTTGGGCTTGTGTACCCTGTTGCGGACGTCCCGCCAGATGCTTCACGCCCGGGTGCGCGAGCAAGTGTTGCAGCCCCTTGCTGTAGCTGGCGAGGGCGCCGACGTTGAGCATGGTCTGCGCCGGTTGATCGTTCATCTGTGCAGTGAAGCGCTCCAGGAACGCCGTGAAATCGGCCGACTGCACGCCGATGATCAGCCCGGGGTTGGTGCAAAACTGCCCGCAATCCAGGGTCACCGAGGCAGCGAGCTCGTTGGCGAGGGTGTCGCCACGCACCTTAAGGGCCTGGGGGAGAATGATCACCGGGTTGATGCTCGACATCTCGGCGAACACCGGAATCGGCTGGGGACGCTCCGCCGCCATCTTGCACAAGGCGTTGCCGCCTTTGAGAGAACCGGTGAACCCCACGGCCTGAATCGCTGGATGCTTGACCAGCCACTCGCCGACGCCCCCGCCATAGATCATGTTGAACACACCGTCGGGCATACCGGTGCGCGCCGCGGCACGCATGATCGCGTCCGCCACCCATTCGGCGGTGGCCATGTGGCCGCTGTGGGCTTTGAACACCACCGGGCAGCCCGCCGCCAAGGCAGAGGCGGTATCGCCACCGGCAGTGGAAAACGCCAGCGGGAAGTTGCTGGCGCCGAACACGGCCACCGGACCCAGCGCGATTCGGAACTGACGCAAATCGGGGCGGGGCAGGGGTCTACGATCCGGCAGGGCGCGATCAATGCGTGCCCCGTAAAAGTCACCGCGCCGCAGCACGTTGGCGAACAGGCGCATTTGCCCGCTGGTGCGACCACGCTCGCCCTGGATACGCCCGGCAGGCAACGCCGTCTCACGGCAGACAGTGCTGACAAAATCGTCGCCCAAGGCATCCAGCTCGTCGGCGATGGTGTCGAGAAATTCGGCGCGGCACGAGGCGGGCAGATTGCGGTAAATCGGGTAGGCACTAGCGGCCGCCTTGGCCGCCGCGTCGACTTCGTCTTGCGTCGCCTGGATGAAATGACCTGGGAGGGCCTCGTCTGTGGTCGCATCGAAGCTTTGCAACTGCACACTGCCGGCGCCGAGTCGCTGTCCGCCGATGTAGTTCAGACCGAGAATCTGAGTCATGTCAGGGCTCCTGATTGATTGAGTAAATGTCGGGACTCCCGCTGAGCCAAGCGGCTCCCCATCGTGCCGGACGACGGAAGCCGGAGTGCTGGAGTGAATGAAAGGTCTTACGTGATCGCCCCGATCTGCCAAGGCACGAACTCGTTCTGGCCGTAGCCATGCTGTTCGCTTTTGCTTTTGTCACCCGAGGCGATGCGCAGCATCATGCGGAAGATGTAGTCACCGCGTTCCTCGATGGTCATGGTGCCGTCGGCAATCCCGCCGCAGTTGACGTCCATGTCTTCTTCCTGCGTTTCCCACAGACGGGTGTTGGTGGCGAGCTTGATGGACGGCGAGGGCGCACAGCCATACGCCGAACCGCGCCCCGTGGTGAAGGCAATCAGGTTGGCCCCGCCCGCGACTTGGCCGGTGGCAGAGATCGGGTCGTAGCCGGGGGTGTCCATGAACACCAGGCCGTGTGCCCTGACGGTTTCAGCGTATTCGTAGACATCCACCAGATCGGTGGAGCCCGCTTTGGCGACGGCACCCAGGGATTTTTCCAGAATGGTGGTCAAGCCTCCGGCTTTGTTGCCCGCTGAAGGGTTATTGTTCAGCTCGGCGTCCATCCGCTTGCAATAGGCTTCCCACCAGTGGATACGGGCGATGAGTTTCTCACCGACGTTCTGGCTGACGGCGCGGCGGGTCAGCAAGTGCTCGGCGCCGTAGACCTCCGGCGTTTCCGACAGAATCGCGGTGCCGCCGGCCGCCACCAGACGATCGACTGCATTGCCCAATGCAGGGTTGGCCGTGATGCCCGAATAACCGTCGGATCCACCGCATTGCAGGCCGATGATCAGGTGTTTGGCGCTGACGGGTTCGCGTTTGACGTGGTTTGCCTCTGCCAGCAAGGACTTGACTTGCGCGATGCCGCTGGCAATGGTTTTCGACGTGCCGCCCGTGCCCTGAATGGTGAAGGTGCGCAGCGAATGGCTGCTGGTCAGGCCCTGGGCCGCCAGCAGATCGGGGATCTGATTGGTCTCGCAACCCAGGCCGATCATCAGGACCGAGGCAAAGTTCGGGTGAACGGCATAGCCGCCAAGGGTCCTGCGCAACATGGCCAGCGCCTCGCCACCCGGATCGACCGCGCAGCCCACGCCGTGGGTGAGGGCAACGACACCGTCGACGTTGGGGTATTCAATCAGCGCCTCAGGGTGAATGTCGCGGCGAAAATAGTCGGCAATCGCCCGCGCCACCGTGGCCGAACAATTGACCGACGTCAGAATGCCGATGTAATTGCGAGTGGCCACACGGCCATCGGCGCGCACGATGCCCATGAACGTCTCTGCGGTGGGGGCAGGACTGCCTTTGGCGTCGACACCGAACGCGTAGTCCCGAGAGAAATCCCCCATGGCGACGTTGTGGACATGCACGTGCTGCCCCGCTTCGATGGGCTGGCTGGCGAAGCCGATGATCTGACCGTAGCGGCGCACGGGTTGGCCCACGTCGATATGACGGGCCGCGACTTTGTGACCGGAAGGCACAGGCTCAAGCACCTCGATACCTTCGGTTTGAAGCACCAGACCTTTGATCAGTGGTTGCCGCGCGATCAGCACATCGTCCAGCGGGTTGAGTCTGATCACGGCATGGGCAGCGGTGTCGCTGCCTGTTGTTGTTATGAGCTGCATGACGATTGCCTCGGTTATTCAGTGAGCGCAATGGGAATGGGGAGAGCAGGGCAGGTCAGGCCAATCCACGCTCGCGGTAATCAATCAGGCTGGAGAACAGCATCAAACCGGACGCCATGACGACGAAGAAAATCAGCGCCAAGAAGTACGAGCCGGTGTACTGCACGATCAGGCCAATCAGGATGGGCACAATCACACCGACCATGTTGCCGCAGAAGTTCATGCTGCCGCCCAACACACCGGCTTTGGACTGGCCGCCGAGGATCGCGGGCAGGCACCAGTACATGCCGCACCAGCGAATGAAAAACAGCGCCACACACAGCAGCGAGATAACAACGACGGCGTTACGGGTATAAGCCACAGCGAGAATGCAAATGGCGGCAATGGCCGCGGAGCCTGCGAACATGCTGCGCATGACGGTGTTGGGTTGGCCGCCGGCGGCTTTCCATTTGTCGGCCACCCAGCCGCCAAACAATTCGCCGATGAACCCGCACATGAAGATCAGAAAGGTCGCGCCGCCCATGGCCTTGATGTCCAGGTTATGGGCCTGGTGCAAGTAGCTCGGCATCCAGGTCAGCAGGCCGTAAAACACACTGTTGTAGCAAGCAAAGCCCGCGAACATCGCCAGCACGGAACGGCTCTTGAGCAATTCCTTGAGGATCGCCTTGCGCCCGCCCGTGGCTTTTCTGGCGGCCTCATTGGCGTCAGTGATGTACGCCAGCTCTGCCGCATTGACCTTGGGGTGTTCACTGGGGTGGTTTCTGATGTACCACCACGCCCAGACGCCTACGACCATGGTGCCCACGCCGGCGATGACGAAGGCGATCCGCCAGGAGTCAAACCAGGTGATCAGTCCCGCAATGAGGATGGCCCCCAGTGCAGTGCCCAGGGGTGCGCCGCCGTCGACGAGGGTCGCGCCGCGACCGCGCTCATTGGGCGTCAGCCAGGCACCGTTGAGCTTGGCCCCGGCCGGCATGATCGGCGACTCTGCGACGCCCAGCCCGATGCGCGTGATCAGCAGGGTGATCCAGTTGTGCGCGCCGCCCGCCAGCGCCTGAAACAGGCCCCAGCCAATGGTGGCAATGCCGACAATATTGCGGGTCTGAAAACGGTCGAGCAGCATGCCGCCAGGAATCTGCATGAGCGCATACGACCAGAAGAACGCGCTGAGCATCAAACCTTCCAGCGCCGGCGTCATGTTGAAATCAGCGGAGATCAGCGGCAGCGCAACGGACAAGGAAGCCCGGTCGATGTAGTTGATGGCGGAGAGCAGCAGCAGCAGTAGCAGGAAGATCCTCCATCGCACCGTGGTGGGACGGGCGCTTGCGGCACTCGTGGAAGCAGCAGGCGTGACGACCTGTACATTGCCAGTGGTCATGTTCATCTCACTCTTATGTTTATTATGAAATGCATCCGTTGCTAAGGGCCCGGTGCAGGGCCTCACCCGTCAGAGCGATCTTGTTTCTCCAACATTGAACGCTGAGTCGACGACTTCGAAGGAGTTGCACAGGGGTTTTCCGAACTCGTTCATGCTGATCTCGAACCGATCACCCGGCTGAGTTTTGACGTTGTCTGCGACCGAAAGGGTGGCCGTGCCGAAGAAGTGCACATGCACATCGCCCGGGCGCAGGAACTGGGTGTACTTGAAGTGGTGATACTCCAGGTTCTCAAGGCTGTGGCACATGTTGTCCTCGCCGCTGAGAAACTCTTTCTCCCATAACAGGTTGCCGTCGCGCCAGATCCGGCTGGTGCCCGCCAGGTGCCGTGGCAATTCACCGACGCGCAGCTCTGGCCCGTAGGCGCAGTTGCGCAGCTTGGAGTGGGCCAGATACAGGTAATTGCGTCGTTCCATGACATGGTCGGAGAACTCGTTGCCCAAGGCGAAGCCCAGGCGGTAAGGCGTGCCGTCATGGCCGATGACGTAGAGGCCGGTCAGCTCGGGCTCTTCGCCCGCATCTTCAGCGAAGCCCGGCGACTGGAACGCCTGGTTCGGGCGTACCACAATCGAGCCGTCGCCCTTGTAGAACCACTCTGGCTGAGCGCCCACGGTACCCGCCGCCGGACGGCCGCCGTCGATCCCCCACTGGAACATCCGCGCGGTGTCCGTCAGCGCAGCCTGACTGTCGGCGTTTTTCTGGTGCATCTTGTCGCGGGTCGAAGCACTTCCCAGGTGAGTCAGGCCGGTGCCGCTGATCAGGCAGTGAGCGGGGTCTTCATGGTCCAGTGGCGGCAGGACGCGGCCGGTGTCCAGCAGATGGGTATAACTGTCGGCACTCAGTACCGTGCCCACGCTCCGTACTTCCTGCTGCAGGCTGTGGCCATTGGCAATGGCGGCGAGGGCCAGGGTGCGGGTGCTGGCTGTGCCGTTGACCACCTGAATCGAGTCGCCCTCGACCACGCCGACACGGCGCTGACCCGTGGCATCTTCAAACTGGATTAAACGCATGGTGAGGCCTCGACGTGTTGTTATCGTTGAGGTCACTTTAAATTTCCAGCCTGCTGCTGCCTAATGAGAGTTACGACCCAAGCGATAACCTTTAGGTATACCCATGCTGCCGTCCCTCTCATCCATGGTGTCTCGTCTGCGACTCAAGCAGCTGCGGCTATTGATAGCGCTCGACGAGCATGGCTCGGTGCGCAAGGCATCCGAGATCATGGCGCTGTCGCAACCGGGCGCCACCAAGGCATTGCAGGAAATCGAGACTGTCTTCGGTTCAAGCCTTTTCGAGCGCACCAGCAAGGGTCTGGAGGCCAACGATCTTGGCCGCTGCGTGATTCGTTATGCCCGCCTGATTCACACCGACCTTGAGCACCTTCGCGAAGAAATGGTCGGCATCCTCAAAGGCCAAGGCGGGCGCCTGGCCATCGGGACCATCATGGGCGCCGTGCCGACGCTGGTGGACAGCCTGGCGCGACTGCGCGACAAACAGCCGGAGTTGTCGATCTCCATCGTCGAAGACACCAGTTCGCGGTTGTTGAGCTTGCTGGATCAGGGAAGGGTGGATGTCGCGATCTGCCGAACCAGCGTGAGCCCACGTCCGGGCGCTTATCAAACCCGCTTCCGCGCACAGGAACCGCTGGTGGTGGTGGCCAATCCTGCGCATCGCCTGGCCCATGCGCCGACGCTGCAACTGGACGACTTGATGGACAGCCGCTGGGTGGTGTTCCCGGTCAACATGCCCATGCGCTTGACGCTGGAGCGCGAGTTTCGCCAGGTGGGGCTTAGCTTTCCGCTTTACGCCATTGAAACCTCGTCGACGTTTACGACGTTGTCGTTGTTGCTGAAGGATCCGAATCTGGTGGCGGTGATGCCGAACGATGTCGCGCAGATGGCGCTGGATCACGGCATGTTGGTCAAACTGCCGCTGACGATTCAGTCCACCAGCGAGCCTTATGAGATTGTTACTCGATCGAATGTGGAGTACACGGCGTCGATGGTGTTGCTGATTGAGGAGATGACGGGGGTGGGTTTGGATTCAACAAGGGATGAGTAGGCTCGCCCGCGAACTGTTCATGCAGCCACGATGCAAATGTCTAGCTATAGTCCATGTGATCGCACAGCGAGGCCGTCTGGAGCATGTGATTAATCCTCGAGAAGAGCAGGGGTGTTTGGAGTCTGCAGGTGAGGTCGTAGAAACCAAACGCGGCAACCATAAGCGTTTGAACGCCTGGAAAGGTCTGTTCGGCGACGAGGTTGAGAATTGGTTGGTTAAATGATCCGCTTAAGCTGTAGCAGCCGTCGTGAGACGGCTTTTTTTCCGCTGGGATCGCGCTGACGTGATCAGTGGAGGCTTGGAGACGCTTTTCAGGGCAGGACCTACCAAGCCTGCGTGTTTACCACTCAGCCCGCGAACTTGTAATCACCGCCTTTTTTGATCGCATTGATATAGGCCGGCCGCGCCTGGAACCGGTCGATCCAGGCGGCTAGGCCAGGGTAGTCGTTCAGCATGCCTTGGGATTTTGCAAACTCGCCAATAAAGCTCATTTGGATATCCGCGCCGCTGATTTCTTCACCCAACAAATACGGGGTAAGTTTCAACGCGGTCTCCAGATAACCTAGATAGTTAGCCAGTTCAGATTCAATTCGCGGCTGCAGCGGCTTGCCAGCGTCCCCAAGACGCCCGATATAAAGGCTGAGCATCAGCGGCAGCGTGGCCGACCCTTCTGCGAAATGCAGCCATTGCACGTATTCGTCGTAGGTCGCGGTGGCCGGGTCAGGCTGCAAGCGGCCATCGCCGTGTCGGCGGATCAGATAATCGACGATAGCACCGGATTCGATCAGCACATGAGGTCCGTCCTGAATAACCGGTGACTTGCCCAGCGGGTTAATGGCTTTCAGTTCAGGGGGCGCCAGGTTGGTCTTGGCGTCTCTTTGGTAGTGCTTGATCTCGTAGGGCAGGGCGAGCTCTTCGAGTAGCCAGAGGATGCGCTGCGAGCGGGAATTATTGAGATGGTGAACGATGATCATGAAGTTCCCTATGAGGGGTAAAGGTGTGTAGGGACAGCCTGTCGTGGCCCACTGAGGTTCTAAATGGTTGCGAAATCAGCAGTCAGTAGCACCGTCCCGAAGGCGGCGCCTCGATCATGATGCAAAACCTAATGCGCGAGGAATCCATCGGCTCATCCTCGCTGAACTAATCACTGCGCCCGTCCCCTAATTCTGCGCACGTTGCCCAATCCCAGGCTGATCCTGGGTCACTCACACACGAAGGTTTGGTGAATCATGAAGAGCGAACAGGTAGAAGGCGTTGTAGAGCAGGTTGCCGGCAAAGCACAGAGCGCAGTTGGGAAACTGTTTGGTGATTCGAAGCTGGAGGCGGAGGGTACCGGTCGCCAGGCTTCTGGTCAGTTGACCCAGGCCTACGGCGATGCCATGGAGAGCGTATCTGCGTTTGTTAAAGAAAAACCAGTCGCTGCAGTTGCCATTGGTGGAATTGCGTTGCTGATTCTGGACCGTCTCTTTCGCCGCTGATTGAGCAGAAAGGGAAGCTCCGATAGGGGCGTCCACGTTTGTTTACGTACAGCTCACCAGCTGGATCGATTCACAGGAATTTGATCAGTGGAAAGCAACCCTGAGAAAAGCAGGCATAGATGGGGCCAATAATAATCTGCCCATGACTAGGGCAGGTTATCTGCTGCTACGCTTTAATTCGACAGCATTCACGTTGCACAAAGACACCACCGTACGAGGTATCATTTTGGGCCGCGACAGATCCTCTGCACTGCAACCTTTGTACATTGCAGAGGCTGTCTGGGAGCTTAATCGTCGTAGCTAATGAAGCAGTACTCAAAGCTTCTTGAGTACACAACTACGTGTTCAACAAGCCCTCACACCCTATTCTATGCAGCCTGGAGATTTCAAATCGGTACCAATGGTCACAGCGGTAACAGGAACGCCTGCAAAGGCATTCTTCGCCCCAGCTGAGAACTGGGGGTCACAGTTAAAGGTCATATCTGTAACGAAATCCTCCCCTTTGGCTTTTACGATCTAGGCCTTCCATGCATCCGCAGCCGAGATCGCTTCATCTGAAGACAGAGTGACCTCCAGCAGGACCTGCATGTAGTTCACCGCATGGGGGCCTTCCCAAAGGGCGTAGACGGACGGATCGAAGGCGTTGCCACACATGGTGAGGCAGTCAGCGGAGTAGGCGAAGCCACCACCGGAGGACTCTCCAAACGCTCCGAAGGTAAGCGGCTTGCCTGGGGCCGGCGCGTAGCTGTCTACGAATTTCGTAAGATCTGCAGGGCATTTAGGCCCACTTTCGAGCCTAAGCCTGGTGACATTGCCACCCTCGATCGTCGCCGTAACGTTGCAGCCCTGGACCTTGAATTTGTGATCGTTCCCATTTGACGCACGAGGAATGCCGGCTATCGATTCAAAGTACCGTTGATTGGTGCCCAGCATATCGCCCGTAAACACTTCCGCTAGCGTCGCCGCCTGTGCTGTGCCGAGGGACGCCAGGACTGTTGCAATACCGAGACTGCTTGCTTTCAGCATGAGATGATTCCATTCACTACTGCGTTGATTGGTTCGCTTCACCTAATGGTGGGCGAAGAACGATTGTAATGGACTGGAGGTCAGCAAGGTCTGCTTTCTCCTTCGTTGAAGCTGAGGTGGACCGCCAAGTTGTGTCGCCCTCTCTCAAGTGCCCAATTCCTAGCGGCAGCTATATACCCATAGCTTACGCTCAGCGGTATGTATGAAAGCCCCGGGGGGGCACACGCGAGATGCCTGCTTTCTCAAATTGCAGAGCGCGGCGCTGCCTGTGGGGCTTTGCGCGGTACACCAGAGAATGAGAGAGCACTGCTCTGGCGCTTTGCTTCAGCAGCGTTAGGGTGGGAGGAGAAACCCGTAATCGCAGGCTTTGATCCAAGCAGCAGGAGGACTTACGGCGCCCGCGCCGCGTCACGCATGTCTAGATTCATACTGCTTAAGCAGATTGATAATCTCCTTGTAACACGCCACTTTCCCGCGAAGCTCTATCCTTTGAAGGAGCAGCCAAACCAGACCACAGAAGGCGACACTCGCAACGACCAGTTTCAGCCAAGGCGAGAGAGTCAAGCTGAAGAAGGCCAGCATCACCACAATCAGGGAGGCAAAGGTGGTAAAGGCATCGGCTTGATCACTGATGTATTCGCTGCGGTTACTCAGCGTCAGGCTTGCAAGGGAGAGGGAGTGTTTCGCTAATTCTCTTTTCTTCAATTCTGATAGAGCAGCGATGCTGAAATCAACCTCTTGGGACATGACCGATTCACAGTCCCAGTCGGCAAACGGCATCAATTTCCTTTTTAGCCAAGTGCTGCGGTCGATATAGACACGCTGGCAAAACTCAGCTCGGGCAGTGATGTACCACTTAACATAGCTATGCAGTGAAGATTCCATGAGGTCTGATAACTCCATTGAGGATGGGAACGATTGATTGCGCGGTTCGACCTGTTAACAGACCCGCTAACAAGGATGGAAGGCTAGTAATTGAGCACAGGGTAAAAAAGGAGCATGTCAAAGCGGGCTCGCGTTTCGCCTAGGCAAGAATTTTTCACGTACTAATCAGGTTCGCACAAGATTATTAAACCTTCATTTGGCAGCTCGAGCTGGTGGCTGCGGAATGCTTGTCCGGCGCTACCAGGTTGTTTGGAAGTAGGGATGCGTAGCGGGAAGGAGCAACCCAGGGCGAAGAGTTGGAGTATCAGCAAGTGATTCGACATTCAGACACACAATTTAACTTATGGGCGATGTCTTATGTCCATAAGAAGCTTACGGGCCTTGAAATTGCTCACTCAGCATCAGCACCCTAGAAATTAAGTAGATTGTTCATCGATTCATGTCCCTAGAACCAGTTTCCCAACCCGTTTAGCCTCGCTGCCCCAACCTCTGACGATCCCGATATTCCGCAGCATTGATCGCTGAGGGCACTTCGGAGAAAGGTTTGCACCCGAACGGTATAATTCCCCTATTAAGAGCCGTGCTTAAGGGGGTAGGGCTTCCGGGCGAGCGATCGCCAGCGGGTGAACTGGGTTCAGGAGTAGGGATTGAACAACGCGCCAAAGACATCAGTTTAGCCGCTTGGAAGTTCAATCCCCTCTGCGGGGTGTCGCGGAACTCCCCCAAATCTCTGGTCAACAAGAATCACTCAACGATACCTGAAATTCAGCAAAACATAACTGATCATGGTTAACGTTAGACCGATCAATATGTATTCGACACGAGGCAGCCATATAAATGAGCCACCTAAAGAAAATACGATCAACGTGTTTTGAAGTATGTATTTCCTGATCTTAGGTACGGCTATGAAGTAGCCATATTGCTTGCCTACGAAAAATAAGACCATGCCGATGACTGACATAATTTGAAAATCGTGTATCGCAATGTCGTTCAAGATCGCGTGTCTGATCAAGTTAGCGAGTAGGGCCAGCCCTAAAAACAGGAAAAGGTGCGAGTAGATCAAGGAATGCCCACTCATGCTGCTTTCATTTCTGCTCAGCAGGTAAAAGCTATCAAAATAGATCCACCATATACTACATGTCATGACAAATCCGGTAATTGCCGCCATTACATTATAAGGATTCCATTGAATGTCAGATAACCCTCCAGCAAGGCTGATCACTGACTCGCCCAATAAGATAAGGGTAAGCAAGCCTAGTCGTTCAACCAAATGGTCTGTATGCGCTGGCAGGGGTTTTAGTTTGCTCCAGGGGAAAACAGGAAGCAGAATATCAAGAAAAATTCCAATGTAAGCTACAATGTATCGAATCGGAGGGTCAAAAATAAGGGATGAAAGACTGATCGCTGAGCTTACCAAAAGGGCGAAGCCAAGCCTGGAGGCGTATTCGCTACGGCCGTCGACCGTATTGATGGTCGAGATGTACATGATGCTGATGATGGCACGTATACCCACATAGCAGACGATAACAAGCGGGTAGTATACTTCCAGTTCTTCCCCAATCCGTGCGGACAGCACAATGAGCAACAGCATTATAAATAATGTTGACAGACGGTGAAGATTACTGTCCGTGTCAAACCTGTTGGAGTAAATAGTGTGGCTTGACCAGATCCACCATAATGGAACGAAAAGCAGTAAGAAACTCCATATCTGCTCAGGTTCAAAGTGGCCTTGATGTAGATGCCCGAGCGTATGAGTCACCTTGCCAATAGTCACGACAAAAATCAGGTCAAAAAACAACTCTAACCAGGTGGCGTGTCGATTTTGTTCATAATACTTTAAAGATTTCATTCGCTGCTGGCTCCGCGTGCATCTAGAAGAGTCCATTGCCTGAACCTTGATAGATGGGTGGTTAGGGCATGCTTAGCGGGATGCAACGTGCCCGGCGGGATCACTCAATCCACTATCAGTGGATTCACAAAAGAAACGGGCCCTAATCTCAGCCTGAGCCTGAGTGTTTTAAGCAGCCAGACGTTCAAGTTTCGCGGGAAGAAGCATGAGGTAATCCTCCGTGTCTTCGCGGTATTGGATTGAGGGCCAAGTGTGTAGCAGAACGGTTGGATGCCTCTTGGCTCACCAGTGACTATAGTCGTGTTTGGCACCTACCGTAGCCGTAGAACGAATTTTCGGCATCCGAGACCACCAGCAGTTCGCGCACTTTTCTCGCTGCAGTTTCAGGCGACTTTTTTCAGTCGATGGTTTTTGCAGCTGTTTAGCTACCTAAGTCGAGGGTACTTCTGCATTCTGAAGGACAATCGCTGCTCGTTACGGCACCCAGAAATTGACCAGAGCCACGTCTCGAACGTGTGACGATCAGGTAAAAACCCTGGGCCAAGGTGAGGAAATTCGCGCACCTCTGCCTTGTTCATTCGATAGTGCGCTTCATGATGATCGTTCGGGCAGAGGGCGATCACATCGGCCGAATGGTCGTGGTCCGTTCACCGCCAAACGGCGTCAATCTGACACTGCTTTTTATGTCACCTCTGAGCCTTTCTTCAGCGGGGCGCCGCTGCCTACAGTGCGCGACCGACGCACTAGTGGACACTGATCGGCCGCCCATTATTTCTGGCTCTCTGTAGAGCGGACGACCTCGAGAGTCTTCAGGAACCACCATGAATACTCGTCCCGATTTTCACAGCAATACGTTCCCCGAGTCGCAACGTGACATTCTCGGCATGATCGCAAGCGACCAGCATCTGGACGAAATACTTTCCGCTATTTGCCAGATGCAAAACGCCCTGAGCCCCGATACGTTCTGTTCCATTCTCCTCACTGACGCCGAGGGTAAGCACTTGCTCAGCGGCGCAGCGCCCGGCCTGCCGGCCAAATACAGTGAGGCGATTCATGGAATGGCGATCGGTCCAATGGAAGGCACCTGCGGCACGGCAGCTTTCCGGCGCGAAATGGTGGTCACTGAAGACATCGCTCAAGATCCGAATTGGGAGCGTTTCCGCAGCCTGGCGCTTGGGCATAACTTGCATTCGTGCTGGTCGGTTCCTTTGCTCTCCCATGAAGGCAGCGTTTTGGGCACATTTGCCCTGTATCAGAATCGCACCCATACGCCAGACGAAGTACAGATTCAACAACTTGCGTGCGCGGCCCAACTGGCAGTCATCGCAATCCGCCATGAGCGTGACGGTCAGCGTCTGGAGGAGAGCGAGCAACGCTTTCGTTCACTGTTCACCTATAACCCCAACCCGGTGTTCGCGCTCGATCTGCTCGGCAACATCCAGAGTGTGAATCCCGCAGGCCTGAAGCTTAAGCCGCAGACTGCAACCCAGTTCATTGGCCATCACTTTTCCCGTCTGGTGCCTGAGGAAGACCTGATGCGGGTCAGTCGGCATTTTTCCGCAGCGCGCGCCGGAGCCCCTCAACGCTTCGAGGCACGGCTTCGAGACGAGAATGAAAAACTGTTGACCATGGACATTTCGAACCTGCCCATCATGGTCAACGGCGAGATCGTTGGTGTGTTTGGCATTGCCCGTGACATCAGCGATCAGAAGCATTTCGAGCGCCAGTTGAGTTTCAACGCCAGCCATGACCAACTGACCGGCTTGCTTAACCGTGTGTCGCTTGAAGACCAGCTTATTCTGGATTGTCACCTCAGTCGTCGGCGTAAGCGGCTGTTGGCGGTGATGTGCATAGATTTGGATGGTTTCAAATCCATCAATGATTCGATCGGCCACTACTTTGGCGATCAGGTGCTGGTCGAGGTAGCGCGACGCATGGCCGAGCAGGTTAGGCCCGGGGACACGATCGTGCGCATGGGCGGTGACGAATTCATCGTTCTGTTGCCGGACCTGCTGCGTGATGAAGACGTCGTGCCGGTGGCCGAGCGATTGATGGCCAGCATTGCCAGACCCTACTGCATCCAGGGCATCGACCTGCACGTAAGCGCAAGTGTCGGCATCACTCTGAGCGATGGTCACCTTGAGCAGCCGATGCAGTTGATCCAGCAGGCTGACATGGCTATGTACAAAGCCAAACAACAAGGGCGTAACAACTTTCAGTGGTACACCAGCGACCTGAATCAGCGAGTTTGCGAGCACGCCACGCTGCGCAATGACCTGCAAAAGGCTATCGAGACTCAGTCGTTACAGCTGCATTATCAACCGCAGATCGACGCACGCACCGGGCGTGTGGTCGGGATCGAAGCGTTGCTGCGCTGGGAGCATCCGGAAAAGGGATTTATCCCCCCAGCGGTGTTTGTACCGGTGGCCGAGGACAGCGGTCAGATCATCGCGCTTAGCCTTTGGGTGCTCGATACGGCCTGCGCTCAGTTGCGCCTGCTGGACGAGCAGGGCATCACGGGCATCTCGATGGCCGTCAATATCTCACCGATGCATTTTCAGCGTGGCCATTTCGTGCAGTATGTCCAGGCCACGCTGGACAAACATGGTCTGCGAGGTGAACAACTGGAGCTGGAGATCACCGAGTCGCTGCTGTTGCACAACGCTGAACAGGCGATCGAGACGTTGCACCGGCTCAAGGCATTGGGGGTGCGGATTGCACTCGATGACTTCGGCACCGGTTTTTCCAGCCTCAGCTACCTCAAGCGTTTGCCGATCGACAAAATCAAGATCGACCGTTCGTTCATCCGGGAAATCGCTACCGATCATCACGATGCAGCGATCACCCAGGGCATTATTTCCATGGCCCACCACCTCAGCCTCATTGTGGTCGCCGAAGGCGTTGAAACGGCGTCCCAAATGGAATTCCTGAAAGGCAGTCGCTGCGATATTTTTCAGGGTTATCACTTCGCCAGACCGATGCCGTTTGCCGCCCTCGAAGCGTTCCTGAGCCATCCAGAGTTTCATCGCTGACCGGCCGTTCGGTTGGTCAGCGTCTTGAACATCGGATGCTGAGGGAAAGGGCGCCGCTGTCGAGTAAATGGGCTGGGTGCAGCTAATGACGGGTGCGAGGCAGTCCGGCGTCTGCTTCTGGCCGTTTGCTCTGCCGGCGGAATGACTCGACGCTATCTCCCATCCCCACGACGCTGGAGCTTGCTGCCAAGTCGGCAAATATCCCGTTGGGCTTACTGGAAAGCATGGCGCATGATGACCTGGTCATAACAAGAGGACACACGTCATGGTCAACGTAGCGTTGTTCGTTCGTCTCGAAGCAAAACCCGGGAAAGAGAAAGAGGTTGAGAGCTTTTTAGTGAGTGGTCTTGCAATCGTGGCGGAGGAGCCAGCCACCACGGCCTGGTTCGCCATCCGCTTGGGACCTTCCACCTTTGGCATCTTTGACGCCTTCCCGGATGAAGCAGGCCGACAGGCTCATCTTTCGGGCAAGGTCGCCGCCGCGCTTATGGCAAAGGCTGCCGATCTGTTTGCCGAACCGCCGTCAATCGAGAAGGTTGACGTCCTTGCGGCAAAGCTGCCCGGCTAGGCAAGCCCGACGAGGCATTCCAACCCGTCCCTGCCGCCGTTTGCCGCGTCAGGGACGCGGCTGAGTCTGGACGTTACCGCGGGTCTCTTTTCGCGGGGGAGGTGCCAACAGCGACTATAGTCATTGGTGCGTCAGATCAAATCAGCCGTTGTGCTGCCAACTTGGCCTCAACCCCGTTCCGCAAAAGCACGGCGGATCGCCTCGTGCTCGTTGATGCGGACCATAACCCTCGCAGCCGAAGACACTCAGGCTTGTATCGAGGCCTCTTCGCCACTCTGAATCCCTTGACGGTGGATGGAGTTATCCCGCCGGGCGAGTCGTATCCGGCTGAGCAGAACCCACCCCCATCTATCAGGGCTCAAGCAATGAACACTTCAGCATTGGATGATGCAAAAGAAACGACCGACGGCCCGGTTCAAGGACCACTTCCAGCCGGCACTGTCGCCCCCGATTTCTCCCTGTACGCGACCCCCGATCAGCGGCTGTCCCTGCACGAGCTAAAAGGAAGTCCCGTAATATTGGCGTTCTATCCCGCTGACTGGAGCTCGGTGTGTGGCGACCAACTGACCTTGTACAACCAGGTGCTCCCCACATTCAGAGAGTACGGCGCGACGCTGCTGGGTATTTCCGTGGACAGCGTCTGGTGTCATCAGGCCTTCGTCAAAGATCGTGGTTTTCACTTCAGCCTGCTTGCCGATTTCGAGCCCAAAGGAGCGGTGGCGCGACAGTATGGCGCGTACGAATCCCACCTTGGAGTTTGTAAGCGGGCGTTGTTCGTGATTGACAAGGAGGGGGTGGTCGTCTGGAGTTACGTTTCACCGATGGCAATCAATCCTGGAGCGGACGGCATTCTGGATGCGCTGGATGCTCTGGCGGATTCCCCACACAGCACGCCCTCCAAAAGCCAGTAGGTGATCACATGGCCACTCTCAAAGTCCCGGTAACTGCAAACGACCATCGCCAGGGAAGGGCGCATGCCAAGGTCACACTGGTGGAATATGGCGACTACGAATGCCCCTATTGCGGTTTGGCGTACTGGGTCGTCAAGAAGCTGCAGCAGCATTTTGGCGAGGATCTGTTGCTTGTTTTCCGCAACTTTCCACTAACCACTGCTCACCCGCATGCGCTGGGTGCAGCTGTCACCGCTGAATATGCCGGGAGTCGAGGATTCTTCTGGGAGGCCCACGACGAGTTGTATGAAAATCAGGATCGATTGGGCGTGCCGCTGTATGGCGCCATCGCACTGAGACACGGCCTTTCCAGCGATGAACTCGTTGTTGCCATGCAAACCGATATCTATCTGCCCAAAATACAATCCGATTTCAATGGCGGCGTACGTAGCGGGGTAAACGGCACGCCTGCGTTCTACATCGACGGGCTTCGCTATGACGGGCCTCCCGAGGTCACCGAGATGAGTCAGGCGATTGAGCTTTCCTCGATGCGTGGACTCAATCGCTAGCTAGCGCCTGGGTTGATAGCTAACGATAGGCTTTTTATTTACACGAAATGTCTGGTCGTCGTTCGTCGGTAATCAAGTAGCCGTGGCGCGCTTTCATGAGATCGCGACTATGTTGATCGGGTGGCATCGTTTCCCAAGGCTGCCATTCCCTCCCACGTCATCGTCTTGCCGACCAAGCTCAGCGTATTGCTGGTCTCATGCCCCTGTTTCCTGAGCATCGTTGAGGGCACGTAGATCCATCTGTATGAGTCCGTGTTATCCATTTTTGGAGACAACTCATCATGGCTACTCTCTGTGAAATATGTAACGCCAGACCCGCTGTCGCGCGAGTGACCGTGTCGCAAAATGGTCAGGCCAGAACCATGTCAATTTGCGACCACGATTACCGTCAACTTTTACGCCATCAAAGCATGTTGAACCCCTTCGACTCTTTGCTGGGCGGTGGAGTGTCCCGCTTTTTCGACAGCATTGGCGGAGCGGCGGAACAGGGGGGTGATGACTTAAGGCTCTCTGCGCATGTGCCTCGCGAATCTGTCGATGCAACTGATGCATTCAGCTCCCAGACGCTGGAAATCCTGCAACGCGCTGGAGATAAAGCCCATGAGTTCAACCGCAGCGAGCTCGATACTGAGCATCTGTTGTATGTGCTTGCCGATACCGACGTAGGCACAGCGTTGCTCAAAGAATTGAAGCTTTCTGCGGACGACATCAAAGGCTACATCGATCAACACGCTCAAAGGGGCGCAGCGCAGGCGCAGGCTCCGGTGGATCAGATGAGCATCTCGCCTCGACTGAAGAAAGTGTTCAATTTTGCGTTCCAGGCATCTCGTGATTTAGGGCACTCGTATGTTGGCCCCGAGCATCTGTTGATCGGGCTTTCCTCGGTGCCCGAAAGCATTGCCGGAACGCTGCTGAAAAAATACGGCGTGACCCCTGAAGCTTTGCGGCAGAAGGTGGTCAAAGTGGTGGGTAAGGGGGCTGAGGACGGGAGAGTCGAGACCCCCACGGGAACACCGACACTCGACAAGTTCGGTCGCGACCTGACGTCATTGGCTCGTGAGGGCAAGCTGGATCCCGTATTGGGCCGCGCGGTGGAAATCGAAAACACCATCGAGGTGCTGGCCCGCCGGAGGAAGAACAATCCGGTCCTGATCGGCGAACCCGGCGTTGGCAAGACCGCCATCGTTGAGGGGCTTGCACAGCGCATAGTAAAGGGCGATGTCCCGGAAATTCTGCGTGGCAGACGGCTAGTTGAAGTCAATCTGAACTCAATGGTCGCGGGCTCCAAATACCGTGGTGAATTTGAGGAGCGCGCCAAGCAACTGCTCGATGAAGTGGCTGCAAAGAGCTCGGAGCTGATTCTGTTCATCGATGAGCTGCATACGATCGTTGGCGCGGGGCAGGGAGGTGAAGAGGGCGGCTTGGACATTGCCAACGTATTGAAACCCGCACTGGCACGCGGGGAGCTCAGTCTGATCGGTGCGACGACGCTCAATGAGTACCAAAAGCACATCGAAAAGGATGCGGCGCTCGAAAGACGTTTTCAGCCCGTCCTGATATCCGAGCCCACTGTAGAACAGACCATCATTATCCTGCGTGGGCTGCGCGATAAGCTTGAGGCGCACCATCAGGTGACGTTCGCCGACGAAGCATTCGTGGCAGCGGCGGAGCTGTCGGATCGTTACATTACCTCGCGCTTTCTGCCGGACAAGGCCATTGACCTGATCGACCAGGCTGCGGCCCGCGTGCGCATCAGCGCCTCGTCAAGGCCCGCTGGCATTCAGGAGCTGGAAGCAGAAATCACCCAGCTCAAACGCGAACAGGACTATTCATCCTCGCGTAAACGCTTTGATGAATCCAAAGGCTTCCAAGAGCGCATCGGTCAAAAACAAGCCCAGTTGGGAGAGGAGACAGAAGCCTGGGAGCGCAAGACGGGTTCCGAAACCCTCGAGGTGACCCTCGAGTCGATTGCCGAAGTACTCTCCCGTCTGACCGGTATTCCGGTAACCGAACTCACCCAGGAAGAGCGTCAGAAGCTGCTGAACATGGAAGACACTTTGCGTGATCGGCTGGTCGGGCAGGAAGACGCCGTGCTTGCGGTCAGCGATGCGGTTCGTTTGTCCCGCGCCGGCCTTGGACAGGCCAACAGACCTATTGCCACGTTTCTCTTTCTTGGTCCAACCGGCGTGGGCAAAACCGAGTTGGCCAAAGCGTTGGCAGAGACGGTGTTTGGCGACGATCAATCGATCATTCGCATCGATATGTCGGAGTACATGGAGCGTCATGCGGTTGCCCGGTTGATCGGTGCGCCACCCGGTTATGTGGGATACGAAGAAGGTGGTCAGTTGACAGAGCGTGTCCGCCGCAAGCCCTACAGTGTGATTCTGCTCGACGAGATCGAGAAGGCGCATCCCGATGTGAGCAACGTATTGCTGCAGGTGTTCGATGATGGTCGTCTCACGGACGGCAAGGGGCGTGTTGTCGACTTCAGCAATACGATCATCATCGCCACCAGCAATCTGGGCTCACCCGTTATCATGGAGAATCTTGAGCGCCCGGAAGATGAACGCCTTACGGATAAAGCGTTACGTGATGAATTAATGGGAGTCTTGAAAGGGCATTTTCGTCCCGAATTCCTGAACCGTATTGATGACATCATCGTGTTCCATGCCCTTACCCGTGACAACATCAGATCGATTGTAGGCATTCAACTTGATCGGGTCATTCGAACCGCGGCTGCCCAGAACATCACGGTGAAAGTGGCTGACACCCTCATTGATCATCTGGCGGATGTTGGTTATCAGCCCGAGTTTGGCGCGCGCGAGTTGAAACGTCAGATTCGCCAGACCGTCGAAACGTGGCTTGCGAAGGAAATGCTCGCTGGCAAGCTACAGGCCGGCGACAGCGTTGAGCTGGGTTACGACAAAGCGCGTAACGAAGTGCTCTTCAATAAGCTGGATGCGCCAAGCGCCTCGGCAAACATGAGTCCGCCCGACCAGCCTGATGATCGCGTGTCTATCGCGGGGACAGGGACTTAGCTCAACGTGCTCCCGTCATTGGGTAGCAGGACTGTTGATGACGTCGTGCAATCAAGCACGGGATCTTCGGATGCCTGGACGAACCCGGCAGACGATGATGCGTGCTTGATGCAGGCTCAGGAGGTGCCTGGTCCTGAAGGTCCATTGATGGCACAGGGCGGCGAAATTGCGTTTGTGCCATTTGCCAGGCTCAAACTCAAGGTCATCAGTACCGAAGTCAACGCCAACATGACGGCTATCGTAGTGCTCTCCATGGCGCTGGAACAGCGCCAGCCTGGCAGGCTTCGCCTTCGGGTGAAAGCAACTCATGGTCACCCAGCCGGAAATCACATTACTCGGGCGTGGCGGTGGTGGGTGTATCAGTCCGCTTCAGGACGCGGCTGTACTGCGAATTCCGGAACAATGTGAGTACCCAGCTCCTCAATGACTTCCTCAGCAGGGCGCTTTCCGTATTTGAGGTTCAGGATAACGTGGTCCACCCCTATCTCCTCAAGCGACTCCAGCAAAAATCGCAGATGGTAGCGTCCCAGTCTGAACCCTAAATGAATGCGTGTAGGCGGCGTGGATGGAGTCTCGTCGAGGTCGATATAAAGCGACTGAGCGAAGGGCTTATAGACGGCGCCACATTGCTTCATGACCTCACGTCGCCAGTCTTCAACGATCAGCCGCTGCATGTTCGGTATGCGTGGATAGTTGATCCATCCGAGGCTTTCGCGCGCGATCCAGTCCAGCGACTGGCGACTGTTTCCAGTCACAAGCATTGGAATGGATTGGGTTGTGGGTTTGGGAATCAAGTCAGCGCCCTGCATCTCACCACTGCTCCAGCGGATGGGTTCGAAGCTGGTGCTGTGGGCGCGGCGGATCACCTCATAGTGCTCTCGAAAGATCTCTCCGCGCCTTTCGGGATCGACGCCGAAAGCTAAAAACTCCACCGGACGATCGCCGGAAGCCACCCCCAGAATCAAGCGACCTGCGCTCAGTTGATCGACGCTGGCAGATGCCTTGGCGGTATGCAGCGGATGGCGCAACGGTATGGCAATGGACGCAGTGCCAAGCGCAATCTCAGACGTATGCGCGGCCATGTAGCCCAGATAAACCCAAGGGTCGAACAGTTGGCCAACATCGCCGAAACCGGGATCCCGAAGAGGCACATCACGAAACCAGAGTGCGCAGAAACCCAACGCCTCCGCTCGTTTGGCCAAAGCGACCTGGTTGAGCATGCTGGGCATGTCCCCATCGAAAGCCTCCAAAGGGAAAAACAATCCAAGGCTCAAATGACCTTGAGTGAAGGTCCGGCTGAACCCTCGATGCTGCTGATAAGTAATGGTGCTCGGCCGATACATACTGATTTTCCTCAATGGAGAACGTGAACAGCGGTCTCATTTCCAAAGGTGCTGCGGCATCGGTCGCTTGAGAACGACAGGTGGGGGAGTGCGTAAAACGTTTACCCGTTGTGCGATAAATGTTGGTCGGGCGGGACGTATAAAGGGGCCAGTGGCTGGCGATACACGCGGGCAGGTCCAGATCGCGGCGAACGGACAGTCAGAAGGGATCTGATTGCCCCAGCCTTTGCCTCAACTGAGTAAAGGCGTGGGGTCATCCAACAAGCGTAGGCGGGTTTGCAATGAATCGCCATGCTGGTTGTGACGATGATTGATACGCGTCGATGAGCCAGCCGCGATCGCTGGCGGCAATACTGGGCAGGGGATTGAGCGGGTTGAACAGATCACGCTCGCAATCATCGAGCGCAACGATAAGATCTCCATTGTCAGTGACTAGAACCCAGACCAGCTCACGTCAACAGCTGGGTTCACTGTTGCCGAGGAGGTCGGGCAGACTCCGATGCGGGTAGCGCATCGAGAGCACTGGGAATGATTCGGCCGTACCCCCGAAACTCTGCTTCACTCAACTATCTGGCGCGCTGGATCAGCGGCTACAGGCGAGCCATGCCGACGGCTGAAACCACACGTGCTGGAGCAAAAACCTAATGAAGAATCCGGACCCCTCAGCGCCACTGCCTCCGAGATCGACGTTGAAAAGCCTTCGTGTCCAGTGGTCACTGATGAACGCCTATGAGCGATTCGAGCAGATCATCGTGCTGGCGCTTGGCGTGATGATCTCGTGCGTCATCGTCATTGCTTTGATCCAGCTCTATAGACGAGTGCTGCCGCTGGTGGTAGGCGGCGCGATTGATCCCTTGGATCACGGCGATTTCCAGTTACTGTTCGGTTCGATCTTCACTGTATTGATCGCCTTGGAGTTCAAGCACTCCATCATTCGTCCGGCGTTCAGGCACGGTAGCATCGTGCAACTGCGAACAGTGATTCTTATCTCGCTCCTGGCCCTGAGTCGCAAATTCGTGATTCTTGATTCCGCTTCAACGCCCGCCGCCACTATCGCTGCATTGGGGTTTGCAACGCTGGTCTTGGGGATCATCTATTGGTTGTTCACAAAACGGGGCAGATGGCTGGAGGAATAGACGGCCCAGCCCTATTTCGTTGGGGATTACAACCATTCCCCGCCAAAAGACGCCGTCGGGGTTTGACGAGTTCGAATCGCTTAGACGTGGTTGCAATTAAACACCCTGACTGTCGATGACCTCGATGAAGTTTCTGATCAGGGGTGATTGCTGGTTCTTTCTCCAGACGAAATAGATATCGCTTGAATCCAGACTGGGCACCTGGTCAGCCTGAAACGTGTGCGCCTGACTGGCAAAACGATCCACGTAACTCTCTGGTATGCAGGCGAAACCTATCCCTTGCGCGATACAGGCGAAGATACTCGGATACGATTCGATTTCCAGAATAGCCCGAGGCTGGATACCGCTGCTTTCCAACCAGTTATCGACCTGTTGTCTGTAGTGACACGTGCGACCGAATACATATAGTTCGAGCCCCGACAAGTCTTGGGGAGTGGGCGAGGAAAGAGCTTTGGGCACTACTCTGATCAAGCGCTCACGAAACGCTAGTCGGCTATCCAGCAAAGGATGCTGGATCGGGCCGTCAGTAAGAATCAAGTCAAGCTCGCCATCCATCAAAAGTCGCTCAAGGAATAGCGAGTGCTCCGGGCGAATGTGAAGTTCTACCCCCGGCGCCTCAAGGCGATAGCGTACGAGGCGCTCCGGTAGATGATTGGCCAGTGCTACATCCAGCGCTCCGACGCGAAGCACTCCCTGCATGGAATCGTTTGAGAACAACGAGCGCGTTTCAGCTGCCAGGTCAATGAGCTGTTTGGCTTTTCGGTATACCAACCTGCCCTAGGGAGTGACCAGCAATCGGTTATTTTCGCGGTTGAACAAAACGACGCCGAGTTGAATTTCGAGCTCTCGCAGTCTGGCCGTGATGTTCGACGGCACACAATGCAGCGATGCGGCTGCTGCGGCTATCGTGCCGTGGTCGACGACAGCGCAAAAAAAGCCCAGCTGCGAAAGTTTCAAGAGAATCTCCTTTTGTGATGGCCTGGCTCACTTCTGATCACTTTTAGTGATTGGCTTTGCAGCTTAACATTGTCCCGTCAAATGCATCCAGCCTTAAACAGACTGGCTATTGGCTGAGCACCAGAGCTGAAATCGGGCTTACGATGAAAGTATTTTTAGAGATGTTGGCTATGCAATGGCCGACGCTGCCGCGGAGAAGTAGATGCGCATACTGCATACCATGTTGCGTGTAGTGAACCTGGACAAATCCATTCACTTCTACACGAGGCTGCTTGGCATGAGCCTCTTAAGACGCAAAGACTACCCAGAGGGCGAGTTCACACTGGCTTTCCTTGGTTATGGTCCGGAGACCGAGGCGGTCGCCCTGGAGCTGACGCATAATTGGGGACAAAACAGCTATGAGCTTGGTGATGCTTACGGGCATGTCGCTATCGAGGTTGAAGATGCAGACGCGTTATGCAGCCGTGCTGCGATCATGGGATATCGCGTTCCGCGACCAGCAGGTGTTATGAAACATGGGCGTACGGTCATCGCGTTCATTGAGGACCCCAATGGATATAAGATTGAGCTGATTCAAAAAGGTACGCAATTCGACTGAGCGAGCGCCGCGATCGCGCGATAAGGATCGTTACCATATATCCACTCAACACCTCATTTGCATGAGGCTTGAAGTTTTAGGTGCATCATTGAATAAACTGATCCTCCACTGCCACATCTTCAAGCCGGTAACGAATCCTACCGCTTTAAAACAGCACCCTGACTGCCGATAAAAATATCAACTTCGCCGAAAACGCCGCATTAAAATGGCGGCGTATGGGCTCAAATAATCAGGATGCACTGGGTCGTTCGGAAACTCCTGTATGTTCTGATGCACGCGCGTATCTCTGATCCCCAAATTTGTCAGTGTCAGAAATCAATTACCCTTCATAATCCAACCTCTAATGCTATAACTGTCATTCAGGTCTCTTACGACGCGCACTGCGTCCTTCCCGTTTTTGTACGGCCCGATGACAACGAAGTTGTTTTCTCTGCGCGCCACTGACAATTGCATGTTCTTGATAGCTTTGGTTGCGCGATTTCGGCTGGGTGTATTCATCGCTATCTCGATGATCCATACGCCGATCAAGGACGTGGCGAGAGCAGTGTGTCCAACGGGAGGAACCACGTTTGCGCATGTCAAACAATGGCGTTGCAGCGTAATGAGCGACAATGGCCCTGTGCGAAAGAGGTGCCATTGAGGTTGGGTGTTTTTTTGCTAGCGATGAGTGCTAGGCATATACCGACGAGCGTAATCAGAACAGTGAGGGCGAGGGTCCATCTGGTCTTCTTACTCCATCCGGCAGGATTTATCGTGGCGGCACTGTCGCTTTCTTCAAACGGGGTGGGCCGCGACCCACTCTTTGAGATGAGCAACAAAGCTCAGGACAGTCGGAGCAATGTTTTCTCTTGAAGGGTAGACCGCATAAATTCCCACCGGCGGCTCAATGGCCCAGTCGGACAATGCCTCCACCAGAGCGCCTGAATCAAGATCATCTCGTACATGCCAGTCCATGAGCAGCGCTATTCCATGTCCATCTATCACCATCTGGCGAACCACTTCCCCAAGACTGGATGAAAACCGTTTGCGTATTTTGCAGGTTTTTTTGACGCCTCCCCGGGACATGGCCCAGCTGGAATCCTTACCAACGATCAGCCCGTCCAGCATGGCCAGTTCTTTTGGAGAGATAGGCATGCCCTGTTTTTCCCAATACTGGGGGGCGGCGCATATCAGACGTCGAGAGGCAGCAACTCTTTGCGCGATCAGGGACGAATCGGCCATCACGCCGTGCCGAATCGCAAGATCGGTACCATGGGCGGCCAGATCGACCAGTTGATCCGTTGGATGAAGATCGACGATGACGCCAGGGTAGCGTTTGAGATAACTGCTTACGACGCTCGATAAATAACCTTGGGCAAATGTCGCGGAAGCGGTTATGCGCAGATGACCGGTAATCTCGGTCTTCTGGAAAAATCCTCCCTCGGCCTTCTCGACGCTTTCGAGGATGCTCAGGGCATGCTGATAAAGCTTCTCACCGTCAGAAGTGGGGCTGAGTTTACGGGTGGTTCGGTTAAAAAGTCTCCGGCCCACGCTGTCTTCAAGGGCCAGAAGACGCTTACTTCCACCCGCAGCTGTCATCCCCAGCCGTTCGGAAGCCGCACGGATGGATCCCTCTTCAAAAACGGCAACAAACAAACGCAATTCATCGATGGAATCCAGCACTTATTACCAACCAACAGGACCGAAAGATTCAACAACTCTAACGTACTTATCCAATTTTATTGATGATAATTTGGTGGCCTATAGTTCCTCGGAGTTAAACCCTTGAAAGCCATTGTGATAAATCAGCATGGTAGCTCAGACCTTTTTGTCGAAATTCAGACGGACAATCCCCGCGCGCGAGCAGGTCATGTGATTGTCGATGTGCGGGCGACAAGCGTGAATCCAGTGGACACGAAAATTCGCCGTGGCAGCGAAGGTACGGCTGGTCTGACTTTCCCGGCCACTCTTCACATTGATGTTTCAGGGGTGGTCAGCTCCGTCGGTACTGGCGTGACTCGCTTCAACCCAGGCGATGAAGTCTATGGCTGTTTCGGCGGCATCGTGGGGATTCCCGGTGCGCTGGCAGATCAGATGGAGGTCGATGCCAATATGCTGGCGCTAAAACCCACGTCACTCTCATTTGGCGAAGCAGCAAGCTTGCCGCTCGTGGCGATTACTGCATGGGAGGCGCTGATCGACCGTGCTTCGATCAAACCCAATGACAATGTCCTTGTACATGGTGGCACCGGCGGTGTAGGGCACATAGGGATTCAATTGGCCAAGGTTCTGGGAGCCAAGGTATCGACGACGGTTTCCACACCGGAAAAAGCGGAAATTGCCCGTCGGTTGGGCGCCGATGAAATTATTTTTTATAACGGCGAGACGCCTGAGGAATACAGTCAGCGAATCACTGGAGGAAAGGGATTCGATACGGTCTTCGATACCCTGGGCGGCGAGGTCTTACAGACCTCGCTGAAAGCCGCGAAGCTCAAGGGCCACGTCGTCTCGATCATCGGTTACGACACCTACGATCTGACCGAAATGCACTTCAAGGCATTGAGACTCGACCTGGTATTTATGGCTGTTTCGATCATTCATAACCAAGACCGCAAGCACCATGGCGAGATCCTGCAAAGACTGGCTGCCCTGGTTGATCGCGGCTTGGTCAAGCCACTGATCGATGAGCGCCATGATTTCACTGCTGCGGGCGTCAGTGCGGCACATGATCGCCTAGAGTCAGGTCGTGCCATTGGCAAAGTCGTCATTGAGCGAAAGGCTTAGTCACGCCGACACAGGATCGTGTGCACCGGGCCTGGAAGACAGTGACTCAGTCTTCCCCTGCGACGAGTTCATGTGTGTCGTGCCGATAACCTGGATCTCGACCAGGCCGCCATCTCGCAGCACCGCGGATTCAAATTGTTGGTCGCACGGCCGACGGCATGGATATCTTCGATACACCCGTGCCAGCCAATGCGCTCTCTCTTTATAACGCCCACAAGCAGGAGGTTTGATGACCACCCCTTTGACACTGATTGCCACTTTGACCGCCAAGGCCGGGTTTGAAGCCGAACTCGAGGAGACGCTGCAGCGCCTGCAAGGCCCGAGCCGAGCCGAAGCGGATTGCATCCAGTACGATTTCCATCGTGATGCCGAGCAGGCTCGCACTTTCCACATGATCGAACAGTGGCGCACTGAAGCGGCGCTGACTGCTCACGAAGCGACACCGCATTTTCAGGCCGCGCTCCCTTTCATCGAGCGTGCTGCTGAAAAACTCACCATCACGAAAATGTATCGCATCTCCTGAGGTTCTTCGAATGAAAGCCATTGCACACTTCAAATGCCTGCCTATCGAACATCCCAACGCTTTGGTGGAGATCGATATACCCGAGCCAGTGCCGAAGCCGCGCGACCTGCTCGTAGAGGTAAAGGCCGTATCGGTCAATCCTGTCGATACCAAGGTGCGACAGGGCTACGTACCGCACGAAGACGAAAGCCAGCCCCGTATCCTCGGATGGGACGCTACCGGTGTGGTCAAGTCGGTCGGCAGCGACGTGACGCTGTTCAAGCCTGGTGACAGGGTCTGGTACGCCGGATCGTTGATCCGCCCGGGCAGCAACAGTGAGCTGCAACTGGTGGACGAGCGTATCGTCGGTTCAATGCCCCAGTCGCTGGATTTCAGCCAGGCTGCGGCATTGCCACTGACTTCCCTGACCGCCTGGGAGTTACTCTTCGATCGCCTCGGTGTTGCAAGTGATACCACCGACCGGGGCGAAACGCTGCTCATCGTCGGCGCTGCGGGCGGGGTGGGTTCGATCCTGACTCAGTTGGCGCGTCAACTGACCGGACTAACAATCATCGGCACGGCTTCGCGCCCGGAAACCCAGGCTTGGGTCGCCGAGCTGGGTGCGCATCACGTCATCGACCATACCAAGCCACTCAGCGAAGAGCTCAAGCGCATTGGCATTGGACAAGTCAGCTATGTCGCAAGCTTGACCCAGACTGATCGGCACTACGAGCAAATCATCGAATCACTGAAGCCTCAGGGCAAGCTGGGCCTGATCGATGATCCGGCCACGCTTGACGCTGTACCGCTGAAGCGTAAGAGCCTGTCGTTGCACTGGGAGCTGATGTATACCCGCTCGCTTTACGAAACCGAGGACATGCAGGAGCAGCACAACATCCTCAACGAAATTGCGCGGCACGTTGATTCGGGTCTCTTGCGCACCACTCTCGGCGATAACTACGGACGCCTCAGCACAGAAAATCTTCGCCGTGCCCATGCTCTACTGGAAAGCGGCAAGGCGAAAGGCAAGATCGTTCTGAAGGGCTTCTAAGAGGTACTACAGAAACGACTGGGTAATCTACACTGTCCCCGCATTTTCGGTAGATACGTCGAAATACGACGAGATGGTTCAGGATGCGGCAGCTAGATTTACTGATCCCTACAAGCTTTCTAGCTTGAAAAGGTATCTGGAGAGCGACCAGGTGCTTAGCAGAGTCTACGAGAAGGTGAAGTCCCGGCTCAGACGCACGTTTGACCGAGTAGGTGACTCTCCAACCCTGGAAGAGATAGCACAGGCCTTTGATGCTGAACTGTTGAATATCTATCGGCTGGCGGATGCCCACGTCGGACGCACGATTGCTCAGCACGCCCCGTAAATGCCACCCGGGCGTATTGGTTGATTGAGTGACGCGCGCCTTGTGGTGGGCTTGGCGGGGGGCTTGGGCCACCGCCAAGCGCCAATCAGCGACCTAGTGGCACAGCATTCACAGGAGACGTGCGCGCCTTGAGTGACGAGCAGTCTAAGAATCTGGTTTTCATCGTTCATTTAAGGTCTTGTCCGGTATCACCCCCTCCGATACGATCGTCCTCGGCTCTCCGCCGAAGCTCTGGTCGGCTTAAAAAAGAGAACGTCACACCCGCCTCAATATTCTGTTCTCGCATCCGGATTTCCCGGTTATTCGCTAACGACAAAACGCCCAGCACAGCGACACATTCCGGAATTTTCAGATGACAGACTTCGTCAAGGCAGCTGCATTTGCAGCCAAAACTTCGCTTGCCGCGAAAGGCATCAAAGTCCAGCACGGTATCGCGCTGGAGGTCGTCGCTGCGTTTCTCGGCTACAAAACCTACGCCGCGTTTGTGGTTGAAGAACGTAGGGAGGATCTGAAACATCATCTGGCTGATGCTGAGGTTATCGTACTCGATTACCAAGGCGGCGTATCCCGGCTGGCTGAGCTCGAGGTACTGCAGGCCTTCATAGTTCAGGATTTCATCGATGCTATCGCCAGCTGTCGCGATGGTGTGTTTTCAGATCTGCCCGATTTTCTCGATGGTTACGTTCAACACGAGCTTCGGGATGTGATTCTTTCGGATGAGGGTGTCATCGCTGCGGCAGGATCTGAGCCATTTTCGGTCGAGCTGGAGGAGGGAAGATCGTTCAGCGAGCCGCTTTGGGGGGCTTCTGATACTTGGGAAGTATCTGGTTTTGGCACAGTCCATGGAATGGATGATCGTGCTGATCCCGACGATGATGATCTTGAGGCGGTGGACGCTATCCGTTGTTTTGGCTGGGTCAAGTTTTCCAAAGCGGGGCGGGCTGGCCTCAAGTTCCAGCGCAGCGGCGGTGAGTTTCTCTAGAGCACGGATCCACCGACGGCCCGGGCGACGAGCAAGGGTGGTTTACCAGGCTCGGGTCACGCATGGTTGAGACGGTACGGGATGGGCGTGTGGCCTCCCACGTCTCAAACCAATCTCAAACCACCGGGTGTGTCGACGTCGGCGGCTGCATCCTTTTCTCGCCTCGCTTCACCCATGCGCATCAGCAAATTCACTGCTCCTTGGCGGGTGATTACTCCACAGATTTGTAGTGTCGTGATTTGGCTTTCCAGTATCCCTTGGAATCGGTGGTACATCGCATCCGCAGCGTCCAGTTTCAGCCAGTTCGCAAGGTTTCGTTCGAAACGTTCAATTTCGCTTGCTCGTAAAGGGTGTGGCGGTTTTTTTGCTGCCATGCATGTGATCCTACTTATTAAGGGCAGTAGGAGCTTGATGAGTTCGTATTGATCGCCAGTGCAATCTTGAAACTCATCGAGAAACACATGGGAGTACGTCTTGCGTATCGCATTGCGCGCAATCTGACTGGTTCTCAAAATTTTCAATGCGAACGGCAGAAGCTGCTTGAATGTAATCTGTTTCCCGGCGATGTATTCCGGCCCGATTTTATAATCTTGGCAAAGCGCCTCATCCACTAGGACAGGCCGAAACCGGTCAATGATCCGCTTCGCAAAACCGTGGAAGGTCACGCTGTCGAACTTGGAAGCATGCTCCACGCCGCAACGCATTTGTATACGTTGTTTGAGGTTCCGACTGGCGTCTGTTTTGAACGAGACAGCGAGGATCCTTTTCGGGTAGCGACAGCTGTTGGTGCGCAGGAGGAAGTCGGCACGTTGAGCAAGAACTTCGGTTTTTCCTGCGCCAGGCCCAGCAGTCAGCACCACTGATCTCTCGCATTCCCGAATGACCTCCCAAGCATTTTTCTCTAAGCGAATCCCTAGAGAAGGAGCCCATCGATTTGGGTTGATCATTCTGGGGACTCTGCCAGGCGCTCGATCACTCGATCAGCCAGTCGGTGTAGGGATGCGGGTAGGGCCTTCAGTAGCTCCCTATCACTGAGGTTCGCTAGAGCATCAAGGTGTGCGGCTGGCTTGCTGCTCAATTTGAAAAGTTTGTGATAAGCAGCGAACCAGCTCTGCTGCTCCTCATTGTATTGCCCCGGATTGAAATAGTTTTCGCCAAGCACTGCCACGTAGTTTTTCTGTGTGGCAGGAGCTGCTTCTGCTTTAAATGCGTCCGGAAAAGCACACAGCATTGAGAAATCGAGATCTAAGGGCCAAGAGAAGAAAACGTCTCGTTTCTCAAGTTCATCGAATAGGTTGACGAGGTTTCTTTCGAAGAAATGATGGGTCGTCACTGGCACTAGAGGGTCGTTCCATGCGTGACGTTCCCAATGGCTTGGCAGATTGTCCTCTGGTTCATATTTTTCTAACTGATCCCTTACATAGCTCACCCGTCCCCACCCGCCCTGATGGCGACCAACATCCAAGTCCAGAAGGGTGATGTACGGCGTTCCAAGTGCCGAAAGGAGCCGCCAGAAATGATTCACGTGCCGTCCGCCTAATGGAGCAATGGCAACTGCGAACTCATCTACGGGGGCGCCTTTCGCTTGTAGAATTCTAGGCAGAACAATCTCTTCGCTGTCACCTTCCCCCAGCACAACCAAGCGAGCGAAGTACAGTTCACCCAAGATCACAGAGCCCGGTGTCGTCGTGAAACGCTGGTTTCCGCGCCTTTGATAACAACTCTACACAAATTTCAAATGGCCACCATTGAAATCGTTTTTCAAAACCGGAGATCTATTATTTGATACCAAAAAAAAGCTGCGGTGGCTCTGATTCGTGGGCCTGGCAGTCGGCTTGTTCTGGCTTTCCCTGTCATGTGCTTTGGCTGTTTTTGCCCTTGATACGGCTATTTTTTACGTCACTATTTTTGATTCGTAGCAGGGAAGGGGGGCGGTTACGCGCCTCTGTTCAGCAGGTCGTCCGTTGGGGCCGCTAGGCCCTCTGCTATTTTTTGGAATCAAAAGAAAATCAAAGACGTTAATTTCTAGATGGGTAGTTGAGCTTCCTGAATGGCGGGATGATTCCGTCCGGCTGCTTTGAATCAGTGCGCCTTTAGAGCGTCAGCTAGCGGATTCACTTAGTGGTGATGGGAATGACCACCCGATGGCCGGTGGCCTGACGATATGCTATGGGCTAAGTGGCCAGGGTGGGGAAGGTGCTGGCAAGGCAACCTGATCCAGTATGTCTCTACCAACTGCGTAGCTAGCTTACCAACGCCGATCCAGCACCAGGCGTCAACTGTCTCAAGCTATGCATGCGAAGCGACAAGCCTCGCGGCAACGCGGTCAAGACCGGCGGCATCGCGCGAAGCTGAAAGAGGATGGCCAGGCGTCCTCTGTCGTTGCTGCAGTGGAGAAAGATACGAACTGAATCCAGTCTAGGTGCGCTTGAAAACACTTTGCGATTACCAGCACTGCCTATCTGAACGTATGAGACTGAGGGAGTGGGGCTTGATCTACGTCTTGATTGGCCGTTCTTGCGGGTGGCTTTCTTGAACCTAGCCTATACGGCCCCGCTTCGTCCCCCCGATATCGTCATCTATACGGTGAAAGCAATGTAATTCCTTTCAGGGGATCAATCACACCCACGGCGATCTCGATCTTGCTTTCGACCTCTCTGGCGACGGAAATGACATTGTTGTCGTGGAGGATGAAGCGCTGGCCTGGAACGATCCCCGGGTACCTTTCCTGAAAATGGTAGTCCGCATAGTAGGCAACTCGTCTCGTGAGTTGCGCGTTGTTGATTGAGAAGTCCAGGATGGGTTGTACTGATTCAACAAGCGCAAATATTACGCACAGACCGCCATACAGGTGAGCCAGAAGGTTCAGACCTGAGGGTTTGTGCATGGGGCTGGGCTGCTTGAAGAAGCGGATGCCAAGTTTCATCGATAGGTATTGACGTAACCGCTCACCCTCAGGGAAGGTGGAGATGAGCCAGGCTGACTCAAGCACTGGGGCCAGGATCAGACATCCAACCGCAACCGCTATGCAACCTAGCAAAATCATCGCGAGGTAGACGATGCACGCGCACAGGATAGTCATAACTGCGACAGCGCCATCGAAGTCCTTTGCCGGCAAGCCCAACGTCAACGCAACACACCATCTCGAAAGTAAATAGGCACCCAATAGCATCGCGGCATGCAGCCACGCCAACAGAGCCTTGCTGACCTCAAATTTCCAGAGATTGATTGCATGCTTGATCAGCCAGGTACAAAAGCCCGCGCATGCGAGAGCCCAAGATAGGAAAAACAAAGCACGAGACGACGGTGCTTGGCCTGCAAACAGACAGATGATTGCAAGGATGCCTGCGCCGATGGCTGCACGATAGAAATGATCGCTTATCGGGAGTTGTGGCCAGATCTTGGTTTTGAGTCGGTGGATCAGAGTGCCTTGCATCATCCGAGTAATCGTGGTGGCATTGTGCCAACCGTATCGCAATCAAGTTCAGAGATCTATCACCGATCAACAAATGCTGAATCCCATGGGTGGTGCCTGGGCTCGTTCCTCGGATGCATGCATTGGGTGGTAGCCGATCGAGGAAGGTCTCGGCTGAGAGGAGGTGCTTGGCCATCTCTTTGGCACCTGAACAGCCCTTCAATTCTGATGAAAGCAAGTCATGGCATAGACAGTGAGAGATGAGATGGCAGAAGGATTAAAGCTTTTACTTAACGGCCATGACACTGGTCACGGAGACGAGATCATCGGGCTGCTTGCTGATGCGCAGCATTTGGAATGCATGGTCGCATTTGCCAAGTTGTCGGTTGGCGAGACATTTCTGAAGCCTCTCAAGCAAGCTATTGATCGCGGGATGACGGCTCGAGTCGCGATTGGCTTGAGCCTGTTCGTTACCGATCCTGAGATTCTTTCTGAGTTGCTCGGGTTGGAAAAGCTATTTCCGACCAAGCTGGAACTGTATCTGAGCAATACCGAAGACACTTTCCACCCAAAAATCTATGCGGTACGTGGGCTAAGTGGCCATAAAGTGATCGTTGGTTCGGCGAACATGACTGCTGGAGGTTTTTCGAGCAACTACGAAGCATCAGTCGTAGTCAACGATCGCGACGGGGCATTAATGTCTTCGGTCGAGGATTATTTCGGCAAACGCGAGATAGAGTTCGAGCAGAAGCTCCGCACTCTATTAGGCGAGTATGGTTACAGCCTCCGCAATATTGTCGCTATCCTTGATCCTCAGGCCGCAACCCGCCGCACCCCTGCAGCCGCAGAGACCAAAGGTACCCGGAAGGCTCGCTCCGTTAAGGTGTACAAAAACCCGCACTCCGGTGAGGTCGTTGAAACCAAAGGCGGTAACCACAAGGTTTTGAAGGAATGGAAAGCTGAATACGGCTCTGATCAAGTTGAGAGCTGGCTCTCGAATTAAAGTGTGCCGAGTGTAAAGAAGGGCCAGTAGGCCCTTCTTTTCTTAAGGGGCTAAAATTATCCGTTCGCCATGCGCACCTCTGTGCCCCAATTGAAATCTTGCTACTCAGCTTGGCGCAGTAGGTGCAGCTCAAGTTCGGACTGTTCACTTTCTTGACGAATCCTTAGAACTTCCTCTTCGACAGCCCCTACAACCGCCTTGGCTTGTGGCAAGTTGTATTGGTCAGCGAGCTTACGCAGCAAGGCTAGTGCGGCTTCCTTTTTTTGGATGCTTTTCTCTGCGTAAATTTGACGAAGGTAAGTCTCTGCCTCTTTACGGTCGGTGGCGAAGCGATCAGCCAAGCGAGCAGCGTTCAAGTTGTGAATTTTGCAAAGATCAATAGTGCGCGTTCCTTTTGAACTGTTTGCTTTGGCGTGTATTCGGTTCCAACGATCGAACTCTAAGTGATCATGCCACTCATCCAAGTGCGGGTGCACGATTGTATAGTCGTTTGATAGTGATGGTGGGCCAGGTGTGGTCGGCGGGCCCACAGTGATCTCAGCATCCCACTTCCCTCGATTGCATACCTTGCATGCAACAGCCAGATTTGTATATTCAAACATGAATTGAGGATGTCCAGACTTATCTATAATGTGTTCGGCATCATAAGTCGCCTTGTGGCTTTGGAGCTCCGAACTGCAGTAACAGCAACGCCTAAGTTGACCGTGCCAGTAGTGGTCTTTTATCTCGTTCTTGAACCTAGTAATCACAGCTTTATCGGCAGGTACTTTCGTTTCCCAAAAGTTCTTGTCAGCTGCTCCTTTCGTCTTGAGCAGTTGATGCTCATCATCTGTGAACGATTTTGGAGTTTTGAAAATAGGTGGCCTAGCTCTATTCATCACTCACCCCGAATTAATCTTCAGAAAGCATTCTGTAAGCATCATTGATCATGGCCAGGTCTTTATCGCTTCGCGTAGGCCCGCCCGAATAAATGTGCTGAAGCCTTTTGAGCTTTTCTAAGGCCAACGCTCGCTCCGCTTTAGAGCCGCCTTCCGCTTCGGTTACAGCATCAAATATTTTACTGGCCATCTCTACACTATCAGTGATTGGAGTTTCGAAAATGTCTAGCAACGCATCCTCCACAGAAGCTCTTTCATCTTTTAAATCTACCTCCCGGACGTTCGTCCCCATGCGTATCACGCCTGCACCAGCGTTCTGAGCACGTTGTACAATGAGTGGCGAATGCGTTGCTATGATTACGTGGCAGTTTTTGAACGGGGCGATCGAAGCCAGTAGGATGTCGAAATAGAGTTGCTGCCAAGTGGGATGAAGACTCAGCTCAGGTTCGTCAATCAATACCACCGCGCCATCGGATAGCGAGGAGACTAAACTGAGTAGTGAGCAAAGTATTTGCTGCTGACCAGAACTTGAGTAGGCAATATCCGAGCCCGGATGTTGTTCTGATCCGACGAAGCAATTGACGATTTTCAAAAACCCGAGTTTTCTTAAAAAAGCCAGGGACTGAAGTGTCGCAAAGTCAAGAAGGTGCCGATTGTTGAAGTCAAAGCTGAGTTCGAAATGTCGGTAGTCTAATGTTGTTCGTTCAAGTTGCTCCATTGCACTTTCAATTAGACTGGCTAAGGCTGAGTGGTCGGATAGTGATGCTTCAACTGCCAGTGGTGAGCGCGGCTTTGCACCAATGGGGACAGCGTTGATCGCTTCTGTGATCAGGTTTAGAATGGCCGTTTTCCGGTCTCTTGCAGAAAAAATACCTGTCAATATTTTTCTTGATGAATATATAAAGGTGAGTTTGCTGCTGAACTTTAAAATTGATAAGGCGTGGGCCAAGGCTCCAGTATATTCAGATGACTCACTCAGCCTAAATATCGAATTTTCTAAAACTGATTTGGAGAGGTTGGGGCCAATTGACCTAGTGCTGCGATGAATTCCTGCACAAATATATTCATCTATTATAGATCGTGATTCAGTAGTGTAACGTTCAAGTAACGATTTTTGAGTTGGTTTGGGAGGCGGGAATCTACTGAATGGGCTGAATGTTTGAGCGACAAGTTTTAGAGGTTTTGCTTTGGCGGGATCACCGTAATTAACATTGTCAATAGTATAAATCACAGAGGGTGTGGATACTGAATGTTTTCGTTTCTCTGTGAAAAATTCCAGAATCGAGTTCAGAAGGATGGTCTTCCCGGATCCATTTGCGCCTGTAATAACGTCTATTCTGTTAGTGTTGAAATCATGTTTTCCGAGCCCATTTGTGAATCCAACGGAGGTATGTATTTCACGAATCCGCATTGCAAGAGTCCTTTCTAACTCATTAAGTTGTTAAGCAAAATAGCATCCTACGGATGGTATCGATTTTGATAGCGCTTTGCCACCCTGTCAGCTAATAGTTTCATCTGCTTCGAAGGATTATCTCAACCGCATTTGATTGGCTAATGAGGCGCATCAATCAAGTAGGTCGGCCTTGTCAGCGAATCGCCTAGTCAGTGCATCTGTGATCTGGTTGTGTCAACTGACCTTCAGGCCGTTTCACTAATCCATTTCGAGTATGTAGCGACAATGGTCGCACAGTGCATCCGAATGAATTTCTTCAATGTCCGCATCGTCATCAAGTATTGTCCCGCATTGCCTGCATGCGGGGGCTTTTGGGCCATCTCCGCAGATGGCGCACTGGTTTTCCTCGATAACGTAGGAATCACGTTCACAGTTATCGCAGACGTCTAGAGGGCCTTCCCCACCTTGAGTGGCCGCAATATAAAGATCTGTGAAATATTTTCCTGTGAGCATGGAGTCGACCACATCACCAAACTGCGATGTGGCATCGCATCGGGTACAGTGAAACGTTGTTAGAGAATGTGTATCGACGTCGCCTGAGGCTTTCATGAGCTTCGCCCTGCATTTAGGACAACTCAGATGCTCTGTAGCCGTTGCAAGAATTTGCGAGGGCCAAGAGACGATACTGAGTGATTCCATACACGCTTTTCGCTCTCGCTCGTAGAAAGCTTCCTGCTCAGTTAGAAACGTCCAGATGTCTTTCCCAAGCAGACTTACTGGACTAATCCCTAGGTGGGTCGGAACAAACTGTTGTATCAGGTGAAAGCAGTTGGCCACGGTCTCCAGCAGCACAGATGTCGGACGGGTGCTGTAATAGTGTTCGATATCATTTCTTGTGCTGGTGAGTGCTTCAAGCAGCTTCCACTCGACTCCAGCGATTCCCAACCCATTGAGTCGAGAAATTATCGTCTGTACATCGGCCGTCTTTTTTCCACTGCCCATCCAAATGGGCTGACCATCTAGCCCCATGATGGGCGTCACTTTTTCTTTGAGCAACGCCTCACCTGAACCAGGTGTGCTCATAGCTTGTAACTTGACCTTGAAAAGCAACAAAAGCCCCGATGTCAGATTTCGAATAGAGGAGAGAGCTCGAGCCTCATCGTGTTCTGCAGCCCTGAAATCCTCCACTCCAAGCCGGATGGAAGCTACAGCGTTATCCCGCATTGACATCCCTTTCTCCTTACCGAAATCCCTGTTTATGAGCTCCAAAAGATGGCCGCTCACCATTGATAATGTTTCCAATCCGCCGCTCGATGACAAAACACCATAGCGAGCAGCGATCTTGGAAATTACCGTGAAAGCCGGACTCGCAGTCGGCGAGCACGCTCCTTAAACGCGGTCTCACCACCTTCGAGAATCTCGCATACCCGCTCCCGGATCAACCTGTCCTCAAGTCCTCCTGACAAGTAGGTGATAGGAGGCAACTGCCCGTTACCATGAGGGCCACATTCGGCGATGATGATTTGGTCGGCATCCGTGTTCACGACGAGGTTGGCATTGTGGGTCACCATAATGACTTGTCGAGTCGACTTGGCGGCCATGAACAATGGAACGAGATCGTTGTAGATCGATTTGGGGTCTAGATTTTCTTCTGGCTGATCAATGATCAGTGGCCGGCTGTCTTTCGCATCAAGCGAAAGGTAAAGCAGCAACAGCACAATTCCTCTGGTGCCAGGAGAGAGCTTTTGGATTTCGACGCCGTCGTAATTTATGGCATAACGTACAGAAATGTGGTCAGTACCATAGAGCCATTGGGCTAAGCGTTTCGTCCACCGCCGATACTCTGCCAGATCCGATGTGGCGACTGGTGCATGCTCAACGAGCTGTTCATGGTAGTTCTTAATAAACTCTCTCAGCGCAGCTAGCACGGTCTCGTCATCCCCGCAGAGCCAGGGAGTATTCAGCGACTCGAGCACTTTTTCGCGCAAGGTACCTCGGCCTCTGAAAGGGCCCTTTTTAGATAGGTTGAGCAAGGACTCACCCTCGGCTGACCATGCCTCAATGTCGACAGTTCGGGCTACCGAGAAAGAAAGCTTGTTCAGAGTCCCTTGGGCACTTTCCAGGCGCTGTTTGATGGGCGAGTAAAGCTCTTGGAGAACTTGCTCCTCAGCAATGAGGGCAGAGAAAACGCGCTTGTATGAATCGCACCGTTCACTCACCAAGACTTCGAGACGTTGGGAGGCCCCCACATGGTCGGTTACCGAGCTCTTGGGTACACGAACTCATCGTCAGTCGTCTGGTTGAGCGGGCTGGCTTGCGTGTCACCGTTGCACCAGGTGATATTCACTTCGGCATTTTGTAGGTAGTCTTGGGCTCTCACCAAGAACGAGTGCCCTGTAATTGCGTTGCCTCGTGCGTCACAGCCTGCCGCCAAGATGTCAGCAAGCGCGGTCTTTCCTGAGCCTCTTGCGCCTACCACGGCAATCAGGCCTGGGTTCAGAGCCAGGGATGGTGTCTTGAGCCATGGTGCATTGGTTATATCGATTTGGGAGATGACCTCGGAAGCATTTCCGTAAGGTGGTGGTTCCTCACCGATGAAAGCCCGGCCTGCCGGATCGATACAAGCCTGACGAAGCGTATCGAAGGTAGGGCTTCCCTTGAGCCAGCTGAATCTCTTCCCATCAGGCGCCCCAGTCTTGGCAGTTTGATGCGCATCGCTGCCATGCAAGCACGGCTTCAGGCCGTTGTACCGCTCAACCAAACTCTCCGCTGATAAAGCTTTTCTACCTAGCCAGAAATCCCTTTGGTTTGGGTTGGAGGCAAAAATGACATGCGCGAACCGCTCAATTTCGGTCTGCATATTCACATCCTTGTAGGCAGATGGGAGGCGCACTGTGCTCATAACGTCCGGTAAGCGGGTGCGAGCATGAGCTGTCATCGTGCCACTATTTTGGATTTGGCGAGTTCTGTCAATCTGAAGCCGATGTGCCAAGTCCCAGAGCTCAAGGGAGCGGATGTGTCCATTTGTGGCGTAGTGGGAGTAGCGACTGGAATACCACCCACGAGCTACTTGAGCCCGATGATGATCATGATTTTGTGCTGGTGAAACGTCATTACTGCGATATCGAGGTGGCTTTGTGGATACATATCCCTGAGCCTTGGGGGAGTTTCTCACCTATCTCAGCTTGCTGATCAGGTATGGCATCGTGCTACCTTCTTCCATATCGTGGCGCAGCGCCTAGTGGCAAGTCCACCACGATGGTTCTGCGCCTTCTCGTGCTGCGGTACTATCTGAAAGTACCTGAATCAAAAATCACCGTCGTAACGTTTACGCGTGACTCTCGCTTCGACTTTATCTCCAAGGTGGTCAAGGTGTTCACCAAGTGGGGAATTCCTATGGACGAAGAGAAGGGGAAATCTTTCGTACGGACATTCCACTCTCGTATCCTAGATTTTTTCAGGTGGTCGCCGCAGCTCCAGGGCGCTAAGGCTTTTGAATTCCTTAGCAAGGATCCAATCGGCGAGGACGAAGAACCAGAAAATGTTTTAGACCTCCGGCTCAACGTGCGGCAGCTGAATTTGATGGATCGGTGCTATCAAAATCTCTTCGAAACTGACAAGCGCTTCCGAGAGCTCATCTTGGCATTGTTCGAGCACGGTATCGGAGTAGGGGATCGCCTAAATCCTGATGATCCAGAGAACGCTAAACGCATTTCTGCCATCAAAGCTTGCTCGGATCGGGATGAGGATGTTTGCCAGGCGGTAGAGGCGCTATGGCGGAAGGCTGGTCATTGGCCTCTGCCAGGGATCAACGCGGAGCTTGAGCCGGTAACCCTCTTCGGGAAGACGTTCCATGCCCATGGCTATGCTAAAGACTTGAATGCCTACGTGGTGCTCGGGCTTGACGCAAATGAGCCAGATACAATCAAAATTAAAGATGGAAAAAAACAGGTCAAGCTTTCTCTGGCATTGCACATGCGGAGAATCTTCTTCCAGCTGTTCTTCTCGAAGCGAGTCCTCTACTTCACCAGTTATGCCGATGCGTTGCATTCTCTTGAGACATTGCGAGGTAAGGTCTCAGGTGTCCCGAAGTTTAGCTATCAGGTCGGAGGGGATATCAAGCCAGCCCCGATCATGGAGGCGTTTCACAGCTGTGCTTCTTTCTTAGAGAATCTCGGGTTGGCTGTTCCCGTCGCCACCAAGGGTATGGACTTCAAGAAAAACGCCATTGAGGCAAAGTTTTTTGAAGCGCTCGGTATTTTCTGGCCGGCATTTGAAGACTTCTTGTCCAATCAGAACCCGCCAGTTTTCACTTTTAACAAAATGTTTTCGATGTTTAACGAGCATGCGGAGGATAATTTCAAAAAAATCCCCAGTTCTGTGTTGGGCGCTCAGATGGTTACCCTCGTGGATGAATTCCAAGATTGTGGCGCGAATACCATTAGCTGGCTGCGCGGTGTCCTGGGAGAGCTTCGCAAGCGTGAGCTAAATTTCCATTCCCCCAGTGGCCTGATCTGTCCTTCTCTCATGGCGGTTGGGGATGATTGGCAGAGCATCTACGGATGGAGAGGAAGCTCACCCAAGTTCTTCCAGCACTTCAAGCAATACTTTCCATCTCCTAAAACTCTAGATCTTAAGTTACAGCAGAATTACAGATCTCAGCAGATGGTCATTGACGCTGCTGAAAGCATCGTGAAGCACACTCGAGGTATCCCTGGTAAGCATGGCGAAGCGGCGCATCCCGATGTGAAGGATTCAAATGACCCAGTCCAGCTATGGGACAGAGATGACGAGCAGCTTGTTAATCTGGTCGAGCAACATTACGAGCGCGGCCACGAGATTATGGTGCTGTCTCGATCCAGAAGGACGCTGAAAGAAGCGGGTCAGCTGATAAGCCATCTCAAGCAGCGAGCAAGTGATGACAAGCACCCCGACCAAATTCGCCTCATGACCTATCATGGCTCCAAGGGATTGGAGGCCGACGCCGTGTTCATGTTAGGCGACTGTGAGCAGTTGACCTCGTCCGATTGGCGCAATCAAGCGTATGCCTTAGCCAAGCTCGAGATGAATGGTGAGGCGAGGGCATATGACCTGGCACAAGGAGAAGAGGTGATGAGGCTTGCGTATGTGGCTATCACCAGGGCGAAGCTCCACTGCTACTGGTTCCTAGACGAGTCGAAGGGTGGTGCGAAGAGCTTCCCGAAAGCGTCAGAAAAGATTGACGAGCGCCAACCCTACTTTCGCGATTTCCGGAAGTAAGTAAACATCGTCCCAGCTACCGAATTCTTCGAGAGCAGGGGCGATCAGAATGCATTTACATGGTCTGGGATGTCTGCCAAGTGGAGCGCACAGCCAGGAATGGTGGCGACGGTGTAATACAGCCCGATACCTTGGCTGCTTAGCTCAGGAGGCCCGTAGGCCGCCCAGCTTTTGCCTGCAGCCTGGCACAGCTCACGAAGCTGCTACGTGGGCCATCGGAATAAACTCCCGAACACCATTACTTTCCGTGACGGACAGAGCTATATCTACCTGCCTACCGTTTATAACCGCAATATCACAGGTGCTCGAAACAGTCTCGCTGATCTCTGCAGTCTCACTCATCAACGTGAGCATCCCAGACACCACCGTCTGTCTGACTTGGTTGGCTGGCAGGGACTCGAGGGCTTTAGTAACCACAGCCTGCAGCTTGGCCTGTAATGCCTGAGCTTGCTCCATGGAGAAGCCACCCGGGAAGCACATCGCTCTACCCTCGGTCAGGACGCATAACGATTCGGTGCTGTGATGCTGGTGGAAGTAGACGAACCGTGTAACGGGCTGATCATTCACCACAGTCGGGTATGTGAACATCCATGATGTCTCGGCCAGATCTGCTGCCAGGCGAGGGCTGTTGGCATGCGCCTCTGAAAATGATTTGCGGGTGTTCAAGATCCATTTCAGTACGACATCAGAACTGTCGAAACCACGATCTCTAGCGAGGGATTTGACGGGATCCAGCATCGCCAGCGAGCCGGCGCCGGTGATGACGCCAGTCTCTGTCCTGACGAGCTTTTCTTCATTGTCACCGCAAGGGACTCTTGCGCCGTTCTCAGTGATTTGGGTTACACGTTTGTCAGCCGCGATGATGACCTCATCACCTAGATGAGCAACCAGAATACAGGTCATGAATTCCCTCTCTATGAGCATTGGATAGGCTAGCAAGGTCTTAGCCGGGCGTATGGAAACCTACCAGGTCAAGATGCGGATCAGTTTGTGCGCCTACTGCTTCGGGCGACTATTACTCAAACTTGATGGTACAGGCGATATGTGTGATCCAACAGGCAAGCGGAGCGCGCAGGCGTAGCCGTAGAGGCGAGGATGGAAACCCGAAGGGCCGAGCCGCCGCTAGGCGGCTTGGTGCATGACAGCCGTCCCTTCGGGCGCTTCCATCACCACAAATACGATTTACCATCCAGGTAAGCTACCATCCATTGCAAACTGGAGGCTTTATGACTCGTGACACCAAGGACACTGTTTACTGCAACGTTCAGATGCCTATAGCCAAGGGGCGAGAGCTCATTCTTTTAGTGGCTGAGCTACGAGCATCAGGCAGCCATCCTGGACTAGGCGCAGTCTTCGAAGAGATACAGTACGAGCTGGACTCGTCGATAGAATTCGTCGAGGAGCAAATCCGTTGCGAAGGCGGACTCGGCCGGCGGCCACACTGATACCTCTAAGTCGAAACCTTCCAACATCCGAGTCAGATGCAACTGGCAAGCGGAGCTCGCAGGCCGAAAGGCCGAGGCGCGAGGATGGAAGCCCACCGGGCCGAGCCGCGTTGAGCGGCTCGGTTCACCACAGCCGTCCCGGAGGACGCGCCCAGACAACTTTACAAACGCTCCTGTCATCGCGGCAGCGTTGTCATAATTAATTTTCATGTCCGCTAAAGTTTTTTGAATGACAAACCGTTTATGTTTGTATTTAGCCGAGACGGTAAATGCATATGCTTGAGTCACCTGATTTGACTAGCACTCTCTCTTTCAAGCGGGAATTTCTCTGCTGGCGGGGCCGGGAGTTCGATGATCGCTATGAATGCCGTGTTGCAGCTATCGAGGGAAGGGGCGCGAGTATTGAGTTTGAGTTCGAAGGAATCTATGTCGGCTCGGAAGTAGCGGCGGATATTGCCTTTTGCCTTTCCGAAGCTCTGGCCATGACGGAGCAAACGGAAGTAGAAAGCGCGACGGCAGCACTACGTTACGAGGGCCTGCTCAAAAGAAAGTATCGATTCTCGCATGGCGCATGGCAGTTCAGTGCTACCGGTGTTTTTCCCGTTGAGAATGCTAGCATTGAGCTTCTTAAAGGTACGCAAAGCGCAGGCACCTTTGTTGCGGTTCGAACCATAGAGGAGGGCGGCTTCGAACTAGAACTTGAAGAGATGGGCTACTCGTTTTCTACGCAGGATGCACTCTGGTTGCAAGAGAAGCTCCTCGAGGTAATCCAGCAGCCTCCAAAGCAGCACCCCCGAGTGCGCTTGCTGGAAGCAGGATACGGTGCGTGGAAACCTTAGTATCCACCTGCGTGGGCCCCGCGAGAGTTCAGTGGTGGAGGTGCCCGGTATCGTAGAGGCTCGCCTTTCGACTCTGCCGACCCTCCTTCGTTAGGTCAGCACGTGTCTCGCGACCCGGTGCGGCTTCAGCCACAGCTACAACATAGGTAGGACATCCAGCATCACTGTTTCTTGACCAAATCTTTGTACTGTTCTCGTGCGGCGAGGATCTGATCTCTCAGTTCTTCGGGGTCAATCCTCATGCCGCCTCGTGGTGTCACCTGCAGTGTCTTCAGGCTGTTGGCTGCTTTGATAAAATCTCGTTCCTCCGCCTGTATCCAGGCAGGGCGTTTGTCCTTCCAAAATGACCATGCCATTTTTTGCGTAACCTCACTCCACGATGGATGGAAGCTAGTATGTGGTAGCCGCAGGGAATGTCCAAGCTAGCTAGTGACCTCGATCTCTATGCAAGCGGAGCGCGCGGACGTGAGGATGGAAGCCCGGCAGGGTCAGGACAACGGCGAGCATCGCCGGGCCTGATTTACGACAGCCGTCCCGGCAGGGCACGCAAACGTTATGTTCACCTCACGGGACAGCACCAGCTTCTTTGGAATCGATTTGCAACCGGTAGCCGACTCTCGCCACAAATCCAAGTCATCGTCAAAGACATCCATAAGACATTTTGCGCATGCTCCGCCTCCGCCTCGTGTTCCCCAGCACGGGCAAGCCCGCAGATATTTTCTGGCGCCCACTCATCGTTAAACAAGAGCATGTCATGCGTAAGCTCTAAATCTTGCCCTAGAAAGCCGACCAGAAGCAGATCAAGACTGTCGTCATGGATGCTTGCTTTGTACGTGCTGTTCCCCTCGTCGGACAGCTCTCGCCACACAATCCACGTGACCATTGTGTGGTTTGCAGGGTCAGACAACGTGTGTTTTTGGAGGCTAGGCAAGGATGAATTCGTCATCTCATTTCCTCTGGATGTAGTCGGGATATAAAGATGACCAGGGGGGTCAAGGTGATAAGCAGCTCGGGGGAAGCGTTTCCGACGAAAAAGCGTAACCTCTAGGCATGCCCTTAAAAATTAGCCGCACTTACGTAAGGAGGTGCTGGGTAGAAAGATTCTGGATTATTTTATAAACGTGAGCGCACGATAGCTACGCTCACGTTAATTGACTTCAGTAAGAGTATTGAGCGTCTTGCATCATGTCGTAGATAGTGGAAAGTCGCTTTGTATCTTTGAAGCGCTCGGCAGTCAAAAGCTCTGTAAGCGCACCACGCATGAAGTGGTTTACAGTAATGTTGTCGTTAGACAATTCCTTATCCCCACCGTGGACAATCGCTGACCGCATCCCATAAACCTTCTTGGTTAGCTTCGCAACGTGCTTCCGTCCGTTAACATCTTTCGCTACGATAAATGCAAACAGGTCGGCAACGTTTTGACCAATGCTTTTCTGGAAGAGCGATGCGTCATTGTGGGAGAACAAAACTTCCAGTGCTATACAGGTATAGAGTATTGAGTTGCGCATGTCCTTGGTTGACGCCGACTCACCTAGGGCGAGGGCAGTATTCAAAATCCTTGCTTCCAGATCCTGAAGCTTAGCGCCTCTATGCTTGCGTTCGTATAGCCCCCAAAGCTTTCCTAGCTCTTCACGCGAAGTAAAGAACTGATTGTTTACCGGAATTTTCTCTATCGTTTTGTTCCGGATATCGCCCGTCGACATAAAACCTTTGGCGTCGCGAATTTGATAAGAGTTAGTGCTCACATACATTAGCTCATGAGACATATCTGGCTTTAGCGGAAGCCCGGTCTCAATCAATATGCTTTTGTCCTGTTTTCCCGCCAGAAAAACGATCAGCTTACCAAAGTTAAGGAATGCGTTTTCGGCCTTTTCATAAGCGATTTCTTTATCGTAAACCTCGCTGATAGTCGTGCTGATGTACATGCCTTTTTGGTTGGCCAAAGGCATTTCTAAATCTTGCAAATATCCAAAATTGAAGCACGCCAGCTCGAACTCACGTATGCCATCGTCTAGGCGAATGCCCGAAATGGGAACGGTGATCTTCATTGACGTCGGTTGTTGCTCCAGGAGTTCTGAAAAAAATACCTCAGCGGAAACGGGGATCTCTCCAGAACGTTTGATTTTTGGTAAGCGGTCTTCAATGAACTTGTAAATAGTCTTGCGACTGAATCTACTTGCTATTGTCGAATTTTCGATTGCTAAAAGCTCGATCACTATAAAATAGGTATTGCTATCCGTTGCAACAATCGATGTGCCGTCTAGCGATGTCCAAGACTTATACGATGTTTCCTTGATCAGGTCATCGGTGTTGATCAGCCTCAAGAGCTCCATCATGGCGCTCATTTTTTCTGTAAAACTCATCGCAACACTCCCTTGCTGATCATCCTTCAATTGCCGTTCGCTTGCCTACTAGGCTCCCGCCGTAACGTTATCATCTGGTCGTTACAGGTTGACGCGATGTAATTTCGAGATTTACAGAACGGCCGGTTAGGTCTCACCCAGCGGAGGGCGCTTCTGAGTGAAAATCATCTGTAAACGCAGAGGCTTGACCGCACTCTCCCCAACTTTTTGAGGGGACAGAAGTATTGCTGACGGCGACTAAGGCCCAGTCTCCAGCCTAAGGCCTAGAAAGCGGATGTCTCATAGTCGGTCGAGCATCCTCATCATGCTTACCACTGCTCGGCTCATACCAGCTTCGCCACCCCTCGTCATCCAAGTCGCCGCGAGTATTCGATCATGGGGGCACCGAGTACGCATTTTCCACATGGCCGCTCTATCTCCTGCTACACGGAAGAGACGACTTATTGATAGGCTACGGCAATTTTTTGCAGCGGGGTGCGGAATGGTGTGGACGGTAAAGCTGGTCGGCACGGTAGTCAAAAGCCTACCGGCGCTGATCAAGCTGGTGCCCGAGCGGCAAAGAAAAGACATCACAGCACGGCTGAACGACCACAATCCGTTCTCCTCGCTTGGAGCGCGTGATGACTTGCTTCGCGTTTTGAGGATCTCTTGGATCGAATCAGCCCTGGAGGTAGACCGTACGGTCTTGAGCGCCTGTAAAACGCCTGAGGCTGATGGGCAGGCGGCTCCTGTTAACACCTTCTCAGGCATCCTTCAGACAAGACTCAAAGAGCTGCGCGCTATCGCTTTTGATCGTCGAATCCCTCTCTTGGCCTCACCGATTGATCACCATTTTGAACGTGTAGTGCTCAACGCTCCCGCGACGCTAATAGGTAAAGAGGTCGAAAGCGATGACCCACTCACTCGAGCTTTCCGCAACATCGTTGCCGAAATCGTAAGCTGTGAGCCAAGTGACATTCCCGACTTGTACTCTCAGACGGCTGAGGCTGGAGTTGTCATCCCCGGGGGCACTGCTCGGATGACCTTTGGCGACCTCGTCTACTTGACGTTTGTTGAGACTATTCAGACCCCGAATAAATACCCGCAGGCCGAAAAGGCGTTTCAGATCGCAGTCAGCAGCCTCGGAATAGATCTAGGGCGGGAGTGCCTGAAGGCTTTAGAAGGGCTGGACGAACGCATCGACATCATTCTCGAGACGCTAGGGGATATGCCCAGTGCTGACGGACTTCAGTCTTGGGTCAGAGACATTGATGCCATCTTGACGCAGCGCTTGAAGATCGCTGTCGATTTACTACAGGAGCTTGGCTCCAAGGTTGACAACGGTTTCTCCGATGCCAACGAGAACTTTGCTCAGATCAAGGGGGGGCTTGCTCACCTCCTCAAGCTGGTCATGGCTCACCACAGCGACAGTGGCAGTCCCGCTTCGGATAAAGCAATCCTTGCATTGGTTAAGCGCCGTTATCCAGACATCGTGCGAGATCCGTCGCAAGCATACAAAAAGCTGGACTACGACCTCTCCTTAATAGAAAAAATGAATTCAACCGCAGACGCTGCTCAATGTCGGGATCAACTGGTCAATGAGACGATGGCTGGAGTTCGAGAGTCCATTGAAACTGGAGAGCTTGAACAGGGCGCATCGACGATTGAGCAAGCCCTTGCATCCCTTGACCAGCAAGAGGCTGATGCGCGTGAGTCGATCAAACGTCAGCGCACGGAACTGCTCGAAGCTTCGATTACGCAGTACACGTTGCTGCAAAACCCTCGGCGAGTGGCTGATGAGGTGCTGAAACTCATCTCGCTTGATCACCCGGAAGCCCCTTTCCTTAGCCTCGCCTTCATGAATCGATTGGAGGACTACTTCCGGAAGGGAGAAATGCTTGGATTAAACTTTCCGCTGGAAGTAGCGGTAGAACTGTCTTGTATCTGGGCTGATCAAGCGGTGGACAGTCAGAATGGGAGTGTGGTGTTACTCTGGCTAGGGAAGTCTTTGGTAGTGTTAGGCGAACGCGTGCCTCATGACGAACTTCTTCGACAAGCAGAGGTGGTGTATCAGAACGCCTTGGCTTCTAGCGACTCGATTTCAGCCACATATGCTCACGCTCTCATTGGTCTCGGCGGAGTGCGCCTGGCTTTGGGCATCAGAGATAGCCGACAGGATTTGCTACTCCAGGCCGTTGACTGTTTCACCCTCCCTTTGCAGTTTTTCAGCGATGCGGGGGACGTAGTCACGGTAGCTATCGTAAAAAGTAATCTTGGTGCGGCGCTGCGCCTTGCAGGGGAGCGTGAGAGCGGTGTGACCCGGCTTCACGAAGCGGTAGACTGTCTTCAGGAAGCGGTGTTTGAACCTGCTTTCACCCGAATGAAACACGAGTGGGCAAGAGCCCAGAATAATCTGGGGAATGCTTTACGTGTCCTTGGTGAGCGTGAACATAACCTCTCGCTCCTTCAGCAAAGTGTTCAGGCTTTCCGAGCAGCGTTGGCTGAGCGCACGCAGGACTCACCTTTGAACTGGGGCATCACGCAGAACGATCTCGCCAATGCTCTACTCGCTTTGGGTGAACATACCGAAAATCTCGAATTCTTCCATCAAGCGGCTGAGGCATATCATGCTGCGTTGTCTCACGTGCAGCGAGAGCACATTCCCCTCGAATGGGCTAACACGCAGCATAATCTCTCTCATGTGTATTTTCAGCTTGCCGTCCGTGATGGCAGCTCTGAATGGCTTGAGAAGGCGTTAGAGGCAGCCCTAGCCGCCTTGGAAGAGCGTACCAGGCAACGCGTACCATTAGATTGGGCTCGAACGCAGAACATTCTAGCCAACGTACTTCTGGAGCTCGGAAGTCGGGAAGAGGACTCAGTTCTGATTTTGCAGGCTGTGGACGCATACGAAGATTCTCTGGAGGAACGAACGCGAGAGCGCGTCCCCCTTGACTGGGGGATGACGAAACATAATTTGGGTAATGCTCTGTGTGCACTCGCGGACTTTGATGCAAGCCTCGGATCCCTACATTCCTCCATCGAGGCTTATCAGGGGGCTTTGCTGGAGCGCACCCTTGAGCGCGATGCGGTTGCTTGGGGAAGAACCACCGCCTGGCTTGGGCATGCATTTTTCACTTTGGGCCAGAGGGGCGGTGATGTGCGGCACATAGAGCTAGCACTTGAAAACTATCGCAAGGCCATGCCCTATCTGAGCACTACCTTGAAAGCTAAGGTTCAGAAAAAGCTCTCCATAGGAGAGACGATACTTGCTGAGCATCGATCTTGAGCTGAATGAGGTACATCCCCCGCGAGCCGCCGAAATTGGCGGCCGGGGTGCTGATGATTTACGTCGGCAACCCGAGGGCCTGCGCCTTTTGAAGGATTGTCATATCTGCCTCAACGTTAGCCAGTATTTTAGCGGCGTACATCACTGAACAAATCGAACTTGGGAACCCCTAACCCACAGTCAACGCGACCCCGCCATCCTCAGCGCACCCACCAGAACCTATACGTCGCGGCACTCAGCGCAGCCCTGCTGCGCAGGTACCTGGATCCAGCACTGTGGCACCATTTTGTTAGTATGGGTGCTGAGGCTTGCGTCATTCGCTAACGTTCGGAAAGCTGTTACCTGTGCGGAGAGTCTGTAAGAGGTAACCCTGATGCGTAGGTAAATCTGAATTGCAGGCAGTTGTCATAACCTTCGCGTATCCAAACCCCTTCAGATAGATAGTGTTGTACTACCCCCTTCCGACGAAAGACTCGCAGGTCTACTGGATTTGAAGCGTGTGGATTGTGGAATATCTGAAGTCCGTCATGAATCTCTTCACTAGGGATGCCGACCCGGCTCCTCCTTGCCTCTGACTTGCCGGATACATCAGTGCCCCAACTCGCCATGATGAATCCATCACGGCGGTCGTTTGACATCGCAACTGCTTTTCCCCACGTCGCGACACAAGAAAAAATGACTGCACTAACCTCCGCCCAATCATCATTCTCGAAAATACCTAAATCGAAGGTCGAGCCGTTGTCCTTTGTGATTTCATCAAGCCTAACGCTAGGTGGGCCGTCCGGGAATTGGGCTGGATCTTTGAAGTACGCTGTCTCATCTACGTAGTCGTTGTACAGCAAGGCCCGCATGGCACGATCGTATTGGTGCTGGAAATCTGGCTGCTCGAACGGAGCTACAGCTATCACAAATGGCTTGCCGGGCACATGGGACAAATTTTTATAGCTCTTGTTGTATTTTCTCACCTTTGAGCTCAGAGCATTTGAAAGGCGAATGATTGCTTCGCGATTAAGAGGCCAAAATTCCTTTCTAGCTACTGGGTCACTCATCAGGCGTTTCTTGTCCCATTCAGGCTCCTTACCTTCTGCAGCATTCGCGGTAACAGCCTCGACTATAATCTCTCCGTGTGGTGTCGAGAGCCAAAAGTCAGGGCGCGCCTGAGACCAATCCATGTCGAACGAATAAGATTTAAATACTCCGTATAAATACACCTCCCAAAATGACGAATTAAATGTCGTCTGGAACTCATTTATAAATTTGTTATCACGATCTGGAAAACCTTCAGACCAACCTGTCACGACTGCTCTTTCGGAGATTCGTCCCGGCACCAGAACGCGTCTAAAGTTTTCATGCTGCCGCTCTGCAGGGACAACTGGAGTAAATAGATCCATCTGACTCGTTCCTAAATATGATGCCAGCACGTGACGAAACTCATGGGTGAGGAGGTTGGCCGCGCCCTAGAGTTCTTGTGACCGGCATCTTGTTCGACTTAATGGCCTCTCTGTTCAGAGTGACCTGCATCTTCACCGTAGCCCTGCGACGAACCCTCAGCCGAAACATCCTGCATCAAGGTAGCGCGCCCCCCTTTATTATTTGAGGGAGCTCCTTCCGCCAGCAAGGATCATCCTTTGAATTTGATCTCAGGGAACTTGTAACCCTGACCCCGCTTCCTAGCTACATGGTAACGCTGGACATGGACAGCTACGGAGCACAGCTGCGCTGAGCTGAAACCTGCGAGCTTATTGGCCACCAGGCCACTTGAGATTTCCCCGCGTCCATCCGATACGTCTTCAACACCTACGACCAGCCGTGACTTCAACTCGATTGGACTCAGCGGTAAGCGATGTGCGCCCTGACTTTCTCGCTGAGACTCTGCAATGATTTGCCATTCAGACGGGTAAAGATCTGGTGTGTTTTCGTCCAGCAGGGACGCGAATAAGCCAAACACCGCAGATATGGTGTGCATGTAAGTATCGTCATCACCGCTCGCGATGCCGCACGGACTTTTACGATCCACCAGTGAAAACAGCAACTCTTTGGCTGACTCGTCAAAGTAGTTTTCGATCGGGTTTGATCTTTTCATGCCTTAATCTCTTAGTCTAAAAGGGGCCGTCAGTCGCGATCGCGTGGTCACCTCGATCGTTGAGTCTGTCGGCCCCTGACCGTAGTTAAATCCGCCGACTCCAGCCATGCGTGGCGTAGTCAAGGGTCACGATGGCTGCCGCTTCCGAGGCTATCTTATGGAAAGCATTGTCTTTAGTGATGTCGCCGTAATCGCTGATGCCGCGCACAACCAAGACGGGGACTTCCTGCTTATCGCAGGCGTCGAATACCCCGTATCCGGACTCGTTTGTATCCTACTGCGATGGCAAAGGCTTTCCCGAACAGGCCGCTGACCTTTCAAGATCTGACCGACTCGATTCTGTCGATGCGGCCGTCTCCGGTGATGGAAGACAAGTAATCGACCAAGACCGTGGTCGGTGAAAGGGTTTGATGGGGCTAGGGCGGGGCGACTTGCCTTCTCTCCCATCGAATTTGCCTGCCGATCATTTCCAGCATTTTGGTGTCTGGTAATGGACGCTGTGGTTGTCAGCCTGGCAACTGCTCAAACGGGGTAACTATGAACGCCGACAAAGAAATTTTCGTTTCCGTAGATATTGAGGCTTCAGGCCCAATTCCCGGGAAGTACAGCATGCTGTCAATCGGGGCGTGCTTGACCTCAAACCCGGAGGAGCAGTTTTCTTGCTACCTGAAACCGATCTCTGAAAAGTTCGTTCCTGCAGCTCTGGAGGTGACGGGCTTGTCCTTGGATAAGCTGCGTAAAGAGGGCTTGGAGCCAACTGAGGCAATGTCACAGTTCAAGGCTTGGGTTGAGTCTCTTGCCGGTGCAGACCAGTCGGTAGTGTTCGTGGGCTTCAATGCATCCTTCGATTGGAGCTTCGTGAATTACTACTTCCACCAGTACCTCGGTGAGAACCCATTTGGCATCGCAGCGTTGGACATCAAATCGATGTTCTTCGGTACCGCCCAGTGCACCTGGAAATCGACTCGGTCGAGCGAGATTGAGAAGGTCGTAAGCCCTAAAACGTCTGGCAATCACGATGCGTTGGACGATGCCGTGTATCAGGCAGAGCTGTTCAATTTGATTCGACAGAAGCTGGTTGCTAGCAAGCGCTCGTAAATTTTTGTGGGTGGATTGCCAAGCACTTTACTGTTACCAACTTGGCTTGAGGGCTTAGCCGGTGATCAGAATGGGCCATGGTGGTTGCTGAAGCTGGGATTGACACTGAAATCGTGTATCTCAGGAAAATCAATGGACAATCGAAAATAGCAGTGGGTGTGATTGATCCGTTAGACGGTGCGCGCTTGTGGGCCGCTTACCGTTGAATAGGAGGTATCACTCCAAAAGAGGGCTCCATGTACACAACCGACAGCACCAATATTGCGGTATACAACCACCTCATGAAGGTCGCTAAGGAGATTGCGCTGACCAATCCAAAAGGTCTTCCTGATTTGATCCGCGCAATCCTCAGGCCGCTTCAGTCCGAACATCTGCTAGCGGTAGCTGAACGTGGTCAAGACGCGCTGCCAAACCTTGATGGTGCTTGGTTCTTTGGATCAGCCGTGCGCGACAGATTATTCTCCACCTCTGGATCTCGCTGGCTTGGCCGACCACTTCCCCAAAACCAGTACGTCCTCAAGCTTTCCCGGGATATCGTGCTTCCATGGCCATGGAGTCTCCGAGGTTACGTTTCAGCTCTGGCGACTATTGGCTCCGCCAAAGCACCCGTCGCCATGAGCCAGACATCTACAAGGCCCTACAGCCGTAACTATCAAGGGCCGTGGGTTCAGGACGATAATCATAGTGTGCATCTTTGGTTACCTTGGGGTATCGGTTTTGTATATGGAGGGAATCACTCGATCGCTGCAGGGATTCTGGCTGGAGAGGGTGAGGTCATCCCTGAAAAGGTGTACGACATGAGTCACCTCTTGGACAGCCTTCACTGCGACGGGGCGTATTTCTACGAAACGGACAATGGAGAGAAGGTCGAGGCTGTTACCGACGTAAGGCGCGCTGCAGTTTTTGAGATTGGTAGGCTTATGGGTGCACAACACTCGTGAAGGCTGCATTGAAACCATCGAGAATCGCTGTGGGAGCTTGATCGTCTGCCGCTGTAGACATCGCGATGAGGTATTTAAAAGGTGCTCTATCTAGATTCTGCTTAGCATTCCAATGGGGTAGGATTGCTGAAATACGCAGTGCTAGAGCCAATGGCCCGGAAGCACCAATCCATGGAGGAAATTGATGTCCGACCAAACCCGTCACCTGTCGTTGTTTGAGGAGGACTATCTTCTCCGCGAGTTGGGCCCCGTCGCGCATGTGCCACAGGTGGCTCTTACTGAGCTAGTGGCTAACGCGTGGGATGCCGGCGCAAGCAAAGTTGACTTGTTTCTACCCTCTGAGCCTGGCGGAACGCTGACGGTGGTCGACGACGGTCACGGAATGTCGGCCCAGCAGTTCAGCAAGCGATGGATGACGCTTCGGTACAATCGCCTCAAGCATCAAAGTTTCAAGGTCGAATTTCCCAAGGGCAAGAGCGCCAGATTCAGGAAAGCCTATGGCCGCAATGGAGTTGGCCGGCATGGGCTTCTTTGCTTCGGTGATGAATACCAGGTGGAAACTTGGCGTGACGGCAAACTGAGTACGTTCACTGTAGGAACGGAGTCAGGGCCTAGTCCTTTCGTGGTGCGCTCCGAGGAGTTTGGCCAACGTGAAGGCTCCGGTACACGCTTGTCGGTGTCAGTCACCCGAAAGCTGCCGGACGCGAATGAAATCATTACAGTCCTTGCAGCAAGATTCATCCATGACCCGGGCTTTCAGATTCGAGTTAATGGCACACCTCTGACCTTGGCAAAGCTTGAGCAGCATGCTCGTACGCATAACCTCGAACTGAGTGATGGCCGGACAGCAAAAGTCATTGTCATCGACTCCACACAGCAGAACCACTCGTCCATCCACCAAGGCGTGGCCTTTTGGGTTGAGCACCGACTCGTAGGCAACCCCTCGTGGGTCATCGGCCAGGTCGCAAACTTTGATGGCCGCACACGATTCGCTAAGCGCTATAAGGTCATCGTCGACACCCAGGGGTTTGAAGACCAAGTGATCCAGGATTGGACAGGATTTCAATCGACGCCTGTCGTTGAGGAGCTGTTCAAGGCCGCTGCGGATTGCATCGGCAAGGTAGCAGACGAATTGGCGACCGAGGTGGTTGAAGCCACTTCAGAAGACGCCTTGGTACAGAACCGGTCAGAGCTCAAATCATTAGGGCACGGCGCTCAACTTGAGGTCACAGCCTTCACAAAGGCTGTGGCACAAGCGCACCCGATGGTCTCTCCGGAGTTTCTCGCCACGGCCGTAAAAGCAGTGATCAACCTGGAGAAATCCAAGAGCGGGGCATCCTTGCTTCAAAAATTGGCCAATCTGCCTGCGACGGATATTGAGGGCTTGGATTCCCTTTTGGCAGACTGGTCGGTCAAGGACGCCTTGCGTGTGCTCGATGAGATTGATGGCCGGTTCAGCGTCATCGAAGCCATCACCAGGTTGGCCGAAGATCCAGAGACAGACGAGCTCCATACACTGCATCCGTTGATCCTACGATCGCGCTGGTTGTTCGGGCCAGAGTTCGAGTCCATGGAGTATTGCTCGAACATGACATTGAAAAGCGTGGCGAAGCAGCTCTGGGGGGAGGGCGACGCCTCGTTCATTAACGAACGCAAACGGCCTGACATCGTAGTGCTGCCAGACCGATCTACTGCCCAACTGGTGGGTATTGAACAGTTTGATCCCCAGGACGCCTCAGTCGCCCAAATGCAGAACATCCTACTTATCGAGCTCAAGAAAGGGGGCTTCAAACTGAATCGAAAAGAGGTTAACCAGGCCGATGGGTATGTGCAGGACATTGCCGCATCCGGATACGTCAACGGTTCTCCGTTCATCACGGCTTGGGTCGTTGGCCAGTCGATCGCCGCCGGAGTGAGTACGTCCAAAACAGTGGGTGATGAATCTCGTAACTATGGCCAAGTGAGAGCCACCACTTATGGCGCTTTGGTGAGCACCGCCAACCTTCGCCTGATGCGTTTACGGAAAACTCTGGAGGATAGGTACGACAATCTCACCACGGACGCGCTCCTGTCTAAGGTGTTGTCGACGCAGGAGCAGGTCAACCTCGACTTGGTCGCATGCAGTTCTGACGACGCAAAGGATGGGGCAATCAAGGAAGCTGTTTGATTTCAAGCCGAGACCATTTATGGCAGTGGGTCTCGGCGCAGCCAGAAAAGTTGAGACGCTGTGAAGCCAAGGAATGTCGGTTCATTCAGAAAGGAGTTTCCATGCTACAAGCTGCAACCGGGAAGCTGCTCTTGAAGTACGAGCTGGGCACAGATCATGTTCTTGTTCTGCACGGCAACATGTACAGTGCTTAGGGAGGGAGTTCGTGCGCACCTTAGAATACGCTCAGCCTACCGAACAGATGAAGCTGACAGATGTAATGGATCTGGACAGCGCAACGCCCATCGAAATCAGCAGTTTCCTAAGCCGTGAATTGTCCTTGGTCATACAGGATAGGGCGGAGCTAGCTTCTCGGTTCATTCTGGATCGAGACAAGCCTTGGTTGGTTTGCCAACTGTGCGGGGCCGCTCTGTTGCTGGTTCGTACACAACATCGTTTTTTTCACTTCCGCCATCACCCAGTCATTGAAGGGCTCATTCAATGCGACATTTCAACAAAGGGTGAGCTCAGCTCCGCTCAGATTACAGCGATCAAGTACAACGCGCAGAAGGAAAGCCAGGCCCACATCCGACTCAAAGGGATCATTCGCGACAGTCTGATTGCTGATCGATCGTGCGGCGAGCCCCTGGTGGAGAAGGTCTGGAAAGGCCAACCAGTCGCCGACCGTGCCACTTGGCGCAAGCCGGATGTCCAGGTCGTAAGGGGGAATGAGCGCATCGCGTTCGAAGTCCAGCTGTCGACCACTTTTTTAACTGAGATCGTCGGACGCCGGGAGTTTTACAGAGCTAATGGCGGGGCAATGATCTGGGTATTCCAGAGTTTTGATCCCAGCTCAACCAAGACAGCTGAAGAAGACATTTTCTTCCTGAACAACCTAAACGTTTTCATCGTGAACGATCAGACGCTGGCGCGTTCCAGAGCCACTGGGCGAATGGCGTTTGAATGCTGGTACGCGGTGCCGGAATTGACCGGTCGTACAATCGTAAACGAATGGAGGAGGGCTGAAGTATTTCTGGATGACCTGACGTTCAGTCCGGAAAAGCAACTCGTGTTCTATAACGATTACCTGTCACAGAGAGAGGTATTGGAAAGCTCCGTAAATGCTGATGTGCTGCGCCGTGACTTCCATTCTTTCTGGATGGAGTTGGGCAGGGAGGACACACCACAATCCCGGGAACGCTGGGTCGATCTGCGCGAGCGGATGGCAGTTACGTACCCAGATATAAAGCTTCCGAACTCTCATTGGACAGATCCATTCCAAGGGGCCGTCTCCATAGTGCTGAGCGCCCGCTATGGTCGACCGATAGGGTATCGATTCGAGCGATTACTCAATGTCAGCAACCAAGCCTTCGACTCCTACAAGCCCTTTCTGCTGCAATCGGTATCAGGGGCAACCAGAACGGCTTTAGCCCCAATGTCGCGATGCACCGCGATCCTGAGCCAGGGTCTGGCCGCCTTCAGGGCTTGAGCAGCTTTGATGCAGTCAGTGTGTGCCACTATCCAGATATTATGAGGACGCTTATCCAGAATCTTTGTTATGTATCCAATATCGGCTAGGTCTCGGGTCAAGATCAGGATTTCTCCGGTGGCGCTGCTAAGTTGACTCAATCGAGTGCCCCAAGTGGATGCGCCAATTGACATTTTCGCGTCCGAGCACGCGAAGTCGAAACCGCCGTTGTCATTGCTGAAAGCCATCACGTTTCCTCACAGCTGTTTAGTGCCCGATCGTTACACGAAAGACGCGTGTGGTCGACATAGCTGCTGGTGTTTCTTGGAACGAAATCAATCGCGCTCCCTCATACCCAGGCGCTTGATAGAATGCATACGCTCTTGATCATGAGAGTGGTAATAGGTGTCTTGGGTGGTGCTGAGGTTGCTATGACGAAGATCTAACTGCAGGTCTTTCGCCTTGCGAAAAGGCGCGTCAAATGTTGCCGATGTATGTCTGAGCCAGTGGGCTGATGCTGACCGTAGACTGTTCATTTCGTACGCCTCGCGTCCCTCAGCCTTCATCTTAGCTAGAGCGTTGTCGAAAACGGACTGGAGGAGGGTGCGCACTTGTCGTCCAGACAAGCCCGCTCGGCCTTCCAGCGTCGTGAGTAGAGGAGTTCGTTCTTTTTCCGCCGGTAAGTTCGGCAAGCCGAGAAAAGTGCGATAGCGTCTGAGGTACCGATCAACATACTCGTCCCGCACCGCAATTTTTCCTGGTTTGTTGCCTTTTCCGATCACGTGATACCACCAGTTGCCTTCAGGGTCTTGGCGGAAATCTCCCATGCAAGGCTCCCAGTTCGACCGGCCAACCAGATCGGAGATCCGAAGATACATGGCGAAAAGTGTAGCCAGGATGAAGAGGGTACGTTCATGTCGAAGCGGCTCAGCCGAAGCCATTGACTCCGCAGTCTCCAGTACGTAGTCCCATTGCAATGGCGTTAAGGCCCGATTTTGAGCTTCGGCAGTAAGATTCCCGGTGAAATCCCGCTTATTTTTTACAAGTCTGAACGGGTTTAGGCTCACCAAGTTATCTTCGGCGAGAAACTCATAAAAACTGCTACATACCGAGAAGATTTGATTCATCGTTCCTTTGGAAGCCGCATACACCTGTACAGCATCAGCCTGGGCGTTTAAGGCACTAAGCTTTTGGCTGAAGGGTTTCCATTTTGGATTTGGGACTACGGGATAAACCACAGCGGTTTCAGCATCTTTATTAGCGATGAAGCGACCCCGTGTAACTGACCCAATCCAATTTGTCGGTGGATTCCTACAAAACTGCAAGTAGGCTTCAGCGTCTTGACGCTTTAAGGTGAAGATTGATTTATGCCTAACAATAAGGGCCCAAAGAAGTAATCGTTCAACGTGGGTTCTATAAGAGTTGAAAGTCTGCTCGCTACCTTCGTATGCGCGCAAGAACGAACGCACGGCTCTGTAGCCTGCAGATGCACACAGTGCAACGGGGAAACTTTCGATATAGTCACTCACAAAATTGATAGATGAACTTTCACTCGAAAAATCCTGATCTAAAAAAGCTTCAAACGTTTCAAATAGTGGATTTGGGTCAAAAGCCATTTTCAATCACCGACGCCAGGAATTGAGACTTCCAGTTCTGATAGTTACTGGAAGTTTGAGCCCTGCTCAAGGATAAAGTGATAGGGAGGCCAACGATGGTATAGCTGGAAAGCAGCTGTGGCAACACCCAAGCAAGCACGAATTATAATGCGAAAAACATTGACTTATACTGCGCAGAGTTATAAGCAGCGCCAATAAAAATAAATAAGATAATATTGCCAGTCATTAGCCAAATATTGCCAAATTTTAATTTAATGGTAATTGGTAGAGTGCCAACCCTTTCTAATACTGCATTAATATCTTGATATTGACGGTGCGATCAGCCTTTGTGACGCAGTCTCGTTTTAATTGAAAAGTATACTTGGTGTGACAAAGTCTCTGAATTTTTATAAACGCACGACCTCCCCGAAATCCGGGGGGATGGGCACACCAGCGATTTCCGACATCTCACATTTTTTGCAGATCCAGACAATTTCTTGAAATTATTTAGACGATTTTCGTGATTTTTTCGTAGGAGAACCGTGAATGATCAGCACCTAGTCTCTCCAATCGCGCAAAATCCGAGATGCTTACCAAGTCGCACAAATGCTGCAAATGCCTCTGCAGCCCCGCTGTGAGTGCTCTTGACAAGAATGCAGGCCAGGAAGCGGAACCGGGAAGTCTCAAAGTTTCGTTAGCTCTCCCGACGACGCCACCTGAACAAAAAGCCAATAAAATCATATATATAGGCGAACGAGCTTAAAATTCCAGGCTCATCATTTCGTCAAAAATAGGCCCATGCCCGAATAGGATCAGCTTCCAAGACCCAGTGTTTACGGGGGTGAAGAGCTCTTCGGATGGGAAAGTCTCATCAAAGCGCGACCGTCACATTTGTCGAATCAGTACCTTATGAACCTCATGAACATTTCTAACATAGCCTCTGGTTTAACATAATATACATTATGCGTAACAAGACATTACGCCGCTGGGCGTGGTGTCAGAGAATCGAGCGTGGCGATTCTCCGTTTCCTGCTCCAGGTTCCAAAGCACCCAGTCTGATCCCGATACCAACGCTCACCCTCGACGTTAACCACTCATCATCAGTTACCGCTCGCCACCCACGGCTGATAGCTTGCCGTTCACCCAAGCCCGACGATTCAACAATCGCGATCACCGCTTAACCCCAACGCAGCGCCCAACCCACTGCAGCGTTCAGCGGATCAATCACACAGACATCCAGCAACCCAATCGCCGTCAGGCTTTACACCGAGCGCACGTCAGCATCTGGCCGGCACCAGCAACAAGCGCCGCCGATCAAGCACCACAGGCGCAGCGCCCAAGACGTCGCAAAACCTATGGCAACGCCGTCCGTAAGCGTTCGGTTAAGTCGCCTTGACGTAAGGGATGGGAGGTAGCGGCGCTGACGCAAGCGTAAGCAGTGGCCATA
>NZ_MDEN01000069.1 GCF_001705435.1 Pseudomonas graminis
TAGAGCGTTGGAACCACCTGATCCCATCCCGAACTCAGCAGTGAAACGATGCATCGCCGATGGTAGTGTGGGGTTTCTCCATGTGAGAGTAGGTCATCGTCAAGATTAAATTCCAAAACCCCATTTGCGAAAGCAGATGGGGTTTTGTTTTTGCGTGCGAAAAAGTTTCAGGCTGTACCAACAGCCAACAGCCAACAGCCAACAGTCGGCCAACTCACGCCCATAAAAAAGCCCCGCATCACTGCAGGGCTTTCTACTACCTGGCGACTTAGTTACTCGCTGAGCGTTTCAGTGGCTGGGGTTACTTTCACCGGAGCAACCTCGTCACGACGCTGAATGTATTTCCAGTCCGCCTCGTCGATGTAGATCCCGGCAGGCCCACTGCCGCCTTCAAGGTCAATCGCCACATGGGCCGAGACTTGGGGCTTAACGCTCGCCAGAATGGGGACAAAGCCCAGCTGCAAGCTTGTTTCCAGCAGTGCTGCCTGGTTTCTTTCATCGATGTCAGCGGCTTCGTCGAGGTAGTAGGGCAGACGAATTCGCCCGGCCTGCTCGCGATCCATGAGGTGCAGCAAGAGGTACATGTTGGTCAGTGCCTTGATGGTCATGGTCGTGCCGTTGGACGCGGCGCCATCAATGTCGGTGTGGATAACCGGCTGGCTGTTGACCTTGGTGATCTCGAATGCAAGTTCAAACAAGTCTTTCAGACCGAGCTGGTTGTGGTTAGCCGCAACCAGGCGTGCCAGATACTCCTTGGCCTCCTCGTTCTTGTTGTCCTGCTCGGCGCTCTGGCTCAGATCGAACACCGACAGTGTTTCGCCCTCTTCGTACTGACCGGCGCTGTGAATGATCTGGTCGATGTGCTTGAGTGCTTCCTTGTTCGGCGCGAGAACAATGCGGAAGCTCTCCAGGTTGGAAACCTGCCGGCGATTGATCTCTCGATTGAATAACGCCAATTGGTGCTCGAGGCTGTCGTAGTCGCTGCGGATGTTGCGTAGCGTCCGCGCGATGTCGGTCACAGCAGCACGCCGCGCCTTCCCCAAGGTAAGGGCCTCATCAGTGCGGTGAGCATAAGCGTTGATCAGCAATTGCAGACGTCGCTCCATGTCGTCTTCGCTGTCGAACTTCGCAACGCCTTTCAAACGAACCTGCGCGTACAGTGCTTCGATCTGACCATCGCAGCGCAAGAGGCCCTGCCAGCTGTCTTGGTAGTCATTGAGCAGCGGCAGCAAGTTCTCCAGCGAGTCATCCACCGGCTCCATGAACGGCGTACCGAAGGGCAGATCGGCGGGGAGCAGCTGTCGACGACGCAGCGCGTCATCCAGCGTGCGTTGCTTGGATTCGAGATCGCCGATCTGACGACCGATCAGCTGCAGCTTGGCTGACAGCTGTTGAACACGCTCGGTGAAAGCATCACTGGCGCGTTTGAGTTCGTCTTGCGCCGCTTCCATCTGAGCCAACTGCTCAAGCTTCTCGCCCTCTTCTGCGCTCAAGGTCTGAGCGCGGCGGAAGTCTTCGAGCGCTTTCTGCGCATCCAGCACTTGCTGGTACAACGCCTCGGTCTGGGTTTTGCTGGCCGCGCGGTCGGCCGCGACGGCTTGTTGAGTCTTGAGTTGCTTGAGCTCCTTCTCCAGGCGCTCCTTCTGATCGCGCAGCGCGGCGCGATCGGCCAGCGCCTGGAGGGCAGGGGGCTCGATGTTCGACAGATTGACCGTCAGGCCGGGTACTTCGAAGCGCTCGCCCTTGAAACCATCGAGAATCGCTTCGAGGGATTTGACCCACGCGTCGCCATCATCCAGCGCGATGCCTTGCTCGCCCAGTGGCAAGCTGAACAGCGCGCTGTTGAACAGGCGCATGAGGCGCTCGACATCAGGTTGCGAGAACTCTTCGCGCAGGCGGGCATAGCTGTTGTTGTCCGCATGATCGAGCTGTTGCTTCACTGACTTCAGACGTTTTTCCAGATCACGAAGACGCTCATCCAGATCCTCGGCGCTGAATTGGCGCGACTGCGCAAGGGCACCGGCCAGTTCATCATGAGCATCTTTTGCAGCCAGTAGCTGCTGTTCCAGACTCCTGACGTCGTCGACCAGCGCGAAGCGGTTCTTCAGGACCGCCAGTTCGCCGATCCAGCGCTGGATGTTGCTGATTTCGCGCTCCAGCCGCATCAGCTCTTGCGTGCCGCCGCGCTGATCGTTCTGCAGCGAATCCTGTTCGTTACGGTAGTGCTCGCTCTGGATGACCAGCTCTTCTTTGCGCGCATTGGAGTAGTCCTGCCATGTGCCCAGCAACGAGTCGAGCAATGGCGACAGGCGATGCAGCTTGCCCCGCAGGATGTCGCGCTGTCTGACGCCATTGGCCAACGCTTCGACCAGCGGCCCGGCGAGCACCAGGGCGTTGTAGTCTTGCTCCATGCGTCGTACGTCACGGAACGCTTCTTCGCACGCTGCTATGTAATCGACGCTGCCGGAACGCAGGCTGTGCTCGAAGGCGTCGAGGAACAGCTGCTTGAGTTTGGCAGCAGTGATCTCGCGCATGTGCAGCAAGTTGATGAACAGTGCGCGGAAGGTCTTCAGGCTCTGTTCACTGGTCGAGCGCAGGGGAATCAGCGTCAGGTCCAGCGGAATCGACGTGTGGCCACCGACCAGCAAACGGCGCAGTTCATCGGGCTTCAGCTCATAGGCTTTCAGGCCCTGGCTTTCCAGATTGGCAAACAGCTCCTTCTGGCGCAGGCAGGTGTCGTTCTTCTGGTAGTGAGCCAAGTCCAGTTTGCCGGCATAGGCGAAGAACTGGTGACCGAAACCGCCGCCCGGGCCGCGACCGACCACGCCAATCACATGGGGGCCGTGGGGCAGGGAGACCTCGACGAGGATGTAGCTGGTATCAGAGGCGAAATAGAAGCGGCGCGATTGATCAAGGCTGTATTTGCCGAAGCTCATGTCCGACATGCGCGCGAGAATCGGGAACTGCAAAGCGTTGATCGACGCACTCTTGCCCAAGTTGTTCGCGCCGTAGACCGACAGCGGATGCTCCAGTGGGAACAACCCGAGGCTGTAACCGGCCGTGTTCAGCAGCGCGAAACGGCGTATGCCGTAGCGTTCCTGGCTCATGCGTCATGCTCCTGTTCTTCAGCGATCGCCCGGGCTAGCGCTTGCTCTTCGGTTTCTGCGGGTTCATCGAATTCGGTGAGGTCCAGCGGATCGTCGGTTTCCAGCAGTCGCTCATCGCTGTCATCGTCGATCAACACCGGGGCTGGCAACGGCAGTGCGCTATGCAAGCTGGCCGCCAGATCACGGTCTTGCTGTACGGACAGGCAGACGTCGAGGAAGCGATGCATGGGCGGCAGGAAGCGATAGATACCGACTTCTTCTGCGGCGAATCCCAGCTGGGTCATGCGGCGCATGATTTTTTCTTCCAGCTCTTCCTGGGTCTGTACTTCAGCTTGCAGGAACAGATCGCGGTACTTTTCCAGCAGCGAGGGCAGCTCGTCACGGCCCAGGCTGCCGCCATCGAGCACAGCGACCGGGTCGCGGCCCTGATCGGCCAGGTGCTCGACGAGGATGAACGTGAACAGCGCCAGACGTTGGGCCGTTTTGTTGACCTGGGCGGCCGCCAGATCAGGCACGAAGTAGTAGAAACCACGGGTGTCGCAGACCAGTTCGAAGCCCAAGGCCTTGAACAGGCCACGGTACTGGTCCTGCAGATTGGACAGCTGCGCGTACAGTTCGGGGTCGCGGCGGCTGACGTGGTAGCCCTTGAACAGCTCGCGGAAGATCGGCGCCAGCTGGGTCATTTCGGATAGATCAAGATGCATGGGCGGTGCCCTCGGAATTCTCTGGGGTGGCGTCTTTGCTCGAGAGCAGGGCGAAGGAGCGCAGGCTGACGCGGTGCTCCCGGGTCAGGTATTCGCGGCGCTCCAGGCGCTCGCGCTTGAAGCGTTTGTCCCGCGACAGGCGCGAAAACCAGTACAGCAATTCGTCAGTTGCACCGGTGGGCTCCTGTTCCAAAAGCCAGACCATCAGATCCGGCATTGGCAGGGCGTCTTCGCAGCGCTCCACCATCTCTTTGACCGTACGCGGCGCGCGCGGCGACTCGCCGTTTCGGGTGATGTTGGCCTTGGGGAACCGCGCGGGCTTGGGCTCGAAGCGCGCCAGCGCATACACGTACGCTTCAACCTGATTGGCACTGCCGAGGAAGGTGCTTTGCGGGCGGGTGAACATTGGCATCGCTGCTTGCGGCACAGCGTCCAGGCCTCGTCGACGAATCGCCGACAGCGCGAGTGCCGCGCCGCGGGTCACGGCATTGTGGCGACGGGCCTCCTCACGCAGCGGCAACAGAAGCTCACGTGCATGGCGCAAAGTCAGTTGCGCGCTGGTCTGCATTTCGAGAATGCGCGCGTGGGTGCGCAGCAGCATGTCGTCGTCCACCAGATGACCGAGCCGCTGCTGGTCGGTGAGCATGCGCAGCAGCACGTTCTCGACCTTGCGCACGCCCTGTTCGAAGGCGCCATCGGCGTTCACCAACTGGATCATCGGCTCGACGTATTCATCCCAGGTCGCCAGCACTTCCGCGTAACGCTGACGCAGTGGGATCTGCCGGTCGCTGGTCTTGGCACGTTCGGCCACGGCCACCAGCGCCTGCTCATCGTTGGCGAGCTTCTTCAGTACATCGCGCACGCGCATGTCGAGCAGGCGCAGTTGCCGGGCCAGGTCACTGGCGTCGCGGGCGTCGAAGGCTTCCTGTATGTAGCCGGCCAGCCGTTCGAGGTGGCGCAGGTACGCTTCGATTTCCAGGCACAAGCCCAGCCGATGCTCGCGACGCAGGTACGACAGGAAGTCGTGGATCTGCGCGTTCAGCTCAAAACGGTTCGGGCTTTTCGCCACCGGGACCAGAATGTCGAGCCGAATCCAGACGTCCAGCAGAGTGGTGATGTCCTGGGGCGTGCTCTCCAGTTGCTGGGCCGCCAGCTGCAAGCGCAGTTCGCTCAGGCTCAGAGTGCCTTGGTCGAAATGCTCGCAGAGTGGCTCGAGAAGCGCCCAGTGCTCGGCAAGGGCGCGCAGGACGCGCTTAGGTTCGATCATCGGATGGTCGCTGACTGGCAAATAAAAGCGGCGATTGTACTGCATCGCCGGGATCGTTTTTCACCCTCAGTCGATCAACAGCGGCGGGAAGCGATGAAGGCCTGTAGAATCTCCCGCCTGACTTTATCCACAGGTAGCTGACCTTTGCTCAACGAGCCTCGCCGTCGCGCTTATCTGACCGCCATGCAGGTGGTCAGCTGGCTGCCGCGCACTGAATTGCCTTTCGCCGCGCCGTCGCGTCCCGAGCTGCTTGCGCCCGTACCGCAGATTGAGGAGGCGCCTGCGCCGGTGGTTCAGGCGGATGCGCCTCGCGCGCCGGATCGCGATTCGCCCTCCGTCGCGCCGACACCCGTTGTGCGTACCGTCGAGCGGCCGAAGATCGATATACCCCGCCCATCCAGTGCGCCCAAGCCAAAGCCTGTGCACGAAGAAGAGGCCGCACCGGTCGTGGTCAAAGCGCCTGTAGCGCCGCCGCCACGGTTTGCCCTGCAACTGCTGCGCGCCGGGAGTTGCCTGTTGCTGGTGGAGTTGGTGACCGGCGAGCCGTTTCAGAGCCGCGACCCTTCCTATCTGTTGCTCAAAGACATGCTGCGCGCCGCCGGTTTGCCGGACAGCCCGCAGATCATCGGCGAGCCTGTGCGCTGGCCGCTGTTGGTGCGCGGGCAAATGGATCAAGGTCCGGAAGCGGCGCGCGATTTCGTCCAGGGTTTTCTGTACGCCCGGGTCGAAGAACAACCCTGCACCTGCCTGTGGCTGATCGGACTTCCGGCGCTGCGCTTTGCGGCTGAAACGGATGCGGAATCCTTCAATCTCGAACTCCAGGTTGACGGCCTGGGCTTGGCCTGGGCGCTGCCAGGTCTGGAACTATTGATGGACGAGCCGCAGCGCAAGGCCGAAGTGTGGCGCTCCATGCGTCAGTTGATGGGCCGTTGGAAGACCGTAGATGAATGATGCAGTAACGTTTCGCCGAATGACCGAAGCTGACCTCGATGCCGTCCTGAAGATCGAATACGCCGCATTCAGCCATCCCTGGACGCGGGGCATTTACCTTGATGCGCTGAAGTCATACGAAGTCTGGCTGATGTTCGAAGGCAGTCAACAAGTGGGGCACGGGGTGATCAACGTGATCATCGATGAAGCGCACTTGCTCAATATCACCGTCAAGCCGGAGAGTCAGGGGCGCGGCCTGGGGCTGGTGCTGCTTGAGCAACTGATGAAGCGCGCCTATGAGATGAATGGTCGGGAATGCTTTCTTGAGCTGCGTGACAGTAACCGATCGGCCTACCGTCTATACGAACGTTATGGGTTCAACGAAATAGGCCGACGTCGGGACTATTACCCTGCAGTGGGCGGACGTGAAGACGCAATCGTCATGGCCTGCACGCTGTTCGAAGAGTAGGTGGCCTTCATGGGGCGAACCGGGTTCGCTCCCACGAGACTGAAGACGCTGATCAGACGCCAGGCTTGCCGTCCAGCGGATCAAGAATGGCCATTTCTTCCTCGTCCAGGCCATCGCCACCGCCAATGTCATCTTCATCGACGATGCTCAGGTCCAGATCAGCCGGGCCACCTTCGCCAGCTTCACGAGACGATCGTGCGCCGTCCTCCCGGATCAGTGTTTCCGGGCTCATGTCGTCGTCGGTCGGGTTGTGATCATCGGTGGAGGCACCGGTCAGCCCGGCTTCACGTACGCGTTCATCAGGGATCAAGGTCTCAAGCTCATCTTCAGGAATAACGTCGCCAATGCGCCCGCTCGGCTCATTGTTGTCGTTGAAGTTGAGCTCCTCCATCGATCCCATGCGGTCTTCGTTGTCATCGATGGGCTCAGGTTGAGTGGCATCGAATGGACGGCGTGAATCGTTCATGGCAAATCCTCAATAATGTCGGGCCTAATGGGTGGACCGGACGACATGGCGAAGATTCCATTCAGTTCCTGATCGGTGCCGCACATCGGTCGATCACTGCGCGTGACTCGAAGCGCCGAGCCCCAGTCATAGCTGAGCATCATTTCCGAGGCATCAACGCATGAACGAACTACAAGACTTGATCGACAACAACGAACGTTGGGCTGCCGCCATCAAGGAAGAAGACCCCGAGTTCTTTGCCAAGCTGGCACGCCAGCAGACGCCAGAATTCCTATGGATCGGTTGTTCGGACGCCCGTGTACCCGCCAATGAAATCGTCGGCATGTTGCCGGGCGATCTGTTCGTGCACCGCAACGTGGCCAACGTCGTGCTGCACACCGACCTCAATTGCCTGTCCGTGATTCAGTACGCCGTCGATGTGCTCAAGGTCAAACACATCCTCGTCACCGGTCACTACGGTTGCGGCGGCGTGCGCGCCTCGATGCAGGATCGCCAGTTCGGCCTGATCGATGGCTGGCTGCGCACCATTCGCGATCTGTACTACGAAAACCGTGAGCTGCTGGCAAAACTGCCGACGGAAGAAGAACAAGTCGACCGGCTGTGCGAGCTGAACGTGATTCAGCAGGTCGCCAACGTCGGCCACACCAGCATTGTGCAAAACGCCTGGCATCGCGGGCAGAAGTTGTCGGTCCACGGCTGCATCTACGGCATCAAGGATGGGCGCTGGAAGAGTCTGAACGCGACCATCAGCGGCCCGGAGCAATTGCCGCCGCAGTATCGTCTGCGTCCGCAGGGAGAGTGATCGGGTAGGGCAAGCGTCCATCCAATGGTAGGAGTGAGCTTGCTCGCGATAGCGTTAGTCAGGCTCATCTATGTGAGTTGAAGACAACGCGAGCAAGCTCACTCCTAGGATCGATGCGTTAAAGCTGAGCGCTCTTCATCTGGGGCAGCGGCTTCTGCAGCTGCTTGATCTGCCGCGACACCTCGCCTGTCCGGCACTTCGCTGCCGCCTGATCCGGCGTCAACTTGCGGACCGTGGTGAAGAACAACTTGCAGGTTTCAACCTTGTTGGTCACCTGCCAGTGGGTCGTGCACTGGTTCAACAGCGCCGCCGGGTCGGTCGTTGGTTTTTGGCCCATGCCCGCTTGCCAGCACGCCGCGCTCAGGTCTTGGCCCATGACCTTCAAACCGGCTTCATCCGCCTTGGCTTCGTCCCCGCCGTAATTGCTTTTGTCCGCTGCATTCCAGATATAGCTCGGGTGATTCGAACCCAGCACCGCGACGCTTTGCCCGCCAGCCGGGCTGATGCTCGCCAGACCTAACACCGGAACCGTCACGTTGTACTGCTGCTTGAGCCAGGCGCGTACCGGCGCACCGAACGCGACCATTGGCAGCGATGAGCCCGCCGCGCTTTGCGTCAGCTGCTTGACCATGTTCGTCTGGTAATCGGTAAAGTAGCTGTAAACGTTTTCGAGGTCCTTACCGGCGTTGGAGGGCGCAGCAATGGGCGCGATGTCGATGATGGTCTGATAGGCCGGCGTCTGCTCTTTGGGAATCCCGTTATCCGTCAGCAGCTCGGACCAGCGGTCGGTCGTGGCCGAGAACAGATAGTCCTGGGCCTGAGTCAGCGAGTAGTCCGGAGGGAAATGCAGCAGCTCGACGCTCTTGCGATTTTCCAGCGCCATGCCCAGCGGCAGAAACAGATACCAGTTGTAGGCAAATTTGTTATCGGCGTTGAGTTTGCTTGCGCCGGCGTAGGCCAGGTCGCCGGCGTCGAGCAGCGCTGAAAGTGGTTTGTCGTAGCCTTCCGGCACCCCGCTGATGTCGGCGTAGATCACGTCGTTGTCGTTGTGTACCGCAACCTTGGCCGCGCCGTACCCGTCACGCTGCACACTTTGTGTGAGGTAGTGCTCGACGGTCTGTTCGAGCGTCCAGTTTCGGAAGCAGATGACATTGCAGTTATTCGGGTAGGCAAACAGGTGTGTGACGCGTTCCTTGCTCCCCAGTTTTACGCTGACTTCAGCCTGGGCGGTGATGCTCAGCGTCAATGCGGTCAGGGCGATGCTCAATACGGCTGTTTTTTTCATGCTCATGTCCTTGTTGGCGTAGACACCCCTCTGCGTGGGTGGTGTTTCGATCATGAAACACTTGGACAGGGCTGGGAATGGGCAGCGGCGGTTGCGGCGGATTTATATTCGAAGGCACGCCTGTAACGCGGCGTGCCAGAACTGGCCCACTGTTCTGCCAGCCGTCCAGGGCCCGCATTACTCTGGCGAGTGGCTCACAACACAAACCGCTGAACCATCGTGTTCAGGTCGGTTGCCAGCATCGACAGCGCATTGCTCGCCACCGTGGTTTGCTGAGCGCCCGACGCCGATTGCGTCGACAGGTCACGAATGCTGCTCAGGTTGCGATCAACTTCGTTAGCCACTTGCGCCTGTTGTTCGGCGGCGCTGGCGATCAGCATGTTCCGGTCGCTGATGGTCGAGGTTGCGCTGATGATGACGGTCAGTGCGTGACCAGTGGCAGCGGCTTGCTCCAGGGTTAGATTGGCCTGGGCCGCGGTGACGCGTAACGTTTGCGCGGTTTCCTGAGTGCTTTTCTGCACATCGTTGATCAGGGTCTCGATCTCGGTGGTCGACGCGCTGGTGCGTTGGGCGAGTGAGCGGACTTCATCAGCCACCACCGCGAACCCGCGGCCCGCTTCACCCGCCCGTGCGGCTTCGATGGCGGCATTCAGTGCAAGCAGGTTGGTCTGGTTGGCGATCGCCCGGATGACCTCGAGAATCTTGCTGATGCTCAGCGTGCGCTCGGCGAGACCGTCGGCCTGGTGAGAGGAATCAAGAACGTTGTCGGTCAGCTCCTTGATCGAATCGATGGTGCCGGTCAGGCGCATACGCCCTTCGGCGGCCGCTTCGTTGGACGCCTTCGATTCGCTCGACGTGCTGCTGGCATTGTCGGCGACTTCCCCGGCAGCCTGACTCATCTGGTTCACGGCAACTGCCGCCTGCTCGATCTCATCGCTCTGCAGTTGCAGGTTTTTGGCACTGGCATCGGCAATCGCCCCCATCTCTTGGACGGACTGGCTTAGCTGGCGAGCTGCGGCATAAATCTGATCGATCGTGCCGTGCAGATTGGCGCGCATCAGGCCCAGGGTTTTCAGCAATTGAGCCGTTTCATCCTTGCCTTCCGGAATCGGCTGCGGGCTCAGATCGCCTTGGGCAATGGTGCTGGCAATGTGCAGCGACTGACGCAGGGGGCGGATGATGCTCAGGCTGAGCCGCCATGCGAGTAACAAGGTGAGCACCAGCGCCACCACGATGGCGCTGACGGCGATGATTCGGGTCTGCTGGAACCGCGCGCCGGCCGCTTCGACGGTGCCCGCCGCACTTTGCTTGTTCAGCTCGCGCAGCAATTGCACCTGCATGTCCATCAGGTCGCCCTGCAGGCTCAGCGTGGTGTTGAGCAGCATGCGCGCGTCGTCGAGTTTGCGTTGCTCGATCAAAGCGATTTCGTCGTGCAGCCCCGGCATGAAAGCGCCATAGGCGTCTTGAAGGGCCTTGATGGAGTCTCGCTCGGTGCTGTCGGTGGCGTGGGCAAGATAATCGGCGAAGCCTTTTTCGACTTCGTTCTTCAGCTGCTCGACGTTGATTTTGCTGGTCACTACCGCGCCGGGGTCGTCGGCATTGGCGATCAGCCTGGCGCTCTCGCCACGCAGCTTGATCAGGTCGATGGCGATCGCGTCGGCCATGGCAATACTGGGCAGCGATCCACTCTCAACCGTTTCACCCTGATCGCGGATGCTCTGCATCTGCAAAAGGCAGAACACACCAAGCGCCACCAGCAACAGCGCGGTCACCCCGAAGCACAGCACCAACCGCTGGGTAATCCTGAAACGACGCAGGAAAGCAGGCCTGGAAGAAGGACGGACCACACGACGCAATAACCTTTTCACTGCCACCCATCCCATCGACGAAAACACCGGAGAGATGGTTATAGAGGTGTTCCGTGATGTCTTTGTGACATTGTTGGAGATGTTTCTGAATTGTTGCGGTACGGTCAGATGCTGGAGGCCAGCGTGACGTCAGCAGGGATACGAGTGGGCATTGTCAGCGCTGATTGTGGGATACGTCTTTGCAAGCCTCGGCGGCCTTGCTCCGTTATTTGCTGTACATACAATAATTCAATGCAGATAATCTTCGACATTGCAAAACGCGACATCACCTTTCTGAAGCGTGGCCTCGACTTTGGGGATGCCGGCTTGGTATTCGCCGGCAGGCATTTGACCCTCGAAGATTGCCGGCAGGACTACGGGGAAACCCGATATATCACGGTTGGAGTGTTGTCAGAACGTATGGTTGTCCTGGTCTGGACACCGCGCGGCGCGGCTCGCCGTATCATTTCCATGAGAAAGGCCAATGAGCGTGAACAAACCCTCTACCGGCACCGACTGGGTTGATCCCGGCGATGCACCCGAATTGTCAGATGCATACTTCGATCATGCTGATGAATATGTGGGTGACCAATTGGTCAAGCGTGGCCGACCACGTTCTGTGATTGTGCGGGAGCGAATTACCATTCGCCTGGAGCACGACGTGGTGGAGCAGTTCCGGGCATCAGGACCCGGCTGGCAAACGCGTATGAATGCTGCACTGGTCGACTGGCTAAAAACCCATGAGCCGTCCGAAATATCGCTATGACCTTCCACGCACCCTACGCACCAATCTCTTCCATAAACTCCCGCAAGAACCGCTCGGCCCGTGCATGCCTGACCTGCGCCATGTTGCGCCCCGCGGCCGTTTGAAAGCCCTGCGCCAAGGTGAAGATCTTGGTTGTGAAGTGATCGACGGCGAAGCGTTTGTCGTCCAGATCGCGCTGTTGCGCCTGCGGATCGACCGGGTCGTAGAGGTGGCTGCCCATGCGCCCGGACACGTAGAACAGCCGCGCCACACCGACCATGCCAAGGGCGTCGAGACGGTCGGCGTCTTGCAGGATCTTCGCTTCCAGCGAGGTGGGCGTGATGTTGGCCGAATAGCTGTGGCACTCGATGGCGTGGGCGACGGCCTGGGTCCGCTCTTCGTCCCAGCCCATTTCTGCGAGCAGTTCGGTCGCCTTCGCCGCGGCCAGGCGTGAGGCGCTTGAGCGAAAGGGCGAGTTCTTTTCCACGGAGACGCAGTCGTGGAGCAGGGTGGCGGCGAGCAGGATCTGGTGATCGCCTCCCTCCGTGTCACGAATGGCGCAGACGTTGCTCCAGACCCGGTGCAGATGGGATACGTCGTGGGAGCCGTCGAGCCTCTCTGCCACGGTGTGGGGAATCAGGAGGTCGGCGAGGGGCTGAAAAGGCGCGAAGGAGAGGGCGGTCATGGATCATCCTGTCGATGTCGGCGAACGGGGCGCCAGCATACAGATTGACCCGCATCAGCGCTGCCGGTTCGCTGAGCCGGGTTGCTGATCCCTGCCACGCACGTCGCGCAGCAGAGATCAGTCAGCCGTTGCGACGTTGCATCACTGACCTTTCATGGCCGCCGCCAGCTTGTCCACGTTGTAGCGAAACATCGTCACATAGGTGGCCGCCGGGCCGTCGGCCGGTGACAGCGATTCCACATACAGCTCGCCGCCCGGGTGTGCGCCGCTGGCTTTGGCGATCTGTTGCACCAGGCGCGGGTCGCCAGAGTTCTCGAAGAAGTAGGCGCTGACGTGCTCCTGCTTGATCTGATTAATCAGCTTGCCGACGTCAGCCGCCGAGGCCTCGGTTTCAGTGGAAAAGCCCAGCGGTGAGAGGAAGGTCACGCCGTAGGCATCGCCGAAATAGCCGAAGGCGTCGTGGGACGTGAGCACCTTGCGCTGTGCGACCGGGATAGTGCTGATCTGCGCGCGGGCGTAGGCGTCCATGTCCTGGAGTTGGGCGATGTATTTCTCACCGTTGGCTTGGTAATCGGCGGCATTTTCAGGATCGGCTTTCTGCAGGGCCTTGATGATGTTTCTCACGTAAACGACGCCGTTTACCGCGCTGTTCCAGGCATGGGGGTCGGTGATCTTCTTGCCGTCTTCTTCCATGCTGCGGGTCATGATCCCGTCAGACAGCACGACGGGTTGGCCTTTGTAGCCGGAGGCGGTGATCAGCCGATCCAGCCAACCCTCCAGATGCAACCCGCTGACGAACACGACGTCGGCTTTTTTCAGTGCCTGGGCGTCATTGGGCGTGGGCTCGTAGACATGAGGGTCGCCATTGGGCCCGATGAGCGAGGTCACGTGCACGTGATCGCCACCGACGTTGTGCACCATATCGGCGATAACGGTGAACGAAGCGACAGTCTCCAGGGTTTTTGCCTGGGCGAAGTTGGCCAGGCCCGACAACGCCAGCGCGGCGGTCAGAAGCGTAAAACGTTTCATGGTGGTTTCCTTGCGGTAAGAGGACGATCAGCCGGACAGATGAACCCTCGGGAACAGTCGGCGTACAAAACCGCTGCGTCCAAAGAACAGTGAGAACCCGTAAAAGGCGCTGGCGGTGAGCACGATGGCCGGGCCCGACGCAACGCTGGCGTGGTAGGAAACGATCAGCCCGATGAAGCCCGAAAGCGTCGCCACTGCGGTCGAAACCACGATCATGCCGGTGAGCGAGCGAGCCCAGAATCGTGCGACCGTGGCGGGCAGCATCATCATGCCGACGGCCATCAGCGTGCCCAACGCCTGAAACCCCGCCACCAGATTGAGCACCACCAGCAGCAGAAACAGCACGTGATACAGCGAACCTCGACCGCCCACTGCGCGCAGGAAACCCGGGTCGAAGCATTCGAGGATCAACGGGCGATAGATCAGCGCCAGCAGAATCAAGGTGAACGAGGCGATGCCGCCGACCATGAAAATCGCCTGATCGTCGATCGCCAGGATGGTGCCGAACAGCACATGAAGCAGGTCAACGTTGGAGCCGTGCAGGGAAACGATCAGCACGCCGGCAGCCAGCGACGTCAGGTAAAAGCTGGCGAAGCTGGCGTCTTCACGCAATGTTGTGTAACGGCTCACCAACCCCGATAGCAACGCAACGGCGAGGCCTGCGATCAGGCCGCCAAAGCCCATCGCCGGGAGTGACAACCCCGCAAACAGAAAACCCACGGCGGCACCCGGCAAGACCGCGTGACTCATGGCGTCGCCCACCAGGCTCATGCGGCGAAGCATCAGCAGCACGCCGACCGGGCCGGAGCCGATGCCCAGCGCCAGGCACGCCACCAAAGCGCGGCGCATGAAACCAAAATCGACAAAGGGCTGGATCAACAGGCTATAGAGCGTCACAGGGTTTGCTCCGCATCGGCGTCGCACGGCTGCGCGTCAGGGTTCCAGTGCTCGGCCATGTTCTTGGCGCGGCGCAGGTTTTCGTCGTTGAGGATGTCGGCGGTGTCGCCCCAGGCAATGATTTCCCGGGCCAGCAGCAGCGTGCTCGGGAAGTGCTGACGCACCTGCTCGATGTCATGCAGGACGGCGATGACGGTGCGCCCTTGGCCGTGCCAAGTGCGGATCAATTCCAGCAAGTCCCGCGTGGTGCGTGCATCGATGGCGGTGAAGGGCTCGTCGAGCAGAATCACCGAAGCGTTCTGTAATAACAGCCGGGCGAACAGCACGCGCTGAAACTGCCCCGACGACAGCGAGCTGATGCTGCGTTGCTCGAATCCCGCCAAACCCACGGCACCCAGCGCCTCCTTGGCCTGTTGAGCGTGCTGGCGCGTGGCGCCGCGGAACGCGCCGATGCTGCGCCAGGCGCCCATCATCACGGTGTCGGCCACGCTGAGCGGAAAGCTGCGGTCGATCTCGGCGGCTTGGGGCAGATAACCGATGTGCCGCGTTGCCAACTGGTTGCGCTCGACGCGCCCGACCGCGGGTTTGAGCGTGCCGGCGATGGCTTTGATCAGCGTGGACTTACCGGCGCCGTTGGGGCCGACGATCGCCGTCAGGCTGCCCGCCGCGAATCGGCCGTTGGCGTGATGCACCGCTGGCCGGCGTTCGTAGGTCAGTGTCAGGTCGTGGAGGTCGATGGCAGCGCTCATGGAATCGCTACCGCCCAGGTAACGCCGATCCACAGCACGACCAGCACGGCGAGGGAAATCATCACGCGCTTGCTGGCCGATTGAGCCAGTGCGGACGTTGCAAGGGAGGGAGGAAGCCGGGGATCGCGTTTCACAACAAGGACTGCCTGAAATAATTTGTTATAGTATTACATCACCTTTAGCGTGATCTGCAAAGTGTGATTAGGGTGAAGTTCAGGGAGGCGACAGTTTCCATCGCGCTGGGGAGGGTGGCGTTTCCCCAGCACGAGAAACCCTGTAGTTTTCGATGACTTTTCTCTTTGCCAGGATGATTGCCATGACTGTTTCTCACCGGCGTCCGGTACCCCTCGCCAAATGCTACCGCTTGCTCAACCACGGTCCGACGGTCTTGATCAGCGCTGCCCACGACGGGCAACGCAACATCATGGCGGCAGCGTGGGCGATGCCGCTGGATTTCCAGCCGCCGAAAGTCACGGTTGTGCTGGATAAGTCCGTCTGGACGCGGCAGTTGCTCGAGGGCTCCGGGACGTTTGTAATCAACGTGCCGACCCTCAGCCAGATCGATATTGTTGAAACGGTTGGCTCGACCTCAGGGCTGGACATCTCCCATGAGCAAGGCCTGGATAAATTCAAAGCGTATGGACTGGAGACCTTCGCGGGCTCCCACGTTGAAGCGCCGCTGCTGGAAGGTTGCGCAGGCTGGCTGGAGTGCAGATTGATTCCCGAGCCACATAATCAGAGCGCCCACGACCTGTTCATCGGCGAAGTGGTTGCGGCGTGGGCGGATGAACGCGTGTTCTCCGAAGGGCACTGGCATTTCGAGGGGCATGACGCGCTGCGCACCCTTCACCATGTGGCGGGCGGGCATTTTCTGGTAATCGGTGATGGGGTGGACGGCAAGGTGCTGCAGCGATCCGCTGACTGACCCACGCCCGGCTTGGAAGCGCGCGCCCCGGATTGGAAGGCGCGCGGTGAAGCAGCTTCAGTGGCCGGCGTTGATGCCGCTCAGTCCTTTGACAGCTCGCCGTTGACCAGGCGCCAGGCCTTCAGCGGATTACTGGATTTCAACGCAGGTGGCAGCAGCGAGTCCGGCACGTTCTGGTAACACACGGGACGCAGGAAACGATCAATGGCCGTTGCGCCCACCGAAGTGCTGCGGCTGTCGGAGGTTGCCGGGAACGGGCCGCCATGGACCATTGAATAGCTCACTTCGACGCCGGTCGGAAAGTCATTGAACAGAATCCGTCCCGCCTTGCGTTCCAGGATCGGCAGCAGCGACTGAGCAGTCGCTTCGTCGCCGTCGTCGAACTGCAACGTCACGGTCAGTTGCCCATCGAAGCTGGCAGCCACTTTCTGCAGATCGGCGACGTCGGAGCAGACGATCAGCAGCGCGCTTGGGCCGAAGTTCTCGTCCTCCAGCGCGGGGTTGGCGAGGAACGTGGCTGAGTCGGTGCGGAACAAGGCCGGGCGGGCCTGGAATGAACCGTCGGCCTCCTGACCTTCAGCCACCAGCGTCACGCCGGATGCGCTGTGCAGGTTATTCAGGCCGTTGCAGTAAGCGCCGTGGATGTTCGGCGTCAGCATGGTGGTCGGCAGCTTGTCAGACAGCGCCTTGGCCGAGGCCGACACGAATGTTTCCAGCGCGTCGCTTTCCAGTGCCAGCAGGATGCCCGGGTTGGTACAGAACTGCCCGGCGCCCATGACCAGCGACTCGACAAACCCCTTGGCGATGGTTTCGGCGCGGGCCAGCAAGGCAGCCGGCAGCAGGAACACCGGGTTGATGCTGCTCATCTCGGCATACACCGGGATCGGCACCGGACGGGCCTGGGCGGCCGCCACTAGCGCCAAACCACCACGACGCGAGCCAGTGAAGCCCACTGCTTGAATCAAGGGATGACTGACCAGCGCCTGGCCGACAGCAATGTCCTTGTCGATCAGCAGTGAGAACACGCCTTCCGGCATGCCGGTGTCGCGCGCCGCTTTCTGGATCACGCGTCCCACCAGTTCGCTGGTGCCCAAGTGGGCCGGGTGCGCCTTGACGATGACCGGGCAACCGGCCGCCAACGCAGAAGCGGTATCGCCGCCGGCAACCGAGAAGGCAAGGGGGAAGTTGCTCGCACCGAACACCGCCACCGGACCAAGACCGATGCGCCGCAGACGCAGGTCGGCGCGCGGCAGTGGTTGGCGCTCCGGCATCGCAGTGTCGACCACGGCACCGTGCCAGCGTCCGTCACGCAGCAGACTGGCAAACAGTTTCAGCTGATTGACCGTGCGCATCCGCTCGCCTTCCAGGCGTGGCTTGGGCAGGCCGCTTTCGACATGAACGCGCTCGGTCAGCACATCGCCCAGATCCACAAGGCCTTGGGCGATGGCTTCAAGGAAGCTGGCGCGCTGGTCGTCACTCAGTTGCCGATAACGGTCGAATGACGCTTCGGCCAGTTCACACGCAGCGTTTACATCCTCCAGCGTGCTGGCACCAAACGACGGCGTCAGGGGTTCACCGGTGGCGGCGGCGAGGGCGAAAACTTCTCCGCCCTGACCTTGTACAGCGCGTTGTCCGATGATCGTTTCACCAAGAATCTGCATTGCTCAACACCTCTCGAGGGCGGCGACCGCCAGTGGGTACCGCTGTGGCCAGCCATTGAGGTTACATCATGGCGCTGCGATCGCCACCGGTGCGGGTGTTGAGCTTGCTGTTGAGCTTATGGACGCGCCTATGGCTGCAGCTTATTGCTGAACGGCGCTGAATCCCTCAAACGCAGTTTGCTGCTGGATCGCGCTGACAATGTTCTTGCGCGTGGCCGGCTGCTGGTTGCCGTCCTTGTCCACGAACACTTCGCTCTGCAGCTCGGCGTCATCGCCTTCACCGATGAACGAGAAGCCGAGGAATTCAAAGGCTTCGCGGTCCGCGTTGGCTTTCGAGCGCGGCGTGCGCAGGGGCAGGGTGACGCTGGCGCCGTCCTTGCAGATGACGAAAACCTCGGCTTCCTTCTTCGGCCGCGCCGCTTTGCTCTTGCCGCCGCTCGGGTTGCTGACCGCTTGATGCGTCTGATTGAGCACCTTCAACGCCAGGCTGTAGACGAGCTCCTGAAAACTCGGGTCGTCTTTATAGCTGGAGAGAATCCGGCTGATCGGAAACTTCGCGCTCAGGTCTTCGAGCGCGGCCATGTCGGCGGCTTCGGCGTCCTTGAGCTGCTTAAGCTGACCCATCAGCTCGTAGGCCTGGTCATCATCGAATCGGTCATGGGCGGCGCGTATGGCCAAGCGCAGATCGCGAATCTGGTCGCTTTCCTTGGCGCTCTGGAATGCGTCCAGCACCATCTCGCTGATGGTTTTGGCCTGTGGCACATGTTGTGAAAGGTTGATGGCTTCTTCGTAGGCTTGCTTCGACGACACGGCGTTTGCCGCCGGATCGGTATGGGAATCAGACATTGAACATCCACTGCTTCGTTAACTGGGGTTGAGGCGCGAAAAGCTCGGGGCGTTTCGAGGGGCGTAATCTATTGGACGAGGGCGCCGTTGTCACGGATTGCCGTCTTTGCCCGGACCGCAGGGCGATTGGCGTTGGATGCGCGCAGACTACGGAATCAAAAAGCCCGGCAATTGCCGGGCTAGTCTTACACGCAGGTGCCACCTTTATGGTGTGAGCCCGTCCCGCCTGTTGGATGCGTCCCTTTCGGACACGCCGACGCGGAAAGTGAAACGATTGAAAGCAGAGCGACCAGTCCAGCGATAGCGATCTTTTTCATATTGCCTCCGTGCACTGCGAGATGCAGTACAGGGCTATCGGCGATTTGGGATCCCGCCTTAGGCACAGAACGCCAGAAACAACAAAGCCCGCACAAGGCGGGCTTTGTTGAGGTACTTGGTGGCTACACAGGGACTTGAACCCCGGACCCCAGCATTATGAATGCTATGCTCTAACCAACTGAGCTATGTAGCCAAGTGGCGCGCATTATTCGCTCAGATCACATATGTGTCAAGCGTCTCTTTGAAAAAATTTATCCACACGATCAATCGGTTAGCCTCCCGGCTCTTCTACCATTTTCTCATCCCTGCACGCTGGTGACAGTTTCACTCCTTGGGCTGAGTGCTTTCGCCCCACTTTCGCGCACTCAGCGTGCACTGTCCTCGATCTCGTGCCCGGTTTGATGGCCTCGTGCTATCGGTCCGGTTCTTGCTTATGCCTGCCGCAACGCTGCCGTTATAGAACTAGGTGGCTGGGGATTTCGATAAGTCTGAGTGCGGCCCTCGTTCAAAAGATGGGCGGTTATCGTTTTTAAAACACAGACATGGCATTTTGCCGGTAAAAATGTAAGGCAGCGCAGCGATGATTATTCGTCGCGCAGCGTCTGTCGGTGAGGAGTGGTTGGCTATGCAGAGTCTTTTGTCGCCAGGCATCCGCCTGCTCGGACGTCTCGGGTTCGCGCGCAAGTTTCAGGTGCTCTTCTTTCTGTTCATCTTGCCGCTCGCGGGCAGCCTGTGGATGATCGGCCAGGATTACCGCAGCAAGCTGGAGGTGATTTCTCAGGAGCAAGCCGGTGTGCGCCAGCTCATGGCACTCGATGCGCTGGATGTGCAACTGACAGCACAGCGCAACCGCGCCGCGCGCTGGAAGGCTGCCGACATTCTTCGTGATCCGACGCCGGCCGCGAAGGCAGCCATGAACGCGCTGGATGCCGCCAACCCTGACCTGACCCGCACCCTGGCGTCCCTGGGCGATGAACTCAAGGCACAGAACGCCAGCGCGGACATCATGACGCGGTATCAAGCGCTGCAGGCCTCGGTCAAAGGCATGGATTCGGAATCTCTGCGCAGCGTCGGCTGGTGGCCGGACGGCTACGATCGTTTTACCTCTGCCCTTACGGCGCTGCAGAGTCTGCGTGAACAGATCGCCATGGACAGCGGCTTGATCCTTGATCCCTGGCTTGAAACCTACTTGCTGATGCAAATCGCCACACAGCAGGCGCCGGAACTGGTCGAGCGAGTAGGGCGGATGGCGAGTATCGGCCAGTCGTCGATCGCATCAGGGCAGTTCTCGTTGCAGAGCCGTCTTCAGATGCGCGACCTGCGCAGTCGCATCGGTGACGCCCGTGATCAACTGGTCAAAGCCGTGAGCTCGCTGAAATCGAAAGCGTACCCGGGCATGGAGGTCTGGACGCGTCAGTATGAAGACAGTCTTCAGCGCCTTGATAACGAATTGAAAGTGCTCGACGACGGCGTGTTCGGCGGCAGCATCAAGCTCGACCCTGCTGCGTTCGAGCGCAGCGTCGACAGTGTCAGCGATGGATTGGCGGCCTTACGCAAGCAATCGCTCTCATCATTGACCAGCCGGCTCGATTATTACCATGAGCAGTCCACTCTGCAGTTCGTGCCGATCGCTGCGATTTTCAGCATTCTAGCGCTCGCGGCGCTGTATCTCTTCATGTGCCTCCAGGCATCGATCCAGCGCAGCGCCAAGGGCATAACGACCCTGGCCGAGTCGCTGCGTGACGGCAATCTGTGCGTCGAGGTCGCCGTTCAGGGGCGTGACGAACTCGCAGCCATCAGCACCGCCCTCAACGTCGCGGTGGTGCAACTGCGCACCAGTCTCTTGGGTGTCAACCACGAAACCCAGCAACTGGGCTCTGCGGTGCTGACCCTCAATGCGCAGTCAGGCAGCACGCTCAACGAAGTTGAAGATCAACAACAGCAGATCAGCCAGATCGCCGCTGCGGCCACCGAGCTGGCCGCGACGTCCATGGGGGTTGCCCGCAGTTGCGAAGCCGCATCCGGCAGCGCCCAGGCCACCCGACGCATCGCCGAAGACAGCAGCCGCGACAGTCAGCGCACCACGGCGAGTATCCAGCAACTGAACCAGAAGTTGACCGACACTGCTAATGCGTTGAGCAAGGTCAGTGAGCAGGGGCAGCAGATCCAGTCCGTGGTGGACACCATTCGCGGCATCGCCGAACAGACCAACCTGCTGGCGCTCAATGCTGCCATTGAAGCGGCGCGTGCGGGCGAGCAAGGCCGTGGCTTCGCCGTGGTCGCTGACGAGGTGCGCAGTTTGTCCCAGCGGACACAGGCTTCCACCGCGCAAATTGCCGGGACCGTGGACAGCCTGCGGTCGACCGTCAGCCAGGCCGTTAGCCTGATGGAGGCGGCGTGTGGTCAGGCGGTGAGTGACGCGCAGTCGGTGACCGGCTTGGGCGAGCGGCTGGAAGAGATCGCCAGCGCGGTGCAGATCGTTACTGACACGCTGGCGCAGATCGCCACCGCAGTCGAAGAGCAGGCCGCGACGGCGGACGAGGTTAGCGGCAATATTCAGCAGGTGGATCAGGCCGCTGGCCGCTTGCTTGACGGTGCGCGTGCGGTAAATCACGCCGCAGACACCCTGACCAAAGGCAGCCGGGCCTTGAGCGACAACACCGCGAGATTCCGGTTGGGGTAAGCCGCGCAGGCGAAGCGTGAGGGTGATCGGCCTGCGATTGCATGCGCGCAATCATGCCGCACCCTGCGCCGTGGGTTGAAAGAAGAACGGCTGGCGACGTATAAGATTCGTCGCCTTCTCATCGTCTTCTGATACCCATCGCCGTAGGGGATTTCTCCATGACCGACAGCAGTGCCGCAGGTGCGGCGGTTTATTCGCCCCTGACGTTAGCGTTGTACGACGCCTGGGTGTTGGGCATTTCCAATCGGTATGCCTGGCGCTGCCCAACCGATGAGGTGCTTTTGCCGTTCTTCCGCGCCAATGTGCGTGCCCACCATCTGGATATCGGCGTCGGCACGGGTTATTACCTGGCGAAAGCCAAGCTGCCGCCGAACACCCGCATCACCCTCATGGACCTCAATCCAAGCAGCCTCGCCGCCGCTAAAAGCAGGATCGGCCGGCCAGACACGCACACCCTTCAGCATGACGTAATGACGCCGATCCCGGGCAACGAACGCTTCGACTCGATATCGCTGTTTTACCTGCTGCACTGCCTGCCAGGCCCGACGGATGCCAAGGCGGCGATCTTCGCTCAGCTCAAGCACAACCTGAACCCGGACGGCGTTTTGTTTGGCGCAACGATTCTAGGGGACGAGGCGGGGCACGACGGCTTCGGTCGCAAGCTGATGGCGGTCTACAACAAGAAAGGCATTTTCGGAAATAGCGGGGACACTCAGGCCGGCTTCGAAGTGCATTTGCGGACGCACTTTCGCGAGGTCACGCTGAAGCGCGAAGGCGTGGTGCTGCTGTTTCGCGTAGCGCAGCCGATTGTCTGAGTTGCACTAAAACCACAAAGCCCGCGGATCACTGAGTGATACGCGGGCTTTGACGTTCAACGAGGTTCGTGGAGGTCCACGAGGGCGTTAGACGTTGAAGCGGAAGTGCAGAACGTCGCCGTCCTTGACGATGTAATCCTTACCTTCCAGACGCCATTTGCCCGCTTCCTTGGCACCGGCTTCACCCTTGTACTGGATGAAGTCGTTGTAGGCGACGCACTCGGCGCGGATGAAGCCTTTTTCGAAGTCGGTGTGGATCACGCCGGCGGCCTGTGGCGCGGTGGCGCCGACACGGACTGTCCATGCACGCACTTCTTCGACGCCGGCAGTGAAGTAGGTCTGCAGGTGCAGCATTTCGTATCCGGCACGGATCACGCGGTTCAGACCAGGTTCTTCAAGGCCCAGAGCCTCCAGGAACATGTCCTTTTCTTCGCCGTCGTCGAGTTCGGCGATTTCCGCTTCGATCTTGTTGCAGACCGGCACCAGCATGGCGCCTTCTTCTTCGGCGATCGCGCGAACCACGTCAAGGTGAGGGTTGTTCTCGAAACCGTCTTCAGCGACGTTGGCGATGTACATGACCGGTTTGGTGGTCAGCAGATGGAAGCCCTTGATGACGGCTTTCTCATCGGCGCTCATGCTCTTCATCAGGCTGCGCGCGGGTTTGCCCAGCGTGAAGTGAGCGATGAGTTGCTCCAGCAGGCCTTTCTGGACCACTGCGTCCTTGTCGCCGCCCTTGGCATTGCGCGTGACTTTCTGCAGTTGCTTCTCGCAGCTGTCGAGGTCAGCAAAAATCAGTTCCAGGTCGATGATCTCGATGTCGCGCTTCGGGTCGACGCTGTTGGAGACGTGAATCACGTTCTCGTCTTCGAAGCAGCGCACCACGTGAGCAATGGCGTCGGTCTCGCGGATATTGGCGAGGAACTTGTTGCCCAGGCCTTCACCTTTGGATGCACCGGCTACCAGCCCGGCGATGTCGACGAACTCCATGGTGGTCGGCAGGATGCGCTTCGGGTTGACGATGTCGGCCAGGGCCTGCAGGCGCGGGTCCGGCATGGGCACGATGCCTGTGTTCGGTTCGATGGTGCAGAAGGGAAAGTTCTCCGCCGCGATACCGGATTTGGTCAGGGCGTTGAACAGGGTGGACTTGCCGACGTTGGGCAGGCCGACGATGCCGCAGTTGAATCCCATGGTGTTTCCCCTCGAGTGATGTCAGGCCTTCTGGCTGTGCAGGACGCGCATCGCCTTGGCGAAGTCGCCAGCGAGTACATCCGGCAGCACGCCGAGGGCAAAGTCGATGCTGGCATCCAGTTTTTCCTGCTCGGCGCGTGGCGCTCGACCCAGGACGAAGTTGGACACCAGACTGGCGTCGCCCGGGTGGCCGATGCCAAGCCGCAGGCGGTGGAAGCCGTTCTGGTTGCCGAGCTGCGCAATAATGTCGCGCAACCCGTTATGCCCGCCGTGCCCGCCACCCAGTTTGAGTTTGGTGACGCCCGGAGGCAGGTCGAGTTCGTCGTGGGCCACCAGAATGGCTTGCGGAGGAATCCGGAAGAAACCCGCCAGAGCTGCCACGGACTGGCCGCTGCGGTTCATGTAGGTGGTGGGGATCAGCAGACGAACGTCTTGGCCCTGATGACTGAATTTAGCCGTCAGGCCGAAATATTTGCGGTCAGCGGTCAGATTGACACGCTGTGCGCTGGCAATGCGCTCAACGAAAAGAGCCCCTGCGTTATGCCGGGTCTGTTCGTATTCGGGGCCTGGATTTCCCAGGCCGACGATCAGTTGGATGGCGGTCACGTCAGGGGCTCTTCCTTGGGTCGAGTGTGATGATGGCGAGCATCATCACGGGTTCAACCGGCTAGCGAGTAATAATTACTCTGCTTCGCCTTCTGCGGTGCCTTCTTCTTCGTCCTGGACGATGCGAGGAGCGTGGACGTTAGCGATGTCCAGGTCCTTGCCGTGCGCCAGAGCAACGAATTCAACACCTTTAGGTGCTTTAACGTCGGACAGGTGAACGTTGTCGCCGATTTCCAGAGCGCCCAGGTCAACTTCGATGAACTCAGGCAGGTCTTTCGGCAGGCAGGTCACTTCCAGCTCGGTGGTGGTGTGCGAGATCTCGCCGCCTTTCTTGACCGGTGCTTCTTCGTTGATGAAGTGCACTGGAACGATAGCGGTCAGTTTCTGGCCAGCCACGACGCGGATGAAGTCAGCGTGCATGATGAACTGCTTGGCAGGGTGACGCTGCATCGCTTTAACGATGACGTTCTGCTTGGCGCCAGCAATGTTCAGCTCGATAACGTGGCTGTAGGCAGCTTCGTTTTCGAACATTTTTGCCAGTTCTTTGGCTTCGATGGTGATCGAAGTTGCTTCCTGGCCACCACCGTAAACAACGGCTGGGACGGAGGCGGCGAGACGACGCAGGCGGCGGCTCGCACCTTTCCCCAGGTCAGTACGCGCTTGGGCGTTCAGAGTAAATTCGTTCATTTTGCATCTCCAATATAGCCATGACCGAGCGGCGTTTGCGACCAGCGCCAGACACGGTATGGGCAAAAAAGCCCCGCCCCGGCATTGAGTGTCGGGGCGGGGCGCTTTTCGTCAACGGATGGTTCGGCAGGGCAGGGCCCTTATCGGAACATCGCGCTGATCGATTCTTCATTGCTGATGCGACGCATCGCCTCAGCGACTACCGGTGCGATATCCAGTTGACGGATACGGTCACAGGCCTGTGCTGCAGCGGACAACGGGATGGTGTTCGTCACCACCAGTTCGTCCAGCACGGAATTTTCGATGTTCTCGATTGCACGGCCCGACAGAACAGGGTGTGTGCAATACGCGAAAACCTTGGCAGCGCCGTGTTCTTTCAGCGCCTTGGCCGCGTGGCACAAGGTGCCGGCGGTATCGACCATGTCGTCGACGAGAATACAGGTACGGCCTTCGACATCACCGATGATGTGCATCACTTCGGAGTGGTTGGCCTTCTCGCGGCGCTTGTCGATGATGCCCAGATCGACGCCCAGGGACTTGGCAACAGCACGTGCACGCACGACGCCGCCGATATCCGGGGAGACAATCATCAGGTTTTCGAAGCGTTGGTCTTCGATGTCATCCACCAGAACCGGGGAGCCGTAGATGTTATCTACCGGAATATCGAAGAAGCCTTGAATCTGGTCGGCGTGCAGGTCGACAGTCAGCACACGGTCGATACCGACGACGGTGAGCATGTCCGCAACCACTTTAGCGCTGATAGCCACACGGGCGGAACGCGGACGGCGATCCTGGCGGGCATAACCAAAGTAAGGGATTACAGCAGTGATACGAGTGGCCGAGGAGCGACGGAAGGCGTCAGCCATCACGACGAGTTCCATCAGGTTATCGTTGGTCGGAGCGCAGGTCGGCTGGATAATGAAGACGTCTTTACCGCGAACGTTTTCATTGATCTCAGCGGTAATCTCACCGTCGGAAAACTTTCCAACAGAGATGTCACCGAGAGGGATATGCAGCTGACGTACGACACGCCGAGCCAGATCGGGGTTGGCGTTCCCCGTAAAGACCATCATCTTGGACACGCGCAGTACCTGGAGGCTTAGGGTATGCCTGGATGACTATAGGAAAATGGCAGGGGCGGCTGGATTCGAACCAACGCATGGCAGGATCAAAACCTGCTGCCTTACCGCTTGGCGACGCCCCTGTATCTGTTGCACGAGTGCCTGGCACTCGGTTCCTTTTAGAGCAGCGTTTGTAACTTCCGGTGCAACATCGAGATGTTTGCGCCTTTTGCTACAAACCCCGTAAGGGTCTCTGTAAGAAGGGCCGAGACTTTATCAGCTTCAGCTTTGCTTGGGAAGGCCCCAAACACACAACTTCCAGTTCCGGTTAATTTTGCTTCGGTAAATTTACCTAGCAAATTCAAAGCGTTACCAACTTCTGGATACCGCCTCGTTACAACCGGTAAGCAGTCGTTTCGACTGTTTCCCTTGGGAACGGGGCGCACTTTAATGGGCGGAGTGTCACGTGTCAACAGCGGATCTGAAAAAATTTCTGCTGTACTTACAGATACTTGCGGCACCAGCACCAGATACCAAGGTTCTTCGGGGGTTACGGGGGTCAGTATCTCGCCGATGCCCTCGGCAAAAGCGGCATGTCCACGCACGAAAACCGGCACGTCTGCCCCAAGCTTGAGGCCCAGCGCCGCTAGCCGATCTTCATCCCAGCCAAGCTGCCAGAGATGATTCAGGCCGAGCAATGTCGTTGCCGCATCGGAGCTTCCGCCGCCAATGCCGCCACCCATGGGCAGGACTTTTTTCAGCCAGATATCAACGCCAAGCGAGCAACCGGATTGCTCTTTGAGGGCGCGAGCCGCTCTGACGATCAGATTACTGTCGTGGGGGACGTCGGCGATTTCCGTCTGAAGGCGCACCTCTCCGTCGTTCCGAAGCGCGAAACTGAGCTCATCGCCGTGATCGAGAAACTGAAACAACGTCTGCAGTTCGTGATAACCGTCAGCGCGGCGCCCGGTGATGTGCAGCATCAGATTCAGTTTGGCAGGGGCGGGCAGTGTCAGTCGTGGTTGCGACATGCTCATTGGCCCAGTTTGCGAGGTTGCCAGTCCTTGATGACCAGCGTGACGTCCAGGTCCTGCCCGTGCAGCTTCATGCGTTCAGGCAGCCAGAAACCGTTCTGCTGGGTGTAGCTCAGGTATTCGATCTGCCAGCCATCCTGCGCCAGGCTGGACAAGCGACTGTCACCGTCGAGCGTCAGGCTGCTTTTACTGTCCGGGGCGGGCAAGCCGCGCACCCACCAGACCAGATGGGACACCGGCAGTTTCCAGCCCAGTTGGTCCTTGAGCAGGGTTTCCGGATCCGGCGCGTCGTAGCGGCCCTGATTGGCCACTTCCAGTGAGACTGCGCCAGGGCGACCGGTCAAGCGGGCAGCACCGCGACCCAGCGGGCCGGACAAGCGAATGTCGTAGTAATCCTGGCGTTGCAGCCAGAACAGCGTGCCGCTGCCGGAATCCTTTGGTGCGCGGATGCCAACCTTGCCGTTGATCTGCCAGCCATCAAGGCTGCTGAGTTGTTCCTTGTTCGCACGCCATTGACTGGCGTCGCCCTTGCCTTGTACGGCTTCGCGGGAGGACATGCCGGCACAGCCAGCGAGCAGGGCGATCAGACTGAATACGAGTACGTGGCGCAATTGCATAAATTCAAAGAGTCTCGGCGCCGGTCAGGCGTTTGATGGTGCTGCGCAGGACCGGGCTGTCAGGTTGTTGTTCAAGGGCCTTGGCCCACACTTTGCGGGCTTCACGCTGCTCGCCTTTGGCCCAGAGGACTTCGCCCAGGTGCGCAGCGACTTCGTGGTCCGGAAAACGCTCCAGCGCCTGGCGCAGCAGACGTTCGGCCTCATCCAGATTGCCCAGGCGGTAATTGACCCAGCCGAGGCTGTCGAGCACCGCCGGGTCTTCCGGATTGATCTTGTGCGCGCGCTCGATCAGTTCCTTGGCTTCGGCGTAGCGCGTCGTACGATCCGAGAGCGTGTAGCCCAGCGCGTTCAGCGCCATGGCGTTATCCGGCTCGCGTTTGAGAATCGCCCGAAGGTCGCTCTCCATCTGTTTCAGATCGTTGCGCTTCTCCGCCAGCATCGAGCGGGTGTAAAGCAGATTCAGATCGTCCGGGTACTGCTTGAGCGCCTGGCTCAACACTTGCCAGGCGCGATCACTCTGGTTGTTGTTGGCCAGGGTCTCGGCTTCGACCAGAAAAAGCTGAATGGCGTAGTCGGGTTGGTCGGCGCGGGCCTGAGCCAGCCGCTTCGAGGCTTCGGCGCTGTTGCCGTTGCTCATGAGGATATCGGCCTGACGCAGTTGCGCAGGCAGGAAGTCATTGCCGGGGCCCACCTGAGCGTATTCGGCCAGCGCCGTCTGTGGGTCGCTGCGCTCTTCGTAAATGCGACCGAGGTTGACGTGGGCTGAGTCGACGTGACTGCCGCGGGCGACGAGGTCTTCGAGGTAACCCTGCGCTTCGTCCCATGCCTTGTTTTCCAGGCACACGAGGGCAAGGGAATAGCGCAACTCGTCGTCATCCGGGTACTGCTGGACCAGGCTGGAGAACTGCACTTTGGCGTCTTCCATGCGGTTCTGTTCCACCAGCATGCGCGCATAAGTCAGGCGCAGACGCTTGTCGTCCGGGTATTTCTTGATGCTTTTTTCCAGCAGCGGGATCGCTTCCTTGCCGCGGTCCATGCTTTGCAGCAAGCGAGCACGCAGCAGGATCGGCGCCACTTCGCCTTCGCCCGGCGGGTTGTCTTCGAGCAGTTTCAGGGAGGCGGCACTGTCGCCTTCCTGCTGAAGGAGCAACGCCTTGCCGAAGATCAGCTGGCCGTTTTTCGGGTACTTCATCAGCAGGCGATCAAAGCTGGTGATCAGCCCTTTGCGCGTATTGGAATCGGTTTCCGACGCCGACAGCGCGAGAAAATCAAAATGCGTATCGCCCTGTCCCTGAAGGACTTTCTCCATATAGCGCATGGAGTCGTCGTAGCGCCCGGCCCGCGCCAGCTGGATCGCTGCCGCGCGCTGTGCCTCGAGATTGCTCGGATCGTTTTTCGCCCAGATCATCGATGTGTCGAGGGCCGCCTGATCGGCGCCCAGATACTCGGCGATGCGGAAGGCACGCTCGGAAATCCCTGGATCCTGTGTCTGAATCGCCTGGGTCACATAGTTGTCCAGCGCGATGTCGAAACGGTTGCGCTGGCCGGCAAGTTCGGCTGTCAGCAGGCTGACGACGGTTTCCTGAGTAAACGAGCCGTACACCTGAGGTTTGGCATCGGGTGCGGGCGGCGCTTCTTTCGCCGGAGCGGAGGGCTCCGTAGAAACGGAGGCCGTAGACTGGCAGCCACTCAGAGCGACAAGGGCAAGGAACAGCGCGGAGGATTTATTCATATAGAAGAGGGGCGGCTTACCTGCGGTTTGGAAGCATCATGACACAAGGCCGGGAGCAAACCCACAGCCCGCGCGAAATCTGGATACGCTCAATCTACAGCCTGCGCGCGGACATTTTGTCGCAGGCCGGACGCGGTGATACGCAATCTGTATAGGGACAATAGCGGGCTGCGGACGTTCTGAATGTATTGCGGTGGTTGTCCTCCCTCTATCGAAGTAGGACAATTGCCGGCTTCACGTCACCATCAGCGACCTTGAATGGCCTTTCTTGCTCTGGGTATCAACCATAAGACTGCATCAGTCGATGTCCGCGAGCGCGTGGCATTTACGCCTGAACAGCTGGTTGAGGCGCTGCAGCAGCTTTGCCGCCTGACCCGAAGCCGGGAAGCGGCCATTCTCTCCACCTGCAATCGCAGCGAACTGTATATCGAGCAGGATCAGCTGACCGCCGAAGCCGTGTTGCGCTGGCTGGCGGATTATCACCACCTGAATGTCGATGAGCTGCGCGCCAGTGCCTATGTGCATGAAGACGACGCGGCGGTGCGGCACATGATGCGCGTGGCGTCGGGGCTGGATTCGCTGGTGCTCGGCGAGCCGCAGATCCTTGGTCAGATGAAATCGGCATATGCCGTGGCACGGGAGGCCGGCACGGTTGGGCCGTTGCTCGGGCGACTGTTTCAGGCCACCTTCAGCGCTGCCAAGCAGGTGCGCACCGACACAGCCATCGGCGAGAACCCGGTCTCCGTCGCTTTTGCCGCCGTCAGCCTGGCCAAGCAGATTTTCAGCGACCTGCAGCGCAGTCAGGCGTTGCTGATCGGGGCAGGGGAGACCATCACTCTGGTCGCGCGTCACCTGCACGATCTCGGGGTCAAGCGTATCGTCGTTGCCAACCGCACCCTCGAACGCGCGAATATTCTCGCCGAGCAGTTCGGTGCCCACGCGGTGCTGTTGGCCGACATTCCGGCCGAGCTGGTCAACAGCGACATTGTCATCAGTTCCACGGCCAGCCAGTTGCCGATTCTGGGCAAGGGCGCCGTTGAAAGTGCGCTGAAACTGCGCAAGCACAAGCCGATCTTCATGGTCGACATCGCCGTGCCGCGCGACATCGAGCCTGAGGTCGGCGAGCTCGACGACGTCTACCTCTATACCGTGGACGATCTGCACGAAGTCGTCGCCGAAAACCTCAAGAGCCGTCAGGGCGCGGCGCAGGCGGCCGAAGAACTGGTCAGCGTGGGCGTCGACGATTTCATGTCGCGGCTGCGCGAACTGGCGGCGGTCGACGTGCTCAAGGCGTATCGTCAGCAGAGCGAACGCCTGCGTGACGAAGAACTGCAAAAGGCCCAGCGCATGCTCGCCAATGGCAGCAACGCCGAAGACGTGTTAATGGCGCTGGCACGGGGCCTGACGAATAAATTGATGCACGCCCCCAGCGTGCAACTAAAAAAGCTGTCCGCTGAAGGCCGCGTCGATGCGCTGGCCATGGCCCAGGAACTTTTTGCCCTCAACGAGGGCTCCACGGATAAATCCCCGCAATGAAAGCTTCACTGCTTAATAAGCTGGACGTGCTCAGCGACCGTTTCGAGGAATTGACCGCGCTGCTCGGCGATGGCGAAGTCATCTCTGATCAAACCAAATTTCGCGCGTACTCCCGCGAGTACGCCGAAGTCGAGCCAGTGATTCAGGTGTACCGGCAACTGCAGAAAGTGCAGGCCGACCTCGAAGGCGCGCAGGCGCTGCTCAAGGACAGCGATCCCGACATGCGCGAAATGGCAGTCGAAGAGGTGCGCGATGCCAAGGATCAGTTGCTGGTGCTTGAGGCTGATCTGCAGAAAATGCTGCTGCCCAAAGACCCGAACGATGGCCGCAACGTGTTTCTGGAAATCCGCGCCGGCACCGGCGGCGACGAAGCAGCGATTTTCGCCGGCGACCTGTTCCGCATGTATTCCCGCTATGCCGAGCGACGTGGATGGCGTGTCGAGATCCTGTCCGAGAACATTGGCGAACATGGCGGCTACAAGGAAGTCATCGCGCGGGTCGAGGGCGAGCATGTCTACGGCAAGCTGAAATTCGAGTCGGGTGTGCATCGTGTTCAGCGCGTCCCGGAAACCGAATCCCAGGGCCGAATTCACACCTCCGCGTGTACGGTGGCTGTGTTGCCAGAGCCTGACGAACAGCAGACCATCGAGATCAACCCTTCCGACTTGCGCGTTGACACCTATCGCTCATCCGGCGCCGGTGGTCAGCACGTCAACAAGACCGATTCGGCCATCCGCATCACGCACTTGCCGTCCGGCATTGTGGTGGAGTGTCAGGAAGAACGGTCGCAGCACAAGAACCGCGCGCGGGCCATGTCCTGGCTGTCGGCCAAGCTCAACGATCAGCAGACCGCTGCGGCGGCCAACGCTATCGCCAGCGAGCGCAAATTGCTGGTAGGTTCCGGGGATCGCTCGGAACGCATTCGTACATACAATTTTCCACAGGGGCGAGTCACGGATCACCGCGTGAACCTGACGCTCTATTCCCTTGATGAAGTTCTGGCCGGCGGGGTCGATGCAGTGATAGAACCGTTACTTGCCGAGTATCAGGCAGATCAACTTGCGGCACTGGGTGATTAAATGACCATCATCGCCAGCTTGTTAAGAAGCGCCGAGCTGCCGGACTCTCCGACAGCGCGTCTGGATGCAGAATTGTTGCTGGCCGCTGCCCTGGGCAAGCCGCGCAGTTTTCTCCACACTTGGCCCGAGCGTATTGTCAGCACCGAAGCGGCGCATGCCTTCGACGGCTATCTCAAGCGTCGACGGACCGGCGAACCCGTCGCGTACATCCTGGGCCTGCAAGGGTTCTGGAATATCGACCTGGAAGTCGCGCCCCATACGCTGATCCCGCGGCCTGAAACCGAGATGCTGGTGGAAACCGCGCTGGAGCTTTTGCCCGGTGCGATTCCCCACACGCTGCTCGATCTCGGCACTGGCACCGGCGCCATCGCGCTTTCGCTGGCCAAGGATCGTCCGCAGTGGAACGTCACGGCGGTGGATCGCGTTGAAGAGGCGGTCGAGCTTGCCGAGCGCAATCGTCAGCGCCTGCACCTCGATAACGCCAAGGTCTTGCACAGCCACTGGTTCAGTGCTGTCGAGGGTCAGCGTTTTGACCTGATCCTAAGCAACCCGCCTTATATTGCCTCCAACGATCCGCACCTGGTCGAAGGTGACGTGCGCTTCGAGCCAAGCAGCGCGCTGGTCTCCGGCACCGATGGCCTGGATGATCTGCGTCTGATTGTGTCGCAAGCGCCCGCGCACCTTGAAGCCGGTGGCTGGCTGTTGCTGGAGCATGGCTACGATCAAGGCGCAGCAGTGCGCGAGCTGTTGCTTGAGCACGGGTTCGAAGAGATCAAGACCCGCCGCGATCTGGGCGACCACGAACGCATCACCTTCGGGCGGGTGCCGTGCTGACGGACGAGGAGCTGCTGCGCTACAGCCGGCAGATCCTTCTGCAACAAGTCGACATCGACGGTCAACTGCGCCTCAAGCAGAGCCGCGTGCTGATCGTCGGCCTCGGCGGACTGGGTTCGCCGGCAGCGTTGTATCTGGCGGCGGCCGGCGTCGGAGAGTTGCATCTGGCGGATTTCGACAGCGTCGATCTGACCAACCTGCAACGCCAGATCATTCATGACACCCCGAGCGTGGGCTTAAGCAAAGTCGATTCAGCCATCACCCGGCTGACCGCCATCAATCCACAGATCACACTGGTCGCCCATCGCGCGGCCCTTGATGTCGACTCACTGGCGGCAGCCGTTGCCGGGGTCGATCTGGTCCTGGACTGCTCGGACAATTTCTCGACGCGCGAGGCGGTCAATGCGGCCTGCGTCGCCGCGTGCAAGCCATTGGTCAGCGGCGCTGCGATCCGCCTCGAAGCGCAACTGTCGGTATTCGACCCGCGCCGTCCGGAGAGTCCTTGCTACCACTGCCTGTACGGGCACGGCAGCGAGACCGAACTGACCTGCAGCGAAGCCGGCGTGATCGGCCCGTTGGTAGGGTTGGTGGGCAGTTTGCAGGCCCTTGAGGCCCTCAAGCTGCTGGCCGGCTTTGGCGAACCAATGGTGGGGCGACTGCTGCTGATCGATGCCATGAGCACGCGATTCCGCGAATTGAAAGTCAAACGCGATCCTGGCTGCAGCGTCTGCGGTACCGGGCTCCGAGCTGCCGCCGAGCATGAATAGAGACAGCGATGCCCCGGTGGCGGTGTTCGATTCCGGCGTCGGCGGGTTGTCGGTGCTGGCGGAAATACAGCAGTTGCTGCCACGGGAATCGTTGCTCTACGTCGCCGACTGCGGCCACATCCCCTACGGCGAGAAAACCCCCGAATTCATTCGCGAACGTTGCGCGACGATTGCCGAGTTCTTCCAGCTTCAGCGCGCCAAGGCGCTGGTGATCGCCTGCAATACGGCGACGGTGGCGGGCATCGCTGACTTGCGCGCCCGCTATCCTGACTGGCCGCTGGTGGGAATGGAGCCGGCGGTCAAACCTGCGGCCGCAGCGACACGAACCGGTGTCGTGGGTGTGCTGGCGACCACGGGCACCTTGCAAAGCGCCAAGTTTGCCGCATTGCTCGATCGCTTCGCGGCAGACGTGCACGTCATCACGCAGCCTTGTCCGGGACTGGTCGAGTTGATCGAGACGGGCGATCTGGTCAGCCCAACGATTCGCCAGCTGCTGCAGGGTTACGTCGCGCCGCTACTCGCCGCGGGCTGCGACACCATCATTCTGGGCTGCACCCATTACCCGTTTCTCAAGCCGTTGCTGCGGGAAATGATCCCGGCGTCCATTACGCTCATCGATACCGGCGCCGCTGTAGCCCGGCAGTTGCAGCGGTTATTGGGTGAGCGCGAGCTGCTGGCGAGCGGTCATCCTCGGACTGCCCAGTTCTGGACGACCGGCGATCCAGAAGATTTCAGAAACGTCCTACGCGTGCTTTGTAACAACTCCGACAATGTGCGAAGCTTCGTTTCGTGAAAAAAACGTGAATCGCTTCGTCTGTGGGTGAACTAAAGTTCAGCCGCCGGCTTCTACAGCACTTCTGTCGATATAAAAAATTTCTAACTGCTTTCGAAAATAGGATGTTTCAGATGAAGCGACTGTTTTGTTTGGCTGCGATTGCGGCTGCTTTGTTGGGGCAAAGCGCAATTGCACAAGCTGATGGGGTCGAGTTTTCCGTAGGACAGACTGGCGAATCCACCATGACTTATCGTCTGGGCGCGCAGTTTGATTGGGATAAAAGCTGGTGGCAAACCGGTGTTGGTCGCCTGACCGGCTACTGGAGCGGTGCCTATACATACTGGGAAGGCGACAAGAATTCCAGTAATAACAGCCTGTCTTTTTCCCCGGTATTCGTTTATGAGTTCTCGGGTGAGAGCGTCAAGCCGTACATTGAGGCCGGTATCGGCGCCGCTGTATTCCAGCGCACCGAAGTGGAAGGCAACAAACTGGGCAGCGCGTTCCAGTTTGAAGACCGTCTGGGTTTTGGTCTGCGCTTCGCGGGCGGACATGAAGTTGGCCTGCGCGCCACTCACTACTCCAACGGCGGCATGACCACCAACAACGACGGTATCGAGAGCTACGCGATTCACTACACGATGCCGTTCTAAGCGTTTGATTGCGTATTGCGCGAGCGGTTTAACCGCACCTGCAACGTACCACCCGCTTCCTCCCGGCTGAGGCCGGTCCTACTGAAAAATCACCTCGTAGGACCGGCTTTGGCCGGGAATGTATCAGCCAACGCGGCTGGTGCAGGCGAACATCAACCCCCAGGCTTCCTGCTTGTCGCGACCATCACAAATAGGCCGTCGCAATCCCTTCTCTTTCGGCAATGCACTCCGGCGCACCCATTTCGAATTCCCTGCAAATCAACGGCCGACGGTCGTAGATCGTGCACATCATCGTGTCGCGATCCAGCGCTGCGCACCATCCATCGTCCAGGCGCAGCATGACTTCGCCGCCCCAGTCATCGGTGTCAATGTACCGCTCGGGCACGCCGGTGTCGGTGATCAGCATGACTTCCAGCTGACAGCAGCAGGCCGCACAGGTGGAACACGTGATAGCGGGTTCGGCAGGGAGTTGAAGCGAAGGGATCACAGTCGTCATGGGCGGCAGTTTAAATCACCGCGCAGCGGACGGCTAACCGGTGTGACGAATGCTCACCCATTCTCCTGCGTCTCGGCCTTGCGCTGGGGCAGCGACTTGAACGCTTGCAGCGCGCGTTCGCGGCTGGCTTTCAAATCGACGATGGGCGCGGGGTAACTTTCCACGCCGAACAGCCCGCCCTGAGCGGTGGGTTTATGGATGTCGCGCTTGTTCAACTCAGCCAGTTCAGGCACCCACTGCTTGATGAATCGACCTTCCGGGTCAAAGCGCTCCGACTGACTTTGCGGATTGAAGATCCGGAAGTAAGGCGACGCGTCGGTGCCGGTTGATGAACTCCATTGCCAGCCGCCATTGTTCGACGCGAGATCGCCGTCGATCAGGTGCTGCATGAAATAGCGTTCACCTTCACGCCAGTCGATCAGCAGATTCTTGGTCAGGAACATCGCCGAGATCATCCGCAGGCGATTGTGCATCCAGCCAGTTTCAAGCAACTGACGCATGGCTGCATCGACAATCGGCAGACCCGTACGGCCCTGTTGCCAGGCTTCCAGATCCTCCGGCGAATGGCGCCATTTCAGCGCTTCGGTTTCCGGCCGGAAGGCGCGATGACGGGAGACACGGGGAAAGCCTACGAGCACATGCTTGTAGAACTCACGCCAGAGCAGCTCGTTGATCCAGGTCACCGAACCCGAATTGCCGGTTTCAAACTCCCCATTGTTGCTGCGCAGCGCCGAATGCAGACACTGGCGGGGCGAAATCACACCGGCCGCCAGGTACGCAGACAGCTGGCTGGTGCCAGGCTTGGCAGGAAAGTCGCGCTCTTGATCGTAGTAATGCACTTGCTCGTCGGTGAAGTTGTGCAGGCGATCACGCGCCTCGTCCTCACCGGCAGGCCAGAGGGAGCGCAGGCTTTCGGTCGGCGCGGCGAAACCCTTGACCGCGTCCGGCACGACATCGCTTTTGATGGACAGCTTCTGCTGTGCCTTGGGCAATGCAACCAGCGCTGGCATGGAGTAATGCAAGCGGGCGTAACAGACCTTGCGAAATTGCGTGAAGACCTTGAAGTAACCGCCGCTTTTGGTCAGCACGCTGCCCGGCTGAAAAAACAGCTGGTCGAGGTGGCGATGAAACAGAATGCCCGCGCCGTCGAGTGCGCTCTCCACCTCACGATCACGTTTGGTCTCGTTGATGCCGTACTCGTCGTTGACGTGCACGCTGTCGACCCCGTGTTGCTGACACAAGGTAAGGATCGCCTTGGGTGCCTGCGCCCACGTGTCTGCCTGGACCATCAGCAGAGGGACGTTCAGCGCCGCAAGTGCCTTGCTTAACTCGCGGAGGTTGCGCAGCCAGAAATCGACTTTGCATGGGGCATCGTCATGGCTCTGCCACTGGCCCGGGCTGATCATGTACACGGCCAGAGTCGGGCCCTGCTCCATGGCAGCGCTCAGCGCGGTGTTGTCGTGCACACGCAGATCGCTGCGCAGCCATATCAATTGCATGGTTATTCCTTAGAGAAGCCCCAGCCGCTGCAACGCGGCCTGGGCGGTCAAAGGGTCTTCGGCGAGGGAGAGGCCGGAGACTTCAGCCTCGGCTGCGGATAATTCCGTCGAATGAATGCGCACCGCGGGCCCGACGATCAACTTCGGGCACTCGATGTTGTGCAGCAGACGAGGCAAGTGGCCGACATTCAGTGATTTGCTGGAATACAACAGCACTGCGCGTGGCTTGAGGTATTCGCAGGCCAGGGCGAGTTCGCCGGCGGGCAAAGGCCAGTCGAACACTTCAACCGGGCAATCGGCACTGCTGAGCAGCCACGCGGTCAGCCACAAATGCGGTTCGAGCGGCAGATCGGACTGGTTGACCAGCAGCAAGGGCGCGCCGCTGACCTGACGATTGTTGTGATACAGCCGGGCGCCGAACTTGCTGCGCAGCCACGAGTAGAAAAACACCCGCTCCAGCTGCGCGCCGAACTGGCCCTGCCAGCGCTGCTCGAGGGACGCCAGCAACGGCAGTAACAGTTGTTCACAGAGCGTGCGCGGTGGATACAGCGACATCGCGCGGTTGAGCGAATCATCCAGGCGTCGCTCGGCCAGGGCGCCGATGGCGTCCTGAAGGGTCTGGCGAAGAATGTCCCAATCGTTCTCGACACTCGGCGCGGGTGCCTGCTGATCATCGATCAGTTGCTTGACCTGACTGACCGACACGCCGCGGTTCAGCCACGTAAGAATGGTCAGCACGCGGTCGACATGCTCGTGGCTGTAGAGCCGGTGGCCCTTGGGCGTGCGGTGGGGAACGATAAGGCCGTAGCGGCGTTCCCAGGCGCGCAATGTCACAGCGTTTACGCCGGTCAGGCGGGCGATTTCGCGAATCGGCAGCCAGCCGTTTTCAAACGCGCTCGCGGGGTCCTGCGGGTCGCCTTCCGGCAGTTGTTGCTCATTAGGGGTCATGGTCAAATCGCGTTGCGCAGACTGAGGTTTTCCGGATGCGGCTGCAGATACACCTGCAGTGCAATGTACGGGTCGGGGTGTCGACGGAAATGGTGTTTGAGCAGCGTCAGCGGTACAACCAGCGGCACGATGCCCTGGTGGTACTGATTGATGAGGCCCTGGATTTCTTTCTTGTCGGACGCACTGAGTGTCTGGCGCAGATAGCCGCACAGATGCTGCAATACGTTGGTATGGGTGCGCCGTGTCGCCGGTTTCTTGAGCGCGCTCATCAACTGACTGAAATAGCGCGGGGCGATCTCGGCCGGGTCATTTCGGCCCATGGTGCCCAGCAGATTCCCCAGCGTCTTGTACTGGATGGGGTCGTTGGCCATCAGCTGGTATTTATAGCGGGCATGAAACTCGGTAAGCGCGCGGCGAGTGATGCCGTTTTTCAGTAGCGTCTGCCAGGCGGCATAGGCAAACACACGGGTAATGAAGTTCTCCCGTAGGACCGGATCGTTCAAGCGACCGTCTTCTTCCACCGGCAGATCAGGGTGGCGTGCGCAAAACGCCTGGGCATAAATGCCGCGTCCGCCGGTTTCAAACGGCACGCCGTTGTCGCGGTAAACCTTCACGCGCTCCAGGCCGCACGACGGCGATTTCTGCATGAAGATGTAGCCGCAGATGTCGGACATCTCGGTGGCCATGTGTTCGCCGTAATCAGCCAGTTGCTCGGTCACGTTCATGGCGTGGTGAACACTGCCGACCGCTTGGGGATGCTCCGGGTCACCCACCAAACGGATGGCTTCGCGAGGAATGCCCATGCCGATGGCGACTTCGGGGCACGCGGGCACGAAATCGAAATATTCAGTGAGGGCTCGGGTCAGAAGGTGAGATTCCTTATGCCCGCCGTTGAACCTGACCTCCACACCCATCAGGCAGGCGCTGACGCCCAACTTGGGTTTGGAGGCTTGATCTGATGAATGATCGAGTACAGCAGACATGGACAAACCCTCGATGGACTTCTTATACAGATTCGTTTCTCTGTACAACATTTGCCCATGATAGGTTTGTGGCAGTGCAAGTCAAATAATTTGTACAAGATCGCGGAATGAAACGACAAGATGCGGGGATTTAGCTGCAATTGCGGGGTGGTGGGACGATTTGGAGGGGATTATTTCCAGCCCATCTTCCAGCTCTGGTCATTTTGCAGCGTCTGCCAAGGCAGCTTCTGGCTGCGTTTGGTCATCACCGCCTGCAGCTCAATCTCCAGCACTGTGCCTTCTTCATCACAAAAAAGTTCGGTGACCAGAAAGTGCTTCTCACGATGTTGAGGGGATGCTGCCGTCCACTTCGACAGCAGCAGCTTGCGCGGATTGAGTCGATTCATTTGAGGTGTTCCAGCAAACGCCGTGCGGCTTCCTGGCCGCTCAGCCATGCGCCCTCGACACGGCCTGACAGGCACCAGTCGCCGCAGACGTAAAGGCCCAGATCCGCATCCGACAACGCGCCGACTTCGCGCCCGCCAGCCGGTCTTGCGTACAGCCAGCGGTGGGCAAGGGTGAACGCCGGGGCCGGCATTGCGCAATTCATCAGCTCGGCAAATGCGCCGTGCAACTGATCGATGACCTCTTCTTTGGGCATGTCGACATGCTGACGGCTCCAGGCGCTGGTGGCGTGCAAAATCCACGTATCCATCTGGCTGTCGCGTCCGGGCTTGCTGCGGTTGCGGGCCAGCCAGTCGATGGCGCTGTCCTGCACGAAGCAGCCTTCAAGTGGCGTATCCAGCGGGGTGTCGAAGGCCAGCGCGACGGCCCAGGTCGGCTCCATTTTCACGCCCGCCACAACGCTTGCCAGTTTCGGTGCGTCGGCCAGCAGGGTAGTGGCCTGGGGCGCGGGAATGGCGATGACGACATGACTGAACGGGCCATGGCTTTGGCCGTCGGCATCCAGCAGATTCCAGTGTTGTTCGCCACGAAAGACTTCGGTGATGCGGCAGGAAAACGTCACCGGCAGGTCGCCGAGCATGGCCCGGGTGATTGCACTCATGCGCGGCGCGCCGACCCAGCGCACTTGCTCATCGGGCGACAGGCTGAGTTTTCCACCATGAAAGTTGTAAAGCAGCGGCTTCCACTCGGCCACGTGGCCCTCGGCCTGCCACTGCTGCACGGCGGCGGCAAAGCGGCGATCGCGGGCGGTGAAGTACTGCGCACCCATGTCCAGTGCGCCGGCATCGCTGCGTTTGCTGGACATGCGGCCGCCACTGCCGCGGCTCTTGTCGAAGAGATGAATGCTATGCCCGGCGGCTTGCAGCGCCTGGGCGGCGGAGAGTCCGGCGATGCCGGTACCGATGATTGCAATGGGGACAGTCATAGGGGCCTCGTTACCTTGTCTGCACAGACTACGCCTCAGGCAAAAGCTGTACAATGCCGTTTTTCGGTATAAGTTGTCGCCCTGCAGAGGCAGGACGCGGACCTTCCAAGGGCTCGCTGACAAGTCTGACGCTTTGCTGCAATCGTTCAACTGCACGATCGGGCTGCCCTAAAGAACAGCGGTGGAGTGGAGCGCCGTAACTTGACCTAAAGTTGAGTGATCATTCCGCGCACGAGCTCATGGCTTGTGAAGAAATAGACTCCGCAATTGCGATGAACGCCACGTAAGGAACTCAGTCATGCACATCTTGCTGACCGGCGGTACAGGCTTGATAGGGCGTCGTTTGTGTAAACACTGGCTCGCGCAGGGCCATCAACTGACGGTTTTGAGTCGCAAACCCGAGGAAGTGGAGCGGCTATGCGGCGCCAGTGTTCGCGGGATTGCACACTTCGATGACATCGGCAGTCAGCACGTCGATGCGGTGGTCAATCTGGCCGGCGCGCCCATCGCGGATCGCCCGTGGACCCGCAAACGGAAAATACTGCTGTGGGACAGTCGCATTACCCTCACCGAGCAATTGGTCACCTGGCTTGAACGCCGCGACCAGAAACCCGGCGTGTTGATTTCCGGTTCCGCCGTTGGTTGGTATGGCGATGGCGGTGAGCGCGAACTCGACGAAGACGCGCAACCGGTCAGCGAGGATTTCGCCAGTCGCCTGTGCATTGCCTGGGAAGAAACCGCGCAACGTGCAGAAACGCTGGGCATTCGCGTGGTGCTGGTGCGCACCGGTCTGGTATTGGCCGACGAAGGCGGCATGCTGCAACGCCTGCTGCCGCCCTTCAAGATGGGCATGGGCGGGCCGATCGGCAACGGACGCCAGTGGATGCCGTGGGTTCACATCGAGGATCAAATCGCCCTGATTGATTTTCTGATGAACCGGGATGACGCACGAGGTCCATATAATGCCTGCGCGCCGTCACCGGCTCGCAATCGGGATTTTGCCAAGACGCTTGCGTCCGTGCTGCACCGACCATCATTCATGCCGATGCCGGCCGTAGCACTTCGCTTATTGCTGGGCGAGCTGTCAATCCTGCTGCTGGGCGGTCAACGCGCTCGGCCAGACCGTCTGCAAGAGGCGGGTTTCACTTTCCGATTCACTGATCTGCGCGCAGCCCTGGAAAATCTTCTGGGCCGCCACTGACATCAAGGTGTTGCATGACCGATCACGCTTTATTGCTGGTTAACCTGGGCTCACCGGCGTCCACGTCGGTCGCTGACGTGCGCCGCTACCTCAATCAGTTCCTGATGGACCCTTACGTTATTGACGTGCCGTGGCCAGTGCGTCGCTTGATCGTCTCGCTGATTCTGATCAAGCGCCCGGAGCAGTCGGCCCATGCGTACGCGTCAATCTGGTGGGACGAGGGTTCGCCGCTGGTGGTGCTGAGCAAGCGACTTCAGCAGGCCATGGTCAAGGAATGGAAACACGGCCCGGTCGAACTGGCGATGCGTTACGGCGAGCCCTCGATCGAGACCGTGCTCACGCGCCTGGCAGCCCAGGGCATCAAAAAGGTCACCCTGGCGCCGCTGTATCCACAGTTCGCCGACAGCACAGTGACCACGGTGATTGAAGAAGCCAAACGCGTCGTCAGTGACAAAAAGTTGAATTTCGACTTCTCGCTGCTGACACCGTTCTTCAATCAGCAGGAATACCTCGACGCGTTGGTGGCCAGTGTGCGACCGCATTTGCAGCAGGAATACGATCATCTGTTGCTGAGTTTTCACGGCTTGCCCGAGCGGCATCTCACCAAGCTCGACCCGACGGGCAATCACTGTTTCAAAAGCGGCAACTGCTGCGAAACAGCGTCGCCCGATGTCCTGGCGGTCTGCTACCGCGCGCAGTGCATGCGCTCAGCGGCAGAGTTCGCCAAGCTGATGGGGATTGCCGATGGCAAGTGGTCGGTGTCGTTTCAGTCGCGCCTGGGCCGTGCGAAGTGGATCGAACCCTACACCGAACCGCATCTGGAGGAGCTTGCTGCTCAAGGCGTGAAGCGACTGCTGGTCATGTGCCCGGCGTTTGTCGCGGACTGCATCGAAACGCTGGAAGAAATTGGTGATCGCGGGGCTGAAGTGTTCAGGGAAGCCGGGGGCGAGGAGCTGGTGCTTATTCCATGCCTCAATGACGACCCGAACTGGGCGAAGGCGCTGAATACATTGTGCGAAAAGGCACCGGCGATGGTGGTGTAATAACCTGAAATTAGGTGTTGTGTTCATTCCCCGTGGGAGCGACCGGGGTGGCGTTCCACCTTGCTCGCGAATGCGTCTGCTCAAGCGGCATTGATGAACCTGATGCGCCGCCTTCGTGAGCAAGCTGGTGTACGCCGCAAATCTAAGCTACTCCCACAGAATCCCAGAAAAAGGGGGCATCACGTGAATGATGCCCCCTTTTCATAACGCTGTAGAACTACGGCAGCTGATCATCCAGGTGCTTGTTCTTCCACGCGTCATTGCCCGGCAGGATCAGGTTCAGCACGATGGCCGTGACGGCGCACAGCGCGATGCCTTTCATGCCGAAATCATCAGGGCCGTTGCCGGTGCCGATCAGCACGCCGCCAATGCCGAACACCAGCGTGACGGACACGATCACCAGATTGCGCGCTTCGGCCAGATCAACCTTGTGGCGGATCAGCGTGTTCATGCCCACCGCCGCGATCGAGCCGAACAGCAGGCACAGAATCCCGCCCATGACCGGCACCGGAATGCTTTGCAGCAACGCGCCGAACTTGCCAATGAACGCCAGGGTAATGGCGAAGATTGCCGCCCAGGTCATGATCTTCGGGTTGTAGTTTTTAGTGAGCATCACCGCGCCGGTGACTTCGGCGTAGGTGGTGTTGGGCGGGCCACCGAAGGCGCCGGCCACGGTGGTCGCGATGCCGTCACCCAGCAATGTCCGGTGCAGGCCGGGCTTCTTCAGATAATCACGGCCCGTCACGCTGCCCACTGCAATCACGCCACCGATGTGCTCAATGGCCGGAGCCAGTGCCACCGGCACGATGAACAGGATGGCCTGCCAGTTGAATTCCGGCGCCGTGAAGTGCGGCAAGGCCAGCCAGGGTGCGGCGGCGATCTTCGCTACATCGACCACGCCGAAATAGAACGACAGCGCAAAACCCACCAGTACGCCCGAGATGATCGGCACCAGGCGAAAGATGCCTTTGCCGAACACCGCGACGATCAACGTCGTCAGCAGCGCCGCCATCGAAATGATGATGGCGGTGTTGTATGGGATGAGCTCAGCGGCTCCATCACCCGTCCGGCCCATCGCCATGTTGGCGGCAATGGGTGCCATCGCCAGACCGATGGAAATGATCACCGGGCCAATCACCACCGGCGGCAGCAGGCGGTCGATAAAACCGGTGCCTTTGACCTTCACGGCCAGGCCAAGGAAGGTGTAGACAAAGCCCGCTGCCATCACGCCGCCCATGGTCGCAGCAAGACCGAACTGGCCCTTGGCGAGGATGATCGGGGTAATGAACGCAAAGCTCGACGCAAGGAAGACCGGCACCTGACGGCCTGTCACCACCTGGAAGCACAAGGTGCCCACACCCGCCGTGAACAGCGCCACGTTGGGGTCGAGGCCAGTGATCAGTGGCATCAATACCAGCGCGCCGAATGCCACGAACAGCATCTGCGCGCCCGACAAGATCGTGCGCCAGAGTGGATCGTTGAACTCATCCGGCTTCATCAGGCGTCCTTCTGCTTGGTGCCGAAAATCTTGTCGCCGGCGTCGCCCAGGCCCGGAATGATGTAGCCGTGTTCGTTCAGTTGCTGATCGATGGACGCGGTATAGATGTTGACGTCCGGGTGGGCCTTCTCGACCGTGGCGATGCCTTCCGGCGCAGCCACCAGGACCATCGCGCGAATGTCGCGGCAACCGGCTTTTTTCAGCAGGTCGATGGTGGCAACCATGGAGGAACCGGTGGCGAGCATCGGGTCGATGATCAGCGCCAGACGCTGGTCGATCTCGGGAGCGAGCTTTTCCAGATACGTGTGGGCTTCGAGGGTTTCTTCATTGCGCGCGACGCCCACGGCACTGACCTTGGCGCCCGGGATCAGGCTGAGGACGCCTTCAAGCATGCCGATGCCGGCCCGCAGGATGGGCACCACGGTGATCTTCTTGCCGGCGATCTTCTCGACCTGAACCGTGCCGGCCCAACCCTGAATCTCGTAGGTTTCCAGCGGCAGATCCTTGGTCGCTTCGTACGTCAGCAGCGCGCCGACTTCCTGAGCCAGTTCACGAAAATTCTTGGTGCTGATATCGGCACGGCGCATCAGGCCGAGCTTGTGGCGGATCAGCGGATGGCGGATCTCACGAATGGGCATAGGGGAAAGGCTCCAGCGGGCGGGCAAAAAAAACGGCTTAGATTAATCTATTCAGCTGTAACTTGTCCTTACGGTTAGGTTCGGGCGCCGACATTTCTGGAACGGCAGTGCAACATTAGTCCAGAAACACTTGCCCTGATGTCGGCGGATGCGTACCTTTGCCCGCTTTTCCTTACACAGCCCCCTTGGAGAGCGTCATGTCCGCTGATCTCGAGCATATCCGTCAAGTCATGCGCGAGGCTGACTGCCTTTACAACGAGGCCGAAGTCGAGGCCTCCATCGCCCGCGTCGGCGAGCAAATCAATGGCGTGCTGGCCGACCGTAACCCGGTGGTATTTTGCGTCATGAATGGTGGCCTGATCTTCGCCGGCAAGCTGCTCACTCATCTGAATTTCCCGCTGGAAGCGTCCTACCTGCACGCCACCCGCTACCGCAACGAAACCAGCGGCGGTGACCTGTTCTGGAAAGCCAAGCCCGAAGTCTCGTTCATCGATCGCGATGTGCTGATCATTGACGACATCCTCGACGAAGGTCATACCCTCGGCGCGATCATCGACTTCTGCAAACATGCCGGCGCGCGCGCTGTTCACACCGCGGTGCTGATCGACAAGGACCACGACCGCAAAGCGCGTCCTGACCTGAAAGCCGATTTCGTCGGCCTGCCTTGCATCGACCGCTACATCTTCGGTTACGGTATGGACTACAAGGGCTACTGGCGCAACGCGGCCGGGATCTATGCCGTCAAAGGCATGTAAGACAAGCATCATCATAGTGTCGGGGTGAGCTTGCTCGCTCCACAAATGCCACAGTCAACAAAGATTTCGGGTGTTGCAGGGACCGGAGAGTGTGGAGGGGCGGCATGACTCCGCATGCTAGAGTGCCCCCCACTTTTTCGGGAGGCGCCCATGACGTTATCGTTTCGAAGTACCGCTGCGTTTATGTTGCTGTTGACGCTGCCACTCCCCGCCTTCTCTGAACCCATGCACGCGCAATACCTGCCGCCGGACGAGTTGTCCGTGCGCGAGGGCGAACCCGAGCAGCAGCAATTGCTGCAGATCACCGAGTATTCGGTGGTAGTCGGCAGCCAGCGGCAGTCGAATCAGCAGCCGATCCCGGTCACTTCACCGCTGATCCTGCGCCTCAAAGGCAAACCCATGAACAAGGGGGCGACCATTGCCGACGTGCTGATCCACTTCGACGGCGAAAGCAAAAGCCTGAAAAAACCGACCTACGACGAACCTTCGCGCACGCTGACGCTGTATTACCCGGCAACGCAATACCGCGTGCTCGTGGATTTGCTGCGTAACGAAAAGGTCTACTGCCAGTTCCTCAGCTATGCCAACGGTCACGTCTGGGCTGACCTGCACACCGGCAGCGTACGCGCGCGTTGAGCCCGCGGCCGGGCGGGGGGTAAACTGCCCGCCCGTGATATGTCCCGCAAGTCAGTTGGAGTCAGCAATGCGTAAAGATAAGAAGCAGGTGATTGGCGATGAAATCGGCGACGCCCAGATCAAGCTGTTCCTCGATTTCGAACCGGTCGACGCCACTTCGCCTTCGCTGCACAAGCTGATCAAGGCCTACCGTGGCCTGCGCGTCGACGACTTCGGGCGTTTTCTGACGTTCTTCAAGGAAGCCGGTTACGACCTCGACGGCAAAGACGAGCACGGCGATGACTTCGTTACGCTGATCAAGGATCAACGCAACGCCGAGGAATACATTGAGCTGATCAAGAACGCTAAAGGCTGAATCATGCAATTCCCGGGCGCCATCCTCCGGCGCCCAATGCTCCCCTCCGGTTATTCAGCAGGTTCCTGCTTCCAGCCCGTCACTACATAATCGAAAGACCCTTCCTACCGCAGCCTTCGGCGTTTGCGACTACCGAAAGCCGTGCGTCAAACCATAATCAGACCTGTGACACCGTTCACAAGGACGCGAGCAGGACGCTCGCCTTAATGATTGGAAAGGGAATTCATGACATGCAAACGATAGGAAATTACGTCACTCGCAGTATCGCCGTCATCACCATGATGGTTGCGGCAGTATCCGCTCAGGCGGCTTATCCCAGCAAAATCCAGCTCAACATCGAAATGTGGAATCAGTCTGGCACCGACCTCGCGCTGGTATGGGCCAGTTGGGCGTCGGCCAATGCCGATTACACCGGCTATGGCTTTTCGGCTGACGCACCCACCGCGTCTGTGTCCATCCCGCTGAAGAATCCGCGCAATGATGCAGCGAGCTTCCGCGTGAGCGGGGAGGGCAAAGTCTGTGAGTTCAGGGCGGCCCACTCAGTGACGTTCAGTTGGGTCTCGATCACGCCGGCGCCGGAGAAATCTGCAACGGGCACATCAATCGGGAAGGTCCCAGCCGAGTGCATTGCCTCGGTAATCAAAGGCACGAACTCGATGCAGGCCTATTCCGTCAGATTCGTGATGAAGTGATGTTCAAGCCGCAAAATTGCTTTGCGGCTACAGCCGATCCGGCCTAATGAAAAAAACAAAACCCCGCCTGATGTGGGGGGGTTTTGTTTTACAGCTTTCTTAGAGCAGGCCAGCGATCAGGCGAACGTTGCCGCTGCGCTGTTCTGCGCCAGATCCAGACTGGCGTCGCTCTGGGCACTGACGCGCTGATAAAGCTGCGCATCGGTTTCCAGTGCCTTTTCACGCGCCGGGAAGATCTCGTTCAGCTTGGCGGCCCACTCGGTGCGGGCTTTGTCCGGGAAGCAGCGCTCGATCAGATCCAGCATGATCGAGACGGTCACTGAAGCGCCTGGCGAGGCGCCCAGCAGTGCGGCGAGGGAACCGTCCTTCGCCGACACCAACTCGGTACCGAACTGCAAGACGCCGCCTTTTTTCGGGTCTTTCTTGATGATCTGTACGCGCTGGCCGGCCACTTCCAGACGCCAGTCTTCGGCTTTGGCTTCCGGGTAGAAACGGCGCAGTGCATCGAGCCGCTGCTCCATCGACTGCCGCACTTCGCTGATCAGGTATTTGGTCAGGTCCATGTTGTCGCGGGCCACCGCCAGCATCGGCGCGATGTTGGCCGCGCGGATCGACAGCGGCAGGTCCATGAGCGAACCGTGCTTGAGGAACTTGGTGGTAAAACCGGCGTACGGGCCGAACAGCAGGGAGGTCTTGCCGTCAACGACGCGGGTGTCCAGGTGCGGCACCGACATCGGCGGCGAACCCACCGCCGCCTGGCTGTACACCTTGGCCTGGTGGCGCTTGACCACTTCAGGGTTGTCGCAGCGCAGCCACTGGCCGCTCACCGGGAAGCCGCCGAAACCCTTGCCTTCCTCGATGCCGGACATCTGCAGCAATGGCAGCGCTGCACCGCCCGCGCCCAGAAACACGAATTTGGCGTCGATGTCACGGGTGCTGCCGTTGTTCACGTCTTTGATGGTGACGGTCCAGCCGTCGCCCTTGCGGCTCAGATCGGTAACCCGTTTGCAGTATTTGACCTGCGCATCGGGTGCGCTGGCCAGATGCTTGAGCAGCAGGTTGGTCAGGTTGCCGAAGTTGACGTCGGTGCCGTGCATGACCCGGGTCGCTGCGATAGGCTCATCGACAGGACGGCCAGGTATCATCAGCGGCATCCACTCGGCCAGTCTGGCTTTGTCTTCGGTGTATTCCATGGAGGAGAAGGCGTGGTGGGTACGCAGGGCTTCGTAACGCTTTTTCAGGTACGCCATGCCCTTTTCACCCTGAACGAAACTCAGGTGCGGAACCGGCGTGATGAACGAGCGCGATGAGCCAAACGTGCCTTTGCGGGCCAGGTAGGCCCAGAACTGCTTCGAGACCTCGAACTGGGTGTTGATGTGAATCGCTTTTTTGGTATCGATCGAGCCATCGGCCGCTTCCGGCGTGTAGTTCAGCTCGCACAGCCCGGCGTGGCCGGTGCCCGCGTTGTTCCAGGGGTTGGAGCTCTCTGCAGCACCGGAATCCATCAGCTCGACGACTTCAACCTTGAGGTTCGGGTCCAGCTCTTTGAGCAGTACGGCGAGGGTGGCACTCATGATGCCTGCCCCGACCAGCACTACGTCGACTGCTTCGTTATACGCCATTAACGCGTCTCCAAAATCTGCAGCACCAAATTGACGGCATGCGTTCCCGTGGTCAGTCGCCAGGTTCGGGCGGCGCGGTGTTCGCGCAGTGCCTCGTTCAACCTGGCCGGGATCGCCATGTCCGATTCTTCGCAATTTTTTGCATCTTCAGCGGACGCCACCGAACGAGCCTGGTTGATGCTTTTATGAGGCAAGCATGAACGCATTTTTCGGCCCGTGCAGCCATTCGACTATCGTCAAGGCGTCCGGTTGTGCAACCAAATCCGTAGCGGACAGGCTTCAGGCTCTTTTGACGGAGACTGCGTTGCGGTCGGTCCTTTGCAAGGGGGCTGGGTCAGACGCTAACGGTGCATTTACAAACGCGAAACTATTCATTTGCTTGCCACACTCTTGTGAAGTTGTGAAAACCCGTTTTTTTCACGCTCTTTTGGAGACGCGAACCTCAAAAAGGGCTGCGCGATGGCAGCTCTGGCAGATCAGGTTCATACGCGATGTGAGGCAAGGACTGGCGCAGGACGATCGAATGGATCGACGATCCGGCGTCTGCGCCGCGGCCACATCGGGCTGCACATGTCTGTGTGGAAGGCTCTCTGTGGGCGGTACGGAGGAGTCGACAGTGGTTATCGACGATGCTGCGAGGCCCGATCAGGAGACGTCCTTATAATCGGGGGAAGATTATAGCGATGAAACGGGCAGAAATGATCCAGGAAAAATGACTTTTATTCGGCTTTTGGTCAGATGCTGAGCATATGCCGGGCGGTAATCGCACGTGACCGGGAAGTCACGCGGGCGCTCGCAGGGAGCGGGCGCTGCAGCCAGCACAGGTTTGCCTCGTGGACTTCGACCCAGCCCTGACCGCAAGGCGTTTCGGCGCAGTGCTTGAACGCCAGGCAGATGCCGTGGGTGTCCAGACGTGCATAGTGGCGATGACGGCGGCGCAGCGAGAACAACGACCAAAGAAAGTCCATGGCAGGACTCCTTGCTGGAGAGTTGAAAAAAGTATGGCCGCCAGGCATGACACCGCTGTGACGTTGCGATTGCGCAATTGTGTTCATTTTGACCGCGGGAGCATTCCTGCCTGGCCGGAACCGCTGCAATGGCACTTTGTCGTATGTTTACCCTAGTGAGCGGCCTTGGGAGGTCGCTATACTGCGGCACATTTTGTGCCTTGGCCCATGGAGAAATGAGCATGTTGCGTCGCGTTCTGTTCGGTTTGCTTGCCGCTGGCAGTCTGACCCTGGCGGGCTGTGCCCACAGCCCGCAATCCCTCACCCCGGAACCCAAGCTGAACGCTCAACTGGCTCCGGTCGGTCACGGCCAGCAAGTGGTCGTGCGCGTGGTTGACGGTCGTCAGTCGCAGCAGCTTGGCACCCGTGGTGGCCTGTACCCGGAAACCAGTTCGATCACTGTCAACGGTCAGCAGTTGCTGCCAAGGTTGCAGGCTCAGGCTGAAGCAGGTGTGCGGTTGCTCGGTTTCACGCCCGTGCCGAACGGCAGTGGCCCGCAGTTGACCGTCACCCTGGCTGACCTGAAGTATCAGTCGCCGAAAGAAGGCCTGTACGTCACCGAAGCCAACATCAGTTCCACGTTCCGCGCTGACGTTCAGAATGGCGGTCGTAACTACAGCGGCCGTTATGCGGCTTCGATGGATCAACGTTTCGGCATGGCGCCAAACGAAGAGACCAATACCAAGCTGATCAGCGACGTGCTCAGCGACGCCCTGACTCGCCTGTTCCAGGATCAGACCATTGGCCGCACCCTCGGCCAATAAGCTCAACGCCTGATGCTGATAAACAAAAAGCCCCGGTTTCGCGAGAAGCCGGGGCTTTTGTTCATTCAGCGGGAGGGCACTCGGGATCTTCATCGCGGCGCATTCAAGCCGCCTGATAGAAATCCAGAAAACTGAAACCGGTTTGAAGATCCACTTCCGGCAGGTCGTTGTGCGCATGGCCGCCGAGGGCGCAATACACCAGCCAGTGCCTGTCCTGGACGTTGAACGCCAGCGCGTCGATCAATGCTTCCTGTTCGTCGCTGGGGGCGATGAGGTAAAGGCGGTCCTGGTTGTGGGCGTGCAGCATGACGCTCTCCGTGGCGGTGGGTCGGTTTGAGGTCCCACACAGTGCCCGGTTCAGGTGACGTTAAGGTGACAGCGATTAGTGTGAGCGGCAGATCCAAACCGAGTCTGCGGCGCCCAAGAACCAGGCGCCATCGAGGCACCATGTCGCTTATCCATCACGCCCCCGGCATCGCCATCAACCTCTGCGCCTTGCTCGCTGCCGGTCCCGGCATCTGGCTGCTCCATACCACCCGCACTCGCGAGCAGCGGGAGATGGCCCACTTGCACCACCTCACCGAGCAAGCCCCGATCGACGAGCCCATGCACCTGATGGATGTGCCCACCTTGCGCATGATCCGCCTGAGCTATCGGTTCGGCACGGCGTGCCTGGCGTTCGCGCTGTTGCTGTCGTGGGTGAGCACCAAGCTTTGATCGCTTAAAAAGCCAGCGTCACCCGCGCATTCAACGTCTGATCCGACGCATCGTTGCTCACCTGTCCGTTGTAGCTCAGCCCGACACTCAGCGTGTCGCTCAAGCCCAGATCGACACCTGCACCAAGGACCGCTGCGCTGCGGGCAATCGGTGCGCCGGAGAGTTCGAAAGTGTCGCCGCCGCTGAAGGCCGCACGGCTTTCTGGCGTCACGTCGCCGTAGGCTCGACGCCAGCCCAGTGTCGCGTTGGGTTTGATCGCGACGGTGCCAGCGTTCAACCGCGTGGCGGCACGCAGGCCGAGGGTGCTGAAGGTGATGTCGTTGTCCTGAGACTTGTTTTCCAGCCTGATCGCGTTGCTGTTCTCATCGAAGGAATCCGTGTCCAGTCGCACATGGGCGAGGTTGGCGAAGGGTTCAACCTGCGCGTTGCCCAGTTCGATGGCGTAACCCAGTTCGCCAAATACCTGATTGGTCGCTGCGTTGTAATCTTCCTTGAAACGCTCGGAAGCACCCGGCAAGTCCAGCGTGCGCTTGGCCGTCAGCTCGTGCCAAGTGCGTACCGCGCCGAGGCGCAGGCCCAGTTGGCCCCACTTGGCGCCCGCATAGACGCCCAGATGGTAGTTGTCGCTGTCAGTGGAACCGGAGGCATGGCGCAGGTCGAAGCTGCTGTTGCTGAAACCGGCCAGCGCACCCACGCGCCAGGTCTCGTCGAGCGGCACGTCAGCGCCGAACAACAAGCCGCTGGTGTGCGTATCGAGGCCCGAAACGTCACCGGTGCTGTCGGTTTTGCCGGTCGCGCCGATGGCCTGAGTCCACACCACGCCACGGGAATCATCTCCGGCGAGGGTCTGCGTCGTGCCGCGAAGTGCCGGTGCCGACTGCGTTTGCTGCAAGCGATCGTTCACCGCATTGCGCACCAGGCGGCTGTCTTCGATCAGCGCGGACTGGGTCGACGCATGCAGCTCATTGGACAGCGCCTTGAACGTGGCCTGCGCGGTCGACGCGTCGTCCTGCACCACCTGACCCCAGAGCGCGTTGCCAGCCCCTGCGCTGTCCAGCCCTTGCGCGACGGCTCTGGCATTGCGGGTCGTCGCCAGGCTGGCGAAGGTCTGTGCGTTGCGGTCCAGCGTCAGTCCGACATCGGTTGCCGTGTAGTTCAGCGTCGGGGTGAGAAACGCGAAGTTCGTTTGCACATTGGCAAATGCACCGCTGACGCCGCCGGCGGCCGAGAGAATCGAGTAACGGCTTGCGGCCACCCAGTTACCGCCCTCAACCAGCGACAGCGTACTGTTATTGAGGGTTGCACGGCCGCTGGCGACGATGCGGTCGGCTTTGCCGTTGGCGTCCGATTCGACCTGGTAGACCGAGCCCTGAGCAAGGTTCACGTCACCATTGACGTTGAGCTGCCCGACCGAATTACCCGGTGCCACCACGCCGCCCTGAGCGACATTGATGCCGCCGACCGTGCCATTGCCGCCCAACGTTGCGCCTTGCTGCACGCTGACGATGGAGTTGCCCAGATTGCCATTGACCGCCAGCCGACCCGCTTGCACCGTCGTTGCGCCGGACAGGCTGTTGTTCCCGGTCAGGTCCAGCGAGCCAACGCCCCGTTTGATCAACGCCCCGTTGCCCGCCAGGGTGCTGGCAAGGGTGTCGTTGGTCGACTGATCGAGTACCAGCGTCGCGTTGTCGGTGATCGTTCCGCTGCCGAATGCCTTGGCATGGCCGGTCAGCACGCCACCGTTGATCACCGTGCCGCCCGAGTACGTGTTGTCGCCCGTCAGGATCAGATTGCCGCTGCCGTTCTTGATCAGCCCGCCGCTGCCGCTGATGTCGTTGCGCCAGGCGTCGATGGCGTTATAGCCGCCGAGGCTGGCGTCCATGTTGACCGTGACGTTGGAGTTGAACGCCGCATAACCATCGCCCGCTGCGTACAGGTTCAGACGGCCGTAGCCCCCTGACTGATCGATCACCGCGTACCCGGACGTAATCTCGGTGGTTGCCAGAATCTCGCGGCGCTGACTGGCGTCCAGGTACGGGAAGCGGGTTTCCAGCAACACTTCGGCGTTGGTCGGCACCACGGCGGCCAGGTTGGTCGGGCCCACCGGATCGAAGCCATAGGTCATGCGCGAGGTGAACAGCGCCTTGTCCTGAGCGTGTTGAGACCTGCGATCGGTCGCCGGGTCGATGGTCGCCATGCAGTTTTTGACGTCACCGCCGCACTGCGCCGTGAAATAGCTCAGTGCCTGTGCGCGAGCATCGGCGCGCAGTTGGGCGTTGGCGGGGTTGGAGAGGTTATCGATGGCGAAATAGGTTGCGGTGATGCGCCCGCCCATCACGTCGAACGGCGAATGCATGCCGGCCTCAATGCGGTTGTCGCCAATTTCCGAGGCGCGCAGCATCAACTCGCTGAAACGCTCGGGAATCGCGTAGGCCAGGGCGTATGAAGACAGGTACGCGGCGTTGGTATGGCCGCTGGGGAATCCCGAGTCGCTGGCCGGCGTGGTGCTTTCTGCCGGGCGCAGGGAGGGCGCCACCACGAAGGCCAGACTCTGGCCGTCGAGACTTTGCCGCCACGGTCGCGGATACAAATAGTGGGATTTGGCGGGCGTGGTCGAGGCATCGTTGCGCACAGCGCTGACCAGGTCGACGACTTTGCCCAGTGCCGAAGACGAACTGCCTGCGCCGTTGCCTTTGTCGTCGTACTTGACGGTTTTGTTGCTGTCGTCGAACTGGGTGATGGTCGTGAAGGCTCCAGCGCCCGCTTTGTAGGCAGCGCTCAACGAGCCGAGGCCGCTGATTGCGCTATAGCTCTGGTCACGACGGTCATCGAAGTAGGCGGCGGTTTCCTGGGCGAGGGTGCGGGTGTTGGCGCGGTCGACCACGATTTGCAGGTTGCGCCGTAGCAGACTCTGACCCAGGGCGGTGGGTGTGCCCGTGTCCCAGGTCGCACCGGTCGTCCACAGCGTGTCGAATCCGGAAAGCAGGTCGACACCGTTGATGGCGTCGTCTCCCGCACGGCTCGCTGCCTGAACCGACACGGCGAGCAACGAAAGTACCAGGGAAGACACCATTACATGGGCAACCGGTTTGCTGGATCGCATAGCGTACGCCTTCACTCGTTTGGATAGGCGACGACCCTAGCAAGCCAGTCTTACGCTTGAGTGTGTCAGCGGTGACACATTTGTGAAGGCGGGGATCGACCACCAACGGAGGCGCACAACGAAAAACGGCGCCCTGAGAGCGCCGTTTATTCGTGGAAGGGAAGGCGGCCTTAAAGTGGCAAACCGGCCTTCACGCGGTACTGATTGCGTACCGGCATGGCGTATTGCTGAATCAGAAACGGACGGTGCTCGGCGGGGCAGCCATTGAGGCGGCGCTGCCATTCATCCTCCGCACGCTCCAGCTCGTCCGCCGGGAACACCTCGGCGGCCTTCGGCACCTTGAGTTCGGGGTCGGCGTCGGCCCACTGCGCGTACGCCAGGTAATGCACCGGGAACAGCCGATAGCCGCCGAGGATCTGCCGATCCATTTCGATGGCCAGCAATTTGGTGTCCTCGAACAGCTCGGTGATCGGCGGGGCAAAGTTCACGTGCACGCGGCCTTTGTAGCCGGTGATCCCCAGCGCAATGCTGACGTCGTCCTCGCCCGGCACTTTAGTGTAACTGCCGGTGGTGGCGCGGATGTACAGCTCCCGCGCCTTGGCGTGATCGCACGGATCGTACTCATAGCTGATCGACACCGGCGTCAGGTTCAACGACTGAATGACCTCGCCAAACGGCTCGTCCTTGCGGCTCATGTGGAACATCTTGAGGATGGCCGATTCGGTGCGGTCGTCGCCGTCTTTGGCGCGGCCCTCAGCCTGGGCGATCCAGATCGACTGGCAGTCATTGCGGATCGAATGATTGATGTACGCCGACAGCAACTGGTAGGCGGCCATCTTCTCCCGTCGCCCGATGATCGAGCGGTGCACGATGAAGCTCTTGTTCAGGCGCATCAGGTCGCTGACGAAGGGCTTTTGCAGAAGGTTGTCGCCAATGGCAATGCGTGGGGTTGGCAGGCCCGCGTGGTAGACCGCGTAGTTGACAAAAGCCGGGTCCATCACGATGTCGCGGTGGTTGGCCAGAAACAGGTACGCCACCCCCGACTTGAACTGCTCGACGCCGGTGTAGGTCACACCGTCAGTGGCGCGTTCGATGGTGTGGTCGACGTAATGCTCGACCTTGTCCTGCAAGGCCGCGACGGTATCGATACCGGCGAACTGGCGACGCAGCTTGCGCGCGATGGCCGGCTGCAGAATCCAGCCGAGGGAGCTGGCCAGACGCGGAAATCGGAAATGCGTGAGGATCGCGAGGAACGCCTTGTCACCCAGCAGCCGATCAAGCACGGCTTTTACTTCGGTGTCGTCGTACGGTCGGATGGCATCGAATTCGCCCATCATGCTCTCTTGTCGGAAACGGCTAAGGTAAAGGAGGTCGAGTCCGGTTGCAGCAGCGAGTCACGACAACACAGGCGTGGTGCCTGGGCGGCGGCCGCGCAACAAGGCGGCTTCGCTCAAGATGGCGACTCAGGCTGATGCCCGGATGCTGAGGAATAAAGCTCGACCCGCAAACAAGTCGGCGATTATACGCAAAACTGGGCCCGGAGACTGCGATGCAGGAAATACAGGATTACGACTGCCCTTATTGTGGCGAACCGGTGGAGGCGGTGCTGGATCTGTCCGGTGGCGATCAGACCTACATTGAGGATTGCCCCGTCTGCTGCCGGCCGATCGTCTTCAGTCTGCAGACCGATGGGGAAGACTGGTCGCTGAACGTGCGCAGCGAGAACGAGTGATGCGCAAGATTTATGAGCCCGAGCACCTCATGGAAGGCGAGCTGCTGCAGGCCATGCTGGCCAGTGAAGGCATCGAGTCCCACATCACCGGGCGTCATCTGTTGGGCGCGGTCGGGGATTTGCCGGCGTTCGGGTTACTGGGCCTGACGGTCGCTGACGACCAGGCCGAGCAGGCACGTCTGTTGATCACCGAGTACAATGCCGCCTTTCCGCTGCCCGGTGACGAGCCGGACAGCTACCCCGATGTGTTGCTGTGCTGAATCCGGTTCGCGCACGCCTCATTCGCTTTCAAAAAGAGTTGTGCTGAACCCATGTGTGGACGCTATGCGCTGTTTCGTTGGTCGCCTGCCTTTGCGGCCTTGCCCGGATTTCCGAGCGACCAGCAAGCGCAGTGGAATATTTCTCCTGCTGCCTCTGTCTTGATGGTCCGGGCAACGTCGGGCGAGGTCGAGGAGGACGCCGAGCGAGGGCGGGAGGTGGCGAGGGCACGCTGGGGGCTGACGCCGCCCTGGTTGACCGATATGTCGCGCACACCCGCCCACGCCCGCGCTGAAACCGTGGCCGAGCAACCGATGTTCAAGCAGGCCTTTCGGGAGCGACGCTGCCTGCTCCCGGCCAACGGCTTCTATGAATGGCGCGGCAGCGTGCGCAAACGGCCGTTCTGGCTAACGCCGGCCGAAGGATCGACGCTGTATTTTGCGGCGATCTGGGAAGCCTATCCCGTGGAAGGCCACACCTACCTGAGCGTTGCCGTGGTCACGCAGTCGGCCATGAACCAGCGCCGACCGTTGATTCTCGACGAGGAAGGTCAGCGCGCCTGGCTTGATCCGGACTGCCCGCTGATCACCTTGCAATCATTGCTCGCCGCCCCGCAGACGCAACTGCGCGAACGGCCTCTGGCCAATCTGGTGAATGATCCGAAGCTCAACGCCCCGGAATGCCTGACGCCGTTGTAGTGCTGTCTCTACCGAAGTGAATCGCGATCCGGATATTTCTTTCCTGTTACACGCCTGGGTTTTCTTGCGCCTTTTCGCATGGCAGACGGCTGGCATCTGGTGCTCGGCGTGCGTATTGCCTAGGATGGCGCGATTGTTTCAATGGAGATACGAAATGCGCGGGATTTTTGCTCTTTGTGGTGTGACGGCAGCTTTGTTGATCGCCGGGTGTCAGGCGGTCAATACCACCACCGGCGATTCGGTGGGTGTCGAGCGCAAGCAATACATGTTCAGCATGCTGTCGACTGACGAAGTCAACAAGATGTACGCCCAGTCGTATCAGCAGACGGTCAGCGAAGCCACGTCCAAAGGCGTGCTCGACAACGGCAGCGCCGAGGGCAAGCGCGTGCAGGCCATCGCTAAGCGGCTGATTGCTCAGGCGCCGAAATTGCGGCCCGACGCGGCGCAGTGGCAGTGGGATGTAAACCTGATCAAAAGCGATGAGCTGAACGCCAACTGCGGTCCCGGCGGCAAAATCATCGTGTACAGCGGCCTGATCGATACGTTGAAGCTCAGCGATGACGAACTGGCGGCGGTCATGGGCCACGAAATCGCCCACGCTTTGCGTGAACACGGTCGTGAAGCCATGTCCAAGGCCTACGGTGTGCAGATGGCGAAGCAGGGCGCCGGTGCCTTATTGGGGTTGGGGCAGGACAGTCTGGCGTTGGCCGACACCGTGGTCGACTACAGCCTCACACTGCCGAACAGCCGCGCGAATGAAAACGAAGCGGACTTGCTGGGCCTCGAACTGGCGGCTCGCGCCGGTTACAACCCGAATGCCGCGATCACGCTGTGGCAGAAGATGGAAGCTCAGGGCGGCGCGTCGCAGCCTGAATTCATGAGCACCCACCCGGCCTCGTCGAACCGGATCGCCTCGTTGCAGGCAGCGATCCCGAAAGTGATGCCGCTGTATCAGCAGGCCCCGAAGGGCTGATCAGCGCCAGATCCCTCTGGCAGACACGTTGTCATGTGGGAGCGAGCGTGCTCGCGAAGAGGTCGGGACATTCGCTGCATCTCAGCGCCTGGAACGCCGTCTTCGTGAGCAAGCTCACTCCCACATGGATTGAGCTTGCTGCACGACAGCGCGGCGTCCAGATGTCGGGAAGTCTCCCACTGGCTTTCTAGATCGTGGATCGGCCTACACCCAGCCGCTGATCTGCATCGCCTTGTACACCGCAACGATCGCCAGAATGAAAAATGCCCCTGCTGCCAGACGACGAATCAGCGTCAGCGGCAGTTTCTCCGCAGCGAAATTACCCGCCAGCACTACCGGCACGTTGGCCAGCAACATGCCCAGCGTCGTGCCCAGGATCACCAGCCACAAGCTTGGGTACTGCGCCGCCAGCATGACGGTCGCGATCTGCGTCTTGTCGCCGATTTCCGCGATGAAAAACGCGATCAGCGTGGTCAGGAAGGGGCCGTACTTGCGCCCGGTACTGGCTTCATCGTCGTCCAGCTTGTCCGGAACCAGCGTCCACAGCGCGGTGGCGGTGAAGCTGGCGGCCAGGATCCAGTGCAGAACGGCGTCTGAAAGGTAGCTGCTGAACCATGCGCCAACGGCACCGGCTGCGGCGTGGTTGGCCAGCGTGGCGGCGACAATCCCGGCGATGATGGGCCAGGGTTTGCGGAAGCGAGCGGCGAGCACGAGTGCGAGGAGTTGGGTCTTGTCACCGATTTCAGCCAGTGCGACGACGGTGGTGGGGACCAACAGGGATTCCAGCATCAGGGTTTTCCTAAGGGGCGGGTCAACACGGCTATGACACGTACAACCTCCCCGCCCCGGGTCAGGATGTTCGTGTCATAGGTCTTGTCAAACCACCGATCCGTCTGAGCGGATCTGGGGTCGCACGCACCATGGTCTGAGGACCAAGTATGTTGATGCGTGCCGGACGAGCATGGCGCTCGTGGGAGACTACTCCCCTAGGACGGAGCGGATTCTGCCTACACGTCTCGTGTTCGGCAAGCGCTAATTATCACGCACGTTTCGCGCGGTAAATCCGAAAACCCTGGCCCTCGGCCATGATCGCGCAAGGCCCCAGATGCGACTCGATGATCGGCTGATAGCGCAGGAAGCTATTGGCAACCAAGCGCAGTTCACCACCTTTTCTCAGATGTTCCCGTGCTTTTTTCAGCAGATTCTCGGTCGCGGCGTAGTCGGTATGCACGCCGGTATGAAACGGCGGATTGGTCAGAATCACGTCCAGGTCGTGCGGCGCGGCGTCGATTCCGTTGCCCGTCAGCACGTCGGCTTCGAGGCCATTGGCAGCCAGGGTCATGCGGCTGCTGGCAGTGGCGAACGCGTCGACATCCAGCATCGTCACTGTCGTTTCGGGGTAACGGCGTTTCACCGCCGCACCGAGAACGCCCGCGCCACAGCCGAAGTCCAGCAGATGGCCGGCGGGAAGCCGGTCGATGTTTTCCAGCAACAGAGCCGAACCCCGGTCCAGGCGGCCGTGGCTGAACACGCCTGGCAAACTCACCACCTTTAGCGCGCCGCCTTCGATTTCAATGTCGAAGCGTTTAGCCAGGCTGTCGAGTTCAACGGCTGGCGGAGGCGTTTCGACGGTGACTTGCCAGAGCTGGCAATGACGCGCGCTATCGAGCTTGCGCGTGCGCCCGAACGGGCTCAGCTGGCGGGCCGCGGCTTCAATGCCACCGCGTTTTTCGCCCACCAGAAACAGCTCACGTCCGGCCAGACGCGAAGCGAGCGCGTTAATGAGGTAATCAGCGAGGTCGCGGGCCTTGGGCAAAAACAGCACCGCAGCGTCAAAGGGTTCGGCCGGTGCTTCGGTGCCGAAGTGCACGCGCTCGGGAAACCGCGTACCGAGGGTGTCGAAGTCGCCAGCGTGCCAGCTCCAGCCACGTGCATTGGGCAGCGTGCCCAGCAAGTCGTCGGCGGGGAGGCCGGTCAGCAACAAGGAGCCCTGAAACAAATCGGCCTGCCGGAGTAACACTTCACTGCGCGGGTCCATGGTCGGCTCCTTAAAAAAAAGGGCGAAGTTTAACAGGCCTGCCGCGCCGCGCACGTGCCCTGTGCAACGGAGTGGCGGGCCTGCAAAGCGCTGCGTGTCAGCTCACGACCCGAACGGGTTCGCCTGCATAAAACGCCAAAGCGTTTTCGTTGATCTGGCCGACGATGCGCTGCCGCGCTTCCTGACTGCCCCAGGCGCTGTGGGGCGTGATGATCAATCGCGGAATATCGCCCGACAGCAGCGGATTGCCGTTGACCGGTGGCTCGACCGTCAGCACGTCGGTGGCCGCGCCGCCGAGATGACCGTTGCGCAGGGCATCGGCCAGTGCCGGCTCGTTGATCAAGCCACCCCGCGCGGTATTGACGATGAAGGCTTTGGGTTTGAGCAAGCTCAGCTCGTGGGCGCCAATCATGTCCCGGGTGTGCTCGTTGAGTGGGCAATGCAGGGTGAGGGCGTCGACCTGTGGCAGCAGCTCATTCAGTGGCACGCGATCAGGGCGGGCAGGACGACCGGGAATCTGACCCGACAGCACGCGCATACCGAAGGCTTCCGCCAGCTTCGCGACGGCGCCGCCCAGTTCGCCATGGCCCAGTAGCCCCAGTGTCTTGCCTTCCAGCTCGACGATGGGGAAGTCCAGCAAGCAGAACTGCTTCGATTTTTGCCACTGGCCCTGTTGAATCGCTTTTTGATAGTCAGGCAAGCGGGTGGCCATCGCCAGCAGCAACATCATTGCGTGTTGAGCTACGGAAGGCGTGCCATAGCCCTGACAATTGCTCACCACCACACCGTGTTTACGCGCGGCATCGAGGTCGACGTTGTTGACGCCGGTTGCGGTCACCAGCACCAGTTTCAGATTCGGGCAGGCGGCGAACGTGTCGGCATCGATCATGATCTTGTTGGAAATGGCCACGTCGGCGTCCTTCAAGCGCTCGGCCACCTGATCGGCCGTGGTGCTCGCGTGCAGCACCAGTTCGCTGAAGGTTTCACGCCACGGCGCGAGGTCGAGATCCCCCAGATCCAGAGAGGTGTGATCCAGGAAAACTGCTCGGCGTTGACTGGGCATCAGCTGTACCTTTTGCTCGGTGGGTGGGAAGCGTAATGTGACGAGCCTACCAGAGCCTGCCGCTCGCCATAACGCCTGGAGAACTTCAATGTACTGGCCCGAATTCTTAACCGTTGCGCTGATCCACCTGCTGGCCGTCGCCAGTCCTGGGCCGGACTTCGCGGTCGTGGTGCGCGAGAGCGTGACCCACGGGCGAAAGGCCGGCACCTACACCGCCATGGGTGTGGGCACCGCGATTTTCCTGCACGTCGGCTATTCGCTGCTGGGGATTGGCTTGATCGTTTCGCAATCCATCGTCCTGTTCAATGCCTTGAAATGGGCGGCAGCGGCTTACCTGATTTACATCGGCATCAAAGCACTGCGCGCCAAACCTGCCAGCGCATCGGATGCGCCCGTGGACATCGCCAAAGGCGAGCGCACCGCGCGCGGCGCCTTCACGGCCGGGTTCGTCACCAACGGCCTGAACCCGAAAGCGACGCTGTTTTTTCTGTCGCTGTTCACCGTCGTGATCAACCCGCACACGCCGATGTTGGTTCAGGCGGGCTACGGGGTTTACCTGGCATTCGCGACCGGCGCGTGGTTTTGCCTGGTGGCACGCCTGTTCAGCCAGCCCCGGGTGCGCGCGGGCTTTGCGCGGATGGGTCACTGGTTTGATCGGGCGATGGGTGCGGTATTGGTGGCGCTGGGTTTGAAGCTGGCGTTGACGGAAATGCATTGATTTTGGGTTTAGTGAAGTACCACAGTTAAAGGAATTAGATTGGGTACTACCTCCTTTAGACGGCAGGGATGAGTAAATGGATTTTCTAACCGATGTTCCCAGTTGGGACGATATAGCGCGTAATCTTGAGGAAAAGTTCAGCCATTTAAACCAGTCTTTAGATCAGGGCTGGGAAAGCACGCTTGGTCGTTGGGATGGTTTCACTCAACGCGTGAGCAACTAGGCCACTCTGGCCTACGGCAGTGTTGGCGGAAACCGCATCGAATCGGTCAGGTCGGCGATGGCCAAGTCCTATCCCATTGTCCAACTAGACCTCACGCGCAAATGGGCATCCATTAACATCGCCGATATCCTGCCTACCTTGCTGCAATTGGTCAAAGAGGTCGCCATGATCATGGGCGGCAGCGTAGCTGTAGGGGCCATTGCCGGTGGGGCGGCTGGATCGCTCGCCTTTGGGGCGGGTGCGTTACCGGGAGCTGTAGTGGGTGGCGGCATAGGCGCGCAAGTCGGCAACTTGATTCTGTTGGGGATGGGACTTTCAGCCATCGCCGATTATTTCTATCAAGGGCTACCTCCTTGTCTTGCAAGCATTTATGAGGGCATCGTCACCGCATGGACCGCTGAGGACGGTGTCAGACCTGCAGGCCTTGATCCTACAGGCGCATCCGCATGGATAGTTGACGAGCGTATAGACGCAGCAGCGAGAAAACTTGCCAGCGGTCAGGAGCAGTTGGTAATGCTGTTGCTGACAGCCATTGTTACTTATATCTCTAGAGGACAGATTAAGGCTGGAGTCGTGGGCAGTCTGGACGGCATTGCCGCGCGCAGCGCAAAACTTCAAGCAGACATGACTAACAAAGAGGTTGCTGGTTGGTTAGCTCGGAATGAACGAGGTTTGCTGGCACTTCCTGAATTGCGAGTAAGCGAACCAATGCCACTGGCTAAAAAAGAACTAGAACCCAGGGTTTCGAAGCAGCCACAAAGACCAGAAATAAACTCAAAAGAGCAAGAAACCGGTGTCCCGATACAGCCAGAAAGACCAAAAGCAAATAAAAGAGAGGACGAACAACATCCTAATGGGAATCCCGTTTTAGGTGTATTGGAAGACAGTGTATTCGCACAAAAAATGTCTAAGCCGGCCAAGGAGTTTAGCGACAAAGGAAAAGATATTTATTCTGAGGCTGCCGGGCATTCTATAATAACCGTGGCCGATCTTACGAGCGCTTTGGAAAAAGGTACTATTACCCCTCGCCAAGTACCTTTAGACTACGTTATTATCGACGGCCACAACGTAATAGCGAACACCCGGAGTTTAACAGCGCTTATAAGTGCTGGGATACCCAAAAGTCAATGGTATGGGGCTAATAAAACAGGAGTCATAGCTTACGATGATGTAACCTTTGATGAGCTTGTCAAAGCACAGCTTAGAAAAAATTACAACGGTTCCGTACTTGATGCCAGGAGATGATAGCTTATGAAACTCTTACAGCCCCAAAAGCTTTTGGATCTCGATACCGTTTTGCCTTCAGATGGTGAAGATTATGTTGAGATGTCTTGGGTCGATAACTCGCTCACACTTAACATCTATTACGATCCGGAGCTTCCCGGTATCGTGCGGGCAAAAAAAGCCTTTGTCTTTTTGTCGCCTAGCTATTTCGTAAAGACACCGTTCCCGGGGCATAGCTTTTTTAGTTGCCCTGACGACCGGGATTTATCGTTGCTGAGCTGTTTGGTGGAGTACAAAAGCTCAGAAATGCTGGATATCGCGAATAAGCCCCCCGGCTTGCCTAGATACCGGCATTTTCGGGTATACCTACACTCTGTAGGGGCGGCACTCCACATCGTTGCGCAGTCATTTGAAGTTATAGACTAGTCTTGAGAGGAAGCCACTCCGCAGGGACTTTATCGATTAGCCACACTGCGTTTTCGGCCTTATAAAACTTGAAGCCCATTTCATGCATTCGAAGGGCTTCAATTTTCAGGACAACTGGCTTGCCATAGCGAAGCCCTACGGAATGTGCAGTTTCTGGGCTTTCCGACAAGTGCACATGATGACGTACTCCCGGACTGAGTCCTTTCTCATAGATTGATTCCAAGAATCTGGTGGCCGTACCATGGTAGAGGAGTGTGGGCGGTATCATCTGCGTGTGTTGAAGATTTACTGTGCGAGTTGAATGACCTTGCGCGGCTCGGATAAGTTGTCGGCTTTCTGAAATAATAAATCTTTTCTTCTCGCTTTCGTTAACCACCTTTTCCAACAGGTCTCGGTCAATAACGCGATTATTTCTCGAGGCGCACAGGATTAGCGCATCGATATCGGCCCATCCATCTGAATCCAGCTCCAAGCCGATGGCTTCTGGTTCATGCCTTAAGACATAACTTAAAAACTTGCTGGTTTCGTCAAGTAATTTCTTGTCCACACCGATTCCTCATAATGGCCAGCATTAAACGTGAAAGCTAAAGCTTCATCCGAAGAAAATCAATCCTGACCTCTGCTGTATCGTTATTCAGCAACGTTGGAACATTCTTGAGCGGTTAGGTATTCCAATGACACCTTTCTTATGATCTCGGCGGCACCGAAAAAATTCTTTATATCGGTCCAGAATTTCCTAGGCCAAGTTGGTTTTTTTTAGGCACCTCAGACCAACAATTCATCCCTTCGGCTGATCCGATCGACGCGCCCAGGCCCTACAGTGCATATTTTCAAGCCCGCACCTGCACCGTGAAAAGGGATTCCTATGCTGCACACCCGCGTGATTCCGCCCGCCGAAGGGGCGTACCCGTACCCTCTGTTGATCAAGCGACTGCTGCTGTCCGGCGTGCGCTACGAAAAGACCCGTGAGATCGTTTACCGGGACCATTCGCGCTATTCGTATCAAATGCTCAACGAGCGCATCTGCCGGCTGGCCGGTGCGCTGACCGCGGCGGGGGTCAAGGCGGGTGACACCGTGGCGGTGATGGATTGGGACAGCCATCGTTACCTGGAATGCATGTTTGCCATTCCAATGATTGGTGCGGTGGTGCATACCATCAACGTGAGGCTGTCGCCCGAGCAGATCCTGTTCACCATGAACCACGCTGAAGACAAGCTGGTGCTGGTCAACAGCGAGTTTGTGCCCCTCTACAACGCCATCGCCGGGCAACTGACGACGGTGGAAAAAACACTGTTACTGACCGATACCGATGGCGCTACCACCGACCTGCCCAACCTGGTCGGTGAGTACGAAGCGTTGCTGGCCGCGGCGAGTCCGCATTATCAGTTCGAGGATTTCGACGAGAACTCGGTGGCGACCACGTTCTACACCACCGGCACCACGGGCAACCCAAAGGGGGTGTATTTCACCCATCGCCAGCTCGTGCTGCACACCTTGGCCGTTGCGACGATCATGGGCAGCGTCGAAGGCATCCTTGGCGGCGACAAGGTTTACATGCCGATCACGCCGATGTTCCACGTTCATGCGTGGGGCGTGCCGTATGCCGCCACCATGCTGGGCGTCAAGCAGGTGTACCCCGGCCGCTACGACCCCGAGTTGCTTGTGGCGCTGTGGCAAAAGGAGAAGGTCACGTTCTCGCACTGCGTGCCCACCATTATGCAGATGGTGCTCAACGCCAAAGCCGCCCAGGACATGGATTTCACCGGCTGGCACATCATCATCGGCGGCAGCTCGCTCAATCGTTCGCTGTACGAAGCGGCCAAGGCCAAGGGCATTCAGCTGTCTGCGGCCTACGGCATGTCCGAGACCGGGCCGTTGGTGTCGGTTGCGCACTTGAACGACGACCTGATGGCCGCCAGTGAAGACGAACGCACCACGTACCGAATCAAGGCCGGGGCGCCGGGCGTGCTGGTCGAGGCAGCGATTGTCGATGGCGAGGGCAACTTTCTGCCATCCGACGGCGAGACCCAGGGCGAACTGGTGCTGCGTGCGCCGTGGCTGAGCGAAGGGTATTACCGCGAGCCGGAGAAGGGCGCCGAACTGTGGGCCGGCGGCTGGCTGCACACCGGTGACGTGGCGACGCTGGACAGCATGGGCGGGATCGACATTCGCGACCGCATCAAAGATGTCATCAAGACGGGGGGCGAGTGGGTGTCTTCGCTGCAGCTGGAGGATCTCTGCAGTCGCCATCCCGGTGTCCGTGAAGTGGCTGTGGTCGGCATCGCTGATCCGCAGTGGGGCGAGCGCCCGTTTGCGCTGTTGGTCGCCCGCGAGGGTCACGTTCTGGATGCCAAGATCCTGAAAGAACACCTCAAGCCGTTTGTGGAACAGGGGCACATTAACAAGTGGGCGATTCCGAGCCAGATCGCCCTTGTTACCGAAATTCCCAAGACCAGTGTCGGCAAGCTCGACAAGAAGCAGATCCGCCAGAACATCCTCGAATGGCAGGGCAGCAACAGCGCTTTCCTCTCCACGCTCTGACGCTTTCCTTCGCGGCCATTTTCATCGTTCATTGCTTTGAAAATGTGCCGCGAAGGCTCTACTCCGGCGTCTTCCTTGCCAATTCTTCTTTTTCAGCCATGCTCCCCCTGCGATGTGATTGGCCACTCTGGCGTCGGCGTGCCAGAGGTGTTGGCGCTGTAAATCACACTTTAGAGGGATCAAGCAGCAGCACCTGCTGGCTATAGTCGGCAGTAGGTTGGTACCGGAGAAAAGCGCATCGATCGTTTCGCAGTTGATTGGCTGCCCGATCAGCGTTGACACCAGGCACTGCGGCCCGTCCGCCTGAGTCGTTTCCGGAAGCACCCACTGCCATAAAAATAAAAGCACATGGAGTAGCGTCGATGACATCAGCTAACCAGTTCTGGCGCCGGGCTAAATTGCCCTTGGCCGTCAGCCTCGCTTCCACGCTCGCCGGCCCTGCATTCGGCGTCAGTTTCAATATCGGAGAAATCGAAGGCAACTTCGACTCGTCGCTCTCAGTAGGGGCAAGCTGGTCCACCCAGAATGCCAACAAGAACCTGATCGGCTCCAACAACGGCGGTCACGGTCTTTCGCAAACCTCCGACGACGGTCACTTGAACTTCAAAAGCGGAGAAACGTTTTCGAAGATCTTCAAGGGCATTCACGATCTCGAACTGAAGTACGGCGACACCGGTGTGTTCCTGCGGGGCAAGTATTGGTACGACTTCGAGCTCAAGGACGAAGGCCGCGACTTCAAGGACATCAGCGATTCCGGCCGCAAAGAGGGCGCCAAGTCTTCAGGTTTCGAGCTGCTCGACGCTTTCGTCTATCACAACTATTCCATTGCCGATGAGCCGGGTTCGGTGCGTCTGGGCAAGCAAGTCGTCAGTTGGGGTGAAAGTACCTTCATCCAGGGCGGCATCAACAGCATCAACCCGGTCGACGTGTCCGCGTTCCGGCGTCCTGGCTCGGAAATCAAGGAAGGCCTGATTCCGGTCAACATGTTCTACCTGTCGCAAAGCCTGACCGAAAACCTGTCGGCAGAAGGCTTTTACCAGTTGGAATGGGACCAGACCGTCGTCGACAACTGCGGCACCTTCTTCTCGCAACCGGACGTCATCGCGGACGGCTGCAACAGCAACCTTGCCGTGCTGCGCACCCGCGACAGCCTCAATTCGGCTCTGCCAGCCGCGTTGCGTGGCCCCGTTCAAAGAACGCTGGCAGCGCGCGGCGTGAGTTTCGGCAGCCCTGACGAGGGCGCCGTGGTTGCCCGCGGCCCTGATCGCGATGCCCGGGACAGCGGCCAGTACGGCCTGGCCATGCACTATAACTTCGAGCCGCTGGACACCGAGTTCGGCGCTTATTACATGAATTACCACAGCCGTCTGCCGATCTTCAGCGGCAAGGGCGGGCCGGCGAGCGCCTACAGCGCAGCGGGTCTGGTGGGCGGTCTGGCGGCCAATGGCGTTCCTCGGGGTGTTGCTGCGGCCCTCGCGCCAACCCTGTTGCCCGTCGTGGTCGCCGGCAACTCCAGTTACTACGTTGAATACCCGGAAGACATCCACCTGTTCGGCCTGAGCTTCTCCACCACCTTGCCCACCGGCACGGCGTGGAGCGGTGAACTGAGCTACCGCCCGAACGCACCGGTGCAGTTGAACACCACCGACATTCTGTATTCCGGCCTGTCGCCGCTGAACTCGAACGTGTCGCTGCTGCAGGGCGCACCCGGCCAGGACCAGAAAGGCTATCGCCGCAAGGAAATCAGCCAGGCGCAGACCACTTTCACGCACTTCTTCGACCAAGTGATGGGCGCCGAACGTCTGACCGTGGTGGGTGAGGTCGGCTGGACCCATGTCGGCGGTCTGGAAAGCACCTCGAAACTGCGTTATGGCCGCGACCCGAGCTATGGCCCTGGCCCACTGCCGGGTGGTCAGTGCCAGACCCTCAACGCCAGCACCCTGGGCGCTGCCGCGCAGAACAACCTCAGCCGCTACTGCGAAAACGATGGCTTCACCACCACCGATTCGTGGGGTTACCGCGCCCGCGCCATCTGGGATTACAACAACGTCTTCGCCGGTGTGAACCTGCGCCCGAGCGTGGCCTGGTCCCACGACGTCGACGGCTACTCGCCGGGTCCTGGCGGCAACTTCGAGGAAGGTCGCAAGGCCGTGAGTCTGGGCCTCGACGCCGAGTACCAGAACACCTACACCGCCAACCTTTCCTACACCAACTTCTTCGACGGCAAGTACACCACCGTGGACGACCGCGACTTCGTAGCACTCAGCTTCGGCATGAACTTCTAAGGACAATAATGAAAATGAAAATCACGAAGGGTCTGTTGCATGTGGGCGTGTTGGGGCTGTCGTTGCTGGCGACCAGCGTGATGGCGGCGGTGTCCGACGCCGAAGCCGCCAAGCTGGGCACCACGCTGACGCCAATGGGCGCGGAGAAAGCCGGCAACGCTGCCAACACCATCCCGGCCTGGAGCCCGATGCCGACCAACGCGGGCGCGGTGGACGACAAAGGTTTCCTGGCCAACCCATACGCCAGTGAAAAAGCGCAGTTCACCATCACGGCGCAGAACGTGGATCAGTACAAGGACAAACTTGCCCCGGGCCAGTACGCGATGTTCAAGCGCTACCCGGACACCTACAAAATGCCGGTTTACCCGTCCCACCGTGGCGCCACTGTGCCGGCTGACGTGTTCGCTGCGATCAAGAACAACGCCACCAGGACCAAGCTGGTGGGCGGCGGTAACGGCCTGGAGAATTTCGAGACCGCGGTGCCGTTCCCGATCCCGAAAGACGGCCTCGAGGTGATCTGGAACCACATCACCCGTTATCGTGGCGGCAGCGTCTCGCGTCTGGTCACCCAGGCCACGCCGCAGACCAACGGCTCGTTCAACCCGGTGTACTTCCACGATGAGTTCGTCTTTCGCGACAAGATGAAGGATTTCGATCCAAAGAATCCGGGCAACATCCTGTTCTATTTCAAGCAGGAAGTGACGGCGCCAGCGCGTCTGGCAGGCTCGGTGCTGCTGGTGCACGAAACCCTCGATCAGGTCAAAGAGCCGCGTGCGGCGTGGGTCTACAACGCCGGGCAGCGTCGTGTACGCCGTGCGCCGCAAGTGTCCTATGACGGGCCGGGCACCGCCGCCGACGGCCTGCGTACTTCCGACAACCTCGACATGTTCAACGGCGCGCCTGATCGGTACGACTGGAAGCTGATCGGCAAACAAGAGATGTACATCGCGTCCGACAGCTACAAGCTCGACGATCCGAAATTGAAATACGCCGACATCATCAAGGCCGGCCACATCAATCAGGACCTGGCGCGCTATGAACTGCGTCGGGTCTGGCACGTGACCGCCACGCTGAAAGAAGGCCAGCGCCATATCTACGCCAAACGTGACTTTTTCATCGACGAAGACACCTGGCAGGCAGCGGTCATCGATCACTACGACGGTCGTGGTCAACTGTGGCGCGTGGCTGAAGCCCACGCCGAAAACTACTACGACAAGCAAGTGCCGTGGTACGCCCTCGAAGCCCTGTACGACTTGCAATCAGGTCGCTACCTGGCGCTGGGCATGAAGAACGAAGAGAAGAGGGCGTATGACTTCGGCTTCACCGCCACTGCCAGCGACTTCTCGCCCAACGCGCTGCGCCAGGAAGGCGTGCGCTAACGGCTGACCGTACAAGCGGAGAGCGTGCAATGTTGATCACAGCTACAGCGCACTGAAGTCCTCCGCTGTCTTACCCTATGGCTGATCCCCATGGAGCAGAAAGGAAACACTCCGAGCGATCGGGGTGTTTTTTTGCCCGCGCTGACAGAGTCCCGCCTTCAGGCGACCTGCGCAGCGATCCTTTGCCACATGCCGCATTCCCCCGACGGCGCCGAACGTACCTCCCCGGACATATAAACCAACATTCGCCCTGTTGATGGGATACGTTTTCTTACAGTCTTTCGTCTAACAATGTTCAAAAGGTTCCCCATAGCCGCTAGTCTCCCGACATCTGAACGCCGAACAACAAGCACTCCAACAAGAGCCGGCCATGACTGATCTGTCGCGTTTGCAAGGATTCGCAAATCACGCCGTCACTGCGTTGGAAGGCCGTTTCTTCCGTCCGCCATTGCCTGAAGGTTATGTATCGAGACCTCGATTGTGCGAGCGGCTGAGTGCGGGTCTGTCCGGGCGCCTCTTGTTGGTCAGCGCGCCGGCCGGGTTCGGTAAAAGCTCACTGGCGGTGGAGTTCTGCGAGAGCCTGCCCGATCAGTGGCAGAACCTCTGGCTGGGTCTGAGCCACCGGGACAGCGACCCGGGCCGTTTTCTCGAACGTCTTCTCTGCGGTCTCCAGCAGTTTTTCCCCCAACTCGGCGCCCAGGCGCTCGGCCTTCTGAAGATGCGTCAGCGTCACCAGCCGTTTGCCTTCGAAGAGTGGCTGGACGGTTTGCTGGACGAACTGGCGATGCACCTGATGCTGAGCAAACCGCTGCTGCTGGTGCTCGACGACTATCACTTGGTGCAGGGCCCCGTGCTGGATCGCTGCCTGCAATTTCTGCTCAATCATCTGCCTGCGGGCATGAACATCATGGTCACCAGCCGGCAGAGGCCGAACTGGCACCTGGCGCGGCTGCGGCTGTCCCGTCAATTGCTGGAGTTGTCCGAGCAGGACCTGCGTCTGACCGACGACGAGTCGCTTGCGGTGCTGGATCCGCAGCGCCATGGCTTGAGCGATGAAGCACTGCACGCCTTGCTGCAACGCAGTGAAGGTTGGGTGGCCGGCCTGCGATTCTGGCTGCTGGCGGCCAACGAAGCGGGGAGTAACGCGCTGACCCAAGGGCTCAACGGCGGGGAAGGGCTGATCCGTGATTACCTGCTCGAAGAGGTCATTGATTGCTTGCCTGCCGACGTTCAGGCCTTTCTCTATGAAACCGCGTGTCTGGAGCGCTTCAGCGGCGCCCTGTGCAATGCCGCACGTGACAGTCATGACAGCGATGAGATGCTTGGGTACCTGCAAGCCCATCAGGTGTTTCTGGTCCCGCTGGACGAGCATGGCCGCTGGTTTCGCTATCACCATTTGTTTTCTGACCTGCTGCGCGCGCGCGCCGGACCCAGTGTCACACCGCAACAACGGCGCGTGCACCTGAATGCCTGCCGCTGGTTCAGCGACCAGGGGCTGCTCGACGAAGCCATTGAGCAGGCGTTGCGCGCGGGACATCTGGATGTGGCGGCCAATCTGGTGCAGAACCTGTCCGAAGAACAACTGCTTGCCGAGCAAAACGTCGGCATGCTGCTGCGCTGGAAAATGGACTTGCCCGACAGCCTGCTGGTCAGCACGCCGCGTTTGATCGTGCTGTACGCCTGGGCCCTGGGCCTGGCGTGTCAGCTGGACGCAGCCGAGGAACTGGGCAACCACCTCAGTCGATTCCTGCCGGCCCCTTCCGCGACCGCGCAAAATTCAATGCTGGCCCAGTGGCTGGCGCTCAGCGGGATCATCGCCCGAGGCCGCGGCGACAGTGAAACGGCCCGACGTTATTGCAGCGAAGCGTTGGTCAGTCTGCCGCCCAAGCGGTACGGTCAGCGTTTGCTGTGCCTGTCGACGCTGGCGAATCTGGCCATCGCCGATGGAGATTTATGGCGCGCCCGGGCGCTGAACCGTGACGCCCTGGAGTTGGCGCAACGGGTGGCCAATCCGTTGTTTGAAGCACTGGCGCACTACGACCGGGCCCGCACGTTGCAGGCCCGTGGCGAAACGCTTCGCTCGATGGAGGAGGTGCGCCAGGGCTTAAGACGTTTGAACGGCCTGTCTTCACAAAAGTTATACGCGGTGCGCGCGCGACTGACGTTGTACGAAGGTTATCTGCTGGTGCAGTGCCTTCAACCGGAGGCAGGCCGTGAGCGCTTGAGCGCCGGACTCGCCGAGGCGCGCGCCTGCCGTGACATCAGCGTGCTGATCGGCCACTGCGTGATTGCCGGAATGGAGGGGCGCGAAGGACGCTACGCCGAAGCCTTCGCCGAGCTGGCCGAGGCCGAGCGGCTGATGCACATCTGGGACGTACCGCCGGTTTATTACCTGGCAATGATCACCCTCGCGAAATGCGAGCTGTGGCTGGCCCAGGGCCGTATCGACCTGGCCGACGCCTGGCTGCTGCGACTGGGACAGACCTATGGCGGCAATCAACCTGCCGCCGCCCCCGAATGCTCGCCGCAACTGCCTCAACAGATCGAAACGCTGCGGGCGGTTCTTGACCACGTTCAGGGCCGTACCGAAGAGGCGATGGCGCGGCTGCTCAGTCTGGTTGAGTACGCCCGGCGGATCGGCGCAGGACTGCTCGGACTCAATGCGCTGAGTCAGCGCATCCTGTTGTTGCTCGACACATCACGCGGGCCCGAGGCAGATGAGCTGTTTCAACAGAGCCTTCTGCTCGCCTCGGGCGGTGCGGTTCTGCCCTTCCAGCGCCTGATTCGTGGTCATCCCGACTGGCTGCGCGAGCAACTGCACAAACGCCCCCCATGCCGGCTGGTCGATTACCTGCTTCAGCAACTGCCTGAAGCTGCTCCCGGTCAGAGGCTGCCTTGCCTGCGCGTCACCCCTGAACCGCTCGGCTGCAACGGCGGCGACCACCTCAGCGCCCGAGAACTCAGCGTGCTGCAGTTGATCGCGCAAGGCTGTTCCAATCAGGAGATCAGCGAGCGCTTGTTCATTTCCCTGCACACCGTCAAAACCCACGCCAGCCACATCAACGGCAAGCTGGGCGTCGAGCGACGCACGCAAGCAGTGGCCCGGGCGCAAGAGCTAGGACTGCTGGGCTGAGCGATCGGCACTTAAATATCCTTTTCTTTCAAATACTACCCATTTTAGGCATTTAATTGCCTTTTATGCGCTCAGGCCCTAAGGTTTAGGCATTAAATTGCCGAGCGCCCTGTCATGCAGTTGACCCTCCAACTCTACCTGTCGGGACGATGGCACGATGCGATGCGTTTCGACATCGAGAAGCCAGAGTCAGGGCAGAACAGCCCGTGCAGCTTTGCGTATGAGCAGGCATTTCTAATTGACCACCTCGATGCGCTTGATCGTCCCACCTCGCCATCCGTAAGCGCTCGAATTCCACTGGGCTGGGATTTGTTCAGAACGGCGGGGCTGCCGGCGTTTTTGCATGACATCGTTCCCGCGGGAGCGGCACGCCGTTTCCTGCTGGCGCGTCTGGCAGTGCCTGAAGGCGAAAACACCCCGGCCGATCTGGTGCTCTTGCAGCGCTGCACCCCTGCGCCCGTCGGGCATCTGCGCATCAAGGAATCGTTCGAAGCTTTGCCCAAGGCCAGCAGCATCGGTTTTGACCGGGGTGAGGTCGTTGCTCGGGACAGCCGCTTTTTCGAATACGCGTATGAACAAGGCGCAGCCGTAGGGGGTGCGACGGGAGCGGGCGGCGAGGCGCCCAAGCTGTTGCTGGCCGAGGACACCGCAGGACTCATGCACCCTGATGCAACGCTCGCCGACAGCGAAGTCCGTCAACACTGGTTCGTGAAATTCTGTCGCAACAAAGGCAACGAGACGGATCGCACCATTCTCAGAAGCGAGTTCTGCTATTACCAGGCCCTCCAACGCATCGGTGAATACACCGTTCCCTGTGATGGCATGAGCCTTGAAGAGGCCCGCAAGCCCAGCCTGTGGATGAAACGCTTCGACCGCAGCGTCGATGAACAGGGCGTGCGCCGGCTGGCTGTCGAATCGGTGTACTCGCTCGCCGACATCACCCGCCCCGGCGCGTACATGACGCACGTGCAAGCCGTCGCCGCGCTGGCTAACGCCTGGTCGGCGAATGCTCAGCAGGGGGGCATCCCTCAAATGGTTGCCGAGTACGTAAGGCGCGACCTGATCAATCAGATTCTGGGAAACAGCGACAACCATGGGCGCAACACGTCGATCCTGCGCGATGAACAGCGACTCGCTCTGGCGCCGATTTACGACCTGGCGCCTATGGTCATGGACGACGAAGGCGTGACGCGCACCACCAAATGGCCTGACCCCATCGAACGCGCCGGCGAAGTGGACTGGCGTGAGGCCTGCCAGGCGTTATCCCCATGGGCCGACCCCGACGAATTGTTTGAGGGCCTCAGAACCGATGCCGAACGCCTGCGGGCATTGCCTGATTTGCTGAATGAAATGGGCTTGCCGCAAAAGACCTTGAATCATCCACGGATCAGGCTGGGGCAGCTGGATGCAACGCTCAAGGGATGGGGCCTGCGATGAACGACGACATACGCCAGCGCGGCATCATCCTCGACGAACTTCGGGAGCAGCTTTTGGACGGGACCGTTTCGATGGGCGCTGCCGTCAAACGGCTGCGGACCGAAATCACGGGATTGCGCCAGGAACAGTTCGCGCGCATGTGCAAAATCTCGTTGCGCACGCTGCGCCAGATCGAGCAGGACGAGGGGAATCCGACGGTGCAGACCCTCAACGCGGTGTTCAGACCCTTCGGCATGCAGGTCGGCATTATCCCGTTGCGACCCAGGCCGGCGGCGACCAGCCTTTGATGCATGATCGGCCCGACGGCACACTCAGGCGGCGGGCTGACCCGCCCACATGCTGACCACGTCCAGAAGGCCCCAGTCTTCAGCCAGTTCGAACTTGAGGATGCCATCGCTTACCGAGGGGCAGGCGAGGTTGATGACGTGCGGCTCGAAGGGCATGCGGGTCCGGGTAGACAGAAAAACCTTCACTTTCGGGTGCAGCAGGGACTTTTCATCCTGCTCGACCACCACGCCCAGACGCTCGCTTTTCAAACGAACCAACGCGCCCACGGGGTAGATACCGACGGTCTTGACGAAGTGCTGGAATACCGTCGCATCGAAGTGGCCTTTCCAGGATGCCATCTCGCGAACCGAATGCGCGGCGTCCCAGCCTTTCTTGTAGGGCCGGTCCGAAGTCACCGCGTCATAGACGTCACAGATAGCGCCCATTTTCGCCAGCAGACTGATCTCGTCACTTTTCAGCCCGTGGGGATAACCGCTTCCGTCGATTTTTTCGTGATGATGCAGGCACACGTCCATCACCAGTCGGGTCACCCGCTCGCAGCCCTGGAGGATTTCCAGACCGGCCTGCGGATGGTGCTTCATGACTTCGTATTCTTCGTAGGTGAGGCGATCAGGCTTATTGAGAATGGCCGAGTCGATCATCATTTTGCCGACGTCATGCATCAGCCCGGCGACGCCGGCTTCACGCACCTGATCCTCGTCCAGCTCCATCTGCCGCGCGAGCGCAACCATCAATGCGCACACCGCCACCGAGTGCATGTAGGTGTACTCATCGGTCGTCTTCAAGCGCGACAGGCTGATGAGTGCGTGGGGGTGGCGCATCACGGACGTGGCAATTTCCTCCACCAACAGATCGACGTCTTCGGTGTTCATCGCCCGGCCCATGCGGGCATCGCTGAACATGGTCATCACTAGCGCTTTCGCGCGCCCACAAATCAGGCGCGCGCGGGCCAGTTCCATTTCCAGGCTGCACGGCGCAGTTTCGGATGGGTCGGGACACTCAGGGAAGATCTGTTCGGCTGGCGAGCTGTCGGCAGGGCTTTTGCCAAGATGGGTATCGATCCAGACTTCACGGGTCGACGCCTGAATGTGCCGCAACACCGCGTCGTCGCTGAGTTCGCGTTCGACGTGCGCGGTCCAGAACGGATCGTTGATCCGGGGGCGGCAGAACTCGTGGATGTACATGCCCAGCGTGAGGTCGGAAACGGGGATTTTTCTTAGCATAGAGTCAGCTCTTGCGCGGTTATACAGCGCTGCCTTACCTGAAAGTGAGAGCGATCTTTGTTGAGTGCTTCATCACTGCGCTTTCCAGTACTTGCGCATTGCCAGTATAGGAAAGCGCTGGAGAAATTAAACCCTGTTAAATTTTGAGTGCATTAGGGTGGCGCTGCCATAAACGCATCTGCATCAATGATTTATGTAGATTCTGGGCAACCACCAAGGTTCGGATCAGTCAATAAATACGATGAACAGCATGTCAAAAACGCACCTAAATATTTGCTTTTGTGAGTAAAGTAATGCGGCCTTTGGTCGTGCACTGGCGGTTCAGCCCGCGTTAAGGAATTTTTGACGGGGTGCATGCTCTAATTGCTCAAATCGTCGGCCTTTATGTTTGGCCGTAGAAAAGCAAAACAGGAGCTCTCCTTGATGTTGACCTTTCGCCGTTTGATCATTGCTGCCACCGCACTGACCGTGCTTTCCGGATGCGCAACGCAGAACCCATACGACAATCAGGGGCAGGCGCAGAACTCCGGCGGCATGAGCAAGACCGCCAAGTACGGCGGCCTGGGTGCATTGGCCGGCGCCGTCGCCGGTGCTGCCATCGATCACAACAACCGTGGCAAAGGTGCGCTGATTGGCGCTGCCGTAGCAGGCGCGGCATCTGCCGGTTACGGCTACTACGCCGACAAGCAGGAAGCTGCACTGCGCGCCAGCATGGCCAACACCGGCGTTGAAGTTCAACGTCAGGGCGACAACATCAAGCTGGTGATGCCGGGCAACATCACGTTTGCCACTGATTCGTCGGCCATTGCCAGCAGCTTCTACTCGCCACTGAATAACCTGGCCGGTTCGCTGAAGCAGTACAACCAGAACATGATTGAGATCGTCGGCTACACCGACAGCACCGGCAGCCGTCAGCACAACATGGACCTGTCGCAGCAGCGCGCCCAGAGCGTCGCGACCTACCTGACCTCCCAAGGGGTTGATGCGGCTCACCTGTCGGTGCGCGGTGCCGGTCCTGATTCGCCGATCGCCAGCAACGCCGACGTCAACGGTCGCGCCCAGAACCGCCGTGTTGAGGTCAACCTCAAGCCGATTCCTGGCCAGCAATACCAACAGCAGCAATAAACGCGTGACGTGAAACCAAAAACCCCGGCCAGTGAGCCGGGGTTTTTGTTTGTGGTTTACAAGCGTTCAGCCTGGATACCGCTCATGCATCTGCGCGAGCAACGCGTCCTTGTCTTCCCATAGCCGATTGATCCACTGCTGAAACTCCAGGCGGTAGGCATCGTCCTGGTCGTAGCTTTTGCCAATGAACTGCGGCGGGATCTGCACTTCTTCGAAATGCGCGACCACTTCGCGCACGTTGCCGCAGAGCAAGTCCCAATACCCTGGCCGACCGGCCGGGTAATGAATGGTCACGTTGACGATGGATTCCAGCTGCTCGCCCATGGCGTCCAGCACAAAGGCGATGCCGCCTGCCTTCGGTTTCAACAGATAACGGAATGGCGAGTTCTGCTGTGCGTGCTTGGCTTCGGTGAAGCGCGTGCCTTCGACGAAGTTGAAAATGCCCACCGGATTGTTGCGAAACTTCGCACAGGTGCGGCGGGTGGTGGCGAGGTCCTTGCCTTTCTTTTCCGGGTGCTTGGCCAGATAAGCCTTGCTGTAGCGCTTCATGAACGGAAAGCCCAGCGCCCACCAGGCGAGGCCAATCACCGGCACCCAGATCAGCTCCTGCTTGAGGAAGAACTTGAGCGGGCGGATGCGCCGGTTGAGCACGTACTGCAGCACCATGATGTCAACCCAGCTCTGGTGATTGCTCGTCACCAGGTACGAGTGCTGATAGTCCAGCCTGTCCAGCCCACTCAGGTGCCAGCGGGTGTGACCGATCACGTCCATCCAGACGTTGTTATTGCTGATCCACGCTTCGTGGATGTGGCTCATCAGCCAGTCGGTCACCTTTTGCGCGGCCGGGAAGGGCAGGCATAGCTTGAAGATGGCAACGACGAACAGCGGCGTGCAGCAGAGAATTGTGTTGAGCGCCAACAGCAACGAGGCGATGACGCCGCGCAAAGGGGCGGGCAGGAAATCCATGTGAATCGAACTCCGGGGGGCAGTCGGCCGCCGGTGGGTCCCGGCGGGGTTATTGTGGGCAAGCGATATTGCAGCGCAATGTTATTGCGGCAACGTGGCCGCCTGAATCGCCGTCAGTGCAATGGTATAGACGATGTCGTCGACCTGAGCGCCGCGCGGCAGATCATTGACCGGCTTGCGCAGGCCTTGCAGCATCGGGCCGAGGCTTACGCAGTCCGCACTGCGCTGCACCGCTTTGTACGTCGTGTTGCCGGTGTTCAGGTCCGGAAACACGAATACATTGGCGCGACCCGCCACCGGGCTGTCCGGCGCCAGTTGCCGGGCGACGTGCTCGTTGGCGGCGGCATCGTATTGCAAAGGCCCGTCGATCAACAAACCACGCTGGGTCTCGCGCGCCAGTTGCGTGGCCTCTCGTACCTTTTCCACTTCTTCGCCGCTGGCGGAATTGCCGCTGGAGTAGCTGATCATCGCCACCCGCGGTGACAGGCCGAACGCCACGGCCGAATCCGCGCTCTGCACGGCGATCTCCGCCAGCTCGGTGGCGGTCGGGTGCGGGTTCATGATGCAGTCGCCGTACACCAGCACCTGCTCCGGAAACAGCATGAAAAACACCGATGAAACGAGGGTGCAGCCTGGCGCCGTCTTGATCAGCTGCAAGGCAGGCCGAATGGTGTTGGCGGTCGAATGGATCACCCCCGACACCAGCCCGTCTACTTCGTCGAGGGCCAGCATCATGGTGCCGATCACCACCGGATCCTCCAGTTGCTGCTCGGCCATCGGCGCATTGAGGTTTTTGCTGCGGCGCAGATCCACCATCGGCCCGACATAGCGCTCGCGGATCTGATCCGGATCGAGAATCTCCAACCCCGGCGGCAGTTCGATGCCATGGGCTCGCGCGACGGCGTTCACTTCTTCGGGCTTGGCCAGCAGCACGCAGCGGGCAATGCCGCGGGCCTGACAAATGGCCGCCGCTTGCACGGTCAATGGCTCTGCGCCTTCGGGCAGCACAATACGTTTGTTTGCCGCCTGGGCGCGCTGGATCAGTTGATAGCGGAACACTGCGGGCGACAGGCGCATCTCACGCGGCGTGCCGCAGCGCTGATGCAGCCAGTTGGCATCGAGGTGGCTGGCGACGAAATCGGTGATGATCTCCGCGCGTTCGCGGTCATCGATGGGGATTTCCTTGTTCAGCTGATTGAGCTGCGTCGCGGTCTCGTAGGAACCGGTGCTCACCGACAGGACCGGCAACCCGGCCTGCAGTGCGCCTCGGCACAGGTCCATGATGCGCGGATCGGGCAGGGTGTCGCTGGTCAGCAGCAGTCCGGCCAACGGCACGCCGTTCAGCGTCGCCAGGCTCACGGCCAGAATGATGTCATCACGATCCCCCGGTGTGACCACCAGCACGCCCGGCTTGAGCAGTTGCAGCGTGTTGAGCACCGTGCGGGCGCAGATGATGATCTTCGACATGCGCCGCTGTTCGTAATCGCCGGCGTTGATCACTTGCGCACCGAGCAGGTCGGCGACGTCACGGGTGCGCGGTGCGTTCAGGTCTGCCTGAAACGGAATGCAGCCGAGCAGGCGGAAATCACCGCTGCGCAGCAGTGGCGAGTGCTCCTTGAGCCGTGCCGAGAAGGCTTCCATGCTCTCGTCGGTGCGGACCTTGTTGAGGATCACACCGAGCACCTTCGGATCTTTCGGGCCGCCGAACATCTGCGCCTGCAGCTCCACGCGGCCGGAAAGCTCGGTCAGCACTTCGTTTTCCGGGGCCGATACGAGAATGACTTCCGCGTCCAGCGCCTTGGCCATGTGCAGGTTGACCCGCGCCGCGTAGCTGGCGCTGCGTGTCGGGACCATGCCTTCTACGATCAGCACGTCGCGGCCAATCGAGGCCTCTTGATACAGCTGGATGATTTCTTCCAGCAGCTCGTCGAGCTGGCCTTCGCCGAGCATGCGCTCGACGTGGCTCAACCCCAATGGCTTGGGCGGCTTGAGGCCGTGAGTGCGGGCGATCAGTTCAGTCGAGCGTTCGGGGCCCACGTCCCCGGGATGAGGCTGAGCGATCGGCTTGAAAAAACCAACCTTGAGCCCGGCACGCTCCAGGGTGCGCACCAGCCCCAGGCTGATGGACGTCAGGCCCACACCAAAATCTGTGGGCGCGATAAAGAAAGTCTGCATGCGGGCTTCTCGAAAATGAGCAGTGCAAGGGTCATGGCGCTATGAATTCAGCCATCGGACCGGATAAACCAGGACGCTGTTCAGTCGCAGCGTCTCAAGGGGGCCCAAGGTTATCGTTATCTGACCCCGACGCGCACCAGCCGCAGTGAAAGGACTGGCCGATTGTTGCCTGGCGCTGCGCCGGATCAAGCACCCAGGACCGGGATTGCCAAGGCGGGTCGTGGCGCAAATGCTGGGTGTGACCGCAGGACAGTTCAACCACCCAATGACCGTACTCGTCCTGAACAAAGCCGGTAATGATTGAATGGGGGGAGGGAGCTCTAGGGGATTCCAATCGGGGCCGTCCGTCTGAGTTGCGTTCGCTTTCGCGCGACTGCTTGGTTAGACTTGGCCGCTCATATCTATTTGCAAAAGGTCTCGCCCCATGCCGATCGCCGCCAACAAGGCTGTCTCCATCGACTATACCCTGACCAATGACGCTGGTGAGGTCATCGACAGTTCTGCCGGCGGCGCGCCGCTGGTTTACCTGCAAGGTGCAGGCAATATCATCCCGGGTCTGGAAAAGGCACTGGATGGCAAGGAAGTCGGCGACGAACTGAAAGTGGCCATCGAGCCTGAAGACGCGTACGGCGAATACTCCGCCGAACTGGTCAGCACCCTGAACCGCAGCATGTTCGAAGGTGTCGACGAACTGGAAGTCGGCATGCAGTTCCATGCCTCCGCTCCGGACGGCCAGATGCAGATCGTGACCATCCGTGATCTGGACGGCGACGACGTCACCGTCGACGGCAACCACCCACTGGCCGGTCAGCGCTTGAACTTCGATGTGAAGATCGTCGACATCCGCGATGCCAGCGAAGAAGAAGTGGCCCACGGTCACGTGCACGGCGAAGGTGGTCATCACCACTGATTGTCCTGCTAAGCTGAGTGAGCTGGCCAGGCGTCCTCGCGGTCTTGTGAAAACATTTGTTTTTGCAGTCTGACAGGGCGCCTTTTTCGGCCAAGGGTTTCTAGGGGAGTCGTCATGAGTGTATTTCACGAGCTGAAGTTGAAGGCTCTGGATGGCCAGGAGCTACCCCTCGCGCCGCTCAAGGGCAAAGTGGTTCTGGTGGTCAACGTCGCGTCAAAATGTGGCCTGACCCCGCAATACGCCGGGCTGGAAACCCTGTACCAGAAGTACAAGGATCAAGGCTTCAGCGTTCTCGGGTTGCCGTGCAATCAGTTCGCTGGTCAGGAGCCCGGTACTCAGGAAGAGATTCAGGCGTTCTGTTCGCTGAACTACGGCGTGACCTTTCCGCTGGGCGACAAGCTGGACGTCAACGGACCGCACCGGCATCGGCTGTACCAAATGCTCGCAGGCGAAGGCGCCGAGTTTCCCGGGGACATCACCTGGAATTTCGAGAAGTTTCTCGTCGGCAAGGATGGCCGCGTTCTGGCACGCTTCTCCCCAAGTACACTCCCGGATGACGCCAAGGTGGTGAGCGCGATCGAGAAGGCGCTGCCCTAGTATTTCGCTTTGCTGCGCGTCTTCTGAGCCTTAATCACTCCAGTCAATAGTGCTTCGTATCCCCTGCGCTTCGGCTCATTCTGTATGACCTTCATCATATTTCCAGAATGCCGAGGACGCCTGCATGCCTGCTCAAGCCTTGTTCAAACCCTTCCATATGGGCAGCCTCGAGTTGCCGACGCGCATCGTCATGGCGCCGATGACCCGCTCGTTTTCACCCGGCGGCGTACCCAATTCCAACGTCATCGAGTACTACCGTCGTCGTGCGTCTGCGGGCGTTGGTTTGATCATCACCGAAGGCACCACGGTCGGGCACAAGGCTTCAAATGGCTACCCCAACGTGCCGCAGTTCTTCGGCGACGCGGCGCTGGAGGGGTGGCGCAAAGTGGTGGAAGCGGTTCATGCAGAAGGCGGCAAGATTGTGCCGCAACTCTGGCACGTGGGCGCTGTGCGTCGGCTGGGCACTGAGCCGGATGGCACGGTGCCGGCCTATGGCCCGACCGAGAAGCTCAAGGACGGCAACGTTGTCGTTCATGGCATGAGCAAGCAAGACATCGACGAGGTCATCGCGGCGTTCGCCCAGGCGGCGAAAGACGCCAAGGCCATCGGCATGGACGGCGTCGAGATCCATGGCGCCCATGGCTATCTGGTCGATCAGTTCTTCTGGGAAGGCACCAATCAGCGCACCGACGAGTACGGCGGAGACCTCGCGCACCGCTCACGCTTTGCCATCGAACTGATCCAGGCCGTACGAGCAGCAGTGGGCCCGGATTATCCGATCATCTTTCGTTACTCGCAGTGGAAACAGCAGGATTACAGCGCACGGCTGGTGCAAACGGTGGAAGAGCTCGACGCCTTCCTCAAGCCCCTTTCCGACGCAGGCGTCGACATTTTCCACTGCTCGACACGGCGTTTCTGGGAGCCTGAGTTCGAAGGCTCCGACCTGAACCTGGCCGGATGGACGCGCAAGCTCACCGGTAAACCGACCATCACGGTGGGCAGTGTCGGACTGGACGGCGAGTTTCTGCAGTTCATGGTCAACACCGACAAAGTCGCTCAGCCCGCGAGCCTGGAAAACCTGCTCAAGCGTCTGGGTGACGAGGAGTTCGATCTCGTCGCAGTCGGCCGTGCGCTGCTGGTCGACCCGGACTGGGCCATGAAAGTGAAGGAAGGCCGCGAGCACGACATCCTGCCGTTCAGCCGCGAAGCCCTGGGCCGATTGGAGTGAAGGAAAGGGACTAGTGAAGGAAAGAAGTGCAAGAAAAGGGACTGCAAGAAAAGGGACTGATTTATTTACAGCGCTTCACCGTAAATTAATCTGTCCCTGACTGCACACATCGCTGGGTCGCTACTGTCCCGTTCACACCCCCAAAACAACTCCATCCCGCGTCTCGCTCGCAGCGCGCAAATAAGTCTCGAATGAGTCGATAATCCCGGCCCATCCCTGACGACTCGCGTGTTGCCGGGCATTCAGCCTGACCCGACGCAAGGTTTCTTCATCTTCCAGCATCCAGCGTGCGGCGTCGATGAACCCTTCCTCATCCCCGGGCATCGCCACCGCGCCATTGTGGCCGTGGCGAATATGTTGGGCCGCTGCGGCTTCGTCATAGGCGACCACCCCCAGCCCTGACGCCAACGCTTCCAGCACGACGTTGCCGAAGGTTTCAGTCAGGCTCGGGAACAGAAACAGATCACTCGACGCATAGTGCGCCGCCAGCGCATCACCGCGCTGGGTGCCGCAGAAGATGGCGTTCGGGAGCTGACGTTGCAGCGTCGGCCTGACCGGTCCGTCGCCGACAATCACCAGGCGCAGGTTTTTCTCGGGATAGGTGCTCACCAGTCCGTCAAAGGTGATTTTCAGCAGCGCCAGGTTTTTCTCCGCCGCCAGCCGTCCCACATGCAGGACTGCCGTATCGCCCGGTTCAAGGCCCCAGCTTTCACGTAGCGCACTCGAACGCTTCGACGGGTGAAACAACTGGCAATCAACGCCCCGGGACAGCAACTCCAAGCGCTCGAAGCCTCGGCGTTCGAGTTCGGTTTTCTGCGTGAAGCTGGGCACCAGGGTGGCGTTGGAGCGGTTGTGAAACCAGCGCAGGTAGGTCGTCAGCAGGCGCGTGACGAAGCTCAGCCCGTACTGCCGGGTGTATTGCTGGAAGTTGGTGTGAAAACCGCTGACGATGGCAATCCCCAGTCGCCGTGCGGCACGCAGCGCCGACAGCCCCAACGGGCCTTCCGTGGCGATATACAGCACGTCCGGACGATTGCGCTGCCATCGACGCAGGAGTTTGTGCATCGACGACTGCCCCCACTGCAACCCGGGATACCCCGGAATCGGCCAGCCACGGCACAACATCAAATCCTCCCCGGCCGCGCGCAGCTCGTCCTCGCTTTGCCGTGGCCGAATCACCTCAACCCGATGCCCCCGCAGGCGCAGACCGTCGCACAAACGGCTGAGCGTGTTGGCCACGCCGTTTATTTCCGGGGCATAGGTTTCGGTGATCAGGGTAATGCGCAGGGATTTACTCATGACATCAGTTTCTGAGGGGGTCGTTGCGCTTGTGTGGCGGTTCAGTGATGGATTTGTGACTGCAAATGACTGGCCGGGATTTGAAATTGGCGTCGCTCGAACCTGACCGATTTGAGAGCGACATCCGACCCGGTCAGGTTCGAATAAGACTGCGGTGACACGGGACGCGTCAGCCACCAACAGCGAAGGGCACAAGCCTCGACTCGCCGGTGCGTTCAAAGGCAGCCGGTTCTGGCACGTAATGGGTCTGCACCGGGTTCAGGCTGGTCAGTTGCAGGCGCGAACGGGGTTCTGCGGGCCTGGCAAGGTTCGCGGATTCAGCTTTGAGGGTGTTCGAAACGAACGGCTGAGTCGCCTGCGCCAGTGCCTGCATGAACGCAGGGGCATGGGGTTCCGGCTTCTTCTGTCGGGCCATTACAAAGGACGCAGGACTGACAGTGGTTTTGATCAGGGTGTTCAGTGGGGTTGAATCCATGGGCATATAACTCCTGCTGATGAACACGCCGGGCGATCGAACGCGGCGGCAAATGCTCGCCCGGAGTGGGCATGCCCATGGTTAAACAGGAAGGCTGTGGGACGTGGCGAATACTGTCGTAGGAATCGTCCTGATTTTCTCAAGGTTGATTAAAAGAGTGTTTCCGCCTTTAGCATGCGTCGCCTCACTTCTGGAGGAAACACTGTGTCCGAGCAATTCAACGCGCCACCTGTTGCCGATTTGACGGCTTTGCCTACAAGCGGCCCGCCGTTTTATACCGTGTCGCTGGTCAAGCTGACGGTGATGATGTTCATCACTTGCGGGTTGTATGGGCTCTACTGGTATTACAAAAACTGGTCGCGGTACAAAGCGTATTCGGCGAAACCGATCTGGCCGGTCCCGCGCGCCATTTTCGGACTGATTTATATGCCGTTCATGTTTGGCAAGGTTGACGCTTTGCTGAAAGAGAAAGGGCAGCGGGGGATGCCTTATTGGGGCACGCTTGCGGCAGGTATGATTCTTCTGGCACTCGCCCCGTCACTTGTTGTGTTCGTCCACAACATCGCAACAGGTTCGAAAGGCGTCGCTTCGGCAGGCCTTGGGCTTATCCCGCTAGGGATATCCGTCATTTCGACGTTCGCACAGTTCCTGATCATGCTCAGAGTGCAGTCGTTCATTAACCAGCTGAACCGCGACGCCGAGGGTAACTGCAAGTGTGGTTCTACCTTCGGTGAAGGTGTATGGGCGATGCTGGGCTTAATGTGCTGGGTCGTTGTGATAATCATCGTTGTCATGATTGAAGCTATCAGAATGTATTTTTCCAGCCGTGGCCTTTAGCCAGATGAGCGAGTGGCTACACTGATAGAACCCCTGCGTCTCACACAAAAAAGGCCTCACTCGAGGCCTTTTCTCTGCATCAGCGAATGCGCTCCGCCAGCGTCTCCGCACCACGCTCCCTCACCCAGAACAACGTCGCTCCTGCCACCGCCGCCGGCATCATCAGGATGTTGACCACCGGTATCAGCAGCACCAGATAAACAATCCCACCGAAACTCATGCTTTGCCACCGTTTGGCACGCAGCCAGGCGAGCATGTCTTGCCAGCTCATTTTGTGGTTATCGGCGGGGTAGTCGATGTATTGGATAGCCATCATCCACACGCCGAACATCAGCCACAGCGGCGCGGCGACAAGGTTCACCACGGGGATCCACGAAAGGATGAACAGGCCAATGGCGCGGGGCAGGAAGTAGCCCAGTTTGCGCATTTCCCGGCTCAGGGTGCGCGGCACCATTTCCACCAGCTCACCCCAGCTGAAGGCAGGAAAATCGTCCGTCCCGCGCAACACCACTTCCACCTTCTCGGCGAGAAATCCATTGAACGGCGCGGCGATGATGTTGGCGATCATGGTGAAGGTGAAGAACACCATCAGCGCCACAAGCACCACGAACAAAGGCCACAGGATGTAGTTGAGAAAGCTGAGCCAGCCGGGGAGGGTCGGCATGAAGGAGTCAACCCAGAGCCTGAATTCGTGGCCGGCGAAGTAGATCATGGCGCTGAACAGCACCAGATTAATAACCAATGGCAGCAGGACGAATAAACGCAGGCCGGGGCTAAGGACCAGTTTCAGGCCTTCGCGCAGGTATTGAGGGCCAGACAGGACGGGTGCAGGCATGTGTGCCTCCAGGCAGTGATATCGCGCCGACCTTACCGGCTTTGCGACGAGGGCGGAAGCGCCGCTGCAGGTGCGACATTCGCTGAAACAATCGTGCAGCGATAAAGTCTATGCAGGACTGCATGTGCAAAGCGGAGGACGCACATAGGGCTGGCCTATGAGCTGGATTGTGAAACGATATTTCCTTAATCTTCTCCGCCCCGATAAGCTTGCGGCCAACTTTCACCGTTGCTGTGCCCCGAGTGGCAGCTTCTCGTTTTCAGGATCGGCGGGCGCCCCGTGTAGCCACAGGCCCCGTCAGTCCCAACCCTCTCAACCGGTACGCCGGTTCAGACCCAGTGACTCCGACCACGCGTAACGATGGCCGGTCAATAGGAGTGTGTCATGTCTGATGTACGTCATTCGCGAGTGATTATTCTCGGCTCCGGCCCTGCCGGTTACAGCGCTGCAGTCTATGCCGCGCGCGCCAACCTCAAGCCGTTGCTGATCACCGGGATGCAGGCGGGCGGTCAATTGACCACCACCACCGAAGTCGACAACTGGCCGGGCGACCCCCATGGCCTGACCGGCCCGGCCTTGATGGAGCGTATGCGTGAACACGCCGAGCGTTTCGAGACCGAGATTGTGTTCGATCACATCAATGCAGTGGATCTGGCGGGCAAACCGTTCAGCCTGAAAGGGGACAACGCCACTTACACCTGCGACGCGCTGATCATCGCCACCGGCGCCAGCGCCCGTTATCTGGGTCTGCCGTCCGAAGAAGCGTTCATGGGCAAAGGTGTGTCGGCCTGCGCGACCTGCGATGGTTTCTTCTATCGCAACAAGCCGGTCGCCGTGGTCGGCGGTGGCAACACGGCCGTCGAGGAAGCCCTGTACTTGGCCAACATCGCCAGCAAGGTCACCCTGGTTCACCGTCGCGATACCTTCCGCGCCGAGAAGATCCTGATCGACAAACTGCATGCACGTGTTGCCGAGGGCAAGATCGAGCTCAAACTCAACGCCACCCTGGACGAAGTGCTGGGCGACAACATGGGCGTGACCGGTGCGCGCTTGAAGAACAATGACGGCACCCATTCAGAAGTGACCGTCGACGGCGTATTCATCGCCATCGGCCATACGCCGAATACCAGCTTGTTTGACGGTCAGTTGGCGTTGAAAGACGGCTACATGGTCGTTCAAGGCGGTCGCGAAGGTAATGCGACCGCCACCAGCGTTGACGGTGTTTTCGCGGCCGGCGACGTGGCGGATCATGTCTACCGTCAGGCAATCACCTCGGCTGGCGCAGGCTGCATGGCTGCACTGGACGTTGAGCGCTACCTGGACGGCCTGGCGAACGTTTCGTTCTGACCTGACCTCCAGTTGCAAAAAAACCGGCTCATTGAGCCGGTTTTTTTATGTCGGGCAAACGGCCCCATCAGCGTCGAGCGCGCGGTCAGGCCTTGGGCTTGAGCGGCTCGGCCGAGAACTTCACACCGGCCAGCCCGTTGGCAATCAGCGCGCGGATGTTGCCGTGGTCCGAACCGTCCGGTGTATCGAGCACAGAACGGTAGTGCTCGCCAAAAGCCAGAAGTGCTTCTTCATCGCTCAGGCCTTCCAGCAGCGCCAGGCCGAGGGTCTTGCACGAACCTTCGTTCTGGCCAGCGGCGTTTTCCACCGGGCCGTTGCTGAACGCCTGAGGCTGATAGTCGTAATGCGCGGCGATGAAGGCCAGGGTGTCTGCGAACAGATGATTGCCGCTGGCGAGGCTGGCGCGCAGGCCGGGCAGGTCAGTCATGCTTGGGTTCCTTGGCGAACGCAGCTTGCTGCTCGGTGCTGGCTTCTTTCTGGTACGTGGATTTCCACTCGCTGTACGGCATGCCGTAAACCACTTCGCGGGCGTCATCGAGCGTGATGTCGATGTGCTTCTCGTCGGCCTCGGCCTTGTACCACTTGGACAGACAGTTGCGACAGAAACCGGCGAGGTTCATCAGGTCGATGTTCTGCACGTCCTTGCGGCTGTCCAGGTGCGCAACCAGACGGCGGAAAGCGGCGGCTTCGAGTTCAAGACGTTGTTGCTCGGTCATGGTGTGCTCTGTGGGAAGTAAAGATGGGCGGATGATAAGAGTGGCAGGCAGGCCGGGCAAGCGTGGGCCTTCACCGGCGAGCGAAGGACTCAGCGGGCTGCCGCCAGAGTGATCGACACCGACTCGGCGAAACGCAGCGCGTGGGGCTTGTCCACTTCGACTTCGGCGTATTGCACCGCCTCATGGGTCATCACCAGGTCGAGCACTTCCTGGGTCAGGCGCTCAAGCAGTGCAAAGCGGTTGCTTTCCACGTGCTGGATGATGGCCTTGGTGATGGTCCGGTAGTTCAGCGCGTGATCAATGTCGTTGTCGCGCACCGCTTCCTGCGCCGCGTACAGGATCGTCAGGTTGATCAGCACGTCCTGCTTGTTGAGAATTTCGGCTTCGTTGATGCCGATAAACGTACGCAGGCACAGGTCTTTGACCCTGATGCGTGCGGTGCCGGGTTCGAGTCTTGCCATGGACTACTTGCTCCGTCCGATCAATTGCAGAAATTCCATGCGGGTCGTGGTCGACTCGCGGAAGGCGCCGAGCATCACCGAGGTGTTCATGGTCGAGTTCTGTTTTTCAACGCCGCGCATCATCATGCACATGTGCTGAGCCTCGATCACCACGGCCACGCCTGCGGCCTTGGTCACGTCCTGAATCGCATCGGCGATCTGCCGAGTGAGGTTTTCCTGAATCTGCAGGCGCCGCGCGAACATATCGACGATGCGCGCGATTTTCGACAGGCCAAGGACTTTCCCGGTGGGGATATACGCGACGTGGGCCTTGCCAATGAAGGGCAGCAGGTGATGCTCGCACAGCGAATACAGTTCGATGTCTTTGACGATCACCATCTCGTCGCTCGCGGAGGCAAACAACGCGCCGTTGACGATCCTTTCCAGTGTCTGCTCGTAGCCATGACACAGGTACTGCATGGCTTTGGCCGCGCGCTTGGGCGTATCCAGCAGGCCTTCTCGTTCAGGATCTTCACCCAGTCCGACGAGGATTTCACGGTAATGCTGTGGCAGTGACAGGGTCATCAATGGTTCCTCGGGGCGGCTTACTTGACGTGCCGTCCGCCGTTTACGGTCAGAGTGGTGCCGGTGACGTAGGGGTTATCCAGCAGATAGCGCAGGCTCTGGTAAATCACCTCGGCGCCGGGTTCGATCCCCAGTGCCGATTTTTCCAGCGTGCGCGCGCGGTATGCCGCATCGTCGTCGGGTTGAAACATCAGCATGGCCGGGGCAATGCCGTTGACCTTGATATGGGGCGCGTATCGGGCTGCGAAGGACAGGGTCAGATTTTCCAGCCCCGCCTTGCTGGCACTGTAAGCGATGTGCTTGCTGCTGCCCTTGCGGGTAACATCGTCGCTGATGTGAATAATGTCGGCCGTCTCCGAGCGCCGCAACAGCTCGGCGCAGTGCAGATTGATGAGATAAGGCGTCAGCATGTGGACGTTGAACATTTGCATGAAAACATCCGCCTCGTCCCCCGGCGTTTCGGCCAGCCAGTCGGACGCGTTGTGCACGATGGCCCTCAGGCTGTCGGTCTGCTCTTTGAGCCGGGCGATGAAGTCCAGCACGCTCGTCTCCGACGAAAAATCAGCCTGAAGTATCACCGCGCCCAGCGCCTTCAAGCGTTGCACGCCCGGCCGCTCACTGCGGTAGGTGATGATCACCGGCTGGCCTTCCGCCAACAGACGCTCGGCGCAATGCAGGCCGACGCGCTGGCTGGCGCCAGTGATCAAGACAGGGGCAGGGGAGCAGGCCATGGTCGTCACGCATTCATCAACGGGGGAGAGAGGTCGGGCGAGTCGGTGCTGAATGGCGAACAGTGGATGCTCGCGTGCACCATCGAAAACGACCGTGGGGCAAAGTTACCCCAACGGTCGGTTCTTGTACAACACCGACAGGGCTGTACATGTTTTTGAAGCGGCGCCACGCCGGGCAACTGCATCGCAGGTCGGCGGCGTCCAGATCGGGAAAGCGTTTGTCGCTGAGCGCTAGCGGGTAGATGCCGGCTCTGTTCCGCTGACCTGAGCAGGCACGTTGCTGTGCAGCCACCCCGCCAGAAGATGGGTCGAGAGCGGAATGAACCAGAACACCATCAGCGGCGTGAGGATCAACGTGCTGATCATGATGCGCGGGAACAGCTCCAGCTGACCGAGCAGTGGCCCCAGCACGAAGTTGAAGATCAGCGACACCGGAAAGAACGCCAGCCAGATGGCAACGGCTTGCTTCCAGCGCGGCGGACGCTGACCAGCGGCGCCGAACCAGCCGTCGATGCCGCTCACCCGGTGAACAGAATTCTTGGCAAACAATCCACTGCCGCGCACCAACCAGGAGCGTCGGGAGGCAGAATGCTCCCAAGCGTGCATGGTAGCTTCATCGGCGAAGCGGAAAATAATCTGGAATTCGTCATCCCCGGGCGGAGGAGCGAGCACACCTGACCCTAGATAGCCGGGGAAGTCTGTAGCGAGTTGTTCGCCTTCATGCAGCCAGGCAATCAGTTCCTGATAGCGGCCATGGGCGACGCGACGGGCAACCATCAGCGTGACGGGTGAGGTAGACATTGTGTATCTCCGATAAACAAGTGAACTTCCCGGGTAGGGAAATCACATGACAGGTCGCCGGGGTGGTGGCGATGCGTCAGCTTCACTGGGAAAAGCAAGCAAGGATTATTCCTGAAACCTGCGATAAAGCCAGAGGTGTTGGTCGGACGGAAGAGGGTGCCGGGAGGGATCGCCTGATCAGGCAATCCTAGAGGTGCATCGAGGGGTGAATCTTGCGGTGTTCCTGAAGGATGTACTGACGCAGACGTTCAGTGTCTTCTTTACTGTTCTGGCTCAACCGATACGCCGCAAGACCATGATGGTTCAGGCGTTCGAAGTTGCCACGCAGGGCGATGGGCGCATAGCCCTGAGGCGTGAACCACGCGGCGAATGACTTCGGCGGTTTGGTCTGCTTGCGCATCTCCAGCAGGATGCCTTTGAACGAGATTTCATGAACCCAGAGTGCGGTGAGCGAGCCCTTTGCGGTCTCCAGCGGAATCGGCTCAGGCAGGATCAGACGCCATGGGCGAATGCGCGGGCCTTCCTCGAAGATGCTTGGCGCACCCAGCTCCAGATGCAGCGCGTGAAACTCGTCTTCGACCAGATGCAGCGGGAAGGTCATTTGCTGATTATCGAACTGGGCCTGAATCGTGACTTGCTCATGGGCAGCGAGACGGGTCAGCAGATCTTGAATCTGCACGCCGCCGTTAACCACCAGACTGCTGGATTTGTCTCGCAAATTCAGCGTGGGGTTGTGCTGCATGTTCTGGATGAACTCCAGTTCATCCGGCGTGAGGATATTGTCGCGCTGCATGGCCAAGCTCGAATAACCGGTTATTGAGAGAGCAGACAGATGGTTCGCATGTTGGTTGCGACCGTTCGTCAGTTGCAGGATGTTACTCCTTCAGGATTTTCATCTCCAGCCGAGCGTGTGCCCGTTGATCATTTAACTCGAGGCTTTTCCACTCGGCGTGCCGTGGATCTGCGGCGACGATCTGAACGTGAACTGCTTGAGAGTATAGGACAGGGGATGACCGACATCGTTGAAAACCATTTGCATCAGCGGTGCTCTGATCACCTGGCGCTCCTATCAGGCATCATCGCGCCGCGCTGGGGCATAATGCCGCACGATTTTACCCGTCACAGGATTAACCCATGAAAGTCGCGATTATTGCGGGCTCGGTGTATGGCTCGGCTGAAGAGGTCGCCCGCCACGCCCAACAGATCATCAAGGATGCAGGGCACGAGGTGCTGTTCAATCCGCGCGCTGCCCTTGTCGATCTGCAGGCCTTTGCACCCCAGGCTCTGCTGGCAGTGAGCTCCACCACCGGAATGGGCGAGCTGCCGGACAACATTCAGCCGCTCTATCACCAGATCCGTGATGTACTGCCTGCTGGATGGCGCGGGCTGCCTGGCGGCGTCATCGCCCTGGGCGACGCGAGTTATGGCGACACGTTTTGTGCAGGCGGCGAGTTGATGCGCGAGCTGTTCGGCGAACTGGGGATCCGCGAGGTGCAGGAAATGCTGCGACTCGATGCCAGCGAAACCGTGACCCCGGAAAGCGATGCCGAGCCGTGGCTGGCGGAGTTCATTGGCCGGCTTGATAGCTGAATAGCTGAATGGCGCGCCCATGCCCCGTCTCTGCCGAGGCATGACAGAGCCATCCCCCGGCGTTATCGACCACCATTCAGCGTGTCCCCTGTTGATTGTGACCCGGCGCCGAGTCGTTGACACTCGACGACCATCACGCCCGCGTCTGCTGCCCTTCATGGCTCCTGATGAGTCAGGGGCCGTGGGCGCAGAGCCGGCTTCATCATCGGGGAGAGCAGCATGAGCGAGTCCGTACGTTTCGAAGACAAAGTGGTAATCGTCACCGGTGCGGGCGGCGGGTTGGGAAGAGCCCACGCATTGTTGTTCGCGAAACACGGCGCGCGGGTGATCGTCAACGACCTCGGCGGTTCGGCCCATGGCGAAGGGGCCAATGCCTCGGCGGCGGATCGGGTGGTCGCGGAAATCCGTGAAGCGGGCGGCGAAGCGGTTGCCAATCATGATTCGGTCACCGACGGCGACAAGATCGTCCAGAACGCTCTGGATGCCTTCGGCCGCGTCGACGTCGTGGTCAACAACGCCGGCATTCTGCGCGACAAAAGCTTCGCCAAAATGGAAGACGCCGACTGGGATCTGGTTTACCGCGTCCACGTCGAAGGCGCCTACAAAGTCACCCGCGCAGCCTGGCCCCATCTCCGGGATCAGGGCTACGGCCGCATCATCTTCACCTCGTCCACTTCCGGCATTTACGGCAACTTCGGTCAGGCCAACTACGGCATGGCCAAGCTCGGCCTATATGGTTTGACGCGCACGCTCGCGGTTGAAGGGCGCAAGAACAACATCCTCGTCAACGCCATCGCCCCCACCGGCGGCACACGCATGACCGAAGGCCTGATCCCCGCCAGCGTGTTCGAGCTGCTCAAGCCTGAACTGGTCAGCCCACTCGTGGTGTACCTGGGCAGCGAGCAGTGTCAGGACAGCGCCGGCCTGTATGAAGTAGGCGGCGGCTGGATCGGCAAGGTCCGCTGGGAGCGCAGCCTGGGCGCCGGATTCGACCCGCACGCAGGCTTTTCGCCGGAAGACGTCGCGGCGCAATGGCAAACCATCAGTGACTTCAGCGATGCGGTGCATCCGGCTGACAACGTCGAAGCGCTCAAGGAAATGATGGCCAATCTGCAGAGATTTGCCTAATCAGGCTTTGATCAATAAGCGGCCAGTTCGGCGATCGAACTGGCCGTTTTTGTAGGAAGGTTATTTGCCGCGACGTAGGAACGGTCTCTGAATGAGGCAATGATTCCGTCTTCACTTTTTCAGCCTAAACCCCGCCCCCAGTCGCCCGACATGCCTGAGGATCAACCGATTTTCAGGAGGTTTTATGATTGGCAATTTGAGTAAGGTGCAAGAGCGGCTGAGGGTATACAGCGCTGTCCCGGACAAGCAATTTAACGTGCGCTCCGGCCTCAACCCTCAAGAGGAAGCGGTGAAGCAGAAAGTACGTCAGTACTGGGCGGACAAGAGCATTCCTGATGTTAAAAAGCTGGAGGGCTTGAACATCAATCTGGCTGGATTTGATCCGCGTAAGACCAGTAACCGGCAGTTGAGGGATATCGGCGCTCTACTGGCCGAGCAAGGAATTATTGATGGAGACCTTATTGGCACTATGGGCGGCATCAATGTCGAGTTCGATGCGCTGGGAAAAGAAATCAATATCGACAAGGAGGTCAATGCGTACGAATTTTTTACCGACCACTTCGTTCGACTGCAGGGCGCTATCAAGCAAGGCAATGAGATGGCGAAAGGCGCCGTGGTGGATTTGAACACTGCGGTTTCTGTGCTGATGGCGCTGGAGGAGCATGCTAAGCGACCTCGCGAGCGTTCATTGGTGAATATTCGCGCCTGAGGATATGAGTTCGGGCTTGGGGCACCACTAGAGTGCCCCAAGCTTTCAGCTGTTACATGGGGACGACGTAACTCCCTGAGTAACTGGTCGGCACAGGACTTTGTACGTTGTCGATTACCAGTCGAAATGTGCCAGCGCCGAACAAGCCTGACGGGTCGTACGTTTTACCAGTCACCGAAGACCAACTGCCAGCTTGAAGCTGTTGGACGAACACAGGGACTTGTCCTGAAGCGCCGGTCACATTGAAGTGATGGGAAGTTGTCCCGCATGTGACCGTGTACGGACCATAGATCACCTGTTGCTCACCTGGGTTTACGGTGCCGGCCGGTATAGCGCCCGAAATTTTCGTGCAGAAATTCATCGTGCTTGCAATAGGTTGCGCTGCAGTTACACCAGCAAGCGACGCCAGGCTTGCCGCCAGGATCAGTGAAGTCATTTTTTTCTTGAACATGTTAGAGCTCCATTAGCCATTTATTGTTGGGTATCGTCGCGCGGTGTCTCCACCTCGCCGATGACTAATGTTTAAACAGAACGTTGCGTAGGAATGTCGCTAGATATGCTGTGGGATTTTTCTGAGCTTTGTTTTTGAGCGGAAGGATGGACCCTCAAGCATAAAAGGCTTCCGGAAATCGTTACTGACCCCAAAGCAAAAAAAAGCCGCTGCAATCGCAGCGGCCAAATAAGACGTTGAATCCAGGAGCTTCAAAACACAACGTCGGTGACGACGATTGAGCTCCCCCTTCCTTTGCCACGGTTGGCAGAGGGTGAGGGACTGCTCGGATGGCGCGAAGGTTAAGGGGTTTGCTGTAAGCGAAAAAGCGCAGTTTGTGACAAGCAGTGTTACCGCCGCAGCAACAGTAGGACGGCACCACAAAAAGGCGCTGTTCAACTTTATTTCCTGCACAACGGGTCGGCGCCTGTCGCTCATCTCAATCAATAGTTATTCCATCGTTCTGCGACTCAGCGGGTTAGATGACAGCTCATTTGGACTGTTCACGTTTTTCACACTTTGGCTGGATGCCTGGGTGGCGTGGATGGTTATCCTGGAGCTGTAAAGATGACTCATCGTTCTGTTGAAAACAGTGCCCGCCAGAATGCGGGCTCCCTGCTCGATCATGCAAAAAGCGAAGGCGAGCTGTCGGCGTCGATCGTCGAGCAACTGCGCCAAGCCCCCACCTTGCAGGAGGCAGCGAGGCAGATGCTGGTCGACGCCCTTGCTCGAAGCACCCGGTTTCCAAACCCTGACGCGCTGTTCATTCACAGGAAAAACACGGCCGGGTTCGATCCGCAGCCGCTTGCGCTGACTCAGGCGCTGCTGCACGCCTTTATCGGGGACCGCGCGTACCTCGACGATAAACAGGCCGTGGTGTCCACCCGTCGAGATTCTGCTCATCCTGCTCACGCCTTGCCGGGCTGGGACATCGAAGCCATCAGGACGCTGTTTCCGAGCCTGCTGAGCAAGCTGCCGGGTTTCTTCAAGTTCAGTCTCGACGAGTACTGGACCTTCGAGGAGCAGACCTTCACGCCCATTCCCGGCGAGGACGCTGTGACGGGTACGCGCGATGTTGTGCTGGAGAAGCTGCAGTCCTGGGTTTTCCACCATGCCATCCAGTTGGCCGTCGGCGAACGTGAGCTGGACGGGGCGGACCGGACTCGGCTGCGACAGGTGGTTGACGATGTTGATTGCAAAGGTCGTTATGCCGTGTCGTTGCGCACATCGGAAGGCGCTGCGCTTCCGCTGATCGGCGCTTTTGTGGCAACCGCTGAAAATACCGACAGCTCGTCCCTGGCTGCCGATGGAAACAGCTCACCCGTGTTCCTCATGACCCCGGCGGGCGGGGTGGAAAAGTTCGCCACGCTTGGGGCGATGGAGGCGTCTCTGTATCACCGCCTTGGCGAAGAGGACTCACGCGAACTCTTGGCGGGTTACCTCTCGCTCGAACACCAGTTGCTGATCGCCGAGGCCGCCCCGGGCTCGGTGCAGCTGAGTTACTCGCTGCTGAACGATACGCCCGCTGCGCGCTTTATCGCGAGCTTGCAAGAGAAGCAGATCAACGACTTCGATCACCTCAGTGCCCAGGCATCGCTGAGCGGTGGCGACTCGCAGGCACTGCTGCGGATGTTCGACGACGTCAGCCGCCTGGATGATCTGGAGCAGGCCCTGAATGTTCGCTATCTGGCTCTGCTGGCATTCGTGCAGGAGCGCAGCCTGCCGGATTGGCTCACGTCCGCCCCTGCTGCTGACCGTCAGCGCTATGACGCGCTCGCGCAAGAGCAGGCGCGTTGTGAGGAGGGTGTGCAGGCGCAACTGGTTGGCACCGAAACGGCTGAAATCTATGCGCGTCGAGAAATCGCCGCCTACCTCATGAAGCACTTGGGCTATACGTTCGATCCTTCCAGCCTGAGGATCAATCTACCGGATGAAATGTCCTTCTCTGATGAGCCGCTGAGAACCGTTTACACGAATACATTGCTTGGCTTTGCCCTCGAAGGCATGCCCGAGGTCGAGCTTCGCCTGGGGCCGAGTATTGAGATTGACCCCGCGTACTCCCATCTGCGCCTGAATTTCGATTTTGTCTGCCGTTTGGTGCGAGACCTCGATTTGAAGCGGCGCTACGGGCTCGAGTTGGAGCGCCGCTACCGCGAGCAGGACACCCTGAAAGCCCTGAGTGCCTTGCGCGCGAGCGATATCGCATTGAGTGCCTGCGCGGCAACGCTTCAAGGGCATCTGTCGGAACGCGGCCAGGCGCTGATTGAGCGCGTGCAGGCCAATCTAGGCAGAGACAGCACGTTGAAAATCGGAGCCTTGTACCTCAAGGGCGGCAACCGGAGGCTCGAGGATGTGGTTGTTCTGCGTGAGATCCGCGGCAAGGATGAATTCTATGTGCTTTATGCGCCCGGCCACCCGAGCGGCCGCGATCTGTTCGATTTCTCCACCTGGCGTGAATTGTCGTTTGAAATCCGCAGTTGGCTGGCGACCCCACAGGGCGCGCAGTACTTGCTGGATCAAACGGTCGTCAACCCGGATCATCACGTCGTCCCTTATATCGCGAGAGTTCAGTTGGTGCCCTCGGAGTGGACTGCCGACAGCGTGCAGTTCATCTCCATCAATGGCTCCTTCCTTACGGATGCACTGTCGGGCCTGAGTTATTACAAGATCGAGCAAATTCTGGCGCGGGATCCGAGTGTGTCCAGTGCGCGGATGCAGCACGTTACCGATCAGCAGCGGACCGCGCAGGTGTTGCTGGACCACCGGATTGAGGCACTGAATGCCGCTTACGACAAATTCGGCATCACGCCTTGGCGTGAAGCGGCCAGGCGTGAATGCGAACGCTTGATCACTGCGCACTTGAGGGCCTCCGGCATACCGGGAAGTATCGACCCGGATACCGTGTTCTGCGATCTGGAGAACGCAACGGCTGAGGGCCAGCCCGATTTTGGCCGCTATACCACGCTCAAGTGCCTGACAGATCTGTTCATGGTGGGTTACTCGGAGGAAGAGTACGCCTTTCACCCCGCCGCCACGTTGCACTCATCCATCGGCCAGGACCTTTCCGCACTTTCCGGCGCAATCGTTGACAGCATGATCCGCGGCTCAAATTACGCGGATGAGTACCTGACGCAGCTGCGCCGACATACCTGGAGCATTTCCAATTCCCCGCCCAAGACGATCGTCGCCTTGTTCTCCCGCAAGACTCATTACCAGATGCGCCGTGACGCGCTGGACGAATATGTCGCCGGGCGCCTTGCGCTCGATCAGTACAACTGGCTCGTACGGATGATTGCAGGGCTGGATGGCAGCATTGTCGGGAATACGGTGGAGACTCCGGGAACGTTTCATCGATTGGTGATGGAGCACAAGACACTTGTCGATATCTACCTCTTCAAACCGGACGCCACCCACGCCCGCTTTGGGACGCTGGCCTACACGCCTGACGCGCCTGATGGTCATCTGTTTCGTCAGGAGGACGACATTGTTCGCTCGATGTCGCGCCCTGGCATGAACCGGTATTACTACGACCGCGCGAACTTCAGGGCTCAGGGCACCATCGGCCCATTGCTGCAAAAACTTGAACAGTCGCCCATGGTGGGGAACACGTTCTACAAGGTCGCTCACTCAGTGCCGTCGGTCAGGAACTTCGAAGATCTGCACGACTTCATCGTGACCCACTTGATGGTGGACATTGATGCTCAGACCGAGAGTGTCAATGAGCGGCGCTTGCTCAAGACGTACAACTTTGTTCGCAAATACGGCGGCTATGTTGCAAATCTGAACCCGAAAACCAAAGCGGTGTGGACAGCCCTGCACGCGACGGTCGATCTGTTTCGGGGCATTTACGCCTACCAGGACGGCAACCATGAACGCGCGAAACGCTACTTCATCGATGCTGCGAAGGGCGCCTACAAAACCGCCAAGCAAGTCCGCAAGATCCGTAAGGCGGAGAAATTGAAGCGCCTGGGCAAGACGTCAAAGCCGTCGTCGGTTGGGCTGCCGCAGTTCCGATGATCAATGCAGCGCACCCATTCCGGGGAGCTGAACCAGACATTGAGTGAGCCGCACCCGTTGAACCGGGTCAGCACTCAACATCAACGCATGCTCCAGGTCGAAACGTTCGGCCTGGGGCAGTCCAGATGCTGGTACAGGCTGGCACGGGCGAGGTAATCGCTGGTGCTGGTCTGGCCCAGTTCTATCACTCGATTGGCGCTCTTGACTGAGGCAAGCCCGTCAGCAGTCGCAGCAGCGCAAACCAAACGTTGATTCAGGCGCTAACAATACAGCGTTGAGTGACTGCTTCAGCCATTAAGAAAAATCAGTCATTCATCAGACTTCAAACCCTCAACTTTGAATGCGCCCATCGATGTTTTCGGGGGCCGCAGACGGCTGGATTTCCGCTTTGCACTCTGACATCGCAACAGTAGGAGAAGACTCCAGTCAGTCGAATACGGTGTTCATTTCCTGCGAACTGCGTCCTTCCAGCCTGATTAGCCAAGCAATATGTACCGCTTACCAAGCTGAGCAAACGTCAGAAAATAGCCCGGTCGAACCGCTTACGTTGTACCCATTGGCCGGATGCCGGTGGGCGTGACGGTTCTTTATCGGAGCTGTATCCATGAATGATTTATCTGCTGCAATTCCCTTCAATAACCAAGGTGCGCTTCAGCAGCACGCCACCACCCGGCACTTTCTCGCCTTTACCACGGCGTGCTCGCAATGCACCTCGGTACTGGACAAGCTCCCCTCGCTTCGTGATGTCGCTTTTGACCGCCTTTCAAGCTTTCTGCGCGGGAATGTATCAGTGTGGAACCCGGACATTATTTTTCTGAACACCGCGTCCGCGTCCGGAGCGGTGCAAAGTTCGCGTTCACTTACTGATGCCCTGATTCAGGCGATGACGCAAGGGGCTAGCGCCTTCGATCAAGATTCCCAACGCCTGTATTACCGCCACGACAGCACCGAGGTGCAGCACCTGGTGGCAGAAAAAGATTTCTCCACGATCAAAAGTATTTTTGGCCAAGTGCTGGCGATGTTTCCCGGGGCTTATCACGCGGCGCTTGGCTGGGCATGGGACAGCCGTGAGCATTCCCCGGCGGGCGGCAATAGTGCGGCGCGCCACGAAATCGTCAGTGCGCATCATCATTCGGCGCTCAAGCACGACATTGAGTTTCAGGTTATTGAGCAGCGACTCAACGACGAGGAAAAAAAACGCCTGCTGCATGCATTGAGTCACCAACCCACTGGCGGGCTTTTCAAGATATCCCTGCGTCTGTCGCGCGAAATGACAGCACCGCTGCTCTCGGTCTTCGCGGTCGCGCGGGATGAACAGGCGGTCGATGTCCGCCACGCCTCCGGACCCTGTTATCTGGTCATGGCCGCAGGCGGAGTTGAGCGGTATGAGTCTTTTTCTGAGCTCAACAGCCAGCTGGCTCGGCGACTGTCCTGGCCATCGGGTAAGGAGCCGTTGCTGAAAAACCTTTATTTATCGGATCTTGCGGGATTGCCCGAAAATCACGTTTTCGGCAACGACGATCTTGAATACGAGCCTTGTATCGAGCCACTGCTGCACTGCCATGTTCAGGGACTTCGTAACAAGCAGGCCATGGACTTCGAGTTTCTGGTGCAACAGGCCAGAGCGAACAGCGAGGGCAATCACACCTTTTTGAAAAAAGTCAGTGAAGTGCAGGTGTGTGCTCATATTGATGAAGGGATGGGGCACCGATTCAGGAGCCTTTCCATTCGTGCCGAGGATCTCACTCAGCCTCAATGGCTTAAATACGCGGCCCCCGAGAAGCGCGAGCACTATGCGAACCTCAATAACCAATTCAGCGAACGCAATCGTGCAGTTGATGCGCTGTTTGAGGGGCTGGAATCGTTGGAAGTATTTGCCCGTCATGAGATTGATCGCTATGTGCGCAGGCATCTGGGCTATTCGATCGACGCGCAGCAAATAATGATCAGCGTGCCGGATGAGTTTGACCTTCAGGGCGGCACTTTTTCGGCGAACCACCGCAAGTCGCTGCTTGATTTCGCGATGCATGGCCTGCCGGCAGTTTCAGGTCCCGGCAAGGTGATCGTCCCTGCTGCGTATTCAAATCCTGCGTTTACATTCGAGTTTGTGAAAACAATGCTTGATGAGCTGGATGTGCAGCGCCGTTACCTGCAGCAGCTCAGGGCGCAGTTTACCCATGAGGAGACCTTGCGAGCCCTGACCCACAGGCGAGACGCCGCGTTGGCGCTGAGTGCTTGGGCTGCTGTGCTGCAAGGCCATCTGATGGACGACCGAAGCCAGGACCTCATCCATCTGGTGCGCGCCGACATTATTCAAGACGGTGCAGTGATGACGCTGGGCAGCCTGAAACTGGCTGTCAACGGCATGCGCTTCAAAGATCTGCTGGTGTTCCGTAAGCAGGATGCGGCAGGCGACGATCATTACGTTCTTTACGCACCCGGTGCGCCAGGCGGCCAGGATATGTTCGGGTTCAGCTCGTGGCGCCAGTTGTCCTTTGAAGTCGGCAGCTGGCTGGCGACCGATGCGGGCGGCAATTATGTGCAAGACCAGACGGCTTTAACCGCCGAGGCTGACCATTCCGATTTTCTGGAAAAAGTTCGTCTCAAGGGCACGTTGTGGGGTGAGTCCAGTATCGTTTTCCATGAGCTGGAAGGGGACAACTTCGAAGATCGTCTCTCAGATGCAATTCGTCATAAGGTCGACCGGACGCTGACTCGGGATGATGCTGATTTGTTGGGGTTCACCATGGAAACTGCTTATGCGAACCGTGGCGCCCTTGCATTGCTTGATCATCGGGTCAGCGAACTGAACAAGGCGTTTGTGCACACAACGCAGGCGATGGTGTCTTTCGAGCAATTCGCCAGGAGCGAAGGCAGCAAGCTGCTCAATGATTACATTGCCAGCCAAGGCATCAACGAGCGCGTCGATACCGATACGATCTTCGTGGATCTGGAGAACGCTGCGTACGTCGCGAATCCGGACTTCAGTGCGTACACGGGGCTGAGGTCCTTGACCAGCCTGTTCATGGAAGGGTTTTCCGACCAGTACGCTTTTACTCCTGCGGCGCCGATGTACTCCTCGGTAGGGCAGGACCTCAGGGCGCTGCCCTTGTACTTCGTCCAACGAGTGGACAAATCGTTGCGGGAAGCGGCGTTGGGTGAGCGTTACATCCAGTGGATCAGGAGAGAGTTCCTGGACACCTCTCACGAGCAGTATCGCTATCGCAGGGCTTTATTTGGCAGGCGTCTGCAGTTCGATATGCGCTCAGCTGCGATGCGAGAATTTTTGAAAGGCAATTTATCCACTGCGCAATATCAATGGTTGGTGCCATTGATTGTTTCGCTGGATAAGCAGGTGCTCGACAAAAACGAGGGGCTGCAACGCCGTATCAGCCGCAGCAGCGCTTCAATGTTCCGCTTTGCCGGTTACATTGTTCAAGGCGTTTATATGCTCCGGGATTTCAGCTCCTCGGATGGCGACTTCAATCTGTTATATACCCCTGATGCTCCCGATGGCGTCAGCTTCCGAAAGGTGACCGACTACGTGCAACTTATGCGCTCGCCTGCCATGCGCCACTATTACTACCTTCGTGTTCCCTACAAAGGACAGCCGAGTGTGGGGTCTCGTTTCGACGCCATGGACCGCAATCTCCCGGTGCAGTGGGTCCGCGTTGAAAACAGGGAGCACCAGAATACCGATCGAATCACTGACATCCATGAACTTTACAACGAACAAATCAGTCGCATCATTGCCGATGTCGATGCTCAGACCAAAAGCCGGACGAAGCGCTGGCTCGAGAAGGTTTATTCGGTTGTAAGGTTACTCGGCTCCGTGCTGCTGATGCCGTTTCCCGGTGGAGCGCTTGCATGGACAGTGCTTCACACCGCCATCGATATACAACGAGGCTTGCTCGCCTATCACGACGGAGACCGCGCGACCGCGTCCTGGTTTTTTGGATCTGCTGTCTTTGGATCAATACTGGGAGGCACCGGCGTCAAGACAGTCCTGACTCATGATAAGGCACTGGTCATCAAAGTCGGTCAGTGGGCGGTAAAAAAACTGGCAGCCCAGACCGTTTAATGGATGGCGCGCCCACTCGGCAGAGACTGCAGACGCTGCGTCAGGCGCAACTTCTGCAACGGGTCATCACTCAACATCAACGCATGCTCCAGGTCGAAACGTTCGGCCTGGGGGCAGTCCAGATGCTGGTACAGGCTGGCACGGGCGAGGTAATCGCTGGTGCTGGCCTGGCCCAGTTCCATCACGCGGGTTGCGTCTTTAAGTGCCGCGAGCAAATCATCGTTTAACTGATGCAGATAGCGCAGGTTTCGCGAGAGGCGTTGAAGCATGGCTGCAGGCGTCGCGGTTTTCATGTGCTCAGCCTTGAGCGGCATGTCCGCGCCGAACTGACGCAGGAGCAACTCACGGCAGTCCTTGGGGTAGAGCCTGCGTCCGCCGCATGGGTCCAGGGTATGGTCGGCGCTGGGCACCCGCAGCAGAAAATGCCCCGGGAAGTTCACGCCTTCGAGGGGAATCTCCAGTCGCTTCGCTATTTCCAGCGCAACCAGCGCCAGCCCCAGCGGCTGGCCGCGATGACGTTCAAGCACTTTGTGAATCAAGGCAGCCTGGGGTTTGGGCTGAGCGGCATCGTCTTGCTGGAACCCCAGCGTCGCCAGTTGCCGAAGCAAGGGCTGGGCAAGCTCGGCGACCGGCAATAAAGGTAATGCCGCACTGACACTGCGCTCCAGCGCGGCGAGCTGATCGCGAATAACCTTAACATCAACTTCCCCGTCGTGCTCCGCAGCGATCCATACCGCAGCGTCGAATGTGGAGGGCGGGTTCCGTTCTAGACAGGCAATGCATTGCTGGCGCGGATTCATCGACTTCTCCGGCAGGATAAGACGGCTGAGAAGAACTAAAGGATGACTCTGTTTTAGCCTTGGCCGCTGCCTTCGTCCAGCGTTGATTCATCGCGCGTGGCCAACAGCAGTCCGTCGTCCGGATCCGCTCGGCCCGACCTTCTTTTTTTCATTCAGCGCCTATACTCGCCAGTACGAAAAAGGGGAGCAGTGCCCATGTTCGCTCTCATGCAAAGCTCACGCGTGCAATCACTGCACATGATGGTTGAGCCGCGCACCGGCCTGAAAGCGGTGATCGCGATCCACAGCAGCCAGAAAGGTCCGGCGATGGGGGGCTGTCGCTACCTCTCCTACCCAAACGAAGAGAGCGCCATCGAGGACGCCATCCAGCTGGCAAGGAACATGAGCTACAAAGCCGTGCTCGCCGGATTGTCATTGGGCGGTGGAACGGCCGTGATCATGCGCCCGGCCCACGTGCCTGATCGCGCTGCCCTGTTCGAGGCGTTCGGACGGTTCGTGCAGACCCTTGACGGACGTTATGTCACGGCCATGGACAGTGGCACTTCCAGAGAGGACATGGACTGCATAGCCCAATCCACTCAGCATGTCACCGGCACCACGGCGGTCGGCGACTCTTCTGCGCACACCGCATTGGGTTTGTACGCGGGGATTCGGACCACGGCCATGGCCAGGCTGGGCAGCGATAACCTTGAAGGTTTGCGCGTGGCCATTCAGGGATTGGGGCATGTGGGTTATGCGCTCGCGGAACAGCTCCATGGGGCGGGCGCCGAGTTGTTGGTCGCAGATCTGGACAGCGGCAAGGTGCAACTCGCCATGGAGCAATTGGGCGCCAAGCCGATTGCCAGCGAAGCGTTGCTCAGCACGCCTTGCGACATCCTTGCGCCGTGCGGGCTGGGCGGCGTACTCAACAGCCACAGTGTCACCAAGTTGCGCTGCGCCGCCGTCGCGGGTGGCGCCAATAACCAGCTGAGCTGTGCCGCGATCGCCGACCAACTGGAAGCCCGCGGCATTCTGTATGCCCCGGATTACGTGATCAATTCCGGTGGCCTGATCTATGTCGCACTGCATCATCAGGGGCAAAGCCCGGGCAACATCACCGCGCATCTGTCTCAGATCGGCACGCGGCTGACCGAGGTGTTCGCCCATGCGCAAGCTGAAAAGCGCTCACCCGCGCGGGTGGCGGATGAGCTGGCAGAACGGCTGCTGGACATGGAGTGAATCGCCTTCGTGGCAAATCTGCCTCAACTGGCTGAAGCCAAAGTCGCTGGGCTGATTACTCAGCCTGCTCCGCCGCGGGTGCCAGCTCGTTGAGGGCAAGGGCGTTGCTCTTGAAAGCGGCAGCGAAGACGGCGCGGTTCTTCGCCATGAAAATACTCGCGTCTTCAGCGTGTTTTTCGGAGAGCCCGGCGACGTTCTTCATCAGCACATCGGTGAGCAGCTCTGCCAGTTCCAGCATCTGATCATGGGCATCGGCGAGTTTGCGGTCCACGAACGTAGTCTCCAAATCACGGGTACTGCGGTAAAGGGTTTCAACAGCCATTGTTGGCCTCGTCGTCATTTCCAGAGTTGTAAGGGATCAGCCCGGGCGCTCAACGCTTCGGCCGACGGATGATGCAAAGACAGCGTGCTCCGTCTTTTTACTGTGTATTTATACAGTGCGCAGCATAGGTGAATCGCCTCGGCTTGGGTAGGGGGTGAGCGCTCACTTTTTTTACCAGGCGCAGCCTTGCGACATCTGGTCACGTTCTCAACCTTAGCCGATGGCCCTATTAATGCTTGCCTACAACCAGGCTGCGCACGGGCAAATCGTCATGCGCGCGGCGCATCATCCCGTCCGGATCACCCAAGGAAGTACATCGTGAACATCAACGCGGCCAACGCCCTGCGTCGACAGATCCACCGCTGCGCTCAATCGCAGCGCTCGTTATGAACACTTTTGTTTTGGTCAGGGGAGGTGAGGGATGGCTGGTGTGAGATGGGCAGATCGAATGCGGGCGAAGCTTCACGGCGGCGCCAACAGCCTGGGTAATCTGGCCGTTGAAGCGTTTCACTATCTGGCGCTGTTCGGTATTGGGGCGGTCACCGCATACGCCGCTATAAAAGCGTTCATCGGCATGCTCGGGCAGGACTACATCGCGGTGGACGATATTCTGCTGTTGTTCATCTACCTCGAACTGGGCGCGATGGTCGGCATCTATTTCAAGACCAACCACATGCCGCTGCGCTTCTTGCTCTACATCGGGGTGACCGCTTTGATTCGCTTGCTGATCAGCGACGTGTCGCATCACAAAGCGCCGGATTTGGGGATTATTTATGTGTGCGGCGGCGTGCTGTTGCTGGCCTTCTCGATTTTGGTGGTGAGGTATTCCTCGTCGAGGTATCCGTCGGTGCAGGAGAAAGTGGAGTAGGGATGGGATGAGTCCTTATTGTTTAGGACTCATCTACCGTTTGCCCGGCATAGGTCTTGGCTTTTGGTATGTATGCGGTTAGCAGCCAACGCCGAGAAGTCACGGTACGTTTCCGCAGCGTTCATATCGGTCCACGATTGCCCGGATATAGCTCTTTTACATTCTTGCCTTTTTAGCAATTTCTTCTACCATTTTGAGCATGTCACGGCCTTCGATAAGTTCTATATAGAAATTGCTATACGCTCCAGAGAGATCACGATATTTTCGGAGGTTTGATTCATCCATAATTCGATGACCTGGTATGTCTCGTGCTTCGACCTGGGTATTAATCTCACCTCGCTCGGCGGCCGATATTAAAGGCTCCATATGCTCATACAACGCGAGTGCTGCCGGTTCCTTTTCTTTATACCGTTCTAATTGCTTGCGTAACTCGATTGCGGTCTGTTTCAGCGCTAGTATGTCCATACTGATTCCTAATTGTCGATTTCGCCAATGAGCTTTGCTGCGGACCATTCTTGCCGATTAGGCACTAAATATTGTGCCGCCCCGCCTGTTCTGGTGATTCTCCCGCCGAATTCCACTGTCGGTGCAACCGTGCTCTTGAAAACTTCGGTGGGCTGCAGTGGCGTAATTTCAAACACGTGATATCTAGCATTTTCACTCGTAACCGGTAAGCCGAGTGCATCCGCTAGAGTTTTATCGGATTTAGCCGCCGCTTGCAATTCTTCCATTGTGGTGAAGAATGGTGAGTAGGCAGAGACGCTTTCTTCTGTCACAGGTACGATTTTCACAAGCGGTGTTGTAATGCTGGTGGTGACCGGTACGGTACTTCCTGAGGCTACATGACTGATGGCTCTTTCCAAAATATCTGGAAATGGTAACTCAGGGTCTGCCTTTGCGATTTTAGCTATATATTTTTGTCCGTCAACGCTTTGCAGATAATCACGGACCTGCTGGTTACTTAAGCCCTTTGGCTCAAGTGTCTTCACAGAGTTTCGTTTATGCTCGACTGACACGAACTCTGGGTCTTGCTTGGCGTAAAAGTCACGCATTTTACTTTCCCGCGCCAGCTGCTCGACTGAAGTGACCCCCCTGATCTGTAATTCAGGATGTCCCAAAAGGTTCTCTTCGTTTTTTGTGAGCCATTCAACGATTGGTTTGCTGGAAACATCTGCTCGTAGCTTGGCACTCCTCGTCGCGATACTTTCCAAGCTGTTGAATACACCCGCTCTCATCTCCCCACGGGTCAGATAGGTGACAATCGCCATGAGCAACAGCAGCACCAACTGCTCTTGCCCTTGGGCCAGCAGCCGAGCTGCGCGCTCTATGCGGTCTTGGATCATCGCAGCGGAACCGCCAGTGGGGTCAAGGCCTGGATCTTTCAAGCCGTCTTCAGCTTGCCACGCAGTGCATAGCCCTTCGTATATCGTCGATAGGCATGGCCCGATACCTGCCGAGAAATAACCAGCGATTGCATATAACCCAAGCGCTGCCATGATCAAGTTTCCGACCTGCAACCCTACACTTGCGCCGATTGCCGCACCGGGCAAGGCTCAGCACCTAAAGCAAGTGAGCCGGCTGCGCCACCCATCGCAGCTCCCATCATTACGCTGCCGCCCACGATCATCACAACTTCCTGCAACAGCTTAATCAACTCCGGCAGAATTTCCTCAATATTGATCGACGCCCATTTGCGCCGAATGTTCATCTGCATGATGGGGGAGGATAAGTCCAGCGCGTGGCGAACATTATCGATCCTATGCCCACTCACGTATCCGTAGGCTTGAGTTGCGCCGTTACTGATGCGGCGGGTGAAGCCGTTCCAGCCGTCATCAACGCCCTGATTCAGCTCACTGAATTTTTGGTCGAGGTTTCGCTCGATGTCGCCCCAGCCAGGTAAATTAGCGAAAAAATCCATTTAGCGGTTAGGTCTCCATTGTTGGGCGGCATTTACGCCCAGATGGTGGCCCGACAGGACCACGGCATGCCGCTAATTTAGGACTACAGCCGCAAGAAGACAACTGAGAGTGGATTCTATCCTTCGCCATTAGCGCTACGACCAGTGATGCTTCAAGCAGTTGGTAGGTTGTTGCTGCAGCGGCGACCGAGATACTTTGCAAGATGGGATGGTCGTTCGGTACGAACTTGCCTCTCCCTTGTAATCGCCGCTTGCAATCAGCGAGCTGTTTTACGATGAGCTATCCACCAGCGAATCCAAAAAAAATGCCCCGTCTCAACGGGGCATCTTCATGTGCAAAGAACGGTCAGTTCACCCACACCCCAACGTGGTAATGCCAGCCATCGCCTCGACTTTCCCAGTACGGATGTTGATAACGATAGCCAGGCCGTACCGCTTCCCAGTGGCCGTGTTCGGCGACGTAGCGGTTGCCGTTCCAGCGCCAGTAGCCGCGGGACCAGACATAGCCCGGGCGCGGAGCCGGTTCTTCTTCGACCACGCGCACGGGCGGCGCTTGTGGGGCGACGACTTCGACGTATTCGGCGCGGGGCGCGGGTCGGTCGACCACTCGGCGTTCGTGCACCACTCTTTCTTCCACGCAGCCGGTCGCGAGCGCCAGCGCGCCAATCAGCGCTATGTATCGTAGAGACATATCGTCACCTCAGACTTGTCCAGACTCTGCTGCTCGCCGTTGTTGTGTAACGGGGCAGCCGGCTTGCTACAGGTTTGTTGCTACAGGTTTGTTGTAGCAGGTGCTTTCTGTCTGAGGGCTGAATCGGCGGGCATTACAGGGACGTTGGCGATCGTCGGCGGGGGACGGAGCGGGTTGAGAATGATGCCGCGAAAAGACTGCGCTGGAGAGGCAATCACTATCGCCTCATGCCCTGCGCATCAAAAAATCAGAGGCCGGCAGTCAACTGCGGACGGCCGAGGAAGCGGGTTCGGGTAGGCGGAGGCGAGAGTTGTTTGAGGTCGCCATCCGTCATGGCCGCCAGGATCTTGATGGCGCTATGGCCTTGTTCGATGGCGATGCCGAACTGGATGCTTTCGATCAAACGGCGCAGCCGCTTGGGCGAGTTGCGTTGCTCGGCACTGATCAGCCGTTTGGCGACCACACCTGACTCATTCGACAGCGTCAGCATGATGGTCCCGTCGAGGCCCTGGATACTCAGGTTGACCCGGTAGTCGGGATGGAAGGCGTCGGTGATCAGTTGAAAAGGGTTATCCATGGCCTGTTACCTGTTAACGATCTGCATGAATTGACTGGGGGTGAATCCCTTTAGTTCTCGAAGCCGATCAACGGTTAATGATTCCTGCCCTGGCCGCGCTCGCTGAAATCGCGGTGATTTCCATCAGTGGTCCGTTGAAACGTCGTCGTATTGAGCGAGTCACTGCGTCCGAGGCCAGCAGGCCTGCGGCGTGCAGGTGAGGTGTAAGCTCGACGATACAAAGCTTGCAGGGTTTGGGCCACAACGGACGAAAGGTGTAAATGGTCCCGATCGCTGGACCCAAGGGCCCGGAAACGAGAAGCAGGTCATGGTTTCAGCGTCCGTCTTGTACTGGCCAAGGGCTTGGCCCATTCCCGCTCGGCACCATTTGCGCGCCTCATGCGTTCTTTGTGTGCGAAAGGTCGGCCACTTGAATCGGCCACCCGTTTAGCGCGGCTCACCATTCAAGCGCTGGTTGCCTAATGACGGCGCAAAAAAAAGGGCGGGCCCGTTTCCAGGCTCGCCCCTCTTTCAATCGCTCAGTGTTTCATAGCTGCTGCATCAGCCGTGCAACGCTTCGTCCTTCTCGAGAAATTCTTCTTCGAGCAACGCGTCAGCACTGACCGGCTCGTCATCCAGATCGCTTTCAATCACCGGAGCCGCGCCGCGTTTGTTGCCGCGCAGTTTTCCAAAAAGATGTTCCAGGGCGTGGTCCAGTTTGACCGCTGCGCCATCCACTGCCTGATCGATCGAATCGGCCTTGTGGGTCACAGAAATGGGTTGGTGTCCTTTTGGCCGGGCTTCCATCTGGCAGCGGATGTCATGCGGGCCTGGCTTGTCGCCGTTTTCGTCGTTGATGTGGACCTCAACGCGGGTCAGATCCTCTTCGTATCGTTCGAGCGTAGTTTCAACCGTGGTTCGTACCCACTCCTCCAGACGGACGCTGTTTTCGATGTGGTTATCGCTGTTGACCTGGATTTGCATAGTTCTTCCCTTACTTTGGCTTGCTCGGGAGAGTCTGGACGAGGTGTTTTTCGTCTGCCCTCATTCACAGTGTTGGCGCCGATCCCCGAACAATTCAACCCCTTGGAACCGAGAATATATTTCGCGAAAGGGGGAACTCGACCGGCAAGTCCAGTTTTGCTGGGCCGCGCCTTTTTGGGGGCAACCTTCGGCCGCTGCAGATTTGTTGCGAGATTCGTCGGACATCTTTTGCGCATGAGAATATTTATCATTAATATCGCGCCTCGCATCCTCCCCCAGCCCGTGCCTGAATCATGATCGATCCGCCTCCTTCCTTGAACTCAGCGTGCCAGGACCTCGACCACGAGACTCCGAAGGCTGCACGCGCGCGGTTTCTGGAGGTGTTTCTGTCCCAGCGTCCGCAAATGGAGGCGCTGGTCAGCCGAAGGGTGGGTTGTCGGGCGACGGCGGCGGATCTGGTGCAGGACTTGTTTCTCAGGTTCTGGCGACGTCCGCTGGTGCAGGTCGAGGAGCTCAACACCTACCTGCTGCGCTGTGCTGGCAATATCGCCATTGACCATCTGCGCAATGAAAGCACCCGCGCCCGGCTCAGCGATGAGCGGCTGCCGGAATCGCACTGGACCGAGACTGACGAACCCCAGGCTGCGCTGGAAGCGAGCAACGATCTGCGCCACATCGAAGCGGCGTTGCGCGGATTGCCGGAGAAAACCCGGCAGATTTTCCTGCTCAACCGAATCCACGGGCGCAAGTACGCTGAAATTGCCAAGGCCATGTGCCTTTCGCAGAGTGCCGTGGAGAAACACATGATGCGCGCCCTGCAGGTCTGCAAGGCGAGCATCAATCAGGACGTCACTCGGGTTGCGCCGCTTGCCGGGAAATCCGGGGGCATACGCCGATGAATGCCGTTCCTGATCCGACTGCCCATCCCCATACCATGGCTCTGAATTGGCTCAGTGTGTTGCACAACCAGCCGACGATTGCCGATCAGGCGCGCTTCAGCCGCTGGTTGCACGCTGATCCGGCTCATGCCGAAGCGTACGCCCAGGCTCAGGTCGTGTGGGAACTGAGCGAAGAGCCTGCCGCCACACTGGCCGGCGAAGACGCCGCCGCACTCAATGCCTTGCTGCGGAAAATGGACGCACCCAAGCCGCGCAGGCTGCCGCGCTGGGGAGCGGCGCTGGCGATGGCGGCGTGTCTGGTGCTGATGATCAGCGCGGGGCTGGGCTGGAATCCCCAGCGCTGGGCAGAGGACTTAAATGCCGATTACGTGTCGGCGCCGGGGCAGGTCCGGACGTTGATCCTGTCAGACGGGTCGCAGGTAACGATGGACGCCGACAGCGCAATCGCCGTGCATTTTGGCGACGGAGAGCGGCACGTCGAGTTGCGCCGTGGCGCCGCATTCTTTCAAGTTACCCACACCGGCGAGCCGTTTGTGGTCGATGGCGGACGCGGCGAAACCCGGGTGCTGGGCACGCAATTCGAAGTACGGCTGCAGCCGCCTGGTGCGCAAGTCACTGTGCTGTCGGGACGTGTCGGGGTCAAAGCGGCCGCCGATGCCCCGCAGCAGATCCTGACGGCAGGTCAGCGGGTCCGTTATGACCGTGAGCGAACCGGCGCTCCGCAGTCTGTCGACAGCGAAAGCCAGTTGGCCTGGCGTCAGGGCTGGCTCAATTACGCCCGCGCCCCCCTCGCTGATGTGATCAGCGACCTGAACCGTTATTACCCGGGCCGGATCATTTTGCTCAACGACCAACTGGCCGCGAAGACCATCAGCGGCAGCTTCCCGAGCCGCGATCCGCAGGCCGTGCTGGCGGCGTTGAAGTCCGTCGTGGGTTTTAAGCAATACGAAGCGCTCGGGCGGATCATTGTGATCCGTTGATCGCAGGCGAGCTGTTGAGGTGTATCGCATTCAAACGGGGTGACCGATGTGAGAAGTGGGTTTGGCTTTTCGGTGGTAGCGGTCTGGAGCGCCTGCGCTCAGGCAGCCGCGCCGGCCTACGACTTTTCGATTCCGGCCAAACCGCTGTCCCAGTCGCTCAGGGATTTCAGTCGAGTCACAGGGCAGGGGGTTATTTACACCCAGGACGTGCCTTACGCGGTGGATGCCCCGGCATTGATGGGCTCGTTCAGTGCGGAACAGGCGTTACGTATTCTGCTGGGCACGTCTGGCCTCACATTCCGCCGTGCCACAGACGACACCTTCACGCTGCAATCCCGCCCCGTCGAGGGTGCGGTCACCCTTGGCGCGACGCAGATCGACTCCACTCTCAGTGCCGTTTACAGCTATCAGCCGCCTGCAGTGACATCGGTGATGCGCAGCGCGACACCGCGCCTTGAAACCCCGCAGGCGGTCAGCGTTGTTCCGGCGCAGGTGTTGAGGGATCAGGCGCCGCGCAATCTCGACGATGTGCTGGCGAACGTGAGTGGCGTAACCCAGGGCAACACCCTCGGCAGCACACAGGACACGCTGATGAAGCGGGGTTTTGGCGAGAATCGCGACGGTTCGATCATGCGCGACGGGATGCCGGTGGTCCAGGGCCGCAACCTCAATGTCACCGCCGAGCGCGTCGAAGTTCTCAAGGGGCCGGCGTCGCTGTTGTATGGCATTCAGGACCCCGGCGGGGTGATCAACGTGGTCAGCAAGCGTCCGCAGTTACAGTCGGCCAACTCGCTGACGGCACGGGGTTCAAGCTACGGCGCAGGCAAAAACGGCAGCGGCGGAACGTTCGATAGCACCGGCGCGATTGATGGCGCTGAAGGGGCGTCCACCGGGCTGGCATACCGCTTGATCGTCGACCACGAAGACGAAGATTACTGGCGCAATTACGGCGTACACCGTGAATCGCTGATCGCCCCATCGCTCGCCTGGTATGGCGATGACACCGAAGTGCTGGCGTCCTACGAACACCGGGAATTTCTCTCGCCGTTTGATCGCGGCACGGCAATCGATCCTCGCACAAACCGTCCGTTGAACATCCCCGCGACCCGGCGTCTGGACGAGCCCTTCAACACAATGGAAGGGCGCTCGGACCTGTATCGATTCGAGGTCGATCACACCTTCGACGACACCTGGAGAGGCCACCTCGGTTACAGCTACAACCGCGAGACCTACGACGCCAGTCAGGTGCGCGTGACCGCCGTCGATCCGGCCACCGGCACGCTGACCCGCTCCATCGACGGGACCGGCAACGCCCTGAGCACCGATCGCTTCACCACGCTCACGTTGAGCGGCGACACCTCGCTGGCGGGCTTGCGGCACGAGGTGCTAATGGGCGTCGACGACGAATACCGCAAAGTCGCGCGCGGTGAGCTGATCCGCCAGAAAAGCCAGAGCACGTTCAGCTACGTGAATCCGGTGTATGGCCAGGAAGCGGAGGGCACTCAGGTCAGTGCGGCGGACAGCCATCAGCTCGATATCCTGCGCAGCGACTCGGTGTTTGCTCAGGACTCCGTGCACCTCACCGATCGCTGGATTTTCGTCGCGGGCGCGCGTTATCAAGTCTTCGATCAGCAGGCTGGCAAAGGCTCGCCGTTCACGCGCAATACCGATTTGAACGGGCAAAAGTGGATTCCCCGAGCGGGCCTCGTTTACCGCTACAGCGATGAGCTTTCGTTGTATGGCAGTTACACCGAGGCGTTCAAGCCCAACTCCAGCATCGCTACGCTGGCGGGGGGCACCGTGCTGGATTCGGCGACGTTGCCCGAAGAATCGAAAGCGTGGGAGCTGGGCGCCAAGTGGGATTCCTCAGATGGCATCAGTGCGACGCTGGCGCTGTTCGACATCAGAAAGCGCAACGTGCTGGTGGCGAATTTCGACTCGCTGACGGCGAACACGGTGTACACCACGGCGGGTCAGGTGCGCTCGCGGGGTGTGGAGCTGGACGTGAGCGGGCAGCTGTCAGATCGCTGGAGTCTGATTGGCGGCTATGCTTTCACCGATGCCTGGGTGGTTGATGACCCGACCCTGAAGGGCAACCGCTTACAGAACGTACCCCGGCACAGCGGCTCGGTTTCGGCGGTGTATGACTTTGGCGCGGTGCTGGGCGCGGATCGGCTGCGGACGGGAGCTGGCGCCCATTACATCGGCGAACGCCCGGGCAATCCGGACAATGATTTTGATCTGCCCGGCTACACCGTCGCCGATGCCTTCGTGACTTACGAAACCCGTCTGGACGGGCAGAAAGTGAAGTTTCAGCTGAACGTGAAAAACCTCTTTGATCGCACCTACTACAGCTCGGCGGTGAGCCGTTATTTCGTGTCCCTGGGGGATTCGCGGCAGGTGGTGATGGCGACGACGCTGGAGTTTTAACGCGACTCAAACGCAGCCCGGTATTCGCCCGCCGTCGCGCCGACTGACTGCTTGAACCGGTTGCTGAAATGGCTGGCACTGGCGAAGCCGCATTCCAGGGCAATCTCGCCAAACGGCTTGCGGGTCGAGCGCAGCAGTTCGCGGGCTCGGTTGAGGCGTCGGGCGAGCAGGTATTGATGGGGCGGCAGGCCGAAGCTTTCGCGGAACATCCGCGCGAAGTGGTATTCCGACAACGCGCACATGCCCGCCAATTGCCCGAGGCTTAAGGGCTCGGCCATGTTCAGCTCAATGAAGTCCACCAAATGCCGTCGCAGGTGCGGCGCCAGTCCGCCTTTCAAGCGCAACCCTTCACGCAGCCCGACCTGGCGCAGAACCATGTGGTCGAGCAGCTCATGGGCCAGGCTGCTGGTGAGCATGCGCTCGCCGGGCTCTCGCCAATCCATGCGGATCAGGCGATGAAAACGCTCGGCCTGCAGCGGATCATCCAGAAACGTGTGCTCCTGCAACGCCAACTGGCGTGGCTCGCGATCCAGCAGCGTGACGCAGTTGAGGGCGAACTGTTCGGGGCTGATATACAAATGCGCCAGACGGATTTCACCGTTCACCACCCAGGAGGACTGATGGCCGGCGGGCAGCGTGCAGATCTTGTCCGGAGCGCCTTTCTTGCCCGGCTGATCGCGGCGGAATGTTCCCGTGCCGCCGTCGATGTAGCACGACAGCGTGTGGTGCGTCGGCGCGTGGTAGTTCTGCGCGTCATGACGGTTGTTCCACAGCGCCGCCATCACCCCGTCGCCCAGAGGCGCGCACTTCTCCAGCTGCGCGTGGGGCGAGCTGTTCAGGGATTGAAAGACCTGGATGGTTTCGAGTGACGACATGGGGACTCCTCTGCGCCTCGCATCCTACTCCGAGCGCTGCCCCCTGCCAGCGGGGTGACGATCAAATGCGCAAGTTTCTGCAAGTGAGGGCAGACCCGCGCCGCCAGACTGAGGCCTCACTGGGGAGCTCGACATGAACATCACGCTGTATCTGCTGACCGTTTTAATCTGGGGCACGACCTGGATCGCCTTGAAACTGCAACTGGGCGAGGTCGCCATCCCGGTGTCGATCGTCTACCGCTTTGGCCTCGCGGCGCTCATCCTCTTCGCCTTGTTGCTAGGGACCGGGAAACTGCAGAAGGTCAATCGCCGCGGGCAGCTCATCTGCCTGGCGCAGGGGCTGTGCCTGTTCTGCGTAAATTTCATGTGCTTCTACACCGCCAGCCAGTGGATTCCGACCGGTCTGGTGGCGGTGGTGTTTTCCACTGCGACATTGTGGAACGCGCTCAACGCCCGAATCTTCTTCAAGCAGCAAATCGCGCGCAACGTCGTGTTGGGCGGCACGCTGGGGCTGATGGGGCTGGCGTGCCTGTTCTGGCCGGAATTGGCCGGGCACAGCGCCAGCCGCGAGACCTTGATCGGTCTAGCGCTGACCCTGCTCGGCACGCTGTGTTTCTCTGCGGGAAACATGCTCTCCAGCCTGCAACAGAAGGCCGGCCTGCGTCCGCTGACCACCAATGCCTACGGCATGCTGTATGGCGCGACGATGCTGTGCGTGTATTGCCTGCTGAGCGGCACGCCGTTCGGGTTTGAGTGGAACGCGCGGTACATCGGCTCGCTGTTGTATCTGGTGGTGCCGGGATCGGTGATTGGCTTTACCGCCTATCTCACCCTGGTCGGCCGCATGGGCCCGGAGCGCGCGGCGTATTGCACGGTGCTGTTCCCGGTGGTGGCGTTGAATGTATCGGCGTTCGCCGAAGGCTATCAATGGACCGCCCCCGCGCTGATGGGGCTGGTGTTGGTGATGGCGGGGAACGTGCTGGTGTTCAGGAAGCCCAGGGTGATTGTGCCTGTGGGGGCGAAGCTGGCTTAAGGCGGGCTGAAACCTTTGATTGTTCCCACTGGGACCGTGGGAACGATCGTCACAGTGAGCTCAGCCCTTCCACACCTGCGCATTCACCAGGTCCTGCGGCTTCTCGCCCAACAGCGCGGCGCGCAGGTTGGCGTAGGCGCGGTCGGCCATGGCCTGACGGGTTTCGTCAGTCGCCGAGCCGATGTGAGGCAGCGTTACCGCATTGCTCAGCGCAAACAGCGGCGATTCAGCCAACGGCTCTTTCTCGTAGACATCCAGGCCGGCGCCGCGAATCGTGCCGTCCTGCAGCGCCTTGATCAGCGCCGGCTCGTCGACGATCGGGCCGCGCGCGATGTTGACCAGAATCGCGCTCTTCTTCATCAGCGATAGCTCACGGGTGCTGATCATGTGCTGGGTCTTTTCGCTGAGCGGCACCACCAGGCAGACGAAATCCGACTCGGCCAGCAACTGATCCAGCGTACGGAATTGCGCGCCCAATTCCTGCTCGATGGCGGTCTTGCGGCTGTTGCCGCTGTACAGGACCGGCATGTTGAAGCCCAGACGACCCCGCCGTGCGACTGCCGCGCCGATATTGCCCATGCCCACGATACCCAGCGTCTTGCCGTAGACATCGGTGCCAAAGTGCGGCGCCTCGATGCTGCGTTTCCAGTTGCCAGCCTTGGTGTAGGCGTCCAGTTCGGCGACGCGGCGGGCGCTGCTCATGATCAGCGAGAAGCCCAGGTCGGCGGTGCTTTCCGTCAGCACGTCGGGGGTGTTGGTCAGCATGACGCCGCGTTCGGTGAGGTAGTCGACGTCGTAGTTGTCGTAACCGACCGAAATGCTCGACACCACTTCCAGCTGCTTTGCATTCTCCAGTTGTTCGCGCCCCAGCTTGCGGCCAGCGCCGATCATGCCGTGGCTGTGGGGCAGGGCTTCGTTGAACTGCGCGTTCAGATCACCCTTTTTCGGGTCGGGGATGATCACGTTGAAGTCTTGCTGCAGGCGCTCGGCCATTTCCGGAGACACGCGGCTGAAGGCAAGGACGGTCTTTTTCATCGGATAGCTTCTCTCGGCAGTTCAGAAGGGCATTGCGTAGCACGCTAACATTCTTGCCGAGGGATTGGCAGGCTTCCGCCGTTGCGCTCACGTGATGACTAAACCGTCTCCGGCAACACATGGGTCTGCAGGTCCGCTTCGTGGGCCGCCATGATTTCCGGCAGCGAGCCGCGCAGGTACTCCACCCATGTTTTGATCTTCGCATCCAGATACTGCCGCGATGGGTAGATGGCGTACAGGTTCAGCTCGTGGGAGCGGTACTGCGGCAACACCCGCACCAGCGTGCCATTGCGCAGGCCTTCGATGGCCGAGTAGATCGGCAGAATCCCGATGCCCATGCCGCTGCTGATCGCCGCCTGCATGGCGTCGGCCGAATTCACCAGAAACGGCGAGTTGCCGATGGTCACGGTTTCCTGGCCTTCGGGGCCGTCGAAGGCCCACTTTTCCAGCGGGAACACCGGGCTGACCAGGCGCAGGCAGGCATGATTGAGCAAATCAGCCGGCCGGTGGGCCATGCCGAACGCCTTGATGTAGGCGGGCGAGGCGCAAACGATGCTGTAGGTGATGCCCAGTCGCTGGGAGACGAAGCCCGAATCCGGCAGCTCGCTGGCGAGCACGATGGACACGTCGTACCCCTCTTCGAGCAGGTCCGGGACGCGGTTGGTCATGGTCAGGTCGAACGAGACGTCCGGGTGATTGCGCCGGTAGCGGGCAATCGCGTCGATGACGTAATGCTGGCCCACACCGGTCATTGAATGGACTTTCAGCTGCCCGGCCGGACGCGCATGGGCGTCGCTGGCTTCGGCTTCCGCCTCTTCGACGTAACCGAGAATCTGCTCGCAGCGCAGCAGGTAACGCTTGCCCGCTTCAGTCAGGGCGATGCGTCGCGTGGTGCGGTTGAGGAGCCGGGTCTGCAGGTGGGCTTCGAGGTTGGAGACAGCGCGCGAAACGTTTGCGGTGGTAGTGTCCAGTTGAGCGGCGGCAGCGGTGAAGCTGCCCGCTTGCGCCACGCAAGTGAAGGCGCGCATGTTTTGCAGAGTGTCCATTGGCCGTTCTCAGATGAGATAGCAAATTGTGACATGAAGTAACTGATTCATGTCAGCCATACCAAAGGATTATCTCCGGTTCCGTAACAAAGATTCGCAGAAGTCCCGGCTTATCGCCGGGCTAGAGGCCCCCTAGAATCGCCGCATCATCGATTCCCCCTCCATTCAGGTAATTGCAGCAGTGCCGCGTCGTCTCGTCAGAGGGCTCAAATCCCTCAGTGTGTGCGCTTTAACGTTACTCATCAGCGGCTGCATCGGAACTGGCGGAATCGCCCCACAAGGCACAGCGTTGTCGCCCGACGCGCTGGCCACCGACGACGCCATCAAGGTGGCCGACAAAGACGCCCACTGGCCGGCTGGTCAGTGGTGGCGTGCCTATGGCGACGAACAACTCAATCGCTGGATCAAACTGGCCGCCATGGGCAGCCCCAGCCTGGCGATCGCTGCCGCGCGAGTGCGTCAGGCCAAGGCCATGGCGGGCATCGCGGAGTCGGCGGAATCCCTGCACGTCTCCGGCGACAGCAGCCTGAAACGGCACAACTGGCCGACGGATCAGTTCTACGGCCCGGGTGAGCTGTCGAACACCAGCACGTGGGACAACAACGCTTCGCTGGGCCTGAGTTATTCCCTTGACCTGTGGGGCCAGGAAAGCAATCACTCCGAACAGGCGCTGGACATGGCGCACCTGAGCGCGGCGCAGGAGCGTCAGGCGCAGCTGGAATTGCAGGACAACATCGTCCGCGCCTACATCCAGCTGTCGCTCAACTACGCCCAGCGCGACATCGCCGAAGCGACCCTCGCGCAACAGCAGCAGATCGTTGATCTGGCCCAGCGTCGTCTGAACGGCGGCATCGGCACCCATTTTGAAGTCAGCCAGGCGCAAACCCCGCTGCCCGAAACCCATCGTCAGATTGACGCCCTGGACGAGGCGATTGCCCTGAGCCGCAATCAGATCGCGGCGCTGGCGGGCAAAGGACCGGGCGAAGGCGCACGTCTGCAGCGGCCGACGCTGTCACTGAACGCGGCGTTGACGTTGCCCTCCGCGCTGCCCGCCGAATTGCTGGGGCAGCGTCCGGATGTGGTCGCCAGCCGCTGGCGAGTGGCGGCGCAGGCGCGAGGCATCGATGTGGCCCATGCCGGCTTCTATCCGAACGTTGATCTGATGGGCAGCCTTGGTTACATGGCCACCGGCGGCGGCATGCTGGAATTCCTCGCCGGCAAGAAATTCAACTACAGCGTGGGCCCGGCGATCACCTTGCCGATCTTCGACGGCGGACGTTTGCGTTCGGCGCTGGGCGTGGCGTCAGCGGGCTATGACGAAGCTGTCGCGCAGTACAACCAGACCCTGGTGATGGCGCTGAAGAGCATCTCCGATCAACTGATTCGTCGTGAGTCGATGGACAAGCAACAGCAGTTCGCCGATCAATCAGTGGCCGCCGCGCAGAAAACCTACGACATCGCGATGGTTGCCTATAAACGCGGCCTGACCGATTACCTCAATGTGCTCAACGCGCAGACGTTGTTGTTCCATCAACAGCAGCTGCAGCAACACGTCCAGGCTGAGCGCCTGACGGTGCATGCTGAGCTGGTGGTGGCGCTGGGCGGCGGGTTGATGGCCGGCAATGATTCCCCCGCACCGGCAAAGACCGCCGTGCCGAAAACGCCGGCGTCGCTGGCGGTGTTTGATCAATGAAACGCTCCGGCAGGGCCTGGCGATGAACGCCGCTTTTAACTGGCTCAAATCACTGGAGTGGCGTCGCGGCCTCAACGATTGGGCGCGCAGCGATGGCGTGACGTGGATCTACATCAGCAAGGTGCTGACTGCGGCATTCCTGACCTACTGGATCGCCATGCGCCTGGAGCTGCCGCAGCCGCGCACGGCCATGATCACTGTGTTCATCGTGATGCAGCCCCAGAGCGGTCAGGTGTTCGCCAAGAGTTTCTACCGCTTGCTCGGCACGCTCGCCGGCTCCGTGGTCATGGTCACGCTGATGGCGCTGTTCGCGCAAAACAGCGAGCTGTTTCTCGGCAGTCTGGCGATCTGGGTCGGCTTCTGCTGCGCTGGGGCCGCGCGCTATCGCAACTTCCGCGCCTACGGTTTTGTGCTGGCCGGCTACACCGCCGCGATGACCGGGCTGCCAGCGCTCGCTCACCCGGACACCTCGTTTATGGCCGCCATGTGGCGGGTGCTGGAAATCTCCCTCGGCATCGTCTGCTCGACACTGGTCAGCGCCGCGATCCTGCCGCAAAGCGCCGGCGCGGCGATGCGCAACACCTTGTATCAGCGCTTTGGCACCTTCGCTCAGTTCGTCATCACCGGCCTGCGCGGCGAGAGCGATCCGGCGTCGTTCGAGGCCAGTAACGTGCGCTTCATCGCCGATGCCGTAGGGCTCGAAGGCCTACGCGCGGTCACCGTGTTCGAAGACCCGCACATGCGCCGCCGCAACGGTCGATTGAATCGCCTGAACAGCGAATTCATGACCATCACCACGCGCTTCAACGCCCTGCATCAGTTGCTCGAACGCCTCCGTCGGCGGGGCGTGACGCCAGCTGTTCAGGCCATCGAGCCTGGCCTGAATGCGCTGACTGGATTGCTGGAGCCCTTTGCCGGGCGCGCGCTGACCAACGCCGACGCCGCACTGCTCGCCAATCGGTTGAGCGTGTACAAGGCCGACCTGCCCGAACGCGTGCGCAGCCTGCGGGCCGAGTTCGTCAAGACCGAGCCCAGCGACGCCGACCTGCTGGATTTCCACACCGCTTACGAATTGCTGTACCGCTTCGTCGACGACATGCACGACTACGCCCAGACCCATGCGTCTTTGGCCGATCACCGCCATGCGCGGGAGAAATGGGTCGAGCCCTTCGTGTCCACCACCAGTTGGCTGTCTTCGCTGGCCTCCGGCGTGCGCGCGACCTTTATTCTCGCGGTCATGTCGGTGTACTGGGTGGCCACGGCCTGGCCGAGCGGCGCGTCGATGACCCTGGTGTCCGCCGCCACGGTGGCGCTTTCCGCGACGACATCGAACCCGAGGCGCATGTCGTTTCAGATGGCGTGCGGGACCTTTCTGGGTGCGCTGCTGGGGTTTTTCATCACCTTTTTCGTGCTGCCGCGCATCGATGGTTTTCCGCTGTTGTGCATGGTGCTGGCGCCGGTGTTCGTGTTCGGCACGTTCCTGACCACGAGGCCGCAGTGGGTGGGATATGGTCTGGGGCTGCTGATTTTCTTCAGCATCGGTTCGGCGCCGGACAACCTCACGGTCTACAACCCCTATGCGTTCATCAATGACTACATCGCCATGGTCCTTGGCATGCTGTTGTGTGCGGCGGCGGGGGCGATCATTCTGCCGCCGAACAGTCGCTGGCTGTGGCAGCGGCTGGAAGGCAACCTGCGCCGACAAGTGAGTTTCGCCATCAGCGCGCCACTGCGCGGGATTCGTTCCAGTTTCGAAAGCCGCACCCGCGATCTGATGCATCAGGCCTACGGCCTGGCCGCCGGTAAGCCCGAGGTGCAACGCAACCTGCTGCGCTGGATGTTCGTGGTGCTGGAGATCGGCCACGCGATCATCGAGCTGCGCCGCGAGCAGGCCATTCTGCCGGTGCACCCGAGTTACGCCGAGTGGCAGCCCTGGCGGCAGGCGATTCGCGCCATGGGCCGCTCGTTGATTCGTCTGTTCATCCAGCCCGATCCCCACAATCTGGCGCGCAGCCTGTCGGCCGTCGATCACGCCATCATCTGCGTGCAGAACACCGACGAGCCCTTTGCTCCGCACTTCGACACCTCGGCGTTGCGCCGGGTGAAAAGCTACCTGCACTTCATCCGCACCTGCCTGCTGGACCCGCAATCGCCGCTGGCGGGCGTTCCGTCAGAGCCGGCGTCTGTGGCCTCGCCGCAAGGACAACTCAATGCCTCGTGAACTCGCCTTCCACGGCGTTTACATGCCGACCGTGACCGTCATGTTTCTGGTCGCCATGGTGCTTTCCTGGGCGCTGGACCGGTTCATGTCCGGCCTCGACCTCTACCGTTTCTTCTGGCATCCGGCGCTGCTGCGTCTGAGCCTGTTCAGCTGCATTTTCGGCGCCATGGCGCTCACTGTTTACCGTTGAGGCACGTTGGTTGAGATGAAAAAGCTCTTCAGTCTGATCGCGACTTTGTTGATTCTGGCCCTGGCCATCTGGATCGGCCGGCTGCTGTGGATTCACTACATGGACACGCCCTGGACCCGCGACGGCCGGGTGCGCGCCGACGTGATCAACGTCGCCGCCGATGTCAGCGGCGTGGTGATCGATGTGCCGGTGAAGGACAACCAGCCAGTGAAAAAAGGCGACCTGTTGATGCAGATCGACCCTGAGCATTATCAGCTGGCAGTGAAGCAGGCCGAGGCCATGGTGGCGTCGCGCAAGGCCACGTGGGAGATGCGCAAGGTCAACGCCAATCGACGCAAGGACATGGACGCCCTGGTGATCTCCGCCGAAAGCCGCGAGGACGCCAGCAATATCGCCACCTCTGCCCAGGCGGATTATCAACTGGCGGTCGCGCAGCTTGAAGCTGCGCAATTGAACCTGCAACGCACCAAGGTGCTGGCCGCGGTAGACGGCTACGTCACCAACCTCAACGTGCATCGCGGCGACTACGCGCGCATCGGCGAAGCGAAGATGGCCGTCGTCGACAGGAACTCGTTCTGGGTGTATGGCTTCTTCGAAGAGACCAAGCTGCCCCACGTCAGGATTGGCGATCCGGCGGACATGCAGTTGATGAGCGGCGAGGTGATGAAGGGCCACGTCGAAAGCATCGCTCGCGCTATCTACGACCGCGACAACCCGGAGAGTCGCGAGCTCATCGCCGACGTCAACCCGACCTTCAACTGGGTACGACTGGCGCAGCGCGTGCCCGTGCGCATCCACCTGGATCAGGTGCCGGAAGGGGTGGTGCTGGCGGCGGGGATTACATGTACGGTGATTGTGAATCCCGAAACGCAAGATTCAACGCGATAGCACGTTGAGCTGCGCGGTACGCCAGATGTGTCACGCCGGAGGATGTAGGAGCGTGGCTTATCCCGCGACCTGTTGCGCAGCGACAGTAATAACAGTGATTGCGGTGCATCAGTTATAACCGGGGCGCTTGGTCTTGCTGCCGCTTCGCGCCAGTTCGCGGGACAAGCCACGCTCCTACAGAAGCCGGCGGTGGCAGTCAGTATTTTTTATCCAGCTTGAAGCGCTTGCTCAGAATCCACTCCAGCAAGGCCTTGGGCAGCAGCCGTTCCATGAGTGGCAGCGCGCGGCTGCCGTTGCCGGAGCGCAACAGACGCGGTGGATGGCTGCGTTGCACGGCGTCGAGCACGTCTCGGGCGAAGTCGGCAGCGGGTGTCGGGTTGCCCTGTGACGCATTGGCCCGGGCGCGGATGCCTTCACGCCACGGCCACCACGGCGAATCCTGGTGAATCACCTGCTCGGCCTCGTGGCTGGCGTTTTGTGCGAAGTGGGTATCGATAGCGCCGGGCTGGACTTCCATCACCCGAATCCCGAAGGGTGCCAGTTCCATGCGCAGTGCTTCAGTCATGGCATGAACGGCGGCTTTTGACGCGCAGTACGCGCCCGCGAATGGGGTGACCAGCACGCCCGAAACGCTGCCGATATTCACCACCAACCCCTTGTTGCGGCGCAGCATCGGAAACAGCGCGCGCGTCACGCCGACCACGGAAAACACATTGGTTTCGAATTGTCTGCGCATGGCCTCGACACCGCCATCCAGCAGCGGGCCAATGCCACCGTAGCCTGCGTTGTTGATCAGCACGTCGAGCCCTTTGCCGTGTTGATCCAGCTCGGAAACCAGTCGATCAATCGCAGCGCTGTCATTGACGTCCAGGGCCACGGCACGAAAACCTGCCGCGGTCAGCGCTTGCACGTCGGCCGGCTTGCGTGCGGTTGTCCAGACTTCATGGCCCGCCGCTTTGAAGGCATCCGCCATGGCACGGCCAATGCCGCTGGAACAACCGGTGATCAACACCACAGACATGGTTCAGTCCTTGAAAAAAGAGAAAGGCGGCGCTCAGCCGGAGAACGTGCCTTGCAGGCGCTCGGCACGAAACTCCAGAGTCTGCGGCCGGTAACCTGGGCGCAACGGTGGCATCGGCAAGCAATCCTGCCACTGACTGCCGGGCAACAAATCGCCCGGCCCGCGATAACGCGGCGCGGTGTACGTGTCTTCGGCCAGATTGACGGTATCGCCCGGCGCGTAGGCCGCGATTTTCCAGCGCAGTTCGCTGAGCGAAACGGTGTTGCCGTTATCGATCAGTACCAGCAGCGGACGCCCCGTAGGACACTGTTGCGGCGCATAGTCCACGCGCAATTGCAGGCGCTCAAGGCGCTGTTCGTCGCGGCTGTCTTCCCAGACCACAAACGCCGCCACGACGCCCAGCCCGACTGCGGCAGCCAGGGAAACAGGCAACGCTTTGGAGGGATAGCGCAGAAGCAGGACCAGCCAGGTGAACAGGAGTACGGCGCCGAAAATCATCGTGTCGATCTCGCGATTGCAGATGAGGGCATCGTACCGAAAGGGGAGGAGTTGGGCTAATGGATTGGGCTCAACCGAACCGCTCAGCGCAACCGTCCAGCCGGACCGGCGGTCGGTCAGAAATCCGGAGCCAGACTAGTCTTAGGGTATTTCCTGCAACGGATTGCACAGTCATGGCTCATTCCTGCTCGCTACATACCCATACTCCGACACTCACGGTAATAGAGCCGCGCAGGCTACCTGTTCGTACGGTGTCCTTCCATGTGGCTCAAACGGATGCGCCCATGACCGCGCGGGTTGACCGCCTTGCCTATGACCCCGCAGGAAGGCAAACGGCGCGTTGGGACCCACGACTATGGGCTGCCGCCGATCTGGCATCGGACGCGACGAGCAATGTGAGTGTGGTCTTCTCGCTCAGCGGGGAGCGGCTGCTTTATGAGAGCGTCGATGCGGGGTGGCGCCTTCAATCAGTGGGGGAAGGCGGGCAGCGTGACGGGGGCTGGGACGGACGCGGAGTGGTTCAGCGGGTCGAATACGACAAGCAGCTGCGGCCGACTGCCTTGTTTGAAGAACAGGGCGCACGGGACGGTACGGCGCGAACCTGCGTCGAGCGCTTGAGCTACGGAGGGCCTGGTGAGCATCACGCCAACCAATGCAATCAAATAGTCAGGCATTACGATCCGGCCGGTTCGCTGTGCAATACGTCGTTCGATATAAACCGGAATGTGCTCTTGCAGGCGCGGCGTTTTCTCAATGATCCGAACATGTCCAGTTGGCCGGACGCCGCCGAAGCTTGCGACCAGCTTCTGGAACCCGGAGACGGCGCCCGGATGGCCTGGCGATTCGCTCCCACAGGCGAAATGTCCGAACAGCGCGATGCCATGGTAAACACCCAGTTTTTTGCCCAGACCGTCGCCGGGCTGCTCAAGCAAACCCGCTTGCAGCTGGCCGGCCTGCCAGCGGAAATGCTGGTAGGCGATATTCAATACGACGCCTTCAATCGCGCGGTTTCAGAAACCGCCGGAAATGGCGTCGTTACCTCTGCGGCTTATTCAACACAAGACGCTCGTCTGGTGAACGTCCAGTCGACGCTTCCCGATGGAGAAAGACGGCAGGATCTGCGTTACGCCTACGATCCGGTCGGCAACGTGATCAGCATTGCAGATGCTTCGCTCCCTCAAAGCCATTTCGTCAATCAGCTCACCAAGTCCATCAGCACATTCACGTACGACACGCTGTATCAGCTCATCGAGGCCACCGGTCGAGAGCTGGCGTCGGTCAATCGAGGCCCGGATCTCGCGGTGTTCCAATCGCCGATCGACCCCTCCCGACTGACGAATTACCGACAGAACTACGAATACGATGCGGGCGGCAATTTGCTCAAGCGCAGTCACGTTGGCGTGCAAGATCATTCGCAATGGCTGGCGGTGGCCAACGGTAGCAACCGGTCTCTGGCTCAACTGACTGACACGCCGCCAACTGACGCCGAGATTGCTGCCGCATTCGATGCCAACGGTAATTTGCAGCGGCTGGCGCCCGGGCAAAACATTGAGTGGAACCCGCGTAACCAGTTGCGCAGGGTAACCCTGGTAGCCAGGCCTTCGGGAGTGGATGACAGTGAGGTTTACGTCTATGACGCAACCGGCCTGCGTGTGCGCAAGATTCGGACGGTTCAGGCTAAAAATGTCGTCCATGTGAACGACGTACGCTATCTGCCGGGCCTGGAAATCCGCGCCAATAGCGCGACTGGCGGAACGCTGCACGTCATCACCGCTCCCGGCGGACGCAACGCGGTGCGGGTTCTGCATTGGGTAGAGGGCAAACCGGAGACGGTAGATAACGATCAGACGCGCTACACGCTGAGTGATCATTTGGGGTCAAGCCTGATGGAGCTGGATCAGCAATGCCGATTGATCAGTCAGGAAAGTTATTACCCCTTTGGAGGCACAGCCTGGTGGGCAGGCCGATGCCAAATTGAAGCGCACTACAAAACCGTGCGTTATTCAGGAAAAGAGCGGGATGCGACCGGGCTTTACTACTATGGCCTGCGGTATTACGCACCGTGGCTGATGCGCTGGATCAATCCGGATCCGACGGGTGAACAAGGCGGGGTGAATCTGTTTTGCTTTTGCAGTAACTCACCGATCCGCTATCGCGACTCCCAAGGCGCAGCCCCTTACGATGTTCCTCAGGTCGTGGTGGTAGCCGCAGGAATGGGGGATTTCAGCCCGCAACAGCAGGCGAAGATGAGGAAGGCGCTGGACGCTGCAAGTTATCTGGTGGCTGGAACGCGTGATCAACTTCGCGAAGCGTCACCCCGCCGGGATGTAGTCAAGGCCTTCGACGCGACGTTTGGTGAACTGCCGGCATCCATTCGCTCTGAAACGATAGAGGGCGTCGTAGAAAGCCTCGACAGTTATAGGAACATGTTGACGGCATTCGGTAAGCCGCACGCGGACCTTGATATCGAGCTTTTTGACGGTCCATCCATGGTTAAGGGACGTACTTTACTGGCGGGAGAGTTCGAAGATGTGGTCAAGAGCTTCGGAGTTTCACGCACCCATCTTGAGCAGGATCATGTGCTCAATGTTGCCTGGACGTTGATCCATGAAACTTCTCATGCAGTCAATTTCACCGTTGATAGCCATTATTACGAGCAGCCGAGACTCGAGGCCGATGCTACCCCTGAGGCTGTCGGAGGCTGGAGCAAACAAATAAGAAGGTCCTTGTCGCGAGTTGTCAGATCAGGTCCTTACGAGAAGCATGGCAGTGCTCCTGTATACGAGACCAGCATGCAAGGTTTAACAGATGACGCGGCTAACCGGCATCAACGCAAGGCCACCTTTGTGGGCAATGGGAGCGTGAGATCCTCGCTGTTACGGATGAATGCAGACACTTTTCCCGCGTTGGTCAACGCCACCCGATTTCCTGAAAGATGGTTGCGCAGGCAGGTCTGACAAATAGGCCAACATTCAGTCATTGGGCGTGACTGTGGCCGGTCAGCCCAAACAGGTTCGTGTGCAGTTGGCAGGGAAACGGGGCAGGGCTCTGGAGAGATAACGCAGAAGCAGGACCAGCCAGGTGAACAGGAGTACGGCGCCGAAAATCATCGTGTCGATCTCGCGATTGCAGATGCGGGCATCGTACCGAGAGAGGGGGGGGGAGACCAAATCGCTGATGTTGCCTTGACACGGTTAAAGAGATGCACTGAAACGGCGGAGCGAACCTGTTCGTGAAAAGCGTCATGCCATCCGATGCATGCCATCACCAGATAGAATGCATTCGCGTACAGGGGCGCTTCCACAGATCCTGCGTCCACTGGCAAATATGGGGCAAACGCCCAACTCCCGTCAGAGCTGTCGAAGGCTGCAATTCAGTACGTAGCGCCTTCATTTCGACTGGCGTTGAGCGTTGAAGGGTTTGATTTAGTCGATAACTTCGTACGGTGCTGATTTTTCACCGTATCCATGCGCACCCTCGCCTGACTCGGCTGAATAATTTTCTTGCAGCACTATGAACTTGATCGTGATGTCGGGGCCGGCGTCGATGTCGGGGGCGGTGATTGCCGTCATTTCCTCCACTGTCAGATTAAAGCGAGTCTCCTCATCGCGAACGGGCGCCTGATAGGGTTCTGTGTACATATTGTTTGCAAGTGTTCCATCGCTGTTCTCGCGATATATCACGATGCCGACGAAGGGAGGAACGATTACATCCGATGGGTATTTGGGCAACACAATCGTTGCCGCCTGATTTCGTTTGATTTTGAAATCATCAGCGCCTTCGAAGTTCGGAATAGGGCGGTTCTGTGCCTGAATCATTTTTTTTCTCCATGTATTTATGTGGTGCTAAAGGCCCACTAACGGCACAGATAAAATAAGCGTTTTAACTTCCAGTGATAACTGTCACTTATGACAGTGCTCAGTGCTCAGTCCTCTTCGCGATAAAACCGGTCACTTTAATAGCCAAGGTCCATATACCTTTTGCGCACAATAAAAAGCCCCCGAAAACCCTCTGCGGATGGGGAATACGCAGAGGATTGACGGGGGCTAGTACTACTGGGTGAAGCGGTATTAACGGGCGATGGTCTGGGTCTTCACGCCGGCTTCGATGCCTGGGGTGGAGCGGCCGTAGACGTCTTCGAAACGCTCGATGTCGTCTTCGCCCAGGTAGCTACCCGATTGAACTTCGATGATTTCCAACGGGATTTTGCCCGGGTTGCGCAGACGGTGAACCGAGGCAATCGGGATGTAGGTCGACTGGTTCTCGGTCAGCAGGAACACGTTGTCGTCGCAGGTGACCTGAGCGGTACCCGATACGACGATCCAGTGCTCAGCGCGGTGGTGATGCATCTGCAGCGACAGGCTGGCGCCCGGCTTGACGGAAATGCGCTTGACCTGGAAACGGCCGCCCATGTCCACGGAGTCGTACGAGCCCCATGGGCGATAGACTTCGAGGTGGTTCTGGGTTTCGCTGCGGCCTTGCTCGTTCAGCGTGTTGACCAGTTGCTTGACGCCCTGAACCTTGTCTTTGTGAACGATCATCATGGCGTCTTTGGTTTCGACGACAACGATATTGTCCAGGCCGATCACGGTGACCAGTTTGCCGTTACCCTGAATCATGCAGTTGCGGCTATCCTGGATAACGACGTCGCCCTTGGCAACGTTGCCGTTCTCGTCTTTGGCGTGCACGTCCCACAGGGACGACCAGCAGCCGACATCGCTCCAGCCCGCATCAAGTGGTACGACGCACGCGCGCTGGGTTTTTTCCATGACGGCGTAGTCGATGGAGTTGTCCGGGCAGCAGGCGAAGCTCGCCTCGTCCAGGGAGATGCTGTCGCCTTCCTGCTTGCTGCGCTCGAGGGTCAGCAGGCAGTTGTCGTAGATGTCCGGATCGTGCTTTTTCAGCTCTTCCAGATAACGGCTGGCACGGAACAGGAACATGCCGCTGTTCCAGTAGTAACCGCCGGCCTGGACGAATTCCTGAGCGCGTTGCTCATCAGGCTTTTCGACGAACTGCTGAACGCGGCTGACGCCTTCCGGCAGCAAGGCATCGGCGGTGGACTTGATGTAGCCGTAGCCGGTTTCAGGCTTGGTCGCCGGGATACCGAACAGCACCATTTCGCCGCGCTCTGCGGCGACGGTGGCCAAAGCCAGTGCGCGTTGCAGGGCTTTTTGATCATCGATCACGTGGTCGGCCGGCAGGACCAGCATCAACTCGTCGCGACCTTCGTTGGCGAGCATCATCGCAGTGATGGCAACGGCTGGCGCAGTGTTGCGGCCAAACGGTTCCATGATCACGGCCTGAGTTTCCAGACCCAGCGCACCGAGCTGCTCGGTGACGATAAAGCGGTGGTCCTTGTTGCAGACCACGACAGGGTGCTGCATGCCGTCGAATTGCAGGCGCTCGACGGTCTGCTGGAACAGGGTGTGTTCGCCGGTCAGCGCCAGGAACTGTTTAGGAAACTGTTTACGCGAAAGAGGCCAGAGTCGGGAACCGCTACCACCTGACAAGATCACTGGAATCATTTTGTTTCTCCGTTAAGCAAAAATCGTTCGAATGGGCTGTAGGTCTTTTCGGTCTTTCTGGTTTTTGTCTTGCATCGCCCGGCGTCCTCTTGGCGGTCTGCTTGCTCCGCAGTGCCTGACGCCGAACGCTTAATCCCGTAAATCCGTGGCAGCGCGCGAGTAACCCCGCGCGCTGCCTGCGGCCTCTCGGCCAGGTTCAAATCTGTTACTGAGTGCCGGTCGGGCGCTTGACCCAGACTGGCGACAGGCTGCTGCCGCTACCGGTCACGTACAGAACGGCGGCTTCACCGCGCTCCAGTGCAACCGGCTTCAGGTCAGCCACTTTCTTGTCGCCGTCAAACAGCGCGAAGCTGACTTTGACCGGGTTGATTTCACGCTCGCCGGTGCCCTTGGCAGACACAGCCTTGACCACGTCGGTCTTGCCATCAGCGGTTTTCAGGGTCAGCGCCTTGTCGCTCAGGTTCTGTACGCGAACCAGGGACTTCTGCTTGTTCTTGAACGGAGGCTCTTCAACCAGCTGAGGTGCGCCCGAGGTGTTGTTGACGATGGTGTAGTAGTGATCGCTGGCCAGTTTCACCGGCAGGGACTGGCTGCCGACTTTGGCGGTGTAGTCGCCCTGTGGCATGAAGCCGAAGTCACTGCTGGCCAATGGGCCGATTTCGTTGAGGCTGGTGTTGCCGACGCTGGCCGAGATTTCGCTGCTGCTGGCGTTGTAAACACGCACGAAGGTCGAGCCTTTCGGAGCGGTCGGGCCATACAGGGCGGCATCGCCACCGGCGAAGGCGGAAAGGGAGACGAAGCCCAGGCTCGCGGCCAGCACGCAGGTTTTCAGCAGGTTGGTTTTGCTCGAACGAACTGGCATCGGGTTCTGCGAAGTCATAGTCAAAGAGTCCTCTCAGTTTTGCGCCCGGGTGGGCGACTTGGAGTTGTTGGCGTTGTCCGCCAGATTCTGTTGGGGGTCACGGGCCTTTTTGAGTTCAGCGATCCACTGTGGGTCGAACTCGGTCAGGTCGTTGTGAGCGGGCAGGTAGCGTTCCGGAAATTCCCAGATCAGCACCTGCGGTGGGCTGCTCTTGAAGGCGTCGGTCTGCAGATACTTGAGCATCGGCAGGATCGGGCCATGGCCGTCTTCGGCGTAATTCACGACGTCTGCGTGCAGGGCCTGTTTAAGCGCACCGGCAAAGTTCCAGTTGGGGTTGGCGCTGTAGCTGGTGCCGACCAGACCCACTGCAACGGAATTGTCCGCGAACAGGGCATCATCGCTTTCGGCGCCAGCCTGAGCCGGGTTGGTGCTGCGCTGCTGCAGGTCATCCGGCTTGGGCAGCAGGTTGGTGAACAGCGGATCCAGCGGCAGGAAGTTGGTCAGATCGCCCTTGTAGGGTTCGGTCGTCTTGGCTTCGGTGACGAAGTTCTGCGGTTCAACGTTCAGCGGCACTTGCTTGCTGATCACGTCACCCAACTGCTGGGCGACGATTTCCGCGCCCATCGGCGTCCAGTGGGTGTCGGTGCGCAGGAACACCTGGCCCTTCTCCTTGGCGCTTTGCAGCGGCGTCAGCAGATCCGGGGCAAGGATGCCGGCCTGATTCACTTGAGCGTGGAACTGCTGATACAGATCGGTGTGCAGCGTGGCCGGTTTGTTGTCACCGACGTGCTCCGGGTACAGACGGGTCTTGGCCGGGATAATCGCCAGCACCAGTTGCGTGCCTTGCTTTTTCAGGGTGTCACGCACGCCCTGAATGATTGCCAGGTTGTCTGCTTCGTTCTGCTCGCTGTTGGCAACGGCGTCGAACTCTTCGTCGGTGTACAGCCACTGGTCTTTGCCCAGGATCACGCCCGGACGACCTTCGTTGAACAGCTTGTAGTCCAGCGCCGCCCAAAGGTTGGTGCCCAGACGCTTGATCGGAAATGCTTCGTCGTAGTGGGTTTCCACCGCCTTGGTCCAGTGACCATTCAGCACGGTGGTTTCCTTCGACGTCGAGAAGCCGACGAAGCTGCGCAACGACCACAGACCCAGGACCAGCAGAATCGCCAGGAACAGGAAGATGTAGAGGAAACGTAATGAACGGGTCATGTCAGGCTCCTCAGAACTGGAAGTAAAGGAACGGCGAGAAACTGGCCGCCGAGAGTTTCAGGATCGATGCAACGAACATCAGCAGGATCAGCGCGCGCATGGCATAGCGCGACCAGTCGGCGGTCCAGTAGGCAGGCTGAACCTGCGCTTCGGTGCCGACGATGTAACCCGGTTGATGAATGCTGCCCGGCTTGTCGCCCGGCACGGCCTTGATCAGGCCAGGCTCGGCAGCGGCAGGGCCATCGGCCTGCACGGCTTTGTCGGTCGGCTTGGCCGGCGCACGGTTGCGGTAGAAATCACGCAGGCCAAAGAAGGCGAGGGTGATGTATGCCACGACCAGCGTTGCTACTTGCAGGCCGGTGAGGCTGGCGCGGTTGAGCTCCGACAGACCGAGATCGCTGAAGCTGAACATGGCGCCGTACATGCGGGCGGCAACGTGCAGGTTTTCCGAGCGGAAGATGACCCAGCCCATGACCACCAGCAGGAAGGTGAAGGCCCAGCGAACGACGTTGAATGTGCGTGGCGCAGTGTTAAGGCCGATGGCTTTTTCAATCGCCAGCCACACACCGTGCCAGGCACCCCAGACGATGTAAGTGATGTTGGCGCCGTGCCACAGACCACCCAGCAGCATGGTCAGGAACAGGTTGCGGTAGGTCGCGACTTTGCCGCCACGGTTGCCGCCCAGCGTGATGTACAGATAGTCACGCAGCCAGGTGGACAGGCTGATGTGCCAGCGACGCCAGAACTCGGTGATCGACTGACTGATGTAGGGCTGTTTGAAGTTTTCCATGAAGCGGAAACCCATCATCAGGCCCAGGCCGATGGCCATGTCGCTGTAGCCGGAGAAGTCGAAGTACAGCTGAGCGGTGTACGCCAGCGCGCCGAGCCAGGCGTCACCCGTGGTCGGGTTCTGCAGGGCAAAGCAATGGTCGGCGACCACCGCCAGCGTGTCGGCAATAAAGACCTTCTTGATGAAACCCTGCATGAACCGCGTGCAGCCTTCGGAGAACTTGTCGAGGGTGTGCGTGCGGTTGTTGAACTGGTCCACCAGGTCGCGGAAACGCAGCACCGGTCCTGCGATCAGGTGCGGGAAAATCGCCACAAATGCTGCGAAGTCGATGAGGTTGCGCGTCGCCGGGGTGTCCCCACGGTAGACGTCGATGATGTAGCTGATGGACTCGAAGATGTAGAACGAGATACCGATCGGCAGCAACACATGGGTGAGGATGAACGGCTCAAGACCGATCGACGTCATCATCGCGTTGATGCTGTCCACGCCGAAGTTGGCGTACTTGAAGTAGCCAAGGATGCCCAGGTCGACCACCACGCCGAGCAGCAGCCAGCGCTGTGCCGGTTTGGTTCTGACCCCGGCAGCGCCTACGCGCAGGCCGATCCAGTAGTTCCACAGCGTCACACCTGCGAACAGTGCCAGGAAGTCCACTCGCCACCACGCGTAGAACACGTAGCTGGCGACCAGCAGCAGCAGGTTGCGATAGCGTTGCCCGCTCAGGTAGTACAAGCCGAGAAACACCGGCAAGAACAGGAACAGGAACACGTTGGATGAGAAAACCATCCTTTACCTCTCCATTTGTCCAACATCAAGGGCCGAAGCCCCCCCAAACCCCCCACGAAAAATGGAGGGCCGAAACATGTTCGGGTTAACCCGGAACTACCCTGTGGGAGCGAGCTTGCTCGCGAATAAACGGGTGCCGCTCATGGCCCCTTCGCGAGCGAACTTGCCCCCACATCCCGCTGCGCTTACGAGCCGCCCTTATCACCCTTGTCATGCGTCGGGTCATAAGTGCGGGTCAGGTCGCCGCCGAGGCGGAAGTTCTTGAACGGTTGCATCTTGTGTTTCTGTTCAAGCACATCCGGGCCGCAGTCATACAGCGAGCAATACGGTTCCAGCCAGGCGAATTTCATGTCGGTTTTCAGGTCCGTCATGTCCTGCTTTTCGCCGTCACGTGCTGCGAATTCGCTGCCTGAATTCTTCACGCCAGCCAGGACGCGATCACCCAGACGCTTGAGCGCACCGTTGTTTTCCTGACGCAGATCGACACCGTTGGCCTGGGCGAAACTCGCGATCATCGCCAACGGCGGAAGCGCATAGTTGTGGTAGGCCAGCGCGCGTTGCTTGCGCTTGAGCTCGTTCGGCAGGAACCCTTGCGGGTCGATCTGGTTGGCGCCGATCTTGAATTCCTTCACGGCCCAATCGAACAGGTCCTGGCGATTGGTCGCCACTGCCGTGGACATCACGGCCCAGGCGGCCCAGTACGAGTGGTTATTGGTCTTCTCAAGCGGCAGATTGTTCCAGTCGCTGACCACGTGATCCGCCAGTTTGCTGAACCAGGCTTCGATGACCTGCGTCTCCTGCTGGCGGGTAGCCAGAGGGTGCGACTCGGAGAACTTCAGGCGCAGATAAGCGGACGACATGCTGCCCAGTGCCCATTTGCGCATCGACTTGCCGGTGTGGTTGAAGTCGGTGGACTCCAGCGCATCGGCCTTGGCCCAGGTGGTCAGCATGTTCAGCGCGCAATCGAGCTGTTCCGGGCGACCGTCACGCATGTACTGCATCACCACCTTGCTGGTGGCACGCTCCATGGTGGTGATGTCTTTGGTCGCATCACGGAACGCCTGGTCCGAAACCATGTTCAACGTTGCGCGGGCCTTGTCCGAGCCTTCGTATTTGCTGCGAAACTGCAGCGGACCGGTGTAAGGCTGCGGGATTGAGTCACAGCTGAACTTGCCCTGGCCTGTCTTGAATTTCTCGACACCTTCGTAGTAACCCTGCGGCGGCACGAGTGTCGACGCAGCGCTGGCGCCGGTGGCGAACAGTGCCGAGGACATCATCGCCAGCGACAGAAGGGTAGGGAGCATCAGTTTTGGAGTGTGCATAGGAGCCTCATAACCCGGCTTGCGCGGTTTGATGCGCGACATTCGGGAACACGTTGCGTTTGCATACTTTCGCTTCGACCTGCTGTGGCGCAGTGCCCGCTTCCGGACCCTGCACTTCCAGTGCGAGCAATTGCTGGTCAGCCCAGTCTTTGTCATCGCGCAGTTCGAAGGAGAAGCGCCCGTCGGTTTCAGATGTTTCAGGTTTTTCGATCTTCAAGTCTTCGTGGCGACCGTTCATGTACCAGAGGCGCGCCTGAAGGGTTTTCACCGAGTTGTCGGCGAACTTGATGTCGATCTGATTACTGCCGTTGCGCACATCCTTGATGCCGTTTTTGCCGTTGACCAGCAACTCGTTGATCCCTGGTTTGAGGGTGGTGCTAGTGCTCATGATTGCCGGCTTGCCTTCACAGCCGTTGTCCAGCAGCGACATCATCTGGCGATAGATGGTCTCCTGGTCGAGGCGATAAAGCGGCGAGAATTCCCAGATGAGAATCTTCGGTGGGTGTTTCTGGAAGTCTTCGCTGCCCAGGTACTGCAGCATCGAACCTTCAAGGCCGCCGCCCGGGAAGGCGACGTTCAGCACATCAGCACCAATGTATTCCTGCAAAAAGCCGGCAAAGTTGTAGTTCTTGCCGCTGTGACTGGTACCGACCAGGGTGATTTCCGGGTTGCCGGAGTCACCAAACAGGTCGCCGTCGGCTGCTTCGCCTTTGGGTTCCGTCTCAAACTGGTCCATGTACTGGATGGCATAGCTCGTGCCGCACAATTGACCGGCCATATTGTGAAGAGTGCCCTTCTTGCCCATGCGACCTGACAAATGGGTCTCGAATTCACGGCGCGGAACGCCGGCAAAGGCCTGCATCTTCTTCACGGAATCAGCGACGATTTTAGCCGTGCGCTGAGCGCCGTACGGCGTCCAGTGCTGGTCACCGCGGAAGTAGAAATCGTGGGCCTGTTGCTCGTTGGTCAACGGCGACAGGTCCGGCACGGTGTAGCCCATTTTTGCGAAACGACCGAGCATGGCCTGGTAGTTGCGCAGTGCGGTGTTGTAGTCGAACTTGTCGCGTTCGGCCGGGAACAGCTTGTTGCGATCAACCAGCCCGCGGGTGGGTTGGTACACGACCACCAGCTCTACACCCTTGCTCTTGAAGGCGTCGTGCAGCATTTGCATGCGGCGATAGCCTTCAGGCGTGGTATCGAATTCGGTGCGCAGGTCTTCACGGGTCCGGAACAGCCAGTCGCCCTGGGCCTGAACCAGCGTGGTGAAGTTCTGCTGATAGCGGCTGACGTAGTTTTTTTCGTCATGCGCTTCTGGGCACAGACTGCAGCAAGGCTCGGCAGTGAAGGTCGGGGCTGTGGTGTCCGCTGCATACGCGCCATTGCTGGCGGCGAACAGTGCAGCGGTCAGGCCCGAGAGGCTGAGCAGTTTGATCAAATGTGCGTGCATAGAAATATCTTCCTCAGTCCCGGAGTTGTTTCTGGCTTTCGACCGGGTCGATCAACACGGCTTTCTGTTGGCGCACCAGCAGATCGAGGATTTCGTCCTGACGATCGCCCAGTACACCGTTGAAGCTGATCCCGCTGGCTTTGGTCGGTGCAAGCATCGACACCTTGTACAGCTCGACGCTCAGAGGCGAGTCGATGGACAGGGGGCCTGAACCGTTGGAGGTCAGTTCGCCGCCGACCATGATCAGCGAGACTTCGGCATCGAATGGATCGAGCTTGATGTCGCGGTCAGTGTCAGACAGGTCCTTGATGTGGCCGTAAACGCCCATCAAACCGTTACCGATGGCCAGGTTTTCGTACAGCTTGATGTTGGTGCTGTTGCGAACCCGGATGCCGTGACGCTTGTTGGCGAACACACGGTTACCCCACAGCAGGTTGTCGGCACTCTCATACAAGGTGATGCCATCGGTGTGGTTGCGGTAGATCTCGTTGTACGCCACCAGGTTGTTCACGCTGTTACGGTCAAGGACGATGCCGGACAGGTGGTTGTCGTAGCTTTTGTTGTTGATGATGAAGCTGTCGTTCACCTCACGGGAGACGATGATCCCGTGCTTTTTCTTGGTCCCGTACACCGTGTTTTCGGCAATGATCAGACCGTGGGAACGGTCATGGGGGTCGATGCCGTAGATGATGTTGTCGTGGTAGGTGCTGCCCTTGACCACGAAGTCACGGGTTTCATAGCAGTAGAAGCCGTACCACATGTCCGAGAATTCAGAGTTGACGATCCAGCCGGTTGGCTCGGCGCGATTCATCTGAGCCTTCATGTTCGGCGTGTACTGGGAAATACTGATCCCGTACGACTTGCTGTTGTTGTAACCCAGGCTCGCCACTTTGGTGTTGAACATGTAGGTCTGCGTACCGCCCCAGGACAGCAGGAACGGACGGAATTCCTTCGGCGCCTTGAACGTCGACGGGCCGTTGGATTTCTCGCTCCAGCCGGTCAGTTTGGTGTCCGACATGAACAGCAGGTTGTCGTTGACCAGAAACGCACCGGCGTCCTGAGACAGGCGCAGTTCGGTGGTTTTCTTGTCGACTTCGAGGATGCCGTTCTTGCCCACGACGATCGGCAGACGAGCCAGGAACACGCCCGGCGAGGTCTCGCTCAGGTACTGTTTAGGCACCTTTTTCGCGAGGTCCTGCAACGTCATGTAGCCGTCTTCGATGAAGATGGCCTGGGGAATGCCGTGCTGACGGGCTACCCATTCGGCCATCTTGTTGTCACCGCCGATGAATTCCTTCAGCGAGTCTTCCTGCATCATGCGTTTGATCGCGACCTTGCCCGGCTTGCTGCGCACGATCTTCTTCTGCATGGCCTGCTCGGTGTAACCCGAGAGGTCAGGCAGCTTGGGCTTGTCCATCAACAGCGGTTCGATGGGCGGGCTGCTGATGGTGTAGGTCTTGGCCTGATGCAGGCCCTTGACCACCACTTCCTTGTCATCCGCCGGATGCGCCGCAGGGGCAGGAACCGGCAACGGGTTGTTGGCCATGGCCGCAGTGCTGGAGAGCAGCATGACGCTGCTCAACACTGCGCATTTCAGCACAGAGCTTTCCAGCAAGGCATGCGGCCATGCCCGGTGACGCAATCTGCTTGATTGACTGTTCATCTCATTGCACTCCTATCGCGGCTTGCATCAGAAGCGCCAGATGACGTCGACGATGGCGCGGTGCATGTAATCATCTACACCGCTGTGATACGCATCGCCCGGTTTGAACACGCCTGCACGCAGACGAATCAGCGCCGACGGTTCGTCGAACGACTGGCTCACCGCAGCAGGCAGCAGGCCTTGCTTGAAGTACTTGGTGACGACGAGGTCCATTTCCTGGCCCAGGTCCTTGCGGCCGTCTTCAAGCGGCAGCGAGGCGAATGTGCTGACGCCATCGGAGTCGACATTTTCCTGAGCCGGGTTGATACCCGCGCCGCCGATGCCCGAATGGCCGTCGACACGACGGAACTTGTGGTAGATCAGCGAGGCGTCGTACTCGTCCTGCATCTGCCACGAAGCGAACAGCGAGCCGGACTCTACGTTGGCCATTTCGCCCTGGAACGCTTCACCGAAGCGATGCACGCGCGAGCGGGTACCGGTCCAGTTCGAGCGGTTGCTTTCCAGACCGTTCTGCTCGTAGTTCTTGCTGGCACGGGAGTAGGCGCCGCCCACTTGCCACATCGGATCCAGACGGAAACGCAGGCCCAGGTCGGTCGCCCAGCCGTTGACGTTTTCGCTGTTCTTCTCACCGGCCACGTACTGATCGCCAATGGCGTCATAGGTGGTGCCGATGCGGTCACGATCGCCGGTCAGCCAGGTCAGGCTGCCCCAATAGTTGACGGTGTTCAGGTTGCGGTAGTTGTACGCATCGCTGTTGGCCTGCAGACCCAGCCAGGTCAGGTCGCCACGCGAAGTCTTGTCCAGGTCGTCGATGGCCGAGCCCTGTTGTTTCAGGCTGCCGCCGTCATGACTGTGGTGCGCACGAACGCCTGCCCACTGGCCCGGCGTCCACTGGTATTCCACGTCGCCATAAAGGTGCGAGCGATCCTTGTCCTGTGCCGACAGTTCGGTCAGGTCGGTGCGGTATTCGCTGAAGCGCTGGGCGGCGCCCACTTCTGCCTTGAGCAGGGTGGTGTCGAAGGTCCAGTTCACCGCTTCGATGTTGGTGTCGTGCCACTGACCATCGTCATTGCGCAGACGCTGACGGCCGACTTTCAGGATCTCGCCGGGGTAGGGCGTGAAACCGCTGTAGCCGATCCAGAACTCACGCAGGGCCGCGTAGCTGTCATCGACTTTGCGGCTGTTCGACGTGCTGCGCGAGCGCTGGGCGCTTTGGCCGTTTGCGTCGGTGACCTGCTGGTCCAGCGGGTCGGTCTGGATGGTGTCGGTCGCGGTGACGACCTGGCCCATCGCGTAACCGCTCCAGTTGCCCCACTCGCCATACGCCCACGGACGCAGATCCAGACCGACACCGTTGACGTCGCCACCGCTGCGGGTGCCGAGGTCACGGTCGTCTTCCATCTGGCCGGTCGCTTTGACTTCGATGCCGAAATTCTGAGTGTCGGTCAGGGCGGCCAGTGTCGGCGTGGCCCAGATCAGGGAGAAGCCCAGGCCGAATCCGGCCGCCATCAGAGGGTTCAACTTAAGCTTCATAGAGGTGCGTCCCCGCCGTCTTTTTCTTCTTGCAGTGTCTGCAAGGCCAACGCGTTTTGCGCGGTTGTGCCGCGGACCTGCTGTTCTCGCTGGAGAAGACTCTGCGCCTGGGCGCGCTTCTCAGGCGGCAATTGTTCGTTCAGTTGTTGCGCAAGATCCGTCGCTTGCGGTGTGCCCTGGGCCAGTGCGAGCTGGCCGAAGACCCATGCGTTGACCGGATCAGGCTTGATACCTTTGCCTTGCGAGAACAACTGCGCGAGGGCGAAGTCGGCGCTGTTCTGGCCACCGCGTGCGGAGGTCAGCAACTGGTCGACCGCTTTCTGCGGGTCTGGATGGCCCAGATAGCCCCGGCGATACAGCTGACCCAGGTAGTAATGCGCGGAGATTTGCGTCGCAGCCGCCTTGGTCAGGTGCTCTTCGGCTTTCTTCGCATCCGGCAAGACCAGCTTGCCTTCGTAATACAGCTTGCCCAGCAGCAGCTCGGCGCGGGGTTGATCCGCAGCACGGCCGTTGTCCAGGTATTCCATCATCTTGTTGACGTCACCCAGCTCGGGGAAGTCGTACAGCAATTGCGCCAGGCTGACCCAGGAAGCGGGGTAACCGGGGGCAACTTTCTCCAGCAGCGACTGCGCGGTCTTTTCGTCCGGCTTGCCGAGGGTCGAATCCGCCAGCACGCGAGCGACGCTGTCGACCCGCATGGCAGGCACGCTGCCCATCGCGTAGCCGCTTTGCATCTGCTCGATCAGCGCCGCCTGTTTGTCGGCTTCGCCGCGCTTCTGATAGACCGTCGCCAGCTCGGTGTAGCAAACGTCAGTGGTGCGCAACGCTTGCTTGCAGATGCTTTCGACTTCAGCCAGATGCTGGTCGTAGGTGCCCTGGGTGCGATACAGCAGCACTTGGGCCAGACCCGCTTCCGGGTAACCGGTCGCGCGCCATTCGTTGATCTTCTGCTGCGCATTCACGTTCGGGAACGTGTGCGGGTACTGCAGATAGAGCATCGCCAGCGGGATCAGCGTGCCGGCTTCGCCATTGGCGAAGGCCTTCTTCAACAGACCTTCGGCTTCACGTTGCTCGGCTTCGGTGGAGTTCGGCTTGACCGCCAGCAACTTGCCCAGACGCGATTGCGCCCGAGGCGAAGTGGCGGCAGCAGCGCGATACGTTGCCTCGGCCTGCTTGATCAGCTCGGGGTCGCGAGTACCCACCTGGATGTCCGCAAGGCCGACCTGCGCATCGCTATAGCCCAGGTCCGCCAGTTGCCGATAGTTTTGCTCCGCCATCGCGGTGTCGCCGCGTTTCAGGGCTTCGTTGGCCAGGCGCTGATCGGGCAGGCCGGCACAGCCGCCCAAACCGATAGCGATCGCCAGGCTCAACACTGTAGGGGCTGACAAGCTTCGTAGTGGGCTAGCCATGTTTAGAAACCTGCCGCCGTGGCTTTATCGATCAACCAGTTCAGCGACGGGCCGCGGGTGCTTACCACTTCAACCGGACGACCTGCCAGGCTGCTGTTGATGGCTTCGTCAGGCTGGATCTGAACGCGGATGTCGGAAGACAGGTCAGCAGGGCTCAGAGCCGTGGCGCTGACGATCTTGCCGCTGTGGTCGCCGTCTTCGCCGGCAACCTGGAAGGTCACGCGAGCGCCCGGCTGTACATCGGCGAACTGACGGTAGGTGAAGCGAGCATCGACATTGGCGGCAACGTTGCGCGGGACCATCTGGAAGATGACCTGACCTTTGCTTGCGTACTGACCGTCGGCGACCAGTTGCTTGGCCACGACGCAATCGCACGGGCTGGTCATGGTGCCGGCCAGTTGACGACCAAACAGCTCTTCGATTTTGGCCGGCTGCATTTCGTCCGGGTCCAGGTTGCCTTTCAACATGTCCAGCATGCTGGTGTTGAAAGTCGCCAGCGGAGCGCCTTTGGCGACGTTGCCGTTTGGCGTTACCAGGCTGGTCACGGTGCCTTCACGAGGCATGGTGACATCCAGGCTAGGGACGCTGACCAGGCCCGAGGTGGAGTGGCTGACGAAGTACATGCCGTAGACCGATTTCGCGACGAAGCCGAACGCAATCAAACCGACAGCGAAGATACCGACGCTGAAGGTCACGGCGCGCAGGCGACCGAAGGCGCTCAGGCCGCTGCCGCCGTCTTTGGATTTGCGGGCCTTGGTGAAGTTGTCGCGCTGCAGGGTAGCCAGCACTTCGCCCATGCTGATGAGGTCGCCCGACAGGTGCGAAGTGATCAGGTGACGCAGCGTCGAGATGTCTTGGGATTCCAGATTCTGGAACTGGCAGCCGACACGGCCGGTGCTCGAATCGATGGTGCGCACTTGCAGGTCAACGTCCATTGCCAGACCGAGGTTGTCGATCAGGAACTGCAGACGACCCTTGATGACTTCACCGACGCCTGGACGCAGGTTGGCAGGAGCGACAAAGCTCAGACCGCCTGCGGAAAGGTCTTCGACACGCACCAGCGGGGCGTTCGGCTGACCATTGAGCAGTCGCAGTTTGGCCGGGATCTTGACCCGTGCGTGCTGACGCTGGGCTTCGGATTCATGTACGACATTGGCATTCACGGCTGTATTCATGGTGGTAATTCCTGATTAATCGAGTTGATCCATTGTTTCGGTCAAAGGCCCGGTCAGACCATTGTCAGCAGCACGGCAACGAAGATGCTGCCAGCCGAGAAAGTCATGGTCCGCGACGACCAGGTGTTGAACCAACCCTGGAAGCTGGCCATGTCGCGGCTCAGTTTTGTGTCCTGTCGGGTCCAGGACTGTCGGTCGAGACGGAAGAAGACGTAAATCTTCATCAGTGCGCCGACGATCTGGTTGTAATAGAGAATCATCGGATACGCCGGCCCGATCTTGTGCCCGCTGCACGACAGCAGCAGGGTCAGGATAAGACGGGTGATACCGATCCACAGCAGGTACGCCAGCAGGTATTCGATGCCGAACTTGAGGCTTGCCAGCATGGCAACGGTCAGGCCGAGGATCGATGTCCACATCGATACGCGCTGGTCGAACAGCACGATGCTGGTGAAGACCCCAAGACGACCGAAGCCCAGACCCAGCGCACGGGAGTTCTGCCGAAGGTTGTTGCCGTACCAGCGATACATCAGCTTGCGGCTGGCTTTCAGGAAGCTCTTTTCCGGCGGGTGTTCAACGGTGTTGATGGCGGCATCCGGCACGTAGAACGTGTCGTAGCCCAGGCGCATCAGGCTGAACCAGCTGGACTTGTCGTCGCCGGTCAGGAACTTGAAGCGGCCCAGACGCCAGTGCTGCAGCGAATCGCTTTCCACGTCAGCGATGAACATCGGGTCCGTCACCACGGTGGCGCGGAACACCGACATACGGCCGGTCATGGTCAGCACGCGCTTGGACAGCGCCATCGAGCACATGTTGATGTGACGCTGAGCGAAACGCAGCTTGTGCCACTCGCTCATGATGTAGCCGCCGCGTACTTCACAGAATTCGTTGGTGGTCAGGCCGCCGACGTTGCCGAACAGCTGGAACCACGGAACTGTTTTCTGCACCACGCCTTCAGCGAGAACGGTGTCGCCGTCGATCACCGCAACGACGGAGCGGTCGTCCGGCATGTGGCGGGAGATGGCGCGGAAACCGAACGCCAGACCATCACGCTTGCCGGTACCGGCGATGCGCACGAAGTCGAGCTTGACGTGCTCCGGCGGGTTGTACTTGGCCCACAGTGCCTTGACCAGCAGCTCGTCGGACATTTCCACCAGGGAGCACACGATGGTGGTCGGGAAGCCGCAGTTGATGGCTTCGCGAATCACCGAGCTGTACACCTGAGCGGTGGTCAGCGCATCGATACGAAAGCTGGTGACCATCAGGAACACGTGGGACGGATCGGCTGCCTTGCCCAGCTTGCGCACTTTGCGGCGCAGGTGCGGGTAGACGATGTACAGGAAGATCATGCCGCGCACGAAGTGCGTTGCGCCCATCGAGTAGCGCCAGATGCCGACGATACCGATCAGGAAAATGAAATCTTTGGAGTGCGAGTCAAACAGCGATGCAGGCAGCGCCATGGCAATGGCAGCCAGCAAAGTTAGATAAAACAGCCAACCTGCGGCCTGGAGGAAGCCGTGCTTCAGCCTTTGCATAGTGTGTATCCCTAAGTCAGTTGCAACCTCAAGCCGCAAGCTTCAAACCTCCCGTCGCAGGCGCTGACGCCCGGGACGGGAGGGATGAAGCCTGAAACTTGCAGCTCGTGGCTTGCAGCTCGCTGTGTGTTACCAGCAGATACCTTCGATTTGACCGTTTTCGGTGGTGGTGCCTTTCATGAAGCCCACCAGGTCAATCACACGCTTGCCGGCTGGCGCGTTGTTGGCGAGTGCACGGAAGCGCTCGTCGCGGTTACCCAGGATGATCACGTCGGAGTTGTTGATGACCGCGTCGAAGTCCGAGTTCAGCAGGGACGAAACGTGCGGGATCTTGGACTCGATGTAGTCCTTGTTGGCGCCGTGAACGCGAGCGTATTCGACGTTGCTGTCGAAGATGCTCAGGTCGTAGCCTTTACCGATCAGCATTTCTGCCAGCTCGACCAGTGGGCTTTCGCGCAGGTCATCGGTACCGGCCTTGAAGCTCAGACCCAGCAGGGCAACTTTGCGAGTGTCGCTGGCAGCAACGATGTCGAAAGCGTTCTGAACCTGGGAAACGTTGCTGCGCATCAGGGAGTTGAGCAGAGGTGCTTCAACGTCCAGAGTGCTGGCGCGGTAGGTCAGGGCGCGGACGTCCTTTGGCAGGCAGGAACCGCCGAAAGCGAAGCCTGGGCGCATGTAGTACTGCGACAGGTTCAGAGCCTTGTCCTGGCAGACCACGTCCATCACTTCGCGGCCGTCGACGCCGACTGCCTTGGCGATGTTGCCGATTTCGTTGGCGAAAGTGACCTTGGTCGCGTGCCATACGTTGCAGGTGTACTTGATCATTTCGGCAACGGCGATGTCCTTGCGGATGATCGGTGCGTCGAGTTCTTCGTACAGGGATTGCAGAACGTCACCGGACGCCTTGTCGAATTCGCCGATAACGGTCATCGGAGGATGGTCGTAGTCAGCGATCGCGGTGCTTTCACGCAGGAATTCAGGGTTGACCGCGACACCGAAGTCAACGCCGGCTTTCTTGCCCGAGCAGTCTTCGAGGATCGGGATGACAACGTTTGCGACGGTACCTGGCAGAACGGTGCTGCGCACGACGATGGTGTGACGGGTGCTCTTGTCACGCAGTACGAAGCCGATTTCGCGGCAGACCGATTCAATGAAGTCCAGCTCCAGATCGCCGTTCTTCTTGCTTGGCGTGCCAACGCAGATCATCGACAGGTCAGTGTCGCGGATCGCTTCGGAGAAGTCGGTGGTGCCACGCAGTTTGCCGGTCTTGATGCCGGTTTCCAGCAACTCGCCCAGACCTGGCTCAACGATTGGCGACTTGCCTTTGTTGATCAGATCGATCTTGGCAGCGGAGATGTCCACGCCAACAACATCATGACCACGCGCCGAGAGGCAGCCTGCGCAGACTGCACCGACATAGCCCAAACCAAAGATGCTGATACGCATAGTAATCTCCTCAATGTTTACGCCATTAGTTGGCCGAATATAAAAACTGTCTTACAACTTTTCGCGCACTCGTACGCACGGCAAATGAATGTCGCGTGACAAGCACAGGCAGAATTAAGGGTGAGTTACCTGGATGAAAGGTAAACCCGAATGTTACAGATCAAAAGTGTCGAGTAGCCCATACATATTTATATAGGTTCCCGATCTGGGATGTGGCAGGCACTCCGACGGATGATTTGCGCGTCATGCTCAGGCGATCAAGGGCAAGGCTTTTGGCCGTCTCCCGATGAATCTGCCCCGATTCACGACTGCGGGCACCCGAATGGTGCTAGCTCAATTCACTTCAACTAGTTTGGTGCGTGACTCCTTGTACGTACCACTTGACCCATGGGTCTAACTTCGTTGAGAAGCAACTTCCAGATCTGTCCATGTGCCATGTAAGAGATGTCCTACATGGGGGACGAGAATTGTTACGGGATGTAGGAGCGTGGGCAATCCCCATAAGTTCCGGGCCGCTCGTCCTCTTTTTGAGATTTTTCGTAACACTCGGTGCTTTCTGGCGGGATCCAGCGGGCTGGCGATCAAGGTTTGAGCCTTAGTTTATAAGGCTTTGGCCGGCCTGCAGGGTGGGGTGTCACTAGTTCAAATTCACGACCCGAAATCTGCAAAAAAAGTTGTTAATTTTTTGAGAAAAAAAAGAACCGTTAGTTTTCGACTGTTAGTTGGCGCCAATTAGCTGTCAGCACTACCGTTCGTCCGTGCAAACTGTAGCTTATGAACTAAGTAAGTGTGGGAATTTGCGAACAGAGTCACTGTTTTTGTTTGCTTTCGGTTGGATGGACAGACGCATTCGAATGATGGTGTTTGCCTGCTCGCACTAAAATCACGAGAAATGTGCGCTGAGCAGTGCACTGAAGTAGGGATGAAATGGCGTCGCGATGCCCGTCATTGGTTGAAGACGGGCAGGCATTTGGTCGCAGGAAAGGGCAGGTGCCAATCAGGCATCTTGCTCATCGCGCAGGAAAATGAGCTTGTCCGGGGAGGACAGTTCTTTGCTGTATCGATAGCCGTGGGCATCGAACTGGGCCAGGTCTTTGGGCTTGCTGATGCGCTCGGAAATGACGAAGCGGGTCATCATGCCCCGTGCTTTCTTGGCATAGAAGCTGATGATCTTGTACTGGCCGTTTTTCTGGTCGCGGAACTCGGTTTCGATCACGCGGGCATTAAGTGCCGGCCGCTTGACCGCCGAAAAGTACTCGTTCGACGCGAGGTTAAGCAGCACGTCGTCGCCTTGTTCTTTCAGCGCATCGTTCAGCCACTCGCTGATGCGGTCGCCCCAGAATGCATAAAGATCCTTGCCCCTGGCGTTCGCCAGTTTTGTGCCCATTTCCAGCCGATACGGTTGCATCAGGTCCAGGGGGCGCAGCAATCCATAGAGCCCGGACAACATGCGCAGGTGCTTCTGGGCGTAAGTCAGATCGGGTCCGCTCAGTGTGTCGGCGTCGAGCCCTGTATACACATCGCCCTTGAATGCCAGCAGCGCCTGTTTGGCGTTTTTGGGGGTGAACGCCGGATCCCAGCTGCCGAAGCGGGCGGCATTGAGGCCCGAGAGCTTGTCGGACAGGTGCATCAGCTCGCCGATCTGCGCGGGGGTCAGGTCGCGCAGCTGGCTGATGAGCTCCTGAGAATGATCCAGAAATTGCGGCAGGGTATGGCGCTTGGTGGTAGGCGGCGTTTCGAAATCGAGGGTTTTGGCTGGGGAAATCACCATCAGCATGGGCAGGTCTCCTTTAATCGTCGGGCGATTCTAGGGGTTGCGTGAGGTTCACTCCAGCTATGGTGTCGATAGGCGCAATCCTACGGAAGCCGTGCCCGAATCCGGCCATCTGGCCCTGGGCAAATCCGCTATAGTGCCTCGCCGGTTTTCGGCCTCTTTATCAAGGATTGGGAGCACGTCGTTTTGCGCATGCTGTTATTGATCGGAGCCTGTTTGCTGGGGCTCAACGCACAGGCGGCCACGGGGGATATCGCGATGCTGGATCGCGCAGTCTGGCCGGAGGCTCTGGAAACGCCGCAGCTGTTCGACGTCGCTTCTCGCGCCCAGATTCTCAGCTTCGCCCATCAGTTGCTGGAAAGCGAAAAGCTCAGCGATGCCCAGCTGAGTGCGCGCCTGGGGCTGCGCCAGATCAACCTGCCGACGGTGAACCTGATCCGCACACGGTTGTGGACGCGCCTGTTCGAGAACTGGACATTCGCTGAAAAAACCTGTGAAGCCGACGCCTCGTTCTGCGTGCTGGTCGACGACGTGCCGATGCTGCGTCAGCGCGCCGCCGAATACAAAGTGGCCGATGATTCCTTCTATGCGCAGTGGGCGGCGCCGGCCGATGCCTTCAGCCAGCGTTATCTCAACGAACTGTTGCGCATGGCCGCCCTGTTCCCGCAGACCAGCAGCGAGATCGAGCGCTATAACTCCGACGAACTCAGCGGCGAAGAAATGCCGGACCGGACCTTCCTGCTCAATTTCGAGAGCGGTCCGACGGTTGCTGATGGGGCCACGGACTGGCTGGCTGACTTCATGCGCCAACAGAAGATCACCGCGACCTTCTTCGTCCTGGGCAAAAGCCTGCAAAGTCGTCTCGACAGCACTTCAGCGCCAGCGCTGCAAAACGTCTACCGGCAGCAATGCGTCGGCCTGCAAGGCTGGGAGTTCAGGTCCCATGCCCACTGGCGCGACTGGCAAGACTCCATCCAGCGCACGGCCGCGCTGATTCAGCAGGTGTTGCCGGACAATTTCGTGCCGCTGTTCCGTCCGCCTTACGGGCATCGTCGTGCCGACAGCGCGCCGTTCTTCCGCGATCAGCAGCTGCGGGTGTCGCTGTGGAACATCGATTCCCAGGACAGCACCGGACGCATCAGCGCCGAGCAGGCTGCCAACCGGGTGCTGACGCTGATGCTGCTGTGGCGGCGCGGCAATGTGGTGTTTCATGACAGCACGGACAAGCCGCAACAGGCGGTCCCATGGCTGATGGCCAATACCGCGCAAAGCGGTGTGATCTGGGAGGATTGCCATATTTATCCGCAGCAGTTGGCGGACGAAGAAGATGTGCCGGATGAGGAAGATGACACGCCAGACGATGACGCCGCAGAAGAGCCCGCCGAGCAGCCGGGTGCAGCGACAGATCAGACGGCGCCGGCCGCGAAAGAAAAGGAATAGAGAGGGGGAGATGTCGGAAATTTCTGAGGATTTATCCCAGACCGGACTTCCGACTTTAAACGCGGTTGCCCCATCCGCCAAGGCCTAATTCGCCCCCTGAAAAATAAACTTCAAAAAGCGCTGAAACGCGTTTTTATGTCATCGGTTTTGCGGTATTACGACAACAGACCGCCGAACCCTGCAACACAGGTGGCGTCATTCCAGACCCCACTTTGCGCAATTTTCTCCTGCCTCAAGGGGAAAGCCTCGGCGGCCTTTTCGTGACGCAACATCGCTGTGTGTTGCGCCACCCGGCTACTACAAAGGTGAGCGAGTATGGATGACCACGGACGCACCCCTTCCTCTAACCAGCCAATCCTTTACGTGCTCGATACCAACGTATTGATCCATGATCCAAACGCGCTTCTGAATTTCGAAGAACACCACGTTGCACTCCCCATGACGGTCCTCGAAGAACTGGACAAGCTCAAGGCGGGCAAGCACTCGGTGGCTGCCGAATGTCGGCAGGCGATCCGTTTGATTGACAAGACACTCGGCGAAGCGACCCCGGAGGAGGTCGAAAAAGGCGTACCGATCGATCGCGGTACAGGTGTTTTCAAGGGCTATCTGTCCATCCTCATGAACAAGCGGCAAGAGCCCAACCGGGTGCTGCCCGACAACCTCAATGACAACATCATCATCAATCAGTTGATTGACCTGCATGCGCGGAAAAAGGACACGCGCATCGTATTGGTCACCAAAGACATCAACATGCGCCTCAAGGCACGTGCCTGCGGCATCGAGGCCGAGGATTACAGCACCGACCAACTGGTCGACGACGTGTCGATGCTGTCCCGCGGCTACCACACCATGACCGGCTCTTTCTGGGACCGGGTGAGCAAGGTCGATACCCGCCAGGATCACGGCCGTACCTGGCACAAAGTGCAGATGATCGAGCAGATTCCGTCTGTGCACATCAACGAATTCATCATCGATGAGCAAGGCTTCGTCGGTTGGGTCAAAGGCGTCAAGCCAGATGAGTTGCTGTTGCTGGACATGCATCAAGAGCCGCTGCTGCATCAGGAAGCATGGGGGCTGAAGCCGCGCGACATCTATCAAGGCCTGGCGCTATTCGCGCTGCTCGATCCGGACATTCATCTGGTCAACCTGTCCGGCGCGGCCGGTTCGGGCAAGACCATTCTCGCCCTGGCCGCTGCCATCGAGCAGACCATGGTCAGCAAGCGTTATCGCCGCATCATCGCCACCCGCAGCGTGCAGGGCCTCGACCAGGAGATCGGTTTTCTGCCCGGCACCGAAGCAGAAAAGATGGAGCCATGGCTTGGCGCGATCACCGACAACCTGGAAGCGTTGCACATGGACGATGAAAACACCCATGGCAGCGTCGATTACATCCTGAGCAAGGTGCCGCTGCAGTTCAAATCCCTCAACTACATTCGTGGCCGAAGCTTCCAGCAGAGCCTGATCCTGATCGATGAATGCCAGAACCTCACGCCGCACCAGATGAAAACCATCATCACCCGTGCCGGCGCCGGTTCAAAGGTGGTCTGCCTGGGCAACCTGGCGCAGATCGACACCCCTTATCTGTCGGCCACCAGTTCGGGGCTGACCTACCTGACGGAGCGTTTCAAGGACTTCCCCAACGGTGTGCACATCAGTCTGCAAGGTGTTCCACGCTCGATCCTGGCTGAATACGCGGAGAGCCATTTGTAACGTGACATCAGCTTCAAGCGTCTAGCCTCAAGCTGCAAGCCGACGGTCCGCTTAAGGTCGTTAGCTTGCAGCTTGCAGCTTGTGGCTTCTAGCCCTAACTCCCTACAATCCCCGCTCCTGTTCAGGAGTCATCCCGTGCTCACTCATCTCGATTCCCAAGGTCGCGCCCACATGGTCGACGTCACTGAAAAAGACGTGACGTTCCGTGAAGCCGTGGCCGAAGCGCGCGTGCGCATGCTGCCCGAAACCCTGCAAATGATCGTCGAAGGCGGGCACCCCAAAGGTGACGTATTTGCCGTCGCACGCATCGCCGGCATTCAGGCCGCGAAGAAAACCAGCGATCTGATTCCCCTCTGCCACCCGTTGATGCTCACGGGCGTAAAGGTCGAACTCACCGCCGAAAGCCCTGACACCGTGCATATCCTTGCCCGCTGCAAACTCTCCGGCCAGACCGGCGTGGAAATGGAAGCGCTGACCGCCGCCAGCATCGCCGCCCTGACTATCTACGACATGTGCAAGGCCGTGGACCGAGGCATGACCATCGAGCACGTGCGACTGCTCGAAAAACTCGGTGGCAAAAGCGGGCACTTCATCGCCGACGAGCAGGTGAACGCCCAATGACCATTCACGTGCAAGTCCAGTTCTTCGCGCGTTTTCGCGAAACCCTCGGCACCGAGAGTGAGACGCTCGAAGGCGCGTTCGCCACTATCGACGCCGTGCGCCAGCATTTGCTCGAGCGCGGCGGTGTGTGGGAGGTGCTCAGCGAGAAAGGCATCATGTGCGCCCGTAATCAGGAGCTGTGTTCCCTGGACACGCCTGTTGAGCCGGGCGACGAGGTGGCGTTCTTCCCGACCGTCACCGGAGGCTGATATGGGCGTGCGAGTGCAAGCCGCAGCGTTCGATCCCGGCGCGGAAGTGAATGCCATGCACGACGCCAACGTCGGCGTGGGTGCGGTGGTCAGCTTTGTCGGCTACGTCCGCGACTTCAACGACGGCCTTGAAGTGGCAGGGATGTTCCTTGAACACTACCCCGGCATGACCGAGAAAGCGCTGCTCAAGATCGTCGATGAAGCGCAGCAGCGCTGGCCGCTGCTCAAGCTGGAAGTGATTCACCGGGTGGGCGAATTGAAACCGGGCGAGCCTATCGTGTTCGTCGCAGCCGCCAGCGCCCATCGCCAGGCGGCATTCGAAGCCTGCGACTTCGTCATGGACTACCTGAAGACCCGAGCGCCGTTCTGGAAGAAGGAAAACACGTCAGAAGGGGCCCGTTGGGTGGAGGGCCGCGACAGTGACCACAAGGCCGCGGATCGCTGGAAATAAGCCGGTTTGAGAGGCCCGTTAAACAGGCGCTGTTTAGAGTGGTTGACGCCAGTAAGCTGGCGTCTTAGCATTGCGGCCGGATTGATATCACTGTGATATCCCTCAGGGAATGAGCTCGTCTATCAGGAACCGTATTCCGGTTCCTGCGCGTCAATCTCGTCAAAACCCCTCCGTTTGCCCCAAATCACCGCACCTTGCGGGCGATCAACCGTGCCTGTGCAGGCGCAGTTGAGGCCAACGGACGGACATGAATCTGAAAATACGGAGTGTGGGTGTGAACCGATTGCAGCAGGTGTTCGTTTCAGGGATGGCAGCGGCAACGCTGGTTGTAGTCAGCGGTTGTGCCACGGAGAGCTCGCGGGCGATGCCGGTGGAAAAGGTCGAGAGTTACAACACTCCCTACGCCGGCGTACGTACGCCGATCGCGGTGGGCAAGTTCGATAACCGTTCAAGCTACATGCGCGGGATCTTTTCCGACGGCGTTGACCGCCTTGGCGGACAGGCCAAAACCATTCTCATCACCCACATGCAGCAGACCAATCGCTTCAACGTGCTGGACCGCGACAACATGGCCGAGATCGGCCAGGAAGCGGCGATCAAAAAGACAACGCAGCGGCTCCGTGGGGCTGATTATGTGGTGACCGGTGACGTCACAGAGTTTGGCCGTAAAGAAGTAGGAGACCAGCAACTGTTTGGTTTGCTGGGTCGTGGCAAGTCCCAGATCGCCTACGCCAAGGTCGCCTTGAATATCGTCAACATCAGCACGTCCGAGGTGGTGTATTCCACTCAGGGCGCGGGCGAGTATCAGTTGTCCAACCGCGAGGTCATCGGTTTCGGCGGGACTGCCAGCTATGACTCGACGCTCAACGGCAAGGTGCTGGATCTGGCCATGCGCGAAGCCGTCAACAACATGGTGCGGGCGATTGATGCCGGTGGCTGGAAGCCGGTTGCCAACTGATCACTACAGGGAGTTCGTTTCACATGCAAAACAGTACCCGTCAGTTCCGGTTGATCGCGATGGCGGCAGCAAGCCTGTGGCTTGCCGGCTGCGCTCAACAACTCAAAACCCTGTACCAGTGGGGCAGTTATCAGCCCGAGGTCTACGAATACTTCAAGGGTGAATCCAAAGAGGCGCAAGTCGCCAAGCTGGAGGAAGACCTGCAGAAGATACGTTCCACCAACGGCAATCCGCCACCGGGCTACCACGCTCAGTTGGGCATGTTGTACGGCAGTCTGGGCAAGGATGATCAGATGGTGCAGGAGTTTCGGACCGAGAAGGGGCTGTTCCCCGAGTCGGCGACCTACATGGATTTTCTGCTTAGAAACGTCAAGACAGGAGTCGCCTCCAAATGAGCGCACGTTATCTGACGCTGGCCGCCAGCCTGCTTGCAGCCACCCTGCTGGGCGGCTGCGTAGCGCCGAAGACCGTCGATTATTCGGCCTTCAAGGAAAGCAAACCCCGCTCGATCCTGGTGCTGCCACCGGTTAACGAGTCACCCGACGTCAAGGCGACATACAGCCTGCTGTCCCAAGTCACGTTCCCGCTGGCGGAGGCCGGTTACTACGTCTTGCCAGTGGCACTGGTCGACGAGACGTTCAAGCAGAACGGCCTGACCAGCGCAAACGAGATTCAGGAAACATCCCCGGCCAAACTGCGGGAAATCTTCGGTGCGGATGCGGCGATGTACGTCAAGGTGACGCAGTACGGCACCAGTTACATGGTCATCAGCAGTCAAACGATCGTGGCGGCCACCGCCAAGCTGGTCGACCTGCGCAGCGGAACGACGCTGTGGACCGGCACTGCCAGTGCGTCCAGTGATGAAGGCGGCAACAATAGCGGCGGCGGCTTGGTTGGCATGCTGATCACTGCGGCAGTCAAGCAGATCATCAACAGCTCAACCGATGCAGGCCATCCTATCGCCGGTATCGCCAGCCAGCGTTTGCTCTCGGCCGGCAAACCCGCAGGTCTGTTATATGGCCCGCGTTCGCCTCGTTACGGCACTGACTGACACCGATCAGGCACAAAAAAAGCGCAACCCCTTCCAGGGTTGCGCTTTTTTTTTGCGGCTTACTCCGCCGCAGGAACCGCCCGCTGCACGCGCACGACTGGCCGCAGCAACACGGTCGATGGCGTTTCGCAGCTGATCTTGCGACCCAGCTTTTCTTCGATCGACGGCAGCTGATACGAATCGTCTTCACCGGCGAAGCTGATCGACACGCCATCTGCACCCGCACGACCGGTCCGGCCGATGCGGTGTACGTAGTCGTCCGGTACTTCCGGCAGGGTGAAGTTGATCACGTGGCTGATGCCGTCGATGTGAATCCCTCGACCCGCGACGTCGGTGGCCACCAGCACGCGAATCTTGCCTTCCCGGAAACCTTCCAGCGTTTTGATGCGCTTGTGCTGGGGCACGTCGCCTGAGAGCTGCGCGGCATTGATGCCGTCACGCACGAGGCGCTCCTCGATACGCCGCACTTCATCCTTGCGGTTGGCGAAGACCATCACCCGCTCCCAACCGTGGTCGTTGATCAGGTTGAACAGCAGCTTGTATTTGTCGGCGCCGGCGACGGCATAAATGTGTTGCTCGACGGTATCGCTGGCGACGTTCAGCGACTCGATCTCGACGATCGCCGGTTCTGTCGTCCACTGCTTGGCCAGGTTCATCACGTCGTCGGTGAAAGTGGCAGAGAACAGCAGCGTCTGGCGCTCGCCCTTGTGCGGGGTCTGGCGAATGATCGAGCGCACTTGAGGGATGAAGCCCATGTCGAGCATGCGGTCGGCTTCGTCCAGCACCATGACTTCAACCATGTCCAGGTGCACTTCGCCGCGCTGGGCGAAGTCCAGCAAACGGCCCGGCGTGGCGACCAGAATGTCGCAGTGGCGCGCTTCGAGGTGTTTGAGCTGCTTGTCGAAATCCATGCCACCAACAAACGTCATCACGTTGAGGTCGGTGTATTTGGTCAGCGCCTCGGCGTCCTTGGCGATCTGCACCACCAGCTCGCGAGTCGGCGCAATGATCAGCGCGCGGGGTTCACCCATGTAGCGCTCTTTCGGCGGAGGCGTCTGAGTCAGCTGCGTGATGATGGAAATCAGGAACGCGGCGGTCTTGCCGGTGCCGGTCTGGGCGCGGCCGATGGCATCGCGGCCTTTGAGGGTGTAACCCAGAACGCCCGCCTGGATCGGCGTGCAGTACGGGAAACCCAGGTCCTGAATGGCGTGCATCAGTTCGGGGGCGAGAGGGAAATCGTGGAAGCGGGTTTTGCCTTCCTGGGGTTCGACGACGAAGTCTTCGGGTTTCCAGGGAATGACGACGGGCTTGGGCGCACGTTCACGGCGCGGGCGTTCTGCCCTGGTAGGCGAAGTAACGACCGGCGCAGCGGCTGCCGAATGCTCTGGCACTGGCGCGTGCACTTCTGCTGCTGACGGTTCCCGCGAGACAGTTTCGGTCTGGCGCTGGGGGACGGGGAGGGGAGCAGCCGGCGCGAGCGGCTCAGCCTCGCTTTTTCCGAACATCTTTTTAAGTGCTTTGAGCACGGTGATCTCATCGATTGATTTAGGAATGTACGCCGGGGAGTGTAAAGCAAGAACCCGGCGCAGCGTAGTGTCCTAGCAAATCCGCAGCGCAATTGGAAGGATCAAATGAGTGGACTAGCGAAGCTTATCCGCGAGCCAGACACCTATGTCGGAAATTTCCTGCGGTAACACTTCGTGCTCCATTGGGTATTCCTGCCATGTCACGGTGACGCCCTGCGCTTCCAGATGTTCGTAAGCCGCGCGGCCCATGGCATGCAGAACCACCGGGTCATTGCTGCCGTGCAAGCAATAGGCCGGGATGCGTTGCTGGCTGGCGGACAGGCTCATCTCGTCGCCGAACGTCGGTGCGTACGTGGACAGCGCGAGCACGCCGCCAAGGGGGCCTTCCCAGCGAAGGAAGGCGGTGTGCAACACCACGGCGCCGCCTTGGGAAAACCCGGCCAGGAAGGTTCGGGCCGGGTCGATGCCGCTGTCGCGCTGCTGTTCGATCAGCTTGATGACGTCTTGCGCCGAGCCTTCCAGCTCGTCGCTGTCGATGGCGCGGGCCGGGCTCATGGCCTTGATGTCATACCAGCTGGGCATTGCGTAGCCACCGTTGATGGTCACGGCCCGGGTCGGTGCCTGCGGCAGTACGAAGCGCGTGGTCTTCAGCGTCTTCTGCAGCATCTCTGCCACCGGCAGGAAATCGTAGCGATCAGCCCCCAGGCCGTGCAGCCAGATCACGCAGGCATCGACTGCCAATTCCGGTTCGAGGATCAACGGTTCAGTCATGTGTGCTCCATTAGTGTGCGATGCCGTCGGCGCAGCGCTTTAAGGCGGTGCGTCGGGCTGTTGGCGGCGTTTGAAAGATGTCGCAAGGTTACAAGTTTTGATCTTGACCTGTCGCTAATTCGACATTGCCAGCATGGTGGTACGGGCTTTGCTACACAACCCGCGGAGTGAAGGCGCTCACCTCGGGCGGTAACACTAATAGGCTATCAAGCAGACAGCCGAGTGTTGCGTCAGAGGCAGCAAGGAATCATCGAACAGGATTCCCGGCACGATTCGCTTTGAACCTCGGGGTTCAAGGACATCATGGGGCTTCAGTCTGCTGGACTCGCCACATGCCGAACACGCGATGACCAGATGCCTGGCGCCGGTGGCGGTAAACGGGTTCAACGTCGCATGACCCAAAAACAAGCCAGCACGGGTCATGAATGCCTCACAAGGGTGCGACGGGGCTGAGGCTCCTACACAACAAAGAGCAAACTGGAGGTTCGAATGAAGATGTTGAAATCCACCCTGGCTGTAGTGGCCGCCGCTGCAGCGCTCGGTCTGACCGGGTTCGCTCAAGCGGGTGCCAAGCTGGACGCCATTCAGAAGAAGGGCTTTATTCAGTGCGGCGTCAGTGACGGTCTGCCAGGCTTCTCGGTTCCGGACGCAAGCGGCAAGATCCAGGGCATCGACGCCGACTTCTGCCGCGCTGTTGCTGCCGCAGTGTTTGGCGACGCGACCAAGGTCAAATTCAGCCAGCTGAACGCCAAAGAGCGTTTCACTGCGCTGCAGTCCGGCGAAATCGACATTCTGTCGCGTAACACCACCTGGACCAGCTCCCGCGACGCGAGCATGGGTCTGGTGTTCCCGGGCTTCGTCACTTATTACGACGGCGTTGGCTTCCTGGCCAACAGCAAGCTGGGCGTGAAAAGTGCCAAGGAGCTGGACGGCGCGACCATCTGTATTCAAGCCGGTACCACCACTGAGCTGAACGTGTCGGACTACTTCCGCGCCAACAACCTCAAGTACACCCCGATCACGTTCGACACCTCCGATGAAAGCGCCAAGTCGCTGGAATCCGGTCGTTGCGACGTACTGACCTCCGACAAATCCCAGCTCTACGCACAGCGCTCCAAGCTGGCCTCGCCGAAGGACTACGTCGTTCTGCCTGAAACCATCTCCAAAGAACCGCTGGGCCCGGTTGTCGCCCGTGGCGATGAAGACTTCAGCACCATCGTTCGCTGGGTCGGCTACGCGCTGCTGAACGCGGAAGAAGCAGGCGTCACCTCGAAAAACGTTGAAGCCGAAGCCAAGTCGACCAAGAACCCTGACGTGGCCCGCTTGCTGGGTGCCGACGGCGACTACGGTACTCAGCTGAAGCTGAAGAAAGACTGGGTCGTGCAGGTCGTCAAGCAAGTCGGTAACTACGGCGAAATGTTCGAGAAGAACCTGGGCGCAGGCACTCCTCTGGAGATTGCTCGCGGTCAGAACGCTCTGTGGAACGCTGGCGGCATTCAATACGCACCACCAGTGCGTTGATTGACCTGCGCCCGGCTGCGTAAATCGTAGCCGGGCGCTTTGTTGCATTTCTTCCGGGGCACTCCATGCAAAATCAAATCAGCGCACCCAAGCAGAGGCTCAGCCTCAGCGACCCTAAAGTGCGTGCGTGGCTATTTCAGATAATTACAGTTGTCGCCGTAGTCGCGATGGGTTGGTATCTGTTCGATAACACCCAGACCAACCTGCAACACCGGGGTATCACCTCAGGTTTCGGTTTCCTTGAAAACAGTGCCGGCTTCGGCATCGCGCAGCACCTGATTCCGTTCACGGAGTCGGACACCTACGCGCGGGTTTTCCTGATCGGTTTGCTCAACACGCTGCTGGTGACGTTCATCGGCGTGATCCTCGCGACCCTGCTGGGCTTCATCGTCGGCGTCGCGCGTTTGTCCAACAACTGGATCATCAACAAACTGGCAACGGTTTACGTTGAAGTCTTCCGTAACATTCCGCCGCTGCTGCAGATCCTGTTCTGGTACTTCGCGGTGTTCCTGACCCTGCCGGGTCCGCGGGCTGCCCACGGGTTTCTCGGTTCGTTCTTCGTCAGCAGCCGTGGCCTGAACATGCCGGCCGCGATTGCCACCGATGCGGCGTGGCCGTTCGTGATCAGCGTGGTACTGGCCATTGTCGCCATCGTGTTCATGACGCGCTGGGCGAACAAGCGCTTCGAAGCCACGGGCGTGCCGTTTCACAAGTTCTGGGCGGGCCTTGGGCTGTTCATCGTGATTCCTGCGCTCTGCGCGCTGGTCTTCGGTGCACCGGTGCATTGGGAACTGCCCGAGCTGAAGGGCTTCAACTTCGTGGGCGGCTGGGTGTTGATCCCTGAACTGCTGGCGCTGACGCTGGCCCTGACGGTTTACACGGCGGCATTCATCGCCGAAATCGTGCGCTCGGGCATCAAGTCCGTGAGCCATGGCCAGACTGAAGCAGCTCGCTCGCTGGGCCTGCGTCCAGGCCCGACGCTGCGCAAGGTCATCATTCCGCAGGCGCTGCGGGTGATCATCCCGCCATTGACCAGCCAATACCTGAACCTGGCGAAGAACTCCTCGCTGGCCGCCGGTATCGGTTACCCGGAAATGGTTTCGCTGTTCGCCGGTACCGTGCTCAACCAGACCGGTCAGGCCATCGAAGTCATTGCCATCACCATGAGCGTGTACCTGGCGATCAGTATCAGCATTTCCCTGCTGATGAACTGGTACAACAAGCGCATTGCGCTGATCGAGCGGTGAGGAAACGCGCATGACATCCCATACTTTCAAACCCGACATGCCACCGCCGAGCAAAGTCTTCGGCCCGGTGGCATGGATGCGCCAGAACCTGTTCTCGAGCTGGATCAACACGCTGTTGACCCTGTTCGCGATCTACCTGATCTGGCTGGTTGTTCCACCGCTGCTGAGCTGGGCCATCTTCGATGCCAACTGGGTCGGCACCACGCGCGCCGACTGCACCAAGGCCGGCGCCTGCTGGGTGTTCATCGAACAGCGCTTCGGCCAGTTCATGTACGGCTACTACCCGCAGGCACTGCGCTGGAGGGTTGATCTGACCGTCTGGCTGGCGATCATCGGCGTGGCGCCGCTGTTCATCAAGGTGATGCCGCGCAAGGCGATCTACGGCCTGTCGTTTCTGTTCATCTACCCGATCGTTGCGTACTTTCTGCTGCATGGCGGCGTGTTCGGCCTGGATCAGGTCGCCACCAGCCAGTGGGGCGGCTTGATGCTGACCCTGGTGATCGCCACGGTGGGTATCGCCGGCGCGTTGCCGCTGGGTGTGGTGCTGGCCTTGGGGCGTCGCTCCGAAATGCCGGCCATCCGCGTGATGTGCGTGACGTTCATCGAGTTCTGGCGAGGCGTTCCACTGATCACTGTGCTGTTCATGTCGTCGGTGATGCTGCCGTTGTTCCTGCCTGAAGGCATGAACTTCGACAAACTGCTGCGCGCACTGATCGGCGTGATCCTGTTTCAGTCGGCGTACGTGGCCGAGGTGGTTCGAGGCGGCATGCAGGCCATTCCGAAAGGTCAGTACGAAGCGGCTGCGGCCATGGGTCTCGGTTACTGGCGGCGTATGGGGCTGGTGATTCTGCCGCAGGCCTTGAAGCTGGTCATTCCCGGTCTGGTCAACACCGTGATCGCGTTGTTCAAGGACACGAGCCTTGTGATCATCATCGGCCTGTTCGACCTGCTCAACAGCGTCAAACAAGCTGCCGCCGACCCCAAGTGGCTTGGCATGGCGACCGAGGGTTACGTGTTCGCGGCCCTGGTGTTCTGGATCTTCTGTTTCGGCATGTCCCGCTACTCCATGCATTTGGAGCGTAAGTTGGACACAGGCCACAAGCGTTAGGAGTTTTGTGATGAGTGAAGCTATCAGTAAGCCTCTGGGCGCCGAAGGCATGATCCGGATGGAGGGCGTGCACAAGTGGTACGGCCAGTTCCACGTGTTGAAAGACATCAACCTGAACGTGCGTCAGGGCGAGCGCATCGTGTTGTGCGGTCCGTCGGGTTCGGGCAAGTCGACGACCATTCGCTGCCTCAATCGTCTGGAAGAACACCAGCAGGGTCGCATCGTGGTCGATGGCACCGAGTTGACCTCGGACTTGAAGCAGATCGAGACGATTCGTCGCGAAGTCGGCATGGTGTTCCAGCACTTCAACCTGTTCCCGCACCTGACCATCCTGCAGAACTGCACGCTGGCGCCGATGTGGGTGCGCAAGATGCCCAAGCGCAAGGCCGAAGAAATTGCCATGCATTATCTGGAGCGCGTGCGTATTCCGGAGCAGGCCCACAAATACCCGGGTCAGCTCTCCGGCGGTCAGCAACAGCGTGTGGCGATCGCCCGCGCGCTGTGCATGAAGCCGAAGATCATGCTGTTCGACGAGCCGACCTCGGCCCTCGACCCGGAAATGGTGAAAGAGGTGCTCGACACCATGGTCGGCCTGGCGGAAGAGGGCATGACCATGCTCTGCGTGACCCACGAAATGGGCTTCGCCCGCACCGTGGCCAACCGCGTGATCTTCATGGACAAAGGCGAAATCGTCGAACAAGCCGCGCCAAACGACTTCTTCGATAATCCGCAGAGTGATCGCACGCGCCTGTTCCTGAGTCAGATTCTGCACTGAGTCAGTAGCCGCTTCACAAAGAGCCCGGGCCCAAGTGCCCGGGTTTTTTACTTTGTGGGAGATTGCTGGCAGATAGATCAGCGGCGTCATCATGTTTGAGGGGTGTGGGCTTACGACACCGCAAAACTGTACCCAATCCCCGTAAAACTTGTGTTCTCTGCCGATCTCCAACAGGATTACCGCTTTGCGCAATGCGCTGCTACATCCTCCTGCCCCCACGAGAATCCCATGACGACCAAGGCGCCGACGGCGAGCAGTTCCCGTTCCAATGCTTCGACCCCTCACGACATCGACGAGCTGCTGATTGATGCAGAAGCCGATGACGAGCAAGTTCAGCAGCTACATCCCGTCCTGAAGCGCCCGTGGTTCCTGTTGTTGGGCCTGGTCCTGGTGGCGCTGAACCTGCGTCCGGCGTTGTCGAGCATGGCGCCATTATTGAGCGAAGTGTCACGAAGCCTGGGGCTTTCTGCGGCCACGGCCGGCTTGCTGACCACGCTGCCGGTGTTGTGTCTGGGCCTGTTTGCACCGCTTGCGCCGATTCTTGCGCGACGGTTCGGCAGCGAGCGCGTGGTACTCGGCATTCTGCTGACCCTGGCGTGCGGGATCGTTCTACGCAGCTCGCTCGGCGAGTTCGGTCTGTTTGCGGGCAGCATCATGGCCGGGGCCAGCATTGGTATCATCGGGGTATTGCTGCCCGGCATCGTCAAACGCGACTTCGCCAAACATGCCGGCGCCATGACGGGCGTGTACACCATGGCGCTGTGCCTGGGCGCTGCCGTTGCGGCGGGTTCAACGGTTCCGTTGAGCGAGGCGCTGGGTAACGGCAATGGCAGCGATTGGACCTTAGGCCTGGGCTTCTGGATCGTGCCGGCGATTCTCGCCGCGATCTTCTGGTGGCCGCAAACGCGTCAGCGTCATGGTCAGCATCAGGTGGCCTACCGGGTGCGCGGTTTGCGCCGCGATCCTCTGGCCTGGCAAGTCACCCTTTATATGGGGCTGCAATCGTCGCTGGCCTACATCGTGTTTGGCTGGCTGCCGTCGATCCTCATCGGGCGCGGACTGACTGCCACTGAAGCCGGGCTGCTGTTGTCCGGTTCGATCATGGTGCAACTGGTCAGCTCGCTCACCGCGCCATGGCTGGCAACGCGAGGCAAGGATCAGCGGGTCGCGATTGTGCTGGTGATGCTGCTGACCCTGGCGGGTCTGTTCGGCTGTCTGTATGCACCGCTTGAGCAATTGTGGGCCTGGGCCATCGTGCTTGGGCTGGGCCAGGGCGGGACGTTCAGCCTGGCGCTGACCCTGATCGTGTTGCGCTCGCGGGACTCCCACGTCGCCGCCAACCTGTCGAGCATGGCCCAGGGCTTCGGCTACACCCTGGCGTCGCTCGGGCCTTTCGCGGTGGGCGTCGTGCATGACTGGACCGGCAACTGGGACTCGGTGGGCTGGATCTTCGGCATCATCGGCATCGCCGCAATCATCGCTGGCCTTGGCGCCGGGCGCGCCCTGTACGTGGGCGTCACCAGCGAGAAAGTCTGAGGGCCGGCATTTCCCCTGCGAATGCTCGTGGCAAAACGCAGTGCGGCCGCTTATCGTGCATGCATCCTATTTCCATGGACGGCGTTCCCATGAGCGAGACCTTTACCAGCGAACACAACAGCGCGCTGATCACGCGCTTTTACGAGGCGTTCAGTCGTCTGGACGCCGAGGCGATGGCCGCGTGCTACAGCGAAGACGTGGTGTTTTCCGACCCGGTGTTTGGCGAGTTGCACGGGCGGGATGCCGGCGACATGTGGCGCATGCTGACGTCCCGCGCCCGTGACTTTTCGGTGGTGTTCGATCACGTCCGTGCCGACGCCACGACGGGCGCTGCCCACTGGGTCGCGACCTACCTGTTCAGCCAGACCGGCCGCACGGTGGTCAACGACATCCAGGCGCGGTTTGTTTTTCGCGACGGCAAGATCTGCGAACACCACGATCAGTTCGATCTGTGGCGCTGGGCGCGTCAGGCCCTCGGTACGCGAGGTGCATTGCTGGGCTGGGCGCCGTTTGTGCAAAATGCCATCCGTGCACAGGGCCAGAAAGGGCTGAAGGCTTTTCAGGCCAGTCGCTGACGCTTTGTTAAAATCCGCTCCCCTCGCTAATGCGCCACGGTCCTGCATGTCTGACGCCGAAATCGCCACCGCACCTGTGCCCGAAGCCGTGCCGGTCAAATCCTGGTTCGTGTACTTGGTGCGCGCGGCCAACGGTTCTTTGTACTGCGGTATCAGCAATGACCCGCAGCGCCGATTCGCTCAACATCAGAGCGGCAAAGGCGCGCGTTTCTTCAGCTCCAGCCCGGCGGTGGCGCTGGTTTACGTCGAGGCCTGTCGCGACAAAGGCGACGCGTTGCGGCAGGAGCGCCTGATCAAAAAGCTGCGTAAAAGCGCCAAGGAAATACTGGTCTGCAGTGGGCCAAGCGGCGGTCAGCCATCCTTCACCGCGCAATGACTTGATCTTCTTGATGGTACGAAAATGGCTGCTCTGAGCTAAGGTCCATGCGCACGATCGGCGCATAGCTACCGTTGGCAACAAGCTTTCGCTGAAAGTTTCGCGCCGTTTCGATGCCGCTATCGTAATGAGCTGAGTCGACTGAGTCGACGAAAACCGCAGAGATCAGGTCTTTCAGGCCATACCCATCATCCACGGTGGCCATCAGTAGTTCATTCCAGGCAATATCCCATAAAGGGTAGTGTTCCTGCATGGCGATCGAGTTACGCCATCCTTTCTGGCTATCTGCATTCCAGGAACACTGCGTCGAACTGGAGAACTGCATGTCGCCGGTATAGGCAATCCATCCTTCTAGCGTAGTAATGCCGAAGCTTTCGCATGAGCCCCACGCGTATTCACTATTCTTATGGGTCGCCTTAGGCTGCGGATAGACGCGATGCACCCCATTCCCCGGTTCCCTCGGTACACACCCATTGTGCCTCACATTCTGTCCGGTACCTGCGTCTTTTGGAAACAGGCAGATGAAGCCAGCGTCGTAACCTGGCAAGCCCAGACGATGACCTTCTACCGCGTTGCGCAGTATGAAGCCAGCTTGACGCATCACGGACCACTTAGGGTGGGCGTCCCGGCGTATCCAGGAAAACGACGTCGCGCCTCGATTCATCGAATTCGGACTATGTGTCCAGGGCAAGTAGTCGCCGTCTGTAGTCCCCCTTACGATTAATCCACTGCAGTAGTAATGACCACGACGAAGATCGGTGCCGATTTCTCTGCAGTCCTCGTTGATGTCGTTGTACTGGCGGTTAAGAGAGGCCACCAAAGCCTCAGACGATTGTTTTCCTTGCGCCGCATAAGACGCGTGCGTCTCAAGGCGTGCAGGGCTTTGCGGAGTGGCGGATTGGCAGCCTGTAACCAGTGAGCTGACGATCAGGGCTGTTATGAGGATTTTCATTTGGTTATTCCTTCCATGGTGATAACCAAAGCCTAGGCGTCTCCAGTCCTATCGGTGAGTAGTTCCTTGGATCATCTTGCGATAACGCTGACTACGGTTATCGCGAGTGTCTAAATTGGCAGTGTCGTCACTCGACGCACCCGCATAGAGGCATTAGGCTCAGCGCTCCCTAGAAGAGGCCTCGAGCGCAATGTCAGAACTTATCCTGCACCATTACCCGACGTCCCTGTTCGCCGAAAAAGCCCGGTTGATGCTGGGTTTCAAAGGCCTGTCATGGCGCTCGGTCAACATCCCGTCGATCATGCCAAAGCCCGACCTCATGCCCCTCACCGGCGGCTATCGCAAAACCCCGGTTCTGCAAGTGGGCGCCGATATCTACTGCGACACCGCGTTGATCGCGCGCCGGCTGGAGCAGGAAAAGTCTTCGCCGACCTTTTATCCCGAAGGTCAGGAGTTCACGGCGGCCAGCCTCGCGGCCTGGGCGGATTCGGTGCTGTTCCTGCACGCTGTCAGCCTGGTGTTTCAACCGGCCTCCCTCGCTGTGCGTTTCGCCAAAGTCCCGCCTGAGGCTGTGAAGGCATTCATTGCCGACCGCGCCACGCTGTTCGATGGCGGCAGCGCCAATCGCGTGCCGCTGGAAGTGGCGCAGCATCAATGGCCGACGCTGATGGCGCGTCTGGAAACCCAGCTGGAGCGCAACGGTGATTTCCTCTTGGGCGCGCCCTCGATTGCCGATTTCTCGGTGGCCCATACCCTGTGGTTCCTGAAGCAAACGCCTGTCACATCCCCCCTCGTGGACGCCTACCCGGCGGTGTTGAGGTGGTACGAGCGCGTTATTGGATTCGGCCATGGTGCACCGAGCGAGTTGAGTTCGGGCGATGCCGTTGAAATCGCGCGTGCGGCTACCCCGGCGCCGGTGCCCAACGAAGCGTTCACCGATCCCAATGGTTTCACCGTCGGCCAGCAGGTCACCGTGTCTGCCGTGGATTACGGCGTTGACGCGGTGGCGGGAGAGTTGGTGTTCAGCGGGCGCGAAGAGATCATCCTGCGTCGTGAAGATGAACGCGCAGGCGTCGTACATGTGCACTTCCCGCGCGTTGGTTTTCAAATCAAAGCCGCCTGAAAACAGACCCCGGCTCGTCATTCATGAGCCGGGGTGTTTCAGCTACTGCGCAACGGCCTGGTCCGCAGCGCTGTAGCTGAAGATATCCCCGCCGGCATTGGCGAAGTTCAGCCGCAGGATTGGCACGTTGTAGCCGGCGTTATTCATCTTCACCTGAAAGTTTCGGGCGGCGGCCAGCCCTCCCGCCTTGCTCACGTCATAAAAATAGGCGGCGATGTACTTTGGCATCTGCCCGCCATCGCCTAAATTGTTGAGCAGTATTTCGTTCCAGATCGACTGGAGCTGAGGGAAGTCGTCTCTGGAGGCAATCATGTTGTTCCAGCCGTGCTGACTGTCGATGTTCCAGGAACACTGTCTGTACATCTGTTGGCCAACGCTTTGAAAGTGTTGATCCCATTGGGTTGCGGTGGTGATGTTCATGCCTTCGCAAGAACCCCACGCGTAGGCAGAATTATCATCGTCAGGCTTCGCTGGTGCGCTGGGCGGGTACCGCTTGCCCCGGTAGCCGCAGCCCTTATGGCCGTTGGCGGTCGACGTCGACGCGTCATAGGGATACAGACAGATAAAGCCGGATTCCAGCCCCGGAAGACCGTATGCAATGGCATCAATGCGGTTGCGCAGGATAAACCCTGCAGGATGGTACAACCGGGTCTGAATCACGCCTCTGCGTAGCCATGAATAAGAAGTCGCGCCTATCGCCAGGGAGTTTGAGCTGTACATCCAGGGATTGAAATTACCGTCGTCCACGGTCCGCAACGTTACGCCGCTGCAATAATAATGACCGCGTGGTTTGTTGGTACCGTACTCACGGCAATCCGTGATGGTTTCTTTGTAGTTTTTATTGACGTCGGCGATAACTTGCTCGGGTTTCTGCAACTGTGCGCGGGGAGCATAGGCCGGCGCCTGTGTTGTTGATGGCGCAGGCGGTGGTGGCTCCATCGGGGGAAGGGGCTGATTGGAGCAAGCGCTCAGTATCAGCGTGAGCATTAACATATAGCGACTTGTTAATTGACGGATCATGGCCGGAATCCTTCTAGCGCGTTGATAGTCCTGGTATGTGGAATGAGCGCCGTGCATGAAGTTGCTCAGCGTTCGATAACGTCATTGCCTTCACGGATAAGCAATCTGGTCACTCGCCGAGTACCCGAAACGACTCGAGGGTGCGGCATTAAAGTTGATGGAGTAGATGGGCACTCGTCTGGCTTTTTTGCTTGCCAATTTGGACTGGAAAGCCCGAGCGTCATCGCGCGCTCCGGGTTTATTGGCGTCGTAGAAAAACGCCATCACTAAAACATCTTCGATGACTCCAACCGTCGGCACCAGAATCTCGTTCCACGATGTTTTGGCCGGAAAGCTTTCATGGGAAGCAATCATCGCCATCCAGTTGCTGGTTTTGCCGGACGACCAGGAACACTGCGAATACTCAGTTTGGCCGTTGCTTTGATAGTGAGCATTCCATTGGGCAGCGGTGGTATAGCCGAGTTTGTTGTCGCATGAGCCCCAGACAATGTAATGGGCTGGGTTGGGGGTGCCGGGTGCACCCGGTGCGCGCTCAAAGTCACACCCGTTATAGTTTCGGGGTTTTCTGACCGTGTAGGCGTCAAAAGGATAAAGGCAATTGACCCCGGACCAGTTGGCCTGTCCGTCGGAGTAATACTTATTGATGTCGTCGGGGTTCATCCGGATGTATCCGGCGCGGTGATAAAGGGTTTTGGTACTCAGGTCGTGCCTCAGCCAGGTGAAGGATGAGGAACCGAGCGCATTGGCACTCGAGCTGGCAGTCCAGGGGTCGAAGTTGCCGTTATCGACAGTTCTTAAAAACACGCCTGAGCATCGAAATAACGGCTGGTTTCCGCTGCACGCTGTTGAGTTGTCATTGTAGTTTTTATTCAGTAGAGGCAAGCCCACCGATGGCGCAAGGGGGGGGTTGTAGATATAGGTGCTAGCCACACGAGGCGCCACACTTCTGTTGGTTTGAGGGACGTTGGCTTCAGGGGGGTCGGCTTGACGCACGGCGGTACTGCAACCCACTAAAAAAGATAAAAGCAAGGCGAGTGCGCCGGGAAGAGTCTTCATGACGTCTGATCCATCAGAGTAAGATTTATTTGAATTAAGTAATCTTCCGGATGTTTGTCAAATCTGTAATTTAAGACCGAATGCCCGCTGACAGGAGGGTGAGTTTCCGTGAGCTGCCTTTTAATCGCTATTGGCGATTACAAGTAAGGTTGTTGATTTCGACGTTGCGTGTTTGTGGCAGCGGCAGGGTTATAGGCGTGGGCTTTACATCGCGAAATAAACTAACGATTGCGGCGCTGGCGAGAGTATTCAGCTTGAATGTTATAGCGAACGGCGATTGCCGCTGTCGCTGGAGGGCCTATGTGGGAAGCGTATTAAAATGAGGCGCTGTATCGGCTTCCCAACGTCTTTCAGGACTGAGATATCAGTAGACTGGCGCAGACGCCCGATTCAGCCTAGCGCGCCTACTTCAACGCCGCCAGAATCTGCTCTTCGCTAAACCCCCTGATCAACGTCCCATTCACGTCGATCAGGGGAATGCCGCGGCCACCCAGTGCTTCATAGGCTTTGCGCCCTGCGGCGTCTTTCTCGATATCGTACTCGGTGTAGCGAATGCCCTGGCTGTCGAGAAAGCGCCGGGTCTGTTTGCAGTAGCCACACCAGTCCGTGGCGTACAACGTCACCTTCGCATTGGCCTGCGCCTGCTCCGACAACGCGGAGGAGGGGTGAACCAGGTTTTCGATTTTGCCCCAGTTCTGGTAGACGACCACCACCAGCATGACGAGCAAGCACTTCTTCAGGGTACGAACGAACATGTGGGTCTCGGCTCCTCGGCAGGGGTCAGCGGCGTTTGAGCTGATCGGTCAACTGAGTGGGCAGCCCTTTGATGATCAGCGTGCCTTTCTCTTCGTCGTACTCAATCTTGTCGCCCAGCAGGTGCGCTTCAAAGCTGATCGACAGACCTTCGGCGCGGCCAGTGAAGCGACGGAACTGATTGAGCGTGCGCTTATCGGCCGGGATCTCGGGCGACAGGCCGTAATCCTTGTTGCGGATGTGATCGTAGAAAGCCCGCGGGCGATCCTCGTCGATCAGGCCCGACAACTCTTCCAGGGCGATGGGCTCGCCCATTTTGCTCTGGCTGCTCGCGTAGTCGACCAGCGCCTTGGTTTTCTCGCGGGTCGATTCTTCCGGGAGGTCTTCGCTCTCGACAAAATCACTGAAAGCCTTGAGCAGGGTGCGGGTCTCGCCCGGTCCGTCGACGCCTTCCTGACAACCGATGAAGTCGCGGAAGTACTCGGAAACCTTCTTGCCGTTCTTGCCTTTGATAAACGAGATGTACTGCTTGGACGCTTTGTTGTTCTGCCACTCGGAAATATTGATACGGGCCGCAAGGTGCAGTTGACCCAGGTCCAGATGCCGGGACGGCGTCACGTCCAGCGCCTCGTTTACCGCCACGCCTTCGCTGTGGTGCAGCAACGCGATTGCCAAGTACTCGGTCATGCCTTGGTGATAGTGCGCAAACAGTACGTGGCCGCCGACCGACAGGTTCGACTCTTCCATCAGCTTCTGCAGATGCTCGACCGCGATGCGGCTGAACTGGGTGAAATCCTTGCCCTGATCCAGGTATTCCTTCAGCCAGCCACTGAACGGGTGCGCGCCGGATTCGGCATGGAATAAACCCCAGGCCTTGCCCTGTTTAGCGTTATAGCTCTCGTTAAGGTCCGCCAGCATGTTCTCGATGGCCTGCGATTCGGCGAGTTCCGAGTCCCGGGCATGGAGCACGGCGGGCGTGCCGTCAGGTTTTTTGTCGATCAGGTGGACGATGGCGTGACGGATCGGCATGGAATTCTCGGCGGCTGAAGTGGAACTGAACGGGACCAGACCAGGCCCGTGCGAAAGTCGGCAAGTGTACCGCAGACGGGGTGCGGAACGCTCTGGAAGGGCCGAAAACGCTGACCTGAGCCCATTAATATGACTTTTTTACGCCTCTCGGGCGATAAAGCTGACCAAATGGGTAGGTAGGGGCGGATATTTGCGTTGCGCTGTGCTAGTTTTGCCCGGTCCTGAGCGCCCAAGCGCGCCAGGCGTGCAGTTTGTGGGCGTTCGGCCGAACCAAAGGCCGTTTACAGTATCTACATTTCGCGTCTGTACCACACTCTGCAAACCATTCGAATTTGATAGGGAAGGAACACCACCATGGCTCTGACTAAAGACCAATTGATCGCCGATATCGCAGAAGCAATCGACGCGCCGAAAACCACCGCGCGCAACGCTCTCGACCAATTGGGTCAAATCGTCGCTGACCAACTGGAAAACGGTAGTGAAATCACTCTGCCAGGCATCGGCAAACTGAAAGTCACCGAGCGTCCAGCACGCACTGGCCGCAACCCTTCGACTGGCGCAGCCATCGAAATCGCCGCCAAGAAAGTGGTCAAGTTCGTACCAGCCAAAGTACTGACTGACTCGGTCAACAAGTAAGCGAAAACGCTGCTTGGTTGAGGAAACCGTGTGACGGAGCGATCCGGACACGGTTTTTTTGTGCCTGCGATTCGGTTATCGCTTCGGTCGTCGGCTACCTAGCGCGGTGAAACCCAACGCGTTGCCCGCCAGGCGGCTTGCTGCGGCTTGTCCTGGAAGGTCCAGGCAACGAAGCGACTCTGCTTCTGCCCTTGCCCCATTTCGACCGTCTGGCTTTCGACCGCACCGGCTTTTTTCAGCGCGCTCTGAATCAGCGGCAGATTCGACGCTTTGGACACCAGCGTGCTGAACCACAGCACCTGTTTCGCGACGTGCGCACTTTCGCTGATCAACTGCGTCACAAAGCGCGCCTCGCCCCCTTCGCACCACAACTCCGCCGCCTGACCGCCGAAATTCAGCACCGGCAATTTGCGTTTGGGGTCTGCCTTGCCAAGGGCTCGCCATTTGCGCTGGCTGCCGCTCAACGCCTCCTCAGCGGAAGCGTGGAAGGGCGGGTTACACACGCTGATGTCGAAGCGCTCATCGGGCTGCAGCAAGTGGGTCAGGATGTGCTTTTGGTCAGTCTGATGCCGACAGCTGATGCTCTTGCTCAAGCCGTTGGCTTTGACGATGGTCGTTGCCGAGGCAAGGGCGACCTTGTCGATGTCCGAGCCCAGGAACGACCAGCCGTACTCGCCCTGACCGATCAGCGGGTAGATGCAGTTGGCGCCGGTGCCAATGTCCAGCGCAGTGACGGACGCCCCGCGCGGTATGACCCCGTCGTTGCGTTCCGCCAGCAGATCCGCGAGAAAGTGCAGGTAGTCCGCCCGTCCCGGGATTGGCGGGCAAAGGTAGTCCGCCGGAATATCCCAATGGGCAATGCCGTAGAACGCTTTAAGCAAGGCGCGGTTGAACACCCTCACGGCTGCAGGGTTGGCAAAATCGATGCTTTCTTTGCCATAGGGGTTGAGGATCACAAACGTGCCCAGTTCAGGGCTGCCTTTGATCAGGCGCGGAAAGTCGTAATGGCCTTGATGGCGGTTGCGCGGGTGCAGAGTGGCTTTCTCGCGTGGCGTGGAAGGCTTGGCCTGTTGAGCAGGTTTGGCTTTCTTGCGCGGGGGATTGCGTGGCGGTTTGGGGGCGTCGGGGCTGGTCATCGGTGATGCATTCTCATGAAAGCACAACCCCTGTAGGCGTGAGCTTGCTCGCGATCATCGTGTGTCAGTCAACGGTTAGGTTGCTGATAGACCGATATCGCGAGCAAGCTCACTCCTACAGGGGTCATGGTCGTCAACCGGCCTGCAATTCAGGCCGGCTGATTTGATCGGATTACAGGCTCGCGATCCGCGCGTGCTGCTCTGCCAGTTTGCCCAGCGCCTGTTCGGCTTCGGCCATCTTCGCGCGTTCCTTGGCGATTACCTCAGGCGGCGCCTTATCGACGAACGCGGCATTGGACAGCTTGCCACCCACCCGCTGTACTTCACCCTGCAGACGCTGGATTTCCTTGTCCAGACGCGCCAGTTCGGCGTCCTTGTCGATCAGGCCGGCCATCGGCACCAGCACTTCCATCTCACCGACCAGTGCGGTCGCCGACAGGGGTGCCTCAGCGCCGGCTTCCAGCACGGTGAACGATTCAAGCTTGGCCAGCTTCTTCAGCAGGTGCTCGTTCTCGTTCAGGCGGCGTTGGTCTTCGGCGCTGACGTTCTTGAGGAACAGCTGCAGCGGCTTGCCCGGGCCGATGTTCATTTCGCCACGGATATTGCGCACGCCGAGCATCAGGCTCTTGAGCCACTCGATGTCGCCTTCTGCTGCGACGTCGATGCGCGCTTCATTCGCCACCGGCCACGGTTGCAGCATGATGGTCTTGCCTTCAACGCCGGCCAGCGGCGCGAGGCGCTGCCAGATTTCTTCGGTGATGAAGGGCATGAACGGATGCGCCAGACGCAGTGCGACTTCCAGCACGCGCACCAACGTGCGACGGGTGCCGCGCTGACGCTCGATCGGCGCCGTCTCGTCCCACAGAACCGGCTTGGACAGCTCCAGGTACCAGTCGCAATACTGGTTCCAGATGAACTCGTACAGCGCCTGCGCCGCGAGGTCGAAACGGAACTGATCCAGCTGGCGGGTTACTTCGGCTTCAGTGCGCTGCAGCTGCGAGATGATCCAGCGATCCGGCAGCGAGAGCTCGAACGCCTCGCCGTTCTGACCGCAGTCCTCGCCCTTGTCGAGGACGTAGCGCGCGGCGTTCCAGATCTTGTTGCAGAAGTTGCGATAGCCTTCGACGCGGCCCATGTCGAACTTGATGTCACGGCCCGTGGAGGCCAGCGAGCAGAAGGTGAAGCGCAGGGCATCGGTGCCGTAGCTGGCGATGCCGTCGGCGAATTCGTCGCGGGTCTGCTTCTCGATCTTCTTGGCCAGCTTGGGCTGCATCATGCCGGAGGTGCGTTTCTGCACCAGGGCTTCAAGCTCGATGCCGTCGATGATGTCCAGGGGATCAAGGACGTTGCCCTTGGACTTGGACATCTTCTGGCCTTGGCCATCTCGCACCAGACCGTGAACGTACACGGTCTTGAACGGCACCTGCGCCGTGCCGTCTTCGTTCTTCACCAAGTGCATGGTGAGCATGATCATCCGGGCGACCCAGAAGAAAATGATGTCGAAACCGGTAACCAGCACGTCGGTCGGGTGGAAGGTTTTCAGGAAATCGGTCTGCTCCGGCCAGCCCAGGGTGGAGAACGTCCACAGGCCGGAACTGAACCAGGTGTCGAGCACGTCGTTGTCCTGCTGCAGGGCAACATCAGGACCGAGGTTGTGCTTGGCGCGGACTTCGGCTTCGTCGCGGCCGACGTAGACCTTGCCGGACTCGTCGTACCAGGCCGGAATGCGGTGGCCCCACCAGAGCTGACGGCTGATGCACCAGTCCTGGATGTCGCGCATCCAGGAGAAGTACATGTTTTCGTATTGCTTGGGCACGAAGGCGATGCGGCCATCTTCAACGGCGGCGATGGCAGGTTCGGCCAGCGGCTTGGTCGACACGTACCACTGATCCGTCAGCCACGGCTCGATGATGGTCCCGGAGCGGTCGCCCTTCGGTACTTTCAAGGCGTGGTCGTCAACGCTGACCAAAAGGCCGGCGGCGTCGAACGCAGCCACGATCTGCTTGCGCGCTTCGAAGCGGTCGAGGCCGGCGTATTCGGCGGGGAGGGTGCCATCGACGGTGTCGTTCAGCGTGCCGTCGAGGTTGAATACCTGGGCAGCGGGCAGAACGGCAGCGTTCTTGTCGAAGATGTTCAGCAGCGGCAGGTTGTGGCGCTTGCCGACGTCGTAGTCGTTGAAGTCGTGGGCCGGGGTGATCTTCACGCAGCCGGTGCCGAACTCAGGGTCGCAATAGTCGTCCGCGATGATCGGGATGCGACGGCCTACCAGCGGCAGCTCAACGAACTGGCCGATCAGCGCCTTGTAGCGCTCATCGTTCGGGTTCACGGCAACGGCCGCATCACCGAGCATGGTTTCCGGGCGGGTCGTCGCGACGATCAGATAGTCCAGACCTTCAGCGGTCTTTGCGCCATCGGCCAACGGGTAGCGCAGGTTCCACAGGTGGCCCTTCTCGTCGTGGTTTTCCACTTCGAGGTCGGAGATTGCGGTGTGCAGCTTGGTGTCCCAGTTGACCAGCCGCTTGCCACGGTAGATCAGGCCGTCTTCGTGCAGGCGCACGAAGGCTTCCTTAACGGCTTCGGACAAGCCGTCGTCCATCGTGAAGCGCTCGCGGCTCCAGTCGACCGACGAGCCCAGGCGACGGATCTGGCGGCTGATGTTGCCACCGGACTGATCCTTCCACTCCCAGACTTTTTCGAGAAATTGGTCGCGACCCAGATCGTGACGGCTCTGACCCAGGGCTTCGAGTTGGCGCTCCACCAGCATCTGCGTGGCGATACCGGCGTGGTCGGTGCCCGGCTGCCACAGGGTGTTGCGACCCTGCATGCGGCGGAAGCGGATCAGGGCGTCCATGATCGCGTTATTGAAACCGTGGCCCATGTGCAGGCTGCCGGTGACGTTCGGCGGCGGAATCATGATGGTGTACGAGTCGCCCGCGCCTTGCGGAGCGAAATAGTTTTCGGACTCCCAGGTCTGGTACCAGGAAGTTTCGATGGCGTGCGGCTGGTAGGTCTTGTCCATGCGAGGCGGGAACCTGATCTGCTTTGAGTCGGAAAAGCCGACGAGTATAGCTTTTCAAGGCGGCGTCAAGCTACAAGCGCTAGGTCGGGTGCTACGAGCGGTGATGCCCGGAATCGGCGCGGGCATCTGTAGGACTGCTCTTGCCCGCGATCCCGGGTCGGGAAAGAAACACGGGTTCAGCTGCTGTATTGGCTCAGCAGCCTTTCCATCCGCGCATCCAGACGGCGTTTGATCTCGTTCTCGATGTGCGGGGCGAAGTCGTCGATCACGTCTTGCATGATCAACTGCGCAGCGGCACGCAGTTCCCCATCCAGGTGCAGCAGCGCGTCAGCGTTCGGCGCCTTGGAGGTCGACGCGTTGGCCGCAGGTGCGGCAGGTGTAACCGCCGCGACCGGCTCGGGCGTGAGCAGGGGAATGTCATTGAGATCGGCTTCGTGCTCATCAAGCGTCACGACCTGGCCGGTAACCACGTCGAACAGCAGCGGGATCTGCTCGTCGCTGTGCACGGACTCGGTCAGCAGGGGAGGCTGGGCCGGGTCATCGCCCAACAGCTGGCGAATCGATTCGAGGTCATCCAGCAGGTGCGCTGAATCTTTCAGGTGTTTTGAATTATCCATCGTGTGCTCAAAGACGCTGCAGCCGGTGATCTTGCAGAGGATAGCCCTGTTCGCGGTAGAAGCGAAAACTCTCGCGTGCCGCGAGGCGGATGGCTGGATCCTCGACAACGATCTCGGCGACACGCGCGAATCGTTTGAAGAATTCCGGGATGCGCAGGTCAAGATTGACCAGCAGGTCCTGATGTTGGCCGGCGTCGCTGCCGATACCCAGCGCCACCGGAGCGTCCTGATCGTCTTCGACCGAGCCATGGGGCACGAACGCTTCGCCCCGGAAGCGCCACAGTCGGGCGTCCAGCTCCTCGCGTTGCCCGGCATCGCTGCAATGCAGGTACACCCGATGGCCGAGGCGCCAGGCCTTGTCGGTGAGTTTGCAGGCGAAGTCCAGGCGCGCGACAGGGTCGGCACTCGGCAGAATGTAAAAATCGACTTGGGTCATGGGTGATTCCAGAACGCTGAACGCGCCGACCGCGGAGGCCAGCGCGTTGGCAGCGGCTTAAACGCCGGCGCGGTCGATCAGGTATTGGGTCAGCAGCGGAACCGGACGGCCCGTTGCGCCCTTGTCCTTGCCGCCGCTCAGCCATGCCGTGCCGGCGATGTCCAGGTGCGCCCACTCGTAGGCCTTGGCGAAGCGCGAGAGGAAGCAGGCCGCGGTGATGGTGCCGGCCTTCGGGCCGCCGATGTTGGCGATGTCGGCAAACGGGCTGTCCAGCTGCTCCTGGTACTCATCGAACAACGGCAGCTGCCAGGCACGGTCGTCGGCGCGTTTGCCGGCTTCCAGCACTTGGCTGATCAAAGCGTCGCTGTTGCCCAGCAAGCCCGAGGTGTGACCGCCCAGCGCGACGACGCAAGCACCGGTCAGCGTGGCGATGTCGATAACGGCCTGTGGCTTGAAGCGTTCGGCGTAGGTCAGCGCGTCGCACAGCACCAGACGGCCTTCGGCGTCGGTGTTGAGGATCTCGACGGTCTGGCCGCTCATGGTCTTGACGATGTCACCCGGGCGGGTTGCGTTGCCGCTCGGCATGTTTTCAGCTGCCGCGACGATGCACACCAGGTTGATCGGCAGTTGCAGTTCGAGCACGGCGTTCAACGTGCCGAACACGCTCGCCGCGCCGCACATGTCGAACTTCATTTCGTCCATCCCCAGGCCCGGCTTGAGGCTGATCCCGCCGGTGTCGAAGGTGATGCCCTTGCCGACGAGCACGAAAGGCTTTTCGCTTTTCTTGCCATTGGAGTACTGCATGACGATCAGGCGTGGCGGCTGAGCGCTGCCTTGACCGACCGCCAGGAACGAGCCCATGCCCAGCTTTTCGATGTCTTTCTCATCGAAGATCTCGACCTTGAGGCCCTTGTTGGCTTTGCCCATCGCCTTGGCCTGCTCGCCCAGATAGGTCGGGTGGCAGATGTTCGGCGGCATGTTGCCCAGGTCGCGGGTCACCGCCATGCCGGCAGCGATGGCCTGTGCGTGTTTGGCCGCACGTTCAACGTCGGCGACGTTGGCTTTGGCGGTCAGCAGGGTGATTTTTTTCAGGGCGCGAGGATCGACTTTCTGACTCTTGAAGCGATCGAAGACGTATTCGCCATCGGCCAGGGTTTCGACCAGCAGGCGGTTCTTGCCATAAACATCGCGATTCTTGACGTTCAGCTGGTCAAGGTCGAAGCCGGCATCAACGCCACCCAGGCTTTTCAGGGTGCCGAGCGCGCCGCTGATGATTTTGCGGAACTGGCGATCGTTCAATTCCGGCTCTTTACCCGAACCGACCAGCAGTACGCGTTCAGCTTTCAGGTTGGGCAGGCTGTGCAGCAACAGGCTCTGGCCGATCTTGCCCGACAGGTCGCCGCGTTTGAGGACAGCGCTGATGGCGCCGCCGCTCAGGGTGTCGAGGGTGCTTGCGGTGTCGCTCAGCGTGCGGCCTTCACCGACGGCGACCACCAGTGTGGCGGTCTTCAAGGTTTCTGCACTGACGCTTTTAACAACCAATTCCATGTCGGGGTCCCCGAATAAACTGTGAGTTATCGCACTTGAGCACACGGCTCGGCAGCGGCGCAGAGGTATTTACACCGGCATGCCTGCGGCAAGGCCCGCAGTTTGACCCTGCGAGCCAATGGATGACAACCCCGTCCGGGTGCGCCGGTGTGCCGGTTACAGAAGTATCCCGCGCGCGCAGTGACAGACACACCCAATCACAGGATAATGCCGCATATTTTTTTGGTGGTTCGCCGTCGCGCGCATCATGGCTGATCCATTTCATTGTCATGCCGCCTTAGCGTGACAACCCTGGAGTGTCTGGTTTGATTGTCTTCCGTTACCTGTCCCGAGAAGTGCTGGTTACCCTGAGCGCTGTCAGTGCTGTGCTGCTGGTAATCATCATGAGTGGCCGCTTCATCAAATACCTGGCCCAGGCTGCATCGGGTGCACTCGATCCGGGTGTGCTGTTTCTGATCATGGGTTTCCGTCTGCCGGGCTTCCTGCAGCTGATCCTCCCGCTGGGGTTATTCCTGGGGATTCTTCTGGCGTACGGCCGGTTGTACCTCGAAAGCGAAATGACCGTACTGGCCGCCACCGGCATGAGCCAGCAACGTCTGTTGCTGATCACCCTAGCGCCGGCTGCGCTGGTGTCACTGCTGGTGGCCTGGCTCAGCTTCAGCCTCGCCCCCCAGGGCGCGACCCAGTTCCAGCTGCTGATCAACAAGCAGGACGCGATGACCGAATTCGACACGCTCGTGCCGGGTCGCTTCCAGCTGCTGCGTGACGGCAGCCGCGTGACCTACACCGAAACCATGAGCGACGACCGCATCAACCTGGGCGGCGTGTTCATCTCTGAAAAGAAACTCGACGAGAAGAAAGACCACGGCATCACCGTTCTGGTGGCGGAAAAAGGCCGGCAGGAAATCAAGCCCGATGGCACGCGCTACCTGATTCTGGACAATGGCTATCGCTACGACGGCAACCCCGGTCAGGCCGATTACCGCGCCATCAAATACGACACCTACGGCGCCTTGCTGCCCAAGCCGGACATCAGCGATGAGGTCACCGACCGCGACGCCATCTCCACCAGCGAACTGCTGACCGGCGAAGACAGCCTGCGCAACCGTGCCGAGCTGCAATGGCGGGTTTCGCTGCCGATTCTGGTGTTCATCGTGACGCTGATGGCGGTGCCGCTGGCCCGGGTCAACCCGCGTCAGGGCCGCTTCCTCAAGCTTCTTCCGGCGATTCTTCTTTATATGGCTTATCTCACCATCCTGATTGCTGCGCGCGGTGCGCTGGAGAAGGGCAAGATCCCGATGGGGCTCGGCCTGTGGTGGGTGCATGCACTGTTCCTCTCCATCGGACTGGCCTTGCTCTACTGGGAGCCTCTGCGCCTGAAGCTTGCGAGTCGCCGCAGCGTGTCGGGGGTGGCTCATGGTTAAGCTCGATCGCTACATCGGCAAAAGCGTGTTCATGGCGATCCTTGCGGTACTGGGGATCATCCTCGGGCTGGCCTCGCTGTTTGCCTTCATCGACGAGATGGCTGACATCAGCGACACCTACACCTTCTGGGACGCTGGCAGTTTCGTGTTGATGACCGCGCCGCGCCGGCTCTACGACATGCTGCCGATGGCCGCGCTGATCGGTTGCCTGATCGGTCTCGGCGCACTGGCCAGCAGCAGCGAACTGACCATCATGCGGGCCGCCGGTGTGTCCATCGGCCGTATCGTCTGGGCGGTCATGAAGCCCATGCTGGTGTTGATGGTGGCCGGGTTGTTGATCGGCGAATACGTCGCGCCGGTGACCGAAGCCTCGGCCCAGGCCGCACGTTCGCTGGCCCAAGGCACCGGCGACGCGCAGAGCGCCAGGCACGGCCTGTGGCACCGTCAGGGTGAGGAGTTCATCCACATCAACACGGTGCAGCCGAACGGCCTTTTGTATGGCGTCACCCGTTACCATTTCGACGACCAGCGCCACATGCTGACGTCGAGCTTCGCCAAGCAGGCCAACTTCAAGACCGATTACTGGTTGCTGAAAGACGTCACCACGACGGTCTTCCACGACGGTCGCACCGAAGTGGTCACCGCCCCTGAAGAACGCTGGAACGTTGCGTTGAGCCCGCAGCTGCTGAGCACGGTGGTGCTGCCGCCTGAATCGCTGTCGATGACCGGGCTTTACGGCTATGCGCGTTATCTCGCCGATCAGGGGCTGAACAACGGTCGTTACTGGCTGGCGTTCTACACCAAGATTCTTCAGCCGCTTGTGACGGTGGCGCTGGTGCTGATGGCGATCTCCTTCATCTTCGGGCCGTTGCGCTCGGTGACGCTGGGGCAGCGTGTGTTCACGGGCGTGCTGGTGGGCTTCACCTTCCGCATCGCTCAGGATCTGCTGGGCCCGTCGAGCCTTGTGTTCGGATTCTCGCCACTCTTTGCTGTGCTGGTGCCGGCGGGTGTGTGCGCCCTGGCGGGCATCTGGTTGCTGCGTCGCGCGGGCTGATACCTGCTGAGTATGAAAAGCCGACCCCAGGGTCGGCTTTTTTGTGGGCGGCTTACCGAGGTTCATTTTCTGATTCTGGGCACTCGCACCAATTGCGTCTCGGAATACAGGTCATGCCAGCAGCGTTTCTGTTTGTCGAACAGGCTCCAGAAGAAGCCTAGCCCGACGCACAGCCACGATGCGATGGCGACGATGAAGCGCAGCAGCGCCTGCCACAGGCCGATGGCCGTTCCGTCGGCGTTCTGCACGCGTATTCCCCAGACCTGCATGCCGAGGGTTTGGCCCGCGCGTGTCCAGAAATGGGCAAAGAAGCCGAACAGCGTGATCAGCAAAATCGAGGACAGCAACGGGTCGGCGTCGAGCGCGCCCGACTCGGAGAGCTGGCGCAGTCTGGTTTCGCCGACAAACCCCATCCAGACCAGTTTGTAGAGAAAGGCGGTGACTATCATCAGTGCCACACACAGCAGTGCGTCGTAGCTGATCGCAGCCATGCGCCGGCCCAATCCCACCGGAGGAAATTCGCCCTGGGGGCGTAAAACGTGTCGGATCATGGCGGCGCTCGTTTAATCGGAGGCGGGCAGTTTACGGAATCGCAGGCACAAAAAAGCCCCTGATGTTGGCCATCAGGGGCTCTTTGCGTCGGCTGATCAGGCCTCGGCTTGTACTTCGTCAGCCTGCATGCCTTTTTGGCCCTGCACCGCGACGAACGTCACTTTCTGGCCTTCTTTCAGGCTTTTGAAGCCGTTGCCTTGAATAGCGCGGAAGTGGACGAACAGATCCGGACCGCTTTCAGGGGTGATAAAACCGAAACCCTTTTCATCGTTAAACCACTTAACGGTGCCGCTCTGACGTGTAGACATTTTCTTATTCCTTGAAGCATTAAATTAATGACAGTCTCTTTCACATGAAAGAGTACTGGGGCTGGTTGCAGGAAGAAGAAACGTAGAACGGGATGTAGCATTGCTTTTGGCGCTACTGCCCGGGTCACGATCCCAGCGACCCATGCAAACACAGTCGAGAAACTCTACGCTAACTCTCGGCGAAAAAACAAGCCCCGTTTGGGCCAGTATTCATAGGGGTTTTCGGGTTTTTTAAAAACATTAACCACGTTCGCAAGATCGATAGTTTTTAATGTTTAGAGGGTTGTCGAAGTTCAATATTTTGACAGTTTTAATGCACTTAACGCTGGCGCCGGACTGCGGCATCCGCACAGTTTAATGCACTGTTGCGGTGCCGCATTTTTTGACGATGTTACTTAGCCGCGGAAGTAACGTGCCGGAACGAAAGGCATTTTCGTCACCTGCATGGGGACTTTCTTGCCGCGGACGATTGCCCAGACAGGTGTTTCCAGCGCGGTGAAACGGGCGTCGACATAACCCATTGCCAACGGCGCGCTCAGGGTCGGGCCAAAGCCGCCGCTGCAGACCGTCCCGATGGTCGTCCCCTCGGCGTCGACGATTTCAGCGCCTTCACGCACCGGCGTACGCTCTTGTGGCAACAGGCCTACACGTTTGCGCGCCGCACCGCTTTGGTGCTGGGCGAAGATCGAGTCGGCACCGGGGAAACCGCCGGCACGCGCACCGTCGGCGCGACGCACCTTGGACATTGCCCACAGCAGGCTGGCTTCGATCGGCGTGGTTTCGGTATTCATGTCGTGGCCGTAGAGGCAAAGGCCGGCCTCCAGTCGCAGCGAGTCCCGCGCGCCCAGGCCAATCGGCGCCACTTCCGGCTCCGCGAGCAGACGACGCGCGAGGGATTCTGCGTGGTCCGCCGGTACCGAAATCTCGTAACCGTCTTCACCGGTGTAGCCCGAGCGGCTGACGTAGCAGTCAATGCCGTCGATCTTGGTCGAGGTGTACTGCATGAAGGTCATTTTCGCGACTTCCGGGGCCAGCCGCGCCAGTGCGGTAACGGCCTGCGGACCTTGCAGCGCGAGCAATGCACGTTCGTCGAACAGCGGCGTGATATCGCACTGGCTGCCAATGTGCTGCTGCAGGTGCGCCAGGTCTTGGTTCTTGCAGGCGGCGTTAACCACCAGCATGAGCTGATCGTTACCCAGATTGGCGACCATCAAGTCGTCGAGAATGCCGCCGTTTTCGTTAGTGAACATGGCGTAGCGCTGCATGCCGACCGGCAGGTCGATGATGTCCACCGGCACCAGGGTTTCCAGCGCCTTCGCTGCGTTCGCGCCGCTCAAGAGGATCTGACCCATGTGCGAAACGTCGAACAGGCCGGCCTGATCGCGGGTGTGCAGGTGTTCTTTCATGACGCCGGCGGGGTACTGAACGGGCATGTCGTAGCCGGCGAACTCGACCATTTTCGCGCCGAGTTCACGGTGCAGGGCGTTGAGCGGGGTCTTCAGCAATTCGGTGGTCATGGGGTCACTCCTTGAAAGCGGTTCCGGGGTACCCGCGAAGGGCAGGGAACCCTATGAATGGGGGCTGATGTCAGCATTCGATGATGTTCACGGCCAGCCCGCCACGGGCTGTTTCCTTGTATTTGCTTTTCATGTCGGCGCCGGTCTGGCGCATGGTGCGGATCACTTTATCCAGCGAGACAAAATGCTGGCCGTCGCCGCGCAAGGCCATGCGCACTGCGTTGATGGCCTTCACCGAACCCATTGCATTGCGCTCGATGCACGGCACTTGAACCAGGCCGCCGATGGGGTCGCAGGTCAGGCCGAGATTGTGCTCCATGCCGATTTCAGCGGCGTTTTCCACTTGTTGAACGTTGCCGCCCAAGACTTCGCACAGTGCGCCGGCGGCCATGGAGCAGGCCACGCCGACTTCGCCCTGACAACCGACTTCGGCGCCGGAGATCGACGCGTTCTCTTTGTAGAGAATGCCTATCGCCGCCGCCGTGAGCAGGAAACGCACGACGCCGTCTTCGTTGGCCCCGGTGATGAAGCGCATGTAGTAATGCAGCACCGCCGGGATAATCCCGGCTGCACCGTTGGTGGGCGCGGTCACCACACGGCCGCCGTTAGCGTTTTCTTCGTTGACCGCCAGCGCGTACAGATTGACCCAGTCGAGCACCGACAAGGCATCACGCAGCGCGGCTTCCGGGTTTTTGCACAGTTGACGATGCAGTGCTGCCGCACGCCGCTTGACCTTCAGGCCGCCCGGCAAGATGCCTTCGTTGCGGCAACCCGCTTCGACGCAGTCCTGCATGACCTGCCAGATGTGCAGCAGGCCCTGACGGGTTTCGGCCTCGGGGCGCCACGCGGCTTCGTTGGCCAGCATGACCTGGCTGATCGAAAGGCCGCTCGCGGTGCAGTGCGCCATCAGATCCCGTGCGGTTTTGAAGGGATATAGCAGCTGCGTCTGGTCTTCCACGATGCGGTCTGCGCCAGCGGCTTGCTCATCGACCACGAACCCTCCGCCGACGGAGTAGTACTCGCGGCTGCGCACCTGTAGGCCGGAGGCATCGAAGGCACGGAAAATCATGCCGTTGGGGTGGAAGGCCAAGGGTTTGCGAATCATCGCCAGGTGATGCTTTTCGATGAATTCGATGCTGTGCCGGCCGAGCAGTTTCAGGCGTTCAGTGCTGCGGATCTGCTGCAGGCGAGCCGCGACGGTTTCGGTATCGACGGTGTCGGGATGCTCACCTTCAAGGCCCAGTAATACGGCCTTGTCGCTGCCATGGCCTTTGCCGGTGGCACCGAGCGAGCCGTAAAGCTCGACTTTGACGCAGATGATGGTTTCCAGCAGGCCATCGCGCTGCAAGCCTTCGGCAAACCGCGCCGCCGCCCGCATCGGGCCCACCGTGTGGGAGCTGGAGGGACCAATGCCGATCTTGAACAGGTCAAATACGCTCAGCGACATGATGGGGTTCCGGGAAGTGAAGCAGTAACAAGCAGCAAGCTACAAGCCGCAGGTAAAAGCTGATCGGCTTTCACTTGTAGCTTGCGGCTTGAAGCTCGTGGCTTGGTTAAGCGTAGTCTTCGATCGACGGGCAGGCGCAGACCAGGTTGCGGTCGCCGAACACGTTGTCGACACGGCCCACCGGTGGCCAGTATTTGCCTTCGATCAACGACGCCACCGGGTACACGGCCTGCTCGCGGCTGTACGGATGGCTCCATTCGCCCACCAGTTCAGCGGCGGTGTGGGGCGCGTTTTTCAGCGGGTTGTCGTCCTTGTCCAGCACGCCGCTTTCGACCGCGCGGATTTCTTCGCGGATCTTGATCATCGCGTCGCAGAATCGATCCAGCTCTTCCTTCGACTCGCTCTCGGTCGGCTCGATCATCAACGTGCCCGCGACCGGGAAAGACATGGTCGGGGCGTGGAAACCGAAGTCGATCAGGCGTTTGGCGACGTCATCCACGCTGATGCCGCTGGTTTCCTTCAGCGGGCGCAGGTCGAGAATGCATTCATGGGCGACCAGGCCGTTGCTGCCGGTGTACAGCACGGGGTAGTGCTCTTCCAGGCGACGGGAAATGTAGTTGGCATTCAGGATCGCCAGTTGCGAGGCGCGCTTGAGGCCTTCACCGCCCATCATGCGGATGTACATCCAGGTGATCGGCAAGATGCTCGCGCTGCCGAACGGCGCCGCGCAGACCGCGCCTTGCTTGCGGTCCATTCGGGCGTGACCCGGCATGAACGCCGCCAGGTGGGATTTCACGCCGATCGGGCCAACGCCCGGGCCGCCGCCGCCGTGGGGGATGCAGAAGGTTTTGTGCAGATTGAGGTGGGACACGTCACCGCCAAACTTGCCCGGTGCGCACAGGCCGACCATGGCGTTCATGTTCGCGCCGTCGATGTACACCTGGCCGCCGTTGTCATGCACGATGCCGCAGATTTCGCGGATGCCTTCTTCGAACACGCCGTGGGTCGACGGGTAGGTGATCATCAGTGCCGCGAGGTGCTCGCGGTGCTCGATGGCCTTGGCGCGCAGGTCTTCGATGTCGACGTTGCCGCGGGCGTCGCAAGCGGTCACGACCACGCGCATCCCGGCCATGTTGGCGGTCGCCGGGTTGGTGCCGTGGGCCGATGATGGAATCAGGCAGATGTCGCGACGCTCGTCGCCACGGCTCTGGTGGTAAGCACGGATCGCCAGCAGACCGGCGTACTCGCCCTGTGAGCCGGCGTTTGGCTGCAGGGAGATCGCGTCATAACCGGTGGCGGCGCAGAGCATCGCTTCCAGTTCGTCGGTCAATTGCTGGTATCCGGCGCTCTGCTGGGCCGGGGCGAACGGGTGCAGGTTGCCGAACTCGGCCCAGGTCACCGGAATCATTTCGCTGGCGGCGTTGAGTTTCATGGTGCACGAGCCCAGCGGGATCATCGTGCGGTCCAGTGCCAGGTCCTTGTCCGCCAGGCGACGCAGGTAGCGCATCAGCTCGGTTTCGGAGTGGTAGCGGTTGAACACCGGATGGCTGAGGATCGCCGACTGGCGCTTCAGCTCGGCAGGCAGGCGTGCTTCCACGCTGTCCGCCAGCGCGGCGAAGTCAGGCAGGGCCTGGCCTTCGGCAGCGAAGAGAGACCACAGCACTTCGATGTCGGCTTGCTTCGTGGTTTCGTCGAGCGAAACGCCCAGGCGCTCAGCGTCTACTTCACGCAGGTTGATTTCGTGTGCGCGGGCCTTGGCGTGCAGGTCGGCCGTTTTGGCGCCGGTGTTCAGGGTGATGCTGTCGAAGAAGAACGACTGCTCGGCCTTCAAGCCCAGCTGATTCAAGCCCTCAGCAAAAATCGCGGTCAGGTGATGCACACGGTTGGCGATGCGGGTCAGGCCGCGCGGGCCGTGGTACACGGCGTACATGCTGGCGATGTTGGCGAGCAGCACCTGCGCGGTGCAGATGTTGCTGGTGGCCTTCTCGCGACGGATGTGTTGCTCGCGGGTTTGCATGGCCAGACGCAGGGCGGTCTTGCCGAAGCGGTCGATGGACACACCCACCAGTCGGCCGGGCATGTCGCGCTTGTAGGCGTCGCGGGTGGAGAAGTAGGCCGCGTGCGGGCCACCGAAACCCAGCGGTACGCCGAAGCGTTGCGCACTGCCAATGGCCACGTCAGCGCCAAACTCGCCCGGTGGGGTGAGCAAGGTCAGGGCCAGCAGGTCGGCGGCCACGGCGACCAGGGCGTTGGCGGTGTGGAAGCGCTCGACCAGTTCGCGGTAGTCGAACACGTCGCCGTTGCTGGCGGGGTATTGCAGCAGCGCGCCGAAGAACTCGCTGACGTCGGTCAGTTGAGCTTCGTCCGCAACGACCACTTCAATGCCCAGCGGCTCGGCGCGGGTTTGCAGCACGTCGAGGGTTTGCGGGTGGCAATGGGCGGAGGCGAAGAACTTGTTGCTGCTTTTGTTCTTGCTCAGGCGTTTGCAGAAGGTCATGGCTTCGGCAGCGGCAGTGGCTTCGTCGAGCAGCGAGGCGTTGGCGATCGGCAGGCCGGTCAGGTCGCTGATCAGGGTCTGGAAGTTCAGCAGCGACTCCAGACGGCCTTGGGAAATTTCCGGCTGATACGGTGTGTAAGCGGTGTACCAGGCCGGGTTTTCCAGCAGGTTGCGCAGAATAGGCGCCGGGGTGTGAGTGTTGTAGTAACCCTGGCCGATGTAGGTTTTGAACAGCTGGTTCTTGCCGGCGATGGCTTTGATGTCGGCGAGCGCGTCGGCTTCGCTTTGCCCGGCGGACAAGCCGAGAACGCTGGTGCCCTTGATGGATTCAGGGATGACGCTGGCGGTCAGCGCGTCGAGGGAGTCATAGCCCAGGGTGGTGAGCATGGCTTTTTCATCAGCGGCACGCGGGCCGATGTGGCGGGCGATGAACTCGTTGGCGGTGCTCAATTCAATACGGTCAGTCATTGCGCGCTCCTCAGGCTTCGGCGTTGGCTTTGATCAGACGATCATAGGCGTCTTGGGTCAGCAGTTGGCCGACAGCATCGGGATTGGAAGGAATAAAGCGGAAAAACCAGCCTTGGCCGAGCGGGTCTTCGTTGACCAGTTCAGGGTTGGCGTCCAGCGCGGGATTGGTTTCGACGACTTCGCCATCGAGCGGCATGTACACGCCGCTGGCGGCTTTGACCGATTCGACGGTGGCCGCTTCCGCGCCCTTGTCGTAGGACTGCAGCTCCGGCAGTTGCACGAAAACCACGTCACCCAGTGCGTCCTGCGCAAAGGCGGTGATACCGACCGTGACGCTGCCGTCAGTTTCGGCGCGCAGCCACTCGTGGTCTTCGGTAAAACGCAACTCGCTCATGGAATCTCCCCAGATGGTAAATCGCCCGTTATGCCCGGGCGTGATGGGAGGAGTGCATAGCAAGTTTGCGGCCAAGGTAGAGAAGGGCGCGTAAACGTTGGGCGGTGGCGGTTTAAGTGGCTTGGAATTCGAAACTTGCTGGAACGAAATCGATACGGACCTTTGAGGCAAAAGCGGGATTCCGCCGCAGCGGCGTTATAGGACGCTGAGTCTGCGCTGTGGAATGTTTTCAATACAGTGTCGCGGTATCGTTACGACAGTGATGCCTTGAATGTTATGGACGTACGCGGATTTGTGGGAGCGAGCTTGCTCGCGAAGAGGCAGTACATTCGCTGAGTTTTAAACGGTCAGGATACTGCTTTCCTTAGCAAGCTCACTCCCAACTTCTATGGGCTCTTTAGCTTTTGCCCGGGATCCCGTACTTGCGCAGCCGATGGGCGATTGCGGTGTGTGACGTCTGCAGCCGCGCGGCCAATTGGCGCGTCGAGGGATACTGGCTGTAGAGCTTTTCCAGCAGCGACTTTTCGAAATCCTCGACCGCCCCTTCGAGGCTTTCGACTTCGCCATCACGGCCCCTCGCCACCGACGTACCGGCGATGTCCAGGTCGCCGATGTCGACCAGCGAGCTGTCGCAAATGGCCGCTGCGCGGAAGATCACGTTCTGCAACTGACGAACGTTGCCCGGCCAGCGATTGCCAAGCAGGGCTGGGTACGTGGTTGGCGCAAGTCGGCAGACCGGTCGCTGAATCTGCGTGCAGGCCTGCTCCATGAAATAGCGTGCCAGCATCAGGATGTCCTGACCCCGTTCCCGCAATGGTGGTACGTCCAGATTGAGCACATTCAGGCGATAGAACAGGTCTTCGCGGAAGGTGCCCTCGGCGACCATTTTCTCCAAGTCACGGTGGGTTGCGCTCAAGATGCGCACGTTGACCTGCACTTCCTTATCGCCGCCGACCCGCCGAAAGCTGCCGTCATTGAGAAAGCGCAGCAGTTTGGCTTGCAGGTACGGCGACATCTCGCCGATCTCGTCGAGAAACACGGTGCCTTTGTTGGCGAGTTCCATCAGCCCGGGTTTGCCGCCTCGCTGGGCACCGGTAAAGGCGCCGGGGGCGTAGCCGAACAGTTCACTCTCAGCGAGGTTCTCCGGCAACGCCGCGCAGTTCAGCGCAAGAAAAGGCGCCCCGTTGCGCGCGCTCACTGCATGACAGGCCCGCGCCACCAGTTCCTTGCCCGTGCCGGTTTCACCCTGAATCAGCAGCGGCGCATCCAGTGCAGCGACCCGTTGCGCCCTCGCCTTGAGGGTGCGGATCGGCGCGGAATCCCCCAACAGCGCGTCGAAACCTTCAGCGTGATCGTGGTGCAGTGCCGACAGGCGTTCGCCAATCCGGCTGGGCAGATACAGGGTCAGCAGCGCGCCCGCGTCGGTGATGGGGGTAGCGTCCAGCAGCAGCGCTTCGCCGTTGAGCGTGACTTCCCGCAGCGGCAGACGAAAGCCGTTTTCCAGCAGCGCCGATTGCAGACCCGCATCGGAAAACAGCTCGCCAATCGATTCGCCCGCCGGCTCCCGGCCATACAACGCAACCAGTGCGGGGTTTGCCAGCAGCACATGGCCGGCGCTGTCGAGGGCAAGCACCGGGTCGGTCATCGCTGCCAGCAAGGCGTCAAGTTGCAGATTACGGCGCTGGCCGGGGAGGATGTCGACCACCGTGATCGCTTCGACACCGCGCACGCGAAACAGCCGGTCCTTGAGTTCTTCAAGCACGTCATGGCTCAGCGTCGGAGCATCGATATAGACGTTGGGCGGTACCATTTCCACGGCATCGAGGTTCAGGTTGCGCGCGCCGAGGATGGCCAGCACTTCCTGGGTGATGCCGACGCGGTCAATGAACGTGACGTGAATGCGCATGGGGAAAGGAAGGGTTCGCGGGAATGAGGGGGGGCGATTATGCCAGTAATCTCATTGCCCATCCCGAGACCGTGAAAGCGAGCGGGCTATTCCAGATGCTCTGGCTTAACCGAGTCGCCGGATTTCATGTCGAGCTTGTGACGGATGTCTTCGAACATCTGGTCGTACTCGCCGTGCATCGCGTGCAGGTCGGTGGTTCTCGGCAGCCCATGCTTCTCAAGTCTGCGGGAAGCTTCGCTGGCGAAGTTGTACGCCTTGTCCTTCGGCAGCTCAAAGGTTTCGTTGACACTCTGGCCACTGATGTCACCTTCCAGCCTGAATTGCATGCCCGGCCCCGAATCAGTCTGGCTGACCTCGTAGCGGATATGAAGGTCGTAGCCGACGTCGTGTGGTTGCAGAGCGGGGTGGACGATGTGCAGATGACCTGGCTCGAACATGGCGGTGGCTCCTGAGAAAGTGATTGGACCTAGAGGGACAGACCCACGGGGCCGCCTCGGGTTCAGGCTCATGTGCTGCGCGCTGTGTGTGGAACCGGCTTTAGCCGGGGAGGCGTCAGGTGTCACGCCCCAGGATTGAGGGCGTTCAAACCGGCCTCTTCCCGGCTGAAGCCGGTTCTACATCTCACTTTTCCGGCTGAACCCGCGAAGGCTCAGGCCGTGACCAGATCCACAGATTGACCAGCACCATGCCGGCCACCGCGAAATAGATCCACCAATTATGTTTCAGTACTACCAGCATCATCATCGCGCAAATCAGCATGGTGACCGTGGCGCTGATCTTGGCCCTGCGCGCGATCATCTTGCCGTTTCGCCAGTTGCTCAGCATCGGTCCGAACACCCGATGATTCTCGAGCCACGCGCTCAGGCGCGGCGAGCTACGCGTCGCCGCCCATGCCGCCAGCAAAATGAATTCGGTGGTGGGCAGGCCCGGAATGAAAATCGCGATGATGCCGATCGTCAGGCTCACGTAGGCGAGAATGCCAAACAGGATGCGGGACAGTTTGCTGCCGGGTGGTGTACTGGTCATGGTCTCGGTAATGCAGAGTGAGCAGGTGTTGCGGGATTTTCACGTCCCGCAAAGGCGCTCAGCTTATCAGTGCCGGGCGCAAAAGGCCCGGCGTCAGGCGGGTTCCGCTTCAGACGCTGGAGCGTACGCGTGTTGCAGCAGCACATTGAAACGCTCGAAGGCCGCCACTGCTCCGCGGTCTATCGCGCGCTCCTGCTCAGCGTTGAACGGCAGATCGTCAATGACCCGGATAAAGCGCTTCCAGCCTTCGGCTCGACCTCCCGACGGTTCTCCCAGATGGCGGGCGCCGAAGGTCTCGCTGAGGTCAAGGGCCACGGCGCGTTTGATCAGAAACGCAGCACCCAGCTTCGAACCCTCCGAGACGAACAGCCAGCCCAGTGCCTCGGCAAGGCTGGGCTCCTCGACGGCGCCGGCGACAGGGCCGGGGATGCCAGCCTGAAGATCAAGCAAATCAGCCTTGGCCTGTTCGGCGCGGCATCGATCGGGCAGGTCGGCAATCAGCGCGATCAACTGTGGGTGCGTGTACAGCGTTTTCAGCTCTTCCTGAAAAAGGTACTGCGCGCTGAGGAATCGGCTGTAACTGGCCAGTGTTTCGAACGGCGCGTTGGCTTTCACCGCCTTGTCCAGTTGTTCATGGGGGGCATGGGTGATCTGGTTCAGTCGTTGCGAACGACGAATCGAGTTATCGGTCATGGGGTCTTCCTTGTTAAATGAGGCGCTTGATAACAAAACGAACGAACGTCGCAGGCGCGTAAAAAATCACGCTCCTGCAACGGGGATCGGTCAGATGTCCCACACCACGTTGACGGCGAAATTGCGTCCTGGCTGAGTCAGGCGGTCGAGGTTGGCGGGGGCGGTGGCGCCTGCGTCGCCGACGTTGTCGTAGCCGCGCACGTCGTCCCACAGCCAGTATTTTTTGTCCGCGACGTTGTACAGGCCGCCGCTGACCGTGACGTCATTGGTGACTTTGTAATAACCCGTCAGGTCAACGAGACCGAAGCCCGGCGTCTTGAACCGGGTGGCGCCATCCGGCGCGTAGTAGCTGCGGGTGTCGACCCGCGTTTTGCGCTTGACCAGGGTCCAGTTCAGCAAGCCGCCGTAGGTGTTCTGGTCATAACCCAGCCCGAATACGCCGGTCAGCGGGTTGATGCTGTTGATGGGCTGGCCGTTGTCATTGTTGCGGCCGTATAGATAGGCCAGCGAGCCTCGGGTGTAGAGGCCTTCGGGGGCGCCGAAGCTGTCCAGGTTCAGACGACCCTTGAGCTCGACGCCCTTGATCGTGGCGTGCTTGATGTTGTTGGACTGGAAGGTCGTGGTGGTGGAGTTGGCTGGAATCACCGCGTCCTCATTAATGAAGTCGCGGTACGTGTTGTAGAACGCAGCAACATCAAACGTGCCTTCGTCGAAGTGACCTCGCAGCCCGGTTTCGTAGCTCTTGCTCGTCTCCGGTTTCAAGTCGGGATTGGGCTCCACGACGTAATTGCCCCGGGTGTTCTCGAACCGGCCATACAACGCCTTGGCGCTTGGTGTGCGGAAACCCTCGGCGTACTGGCCGTACCAGGTGTAGGCGTCGTTGAACGCATACGTCAGCCCCAGCTTGGGTAACAGGCGATGCCATTTTTTCGTGCTGTCGTCGAACTCGCTCTTGCTTTTCAGGTTGACGCTTTTGAGGAATGAATCTGTGGCGTCTGGTTCGAGCGTGGTGTAGTCGTAGCGGGCGCCGGGCATGAAGGTCCAGTCGCCCCATTTGATCTGATCCTGGGCGAACAGCGCGTAGGTGGTGATCGTCGGGTTCGGGAAGTCGTTGGTGGGTGCCACGATGTCGTTCGCGCTGGCACTGACTGCACCGAGGGTGCGGCAGGTTCCGACGACCGACGCACAGGTGGCTGATCCTGTCCGAAGCCCTGTTATCTTCTGTTGCTTGAGGGTCGTGCCGTAGGTCAGCAGGTGCTGGGTGTCGCCGATGTCGAACGCCTTATCCAGCTGTGTGTCGAGGATCCATTGGCGCTCCTTGTAATGGGTGTCGCGGGTGCGCCAGACATCTCGCAAAACCGCCCCGCTTCTGGGGTCAGAGGGCAGATACCTTTCAAAGGTATTTTGATCCGTCTTGGCAATCTGGTAGTTCAGGCTCCACTGGGCGTTGTCAGCAAACACGCTGTCCAGCGCAAAGCTGTTTTCCAGGCCAAACCGCTCTCGGGTGATAACGTCGTTCCCTTCACGTGAGCCGTAGTAACCAAAACCACGACCGGCATAGAAAGGCCCGCCTACCACACTTTTCTGATTGGTATGGGTGTCGTCCTTGTACTTCTCGTAAGTGAACGCCAGACGATCATTGTCGCCGTAGTTCCAGCCCAGCTTGGCGAGCACATTGGTGGCGCGGGCGTCTTCCGGGTTCGCCTTCGTGCGTGAAAGCCCCGTGCCGCCATGCTCACCGTAGGACTCGGTCTCGTGGCCGTTGCGCTGACTGACGTGCAGCAAACCGTCGACATCCCCCGCGCGGCCGGCAACCGTAGACGAATTCAGCCAACTGTCGTCCGCCGAACTGTAGCCGGTCTTCAGGCGGGCGCCGACATCCTTGCCCGGCTTGATGATGTCCTCGGGATTGAGGGTGTAATAGCTCACGGCGCCGCCAATGGCGCTGCTCCCATACAACGCCGACGCAGGTCCGCGCAGGATTTCGACGCGCTTGATGATCTCCGGATCAACGTAATTGCGGAGGGTGTTGGCGAAAGGGCCCTGGAAGAAATTGTCCGGCACTTCCACGCCATCCACCTGGGTCAGGATGCGGTCGCCGTCGATACCGCGAATGTTATAGCCGCTGGTGCCCGCCCGCTGGCCGGCTCCGCCCACGGTGACACCGGGCTCGTCGCGTACCAGATCGCGAATGCTGTTGACGTTGCGCCGATCCAGTGCCGTGCGGTCCTGCACCGTCACCGTTCCGGGCACCGAATCCACCGACTGCGCCTGACGCGTGGCACTGACCGTAATCTGCTCCAGTTCCAGGGCATGACCCTGCTCGGCGGCAGCGATGGCGGGGCTGTGCAGGCTTGCGGCGAAAATGGCGATGGTCAGCAGCGAAAGCCCGACGTCGTGTGTGGCTCTGGGCGAGGCGGGCGGTGCGGGGTTGAAACTGGACAGCATGGATAGCGCTCCCTGTCGTGCGGGTCGTCATAGTTGTTGCGAGATGATTCAAATAGGAATCAGTTGCATTGGCTATGACTAGACGTACGGGCAGCGGCTATCGCGTAAAAATAATTAGGGTGAGTGCCAGAGCATCAGGTATTGAGCAACTGCATGCTGCTTTGCCAGCACATCACCCGGCGCTATGTTTTTTCCGCGCGGCCAGCAGCGCTGCGGCATCGAACACCGGTTGCGAATGCCACACGGCCTCGGCGCTGGCGAATACTTCGCGGTGGGAAGGATCGGCGTCGAGCCATTCCAGAAAGCGCCCATGCGTTTCGGCATCGGCAATGTCCAGTTCGATCAGCCAGGTCAGGGCTTGATCCATCGTCTCGGCGCGTGCCGCATCGGCTTGAGCGCGGCGGGGTGATTGGGCGTCCGTCAAGCAGCGTCCTCGGGGCCACGGTTTGGGCGGCAGTGTAGCGTCACTCTGTGGCACCAGCTGACGATTCTGACGGGCGAAGCTCAGTGATCCAGACGCGCGGCCACACTCAGGCAGACCGTCATGATCAGCTTCAGTTCTTTTTGCACGGTGCTGGTGGACACCCCCAGCTGTTTGGCGATCTCCAGATAACTCGCGCCGTGGAGCCGGCTGAGGGTGAAGATTTTCTGCTGCCGCGGCGTCAGGGTTTCCAGGCTCGCGCTGAGGCTTTCCAGCAACCGGTTGGCGTGGGCGGCATCCTCCAGCGCGGCGTCGGGGGCGACGACATCATGGATATCGCTGATCGGCGCATCATCGACGATGGTCCGCGCGTGAATGCGTCTGGCGCGCAGATGATCCAGTGCCAGATTACGCGCGGTCTGGAAGAGGAAGGGTTCGAGGTGCTCGATGGCTCGCTCGGAGAGCGCGCGGGTGACACGCAGGTAGGTTTCCTGAAGCAGGTCTTCGGCGGTGCTGTGGCTGCGGACCATACGCTGAAGCGTGCGCAGCAGCATGGTTCGCCGGGCGAGGAAGACAGTGTTGAAATGCGACTGAGTCACAGGGGCACCCGACCAGAATTCAGCAGATGATAATGCTTATCATCTAGAGGTCAGGTCAAGGCAGGGATTTGCACAGTTTGTAAGGGCGTTGTCCGGGGACGGAAGTCATTACTGAGGGAGGGAGTTGATCGCGAAGACCTTGGTAAATCCGCTGACTCTCCAGCGGATTGGATTCCGACTTCGCGAGCAAGCTCGCTCCTACATAGGGGGATCCCGTTACTTACTCGGCGTTCATCAACGCCAGGCAGTTATCCAGCATGCGGTTGGAGAAGCCCCATTCGTTGTCGTACCACGCCAGCACCTTCAGCAAGCGACCGCTGACTTTGGTGTGGTTCGCATCGAAGATGGACGACAGCGGGTTGTGATTGAAGTCGTGGGAAACCAGCGGCAGGGTGTTGTAACCGAGGATTTTCGAATGCTGCGCCGCTTCTTTCATGATCGCGTTGACCTCTTCGGCCGTCGCATCGCGCTTGAGCTGAATGGTCAGGTCGACCAGCGACACGTTGATCACCGGCACACGCACGGCCATGCCGGTCAGCTTGCCCGCCAATTCCGGCAGCACCAGACCGACCGCTTCGGCAGCGCCGGTCTTGCTCGGGATCATCGACTGCGTCGCCGAACGCGCGCGGTACGGGTCGGTGTGGTAGACGTCGATCAGGTTCTGGTCGTTGGTGTAAGCATGGATGGTGGTCATCAGACCGCTCTCGATGCCCAGCTCACGGTTCAGCACCTGGGCAACCGGCGCCAGGCAGTTGGTGGTGCAGGAGGCGTTGGAAATGACCTGATGGGACTGGCGCAGCACGTCATGGTTGACGCCGTAGACGATCGTCGCATCGGCGCCTTTGGCCGGAGCCGAGATAATGACTTTTTTGGCGCCGGCGGTGATATGCGCGGCGGCCTTGGTGCGGTCGGTGAACAGACCGGTGCATTCGAACACCACGTCGATGTTCAGGGATTTCCACGGCAGCTCGGCCGGGTTGCGGATGGCGCTGACCGCAATTCGGTCACCATTGACGGTCAGGCTTTCCTGATCGTGCTCAACGGTGCCGTCGAACGGCCCGTGCACGGTGTCGAATTTCAGCAGATGGGCGTTGATCTCGCTGTCGCCCAGGTCATTGATGGCGACGACTTGCAGGTCCTGACGGTAGCCTTGGGTATAGAGTGCGCGTAGGACGTTGCGGCCGATTCGGCCAAAGCCATTAATTGCGATGCGGAGAGTCATACACCCGTCCTCAAGAATTTGTTGTTGGAATTACAAGATTATTCTCATAAAAATAGAAAACAACCCCTTTTAGTGGCAGTATTTTGTTTTATCTACAAATAGAAACCCGTCTGGCCGTCACAACTGGCTCAAAATCAAGTGTTTGCCGCCGCTCCCGACCGAGCCCGGATTTGATCGCAGCCTGGTGAAAGCGCCTGAACGGGTGATCCCATCCGCTAGCCTGGAGTCCATGACATGCATCCCCGCGTCCTTGAGGTAACCGAACGGCTGATTGCTCGCAGCCGTGAAACCCGTCAACGCTACCTGCAATTGATCCGGGGTGCGGCGAGCGACGGGCCGATGCGCGGCAAGCTGCAATGTGCCAACTTCGCCCACGGCGTTGCGGCATGTGGTCCCGAAGACAAGAACAGCCTGCGCATGATGAATGCGGCCAACATCGCCATTGTCTCCTCCTACAACGACATGCTCTCGGCGCATCAGCCGTACGAACACTTCCCCGAACAGATTAAAAAAGCGCTGCGTGAAATCGGCTCGGTGGGGCAGTTTGCCGGTGGCGTTCCGGCCATGTGTGATGGCGTCACCCAGGGCGAGCCGGGCATGGAACTGAGTATCGCCAGCCGAGAAGTCATTGCGATGGCAACGGCGGTGGCGTTGTCCCACAACATGTTCGACGGCGCGCTGATGCTGGGCATCTGCGACAAGATCGTTCCGGGCTTGCTGATGGGCTCGCTGCGTTTCGGTCATCTGCCGACGATTTTTGTGCCGGGCGGGCCGATGGTCTCGGGCATCTCCAACAAGGAAAAAGCCGACGTGCGTCAGCGCTACGCCGAAGGCAAGGCGACCCGCGAAGAGCTGCTGGACTCGGAGATGAAGTCCTACCACGGCCCGGGTACCTGCACGTTCTACGGCACGGCGAACACCAACCAGTTGATTATGGAAGTCATGGGTCTGCATCTTCCGGGCGCCTCTTTCGTCAATCCTTACACACCGCTACGCGATGCCCTGACACGCGAGGCGGCGTTCCAGGTCACGCGTCTGACCAAACAAAGCGGCGACTTCATCCCACTCGGAGAGATTGTGGACGAACGTTCGCTGGTCAACTCGATTGTTGCCCTGCACGCGACGGGCGGTTCTACCAACCACACGCTGCACATGCCGGCCATTGCCCAGTGCGCGGGCATTCAGCTGACTTGGCAGGACATGGCCGATCTGTCGGAAGTCGTGCCGACCCTGTCCCACGTCTACCCGAACGGCAAAGCCGACATCAACCACTTCCAGGCCGCCGGCGGGATGTCGTTCCTGATCCGCGAGCTGCTCGACGCGGGCCTGATGCACGAAGACGTCAACACGGTCATGGGCCGTGGCCTGCGTCGCTACATCCAGGAGCCCTTCCTGGAAGAAGGCAAGCTGGTGTGGCGCGATGGCCCGGTCGAAAGCCTGGACGAAAACGTCCTGCGCCCGATCGCGCGTCCGTTTTCGGCCGAGGGCGGTCTGCGGGTCATGGAAGGCAATATTGGCCGTGGCGTGATGAAAGTCTCCGCCGTTGCCCTGGAGCACCAGATCGTCGAGGCCCCCGCCAAAGTATTCGAAGACCAGCAGGACCTCGCCGACGCCTTCAAGGCCGGCGAACTGGAGTGCGATTTTGTCGCGGTCATGCGCTTCCAGGGGCCGCGTTCCAACGGTATGCCTGAACTGCACAAGATGACGCCGTTTCTGGGCGTGCTGCAGGACCGTGGCTTCAAAGTGGCGCTGATTACGGACGGGCGCATGTCCGGCGCGTCCGGGAAAATCCCCGCTGCGATTCACGTTTGCCCGGAAGCTTCTGACGGCGGGCCGCTGGCGTTGGTGCGTGATGGGGATCTCATTCGTGTCGATGGCGTGAAAGGAACGTTGCAAGTTCTGGTCGAACCGGCAGAATTGGCCGCCAGAGAGCCGGCAGTCGGTCGCTTGTCCCATAACGTGGGCAGCGGGCGCGAACTGTTTGGTTTCATGCGCATGGCCTTCAGCTCGGCAGAGAAGGGCGCCAGCGCCTTTACTTCGAATCTGGAGACGCTCAAGTGACATTGGCGATGGTGGGTGATATCGGCGGCACAAATGCGCGGTTTGCCATTTGGGAAGACGAGCAGTTGCATTCGATCCGGGTGTTCGCGACGGTCGATTACGCCAGTCCTGAAAAGGCCTTGCTGGTCTATCTGCAGGACCTGGAATTGCAGCGCGGTGATGTCACCTCCCTTTGCCTGGCCGTGGCCGGGCCGGTGACCGGCGACGATTTCCACTTCACCAATAGTCATTGGAAGATCAATCGGCAGGCGTTCTGCGCCGAGCTGAAGATCGACCACCTGATCTTGGTCAACGACTTCACTGCCATGGCCCTGGGCATGACCCGCCTGAAGGACGACGAGTACCTGACCGTGCGTCATGGCAAGGGCGATCCTCGGGGTGCGCGGGTGGTGATCGGGCCTGGCACCGGACTCGGCGTCGGCACCTTGATCCGCAGCGGCGAAGCGCGTTGGACTGCGGTGCCGGGCGAGGGCGGTCACGTCGATCTCCCGATCGGCACGCCCCGCGAAGCCCTGCTGTGGATGCGGTTGATGGCGACCCATGAGCACGTCAGTGCCGAGACGATTCTGAGTGGCGCCGGGCTGTTGCTGCTGTATCAAGTCAGCTGCGGACTGGACGAAATCGAGCCTGAACTCAAGTCGCCTGCGGCCATTACCGCGGCGGCGCTCAAGGGTGACCCTGTTGCCAGCGCGGTGCTTGAGCAGTTCTGTGTATTCCTCGGCCGCGTGGCGGGCAACAACGTACTGACTGTCGGCGGACGCGGCGGCGTGTATATTGCCGGGGGCGTAATACCGCGGTTCGTCGACTTCTTCATGCAGAGCGGCTTCAACAAGGCGTTCGCCGAGAAGGGCTTGATGAAGGATTATTTCAAGGACGTGCCGGTCTGGCTGGTCACGGCCGAATATCCCGGCCTGATGGGCGCAGGCGTGGCGCTGGATCAATATGCGGCGAGCGCTAGCGGCAAGCTATAAGCTGCAAGCTGCAAGCAAAGACCGCGCACGTCACGCTGGCCGCTTTGAGCTTGAAGCTTGAAGCAGCCTTACCCAACCATTGCTCACAAGGACGACCATGTGAACGCTGTCAGTAAATCGATTCTGGTGGTCGACGATGACCAGGAGATTTGCGAGTTGCTGCAAGCCTACCTGAGCCGTTCCGGTTTTCAGGTGCGCACGGTTGGCGATGGGGCCGAGTTTCGACAGGCATTCAACGCAGAGGCCAGCGACCTGCTGATCCTTGACGTCATGCTTCCCGACGAAGACGGCTTCAGCCTGTGTCGCTGGGTCAGGCAACATCCGCGTCAGCCGCATATTCCCATCATCATGCTCACCGCCAGCTCCGACGAAGCCGACCGCGTCATCGGTCTGGAACTCGGCGCCGATGACTACATGGCCAAACCCTTCAGCCCCCGTGAACTTCAGGCCCGGATCAAGGCCCTGTTGCGTCGTGCCCAGTTCGGCCAGGAGCGCAGCGGAGGTGAAGTGCTGGTGTTCGATGAATGGCGGCTGGACATGGTCAGTCACCGGCTGTTCCACAACGACGGCGAAGAGGTGATTTTGTCGGGCGCCGATTTCGCGCTGCTCAAGCTGTTTCTCGACAACCCCCAACAAATTCTTGATCGCGACACCATCGGCAACGCCACCCGTGGCCGTGAGCTGATGCCGCTGGAGCGCATCGTCGACATGGCGGTGAGTCGTCTGCGTCAGCGTCTACGCGACACCGGCAAGGCACCGCGATTGATCCGCACCGTACGAGGCAGCGGTTACCTGCTGGCAGCCAATGTGCTGCCGCAAGCCGGCAACGGTTACTAGTCCTTGGTTACTTGCCCTTGATAGTGACCGACAAGAAGCGCCGCCTGCCGGTGCCGCGCTCGCTGCTTGGGCGCATGTTGTTGCTGACCTTGCTCGCCGTGTTGCTGGCGCAAACCCTGTCCAGCCTGATCTGGCTCTCGCAACTGCGCGCCACGCAGATGGAAGGGCTGGTCACCAGTGCCCGCAGTCTGGGTTTCTCCATGGCGGCAAGCGTCAGCTACTTTCGCTCGTTGCCTGTCGCGTTTCGGCCGCTGGTGCTCGATCAGTTGCGCAGCATGGGCGGCACGCGTTTCTTCGTATCGCTCAATGATCGTCCGCTGGAAATGCAGGTGCTTGAGCCTACTGCGCGCAAGACGGCGGTTATCGATGTGGTCGGTCAGGTGCTGCGGCAGAACCTCGGCGCCGACCCGGACATCCTCGTGCGCTTTGTGCGTCCCGAAGACCTGCGTATTTTCAACAGCGGCTTGAGGCTCGATGAGCTGCCACGCTCATGGGCCCATTACGCGCTGACCCTCGAACCGGTGAACCCGCCCGTGCTGGTCACGCAGATCGAACTGTCGCCCGGCGAATGGCTGTACATCGCCTCGCTGCTGCCCGAGCCCTACACCATGCTCGAGTCGGAAGGTCTGCCCTCGCAGCAAGTCTGGTTCATCGCGCTGACCAGTCTCTTTCTGCTGGTCTTCATCGGCCTGCTGGTGCACTGGCAGAGCGGCCCGCTCAAGCGTCTGGCCCATGCTGCGCGGGATCTGTCGTTGGGGGCCGACGTCGAACCGGTGGTGGAGGGCGGCGGCAGTGAAGTGGTGGAAGTGACCCGCGCGTTCAATACCATGCGCGATCGCATCAGCCGTTACCTGACCGAGCGCGGCCAATTATTCAGTGCAATTTCCCATGACCTGCGCACCCCGATCACTCGCTTGAGACTGCGCGTCGAGCTGCTCGAAGACGAGCAGATGCAGGCCAAATTCACCCGGGATCTGGATGAGCTGGAGCTGCTGGTCAAAGGCGCATTGCAGTGCGTGAAGGACACCGACATTCACGAGAACATCGAGCCGGTCGACCTCAACCACGCGCTGGATTGCCTGATCGAGCCCTATCTTGCCCCTGACGGCGCGGGCCGGGTCACGTTGCAGGGCAAGGCGATGTCGATGTACTACGGCAAGCCCCTGGCACTGCGCCGCTGCATGGGCAACCTCATCGATAACGCCATCAAATACGGCGACCGTGCGCACCTGTCCGTTGAAGACGATGCTGACGCGTTCATCCTGCATGTCGAAGACGAGGGGCCGGGTGTGCCGGAGCAGCGAATGGAACAGGTCTTTGAACCGCACTTCCGGCTGGCCGGCAAACACCAACAGGGCTACGGTTTGGGGCTCGGCATCGCCCGCAATATCGCCCATAGTCACGGCGGCGAAGTGACGTTGCAGAACATGCGCGAGGGCGGCCTGCGGGTGACGCTCTATCTGCCGCGTGGCGTTGAGTAATCCAGTCCCTTTGTTGAATGTCACAGCCTTGTGACATTCGCGCATCCCTTCGTTACCGTCCGCTCCGGGCCCTTGGTTAGAATCCACGCAGCGCAAGCGCCACGACTTGCACATGCATAACAACAAGAAAGGTCAGATATGAATTCGATTTCCCGTCTCGCTGCACTTATTTCCCTCGCCTCCTTGTTCCCTCTGAGCGCCATGGCGGCTGATGCCAAAGGCACGGTTGAAGTGGTGCACTGGTGGACGTCCGGTGGCGAAAAAGCCGCTGTTGATGTGCTCCGCGCGCAGGTTGAAAAAGACGGTTTCACCTGGAAAGACGGCGCTGTCGCAGGCGGCGGTGGTGCAACCGCTATGACCGTGCTCAAGAGCCGCGCCGTTGCTGGCAACCCGCCTGGCGTTGCCCAGATCAAAGGCCCGGACATTCAGGAATGGGCCTCCACTGGCCTGCTTGATACTGACGTGCTGAAAACCGTCTCCAAAGAGGAGAAATGGGACAGCCTGCTGGACAAGAAAGTCTCCGATACCGTGAAGTACGACGGTGATTACGTGGCCGTGCCGGTGAACATCCACCGCGTCAACTGGCTGTGGATCAACCCGGAAGTCTTCAAGAAAGCCGGTATCGAAAAAGCCCCTACCACCCTCGAAGAATTCTACGCAGCGGGCGACAAGCTCAAAGCGGCAGGCTTCATCCCTCTGGCCCACGGTGGCCAGCCTTGGCAGGACAGCACTGTTTTTGAAGCCGTCGTTCTGTCCGTCATGGGCGCCGATGGTTACAAGAAGGCACTGGTCGATCTCGACAACGCTGCGCTGACGGGCCCTGAAATGGTCAAGTCGCTGACTGAGCTGAAGAAAGTCGCGACCTACATGGATGCCGACGGCAAAGGCCAGGACTGGAACCTGGAAGCCGCCAAAGTCATCAACGGCAAGGCCGGCATGCAGATCATGGGTGACTGGGCCAAGAGTGAATGGACCGCCGCCAAGAAAGTCGCCGGCAAGGACTACGAGTGCGTAGCGTTCCCGGGCACCGACAAGGCGTTCACCTACAACATCGACTCCCTGGCTGTGTTCAAGCAGAAAGACGCGGGCACTGCTGCCGGTCAGCAGGACATCGCCAAGGTCGTGTTGGGTGAAAACTTCCAGAAAGTCTTCAGCATCAACAAAGGCTCGATCCCTGTTCGCAACGACATGCTGGCTGACATGGGCAAGTACGGTTTCGACTCGTGCGCCCAGACCGCTGCCAAGGACTTCCTGGCTGACGCCAAAACCGGCGGCCTGCAGCCAAGCATGGCGCACAACATGGCCACTACGCTGGCCGTTCAGGGTGCCTTCTTTGACGTCGTGACCAACTTCATCAACGACCCGAAAGCCGATCCGGCCGACGCGGCGAAGAAGCTGGGCGCTGCGATCAAGTCTGCCAAATAAAGGCCAGCGACTAGCGGCAGGCTGCAAGTCTCAAGCTGATCGATGATTGGCTTCTGACTTGCAGCTTGAGGCTTGCGACTTGCGGCCGCTTTCACTTTTTATTGGATTTTCACCATGAGTTCTGTTGCTGTGTTCAGCAAAGCCTCGCCGTTTGATGCACTGCAGCGCTGGCTACCCAAACTGGTGCTGGCGCCCAGCATGTTCATCGTATTGGTGGGCTTCTACGGCTATATCCTGTGGACGTTCGTTCTGTCGTTCACCAACTCGACTTTTTTGCCGACCTACAAATTCGTGGGTCTGGCGCAATACGCGCGGTTGTTCGACAACGACCGCTGGTGGGTAGCGAGCAAAAACCTCGCGGTGTTCGGTGGCATGTTCATCGGCATCAGCATGGTGGTGGGCGTGCTGCTGGCGGTCTTTCTGGACCAGCGCATCCGCCGCGAAGGTTTTATCCGCACCATTTATCTGTACCCGATGGCGCTCTCGATGATCGTCACCGGTACGGCCTGGAAATGGCTGCTCAACCCAGGCATGGGCCTGGACAAACTGTTGCGTGACTGGGGCTGGGAAGGCTTTCGCCTGGACTGGCTGATCGATCCGGACCGTGTTGTGTACTGCCTGGTCATCGCTGCCGTATGGCAGGCGTCGGGCTTCATCATGGCGATGTTCCTGGCGGGCCTTCGCGGCGTCGACCAGTCGATCATCCGCGCCGCGCAGATCGACGGTGCGAGCATGCCGAAAATCTACTGGAAGGTTGTGCTGCCAAGCCTGCGTCCGGTGTTCTTCAGTGCGGTCATGATTCTGGCGCACATCGCCATCAAGAGCTTCGACCTGGTCGCTGCCATGACGGCCGGTGGCCCGGGCTATTCATCCGACCTGCCGGCAATGTTCATGTACTCGTTCACCTTCAGCCGTGGCCAGATGGGCATGGGTTCGGCCAGCGCGATTCTGATGCTGGGCGCGATTCTCGCCATCCTTGTGCCTTATCTGTATTCCGAGCTGAGGGCCAAGCGCAATGACTAGTCTCGCCAATAAGCCCGCCCTCAGCCTGAGCCGCGTCGCGATTTATGCGGTGCTGATTATTGCCGTATTGCTTTATCTGGTGCCGCTGGTGGTCATGCTCTTGACCAGCTTCAAATCGCCGGAGGATATCGGTAGCGGCAACCTGCTCAGCTGGCCGACCGAAGTCACCGCCATCGGCTGGATCAAAGCCTGGGCGACGGTAAAAGGTTATTTCTGGAACTCGTTCCTGATCACCGTTCCCGCGGTGCTGATTTCCACCACCATTGGTGCGCTGAACGGCTACGTGCTGTCGATGTGGCGTTTCCGCGGTTCGCAGCTGTTCTTCGGCCTGCTGCTGTTCGGCTGCTTCCTGCCGTTCCAGACCGTCCTGCTGCCTGCGTCTTTCACCCTCGGCAAGATGGGCCTGGCCAATACCACGACGGGGCTGGTGTTCATTCACGTTGTCTACGGTCTGGCGTTCACCACACTGTTCTTCCGCAATTACTACGTCAGCATCCCAGAAGCACTGGTGAAGGCTGCACGTCTTGACGGTGCCGGCTTCTTCACCATCTTCCGTCGGATCATTCTGCCGATGTCGACGCCGATCATCATGGTCTGCCTGATCTGGCAATTCACTCAGATCTGGAACGACTTCCTGTTCGGTGTGGTGTTCTCCAGTGGTGATTCGCAGCCGATCACGGTCGCGCTGAACAACCTGGTCAATACCAGTACGGGCGCCAAGGAATACAACGTTGATATGGCGGCGGCGATGATCGCCGGTCTGCCGACCCTGCTGGTCTACGTGGTCGCAGGCAAGTATTTCGTGCGCGGGCTGACGGCCGGCGCAGTCAAGGGGTAATCATGGCAACGCTTGAACTACGCAATGTAAACAAGACTTACGGGGCCGGTCTGCCGGACACCCTGAAGAACATCGAACTCTCCATCAAAGAAGGCGAGTTCCTGATTCTGGTCGGCCCTTCGGGCTGCGGTAAGTCGACCCTGATGAACTGCATCGCCGGGCTGGAAAACATTACCGGCGGCGCGATCATGATCGGTGATCAGGACGTCAGCGGCATGAGCCCGAAGGATCGCGACATCGCGATGGTGTTCCAGTCCTACGCGCTGTACCCGACCATGAGCGTGCGCGAGAACATCGAATTCGGGCTGAAGATTCGCAAGATGCCTCAGGCTGACATCGATGCGGAAGTGGCGCGGGTTGCCAAGCTGCTGCAGATCGAACACCTGCTCAACCGCAAGCCGGGGCAACTGTCCGGTGGTCAGCAACAACGCGTGGCCATGGGCCGGGCGCTGGCCCGTCGTCCCAAAATCTACCTGTTCGATGAGCCGCTCTCCAACCTCGACGCCAAACTGCGCGTCGAGATGCGGACCGAAATGAAGCTGATGCACCAGCGCCTTAAGACCACTACGGTTTACGTGACCCACGACCAGATCGAAGCAATGACCCTGGGCGACAAAGTGGCGGTCATGAAGGACGGCATCATTCAGCAGTTCGGCACGCCGAAGCAGATCTACAACGATCCGGCCAACCTGTTCGTGGCGAGCTTCATCGGCTCGCCGCCAATGAACTTCATCCCGCTGCGCCTGCAGCGCAAGGACGGTCGCCTCGTCGCACTGCTCGACAGCGGTCAGGCCCGCTGCGAGCTGCCGATGAGCATGAACGACGCCGGTCTCGAGGACCGTGAGGTGATTCTGGGCCTGCGTCCCGAGCAGATCGTGCTAGCGTCCGGTGATGCTGCAGGTCTTCTGCCGACGATTCGCGCTGAAGTCCAGGTGACCGAGCCCACTGGCCCGGATACGCTGGTATTCGTTACCCTCAACGAGAGCAAGGTCTGCTGCCGTCTGGCGCCGGATATTGCACCTGCTGTGGGCGAGACCTTGACGCTGCAGTTCGATCCGGCGAAGGTTCTGCTGTTCGACGCGAAAACCGGCGAGCGCCTGGGCGTGCTGGCACCGAGTCAGTCGGTGGAGAACATGGGGAATGTCACGCGGCTCAACCGCAACTGATCCCGACGTGCAGGAGCACTGCACAAACGAGCACCTGTGACGGGTGGATGTCTGCCGTACAAAACCCGTCATGCACACGATGTACGTGGTTACAACGCTGTTCAAAAGCTAATAACAATAAAACGAGGATCCAAGGGATGAAAAAGGTACGTAACAAGTCGCTTAACCAGTTTCAGCTGATCGGTGGGTTGTCTGTCCTGAGCGCGTTGACGGTTTCCGGAACGGCGTTTGCAATGGAGCCCTTCAAAGCCAGCGAGCACATGACCGGTGACTGGGGTGGTCTGCGTCAAGAGCTGTACGACAAGGGTTACGACTTCCCGATCGAATACGTGGGCGAAGCCGCCTCCAACCTCAACGGTGGTTATAACGACGACCGGACCGGCCGCTACAGCGACCAGTTTGCGTTTGGCGTTCAGATGGACCTGCAAAAAATCCTCGGCTGGCACGACGCAGAGTTCAAGCTCGCGATCACCGAGCGTAGTGGCAACAACATCTCCAACGACCGTATCGGCGATCCGCGTGCCGGCACGCTCAGTTCCTCCCAGGAAGTCTGGGGCCGTGGCCAGACCTGGCGTCTGACCCAGATGTGGGTCAAGCAGAAGTACTTCGACGGCAAGCTCGACATCAAGGTCGGCCGTTTCGGCGAAGGCGAAGACTTCAACAGCTTCCCTTGCGACTTCCAGAACCTTTCGTTCTGCGGCTCGCAGGTCGGTAACTACGTCAACACCTGGTACAACTGGCCTGTCAGCCAGTGGGCTGCACGCGTGAAGTACAACATCACGCCTGAGTTGTTCGCCCAGATCGGCGTCTACGAGCAGAACCCTTCGTACCTCGAAACCGGCAACAGCTTCAAACTCAGCGGCAGCGGCTCGAAAGGCACCGTCGTACCGGTTGAAGTGGTGTGGTCGCCAAACGTCAACTCGCTGCCCGGCGAATACCGTCTGGGCTACTACGTGAGCAACCCGAGCGCTGACGATCTCTACGAGAACGAAAACGGTCAGCCTCAGGCAATCGCTGGCGGTGACTTCAAGTCCCACAAAGACAAGCACGGCTGGTGGGTCGTGGCTCAGCAACAGCTGACCGCTCACAACGGCGACGCATCCCGTGGTCTGAGCATTTTCGCCAACGCGACGGTGCATGACAAAGCCACCAACTTCGTCGACAACTACCAGCAGGTCGGCTTCGTCTACAAAGGCCCGTTCGATGCACGTCCGAAGGATGACATCGGTATCGGCGTCGCGCGTATCCACGTGAACGATGATGCCCAGGACAACCGTCGTCTGGTCAACGCCGTCAACGGTATCGAAGACTACGACAACCCAGGCTACCTGCCGATCCAGAAGACCGAATACAACTCGGAAATCTACTACGGCGTGCACGTCACCGACTGGCTGACCGTGCGTCCCAACCTGCAGTACGTGAAGAGCCCGGGCGGTGTGGACGACGTCCAGAACGCACTGGTTGCCGGCATCAAGATTCAATCGAAGTTCTAACTTAAAGCGGACGCTCCTCCGCGCTCCACAAACGATCAAGGGTCGTGTGTGCTTTACGGGCAGCCTGGCTGCCCGTTTTTTTTCCGCTATTTATTCCGCAGCAATGGCTCCGCATTCGGAGCATTTTTTCTCGCGTGACGAGTGACCGCTATCTGGAGCGCTACAACGATGCCCTTCAGGGATCCCGGCTCAACCGAGCATCCTCTCCAGCGTTTCTTCACCTCGGTGCGACCGCAACCGACCTTTCAGTGGGAACGCTACCAACAGCGTGATGTGCTGGTGATCAATCATGCGCAGTGCCAGGCCGTGTTCAGCCGGCAGGGCGCTCAGCTGTTGCATTTCGAACCTGCCGGGCAGAGACCCTGGCTGTGGTGCGCCGCGCACTGGCCTCTGGTCGGCGCGATCCGCGGCGGCGTGCCGGTCAGTTGGCCCTGGGTCGGGCGTCATCCCGGCGAGAGCGGCTGGCCGGCCAATGGCTGGGGTCGGCTGCTTGACTGGAAGCTGGTCGAAAGCCACGAGCACGAGGCGGGCGTGACATTGCGCTGGCAACTCAAGCTGTGGGACTGGCAGGCGGATCTCTACGCCGAGCTCGGCCAGGCGATGGACCTGCGCCTTGAAACGCGGCACGACGACAGCGAGCCTTGCCACTTCGGCCATGGCTTGCACGCCTACTGGCGTATCAGCGATGTGGCGGACGTCGCGTTGCGTGGGCTCGATGGTGCGCACGGCTATGACGAACTCAGCCGCAGCGCCTGCGAGCAGCGGGGCGAGCTGCGGGTACAGGGCAGTTGTCAGCGGGTGTTCGAGCACGCCGGCATGCTTGAGTTGCAGGACGACGCCTGGCAGCGGCGTTTGAACATCGACACCGGCGACAGCGACAGCACCGTGGTCTGGCACCCGGGCAACCGACCGTTGCTGGGCGTGGGTGGCGATGAAGCCATGGGTTTTTTGCGGGTCGAGGCGGCGTCAGGTGTGGATGATTGCCTGAGCCTGGCCCCCGGGCAGCACGCCAGTTTGAGCCTGCAGGCCAGTCTGGTTCACTGACCTGTTCCGACGCCTGTCTTGACAGGGTCCCGTCCGTCGATCAGTTCAATTCATCGTCCGCCGGATAACGGCTCGCGTTCAGGCTTTCCTTGATCTTGCGCAGGTGCGGCTGGAAATCGACGCCCCGACGCAGGGTCATGCCGGTCGCCAGCACATCCAGCACTGTCAGTTGGACGATCCGCGAGGTCATCGGCATATAGATGTCGGTGTCTTCCGGCAGCGGAATGTTCAGGCTCAGCGTGCTGGCTTTTGCCAGTGGCGAGTCGGCAGCGGTCAGTCCCAGCACCGACGCGCCATTTTCACGGGCGATGCGCGCCACTTCCACCAGCTCGCGGGTGCGTCCGGTGTAGGAAATGATCACGAACAGCTCGCCGGTGTGGGCCACCGAGGCCAGCATGCGCTGCACCAGCACGTCGGCGTGGGCCGTGACGGCGAGATTGAAACGGAAGAATTTATGCTGCGCGTCCAGTGCCACCGGCGCCGAAGCCCCGAGGCCGAAGAAGTGAATCTGCCGCGCCTGAATCAACAAGTCCACCGCTTTGCTGATCAGGTTGGGGTCAAGCACCTGGCACACGCTGTCGAGGGACGCGATGGCACTGCCGAAAATCTTGCGGGTGTAGGCCTCCGGGTTGTCATCGGCTTCCACCGCGCGGCTGACGTAGGCGGCGCCGCTGGCCAGGCTCTGGGCCAGTTGCAGTTTCAGCTCTGGATAGCCGCTGACATCGAATGAGCGGCAGAAGCGGTTGACCGTCGGCTCACTGACCTTGGCGGCCTGGGCCAGCGCAGCGATGCTGAACCGGGTGGCCTGCTGCGGATTGCTCAGAATCGCCTCGGCGACCTTGCGCTCGGCCTTGTTCAGCTCTTCCAGACGACTCTGGATCTGCTCCAGAAGATTGCGTACGCGGTCCATTGTTTGTCCTTCTGATGAAACGTCGACAGGCGGGTGAACAGGCCTTTATTTGAAGAGTGGGAATTGGGCCTTTAGCCTGTCGCAAAGGTGGCCTATCGTACTGAGGGCCTGTGGTGATCACCACTCTAATGTGGTTCTAGTGGGAATGTTGTGGTTATTACTACATTCGGCCTTGAGTAACGCCTTTAAAAAAGGTATTTGTAGCTTAACTTGATAAAAGAACCAACATTATGCTCTCGATTACGGTTGAACCGTGCACTTTTGCGTTGTTTGGCGCCTTGGGTGACCTGGCGGTACGCAAACTGTTTCCTGCGTTGTACCAGCTTGATCGAGCTGGACTGCTGCATGCCGAGACCCGAATTATTGCGTTGGCCCGTGAGGCGGGAACTCCTGAGGAGCACCTGGCCTACATCGATAAAAGCCTGCGTCGCTTCGTCCCCGAGGCGCAGCTTGAGACCGAGCACATGGAGCGTTTTCAGGCCCGCCTGAGTTACCTGCACGTGGACTTCCTCAAGGGCGAAGATTACGTCGCGCTCGCCGAAGCCGTGGGCGACGCGCCGACCATGATTGCCTACTTCGCGACGCCAGCGTCGGTCTATGGCGCCATCTGCGAAAACCTCGCGCTGGTCGGCCTTACCGATCGCACCCGGGCGGTGCTGGAAAAACCCATCGGCCACGACCTCGCGTCGTCCCGTCGCGTCAATGACGCCGTTGCCAGGTTCCTGCCTGAAACCCGCATCTACCGGATCGACCATTACCTGGGCAAGGACACGGTGCAGAACCTCATTGCCCTGCGTTTTGCCAACAGCCTGTTCGAGACGCAGTGGAACCAGAACCACATCTCCCATGTGGAAATCACCGTGGCAGAGAAGGTCGGCATCGAAGGGCGTTGGGGCTATTTCGACCAGGCCGGTCAACTGCGCGACATGATCCAGAATCACCTGCTGCAGCTGCTGTGCCTGATCGCGATGGACCCGCCCAGCGACCTGTCGGCCGACAGCATCCGTGACGAGAAGGTGAAAGTGCTCAAGGCACTGGCGCCGTTCACGCCGGAGCGTCTGGCCACCCAGGTGGTGCGCGGTCAATACATCGCCGGTTACAGCGACGGCAAGCCGGTGCCGGGTTATCTGGAGGAAGAAAACTCCAACACCCAGAGTGACACTGAGACGTTCGTCGCCATTCGTGCCGACATCCGTAACTGGCGTTGGTCGGGCGTGCCGTTCTATTTGCGGACCGGCAAACGCATGCCGCAGAAGCTGTCGCAGATCGTGATCCACTTCAAAGAGCCGCCGCATTACATCTTTGCGCCCGAGCAGCGCTTGCAGATCAGCAACCGCCTGATCATCCGCCTGCAGCCCGATGAAGGCATCTCGCTGCAAGTGATGACCAAGGATCAGGGCCTGGACAAAGGCATGCAGCTACGCAGCAACCCTTTGCAACTGAGCTTCTCCGACGCCTACCGCAGCGCCCGTGTGCCGGACGCCTACGAGCGGTTGTTGCTGGAGGTCATGCGTGGCAATCAGAACCTGTTTGTGCGCAAAGACGAAATCGAATACGCCTGGCAATGGTGCGACCAGTTGATCGCTGGCTGGAAAAAGGCGGGCGATGCGCCCAAGCCTTACCCGGCCGGTTCCTGGGGGCCGATGAGCTCCATTGCTCTTATTACGCGTGACGGGAGGTCCTGGTATGGCGATATGTGAACTTGAATTTCCGGCCGGTCTGAAGGCCCACGAATTCGATAACCCTGAAGTGCTGGCGAACGCGCTGGCCGATCAGGTGGCCGAACGTCTGACGGCGGCAATTTCCAGCAACCTTCACGGCACGGCCACGTTGGTGGTGTCGGGCGGCAAAAGCCCGGTGGCGTTCTTCAAGGCGCTGGCGCAGAAGCCGCTCGAGTGGTCGAAAGTCTGCGTGAGTCTGGCTGACGAGCGCTGGGTGCCGACCGAGCACGCCGACAGCAACGAAGGCCTGCTCAAGCGTTTTCTGCTTCAGGGCCCGGCGGCCGAGGCGGGGTTCTTCAGCCTGTACCGTGCGACCACCACAGTGGATGAGGCCGCAGCTGCAACGGACGAGGCGCTCAAGGCGCTGCCGAAGATCGACGTGCTGATTCTGGGCATGGGTGACGACGGGCATACCGCGTCGCTGTTCCCCGACAGCCCGCATCTGAAGGAAGCGCTGGATCTCAACAGCGACCGTCGTTGCCTGCCCATGCTCGCACCGACCGTTCCTCATCAGCGCCTGACCCTGACGCGTCCGGTGCTGGCGTGCGCAGCGACCACTATCCTGTCCGTCTCCGGTCAGGCCAAACTCGACACATTGCGCGCGGCACTGGCAGGCGATGACCTTGCCGAAATGCCGGTACGCGCGTTCCTTAACCCGTCTCTAGAGATCTACTGGTGCCCATAAGCAAAGGATCAGCCGCCATGGAAAATACCCAAGTGAAACAGCCGTTGAATAGCATGGCGAGCAAGATTGCCCAGATCGACGCACTCTGCGCGAAAGCAAAGATTCTGCCGGTCATTACCATCGCCCGCGAACAGGATGTCCTGCCGCTGGCCGATGCCCTGGCCGCAGGAGGCCTGAACGCGCTGGAAATCACCCTGCGCTCGGAGTTCGGCCTCAAAGCCATCCGCATGCTGCGTGATGCGCGGCCTGAGCTGAGCGTTGGCGCCGGCACCATTCTCGACCGCCACATGCTCAAGGCGGCGGAGGAGGCGGGTTCACAGTTCATCGTCACCCCGGGCAGCACTCAGGATCTGCTGGAAGCTGCCGCACTGAGCGAATTGCCGCTGCTGCCAGGCATCAGCAGCGCGTCGGAAATCATGATCGGTTACGCGCTGGGTTATCGTCGCTTCAAGCTGTTTCCGGCGGAAATCAGTGGCGGTGTCGGTGCAATCAAGGCACTGGGCGGTCCATTCCCGGAAGTGCGTTTCTGCCCCACCGGCGGTGTCAGTGCGGCCAACCTGAAAAACTACATGGCGCTGCCCAACGTGATGTGCGTCGGCGGCACCTGGATGATCGATAACGCGTGGGTGAAGAACGGCGACTGGCAGCGGATTACCGACGCCACTGCCGAAGCCATCGCGTTGTTCGACTGAGTCTGGATTCGCCGGTCAGGCGCACGCTTGGACAGCCCCCGTTCAACTGGGGGCTGGTCTACTGCTGAGCATGATCCGTTTATAGCGTCCCGCGGGGCGTTGCTGCAGAAGTCGTTGTTGCATGGCTTTTTTACGGTGTTCCTTGGTCGGGAACGCCGTTTTTTTTTGCGTCGTTTACACGCAATACATATGTACCGCACAGGCAGCGGCGGGAGCGCTTATCGTTGCCGCTCCTTTGTAGTTCGTTTCTCGATGGATTTACGGCGCCTTCGTCATGAAGGCGCCGTCTTTTTTCCACGATCCTGTCAGGGGCGTTGATCCCGTTGCAGCCTATAGAGCAGGGCTCACGCCAATGCACGAAGTGCCGCGACCAGCTGTTCAACGTCCTTTGCCGACGTGGTGAATCCCGGCGTGATGCGAATGCACGTCCCGCAGGCCGAGCCTTCCCGCGTTACTGCAAAAATGCCGTGCTCATCGAGCAGGCGCTTGACCATGAGTTCCTGATCTGCGTGACGGATGAACCGAAATGACGTGATCCCGCAATACAGTCGCGGGTCGTCCGGCGTCAGCACCTCGATGCCTTCCATACTGCGCGCCTGAGTGACCCACAGGTCTCGCAGATACGCCAAACGTGCACCCTTGGCCGGGGCGCCCCCCATGGCGCGATGCTCGGCGAACACTTTGGGCAGGGTCATCAGGGCGGGGATGTTCGGCGTCCCGTAAGGCACGCGGCCGAGGATGTCGTCCGCACCGTAGCGCTCGTCTGCCATGTCGGGGTCGATGGCGCTCAGGCGTTCCTGCTTCACGTAAATAAAGCCCAGGCTCAGCGGCGCGCCTATCCATTTCTGCAGGTTGAAGCCGGCGAACGACACGCCAAGGTCAGCAAGCTCGAAATCCAGCAGGCCCAAGGCATGGGCGCCATCCAGAATGACTTCAATGCCGTGGGCTTTGGCCAGCTCGGCGATGGCCTTCACTGGCATCACCAGGCCGGTCCGGTGAGTGACGTAGGTCAGCGCCACCAGCTTGAGTCGTGGGTGAGCGGCAAACGCTTCGCGGTAGGTCTCCAGCAGCCCGTCATGGCTCGCGGGGTGCTGATGAGTGATCTCGATCACCTCAACGCCACGGTTTTTCGCCAGCCAGCGCATGCCGGTCTGGACGCTGTTGTAATCCAGGTCGCTGATCAGCACCTGATCGCCTGCCACAAGGCCGTTGTAGTTGCGAATCAGCGCTTGCACCGACTCCGACGCGGAGCGGGTGAGGGCCACTTCGCGGGCCGGCACGTTCAGCAGATCGGCGAGGTCGGCGCGGATGATCTCGCTGTCTTCGGTATCGAACTTCTGCCGCACGTAGACCGAGTTGCTGCGATTGACGTACGCCAGGTTCTGCTCGTAATCCTTGAGTGCTGCGCGGGTCATGCGGCCGAAATAGCCGTATTCGAAATTCACCGGCCCCGGTTCGACGTCGTACTGCGCCGCGACCTGCTGCCAGAACGCTTCGTCCCGAGCCTGTTCATCCGCCCATTCCGTTATTGCGTATGCAGTGCTGTTCATCCGGCGGCTCGCTTTTATCAATGGATGTTTAGTTGAAGCGTATGGGTGTTTTCGACGGGCCCGGCCGCAGCGGTTCGCGAGGGCGGGTGCGCAGAGGATCCAGCAGCGCCGACAGGCCGTTGTGATCAATCTCGTGCATCAGTGCCAGCAGGCTGCCCAACTCGCCTGCCGGGAAACCCTTTCGAGCAAACCAGTTCAGGTAATCGCCCGGCAGGTCCGCCAGCAGTCTCCCCTGATACTTGCCGAACGGCATTTCGCGAGTCACCAACAGTTTGAGTTTTTCCGGGTTCATCCAAAAGCCGCTTATCCGTTCGAGTGAACTCAGACGATACGTGCATTCTGCAACTACGCAAACACACAGATCATGCAGAAAGCGCGGATGAACTGTCCCTTGATATTCATAAGCTATTGAAAAATAACACTATTTATTATCGGCAAAAGCTGGCACGCACAGTGCAATATTCCTTCTATCGAGTGTTTCGTTAACCAGACCTTTGATAAACCTGCCAAAAAGGAACCGCAAAATGTCGGATATCAACAAAGAAGCCATCTCTATCCTGAATGACTTGATCGAGACCAGCATTGACGGTGAGAAAGGTTTTCACACTGCTGCTGAAGACGCCAAGAACCCGGAAATCAAGGCCTACCTGCTCTCCCGTTCTTCTGGCTGCAAGACGTCGGTTGCCGAGCTTCAAGCTGAAGTACGTGCACTGGGCGGCGATCCAGAAGATTCCTCCAGCATCGCTGGCGGCGCACACCGCCTGTGGGTCAACCTGAAAAGCGCGTTGAGCGGCAAGAACGACGAAGCGGTCCTGAACGAAGTCGAAAGCGGTGAAGACCACGCGCTGAAGGCTTACAAAAAGGCTGCCCGGGAAGCTACCGAGAAGAACTTGCCAGTCAACGTCACTACCCTGATCCAGCGTCAGCTGCAGGGCGTGCAAGCGAACCACGACAAGGTTAAAGCCCTGCGTGACACCGTTCGTGCTGCCAACAAGTAATTCGCGGTAACGTCGAAAAACGCCAGCCAGTCTGGCGTTTTTTTATGCCTGCGATTCGGCAGAGGGCGCTACATAGGGTTCGAATTCCACGCGGTTCCTGCCTTGTTTCTTGGCCCGGTACAGGGCCCGGTCCGCGGCGTGAAACAGCGGCTCGGGCAGATCGTGGGTCGCCGGCAGGTGCGTGGCCACGCCGATGCTGACGGTGATGGGCACTGTGTCCTCGGCGAAAGGCGGAAGTGCTTCTATCACCAGACGCAGCTTTTCCGCGATCACACAGGCACCTGCCTTGTCGGTTTCCGGGAGCACCACCATGAACTCCTCACCGCCATAGCGCGCGGCGAGGTCACCCGGCCTGCGGATGCTGGCGGTCAGGGTCTGGGCAACGCTGCGTAATGCGACGTCGCCGCCATGATGCCCGTGTCGATCGTTGAAGGCCTTGAAGTGATCCACATCAATCATCAGGAGTGCCAACGGCCTTTCCGAACGCATGCCCCGCGCCCATTCCTGCTTGAGCACCTGATCCAGCCTGCGCCGGTTGGCCAGGCCGGTCAGCCCATCTGTGGACGCCAGCCCGGCCAGTTCACGCTCGGCGTTCTGGCGCAGGCGCAGTTGGCGGCCCAACAGCCAGGACAGCGAGAGGATCCCGAGGCACAGCAAACCGGTCGCGCTTGCCACCAGCAGCGCGTTGCGTTTCCACAGCGCGTAGACGTCGTCCCGGGATTGAGCGACCACGACGATCAATGGCAAGTCACCCACCCGTGAGAAGGTGTAAAGCCGCTCAGCACCGTCGAGTTCGGATATCGCCGCAAAGCTGCCGTTGACCTCCCTCAGAATGCGTTTGAAGTTGGGCCGCATGCTGAAGTTCTGGCCGATGAAGGTCCGGTTGTTGTCGTCGGGTTGCCGGGCGAGCATCACGCCATCCGCGCTGAGCAGGTTGACGGTGCTGGTGGGACCGATGTCCAGCGTGCGAAACAGTTGATCGAAGTACGACAGGCGCATTGATGCACTGGCAATGCCGACGAACTGGCCGTTGGCGGAGGGGAGACGGCGACTGAAACTGATGCACAGGTCCTTGAAGCCCCAGCGCGAAAGGAAGGGCCCGTCGACCACCAGCGCCAGTGAGCCGCTGCCCCGGTGTTTTTGAAAGCCTGGCCGGTCTGAGAAGTTGTCCAGCCGAGGCGTCAGCGAGGTGGAGTCGGCGACGATGCGCCCGGTGTCATCCAGCAGCACCACATCGCCCTTGAAGGGCGCCGCCGTGGCCCGGTCGAAGAGCACCAGCTGACGCAATTCCGGAGAGATCGTCATGACATCGGGCCGTCGCCAGGCCGCGATCAGGCCCAATAGGGAGGTGTCATACAGCTCGGCATTGCGCTGCACGTCAGCGTCGATCAACTGCACCACATTGTTTGCCGAGCGCACAGCGGCTTCGTTGGCCGTCCCCAGCTCCCGAAACAGCAACCAGGTCACGATGGCGAGTATGGCGGCCACCGCCACGGCGCTGCCCAGCATCAGCATCTTCTCGGAACCGGATCTGATCCCTCGGGAGAATGGAGGCTTGGCTGTCAGTGGCATCGATCATCTCTGACGGGGAAATGGAGGCGTCGTGCGGCGGTAGGCTTATTCGCCTTCGTCAAACTTGTTGTTGATCAGTTCCACCAGCCCCGCCAGCGCCGCATCGGCTTCTTCACCTTCGGTGGCCAGGTGGATCAGGGTGCCCTTACCGGCAGCCAGCATCATGACGGCCATGATGCTTTTGCCATCGACCATGGTTTCCGGGGTGCGGCCGACCCTGATCTGACACGGGTACTTGCCGGCAACACCCACGAACTTGGCGGCGGCCCGGGCGTGCAGACCCAGCTTGTTGATGATGGTGATTTCTAGAGCGGGCATCGCGATGGAGGTCCTTTCAGCTTAGGTCGCGGTGGCGGACCTGAACATTCTTGAGCGATTGCTGCAGGACCTGACCCAGACGTTCGGTCAGGTAGACGGAGCGGTGGTGTCCGCCGGTGCAGCCAATGGCAATAGTGACGTAGGCGCGATTGCTGGCGGCAAAGCGCGGCAACCACTTATTGAGATACGAGAAGATGTCCTGGAACATTTCTTCGACGTCGGGTTGTGCTGCGAGGTACTCGGCAACCGGCTTGTCGAGGCCCGACTGCTCGCGCAGTTCGGGTTTCCAGTACGGGTTGGGCAGGCAGCGCACGTCGAACACCAGGTCGGCGTCCACGGGCATGCCACGCTTGAAGCCGAAGGATTCGATGAGGAAGGCAGTGCCCGGTTCGGGTTTGTTCAGCAGGCGCAATTTGAGAATGTCGCGCAGCTGATAGAGATTCAGGTGCGTAGTGTCGACCGTCAGATCAGCCAGATCGATGATCGGGCCGAGCAGGGTCTTCTCGTCACGAATGGCTTCGGCCAGCGAGCGCGTTGCCGTGCTCAACGGATGACGGCGACGGGTCTCGGAAAAACGCTTGAGCAGGGTAGGTTCATCTGCATCGAGGAACAGCACGTCGCACTGGATGTGGCGGGCGCGTACCTCGGCGAGCATGCGTGGGAATCGGGTCAGGTGACTGGGCAGGTTGCGCGCGTCAATCGAGACCGCCAGTAAAGGCTCGGCCAGTTCGGTGTTGATCAGTGCGCGCTCGGCCAGCTCCGGGAGCAGGCCGGCGGGCAAATTGTCGACGCAGTAGAAACCGCTGTCTTCAAGGACGTCGAGGGCCGTGCTCTTGCCGGAGCCGGAGCGGCCGCTGACGATGATCATGCGCATGATCAGTGACCGTTCTGGACGTCGAGCACGACGCTGTAAAGCTCTTCGTCGGTTTTGGCGGCGCGCAGGCGCTTACGCACATCGTCACGGTCGAGCATGCTGGCGATCTGGCGCAGCAGTTCCAGGTGAGCATCGGTGGCCGCTTCCGGGACCAGCAGCACAAACAGCAGGTCAACCGGCGCGCCGTCGATGGCGTCGAAATCGATGGGTTTCTCGAGATGCAGCACAGCGCTGACAGGCGTTGTACAGCCCTTCAGGCGGCAGTGGGGAATGGCGATGCCATTACCGAAACCGGTGGAGCCGAGTTTTTCACGGGCAATAAGGCTTTCAAACACCACCTGTTCATCAAGATCGGGCACTTGCTTGCCGATCATGCTGGCGATGTTTTGGAGTACGGCTTTTTTGCTGCCGCCTGGCACGTTCACGAGTGAACGGCCAGGGGTCAGAATATTTTCAAGTCGGATCATGAGTGGGGAGTGTCAGCGAGCAGTCGCGCCTTGCAGCAGACTTTGCTGTTTTTCCTTATGTTTTTTGAGTTGGCGGTCAAGCTTGTCGGCAAGCAGGTCAATGGCTGCGTACATGTCGTCGTGTTCGGCGTTGGCAACCACTTCAGCGCCAGGAACGTGCAAGGTGGCTTCGATCTTCTGCTTGAGCTTCTCGACCTCCATCGTGACCTGCACATTCGTGATCTTGTCAAAGTGGCGTTCCAGTCGGGCGAGTTTCTCGCCGATGTAGGTACGCAGAGGTTCGGTCACTTCCAGCTGGTGTCCACTGATGTTGACTTGCATACAGCTTCTCCTTCGTTGCCAGTGCATTAAGAGGCAGGCGTAATGCCTGCCACTGGAACACTTTGACGTGTGACCTTTACATCAGTCGCTTGCGTTCGCTGGACGGCGAGATCCCAAGGGATTCACGGTACTTGGCGACTGTGCGACGGGCCACTTGAATGCCTTGTGCTTCCAGTAAACCAGCGATCTTGCTGTCACTCAACGGCTTTTTCTGATTTTCCGCAGCGACCAGTTTTTTGATGATCGCGCGAATCGCCGTGGACGAGCATTCGCCGCCTTCCGAGGTGCTGACGTGGCTGGAAAAGAAATATTTGAGTTCGTAGATCCCGCGTGGGGTGTGCATGAATTTCTGCGTGGTGACCCGGGAAATCGTCGATTCGTGCATGCCGACCGCCTCAGCGATGTCATGCAGAACCAGCGGCTTCATGGCCTCGTCGCCGTACTCAAGGAAGCCGCGCTGGTGTTCAACGATTTGCGTCGCCACCTTCATCAGCGTCTCGTTACGGCTTTGCAGGCTCTTGATGAACCAGCGCGCTTCCTGCAGCTGATTGCGCATGAACGTATTGTCGGCGCTGGTATCGGCGCGACGCACGAACCCCGCGTACTGCGGATTGACCCGCAGGCGCGGCACGGATTCCTGGTTCAGCTCCACCAGCCAGCGCTCGTTGTCCTTGCGCACGATAACGTCAGGCACAACGTATTCGGCTTCACTGGACTCGATCTGCGAGCCGGGGCGCGGGTTGAGGCTCTGGACCAGTTCAATGACCTGCCGCAGGTCGTCTTCCTTGAGCTTCATGCGGCGCATCAGTTGCGCGTAGTCGCGGCTGCCCAACAGATCGATGTAGTCGCTGACCAGCTTCTGCGCTTCCGCCAGCCACCTGGTTTTGGCCGGCAACTGACGGAGCTGCAGCAGCAGGCATTCGCTCAGGTTGCGAGCGCCGATGCCCGCAGGCTCGAACTGCTGGATGCGGTGCAGAACGGCTTCGATTTCGTCCAGCTCGATATCGAGCTCAGGATCGAAAGCGTCGAGCAATTCTTCCAGTGTTTCGTCGAGGTAACCCTGGTTGTTGATGCAGTCGATCAGCGTCACCGCGATCAGGCGATCGGTGTCCGACATCGGCGCGAGGTTGAGCTGCCAGAGCAGGTGGCTTTGCAGGCTTTCGCCAACGGAGGTGCGGGTGGTGAAATCCCACTCGTCATCGTCATTGCTGGGCAGGCTGCTGGCGCTGGTCTGATAGACGTCTTCCCACGCGGTGTCGACAGGCAACTCGTTGGGGATGCGCTCGTTCCAGTCGCCCTCATCCAGATTGTCGACGGTAGGCGCCGATTCCTGGTAGGTGGGCTCCTGAACATCAGCGTTGGGCTTTTGCTCTACGTTATCCGCCAAGGGGTCGGCGTTGTCGAAATCGTCGCCTTCCTCCTGCCGTTCCAGCATCGGGTTCGACTCCAGCGCCTCCTGAATCTCCTGTTGGAGATCCAGCGTCGACAACTGAAGCAAGCGGATTGCCTGTTGCAGCTGAGGCGTCATCGTCAGCTGCTGGCCCATTCTCAAGACTAGCGAAGGTTTCATGGCAGGGCTTAACACCTTATTCGCCGGCGCACTGCGCGCCATTTACTACCAGGGCGCCGAGGGCGCCAACTTAAGCAAATTATATGCCTGAAGCTGGAGGGTTTGCCTAGAGTGTGATGACAATTAAAAAACGAGGTCGGCGATAGCGCGCGTTGCGGCGTACCGCACAACCTCGTGTCATCACTGCGGTTACAGGCGGAACTCGTGACCCAGATAAACTTCCTTGACCAATTGGTTGGCCAGGATGGATTCGGCGTCGCCTTCGGCAATTAGCTGCCCATCGTTGACGATGTAGGCGGTTTCGCAGATATCCAGCGTTTCACGCACGTTGTGGTCGGTGATCAGCACGCCGATCCCTTTGGCCTTGAGGTGGTGAATGATCTGCTTGATGTCGCCTACGGAAATAGGGTCAACACCGGCAAAAGGTTCGTCGAGCAGAATGAATTTCGGCGAAGTGGCGAGGGCGCGTGCGATTTCCACGCGGCGACGTTCACCGCCCGACAGGCTCATGCCCAGGTTGTCGCGAATGTGAGTGATGTGGAATTCCTGCAGCAGGCTTTCCAGCTCCTTGCGACGGGCAGTGCGATCGAGCTCCTTGCGGGTCTCCAGAATCGCCATGATGTTGTCCGAGACGGAGAGCTTGCGGAAAATCGACGCTTCCTGTGGCAGGTAGCCAATACCGGCGCGTGCGCGGCCGTGCATCGGCTGGTGGCTGACGTCCTGGTCGTCGATCAGGACGCGACCCTGATCGGCCTGAACCAGGCCGACGATCATGTAGAAGCAGGTGGTCTTGCCGGCGCCGTTGGGGCCGAGCAGGCCGACAATCTGACCGCTCTCGATGGACAGGCTGACGTCACGTACGACCTGGCGGCTTTTATAGGCCTTGGCCAGATGTTGGGCTTTCAGCGTTGCCATTACTGGGCCTTCTGCTGGTCGGTTTTCTTTTTCGGCTGGATGACCATGTCGATGCGAGGGCGTGGTGCGGTGACCTTGGTGCCGTTGGCACGGCCGGCGTTCACGACCTGCTTGACGGTGTCATAGACGATTTTCTCGCCTTCGGACGTGTTGCCGTCGTTGACTACTTTGGCCTTGTCGATCAGCACGATGCGGTTCTGGGCCGCGAAGTACTGGATGGTGACGCCCCAAGCCTGAACGATCGGTTTGTCCACCGATGGCTTCTGCTCGTAATAGGCCAGGTTGCCCACGGACGTGAACACGTCCACGTCGCCTTGCGGTGTCCGGGTGATGGTCACGGTGTTGCCGGTGATCTTCATCGTGCCCTGGGTGATGATGACATTGCCTTTGTAAGTGGCGATGCCTTGCTTGTCGTCCAGTTGCGCGTCATCCGACTGGATGTGGATGGGTTGATCGCGATCCGTCGGCAGAGACCAGGCGCTCGCGCTTCCCAGTGCTGCGCCCAGGCCGAGCAAAAAAGGAAGGGTTTTAACGAGCCTCATACTGTCCTCTTACGTTGGATAGCAGGTTCATCCTGCTTTCTTTCAGATACGCTTTCATACCCGTGCCGGTCGTTACACCGCCAAGGCCGTCGATTCTAACGGGTTGGGCAGTCTCCGCATATTGCTTCTGCGGGAATACAGTCATGCGGCTGCTGGTGATGATGGTGGTGCGGTTCTTTTCATCGGTGCGGTTGATGCGCACCGAGTCGATCAGCTCGACGTGATCACCCCCCGGCGACACTTCGGCGCGAACGCTCTGTACGTGCCACGGGAAGGTCGAACCTCGATACATCTGCAGCACCGGCGTGGTCATCAGGGTGACGTCGGTGGCTTTCAAGTGCTCGACCTTGTCGGCGGTCATGTCGTACTGCATGGTTCCGTCGGGCAAGTACTGAATGCTGTGGGCGTTGGTCGCGTAATAATCGACAGCGCTTTCATCCACGGCAGCCTTGGGTTGATCGAGGAAGCTTTCCGGACTGATGTTCCAGTAGCCGACCGCTGCCAGCAGCAATGCCAGCACACCGAACAGCAGAAACGTACGAAACTTTTTGCTCAGCATAAATGCACTTCTATAGGTAGGCGGCATGAGCCGCTTCGAGGTTGCCCTGAGCCTTCAGGATCAACTCGCAGAATTCGCGGGCAGCGCCTTCGCCGCCACGTGCCTGGGTAATGCCATCGGCATGCTCGCGGACAAAGCTGGCAGCATTGGCAACGGCCATGCCCAGGCCGACCCGGCGAATGACCGGCAGATCAGGCAGATCGTCACCCAGATACGCGACCTGCTCGTAGCTTAGATTCAGTTGCTGCAAAAGCTCGTCGAGGACCACGAGTTTGTCTTCGCGGCCCTGATAAAGGTGCGCGATGCCGAGGTTCTTCGCTCGCCGCTCAACCACGGGGGTCTTGCGCCCGCTGATGATGGCAGTGGTCACGCCCGAGTTGATGAGCATCTTGATGCCCTGGCCGTCGAGGGTGTTGAACGTCTTGAACTCGCTGCCGTCTTCGAGGAAATACAGGCGCCCATCGGTGAGTACGCCATCGACGTCGAAGATCGCCAGTTTGATGTTCTTGCCGCGTTGCATCAGGTCATTCATATCGGCGCTCATTTACATGACGCCTGCGCGAAGCAGGTCTTGAAGGTTGAACGCGCCAACCGGGCGGTCGTTCTCGTCGACCACAATAAGTGCGCCGATCTTGTTGTCTTCCATGATTTTCAAAGCTTCGGCCGCGAGCATTTCCGGCCGTACAGTCTTGCCATGGACGGTCATCACTTCATCAATGGTGGCCAGGCGTATGTCGATCGGGCGATCCAGCGTGCGACGCAAGTCACCGTCCGTGAAGATACCGGCAAGGCGTCCGTCGCTCTCGAGGATGGCGGTCATGCCCAGCCCCTTGCGGGTCATTTCCATCAGCGAATCGCGAAGCGGCGTGCCCCGCGCAACCTGCGGCAGGTTGGCCCCAGTGTGCATCACATGCTCGACCTTCAACAGCAGCCGACGACCCAGCGCACCGCCCGGGTGGGAAAAGGCGAAGTCTTCGGCGGTGAAGCCTCTGGCGTCCAGCAGTGCAACGGCCAGGGCGTCGCCCATGACCAGCGCCGCCGTGGTGGAGGAGGTGGGCGCCAGATTCAGCGGGCAGGCTTCTTTTTCGACCCGCGCATTGAGGTTGACGTCGGCGGCTTTGGCCAGCGTTGAGTCCGGGTTGCCAGTAAGGCTGATCATCTTGATGCCCAGACGCTTGATCAGCGGCAGCAACGTGACGATCTCGGCCGTCGTGCCCGAGTTGGACAGGGCCAGAATGATGTCGGCGCTGGTGATCATGCCCATGTCGCCGTGGCTGGCCTCGGCCGGGTGCACGAAAAACGAGGGAGTGCCGGTGCTGGCGAGGGTCGCGGCGATCTTCTTGCCGATATGGCCCGACTTGCCCATGCCGACCACGACCACGCGGCCCTGACTGCCCAGAATCATGTCGCATGCGCTGACGAAATCGGCATTGATATGCGCAAGCAGACCTTCCACGGCTTCTATTTCAAGGCGGATGGTGCTCTGTGCCGATTCAATCAGATTGCGCGCATTGGACATATCGGAAGGGGTCGCTTGGTCAAAAGCCGGGGATTATAGCGGCAATGTTCAAAAGCCTCACGCTTCATCGTTGCTGTTTGTTTAATGAAAGGACACGTCCTTCAGCAACTGCGTGATAAAGGCTGGCGATGGGTACGAAAATTCCACACGGTCCTTAATACCCTTCTTTGTTTGCGACTTGACACGTTGAAGCTTGGGCGGCGTGCGAGAGCGGTGGTATAGTCCGCCGCTTGTTCGGCCCCTCCAAAAGTGTGTCGTTCGTCAAGAACGCGGCATCTGAGAGACAGGTTGCATCGCAAGGAGTTTAGATGAGTGCCGATAACGCCTACGCGGTCGAGCTGAAGGGCGTTTCCTTCAAGCGCGGTGCGCGCAGCATCTTCAATAATGTGGACATCAGCATCCCCCGGGGCAAAGTCACCGGCATCATGGGGCCGTCCGGCAGTGGTAAAACCACCCTGCTGCGGTTGATGGGAGCACAACTGCGTCCCAGCGCTGGCGAAGTCTGGGTCAATGGCCAGAATTTGCCCAAGCTATCGCGCAGCGATCTTTTCGACGCGCGCAAGCAGATGGGCGTTCTCTTTCAGAGCGGCGCACTGTTCACCGATCTCGACGTTTTCGAAAACGTGGCGTTTCCGCTGCGGGTTCACACCAAACTGCCTGAAGACATGATCCGCGACATCGTTCTGCTCAAACTGCAGGCGGTGGGGCTTCGTGGCGCAGTCGACTTGATGCCCGACGAGCTGTCGGGTGGCATGAAGCGTCGTGTTGCGCTGGCGCGTGCCATCGCGCTGGATCCCCAGATCCTCATGTACGACGAACCCTTCGTGGGCCAGGACCCTATCGCCATGGGCGTGCTGGTTCGGCTGATCAGGCTGCTGAATGACGCGCTGGGTATCACCAGTATCGTGGTGTCCCACGACCTCGCCGAGACCGCGAGCATCGCCGACTATCTCTATGTCGTCGGTGACGGTCAGGTGCTGGGGCAGGGCACGCCGCAGGAACTGATGGAGTCGGATAACCCTCGTATACGTCAGTTCATGACGGGCGATCCCGACGGGCCGGTGCCTTTCCATTATCCGGCACCGGATTATCGCGACGATCTTTTGGGGAAGCGCTGATGCGCAGAAAGTCTTTAATGGATCGCGTACGCCTGATGGGGCGTTCGGCGATCGATATAGTTGCAGTGCTGGGTAGTTCAGGGATTTTTCTGGTTCATGCGTTGCTCGGGCGTGGCGGAATCGGCGGCGGCTTTCAGCTGCTGCTGCGTCAGCTGCACTCGGTAGGCGTCATGTCTCTGGCCATTATTGTCGTGTCCGGCGTGTTCATCGGCATGGTGCTGGCGCTGCAAGGCTTCAGCATTCTCGCCAAGTACGGCTCCGAGCAGGCGGTGGGGCAGATGGTTGCCCTGACGTTGCTGCGTGAACTCGGTCCGGTCGTTACCGCTCTATTGTTCGCCGGTCGTGCAGGCTCTGCGCTCACCGCTGAAATCGGCAACATGAAATCCACCGAGCAGCTTTCCAGCCTCGAGATGATTGGCGTTGACCCGCTCAAATACATCGTCGCGCCGCGTCTCTGGGCAGGCTTCATCTCGCTGCCGGTGCTGGCGCTGATCTTCAGCGTGGTTGGCATCTGGGGTGGTTCGTGGGTGGCGGTCGACTGGCTGGGCGTTTACGAAGGCTCCTTCTGGGCCAACATGCAGAACAGCGTTTTGTTTACCGATGATGTACTCAACGGTGTCATCAAGAGCGTCGTGTTCGCTTTTGTCGTCACCTGGATTGCCGTGTTTCAGGGCTATGACTGCGAGCCGACGTCCGAAGGGATCAGTCGCGCCACGACCAAGACCGTGGTCTACGCGTCATTGGCCGTACTGGGCCTGGACTTTATTATGACCGCCTTGATGTTTGGAGACTTCTGATGCAAAACCGCACCCTCGAAACCGGTGTAGGCCTGTTTCTGCTGGCCGGTATCCTGGCTTTGCTCCTGCTCGCCCTGCGCGTCAGCGGTCTGAGTGCCAGCGCCAACACCGACACTTATAAACTTTACGCAAATTTCGACAATATCGCCGGTTTGACTGTCAGAGCGAAAGTGACCATGGCCGGTGTGAACATTGGCAAGGTCACTGCAATCGATCTGGATCACGATACCTTCACCGGTCGTGTGACGATGGAAGTGAACAAGCGGGTCAATAACCTGCCTTCGGATTCCACCGCTTCCATTCTGACCGCGGGCCTGCTGGGTGAAAAATACATCGGCATCAGTGTCGGTGGTGATGACCAGCTGTTGAAAGACGGCGGCACCATCCATGACACCCAGTCCTCGTTGGTACTCGAAGACCTGATCGGTAAATTCCTGCTCAATTCAGTGGGCAAAGACGCCAAATGAGGAGTTTTTTCATGATCTCGATTCTGCGCCGTGGCCTTCTGGTGCTGCTGGCCGCCCTGCCATTGTTTGCTAATGCAGCGGCGTCCGATGCTTCCGCCCACGACCTGGTTGATCGCACCACCAAGCAATTGCTGGCTGACCTGTCCGCCAACAAGGAAACCTACAAATCCAATCCACAAGCGTTCTACGATGCACTCAATGGCATCGTCGGCCCGGTCATCGACGCCGATGGCATTTCCAAAAGCATCATGACCGTGAAGTATTCGCGCAACGCCACCCCGGCGCAGATGCAGCGGTTCCAGGAAAACTTCAAGCGCAGTCTGATCCAGTTCTATGGCAACGCACTGCTTGAGTACAACAACCAGGGCATCACTGTTTCTCCTGCCAAGCAGGAAGGTGCTGATCGCACTTCCGTTGACATGTCGGTCAAGGGCAACAACGGCGCGGTTTACCCTGTTTCCTACACCCTCGTTAAAATCGGCGGTGAGTGGAAAGTGCGTAACGTGATCATCAACGGCATCAACATCGGCAAGCTGTTCCGCGATCAGTTCGCTGACGCCATGCAGCGCAACGGTAACAACCTGGACAAAACCATCGACGGTTGGGCTGGCGAAGTCGCCAAGGCCAAAGAGACCTCGGAAGCCTCCAGCGACAAGGTCGTCAAATGAGTCAAGCGTCCGTTACTGCCGCTGGCGGCGGAGAGCTGATGCTCTCCGGCGTGGTCGACTATCGGACCGGGCCCGCCTTGCGCGAGCAGGGCGCGGCGCTCATTAAGGCCAGCACCGAAGCGGCTTTGACGCTGGACTGCTCCGGCGTGGAAAAATCCAGCAGTGTCGGCCTTTCATTGCTCCTCGCATTCATGCGCGATGCTCAGGCGGCGGGCAAGTTACTCACCGTCCGGGCGTTGCCAGAAGACATGCAGGAAATCGCCAAAGTCTCTGAGCTCACCGAGCTGTTGCAGCACCATTAATTGCTTTCATCGATCAAGCCCCTCGTCCGCCCCTTGCAAAGTAGGGTTCGCAACGAGAGGGCTTTTTTGTATGATGGCCGACCCGCGCGCGTAGGGCGCCGATAGAGGTTAAGCATGCAGGCCGTAGAAGTTAAAAGCTTCCTGGAAGCTAAGTTGCCAGATATCCAGGTCGAAGTTGAAGGCGAAGGCTGTAATTTCCAGCTGAACGTGATCAGCGACGAACTGGCCGCACTGAGCCCGGTCAAGCGCCAGCAGCAGATCTACACGCATTTGAACCCATGGATCGCCGATGGCAGCATCCACGCGGTGACCATGAAATTTTTCAGCCGCGCTGCATGGGCCGAGCGCACCTGAGCCAAAACGGCGTCGAGATTCCAATGGATAAACTGATTATTACTGGCGGCATTCGTCTTGATGGCGAAATCCGCATCTCCGGGGCGAAAAACTCCGCCCTGCCGATTCTCGCAGCCACGCTGCTGGCTGATGGTCCTGTGACCGTCGCCAACCTGCCGCACCTGCACGACATCACCACCATGATCGAGCTGTTCGGTCGCATGGGGATCGAGCCGATCATCGACGAGAAGCTCAGCGTCGAAATCGATCCGCGCACTATCAAGACCCTGGTCGCTCCGTACGAACTGGTGAAAACCATGCGTGCGTCGATCCTCGTGCTGGGTCCGATGGTTGCCCGATTCGGTGAAGCCGAAGTGGCACTGCCTGGCGGTTGCGCCATCGGTTCGCGTCCTGTCGATCTGCACATCCGTGGTCTTGAAGCCATGGGCGCGATCATCGACGTCGAAGGCGGTTACATCAAGGCCAAGGCGCCGGAAGGCGGCCTGCGTGGCGCGCACTTCTTCTTCGACACCGTCAGCGTCACCGGTACCGAGAACATCATGATGGCCGCTGCACTGGCCAACGGCCGCAGCGTCCTGCAAAACGCCGCGCGTGAACCTGAAGTCGTCGACCTGGCGAACTTCATCAACGCCATGGGCGGTAAAGTCTCTGGCGCCGGCACCGACACCATCACCATCGATGGCGTTAAACGTCTCGGTTCGGCGACCTATCGCGTGATGCCCGACCGTATCGAAACCGGCACCTATCTGGTGGCGGCGGCGGCAACCGGCGGCCGTGTGAAGCTCAAGGACACCGATCCGACGATTCTCGAAGCGGTTCTCGAGAAGCTGCGTGAAGCCGGTGCCGAGATCACCACGGGCAGCAACTGGATCGAGTTGAACATGCACGGCAAACGTCCGAAAGCGGTCAACGTGCGCACTGCGCCGTACCCGGCGTTTCCGACCGACATGCAGGCGCAGTTCATCTCGCTGAATGCCATTGCCGAGGGTACCGGAACGGTCATCGAGACCATCTTCGAAAACCGCTTCATGCACGTGTATGAAATGCACCGCATGGGCGCGCAGATTCAGGTCGAAGGCAACACCGCGATTGTCACCGGTTGCACCAAGCTCAAGGGCGCGCCTGTGATGGCGACCGACCTGCGTGCTTCGGCGAGCCTGGTCATTTCGGCGCTCGTTGCCGAAGGCGACACGCTGATCGACCGCATCTACCACATCGACCGTGGTTACGAGTGCATCGAAGAAAAACTGCAGATGCTGGGCGCGAAGATCCGTCGCGTTCCGGGCTAGTCAGCTGCTGCGCGTTTGCCCGGGTCGATTTGATCGACTCGGGCGACGTGTCTGGCCCAAGGGCCAAGACTTTCTGATTCGTTTCACTTCGGCTTTTTGAGCTGGAGGTTGTCGGGCGCCAGTTGCGACCCGGCACGCGCTGCTGATAAGGACTGACGTTTCCCATGTTAACCATCGCACTGTCCAAGGGCCGTATCCTCGACGACACTTTGCCGCTGCTCGCTGCGGCGGGCATCGTGCCGACCGAGAATCCGGACAAGAGCCGCAAGCTGATCATCCCCACGACCCAGGCCGACGTGCGCTTGCTGATCGTGCGTGCCACCGACGTGCCGACCTATGTCGAGCATGGCGCTGCGGATCTCGGCGTCGCGGGCAAGGACGTGTTGATGGAATACGGCGGTCAGGGGCTTTATGAGCCCCTCGACCTGCAAATCGCCCAGTGCAAGCTGATGACTGCAGGTGCAGTCGGCGCCGTCGAACCCAAGGGTCGGCTGCGTGTGGCGACCAAGTTCGTCAATGTTGCCAAGCGCTATTATGCCGAACAGGGCCGTCAGGTCGATATCATCAAGCTGTACGGCTCCATGGAACTCGCGCCGCTCGTGGGCCTGGCCGACAAGATCATCGACGTCGTCGACACCGGCAACACGCTGCGTGCCAACGGCCTCGAACCCCAGGACATGATTGCCCACATCAGCTCCCGTCTGGTGGTGAACAAGGCATCCATGAAAATGCAGCACGCCCGTATCCAGTCGTTGATCGACACCCTGCGCACAGCCGTGGAGTCGCGACACCGCGGTTGACTGAATCGCGTGACCCTCAACAGGATCACGCCCAGCTATCCGTGTCATAGCCAAATTTCTCAGGTGCCCGCGCGGATGGCTTGCTAGCTTAGGCATCTGCCTATCCTTGCAACTGACATCGCCACCTGAGAAATCGCCATCATTGAGGCCCACGCTATGACCACTCCCAACGCTATTCGCCGACTCAACGCTGCCGATCCGGATTTCGCCCGTCATCTGGATCATCTGCTGAGCTGGGAAAGTGTGTCTGACGACTCGGTCAATGAGCGTGTGCTGGACATCATCAAGAACGTGCGCGAGCGCGGCGATGCGGCGTTGGTGGAATACACCCGTCGTTTCGACGGGCTGGACGTGGCGTCGATGGCGGACCTGATTCTGCCGCGCGAGCGTCTTGAGCTGGCACTGACCCGCATCACGCCCGCCCAGCGCCAGGCCCTCGAAAAAGCGGCCGACCGCGTGCGCAGTTACCACGAGCGGCAGAAGCAGGATTCCTGGAGCTACACCGAGGCCGACGGCACCGTGCTGGGCCAGAAGGTCACCCCGCTGGACCGCGCCGGCCTGTACGTGCCGGGCGGTAAAGCCTCTTACCCATCGTCAGTGTTGATGAACGCCATTCCGGCCAAAGTTGCTGGCGTGGGCGAAGTGGTCATGGTCGTGCCGACCCCGCGCGGTGAGCTCAACGAGCTGGTACTGGCGGCGGCCTGCATCGCCGGCGTCGATCGCGTGTTCACCATCGGTGGCGCGCAGGCGGTTGCGGCGCTGGCCTATGGCACTGAAAGCGTGCCGCAGGTGGACAAGGTTGTCGGCCCGGGCAACATCTATGTGGCCACCGCCAAGCGTCATGTTTTCGGTCAGGTGGGCATCGACATGATCGCCGGCCCGTCGGAGATTCTGGTGGTGTGCGACGGCCAGACCGATCCTGACTGGATCGCCATGGACCTGTTCTCCCAGGCCGAGCACGACGAGGACGCCCAGGCGATTCTGGTCAGCCCGGATGCCGAATTCCTTGACCGGGTCGCGGCCAGCATCGCCAAACTGATGCCGACGATGGAGCGCGCGGAAATCATTCAGACCTCGATCAATGGCCGCGGCGCCTTGATCAAAGTGGCCGACATGACTCAGGCCATTGAAGTCGCCAACCGGATTGCGCCGGAGCACCTGGAGTTGTCGGTGGCTGATCCACAGGCCTGGCTGCCGCAGATCCGCCACGCCGGCGCGATCTTCATGGGCCGCCACACCTCTGAAGCGCTGGGCGACTACTGCGCCGGTCCCAACCACGTGTTGCCCACTTCGGGCACCGCACGGTTCTCATCGCCGCTGGGCGTGTACGATTTTCAGAAACGCTCATCGATCATTTTCTGCTCGGAGCAGGGCGCGTCCGAACTGGGCAAAACGGCTTCGGTGCTGGCACGCGGCGAGTCGTTGACCGCCCACGCCCGCAGCGCCGAGTATCGCATCGTCGACACCGAACAAGAGGGCAACTGAGCATGAGCAAATTCTGGAGTCCCTTCGTCAACGACCTGGTGCCTTATGTGCCGGGCGAGCAGCCCAAGCTGACCAAACTGGTGAAGCTCAACACCAACGAAAACCCCTATGGCCCGTCGCCCAAGGCGATCGATGCCATGCGTGCGGCGGTCAGTGATGAACTGCGTCTGTATCCCGATCCCAACAGCGATTTGCTGAAGCACGCGGTGGCGCGTTATTACGGCGTCGACGCCAGTCGGGTGTTCCTCGGCAACGGTTCGGACGAGGTGCTCGCCCACGCCTATAACGCGTTCTTCCGACAGGCCAAACCGTTGCTGTTCCCGGACATCAGCTACAGCTTCTATCCGGTGTACTGCGGCCTGTATGGCGTCGACTACGAAGCCGTGCCGCTTGACGAACAGTTTCAGATTCGTGCCGAAGATTACGCGCGTCCCAATGGCGGCATCATTTTCCCGAACCCGAACGCACCCACCGGCTGCCTGTTGGCCCTCGATGCCGTCGAGCAGATCCTCAAGAACAGCCCGGATTCAGTGGTGATCGTCGACGAGGCGTACGTCGACTTCGGCGGCGACACCGCGATCAGCCTGGTGGATCGCTATCCGAACCTGCTGGTCACTCAGACACTGTCCAAATCGCGCTCCCTCGCCGGGCTGCGGGTGGGCCTCGCAGTGGGGCATCCGGACCTCATCGAGGCGCTGGAACGGGTCAAGAACAGCTTCAACTCGTATCCCCTGGACCGTATGGCCATTGTCGGCGCAGCAGCGGCCTTCGAGGATCGCGCGTATTTCGAGAGCACCTGCCAGCGCGTGATCGCCAGCCGTGAAGCGCTCGTCGAGCAGCTGGAAGGCAAGGGTTTTGAGGTGCTGCCATCGGCCGCGAATTTCATCTTTGCCCGTCACCCTCAGCATGACGCAGCGGGTCTGGCGGCAAAGGTACGGGAGCAGGGCGTGATCGTGCGCCACTTCAAACAGGCGCGCATCGCGCAATTCCTGCGCATCACCATCGGCACGCCTGAACAGAATCAGGCGTTGGTGGATGCCTTGGGGGACTTGTCGAGCTGAGTTGACGGCTGCTTCATCGCAACCGATCAATCCTCCGCCGCAGGCGCCGTTGTCTGCGGTGGACGCACGCCCACCTCGGCGCTCAGCTTCAGTTCCTTGCCGTTGCGCATGACCTCAATGGCGATCTTGTCGCTCGGCTTGGTGCGCGCCACCTGATTCATGGAGCGGCGCCCGTCGCCCGCGGGCTCGCCGTTGATGCTCAAAATCACATCACCCAGCTGCAATCCGGCCTTCTGCGCCGGCCCATCGCGGAAAATCCCGGCGACCACGATCCCTGGGCGGTCCTTAAGGCCAAAGGACTCCGACAGTTCCTCCGTCAGCGGCTGTACCTCAATCCCCAACCAGCCGCGAATCACCTGACCGTGCTCAATGATCGACTTCATCACCTCCAGAGCCAGCTTGGTCGGAATCGCAAAACCGATGCCTTGGGAGCCACCGGACTTGGAGAAGATCGCCGTGTTGATCCCGGTCAGGTTGCCATTGGCGTCCACCAGTGCGCCGCCCGAGTTGCCGGGGTTGATCGCGGCGTCGGTCTGAATGAAATCTTCGTAGGTGTTGAGGCCCAGCTGATTGCGCCCGGTGGCACTGATGATGCCCATGGTCACGGTCTGGCCCACGCCGAACGGGTTACCGATGGCCAACGCAACGTCGCCGATGCGGATGGCATCGGAACGGCCGAGGGTAATGGACGGCAGGTTCTTGAGGTCGATCTTCAGGACCGCAAGGTCGGTTTCCGGATCGCTGCCGACGACTTTGGCGATCGTCTCGCGGCCGTCCTTGAGCGCCACGACAATCTGGTCTGCACCGGAGGTGACGTGGTTGTTGGTCAGCAGATAGCCTTCCGGACTCATGATTACGGCCGATCCCAGGCTCGACTGCATGCGCTTTTGTTTAGGCAGGTTGTCGCCGAAGAAACGACGAAACTGCGGGTCGTCGAACAGCGGATGGTTGGGTTTATTGCTGTTGTTGACCATCTTGGTCGTGTACAGATTCGCCACGGCGGGGGCGGCGTTGCTGACGGCGTCCGCGTACGATACCGGGCCCTGTTGCACAAAGGTCTGCTGGGGCGCTTGTTGCAGGTTCACGTCCTGGCTTGGAAGCCCGACCCACTGGGGATAGCGCTGGATTATCAATAAAGCGATAAGCACACCAGCGAGCAAGGGCCAGCCGAGAAAACGCAGCGCTTTGAACATTGAGCGGAGTCCTGAAGGTAGAAGCGCCTAGCTGCGCCATAATGGCCGGCATTATACGAGGACCGACACGGTCTGGACTGCATATTTAGGAGAGTTTTATGGCCGTTGCCCTGAGCACCCTGGTGGAAGAAGCGGACCGCTATCTCGGTAGCGCGCGGATTCAGGATTATTGCCCGAACGGCCTGCAGGTCGAGGGTCGGCCGCAGGTCAGGCGAATCGTCTCCGGCGTCACCGCGAGTCAGGCGCTGCTGGACGCGGCGGTGGAGGCCAATGCCGATCTGGTGCTGGTGCATCACGGCTATTTCTGGAAAGGCGAGAATCCCTGCATCACCGGCATGAAACAGCGTCGGCTGAAAACGCTGCTCAAGCACGACATCAGCCTGCTGTCCTATCACTTGCCCCTCGACCTTCACGCCGACGTGGGCAACAACGTTCAGTTGGCCCAGCAACTGGAGATCACCGTCGAAGGCCCGCTGGACCCGGACAATCCGCGCATCGTCGGGCTGGTCGGCTCACTCAGCGAGGCGATCACGCCACGGGATTTCGCCCACCGCGTGCAGACTGCATTGGGGCGCGAGCCGCTGCTGATCGAGGGTGAAGGGATGATCCGCCGGGTCGGCTGGTGCACCGGAGGCGGGCAGGGCTACATCGATCAGGCCGTTCTGGCCGGCGTGGACCTGTATTTGAGCGGGGAGGCGTCCGAGCAGACTTTTCACAGCGCCCGGGAAAACGGTATCAGCTTCATCGCCGCCGGCCATCACGCCACCGAGCGGTATGGTGTGCAGGCCCTGGGCGATTATCTGGCGCGGCGCTTTGCCCTTGAACATCTGTTTATCGATTGTCCGAACCCGATCTAACGCGTCCTGAGGTCCAAAGCCTGAGCTATATGGATAGATCGTTTCGATCTATCCCCGCCGCTGAATAGAAGCAGGCGCCATGATAAAGTGCCTCGCTCGATAGAGCCCGCAGGCTCTCCACACACGTACGTTATCCGTGAGTAACCATGGTCGACAAACTGACGCATCTGAAACAGCTGGAGGCGGAAAGCATCCACATTATCCGCGAGGTCGCTGCCGAGTTCGATAACCCGGTGATGCTGTACTCCGTCGGTAAAGACTCTGCCGTGATGCTGCATCTGGCGCGCAAGGCCTTCTTTCCGGGCAAGCTGCCGTTCCCGGTGATGCACGTCGACACACGCTGGAAATTCCAGGAGATGTACCGCTTCCGCGACAAGATGGTCGAGGAGATGGGCCTGGATCTGATCGTGCACGTGAACCCGGACGGCGTCGCGCAGGGTATCAACCCGCTGACCCACGGCAGCTCGAAGCACACCGATATCATGAAAACCCAAGGCCTCAAGCAGGCTCTGGACAAGCACGGCTTTGATGCCGCGTTCGGCGGTGCCCGCCGTGACGAAGAGAAATCCCGCGCCAAAGAGCGCGTGTATTCCTTCCGCGACACCAAGCACCGCTGGGACCCGAAAAACCAGCGTCCCGAGCTGTGGAACGTGTACAACGGCAACGTCAACAAAGGCGAGTCGATCCGCGTGTTCCCGCTTTCCAACTGGACCGAGCTGGACATCTGGCAGTACATCTACCTCGAAGGCATTCCGATCGTCCCGCTGTATTTCGCCGCCGAGCGCGAAGTCATCGAGATGAACGGCACCTGGATCATGATCGACGACGACCGCCTGCGTAATCACCTGTCCGACGAGGACAAGAAGCGCATCGTCAAGAAGAAGGTCCGCTTCCGCACACTGGGCGACTACCCGTTGACGGGCGCTGTCGAGTCCGAGGCCACCAGCCTCACCGACATCATTCAGGAAATGCTCCTGACGCGAACTTCCGAGCGCCAGGGCCGGGTCATCGACCACGATGGCGCAGGCTCGATGGAAGAAAAGAAACGCCAAGGCTACTTCTAGCTGCAAGCAGCAAGTTGGAAGCTTCAAGCCGAAACGCTGAAGCTCACTTGAACCGGAAGAATTTTGACTAGCTGTATGCCGACGAGCTTGCCGCTTGAAGCTTACAGCTTGGAGCTTGAACCCAATGACCCATCAATCTGAATTGATCAGCGAGGACATCCTCGCCTATCTGGGCCAGCATGAACGCAAGGAAATGCTGCGTTTCCTGACCTGTGGCAACGTCGACGACGGCAAGAGCACGTTGATCGGGCGTCTGCTGCACGATTCCAAGATGATCTACGAAGATCACCTGGAAGCCATCACCCGCGATTCGAAGAAATCCGGCACCACCGGCGATGAGGTCGATCTGGCGCTGCTGGTCGACGGGCTGCAGGCCGAGCGCGAGCAGGGCATCACCATCGATGTCGCCTACCGCTACTTCTCCACCGCCAAGCGCAAGTTCATCATCGCCGACACCCCCGGCCATGAGCAGTACACCCGCAACATGGCCACCGGTGCGTCCACCTGTGACCTGGCGATCATTCTGGTGGACGCCCGCTACGGCGTGCAGACCCAGACCAAGCGCCATAGCTACATCGCCTCGTTGCTGGGCATCAAGCACATTGTGGTCGCCATCAACAAGATGGACCTCAATGGCTTCGACGAGACCATCTTCGAGCAGATCAAGGCCGATTACCTGGCGTTCGCCGACCGCATTGCGCTGAAGCCGACCACCATGGAATTCGTGCCGATGTCGGCCCTCAAGGGCGACAACGTAGTCAACCGGAGCGAGCGTTCGCCGTGGTACACCGGCAAGTCGCTGATGGAGATTCTTGAAACCGTCGAGATCGCCAACGACCGCAATTTCACTGACCTGCGTTTTCCGGTGCAATACGTCAACCGTCCGAACCTGAACTTCCGCGGTTTCGCCGGCACCCTGGCGAGCGGCATCGTGCACAAGGGCGACGAAGTGGTTGTGCTGCCGTCCGGCAAGAGCAGCCGCGTGAAATCCATCGTCACCTTCGAAGGTGAGCTGGAGCATGCGGGCCCGGGTCAGGCGGTGACGCTGACCATGGAAGACGAAATCGACATCTCCCGTGGCGACCTTCTGGTGCATGCCGACAATGTCCCACAGGTGGCCGACGCCTTCGACGCCATGCTGGTGTGGATGGCCGAAGAGCCGATGCTGCCGGGCAAGAAATACGACATCAAACGCGCCACGTCCTACGTGCCGGGTTCGATTGCCAGCATCACCCATCGTGTTGACGTGAACACGCTGGAAGAAGGCCCGGCCAGTTCGCTGCAGCTGAATGAAATCGGCCGCGTGAAGATCGCACTGGACGCGCCGATTGCCCTCGACGGCTACGACAGCAACCGCACCACGGGCGCGTTCATCGTCATCGACCGTTTGACCAACGGCACCGTGGCGGCCGGCATGATCATCGCCAAACCGGTGGTTGCGGGCGGCGGGAGTCATCACGGCGCGCTGGCCCATGTTTCGACAGAAGAGCGCGCTCAGCGCTTCGGCCAGAAGCCGGCCACCGTGCTGTTCAGCGGTTTGTCGGGTGCAGGCAAGAGCACGCTGGCGTATGCGGTGGAGCGCAAGCTTTTCGACATGGGCCGTGCGGTGTTCGTCCTTGATGGCCAGAACCTGCGTCACGACCTCAACAAGGGCTTGCCGCAGGATCGCGCCGGCCGCACCGAGAACTGGCGTCGTGCCGCCCACGTTGCGCGTCAGTTCAACGAAGCCGGCCTGCTGACCCTCGCGGCGTTCGTCGCGCCGGACGCCGGCGGTCGGCAGAATGCCAAGGCCCTGATCGGCGATGATCGACTGATCACCGTGTACGTACAGGCGTCGCCTCAAGTCTGCCGCGAGCGTGACCCGCAAGGGCTCTACGCTGCCGACAAGGACAACATCCCGGGTGAATCCTTCCCGTATGACGTCCCGCTGGACGCCGACCTGGTCATCGACACGCAGTCTCTGAATGTCGAAGAAAGCGTCAAGCAAGTGCTGGATCTGCTGCGAGCTCGCGGCGCGATCTAAACGCTGTTCGCTGTACAAAAACCCGCCGATGATGGCGGGTTTTTTGTTTCCCTCCATTACCCGTCGCCGCCAACCGACTGCCCACAAAAAAGCCCGCCGTTGGTTAGCAACGGCGGGCTTTTGGTGTTTCGAGTCGCGTTATTTTTTCAAGCCGTAATGCTCATCCAGCATGCCGGGGGAGTCAGGCGACTTGGGCGCGTAGTCCTTCGGCGGTTCAGCCGCGGTGCGCGGTGGCGTCAGGCGATCGCGGTGTGGATGGAGCGCGTCCGGGTGCAGCGCGGCCAGCAGGCGTTGACGGGTGATGTCGTCGGTGGCCAGGCGGTTGGCGCCTTCGGCCAGATGCTCCTGAACATCGTGGTAGCTTTGCGACAGCTTCTGCACCAGATTGGCGGTGCTGTTGAAGTGAGTGATCACCTCGTTCTGATACGTATCGAAACGCTCCTGAACGTCATCCAGCTGGCGCTGAGTCCCGTTAGGCACGGCATTGGGCAGCGCGCGCGCCACGAAGAAACCGATGATCACACCAACCACCAGGGCGATGGTCGGCAGCAACCAAACTAAGAGCGAGTAATCCACGAGTCCTTCCTCTATAAACGGCTTTGCTTTACGTTAACGGCTCGAACCTGCGCTGTATAGCGGCGACGTGTCGCCAGCCTGCCAGCCACAGACAATCAGCTAGACGAGTCGACCCAATTGAAGGTCACGGAGTTCATTCTTGCTCATGCGTGAGACCCCTGTATTCATCGACGGCCCGGCGGGCCAACTTGAAGCGTTGTACCTCGATCTGGACGAGGCCAGAGGCATCGCCCTGATATGCCATCCTAACCCGGTTCAGGGCGGCACCATGCTCAATAAAGTGATTTCGACCCTGCAGCGCACCGCGCGCGATGCCGGTCTTATCACCCTGCGCTTCAACTATCGTGGCGTTGGCGCGAGCGCCGGCAGCTCGGACATGGGGGAGGGCGAAGTCGACGACGCACAGGCGGCGGCGAACTGGCTGCGCGACAAACATCCCGACCTGCCCATGACCTTGCTCGGGTTTTCCTTCGGCGGTTTCGTGGCGGCTACCCTGGGCGGGCGTCTTGAGGCCAAGGGCGAAACCCTGAAGCATCTGTTCATGGTCGCACCAGCCGTGATGCGCATCGCCAGTGTGGAAGCATTGCCGCAGAAGGGTCTGCTGACGCTTATTCAGCCGGACACCGATGAAGTCGTTGACCCACAACGTGTGTACGCGTGGTCTGACACGCTTCAGCGCCCCCATGAGCTGCTGAAAGTGGCAGAATGCGGGCACTTTTTTCACGGCAAGCTGACCGATCTCAAGGATCTGATTCTGCCGCGCCTTTCGAATTGATCGCAGCACCCAAAATAAGCGACTCGCCATGACCACTCGTATCCTGACCGGTATCACCACCACCGGCACACCGCACCTGGGCAACTACGCCGGCGCCATCCGCCCGGCCATCGTTGCCAGCCGCCAAAGCGATGCCGACTCTTTCTACTTTCTGGCTGACTACCACGCGCTGATCAAATGCGATGACCCGCTGCGCATTCAGCGCTCGCGTCTGGAAATCGCCGCGACCTGGCTCGCGGCAGGGCTGGACGTCGAGCGCGTGACGTTCTATCGCCAGTCCGACATTCCGGAAATTCCCGAACTGACCTGGCTGCTGACCTGCGTGGCCGGCAAGGGCCTGCTCAACCGCGCCCATGCCTACAAGGCGTCGGTGGACAAGAACGTCGAAGCCGGCGAAGACCCGGACGCCGGTATTACCATGGGCCTGTTCAGCTATCCCGTGCTGATGGCCGCTGACATCCTGATGTTCAACGCCCATCAAGTGCCTGTCGGCCGCGATCAGATCCAGCACGTCGAGATGGCGCGCGACATCGGTCAGCGCTTCAATCACCTGTTCGGTAACGGCAAAGAGTTCTTTGTAATGCCGGAAGCGCTTATCGAAGAAAGCGTCGCGACGCTGCCTGGCCTGGACGGTCGCAAGATGTCGAAGAGCTACGACAACACCGTCCCGCTGTTCACCAGCGCCAAAGACATGAAGGACGCGATCTCGCGCATCGTCACTGACTCGCGTCTGCCAGGCGAAGCCAAGGATCCGGACACGTCGCACCTGTTCACGCTGTACCAGGCATTCGCCAGTAAAGAGCAAGGCGACGAGTTCCGCACCGACCTGTTGCAGGGGTTGGGTTGGGGCGACGCCAAGCAACGCCTGTTCCAGTTGCTGGACGCGGAGTTGGGCGAAGCCCGCGAGCATTACCATCGCCTGATCGAGCGCCCCGCCGACCTGGAAGACATCCTGCAAGCGGGCGCCGAGAAGGCCCGTCGTGTGGCCACGCCGTTTCTGGGCGAACTGCGTGAAGCGGTCGGCCTGCGTTCATTCCGCACCGCCGCGCAAACCGTCACGTCGACCAAGAAGAAGGCCGGCAAAGGCCCGCGCTTCGTCAGTTTCCGTGAAGACGACGGCAGTTTCCGTTTCCGGTTGCTGGCGGCCGATGGCGAGCAACTGCTGCTGTCGCGCCACTTCGCAGACGGCAAGGCGGCCGGCGCCGTGACCAAACAGCTGCAGCAGGGCGGTGAGCTGGACATTCGGCCCGAAGGCGATGCCTTCACCTTGTGGCTGAGTGACACCTGTGTCGCCGACGGCCCGGCGTTCGCCGATGCCGCCGCCCGTGACGCCGCGATCGAGAGCCTGAAACTGGCGCTCGCGCCACAACAGGATTAATTGCCATTCCAATGGGCCGTCGCTACAGTGACGGCCCGTTTTTGCTCCCTTGCAAGCGACTATGACCCCTCTAGAACGATACCAAGCTGACCTGAAGCGTCCGGACTTTTTCCACGACGCCGCGCAAGAGAATGCTGTGCGCCATCTGCAGCGTCTGTACGACGATCTGGTCGCCGCCCATGACCGCAAGCCGGGATTGCTGGGCAAGCTGTTCGGCAAGAAAGAAGCCCCGATTGTGAAGGGGCTGTATTTCTGGGGCGGTGTGGGCCGGGGCAAGACCTACCTGGTCGACACCTTCTTCGAGGCGCTGCCGTTTGAAGACAAGACGCGCACGCACTTCCACCGCTTCATGAAGCGTGTGCACGAGGAAATGAAAAACCTCAAGGGCGAGAAGAACCCGCTGACCCTGATCGCCAAGCAGTTTTCCGAGGAAGCGCGGGTGATCTGTTTCGACGAATTCTTCGTATCGGACATCACCGACGCGATGATCCTCGGCACGCTGATGGAAGAGCTGTTCAAGAACGGCGTGACCCTGGTCGCGACGTCGAACATCGTTCCCGACGGCCTGTACAAGGACGGTTTGCAGCGTGCGCGCTTCCTGCCGGCGATTGCGCTGATCAAGCAGAACACCGAGATCGTCAACGTCGACAGCGGCGTCGACTATCGCCTGCGCCATCTTGAGCAAGCGGAGCTGTTCCACTTCCCGCTGAACGAAGCGGCAGAGGAGAGCCTGCGCAAGAGCTTCCGTGCGTTGACCCCGGAATGCACCAAGGCCATCGAGAACGATGTGCTGATCATCGAGAATCGGCAGATCAAGGCGATCCGTACCTGCGACGATGTGGCGTGGTTCGACTTCCGTGAGCTGTGCGATGGCCCGCGTAGCCAGAACGACTACATCGAACTCGGCAAGATCTTCCATGCGGTGCTGCTCAGCGGCGTGGAGCAGATGAGCGTGACCACGGACGACATCGCGCGTCGGTTCATCAACATGGTCGACGAGTTCTACGACCGCAACGTCAAGTTGATCATCTCGGCGGAAGTCGAATTGAAAGACCTGTACACCGGCGGCCGCCTGAACTTCGAATTCCAGCGCACGCTCAGCCGATTGCTGGAAATGCAGTCCCACGAATTTCTGTCGCGGGCGCATAAGCCCTAGGCGGGAGCTGCAAGCTTCAAGCGGAAAGCTGCAAGAGGAGATCTCGCTCACCTGCAGCTTGAAGCTTGCCGCATGAAGCTGCTGTCAGGCCGCCTGCTGGAACTGCTGCCGGTACTGGTTGGGCGACAGGTCGGTATGTTGACGGAACAGCCGTGCGAAGAAACTGGCGTCGTCGTAGCCCACTTCGTAGCTGATGGTCTTGATGCTCTTGCGTGAGCCTGACAGCAAGCCCTTTGCGGTTTCGATGCGCAGGCGTTGCAGGTAATGCAGCGGCTTGTCGCCCGTTGCGGTCTGGAAGCGGCGCATGAAGTTGCGGATGCTCATGCCGTGCTCGCGGGCTACATCCTCGAAACGGAATTTGTCGGCGAAGTGTTCTTCGAGCCAGTGCTGGATCTGCAGGATGATCACGTCCTGGTGCAGCTTTTGCCCACCAAAACCAATCCGTCCCGGTGCGTAGCTGCGTTGCACTTCGTAGAGAATGTCGCGGGCGACGGTCTGCGCAACATGGGCGCCGCAGAAGCGCTCGATCAGGTAGATATAAAGATCACACGCTGAGATCGTGCCGCCTGCGCAATACAGGTTATCGGCGTCGGTGAGGTGCTTTTCCTGATTCAGCAGCACGTTCGGAAAACGCTCGGCGAATTCGTTGAAAAACCGCCAGTAGGTGGTCGCCTCCTTGCCGTCGAGCAGCCCCGCATCCCCAAGCCAGAACACACCGCTGGCCTCACCGCAGAGCACAGCGCCGCGCGCATGTTGCTCGCGCAGCCACGGCAGGATTTGCGGATAGCGCTCGCGCAGGGTGTCGAAGTCTTCGACGAAAGCGGGAAGGATGATGATGTCGCTGTGTTCAAGCACACCGTCTACAGGGATCACGACGTCGCTGAAACTGCGAACTTCCTTTCCGTCCGGGCTGACCAGTCGGGTTTCGAAGGCCGGCTTGAAGCCCTGCCCCAACTGCTTGCCGTAGCGCAGGCTGGCGAGGTGAAAGAAGTCTTTGGCTTGCATGAGCGTGGACGCAAAAATGCCATCAATCGCAAGAATGCTGACACGCCGCAATGGCGTGTTGGGTTGGATAGACATAGTCTTTTGTTCTTATATGGGAAAGTGGTCAAGCAACGGCGTGATCGTCTTATTTTTTGTCGGATGTGTCCAGTGTCGCCGTCAACCGGCTGCGCCTACGCTCTGCTGAAGTTTTGTCCGACAATCCTTCGCGCCAGGTGCAGCCATGCTCGCCAGAACACTCTTCAGCTCAGAACACGAACTGTTCCGTAACAGCGTCCGCAAGTTCTTCGAACAGCACGCGGTGCCGTTTCATGCCCAGTGGGAGAAGCAGGGCCACATCGACCGTACGCTGTGGAACCGGGCGGGGGAGCAGGGCATGTTGTGTTCGCACCTGCCGGAAGAGTACGGCGGCATGGGCGCGGACTTCCTCTACACCACGGTGGTGATCGAGGAAATCTCTCGCCTCGGCCTGACCGGTATCGGGTTCTCTCTGCATTCGGATATCGTCGCGCCGTACATCCTCCACTACGGAAGTGAGGCGCTGAAGCTCCAATATTTGCCCAAGCTGGTGTCGGGGGAGCTGGTGACCGCCATCGCGATGACCGAACCGGGCGCGGGGTCCGACCTGCAAGGGGTCAAGACCACCGCAGTGCTGGATGGCGACGAGTACATCATCAATGGTTCGAAAACCTTCATCACCAACGGGTTTCTCGCTGATCTGGTGATTGTCGTCGCGAAGACTGATCCCGGTGCAGGCGCGAAGGGCACCAGCCTGTTTGTCGTGGAGGCGGGCACGCCCGGTTTTGCGAAGGGCAAGCGATTGGAAAAGGTCGGCATGAAGGCGCAGGACACGTCGGAATTGTTCTTCCAGGACGTGAGAGTGCCCAAGGAGAACCTGCTGGGTCAGGCCGGGATGGGTTTCGCGTATTTGATGCAGGAGCTCCCGCAGGAGCGCCTGACGGTCGCCATCGGCGCCATTGCCTCCGCCGAAGCGGCCTTGCAATGGACGCTCGACTACACGCGGGAGCGCAAGGCGTTTGGCAAGGCCATCATCGATTTTCAGAACACCCGCTTCAAACTGGCCGAAATCGCCACTGAAGTTCAGATTGGTCGTACGTTCATTGATCGGTGCCTGGAGTTGCACCTGGAAGGGAAGCTGGATGTGCCCACGGCGGCCATGGCGAAATACTGGTCAACTGACCTGCAATGCAAGGTGCTGGACGAATGCGTGCAGCTGCATGGCGGCTACGGCTTCATGTGGGAATACCCGATCGCCCGGGCGTGGGCCGATGCGCGGGTGCAGCGGATTTATGCCGGGACCAACGAAATCATGAAAGAGATCATTGCCCGGTCTCTGTGAAGTCGGGACTGATCCTGAGAGAACCTTCGGCTTTCAGACCCTACTCGGTCTCACAGCGCATACGGCCCCTGTGGGAGTGAGCTTGCTCACGAAGACGGTATACCAGCTGTTGGAAAGCAGCGGATGTATCGGCCCTTTCGCGAGCAAGGGGGAGCGCCACTCCGGTCGCTCCCACAAGTCAATCAGCTATCAGGCAATCACCGATCACGGCGCAGGATTCGGCTGATCCTTGTGAATCGCTTCAATGCCCGCCAGCACTTCATCCGACAGCACCAGTTCCGCGCTCGCCAAGTTGCTTTCCAGCTGCTCGAGCGTCGTTGCACCGATGATGTTGCTGGTCACGAAGCTGCGGCTGGTCACGAACGCCAGCGCCATTTGCGCGGGATCAAGACCGTGCTCACGCGCCAGCGCAACGTAGCGCGCGCAGGCCGCTTCCGATTGCGGATTGAAGTAGCGCGTGAAGCGGCTGTACAGGCTCAAACGGCCCTTGGCAGGGCGAGCGCCGTCGGCATATTTGCCGGACAACATGCCGAACGCCATAGGCGAGTAGGCCAGCAGGCCGCACTGCTCGCGAATCGCCACTTCCGCCAGACCCACCTCGAAGCTGCGGTTGAGCAGGTTGTAGGGGTTCTGAATAGACACCGGGCGCGTCAGGCCATGGGCGTCGGATTCAGCGAGAAACTTCATGGTGCCCCACGGCGTTTCGTTTGACAGACCGACGTGGCGGATCTTGCCGGCCTTGACCTGCTCGTCCAGCGCTTCGAGCACTTCCAGCAGCGGGGTGAAGTGCTCCTCGCTGTGGTTGTAACCCAGCTTGCCGAAGAAGTTGGTGCTGCGCTCAGGCCAGTGCAGTTGATACAGATCGAGGTAATCGGTCTGCAGGCGTTTGAGGCTGGCATCCAGCGCCGCGACGATGTGATCGCGGTTGAATTTCAGCTGACCGTCACGGATGTAGTCGATGCCGTTGCCGGGACCGGCGATCTTGCTGGCGAGGATCCAGTCAGCGCGGTCGCCGCTCTGCTTGAACCAGTTGCCGATGATGGTCTCGGTGCTGGCGTAGGTTTCTTTCTTCGGCGGGACCGGATACATCTCGGCGGTGTCGATGAAATTGATGCCGGCGGCCTTGGCCCGTTCGATCTGCGCGAAGGCCTCGGACTGGCTGTTCTGCTCGCCCCAGGTCATGGTGCCGAGGCAGATTGCGCTGACATTGAGGTCGGTTCTGCCCAGTTGGCGGTAGTCCATTTGGCTCTCCTGTTTAAAAGAGCCATAAAAGCAGGTTGAAATTTTTTTCGCAATCTGCATAATTCCGCTCCTCTTTGTCGCTGGAGTGATGCCCGGCGACAAAAGAAACCGCTGCGATCGAACGCGCTGACCCGAGCCCCCTATAGCGTTCGTGCCCGGCGGCCTTTGACTTGTCAAAGACCGTACTAATGAGTATGCTCCGCCGTCTATTTTTCAGGGCGGCCTTTGAGGCTATAAAGAATGAAAACTTTTACCGCTAAACCGGAAACAGTAAAGCGCGACTGGTTCGTCGTCGACGCTGCTGGTCAGACCCTGGGTCGTCTGGCCACTGAAATCGCGAGCCGTCTGCGTGGCAAGCACAAGCCGGAATACACTCCGCACGTTGACACTGGCGACTACATCGTCGTGATCAATGCCGAGCAGATCCGTGTGACCGGTGCCAAGACCACCGACAAGATCTACTACTCTCACTCCGGTTTCCCGGGCGGGATCAAGTCGATCAACTTTGAAAAGCTGATCGCCAAAGCTCCTGAGCGCGTGATCGAGACCGCGGTCAAAGGCATGCTGCCTAAGAACCCGCTGGGTCGCGACATGTATCGTAAGCTGAAAGTCTATGCGGGCGCTGCACACCCTCATACTGCTCAGCAGCCCCAAGAACTGAAGTTTTAACGGAATAGTTCATTATGTCGGCGACTCAAAATTACGGCACTGGCCGTCGCAAGACCGCAACCGCTCGCGTTTTCCTGCGTCCGGGTACCGGTAACATCTCCATCAACAACCGTTCCCTGGACTCGTTCTTCGGTCGCGAAACTGCCCGCATGGTAGTTCGTCAGCCGCTGGAACTGACTCAGACTGTCGAGAAATTCGACATCTACGTCACTGTCATCGGCGGTGGTGTGAGTGGTCAAGCTGGCGCAATCCGCCACGGTATCACCCGCGCTCTGATGCAATACGACGAAACCCTGCGCGGCGCTCTGCGCAAAGCAGGCTTTGTCACTCGCGATGCTCGCGAAGTTGAACGTAAGAAAGTCGGTCTGCGTAAAGCGCGTAAGCGTCCGCAGTACTCGAAGCGTTAATTCGCTTCCGTTCAAAAAGAACGCTCAGTTTCTATACGAAGCTGGGCGTTTTTTTATGGCTGTCTTTTATGGCTGTCGTTTATTGATTTCGAGGGCCTGATCAAGGAGATCTCGGATGCTGACGGGAGAGGGCGCAATGGGCAATGACGGTGTTAACACGGCCCGGCGTCGCTTCCTCGTGACAGCCACGTCTGTGGTAGGCGCAGCTGGAGCGGTCGGCGCCGCCGTGCCATTTGTGGGTTCATGGTTCCCCAGTGCCAAAGCCAGGGCGGCGGGAGCGCCTGTCAAAGTCAACATCAGCAAGATCGAGCCGGGCCAGCAGATGATCGCTCAATGGCGCGGTCAGCCGGTGTTCATTGTCCGTCGCACGCCCGAGATCCTGTCCAGTCTGAGCAAGCTTATCGGCGAACTGTCCGACCCTGATTCAAAGGATTCCATCCAGCCTGCCTATGTCGATCCGGTTGTCCGTTCAATCCGGCCTGACATCCTGCTGTTGATCGGCATCTGTACCCATCTCGGCTGCTCGCCTACGTTTCGGCCCGAAGTCGCCCCGGTCGACCTGGGCAAAGATTGGGTCGGCGGATATTTCTGCCCTTGTCACGGCTCCAGGTACGACCTTGCCGGACGCGTCTACAGGGCGCAGCCTGCACCGCTGAATCTGCCAGTGCCCCCGCATTCCTACGAGTCGGACTCAATCATCGTCATTGGTGTGGATCAGGAGAAAGCGTGATGAGCAGGCTCATGGACTGGATCAATGCGCGCTTTCCCGCGACTTCGATTTGGGAGAACCACCTCAGCAAGTATTACGTACCCAAGAACCTCAACTTCTTCTATTTCTTCGGCTCGCTGGCGTTGCTGGTGCTGGTCAACCAGATCCTCACGGGCATCTGGCTGACGATGAGTTACACGCCCACAGCTGAGGGGGCCTTCGCCTCGATCGAGTACATCATGCGTGACGTCGCATACGGCTCAATCCTGCGACTGCTGCACTCGACTGGCGCATCGGCGTTCTTCATCGTCATCTACTTGCACATGTTTCGCGGGCTGCTGTACGGCTCATATCAGAAGCCGCGGGAGTTGGTCTGGGTTTTCGGCATGCTGATTTATCTAGCGCTGATGGCGGAAGCGTTTACCGGCTACCTGCTGCCGTGGGGGCAGATGTCGTACTGGGGCGCTCAGGTGATCATTTCGCTGTTCGGCGCGATTCCCCTCATCGGGGGCGACCTCGCTCAGTGGATTCGTGGCGATTACCTCGTTTCAGGCATCACACTCAATCGCTTCTTCGCGCTGCACGTCGTGGCCTTGCCGATCGTGATCGTCGGGCTTGTGGTGCTGCATATTCTGGCGCTGCGTGAAGTGGGCTCGAACAACCCCGATGGCATCGACATCAAAAAGTACAAGGACGAGAACGGCAACCCCCTGGACGGCATTCCTTTCCACCCGTACTACACGGTCAAGGATCTGCTCGGCGTCGTGGTGTTTTTGTTGATCTTCTGCTCGGTGGTGTTCTTCTTCCCGGAGATGGGCGGCTACTTTCTCGAGAAGGCCAACTTCGAGCTAGCGAACCCACTCAAGACCCCGGAGCACATTGCGCCGGTCTGGTACTTCACGCCGTTCTACGCCATCTTGCGCGCCATCCCGGACAAGCTCCTCGGCGTCATGGCCATGGGCGCAGCCATCGCCTTGCTGTTCGTGCTGCCGTGGCTTGACCGCAGTCCGGTCAAATCGATGCGCTACAAGGGCTGGCTGAGCCGCCTCTGGCTGCTGCTGTTTTGCGCGTCCTTCGGGACGCTCGGGGTGCTGGGCGTTCTGCCGCCGAGCCCCGGCCGTGCGTTGCTGTCACAGGTCTGCACCTTCCTGTATTTCGCCTACTTCATCCTGATGCCGTTCTACACGCGGATGGGCCGGACGAAGCCGGTGCCGGACAGGGTGACCGGTTGATGAAAACGCTGTGCCTGGTCTTGCTCATTGCCCTGTTGCCGGCGTTGTCGTTTGCCGGTGAGCATGGCGCGGAACTGGAAAGCGTCGATATCGACGTGTCCGACAAGGGGGCCCTGCAGGATGGCGCGCAGACGTTCGTCAATTACTGCATGGGTTGCCACAGCGCCAGTTTCCAGCGCTATGAACGCGTCGCGGACGATTTGGGCATTTCCCACGAGCTGATGCTGGAAAAGCTGGCGCCTGCCGGAGCGAAGATCGGCGATCACATGACCATCGGCATGCAGCCGGCGGATGCGAAAACCTGGTTCGGTGCAGCACCGCCCGATCTGACCCTTGTGGCGCGGGTACGCGGAACTGACTGGCTCTACGGTTACCTGCGATCATTCTACGAGGACCCGACGCGGCCCTGGGGCGTGAACAACAGCGTTCTCCCCGACGTGGCCATGCCCAACGTGCTGGAAGGGCTTCAGGGGCGTCAGAGGCTCGGCTGCCAGCAGGTACCGCGTGGCGAAGGCGACAAAAAAAGCGATGGGCCTGCTGGCTCGCCGTTGACCGATCAAGCCTGCGATCAAATGATGATCATGCCCAACACCGGCACGCTGACCGAAGAACAGTTCAACGTGAAGGTCAAGAACCTCGTGACCTTCCTCGCTTACTCAGCCAACCCAGACAAGCTCCAGCACCCGCGCATAGGCACCTTCGTGCTGCTTTACCTCGCCGTGTTGTTCATCCTGGCCTACCTGCTCAAGCGCGAATTCTGGAAAGACATCCACTGAGCGGACGTCTGATTCGCGGGTCTGCGCCGCTTGCGGCTGAGCTGTTTCAGGTAATGAGGGAAGAGCAGGTATAGTGGCGGGCTGAAGATTGCAGAATCTACCTTGAGTAAATGAGCTATCTTGTCGCCCGCGTTGAACACCCGATCATCGTGGACGTCGCCGAAAGCGCCCTCGCGGCGCATCCGTATTTCTGCTTTTTGAATATCTACAAGCGAGGAGGACCGCCATGGGCGTGACCAATCGGTTGGCCTGTTACTCCGACCCCGCCGACCACTATTCCCATCGCGTGCGCATTGTGCTCGCCGAGAAAGGTGTCAGCGCCGAGATCATTGAAGTTGTCGAGGGCCGTCATCCGCCCAAATTGATCGAGGTGAATCCGTACGGCAGCGTGCCAACCCTGGTCGATCGCGACCTGGCGTTGTACGAGTCGACGGTGGTGATGGAATACCTGGACGAACGTTATCCCCATCCGCCGCTGCTCCCGGTCTATCCGGTAGCGCGTGCCAACAGCCGCTTGCTGATCCACCGGATTCAGCGCGACTGGTGCGGTCTGGTGGATCTGATTCTGGACCCGCGCAGCAAAGAAGCTGCACGTGTTCAGGCGCGCAAGGAACTGCGCGAAAGTCTGACCGGTGTGTCGCCGTTGTTCGCGGACAAGCCTTTTTTCCTGAGCGACGAGCAAAGTCTGGTCGACTGCTGTCTATTGCCCATACTCTGGCGCCTGCCGATTCTGGGTATCGAATTGCCGCGGCCCGCCAAGCCGCTGCTTGACTATATGGAGCGCCAATTTGCGCGTGAGGCATTTCAGGCAAGTCTGTCTGGTGCCGAACGCGACATGCGCTAAGGCCTTAGGAGCCGTTTGATGAACTCCAGTCGCCCTTATCTGATCCGCGCGCTGTATGAGTGGATCGTAGATAACGATTGCACACCGCACGTACTCGTCAATGCCGAGTATCCAGCGGTGCAAGTCCCGCAAGGCTTCGCCAATGACGGGCAGATCGTCCTGAACATTTCACCGAGCGCCGTGCGCCATCTGCACATGGACAACGACGCGGTGAGTTTTGAAGGCCGCTTCGGTGGCGTTCCCCACAGCCTGTACGTGCCGATTGCCGCAATCATGGGCATTTACGCCCGCGAAAACGGCCAGGGCATGGTCTTCGACCTGGAGCCTGCTGTGGATGAAGACGAAGATCTGGACGTCGAAGACGACATGCCGCCACCGAACGACGAACCGCCACGCCCTACGGGCCGGCCGAGTCTGAAAGTGGTCAAGTAAGTTGCGCCTGCAGTAACGAAAAAGGCGATCCCGAGGGATCGCCTTTTTTTGTAAGTGCTGATTGGCTCTTGCCACACCGTCAGTCGATGTACTCAAACAGCTTCACGATCTTCTGTACGCCGCCGACGCCTTGCACCAGGTTGGTGGCGCGGGTGGCTTCTGCCTGGGTCAGCAGGCCCAGCAGGTAGACGATGCCGTTTTCAGTCACGACCTTGATGCGCGAGCCAGGGATGGCGCTGTCGGTGAGCATTTCGGTTTTGATCTTGCTGGTCAGCCAGGCGTCATTGCTGCGCGCCAGCATCGAGGACGGGCCGGTGACCTGGAGCTCGTTGTTGACCTTCTTGACCTTCTGCACCTGGCTGGCGGTTTGCTCGGCCAGTTGCTTGAGGTCGGCGCGCGGTGTCTGGCCGGCCAGCAGGACGATGCCGTTGAAGCTGGTCACGACGATGTGCGAGGCGTTGTCCAGATCAGGGTTGGCCTTGGCGATGTTCACCGAGACCTTGGTCTCGATCAGCGAGTCGTCGATCTTGCTGCCGAAGGTGCGTGTACCGCGATCGTCATCGATCGGCGCTTCACGGCTGGCGTTGATCACCGAGCTGCATCCGCTGATGCCCAGGCAGAGCGTCAGGGCCAGCAGGCTAAGACGTTTGGATATCATTCTTCACTCCCGAACAGTTGGCTGTCGATCAAGTCGCAAAGGCAGTGGATCGCCAGCAGGTGGACTTCCTGAATACGTGCGGTGACTTTTGCCGGGACGCGGATTTCAACGTCCTCCGGCAACAGCAGCGACGCGACGTCGCCGCCATCGCGACCGGTCAAGGCTACGACAATCATTTCACGATCATGTGCGGCCTGGATGGCCTGAATAATGTTCGCCGAATTGCCGCTGGTGGAAATCGCCAGCAGCACATCGCCCGGCTGACCCAGCGCACGAATCTGTTTGGAGAAGATTTCGTTGTAGCTGTAGTCGTTGGCAATCGAGGTGATGGTGGAGGTGTCGGTGGTCAGCGCGATAGCGGGCAGGCTCGGTCGCTCGCGCTCGAAACGGTTGAGCAGCTCCGAGGAAAAGTGCTGAGCATCACCCGCCGAACCGCCGTTGCCGCAGGCGAGCATCTTGCCCTCGTTGAGCAGGGCGTTGACCATCACTTGGCTGGCTTGCTCGATGTGGGGGGCAACCACATCCATCGCCTGTTGCTTGGTGTCGATGCTGGCCTGAAAAAGCTGGCGGATTCGGGATTGCATGTCCATCTATGAAAACCTTAATAGGGGCGGCTGGTCGGGGCGGCATCCGATAAGTCATCGGCGTCCGGCACAAAACTGTGCAGCCCGCAAAGCAAAGAGCAAAAAGAGCCAGTGTGGTTCGTTGGGTGGTAAGGGATAAAGCGCAATACCAGAAGCTTCCCGGCTAAAGCCGGTCCTACAAAGCTAAAGCCGGTCCTACGAAAGGGAAGGCGGCCGATCTTACGCTGCAATCCGACGGAATCATCGCGTTTTCAGCAATCGAAAGCGTTCGTCAGCCAGTTAAGCGGAGGCGACGTGCCGGGGTCGCCATTGATCGCGACAACGTCAAAGCGACACGGCGAATCGGCCCAGCGCACCTCGCTTTGCAGAAAGGATTGAGCCGCCAGCGTGAGCTTTTCCTGCTTGCGAAAATCGACGCTTTCCAGTGCGCCACCCCAACCGGCGTGGCGACGATACCGAACTTCGACGAATACTACTGTATCGCCGTCGAGCATGACCAGATCAAGCTCGCCGCGTTTGCATGACCAGTTGCGGGTAATCAGCTGCAATCCATGCTGTTGCAGGTGACGCAAGGCGTAAGCTTCGGCCTCGCGCCCTGCTGTTTGACGGTTGGTGCCTGAGGTCAAGGCGCGGTGTCCGGCAGGCGCTGGACCTTGCCGTCTACGAATTCTGCCCACGGCAGCTGGCGCTCGATGCGTTGGCCCTGACCGATCGCCAGGCTGCCGGACAGGCCATCGATGCGGCTGTCAGGAAGGGTTTTCAGCTGAGTCAGTCGTGGCGCCAAACGATACGCGTCGATGCCCATGGCGTAGAGACGGCCAAGGCTGCCGGAGGCTTGTGGCCATTGAGCGGTCACTTGCTGGCGCAGCGGGTCGTTAGCGTTCAGCAACCACGGGGTTTCGCAGAAGCGCACGCCGTTCAGGTCGTTGTACATCGCCGGGTCGCCGCTGTTGGTGAACAGGTGAGAAGTGGCATAGACGGGAACATCACCAGCGTACTGGAAGACCATGGTCGGCTTGATCTGCTGCGCCTGTTGAGGCGTCGCGGCGAGGAACATGAAGTCTACGTCCTGGCGACGGGAAGGCTGGGCAGCCATCTGCGTGCCAGTGGCGCTTTGGACGCGCTGGGCACGGCCTTCGCTGCTGCGCAGCTGGAACAGATCGGCAACCTGTTGAGCGAGTGCGACCGGCTGATCAATGCGTTCAGCACCCAGCAGGGTGCCGCCCTTGGCTTGCCAGCTTTGACGGAAGGCCTCCAGCACGCGATCACCCCATTCGCCCTTGGGCACCATGGCCACCGCACTGCGCTTGCCATCGGCCCAGGCGCGGCGCGCCACTTCACGAGCTTCGTCTTCAGCCGCCAGACCGAACTGATACAGCTCGGCAGGGCCCTGGGTACCGGAATCGCTGTAGTTCAGCGCCAGCGTGGTGATCGGCAATTGAGGGCGAGCGCTCAGCTGTTTAACCAATGGCTTCTCCAGCGGACCGACCACCAGTTGCACGCCGGCCGCTTTGGCTTGTGCGTAGAAGGCGTCCATCGACGTCACGCGCGAACTGTCGAACACTTCGATCGCAGGTGGCTTCTCGCCGGCCTGTTGAGCTTGATAGTTCGCGGCCATGAAGCCGTCACGCAGCGCGCGGGATACCGAAGCGAGCGGACCGTCTTGCGGCAGCAGCAACGCAATTTTGGTCAGTGGCTGGCTCTTCAGGTCACGCAATTGCGCGAGGGCAGTCGGCAACTGACGTGCCGCCGGGTGCTGAGGGTTCTGCGCTTTCCAGTTGTCGATGGCCGCCTGTTGCTGCTCCAGCGTGCCGGCACCTTTGACCGCGCGGGCCAGGCTCAGCCAGCCGCCCATGTCATCGTTGGCCGAACTTTGCAGCTGCTCGGGTGGCAGCGCGGCAACCAGCGTCCAGATGGCGTCGTTGTTCGCGTTCAGTGCGTCGCCTTGCAGTAGCGGGCCCATGAACACGCGCTCACTCGCGGCGGCGAGGGTCTGACCATCTGCCTCAAAAGCCCGGGCGCGAACGGTGTGAGCACGGGTTTGCAGGTCAACCGGCATTTCGCCCAGATGCTGCATGCTCGGGTGGTTGAGGGCGGTCAGCGCGGCTTTCGGCTGGCTGCGACCCAGTGCCAGTTCGGCAGACAGAGTGTTGGCGTAGATTTGTTTGTCGGTTTTGAGCTGGTCCATCTGCACCTGCTCAAGGATGCTCGCGGCGCGGCTCGGGTTGTTCTGGCGCGCTGCCAGATCGGCCGCCGTCAGTTTCAGCAACGCTGCCTGATCCGGCGACTTCGCCGCAGCGGCTTGTTCGAGCAGTTGTTCGATGCTGGCATCGGGGGTGCGTGGCAATTCGCCAAGGCTGGAGGAGGGCGAACCGGCACAGGCAGCCAGAAGGGCAGCCAGGCAGAGGGCAGAGAACAGCCGCAGGCAAGCGATCATGTGTATGTTCCTGATACTCGAGCAAATTAGCGTGGAAGTGTACCCAAGCACTGGCCGGGGCGCGACGTTGAAGGCGTTAAAGCGGCGATATGGGTCGTCTCCGGGCGTGTCAGCCAGGCTGAAACGTCTTTCGCGGGGTCGCTGCCCTGATGCTGGCACTCGAACTGCGTTTTCAGGTCTCACGGGGTGCGGCGTCCTGTTTTGTGCGCCGCAGCCTGTACAATGCAGGCTTTTACACAACATGAGGTGTGCGCTTTGACTGCTCCGGGTGTTTCGAATTCCACTACAGGCGCGCTTTATGTGGTGGCCACGCCGATCGGCAACCTGGATGACATGAGCGCCCGTGCCTTAAAGGTGCTGCGCGATGTTTCGCTGATTGCCGCAGAAGATACCCGGCACTCGTTACGGCTGATGCAGCACTTTGGCATTCCGACGCCGTTGGCGGCCTGTCATGAGCACAACGAGCGCGAGGAGGGCAGCCGCTTTATTACGCGTCTGCTGGCGGGCGATAACGTCGCGCTGATTTCCGATGCCGGCACGCCGCTTATTTCCGACCCTGGCTACCATCTGGTGCGTCAGGCCCGGGCAGCCGGTATTCAAGTGATCCCGGTCCCGGGCGCCTGTGCCTTGATCGCGGCGTTGTCTGCGGCAGGGTTGCCGTCAGACCGCTTTATCTTCGAAGGCTTCTTGCCCGCCAAGTCAGTGGCTCGCAAAGCGCGGCTGGAACTCGTCAAAGAAGAACCGCGCACGCTGATCTTCTATGAAGCGCCCCACCGCATTCTCGAATGCCTTCAGGACATGGAAGAAGTCTTCGGTCCGGACCGTCCCGCCTTGCTCGGGAGAGAATTGACGAAAACGTTCGAAACCCTCAAAGGACTGCCGCTGTCCGAACTGCGTGCCTTCGTTGAGGGCGACAGTAATCAGCAACGGGGCGAGTGCGTTGTGCTGGTGGCAGGTTGGAGCGAACCCGAAGGCGAGGATGTGATTGGCGCCGAAGCGCGGCGGGTGCTGGATCTGCTGCTGGCGGAAATGCCGCTCAAGCGTGCAGCTGCGCTGGCAGCAGAGATCACCGGCGTACGTAAGAACCTGCTTTATCAGGTGGCGCTGGATAAACAGAAAAGCGTGTGACGGGATGTCGCGGGCAGCGCTGCAAATGGCGCGAGAGCCGATTAAAGCTTGTTCTTGAGCCGTCCTCCCATTAACCTTGGCGGCGGAGAGTCGATTGGACAGTCGCTGCCTTTCATTGTTCTGCAATGAAGGGGGGAGGAAAGTCCGGGCTCCATAGGGCGGAGTGCCAGGTAACGCCTGGGGGGCGCGAGCCTACGGAAAGTGCCACAGAAAATAACCGCCTAAGCACTTCGGTGCCGGTAAGGGTGAAAAGGTGCGGTAAGAGCGCACCGCACGGCTGGCAACAGTTCGTGGCTAGGTAAACCCCACTCGGAGCAAGACCAAATAGGGTTCCAAGGCGTGGCCCGCGCTGGAACCGGGTAGGTTGCTAAAGATGTCCAGTGATGGCCATCGTAGAGGAATGACTGTCCTCGACAGAACCCGGCTTACAGATCGACTCTCCACCTCCTTTTCTCCCCCTCGTTTGTACGATTTATCCCCTCCGGTAATACCAAAAAAATCTTAAACCTCACAAATCACTTTAACTTCGAACGCCATCCGTTTGTTCGTCCTAGGAAATATCCGTAGGACCGATCCGAAATCCGCCACATCTCCTTCGTAAGTGCTCCTAAATATCCGTCCTATAAGGGTTTTCCTCGTGAAGTCGCCTTGACGGTGTGGTGGGCGCATTCCTATAGTGTGCGCGAGTGGCGGAAAGTGGCGTGAAGTGGGTTTTTTGACCGCAAAAAGATAATATTTGGAGATCGCGCCGTGTTCCGTGGTGCAAACGCAATCAATCTCGACGCAAAGGGCCGTCTCGCTATGCCGAGCCGGTACCGTGACGAGTTGGATTCGCGTAGCGCAGGGCAGCTGATCGTCACCATTGATACCGTCGACCCGTGCTTGTGCATCTATCCGCTTCCCGAGTGGGAGCTGATCGAGGCCAAGTTGCGTGAGCTCGCCACCTTCCGTGAAGAAAACCGTCGTCTGCAGCGGCTGTTGATCGGGAACGCGGTGGATCTGGAGCTGGACGGCAGCGGGCGTTTCCTGGTGCCGCCACGTTTGCGTGAATACGCCAAGCTCGATAAGCGAGTGATGCTGGTAGGCCAGCTCAACAAGTTTCAACTGTGGGATGAGGACGCCTGGAACGCACTTGCTGATGCGGACCTTGCGGCCATTCAAAAACCGGGCGCTATGCCTGATGAACTGCGTGATTTGATTCTGTGACTACGAATAGCGGCTTTACCCACATCACCGTACTGCTCGAAGAAGCCGTCGAGGCTCTCGCGGTGCGCGCCGATGGCTGCTACCTGGATGGCACCTTTGGGCGTGGCGGACACAGCCGCCTTATATTGCAGAACCTGGGGCCGGAGGGTCGGCTTCTCGGATTCGATAAAGATCCCCAGGCGATTGCCACCGGGCAAACGCTGGCGGCCGAAGACGGCCGCTTTGTCATTGTGCAGCGCAGCTTTGCTGAACTGGGCGCCGAAGCTCAAGAACGCGGGTTGGCGGGCAAGGTCAGCGGCATCCTTCTGGATCTCGGTGTGTCGTCGCCACAACTGGACGACCCTGAGCGCGGCTTCAGCTTCATGAACGATGGCCCCCTCGACATGCGCATGGACCCGTCCCGCGGCGTCAGCGCAGCCGAGTTCGTCAATACGGCGCCCGCCGAAGAAATCGCCCGCGTTTTCAAAGAATACGGCGAAGAACGTTTCTCCCGCCGCATGGCAGGTGCCGTCGTGGCCCGTCGCGAGACGCAACCGTTCGAGCGCACTGGCGATCTGGCCGAAGTGCTGAAAGTCGCCAACCCGGCGTGGGAAAAGGGCAAGAACCCTGCGACCCGTGCGTTTCAGGGCCTGCGCATCCACGTCAACAACGAACTGGGTGATCTGGAAGCAGGGCTTGATGCTGCGCTGGAAGCCCTTGAAGTGGGCGGCCGTCTAGTGGTTATCAGCTTCCACTCGCTGGAAGACCGCATCGTCAAATTGTTCATGCGCAAGCTGGTCAAGGGCGAAGCCGACAACCTGCCGCGCAACCTGCCGATCCGTCATCAGGCGTTCGAGCCACGTATCAAGCTGGTCGGCAAGGCGCAGTTCGCGTCCGACGATGAAACCCGCGCCAATCCGCGTTCGCGCAGCGCCGTCATGCGCGTCGCGGAGAAACTCCGATGAGCCGCGGTTTCTTCAAGCCCCTGCCGGGCGGCAGCTTCTTCATGCTGATGCTGTTTATCGCTGTGCTGGTGTCGGCCATCGGTGTGGCGTACAGCGCGCACTGGAACCGTCAGCTGCTCAACTCCCTGTACGGTGAACTCAGCGTGCGCGACAAGGCGCAGGCCGAGTGGGGTCGTCTGATTCTTGAGCAAAGCACCTGGACTGCCCACAGCCGTATCGAGGCCCTGGCCACCGATCAGCTGAAAATGCGCATTCCGAACGCCGCCGATATCCGGATGGTGTCGCCATGATGAAACTCGAAGGGGCGCTTTACCCGTGGCGGTTCCGTGTCGTGGTCGGCCTGCTGTCGGTCATGGTCATCGCGATCTGCTACCGCATCGTCGACCTGCAAGTCATCGACCACCGCTTCCTTATCGAACAGGGTGATGCGCGCAGCCTGCGTACCGTTTCGATTCCTGCCCACCGTGGTTTGATCACTGACCGCAACGGTGAGCCCCTTGCTGTCAGTACGCCGGTCACCACCATTTGGGCCAACCCGTCCGAAATGCAGGCCGACAAGACCAAGTGGGTCCAGCTTGCGCAGGCACTGGGGCAGGACCCCAAGGCGCTGACGGATCGCCTCAATGAGCAGGCGAGCAAGGAATTCATCTATCTGGTCCGTGGCCTGACCCCGGAGCAGGGTCAGTCGGTACTCGATCTGAAAGTCCCGGGCGTTTACGGCAAGGAAGAATTCCGCCGTTTCTACCCGGCGGGCGATGTCACCGCGCACATGGTCGGCTTTACCGACCTCGATGATCACGGCCGTGAAGGCGTAGAGCTGGCCTATGAAGACTGGCTCGCGGGTGTCCCCGGCAAGCGGCAGGTCATCAAGGACCGGCGCGGCAGGATGATCAAAGACCTGCAAGTGAAGAAAAACGCCAAGGCCGGCAAGACCTTGGCTTTGTCTATTGATCTGCGCCTGCAATACCTGGCAACCCGCGAGCTGCGTAACGCCATTCAGGAAAACGACGCCAAGGCCGGCAGCCTGGTGATCATGGACGTGAAAACCGGCGAAGTGCTGGCGATGGTCAATCAGCCGACCTACAACCCGAACAACCGTCGCACCATGGTGCCGGCCGCGATGCGCAACCGCGCGATCATCGACGTGTTCGAGCCCGGTTCGACCATGAAGCCGATCTCCATGACCGCTGCGCTGGAAAGTGGCCGCTGGAAACCGAGCGACAAGGTCGAGGTGTATCCGGGTACGTTGCAGATCGGTAAATACACGATCCGTGACGTGACCAAAACCGAAGGCCCGATCCTCGACCTGACCGGCATCCTGATCAACTCCAGTAACGTCGGCATGAGCAAGGTGGCGTTCGACGTGGGTGGCGAAGCGATTTTTCATGCCATGCAGCGCGTGGGCCTGGGCCAATACACCGGCCTCGGCTTCCCGGGCGAGCGCGTCGGCAACTTGCCGAACTACCGCGAGTGGCGCAAGGCTGAAACCGCAACGCTTTCGTACGGTTATGGCCTTTCGGTGACGGCGCTGCAGTTGGTGCACGCCTACGCGGCACTGGCCAACAACGGCAAGATTGTGCCGCTGACCATTCTCAAAACCGATAATCCAGCCGAGTCGGTTCAGGCCATTCCGGAAGCGACGGCCAAGACCGTGCAGGGCATGTTGCAGCAAGTGATCGAAGACCCGCGCGGCGTTTACCGTGCGCGCGTTCCGTCGTATCACGTGGCAGGCAAGTCCGGTACCGCGCGTAAGACATCCGTGGGCACCAAAGGCTATGCCGAAAATTCCTACCGTTCGCTGTTCGCCGGTTTCGGCCCGATGAGCAACCCGCGTTACGCGGTCGTTGTGGTCATCGATGAGCCGAGCAAAGGCGGTTACTTCGGCGGTCTGGTTTCCGCTCCAGTCTTCAGCAAGGTGATGTCGGGCACGTTGCGCTTGATGAACGTGCGTCCGGACAACCTCGCGCCGGTTCCGCCTGAGCAACAAGCTAACGCTGTGCCCGCCGTCGCTCCAGTCAAGGGAGGGCGTGGCTGATGTCTTTGAATTTGAGCAAGCTGTTTGCCCAGTGCAACCGCGATCTGCTGATTCGCGAACTGACCCTGGACAGCCGCAAGGTGCGTCCGGGCGATCTGTTTCTGGCGATTCCGGGCCTCAAGGTCGATGGCCGTGAGCACATTACCGACGCCATTGCACACGGCGCGGCGGCCATCGCTTATGAAGCCGAAGGCGCCAAGGTGCTGCCGATCACCGACATCCCGATGATGCCGGTCAAGGGCCTGGCGGCACAGTTGTCCGACCTCGCCGGGCGCTTTTATGGCGACCCGAGCCGCAATCTGAACCTGATCGGCGTGACCGGCACCAACGGCAAAACCAGCGTGACTCAGTTGGTGGCGCAGGCGCTGGACAAGCTCGGGCAGCACTGCGGCATCATCGGCACGCTGGGCACCGGCTTCTATAGCGAGCTGAAAAGCGGCATTCACACCACGCCGGATCCGATCTCCGTGCAATCGACCCTCTATGACCTGAAAAGGGCCGGCGCCAAAGCGGTTGCCATGGAAGTCTCGTCCCATGGGCTGGATCAGGGCCGGGTGACCGCGCTGGCGTTCGACGTGGCGGTGATGACCAATCTGTCCCGTGACCATCTCGATTACCACGGCACCATGGAAGCCTACGCGGCCGCCAAGGCCAAGCTGTTCGCCTGGAATGACCTGCGTTGCCGTGTGGTCAATCTCGACGACGCCTTTGGGCGCGAGCTTGCGGCTGCGCCCCACGCGTCGCGTCTGATCACTTACAGCCAGGAAGACAGCAGCGCTTATCTGTTCTGCCGCGATGCGCATTTCGATGACGACGGCGTACGCGCGACCTTGCTGACGCCCCAGGGCAGTCATGTCTTGCGCAGCAGCTTGCTGGGCCGTTTCAACCTGAGCAATGTGCTGGCCGCAGTCGGCGCGTTGATGGGTCTCGATTATCCGCTGGACGACATCTTGAAGGTGCTGCCAACGCTGGAAGGCCCTGCCGGCCGGATGCAGCGTCTGGGCGGTGGCTCGCGTCCACTGGTGGTGGTCGATTACGCCCACACCCCTGATGCGCTGGAAAAAGTGCTTGCCGCTTTGCGCCCCCACGCAAAAGGTCAACTGACCTGCCTGTTCGGCTGCGGCGGCGATCGCGATCGTGGCAAGCGTCCGCTGATGGCCGAAGTGGTCGAGCGTCTGGCCGACAAAGTGCTGGTCACCGACGACAACCCGCGCAGCGAAGACCCTGCTCGTATTTTCGATGACATCCGTGGCGGATTCGTCGCGGCGAACGCAGTCAATTTCGTTGCCGGGCGCGGTCAGGCCATCGCTCAGATCATCGCCCAGGCGTCCGCTGCCGATGTGATCGTGCTGGCTGGCAAGGGCCACGAGGATTACCAGGAAATCAACGGACAGCGTCAGCCGTTTTCCGATCTGGAAGAAGCCACCAAAGCGCTCGACGCTTGGGAGGCCGCACATGCTTAAGCCGCTCTCGTTCAGCGAATTGCTTGTGCCGCTCGACGCGCGTCGTGTGGGCCATGACTGCAGTTTCTCCGGTGTCAGCATCGACAGCCGCGGGATCACGCCCGGCCAGTTGTTCGTGGCGCTGACCGGCCCGCGGTTTGACGGTCACGACTACCTTGATCAAGTCGCCGCCAAAGGCGCAGTCGGCGCATTGGTTGAGCGCGAGATCCCGGGCAGTTCGTTGCCGCAGTTGATCGTCACCGACACCCGCAAAGCCCTGGCGCAACTGGGCGCGCTGAACCGCAATGCGTTTATGGACAAGCCGGTCGCTGCGATCACCGGTTCCAGCGGCAAGACCACTGTGAAAGAAATGCTCGCGAGCATTCTGCGCACGCGCGGTCCTGTGCTTGCGACGCGCGGCAATCTGAACAACGAATTGGGCGTCCCGTTGACGCTGCTTGAGCTGGCGCCGGAATTCGATGCCGCTGTGATTGAACTGGGCGCGTCCCGTGTGGGCGAGATCGCTTTCACCGTCAGCCTGACCAAGCCCCACGTCTGTGTCCTGACCAACGCCGGGACTGCCCACGTGGGCGAGTTCGGCGGTCCGGAAAAGATCGTCGAAGCCAAGGGCGAGATCATCGAAGGCCTGGACGCTCGCGGTATCGCGGTATTGAACCTCGACGACAAGGCATTCGATATCTGGGTGGCCCGCGCCGGCGCACGCAAAGTCTTGAGCTTCGCGCTCAGCAACAGCCGCGCCGACTTCCACGCCACCGACCTGGGCATCGACGCGCGCGGTTGCCCGGCGTTCACGCTGAACACCCCGGCCGGCTCCGCGCCGGTGCAATTGAATCTGTTGGGCACGCATAACGTTGCCAACGCATTGGCCGCCGCTGCTGCTGCCCATGCGCTGGGCGTTTCGCTCGCGGGCATCGTGGCCGGGCTCAACGACGTGCAGCCGGTCAAGGGTCGCACTGTGGCGCAACTGGCGCCGAACGGCATGCGCGTCATTGATGACACCTACAACGCCAACCCCACGTCCGTGGCGGCCGCGACCGACATTCTCACCGGGTTCCCGGGCCGCAAGGTGCTGGTGCTGGGCGATATCGGCGAGCTGGGCGCCTGGGCGGAGCAGGGCCATCGCGACGTCGGTGCATACGCAGCCGGCAAGGTCGACGCGCTGTATGCCGTCGGTCCGTTGATGGCCCATGCGGTCAGGGCTTTCGGGCAGGATGCCCGCCATTTTGAAACTCAGGCCGAGCTGATCGAAGCGCTCGGCGCCGAGCACGATAAAAACACCACCATTTTGATTAAAGGTTCACGCAGCGCTGCGATGGAAAACGTCGTAGCGGCCTTATGCGGAACACGCCTGGAGAAACATTAATGCTGCTGCTGCTGGCCGAGTATCTGCAACAGTTCTACAAAGGCTTTGCGGTCTTTCAGTACCTGACCCTGCGCGGGATCCTTGGCGTGCTCACTGCACTGTCACTTTCCCTGTGCCTGGGCCCGTGGATGATCCGCGCCCTGCAGAGCAAGCAGATCGGTCAATCCGTGCGCAACGACGGACCCCAATCGCACCTCTCCAAGTCCGGCACGCCGACCATGGGTGGCGCGCTGATTCTGTCTGCAATCGGCATCGCCACGTTGCTGTGGGCCGATCTGAGCAACCGTTACGTCTGGGTCGTGCTGATCGTCACGCTGCTGTTTGGCGCCATCGGTTGGGTCGACGACTACCGCAAGGTGATCGAAAAGAACTCGCGCGGTCTTCCGAGCCGCTGGAAATACTTCTGGCAGTCGGTGTTCGGCCTGGGCGCGGCGATCTTCCTTTATATGACGGCGCAATCTCCGGTTGAAACCACACTGCTGATTCCGATGCTCAAAGACTTCAGCATCCCGCTGGGCATCGGCTTCGTCGTGCTGACCTACTTCGTGATCGTCGGCTCCAGCAACGCCGTGAACCTGACGGATGGCCTGGACGGTCTGGCGATCATGCCAACGGTGATGGTTGGCGGCGCGCTGGGGATCTTCTGCTACCTGTCGGGTAACGTGAAGTTCGCGGAATACCTGCTGATCCCTTATGTGCCGGGCGCGGGCGAGCTGATTGTGTTCTGTGGCGCGCTGATCGGTGCAGGCCTGGGCTTCCTCTGGTTCAACACCTATCCGGCTCAAGTGTTCATGGGCGACGTCGGTGCACTGGCATTGGGCGCGGCACTGGGCACCATCGCGGTGATCGTCCGTCAGGAAATCGTCCTGTTCATCATGGGCGGCGTCTTCGTAATGGAGACCCTGTCAGTCGTCATTCAGGTCGCATCCTTTAAATTGACCGGCCGCCGCGTTTTCCGCATGGCGCCCATCCATCACCACTTTGAACTCAAGGGCTGGCCCGAGCCGCGCGTGATTGTCCGTTTCTGGATCATCACCGTGATTCTGGTGTTGGTCGGCCTTGCCACGTTGAAACTGAGGTAGAACGAGTGTCACTGATCGCTTCTGACCACTTCCGCATCGTTGTCGGCCTCGGCAAGAGCGGCATGTCCCTGGTTCGCTTCCTGGCGAACCGGGGTGTGTCGTTTGCTGTCGCCGATACGCGGGAGCATCCGCCAGAACTCGCGACCTTGCGCCGTGACTACCCGCAGGTCGAAGTGCGCTGTGGTGAGCTGGACGTTGAATTCCTGTGCCGCGCCGACGAGCTGTATGTCAGCCCTGGCCTGGCGTTGGCGACCCCGGCGCTGCAGCAAGCGGCCATGCGCGGCGTGAAGTTGTCCGGCGATATCGAGCTCTTTGCCCGCAACGCCAAGGCGCCCATCGTGGCCATCAGCGGATCGAACGCGAAAAGCACGGTCACCACATTGGTGGGCGAGATGGCTGCGGCAGCGGGCAAGCGAGTCGCGGTCGGCGGCAATCTCGGCACGCCGGCGCTGGATCTGCTCAGCGACGACGTCGAGCTGTATGTCATGGAGCTGTCGAGCTTTCAGCTGGAAACCACCGATCAACTCGGCGCCGAAGTGGCTACCGTGCTGAACATCAGCGAAGACCACATGGATCGCTACGCCGGGCTGCCGGCTTATCACTTGGCCAAGCACCGGATTTTCCGTGGCGCGCGGCAGGTGGTGGTCAATCGTCAGGACGCGCTGACCCGCCCGTTGATCGGCGAAGGCGTGCCGTGCTGGACCTTCGGTTTGAACAAGCCGGACAGAAACGGCTTCGGCTTGCGCGAAGAGAACGGCGAGAAGTATCTGGCCTTCCAGTTCGACAACCTGATGCCGGTCCGCGAGCTGAAAATCCGTGGCGGCCACAATCAGGCCAACGCCCTGGCCGCACTGGCGCTGGGTCACGCGGTGGGTCTGCCGTTTGACGCCATGCTTGCCAGCCTCAAGACATTTGCCGGTCTGGTTCATCGCTGCCAGTGGCTGCGTGAGCTCAACGGCGTGAATTACTACGACGACTCCAAAGCGACCAACGTCGGTGCCGCGCTGGCAGCGATTGAAGGCCTTGGCGCCGACATCGACGGCAAGCTGGTGCTGATTGCCGGCGGCGACGGCAAGGGCGCGGATTTCACTCCGTTGAAAGCCCCGGTTGCCGCCCATTGCCGCGCCGTTGTCCTGCTGGGCCGCGATGCGGATTTGCTCGCCGCGACCTTCGGCGATTCGGTGCCTCTGGTACGCGTCACTACATTGGAAGAAGCCGTGCAACGTGCTGCTGATATCGCGCAGGAGGGGGACGCCGTGTTGCTGTCGCCTGCTTGCGCAAGCCTGGACATGTTCAAGAATTTCGAAGAGCGCGGACAACTGTTCGCCCGGGCCGTGGGGGACTTGTCATGATTTTTGGCGTGATCAAGCCGTACCCGTCGCCGATCATCAGCGGCCGTGGCGTTGACGTCGATTTCCCGATGCTCGCCGGTTGCCTGGCGTTGCTGGGCCTGGGCCTGGTGATGATCACTTCCGCGTCGTCGGAAGTGGCCGCCGTTCAGTCGGGCAACGCGCTGTACATGATGACCCGTCACTTGATCTATCTGGTGCTCGGCCTCGTCGCTTGCGTCGCGACCATGATGGTGCCCGTCGCCACTTGGCAGCGTCTCGGCTGGCTGATGCTGATCGGTGCATTCGGCCTGTTGATCGCGGTGATCGTGCCCGGCATCGGGCGTGAGGTGAACGGTTCGATGCGCTGGATCGGCTTCGGCATGTTCAACGTGCAGCCGTCGGAAATCGCCAAGGTATTCGTGGTGATTTTCCTCGCCGGTTACTTGATTCGACGCCAGCAGGAAGTGCGCGAGAGCTGGATGGGCTTCTTCAAGCCGTTCATCGTCTTGCTGCCGATGGCTGGCCTGCTGCTGATGGAGCCGGACTTCGGCGCCACGGTCGTGATGATGGGCGCGGCGGCGGCGATGCTGTTCCTCGGCGGCGTTGGCCTGTTCCGTTTCAGTTTGATGGTGGCCCTGGCGGTTGCCGCAGTGTTCGTTCTGGTTCAGGCCCAGCCGTACCGGATGGCGCGTCTGATTACCTTCACCGACCCGTGGTCCGATCAATTCGGTTCCGGCTACCAACTGACCCAGGCGCTGATCGCCTTCGGTCGCGGCGAATGGTTCGGCGTCGGCCTTGGCAACAGCGTGCAGAAGCAGTTCTACCTGCCGGAAGCCCACACCGACTTCGTGTTCTCGGTACTGGCCGAAGAGCTGGGCGTCGTGGGTTCACTGGCTACGGTCGGGCTGTTCGTGTTCGTCAGTATCCGCGCCATGTACATCGGCATGTGGGCCGAGCGCGCCAAGCAGTTCTTCGCCGCGTACACCGCCTACGGCCTGGCCTTTCTGTGGATTGGTCAGTTCCTGATCAACATCGGCGTGAACGTCGGTTTGCTGCCGACCAAGGGTCTGACCCTGCCATTCCTCAGCTACGGCGGCAGTTCGTTGATCATCTGCTGCGCGAGTCTGGGGCTGTTGCTGCGCATCGAATGGGAATCGCGCAACAACATGGGCAGCGAAGAAGCCGAGTTCCAGGAGAGCGACTTTGCCGAGGAGCCGACCCATGGCCGCCGGTAACGTGTTGATCATGGCAGGCGGCACCGGCGGACACGTGTTCCCGGCGCTGGCGTGCGCCCGTGAGTTCCAGGCCCGCGGTTACACCGTGCATTGGCTGGGAACGCCGCGCGGCATCGAGAACGAGCTGGTGCCCGCAGCAGGCTTGAAGCTGCACCTGATCAACGTCACGGGTTTGCGTGGCAAGGGTCGGCTGTCGCTGCTGAAGGCGCCGTTCATGTTGATCAAAGCGTTGTTGCAGGCGCGCAAGGTGGTGGGTGAGTTGAAGCCGGTCTGCGTCGTCGGCTTCGGTGGCTACGTGACAGGCCCAGGCGGTCTGGCGGCGAAGCTGGCTGGCGTGCCGCTGATCATTCATGAGCAGAACGCGGTGGCGGGCACGGCCAATCGCAGCCTGGCGTCCTTCGCCGCGCGGGTCTGTGAAGCGTTCCCGCAGACATTCGCCGCATCGGCCAAGCGCCGTACCACCGGTAACCCGGTGCGCGCCGAGCTGTTTTTCGAGACGCCGCGCCAGACGCTGATCGGTCGCCGGCCTCGTTTGCTGGTGCTGGGCGGAAGCCTGGGCGCCGAGCCGCTGAACAAATTGCTGCCGGAAGCTCTGGCGCAAGTGCCTGCCGACATCCGCCCTGAAGTGTTTCATCAGGCCGGCAAGCATCACGATGAAGTGACCGCCGAGCGTTACCGCGCCGCCGGTGTCGAGGCGCAGGTCGCCCCGTTCATCAAAGACATGGCCCAAGCCTATGGCTGGGCGGATCTGGTGGTCTGCCGCGCAGGTGCGTTGACCGTCAGTGAACTGGCTGCTGCCGGACTGCCGTCATTGCTGGTGCCTTTGCCCCACGCGATCGACGATCACCAGTCGCGCAATGCCGAATATCTGGCTCGCGAGGGCGCTGCCTTCGTCATGCCGCAAGCGACAACTGGCGCCGCCGAGATGGCCGCTCGCCTGAAAGAGGTTTTGATGCAACCCGAACAATTGAACCGCATGGCCGTCACGGCTCGCCAACTGGCCAAGCCTGACGCCACCAACACCGTCGTCGATATCTGCCTGGAGGTGGCCCATGGTTGAGAATCAACGCGCCATGCCCCAGCCGGAAATGCGCCGCATCCGTCGTATCCACTTCGTGGGCATCGGCGGCGTGGGGATGTGCGGTATCGCTGAAGTGTTGCTGAACCTGGGTTACGACGTGTCGGGTTCGGACCTCAAGACCTCGGCAGTGACCGAGCGTCTGGAATCCTTCGGTGCGCAGATTTTCATCGGCCACCGGGCAGAAAACGCTGCTCCCGCTGATGTGCTGGTCGTCTCCAGCGCTGTGAACACGTCCAACCCGGAAGTGGCGACCGCCCTTGAGCGTCGTATTCCAGTCGTGCCACGGGCTGAAATGCTGGCCGAGTTGATGCGCTATCGCCACGGCATCGCTGTCGCCGGTACACACGGCAAAACCACGACCACCAGCCTGATCGCTTCGGTATTCGCAGCCGGGGGCCTTGATCCGACGTTCGTCATTGGCGGTCGCCTGAATGCCGCCGGCACCAACGCACAGTTGGGTACGAGCCGTTACCTGATCGCCGAAGCCGACGAGAGCGACGCGAGTTTCCTGCACCTTCAGCCCATGGTGGCTGTGGTCACGAATATCGACGCCGATCACATGGCGACCTACGAAGGTGACTTCAACAAGTTAAAGAAAACCTTCGTTGAGTTCCTGCACAACCTGCCGTTCTACGGGCTGGCAGTGGTGTGCATCGATGATCCGGTGGTGCGCGACATTCTGCCGTCGGTCAAGCGTCCGACCATGACTTATGGTTTCAACGAAGCGGCCGACGTACGCGCGATTAACGTACGTCAGGAAGGCATGCAAACGTACTTCACCGTGCTGCGTCGCGACCGTGAGCCCCTTGATGTGTCGGTGAACATGCCGGGCAATCACAACGTGCTCAATTCGCTGGCGACCATTGCTATCGCCACCGACGAAGGCATTACCGATGAGGCCATCGTGCAGGGGCTTTCGGGCTTCCAGGGCGTGGGTCGACGTTTCCAGGTCTACGGTGAGCTGCCGGTCGAAGGCGGCAGTGTGATGCTGGTCGACGATTACGGCCACCACCCGACCGAAGTGGCTGCCGTCATCAAAGCTGTGCGCGGCGGCTGGCCCGATCGCCGTCTGGTCATGGTTTACCAACCGCACCGGTACAGCCGGACCCGCGATCTGTACGACGATTTCGTGCAGGTCCTCAACGACGCCAACGTGCTGCTGCTGATGGAAGTCTATCCCGCCGGCGAAGAACCGATCCCGGGCGCCGACAGCCGTCAGATGGCCCACAGTATTCGCCAGCGCGGTCAGCTTGATCCGATCTACATCGAGCGTGGTGTCGAACTGGCTCCGCTGGTCAAACCGCTGCTGCGCGCCGGCGACATTCTGCTGTGCCAGGGCGCTGGCGACATCGCCGGGCTCGCACCGCAATTGCTGAAAAGCCCGCTGTTCACCGGCGCCATCGTGGCCTCAACCGAAGGTAAGCTGAAATGACAGCCGCCCTGCAGTCCGCCCTGTTCTCGACGCTGGAGCCGAAACGCTTCGGCCGCGTCGCCGTGCTGTTCGGCGGCAAGAGCGCGGAGCGGGAGGTCTCCCTGAAATCCGGCAGTGCGGTGCTTGAAGCCCTGCAAAGCGCAGGCGTCGACGCGTTCTGTATCGACGTGGGCGAGGATTTCCTGCAACGGCTGGTCAGCGAAAAGATCGATCGCGCGTTCATCGTGTTGCACGGTCGCGGTGGCGAAGACGGCACCATGCAGGGTCTGCTGGAGTGCCTGGAAATCCCCTACACCGGCAGCGGCGTACTCGCGTCGGCGCTGGCGATGGACAAGCTGCGCACCAAGCAGGTCTGGCAGAGTCTCGGGTTGCCGACGCCCCGCCATGCCGTGCTGAGCAGCGAGGCAGATTGTATTTCTGCAGCGACGGAACTGGGCTTTCCTTTGATCGTCAAACCCGCCCATGAAGGTTCCAGTATCGGTATGGCCAAGGTGACCGGCGTCGACGAATTGATCGCCGCCTGGAACGCCGCCCGTACCTACGATTCGCAAGTGTTGGTCGAGCAATGGATTGAAGGTCCGGAGTTCACCATCGCTTCTCTGCGTGGGCAGGTATTGCCTCCCATCGGTCTGGGTACTCCCCACAGTTTTTACGATTACGACGCCAAATACCTGGCTTCCGATACCCAGTACCGGATGCCTTGCGGCCTCGATGCAGCCAAAGAAGATGAACTCAAGGCACTCACGGCGCGGGCGTGTGAAGCGGTCGGCATTGCCGGCTGGGCGCGCACCGACGTCATGCAGGACGCCGATGGCAAATTCTGGCTGCTGGAAGTGAACACCGTTCCCGGCATGACCGACCACAGCCTTGTGCCCATGGCTGCGCGCGCGGCCGGGCTCGATTTCCAACAGTTGGTGTTAGCGATTCTGGCCGACAGCGTCCAGGTGCGAGGGTAAATCATGCACGGCGCAACGGTTCGTCATCAGCAATCCGCTACCGGCCGCAACAAGCCGGTTCCGCGGGGTGCCAGCCGCATGGTGGCCAAGGAGCCCATGTCGTCGCGCATGTCGCGACCGAACTTCGGTTTCCTGCGCAGCCTGATGTGGCCGGTGCTGTTGGTTGTGTTCGGTTTTGGTACGTACGAAGCCGCCCAGCGTCTGCTGCCTTACGCCGACCGGCCGATCTCGCGAATCAACGTGCAGGGCGACTTGAGCTACATCAGTCAGCAAGCCGTGCAGCAGCGGATCGCGCCGTTCGTGGCGACCAGCTTCTTCAACATCGATTTGGCCGGCATGCGCACCGAGCTTGAGCAAATGCCGTGGATCGCCCACGCCGAGGTCCGCCGCGTCTGGCCGGATCAGGTGGTGATCCGTCTGGAAGAACAATTACCGGTTGCGCGCTGGGGCGATCAATCCCTGCTGAACAACCAGGGCCAGGCATTCACCCCGCGTGAACTGGCCAATTACGAACACCTTCCGCAGTTGTTCGGGCCACAGCGGGCTCAACAGCAGGTGATGCAGCAGTACCAGGTACTGAGCCAGATGTTGCGCCCGCTGGGGTTCTCCATCGCTCGCCTGGAACTGCGTGAGCGAGGCAGCTGGTTTCTGACCACCGGCGCAGGCAATGCAGGCCCAGGCCTGGAGCTGCTGCTGGGACGAGGCAATCTGCTTGAGAAGATGCGCCGCTTTATCGCCATCTACGACAAGACACTGAAAGACCAGATCACGAACATTGCGCGAGTCGACCTTCGTTACAACAACGGCCTGGCCGTTGGTTGGCGCGAACAGGCAGCAGCGCCAACGACGGACAAACCCGCCGTCGCGAAGAATTGATAAGAGGCAGGACCCATGGCAAACGTGCAAAGCGGCAAAATGATCGTCGGATTGGATATCGGCACCTCCAAAGTGGTGGCGCTGGTAGGCGAAGTCGCGGCTGATGGCACGCTGGAAATCGTCGGTATCGGCACTCACCCGTCCCGCGGCCTGAAGAAGGGCGTGGTGGTGAATATCGAGTCCACCGTGCAATCGATCCAGCGCGCAGTAGAAGAAGCGCAGCTGATGGCCGGTTGCCGGATTCACTCGGCGTTCGTCGGCGTTGCGGGCAATCACATCCGCAGCCTGAACTCCCATGGCATCGTGGCAATTCGCGACCGCGAAGTCAGCTCGGCCGACCTTGAGCGCGTGCTCGACGCTGCCCAGGCTGTGGCGATCCCGGCTGACCAGCGCGTGCTGCACACGCTGCCGCAGGACTACGTCATCGATAACCAAGAAGGCGTTCGCGAGCCACTGGGCATGTCGGGCGTGCGTCTTGAAGCCAAGGTTCACGTCGTGACCTGCGCGGTGAATGCTGCGCAGAACATTGAAAAATGCGTGCGCCGCTGTGGCCTTGAAGTCGACGACATCATCCTCGAGCAACTGGCCTCGGCCTACTCGGTGCTGACCGACGACGAGAAAGAGCTGGGCGTGTGCCTGGTGGACATCGGCGGCGGCACCACCGACATCGCGATCTTCACCGAGGGCGCGATCCGTCACACTGCTGTGATCCCCATTGCTGGCGACCAGGTCACCAACGACATCGCCATGGCGCTGCGTACACCGACCCAGTACGCCGAAGAGATCAAGATCCGTTACGCCTGCGCCCTGGCCAAACTGGCCGGTGCCGGCGAGACCATCAAAGTGCCAAGCGTCGGCGACCGTCCACCCCGTGAGCTGTCCCGTCAGGCCCTCGCCGAAGTGGTCGAGCCGCGCTATGACGAGCTGTTCACCCTGATTCAGGCCGAACTGCGTCGCAGCGGCTACGAAGACTTGATCCCGGCCGGCATCGTGCTGACCGGTGGCACCTCGAAAATGGAAGGCGCGGTCGAACTGGCCGAAGAGATCTTCCACATGCCGGTCCGCCTTGGCGTGCCGCACAGTGTCAAAGGGCTCGCGGACGTTGTTCGCAACCCGATCTACTCAACCGGCGTCGGCCTGTTGCTGTACGGACTGCAAAAGCAGTCTGACGGCATCTCGCTGTCCGGCCTTTCCGGCTCCGGTAGCAGTTATAGCGATGAACCGAAGGCCCCAGTGTTAGAGCGTCTGAAACGCTGGGTTCAGGGGAATTTCTAAGATTCAAAAAGTGGTAGGCAGGCAACAGGCGACATAAAACTAGAGAACTGAAGGAGAGGGAACATGTTCGAGCTCGTAGACAACATCCCACAAAGCCCGGTAATTAAAGTTATCGGCGTTGGTGGTGGCGGCGGCAACGCAGTCAATCACATGGTCAAAAGCAACATCGAAGGCGTCGAGTTCATCTGCGCCAACACCGATGCTCAGGCCCTGAAAAACATTGGCGCACGTACCATTCTGCAACTGGGTACCGGCGTGACCAAAGGCCTGGGCGCAGGTGCGAATCCTGAAGTCGGCCGTCAGGCTGCACTGGAAGACCGCGAGCGCATCGCTGAAGTGCTGCAAGGCACCAACATGGTCTTCATCACCACTGGCATGGGCGGCGGTACCGGTACCGGTGCTGCGCCGATCATTGCTGAAGTGGCCAAGGAAATGGGCATTCTTACTGTCGCGGTCGTCACTCGTCCGTTCCCGTTCGAAGGCCGCAAGCGCATGCAGATCGCCGATGAAGGCATCCGCGCGCTGTCCGAAAGCGTCGACTCGTTGATCACTATTCCCAACGAGAAGCTGCTGACCATCCTCGGTAAAGACGCCAGCCTGCTGTCGGCTTTCGCCAAGGCTGACGATGTACTGGCCGGTGCCGTTCGCGGTATCTCCGACATCATCAAGCGTCCGGGCATGATCAACGTCGACTTCGCCGACGTCCGCACCGTGATGTCCGAAATGGGCATGGCGATGATGGGCACTGGCTGCGCCAGCGGTCCGAACCGTGCGCGTGAAGCCACCGAAGCGGCGATCCGCAACCCGTTGCTGGAAGACGTGAACCTGCAAGGCGCTCGCGGCATTCTGGTCAACATCACCGCCGGTCCTGACCTGTCTCTGGGTGAGTACTCCGACGTGGGTAGCATCATTGAAGCGTTCGCCTCCGAGCACGCCATGGTCAAGGTCGGTACCGTTATCGATCCGGACATGCGCGACGAGCTGCACGTGACTGTGGTTGCCACTGGCCTGGGTGCAAAAATCGAGAAGCCTGTGAAGGTCATCGACAACACCATCCAGACCGCTCAAGCCGCACCTGCGCAGCAACACGCCGCACGCCAGGAGCTGTCTTCGGTCAACTACCGCGATCTGGACCGTCCAACCGTGATGCGCAATCAGGCACACGCGGGCGCAACAGCCGCCGCGAAGATGAACCCGCAAGACGATCTGGATTATCTGGATATTCCAGCGTTCCTGCGTCGTCAGGCTGATTAATGGGTTCTATCAGGGGTATAAGGGTGATTGGTGTTCAGCAAAGGCGGGGTCTGCTATCATTGCCAGCCTTTGTTGATACTAATTCGCGATACGCGCTGAAGCGGCCAATGCCATGATTAAACAACGCACCCTGAAAAATATTATCCGTGCCACAGGTATCGGCCTGCACTCGGGGGAGAAGGTTTACCTGACCCTCAAACCAGCACCTGTGAACGCTGGCATTGTGTTTTTCCGTACCGACCTTGAGCCGGTGGTCCAGATCAACGCTCACGCGTTGAATGTGGGTGACACCACGCTTTCCACGACGCTGTTCAATGGCGACGTGAAGGTCGATACGGTCGAGCACTTGCTGTCGGCCATGGCCGGTCTTGGCATCGATAACGCCTACGTTGAACTTTCTGCCTCCGAAGTTCCAATCATGGATGGCAGCGCAGGTCCCTTCGTATTCCTGATTCAATCGGCTGGCCTGGAAGAGCAGGACGCACCGAAGAAATTCATCCGCATACTTAAAGAAGTGTGCGTAGAAGAAGACGGCAAGTCCGCCAAGTTCTTACCGTTTGAAGGGTTCAAGGTAGGGTTCGAGATCGATTTCGATCACCCTTATCTGAAGAACCGTACGCAAACGGCTTGTGTGGATTTTTCCAGCACTTCGTTCGTTAAAGAAGTGAGCCGTGCGCGGACATTCGGTTTCATGAAAGACATCGAGTATCTGCGTAAACATAACCTTGCTCTGGGCGGCAGCGTTGAAAACGCGATCGTCGTGGACAAGGACGGCGTGTTGAACGAGGACGGTCTTCGTTATGAAGACGAGTTCGTGAAGCACAAGATTCTGGATGCCATCGGTGACCTGTATCTGTTGGGCAACAGTCTGATCGGCGAGTATCAGGGCTTCAAGTCGGGACACGGTCTGAACAATCGTTTGCTTCGTGCGTTGATCGCTCAGGAAGACGCTTGGGAAGTTGTGACCTTCGAAGATGCCAGCACCGCACCGATCTCTTACATGCGCCCCGTTGCGGCGGTGTAAACAGTCTCTTCTTCCTAGTTTTGTTGTTTTCAGGCCACCTTCGGGTGGCCTTTTTTGTGGCTGGTCTATTAGAGAGCGTACATATCCGTTTTTTGTGTTTGCTGAAATTATGGTTCCGCCCTTACGGCGGGTCACTTTTTCCAACAGCCGAAAAAGTAACCAAAAAGGCCGTGCTCCTGGTTGGGTTCCTCCTTCGTCGGAATACCTTCACTCCGGTCCCGCTCCGTGGGCCCGCGCCGAACGGGCATCCATGCCCTGACGGCGCTCTCGCCGCATCCATGCGGCTCGGCCCACTGCGCGAGACCTGCGTTCAGCCTGCACCCAAGTCGCGTTCTGCTGTGTCTGGGCTTTATGCGTATGAAGATCAAGAACAGATCAAAAGCGCGTTAAGCAGATCAAGGGCTTCCCGGCTGAAGCCGGTCCTACAGGTGGAGTCGGCCCTACTGACCGCACGCGGTGTTCATGTAGGACCGGCTTTAGCCGGGAAGGGGCCAGTGCGAACACTGGGATGTTCTAGGCTTATGATCCCCCAGCCTCTTTCGGGGTCGCATGCGCTGCCAGCCGTTCCAGGGCAGCACGCAGTTTCGGGTCGGTGATGCCTTCGGCCGTTGCGGAGATGGTTTCGGCCGCTGCAACCGACAGATCGCGTGTATGCCCCATCTCGGTCCGGTGGGTTCTCGCGGGCTGTACCTTCAGTTGCAGCCGGGTGAGGTTGGCGAATTCCTTGAACGCTACCAGTTGCCGTTGCAAGCGCCTCTGTTGATAGCGCAGTCGGGTGGCCCAGTGGCCGTCGGTGACGATGAGCAGCAGGGTGCCTTCGCGCCAGGAGGCCACGTGGCAGTGCTCGCGCGCGGCGGGTTGCAGCTGGCTTTCCAGCAGCCGCTGCAAGTGCGCGAGGCGTTGGGCGTGGTTGAAGATGGCTTTGAGCGGCCGGGCTTCGCGCAGGAGAACAGCCGGTGCGCGCGCCGGTAGGGGACGAAATGCCATGGTGGGGTGCCTTGTGTTGCCAGGGCGTGATCTTAGCAGAATCGGTGGAAGCACCTTTAGGTCAGGCGTTCCGGGTGCAAATGCACGGCGCGATCATGAAAAAACATTAATAAAACTTCTCACCCGCATGGGTTGAAGTCACGGGAAATGACCCTATTGTACTTCTGCCCCGTAACATTGCTGTGCCAGCATCGTGGAATAACGCCACTTTCCTCACCACCATTTCCGGGTAGAATGCTCGTTCGCATGCGGCCATGAGGGCTGCTCGGGCGACTCACGGGGCCGCCCTCCATCCCTATGTGTGGAAGATCCTTTCGATATGTTTGCACCTTTGTTAAAAAAACTTTTCGGAAGCAAGAACGAGCGCGAAGTGAAGCGCATGCTCAAGACGGTCCAGGTCGTCAACAGCTTCGAAGAGCAAATGCTCGCCCTCTCGGACGAACAGCTGCGCGCCAAGACCGACGAGTTGAAGGCCCGCATAGCCAAAGGTGAGACCCTCGACCAGCTCTTGCCCGAAGCCTTCGCGGTCTGCCGCGAGGCGGGCAAACGCATCATGGGCATGCGTCACTTCGACGTACAGCTGATCGGCGGCATGACACTGCACGAAGGCATGATCGCCGAGATGCGTACCGGTGAGGGCAAGACCCTCGTCGCGACCCTCGCGGTCTACCTCAACGCACTGTCCGGCAAAGGCGTGCACGTGGTCACGGTGAACGACTACCTGGCCCGTCGTGACGCCAACTGGATGCGCCCACTGTATGAATTCCTCGGTCTGACCGTAGGCGTGGTAACACCTTTCCAGCCGCCGGAAGAGAAGCGCGCCGCCTACGCCTCCGACATCACCTACGGCACCAACAACGAATTCGGTTTCGATTACCTGCGCGACAACATGGCGTTCAGCCTGGAAGACAGATTCCAGCGTGAACTGAATTTCGCCGTGATCGACGAAGTCGACTCGATCCTTATCGATGAAGCCCGTACACCGCTGATCATCTCCGGTCAGGCCGAAGACAGCTCCAAGCTCTACACCGAAATCAACAAGCTGATCCCCAAGCTCGAGCAGCACATCGAGGAAGTGGAAGGCCAGGTCACCCAGCAGGGCCACTTCTCCATCGACGAGAAGTCCCGTCAGGTCGAGCTGAACGAGTCCGGTCACCAGTTCATCGAAGAGATGCTCACGGAAGTCGGCTTGCTGGCTGAAGGCGAGAGCCTCTATTCCGCGCACAACCTCGGTCTGCTGACCCACGTTTATGCCGGTCTGCGTGCCCACAAGCTGTTCCATCGCAACGTCGAGTACATCGTTCAGGACGGCCAGATTCTTCTGGTCGACGAACACACCGGCCGTACCATGCCGGGTCGTCGTCTGTCCGAAGGCCTGCACCAGGCCATCGAAGCGAAGGAAGGCCTGAATATCCAGGCCGAGAGCCAGACCCTGGCCTCGACCACCTTCCAGAACTACTTCCGTCTCTACAACAAGCTGTCCGGCATGACCGGTACCGCGGACACCGAAGCGTTCGAATTCCACCAGATCTACGCCCTGGCCGTGATGGTCATTCCGCCGAACAAGCCGTTGGCGCGTAAAGATTTCAACGACCTCGTGTACCTGACCGCCGAAGAGAAATACGCGGCGATCATCACCGACATCAAGGCCTGTCTGGCCGAGCAACGCCCGGTGCTGGTGGGTACGGCGACGATCGAAACCTCCGAGCACATGTCCCGCCTGCTGGTGCAGGAAGGCATCGAGCACAAGGTTCTGAACGCCAAGTTCCACGAAAAAGAAGCTGAAATCATTGCCCAGGCCGGTCGTCCGGGCGCGCTGACCATCGCCACCAACATGGCCGGTCGCGGTACCGACATTCTGCTGGGCGGTAACTGGGAAGTTGAAGTGGCCAGCCTGGAAGACCCGACCCCTGAGCAAATCGCGCAGATCAAGGCCGACTGGCAGAAGCGTCATCAGCAGGTGATTGAAGCGGGTGGTCTGCACGTGATCGCTTCGGAGCGTCACGAATCCCGTCGTATCGACAACCAGCTGCGTGGCCGTGCGGGTCGTCAGGGTGACACCGGTTCGAGCCGCTTCTACCTGTCGCTGGAAGACAGCCTGATGCGGATCTTCGCCTCTGACCGGGTGAAGAACTTCATGAAAGCGCTGGGCATGCAGTCCGGCGAAGCGATCGAGCACCGCATGGTGACCAACGCGATCGAGAAAGCGCAGCGCAAGGTCGAAGGCCGCAACTTCGACATCCGTAAGCAGTTGCTCGAGTTCGACGACGTCTCCAACGAACAGCGCAAAGTGATCTACCACATGCGTAACAGCCTCCTGGCTGCGACCAACATTAGTGACACCATTGCCGAGTTCCGCGAAGAAGTCCTCGACGCCACCATCACCGCGCACATCCCGCCGCAGTCGTTGCCCGAGCAGTGGAATGTCGCGGGTCTGGAAGCCGCGCTGAGCAGCGATTTCGGCGTGAAGCTGCCGGTTCAGCAGTGGCTCGACGAAGACGATCACCTCAACGAAGACACCCTGCGTCCGAAGTTGATGGAAGCCATTCTGGCCGCCTACAACGAGAAAGAAGACCAGGCCAGTGCCGAGGCGCTGCGCACGTTCGAGAAGCAGATTCTCCTGCGCGTGCTGGACGACCTGTGGAAAGACCACCTGTCGACCATGGATCACCTGCGTCACGGTATCCACCTGCGCGGTTACGCTCAGAAGAACCCGAAGCAGGAATACAAGCGCGAGTCGTTTGCCCTGTTCCAGGAGCTGCTCGATTCGATCAAGCGCGACGCCATTCGTGTGCTGTCCCACGTTCAGGTTCGCCGCGAAGATCCGGCCGAGGAAGAGGCACGCCTGCGCCGCGAAGCCGAGGAGCTGGCCCAGCGCATGCAGTTCCAGCACGCCGAAGCACCGGGTCTGGATCAGCCGGACCTGCTCGCCGAAGAGGGTGAGGACGTCGCGGTAGCGGCTGCCGCTGCACTGTCACCGGTTCGCAACGACCAGAAGCTGGGTCGCAACGAATTGTGCTGGTGTGGTTCGGGCAAGAAATTCAAGCACTGCCACGGCCAGATCAGCTGATTCGCCTATCGCGACGAGCTGTAGCTGACCTGTAACATCACGCCGCGACCGGCTTAGCCGTCGCGGCGTTTTTCAATCAATCGAGCCGTGTCGGCAACGCCGCGCGGTGTGACTGTCTTTCAAGGAGCGCACTTCATGGCTGTTGGTCTTGGTCCTTTGCCGACGCTGCACCCGGTTCCCGGTTTTGAACTCGGCATCGCTTCCGCCGGCATCAAGCGCCCGGGGCGCAAAGATGTTGTGGTCATGCGCTGCGCCGAAGGCTCCAGCGTTGCAGGCGTGTTCACGCTCAACGCCTTTTGCGCGGCACCGGTGATCCTCGCCAGGCAGCGCGTGCAAGGCGCGGTGCGCTATTTGCTGACCAACACCGGCAACGCCAATGCCGGTACGGGCGAACCGGGCCTGGCCGCTGCCGAGCGCACTTGCGCGAAGCTGGCCGAGATCACCGGGGTCGATGCCAGCGCCGTGCTGCCGTTTTCCACCGGCGTGATCGGCGAGCCATTGCCCGTCGAGAAGATCGAAGGCGCGCTGCAGGCGGCGCTGGATGATTTGTCCGTCGACAACTGGGCTGCGGCGGCCACCGGCATCATGACCACCGACACGCTGCCGAAGGGTGCGAGCCGTCAGTTCGTACTCGACGGCGTGACCGTCACCGTGACCGGCATCAGCAAAGGCGCGGGCATGATTCGTCCGAACATGGCGACCATGCTGGGCTACATCGCCACCGACGCCAAGGTGGCGCCGGACGTGCTGCAGGACCTGATTCGTGACGGCGCCAACAAGTCGTTCAACCGCATCACCATCGATGGCGACACGTCGACCAACGACTGCTGCATGCTGATTGCCACTGGGCAGGCTGATTTGCCCGCGGTGACCGAGGCCAAGGGTTCACTGTTCGAAGCGCTGAAAAAAGCCGTCTTCGAGGTCTGCATGGACGTCGCTCAGGCCATCGTCCGTGACGGCGAGGGCGCGACGAAGTTCGTGACCGTCGAAGTCAACGGCGGCGGCAATCATCAGGAATGCCTGGACGTCGGTTACACCGTGGCCCACTCGCCATTGATCAAAACCGCGCTGTTCGCGTCGGACCCGAACTGGGGACGCATCCTGGCGGCCGTGGGTCGCGCAGGCGTGCCGAACCTCGACGTGAGCAAGATCGACGTGTTTCTGGGTGACGTCTGCATCGCCAGCAAGGGCGCCCGCGCCAGCACCTATACTGAAGAGCAAGGCTCGCTGGTGATGGCACAGGAAGAAATCACCATCCGCATCGAGCTGGGCCGTGGCGATTGCAGTGAGACCATCTGGACCACCGACCTGTCGCACGAATACGTGAAAATCAACGCGGAATACCGCACCTGAGTCACGAGCGAGTCCACCGGTTTCAATGGAGCCAAGACATGAGCCTGCACCTGATCATCGGCGACAAACGTTATTCCTCCTGGTCGTTGCGCCCCTGGCTGGCGCTTGCGCTGACCGGCGAGGCGTTCACCGATCAGGTGATTCGCCTGAATCAGGCCGACACCACGCGCCTGATTCTTGAGCACTCGCCGACCGGTAAAGTCCCTGCGCTGAAGTGCGAGCACGGCACCATCGTCGACTCATTGGCGATCTGTGAGTACCTGGCAGAGCGCTTCCCGAACGCAGGTTTGTGGCCGGCGGACGTCGCCGCCCGTGCTCAGGCCCGGTCGGCATGCGCGCAAATGCACAGCGGCTTTGTCGGACTGCGCTCGCGTTTGCCGATGGATTTGCGCCAGGACGAGGCGCTGGAAGTCATTTCGGTCGAAGCTCAGGCAGACATCGACCGCATGGTTGCGCTGTGGCGTGAATGCCGCGCGGTGTCGGGTGTGAGTGAAGGTTTCCTGTTCGGCACGCCGGGCATCGTCGATGCGTTCTTCGCACCGGTCGCCGTGCGCTTTCGTACCTATCACGTCGAGTTGCCCGCAGACGCGGCAGCCTACGTCGAAACGATTTATCAGTGGCCTGAGTTCAAGCGCTGGCAGCAGGCGGGTCTGGAGGAAGGTTGAACGTGAAACGCATCCATGTGGCCGCGGCGGTGATCCGTAGCACCGACGGCAAGATCCTCATCGCACGACGCGCCGACAAACAGCATCAAGGCGGCTTGTGGGAGTTTCCCGGCGGCAAGGTCGGACCTGATGAGTCGGTCGAAGCAGCGCTGTCCCGCGAGCTGCACGAAGAGCTGGGCATCGTCGTGACTGCAGCGCGTCCGCTGATCAAGATCAAGCACGACTACCCGGACAAGCAGGTGTTGCTGGATGTCTGGGAAGTCTCGTCGTTCACCGGCGAGCCCGACGGTGTTGAAGGCCAACCGCTGGCCTGGGTATCGCAGCGGGAGCTGGTCGAGTATGAATTCCCGGCAGCGAATCGGCCGATCGTGGCCGCTGCGCGTTTGCCGGGTGAGTACCTCATCACCCCGGACGATCTGGACACGCCGGAGCTGTTGCGCGGTATACGCACGGCAGTGGCCGGCGGCATCAAGCTGGTTCAGCTGCGTGCGCCGAACATGTACGACCCGAAATACCGTGACGTGGCGGTGGACGCGGTCGGGCTATGCGCGGGCAAGGCGCAGTTGATGCTCAAAGGACCGCGCGAATGGCTTGGTGACTTTCCGGCAGCGGGCTGGCACCTGACCAGCGAACAGCTGCGCAAATACGCCAGCAAGGGCCGTCCGTTTCCCGAAGACCGTTGGCTGGCGGCCTCGTGTCACGACGCCGAAGAGTTGAGTCTGGCCGAGCAGATGGGCGTGGATTTCGTCACGCTCTCGCCCGTGCTGCCGACCCACAGCCATCCAGATGCCCAGCCGCTGGGTTGGGAAAAGGCCCGCGAGTTGATCGAGGGCTTCAGCAAGCCGGTTTATCTGCTGGGCGGGGTAGGGCCGACGGACCGTCAGCACGCTTGGGAGAGTGGTGCGCAGGGTGTGGCCGGCATTCGCGCGTTCTGGCCGCAAAGCTGACAGCTGTCGAAGTCCGAGCCGCGAGATCTAAGGTTGCTACACCGCAGATTCAGCGGCGAATGGGATCATTGTGGGAGTGAGCTTGCTCGCGAAGAGGTTTGTAAATCCATTAGATCTCTAATGGTTGAAATGCAGTCTTCGCGAGCAAGCTCACTCCTACAGGATTTGCGCTTGCCAGCTGAGTTGCGGTGTATCAGGACAGCAGCACGTCAGGACAGTAGCCCCTCAGCACCGCAGCACTGTCTCCCAAATCACTGCGGTTTCTTCGCAGGCTCCCACAAAATCTCTGCCACGCCCTCACGTCGGGCAATGATCCGCGCCGCAACAAACAGCAGATCCGACAGCCGATTGATGTACGCCAGCCCGACGCCGGCCAGTGGCTCGACCGCGTTGAGGTGCTGACAACGCCGCTCCGCCGTGCGCGCCAGGCTCCGGCAAACGTGGGCCTGGGCGATCAGCGTAGAGCCGCCCGGCAAGATGAAATTTTCCAGCGGCCCCAGCTCTTCATTCCAGTGATCGATGGCCGTTTCCAGGCGCTCGATCTCCGCCGCATTCAGCGCCTTGTATTCCGGCATCGCCAGCTCGCCACCCAGGTCGAACAACCGATGCTGACAGGGCGCCAATACGTCGATGACCTCCTGCAGCGCCGGATGAGTCGCGACTGCTGCCGAAAGGCCGGCCAGCAACACGCCGACCTGACTGTTCAGCGAATCAACTTCCCCGATCGCCTCGACCCGCGGATGATCCTTCGGCACTCGGCGACCATCGCCCAGGCCCGTTTCGCCGGTGTCACCCGTGCGCGTGTAAATTTTCGACAAGCGAAATCCCATGGCTCTACTCCCGGTCGTTCTGACCAATGACCTGTGGTGCAGGCATATCTATCGAATTGTCCACCAGCGGCAGGCGCAAGGTGAAACAGGTGCCTTGGCCGAGGGTGGAATGCACTTCCATCTGGCCCTTGTGGTTGTTGGTGATGATGAAATACGACACCGACAGCCCGAGGCCCGTGCCCTGGCCGATTTCTTTGGTGGTGAAAAACGGCTCAAAGGTGCGCTTGCGCACGCTTTCCGGCATGCCGATGCCGTTGTCCTCGACCTGAATCTCCGCCCACGGCGGGTTCAGGCGGGTACGCAGGATGATGCGCCCCGGCTCGCTGGCGTTGTCGCGCTGGTGAATGGCCTGAGCGGCGTTCTTCAACAGGTTGAGCAGCACTTGCTCCAGTTCGTTGGCCGTCGCAGGCACCGGGCCCAGAGCAGGGTCGAACTGGCGAATGATGTTCTGGCCCTTGAAGTCAAAACCGATGGTCAGGTCGAAGTCGTTGCTGGCGATCTCTACGGCCTGATCGATCAATGCCGGCAGATCACAAGGCGCCAACTGACGGTTGCTGCGTCGGCTGAAGCTGAGCATATGGCTGACGATCTTCGCCGCCCGCGCCCCGGCCGACTGAATGCCGTCGAGCAACTGCGGCACTTCGCGCGCGATCAGGTACTGGTTCACCGCCGCCAGCTGGATACCTTCCTGCTCGGCCTGCTCCAGGTTCTTCGGCAGATCGGGCGACAGCCGACGGCGGATGTTCTGCACGTTGTGCATGATCGCCCCGAGGGGGTTGTTGATCTCGTGGGCCATGCCAGCGGCCAGACCACCCACCGAAAGCATTTTCTCTGACTGCACCATCATTTCCTCCAGCGACAGGCGCTGGGTGATGTCATCGATGCGGATCACCGCGCCACGCCCGGCATCGCCGGTCAGGGGGTAGAAGGTGAGGGCGTAATGGCGGGACTCTTCGCCCTTGACCCAGGTGACGCGCTCGATCTTGGTGACGGTGTGTCGTTCGACGGTCTGTTTGATCTGCGGCAAAAACGCCCGCATTGGCGGGAAGGCCGAGTAAATCGGCTGGTTGAGCGCCTCATCCAGCGGCGTACCGGACAGGGCGCCGGCCTCCTGATTCCACTGGGTGACATACAGCTGCTCGTCCAGGGCGATCAGCGCCGACGGCATGGAGTCGATGATGCTGTTGAGGTAGTTCTGAAAGCCGGTGAGCTTCTTCTCGATCTTGCTGCGCACCTGAACTTCCAGCTCAAGCTTGCGGTTGGTGTGACGGGTTTCTTCCGCCAGCCCCTGCGCCTGATCGTAGGCGTCCTGGGATTCATCGCGGGCGCGTCTGAGCTGCTGCTCACGGGCTTCCATGCGCGAGAGCATGGTGTTGAATGCCTCGGCCAGCGAACCGATTTCGTCTTTGTTGCCGGGCGTCGCCCGCAGCGCGTAGTTCTCCTCGCGGGTGACCCGCCGCGACAGGTCTTCCAGCTGGTAGATCGGTTCGGTGATAAAGCGCCGAATCTGCCGGGCAACGCCGGCCCAGAGCAGGATGCTGAAGATCAGGATGCCGAGGCTGGCGGTCAGCGTGCCGGTGTAGAACGCCGTCGGCAATTCACTGCTGGCGACCAGCAACAGATGCCCCTGCGCTTGCCCCGCTTTGGGAATGGGGATGACCTGAGTGTTGCGAAACTCGGTGACGCGCCAGCTCTCCAGATCCCGGTAGTGGTCGGGCATGCGCAGCTTGTCGCCTTGCTGCATCTGCGCCAGACGGGTACCGCTGCCGTCGTACACCGCTGCCGCCCGTAATGGGCCGTAGTTTTTCAGTTCCTTGAGCAGCGCCTGGGCGTTAGAGGTCGAGGACAAGGCTTGCTCGGAAAGCCCGGGATTGCTGATCAGCCGACCGATTGTTTGCAAGGCCTGGGGCGCCATCGCTTCCTGGGAGATGTAATAGGCGGCGCTGATGAAGGTCAGGTTGGCGACCACCAGCACGGTGGTGAGCAACACCAGCAAGGCGGCCAGAAGCTTTTGACCGACCGGCAGGTTTTCGAGGCGCTGGCGCAATGGCATGGGGCGGGTCACCGGAATGAGGAGCGGGCAGGTTAGCGCTGTTCCGCCCGTGAGCAAACCCGTCAGTCGCTGGGCAGGCCCTGGGCGTTGAGGTGTTCGATCAGTCGCAGGCGTAACTGGTTCAGCATCGGCGCCGGGCAATCGAGGGCGTCCGCCGTCGCGCAGACATGCCCGAGCAGGTAGCGGATCTCGGTGCGACGGCCTTGGGCGACATCCTGATACATCGAGGAATAATTCCCGGCGGTGGCGGCAATCACCTGTTGCACTTGCTCCAGCAAACCGTCAGCCGCGCCGGGCTGACCGCAGCGTTGCAGCACGCGGGCGAGCTCGGCACACAGTGCCGTCACTTCTTCTGCATGGGCCAGCAGCTCGCCGTTGCGGCATTGATGCAACACGGTGAGCGGGTTGATCGCGCAATTGAGCGCGAGCTTTCGCCAGAGGCGTTCGGCGATGTCAGCGGTCCATTGATGGGGGATGACTGCCTGCTTGAGGTCTTCCAGCCAGGCCGGCGCCGCGCCGTGGGGTGTGTCGCCCAGCCAGTTGGAGCCCTGTCCGGCAAATACCACGCTCCAGTCTTCATCGCGGTAGGCGCCTTCGGTGCTGGAGACAAAAATGCAGCGCGCGTGCGGGATCATGGCGGCCACCGCTTCCTGGCTGCCCAGACCGTTTTGCAGGAGCAGTACGTCAGCCTTGTCGGTCAGGCGATGGGCGACGGCTGCAACGGCGCGTTCAGCGTCGTAGGCCTTGCACGCCACCAACAGACGCCGGATCGGTTCATCCGCGCTGACCGTCTGCGCCGCAATGGCAAACGTCTGACGCTGGCCATTCTCGTCAAGCGCCAGACCGGCGTGCGCGTTGTAGGCCGCCAGTCGGGCCTCGTCACGCAAGATCAGGCGCACCGGCAGACCCTCCCGGGCCAGTCGCGTGGCCCAGAGACTCCCCAGACTGCCCGCGCCCAGAACGTGCCAGCACACGGAATTCAAAAGAAATGACGCCCGATGACGAAGATCTCGGTGCGCAAGGAAAACGAAATCAACATCGCAGGCTCACATGAACGTGGGAAAAGTCTCGTTATAATGACCGGGCTTTCATACCGTCAAGTCAGGCGTGCTCCATCCACATGTTGAGCCGCGCCGTATCAATTGGAGAATCTACATGCCCTCGTTCGACGTAGTGTCCGAACTGGATAAACACGAAGTCACGAATGCCGTCGACAACGCTATCAAGGAGCTGGACCGCCGCTACGACCTCAAAGGCAAAGGCAGCTTCGAGTTCACGGAAAAAGACCTGCTGATCAAGATGACGGCCGAAGAAGGTTTTCAGCTTGAAGCCATGATCGAGATCCTCAAGCTGGCCCTGGTCAAGCGCAAGATCGATGTGCAATGCCTGGAACTGAAAGATCCCTTCGCGTCCGGCAAGGTCATGAAGCAGGAAGCCACGCTCAAGGAAGGCATCGACAAGGAGCTGGCGAAGAAGATCGTCGCTCACATCAAGGAGGCCAAGCTCAAGGTTCAGGCCGCGATTCAGGGCGAGCAAGTGCGCGTCACCGGCAAGAAGCGTGATGACCTGCAAGAGGCGATCGCTGCGCTGCGTGGCCACGAGTTCGGCATGCCGCTGCAATTCAACAACTTCCGCGACTGATTACCCCGCGATTTGCCCTGCGATTTCATGTTGACTCAGGAACCCGAGGGGTTCCTGTGCGTCCGAATGCAGGTCTCGCTGAAACAATGGGCCCACTCGCCGCCGTTGCTTCAGCCTTCCATGCGCGACTCAGAGGAGAAATAGATGGACTTGGATTTAAACGGCCAGGTAGACCATCTGGTGAAAGCGTCTCAGGCCTGGATCCCGATGGTCATGCAATACGGCAGCAAGGTGCTGCTGGCAGTGGTCGTCCTGCTGGTCGGCTGGTGGCTGATCAATAGACTGACTTCCCGGGTGGGTGCACTGTTGGCGCTGCGCCACGTCGATCTGGCGTTGCAGGGTTTCATCAGCAGCATCACCAACATCATTCTGAAGATCCTGCTGATCGTCAGCGTGGCTTCGATGATCGGGGTTGAAACCACCTCATTCGTCGCCGCGATCGGTGCGGCCGGTCTGGCCATCGGCCTGGCGTTGCAGGGCAGCCTGGCAAACTTTGCCGGCGGCGTGTTGATTCTGCTTTTCCGTCCGTTCCGCATTGGCGACTGGATCGAAGCGCAGGGTGTATCCGGCACCGTGGACGGGATTCAGATCTTCCACACTGTGCTGCGTACCGGCGACAACAAGACGGTGATCCTGCCCAACGGCAATCTGTCCAACGGCATCATCACCAACACCAACCGTCAGCCGACGCGCAAGATCACCTTCGACGTGGGCATCGACTACGACGCCGACCTCAAGCAGGCGTTGCAAGTGTTGATGGACATGGCGGATGACCCGCGCATCCTGCAGGACCCGGCGCCACAGGCGGTGGTCGCGGCACTGGGCGACAGCTCGATTACCGTGTCCCTGCGTGTGTGGACCAAGACCGGTGACTTCGGTGACGTGTCGAACCGCTTCAACGCTGAAATCCGCGACCGCCTGCGCGCGGCCAACATCGACATCCCGTTCCCGCAACGGGTGATTCGTGTGGTGCAGGACGAGCAGCCTACGAAGGCCTAACGCTCGATCGCAGAAACCAAAAAGCCCCGACTCGTGAGAGTGCGGGGCTTTTTGTTGAGTGGGCCACGGGAGCGTGCACGTCAAACATGGCGACACTGCGGATCGTTAACGCGGACGACAACTTGTGGGAGCGAGCTTGCTCGCGAAGGGGCCGGAGCATCCGAAGCATCTTTAGCGGTCGGGCTAGAGTCTTCGTGAGCAAGCTCACTCCCACATTTACGGAGTATCCTGCGCGATCGCACATGGTCCGGACGATAAAGCGCTGCCTAGAGCACCGAGTCCACAGGCTTGGCCGGCTCTTCGGCTTCTTCCCGCGCTTCCCGGCGTGCTTCCTGCGCCCAGTGCAGGGCGATCATGAACAGCGTCGGCACGCCCATCAGCGCGGTCGCCAGGAAGAAGTTGTGATACCCCAGCTTCTCCACCATGACCCCGGAATAGCCGCCGATCAGGCGCGGCAACAGCAGCATGATCGAGCTGAGCAGCGCGTACTGAGTGGCCGAAAACTTGAGGTTGGTCAGGCTCGACAGATAGGCCACGAACGCTGATGTCGCGAGGCCCGAGCTGAAGTTATCCAGCGAGATCGTGACGATCAGCATCTTCAGGTTCGGGCCCATGTCGGCCAGCATCAGGAACAGCAGGTTGGTCGCTGCCGAGGTCACGCCGCCGATGAAGAGGATCGGCAGAATGCCGAAGCGCACGATCGCCAGGCCGCCAAACGCGGCGCCGGCCAGCGTCATCACCAGCCCGAAAATCTTGCTGACGCTGGCAATCTGATCCTTGGTGAAGCCCTGGTCGATGTAGAACACGTTCGCCATCACGCCCATGACCGTGTCGGACATGCGATACGTGGCGATCAGCCCCAGCAGCAGAAACGCCTGCCAGCGATAACGCAGGATGAAGTCGTTGATCGGCGTCAGCACCGGCGCCAGGCCGCGTCGGCCCATGGACGACAGGCAGGCCACGGTCAGCAGCGTGTAGAGAATCGCGCGCAGAAAGGCGCGGTCTTCCATCAGCAGGTCTTTCCAGGTGGTGCCCTGGAACAGCACGCTGGCGAAATCGGTGTTGTACAGCTGGGTGAACATCGCCGGCACCGAAACCAGCAGAATGATCAGCACGAACACCGAGGCCAGTTGATGAGCAAAGCCGTAACGCACCGCCGACAGCTGGGTGCGGATCGGCACCGATGGCTCACGCATGATCAGGCTGGTGATCAGTGCCGGCACCATGAGCAGGCCGAACAGTACGTAGGTGCCGGCCCAGGCCGAGTGTTTGTAGGCGAAGCCGGTCGAACCGAAGCCTTCGGCGAAGTACAGCGCGCCGGCGGTGGCGAGGAGGGCGGCGACGCGGTAGCCGGCCATGTAGCTGGCGGCAAGAGTCGCTTGCTGGCTGTCGCTGGCGATTTCGAGGCGGTAGGCGTCGATGGCGATGTCTTGGGTCGCGGAAGAAAACGCGACCAGCACCGCAATCGCGATCAGCCACGAGAGGTGCTGCTGCGGATCACAGAACCCCATCCCGATCAGGCCCAGGGTGACCAGCGACTGCGAAAGCACCAGCCACGAACGACGTCGGCCGAGCCGGCCCAACAAAGGCAGGCTCCATTGATCGAGCAACGGCGACCAGACCCACTTAAAGGCATAGGCCAGGCCGATCAGGCTGGCATAGCCAATGGTTTCACGCGCGACGCCGGCTTCACGGAGCCAGACCGACAGCGTCGAGAACACCAACATGTAGGGCATGCCCGCGGCAAAGCCGAGCAACAGGAGCACAAACGTAGAGGGGCTGGCATATGCGGCGAGCGCGGCGCGCCAGGTTTTGCGGGGCATGGGCTGGAATCTGCCTCAGGTTACGTAAACAAAGCGCGCACTCTAACCGTTGTGCTCTGTCGGGCGCCAGCCATGACGCTGCATATCCACACGATTGTTACGGATGGTCACGCCTTCGGCCCTCAGCCGTGCGCGTTGCTCCTCTCCCGACACCGTTCCGGGCGCCAGGCTGATGCGCCCGCCGGCGGCGATCACGCGGTGCCAGGGCAGGCTGCTGCCGTCCGGCAACTGACTCAACGCCCTGCCGACGAAGCGTGCCGCTCGTCCCAAACCGGCCAGCTCCGCCAACTGACCGTAACTGACCACTTTGCCTTCCGGCACTTGATGCAAGGTGAGGTAGAGCGCCGTGCGCCGTGCCTCTGCGGGCGAGAGACCGGTAGGGTCGTCGTGCGCCGGTGTTTGTTCGATCACGCATTCGTTCCTGTAAAAGGGATGAACGGGAATTTTCGACAAGGAACTATAGAAGCCTTAGACGGTCAGTCATACCTGTGTCGGCGGTCCGCCGATTGCCAAGACGTTGTCCATTCGGATAATGCCCGATTTTCCGCGAACCAGAGCCTTGTCGTTGCTTATGTTGTCCAGAACCCTGTTGTGCGTTGCTGTTGCCACTGCTTCTACCCCATTGCTCGCTGACACCGTCTGGTTGAAAAACGGCGACAAAATGACCGGGACCATCAAGTTCTTCGACGGCGGCAAGCTGCTGATCAATACCAAATACGCAGGCGACGTCCCGCTGGACTGGAAGGAAATCAAGACGCTGGAAAGTGACCAGCACCTTCTGGTGAAGCAGGACGCTACCACTGGCGAAGTCTCCAAATCGTTGCAGCCGGCCGAAGATGGCAAGGTCACGCTGGCCAATGGCGATGCACCGAAGACAGTTGAGCTGGCGAGCATTCAGCAGATCATCAAACCCAAGCCGGTGGTCACTGATCTGGTGTGGAAGGGCAATGTCGACGCTGCGCTCGACTTCCAGCGCGCCGAGAACGACACCGACGATTACAACATCGCCTTCAAGACCTCAGCGACCCACGGCCAATGGCGCCACAACGCCAAGGGCGAGTACAACCGCGAGTCCCAGGACAGCCTGACCACTACCAATAACTGGGACGCCGAGTACTCGGTGGACCGGTTCTTCACGGACAAGTGGTTCTGGGACGGCCGCATCACCTACAAGCGTGACACCATTGAAGACTTGGCCCGTCAGCGCACCGTCGGTACCGGTCCGGGTTACCAGTTCTGGGACGACGAGCTGGGCGCATTCAAAATCGGTGCGCTGCTTAACCGCACCGATTTCGAATATTCCAACGGTGAGAAGGACAACTTCTATTCCGTGTCCGGCACTTGGGACTACAACCGTTACCTGATCGGCAAGAAGGTCGAATTCTTCACCAACGGTGAAGTCGGCAAGCCTATCAGCGGCGTAGCTGACTACAGCCTCGAGACGGAAGTGGGCCTGCGTTACAAAGTCACCGAATGGGCCTCGCTCAACCTCAAGGCTGAGAAGGACATCATCAGCGGCTCCGACAACGGCGACCTGGACAAGACCCGCTACACCGCCGGTTTCGGTGTTTCCTGGTAATAGCAGCTCTATCGATGCCTGAACGTGCGCAGGTCAACCTCAGATCTGCGCGCGCCGGCTGGCTTGAGTTTTCACCGCGTTTTCTTTACGCGAACCTTCCGCCAAACCGTCACTCCCTCCCAATCTGGCACCTTCCCACGATTACGATTATCGTGTGGCATGCGTCGCCGTCTCCCGCTTCGCATCCCCGATGCCTTCGTTTTACTGCCCAGGAGCCCCACATGAGCGCCAGCGCCAACCGGCAAGCACGAGCCTTGCTGCTCAAGGAATACCGTGGCGTGTTGTCGACCCATTCCAAGTCGATGCCCGGTTACCCGTTTGGCTCGGTGGTGCCTTATTGCCTGGATGATCAAGGCCGTCCGCTGATCCTCATCAGCCGCATCGCGCAACACACCCACAACCTGCAGCTCGACGCCAAGTGCTCTTTACTGGTGGGCGAACGGGGCGCCGAACATGTGCAAGCGGTGGGGCGCGTCACGCTGATGGCCGAGGCCGAGAAGATCAGCGACGAGGCACAGACGGAAGCGGCCGCTCAGCGGTACTACCGCTATTTTCCGGAATCCCAGAGTTACCACAGCGCCCACGATTTCGATTTCTGGGTGCTGAAGCCGGTGCGTTATCGCTTTATCGGCGGCTTTGGCGCGATTCACTGGCTGGACGACGCAGCGCTGGCCAATCCATTTGCCGGGGCTGCGGAGGTGAGCATGGTCGAGCACATGAACGCCGACCACGCCAAGGCCATCGCACACTACGTCGAACTGGCCGGTTTGCCCAAGACCGAGCCCGCCATGCTGGTCGGCATCGACAGCGAGGGCATGCATTTGCGCGTGGGACAAAGTCTGCACTGGCTGGCCTTCGCTGAACCCTGTAATACGCCGACACACGTCCGCCAGGCCTTGATTCAACTGGCTCACGCTGAAAAATGGCCCACACTTGAACATGCCGAGGCTTGAATTAACGACTTTGCGACTTCACGTAAGGTCTACTGGAAGCCTTCTTCCGTTTAGGAACTCACTTTGATGCGCGTTTTTCTTCTGCTTTTATTGCTTTTTCCGGTGCTCGAGCTGTTCGTGCTGGTGAAAGTCGGGATGTCGATCGGCTTCCTGCCGACCTTCCTGCTGGTCGTTGCCGGGTCAATGCTCGGTGTGTTCGTGGTGCGGATCGCCGGTGTGGCCACCGCGCTGAGTGCCCGCCAGAGTCTCGCCCGTGGCGAACTGCCCGCCCAGCAGATGCTCGACGGTTTGATGATGACGATCGGCGGTGGTTTGCTCGTGCTGCCTGGCTTCATCAGTGACGTGCTGGGCCTGCTGTTTCTGATGCCGTTTACCCGTCGCCTGATCGTCGGTAAGGTGCGCAACCGCGCCGAGGCTCAGGCCGCGCGCCAGCGTGCGTTTGCCGAGAACATGCATGCGGCGAATTCACCGGGTCCCATGCACCCCGGCGCTGCCCGTCCTGAAGCACGCCGCCCTGAGGTCATTGAGGGCGAAGTGATCGAAGGCGAATTCGAGCCATTGGACAAAAAGTGATTCACGTCCACCACAACACGGCACCCGCGGGTGCCGTGTTCGTTTTTGCGACCACACTTCCTTCAAAAAATTTCTGGGGTCAGCCTTGAATTCGGCTTGCTCGCCCTTATGTATGGGTCACCGCAAGGTTTCTGGCGCGTTTCGTCAGACCGTATTCTGCGGTTCGCTCGCGAACCGTAACCGGCAAGCCCGGATGTTTTAACCCGCCGGTGTTCGCACCGGGCGTTTAAAAACCATAATTAGGAGATCGACAATGAAGCTTCGTCCTCTGCATGACCGCGTCGTAATCCGTCGCAGCGAAGAAGAAACAAAAACTGCTGGCGGTATCGTGCTGCCTGGTTCGGCTGCTGAAAAACCTAACCGTGGCGAGATCATCGCCGTCGGCAACGGTCGCATCCTGGACAACGGTGAAGTACGCGCGCTGGCCGTGAAAGTGGGTGACAAAGTGGTGTTCGGCCCTTACTCCGGCAGCAACACTGTGAAAGTAGACGGCGAAGACCTGCTGGTGATGAGCGAGAACGAAATTCTCGCGGTCGTCGAAGGCTGAGTTGATACCCCATTTCCCGTTACTACAAAGTATTTAAGGAATAACGATCATGGCTGCTAAAGAAGTTAAATTCGGCGATGCTGGCCGTAAAAAAATGCTGGCTGGTGTCAACGTCCTGGCCGACGCAGTAAAAGCAACTCTGGGCCCTAAAGGCCGTAACGTCATCATCGAAAAAAGCTTCGGCGCTCCGCTGATCACCAAAGACGGTGTGTCCGTAGCCAAAGAAATCGAGCTGAAAGACCGTTTCGAAAACATGGGCGCGCAGCTGGTCAAAGACGTTGCTTCCCGTGCGAACGATGACGCTGGCGACGGCACCACCACCGCCACTGTTCTGGCTCAAGCCATCGTTAACGAAGGCCTGAAAGCCGTCGCTGCCGGCATGAACCCGATGGACCTGAAGCGCGGCATCGACAAGGCGACCATCGCCATTGTTGCCGAGCTGAAGAAGCTGTCCAAGCCTTGCACCGACACCAAGGCAATTGCCCAGGTCGGCACCATCTCGGCCAACTCGGACAATTCCATCGGCGACATCATTGCCGAAGCCATGGAAAAAGTGACCAAAGACGGCGTTATCACCGTTGAAGAAGGTTCGGGTCTGGAAAACGAGCTGTCTGTCGTTGAAGGCATGCAGTTTGACCGCGGCTACCTGTCCCCGTACTTCATCAACAAGCCGGACACCATGGTTGCGGAGCTGGAAAGCCCGCTGCTGCTGCTGGTTGACAAGAAGATCTCCAACATCCGCGAAATGCTGCCAGTTCTGGAAGCCGTTGCGAAAGCTGGCCGTCCTCTGCTGATCGTGGCTGAAGACGTTGAGGGCGAAGCGCTGGCGACTCTGGTCGTGAACAACATGCGCGGCATCGTGAAGGTTGCAGCGGTCAAGGCCCCTGGCTTCGGCGACCGTCGCAAGGCCATGCTGCAGGACATCGCTGTTCTGACTGGCGGTACCGTTATCTCGGAAGAGATCGGCCTGAGCCTGGAAACCGCTACCCTGGAACACCTGGGTAATGCCAAGCGCGTTATCTTGAACAAAGAAAACACCACGATTATCGACGGTGCTGGCGTTCGTGCCGACATCGACGGTCGTATCGCGCAGATCCGTCAGCAGATCGGCGACACGTCGTCGGACTACGACAAAGAGAAGCTGCAAGAGCGTCTGGCCAAGCTGTCGGGCGGCGTTGCAGTGATCAAGGTCGGTGCGGGTTCCGAAGTTGAAATGAAAGAGAAGAAAGCCCGCGTTGAAGACGCCCTGCACGCAACCCGTGCGGCCGTTGAAGAAGGCGTGGTGCCTGGCGGTGGTGTTGCGTTGGTTCGTTCGCTGCAGGCGATTTCCGAACTGCGTGGCGACAACGCTGATCAGAACGTGGGTATCGCTCTGTTGCGTCGTGCGGTTGAAGCGCCTCTGCGTCAGATCGTGGCGAACTCGGGCGACGAGCCTAGCGTTGTGGTCGACAAGGTCAAGCAGGGTACGGGTAACTACGGTTACAACGCTGCGAGCGGCGAGTACGGCGACATGATCGAGATGGGTATTCTCGATCCGGCCAAGGTGACGCGTTCTGCTCTGCAGGCTGCTTCGTCGATCGCCAGTCTGATGATCACTACTGAGGCGATGATTGCTGATGTGGCTGATGAGAAGGCAGCCGGTGGCGGTATGCCTGATATGGGCGGCATGGGTGGTATGGGCGGCATGATGTAAGCCAGCCGTACCCCGATGTAGAAAAAACCCCGCTTAGGCGGGGTTTTTTTATGGGCGGCGCTAAATGACTCCCTCCGCGAGTGACCTTCGAAAAGCCTCAGGATCAAGAGCGTCTGCCTAGGGGCAGACATTTCGCCTCCGGCGAGTTACTTGGAAAAGTCGAAAGTCGCACCATCCCCAAGTAACCAAGGGTGCTTGCTCCTGGTTGGGCCCGACTTCGTCGGGTTCCTTCACTCCGGTCTCGCTCCGTGGGCCCGCGCCGAACGGGCATCCATGCCCTGACGGCGCTCTCGCCGCATCCATGCGGCTCGGCCCACTGCGCGAGATCTGCGTTCAGCCTGCACCCAAGTCGCGTTTGGCGGTGACTGGACTTTTTGTGTACGAAGATCAAAAGCGGATCAAGAGCAGATGCACATCAAGGGCTTCCCGGCTAAAGCCGGTCCTACAGGGAGAGCCAATCCCACGGGATGCACGCGGTCTCCTTGTAGGACCGGCTTTAGCCGGGAAGAGGCCCGTTTGGGCACCCTCAATTTTGGCTCTAACGCTTGATCATGCCCACGCTCTGCGTGGGCATGCATACCGGTTGTAGGGGACTCGGTTGTAGGGGACTGATTTATTTACCGGATTGAAGGGGACTGATTTATTTACAGCGCTTCACCGTAAATTAATCTGTCCCCGTCTAGTCATCATCCCGAAACTGCTTCTCCACCCACCACTGCATCCTTTTTCGCCGGCCGGTACAGCACGACGTAATACGCCCCCAAACAAAGCAGCCAGCAGAACACCGCCGTCCAGATGTTGTGGGAGAAGAAGTGCGCGCCTTGTAGCATTCGGCCGATGGAGAAGACGGTGCCCAGTCCCGCCGCGAAGATCAGGCCGGCTTTGGCCAGGCGGGGTTTGCGGTCGCGGAAGACGAAGAACAGGGCGAACAGTGTGAAGCCGGTGGCCGCATGGCCGCCGGGCCAGCAGCGGCCGGGTTTGTCGGTTTGGGGGCGGGGGCTGAGGAGTTCGCTGTAGGTTTCCTGGCCGCCGAATTCTTTCAGGCTCCACGGGCACTGCACCGATGTCACGACTTTCACCGGCGTGACGAAGCTGGTGGATAACGCCATCGACAAGACCATGCAGCCCAGTTCACGTTTCCAGGGCTTCAGCACGTTGACGAAGAACGAGGCGATGAAGCTCACGAAGGACAACACGCCGATGGCGATGACGGCCTGTTTGGCGCGGTCATGCAGGACGTCTTCGAGAAAGAAGCTGTGCCGACCGATGAACTCGCCCGCCACCGGGTCATAGGCCAGTTTGGCGATGTCCATGTCCAGCGAGGTCAATTCCAGCAAGATCAGAACGATGGCGGTCACGGCCGGTATGCCCAGATAAACCCAGGCGTTGATCGGGCGTGAGGCGGGCCGTTCGAGTGCGTGTGACATGGCAAATCCCGTGTGGTGGGCGAGGGGAGAGCGGGGGTGTATGGAGCCCGAGCGGTGCGAAGTCTGAGCAGAACGCTGTCGCGGCGCCGTGAACCGCGGGTGAAAAAAACGTTATGCACCGCAGTGCTGGCCCTTGAGCGCGCATCGCCGTAAGCTGCCGCCAACTCTGACCTTGTTGAGCGGCATCTCGAGCCGTGTCCCGGGTCTCGCCACACCGCATAGGGAGACACGCGCCATGAGAATTCTGCTGGTTGAAGACAACCGGGACATTCTGGCAAACCTTGCCGATTACCTCGGATTGAAGGGCTATACCGTCGATTGCGCGCAAGACGGTCTGTCTGGTCTGCACCTGGCAGCGACCGAGCACTATGACCTGATCGTGCTCGACATCATGCTGCCCGGTATCGATGGTTACACCCTGTGCAAGCGCCTGCGTGAAGACGCGCGCCGCGACACCCCGGTGATCATGCTCACCGCCCGCGACCAGCTCGACGACAGGCTGCAGGGGTTCCGCTCCGGCGCCGACGACTACCTGCTCAAGCCGTTCGCGCTGTCGGAACTGGCGGCGCGCATCGAGGCCGTGCTACGGCGTGCCCAGGGCGGCGGTCGGCGTACCCTGCAGGTCGCCGATCTGATCTACGACCTCGACACCCTTGAAGTGACCCGTGAAGGGCGTCTGCTTAAACTCAACCCGGTTGGCCTGAAGTTGCTCGCGGTGTTGATGCAGAAGAGCCCTCACGTGCTGCGCCGTGAAGTCTTGGAAGAAGCCTTGTGGGGCGACGATTGCCCGGACAGCGATAGCCTGCGCAGCCATGTTCACCAATTGCGTCAGGTCATCGACAAGCCGTTCGCCAAGCCGCTGTTGCAGACCGTCCACGGTGTCGGATACCGCCTCGCCGAGGGGCGTGATGGAGTTTAAGCAAAGCCTCGCCCAGCGGATCATCATCGCCTTCGCCTTGATGAGTGCGTTGGTTGCCGGTTGCTTCGCGATGGGCATTGTCGCGACGGTGCACCTGGTCGAAGAAAAGCTGATTTCGGCGGGACTGGGCGGCGACCTGACGCGGCTGTTGCTGATGGACAGCGTCAATGACTGGAACCATCGCCCCGAGCCGGATCAGCTGTTTTACTTCAGCGGCGGTCCGGGGGATTTCGAGCTGCCGAAGGATCTTCGTCATTTGGAGTCGGGCTTTCACGAAGTCTTTCGCGGGCCGTTGTCCTACCACGCGATGGTCGAGATCGTCGACGGTCGCCACTACGTGCTGCTCCAGGATCAAAGCGATTTCGAAGAACGTGAGCGCGTGCTGTTCGCCGTGGTGCTGGTGGGCTTTGTGCTGGCGTTGGCGCTGGCGATTTTCCTCGGCTGGATACTGGCGCGGCGGGTGATGGCGCCGGTGGTGCGGCTGGCCCGGCAGGTGCGCCATCGCGATCAGTTGCTCGGCCTCGCGCCGCCCCTGGCCCCTGATTACGCCGCTGACGAAGTGGGCGAGTTGGCGGTCGCCTTCGACGCCACACTGGGCCGCCTGCGTGATGCCTTGACCCGCGAGCGGATGTTCACCAGCGACGTCAGCCATGAACTGCGCACGCCGTTGATGGTGCTGGCCAGTTCCTGTGAGCTGTTGCTGGAAAACCCGGCGCTGGACCAGCGCGCGCGGGCCCAGGTCGAACGCGTGGCGCGGGCGTGCGAGGAAATGCGCGATCTGGTGCAGACCTTCCTGATGCTGGCACGCACCCAGCGCGACGACCTCGCCCTGAATCCGCAACTGACCCTGCAAGGCGCCGCCCAGCAGTTGATCAGCCTGTGGCGCGAGCCGATCGAGCGCAAAGGGCTGACCTTGGAATACCTGCCTGGCCAACCTTCCGAAGCCGCCTACAACGCCACCTTTCTGTATGCCGTGATGGGCAACTTGCTGCGCAATGCGTTGCACTACACCGAAACCGGCTTTATCCGCCTGACGCTGCGTGAAGGCGGCTTCATGGTGGAGGATTCCGGTGTAGGCATCCCCGAGGAAAAACGTGAGGCAATGTTTCAGCCATTCGTGCGCGGCACCGAGCAAAGGGGCGAAGGTCTGGGCCTGGGACTGTCGTTGGTGCAGCGTATCTGCGAAAACCAGGGGTGGTCGGTGAGCCTGGACACCATGGAGCCCAACGGCTGTCGATTCAGCGTGGACATGGGTTCGCGCCCTGCCAAAGACCCCGTTCGGTTGCCGTCGACAAATGTACAGCCTGTGTAAAGGTGCTAAAACTCCGCGGAATATGGCCGTATGCTGGCCCTAAGTCCTTGAATAATCTCGTAACATATCTTCACTTTTTCAGACGTTTTTTTCACATTCATGTGACCTGAACATAACGCCCCGCTGCTTAGTTTGGCCCTCTCATTCAAAGGAGAAGCGGCCGTGAGCAAGCGGATCGAGCTTGATTTTTCGCGCAAGTACGACGACGAACACGCGAAAAAGTACTTACGTAAACACAACGATGGACTGGCGAGACGCTTGTCGGACCGACGTGACAAACAGCTCGCCCGCCGCGCATTGGCGCTGGCAGGCGAGCCGGGTCTGGTGCTGGACCTGCCCTGTGGCGCCGGTCGTTTCTGGCCAGTGCTGGCAGAGAAGCCCAACCGGGTGATCATCGGTGCGGACAACTCGGCGGCGATGGTCAAGATCGCCTGCGAGTCGCAACCCGCGGAGGTCGTCAAGCGCGTGCAACCGCTGCAGACCTCGGCCTTTGCTATCGAGATGCCCGACAACGCCGTCGACAGCATCTTCTGCATGCGCCTGATGCATCACATCGGCAAGGCCGAAGACCGCGCCGTGCTGTTGAAGGAGTTTCACCGGGTGACCCGCGACAGCGTGATTGTGTCGTTGTGGGTGGATGGCAATTTCAAGGCCTGGAAGCGACGACGCGCCGAAGCGTCGCGACCGCAACATGATTATCAGAATCGCTTCGTGCTGCCGGTGGCCACCGTAGAGGCCGAATTTGAACAGGCAGGGTTTCGGATTCAGGAGTGCCTGGATTTCCTGCCGATGTACGCCATGTGGCGTGTGTATCTATTACGTAAGAGGTAACAACAGGATGGCCGTGGATTTCGCAACAGAGTTAGCCGTTCCTGCCAAGGACCGCTTCGCCTATTTCTGGAACACGCGGGGCGAGTGGGTCGAAGAACCCAATGTGCGCCGTGGCGGTGAAAGTGGCGTGCAGCGCGTCGTCTCGGAAAACGGTCGGCTGCTGTATGTGAAGCGCCAGACAGGCCATATCTACCGCAGTTGGTTGCACCCTTTTGGCCGTCCGACGGTGTTGCGCGAACGCGATGCCCTCGAGGGCCTTCGTCAGCTCGACGTCAACGTGCCGCGCATGGTGTTCTGCGGCGCAGAGCGCGATGAGAACAACGAGTGGCGCGCGCTGCTCGTCACCGCCTCGCTGGACGGTTTTGACGAATTCGAAAACTGGCTGCGCGCCGGCGGTCGTGAGCAGTATGGCGAAGCCGTCTACGAACAGATGCTCCAGGAAATCGCCAGCAACCTGGCCCGTATGCACAAGGGTCGCTGGCAGCACAGCTGCATCTACATCAAGCACGTTTTCGTTCGTGTCGTGGGCGAGGGCGCCAATGCCAGGGCTGAAGTGGCGTTGCTCGATCTGGAGAAATGCCGCCAGCGCCTGACGTCCTACGCTGCCGCACAGCACGACATGAAACAACTGCGCCGCCATTCGTCGTTTCAAGCGGCGGACTGGACAAAGCTGGTCTACTTTTACGAGACCGCGTTTGGCAGGCCCATCAAAGGTTTACAGCGATGAAGTTAGAAATGGCGCGAGGTTTGTTTTTGGTCGGGGCGTTGGGGGTGACTTCCATCGCGCTGGCTGCCTGGGATCAGCCCGGGCCGAAGATTCTGAGTGCAGTGCATGGCGAAGGCCATTGCCCGCTGCCTCGGGTGGCCAAGGTGTCTGACACGGCCCGGCCTGATCACGATCTGCTGCTGTTGATGTTCGGCTTGGCCCAAGGGAGCGGACCGCAAGGCTGATTCTTTTCCGTTGCGCTGACCAAAAGGCCCCGAAGATCGGGGCCTTTTTTGTGGGCGTGTGGCGAGGTTTTTGCGTCAGCGACCAGCAGTCGTGTCGGCAACCCCATGGCTATTGCCGTCGGGCTGCGCATCATCCCGCCGCGCCAGCAGCGTATACACGCACGGCAGCACAAACAGCGTGAACAACGTCCCCACCGACATGCCCGTGGCAATCACCAGCCCGATATCGAACCGGCTGACCGCGCCCGCACCCGTCGCGAGAATCAGCGGCACCATGCCGAACACCATCGCTGCGGTGGTCATCAAGACGGGACGCAAGCGTATCGCCGCCGCTTCCTCCACCGCTTCGCGGGCGGTCAGGCCTTTGTCCCGGCGTAGCTGGTTGGCGAATTCGACGATCAGAATGCCGTGCTTGCTGATCAGCCCGATCAACGTGACCAGACCCACCTGGGTGTAGATGTTCAGCGACGAGATGCCGAGGAACAGCGGGATCAATGCGCCGCAGATCGACAGCGGCACCGTCACCAGAATCACCAGCGGATCGCGGAAGCTCTCGAACTGCGCGGCGAGCACCAGAAAGATGATCGCCAGGGCCAGGCCGAACGTCACCCACAGCGCATTGCCTTCCTGCACGTACTGACGGGAGGCGCCAGCGTAGTCGTAGGCAAAACCCGGTGGCGATTCTTCGATCGCGATCTGTCTCACCAACTCAATCGCCTCCGCCTGACTCACCAGGGGGAAGCCGGAGATGATCGCCGAGTTGAGCTGCTGGAACTGATTGAGCTGTCGGGGCCTTGCCCGGTCGCTGACGGTAATCAGCGTCGACAACGGCAGCATCTTGCCGTCGGCGTTCTTGACGTAGTAATTCGAGAGCCACGCCGGGTTGTCGCGGTAGGCGCGCTCGACCTGGGCGATGACCTTGTAGCTGCGCCCGTCGATGGTGAAACGGTTGATTTCCGCCTCGCCGAGCAGCGTCGCCAGACTGCCGCCCAGGTCCTGCATCGACACGCCCATCTGGGCGGCCTTGGCGCGGTCGATGTCGACCACCACTTCCGGCTTGTCAAACGCCAGGTCAACGTCCAGAAACGCGAATTTGCCCGAATCGGCGGCGCGTTTCTTGATGCGATCCGTCACCTCCAGCAGCGCGGCATAGTCGCCCGGTGTATTGATCACGAATTGAAACGGCAACCCTTCACCGGTGCCGGGCAACGACGGCAGGTTGAAGCCGAAAACCTGCAGCCCGGTGATGCCGTTGAGCTTGGCCTGCACTTCTGGCAGCAGCTCCATTTGCGTGCGGCTGCGCTCATCCCACGGCTTGAGCAGGAACCCGCCGACGCCGGTTTGCACGCCATTGAAACCGTTGATCTGGAACGAGGAGTAGTACTCCGGGAACGCTTTGAAAATGCTGATGAACTGATCGGTGTAGGTGTTCATGTAATCGAGGTTGGTCGGCTGCGGTGCCGTCGCCATCATGAAGATGATGCCCTGGTCCTCGTCCGGCGCCAGTTGCGATTGGCTGAGCTTGAGAAACACCGGAATCAGGCACAGCACCAGCACCGCAAACACGATCACCACCGGACGCGTATTCAGCGTGCCATGGAGGACGCGCTGGTAACGGCCTTTCAGGCTCTCGAAGGCGTGATCGAGCTTGTGCGCCAGGCCGCTGGGGTTCTCTTCCCGGCGCAGGAGCACGGCGCACATCATCGGTGACAGGGTCAGCGCGACGATCCCGGAAATCACCACCGCGCCGGCCAGCGTCAGGGCGAACTCCTTGAACAGCGCGCCGGTCAGTCCCTCCAGAAAACCGATGGGTGCATACACTGCGGCCAGGGTGATGGTCATCGACACCACCGGCATGGCGATCTCGCGAGCGCCCTCGATGGCTGCATCGAACGGCGTCTTGCCTTCCTCGATGTGCCGGTGAATGTTCTCCACCACCACGATGGCGTCGTCCACCACCAGCCCGATGGCCAGCACCATCGCCAACAGCGTCAGCAAATTGATCGAATAGCCCATCAACTGCATGAAGAACAGCACCCCGATCATCGACAGCGGGATGGTGATCACCGGGATCAGCACCGAACGCAGGGCGCCCAAAAACAGGAACACCACGACGATGACGATGAGTACCGCTTCGATCAGGGTCTTCACGACTTCATGGATCGAGGCTTGAATGAACAGCGTAGCGTCGTAGGCGATGGACGCTTTGAGGCTCGGCGGTAACTGGGCTTCCAGCTCCGGGAGGATGCGCCGCACTTCCTTGATCACATCCAGCGGGTTCGAGCTGGGCGTGCCCTTGATGCCGATGTACACCGACGGTGTGCCGTCGAACGAGCTGACCGTGTCGTAGTTTTCCGCGCCCATTTCCACCCGCGCCACATCGCCCAGTAGCACGCGGCTGTCGCCCACGGTCTTGAGCGGGATGGCCGCAAAGGTCTCGGGGGATTTCAGGTCGGTGCTGGCGTTGACGCTGGTGACCACGTACTCGCCCTTTACCTCGCCCGCAGCGGACAGGAAGTTGTACTTGCGCACCGCCTCGGTGACGTCGCCGGCGGTGAGGCCGAAACCGGCGAGCTTCACTGGGTCGAGCCACAGGCGCATGGCGAAGACCTGATTGCCCAGGATCTCGGCTTCAGCCATGCCCGGCAGCGTCGCCAGCTTCGGCTGGATGACCCGGGACAGGTAATCGGTGATCTGCGGATTGCTCAGTTCGGCGCTGTAAAAGCTGATGTACATCAGCGCCGAGGCGTCGGCGGCTTCCTTGCTCAGCACCGGATCTTCCGCGTCCTGGGGCAGCTTGTTCTTGACCTCGTTGGCCTTGGCCAGCAGCTCGGTGTAGAGGCGGTCGCTATTGGAGCCGATGCGTGCATAGATGGAAATGACCGAGAAGTTCTGCCGGCTGACCGAGGTCATGTAGTCGATGCCTTCGGCGCTCGCCAGACTCTGCTGCAGCGGCTGAGTGATATAGCCCTGAATGGTTTCGGCGTTGGCGCCGGGGTAGGCCGTGGTCACGGTGATCAGCGCGTTCTCCATCTGCGGGTACTGGCGGATGGTCAGCTTGCTGAACGCCTGAAAACCCAGCAGCACGATCAACAGGCTGATCACGCTGGCGAGCACCGGGCGACGGATGAACGGGTCTGTAAAGGCCATGATCGATTCCTTGATCAGTCAGCTTTGGGCTGGCTGTTCTGCGCCGCCGGGGTGGCGTCAGACGGTGTTGCCGGGTCGGCCACGATGGCGACGGCAGCGCCGTTATCCAGTTTGAGCTGACCGCCGGTGACCACGTGCTCTCCGGCTTTCAATCCTTTGCTGATAATCACCAGCCCGCCCCGACGCTCGCCGGTTTCAACAAAGCGCCGCTCGACCATGAGCTGAGGCTCGCCCTTGCTGTTGTTTTCCGGCTGGCCGTCGGCGGTCTTTTTCGGCACGACGACGTAGACCGAGTTGCCGTACAGCGTGTAGGTGATCGTGCTTTCCGGCAGCACCAGTTGCGGCGTGTCCTGCCCGAGCAGCACTTGCAGGCTGGTGAACATGCCAGGCAATAGTTGGCTGTCGGGGTTGGGCAGCGTGGCGCGAATCAGCACATTGCGGGTGGTGCCTTCGACCTTGGGGTTGATGGCGCTGATGCGCGCAGTGAAGACGCGTTCGGGGTAGGCCGCGACGCTCACCTGTACTTCTTGGCCAAGGGCCAGTTTCGGGAGCATTTGCTCCGGCACGAAAAAGTCCGCGTACAGGCTGGTCAGGTCTTGAAGGGTGGCGATCACCGTGCCGCTGGCCAGGTAGTCGCCCACGTCAACCTGACGAATGCCGATGGTGCCGCTGAAGGGCGCGAGGATGCGCTTCTTCGCCAGGGAGGCGTTCAGTTGTGCGACGGTGGCGGCGGCCTTTTTCTGGGTGGCCGCAAGCTTGTCGAAGTCGCCACGGGAAATGGCGGATTCGCCCACCAGTTTACTGCCGCGGCCGTACTCCACCTGTGCCAGACCGAGGTCCGCTTCGGCGGTCCCAAGCAGGGCCTTTTCCACATCGCTGTCGAGTTGCAGGAGCGGCTGACCGACCTTGACCTTCTGGCCGGATTCGAACTGCACGGCCTTGACCGTGCCCGCGATTTCCAGCGACAGGTCCACGCCCTGGAAGGCCTTGAGCGTGCCGATGGCCGGCAGGCGATTCTGCCACGGGCGCTCGGCAACAACCGCTACCGCGACGTTGATCGGCGGCTTCGGCGCCGTGAATTGCTGGATCTGCTGATAGACCGAAAACGCCTTATACCCGCCCAAGGCCAGCACCACGATCAGGACAATGCCCAACATGATCAACATGCGGCGACGCAACATATTCCACTTCCTTGGAAAACCGACGAATCAGGCGAGCACGTTAGTCGTGTCGGGGTTTAGTTGCCAGTGGCATTGAGCAGGACTTCCGTTCCCGATCAAACCAAATGCAGATGGTTGTCCCACAACCCCGCCGGCAGCTCCAGCGGCTTGGCGACCAGCACCGTCTCGCGGCAGTCATAGAAACGGCAGCGGCCCTGGCCCGAGGTTACGACGAAGCCGTCCGCCACCGCACCCACCCCGGCGCAGTCGGGCAGTGGTGCGTCGAGCTTCAGCGCGCCGCTGTCCAGGTCCCAGATGAAGAAGCGGTTGCCCCTTGGCGCGGTCAGTGCCACCAGCCGCAGATCGTTGTGAATGGCGACGCTGGCGGTGTAATGGGCCATCGCCTGCAGCTGTTGATCGGCCACCGGAAAGGCCTGAAACGGTTGGCCCGGCCGCTTAATGGCCAGTAGCTCGGCGGACTCGTGGGAGGGGCCCATGAACTGCTGGCCCGCGACGACGGTGCCGTCGCTGGCAATCGCCATATGGCGCACGCTGTTCATCTGCTGCGCCAAGGTCTCTTTGCTCAGCAGCGTGCCGTCGCGTTGCATCAATACCAGGCTCGGCTCCATGGCGTCGAGGTTCATTTCGACGCGGCTCTCGGCCTCGGTGCGAATGCCGCCGTTGGCAACTGCGAGGGTCTCGCCATCCGGCATCCATGACACTTGGTGAGGGCCTACGCCGTGGGTAGAAATTTCCCCGGTGCGTTGCAGCCGCTCATCCACGAATCGATACACGCCCAACAGGCCGCGGCCGGGTTGCGTGGTGTCGTTTTCGGTGGCGTACAGCCATTCGCCGTCCTTGTGAATGACCGCGTGGCCGTAGAAGTGTCGGTGGGGTTGCGAGGTGATGGTTTGCAGCAGGCGACCGTCGCGCAGGTCGATCAGGTAACTTTCGGTCCCTGGCCGGCGTGCGACGAACAGCGCGATCGGCAAGCTCGGATGATTGATGATGTCGTGACAGCGCTGGGCGACGGCGGTGGCGAAGACTTGCGTGCCGTCGACGCGATAACCCACCGCAAAGTGCTGGCCGTTGCCGTCGTCCCGGGCGGACAGCAGCAGCGGGCTTTCGCCTTTTTTCGCGAACAGCGTCCAGCCGCCAAACGTGACGGCGCTGAGCAGCAGGCTGCCCAGACCCAGAGCCTGACGTCGCAACATATCAGTCACCATCATTGGCGTTGAAGCCCAGTTGGATGCCCAGCGCTTTGGCCAGCTCGCCCTCGTGCAGGCGATGAACCACGTTGAGGCTGTCGTAGAAGGCGTTGAGCTGATGGCGGCCTTCTTCGCTGGCCAACAGATCCCCGAGTGGCGGTTTCAGCGCGGCCAGCTGTCGATTGCTCTCAGCGTAGGCGGCGTCAATCTTGTCGGCCAACGGCTTTTGCTCCTTCGGCAATAGCCCGCGCAACCCCTTGTTGTCGACGCCGGCCCAGACGGTCTGCGCACTGGCCAGACTCGCCTGCAAGCTGCTGAGCGAGGCTTTGCTGCGCCAGGCTTCGGCCTGAAACGGTTGCGGTACGCCTTTGGTGCCACGGCCCAGCGGGGTGCCGAGCTTTTTCTTCAGCGAGTCCAGCGCAGTCACTTGCACGCGCAGCAACTCGGCAATGGCTTCGTGGGAATCGGCGTAACGCTGATTGGGAAACTTGCTCAACTGAGCGAGCATGCCGTCGTTGCTGTTCCAACTGCTGAGGATATCTTCGGCCAACGCTTTCTGACGCTCGCCGATGGCCACCAGCAGTGGGCAGTAGCGGGCTTTCTGCTCGGCATTGGCCATGTCGATGTCAGCGTCGAAGAGGATGTATTCATAGGCCGACAGGCCCTGAACCACCACACTGGATTTGCCTAGGGCATCGGCGCTGATCTGCGGCTGTGCGGTGACCAGTTGCTCCACCTGACGACCGACGAGGTTCTTTTTGTCCGGCCAGAACTGAATCTGCCAGGCGCGATTGCCTTCGGCCAGCGGTCCGATCAGCAGCGGTTGCAGCTCGGCCCAGGCTTTTTGTGCGTACAGGAAATCGGCGCGGGCGGTGTCCAGGTCGGATTTGCCCTGACAGTAGGACAGGGCACTGATCGCCAGTTGCCGGTCGGCATCGACCCAACGGCTGTAGGTCGGCAGGATGACCTGACTGGCAATGGCGGCAGACGTCACGGCTTGCGGGTCCGACGGCGCGCACGCGCCCAGTGCCAGTGCGGCAAGGCTGGTGAGCAACAACTTGGGGCGGAACATGCCCGACTCCTTATCTTCAGAAATACGTTAGAGAGAATTCAAGAACACCAGCAGCGCCGCGCGCTGTTCCGCGTCGAAGGCCAGCACCTGACGTTGCGCCGGCAGCGCCTCGCCGCCGTGCCAGAGCACGGCCTCCATCAGGTTGCGGGCGCGCCCGTCGTGCAGAAACTGCGTGTGGCCGCTGACGGCTTGCGTCAGGCCGATGCCCCACAACGGCGGGGTGCGCCACTGTTGGCCGCTGGCCTGAAATTCGCTGAGATTGTCGGCCAGGCCTTCGCCCATGTCATGCAGCAGCAGATCGGTGTAAGGGCGGATGACCTGATTCGCCAGTTCGGGTTCGGCGGCATCGGCGGAGGTAGTGAATTGGGGCGTATGGCACTGCTGGCAACCTGCTTTGAAAAACAGATTCTTGCCCGCCAGTACCTGCGGGTCGGCCACGTCTCGCCGGGCCGGAACGCCCAGATTACGGGTGTAGAAAGTGATCAGCCGCAGGATGTTGTCGCTGACCTCCGGCTCGCCGTTCGGGCCATTGCCGTTGGGCGCGGCAATGCACGCGGTCTGTGACGGCGTGCAGTCGTCGACCGGCATCAAGGTGGACGTCAGGCCCATGTCACCCGCCAGTGCGTGGGCATTCTGCTGTTTGATGCTCGGCTGCGAGGCTTTCCAGCCGAAACGTCCGAGGACGGATTTCTGCTGCGCATCGTCCCAGACCCAGTTGGGTTTACCGGTGATGCCGGTGCCCTGTTCATCATCCGGGTTGGCGTTGGCCAGAATCGCGGCCTGAGGAATGGCTTCCAGAAGTCCCAGCCCGATCATCGGCGGCGCAATACGCGCGGACGCTCGCGTCTGCGGGTGCATCGGGCCGTAACCGGGTTGGGTGATCTGCAGGGTAGGGCGGCGCAGATGCACCGGGGTGCCATCGCGAAAATGCAGGGTCATCGAATCGTAGTCGACCCGAACCTTGCCTTCAGGCGTCACGCCTGGGATGGCCATGTCCTGGAGTTGTTTGCCGTACACCGGCTCAGGCGTCAGGCCCAGTTGCTTGATGCGTTCGGCGAATGCCGGCTCATCGGGAATCGACAGGCGCACCAGCATGGAGACAGCGTTGTCGGCACCAGGCTCGGGCGGGTGTCCGCGACCGTCCTTGATGTGGCAGTTCTGGCAGGCGTTGGTGTTGAACAGCGGACCCAGACCGTCACGGGCGGTGGTCGTCGAGGGGGCGATCACCCAGGGGTTGCGAAAGAAACTGTTGCCGACGCTGAAGTCCAGTCGCCGGGCAGGCGACAGGTTCGCCGAGGGCAGGGAAAACGCGTTGCGGTCGCGCTTGTTGACGGTGGTGGCGCCGCCGGATCGCGACTCCCCTGGCTCGGCTGCGGTGAAACGCGGGGCGTCATCGCACCCACTGACGGCCAGCGCCATCAGCAGAAGAAACGAAGGACGTAACCGCGCAGTCATACAGGTCCTGCAAAGGGGTGGAAATCGGGGCGAGCAAGCTTACCAGCCCCGTGTTTTATGAATAAGAGGGATTAGCGTTTGAAGGACCTCTCGTAACGTGTTGTTACCAAATCATCCGCAGGCAACGGGTCGGTAAATCTCACGCTCCGGCGATCTCCAGGGCCGGGTTTTCCACGAGCAGCTGCATCAGGCGCCGTTCGCCCTCGACCACCTTGAACGACCGATAATCGCCAATGCCGTCGAGCTGCCGTTCGCGTTCGCGGATCGCCAGCTCCTTGGCCCGCTCGTAGCCGTAATGCTCGACCCTGAACGACTTGGTGACACTGCTGCCGTTGCGCAGCGTGGTCCGCGCCACCCAATAGGCAATGCCGGTGTAGCAGCGGTAATGCACCCCCGGATAGCCGCTGGTGTTGGTGGCGATGATGCGTTGACGGATGTCGCGGCTGAGCTTGGGCAGGTGCGCCAGCAGCAACTGGTCACGGCACGCGTCGGCGGCTTGGCGTGCCGGGTCACGGCCCCCGTAGCGGGAGAATGAGAAGAGCCGGTTGAAGGTCCTGCCATCGCGGTAGATCGTCACCTTCCAGGCACGCGGGCCCTTGACGCCGACCAGCAGGTGGATACCGTAATCGTTGGCTTTGAGCTTACTGACGCGGCGCCTTTTATTGTTTCTCTTGGGCACTTTCTGTCTCCTCCTGGATAGGGTGGGGTCAAGGAAGTGCGCATGATCGGCGGCGGGGGAGGCGTGTTCAATCCGACAAGGAGCGAACAGGAAATGCCCTACAAAGCTTACAGACCGGTCCCCGGATAAGGCCGGTTTTGGTGAGGTTTGGAGCTTCGATTGACGAAAAAAATGCCGGCCCGTGGTCGGGTCGGCATTTGTTTGCAGCTGGACCGGCTTCACTCCGAAAGGCGTGGCCCCACAGGGTTTGAAGCGGACGTGATGGGGATCAGAACTCGTGGTCGGCGTTGTCCGGGTTCAGGTCGGTGATGCCCAGCTTGCCGGCCGCTTGCTCGATGGCCCCGGTCTGTTTGACCAACGCAGCAATGGCGTTGCGCACCACTTCGTTGCCTGCTGTATTGCCGGCCGCGATGAGCTGGTCGAAATGCTCGCCCTTGTTGGCGTGGTCGACGATGACCTGCAGCTTTGCTTGGGTCGCGTCGAGGTCGGCACGAACGGTCTGGTCGGTCGCAGCGTCGGCCTTGGCCACCAGCGAAGACAGGCTTGGGCCAGTCACTTTGCTGCCGTCGACGCGGGTGTACTCGCCTAGGTAAACGTTGCGGATGCCCAGACCGTTGTAGAAGTGCGAGTTGTGGGTGTTGTCACTGAAGCAATCGTGCTCGTCCTCGCTGGAATTGGCCTCCAGCGCGACTTTCATGCGTTCGCCTGCCAGTTCACCCAGCGACAGGCTGCCCATGCCGAAGAGCATTTTGCGCAGTCCGCTCTCGGCGGATTCTGCTTCCAGCGTGGCGCGGTAGTTGTCGGCGACGCCCGGTTTCCAGTTGTTGACCATTTCTTCGAGGTCGCTCACCAGCAGGTCGGTGACGGCCTTCAGGTAGGCGCGACGGCGGTCGTTGTGGCCGCCGGTGCCGCCCTGGCCTTCGATGTAGTCGCTGGCCGGACGCTCGCCGGCGCCCGGGCCGGTGCCGTGCAGGTCCTGGCCCCAGAGCAGGAATTCGATGGCGTGGTAACCGGTCGCCACGTTGGCTTCCGAACCGCCGAGCTCGTTCAGGCTGGCGAGTTTTTCAGGGGTGATTTCGCTGACGTCGACTTTGTCCTCACCCACTTGCACGGACGTGTTGGCGATGATGTTGGCAGTCGCGCCCGGGTTGCCCAGTGCGTGCTGGTAATCCTTGGCGACGTAGTCGATCAAGCCTTCGTCCAGCGGCCATGCGTTCACCTGACCTTCCCAGTCATCGATGATGGTGTTGCCGAAGCGGAACACTTCGCTCTGCATGTAAGGCACCCGCGCCGCGACCCACGCTGCACGCGCTGCTTTCAGGGTCTGGTCATTGGGGGTGGCGAGGAAAGCGTCGACTGCCGTGCTGAGGGTTTTGGCAGTGGATTCGGCGTCGCTGAAGACGGCAAATACCATGTTGGCGTAGTTGGCGACCACTGCTTTGGTGGCGGCTTCGCTGGACTGGGTCGGTGCAGCGGCGGGGGTCGGCGCTGTGGCTGGGGCGGCGGCTGCGGCAGGTGCCGGGGCAGGCGCTGCAGCGGCGGGTTTGTCCTTGCCTTGATCACAACCGGCCAGAGCAATAGCGACAGCCAGCAGACTTGCGGTTGCCAGGGGCATACGAATCATGACGGAATCCTGCATCGAGAAGAGGTGTAAACGGTGGCGAACGCCAAAAAATGCTGCGCCATAATGCGAAAGATTTGCATTCGGTGTAAAGGCCATTTGCCCAGGCAGTCTGAGGGAGATATTTCAAGCTGTTTCAAGGGAGAGGTAAGGTGCCGCGTCGCAATGGCGAGGGGGAATCCGCGCAACGGCTGCCTCTTCGTCGCAAGGCAGGCGTGCTACAGCGCCTCGCTGTGAGTGCGCTGGGCTTGCTTGAGGTAAACCAGCAGTTCCCGCGCCGGCAGCGGCTTGCTGTAAAAATAGCCCTGACCTTCGTGGCAACCCTCGGAAATGATGTACGCCTCTTGCTCGGCGGTCTCCACACCCTCGGCAATCACCTGCATGCCCAGGCTTTTGCCAAGCTGGATGATGGCGCGCACGATCGTCGCGTCGTCATCGTCGTCGAGCAAATCCTGCACGAAGCTCTTGTCGATCTTGATCTTGTCCAGCGGCAGGCTTTTCAGATAACTCAGCGATGAATAACCGGTGCCGAAGTCATCAATGGCGATCAACGCCCCGGAGCGGCGCAGGCTCAACAGGTGCTGGGCGGCGGTGGTGATGTCTTCCATCAGGCCGGTTTCGGTGACTTCAAGCTCCAGACTGCGGGGCGGCAAGCGGTAGATCTGCAGCAGGTTGTTCACCACCCGCGGCAATTCGGCGTGGTGCAGCTGCACGGTGGACAGGTTCACCGCCATGCGCAGGTCGCTGAAGCCTTGATCGTGCCATTCGCGCAGCTGTTTGCAGGCCTGATCCAGCACCCACTCGCCGATGGCGATAATGGTGCCGTTCTGCTCGGCCAACGGGATGAACAGGTCAGGGGGCACGAAGCCGTGTTCCGGGTGAATCCAGCGGATCAGTGCTTCGACGCCGACCACACTGTGGTCGCGGTAGCTGATCTGCGGCTGATAGACCAGATGAAACTGCTCGCGGGCCATGGCTTCGCGCAGGTCCTTCTCCAGCTCACGTCGACGGCGCATCTCGCTGTCGACGCTGGCGATATAAAACTGGTAGCGATTGCGCGAGCGGGTCTTGGCCAGCGTCATGGTCTGTTCGGCTTTCTGCAGCAGCTTCTCGGTGCTGTCGCCATCTTCGGGGAACAGAGTGATGCCGATCGTGGCGCGCAACCGAATCTCTTGCTGATCAACAGCGAACGGCGCCTCCAGATCGTCGAGGATGTTCTGCGCCAGCTCGGCGGCTTCATAGGGCTGTTCGATATCGGCCTGGACCAGCGCGAACTGGTCGCCGCCCAGACGGGCGAGGGCGCCGAGGCGTCCGCTGTGGCCGCGCAATCGATCGGCGAGGGCCAGCAGCAACTGGTCGCCGGCCTGATAGCTGAATTGTTCGTTGATGCCTTTGAAGTCATCCAGCCCGACGCATAACACCGCGACCCGATGCTGCACCTTGCCGGCGTCGACGAGGATTTTGTCCAGTTGCTTCTGCAGTTGCAGCCGGTTGGGCAGCCCGGTGAGGAAGTCGTATTGGGACATCCGCAACAGGCTGGATTCAGCCTCGTGGCGCAGGGTGGTGTTGCGCTCGATGGACGCCAGCAGTTGGTTGGCGGTGTTGACCCAGATCCCCAGCTCGTTTTTTTCGTGGCCTTTGAGCAGGGGCAGTTGGTGTTCGCTGGGGCGGTCGGGGTTGATGGTAGTCAGGTGCTCGATGATTCTCGACAGCGGTTTGGTCAGCAGCCAGTGGTACACCAGGTACAGGACCAGACCCAACGCCAGCGCGCGCAACACGCCGGAGATGAAGATGATCATTGAGTTGGTGAGGAAGGTTTCGCCGTAGGTGGCGGTGTCCAGGGTGATGCGCAGGTCGCCGTAGTATTCGCTGTACGGGCTGCGGCCGACCAGTTGGGTGGTGAAGCTGCGTTCCTGGCCAAGGATCAGATCGGTGAGCCAGCGGGTAGGGGTGACTTCGAGGGCGCGGGATTTCTCGGCGAGCACCGTCTCGTTGGGATGACCAATGGACGCCAGTCGCACCGCTTCGTCCTGAAACAACCCTTCGATGACCTGCATGCCCATTTCCCGGTCCAGGCTGTAGACGGCCTGTGTCGACGGGTCGCGAAACATGTCGAGGATACGCGCTGCGTCCGAAGCAACGGCCTGGCGGGTTTTGTATGCGTCGTAGACGATCTGTGCGCAACTGAGCACGACCCCCACGATCAGCGCTGAAAGCAGCACAACGCGAAGCAGCTTCACCGACAAGCTGTGTTTGAGTTCCAGCTTCAAATGGCCATTCCTTCATCCATGCTGATAGCGGCCTGACTGTGTGCACGCACGGGCAATGCAGGCATTCGGATCAGACGCGTCTGGCTTGCGCCTGACCCCATCAATCGGGAAAACACTTAACAGGCAGACCACTCAGGCTAACCGTACTGTGTCGGTCGTCCGCGGGAAGAACTTGAGCCCAGCCGTTTGAATCAGCACGAAATTTGATATTAGTCGGCTATCGCTTCCAGACAATACATAAACGACAAACAGAAGGCGAAAAAAAAAACCGGACGTGCCGGGCTTTTTTTTATTCGAGCATTCAAGCATTCATCAGGCGGTGAAGCTTTTGCCTTCGAACTGCTCGGCAACGAACTTCCAGTTGACCAGGTTCCAGAACGCCTCGACGTACTTTGGACGCAGGTTACGGTAGTCGATGTAGTAAGCGTGTTCCCAGACGTCGCACGTCAGCAGCGGGGTGTCGCCGCTGGTGATCGGGTTGCCGGCGCCGATGGTGCTGGCCAGTGCCAGGGAACCGTCAGCTTTCTTCACCAGCCAGCCCCAGCCGGAGCCGAACGTGCCGATGGAGGTCTTGCTGAATTCTTCCTTGAACTTGTCGAAGGAACCGAACGCAGCGTTGATTGCATCAGCCAGAGCGCCGGTCGGTTGGCCGCCGGCGTTTGGCGCCAGGCAGTTCCAGTAGAACGTGTGGTTCCAGACTTGAGCGGCGTTGTTGAAGATACCGCCCGAGGACGTCTTGACGATTTCTTCCAGAGTCTTGCCTTCGAACTCGGTGCCTGGCACCAGGTTGTTCAGGTTCACGACGTAGGTGTTGTGGTGCTTGTCGTGGTGGTATTCCAGAGTTTCCTTGGAGATGTGCGGTGCCAGAGCATCATGTGCGTACGGCAGCGGAGGCAATTCAAAAGCCATGGTAATTCTCCTAATCAGGTCAGTTGCGGTTTGCGCAAGGCCGATCACGGGCGGCCAGACAGAACTTACGCTGGCGAGTTTGTACTCTTTGCAGCGCAGGGGCTGGATCATAGCACCGGCCCCGGACCTTAACCACGCAACAACAGTGTGGGATAGAGGTTCCAGAGCATTGCGCTGAAAGCGTAGTGGCAGGCTTGGGTTTTCACGCCGTTCTGATCAATTGCACCGCCACGCTGAACATCATCACCGCGACCATCAGGTCCAGCAGGCGCCAGGTGGCCGGGCGCGCGAGCCACGGCGCCAGCCAGGCGGCGCCGATCGCCAGCGTCGAAAACCACAATACCGAAGCGCTGGCTGCACCGGCCACATAGGCGCCGGGCACCGTTTGCTGCGCGCCGAGCGAGCCGATCAGCAGTACCGTGTCGAGATAAACGTGCGGGTTCAGCAAGGTCACCGCCAGGGCGGTCAGCAATACCGCGCGGCGTGACCGCTGGCCGTCGGTGTCGCCGTTGGCGAGGCTCTGCGGTGACAACGCGCGGCGCAAAGCCATGGCGCCGTACCACAGCAGAAACACCACTCCGCCCCAGCGCGCCACCGCCAGAAGCGTCGGGTTGTGGGCCAGCACATTGGCCAGCCCGAACACGCCGGCGGCCACCAACAGGGCGTCGCACACGATGCACAGCAAGGCCACGGACAGGTGGTGTTCGCGACGCAGACTTTGCGCCAGCACGTAAGCGTTCTGGTTGCCGATGGCCATGATCAGCCCGAGGGAAACCAACAGGCCATTGAGGTAGCTTTGCCACATGATGTCGGGCCTCGATCAGTTCAGGGATGGATGGGATCAGGCGCTCGTCGCCAGTGCGCGCAACGTGCTCATGGCCTCCAGCGCGTCGTCCTTACCCACGAAAAGATGGTCGTGGTAAAAGCCCGCGACCACGTTGCAACTGATGCCCGCCTGCCCCAGGGCGCTGGCGAACGCGGCGGTCAGTCCGACGGCCGCGAGTGAGGAATGGACGGTCAGGGTGATCCAGGCCATGACGTAATCGCTGGCCAGGCCCAAGTGCTGCGCCTGGCTGCGTTCAAGTATGACGGTCAGGCCTTCACGTTCCCGGAAGCTGCCGATCACCTCGACACCTTGCACGTGGCTGCTGTCAGCCACGGTGCAGAACACGTAATCACCTTCGTTCAGTTCGGGGTCCATGCTGCGCAGCAACGCGCTGAGGGAGGTTTCGCCAGTCATTGATATTCGCCGTTTGTTGAGGTGGGCATCAGTCAGTGGTGGCGATTGTCAGTCGAGAGCGAGTATAAGAAAAACCAATAAAGCTCATCACCCATTAGAGAAACTGATGTTCGACTACAAGTTGCTTTCCGCGCTGGCAGCGGTGATCGAGCAAGCCGGCTTCGAGCGTGCTGCGCACGTGCTTGGCCTTTCGCAGTCGGCGGTGTCCCAGCGCATCAAGCTGCTGGAAGCGCGGGTCGGCCAGCCAGTACTGGTCCGGGCGACGCCGCCCACGCCGACAGACATCGGCCGGCGCTTGCTCAACCATGTCCAGCAGGTGCGCTTGCTGGAGCGGGATCTGCAAAGCGTGGTGCCCGCGCTGGACGAAGGCGGCATGCCCGAGCGCCTGCGCATCGCACTGAACGCCGACAGCCTGGCGACCTGGTGGGCCCTCGCGGTCGGGGACTTCTGCGCCGAGCATCGATTGCTCACTGATCTCGTGGTTGAGGATCAGGATGTCGGGCTCAAACGCATGCGCGCCGGTGAAGTGGCCGCGTGTCTGTGCGGCAGTGAACGGCCGGTGGCGGGGGCGCGAAGTGTGTTGCTCGGCGCCATGCGCTACCGGGCGCTGGCCAGCCCTGACTTCATTGGTCGGCATTTCCCGCAGGGCGTGACGCCGCAAGCGGTCGCCCGATCGCCCGCGCTGGTGTTCGGCCCGGATGATTTCCTGCAGCACCGCTACCTCGCTTCGCTGGGCGTCGAAGGCGGATTCGAGCATCATTTGTGTCCCTCGTCCGAAGGCTTCATGCGCATGGTCGAAGCTGGAATGGGCTGGGGACTGGTGCCGGAATTGCAGGTCCGCGGGCAATTGGCGAGCGGTCAACTGGTCGAGTTGCTGGCCGATCACTGCATTGATGTGCCGTTGTACTGGCATCATTGGCGCAATGGCGGTCGCTTGCTGACGGAGCTGACGGACCATCTGGCGAAAAAAGCGGGGCAATGGCTGGTGCCGTTGCAGCCTGAATGAACGTCAGTAGTCGACGCAGCAGATTGTAGGCTCGGTCGCAGAACAGCCGCGGCGATCACTGGCACAAGATGATTAAACGGAGCAGGCAATGAAAATTCTGGTCACCGGCGCAGGCGGCTTCATTGGCGGACGCTTCGCGCGTTTCGCGCTGGAGCAAGGCTTGAACGTCCGGGTCAACGGCCGTCGTGCGGAGGGTGTCGAGCATCTGGTGCGGCGCGGGGCCGAGTTCATCCAGGGCGATCTTTCCGATCCGGAACTCGTTCATGCGCTGTGTGACGACGTCGAAGCCGTGGTCCATTGCGCGGGTGCGGTTGGCACATGGGGACGACGCCAGGACTTCCATCAGGGCAACGTTCAAGTCACCGAAAACGTCGTTGAAGCCTGCCTGAAACAGAGAGTCCGGCGGTTGGTGCATCTGTCCTCGCCCTCGATCTATTTCGATGGCCGATCGCACCTCGATATCCGTGAGGAGCAAGTGCCCAAGCGCTTCGGCAATCACTACGCCGCGACCAAATACCTGGCCGAGCAAAAAGTATTTGGTGCTGAAGAGTTCGGTCTGGAAGTCATCGCCCTGCGTCCTCGTTTTGTGACGGGCGCAGGTGACACGAGCATTTTCCCGCGACTGCTGCAGATGCAGCAGAAGAAGCGGCTGTCGATCATCGGCAATGGCTTGAACAAGGTGGATTTCACCAGCATCCAGAACCTCAATGAAGCGCTGCTCAGCAGCTTGCTGGCGGCGGGTTCGGCGCTGGGCAAGGCCTACAACATCAGTAATGGCGCGCCGGTGCCGCTCTGGGACGTGGTCAATTACGTCATGCGCCAGATGGAATTGCCACCGGTCAGGCGTTATCGGTCTTACGGCCTGGCGTACACCGCGGCGGCCATGAACGAGGCGGCGTGCCTGATCTGGCCCGGGCAACCTGAACCGACGCTGTCGCGCATCGGGATACAGGTGATGAGCCGGGATTTCACGCTTGATATCAATCGCGCCAGGCATTATCTGGATTACCAGCCCGACGTCAGCGTGTGGACCGCCCTCGACGAGTTCTGCGGCTGGTGGAAAGCCCAGCACGGCGGCGCGTTGTAAAAGGCTTCAACATCCGTGGTTATACTGCGAGCCATTCAGATTCAGCGGTTTTTTCAAAGGTAAATCCATGCGCAAAGATCCCTATGACGACGTCGATGACGTCCCGAGCCTCAGCGCCAAAGACGATGACGATGACTTTCTGCCGCCACCGGGTGCCCGCGAGCGCACGACGGTGTATTCCCGTGATACGCCGGTGGTGAAGGTGAAGGCGCCCGGTACCGGTGCGTTGTGGGCGTTGATCTGTGTGCTGTTTATCGCGTTTTGCGGCCTGGGCTGGTGGAGTTTTCAGCAGGTCTCGTTGATGGAGCAGCAGTTGGTGGCGACGCAGGAAAGCTTCGCGCGGATCAGTGAGGAGGCGGCGGGGCGCTTGCAGGATATTTCCGGCAAGGTGGTGGCCACCGAGTCGATGGCGAGCAGCAGCGAGGCGCTGAAGGCGCAGATCAAGCAGTTGCAGGATCAGTTGGCTGATCAGAGCAAGCAACAGCAGGGCGTGGCAGGTTTGCAGGGCGGGCTGGACAAGCGGCTGGAGCAGATCAGTACGCAGAGTGCGCAGCAGCAGGCGGTCAATCAGCAGTTGCAGGATCAGGTGAAGGCCGTGACCACGGAGCTGGCGGCGTTGAAGGCGGCGATGCCGGATGGCAAGTCGGCGCAGTCTGAGCAGGAGCGGCTGGAGTCGCAGTTGAAGGGCTTGAGCGCGGATGTGGCGAGTCTGAAGAAGGCGAATGGCAGTCAGGCGATCGAGCAGCTTGAGCAGGATATGGTGGTGGTGAAAAGTGAGTTGGAGAATCGTCCGGTAGCTGCTTCTTCGGGTGCCAGCACGGCGGAGTTTGATGCGTTTCGTGGTCAGATGACGCGGACGATCAATACGTTGCAGAGTCAGATTCAGACGTTGTCGCAGCAGATTAATGCGCGGGGGCAGTAGATCAAAGGCGTCGGCCTAACGGCCTCGGGTTTCGCCTTCGGCGAGTTACTTGGAAAAGCACCCCAAGTAACCAAGGGTGCCTGCTCCTGGTTGGGCCCTTCCTTCGTCAGGGTTCCCTCACTCCGGTCCCGCTCCGTGGGCCCGCGCCGAACGGACATCCATGTCCTGACGGCGCTCTCGCCGCATCCCTGCGGCTCGGCCCACTGCGCGAGACCTGCGTTCAGCCTGCACCCAAGTCGCGTTTGGCGGTGACTGGGCTTTTTGCGCAGGAAGATCAAAAGCAAATCAAAAGCAGATCAAAAGCTTCCCGGCTGAAGCCGGTCCTACTTGTTGTACGGGTCTTTGCACGCTGATCGTTCCCACGCTCCGCGTGGGCATGCATCCCGTGACGCTCCGCGTCACCTGAAGCCGGTCCCACTGACTGCACGCATCGCTTTTCGTGGGACCGGCTTTAGCCGGGAAGGGGCCAGTGAGTGCGCCATCAGTTTTATGGTTAAAACCGGCCTGATGGTTCCCATGCTCCGCGTGGGAATAAAGCCCGCGCCGCTCCGCGTCCTTCCTGCTTACAGCGTCGGGTAATCCACATAGCCTTCGGCGCCTTTGGCGTAGAAGGTTTCGGGATGAGCTTCGTTCAGCGGGGCATCCTTGGCCAGACGTGCCGGCAGGTCGGGATTGGCGATGAAGGGCACGCCGAAGGCGACGGCATCCGCCTTGCCGCTCGCCAGCCAGGCGTTGGCGCTTTCTTTGGTGAATTTCTCGTTGGCGATGAACACTCCGCCGAACGCTTCTTTCAGGCGTGGGCCCAGGCTGTCGTCGAGTTCACGTTCGCGGGCGCAGATGAACGCGATGCCGCGTTTGCCCAATTCGCGGGCGACGTAGGTGAAGGTCTCTGCCAGGTTGGCGTCGCCCATGTCGTGCGCGTCAGCGCGGGGTGCCAGGTGCACGCCGACACGGCCAGCGCCCCAGACGTCAACGGCGGCGTCGGTCACTTCCAGCAGCAGGCGTGCGCGGTTTTCCAGCGAGCCGCCGTAGGCATCGGTGCGGGTGTTGGTGCTGGTCTGCAGGAACTGGTCGAGCAGGTAACCGTTGGCGCCGTGGATCTCTACGCCGTCAAAGCCGGCGGCCTTGGCGTTCTCGGCACCGACGCGGTAGGCGTCGACGATCTCTTCGATTTCAGCCAGTTCCAGTGCGCGAGGGATGACGAAGTCAGACAGCGGACGCACCAGGCTCACGTGGCCTTTTGGCTGGATGGCGCTCGGTGCGACCGGGGTTTCGCCGTTCAGGTAAGTCGGGTGGGAAACGCGACCCACGTGCCACAGTTGCAGCACGATCTTGCCACCGGCGGCATGCACGGCTTTGGTGACGTTGGCCCAGCCGCGCACTTGATCGTTCGACCAGATGCCCGGGGTGTCGGGGTAGCCAACGCCCATGGGCATGACCGAAGTGGCTTCGCTGATGATCAGACCAGCCGAGGCGCGCTGAACGTAATACTCGGCCATCATCGCGTTGGGCACGCGGCCTTCGTCGGCGCGGCAGCGGGTCAGCGGCGCCATGATGATGCGGTTGGTCAGTTCCAGGTCACCCATCTTGATCGGGTCAAAAATCGTAGTCATCGTGAAATCCTTAGTGCAGTCGGTAAAAGGTGGATCCGCAGGTTTCAAATTCGGGGAATCAGTTGGTCACAGGGGCCATTTCGACATCGTTGCGCTGACGGAAATTGATCAACGTAACCAGTAGCGCCAGCACCGCCAGAACGCCAGCAGCCAGAGGCACGGTGGTCAGGCCGAAGCCATGGGCGATGACGCTGCCGCCGACCCAGGCGCCCAGCGCATTGCCCACGTTGAAGGCGCCGATGTTCAGGGTGGACACCAGATTGGGCGCGGCCTTGCCGAAGGTCACCACGTTGATCTGCAAGGCAGGCACGGCGGCGAACGCAGCGGTGGCCCAGAGGAACAGGGTGATTTCAGCCGGGATCAGCGCCGTGCTGGTCCAGCTCAGCACCGTGGAGATCACTGCCATGGCGATGAACACGCCGATTAGCGTGGCGGCCAGTCGGCGGTCGGCGAGTTTGCCGCCGATGATATTGCCCAGCGTCAGGCCGAGGCCGATGAGCATCAGCGTCCAGGTCACGCCCAGCGGCGAGACGCCGGTGACTTCGCCCAACAGTGGCGCAACGTAGGTGAAGAGGGCGAACACAGAGGCGGCGAACAGCGCGGTCATGCTCAGCGACAGCCAGATGCCCACGCCTTTGAGCGCGGCCAGCTCGGCGCGCATGTCGAGTTTCTCTTCATCGCGCTTGCTCGGCAGGAAGCGAATCAGGCCGATGAAGGCGATGACGCCAATCACCGTCACCGCGAAGAAGGTCGAGCGCCAGCCGGCCTGTTGTCCCAGTGCAGTGCCCAACGGGACGCCGAGGACGTTGGCCAGGGTCAGGCCGGTGAACATCAGCGCGACGGCCGAAGCGCGACGATTGGCCGGGACCAGATTTGCCGCTACCACCGACCCGATGCCGAAGAACGCGCCATGGCACAGCGCGGTGACCACGCGGGCGAACATCAGAATGTTGTAGTCCGCCGCCAGCGCGCAGAGCAGATTGCCGATGATGAAGACGCCCATCAACGTGACCAATGCGCCTTTGCGCGGCAACTTGGCGGTGGCCATCGCCATGAACGGCGCGCCGATTGCAACGCCCAGGGCGTAGCCGGTCACCAGCCAGCCGGCACCGGGAATGCTGACGCCCAGATCGCTGGCGACGTCGGGAAGCAAGCCCATGATGACGAATTCGGTCGTCCCGATGGCAAAGGCGCTCAGGGCCAGAATGAGTAGTGAAAGGGGCACGTTGCGTCTCCTGGATGTGGGGCGAAGGGCTCAGAGCCGCTGCGTCAGTTGCTGCAAGAACGCCTGAATGACGTCTTCGTTGCGCTTGAAAAAATGCCACTGGCCGTGTTTCTGGTTGGTGATCAGACCGGCCCTTTGCAATGTGGCCAGATGGGCAGAAACGGTCGACTGCGACAGACCGGCGCGCTGGTCGATCTGCCCCGCACACACACCGCCATCAATGGTGTGACGCTGATCGGGGAAAGTCGTAACCGGGTCTTTGAGCCAGTCCAGAATCTGCCGGCGAACCGGGTGGGCGAGGGCTTTGATGATTTCGTCGATATCGATGTCAGTAGGCATGTCGTGCTCAGTGCAGGTGCGCTGTATCGCGATGGGGCGAACCTTATATCTATAAATCGCGATATACAAATATGAATAAGTGCTTAGGACGGGCTGGTTCGTTATATCGGGTTATAACGATATGGCGCTGGGCTGATCTGTTGGTAGAGCGTTGACGGGCATTCCCGCTTTACAGGCGCAGGGAATGTGGCGACTGTACGAGCGTCATTGCGCATGAGTCCCCGCACATTCGGCGGACTCAGGCGCAGAAAAAAGGCTCGCAGCAATAGGCAACAACCATGAATTACCTCGCACACCTGCACCTCGGCGGGCAGACGCCGGCCCAATTGCTGGGCAGCCTGTACGGCGACTTCGTAAAAGGCCTGCTGCCGGGGCGCTTCTCGGCAGACATCGAAAGCGCGATTCGTCTGCACCGGCGAATCGATGCATTCACTGATTCGCACCCGCTTATCAAGCAGGCACTGGGGCGTTTTCCCGATGGCCGTCGTCGCTATGCCGGCATTGCTCTGGATGTGTTTTTCGACCATTGCCTAGCGCGGGACTGGCACCTGTATTCCGACGAGCCGCTGGATGGCTTCACGCGTAAGGTTTACCGCGTGCTGGCCGAAGAGCCCGCGTTGCCGGAGCGTCTCGCGTTGATTGCGCCTCGCATGGCGGCGCAGGACTGGCTGGGTTCGTACCGTGAATTTTCGGTGGTGGGTGATGCGCTGGCTGGCATCTCGCGTCGCCTGACACGGCCGGAAGGGCTGGCCGGGGTCAACCAAGAGTTGCACGCGCTGTATCGACCACTGAGTGACGATTTCAGCGCGTTTTATCCTGAACTTCAGGCGTTTGCTCAGGCGGCCTTGGCGGCGGAACGCACCATCGCCGGTTGAACCGCCTCACCGAACAGCGCGACCTGTACCGCCTGCTGCGCTTCGAACGCCAGCGCTGCGCGTTCTTTCCCCTGGGAAGCGATTGGCGAGAGGAGCTGGATATGCACTTCACTCACTTCATTTGCGAACAGCCGACGCAGGTGTGAGAGCAGGTCGTCGTCGCCTATGAACGGCGCGATCTGATCCGGCTGGCCGTCCCGCACGTATTGAATGGCAACAGGCTGTACCGGCACGCCGGTTTCAATGGCGCTCGACAACAGGCGGCCGTGGAAGGTACGCAAGCTACGACCGTCGGTGGTGGTGCCCTCGGGGAAGATCACCAGCGAATGCCTGCCCAGCAAGTGCTGGCCCATCTGCTTCTGAATCAGCTTGCTGTCGCCCGAGCCCCGGCGAATGAACAGTGTGCCGGCTTTCAAGGCCAGCCAGCCCGCCACCGGCCAGGTGCGCACTTCGGCCTTGGACAGGAACGACAGCGGCGCCAGCATGCCCAGCAGCGGGATGTCGGTCCACGACACGTGATTGCTCACCCACAACATCGGCTCGCTCGGCAGCTTGCCGCTGACGGTCACGCGAAACGGCAGCGCGGCACTCAGGCGCGCCATGAGCCAGGCTGTCCAGCGCTGGCGACGGGCCATGGAATTGCCGATGCGCAGGCGTTCCATCAGGGCAAAGGTGCCGGCGATGCTCAAGCCCAGCGCAATCACCCAGAGCACCCGCACCACGCGCGCATGACTGCGCCAGGTGCTCATCACACCGCTGCCTTGAAGTGGCGAGCATAGCGTGGGCACAGCTCGTCGCGCTTGAGAAGGATGAAGACGTCGGCGACCTGGAAATCTTCGTCCCAGCACGGCTCGCCACAGATCTTCGCGCCCAGGCGCATGTAAGCCTTGAGCAGGGGCGGCATCTCGCAGATCACGTTGTTGGGCAGGTCCAGCGTCGGCAGGGGATTCTTCGGTTCGGCGCGCAGGTGTTCGTTGCACAGATAACGTTCGCGCAGGCGTTGCATGATCGCGTGGGCCTGAATGCCGCCGTCCTGCATCGGAATGCTGGCGCAGCCCATCAGGTAGCTGTAGCCGCCTTCGTTGAGGATCTCGGCCAGTTCGCTCCAGAGTACGGCGATGGTGCCGCCGTTGCGGTAGGAGGGATCGACACAGGTCCGGCCCAATTCCAGGATCGGGCCCTGTAAATGGCGCAGGCCGTGCAGGCTGAATTCTTCTTCGCTGTAGAATTTGCCCAGGGTGCTGGCGGCCTTGTGGTCAAGCAAACGGGTGGTGGCTACCAGGCGACCGCTGCTCAGATCGCGCACGCCGATGTGCATGCAGTGAACGTCGTAATCATCGATATCCAGGCCCAGCTCGGCGCCCTTGAGCCTGGCGTTGAATTCGCCACTGAACACACTGAAGCGCAAAGCCTGTGCTTCCTGCAGGGCCTTATCACCGGTCAGGCGTTCTGCCTGCAGGCGACGTTCGGTTCGGGTGTCTCGAATGCTGGCGATCTGAGTCATGCGGCATCTCCGTAATCCCGCCTTCGTCCAGGCGGGTCGACTGATTGTTCGAGCATTGCTGTACGAATTCAGGCTAGGGAGGGGCCGTGTCACGACCATTAAGCTTTGGTGATGGTTGCGTGACAGGGGTTTGCGTTCAATGGGCTGTCATCATTGCCTGCTAGGTTGCCTGCATCCGAGCCCGAGTCCCCTCCATGACCCGTCTGCTGTTCACCCTTGCGCTGGTCCTCATCAGCTGTTCGGCCGCTGCCGAAACCTGGCCTGCGCCGGATTGGTCCGAGCGACTGCTCAATCGAAATAATGCAGTCACCGCTCTGGACAGCTATGCCTTCCCGGCCCGCGACGAAGCCTCCCGCGAAGGCGTGCGCACAGACGCGCTGCTGATCATTCACGACGGTGAAGTGGTGTATGAACGCTACGGCGGCGTGACCCGTGCAGACACCCCGCACCTGACTTGGTCGATCAGCAAAAGCATTCTGGCGAGCGTGCTGGGCGTCGCCTTTGGTGAAGGCCGTTTCAAGCTTGAAGACGCCGTCGCCAGGTTCTACCCGCCTTTCAGCGCGCATCCCGATATCAAACTTCAGGACCTGCTGCACTGGGCTTCGGGGCTCGACTGGCAGGAAGATTATGAATACGCGCCGCTCAACTCGTCGGTCGTCGCGATGCTCTATACCCGAGGGCGGGGCGACATGGCGCGATACACCGCTGAGCACGGCACCGCCAGTGCGCCGGGCACTTCATACCGCTATTCCAGCGGCGACAGCACCGTCCTCGCCGCTGCGCTGAAAGGCATGGTGGGTGAACGCGCCTACGCTGATTACCCCTGGACCGCCTTGTTCGACCCGCTGGGCATCACCAGCGCCACATGGGAGCGCGACGCCACCGGCACTTTTGTCGGGTCGTCCTACGCGTACATGACGGCCCGTGACCTTGCGCGCATCGGTCTGCTGATGGAACGCGGCGGACGCTGGCAAGACCGCCAGTTGATGCCCAAGGCCTGGGTTGATTTCAACCTGACGCCGTTCAAATCCCTTACCCAGACCCCGGCCGATGAAGCCCCCGGCGGTCACTGGTGGCTGAACAAGACCGCCGACGGCAACCTCGGTCCGTGGCCCGACGCACCTCCCGACACCTTCGCCGCACTCGGCCATTGGGGGCAGGCGCTGTACGTGATCCCCAGCGCGAAGCTGGTGATCGTTCGCTACGCCGACGATCGCGACGGCACTTATGACCACAACCAGTTGCTCAAGCTGGCGCTGAAGGCCGTGGCCGGGGAGGGTAATCAATGAACGCTCGCAAGGCATTCATCCGACGCCGCCCGTTCCGCAGCTTCTTCATACTGGTGCTGCTGATCATTGCCGGCCTGATATGGGACTGGCGCGTTCAGCTGCAGGTATTCCCCAGCATCATCAGCGCCTACACCGCCAAAGAATATTGCTCGTGCCGCTTCGTCATGGATAACCCTGCAAACTATTGCCGCCGCTACGTGAAGCAGTGGCTGCCGAGCACCCTCGACGAAGACGCGCTGAACAAGCGCATCACTGCGACAGGGCTGGGCCGCGAGAGCGCAGCGCAGTGGGAGGGCCCGCGCCAGGGCTGTCGTTTGTCGCCGCCGGTGCCGTAGAACGTTGAAGTTTGCGTGCGGTCAGACAGCCGGATAGGGTTGCGCATCGCACCCTCTGGAGTCCGCATGTCCATTCGCCTTCCCACCTCGCTTGCCCTCGCGGTCCTCGTCGCTGACGCCTCTGCTTTGAACGCCCGGCCGGCCCGCTCATGAGGGGCGCGATTTTTCCGTGGCGCGAGGAAAACCAGTTCAACCTGCTGATCGACGGCCCGGCGTTCTTCCCGCGCATGATCGCTGCGATTGAAGGCGCGCAGCAGCAAATCGAGCTCGAACTGTATCTGGTGGAAGCCGGGGCCTGCGCCGAGGCGATCGTGCAGGCGCTGGTCGGTGCGGCGAATCGCGGGGTCATCGTGAGGTGTCTGTTCGATGGTTTCGGCGCCGCGGCGTTCACGATCAGTCTGCGCAAGCGCCTGACCGACGCTGGCGTGATTCTGCGTTTCTATAATCCCGTCCATTGGCGGCGTGGCTTTCGAAACCTCTACCGCGACCACCGCAAACTGCTGCTGGTCGACAAAGAGCTGGCGGTGGTGGGCGGGACGGGTGTCACCGACGAGTTCTGGCGCCCGGACCTGAACAGCAGCGAGTGGCATGAGGTGATGGTCGAGATTCGCGGGCCGCTGGTGATCGACTGGCAAGCGTTGTTCGACCGCCAGTTCCACGCCAACCCTCGGCGGCGAGCATGGCGGCCTGCGGAAAACTTCGGTCTGCCGCGTCTGCCCAAGGCACCCGTCAGCGGGAATGGGCTGGGTCGTGTGGCCTATGCCGATTCCCGTCAGCACCGGGATATCGTGCAGTCACTGGTGCGTGCACTGAACACCAGCAAGACGCGCATCTGGCTGGCGACGCCGTATTTCCTGCCGACCTGGAAAGTCCGCCGTGCCTTGCGCCGAGCGGCCTCTCGGGGCGTCGATGTGCGCCTGCTGCTCACCGGTCCGCGCACCGATCACCCTTCGGTTCGCTACGCTGGCCACCGTTATTACCCGCGCTTGCTCAAGGCCGGGGTGCAAATCTTCGAATACCAGCCGTGCTTCCTGCACTTGAAGATGGTGCTGATCGACGACTGGGTCAGCGTCGGCTCATGCAACTTCGATCACTGGAACCTGCGCTTCAACCTGGAAGCCAACCTCGAAGCGATCGACCCCGCGCTGACCCGTGCCGTGGCCGCCAGCTTCACCCAGGATTTTGCCGTGAGCAGTGAAATCACCCTGGACGGCTGGAAATCCAGACCGCTGTGGCGACGGGTTCAGGAACGCGTATGGGGATGGCTGGATCGGCTGGTGGTGAACGTGCTGGATCGGCGGGGGTAAACGCCTCCGCAACCATCGCCCACAAAAAAGCCCGACATGCAGGTCGGGCTTTTTCGTTTTAGCGATTGAAACGCTTACTGCACTTCCACCGCCAGGCTTTCACTGATCTTCTTCTGCCAGATGGCGGGGCCGGTGATGTGAACCGACTCGCCCTTGCTGTCGACGGCAACCGTGACGGGCATGTCCTTGACCTCGAACTCGTAGATCGCTTCCATGCCCAGCTCCGGGAACGCCAGCACTTGCGACTTCTTGATCGCCTGAGCGACCAGATAAGCGGCGCCGCCAACGGCCATCAGGTAAACCGCTTTGTTGTCCTTGATCGCCTCGATGGCGGTCGGGCCGCGCTCGGATTTGCCGATCATACCCAACAGGCCGGTCTGCTCAAGGATCTGGCGGGTGAACTTGTCCATCCGCGTCGCGGTGGTCGGCCCGGCAGGCCCCACCACTTCGTCACCGACCGGATCAACCGGGCCGACGTAATAGATGAAGCGGCCCTTCAGGTCTACCGGCAGGGTTTCGCCCTTGTTCAGCATCTCGACCATGCGCTTGTGCGCAGCATCGCGACCGGTGAGCATTTTGCCGTTGAGCAGGACGGTTTCGCCCGGCTTCCAGCTCTGCACGTCTTGCGGCGTCAGCGTGTCGAGGTTGACACGGCGCGCCGACGGGCCGGCTTCCCAGACGATCTCGGGGTAGGCGTCCAGCGGTGGCGCTTCCAGCGAAGCCGGGCCGGAGCCGTCGAGGACGAAGTGGGCATGGCGGGTGGCGGCGCAGTTAGGGATCATGCAGACCGGCAAGGACGCTGCGTGGGTCGGGTAATCCATGATCTTGACGTCTAGCACGGTGGTCAGACCGCCGAGGCCCTGGGCGCCGATGCCCAGCTGGTTGACCTTCTCGAACAGCTCCAGACGCATTTCTTCCAGACGGTTCGACGGGCCGCGCGCCTTGAGCTCGTGGATGTCGATGGATTCCATCAAGACTTCCTTGGCCATGACCGCCGCTTTCTCGGCCGTACCGCCGATGCCGATGCCGAGCATGCCGGGTGGGCACCAGCCGGCGCCCATGGTCGGCACGGTTTTCAGCACCCAGTCGACGATGGAGTCGGACGGGTTGAGCATCGCCATTTTCGATTTGTTTTCCGAACCGCCGCCCTTGGCCGCCACGTCCACTTCCACGGTATTACCCGGAACGATGGAGTAGTGAATGACCGCAGGTGTGTTGTCCTTGGTGTTCTTGCGGGCGCCGGCCGGATCGGCGAGGATCGAGGCGCGCAGGACGTTTTCCGGCAGGTTGTAGGCGCGACGCACGCCTTCGTTGATCATGTCGTCCAGGCCCATGGTCGCGCCATCCCAGCGCACGTCCATGCCGACGCGGACGAACACGGTCACAATGCCGGTGTCCTGGCAGATTGGCCGGTGACCGGTGGCGCACATGCGCGAATTGATCAGGATCTGGGCCATGGAGTCGCGTGCGGCGGGCGACTCTTCTCGCAGGTAGGCCTCGTGCATGGCCTGGATGAAATCAACGGGGTGGTAGTAAGAAATGAACTGCAAGGCGTCAGCGACACTCTGGATCAGGTCATCTTGCTTGATCACGGTCATTGGGCGCGCTCCTCTGATTTGGCGGGAACATTCGAATTGCGGGTGGCGACGGGACCGCTTGGGCCGGATGAAAGCATCTTGATCAGGCGTCAGACAGCCGGGCAACACCTCGGCAGGCCGGGGTAAAAAAGGCGCGGCAGTATAACCCGAGGTCAAATAAGGTACATCTGCCGAGCGCCAATCAATGGTCGAACATCGTACAACGTATATACCGGAACACCGGTGAAACAGATTGCTACGGCCGTCTGGAACACAGGAATTTGAATAGTCATTTTTTTGCGCAAGCACTACAGTGGCAAGCTGCCTGCATTACCGCGCACGGCGCAGGATTGCTTCGATCTGGTGCCTGAAAAGTATCACAGGTCATCTTGCCGGTACGGGACGGACCCTTAATACCCATGATGAGTCAACGAGTGAATGCCCAAACTATCCAGCGCTTGCTGCTGAAACGTTTCGCGCTCGCTACCGGCACCTACGTGCTGGGGCTGATGCTCGTATGGATGGCGTATTTTACCGGCTACTATCACGCCACTTTCTTCGGGATCTGGTGCACCAGTGTGCTGGTGCTCTTCTGTCAGGCCGCGTTGAGTCTGGTGTTTTTTGGTGGCTACAATCGACGCTTCAAAGACCCCAGCCTGACCGAGTTTCAGGTGTTGCTGGGGCTGGGCTGGCAGACGTTTCTGATTAGCCATACGGAAGCCTCCCGCGGCACCTTTCTGCTCGTTTACGTGCTGGTGCTGATGTTCGGATTGTTTCATCTGCGCCCCAGTATTTTCGCGCGTTGCGCCCTGTTTGCCCTGCTGGGGTTCGCCGGCGTCAACCTCTGGGACGCCAGCCGCGGACGCCTCGCCGATCCGGGGCTGGCGGTGATTCAGACCTGCGCGCTGTTCATCGTTTTCTCCTGGCTGTGCCTGTTCGCGCGCTTCGTGCAGAACTCGCGCAATCGCATGCACCAGCGGCGGATCACCTTGCAGGCGCACCAGGAAACCCTGCGCGGCATGATGCTCCAGCTCGAAGAGCTGGCGTCCACCGACGAACTCACCAACCTCTACAACCGCCGTCACTTCCTGCGCATAGCGACCCGCGAACTTGAGCTCATGGACGGCAATTACACCGCCGGGCTGGCGCTCATCGACCTGGATCACTTCAAGCGGGTCAATGATATCCATGGTCACGCGGCGGGGGATCGGGTGCTGCAGGTGTTCGGCAAAACCGCTGCCCAGTGCCTTCGCTCCGACGACATCCTCGCGCGTTATGGCGGTGAAGAATTCGTGTTGCTTATCCCTCGCTGCACCCGTGCGCAGTTGGTCGATTGCTGCGAACGTATCCGGCTGGCGTTTACCCGGGTCACGCTGCCGGAGTTTCCTGAACTGGACCTGAGCCTGTCGATCGGCATGGCCGTCATTGAGCGTGGCGACCACATGGACCGCGCACTGCAACGCGCCGACCAGTCGCTGTATCGCGCCAAGCACGAGGGCCGCAACCGTTGCCACGGCGCCTGGGATTACGCCGATGCCTGAGTTGCGTGTGGGCGACCGGCAATGGTCGGTGGCGCCTGCGGCGAATTTGCTCGACGCGCTTAACGACGCCGGGTTGTCCGTCCCCTACAGTTGCCGCGCCGGCAGTTGCCACACGTGCATGGTGCGTTGCGTCAGTGGCGATCCGCTGGACGCCGCGCCCGATGCGCTGGAGGCCGACAAGCGCGCCCAGGGCTGGCGGCTGTCGTGCCAGTGCCGGGTGACGAGCGATCTGACCGTTGAGATCTTCGATCCCTTGCGCGATGGCTTGCCGGCAACCGTCGTCGGGGCTGACTGGCTCAGCGCATCGGTGCTGCGCTTGCGACTGAACCCCGAACGTCCGTTGCGCTATCGTGCCGGACAGCATCTGGTGCTGTGGACCGAGAGCGGCTTAGCACGGCCATACTCGTTGGCGAGTGTGCCGGGGAACGATCCCTTTCTGGAGTTTCATATCGACTGCCAGCGCCCGGGCGCTTTCGTTGATGTCGCCCGTAGGCTGCAACCGGGCAATCCTGTCCGTCTCGGCGAACTTCAAGGCGGCGCGTTGCATTACGACCCTGACTGGCAGGACCGGCCGTTATGGCTGCTGGCGGCGGGGACCGGATTGGCACCGTTGTGGGGTGTGCTGCACGAGGCGCTGCGGCAGGGCCATCAGGGTCAAATTCGCCTGATGCATCTGGCGCGCGAGCCTCAAGAGCATTACTTGGCAGGGCCTCTCGGCGAGCTGGCGCTCCAGCATCCGAACCTGCACGTGGAGTCGATCGAGCTGGCGGACTTCTCGGCCGTGCTGAGTGGGTTGCGCGTGACGTCTCGTCAGACCATTGCGCTGGTCTGCGGGTCGCCCGTCAGCGTCGAGGCTTTTTCGAAGCGGCTCTTCATCGCAGGACTGCCGCGCAGTCAGTTGCTGGCGGACGTGTTTGTGGAGAAGGGCTGACGGGCCATGGGTTCAGAGACGTAAAAAAGCCCCGCACTCTCACGAGGCGGGGCTTTTTCGTGTTGCGGTGTCGCTTAAACCATTGGGTCGCCGACGTGCAGGATCTTCATGCCGTTGGTGCCGCCGATGGTGTGATAGCTGTCGCCTTTGGTCAGGATGACCCAGTCGCCTTGCTCAACCAGACCGCGCTTGACCAGTTCGTCCACAGCCGACTGGCTGACCTGACCAGGCGGCAGTGCGGCCGGGTCGAACGGGATGGTGTAGACGCCACGGAACATCGCCGCGCGCGCCTGGGTGCCGCGGTGCGGGGAGAACGCGTAGATCGGCACCGAGGAGCGAATGCGCGACATGATCAGCGGGGTATAGCCGCTTTCAGTCAGCGCAATGATCGCTTTTACGCCAGGGAAGTGGTTGGCGGTGTACATGGCGGCCAGCGCGATGCTTTCGTCACAACGGGTGAACGAGTGACCGACGCGGTGGCTGGAGGTCTTGCCGGTCGGATGACGTTCAGCGCCGACGCAGATACGCGCCATCGCTTCAACGGCTTCCACAGGGTATGAGCCCGCGGCACTTTCAGCGGACAGCATCACGGCGTCGGTGTAGTCGAGCACGGCGTTGGCCACGTCGGACACTTCAGCGCGGGTTGGCATGGGGCTGGAAATCATCGATTCCATCATCTGCGTGGCAACGATCACCGCCTTGTTGTGGCGACGCGCGTGCAGGATGATTTTCTTCTGGACGCCCACCAGCTCGGCGTCGCCGATTTCCACGCCCAGGTCGCCACGGGCAACCATGACCGCGTCACTGGCGCGGATCAGGGCATCGAGGGTGTCGTCGTCGGCAACGGCTTCGGCGCGTTCGATCTTCGCCACCAGCCAGGCCGTGCCGCCGGATTCGTCACGCAGCTTGCGCGCGTATTCCATGTCGGCCGCGTCACGCGGGAACGAAACGGCCAGGTAATCCAGGTCCATTTCGGCAGCGAGTTTGATGTCCTGCTTGTCTTTCTCGGTCAGCGCCGGTGCCGTGAGGCCGCCGCCGCGACGGTTGATGCCTTTGTGATCCGACAGCGGGCCGCCGATGGTCACGGTGCAATGCAGTGCATCGGCGGTTTGCGTGTCGACGCGCATGACCACGCGCCCATCGTCCAGCAGCAGCTCGTCGCCGACGCCGCAGTCCTTGACCAGATCGGGGTAATCGATACCGACGATGTCCTGGTTGCCGTCGGTCAGAGGATGGCTGGTGGAGAAGATGAACTTGTCACCTACCTTCAGCTCGATCTTCTTGTTGACGAATTTGGCGATGCGGATTTTCGGGCCTTGAAGGTCACCCAGCAACGCGACGAACCGACCGTTCTTGGCGGCGATGTCGCGGATCAGCTTCGCGCGAGCCTTGTGCTCGTCGGGCGTACCGTGGGAGAAGTTAAGGCGGGCGACGTCCAGGCCAGCAAGAATCAGCTTTTCGATGACTTCTGGCGAATTACTGGCAGGGCCCAGTGTGGCTACGATTTTGGTGCGGCGAACGGTCATGCACAAACTCCTTAAATGAAGCGCAGCGAGAGGCTACTACTGTATTGCTCTGTAGTCATTGTTCCTTTGCACTACCTGACCCTCTGATCGCTGGGCAATCGGCAGGCCGGCGGGGCTCAAATCGGCCTTGAAGAAATCCCGGAATACGCCGATACAAGGGCTGAGCACAGGAGACTCTCATGCGAATCGTGATGATATTAGTGGCGCTGCTTGCCTTGGGTGGTTGCACCCGCTGGGCAATGAACAGCCATTTGAACAATGCCAACCGCGCCTACGCCCAGGGCGACTGTGACGCGGTGATGTACAACCTGTCGAAAGTCGACCGGGAGAGCCGTTCGCGTCGCTACGTGCAGCCCGAAGTGTCGATGTTGCGGGGTCAGTGCCTGGAGCGCCAGAAGTTCTACATGGATGCGGTACAGACCTACCAGTACATCATCACCCAGTTCCCGGAAAGCGAATACGCGTTCCGCGCCAAGGCCCGCCTGGACACCCTGCATCAGCTCGGCCATGACAACCTGGCGCCGCCCGCCACACCGCGCCCTGCTTCACGTTAGTTACACCCGAGTGGATGTACGGTAGCGTTTTCGAGTGGATATCGGGAAAACCTGAGCTAGGCTGCGATGGGTAGGGACCTAAGTGTTTTGACGAAGGTGGCAGTGCCACTGATCCGAAAGCGAGCCCGATAGGGGTGTTTAACGCCGATCGGCCATGGGAGTCAGTGACTTTTGCCAGTACCGAGTGAGTCAGATGCCGTGATGGGCTTATCCATTGATGGGTTCTGGCTTTACGGGTCTGGCAGTTCCGTGCAACCGAATCCCAAAGCACTAGCGCGGCCATGCTCAATGGTCATCTCAGGGCGAGTGTCCGCATGCTTAATGAACGACGAATAGAGCGTCACCAACTGCCTTACTACCTGCAAGTGTTCAACCGGTACACCGATAAACCCTTGGGTTGTCTGGGGAACGTGTCAGAGCAGGGCCTGATGCTGATCAGCGATCTGCCCATTCTGGTGGGCGCCGATTTTCAGCTGCGCCTGAAAGTGCCTGACGGCAAGAACGGCCTCTACCCCATCGACATCGACGCCAGCTGCCTGTGGTGTCAGGAAGACGAAACCCCTCGCATATTCGATTCCGGCTTCCGTCTGCAAGCGGCGCCGGCGGAATACTTTGTCCTCATTCAGGCCTTGCAGCGCTATTTCAGCTTCTATCCGCTCGAAGCGTCCGCATGAAGGCCGGCGCCCTACAGCGCGCCGGCTTTTTTCCAGCTCATGTATCGGCTTACCAACTCTGGCCCCAGCTCACTGGGGCGCACATCCAGCACAGGGATGCCATGGGCGATCAAACGCTCGTGCAGCCCGCTGCGTGCGTTGAGCAGGTCGACCGTTCCGCAATAGTCCACGGCCTGTTGCCAGGTGTGCACCGGCGCTTGACGAAGATCGTCGAGCACGGCCTCGCGCAGACTGGCAATCAGCACCCGGTGATGGCGACTCAGCTGTTTGACCGCTTCGAGTAATTGCTCGTCATCCTCGTCCCGCAGGTTGGTGATCAACACCACCAACGCCCGTCGCTTCTGCCGCGCGAGGAGGGCTCGCATCGCCACCGCATAATCGGCGGGGCGCTGGGTCGCGTTGACGTTGTAGAGGTGATTCAGCAGCACGTTCAGCTGCCCCGCGCCTTTGACGGGTGGCAAATGCCGGTCCTGATCGCCCGCGAAGGTTGAAAGACCGACCGCGTCGCCCTGACGCAAGGCCACATAGCTCAACAGCAGGCAGGCGTTCAGCCCATGGTCGAAATGCGTCAACTCGCCGTCCTGGCTGCGCATGCGTCGGCCACAGTCGAGCATGAACAGGATTTGCTGATCGCGCTCATCCTGATATTCCCGGGCAATGGGCGCGCGATGCCGGGCCGTGGCTTTCCAGTCGATCTGGCGCAGGCTGTCGCCTTCACGAAATTCGCGCAGCTGATGAAACTCCAGGCCCAGTCCCCGACGCGGTTGCTGGCGGATGCCGATCTGCCTGAGCCAGTTCTCGACGCCCAGCAACTGCCCGTTCTGCAGCCGGGCGTAATCAGGGTACACCCGGACGGCGTCATGGCTGGGTACATACCGCCGGGATGACCACAGGCGCAACGGGCTGCGCATGAGGATTTCGGTCCGTTCGAAAGTGAAATCCCCCCGGCTGGCCGGCCGCAGCCGATAGGTCAGCTGGGCCGTTCGCTGGGGGCGCAGCACGACGACCTGGGGCAGATTGTCGGTTTCGTAGCGGGCGTCCGGCTCGGAGGGGCCGTGATCAAAGAAGGTCATGTGCAGCGCGCGGGGCGAATCGTGTTCCAGCTCGACCCGCACCTCGCTCCAGCGTCCCATCCCCAGGCTGCCGGTCAAATGCCGCTTGACCCGAGGGGAGGGCAAGCGCCACAGCCATGCTGCATCCAGCCCTGCCACGGCAGCCATTCCCCACAGCAGGGTCCAGAAAAAGCCGTCCAGCCGTGCAACGGGGCCTCGACCCAATGCCTGCAGAATGCCGAGTAGCACCGACACGCCGAGCAGAACGGCCAGCCACCAGAGCATGCGGGTCGAAGGCTTGAGCAGTTGTTTCATCGGCGCGGCGCCGCCACCTGATCCAGCAATTGATTGAGCACGTGATCCACCGACAACCCTTCGATGTCCAGCTCCGGCGCCAGCCTGACCCTGTGCCTCAGTACTGCCAGCGCACAACCTTTGACATCGTCGGGTACGACGAACTCGCCGCCGCGCAACAGCGCCCGCGCGCGGGCTCCCCGAATCAAAGCAATGGATGCTCGCGGCCCCGCGCCGAGTGTCAGGCCCGGCCACGTACGGGTGGCGCGGGCCAGCCGTACGGCGTAATCGAGGACCTGTTCATCCACCGGCAGATCGCCGGCGATGCGTTGCAGCGCTAGCACATCTTTCGCCTGCATCAAGGTGCGCAGGGGCTGGATGTCGAGCATGTCGGAGCGCGTCGAACGGGTCACCTGGCGGACCATCTCCAGCTCCTGATCAGCTTGGGGATAATCCATACGCACTTTGAGCATGAAGCGGTCGAGTTCGGCTTCAGGCAGCGGATAAGTACCTTCCTGCTCGATCGGGTTCTGCGTCGCGAGCACCATGAACGGTTGCGGCACCGGCAGGGCGCGGCCTTCCAGAGTGACCTGACGTTCCTGCATCGCCTCAAGCAGCGCGGCCTGGGTCTTCGCCGGTGCGCGGTTGATCTCGTCCGCCAGCAGCAGATGGGTGAACAGCGGCCCTTTGCGCAGCTTGAACTGCTCGCTCTGCATGTCATAAACGGCATGGCCGGTGACGTCGCTGGGCATCAGGTCAGGGGTGAACTGAATGCGCGCGAACTCGCCGCCGAAACACCGGGCCAGCGCCCGTACCAGCAGCGTCTTGCCCAGCCCGGGAACGCCTTCAAGCAACACATGGCCGCCGCCGATCAGTGCAGTCAGTACATCATCGATCACGGCGTCCTGGCCGATCACCGCTTTTTGCAACTCGTGCCGCACCGCCTGCGCCAGATGAATCGCACGCTGGCGCTGCTGCGCCGGATTGCTGCCCGAGGGGGTGGCTGGCTCGATGTGCTTGTGGTCCACGGCCCCGTGTTCTGGAGTGGGGAGGTGATTGGCGGCGTGGCCTGGCTCGGTCGGTTGATCGTTCATAAGGCATTCCTGATGGTTTGCAGGTACGCAACCTGACGGGTGAATTCGCTGCTGGACAGGCGCTGCTCCGGCCGCGGACGCAATGCCTGGCCGATGCTGCTGGTGGACTGACGTGTCATGCGCGCCAGCGTTTGCCATTGTTCGGTGACGGCCAGGGTTTCAAAACCGGGATGCCGTTGCCGGGCGCGGCGCAGGATGTCTTGCTGCAAGGCGCGCAACGCGGCGTGCTGGCCTTCGCGGCGGAGCATGAAGTCGGCGCTCGCCCGCAGGTGCTCGCTGAGCTGACGGCGGCCACGTGACAGGACTGGCAGCATCGGGCCATGGCGCATGGCTGCATGCCACAGCGTCGCGATGAGGCACAACGTCAGCGCGAGGAGGGCTTGTGGGAAGTATTTCCAGAGCAGGCCGAACAGGTTGTCGTGTTCCGTGCGCAGCACCATCGTGACAGTGCTGTCCTGGCTCAGGTACCAGAGCAGCCAGGCATTATCGTATTCGCCGATGGCGTGGGTTTTCCAGAGGTCGGCGTCGGTGACGACGGTGATCAATCCGGAGCCGTACACCATTTGCAGCAGGTGCGTGGCGTCAGCGCTGTTGGCCCATGACTGCGCATGATCCTCGGGGTCATCCAGGTGGAAGGCCGGGTCGAAGCTCATGTAGGCCGGATCGTTTTCATTTTGCAGGAATAGCCGGGTCAACTCGGGCCACGGCGTTTCGGAGCCTTGAATGTCCGGAGTGCTCAGCGGGATGACCGGCTTGAGCTGTTCGCGCTGACGTTCGCGGTCCTGCTCTTGCAGATCCAGGGTGAGAAATTGATGAATCTGCAATTGATCCAGCAACAGGTCGCCGCTGCTCCCCTTGGTCGGGTCCCACAGTTGTTCCGCAACAAACAGAAGCCGGCCTCCCGAACGGGTCCAGGCCAGCAAGCGCTGGACCTCGGACGGCGTCATCTTGTCGCGAAAATCCAGCAGCATGAGCGTCTGCGGCTGGTCCTGGATATCCGGGAGAGTGGCGAGGGTTTCGACCGTCTTCACCACAATGTTCCGCTGACGCAGGAACGTCTGAGCGGCGAGGTAAGGGTTGGCCAGCGCCTCGGGAGAAGGGCCCTGATCGACGGTTTCCTGGTAACGCTCGAGCCGCTTCAGTACGGGCACACTGGCGATGACGATGCTTGCCAGCATCAGCGTGGCGACCAGCCCGATGATCCAGCGCCGGCTCATGCCCCTGGCCCTTGCGCGAACAACTTCCGCCAGTCTGCACACAACGTCTGCCGTGCCTGATCCGGCGGCATCTGGTGCCCGTACGCGAGATTCTGCCAGTGCCGCGTCAGCTCATGGCTGAAGTCATCGAGGGAGGGCTGCTTGAGCTCGGCGATCCGCGCCAGTATCTGGACCTCGGTGTCTGCGCTTCTCAGCGGCAGCTGGTAATCCGTCAACAGGCGGCTCAGCAGTGCGCGGTAAAGCAGGCTCAACGCCTCGCGCGGTGACTGCTGCCAGAGCCTTTCTGCTGCATCGGCGACATCCGCCGGCAGGCTTTCAGCCCGAACCTGCAGGCCAAAGAGTTGCTGAGGGAGGTCTTGTGGTGCAATTGCCTTGGGCGTGCTTTTACCAACGAAGGTGGCGAACCAGACCCGATAGCGCCAGATCACCCACGCGACCGTCAGGCCGACGAGCGTCCATAACAGTGCCCCGAACAGCGTTGATAAGGTTTTGCCCACGTTGAGCAGGCCGACGATCAGCCGCGCCAGCCAGGTCAGTGTCTCGGCTGACCTGGCATCATGGCTGGCATCCTGTTTTGGCTGGGCGATGCGCCAGCCGGACACTGGTTTGGGATTTTTAAACGGCGGTTGCTCAAGCACTGAATGGATGGCGTCCTGTGACGCCTGGCTGGTCAGCAACTGATTACGCAGGCGAGGGGAATCCGGCGAGGCCACGTTCTCGTCCGTCTGCGGGTTGTCCAGCGGCGGCAACGGGCAGCTATTGCCCGATTCGCTGGGGATTTCGTCCGCCATTGACGGGTCTGTCATCGACGGGTTTAGCGCCGACTCTGCCAGGGCGGAAGACGGCAGCAACGTCAGTGCAAGGCACCCGCCCAGTAGCAACGCCACTGCGCTGCCCATAACCCGCTGACGCAGCTTGCGGAAACCCAGTTCGATGTCCCACGCCTCCAACGCGGTTCGGCGATTGAGGTACAGCGCGAACCCGCACGACACATACACCGGCCCCCAGACGATAAGGACCAAGGCATAAAACCCGTTGGTCAGATGCTCCAGCCAGTTCCACTCACCCTCGATGTCCAGCAAGCTGCGCCACGACCAGTCGGCTTCGATCTGCGGCGGAATCATGGCGTAGAACAGCACCATCAGGCCGATCCAGAAAGTCAGTTCAAGGGTGCTGCCCAGCGCGGTCAGAAGACGCGCCGCCCGGGAATCCTTCTGCCCAAGCACGGCAATCCGCTGCGCACGCGGCAATCCGTCGAGTCCTTCGAGTTGCTGCACCGGCTGATAAAAGCTGCGGCTGAGGCTCAGACGGCGCCACGTCAGGCTCGCTATCAACTGCGGTTTGAGTGCGGACGGGAAGCTCTTCAGCGCCTGTCTGAGCGAAGGTGCCGAGCCGAAGAGCGCCTGGGACAGAATCAGCAGCGGCAGCCGTTCGTAGGCCGGCTTCAGCCACCAGAACACGAGCACTACCACCGACAGGTAATCCCACAGCAGCAGGGTAATCAGTGCGAAGACCGGCAAGGTGACGATGGCCCAACTGGTCATCAGCAACGCGCGATGCCGCTGCGCCAGAAGAACGCCCAGGTCGATGGCCTCCCAGGACGTACGTGGGCGTATGACAACGCTGGCGTCAGTCAGGCGCATGGGGCGTGCGTCCGGCAAGCGTCAGGTAGGCGCCCACGAGCAGCCACAAAGAAGCGCCCACCCCATATTTGGCCATCGCTGGTGGCCAGCTCATCGACGACCAGTACGCTTCAATGAATGCGGCGATGAGCAGGAACATCATGACCCCGCCGATCAGTCGTACGCTGGTCCGGGCAGCGCCTTGGAGCGCCTCGCTCCGGCGCAGTTGACCAGGCGCCACCAGCGCCCATCCGAGTTTGAGCCCCGCCGCACCCGCCAGCATGATGCCGGTCAGCTCAAAGGCGCTGTGTCCGACCACGAACGGCCAGAAAGTTGCCCCCATGCCCGCGTCGGTGAGATGGCCTGCAACCGCGCCAATCATCAGCCCGTTGAAGAACAGAAAAAACAGACTGCCGACGCCGAAGAGCAGGCCGCTGGCGAAGGTCTGGAAAGCAATGCCGACGTTGTGCATGACGTAGTAACCGAACATTAGCCAGTCAGTGCTCGATGCGCGCTCGGCCGTCTGCCCGATGCGCCGCGCGGCGGGCTCGTACATCGCGTGCATCTCGGCGACATCGGCCGGGCTGACGACGCTGTAGACCAGATCCGGATAGCCGTAGACCAGCAGCGCCATGAGCGTCAGGCTGCCATAAAACAGCAGGCCGGCGAGGGCAACCCATCGCCATTCAGCACGCACCATCCGCGGAAAGTCCGCCAGCACGAAGCTCAGCAACTGCGCAGTGAACTGGCTTCGGTGGCGATACAACTGTTGGTGGCCGCGCATCGCAAGCTGTTGCAGTTGCTCGACCAGATAACTGGCGTACCCACGGTCAATCGCCAGCGCAAGGTGTTGGCAGATCTGACGGTATTCGCGGCTGAAGCCAGCACCGGATTCGCTTTTACGTCGACTCCCTTCCAGCGCCTCAAGACGCGTTGCAAAACGCTGCCAGTCGTCTGCATGGCGTTGTTCGAACAGGCTCTGCTTCATGACGAACCGGCCAGGCTGCGGGCGATACCGTGTAGTTGCTGGACCGGATAGTGCGGATCTGGCGAGGTAGCCAGCTGCAACGGCTGCGTGACGATGGCGGCGAGCTCCTGAGCCCTCGCCGGAGAAAGTGTGTCGTGACGCTCGGCAAAGGCTTGTATGGCGCGCTGCTCCTCCAGCAAGAGGGGCAGCGGTGGGCTCACCGCAGTGGCCTCTGCCAGTGACGACCGCTGCGGGGGTAAATCCCGATAGATGACCAGCGTGCCGGCCGCCAGATCCCCCAGGCGTTTGAACAACGGGTGCTGCAAACAGGTGAACCCGCCAACGCAGTAGCCGAAGGGCAGCATGTCGACGAAACGCAGCAGGTTGCGCAGCACTGAGGCCGACCAGCCAATCGGCGTGCCGTCATCGTGAATGACCCGCAGCCCCATGATCTGTTTCCCCGGCGTGCGCCCCTGGTGCAGCACCTCGAAGAGCACCATATAGCCCCAGGTTCCGAGAAACAGCGCGAGCATGAACAGTCCGGTGCCGAAGTCGCCCAGTGTTCCCAGCACAAAAAACAGGACACCCAGCAATACGCCGCGAATCATCAGGTCGATGCCGAACGCAACGGAGCGGGGCAGTAAACCGGCGGGGCGCAGGATGAGGTCTATGCCCTCGGGCGTTTCCATGCGAACACGGGTGTCCAGCAGGACAAGCGGCGCAGCAATTCCTGGCTCTGCATGGGAAAGGGACATAAAGAAAGGTACGCCGGTGAAAGAGGTTTGATGCTAGCCACGCCGGAGCGGCTAAGCAACCGGATGATTCTGGACACAGTGTGGGAAGGGTCCTGTTACAACTTGCTGCCCACAGACAGCCGACACTTTCGCACAAACTGTGTCGCAGTATCCCAAGCGGTGGTGTGCATCCGCTGGCGTCAGACGCCCAAAGGCATCTGATAAACTCGCCCGGTCTTTTGCTCAGGATCAGCCCGTGACTTCCAGCATCTTCTGGTACGACTACGAAACCACCGGGATCAATCCACGCAACGACCGGCCGCTGCAAGTGGCGGGCATTCGTACGGACGATCAGCTCAACGAGATCGGCGAACCGATCAACCTCTATTGCCAGCCCGGCGATGACATCCTGCCCCATCCGGCCGCGTGTCTGGTGACGGGCATTACGCCTGACCGGCTTGCGGAAAAGGGCCTGTGTGAAGCGGACTTCATGACGCGATTGCACGCAGAGATGTCACTCCCCGGCACCTGCAGCGCGGGATACAACACGTTGCGATTTGACGATGAGATGACCCGCTACAGCCTTTACCGAAACTTCTTCGATCCTTACGCCCGCGAGTGGCAGAGCGGTAACAGCCGCTGGGACCTGATCGACGTGGTCCGCACGGCTTACGCATTGCGCCCCGAAGGCATTGTCTGGCCGGAAGAAGAGGGCCGGGTCACGCTGAAACTCGAGCGGCTGACGGCGGCCAACGGGATCGACCATGGTCAGGCCCACGACGCGCTCTCCGACGTCCGCGCGACCATCGCACTGGCGCGCCTGGTTCGCGAAAAACAACCCAAACTTTACGATTATCTTTTTGAGTTACGCTTCAAGCACAAGGTGCAGGATCAGATTCGGTTGATGCAGCCGCTGGTGCATATATCGGGTCGGTTTTCCGCGGCGCGAAGTTATGTGAGCGTTGTACTCCCGCTGGCCTGGCATCCGGTCAACCGAAATGCATTGATTGTCTGCGACCTGTTCCATGACCACAGCCCGCTGCTGGACGAAGACGGCGAGACCTTGCGTCAGCGTCTATATACCCGTCGCGAAGATCTGCTCGAAGGCCAGTTGCCGGTCCCGCTCAAATTGCTGCATGTAAATAAATGCCCGGTCATTGCCCCGCTGAGCGTGCTTCGTGAGGAGGACCGTCAGCGTCTGCAATTGGACATGAGTGTTTATAAAATGCGCGTCGCCGCATTGAATGAAGGGCAGACGATCTGGCAGGACAAGTTGAAAAGCGTGTACGCCAACGACAACTTCGCTGCCAGTGAAGATCCGGAACAGCAGTTATACGACGGCTTCATCAATGACCGGGACCGTCGTCTCTGCGAGCAGGTGCGAACTGCCGAGCCGCAGCAACTGGCTACCGATGTCTGGCCGTTCGATGATCATCGACTGCCCGAGTTGTTATTCCGCTATCGCGCCCGCAACTTTGCTGAAACCCTGAGCGTTGCAGAGCAACAGCGCTGGCTGGCGTTTTGTCAGTTGCGCCTGAGCGACCCTCAGGCCGGCGCGCCGAATACGCTCAGGGCATTCAGCCGTGCGCTGATCGAGCTCTCACTGAAGGCCACGCCCGAGCAACTCAAGGTGCTCGCTCAATGGCAGGAATACTCTCTGGTGTTGAAACAGCGTCTGGCGCTTTAAGCCAGGCTGGATTAATGGCAGGCAATAAAAAACGCCAGCATCAGCTGGCGTTTTTTTGGGGTCGGACGTTTCAGTGCGACGACTGACTCTACACCCGGGAATTAACCCAGCAGAGTTGCCCAGCCTTCAACCTCGTCGCCGCCCCACTTGGCTTTCCACTCTTTCAACGTCTTGTGGTTGCCGCCTTTGGTTTCGATGATTTCACCGTTGTGCGGGTTCTTGTATTGCTTGACCTTGCGAGCGCGCTTGGTGCCAACCGGCTTTACAGCAGCGCCACGTGGCGCCTTCATTTTGGACTCTGGATCCAACAGCGCGATGATGTCGCGCAGGGATTTCTGATATTCGCCCATCAACGTGCGCAGTTTGCCTTCGAACTCAAGTTCTTTCTGCAGTTTGTCGTCTTGTTGCAGATTTTGTAGGCGGGCTTGCAATTCTTTGATGGCTTCTTCTGTTGCGCGGTATTCGTTGATCAATGACATGGGGGTTACCTATGTTGTGATGGGCAAGATGCGATGGGCGCATAATAATCAGAGTGTTTGCGCAAGTAAACATTTAAGAAAAGTTTTATCCGTAGCATTTTGAAATAGCCGCAGACATACGCTCGATTTAGATACACATGTTGCGTTATAGAACGCCCCTCATGGTGCAGTTCCAGCGAAGTATCTGGCGTCGAATTTCCGTCGCCGATGAACCGGTCTGGCACTTATGCATTAACCCCCGCAGGGTGCGCTTTTTTGCCGCCTGAAATGAGCGGCATACGGGTACTGCACAGTCCTCAGGTAATCGCTAGAATGGCGGCCTTTGCGAAGTTCTGGAGTTTTTCACATGCGCACTTTTCGTCTGGTGATTGCTTGCCCGGACCGTGTCGGTATCGTTGCCAAGGTCAGTAACTTTCTGGCCTCGCACAACGGCTGGATTACCGAAGCGAGTCATCACTCTGACAGTCTCAGCGGCTGGTTTTTCATGCGTCATGAAATCCGTGCCGATTCCCTGCCTTTCGACCTCGAAGGTTTCCGCCAAGCCTTTGCGCCTATCGCCGAAGAGTTTTCGATGGACTGGCGGATTACCGACTCCGCGCAGAAAAAACGCGTCGTGCTCATGGCAAGCCGGGAATCCCACTGCCTGGCCGACCTGTTGCACCGCTGGCACAGCGATGAGTTGCACTGCGAAATCGCCTGCGTGATTTCCAACCACCAGGACCTGCGCAGCATGGTCGAGTGGCACAACATTCCTTATTACCATGTGCCGGTTGATCCGAAAGACAAAGAGCCGGCGTTCGCCGAAGTCTCGCGTCTGGTCAAACACCACGAAGCCGACGTTGTTGTGCTGGCGCGTTACATGCAGATTCTGCCGCCGCAACTGTGCCGGGAATACGCGCATCAGGTCATCAACATTCACCACAGCTTCCTGCCTTCGTTTGTCGGCGCCAAGCCGTATCACCAAGCGTCGCTGCGCGGCGTGAAACTGATCGGTGCTACTTGCCACTATGTGACTGAAGAACTGGACGCCGGTCCGATTATCGAGCAGGACGTGGTGCGCGTAAGCCATCGCGACAGCATCGAGAACATGGTGCGTTTCGGTCGCGACGTGGAGAAAATGGTGCTCGCTCGCGGGCTGCGCGCGCACTTGGAAGACCGCGTGCTGGTGCATGACAACAAGACAGTGGTCTTTGATTAAGCAGTGTTGAGCGGTTTGGGGAGCCCGCTGAAGTTTCAGCGGCTCACTTCACCATGATGGTGTGCGAACACTCAGGCTTCTGCGGCGAGACAGGCGGAACCACATGAGCGACCCCCTCGACAAAGCCACATCCAAAGCCCCGCCGACCCTTGGCGAGGGGTGCCTGAGCCGTTACGACGTCGACGCAATGTCGCCGGAAGACGGCACGGACTTCGAGGGGGCGCAAGCGTTATGGAAAGAAATGACGTCTGCCAAACAGGAAGACGAATCAGACAGTCTTGATCCGCAGTAGCTTGTTTAAAAGTGGGCGCCCGACCATCAACAGAAACACCGGACCGCCTGCGACCAGATAGAAGTAATAGGTGACGATCCGCCAGATAAGGATCGCCGCAGCTGCCGTCGACTTGCCCATCATCGGCGCCAACAAGGCCGCCGACGTCAACTCCGCAGCTCCCGCACCGCCCGGCGAGAGGCTGAACTGCCCGGCGCTCAGCGAGAGCATCTGCACCAGAAACGTCCACGCCCAGTCGATATTCACGCCCAACCCTTGCAACGCCAGGTACAGCACGCTGTAACGCAGACTCCAGTGCACGCAGGTCAGCGCAAACACTTGTAGCAGTATGCGATGGGGCATCTTCCAGGTTTCCGCCAGCGCGTCGCGAAAATGCAACAGCTTGCGCGCCCAGCGAATACGCGTGGTGTTCTTGCGTTTCAGACGTTTGAGCACCCGACCGTTGAACAGAATGATGCGTCGGTGATACCGCGCGAAACCGGCGCAGGCGCAAAGCCCGGCGCCGATCAGCAGGGCGCTGGCAATGAGCATCCATTCAAGATTTTCGCTGAGCTGGTGGAACACCGCGTAAATCAGGATGCCGATCAGTGCGAGCAGGAAAAACACCAGATCCATCAACTGGTCAGTGGCGAAAGCCGCTGTGCTCTTCGCCGGGCCGATGCCGCTGCGCGAGAGCAGTGCCACCAGCGTCAGAGGCGCTCCGCTGCCACCGGGTGTCGCGCAGTAGGCAAACTCGGTCGCCATGACCACGGCAAGGCTCTTGCGCATGCCGAGCCCAGTGGCGGCGTCGCCGAGTAACAGGCGCAGGCGCATGGTGTTCATGCACCAGCCCACCAATACCATGCCGAACATGCCGATCAGGAGCATTACCGGGAAATTGCGCAGGCGATGAAACATGTCCGCCCCGCCCATGAAAAACGGAATCAGCAGGGCGAGTATCAGTGCTGCTGCAAGCCAGCCAAGTCGCCTCACGCCGCAGACCTGGCGGCATTAAGGCCCTGTAACCAGGCAAATTTGCTCGTCGGCGTGCGGCCGTCGTTCAGCAGGCGCTCAAGGGCTTGCAGCCAATAAAGACGGGAGAAGTCGTGGCGCATGTCCACAGGGTGCAGACCCAGACGAATAGTTGCGGCGTTGTGCAATTGAGCCTCACGGTGGTTGCTGACGATTTTTGATACGCCCCGGCGCCAGGCGCTGCGAGCGCTCCAGACGATGCCGGGTGCATCGATCTCGGAAAAGTCCGGCAGACGATACAAGTGTTGGGCATCACTTGTGTAGTCCAACGGCAATTTTCGCAGGGCATCGCGCGTGCCTTCGCTCATCAGCCAGGCCGGTGCAACGAACCCGTGAAGCGGCCAGTCTTTGCGCCGGAACACTTCCATGCCGGCTTCGAGTCGCTCCATCGCCTGCTGCTCGTTGAGGGTGTAGAACTCGCCTTCCCAGGTGTAAATGCGGCGCATGAAAAAGTCCTGCGGCGTGCGCGGGGCAGGGCTGTCGTCGCAATGGTAATACCCGTGCAGCGCCAGTTCATCGCCCCGTGCAAGACGGTCGTGCATCAACCGCTGGAAATCCGGGTTGGCATCGATCGGGTCGTGCTTGTGGAAGTCCGGCACCACCAGCCAGGTAATGGGCACGTTTCCCAGCGCATCGACAGCTTCCACAAACGGGCGATAATCCGGCCAGGTCTGGGGTGCCACGTCGTGAAGGACCAGCATGACGCTGCGTGGCGTGTTCGCCATGTGATCAGCCATGGGCATACCCCGGCTGGTGGGCGCCGAGCACTGCGTGGTAATGGCCGAGCAAGCCGGCGACGACAGTGTCCCACGCGTAGTGCCCCTCGACATGACGCCGCGCATTCGCGCCTCGGCGTGCTGCATTCTCGGCAAACAACTGACGCACGGCGGCCGCCATGGCCAGCGGGTGATTGGGTTCGCACAGCAGGCCGCAGTGCTCTGGGATGATTTCGCCGAACGCACCGGCATCCACCGCGACCACCGGGATCCCGCTGGCCATGGCTTCGATCACCACCAGGCCGAAGGTCTCCTGATCCCCGGCATGCACCAGCGCATCAGCGCTTGCCAGCAGACGCGAGACCTCGGCGGCAGGGCGGAATTTATCCACAACCGTCACGTTTGTCGGCACGCTGGTTGGCATATGGGAGCCCACCAGCAACAGGTGATATCCGGCGCCCAGAGCCTTCATGCAATCGAGGAGAACGGTCAGGTTTTTCTCTTTCGACCCACGGCCGGCGAAGATAAGCAGGTGTGTTTCTTCTGTCAGGCCCAGTTCGGCCTTGAGGCCCGAATCTCGGCGAGAGGGATGAAACGTCTGCAGATCCACCCCCAACGGCTGCACATGAACGTTCTTCACACCCAGGCGGGTCAGCTTCTCCGCCATCGCGGCGCTCGGCGCCAGCACCCGGTCAAAGTTGCCGTAGAGCTTGCTCACGTAATTCTCGACGTTGGCGCCCAGCCAGGTGCCGATGCGGTTGCTCACCAGCAGCGGCAAATCGGAGTGGTAGAAGCCAATCACCGGCACGTCCAGTTGGCGCCGGGCATCCAGTGCCGCCCAGGCCGTCAGGTAAGGATCGCCGACTTCAATGAGGTCCGGCCGCAGGCTTCGCAGGGCAGCTCGCCAGGGACCGACGCGCAGCGGGAACCGATAGCCGTTGCCAAAAGGCACGGGCGGCGCCGGCACCCGGTACACGCCGTCCTCATGACTGCTTTGCGGCCCGGGAATCAGCAGGCTGTGGCGCACGCCCGGGTAAAGGGCAAGGCGACGGTGTTTGGCGTCCAGATACGTGCGCACGCCACCGCTGGCAGGGGCGTAGAACATGGTCATGTCAGCGATATGCACAGGATGCCTCCGTCCATTGATCGGTCCTTCTGGTTGACCGTCCACACATACAGATGTTCGGTTGCAGAACGTCGCACCCATGCCTGAGCCTAGGCCAATGGACGAGCGTTACGCCGCTTGCGCTAGAGTAGGGAGGTGGCCTGAGGGCTGATCAGGGGCGCCGGTCCAGTCGGGCTGTCGCCGCAGTCCCCTCGGGAATATCAAATGCGACGCTTGGGTGAACGAATGCCTGACTCACAACAGATTTTTATTGGCGCTGACCTGACGGGCCAGCCGGTCGGGCAGGCGATGCGTCTGGCCAATCGTCACGGATTGGTGGCCGGCGCGACCGGTACCGGGAAAACCGTCACCTTGCAGCGTCTGGCGGAGGTGTTCAGCGATGCTGGCGTGGCGGTGTTCGCGGCGGACATCAAGGGTGATCTCTGCGGGCTCGGTGCTGCGGGTGAGCCCCAAGGCAAGATCGCCGAGCGCATCGCCGGCATGCCCTGGTTGCACCATAAACCTCAGGGTTATCCGGTGACGCTGTGGGATGTGCACGGTGAAACGGGCCATCCGTTGCGCACGACCCTGTCGGAAATGGGGCCGCTGCTGCTGGGAAGTTTGCTGGAATTGACGGACAGCCAGCAGTCGGCGCTCTACGCCGCATTCAAGGTGGCGGATCGGGAAGGTCTGTTGTTGCTGGACATCAAGGACCTCAAAGCGCTGCTCAACCATCTGCGTGACAACCCCGACGTGCTCGGGGATGACAGCGCCTTGATGACCACAGGCTCGAGCCAGGCGCTGTTACGTCGGCTGGCGGTCCTTGAGCAGCAGGGCGCGGAGGCGCTGTTCGGCGAGCCGGCGCTGCAGCTGGAAGACCTTCTGCAGCCCGCAAGCGACGGTCGCGGGCAAATTCATCTGCTTGATGCCAGCCGGCTGGTGCACGAGTCGCCGAAGGTCTATGCCACCTTCCTGCTGTGGCTTCTGGCGGAGCTGTTCGAGCAGTTGCCCGAGCGCGGCGATGCCGACAAACCCTTGCTGGCGCTGTTCTTCGACGAGGCGCATTTGCTGTTTGCGGATACGCCGAAAGCGCTGCAGGAGCGGCTGGAACAAGTGGTGCGGCTGATTCGCTCGAAAGGCGTTGGCGTGTATTTCGTCACTCAGTCGCCGGGGGATCTGCCGGACTCCATTCTGGCGCAGCTCGGTTTGCGCATTCAGCACGGCCTGCGCGCGTTCACCAGCAAGGAGCAACGATCGCTGAAAGCCCTTGCGGACGGTTTTCGCCCCAATCCCGAGTTTGATGCGCTGTCGGTGCTGACGGAGTTGGGCATCGGCGAGGCGCTGGTGGGCACGCTGCAGGAAAAGGGCACGCCCGAGATCGTCCAGCGTGTGCTGGTCGCGCCGCCGCAATCTCGTATTGGGCCGTTGACCCAGGCCGAACGCGCCGCGCTGATCGCCCGGTCGCCACTGGCCGGTCGCTACGACAAACCCGTGGATCGCGAATCGGCGTATGAAATGCTGCTAGCGCGCAAAGGCACCTCCACGGACCCCGCGCAGAAACCTGCCGCTGAAGAAAAGTCAGAAGGCGGCTTTGCCGACATGGCCGGTGGATTTCTGGGCGGGCTGGCGGGGCAGGCGGTCAAAAGTGCGATGCGCCAGGCCGCCACCCAGATCGGTCGCGAACTGGTGCGGGGATTGATGGGGTCTTTGCTCGGGGGTAGTAAAAAACGCCGCTAGGCCTTCGCGCGCCGGCTCATTCCGATGAATGCGCCTTTGATCCAGCGCCCACAAAAAAGCCCATTCAATGAATGGGCTTTTTCAGAACGGCCGGTGCAGTCAGGTCAGGCCAGCGCTTTGGACGCCAGCCAGAACAAGCCTGCCGACAGCGCGACAGTGGCGGGCAGGGTCAACACCCATGCCAGCAGAATGTTGCGAACTGTCCCGCCCTGCAGGCCGCTCTTGTTCGCCACCATGGTCCCGGCAACGCCGGACGACAGGATGTGAGTCGTTGAAACCGGCAGGCTGAACACGTTGGCCAGCGCGATGGCGCTCGCGGTGGTGATCTGTGCAGACATGCCCTGAGCGTAGGTCATGCCTTGCTTGCCGATCTTCTCGCCGATGGTCAGCACGACGCGTTTCCAGCCGACCATGGTGCCGATGCCCAGCGCCAATGCAACGGCGAAGATGACCCAGAACGGCGCGTATTCAGTGGTCGCGGTCAGGTCCTTGCGCAGTTTCTCCAGATCCGATTTTTCACGGGCATCCAGGGCCGGCAGCTTGCCGACTTTGCGTGCCGTGTCGTCCAGGCACAGTAAGTAGCGACGCACTTCGATGCGACGCTCCGGTGCGAGGCTGTGGTAGTCGTTGACGCCCTTGAGGTTGCTCAACAGCGCATCAATGGTCGGCTCGGTTTGCTCAGGGTTGCAGCTGAAACGCTCGGGCAGGTCGCCGGCCGCCGATTTGCCCAATGCCAGGTACTCGCCCAGCGTCGCGTTATTGCGCTGGTAAAACTGGCTCAGGTGCTGGGTCGCGTCGCGGGTGCGTTCGATCTGGTAGGTCGTGGTGCTCAGGTCGAGCACGAACTGCGCCGGGACGATACCGATCAGCACCAGCATGATCAGGCCGATGCCTTTCTGACCATCGTTGGAGCCGTGAACAAAGCTCACCGCCATCGCCGAAATCACCAGAACCAGGCGATTCCAGAAAGGAGGATGCTTTTTGTCGTCGAGCTTGCGGCGCTGTTCCGGGGTCTTGTGCATTTTGGACAGGGGACGCCAGGCCTTGAGCCCCAGCAGTACCAGACCTGCCACGATGAAGCCGGCCAATGGCGAGAACACCAGCGAAGCGCCGATATCGATCGCTTTTTGCCAGTTAACGCCTTCGCCCAGCGGAATGTTATTGATCAGCGCATTGGCCAGGCCTACACCCAGAATCGACCCGATCAGCGTGTGGGAGCTGGATGCCGGGATACCAAAATACCAGGTGCCGAGGTTCCAGGTAATGGCCGCCGCCAGCAGCGAAAACACCATGGCCAGACCGTGACCGGTGTTGACGTTGATCAACAACTCGACCGGCAGCAGATGGACGATGGCATACGCCACGCCGACGCCACCCAGGAGCACCCCGAGAAAATTGAACACACCCGAGAAAAATACCGCCAGATGAGGCGGCATGGCCTTGGTGTAAATGACTGTCGCCACCGCGTTGGCGGTGTCATGAAAGCCGTTGATGAACTCGAAGGTGAGGACAAACGCCAGGGCGAGCAACAAGCTCACAATCACCCAAGCATCCAGTCCGCTGAATAAATCGATCATGGAAGGTTTTCTGACCCGGTCTTAAGGGGGCGGGATTATGACAGAAAAAAAACTGCGCGATAGGCGCGCTGCTCATTGGTAGCAGCCTGCGACGAAATTTCTGTCCTGCCAGCCCGTTGACTTCCTGTCGTGAAGGAGCGTGCGAAGCATCCCTGAACCATAGACGAGTCTGTAAAACCTGGCGTTAAGGCACTTGAAACGCTTGCCGTCGGCTGTTTGAGTCAGCGACCGGCAAGCGGGCGACTCAAGGCTCTTCCTTGAGTTCTTCTTCCATCTTCTGCAGCTCTTGCTTGAACGCCTGGTCAAGCAGGCTGGCCCGTTTGCGCCAGGGCTTGCGCTCTGGCTCGGGCTGGGCGGCGTATGTTGTCACTTCGCCGCCGTACACTTCTTTGTAACGTTGTTCCTGGCGCTCTAGTTCTGCGCGCAGTTCATCTTTGGTCACGTTAATACCTGATCGAGTCGAATGTAATCCCGGTGATGACGCCGAGTCTGGAAGTGTCGCACCTGACGATCGCAATGTATCGGATCAGGAGTACTCATCGGGCAGGGGCGCTGCGCAGGATGATTAACACTTCAAGCAAGGGCGGCTACGTGCACCAGAATGAAAAAACTGTCGTAGCAACATTCTTTATTGATTGCCTGCAGGATGGCAAATGACCAAGGTATTGGCCTGCCGTCGCTGAACATTGCGATCGAGTCGAGCAATGCCTGCGTGAGTTTGGATCCATGCCGGATAAGGCGGTGGGTTAAACAGCGCGGTAGCGGTATTGGGCCTCAATGACGGCCACTATCGCGAAGATGCGCAGGCGAGTCAACTGTCGAGACTGTCGCAGTCGGACAACTGAGGATTTATACCTTTTTGATGTACGAAGGTTCCTAAGTTGCCCAGTCCGATTTATGACGTAACTTGGTGAGTCAAATGTTTAACGCTACAGGCAGTTTTCTGGCGACGTAAATTCACGGGTTATGAAACCGCGAATAGCAGATGTGTATTTATGCGCTTACAGATAAATGCGAAAGGCAGAGACAAAAACGGCCTTGGGTTAGCAAGGCCGTGCCTGGGACTTCTCAGTGGGTACCTGACCAGTAATCCAAAGAAGCCTCATATGGCAGGTGAAAGGTATAAGCAACCGTACGGCCGGTCAATTGCGATTATCGCCCACTCGTTCGATAATCGCACAAAGCTGGCTTGCCGTGGGTTCCAAAACAGGCGAGAGTGGCGTTCTACAAGGCTTTCGCGGCCACGACGAACGGTGCCAGCATGAACGATCAATTGCGTAATTCTTTCACGTCACTTGCGCCGCCGATTGTTGCGTCCCCCGCTAAAAGGATTCAGGCGCTCACCGGTGATCCTGACTTCATGACCTCTCTGGCGCGAGGGTTGGCCGTCATCCATGCATTTCAAGAGCGCAAGCGGCACCTGACCATCGCGCAGATCAGCCACCGCACGGAAATCCCCAGAGCAGCAGTTCGTCGCTGCCTGCACACACTGATCAAGCTGGGTTACGCCACCACTGACGGCCGCACGTACTCGCTGCTGCCGAAAGTGCTGACCCTCGGCCATGCCTATTTGTCCTCGACACCCTTGGCGGTCTCGTCGCAGCCGTATCTGGATCGCATGAGTGATCAGCTGCACGAGGCCTGCAACATGGCCACACTGGAAGGCGACGACATTCTTTATATAGCCCGCTCCGCCACGACTCAGCGATTGATCTCCGTGGACCTGGCAGTGGGTGGGCGTTTGCCGGCGTACTGCACGTCCATGGGCAGAATCCTGCTGGCGGCGCTGGACGATGTGTCGTTGCAGGAATACCTCGACCATGTCGACCTGCAACCCAAAACCAGCCGCACCTTGCGCACTCCCGAAGCCTTGCTCGAATGCCTGCAGCAAGTGCGACAACAGGGCTGGTGTATTGTCGACCAGGAACTCGAGCAGGGTTTGCGTTCCATCGCGGTGCCGGTCTACGACGCATCGGGTCAGGTGCTCGCGGCGCTCAATGTCAGCACCAGCGCCGGTCGGGTAACGCGTAACGAGCTGGAGCAGAAGTTCTTGCCCATCATGCTGGATGCCAGCCGTGACCTCAGCACGCAGCTCTTTACCTGATGCTTAAAGGGCCGGACACACGCAGCCGGCTCGCAATCACCACTCTCCGTTCGGTGATCGAACACTTAGTCGATTATCGGATTGTTCCGCTTCGGCCCCAGGCATAACCTCATTTGCAACGCCGCCTCTGTCGAGACACGGTAACCAAGTGTGAACCTGGAGCACCCCATGGCTGCAATTCTTTCCCTTCACGAAGCGGTGACGCAATTCGTCAACGATGGCGACACCGTTGCGCTGGAAGGCTTCACCCACCTGATTCCTACCGCGGCGGGCCACGAGCTCATCCGTCAGAAGAAGAAAGACCTGACGCTGGTGCGCATGACCCCCGACTTGATCTATGACCAATTGATCGGCGCAGGCTGTGCGAAACGGCTGATTTTCTCATGGGGCGGCAATCCGGGCGTCGGCTCGCTGCATCGGCTTCGCGATGCGGTCGAGCGGCAATGGCCGCAACCCCTGGAGATTGAAGAACACAGCCATGCCGACCTTGCCAACGCCTACGTGGCGGGGGCGTCGGGCCTGCCTTTCGCGGTGCTGCGTGCTTACGCCGGCTCCGATCTGCCGAAGGTCAACCCGCTGATCAAATCCGTGACGTGCCCATTCACCGGCGAAGTGCTGGCGGCGGTGCCGGCGGTACGTCCTGACGTCACCGTTATCCATGCTCAAAAAGCCGATCGCAAAGGTAACGTGCTGCTGTGGGGCATCCTTGGCGTGCAGAAAGAGGCAGCGTTGGCGGCCAAGCGCTGCATCGTCACGGTCGAGGAAATCGTCGATGACCTCAAGGCACCGATGAACGCTTGCGTGCTGCCAACCTGGGCGCTCAGTGCTGTCTGCCTTGTGCCCGGCGGCGCTCATCCTTCCTACGCCCACGGCTACTACGAACGCGACAACCGTTTCTATCAGGCGTGGGACGCCATCGCCCGCGACCGTGAGGGGTTTACCGCCTGGATTGACGAATACATCCATGGCACCCGGGATTTCGGTGAGTTCAAGAGCAAGCTGGCCCATGTGGCGGAGACCAACAAGTGAACTACTCCACAAGCGAAATGATGACCGTTGCCGCCGCACGTCGGTTGAAAAATGGCGCCGTGTGCTTTGTCGGCATTGGTCTGCCCTCCAAAGCGGCCAATCTGGCGCGCCTGACGTCATCGCCTGACGTGGTGCTGATTTATGAATCAGGGCCCATCGGTGCCAAGCCTGATGTGCTGCCGCTGTCCATCGGTGACGGCGAACTGGCGGAAACCGCTGACACCGTGGTGTCCACCAGCGAAATCTTCCGTTACTGGCTGCAGGGCGGTCGGGTCGATGTCGGGTTTCTCGGCGCGGCTCAGGTCGACCGGTTCGGCAATATCAACACAACGGTGGTCGGCGACTACCACCACCCGAAAGTGCGCCTGCCGGGGGCGGGGGGCGCGCCGGAGATCGCCGGGTCGGCCAAAGAAGTGCTGATCATCCTCAAGCAGTCGCCGCGGACGTTCGTTAACAAGCTGGACTTCCTGACCTCAGTCGGCCACGGCGAAGGCGGCGACGCCCGCAAGCGCCTCGGCCTGCCGGGGGCCGGGCCGGTTGGCATTATCACTGACCTGTGCATCATGGAGCCGGAGGCGGGCACCCACGAATTCGTCGTGACCACGCTGCACCCGGGCGTGACCCGCGAGCAGGTGATCGCCGCCACCGGTTGGGACGTGCGTTTTGCCGACACCGTCGCGAATTCCGATGCGCCAAGTGAGTACGAACTGAACGCGCTGCGTGATCTGGAAGCGCGGACCGCTGCCGCCCATGGTCAAACGCCGGGAGAAGCATGATGCGTGACGTCTTTATCTGTGACGCGATTCGTACCCCCATTGGCCGTTTTGGTGGCGCCCTGGCGAGCGTTCGGGCGGATGATCTGGCAGCGTTGCCGATCAAGGCCCTGATGGCGCGCAACCCATCGGTCAACTGGGATGAGCTGGACGAAGTGTTCCTTGGCTGCGCCAATCAGGCCGGTGAGGACAACCGTAACGTCGCCCGTATGGCGGCGCTGTTGGCGGGGTTGCCGGCCAGCGTGCCGGGCGTGACCCTCAATCGCCTGTGCGCTTCGGGCCTGGACGCGGTGGGTTCTGCGTTCCGCGCCATCGCCTGCGGTGAAATGGAGCTGGTCATCGCCGGCGGCGTCGAATCCATGTCCCGCGCGCCGTTCGTGATGGGCAAGGCCGACACGGCATTCGGCCGCACCCAAAAGCTGGAAGACACCACCCTGGGCTGGCGTTTCGTCAATCCGCAGATGAAGGACCGGTACGGCGTTGAGAGCATGCCGCAGACCGGCGACAACGTCGCTGAGGATTTCGGCATCTCCCGGGAGGATCAGGATGCGTTCGCCCTGCGCAGCCAGCAACGCACGGCGGCGGCTCAGGCTGCGGGCTTCTTCGCCGAAGAAATCGTGCCCGTGTGGGTCGCCCACAAGAAAGGCGAGACCGTCGTCGACACCGACGAGCACCCCCGTGCCGACACCAGCCTTGAGGCACTCGGCAAGCTCAAGCCGGTCAACGGCCCCGGCAAAACGGTCACGGCCGGCAACGCAGCGGGGCTGAACGACGGCGCGGCGGCGATGATTCTGGCGTCCGCCGAAGCCGTGAAGAAACACGGCCTGACGCCCCGCGCCCGCGTGTTGGGCATGGCCAGTGCCGGCGTGGAGCCACGCGTCATGGGCATCGGCCCGGTGCCGGCGGTGCGCAAACTGCTTGGACGGCTGGGGATGGCGGTCAGTGATTTCGACGTCATCGAACTCAACGAGGCCTTCGCCAGCCAAGGCTTGGCGGTCATGCGTGAGCTGGGCATCGCCGACGACTCGCCGAAGGTCAATCCCAACGGTGGCTCGATCTCGCTGGGGCATCCGCTGGGGATGAGTGGCGCGCGTCTGGTGCTGACGGCCTTGCATCAATTGGAGAAAACCGGCGGCGGCAAAGCGCTGGCAACAATGTGCGTCGGTGTGGGGCAGGGGCTGGCCCTCGCGATAGCGCGCTAAGCGGCAGTCCTGCAACTCAGCCACCCGAGTCATCGGTTGCTTCCACGAAAGGAGCAACTTGCTGACTCGGGTGGTTGTCCTTGTGATGTCGAAACGTTACTGCTTAAGTCTAAATGTTGCAGGTTATGTCTTAGACTGGCTGACCTTACTAACACCTGGGGAGATAATAATGACAACGACTCACTACACCGGCGAAGAACGGCGCAAGCGGATCTTCGCCATCGTCGGGGCTTCATCGGGCAACCTCGTCGAATGGTTCGACTTCTACGTCTACGCCTTCTGCGCCATCTATTTCGCGCCTGCGTTCTTTCCTTCCGATGACCCGACCGTTCAATTGCTCAATACAGCGGGTGTTTTTGCTGCTGGCTTCCTGATGCGGCCTATCGGCGGCTGGCTGTTCGGTCGCGTGGCCGACAAGCACGGACGCAAGAACTCGATGATGATTTCCGTGCTGATGATGTGTGCGGGCTCGCTGGTCATTGCCTGTCTTCCCACCTATGCATCGATCGGTGCCTGGGCGCCGTTTCTGCTGTTGATGGCGCGCCTGTTTCAAGGCCTGTCGGTGGGTGGTGAGTACGGCACCACCGCCACGTACATGAGCGAAGTCGCGTTGCGGGGGCAGCGCGGGTTTTTCGCTTCGTTTCAGTACGTGACGCTGATTGGCGGCCAGCTGTTGGCCGTGCTGACCGTGGTCATTCTGCAGCAGTTTCTCAGTGCCGATGAGCTGAAAGCCTACGGCTGGCGGATTCCGTTCGTGGTCGGTGCGGTGGCGGCGGTAATTTCGCTGGTGCTGCGTCGGTCGCTGAAAGAGACCACCACCGCCGAAGTCCGTCAGAACAAAGACGCGGGCAGCGTGTCTGCGTTGTTTCGCGATCACAAAGCGGCGTTCATCACCGTGCTCGGCTACACCGCCGGCGGCTCGCTGATTTTCTACACCTTCACCACGTATATGCAGAAATACCTGGTCAACACCGTGCACATGGACGCCAAGGTCGCGAGCTACATCATGACCGGCGCACTGTTCCTGTACATGTGCATGCAGCCGGTGTTCGGCATGCTCGCTGACAAGATCGGCCGTCGCGCTTCGATGCTGTGGTTCGGCGGGCTGGGCACGCTGTGCACGGTGCCGCTGCTGCTGACCCTGAAAACCACCACCAGCCCGATCATCGCGTTCGTGCTGATCACCCTGGCGCTGGCCATCGTCAGTTTCTACACCTCCATCAGCGGCCTGGTGAAAGCCGAGATGTTCCCCGTTCAGGTTCGTGCGCTGGGCGTTGGTCTGGCCTACGCCGTGGCTAACGCGATCTTCGGTGGCTCGGCTGAATACGTGGCCCTGGGCCTGAAGAACATGGGCATGGAAAACACCTTCTACTGGTACGTCACCGCGATGATGGCGATTGCTTTTCTGTTCAGCCTGCGACTGCCGAAGAAGCCGGCTTACCTGCACGAAGATCACTGATCCCCGGATCTTGAGGCGCGCGTCCTTGCCGGGCGCGTGCTGTCCCTATTGATCACACTCATTCCACGTGTTTCACGGAGCGACTGCCATGGCGTTCGTACAACTCGAAGACGGTGAGCTGCATTATGAAATTGACGGCCCGGTGGATGCGCCGGTGCTGGTGCTGTCCAACTCACTGGGCACCGACCTGCATATGTGGGACGCGCAGATCCCGGCGCTGAGCAAGTCATTCCGCGTCGTGCGTTACGACACGCGCGGCCACGGGAAGTCCCTCGTCTCTCAAGGGCCTTACACCCTTTCGCAACTGGGACGCGACGTGCTGGCGCTGCTCGATGCATTGAAAATCGACCGCGCGCATTTTTGCGGATTGTCCATGGGCGGCCTGATCGGTCAGTGGCTGGGCATCCATGCCAACGACCGGCTGCACAAGCTGATTCTGTGCAACACCGCCGCGAAGATCGGCGACACGGAAACCTGGGCACCGCGCATCGCGCAGGTGGAGAAGGGAGGTGAGCGGGCAATGACGGAAATGGGCGCTGGCGCCATTGGGCGTTGGTTTACCCCCGGCTTTGCCAGTCAGCACCCCGACAAAGTCACGCCCATCACCGACGTACTGACGGCAACTTCCCCGTTGGGTTACGCCGCCTGCTGCGCGGCCGTCCGGGATACCGATCTGCGCAAGGAAGTGGGTTCGATCACCGTACCCACGCTGATCATCTGCGGCAGCCATGACGCCGTCACGACGGTGGCGGACGGGCATTTTCTGCAGAACCACATCCACGGCAGCGAGCTCTCCGACTATTACGCCGCGCACCTCTCCAGCGTCGAGTTGGGTGAAGTCTTCGCCCTGCGCGTGACGGAATTTTTGCTGGCGTGACGTCTGCGGGCTGCTCGCCTACGGCTTGAAAAAGCCGTGGTGACAGCCAAAAAAAACCCACCAATCGGTGGGTTTTTTTATACGCGCTGGATCAGAACAAGCGGGTGGACGGCACATCGCCCGCGGTCGGCTGACGCTCGCCGGTCGGGGTCTGTTCGTACCAGCCGCCGCCCAGGGCGCGGTACAAATTGACCTCGCTGCTGAGCTGGGACAGGCGATCGGTGATCAACGACTGTTGCGCGTTGAACAACTGACGCTGAGCGTCGAGGAAGGTCAGGTTGCTGTCGATCCCGATGCGGTAGCGACGCTCGGCCAGACGGTAGTAGTCCTGGTTGGCGTTGACGAAGTCCGTCTGCGCCTTGAGCTGATCGGTGTAGGTCTTGCGCGCGGCCAGACCGTCGGAGACTTCCTGGAACGCCGTCTGAATCGCCTTCTCGTAGTTGGCGACGCCGATGTCTTTCTGGATCTTCGAGTAGTCGAGGCTTGCGCGCAGACTGCCTGCGTTGAAGATCGGCAGATTGATCGTCGGCTCGAACAACCACGTCCCCGAACCGCCCTTGAACAGGCCGCTCAGATCGCCGCTCGCCGTACCGGCACTGGCCGTGAGGCTGATGCTCGGGAAGAACGCGGCACGTGCGGCGCCGATGTTGGCGTTGGCGGCTTTCAGGCTGTATTCGGCCTGCAGAATGTCCGGACGACGCTGCAGCAATTCCGACGGCAGACCCGCTGGCATCTCGTTGAGCATGTCAGCGCTCAATGGTTTCGAGGCGGGCAGGTTGGCTGGCAGGCTGGTGCCCAACAACAGCACCAGGTTGTTTTCATCCTGGGCGACCAGTCGCTGGTACTGGGCCAGCTTGACGCGGGCGCTTTCGACGGAGGTGCGCGACTGCGCCAGGTCCAGCGCCGAGGCCACACCCACTTCGCTGCTGCGGGAAGTGAGACGCAGGCTTTCTTCGAAGGCGCCCAAGGTGTCCTGGGTCAGCTTCAACAGCTCTTTGTCCGCTTCCCACGTCAGGTAGGCATTGGCAACGTTGGCGACCAGGCTGATCTGCGTGCTGCGACGGCCTTCTTCGCCGGCGAAGTAGGTCTGCAGCGCCTGCTCACTCAGGCTGCGCACCCGGCCGAACAGATCCAGCTCATAGGAACTGATACCCAGACCCACCGAATACTGACTGGTGATATTGGATTCGCCCGTTTGCGACAGGTCACCCGGAACGCGCTGACGCGTGCCGCTGCCCGAGGCTGCGACGGCCGGGAACAGGTCCGCACGTTGAATGCGGTACTGCGCGCGGTAGGCGTCGATGTTCAGCGCGGCGACGCGCAGGTCGCGGTTGTTTTGCAGCGACGTCTGAATCAGCTGCTGCAGCGCCGGGTCATGGAAAAACTGACGCCAGCCCTGTTCGGCTGCGGCTTGATTCGCCGCCTGGGCCGGCGAATACGCCGGACCTTGCGGGAACTGAGCCGGCACCGGTGCGGCGGGCTGCTTGTAATCGGGGATCAACGAGCAGCCGCCGAGAATGAACGCGGTGACCGCCAGCGAGATCAGGGACTTGCTCATTGGCCAGCCTCATCGTGTGGAGTGTGTTTCTGTTTGCCTTTGAACAGCGAGGATATCGAAACGAAGAACAACGGTACCCAGAAGATCGCCAGAATAACCGCGGTGATCATACCGCCGATTACGCCCGTACCGATCGAATGCTGGCTACCGGCACCGGCACCCGAGGAAATCGCCAGCGGGACTACACCGAGGATGAACGCCATGGACGTCATCACGATCGGCCGCAGACGCATCCGGCAGGCTTCGATGGTTGCGTCCACGATGCCCTTGCCCTGCTCATGCAGTTCCTTGGCGAACTCGACGATCAGAATGGCGTTTTTCGCTGCCAGACCTACCGTTACCAAGAGCCCTACCTGGAAGAACACGTCGTTGGACAGGCCGCGCAGGCTCGTTGCAACCAGCGCACCGATCACCCCAAGCGGGATCACCAGCAGCACGGCGATCGGAATCGACCAGCTTTCATACAGCGCCGCCAGACACAGGAACACGATCAGAATGGACAGTGCGTACAGCGCCGGAGCCTGGGAACCGGACAGACGCTCTTCATAGGACAGACCCGTCCACGAGAGACCCACGCCGGCCGGCAATTTCTTCGCCAGTTGCTCGATCTCGGCCATCGCTTCACCGGTGCTGTAACCCGGCGCCGGAGTACCCAGCACTTCCTCGGCCGGCACACCGTTGTAACGGGACAGCTTCGGCGAACCGAATACCCACTCTCCGCTGGCGAACGAGGCAAAAGGCACCATCTCGCCGGCGGTATTGCGCACGTACCACTTCTTCAAGTCTTCCGGCTTCATCCGCGCACTGGCATCGCCCTGCACGTACACCTTCTTGACCCGACCGCGGTCGATGAAGTCGTTGATGTAGCTGCCACCCATCGCGATGGACAGCGTGGTGTTGATGTCCGACAGGCTCAGACCCAGTGCCTGCGCGCGCTCGTCATCGATGACCAGTTGATACTGCGGCTCATCGTTCAGACCGTTCGGACGCACGCCCGCCAGAATCTTGCTCTGTGCCGCCATGCCCAGCAGTTGGTTACGCGCTTCCATCAGCTTGGCGTGACCCACGCCGCCCTGATCCTGCAAATACACGTCGAAACCGGTGGCGTTACCCAGTTCCAGTACCGCAGGCGGTACGACCGCGAAGGTCATTGCATCGCGGAAACCGAAGAAGTGCTGCTGCGCCCGTTTGGCCAACTCGAACACGCTGTTGGAGGCATCACGATCGCCCCACGGTTTCAGCATGATGAACGCCAGACCGGAGCTCTGACCGCGACCGGCAAAGTTGAAGCCGTTAACGGTGAACACCGAATTGACCGCGCCCGATTCTTCTTCCAGCAGGTACTTACGCATGTTGTCGATGACGGTCTGCGTACGTTCAGCCGAGGAGCCCGGTGGCGTCTGCACCTGGGCGAAAATGACGCCCTGGTCTTCTTCCGGCAGGAACGCGCTCGGAATGCGGGTGAACATCCAGATGGTGCCGCAGACGATCAGCGCATACACGATAAAGGCCGGAACCTTGTGCTTGAGCATGTTGCCGACGCCACGCTCGTAGCTCACTACGCTGCGGTCGAAGGTACGGTTGAACCAGCCAAAGAATCCACGTTTCGGCTGCCCGTGTTTCTCGTGGTCGATCGGCTTGAGCAGGGTGGAGCACAACGCCGGGGTGAAAATCAGCGCGACCAGTACCGAAAGCGCCATCGCCGAAACGATGGTGATCGAGAACTGCCGGTAGATCACACCCGTGGAGCCGCCGAAGAACGCCATGGGCAACAGAACCGCACACAACACCAATGCGATACCGACCAGTGCGCCCTGGATCTGCTCCATGGATTTGATCGTGGCGTCCCGCGGCGAAAGTTTGTCCTCCGCCATCACCCGCTCGACGTTTTCCACCACAACGATGGCATCGTCCACCAGCAAGCCGATGGCGAGAATCACCCCGAACATGGTCAGCGTGTTGATGGTGAACCCAGCCGCCGCGAGGATCCCGAACGTACCCAGCAATACCACCGGCACGGTCATCGTGGTGATGATGGTGGCGCGGAAGTTCTGCAGGAACAGGTACATCACCAGGAACACCAGGATGATCGCTTCACCCAGGGTGTGAACCACACCGGTGATGGATTCCTGAACCACTGGCGTGGTGTCGTACGGGTAAACCACTTTCATGCCAGGCGGAAAGAACGGCTCCAGCTGGGCAATCGTGGCGCGGATCGCCTTGGCGGTGTCCAGCGCGTTGGCACCGGTCGCCAGCTTGATCGCCAGACCGGAGGCCGCCTTGCCGTTGAACTGTGCGTCAATGCTGTAGTTTTCACCGCCCAGACCGACTTTGGCGACGTCTTTGAGACGAACCTGCGAACCGTCCTGATTGACCTTCAACAGAATGTTGCCGAACTGCTCGGCCGTTTGCAGACGGGTTTTACCGATGATCGTGGCGTTCAGCTGCTGGCCCTTGAGCGCAGGCAAACCGCCGATCTGGCCGGAAGACACCTGAACGTTTTGGGCAGTGATGGCCGTCTTGACGTCGACCGGCGTCAGCTGAAAGTTGTTCAGCTTGGCCGGATCGAGCCAGATACGCATGGCGTACTGGGCACCGAAAACCTGGAAGTCACCCACACCGGAGGTACGGGAAATCGGGTCCTGCATGTTCGACACGATGTAGTTGGACAAGTCTTCCTTGCCCATGCTGCCGTCTTCGGACACCAGACCGACGACCATCAGGAAGTTCTTCACCGCCTTGGTCACGCGGATACCCTGTTGCTGCACCTCTTGGGGCAGTAGCGGGGTGGCCAGGTTGAGCTTGTTCTGCACCTGAACCTGAGCGATGTCGGGGTTGGTCCCCTGGTTGAACGTCGCGGTGATGGTCATGCTGCCGTCGGAGTTACTTTCCGAGGACACATAACGCAGGTTGTCGATACCGTTGAGCTGCTGCTCGATCACCTGAACCACGGTGTCCTGCACGGTTTGCGCGTTCGCGCCCGGGTAGGTCACCTGGATTGCGATGGCCGGTGGGGCAATGGCCGGGTATTGGTTGATCGGTAGCTTGAGGATCGAAAGCGTCCCCACCAGCATGATCACGAGGGCAATTACCCACGCGAAAATTGGCCGGTCGATAAAAAATTTCGACATGAATTACTCCCCTTTGCTGCCTGCGGCTTTATCAGTTGCCGGGGCAGTTGCCGGGTTAGCTGCATTGACGTTGGTGGCTTCGGCCACTTTCACTTCAGCGCCTGGCTTGACGTATTGCAGCCCTTCGGTAATCACGCGATCACCTGCGCTCAAGCCTTTTTCTACCAGCCAGTCGCTGCCGATAGTGCGGTTGGCGACCAGGGTCCGGGACTCGACCTTGTTATCGGCATTCACCACCAGTGCGGTCGGGGTGCCTTTCAGGTCGCGGGTGACGCCTTGCTGTGGAACCAGAATCGCATTTTCAGCCACGCCCGATTGCAGTCGTGCGTGCACGAACATGCCTGGCAGCAGCGTGTGGTCCGGGTTCGGGAACACGGCGCGCAGCGTCACGGAACCGGTGGTCTGGTCGACCGACACTTCGGAGAACTCGAGCTTGCCTTCAGTTGAGTAGAGGCTGCCGTCTTCCAGCACCAGCTTGACCTTGGCGGCGTTGTCGCCGGCTTTCTGCAGCTTGCCGCTTTCCAGCTCGCGACGCAGCTTGAGCATTTCGGCCGAAGACTGAATCACGTCGACGTAGATCGGGTCGAGCTGCTGAATGGTGGCCATCGCATCCGCCTGACCATTGCTGACCAGCGCACCTTCCGTCACCAGCGAACGACCAATGCGGCCGGAAATCGGCGCGTAGACCTTGGTGTAACGCAGGTTGATCTCGGCTGTCTGCACCGCCGCCTTCGCTTCGCGGGCCGAACCGACCGCCGTGTCGTATTCCTGACGGCTGACCGCTTGCTCGTTGATCAGCTGCTTGTAGCGGCCAGCGAGGGAGTTGGAGGATTCGTAGGTGGCTTTGGCGCTGTCCAGGGTGGCCTGGTAAATCGCCGGATCGATCTGGTAGAGCTGCTGACCGGCTTTGACGTCTCCACCTTCGGTGAACAGACGCTTGAGGATGATGCCGTTCACTTGCGGACGTACTTCGGCGATCCGGAACGCGGTGGTCCGGCCCGGCAGTTCAGACGTCAGGGTGTAGGCCTGGGTTTTCAGAGTAACGACGCCGACCTGAGGGGGCGGTGGTGCTGCGGCCGCTTCTTCCTTCTTGCTGCATCCGGAGAGCAGCGATGCCAGGGCGACGGCAGTGACCAGAACGGTAACAGCTGGCTTGAATTGCATGAAGATCCTCGGGTCAGGAGCCTGAACTCATGAAAAGTGGAAAGGGGCGGGAAAGGGTTCCTGCTGGATAAGTAGGATGCTAATGAATATACTTACATTCACGGTTGTTTGTAAACACCCAAGAGTGTGACACTCCAGCGCACCGAGGGCATCGATTGTAGATCCGGGACAAGGCATTACAAAGGCCGCCCGACATGCTGTTCAGGCCACTCGACCAGAGCGCCTGACGCATTTTCATAGAGGTTTTTACTGCCATGGTCCGACGCACGAAAGAAGAGGCTCAGGAAACCCGCAGGCAGATTCTGGAAGCTGCCGAGCAGGCTTTCTATGATCGAGGGGTTTCCCGCACGACGCTCGCCGACATTGCGGCCCTGGCTGGCGTGACCCGTGGCGCGATCTATTGGCATTTCAGCAACAAGGCCGATCTGGTCCAGGCGATGCTCGACAGCCTGCACGAGCCCCTCGAGGAAATGGCAAGAGCGAGTGAGAGCGAAGATGAGGTTGATCCACTGGGATGGACGCGCAAGCTTCTCATTCATTTGTTTCAACAAGTTGCCAGCGATCCTAAAACCCGCCGCATCAATGAAATCCTGTTTCATAAATTCGAATTTACCGACGAAATGTGTGACATGCGGCAACAACGGCAGTTTGTCTGGCTTGACGCCAACGAGCGGATCGCACTGGCACTCAGTAACGCCTCCCGGCAAGGCCAGCTCCCCGCTGACATCAATCCGCAACGCGCGGCGATCTGCCTGCACGCCTATATACACGGCATTCTCGGCCAGTGGCTGCTGGTGCCGGAAAGCTTCTCGCTGCAGGACGAGGCGGAGCGATTGGTCGATGGCATTCTCGACATGCTCCGCTTCAGCCCGGCGTTGCGCGACCCGGTGTCTCCCGCATTCTCAGTCAGCTGACCTGCCAGCACCGGGCCGGTCCCTGGGAAAACGGCGCTGTGTGGCGGTTGGCCTGTATCTATACCGCGCCTGACCTTCGCTGAACAGGCGGTTTACCCTCGCTTTACCCAGCGATTACGGTGATTCAGCCCTCATTCAGGCAGGGTGCCCATTGAAGTGCCGAATGCTGCCCTATTGCAATCTGGCGTCTACGCTCCTCCCATAACCAATAAGAGTGGGGGCGAGGCGATGGCAGTCGTATCAAAAAACGCATGCAGAACACTTCTGGTTGGTGCGCTTGCCGCCCTGAGCATCGGACACGGGTGGGCAGCGGGCGACGAAGTCCAGGAAGCGGAAGCCGCCAAGGGGCTGCTGGAAAAAGCCGTGGCCCGTTACCGCGTCCAGGGTGACAAGGCGCTCGCCGAATTCAGCCGTCAGGGCGAGTTCGTCGATGGCGAGCGTTATGTCTTCGTCACCGATACCAAGGGGATCATGCTGGCAAGTGGTGGGCCATCGGTGGCGCTGATCGGCCGTGACGTATCGTCGGTGCTCGATCCTGAGCTGCAGAAAAACTTCAAGCAGGTGCTGCAAACCCCGGAAAGCGCCGGCATTCAGCAGGCCGAGTATCGCTGGCAGAACTGGCGCGACGGTAAGGTCGAGCGCAAGCGCGTGTATTTTCAGCGCATCGGCGATCGGGTTCTGGCCGTCGGTTACTACCTGCCGCGCGCTTCGCCGGAGCAGGCGAGGGCGTTGCTCGACAAGGCGTCCAAGGCGCTGGAACAGGATAAGGACGGCACCCTTCGCGCCATCAACGACCTCAAGGGCGGATTTCTGCAAGATGATCTGTACGTCTTCGTGGTGAACGTCGACACCAAACGCTATGTCGCCCATGGCACCAACCTGCGGCTGGTGAATACCGACTTCAGCAAGGTCAAGGACCCTGAAGGCAAGCCGGTCGGCATTCCGATGCTCGAGCTCGTCAAGAAACAGTCTGAAGGCGAATACGAATACCGCTGGCGCAACCCGGTCACCAGCAAAATCGAACACAAGCACGCCTACGTGCGCAAGGTCGGTGCATTCCTGGTGGCGGTGGGTTATTACAGCGGCTGATCGCCCTGACAGGTTCGTTTAGCGGTCCTTGTCGTCCCGCCCGCGCAGCAGGTTGTTGGGCATCGCCAGTGCAGCAGACAAACCCAGCAGCGACACGGCTGCGCTGGTGATCAACAGGTGCTGAAAGGTCATCGACAGCTGCCCGCGCAGCAATTCAAGCGCGGGACCGCTAGCGGCGTGCAGACTGTCCATCAGCACATTGCCCGAGCCTTCGCCCGGGATCGAACTGCCGCCGACCTGGGCAATCCCTGAACCGGCGAGCATCGCCAGCAGCAGTGCTGACATCGTTGCGACACCGACTGCACCGCCCAATGACCGAAACAGGTTGGTCGTACTGGTCGCCACGCCCATGTCTTTAACCTCCACCGAGTTCTGCGTGCCCACCAGCGAGGTCGGAAACTGCATGCCGCTGGCGATGCCGGTGAGGACCATGAACAGGCTCGTCAGAAGGGCCGACTGCGGCGGCGTGAAGGCGATACCGAGGATTGCCAGCGGCATCAACGCCGCGCCGGTGAGGATGATCGGTCTGTAGCGGCCCGTCAGCGAAGTGCGGCGGCCACCAAAGTACGCGCCGATAGGCATGCCGATCGCCAGTGGCATCAGGTGCAACGCCGCGCTGTCGGCCCCCGCACCGGTGACGGTCTGAAAGCGCAACGGCAGCAGCACGATGAGCGAAATGGCCTGAAAGCTGGTGAAGAAAATCGTGCACCAGCAGAGCACCGCGCTGCGATTGGCGAACAGGTGCATGGGCAGCAGAGGCTCGCGAGTGCGCCGCTCATACAGCACAAAAATCAGCAGTGCGAGCAGCGCCACCGACAGTTGCAGGACCACCGACTCGTCGCGCCAGCTGCGACCCTGGCCGATTTCGGTAATGCCCAGCAGCAACGACGTCAGGCCGATGATCATGAGCACCGTGCCCAGGTAGTCGATCACCGGTTTGCGTTGGGGGATCGGCAGGCCCACCAGCGTTTTGCGCGCCACCCACCAGGCCGCCAGCCCCAGCGGGAGATTGATAATGAACACCCAGCGCCACGACAGGTACTCGGTCATGAAGCCGCCGAGCACCGGCCCGGCGACGCTCGCCGCGGCGTACATGCCGCTGAAGTAACCCTGATAGCGACCGCGCTCCCGGGGCGGAACGATGTCGCCGATGATCGCCTGGCTCACGGACACCATGCCGCCGGCGCCGATGCCTTGCAGCACCCGCGCCAGCACCAGTTGCTCCATGCTCTGGGCCATGGCGCAGAACAGCGAGGCGAGGGTAAAGGTCGCCAGCCCGAACAGCATCAAGCGGCGCCGGCCATATAAATCCCCCAGCTTGCCGTAAATCGGCACGGCCACGGTGAGCGCGACCATGTAGGCCGAGATCACCCAGGCGAGCAGGTCGAAATCCTGGAATTGGGCGGAGATGGCCGGCATTGAGACCGCGACGATGGTCTGATCCAGCGCGCTGAGAAACACGGCCATCATCAGCGCAAACAGAATGCTGCGGATGTCCGGACGGGGTTGATTAAGGCTCGTCACAGATGAGACTCGACTGGCAGATTGACCCGCTGAACATCCGCAGGAATTTGCGCCAAGTCTAGTCCGTTAGCTTGCTAATCGATAGCAGGCTGTGGGGATTTTCGCAGTACGTTGACCCGCGTAACGTCGACCGGCAGTTGCCGTCAACGAAGGGCGCTGAACGTCGCATCAGTGGGCATGCAATGCCCCATCGTGCAGACCACCGCCACGCGGGGCGTCTGCCGCATTTGTTCGATTCGGTAAGCACCTGCGGCGTACAGGCTCAACACGGCAGTAACGGCGACGACATAAACGCACTGTCTTTTTATTGTGGTTCTCATGACATTTGCCTCGATCCGGTAGGATAACTGTTTCAGAGCGGACACTGTCAGTGTAGGTCGCTATCGGCGAGTGGACCGGGCGATGGGGATTGAATGTTTGTATCAGCCGGGCCGTTGATGAAGAGCCAGCATTGCGCCGCTCAGCCGATGCGCCGCTCAGCCGCCTGCAGCGACAGCCAGTCCAGCAGATCCTGCAGTGGGGAAGGAACGCTGGCGCCTTTGGGGTGCACGAAGTAATACGCCGCGCCGGTCCGGACTTTTAGTTCGAACGGCATGACCAGGCGCCCCGCGCTCAGGTCTTCGCCGATCAGCGACCAGTCGCCAATGGCAACCCCCGTCCCTTGTGAGGCGACCGTCATCGCCAGGTCCATCGTGTCGAAGTGCTGACCGTGCTCGACATGGCTCAGCTCCGCTCCGGCGGCCTTCAGCCACAGCGTCCAGTCACGCTCGTCGAGGGTGGGGTGCAGGAGCATGTGCCGTTCCAGATCGGCGGCGCGGGCGAGGGGATTGCTGGACGCCAGGGACGGCGAGCACACCGGCGTCAGTTGTTCGTCTAACAGGTGCTGCACGTGACTGGAATCAACCGGTTTCGCGCCGAACACCACGGCGGCATCGAAATCCTCACGCCTAAAATCCACCGTGTGCGCGCTCGTCGTGGTCAGTTGCACCGGCACATCAGGCCGTTCTTTCTGCCACTGCATCAGGCGCGGTAACAACCAGCGGCTGATGCAGGTCGGTGCCTTGATTTGCAGCGCCCTCGGTCTGGCATCGACTTGATCCACCGCCGCCTCGATCAGGCTGAACACTTGCTCAATGCGCGGCAGCAGCTCGCGGCCCTGGGCGGTCAGGCTCAAGCCACGGGCCTGACGATTGAACAGGCGATAGCCCAAGTGAGCTTCCAGCCCGGCGATCTGCCGGCTGACGGCGCCCTGAGTGAGGTGCAGCGCCTCCGCAGCCCGGGTGAAATTGCAGCACTTCGCCGTGATCAGGAACGTATGCAGCGCGGGCAGGGGAGGAAGGCGTTTCATCGGCGGGTTAGCCATGAGCTGAGGACATGGCTAAGCATGACATTTTATGCGTTGTGGTCGATACGGCCCGCAGCTTCAATAGTCGCCTATCGAGCCTGGCACATTGCGGGCGGCGTTGCGACAGGCATACGAAAGGGGCAGACACATGGCGACGTGCGGGGAAGTGCTGGTCAGGTTGCTGGAAGGCTACGGGGTCGAGCGGGTGTTCGGGATTCCAGGGGTGCACACGGTTGAGCTGTACCGAGGGCTGGCCGGTTCGTCGATCACCCACATCACCCCGCGCCATGAACAGGGCGCAGGCTTCATGGCCGATGGATATGCGCGCACGCGAGGCAAGCCGGGCGTGTGCTTCATCATTACCGGCCCCGGCATGACCAATATCAGCACCGCGATGGGCCAGGCCTATGGGGACTCGATCCCGATGCTGGTGATTTCCAGCGTGCAGTCGCGCAGTCAGTTGGGCGGCGGTCGCGGCAAGCTGCATGAACTGCCGTCCCAGAGTGCGCTGGTCGCGGGCGTCGCGGCGTTTTCTCATACGCTGATGTCAGCGGCCGAGTTGCCGTCGGTGCTGGCCCGGGCGTTTGCGGTGTTTCAAGCAGCGCGGCCGCGTCCGGTGCATATCGAGATTCCGCTGGATGTGCTGGTGGAAAATGCCGACGCCCTGCTGCACAGCCAGCCGGTCTCGGTAAGCCGCGCCGGACCGGCACCCGCTGCGATCCGGCACATGGCGAATCTGCTCGCCACGGCGCAACGGCCTCTGATTCTTGCGGGAGGCGGCGCCATTGACGCCGCCCCGGCATTGACGCGTCTGGCCGAACGGCTCGGCGCGCCGGTCGCGCTGACCATCAACGCCAAAGGCATGCTGCCGGGCGCTCACCCGCTGCTGATAGGTTCGACGCAGTCCCTCGATGCCACCCGTGAGGTCATTGAAAACGCCGACGTGGTGCTGGCCATCGGTACTGAACTGGCCGAGACCGATTACGACATTACCTTTCAGGGCCACTTCAAAATTCCGGGCGCGTTGCTGCGCATCGACATCGACCCCGATCAGACTGTGCGCAACTTTCCGCCAACGGTTGCGCTGGTCTCCGACGCTCAACACGCCGCTGAAGCCTTGGTGGACGCGCTGGCCGGCGAATTGCTGGCGCCACGCAGCCAAGACTGGGGCGCTGCGCGGGTTGCCGCGCTGAAAACGAGTCTTGAGGCGAACTGGGACGATGCCACCCGTGGGCAGACGCTGTTCTTGCAAACGGTGCTTGAAGTATTGCCGGAAGCCGTGATCGTGGGCGACTCCACCCAGCCCGTCTACACCGGCAACCTGACCCTGGACCTCGACAAGCCTCGCCGCTGGTTCAATTCCTCCACCGGTTACGGAACCCTGGGCTACGCCTTGCCCGCCGCCGTGGGGGCGTGGCTGGGCAGTCGCGACGCCGGAGAGTCCAATCCTGTCGTGTGCCTGATTGGCGACGGCGGCCTGCAGTTCACCTTGTCCGAACTGGCGAGTGCGGTGGAAGCGCGAACGCCCATCGTGGTGCTGCTGTGGAATAACCAGGGTTACGATGAGATCAAGAAGTACATGGTCAACCGCGCCATCGAGCCCATCGGTGTCGACATCTACACGCCCGATTTCATCGGCGTCGCCACAGCACTGGGATGCGCCGCGGAGGCGGTTGGCAGCGTTGAGCAACTGACCACGGCCCTCAACTCAGCCAGCCAGCGTGACGGCCCGACGTTGATCGAGATCGACCAGAAGCGCTGGATGAGCAGCATCGGCTGACGTCTTACTTCGACTGAGCGGCGCGTTCAAACCGTGCTGCGCAGGCGCGCCAGGTCCCGCAGTGGTGGCGCGCCGAACAGGCGGCTGTATTCGCGGCTGAACTGCGAGGCGCTTTCATAGCCGACCCGGTAACCGGCGGCGGACGCTTCCAGGCCGTCCGCCAGCATCAACCGTCGGGCCTCCTGCAGACGCAGTTGCTTCTGGTATTGCAGCGGGCTCATGGCGGTGACGGACTTGAAACGGTGGTGCAGCGTCGAGACGCTCAGGTTCACCTCTCTCGCCAGATCTTCAATGCGCAGCGGCTCCTGGAAATGGTCGTTGAGCCACTTGATCGCCTGGGTGACGCGATGGGTCTGGCAGTTGGAGATGGCGATTTCATACAGCCGATGCCCTTCGCTCCCACGCAGGAGTCGATAAAGGATCTCCCGATTGATCAGCGGGGCGAGCATGGGAATGTCTTTTGGCGTGTCCAGCAGACGGATCAGGCGGATGACAGCGTCGAGCAGCTGAGCGTCGATCCGCTCGACGTACATGCCGCGCCCGCTGTGACGCGTCGGTACGCTCATCGGCCCTGCTTCGGCGATCAGCGCGTTGATTTCCACCGGATCGATTTCCAGGCGCAAGGCCAGATGCGGCTCTTCCGGGGTCGCGTAAATCACCTTGCCGCTGATGGGCAGCGCCACTGACAGCACCAGGTAGTTGAGCGGGTCGTAGGTGTACAGCTCGCCGCCCAGCGTCACGTCCTTGCGGCCCTGAGCCATGATGCACAGCGCCGGCTGCACCAGCCCCGGCACCGATTGCGACGGGCGATCGTGCCGCACCATGAACAACGGTTTGATCACCGTCTGGAAACTGCCGTCGACGGGGGCATGCCGGCGGATCAGATCTGCCAGCTCGGCGCGCTGTTGCGTCATCTGCGCGCTCAGCTCGGCAACAGGTCGAGCATCCGGAGCGGACGGCGCAAAAGCGGATAACGACATGGGGAGTTCCTCTGGACAGGGCGTTGATGCAGCACAGCTTATTTTTGGGCAAGCGCAAGCGTTAGGCGAATCCTGCCGAATGCTTGCCTGATTCTGTTGCCGATGTGTTGCGTTGCCATGAACGGGCCCTGTTCGCCCGGGATCGTTGCTCGAAAGTCCACAGGCATCACGCGACCCAGCGACGAGAGCGGCCGTCACTATGAACCTGCCAGCGCAGAATCAGGCAATAACCGCGCAGTAATTGGCTACCGCAGGGTGCGCGTCTGCCCCTAACCTTCACTTCCCGCCGCCGCCTGTTCCACGGATGCCAGATCCCGAATCGCGGCACGCCTGCTTAAGCCAAGCACGTAAAGAGAAGGAGCGCAGAGCATGCTAAATACGTCAGTCGTGAGCCATTGGGTCTCCGTCCGCGCCCGGCCCGGACACAGTGCGCAGCTGGGCGCCCGCTTGAGCAGCCTGATCAACCCGTCCGCTGCCGCGTCGGGTTGCCTGCACTTCGCGCTGCAGAAATCCATGACCGACGACGACCTCTGGGTCATTACCGGCTCCTGGGCCGACCCCTCCGCAATGAACGACTGGTTCGCCGCGCCTGAGCTCAACCTGTTTTCCGAACTGGTGACCGAGTTGCTGGTGGCGAGCCTCGACTTTCAAACCTTCGCCACGGTATCGACGGCTCAGGCACAGACGGTTGATGTCCCTATAGGTGCTCGCTTGGCGGGCTAACAGGTTTCGGTGCTATTGCTCGGTTGCAGCCGATAAGGCCTGCGAAGAAAACCTTTCAGGTGTTCGAGCGCCTGCGTTTAAAATCCTGCCTTCATTTTTCCAGGCAGGACGTCGGACCATGGCACGCAAAGAATTCCAGCATCACGAGGCCGTTTCGGCAGCGGTCCCCGGTGACGACGGCTACAGTGCCGCGATCGCCGTCAAGGCTCGGGTCATGGGCGGGGCGCCAACCTTTCATCGCGTCCTCGCCGAACAGAAATTCCCAACCGCGCTCGCCGCTGACGACGCCGCCGTAAAAGAGCTGGAGCGGCTCGCCGACGTCACCCAAGAGGGCGAGCTGGTGTTCGCCCAGGATTGATCAGACGTTCGGCCGGTACATCTTGAACAGCGACTCTGCGCTCAGCTGGAAATAGTCAGCCGGGCCGCCGCCGCGCAGGATGGGCTCGCCGGCTGCGGTGTCATACACACCTTCCTTCAGCAGCCGCTTGGCGATATGCACCGCCACCACTTCCCCCAGAATCAGCCAGCTCGGCACCACTTCCTTGTCGGCGCGTTGCAGCTGGATGATCTGCGTGACTTTGCATTCGAACGAAACCGGCGTCTCCTTGACCCTCGGCACGGCAACGATGCGCGACGGTTCTGCGGTAAGGCCCGCCAGCTCGAACTCACTCACGTCTGCCGGCACTGCCGCGCAACTCATGTTCATCTGCTCGGCCAGGCTGCGCGTGGCGAGGTTCCAGACGAACTCGCCGGTCTGTTCGATGTTGTTCAGGCTGTCTTTGCGACCGATGCTGCAGAACCCGATGATGGGCGGTACATAGTTGAAGGCGTTGAAGAAGCTGTAGGGCGCCAGGTTCAGCTTTCCCTCTGCGTCCTGGGACGAGATCCAGCCGATCGGACGTGGGCCCACGATAGCGTTGAACGGGTCGTGGGGCAGTCCATGACCTTTGGACGGTTCGTAGAAATGAATATCGTCTGACATGGTGTGTTCCTGAATGTGGGGGTGCGGGCGTGCCGGCCACGGTGAGTGCGTTCACGGAATGCAGGCCGACATAGTGCAAGGCATTGGATGAGGATTCCAGCGACCTCCGAACCCCGCGCAAAAAAAAAGCCCGACAAGTGTCGGGCTACAAAGGGAGTTCAGGAGGTGGAACATGAAGCGGTGGGCATGGTGCGGATAACGCTTAGCTGGCGCGATTGGCACCGACGCGATCGGCGCCGTCAGCGGCCAGACGGTTTGCACCGATATGGTCAGCGCCATCGGCAGCCTGGCGGTTGTTACCTACGCGGTCAGCGCCGTCGGCGGCGAGGCGATTGGCACCAACGTGATCGGAACCATCGGAAGCCTGACGATACGAACCGGTGTGCGACGCATTGGTGTGGGAAGAACCGCCTTCTGCGACAACAGTGCCGTTAAATGCAGAGTGCTGTTCGGAAACAGGCAGAGCGAATGCGCTCGATGCCAGAATGGACAAACTAATACCAAAAATAATATTCGACGTTTTCATGAGTGTTGCTCCAGTAAGTTCAATAATGTTTTCAACTTGGGAATGGAGCCAATGTTACGCGCGTGCCGATTAAGTTGAAGTTAACGCTGTTGCTATCGACCATCGCTAAAAATGATAGTGGGCTGGAGCGCCCGGTTTTAAAGCGTCGGCGAGACATTTGCGCTGGAATGGAGCAATTTTCACCGGCGAAGGCGAATTTGCCTGTTGACTCGGGTGGCTGTTATTTGGTAGGTCGGTGCGCAGCGGGAGGGGATCGGGCATGCCAGCTAAAGAAAACGAGATGGATACGCGATTCGCTGCTGACCCACATCTGTCAGGAGACCAGTCAAACCGAGGGTTTCAGGTTTCCACGTGCGGAAAAAATTAAGCCCGGCATAAAGCCGGGCTGGGAGAACGACAGGGCGAATCAGCTCAGGCGATTTGCACCAACATGGTCCGAGCCGTCAGCTGCCTGGCGATTGGCACCGACACGATCAGCGCCGTCAGCAGCGAGGCGGTTGGCACCAACGTGATCCGAACCATCAGCGGCCTGGCGGTTGTTACCCACACGGTCAGCGCCGTCAGCAGCGAGGCGGTTGGCACCAACGTGATCCGAACCATCAGCGGCCTGGCGGTTGTTACCTACACGGTCAGCGCCGTCAGAAGCGAGGCGGTTGGCACCTACATGGTCCGAACCGTCAGCAGCGACACGACCAATATTAGTGTGGGACGAGCCGTTTTCTGCAACGACCGCAGTATTAACTGCGTGCTGGGCATCAACAACGGGAAGTGCAAATGCGCTGCTGGCAAGAAGGGAGAAAGCGAGGCCGAAGATCAGTTTGTTAGTTTTCATGGTAGTTGCTCCAGATCGATTTAATGAGTGGGTAACTCGGTATGGAGTGAACTTTACTCGCCTCAACATTATTAAGAAGTCAATCGCATTAGTAGCGATCATCGCTGAAATTGATACTGCGAAAAGCGATCGTTATTCATGCACTTAGCGGCTTCTGCGAATGCAAAAGGGCAGCTCATGTGCGTGAGCTGCCCTCGTTTTGCTGCCTTCAAGCGCTGGTCGAAGCGGCTAGCCAGCGCCGTTTCAGGTCAGTCAGTCTCGATCCGCGAATGCTTGCGGGTGTCTTTCATGAACACATACACCAGCAGCGACACTGCGATGCAGGCGGTGACGTACCAGTAGTAGCCGGTTTCCATGCCAATGCTCTTGAACCACAGCGCGATGTATTCGGCTGTGCCGCCGAAGATCGACACCGTCAGTGCGTACGGCAGGCCGACGCCCAGGGCGCGGATTTCGGTCGGGAACAGTTCGGCTTTCACCACGGCGTTGATCGACGTATAGCCGCTGACGATGATCAGCGCGGCCATGATCAGGAAGAACGCGCCCCACCAGCTCTGGATGGTGTGCAGGGTGGTGAGGATCGGCACGGTACACAAGGTGCCCAGCACGCCAAAGGCAATCAGGATCGGGCGACGGCCAATCTTGTCAGACAGCGCGCCGATCACCGGTTGCAACAGCATGAACAGGAACAGCGTAGCGGCGGAAATCGTCGTCGAATCGGTGATGCTCATGCCCACCGTGTTCACCAGGTACTTCTGCATGTAGGTGGTGTAGGTGTAGAACGCCAGCGTGCCGCCCATGGTCAGGCCGACGACGGTCATCAGCTCCTTGGGATGGCGCATCAGGGTGCGCATGAGGCTTTCTTTGGGTTTGTCCTTCTTGCGGTTGAACGACTCGGTTTCTTCCATCCCGCGACGCAGGAACAGCGCCACCACCGCGCACAATGCACCAATGGCGAACGGGATGCGCCAGCCCCATGCGTGCAGCTGTTCAGTGGTCAGCGTCTGTTGCAGCACAATCAGCACCGCCAGCGCGATGAGCTGGCCGGAGATCAGCGTCACGTACTGGAAGCTGGAGAAAAAGCCCCGGCGTTCTTTGGTCGCCATCTCGCTGAGATACGTCGCCGAGGTGCCGTACTCGCCACCTACCGACAGGCCCTGTAGCAGGCGGGCGAACACCAGCATGATCGGGGCGCCAACGCCGATGGTTTCATAGCCAGGGGTGAGGGCGATGATCAGCGAACCGAAACACATCAGCAGCACCGACGCCATCAGCGCGGCCTTGCGGCCTTTGCGGTCTGCGTAGAGGCCCATGAGCCAGCCGCCGATGGGGCGCATCAGGAAGCCCACGGCAAAGATCGCGGCGGTATTGAGCAATTGGGCGGTGGTGTCGCCCTTGGGGAAGAAGACTTTGGCGAAGTAGAGGGAGAAGGCGGCGTAGACGTACCAGTCGTACCACTCGACCATGTTGCCGACCGAACCGCTGAAAATGGATTTCAGGCGACTTCCGGTGGTTTTTTCGGCGGCTGGCGTGGCAGCCGTTCCGTGGGAGGCAGAATTGGGGATGGCCATGGGATTTCCTGCAAGTCATTGTTGTTAGAAGGAACGCATCGAGGCGGTCTGACGACAGTGATAGCAGGAGCTGTGCCAACGGCTGAAAGGCCCGGAGTAGAGGGGTTGTCGCGGTCAGGGTAAGCGGAAATCCGCTTGATGTCTGAAACCCATGAGCGAAAATCCGCTCATTCCCCGATCTGACAGGATCGAAGTCTCTTCCCGGCTGAAGCCGGTACCACGGAATCGCCGCGTGCGCTTGGTGGGACTGGCTTTAGCCGGGAAAGCGTCGGAAGTCACACCGCAGAAGTGATGGTGTACTCAAGAGCCTCTTCCTGGCTGAAGCCGGTCCTACTGACACTGCGATCATCCTGTAGGACTGTCTCCCGCTAGAAAGTCCTCGCGCACCAACCCGTGTCGCTGCATTTTTTCATTCAGCGTACGGCGGGGCAGTTGCAGTTCGTGCATGACCGCTTTGATGTCGCCCCTATGCCGTCGCAACGCCGAGCGAATGCAGTGCGCTTCGAACGCTTCCTGCTGCACCACCAGCGATTGCCCCATCGGGTTCTCTTGCGCAGCGGGACCGTCCAGCCCCAGCACCTGGCGCTCGGCCGCGTTCGCCAGCTCGCGCACGTTTCCTGGCCAGTCGTGGCTGAGCAGATGGCTCAGTTGTTCCGCGCTCAATACCGGCGCGTCGCGGCCGAGGCGCTCCGCCGCATTCCGCGAGAAATGGCTGAACAGCATCGGGATGTCTTCTCGCCGCTCGCGCAAGGGCGGCAGGCGCAATTCCGCGATGTTCAGCCGATAGGCCAGGTCTTCGCGGAAACGCCCGGCCCTGGCTTCGTCCAGCAGATCGGGCTTGGTCGCGGCAATGATGCGCACATCAATGTCGATGCTCTGGTTCGAACCCAGTCGCTCGATCCGCCGCTCCTGGATCACCCGCAGCAGCTTGACCTGCTGCGCCAGCGGCATGCTTTCGATTTCGTCGAGGAAGACCGTGCCGCCGTGGGCGTACTCCAGTTTGCCGATCCGCTTGCCCTGGGCGCCGGTGAACGCGCCGCTTTCGTGGCCGAACAGCTCGGCTTCGAACAACTGCTCCGGGATCGCCGCGCAGTTGACCGCAACGAACGGCTTGTCTGCCCGCGGACCGAAGTCATGGAGGCAACGCGCGACCATTTCCTTGCCACTGCCGGTCTCGCCGCGAATCAGCACATTAACCGGCAGTTGCGAGAGGTCCAGGACCTGCCGCCGCACTGTCTGCATCGTCGGCGACATCCCCAGCAGCGTGGCATCGAGCCGCGAGCGGTTATCCGCCCGTTCATGCAGCGCGCGGTTTTCCAGCACCAGCGCGCGTTTCTCCAGTGCCCGCCGCAGGCTTCCGAGCAGGGTTTCAGGGGTGAACGGCTTTTCGAGAAAGTCATAGGCGCCGTCGCGCATGGCGTCCACGGCCATGGGCACGTCACCGTGGCCAGTCAGCAAGATCACCGGCAAATCGCGGTCCCGCCGTTGCAACTCGGCCAGCAACTGCAAACCATCCATGCCGGGCATGCGCACATCGCTGAGGATCACGCCGGGAAAGTGCTCGGGCACTTGCGCCAGGCATTCCTCGGCACGGCTGAACAGGCGCACCTCGAAACCGGACAGCGAGAGCCATTGCTCCACCGCTTCCCGGATGGGCGCTTCGTCGTCCACCACGATTACCGAGTTCAGCATGGGGCGTCGGCCTCCGGGGCCTGGGTCAAACAGAAGAAAAACCGCGCGCCGTTATTAATGTTTTCGGCGCTGAGCCGGCCGCCCAGTTCATGCACGATGGCGAACGAAACCGCGAGCCCCAGCCCCAGGCCATCGCCCACCGGTTTGGTGGTGAAAAACGGATCGAATACGTTAGCCACGTGTTCTTCGGCAATCCCGCCGCCACTGTCGATGACGGAAACGCACCAGTGCTCGCCCTGTGCATCGATGCGGATTTCCAGACGCCTGAGCGGTTTATCGCCCATCGCGTCCAAGGCGTTGCGCATCAGATTGATCAGCACCTGTTCCAGCCGAATCGCGTCACCGCGCACCCAGGCCGGACGCGTGAGGTCGAGCACGCAGCTGACGCGCTCTTCGCGAATCCGCGCATCCAGCAACAGCAGCGCCTGATCGACCACGGTGGCCAGATCAAGGCGCTCGCGCAGGCCGCTGGGGCTTTTACGGGCGAAGGTTTTCAGGTGGCCGGTGAGCGCGGCCATGCGCGTCAGCTGCTGATCCAGCAGGCTCAACGCCTTGTACGCATCGTCGACACGGCCATGCTCCAGCAACAAACGCAGGGTCGCGAGCTGCATGCGCTGCGCCGTCAGCGGCTGGTTGATTTCGTGGGCGAGGGCGGCGGACATCTGGCCGAGCGCCGCCAGCTTGGTCGACTGCACCAGACCGTCCTGCGCGGTGTGCAGGTCGCGCGTGCGCTCTTCCACCAGACGCTCAAGCTCTTCGCGACTGCGCTGGCGCACCCGGGCAAGGCGCCAGCGTTGATACAAAAACAGCCCGAGGAACACCAGGGTCAGCCAGATGCCTGCCGCCGCCAGACCTGCATTGCGCGCGTCTTCGCTGGCGGGCTGCGGTTTACGCAGCAGGTGCAGCGTCCAGCCCTCGGTCGGCAGCGGCATCGACTGCCACAAGAAATCCGCCTGCTCGTTGGGGGCGTCAACGCGGCTGAGGTGGCTGTTCTCGCCGAACGCAAGCAGCGGCTCCTGATGCAAGGGCGTCAACGGTTGCTTGTCGTACTGACGCGTGCTCGCCAGTTCGGCGCGCTCTTGCTCGTTCAGCGGTCGCAGAGCCCGATAGCGCCAGCCCGGCTGATTGGCAATGAAGACGATGCCCTTGGCGTCACTGACCAGCAGCAGGTCATCGTTTTGCGCCCAGGTGTGTTCCAGGTCCGGAAACTCCAGCTTGACCACCATGGCCCCGATGAACTGCCCGGCCTCGTCACGCACCGCGTTCGACAGGAAGTAACCCGGGATGCCGCTGGTCACGCCGACGGCATAAAAGCGCCCGACGCCGTTGGCGCGGGTTTGCGTGAAGTAGGGGCGGAAGCCGTAGTTGTGACCCACATAGCTGCTCGGCAGACGCCAGTTGCTGGCGCCGACGGCAAGGCCGTTGCGGTCGAGCAGTTCGAGGGTGGAGGACTGGGCAGCGCCGTTGATCTGCTCCAGTTTGAGATTGAGCGCCTGGGTGGTGTCGGCGCTGACCGGTCCGCTCAGCGCCGCCCGCAGTTGCGGATCAAGGGCCAGAACGGCCGGCAGTGCCCGGTAGCGCTCGATCAGGGTTTGCAGCGTATTGGCGTAGAGCGCCAGACGATCCCTGGATTGTTCAGCGTCACCTTCCAGCGCATGCCGCTGAGCCTGATGCATCGCCAGCGTCGCCGCGATGGCGGCACCGGCGAGGATCAGCAAGACGTAGAGCACAAGGCGGACGGAACGGGGCATGGGCATGACCTCCTTTCAGTGGCTGGCGCATTCGCCCCGGATTCCTGCCTTACAGCAAGTTAAACGTCGTCTCTTTCACGTTCTCCGAATCCAGGCCGATCATCAGCTTGAACTCGCCCGCCTCGGCCGCGTACTTCAGCGACGGGTTGAAGAACTTCAAGTCTTCTTCGGTCAGGGTGAAGCTCACGGATTTCTCTTCGCCGGGGTTCAGCATGACCTTCTGAAAGTTCTTCAGCTCTTTCACCGGGCGGCTGATCGACGCGGCGACGTCGCGCAGGTACAGCTGGACCACGGTCTCACCGGCGACCTTGCCGGTGTTCTTGACCATGACGCTGGCGGTCAACTTGTCCTTGCGGGTCATCTTGTTGATCGACAGGGTGATGTCCGAGACGCTGAACTGGGTGTAGCTCAGGCCGTAACCGAACGGGAACAGCGGGCTGGTCGGCTCTTCGAAATAGTTCGAGGTGTAGTTCGAATCATTCGGGCGGTAGGGACGACCGGTGTTCAGGTGATTGTAGTAGGCCGGCACCTGACCCACGGAGCGGGGGAAGGTCATCGGCAGTTTGCCGGACGGGTTGTAGTCGCCGAACAACACGTCAGCCAGAGCATTGCCGCCCTCGGTGCCGAGGAACCAGCTCTCCACCATGGCGTCGGCCAGCTCGTTTTCTTCGCCCAGCGCCAGCGGCCGGCCGTTCATCAACACCAGCACCAGCGGCTTGCCCGTGGCTTTGAGCGCGCGTATCAGCTCCCGTTGACGGCCGGGGATCACCAGGTCGACACGGCTCGCGGCTTCGTGGGACATGTTGCGTGACTCACCGACCACTGCCACCACGACGTCAGCCTGCTGCGCGGCCTTGACGGCTTCGTCGATCATTTCCTGTTCCGGACGCGGATCGATGGCGATCTGGTCGTCCATTTTGTTCAGGTAGGTAATGGCGTGCTGATTGTCGGTGACGTTGGAGCCCAGTGCATAAATCAGCTTGGCCTTGTCGCCGACCGCCGCCGCAATGCCGTCGTAGGCATTGACGGTCTGACGCGCCAGACCGGCCGCCGACCAGCTGCCCAGCATGTCCATCGAGCTCTTGGCCAGCGGGCCGATCACGGCGATGGTGCCTTGCTTCTTCAGCGGCAGGGTGTCGTTCTGGTTCTTCAGCAGCACGATGCTCTTGCGCGCGACGTCGCGGGCTTCGGCACGGTGCAAACGGTTTTCGGCATTACGGTCTGCGGGGTCATCCACTGCCGCACCGATGCGCAGGTACGGGTTGGCGAACAGGCCCATTTCCCACTTGGCGCCGAGCACTTCTCGCACGGCATTGTCGACTTCTTTCTCCGACACTTCGCCGCTCTTCACCAGCCCCGGCAGCTCTTCGCCATAGGCTTTGTCGTTCATGCTCAGGTCGACGCCGGCCTTGATCGCCAGCTTGGCGGCTTCGCGGAAGTCCTTGGCTACGCCGTGGTCGATCAATTCCTTGATCGCGCCGTGGTCGCTGACGGTCACGCCTTTGAAGCCCCAGTCCCTGCGCAGCACGTCCTGCAGCAGCCAGGCGTTGGAGGTGGAAGGCACGCCGTTGATGGAATTGAGCGCGATCATCACGCCCCCTGCGCCAGCATCAATCGACGCGCGATAGGGCGGCAGGTAGTCCTGCTGCATGCGCACCGGGCTCATGTCGACGGTGTTGTAATCGCGACCGCCCTCGACCGCGCCATACAGGGCGAAGTGTTTGACCACCGCCATGATGCTGTTGGGCGCCTGCATGCTGGTGCCCTGAAACGCACGGGTCATGGTGGCGGAGATGCGCGACACCAGATAGGTGTCCTCGCCGAAGCCTTCGGAGCTGCGGCCCCAGCGTGCGTCGCGGGTAATGTCGACCATGGGCGCGAAGGTCATGTCCACGCCGTCGGCCGCCGCTTCGATCGCCGACACGCGACCGGTGCGGGTGATGGCGTTCATGTCCCAGGTCGACGCGAGGCCCAGGCTGATCGGGAACACCGTGCGCTGGCCGTGGACGACGTCGTAGGCGAAAAACATCGGAATCTTGTTGCGGCTGTGCCCGGCGGCGTCCTGCATGGCGCGGTTGTCCGGCAGCACGACGGAGTTGAACGTGCCGCCGATGCGGCCGGCGGTGATTTCCTTGAGAATTTCCGGCTTGGGCATTTCCGGACCGATGCTGATCAGGCGCAGTTGACCGATCTTCTCGTCTAGGGTCATTTGCTTCATCAGGTTGGCGATGAATGCATTCTTGGCTTGCAGCGTGGAAGCGGTGCCGACGCCGGTGGTGGCGTTTTCGGCCCAGGCGGACTGACTGACCAGGCCGATGACGAGACTCAGGAAACACAGCTTATTCATGAATGGTTTTCTCAAGGCGTCGCCGGCAACTCGCGCGTAATACCGGTCAGCCATTGTTATAGGTGTCTAACCTTTGGTTTTTATTGTCGTCAGGACGGCAACGTCGCTGAACTCCTGCCTCATATGAGCATCAGTAGCGCAACGAGTTTTATCTGATTGTGGCCCGGCAATCCAGAGCCCTGACAACGCGATGGGGCGGGATTATGCCGGGGATCGTCCGGTTTGGCTAAAGTCATGACTGACAGGACTAATTATTGATGAGTACAGGGAGCACGCACGCCATGCAAACAGAGCGTTATGACCACAGCCGGGGCAGTCGTTACAAATTGTCACTGGCCTTGATGATGCTGCTGACGACCCTGTTGTCCGGCTGCGGGATCAACAACATTCCGACCTACGACGAGCAGGTCAAGGCCGCCTGGGCACAGGTGCAGAACCAGTATCAACGCCGCGCCGACCTGATCCCCAACCTGGTGGAAACGGTGAAGGGCTACGCCAAACAAGAGCAGGACACCCTGACCGCAGTCATCGAAGCGCGGGCCAAGGCGACGTCGATTCAGGTAGACGCCAGCACCCTGAACGATCCGGCCAAACTCAAGCAGTTCCAGGACGCGCAAGGTCAGCTGACCGGCGCATTGAGCCGCTTGATGGTGGTTTCGGAGCGCTATCCGGACCTCAAATCCAACCAGAACTTCCTGGCGCTGCAATCTCAGCTTGAAGGCACGGAAAACCGCATTGCGGTGGCCCGTCGCGATTTCATCACGGCGGTCGAGCGTTACAACACCGAGATCCGCACCTTCCCGGGCCGTCTGTGGCATACGGTGATGTACAGCGATCTGCCGGTGCGTCCGAACTTCGAAGCCACCGCCGCTGACGCTGACAAAGCGCCGCAAGTGAAGTTCTGATGGGACGCGCGCGCCGGGGAGTGCTGGTCGCGTTACTGGCGATGTCGGTGGGTATGTTTGCCCAATGGGCTCAAGCCGACCTCACGTTTCCGCCGCTGACCGGGCGCGTTGTCGACGCCGCCGGGATGATCGACGGCCCGAGCAAAGAGCATCTCGAACAGATGCTGCGCGCGCACGAAGAACTGACCACCGAGCAAGTGGTGGTGGTCACGTTGCCTGACTTACAGGGCTCAAGCATTGAGGACTACGGCTATCAGCTGGGTCGTCACTGGGGCATCGGGCAGAAGGGCAAAGACAACGGCGCCTTGTTGGTGGTCGCCCGCGACGAGCGCAAGGTGCGCATCGAAGTGGGTTACGGCCTGGAAGATCGTCTGACGGATGCGCAGTCCTCGGTGATCATCAATCAGATCATCACGCCGGCGTTCCGGCAGGGCGATTTCGTTGGTGGCATCAGCAAAGGTGCCGAGGCGATGGTTCAGGTGCTCGGCGGCGATCCCCTCGCCGAGCCGGCTGTCGGCGCCACTGGCAGTGCTGCGGCGAGTGAGGACCAAGGCGTCGACTGGAAAGTGACCCTGCTGTTTCTGGTGCTGTTCGTGGTCATCAGTTACATCAGCGCACGGTCCGGGCGGGGCAGGTCCATCGGCTCCGGGGGCGGTGGCTTTGGCGGCTTCGGTTCTGGCGGCTCAGGCGGCTTTGGTTCCGGAGGGTCGGGCTCCGGCGGTATGCGCGGTGGCGGTGGTGGATTTGGCGGGGGCGGTGCCTCCGGTGGCTGGTAGTCGTTCGCTCAGGAAGGGTTTGCTTGCATGACATTGCTCAATAAAGACGAACAGCAGCGGGTTGCCCACGCCATCGAAACCGTCGAGCGTCAGACCGACGCAGAACTGGTGACGGTGCTGGCGACCAGCGCTGATGACTACACCTACGTGCCGCTCATCTGGGCCGGGGTCGTCGCGCTGCTGGTGCCGGGGTTGATCAACCTGCTGACCGGCTGGCTCAGTGCCAATCACCTGCTGCTGGTCCAGGTTGTCACCTTCATCGTGGTAGCGCTGGTGTGCCGCTTGCCGGGCATCACCACGCGGCTGGTGCCTATTCGCGTGCGGCATTGGCGGGCGGGTAATCTCGCCCGTCGGCAGTTTCTCGAACAGAATCTTCATGCCACCGCCAATGGCACCGGCGTGCTGATTTTCGTCAGCGAGGCCGAGCGTTATGTCGAGATCATCGTCGACGACGGTATCGCGCGACGTGTGGACAACGAAGTCTGGCGCGCGATGGTCGAGACCTTTACCCGGCAGGTGAAGGACGGCCGGATTCTGGAAGGTTTCGTAGGGTGCATTCGTTCGTGCGGCGACGTGCTGAGCGAGCAGGTGCCCGTGACCCAGGCGCGCAACGAGCAGCCAAACCGGTTGGTGGTGTTGGAGTAGGGCCTCACGGCTGCCGACACGATCGTTCCCGCGCCCCGCGTGGGAATGCGTCTTCCGATGCTCCGCGTCATTTAATTGCACCTACTGCTTACGACCCGCCTAAAATAGCGCCTCGCATTTCTGCTCCCGAGGCGCTTTCCGATGTCCGTTACCGCACCCGCCACCGTTCCTGCGCAGGACCACCGCGCTCAGTTCCTGAGTCTGCTGGACACCTGCCTGACGCAAAATTCGCTGATCAAACTGGTGCTGGCCAAGTACGTCGGAAGTGAAGCGGAGTTGCAGCGGGTCATCATCAAGCCCGTCACGGTCAAGGATCAGCCTTGCCTGTCCTTCGTCTATCGCTACAAGACCCGCGACATCACCAAAAATCACCCCCTCGCCGAAGCGCAGACGCTGATCGCCAGCCTGCTGCCCGAGTCCTTCAAGAACGCTCATCTGCTGTCGCTCACCGATGAAGTGCAGCTGGAGTTCAGCAAGAAGGGCAAGAGCACGCTGTTCCGCAACAAGGCCCAGCAGGAACGCGAAGCCCCGACGGCCGAGCATGACCGCGAGAAGAAACGCTACCTGGAACTCAGCCGGCCGTTCCTGACCGACCTGGGCGTGACCAACAAGCAGCACGAGCTGATCCCGGCCATGTCGCGCAAGTGGAAGCAGATCAACAAGTTCATCGAGGTGTTCTCCCACGCCCTGGCGACGTCGCCGATCAAGCTGGACAAGCCGGTGACGGTCGCGGATTTCGGCTCGGGGAAGGGTTATCTGACCTTCGCCATCCACGATTACCTGCGCAACACCTTGCAGGCCGAAGGCAACGTCACCGGCGTCGAGTTGCGCGAGGACATGGTCACGCTGTGCAACAACGCTGCCGCGCACCTGGAGCATCCGGGTCTGGTGTTCAAGTGCGGTGACGTGCGTTCGGTGGCGCCCAGCGAACTGGACGTGATGATTGCCTTGCACGCCTGCGACATCGCCACGGACTACGCGATTCACACCGGCATCCGCTCGGGCGCCTCGATCATCATGTGCTCGCCGTGCTGCCACAAACAGATCCGCCTGCAGATCCAGAGCCCGACCCTGCTCAAGCCAATGCTGCAATACGGTTTGCACATGGGCCAGCAGGCCGAGATGGTCACCGATGCTTTGCGCGCGTTGCTGCTGGAGGCCTGCGGTTATGAAACCAAGGTCTTCGAGTTCATCTCGCTGGAGCACACCAACAAGAACAAGATGATCCTGGCGGTCAAGCGCGCCACCCCGGCGGACCCTGCTGAATTGCTGGCAAAGATCCAGGAGCTGAAAGTGTTCTACGGTATTCAGGAACAGTGCCTGGAGCGCTTGCTCCAGGCCGACGGTCTGCTCGGCTAAACGCGAGCGACGGCCACGGGTTTGGATGCAATCACCGCCGTTTTGCGCCCGATGGCCAGCGTGACCACGACACCGGCGGCGAAGATCCAGGTCGTCGGATCAATGTGCTCACCGAAAAACAGCGCCGAAAAGGCCATGGTGAAGAACAGCTGCACCAGCTGAATCTGGCTGACCCGCGCGATGCCGCCCATGGCCAGCCCGGCGTACCAGGCGAAGAATCCGATGAATTGCGAGAACAGCGACACGTACCCGAAGGCCCACCAGGTGCCGGGAGAAATCGGGCCCTGGTGCTGCCACGCCAGATAGCTGACGGGCACGATCAATACCGGGATCGAAATGACCAGCGCCCAGCAGATGACCTGCCAGCCCCCCATCTCCTTGGCCAGACGGCCACCTTCGGCATAACCCAGCCCGCCGATCGCCACTGCGGCGACCATCAGCACATCACCGGCCTGAAGATTGCCGGCGCCGCTGATCAGCGCGTAACCCAGCACCAGAACGCTGCCCATGGCCGCGCAGGCCCAGAAGGCTTTCGACGGTCGTTCATGGGAAAGCCATGCGGCGTAGATGGCGACCAGCAGCGGTTGCAGGCCATTGACCAGTGCGCCGTGGGAGGCCGGCAGGGTTTTCATGGCCCAGGCCGAGAGCACCGGGAACCCGACGATCACTCCCAACGCCACGACCATGAGCGCCTTGAACTGCGCGCGGGTCGGCCATTTTTCTCTGCGCCAGAGCAGCAACGCCGCCGCCGGCACCGCCGCAAACAAGGCGCGGCCCAGCCCGTTGAGCAAGGGATGGATTTCCTGCACCACGATGCGGGTCATGGGCAGCGTCAGACTGAAGATCACCACGCCGATCAGTCCGAGGACCATGCCGGTGTTTTCACGAGAGGACATAGAAGGTCTTGCCTTGTTCTTGTGGGTGCGAAACGCACGGGTATTCAGCCACAGAACCTGAGTGGTGGCCCTTTACAGCTGCGTGCGGAATCGTCCGTACACTTCACCCGTTAATCCTCCGGCGCTCAAATCGGCCTCTTCCCGGCTGAAGCCGGTCCTACATTTGAATCGCGGTGCAGTCCGACCGGCTGAAGCCGGTCCTACATTTGAATTGCGGTGCAGTCGGACCAGCTTTAGCCGGGAATCATGGACGGGGACGTGAGGGGGGAAATGCCGTTTTCGAGGATTTTGCGGCTGCGGACTGAATCGCTCTAAATGTTGGTGCAGAAGTTGAATGCAATGTTGCTGCAACAGTTAGAAGGTCAAATTGATGCCGTCGAATTCAGCCAGGAGAACCATCGTGTCGGTTATCGGAAAATGGGCGTTGCAGGGTGTCGTGGTATTCCTTTTCGCATGGCTGGCGACGGTGGCCGCTCAATGGTCGGGCAGCGTCGTGCACACGACGAGCAGCGACCGACTCGCCGCTCTCAGCAGCATGCGCCTGACCACCGAATCGGTCGCCACCAGCATCAATAAACAGACCCAGGGTGGGGCAGTGGTGGTGGGGTCGTTGTCGGAAGGTAACGAATAAAGGGCAGCGGCTGGGAAGATTGGAAGCGGTAAGCGGCTGGAGGACCGGACCTGAAAGGTCCGGTTCTTGTTTTTCCGTGCAGAGTTTGTCCTGGGGAAAAAATTTCTCTAGTATCCCGCCATGGCTACCGTACATAACAATCGCAACTGGAAGATCAAAATCTATCCGGACGACCACGCCCCACCCCATTTCCACGTCCAGACCCTGGCGGGGAGTCGCTCGTGCAAATTGATGGCTTAAGGGTCTTAGGCAAGGGCGCTGAGGGGAAGGCGCTGAAAGAAGCGCTGCAGTGGGCCAGGAGTCATACCCGCGACTTATGGCGGATCTGGTATGAGCAGAATCGGAGGACTTGAGACATGACCAGCAAATTACGCATCGCCGCTGCGCAACCTGTCGCGAACAGCCGCTCATTGATACTCGACTGGAACAACGGCAAGCGTCATACCGTAGATTTATCCGCCTACATCGACCAATTTGAAGCGCTGACGCCGCTGAAGGATGAAACGCTATTCGGCCAAGTGACTTTGGGTGATTGGGGGTTCGACGTGTCGTGGGGCAATGACATCGAGCTGTCTGCGTCGACGCTTCACCGGCTCGCGCTGGAGCTGGCCGGTGAAGTCATGCCGACGCGGGACTTCAAACAGTGGATGGCAAAGAACAACCTTTCGCTCTCGGCAGCGGCCATCGAGCTGGGCTTTACGCGTCGAACCATTACTGCTTATAGCAGCGGTGCTGCACTTATCCCCAAGCACGTAGCTTTGGCCTGTCGGGGTTGGGAATATGAGCATTCACCGCGCTAACCCTCAGCTCTTCTTCAACTCCAGCGCTTCCTTCAATCGCGCCACCGGCACGGCCAGTGTCGGATCGCCCAGCGGGTGGGTGGTGGCGTTGAAAAATGTCAGCTCGATGTTCTGCCCTTCAAACAGTTCGCTGTAGCGGCGTTTCTGGTGCTGGATGAAGGCGTCACTGCGCGGCAGCACCGAGATGGCGATGGATTTGGGGCGGGCCTGGAGAATGGCGTTCAGGATGTGTCGATCCTGCTTGCCCAGCGAGTGGCCGAAGACGCACAGCGCGCCCTGATGCTGCGCCAGTTGGGCGTGGCAAAACGACAGATAGTCCGAGCCGCGAATGATCTTCATCTTTTCGTCGCTGCGGCCCTCGCAGACAAACAGCGGCACATCCTCCAGCGCGTTGATCGCGAAACTGCCCAGCAGCGTGCTTTCCGAGGACATCAGCTTGCGCGCCGTACCGTCGAAATTCTTCACCAGGTGCATGCCGCCGTGCAGATACAAGACGCGGGTGGCGTGGCTGTCGGTGCGGTGCAGGTTGAACATCGCATCGTCGTCGAACAGATCATCGAATGGCTGCGCGCCATGCATCGCCGCCCAGTACGCCAGCAGGTCGTAGTTGGTGGAATACACCGTCTGGTAGCGGCTCAGGGCGTCGCTGATCCTGGCGATGGTGGCCGCTTCCATCAGCCGCCACGGGATATGCGCCGAGCGGATGCCGTGAATCAGGGCTTCCTTGATCGCAAAATAGCGGTTGCGTGGCGATGACGAACCAATCGTCAGCGCCGCATTGACCCGCATGGCGACTTTCAAGCCGCTGAGCACCGGCTCGAAATTTTCCGTTTCCATGGATTTGAACAGCGCCAGCTCGGTGGCGCTCAGGGGTTTGTTGCGCGTGGTCTGCGCCAGCTCGAACAGCGAGTCATAGGCGAAGTTCTTCCATACGGCAAGACTGGCGCCGTTGCCCAGCAGCAGTCCCGAGCAGGGAGTGGCGGCTTGCAGGGTGTTCCAGTCGGCCAGTTCGGCATCAAAATCCGTGAATTCCATCATCTCGCTTCGCTTTCAGGTGAGCAGGTACTGACCGGACGCCAGAACGGAGGGGACTTATAGAAACCCAGGTCGGCGTTGTCAACGCAGCATCCCGGCTTCGAGCATTCTTGGCAGGGCACCGCTGGTCTCGGTAACGTCTATAGAGTGAATGGCGGGTGTAAGGTTTTATCCGACAACCCACAACACTCTCTTGAATGAGGGGAGATCGCCATGCATACCGCAATGCTCAGCAAGACGCATTTCAACGGCTACGATGTGATCAACGTGAACAACGGTCCTTGGCGGGTCTGCACCCATCACGACCGACTAGGCTCGTTCTCCACTCGCGAAGAAGCCATGGCGTTCGCGGCCTCCTTGCCGGCTTATCAAGAGCGAACGGCGTTGGCACCTGCGACTAAAGCGCACTAATAACGCTGTTTATCGCTAGTTGAGCTCTGGCTTTGCCGGAGCTCAATCAGGCGGATGGCAACTCGTGAACTGCACTATCCGTTCGCGAAGTTTCATGCAGGCTGCACGATTCCGTATTTCACGTCTTTTGCTAACTGTTTGATTCTTTGCGCTTTTTGATACTCCGCTTTTTCGGCACGCTCGATGCAACACTCATCACGAACCAGCAGGGTCGGCACTTAGATCGACCCGCCTACCGTGATCTAGAGGAAATCTGTATGAACGCCATCGAACTGTTGAAAGCCGACCATGAACGCGTAAAGGCCATCTTGACCCAACTGAGTGAGTCCACTGAGCGCGGTGTTAAAAAGCGCACGGACTTGCTGGCCAAGCTGGAAATGGAAATCACCATCCACACCAAGATCGAAGAAGAAATTCTTTATCCGGCTTTCAAAGAGGCGGGCGGTAAAGAGCAGGACATCATGTACTACGAAGCCAAGGAAGAGCACCGCACTGTCGATGCCCTTGTGCTGCCGGACCTCAAGCAAACTGACCCTGCCACCCCGGAGTTCTCCGGTCGTGTGAAAGTGGTCAAAGAGCTGCTGGAGCACCACATCGAGGAAGAAGAGGAAGAGATGTTCCCGCAAGCTGAAAAGTTGCTGGGCGAGAAACAGCTGGAAGAGCTGGGCGCGCAGATGGAAGCGATGCGGGCCGAGTACAAGAAGTCCATGGCGTCGCCGAGCATTGCGGCGTAGGCGGTAATGGAATGAACAAGCCCGGATTTTTCCGGGCTTTTTTGTGGGTGATGGTTTTAATGTCGGTCAGCTGGGTGGAGCTTTTTCCAGCCGCCTGGCTTCGATCAAGCCTGCTGCAGCACTTTCAGTGCGGCTGATGCCAGAAATCCTGATCGGCTTTTCACTTCCGGATGATGTTTAACGTGCTCGTCGATCCGGGTGATCAGGTGGGCCGGTAAGGTAATGTTGAGTTTTTCAGCTTTTCCCAGGTATTTGGTGATGTCTATGTCCACCAGCGCCCAGATGCAGCCCTCAAAGTCAGCCTTGGTCTGATGCACGGTCACCTTCTGAGCTGAGGGAATGGCTGCGCCGTCTTCAGCCAGGATCTCAAGATGGCTTTCAATGGCTTCACGAGCCATGGCCATGGCGTCATCCAGATCGTCACCGGCTGAGAAGCAGCCAGGGATATCTGGAACCTCGACACCCCATGCGTGCTGAGCATCGCCAGGAAGAATCGCGATTGGATAGAGCACTTGGTGTTCTCCTCGGACTTGAGTGATAGCCCGTTCGTTAGAGTTGAGCTTGTCTCATGACGCTGCTTACAAGCTTGCTCAGCAGATCTTTCTTCGGATGAGGGATCGTCACCAGCCCCGTTTTTGTGGGGTGTTTGAAATGGTGATGACTGCCCTTGATCCGTACCAGATACCAACCATCAGCTTCAATGTAAGCAATCAGCTGTCGGCTATTCACATGACCTCCATGTTCGGATCTGCGGTGGTTATCATAACCACCAGTTGATTGTTGTCAAAGCGGTTAGCTACCGAGCCGCCGGGTGGTGGATTGGCATTTCAGACGCGGAGGGAGTCTGACGCACTGCACTGGGAGATTGGCGGAGCATGAGAAAGCGGATGTTTCAATCAGGTACGGCCTTTTCCCGGCTGAAGCCTGTCCTACATTGGGATTGCATGCATTCAGCGGAGTGGCGGTGGACCTCATTGTAGGACCGGCTTTAGCGGGGAAAGCGTCAGCCGGCACGCTGCAGAACTGACGACGAACCCACTTGCCTCTTCCCGGCTAAAGCCAGTCCCACAAAAAAAGCGCCAGCTTTGTATACCCGTGTATCCAGACCCCTTGCCGATACGTGCTGACTGAAAGCTCCCCCCTCAGCGACACACTGCAGATACGTGCAGCGCATTCAATGATTCACAACGAAGGGCGGGGCCAGGCTTTGGCTATCCCGGGCAGATCGCCGACCATGAATGCACACTGAGGAAACACCCCATGAACAGAATCAACGCGTCATTGCTGCTAAGCGTTTTTACGGCGGGCGCCCTGGCGCTGGGCGTTGCCAGTGCGGCGCAGGCTGCCCCGGTGAAGAACATCGTGTTGGTCCACGGCGCCTTTGTGAACGGCTCGGGATGGAAGCCGGTCTACGAGATCCTGCGCAAGGACGGGTACAACGTCTCGATCGCTGAACACCCACTGACGTCGTTCGCCGATGACGTGACGGCGGTCAAGCGCATCGTTGACCAGCAGGATGGCCCGACGATTCTGGTCGGTCACAGTTATGGCGGCGCGATCATCACGGACGTCGGCAATGACGCGCACGTCGTGGGCTTGGTGTACATCGCCGCTCACGCGCTGGATCAGGGTGAAACCGAAGCGCAGAACGGCAAATTATTTCCTAACGCCACCAAGGCGGTGAAGCAAACCGCTGACGGTTTCCTGTCCCTTGACCCGGCGTTCTACCCGGCGGATTTCGCGGCTGACCTGCACAAGGCTCAGGCTGAGTTCGAAGCCATTTCCCAGGAGCCGACCGCTGCGTCGGTATTCACCACGCCCGCTGGGGTGCCTGCCTGGAAAACCAAACCTAGCTGGTACGCAGTGGCCGGGGCGGACCGGATCATCAACCCGGACCTTGAACGCATGTACGCCAAGCGGGCCAACAGCCACACCATCGAGATCAAAGGCGCCAGTCACTCGGTGTACCAGTCCCGTCCGCAGGAAGTGGCCGCGTTGATCGAACAGGCAGCCACTCACGCGGCGGAGTGATGTGTCGCCTTCATAACTGACCCCTAACCCCAGGATCGTCAACGATTGCTCTGGGAATCAAGCGACTTCGACAACGTCCGAGCCGCTTATCAGATGCGACGGCATCGGCTGCAATTGCCCCACCATGGGCTTGGCAAACAGGTAGCCCTGCATCAGTTCGACGCCCAGGCCCAGCAAGGCGTCGCGCTCTTCGCAGGTCTCGATGCCTTCGGCGACCACGGTGATACCCAGACGCTTCGAAACCAGCACAATCCCTTCAACAATCGCTTGACGTACACCGTCCCGGTCGATATCACGGGTGAGCGCCATGTCGATTTTCAGCACCTGTGGCTGAAACATCGCCAGCATGTTGAGGCCGGAATAACCTGATCCGAAGTCATCTATAGCGGTGGTGAAACCTTGCCGCGCGTACTCTTCAAAAATCGACTTGAGATGATTCGGGTCTTCGACGCGCTCGCCTTCGGTGACCTCGAACATCAGCCGATCCACCGGGAAGTCGAACGTCCGAGACGCTTCAAGGGTTGCGCGAATGCAGGTTTCCGCCCGATACACCGCTTTGGGCAGGAAGTTGATACTCAGCTTGCAGTCTGGAATCGCGGGAAGGCCCAACTGGGTAGCGAGCTCGATGGCCCGCACCCGGCATGCCTGATCGAACCGGTACCGGTTACCGTCGTTGACCTGACCCAGAATGAACGCAGCGGACTCGCCGTTGACACCTCGTACCAGCGCCTCGTAAGCGAAGGGCGCGCCCGTGGTGACGTTGAAAATAGGCTGAAAAGCCATGGTGAAGTCGAATCCCAGCGCTTCAAGGTTTCGGCATTCAGCGCAGCCAATGGATTCGAAGGTTGCCAGGGGAATGTGTTGCATGATCGTCACTGCCTTGAGATTTGGTCGGTCGATCTGTGGATTTCGAGCGACTGGTTTCTCTGTATCGGCAGCGTCGGTGAAAACTTTGCTGCGGATTTTCAGCAGGGGATCAGCGGTAGCGAAGTCGATGCGTGAGAGGGGGGGCGGCCTGTCTCGGACTTTTAGAAGGCGAGGGCAATAGGCGAGGTTGATTCTGAGAGAGGGAGGGGCTGAAAGGCCCGGAAACACTGGGGGAGATGGAGCGGGTAGAGGGAATCGAACCCTTATAGGACAAGACTTTAGGAAACTGTGTATGTGTGTAGCCATACCTACATCTTGGAATGGAACATTAGCGTGTATATGTGTATATGAGGTAGGCTATTTCCAGGGCCTCCTTCAAATTGACTATCGCTACAGCCTGGCTCCGGTGTCGGCTCACATGTGAGTAAGGGACTCGGATAAAGGCCAATTCGCCTGCACCCTGAATGCACCGCCTCTTCAGGCGCCACCTACCTACCATTCTGTTTCGATGGTGGCGACTGCGGCCCAAAAAAGGGGGCGATAGGTCACCGACGGCGCGGGATGTGGGGATGGCTTTGCGGAGAGGGTGAGAGCTGGTCGAGTGTTCCATTAACCGAGCTTGATCGCGCACCGATTGGTGCGCGGGATTCGATTTCTTAGGATCGATCAGACTGACTCCGGAGGCACCTATTCTAGTGCTTCTGGTGACCCCAAATACATCGGTTCACCAGAAGTGACGAAGCCCGGCAACCATTCTTCATCTGTTTCCTCATTGGGCGTATATCGATAACTGGAGGTCGAAAATATCACCTGGCCATTGTGTCTCGCTGCGACAGTCCGCAATTCCTGGACGTACGAGTCAAGGTGCTCATTTGGAATATCCTGCTGTTTAGGCGTGTCTAGAATGAGTACTCTGAACGGTGACAGTGGGTCGATGAGGCAAATTTCAAACAGCGCAGCATGGTAGGCCAGGACAGTCCTGGTTTTTGAACTGCCCTTGAAGATGTCCAGCTTTTCCTCTCCCATGGTTGGCTTCAGATAGGAATCAACGGTCACCAACTGAGGTATGGTTCTCGCATGCAGAATGCCGAGCCATTTCGTCATGCCTTCGGAAAGGCGCAGCCGCAGTCGTACAATCTCAGATGACTGCTCTTGCGTTCGTTGCAAGGATTCATAGAGGGTAAGGGCTCGATCACGACGTTCGATGAGTTTTGCATGCTGGGCATTCTGGTCATCGACTTTTTTGTACTTTTCTTTTTCCTGTTGCAGTTCGAAAAGATCAGTCGTGGTACGACTGATTGCTTCGATGAAGGCCTCTACCCCCGATTCTCGCTCAGCAAGCGTTCTCTGGTGAGTCAAGTCTTCAATCTGCTTTTCCACAGTAGTCCTGGCGGTATGGACGGCTTCAGCTAGCTGCATATTCGCTGCCGTAGATATTTCTAAATCTTTAATCTGGTCTTTGAGATAGAGAAGGCTTTTGCCATAGGACTCAGCACTGGCCATGAACATGCCGCAGTTTGGGGTGCTGCATAACTCGGAGAAGAGGACAAATGTCCGTCTTGCATCTTCGTTTAAACTGAGTGTCTCGATCTCACTTTCAATTTCTTGCTTAATGGTGTTGAATCCAGAAATCTTGGATTCCAAAAGATTTTGCTGCTGTAGAAGCTGTCTGAGTTGATTTTGACGTTCGAGAAAAATTTCATCTAAGCTGGAGATGGCCTCACTTTTTATATTTTTGGAGTGTTTTAGACTCTGCATGCGCTCTTTGGCGGCGGTTATAAGCTTCTCAACACTTTCTATGTTTCTTTTGGGAAGTGGTAGGTCTTGCTGGAGTCTCTCAAGCAGTTTACGACTCGCGACAACGCTGGTGTGCAGGTGGTCAATTTCTTTGCGGACGTCAATTGATTTTCGTTTTTTGTCGTAAATATTCAAAGCTGGCAGTTTGTTGATCAAACGTACCATTTCTGTATATTGGTCTTTGATAAAATTTTGTCGTGGCGAATAAAAGTCAGAGTACCCCTTGTCTTGGTCTAAATAGAATAGGGGTATCAGTCCAGTGAAATAGGGGGGTGTGGGAGTTCCGCTAGATGTAATCAAGCGGTCTGTTTTTATACCTAGCTCTTTAAAAATAAAACTAGAAAGATCTTCATCATTGTAAAAGCGGTCAACCGTTTTCTCATTTTCTCTGATGGTGACATCGAATTTTTCGGCGATGACGCGCTCAAATGAAAACAGCCTTGTGCCTATATTAATGGTTAGTCTAGCGAGTCGGCAGTTTTGGGTAATGTCCGCCCTAAACTTTATGTCGAGGCCTAAGCAAAAGAGGATCGACATTATAAGCGGAGTTTTACCGCTTTCGTTGATTGCATAAAGTTGAGTGATAACTTCGCCAAACCTTAGCTCACCCGAACCCCAACCTGATGGGCCATTAGGTATAATTTCAAGAGTTTCAAATCTCATGAAGCTTCGCCTCTTCTGCGTTTTCCTTACAAATGTTCCGATAGGCCCGCTGAGCGGTCAGCAGAAATAAACATAGTTTCGTGTTCTCTTCTGTAAGCTTGTCTAGGATTTTACGTCCAGAGGTGGTGGTCTCAACTCTGTAGGTGTTTTTGTTAACCTTTACAAACTCGGCGGTCTCCAGAAAGGTGAGCGCGCGCACCGTCCGGATTCTTAGGTTTGCTGACCACCCCAACTCTTGACTAGAACCCTTGAAAGTCGACAGGCTCTGCTCGAAACACATGCCAACAAACATGCCTATCTCATCGGCCCTAGGCTTCGAACTGCCTTTGCCGAGTAGCATGATCGTCAGCGCAATCAAAGGCATGTGAAACAAGCTTTCATTTTGTAAAGCGTCTTTCCGAGAACGTGGCGCACTGTGTGTAATGAATCCATCTGCCTCTTCGCTGGCGATATTAATAGCTTCTAATATGCTCATGAGACCTCTCCTCTAACCAACTCGGATAACACTGCCCCAAGGGTTAGTTCGAGAGTGATGTCCTCACGGCAAAGCTGTACTTTGAGTGCGGCATTGAGGGTTCTTACTTCAAGTGTAAGGTCTGGCATTTTTATTGTGCCCCATGCCAGTTTTCGAGCAGATTCAATTATCATTTCAGTGGCTACTGTCATGAGAAAGTCAGGAAGCTCGTGGCGATGTATACGATGCCAGCTTTCCCATTGGCATTTGTATCCAGCAAATGTGTCGACGGTGTTTGCTGAAAACCCTGACCTCAAAAGCATTTTTTGAAGAATAGATGCGGATTTTAGTGCTTTCTCATCCCCACCAGCTCGCAGCATCTCGTAGGTAGACTTTGTGATAGAAAGCGTATTAAGCACGTCATCTATGCAAATGCTCGCAAAGCTGTCCAAATCCTTTTCTTGAATGTTGAAGTTGAGTACGCCAGATGATTTTTCTTCAATGCAGGACAAAAGTTGAATGATGATCTTTTTTACTTCGTCAGGCGTGAGGTTTATTTCGCTGTATCGGAATATCTTACTAGAAGCTAGTGACACAAAGAGCTCGTCATCTTCGTCAAGGATGCTGTGTCTAGGCTCTATCTTCAAATGTGATAAAAACTCAATAACGTCTTGCTGATCCTTGCCGTCTAAACTTAATATTAGCTTCTTAGTCTCTGCGATGAGAGCAGATGTGTGGTCTCCGATGGTGCCTTTTTGTTCGATTTCGGCGATGATGGCTTCTACTTCATCATCGAAGTTTATATTTGTCTTGATCTCGATAGAGTGACAGCTATCCCCAAAGTTTTCGATATGCAGCAGAAGTTTTCCTGCAAAGCTGTCGGGCAATGCATGCTCCGGGTTTTTCTTTGGTCGTTTTTTTAAGCCAAATACTTCGAGTATGGTGTAGCGATAATTAAGTTGGGATTTTGTTTTGACTTGGACGAATCGGTACTGTGCCTTTGAGTCTGTGACGTATTTTACGACATAGTCTTCATGGTAGTCGCAGTAAATTCTCTCAATGTCTTTGTTCTCTAGTAAGGCCAGGCTTTCAATTGTAGCAGCCCTGAACTGAGCGCGAAAACGATTAATCGTGTCTCTACCTGATTGCTCTCGGGTGGCTACTTCATGTAATTTCATTTAAAACACCGATGAATATCGTTGGGGGCGGTGCCATCCGATATAGGCTTGATCTGGCGTTGGTAACAAGAATTGACTATTTCATAAAAAACTTGAAAACAATCGCGCGTAGTCGCTGAGCGTACGGCCAGCGGAGCGCTGGTGATGGCCACGATCTTCAAATCGCACTGAACGAGTGCTGAGGCCTTCACGGCGCGTGAGGCTGATTCAGAATACAGATAACGAGGGGAGGCTTCGAAATGTGTCGGCCTCAGTTCTATTACGGTTCGCGATGTCACAGCTGCCGTCCTGGCTAGGTAATAGTGGCCAAAAGATGGCGCCTAGATTAACCGGTTCTCGATAGGTGGGGAAGATGGTCATGACTTTGGTCGAATTACCCAGGAGAGCATTCAGCCTTCGCCCATGAGCCTTCAACGGCAAACAGATCGTCCTACGTTCTAATGGGATCAAGCGCAAAAGATGAATGCACTCATCCATCATGGTATGGCCTGTCCGCCCATCAGCCGATCAAGCGAGCTAGCCTGACTAATTTATAAATTCCAAAGATCTGCGACGGTCGATTTTGCGAGCTTCAGCCTCTGAGCCGCTTCACGCTGGGTCATGCCTGCAGCTTTGCACTCCTGGACGGCCTCAAGCCGCTTCTGGCGCTCGTGAACTCGGCTGACCATCGCTCCGTTTTTGACCTGGCGATCCAATGCATCAAAACCACCCGCCACTTCAAAAGCGTCCAGCTCAGATTGCACAACCTGCAAGATATTGGAGGCGGCTTGATCAGAACTCGAAACAGCTCCGAGCACCATGAGAGTGATGGGGTGTATTCCGACGGCTTGAGCGATCTCATCAAGCTTGCCGAGCGTAACGTCCGACTTGCCTTGCTCGATGCGATAGACAAACTTCCGATCAGCAGCTTCCCCAAGATCGCTCTGCGCGAGTCCTCGTATGGCCCTGACTGCTCTGAGAGCGGCAGCCAAGCCTGCGCGATTCGACATTGGGTTTCCTCAAAAGTGAGGATGTAGCCATGTTGCACTGCCCGGAACTACGGTCTATATTGCCCATTCCGGGCACGGCTATTGCCTTGTCGATGGTTTCTGCCGTCCGGTCGCTGAAAGCGCTGAGCCTTCGCGGGTGCATGGTTTCGCTATGAAATATCAATAATCACCTAAATCGAGTTTAGCCGCATGCGACTGTATGTCGTCTCAGACCTTCACAACGAATTTCATCTCTTCCATCCGCCAGCCCTTGATCCCGCTGTCGACTTGGTCATCCTTGGCGGTGATATCGATAAAAAGGCAAGGGGTGTGAAATGGGCCAATGAGACATTCAGTTGCCAAGTCGCGTATGTCTGCGGTAACCATGAGTTCTATGACGGGCATATCGACCGCACGCTGCAGAAGATGAGAGACGCTGCCGAGCCTCACGTCCATGTGCTCGAAAATGACCTCGTCATCCTCAATGACATTCGGATCTTGGGCACGACCGGATGGACTGATTTCAGCTCTACTGGCAGTCAAGTTGCAGCGACAGCGATGGCTTGGGAGCGTATGAACGACTTCAACTATATCCGCATCGATGCAGGGTATCGACGTTTGAGGCCGGCTGATCTAATCGTCCGAAATCACATGGCCAGAGCCTGGTTGGCGCAGGAGCTCGCGAAGCCGTTTCAGGGGAAGACTATCGTGGTCACTCACCATTCCCCGTCCTCGGCAGTAGTCGGAGGCAAGCACGAGGGGAATCTCAATGCCGCCTATACAAACGACTGGCCCGAGTTAATTCAGGAGGCTGATCTCTGGATCTTTGGGCACACCCACGAATTTGTCGACGTGGAGTTGGCGGGTTGCCGAGTTGTTTCAAATCCTCGTGGCTACCCCAATGAATCAACGGGCTTTGATCCCTTTTTTGAGATTGAAATCTGAGGAGCGCATGTGCTTTGAAATCAAACGTTATTCGTCTCACAGGCTGCGAGTCCCATCGTAGCGGAGCGCAGGGGCATTCGCCGCCGAGCGAGGTTGCTCAGGCGAAGTCTCAGGAATGGGGCGTCTTTGTAGATGCGTATCTCGTGGATGCTGCACGCGTCGGCAATCGTTACGCAGCTACCGTCTATTGTGATCAGTCGGGCTCGCCCGATGGGGCGACTGTGGCGACTCCCCCGGTACGGGAAATTTCGAAGAAAGGGGGCTTCGCGCTGCTTCAAACCATCGATGCTCAAGATCATTACGTCATAGCCTCGGAGCACGTTACCCCGGGGTGTGACTAATGGCGACCGTCGTAGATTGGCCGCCACAGGTTCTGGCTGCAGCTGCCTTGAAATTCACCACGCCAGTAGGTGCATTCTTGTGGATGCCGGAGGTTGAATTCCCGTGTCTGGTCGGTCGGGTGTTTATGGATCTGAGCAGTAGATTTCAGGACGGACGTATGATCCGTACGTCACAGATCATACGACTGCAGGAAGAGCGGGGCTGGACGATAGCCATCACGTTTTCGGGCAGTTACTACTTACTGGTTCATGAAGGGGAAAATCCCTTTCTGGGACAGACCAGGCTTTTTCGGTCGAACCCTGGTGACGCTGTTAGCAATTTGCATTGAGTCAGCTGTGCGTCCGTGGTCGGTCGGTACGTGATCGACTCTAAGGCCCCAGACATGAGCAATCTTTGTCGTGGGACGGCTTCCGACAGGTCAGGTAAACCACGCTTCGGACGGATTTAATGAAGAAGGAGCAACCATGCAGGACTTTGATATCCGGCAAATGATCGGCCCGAGCTCAGTCATGACAGCAAGTCAAATCGAGCTTGATGAGGCAATTCGAGTTACTCACCAGAAATTCCCAGGCCGTAGCTTTTGTATACCGGGCGAATGGGTATGGCTCGACCTAGAAGCCCCCGATCTCGTTGTTGAAGAGCTAAACGTCGAAGGAAAAAAACCGATGATGTTGCTGGTCTTCGACACGCTGTACGACAGCTCGACGTCGGCTAAGTCGCAATGGTTTCGTACGACGCCTTTGGTTGATTTTACTGACGGAATGTTTTTCCTGACTGAGAACAAAATCTACGTGTTGCTTGGGCGTGGACGTCGAACATCCATGACCCTTTCCGCTGCAGTGCGGTTGTTTTGAAAGGTATGGGAGGTCATGGGTAATGACTCTGTCCACGGTTACCGACATGAGGCTAGCTGAATGATTAATGCCGTGGTGCTCGATGCATTCGGAACAATTCTTCGAATCGATCACCCAACAAACCCCTATAGGGAGCTCATCAGGGAGGGGCGTCGGCAGGGCATCGCTTCAGGTTCAGAAAGCCTTGGCCTTGTCATGACGAAAAACCTGGCGATCGACGAGATGGCTTCATTTCTAGGCATAGCGCTAACGCCATTGCAAAGGGAGAAAATGAGCCAAGCATTAGAGCTGGAGCTCTCGTCTATCAGACCTTTTTCTGACGCCTTGGAGGCCATCCCCCGCCTGCTGGATGCAGGGCTGAAAGTGGGCGTCTGTTCAAATCTAGCCAGCCCTTACGGGCCGGTCGTCAGGCGGTTATTCCCAAAACTGCATGGCTATGCATACAGCTATGAGCTAGGTCTGATGAAACCTAATCCCGCTATCTACCAAGCGGTTTGCGCTCACATGGGGATAGAGCCGGGTCATTATCTGGACGAGAGAAAAGGTGGGGTTGTCATGACTGGAGACTCTAAACGATGTGATCAAGATGGCCCGAGGTCGGTCGGGATAATGGGCCTTCACTTAGATCGTACGGGTCGAGGGTCGATCAATGACCTCCTGCAGTTCGCCGAACTGGTAATAGACCATAACCTCAAATTTAGCTCGGTCAGTTGATGGAGAGCAGCATTGCAGGTTTCTGGCAACTGAGATCGAGGGCGCCAGCAGCGTTGTTCGTTACGTATGCCTGGCTACGATTAGGTTGTACGCGCCGAGTCTGGGCGCTGGGCGACGTGCATAGAGTTTGCCGGTGAATACCGTCTATATGATCGGTGCTGCTTTGGGGTCATTGCCAGCCTGGCTCAGCACTAACTTCATGATGGCCGCCCGATCCCTGAAGTGACTGCGCAAGGTGACAGGTATCTAGCTTCCAACTGATCTGTATCTGACTTTCAGCTTGGCAAAGGGAGGCTGCCTCGCATGCTCAGGCGCCGTGCATCGGGGGCGCTGGAGCTTTCGATCAGGACACCTACGCAAGAAGCCTTCTCCACATCGGGGAAATCATCGACGATCAGACAGCTTTTTTGGTTCCACGCCAGCATCGAGGTGATCGGTTTGAATTGGATTGCATTTAGGTCGTAAGATCGAGTCGCCCAACCTGCATGGAGTCATTACCTTGCCGAACGTATTTTTCTCCTACTGCCATGCAGACGAGGGGTTGCGAGACCAGCTCGAAAAACAGCTGTCCATGCTGAAGCGTCAGGGTGTTATCGAGACCTGGCATGATCGGCGAATCAATGCTGGCCAAGAGATTGATGCTGCCATTGATGAGCACATCAATACCGACGAGATTATTCTGCTGTTGGTTAGCCCCGATTTCATTGCATCCGACTACTGCTACAACGTCGAAATGACTCGTGCCATGGAACGGCATGACGCGAAGCAGGCGATTGTCATTCCCGTAATCCTGCGGGCCTGCGATTGGCACTATGCTCCATTCGGTAAGCTGCTCGGCACCCCCTCGGACGGAAAGCCAGTAACCCTCTGGGCTGATCGGGATGAGGCATTCCTGCAGGTAGCGAAGGAAGTTCGCAAGGCAGCTGAACAATGGCGAACCGATAAACCTGTGGCGCCTCTGAGAAGCGTACGCCCCGATTATGCGATGCCAGTTGCAGCAGCCCTTAGTCCCAGCCCGGGGCCGCGTTCCAGCAACCTTAGGTTAGCCAAGTCCTTTACCCAACTCGATAAGGATCAGTTCCAACTTGAATCTTTCGAGTATATAGCTCGCTACTTTGAGAATTCGCTGGCGGAGCTGCAGGCTCGAAACGAGGGATACCAAGGCGTCTTCCGCCGGATTGATGGAAACCGTTTCTCTGCGACCATTTACAAAGATGGACGAGACATAGCCAAGGCTTCTGTCTTCGTCGGCGGCCAGCTGGGAGCTGGCATCTATTACAGTCAAGGCGATTCGTTCAGCGGTGGCTCCTTCAATGAGGCCCTTCACGTCGAATCAGACGACCAAATCCTTTACTGGCGGACTATGGGGATGGCGTCGTTTCGCAGCCCGAAAGACCAGAAGCTGTCTCAAGAAGGCGCCGCCGAGGCGCTTTGGGACATTGTCATCTCGCCTCTTCAGCGAAGTCGTTGAAGCCCAAGTGGAGCGTCTATGTGTTCTCCGCATTGGCCTAGCCAAGCCGGGGTAAACGACATAGTCGATATCCGTGCACCTCGGCTGGGCCCTATGCGAGCAGGCCTAGCCGTGACCAAAAAACTCAATGACCTCTTGTTTGTTTACCTTCTGCGGACACTCGTAGGATAACTCTCATTTGGAACCACATAGTGGCCAGTCGTAAATGGGAGAGGATGTCCCGCCTGCGTTGCGACTTGGTCAAGTAACGATGGCGCAGAGCCTTTGATCCCCAGCTTGAGGATAGCCGCGTTTCTCAGATTCCGGGGGCTGCGCTGAGGGGGAATAAGTTGAGCATCCTTTTCCCACGATCGAAAAATCTGCAATAGCTCATCCTAGTTCTTAAGGATGATCCTCGGAGGTCAGGTGACGCGCGACAATAAGCCAAGACAGCTTACGGCCCAAGAGTTCGAGCTAATGATGGGCGAGCTAGATACAGCTCAGTAACCGTCCGGTGATGTCACCTACCGAAATCCAGCATTAAGGGCGATGGTGTCCGCGTATTTTAAGCGGACGCGATCACCCTTATCGCCAGGATTTCCATGCGCCAACGAAGCTCTTACCCCAAACCATTCAAAGCCCAGGTCGTCCAGGAATGCTTGCAACCCGGAGCGACAATTTCCAGCGTAGCCATCCATCACGGCATCAATGCTAACGTGATCCGCAAGTGGCTACCGGCTTACCGGGATCAATCGCCTGTAACCTTGCCGGCTTTCGTTCCGGTAAAAACGGTACCAAGGCGAGCAACAGAAGAGATGGTGATCATCTCGCTGCCTCTGGGTGATAAATCCATCACCGTAAAATGGCCAGCCTCGGATCCGGACGGCTGCGCCTGTTTGATTCGTGGCCTGGCCCAATGATTCGCGTCGATGCCATCTGGCTCGCCACCGAGCCTATGGACATGCGCGCCGGCACTGAGACTGCGCTGGCCCGAGTGGTCGCGGTATTCGGTGCGGCGAAGCCGCACTGCGCTTACCTTTTTGCAAACCGCCGGGCCAACCGCATGAAAGTCCTGGTGCACGACGGCGTCGGTATCTGGCTGGCGGCACGGCGTTTGAATCAAGGAAAATTTCATTGGCCGGTCATCCGTCGCGGGGCGGAAGTCGAACTCGACCCCGAACAACTCCAGGCGCTGGTACTGGGATTACCCTGGCAAAGAGTCGGTGCGGGCGGCGCAATTACATTGCTTTAAATGCTGCCTTTTAGCTGAAGCAGTCGGGCTGCTTTGGTAAAATCCAGCCCATGACTTCCTTGCCCGATCTCGACCAAATGACCCCCGAACAACTGCGCGCACTGGCTGCGCAATTGATGTCCAAGGTCGATACTATGGGCCGAAAGATCCATCGCGATGAAACGATCATTGAGCAGCTCACTCACGAGATCGCCATCCTTAAACGGCACAAGTTCGCCAAGCGCAGCGAGCAGATCAGCCCGGCGCAGGGCAGCCTGCTCGATGACCTGCTCAATACCGACCTAGAAGCCATCGAGGCGGAGTTAAAAGCCCTTCATCCCGCACCTGCGCAGGAAGAGCCACGCCAGCAACCCAAGCGTGCGCCGTTGCCACCGCAGTTCCCCCGCACTGTAGTCCATCACGAGCCGGACAACACCCAGTGCGCATGCGGCTGCCAGCTTCAGCGCATCGGTGAAGACGTCAGCGAAAAGCTGGACTACACACCGGGCGTGTTCACCGTCGAACAGCATGTGCGTGGGAAATGGGCCTGCCGGCAGTGCGAAACACTGATCCAGGCCCCGGTACCCCCACAGGTGATCGACAAGGGTATTCCCACTGCCGGCCTGCTGGCGCACGTGATGGTAGCCAAGTTCGCCGACCACCTGCCGCTGTATCGACAGGAAAAGATCTTCGGCCGTGCCGGCCTGGCTATACCACGTTCGACCCTGGCGCAGTGGGTGGGCCAAACCGGCGTACAGCTTCAGCCGCTGGTCGATGCATTGCGCGAAGTGGTGCTGGCCCAGCGCGTGGTTCACGCCGATGAAAAGCCGGTACAAATGCTGGCGCCCGGCGAGAAGAAAACCCACCGCGCTTATGTCTGGGCCTACAGCACTACGCCATTCTCGGCCCTCAAGGCCGTGGTCTACGACTTCAGCCCCAGCCGTGCCGGTGAACACGCACGCAACTTCCTGGGCACCTGGAACGGCAAGCTGGTCTGTGACGACTTCGCAGGCTACAAGGCTAGCTTCGAGCTGGGCATCACCGAAATCGGCTGCATGGCCCATGCACGCCGTAAGTTCTTTGACTTGCATGTAGCCAACAAAAGCCAATTGGCAGAGCAGGCGCTTCACTCGATTGGCGGGCTTTACGAAGTCGAGCGACACGCCAAGGAAATGAGCGACGAAGACCGTTGGCGATTACGCCAGGAAACAGCGGTGCCCATCGCTGGAAAACTGCATGAGTGGATGCTGGCCCAACGTGAACTTGTGCCCGACGGCTCAGCCACGGCCAAGGCCCTGGATTACAGCCTCAAACGCTGGGTAGCGCTCGCGCTACCTGGCAGATGGTGCTGTGCCCATCGACAACAACCAGATCGAGAACTTGATCCGGCCTTGGGCGCTTGGGCGCTCGAACTGGTTATTTGCAGGGTCGCTGCGCAGCGGCAAGCGGGCGGCGGCGATCATGAGCCTGATCCAGTCGGCGCGCATCAATGGGCATGATCCGTATGCTTATCTCAAGGATGTGCTGACGCGGTTGCCGACGCAGCGGGCCAGCGAGATCGAGCAGCTGCTGCCGCATCAGTGGATGCCTGCCTGATCTGTGCAAGGTTTGTTTGCTGGCCGCTTACATTGCATGGACTTAACCAGGGCAAGGGACTCGCCTTGACCAGTAGAAATCGGCTGAAGCAGACACTTGAATTTACGAGTGAGATGCGACTCGATGCTCCTGTTACTCATGACAAGCTTTTAGGAAAGCTATTCGTCCTTCTATCTGATGATCAAGTTTACATCTCCGGGAGAGATCGCTATATTCGGGCCCTGGAGATGGCATTCCTCCACTTACCAACCGCTGCGCCCGTAGCAGCTGATGATGCCTACAGACACCTGATCAACACAGGGCTGTAGGCGTTCGCGCGAAATATCCCTTTTTGGTCAGGCTCACTTTCCTTGTGTGGCCGACCCCATGTCAAAACTCCGAAAACCTGAACAACTCGTCCTGCTTCCCTACATCGGGAAATGGCTGGTACTTGCCAGCGCCGTGGCACTTTTGGCGGGATCGGCATCCGCGCTATTTCTGTTCTCCCTCGATCACGCCACTCAATGGCGCGAGACCCACCGCTGGGCGATCTGGCTGCTGCCGCTGGCAGGCTTTGCTGTAGGGCTGGTTTACCACCTGGTTGGCAAGCCGGTAGACGCGGGCAACAACCTGCTGATCGACGAGATTCACGACCCGAAGCAAACCGTGCCGCTGCGCATGGTGCCTCTGGTGCTTGCGGGTACGCTAATTTCGCATCTATTTGGCGCATCGGTCGGACGCGAAGGCACCGCCGTGCAAATGGGCGGTGCTCTGGCCGATCAGATAACCCACCTGTTCCGACTGCGCCCCGAAGATCGCCGAATCATGCTCATGGCAGGCATCAGCGCAGGCTTCGCTTCGGTCTTCGGCACCCCGCTGGCGGGAGCATTGTTCGGCCTTGAAGTGCTCGCCATTGGCCGCATGCGCTACGACGCGTTGTTCCCATGCATGGTCGCCGCTATCGTCGCCGATCAAGTCGGGCTGCTCTGGGGCGTCGTGCACACCCACTACGTCATCGGCGAGATCGCGCCCGTGCAGTTCTGGACAGTGGTGGCAATGGTTGTCGCAGGCATCGTGTTCGGACTCGCGGGGCTGCTGTTCGCCACAGCCACCCATACCCTCGGGGCGTGGATAAAAAAGCTGATTCCCTATTCGCCTTTGCGCCCTGTTCTCGGCGGGATAGTGGTGGCCACGGCGGTGTGGGCATTGGATGCCTATCAGTACGTCGGCCTAGGCATTCCGAGCATCGTCCAGTCCTTTGCAGCCCCCGTTGCGCCATGGGACTGGTTCGGCAAACTCGCGTTTACCGTCGCATCACTCGGCACAGGCTTCAAAGGTGGCGAGGTCACGCCGCTGTTCTACATCGGCGCGACGCTGGGCAACGCGCTTGCGCCGCTGCTACACCTCCCATTCTCGATGCTCGCCGGTATCGGCTTCGTCGCAGTCTTCGCCGGCGCCGCCAACACACCACTGGCGACCATCGTCATGGCCATGGAGCTCTTCGGCCCAGAGATTGCCCCACTTGCCGCGATTGCCTGCATCGCCAGTTATCTGGTGTCCGGCCATACCGGGATCTATCACGCCCAACGCGTGGGCCACAGCAAACACCGCCATGCCCTACCGACTGATATCCGTCTTTCGGACATCAATAAATTTCACTCTCAGCGCAACGCCGTGAGCGCCCCGAAAAAAGTCGAGGAGGACGAACCAAAATGAGCAAGTCAGAACCCGATTCATGAGGTAACAGGCGGTCACCTGGGCCTGTTCGAAATGCCACACCCGAGCCCGCTTTCAGTGTCTACAAATCCCAACGCAGCCAAGGCTATCGTTGCGACGCTGTCGCGGGCATCGAGGCGGCTACATGATTTGAATTAACGCTGGGCCTGCTTTGCCTTGAGAGAAGCAATGCAGGGGGATACGAACAGATTCCCTCGGTAAGCACCTATGGTGGTCTTCGCCGCCACCACCAACCACATTACCGTCAACATCAGCACCAAAATCACACCCAGAACGTTAAAAAATGCCAAGTCCAAGATCACGCCCAACTTCAGGGTGGTCACGGCGTAGACGCCTAAAGGAAATGTGAAGCCCCACCAGCCCAGGTTGAATGGAATACCACCTTTCGCATATCGAGCAGTGATAAGCAGTGCCAAAAGCATCCACCACAAGCCAAGGCCCCAGAACAAAATGCCAGCGATCAGGCCAATCCCTGCTGCCACGGCTCCAGCATTAGCCATGCCGTGAGCGGCAAAGATGGCAGGGGCGTCGCCGCCGATGACCAGCATGCCTAGCGCTCCTGTTCCAATAGGCCCCAGCGATAACCACGATGATGCAGCCATGTTCTCGTGAGGCAATTTATGAAGCGCCAGGCGTAGCACCAGGATCACCAGAATGCTCAAGGCTACAGGGACGGAATAGGCCCACAGCACGTAGCTGGTAATCAGCATATTGAACTGCGCGCTCGCGTCGGCTAAATGTGGAGCGATCACCCCACCACTGGCGGCAGCGACTTCCGCAGCGACAACGGGAAGTAACCACACAGCAGTCATCTGGTCGATGCTGTGCTCTTGCCGCGTGAACATCATGAATGGAATGAGAACACCGCATGCCAGTGCCATGGCGACATCTAGCCACCACAGGCCATGGGCTAATGGTATTAGGGCATCACCCCAGGTCGGTACGCCATACTGCATCAAGCCGTTGATGATGGTTGCCAGCCCCATCGGGATCGTGCCGAAAAACATAGAGACGGTTGAATGACCGAAGATTTGCTTGGCTTCGTTGAAAAAGAAAACCCAACGTGCCGCGTACATAAGCGTAAAAGCACTGAAAAGCACAATGTTGAACAGCCAAAGTGCTTTTCCCGCGTATGACAGCAGCGCGATATTTCCTGGAAGCTGTCCTAACGCCAGGGCCAGGATGCCCGTACCCATCGTGGCGGCGAACCAGTTCGGGGTGAACTGCCGGATCGCTTCCCTTGGATTTGAGAGCGCCGACAGCGGCTGCCCTCCTTGCATTACTTTTGACAAGCTGATGTCTCGCATGGTGCCTCCACGGCGTGCTTCATCGGAGCAGTGCCTACAGAATAGCGGGGTGAATTTATCTAGAAAAACGGGTAATTTCTCTATGCCATACCCACTTAATAGGTAAGCTCGTGAAGCTGACTCTCCGCCAGCTCGACATTTTTCGAAGCATCGCTCAACTCGGCTCGACGACCCGGGCGAGTCTTGCACTGGCTTTGTCCCAGTCAGCTACGAGCGCAGCCCTCCAGGAATTGGAAGGCGCACTGGGCATCCAGTTATTTGATCGGGTCGGCAGACGCCTCGTGCTGAATGACAATGGGCAAACGCTTCTACCTCAGGCCATCCGGCTGCTTGAAGCGGCGGCTCAAATTGAAGAAGGTTTTCAAACGGACACGACGGCTCGGATGAGGATCGGTTGCAGCACTACAATTGGCAATTACATCATGCCCCTGCTGATCGAACGTTTGGCTGCGCGAGCGCCGGGCATTCAAGTCGATGTCATCATGGGCAACAGTGCAGATATCGCCAAGCAAGCCGCACAGCTTTCGATTGATATCGGCCTGATTGAGGGGCCGTGCCGCCAACCCGAGCTGACGATTCGTCCATGGTTTGAGGACGAACTGGTGATCATCGCAGCCTCAAATCATCCCCTTGCCGCTCAGGAAAAGCTGACTTCAGACGACCTCAATGCCGCTACCTGGCTGATTCGCGAGGACGGCTCAGGAACTGCTGATGAGGTGCTTCAATGGCTACTTCCCTACCTTGGCGACTGGAGCGACGCTCGCCGGATCGGTAGCTCCGAAGCCATTAAGCGAATGGTCGTTTCTGGAATCGGAATAAGCTGTTTGTCTTACTGGGTAGTGAGCGATGCAATCGCGGAAGGTAAGCTGAGGTTGTTGAATCATGACCTGCCGCCTCATAAGCGACAGCTCCACATCGTGCATCACCGCGAAAAATTTATTTCTCGCTCTCTCGAAGTTTTCTTACGGGCTGTGGAAGATTTTGAAGTGAATGGAGCTGAAAGGCTCGAAATCACATCCAATTCAATGTGAGTTTGCTGAACGCTTACGCTACGCTTAGCGTACTGACGGAAAAGCCTCACTCGGGGGCATCATTCCCATGGCAAAACATCCACTCACATAGCGGCTGGTGAGAGTTGTTCCCCCGATGTTACTTGCTGGCAGCGCTAAAAAAATATCCCCGCCTCTTATGGGGTTCCTGTCAAAAGTGTAATCGCTGCCTAAGCATACTGACAGGTGCCTCCCCTCATCATCCTCATCGAGCCGACGCTCAAACGCTCCAGATTCATCGAGAGTCAGTTCCTTTGAGGAGATGTATCATGAAAGCTATCAACGTTGTGGTTATTGCAATCAGTTTGGCTATGTCGTCACTGGCCTTTGCCGAAGGCGGCGGTGATCGCACCTATGAGCGCATGGAAAAAGCTCGTGTGGCTGCACTGGAGAACCGCAAACCAGTCTCTGAAGCGCAAGAAGATGTTGCGCAAGAAAAGCCTGCGGCTGAAAAGCAGAAGCATCACTGCTAAGTCGACCAGCTTACGGAAATGTAATCACGCCATTTTTTGGCTTATGGCATCTTCGATGTATCAAACGCACTCGCTATCCAAAAGGGCGAACCCTCGGGAATACAGTGCTGTGCGTGCACCTGACTGACAGGACATGAATCGGTATGCAATCCAAAACTTCTCGGCGCACCTTCGTAAAAGGGCTGACCGCTGGCGCGATTCTCGGTGGCTTAGGGCTCTGGCGTACGCCTCTTTGGGCGGCCACCAGCTTTGGCGAGACAAATGTCCTGTCGGGCACAGAGTTCGACCTTTTCATTGGAGAAACGCCGGTAAATATCACCGGAAGCCCCCGGACTGCCTTGACCATAAATGGTGGTATCCCAGGGCCTCTGCTGCGCTGGCGTGAAGGGGACACCGTCACCTTACGGGTCAAGAACCGCCTCACAGACATGACCTCCATCCATTGGCACGGGATTATTCTTCCCGCGAATATGGACGGTGTGCCGGGCCTTAGCTTCGGTGGGATCGCGCCTGATGGAACGTACGTTTACCAATTCAAGGTCAAGCAGAACGGAACGTACTGGTATCACAGTCACTCCGGCTTCCAAGAGCAGGTAGGTGTATACGGCCCGCTGGTAATTGAAGCAAAAGAGCCAGAGCCTTTTGAGTATGACCGTGACCACGTGGTGATGCTCACTGACTGGACGGATGAAGATCCGACTGCGCTAATGAAGACGCTCAAGAAGCAGGCGGACTACTACAACAACCACAAGCGAACAGTCGGTGACTTCATTAAGGACGTAGCGGATAGCGGTTGGTCAGCGACTGTCGCTGATCGCAAGATGTGGGCCGAGATGAAGATGAATCCTACTGACATTGCAGACGTCAGTGGCGCGACATACACCTATTTAATGAACGGCCACGCCCCGGACTCGAACTGGACAGGCACTTTCAAACCTGGCGAAAAGCTTAGGTTGAGGTTCATCAATGGTTCGGCCATGTCCTACTTTGATGTCCGTATTCCGGGCTTGAAGATGACCGTTGTAGCCGCCGATGGCCTGTATGTGAAGCCTGTGACCGTGGATGAATTCAGGATCGCCACAGCTGAGACCTTCGACGTGATCGTCGAACCAACTCAGGACGCCTACACACTGTTTGCGCAGTCGATGGATCGAACGGGGTACGCCAGAGGCACCTTGGCCGTCCGGCCTGGTCTCGCTGCCCCAGTACCTGAGCTTGACCCTCGTCCTCTCGTCACCATGGCCGACATGGGTATGGCCGGGATGGATCATGGCTCAATGTCTGGTATGGGCGATATGGCTGGAATGGATCACAGCAAGATGGCCGGTGCGCAAGACAACTCAATGCAGGGTATGTCGGGAATGGACGGCGGCGACATGAAGGGTATGAATCATGGCGCTACGCGAGACATTTCTGGCATGGACAGCATGGCTGCAATGGATCACAGCAAGATGTCTATGGGTGGCATGGAAGAAATGCAGCAGCACCCGGCCTCAGAGTCCAACAACCCTCTCGTCGATATGCAGGCCATGTCGACGTCGCCAAAGCTTGATGATCCCGGTATGGGCCTTCGCGAGAATGGCCGAAAGGTACTGACGTACTCTGATCTAAAAAGCACGTTTGAAGATCCAGATGGCCGTGAGCCAAGTCGCACCATCGAATTGCACTTGACCGGTCATATGGAGAAGTTTTCCTGGTCTTTCAACGGCGTGAAGTTTTCGGACGCCGAGCCTTTAAAACTGAAATATGGCGAGCGAGTCCGCATCGTTCTCGTGAACGACACGATGATGACGCATCCCATCCACTTGCATGGCATGTGGAGTGACCTTGAAGATGAAAACGGGCAATTCCTCGTCCGCAAACACACCATCGATATGCCGCCAGGATCAAAGCGCAGCTACCGAGTGACCGCCGATGCGCTAGGACGCTGGGCCTACCACTGCCATCTCCTGTACCACATGGAAATGGGCATGTTCCGTGAAGTGCGTGTAGAGGAATAAGGAGCCGACTATGAGCAATTTCTTTTGCGAGACTCGCATGCACTCAGCTGTATTCACGGTTGCTTTAACCGCTGCTTTTATCTTGCCTGTAGCCGCTGAACCGGGCCAGGGCACGAAAGACGGGCAGATGCAGGGTATGGATCACAGCCAGATGCAGGGCATGGATCACAGCAAAATGCAGGGTATGGATCATAGCCAGATGCAGGGTATGCAGCCTCCCAAGCAGCAGACCCAGACCCAAAGCCGGACACCGATAGCGGCTCTAACCGATGCGGATAGAGCCGCAGTCTATAACGCTCCTGGTGGTCACGAAGTCCACGACACTGCCCTCAACTCTTTTTTTATATTTGAGAAGCTGGAATGGCAGGATGCTGACGATGGGAGCGCGCTTAACTGGGAAGCCCAAGGTTGGATAGGTGGAGATGTTGATCGTCTATGGCTGCGCTCCGAAGGCGAGCGCACCAACGGAAAGACCGAAGAAGCTGAGGTTCAAGCTCTTTGGGGCCATTCCATCAGCCCTTGGTGGGATCTGGTCGGCGGGGTTCGTCAAGACTTCAAACCAGGCGACCCTCAAACGTGGGCGGCTTTCGGTATCCAGGGCTTGGCTCTCTACAATTTCGAAGCTCAGGCCACTGCTTATCTGGCTGAAGGTGGCCAGACCGCAGCTCGGCTGGAAGGTGATTACGACATCCTCCTGACCAACAAGCTCATTTTGCAACCGACGGCGGAATTCAATTTCTACGGTAAAAACGATCCCCAGCGGGGCATTGGTTCAGGGCTGTCAGAGAGTGAGGTCGGTTTGCGTCTTCGGTACGAAATCAGGCCAGAATTCGCACCTTACGTAGGTGTGACCTGGAATCGGGCTTATGGAAAGACCGCTGATTACGCCCGCGACGAAGGCGAAGACAGTAACGAAGCACGCCTCGTGCTTGGCGTCCGAGTGTGGTTCTAAATCAAAGTTAGAAGCACCAAATAATTATCTAACCTCATAACAACAGCTTTGCGCTGTGAGGAGCCTTGCATGTCTGTATTTAAATCCTGTGTTGTGGCCGTTGCTCTTTCTTCCAGCCTTCTGCTCAGCGCAGTTGCCCAGGCTCACCCGAAGCTGCTGTCTTCGACTCCGGCTGAAGGGGAGAGCGGCCCAGCTCCTGCGAAGATAGAACTGCATTTTTCCGAAAACCTGGTTACCCAGTTTTCCGGGGCCAAGTTGGTCATGACGGAAATGCCTGGCATGGCACATTCCCCTATGCCCATGAAGGCCAGCGTGGCTGGAAGTAGCGATCCTAAAACCATGATCTTGACTCCGGCAGCACCTCTCACTGCTGGCACCTACAAAGTGGAGTGGCGGGCGGTCTCCTCTGATACCCACCCGATTATCGGCAACGTTACGTTCAAAGTGAAGTAAGCATGAGCGACCCCCTGAATGTGGTGCTGCGCATAGCGCTTTATCTGGATTTGATGCTCTTGTTCGGCCTAGCGGTGTTTGGGCTGTACAGCTTTCGAGGTAAAGAGCGCGTATCCGGAGCGGTACTTCATTTTGGATGGATACTGCCCGGCACCGCTGCTATAGGCATGCTGTTGTCCATAGCAGCTTTCGTGGTTATGACAAGCAATATGAGCGGCGCCTCCGATTGGGTCGAGCTGCGGCCTCACATAGAAATGATGCTGTACGAGACTGAGATCGGCTATAGCTGGGTGACGCGCATGATCTCGCTAGCGGTGGTCATTGTTGTCGCAAGCCAAAGCAAGCGATGGCCAACAGAGAGTCTATGGGTTGCTACCTTGGCGGGCAGCATCGCCCTAGCGACGCTCGCGTGGACAGGTCATGGAGCCATGGATGAAGGTGCTAAGCGGTTCTGGCACTTTGCCGCTGATATCCTGCATTTACTTGCCGCTGGCGGGTGGATCGGTGCCCTCGCGGCGTTTGGTTTGATGTTGAGGATAAAAGGGTCTGATCCTGAGCTACTTGTCCGAGTACTTTCACGAGCACTCAGCGGATTCGAAACAGCCGGTGCTCTGATCGTTGGTACGGTCATAGTGACCGGTGTCGCCAATTACCTCTTCATCGTTGGGCCGACAGTGGCCAATGTCATATCAGGCGCCTATGGCGTTCTTCTACTCGTGAAAATCGTGCTGTTCGCCGGCATGATCGGACTTGCTACCCTGAATCGTTTCTACCTGAGTCCTGCCCTTGAGCGGTCTGCGCAGGCCGGTGATTACTCTCTGGCAGTGACTGCTTTGAGAAAAAGCGTGGTGCTCGAATCCACCTGTGCCGTGGTCATCGTCGTCCTGGTGGCTTGGCTGGGGACTTTAAGCCCATCAATCGACATGGCTCAAGGGTAAGCTCGATGCCAGATCTGGGCGGCTCCAAGAGGGGCCCAGATCCAGCCAACACTATTGGCTGAGTGGGTAGGTAGCCACCACTTCTTGCGCACCTGCCTTGGTGACTCCCATGACTTTATACGGCTGATAATTTTGACCGTATTCCATGCCTGGAGAACCTGCTGGCATGCCTGGCACTGCAATCCCTACGAGATCGGAGCGGCCGCTCAGCTTCTTGATTTCGTCGGCTGGTACATGACCTTCTACGAATTTGCCGCCAATCACAGCGGTATGGCATGAGGCGAGTTCCTGTGGAACACCCAGTTTCTGCTTGATAGCGCTCATATTGCTTTCTACATGGTCGACCACTTTGAATCCACTCGACTCAAGGTGTTTGACCCACTCCTTGCAGCAGCCGCAGTTCGCGTCGCGGTGTACATCTATTGTGAGCGGCGCTGCCGCCTGGGCGGCACCACAAATCATCAACGCCACAGCCAGCGATAGCTTTCGTTTGAACATTCCATGCACCTCATCAAGGTTAGTCTGCGGTTGCTTAGGCGCCCTTGGCCTAGGCCGCGAGTGGCGCTTACTTACCGGTTACAACGTAGGTTAAGCGCAAAGAATCAGATTGCCGATTACATTTGCGTCAGCTTGCGCATAGCGGCCAATTTGGTAGCACAATTGAACGCCGCACAACCGGAGCCCAAGCATGAAACTCTTGGTAGCAGAAGACGAACCCAAAACAGGCATGTATCTACAGCAAGGTCTAGTAGAGGCCGGGTTCAGTGTTGATCGGGTTGTGACCGGTACGGAAGCACTGCATCAAGCACTGAGTGAGACCTACGATCTCCTAATTCTGGACGTGATGATGCCGGGCATCGACGGCTGGGATGTCGTCCGAAGCGTTCGCGCAGCTGGGCGCGCAGTTCCTGTGCTGTTTCTGACGGCCAGAGACGGAGTTGATGATCGGGTCAAGGGGTTAGAGCTAGGAGCTGACGATTATCTGGTTAAGCCATTCGCCTTTTCCGAGTTGCTTGCTCGCGTAAGAAGCTTGCTTCGCCGTGGTTCCGCCGCGCCCAACCAGACATCAATCAAGATCGGGGATCTGGAAGTCGATCTTCTGAAGCGCCGCGCCATGCGCTCTGGTCGCCGGATAGACCTCACGGCTAAGGAGTTTTCGCTACTTGAATTGCTGATGCGCCGTCGGGGGGAAGTCTTGCCAAAATCCCTGATCGCATCGCAGGTCTGGGATATGAATTTCGACAGCGATACCAACGTAATCGAAGTCGCTATTCGCCGCCTCCGAGCCAAAGTCGATGATGATTTTGACACCAAGCTGATCCAGACCATGAGGGGAATGGGCTACATGCTAGACGCTCCCGAAACAGAATGAAGCGCGCTTCCCTTACCCTCCGTTTGAGCATGATGTTTGTCTGTGCCGTGGTCGCCGTGCTGGTAGTGGCGGGCTTTACTTTCGATGCGTTTAGCCAACATCACTTCAAGGTTCTTGACCGTCAAGCCATGACGGAAAAGCTCGAATCCATCCGCCAAATCATGGAAGGCGAAGCTGGCTCCGCAGACTCATCAGAAGTCGTGCTGCAACTACAGGCTTTGCTTGGTGCACATCAGGAACTCTCCGCCTCGATTACCACCAAGGAAGGGAGGACGATCTTCGCCACACAGAATGCAGTTGAGCATCCTCCTTCCCACTCGGGCGATCCTGGAGAAGACATGTGGGAGTGGACTGTTGGCGGCCATATGTACCGTGGCATGCAGGCCCAGGTTCGATTAGTAAACGAAGCCGGGCCGCTGAACGCGTGGTTGAGTCTAGATATCACTAGCCATCTGCATTTCGTTGAAACCTTGCGGTGGTGGCTGGTGATCGGACTGACGATTAGTGTCTTGGTCAGCGCAGCTTTAGGGTGGTTGGTGGCGCGTAGTGGGTTGAAGCCGGTCGCACAGGTGACGCGGGTCGCAGCCTCGATGTCAGCGGGATCGCTCAAAGAGCGTATCCCGATGGACTCGGTGCCTCGTGAGCTTGAAAGCCTAGTCTCCTCGTTCAACGCCATGCTTGCTCGCCTTGATGAGTCTTTTGTTCGGCTGTCCAACTTTTCGGCTGATATCGCGCACGAGCTGCGCACTCCTATCAGCAATCTGCGGACACATACAGAAGTCATCCTCGCAAAGAAACGTGCGCCCGAAATCTATGAAGAGAATCTCTATTCCAACCTTGAGGATCTGAACCGCCTCTCAAGCATTATTGATGGCATGCTTTTTTTGGCCAAATCGGATAACGGTCTGATTCTACCAACCAAAGAAAAAATCGAGTTGCGTTCGGTCGTCGAAAAGCTCTTCGAGTATTACCAGTTGCTGGCAGACGACACTGGGGTGACGCTACAGCTTTCCGGGCATGGCGCAGTGTACGGCGACGACACTATGTTGGATCGGATGATCTCTAATCTGCTGTCCAATGCGCTCCGGTACACACCACCAGGCTCCGTGATCTCCATCAGAATCGAACCTGATGGCGACATGATCAGCTTGTCAGTGCAAAACCCTGGAGAGGAGATAGCAGCACAACATTTACCCCGGCTGTTTGATCGTTTTTACAGAGTCGATCCTGCTCGCAGAGAGGGCAGCACCACAAACGCGGGGTTAGGTTTGGCAATCGTCAAATCACTGGTTGACGTTCATGGCGGCACCGTTAAATGTGTCTCCGGGGGAGGTTATACGGCCTTTAAGATCAGCCTGCCAGCGTGGGACAGCGATGCTCATAGTGTGTGAGCTATACGAACGCAGCGGCCCCCTCCCAAGGAGAGTGCGCTGGAGGTAGCGGAGGTCGTTAAATACATTCGCTTGGTGTTTGTGCATGCGGTTTGAATGTGGTTACATCTGTATATTCGGTTATCCACATGTATTGGGCGGTCGCTTATGAGCCTGGCACCACACACCTTCTTCAAGTGCCTGGGGGACGAAACTCGCGCTCGGATCATGCTCATGCTTTCGGCTGAGGGTGAGTTGTGCGTGTGCGAGTTGATCTGGGCACTGGACGATAGCCAGTCGAAGGTCTCCAGGCATCTTGCCCAACTGCGGGCTTGCGGGTTACTCGCAGATCGGAGGCAGGGTCAGTGGGTTTACTACCGGCTGCATCCCGAGCTTGAACAGTGGGCACTGGATGTTCTGAACGTCACTACGCAGGCGCACCAGTCCTGGGTTAACGACAGTCAAGGAAGGCTGGCTTCGATGGAAGACAGACCCGTGCGCCAAGCCTCCTGCTGCTGACCTTCTGATTCGGAACATACCCATGCTCATCGCTGCGTCAATTTTCGTAGTTACGCTTGTCTTTGTTATCTGGCAACCCAGGGGGTTAGGTGTCGGCTGGAGCGCGGCAGTGGGTGCCGTCCTGGCATTGCTGACTGGCGTCGTGAGTCTGGGGGATGTGCCGGTTGTGTGGCACATCGTCTGGAACGCTACCGCGACCTTCATTGCAGTGATCATTATCAGTTTGCTGCTTGATGAAGCGGGATTCTTTAAATGGGCGGCGCTGCATGTGGCTCGCTGGGGTCAGGGCAAAGGTGGACGCCTGTTTGCGCTGATGATCCTGCTCGGTGCAGCCGTCTCGGCACTGTTCGCCAATGATGGAGCCGCACTGATTCTGACCCCAATCGTCATCGCGATGCTGACGGCGCTTCGTTTCAGTCCGGCATCCACTCTGGCATTCGTGATGGCCGCAGGCTTCATCGCGGATACCGCCAGTCTGCCCATGGTCGTGTCGAATCTGGTCAACATCGTTTCGGCTGACTTTTTCAGCGTGGGTTTTGGTGAGTACGCCTCGGTGATGTGGCCAGTGAACCTGGTGGCGGTGGCCGCGACGCTGTTCATGCTCTGGATGTTCTATCGCAAGGACATTCCAACCCAGTACGACGCTAATCAGCTTGAAGCCCCAGATGCAGTAATTCGTGACCGGGCGACATTCATTGCTGGCTGGTGGGTACTTGGCCTGCTGCTGCTTGGCCTGTTCGCACTGGAGCCGCTGGGCATCCCCATCAGCGCCGTTGCTGCTGCGTGTGCGGTGATCCTGCTGATCATTGCTGGAAAAGGCCACATCATCTCCACGCGAAAGGTCATCAAGCACGCGCCTTGGCAAATTGTCGTGTTTTCGCTGGGCATGTATCTGGTGGTCTATGGCCTGCGTAATGCCGGGCTAACCGACTCGCTCTCGGCGCTGTTGAACATATTTGCTGAGCATGGCCTATGGGCCGCTACCTTGGGCACCGGTATCACCGCTGCGCTGTTGTCCTCGATGATGAACAACATGCCGAGTGTGCTTATCGGCGCTCTGTCCATTCAGGGCAGCGACGCTACGGGACTGGTGCGTGAGGCCATGATCTACGCCAATGTCATCGGTTGCGATCTCGGCCCAAAGATCACGCCCATCGGAAGCCTGGCCACGTTGCTGTGGCTGCATGTTCTGGCACAGAAAAACATCCGCATCACCTGGGGCTACTACTTCAAAGTCGGCAGCATCCTCACTCTTCCTATCTTGCTGGTAACGCTAGTGGCACTGGCGTTGCGGCTGAGCATCCCTGTCTAGGAGAAACCCATGAAAGTGTTATTTATGTGTACGGCAAACAGCTGCCGGAGCGTTCTCTCGGAGGGGTTGTTCAACCATCTGGCCCCGAGCGGCTTTACTGCCGTCAGTTCTGGCAGCTTCCCTAGCGGGAAACTGAATTTACGCGCCGTGAGTACGCTGCAAGCGCTGGGTATCGATACCTCGGGGCTTTACAGCAAAGGCTCAGAGGTCTTTTCGGACTCACCACCGAATGTTGTGATAACCGTGTGTGACAAGGCTGGAGGCGAAACATGCCCGGTCTATTTTGGGCCTGCTGTCAAAAGCCACTGGGGGCTTGCCGATCCTTCCGATGTGGAAGGAACAGACAGCGAAATCCAGGCCGCATTTGACGCAACCGTCGTCCAGATTAAAAAGCGTTTCGAGGCATTCTTCAGCTTGGATCATTCGACGCTTACACCGCAGGAACTGAAGCGCGAGCTAGATCGTATAGGTGAGCTGTGATGGACGAATTTTCGTCGGAGAGCAGTCCGGATCTACCTAATCTGGATCAGGCGCTGATTGACGTCGCCACACTGGATCGTCTGCAAGGCAACGAGCAACCGACTCACAAGCCGCGCATCTTGTTGCTGTATGGCTCAACCCGTGAGCGCTCTTTCAGCAGGCTACTGACCCAAGAGGCCGCGCGCATCCTGACCCTAATGGGAGCCGAGGCAGTTATTTTTGATCCCTCGGGCTTGCCTCTCCCTGATGACGCTCCGGAAGACCATCCAAAGGTTAAAGAGCTGCGGGATCTGGTTCTGTGGTCAGAGGGACAGGTTTGGTGTTCGCCGGAGCGTCACGGCGCGATGTCTGCTGTATTCAAAGCCCAAATCGATTGGATTCCGCTCACGATGGGGGCTGTCCGGCCCAGCCAGGGCAAGACCCTGGCCGTCATGCAGGTCTGCGGTGGATCACAGTCGTTCAACACGGTAAATCAGCTGCGAATTCTCGGGCGCTGGATGCGGATGATCACCATCCCAAACCAGTCGTCAGTACCCAAGGCCTTCCTGGAGTTCGACGACGCAGGCCGTATGAAGCCATCTGCCTACTACGACCGTGTGGTCGACGTGATGGAGGAACTAATGAAGTTCACGCTGATGGTTCGGGGCCGGGAAACGTATCTGGTAGATCGCTACTCGGAGCGAAAGGAAAGCGCCGAGTCGCTCTCGAAACGAGTCAATCAAAGATCGATTTGAGCCACCAAGGGGATAGAGGATGAGCAAGACGACAGTAAGGATTGCGCAGGTTTCGGACGCTCAAGCCATCCAGGCAATCTACGCACCAATGGTTGAGAGCACTACGATTTCGTTCGAGCTTGAGCCGCCTTCAGTCGAAGAGATGGCCATGCGGATTGAGTCGACTCTGCTAACTTACCCGTACCTGGTTGCGGTGCGAGACGGCCAGGTCATCGGCTATGCATATGCCAGTCAGCACCGGGCTCGTGAGGCCTATCGCTGGTCGGTCGACGTCACCGTTTATATATCGCCAGAAGCGCACCGTAGTGGCGTCGGTCGGGCACTGTATGACGTGTTGCTGCCAACATTGAAGAAGCAAGGTTTTCACGCAGCCTATGCCGGGATCGCTCTGCCCAATGATGGCAGCGTGGGACTACACGAAGCACTTGGCTTCGCTCACATTGGTACGTATCCAGAAGTAGGATTCAAGCATGGCGCTTGGCGTGATGTTGGATATTGGCGTATCGCGCTGGATTCAACGAATCCGCCAAAACTGCCCGTGCTTTTCAGTGAGATCAGTCTCTTCTGAATCAGCCACGACCAGCAGATCAAGTGCGCTTGCCCCCTCAAAAAGAAAACCCCTCAGCTAGCTGGAACAGCATCTCTTCAACCTGGCGAGTTCCAACGGTGCTGGTAAGCATCAATAGTGGGCTTTTACCCGAGAAGCGTTCTTTCGGCTTGGTTATCCGAGTAGCGCTGCAGCGTTTCGAAAGTCGTGAAACGAAAAAACCGGAATTGGGCTTACCAGATTCCGGAATTTTCAGCCTGCAGATTTCACAGGTGCGTTGGGATCAAACCATTCCTCAAACGTTCACCTGCCGGCCTCTGCGGCTGCGATGCTCCATCTTTTTCCACTACCGGACGCCAGTGTGCGGGTCTGCTGTTTAGGATAATGCGGGAGGGGGAAATAAATTCCAGAGGGCATGATGGCGAAAGTTTTTGTGATCGGCGCCACGGGTGAAACGGGAATTCGGCTCTGCCAGCAACTGGTTGCCCGGCGTCACGAGGTGCTCGGACTGCACCGCAAACCTGAGCAATATTCACGCTCAAACTCTATGGCGTCGAGCCTGTCTTGGGTCGTAACCAGATCGTCAAGCTGAATGCGATGTTTTGGTCGGGCCATGAATCGCTTAGCCATGGTAATAGTCAGTTCAATGCCTGATGGATTGGACTGGCGGGACTCCTGGATGGTCTCAAGCTTCAGATCCAGCGCGCTGAAGAAGGTATCTGCGTCGCTCCCACTCTCGACGGTCGCGCGACGGCTTGTGATCTAATGATGAGCGGCTGGGGGGCGTTTTATCAGCGCAAAGGCATGAAAGCTTCTGGGTGGTCGGAGCAGGTCATGAATATACTCCTGGGCGTTTCTAGCTTGCATGGGCGGGAGGAGCTGGTTGCGGAGCTGAAGTAGATGGGTTTGGACTGCGGTGAGTACCTGGTTCGCACCTTTGGCGAGCAGTTTTTATCATATGCCGCCAGTGGAGAGGCCGGGATCCTCCGTCGAGCGGCATGTGACGACGTTCCGTACTCACGGTCTTTACTCCTGAGCGACCCGGGCTGACAAGATGTAAGGGATGAATGGATGTAGGGTAGGGCGTCGTCACAACACTGCTGTAGTAAAAATGTCCGCAGGTATGAAAAAACCCTGAATGACATTTGCCAGATACCCACGATTTATGCGGGCGTCTCGGGCCGTAAAGCCTGCGCGGGCCATCTGATTGTCCGACTCAGCATTGATCTCAGCAATGAATGAACGGGTCTCCTTCACGGAGAGCGCCCGGCTCAGATCACGATGTGGCCATCTCGTAACGTACCCTTGAATAATGCTGGTAATGAACCTGGCGTCCATCTCTGCCCGATCGGCATCCTTATCGATCATGTACATACCAAGGTGATTACGAAGGAACTGCTGCGATGAGCGGCTCAGATGGGGATCCAGAATCGTGAAATCGACGTAGACGCCTTGTCCACTCTGGATAGCAAACCAACTGGCGTAGTAGGAAATTCTATCCTGTAAGCGGTTCAGCCCTTGGTAGGTGCATCGATCGAAAGCCTCATCTTGGCTCAGGGCAAATTGAACATCGCCCTCTCTGATCAGACCATACAGCGCCAGCAGGTCACTAACGGCCCAAACCGTGGCAGTTAACTCCGCCTTAGACATTTCGAGCTCAGTTGCTAGGAACCCTTTGAATCCCACCATTGTCATGGGATTGAGTGCATTATCAATGGGCGCGTCGATAATGGCGAGGTACGCGTCGTAAAAATTCAATGCAAGCATCACACGCTGCTGCCGTTCGATTTGATCAGGGAAGGCCTCCCTCAGCGATAATTCGCACTGGGTTGGATTCAGCATTGTCATACCGCAGGCGAGGATCTGGTCTTGTTTCAGCATACGTATCAAAGTCCCTGGTCGAATTCAGAATGGCTTGTTTAAGAAGTTCTCTCGGTTTGGCAGCCATGAATCGACTTCGGCAGCAGGTAAGAACCGGGTCGGCCTGGCTGCAGAGTTCATCTTGAGATGTAGCCTTTGGACACGTTTTGTTCGTGGTACCACTCATGGTTCCGCAGCGCATTTCCATGCTCCTCCGACGGGTTCGCTCCGGGCTCGCTGGGATAGTCAGCGGGAAACATCTCTCGCAGCCGACAAAGCTCTTCAAAAACGGACTGGGCCCGGGCTATTCTTTGTGATTGAAGGTGTTCAGCGATCTGCCTAAACCCTGGCGAAGCAGCACCGTGGTCAGAGAACCAAGCTTTAAGGTCTTCATAGATTTGTTGATGACGGCGGTCGAATCCGCCACAACGTTGGTCTGTGTCGGAGAAGAACTTGCTTGGATTGTACTGGTATAGGATAAAGTCCTGCAGGAGGTAAGCAGTACCATACATTCCTGTTAGAAAGATGTCGCGGTGAGTAATATACGGTGATTCGGGCATGCTAATATTCTCCTATTGTGCTTCGCATTAAATTAAGTGACCGGGTTTAACGTGTAAGTGGTACTCAATCATTTGGTAAATTTTGATAAGCATGCTCATGCTTGTGCAATGTTTAAGTCCACGAATGGCGTTTTTACGTTGGATTGCAAACTGCCGACATTTCTTGTTATTTCCTCACGGGCATACAATTTGCAGTGGATATAGGTCATGGTGATCACGTTGAGTTCTGAGCGACTTGCTAACTAAAGATGATGGCGGCGGTAGTGTCAAGCTATTATTTAGAGCTGGTGTATTGGTTGCGGGTATAACATTGATTTTGCCTTAAATTGATAACTGAGTTTTCGTAACTAAGATTGTGGGATTACCAATATTTAGTTAATTTAGCTGTCGGTGACTGCGTCGTCGCTAAAGTGGCCATCGGGGCAATTGGAAAAAATGGCTGTTCGCTTCCAAAGGTGAGGTGAGCAGAGTTTCCGGGCCTCTCACGGGATGGCCGGCAATCTCAAGGCGCTGAATTCATGCGGGTGTTCAGGCCGCCGGAGAGCTCTCATCGTGTTGTATAGGGGAGTATTGCCATTGCTGATGGCATTTTCGTGATGTCCAAGATCCAGTTTTTCATGTGGCACAGGAGTGTTCATGGAAGGGAGTTGCTCGCAATCTCACGACTGCGCTGTACAGTCGGCGTACGGGTTCTCCATATGGTGCAGCGAGATTGGAGGCAACGGCAATCTTGATGCCTTCGGCCTGCAGCATTTCCACTGCTCGCATTCCATCATCAAACGGTTCGATGCTATCTAGATCAGCGTCCAGTGCGCCTTGAATTTCGACCATGAGATCGGGTCGTACGCTGATTTCGAAAAGCTCAGCCGCTTCCGCCAGGCTCAGGCTGCGGGTCATGACCTGGTGCAGATTGTTCGGCTGCGGGAGACGCCCTTGTCGGATGCCATCTTTCAAAATCATGCGATAGGGGTGTCTGCCCTGCGGGATTCGAAGTAAGGTGCCGAACGCGTCGAAAAGTATGAATCTGACGGACATCTGGATTGCCTTTAACAACTGCGGTTGAGGCCCGCTTCATCTGGTTTGGCAGGATACAGTGGGTCAGAAGGGCACACATTCGAAGCGACCAGCCGTATGTGGCTGGTCGGCCCTCAAGTGATCTTGATGCTTTGCAGCATCCTTAAGAGCAGAAAATCATCCGGGGCATCCAAGATGAGCTCCCCATCATCAGCGACCCTTACCTCGCATAGCCGGGGATGGCTGAGCAGTCCAGGAGGCAGGGGATGCCGAGCAAACGGATTGTGAAGCACATAGAGTCCGTCCATGAGGTGCTCTGTGTAGTCTCGTTTCCAGGTATTCCGCACCACTGGAATCAGGCTCCCTTGATTAGGGTGCAAGGTGGTGTACACGGACGGTGCCTCAGGACTATCAGCCAGAGCCCTCAGCTTCCCCCAAGTGGCGAGGCAGCTATAAACAACCGCTGATACTTCCGCATGTGAGTCGTCACAAAACAGTCCGACCTCAATGTTGGTATTGGCATTTTTAGGCGCTGCAGTGACGTTGTACGATACGACGTGGGTGTCCCCCGGTTTGGTCGCCGCCTCGTCGTGGTAAAGCCCATACAATGCTGCAAGGATTGGGCGCCCAGATGCGAAATGTGAGTGCGGCCTGTCGAACGATGCGATGCCAATTACGAAGGGTTTGCCTTCAACGTGCGCATGGTTGAGGTAGCTTTTGCGGTACTTCTTAATCTTGGCATCGAAACTGTTGCAAATCCGCAGGGTTGATTCGATGTTGAAATCGGTGAAGTCCTTAGGAGGTGCGGCCATGGGAAAGCCAAATGCAGGTTCTCCGCCAACCGGCGGTCTTGCAATCGTCGCTTCCAGGCAGAATGGCACGCCCCCCTCCACCACGAAGTCAGGGGCATGATGACGAAGGTTGATTGGTAGACCCAATTCCTTGAGCGCAGCAAACAGGTAGAGCTCCCAGAATGAGGACTCGAAAGTCGTTTGCAGCTCTCTGACAAACTTACCGTCACGATCTTCGAAGCCCTCGGCCCATTTAGCCAAAACTGCGCGCTCGGGCCCGTAGGGCGCCTCGTTCATCATTTGAAAAATCGCATGCTGGGTCTCGGCATCGACCTGATGTGTGAATAGATCAATGGGCATGACGCGCTTCCTTGAGCAAAGCCGTTAGAGTTCAGACCTTCGCGGAAGACTATTCGAGGGTGACTATCATATCAACGCTGTGTCCTGGCGTTGAATGTAGTAAAGATTTCGGCAGGGCTAGTACTGGATTTTTGGATGACCCACAGGACAAGCCCGCGAGGGGGCTCAAGGCCCTACTCAACCAGTGGGGTCAGCCGTTGGTGAAAGATCGGTATTGTCTTCGCCGTCATAGGTTGATCATGCACATACACCTGCTTGACCTCAATTCGATAGGCTTTGAGATAATCAATCCAAGCATGCCTCGATGCCTTCGCTGCGATCAGCACGACCGATCGTGCACCTGCCTGTACGGCTGCCTCTGGAGACATGGCGAAGCCAAGTGACACATTCGCCTCGTCAACGAACTCAGGTGACAAGGTGGAGTACCTGCCTTCCGCTTCCACAAACAGCCCCTTTCCTCTGACGGAATGAATCCGGCAGATGAAAGGATCCCACTTGTTGGCATGGGCTGGCCGCACTCTGATCAGATCATGCTTTCTGAAACTTGTCTCCTGGGTTTGAAGGACTACCGGTGCTCGCACTCGACCCAGACGCTGATTGATCGTTGCGATCAGCGAGGGAGAGTCACTGACAAAAATTTCACCCTTTGACGCTTGGTGCCATTGCTCGGCCCAGTGGACATTGAACACCTGGTCTTCGCCGTTGAGCTCAAGGTTCGGCGCTGGGATCGCTGATACGGGGTGACTCGCCGCGTGCAGGGCGATGGTGGGGTAGTAGGCTTTGAGAACGTCCAGGAAATGTGCTGGTTGCTCAGCCATAGCTGGCCGGGCATCGAATAGCACCACCCGCGTGGAGGCAGGGACTCCCTGGAGGGCCACCAAGAAGTCACTGAGCGTCAGTAGATGGCAGTCGGTGATGATGACGGTGCCGTACTCAGCGAGGTCAGGTGGGAGTTCGTGGAAAGGAACTGCAACGTTCTCAGTACAGGCATCATAGATAGGCAGCATGGAGCTCGAATACACGACGAGCTGAGGAGCCGGCGCGTACAAGATCTGCAGGGTGCCGGACAGCTGGCTCGTGAACTCACAAACGCTTGGTAGAGCACGGGCACTGATCACCGACAGCCTTGAGTTGATGGCTACGATGATTTCGTCTTGGTAATTATGATGGTCATAGGATGCGATGACTTGGCTGTATCTGGAATAACTATACTGGACTTCCTGAGGCGTATAGATGGGGAAAAAACTGCTCGATAGGCGTTCGAGCTGTCTGCGCACGGCGACCTGAAGCATAGCGTGGGATTTGAGTTGGCAGTACTCCCCATCAACAATTGTCCAGCCCCGGTCGGTGCAGAGTTCGAGGGCCTTTCCGGAGGACTTGGGCAGCTCCGTCTTGTGAAAGATCGTGCGTCCCTTCGAGCCTTGATCTCTGAACCAGGTCAGTAGCTCAAGCGCCGCACGTTGGCTGGCGTCCAAACTCGTTTGTGAGGACAGGACTGATTGAATCAACTGCGATGTGCCGAACGACAAGAGGGCCTTGAGCCTGGCAAGCGGAACGGCGCATGCATCGGAACCAAACGTGTCATAGCAGGCTTCTGCGCGCGTTTGAGGAAGCCCCCAGGCCATGAGTCCTTTAACGTGCTGGAACCGTTGCTGAGACTCTTGGAACGCTACCCCTAGCAGAGTGCATTGCGGCGCTGGGAGTACTCCTTGCCAGGGTTTCAGGTCATTCTGGACGAGACTGGCTAGAAGCCTCTCGCGTTGAGCTGCGTCCAGGGAGTTGAGCAGTCGTTTTGCAGCAGGTTTGAGCTGAATATCGGCGAGGAAAAAGTTGTGTTCAATGAGCGTGACCCAGGCCGAGATGTCTAGGCCACATTCCAGAGCAGCTATCAGGTTGACTCCATGGCTACGTGCAGCGGTTCGCAGCATGTACATGCGCCCGGCAAGCAGCGGAAAATCGAATGCATCAGTGCGAAAGCGCAATGAGGCGATTCTACCGTTCCCTGAGTGGACGCAGGTGATTTGGCTGATGCCATCTAGCCGATGGATTAGCCGCTTGATGAGGTACTTCTTCATGGGCGATCGCTCAGTACGATGCCGCCTGCGTGGATCATGTTTAGCACATGACGCGCCGATCGAAGTTGTTGCTTCAGCGTCGAATTTTCCTGCTTGATCAGGGTCAATTCGGTTTGCAATCTGGAATTTTCAATATTTAGAGGCGCGCCTCCGGGAAGAGTGGCGATCGAGCTTTCCAGGAATTCATTCAGCATCGCTAGGAGTATATGCACTTCGGGGTTGCCTCGGCGGGCATAAAATATTTGTCGAGTGGCGCCAATCCTGGCTGCCAACCATGTAAGATCAATGCTGCCTTTCCTCATGGGCATAAAGGCGTCTACCTCAATCAGTTTTGCCATTTCCTCTTTCAGTCGAAGAGCGAAGCGATTCTTCAAGTTCAGCTGTGCTAAGCGATCCAAGATTAGTGTTTTTTGCATGGCGCCAGTCCAAGAAGGGTTTGCAAGTTTTTGCATCAGAGAGTGATGCGGGAACTGCTGTCATCGTTGCGCGGGTCATCAAGCGACCTTTTTCAAAATATAGGAACTGATCTTCTTTCAATATGATTTCGATTAGCTTGCAGGTCGTTTCGAAAGCGTGCAGGAAACTGTCAGTTTTAATCATGGGTATTTTTGGTTTCGATTTTTTTGATAGATCGCTCAATATATTTTCCAGAACCAGAATCCTATGTTTCGCTTCGCTAAGTTTGATTTGAAGCGTTTCTTCTGGAATCAAGGATTCTGCAAGTACTCGGGGGATCTTTGTGCAGAGTTTCACAGCATAGCTATCAAAAAGTCTCTTTTGAGGTGTATTTGATTTTCTATAAAGTGAAGGATCCACGCCAACAATGAGAGCCACATCCCTGGCCAAGTTTGAAAAATTTTTGTAGGGCGGCACATTTTTTTTGATCAATGACTCTAAAGTAGCTTTGGTCTTTGCCAAAGTTCTATTGAGTTGCTCCTGCTTCCAATCATGCTTATTTTTATCCTGAAGCGTCAGCTGGTCAGAACGATGATTATTCAATTTTTTCACGCTCCAGGGCCAGGTAAGGATTTGAAACAAGCGTAATCACCTCTTCAAAAGTGAAGTCTGAGCTTCTGAGGATGGTGGCTATCTGGCAGGCGATAAGCTGCTTCGACGTAGGATCGCTTAGTTCTAATTTTAGAAGGTCTGGGTTCTTGGCTAGCCGCTCAACCATGTAGGGGTAATTGGCCGAAGTTAAGTGCGGATAGGCTTCAGAATCAATAATTCCCGCAATAACCCGGTGGAGAGGGTTTGACATGTCTACAGCATGTCGCTTAGCACCAACGAGGTCACGGTAGCGGGAAATATACCCTGGATTTTTATTGTCCGAATCCAATACTTCATTAAGGTGATCGGCCAAATGTTTATATGATGCGATCTCGTAGCGAGCGATTGTCAGTTCGTGATGGTATGGCTCCATCTCAGCTTGTGAAATGGCTGCGTCAGCCAGCTGACTGATTTTATCCACGAGTTGAAGACTGTTGATTTGAGCCTGTCGCATCTTTACATTCATGCCTGGCAAATGATCGATGCCCCATACTGCTGCATCGCAAAGGCTACAAACTCTCGAACGTCCTGTGAACTCCACAAGTTTCTTGGGGCAGTCGCCATCACGCATGCAGATACAATGAGTGTAAAATCCCGGCAGGGCTTTGGTTGTGGCTATCAAATCTGTGCCTGATTCTTGGCTATCGATGAGATAAAATTGCTGGCTTCTGAATTTTTGATCTTTGACGAGCTGCGCCTTGTTTTCGTGCCACCCTTTAACAATGGCGCTGCCCGGCGAGCTCGGCTGATTAATCTTGCCCATCAGCGCTTCATAGGCACTGTCTGTGACGATGCTATTAGCACGGCCTATGTTCTCTAACATATCTTCGGGAGTAACCACTGTATAGTAGTCGGTTGTCACAGCAATCTGATCATTTATTTTGTGACCAGCTTGCTGAGCGGTATAGGTGACATCGAGGTGCCCGTACAATCGCATGTGAGAAATCCACGCCACCCGAAGAGAGTGTGGGACATGCACCGCCAGTTCGTTGCCAGAAGCGCTTATGGTTATGAAGCTGTGATGCGAGTCGGGACTTACAATGGAGTTATATACCTGCTCCAAGCCCCTGCAAAAATGTATCCATTCGTCAGAGTATGTCCCGTCCGAAAAAGGGAGGTCGTGGTCTCCCCAAGGACTTCTAAACAATGGGCAAATCATGCCGTATTTGTTAGGATCCCTCGGGTCATTCTCGTAATAAACAAGGCCAGGAGCTCTGGTGTAAACCTCCGTTTGAAAATATCGCTCATCGATGAGACTCTTCATGACATCGCCATCGATCACAACATCCCTCGATTTCCCAGATTTGTCTGTGTTGACATGCAGCGTGCAGAGATTGAAAGCGTCAACGTATTTTTCGTGATAAAAATTGTCGAACGTTCTGAGATCCAACCATTGGCCATTTTGTATTCTTTGGCCTCCAAATAGTCCGATAGCCAGCATCCTGAGTGTTGAAAGCCAGGGCAAGTATGCCGTAACAATGGTGGCTGCGTTGGTTGAGTGGTAATCGCCATACCACCAGTTGTAGATGTTGGGTATGATTGTAATGGGTATCTGATAGGTCTCCAGTGGACGCTTGGAACTGCGTAAAGTTACCGTGGTGCCGAGGTGGATTTTCGTGAGATCAATCCAATCGCTTGATTTGATTTCTGCAATTGTTTCAGGAGCAATGCGACCATCTAATATGGAGTTTCTGATGTTGATGCCAATGGCGTCAAGCGCGCTCATGTAGGCTTTTGCGATAATTGAAATGTCCCGAGGGAATGGCTTCTTGTCAGACTTCGATCGTCCGCCACTTCCAGTCGAATCCATGGAGCGGTTGACGGGATTGGCATACCCACCATCTACAAACCCATGAGGTGCGCCATAGGTTCTTACTAGCTCAAAGAAGAGATGCACTGAATTAACAAAGGGTTTAGTAGATTTCTCCGTGAACATCAACGTGCGAAGTTTCAATCCGGTCAGTGGCATCTCAAGGTTGCCAGAAATGTCATGATCTCGATAAATCGATTGTACGGTTTCATGGTCAATTAGATCGTCGCACCAAAATACCACTCGCTCGAAGTCAATGATGGTTTCTGGCAGCCGAAGTGTGGAAGTAGGATGCAGCTCTTTCCACATAGGTAGGTAAAAAAAGATGTAGTCAAATAAGAATTTGATATGCTGGATCTGGTTGTCTATATAGCTTCTGGAGTTTTTAGGGTTGTTAGGATTGATAAGTTTGGCAACAAATATCTCCGCCATCGTTACCCACTGACGGTAGGTCTTCTCGATTTCGATGTGTGAGCGACCGGGATAGAAATCGTTTGTCACCCAATTGAAGTCAGGCTTTCGCGGAGGTAGAGATAGTAAAAGCAGGTAGTCCTCGGCGGATATCGAAGAGTGAAGCTCGTTATACAAGGCTTCGCTTTCGTCTGCGACGCGCTGCGCCTTTTCTATTCGAGCCATCTGTCTTTCTATGATTGTTCGCTCTTTTCTTTTAAGCTTAGCTGTCGGAGAAGAGCGAGCATACTCTCTGTTAATGTTTCTGATCTTGTAGCGACGAAGTTTTCGGTCGTGCGTGGGTATGTTTTGCGCTTCCTCAGGTGTCATAACATAATATTTTACATACTCATCATAATCCTTAATATTTTGAGCAATACTTTCGTTGTGGGCGCGTTTTGATATAAGGTACATTTGATATCGCTCAAGGTAGAAGCACTGTTCAGGAGACACGATTTCGCTGAACATGGCCGAGAACTTCTTGAGCCAAGGTATGAAAGAGAAGTGTTTATTTCCTTTATCAAGTTTAAGACTCACTATCTCAGGTATGGCGGCCCAGATTTCGTCAAAATTCACATCATCTTTAGATTGCCATGACGTGCGGTACTGCCACCTTCTGGAGGCTCTTTCAATGTTGTTTGAGCCCTTTGCTACCTCGAAAATAAACCCACAGGTTTGTTTTTCCAACTCTGGATTCTTTTTCCATGCAGAGCTCAACTCGAATATGAATGGCAAGGTTACTATCTTCTCTGCCCAGAGCAGGCAGAGCAGCGCCTTAAATGGAACTACTAAGCCCGTCACGTCCTCTGGTCGGTCGGGACGTATACCTGTCAGTTGGTGATACAGCGTTGACGCCGGAGGGCCACCATCACCTTCCAGCAGGGTAATTTTGAAAATATTGTTCAGATCACTCTCGGACGTCTGTCGAGCGGATCTTAATCGGCAGAACTTTACGATGGCGTGACGTTTGTGGTACTGCCTGTCGCTTGAGTATTCGTTTAGGTTCACCCGCTTGGACGTTAATGGCTCGGTCATTTTACTGAAAATCACTTTTGAAGCAGCGTGCAACTTCTCGGGCGCGATTAACCGAATTTCTTTCGATACGTTAATCATGCTGCCAAGCGTCCGCGCAGATCTTGTGCCAAGGCTTCATACGCATCCGCACGCAGGCTGTCGATACTGCTGGTTTCATTCCAGATAGCCGCCATTTGCTGCGAAGCGTGAATTTCGGCCATGAGCACCTCTTGGTCGAGCTTGGCGTAAATAATAGTGGATGCGATATTTGCGTGCCCCATTAGCACCTGAATCTCACCTAGGGTTAATCCAACTCCACGACGCCCAGGGATGTAGACAAAATTCCTGGCCCAATAGCCGTAGAAGTGACGAAGACTATGGGAAGTATATAACTTCGTAGGTGTGCTATCAGTTATTCCTGCTTTTTGTTGAGCTTTTGCGAGTGCGCGATTAATCCTGCGGTTAAGCGAGTTCGGTTTGACAGCATCGACCAATGGCTCACCATAGTTATTGCGGTTGTCTGATATAAAAAGGAACTCGCTATCTGAGGTGGGGCGTATTGCCTTGTATTCAGCCAAAGCATCATAGAAGAGGGTTTCAAAGGGTTCGAACATGTAGATTCTTGCTGTCGTCCTTCCTTTGAAGGGCAAATCTTTAGCGGAAGGGTCGCGCCAGTGGTTAGGGTCTTCTATGCGAAGGGAGCGTTCCTTCAAGTTGATTTCATCGTTTCTCATGGCCCAGGCTTCGGACTGTCGGAGACCACCGCCAGCTTGGAGCAAGGCAACTACCTTCTCTAAGGGCGGCAGATTCTCGATCAGGCTCAAAATTCGACGTGATGGAAACTCCTTTGGGGGCTTGCTTTTGGGAGCCTTTCCGCCCTCTAGGCCTCCCTGCGCGGTCTGATAGACGTCAGCAGGTTTTTCCTTGAACTCCATGAGCTTCGAACGCATCTGTTCGATCTCGATTTTGCTCCGACGTCGATCTGCCAAAGCATCGAGTTCGTTTGGGGCCTCGATCACGATTCCCGGGTTGAGGAAGTTGGCCATGGCCAATGAGTCCCTCAGGAGAGCTGCGTGAAGCCGCAGAAAATGGTTGGCGGCAGCTTTATAGGCAAGGGCCGAGACAACGCTGATTGGCGTCCGACCCAGCCGTTTAGCCACCGTCCTGACCACGAAGTCGGTGCTGTTGACTCCTTGGGTCAAAAAGATGAAGTAGGAATTGATCGTTTCGCCGAGCGCTTCCGGATCAATCTGGCCGGCGCCGATCGCTCTGGACTCATACAGGTAGTCAATGAAGCCCGCATTGCGGTAGGTGTATTGCTCATTTCTCGCCCGTGAGCTTTTCGTTCCCAGCTGTCTGTGGATGCCTCGGGAGTAGGCGTTAAATGAGGGCACCGGTTGCCCGGTTGCCGTTTCGTAGAGGCGCGGCGGCTCGGTATGCACCAGAAGGACATTTTTCAAGTTGCCTTTGCGAGTGCATTGCTGATCAACCCGTTCAACCTTTCGACCTGATCCAATCGCCGCTTGGTCACGTTCGGTTAAAGTCGGCTTAATCATATATTGACTCGCTATAATTCATGTGATATACAATTGGTATAGCTCATAGGTCTAATCTTTTTTGCGTTTATCAATTGAAATAAACTATTGGTACCATTATTATAATAGTTTATTTACATTGATGACGTCATTGTGGGCTTTCAATGACCGCACTCGGCTGAATGTGTTTTCCTCTTCGTTTAACTTCAGCGTCCGGGGCGACTCCCGTTGGTTTATACGTGACATGAGGCGGCCTGCGCTCGTGCCTAGAGAGTGTATGACGGTTCATGTGCCGTTCGATGGCCGTGAGCTTTTCTTCTTTTGCCAATCGAAGCAGTGGTCGACCCACCTTCCGCGCGCCAAAGTGGCTGGCAGTGAGCTGATCCTTGAGTTCCAGTATCCTTCAGATTCTCCGCGTGAGACACGTCCGGAGATTGACCGGTTGCTGATGGATATTGAGCAATACCCCGGATGGCAGGAATACCAGATCAACGCGCACAATGCGTCGCTCATCATCTGGCCGCGCAGGTGGTGAACGATCGCAAGAAGCGTTTGCTGGCCAAGTCTCAGCGCACGGCAGACCTGGGTATCCCTGTTCGACAGTGTTCAGATGCACCGAAAACCTACGCTGTACCCACCGCTCGCCGCGAGTCCGTACCCACCCTGCCACCGGCTACATCCCAGCCTTTCGAGTCGGAACCTACCTGGGCGATGGATCAGTACGAGCGCGTGCTGAAAATCATGCAGGACATGGCATTGGTCGTGGAGCGCAGTCCTGCCGCTTTCAAGTCCATGGACGAGGAGGCGTTACGGCAACATTTCCTGGTACAGCTCAACGCCCAGTTTGAGGGCAAAGCCTCAGGCGAGACTTTCAACATGAGCGGTAAGACCGTCATCCTGCTGCGCGAGGGGTGATAGCAACGTTTTCATCGCCGAGTGCAAGTTCTGGAAGGGGCCCAAGGCCTTCGGAGAGGCCATCGATCAGTTGCTCGGCTTCACGACCTGGCGAGATAGCAAGACGGCGATTTTGGTCTTCAACAAGGGCGTTGATACCAGCAAGGTGCTGGCTGGCATCGATGCTACTGTCCAGGCGCGTGCGAGCTTCAAGCGCAAAGAGGCGTACCGGCACGAAAGTGGCTTCCGCTAGTCTTCCACCAGCCGGACGACTCGAATCGCGAGCTAATCATCACCGTACCCGTGTTTCACGTACCATCCTGACCAGCCACCCTGACCGACCCTCTCTGAGAAGCGATTTCGACGCAATGAAAGCAGTGCAGTGGACAGTGTTTATCGACATGCTGGGCTTCAAGAAGCTGAACACGGTGGTCACCACCGACCAGCAGGCGCAAGACCTATTGGAGTTTATGATCAGCAATCGGGATGTTTTGACCGGTCATGAGCAGGCGCTCGCTGAGGGGTACAGGAAGACTGGCGGACACAACCCCTACGATTGGTATGACGTCAAAAGTACCTGCATCTCTGACTCGGTGGTCGTGACGTTCAAGCCGAAAGAAATGGAGGAAGAGACGGATGCTGATCAGGTGCTAACGCACTCTGCCAACGCCCTGATGCTACTCATTTTTCGGTTGTGCATGCTGATGCACAAATGTCTGCTGGAACAAAAAATCACCTTCCGAGGCGGCATCTCTACTCAATTTTGCGACATTCGCGACAGCTTTGCTGTGGGCGCAGGCCTTAGCGCCGCGAGTGAGACTGAAGGCAAGGCTAAGTTTGCTCGCATTGCCTTGGCAGACGATGTAGTCCAAAACGAGGCGCTAATGGGTAGAGTTCGGCAGCTCTTCAGCCGAATGTATGGTGATTCAGAGTTCTTGGTGGCGGAAAACGGTATCACCTGGGTGAATTCGCTCGACTTGATGCTGGCGGGTCAAGATCTAAGGTCACCCGCTGTTAGCAGGGCGATGTTCCACCCTGCGACCCGCCCATCTGTCCTAGCGACGCGTATGCAGTGCGCACAATACCTCAAGGCTCAGCAAATCTTCGTTGTCGAGTCGATTCGGGAATATTGGGCTGCTTACCGTGAGCATTATGAAGATAACGACCTCAAGAGGGTCAATAGGGGAATCCTCAGAAAATACTTCTGGCTACGGCACTATCACAATGAAACCGTCAAAAATCGGCGCTTGGTAGCGTTTTTCATAGGTTCTCAACGATCACTCAGATGACCGGCTGACTTTCATTCAAGCGTTGATTAGCTGTAGCTCCGACTGCTGGCTCAGCTGATGTTTCAGGTAGTCGGCCAAGGCCATGACACGCTCTGGCAGGTACTTCGTTGAAGGGAAGACCACGAAGAACTCGAAGCTTTCGGTGGGGCAGTCCTCAAGGATTGTAACCATTACTCCGCTTTCCAGCGCCTACTGACCGTAGCAGCTCGGCCCCTGGATAGCGCTCAAGCCTCTCTATGCAGCAGCAACAAGGGCTATGTCATCGTCACTGGCGAACTTCTGTCGTGGATTGACGACTTTGTGGGTGACGTCTTGCTCGTAGTGCCAGCGCCTCTCTTGCAGAGGCAGGAATTTTGGCTTGCAGATCATCGGGCGTAGCGATCTGGCCAAGTGCGTGTCGCAGGGCAGGGGTATCAGGGGAGGGGCAGCGGAATGTCACTTAGCTTTCGGGTCATCAGCGCAGAGTTCAACTGGCCTTAAGCAATGTATGGCGGGCCCTTTTCGATTCAACACCATCCAATTGTCTGGAAAGTCGACTTCTCGTGGAGAGGCTGGGCTTATCGCTGCGTGCGGGTTGAGCTAACTCAGAAGTTCAGGCGGCGGCTCGTAGCGTTGTGCGGTATCGAATGGGCATGGGTAACTAGTCATCACGTTTGTGAGTGAGGTCGTTTCGGGATTTGTGGTTGGGGGTAAGGGGGGGCTTTCGGGGGATTCAGAGTACGAGGCAGAAAGCCTGAACGTGCCCTAGATCACGGAATGTGGAGCGGGTAGAGGGAATCGAACCCTCACCGATTGCTTGGGAAGCAATAGTTGTACCATTCAACTATACCCGCATGTCTTGCTAGTGAAGCTCGCTCACAAAAGCGGTTGTCCAGTAAGAACCCTCAACTAAAGCTTGGGAAGCTTTCGTTTTACCACTAAACTATACCCGCTTTTAAATCGACGCCTTTGGCGCGGCTGACTTTGTACCAGATGCTGCGTATTAATTGAAGCGTTATATGCCGCACCGACCCAATGCCATCTCGCCCACCCCTGATTCGCTGTCCAATCGCGCTCATCAGGGTCTGCAGCAGACCATTCCTTCTCCGTCTTCTGCTCTTGTATCCCCCAGTCCAATCACACCGCAAACGCCTGTTGCAACTGACCCGTTCTGTAATGAACGCGGCGGGGTTCCGGCGCGGGCGTCAGAAACCCGTGCAGTGCATTTTTCGATGCCAGGCATGCTGCCTTGTTCTCCATGTCCAGAAAGTGCCCGGCATCCTGAAGGGTGCTGAAGTGGCAGTCGCGGATGTAGTGAGCGAAGTGCCGGGCGTCGGCAGCCGAGGTGTATTCGTCCCACGCGCCGTTCATGAACAGCACCGGCACATTGATGCGCTTCGCCGCTTTCATCTGAGGATGATTGCTCGGGTCCAACACATGATCGATGTGGTGATGCATCTGCGCGTACTCATGCAAATCCAGAGAGCTGACGTGCTTGTGGTTGTAGCGTTTGAACAGCGAGGGCAGGTGTTTGCCCAGGGTGCTGTTGAGCAACTCCCCGACCCCGTGACGATTGTAAGTGCCGAAGTATTGCCGGCCGCGCTCGAGATAGTCGCGCAGCGGGTCGCTGATGACGGGAGAGAATGAGCTGATGACTGCCTTTTCGATTCGTTTGGGCCGGTGCGCCAGAGCGACCAGTGCCGCCGCGCCGCCCCATGAGAACGACATCAGGAGTTCGGCGTTGAAATGGTCGATCAGCTCCAGAAGCAGCTGTCCTTCAATCTCTTTGGTGAGCGGCCGTTCATGGGCATTGTGGGGTTTTGATTTACCGGCGTAGGGCGGGTCGTACAGCACGACGTTGAATTGCGGGTGAAGGTTGCGCACGGTCTGAGCGAAGGAGGTGGTCGTGGCAAGCGAGCCATTGACCAGAATGATGGTCTGCTCGGCGGCGTCTGCGCGGTACAGCTCCGTATACACCCGGAACTGGGCCTGTATATCCAGCACAGCGATTTCTGCTTTCATCTCCATGTCTCCTGACGAAAAAACGGGGTGCGCGCAGACACGTTGCACGGGTTTCGTGACAGGTAGGCAATAGGACTCAGGTTTCAGATCAACGCGATTTCATCGGCACTCAGCGTTCTGTACTGTCCGGGCTTCAGCGTGGTGTCGAGCATCAAGGGGCCCATGCTTTCGCGGTGCAGCCGGGTCACCTTGTTGTCGAAGTGGCCGAACATGCGCTTGACCTGATGGTAACGCCCTTCGACGATGCTCAACCGGGCGCGATGACTGGCAAGAATCGTCAGCGCGGCGGGCTGTGTCGTCAGGTCCTCGAACGCGAAATAAAACCCTTCAGCGAATTTCTCGATGTAATGCGCGCCGATTTCGTCTTCGGTCTCGACGTAATAGACCTTCGCCAATTTGGTGGTCGGCTGCGTCAGGCGTCGCGACCACTGGCCATCGTTGGTGATCAGCATCAGCCCGGACGTGTTGAAATCCAGGCGGCCGGCGATGTGCAGATCGTCCTTGTCCGGTTCATCGAGCAGATCGATCACGGTGGGGTGCTGCGGATCGACGGTCGCGCTGACGCAACCCTGGGGCTTGTTCAGCATGAAGTAGCGGGCGGGTTTGCCGAGCTGAAGGACTTCGTCATCGATCCGCACCTGACTGAATTCGCGCACCTCATGCAGCGGGTTTTTGACCGGCAACCCGTCGACCTGCACACGGCCTTCGATCAGCACCAGGCGCACGTCCTTGCGGCTGAAGCGCGGCAGGTTGCTGAGGAAACGGTCAAGACGCATCGCGGCTCGCCGCTTCAAGGCCGGCACATCGCGGGCAGAGGCATGCCAGTCCACGGACCTCTTCGGGCAGCGCTGCCAATATCGCCGGGTCGATCTCGGCGGTGAAACACCAGCAGGCCTGGTCCACTGTGCGCGGATCAGCCAGGGTGCAGCGGTTACCGGCGCCGCAAACCGGACAGATGCTCGTGTCGATGATGTGAGTGTCCATGTAGGGCGCCGCCTTTGAATGCCGCCAATGCTAGCGCGCCGCCCTGTCTTGCGCCATGAGCATGTGATCTCGGCCGATGCGCCTACGGGGTAATCGGCGATGGGCCCGGGGGGGCTACAAAAGAGGGGGAGCGCCCCAGCAATGATCCCACGGCAGGGCATCGGCAATGCACCAGCAGGATGTTGTCGTAATGAATCCCTTGCCGATGCAACGCCCCGAACAGGTCCTGGAGGGTCGGGTTGGTCATGCCGAACCGGTTGCGCACGGTCAGCACATCCATGGGCGTGGCAGGGAGCGGGCTGGGCAACGGCGGCTGATGACTGTTGCGCACGATCTGGCTGATGTCCCGATAACTCTCATAGTGCTCGCTCTGAAATTTCGCCAGGGTGTAGTTCTTGATGCGCCCCGGCAGCAAGGTGCCGGCCATCAGCGTGTCCCGGGCAAACATGTCATGAAACGGCCCGACGCCCGGGCCGGGCAGCGTCTGTGTACTGTTCAGCATTGCGTAGGGCCGTACCGACTGGCTGGCAATCCGGTGCAGCATCGGGTCCACCAGTTCATGGCCGTGGGGCGCGAAGGTTCTGAGCTCCGTGCCGTTGGGGATTGCTGTCGTGCGTGTCCAGGGCAGGTAGTAGCCATGGCTGCTGACGACCAGCGTGCGGGCCTGGCTCCGGTGCGAGGTCCACAACAGAAACTTGCGCCCCAGCTTCCACACTTGAACCGCTGACGTACCGAATTCGGCGCTGCCCGCCACGCGCCATGTCTTCATCAGCGCAGTGCCGTTGAAAAACGGCTTGATCAGCGTTTTGCGTGCTTGGGTCGAGCGCCGCAGCCAGTCCCCGAAACGATGGGCAGGTGGGGCGGACTGGCCGCGCGTAAGCCCCTGTCGAAGCCCCCGCCCAAGCCCTCGGCTCAGGGCTCTAGTCGGCGCTGCCAGTTTGCGGAACGCCTGGAGCAGCCGTGGTGTGGCCGGCGCCATGTGCAACAGTCCCAGAGACAGAATGGCGAACATCACCTGGCGCCGTTCTTCCTGACGGTCGCCGGGGAGGTTGGCGGCCTGAATGCCGAGCGCGACACTTGCCGCGCTGGCTGTCAGCGCCGCAACCGAGGCCGCCGGTAGCAAGAGCGCCACCGGTGCCAGCAGCAGTTGCAGGCGATTGAGGTGTTGAAGCCAGCTGCCGAGTGCCTGCTCTCGGTCGGTGACGATGTTGTCCTCGGCGTCGTACTGGCTGTTAAGACGCAGGCCTTCACAGATGAAGCCCATGGGCGAGCCGGGCAGTTCCTGCTCGTCCCATTGATGTTGCCGGGCGGCATGGGTGTCCGGGCTGTACAGCGGCTCGGTCCAGGGACGCAGGACCGAAACCGGTTCGGCCGGCGCACGAACCCCGCCCCACAGCTCGAGGATATAACCAAGCCTGACGTGAAGACGGCGCGGCGCGGCATGTAGCTGAGCACTGTCTCGCGCCAGGCAGGGTCGGCGGCGGCGGCAGTCAGATGGTCGATGAGCGCCTGACGACCGCTGAAAGGCACGAAGGGCCTGGACTGACCGGCCTGATAAAGCACGCCGCCTTCCTGGCCTTGAGCCCTGATCATCAGCAAGCCGACGCAAGGAGGGCAGTCGGCACCGAGTGGCAGGCCGTTGCCCACGTAAAAGCCCGCAGCGCTCCAGCGTATGGGTGCTGTCCCGAAAAGTGGCGTGTCCGGCAGATGCACCTGCTGAGCCTGCTCTACAGCATCGGTGACCCTGTGGAAGCTGTCCCTTGGAAGATCGCCGTTCTTCAGGGCCAGCAGCGCCTGGCCGATGAACGTCGACCAGAGCGAACGCTCGACGTCGGCGCGTTGCTGCTGCCAGAACCGGTCGAGTTGGCGCTGCATGAGTCCGAGAAAATCGATGCCCTGAATGTAGGCCTCGACGCTGGTCGCGCTGATATTAAGCTCCGCTTCCGCCGACCACGTCCCTTTGCCGCGTGGGTCGGCATACACGACCCAGCGCCCGCCTTCGTCATCGTACCCCTGAGGTTGAAGCGCCCTGAAACGGCTCAGCAGTGCCTGACTCAGCGTGATGGGCTTTTCATCTGGCGCAACGATGACGTTGGCCGCCGCGATTCGCGGGTGGCCCCAAGGCGTCCTCGACGTCCCGGGCAGGTAGCGGATGAACACCCGCTGCGGGTCTGTGATCAAAGTGTGCGTTTGATTCAACGGGACCGGTTTGAGCCGGGGAGACATCTGCCTGAGCCACTGACCCATGAGCCGGTTTGCAACCCCGAGGGGCGTCGGGATTCGCGCCAGCAATGGCTCATGGTGATGCCAGTGATCGAGGGCGCTGACCAGGGCCAGCGCTGGCTCGATGGGCATGAGCGCCGCGTGGTCGTCGTCGATGAGAGCGTCGGGCGATTCAAACGTGTCGCCGCGGGTCAGTCGCGCAGCCCAAAAGCGTTGCTGGGCAACACGCAGTTGAGCGAACACGTCGTCCGAAGGATCCCCCAGCGTGAGGGCCGTGCGCGTGCCGTCCAGGGAAAGATTCAGCCGATGCCAGGCCGATGCGTTGATTGCCTCCAGCACCTTGTCCGCCTTCCAGGGCGCGTCATCGCTGATGTACTCATGGCAGTGGGGCGCGCTGCCCAGTACATGGACATAGCAATGCCCCGTGGTGTTGGATCGTACATGGAAGATACCGGGGATGATCTCGCCGTTCAGCGCCAACCCGCGCACGGTCGAGCGTGCCGGTGGCCTGATCGGCTGCAGGTCCTGAAGCTGTTGCGGGAAACGGCTGAGCCCCAGTGCATCGAGCGCCAGCAGATGGCCCTCGTTATCGATGCGCTTGCGCGAATGCAAGCGGGTCACGGCATCGAGAAACGCCAGCCTGGCGAGCATCGCCCATGTGTCGCCGTGCTGCTCCCAGAACTGACGCTGCATCTGCTCATATTCCAGTGTCCATCGGGCTTCAATGAGCAGCTCGAAAAACACGGAGACGGTCAGCGAGGGCGTCGAGGCCGACAGCGGGCGATCAGCCTCGGCGCAGCGTTGAAGGGCGAGGAGTGCGAGCGGGTTCAGCGTCTCCCGGCCCAGCTCGCGTAGCGTCAGGCACAGCTCGAAACGCTCCCGGCCGTCGACCTCCACGGCTGGCTCCAGCGCAGTGTCAAAACTGACGTGCAGCTCATCGATGTCGATTGCCGTGGCGAATCGGGCCTGCAGCGTTTCCTCCAGCCTCTGGTCCAGATGGCGGACGATTGAGTGCGGAAACCCCAGATCGAGTTGCCAGGCCTTCAGCACCCAGAATGATCCGTATAACAATTCGGCGACCGGGCTGACGGCCTGGCGCATCAAACGTTTGTGGTTGAGCGCGTGAGGTTCAGCGGGCGCGACGGCGGCGGTCTCCAGGGATTCAACCGGACTCAAAGGTTCGACGAACGGCGAAACGCTGAAATCCCCGCCATGGGGCAGGGTGTCGTTGGAAATGAGATCAAGGCCGCTCGCGGAATGAGAGCTGCTGCGGTCGTTCATGAAAAATCGCGCCACGCGGAAAGGTGCCCACTATGGCGCGATGCCGGGTTGCAATGGCGGTAACTATGTATTGCGTATGCCACCGCGTTTTATGCCTGTATGAAAACCGCAAACCGCAAGCCGCAAGCCGCAAGCCGCAACAGTGCCAGTCAGCCAACGTCCAGCACGACCACCCGTTGCCCGGCGCGGACCGCCGAGCCGGGTTGCACGCGGACGTCACTGACGACACCGGCATGGGGCGCCAGCAGCGGGATCTCCATCTTCATCGACTCCAGAATCACCAGGGTTTCGCCCGCTTCGACGCGCTGACCGACGCTGACCTGCACCTGCCAGAGATTGCCGGCAATGTGGCTGTCGATACTGGTCTGCCCGTTTTGCAACGGGGCTTCTTCCGTGGATTCGGCCACCGCTTCGTCGCTTTCGAACGAGGCCTGGCCGTTGGCGATCCAGCGCTCGCGTTCGGCGTTGAACGCGCTTTGCTGCTGAGTGCGGAATGCCGCGATGCTCTGCGCTTCATCGGACAGGAAGGTTTGGTACTCAGTCAGATTGAGCGTGCTGTGCTCGATCTGCAGCGGGTATCGGCCGAGGGGGAAATCGCGGCGGATGGTCAGCAGCTCGTCGGCGCTGACCGGATAAAAACGGATCTGATCGAAAAACCGCAGCAGCCACGGTTTGCCATCGAACGCCGCCACCGCGCGATAGCGGTTCCACATCTGCAACGTGCGGCCCACGAACTGATAACCGCCGGGGCCTTCCATGCCGTAGACGCACATGTACGCGCCGCCGATGCCGACGGAGTTCTCGGCGGTCCAGGTACGCGCCGGGTTGTATTTGGTGGTGACCAGCCGATGTCGGGGATCCAGCGGCGTGGCGACCGGCGCACCGAGGTAGACGTCGCCCAGCCCCATCACCAGGTAGCTGGCCTCGAAGACGGTGCGGTGCACTTCGTCGAGGTTTGGCAGGTCGTTGATGCGACGGATGAATTCCAGATTGCTCGGGCACCACGGCGCGTCCTTGCGCACGGTGGTCATGTACTTCTCGATGGCCAACTGACAGGCCGGGTCGTCCCACGACAACGGCAGATGAACGATGCGTGACGGCACTTCCAGATTCTTGCTGGCGCAGACCCCGTCCCACTCGCCGGCGACCACATCGAGCAGCGTCTTCAGCGGAAGTTGCTCGGGCTGGTAATGCACCTGTAGCGAACGAATGCCTGGCGTCAGGTCAATCACCCCGGTCAGCTGTTTGCTTTCCAGCGCCTGCATCAGCGCATGGCCCCGGAAGCGCAGCACCAGATCCAGCTCCGGCGCGCCGATCTCCAGCAACAGATGGGTGTCGCCGGAAAGTCGGGCGACCAGGCGGGTATCGTCCTTCCCGATGTCGAGCACAACCGGCGAGGTCAACGCTGCACTCTGTGGAAGTGCAGCAGGCGAGGTCAACGCTAAACCCTGTGGGAGCGAGCTTGCTCGCGAAGACTCTCGTCTAGTCGCTACATATTCATCGGATGTTCCGACCTCTTCGCGAGCAAGCTCCTTCCCACACAGATCAGTGTTCAGTTTCAGCCAGCGGGCCGCGTCGACACTCACCGGATAAAACCGCACCTTGTCCCCGGCCTTGAGCTGCCCCAACTGCCACAGATCCGCCTCGATGATCGTCACCGGGCAGACAAACCCGCCCAGACTCGGCCCATCTGGCCCAAGAATCACCGGCATGTCCCCGGTGAAATCCACTGCGCCGATGGCATACGGATTGTCATGAATATTCGAAGGGTGCAGGCCCGCTTCGCCGCCGTCGGCACGCACCCATTCCGGTTTCGGCCCGATCAGGCGCACGCCGGTACGGCTGGAGTTGAAATGCACTTCCCAATCGGTGGCGAAGAAGGTCTCGATGTAGCGCTCGGTGAAATATTCGGGAGCCGCGTGGGGGCCATAGATCACCCGGATATCTCGCACCTCCGGTAGCTCGGCGACTTGCGTCGGTTCAGGCCGTTCGCCTGCGCTGCGGTCAGACAACGGCGCGACATGCAGCACGTCCCCTGCACGCAACGCCCGCCCGCCATGCCCGCCAAACTGGCCCAGGGTGAACGTGCTCTTGCTGCCCAGATAATCCGGCACGTCCAGCCCGCCCCGCACGCACAGATAACTGCGGGCGCCGGCGCCAGCGATGGTGCCGAGGGCCAGCGTCGAGCCCGCCGAAACGAGCAACGATTGATTCATCGGCTGCGCGTCGCCATCCAGCGTCAGCGGAATGACCGCGCCCGTCACGGCGATGACCGCATCGGTATTGAAGCGCAGCGTCGGACCGCTCATGGTGATTTCCAGCGCGGCGCACCCTTCAGCGTTACCCACCAGAGCATTGCCCAGACGCAACGATCGGCTGTCCATCGGACCCGACGGCGGCACGCCCACTGCCCAGTAACCCAGGCGCCCCGGGTAATCCTGAACGCTGGTCTGGGTGCCGCCGCTCAGGACCTCGAACGTGTCGGCGCGATAGGTCAGCCCCTCAAGGCACCGCGTCCACGGCTGGCCGCTGGCGAAAGGCACGTCCGCGATGATCTGACGCAAGTAGTCGCGATTGGTCTCGATCCCGTACAGCCGCGTCTCGCCCAGGGCCTGGGCCAGGCCGTCGCTGGCGGACGCTCTGTCCGGCGCCCAGCTGATGACCTTGGCGATCATCGGATCGAAAAACGGCGGAATCTCGCAGCCGGCCTCGACCCACGTGTCGATGCGCAGGTGTTGGCCGTCGGCGGCAGGGAAGTGCACCGAGGTCAGCAAGCCCGGGCTGGGCTGGAAATCCCGGCCCGGATCTTCGGCGTACAAACGCGCCTGAATCGCATGGCCGACAGGCCGTAAACCCGCGCGCAATTCAACGAGCGGCGGCAGATCGCCGGCCGCGAGCTGAATCATCCAGCTCACCAGGTCCACGCCCCAGACCTGCTCGGTCACGCCGTGCTCGACCTGCAATCGGGTGTTCACTTCCAGAAAATAAAAGCGCTGATCGTCGCTGTCGAAGACGAACTCCACGGTGCCGGCGCTGCGATAGTTCACCGCTTTCGCCAGCTTGATCGCCGCGGCGCACAGCTCATCGGCCATGCCGGCAGGGAGGTTCGGCGCAGGGGTTTCTTCGAGGACTTTCTGATTGCGACGCTGCACCGAGCAATCGCGCACGCCGAGGGCGATCACCTCGCCACAACCGTCGCCGAACACCTGCACTTCCAGATGGCGGGCACGCTGGATGTACTTCTCGATGAACACGCCGGCGTCGCTGAAGTTGTTCTGGCCCAGGCGCTTGACGGCCTCGAACGACTCGCTCAATTCGGGAGCGCTGCGGCACACGCGCATGCCGATCCCGCCGCCGCCCGCCGTGCTTTTCAGCATGACCGGGTAGCCGATGGTTTCAGCAGCGCTCAATGCGGCGTCCACGCTGTCCAGCAGTTCGGTGCCTTCGAGCATCGGCACGCCGTGTTGTTTGGCCAGCGCGCGGGCGGTGTGCTTGAGGCCGAAGACCCGCAATTGCTCGGGTGTCGGGCCGACGAAGGCGATGCGGGCGTCTTCACAGGCCTGGGCAAAGGCCGCGTTTTCGGACAAAAAGCCGTAACCCGGATGAATCGCTTTGGCGCCGGTGGATTGAGCGATGGCCAGAATCTTGTCCACCGCCAGGTACGTGCCGGCGGCGCCACCTTCGCCCAGGCTGTGGGCTTCATCGGCTTGCAGAATGTGCAGGCTGGCAGCGTCTGCTTCGGCGTACACCGCAACGCCGCCGACCTGCAGGTCGCGAAGGGTACGCAGGATGCGGCAGGCAATGGCGCCGCGGTTGGCAATCAGCAGTTTGTCGAACATGGCATAGACCCCGGGGATCGATAGCGATCAGTCCCTCACTGGGTAGCGGGCCGTCCCGCTGTGGTACGCGTTGCACGAAGGCCGTCCCTCGCGCCGAAGCCTTGAAGCCTTGAAGCCTTGAAGCCTCGAACCCTTGAAATCGTGGTCAGCGATCAGTCCCAGACGAGCAGTTCCGCCGGGGTCGGGTTGTAGCCGTTGCACGGGTTGTTGAGCTGCGGGCAGTTGGAAATCAGCACGATCACGTCCATCTCGGCGCGCAGTTCGACGTACTTGCCGGCGCCGGAAATGCCGTCTTCGAAGGTCAGCCCGCCGTCCTCCGTGACCGGCACGTTCATGAAGAAGTTGATGTTCGGGCCGATGTCGCGCTTGCCCAGCCGACCGTCATGGATGCAGGCCCGCAGGTAGCTGTCGCGGCAGCTGTGCATGTGCTTTTTTTCCAGTGCGTAACGCACGGTATTGCTCTCCTGGGCGCAGGCGCCGCCGAGGGTGTCGTGGCGTCCGCAGGTGTCTTCGACGATGGTCAGCATCGGCTTGCCCAGGTTCGAATAAAGGACGCTGCCCTTGCTCAGGTAAACGTTGTTCTGCCGGCGCAGCGTCCGTTGCACGTCGTAGCGTTCGCGGGGGTTGGCGAGGCTGTAGAACAGCGTGTCGACCGCCTGATTGCCTTCGAGATCGAGCAGGCGCAGGGTTTGCCCGGCCTTGAGTTCGGTCAGTGATGGCTCGCCGGCCGGGATGTGGGTGATGGAAACGGGGGCGCTCGTGTGGTGATGAGAGTGTGCAGTGCTCATGGCAAGCCTCCTCAGGCGAACAGGCGATCGGTGTTGATGAAACCGCGCACGTTTTCTTCGCGGGACGTGCGGCAGTGTTCGGCGACGCTGGGGTCGGCCTTCATCCAGCTCAGCTGGACCGGCTGCGGTGCGTACTCGGGGTTGGGGTCCATCGGGTGTTGCAGGGCGGTCATGACCACCAGCGTGTCCATCGGCGCGTACAACTCGATGCTGTCGCCCGCTCTGGAGTTGCCAGGAACGAAGGTCAGGGCGCCGTGAGCGTCGACGTTGACCCGGCTGAACAGGTTCAGCGTCATCAACAGGTCGGAAAGCCCCAGGCCCCACTTGCCCATTTCCACCAGCAGGTTGTCGGCGCCGTTGCGGAAGAAGCCGTTGCGCAGTTCCTGATAGCGGCCCTGGCCGTATTTCTCGCTGACCTCTTCGGCGCACAGCACGCCGCCGATGCTGTCACTCCAGCCGCAGGTGTCGGCGGTGATCGCCGCCAGCACGCGGCCCATGTCCGAATAAAGGCAGTGGCCTGTGGTGAGCTTGGCGGTGTGTTGGCACTTGAGGCTGTCGGGCAGGTTCAGGCGCTCGGTTTTTTCATGGGCGTTGAACAGCGTCAGGCTGACGTTGGCGTTGCCGTTCAGGTCAGTCAGGCGTAGCAGTTCGCCTCGCTTGAGCACGAACGACAGGTGGCCGCCGCCGGGCAGCAGCTCTTCGGCGAAGACGGGAAACAGTGTGGTTGAGTCAGTCATGGGCAATGTCCTTCAAGCCGTTTTCAGCGAATCGAGCGCCACCCGGGCGGCGCGACGATCGCTGTTCAGGGGAATGTCGTAAGTGATGCGCGCGCCATAGGCGCCGGGGGCGTGGGGGTCGATGCGCACCTTGTCGAACACCAGCAGTCGGGTGCCGAGGTTGAAGCCTTCGGACAGGTCGTGGGTGACCATGAACACCGTCAGCTTGGTTTCGCGCCACAGCTCCAGCAGCAGCGCGTGCATGTCCTTGCGGATGCCGGGATCAAGGGCGCCGAAAGGCTCGTCGAGCAGCAGCACCCGAGGCTTCATGATCAGCGCCTGGGCGATGGCCAGACGCTGCTGCATGCCGCCCGACAATTGCGTCGGGTACTTGTCCAGCGCGTGATCGAGGCCGACCTTGTGTAACAGCGCCGCCGCCTGCTCGCGGGCGTCGCGCTTGGCGGCACCGAACAGCCGCCCGAGCAACGCCGAGCGCGGCAATTCAAGGCCCAGCGCGACGTTGTCCAGCACCGACAAGTGCGGGAACACCGAATAGCGCTGAAACACCACGCCACGGGTCGAATCCGGCTCCTTCGCCAGCGGTTGGCCATCCAGCAGGATCGTGCCTTTGCTGGCGATTTCCTGGCCCAGCAGCAGGCGCAGGAACGTCGATTTACCGCAGCCCGACGCGCCCACCAGCGTGCAGAACTCGCCTTCGGCAATGCTCAGGTTCAGGCCTTCGAGCACCACCTGATCGCCGTATTGCTGCCAGACGTTTTTGACCGAAATGAAGCTCATGGGCGCGCCCCCTCGTACCACGGGAACGCCTTGCGCGTGAGCGCTTTCAGGCCCCAGTCCATCAGCCAGGCGAGGAGGGTGATCCACACCACGTAGGGCAGAATCATGTCCATCGCCAGATAGCGCCGCACCAGAAAGATCCGGTAACCCAGACCGTCCGTGGAGGCGATGGCTTCGGCCGCGATCAGAAACAGCCACGCCGACCCCAGCACCAGCCGCAGCGAGATCAACAGGCGCGGCAGCAACTGCGGCAGTACCACCCGCAGGATCAGCGTCCAGGTCGAGGCGCCCAGGGTCTGCGCCTTGATCAGCAGTTCGACCGGAATCTCCCGGGCGCGCTGCTCCAGATCACGGGCCAGCACCGGCGTGATGCCGATGACGATGAGCATCACCTTCGACAGCTCGCCCAGACCGAAGACGATGAACAGGATCGGCAGAATCGCCAGCGGCGGCACCATCGAGAGCACGGTCAGTAACGGCGACAGCGGCGCGCTGAACAACGGCAGCACCCCCGACGCGATGCCCAGGCACAACCCGACAATGGCGCTGATCGCCAGGCCGATCGCGAGGCGCTGCAGACTGGCCCCGGTGTCCTGCCAGAGGATGTATTCGCCGGTGCGTTGATCGGGCACGAACGCCACCCGTTTGATCGCATCGGTCATCTGCACGGCGCTGGGCAGCAGCTTGTCGTTGGGGTTTTCCGTCAGCCGCGTCGCCGAGCCCGTGAAATAGGCGAACAGCAACAGGGCGAACGGCAGGAGCACCAGGATCAATCGACTGGCGCGATCCGGGCGGCGGTTTATCAAACGCATGGCAAAGACCTTTGGTGTTTACAACGTGCCGTCGGCAGCCATCTGCACGTAGCTCGGGTCGAAGTGCAGCTTGAGGTTGCCCTTGTCGCCTTCGGTCACGCCGCCTGCGAAGGTCATGCCGACCGCGCTGGCGTCTCTGGCTCCTTCGCCAAGCAAACCGTGTTCGAAGGAGAAGTCAGCGACCCTGCGCATGGTCGCCGGCAGTTGCTTGCTGGTGGCGAATTCAAGCGCTTCCTTGGGCGTGGCGAACAGCTTGGTGGTGTCCAGTTGCGACTGGAACCCTGCCAGATCGGTGCCCGACGCCTGGGCCATGTGCTCCAGCGCGGCTTTCGATTCAGCGGATTTGGCGTTCATCACCGCCACCACTTCAAACCACGCGCCGGTCAGGGCTTTGCCCAGTGCCGGGTTGTCTTTCAGGGTCTGGGTGTTGACCACCATCATGTCCATGATCTCGCCAGGGATCTTGCTGGAATCGAACACTTCGGTGACGCCGGGCTTGGCCTTGATCTCCGAGAGCATCGGGTTCCAGGTGGTCACGGCCTTGACCTCGCTGGTGTTGAAAGCGGCGGCGATGTCGGCGTCAGAGGTGTTGACGACTTTCAGGTCTTTCTCGGTCAGGTCCACCGAATCCAGCGCGCGGGCAAGCAGATAGTGGGACACCGACAGCTCGACCAGATTGACGTCCATGCCTTTGAGGTCGGTGACTTTCTTGCCGTCGCCCTTGATGACGATGCCGTCGTTGCCGTTGGAGAAGTCGCTGACCACCAGCGCCGTGCTTTCAACGCCACCGGCGGCGGGGATGGTGAGGGCGTCCATGTTGGTCATGGTGCAGCCATCGAACTGGCCGGCGGTGTACTGGTTGATGGATTCGACGTAGTCGTTGAGCTGGGTGACTTTGATGTGGATGCCGTACTTCTTGGCCCACTTGTCGACGATGCCTTGAGTCCCTGCGTATTCCCATGGCATCCAGCCGGCGTAAATGGTCCAGCAGACGTCGAAATCTTTTTTCGGGGCGGCGGTGGCCGAGAGGCTCAATGCTGCGAAGACGCCTGCGGTGAGCAGACTGAACAGACGGGACTTTTGCATGGGTGTCTCCAGTAGCGAAAAGGGACGGTCAGGAGCACGGCGACACCACTGGTGTCCTGTCTCCCGGGCTTTTATCCCGCCGTGTAACCTCTACTGGAGGTCGCCAACTCTCGGACCAGCCACTCGCTGAAAGGCGAGCCGGAACCCTAGTCGGCTATTGCAAATTGTGGTGCCGTGAACCTGAGATGACTCCTGCACCCGATCATTAAAGCGAGAGTTGTGCCAAGTCCCGCAAACCCTTGTGGCGCCTGAGTCGGGCAGGCGCAGGTCGTTTCAGGGCGGGCGAGACGTGCACTGATGCAGGGCGCCGTCTGGCGCCTGGGTGCCGCGTTGGGGCACTAGGTCCGCAATTCGCAGTCTCAGTTAACGTTCTCGGCAGTTTCGGGAACGCCGACCAGCGCCGCTGGTTCGAGCTCTACCGCGGTCCGGGAGGCCGCCATGTATCGACGATTGCTTACCGCTTTGATGACGCTGTCCCTTGCAGGTTGTTACGGAGGTTATTACGAATCAGAGAGCTACACGCAGCCCATCTATAGCAGTGGCTACAGCAGCGGTTACGTGTACGACAGTTATCGCCCGGTCGCTCCGGTGTATTCAGGCGGAGCGGTGTATTACTCCTCGCCGCGTTACTACTCGGCGCCCCGCTACTATGCGCCGCCACCGCGTTATTACGCGCCTCCACCCCGTTATTACGGGCCTGGATACGGAGGTGGCCGTCCCGGATACGGGGGGCGTCCCGGTTATGGCGGTGGCAATTGGAACGGTGGAGGGGGTGGGTACCATGGCGGGGGTGGCTATAACGGTGGCGGCAACGGCTATCGTCCACCGCCCCCAGGTCCGAGACCCGGCGGCGGCAATGGCCCCGGCCCAGGCGGCGGTTGGCATGGCAATCCTGGCGGCGGTGGTGGCGGCGGCCCGCGTCCCGGCTTTGGCCCCGGGGGAGGCGGCCACCGAGGAGACGGCGGCTTCGGCCGTGGCGGCCACGGCGGACCGGGCGGCGGCAACCGCTGAGTCACAACAAAACGGCGCTCCGAGGAGCGCCGTTTTTTATGGGATGAATCTCACGGTTGAGGTGTACCACCTGACGCTTCCCCGGCTAAAGCCAGTCCTGTTAAAGGGGACTGATTTATTTACAACGCTTCACCGTAAATTAATCTGTCCCCGTCTGCTGAAAATCAAATAAATCAGACCCCTTTTAATACTTTTAATATACAGGGGGTACGCATTCCAGTAGTAGGACCGGCTTCAGCCGGGAAGAGGCCCGTTAGAACACCCTCCATGCAGGCATGAACCAACGCCTCAATACTCCGACAAATCCGCCAGCGGGTGTCGGCCTTCCCAGGCTTTTTCGAAGTGCGCGTCCACCACCGCCAGAGGAATGGTAGAAATGTCCTGCCAGTGCCAGTGGGGCGTTTGATCCTTGTCGATCAGCCGCGCGCGCACCCCCTCGGCGAACTCGGGATGTCGGCAGCAATTCAGGGCCATGGTGTATTCCATCTGAAACACCTCGGCCAACGACAGATGCCGCGCCCGTTCGATCTGCTCCCACACCAGGTGCGCCGTCATCGGGCAGCCATCCGTCAGGGCCTTCGCCGCCTTGGCCAGTAAAAGGTCATCGCCATTCAAATGGTGTTTCAACGCATGCCAGGCGCTCGGCGCGTCGGCCACATCCAGCAGCTCATCAATGCGCTCGCGACGAGGCAGCCATTGCGCGGCAGGCATCTGATCCACGGCCTCCAGCTGCAGGGCCCTGAACAGGCTGGTCAGTTGCACCTTCGTCTGCTCCTGCCAATTGAGCTGCAACAGCCGGTCGATCATCTCCTCCTGCTGATCGTCCAGCAGAAAGCGATCGGCGAGCCCTAGATCCAACGCGTCACGGCCGTTGATGTGCGCCCCGGTCAATCCAAGGAACAGCCCCAGTTTCCCCGGCAGTCGCGACAGGAACCAACTGGCGCCGACGTCAGGAAACAGGCCGATGCTGACTTCCGGCATCGCCAGCCGGCTGCTTGGTGTGACGACACGAATGTTCGCCCCTTGCAGCAAGCCCATCCCGCCGCCCAATACATAACCGTGGCCCCAGCAGATCAGCGGTTTGGGGTAGGTGTGCAGCGTGTAATCCAGTCGATACTCCGCCGCGAAAAACTGCGCAGCCAGCGGCGGAACCGTACCGGGCTGACCGCTCCCGGCCTCGACCAGCGCGCGCACGTCACCGCCGGCGCAGAAGGCTTTTTCGCCATTGCCGCGCAGCAACACGCAGACAATTTGCGGGTCGCTCGCCCAGTCGTTCAGTCGGTCCTGCAGCGCAAGAATCATCGGCAGCGACAGGGCATTCAGGGATTTTTCCGCATCCAGCGTGGCGATGCCCAGGCGGGCGCCGTCCGTGGCGGTGAGCTCTTCAAATTGCAGATTCATCGTGACCTCTTGTCAGTGGTACGGGGATCTATCGTGAATTGTGAGTCCTCTCGACGCCCGGAAGTTGCAAACCGGCGGCTGTGAACGAGTGTAGGAAAGCCCACGGTGCGCTGCGCTGGAAATAATCAGCCACAGTCCCTAAAGTTGCGCATTGTTTCTGCCGGATTACACCATGACAAACGACGACCGCATCAAACTGGAGGCCAGCTGGAAGCAGGCCCTGCGCGACGAATTCGAGAAGCCTTACATGGGCGAGCTGCGCGAATTTCTGCGTCAGGAGCATGCGGCGGGCAAGGAAATCTATCCGCCGGGACCGTTGATCTTCAATGCGCTGAACTCGACGCCGCTGGATAACGTGAAGGTGGTCATCCTCGGTCAGGACCCGTATCACGGCCCCAATCAGGCCCACGGCCTGTGCTTCTCGGTGCAGCCGGGCGTGCCGGCGCCGCCTTCGCTGGTCAACATCTACAAAGAGCTCAAGCGCGACTTGAACATCGACATCCCCAACCACGGTTATCTGCAGTCGTGGGCCGAGCAGGGCGTGCTGATGCTCAACACCACGCTCACCGTCGAACGCGCCAACGCCGCCTCCCATGCCGGCAAGGGCTGGCAGCATTTCACCGACAAGATCATCGAAACCGTCAGCGCCCAGCAGCCGCACCTGGTGTTCCTGCTGTGGGGCGCCCATGCGCAGAGCAAGAAAAAACTGATCGATGCATCCAAACACCTGATCCTGACCGCCGTGCACCCATCGCCACTGTCAGCGTACAAAGGGTTTCTGGGCTGCGGCCATTTTGGTCTGACAAACAAGTTTCTGGAGCAGAACGGCCTGGCGCCGATCGAGTGGCGATTGCCAGCCAGCGTCTGACGCAAATGCTTCGTCCGCCGCGAATTTTCTAGGAGCGCGCCCAACATCTGCGCCGGCCGCAGATCCCGATGTAGGAGCGTGGCTTGTCCCGCGATCGGCCGGGAACCGGTCGTGGAATGGGTGCATGGGGTGGATCAGGAAAGAAATCGATGGCTGGTGTGCTGCCGCTGCGCGCCAGATCGCGGGACAAGCCACGCTCCTACAATTTTTTGCCTGCGCAGGCCTTGCGATCCCAATACCGAAACAACGGCTCGGCCAGAAACAACACGAACAACAACCGCATCACCTGCATCGCCGTCACCAGCGGAACCGACAGTTGCAGCACCTCCGCCGTTAGGCTCATTTCGGCAATCCCGCCGGGCATCATCCCCAGCGTCAACGAGCGCAAGTCCAGATGGGTCAACGCGCTCAGCCCCAGTGCGCACAACGCCGCGATGCTCATCGTCAGCGCCGTCCCCAGCAACGTGCGGCCGATGAATGACGGCGCGCGACGGAAGAGCGCGCGGTTGAAGTGGCAACCCAGGCCGCTGCCGATCAGCCATTGCCCCAACTGACTGCCGCCCTGAGGCAGGCCGATGTGCAGATCGAAACTGACGCTGATCACCGCACTGATCAGTAAAGGCCCGAACAGCCACGGATTGGGCTGTTTCAACCGCTGCCAGCCCCAGGCCACCAGCGCGCCCAGCGGAAACAGCAGCATCAGCCACCGCCAGTCCACCACCGTCGCGTGGGACGGCGCGCCGCCGTCGCCCATCAGATATTTGAAGATCGCCGGCACGCACAGCACCACCGCCAGCACTCGCAGGCTTTGCCCGGCGGCGACGTTGCTGAGAATCGCGCCGTTGCGTGCGCCAAGGTTGACCATTTCGCCCGAGCCGCCGGGCATGCTGGAAAAGAACGCCGTCGCGCGGTCCTCGCCGGTGCGCAACATCAGCCACACGCCGACCACGCTGGAGACGCTGGTGACCAGCGCGCCGATGAAAATCAGGCCGAAATGGGAGAGGACTTGTTCGATGACCACGGGGGTGAAGTGCAGGCCGATGCCGATCCCGACCACCCATTGGCCGCATTTGCGGCCGCCGGGAATTTCAGCCAGCTGCCAGGGCGTGAGGCATCGGACCAGAATGATCGCCAGTAACGAGCCGGCCATCCAGGGCAGTGGCCAGCCGACCTGACTGGCGAGAAATCCCCCCAGCAGGCCGACCAGCGGTGTGCCCCACCACGTGCTGAATGGCCGGTCAGACATCGGCCAGCGCGCGACGCTGCCTGGAGCGCTTGCGCCAGATGCGGATCAGCGGGAACACCAGCATGAACGCCGTCACTACCCACATGCCCAGGGTGATCGGGCTCGACCACAGAATCTCCAGGCCGCCGTTGGAAATCGACAGCGCGCGACGCAGGTTTTGCTCCATCAGCCCGCCGAGGATGAACCCCAGCAGAATCGGCGACAGCGGGAAATCCAGCTTGCGCAGGATGTAGCCGAAGATGCCGATGCCGACCATCAGGAACAAGTCGAAGGTGGTGGCATGCACCGCGTAGACGCCGATCCCGGTGATGATCGCGATCACTGGCACCAGTGCCCAGTTCGGCACCGACAGGATGCGGGTGAAGATGCGGATCATCGGGATGTTGAGGATCACCAGCATGATGTTGGCGACGAACAACGACGCGATCAGGCCCCAGACGATGTCCGGTTGCTGTTGAAACAGCAGTGGCCCCGGCGTGATGTTGTACAGCGACAGGGCGCCGATCATCACCGCCGTGGTGCCCGAACCCGGCACGCCCAGGGTCAGCATCGGTACCAGCGCGCCGCAGGCCGTTGCGCCAATGGCGGTTTCCGGCGCCGCCAGACCGCGCATGTCGCCCTGTCCGAATTTACCGCTCGCGCCGGCGATACGTTTCTCGGACATGTAGGTCACGGCGCTGGCCAGCGTTGCCCCGGCACCCGGCAGCACGCCCATGATGAAGCCCATCAGACCGCAACGGATGTTCACCCAGAACACCGAACTGGCTTCCTTGAAGTTGAACATCATGCGCCCGGTGGCTTTCACCGCTTCCTGGCCGCGATGGGTTTTCTCCAGCAACAACAGGATTTCGCTGATCGAGAACAGGCCCAGCACCAGCACGACGAATTGAATGCCGTCCGCCAGATGGATGTTGTCACCGGTGAAGCGGTACACGCCGCTGTTGGCGTCGATACCGATGCTCGACAGAAACAGCCCGATCAACGCCGCGACAAAGGTCTTCAACGGTCGATCGCCGGCCATGCCGCCCAGGCAGACGATGGCGAACACCATCAGCACGAAGTACTCCGCCGGCCCGAAGGCAATTGCCCATTTCGCCAGCAGCGGCGCGAACATGACCATGCCGCAGGTGGCGATGAACGCGCCGATGAACGAACTCCATGCCGACAGCGACAACGCCACGCCGGCCATGCCCTGACGTGCCATCGGGTAGCCGTCCAGCGCGGTCATCACGGTCGATGCTTCGCCCGGAATGTTCAGCAGAATGGAGCTGATGCGGCCGCCGTATTCGCAGCCCAGGTACACCGCTGCCAGCAGGATTAACGCCGATTCCGGCGGCAGGCCCAACGCGAAGGCGATGGGGATCAACAGCGCCACGCCATTGATCGGACCCAGGCCGGGCAGCAGGCCGACGACGGTGCCGATCAGCGTGCCGGAAAGGGCGGTAATCAGGTTGTAAGGGGTCAGCGCGACGCCGAAGCCCTGGCCGAGATAGCCGAGAGTGTCCATATCAGTTCTCCAGAACGTCGAGCAGGCCGAGGGGCAGGGGCACATCCATCACTTTGTCGAACAGCACGTATAACGCGATGCTCATGAAGGTGATGATCACGACGCTTGGCAGCCAGCGGCCACCGTACAGGCGCGCCATGGGGATGCCGATCAGAATGCTGCTCAGCACGAAGCCCAGCGGCTCGAACAACCCGGCGAATACCAGCAACAGCAGGGTGCAGATGCCGATTTTGATCAGCGTCGGACGGTCCAGCGCCGGTTCTTCCTCGGAGTGCACGATCGGTGTCGGACGGATCGCCATGTACAGCAGCGAAATAGCCATCAGCGCCAGCATCAGCAGCGGGAAGGCGCGGGGGCCGACAGGTTCGTAGGAAAACGGCGCCTGATAAGGCCATGCCATCATGGCGAGGCCGATACAGACCAGCAGCAGCACGACGGCGAAAATGCGTTGTATAACCATGGAAAGCTCCCGGATCACGCCACCGCGCAGGCGGCGCAATCCTCAGTCAATCGAGTACGCTTCGATGGGTTCAGTCACTGAATCAGGCCGAATTCCTTGGCCAGCGTTTTGTACTCGGCGACGCGGGTTTTCACGTACTTGTCCAGCTCTTCACCGGTCATGGCGAACGGGAACAGCTCACGCTGATCGCGCAGCTTGGCGAAGTCTTCCGAGGCCAGCAGCTTGTCGAACGCCGCTTTCCACCAGTTGTATTCCTCGTCCGACACCTTTGGCCCCAGATAGAAGCCGCGCACCACCGGCCAGACGATGTCGTAGCCCTGTTCCTTGGCGGTCGGAATGTTCTTCATTTCCGGCTCGTCCAGACGCTCTTCAGAGAACACTGCCAGCAGGCGCATGTCGCCGCTGAGGATGTGCGGCATGGAGTCGGAAATGTCGGTGGAGCCCACTTGGATGTGGCCGCCGAGCAGGGCAGTGGCGATTTCACCGCCGCCTTCTAGGGCGACATAACGCAGCTCCCGCGGGTTGATGCCGGCCGCCTTGGCGATGAGTGCGGTCTGCATCCAGTCCTGGCTGCCCACGGTGCCGCCTGAGCCGATGACGACTTTGCCCGGGTCGGCTTTCAGCGCTTTAACCAGATCGTCGAGGTTCTTGTAAGGCGAATCAGCCTTGACTGCGATCGCGCCGTAGCTGGTGCCGACGGCGGCCAGCCAGCGCACGGCGTTTTCATCGTAACGGCCGAATTTGCCCTGCGCCAGGTTCAGCAGCGAGCCGCTGGACCAGGCCACCAGCGTGCCGGCGTCGGCAGGGCGCTGGGCGACCACCGCGTTGTACGCCACGGCGCCAACGCCGCCTGGCATGTAGGTGACGCGCATCGGTTTGGAGAGGATTTTCTCGTTGATCAGCGCGCTCTGCGCCAGTTTGCACGTCAGGTCGAAGCCACCGCCGGGGGAAGCCGGCGCAATGCATTCAGGACGATTGGGCTCGGCGGCCCACAATTGGGTGGCCATCAGCATGCAGCTGGCGGCAACGCTGATTTGGCGCAACGATAGGTTCATGGTCCGTCTCCAGAGGAGTTGTTGTTTTAATGGGGGCAGGCGGTCGTACGTTTGTCAGGCAGTCGTCCCACAACCTTGAGAAGGAGTGGGCCGACGCAATGCGGACGTGACGAAACACCGCGCAACAGGGCTGCGAGGTGAACAGTAAACACAACGGGATTCTGACGGCACGAGGGCCGATGATGGCAGTGAGGGCATCACTGATGACTCCGATATTGTTTTTATTGTTGAAAACGCATCAAGGCGTTTTTCGTCACGGCCCTGGCATCAGCAGCGTCGCGCGGGACGCAATCGTGACAAGTCGTAACGGGATCCTAATCAGCGAAGCTTTCGTGAACCTTTCAACTACCTTTCAGGAAGCTTTCAACTGATCCGCCTCAAGCGCAGGAGGTGGCTGTTCCCGCGCGCCGGACCTTCACAGACGACGGCGCCCCTGTAAACTCGGCCCATAAAATGCCCACTCTGGAGAAGTCGATGCGTGTCCTGCTCGTCGAAGATCATCTGCAACTGGCTGAAAGTGTCGCGCTGGCCCTCAAGAGCAGCGGCATGACCGTTGACGTTCTGCACGACGGCGTCGCAGCTGATCTGGCCCTGAGTAGCGAAGAATATGCCGCGGTGGTGCTCGACGTCGGCCTGCCGCGCATGGACGGCTTCGAAGTGCTGGCGCGTCTGCGGGCGCGGGGCAAGAACACGCCCGTGCTGATGCTGACGGCCCGCAGCGACGTCAAGGACAGGGTCCACGGCCTCAACCTCGGCGCCGACGACTACCTGGCCAAACCCTTCGAGCTGTCCGAGCTGGAAGCGCGGGTCAAGGCGTTGTTGCGCCGTAGCGTACTGGGTGGCGAACGCCAGCAACGCTGCGGGGAGCTGGTCTACGACCTCGACACCCGCCGCTTCACCTTGGGCGAAGAACTCCTCACGCTGACCTCCCGCGAGCAATCGGTGCTTGAATCGCTCATCGCCCGGCCCGGTCGGGTGATGAGCAAGGAGCAACTGGCGGCCCAGGTATTCGGCCTGGACGAAGAGGCCAGCGCCGACGCCATCGAAATCTACGTGCACCGTCTGCGCAAGAAGCTCGACGGGCACCCGATTGCGATCGTCACGTTTCGGGGTCTGGGTTATCTGCTGGAAAGCCGGGATGCTTAATCCGTTCCCTTCAGCGGAAAACAGCCTGCGCTGGCGCTTGCTGTGGAACCTCGGTCTGCTGCTGGTGGTGCTGATGATCGCCAGCGGCATGAGCGCCTACTGGAACGGACGCGAAGCGGCAGACACTGCTTACGATCGCACCTTGCTGGCTTCGGCGCGGACCATCGCTGCCGGGTTGTCGGAACGCGACGGCACCCTCAGCGCCGACGTACCGTATGTGGCCCTGGACACCTTCGCCTACGACAGCGCGGGGCGCATCTACTACCAGGTCAACGACATCAATCAGAAGCTCATTTCGGGCTACGAAAACATTCCCGCGCCGCCCCAAGGCACGCCGCGCACCGACGCCTATCCGGCGCTCGCCAAGTTCTACAGCGCGCGTTATCAGGGGCAGGATGTGCGAGTGGTGAGCCTGCTCAAGGCCGTGAGCGAGCCGAACATGAACGGCATGGCCGAGATTCGCGTGGCGGAAACCGAAGAGGCGCGGGTCGACATGGCCCAGGCCCTGATGGCCGATACCCTGCTGCGTCTGGGCATGCTCGGCAGCGGCGCTCTGCTGCTGGTCTGGTTCACGGTCAGCGCCGCGTTGCGACCCCTGGACCGCTTGCGCACGGCGGTGGAAGAACGCCAGCCTGACGATTTGCGCTCGTTGCCGCTGGTCGAAGTGCAGCACGAGCTGCGTCCGCTGGTCAGCTCGCTCAATCATTTCACCGAACGGCTGCGCATGCAGTTCGAGCGTCAGGCGCAATTCATCGCCGACGCCGCCCATGAATTACGCACGCCGCTGGCTGCATTAAAGGCGCGGCTGGAGCTGGGGCTGCGTGATCAGGAGCCTGCGGCGTGGCGTAACACGCTGGAGAGCGCCGCCTCCGGCACCGACAAACTGACCCACCTGGCCAACCAGTTGCTGTCGCTGGCACGCATCGAAAATGGCGCGCGGGCCATTGCGGAGGGCGGCGCACAATTGCTCGACCTCAGTCAACTGGCCCGGGAGCTGGGCATGGCGATGGCGCCGCTGGCCCATGCCCGGGGTGTGGCATTGGCGCTGGAAGCCGACGAGCCGGTGTGGATGCGCGGCGAACCCACGTTGCTCAACGAACTGCTGAGCAACCTGGTGGATAACGCCCTGGCTCATACCCCGGCGGGCGGCAACGTGATTTTGCGTGTTCATGCGCCGTGTGTGCTTGAAGTCGAGGACGACGGCCCCGGCATCCCCGCCCACGAGCGCGAGCGAGTGTTCGAGCGCTTCTACCGGCGTAATCAGCAGAGCAAGGGTTCCGGTCTGGGGTTGGCGATCGTGGGGGAGATCTGCAGGGCACACCTGGCGCGTATCACCTTGCATGACGGCGCACAGCGGGGCTTGAAAGTGAGGGTGAGCTTTATGGTGCCGGAGTCGGGGCTGGTGGGACTGGTTTGACCGGTTAGGTCAACAGGATCAGTACAACAGCGTCATTGCCTGGTTCATCTCATTGATCAGCCCGCCATCGGCCATGTTCAGGCCCAACCGCGCCACGGCCGGCACGGCCTGAAACTGCAGATTCGAGTACGGCGTGCCGTTCATTTCGTGAATGTGAATCGTCGCGACCTGGACCAGATCCACGTAGTCAGCCTGACCCGAGACACGGCTGAAATTCTGGAATTCCCGGGGCACGATCGCCAGGCCGTCCGGGAAATCCCATGAGCGCAGCAGCCGCTCGCCGATGATTGGATGGATGCGTTCGATAACATGATTGAGGCTGATCGGGTCGGCGAGCAACTCGTAGTTGTCCTCGGCGTACGTCAGGATCGGCAACACACCAATCAGGTGGATGAGCCCGGCCAGCGTGGCCTTGTCAGCCTTGAGGCGCGCACTGCGGTAACTGAGGACATTACACACCCCGGCCACCTGCATGCTGAGTTTCCAGATGTCGCGCATCTTGGTTTCGATGACGTCGGATTTTGCGTGAAACATCTGCTCCACCACCAGCCCGATGGCCAGGTTACAGCTGTAGTTAACGCCCAGCCGTCGGACCGCCGTCAGCACGTCGCTGACTTCGAAATTGGGCCGCAGCAGGGGGCTGTTGACGACTTTGATCAGCCGTGCGGAAAGCGCGGTGTCGCTGCCGATGACCTTGCTCAGTGCAGCAATGGAGATTTCCGAGTCTTCCGCCGCGAGGCGGATTTTCAGTGCAACTTCGGGGAGAGTTGGCAGAAACAGAGCATCCTTGTCGATCGCCTTGATCAGATCCCTCTGCACTTCGTCAGCCATGCTACTCATATTGGATCTCTGGACATTGCATTCCGGCCAACGGCCGTCCACACGAGGGGACGGCGCTGGCAACTACACCGACGTCTTGCACATGCCTCAACCGGGTTCAACGCTGTGTTTCGAGCTTCGCGTCGAGGGTGTATGGCAATTCGCTCATTTGCAGGGCCTCGCCATCTGCCGCACCCAGATGGATCCGGCCATCTTCCGCCGCATCCGCCTGCAAGACCGCCAGCACCTCGATCCCGACATCAGACCGGGCCGCGATCACAACGTTGCCTACTGCGCTTGAATGAACCGGCGAAAACAGTGCAGCGCCCGGTTCAGGCAGTTCTGTGCTGCCCATGGTCAGGCGGTACAGCCGGCGTTTCAGCTTGCCGAGGTACTGCATGCGCGCCACGATTTCCTGGCCGGTGTAGCAACCTTTCTTGAAACTCACACCGCCCACGGCTTGCAGGTTGATCATCTGCGGAATGAATTCTTCGCGAGTCTGCCCGACCACCTGGCCGATGCCGGCGCGAATCTGCCCCAGCAACCAGTCGTTGAGCGGCGCTTGCGGCACGTGGGAGATCAGCCGGCTGCGCACGTCCTCGGCCTGCTCGGCACGTACCCACAATTCGGCGCGGGCAGGGGAGACGCGAATGGCGATGAGGTCATTGGCGCGGACCACCGAGTCGGTCTCCTGCGCAAGGTCGAGGCCAAGGCTGACCAGTGCCCCGTCGCCATCCTGCAAGCCGAATCGCACCCAGGACACGCTTTCGTCGGTCAGTTTGGATTTGGAGAAAACCGCGTATTTCTTCAGGTCCAGCAATTGCGCTTCGATCAGCTCGCTGGACATCGCCAGCAGCACGCCATCACCTTCGAGCAGGATGCGGAAGCTCGACTGCATGCGGCCTTTTTGCGTGCAGCGCGCACCGAGGGTGGCTTTGCCTTCGCTCAGGTAGTCGATGTTGCAAGTCAGTTGGCCTTGCAGGAATTTGCCGGCATCCACGCCGCGAACGGCGAGCACACCTTCATGGGACAGGGGGCAGAAAAATGCTGGAACGGCCATGAGTCATCGCAGGGTAGAAGTCTGGGGCACCATCATAGTGCCGCGTGTCGTTAATGGGTATACGCAAAAAGCTGCGACTAACTGCAAGTACGCCCCGGGACGATGCGCCTGTATACTCGCCGGCAAATTCGAGGAGCCCTCCATGGTCGAAGATGTTGAACTCAATCGCCTCTTTTGGCACAGCCGTCGCGGCATGCTCGAGCTGGACGTATTGCTGGTGCCGTTCGTCAAAGAAGTTTACCCGACGCTCAACCAGGTCGATCGCGACCTCTACGTGCGCCTGCTGACCTGTGAAGATCAGGACATGTTCGGCTGGTTCATGCAGCGCGCGGAATCCGAAGATCCGGAGCTGCAACGCATGGTTCGGATGATCCTGGACCGTGTCCAGCCGAAGTGATCGCTTCGAGTGCCGTTGGCAGCCTTCCCGGGCGCTGCTGACGGCGTACCTCGTCACGCAAATCCTTGCGCTGGCGTCGACCGTTTTCCTTTCAATTCCCTTGTGGGCAAAAGCCATCGGCGTCTTGCTGTGCGCTTTGCACGCAGCACGCAGTCTCCGGACGTTCATTCTGCTGGACCGGCCTCAGTCATCTACGGGGCTGCGCCGAGACGGCAGCGGCTGGGCGTTGTGGAGCGAGGAGGGCGGCTGGCAACCGGTGCAGCTGCGCCCCGACAGCCTGGCGCTGCCGCACCTGGTTGTGCTGCGTTTCAGGCGGATGACGGGCCATTGGCTGAGCCGCATGTGGGTGCGAAGCCTGTGCATCCCGGCAGACGCCATGGCCCCGGACAGTCACCGACGCCTGCGTTTGCGCCTGAAGTTCAGCCGGCGAAGGTGGGCGGCACCAGAATAGTGTCCAGCGCTTCGGGCAGCATGTCGGGGTAATCCAGCGTGTAGTGCAGACCGCGGCTTTCTTTGCGCGCCATCGCTGAAGCAATCATCAGCTCTGCCACTTGGGCCAGGTTGCGCAGCTCGATCAGATCGCGACTGACCTTGTAGTTGCTGTAGAACTCGGCGATTTCGTCCAGCAACAGCCGCACCCGATGCTGGGCGCGCTGCAGACGCTTGTTGGTGCGCACGATGCCCACGTAGTCCCACATGAACCGACGCAGCTCATCCCAGTTGTGGGCGATGATCACGTCTTCGTCGGAATCGGTCACCTGGCTCGAATCCCATGCCGGCAGGTTTTGCGGCTGGGGGACGTGCTCAAGCTGAGTCACGATGTCTGCCGCAGCCGAGCGGGCGTACACGAAGCACTCCAGCAGCGAGTTGCTGGCCATGCGGTTGGCGCCGTGCAGGCCGGTGAAGCTGGTCTCGCCGATCGCATACAGTCCAGGCACATCGGTGCGGCCCTGTTGGTCAACCATAACGCCGCCACAGGTGTAGTGCGCCGCCGGCACCACCGGAATCGGTTGACGGGTGATGTCGATACCGAACGTGAGGCAACGCTCGTACACGGTCGGGAAGTGGCTCTTGATGAAGTCTTCGGACTGGTGACTGATGTCCAGAAACACGCAGTCGGCGCCCAGGCGTTTCATCTCGTGGTCAATCGCCCGGGCAACGATGTCGCGGGGAGCCAATTCGGCCCTTGGGTCAAAACGCTGCATGAAGCGTTCGCCATCGGGCAGCTTCAGGTAAGCGCCTTCGCCGCGCAGGGCTTCGGTAATCAGAAAGCTCTTGGCCTGGGGGTGGTACAGGCAGGTGGGGTGGAACTGGTTGAACTCCAGATTGCCCACGCGGCAGCCTGCGCGCCAGGCCATCGCGATGCCGTCGCCGCAAGCGCCGTCTGGGTTGCTGGTGTAGAGGTAGACTTTCGCCGCGCCGCCGGACGCCAGAATGGTGAAACGCGCGCTGTGGGTGTCGACCTCTCCCGTCAAACGATCCAGCACATAGGCGCCCAGGCAACGCTGCCCTTGCAGGCCCAGCCGGGACTCGGTGATGAGATCGACTGCCACGCGCTGTTCCAGCAATTCGATATTGGGGCGTGCGCTGGCCTGCGCCAGCAATGTGCGGAAGATCGCCGCGCCAGTAGCGTCGGCGGCATGAATAATCCGGCGATGGCTGTGACCCCCTTCGCGGGTGAGGTGAAACTCGAAGCCGCCGTCCACGACGGTCGAGGGGTCATCGCGGGTAAAGGGCACGCCAAGGTCGATCAGCCATTGAATGGCCTCGCGGCTGTGCTCGACGGTAAACCGGACTGCGTCCTCATGGCACAGGCCGCCGCCGGCGTTGAGGGTGTCTTCCACGTGTGACTGTATGGTGTCGGCGTCATCCAGCACTGCCGCAACGCCGCCCTGAGCCCAGAACGTCGAGCCGTTCGCCAGATCGCCTTTGCTGAGGACCGCCACGCGCAAATGCCCGGGCAGTGTCAGTGCAAGACTCAAACCGGCTGCGCCGGAGCCTATTACCAATACGTCGTGCTGGAAATGCTGACTCATCTCAGGTACCGGCGTCTAAATGGCCACTAGTATAAGCAAGTGTGGAACGGCACAATGTCCGCGCTTTATGGCAACGGTGAATCACGGTGGGAGCGGAGTGTGCGCCACCTCGCAATCTCCCGCACCCCGTTTGATGGATGCGATCTTTCCCACAGCTTCATATGGATTGAGTCCTACAACTGACGGGGCATGTGTCTTACGGCCAATAATGAACGATGGGAACTTTTCACGAACCCGCACGTTCAATAGTGGGTTGCCCATAAAGGAACAGCGTCGACGTTGCGCAGTGGCAGTTTCCAGCCAGTACGAACGTTTTTGACGACAAGATTATTTACGCAGCCGACCTGGTTCGAGCGGCGTTTTCTGTGCGGGCAGCAGACGCCCGCCGGAAACTTGCTTGAAGGGGGGAGAACTTTTGCTTAAAGCCCGAGTCTATGTTTGCAAGCCTGCGAAAGAGCCGATGCGATGCTCCTTTAAGCTTTATGAGGAGTGTTCATGCTAACCCAGGAAGAAGATCAGCAGCTGGTTGAACGCGTACAGCGCGGCGACAAGCGAGCGTTTGATCTGCTAGTGGTGAAATATCAGCACAAGATTCTTGGGTTGATCGTGAGATTTGTTCACGACACCCACGAAGCCCAGGATGTTGCGCAAGAGGCATTTATCAAGGCCTATCGCGCACTTGGTAACTTCCGCGGTGACAGTGCGTTTTATACGTGGCTGTACCGTATCGCCATTAACACGGCGAAGAACTATCTGGTGTCGCGAGGTCGGCGTCCGCCGGATAGCGATGTCAGATCGGAAGACGCGGAGTTCTACGATGGCGATCACGGCCTCAAGGACATCGAGTCGCCAGAACGGGCATTGCTGCGGGATGAGATCGAAGGCACCGTCCATCGAACCATCCAGCTACTGCCAGAAGATTTGCGTACAGCTTTAACGTTGCGTGAGTTCGACGGTCTGAGTTACGAAGACATTGCCAGTGTCATGCAATGTCCGGTTGGTACCGTGCGCTCTCGCATTTTTCGCGCTCGGGAAGCCATCGACAAAGCCTTGCAACCTCTGTTGCAGGAAACCTGAGACAGCGGCGATAGCCACAAGAGAGGAACCGCCATGAGTCGTGAAGCCCTGCAGGAATCGCTGTCCGCGGTGATGGATAACGAAGCGGACGAATTGGAACTGCGTCGGGTGCTTAGCGCCATTGAAGATGCAGACACACGAGCCACCTGGTCCCGTTATCAGATTGCCCGTGCAGCAATGCATAAAGAACTGTTGCTGCCTCATCTGGATATTTCGGCTGCCGTTGCTGCCGGAATCGCTGATGAAGTCAGCCCGTTGAAGGCCGGTCGCGGCCCTTGGCGTACGCTGGGTCGCCTGGCGGTAGCCGCCTCGGTGACTGTTGCCGTTCTGGCTGGTGTCCGCTTGTACAACCAGGACGAAATTGCCGGGGCGCAACTGGCTCAGCAATCTCAGCCGGCCAACGTCGCAATGCCGCAGGCCAAAGGCCCGGCGGTGCTCGCAGGCTACACCGAGGGCGAGCAGTCCCCGGGTCCGATGGCCAGCGGTGTGCTGCAGAACCAGGCCGGTTGGCATGACCAACGTCTGCCAGGTTACCTGCGTCAGCATGCTCAGCAAGCTGCCATGAAAGGCGCTGAAGGCGCTCTGCCATACGCTCGTGCTGCAAGCCTGGAAAACCGCTAAGGAGGATCATGCGCGCCATCCCTCTACTGCCGCTTCTGCTGGGTGGATGGCTGGTCCTTCCAGCTCATGCCGATGACGCGCAAGACCAGCTGAAACGTCTTGCGCAGGCCGAGCAACGGCAAAGCTACACCGGCACATTCGTTTACGAGCGTAACGGAAGCTTCTCTACTCACCGAATCTGGCAGCGCGTCGCCGACGGCAAGGTTCGGGAGCATCTTCTTCAACTGGATGGCTCTCCTCAGGAAGTACTGCGCGTCGACGGGGTCACCCAGTGCGTGAGCGGTACCCTCGAAGAGGGTGTGTCCAGCGTTCCCGATTCTCCGGCCCGAGCTTTTGATGCTGCCAGGTTGTCATCCTGGTATGACATCAAGTCAGCAGGCACCTCGCGTGTTGCCGGACGTGTGGCCAATGTGGTGACGCTTACCCCCCGTGATCAGCACCGCTACGGCATCGAACTGCACCTCGACAGTGAAACCGGTCTGCCATTGAAGTCGTTGTTGCTCAGTGACAAGGGCCAATTGCTCGAGCGCTTCCAGTTCACCGACCTCAACACCTCGCAGTCGCTGACTGATCAGATGCTGTCGCCAAGTGCTGACTGCAAGCCGGTTGAAGTGGCCAGGTCCAAAGCAGATGCGCCAAAGCAGAATGTTGCATGGCGCTCGGACTGGTTGCCTCCCGGTTTTGACCTGAGCAGCGCTGCCGCACGCAAGGATCCGGACTCGAAAAGTCTGGTGACGAGCCTGATGTATGACGATGGCCTCGCCCGTTTTTCGGTGTTCGTCGAGCCCGTCACTGGCGCCGCGGTCACGGACATCCGAACTCAGTTAGGGCCAACCGTTGCCGTCTCCCGTCGCGTAACCACACCCAAGGGTGATGCGATGGTGACCGTGGTGGGCGAGATCCCCATCGGGACCGCCGAGCGCATTGCGTTGTCGATGCGCGACGATGCTGCGACCACGAGTAAGAACTGATTCTGCACGCCGGTGATGGCCACTATGAAAAAGGTTTCATTCGGTCGTTTCACGCTCACAAGCCTTTAAATATGGGCTTCACTGGTACTGCTGAAATGTTTAGTGCGCTTTGTCGGTTGCAATCGGGTGTATTTTTTTCTATAGGTCACAGCTTCGCAGCTGTGGCCTTTGTTGTTTCAGGGTCCAGGAAACTGGAGCAGACACAGGTGTCACGGGAAGCCGCGACACACAGATGCTTCGCGAGCCTGCGGGCTCGTACCGCTTAACCATGCTCGTTGTAAACGGGAGCCATATGTCGATACCACGCTTGAAACCTTACCTGGCCTGGATGGCCGCTGTGCTGATGCTTGGACAGGTCTTCACCGCTCAGGCCGAAGCCCTGCCGGACTTCACCTCTCTGGTGGAGCAGGCTTCCCCTGCAGTCGTCAACATCAGTACGCGTCAAAAACTGCCGGACCGCGCGGTTGCCCAGGGTCAGATGCCTGATCTGGAAGGCCTGCCACCGATGCTTCGTGAATTCCTTGAGCGCAGCACGCCGCCAGGCTCCCGTGCGCCAGGGGGCGGCAAGGGGGATCGTCAGCGTGAGGCGCAGTCACTCGGCTCGGGCTTCATCATCTCCGCCGACGGGTTCATCCTGACCAACAATCACGTGATCGATGGTGCCGATGAGATTCTCGTGCGTCTTTCAGATCGCAGCGAAATGAAGGCCAAGCTGATCGGCACCGATCCTCGTACCGACGTCGCGGTGCTGAAGATCGACGGCAAGGACCTTCCCACCGTCAAGCTGGGTAATTCCGACAAGCTGAAAGTCGGGGAATGGGTGCTGGCGATCGGCTCGCCGTTCGGCTTCGATCACTCGGTGACCAAAGGCATCGTCAGCGCCAAGGGCCGCAGTCTGCCGAATGATACCTACGTGCCGTTCATCCAGACCGACGTGGCGATCAACCCGGGTAACTCGGGCGGTCCGCTGTTCAACATGGCGGGCGAAGTGGTGGGTATCAACTCGCAGATCTTCACCCGCTCCGGTGGCTTCATGGGACTGTCGTTCGCCATCCCGATCGACGTGGCGATGGACGTTGCCAACCAGCTCAAGGCCAGCGGCAAGGTCAATCGTGGTTGGCTGGGTGTCGTGATTCAGGAAGTGAACAAAGACCTGGCCGAGTCCTTCGGTCTGGACAAGCCGGCCGGTGCGCTGGTGGCTCAAGTGCTTGAAGACGGACCGGCCGCCAAAGGTGGTTTGCAGGTCGGCGACGTGATCCTGAGCGCCAATGGCACGCCTATCGTCATGTCCGCAGACTTGCCGCACCTGATTGGCAACCTGAAAGACGGCAGCAAGGCCGAGCTGGAAGTGATTCGCGACGGCAAGCGTCAGAAGCTCACGGTGACTGTGGGTGCACTGCCGGCCGAAGGCGAAGAGATGGGCGCGGCTGACACCGGTGTTGAGCGCAGCAGCAACCGCCTGGGCGTTTCCGTGGTCGATCTGACCGCTGAACAGATGAAGTCGCTGGACCTGAAGGGCGGCGTCGTCATCAAGGAAGTCCAGGACGGTCCTGCGTCGCTGATCGGTCTGCAGTCGGGTGATGTCATCACTCACCTGAACAACCAGGCGATCACTTCGTCCAAGCAGTTCACTGAAGTGGCCAAGGGCTTGCCGAAGAATCGCTCTGTCTCCATGCGCGTGCTGCGTCAGGGTCGTGCGACATTCATCACGTTCAAACTGGCGGAATAGCCCGTCGGGAACAGCAAAAAGGAGCGGTCAGACCGCTCCTTTTTTTGTGCCCCCAGGGTGCATGGCGAGCAGGCGCTGCGCGTGAACGTGACGCCTGATCGTTCCTTCAGGTACAATTCCCGGCTATTTTAGGCGGGCAGTCTGCCTGCGACCTTTTTCGAGTGTTGATCCGTGAGTGATTTGAGTCATATCCGCAATTTCTCCATCATCGCCCACATTGACCATGGCAAGTCGACGCTGGCTGACCGTTTTATCCAGATGTGCGGCGGCCTGACCGAGCGCGAGATGGAAGCTCAGGTCCTCGATTCCATGGACCTGGAGCGTGAGCGCGGGATTACGATCAAAGCCCACAGCGTCACGCTTTATTACAAAGCGAAGGACGGGATCACCTACCAGCTCAACTTCATTGATACCCCAGGGCACGTTGACTTCACCTACGAAGTCAGCCGCTCGCTGGCGGCATGTGAGGGCGCGTTGCTGGTGGTCGATGCCGGTCAGGGCGTAGAAGCCCAATCCGTCGCCAACTGCTACACCGCTATCGAACAGGGCCTGGAAGTCATGCCGGTCCTGAACAAGATTGACCTGCCTCAGGCCGATCCGGACCGGGTCAAGGAAGAAATCGAAAAGATCATCGGCATTGATGCCACCGACGCCGTGGTCTGTAGCGCCAAGACCGGCCTGGGCGTCGACGAAGTGCTGGAGCGTCTGGTTCACACCATCCCGGCACCAACCGGCAACATCGAAGATCCGCTGCAAGCGCTGATCATCGATTCGTGGTTCGACAACTACCTGGGCGTTGTTTCCCTGGTGCGTGTGCGTCACGGCCGCGTCAAGAAGGGCGACAAGATTCTGGTCAAGTCGACCGGCAAGATGCACCTCGTCGATAGCGTGGGCGTGTTCAACCCCAAGCACAGCGCCACCGCTGATCTGAAAGCGGGCGAAGTGGGCTTCATTATCGCCGGCATCAAGGACATTCATGGCGCGCCAGTGGGCGACACCCTGACCCTGAGCACTACGCCGGACGTTCCGGTGCTGCCCGGTTTCAAGCGCATCCAGCCGCAGGTCTACGCCGGTCTGTTCCCGGTCAGCTCCGATGACTTCGAAGACTTCCGCGACGCGCTGCAAAAGCTGACGCTGAATGACTCTTCCCTGCAGTATCTGCCGGAAAGCTCGGACGCGCTGGGCTTCGGCTTCCGCTGCGGCTTCCTCGGCATGCTGCACATGGAGATCATCCAGGAGCGCCTTGAGCGCGAGTACGACCTGGACCTGATCACCACCGCACCGACGGTCATCTTCGAGCTTCTGCTGAAGACCGGTGAAACCATTTACGTCGACAACCCGTCGAAATTGCCAGACCTGTCCACCATCGAGGACATGCGTGAGCCGATCGTGCGGGCGAACATTCTTGTGCCTCAAGAGCACCTGGGCAACGTCATTACGCTGTGTATCGAGAAGCGTGGCATTCAGCACGACATGCTGTTCCTCGGCACGCAGGTCCAAGTGACCTACGATTTGCCGATGAACGAAGTGGTGCTGGATTTCTTCGACCGACTGAAGTCGACCAGCCGCGGTTATGCGTCGCTGGACTACCATTTCGATCGTTATCAGTCGGCCAATCTGGTTCGCCTGGACGTGATGATCAACGGCGACAAGGTCGACGCTCTGGCGCTGATCGTGCACCGTGACAACGCCGCCTACAAAGGCCGCGCGTTGACTGAAAAGATGAAAGAACTGATTCCTCGTCAGATGTTCGACGTGGCAATCCAGGCCGCCATTGGCGGTCAGATTATCGCGCGTACAACCGTCAAGGCGCTCAGAAAGAACGTACTGGCCAAATGTTACGGTGGTGACGTCAGCCGTAAGCGCAAGCTGCTCGAGAAGCAGAAGGCCGGTAAAAAACGCATGAAGCAGGTCGGCAACGTGGAAATTCCACAAGAAGCCTTCCTTGCAGTGCTCAGGTTGGAATAGTCAGGCCCTATGTCACTAAATTTCCCGCTGTTGCTGGTCGTCGCCGTGTTTGTCTGCGGTTTGCTGGCCCTGTTCGATCTGGTCATATTGGCGCCGCGTCGCCGTAACGCGATAGCGAACTATCAGGGCAGCGTGAGCCAGCCTGATGTCGCGGTCGTGGAGCGGTTGAACAAGGAGCCGTTTCTGGTCGAATACGGCAAATCGTTCTTTCCGGTGTTGTTCATCGTTCTGGTCCTGCGCTCGTTTCTGGTTGAGCCGTTCCAGATCCCGTCGGGCTCGATGAAGCCGACGCTGGACGTGGGCGATTTCATCCTGGTCAACAAGTTCTCGTACGGCATTCGCCTGCCGGTGATCGACCTCAAGGTCATCCCGGTCGGAGACCCGCAGCGTGGCGACGTGATGGTGTTCCGCTACCCAAGCGACCCCAACGTCAATTACATCAAGCGGGTGATCGGCTTGCCAGGTGATGTGATTCGCTACACCAACGACAAGCAGTTGTTCATCAACGGCCAGTTGGTGGCCAAGCAGTTGATCGGTTCGGAGCCGGGCACGCTGGGCAGCGCAGAGCTTTACAACGAGAAGCTGGGCGAAGTGGAACACCAGATCCGTCAGGAAATGAGCCGCTACCGCGCGCCGCCTGATCATGAATGGACCGTTCCGGCCGCGCACTACTTCATGATGGGCGACAACCGCGACAATTCGAATGACAGCCGTTACTGGGATGATCCCAACATTCCCAAGGACGAGCTGGGCATGGTCCCCGACAAGAACATCGTCGGCAAGGCCTTCGCGGTCTGGATGAGCTGGCCTGAACCCAAGCTCAGCCACTTTCCGAACTTCTCGCGAGTCGGTCTGATCAAGTAACCGATGCGGCGCTGCCATTGGCAGCGCCGTATGTCATTCAGGGCCATGTTGCGTGGCCGATCTCGCAGGTGACAGGGAAGGGCTACTCTTGAAAACAATCATGACGTCTGCCGGTCCGCAAAAAGGCCTCTCGTTCATCGGCTGGCTGGTGTTGCTGGCGATTCTGGCGTTCCTTGGAAGCGCTGCCGCCAAGATCGTGCCGCATTACATGGACTACCTGTCTATGAAGAAAATCATCGAAAGTGCCGGCACTGACCGCACGGCAGACATCACCAACGCCGGTGACCTTTACGCCTATGTGGCCAAAGGTATGCAGGTTAATAACATTCGGGATTTGGATTTGAACAAGGCGTTAACTGTGACGACGGAGAACAACAGGTTCCTCGCTCATTTGAACTACGAAAAACGTGAGTCACTGATCCAGAACATCGATCTGGTGGTCAAGTTCGACCACGAATTCAGCGTGGGTAAACCGTGAGCGTTTCATTGAGTCGCCTGGAGCGTCAGCTCGGCTATACCTTCAAGGATCAGGAGCTGATGATCCTGGCGCTGACCCACCGCAGCTTTGCCGGACGCAACAACGAGCGTCTGGAATTCCTCGGTGATGCCATTCTCAACTTCGTCGCCGGCGAAGCGCTGTTCGAGCGTTTCCCCCAGGCGCGTGAAGGTCAGTTGTCCCGTCTGCGCGCCCGTCTGGTGAAAGGCGAGACCCTTGCGCTTCTGGCCCGCGGTTTCGATCTGGGCGAATACCTGCGCCTGGGCTCGGGTGAGTTGAAGAGCGGCGGCTTTCGCCGTGAGTCGATTCTGGCTGACGCACTGGAAGCCCTGATCGGTGCGATCTACCTCGACGCCGGGATGGACATGGCAAGGGAGCGCGTGCTCGCCTGGCTGGCCAGCGAGTTCGAAACCCTGACCCTGGTCGACACCAACAAAGACCCGAAAACACGACTGCAGGAATTCCTTCAGTCACGCGCCTGCGATCTGCCACGCTATGAAGTGGTGGATATCCAGGGCGAGCCGCATTGCCGAATCTTCTTCGTCGAATGCGAGATCTCTTTATTGAATGAAAAAAGCCGGGGACAAGGCGTAAGCCGTCGCATTGCCGAACAGGTAGCAGCGGCCGCAGCCCTTATCGCCCTGGGTGTGGAGAATGGCAATGACTGATTCACCTGCAACACGCTGTGGCTATGTTGCCATTGTTGGCCGGCCAAACGTGGGCAAGTCGACGCTGCTGAACCACATCCTCGGCCAGAAACTGGCAATCACGTCGCGCAAGCCGCAGACGACCCGGCACAACATGCTTGGCATCAAGACTGAAGGCGCCGTGCAGGCGGTCTATGTCGATACCCCCGGCATGCACAAAAACAGCGACAAAGCGCTTAACCGCTACATGAACAAGACTGCCTCGGCAGCGTTGAAAGACGTCGACGTGGTGATTTTCGTGGTCGACCGCACCAAGTGGACCGAAGAGGACCAGATGGTTCTCGAGCGCGTGCAGTACGTGACCGGCCCGTTGATCGTGGCGCTGAACAAGACCGATCGCATCGAAGACAAGAGCGCGCTGATGCCGCATTTGTCCTGGCTGCAGGAGCAACTGCCGAACGCCCAGATCATCCCGATCTCGGCGCAGCAGGGGCATAACCTGGAAGCGCTGGAGAAGGTCATTGCCGATCAGTTGCCGGAGAATGAGCACTTCTTCCCGGAAGATCAGATCACCGACCGCAGCAGCCGTTTTCTCGCAGCGGAACTGGTGCGCGAGAAGATCATGCGTCAGCTTGGCGCCGAGCTGCCGTACCAGATCACCGTCGAGATCGAGCAATTCAAGCAGCAGGGCAAGACGCTGCATATTCACGCGCTCATTCTGGTCGAGCGCGACGGGCAGAAGAAAATCATCATTGGCGACAAGGGCGAGCGCATCAAGCGTATTGGCTCGGATGCGCGCCGCGACATGGAAGTGCTGTTCGACTCCAAGGTCATGCTCAATCTGTGGGTCAAGGTCAAAGGCGGCTGGTCCGATGACGAGCGCGCGTTGCGTTCGCTGGGTTACGGCGACTTGTAAGACGGCGGCATCGCTGGTCTGTAGGGACTGCCCTGTCGGCAGATCCATGCTGCACATGCAATCCTGTGGGAGTGAGCTTGCTCACGAAGACGGCATTTCAGTCGCTGAAGATTTAGCGCATGAACCTGGGTCTTCGCGAGCAACCTCACTCCCACAGTCGTTTCAGATTGCCCGTTCTGCCGTGTTCTTTCATCGAGATAGCCATGTCACAGACCCCTCCCGTCGGTCAGCTCGCTTATGTGTTGCACAGCCGTGCGTACCGCGAAAACAGCGCACTGGTGGATTTCATCACCCCGCAGGGTCGGTTGCGTGCGGTGTTGCGCAGCGCTCGGGGAAAGGCGGGGACGATGGCGCGGCCCTTCGTGCCGCTGGAAGTCGAATTTCGCGGGCGGGGCGAGCTGAAGAACGTGGGGCGCATGGAAGGCGTCGGCGTCGCTACGTGGCTGGAAGGCGAGGCGCTGTTCAGCGGTCTCTATCTCAATGAATTGCTGATTCGTCTGTTGCCCGCCGAAGACCCGCACCCGGGCGTGTTCGAGCATTACGCCGCGACCCTTGTGGCCCTGGCCGAAGGGCGCGCGCTGGAACCGTTGCTGCGCTCGTTCGAATGGCGACTGCTGGACGATCTCGGTTACGGCTTTGCGCTGGATGCAGACGTCAACGGTGATCCCCTGGCCAGCGACGGCCTGTACCGGCTTCAGGTGGACGCAGGCCTTGAGCGGGTGTATCTGTTTCAGCCGGGATTGTTTCAGGGCGCCGAATTGCAGGCGATGTCTGAAGCGGACTGGACTTCGCCGGGCGCGCTGTCGGCGGCCAAGCGTCTGATGCGCCAGGCCCTGGCCGTGCATCTGGGTGGGCGGCCGCTGGTCAGCCGTGAATTGTTTCGCAAACTCTAGCGTCCAGCGGCGCAAACCTAGAAAATCCTTCCTCCCTTGCGCAATCAGCCACTACTGGCTGGCACCGCCACAGTAATCAGGAGAACCCCGTGACCCACAGCACTCGCATTCTGCTCGGCGTGAACATCGACCACGTTGCTACCCTGCGCCAGGCCCGCGGGACACGCTATCCCGATCCGGTCAAGGCCGCGCTGGATGCCGAGGAAGCGGGTGCCGACGGCATCACCGTGCATTTGCGTGAGGACCGTCGGCACATTCAGGAACGCGATGTATTGCTGCTGAAAGACGTGCTGCAAACGCGCATGAATTTCGAGATGGGCGTCACCGAAGCGATGATGGCGTTCGCCGAGCGCATTCGGCCGGCGCACATCTGTCTGGTGCCGGAAACCCGTCAGGAACTGACCACGGAGGGCGGGCTGGATGTCGCCGGTCAGGAAGCGCGCATCAAGGCGGCGGTGGAGCGGTTGTCTGCCATCGGCAGCGAAGTGTCGCTGTTCATCGACGCCGATGAGCGCCAGATTGCCGCGTCGGCCCGGGTTGGCGCGCCGGCCATCGAGCTGCACACGGGCCGTTATGCCGATGCCGAAACCCCGGCGGCCGTCGCCGAAGAGCTCAAGCGGGTTGCCGATGGCGTTGCTTTTGGTCTGGCCCAGGGCCTGATCGTCAATGCCGGTCATGGTTTGCACTATCACAACGTTGAAGCGGTCGCGGCGATCAAGGGCATCAACGAACTGAACATCGGCCATGCGCTGGTGGCCCATGCCCTGTTTGTCGGCTTCAAGTCCGCGGTATCGGAGATGAAGGCGTTGATTCTGACAGCGGCGAGTTCTTCTCACCGCCAGTGATATGAGGGAGCGACCACCATCGCCTTCGCGAGCAAGCTCGCTCCCACGGGTGATTTGTCCGCACTGACAGCTGCGGTGTTGTCATGCTCCATGAGCGCGCGCGATGGCGCCGTTGTGGGTTTACGGCTTGCGCCCAACGATCACCGCACGCCGCGGTGCAGGCAGTCCTTCCACGGTCTTGCTGTGATCAGCGGGATCGAGAAAGTCGCTCAACGATTGAAAGCGCATCCAGTCGGTGCCGCGCTGTTCCTCTACCGTGGTGGTGCTGACGTCGACGCAGCGCACATCCACAAAACCCGCGCGGCGCAGCCACAGTTCCAGCGCCGGGACTGAGGGCAGGAACCAGACGTTGCGCATCTGCGAGTAGCGGTCTTCCGGCACCAGCACCTGATTCGCGTCGCCTTCGACCACCATGGTTTCCAGCACCAGCTCGCCGCCTTTGACCAGGCAATCCTTGAGTGCCAGCAGGTGATCGATGGGGGATTTGCGGTGATAGAGCACGCCCATGGAGAACACCGTGTCGAAGCCTTCCAGCCGCGCGGGTAGATCTTCCAGGGTGAACGGCAGGTGCCATGCCGGCAGGTTCGGCAGGTAGCGCTGCATGGCCTGGAACTGGCAGAAGAACAGCCAGTTCGGGTCAACGCCGATCACGCTGTCGGCCCCGGCCCCCAGCATGCGCCACTGGTAATAGCCGTTGCCGCAGCCCACATCCAGAACGCGCTTGCCTCTCAGATCAAGGTGCGGCGACACCCGCGACCATTTCCAGTCCGAGCGCCATTCGGTGTCGACGTGCACGCCGAACACCTCAAAAGGGCCTTTGCGCCACGGCGACAGGCCCATCAGCGCAGCACGGGTCTGCTCGCGGGTGGCATCGTCGCAGTCGGCGTCGAGGATGAAATCGTCCTTGAGCTCGATGCGGCTTGGCGTCAGATCAGGCAAGGCATTCAGGGCGCCTTGCCAGCGTTCGAGGTCGCCGTGACCCTTTTCCATCTTCGCGTCGAGTTGCGCCTGCAGGCCTTGGGCCCAGGCATACAGTGGCGTGCCCGCCAGACGGCGGACCAGGGGAGCGAGATCAATCATGGCAGGGCAATCAACGAGGCGAAATTAAGGCACTGGAACCAGGGCACGACTTTACTGAAACCGGCGGCCAGCAAGCGTTCGCGGTGCTGCTCAAGGCTGTCGGGCTTCATCACGTTTTCGATCGCGCTGCGTTTCTGCGCGATCTCCAGCTCGCTGTAACCGTTGGCGCGCTTGAAGGCGACGTGCAGATCGCTGAGCAGCGCGTGCTCTTCGGTGTCATCAAAGCGCAGCTTCTCCGACAGGATCAGCGCGCCGCCGGGCAGCAGCGACTGGCGAATGCGAGTCAACAGGGCGAGGCGTTGCTCGGGGGCGATGAACTGCAGGGTGAAGTTCAGGGCAACGACAGAGGCCGGCTGAAACTCCAGACCCAGGATATCGCCGTCGATGACCTCCACCGGCAGCAACTCCTGGTACATCGAGTCCTGGGCGTTGAGGTATTCGCGGCAGCGCTCGACCATGGCCGACGAGTTGTCGATGGCGATCACCCGACAATCTTCAGTGCGCACATGCCGGCGCAACGCCTGAGTGACGGCGCCCAGCGAACTGCCCAGGTCGTAGAGCACGCTGTGGGGCTGGGCGAACTGCGCCGCGAGCACGCCGAGGTTTTCGACGATGGTCGGGTAGCCCGGTACCGAGCGCTTGATCATGTCCGGAAACACCCGCACGACGTCTTCGTTGAAAGCGAAGTCGGGCACCTGGGGCAGCGGCTGGGCGAATAGGCGGTCGGGTTCTGGGCTCACGGCGATTCCGGGGGACAAGGCGAAAAGTGCGGCATTTTAGCCAATTCCGTCCCTCGGCTGGAACCTCATCTCATCGTTCGTGTGCAGACGTTTTCCCCTCAACGGCAAAAGCCGCCCCGGTTGCACTTGGGCGGCTGAGACGCAACCCGTGTTATCAGTATGTCCAGCTTACCGATGCGGTGAAGTTGCGTGGATCACCGAAGTTGCTTTGGTTGTAGCGCAGGCTCTGTTGGTATTTCTCGTTGGTGAGGTTGTTGAGGTTGAACTGGGTGCTCCAGTGCTGATCGATGTCATAGCGGGTCATCAGGCCGATGAGCGCGTAGGCCTCCTGCCGGGCGGCCGGTGCGTCGTCGTTCTGGGTCTTGCTCTGCCAGCTCAGGCTGCCGCCGACCTTGACCTTCGGTGCCATTGGCAACTGGTAGGTCATGGACGACGTCAGGGCGTGGCGCGGGATGAATTTGCGCGCACGGCTGTCGTCGTCGTCGGTGATATAGACGTAGGTGTACCCGCCGTTGATTTGCAGGCCGGGTGCCACTTCGCCGGACGCTTCCAGCTCCAGGCCGCTGCTGTCGTAGGACATCGCCTCGTACACGTAGCCGCCGAGGCTGGCGTCATACACCGAACTGCCCGGCACGTTGTCCTGCTTGGCATGGAACACCGCTGCGCTGACGTTGAGCTTCTTGTCCAGCAACTGGCCCTTGATGCCCGCTTCATAGCTTTTGCCTTCAAGCGGATCGAGCACCCGGCCTTGGCCGTCGAGGTAATACTGCGGATTGAAGACTTCGGTGTAACTGGCGTACAGCGCGTATTCGGAGGTCAGGTCGTAGACGATGCCGGCGTACGGCGTGACTTTGCCGTGAATGCGCACCTTGCGCGCGGAGCCGTAGTTGTCGCCATTGCTGTCCGCGCTGAGCATGCGGGCACCGGTGATCACATGCAGGTCGTCGGTCAGGCTGAAACGCGCGCCGGCGTAAACGCTCTTCTGGCGATCGGTGTAGTTCGAGGTCGCAGCGGGTAACGCAGCGACGTAATTCGGCCGCGGCAGGTAGCCATGCAGCGCATCTTCAAGGGTGACAGGCGAGTAGTTGAGTATGTCGCCATACTGCGACGATTCGCGGTTGCGCTGGCGTGCAGCGTTCGCCCCTAGCGTGAGTTGATGTTCGCGACCGCCCAGCATGAAGGGCCCGCTCAGCGAGTAATCGCCACTGAGTTCGAGGTTTCTGTCTTTGTACTTGGAGCCCAGACCACTGTAGCCGGTCGGTGAGTCGGTGGAGCTCAACATGTATAACATCTCGGTGTCTTCGCGGTGCTCTGCACCGGCGACGGTCAGCTTCGACTTCCAGTCGTTGGCGAAGGTGTGCTCCCACTCGGCAAACGCACGTTGCGTGTGAACGTCCCAATGCACCCACGGCTGGGAAATATTGGAATGGGTGCTGCTGTAATGGATGGCGTTGCCATTGCCATCGACCAACGGCAGTGCGCCCCAGCTTGAGCCATTGGCGTTGGTTTTCTGGTCCTCGTAACCAAGGGTCAGCGTGTCGCTGTCGCTCAGGTCGAATGCCAGCAGACCGCTGAAGATGTTCTTCTCGCGGGAGTAACGATCAAGGTATGAGTTGCCGTTTTCGTTGGCGTAGATGACGCGTCCGCGCACGTTGCCTGAGTCGGTCAGTGGCCCGGAAACGTCGATGTCCACCCGGCGTTTGTCCCAGGAACCGGCAGTCACGTCGATCTTCGCCTGGGGATCGTAGGTCGGGCGTTTGCGGATGAAGTTGACCGTGGCCGAAGGGTTGCCGGATCCGGACATCAAACCGTTGGCGCCGTGAACGATATCGACCTGTTCATAGGGCGCCAGGTCAATGTCGCCCACCAGCAACCCATTGGTCATCGGCATGGCCGTGCCGTCGTACTGGAAGTTGTTGATGTCGAAACCGCGCGCGGTGAAGTAGGTGCGGTCAGTTTCGACTTTCTGCACGTTGACGCCGGGGGTACTGGTTAATACGTCGCGAATGCTGTTGAGCTTGAAGTCATCCATTTGCTCGCGCTTGATGTTGGTAATACCTTGAGGCGTTTGCTGTTTGGTCAGGTCCAGCCGGGTAGTGGTACTGCCGGGTTTGCCTTGATAACCGAGCGGGTCGCCGGTGTCACCGTAGGTGGCCGTTGACGTCACGTCGGTGGCGGGCAGGCTGAGCGCTGTGTCTTCGGCATTCGCTGTGTTGAGCACGCTCAGTGCGATTAACGAAAGGGCCTTTGGGCAAAAGGGGATCGAGTGGCGCATGGCGGGCGAAGCTCCGGCGAATGTAACAAATGATGATGGTTCTCAATTATCGGCAAGTTATAATTGAGAATCAATGTCATCTATCGATGTTCACCCCACATCATTAAAGCTTTCCCATCCTCAGTCGAAGAACCTTAGTTGCAACCCATTTCATTACCAGACACAGGGAACCGTGGCATGCATGCGTTCAAGGCGTTGTACGAGTCCGTCGAGCGGCAGTTTTTCGATTCTTTGACCAAGAAGCTGTCGAGCCTTTTCCTGATGGTGGTGGTGAGCGCCGTGGTGTACTGGGTGGCCGTAAGCATCCGCGCGGACATTCTGCTTCAGTTGCGCAGCGCGCAGTTGCCGGCGGGGACGCTAGGCATGATCGAAGGCAAACTCGATGTGCTGAGCAACGCCATTCTGGGCAGTACGCTGTTCACCCTGTGTCTGGTCAGTTTCATGGTCTGGTATTTCCGCCACCTGATCGTGCGGCCGGTGACCCAGATGACGCTGGCGCTGGAAGGCATTGCCAATGGCGAGGGCGACCTGTCCAAGGACTTGCCGCTGTTGACCCATGATGAAATTCGCGTGCTGGCGAGCACCTGCAACCGGTTTCTCGCCAAGCAGCGGGAGATCATCAGCAGCGTTCAGGCGCTGACCGTGCACATTGCCGTGGAGTCCGCGCGCTCGCTGAAAAACATCAGCGATTCCAGCGACAGCGCGACCCATCAGGCGCGCTTCGCCAGGGAAGTCATGGAGCAGAGCAACGACGCAGTCGGGCGGATTGCCGAGGTGTCCCGGCAGACCCAGGGCATTTCCGGGACCACCGCGCAGAACCTCAGCATGGCCCGCGACTCCTACACCGAGCTGCTGGAAGTGACCGGCAACATCAGTGAGATTTCCACCAGCCTGAATGAATTCGGTACGCTGGTGTCGGCGTTGAACCAACGCTCGTCGAGCATCAAATCCATCGTCGGATTGATTCAACAGATTTCCTCCCAGACCAACCTTCTGGCGCTCAACGCGGCGATCGAGGCGGCGCGTGCGGGGGAGAGCGGCCGTGGTTTCGCGGTGGTTGCCGACGAAGTCCGGACCCTGGCCCAGAACGTCAGTCGTGCCACCGAAGACATTTCCCAGAACATCGACGCCATGCTGCTGGAAGTGAGCTCGACCCACGAGCAGACCACCCAGATCAGCCACAGCGCCCGGGAGACCCAGAAAGTGGTCGAGCGCGCGTCAGGGCATTTCGAGAGCATGATCGGCGATTTCGAATCCACTCACATCAAGTTGGAAGACATCGCCTCGCACATCTTGCAGTTCGCCGACAGCAACACCGGCATCAATAACCGCGTCACCCAGATTCATGCGGACAGCCAGTCCATCGACCAGCGCATGCAGCATTCCGCTACCGCCACCCGCGATCTGTCGGGCGTGGCGGAAAAGGTCCAGGCGCTGCTGGGCCGGTTCGTCCTCGGGCATGGTGCGCTGGACGCCGGCATTACCCGCGCCAGTCATTGCCGCGACCGACTCCAGGTGCGTCTGGCCGCGCTGCAACGTGAGGGCGTCAACCTGTTCGATCAGAACTACAAACTGATTCCCGGGACTGACCCCAAGCAATACACGACCAGCTACAGCGAGCGCTTCGCCCAGATCTGTCAGGAGGAGTGCGACGCGCTGACCAAAGGCACGCTGGGGGGCAAGGTCACCTTCATCGTCGACGCCAAGGGCTACTGCCCGGTGAATAACAGCTGGGTGTCGAAAAAACCTACGGGTGACCGGGCTGTCGACCTGCCGGTCTGCCGGAACAAGCGCATGTTCGCTGACCCCATCGGCCTGCGTGCAGCGGGTAACCAACAGCGCTTCCTGTTGCAAACCTACCTGCGCGACACGGGGGAAATCATGACCGAGATCGACGTGCCGTTTTTCTTCGACGGCCGTCATTGGGGCAACTTGCGCATGGGCTTCGATGCGGCGCAGTTACTGACCGAATGACGGGGCTTACGCCAGTGCTTGGCGACTTGCATGGACGGGGATAGATTGATTTACGGAGACGCGTGTAAATACATGGACGGGGACAGATTTATTTACCATGGACGGGGACAGATTTATTTACGGAGAAGCGTGTAAATAAATCAGTCCCCTTTCGATCACGATCCTTTCGATCAGTTCACGGTGATCACGCAATCGAAGGTGCGTTCTGGCGCCACTTCCGGCGCCCACGGCTGCTGGTAGACCATCATCAGATGGCCCGTGCCTGCATTGGCGGCTCGGTAGCGCCAGACCGACTGACCGCCTTCACCCACCAGGCCTACATCTTTAGAGGCATTGAACACCTCCGGCCCGAGGCTGGCGAGTATCGACGGCGCGGGGTTTTGCATCAGCCAGCGGTACCCGGTGGTGGGGTTGCTGGGCAGCATCAGCATGAGGGTCTGGCCGGTTTTGAGGGTGAGCGGGCAGTCTTGCTGATCGTCCAGGGAAACGATCTGCTTCGGTGTCGCCGCGCAAGCGGCAAGGAGGGAGAGGCTGAGCGGGACGAGCAGGCGGGCAGGGGTCATGAAGGCTCCGGTCGTGGGCAACGTTTGGGGTGAGGATAACCGAAGATCGGGTAGTTTTAAGCGTGCCTGGACGGGGACAGATTAATTTACGGAGAAGCGTGTAAATAAATCAGTCCCCTTTGATGCGCTGCCCCGTGATGCTTGGTTAAGCCTGCACCTCAACCACGTTCGCAGGTGACTGGGCCAAATGCGTTGGTTCAGAGAACGAATTGGGAAATGTACCTGGAAATTTCGACGATCGAGGTCTTCCCGGTGAATTCGAACTTCACTTTGCCCAGGGCGGAGAAGTAGATCTCGAGTTCCGAGTCGAGGTCGAAGGTACCGGACGTTTCCACCGAGTAGGCCACGATGTTTTTATACGGCAATGAAGTGAAGTCCTTCTTGCTGCCGGTAATGCCTTGCACGTTGACGGAAATGATCCGCTTGGTAGTGAAGACAACGCCGTCGCGCATCGACTTGTAGGCGTCGATGACGGTTTCATCCTCAAGCAGCAGCGCGGCCACACGCTCAGCGTATTCGTTGTTCTGCTTGAGTTTGAAAAAGCCTTTGTTGTTGAAGTCGAGCATGTTGAACTCCTTGTCTGTGAGGCCGACTTCCACAGGTCACGATTCGCCCCTGTGGAAGTGATGCTGGTCCGTCTTAGAACAATATCTTCGCCACATCCGCAAAGCGTTTAGCGAAGTGTGCGGTGATGCCTTCTTTCAGGTAATCCGGCAGTTCTTCGAAGTTGCCACGGTTGGCTTCCGGGAGGATCAGCTCGTAGATCTTCTGCCGCCGCGCCGCAATGACCTTCTCCCGCACGCCGCCAATCGGCAGTACGTGGCCGGTCAGCGTCAGTTCGCCGGTCATCGCCACGCCTTTTTTGGGCGCCTGGTTACGCGCCAGCGACAGCAGCGCGCTGGCCATGGTCACGCCCGCACTTGGCCCGTCTTTCGGCGTCGCACCTTCCGGCACGTGCAAGTGGACGAAGGCTTCGTCGAAGAAGCTCTTATCGCCGCCAAACTTCGCCAGATTGGAGCTGACGTAGCTGTAAGCGATTTCGGCAGATTCCTTCATCACGTCGCCCAGCTGTCCGGTGAGCTTGAAGCCGCGGTTGAGCGTATGGATCCGTGTCGCTTCGATCGGCAGCGTCGCGCCGCCCATGCTGGTCCAGGCCAGGCCGGTGATCACGCCGGTGCCCGACAGCACTTGCTCGTTGCGGAACACGGCCATGCCCAAGGAGGCTTCCAGCTCTTTCGGGCCGATCTTGACCACGGTGTCCGGGTTGTCCAGCAGCTTGACCACCGCTTTGCGCACCAGTTTGCCCAGCTGTTTTTCCAGCTGCCGCACTCCGGCTTCCCGCGCGTACCCGTCAATCACCGCGCGCAATGCACTGTCGCTGATCATCAGGCTGTTTTTCGAAACGCCGGCCTTGGCCAGTTGCTTGGGCCACAGGTGGCGCTTGGCAATGGCGAGCTTTTCTTCGGTGATATAGCCGGACAGCCGAATCACTTCCATACGGTCCAGCAGCGGGCCGGGGATCGAGTCCAGGGTGTTCGCGGTGCAGATGAACAGGACCTTCGAGAGGTCCAGACGCAGGTCCAGATAGTGGTCGAGGAATTCGACGTTCTGTTCCGGGTCCAGGGTTTCGAGCAGCGCCGAGGCCGGGTCGCCCTGGAAGCTCTGGCCCATCTTGTCGATCTCGTCGAGCATGATGACCGGGTTCATGACCTCCACGTCTTTCAGCGCCTGCACCAGCTTGCCCGGCTGGGCGCCGATGTACGTGCGACGGTGGCCCTTGATCTCGGCCTCGTCGCGCATGCCGCCAACGCTGAAGCGGTAGAACGGACGGCCCAGGGATTCTGCGATGGATTTGCCGACGCTGGTTTTACCCACGCCCGGCGGGCCGACCAGCAGCACGATGGAGCCGGAGATTTCACCCTTGTAGGCGCCGACGGCGAGGAACTCGAGGATGCGGCTCTTGATGTCATCGAGGCCGGCGTGGTGTTGATCGAGCACCTTGCGCGCATGTTTCAGATCGAGCTTGTCGTCACCGAACACGCCCCACGGCACCGAGCTTGCCCAGTCCAGGTAATTACGGGTGACGGCGTATTCCGGCGAACCGGTTTCCAGCACCGACAGCTTGTTGATCTCTTCGTCGATGCGCTTGCGCGCCTGCGGCGGCAGGGTCTTGCCCACCAGACGCTCTTCGAACTGTTCGATGTCAGCGCTGCGGTCGTCCTTGGTCAGCCCCAGTTCCTGCTGAATGACTTTGAGCTGTTCCTTGAGGAAGAACTCACGCTGGTGCTCGCCGATCTTGCGGTTCACTTCGGCGGAGATTTCTTTCTGCAGGCGCGCGACTTCGACTTCCTTGCGCAGCATCGGCAGTACTTTTTCCATGCGCTTGAGCACGGGCACGCAATCGAGCACCTGCTGCAGCTCGACGCCTGTGGCGGAGGTCAGGGCAGCGGCGAAGTCGGTGAGCGGCGACGGGTCGTTGGGGCTGAAGCGATTGAGGTAGTTCTTCAATTCTTCGCTGTACAGCGGGTTGAGCGGCAGCAGCTCCTTGATCGCGTTGATCAGCGCCATGCCGTAGGCCTTGACCTCGTCGGTCGGCTCGTTGGGCTGATGCGGGTATTCGACCTCCACCAGAAACGGCGGGCGGTGGTGCTTGAGCCAGGTCTTGATGCGCACGCGGCTCAGGCCTTGGGCGACGAACTGCAGCTTGCCGTTTTCACGGCTGGCGTGGTGCACCTTGACCAGCGTGCCGTACTCCGGCAACGCCTTGGTGTCGAAATGACGGGGATCGTCGGGCGGGGTGTCCATGAAGAATAGCGCCAGGGAGTGGTGATCAGACTTGCTGACGAGCTCCAGCGTTTCGGCCCAGGGCTCTTCGTTGACGATGACCGGCAGCACTTGGGCGGGGAAGAAAGGACGGTTGTGGATCGGAATGATGTACACCTGATCCGGCAGGTTCTGGCCGGGCAGGGCGAGGCGCTTGCTGTCGGAGCCGAGGATTTCGTGCTCGTGATCGTCGTCCGGGTGCGGCTGGTTGGCGTCGGATTGCTGGTCGCTCATGGGGCACCTGCATAAATGGAGATGAGCCTTAGATGGGGCAGATTGGCTCAGGTTTCAATAGCGTCGGTCGATAGCAATGACGGGGGATCGTTTTAAAGCCTGTAAGGCGTTGCGCCAGGCCTTGGCATTCCACTAATGAAGGCCATGTGCTTTGCTGGAAGTCCGTCTGATATCGCTGACCGCCGATGTGGGCTACGCTGGAAATCATCGCCACGGAGGCTCTGCCGGCCTCGCTGTCTGGAACATCTGTCATGCGCCACGTTTTTATTTCATTGTTGCTGGTTGTAACCGCGCTGCAGGGCACCCTTGCCAGTGCGGCCAGCCTGACCGCCGAATTCGTTGATGCCCAGGGCAAGCCGCTTCCCGACGCGGTGCTTACCCTGCGCGGCGCAACGGCGCCGCCTGCCGGGCCGATGAAAGCCGACATGGACCAGCGCGATGTGCAATTTGCCCCCCACGTGCTGGCCGTCCGCAGTGGGACGGAAATCAGTTTCCCCAACAGCGATCAAATCCGCCATCAGGTGTATTCGTTCTCGACGCCCAAGCGTTTTGAATTGCGGTTGTATGGTGGTACCCCGTCGGCCCCCGTGCTGTTCGACAAGCCGGGCGTGGTCGTGCTCGGCTGCAACGTCCACGACAACATGATCGGGTATGTGTACGTCACCGACGATGGCTGGTTCGGCGTCAGCAACGACAAGGGCGCGCTGACCCTGGATCAAGTGCCCGCCGGTCACTACGCCGTCACTCTCTGGCACCCCCAGGGGGCCGACATGCTGCCCGTGTCCGGTGGCGACATCGACATCCCGGCCGGCGGCCTCAAGCAACGGTTTACCATCGCTGTGCAGCCCAACGCTGATAACACCCCGGCCGCGCCGACGCCCAGCGCGTTCGGCGATGCCTTTCATAAAGCAGCCCACGAATGAAGGTGCGCATCAGCTTTCAGGCGCGGATTGCCGGCGTGTTGATCATGCTGCTGCTGATCGTGGTCTTCGCCGTGTTTATTGCGGTGAGAGCGGCGACCCAGGACGCGGTTCGCAAGCAGGCCCAGGCACAGCTCGAAGTCGGCACCCGGGTGTTCGAAGGTTTGCTGGAAATGCGCGGCAAGCGGCTGCGCGACGCCGTGCAATTGCTGTCCACCGATTTCGGCTTCCGTGACGCCGTGGCATCGGCGGACTCGGCGACCATCCGCTCGGTGCTGCTCAATCACGGCGCCAGAATCAACGCCAATGACATGTTCCTGCTGGGCATGGACGGCACGGTCATGGCCAGCACCGTCGCGCAGATCCCCGAAGGCTCGCCGTTCCCCTACACCCAGGCGTTGCGTGAGCTCAAGGGCAAGAATCAGTCGATGCTCATCGTGCCGTTGCAGGGCCAGCCGCACTTGCTGGTGGAGAGCACGGTCCTCGCACCGCTGCCGATTGCGCGCGTGGTGATGGGCTTCAGCATGGACGGTGATCTGGCGCAGGAACTGCGCTCGTTGAGCGGTTTGCAGGTGTCGTTTCTGTCGATCGTGCAAAAGCAGCCGGGTCAGATGATCAGCACCCAGCCGGCGCCGCTGTTCGACAGCCTGCGCGGGGTGATGATGAACCCGCCCAGCGACGAGATGCAGATGACCGAGCATCAGAACCAGAGCTTTCTGAGCAAAACCCTGCGCCTGGGGAGCAACAGCGACAGCGAGGTCGTGGCCCTGCTGCAGAGCCCACTGGATCAGGCCATGCAGGCATTCGCGCCGCTGGACAAGACGCTGTTCTGGATCACTGTCGTGGCGCTGGCGTGCTCGCTGGTCGGCGCGTTGTTACTGGCGCGCAACCTGTCGCGGCCGGTGAGTGCCCTGGCCCAGGCCGCCCGGCGCATTGGCGAAGGTGATTACGCTACCCCCGTGGTGCTGGATCGCCGGGATGAACTGGGGCTGCTCGCCAGCGCTATCAATTCGATGCAGAGCGGGATCGCCGAGCGTGAGCTGCAACTGGCCCACAACGCCCTGCATGATCCGCTCACCGGGCTGCCCAATCGCGCGCTGGTCATGGAACGCCTCGGCAGCGCGGTCATTGCTCAACGGCCAGTGGCCCTGCTTTATCTGGGCATCGATAACTTCCGCGCGATCAGCACCAACGTCGGTCTCGAGGGAGTCGAGCAACTGCTGCGCATCATCAGCGAGCAACTGCAGGAGCCGCTGCGTCCCGGTGATACGGTGGCGCGGCTCTCCGACAACGAATTTCTGCTGCTGGTGCACAACGCTGAAACCGACAGTGCCGTCGCGGTGGCCGACCGGCTGCAGCGTCTATTGGTCAAGCCTCAGCGCATTGGCGAGCAGGACATCGCGATGGATGCCTGCATCGGCATCGCGGCCTATCCGGCCAATGGCGATTCGGCGTCCGAGTTGCTCAGACGTGCCTCCATTGCGCGGCAAGACGCGGCGCAGCTGCCGGGGCGTCTGCAGGTCTACGTGGACGGTCGCGATGTCGCCCACTTGCGCCAGATCAGTCTGATCCGCGACCTGCGTCAGGCCGCGCGCAATGGCGAACTGTCCCTGCATTACCAGCCCAAACTGGATATCCGCAACGGCCGCGTGACTCAGGCCGAAGCCTTGCTGCGCTGGCAGCACCCGCAATTCGGCTCGGTGTCCCCGGCCGAGTTCATCGTGCTGGCAGAGCGCACCGGCAGTATTCAGATCCTCACCAACTGGGTGATCGAAGAAGCCCTGCGCCAGTTGGCCGAATGGGCGTATCGCGGTCTGGTTCTGCAAGTGTCGGTGAACATCTCGGCGGACGACTTGTTGGACGGCAACCTGGCTGACCGCGTTGCTGCGCTGCTCAAGCTGTACCGCGTGCCGGCCGAACAGTTGATTTTCGAGATCACCGAAAGCGCCATCATGCGCGAGCCCGAGCAGTCGCTGAAGGTGCTCAATCGCCTGCGCGAATTCGGCATCAGCCTGTCGGTGGATGATTTCGGCACCGGTTACTCCTCGCTGGCGCACCTCAAGCGGCTGCCGGTGCAGGAATTGAAGATCGATCAGTCCTTCGTGCGCGATCTGGATGAAACCAGCGAAGACGCCGTCATCGTGCGGTCGACCATCGAGATGAGCCACAACCTGGGCCTGAAGGTGGTCGCCGAAGGCGTCGAGTACGAACACAGCCTCCGTTTGCTGGAGCGGTGGCATTGCGATACCGCGCAAGGCTACCTGATCAGCCGTCCGCTCGATGCGATCGCTTTCGAAGCCTGGATTGCCCGCTCCCAGCTCCCACCCCGCATGACGGTGTATTGATGGAACACGGATTTATGGCACGACGCCTTTCGACGTACTTGAATCCCGTGCTGCTTGCCAGCGTGGTCGGAGGCTGTGCGACATGGTTCGCGCCGGCAGCCGAAGCCGAGCAGGGGCGCCTGATCGCCACCGGCGGCGCCAGCAGCATTGAAGGCGGCGCAGGCGGCGGGATCATCCCCTGGGCCATGCTGGCCGGGTATGACGAGCAGGGCGAGTGGGGCGGCAACGCGTTCGCCACCCACGTCGACTTGCCGGACTACACCCTCGATGTGGTCGGCGCTGCAGCGTCCTACGGCAATCGAGTTGAGGTTTCCTACGCCCATCAACGCTTCGACCTGGGCTCACTGGTCAGCAAGCTCAACCTCCCGGATGACAACCTCACCCAGGACATCTTCGGCGTGAAGGTTCGCCTGTTTGGCGACCTGATCTACGATCAGTTGCCGCAGGTGTCGGCGGGGCTGGAATACAAACACCAGAATGATTTCCTCATCCCCAGCCTGGTGGGCGCCAAGCGCGATTCGGACGTCGAGGGTTATGTCACCGCGAGCCGTCTGTTCATGGGCGCGGCCTTTGGCTACAACCTGGTGGTCAACGCCGGCCTGCGTTACAGCCGTGCCAACGAAACCGGGTTGATGGGCTTTGGCGGCGACCGGCGCGATACCCGCAGCGTACTGAAAGAGGGCGGCGCAGCCATCCTGTTCAACCCGCACTGGGCAGTGGGCATGGACTACCGCGAGAAGCCCGACAATCTGTCGTTCGCCGGCGAAAGCGACTGGGCGGACTTCTTTGTCGGCTGGTTTCCCAACAAGCATGTTTCCGTGGTGCTGGCCTACGCCCGGCTCGGTGAAATCGCCACGCTGGACAACCAGAACGGCACCTACCTTTCCGTGCAGGGGAGTTTCTGATGGGGCGGTCTCTGTGGCTGATTCTCGGGCTCAGTCTGTCGTTGCTGGCGGGGTGCGCCCAACAGCCGCCCAAGGACGACAGCCTCTATCACGACCTGGGCCAGCGCGCCGGCATCCAGAAAATCGTCGAAGGCATGCTGCTGCACATTGCTCAGGATGACCGCATTTATAAATACTTCGCCAAGGTCGACATCGTTCGGGTACGCGACAAGCTGGTGGAAAGGTTTTGCGTCGAAGCCGGCGGGCCGTGCACGTACACCGGTGACTCCCTGGAAGAAGTGCACAAGGGCATGAAACTCAGCCGCAGCGATTTCAATGCGTTGGTCGAGAACCTTATCGATGCGATGAACGAGCAGCACATTCCGGTGACGACGCAGAACCGCTTTATTGCCAGGCTGGCGCCCCAGCGTGGTGAGGTGATCGAAAAGTAGGGGCGCTAAAGGGGACCGCAAAAGGGGACAGATTTATTTAACGCAAAAGGGGACAGATTTATTTACGGTGAAGCGTTGTAAATAAATCTGTCCCCTTTTGAGCGGTCCCCTTTTGAGCGTTTCGGCGCGCATAAAAAAGGCGGTCACCTTTCGGGACCGCCTTTTCTTTTACTGCACGACGCTAATCAGCGAAGCGGATCAATCCGGCAGTTTGTAGGCGATGACGTAATCGCCCTGTTTGGTGCCCAGCGAACCGTGACCGCCTGCAACGACCAGCACGTATTGCTTGCCGTCCTTGCCGGTGTAAGTCATCGGCGTGGTCTGGGCGCCTGCTGGCAGGCGGCCTTCCCACAACTGCTTGCCGTTACGAACGTCGTAGGCGCGCAGGTACTGGTCCAGCGTGGCACTGAGGAACGACACACCACTGGCAGTGATGAACGTGCCGCCCAGGCTTGGAACGCCCATGGTCAGCGGGATCGGAACCGGCGCGCTGTCACGCACGGTGCCGTTCTTGTGCTTCCAGATGGTCTGGTGGTTGGTCAGATCGACCGCCGCCACATAACCCCACGCTGGCGCCTGGCACGGCAGGCCCATTGGCGACAGCATTGCTTCGAGGATCACACCGTAAGGCGCGCCCTTGTTCGGCTGCACGCCTTCGGTTTCGCTCTTGCGACCCGGGCCGCCTGCGACTTCAGCCGCCGGCACCAGTTTGGAACGGAACGCCATGTAGCTCGGGTTCACGAAAGCAATCTGACGCACCGGATCGACCGAAATGCCGCCCCAGTCGAACACGCCGAAGTTACCCGGGTACACCAACGTGCCTTGCAGCGACGGCGGAGTGAACGGACCTTCATAACGCAGGGATTTGAAGTCGATGCGGCACAGCATCTGATCAAACGGCGTCACGCCCCACATGTCGCGCTCTTTCAGCGGCGGCGGCATGAAGTTCAGGTCGGACTTCGGCTGCGTAGGCGAGGTGTGATCGCCGGCGACAGCGCCTTGGGGTACAGGGATTTCGTTGATCGGCACGATGGGCTGACCGTTGCTGCGGTCCAGCACATAGATGCTGCCCTGCTTGGTCGAGGCCAGAACAGCAGGCTTCACGCCGTCAGCGGTTTTCATGTCCATGAGCGTTGGCTGACCGCCGACGTCCATGTCCCACAGGTCGTGGTGGGTGAACTGGAAGCTCCATTTCACGTGACCGGTGGCGATATCCAGCGCGACCAGACCGGCGCTGAATTTCTCCGAGGCCTCGGTGCGGTCGCCGCCCCACTGATCAGGCATCTGGTTGCCCATCGGCAGGTAGAGCATGCCCAGCTTTTCGTCGACGCTGAACATCGACCACATGTTGGGCGAGTTGCGGGTGTAGGTCTTGCCCTCGGCAAGCGGCGTGGTGTCGTCCGGATTGCCGCTGTCCCAGTTCCAGACCAGACGGCCGGTGTGCACGTCGAACGCACGGATCACGCCTGACGGCTCGTCGGTGGAAACGTTATCGGTGACGTGACCGCCAATGACCACGAGGTCTTTGGTCACTGCCGGTGGCGACGTCGAATAGTAACCGCCCGGTGCGTAAGTGCCGATGTTCGCGCTCAGGTCGATCGAACCGTTGGTGCCGAAGTCTTCACACATCTTGCCGGTGTCGGCGTTCAGGGCGATCAGACGGGTGTCGGCGGTTGGCAGGAAGATGCGACGCGGGCAGGCATTGGCTGCGCCGGCAACCGCTGGAGCAGCAGGGCTTTGCGCAGGTGCGGCAGCGTCGGTCGGCGCGGTGGCAGCGTAGGCGGCGTCATCGTGATACGACACGCCACGGCAGGTCATGTGCGCCCAACCCTTGAAGTTGGCCGCCTTGCCGCTGCTGATCTTCGGATCGAAGCGCCAGATTTCCTTGCCGGTGTCCGGGTCCAGTGCGATGACCTGGCTGTGCGGCGTGCAGACGTAGAGCATGCCGTTGACTTTCAGCGGGGTGTTTTCGGCCGTGGTCTCACCCGGGTCGTTCGGACCCGGAATGTCGCCCGTGCGATAGGTCCACGCCGGGACCAGCTTGCTGACGTTGTCCGGGGTGATCTGCGACAGCGGCGAGTAGCGATCGCCGAAGGCCGTGCGGCCGTAGGACTGCCAGTCGCCGTCAGGCATGGCCGGCGCGGCGCTGGTGGTGCCGGCGGTTTCGCGGTCCAGCTGGCCTTTGATTTCACCGGGGTTAGTGAATTGGCTGGCCAGCGCGGCGATGCCTGCCACGATCACAGCGGCGCCCAATGCGCGGGTACCCGTATCACCGACCTGGCCACGCAGGACCGGACGACGGAACCATGGCAGCAGCATCACGATGCCCAGGGCAAACCAGAGTGCCAGACGCGGCACCAGCTGCCACCAATCCAGACCCACTTCCCACAGCGCCCATACGGTACTGGCGAACAGCACCAGTGCGTACAGGCCGAATGCCGCGCCGCGACCCATCATCAGCAGGACGCCGGTGATGGCGAAGCCGATGCCGGCCAGCAGGTAGTAAAGCGACCCGCCCAGCGTCAACAGTTTGATGCCGCCGACCAGCAAGGCCAGGCCCATTATCAGAATGACCAGCCCGAGCAAGCTCGGAAGCAGGCGACCCTTACCGAAAGCACCCTCAGTGCTCATAAGTGTTGTACTCCGTAACGATGTGGTGGTTAACGCGTGTTGGCGTGAAGGCGCGGCCGTTTAGCCATGCCTTCAATGCCGATGCCTGGGTGCAGACGGGCGAGCTGGGCTGATCAGAACGAGGACTGGATTTTCAACCCCGCGACCAGCGCGTCATCAACCTGATTCACACCGCCCGGACGGCGGATGAATTGCAGGTTCGGGCGCACGGTCAGCCAGTTGGCGACGTGCACGCCGTAGTAGATTTCGGCGTTGTATTCGGTGTCCTGCACGGGCAGAAACGCCGGGTCGTTGTAGTCCGCAACGCCTTCGGCCTGATTGCGCAGGTTGCTGTTCTTGCGGTACGCCGGGTTGACGTGGATGCGGCTGATGCCGACGCCGATGTCATCCTCGGGGCGCGCATCGAACGGGCCTTTGTACGTCGCACCGAGGGCAACGAAGTTGTCGATCATGTTGGTTTTCTTGTCGTGCAGCGTGCCGTTGGCGAACAGGCTCAAGCCGCGGTCGTTGTCGCTGGACTCGCTGGTGACTTGCTGGCGCAGGGTCAGCCACATGCCGTGTTTGCTGGACGACGAGGCGTAGTCATCGCCACTCCGGGCGGCGTATCGACCGTTGCTGTCCTTGGAAACGTCGCTGCTGTCGGCGGTGCTGTAGTAGTAACCGGCGCGGTATTCGCCCGGCAGGCCGTTGACCTTCGGCGACCAGACCACCTCGACCGGCAACACGGCGCCCTGGGTACCGCTGCCGCTGAGTTTGAAGGCGTTATCGTTTTCCAGGTTGGAGGGGTTCTGCTCGAACGCACCGACCTGCACGAACAGTTCAGGGCTCAGCTGATATTTGACGCGCATTGCCCACTGGCTGACCGGCCAGTTGTACCAGATCCCGCCGTCCCAGTTGCCGACCTGGGAGCCGCACAGTGCCAAGTTCTGGAAGTCGCACGGGAAGGTGTTGAAATCTTCGCCTTCATTGAATCGGCCGACCTTGACGCTGAGGGTCTGGTCGAGAAATTTCTGCTGGTACCAGAGGTCGGTCAGGCGTGTGACGTTGCCGCGGCCCCAGACTTCCTGGGACGACGAAATGGTGCCGGTGCGCGGATCGCCCACGCGGTCGTTGCTGATGTTGTCGCCGTTACGGTTGGTGAGGGTCAGTTGAAATTCAGCGTCGTGCCAGCCGAGGATCTTCTGCAAATCCATGTGCGCACCGAGGGCGAACTGGTCGCTGTAACGGGTCGCCTTGTCATGGTTGTAACCGCCGTGCAGGTTGGAGCCCACTTCGACGACTGAGTCGAGCTTGAAGTCGTAGCCCTGTTCGGAAAGCTCACTGCGCTTGCCGCCCCAGTCACCCAGCATCCACGGCGACGCGCTGTCGAACGCCGGTGCAGCATGGGCACAGCTTGCAAACTCCAATGCGGCAAGGCTCAGGGCGCTGGCATGACGAAGGGCTCGGGACGATTTGCAGGTCGGGCGTTTCAGATGACGGGGCATAGGGCGTGAGATCTTTTTGAGTTATTCGAGAGCAAAGGGCGACGCCGCTCGCAATGCTTGGGAGGCGCATTGCAAGGTCTTAATCAATGACGAGTTAGCCGTTTCAGCGTTTAGGGCGGCGATGATAGGACGCTAACGTTTTTTTAAAAAGTCAAAATTGCGACATGGATCATTGCGGTCGGTGTAACAGTGGTGGGAGCCCCGGGTAGCGCTGTCCTTTGTTTAGGTAGGCCGTCTCTTCGACGGCGGGTAAGGGCGGTATGCCGCGACCGTTGCAGGTGGCGCATAGATGAGCGTTGAGCAGGCGTGATCAGGTGGCAGGATTCAGCGGTGCAGCGGCTGTTCCTTTGCGGCTGAATGAATGCGATCAAATTGTGGGACCGGCTTTAGCCGGGAAAAGGCCGGATTGAACGCCGCAGATTTACGGCGTGGCGGCTGGCGCTTTCCCGGCTAACGCCGGTCCCACTATCACCCAACCCTTCACACCCAGCGGTGGGTCCGCTAAGGTGCGCAGCTCGCGAAACTGTCTTGTCCCACCAGCGTCCATAGGCCCGTCATGACCACACCCAACAACAACCCGCTGCACGGCGTGACGCTGGAGCAGATACTCATTGCGCTGGTCGAGCATTACGAATGGTCGGGTCTGGCCGAGCGCATTGAGATTCGCTGCTTCAAGAGCGATCCGAGCATCAAGTCCAGCCTGACGTTTCTGCGCAAGACGCCCTGGGCGCGGGAGAAGGTCGAAGGGTTGTACATCAAGCTGGCGCGCAGCAAGCGTCCTTGAACTGACTCGCCGATTGCCAAGGATCTGACCGAAATGCACAGCCCCCCGTTGCACCTGTCGCTAGGCCGGCGCCGCTTCATCAGCACGGCCGCCATGCTTGGCTGGTTCGGGCTTGCGGTGCAGCTCTATCTGATTCTCTGGGGGCGATGGATCGACCACGCCAGCCTGCTCGGCGGCCTGGTGCGCTTCTGCAGTTTCTTCACCGTGGTGACCAACACGCTGGTGGCGGTGGCGCTCAGCTGCGCGGTCATTGACCGGCATTCGGCGGGGTACCGATTCTTCCGTTCTCCCGCTGTCTGCGCCGGCATCACCACCAGCATTATTCTGGTGAGCCTCGCTTACAACCTGCTGCTGCGCCATCTGTGGACGCCCCAGGGCTGGCAGTGGATCGCCGATGAATTACTGCACGACGTCATGCCGCTGCTGTTCCTCGGCTACTGGTTGTTCTTCGTGCCCAAGGGCCTGCTGAAACCCAGGCATGTGCTGATGTGGATGCTGTATCCCGTCGTCTACTTCGGTTATTTGCTGTTGCGCGGAAATGCCTTCGGTGACTATCTCTATCCGTTTCTCGACATTGGCACGCTGGGCGTCGCTAAAGCCCTGACCAACGCGTTGGGCGTGCTGGCGGGTTTTGCGGGAATCGGGGCAGTCATTTTCGGGACAGACAAGGTTTTGGGCCGCCGAGGGCAGTCCTAAACCTCAATAGTGCCGGGGCGCCCCGAATCTGGCGCGCCGGCAGCATTCAATCATCTTCGGCGACCTCAACCGCCTCACTCCTCGTCCGAACCGTCTGCGCGCCAGTAACCTGCTGCCTTGACAGCCGCCTCGTCCAGCGTGAACTCATCCAGCAGCACTCGCCGTACCTTGCGCGACAGGGACGATTCGGTCGCTACCCAGGCATACAAGCTGCCCTGCGGGCGGGTCAGTTTGCGCGTGACTTCAAGCAGATCTTGCTGACCACGCACCACCCAAATCACCTCGATCTGCGCATCGCTGGTCAGCGCCTGGCGCTCCGCTGCGTTATCAATTTCAACGACCACCAGCGCACGCCGACCGGCCGGCAATGCCTCCAGCCGACGACCGATGGCGGGGAGGGCGGTCTCGTCGCCGATCAGCAGGTAGCTGTCGAACATGTCCGGCACGATCATCGAGCCCCGGGGCCCGGCGATATTCAGCGTTTGCCCGGCTTCGGCCTGGGCCGCCCAAGTCGCTGCCGGACCGTCCCCATGCAGCACGAAATCAATGTCCAGCTCGCCGGACTGCGGGTCGTAGCGACGCGGGGTGTAATCGCGCATCGCCGGGCGCGGGCCTTCAGCGTTTTGCAGCGGTGCATCACTGTCCAGCGCCGCCTGCTCTTCGGGCGTAGTGGCGAACAACAGTTTGACGTGGTCGTCCGTGCCCAGACTGATGAACCCTTCAAGCTCCGGCCCGTGCAAGGTGATGCGGCGCATGCGCGGGGTGATGTCGGTCACCCTCAGCACCTGCAGCGTGCGACGTTTGATCTCGTGGCTGACGCGGTGAATTCCCTGGGGTGCATTCATTCAGATTTCTCCGCAGCGGGTTGTTGGCCGTCGACGATGGCTTTCGCGGTGTCGTTCAGCAGGTCGCGAACCCGCAGGATCTCCTCAGGGTTCCAGCGGCCGTGGTGCATCTGCAGCGCATGACGCAGGTTATGCACGGCCTCGTGGATTTCCGGCGGACGATCATGCCCACGCAACGAGCGCTTGCTGACTTCGATGCGCATTTTCACGCCATCCAGCGCGACGGCCTGTTCGGTCAGGAACTGCTGGCCGGCCTCGGTGATGCGATAGCGTTTTTTGCCGCCGTCGGCATCGCCCTGGATCAACTCGCTTTCTTCCAGAAAGGTCAGCGTCGGATAAATCACGCCGGGGCTCGGGCTGTAGGCGCCGTCGAACAGCGCTTCGATCTGGCGAATCAAGTCATAGCCATGGCACGGCTGATCGGCGATCAGCGCCAGCAGCATCAATTTCAGGTCGCCTGGGGCAAATACCCGAGGCCCACGGCCACCGCGTTCACGGCCGGGACGTTTCTCGAAACCATCGCGGCCGTCGCCGTGTTCGCCGAAGTGTGGGCGGTGGTGGTGGGGGTGATCGTGTGAGTGGTCTTTCATTTTTTTCATCTCTTGGTACAAGTTAGATATACCTTAAGATATATCTTATTGTTTCCGCAAGATGGGTTAAGACGAACGGTTGTCGTCCCGTTTCAGAGGCATGGGATCGATGGATACCGGTTACAGAAGCGTGGCCACCTGCGTAGGGACGGGCGCTTTGCACTGGGTGAAAGTGCCCGGCTCCAGGTAGGGATTGAGAATCGGCGCCATGCCTTTGAGGACTTGCACCGGAAGGGCGGAGGTGAATTTGAAGCTCTCGGCGGCGCGTCCCGGGACGTAGGCCGTCAGCGTGCCGTAGTGGTTGTCGCCGATGAAAAACACGAACGTCGCGGTGCGGTTGATGGCCTTGGACGCCAGGATTCGACCCCCTGCGCCAATGCTTTCGATACGGTTGTCGCCCGTGCCGGTCTTGCCGCCCATGGCCAGCACGCTGCCGTCACGGGTTTTGAAACTGCCGGACACGCGCCTTGCCGTGCCGGCATCGACCACCTGGGACAGCGCCTCGCGCATGGCTGCGGCGACTTCCGAGGGCAGCACCCGTTTGCCCAGCTCGGGGTTGTTGATCAGTTGCGTTTCGTACGGTGTCTGCGCGGCAAAGTGCAGGCTGTCGATGCGCAACACCGGCAGGCGGATGCCATCGTTCTGGATGATGCCGATGAGTTCCGCAAGCGCGGCGGGTCGATCACCGGAACTGCCAATGGCGGTGGCCAGCGACGGCACCAGATGATCGAACGGATACCCCAGCCGCTGCCAGCGCTGGTGGATGTCGAGAAACGCTTCGATCTCCAGCATGGTGCGAATGCGGCTGTCGCGCGCGCTCTTGTGCTGGCTCTTGAACAGCCAGCTGTAGACCTCCTGCCGCTCGAAACGGCTGGCCGCGACGGCATCCTTGAACGTGGCGTCCGGGTTCTGGAGCAGATACCCCACCAGCCACAGATCCAGCGGATGAACGCGGGCAACGTAGCCTTGATCCGGCAGATCAAACTTGCCGGGGCCGTAGGCGAAATAGAGGTCGTCCAGGCGCTTCTCGGTGAGCGCCGTTTTACCCTTTTCCCCGGCCATGTGCGCCCGCACGAACGCATTGAACGCGCTTTGCGAAGCGTCAGGCAGCAGGTAACGGTGCACGGCGGCAAGTCGGCTCGCGGCAGGATGTACCCCGTCGAGGAAGGTGTCGAGTCGGTCTTGGGTGGATTTGTTTTTGTAACGCTTCCAGAAGCGCAGCAGGAACGACTTGCCCTCGCGGTCGGCGAAATCGGCCAGGTATTCCTGGCGCCTCGGATCGCTGTCGTCCTTGAGCAACACCGCGCTGTTGTTGGGCCCTTGGTAGGTGGTGTAACGCACCAGATCGCGCATCAGGCGAATGAACGGCAAGTTGATCGACTCGCGCAACGCCTCGCGAAGGGTGGGGTTGCGCGCGTTGTCCTCCCGGCGAAAATTATTGAAATGATGCAGGCCGCCGCCGGTGAAAAAACTTTCGCCGGGGCTGGCCGAATACTGACGATCGAGGGCTGCAGCGAGCATCTTCGCGAGGTCTCGATCGTTGTTCTGAATCAGGTAGTCCACCGCCCAGCGGCTAAGGCGGTCGGACTCTTCGACCGGGATTTTTCTCAGGGCGCTGGCGGGCAGATCGACGTACTTGTCGTGCAGCTCGGCGATGATCTGCAAGTACGTCGTCAGCACGCGCATCTTGGCCGTCGACCCCAGCTCCAGCTTGCTGCCCTCGTTGATGTCGAACGGCTGATCCGTGCTGTCCGTCTGCACCCGCACCCGCGAGCCATCAGGGTCGCGCTCGAACAGGGTAAAGCTGTAACGCACCGCCTGGGTGCTGGCCGGCGTCAGCAGATGCTCACCGATCAGCCCCATCTGACCGGCAAATTCGGGCTCGGCGAGGTCGCGCAGGTACTGGCCGACGCTGACCTGCAGGTCGTTTTGCAGCGTGCTGGTGGCCGAGAGGTCCAGGCGGTCAAGGTCGTAGAGCGAACGGTTGAGCATGCTCGACAGCCGCGTGCGGGCGACGGTGATGCCTTTGTTGCTCTCAATCGGTTGCACGGTCGGCTGCTGCACCCAGTCGCGATAGGACACGCTGGCTGCCAGAGCGGCGTCGGCCAGCGGTTGATCGATGACATGGTTCTGCGCGAGCACGCGCAGATGGCTGTCAGTCAGATCCGCGAGCTCCTTGCGCCCCTTCGCCAGAAAGTGCGAGGGCCTGCGCTGCGCGATCACCAACGACAGGACTTCGCGCAGCGCCAAGCCCTGCGCCGTCAGGGTTTTATCGTCTTTTGCCGTCGACGCCAGCAACTGGTTGGTGCGGTCGAAGTCCGCGCCGTACCAGACCCGCAACCCTTCGGCCATGCCGTGGACTTCACCATGACCCGGGACCGCCGACAGCGGCACGCTGTTGAGATAGTCCCGCACCACCCGCTGCCGCGCCTCAAGGGTCTGCCGCCCCGGCTGATAAGCGCGAACGCTGGCGGACACCATCTGACGAATCTTCTCGCTGCCCGACAGCGTCAGGCCGTCCGGCGAGTGCCGGTACTTCTCCAACTGTGTCGCCAACGTGCTGCCACCGGCCGACTGCCCCGGCAACCCCACCATTTTCGCCACCTGAGAGAGCGCCGCCTTGAAGAACCTTGGCCAATCCACCGCCGGATTGGCCAGCGGGCGCTGATCATCCAGCAAGTCGCGGTTCTCGATGAACAACAGGCTGTTGACCAGCACCGGTGGGATCGCGGCAAAGGTCGGGTACAGCTGCTGCGGATAGGTGTACTGATACAGCGGCGCGGCGCGACAGTCAGAAATGGTCAGGCCGGATTGAATCTTCTCCTGATACGGGACGAAGAAACCGCGCTCGGCGTAGGACATAAGATCAGGGGAGAAACGCGCCTGGGCGCTGATCAGGTAGTCACGCTTGAGCAAGCGGGGCAGGAATTCGCCGAGGGCGGAATAGCCCAGACGCTTGTCGAAAGGCCCGTCACCGGGATACACAATCGCGTCGCTGGGACCGGCTGCGACGGTGTAGCTCAGGCCTTGGGCCAGATGACTGAACTCCTGCGCCTGCAAACGGGAGCTGCGCACCTCGGTCGAGACCACAAATCCCAGGATCACTGCTGCCATCAGCACCGCCACCAGCAAAAACCGCCACACGTAACGCCGTGGGCGAGCATGGGCTGGCACTGATCCGTTTCCCTGACTGTCAGCCTTGACCGCAGCCTTCTTCGTATCGGAATGCCAAAAAGCGCCCATATCGTAAGCCCGGTCAAACCTGCACATCGCACTTGTTACAAGCGTAGACGCTGGTGGGCGCGGGTGAAGAGTTTGTGACCGGCGCTCGGTCGGGTTCTTTAGGAGGCACGTTCGTCATCCAACCGCTGGAACTTCGTGATAGGCGCGAGGGATCTCGCTTAGACCCCTCGCGCCTCGTGCCTGATTATTCCTTCCCTGGGGGCCGTTATGGGGACTGACTGATTTGTAGGAAATCTCTTGTTTTCAGCCTCGTCAGTTGACCGGAGTTGATTGAGATAGTTACGTCCTTTTGTCACCTCTGAATGCGGTGGCAAATCAATTTAAAGAGGATGAAACTATGAGCAGAAAAATAATTTTGAGTGACATGTTAAGAGGATTTTTTGTAGCGTGTGTCTGTACTCTCGCCGCGCCTGCCAGCGCTCAATCAATCTCCCCCGCTCAACCCTATGCCAAAGGTTTACAGGAAAGTGTTTCTGAGGTACATGATGATGGTGAGATGATTCTTACTGTGTTGTCTGATCAAACTCACGTGTTAGACGCTGTGCTTAAAAGCAAGACCGCCGTTCACTACTACAGTTTTACTTCCGTCCGGGGCCAAGATGTACTGGTGTCTAACACACCGGGATTGTCAGGTGCACCGTTTTGGGAGCTGGAATACTTCGATGGTGCTAACTGGCTTAAAAAACCTGATTCTGAAGATAAGTTCTCTAGTTTGATGCCTGGGACTGAGGTGCTTATCAGGGTTATCCACAGAGCGGATGTCCCTTTATCTGGACAGCCTTATCATTTGGCGATCGGCTCTTACCCCGTTTTAAAAAATTTCGAATTTAGCGACGAAATCGGTGTTAACAGGATTCCTTCAGGTTATACCGAACCGTCTTGGTTATGGACACAGGGCTACACCCAAGGAATCTTGAAAGGAAGATTCACTGACTCTGTCGGGGCGCCGCTGAAAGGGGCTGTCGGGCGATTTGTGCTCAGTCTTAAGGAATCCCGCATTCGGCCGGTCGTAGAGAAGGTGATCAGTGACGAGCACGGTGTCGTCACCAAAGTCGTTAACTTCGAGCGCTGTGCCGGAGGCCACGAGGCCAGGGATTACGTAAGCTACAATCACGGTACTAACACGTGGAGAAGTTATTACTATGTGGGCGGCTATGTATTTTCCAACTTTTTACTGGGTGCTAAGGGAGAGGTAGAGGCCAATAAAGATCTTAGGCTATTCGGCCATATCTGCAATCAACGGCTAATTAAAAGTGTTCCTGGGCCCGCCTGAATGAATGAGCTTGGCTGGTCATTCTCCAGCCAAGCTTATCGCTGCTTCAGATATGCACTGAGATAAACGGTGTCCGTTTTTCCGCCCTCTCAGAGATTTGTTTTTTCCACGTTTGCTCCATGTCGTCGCTCTCGAGGATTTTTCCGTAGTCAACAATCCGGGCGATATCAGCCGCCTCAAGCTTGTAGCGGGCATTGAAGCCGGTTTTGTCATATTTGGCTAACGCTAACATTGCGCTGGAATGGTCGACCAAATGATCCTCAATGCCTCGGTGCTTTAGCTGCTCGGTCAGCCAGATCCGCTCCTCTGTGGAGAGACTTTCCTGAGGGTCGAGTATCTGGATATTCCCACTGCTATCAAAGCCAAAGCTGAAGTTTTTGGAAGCCAGTTCCGGTCGTAGGTTATAGAGCTCGTTTTTGAATGACGTATAAGCCAGATTTGCCAGTTCAAGCGATATGGCCGCATCAATCCTTTTCAAGGAAAGATAGTCGGCCATGCTCGTTATGTTCTTCATATTCGGCTCGGTAAGCCACGGTTGTTCATCTTCCACGGCAACTGGGCCTTGAGACACGTCTAGGCTGCCGGGGGATTCGTCGCCCTGCTTTAGCTGTACTGAGATCCTCGCTGGTGCTAAAGCCACGTGCTGCATCAGGTGATGTAGTTCCATTTTTTCCTCCGCTGATTTGTCCACTCCTTCGCGTAACGGCAATTCGCGAAAAAGCTTTGCCTGATAAACCAGTAGGAAATTTCCGAAGAGCCCCCTCAGTGAGACGCTGTTCTCAAACCTTCACCACCTGCACCGCTTTCGGACTGCCCAATCGCTTGTTCAACTCCAGCCAGTTCGACAACAGCAGCATCAATCCCAGCCCCAACAACGCGGTGATCACGCGCATTTGCCAGGCATCGTCAGCCAGCGCGTTCGCCATGTCGGCCAGCGGGGCGAGGAGGACGCCCAGGCAGAAGATCTCCAGCGAATAGCGGCCCATCCGGCAGGTCTGCTGGACAGGCCAGTTGTCGAGCCAGGTCATCGACGTCGGCAGCGTCTTCGCGACGACATACACCAGCGCAAGGAAATGCAGCAGGCGCACCGGCGACAGGTCGGTTTTGCTGATTGGGTAGATCAATTCGGTGAGCGCGGTAGGCAGGAGCGCGTCATGCACGTCGGGAAATTTCCACAGCACGGTGATGACGCCGGCCAGCAGCAGGTAAGCCGCCGCTATGAGAAACAGCGGCTGTCGCCAAAGCGGGCGAGCAGGGGGCTTTGCGTTCAGCTCGCGTTGGGTGTGCAAGGCAAAGGCGCCGCCGAGCACGAAGATCAACTGCCAGGCGACGGGATTGAAATACCAGTAACCGCCGCCTTCGTAGGCGCGCAGGTTCCAGCCCAGCAGCGGCACCATCATGTACAGCGCAATCGACAGGCCGATCGCCAGCGCTGCGTTGCGCAGCATGACAGGCAGGATCAACGGCAACGTGCCCATCAGCAGGATGTACAGCGGCAGCGGGTCGGTGAGGTTGGGTTTAAAGCGCAGCAACAGCTCATCGGCCAGCGCCTGCTGCGGGTTGCCGACGAAATACTCCAGGCCCATCTCCCGCACCATGTCCCGGGTTTCGACGTGATTGTTGGCGACGAAAACGATGCCCATCAGCAGCGTCAGCAAGAAGATGTGCGCGACGTACAGCACCCATGTGCGCCGCAGGATACGCAGGCACGCCACGACATAACCGTCACGCTGCGCCACGCGCCCGTAAGCGAGTACGGCGGCATAGCCGGCGAGAAACACGAACACCTCGGCGGCGTCGCTGAAGCCAAAATTGCGCAGTGTCAGTTGCGCGAAAGGGTTGGCTGGCACGTGATCCCAAAAAATGAAAATCAGCGCCAGACCCCGAAAGAAGTCGATGCGATGGTCGCGTCCGTTCGTCATGACGGTGGGCCTTGCAAAGGTGTTTAAAGAAGAGGGGCCAATGGGGCCATGGTTCCTTGCCGTCAGCAGGGTCTGATCGGCGGCGCGCAGGGTGGCGGGTTTGCGGGGTAAAAGCAAAGGGTGGATGTTGCAGGATGTCTCGCTCTATAGCTCTTCTGAAAGCCGGGACAAATCATCCATCGGTTTTCGGCTGGCTTCGTCGCGTTTGTTCTTGAACGCCATCAGGTCAGAGAACAACACTCTGCGGTAGCGACCGGTTTTAAAGTGAGGAAGAGCGCCTTCCCCAAGCAGCTTGACGAAATGAGGTCTAGAGACGTTGAGGAGATCAGCGGCTTCCTGAGTCGTCAGTTCGGCATGCACCGGGACCACCCTGACAACGTTGTCTAGAACTGAGGATGTTATTCGAAATAAACGAAAATGCGATGGCGCGCTCAGGTGAGCCTGCCGTCTCGGCTCGCAAGCCGTAGAGCAGTCCGAAATCGACTGGTGGACGGCGGCTCAACGCTTTCATTTGATCTCATCCCTGCGACACCGTCAGGTTGGCCTGGAACCGGCATTTTTAACGACGAGCAACGCACCAGGGGAACTCACAGGCGCCCCTTTTTTCGCGCAGATTTCCAACCCAACCGTGAATTACTGAGCTTCCGGCATCAGCATCGGCTTGCGGTCCAGCGTCTCGCTGACCATTCGATAAATGTCTTCTTTGCCCTCGTCGTTGCAGCAGCGGATCTCGTGGAGCACTTCGCGCTCTTTGGGAGACAGCGCGATGTAGTTCCATTCACACGCCTGGCGCATGAACACGTCGTGGTCGTTGACCGGCATGACGTCGTCAGCGGCTTCGTGAAAAGCCTCCACGATCGTTTCGATCAGGCTGACGAGTTGCTCGGATTCAGGCTTACCGCCAGTTGCCTGGACCAGACGCTGCAGATGATTCAACGCGCTGCGGGCGTCAATCAGCTTCATGTGTCCCGGGACACTCATTTCGTATCGATCGATCAAGTGCATGGCACTCCCTCCTGGTGTTTTTGTTCATTCCGTTCCCGTCGAGGACCGGGCTGAGGTCGTCAGAGGCGCGAACGTTAGCGGCAGGGGAAGCGGCGGAAAAGGCGAAAGTTGTAACCGTTACAAAATCGTTAGCGGTTGAACTTTATCGAATTGATACTGTATAACGTATTACATGATTGTTTACATTCTGGAGAAAAACGATGAAGCCCGACATCCATCCCGACTACCGTAAAGTGCTCTTCCACGACACTGCTGCCGATGTGTTTTTCCTGATCGGCTCCACGGTTGATACCGATCGCACACACACGCACACCGATGGCACCACCTACCCTTATGTTGCCCTCGACGTGTCCAGCGCGTCGCATCCCATGTACACCGGTCAACAGCGCAAGACCACCACCGAAGGCCGTATCGCGGGCTTCAACAAGCGCTTCGCGACCTTCGGTTCCGGCGCCAGGAAAGAGGAATGACAGCAGCACCTCCCGCGCTCCGGGCATCGCCAGTCGATCACCCGGGCGCGGGATTTTTTTGCCCCGTTTTTCCTGTATTCCGTCTCGCAAGCCACCTTGGCACTGGACTATCGGGCCAAATTGCTTTTAGCTCTGCGACCTGAAATTCAGGAGCATCCCCCTTTGAAAAAGTCAGTCGCCATCGTTTTCGGTGGGCAATCCTCCGAGCATGAAGTGTCGTTGCAGTCGGCGCGCAACGTGATCAACGCGATTGATCGCAACAACTTCTCCATCACCCTCATTGGCGTCGACAAGCAGGGCCAATGGCTGCGCCTCGACGAGCAGGATTACCTGCAGAACCCCACTGACCCTGCGCACATCAAGCTCAGTGACTCCGGGCGTCTGCTTTCGCTGATGCCGGGCGCCAGCGGGCCGCAATTCGTGGAAGTGCAGACCGGCGCAGAGGTGCCGCGCATCGACGTGGTGTTCCCGCTGATCCATGGCAGTTTCGGGGAAGACGGCTGCCTGCAAGGCATGCTGCGGCTGCTGGACATTCCGTTCGTGGGCCCGGATGTGCTGAGCTCCGCGGCTTGCATGGACAAGGACGTGACCAAACGGCTTCTGCGCGATGCGGGTATATCGGTGGCGCCGTTCGTGGTCCTTCAGCGTGGCGAGACGGTGGATTTCGTCAGCGTCTCCGCCCAGCTGGGCCTGCCGCTTTTCGTCAAGCCGGCGTGCCAGGGATCGTCGGTTGGCGTGAGCAAAGTCACCGACGAAGCCGGCTATGCCGCCGCGCTGAAGCTGGCCTTCGAGTACGACAACAAGGTGCTGATCGAGCAGGGTATCGTCGGTCGCGAAGTGGAATGCGCCGTGCTGGGCAACCACGAGCCGAAGGTCAGTGTGTGCGGTGAGGTCGTGGCCAATGACGAGTTTTACGCCTACGACACCAAGTACCTGAACGACGGTCAGGCGCGCATCGCCATCCCCGCGCAGATGGCCGAAGAGATGAGCGAGGCCGTGCGTGAAGTGGCGCTGCAGGCCTATCGCGTGCTGGGCTGCGCCGGTTTGGCGCGGGTGGATTTCTTTGTCACCGAGGCACGGGAAATCATCATCAACGAGGTCAACACGCTCCCCGGCTTCACCTCCATCAGCATGTACCCGAAACTCTGGCAGGCCAGCGGATTGAGCTACGCCGAGCTGATCGATCGGTTGATCACCCTGGCGCTGGAACGTGCCGAAGAAACCCGCGCGCTGAAAACCGAGGTGGTGCTGTGACGGTGAAGACGCTCCGTATTGCCGCCGCGCTGCTGACCCGTGCCGATGGCAAGACGCTGCTGGTGCGCAAGCGCGGGACTGAAGCGTTCATGCAGCCGGGCGGCAAGATCGACGCCGGCGAGTCGGCGCTCGATGCGCTGGCCCGTGAGCTGAACGAAGAACTGGGGCTGGTCATCGCGCCTGAACACGCGCGATTCCTGGGCGAGTTTTCGGCGGTGGCGGCGAATGAACCGGGCTTCGAAGTGAATTGCCAGCTGTACGGCGTTCACGTGGACGAGCCGGTCAATCCCGCAGCCGAGATCGAGGAAGCGATCTGGGTCGACGGCGAGAATATTGAGCAGTTGCACCTGGCGCCGCTGACCCGGGATTCGATATTGCCGCTGTACCGAGGCCTGCCAATCGCCTGATTTTGATGGGGGGTGCGGTGCGGCGGGTTAACGAACCGCGCTCACCCCGTCCAGTGTCGAAAACGACGTGTCCTTCGCCGTCAGCAGGAAGTCACGCATGTAGGGCGCGTCCAGCATGTCTGCGCGAATCGCCGCGTACAGCGTGGCGAACAATCCTTTTTCCCCCAGCCGCTTGCCCTTCACATACCCGCGTGAGCTGTATTCATGCAGCGCCCAGTGGGGCATCCCGCACACGCCGCGGCCGCTGGCGACCAGTTGCATCATCATCACCGTAAGCTCGGACGTGCGCACCTGCGCCGGTTCGATGTCGGCCGGCTCAAGGAAACGCGTGAAGATGTCCAGGCGGTCGCGCTCGACGGGGTAGGTGATCAGGGTTTCATTGATCAGATCTTCCGGCACCACATAAGGCCTGGCCGCCAGCGGATGCTGATTGGCGACCGCGAGCATGGCCTCGTAGGTAAACAACGGCACATAGGTAATACCTGCCAGTTCCAGAGGGTCCGACGTCACCACCAGATCCAGATCGCCACGGGCCAGGGCGGGGAGGGGCGCGAAAGCGAAGCCCGACGCCAGATCAAGCTCCACCTCCGGCCATGCATCGCGGAACTGGTCGATTGTCGGCATCAGCCACTGAAAGCAACTGTGGCATTCGATGGCCATGTGCAGACGCCCTGCGACACCGCCGGCGAGTCGCGAGATATCCCGTTCGGCATGGCGCAGTTGCGGCAGTACCGAGTCGGCCAGTTGCAGCAGTCGCAGGCCCGCGCTGGTGAAGCGCACCGGTTTGGTCTTGCGCACGAACAGCGGCATGCCCATGCGTTCTTCCAGCTCCTTGAACTGGTGCGACAGCGCCGACTGCGTCAGATGCAGGCGGTCAGCGGCGTCAACGAGGCTGTCTGCTTCGCGTAACGCATGCAGGGTTTTCAGGTGGCGAATTTCCAGCACCGACGGCGCTCCATGAGTAAATTTTGTGATCAACACGAATTTAATGAGTTTGTCTCATGTCAGGGTAAGTGTCGACAATGGCGCCATCTTTTGAAGGAAGCAGTCAGCATGGGCCAGGTCAACAACTCTAATTTTCCTCACATCGGCGTGGCCAGGGGCTTCAAGCACATCCTCGAAACCCTGGGTGACGGCATTGATGTGGATTCGGTGCCAACGTTTACCCATGACCAGCGCTTCAACCTGAGCTGGGCGCCGCTGTTCGACGAGGTCGACCAGGCCCGCGCCGAGGGCCACACCCTCCGGCCGGAGATCATCGGTCCCTTGACGTACCTCTGGCTGGGACAAGCGGAAGGGGAGGGCTTCGATAAGCTCGACCTGCTCGACCGTCTGCTGCCGGTCTACGGTGAGATCCTCGGCCGGCTGGCGGGCAAGGGCGTCGAGTGGGTACAGATCGACGAGCCAATTCTGACCCTCGACCTGCCCCAGGACTGGAAGAACGCCTTCGAGCGCGCGTACCACGCCTTGCAATACTCGCCGCTTAAAAAGCTGCTCGCGGTCTCCTGCGGCAGTCTGGGGCTGGGCAGCAACCTTGGCCTTGCGGTGTCTTTGCCAGTGCAAGGCCTGCATGTCGATGTGCTCAGTGCCCCGGAGCAAATGCCTCTGGTGCTGGACCGCCTGCCCATCTACAAGGTGCTGTCGCTGGGTGTGGCAGGCGAACTTGACCCCGCTGGCGCCGACGGTGAAGCCGCCCTTGAGGTGGTAAAAGAGGCTCAACTGCGCTTCGCCGACAACCTGTGGGTGGCAGATTCGATCAGCTCGCCGGCAACAGCGGCCGCGTGAAAACAGGGTGAGATGACCGTTTTGCTACCGCTCAGCCCTCTTCATCAAACTGTCACGCAACTGTGGCAGCGCGCTTGAGCAAACTTCATCAGACTCGCGGCCTACTGGGGTTCTGTGTGTCGGTGTTTTTCCATGCGGGTTTTACTTTTTCTGGCTGCGCTCTTGTGCAGCCTGTCGTCTTTTGCGGCCTCTCGATGCGATGTTGACGTTCCCACGCAGGTGGTCGAGCTCGATGACGTGCACCTGGCGTATCAAAGCATCGGGCGTGATTCCGATCCGGCGCTGCTGTTGGTCATGGGGCTTGGCGGTCAACTGATCCACTGGCCGGACGAAGTGGTCGTTGCCTTATGCCAGCAGGGCTTTCGCGTGATTCGCTACGACAACCGGGACGTAGGATTGTCGACCTGGGTCCAGGCGCCGCCGAGTCCCAACCTTACCTACGAAGTGCTGCGCTACAAAATCGGCCTGCCGGTGTCGGCGCCGTATTCGCTGACCGACATGGCTCAGGACGCGCTCGGCCTGATGGACGCGCTGCACGTTCAGCAATTCCATGTGCTGGGGGCGAGCATGGGCGGCATGATTGCGCAGCATCTGGCGGACATGGCGCCCAAGCGCGTGGAGAGCCTGACGCTGATCATGACCAGCTCCGGCGCGCCCGGGCTGCCGATGCCCAGCCCGGCGCTGTTGCAACTATTGGCCCGTCGCGGCGCGCCTGACCGGCAGACTGCCCTTGAGCAACAGGCCGATCTTCTGGCGGCGCTGGGCAGCCCGGAGGTCAAGGATGATCGGCAGATGCTGTTGCATCAGGCGGCGGTTTCCTACGACCGGGCGTTTAATCCTGAAGGCGTGAAGCGCCAGATTCTGGCGATCCTGTCCGAACCCAGCCGAGTGGAATTGTTGAATCGTCTGCGCGTGCCGACGCTGGTCGTTCACGGCACCGCCGACCCGCTGCTGCCGGTCATGCACGGAATTCACGTGGCGGCACACATACAGGGCAGTCAACTGAAGCTCATTCCCGGCCTGGCCCACCGCTTTCAGGAAGCCTTCAAGGCCCCGCTGCTGGCGGCCGTGTTGCCGTATTTGCGCGAGCATCGTGAAGACGCATCCCACGTCGCGCAGCTCTAATAAGACGGCGGGGTTGACCCGCCCATTGAGGGCGGGCGTGCCGGTGTAGGGTTTGAGCGCCACCGTGATCGGCGTATCGTGGTGCTTTTCCTCTCTTGCACGAGGCTGCCATGAGCACTCCGCTGAAAATCGATTTCATCTCCGATGTGTCCTGCCCCTGGTGCATCGTCGGCCTGCGCGCGCTGGACCAGGCGCTTGAGCATCTGGGCGATGAAGTTCAAGCCGACATTCACTTCCAGCCCTTCGAACTCAACCCGCAAATGCCGCCTGAAGGCCAGGACATCTTCGAGCACATCGCCGAAAAGTACGGCTCGACGCGGGAACAATTCCAGGCCAACGCCGAGAATATCCGTGAGCGCGGTGCAGAACTCGGGTTCGTCTTCAAGCAGGGCGAGCGGCGCATTTTCAACACCTTCGACGCCCATCGACTGCTGCACTGGGCTGAGCTGGAAGGCAAGCAGCACGCGCTGAAAGAAGCGCTGTTCACGGCGTATTTCAGCCAGCATGCCAACGTATCCAGCCACCAGGTGCTGGCGGATGTTGCGCAGAAAGTGGGGCTGGACCGGGTGCGCGCCGAGGCCTTGCTGGCCAGCGATCAGTACGCCAGCGACGTTCGAGAACTCGAGCAACTGTGGGTATCGCGGGGCGTAAGTTCGGTGCCGACGATCGTCTTCAACGACCAGTACGCCGTTTCCGGTGGGCAACCCGTCGACGTGTTCGTCAGCGCCATTCGTCAGATCGTGGGCGAAGAATCGAGCGTAGTGAATCGGGCTGATTGAAAGGTGAGATGAGGCCTGACGCGCAGCGCACAGGCGGCTGATCCGGGCTCTTCGACCCCGGACGGCCGATTATCCTTCTGCGCGTGCAGCCGTCACCTGCTGTTACGCCTCCGTCATTGCATTTCAAAAAACACTTGCTCCTCCCAGCCACTTTCGGATATCAATTTGTACATGATTAGACAGGTTCGATTCGACAAGAAAAAACGTGTGGTGGATGAGCTGGCCCGACGCATCGAGACCGGACAGATGGGGTCGGGCGAGTTGTTGCCGGGCGAGAATCTGCTCGCACAGGAATTCAACGTCAGCCGCGGCACGCTGCGCGAGGCGCTGTCCGAACTCAAGCGGCGCAACTACATCGCCACGCAAACCGGCGTCGGTTCGATCGTCACTTACGACGGCATCTCGCTGGATCAGCACGCCGGTTGGGCCCAGGCCCTGGCCGACACGGGGGCCAGGGTCAGCACCGAGATTCTGCGTCTGGTGGCGGTGCAGCGGCCTGATCTGGCAGGACGGTTCGGCACGGCCGAGTTCATCGCGCTGGATCGTCGGCGCACGGCGGGGGATGGCAGCGTGGTTTCCCTGGAGCGTGTGTTGATCCCGGCGTGCGATGGCCTGGAAAATCTGCCCCGCGACGGGCTGATCGATGATTCGCTGACGGTCACCCTGGCTGCCCACGGGTATGTCGGTGATCGCGGCGATCAGTGGATCGGTGCCGAGCCCCTGAGCAACGACGACGCGGCGCTGATGTTGCGCCAGCCGGGTTCGGTGTTCCTCAAGGCGACTCGCACTACTTTTGATCGCCGCGAACGTTTCATGGAGCACGTGGAAAGCCTTCTGGACCCCGTGCATTTTCGTCTGCATCTGGCTTTTGGATCACCCACATGACTGCACTGATCGACACGCGCGACCGAGGCCTCGGCGCTTTCTACGGACTGGCGCTGGGCGATGCGTTGGGCATGCCGACGCAGTCCTTGAGTCGCGAGCAGATCAGGCAGCGATTCGACCGCATCACTACGTTGCAGGCTGCCGGTGCCGATCAGCCTATTGCGCCGAACATGCCTGCCGGATCGATCACCGATGACACCGAACAAGCCGTTTTGGTCGCTGAACTGCTGGTCGCTGGAGAAGGGCGCATCGAGCCGTCGGATCTGGCGCAGAGCCTGATCGACTGGGAAGCGGTGATGCAGGCCAAGGGTTCGCAAGACCTGCTCGGCCCCTCGACCAAGCGCGCCATCGAGATGATTCTGGCCGGTCACAGCCCCGAAGAATCGGGGCGTTTCGGCACCACCAACGGCGCCGCCATGCGCATCACGCCGGTGGGCATTGCCTTCGATGTGCGCGAAGAGGCGCGTTTCGTCGAGGCGGTCAAACAGGCCTGCCAGGTCACCCACAACACCAATCTCGGGATCTCCAGCGCAGCAGCGGTCGCGGCGGTTGTCTCGGCAGGTATCAGCGGTGCCACTCTGGGCGAAGCCCTCGACGTCGGCGCGCGCATCGCCCATGAGGCCGAGGGCTACGGGTACTGGATCGCCGGGGGCCGCATTGCCGCCCGAATCCGGTGGGCCAAACAACTGTGCGTCGAATGCAGCAATGAACAACTGCCCGAATTGATTTATGACGTGATCGGCACGTCCGTCGCCTCCCAGGAATCGGTGGTTGCGGCCTTCGCCCTCGCCCATCAAGTGGCTCGCGGGCAGGTATCGGCATTCGATGCGCTGTGCATGGCCGCCAGCCTGGGCGGCGACACCGACACCATCGCCGCCATTCTCGGGGCGATGCTCGGTGCCTGCGAGGGCATGGCCGCCTGGCCCGCACCGCTGATCGAACAGATCCACACCGTCAACGGACTCGACCTTCATCCCGTGGTCGAGCAGTTGCTGTCCCTGCGCGGGGTCTGATCCGACCGAAGCCAGCCCGTATAAAGAACAAGACCTACCTCGCGGCTCCATGTAGCGGCGAGTCAGGGCTTTTGCAGCCTGCAAAAGCCCACGCTGACACGGACGTCGTTTGCTTTGCGTACTGCCCACAACCAGAACAAATGGCACAGGAGCATTCACATGACGACATCCAACGCCGCTCAAGGCGCAGGTCAGCTTGAAACACGCGGCATCGAACCGGTTCCGGAAAACGAATGCAACGGCCACCCGTTGCAGCTTTTCTGGGTGTGGTTTGCGGCCAACATCAGCATCCTCGGGCTGCCGCTGGGGGCAACGCTCGTGGCCTTTCGCGGGCTGTCGATCGGGCAGGCGATCATCGTGGCGATCCTCGGCGCGGCCGGTTCGTTTGCTGTCGTGGGGGTCATCTCCATTGCCGGCCGACGGGGCAGGGCACCGAGTCTGACGCTGTCGCGGGCGATTTTCGGGGTGCGAGGGAATATCGGCCCTACCATCGTCTCGCTGATGTCGCGCCTGGGCTGGGAGACGGTGAACACCACGACCGCCGCTTTCGTACTGCTGTCGCTGTGCTCGATTCTCTTCGCCACGCCGGTGGAAGCTAAAAGTGCGCCGGGCCTGACCCTGGTGTTCATCGCCATTTTCGTGCTGATGACGCTGACCGTTTCCGGGCTCGGCCACGCCACGCTGCTGGTCATTCAGAAATGGGCGACGTACATCTTCGGCGCTTTGAACGTCATCGTCGGCGGGTTCCTGATCGCGCACATCGACTGGGCGGCCGTGTTCAACGCCGCGCCTGCACCGGTGAGCGCGATGATCATCGGTATCGGCACCATGGCGGCCGGCACGGGCATCGGCTGGGCCAACGCGGGCGCCGACATGTCGCGCTATCAGCATCGCAGCGTCAAAGCCACGCGGCTGGTGGCGTCGGCTGCTTTCGGCGCAGGCATTCCACTGGTGTTGCTGATCACCCTGGGCGGGCTGCTGTCAGTGGGCAATGACCACCTGGCGTCGGCCACCGATCCGATCATCGCGATCCGCGAACTGCTGCCGACCTGGATGGCGGTGCCGTACCTGATCACGGCATTCGGCGGGCTGCTGCTCTCCAACAATCTGTCGGTGTACTCGGCGGGCCTGACCACGCTGACGCTGGGCCTGAGGATCAAGCGCGTGCACGCAGTGATTGTCGACATCGTGGCGATCTTCGCCGGCTCGATTTACTTCATGCTGATCGCCGACAGTTTCTACGGCCCGTTCATCACGTTCATTTCGATGCTCGCCGTGCCAATCACCGCGTGGGTCGGGATCTTCGTCGTCGACCTGATGCATCGCCATTACTATTCCCCCGCTGACTTGATGGACGTCTCGCCGCGCAGTGCCTATTGGTATCGCGGCGGGATCGAGTGGCGTGCGCTGGGTGCGTGGGCCCTGGCCATCGTGCTTGGGTACAGTTTCACCACCGTCGCGACCACGCCGGAGAACGTGATATTCAAAGGTTTGCTGTCCGACTCGTGGTTCGGCCATAACGGGCTGGGCTGGATCGTGACCTTCGTGGTCGCGGGCGGTGTGTATGCTTTGCTGGGCGGCGCCCGTGACCGTCGCGTTGCTGCCGATGAGGTTGTTCATGCCCGCTAGATTGCTCTACACCGGCCAGGTCGTGGTCGATCTGGTCATGGCGCTGGACGCCTTGCCCCGCTCCGGCGGCGATGTGCTCGCCCGCTCGGCGGCCTTCGAAACCGGCGGGGGATTCAACGTGATGGCCGCCGCACGACGCAGTGGCATGCCAACGCTGTACCTCGGTCGCCACGGTGCGGGGCGTTTCGGCGATCTGGCGCGGCAGGCCATGGCGGCAGAAGGCATCGACATCGCGGCGGCGGCGTCGACGGGTCAGGACACTGGCCTGTCGGTGGCGCTCATCGAGCCTTCGGCCGAGCGCTCGTTCATTTCCTATGTCGGTGCCGAGGGCGGTTTGTCGGCTGAAGATCTGCGCGGCGCCGATGTGCAAGCTGAGGATTACGTGTTCGTCAGCGGCTATAGCTTGCTGCACGAGAATAAGGTTTCGACGCTGCTGGACTGGCTCGCGCATTTGCCAGCGGGGGCGGGCGTGGTGTTCGATCCGGGGCCGCTGATCGATTCCCCGGAGGCGCCCGGGATGCAGGCGGTGTTGCCCTTGATCACGCTGTGGACGAGCAATGCCGAAGAAGCGCTGCGCTTCACTGGGTGCGAGACGATTGATGGGGCCCTGGACAGGCTGGCGCACTGGCTGCGCAAGGATGCCTTGATGGTGGTGCGCGACGGAGCGAATGGCTGCTGGATCCGCCAGGGTTCCGAGACCCGACACGTGCGCGGCTTCCCGGTGACGGCCATTGACACCAATGGCGCCGGTGATGCCCATGCGGGGGTGTTGCTGGCCGGGCTGGCGTCAGGGCTGTCCGCTGCAGAAGCCGCATTGCGCGCCAATGCGGCGGCGGCCATTGCCGTCACTTGCTGGGGCCCGGCGACTGCGCCAACTGCGGCAGAAGTGGATGAGTTAGTCGGCAGCAGCGAATTTCCCCTGGCACCCTGATAACCCCCGCCATCGCATGACCTGTAGGAGCGTGGCTTGTCCCGCGATCTGGCGCGAAGCGGCAGCCAATCCGCTGACTGCGTTCCTCAGGAAGGACCGAGTCGTCCGGTTTACGACTGCTGCGCAGCCGATCGCGGGACAAGCCACGCTCCTACGGCCTGCGGCCAGAATCAAACAGCGAACTTGCTCACCCCAACCCGTATTTCTTCACTTTGTCGAACAGCGTGGTCTTGGCCATGCCCAGTTCCTGGCTGGCCTGGCTGAGGTTCCCGCCGCTGCGCTGCAACGCCTCACCCAACAGGTTCTTCTCGAATGCTTCCACGGCCTCGGCGAAATCCAGGCTTTGGGTGGCGACTTCCGCACCGGCGGTCTTGAATGCTGGCAGGCCCAATGCGTACCGCTCGGCGACGTTGCGCAGCTCGCGCACATTGCCCGGCCAGTCGTGGGCCAGCAGCGCCGAGCGGGTCTTTGCGTCCAACTGCGGCGCCTCGCGGTCGAAGCGCAGTGACGACTGCTGCAGAAAATGTTCGAACAACTGCAGGATGTCTTCACGGCGCTCGCGCAGGGGCGGGAGGTCGAGGGTCACCACGTTGAGCCGGTAATACAGGTCGCTGCGAAACTGGCCCGCTTTGCTCAGCGCGTTGAGCTCCGACTTGGTCGCTGCGATCACCCGGCAATCCACCGCCACGCTCTGGTTTGAACCCAGTCGCTCCAGCGTGCGCTCCTGCAATACCCGCAGCAGTTTGATCTGCAGGTTGATCGGCATGCTTTCCACTTCATCGAGAAACAGCGTACCGTCGTGGGCGTGTTCGATCTTGCCGATGCGGCGTTTGCCGGCGCCGGTGAACGCGTTGGCCTCATGACCGAAGATTTCGCTCTCGAACAGGCTTTCCGGCAGGCCGCCGCAGTTCAGTGCAACGAACTGATGGTCGTGGCGGCGGCTGAAGTCATGGAGGCAACGGGCAACCAGTTCCTTCCCGGTGCCGGTCTCGCCTTCGATCAGCACGTTGGCCGAGGTGTCCGCGACGTTGGCGATCAGTGCGCGCAGGGTTTGCATCGCCTGGGAGCGGCCAATGATCTTGCCTTCCAGAGAATCGCGCTCGGCCAGTTGCCGACGCAATGACCAGACTTCCCGGGCCAGCCCGCGTTGCTCCAGCGCGCGGCGGGCGACCTCGACCAGCCGCTCGGGGGAGAAGGGCTTTTCCATGAAGTCGTAGGCGCCATCGCGCATCGCACCGACGGCCATCGACACGTCGCCGTGACCGGTGATCAGCACCACGGGCAGGGTTCGATCGCGCTCTTTCAGGCGCTTGAGCAGCTCAAGCCCGTCGATGCCCGGCAGTCGAATGTCACTGATGACGATGCCGGCGAAATTCTCACTGATCAACGCCAGCGCTTCTTCGGCGCTGCCCACGCCCTGGCTGTGAATGTCTTCCAGCGCCAGCGCCTGTTGGCAGCCGAGCAGGACATGCGGGTCGTCTTCGACAATGAGGACCGTCAGATCAGTGTTCATGGTGTATTCCAGTGCTGGCCCGCGAAGCGGTGTGTCAGGTTTTCGAACAGGGTCACTGCCCCGGTGCTTTCGCGAGCCGACTCGCTTTCATCAAACATCACCACACCGCTGAATCTTCAGCGGCTGGGATGCCGTCTTCGTGAGCAAGCTCACTCCCACATGAACTGTCACACCGAGACTGGGGATGCACTGATCTCTCATACACCCGCCGCCCCGGGGTCAACCAGCGGCAACACCAGCACAAACATCGTGCCGCCCTCGGCCGGGTGCTCAGCGTTAAGCGTGCCGCCTGCCGCCGTGGCAAGGCTGGCGGACAGCGTCAAACCCAACCCGAGGCCCTGCTCACCAGGCTTGGTGGTAAAGAAGGGTTCGAACAAATGCTTGCGCGCTTCGGCGTCGATGCCGTGGCCGTTGTCCCGCACACGCAACCGATAGCGGCCCTCGAACACGTCACCGTCCAGCCATAGAGCCGGCAGCGGCTGCGCTTGCATGGCGTCCAGCGCGTTGCCGATCAGGTTGACCAGAATCTGCTCAAGCCGGGTCTGATCAATCGCCAGTTCGACATCGTCGATCTGCTGATGCAGCGCCAGTGACGCATTGTCCAGACGCGCCGCGAGCAATTGCAATGCAGCCTCGACTGCCTTGCCCAGGGACGCCTGACCTTTATCTTCCCCGCGCCGGGCGAAGGCGCGCAGGCTGGCGGTGATACGGCCCATGCGGTCCACCAGATCGTTGATGGTGCGCAGGTTCGCACTCGCCGTGTCCAGCGCGCCCCGTTCGAGGAACCGAACGGTGTTGCCCGACAACGTGCGCAGCGCCGCCAGTGGCTGATTCAGTTCATGGGCGATGCTGGTGGACATCTGGCCGATGGCCGCGAGTTTGCCGGCCTGGATCAATTCATCCTGGGCCTGGCGCAGGGTCTCTTCGGCCTGGCGACGTTCACGGATCTGGCCCTTGAGGCGTTCGTTGCTGGCGCGCAGGTCAGCGGTGCGGTCGGTAATGCGCCGTTCCAGCTCGTTGTTCGCCTGCTCCAGCGCTTCTCGGGCGGCGAGGCGGGTGGAAATCACCTTGCGCCGCTCGTTCCAGGCAATCAGCAGAAACGCCACCAGCGCGCAGGCGACGGCGACCAGCATTCCCTGATTGGCGGCTTCCCGGCGCAAGTCTTCCAGTGGTGTCAGCAGGGTCAGGTGCCAAGGCGTGTCAGCCAGTTCGCGGGTCTGCGCCAGATAACTCACCACCGTGTGCTCATGATCGACGCTGGTGTTGGCGGGAAAGGTCAGCTTCTCGACGCCGTCGGCAATCGATTCACGTTCCAGCGGCACCAGCTCGTTGAGCGGCCACCAGTAATATTGCAGGCTGCGCGCCAGCCGCTCCTTGATCTCGGCGGTCAGCGGGCGGACTGATTTCAGCCGTCGCGCCGGATCGCTGGAGAGGATGATGATGCCGTTCTCGTCGCTGACAAACGCTTCCAGGCGCGCGCGCTGCCAGCGCTCTTCCAGCGCTTCAAGCCGGACCTTGATCACCGCGACGCCGATGATTTTGCCTTTCTCTTCCAGCCCGTGGGCCAGGTAATAACCGGGCTCGCCGGTGGTGCTGCCGATGCCGTAGAAGCGCCCCGGCAAACCGCGAATCGCGTCCTGATAATAGGCGCGGAAAGACAAGTCCTCGCCGAGGTAACTGTCGGCGTCGCGCCAGTTGCTGGTCGCCAGCACCCGGCCGGTGGTGTCCAGCACATAGATGGCCCGACTGCGGCTGCGCCGGTTCAGGCCTTCGAGGTAATCGTTGACCTTGGAACGCAACTCCGCAGACGGATGGTTGAGCAGGTCGGAAACATTGGATTCCAGCTCCAGCACGCTGGGCAGGTAATTGTACTTGTTGATCTCGCTCTCGACGGTGCGCGCGTGCAGCTCCAGCTGACGCTGACCGTTTTCACCCAGCGCCTTGATGGCGTTCTTCTCGCTGTACAAATACGTGACGTAACCCAGCGCAATCATCAGCAGGATGATCAGCGGTGGCACGAACAGATGGCGAATCAGTCGGGGTTTCACGGCGAGTGATGGCGGCGCGGCGCGGTAGAGAGGGGGGTCGCATTTCATCACAGTCGTCCTGGACCGGCCAGCCGCCCGTTTCATCAGGGATGAACGGGCGGCCGGCGGTTTTTACGCCCTCGAAGGGCTAATGCTTTTTAGTGCTGCAGGATTTTGTTGAGGAATTGCTGAGCCCGCTCGGAGCGCGCGTTGACGTCGCCGAAGAACTCTTCCTTCTCGCAGTCTTCGACGATCTGGCCCTTGTCCATGAAGATCACCCGATCCGCCACTTTGCGGGCGAAGCCCATTTCGTGGGTCACGCACATCATGGTCATGCCTTCATGGGCCAGTTGCACCATCACGTCGAGCACTTCGTTGACCATCTCCGGGTCGAGCGCGGAGGTCGGTTCGTCGAACAGCATCACCACCGGGTCCATGGCCAGCGCGCGGGCAATTGCCACACGTTGTTGCTGGCCGCCCGACAGTTGCCCCGGATGTTTGTGGGCATGGTCCGACAGGCCGACACGTTCGAGCAGTTGCAGGCCTTTTTTGGTGGCCTCTTCCTTGCTGCGACCCAGCACCTTGATCTGCGCGATGGTCAGGTTTTCGGTGATGGTCAGGTGCGGAAACAGCTCGAAATGCTGGAACACCATGCCGACGCGCGAACGCAGTTTCGGCAGATTGGTTTTCGGGTCGGCGATCGAGGTGCCATCGACCACGATGTCGCCTTTCTGAAACGGCTCCAGCGCATTGACGCATTTGATCAGCGTGGACTTGCCCGAGCCCGACGGGCCGCAGACCACAATCACTTCACCTTTTTTGACCTCCGTGCTGCAATCGGTCAGCACCTGGAAGTCCCCATACCACTTGTTGATATTTTTGATGGAAATCATACGGCTAACCTTTTTTGCATGAACTTGACCAGGCGCGACGCGGCGAAGCTGATCGTGAAGTACACCAGACCGGCGACAATCAGGAACTCGTTGGAGCGCCCGATGATGTCGCCGCTGGAGCGTGCCGAGTTGAGGAAGTCGACCAGGCCGACCGTGTAGACCAGCGAGGTGTCCTGAAACAGGATGATGCTCTGCTGCAACAGCAGCGGGGTCATCTTGCGGAACGCCTGGGGCAGGATGATCAGGCGCATCATCTGGCCGTAGGTCATGCCCAGCGCCTGAGCGGCGCCCATCTGGCCGCGGGAAATCGACTGCACGCCGGCCCGCACGATTTCACAGAAGTAGGCCGCCTCGAACATCATGAATGCCACGACGCAGGAGGTGAACGCGCCGATCGGCGTGTCTTCGCCGGTGATCCAGCGCAGCACGAACGGCACCGCCAGGTAGAACCAGGTGATGACCAGCAGCAGTGGGATCGAGCGGAAGTAGTTGACGTAGGCGCCGGCAAGACGTGACGCCAGCTTGTTCGACGACAACCGCATCAGCGCCAGAATCGTGCCGATGATGATGCCGCCCACGATGCCCATGACCATCAACTGCAAGGTCATGAGCATGCCGTTCCACATGCCCGGAATCGCAGGAATCACTCCAGAGAAGTCCATTATTTACCTCCCACGGAGATCAGGCCTGGCACCGCCACTTTCTTCTCGACCAGGCGCATGAGCAGCATCAGGCTCATGTTCAGGGTGAAGTAGATCAGCGTCGCCAGGGTGAAGGCTTCGAACAGGTTCGCGGAAAACTCGGCGGTCTGTTTGGTCTGCGCGAGCAACTCCATCAGGCCGATCAGCGACGCCACGGACGAGTTCTTGAACACGTTGAGGAATTCGGAGGTGAGCGGCGGAATGATGATCCGGTACGCCTGAGGCAGCAGCACGTTCCAGTAGATCTGCGGCAGCTTGAAACCCATAGCGCGCGCAGCGGATTCCTGCCCCACCGGCAGCGCCTGAATACCGGTGCGCACTTGCTCGCACACACGTGCAGCGGTGAACAGGCCCAGGCACACGACAACACTCAGGAACGCTGAAGTCGTCGGGTTAAGGTCTTGCTTGTACCACTCCTGCAGGTTCTCAGGCAGCAGATCCGGCACCAGGAAGTACCAGATGAACAGCTGCACCAGCAGTGGCACGTTACGGAAGATTTCCACGTAAATCGCGGCAATTGAAGAAACGATGCGGTTGGGCACCGTGCGCATCACCCCGAGCACCGAGCCCAGCAGCAACGCAATGATCCAGGCAGCAACGGCAATGGCGATGGTCCAGCCCAGCCCGGTGATGTACCAGTCCAGATAGGTCTCGCTGCCGACGCCCGTGGACTTGAAGAACACGCCCCAGTCCCAGTTGTAGTTCATCAGGGTCTCCCCTCTTATCGATCGTTATGCACGCACGCGCCAGGTAGCGGCTTCCGGAAACGCAGGGCGTCTCCGGAAGTCAGGCTTTTCACGTTGTCAGAATGGCGGAGCGAAGGACTCAGGCCTTCTTGTCCGGCGCCGGCTTGTCGTTCGGGTTGGCGATCAGCGCTTTGAGCTGTTCGCTCATCGGGAACATCAGGTTCAGGTCTTTTGGCGGAATCGGCTGGGTGAACCACTTGTCGTAGATCTTGTTGATCTCGCCCGATTTGTAGGTCGCAACGATGGCGTCGTCGACGGCTTTCTTGAACGCAGGGTCTTCCTTGCGAACCATGCAACCGTAGATTTCGTAGGACTGAGGGGTGCCGGTAACGGCCCAGTCGGTCGGCTTCTTGGCCTTGGCCATTTCGCCTGCGAGCAGGGCGTCGTCCATCATGAAGGCAACGGCGCGGCCCGATTCCAGCATCTGGAACGACTCGCCGTGGTCCTTGGCCGAAATCACGTTCATGCCCATCTGTTTGTCGGCGTTCATCGCCTTGAGGAGGCGCTCGGACGTGGTGCCCGCCGTGGTCACGACGTTCTTGCCCTTGAGGTCATCGAAGTCTTTGTAGGACGAGTCAGCTTTGCTCAGCAGACGCGTGCCGATTTCGAAAATGCCGACGGAGAAGTCGACTTGCTGGGCGCGCTCGGCGTTGTTGGTGGTGGAACCACATTCGACGTCGACGGTGCCGTTCTGGACCAGCGGGATGCGGGTCTGGGAAGTGACCAGGTTGTACTTGACCTTCAGATCAGGCATGTCCAGGTCTTTCTTGATCGCTTCGACGATCTTCAGCTGGATGTCAGCGGAGTAACCCACTGGCACGCCGGAAGCATCAGCGATATAGGAAAAAGGAATGGAGGAGTCGCGGTGACCGAGGGTGATGGTGCCGGACTCTTTGATTTTTTTAAGCGTGCCGGTGAGTTCGGCGGCGAAAACGGGGGTGGTGATCAGAGCGGCAGCAATGGCTGCGCCCAGGAGTTGGGGAACGATGCGCATCTGTTTTTCCTCGACATTGTTTTTTTTATTGGGCCGGTGTTGGACGGCCCTATCGTTTCAGAGCGCTTCAACGGCGGCCCAGTCAGGCGACACGCTACATCGAAGCAATCGTGCAAGAGTGTAGAGCATGAGTCATGCCAGAGAGGTGACCGAAGCTAAGGGTATGAAAGTGTTGGCTATTTATGGAGGAGGGAAGTGGGCGAGGCGGATCGGCCGTCCGGGAATCCGAATCGGGTGGGGCGAGATGTTCGGGAATCCGAATGATAGCGGCGGGGTGGGGCGTGTTGAGGCAGATGGTTTTGCGGTGTGCTGTCTGACGCTTTCCCGGCTAAAGCCGGTCCTACAGGATTGCGGTGATTCCGCTGTACCGGTTCAAGCCGGCCCGCAGGATCGCGGTGCTTCCGCTGGACCGGCTCTAGCCGATCCCCGGGGTCGCGGTGCTTCCGCTGGACCGGCTCTAGCCGATCCCCGGGATCGCGGTGCTTCCGTGGGACCGGCTTCAGCCGGGAATTGGATCTGGCAGATTATGCGTGAATCTTTGGCGCCGACACGGGCCATTCAATACGCTCAACGGCCCCGTTGCTGCGTGCCGCGCTGTCCAGGTACGCCTGAACCTTCTGATGCTCTTCGTCGGTGGTGAACAGACCCAGCTTGGTCCGGCGCCACAGAATGTCCTGGGCCTTGGTCGCCCATTCCTCACTGCACAGGTAGTCCACTTCGCGGCTGTACAGACCGCCGCCCAAGTGTTCGCCCATTTCGCCCAGCGTCTGAACGCCCTCCACGATGCGCCAGCTGCGTGAGCCATAGGTAATGGCCCAGCGCTTGGCGATTTCGGCCGGCAGCCATGCACAACGCTGCTGCAGCTCGGCGGCCAGTGCCTGAGGCGTGGTCATGCTCTCACCGCCCGGGAGGCTGGCTTTCGCGGTCCAGCTTGGCTTCATCTGCGGGAAGAACGGCGCCAGTTGCTGCATCGCCGACTCCGCCAGTTTGCGGTAGGTCGTCAGCTTGCCGCCGAACACGGACAGGATCGGCGCCTCTTGGGCGCTGCCCGACAGCGACAACGTGTAGTCACGGGTGATCGCCGACGGGTTGTCCGACTCGTCATTGCACAGCGGCCGCACGCCTGACCACGTGCTCAGAATGTCGGCGCGGCTGAGTTGCTTCTTGAAGTGATCATTCACGATCTTCAGCAGGTAATCGGTCTCGCCTTCGGTGATCGCTACTTTGCCCGGGTCGTCAGAATATTCGCGGTCGGTCGTACCGATGATGGTGAAGCGTTCCAGGTAAGGAATGGCGAACACGATGCGCTGATCTTCGTTCTGCAGAATGAAGGCGTTTTCACCTTCGTACAGTTTCGGCACGATCAAGTGGCTGCCCTGAATCAGGCGAATGCCGTACTGCGATTCGAGCTTGAGATCTTCACGAATGAACTTGGCAACCCATGGACCCGCCGCATTCACCAAGGCTTTGGCGCGAATGGAAAACTGACTGCCATCCGCACGCTCCATGTTCATGTGCCACACGCCGCCGCTGCGATGGGCGCCCAGGCAGCAGGTCTGGGTATGGATGTGCGCGCCTTTTTCACGGGCGGCCATGGCGTTGAGGACGACCAGACGTGCATCGTCAACCCAGCAATCTGAGTATTCGAAGCCTTTGGTAATCGAGCTGTTCAACGGGCTGTTGGCGCCAAAGCGAATGCTTTTCGAGCCTGCCAGCTTCTCGCGTTTGCCAAGGTGGTCATACAGGAACAGCCCGGCGCGGATCATCCACGCGGGGCGCAGGTGCGGACGGTGGGGCAATACGAAGCGCATCGGCTTGACGATGTGCGGTGCTTTTTCCAGGAGCACTTCACGTTCGGCCAGCGCTTCGCGAACCAGACGGAATTCGTAATGCTCAAGGTAACGTAGGCCACCGTGGATCAGCTTGCTGCTGGCCGAAGAGGTGTGGCTGGCGAGGTCGTCCTTCTCGCAGAGAAAGACTGAAAGGCCCCGGCCCGATGCGTCTGCCGCGATGCCGACACCATTGATGCCACCACCGATCACGGCAACGTCGTAGACCTCGGAAAGGGGTGGGGTCGGCAAGCTGGACTGGGCCATCGGGGCCTCCTGAGTGTTCAATCGCGTTCGAATGTTGCGCTACTGGGAAGGCGAATTCGAACATTTATGTTCATTTCCGAAAATAGTAGCGCAATAAGGTGAACACAGCCACTCAGTATTCATTGAAAATACTGATCAGAGAAAAGGGAAAGGAACAAAAGCGAACATCGGAGGTGGGGCGAGCGCCGGAATCGCGCTCGCTCATGGATCGGGGTTAAACCACTTCCAGCCGAATCTTGTTCTGGGTCAGCAGTTGCGACAGCGCTGGCACGGGCGTCTGGTCCGTCACCAGGCAGTCGATCAACGTGATCGGTCCCAGTCGAACCATCGCGTTGCGGCCGAACTTGCTGGAGTCCGCAGCCAGAATCACCTGACGCGCGTTGGCGATGATCGCCTGGGAAACGCGCACTTCCTGATAATCGAAATCCAGCAGGCTGCCGTCCTCGTCGATTCCGCTGATGCCCACCAGGGCGAAATCGACCTTGAACTGGGTGATGAAGTCCACGCTCGCTTGACCGACCACGCCGCCATCGCGGCGCACATTGCCGCCGGCCAGCAGCACTTCGAAGTCGTCCTTGCCGCTGAGAATCGACGCCACGTGCAGGTTGTTGGTGATGATCTTCAGGTGGTTATGGTTGAGCAGCGCGCGGGCAATGGATTCGGTGGTGGTGCCGATGTTGATGAACAGCGACGCGTGATCCGGGATCTGTGCGGCGATGGCCTCGGCGATGCGCTGCTTCTCATCGCGCATCTGATCGGCACGCATGGCGTAAGCAGTGTTTTCGATGCTGGAATCGTAGGCCGCGCCGCCGTGGTAGCGACGCAGGAGATTCATTTCCGCGAGCTGATTGATGTCGCGGCGGATGGTTTGCGGGGTCACGACGAACAGCTGCGCCATTTCCTCAATGCTGACGTAGCCGCGCTCACGGACCAGCTCGAGGATCTGCTGTTGACGGGGTGGCAGATTCATTTTTTATCCTTCGGGCACGGGCGCCCATGATGCCGCAGGCAGCCATTACCTGTCAGCCGGAAAAAATGCCCCTGACGCCCCGTCCGGGATCGCGCTTATTCGACCTCTTCGTGGGGTTCCCAGTCGCGCGTGCGGTCCACCGCCTTGCGCCAGCCGGCGTAGAGTTTTTCCTTCTCGGCGTCATCGCATTGCGGCTCGAACTTGCGCTCGATGACCGCTTTGCCCCTCAGCTCGTCGAGCCCGCTCCAGAACCCGATCGCGAGACCTGCCAGATAGGCCGCGCCCAACGCGGTGGTTTCGCGCATTTTCGGGCGCTCTACCGGCGTGCCGAGAATGTCGGCCTGGAACTGCATGAGGAAGTTGTTCGCCACTGCGCCGCCGTCAACGCGAAGGGCCTTGAGCGGCTCGCCGGCATCCTGTTGCATGGCGTCGAGCACATCGCGGGTCTGGTAGGCGATGGACTCCAGCGCGGCCCGAATGATGTGATCGACCTTCACGCCACGGGTCAGGCCGAACAAGGCGCCCCGTGCATACGGGTCCCAGTAGGGCGCGCCCAGACCGGTGAACGCAGGCACCAGATAGACGCCATTGCTGTTCTTCACTTTGGTGGCGAAGTATTCGGTGTCCATGGAGTCGTTGACGATTTTCAGCTCGTCGCGCAGCCACTGCACGGTGGAGCCGCCGTTGAACACCGCGCCCTCCAGTGCGTACGCCACTTCACCGCGCGGACCGCAGCCGATGGTGGTCAACAGACCGTGATTGGATTTGACGGCTTTCTTGCCCGTGTTCATCAGCAGGAAGCAGCCGGTGCCGTAGGTGTTCTTCGCCTGACCCGGCTCGACGCACATCTGGCCGAACAACGCCGATTGCTGATCCCCGGCGATCCCGGCGATGGGGATGCCGCTTTTGCTGTGGCCATAGACTTCGGATGACGACTTGACCTCCGGCAACATTTCCCGGGGCACGTCGAGCACGTCGAGCATGCGCTGATCCCATTCCAGCGTATGGATGTTGAACATCATCGTGCGCGAGGCGTTGGTGTAGTCAGTGACGTGCACCTTGCCGCCGGTAAATTTCCAGATCAGCCAGCTGTCGACGGTGCCGAACAGCAACTCGCCACGGCGGGCGCGCTCACGGCTGCCCTCAACGTGATCGAGAATCCACTTCAGTTTGCTGCCGGAAAAGTAGGGATCGATGACCAGACCGGTGGTGTCGCGGATGTAGTCTTCCAGACCGTCACGCTTGAGTTGCTGGCAGATCTCGGTGCTGCGGCGGCATTGCCAGACCACGGCGTTGTAGATCGGCCGGCCGGTGTCCTTTTCCCAGACCACCGTGGTTTCGCGCTGGTTGGTGATACCGATCGCGGCGATCTGGTTGTGATGCAGATTCGCCTGGGCCAGGACCTTGGTCATGCACGCGGTCTGGGTCGCGAAGATCTCCATCGGATCGTGCTCGACCCAGCCAGGCTGGGGGTAATGCTGAACGAACTCACTCTGGGCGCTGCTGACCACATTGGCGTCGCGGTCAAAAATGATGGCGCGGGAGCTGGTGGTGCCTTGATCCAGAGCGATGATGTAATTCTTATTTTCGGTGTCGGTCATGGTGAATGCCTGGTGATGTAGCGAGTTTCCGGAAACGGCCGTCCGTTGTGTTGCCAGTGCTCAGTGCCTTTGCGCACTGAATACCGGGATGGCGTCAAGGAAGCAAGCGAGATATTCGTATTCGAAAAAATATAGACGTAAACGAACCTTGTCAAAGGTCGAAAGCGAACCTTATCGATGAATGTTCCAAGACGCCGATATTAGTGGATAAGTCCTTCTCGAATGCAGGCATTTCGATAACCAATGGCCTAAAGTATCGGCAGCAAACAACAAAGTGTCTGGTTGTCTGGAGCACTGCATGACCCCTGCATTGGATTTACTGAAAAAGGTTCGCGCCGAACATCGCGTCCACAGTTACGAGCATGATCCCAAGGCCGCATCGTATGGCCTGGAAGCGGCAGAAAAGCTCGATCTGGCCCCCGTTCAGGTGTTCAAGACGCTGCTGGCCAGCACCGAAAAAGGAGAGCTGCTGGTGGCGGTCGTTCCGGTGGTGGGCTCGCTGGACCTGAAGGCCCTGGCCCATGCCGCCGGCGCCAAGAAGGCCGAAATGGCTGACCCGGCCGCCGCCCAGCGTGCCACCGGCTATCTACTGGGTGGGATCAGCCCGCTGGGGCAGAAGAAAAGGCTGCGCACCTTCATTGATGAGTCCGCTCAACCGTTCGCGACGATTTTTGTCAGCGCCGGTCGACGAGGGCTCGAAGTCGAACTGCCCGCCGCCGTACTTGCACAACACACCGGTGCGACCTTTGCCCGTATTGGCCGGGAATGACTCTTCGGGTTTGTCAGAAATGCCAGACTCTTTCATGCGGTGACACTGACCGCAGACCCGCAGCGCCCGGAACGGGTTGCCGCGTTTCTTTACTCGGGGATGCCTTCCATGAAGCTTGAATTCCATCAGGTCGACGCCTTCACCGACCGCCCGTTCTCAGGCAACCCGGCAATGGTCTACCGCCTGGACGCCTGGCTTTCCGATCAATTGATGCAGCAGATTGCCTCAGAGCACAATCTGTCGGAGACCGCGTTTTTGGTCCGTGAAGCACCGGGCTGGCACATACGCTGGTTCACCCCGACCCATGAAGTGCCGTTGTGCGGACATGCGACCCTGGCCAGCGCCTTCGTGCTGTTCGAGAAATACGGCGAGAAGGCCGAGGTGATCCACTTCACTGGCAAATCCGGCGAGTTGAGCGTGAGCCGCGAGGGCAATCGGCTGGTCCTGGACTTTCCGTCCATGCCGCCCGCCGAGCAGGGTGTGACGGTGGAAATCGAACGCGCCCTTGGGGTTGCCGTCGTCGACGTGCTGAGCGCTGCGGAATTGCTGGTGGTGCTGGAGTCCGAGCAGGCCGTTCGCGATTGCAAGCCTGACTTCGCCGCCCTCGCGCGTTTGCCGTGGCCCGGGGTGATCGTGACCGCAAAAGGTGACGGCGAGCGCTACGATTTTGTGTCGCGCTACTTTGCGCCGGGCATCGGCATCAATGAAGACCCGGTCACGGGCTCGACGCACTGCAGCCTGATTCCCTACTGGTCGGCCCGGCTGAACAAGTTCAGCCTGACGGGCTATCAGGCGTCGACGCGGGGAGGGGAGCTGTTCTGCCGGCTTGAGGGGGAGCGCGTGAAAATCGGCGGGCACGCGACGCTGGTCGCCAGCGGCGCGTTGATACTGAGTTAGTCGATATCGGGCTGAAAGTGCCTGGTCGAGAACGACAGGCCCTCAGACCACCACGTCCCGATGCACCGGAACGCTCCGATGCACCGGCACGCTGCCCGAGGCCGGAAACAGCACCAGATGCTCGGCTGACACCGTGAAGCCGACCTGATCACCGGCGCGCAGATCCACATGGCTGGGGAACAACGCCTCCAGTTGCGTGCCGGTCGGCAACTGCAGGCGGTACAGGGTCGCCGCGCCCTGAAAATTCAGGCTCGCGACTCGGGCCTTTATCGGGCCGTCGGGCGCGTAAACAATGTCATCAGGGCGCAGCAGGACATCCATCGGAGTGCCTGGCGCGCCGGCATAGGCGCGATTGCCGCGCAGCACACCCAACTCGGTCTGCACCGATTCGGCATCGATCAGTTGCCCGCGAATGAAATAACCCTGACCGACGAAACTGGCGACATAAGGCGTCGCCGGCTCGTGATAGAGGTTGTAGGGCGTGTCCCACTGCTCCAGCCGACCGTCCTTGAACACGCCGACGTGATCGCTCACGGCAAAGGCTTCTTCCTGGTCGTGGGTCACCAGAATCGCGCTGGTGCCCCGGGCCTTGAGAATGTCGCGCACCTCATGGCTCAGGCGCCGCCGCAACTCGCCATCCAGGTTTGAGAACGGTTCATCGAGCAGCAGCAACTGCGGCTCAGGGGCAAGTGCGCGGGCCAACGCCACACGCTGCTGCTGTCCACCGGAAAGCTCATGGGGATGACGTGTTCCCAGCGCGCCGAGATTGACCAGCTCCAGCATTTCCTGAACCACCTGCTTCTGGCGCGGATGATTGCGGATGCCGAAGGCGATGTTGTCGGCCACGGTGAGGTGGGGGAACAGGGCATAGTCCTGAAACACCATGCCGATCCGGCGCTTCTCCGGGGCCAGGGTAAACCCGGGTCGGGAAATGACGTTACCCGCCAGGGTGATCTCGCCCTTGTGCAACGGTTCGAAACCGGCGATGGCGCGCAAGGTAGTGGTCTTGCCGCAGCCGGAGGAACCCAACAGGCAACCGATGTCGCCGGCGTTCAGGTGCAGATTGAGGTGCTGCACCACGCGTTGGTCCTGATAACCGCAGGCGAGGTCATGCAGCGTCAGCAGCAGGGGCTGACTCATGGGGCAGCGAAGGCAGGAGCGACGAGGAATTCCAGCAGGGCTTTTTGCGCATGCAGCCGGTTCTCCGCTTGATCCCACGCCACCGAGCGCGGGTCATCCAGCAGGTCCTCGCTGATCTCTTCACCACGGTGCGCCGGCAGGCAGTGCATGAAAATCACATCGTCAGCAGCGCGGTCGAGCATCTCGCGAGTGACCTGGAAAGGTTTGAACAGGGCCAGACGCTTGGCGGCTTCTTCTTCCTGGCCCATGGACGTCCACACATCGGTTGAGACCAGGTGCGCGCCTTTCACCGCTTCGTGGGGATCGCGGATCAACGTCACGCGATCGCCCGCCAGAGCCAGGTAATGCGCGCTGGGTTCGTAGCCTTCCGGACACGCAACACGCAACTGAAAGTCGAACTGAATCGCGGCTTCTATATAGCTGTTGCACATGTTGTTGCCATCGCCGATCCACGCCACGGTCTTGCCCTGAATGGAGCCGCGGTGTTCGAGGAACGTTTGCATGTCGGCCAGCAACTGGCAGGGGTGAAGGTCATCGGACAGGCCGTTGATCACCGGTACGCGGGAATGGGCGGCGAATTCGGTGAGGTTGCTGTGGGCGAAGGTGCGGATCATCACCGCATCGACCATCCGCGACATGACCCGTGCGCCATCGGCAATCGGCTCGCCACGGCCCAGCTGGGTGTCCCGAGGGGAGAGGAAGATGGCCTGGCCGCCCAGCTGGATCATCCCGGCTTCGAACGAGACACGGGTCCGGGTCGAGGATTTTTCGAAGATCATTGCCAGGATGCGGCCCTTCAATGGCTCGAAGAGCACGCCTCGATTTCGCAGGTCCTTCAGCTCAACGCCGCGACGAATCACCCCGACCAGCTCAGCGGGGGTGTAGTCCATCATCGAGAGAAAGTGCCTTGCGCTCATCATTAACTACCTTGTCTGCAACAGACCGCAGATCCTCAAAGCCGGGTTTTTCGGAAAAACGGGCGAGACCTGCGGCGAAAGCCGCACGGGGCGACGAATAGGGAAGGCGCGAGGGTATAAGAAAATGTCGCCTGATGCCAAGGCCCGCCGTGACGGAAAATCGTCGTCGGACGTTCGGTAGCCTGAAAGCGGCGTTAGCAGGACGCTTTTCATGTAACGAAGTGCTACAGTCATGTTTCTGCGCAGGCCATTCGCCATCGCATTAGTCCTGATCAGACAGCTCGCTTGTAACGCTCTTTGGCGTCGCCGCGATTACTGCCTGATTCGTAACAGTCGCAAACCACTGTGCAGCCTTATGCGACATGCTTCACGCCGCGGAGACCCGGACGTTTCCTAAACCATCGGCGTGGGTTATAAAGGCGGCTTATGTCCTCCAAAAGAGGTGGGGAATGGATTCAAAAGAGCAACAACTGACGGAACTACTCGGGCTTACGGCTCGGACCCTTACGCACCTCACGGCGTCCATGACGTCGATGTCGTTCGAACTGATGCGCAGCGAAGACGAAGTGACCCGTTCTGCGGGGCGCCGGATGATCGATCGCATGGCAACCATCAGCGCCGGACTCGACGAACACTGGCGGCTGATCGGCGAACTCACCGGCATCCAGGTGTCTCAGGAACAGATCGAAACGGTTCATGAGGTGCAGATGCAGCGCAAGGTGGTTACACCTATCGGTGGCTCTGCTTCCTGAGTGACACTTCTTTCATCGGGTGAGCTATCGGCTCGCCTGATGCTGCCCGATTCACGGCGCTGACATTTCTGGCGCATCGCCCGGACAGGTCCCATAGTTTTGTATCCGCGATCGGCTGATCGCCCTATAAAAACTCGAGACTGGCGATGACCAAGACTCTCCACCACCGTGCCTGTCACCTGTGCGAGGCGATTTGCGGCCTCACCCTCGAAACCACCCTTCAGGACGATGCCACCACCCTGATTACCTCGATCAAGGGCGATGCGCAGGACACCTTCAGTCGCGGGCATATCTGCCCCAAAGCCGTCGCGCTGCAAGACATCCAGAATGACCCCGATCGGCTCCGGCAGCCCATGCAGCGTATCGGCAACGACTGGCAGCCGATCGAGTGGCAGGCCGCGTTTGATCTGATCGCCGAGCGCCTGGCCGGCATTCAGGCGCGTCATGGGCAAAACGCGGTGGCGGTCTATCAGGGCAACCCCAGCGTGCATAACTATGGGCTGATGACCCACAGCAATTATTTTCTCGGACTGCTGAAAACCCGTAACCGCTACTCCGCAACCTCTGTGGACCAGTTGCCACACCACCTGACCAGTCATTTGATGTACGGCCACGGCCTGCTGCTGCCCATCGCCGACATTGACCACACCGATTTCATGCTCATCCTCGGCGGTAATCCGCTGGCGTCCAACGGCAGCATCATGACTGTGCCCGACGTCGAGAAGCGTCTGAAGGCGATCCAGGCCCGCGGCGGCAAAGTCGTTGTGGTCGATCCGCGCCGCAGCGAAACCGCAGCAATAGCCGACCAGCACCTGTTCATTCGCCCGGGCGGGGATGCGGCGTTTCTGTTCGGCTTGTTGCACACCTTGTTTGCCGAAGGCCTGACCCGCGACAGCCATCTTGCCGTGGATGGCCTGGAGGACGTCCGCGCGGCCGTCAGCGAGATGACCGCCGACGCCATGAGCCCTCGATGCGGCGTGCCTGCCGAGCAGATCAGGCGGCTCGCACGGGACTTCGCCGCCGCCGAACGCGGCGTGTGCTACGGGCGCATGGGCATTTCCACCCAGGCGTTCGGCACGCTGTGCCACTGGCTGGTGCAACTGATCAACCTGGTCACCGGCAATCTCGATCGGCCAGGCGGTGCGCTGTGCACCGAGCCGGCGCTGGACTTGGTGGCATCGACCTCCGGCGGCAGCTTCAATCGCTGGCAGAGCCGCGTCTCGCGACTGCCGGAATACGGTGGCGAGCTGCCGGTTTCTGCGCTGGCCGAGGAAATGCTGACCCCGGGGGAGGGCCAGATCAAGGCGCTGATTACCGTGGCGGGCAACCCGGTGTTGTCGACACCGAACGGCCGTCAGCTTGACACCGCCCTTGAAGGGCTGCAGTTCATGGTCAGCGTCGATTTGTACATCAACGAAACCACACGGCACGCGGACCTCATCCTGCCGTCGACGTCTGCGCTGGAAAATGACCACTACGACACCACGTTCAACATGTTCGCCGTGCGCAACGTCACCCGGTTCAACCGTGCGATTCTTGCCAAGCCCGAGGGAGCGCTGCACGACTGGGAAATCTTCGTCGGCCTCGCCCAGGCGTTCGCACTGAAAACCGGGCGCGAATTGAAACCGACGATGCCGCCTGCGCAGATGGTCGATCGCGGTCTGCGGGCCGGGCTGTATGGTGATGCTTCGCCGCTCAAATTGTCGCTGGAGACACTCGCGCAGTACCCCCACGGCCTGGACCTGGGGCCGCTCAAGCCCAACCTCGCCAAGCGTCTTAAAACCGTCAACCAGCGGGTACAGGCCGCCCCGCCCGTGATTCTCGCTGACCTGGCCCGTTTTGCCGGGGAGCCTGCGCCCCAGGCCGGTGGCCTGATGCTCATCGGTCGGCGCCACGTCCGCAGCAATAATTCATGGATGCACAACTTCCATCGTCTGGTGAAAGGCAAACCGCGGCATCAGTTGTTGATGCACCCCGACGACTTGCTCAGCCGAGGGTTGATGGACGGACAGCGGGTCAGGGTCAGTTCGCGGGTCGGCGTCATTGAGGTAGAAGTGATGGGCAGCATCGAGATGATGCCCGGCGTCGTAAGCCTGCCCCACGGCTGGGGCCACGGTCGTCCGGGCGTGAGAATGGACATCGCGACGGCTCAGCCAGGTGAGAGCGCCAATGATCTGACTGACGAGCGGGCACTGGACGGGATTTCCGGGAACGCCGTGCTCAACGGAGTGCCAGTGACCGTGGCAGCGGCATGACGGCCATCATTTCCCGAGAAGCCGCCATGGCCAAGACCAAGCGTTATGCTCGGGAATCGTTTAGAATGCGCCACCGTGTCGACACATACAGTCGTAAAGTTTAGCCGAGGTGCTCCATGGATATTATCGAAACGATCAAAGACCAGATTGCCAGCAACACCGTTCTGCTCTACATGAAAGGTGCTCCGAATGCCCCGCAGTGTGGCTTTTCGGCCAAGGCTTCTCAGGCACTGATGGCGTGTGGCGAAAAGTTCGCGTACGTCGATATCCTGCAGAACCCGGAAATCCGCGCCAACCTGCCAAAGTACGCCAACTGGCCAACCTTCCCACAGCTGTGGGTCGGTGGTGAGCTGGTCGGCGGTAGCGACATCATCACTGAGATGCAGGCTGACGGTTCGCTGCAGAAACTGGTGAAAGATGCTGTTGCGAAAAACGCCACTGCCTGATTTTCGGCAGTCGTAAAAAAGCCCCGCTCTCTGCCGAGACGCGGGGCTTTTTATTGGGCGGTCTTGTTGGGAGGCAGGGACGAGAATCAGTCCTCTTCGCCCATTTGAGACTGCAGGTAGTTCTCGATGCCGACCTTGTCGATCAGGCCCAGCTGGGTTTCCAGCCAGTCGATGTGTTCTTCTTCCGATTCCAGAATGTCTTCCAGCATCTCGCGGCTGCCGAAGTCACCGACGGTTTCGCAGTGGGCGATGGCGGCTTTCAGATCGGCGTGGCCCTTGCGCTCGATACGCAGGTCACACTCCAGCATTTCCTTGGTGTGTTCGCCGATCAGGATCTTGCCCAGGTCTTGCAGGTTCGGGAGGCCTTCCAGAAACAGGATGCGCTTGATCAGTTTGTCAGCGTGTTTCATCTCGTCGATGGATTCGTGGTACTCGTGTTTGCCCAACTTGTTCAGGCCCCAGTCTTCGTACATGCGCGCATGCAGGAAGTACTGATTGATCGCGACCAGCTCGTTACCGAGGATCTTGTTGAGATGCTGGATGACTGTGATGTCGCCTTTCATGATCGGGTCCTGTCGAAGGTATAGGTAATACAGGCGGCAAGTCTGAGCCCCCTCTATAACTCTGTCAAACCTAAGTTATTGAATAATAAGTGAAAATAAATAGGAATAAGAATGTTTGTGTTCCGCATCTTGTCGCTAAGCGATTGAATTAAAGGCATAAAAAAACCGGACAGTGTCCGGTTTTGTTTGAATGCGATTATTCAGGCAGCTGAAAATTCTGCAGGATAGGCGAGGGCGGCGTGGCTGGTTTGCAGCTCGGTCAGGGTTTCACGCACCACTTCCTTGGCCAGGCAGGCACATTTCCCACACTTGCTGGCGACACCGAGGGTCTCGCGGACGTCACGATAGCTGCAGCATCCTTCCATGATTGCTTCACGGATTTGTCCGTCGGTAACACCTTGGCAGAGGCAGACATACATATAAGAAACCGTCGCTGAGTGATTGGCTCAATGCGATGGATACTAATGTTAATGAGAATGCTTGTCAAAACTACTCAGGCTTGTTCGCGTGGCTACCGATGAGTGGTCAGCTGCTGCGATAGGCATGATCGCTTGCGAGGGTTGTGTGTGTATCCATTATCGGTGGTGGTGCTGATTAAGGTTCCGCCCTTACGGCGGGTCACTTTTTCCAACAGCCGAAAAAGTAACCAAAAAGGCCGTGCTCCTGGTTGGGCCCTTCCTTCGTCAGGGTTCCTTCACTCCGGTCTCGCTCCGTGGGCGCGCGCCGAACGGACATCCATGTCCTGACGGCGCTCTCGCGGCATCCATGCCGCTCGGCCCACTCCGCGAAACCTGCGTTCAGCCTGCACCCAAGTCGCGTTCTGCGGTGTCTGGGCTTTTTGCGTATGAAGATCAAAAGCGGATCAAGAGCAGATCAAGAGCTTCCCGACTGAAGCCGATCCCACGGGTTGTACGCGATGTGCTTTTTAGTGGGACCGGCTTTAGCCGGGAAGGGGCCTGACATCGAGGGGACTGATTTATTTACAACGCTTCACCGTAAATTAATCTGTCCCCGGCTATCCACAGCGCAATCACCAGCCGGAAATCCCACCCCAAAAAAAACCGGCCACTTGGGCCGGTTCATTCATTCATTGCGCAGCAACATCGACTCAGTTGTCGAAGTCGTGCCAGCCGCCCATTTCTTTCCAGCGGTTGACGATGCCGCAGAACAGCTCGGCAGTCTTCTCGGTGTCGTAACGGGCCGAGTGGGCCTCGCGACCGTCGAAATCGATGTCCGCCGACTGGCAGGCTTTGGCCAGGACAGTCTGGCCGTACGCCAGGCCCGCCAGCGTCGCGGTGTCGAAGCTGGAGAACGGGTGAAACGGATTGCGCTTCATGTCCAGCCGCGCAACCGCTGCGTTGAGAAAGCCCAGGTCGAAGCTGGCGTTGTGACCGACCAGGATCGCACGCTTGCAGCCGTTGGCTTTCAGCGCCTTGCGGATGCCGCGGAAGATGTCCGTCAGCGCGGTTTCTTCACTCACGGCCATGCGCAGCGGGTGATCCAGCTTGATGCCGGTGAACTCCAGCGCCGCGGCTTCCACGTTGGCGCCCTCGAACGGTTCGACACGGAAGAAATAGGTGTGGTCCGGGAAGACAAAGCCTTTCTCGTCCATGCCGATGGTGGTGGCGGCGATCTCCAGCAACGCATCAGTGGCGCAATTGAACCCGCCAGTTTCTACGTCAACGACAACGGGCAGGTAACCGCGAAAACGGGCAGCCATCGGGTGCCGGGAGCCAGTGCCGCCGCCGGAGCCTTCTTGCTCGTCTTCGTAATGATCTTCAGTCACGCGTGTTCCTCCAGCAGGCGCCAGCGCAGTTTTTCACCGGCGCGCAGCGGGATAACAGAAAGCTCGCCAAACGGCAGGCTGGCGGGGGCCGTCCACTCGTCACGAACCAGGGTAATGGTGTCGGTGTTGGTCGGCAGACCATAGAACGCCGGGCCGTGCAAACTGGCGAAGCCTTCCAGCTTGTCCAGCGCGTTGCGTGATTCGAACGCCTCGGCGTAAAGCTCGATGGCGGCGAATGCGGTGTAGCAGCCGGCACAACCGCACGCCGCTTCTTTCGCGTGCTGCGCGTGGGGCGCGGAGTCCGTACCGAGGAAGAACTTGCTGCTGCCGCTGGTGGCGGCATCAAGCAGGGCAACCTGGTGGGTGTTGCGCTTGAGAATCGGCAGGCAATAGAAGTGAGGGCGAATGCCGCCGACCAGCATATGGTTGCGGTTGTACAGCAAATGGTGGGCAGTGATGGTCGCGCCCACATTGGCCGAAGCTTCATTGACGAACTGCACGGCGTCGGCGGTGGTGATGTGTTCGAACACCACTTTCAGCGTCGGAAAACGCTCGACGACACGTCGCATGTGCTCGTCGATGAAAATCTTTTCACGGTCGAACACGTCGATGTCGCCGCGGGTCACTTCGCCGTGGATGAGCAGCGGCAAGCCCACCTCAGCCATCGCCTCGAGCACCGGGAAGATCTTGTCGACGCTGGTGACACCGGAATCGGAATTGGTCGTCGCGCCTGCCGGGTACAACTTGGCGGCATACACGAAGCCACTGGCCTTCGCGGCGCGAATCTCTTCGGGCTGCGTCAGGTCAGTGAGGTAAAGCACCATGAGCGGCTCGAAGCGGCTGCCTTGTGGACGTGCAGCGAGGATGCGCTGACGATAGGCGTCCGCTTGCTCCGCGTTGCGTACCGGGGGCACGAGGTTCGGCATGATGATCGCGCGGCCAAAGGTGCGCGCTACGTCGGCGACGGTGTGGGGCAAAACAGCGCCATCTCGAAGATGGATATGCCAGTCGTCGGGGCGCAGGAGGGTCAGGCGTTCGGACATTGGGGATTCCAGGCGGGTCAAACTCGCTGGGAATGCTACCGGAAAAGACTCCTCCAGGCACTCGCTATCAAGTTTTGCGGGAAGTTACCGATAGCCACGTGTAAGTCATAAATCTTGTTACACGTGAATTTAGTGGAGCCTCCCGTGCGCCAGCGATATCTAGCCCTGCTCAGCGCGTTTGCCAGCCTGCCGGCCGTGGCGCTCACCTTCCAGACGCGTCTGGAGAATATTGAGTGGAAGGTGGAAGGCGACCAGTTCGAGTGCCGACTGACTCAACCGATCGCCGATTTCGGTGCGGGCGAGTTCGTGCGACGCGCGGGCGAGCAACCGACGTTTCGGTTGAAGGCAAATGGCTACAGCCTTTCGTCCGGCTCGGCCACGTTGATTGCCGCGGCGGCGCCGTGGCAGCCGGGTCGCGGAGATCTCAATCTTGGCGCAGTGAAAGTCGGCAACGGCGAGATTCCTTTCAATACCAACCAGGCCCAGGCCACGCGGCTGATCGCGGGTTTGATGGAAGGTCGCAGCCCGATGATTCGTCACACCCTGCGAGATGGCGGCGGCGCGATGGAAGTCAGGCTGTTGCCGGTCAAATTCAGCAAAGCCTATGGTGACTTCCAGGTCTGTACCGCGAAGCTGTTGCCGATGAATTTCGAGCAAGTGCGGCAGTCCGAGATCGGTTTTCCGGGTGGCGGCATCGAGCTGGACGCTACGGCCAGGCGCAAGCTGGACACTGTGCTGGCTTATATGAAGGCTGATCCGACGGTCAATCACGTCGAACTGGACGGCCACTCCGATAACAGCGGCAACCGGTTGACCAACCGCGATCTGTCGCGGCGTCGAGCGCTGTCCGTCATGGACTACCTCAAGGCCCAGGGCATTCCGGAAGAACAGATCACCCTGCGCTTCCACGGCGAGCAGTACCCGCTGGCGCCCAACACCAACAACGCCAACCGCGCGCGCAACCGTCGGGTGAACATTCACCTGGAGCGAGTGGCGCAGCAGACCCCGGCCGTGCCGCCATCCGCTGCACCTGCACCGACGCCGGCCACACTGCCTGCACCTGCCGCCACGCCAACCCCAGGCGCTGCGCCCGCCACAGCGGCAAGTGCGGCCCCCGCCAAGGCCTCTTGACGATGGGCAGCGAAGTCGTCTGACTGACAGAATCTGTCGCTTTGTCGTCAGAAGCTGTCGCGACACTGTAAATTCCCGCGCGTGAACGGTAAACTCGTCGGTTTTCCGTACAACGCGTTGGAGTGATGGCATGGCGGACGTAAACAAGGTAGTTCTCGCGTATTCCGGTGGCCTGGATACTTCGGTAATCCTCAAGTGGCTGCAAGATACGTACAACTGCGAGGTGGTGACCTTCACCGCTGACCTGGGTCAGGGCGAAGAAGTCGAGCCAGCACGCGCCAAGGCGCAAGCCATGGGCGTCAAAGAAATCTACATCGATGACCTGCGCGAAGAGTTCGTGCGTGATTTCGTGTTCCCGATGTTTCGCGCCAATACCGTCTATGAAGGCGAGTACCTGTTGGGTACTTCCATCGCACGTCCCCTGATCGCCAAACGACTCATCGAAATCGCCAACGAAACCGGCGCTGACGCCATTTCACACGGCGCTACCGGCAAGGGCAATGACCAGGTTCGTTTCGAATTGGGCGCCTATGCGCTCAAGCCTGGCGTGAAAGTGATCGCGCCATGGCGTGAGTGGGACCTGCTGTCCCGCGAGAAGCTCATGGACTACGCCGAGAAGCACGCGATCCCGATCGAGCGCCACGGCAAGAAAAAATCCCCGTACTCGATGGACGCCAACCTGCTGCACATCTCCTATGAAGGCGGCGTGCTGGAAGACACCTGGACCGAACACGAAGAAGACATGTGGCGGTGGACAGTGTCGCCGGAAAACGCGCCGGACAAGCCGCAGTATCTGGAGCTGACCTATCGCAACGGCGACATCGTGGCGCTGGACGGTGTTGAAATGACCCCGGCCACCGTCCTTGCCACCTTGAACCGCATCGGCGGCGAGCACGGCATTGGTCGTCTGGACATCGTCGAGAACCGCTACGTCGGCATGAAGTCCCGCGGCTGCTACGAGACCCCGGGCGGCACCATCATGCTGCGTGGTCACCGTGCGATCGAGTCGATCACCCTGGACCGCGAAGTCGCTCACCTCAAAGACGAGCTGATGCCCAAGTACGCCAGCCTGATTTACACCGGCTACTGGTGGAGCCCTGAGCGTCTTATGCTGCAACAGATGATCGATGCGTCGCAGGCCCACGTGAATGGTGTCGTGCGCCTGAAGCTTTATAAGGGCAACGTGATCGTGACCGGTCGCAAGTCCGACGAGTCGCTGTTCGATGCGAACATCGCGACGTTTGAAGAAGACGGCGGCGCGTACAACCAGGCAGATGCGGCGGGCTTCATCAAGCTCAACGCATTGCGCATGCGCATTGCAGCGAACAAGGGCCGCAAGTTGTTCTGATCGCTGTCGTGATTGATGTGCAGCCCTGCTCAGGGCTGCACTCATTACATCTGTCCTCCCTGTGCTGCTGGCCATTCATTCGACACTCTTTGCGCCCCCACGCTGGCCGGTTATTGCCTCGTTTTACAGGCGCTAAAAGACATGCTCTCGCTGTGCGTTATCTCATTCGTCATGTTGGCAAATCTGTCTCCTCGCCAGCGGTTTTCTCAGCCGTATCCCCCTGCGAAGTTGTTCGAAACTCAAAACGATAGGCTTTGCCAATGTCCCGGATATCGCGTACCCCGACGCCCAGTAGTTGAGCGATTTCAGGAACGGTGTAGCCCAGCGCCGAGTAATGCATGGCGTGTCCGGCAATGGCGTCGTCCAGGGTTACCGGCTCTCTTTGCCGGGACGTGCGTGATCGGCGAACAGGCTGGCAATAGCGGATCTTCAGACCGTTCTCGCTGGCCAGGCGCTTAATGTCCTTCTGGTTCATGCGCAGCGAGTATTGCAGCGCCGCGACCCCAGCTCCTTTGGCCACTAGCCCCTTGAGCAGATCGACCTTGGTGCACAGCTCCGCTTCCGGATCGGCGTCCCGGGTTTGCCGGGACGATTCGGTCTCCCGCGACTCTCCTTCTGCAATGACGTTAATAACGCCGCCTTGGGAAACGTAGCGCTCTACCGCTTCCGCCAGCTTGAGAGGGTCGCTGCTTGCGCCAATGGGGTATTTAATTTTCTTGGTCATGGTAGGTTCCTTTGAACATATCAACTAAACAGCCTGCACTGTCGGGACGTTCACGCTTAAGAACGTTTAAACACTGAATGCTTTATTCATGCCGAAGAGTGGCCTGCGCACGGACCGCTGGCAAAAGAAGCCCCCGCCTTTATATGCGCAATAATCTTGTATTGTGATAAGAGCCACTAACTAACAGTGGGTTGAACCATTCGCTCATCAAAAAGTAACGACTGGTAATAGGTTTGGCAAGTAAAAAGCCAAAAAATGGGCGGTTTGTTTTTTAACGCCATTGGGTGAAGTTCTTGGCGGTAATAATAGTCCGTTAGTTATGTAGTATTTTTCTGGAATGACGTGAGGGTGCTGGATGTTATGTGTCGAATAGTATTACGTGGAAGGCGGGCGAGCCCCTTTTTTTAAAAGCGGGTGATGTGATCCAGTCGTTATTGAATTGAGTCGCAGGGTTTGGAGGTGGTTAAGCGCTGTAACTTTCCAGGCTGCTCCGTGCCCACGTCCCGGGTAAGAATAGTTGAAAGTTGATTCGGGCTGTTCAGACATTTCTGAACCCGTTGTAGGCTCTTTCGAGTATTTATATGTAATGAAACTCGTCGAACCCGCGTGTGTAAGTTAACCAAGTGTGTGCGGTCGCCGACGCCTCGCCGGGCCTGCAATATTTTATGATTTTTGTTTGCTGGCGGCCCGGTAAGATGGGCATATGCTGAAGTCATAACACTCGTGGTGAACGGGCTGTCACCCGGTGGCCAGAAGCCGTGTTTTAAAGAGGAATCTCATTTTTCCGGGCGTCACGGATGGCCCTGGCTTTCCGCACATCCAAACTGGTCGGCGGAGCAACCAAATCGTGGATCAACCTTAGGACAAACCGAGCTATCAACCTGCAGTCATATAGGCAGAAATGCTTAGGGAGTTCAGGATTCAAAAATTACCACTTGCGGTCTTCGGAATTATGCGGTCACGTACTGAGACGGGATTGAACATCGTAAAAAATAGAGCGGATAGGGCAGGTTTTGTAGGATTTTTCTGTTGGTTGAGTGAGAAAGGTCTTTGCCTGCTGGTCTGCAGGGAGGAGCGCCATGCAAAGCACTAAACGACTAAGCTATTGTGCGGGCTCTGAAAATTCGAACAGCGAAGAATGGACTGCTCATGAATAAAGTGTTGATCGTGGATGATCACCCTGTCATTAGGCTCGCCGTACGCATGTTGATGGAACGTCATGGCTACGAAGTCATTGCCGAGACGGATAACGGGGTGGATGCGTTACAACTGGCGCGCGAGCACTTGCCGGACATTGTCATTCTGGACATCGGTATCCCCAAGCTGGATGGTCTGGAGGTCATCGCCCGATTGTCGGCGATGACGCTGGCCTTCAAAGTGCTGATCCTGACCTCCCAGGCGCCCGGGCATTTTTCAATGCGCTGCATGCAGGCGGGGGCGGCGGGGTATGTCTGCAAACAGCAGGATTTGACCGAATTGCTCAGCGCCATCAAGGCGGTGTTGTCCGGTTACAGTTACTTCCCCAATCAGGCGCTGCACACGGTGCGCTCCAGTCTCGGCAATGCCAGTGAGGCGGAGATGGTGGATCGACTGTCGGGTAGGGAAATGATGGTGTTGCAGCAGTTGGCCCGCGGCAAGACCAACAAGGAAATAGCTGACGGCATGTTCCTGAGCAACAAGACTGTCAGCACGTACAAGACGCGTCTGTTGCTCAAACTCAATGCGCACTCGCTGGTTGACCTTATCGAGCTCGCCCAACGTAACGGCCTCGTTTGATGGCCGAGGAACAACGGTGCTTCAAGGCGGCGTTTTCAGACCCTGTATTCTGCCCAAGCCTCTCGAAGGAGAGGCCTTCAGGCAGAGCGTTTCAAGGAGCGATCAGAAATCGAAATCGTAGTCTGCAAGCTGCCGTTGCAGACGACGCTCTTCCAGCAGGTTATCGATGGTGCGGCGCTTGCTGAGGTTGGTCTTGGCGGTCTCTACCGGTACGGGCAGGACTTCTTCCGGCTCTTCGATGACGAAGTCGTCGTCCACTTCGATGGTGTCTTTTTCATCGCTCATGATTCAGCCTCAGGCGTGAACAGTCGTTGGCGCTCCTTATAGCGACAAACCCCGCGCGGGTAAAAAAGATTTTTTTAATCGATCAAAGCCTTGGGACGCTATCGTTCAATCGTCAGAGGTCTTTGCCTTGTACTCGCACAAGTCCTCGATCCGGCAGCTGCCACACCGAGGCTTGCGCGCAATGCACACGTAACGGCCGTGAAGGATCAGCCAGTGGTGCGCATCCATGAGGTAACCCCTGGGCACGAACTTCATCAGCTTGTTTTCAACTTCCACGACATTCTTCCCGGGTGCGATGCCGGTACGGTTGCTGACGCGGAAGATGTGCGTATCGACCGCCATTGCCAACTGGCGGAACGCAGTATTCAGGACCACGTTCGCGGTCTTGCGGCCAACGCCGGGGAGGGCTTCGAGGGCCTCTCGGGTTTGCGGCACCTCCCCTCCGTGCAGTTCAACCAGCAGGCGACACGTCTCGATCACGTTTCGCGCCTTGCTGTTGTACAGGCCGATGGTCCTGATATAGGCAGACAAACCCTCGACGCCCAACGCGTAAATCGCCTCAGGCGTATTGGCCACGGGATATAGACGCGCCGTGGCCTTGTTGACGCTGACATCGGTCGCCTGTGCCGAGAGAATCACGGCGATCAGGAGCTCGAACGGTGTGGAGTAGGCCAGTTCCGTTTTAGGATCGGGGTTGTCTTCGTGCAAACGACGGAAGATCTCAAGGCGTTTGGCGGCGTTCATGGGGTAGGCGTTTCCTGAGAAGACGGTGCCGAGGGCGTCGGGTCCTGCAATTGGGCGAGCGCGTGCTCTGCCTCGTCGAGGCCGCGCTGCAACTGCACGAGTTGTGCGGCTTGTTCGGCAATGGGCGGGTGACCAAAGGCTTTCAGCGACTTCAGCAATTGTGCTCTGCTCATCGCGACCTGGGCGCGTGCCTGTTTCAACGCCGCATCGCCACCCGCTGAAGGTCTTGAGCGAATTCGGGCCAGCGCGGCTTGCGCCGGGTCTGGCTGGGGAACGGCAGCTGTGACAGTCCGCGGCTGGCGAGCCTGGCGTTCGGCCTGCCGTCGCTGCTCATCGCGCTGCAGGCGAGCGGAGCGCGCATCAAAGCGTTGCCGTGCGCGACTGCGTTTGACGGCCCTGACCGACCGCTGGGCGTCGTCCATTGCACAATCGCCAATGAAAGGAATCGCGGTCATCGGCAGCGGCAGCATGTCGATGCAGTCGACCGGGCAGGGGGCAACGCACAGGTCACAGCCGGTGCATTCCTCAACGATGACGGTGTGCATCAGCTTGGCAGCGCCGACGATCGCGTCCACCGGGCAGGCCTGAATGCATTTGGTGCAGCCGATGCACTCGGCCTCGCGAATAAACGCAACCTGCGCCGGCGCGCTACCGCGTTCGATGTCCAGTTGCAGGACTGGCACGTTCAGCAGTCGAGCCAGTGCCGCGATGGTCTCGTCGCCACCGGGTGGACATTTATTGATGGCTTCGCCGGCCGCAATGCCTTCAGCGTAGGGCTGGCAGCCCGGATGGCCGCATTTCCCACACTGGGTTTGTGGCAGCAAGGCGTCGATGCGCTGAATCAGGCTCATGCTTGGACCCGAACGACGACCCGAGCGGGCCGTCGATAATGTGCAGAATGTGGCGGTTCAGGGCGGGTTACTTGATGCGCTGACCGGGCTTGGCGCCGCTGTCAGGGCTCAGCAGGTAAATCTCTTCACCGCCAGGACCCGCTGCCATCACCATCCCTTCGGAGATACCGAAGCGCATTTTCCGAGGCTTCAGGTTGGCGATCATCATGGTCAACCGACCCTCCAGCTCTGCCGGGTTCGGGTAAGCGCTCTTGATGCCGGAGAAGACGTTGCGCTTCTCGTCGCCGATATCCAGCGTCAGGCGCAGCAGCTTGTCTGCGCCTTCGACGTGCTCGGCTTTTTCGATCAGCGCGACCCGCAGGTCAATCGCCGCGAACGCATCAAAGTCGATCTCCGGGGAGAGCGGGTCTTTCGTCAGTTCGCCATTGCCCTGTGGTGCCGCACCAGTGTCAGTGGCGCTGGCGGCCAGGTCTTCTTTCGATGCGTCGGTCATGGCTTCCACTTTTACAGGGTCGATGCGGGTCATCAGGGGCTGGAACGGGTTGAGCTGATGATTGCTCAACAGCGTCTGGTGGTCATCCCAGGTCAGTGGCGCAACGTTGAGGAACTGCTCGGCGTCTGCGGCCAGATTCGGCAATACAGGCTTGAGGAAGATCACCAACTGACGGAACAGATTGATGCCCAATGCGCAGATCGCCTGGACCTCGTCCTGCTTGCCTTCCTGCTTGGCCAGCGACCAGGGCGCCTTGTCTGCAATCCAGGCGTTGGCGCGGTCGGCCAGGGCCATGATTTCGCGCATTGCACGGGCAAAGTCACGTGCCTCGTAGGCATCGGCAATGCTTGGCGCTGCGGCATGAAAAGCGTCGGTCAGCTCGGGCTCTGCGTTGCCCGCCACCAGCAAACCTGCGTTGCCTTTCTGAATGAAGCCCGCGCAACGACTGGCGATGTTAACCACCTTGCCGATCAGGTCAGAGTTGACCTTCTGCACGAAGTCCTCAAGGTTCAGGTCAAGATCGTCGACGCCACGGCCCAGCTTGGCGGCGTAGTAGTAACGCAGGTACTCCGGCGACAGGTGCTCAAGGTACGTACGCGCCTTGATGAAAGTGCCGCGGGATTTCGACATCTTCTGGCCGTTGACGGTCAGGTAGCCGTGCACGTTGATGCCGGTAGGCTTGCGGAATCCCGAACCTTCGAGCATCGCTGGCCAGAACAGCGCATGGAAGTTGACGATGTCTTTGCCAATGAAGTGGTAAAGCTCGGTCGTCGAATCCTTGCGCCAGAAGGCATCGAAGTCCAGTTCCGGGCGACGCGCGCAGAGGTTCTTGAAGCTTGCCATGTAGCCGATGGGAGCATCCAGCCACACGTAGAAATACTTGCCCGGCTCGTCGGGGATCTCGAAGCCGAAATACGGCGCATCGCGGGAGATGTCCCACTGCTGCAGGCCGGAATCGAGCCATTCGGCGATCTTGTTGGCGACGGCGTCCTGCAACGTCCCGCTTCGCGTCCAGCTCTTGAGCATGGCGTCGAATGCCGGCAGGTCGAAGAAAAAGTGCTTGGAGTCCCGGAGCACCGGGGTTGCACCGGAAATCGCCGACTTCGGATCTTTCAGGTCAGTCGGGGCGTAGGTGGCGCCGCACTTTTCACAGTTGTCGCCGTACTGGTCTTCAGTGCCGCATTTCGGGCAGGTGCCTTTAATGAAGCGGTCGGCCAGGAACATTTTCTTTTCCGGGTCGAAATATTGCGTCACGGAGCGCGTGGCGATGTGGCCGGCGTCGCGAAGGCGTTTGTAGATCTCGCTCGACAGCTCACGGTTTTCATCAGCGTGGGTGGAGTGGAAGTTGTCGAAATCCACCAGGAAGTCAGCGAAGTCGGCGCTGTGCTCGGCCTGCACGTTGGCGATCAACTGCTCGGGCGTAATGCCTTCTTTCTCGGCGCGCAGCATGATGGCCGAACCATGGGCGTCGTCCGCACACACGTAAATGCACTGGTTGCCACGGTGCTTTTGAAAGCGCACCCACATGTCGGTCTGGATGTACTCGAGCATGTGGCCAAGGTGAATGGAACCATTGGCATAGGGCAGGGCGCTGGTGACGAGAATCTTGCGTGGCTCGGACATTGGGCTCGGCTACTTGAAGTGAAACGGAGGTCGGCCACTATAAAGGCCTGAGCGTTTTTTTTCATCCCGCGCTGCATGTCGGAATCTGCCGATGCGCTTGAAAGGAAACGTCGTTGCGTTCTTTATCGGGCATACAAGGTAGGATGGCCGCCTGTTTTAGTCAGTCTTTATAGGGAGTCACCCATGAGCGCTCTCAATCGCGCAACGGTGGAAGCCGTCCTTCGCCAGTACACCGATCCTTACTTGAATCAGGACCCGGTCAGCGCCGGGTGTGTCCGCGCCATCGAGATCGAAGGCGACCGCGTGAGTGTCCAGCTGGAACTGGGTTACGCCGCCGCGCTGTTCCAGAACGGCTGGGCACAGATGCTGCAGATGGCGATTGAAGGGCTGGATGGGGTCGCCTCGGCCAGTGTCCGGATCGCCTCGGTCATTCATCCCCACAAAGCCCTCGGCCAGATCCCCGGCCTGGCCAATGTGAAGAACATTGTGGCCGTTGCGTCCGGCAAAGGCGGCGTCGGTAAATCCACGACGGCGGCGAATCTGGCGTTGGCGCTGTCCCGAGAAGGCGCGCGCGTCGGCATTCTTGACGCCGATATCTACGGCCCGAGCCAGGGGGTCATGTTCGGCATCGCCGAAGGCACCCGTCCCAGGATCAAGGATCAGAAGTGGTTCGTGCCGATCGAGGCCCATGGCATCGAAGTGATGTCCATGGCGTTTCTGACCGACGACAACACGCCGATGGTCTGGCGAGGGCCGATGGTGTCGGGGGCACTGCTGCAGCTGGTGACTCAGACCGCCTGGAATGATCTGGATTACCTGGTCATCGATATGCCGCCTGGCACCGGTGATATCCAGCTGACCCTCGCGCAGAAAGTGCCGGTCGCGGGCGCAGTGATCGTCACGACCCCGCAGGACCTTGCATTGCTGGACGCGAAGAAAGGCGTGGAGATGTTCCGCAAGGTCAATATCCCGGTGCTGGGTGTCGTCGAGAACATGGCCGTGCATATCTGCTCGAACTGCGGCCATGCCGAGCATCTCTTTGGCGAAGGCGGAGGGGAAAAGCTGGCGACGCAATATGGCGTCGAGCTGCTGGCCTCGCTGCCGCTGTCCATGTTGATTCGAGAGCAGGCCGATGGCGGCAAGCCGACGGCGATTGCCGAGCCGGAGAGCCAGATTGCGATGGTGTACCAGGAGCTGGCGCGTCATGTCGGCGCGCGTATTGTGTTGCAGGAAGCTGCGAGTGCGCAGATGCCGAACATCTCTGTGAGCGACGACTGATCCGCTGAAGCTGAAAGCTGGAGGCGCGATGTGCCGGACGATCGGCATGTCGCGTTAGCAAGAGGCGAGGTAGGGGGCAGCGGGGATGTGCAGCAGTAGCCTTTATGCAGGCGTAAAAAAACCCCGCTTTTGAGGGCGGGGTCTTTTAAGCGAATCAGTACAAGTTAGATAACTTGAACTTCTTCAGCTTGCATGCCTTTCTGACCGCGGGTAGCGATGAAAGAGACCTGTTGGCCTTCTTTCAGGCTTTTGAAGCCGTCAGATTGGATAGCTTTGAAGTGAACGAACAGGTCGTCACCGGATTGTGGAGTGATGAAGCCGAAGCCTTTTTCATCGTTGAACCACTTAACGGTACCAGTTTGGCGATTAGACATGGTGTATCTCCTTGGACAAAGTTAACTGCGACTCAGGAAATGCCCTGGCCGAGACTGAGTGCAAAGAGCAGGAAAAATTCTTGGAGATGGTTGGATCGAAATTCAACATCGTGTAGATATTCTCAGTGACACAAGCAACACAGTGGGGCCACCTTACCCCTTTTTCCGGAATGTGCAAAGGGTCTGTCCGAGATTTTTTCTTGAGGTGGCTCAACGACCTTAATGCGCACGGCGCGCAATCTTTGAACCCGGGGCGTTCGACCGGTAAGATGCCGGACATCTTTTTCACCTCGCTATTCAGGACACCGCCATGAGCATCAAATCGGACAAGTGGATTCGCCGCATGGCGCAGGAACACGGCATGATCGAGCCGTTCGTGGAGCGTCAGGTGCGCGGCGAAGGCGCTGATCGGGTGATCTCTTTCGGTGTCTCCAGCTATGGCTACGACGTGCGTTGCGCCGACGAATTCAAGGTGTTCACCAACATCAATTCGGCCACCGTCGACCCTAAGAATTTCGATGAAAAAAGTTTTGTAGACATCAAAAGCGACGTTTGCATCATCCCGCCGAACTCGTTTGCGCTGGCACGCACCGTCGAATATTTCCGTATTCCTCGCAATGTTCTGACCATTTGCCTCGGCAAGAGCACCTACGCGCGCTGCGGCATCATCGTCAACGTCACGCCCCTCGAGCCGGAATGGGAAGGCCACGTGACCCTGGAATTCTCCAACACCACCACGCTGCCGGCGAAGATCTACGCCAACGAAGGCGTTGCCCAGATGCTGTTCCTGGAGTCCGACGAAGAGTGTGAGGTGTCCTACAAGGACCGTGGTGGCAAGTACCAAGGCCAACGCGGTGTAACGCTGCCCCGCACGTAATCATGCCATTTGTCAGCCCGTTACTGAATTTGTCTCGGAATTCGCACTCTATTGACTGAACTGTTCCCATCCGCACCATGCGGGTGGGGCCAACGCTCAGGAGTGCCCTATGAAGAGACACATCAACACCAGCAGCAATGAAACCGACCCGAGTCCCAATCAGGTTGGGTTGCTGGCTTGGTCGCTGTTAGCGCATCCACACCTCAATAACATGGTCGCCGGGGGTATTCCCGGGCAGCCGAATCCTGACACCCCGGACTTTGAGCAACCCTTAGAGCCGGGCGTGCCGACCATTCCGGACGAGCCACCGCCTGCACCGGTCGCTTGATTCAGCTCCCGCCGTTGCCTGGGCATCGGCGGGAACCTCCTGTCTTCTGCCAACTCAGTCGCGCCCACTTGGTTCGACCCGGTAAGTCACCAGAGCGTGCCTCGTCGATTGTTCGGCTTGGTGTTCAAACCGCCTCCCATACCGCCCCATCCCCCACCACGTAAACCCTGCTGTTTTCCGCCCGCTCGATGTTCATGCCGCCTGTAAACGCGCCAAACGCCGGCAGCAGACTCACGCGTGGCAATACGTAGAAACACGGCAGCCGCAAGCGCTGTCGTCCTCGTCCGTACAGCCGGTAGGCCGGGTGCACATGGCCCGCCAGGACGTGGAAGTCAGGGTGCGGGTCAGGCTCGTGCTGAAGCGCATACGGCCCCATGAACATCGGTTCCTCCTCGATGTCCATGCGCAATTCCGGGGGTGGGTCGCCGGCACGCTTGTCATGGTTACCCCGAATCAGAGTGATCGCCAGACCCTCATGCTTGTCGCGCCATGCCTGAATGGCCGACAGCGTGCCGGCCGCGTGGGATTCTGGGGCGTGCAAAAAGTCCCCCAGAAAGATCAACCGGTCGCAGTCATAGCTCGCCAGAAGTGCATCCAGGCGCTGAAGGTTATCGTCGGTGGTGCCGTGGGGCACTGGCTGACCCAACCGTCGGTAGGCAGCAGCCTTGCCAAAGTGAGCGTCGGCGATCAACAGCGCCCGCTCGGCCGGGTAGTAAATCGCTTTGTCCGCCAGTAACCACAACTCCGCACCTGCCAGCTGAATCGACAGATACGGCCTCACGTCATGACCTCAGGCCCGGCGGCTTTCTCGAGATCGTTGACCATCCGTGCGATACGGTCGGAGAGTTTTTCGGTGCTGAGGCTTTCGCGCATGCGTTCTACCAGCAGCGGGAAGGCCATCGGGGTGGGGCGTTTGATCACGTGCAAATCCAGGGTTCGGTTGTTGATACGGCTCAGGGTTTGTTCGAGACGGGCCACGTCCAGCTCCTGCCGCAACACTTCCTTTTGAGCTTGCGTCAGCAGCAGGTTGCCGGCGTCGTACTGTTTGAATACTTCGAAGAACAATCCGCTCGACGCCTGGAGCTGTCGGTTGCTCTTCGGCGCGCCGGGGTAGCCGGAGAACACCAGCCCGGCGATGCGGGCAATTTCGCGGAAACGGCGCAGCGCCAGTTCGCCGGCGTTCAGGCTGGCAATGATATCGGCCAATAGCTCGTCTTCGGAGAACAGCTGGGTCGTCAGGCGCTCGTTCCAGTCGAGCGGGGTGGCGCTGAGCAGCTCGAAGCCGTAGTCGTTCACGGCGATGGAGAAGGTCAGTGGCGTGTCGCGGCTCAGTCGCCACGCCAGCAGGCTCGCCAGCCCCAGGTGCACATGGCGCCCGGCGAAAGGATAAAGAAACAGATGCCAGCCTTCGCGGGACTTCAAGACTTCCGCCAGCAGTGTGTCCTTGCGTGGCAAGGCTGACCATTGCCGCTGCACTTCCAGCAGCGGGCTGACGATGTGCATCTCGGGGCTGCTGAAATCGCCCCGGGCAGCGGCATCGAATTTTTCGACAACGGCGTCTGCCAGTTCGTTGGAGAGCGGCATCCGTCCGCCATTCCAGCGTGGGACGGCGGCTTTTTTGCCCGTAGCCTTTTTCACGTACGCGGTCATGTTCTCCACGCGCACCAGTTCCAGCAGGCGACCGCTGAACAGAAACCCGTCTCCGGGTTTCAAGCGAGCGATGAAGCCCTCTTCGACGCTGCCGAGGGATCCGCCTCCGCCGCCCTTGCTCCAGTACTTCACGTTGATGCTGGCTTCACTCACGATGGTGCCCACGCTCATGCGGTGGCGGCGGGCCAGGCGGGCATCGGGGACGCGCCAGATGCCGTCTTCGTCAGGCTCGACGCGTCGATAATCAGGGTAGGCCGTCAGTGACAGGCCGCCGTAGCGCACGAAAGCCAAAGCCCACTCCCACTCCTCGTCGGTGAGGTCGCGATAGGCCCAGGCGGTGCGAACTTCGGCCAGTAGCGCGTCGGGCATAAAGCCGCCACCGAGGGCCATGCTCACCAGATGTTGCACGAGGACATCCAGCGGTTTGTAGGGTGATTCCCGGGGTTCTATCAGACGCGCGTTGACGGCGTCGCGGGCAGCGGCGGCTTCTACCAGCTCCAGGCTATGGGTCGGCACCAGCGTGACCCGTGACGGGCGGCCCGGCGCGTGGCCCGAGCGTCCCGCACGCTGCATCAGCCGCGCGACGCCCTTGGCCGAACCGATCTGCAGTACGCGCTCGACTGGCAGAAAATCCACGCCTAAATCGAGACTGGAGGTGCAGACCACAGCTTTCAGGTGGCCTTCTTTCAGCGCGCGTTCAACCCAGTCGCGGACCTCACGGGACAGCGAGCCGTGGTGCAGCGCGATCAACCCGGCCCAGTCCGGGCGGGCTTCCAGCAGCGCTTGATACCAGACTTCCGACTGTGCCCGTGTATTGGTGAACAGCAGGCAACTGGAACTGCTGTCGACCTCGGCCAGCACCTGCGGCAGCATGCGCAGCCCCATATGTCCGGCCCAGGGGAAGCGTTCGATGGAGGGCGGCAGCAACGTGTCGACGATCAATTTTTTGACCACTTTGCCATGGACGGTGGTGCCGTGGTCGCCCACCAGCACCTGTTGCGCGTGGGCTTGATTGCCGAGGGTCGCGGAAAGGCCCCAGATCACCAGTTCAGGATTCCACTGACGCAGCCGGGCCAGCGCCAGTTGCAGCTGAATGCCGCGCTTGTTGCCGATCAGCTCGTGCCATTCATCGACCACGACCATCTTCAGCGTCGACATCGTCGCCTGGGCATCGGCGCGGGTCAGCATCAGCGTCAGGCTCTCCGGCGTGGTGATCAGCGCGGACGGCAGGCGCCGGCCCTGTTTGGCGCGCTCGCTGCTGCTGGTGTCGCCGGTGCGCAGGCCAACACTCCACGGGATCTGCAAATCCTGCAGCGGGCCTTCCAGTGCGCGGGCGGTGTCGGCGGCGAGCGCGCGCATGGGCGTGATCCACAGCACGCTCAGGGGAGCGGCGACGGGCTTGCGCTTGCGCGGCTTCATCTCGGTCGATTCGGGTGCAGGCCGGGCGAACTGGTTGAGGGCGGCGAACCACACCGAGTAGGTCTTGCCCGCGCCGGTGCTGGCGTGCAGCAAACCCGACTCGCCGCGAGCGACGGCGGCCCAGACTTCTTTCTGGAAGGGGAAGGGTTTCCAGCCTCGCTCGGCAAACCAGCGCTTGGCGAAATTGACGGCTTTTGGCATGCGCAGGCTCTGGGAAGGGGTTAAGTCAGAGACCGCTCAGAGCGTGGAATAGTTTGATGGGATGTCCGTTTGGATTGGTTTGAGTGACTCGTTTTTTCCCTTGGACCGCGTTGTCGACTGTGAGGACAAATCCTGTGGGAGCGAGCTTGCTCGCGAATGCGGTGGGTCAGCAGCAAGGAAGCTGACTGACAGAATGCCTTCGCGAGCAAGCTCGCTCCCACAGGTTACGCGTGCGCTGAACCAGAGTGGGGTGTCAGCCCCGTATCTCTACAGCAAGTGACTATTTCAAATTTCCACTCAGAAACTGCTGCAAGCGCTCGCTCTTCGGGCTGCCCAGCACGTCGTCCGGGTGGCCCATTTCCTCGATCTGGCCTTGGTGCAGGAACACCACCTGATTGGCGACCTTGCGGGCGAAGCCCATTTCGTGGGTCACCAGAATCATGGTCCGGCCCTCTTCAGCGAGGCCCTGAATCACTTTCAACACTTCGCCGACCAGCTCAGGGTCGAGGGCTGAAGTCGGCTCGTCGAACAGCATGATTTCCGGTTCCATCGCCAGCGCACGGGCGATGGCCACGCGCTGCTGCTGGCCACCGGACAGGAACGCGGGGTATTGATCGGCGACACGCGCCGGCAACCCGACCTTGTCCAGGTATTTGCGTGCGCGGGCCTCGGCCTCCACCTTCGACACGCCCAGTACCCGCCGCGGGGCCATGGTGATGTTTTCCAGCACCGTCATGTGGCTCCACAGGTTGAAGTGCTGGAACACCATCGCCAGCCTCGTGCGAATCCGCTGCAGCTCGGCCGGGTCGGCGACGCGCATGCCGCCGGTGTCGCTGACCATGCGCACGGGCTGGCCGTCCAGGCTCATGGCGCCGTCATTGGGTTGCTCGAGAAAATTGATGCAGCGCAGGAACGTGCTCTTGCCCGAGCCGCTGGCGCCGATCAGGCAAATCACGTCGCCGACGCTGGCCTTCAGCGACACCCCTTTGAGCACCTCGTGGTCACCGTAGCTTTTATGCAGGCCATCGATGGTCAGTTTGTACATGAAGGGCAGTCCTCAAGGAGAAAGTAAGTAGCCGCTGCGGTAGGCTTCGGTGCCGGCGACATGGGCGATGACCATGCCGGCGGTCGCCATGCGTCGCAATGAGCGGGCGTACATAAGGCCAGCGTTGGCCGTGTGGATCGGGGTCACTGCGTCGCTGATCGGGTCGATGACCTCAGCGATCAATTGCCCCGCCTCGACGTATTCGCCGGGCAGTGTGCAGAACACCAGCAGACCACCGACAGGCGTGGCAACCGGTTCGACGCCCGCCAGCGGGGTCGCCGGGTAAAGCAGTTCAGGTGGCGCAACCGGCTCGCCGGCAATGGCGCCGTGGTGCATCAGGTAGCTGATGATCGCCTGACAGTCGCGGCTGGCGAGGGCGTGATTGACATCGCCCTGGCCGCGCAACTCCAGGGTGACGGAAAAGCTGCCCATTGGAATCGGGAAGCGCTTGGCAAAGCGCTGCTGCAGTTGCCACCAGACCAGCGTGAAGCATTCATCGAACGACTGCCCACCCGAATCCGTCGCCAGCAGGCTTGCCTGTGCGCCGAGATAACGCGACAGCGCTTCGACCTGGGGCCAAGCCTCAGGCGTGGTGTACAAGTGCTCGACGGATTCGAAATCGCAATGCAGGTCCAGCACCACATCAGCGTCACAGGCCAGGCGCTGCAGCGTCAGGCGCTGGGACTCCAGTTGGGTGCTGCCGACGCAGTTATTCAGTGCGCCCAGCAAGGTTTTGCGAATCAGTGCGACGTTGTGCCGGGAATCATCCGTCAGCAGCGCTTCGACTTCATCGCCCACCTGCTGACCGAGGTCGACGAAGCGGCGGTTGAAGTTCTGTCCGCTTTCAAGCTCGTAACGGCCCAGCGGCATGTCCATCAGGACCTGCTCCAGCCCGACGGGGTTGGCCACCGGAACGACCACCACTTCGCCGAGCAACTGGCCGGCGTTTTCAAGCTCGGCCAGCCGTTGCTTCAAGTACCAGGACACCAGCATGCCCGGCAGCTCGTCGGCGTGCAGGGACGACTGGATGTAAACCTTGCAGGCACCGTGTTCCGGGCCGTAGTGAAAGCTATGGATCTGCCGCGCGGTGCCAGGCACCGGGGCCAGCAGATCATGGGTCTGGTGTCGCATGCAGGGTTCCTAGTGAGTCGGGCCGAGGAAGGCCAGCCAGCGGCGTTCAGCCAATCGGAACAGGCCTACCAGAATGAACGTGACCGTGAGGTAGATCAGCGCCGCGATACCGAACGACTGGAACGTCAGGAAGGTGGCCGAGTTGGCGTCCCGCGCGACCTTGAGGATGTCCGGCACGGTGGCGGTGAAAGCCACGGTGGTCGAGTGCAGCATCAGGATCACTTCGTTGCTGTAATAAGGCAGCGAACGGCGCAGTGCCGACGGCATGATGACGTAGGTGTACAGGCGCCAGCCGGTCAGGCCGTAAGCCTTGGCCGCCTCGACTTCGCCGTGGTTCATGCTGCGAATCGCACCAGCGAAGATCTCCGTGGTGTAGGCGCAAGTGTTCAAAGCGAAGGCGAGGATCGTGCAGTTCATCGCGTCACGGAAGAACGCGCCGAGCATGGGCTGCTCCCGCACGGCGGCGATGCTGTAGATGCCGGTGTAGCAAATCAGCAACTGGATATACAGCGGCGTTCCACGGAACAGGTAGGTGTAGAACTGCACGGGCCAGCGCACCAGGGGATTGCGCGACACGCGGGCGATGGACAGCGGAATCGAAACGATGAAGCCAATGGCGATGGAGGCACTGAGCAGCCACATCGTCATGGCGAGGCCGGTGATGTTCTGGCCGTCCGTATAAAGGAAGGCGCGCCAGTATTCTTGCAGCAACTCGATCATCGTTGAGCCTCCCGGCTGCCGGCGGCATAACGCCGTTCGGCCCAGCGCAGGGCGAAGTTGGACACGCTGGTGATGACCAGATAGATCAGTGCGGCGATTACCAGGAAGTAGAACAGCTGATAGGTGCTTTTACCCGCGTCCTGCGCGGCTTTGACCAAGTCGGCCAGACCGATGATCGACACCAGCGCGGTGGCCTTGAGCACCACTTGCCAGTTGTTGCCGATGCCGGGCAGGGCGAAGCGCATCATCTGCGGGAATACCACCATGCGAAACCGTTGCGAACGGCTGAGCCCATAGGCCGTGGCGGCTTCGACCTGACCGCGCGGTACGGCGAGAATCGCGCCGCGGAAGGTCTCGGTGAAGTACGCGCCATAGATGAAGCCCAACGTGATGACGCCGGCAGAGAAAGGGTCGATCTCGATGTAATCCCATTCCATCGCATTGGTGAGCGTGGTCAGCCAGGTTTGCAGGCTGTAGAAGATCAGCAGCATCAGCACCAGGTCCGGTACGCCACGGATCAACGTGGTGTAGATCTGGGCAGGAACGCGCAGCACGGCGGCTTTTGACAGTTTGGCACTGGCGCCCAGCAGGCCGAGCACAATGGCCAGCAGCAGCGACATTACCGATAATTTGACGGTCATCCAGGTGCCTTGCAGCAACAGCGGGCCGAAGCCTTTCAGGCTGAATGCTGACAGTCCCAGGTTTTGCAGGAGAGTTTCGAACATGTGCAACCTATACAGTCAATAAAAACGCCCGTGAACTTCAGCGACGGATTCTGGCTGAAATCAACGGGCGTCTGTTTGCTTATTTACCGCTGTACAGATTCAGATCGCCGAAGTGCTTCTTCTGGATCTCGGCGTACTTGCCGTCGTCGTGTAACGCTTTGATACCCTTGTCCAACAGCGCTTTCAGGTCCTTGTTACCTTTCGAGATGCCGACTGCGGTTTTGGCTGGCAGCAGGGGATCGTCGATAGGCTTGCTGACTTCATAGTCACCGCCTTGTGGCGATTTCAGGAAGCCCAGCTCGGCTTGCAGCATGTCTTGAACCGAGGCATCCAGACGACCCGAAACGAGGTCGGCATAGACCTGATCCTGGTTGGCGTAGGCCTGGGTTTTCACGCCAGCCTTGTCCAGAACGGCCTTGGCGTAGGCTTCCTGGATGGTGCCTTGCTCGTAACCCACGGTTTTGCCTTTGAGCGAGGCCGTGTCAGCACTCAGGCCGGAGCCTTTTTTGTAGACCAGTGAGGTAGGGCCGGAAAACAGTTCGCTGGAGAAGTCGATGACTTTCTCGCGGGCCGGGGTCACGGTCATGGAGGAGATCACGCCGTCGAACTTGTTGGCTTTCAGGCCTGGGATCATGCCGTCGAAGTCGCTTTCGACCCACTTGCACTTGACCTTCAATTCAGCACAAATCGCGTTGCCCAGATCGATATCGAAGCCTACCAGGCTGCCATCGGCGGCTTTGGATTCGAAGGGCGCGTAGGAAGGATCGACGCCGAAACGCAGCTCCTTGTACTCCTTGGCCATTGCGTTACCGGCGGCCAGACAGATGGCGAGAGCGGAAAGGGTCAGCCATGCTTTTTTCATCGTTCAGTCCTTAAAACCAAATTGAGCGTTGGGAACACGCGAAGGCTTGCTACCGGCAAAAGCCAGACCGCAAATAGACAGCAATTTCCGAACCAAAGAAACGAACGCGCGTTTTAAATGTACGGAGTTGTCGCAATGATGACTTAGCGCCATCTTTTGTCTTTTTTTGAGGCCCCGCAGGCATCGGCAGAGTAGCCGTATCCCGTTGAGAGTGGGCGAAAAAGTTGCAGCCTTTGGGGTGTCCAGCGGCGCTTGTTGTGATGGAGGGGAGATTCGAAACGCCTGGCGGGGCTTGTCGCTGAGAGGGTGCGTTTTCCAGCGCGCCCCATTTCAGCGCATTCGACGCGGACCGAAGCCAGGCCCGCGCACCGCTACGGTGCTCAGGCCAGCAGGTCCTGCAGCGTCGCCAGGCTGTCGGCTTCGGCAACGGGCTTGTCCAGGCGCCAGCGCAGCATCCTGGGAAACCTCACCGCGATGCCGCTTTTGTGCCGTTTCGACAGGGCGATGCCTTCGAAGCCCAGCTCGAACACCAGGGTCGGGGTAACACTTCGCACCGGGCCGAATTTGTCGACGGTGGTCTTGCGGATGATTGCATCGACTTTGCGCATCTCTTCGTCGGTCAGCCCCGAATACGCTTTGGCGAAGGGCACCAGCGTCCGTTCGCTGGATTCCGGCGGGCCGTCCCAGACCGCAAAGGTGTAGTCGCTGTAAAGGCTGGCGCGGCGGCCGTGACCGCGTTGGGCGTAGATCAGCACCGCGTCGACGCTGAACGGGTCCATCTTCCATTTCCACCAGACGCCCATGTCCTTGGTGCGCCCGACGCCGTACATCGAGTCCCGTGCCTTGAGCATCATGCCTTCCACGCCGAGACTGCGGGACGCCTCGCGCTGCCGGCCAAGGTCGAGCCAGTCAGTGCCGGTCAGCAAGGGGGACGGCATCAATACCGGGCTCTGGGCGCTGGCGATGACTTTTTCCATCTGCGTGCGGCGCTCATGTTGCGGGCGACTGCGCCAGTCGTGGCCTTCCCATTCCAGCAGGTCGTAAGCCAGCACGACGACCGGCACGTCTTCCAGAATCTTCTTGCCCAGGGTTTTGCGGCCGATCCGCTGCTGCAGCAGGGCGAAGGGTTGTACCGACGGCGTCGCTTCGCCAGGTGTGCCGGGCGTAGGGGTGTCCAGCGCGAACTCGCCGCTCTCCGGATTCTCCGGCGTCGCGGCTTTCCAGACGACAATCTCGCCATCGATGACGGTGCCGTCGGGCAGGCACTGAGCCAGGGTGTGCAGTTCAGGGAAGCGATCCGTGACCAGTTCTTCACCCCGCGACCAGATCCACAGCCGACCTTCGCGCTTGACCACCTGGGCGCGAATGCCGTCCCACTTCCATTCCACCTGCCAGTTTTCCGCGGCGCCCAGCAGATTCTCGAACTGATCGACCGGCTGCTGCAGCGCGTGGGCGAGGAAGAACGGGTAGGGCTGGCCACCGCGTTGCGCGTGTTCGTCGGCCGATTCTTCGGCGATGAGTTTTAGATAGCCCTCGGCGCTGGGGCGATGGGAAAGATCGGTGTAGCCGACAAGTCGCTGGGCCACGCGCTTGCTGTCGATATCAGCCAAGGCCGCGAGCGCCCGTGTCACCAGCAGCTTCGAAACACCGACGCGGAAACTGCCGGTGATCAGCTTCAGGCAGACCATCAGGCTTTGCGAGTCCAGTTGCGACCAGAACGTCGGCAAACGCTCGATCAACTCTTCCGGAGGCAGACCACGCAGGGGCAGCAGATGGTTTTCCATCCAGCTGGCCAGGCCTTCTTCGGAGCTGTGCTCGGCTTTGGGTAGCAGCAGCGACAGGGTTTCCGCCAAATCGCCGACCGCCTGATAGCTCTCCTCGAACAGCCATTCCGGCAAGCCGGACAATAACAGTGCCTGCTCACGCAACATGCGCGTCGGCACCAGTTGCCGTGGGCGTCCGCCGGCCAGGAAGTACACCGCCCACGCGGCGTCTTCGGGGGCGGCGTTGCTGAAGTAGGCCTGCATGGCCGCCAGCTTGGCGTTACTGGAGGTGGTAGCGTCGAGGTCCGAATAGAGTTCGGCGAAGGCCTTCATGAGGAGGCCTCGCCTGTCGATTCGGGGCCGGGTGCAGATTCGGTCTTGGCCGCTGCGTCGTCTTCTTCGTCGCCGTATTCGGTGCTGAAGCCTTGGGCGTCGAGGCCCAGTTCGCGCAGATAGCGCACCAGCACGGCCACTGAACCGTGGGTGACCATCACTCGTTCAGCGCCGGTGTTTTCGATGGCCCAAAGCAAGCCCGGCCAGTCGGCGTGGTCGGAGAGGGCAAAGCCTCGGTCGACGCCGCGCCGACGTCGGGTGCCGCGCAGCATCATCCAGCCGCTGGCGAAGGCGTCGCTGAATTCGCCAAAGCGGCGCATCCAGGTGCTGCCGCCGGCGGAGGGTGGCGCGACGATCAGGGCGCTGCGCAACGCGGGGTCGGTTTTTTTGAAGTCGCCGGCGTAGTGGGTTTCGGGGATGCGCACGCCGGCTTCGCGGTAGACGCGGTTCAGCGGTTCGACGGCGCCGTGGACGAGGATCGGGCCGATGCTGGGGTCGATGCCGTGGAGGATGCGTTGGGCTTTGCCAAATGAGTACGCGAACAGGACGCTGGCTTTGCCGGCGGCGGCATTGGCGCGCCACCATTCGTTGACCCCTGCGAAGATTTCCGCCTGGGGTTGCCAGCGGTAGATCGGCAGGCCGAAGGTGGATTCGGTGATGAAGGTGTGGCAGCGCACGGGTTCGAAGGGTTCGCAGGTGCCGTCGGGTTCGACTTTGTAGTCCCCTGAGGCCACCCAGACTTCGCCTTGGTATTCGAGGCGGACCTGGGCGGAACCGAGGACGTGGCCGGCCGGGTGGAGGCTGAGTTTGACGCCGTGGTGGGTGATGCTTTCGCCGTAGGCGAGGGTCTGGAGGTTGATGTCGTGGCCCAGTCGGGAGCGCAATATGCCTTCGCCGGGCGCGGCGGCGAGGTAGTGTTCGTTGCCGGTGCGGGCGTGGTCGCCGTGGGCGTGGGTGATGACGGAGCGTTCGACCGGGCGCCATGGATCGATGTAGAAATCACCGGGCGGGCAGTAGAGGCCTTCGGGGCGGGCAATGACGAGATCCATGGTTTAACCGGGTTTGGGGACTTGTCAGGTAGAGCGGTGGCGGGGCGCAGAAGTTCGGGGTTTTGACGCTAGATCAAGATCAAGATCAAGAGCGTCGGCCTAACGGCTCGACTGTTTCGCCTTCGGCGAGTTACTTGGAAAAGCACCCCCCTCTCTGTTCTAAAGAGCAGCCAAGGGTGCTTGCTCCTGGTTTGGCCCTTCCTTCGTCGGGTTCCTTCACTCCGGTCTCGCTCCGTGGGCCCGCTGCCATCCGCCATCCATGGCGGGGGGCGGCTCTCGCGGCATCCATGCCGCTCGGCCCACGGAGCGAGACCTGCGTTCAGCCTGCACCCAAGTCGCGTTTGGCGGCGTCTGGGCTATTTGAGTTTGAAGATCAAAAGCGGATCAAAAGCAGATGCAGATCAACGGCTTCCCGGCTGAAGCCGGTCCTACGGGGCGCCGCCGGTCCCACTGACGGTACGCGGTGTGCTTTTTAGTGGGACCGGCTTCAGCCGGGAAGAGGCCGGGTTGAGCGACGTCTATTTTGGCGCCTTGACACTGATCGTTCCCACGCTCTGCGTGGGAATGCATCCCGGGACGCTCCGCGTCATCCCAGATTGCTGGGCCATTTACTTCCCGGGCGTCAGCGTCAGGCGTTGCTTGCCGTAGGCTTTTTCGAAGTTTTCCGGTTGCATCGGCACTGACATGTAGAGGCCTTTCATCCAGGGGTCGATGCCGTTGGCGTTGTACGGGCTCGCGGGGTTGCCGGATTGGCCCGCGGCGTTTTGCGCCATCATCGGTTCTTGCTGGGCGAAGTCGACGATGATGCGCATGGTCGGGACGACGGCGGCGTTGAAGTCCTGGCCCCAGTGGAAGCCCGACGCGTTCAGGGTGGTGTGGTCGCCGCCCGTGGCGATTGGGCCTTTGATCACGTTTGCCTTGTTGCCCCCCAGCGCCGCGCTGAGTTGGGCGCTTTGGGCGGTCCAAGTGATCTGGTGCAACTTGCCCCACTGCCAGGCTTTGTGATCGGCGCCGAGTTGAGCTTCGCCGACGGTGATCGCAGCGGCCAGGCTGCGGGCGAGGATGGCGGGTTTGTCTTCTTTTTGCGGCGTTTTCACGTCGTCCCAATACGGACTGTCTTCGCGGCCCAATAGGTGATCGGCCTGGGGCGAGTAGGACAGGCCCGCGCTTTGCACCAGCGCTTTCCAGGCAGGGCTGGTTTCCGGGCCGAGTTCGTCGAGGAAAGTCTGGCGGGCACTCTCTTGCAGGAACAATTCGTAAATCGCCGCATCCGCCGAACCCGGCGACAGTCGGCCGTCGAACGCCATCAGGCGGGTCAACGCATCACGGGCTTTGTCGCGCTCTGGCGCGGGCAGGGCGTCAATGGCCTGTTTCAGCGGTACTGACATGCCCGGCGCGGAGAACATTTTCTTCAGTTTGGCGGCGAAGGTCGTGGTCTGGTCGTATTGCATGGCGACGGTGCTGCGGGTGTCCTGCTTGCCGGCACTGGCCAGTTCGGCGATGCGTTCGGCGCGCTCCGGATAATCCCAGGAATTGGAGAGCTGCATGCCATAGCCTTTCGGCACCGTGCGTTGATTGGCGGTGGCGATCCAGCCCTGTTGCGAATCCTGATCGTACGGGTGCAGCATCGCGTCAGCATAGCCGTCCCAGTCGAACCGGCCGTCCCAGCCCGGCGAAGGAATCAGGCCGAGCCCGTCGCGCCGATTCGGGTATTTGCCGGTGACCTGCCAGCCGGTGTTCGACGCATCGGCGAACACCATGTTCAGGGTGATGGCGCGGATTTCCCGGGTGGTGTCGAAGGCCCGCTGCACGTTCGGCGCACGGGTCAGGTCGAAGAGGGCATCGAGGGTTTTGTCGTCCTTGGCATCAGGCGTCTGCAGGGCGATGCCAAGGCCGCTGGCCAACTGCGCAGAACTTGCGTTGAGCAGCGGGCCGTGGCGTGTTTCGTAGGCTGGCTCGCGTACCGGGCTCTGGCCTTTGACGAAGTAGGTTTCCTCATGGGCGCCTGCCGCGACCCATTTGCCGTCGGCCATCACCATCAGGCGGTTGTTTTCACGCTTGAGCTTCTCCAGGAACAGGTCCTGATTGTCGCCCATTGCCGGGCCCATGCTCCAGGCCAGTTTGCCGTTGAAACCGGACAAGACCAGCGGCAACCCCGCAACGGTGGCGCCGGCGGCCTGGTATTTCGGCGAGCGGATCTGTACGAAATTCCACATCGACGGCACAGTCGGCGCCAGTTGACTGTCAGTGGCCAGCAGACTTTTGCCAGCGCGCGCGCGTTGCGGTGAGATCACCCAGTTATTCGACGCCGAAACCCCCAGCAGGTTGAGGTCGGAAAGCTGCAGCGCCGCTTTGTCCAGATTGCTCAGGCCCGCCAGCTGGCTGCCCAGATTCAGGACCTTGAGCTTGTCGGCTTCAGCAAAGGGCAACTCCTCGTCGGGATAGGTTGGCAGCAGCCAGGCCAGCTTGTCTGGCCCGACTTTCTGCGCCAGCACCAGGGAGGAAATCTCCTCCTGCAGGTTCACCGACAGGCTGAAGTTGAGCAGGCTGAAAATCAGCGCCGAGTCTTCCGGCTTCCAGTATTCAGGCTTGTAACCCGAATCGGCGAGGTCAGCCGGCAGCTTGTCGCGATAGCGGAACAAGTAGGCGTTGACGCCCCGCGCGTACACCTCGAAGAAGCGTTTCAGGCGCGGCGAGGAGGCCGCATACAGCTGGCCAGCGGTCTGCTTGAGGTTGGCGGCGCGCATCATGCGGTCGAGATCGAGGGCGCCCGGCCCTGCGATTTCCGACAGCCGGCCCTGAGCGAGCAAGCGCATTTGCATCATCTGGGTGATGCGGTCGGTCGCGTGAACGTAACCGAGGGTGAACAGCGCGTCATGGAACGTGCTGCTTTCTATCAGCGGCATGCCCAGGTTGTTGCGGCGAATCGAGACGTTCTGTGCCAGCCCTTTAATGGCAAACACCCCGCTGGCAGGCGGCAGGCTGTCGCGGTCTTCACCCCCCAGCTGGCAACCGGCCAGGCTCAGGAGTCCGATCATGGCAGCGGCCGCGCTCATGCGCGTTTTCAGAGTTGAAAGGGCTGGCGAGGCCATGATGAAGCTCCTGCGGGGGTGTGCGTAGAAAAGGCGCTACGTTAGAGAGCAGGCGAGCGCCACGCAAGCCGGGGGAGGGAGTTTATTTTCGCGATTTTCGCTCCACGGTGAAGGCGGCGTCTGTCCGTTTATGGCTTCGGCGGATTGATCTTGTCGGCCAGCGCATAGGCCCGCTTCACTGCATCGCGATTGGCGACCGTCTCGAACCAACGCTTCAGGTGCGGGAAGTCATCCAGGTTCTGCTCCTGAAACGTGTAGGGCACGATCCACGGATAGATCGCCATGTCCGCGATGCCGTAGTCCTCGCCCGCCACAAAGCTGCGATCGGCCAGACGCTCGTTCAACACGCCATACAAGCGCGCGGTTTCGTCGACGTAACGCTTGATCGCTTAGGGAATCTTCTCTTTGGCAAACCGGTTGAAATGGTGATTCTGACCGGCCATCGGGCCCAGGCCACCCATTTGCCAGAACAGCCACTGCAGGGTTTCCTCGCGGCCGCGCAGGTCCGTTGCAATGAACCGGCCGGTCTTCTCGGCCAGGTACAGCAGGATCGCGCCGGACTCGAACAGGCTCAGCGGTTCGCCGCCGTCAGCAGGTTCGTGGTCGACGATGGCCGGGATCTTGTTGTTGGGGGAAATCTTCAGAAAATCGGCTTCGAACTGCTCGTTCGCGCCGATGTTGACCGGGAAAATTTTGTACGGCAGGCCCGCTTCTTCGAGGAAAATCGAGACTTTGTGGCCGTTGGGGGTGGTCCAGTAGTGCAGATCGATCATTGCGCGCTCCAGGTGAAGTCATCACGACTGCCATTAAGGCTTGAGCTCTTTTACCCCTTCGGGCGTCGATCACACAAATAAAAACGGCCTGAAGATTCAGGCCGTGGAAGCATCCGAGAGCGTTAGGCGCCGTGGCACTTCTTGAATTTTTTCTCGCTGCCGCAAGGGCAAGGGTCGTTGCGGCCGACGTCCTTGAGCGTGTTGCGGACCGGCTCTTGAGGCGCGTGGCCGCAATGCGGGCCGTGCACGTGGCCGTGGTCATGGTGGTGATCGTGATGGTCGTGATCGTGGTCACAATCGGGACCGTGCACGTGGGCTTGCTGGTTCATGGGGTTACTCCGGAATCAAATCGCCGGGGATTATGTCGCCATTGCGCCCGATGCGCACGCTGTGTCCGAATAAAAATCCGGTCTTGAGCTTGCCTTCCAACCGGTAATGCACCGGCTGATTGGCTTTGCCGAGCACCTTGGAGATGTCCTTGAGGTGTTCCCACAGATTGGTGCGGATCGGCACGGAAAAGTTTTTGTGGCTGTTGGCTTTGACGATGAACCAGTCGCTGTAGACGCCTTCGCTGAGCAACATGTCGTTGAGCAGGATTTTGTAGCGCAGACCGCGGACCAACAGGCTGGAGTCATTGGGGTTGTCGACCCGAAAGCGCAGCTTGAAGTCCTGACGCAGCAACTTGGCCTTGACCACTTCCACCTTCAGCAGCTTGACGTCGGGGTCTTCGAAGCCGCCGGTTATCCAGGTCGAGCAGCCCGACAGCGCCAGGAGCGCGAAGAGGCCTGCGATTCTGAGGACGTGTGCTGCAAACATCATGGGTCGCTCCCTTTTATGCCCGGTCTGACCGCCACTTCACGTGACTCGCCGTTCTCTACAGCCTGCGCCATACTCGCGCCATGTGTCGAAGGAGTATTGACCATGCAGCACTACGAAATCGTATTTTCCGGCCAACTGGTGCCCGGCGCGCAGCCGGATCTGGTCAAGGCCAACCTGGCAAAGCTGTTCCAGGCGGACGCTCAGCGCATCGCGTTGCTGTTCTCCGGCCGTCGGCTGGTGCTGAAAAACAACCTCGATGAGGCCGCCGCCGAAAAGTACCGCTCGACCCTCGAACGCGCCGGGGCCATGGCCCAGGTTGTGTCGATGGTGCCGGTCGTTGAGGCGCCGGGTCTGGTCGAGGTGGAAGAAGTTGAACTGGCGCCGCCGCCGGACGAGCCGACCTGGACGCGCAAGGCGTCAAGCCTGACGCCGCCCAACGACGCCACCCCGCCGCGCAAAGCCAGCGTCAAGCCGCGCGATGTGTACATGGCTGCATTTGTGGACGTCGAGGCGCCGGACTTCACGCTCTCCGAACCGGGCCAGGACGTGCAGGATCCGAAGATGCCGGCGCGTGCGCCGCAGCTTGACCTGTCCGGCTTGAGCCTGGCACCGGCCGGCGCTGATCTGGGTCAGGACAAGCCGGTTGAGCACGCGCTGGTGCCGGACGTTTCCCACATCAGGCTGGCCTGAGGACTGCGTGTCTCTGAGTGGTGACTGGCGTCGCTGAAAGGTCAGGTGAGATAAGCCGAACAGCACTTCTTGAATTTCTGCTGACTGCCGCAAGGGCAGGCGTCGTTACGACCGGCTTTGATCGACACTGTCGGGTCGATGAAATACCAGCGTCTGTCATGCTGCACGAACGCCGAGCGCTCGCGGTGACAATGCTCGCCGTCGGCATCGTGCCAGCGGGCGGTGAAGGTCACGAATGCATGTTCAGGCTGACCGCCGATCAACTCCGCACCCTCGACTTCCAGACCCAGCCAGGTGCTCCGGGCGCTCCACTGGCTGATCGCGTCACGGTCCAGCCCGGCCTGTTGCGCCGGCAATGTGGTGTCCAGCAAATAATCCACCAACCCCAGCACATAAGCGCTGTAGCGCGAACGCATCAGCGCTTCGGCGCACGGCGCGGGCTGACCGGCGTGATAGCGACCGCAGCAACCGTCGAGAAGATTGCCGCTGCCGCAAGGGCATATTGCGCTGCTCATGATGCGTTTCTCACCACCAGTACTTGCCGTAATTCTCCGGATTGGCCCAGAACTTCGCGTTCAGCCAGTCCGGCACCTGTTTGTATTCGCGCAGATCGTAGGTGAACAGCGTCAGCACTTGTTCATCCCGGGAAAACCGTTCACTGGCCTGCAGTGCCAGCGAGTAGAAATCCGTGGACTGCCAACCGCAGGCATCAAGATCCGCCAGCACGGCAATGCGGCTGGCATTGAGGTTGCGGATGCCGCCCAACAACTCCAGGCCCGTACGTTTGGGCATGTGTTCAAGGCAGTCCACCACCAGCGCCAGATCGAAGCGCTGTCCGGCCAGGTCGGCGGGTAAGAGACCTGGCCCCGCGTGGGCCAGCTCGGTCTGCGGATGCGCTTCTTGAAAGGCCTGCAACGCCGGAAAAGTCTCGGCGCCAACCAGCAGCAAACGATTCGGCGCATAGAGGTCGAGCAGGGCGGCCAAGGCCTGTTGCGGCGTGCGGCTGGAGAAGCGGTCGGTCATTGGAGATCCTCGTTCAGGCGGGCAAGGTTAGCGTGCTGAACTTCAATGGCCTAGTGCTTGCAGGCTTTCATTTCGCATTACAACGACGCGTACGGAGTGAAGGCGGAAGGCTGTTCTCCACAGAAGAGCCCGAGTTGTGCGGTGAAATCCGGTAAAACCCCCGTCATCCGGGTGGCGAACGGCCCCACACGCGTCTTTACTGCATTTCAGTCGGTTTTAGCCGATACCAAAGGAGAAGAAACGTATGAGCATGATTCGGACAGCGTTACCTCTGATTCTGGTGACCAGTGTATTGACGGGATGCGCGGGGTTGCAAAAGACCGACTGGCCTCTGTGTGCGGCCGGGGGCGCGCTGAGTGGCGCTGCGATCGGCGCCTTCCAGAGCGCGTCGGTGGCGGCAGGCTTCGGTGCTGCAGTGGGAGTCATGGCAGGCGCATATTGCTGGACCCACGGGGACGGCGATGATGACGGCGACGGCGTCCTCAACAGCATGGACAAATGCCCGAACACACCGAAAGGCACCCCGGTCGATGCCACCGGTTGCCCGATCGTGACACCGGCCCCTGAACCGATGGCCGCGCCGGTGGTGCTGCCGAAAGAAGAAATCATCACCATCCGTGACGTGCACTTCGAGTTCAACAAAGCCACCCTGACACCGGGTGACAAACAGCAACTGGACATGGTTGCGACCAAACTCAAAACCGAAGCGCCGAACGTGCAACTCCACGTCAGCGGCCACACCGACAGCGTGGGCAGCGACGCCTACAACCAGAAACTGTCGCAAAAACGCGCGCAATCGGTGACCGACTACCTCGTCAGTGCCGGCATCCCGCGTGCCTCGTTCGTGTCCGTCGAAGGTGACGGCGAAGCCCGCCCAGTGGCCGACAACAAAACCGCCGACGGCCGAGCGCTCAACCGCCGCGTCGAGATCAAAATCAACCGTTGAGACAAGGTTGACGCCATAAAGAAAGCCCCGGTCTGCAAGCCGGGGCTTTTCTATTGGCGGGATTTGAATTCATGTTCAAAAAAATCAGCGCTCAAACCGGCCCCTTCCCGGCTAAAGCCGGTCCTACATGGGACGACATCGGTCCCACGGACTGCACGCGCTGCTTTTCGTAGGACCGGCTTCAGCCGGGAAGCCTTTGCCTTTGCCGTTGCCGTTGCTTTGATCTTCATACACAAAAAGCCCAAACACCGCCAAACGCGACTTGGGTGCAGGCTGAACGCAGACGACGCGGAGTGGGCCGAGCGGCATGGATGCCGCGAGAGCGCCGTCAGGACATGGATGTCCGTTCGGCGCGGGCCCACGGAGCGAGACCGGAGTGAGGGTACTCCGACGAAGGAGGAGCCCAACCAGGAGCACAAGCCCTTGGTTACTTGGGGTGCTTTTCCAAGTAACTCGCCGAAGGCGAAACGATCTGCCGTTAGGCAGAGCTTTTTCTTGGCCGCAGCCAACTTTTGAAACCTGCCTCTGGCATAGTCCCGCGCCTCCCCGTACTGTGCGCAAACCGTTTTCACCGCACAAAACCAAAAACAGCAGAGGCACCACATGAGTGTGATTTGGGGAACAGGGAAAGTACTGACAACAGCATTCTGGCTACTGATAATCACCAGCCTGACCATCGCCATGCCACACCCCTTCGACCTGTTGTTCAAACTGGCCGGCGGCCTCTTGCTGCTCGTCCACCTCATCGAACTGATCAGCTACAACGCCAGCCTGCGCGGCCGCCCCCATCCCTGGCGCGATCGCCTCAAGATTCTGCTCTTCGGCCTATTCCACCTGAACACATTCAAACGCCCACTGGCGGAGGTACACCATGCGTAACGCGATGCTGATGACGGCAGGCCTGCTGTCCGCCCTGAGCAGCCCCTGGATCATGGCCCAGACCATCTCCGTCGAAACCCACTCGCTCATTCGCCTGCCCTCCAAAACCAGCGTATTGCAACTGGATCGACTGGAAGTCGCCGACTACGGCACCCTGCTGATCCCGGCCGGCCTCACCGAAGTCAAAGTCGGCCAACTTGTCATGGGCCACGAATCACGCATCGCCATCGTCCCGAGCGCCGAGCCGTTCAGCCTGCAAGTCAAACAGGGCGACCTCGGCGGCGGCGCGGAAATCACCGCGCGGGGCGCTCCGGGCACCTTCGAAAAACCGCCGACCCCAGGCCGCAACCTCAACCTGCGGATCGAACAACTCAACGCCGACCAACTCTACATCGACGCCCGCGGCGGCGCAGGCTCGCCCGGTTACATCGGCCTCGATGGCGGCAACGGCATCGATCCGGGCTGCACGTGGGGTTCCGCCAGTCGCGGGATCGACGGCGACAATGGCGGCAACGGCCGTGACGGCGCGCCGGGTGCGCTCGTTCGTCTAGAGCTGCCAGCGACCTTCGGCAATGAGCGCATCAAGGTCAACGTACAAGGCGGTGCCGGTGGCATCGGCGGCGACGGCGGTCGCGGCGGCAAAGGCGGCGCGTCCAAAGGCTGCGTGGTCTATCGCGCTGACGGCGCCAAGTCCGGCAAGAACGGCGACAAGGGTCAGTCCGGTGCAGCAGGGCCGGCGGGCGCTATCGTGGTTCGCAACTTATAAGCGCGATTTTCCGCCCTCCATACGGTTCATATGGGAGTGAGCTTGCTCACGAAGACGGTCTCTAAACCGCCCGATATCAAGCGGTTGAAGCGCCTTTTCGCGAGCAGCTCTTCCCCACCTCTCAGAACGTTGGCCTGATGGCAGCGATCGCCACAACGGCCGCCCCTATCATCAGATTGATCCCCACCAGACGTCGAATTCCCCCCATCGCAGCGGCGCCATCCGCCCATTGTTCGGCGAGCACAGCCTTGCGCAACTGCGGCAGGTTCAGCGTCGAAACGCGCAGAAACAACGCCACCATCACCACATACAGGCCCATCATCACCTGCACATAGCGGGGCGCAGTCTGAAAGCCGCTGAAATTCATATTGATCATGCCAATGCCGGTCACCGGCAGCATGATCACCGCGCACCATACCCACACGAAGAAACGTGGCAACACCTGCAGCCACAGCTTTAGCCGGGCCGGGCCTTCAAGGGCGGCGATGACCGCCGGTCGAAGAATCATCCAGGCGAAAAACATTCCTCCTACCCACACAATCGCCGCCAGCACATGCAAGGCGTAGACAAAGGCTACAGGTGACATCGAGAACTCCGATCTGCGCAGAAAGAATTAGCGCGGTATGATAGCCGCCCGCTGCGACTACTGAAGATATATCCAGCGGTTTTCGTGTTTTCATTCAGCACCCGTGACGCCGAGCCAACGACCCAGCCCATGATCAGCACCGAACTCAAATCCCAGATTCAGGGCGCCTACTCGCGTTTCCTCGAAGCCAAGAGCCTCAAGCCTCGTTACGGCCAGCGCCTGATGATCGCTGAAGTGGCGAAGGTGCTGGGCGACGTCGACACCGACGAAGAAGGCCGCCGTTCGGGTGATCCCGCCGTGGTGGCGGTCGAGGCGGGGACCGGCACCGGCAAAACCGTTGCCTACGCCATCGCAGCCATTCCAACTGCCAAGGCTGCCGGCAAGCGCCTGGTCATTGCCACCGCGACTGTCGCCCTGCAGGAGCAGATCGTCTACAAAGACCTGCCCGACCTGATGCGCAACAGCGGCTTGAACTTCACGTTCGCGCTGGCCAAGGGCCGTGGCCGCTACATGTGCCTGTCCAAGCTCGACATGCTGCTGCAGGAAGGCGACGCCCAGAGCGCGACCGCACAGCTGTTCGAAGAAGAAGGCTTCAAGATCGAAGTGGATGAAGCCAGCCAGAAGCTCTTCACCACCATGATCGAAAAACTCGCCGGCAACAAATGGGACGGCGATCGCGACAGCTGGCCCCAGGAACTGGCCGACCAGGACTGGGCGCGGCTGACCACCGATCACAGTCAGTGCACCAACCGCCATTGCCCGAACTTCCAGCAGTGCGCCTTTTACAAAGCCCGCGAGGGCATGGGCAAAGTCGACGTCATCGTCACCAACCACGACATGGTCCTCGCTGACCTGGCGCTGGGCGGCGGTGCAGTCCTGCCCGATCCTCGCGACACCCTGTACGTGTTCGACGAAGGCCATCACCTGCCAGACAAGGCGATCGGTCACTTCGCTCATTTCAGTCGCCTGCGCTCCACCGCCGACTGGCTGGAGCAAACCGCCAAGAACCTCACCAAATTGCTGGCCCAGCACCCGCTGCCGGGCGACCTGGGCAAGCTGATCGAGCAGGTGCCCGAGCTGGCGCGGGAGATCAAGACCCAGCAGCAGTTCATGTTCACGGCCTGCGAGCAGCTTGCCGACTTCAAGCAAGGCGAAGACATGGAAGGCCGCGAGCGTCCGCGGCATCGCTTCGTCGGCGGCGTGGTCCCCGAACACATGCGCGAGATGGGCATCGAGCTGAAAAAAGGCTTCGCCCGGCTCGACGACCTGTTCACGCGCCTGACCGAGCTGCTTAAAGAAGGCATGGACGGCGAGGTCAACATCGGCATCGCCAGCCATCAGGCGGAAGAGTGGTACCCGCTGTTCGGCAGCTTGTTGGCCCGCGCCCACGGCAACTGGGAATTGTGGACCGCCTTCACCGCTGAAGATCCGGAAAACAGCCCGCCCATGGCGCGCTGGCTGACCCTCGCCGACAGCGGCTCGCTGTTCGACATCGAGGTCAACGCAAGCCCGATCCTGGCGGCCGAAATGTTGCGCCGCAACCTGTGGAACGTTGCCTACGGCGCGCTGGTGACCTCGGCCACCCTGACCGCGCTGGGCAAGTTCGACCGTTTTCGCATGCGTGCCGGGCTGCCGAAGGACGCCGTCACCGCGGTGGTGCCGAGCCCCTTCCACCATGCCGACGCAGGCGTGCTGCGCGTGCCAGACCTCAAAGCCGACCCTCGCAACGCGGCCGAACATACGGCCGCCATCATCCGCGAACTGCCGAATCTGGTCGAAGGCTCCAAAGGCACGCTGGTGCTGTTCTCATCGCGCAAACAGATGCAGGAAGTGTTCGACGGGCTGGAGCGGGACTGGCGCAAGCGGGTGTTCATCCAGGGCAATCTGTCCAAACAGGAAACCCTCAACAAGCACAAGGCGCGGGTCGACGGTGGCGATGAAAGCGTCCTGTTCGGTCTGGCCAGCTTCGCTGAAGGGGTCGACCTCCCGGGCGCCTACTGCGAGCACGTAGTGATCGCCAAGATTCCCTTCGCCGTGCCGGATGATCCGGTCGAAGCTGCGCTCGCCGAATGGATCGAAGCCCGGGGTGGCAATCCGTTCATGGAGATCGCCGTTCCCGATGCCTCGTTGCGCCTGATCCAGGCCTGCGGTCGTCTGCTGCGCACCGAACAGGATCGCGGCATCATCACGCTGCTGGATCGCCGGGTCGTGACCCAGCGCTACGGCAAAGCCATCCTCAACGCACTGCCGCCATTCCGGCGCGAAATTTCCTGAACCCGTGTTGCAAATGAAACACGGATGACCGGGTCTTAGATTCGGTCCGCCCTGATGCGCGCAACCCCTTGTGCTCCGGGCCTCAGATGATCAAGGAGCTTCAGATCACATGATTCGCCGTTCACTGTCCGCCATCCTTGCCACGCTGTGCGCGGGTATGGCCCACGCCGCGCCTGACGTTCAGCAAACGCTGTTCAATTTCGTCCGGCCCGCCGACGTGGTGAAGGTCACCACCCAGGATGCCGGGTTTCCCCAGGCCAACGCCGAACAGACGGCCGAAGGCGAAGTGCTGCGCCGAGTCGTTTTCAATCCGGTCGCCAAACCCAGTCTGCGACTGACCCCGCAGACCGGCGTCTGGGACTGGAGCCACGACAGCGCCATGACCTTGCGCCTGCAGAGCGCGATGGACTGGGCATTGACGGTGTACGTGCAGATCGAAAGCCGCGACGGCAAAGTCCTCACCAGCCGCATCGACCTGCCTGCCGGCCCGGCGCAAACCCTGGTGCTGCCGCTCAAGGCCAGTTCGCCGCTGACCCAGGGCATGCGCGCCGGTCCACCGATGCCGTGGGTTTACGAGGGACAGCGCGTGTTGCTGGCGAGCACCGAAGGTGACCTGAACAGCGCTGAGGTTTCATCGGTCACCGTGTCGTTGTCTCAGCCCAACGTTGCCCAGTCCGTCTTGATCGAGAAGTTCGGCGTGCAAGAGGGCGATGCCTTGCTAACCGCTGCCTACGGCAACCTGGTTGACGGTTACGGTCAGTTCACCCGAGGCAAGTGGCCGGAGAAGGTCACCAGCGACGAGCAGCTCAAGACACTGGCGGGCAAGGAACAGCAACAGTTGCAAAGCTGGCTGAAAGACCGGCCCGCTCACGACAAATACGGCGGCTTGCTCAACGGACCGGCGTTCGAAGCGAAGGGCTTTTTCCGCACCGAGAAGCGCGACGAGCGCTGGTATCTGGTGACGCCAGAGGGCCATCCTTTCTACTCCCTGGGCGTGAATGCCATCTCCGCTGACGACAGCCAGACCTACGTCGAGGGTCGGGAAACCATGTTCACCGGCCTGCCCGGCAGCGACGATCCACTCGCCGCGTTCTACGGCAAGGGCGACGACAACCGCGAGACGGGTGCCAACCGCAACCGGCAGTTCGATCAGGGCGGCTGGTTCGACTTCTATGGTGCAAATCTGCAGCGCACCTACGGCGCGCCGAAGTGCGTTGAAGTCTCCAAGCCTGTTGATCCGGCGGACGACGAAGACGAAACGCCAGCCAACACTGCAGCCACTCCAGCAGCGGCGACCGCGTCAACTGGCGACAGCGCTGACGGTCAGACCTTGCCAGCGCCTCAGCCTGAAAAGCCCGCCACATCTGCGCCTGCAGTCGAATGCAAGCCGGTGATCGTCGACCGCAAGCGCTGGGTTGATCACACCCTGCAACGTTTGCAGGCGTGGGGTTTCAACACCGTCGGCAACTGGAGCGAGCCCGCGCTGCAAAACCTCGAAAGCAGCAAGAAGGAACGCGTGCCCTACACACTGCCGCTGTCCATCGTTGGCGACTACGTCAGTATCAGCACCGGCTTGGATTGGTGGGGCGGCATGCCTGATCCGTTCGATCCGCGTTTTGCCATGGCCACCGAGCGGGCCGTCGCCATCGCTGCTCGCGACCATCGTGATGACCCGTACCTGATCGGTTACTTCGCCGATAACGAATTGGCCTGGGCTGCGCCGGGCAACGCTCCGAAGGATCGCTACGCATTGGCCTACGGCACGCTGAAGCTGACCACCGATGTGCCGGCCAAGCGTGCCTTCCTCAAGCAGTTGCGCGACAAGTACCGCAACGAAGAGGGGTTGTCCAAGGCGTGGGGTATTCACCTGGCAGCGTGGGAGTTGATGGAAGACCCGGGCTTCGAGCCGCCGCTGCCCAGCGCAGAGCACCCGGAGATCGAAAACGACTTCAGGTATTTTCAGCGTGTGTTCGCCGAGACCTATTTCAAAACCATTTCCGACGCGCTCAAGTGGCATGCGCCGAACCATCTCCTGCTCGGCGGGCGCTTTGGCGTCACCAGCCCTGAGGCGGTCGAAGCCTGCGCCAAGTTCTGCGACGTGCTGAGTTTCAACTTCTATACGCTCAAACCTCAGGACGGCGTGGACTTTGCAAAACTGCACGTCCTCGACAAGCCTGTGCTGGTCAGTGAGTTTCACTTTGGCTCTCGTGATCGCGGGCCGTTCTGGGGCGGGGTGCTCGAAGTGCCGCGTGAAGAAGATCGCGGCCCGGCGTATGCCAATTTCCTGAAGAGCGCGCTGGCCGAGCCTTCCATTGTCGGTGTGCACTGGTTCCAGTACCTGGATCAGCCTGTCACCGGCCGATTGCTCGACGGTGAAAACGGCCATCTCGGACTGGTAGGTATCACCGACGTGCCGTACTCGGGCTTCGTCGAGGCGGTGCGCAAGGCCAACGGACAGGTCGTGGACGTGATCGGCAAGCGCCCTTAACCGGACGGTTCCCAAAGCGCCCAATCGCTGGAACAATGTGCGCCATTTTTGCAGCCCGACCGGAGAGCCAGACCGTGCAGATTCAAGGCCATTTCGAGCTTCAGTTTGAGGCCGTTCGCGATGCATTCGCCGCGCTGTTCGACGATCCGCAGGAGCGTGGCGCTGCGCTGTGCGTGCAGATCGGCGGGGAGACGGTGCTGGATCTGTGGGCGGGCACGGCAGACAAGGATGGCGGCGAAGTCTGGCACAGCGACACCCTCGCCAATCTCTTCTCCTGCACCAAAACGTTTACTGCCGTCACGGCGTTACAGCTGGTGGGCGAGGGCAAGCTGAATCTCGATGAGCCCGTGGCGCGTCTCTGGCCCGAGTTCGCCGCCAACGGCAAACAATCCATCACGCTGCGCCAGTTGCTCTGCCATCAGGCCGGGCTTCCGGCGATCCGTGAAATATTGCCGGCTGAAGCGCTTTATGACTGGCAGGCCATGACGAGCGTATTGGCTGCCGAGGAACCTTGGTGGACGCCGGGGCAGGGCCACGGTTATGCCGCCATTACTTATGGCTGGCTGGTGGGCGAGATGATTCGTCGTGCTGACGGGCGTGGTCCGGGCGAGTCCATCGCTGCGCGTATTTCGCGGCCCTTGGGCCTGGATTTCCATGTCGGTTTGGCCAATGAAGAATTTCATCGTGTCGCCCACATTGCCAGGGGCAAGGGCAATGTGGGTGATGAGGCCGCGCAGCGCCTGTTGCAGACCACGATGCGCGAGCCTGCTTCCATGACGGCGCGGGCGTTCACCAACCCGCCCTCGATCATGACCAGCACCAACAAGCCGGAATGGCGGCGCATGCAGCAACCTGCCGCCAATGGCCATGGCAACGCCCGCAGTCTGGCTGGTTTTTACAGTGGCTTGCTGGATGGCAGTCTGCTGGACGGCGACCTGCTCAATGAACTGACCCGCGAGCACAGCATTGGGCAGGACAAGACGCTGCTCACCCAGACCCGCTTCGGTCTGGGCTGCATGCTCGATCAACCGACGGTGCCTAACGCCACGTTCGGGCTGGGCGCCAAGGCATTTGGCCATCCCGGCGCAGGCGGCTCGGTCGGCTTCGCTGATCCCGAGCGCGATGTGGCGTTTGGGTTTGTGACCAACACCCTCGGTCCCTACGTGCTCATGGATCCGCGCGCGCAGCAACTGGTGCGCGTGCTTGGTGAGTGTTTGCAATAACTATCGCCGTTAAGTGCTTGTTCTACCGACTGTCAGTTAAATCTGGATAACGGAGCCGTAGGGCGGTTTCTTTTTCCAAAACAGTCTTTATGCGTGTTATATGAGCGCTGCTTCGTTCATTTTCTGATCAATTATTCATGTGGGTCACCCATGTCAGCTAACAAAAGCCTCGCATTCGCCATCTGCCTCGCCGTCACCGGCTGTGCGCAAACCCCTCAGGATCAGTCGGCCAGCAATGACCACTGGTGGTCGTTCGGTTCAGGCAAGGGCGCCGATGCCGCTCCTGCAACCCCGGCGCCAAGCCCGGCGGCTGCACAAGTGGCCAAAGCTCAGACCGAAACCGGTACGCGCTGGTACTGGCCGTTCGGCTCTGACCATGGCGAAACCGAGAAGAAACCGGAAATCGCCGCCACTCAACCGGCTGCAGCCCCGGCCGTTGCCCAGGCCGGCGACGCCAACAAGTGGTGGTGGCCGTTCGGTGCAACCGACGCCAAAAAAGACGCCGCACCTGCTGTTCCCAAAGTCGACCCGAAAGTGACCCAGGCCTGGCTGGATCTGAACGAGCCGAAAGTCCGCGAAGCGATCAAGGACAGCCAGTTCCAGCTGGAGCGCCGTGACGACATCCTCGTGGTGACCGCGCCGGTCGACAGCACCTTCAATCCGAAGCGCCCGGAAATGCTCCTGCCGACCAATCTCGGCCCGATCAGCCGCATGGCCAAGATCGTTGAAGTCGACCCGCGCGCCGCCGTTCTGGTGCTGGGCCACAGCGATGTCGCCAGCGATTCCGATCTCAAGATCAGCCAGCAGCGCGCACAGTCGGTCGCGGCGATTTTCCGCCTCAGCGGCCTGCAGCGTAACCGTCTGAGCCTGCGTGGCATGGGCGCCGATATGCCCCGGGCAGCCAGCGATAGCGTGCCGGGTCGCGCACTCAACCGTCGTGTGGAAATCATCCTCACCCCGCAAGACACCATGGTTGCCCAGATGGCCAAGTACAACTTGCCGCCAGCACCGACCCTGCTGGCCGTGCAAACTGCCAACGCGCCGGCCCCTGCACCCGTTGCTGCACCGACCAAGGCTGCGGCGCCTGCCAAATCGGCCGCACCGGTGAAGAAAGCTGCGGCGACCAAGGCTTCCGCAGCCAAAGCGCCTGCGGCCAAAAAAGCACCGGTGAAGAAAGCTGCACCGGCGAAAGCCAAGGCAGCGCCTGCGAAAGCTGCGGCCAAAAAACCTGCGCCGGATGCTCAAGCCGGCAACTGAGGTTAAGATCGGGGTTCTGTTCACGGATCTCGATTAAGGAAGGCAGTGATGAGCCAGCGTCTGGCCGATATGCGTCGTAACTACGCCCGCGAAGGGTTGACCGAAGCCCAGTCTCCGGAAGAACCCTTCGCACTGTTTCATCGCTGGTTCAACGAAGCGGTCGAAACCGAGCAGGCGCCGGTCGAGGCCAACGCCATGACGCTGGCGACCGTCGACGCCGACGGCCGCCCGCACTGTCGGGTCCTGCTGCTCAAAGGTCTGGACGCTCAGGGATTCACGTTCTTTTCGAACTACGAGAGCGCCAAAGGCCAGCAGTTGAATGCACGTCCTTTTGCCGCCATGACGTTTTTCTGGCCCACGCTGGAACGTCAGGTGCGCATTGAAGGCCGCGTGGCCAAGGTCAGCCACGAAGAATCCGACGCCTATTTTCAGGTACGCCCCCTCGGCAGCCGCCTCGGTGCCTGGGCATCGCCGCAAAGCCGGGTGATTGCCGACCGTGAAGCGCTCGAGGGCTTGCTCAAAGCCACCGAGGCGCGTTTCATGGACGCACAGCCTGACTGTCCCGATCACTGGGGCGGCTATCGTCTGGTGCCCGATCGCATCGAATTCTGGCAGGGGCGTCCAAGCCGCCTGCATGACCGCCTGAACTATCGTTTAGTTGAAGATGAGTGGCAGCGCGAGCGCCTCGCGCCCTGATTGCCGGTCTTTGAACAGCCGGCTTCAGCGTCTCTGTCACACTTTTCTTTGAATCAATTTCCGGCGCTGTCGTCCACTGAGGTAGACGTCGGGGTGTTGCTGTATAACGCCTGAATAAACGTAAATTATCGGTACAGGGCCGTGACATCGATTGGCGTCGCAGAGTCTAATGGCTACCTGTTCCTATGGAGATAACTGTTATGCGCAAGTCTGTTTTGTTGGTTGCTTCGTTCACCGCCATGGCGCTGACGCTGGGCGGCTGTACTTCAAGCCTCACCGGCGACTCGTACTCGCGCGACGAAGCTCGTCAAGTGCAGACCGTACGCCTGGGTACCATCGAATCGCTGCGTCCGGTGAAGATTGAAGGCACCAAAACCCCGATCGGCGCGGGTGCCGGTGCCATCGTCGGTGGCGTGGGCGGCAGTGCCATCGGTGGCGGTCGCGGCAGCATCGTGACGGCCGTGATCGGTGCGGTCGCCGGTGGTCTGCTGGGCTCCGCGGCGGAAGGCGGCCTGACCCGTGCTCAAGGCGTCGAGATCACCGTGCGTGAAGACGACGGCACCATGCGCGCTTATGTGCAGGAAGTTCAGGAAAACGAGATCTTCCGTGTGGGTGAACGTGTTCGCATCATGACCGTCAACGGTACCAGTCGCGTCAGCCACTAAACGCCGATGCACGTCCTGAAGCGCTGCATGGCTCGAAGCCGAGTCTAGTGCCCGCTCATGAAAACGCCCCGATCATTCGGGGCGTTTTGCATTTCAGTACGCGCTGGCGGGGAGGGGAGTGCTGGGCTTAACCAGCAATGCCCAATATGTCGCGGGCCAGTGCTTCGGCGATGCGGATCCCGTCGACACCGGCCGACAGGATGCCGCCGGCATAGCCTGCGCCTTCGCCCGCCGGGAACAGACCCTTGACGTTCAGGCTTTGCAGGTCTTCGCCACGGGTGATGCGCAGGGGCGAGGAGGTGCGCGTTTCGATGCCGGTGAGGATCGCGTCGTGCTGCGAGAATCCTCTGATCTGCTTCTCGAACGCGGGCAGCGCCTCACGAATGGCTTCGATGGCGAAGGCGGGTAGCGCGTCGGCAAGGTCGGTCAGCTTTACGCCCGGCTTGTAGGAAGGTTCAACGGTGCCCAGCGCCGTTGACGCTTTCCCCGCGATGAAATCACCCACCAGCTGCGCCGGGGCTTCGTAGGTTTCGCCGCCCATGAGGTAGGCGTGGGACTCCAGACGCTCCTGCAGCTCGATGCCGGCCAGCGGGCTGCCCGGATAATCCTGCTCGGGCGTGATGCCCACGACAATGCCGGAGTTGGCGTTGCGCTCGTTGCGCGAGTACTGGCTCATGCCGTTGGTGACGACACGGTTGGGCTCCGAGGTTGCTGCCACTACGGTGCCCCCGGGGCACATGCAGAAGCTGTACACCGAACGGCCGTTCTTGGCGTGGTGCACCAGCTTGTAATCGGCAGCGCCAAGCTTCGGGTGACCGGCGTACTTGCCCAGTCGCGCGCGGTCGATCAAACCCTGAGGGTGCTCGATGCGGAAGCCGACCGAAAACGGCTTGGCCTCCATGAACACGCCGCGGCCGTGGAGCATGCGGAAGGTGTCCCGGGCGCTGTGGCCCAGCGCCAGAATCACGTGCCGGGAGTCGATGCGCTCGCCGCTGTCGAGCACAACGCCCTGCATCTGGCCGTCTTCGATCAGCACATCGGTGACGCGCTGCTGGAAACGCACTTCGCCGCCCAGCGCTTCGATCTGATGACGCATGTTCTCGACGACGCCGGTCAACCGGAAGGTGCCGATGTGCGGCTTGCTGACGTAGAGAATTTCTTCCGGCGCGCCGGCTTTGACGAACTCGTGCAAGACCTTGCGGCCAATGAATTTAGGGTCTTTGATCTGGCTATAGAGCTTGCCGTCAGAAAACGTTCCCGCGCCGCCCTCGCCGAACTGCACGTTGGACTCCGGGTTAAGCACGTTCTTGCGCCATAGGCCCCACGTGTCCTTGGTGCGCTGACGAACTTCCGTGCCGCGCTCCAGAATGATCGGCTTGAAGCCCATCTGCGCCAGCAACAGGCCGGCGAATATCCCGCACGGGCCGAAGCCGACAACCAGCGGACGCTGGTTCAGCTCGGCAGGGGCGTGGCCGACCATCTTGTAACTCACGTCCGGGGCCGGGCCGATGTGTTTGTCGTGACTCAGGCGCTGAAGCAGGGCGGCTTCGTCGCGCACCTGAAAGTCGACGGTGTAAATGAACTGCAGCTCAGTGGATTTCTTGCGCGCATCGTAGCTGCGCTTGAACAGGGTGAAATCCAGAAGCTCGTCGCTGCCGATGGCCAGGCGCTGCAGAAGTGCGGGGCGCAGTTCGTCGTCCGCATGGTCCAGCGGCAGTTTGAATTCGGTGATTCGTAACATTGAAAGATCCGGTTTCGGGCCGCAGGATCGGCCCGGCAGCACTACAAGAGCGCGCGATTATAAGCCACATTAGGCAGGGAGCGGTGGCCCGAGCGACGACATCTGCCACTCCATCAATCGTTACGCATCGCCCCGAAATACGCGCAGCCGCGCTGAACCTGGCCATTGACCCGCAGTTCGGCGGTCAGGTGCTGGACCGAGCCGTTTGACGGGTCCACACAGCGCAGCGGCGCGACGTAGAGCTCGACGTGTTGATTGTTGGCGTCGGTGATCAGGTTGAAGCGGCCCTCGGGCATCTGCTCTTCCATGTAGGGCACAGCGAACGGCTCTTTGCCTTCGCGCTCAAGCACCAGACCCTTGCCGCTGGCGTTCAGGTTCCATTTCGGACCGTTGCCGCTGGCATGAATGGTCAGGCGCTTGAAGTTGGGGTCCTCGCAGGCACCGCTCGGGCGCTCGACGCGGTAGAGCTGATAAATGTCAGCCTGACCGTCACTGCCCTGGGCCTTGCTCGCGACGAAGTTGCCGCGAACATCGGCGAACGCTTTGCCGTTCTTGTCCACCACCGAAGCGGCTTCCTGCAGGACGCCGGTGTTGCCCTTGTCGGTCACTGCATAGCGGCGCTGTTCATTGCACGGAGCGAAGAACAGTTTGCCGCCGTCACCGCTGAGGGTGCCCTGCATGCGGATCATGCCGGCCGTCGACACCTTGCTGTCATTCGACGACAGGGGCATCAACTGGCAGCCGGCAAACAGGGGCAACAAGGCAAACATCAGGGCGGAACGAGCAGCGGACATGGGACGGTCTCCAGACAAGTGCCGCCACGTTACTCAGCCTGCTCGCTCATCACAAGGGGTGATTAACCGACGCGATACGTCTGTCCGGTTTGTAGCCCTTCGACACTTTTTGCATACGCCAATGCGACATCCGCTGCCGGAACAGGCTTGAAGCCGCGGAAGTATGGCGCGTAGCTGTCCATGGCTTCGACCAGCACGTTGGGGCTGACCGAGTTGACGCGCATGCCGCGCGGCATCTCGATGGCGGCGGCGCGCACGAAGGCGTCGATGGCACCGTTGACCAGGCTGGCAGACGCCCCGGTGCGAATCGGATCGATGCTGGTGATGCCGGTGGTGAAGGTGAAGGACGCGCCGTCGTTGGCGAATTCCCGGCCGATCAGCAACAGATTGACCTGACCCATCAGCTTGTCGCGCAGGCCCAGGGCGAAGGAATCGCCCGTCATTTCGTCGAGCGGCGCGAAGGTGACATTGCCGGCCGCGCAAATCAATGCGTCGAAAGGGCCCGTCCGTTCGAATAGTTTGCGGATCGAGTCGCTGTCACTAATATCGACGTGCTCGTCTGCGCCGGTTCTGCCGATGCGAACGACCTCGTGGCGTGGCGCCAACTCTTTCTCGATCGCCGAGCCGATGGTGCCGCTGGCGCCAATCAATAGAATTTTCATGATGCGGTTTCCCCTGGTATGGATCAGGCGCTCAGTGTGAGTCGCCATTTCCCACGGATACAGGGGCTAAACGGCAATCCCGGTTTGTCAGAAAGGAAACAATCATGAGCGAAATGGACGACCTGGCCGCGTTCGCGATGCTGGTGGAGGCCAACAGCTTCACCCTGGCCGCGCAATGGCTGGACACCAGTACCAGCCAACTGTCCAAGCGCATCAGCAAACTGGAAAAAAACTTCGGCGTGACGCTGCTTCATCGTACCACCCGCAGCCTGACCCTGACCTCGGCGGGCGCCATTCTCCTGCCCGAGGCCCGCGCGCTGCTGGCCCAGCGCGACCGCGTCCGCGACGCCATGGCCTACCTGAGCGAAAGCCTGATCGGCACCGTGCGCCTGACCGTGCCGGTGTCATTGGGGGAAACCTTTTTCGAAGGCCTGCTCAGCGAATTCGCCCACACCTACCCCGATGTGCAGGTTGAGCTAGACCTCAACAACCACTTCCGCGACATGCGCCGTGATGGCTTTGATCTGGGCATACGCTCCAGCGTGGGCATTGACGAACGCCTGGTGGCCAAGCCGTTGCTGTCGCTACAGGAACTGACCTGCGCCAGCCCGAACTACCTCGCCAAACATGGCACCCCGCAAACGCCGGAAGAACTGCGCGTGCACCGATGCCTGCTCAACAGCCACCACAGCGGCCGTGAGTCGTGGGCTTACCACCAGAAACACGAACTGACCCGCGTCAACGTCCGCGGCACCTTCGCCAGCAACCACTACGGCCTCCTGAAAAAAGCCGCCCTCGTCGGCGCCGGCATCGCCCGCCTGCCGTCCTATATGGTGCATGAGGAACTGAAAGCCGGGCGGCTGCACTGGCTGCTGCGCGATTACCAGACGCCGGTTTCATCGCTGTACCTGGTCCATCCCTTTGAGGGACGACTGCCGAGAAGGGTGAAGGTCATGGCTGACTACCTGACCGAATGGTTCGAGCGCAGCACTGCGGTGCTGGAAGCGCTCTGACGGCGCGAAAACTGGCATCGCTGTTTGGGCGACAACAGAGCTAACGCAGAGCGTCAAGGGATGCATTAACGATCATCAACAGGTCGAGCGGGGGGCGATCAGGCAGGTTTTAACATTCAAAATTGATGGCGCAACCACAGGCCTCTTCCCGGCTAAAGCCGGTCCTACAAAGGCACCGCGTACCCCTGTAGGACCGGCTTTAGCCGGGAAGCTTTTGATCTTGATCTTCGGACGCGATTGACCAGACACCACAAAACGCGACTTTGGTGCAGGCTGAACGCAGGTTTCGCGCAGTGGGCCGAGCCGCATGGATGCGGCGAGAGCGCCGTCAGGACAGGGATGTCCGTTCGGCGCGGGCCCTCGGAGCGGGACCGGAGTGAAGGAACCCGACGAAGTCGGGCCCAACCGAGAGCAAGCCCCCTTGGTTACTTGGGGGGCTTTTTCCAAGTAACTCGCCGAAGGCGAAACGTCTGCCCTTAGGCAGACGCCCTTGATCTTGATTTAGATCCGGACCCATCACCCGCCGAGATAAGCATCCCGCACTTTCGGATCGACCAACAACTCCGCCCCCGACCCCTGCATCACCACCCGGCCATTCTCCAGAACATACGCACGATCAGCGATCTTCAACGCCTGATTCGCATTCTGCTCCACCAGAAACACCGTCACCCCATCCCGCCGCAACTGCTCAACAATCTCGAAAATCTGCTGAATAATAATCGGCGCCAGACCCAGCGAAGGCTCATCCAGCAACAACAACTTCGGCTTACTCATCAACGCACGCCCGATCGCCAGCATCTGCTGCTCGCCGCCGGACATCGTCCCGCCGCGCTGATTGAACCGCTCCTTCAAGCGCGGAAACAACTCAAGCACCTTATCCATCTGCACCTGATAATCGGCCTTGTCCGTAAAGAACCCGCCCATCGACAGATTCTCCTCCACCGTCAGACGCGCAAACACCCGACGGCCCTCCGGCACCACCGCAATACTCTTGCGCATGATCACCGACGACTCCAGACCCACCAGCTCCTCACCCATATAACGGATGCTGCCACTGTGTGCGCGCGGCGAACCGCACAGCGTCATCAACAGCGTCGACTTGCCCGCGCCATTGGCGCCGATCAGCGTGACAATCTCGCCCTGCTGCACATCGATGCTGACACCGTGCAAAGCCTGGATCTTGCCGTAGAACGTGGAAACGTTATCGAACTGCAGCATTTACGCTTCCCCCAGATAGGCTTTGATCACTTCAGGATTGTCACGGATCTGCTCGGGTGTGCCATCGGCCAGCGGCGTGCCCTGATTGATCACCACGATATGGTCGGAAATACTCATGACCAGCTTCATGTCGTGCTCGATCAACAACACCGTGGCGTTGTGCTCGTTGCGCAGCACGCCAATCAGCGCTTTCAGGTCTTCGGTTTCTTTCGGGTTCAGACCGGCTGCCGGCTCGTCGAGCATCAGAATGCGCGGGCGCGTCATCATGCAGCGGGCGATTTCCAGACGGCGCTGCTGACCGTAGGCCAGCGTGCCGGCAGGACGGTTGGCGAATTCCTTCAGATCGACCGCTTCCAGCCAGTGCTCGGCGTACTCCATCGCCTCGCGCTCGCTTTTGCGATACGCCGGGGTCTTGAACAGGCCGGAGAGGAAATTCGTGTTGAGGTGGCGGTGCTGGGCCACCAGCAGGTTTTCCACCGCCGTCATTTCCTTGAAAAGGCGCACATTCTGGAACGTTCGCACCACGCCTTTACGGGCGATTTCATGGCCAGCCAGGCCCTGGATCGGCTCGCCGTCCAGCAGAATCGTCCCGGAGGAGGGTTTGTAGAAGCCTGTCAGGCAGTTGAACACAGTGGTCTTGCCGGCGCCGTTCGGGCCGATCATCGACACCACCTGTTTCTCGTGGACGGTCAGACCGACGCCGTTGACGGCCAGGAGACCGCCGAAGCGCATGCACAAGCCGGACGCTTGCAGAAGTGGACGGCTCATCAGCGCTCCCCCTTGAGTTTCATGACGGGACGCTGCATCGGCAGGAAGCCCTGGGGACGCCAGATCATCATCAGCACCATCAAGGCGCCGAAGCCGAGCATCCGGTATTCGCTGAATTCGCGAAGCAGTTCAGGCAACAGAATCATCACGACGGCGGCGAGAATCACCCCCAGCTGCGAGCCCATGCCGCCCAGGACCACGATGGCGAGGATGATCGCCGACTCCAGAAAGGTGAACGACTCCGGCGTGATCAGACCCTGACGCGCGGCGAAGAAACTGCCGGCGAAACCGGCGAATGCAGCGCCGAGGGTGAAGGCCGACAGCTTGATGATGGTCGGATTCAGACCCAGCGCGCGGCAGGCGATTTCGTCTTCACGCAAGGCTTCCCAGGCGCGGCCGATGGGCATGCGGAGCAACCGGTTGATCACGAACAGCGCCAATAGCGCCAGCAGCAGGGCGATCAGGTAGAGGAAGATCACCTTGTTGATGGAGTTGTATTGCAGGCCGAAGTATTCGTGGAACGTCTGCATGCCTTCTGCTGCCTTGCGCTCGAACGACAGGCCGAACAGCGTTGGCTTTTCGATGTTGCTGATGCCGTTCGGGCCGCCGGTGATGTCGGTCAGGTTACGCAGGAACAGGCGAATGATTTCACCAAAACCCAGCGTCACGATGGCCAGATAGTCACCTCGCAGCCGCAGGACCGGGAAGCCCAGCAGGAAGCCGAAAGTCGCCGACGCCAGCCCCGCCAGTGGCAGACAGATCCAGAAGCCGAAGCCGAAATAGTGCTGCAGCAGGGCGTAGGTGTACGCGCCCACGGCGTAAAAGCCGACGTAGCCGAGGTCAAGCAGACCCGCCAGACCGACGACGATGTTCAGGCCCAGGCCGAGCATCACGTAGATCAGGATCAGGGTCGCGATGTCCACTGCGCCGCGCGAACCGAAGAACGGCCACACCAGTGCCGCGATTACCAGCGCGCCGAGGAACCAGCGCTGGGTCGAAGGCAGGGTCAGAAAGTTGCTGGTCTTGTCGGACATCAGCTGTTTCTGCGGACGCGAACGCCACATGGCGCTGATCTGTTCGTTGAACAGCACGCGCAGGAACATCAGAAACGCGGCGGCGAAAATCACCAGCACGGTGGTGGTGCTGGCGCCGACCACCGCAAGGTTGATCCCGACGATATCCAGTTTGAGCCCGAGGATCGGGTAAGCGACGGCCAGCACCAGCACTGCGCTGAAGAGGGCCGATTTGAGATTCCTGGTCATACTTTTTCAACCTCCGGACGGCCGAGCAGGCCGGTTGGCCGGAACAACAACACCAATACGAGAAGACCGAACGCCACCACATCCTTGTACTGGTCGCCGAAGATGTCGGCGCCAAAGGCTTCGGCGATGCCCAGCACCAGACCGCCGAGCATCGCGCCCGGGATACTGCCGATGCCGCCCAGTACCGCGGCGGTGAAGGCTTTGATGCCGACGAGGAAACCGGCGTTGGGGTTGATCACGCCGTACTGCATGCTCAGCAGGACCGCAGCGACCGCCGCCAAAGCCGCGCCGATGACAAAGGTCAGGGCGATGATGTTGTTGGTGTTGATCCCCAGCAGGTTGGCCATCTTGATGTCTTCGGCGCAGGCACGGCAGGCGCGACCCAGGCGAGAGCGGGAGATGAACCAGGTCAGACCAAGCATGGCCACCAGCGTGACGATGAAGATGAGGATCTGCATGTACGAGATCACCACTTCATGGGTGCTGCCGGGGCCGAAAACGAAGTTGCCGGGAATGAGGTTGGGGATCGATTTGTCTTTCGAGTCCTGCGACAACAGCACGGTGTTCTGCAGGAAAATCGACATGCCGATGGCGGAAATCAAGGGGATGAGGCGGTTGCTGCCGCGCAGCGGGCGATAGGCCACTCGCTCGATGGCGTAACCGTAGGCGCTGGTCACCACAATACTGGCGACGAAGGCTGCGGTAATCAGCAGGGGCAGGCTGTCCAGGCCAAGCATGGTCAAACCGGCCAGGGCGATAAACGCCACATACGACCCGATCATGTACACCTCGCCGTGGGCGAAGTTGATCATGCCGATGATGCCGTAAACCATGGTGTAGCCAATGGCAATCAAGGCGTAAGTGCTGCCAATGGTCAACCCATTAACCAGCTGTTGAAGAAAGTGATAGAGATCTATCGGCATTGCTGAGTGCTCCTAAAAACCTGCCTGGTGTTTCACTGGTGGTGTCTTTTTCCCGCTCGCGCGTCGTGATCTACGTCCGCGTCCGGCACGAGCCCAGTGGTTCACTGGTGCGGTTTCAAGATGTTCAGGGATCGGAATTCTTATGAAATTCGCTGCCCAGCTAAAACAAAGCCCACTGCGGTTGCAGTGGGCTTCGGGTAAGCATGAAGGCTGCGTTATTTCACAGGGGCTTCAGTCTTGGTGCCATCTTTGTGCCAGGTGTAAACGACGAATTTGAAGTCTTTCAGGTCACCCTTGGCGTCGAACGACAGATCGCCGGTAGGGGTCTTGAACGTACCGGCGTGGATGGCCGCTGCCACTTTGGCGGTGTCTTCGGACTTGGCGGTCTTGATCGCGTCGGCAATCACCTCGACAGCGGCGTAGGCCGGGAACACGAACGGACCGCTCGGGTCTTCTTTCTTCGCCTTGAACGCGGCGACCAGCTCATTGTTGGCCGGGTCCTGATCGAAGGATTTCGGCAGGGTGACCAGCAGACCTTCGGACGCGTCCTGAGCGATCTGCGAGATGGACGCATTGCCCACGCCTTCCGGACCCATGAAGCCGGCTTTCAGGCCTTTTTCTTGTGCCTGACGCAGGATCAGACCCAGTTCAGGGTGGTAGCCGCCGTAGTAGACGAAGTCAACGTTGGCTTGCTTCATCTTGGCGATCAGCGAGGAGAAGTCCTTGTCGCCGGCATTGATGCCTTCGAACAGCGCGACTTTCACGCCGTCTTTTTCCAGGGTCTGCTTGACGGCGGTGGCGATGCCTTCACCGTACTGCTGTTTGTCGTGGATGACCGCAACGATCTTCGGCTTGACCTGCTTGGAAATGTACTCGCCAGCGGCCGGGCCCTGGGCGCTGTCCAGGCCGATGGTGCGGAAGATCATTTTGTAACCGCGGGCGGTGATTTCCGGGCTGGTGGCCGCCGGGGTCACCATGATGATGCCTTCGTCTTCGTAGATGTCCGAAGCTGGCTGAGTGGAGCTGGAGCAGAGGTGACCGACCACGAACTTGACGCCGTCGTTGACCACTTTGTTGGCGATGGCGACCGCTTGTTTCGGGTCACAGGCATCATCGTAATCAACCGCTTCAAGCTTCTTGCCGTCGACGCCGCCTTTGGCGTTGATCTGGTCGATGGCCATCTTGGCGCCGCTGAACTGCATGTCGCCGTATTGGGCCACAGCACCGGTTTTCGGGCCGGCGATGCCGATCTTGATGGTGTCAGCTGCGAACGAGTGACTGGCAACCCCCGCCAGAACCAGTGCGGCAAACAGCTTGGAAATCTGATTAATACCCTTAGTCATGATGCTCCACTCTTGCGTTGTAGTTTTTATAATCCTGACGGCCGAAGCGGCAGGACCGGATTGAATCTCCAGGCCGCACCCCCAGCAACTGTACCGGAACAGTTTAGAGCGCCGGTCGAGCGCTTGAATAGCTGGCTGCGAGGGACAAAACCTGCGGATGTCGCTTAATCGACAGAAAGATACACAATCAGGCTGGTGGTTCCGCCTTGTCGGACGACGAACCGGTTGGCCTGCGTGAACTTCTCTGCAATCAATCACTTGAATCCGGGTTTGTCGGTACGAAAGGCGGCGCTATGATTGCGCCGATTTCCAATACGGTGAAAACCCATGACGCAAGAACCTAGCACCCTCTATGCCAAACTGCTTGGCGAAACCGCTTCGATTACCTGGAAAGAATTGCAACCGTTCTTTGCGAAGGGTGCCCTGTTGTGGGTCGAGCCGACGCTGGATTTGATCGCCGTGGCACAGGCATTTGCCGAGAACAGCGAGGCGCAAGTGGCGGCATGGGTTGCGAGTGGAGAAGTCGGCAAGGTCTCTGAATCAAAGGCTCTGGATCTTTTGGAGCGCGATCCGACGCTGTGGGCCGTGGTCGTTGCACCCTGGGTGCTGATCCACGAAAGGGCGTGACGCGCTTCTGTGCTCAAAAAGGGTGCGTCCAATGATGGCGAAGTGGGTAGGGCGGTAACTCCCCGTGTGTCCCCGGTAGCGAAATCGCTTACCTGACTGCTCACATAATCGGGCGCCTCGCGTCCTGCAGAGTCGGGATTGCTGCGTGATCGGGGCGGGTCTTACATGGGCCGGTATCAGCGGGGCGAATGTTCACAGACAGAGTGCCAAGGGGTGACTAGATTTCAGGCACACCGGAAACGTCAGCCGGGACAGCCTCCGCTAACAAGAAAGAGATCGCCCCATGGACCACTCAACTCAGGCAAGGAACGCTTGGCGCGTTCTGTTTCTGCTGTTTCTGGCCAACCTGTTTAATTTCTTCGACCGCACGATTCCCGCGATCATCATCGAGCCCATCCGCAAGGAATGGTCGCTGAGCGACTTTCAACTCGGCATCATCGGCACCGCCTTCACGCTGGTTTACGCCGTGGCCGGCCTGCCGTTGGGCCGCATGGCTGACAACGGCTCGCGGCGCAAGTTGATGGGTTGGGGCCTGGCGGTGTGGAGTGGGCTGACGGCGGTGAACGGTCTGGTCGGCAGCTTCTGGGGGTTTCTGCTGGTGCGCATGGGGGTGGGCATCGGCGAGGCCAGCTATGCACCTGCGGCCAACTCGTTGGTCGGCGACCTGTTCCCGGCCCACCGCCGGGCCCGTGCCATGGGCATTTTCATGCTCGGCCTGCCACTCGGGCTGCTGCTGGCATTCTTCACCATCGGCGCGATGGTCCAGGCGTTCGGCAGTTGGCGCGCGCCGTTCTTCATCGCCGCGGTGCCGGGGCTGGTGCTGGCGGTGTTCATGTTCTTCATTCGCGAACCGGCCCGGGGCGCCGCTGAAAGCGTGGCCATTTCCCAGGATAAAATCGACCGACCCATCCGCCGGGTGCTCTCGATTCCTACGTTTCGCTGGCTGGTGCTCGCCGGTCTGGCGTTCAACTTTGCCACCTACGCGTGCAACTCGTTCATGGTGCCTATGTTGCAGCGCTACTTTTTGCTGCCTTTGCAGGAAGCGGCAATGGCGACCGGCATGATCGTCGGCGTGACCGGGCTCGTTGGCCTGACGGTCGGCGGCTGGGTGGCGGACAAGCTGCACCAGCGCTGGAGCAGCGGCCGTCTGATGTTTGCCGCCCTGAGCATGGTGGTCGCGACGCTGTGTACCGGTTATGCGCTGCACGCCGGGCGCATCGAGATCGGCGTGTTCGTCGGGGTGTTCAGCCTCGGCTGGCTGTTCTCTTATAACTTCTACACCTGCGTTTACACCGCCATTCAGGACGTGGTGCAGCCCCGGCTCCGCGCCACGGCCATGGCGCTGTTTTTTGCCGGTCTGTATCTGCTGGGCGGCGGGTTGGGGCCGGTGGTGGTAGGGCTGCTGTCGGACCACTTCGCCCACTCGGCCATGTACGCCGCGCAGGTCGAACAGATGACCGAACCGTTCAAGGCGGTGGGGTTGCACGATGCGATGTACCTGATACCGGTGGCGCTGTTTTTCGTGTTGGTGTTTCTGGTGAAGGCGTCGACGTGTTTCAGCGCCGATGCGCAGCGGATGCGCGAGGGGATGGTGGCGGATGAGCCGGTGGGGCGGGGGGTGAAACCGTCGGTGGCTTGAAGCGAAAAGGGGACAGATTTATTTACGGTGAAGCGCTGTAAATAAATCAGTCCCCTTTTACGGCCCTAGTCTTGTTGGTTTAGCCGGCGACAAGCACCCGAATGGCTTCGAGGCGCAGCGCTGCTTTTTCCAGCATGGCCAGGCCTTGCTCACGTTGTTCACGCAATGCCGCCAGTTCGCTGTCGCGGACCGTCGGGTTGACCGCTTGCAGGGCCGTCAGACGCGCCAGTTCTTCTTCGGTGTCTGCCGCCAGACGTCGCTGTGCTTCCGCCACACGTTCAGCGTGCTTGGGCGCGATCTTGCTTTCGGCGGCGTTGATCTGCGGGTTCAGCACGTCACGCTGGGCCTGGATGAACTTGTTGGCGCTGGCCCGGGGCACGCTTTCCAGCTGACCGTTCAGGGTGGTGAAAGACACACGGCCCGACAGGTCGTTGCCGTTGCCATCCAGCAGGCAACGCAGTGCAGCCGGCGGCAGGTAGCGGCCCAACTGCAGCGAACGCGGCGCGACCACTTCACTGACGTAGAGCAACTCCAGCAGCACGGTGCCGGGTTTCAGCGCCTTGTTCTTGATCAATGCCACCGCGGTGTTGCCCATCGAGCCGGACAGCACCAGATCCATGCCGCCCTGCACCATCGGGTGTTCCCAGGTAATGAACTGCATGTCTTCGCGAGCCAGCGCCTGATTACGGTCGTAGGTGATGGTCACACCTTCGTCGTCGCCCAGCGGGAAGCTGGCGTCGAGCATCTTCTCGCTCGGCCGCAGAATCAACGCGTTCTCCGAATGGTCCTCGCTGTCGATGCCGAACGCGTCGAACAGGGTTTCCATGTAGATCGGCAGGGTGAACTGATCGTCCTGCTCAAGGATGGCTTCCACCAGCGCTTCGCCTTCGCCCGCGCCGCCGGAATTGAGCTCCAGCAGGCGGTCGCGGCCGGTGTGCAGTTCACTCTCCAGACGCTCGCGCTCAGTACGGGCTTCGTTCACCAGGGCCTGCCAGTCATCCTCGTCACCGCCATCGAGCTGCGGCAGCAGGCGCGGGCCGAACGTATGCTGCAGCGCATTGCCGGTCGGGCAGGTGTTGAGGAACGCGTTGAGGGCTTCGTGATACCACTGGAACAGCCGCTCTTGCGGGCTGGTTTCCAGATACGGCACGTGCAGCTCGATGATGTGCTTCTGGCCGATCCGGTCCAGACGACCGATACGCTGCTCCAGCAGATCCGGGTGCGCGGGCAGATCGAACAGCACCAGATGATGGGAGAACTGGAAGTTGCGGCCTTCACTGCCGATTTCCGAACAGATCAGCACTTGGGCGCCGAACTCTTCGTCGGCGAAGTAGGCCGCCGCGCGGTCACGCTCCAGGATGTTCATGCCTTCGTGGAAGACTGTCGCCGGGATGCCGGAGCGCACGCGCAGCGCGTCTTCCAGGTCCATCGCGGTTTCGGCGTGGGCGCAGATGACCAGCACCTTCACGCGCTTGAGCATTTTGAGCGTGTCGATCAGCCATTCAACCCGCGGATCGAAGCGCCACCAGCGTTCTTCTTCGCTGATCTCGCCTTGGGCCTGGAAGCTGACTTCCGGGTACAGGTCGGCGTGTTCGCCAATCGGCAGCTCGAGGTATTCGGCCGGGCAGGGCAGGGGGTACGGGTGCAGTTTGCGCTCCGGGAACCCTTGCACGGCGGCGCGGGTGTTGCGGAACAGCACGCGGCCTGTGCCGTGACGGTCAAGCAGTTCACGGATCAGACGGGCACTGGCTTCGGCATCGCCGGCGGCAACAGCGGTCAGCAGTGCCTCGGCTTCGGCGCCGAGGAAACCACGGATGGTCTCGTTGGCCTTGGGCGACAGCGTGCCTTTGTCCAGCAGCTCCTGAACGGCCTCGGCCACCGGGCGATAGTTTTCGCTCTCGGCGCGGAAGGCGTGCAGGTCATGAAAACGGTTTGGGTCCAGCAGGCGCAGACGGGCAAAGTGGCTGTCCTGACCCAGCTGCTCAGGGGTTGCCGTCAGCAGCAGAACCCCGGGAATCACTTCGGCCAGCTGCTCGACCAATGAGTATTCGCGGCTGGCCTTTTCTTCGTGCCAGACCAGGTGATGAGCCTCATCGACCACCAGCAGGTCCCAGCCCGCCGCAAACAAAGCGTCCTGGGCCTTCTCGTCTTCAACCAGCCATTCCAGTGACACCAGCGCCAGCTGGGTGTCTTCGAACGGATTGCTGGCATCGCTTTCGATGAAGCGTTCGGCATCGAACAGCGCGACCTGCAGGTTGAAGCGGCGGCGCATTTCGACCAGCCACTGGTGCTGCAGGTTTTCCGGCACCAGGATCAGCACCCGGTTAGCGCGGCCCGACAGCAACTGGCGGTGGATGACCAGACCGGCTTCGATGGTTTTACCCAGCCCCACTTCGTCCGCCAGCAAAACCCGCGGCGCGATACGGTCGGCGACTTCACGAGCGATGTGCAACTGGTGCGCGATCGGTTGCGCACGCACGCCGCCCAGGCCCCACAGCGAGGATTGCAGCTGGCGGCTGGTGTGTTCGAGGGTGTGATAGCGCAGGGAGAACCACGGGAGTGGGTCGATCTGCCCGGCAAACAGGCGGTCGGTGGCCAGGCGGAACTGGATGAAGTTCGACAGCTGGGTTTCCGGCAGGGTCACCGGCTGGTTTTGCGCGTTGAGGCCGTGGTAGACCAGCAGGCCGTCGACGTCGTCGACTTCGCGGACGGTCATCTTCCAGTTTTCGAAGTGGGTGATGGTGTCACCCGGCGAGAAGCGCACCCGCGTCAGCGGCGCATTGCGCAAAGCATACTGGCGCGTGTCGCCAGTGGCCGGATAGAGCACGGTCAACAAGCGGCCGTCCTGTGCCAGAACGGTGCCCAAACCCAGCTCGGCTTCGCTGTCGCTAATCCAGCGTTGCCCCGGTTGATACTGCTGCGACATGCTGCCTGACTCCCGCCTTGAAAAAGCCGACTATGTTAACGGAACAAGGCGCCCAGGCCAAAGCCACATTGTAAAAACCCCCGGATATAGTGGGGGGCGTGGCTGAACGGGCACTTGCTGCGAAAAACATAGTCGAAACTCGCGCTTGAATCGGCTCAAGTCGACGAAACGGCAGCCGACAGCTTGATAACAGGAGACCATTACCATGCTGCCACCGCTGATCCCATTGAGCGCGGCCCCCGTGACTTCGCAGCTGGACCCGGTCAAACCCACCCCGGACATCCCGCCGGTGACGCCGATTCAAAAGAGTTCGAGCGAAACCAATATCGACATGGGCGAACGTGACCGTGAGCAGGCCGAATTGCTGCTGCGCGAAGAACAACGCCGCCATCAACGCCGCCGCAGCGACCGGCGCGTGGCAGACCGTCACCCCGATCTGCAAGAAGGCCCGGCCATTCCCGGGGATTTCCTCAATGCCGACGACACTGTGCCGGTGGTCCCGATCATCGACGACGAGCCACGCCAGGGCCTGTGGGTCGACCTGAAGGTCTGAGGCGCTGGTCAGCGCCGCTGCGATTGCGCATTATTGGCGGCAACAGGTATTCACGAGCGATACGCCATGAGCGATGACGACAAACTGGTAGACCTGAGTGCCGAACGCGCCAAGCGTGTTCACGACCTCAATGACAAACGGCTGAACGAAGTCCGAAGCGCGTTTGAACAGGCCATGCCGTTGGGCAAGGGCAAGAAGAAAGCCAAGAGCAAACCGAAAAAACGCTGACCACGCCTCCCGTTCGGCCCCCGCCTGCCGTCTGCTGTTTGCGATTCACGCCGGCATTGACCTGAGTCAATTTCTCCCGCTACCCCTCTGGTTACTCTGCGCCTGTCAAAGGCTGAAGCAGAGGGCACGCGCATGTTTCTCGACCACGCAGTGATAGCCGGCGTCATGGCGGTGGGGCTGATGATGGTGATTTATTCAAGCGTCGGACTGTTCATCTGGAAAGACTCACCCCCGCGCGGCAGACGCTGAGTTTTCTATACAAAGAGCACGCAAGGCATTTTGGGCAACTTCGGTTGCCCATTTTTTTTGCGCGGTGGCTGTGCGTGCTGATTGCTGCGCCGGGAGGATGCTGGCGGCGGCTCAACCCACGGTGATGGGCGGCAGATCGGCCAGGGTCACGGTCTGCAGCTTGCGTGGCGCAAGGATCTCGGCCTCGCCATCCACCACCAGTTCATCGTTCTGATTGAACACGCGAGTGGCGATGCGCACGCGGAATTTTGGCAGTTTCTCGAGGATCTCCAGGCGCACGGTCAGGGTGTCGCCGATCTTCACCGGCTTCTGGAAGGTCATCTGCTGACCCAGGTAAATAGTGCCCGGGCCAGGCAGTTCACAGGCCACTGCCGCGCTGATCAATGCGCCGCTGAACATGCCGTGGGCGATGCGATCCTTGAACATGCTCTTGGCCGCGAACTCAGCGTCCAGGTGCACCGGGTTGCGGTCGCCGGACATCTCGGCGAACAGCTGGATGTGACGCTCCTCGACGGTTTTGCTGTAGCTGGCGGTCTGGCCGACTTCAAGGGATTCGTACGGCGTGTTGGTGACTTGGGTCATGGGGTGTCCTGTGACAGTTGGGAAAGATGAACCACCGGGGTCATTCGCTGCGGCGCGGCCTTGGCTGCTGTAGCGCCTGTTCAAGCCAGGCAAGCAGGTCATGGGTGACCTCTTCACGATTGATCTCCAGGAAAATCTCGTGACGCGCCTGCGGGTAGACCTTCAGCGTAACAAACGGGTGGTCGGTGCCGCTCAGAGCGTCGGCCAGATGCGTGAGACGCTTGCCATCGCTCACCGGATCACATTCGCCACCGATAATCAGGATTGGCAGTCCGGAATCGATCTGCGCCAGGTTCGAACGCTTGCTGATCTGTTGCAGGCCGCCAAGCAGGTCCATCCACAACTGATTGGTGCAGCGAAAGCCACACATCGGGTCATGGCTGTACGCGTCGACCTCGGCCGGGTCGCGGTTGAGCCAGTCATAGCAGGTGCGTACGGGCTTGAATCGTTTGTTGAACGAGCCGAACGACAGGTGCTCGATCAACGCGCTGCGACCTGCCGGCCCTTGGCGCCAGCGTTCAAAACGAGCAACCAGCGCCGCCGAGCGGTAGAAGGCGACCGGATGGTAATTCGAGCCGCTGAGAATCGCCCCTTGCACACTGGCGCTGTGGTGTAACAAATACCCCTGGGCGATGTAACTGCCCATGCTGTGACCGAGCAGGAACACCGGCACGCCCGGATGGCGCACCGCAATCGACGCTTTCAGCGTGGCGAGGTCGCCGACCACTTTGTTCCAGCCGTCCTGATCGGCGAAATGACCCAAAGTGCCATGGGAGGCCGAATGGCCGTGGCCACGCTGATCGGCGGCATACAAGGCGAAGCCTGCCCGCATCAGTGCCCCGCCGAGTCTGTCATAGCGCGCGCCGTGCTCAGCCATCCCGTGGGAAAGCATGACCACCGCCCGGGCATTGCCCATCGGCCTCCAGGTCCGCACATAGAGACGACTGTGATCTTGAGCGTCCAGCCAAAAAGCTTCGTGTTCCATCGCGTTTTCCTGGCCCCTGTAAAAAGTTGTCTCAAAAAACGCAGTGGCGAGCGCTTTGCTTGAGTGTATAGCGGTAGCCGGATGGCAGGCTGGTTACCCGCAAGATTCACACCGGTGATGACGTGGCGACGACTATTTGCCTTCTATGCCATAGCTGCTAACGTCCGGCAAACGCCCGTTTAAATACCACGGGGCCAGTACACTCAGGTAAGAGGATAAAAACAACATGCAACCTGAATTCTGGAACGACAAGCGGCCCGCTGGCGTTCTTTCTGAGGTGGACCTGCAGGCGTACACATCGGTGATCGAAGTGTTCGAGCGCAGTTGCCGCCAGTACGCCGATCGGCCGGCCTACAGCAACATGGGTGTCACCCTGAGTTACGCAGAGCTTGAGCGCCAATCGGCGTCGTTCGCCGGTTACCTGCAACAGCAGACTGACCTCAAACCCGGCGACCGCATCGCCGTGCAGATGCCCAACCTCATCCAGTACCCCATCGCCGTGTTCGGTGCCATGCGCGCCGGCCTGATCGTCGTCAACACCAATCCGCTGTACACCGCCCGGGAGATGCGCCATCAGTTCAAGGATTCCGGCGCCCGCGCACTGGTCTATCTCAACGTCTTCGGCAAGAACGTGCAGGAAGTGCTCGCGGACACCGATATTCAGTACCTCATCGAAGTGAAGATGGGCGACATGCAGTCGGCGGCCAAAGGCTGGCTGATCAACACCGTGGTCGAAAAGGTCAAGAAGCTGGTGCCCGCGTACCACTTGCCCCAGGCCATCCCGTTCAAACGTGTGCTCAAGCTGGGCAAGGGCGATCGTCTGCAACGGGTGCCAATGGCGCTGGATGACGTCGCTGTGCTGCAGTACACCGGCGGCACCACCGGTTCGCCGAAAGGCGCGATGCTGACCCACGGCAATCTGGTCGCCAACATGCAGCAGGTCTATGCCTGCATGCAGCAGCACGGGCCCGACGGGCGGCCGATCTTCAAGCAGGGCAGCGAGATCATGGTGGCGCCGCTGCCGCTTTATCACATCTATGCGTTCACCTGTAATTGCATGTGCATGATGGTCAGCGGCAATCACAACCTGCTGATCACCAACCCGCGGGACATCAGCGGCTTCATCAAAGAGCTGAAGAAGTGGAAGTTCTCGGCGATGCTTGGCCTCAACACGCTGTTCGTGGCGCTGATGGACCATCCCGAATTCAAGAATCTGGATTTCTCGACGTTGCGCCTGACCAATTCCGGCGGTACCGCGCTGGTCAAAGCCACCGCCGAGCGCTGGCTGCAATTGACCGGCTGCCCGATCGTCGAGGGCTATGGCCTGACCGAAACCTCTCCCGTCGCCACCGCCAACCCCTATGGCACTCAGTCCAGGCTGGGGACGGTGGGCATGCCGGTGCCGGGCACCACGGCGAAGGTCATCAGCGACGACGGTGCCGAGCTGCCTGTGGGTGAGCGCGGCGAGCTGTGCCTCAAGGGGCCGCAGATCATGCTCGGTTACTGGAACAAGCCAGAGGCCACCGCCGAAGTGCTGGACAGCGAAGGCTGGCTGAAAACCGGGGACATCGCGGTGATCGACCCGGACGGGTTCATTCGTATCGTGGACCGCAAGAAGGACCTGATCATCGTTTCGGGCTTCAACGTCTACCCGAACGAGATCGAGGACGTGGTCTCGCGGCATCCGAAAGTCGCGAACTGTGCGGTGATCGGCGTTCCGGACGACCGTTCGGGCGAAGCTGTGAAGCTGTTCGTGGTGCCGAGGGATGCCACGCTGACCAGCGAGGAGTTGAAGGCATACTGCAAGGAGAACTTCACCGGCTACAAGATTCCCAAGCAGATCGTGCTGCGTGAGTCGTTGCCGATGACGCCTGTGGGGAAAATCCTGCGGCGCGAGCTGCGGGATATCGCCTGATCCGGCATCGCTTCTTTCCCCTGAGCTTTACCCCCACAAAACGGCGTGATGATCACGCCGTTTTTTTTGCCCGGTGTTTGGCTGCAGGGTTTGAGGGGGCCGCATAAATGAACATCACCGTAGGATATTTCCGACATTTAGGTTCATTGCTCTAAACGTGACCGTGGCCTATTCAAGAGTCAGGTATGTGACTGGAGAGCCCGCTTTTGGCTCTAGGCGGCTTTTGGCAAAGCTGATACGCTCGCCCCGCTTTTTGTGCCAACGGTCAACAAAAAGCGGTTACTACAATATTCCAAACACAAGAAATCATCGCATCAAGCGGTGTGTAGAAACGCTGTTGCTGAGGAGTCGGCTTTTATGCTCGAAAACTTCTGGAAGGATAAATATCCGACAGGTATCGCTGCCGATATCGATCCGGATCAGTATCCGAACGTACAGGCCGTATTGAAACAGTCCTGCGAGCGTTTCGCCAACAAACCTGCGTTCAGCAACCTGGGCAAGACCCTCACCTACGGCGAAATGTACGCGCTGTCCGGTGCCTTTGCGGCGTATCTGCAACAGCACACCGACCTGCAACCGGGCGATCGCATCGCCGTGCAGTTGCCCAACGTGCTGCAGTACCCGGTCGCGGTGTTCGGTGCCATTCGTGCCGGGCTCATCGTGGTCAACACCAACCCGCTGTACACCGCGCGGGAAATGGAACACCAATTCAACGACTCCGGCGCCAAGGCGCTGGTTTGCCTGGCGAACATGGCGCACCTGGCCGAGAAGGTCGTGCCCAAGACCGGCGTCAAGCACATCATCGTCACCGAAGTCGCCGACCTGCTGCCGCCCCTCAAGCGCCTGCTGGTCAACAGCGTCATCAAGTACGTGAAGAAGATGGTCCCGCCGTTTCACCTGCCCAAGGCGGTCAAATTCAACGCCGTGCTGGCCAAGGGGCACGGTCAGCCGGTGCGGGATGTTTCGCCGACCGGCGACGACGTCGCGGTGCTGCAATACACCGGCGGCACCACCGGCGTGGCCAAGGGCGCGATGCTCACCCACCGCAACCTGATCGCCAACATGCTGCAATGCCGGGCGCTGATGGCGGCCAACCTCAATGAAGGCACGGAGATTCTGATCACGCCGTTGCCGCTGTACCACATCTATGCGTTCACCTTTCACTGCATGGCGATGATGCTGAGCGGCAACCACAACGTGCTGATCAGCAACCCCCGTGATTTGTCGGCGATGGTGAAAGAGCTGTCGAAGTGGAAGTTTTCCGGCTTCGTCGGGCTCAACACGCTGTTCGTCGCGCTGTGCAATAACGCCGACTTCCGCCACCTGGATTTCTCCTCGCTCAAGCTCACCCTGTCGGGCGGCATGGCTTTGCAAACCGCGGCGGCCGAGCGCTGGAAAGAGGTGACCGGCTGCTCGATCTGCGAAGGGTACGGCATGACCGAGACCAGCCCGGTGGCGTCGGTCAACCCGTTCCAGAAGATCCAGATGGGCACCATCGGCATTCCCGTGCCTTCGACCCTGTGCAAGACCATTAATGACGCTGGCGAAGAGCTGCCGGTCGGCGAAGTGGGCGAGCTGTGCATCAAGGGGCCGCAGGTGATGAAAGGCTACTGGCAAAATCAGGCCGCCACCGACGAGATGCTCGATGCGGACGGTTGGTTGAAGACCGGTGACATCGCAATCATCCAGCCGGATGGCTACATGCGCATCGTTGATCGCAAGAAGGACATGATTCTGGTCTCCGGTTTCAACGTGTACCCGAACGAACTGGAAGATGTGCTGGCGACCCTGCCCGGCGTCCTGCAGTGCGCGGCCATCGGTATCCCGGACGAAAAATCCGGCGAGGCGATCAAGCTGTTCGTGGTGTGCAAACCGGGCACGACCCTGAGCAAGGATCAAGTCATGCAGCACATGCGCGCCAACGTCACGGCTTATAAAGTGCCGCGTAGCGTGGAATTCCGCGACGCCCTGCCGACCACCAACGTCGGCAAGATCCTGCGCCGCGAACTGCGTGACGAAGAACTGAAAAAGCTGGCGCTTAAGAAGCCGGCCTGAGTCAGCCCTGACACCAACAGACCCCGCCAGCGTGGTCGGCCTAACGGCCTCGGGTTTCGCCTTCGGCGAGTTACTTGGAAAAGCACCCCCCTCTCGGTTTTAAAGAGCAGCCAAGGGTGCTTGCTCTCGGTTGGGCCCCTCGTTCCTCGGGGTTCCTTCACTCCGGTCCCGCTCCGTGGGCCCGCGCCGAACGGACATCCATGTCCTGACGGCGCTCTCGCCGCATCCATGCGGCTCGGCCCACTCCGCGAGACCTACGTTCAGCCTGCACCAAGGTCGCGATAGGTGTCGTCTGGATTTTCTCCGCATGAAGATCAAAAGCAGATCACAAGCTTCCCGGCTAAAGCCGGTCCCACAGACCTACTGCGCATCCACTGTAGGACTGGCTTTAGCCGGGAAGAGGCCGGTGTGATCGCCACGTATTTCACTGAATGCACGCGCTGCTCTTAGTGGGACTGGCTTTAGCCGGGAAGAGGCCCGCATGACCGCCATTAATTTTTTGGCATAAACCCTCCATGTGGGAGCCGTCACGACCTCGTGGGAGCGATCGGGGTGGCGCTCCACATTGCGCGCGAGGACTTACACCCTGCCCGTGAATGCCTTTGCGCCACAGACCTGCCTCCACCCCACCAAATCTGCGACAATCCGCGCCCTGCATTCAGATAGAAAGATTCCGCGCCCTGATGACCGACGATTCGACCTCCATCGACCAACTCTTCAAAAATCTCGACCACGCGATGATCAGCGATCGTCATCGCTTGCGCCGGCAATTGCATGAGCTGCGCAAGAAACCGGACGAGACGAAGCTGGCGCAGTGGGTCGAGCGCGTGCAGGCATCGTGCGCCCGTGTGCTGAGTCGCGCGCAAAGCGTGCCGACCCTGCGCTACGACGAAAACCTGCCGATCGCCGCCAAGCGCGACGAGATCAAGAAAGCGATCCTTGAACATCAGGTGTTGATCATCGCCGGCGAAACCGGCTCGGGCAAAACCACTCAGCTGCCGAAAATCTGTCTGGAAATCGGTCGCGGGCAGCACGGACTGATCGGCCACACCCAGCCACGTCGCATCGCAGCACGGAGCGTCGGCAGCCGGGTCGCCGAAGAAGTCGGCACGCCGCTGGGCGGGTTAGTGGGTTATCAGGTGCGCTTCGAAGACCAGAGCGACGAAAACACCCTGATCAAGCTGATGACCGACGGCATCCTGCTCGCCGAAACCCAGCACGACCGCTTTCTTGAGCGCTACGACACGATCATCGTCGACGAAGCCCACGAACGCAGCCTGAACATCGACTTCCTGCTCGGTTATCTGAAAACCCTGCTGCCCCGTCGCCCGGACCTGAAAGTCATCATCACCTCGGCGACCATCGACCTCGAACGCTTCTCGGAGCATTTCGACAAGGCGCCAGTCATCGAGGTCTCGGGCCGGACTTTCCCGGTGGAGACCTGGTACCGGCCGATGACCGCCCAGCAGGACGAAGAGGGCAACAGCATCGAGGAAGACCTGACCGTCGATCAGGCGATTCTCGCCGCGCTGGACGAGTTGGCCGCTTTCGAACGCAGCGAGCGCAAGTCCCCCGGCGATGTGCTGGTGTTTCTGCCCGGCGAGCGGGAAATCCGTGACGCCGCCGAGATGCTGCGCAAGGCGCAACTCAAGCACACCGAAATCCTGCCGCTGTACGCGCGCCTGTCGCCGGCCGAGCAGCAACGAATTTTCCAGTCTCACCCGGGCCGTCGCGTGGTGCTGGCGACCAACGTTGCCGAAACCTCGCTGACCGTGCCGGGCATCCGCTACGTCATCGACACCGGCACCGCGCGCATCAGCCGCTACAGCTACCGCGCCAAAGTGCAGCGCCTGCCCATCGAAGCGATTTCCCAGGCCAGCGCCAACCAGCGCAAGGGCCGTTGCGGTCGGGTCGAGCCGGGCCTTTGCGTGCGGCTGTACAGCGAAGAAGATTTTCTGTCGCGGCCTGAATTCACCGACCCGGAGATTCTGCGCACCAACCTGGCGGCGGTGATCCTGCAGATGCTCCACCTGCGGCTGGGCCAGATCACCGATTTCCCGTTCATCGAGCCGCCCGACGGCAAGGCGATCAGCGACGGCTTCAACCTGTTGCAGGAGCTGTCGGCGGTCGACCGCGAGAACAACCTGACGCCGATGGGCCGACAACTGGCGCGCTTGCCGGTGGACCCGCGCATGGGCCGCATGTTGCTCGAAGCGGCGAAGCAGGGCAGCTTGCAGGAAGTACTGATCGTTGCCAGCGCAATGTCGATTCAGGACCCCCGTGAGCGTCCGCCGGAGCGTCAACAGGCCGCAGACCAAGCCCACGCGCAATGGAAAGATCAGGACTCCGACTTCGCCGGGCTGGTCAATCTATGGCGCGGTTTCGAAGAACAGCGCCAGGCCCTGACCGCCAGCCCTCTGCGTAACTGGTGCCGCCGTAATTTCCTCAATTACTTGCGCCTGCGCGAGTGGCGTGATTCCCATCGTCAATTGAGCCTGATCTGCCGCGACCTGCAGCTGACGGTCAATAAAGAGCCGGCCGATTTTCCGAAATTCCACAAGGCGGTGCTCTCGGGCCTGCTCAGCCAGGTCGGTCAGAAGACCGAAGACGGCGACTACATGGGCGCGCGTCAGCGGCGTTTCTGGGTGCATCCGTCTTCGGGGCTGGGCCGCAAGCGCCCGCAATGGATCATGGGCGCCGAGCTGGTCGAGACCACCAAGCTGTATGCACGCATGGTGGCGAAGATCGAACCGGACTGGATCGAACCCCTTGCCGGGCACTTGATCAAGAAAAACCACTTTGAACCCCATTGGGAAAAGAAGCGCGGCCAGGTCGTCGCCTTCGAGCAGATCACGCTGTTCGGCCTCATCGTGGTTGGGCGTCGGCCCGTGCATTTCGGGCCGATTGATCCGGTCGTGTCCCGCGAGTTCTTCATCCGCGAAGGGCTGGTGCGCGGCGAAATCCAGTCCCGGGCCAAATGCCTCTCAGCCAATGCCAAATTGCTGGAGCAGCTCGACGAACTGGAAGCCAAGGCGCGTCGCCGAGACATCCTGGCCGACGAAGAAACCCTGTATCGGTATTACGACGAACGCTTGCCGGCGGAGATTCACCAGACCGCGACGTTCGACGCCTGGTACCGGATGGAGAGCCAGAAGAACCCGCAGTTGCTGATCATGCGCGAGGAAGATGTGCTCGCCCGTGAAGCCAGCGAGGTCACGGCCAATCAGTACCCGGACACTTTGCGCCTGGGCGAACTGACCCTGTCGCTGACCTATCACTTCGAGCCCAACCACCCCCGTGACGGCGTGACCCTGCGGGTGCCGGCGCCGCTGTTGCTGTCGTTACCGGCCGAGCGCCTGGAGTGGTTGGTGCCAGGGCTGCTGGAAACCAAATGCGTGGCGCTGGTGCGCAACCTGCCCAAGGCGCTGCGCAAGAATTTCGTGCCGGTGCCGGACTTCGTCAAAGCCGCGTTGCAGCGGATGGTCTTCGCCGAAGGCTCGCTGCCCCAGTCGTTGGGCCGCGAGCTGTTGCGCATGACCGGCGTGCGGGTGACCGACGAAGCCTGGGCCGAAGCGGCGCAGCAGGTGGAAAGCCACCTGAAAATGAACCTTGAAGTGGTCGACGCCAACGGCAAGTTCCTCGGTGAAGGCCGTGAGCTGGATGAGCTGACCGCCCGTTTCGCCGAGGCCGGACAGGCTGCACTCGCAGTGCCGCACTCGGCGAAAGGTCAGCAGCCGGTCGAGGCCAAGGGCTTCGCAAAGGTGGCCGAGAAGACTCAGCAGAAGATCGCCGGGCTGTCGATGACGGTGTATCCGGCGCTGGTGGAAGAGGGCGGCGCGGTTAAAGAAGGGCGTTTCTCGACCCAGGCCGAGGCCGAATACCAGCACCGCCGAGCCCTGCAACGGCTGTTGTTGCAGCAACTGGCCGAGCCGGCCAAGTTTCTGCGCAGCAAGTTGCCGGGACAGACCGAGCTGGCCTTGCTGTACCGCGACTTGGGTCGGGTCGATGCATTGATCGAAGACATCCTGCTGGCGAGTCTCGACAGCTGCATTCTCGAGGGCGAAACGACGTTGCCCCGAGACGGCGCCGGCCTCCTGTCCCTGGCCGAGCGCAAGCGTGGTGGCCTGACCGAGCATGCCGAGCGGCTGGCGAGGCTGACGCTGGAGATTCTCAAGCTGTGGCATGGCTTGCAGAAGCGCTTCAAGGGCAAGATCGATCTCGCCCAGGCCGTGGCGCTGAACGACATCAAAGGTCAGCTAAGCAAGCTGGTCTATCCCGGTTTCATCCGCGAAACCCCGGCGGTGTGGCTCAAGGAACTGCCGCGTTACCTCAAGGCCATCGAAATGCGCCTCGAAAAACTTGGTAGCCAGGCGCAGAAGGACAGGGTCTGGAGCATCGAACTGGGCAATCTCTGGGCGCAGTACCAGGCCCGCGCCGACAAACACGCCCAGGAAGGCAAGCGCGATCCGGAGCTGGTGGTGTATCGCTGGTGGCTGGAGGAATACCGCGTTTCGCTGTTCGCGCAGCAACTGGGCACCAAAGTGCCGATCTCGGACAAGCGCCTGAACAAGCAGTGGACTCAGGTCGAGGGGTGATCCCCTCGGCCCGCAGTGCCGATTACATTACCCGATAGCGCGAAATGGCGGCCGTTATGGCAAACTTCGCGGCTAAACTTCATAGCGTCATAAAACATCCGTCGTCCGCCAAGCGGGTTGCTGCCCCGTTGCATTGGGACCTTCGTCCCAGATCGCCAACGCCCCCGCTTGTGCTGGCTGTTCAGCTGCTGCCGTCAATGAGCTGCTTTTATCTCGAGAGGAACGACCGTGTACGAAGTCGTGATCAGTGGCACCGGGCTTTTCACCCCCGCCAACAGTATTTCCAACGATGAGCTGGTGCAGTCTTTCAACACCTACGTTGCCCAGTTCAACGCCGAAAATGCCGCCGCGATCGAAGCGGGAGAGGTCCAGGCACTGACGGAATCCAACGCGGCGTTCATCGAAAAAGCCAGCGGCATCAAAAGCCGTTACGTGATGGACAAGGACGGCATTCTCGACCCCCAGCGCATGAAGCCGCGCCTGCCCGAGCGCTCCAATGACGAGTGGTCGATCCTCTGCGAGATGGGCGTTGCCGCGGCCAATCAGGCCCTGCAGCGTGCCGGCAAGACTCCCGCTGACATCGACGGCGTGATCGTCGCCTGTTCCAACCTACAGCGCGCGTATCCGGCGATCTCCATCGAAATCCAGGCGGCGCTGGGCGTTGAGGGCTTCGGCTTTGACATGAACGTGGCGTGCTCCTCGGCCACGTTCGGCATCCAGACCGCATGCAACAGCGTCAAGCTGGGCCAGGCCCGCGCGCTGTTGGTCATCAGCCCTGAGATCTGCACCGCTCACCTTAATTTCCGCGACCGTGACAGCCACTTCATCTTCGGTGATGCGGCCACAGCGGTAGTGGTCGAGCGTGCTGACCTGGCAACCTCCCAGCACCAGTTCGACATCGTTGGCACCAAGCTGCTGACGACGTTCTCCAATAACATCCGCAACAACTTCGGTTTCCTCAATCGCACGGCGGAAGAGGGCCAAGGCAAGCAGGACAAGCAGGACAAGCAGGACAAGCTGTTCGTGCAGGAAGGCCGCAAGGTGTTCCGCGACGTCTGCCCGATGGTCGCCGAACTGGTGGCCGCGCACCTGGACGAGAACCAGTTGAACGTCAGCGACGTGCAACGCTTCTGGCTGCATCAGGCCAACCTCAGCATGAACCACCTGATCGTGAAGAAACTGCTGGGCCGCGACGCCACTGTCGAAGAAGCGCCGGTGATCCTCGATCGCTACGCCAACACCAGCTCGGCAGGTTCGGTGATCGCGTTTCACGAACATCAGGACGACCTGCCAAGCGGCGCGCTGGGCGTACTCAGTTCGTTCGGCGCGGGGTATTCGATTGGTAGCGTGATCTTGCGCAAGAAGTGATGCGCGCGGCATGACCGCGGTTGATGACGTAGGAGCGTGGCTTGTCCCGCGATCTGGCGCGCAGCGGCAGCAACACAATGAATGCGGTGTGTCAGCAAGAATGGCGTGGCGAGGTTTAACGACTGCTGCGCAGCCGATCGCGGGACAAGCCACGCTCCTACAGAGTTCGGCGTATGGCATCGCAACAAAAAAGCCCGGCGTCGCTCTGTCGGAACGGATGATGGGGATCCGACAGGGCAACGGCGGGCTTGAGTTTTTTAGCAGCTTCAAACGGCAGCAGCACGCCGCTTCAGGCTTTTAGCTTTTAACGTGTCGCTTGCAGCTTGCAGCTCGCTTTCTTAAAACTTCGCCAGTACGTCCAGTTGCAGCGTGTTGGCATCCTGATCACGCGGCAGCGCAGAGGTCGCGAAGTCCGCTTTGGTCAGGAAGTACGTCGCGCCGACGGCGAAGTTCTTGTCGATGTCGTAGGAAATGGCCAGCTTGTGACCGCGTGAACCGGTGGTGCCGTTGGCGAAATCGGAGTCGGTGAAAGCACCCACCACAGCGTTACGCTGCGTGTCGCGGTAGTTGTAGTCCAGACCGAAACCGAACACCTTGGTTTTCACACCCGCCAGCCAGGCGGTGTCTTCGTCGCTGTTGGTGGCGCTGTTGACCACGTACTGACCGTACAGGCCGACCGGTACGACAAAGCCGGTCAGGTCCAGTTGACCGAAGCCTTCGTACAGGCGGAAGTCAGTGGTGTTGTTGCCGTTGATGCTCAAGCCACAGAACGTTGTGCTGGTGCTGGCAGCGGCCGGATTACAGTCGTTGGAGTTTTCGTAGTTGTAGACCGAACCGCCGACCGTCATCTTCACGTTGTCGGTGATGGCGACCCGCGTACCCAACTGAGCCGCGTTCAGGCGCAGGTCGTTCTTGAACTGCGTACCTTCGCCGCTGATGTTGTCCTTGAGGGTGTAGGTACCGGCGCTGCCGAACAGCTCGAAGCCCTTGTTGATCGGCAGGCTGTAAGTGGCGGCCAGACCTTCAGGGTTGATGTCGTTGTCCCAGATCACGTCGCCTTCGCTGACCCATGGCTGAGCCATCTTGCCGCCGATGACGTGCAGGTTCTGGATTGCGGTCGGGTGGTAGTCGATGAAGCCCTGATCCAGCCACAGGTCTTTCTTGGTGAAGTAGTCGTTCTGGTCAACGTTGGTGGAGTTGGCCTTGTTGTCACCACCGGTGGCGATACGGATTCCGGTGCTGACTTGCGGGTTGATCTCGCTGTAGGCGCCGAGACGCACACGGATACGCTGCCGGTTTTTGTCCTGGCTGTTGTTCTGGTCGTCGATCTTGACCGTCTCTTGCCGAACGCGAACGTCACCTTTGAATTGAGTCTTCGCTGCCCATGCCACTTTCTGCTCGAAGGCAGACAGTTCGGAAGACTTGGCCGTGGTGGCGGCGGCGATCTGGTCGGACGTGGCTTTCTGAGCCTGTTGCTGAGCCAACTGGTCTTTGGTCAGCTCGGTTTGCAGTTCGGCATACTGGGCAGGTGAAATCGAGCCGTTGGCCTTGAGCATGTCGAGCAGTTTCGCGTCGACTGCGGCGCTGGCCGGAACGCTCATGGCCAGCAGCACACCACCACACAGGGCTGCCGCAGTTTTCGTGGAAGCAAGACGCATATCAATCTCCGTAACTGAGAAGGGATGACCGGATCATCCAGGGATCAGCCGACCAAAGGCGGGCGGAAGAAAATTGGCGTTCTTAGAACCTCTGGCTCTAAAAACTGGCGCCAGTATTGCCAGCGTTTATGACGATACGGTGGCAAAGTGATGTCGTGTGGGTGACATGTGAAAATTTCGTTGGACCTGCGGGCTAGAGCGGTGCCGCGAGTAATTTCATGTGCAGAACAGATGAATAGGTGATACTGCGCCCACGTTGGCGCGACCTGGAGTGGTGGGATGTCGTTACACCGATTGGATAAGCTTTCTGACCTTGCGCCTGAACAGTGGGACGCCCTGATACCTGGCGATTCACCGTTTTTGCGCCATGCCTTTCTCAGTTCGCTGGAAGACAGCGGCAGCCTCGGGCCGCGTTCCGGCTGGCGCGCCGAGCACTTGCTGCACTACGAGGGTGAGCGACTCATCGCTGCGCTGCCGGCGTACCGCAAGTGGCACTCTTATGGCGAGTACGTGTTCGATCACGCCTGGGCGGACGCCTGTCGTCGCGCCGGGCTGGCCTATTACCCCAAGCTGCTGGTGGCGGTGCCGTTCAGTCCAGTGAGCGGGCCCCGGCTGTTGGCGAAGACCCCCGAAGACGGCCGTGAACTGCTCGCTTGCCTGCCGGGCTATGCCCAGGGCGAGGAGCTGTCCAGCGTTCACGTCAACTTCACCGACCCGGTCGCCGATGCGTTGCTCGCCGAACAACCCGGCTGGCTGCAGCGCATTGGCTGTCAGTACCACTGGCAGAACCGCGGCTATCGGGATTTTCAGGATTTTCTCGACGCCTTGAGCTCACGCAAGCGTAAGCAAATGCGCAAGGAGCGCGAGCAAGTGGCGGGGCAGGGTTTTGACTTCGACTGGCTCGAAGGGCATGAACTGAGCGAGGCTCATTGGGATTTCGTCTACGCCTGCTATTCCAATACCTACGAAGTGCGTGGGCAAACGCCTTACCTAACGCGGGAGTTCTTCAGTCTGGTTGCCGAGCGCATGCCCGACGCGATTCGTGTGGTGCTGGCGCGGCAGGGTTCGCGCCCGGTGGCGATGGCATTCAGCCTGGTCGGCGGCGACAGTTTTTACGGTCGCTACTGGGGCTGTTTGGCCGAGTTCGATCGATTGCACTTCGAGACGTGTTTCTATCAGGGCATGGATTACGCGATCGCCCACGGCTTCAAGCGCTTCGACGCGGGCGCCCAAGGGGAGCACAAATTGATCCGCGGCTTCGAGCCGGTCATCACTCACTCGTGGCATTACCTGGCGCACCCGGGATTGCGCGAGGCGGTGGCGGATTTTCTGACCCAGGAACGGGCGGGGATTCTGGCGTACGCCGAAGAAGCGCGCGGGGCGTTGCCGTATCGGCAGGTGTAGTTGAATCGCGGGTGTCAGCGTAGCGGAGACAATGGGAGCGACTGGGTCGCTCCCACTGAGTGACGGCGACAGGTCAATCCATCCCGACAAATCCGCCCGTCTGATGCGCCCACAGCCGCGCATACAAGCCTTTGTGGGCCAGCAGCTCGCCATGGGTCCCGCTTTCCGCAATCACGCCGTTTTCCAGGACGATCAGGCGATCCATCCGCGCGATGGTCGACAGCCGGTGGGCAATCGCAATCACCGTCTTGCCCTGCATCAATGTTTCCAGACTTTCCTGAATCGCCGCTTCCACTTCCGAATCCAGCGCTGACGTCGCTTCGTCCATGATCAAAATCGGCGCGTCCTTGAGCAGCACGCGGGTGATGGCGATACGCTGACGCTGACCACCGGACAGTTTCACGCCGCGCTCGCCCACATGGGCGTCTAGCCCGGTGCGGCCCTCGGAGTCCGTGAGCAGCGGGATGAACTCGTCGGCGCGGGCCTTGCGCATGGCCTCCCACAGTTCGGCGTCGGTCGCATCCGGTTTTCCGTACAGCAAGTTATCGCGGATGGAGCGGTGCAGCAGCGACGTGTCCTGGGTGATCATGCCAATGTGCGAACGCAGGCTTTCCTGAGCGACGTGGGAAATGTCCTGATCGTCGATCAGGATGCGGCCGCCTTGTACGTCATACAGACGAAGCAGCAGATTCACCAAGGTCGATTTACCCGCGCCCGACGGTCCGATCAACCCGATTTTCTCGCCCGGCTTGATATCCAGGTTCAGGCCGTGAATCACGCCCTTGCCCTTGCCGTACTGGAAGTTGAGGTCTTCGAATTTCACCTCACCACGGCTGACCGCCAGCTTCGGTGCAGCGTCCCGGTCGGTGATGCCCACCGGTTGCGCGATGCTCTGCAAACCGTCCTGCACCATGCCGATGTTTTCGAAAATGCCGTTGACCACCCACATGATCCAGCCGGACATATTGACGATCCGAATCGCCAGACCGGTCGCCAGCGCAATCGCGCCCACGGATATCAACGACTGGGTCCACAGCCACAATGCCAGGCCTGTGGTCGTCACAATCAGAATGCCGTTGAGGCTGGTGATCACGGTGTCCATTTCAGTGATCACGCGACCTGCCAGCTGGGTCTTTTCTGTTTGTTCGCTGATGGCCTCGCGGGCGTACTGCTGCTCCGAGTTGGTGTGCGCGAACAGCTTGAGCGTTGCGATGTTGGTGTAGCCATCGACGATGCGGCCCATCAGCTTGGAGCGCGCATCGGAGGAAATGACCGAGCGAGCCTTCACCCGAGGCACGAAGTACCACAGCGCCAGAATGAACGCGAAGATCCAGCTCAGCAGTGGAATCATCAGGCGCCAGTCGGCTTCGGCGAACAGCACCAGCGCGCTGATCGAATAGATCAGCACGTGCCACAACGCGTCCACCGACTGCACCGCCGAATCACGCAGCGCGTTGCCGGTCTGGACGATGCGTTGGGCGATGCGCCCGGCGAAGTCGTTCTGGAAGAAATTCAGGCTCTGCTTGAGCACGTAACTGTGGTTCTGCCAGTTGATCATGCTGGTCATGCCGGGGCTGATGGTCTGATGCACCAGCAGGTCATGCAGGGCAACGAAGATCGGGCGCAGCACCAGCGCGACGATGACCATCCACGTCAGCTCGAACGCATGTTCGCGGAAGAAATTCGGGTTGGGCGTGCCTTGGGCCAGATCAATGATGCGGCTCAGGTAGCTGAACAGCGACACTTCGATCAGCGCGCCGATCAGTCCGACCACCAGCAGCGCGGCAAAGCTGGGCCACACCTGACGCAGGTAATACAGGTAGAACGAGGCTACGGTGTTGGGCGGGGCGGCGGAAGGGGCTTCGCGGAAGATATCGATCAGCTGTTCAAAACGGCGATAGAGCATTGGCAATGACGCCCACGCTTGAGCGGGCTCTCCTTTGGATGGCGATTGGATACAGCGGCTTGAGAGCAGCCCGGAGACAGTCTTGCGATCAGACCACATGGAAACGCGATTGCTCACGCTGAATCAAGGGGCCTTGTCCTTAAAATGCAAAAGCCGGGCAGGCGCCCGGCTTTTACGCTTGCGACAGGCTTAGTTCACGCGCTTGGCCGTCTTGATCAGGATCGGGTCAAGGGGCACGTTCTGCATGCCGCCCTTGTTGCCGGCTTGCGCATTGACGATCTGGTCAACGACGTCCATGCCCTTGACGACTTTGCCGAACACCGCGTAGCCATAGTCACGGGCGCCGTGGTCGAGCATCGCGTTGTCCTTCACGTTGATGAAGAACTGGCTGGTGGCCGAATTCACGTCCGAGGTCCGCGCCATGGCGACGGTGCCGCGCACGTTGTGCAGGCCGTTATCGGCTTCGTTCTTGATCGGGTCGTTGGTCGGCTTCTGTTGCATCTGCGCCGTGAACCCGCCGCCCTGAGCCATGAAGCCCGGGATCACACGGTGGAAAATGGTGTTGTTGTAGAAGCTGCTGTCGACGTACTTGAGGAAGTTCTGGGTGCTGACGGGCGCCTTGTCCTGGTTCAGCTCGATTTCCACATCGCCGAAGCTGGTGGTCAGCACAACATGAGGCGCCGGAGCGGCCATCAAATTGCCGGCGAACAACACGGCAGCGGCGGAGAGGGCGATTTTCTTCAGCATGGGCAGAGTCCTGAAATTGATGTCGACTGCGAAAAAACAGGACGTAAGGGAAGCACGTTTGCCGGGATTTGGACAGTGGGCGTGTGGCGCGCCCTGTTTTAGTGGGACCGGCTTTAGCCGGGAAGGGGCCGGTTTAATCACCCCCAATCCTGCGGTGTAATCTCTGACGCTTTCCCGGCTAAAGCCGGTCCCACAGGGTAATGCGGTGCATTCGTAGGACCGGCTTCAGCCGGGAAGAGGCCAGTGTGAACACCCTCAAATTTGCGGTGTGACCCCCGATGCATTCCCCATGGACTGAGGGGACTGATTTATTTACAGCGCTTCACCGTAAATTAATCTGTCCCCGGATAGAGCCCTATTCAAAGCATCTGCTGCGGCCCCGGGAAGGGCGCGTCCAGCGGCGCGGTATCAAAACTCTGAATCAGCTCAATCAGGATCTGCGTCGCAGGCCCGAGCGGTTTGTCCTTGCTGGAATACAGATAAAACGTCGGATGCCGACTGCCGCCTTTATCCAGCGGCAGAATCTTCAGCACCCCTTCCTGAATCTCCCGCTCAATGATATGCCGTGGCAGCCAGGCAAAGCCCAACCCGCTGCTGACGAACGCAGCCGCAGTGGCCAGGCTTCCGACCGTCCAGCGCTGTTCGGCGCCGAGCCAGCCGACGTCCCGCGGTTGATTGCGCCCGGAGTCACGAATCACTACCTGCAGCTGGCTTTCGAGGTCCTGGAAATTCAGCTCACGTTGCAACTGATGCAACGGGTGCCCGGGATGGGCGACGGCGACGAACTCCACCTTGCTCATCTCATTGCCCAGATACCCCGGAATACTGAACCCGCTGATGGCGAGATCGGCGACACCTTCCAGCAACACTTCCTCCACTCCCGACAGCACTTCCTCACGCAGCCGCACCCGACATCCGCGGCTCTGCGGCATGAAGGCTGTCAGCGCCCGCACCAGTCGGGCGTTCGGGTAGGCGGCGTCTACCACCACACGCACCTCGGCCTCCCAGCCCTGTTCCATGTGGTGGGCCAGGTCTTCCAGCTGGCTGGCGTTCTTCACCAACTGCCGCGAGCGCCGCAGCAATACCTCACCGGCCTCGGTCAGCACGGCTTTGCGGCCGTCGATGCGCAACAGCGGAACGCCGAGCTGGTCCTGCATTCTGGCGACGGTGTAGCTCACCGACGACTGCGAGCGGTGCAGCGCTTCGGCGGCCTGAGCAAAGCCGCCATGGTCGACAACGGCTTGCAGCGTGCGCCATTGATCAAGGGTCACGCGGGGCGCTTTCATCTCTCGCTCCTGTTGTCCTAAGCTGGCGGTCCCTGAATGGAGACTGCCCCATGAAAAGAATCTGTTGTGTGCTGCTGGCGATGCTGCCGCTGAGCGCGTTCGCCTACCCGATCGACGTCGAGAAAGACATCAAGGGCGTGCAGGTCGACTACAACAGTCATGACGTCGCCTACGACATCGGCAATATCACCCTGAATAACTTTGGCGACGTCCCCGCCAAGTGCAGCGTGGTCTTCCGCAACGGGCCGGAAGCCCCACGCACGCGCCGGGTCCAGGTCGCGCCGAAGAGCAGCACCGAAGTGACCGCCAAGTTCACCCGCGACATCGTCAAGCTGCGCATCTCCCTGAGCTGCGAGCCTCTGTAACCCACGTCTCAGCGTCGACCGAGCGTACTTCGGCTTCGGCGATAAAACAAATTCTTAGATGGGTTCGGGTCGATAGTCGGCTTCTTTGATCGAGACGCCGGCCGCTGACAGGGCAGGGTGATGAGCGCTCACGTGCTGGAGTGACATCCAACGCGCCTCTTAATCGCCCGTTAATCCCGCCGCCCGATGATGCTCGCGTTCATCGACACTCCATTGGCACTCGTTCGCTCCTGAGTGCATTGCCCGATCGACCCGCAGGACTGCGCCGGGTTGATCGGGTTTTTTCTTTTAGGGTTAGGCATCGCCGCAAACGGTGGCCCAGCCGACCTGTTCAATAGACACGCCGTGGCCAACCCGCTAAGGTCGCCGCCTTCAAAAAAGGGGCAACCATGGGCTATCTACTTTTCGTGACGCTGATTCAGGCGTTTTCCTTCAGCCTGATCGGCGTTTATCTGGCCGGGCACGTCGACAGCTACTTCGCTGTTATGCTGCGGGTTGTCCTGGCCGGATTAGTGTTCATCCCGCTGACGCGCTGGCGTCGAGTCGAGCCGTCATTCATGCGCGGCATGCTGTTGATCGGCGCGCTTCAGTTCGGCGTCACCTACGTCTGCCTATACCTGAGCTTTCGCGTGCTGACGGTTCCCGAAGTGCTGCTGTTTACCATCCTGACGCCGCTCCACGTCACGCTGATCGAGGACGCCCTCAATCGGCGCTTCAATCCGTGGGGCCTGCTGGCGGCGTTGGTCGCGGTGCTCGGCGCGGTGATCATCCGTTACGACCGGGTCGATCCGAATTTCCTCGGCGGCTTCCTGTTGCTGCAGGTAGCAAACTTCACTTACGCGGCGGGCCAGGTGCTCTACAAACACCTGGTCGCCCGCCACCCCAGCGATCTGCCGCACTACCGCCGCTTCGGTTATTTCTACCTCGGCGCCCTGGCTGTGGCGTTGCCGGCGTTTCTGCTGTTCAGCAATCCGCAGCATCTGCCGGATGCGCCTCAACAGTGGGTGGTGCTGCTGTTCCTCGGCCTGTGTTCCACCGCGCTCGGCATGTACTGGTGGAACAAAGGTGCGTGCCTGGTCAACGGCGCCACACTGGCGGTGATGAATAACCTGCATGTGCCGGTGGGGCTGCTGATCAATCTATTGATCTGGGGGCAGAATGAGGACTTGGGCAAGCTGTTTTTAGGCGGGCTGGTGATTGTTTCATCGGTGTGGATCAGTCGCCGCGGTGTTGTTCAACGCCGGGCTGTTCTCTGAAACAGCCGGGTTAGACGCCCGCGTTACCGACATCAGCGAGGGTGATGTTAGATATCTTCATGGGTGGTTTTTCATGTTGGGATCAACCGAATAGATTGGCCCCAACGAAACGACTTAAACCACTTACCATCAACTACGCGGAGATCTACATCATGAAAAAGTCCATCGCCTTCAGTTTCGCCTTGTCCATCCTGGCTACGGGTTCTGCATTCGCCAGCCCACAGCACATTAACCAACGCGCTATCGTCAACGCTTCCAGCGCTACCGTTCTGGACAGCAAAGTCGCCAGCAAAGAGGCGGTCAAGCCTTTCGCCACTAAGACTTCCGGCACCGTGACCGTTGCTGAAAACCGCAAAGAGTTCGGTTCCAGCTACCAGCGTGATCGTTAATTCTTTGGGTGTTTGAATACCCGAAACATAAAAGCCCGGCATATGCCGGGCTTTTTGCTCTTTCATTTTCTTTTATTCATGAACGCGTCTGCTATCGGCGGGCGCTTGAGCACGATTCTCCAGACTGTAATCTCGCATCACGTCAGCAATGCGCAGGTGGTAATCATAGAATACTTGCCTACGCCCCGTAAGTTGCGCGGCACGATGCAACTCAAGGCCGCGCCACCGTTCAATGGCTTCCTCATCACGCCAAAATGACAGCGACAGAACTTTTCCTGGCTCACTCAGGCTCTGATAACGCTGCACTGAAATGAACCCATCCAAACCTTCCAGCAATGGCTTCAGTTCAGCCGCAAGATCAAGATACCGCTGGTATTGCTCCTCATTTGGCCACGCTTCAAAAATAACGGCGATCATTGTTGAGTATCCCGGCTGCGATGGAAATGAGGAATTCGAGCATTAAGCGAGGGCAAGTAGCGCCATTGATGAGCGCGGACAGCGGTGGTGGGCTGTCTACGCAATAGCTCTGAAACCGCTTCAGAGGCAATACGCAAAGCGAGTTGCTGACCTGGGCATTCATGTCTGCCTGAGCCAAAGCTGAATATTCGACGGTGTGACCGTGTGAGCAAAAAGTTGTCAGGATCCGGGTTTGCGCAAGGATCCCTGTTCGCCGAAGCCAGCAACAAAAGAACCGTATCCCCGGCCTTCAGGACGCTGCCTTCGATTACACACTGCTCGGCGACGAACCGCCGGGTGTTTTGTATGGGGGAGTCGTGGCGCGCCGCCTCGGCTACCCACTCTGCAACACGCGGCGGTTGTTGAGGGGGGGCAAACAGGTCGGGGTTACGATGAATCGCTATGAGGGTGTTGCCGATCAAGCCTGCGGTGGCTTCGCAGGTCTGTGACAACAGGCCGATCAGATTAGCGATCAATGCGTCTCTGTCTCTCCAGCCCGTCACGTCACATTCCCTCAACACGTGGCTCATGAAGCGACTTCTTTCATCCTCGCAAAGCAGCAACTCTGCGAACAGTTGACTCAACCGAGTCGCTCCGGCATCGGCCTCATCCAGCTTGGTCTTGTCGCTTAAGGGGGAAAGGCAGCCCACAAAATTCTGGGTCAGGGTCACAACTTCACGTAACTGGGTGAAAGGTATGCCCATCAAGGTTGCCATGACGGATACGGGCAACGTCCACATCAACTCATTGAGGGCGTCGACCGGGGCATTGAGGGACTCGAACACCTGCGACACAATTTCTGCGATGTTTTCGTCATGCACAGAAGCCAAAGTGGGCGCGATGGCCATTCTTGGACACTGGTGTTCAGCTCCCTCGTTCATGCGCATGAGACGACCGAAAACACGACCCGCGGCGCCCTGTGCAATTGCGAGAGGAACCGGCTCATCAAGAGGACGGACTCGACAGTCCGAATGTTCCAGAATGGCCTCTACGGCACTGGCATCACTGGCGATCCACAGGCGTAGATCTGCATCGAACAACAGCCCCTTTCGTTGCCTTAAACCTGCGTAATAAATATAAGGGTCGGTATGGCTGGCTGCTTCAAACGGCGTCATTTCTGAAAGTCCTGTTCACAAAGAACGGCTAATATCTGGCACTGCGCACGTTAACGATTCGTTCAGGAACGAAATATGGACTCCCCAGGCAATGACACCGCCATTTCAAGGATCGCCGGCGCAATCGCCGAACCAGCAAGGACGAAGATGCTCTGTTCGTTGATGGATGGGCATGCACGTACCAGCACAGAAATGGCTGTCATCGGCGACGTAAGTGCCTCTACTGCAAGCGCGCATTTGGCAAGGCTCAAAGAGGACGGGCTGCTGAAGCTGCACACGCAGGGCAGGCATCGATATTACAGTCTGGCGGACGCAGACGTGGCCAGAGCGATAGAGGCCCTCATGGTGATCAGTCATAAGCCGTACACCAGGTTTGTCCCGAATACCCCGGGTCGACTGCAAATCGCACGCACCTGTTATGACCACATGGCGGGCTCATTGGCCGTAAAACTGCACGATCGTTTCCTCGAGTCAGGCTGGCTGACCATGTCAGCTGCTGACGACGGTAATTATCAACTTACTGTCAGCGGCGAAAAAGCGATGGTCGACTTAGGGCTTGACGTGGAGAGCATCAGGGCACAACGACGTCGCTTCGCCTGCTCATGCCTGGATTGGAGCATGCGCCGCCCGCATCTCGCTGGAGCACTGGGTGCTGCCTTTCTGCACATTGTGACCAGCCGCAAATGGGTTATCCAGGACCTTGACAGCAGGACGCTCGCGTTGACACCCAAGGGAGCGAAAGAGTTTTCCGTTCGATTCGGGGTCAGCACTGAAAACAATGCGCCATAGCTGCACTTGTGCGTCAAATGCTGCCCGGTTGCTGCACACTCTCATTCGACGACATCTTCGCCAACCCCATCCGCAAATCCGCGCCACTCGGCTGCTGATAAACCCCCAGCCCAAACTCCGGCAGCACCGCCAGCAGATAATCGAAAATATCCCCCTGAATCCGCTCGTAGTCGCCCCAACTGGTGGTGCGGGTGAAGCAGTAGATTTCCAGCGGCACACCCTGCGCCGTGGTTTCCATCTGGCGGACCATGCAGGTCATGTCCGGGTGGATGTCGGCGTGGCTTTTCAAATACGCCAGCGCGTAGGCGCGAAACGTGCCGATGTTGGTGATGCGGCGGCGATTGGCTGACATTTCGGCGACGTTGCCTTGCGCCTCGTTCCACGCCCTGAGCTCGGATTTCTTGCGGCCCATGTAATCCGTCAGCAAGCGAACCTGTGTCAGCTTCTGTTCTTCTTCATCGGAGACGAACCGCACGCCGCTGGCGTCGATGAACAGGCTGCGCTTGATCCTGCGCCCGCCGGACTGCTGCATGCCGCGCCAGTTCTTGAACGACTCGGACATCAGGCGCCAGGTGGGGATCGAGACAATGGTCTTGTCGAAATTCTGCACTTTGACAGTGTGCAGGGTGATGTCCACCACGTCGCCGTCGGCGCCGACCTGTGGCATTTCGATCCAGTCGCCGACGCGCAGCATGTCGTTGCTGGTCAGCTGCACGCTGGCAACGAAGGACAGCAGGGTGTCTTTATAGACCAGCAGAATCACCGCCGACATCGCGCCAAGTCCGGAAAGCAGCAACAACGGCGATCGGTCGATCAACGTGGCGACGATGATGATCCCGGCGAACACGTACAGGATCATTTTCGTCAGCTGCACGTAGCCCTTGATTGAGCGGGTGCGGGCGTGTTCGGTGCGCGCGTAGATGTCCAGCAACGCGTTGAGCAGCGCGCCGACGGTGAGCATGAGGAAGAGGATGGTGAACGCCAGCGCGATATTGCCGAGCACATGATTGGCGGGATTGCTGAGGTTCGGGACCAGGTTGAGCCCGAATTGAATGACCACCGAGGGCGTGACCTGGGCCAGTCGATGGAAGACTTTGTTATGCAGGAAGTCATTGAGCCAGAACAGCGATGGCTGGCGACTCAGGGCTTTCATGGCGTAGAGGATCACCCACCGCGCCAGCCGCCCGAGGGCGAAAGCAGCGACGAGCAGTAACAGCAATCCGGTGATCGTGCGCAGCATTGGCTGGTTTTCCAGCAGCGTCCAGATTTCCTGGGCGCGTAGCCAAAGCGAGTGGGTGTCCATGGGCGCTGGATCTCCTGATCAGAAATGGGGGGCGCGATTAGAGCATTGATAGGGAAGCGAGGGCAGGGTAGGCCAAATCCGGTAACAAAATAGGCCCTTTGAGCTAAAGAGACTCGGCGAATCCGGCTTAAACCGGTACCCTATGCGACTGTTTTTTTGTATTACGCCGAGGTAACACCCGTGTTCTCCCAATTCGCCCTGCACGAACGCCTGCTAAAAGCCGTGGCCGAACTCAATTTCGTCGAGCCTACGCCTGTGCAAACAGCGGCCATTCCGCTGGCGCTGGAAGGACACGATCTACGGGTGACGGCGCAGACCGGCAGCGGCAAGACTGCCGCGTTCGTATTACCGATGCTCAATCGCCTGATGGGCCCGGCCAAGGTTCGCGTCGACATCCGCGCCGTGATCCTGCTGCCGACCCGCGAGCTGGCCCAGCAGACGCTCAAGGAAGTGGAGCGTTTCTCCCAGTTCACGTTCATCAAGGCCGGCCTGATCACCGGCGGCGAAGACTTCAAGGTCCAGGCCGCGATGCTGCGCAAGGTCCCGGACATCCTGATCGGCACGCCGGGCCGCCTGCTGGAGCAACTCAACGCCGGCAACCTCGACCTCAAGCAGGTTGAGTTGCTGGTTCTCGACGAAGCCGACCGCATGCTCGACATGGGCTTTGCCGAAGACGTCGAGCGTCTGGCCGGCGAGTGTGCCAATCGTGAGCAGACCATGCTGTTCTCGGCCACCACCGGTGGTTCGGGCCTGCGCGAGATGATCGGCAAAGTCCTGAAAGACCCGCAGCATCTGCAGGTCAACAGTGTCAGCGAACTGGCTCCGGGCACTCGTCAGCAGATCATCACCGCCGACCACAACGTACACAAAGAGCAGGTCCTCAACTGGCTGCTGGCCAATGAGACCTACCAGAAAGCCATCATCTTCACCAACACGCGCGCCATGGCCGACCGCATTTACGGTCGTCTCGTGGCGCTCGAGTACAAGGCGTTCGTGCTGCACGGCGACAAAGACCAGAAGGATCGCAAGCTGGCGATCGATCGTCTGAAGCAGGGCGGCGTGAAGATCCTGGTGGCGACCGATGTCGCGGCCCGTGGGCTGGACGTCGACGGCCTGGACATGGTCATCAACTTCGACATGCCGCGCACCGGCGACGACTACGTTCACCGCATTGGCCGCACTGGCCGTGCCGGCGGCGAAGGGCTGGCGATCTCGCTGATCACCCACGGTGACTGGAACCTGATGTCCAGCATCGAGCGCTACCTGAAGCAGAAGTTCGAGCGCCGCACGATCAAGGAAGTCAAAGGCACCTACACCGGGCCGAAGAAGGTCAAGGCATCGGGCAAGGCTGTCGGCGTCAAGAAGAAAAAAACCGATGGCAAAGGTGACAAGAAGGGCGACAAAAAGAAAGCCGTCGCCAAGGGCCCGACCAGACGCAAGTCGGTAAATCGTCCGAAGGCCGAGCCTTTGGTCAGCCAGGACGGGATGGCGCCGCTGAAAAAGCGCGTCACGCGTCCACCAGTCGCTGAATAACCCCCTTCTGCCTCCCGGCCAGCCCGCTGAACGGCTGGCCCTTTGCTGGGTCACAACCACTGAGCACCAAGCCCGATGACCGGACGTCACGGGTATTGCCCTGTTGGCCCACTGGAGGTTGAAACATGTCTAAACGATACGACTGGGACCTGATCGAGCGTCTGCTGCACCACGTACAAAACAGCGTCGCAATCGAGGATGCATCAGAAACGCATGCCGCAGAATTGAGAGCGCTGTTGCTCGAACGTGGATTCATTGCCGCCCACACCAGCGGTGCAGGCGGGAATGGCGAAGGCGCCAGCCTTACCCCACGAGGCGCAAGCCTGCTGGCGATGATCGACAGCAGCATTCCGGGCAATGACCATCCGCGTCAGGTCTTGAACGATCAGGCCGATGCGCTGGATGAGGCGACCTTTGATGAGGTGGCCTCCAAGGCGCAAATCGCCTGATGCTGAAAGCGTCCTGATTAGGACGCTTTTTTCATGCTCTTGTAGCAACTTAAATCCGTGAAGTCCTTGCGCACGTCGGCGATCTTCGCCAGCAACTTCTGCCGTTGATCACCCGTACTTTGCGCCATCAGGTCCGCAATCAGAAAAATCGCTGCCTGCTCGGTATGGTCATAGGCTGCTCGGTATTCGGGCGTCCAGAAGGTCTGGCGGTCCTGCAGGAGGCTGGCAATCTTCTGATCGAAATCGGCGGCATTGCGCTGTTTCACGGCCGCCAGCAGCAGCGACTGCCAGTGCGCGCGGTTGTCGATCCACAGCCGGTTCTGCTCGCCCAGCGAGGTCGACCATTGCATCACCCGCGCCTGCTGCGCGGCATTCAGTTTGCCCATCCACGGCGTCAGACGTTTCTCCATGCGTTGAGCGCGTTCACTGATCTGCTTGTCCAGCGGCTGGTCGACGAACTCATCCTCATGCTTGCGCAGGTCCTTGGCGAACGCCGCCTGCATTTCGCCCACTTGCTGATCGTCCAGCTGACGCAGCAGTTCGACCGCCGAGGGCGTGATTTCTTTGGAGAGGGTAGCGATGGCTTGCCGTGCTTCAGATGTGCGTGCTTTGAGCTGCTCTTGATTGACCTGATTGTTTTCGACCATCCCTTGCAGACGGTCCAGCCAGTCGAGGTAACCGGGAATCTGGGTGGTGCAGTGCCAGCTCAAGTGCTCTTTCAAGCGCTCATCGAGCCAGTCCTTCTGCGACGCATTCATGTCCAGGTAGTCGTTGAGCGACCAAGGGATGATGAAGTCCAGATGTCGATACGTCAGACCAATCTGACTGCACCCCGCCAGCAGCGTCAGGCTCAGCCACAGCGAAATAAAGGTCTTCAACACAATGCCCATGACAGCTCCTTGCCGGTTCGTCTCCCCGTTATAGAGCCAGTCAGGTCACAGCGGTTCAACCCATCAGAAAAACGAGCGGACGACCTTCAGCGTGACGGTGCTTTCGCACTGCGTGTTGTGCCCGCTGTAGGCGCTGCAATCGGCGCCGGTCAGGCTCGAACCGCTGTACATCAGGTTCATGTCCATGCCCAGCACCGGGCGCGATACGTTGAAGGACCAGTCGCTGTAGGCATTGACCACACCGCCGCCGTCGATGATCGTGGGTGAGTCGAGCTGGTGGTTGCCGTACTGCATGCGCAGGTCCAAGCCCAGCGGAATCATGTCGCCGAGGTCTAGGAACAGGGTGCTGTCCTGGCGACCGGCGTCAGTGCTGAAGGCGGTGCCGATACGGCTGTCGAAAATGCGGAAGCCGGCGTACAGCTCGTGGCTGTCGAGCTGATCGGTGTTCGGGTAGCTGTAGCGAATCACGCCAAGCTCATAACCGAGGGTTTTGTCGAAGGGCTTCTTGAACCCCATGTAGGAGTCGACTTCCAGCGAGGTATCGGGCGCGAGCCCGGTGCTGGGTGACCATTGCCCGAAGTAGAAGCCGCTTTCGTGGGTCAGGTCGAGTCCGCCATGGAATTTGGAATCGGCACCGCTCGGCGTCACCAGGCCCTGGGCCATGGTGCGGCTGGGGGTGGTGCCGAGCTTGAGGCTGAAGTCGCCCAGTTCCCGCTCGATGACCTGAGCGCTGGCGGCGTGATGCATGAAGGCGGCGCAGGCAAACACCGCACCGGTCCAACGGTTGAAACAGCGAGCATAAGGCATGCTTCACTCCTTTCAGGTTTCGGAGGAGTGGGTCGAAGGTATCTATGCTGACGGCGAATGGCCCGACAAGAACCGCGATCTAGAGCGTCGCAAGGATACCGCCGATTGGCGATATCTCGCGACCATTGGTCGATTCGATGCAGATGGTCTGAACGTTGCGATCAGTTCGCGGTGGAAATCAGCTGGTTGACGACGATCAACGCCTGGGGGAAAGAAGGATAACCGCTTGTGGCGACATCCAGTTTTTCGTACCTGGCGCGATAGGCGCGGGCCTTGTCCTGATCCTCCGTTCCGGCCCGTTGCGCCTGCAGGGCGATGGCCAGCGGGTAGTTGCGGTCGGCGGAGTCATCGAGCTTGGCATCAACCTGTTTCGGGCTGGCGTTCTGACGCAAGAGCAGGATCGCTTGATAAAACTCCGCCTCGCCGGACGTGTCTTCGCGCGCCGCCCGTTCCAGCAGGGCGCTGGCGAGCTCGTCGTTTTCAGCGCGGCGCTCGTTGATCAGCAGCTTGGCCTGGAGCATGTCGTTCTGGTACAGCAGATAGTCGGCGCGGCATGGGCTGCCCGCCACCGAGGTGTCACATCCGTGGGTCGCACAACCGGTCAGCCCGAGGCTTAGCAGGGCGCCGATGATCATCCGTTTGTTCATATCGGTTTCCGCAGAGACTTCAGCAGTTCAGGGCATCGTCCGTTCTGTTGCCATATCATGCGCGGCGCCATTGACAGGCAGCTCGGTGCGTCATGTGACAAGAGAGTAAAGCAGAGCTTTGTGCAGCGAGGAGCGATGGACCTGGCGCCTTGTGATCAAAGCGCCTGGATGTCGACCGCGGAGGCGGGAGAAAATTTACTTTTTGCCGAGGGAGATCTGCTTGGATGGGCCGAAGGTCTGGCCGCTGACACCTTTGGCGATCTGCTGGATCTCGCCACCGGATTTCAAGAAAGCTGCAATTTGCGCGTTGATCGAATCGCTGGTCTCAACGGCAGGAGCTGGCTTGGCTTTCGAGTTGGATGCTTTTACACGCATGGCTGCAATTGACCTATATAAATTTAATACGGCCGGCCATCCTATCGGAATTGGCCGGAAATTGCTTGGGTATTATCCGATGAGGGGAGGGCTGTTGCTCGCGCGGTGGTGCAGACATATTCTTCGACATTAGCCGCTAACTGACTGTTTTAATTGCGATGTTCAATCGGGCGTTCCGTGGTGTTCGACCAGCCTTCATGGCTGCTGCCAGATTCAACGACCTGACGAATGGCTTGAGCCCGGCACCGTCTGCGCGGTGACGTTCATCAACCCCTTGATTTTCAAAGCAGGCAGCCGACGCCAGAGGCCGATCCGTAACGCCCGCCGGAATTCGGGTAGAATGCCGCCCACGTAACGAGGGTATCTGCACATGGCTTTAGTCGGGCGCTACAACAGTTTGCAAGTGGTGAAACACACCAACTTCGGTTTATTTCTGGACGGGGCACAAGATGGCGAAATTCTGCTGCCCAATCGATATATCCCCAAAGATATTCCCAGCGAAGATGAAGACTGGCTCAACGTCTTTATTTATCTGGACAGCGATGACAAGTTAATCGCGACCACGGAAAAACCCAAGGTTCAGGTGGGTGAATTTGCCAGCCTCAAAGTGGTTGAAGTCAACAGCATCGGCATCTTTCTGGATTGGGGGCTGCCCAAAGATCTGCTGCTGCCGTACTCGGAAGAAAAGCAGCCGCTGAAGGCCGGCGATTACTGCGTGGTGCATGTCTACCTCGACAAGCACACGCGCCGCATCACCGCGACCACGCGTCTGGATCGGTATCTGGACAAGGTGCCCGCCAACTATGCAGTCGGGCAGGAAGTGGACTTGCTGGTGGCGGAAGAAACCGCGATGGGTTTCAAGGCGATCATCAACAATAAGCACTGGGGCTTGATTCACAAGAACGAGGTGTTCAAGTTCCTGCGTTCGGGCAAACAGGAAAAAGGCTTCATCAAGGAAGTGCGCAGCGACGGCAACATCAGCCTGAGCCTGCAGCCAGTGGGCGAACAGCTTGCCAGCAGCCTCAACGCGCAGATCCTCGGCAAGTTGCGTGACAACAACGGCGTATTGCCTGTCAGCGACAAGAGCGATCCGCAGGTCATCAGCAACCTGTTCGGCGTCAGCAAGGGCAACTTCAAGAAAGCGATCGGCGCACTGTACAAGCAGGGCCAGATCGTCATTCACGCCGACCGTATCGAATTGGTCTGACGTGATACTCGAGTGCAGCGCCGGGTGATCGGCGCTGCACTCGTCAGATCAACGCGGGTTGATCATTTCTGCACGAAGCTGGCGAAGCTCAGGTTCGCGCCATTCGGGCGCATGTCCTTCAAGTACGAATCCTTGTCAGCCGAGAGCTCCAGGCTCACGGTGGACTTGCGCTTGCCTTCATTGCGAACCACCACCGCGTCTTTTTGATCGCGCAGGAACTTGGTCGTCACCTTCAGGTGAATCAACTCATCCGTGCTAGGCGTGTGCAGAAGCAGATGCAGCCACTCGTACTGACCCACTGCCAGACGGCTCATGGGCAAATCAAACCACCAGATATTGCGCTTGGGGTCGAGCACGGCGAAGTGCGTGTTATTGGTGCCGAGCACGGCGCCGCCGAGCTGTTCATTACGGCGCGCAATGGCCTGCTGCTTATCGAGTTTCATAACATTCCTGGATCACGGTCTCGTCAACCTGGCCCGACGCCCTGAGCGCCGCCGGTTCGGTCGCGCATTCTCCGGGGTTCTCGGGGAAACATAAAGGCAAAATTGGCCGGCGCGATTCGCGGTCTTCGACAGGGACGCGGAGCGCCCCGGGCTGCATTCCCACGCGGAGCGTGGGAACGATCAAATGTCAGCGCCTGAACGGGCCTCTTCCCGGCTAAAGCCGGTCCTACAAAAGCGCCGCGTAACTGCGTAGGACCGGCTTTAGCCGGGAAGCTGTGGATATGCTTAACGCGGCGTCGCGAATTAATTGAACCTCTGATTCACCGATCCGGTCAGTTCTAGTGTCGAGTTAATGACATCCTATTTCCACCCTGGAGTGAACCCTATGAGCAGCACCGGCGATAAAGTCAAAGGCATGGCTAACGAAGCAGTAGGCAACGTCAAGCAGGGCGTCGGCAAAGTGACCGACAACGACAAACTGCGTGCCGAAGGCAAAGCGCAAGAAATCAAGGGCGAAGCCCAACAGACTGTTGGCGAAGCCAAAGACGCTGTGAAAAAAGGCGTCGACAAGGTCTAAATCCCTTGCGCCCTGAGCCCAATGGCTCCAGGCGACCTGATTTGCGACACCGTAACGGCCATCCTCTGATGGCCGTTATCATTTGCGTCACCGACCGCCTGAAACACATCAAATGTAGCCAACACCCCGGGCACCCTGTAAAAAGCCAGCCCGTTCGGGTAACTGACGGAATTTCAACGCCATTGCCCGCTCGTATGCATACCGCTTGTAGATACGCTTGAATCAATAATCGTGCTTCGGCTACATCTGTGTCGCGAAAGGAGACGCCATGATATTCCCGGACTTGCGCCAGCTCAGCATCAAGACAGTGTTGGTCAGAACGGTCAAAGAGTTTCTCGATGACGAGATGTCGACCTACGCCTCGGCACTGGCCTACCAGATGCTGTTTTCGCTGTTCCCGTTCCTGCTCTTCCTCATTGCCCTGATCGGCTTCCTGCACCTGCCGGACTTTTTCAGCTGGCTGCGACTGCAATCGGAACTGGTCCTGCCGCCCCAGGCCCTTGACCAGGTCAACCCGGTCATTGACCAGCTGCAACAGTCCAAGGGCGGTTTGCTGTCGATCGGTATCGTCATCGCGCTATGGACCGCCTCGGCTGGCGTGCGGCTGATGATGAGCGCCATGAACGCCGCGTATGACGTGGTCGAAGCGCGCCCGGCCTGGAAGCGCATCCCGCTGTCGGTGTTCTACACCATCGGCATCGCTGGCATGTTGCTCACGGTTGCCGCGCTGATGGTCACCGGCCCGGTGGTCATGAACTGGCTCGCCGCGCAGATTGGCATGGAAGATTTCATCGTCACGCTGTGGACGGTTCTGCGCTGGCCGCTGATCATCATCCTGCTGATGGTCGCGGTGGCGATCATGTATTACGTCATGCCCGATGTTAAGCAGAGCTTCCGCTTCATTACCCCGGGCTCGGTGCTCGCGGTCGTGGTGTGGATCGTCGCATCGCTGGGCTTCGCCTACTACGTCAAAACCTTCGCCGACTACAACGCGATGTACGGCAGCATCGGTGCGATCATCGTGTTGCTGCTGTATTTCTACATTTCGGCGGCGGTGTTATTGCTGGGCGCTGAGATGAACGCGGTGATCGAGCACATGTCCGCTGAAGGCAAGGAGAAGGGTGAGAAGGAAGAAGGCGAGCGCGATGGCACGGCCGACTTTAATACGGTGCACCTCAAGCAGCACGTCTCGGGTCTCGGCCGCGATCACACCCATGACCATGACTACACGCCAACGCCGCCGGTGCTGAAGACCGACAAGTTCTGATGACGCTCAAGGCAGACGGCGCCCGCTGATGGCGCCTCTGCCCGTTGCAGAGGGCCCGCAATGATTCGCGAAATTCTGAAAATGGGCGACGAGCGCTTGCTGCGCATCGCGCCACCTGTCCCCGAGTCGATGTTCGGCTCCCGTGAGCTGAAGACACTCATCGAGGACATGTTCGAAACCATGGAAAGCGTCGGCGGTGTCGGCCTGGCCGCGCCGCAGATCGGCATTGACCTGCAGCTGGTGATCTTCGGTTTCGAGAGCAGCGATCGTTATCCGGATGCCGAGGCGGTCCCCCAGACCATCCTCCTCAATCCGCTGATCACCCCGCTGGAGCAAACCCTGGAAGAGGGTTGGGAAGGCTGCCTGTCGGTGCCGGGCCTTCGTGGCGTGGTCGATCGCTACGAGCACATCCGCTACGAGGGTTTCGACCCGGACGGCAAGCTCATTCAGCGTGAAGCCCGCGGTTTTCATGCGCGGGTCGTCCAGCACGAGTGTGATCACCTGATAGGCCGTCTGTATCCGTCACGCATTACCGACTTCAGCCGCTTTGGATTCATCGAAGTGCTGTTCCCGGGGATGGACCCGAACGCGGACGAATGATGACTTCGGGATTCAACAAGATCCTGGGGCAGATGAGTACCTGTGTGTGAGTGAGCTCGCTCACGAAGAGGCCGGTACATCCGCTAAACATCCGGCGGCTGAGCGAGCGCTTTCGTGAGCAAGCTCACTCCCACAGGTTTTGCAGCGGCATCGTAAACAACCTCGCTTCCACAGGTTGTTCAGCGTTATCAGGGCGAGCACATTCGGCTGAGATTCTCGGCAGCTCATATTATTTCGCTGGCTTGATGAACCGCATGGTCATGCGGTCGGACTCGCCGATCGCCAGAAACCTCGCCTTGTCCTGCTCACCTTTGACCAACGCCGGCGGCAGCGTCCAGACGCCGTCGGGGTAGTCTTTGGTGTCCTTGGGGTTGGCATTGATTTCGCTCTGGCCAGCCAGCGTGAAGCCCGCGTTCTGCGCCAGTTCGATTACGTAATCCGTCGGCAGGTATCCGTTTTGTGCGTTGTCCCTGGCCGTGGTGCCGGGTTTGGCCCGGTGGTCGACCACGCCCAGCGTCCCGCCCGGTTTCAATACCTCGTAAAACGCTTTGAACGTCGCCGCTTCGTTGCCGGCGTCGACCCAGTTGTGCACGTTGCGGAAGGTCAGCACCGTGTCGGCTGAGCCGGGCTTACCGAAGACCGGCACCCGGGGCGGGTAGGCCACGACCTCGACCTTGCCGTAGTGCGCTGGGTCGGCCGCGTATTTCTGCTTCAGGCTGTCGGCGGATTTTTTCGCGTCATCGCGGGTGGCGGGGTCGACGATGGCTGCCACGTAATGGCCTTTATCTCTGAGCAGCGGCGCCAGCAGTTCGCTGTACCAGCCGTTGCCCGGCGTGATTTCGATAATCGTCTGATCAGGGCGCAGGTCAAAAAATGTCAGGGTTTGCTCGGGGTGACGGTATTGATCGCGGGCCGTATTTTGCGGCACGCGCCAGTCGCCGCTGAGGACGGTCGCGAACTGCTCGTGGCTGACGGTGGATTCAGGTGCAGCGGTTGCCGCCGCTGCCAGGCCCGTCGCCGAAAGTGCCGCGAGAGAGAAAACCATAAGCGCCGGGTTCATGTGCATCCTGCTTGATCGAGAAATGACCGGCGAGGCTAGCACGCGAGGCCGGGCCTCGGATGGCACGTTTGGTTTGATCCACCGCAGGAAAGGTTCTAAGCCTGCCAGCAGCATCCGCCGATCAATCGGCACATCGAACAAGCGAGATCAACGATTTGGTCTGTCGATAACGCGCCAGCCGTGCGGCCAGTTCCTGAGGCAGATCCGCAACCCCCGTGAAGCCGAGTCGCTGATAGAACCCGCCGAGTTCAGGCTCACAGAACAACCAGACATTGCCTTCAACCGACGTCAGCGCGGCCGCGATCAAGCTCGCCGCGACACCTCTCCCGCGCTCGGCTGGCGCGATAAACAGCCCGGTCAACCAGTGCCCGCCAGCGACCGGCGTCAGGCACAGGGCGCCGATAATGCCCGGCTGGCGCGCCACCCACACCTGCGCCTCGCCCCTGGCGCGCATGGACGATCGATGGGCGCGGTAGAACTTCTCCAGCAACGGGCGCTGCACGTCGGGAAGGGTTGAAAACTGGATGTCGGGCATGTGCGGCAGGCGTCGGCTTGAGGGTGGATTCAGCGCATCGTTCTACCGTCATAACCAATCGATCTACAAGTTTTTCCTGCGTCGTTGCACAACCGGTTATCAGCCCGAATGCAGGAACCGGCAATGCCCCACTACCTGGACGACGCGCAGCGCGAAGAGATCAAGCGCCTGCGCGCAAGCTTTACAGGCCGCACGGAATGGCCGACCTGGTTACTGCTGATCGGCGTATTCGCAGGCTGGCCGACGTTGCTGGTTGCCAGCCCGCAGCTGGGCGTTTGGCCGACCACGCTGTTGATGGTCCCGATGCTGGTGCTGTGGATGTCGGTGCAACATGAGGTGCTGCACGGCCACCCGACGCGTTCGTTGCGACTGAACAAGGTGCTCGGTTACGCGCCATTCGCGGTCTGGTACCCGTACACGCTGTATCGCGACACCCATATGCAGCACCACTGCGATGAAGACCTCACCGTTCCCGGTCGCGACCCGGAAAGCCGCTACCTAAGCCAGTTGGAATGGAAGCAGACCGGCATGCTGATGCGTGCGCTGCGCTGGCTCGACAAGACACCGCTCGGGCGTCTGGTGTTTGGCGTGCCGTTGGCGCTGAGCAGTCTGATCGTCGGCGAAACCCGTCGATTGCTGCGTGGCGAGCGTCAGGCCTGGGCGATGTGGTCGACCCATGGTGGATTGCTGGTGCTGATGTTTTTATTCATCGAGCATTACGCCGCGATCTCGGCCCTGCATTACGTGATTTTTTGCAGCGTGCCGGCGCTGGCGGTGTCGATGATTCGCTCCTATTACGAGCACCGTCCTGGCGAGCAACCCCAGGAGCGCACTGTCATCAATGAGGCGTCGTGGCCATGGGCCTGGCTGTTCCTGAATCTGAATCTGCACCTCGTCCATCACGACTTGCCTGGCTTGTCGTGGTATCACATGCCCGTCGTGTATCGGGCGCGGCGCGAGGAGTGGCTGGCACGCAGCGGCGGTTTTCTGGTGGCCGGTTACGCGGAACTCTTTCGTCGCCACAGCTTCAATCCTATCGACAGCCCGCAACATCCCCATGTTTGAAACCCTATGTCTGAAACCCCAGGTCTGATGAGGAACACCGAACATGCCCCAAGGCTTCGCTGAGCTGTTGATGTATGTCGCGCCGCCGCGCATTCGGCAGGCGCAGGAACAGTGGCTGAGCCGTGTGCTGGACATCCTCGGCGTGCAGCGTCTCGATGCTCAAGACCTGGAGCTGAAAGCGCTTTGGCTGTCGCCGCAGTTGCTGCTGACGCAAACCTGCGGTTATCCGCTGATGACTGAATTGCAGGGCAAGGTACAGGTGGTCGGGCGGCCTGTTTATCAGCTGCCCCACAGCGCCAATGGCAACCACTGCAGCCTGTTGATCGCCCGCGAGGACGATCCGCGTCAGGCACTCGTCGAATTCAGGGGCAGTCATGGCTTGCTCAATTCGCGGGATTCCAATTCCGGCATGAACCTGTTCCGCCACGCCCTGGCGCCGCTTCAACAAAACGGGGCGTTCTTTGCTGATGTGACGCTCACCGGCGGCCACCGCAGCAGCCTCGCTGCGATCAAAGCGGGTGACGGCGATCTGGCCGCCATCGACAGCGTGACCTTCGATTATCTGGCGCGCGACGGTAGCGAGGAGGTCGCCGGCGTGAAAGTGATTGCTCGAACGGCGGAGGGGCCGTGCCTGCCGTACATCACGCGCCTCGGCGCCGAGGCTGATGTCATCCGCGAGGTAATGAATCAGGCGCTGACTGAACTCCCCGATGTCGCCCACGTGTTGGCGATCAGCGAGGTGATGTCTGCGAGCGTGGAGGATTATCAGGTGTTGCTGGATTACCGGCAGCAGGCGGTATCACAAGGCCTGGCTTCGCTCTAGTTATTCCCCGATGGTCTATAAAGAACACTTTTAAGTATTTTTACTGCATAACCGCGCTTGCTAGCATGCCCACTCGGAAAGTCCCGATGATAAAAATTTCAGGGCAGGGGATGTCTTATGGCTGGCGCCGATATGATGCATCGCCAATACCTCGGCGAACTTTTTGTGCAGCACCACTCGTGGCTATGCCTACGCCTGCGTCGGCTTCTCGACTCCGAGCAGAGCGCTGAAGACGTTGCGTCCGAAACCTTCCTGCAACTGCTGGCCTCGCCCAACGTTGTGCCGATTCGCGACCCACGCGCGCTGCTGACTACCATTGCCCAGCGACGGGTGTATGAGCGCTGGCGGCGGCGTGATCAGGAGCGCGATTATCTGGCGGGATTGGCCCTGGAAGATGCTGTTCCTTGTGCATCTGCAGAAAGCCACGCCGCTACGCTGCAAATCCTTGACCGTCTGGATCGCCGCCTTGACCGCCTGCCTGCGAAGATCAAATCAACCTTTGTGCTCTCGCGTCGCGGCGGTCTGACCTACCCTGAAATTGCCGCGCACCTCGGCATTTCCCGGCGCTCGGTGAGCGACTACATGGATCAGGCTGAAACCTGTTGCCGCCGCGCTTGTCTGGAATAGAGCGTGTGCTGTGCCCGGCCGACTGTGCCAAACCGTTTGAGCTTCTCCCATCCCCGAGCGACGAGAGACATCCATGACACCAATCAAAAAATTGCTGGGCGGCTCGCTGCTGGCATTGGCTGCCCTGACGGGCTCGGCGTACGGCGCAGAAAAAACCGCGCCGATTCATTTCGGTGACATTACGTGGGAGAGCGGCAGCCTGATCACCGAAATCCTGCGCACCATCGTGGAAAAAGGCTACGGCTATCCCACTGACACCCTGCCGGGCAGTACGGTCAGTCTCGAAGCGGCACTGGCGAAGAACGACATTCAGGTGATCGGCGAAGAGTGGGCGGGCCGCAGCCCTGCGTGGGTCAAGGCGGAAGCCGAAGGCAAGGTTCACGGCCTGGGCAATATCGTCAAAGGCGCAACCGAAGGTTGGTGGGTGCCGGAGTTCGTCATCAAGGGCGACCCGGAGCGCGGGATCAAGCCGCTGGCGCCTGACCTGAAATCGGTGTCGGACCTGCCCAAATACAAAGACGTGTTCAAGGACCCGGAATCCCCGGACAAGGGCCGCTTCCTCAACAGCCCGACCGGCTGGACCTCGGAGATCGTCAACACCCAGAAGCTCAAGGCCTACAAGCTCAACGACAGCTACGTGAACTTCCGTACCGGTTCGGGGGCGGCGCTGGATGCTGAAGTTGCATCGTCGATTCGCCGCGGCAAGCCGGTGTTGTTCTACTACTGGTCGCCGACGCCGCTGCTGGGTCGCTTCAAGCTGATCAAACTGGAAGAGCCGCCATTCAACGAAGCCGCCTGGAAAACCCTCGCCGACGCCAGCAATCCCAACCCGATCGGCTCCAGCTCCCTCGCTGCGCACCTGGCCATTGGCGTGTCGGAACCGTTCCGTCAGCAGTACCCGGATCTGGTGAGCTTCTTCGAGAAGGTGGACCTGCCCATCGACCAGTTGAACAAGACCCTGGGCGAGATGAGCGAGAAGCGCCAGGAGCCCAGCGTTGTGGCGAAAAGCTTCCTGAAGGATCACCCGGAAGTCTGGTCTTCCTGGGTACCGGCTGAGGTTGCCAGCAAGGTGAAAGCCAGCCTGTAAGCGCTTTCCCTTCAAGCTGTGGGCAAGCGGGCTGCCGCTTGTCCCACAGGCAACCCTGTTCATGCACGAGTCACGCTTCATGAACCCTTTATGCCTTCCCCTTCATACCGAACGCCTGATCCTGCGCGAACTCACCCCTGACGACACCCCGGCGCTGGCGCAGATTCTGGGCGATGCCGAGGTAATGCGTCATTCGGTGGCGGGCGTGTTGTCGGAAAAGGCGACAGGGGAGTTCATCGACTGGTGCCGGATTTCCTACCGTGAGCGCGGCTTCGGTCCGTGGGCGGTGGTGGAAAAATCCACCTCAACCCTGGCCGGCTTCTGCGGTCTCAATGCCGAGCGGGTCGATGGGAAGGACGAGATCGAGATCGGCTATCGGCTCGCCACCGGGTTCTGGGGGAAAGGCCTTGGCACTGAAGCGGCGCGCAGCGCTCTGGCTTATGGTTTTAAAGAGCTCCAGGTGCCGTCGCTGATCGCCATCGTTCAACCGGCCAATTTCGCGTCGGTGAAAGTGATTCAGAAGCTCGGGTTCGGCGGGTTCGTTCACAGCCAGTATCATCGACAGGGCGTGAGAATTTACCGCATGACCGCGCAGCAATGGGCGCAGGGTCGTTCAGCAGAATCACAAGATACGCAATTCCCGTAGGGCCGGCTTCAGCCGGGAAGGCGTCAGGCATTTCAATGCAGAACTCACGGCGTACGCGCTGGCCTCTTCCCGGCTAAAGCCGGTCCCACAAGGTATGCATCGTTCGGCCAGAGATCGCTCACCGATGGATATCTCGCCCCTCAACTGTTAGCGTCCAGCAGACAATCAAAGCGTTGATCACCGATAAAAAGTCGCCGGGAGAGGACATGGGATATTGCAGATCGACAGCAATGACGATGATGAAGGCGTCACTCGGGCTGACTTTAGTGGGGGTGATGGCCCTGCAGAGCGTGGCATTGGCCAGCGAAACCGCCCCCGCTCCCGCACCCGTGGCCGGGGACGCCGCGCTGACCTTCGTGCAGGAGCGGCATCTGGGCGAAAGCCTGGGCTGGCTGGGTTATCAGGTCGCGTCCCACACGGTGACCTTCGCCACGATCGTCGAGACGGTCGGCCGCACCAAGGCCCAGGAAATCGTGCAGGACGAACTGCAAAGCCTGCAGCCGCAGTATCAGCAGGAATGGGACCGAAACCTCGCGGCCGCCTACGCCGCATCCTTCAGCCCTGAAGAGCTGAAGGCACTGGACGCCGCAGACCCGGCGCCGGAGGTCGCCAACACATTCCGCAACAAGCAGCGCGATGTCGGCGCTGACATGAAGGACCGCTCCAGCGAGCTGCTCAAGGTTTACGTGTCCACCGCGCTGGACAACGCATTGAAAAAAGCCAAGCCTTGAGCGCGCGTTTTTATGAAGCGTTTTTTCGATCATCCCCGTCACGAAGGAAAGGAGAGACCATGGACCCGTTCATGCAAGCGGCCATTGATGAAGCGCAGAAGGGCCTGGACGAAGGCGGTATTCCCATCGGCTCGGTCATCGTCCACGACGGCAAGATCATCGGTCGTGGCCACAATCGTCGCGTCCAGGAAGGCAGCGCCATCAAGCACGGCGAGATGGACGCCTTCGAAAACGCCGGCCGCCAGCCCGCTCGCGTTTATCGCGAAGCCACGCTTTACACGACCCTGTCCCCCTGCGCGATGTGCAGTGGCGCGATCCTGCTGTACGGCATCCGCAAAATCATCGTCGGCGAACACGAGACGTTCATGGGTGAGGAGGAATTGCTCAAGTCCCGTGGCGTGGACGTGAATGTGCTGCACGACAAGACGTGCGTCGGACTGATGAAGCAGTTCATCGCGGACAAGCCCGAGCTGTGGAATGAGGACATTGGGGAGTAGGTCAGCGTCAGGCCTTGACTCGCGCCGTCCCGAATAACTGCACCTGCTGCAACTGCTCGTCGCGCTCGATCAGGCGCAACGGTGCGGTGCCGCCGGGCATCACCACGTCCACCAGACCCGCTTGGACCCAGCCGCAGAACCACGCTGCCGACGCGACCGCGCTGGCGCTGGTGCCCGATGACGCCGTCGGGCCTTCGCCCCGTTCAAACACCCGCGCTGTGATGCGGTTTGGCCCCGAACGCGCGGCCCATTGCAGATTGACTCCGCCAGGGCAGGGGTCGCCGCTCCCTGATTCGCCGGCGACGAAGGCGATGCGGGTCAGGGCGGCGTTCAACTCGGTTTGGTGAAGGTTTGCGAAGCCGGGCAGATCATCCACATCCGCCATCAACGTGACGCAATGGGGGTTGCCCACCCTGACGAACACGCTGGTCTGCCATGCGGGGTGCAACGCCGCTATACGCTCGACCCGGTTAATCTCCCGCTCATTGAGCATCGCCTTACCGACACCGGCTCCTGTCGCGCCCACCGCCTGTGGGCCGAAAGTGGGGGCGCCGATGTCCAGCCAGAACCCGTTCACGCCGTCGACGGTTGCAGAAACCGCCTGGGTTGCTACGGGGCTTGGCATGTCAGCATTGTCGTGATGAACGCGCAGGCTGAACGGCGCGCTGTCGGTGCCAAGGGCTGAGTCTTTGAGTGATTGAGCGAAGATGGTCAGGCCGTTGCCGCTGCGTTCAGCGAGGGTGCCGTCGGTGTTGACGATCAATAGGTCGAACGGCGCGGTGTCCTGAAACGGGCCGACCAGAAGACCGTCCGAGCGGTGAGATTTGCTCCCCGGTGGACGCTGGCCAGCGGGCCAGTCACAGATCGCCGCGACGGCTTGAGCGGTCCAGGTGTGGCGGCCAGTGGCGGCTTCTGTCGGTGACTGGGGCAGAGGGACGCCGAGGGTGCGCAGGGCATCGGGAGCAATCACCGCGTAGATATTGCCGCGAGCGTCGTAGAAGCGAGCCATGGTCAGTCCGGATCAGGGAGTCAGCGCGCATTAAATCACGCCGACCCGCGCGTTGCTGCCCACCCTTCACACCACCAACGTCAACCACGCCGATACCAGCAACAGCACCGCCATCGCCTGATTGAAGCGCTTCATGCTCTGCGCCGAGCGGCAGAATGTCGCGGCGCTGACGCCCAGCCAGGCCCAGGCGCTCATGCACGGGATCGACACCAGGAAGAACGCCAGCGACAGCCATATCACCCGCAGCATGCGATCGGCGTCGGTGCCGGCGAACACGCTGACCACGGCCAGCGCCATCATCCAGGTTTTCGGGTTCACCAACTGCAGGCTCGCCGCGCCCCACAGGCCCAGGGTCGGGCCGCTGCGGCGTTGCGTCGGGTCGATCGCTTCGGCGGGCGCGCTGAAAATCTGCCACGCCAGCCAGGTCATCCAGGCGATGCCGCCCCATGACATGAGCGTCTGTACTTGCCGATGACGCGCCAGCACATCGCCCAGCCCGGTGCCGACCATCAGCACCAGCAACGCCGCACCGGCGCAGGCCCCGAGGACAATCGGCAGCGTGCGGAGCAGGCCGTAGCGCGAGCTGTTGGTCAGTACGAGGATGTTCGTCGGGCCGGGCGTGATGGACGCGACGAAAGCGAACAGAAGAAAGGGCAGGAGGGTTTGCATGAGGCCACTCGGCGGTCATTGATCGTGGAGCAATGATCCGCGCGCCGTGGGCGGTCAGTCTGGAACAATTGAGCAGCGTCGGCGGTAGTCAGCCGGGGTCATGCGATAGGCGCGCTGGAACCAGCGGCCCAGATGGCTTTGATCCGCGAAACCCAGGGCCGCCGCGACGCTGACAGGCGCCTCGCCCCGGGCCAGAAGATGGCGGGCGCGGGTCAGGCGCAGCTGGATCAGGTAGGCATGGGGCGCCAGGCCGAACGCGGCCTTGAACGCGCGGCTCAGGCGGAAACGATCGACGCCGGTCACTTGCGCCAGATCGTCCAGGCCAATGTCCTGCTGCAAATGGCTGTGCAGATAGTCACGCGCTCGCTGGGCCACCAGTGGCAGGCGGGGATCGGGGTCGATCAAGGTGCGCCAGCGCAAGTGGCTGGTCAGGTTGGCCAGCAGGTGGTCCAGTGCGGTCTGGCGCACGATGCGCAGTTCGTCGTGGTGCATCGCTTCGAAGGCGTCGGCCGTCGCGATGGCGAGGCGCGGGTCGTCCGCCAGCGTTGCCGCGAAGCTGAGCTGGGCGTTGTCCGGCGCTTCTTCAAACTGCGCGCGTAACTCCCGGTCCAGCCAGCGCGGGTCCAGGTACAACGTGCGGTAGGTAAAGCCGCCCGCTTTCGGGGCCGTGCCGTCGTGGATGTCGCCCGGCTCGAGCAGGAACACTTTTCCCGGCGTGCTGTTGTGCTGCTGTCGACGGCAATTGAATTGCTGCAGACCCTGTTCGGTGATGCCCACCAGAAAGCTGTCGTGCCAGTGGGGATCGTAGGCATGGCCCTCGAAATGCGCGCGCACTGTCTCGATGCCGGACGTGGCGTCCTGCTTGAGCTCGATCCAGTTGCGGTCGGACATCGCGGGGCCTCGGAAGGGGTAGCGGGTTTGGGTAGGCGGTCAAGCTTGAGTACGTTACCGCGCCGCTTACGGCAGGTCTGGAAGAATCGTGCAGCGGACGACGAAGTGTCGGCGCATGGGACGATCCGGCGGGTCGGCGACTATTCTTGTTACAAAGCGAAAGGTCCTACACGTTGCTCATCCACCGTGACAGCGCGAACCTACGCGCTCGATCGCCATCAAAGACCGGAATCGTTACCCATCCCACAGAAGGTAAATGATGAACAGTTTTCCGCGACGCCTCGCCGTCGCCTTGCTCGGCGCACTATTGTCCGCCGGGCTGGCGCAGGCTGATGATCACACCGCGCACTCGCCGCCGCTTCTGGCGGCCGCCGGTTACCCGAGCCGCTCGATCAACGTTCCCGATAACGGCGCCGTGCGCCGTGCCAATCCCAACAGTCGTCAGGGCACCGAGTCCATCGCGCCACGTGTCGGTGGCCCGAATCTCGGACCGACGCAGCCACGTCCGCCCACCCTTGAAAACGGTGGCATCGGCAACGGTTATCCGACCCGGCAGCAACCCGCCCGGCCTTCCGGCGATACCGAACGCCGCAGTAACTGAAATCACTGCCAGCCTCTCTTCCATTTCAGAAGGAACCGCCTATGTTGCGCGCCACCCCTTTTTACAAGCTCGCCCTCCGCAAGACATTGCTGGCGACCTTATGCGCCTCCGCATTATTGGGCCTCTCCGTGCAGGCCACTGCTGCGACCTATCAAAGCGAGGCTGGCACGCTGACCGTCGATGAGGTCGTCGGCGGGTTGCAGCATCCCTGGGCGGTGGCGTTTCTGCCGAACTCCCAAGGCATGCTGGTCACCGAGCGTACGGGCAATCTGCGTCGGGTGATGCCTGACGGCAAGCTGTCGGCGCCGATCTCCGGCGTGCCGAAGGTCTGGGTGCAAGGGCAGGGCGGTTTGCTGGACGTCGAGCTGTCTCCGGATTTCGCCAAGGACCGCATGGTGTACCTGACCTACTCCGAGGCCGCGAGCGACGGTAAAACCGGCGGCACGGCGGCGGGGCGCGCAAGGCTCTCGGAGGACATGACCAAGCTGGAAGGCTTTACGCGCATCTTCCAGCAGCAGCCGAAACTGTCGGTGGGCAACCACTTCGGCTCGCGCATCGTCTTTGATCGCTACGGCTACATGTTCATCGCCCTGGGCGAAAACAACGAACGGGCCACGGCTCAGGACCTCGACAAACTGCAGGGCAAGGTCGTGCGCCTGTACCCCGACGGCACCGTGCCCAAGGACAACCCCTTTGTCGGCCAGAAAAACGTTCGGCCGGAAATCTGGAGCTACGGTCACCGCAATCAACAGGGCGCCGCGCTCAACCCCTGGACCGGCACGCTGTGGACCAACGAGCACGGTCCGCGTGGCGGGGACGAAATCAACATCATCGAACGCGCCGGCAATTATGGCTGGCCAATCTCGACCTTCGGCATCGACTACAGCGGCGAGCCTATTTCCGAGTCCAAGGGCAAGGTAGTGGAGGGCGTGAAAAACCCCTTCCACGTGTGGGAGAAGTCCCCAGGCATCAGCGGCATGGCGTTCTACGACTCAAGCACGTTCAAAGCGTGGGACCACAACGTCTTCATTGGCGCGCTGGCATCGGAGGAGCTGATCCGTCTGGAGCTCAAGGACGACAAGGTGGTGCACGAAGAGCGTTTGCTCGGCGAGCTCAAGTCCCGCATCCGCGACGTGCGACAAGGGCCGGATGGGTATGTGTATGTGCTGACGGACGAGAACAACGGGAAGTTGTTGAAGGTCGGGTTGAAGGTGGAGCAATAGGCTCTTGTAACGTGTATGGCTCACTTCTAATGGGTGAGCCTAATAGGGCTCATTATCGCGCAAATGTAATCTATAGAGCTCATTTGTCAGAAATGAGCCCTATATAGCTCATGCCTCTTGACCTGAGCCATATACATTACATACTCGCTGCTCGACAGTGAGGCTCCCATGAAAACTACCCTGCTGGACCAAATTAGAAAGCGGCGCCTGGCGCTGGGCCTGCAGATTCAGCAGATGCCACTGCGTGCGGGCCTGACACGTCAGCAGTACGGCAAGATAGAAGCAGGTGGGAATCCGCGGTTGACGACCCTCGACCAGATTGCAGAGGGACTCGATGCGGCTCTGCTTCTCGTCCCCAAGTCAAAGCTTGCGGCGGTGCAGCGAATCCTCGACAGCGAGGCCGCCCACGACATTGATCGCCCGTACGCGGCGCAGGTGAGTGAATCTTCAGGTCCAGAGCATTTCATTCATGAGGCTGACGAGAGTCCGTGGGGTGATCTCTGATGGCTGATGAAACAGTTGCGGCATTGCAGCTGACCCTTCAGGGGGAGCGTGTGGGGTACGTGGCGGGATATTCCAATGGCAAAAACGTATTCACGCTGGAGCCCGAGTACATCGAGAATCAAGCCCGACTCCCGCTGACGCTTTCACATACTGACCCTATGGCATTTGCGCAGCAATTGGCCAAACGGCACCCCTACGTCAGCGCCCATAAACTGCATCCGGTGTTGAGCAACCTCCTGCCGGAAGGAGCGTTGCGCGATTATCTCTCGCAAGCGATGAAGGTCCATCGCGATAACGAGTTTCCACTGCTCACCTGGCTGGGCCGCGACTTGCCGGGCGCTTTGGTTGCAGAGCGAATGGACGCTGCAGACATCCCCGGCCTTGCGTTGCAGCACCGTGGGAAAATCGCCCCGACCGTCATCGGCATTCCTGATAGCCAGGCGCATTTCTCACTGGCTGGGGTGCAGATGAAATTTTCCATGCGCGACAGAGATGGGCGGTACATCACCGGTGATCCTGATGCGCCTGGCGACTGGATCATCAAGACGCCTTCGACGATCCACCCGTTTGTGCCCCTCAATGAGTACACGGCGATGACGCTGGCAGCGCTCGCTGGTGTTGAAATTCCCGAGATCAGGCTGATCCCGATGGCTGACATCGAAGCGCTGCCAAATATAAACCTGCCGAATGAAACGCTCGCTTACGGCATACGTCGTTTCGACCGTCTGCCAGGAAACGTGCGGGTGCATGCTGAAGATTTCGCGCAGGTATTCTTCGCCTACGCACACGATAAATACCGCAATGCAAGCTCAGACCAGATTGGGAAACTGGTATATCGCAGCTCGCTCCACGCGCAGCGTGATGCAATACAGATGGCGAGGCGGCTACTGGTGAATGTGCTACTCGGCAATGGCGATGCGCACCTGAAGAACTGGAGCATGATTTATCGCGACGGTCGAAACGCCGAGCTTTCACCAGCCTACGACATTGTTACGACCAAAGCCTACATCGCCGACGAGAGCAAGCCTGCGTTGAATATGGCCAAAGCCAGAAACTGGTATGGTATGTCACTCGAACACTTCAAGAAGTGGGCTGAATACGGCGACATTCCTTGGCGACCGGTCCTTTACAACTTGAGAGCGACCATCGACAGCGCACGCACCCTGTGGCCCGGTGCGCTTGAAAATAGCCCCATGCCAGACGCGCAGAAGGACGCCTTGCGGGCGCACTGGAAAGATCTGCATCAAGACTTCCGCATCGGATGATTCTTCGCGATCTACTTCACGTTTATCCCAGCACTTAACATCAATCCCGGTTGTAAAAATGCCGCGCAGAACGTAAAAGAGGCGCCGCCGAACTGGCCTGTGTTTCTCGTTGCCCGACTGCCCATCACCAGGAATTCACTCGCCGATGATCACCTCGTCCCGTCCCGCTGCCGGCTTCACCCGTCGGCTGTTGCCGTTGAGTATCGCTTTCGCTTCGCCATGGCTGGCGGCCCAGGAAGCCGAGCCGGTGACCCTGGATGCACTGCGCGTGACGGGGGAGCAGGAGTCGATTTATCAGGCGAGTGGCGCGTCGGTTGGCGGTTTCAGTGAAGCGCCGCTGCGCGACACGCCGGCGTCGATTTCGGTGTTCACCGCCGAGCGGCTGAAGGACCAGCAGGCCAAGCTGCTCAGCGATGTCCTGCGCAACGACGCGTCGGTGGGCGACAGCTATGCACCGGTGGGCTATTACGAGAATTTCGTCGCGCGCGGTTTCTCGCTCAACGCGGCCAACAGCTACCGCATCAACGGGCGGAGCATCACCGGCGAGCAGAACGTGGCGCTGGAAAACAAGGAACAGGTAGAGCTGCTCAAGGGGCTCTCGGGCCTGCAGAGCGGCGTGTCGGAGCCGGCGGGCGTGATCAATTACCAGACCAAACGCCCGGAAGACGTGCGCTCGGTGACGGTCTCGACCAACGAGCACGGCGAGCGCTACATCGCCACGGACGTCGGCGGCTGGTTCGGCAGCGAGAAGCAATTCGGCCTGCGCGCCAACGTTGCCCACGAGGACATCCGCTCCTACGTCGAGCACGCCAATGGTCAGCGGGATTTCGCCTCCCTCGCATTTGACTGGAACATCAACGACCAATCCACCCTGCAGCTCGACGTCGAATACCAGACCAAAGAACAGCGCTCGGTGCCGGGCTACCAACTGCTGGGCGGCACCGCGCTGCCCCACGACGCTTCGCCGCGCAAACTGCTGGGCTATCAAAGCGGCTCGAACCCGGTGGGCATCGACTCGCTGAACATGAACGGCCGCTACGAATACCGCCTCAGCGACGACTGGAAAGCCAGCCTCAGCGCTTCACGCAGCCGCGTGGTCATCGACGATTACAGCGCTTTCGCCTACGGCTGCTATTACCAGAGCGACTGCCCTGCCGAGCCGTTGACCGGGCACTTCACGCCCAGCGGAGGGTACGACATCTACGATTTCCGCAGCCCGGACGACACGCGACGCAACGATGAAGTCGAAGCGTCCATGACCGGCCTGTTCGACACCGGCTGGCTCAAGCATGAGCTGACCTTCGGCAGCACCGCGTTCCGCCGCACGGTCGACACCCGGCCGTATTTCAGCGAATACGTCGGCTCCGGCAACATCCACAAGACGCCGGACACCTTCGCACCGTCGGACCTGTCCGTGGGCCACACCGAACGGCGCCTGGACAGCCGCCAGTACGGGCTCTTCGCCACCGACCGCATCCGTTTCAACGAGCATTGGCAGACGGTCATCGGCGGGCGTGAGGTGAAGCTCGATGAAAAGGCCTACAACGAGGACGGCAGCGACAACCGTCATACCGAGCGCTCGATCTTTCTGCCGCAGGCTGCGCTCATCTACAAGCCGATCGACAACGTTTCGCTGTACACGAGCTACAGCAAAGGGCTTTCTCTGGGCGGCACGGCATCGGTGTTCGACAGCAATGTCGGGGAAATCCTCGCGCCGACGATCTCACGTCAACTGGAAGCCGGGGTCAAATACGACTGGCGCCGCATGAGCTTCACTGCGGCCGTATTCCAGACCCGCCAGGCGTATCAGTATTCGAAACCCAGCGACGACGGCAGCCTGACCTTCGTCCAGCAGGGCCAGCAGAAAAACACCGGCGTCGAGCTGAGCGCCAATGGCTACGTGACCTCGCAGTTGCAGATGTCGGCCAGCGTCGCGGCCATTCGCGCGCGGGTTGAAGACAGCGGCACCGCGGCTTACGAAGATCATCAGGCAATCAACGTGCCCAAATTCCGCGGCAGCCTGTCAGCCAATTACGCACTGCCGATTCAGGGGCTGGCGTTGCTTGGCGGCGTGCGATACAGCGCCAGCAAATACGCCAACCGGGAAGGCTCGGTGAAAGTCGATGACTATGCAGTGTTCAACGCGGGCAGTCGCTACAGCACGAAAATCGAGGGCTACGACACGGTCTTGCGCCTGACCGTGGATAACCTCTTCGACAAGCGCTACTGGCGCGACGCGGGCGAATACCTGGGGGACGATTACCTGTTCCTCGGCGCACCGCGTACGGCGCGGGTGTCGGCGACGGTGAATTTTTAAATCAGCTGCTGAAACGCGTCAGCCGTCAGCGATCCGCCCGCAGGCCGTCAGCTTTGTTATCCTGCGCGCCTTTGTCGCACCCGCGTGCGTTTCAACCTGTGATTTGGGGTCTTTCATGACAGCCATTCTTCGACCACGGCCACAACCCATCAGCCGGGGAGACTACAAAACCCTGGGTCTGGCGGCACTGGGCGGGGCGCTGGAAATCTACGATTTCATCATTTTCGTATTTTTCGCGCTGACGCTCAGTCAGCTGTTCTTTCCGCCGGAAATGCCCGAGTGGCTGCGCCTGCTGCAAAGCTTCGGCATCTTTGTCACCGGCTACCTGGCGCGCCCGCTGGGCGGGATTCTGATGGCGCACTTCGCCGACAAACTGGGTCGCAAGCGGGTGTTCAGCCTCAGTATCCTGATGATGGCGCTGCCGTGTCTGCTGATCGGTGTGATGCCGACCTATGCCGACATCGGCTACTGGGCCCCGTTGATCCTGCTGGCGCTGCGCATCCTTCAGGGCGCAGCCGTGGGCGGCGAAGTGCCAAGCGCCTGGGTGTTCGTCGCCGAGCACTCACCGAAGGGCCATCGCGGTTATGCGTTGGGCGTTTTGCAGGCCGGGCTGACCTTCGGCTACCTCATCGGTGCACTGACGGCGACCTGGCTGGCGAAGGTCTTCAGCCACGCGGAAATTCTCGATTACGCCTGGCGCATCCCGTTTCTGCTGGGCGGGGTCTTCGGCGTTATCGGCGTGTGGCTGCGCCGCTGGCTCAGCGAAACCCCGGTGTTCATGGCGATGCACGCCCAGCGCGAGGGCATGACTGAGCTGCCGCTGCGCGCCGTCCTGCGTCAACATCGGCAATCTCTGCTGCCGGCTGCGTTACTGACCTGCGTGCTGACGTCCGCCGTCGTGACGCTGGTGGTCATCACGCCTACGGTGATGCAGCAGCGTTTCGGCATGGCCCCCAGCGACACGTTCGCCCTCAGCAGCGTGGGTATCGTCTTTCTCAATATCGGCTGCGTGCTGGCCGGCATGCTGGTCGACCGAATCGGCGCCTGGCGCGGGGTGGTGCTTTACAGCCTGTTGCTGCCCGTGGGCGTCGGCGTGCTCTACGCGAGTCTGGTCAGTCACTGGCTGCCATTGAGCCTCGCTTACGCGGTGGCCGGCCTGGCCTGCGGCATTGTCGGCGTCGTGCCTTCGGTCATGGTCGGACTGTTTCCGGCGAACATTCGCGTCTCCGGCATCTCATTGACCTACAACATCAGCTACGCCCTGTGGGCAAGCACCACGCCGCTGGCGCTGATCGCCTTGATGCCATGGAGCCCGTGGGTGTGCGTCGGCTACTGCGTGATCATGGGTGCGGTCGGTCTGGTGACGGCCATGTTCTTTGGCCTGCGCAAGGGCATGCAGGTCGATGATCCGCGGGTGGTACAGGCTGGAAACTGACAGGGCAGCGGGCGTCGCAATGGCGCCCCTTGTCGACATGAGGGTGCGGATTTCAAATCCGTGCCATTTCAAACGAGATTGATCCGCTGATTTGTAACAGATGATTGTAATTATCATTTGCAGCGTTTATTGTCCCCCGTCTATACAACTCACCCGCTGTTATATAACCACATGGCTCTGCATTGGGTCGTGCGTGGATCAATTGTCTGCTGGTTCAGTGGGGATGTTTCGCCAATATTTGTAGGAAACTTTACTTATCATTGTTCGGTTATTAACCGGGCTTGACTGTGCACATTCTCTAACCGTTAGAGATTTAAAAATCAATAAGAACACTATTACGGCCATGGCTGAGTTACCGCCAGGGTCGGCACGTCGCGGAGACTGTTGAGGGCCAATGATAGAAGAACAACGCAAACGTAGACCATTGAAAAAAACCACCCCCAGAGAGCAGGAAGTCCTTCAGCTGGTGCTTCAGGGGCACACCAACAAAGCGATCGCCCAGCGGCTGGGGATCAGTGATTACACGGCCCGCGACCATGTGTCGGCCTTGCTCAGGAAGAACGAAGTCAGCAATCGGGCGCAGCTCATCGCTCTGCACGTTTCGGCAGCGCGCAAGAAAAAACTGGCACCACCCCTACATCTGACGGATTGTTCCGTCGAGCGGTAAGTGCATAATTAACCCGATTTAATCACTGAACTTTTAAAGCTGTCTTCGGCCTTTGCTTTGCCGCGATGACGCTGGCGTCGTAATAAGTGGTCTTTTGAGTGATGACCCTGTTTTCGCCACTTCGATGTGTCCCCACGAAGTGTTCGCGATGATGCACCCACAATAACGATCAATAATAAGGATGAAATCGATGACCCTTCAAATCGCAACGTCTGAGCCCTTGAAGCAACCGTGCATCGATGCAGACTTTAATGTGGACGCGTCAAGCGCGTTTCAGCAATTGGTCGATGAGCAAAGCCAGCTGTCCCGAGACCAGTTGAGCGAGCTGCACAAGCAATGGCTCGGGCCCCACGGGGTGTTTGCCACCTTCAGCGCTGAGGTCGAACGACTGGGGCGTCAGGCCCCCGCGCTGGATGATCTTTCCAGCCTGGGCAGCGCGGAGCGGATGAACGAAGCCGAACGGGCGGTAGCGTTCGCGCTGGCGCAGAGCAATCGCCGGCGCGCGACCAACAACCCCTTCGGCTCACGCTCGCGTCAGGACCTGTGTTGCGTGGTGTTCGACGAGACCGGCGCGTACACCCTGGCGGAGCGTTATGCCGCGTACGAAGCCATGCGCCAGAGCGACTCGGATTTCTTCATCAAACTGATCGCCACCACTCGCGGCGTCACCGAACGGCGCATCGTCTTCCAAGGTTTGCTGGAACATTACGACCGCCTGCTGCCGATCGAAAAAAGCATCTACCCCGAGGCCTACCGCGACGTGCAGCAAACGCATCTGGATCGGGAAGAAGGGTTGTATGGGCCGCTTATGTTGGGCGACAGCCTTGTTGCGATATTTGAAACAGTCACACCTAAAGAACTGCTCAACCAGATTCACAACTCGGCAGAAATGCTTCCATGATTTCCGGGCACCTGGTCCCGGATTAACGCAAAAATAGGTAACTGAGTAAAACTCAGGCCGTCCTCACCTAGGCGAAGACGGCCTCAAGCAGAGTATGTGTGATGAGCATTTCAATTCCAGAAAATACCAATGTTCAGTCCACCTCTTTGATGACGATCACCCAACCCGAGATCAAGAGGGTTGTGGGCGCCTCGCGTCATGAAGCGCAGCAAACCCCCGAGTCGCCTGTCTTTCTCAGTGGAAGGGGACTCATGATGTCCCGACTCTTCAAGGGGCATGCGGTTGAGCCCACGACAGTGGCATACGATCCAAACTTATCGACGTTATTCCCTACACTGTTCCTGTTACCAGAAGATCGGAATCTACTCTCTGCGGTTTATGAATTCGCAAATGTAAAAGGCGCCGACCTTGCCTACGTGGACGATCTGGCTTGGTCCATTGCTTATTACCGGAAATCGGACAATGGATGCGAAATCATCCCGCAGCGGCCTCTCAAACGGTTTGATACTGAAGGGCACGAGGTGTCTTATTCCTTCAATGAGGAAAGCGCCAAGACTGCCCATCGGATATTGAATGGAAGTGCTCTCAGTACGACAGTCGTAGACCGCGGCTTTCTGCGTTTTGCACTGGATGTCGATTACAGCCCGCTGAGCAGCCTGAATTTTGGTTTCCTGGAGCAGATCGTCAACAAGTTCTCGGAAAAAGGGGACGTTGTACCCGACTTCGGCCGGCAGTTTGATCACTTTTCTCTTGATCACAAGAACTGGATCAAGAACGTTTCAGCGCAAACATACGATCTTTCTACCGGCCTACCCTTCCTGAAAGGTACGACGCCTGATAGTCGCGCCGCGCTTGAATCAGCGGATGAAACGGCCCCTTTTAATAGGGAGCCTTTACGCTCCCTTCGAGAGATCATCGGCGCCTACCTGAAGGAAACGGATGTCCCTACGTTGTTCGAAACGTTGATGCGCACGAAGCGCTGAATTCACCCCAACGCCGCACCCTCGCGCGCGCGCACGTCGCTGGATGGCTGCGCCGGAGTGACACGATTGCGACCGGCGCTTTTTGCGTCATACAGCGCCATGTCGGCTTCGTGCAGCCACATGGCGGCGTCGGTCTGGTGCGCGCCATAGGCCGCGACGCCGATGCTCAGGCTCAGCTTGAGATCGGGGAGGGCCGAGTGGGCGTGGTCATGAACCGTACGCCGCAGGCGTTCGAGTATTTCGGTGGCCTGGGCCAGGGTGGTGTCGGGGAAGATGACGCAGAACTCGTCGCCGCCGTAACGGCCGGCCATATCGGTCTGTCGCAGGCTGGCGGACAGCGCGTTGCTCAGTTGCTTGAGCACGTTGTCGCCGGTGATGTGGCCGTAGGTGTCGTTGATGGTCTTGAAGTGGTCGATGTCAATCAGCGCCACGCTGTGCTGGCGGTTGAGCTTCTGGCATTTCTCGAACTCCAGCGTCAGTCGATCCTTCCACGCGCCGTGGTTCATGAGCCCTGTAAGGCTGTCGGTGGCGCTGAGTTTTTCCAGCGCCTTCTTGCTTTTCGAGAGTTGCACCGCGACCTGATAACAGACCAGCCCGATGGCCATCGGGTAGATCACCAGCATGGGCAGGCAGGCGAATAGCTGCAGCTGAGAGACGTGGGGGAACAGCGCCGGCAGGAAAATCTTGTACGACACCAGAGCGCCCGCGATTTGCGCCAGCGAACCCAACGTAAACAGACGTAAACCACCGGCCGCGATGTTATTCATCGCCATCATCGACAGCACCGTCACGGTGGGCAGCGGGCTGATCCCCATGGCGCCCGCCCAGAAACCGCCGCCCAGCGAGTCGTAGATGAGGTTGCGGCGCTCGGCGACATAAGGCTGAGGTGAACGCTTGGCGAGCAGAAAAGCCATGTGCGGCCAGCCATAACCGTGGGCGATCATGGCGATCCACACCCAGGTCGGTGGGTGAGAAGGGTACAGCGCTGCAGCCACCGCGAAGAACCCAATGCCCAGGCCGATGCTGCGCGGCAAGTACATGCGTCTGGCGTAGGAGAGACCTTTTTGGACCGGAGTGTTCATAGCGCTCTACTGGGTAATAACGCAGCATCCCGACAGCCACATCGGTCACGACCAACGCTCCGAGTGTCCCCCGCCGACGGGGTACTGGGAAGAGCATTTAGCCACTATTGGACAAATAATTTACACCGTGCGCCGTCGGAGGGTGCGCCGGCGCAGGTGCCGTTGGGATAAGTGACGGGCGCCGTCTGTCATGGCGTGTTTTCCGGCCATCTGTGTATAGACGGTTCTACGGAGGTTGGCTGAAATATGCCTGCCATTCGGCACGGCCCGGATGCATTCGATCACGCCGGCAGGAGCCTCTGATGCCCGAACTCTCAAACCTCATCGCTTTTTCCCTGATCGCCCTCGGCATGGTGCTGACACCAGGGCCGAATATGATTTACGTCATTTCGCGATCCATCTCACAAGGACGCAAGGCGGGACTGATCTCCCTCGGCGGCGTGGCGGTGGGCTTTATCTTCTACATGCTGTGCGCGGCGTTCGGCATCACCGGGTTGGTGATGGCAGTTCCTTATGCCTACGACACGCTGCGCATGGCCGGTGCCGTGTATTTGCTGTACCTCGCCTGGCAGGCCGTGAAACCGGGCGGTCGCTCGCCGTTTCAAGTGAAGGATTTGCCCAAGGACAGCAACCGGCAGTTGTTCCTGATGGGCCTGATGACCAACCTGTTCAATCCCAAGGTGGCGGTGCTTTACCTGTCGCTGCTGCCGCAATTCATCACCGTCGGCGACGGCACTGGCGTGCTCAGCCAGTCGCTGATCCTGGGCAGCGCGCAGATTGTGGTCAGCCTGAGCGTCAACGCCATGGTTGCTATGGCGGCGGGCTCCATCGCCGTGTTTTTGACCCAGAAGCCCGGTTGGGCGGCGGTGCAGCGCTGGCTGATGGGCACGGTGTTGTTCGGGTTCGCGGTGCGGATGGCAGTTGAAGGCAGGCGGTGAGGGCGCCGTCAGGCTTTGAGAAATCAAGGCTGGCCCTTGCCAGACGCTCCGCGATTCGGGAGATTACTGGCCCCACTCGTTAGCATCATCACAAGGGACGTCTGATGCCTGTTTCTCTCTCCGTTTTGCGTATCACCTGCCTCGCCGCGCTGGTCGCGCCATTCACGCTGCACGCCGAGAATGCGGTCCATGTGCTGACAGGCACCTTGGGAAAATCGCCCATCGTCGTCGAGCTGGATCTCACCAGCCCGGAAGACGTGACGGGTCGCTATTTTTACGAGAAGTACCACAAGGACCTGCCGCTGTCCGGCACCTCGAAAGGGAATGATCTGACGCTGACCGAAGGCCTGAGCTACGACGATGAGGCCAGGTTGCCGAAGCTGGTCCTTCATAAAAATCCGGACGCGAGCTGGACCGGGGACTGGAGCAGCAAGGGCAAGTCCTACAAGGTGCAACTGGCCGAACGCGCTATCACCGCGCCAGATGCTTCCGCCGAATCGGGTTGGCAGGACATCTACAAGCAGTCGGCTTACGACTACCTGCGGCTCACGCACCTGCCGCTCAAGTCGGATAACACAGCTACGTTTATGGGCCATTCGCTGCAGTGGTGGGTCGAGCCGGAATCGGGCGTCTCGATGTTTGAAATCACCTCGGGTTATTCGCCCGAGCAGGCTGCACCTATCAATCAGCGGCTGCGCTCCCGCCTGTGGCAAGAGGTTGTCAGCTATCACCAGTGCATGCTCAATGCGAGTCGCAACGGCGGCGACTTTGCCCAGACGGTCACGCCGCGCTTGCTTGCGCCCGGCATCGTGAGCCTGAGCGTCTTCACCGATTACGATTGCGGCGGCGCGCACCCGGACTTCGGCGACTCGCCGCTGAATCTCGATGCCCGCACGGGTAACGCCTTAACGCTGGAAGAAGTGCTGTGGGTCGGCAAGGGCGCGCCGTTTCACTACGAACGTGATGAAGAAGGTGGCACGAGTTTCGACACGTATTCCGACTACCGCAGCAAAGCCTTCGCCCCTTGGCTCGTTGACCAGTTGAAAGCGGCGCATCCTGCAGACATGGTGAAGCCTGCTACCGAAGACGACTGCGACTACACCGACCCGTCGGTCTGGGAATTTCCGTCGTGGTATTTCACTGAAAAAGGCATCGTTTTCGGTCCGTCTTTCGCGCGTGCTGCGCGCGCGTGTGAAGGTCCGGAATGGTCGGTCCTGCCTTACAGCGTCATCAAGGCGCATCCGGGCGGGAGCGAACTGACGCTGCCCGAGTAACTCAGCCTCTGTTGTTGTTTACCCGCGTCTGACGACGGGGGGCTGGAATCGCTGTTTTTTCGGCTGCAATCGCCGCCCAGAAAGCAGCACTCCTCATTTCCCGCCGGTCACGCCCTTCACCACCTCGGTGTGGGCCTTGGCATCCTTCGCCAAGGAAATGACGTTGACCATTGCCGTGCGTTTACCGTACGCAGCCGTAATCGTCGTGCTCAACACCCGGCCGCCGTCTACGCTGCCTGAGATATCAAGCTGACGCATGCCGAGGCCTTTTCGTACGATCTTCTTCTCGCCCAGCTTCTTGAAGTCCTTGTAGCTGGACTGCTGCTGTTGCAGCGTGTCGGCGATGATGCCGTCGAGGGTTGGCTTGTCGTTGGCGCCGACCTTCTGGTCATTGGGCAACGGCGCTTCGGTGATGATCACCACGCGCTTGGCCGGCTTGTTCATGTACAGCGAGCCGGTCACGCCAGCGGCCCTGGCCTTGGCATCGATCTCTTCCATCGGGCCTTTGACGTAGTCCTTCGGCAGGGTGAAGGCGAATTTGCCACCGAGCATCGCGACTTTTTGCCCAGAAGGTTTCGGCGCGGGTTTGGTTTTGGACGCCGCCTGCGCGCCGACGATGCCCAGGCATGAGGCTAAAGCGGTGCAGACCAGCAGGGTTCTTAAACTGAACAAACGCATTCCGACCACTCCTGGGGATGATTCCTACAAAGATCCGGCATTTTGCCTGAGGGTGATGGCAGGTTGATAGTCATGTGGGCGATGGTGTCAGCGGGACTCGCTAATGCCAGTCCTACGGGATGATCGCAGTGTATCTGTAGGACCGGCTTCAGCCGGGAAGAGGCCAGGATGTACAACACAAAATTTGCAGCGAGACGCCCGACGCTTTCCCGGCTAAAGCCAGTCCTACGGGGTATGCAGCATGAGCCAGTTTCCTGGGTGTACGCGGTGTCTAGTAGGAACGGCTTCAGCCGGGAAGGGGCCAGGATGTACAACACAAGATTTGCAGCGCGACACCCGACGCTTTCCCGGCTAAAGCCAGTCCTACGGGGTATGCGGCATGAGCCAATTTCCTGGGTGTACGCGGTGTCTAGTAGGACCGGCTTCAGCCGGGAAGAGGCCCGCATGGACAACACAAGATTTGCAGCGCGACGCCTGACGCCTTCCCGGCTAAAGCCGGTCCCACAGGGTATGCGGCGTGAGCCAATTTCCTGGGTGTACGCGGTGTTTAGTAGGACCGGCTTCAGCCGGGAAGAGGCCGGTACGTACAACACAAGATTTGCAGCGGGACGCCTGACGCTTTCCCGGCTAAAGCCAGTCCTACTGGATGATCGCGGTCCTACCAGGCCATATGCAGGTCCGAAGAATTGTGAGCGCCCTCCACGGTTGGCTTTCCGTGCCAAAGGTGTACATTGAATTCAAAATACAATAAGCACAGGAGACAGACATGACCCATGCCACTGATCGCACCTTGCAAGTCCCTTTCGCCGGTCCCACGTTGTTGGGCACTCCACTGCTGAACAAAGGCACCGCCTTCAGCCTCGACGAGCGTGAAGCCCTGGCCCTGCAAGGCCTGCTCCCCGAACGCGTCGAAACCATCGAACAACAGGCGAGCCGCGCCTATCACCAGTACCAGGCCTGCGCGACCGACCTGGACAAACACATCCTCCTGCGCTCGATCCAGGACTCCAACGAAACACTTTTCTACCGCGTCGTCGACGACCACCTCGACGAGATGCTGCCTATCATCTACACCCCCACCGTCGGCAAGGTCTGCCAGGAATTTTCCCGCATCTACCGCAGCCATCGCGGCCTGTTCATCAGCATCGCCGACAAGGACCGCATCGACGAAATCCTCAACAACGTCACCAAAGACAACGTCAAAGTCATCGTCGTCAGCGACTGCGAGCGCATTCTCGGCCTTGGCGATCAGGGCGTCGGCGGCATGGGCATTCCCATCGGCAAGTTGTCGTTGTACACGGCGTGCGGTGGCATCAGCCCGGCCTACACGCTGCCGGTGGTACTCGACGTCGGCACCAACAACCCGGCGCTGCTGGCGGATCCGCTGTACTTCGGCCGTGGCCAGGAGCGTGTTCGCGGCGCTGAATATGATGCGTTCGTGCAGGCATTCGTCGAGGGCGTGCAGCGCCGTTGGCCGGAAGCCATTCTGCAGTTCGAAGACTTCGCGCTGACCAATGCAATGCCGTTGCTCGCGCGCTTCCGCGATCAACTCTGCTGCTTCAACGATGACATCCAAGGCACTGCCGCCGTCACCGTCGGTACCTTGCTGGCCGCCTGCAAGATGAAGGGCCAGCGCTTGTCCGATCAGACCGTCGCCTTTGTCGGCGCCGGATCCGCGGGTTGTGGGATCGCCGAGCAGATCATCGCGGCCATGCAGCTCGAAGGCTTGTCCGAAGCCCAGGCGCGCAGTCAGGTGTATCTGCTGAACAGCAAAGGGCTGCTGACCGATCGCCAGCCGGGCCTCTACGATTTCCAACAGCGCCTGGCCCACTCCAGCGATTCCCTCAACGACTGGGCGTTCAGCGCCCACTGGCCATCGCTGCTTGAGGTGGTCAGCAACGCCAAACCTACCGTGCTGATCGGCGTGTCGGGCAAGGCCGGACTGTTCACCCAGCAGATCGTCGAGACCATGCACAGCCATTGCCCGCAGCCGATCATCATGCCGCTGTCCAACCCGACCTCGCAGATCGAAGCGCACCCCAAGGACATCCTGCAATGGACCGACGGGCAGGCGTTGGTGGCCACGGGCAGTCCGTTTTTACCCATCGAGGTGCTGGGCAAAACCTTCCCCATCGCGCAGTGCAATAACTCCTACATCTTCCCCGGTATCGGCCTCGGCGCCATCGCCAGCAAGGCCACCCGCGTCACCGACGGCATGCTGATGGCGTCGGCCCAGGCGCTGGCTGAGTGCGCAGCGGCAGGGCAGATGTTGCCGCCGCTTCGGGATGTTCAGGCCGTCAGCAAACGCATCGCCTTTGCCGTCGGCATGGCGGCCCAGCGCGACAGTGTGGCGCCACCGCAATCGGAAGATGAACTGTCAGCGGCCATCGAGAAGGACTTCTGGCAGCCCGTTTACCGCTCGTACGTTCGCCGCCCTGACTAAAACCGTCGCATACAAAAAGAACCCGCCAGCTCGGCGGGTTTTTTTATGGCAGCGAGGTAAAGCGTCAGGCCAGCGTCAATGAAACCGGCGGCAACCCTTCGATCTGCCCCAACACCTCAGCCATGCCCTGGGCGAAGTGCATGCCGGTGTATGAACCCGTCGTGATCACCAGGTCCTTGGACAACGGCAGTCCATTCAGGGTGTGATGGTTGACCAGCCACGGCAATAGCCGGCGCGGGTCGCCTGCCGGATTGCCGACTTTTGACGGCACGATGCTCTCGCCATTCACCGTGAAGGTCAGCGTCGGTGCAACAAAGGGAAACGACCCGTCGTAGGGTACGAAATCACCCACCACCAGGGCGCCGTGGTTAAGCAGATCGGCCAGTTGCGTCAGCGGCTCGATCTTAGGCCAGGCCGCAAACCGGCTGGAAACCACCTCGACGGACGCCGCCATTTCGCCGATGCCGGCCATGACCTCATCGTCGCTGTACGCCTCATCCCGCGGGCCGAAGTCGCGGTTGAAGCGGAAGGCGATTTCCAGCTCCAGACCCACCGGCGGATAGACGCTGCGGTCCAGTGTGCCGGTCGACGGGAACAGGCAGTCGCGGGGCAGGGGCGAGCCCTGAATCGGCCCGTCCGTGGACTTCGAACCGATCTTCCAGCCGCCCGCTTCAACCCCACGCAAGCGCAGGATTTTCTGCTGCGTGAGGTACGCCGCGTCGCGGTCGGACGGGTTCAGCTCGAAATCCAGGTCGCCCAACAAATCATGCTTGTTCTGCGCATCGACGATCAGCTGCGCCAGGCGCGAAGGTTGGGTGTCAGTGTCCAAAAGCGTTCTCCATTGAAGTGGCTCGATTGCAGGTGCCGGGCTGAAGCTTTATGGATCAAGCACCGCCCGAAGGCGGCTCCCGGTGTCGCTTTATTTACTGACCACTGGAGAAGGTTCCGCGCCCGGCGTCAGCGGCGCAGCCGGCTGCCCGTAGTCAAACTTGTTCTGCGGCTTCATGCGGAACGACAGCACGACGCCAATCGCCAGCAGAACAATGCTGACCAGAAACGGCAGCTGCCAGTTGCCAAACTTGTCGATCAACAGACCGGCGGCCACTGGGCTGACGATGGCGGCCATGGCCGATCCGGTGTTCATCATGCCGCTGGCGGTGCCGCAATGGTCCGGCGCGATGTCCATCGGAATCGCCCACATCGGGCCGATGGTCATCTCGGAGAAGAAAAACCCGATCGCCAGGCAGGCCAGGGAAATGTGCATGTCCTTGGTGAACATCAACGGCACCAGCGACAGCAGCGTCAGCCCCAGGCACACGGCGACCATCAGGCTGCGCGCCTTGTTCAGGTCCTTGGTGCGCGCATAAATGCGGTCACTGACGATGCCGCCCAGGGTGTCGCCGACCACGCCGCCGAAGAACACCGTCGACGCGAAAATCGCCGTGCCCTTCAAATCCAGACCCATGTTCATGAAGTACATCGGCACCCAACTGAGCAGCAGCCACAGCGTCCAGCCGTAGCAGAAGTAAACGATCGTGACCGGGGCCATGCGCTTGAACAGGCGACCCCATGGCAGCACGACGCTGGATTTCACTTTTGGCGGCGGCAGGGTGTCCAGTTCCTGCTTGGAGATGCGCGGGTGGTCTTTCGGGTGCTCGGTGAACACCGCCATCCACAAGATGACCCAGACAAAACTGGTGGCCGCGCAGACATAAAACGATTCGCGCCAGCCGTAGGTGGCCATCACCGCGATCATCGCTGCCGGCGCCAGCGCGTTACCGAGACGGGCGAAGGCGTGGGTGATGCCTTGGGCGAAGCCGCGCTTTTCCTTGGGGATCCAGCGGGACATTGCCGCCGTGGCTGCGGGGAACGTCGCGCCTTCACCGAGGCCGAGGAGAATCCGCGCGACGATCAGCGAGACGAAGCCGCCGGCCAGCCCGGTCAGCACCGTGGCGCTGGCCCAGATCAGCCCGCACACCACCAGCGTGCGCTTGGCGCCAAATCGGTCGCTGACCCAGCCGCCGATGATTTGAAAGATCAGGTAGGGATACGCGAAGGCCGAGAAGACGATGCCGATCTCGGTCTTGGTCAGATTGAATTCTTTACCGAAACCAACGGCGGCGGTGCTGACATTGACGCGGTCCAGGTAGGTAATGAAATACATGGCGCACAGCATGAACAGCACCACCGTGGTGGGGCGCAGACGTAAAAACTTCATGTGCTATCTCCAGTTTCTTATTGTGTTCGCTGACAACGCGATGATTCGGGATAGTGAGATGTGTCAAAAAAGCTGCGGGCGTGCCGCAGCCAGGTGTGGCATTAGTCGCGTCGCAGCGGCACCGATTGCCCTCCCAGGTAATCCATGGCGGCCAGCACGCCGCTGGACTGAAGTTTTACGCCGGCCATCTGCAGGCCCATTTCGCAGCCGGTCAGGGTGGCCATCAGCATCAGATCGTTACAGTCGCCCAAGTGACCGATGCGGAACATGCGGCCTTTCATCTTGCCCAGGCCGGTGCCGAGGGACATGTCGAAGCGCTCGTAAATGGTCTTGCGCAGCTGGTCGGCGTCGATGCCTTCAGGCGTCATCACGCCGGTGAGCACGGGGCTGTAAACGCTCGGGTCGGCGCACTGGATTTCCAGGCCCCAGGCGGTTACCGCGGTGCGGCACGCCTTCGCCAGACGGTTGTGACGGATGAACACGTTGTCCAAGCCTTCGCCGAGGATCATGTCCAGCGCTTCGGACAAGCCGTAGAGCAAGTTGGTGTTGGGCGTGTACGGCCAGTAGCCGGTCTTGTTCATCTCGATGATCTCGTCCCACGCCCAGAAACTGCGGGGCAAACCGGCGCTTTTACTGGCCTCGATGGCTTTGGGCGACAGGGCGTTGAAGCTGATGCCCGGCGGCAGCATCAGGCCTTTCTGCGAGCCGGAGACGGTGACGTCCACGCCCCACTCGTCATGACGATAGTCGGCGGAGGCCAGGCCGGAGATGGTGTCGACCAGCAGCAGGGCAGGGTGGCCCGCTGCATCAATGGCCTTGCGCACGGACGCGATGTCCGACGTCACGCCGGTGCTGGTCTCGTTATGCACAACACAGACCGCCTTGATGCGATGCCCGCCGTCAGCCCGCAGGTGGTCTTCGATCATTTGCGCATCAACCCCGCCGCGCCAGCCTTCAATGCCGGGCCGACCGATGAACTGCGGCCTGAGGCCTAGACTCAGTGCCATCTTCTGCCAGAGAGTGGCGAAATGGCCGGTCTCGAACATCAACACTTCGTCACCCGAACTCAGGGTGTTGCACAGCGCCGCTTCCCAGGCACCGGTGCCCGACGCCGGATAAATCACCACCGGATGCAGGGTTTTGAAGATCTGCTTGATGCCTTCCAGCACCTTGAGCCCCAGCTCGCCGAACTCCGGGCCGCGGTGGTCAATAGTGGGGTAACTCATCGCGCGAAGGATGCGATCCGGAACCGGACTAGGCCCCGGAATCTGAAGGAAGTGGCGACCGGCAGGGTGGAAATCGAGCTTCAGCATCGGTGACTCCTGGTTTTTTATAGTTTTGTATTTTGAATTCAAAATTAACCTAGCACAGGGCGATGCTGTGTCAAACGGCCTAATTACGCTAATCTTCCCAGCGAACTGGAGCATTTTCGAATAAGGACTCGATGCCAGAGCGGGTCCGATAAGGATTTTGTATGCAAAATTTTGACGAACTATCCGACCAACCGGCGCCCCGTCTCATTCCCAAGGTCGAACGCCAGCGCCTCCATGACATCGTCATTGATCACCTGCGCGGCTTTATCACCGAAGGCGTGCTCGCCCCGGGCACCAAACTCAACGAGCGCGAGCTGTGCGAAACCCTCGGCATCTCCCGCACGCCGTTGCGCGAAGCGTTGAAGGTGCTGGCCGTGGAAGGGCTGATCGAAATCAATCCCAACCGAGGCGCCAGCGTTGCCCGCATGTCGGAGCTGGAGATCCGCGAAACCTTCGAACTGATGAGCGGCATCGAAGCCTTCGCCGGGGAGCTGGCCTGTGAGCGCATCACCGCTCAGGAAATCGAAGACATCAAAGCGCTGCACTACGCCATGGTGGTCAGCAAAAACCAGAACGACCTGCCGGGTTACTACCAGCGCAACCGCGCCATCCACGACCTGATCAACCTGGCCGCGCGCAACTCGGCGCTGCGGCAGGTCTACCTGTCGCTGAACCGGCGCATCCATGCATTACGCTTTCTCTCCAATCATCAAGCCCCGAAATGGGACCGCGCACTGCACGACCACGAAGAAATGATCGAGGCCCTGCAAGCCCGGGACGGCAAGCGCCTGAGCAGCATCCTGCGCCACCACCTGCTGGAAAAACGCGACGCCCTGATGCTGCTGGTCAGGGACGAGTCCGAGCACCCGGATTCCATTCGTCGTTGATTCGTCATTAAGGGAGCTGCCGACCATGCCCCGTGATCTCGATGCCTTGCTCGCCGCTTGTGCCGACCGATTGCCGCAACTGGAAACCCAGCGCCTGATGCTCTATGCCGGTGCCAACCTCCCCAGCGCCCGCGCCATCGCCGCGTATAACCCTGCGCTCAGTGCCTACCCGGCGATGGGCCCGACCGGCCACAAAGAACAGCCAGACACCGAACTGGTCAGTGAGCTTGAAAGCTTCACCCGCCAGGCGGCCATGACCCTGTTCGGTGCGGCATGGGCCGAAGTCCGCCTGGCTAGCTGCACCCTCGCCCACCTGGCCATCTTCCACGCCTACTGCCGACCGGGCGACAAGGTGCTGGCACCCGCTGCCGAGCACGGCGGGCACCTGAGCCAGCGCCGGGGCGGCACCGCAGAATTGGCAGGTCTGGTGGTTGAAGACCTGCCATTCGACCGCCGCAACTGCCAGCTCGACGCAGCGCGCGCGGCGGAAATGATCACCCAAATCCGCCCCAGGCTCGTCGTGCTCGGCCGCAGCGTCATGATCAAGGCCGACGACATCGCCCCGGTGGTCAACGCCGCCCGTGCGGTCGGCGCCAAAACGCTATTCGACGCCTCCCACATGCTGGGCCTGATCGCCGGCGGCACGTACCCCAACCCCTTTGACGCTGGCGTCGACCTCATCAGCAGCTCCACCTACAAAACCCTGCCCGGTCGACCCCAAGGGCTGGTGCTCGGACGTGACCCGGACGATGCACTGGCGCTGCACAACCTGCTCGACACCCGCCTGCTCGCGAACTACGACGCCGGCCGACTGCCGTCCCTGGCGGTCACCCTTACCGAGGCCCAGGCCACTGGCCGGGAATATGCCGCCAGTATCGTCAGCAACAGCGCGGCGCTGCATCGCGCGTTGGTCGATGCGGGTTTGCCTGTCATAGGGGCTAATGACGGCGAGGTGCACACCCATCAATTGCTGCTGCCGCTGTCACTGGATGCTGATCCGCGCGCTGTGATGCACGCGTTGCAGGCGCAGGCGATTCTGATTGGCACTTGTGTTGATCCTTCCCGTGCGGGGCATCAGGCGTTGCGGTTGGGTACGCAATTTATTACCCGGCAGGGGATGGAGGCGGGTGGCATGGTGGAGGTGGCGCGATTGCTGGGTGATGTTTTGCATGTCGGCGGTTGCGGTCGTCTGCATGCTCGGCCGGTCGCTGAAACGGCGCAGATGGCAGGGCGGATTCAGCAAATCCTGAGCAAAAAAAAGCCGCTGGGGAGCGGCTGAAGTTTGGAGCTTGGAGGCACCACGTCGGGAGCAACGACGCAGCGAACGACAGAAACAAAATGCTAAAAGCTGATCAGGCGTTTGACGTTCTCCGGCTTGGGTGTGGGTTTCCATCGTTCCTGCGCTCGGCGGGTTCGATGGGGTGAAGCCACCTTACGAAGCATCGAACGCAGGGGCAAATGAAACCCGGGTAACTATTTGTTAGCGAAAATGTTATGTGCGGGGAGGGGGGGAGGGCGGAACTTTCAGGGCTTCGTGGTGCTTCGCGGCACGGCGCTTTGTATGAGCGTGCCAGGCAGTCCCTGCCAGGCACGCTTCCACCGTAGGAGCGCGCTTGCCCGCGGAAATCGTGTCAGCACCTGATTCGTCACTGACACACCGCCATCTCATAACGCCGCTAGAGTGTCTGCGCGGCGGGGGGCTTGTTGGTGCGAGGTTTGTGCGGAGCACGTCAGGAGTTGGCTGACGTGCTCATCTGGTCTTGCGGCATTACTTCACCGTCATCGGCGCGAAAATCGCCCGGATCCCACGGCATTTTGGATAAGCCACACAACCCCAGAAATTCCCGCCCGCGTTGGCGCCGGTTCTCGCGACACGTATCACCATGGTTTTGCGGCAGTGTGGGCACAGAGGCGCTGGGGGCAGGGCAGCGGGTTCAGGCTCGGCTTCTCGTGTGACGGGTGGCGTCGCGGTTGGAGCTGGCGCTTGAACGGGGATCGGAGCTGGAGCGGGACTTGGCGTAACGACCACCTCTGGCTCAACGATGGCTGGCTCGACACGCTCTGGCGCCACCTCGACCGTTGGCTTTGGACCAGGCTTCTTGGCTTCGGCGATCCACTGCTTCAACACTGATCCGTCGACCAGTTGCACGTTGCGACCTGCTGCAAAATCCCTCGCCGGTTTGGTGAATGTCCCACTGGTGACCACGAAACCACCGACCGCGCCCTCAGCCGCCATCGCGCCATACAACTCTCGCACCACCGGCACACCCACCTGCACCGAACGCCATTGCTTGCACTGCACCACGTACGTCTCGCCGTCCTTGCGCGCGATCAAATCAATGCCGCCGTCCGGGCCGTTTTTGCCTGTTTCCCGTACTGAGTAGCCGCGCCGGCCTAGGGCTTCGCCCACCAGTAACTCGAACTCGTGCCAAGAGATGCTCAGCAGTGGGTTGCCTTTGGTGGCGGCGGCGGATTCGAGGAGATTGCGGCGTTTGCGGCGGCCGATGATAGAAGCGATGGCGCCGGCGGTGAAGATGAATGGCAGCAGGTATTGCCCAAACAAAGCGCCGGTGTGCGCCATGGTGCTGAAGACTACCGACTGCAAATGCTGAGGGTCGGAGTAGACGGGCATTGGCGCGGTCGCTACCGAGTGCAGGTAGAGGCCGGAGCTGATCGCAATGAGCGCGCTGATCCACCAGGGCAGTTTGCTGGCGATGTGAAACAGGTCTTCGAAGAGGGAGGTTTTTTTGGCCATGTCCTTGGTCTTTTGTTTGGTCCGTGAGGGTGGAGATTTTGCGAGCGCTCAAAAATCTGTAGGATTGAGCTTGCTCGCGATGCGGCGTGGCGGATAACCATGTATCGGCAGGATTACTCACACCGATAGAGCATTCACTTGTACCTACGTTGGTACTGCGGACTTTTTCGATCTTTTAGCTTCTTGCAAAGCTTTGGCTAATGCATTCTCCTTCGTCATTATCGCGACACGAAGTTCTTCATTCTTCTTGCTGCCATCTCTCCCGTAGTGAATCTCGCGATGGCACGTCGGACACACCCCGCCCACGAAGTTGGGGTGATCCAATCCCCCGTCAGAAAGTCGATTTACATGGTGGGGCTCTAGGTATGGAGCGCCGTCGACTTTGTAGAAGGGGGCAGGTTTTCCGCAGCTCTCACAGGTCCCATCTGCTCGCAGTAACACGTAGCGTTTTACTTTTTTACTCCGAGCGTAAACAGTTTTTAACACAAGGTTTTGGTCTCCCTCAGGCGTGTCGGAAGCCTCAAGCGCCGTCTTTCTTGCGGCCGAGAGCGACATGTCCACCGCCTCGTCTTCTTCGTTATCTGCATCAGGTTTGACCTCATCCTGCACATTCACGCTCACGGGGACTAAGCGGAAGACGATAGTTCTTCTCTTGTTGCCGTGTTTGTCGAGGCCTTCGCCCCATTCATAACTTGCACAGCAGAACTCATCTAGATAGCGATGTCCTTTTCCGTGACCCAGCGATTCAAATAGGTGCAGCGCTCGCCCCTCACGCGCATGGTTCAGAATCGCGAGGTTTCCTTTCGACAGCGTCATGTCTCCGGTCTGACCTTCCCCTGTGTAGGAGTAGACACCCAGGTCGTCTTTCTTATCGTGGTAGCCGTACTGCTCCCCGGATTTACCGGTGAATATGAAAACAGCACTCGATTTTGTTGAGCGAGTAATTCCCGGCTGATAACTGCCTCCATAGGGGAGGTGGATGTCGCGCTGTCGTTGGTAGATTTCTCCTTTGGTGAAGCGCGGCTGAGCGCGCTCAGGCTGAGTAGAATCAACCTCCTTTGACGACATCCTCTGGCTTAACGTGGGGGGCACTGTTCCATTCCGCGTGTAGGAAAAATTACCTAGCACTGTACGAATGGTTTGGATTTTTGGCTAGTAGCCTTACGCCTCTTATCCTTGGCCTCGCGATTAGCCGATCCCCTCAGACTTCGGGCGGGCTACCACCTTGATTTCAAAGTTCAGGTGATCCGATCGTTCCCACGCTCTGCGTGGTAATGCAGCCCAGGACGCTCCGCGTCCTTCAGCACCAACGTTGTACCTCGATCAAACCCGACTCACCTTGATAATCACGCGCACTCGAATATCGCCATTGCTCCCCGAAGTCGACATACCCTCGCTTCACAGGGTTCTGGTGTATGTAGTCGAGCTTCTGCTGCATGACATTCTCGCTGTAGACCATCTCCGCATGCACGCCTTCCTGCCAGACCTGATAAACGCGGTCGACCTTATGCGCGCGCTTAGCGAATCGAAGGCGTTGGAGGGTGCTCTCAGCATTCGCGAGTTGGAGGTAGTCGATGATGTTTCGCGCCGTGTAAGACTTGAACCCAGCTACAGATTTTGCGAGGTCTGGTGATTGGGCGAGATAGTGAAGATGATTTTCTAAGACGACATACCCATAGAGCTGTAGACCCTGATTCGCTTGTTGATAGCGCCATGTATTAAGCACGATGTCGACCAATGCCGGGCGGGTAAAGAGCGGCAGCCATTCGACGATGGTGCAGGTCAGGAAATGGGGTTTATCGATTTCCGTGATCATGTAGCGGCTTCGGCCCATGGATTCGTCCTTTAATCTGAATGGGGGCGGAGCGTCGGAGGCTAGTTTAAGTGGGTGGTAGGGAGTACCGCATTGGTGTTGCTGGGTGCTTCAGCCTGTTTAGTCGGCTACGGCGTGATGGACGCGGAGCGTCTAGGGCTGCATTCCCACGCGGAGCATGGGAACGATCAAGGTGCCTGCTCGGCGGTCCGCAATAAAAAGGGCCGCCATTTCTGGCAGCCCTTTCGTTTGCAGCTCACTAAGTCGAGATCAAATCAATCCCAGCTCAAAGCCCCACCTGTCTGATACTCAATAACCCGCGTCTCAAAGAAATTCTTCTCTTTCTTCAAGTCCATGATCTCGCTCATCCATGGGAACGGGTTCGTGGTTCCTGGATACTCTTCCTTCAGACCAATCTGCGACAGACGACGGTTCGCGATGAACTTGAGGTAGTCCTCCATCATCGCCGCGTTCATGCCCAGTACGCCGCGAGGCATGGTGTCGCGGGCGTATTCGATTTCCAGTTGGGTCCCTTGCAGGATCATCTGGGTTGCTTCTTCCTTCATTTCGGCATCCCACAGGTGTGGGTTTTCGATTTTGATCTGGTTGATCACGTCGATGCCGAAGTTCAGGTGCATGGACTCGTCACGCAGGATGTACTGGAACTGTTCTGCGACGCCGGTCATTTTGTTGCGGCGACCCATGGAGAGGATCTGGGTGAAGCCGCAGTAGAAGAAGATGCCTTCCAGGACGCAGTAGTAGGCGATCAGGTTGCGCAGCAGTTCTTTGTCGGTTTCGACGGTGCCGGTTTCGAACTTCGGATCGGAGATCGAGCGGGTGTATTTGAGGCCCCAGGCTGCCTTTTTGGCGACCGACGGGATCTCGTGATACATGTTGAAGATCTCGCCTTCGTCCATGCCCAGCGATTCGATGCAGTACTGGTAGGCGTGGGTGTGGATCGCTTCCTCGAAGGCCTGGCGCAGGATGTACTGGCGGCATTCAGGATTGGTGATGAGGCGATACACGGCCAGCACGAGGTTGTTGGCAACCAGGGAGTCGGCGGTGGAGAAGAAGCCCAGGTTGCGCAGGACGATGCGGCGCTCGTCGTCGGTCAGGCCTTCCGGGTCTTTCCAGAGGGCGATGTCCGTGGTCATGTTGACCTCTTGCGGCATCCAGTGGTTGGCGCAGCCGTCGAGGTATTTCTGCCAGGCCCAGTCGTACTTGAAAGGCACCAGCTGGTTGAGGTCGGCGCGGCAGTTGATCATGCGTTTTTCGTCGACCGCGACGCGGGCGGCGGAGCCTTCGAGTTCGGCAAGACCTTCAGCGACGTCCAGCTTGTCCAGCGCGGCTTTGGCGCGGGCAATGGCGTCGGAGTCGTTTGCGCTGACGGCGCGGGCTTCAAGCGCAGCAGCACCACCGGCGCTGTCGAGTTTGTCCATCGCGGCTTCGGAAGCATGGCCGGCGTTGGCGCCTTTGGCGGGTTCAGCGGCGTCTTCTTTGTCGAATTCGTCCCAGCTCAGCATGGTGAGGAGGCTCCTGCTAGAGGACCGGTTTTACGCGGCCTGTGGATTTGAGTAATCGGTTTGCTGCTGTTGTGACACGGGTCACGCCATACAGCGGTCGAGAGAAGTCTCTCTGAAATCTATGTGTTCGAGGTTCCGGTGAAGGCTGTCAGGCGCGGGGGCCGTCATCCGGGAGAGGAGCAGAACGCTGACACGGCAGACGAGTGATGACCATAAAACTCTGGTCGACTTGGGCTGCGCAGGTGGTCATGGCGTTGTCCTTGATTGGGGGGCGCGAGTATACGGAAATTTGCTCCGCACGTCTGTGCTGCGACCCGTATATCCGTCATTTTCAGCGGTCGTTCGACAGGGCGAACGCACGCTGGATTTTTCTTGACCTGACGGTGATTCACTGATTCTGAATCGCCTATCTAGTGGTCGTGGGCGTAAGAATACACACGATATGGTGTTTGTGAAACCGCGTATTTCGTCATCTGCCGGTGTTTGTGACGCAGGTCAACGGCTCATAAAAGCCCTTGACCCTGAAGACGCCCGAGATACGTGCCGTCCATGGATGCGCGAGCCCATACGCTACTCATTTCGATGACGGCCGACCTGACAAAAGGCGCTCGCGCTCGTGGTGTTTGAATCGAGGAGCGTCAATCAGCCGCAACCCCAATCGCCCCCCCAACACACCGCTCAAACACCCGCACCAACCCCTCATAATCACACCCCACCGCATCCACATTCGCCCGTATCCATTCCTCCGCCTCCACCGGCCACCAGCTGATCTCAAACCCCGCATTCACGATGAGGTGTTCAAACAGAATCCGCTGCGCCCGCCCATTCCCTTCTCGAAACGGATGAACCACGTTCAGATCCCCAAACAGCTCCGCACTCGCCGCAATCAAGGCTCCACGATCCAGCTCCTGAAACCAGTTCGCGTCGGCCAATGCCTTGAACAGCTTGTTGGCCTCGGGCTCGATGCGGTGGGTCACGCAGAAGTGGGTCTGGTCTTTGGAGATGTCGACGGTGCGCAGTTCGCCCGCCCAGTGATAGAGATCGGCGAACAGCTGGCGGTGGATGGCTTGCAGGTAGGGCAGGTCGTAGGGAGGAGGGGAGAAGTCGATGGCTTCGGCGGCGACTTCGGACAGGTCGCGCTCGGCTTGGGCCAGGGTTTCCGCGTCGGTGAGGTCGAGGCGGTTGCGCAGCACGGTGCTGCCGGGCGGACAGTAAGGGTCCTGTCCGACGCCGTATTTGTCGACCATCAGGCCTGTTTTTTGCGGTAGCTGGTGAGCAGATCTTCCCGGGAGGGCAGGCGGCGTTCGGAGTCGGCGGGCGAACTCTCGAAACCTTCCAGACGCAGGCTGGCGGCGTAATTGGAGCGGCGCGTTTTGGCGCAGTAGGCTTTTTTGGACTCTAGCGAGGCAGCTGGCATGGGCATTCTCCTGGCTGGGAATGAGGGGAGTGTAACGCAAGAAGGCCCCGCGCCCTAGGGGACGCGGAGCCTTCAATCAGGGCGTCACCCGAAGGTGACGCTTGACGCGCTGTTACTGGCAGGCTTCGCAGTCCGGCTCGTCGATCGCGCAGGCTTTTGGCACTGGCGCTGGACCGGCCGGAGCCGCTTCGGCTGGACGCGGGGCGGTGATCGCCGAGTCGTCCGGGCCGTGTCCACCGCTGGAAACGGCGTTCAGCTTGCCGGTGTTGATGGTCGACTTCTCGGTGCTGGTCGCGGCCAGGGCACGGAGGTAGTAAGTGGTTTTCAGACCACGGTACCAGGCCATGCGGTAGGTCACGTCCAGCTTCTTGCCCGAAGCGCCGGCGATGTACAGGTTCAGCGACTGGGCCTGGTCGATCCACTTCTGACGACGGCTGGCCGCGTCAACGATCCACTTGGTGTCCACTTCGAAGGCGGTCGCGTAGAGGTCTTTCAACTCCTGCGGGATGCGCTCGATCTGCTGCACCGAACCGTCGTAGTACTTCAGGTCGTTGATCATGACCGAGTCCCACAGATCGCGGGCTTTCAGGTCGCGAACCAGGTACGGGTTGATCACGGTGAATTCGCCCGACAGGTTCGATTTCACGTACAGGTTCTGGTAAGTCGGCTCGATCGACTGCGACACGCCGGTGATGTTGGCGATGGTCGCGGTCGGTGCGATGGCCATGATGTTCGAGTTACGAATGCCTTTCTGAACGCGAGCACGCACAGGCGCCCAGTCCAGGAATTCGTTGAGGTCGACGTCGATGTACTTCTGGCCACGCTGCTCGATCAGGATCTGTTGCGAATCCAGCGGCAGGATGCCTTTGGACCATAGCGAACCCTGGAACGTCTCGTAGGCACCGCGCTCGTCCGCCAGATCGCAGGACGCCTGGATCGCGTAGTAGCTGACGGCTTCCATCGAGCGGTCGGCGAATTCGACAGCGGCATCGGAACCGTAAGGAATGTGCTGCAGGTACAGCGCGTCCTGGAAGCCCATGATGCCCAGACCGACCGGACGGTGACGGAAGTTGGAGTTCTTCGCTTGCGGCACCGAGTAGTAGTTGATGTCGATCACGTTGTCGAGCATGCGCACGGCAACGTCGATGGTGCGCTTGAGCTTGTCGGTGTCCAGCTTGCCGTCGACGATGTGGTTCGGCAGGTTGATCGAGCCCAGGTTGCAGACCGCGATCTCGTCCTTGTTGGTGTTCAGGGTGATCTCGGTGCACAGGTTCGAGCTGTGAACCACGCCCACGTGCTGCTGCGGCGAACGCAGGTTGCACGGGTCCTTGAAGGTCAGCCATGGGTGGCCGGTTTCGAACAGCATGGACAGCATTTTGCGCCACAGGTCTTTGGCCTGAATGGTCTTGAACAGCTTGACCTTGCCCGGGTACTCGGTCAGCGCTTCGTAGTACTCGTAGCGCTCTTCGAAGGCTTTACCGGTCAGGTCGTGCAGATCAGGCACTTCGGACGGCGAGAACAGGGTCCACTTGCCGTCGTCGAAGACACGCTTCATGAACAGGTCAGGGATCCAGTTGGCGGTGTTCATGTCGTGGGTACGACGGCGATCATCACCGGTGTTCTTGCGCAGCTCGATGAACTCTTCGATGTCCATGTGCCAGGTTTCCAGGTAGGCACAGACAGCGCCTTTGCGCTTGCCGCCCTGGTTCACGGCCACGGCCGTGTCGTTGACCACTTTCAGGAACGGCACGACGCCCTGGGATTTGCCGTTGGTGCCCTTGATGTAAGAGCCCAGCGCGCGAACCGGCGTCCAGTCGTTGCCCAGACCGCCTGCGAATTTGGACAGCATGGCGTTGTCGTGGATCGCGTGGTAAATGCCCGACAGGTCATCCGGAACGGTGGTCAGGTAGCAGCTCGACAGCTGTGGACGCAGGGTGCCGGCGTTGAACAGTGTCGGGGTCGAGGCCATGTAGTCGAAGGACGACAACAGGTTGTAGAACTCGATGGCGCGGTCTTCGCGGGCTTTCTCTTCGATCGCCAGGCCCATGGCCACACGCATGAAGAAGATCTGCGGCAGTTCGAAACGGATACCGTCCTTGTGGATGAAGTAACGGTCGTACAGGGTTTGCAGGCCCAGGTAGGTGAACTGCTGATCGCGCTCGTGGTTGATCGCCTTGCCCAGTTTTTCCAGGTCAAATTCGGCCAGCACAGGGTTCAGCAGTTCGAACTGGATGCCTTTCTCGACGTAAGCCGGCAGCGCCTTGGCGTACAGGTCGACCATTTCGTGGTGGGTGGCGCTTTCGGCGACACCGAGGAAACCCAGGCCTTCGGCGCGCAGGGTGTCCATCAGCAGGCGCGCGGTGACGAACGAGTAGTTCGGCTCACGCTCGACCAGGGTACGCGCGGTCATCACCAGTGCAGTGTTGACGTCGGTCAGGGCAACGCCGTCGTACAGGTTCTTCAGGGTTTCGCTCTGGATCAGGTCGGCATCGACCTCGGCCAGGCCTTCGCACGCTTCGGTGACGATGGTGTTCAGGCGGCCCATGTCCAGCGGCGCGAGGCTGCCGTCTTTGGCGGTGATGCGAATCGACGGGTGCGCTTGCACGGGGGTTTCGCCTGCGCTGCGACCGGCACGCTCCTTGGAGCGCTCGTTGCGGTAGATCACGTAGTCGCGGGCAACTTTCTGCTCGCCGGCGCGCATCAGCGCCAGTTCGACCTGATCCTGGATTTCTTCGATGTGGATGGTGCCGCCCGACGGCATGCGGCGCTTGAAGGTCGCGGAGACCTGTTCAGTCAGGCGCGCAACGGTGTCGTGGATACGCGACGAAGCGGCAGCGGTGCCGCCTTCAACTGCGAGAAAGGCCTTGGTGATGGCGACGGTGATCTTGTCATCGGTGTACGCAACGACGGTGCCGTTACGCTTGATCACACGCAGCTGACCCGGCGCGGTGGCGGACAGGTCCTGCTGGGTCGCACCTGTCTGCGGCGCGGTGGCCTGCGGATTCTCGCGAGTTGTGTCGGTTTGCATGGGTGTCTCCACGTTCTTTAAGTGTGTTTGGACGCGGAGTACGCGCCCACCGTTTCGTCTTGCGGCAGTGAACTGACAACTGTCAGGCCATGACTTCAAGACGAATGGGAAGGCGGATTTACCCTCCCTGGCGTTGAAGTCGAAAAGGGTGCCGGACTTAAGCCCGTCACCCCAAAAACTGTTGCAGAATGCGCGTGTGATGTTGCAACACGTGTGCCGCTGCGCGCAGATCCCAAGGCTGGGTGGTCTGCCATTCGCGCTGGCGGGGTAGAGCGGTAGATTCGGGGGTAATTCAGCCCTTCGTACACAGGTAACGCGCGAGAAAAAAACCTTGAAATCGCGCCCTGACTTGTGTTTGAGATTTAGGCGAAAACCCCACATGTAGGGTCTGCGCCGTCGAAGGGCTACAAGATATGCGTTTCGGACACTTACTGCAACGCATGACCTGTGGATAAGGCTGTGTGTAATTTGTGTGTGAAACGGCGAAATCCCGTGTAGGCCGCATGGCGTCTGGGATGAGCGCTTTGTCGGCGGCCGAAATCATTTTTTCGGGAATTTTGCGGGCGTGAACGCGATCGCAAAAGCCCGTTGCGCAAGCACTATTAATAAGAAAAAACAAGGAGCCTCACCGTGCAGCCACAACCCTGGCAGGTGCTGATCATCGAGGATGACCAGCGGCTGGCCGAGCTCACCCGCGACTACCTCGAAAACAATGGCCTGCGCGTGAGCCTCGAAGGAGACGGCGCGCGGGCGGCCCTGCGAATCATCGACGAGCAGCCGGACCTGGTGATCCTCGACCTCATGCTGCCCGGCGAGGACGGCCTGACCATCTGTCGCAAGGTGCGTAGCCGCTATGACGGCCCGATCTTGATGCTCACCGCGCGCACCGACGACAGCGACCAGATCCAGGGCCTGGACATGGGCGCAGACGATTACGTCGGCAAACCGGTGCACCCCCGCGTACTGCTCGCGCGCATCCATGCCTTATTAAGGCGCAGCGAAACCGTCGAAAGCCCTGTCCAGGTACAGCACCGTCTGGAATTCGGCGCGCTGGTGGTGGACAACACCCTGCGCGAAGCCTGGCTCAACGACCAGAGCGTCGAGCTGACCAGCGCCGAATTCGACCTGCTGTGGCTGTTGGTCAGCAACGCCGGGCGCATCCTCTCTCGCGAAGAAATCTTCACCGCCCTGCGCGGCGTCGGCTACGACGGCCAGGACCGCTCCATCGACGTGCGCATCTCGAAAATCCGCCCGCGCATCGGTGACGACCCCGACCACCCGCGCCTGATCAAGACCGTGCGCAACAAGGGTTACCTGTTCGTGCCCCACGCCGCCTCGCAACTGCCCTCCCTCAAGCGCGACGGCTGACCGATGAATTCCATCTTCCTGCGCATCTATGGCGGCATGCTCGGCGTTCTGGTGCTGGTGGCATTGCTCGGCGTGCTGACCCTGCATCTGGTCAACGCCGTGCGCGCCGATCGGTACCGCGAGCAATTGGCCCACGGCACCTTCACGCTGATGGCCGACAATCTGCGTGGCATGAATGACATCGAACGCACTCGCGCCCTCGCCGTGTGGGAGCGCCTGCTGGGCATTCCGCTGACACTGCAAACCGCCGAGCGCGCGCACTTGGACGGCGGCGCGCGCAGTCGGCTGAGTCGCGGGCAGGTGGTGGTCGAACAGACCGGACCCCATGCCGCGCAAGTGTTTCGGGAGGTCGAGCCTGGGCTGTCAGGCAATCCGTCCAGCGGCTTGCTCCTGACCGGCGAGGTGCGGCAGATCAGCGAGCAACTGGCCCGCGCGACCATCTTTCTGTTGCTCGACGAATTGGTGCGTCTGCCCGTCGATGAGCAGCCGGCGCGGCTGGAAGCGTTGCGCCAGAGCAAGGGGTTCGGCTTTGACATGCAGCTGATCCGTCTGGAGAACCTGGATGTGGACGATGACCAGCGTCGGCGCATCGACGAGGGCGACACGGTGATGGCGCTGGGCAAGGGCGGCGATTCGATCCGCGTGCTGTCTGGCGTTGGCGAAACCCCGTGGGTGCTGGAGATCGGCCCGCTGTTCCAGATGAACGCCTATCCGCCGGAGCTGCTGATCCTGATCGCGTTTCTGGGGCTGTGCCTGATCGGCCTGGTCGTTTACCTGCTGGTGCGTCGGCTCGAGCATCGTCTGCGCGGACTGGAAGCGGCGGCCACGCAGATCGCCCAGGGCAGCCTGGAAACCCGCGTGCCTGTAGCAAGTGCGGGGGCGGGCGCGGATTCGGTCGGGCGGCTGGCGTCGGCGTTCAACGGTATGGCCGAGCACCTGCAGCGTTCGCTGATGATCCAGCGCGAACTGGTGCGCGCGGTGTCCCATGAGCTGCGCACGCCGGTGGCGCGGTTGCGTTTCGGGCTGGAAATGATCAACGACGCCACCAACCCGGAAGCGCGGCATAAATACATGGTCGGCATGGACAGCGATATTCAGGACCTCGACAAGCTGGTGGACGAGATGCTCACCTACGCGCGCCTGGAGCAGGGCGCGCCGACCCTGAATTTCCAGCGCATCGACCTCGACGCCCTGATCGATCAGGTGATTGCCGAACTGGCGCCGCTGCGGCCGAATATCAGTGTCAGGCGCGGGGAGTGTGTTGATGCGCTGCATCGTGTCGGATCGGGCGAAGAGCACTGGGTGGAGGCCGAGCCGCGATACTTGCACCGTGCGCTGCAGAATCTGGTGAGCAACGCCATGCGCCACGCCGAATCGGAGGTGCGCATCGGCTATCAGTTGAGTGAAGAGCGCTGTCGCATCGACGTGGACGATAACGGACCCGGCGTGCCGGAAAGTGCCTGGGAGCGGATTTTCACGCCGTTTATGCGTCTGGACGACAGCCGCACCCGGGCGTCGGGCGGGCATGGGCTGGGATTGTCGATCGTGCGCCGCATCATTCATTGGCACGGCGGGCGCGCGTTGATCGGGCGCAGCCATACCTTGGGGGGTGCGTGTTTCAGCCTGGCCTGGCCGCGTAAGCAGGGAGATGCATGATGTTCGACGGTGCGCTGGCCGGGTTTGCTCGCACGGTGCGGGTCGATGAAACGCGGCCTGTGTTGCCGCTGACCGAGCTGTTGCAGGATGAGGTTCTGGATCGCTTGCTGCTGAAGGTGTATGGGCCGGCGTTGCTGAGGGAGCAGTTGCCGGTGCTGGTTTCGCAGTGGATGAAGTACTACGCCATGCAGCTGATCCCGCCGGTGGTGGTGGCGAGTCTGGCCTATGGCCTGGGGTGGCCGCTGGGGCTGGATCACCTGAGTTTTGCCCTGCATGAACGTGGCTATCTGGATGGGGTGAGGTTTGAGGGGGCCGTTACGCCGGTGGCGGTTTCGGACGATCCGTTCGAGCGGTTTGCGCCGCTGCTAGAGAATCTGCAGCACGTGATCGATCGCTTGAGTGCCTACGGCGATGTGCCGACGGCGGTGCTGTGGGGCAACGCCGGGGATTATCTTGAAACCTGCTTGCGGCAGTTGTCTGCGGCGAGCGAGGTTTCAGTTGCGGCAGGGTATGGGCTGTTGCGGGAACGGCTGAGGCCGGATGGGCGGCGCAATCCGCTGTTCAACGCCGTTAGCTATATAGAAAAGGACGGGCAGATGGTTCGGCAACGGCGCACGTGCTGTTTGAGTCATCGGGTGGAATGGGTGGGGCGGTGTGAGCATTGTCCGCTGGGCGCGACCGTCAGCCTCGAATCGCCACCAGACTCAACAGCTGCCCATCCTGCACGCTGAACTGCGCGTCCAGCTCCTTGCCGTTGTGCCATTCCGCCGACAGATCGATGTTCAGCCGCAGGCGCGCAGTGCCTTCGTCTGACCAGTCGAGCAACTCGGCGGCCTCGAAATAGAACCGCTTGAGCACGATGGGGTAGAGCGCCTTGAACAGGCTTTCTTTCAGGGAAAAGGTCAGGGTGACGAGCTTGGCTGCTTCATGCTCGGGGCCGGCGTTCAGGCGTTGCATTTCCGCCGGCGTCAGAATCTCTCCGGCCAGACGCACGGCGCGCTCGTGGCTCATCAACTGTTCCACGTCCAGGCCCAGTCCGCGCCAGTCTGATTTTCGCGCCACGATCGCGGCGGCCCACCCGGTGCTGTGGGTGATCGAGCCGGTGACGTCCGCTGGCCAGACCGGCGCGCGATCCTCGCCAATCAGCGGGACATGGGAGCGGCCGTCCAACCGGCGCATCGCCTCCCGCGCGCACAAACGACCGGCGAGAAACTCCGTCTTCCGCTTGGCCACCGACCGCTGAATGGAGGCGGGCGGCTCGATGAGACAGCGCTGAAAATCGCCGTCGATGAGCTTTTGCGGATCGAAGCGACTGCTCACCAACACCACATCCGCCAGCCCATGGGGCAAGGGCCAGTGAGCGGTGAGGGCGGGGCAACAGTCAGGCAGTGTCGGAGATTGAGTCATGCCCGGCATTCTGCCGGAACCGCCGTGTTGGGCGCAAAACTGGTTTGCCGGAAATCCCCAATCCAAAGTCATGCACAGAACCTGTGGGAGTCAGCTTGCTGACGAATGCGGTGGGTCAGGCGAAGTGGATGGCACAGGCAGAAAGCATTCGCGAGCAAGCTCGCTCCCACAGGAGATGTGTGTGGGTCCGAGACTTCAGCGTCATGCACAGAACCTGTGGGAGTCAGCTTGCTGACGAATGGGTGGCTCAGACAAAGTTGATGGCCGAGGCAGACCGCCTTCGCGAGCTAGCTCGCTCTGCTGGCCTCTTCCCGGGTGAAGCCGGTCCCACAAAGAGCAGCGCGTGCATTCAGTGAAATGCGTGGTGATCAAACCGGCCTCTTCCTGGCTAAAGCCAGTCCTACAGTGGCCGCGGTAGATCTGTAGGACCGGCTTCAGCCGGGAAGCTTTTGATCTTCATGCGCAGAAAGCTCAGACACCGCCAATCGCGACTTGGGTGCAGGCTGAACGCAGGTCTCGCGCAGTGGGCCGAGCCGCATGGATGCGGCGAGAGCGCCGTCAGGACATGGATGTCCGTTCGGCGCGGGCCCACGGAGCGAGACCGGAGTGAAGGAACCCTGAGGAACGAAGGGCCAAACCAGGAGCAGGCACCCTTGGTTACTTGGGGTGCTTTTCCAAGTAACTCGCCGAAGGCGAAACCTGAGGCCGTTAGGCCGACACAAGAGATCTTCGCTGCCCGGGAATTCAGCGCCAGGCACAGAACCTGTGGGAGTCAGCTTGCTGACGAATGCGGTGGGTCAGTACGTGTTCAGGAGGGGTTCAGCGCTGGCTGGGTATGCTCCAAACCGTACCCAACAAGGCGCCTGGCGCCGGAGGACCTGCTCATGCTGACGTTCAACAAGCTCTTTCTGGCGCTGGCGTTCCTTGGCAGCAGCGCGGCGGCGCAAGCGGCTGATGGCAACGCGGACCTGTCCCGCACCGATTTCGGCAAGAACACCGAACGCGCCGACCGCCTCAACGGCCTGCGCCGCGGTCTGGCCACCACCAGCCAGGTCGGCAATTGGAGCCAGACCTTCAGCCAGCAGCCTATGGACGATCCCTACGCCGCCGGCTACGGAAATCTCACAGCCCGCGTCAACGGGGTGAGCTTTCAAACGGGCAATCTTCCGGCCGTTTACAGCGTGCAGATGTCTTCACCGGGCACGTCTAGACTGTTCGAGACCGGCGCACCAGCCCGCACAGCGCAGCAACCTCCCTCGTTGAGCCTGAGCGAGAGCCCGCACACCTATTTACCTGTCCACCACGTTTTATAAGCCGGTTTATAAGCCGCCAGCCTGTTTTTAGCGGTGTCTGGATTGCACAATCACTGCCGGGCTCGTCACACTGCACGCGCTCGGCAGCGTCGTTGAGACTCTTGAAAAAAGAGGGTTGCCTTTGCCTGGGAGAGCGTCATGAAATTGCTGGTTGTCGAAGATGAAGCCCTGCTGCGTCACCACCTGCAGACCCGTCTGACCGAAAGCGGTCACGTCGTCGAAGCGGTGGGCAACGCCGAGGAAGCGTTGTATCAGGCGGGCCAGTTCAACCACGATCTGGCGGTCATCGACCTGGGCCTGCCCGGGGTTGGCGGTCTCGACCTGATCCGCCAGCTGCGCGTGCAGAACAAGGCATTCCCGATCCTCATCCTGACCGCGCGCGGCAACTGGCAGGACAAGGTCGAAGGCCTGGCTGCCGGCGCCGACGACTACGTGGTCAAGCCCTTCCAGTTCGAAGAGCTCGAAGCGCGCCTCAACGCCTTGCTGCGACGCTCCAGCGGTTTCACCCACTCGACAATTGTCGCCGGCCCGCTGACCCTGGACCTCAACCGCAAGCAGGCGTCCCTGGACGAACAGCCCCTGGCGCTGACCGCCTACGAATACCGGATTCTCGAATACCTCATGCGCCATCACCAGCAAGTGGTGCCCAAGGAACGCCTGATGGAACAGCTGTACCCCGATGATGACGAGCGCGATCCGAACGTGATCGAAGTGTTGGTCGGCCGTCTGCGGCGCAAACTCGAAGGGCCCGCCGGCTTCAAACCGATCGACACCGTGCGCGGCCTGGGCTACCTGTTCACCGAGCGCTGTACATGATTCGTTCGCTGCGCCTGCGTCTGATGCTGGGCGCCGCGACCTTGGCCGTCATTTTCATGCTGCTGATGCTGCCGGCGCTGCAGAGCGCCTTCAGCCTGGCGCTGGAAAGCTCCATCGAAAAACGCCTGGCGTCCGACGTCACCACGCTGATCTCCGCCGCCCGGGTCGAAGACGATCACCTGTTGATGCCGTCGTTACTGCCCGGCGAACAATTTGCCCTGCCCGACAGCCGCTTGCTCGGCTACATCTATAACCGCGCCGGCAAACTGGTGTGGCGCTCCCGGGCCACCGAAGACGAAGCCATCGACTACCAGCCACGCTACGACGGCCGCGGCAACGAATTCGCCAAGATCCGCCAACCCAACGGCGAAGAATTTTTCGTCTACGACGTCGAAATCAAACTGCTCGGCGGCCGCAACGCCGCTTTCAGCATCGTCGCCCTGCAACCGGTGCGCGAATACCAGGAAACCATTTCCGGCCTGCGCCAGAAACTCTACCTGGGCTTCGGCGGCGCGCTGCTGGTTCTGTTGATTCTGCTGTGGGGCGGGCTGACCTGGGGCCTGCGCGCCCTGCGGGGCATGAGTCAGGAACTAGATCAGGTCGAGGCCGGCTCGCGGGAAAGCCTCAGCGAAGAACACCCCAGCGAACTGCTGCGCCTGACCGACTCGCTCAACCGCCTGTTGCGCAGCGAACGGGAGCAACGCATTCGATACCGCGACTCTCTCGACGATCTCGCCCACAGCCTGAAAACCCCGCTGGCCGTGCTGCAGGGCGTCAGCGAGCAGATTGCCAAACGGCCGGAAGACCTGGAGCAGGCGCGGATTCTGCAATCGCAGATCGAACGCATGAGCCAGCAGATCAGCTATCAATTGCAGCGCGCCAGTCTGCGCAAAAGCGGGCTGGTGCGTTATCACGTGGCCCTGAGACCCGTGGTGCAAAGCCTGTGCAACACGCTGGAAAAGGTCTACCGCGACAAGCGCGTCAACGTGGTCCTCGACCTGCCGGACAACGGCCAGGTGCAAATGGAAGAGGGCGCCTTGCTGGAGATGCTCGGCAACCTGCTGGAAAACGCCTACCGCCTGTGCCTGGGCGAAGTGCGCGTGAGCTGGCGGTCATCGATGATGGGCGACGAGTTGTGCATCGAAGACGACGGCCCGGGCGTTCCGGAAAGCCAGCGCGCACGGATTCTCGAACGCGGCGAGCGACTGGACACGCAGAACCCGGGGCAAGGCATCGGTCTGGCGGTGGTCAAGGACATCATCGAAAGCTATGGCGCGCAGCTGACCTTGGGCGATTCGGAACTGGGCGGCGCGGCCTTCCGCATTCAGTTCGCCATCTAACCTCAAGGCGTTCCCACGCCCTTCGAGGCGGATACCCGCCAGTGTGGCGAGGTATTTGCCGCCAAACGGCGGAAAACCGCCATCCCTTTCCGGTTTACGGGTCTACCGTTAAACAGACGGTTCACGGAAACCGGGCCTCTCCTGCGATTTATCAACACTGGCACGGTGCCTGCAAAGCACTGGGCAGAGGTCTGCCGCGCGCAGCTCGACAAAAACAAATCCCTCCGAGCAGGAGGGTTCGCACTTTAGGCGTCACTGCAACCGGAATGCTGCAGCTCGATGCTCTTGAGGAAACTGCAATGACGACTCGTCAGCCCATCTATAAATCCCTTTACGCCCAGGTGATCGTCGCGATCATCGTCGGTATCGCCCTCGGCCACTGGTACCCCGAAACTGCCGTAACGCTCAAACCGCTGGGTGACGGTTTTATCAAACTGATCAAAATGGTCATTGCACCGATCATCTTCTGCACCGTCGTCAGCGGCATCGCTGGCATGCAGAGCATGAAATCCGTGGGCAAGACCGGCGGCTACGCGCTGCTCTACTTCGAAATCGTCTCGACCATCTCGCTGATCATCGGCCTGATCGTGGTCAACGTCGTCCAGCCGGGCGCCGGCATGAACATCGACGTGTCCACCCTCGACGCTTCCAAAGTCGCGGCCTACGTGACCGCCGGTAAAGACCAGAGCATCGTCGGCTTCATCCTCAACGTGATCCCGAACACCATCGTCGGCGCATTCGCCAACGGCGACATCCTGCAAGTGCTGATGTTCTCGGTGATCTTCGGTTTTGCCCTGCATCGCCTGGGCGCTTACGGCAAGCCGATCCTGGACTTCATCGATCGCTTCGCCCACGTCATGTTCAACATCATCAACATGATCATGAAGCTCGCCCCGATCGGCGCGCTGGGTGCCATGGCGTTCACCATCGGTGCCTACGGCGTCAGCTCGCTGGTGCAACTGGGCCAGCTGATGCTGTGCTTCTACATCACTTGCCTGCTGTTCGTGCTGCTGGTGCTGGGCTCCATCGCCAAAGCTCACGGCTTCAGCATCCTCAAGCTGATCAAGTACATCCGCGAAGAGCTGCTGATCGTGCTGGGTACGTCGTCGTCCGAGTCGGCACTGCCACGCATGCTGATCAAGATGGAGCGTCTGGGCGCGAAGAAATCCGTCGTCGGTCTGGTGATCCCGACCGGTTACTCGTTCAACCTCGACGGTACTTCGATCTACCTGACCATGGCCGCAGTGTTCATCGCTCAGGCCACCAACACCCACATGGACATCACCCATCAGGTCACCCTGTTGCTGGTGCTGCTGCTGTCGTCCAAAGGTGCGGCAGGCGTGACCGGTTCAGGCTTCATCGTGCTGGCCGCGACGCTGTCCGCCGTGGGCCATCTGCCGGTGGCCGGTCTGGCGCTGATCCTCGGCATCGACCGCTTCATGTCCGAAGCCCGCGCCCTGACCAACCTGTGCGGTAACGCCGTGGCAACCCTGGTGGTCGCCAAGTGGGTCGGCGAGTTGGACGTTCCGCAGATGCAGGCCGAGCTGGCGTCTGGCGGTCGTGCCATCGACAACACCGCGCCGACCGACGACCTGGGTGTGGCTGAAACCGCGCCAAGCCCTGTTGTACGTTCGTAAGCTGCGTTAACGGTAAAGGTTGTTGAAAAAGCCTGTCCTCGGACAGGCTTTTTTTATGGGCGAATCACACCTACTCTGAGCCACACGCTGGCCATCAGAGAACGCTCCATGCAAGGTCCGCTGTCATCCCTCAAAGTCCTCGATTTCTCGACGTTGCTGCCCGGGCCGTTCGCCTCGTTGCTGCTGGCGGACATGGGCGCCGAAGTGTTGCGCATCGAGTCACCCACTCGCCCGGACCTGCTGCGGGAATTGCCGCCCCATGACCACGGTGTCTCAGCCAGCCACGCCTACCTCAACCGCAACAAGCGCAGCCTGGCGCTGGACCTCAAACAGCCTCGGGCCATCGAAGTGGTCAAGCGGCTGGTGGCGGATCACGACATCGTGCTGGAACAGTTTCGGCCCGGTGTGATGGACCGGCTGGGCATCGGGTATGAGGCGTTGAAGGTGATCAATTCGCGGCTGATCTATGTGGCTATCACCGGTTACGGCCAGACCGGGCCTTACCGCGATCGCGCCGGACACGACATCAACTACATGGCTGTGGCCGGGCTCGCCAGCCACACCGGGCGCAAAGACAGCGGGCCGTTGCCCTTGGGCGTGCAGGTTGCGGATGTGGCCGGCGGTTCGCTGCATGGGGTGATCGGCCTGCTCGCCGCGGTGGTCGCTCGCCATCAAACCGGGCAGGGCCAGTACGTCGACGTCAGCATGACCGATTGCGCGTTCAGCCTGAATGCCCTGGCGGGCGCGGGGTATCTGGCGGCCGGCGTCGAGCCTGAGCGGGAGGCGCAGATGCTCAACGGCGGCAGCTTCTACGACTACTACCGCAGCCGTGACGGCAGATGGTTTTCGGTGGGAGGGCTGGAGCCGGGGTTTCTCCACGGGATGTGCGCCGCCCTGGGCCGGCCGGAGCTGGCGCGGCTTGGGCGGTCGTTTGTGCCCGACGATCAGGCTGCGCTCAAGCGAGAGCTGCAAATCGAATTCGAGCGCCGCAGTGCTGATGAGCTGACAGCGCTGTTTGCCGGCATCGACGCCTGTGTCGAGCCGGTGCTGAGTTTCTCCGAAGCGACGCAGCATCCGCACATTCAGGCGCGAGAGATGCTGGCGCAGGTGCCCCGCGGTGATGGCAGCGCGCAGGTGCAGATGGCCTGTCCGGTGAAGTTCTCAGCAGGACTGCCCACGCCCCGGCACATCGGCGTGGCCGTCGGCGCGCATTCCGCAGAGGTGCTGGCCGAAGCAGGGTTCAGCGCGCAGGAAATCCAGTTGATGGGTGATGCGGGGGTGTTTGGGTGAAATCTGAAGGCAGGGTCAATCGAATGCCCCGGCGTCTCGTGCGCAACCTCAGTGGCTTCAACAAAGTCCCGAGTCCACTCCAATCCTGTGGGAGCGAGCTTGCTCGCGAAGACTTGCTTGCAGCCACTTGAGAAAATTGCTGACTGCCCTGGCCCCTTCGTGAGCAAGCTCACTCCCACAAGTCCAGCGGCGTTACCAAGATCCCGAGTCCACCCCGGTCACTCGTGCGCAACCTCAGTGGCTTTAACAAGGTCCCGAGTCCACTCCAATCCTGTGGGAGCGAGCTTGCTCGCGAAGACTTGCTTGCAGCCACTTGAGAAAATTGCTGACTGCCCTGGCCCCTTCGTGAGCAAGCTCACTCCCACAAGTCCAGCGGCGTTACCAAGATCCCGAGTCCACCCCGGTCACTCGTGCGCAACCTCAGTGGCTTTAACAAGGTCCCGAGTCCACTCCAATCCTGTGGGAGCGAGCTTGCTCGCGAAGACTTGCTTGCAGCCACTTGAGAAAATTGCTGACTGCCCTGGCCCCTTCGTGAGCAAGCTCACTCCCACAAGTCCAGCGGCGTTACCAAGATCCCGAGTCCACCCCGGTCACTCGTGCGCAACCTCAGTGGCTTCAACAAAGTCCCGAGTCCACTCCAATCCTGTGGGAGCGAGCTTGCTCGCGAAGACTTACTTGCAGCCACTTGAGAAAGCGGGGAGTCACTCCACCCGCGTCTCGCCGCTGAACACCAGAATCTCCCGGCAGCGCTTGCACAGATACCGGCGGCCTTTGCGCACCAGCTTGTGGCGCTGGGCGGTGAAGGGGAAATCGCTTTCCGGGCACGGGCAGCGGTAGATGTAGCGGGTTACGCTGCGGCGCTGGATTTCGTAGGTGTGGCAACGGTTCGGCGGCAGCTCGTAGACGCCGCGCATGATCAGCTGCCATTCCTCGCCATGGGGCTGGATGGTGTCGCCGAACAATTGGTGAGCGATCAGATGCGCGACCTCGTGGGGGACGGTCTGGCGCAGAAAGTCTTCGCTGTTTTCGAGGTACAGCTGCGGATTGAAGCGCAGCATGTTCTCGTGCAGGTGGGCTACACCGGCCTTCTGGCCGCGCAACTTGACGCTTACCACCGGACGTTTGAAAGGACGTTTGAAGAAGTCTTCGGCTTGCTGGTAGCAGGATTCGACGCGGGTGGTAAGTGGTTCGAGCATGCTTCATCGGTCTCCAGAGAAAGCGAGTATGCCGCAAAGCTCATGTACCGCCAAAACCCCAGGCGCCGAATGGTCACCCTGTATCAGTTCGTGAATTCCGGCCCGACTCCGACGCCCCACAGCACCACCGTAAAGGCCATGATCGCCACCAACACCACCAGCCCGACCGCCAGCACAGAGCTTGAGAACATGAAGCCTTCGTCGGGGTGGACGCCCATGAACACCGGCAAACCGACGTACAGCAGGTAAACCGTGTAGCAAACCGCCGCCAGCTCGACCATCATCCCCACCCACATGTGCGGGTACAGCGCGGCCAGCCCGCCGAGGAACAGCGGCGTCGCCGTATAGGTCGCAAAGGCGACGCAGCGCGCAGGGCTGGGCGTCGCGTCATAGGTGCGCGCCATCCAGTGGATGAAGCCGCCCATGATGCCGACCCCGGCGAGCATGGCGATGTACGACATCAGCGCCATCCACACTGCACTGTCGCTGGTCAGCATGACCGGCGCGCGGTCGCCGATTTGCCAGCCCACCTGCGTCGTGCCGATGTACGCCGACACCGCCGGGATCGCTGCCAGTATCAGCGTGTGGGTGAGGTACATATGGCCGATGCTTTCTTCACCTTCGCCACGTATCTGTTGCCATTCCTGATCGGGGTGGGTAAACAGCCCCAAGACGTGATGGATCATGTCCGTTACTCCCGTGAAGTGTGTCAGCGCTTGCGACGCAGCGCCTGACCGCCAGATGCCGTCAGGACAAGGTCTCAGTCGAGCAAGGGAAATGGCTGGGACCTCTCAGGTCAGTATAGAAAGCTGATCACTCCAAAACCGGATGCGTTAGAGCGATTGAGGTGTTCAAACACGCGGCTAATAGCGGTTAGCGATCAGAGACCCTCCGAAACCGACCGCGATCGAACCCGCAACGGGCATTACCCGGTCCGGGCTTTTTGCGTAAAATGCCGACCCTTTCCCCACGTCACTTCACACCACAGCGAGCGGATACCAGCACCATGGGCACCCTTTCAGTCAATCAGAACAAACTGCAGAAGCGTCTGCGTCGGCTCGCGGGCGAAGCGGTGGCCGACTACAACATGATTGAAGAGGGCGACAAGGTGATGGTCTGCCTGTCCGGCGGCAAGGACAGTTACACGCTGCTGGATGTGCTGATGCATTTGCAGAAAGTCGCGCCGATCCACTTCGACATCGTCGCGGTGAACATGGACCAGAAGCAGCCAGGCTTCCCCGAGCACGTCCTGCCGGCGTACCTGGCGCAATTGGGCGTCGAGTACCACATCGTCGAGAAAGACACCTACTCGGTGGTCAAGGAATTGATCCCCGAGGGCCGGACCACCTGCTCGCTGTGTTCGCGCCTGCGTCGCGGCACGCTGTATACGTTCGCGGATGAAATCGGCGCGACCAAAATGGCCCTCGGTCACCACCGTGACGACATCGTCGAGACGTTTTTCCTGAACATGTTTTTCCAGGGCAGCATCAAGGCCATGCCGCCCAAGCTGCGCGCCGACGATGGCCGCAACGTGGTGATCCGTCCGCTGGCCTACTGCGCCGAGAAGGACATTCAGGCCTATTCGGACATCAAGCAATTCCCGATCATCCCGTGCAACCTGTGCGGCTCCCAGGAAAACCTGCAGCGTCAGGTGGTCAAGGACATGCTGCAGGAATGGGACCGCAAAACCCCGGGCCGCTCCGACATGATTTTCCGCAGCCTGCAGAACGTCCAGCCGTCGCAACTGGCGGACCGCAACCTGTTCGATTTCACCAACCTGCGCATCGACGACACCGCCGCCTCGCGGTTTGTAAATGTGGTGAATGTGTAAGGGCGAATGCGAAGGCTCATCCGCCGCAGAACCGTAGGAGCGTGGCTTGTCCCGCGATCGGCGACGCAGTCGTCGTGAAACCTGCAAACGCGGGGCACCTGACTCCCCGCAGTTGTCAGTTTGCTGCCGCTTCGCGCCAGATCGCGGGACAAGCCACGCTCCTACCGAAGATGGTGCGGGGCTCACGTATTCGTTCACCCCATCAAAGCGCGGGTTACAACCCCACATCCGGCAACACCGGCTTGTTCGCCAACGCAGTCTTCATCAATTTCTCGACATATTCCCGATCACTGTCCGGCAGCGCCAGCCGCGGTGGGCGGGTGAGGGCGCTGCCGCGTTCCATGATCGCTTCGCACAGCTTGATGCACTGCACCAGGTCCGGACGCGCATCCAGGTGCAGCAGCGGCATGAACCACTCATACAGCGCCATCGCCTCGGCAAAACGCCCGGCCTTGGCCAGACGGAACAGCGTCTCGCCCTCTTTGGGGAAGGCGTTGGACATCCCCGACACCCAGCCCACCGCGCCCACGGCGACGCTCTCCACCAACACATCATCGAGCCCGGCAAACAGCACGAAGCGATCACCGACTTCGTTGCGCACGTCGATAAAGCGGTTGGTGTTCCCCGACGAATCCTTGAAACACACGATGGTGTCGCAGTCCGCCAGGGAGATGAGGATGTCCGGCGTGACGTCGTTCTTGTAGATCGGCGGGTTGTTGTAAACCATCATCGGCAGGTCGGTGGCGGCGGCCACGGTGCGGAAGTGCGTGGCGGTTTCGAAAGGCTTGGCCGAGTACACCAGCGCCGGCATCAGCATGATCCCGTCGGCGCCGGCTTTCTGCACTTCTTTGGCGACGGCACTGGCATTGGCGCTGGTGAACTCGGCGATGCCGGAAATCACCGGCACGCGCCCGGCCGAGGCGTCTTTGGCGGCTTCCACCAGGCTGATTTTTTCAGCGACGCTCAGGGAGGTGTTCTCGCCCACAGTCCCGCAGATCACCAGACCCGACACGCCATCGCGCACCAGGTTGGAAATGACTTTGTGGGTCGCCTCCAGATTGAGGGAGAAATCGTTGTTGAATTGCGTGGTAACGGCAGGGAAGACCCCGCTCCAGGATACGGACTGGCTCATGATTGACTCCTGATTGGGTAAAGGTATTTCGTATACGTTCTGGTTTGGGCGTATGACGCCCTTCTTTTTCTGCGTTAGCGGTGCTTCAGGCTGTCCCCGACCCCTTGTAGGAGTGAGCTTGCTCGCGAATGCGGAGTGTCAGTCACCACATCCATCGCAGACATACCGCATTCGCGAGCAAGCTCACTCCTACAGGATTTGCATTCATTCAGAAAAAATCGGTTTTGCATTCATTCAGAAAAATCGGTTTCGATTTATTGAAAGCAGCCGCAGCATCTACAGCTTCAACCCCACCGGCCAGGTATCACTCAGCTTGTAGCCCTCCGGCCACGGGTCGCTCGGGTCGAGCATGTGCTGGTGCGTCCCGGTGATCCACGCCCGCCCGGACAGGCTCGGGATGATCGCCTTGCGCCCGGCCACTTCAGTCTCGCTCTGGATCTTGCAGTGGAACTCCGAGCCAATGATCGAACGTCCGATAAACCGGTCCCCCACCTTCAACTGACCCTTCGCATGCAACACCGCCAGCCGCGCCGAACAGCCGGTGCCGCACGGCGAGCGGTCGATCTTGCCCGGGCGAATCACCACCGCGTTTGCCGCATTCGCCACGCCGCCGTCAAAATTCACCGGCGCGGCGATCTGGCAGAAGGAAATGTGATTCCAGTCCCTGTTCAACGGATGGCTGAAACCCAGTTGCTCGTTGGCCGCTTTGGTGATTTTCAGGCCGGTGTCCACCAGGTCCTTGGCTTCATCGGCGGTCAACGAAAAGCCCAGCTTCACCGAATCGACGATGGCGAAACTGTCGCCGCCATAGGCGGTATCGACCTGCATCGAACCCAACCCCGGCACCTCGATCCACACGTCCAGCTGATCGGCGAAAGAAGGGTGGTTGTGCACCTCGACGCTCGTCACCTTGCCGTCGCGGCACTGGGCAATCGCCTCGATCAGGCCGCCCGGCGCCTCCAGAATCAGCCGGGTTTCCGGCTCGGTCATCGGCAGAATCCCGCTGTCCAGCAGCACCGTCGCCACGCAAAGGGAATTGGAGCCGGACATCGGCGGCACGTCGGCCGGCTCCATGATGATCCAGCCCATCTGCGCCTTCGGGTGCTTGGGCGGCACCAGCAGATTGACGTGGCGGAACACCCCGCCGCGGGGCTCATTGAGCATGAAATTGCGTAGCACGTTGTCCTTCTCGATCCAGCGCGACTGCTCCCAGATCGTCTCTCCGGGAGGCGGCGCAACCCCGCCAACAATCACATCGCCCACCTCACCCTCGGCGTGACAACTGACCACATGAATCACTTTCGATGAGCGCATGACCTAAAATCCTCCTGAGCAGGCTCTAGTTGATTGATCGCAAAAAATCCGCCGTCTCCGGCCGTTGCGGGTTGCCGATCACCTGATCCGGCGTGCCGATCTCGTGCACCAGCCCGTTGCGGAAAAACGCCACGCGGTCCGACACGTCCCGGGCGAAGCGGATTTCGTGGGTCACCAGAATCATCGTCATGCCGTCCTCGGCCAGCATGCGCATGGTGTCCAGTACCTCGCCCACCAGTTGGGGATCGAGGGCCGACGTCGCTTCGTCGAACAGCATGTAATCCGGCGACATCGCCAACGCACGGGCAATCGCCATGCGCTGTTGCTGACCGCCCGACAATTTGCCGGGAAACACCTTGAGCTTGTCGCCCAGCCCGACGTGGGTCAGCTGCTTGACCGCCAGCGCTTCGGCTTCGGCCTTGCTTTTGCCCAGTACCGTGCGCGGGGCGAGCATCACGTTTTCCAGCACCGTCAGATGGGGGAACGCGTTCCACTGCTGGAAGACAATGCCGATCTTCTGCCGCAGCTTGTTGATGTCCGTGCCCCTGGCGTGAACCTCGGTGCCGTCGACGCGAATGCTGCCGCTCTTGATCGATTCCAGGCCGTTGATGCACATCAGCAAGGTCGACTTGCCCGAGCCCGAACCGCCGATGATCGACACCACTTCGCCCTTGTTCACCTGCAGGCTCACGCCCTTGATGACCTCAAGCTCGCCGAATGACTTGTGCACGTTGTCGATCTCAATCATTTTCCTGCCACCTCGTTTCCAGCCGGGCGCCCAGGCGAGCGACCACCAGACTCATGACGTAATAAATCAGGCCGGCGATGCACAGCACCAACAGCGGCTCCTGAATGCGCGTGACGATGGTTTGCGAGGCGCGCAGCAGTTCGACGATGCCGATCCACATCACCAGCGCGGTGTCTTTCATCACCCCCAGCAGCAGGTTGATCCAGCCGGGAAACGCCACGCGGGTGGCCATCGGCATGACGATCTGGCGCAGGTCCTGCCAGTACGTCAGGCCCAGGGAACGACTGGCGCGGCGCAGGCTGAGCGGCACCGACAGCACGCCGCTGCGCACGATCTCCGTGCAGTAAGCGGTGACGTACAGGCCCAGCACCACGCAGGCGACGGCGAAGGCGCTCCAGTTCAGGCCGACGATGCTTTTCAGCGCGTTGAACAGCACGAACTGGATCAGCAACGGCACGCTGCGAAACACGTCCAGCACCCACGCCAACGGGATCGTGCTGCGCGGCAGCAGGGCGCGGGCCATGCCGCAGACCACCCCGGCCAGCGTGCCGATGATCATCGACACCACGGTCAGCAAAATCGTGACCCAGGCGCCCTGAAGCATGAATTGCAGGTCGTTCCAGCTGAACGTGCTCTCGAACATGCCCATCTCCTCAGTACCGGAACAGCCGCCAGGACAGCAGCCGCGCAACGGCCACGATCAGCTTGGCAATCAGGTAATAGAGCACCGCCGCAATGGCGAAGAATTCGAAGGTGCGGAACGTCTTGACGTTGTAATCCTGGGTCACGCCGGTGAGGTCGTTATTGAGGCCGACGATCACCCCCATCGAGGTCATCAGCACGGCCCAGACCATCTGGTTGGTCAGCGGATAGAAAACGATGCGCAGCAACTGCGGAATGACGATCAGCCGATAGGCCTGGGGCGCGCTCATGCCCAGCGAACGGGCGGCGCGCAATTGCGTGTCGGGCACGGCCTTCAGACCGCCGCGAAAGTTCTCCGCCAGATAGCCCGCGTTATTGATGGTGATGCCCGCCAGCAACGCCGCCCACGAGCTGATGTGCAGGCCGAACGAGCCCAGGCCGAAATACAGGATGTACACCTGGAACAGCGACGGCGTGTTGCGCGCGATGGAAATCCAGGTGGCGGCGAACCCCCGGAACAGGCGGTTTTTGCCTTGGCGCATGAACACCAGAAACAGCGCGATGGTGACGCCGAGGATCATCGACAGCGCGGCGGTTTCGAAGGTGACCCACGCGCCGTTGAGCATGTCAGGCAGCGCCTTGAACGCCGCGCGCCAGTGGAAGTTGTAATCAAACATCTGCGCTGACCTCCGCCTGGTGCGCCGCCATCAACCACGCTGGCAGGCGCCCGCTGGCGACACCGGTGATCGCGCTGTCGACGCACTCGGCCAGGCTGGCGAAATGCACGCGACGCCCCACCAGTCCGGGGGCGTAGTGCGCGTATTTGCCGGAGTTGGTCATCAGGTTGCGTGCGGTCGGCGGGATGACCGGCTCGCCGAGCATGCACCAGCAGGTGTCGGTGACGAACTGCACGCCGAAGTTTTCCAGCGTGTCGACGTAGCCGGCCCGTTGCGCGCGCTCCAGGGTAGCGCGGCCACAGGTCACGACGATTGCCACGTTGTCATGCTTGCGCTGGTTGCCACACAGGTGCGCCAGCATTGCGCATTCGCTCAGGGAAAAATGCGGATTGCCCAGCGTCACGGCGTCCACTTGCGGCGTTTGCGCGCTGTTCAGCTCGCGCCAGCTGTGCAGCAGATCCGCCGGGCTGACGCTCAAGGTTTGTTCCGGCGCTTGCCCGCCCAGCGCCAGTTCCGCAGTGGTGGCTTCGGGCGTTACGCCGGCGATATGAAACATCGGCGCAGCGGAGGTGGTGGCGAACGCCGCGCCGAAGGCCTTGAGGTCATCCAGCGTCGGCGCCTTGTGCTCAAGGCCGCAGATCACCGGGATCGTGGCGCCGCACAGCAGCCCGACGTGGTAACCGAGGAGCGGGTAGAAGCTGTCGTCGAGGCCGTCCAGTGTGGGGACGTCGATGCGCAGGGTCGCCAGCCGTTGCTGGGTCAGGTGGCAGCCGATCTTCGGCGCGCGGCCGGTGAGGGCGATGCAGATGTCGAGGTAGTCCGGGTACTTCAGGGTGCGCGCGCCGATCACGCTGTTGGCGTACACCACCGCGTTGGACTCGGCCCAGACGATCTGCTCGCCCAGCTCCGGCGCGCTGTCCAGCAGGTACGGCGCGCAGGTAAAACTCACCCGCGCGCCCATCTCCAGATAGGCATCGCCCAGCTGACTGGCCGGTTCGCCAAGGGCCGGGTCGACACCCAGTTCGCGCCAGCGTCGCTTGTCCACGGAGATTGAATTGAGGGTAGTGGGCACGCGGACCTTGGCGCCCCAGGCCACCAGTTGTCGGGCGAACCGCAGGCTGGCCGGCCCGGTGTAAATGCAGCCATCGATGTGCGCCTGGGTGATGTCCAGCAGTTCCGTCGCGCCCTGCAGCTCGGCCATGCGCAGGATGATGCCCATCGCCACCTGCGCGGCTTTGCCGTAAGCGCCGTCGAGAAAACCCTGGTCGGTTTCGGTGAGTGAAATCTGGGTGATCGGGCGCTGACGTATCAGACTTTTTTGATCGCGAGGGAGTGGCGGCGGCAGCCAGGCGAAGCCGCTCACGCGGTCATCTTCCACTCGCACGAAGGCAACGTTCCGCAGGGCCGCAAAGCCCGCTTCGTCGAGGCTGATCACCGGGATCGAATGGCCGAACATCTGCTCGGCAATCAGCACGCCGAGGGTGAGGATGTCTTCCACGCGTTCGAAGACCAGTGCGGCCGGCGCGTGGCCGTTGAGCATCAGTTCCAGCAACACGCTGCTGCCGGTGCACGAACCGCGGCCGCTGGGAATGGCCAGCACCCGGCCGTTGATGAACTGGCCGCTGAGGGGGTGATGGCGGTCGATCACTTCACCGGTAAACGGCTCGACCCCGCCCCAGAAACTCAGGCCCACGTCGGCGTACAGCAATTCGCCCTGGGCGCTGCCGGCGACAAGACAGCGCCCGTTCAACGAGACTTCAGACATCGTGGGCTCCTGAGTGAGTGAATCGCTTTTAGCGGGTGACGCTGATGGGTTCCTGGTTCAGGTTCCGCGAATGATTCAGACGGGACGCGTAGCCCTGTAGGAGCGTGGCTTGTCCCGCGATCGGCGACGCAGTCGTCGTAAAACCTACAACCGCGGCGTCACTGAATCAGCATGTTCGACGGTCTTGCTGCCGCTTCGCGCCAGATCGCGGGACAAGCCACGCTCCTACACGGTCCGCGCCCTCTGATCGTTCCCCTCAGTAATAGACGCCCGGCACGGTCAGGTCCACCGGCTTGCCACTCACCCATTTTTCATACAGCTCGGCATAGCGCCCGGACCGCACTTGCTGGTTCACGAACAGGTTCAGGTAGTGAATCAGCCCGTACTCGTTACGCTTCGCCGCAAGGGAAACGTAGTCGATGGTGTAGGGCGCATTGCCGGCGATCTTCAGGCCTTTGTACTTGCCGGATTTGAGCGTGGCGGCGGCGACGGTGTTGGTCACGACGGACGCTTTGATATGGCCCTGGGCGACGGCGAGGATGGTGTCGTTCTGGGTCTGGTAGGCGCGGAAACTGCCACTGCCCCATTTCTTCTGATCCTTCTCCAGGGCGATCGCTTCGAACGTGCCGCTGGTGTTGCCGACATCCTTGCCCTTGAGGTCGTCATAGCTGTTGATGCCGGCGTCGTCGCGGGTCAGCACCACCATCTGGAAGGCGAAATAGGGGATGGTCATCGCCACCGTTTTTGCCCGCTCCAGGGTGTCCGAGGTCGACGCCACGATCACGTCGGCGCGGCCTGAAACCAGCGCAGGAATGCGATCCGGAAACGGCGTTTCCACCACCTCGGCTGTCACGCCCAGTACCTTCGCCAGGTCGTTGCAATAATCGACGTCAAATCCGACCGGGTTGTTCTTGTCGTCACGGGACCCCATCGGCGGGAAGTCCAGGGTCACGGCGCAGCGCAGCTTGCCGGAGTCGATGATGTCATCGAGCTTGTCGGCCAACGCGGTGTTGATAAAGGATGAGCTCATGACGGCGAGGAGGGCGACGGCGACAGCTTGATTTTTCATAGAAGCCTCGGTGCGTGCAAAGGGAGAAACGGCCGGATAAGTAATTTCGTATACGATATTTGATATGCACGCAGCGTGCCTGTTTTGCCAGTACGCCGTGCAGGGCTCTGGATCAGCGGGCCGGGGTTTGGATGGGTATTTCAGGAGCGTGGGACGGTGTTACATAAAGGAGCAAGAATCCGCAGCGTGCTTCATTGATGCACGTTGCAGTGCGGTAGTCGCCACATTCCGCCGCACCGCGATAAACCACCGGGACTGCGGTCACCGTAGGACTGGCTTTAGCCGGGAAGGCGTCGGTCTTCACACCCGAGATTTAGGGTGTTCACACAGGCCTCTTCCCGGCCAAAGCCAGTCCTATACAAATACCGCGATCATCCAGAAGGGAGCAGCGAATTCAGATGCGCCTTTGCGAACCCCGATACTCACTCGGCGACGCTCCGGTCAGCGCCTTGAACTGGCGGCTAAACGCGCTGTGATCGGTGTACCCGCAGCGCAGGGCGATTTCGGTGATCGACAGGTCTTCCTGCAACAACCGCGACGCTTCACCCAGCCGCGCCTTGTGAATCATCTGCCGTGGCGTCAGCTGGAAGATGCGTTTGCAGTGCCGCTCCAGTTGGGCGATGGAGAGCCCGGCAATGGCCGTCAGTTGCTCAAGGGTGATGGGCCGCGCGAAGTGTTCGCGGATGTACGCATCGACCTCGACCAGTTTCTGATACGCCGGATGGGTCGTCTGCAGGATTTGCAGGTCCCGGGAGATTCCCGCCAGCCCGATGATCGCGCCGTGTTGATCGCGCAGGGCGATCTTGTGAGTCAGGCACCAGATCGGCTGATTGCCGTAATAAAGGTGCAGCTCCAGCTGATCGCTGAGCTGCCTGCCATCGGCCAGCACCCGGCGGTCCTGGGCGGTGTACAACGGCCCGAAGCGCGCGGGGAACACTTCCTCGGCGGTCAGCCCGACGATCTGGCTTTTTTCCTTGAAACCGCAGCGCTGCACCAGCGTCTGGTTGACCAGTGCATAACGCGCGTGGGCGTCTTTGACGAAGAACACCACACCGGGAATCGTATCGAACAGCGGCGCGACCAACGTCAGGCTGGCCAGCAGTTGGTCGAGGTCGTGCAAGGGCGTGGTGAGAAGGACGTCGATCATGTTCACGGGCGGGAGGGCCGGGTGGGGAATGGGATCGATGATGCGGGATGTTGGATGCGGCGGCTAGTCGGGGGGCGACTGATCTGCGGGGACAGATTTATTTACGGTGAAGCGCTGTAAATAAATCAGTCCCCTTTAAATCATTTAAATAAATCAGTCCCCTTTAAATATCATCCAGACAGGCGAGGGTGGAGATCCGCGCCGGGCTGAAGGGCGGGCGCAACAAGGGGGGTTCCCAGCCGAACAAGGTCTGCGCCGCCGTGGCACAGATGCGCCCCTGACACGCGCCCATCCCGCAGCGGGTGGCGAGTTTGGCGCCGGTCCAGCTGTCATGCGCAGCGAGGTCCGCGTAACGCACGTCCTCACAGCGACAGACCAGCGTGTCCGGCGCCGCCAGATGTTTCAGCGCCGGGTTCAGGCTGAAGGCCTTGTTCAACCGATCCGCAAAACCTTGCCAGCGCTGCCGCTCAGCCCACAACCCTCGAGCCTTATTTCGATCACCCACCGCCACCAGGCCGGCGATGCGCCCCTCCACCAACGCCAGTTCGCTGCCGCCGAAACCGGTGCATTCACCCGCTGCGTAGTGATCGGCCAGACCCGTCGCCTGCCACTCATCCACCACGATGGCCTGATCCCGCAGCGTGCAGCCCAGTGCGCGGGCGATCTCGGTGTTGGGCACCAGACTGAAACCGCAGGCCAGACGCTCGCAGGCCAGCTCTTCGACCTTGTCACCGACCTGAACGCGCACGCCTTCCAGCCGATCCGTACCCAGCGCCGCCAGCACATGGGCCGACGTTCGATAGGCGGCACTGGCCAGGGTGATCGCCTGAATCGCCTTGTTCGGCCAGCGCCACAGCCCGGCAGCAAATCCGGCGACGGCGCTCAAGGGCGCCTGCTCGGCAACGCGCACGACCTCGGCGCCATGCTTCTGCGCGGTCGCCGACGAGGCCAGCAACAGCGGGCCGGTTCCGGCAATCACGATGCGTTCGTCAGCGACCGCCAGCCCGCCTTTGATCAGCGCCTGCAAACCGCCCGCGCCGGTGACGCCCGGCAGGGTCCAGCCGGGGAAGGGCAGCAGTCGCTCCCGCGCGCCGGTGCACAGAATCAGCCTGTCGTAACTCAACACCCAGCCCCGCTCGTCATCTTCCAGCAGCAAGCGCTTCGCCCCGGCCAGCGCGACCACCTTGCAGCCGCTGTGCAGGCGAACGTTGCTGAACCCCTGCAACTGCGTGCGCATATCCTGAGCCTGTTTCGGCACTTGAGCGTTGGGGCCGTCGCGCCAGATCTGCCCGCCTGGCAGCGGGTTGTCGTCGAGCAAAGCGATGCTCGGCCCGTGAGGCGCCGCCGCCAGGGCCGCCGCCATGCCCGCCGGCCCTGCACCGATGATCAGCAGATCGACATGCTCGGTCATGCTCATGCTCATGCTCATGGCTGAGTCTCGACCCGCATGCCGTCGCGGCAGATCGTCTGACACGCCAGCCGGCGCAGGCCGTCGATGCTCACCCGGCATTCCTGACAGATGCCCATGCCGCACAAGGGTGCGCGCCGCTGGCCGCTGACCGAGGTGCGGCTGCAACGATCGCCGCTCGACATCAGCGCGGCGGCCACCGTGGTGCCTTGGGCGAAGCGAAAGGGCTGACCATCGATGCTCAATTCAGGCATGGGCGCGGGCTCCGATAAAGCGTTGCGGCAGGTAGGGTTCAACGTCGAGGGGCGGTCGAGTGCGCAGCATTTGCGCAGCGAGCAGGCGGGCTGTGCCGGTGGCAGTGGTGACGCCGAGGCCTTCGTGCCCGACCGCCAGCCACAGGCCGGGCTGATGCGGGTGCTCGCCAATCAGCGGCTGACCGTCGGGGCTGGCGGAGCGAAAGCCGGTCCAGCTGCGAAGGCCGTTCATCTCGCCCAGGCCTGGGAGAAAATCCATCGCCCGACGCAGCATCCGTCCGAGCATGGCCGCATCGACTTGCGGATCGTGGTTGTCGAACTGGCGCGATGAGCCGATGAACAGCTGGCCGGTCGGGCGCTGCTGCACATTGAACGCCACCGACGGGCCGTTGCCCTTGTGGGCGCTGGTGACGTAGCCCAACTCAACCAGCGTATGGGTGATCTGCGCGGGGTAACGGTCGGTGATCAGCAGGTGGCCTTTCTTGGCTTGCAGCGGTAAATCGGGACAGAGTTCGCGGGCATAGATGCCGCTGGCCAGCACAACGGCCGGGGCTTGCAGCCATTCTCCCGTTGCGAGGCGGACCCGGTTGCCCTGAACTTCAGCGACCTCCGCTTGCCGCAGAACCACTCGCGAAGACTGACGCTGCAACAACCAGCGCGCGGCGTTGGGCGCGTAAAGAATGCCGTCGCCGCTGACCTTCAGTGCCCCGAGCAGGCCGGATCGCAATGACGGTTCCGCCCGTGCCAGTTCGGCGCCGGACAGCAACTCGCAGGCCAGACCGTATTCGCTCAGCGCCGCATGCTTGCGCTCGGCTTCTTCCATTTCTTCTTCATTGCAGGCCAGCCACAGGGTGCCGTTGGTGCGCATCGCGCAGTCGTCCGGCATCTGCGGCGCGAGCTCGCGCCAGGCCTTGACCGAATATTCCCCCAGCGCCAGCTCGGCCGCGCTGTGGTCCAACACCACCAGATGGCCCATGCCCGCAGCGGTCGCGGCGGGGCGCTGACAATCCAGCACCAGCACATGCAAGCCCTGAGACGCCAACTCGTCCGCACATGCCGCGCCGACGATGCCGCCGCCAATGACGATTACATCGGCGGCCTGGCCTTGCAGGGTGGCGGCGTCGGTCACGAGCGAATGCCCCAGGCGAACGGGTCTTCGTTGTCCAGCAACAAAGTGGCTTCGGCGCTGATGTAGGCGCGGCCACGGATGGTCGGCACGATGCGGTCGCCCGCCTGCCGCTCGCCGTGCTCCCAGACGAAACTGCCTTCAAATTGACTGCCGATCACGCTGGCCTGCTGCCACAGCGTACCGGGCTGAAGTTTGCCGTCCGCTGCCAGGCACGCCAGTTTGGCGCTGGTGCCGGTGCCGCAGGGCGAGCGGTCGTAGGCTTTGCCGGGGCAGAGCACGAAGTTGCGGCTGTCGGCGTGAGTGTCGTCGGCGAACAGCTCGATGTGGTCGATGACGCCGCCGTCTTCACCGCGAATGCCTTGGTTTTCCAGCGCCTGCCGGACCTTCCAGGTGTAGTCGGTGAGGGCGTCGAGGTTGTCGGCGGCGACGCTCAGGCCGTGGTCGGCGATCAGGAAAAACCAGTTGCCGCCCCAGGCGATGTCGCCGGTCACGCTGCCCAGTTCAGGCACCTCCACGACGAAGTCCTTGCGGTAGCGGTAGGAGGGCACGTTGTCGACGCTCACGGAGCGGTCTTCGTGCAGCGTGGCCTGAACCGTGCCGACCGGGGTTTCGATGCGGTGCACGCCGGGGCCGATCTTGCCCAGATGCGCCAGCGACACCACCAGCCCGATGGTGCCGTGGCCGCACATGCCCAAGTAGCCGCTGTTGTTGAAAAAGATCACCCCGGCGCAGGCCCCGGGATCCACCGGCTCGCACAACAGCGCACCGACCAGTACATCGCTGCCGCGGGGTTCGAGCACGGTGGCGGCGCGCCAGTCATCGAACTGCTCAGCCAGACGCTGACGCCGCTCGGCCATGCTGCCCCGCCCGAGATCGGGAAACCCGTCGAGCACCAGCCGCGTCGGCTCGCCGCCGGTGTGAGAATCGAGAATCTGGATGCGTTTCATGTATTCCCCTAATTGGACTGTATCCACCCGATGTAACTGGCTAAGACCATCCCTGTAGGACCGGCTTCAGCCGGGAAGCCGTCGATCGTCACACCCGAGATTCATGGTGTTCACACTGGCGTCTTCCCGGCCAAAGCCGGTCCCACTAAAAGCGCCGCGTACACCCCGATGGAACTGGCGACGACGATCCCTGTGGGACCGGCTTCAGCCGGGAAGGCGTCGGTCGTCACACCCGAGATTTATGGTGTTCACGCTGGCCTCTTCCCGGCTAAATCCGGTCCTACAAAAAGCGCTGTACAACCGGTTTACAGATCGCGGCGCGGAGCAACTTCACTATTGAGGCAAGGGTGCCGCGAACGACGTCCAGGGTCTTGACCGATTTCACCCTCGCCAATGACGAAATCGGCATAGCCACGATTCGTTCAGATCTCGCTGAGCACGGCATGAGGCAGGTGGGCGTAGAGGGTTCGGCAGACGCCTATGATGTGGTGCTCGATCAGTTCGGCGGCTTTGTCCACGTCACGATCGGCACAGGCCTTGAGAATCTCACGGTGTTCCAGGTCGGCGCGCTCTTTGCCTTCTTCAAAGCTCATCTGCACCCGCAGGTAGCGTTCAACCTTGTCGTGGATCGAGCGAATCATGTTCAGCAGAAACGGCCGCTGCGCCGCTTCATACAGACAGGTGTGAAACGCCCAGTTCAGCTCGGCCCAACGCCCGATGTCGTCGTCGCGCATGAATTCGTCACAGATGGCCCGTGCCCGGTCCAGCTGGGCAGCGGTCATTCGCGGCACGGCGAGGCGGATGGCTTGCACCTCCAGCAGCACCCGCACTTCAAAGATCTGCGCCAGCTCCGGCTCGGAAATCCGCGTGACCACGGCCCCCTTGTTGCGCTGGAATTGCACAAGCCCTTCGGCTTCCAGGCGCTTGAGCGCTTCACGCACGGGGATCTTGCTGACGTTGAACACGCGGGCGATGTCGTCCTGACGGATCGGCTCGTCCTCGGCGAACTGGCCGGAGATGATCGACTCGCGCAGGTACTTGGCAATGACCTCGGACGCGGAGGGCGCGACACCGAGGTTGGGGGCGTCTGGAAGAAGAAAAGGCACGCAGATGACTCGAAAAGGGCGGATGCCGAATATTGTATACGACGTCCGATTTGTTACGCGCTGTGTCTGCTCACTCCATTGGCAAAACGATCAATGGTTTGCCGTGTACGACAGCATCATCGACAGCTGGCACATCGGCCGGCCGCTGTCCGCATGCCACTGGTTGAACGCCGCTTGCACCGCCGCCTGATCACGCTGACTGCTGGGGACGCGGTCGACGATCTTCTGCGCATTCAGCGCAGCGACCACGTCATTGCTGGGAATGAAGGTGTCTTTGCCGACCATCCGCAAGAAGCGCGGCGATGACAGCCCGCCCATCTGATTGCCGTGTTTGAACAGGTAACGCCACAGCCCGACGATATCGGTCACCGGCCATTCGGCGATGAAATTGCCGAAGCTGCCATGTTCGTGGGCGATGTCCAGGATCAACTGCGCATTGCGCGGCACGCTCTTGAGCTTGCCCAGGTGACGGATGATCCGCGCGTCCTGCATCAGGCGTTCAAGGTGATCACCGCCCATCAGCGTGACCTTTTCCGGATCGAAGCCGAAGAAGGCCTGCTCGAAGGCCGGCCATTTGGCGTCCACCAGGCTGTGCTTGAGGCCGGCACGAAACACCCGCAGCGCCATGGTCGACAGATACCGGTCGTCGCTGAGGGCTTTGAGTTTTTTCGGCGTGGCGGGGGTCGGCAGATGCGCCTCGAGGGCGGCGACGGAACCAAAGCGGTTGAGGCAGTATTCATGGAGCCATTTGTAGTCTTGCATGCCCTCTCCAAAACAAAATTCATGTGCGCGATTGCTGGCGTAGCGCATTCCGAGTGCTGACGCAGAACCCCGGCAGGGGCTCTGTGCTTTGACCCGGTTTGAGCAAGGGGTTCCAGCAATCGCGCGCGAGCAATGCCTTGAGCTGTTAGCCCTTGGGCGGATCGAGCAACAGCGCGGTTTTCGCCAGCCGCTGACCCAGGGAACGGCACAGCGTGGTTTCGTGCTCATCCAGCGCGCGCTTGCCGTCGGCGCCGGCGTGATGACTGGCGCCATAAGGCGTGCCGCCGCCACGGGTTTCAATCAGCGCCGCTTCGCTGTAGGGCAGGCCGCTGATGAGCATGCCGTGGTGCAGCAGGGGCAGCAGCATCGACAGCAACGTGGTTTCCTGACCGCCGTGCAGGCTGGCGGTGGAGGTGAACACGCTGGCCGGTTTGCCCACCAGTGCGCCGGTCAGCCACAGGTTGCTGGTGCCGTCGAGAAAGTACTTCAGCGGCGCGGCCATATTCCCGAAGCGGGTCGGGCTGCCCAGGGCCAGGCCCGCGCAGTTTTTCAGATCATCCAGTGTGGCGTACAACGCGCCGGCCTCCGGAATGCTCGGCGCCACGGCTTCGCAGTCGGTAGACACCGCCGGCACCGTGCGCAGGCGCGCTTCCATGCCGGTCATCTCGACGCCACGGGCGATCTGCCGCGCCATCTCCGCGGTCGCGCCGTTACGGCTGTAAAACAGAACCAGAATGTACGGCGCGGTCATGGCAGGATCTCCAGAATGTTTTCCGGCGGACGACCAATTACAGCCTTGTCGCCGACGACGAGAATGGGGCGTTCGATCAACTTGGGATGGGCCGCCATGGCGGCGATCAGTTGCTCGTCGCTCAGGCCGGTGTCGGCCAGGTTCAGGGTTTTGTACTCGTCCTCACCGGTGCGCAGCAGTCCGCGAGCACCGATGCCGAGCTTGCCCAGCAGCTCGCGCAGTTGCGCGGCATCGGGCGGGGTCTCGAGGTAGTGAATGATGGTCGGCGTCAGGCCGCGGGCTTCAAGCAATTCCAGCGTGCCACGGGATTTGGTGCAACGCGGGTTGTGATAAAGCGTGAGATCGGTCATTTGCGGGTCGCATCTTGCCTGAGGTGGCGGCTATTCTACCTGCGTCACGGTAACGACCGGTAACACGCGGCGAGCGATGCACAATCGGCGCAGCGTGCAGCTGGAAATAAAGAGCACCTAGAAGGAAACGGCATCATGGCAAGGCGATTCGCAGCGGCGGCAGCACTGATTGGAAGTCTGTTGCTCAGCGGGTGCGGCGTGGATCTGGGCACGGACCAGAATGGCGAGAAAGTAGCCAGCAGCCGCGTCGACAAACACTGGCTGGTGGTCAATTACTGGGCTGAATGGTGCGGTCCGTGCCGAACTGAAATCCCCGAACTGAACAAGTTGTCCGAGCAGGTCAAAGGGCAGAACGTCAGCGTGTTCGGCGTCAATTTCGACAACCTCCAGGGCGAAGACCTGAAGAGCGCCAGCAAAGCGCTGGGCATCACCTTCACCGTGCTGGCCCAGGACCCGGCCGATCACTACGACCTGCCGAAAAGCGAAGCCCTGCCGGTGACCTACATCATCGACGACAAGGGCAAAGTGCGTGAGCAGTTGATGGGCGAACAGACCGCGGCGGGGGTGATGCAGAAGCTGGCGGAGTTGAAGGGGAAGGGCTGAGGCAGATCAAGTCAGCTTAGGTTCACAACGGGATTGCTCGCTGATTAACGCTCATCGGCCAGAAGCGCCCAGCGCTCGTGATCGCACCAGACTCCGGCGATCTGAAGGTATTTCGGGGAGAACCCCTCTTTCCGAAATCCCAGGCGCTTGACCAGCGCGATTGATCGCACATTTTCAGGCTGAATATTGGCCTCGATACGGTGAAGACCCAGCTCTTCAAAGGCGTACCGCGTCGTCAGTTTTACCGCCTGGGACATTCTTCCCGTCCCGGCAAACGAGACCATGCCCCAGTAGCTGAGATACGCGTTCTGAAATCCTTTATAGAAAATCTGGCTCAGGTTGGTGACTCCAACGATGTGACTCGATTCGGTATCGCGAGCCAGCAGTCCAACGCTAGCGCCTGTGGTCTGAGCGGAGTACCACTCCTCGAATCCTGCAGTGGTTATGAACGGCTGTACCCAGCGGCCGTGGTAATCCCGGCTTTCCTGATTTGCGTGTAGGAGCTCGTCGATATCGGCGCGCGTTACCCGGGCGAGCTTAACGTCTGGCATGTCCATAGTCTCTTCTCGTTACCTGCTTTCCCGGTGGCATCTTTGGGTTGTTGGCGCCTATCTTGCCGGGAGCCTGTTTCTTGCGAATCTGTGATTTCATGATGAAGACGAAACCACACTGAGTCCAATCAGCTAGAGCGTTGGTGTGCGCTGGCGGCAAATAGTGGGTTGTCGCCAGCGTCCGTTACCGGCCAGAAGCTGACGGTCGAAATGATCGAGGCCGCACAAAATTATGTAACTCAGCGACATCAAGATTTTGCGCATTAATTATTTACGCTACACTGAGACGCCAAACCATCAAAGCGACTAAGTTGGCTTATTCGAAACTTCAATAAGCTTAAGCCCAAAAGAGCAATGTCGCGCAACCCAATCTTCAATCGCAGCATGGAAAGCACTCGTGAGTAATATTGAATTAATAAAAATCCTTCTTCCCGTGGTAACTTTTGCTCTAGGGATTCTGGCCACTCCCATAGTAGAGGCAATAAAGGAAAGAATTAAGTGGAAAGCCATCTATAAAAATTTAAAGCTTGAACTGGAGGATGAACTGGCTGAGCTCCCCGCAAGATTGCTAAAAATGTCGGAAACACTTGCCGGCCTTCAAGGACTGAAGGAGAAATCAGTCCAGTCAGGGAAGCCATTTAAATACATCCCTCGAAAAACAGAAATTTACTTTCTCAAAGCCTCCACTGAAGCAGCCTTCAGGCGTCTAGATAAAAATCAGCGGTATGCAATTAAATCCCTTTTCACTCAAATCGTCGCCCTCGACAAATACGTCGAAAGCATGAATGGGATGGAGGTGTCAATGGAGACGCTAGACGAATGTATCAAAAATGTGAAACGCTACTTGTATACTGGCAGCAGCATGCTTAACACCATGCGAACTGTTGCGCGGAATTCATCCTCTCTATTAGATCACAACGATACTGATATAGTAAATAAAGTTCTTGCGGAGCTTAATATTGAATTGACCACAGATGACTTGACAATTAAAGGGAAAGCTATTGTTCTGAAAGATTGAAAAAATTTGATCAGATCCACTTGCGCGATTAGTCAACACAGGGCAACCCAATAGACGAAGAGGAAACACTAGGAAGTGGCAAAAAACCTTGAGATCAAACACTTAGAAAATTAAATAAACGGAAGTTATAAGATCTCCTAGATGTTAGAACTTCGCTCGCGAAGATTGAACCAATACTCATAGGGAAAGCTATAATGACTACAACAATTGAAGATATTATTTATGACGAAATGATTGACTCTTTCTGTGCTGAGGAAATCATGAAAAAAGCTGCCAAAGCTCAATGTATTTACATTTTTGTTGAGGGTGATTCCGAAGAGGCTATTTTTCAAACGCTCCTTGAAGAGTGCGGGCTGGATTTTGAAAAACATGGAGTCGTTGTAGCAAACTACAATGGCATCGGAAATCTCAGAAGCTCAATCCGACTCTTGAGGAAAACATTGAGTCACGACAGGCCAATTATCGTGACTTATGATGACGACCGACCAGGAAAAAGAGAAGCCCAACACATTGATGATGAACTGATAACTTTGTTTAAGATCCCTCAAGCCCCTGTTGTTAAATATCCAAATGGAAGCATGGGGGGATCACTCGAAGAAGCTTTTCCTCCGGAGTTGTTTGTTGAATCTAGCTTTAAGTGTGACGTAATTTTAAATTCCAATCAAAGCTTGAGGGAAAACTTCTCGACCATATTTAACGCGAGAGAACCATGGTTTTCCCAATTGGCAAATTTTGTCGAAGCTAGAGGCGTTAAGGCCGGATCAATAAACAAGATAAGACTAGCTGAACATATGGCCGAATCATGCGATCCAATACCAGAAACATTTAGAGAGCTAGCTAAGGTAGCATTAAGTCTACGAGAACAACACCCAGTGAAAAGCCCAAATGATGTTGACCTGGATTTTTTGAATGATCGATAGTAATTGGATGTTTCAAAAATCAAGCGATTCGCGGCATGGAATGCCAGCGTTGGTCAATTTCGGCTATTGCTACCGGCGGCTATGGGTCGGTTCCGGCCTGTCGCTATGGGCAGGAATCGGCCTCGCATAGAGCATCCAACTGAGACATACGTCATGGCGTCCCGTTTCTTCCGTGCAGGCGGTAGCCTGTTCGGCGACTCAAGCGTTCGTAGTAGTCATTCACGGCAGGAAGTGCAGGACGAGCAAAGGGTGTTTCAAACCACCGATTAACCGACAGACCAATCGGGATGTCTGCGAGAGAAAACTCATCGCCGCTGACATAGGCCCCAGTTGCATCAAGCTGTCGATTGAGGATCTCCATATGCCGCGACCAATTGCTGCACGCGGCCGCCAATGCATGGCTTTCCTGGTGCTCGGGAGAATGTCTGACCAGCGACATGAAGGCATAACTCCAGGACTTGTTGAGCTCTGAGGCTTGCCAATCGATCCATTGATCCACCAGCGCTCTGGCTCTCGCGTCGGTCGGATAGAGGTGGCCGCCGTTGTAGCGAGCCGCCAAGTAGCGAATGATCGAGTTTGACTCCCAAAGAATGAAGTCATCGTCCTGAATGACCGGCACCATGGCGTTGGGATTAAGCGCGAGGAATTCAGCTGTGTGCGTCGACCTGAAGCCAGAGCCCCAATCCACCCGCTCGTAGTGGATCTCCATTTCGGCGCAGGCCCAAAGCACTTTTCGCACATTGATCGACGATGCCTTACCCAATATGCGCAGCATGGCATGTCCTCATCTTTCGCGGTGGTTGGTATGATCTGCTGACCCCACCGCCCTGTGGAGCGGGTTGTCCAGAGTCTGCTCTTGGCCAACTGCGACCGACTGCGTGATATTTGGGTATCTAACCCGACCTTCTGGCGTACCTTCGCTACAGTCAACCGACGCTCTTAGCCTAACGACATCGCCTGTACTCCCTGGAAACACTCTGCCGCAAAGCCAATAAATAGGATTGATCCCACTAGAAAGGAGTGCGCTTTATGAAACTGATTGGAATGCTGGACTCCCCCTATGTTCGCCGTGTGGCGATTTCGCTGGATGTCATGGGTGTGCCGTTCGAGCACTCAGCGCTTTCGGTATTCAGCGAGTACGAAGCATTCGGTGCGATCAATCCTGTGGTTAAGGCGCCGAGTTTGGTGCTGGATGACGGTAGCGTGTTGATGGATTCGACGCTGATCATCGACTACTTCGAGGCGCTGAGCCCGGCTGAGCAAAAATTGATGCCACTCCAGGCCTTGCCTCTGGCCGCATCGCTGCGGATCTTGGGGCTGGCATTGGCTGCCTGCGAAAAAGCAGTGCAGATCGTTTACGAATACAAACTGCGACCGGAGGAAAAACGCCATCAGCCCTGGCTGGAGCGGGTAACCCAGCAGTTGTTGGCTGCTTGTCGCGCATGGGATGCCCTAATGTCGGGACGGCAACCGGTTGCGCCAGATAGCCCGGGGCAGGTCGACATCACCAGCGCCGTCGCTTGGTCGTTCATTCAGTTGATGGTCGCTGATGTGGTCAGGGCGGATGCGTTCCCGGCGTTGCAGGCACATGCGGCACGCTGGGAAGCTACCGAGCTATTTAAACGCTACCCCCAAGGTTGATTGCCCAACCCAGAGCGGAAGTGCGGTCGGCTCGATCGCTGAACTCGACCCAACGCGGTCCCTAGCCTGATCAAAGCGCTGAATCCAAAGACAAGCTCAGCGTCTCACATGCCCCCTCGCAATCAGCAGCGCACGCTTACCCCACCAGAACTTCCCAAAGACCGAAGCGGTCACATCGCTAGTCCCGACGAGTGATGCGTATGAGCCTCTTAGAGCAGGAAATGCAGGACCGTGTACACCCCGTAGCCGAGGACCTTACGCTGCAGCGTAAAGTCTGGCGGTTCCAGAGGGTGGGCTGGTATGTGCTGACGGCGGTTGTCATCCTGACGTTGCTCGGTTTGTTTTCCAGAGGCCCGCTCAGCTCGCTCGAAACGGTGAGTGAGCAGGGTGACCTGACGGTGCAGTACGAGCGTTTCCACCGCGCCGGCGGGACCAATCCGATGATCGTTCAGGCCACGGGGCAGCCGGGCAAAGAGATCACGCTGTCGATCAGCAAGCCCATGCTGGATGGCTTCAGCATCGAGTCTATCCAGCCGCAGCCGGTCCGCTCCGTGGGCAGCCCCCAAGGTTTGAGTCTTACGTTCCCTACCGACAAGAATGGTCACGTCACGCTCTTCATTTCATGGCGCAGCGACGGCATCGGTCTGTTTAAAAGCCAGATCAGTGTCGTGGGCGGCGGCCACATTCCCCTCACTCAGTTCATCTACCCATAGGTGCTCAATGGATGCCGTACTACGCGCGGGTGCGATTTACCTTGCACTGATGGTGCTCTTCAAGATTTCTGGCCGACGATCATTGGGCGAGCTGACGTCGTTTGATTTTGTGCTGCTGATGGTCATTGGTGAAGCCACCCAGCAAGCGCTGCTGGGCGATGACTTCTCCGTGACCAATGCGATTCTGGTGATTGTGACGTTGATGGTGATCGACATCGGCCTTTCCCTCGTCAAGCGGCGCTCCAAACGCTTGGCCAAGCTGATCGATGGGGGGCCGACGATCATCGTTGAAAACGGCGCGTTCCTGCGCCATCGCATGCACGAGGCCCGTGTCCAGGAGGACGACATCCTGGAGGCCGCCAGAATAGAGCAGGGCTTCGAGCGGGTGGAGCAGATCAAGTACGCGATCCTCGAGCGAAACGGCAAGATCTCGATCATTCCTGCGTGATCATCTGCCCCGACACGGCCTGATGGGAGAAGCTTCCAGCGCCGCAAGCGGCTTGGTCAGCAGGGGCACCCCAAGGCTGGATATCAGATCTGGCCGTTGATCCCTCCGCGTAGCTCGTTTGAAACACACCTCGCAAGGGTGGCCCCTATTACTGAACAATTTCAGCGAGTTGACGGCCATTTATTCAGCCAGGCCGATTAAGTTTTGGTCGCTGAAGACGATATGAATGGCAAGGTGCCATGGAGGAGGCCCGTCACGCATTTCGAGTGTGTACAACATGTCCAATTTTTTCCTTCTTCGCCGTGATCGTCGCGCGCTGAAGCAATTGCTGGCCTCGATCATGAGCGGCAACAATCCTGAGGTCGCCCAGTGCAAAGAAGGTCCAGCGGTCCTGGACGCCTGGCGCCTGATCCAGTCCTCTCATGATCAATATCAATCCCGCATCGGCCTGCTCGAGAAGGAGCTTGAGGATGCCCGCGAGTTGCTTCGCGAATCAGCAGCCTCCGCGTCAGCGCACGAGATCCGATTCGATCTCGTCAATCGCGCGTCCAGTGAAGGTCTTTGGGACATGGAGGTCGTGGCCGGCGACCCCGTCAATCCCGGAAACCGCTTTTGGTGGTCGCAGCAATTCCGCAGCCTTCTGGGCTTCAAGGACGAAAGGGATTTTCCGAATGTGCTCGCCAGTTGGGCGGATCGGCTCCATCCGCAGGACAAGCAGGCAACGCTCGACGCCTTCGCTCGTCATCTCAACGACAAGTCCGGAATGACCCCGTACAAAGTCAATAACCGGCTCGCCATGAAAGACGGTTCGTATCGTTGGTTCCACGCACAGGGTGAGACACTCCGCGACGAGCGAGGCACGCCCATCCGTGTCGCCGGCTCGCTCCGGGATATCCATGACCAACTGGAGCGGGACCAGGAGCATGACGTCATCATCACCAGATTCGAGCTGGCTCGGGAGATGCTCTCGGATGGGCTGTGGGATATGGAGGTCATTGCCGGAGACCCTGTAAATCCCAAAAACCCGTTCTGGTGGTCACCCCAGTTCCGTCGGTTGCTGGGCTTCGAAACGGTCGAGGAGTTTCCAGATGTCTTGGACAGCTGGGCATCCAGGTTGCACCCGGATGACAAGGACAGAAGCCTCAGCGCTTTCGGGGCTCATCTGAATGACCGATCAGGCAGGACACCTTTTGATATCGAGTACCGGCTGAGGATGAAAAGCGGCGAATATCGGTGGTTCCGTGCGCGAGGCCAGACCAGGCGTGACCCCGCCGGCCTGCCTGTGCGCGTAGTCGGTGCCCTTGTGGACGTCAACTTGCAGCACGAGCAGGAAGTTCTGAGGGAAACAGAGGTCAAGCATCAGCAGACGCTTGAGCACAATATCGAGCAATTGTCCCAGATCGTGGGGACGATCCAGAGCATCGCCAGCCAGACCAACCTTTTAGCCCTGAATGCGGCTATTGAGGCTGCACGTGCGGGGGAGGCGGGTCGGGGTTTCGCAGTGGTTGCCGACGAGGTTCGCAAGTTGGCAACGCGCACCACTGAAGCCACTGAGCAGGCAGCCGGCATGATTGCCCGCTAGCCCTCGCTTCATTCAACCCCCTGGTTCCTTGAACCAGGTTGAGGTCTGAAAAGCAGTGGTTCGGAAAAAGACTCTCCAACGCAAACGCCCTGGGATCGGCAGGATCACTGTCGGTTTATGGCCAGGGCTAATGCGCGCCGACAAATCGTACCTATGTCCAGGGAGTGCCAAGGTTTGGGGATGAACAGTGGGGCATATCCAGACTCCAGGATTTGTTGCCCTCGTCCCCCCGAGGACAAGATCACGGGGATGCGGGGCCAATGAGCTTGCACCCGATTGGCCAGGCCGATACCGCTCAGCCCCCCCGGCATATGAATATCAGACAGGATGAGATCCGCCCCTCCTGAGGTCTCGCACAACCATTCCCAGGCGTCGTCGCCTGTCTCTGCTGTTACGACCTCGAAGCCTTCCGTCTCTAAAATTTCGTGGATCAAACTGCGGATGAGCCAGTCGTCTTCCACCACTAAAACGGTTGATAACACTGTCATGAGCCCATGCTGGTTTGTCGTGCAGTTGGACTGGGCCACTGTCTGCGGGTTCCCGCTTCCGATACAGCGGTAGTCTAGGTGGGTTTGCCCGGTTATACCGCTCTAATTCAATGGTGTGTTGTTGTATCCAAGGCCTGAATCGCCCCTGATCATCTGGACAGCTATGAACAAGATCGACAGAGCGTGCCGAACTAGTCGGTACAATCCCCCGTCACTGACAACCCGGAGCCTGGGCCTTTAATGTCGCTGTTCAATCGTTTGACTGCATTTTCAACCCAGAGCGGCAGGGCGGTCGGCCTGGTCTGGGCGACTTCCCGCCCCTTGTTCAGCGGCTTGATCGTGGCGACGCTGATCGCCGGCATCTTACCCGCGCTTGCCGCCTGGATCGGCCAGCGGATCGTCGATGCGGTGGTTCAGGCGATGCAGATCCATGGCAGTGGCAGCCAGGCGCCGGTATGGCCTGTCCTGCGTTACGTGCTGGCCGAGGCGGGCGTATTGGCGTTGCTGGCCGCGGCGCAACGGGCGCTTTCAATGCAACAAGCGCTCCTGCGGGTGCAGTTGGGTCAGAAGGTCAACCTGATGATCCTGGAAAAGGCCCAGACCCTTTCGCTGCTGCAGTTCGAAGACTCAGCCTTTTACGACAAGCTGGTGCGCGTGCGCCGCGATGCGTCGGCCCGGCCACTGGGCTTCGTTACAAAAGGCCTGGGGCTTACACAAAACCTTATCTCGCTGGTCAGGTTCGCGGTGCTGCTGGTGCATTTTTCCCCTTGGGCGCTCTTGATCCTGGTGTTCGGTGCGCTGCCGGTGTTCTTCGCCGAGACGCATTTTTCCGGTAATGCCTTCCGCCTGTTTCAACGTCGCGCCCCGGAAACCCGCCATCAAAATTACCTGGAAGCCCTGCTGTCCCATGAGTCGCACACCAACGAGGTGAAGCTGTTCGGCATGGCGCCGCTGTTGCTGCAACGCTACCGCGACAACTTCACGCGCCTGTACGCCGAAGACCGCCGGCTCACCGTGCGACGCGACGTCTGGGGCTTTGTCCTCGGGCTATTGGGCACTGCCGCGTTCTACGTGGCCTACGCCTGGGTGGTACTGGACACCGTGCGCGGCCAGACCACACTGGGCCAGATGACGATGTACCTGGTGCTGTTCAAGCAAGGCCAGGTCGCCATCACTGCCAGCCTCAGCGCGATTGCCGGTTTGTACGAGGACGGCCTGTACCTGTCCGACCTCTACGAATACCTCGGAGTGCCGGTGACACCTGTACGCGGCACGCTCAAGGCCGGTGCACGCCCGGGCGACGGCCTGCGCTGCGAGGGCCTGGGGTTCCGCTACCCGGGTGCAGCGCACGCCACGCTCAGCGACATCAGCCTGCACCTGACGCCTGGCATGAGCCTGGCACTGGTTGGCGAAAACGGCTCGGGCAAAACCACCTTGATCAAGCTGCTCACCCGGCTCTATACCCCTGACGAGGGCCGGATCCTGCTGGACGGCAGCGATTTGCAGGACTGGGACGAACAGGCTTTGCACCAGCGCATCGGGGTGATCTTTCAGGACTACATCCGCTACCAGATGACAGTCGGCGAAAACCTTGGGGTGGGTGACGTCGACGCTTTCGATGACCAGCACCGTTGGCGCGAAGCGGCCACTCAAGGGATCGCCGCCGAATTCATCGAGCGCTTGAGCAACGGCTATCACACGCAGCTGGGGCGCTGGTTCGTGGGTGGGCAGGAACTGTCCGGCGGGCAATGGCAAAAGCTGGCGCTGTCGCGGGCCTACATGCGCCGCGGGGCCGATCTGCTGATTCTGGACGAACCGACGGCCGCCCTCGACGCAGCGGCCGAGGCTGCCGTATTCGAGCACTTCCGCGAGTACGCCAAGGGGCGCATGACGCTGCTGATCTCTCACCGATTCTCCAGCGTGCGCAACGCCGACCACATCATCGTGCTGGATCAGGGCCGGATTCTGGAACAAGGCACCCACGTGCAACTAATGGCGGGCGGCGGGCGCTATGCGAGCCTGTTCGACATCCAGGCGCGTGGGTATCGGTGACGGCCCAGGCTGGGCACTGACGAGGCAAGACTGACTTGGGTAGGGGCCTGCAACAAACCCTTACCCCACGCCACGAAAAGTCTTCGACCACCGCTCCTTGCACAAAACCGTCCCTGCACTATGGTTCTGCCTTAGGTAGTACGCGACCGAACCCCGACGGGTTGCTTTAGGCGCTTTCGAGCGATGGCAACTTATCGGGGGTTTACATGCAGGATGTGAAACGATTTCACGCGCTGGACAGCCTGCGCGGTATCTGCGCAATAGCGGTCGTCCTTTACCACACCCATCTTGTCGGCAGCATCACGGAGTGGACCTTCTTCGCCAAAGCCGACTTGTTCGTCGAGTTCTTCTTTGTCCTCAGCGGCTTCGTCATGGCGCATGCCTACGGCAGCAAGCGTCAACTGGACTTCAGTCACTTCCTGATTTCGCGCACCTTCCGCCTGTTGCCCCTGCACGTGTTCATGCTCGCGGTCTTCATTGGCCTGGAATTCCTCAAGTACGCCGCCTACAAGCGTGGCTTTTCCTTCAATCAAACGCCTTTTACCGGCATCTACGCGCCGTCGCAGATCCTGCCCAATCTTCTGCTGGTGCAAAGCTGGACGCACCTGACGGAAAACCTGTCATTCAACACCGCGTCCTGGAGCATCAGCATCGAGTACTGGACCTACATGTTGTTCGCCGCGACTGTGTTGATGGCTTCCACGCGGCGATACCTGCTGTGGGCCGTCATCGCCCTTTGCGGATTTGCGCTGCTCTACCGCCAGATCGATGTCCTGACCGTCTACGCGCAAAAAGGCGTAGGCTGTTTCTTTGCCGGGGCATTGGCCTACGCCTTTTTCACCCGCTCAAGACGCTGGATTGCCCCTGGCTTTGGGGTGCTCAGCGTGCTGGAAGCCCTGTCAGCGCTCGCCATCTGGTGGGTGCTGACCTCTGAGTTACCGCAGAAGGTATTGGCAGCCAGCGCAGTGTTCTGCGTGACCATCGTGGTGTTTGCCTTTGATGGCGGGGCGTTGTCCCGCGTGCTCAAGTATGAATTCTTCGCCCGTCTGGGACGGTTGTCCTACTCCATCTACCTGACCCATCTGGCCATACTGTTCTTTGTTATTTCGGCCTTTATGGTGGTGCAGAAAAAAACCGGCTTTGACGCTGCGCCGATGCTGGGTGAAATTCGCTACCTGGACACCGGGCATGCCTGGCTGAATAACCTGATGGTGTTGCTGATTCTGGCGGTGGTCATGACGATTTCCAGCGCGACTTATCGCTATGTCGAGCTCAGAGGGCAGGGGGTGGGTAAGCAGTTATTGCGGCGCAGAATGGCGATGCCCGTGGGCTAAGGCAGTGATTCCTGTCCCAGCCAAAACCTCAACCCATTCAGTGCCGAGCGGACCGACCAGGACCGTCAGCACGTCAACATTTTTTAATTTATCAAGGACATAGTCAGAACCAATTCAGGAATGGCGGGCTCGGACCGTAGGCTTCTACTCTCAGAACAACCAAAAACAGAGAGAGACCGAGATGTACTTACCCCGATCCCCTATCGCCGCCAGCCTGATTGGCGCGAGCCTGATGGTCAGTTCTGCAGCGTACGCAGACACCCTGACCCGCGACAACGGCGCCGCCGTTGGCGACAACCAGAACTCCCAAACCGCCGGCCCCAACGGCCCGGTCCTCCTGCAAGATGTGCAATTGCTGCAAAAGCTCCAGCGCTTTGATCGTGAACGCATTCCGGAGCGTGTCGTGCATGCTCGCGGTACGGGCGTGCATGGCGAATTCGTTGCCTCCGACGACGCCTCCGACCTGAGCAAAGCCAAGGTCTTCAGCAAGGGCGAGCACACCCCGGTGTTCGTGCGGTTTTCAGCCGTCGTCCACGGCAACCACTCCCCAGAAACCCTGCGTGACCCCCGCGGCTTCGCCACCAAGTTCTACACCGCCGACGGCAATTGGGACCTGGTCGGTAACAACTTCCCGACGTTTTTCATCCGCGACGCGATCAAGTTCCCGGACATGGTCCACGCCTTCAAGCCTGACCCGCGCACCAACTTGGATGACGACTCCCGACGTTTCGACTTCTTCTCCCACGTCCCGGAAGCCACCCGCACGCTGACGTTGCTGTACTCCAACGAAGGCACACCGGCCAGCTATCGCACCATGGACGGCAACGGCGTACACGCCTACAAACTGGTAAACGCCAAGGGCGAAGTCAACTATGTGAAGTTCCACTGGAAAAGCCTGCAGGGCCTGAAAAACCTCGATCCCAAGCAGGTCGCTGAAGTGCAGTCCAAGGACTACAGCCACCTGACCAACGATCTGGTAGCCGCCATCAACAAGGGCGATTTTCCGAAGTGGGACCTGTACGTCCAGGTGGTCAAGCCCGAGGACCTGGCGAAGTTTGACTTCGACCCGCTGGACGCCACCAAAATCTGGCCGAATATTCCCGAGCGCAAAATCGGCCAGATGGTCCTGAACAAGAATGTGGATAACTACTTCCAGGAAACCGAGCAGGTCGCCATGGCGCCCGCCAACGTTGTGCCGGGTATCGAGCCTTCGGAAGACCGCCTGCTGCAGGGCCGGGTATTCTCCTACGCCGACACCCAGCTCTATCGCGTGGGCACTAACGTGCTGAGCCTCCCGATCAACGCGCCACGGGTCAAGGTCAACAACGGCAATCAGGACGGCGCGCTCAATACCGGTCATACCACCACCGGCGTAAACTACGAGCCAAGCCGACTCAATCCGCGTCCAGCGGCTGAAGAGGCGCGCTACAGCCAACTGCCACTGACCGGCAGCACGCAACAGGCCAAGACCCAGAAAGAGCAAAACTTCAAGCAGGCGGGCGACTTGTATCGTTCTTACAGCGAGAAGGACCGCAAGGACCTGATTCAGAGTTTTGGTGAATCCCTGGCGACCACCGATACCGAAAGCAAGAACATCATGCTGTCGTACCTCTACAAGGCCGATCCGGAATATGGCACCGGCGTGACCAAGGTTGCCAATGGCGACCTGGCCAAGGTCAAGCAGCTGGCCGCTGCACTGAAGGACTGACCGACCCCCTCGGCCCGCTGGCACAGCGGGCCGAGGTTTTTGAGGACATCACCTCTTGGAGGACAACACATGCGCAGAACCTTTCACGCGTTGTTGCTGTGTCTGACCGCGAGCGTGGTCCACGCCGGGCCGTCAGATACCGGCAGCACCGCCGACACCCAGACGCAACTGAAAGAGCTGTTTTTTCAAGCCGCCCGAGAGGGCCGACAAGACATGCTCAATGAATTCATCAATGCCAAATTCGACCTGAATGTTCAGGACGAAAAGGGCTACACCGCCCTGATTCTCGCCGCTTACCACGGCCAACAATCCACCGTGACCCAACTGCTGAACGCGGGCGCTGATCCCTGCGCAAAAGATCTGAGGGGCAACACGGCGTTGATGGGGGCGATCTTCAAAGGTGAACTCAGCATTGCTCGGCAACTGGTCGCCGCTAATTGCGCGCCCGATCAACGCAATAACGCGGGGCAAACGGCGGCCATGTACGCGGCGCTGTTCCATCGCAAGGATGTGCTTGACGCACTGGCCGCCAAAGGCGCGGATCTCAATGCCACAGACGCCATGGGCAACCGGGTGCAAAACCTTGAGCGCGGCGAATTCCAGCCGTTACCGGCGACCAGATGATTCAGGCGAAGCGCGTCCCGTCGTCCGGATGCGATCAGTCCTCTTCCAGCCAAAACCGCAACGGTTTGCCCTGCGCCGGCCACAGCCGCAATTGCTCGATGGGCGACACATCCCACCTCTGCACCTTGCCCATCGCTTCAAGGAATCGGTGTTCCTGCTCCATCAGCGCCGGCGCGCACAGTTTGCGGGTACTGCCGACCGGGCCGAATGTGATGGCATCGCCCTGCAACTGGTATGACGCGAACCAGTGATTGCAGCCGGCATTGCCGTAGGCGCGGCCGTCATTGCCGAGGGTCATGGTCAGGTGGCTGTTGTCGATCAACGGCCGTTCACCGATCCATTCCAGCACGTAACCATGGTCCTGCTTGAGGGCAGGGGATTCGGTGGCGCATCCCGCCAGCAGGGTGGCCGCCAGCAGTGTCGGCAGAAGCGGTTTCATGCGGCTTTCTTCGCGCAGGCAGGGCAGAGGTGGTTTTCGCCGACGACCTTCCAGCCCAGCTCCTCAATGCGCGCGGTGGCGGCAGGCTTGAGGGCTTTTTTGCCGTCCTTGCCGTCAACCATGAACTCGATGTCGCGCTCTTTGCCGCAGTCGTTGCAGTTGACTTTCCACTGATGGATCGCCAGCTCGGTGAACGCCGGGCCGTTGGCGACGGCCACCCACTGACCGGTCGGGTTGATCAGGTGGCGGACTTTTTCTACGTTCAGGCGCATGAACAGCTCTTTGCTGCCTTTGACGGTGACCAGCAGCACGTCGTCGGGCTTGATCGAGCCGCCGTTGCCGGTCACTTGATAACGACCGACGGCGAGGCTGCGGCATTCGATCAGGGTGTGTTGCGGGGTGAGCATGCTGTAACGGAAATCGTGTTCGGCCATGGGGGTCTCCAAATAGGCGCGCATGCTAACACTTTAGAGGATGAGTTCTCGCGGCCGACCACCCTGTGACCGGCAGCAACCATGCTTACTGCACCAGATTCTGCGGGCTGCCCGCCGCCCAGCCGGTGATGTTATCCAGCGTAGTCTGGGCGATCGCGCCGAGGGCCTCTTTGGTCAGAAACGCCTGATGGGCGGTGATCACCACGTTGGGAAATGTCAGCAGACGGGCCAGCACATCGTCCTGCAGTGGCAGATCCGAGCGGTCCTCGAAAAACAGCTGGGCTTCCTCTTCATAGACGTCCAGGCCGAGGTAGCCCAACTGGCCGCTCTTGAGGGCGTCGATCAGCGCCGGCGTGTTCACCAGCGCGCCGCGCCCGGTATTGATCAGCATCGCGCCGCGCTGCATGCGCGACAGCGAATCCGGGTTGATCAGGTGCCGGGTGTGGTCGTTGAGCGGGCAATGCAGGCTGATGATCTGCGCTTCGGCGAGCAGTTCGTCGAGGGGCAGATAACGGGCGCCCAGTGCTTCGACCCGCGGGTTGGGGTACGGATCGTAGGCCAGCAATTGGCAGCCGAAGCCCGCCATGATCCGCGCGAACGTCGCCCCGATCTGCCCGGTGCCGACCACGCCGACGGTCTTGCCCACCAGATCGAAACCGGTCAGGCCGTGCAGGCTGAAATCACCGTCGCGGGTGCGGTTGTAGGCGCGGTGCAGGTGGCGGTTCAGCGAGAGGATCAATGCCACCGCATGTTCTGCGACGGCATGGGGCGAGTAGGCCGGAACCCGCACGACGCTGAGGCCCAAGCGCTTGGCGACGGCGAGATCAACGTGATTGAAACCGGCCGAGCGCAGGGCTATTAATCGGGTGCCGCCTGCGGCCAGTTGCTCCAGCACCGGTGCGCTCAGGTCATCGTTGATGAACGCGCAGACCACCTCGTACTGATCGGCCAGCGCCACCGTGTCCAGCGTCAACCGCGCGGGCTGGAAATGCAGCTCGATTTCCGGGGCGACCTGCGCGCCAAGAAAACTCTCGCGGTCGTAGGTCTGGCTGCTGTAGACAAGCGTGCGCATGGTTGCTCCTTAAATGGCCTGACGTATGGCTGTCGCAGCAAACAAAGGTCCTGTGGGAGTGAGCTTGCTCGCGAAGGCGTCCTGTCAACGCCCTTCATTTGACCTGACCCACCCCCCGCAGCCTATCCATCACAGAGCAAAAATCAGTGACCTGGATCAAGCCGTCACGCGCGCCTCGGTTTCCAGTCGGCTGATGGCCTTCTCCAGTTCATCCAGGGCCTTGTCGCTGTCCGCCGATTCCTGCTTCAGCAGGGTCTCGCTGCGCTGGCACGCCGCGCGCAATTGCGGGACGCCGCAGTAACGGGTGGCGCCGTGGAGGCGGTGGACGCGTTCGATCAGCGCGACGTTGTCCCTGGCCTCGCGTGCAGTGAGGATGGCCTCGCGGTCAGTGGCGAGGGAGGCCAGCAGCATCGCCAGCATGTCCGCCGCCAGATCGGCTTTGCCCGCCGCCAGCCGCAGCCCTTCTTCGTGATCAAGGACCTGCAGATTGATGCCGCCCTGAGCGATTTCGATCGGCCGCTCCGGCGCTTGATTGCGCAGCGCCAGCCCGGTCCACTTCAGCACCACCTGCGCCAGTTGGCGCTCGCTGATCGGCTTGGTCAGGTAGTCGTCCATGCCGCTCTGCAACAGCGCGCGTTTCTCGTTGGCCATGGCGTGGGCGGTCAGGGCGACAATAGGCAGCGACGTGGCCTGACGCTCGCTCTCCCAGCTGCGAATTTCTTCGGTGGCCTGACGCCCGTCCATGCCCGGCATCTGCACGTCCATCAGCACCAGATCGAAGGGTTCATCCTGCACCGCTTGCACCGCCGCATAACCACTGTCGACGGCCTTGACCTTGGCACCCATGTCTTCGAGCAAGGTCTGCACCAGCAACAGATTGGCCGGGTTGTCGTCGACGCAGAGAATGCGCGGCGGCCGGCTCGACAGCGGCTCCGGCACCTCGTTGCGCAACTGCTTGGGCTGGATCAGCTCCGACAGCGCGCGGCGCAGTTTGCGCGTACACGCAGGTTTGGCCTGCAACTGGTTGTAGGCGTCGGGCACGGAAAACTGATACAGCGCCTGTTCGGTGGTCGGGCACAGCACCAGCACTTTGCAGTTGAGGTTTTCCAGGTCCCAGATCTGCTGGCGCAGGCGCTCGGGCGGCAGTTCGTGGGCGGTGACGCCGAGCACGGCCATGTCGATGGCGTGGGGCGTCTGGTGCACCACCGTCACGCCGTTGATGAGGTTTTCCAGATTGTTGAAGACCATCGGCTGCAGACCGCAGTCTTCCAGCTGATGCTCAAGCGCCTGACGCGACAGGTCGTGATGCTCCAGCACCGCCACTCGACGGCCCAGCAGCGGCGGGGCGGGCAGGTCTTCGAGGTCGTCGCGGGTTTTCGGCAGCGTCAGGCTGATCCAGAACTCCGAACCTTCCCCCGGCGTGCTCTCGACGCCGATCTCGCCGCCCATCTGCTCGACCAGCCGCTTGGAAATCACCAGCCCCAGCCCCGTGCCGCCGGAGTGCCGCGACAGGGAATTGTCCGCCTGGCTGAACGCCTGGAACAACGCGCGCACGTCCTGGCTGGAGAGGCCGATGCCGGTGTCCTGCACGCTGATGCGCAACTGCACGGTGGTGTCGTGTTCCTCCTCCAGCATCGCCCGCGCAACGATAGTGCCCTCGCGGGTGAACTTGATCGCGTTGCTGACCAGGTTGGTCAGTATCTGCCGTAGCCGCAGCGGATCGCCCACCAGCGACAGTGGCGTGTCGCGATAGACCAGACTCACCAGCTCCAGCTGTTTGGCGTGGGCGGCGGGGGCGAGGATGGTCAGGGTGTCCTGCAACAGGTCGCGCAGGTTGAACGGGATCGCGTCGAGGACCAGCTTGCCGGCCTCGATCTTCGAGAAATCCAGGATCTCGTTGATGATGCTCAAGAGGTTGTCGGCGGATTTTTCGATGGTGCCCAGGTAATCGTACTGACGCGGGGTCAGTTCGCTTTTCTGCAACAGGTGGGTGAAGCCGAGGATGCCGTTGAGCGGCGTGCGGATTTCATGGCTCATATTCGCCAGAAACTCGGATTTGATCCGGCTGGCCTCCAGGGCTTCCTTGCGCGCCAGGTCCAGCTCGATGTTCTGGATCTCGATGGTTTCCAGGTTCTGGCGCACGTCTTCGGTGGCCTGCTCGATGCTGTGCTGCAATTCTTCCTGGGCGTTCTGCAACGTCGCCGCCATGCGGTTGATGCCCGACCCCAGTTCGTCCAGCTCGTAACTGCCCATGGGCGGCAATCGCGCTTCCAGATTACCGTCCTTGAGCTGGGCGACGACGTGTTTGATCTGGGTGATCGGGCCGTTGATGGTGCGGCTCATGCGCAACGACAGAATGGCGGTCAGACCGAGACCGATGACAATCAGGATGAGGCTGGCAAACAGGCTGCGATAACCGCGCAGCAGGGTGCCGTTGTGGGACAGCTCCAGCTCGACCCAGCCGAGCAGGCGGTCGGCTTCGGCGGGAACCACATCGCCGGTCAGGTGGCGACTGCGCCCGAACACCGGCATCAGGTAGCGGGTCGCGTCGTTTTCCGAGCGCTGCAGCATGTGCGTGCTGTTACCGATGGGGGCCTGATTGATCATGCTGGGGCCGGCGTGGGCCAGCATTCCCCGCTCTGCATTGAGGAACGACACCGCGCGCACGTCGGCCTGCTCCAGCACCTGGCCGGCGATGCGTTCGAGCATGGCTTGGTCACCGCTGGCCAGCGCGGCGGCAGACAGCGGCGCCAGCTCGTTGGCAATCATCTCGCCACGCTTGAGCAACTGGGTCTGCAATTCGGTGAGCTGCATCCAGGTGAAATACCCGCCCAGCAGCGCCGCCATCAGGCACGCCGGCAGCAGAGTCAGCAGCATGACGCGGCCTTTGATGCCCACTTTTCTCAGCACACTTCTTCTCCAACAACCCGGCATGAATTCAGGCAACCGCTGCGCCAGTGCAGCGTGTGGCGCTCGATCACTGCGCAGTGTAGTCATTTGCGCCTCGTGCACACAGTGCGCCGACGCGTGCCGACCTGATGGAACTGGACACTGCCCTAGTAGGACTGGCTTTAGCCGGGAAGGCATTGGAGGTCACACCGCGAAATTTGATGGTGCCCAAACCGGCCTCTTCCCGGCTGAAGCCAGTCCTACGGGAGCGCGGCGTGCACACTTGATGGAGCTGGACATATCCCTTGTAGGACTGGCTTTAGCCGGGAAGGCATTGGAGGTCACACCGCGAAATTTGCTGGTGCCCAAACCGGCCTCTTCCCGGCTAAAGCCGGTCCTACCGAAGCACGTTGCTCCCATTGGAGAACGCATCGCCGGCAGGCCAGCATTGCCCCATGGCGCGCAATCTTGAATAATCCGCTGCTTGAGAATCAATCGCAGACGCCAATGACTCCCGCCAGCATTCACCGCCCCCACATACTCGCCATCGAGGACGATGTCGTGCTCGGTGCGTTCGTTCATGATCAGCTTGATCGCTGCGGGTTTCAGGTGACCTGGTGCCAGAACGGCGTCGAAGGGCTGGCCTGCGCGCAACGCGAACCGTTCGACGTGGTGGTGATGGACATCCTGCTGCCGGGCATGAACGGCCTCGACATCCTCACCCATCTGCGTCGCCGCCACAGCATGCCGATCATCCTCATGTCTGCCCTCGGCGCCGAGGCCGACCGCATCACCGGCTTCCAGAACGGCGCCGACGATTACCTGCCCAAACCCTTCAGCGTCGATGAACTGCGGGTGCGCATCGAGGCGATCCTGCGCCGGGTCGACCTGGAACGTCGCTTCCACGCCCTGACGGCGATCGAGCCCGAGCCCAGCGTCGAAAAAGCCGATGAAGACAGTTTGACCTTCGACGAAGCGCGCTGTGACGTCTTCTTCGCCGACGCCCCGGCGCAATTGACCGGCAGCGAATACCGTCTGCTGGAAACCCTGTGGCGCAATCCCGAAGACGTCCTCAGCAAAGCCTTCCTTTATCAGCACGTCTTGCAGCGCGGCTACTCGCGGCATGACCGCAGCCTGGACATGCACATCAGCCAGATTCGTCGCAAGCTCAAAGCCGTCGGCTATCAGGCGCGGCAGCTGCGCACGGTCTGGGGCAAAGGCTACGTGCTCACGGCGGCGGTGGCGGATGCCTGAGGTGTTGAATGCCTGAGTCACGCAAACGGCTGCCCGGCCGGCATTCGCTGTTCTGGAAACTGGCGGTCCTGCTGGTCGGCTTCTGCCTGCTGATGATCTGGCTCAGCTGGTATTGGGGCCGCTACATCGAGACCCGCAACGCCTATCTCAACGCCGAGGCCCATCAGGTGCTGAACGACTACGCGGCGCAGGCCGAACGGGCGTGGAGCAGGGGTGGCCAGCGCGGCGTCGACGAATGGCTGAAGCAGGTCCGTCAGCAGGAACCCGGCTGGGTCGGGGTCATCGGCAGCGATTTGCAATCACTCGGCAGCGCGCGGCTGACCCGCGAGCAGTTTCAACGCCTGACCTTCATGCGCGGCATCGACTGGCCGATGAGCACGCGGCAGAAAACCGTGCCCTGGCTGAAGATCCCGTTTCCCGGTAACCCGGACGCGGGCAGTCTGGTGATCGAACTGCCGGAGCGCTTCAAGCCGGGCCGTTATGCGCTGATCGGGCAGATCCTCACCAACGGGCTGATTCCCGCGCTGTTCACCCTGCTGTTGTGCGTCGGGCTGTATCGCCTGCTGATTCGTCCGCTCAATCAATTGCGCGAACAGGCCAACGCATGGCGCGCCGATCGGCTGACCAGCCGACTGTCGCCGCAAATGACCGAGCGCCGTGATGAACTGGGTGAGCTGAACCGCGCCTTCGACCACATGGCCGCGCGCCTGCACTCGACGGTGCAGGTTCAGCAGCAGTTATTGCGCGATCTTTCCCACGAACTGCGCACGCCCCTGAGTCGCCTGCGGGTGGCCTGCGACAGCGAGCAAAGCCTGCCCGAACTGCGCGAGCGCCTGAGCCGGGAGGTGGATGGCATGCGCCGGCTGGTGGACGACACCCTGCAACTCGCCTGGCTCGACACCGAGCGCGAAAAACTGCCCGACGAGGACATTCAGGTGGTGGCGCTGTGGGAGATGCTGGTGGATGACGCCTGTTTCGAAACCTGCTGGCCGTCCCGTCAGTTGCGCTGCGATCTGGACAGCGAGTGCTGGGTCAGTGGCCATCTCAACACCCTGGCCCAGGCGCTGGAAAACATTCTGCGCAATGCCATCCGCCACTCGCCGCCCGAGGGCATCGTGCGCCTGGACGGTCGGCGTGAGGGCGATGACTGGCTTTTGTGGCTCGAAGATCAAGGCGGCGGGATCGACGAGGGCGATCTCGAGCGGATCTTCGCGCCGTTCATCCGTCTGGACGGCGCCCGCCCCGGCGACGGTGGTTTCGGCCTGGGTCTGAGCATCGCGCGCAACTCGCTGCGCCTGCAGGGCGGGGACTTGTGGGCGGAGAACACCGGGCAGGGCTTGAGGATGATCATGCGGTTGCCGGCGCGGAACAATCCGCCTTATTCCATTCAGCGATAACCCCCTCACTTTGCGTGATATGGGCTGGCGACGATTGCCGGTATGATAGGCGACCCCCGCACGTCTGGATCGCGAACACGCCATGACCCTGCAGTATCAAACCATCGCCGATTGCGTCGGCAACACCCCGCTGGTGCGTCTGCAACGCATGGCCGGGAACACCAGCAACACGTTGCTGCTCAAGCTCGAAGGCAATAACCCGGCCGGTTCCGTGAAGGACCGCCCGGCGCTTTCGATGATTACCCGCGCCGAACTGCGCGGGCAGATCCACCCCGGCGACACCCTGATCGAAGCCACCTCCGGCAACACCGGCATCGCCCTGGCCATGGCCGCGGCGATCAAGGGCTACCGCATGATTCTCATCATGCCCGACAACTCCAGCGCCGAGCGCAAGGCCGCCATGACCGCTTATGGCGCCGAGCTGATTCTGGTCAGCAAGGAAGAGGGCATGGAAGGCGCCCGTGACATGGCCGAGCGCATGCAGGCCGAAGGCCACGGCAAAGTGCTCGACCAGTTCGCCAACGGCGACAATCCCCAGGCGCACTATGTCGGCACCGGCCCGGAAATCTGGCGGCAGACCGGCGGCACCGTCACCCATTTCATCAGCTCCATGGGCACCACCGGCACCATCATGGGCACCTCGCGCTTTCTCAAGGAACAGAACCCGGACATCCAGATCGTCGGCCTCCAGCCTATGGATGGCGCGTCGATTCCGGGCATTCGCCGCTGGCCTCAGGATTACCTGCCGAGTATTTATCAGGCCGACCGCGTTGACCGGATTCTGGACATGGGCCAGGCCGAAGCCGAGGACGTCATGCGTCGTCTGGCACGGGAAGAAGGTATTTTCTGCGGCGTGTCATCGGGCGGCTCCGTCGCCGGGATGCTGCGGCTGTCGCAGGAAGTCGAAAACGCGGTGATGGTCGCGATCATTTGTGACCGCGGCGACCGTTACCTGTCGACCGGCGTCTACGATGCGCCCAACTGATGGCCAAGCGTGATGCAGGCCTGCGTTTCCAGCCCAGCGGCGGCACCCGGACCGCGCAGGTCCCCACCGGTAAAAAACAACGCCTGACCATCGAGCGGCTGGCCAACGACGGTCGCGGCATCGCTTTCGTCGACGGCCGCACCTGGTTTGTCATGGGCAGTCTGGCCGGCGAAGAGGTCGAGGCCCGCGTGCTCAATGCCCACGGCAAAGTGGTCGAAGCCCGCACCGAGCGCGTGTTCCAGGCCAGTCCTGTGCGCCGGCCAGCCGCGTGCCCGCATTTTGGCCGTTGCGGCGGCTGCAGCACCCAGCACATGCCCCACGCCGAACAGCTCGCCCTGAAACAGAGCATGCTTGCCGAGCAATTGAGCCGCATCGCCGGGGTCGAGCCGCAGGAATGGGCCGCGCCCCTGACCGGCGATGAATACGCCTACCGCCGCCGCGCCCGCGTCGCCGTGCGCTGGGACGTCCGCGCCAAACGCCTGGACGTCGGATTCCGCGCCGCCGCGAGTCAGGACATCATCGCCATCGAACAATGCCCGGTGCTGGTACAGGCCTTGCAACCGATCATGACAGCGTTGGCGCCCATGCTCCGCCGTCTGAGCAAACCTCAGGCGCTGGGGCATGTCGAGCTGTTCAGCGGTTCGGCCAATGCCGTGCTGCTGCGGCACACTGCGCCGTTGCCTGAAAACGATCTGGCCATTCTCAAAGCATTTTGCGACACCCATGACGCGCAACTGTGGTTGCACGGCGAAGGCGAACCGCAACCGGTCGACCCTTCCGCGCAACTGGGCTACCGCCTGGAACCGTGGAATCTGTCCCTGGCCTATCGCCCTGGCGACTTCGTGCAGGTCAATGCTCAGGTCAACACCGCGATGATCGAACAGGCGCTGGCCTGGCTCGCGCCGGACAAGGACGAACGAGTGCTGGACTTGTTCTGCGGGCTTGGTAACTTCGCCCTACCGCTGGCGCAAATGACGCGCGACGTGGTGGCCGTGGAGGGCGTCGAGGCCATGGTTCAGCGGGCGACGGCCAATGCCGCCGTCAACGGTTTAAGCAACGTGACGTTTTATCAGGCCGATCTGTCGCACCCACTGGACAAGGCGGCCTGGGTGGCGGAAGGTTTCGCCGCAGTGCTGCTCGATCCGCCGCGTGACGGGGCGTTCGAAGCAGTGGGCAAGCTCAAGTCGCTGGGCGCTCAACGCGTCCTTTATGTGTCGTGCAACCCGGCCACGCTGGCGCGCGACACGGTTGAATTGATCAAGCAGGGCTACCGTTTAAAACGTGCCGGAATCCTCGATATGTTCCCGCAGACAGCGCATGTCGAGGCGATGGCGTTATTTGAAGCGAGCAAGTGAGGCGGCGGCTCAGGAAATGCCGATGCCTTACACGGAGTCTCGTTTAATCCGACTGGCCCGCGCGTACACGACCTTGCATGGCCCGCAAGGCGCACGCGCTCAAGAAGGCCGGCGACTGATGGCGCATTTCATCGCGCCGTAGGGAAGGTAAGCAACATGGTACAGGTGAGACCCCACCAGCCGATCAACACAGACGGCAGTATCAACCTCGACGCGTGGCTGGATCACGTGGTCAGCGTCGACCTCGCAGTGGACCGACAGGCCCTTAAAGAGGCCTGTGAATTTGCCCGGCACGCCGAGCAACAGGACAACGCCGCCAAGAACCTCTGGGCGGAGGGCACGTCGAGTTTTCAGACGGGCCTGGAAATCGCTGAAATCCTGGCCGACCTCAAGCTCGACCAGGACTCACTCGTCGCCGCCGTGATTTACCGCGGCGTGCGCGAAGGCAAGATCTCGCTGCCCGACGTCAACCAGCGCTTCGGCCCCACCGTCACCAAGCTCATCGACGGCGTGCTGCGCATGGCGGCCATCAGCGCCAGTCTCAGCCCGCGTCAATCGCTGGTGCTCGGCACCCAGGCCCAGGTCGAAAACCTGCGCAAGATGCTGGTGGCCATGGTCGACGACGTGCGCGTCGCGCTGATCAAGCTGGCCGAACGGACCTGCGCCATCCGTGCGGTGAAGAACACCGACGATGAAAAGCGCAACCGCGTGGCCCGGGAAGTCTTCGACATCTACGCGCCGCTGGCTCACCGGCTGGGCATCGGTCACATCAAATGGGAGCTGGAGGACCTGTCCTTCCGTTACCTGGAGCCCGAGCAGTACAAGCAGATCGCCAAATTGCTGCACGAACGCCGCCTTGATCGCGAGCGCTTCATCACCGACGTCATGTCGCAGCTTGAGAACGAGCTGCTGGCCACCGGCGTCAAGGCCGACATCAGCGGCCGGGCCAAGCACATCTACTCGATCTGGCGAAAAATGCAGCGCAAAGGTCTGGAGTTCAGCCAGATCTACGACGTGCGCGCCGTTCGCGTGCTGGTGCCGGAGATGCGCGATTGCTACACCGCCCTCGGCATCGTCCACACCCTGTGGCGGCACATTCCCAAGGAATTCGACGACTACATCGCCAACCCCAAGGAAAACGGCTATCGCTCCCTGCACACGGCGGTGATCGGTCCGGAAGGCAAGGTGCTGGAAGTGCAGATCCGCACCCACGCCATGCACGAAGAAGCCGAGCTGGGGGTCTGCGCGCATTGGAAGTACAAGGGCACCGACGTCAAATCCGGTTCCAATCACTACGAAGAGAAAATCTCCTGGCTGCGTCAGGTCCTCGAGTGGCATGAGGAGCTGGGTGATATCGGCGGGCTGGCGGAACAGCTGCGCGTCGACATCGAGCCCGACCGCGTCTATGTGTTCACCCCGGACGGTCACGCGATCGACCTGCCCAAGGGCGCGACGCCGCTGGACTTCGCCTACCGCGTGCACACCGAAATCGGCCACAACTGCCGTGGCGCCAAGATCAACGGCCGCATCGTCCCGCTGAACTACAGCCTGCAGACCGGCGAGCAAGTCGAGATCATCACCAGCAAGCACGGCACGCCAAGCCGCGACTGGCTAAACTCGAACCTGGGTTACATCACCACCTCCCGGGCGCGGGCGAAGATCGTGCACTGGTTCAAGCTGCAGGCGCGCGACCAGAACGTCGCCGCCGGCAAGGTGCTGCTGGAGCGCGAACTGGCGCGTCTGGCGCTGCCTCAGGTGGACTTCGACAAGCTGGCCGAGAAGGCCAACATGAAGATCGCCGACGACATGTTCGCAGCCCTCGGTGCCGGCGACCTGCGCATTGCTCAGTTGGTCAATCTGGCTCAGCAACTGGTCGAGCCGGAACGCGGCAACGAGCAGCTGGAGCTGATTCCACGCAAGGCCACGGGCTACAAACCGGGCAAGCGCGGGGACATTCAGATCCAGGGCGTCGGCAACCTGATGACCCAGATGGCCGGCTGCTGCCAGCCGCTGCCGGGCGATGCGATCGTCGGTTACATCACCCAGGGCCGCGGCGTGAGCATTCACCGTCAGGACTGCGCCTCGGTGCTGCAACTGGGCGGGCGCGAACCCGAGCGGATCATTCAGGTCAGCTGGGGCCCGGTGCCGGTGCTCACCTACCCGGTGGACATCATCATCCGTGCCTACGACCGGTCGGGCCTGCTGCGCGACGTTTCGCAGATCCTGCTCAACGAGCGCATCAACGTCCTGGCGGTCAACACCCGCTCGAACAAGGAAGACAACACCGCGCTGATGTCGCTGACCATCGAGATCCCGGGCCTGGACGCGCTGGGCCGGCTGCTGGGGCGCATCTCGCAACTGCCGAACATCATCGAAACGCGGCGAAACAGAACGCCGTGAGGCGTAGCTGCAAGCTACAAGCGGCAAGCCACAAGCTGCAAGCTGTACGCGCACGGCTTGAAGCTTGTGGCTTGCCGCTTGAAGCTGTGACCAAAGGGATCCCTCATGTATAGCCTCCAAGACCTGCTCACGCTCATGGCCCGTCTGCGCGATCCGCAATTCGGTTGCCCGTGGGACGTGAAGCAGCATTACGCGAGCATCGTGCCGCACACCCTCGAAGAAGCCTACGAAGTGGCCGACGCCATCGAGCGCGGCGATTTCGATGGCCTGCGCGGTGAGCTGGGCGATCTGCTGTTTCAAGTGGTGTATTACTGCCAACTGGCGCGGGAAGAAGGGCGCTTCGAGTTCGATGGCGTGGTCGACGGTATCACCCGCAAACTGATTCGCCGTCATCCCCACGTGTTCCCGACCGGCGATCTGTACGCGCCGCTGGAAACCCCGCGTCTCAGCGAAGAGCAGGTCAAGCACCGCTGGGAACAGATCAAAGCCGAGGAACGCGCCGAGAAGGCCAGCGCACCCGAGCAGCTGTCCCTGCTGGACGATGTGCCGGGCGTGTTGCCGGCGCTGTCGCGGGCGGCGAAGCTGCAGAAGCGCGCGTCCCAGGTCGGGTTCGATTGGCCGGACGCCTTGCCGGTGGTCGATAACGTCCGTGAGGAGCTCGACGAAGTCCTCGAAGCCATGGCTGACAACGACAGCGCGGGGATCACCGAAGAAGTCGGCGATCTGCTGTTTGCCGCCGTCAATCTGGCCCGCCACCTCAAGGTTGATCCGGAAAATGCCCTGCGCGCCGCCAATGCCAAATTCGAGCGGCGCTTCAGATTTATCGAACAGGCCTTGCGCGACACCCGGCGCCCCATCGAAGATTGCAGCCTCGAAGAGATGGATGCGCTCTGGGGCGAAGCCAAGCGTCAGGAAAAGATCACGCCCAACTGCGGTTGAGTTGACTATTTAGAGAGAGAAGACAGATGGCGGGTATTTCCCTTCGTGACCAGTTGCTGAAAGCCGGACTGGTCAATGAAAAACAGGCGAAGCAGGCCAGCAAGAGCAAGCAGAAGGAGCAACGTCTGGTGCACAAGGGCCAGGCGGTGGCGGACGACACCAGCCAGCGCGCTGCCCAGGAAGCGATGGCCGAGAAAGCCAAACGTGACCAGGAATTGAATCGTCAGCAGCAGGAAAAAATCGAGCAGAAAGCCCGTGCCGCACAGGTCAAGCAACTGATCGAAGCCACGCGCCTGCCGAAGCTGACCACCGAGGACTACTACAACTTCGTCGATGACAAGAAGGTCAAGCGCCTGTCCGTCAACGCCCTGATGCGCAGCAAACTGAGCAACGGCTCGCTGGCCATCGTGCACCACGGCGGCAGCTACGAGGTGATCCCCCGCGAAGCCGCCCTCAAGGTGCAGGAGCGCGATCCGCGCCGTATCGTCATGCTCAGCGCGCCGACCGAAGAGCCGGATGGCGACGATCCGTACGCTGCGTATAAGATCCCGGATGACCTGATGTGGTAAGCGCCCGTCGCTCACTCAGCTAAAACAACAAAACCCGCCACGTGGCGGGTTTTGTTTTGCTGCGATTCCGAAATTACGAATGACTGGCCTCAAGCTTTGCTTCTTGCTCGGCAAGCTCTGCTGCGTAACGCTGTGCGTCCGATTCGTAATGAAACATCCCTACCAGCTGGTCTTGTTGGCGTACATCCCAGATCTGGATGCCATCGGCGATGCTTTCGTGGGAGATGTGGGCGTCGTCGCGTTCAGTAACAGTTACGGTCATAGTGCAAACTCCTGACTTTTGGAAATCTGCGGCAGGACGTCGCAGGCCTTCTTTATAGTTTTCGGCGGCCGACCAAGTAAACGCGCGCATCCGGCAACAGTTATTTACCAAATCCGTAACAGTGCGCTAAATGCTTGTATTTGAAGGGTGTGCGGCGTTTTGTCACACTCGGTTGAAGGCCATGAAGAATGTTTCATGTAGGCCTGAATCACTGATCGACGCCAAAAAAACCCCGCCATGAAGGCGGGGTTTTTCGTATTACGCTCGATGCAGGGCGTGAATCAGCTGGCTGAATTAACTGCCCTTGACCGACTTACCGTTCACCGTGCCGTCCTGCAGCATGATGTTGTATTCCTTGCCGTCGGTTTCAACCTGTTGCAGGCGAACCAGCAGGTAGTCGTAGTCCTTGGCGAACCACATCACGGTGATGCGCTTGTTCTGCGTCGGGTCACGCACGCGTTCGACCTTGATGGCGTCGACCGAACCGACTTTGGTCTCGACCTTTTCAGTGCCGAGCACGCGGAAGTCATAGGTGTCGATTTCGTCACCGTCGACGACCTGATACGACATACTCTTTTTGCCCGCCGCTACGTCATGCTGCAGCGCGAGTTGATAGGTGGACTTGTCGAGGACACCGGCATTCAGCGGGATTTTCACCGCGTCGCCACGGTCCGAACCGGTGATGAATTTGGTGGGCCAGTCGAACACCAGATCGACCGTTTTGCTCTTGCCCAGGCCGCCACGTTCGAAGTGGTAGGTCTGCGGCAGCAGTTGATCCTTGTCTACTTTGATCGTGCTGACTTCGGTCAGGCTGGCGATCATCATCGATGCCTTGAAATTCAGGGTCCAGGTGCCGTTGGCGTTCTTCTCGAGGCTGCGGGTGGCGCTGCCACCGCTCATGGGCAGCTGTTTCCAGTCAGCGGTGTAGCTGGCGGAAAAAGGTTGAAGGTCTGCCGCGTTGACTGCGGGAAGTGCGAACAGAGCGAAAGCGAAGAGCAAAGCGCGACGCATAATATCTCCTAAGGTCGGATCAAGTGGCCGCTGGGCCCTAAGGGCTGGCCGTCCAGTGAGGCGCCGTGTTCGTCGAGGGTCAATCGTCCTTCGGCGAACCAGCGAATGGCCAGGGGATAAATCAAGTGTTCCTGGGCGTGTACCCTCTGTGCCAGCGTGGCGGGCGTGTCGTGCAACTCTACAGAAACAACTGCCTGTACGACCAGAGGCCCCCCATCGAGTTCCTCGGTGACAAAGTGCACGCTGCAGCCATGGTCGGCATCGCCGGCCTCCAGCACGCGTTGATGGGTGTGCAGGCCTTTATACCTCGGAAGCAGGGAAGGGTGAATGTTCAGCAGGCGGCCATGGTAGTGGCGGACGAACCCGGGCGTGAGGATGCGCATGAATCCGGCGAGCACCACCAGCGACGGCTGAAACGAATCGATGGCCTCGATCAGCGCCGCATCGAAGGCCTCGCGACCTTCGTAGCCGGTGTGATCGAGCACGCGGGTGTCGATTCCCGCACGGGCGGCCCGCTCAAGCCCGAAGGCATCGGCGCGGTTGGAAATCACCGCACGGATGCGCGCAGGGCTCGCGCTGTCCTGAAAGCGGTCGATCATTGCCTGCAGGTTTCCGCCAGTGCCGGACAGCAGCACCACCACGTCACAGGGTTGGGGCATGTCAGGCATTAATGAGCCTTGACGTTCTTCAGCTCGACTTGTGCAGCGCCTTCGGCAGCGGTGCCGATCTGGCCGATGACCCACGGCTGCTCGCCGGCTTCACGCAGGGCATTCAGCGAGACTTCGACGTGTTCCTGGGCCACGCAGATGACCATGCCGACGCCGCAGTTCAGCACGCGGTGCATTTCATGCTCATCGACGTTGCCTTTTTCCTGCAGCCAGTCGAAGACCGCCGGACGGGTCCAACTGGCCACGTCGACGATGGCCTGAGCGCCTTCTGGCAGCACGCGCGGGATGTTGTCCAGCAGGCCGCCGCCGGTGATGTGGGCCATGGCTTTCACCGCGCCGGTGTCTTTGATCAGCTTGAGCAGCTGCTTGACGTAAATGCGGGTTGGCGCCATCAGCAGGTCGGTGAGCGGCTTGCCGTCGAGCTGGATGGTGTCGATGTCGGCACCCGACACGTCGATGATCTTGCGGATCAGCGAGTAGCCGTTGGAGTGCGGACCGGAAGACGGCAGGGCGATCAGTGCGTCGCCGGCGGCCACCTCCGAGCCGTCGATGATGTCAGCTTTCTCCACGACACCGACGCAGAAGCCGGCCAGGTCGTAGTCTTCGCCTTCGTACATGCCGGGCATTTCAGCGGTCTCGCCGCCGACCAGCGAGCAGCCAGCCAGTTCGCAGCCCGCGCCGATGCCGGTCACCACTTGAGCCGCGGTGTCGACGTTGAGTTTGCCGGTGGCGTAGTAGTCGAGGAAGAACAGCGGTTCAGCGCCGCAGACCACCAGATCGTTGACGCACATGGCGACCAGGTCAATGCCGATGGTGTCGTGTTTGTTCAGATTCAGTGCCAGGCGCAGCTTGGTGCCGACACCGTCGGTGCCGCTCACCAGAACAGGCTGCTTGTAGCCGGCCGGGATTTCGCACAGAGCGCCGAAGCCCCCGAGCCCGCCCATCACTTCCGGGCGCTTGGTGCGCTTGGCGACGCTCTTGATGCGTTCGACCAGCGCTTCACCGGCGTCGATGTCAACACCGGCGTCTTTGTAGCTCAGGGAGGGTTGCTTGCTCATGATCCAGGCCTTTAGGGGGGGATTCGGGGTAACGACCGAGTGGCAACGACGCGGGGGCCGTTTCATCGCCGGTCTGCGAAGGCGCGCGATTTTATCAGGGTTGGGCGCAAGCGGCCATCCTTGGGCCGACGGGCAGGACAACGGTGAAGAAAAAATAACCCGGTTTATCCCGCCGCACCCGTTCGTCGACAGAGGGATCCGGTGTAACGTTGGCGCCTGAGTGAGCGATTCGGACGCGTCTGCGGTCAGAGTCGGGTCATTCGTCTTTATGCAGCTATTTATAGCGTTGCCTTTTTACCCAGCGGGAATCTTTCATGCGTCCACCTTCATTCATGCGCCTAAAAAACTGCCTGTTCGCAGGGTGCCTCTCATTGATGAGTCTGCCGGCGCTCGCCGAGACGGTGAACACTCTTTATCAGGTGCGCGAGCCCGTCAGCGGCCAGACCCCTGACGAGAAAACCCGCGCCACCCAGGCCGCGCTGGAAACCCTGGTCATCCGCTTGACCGGCGACCCCAAGGCCGTGCAGAACGGCGGCCTTGCCGACGTGCGCAAGGACCCTCAACAAATCATCAGCCAGTATGGTTATGACGCCGGCCCGCCGGAAACCCTCCAGGTCGACTTCGACCCGTCGAGCACCGAGCGCGTGCTGCGGCAGGCCGGGCTGTCGTTGTGGGGCTCCAACCGTCCGGTGATCATGGCCTGGTGGCTGAACGACGCGACTGACGGCGCCAACCTGGTCGGCGACGGCCAATCCTCCGCCGAGCCTTTGCGCCGCGCGGCTCAGCACCGCGGTCTGCCGCTGCGTCTGCCACTGGCGGACCTGGGCGAGCAGGGTATCGGCAACGCCAAGACCCTCGACGGCAACAACGTCGGCCCGCTCAAGGAGGCTTCCGAGCGCTACGGTTCGGATGCGATTCTGGCGGTTCACGCGCAGGAAAACGGTGGCCAGTGGCAGGGCAAATGGCACCTGTGGCTGGGCGACAAGATGGAGCAGGGCAGTGCCAGCGGCGCCAGCTCGGCGGAACTGGCCGACGCGGTGCTGTTGGCGGTGAGTCAGCGTCTGGCGCCACGCTTTGTGGTCAAACCGGGCGCTTCGACGGGCATGGTGCTGGACGTACAGGGCATGAATCTTGAGCGTTACGCGCAGCTGTTGCACCTGCTCGAACCCTTCGGTGGCCGTCTGAAATCAGCCGAGGGTGACCGTATCGCCTTCGATGTCAGCGGCAGCCCCGATCAGTTGCGTTCCCAGTTGGCGCTGGCGAAACTGCAGGAAGTGCCGGCGGGTGAAATCGCCAGTGCGCCGGACAGTTCTGCGGCCAATCCCGCGCCGGTTGCCGCGGACGGCACGCCAGCGGCACCGCAGCCGCCCGCTGTTTCCGACAGCGCATTGCACTTCCGTTGGTGAACAGGTTCATAACGACGTTGCACGAAGCACATCATCCTGGGGAAAGAGGCAGTAATGACTGATACGCGTCGTTGGTTCTGGCTGGGCGGGGTTGTCCTGGTCTGTTTGTTCGTCTGGCTGCTGCATTCGATTCTGACCCCGTTCCTGGTGGCGCTGCTGCTGGCGTACATGGGCGATCCGCTGGCAGACCGGCTGGAAAAATTGAAGCTGTCGCGCACCATGAGTGTGGTGACGGTGTTTCTGTTGTTCACCCTGATCTTCATGGGCCTGCTGTTGGTGCTGGTGCCGATGCTGGCCAAGCAGCTTTATCGCCTGTACGAACTGGCGCCGCAGATTCTCGACTGGCTGCAGCACACCGCGATGCCGTGGGCGCAGGCCAAACTGGGGCTGGCAGAAGGGTTCTGGAAGTTCGACAAGGTCAAGGCGGCGATCTCGGAGCACATGGGTCAGACCGGCGACATCGTCGGCATCGTCCTGTCCCAGGCCACCACCTCGACCCTGGCGCTCATCGGCTGGCTGACCAATCTGGTGCTGATCCCGGTGGTCTGTTTCTACCTGCTGCGTGACTGGGACGTGATGATGGCGAAGGTGCGCAGCCTGCTGCCGCGGCATCGCGAGAAGAAAATCGTCGCACTGGCGGATGAATGCCATGAAGTCCTGGGTGCGTTCATCCGTGGCCAGTTGCTGGTGATGGTCGCGCTGGGCGTGATTTACGCCGCCGGCCTCATGCTGGTCGGGCTGGAGCTGGGGCTGTTGATTGGTGTCATTGCCGGTCTGGCGGCCATCGTGCCGTACATGGGCTTCGTCATCGGCATTGGCTCGGCGATTCTGGCCGGTTTCTTCCAGTTCGGCGGCGATCTGTACCCGATGCTGGGCATCGTCGCGGTGTTCATGGTCGGTCAGGCGCTGGAAGGCATGGTGCTGACGCCGCTGCTGGTGGGTGACCGCATCGGCCTGCACCCGGTGGCGGTGATCTTCGCGATTCTGGCGGGCGGCGAGCTGTTCGGATTCACCGGTATCCTGCTGGCGTTGCCCGTAGCGGCGGTGATCATGGTCCTGGTACGCCATGTTCATGACCTGTACAAGGATTCGGACATCTACGGCGGTCTGGACGACCTGGATCTCTGATTCCCGCGAATCAGGATTCGTGAAGGCGCGCGGTGTTCACCGCGCGTCTCTTTCCTCCACGGCATTTTCCCGTAATTCCCTGTCATACCAGTGACCTGCGCAAGCCTTTGATTTTGCTGGCGGTCTGCCGCATTGTGCGGCCAGCCCTGCGGGTATAGACTTTGCACACTTTTCACAGAGGCCCCTTGGCGGTTCGTCACGAACCGTTCAGCCAGCATGAAACCAGTTCAGCTGCCCCTGAGTGTGCGTCTGCGTGATGACGCCACCTTCATCAATTACTATCCAGGCGCCAATGCCGCTGCACTCGGCTATGTCGAGCGGCTGTGCGAAGCCGAGGCCGGCTGGACAGAAAGCCTCATCTACCTGTGGGGCAAGAACGGGGTAGGGCGCACGCATCTGTTGCAGGCTGCCTGCCTGCGCTTCGAACAGATGGGCGAGCCGGCGGTTTACCTGCCGATGGCCGAACTTCTCGATCAAGGCGTCGGCCTGTTCGATCATCTGGAGCAGTACGAGCTGGTGTGTCTGGACGATTTGCATGCGGTGGTTGGCAAGCCTGAGTGGGAAGAAGCGTTGTTCCACCTGTTCAACCGCCTGCGCGACAGCGGCCGACGCTTGCTCATCGCCGCTTCGTGCTCGCCCCGGGAGCTGCCGGTCAAACTGGGGGACCTGAAATCCCGGCTGACCATGGCGCTGGTGTTCCAGATGCGCCTCTTGTCCGACGAAGAAAAACTCCGCGCTCTGCAACTGCGCGCGTCCCGTCGGGGCCTGCACCTCACCGATGAGGTGGGGCATTTCATCCTCACCCGCGGCAAGCGCAGCATGAGCGCGCTGTTCGACTTGCTTGAGCAACTCGATCAGGCATCGCTGCAGGCCCAGCGCAAGCTGACCATTCCCTTCTTGAAAGAAACCCTCGGTTGGTAAGCGAGTCTGTGGTCGATCCGGCCCTGGTCCTGCAAACCGCAGCAGCCTTGCGCCACGCCACGCGGATTTTGATCATTACCGGTGCCGGCCTGTCGGCGGATTCGGGGCTGCCGACCTATCGCGGCGTCGGTGGTCTGTACAACGGCGAGACCGACGACGGCGTGCCCATCGAAATGGCCTTGTCCGGCCCGATGTTGCGGCGTGATCCGGCGCTGTGCTGGAAGTACATCGCACAATTGAGCAGCGCTTGCCTGGGCGGACGTCCCAATGCGGCGCACTACGCCATCGCTGAATTGCAGCGGCGCAAGCCGGAGTGCTGGGTGTTGACGCAAAACGTCGACGGCTATCACAGGGCGGCGGGCAGTCCGCCAGAGCGGCTGATCGAGATCCACGGACAGCTGGCGCCGCTGTACTGTCAATCTTGTGGCGCCGTAGATCCGCAGTTAAGCGAGCACCTCAGTCGACCACTGCCACCGCTGTGCCCCCGCTGTAGTGGCGTTTTGAGGCCATCGGTGGTGTTGTTTCAGGAGATGTTGCCGGAGTTGGCATTGAATGTGCTTCAGGAGGAGATGGCAAAAGGTTTTGACGCTGTGCTCAGCATCGGAACCACTGCCAGCTTCCCGTACATTCATGAGCCCATGCTGCGCGCTCGGGTGACGGGCGGCTTTACTGCCGAGATAAACCCTTCGCCGACCGATCATTCCGCGCACATGGATGCGTTTCTGAGGTGTAGAGCCTTAGAAGTGATGGACGACATCGTAAGTCACATTTGTTTCGATTGAATTTGCAAATGGGTACGATTGAAGGCATAGTCTCGGCTTCTTTACACTTCAGCCACGGTCGTGCACATGCTAAACCGCTTCGCACCCCTCGTGCCTCTCGCACTCGTCACGCTGTTGTTCGGCTGCGCGGCCCAGATGCCGACGTCGCAACAACAGTCGCAAAGCCCCCAATTCCGGGACTCTGCCACCGCTCAATCCGCCAGCAAGCGTGCTGATTACGCATCCTCCGTACTGGATGACGAAGTCGCTACCGAAGATGAACTCGCTCAATTTGCCGACAACAAGCCTTACCGCCTGCCGGTTCTGGCTGACAGCATCCTCGAACGCGGCAAATCCTTGATAGGCACTCGCTATCGCTTCGGCGGTACGTCGACCACCTCCGGTTTCGACTGCAGCGGTTTCATCGGCTATTTGTTCCGTGAAGAGGCGGGCATGAGCCTGCCGCGTTCTTCCCGCGAAATGATCAATATCGATGCCCCCCTCATCAAGCGCAATGACCTCAAGCCGGGCGATCTGCTGTTCTTCAGCACCGCCGGCCGCGGCCGTGTCAGCCATGCCGGCATCTACCTGGGCGATGATCAGTTCATCCACTCCAGCAGTCGTCGCAGTGGCGGAGTCCGTGTCGACAGCCTCGACGATGCCTACTGGGCCAAGACGTTCATCGAAGCCAAACGCGCGCTGGCAATGGCACCTGTAACGGCATCGTCAACGGTACCTGCAACTACCACCGCGATGACCTCGACTACAATCAAGCGCCAGCACCGTTAATTCCGGGCGCGCAAAGGGCCTGACCCTCTTGCGCGCAATCCCGGCTCTCGGCAAAGTAAGCTGCACCCCGCACAGGTTGTCGTGTTTATGTCGTTAACGGTTCGCCTGATCGTCGCCTCCCTGGCTGTGCTGCTGGCCGCATGTTCCAGCACGCCACCGCCCGCTCCACGCAAGGTCGTCTACCGGCCTGTGGTGTCCGCTCCTCCCCAGTTTTCCTCACCGCTTGCCGACGACGTCCTGTTGCGCGCGATCGGGCTTGTCGGCACCCCCTATCGCTGGGGCGGCAACACGCCTGATTCGGGTTTCGATTGCAGTGGCCTGATCGGCTACGTCTACCACGACGCCGCGGGCATCACCCTGCCTCGGTCGACGCGGGAAATGATCACCCTGCGCGGGCCTGACATCGATCGCAGTCAGTTGCAGACCGGTGATCTGGTGTTCTTCGCCACCAGCGGCGGCTCCCACGTCAGTCACGCCGGCATCTACGTCGGGGAAGGGCGGTTCGTCCACGCGCCAGCCACTGGCGGCACGGTCAAACTCGACAGTCTCGACAAGCCGTATTGGCAAAAGGCCTGGCTGAATGCCAAGCGCGTCATCCAGCCATCGAACCTGGCCAGGCAATAGCGACTTCCTGAGCACTGTGCTCATCCGCTGTTGCTGGGTGAGCACGTATGCCTTTCAGGGTGAAATCCCGTTTAGCCGGAGGCGGTCTGCCTACGGTTCGATTGACGCTCCCGAGTCAACCCTCTAACCTTCGCGCCATGTTTCAGGTGCCCGGGACCCGTCAGGTCCGCAGGGTGAAACAGGGAAGCCGGTGCGATTGCTCTTGTGATCAATTCCGGCGCTGCCTCCGCAACGGTAAATGAGTCAAGGCCACGCACAATGCCACTGTGTTCGCTGAACATGGGAAGGCGCCTGGCCTGCCACGGTTGTGGCAACTCGTGAGTCCGGAGACCGGCCTGATCCATCGAACAGCATCACGGAGGGCGATGCTCTGCTGCAGGCCGGGTTTTGCCCAGTGCCTGCTGACAGTCTTTGTCTGTGCCCTCCGTTTGCCACACTTGCCCTCAAGCGGAGAGCTGAGATGAGCGAATCCCCCGAACGTGACGAACGCCACCTGGCGCGCATGCTGCGCAAAAAGGCGGTGATGGACGAGCGCATTTCCAGCGCGCCCAATGAATGCGGGTTGCTGCTGGTCCTGACCGGTAACGGCAAAGGCAAGAGCAGCTCGGCGTTCGGCATGCTTGCCCGCGCCATGGGCCATGGCATGCAGTGCGGCGTCGTGCAGTTCATTAAAGGCCGGCACAGCACCGGCGAAGAGCTGTTCTTCCGCCGCTTCCCTGAACAAGTGCGTTACCACGTGATGGGCGAGGGCTTCACCTGGGAAACCCAGGACCGCCAGCGTGACATTGCCGCCGCCGAATCCGCCTGGTCCGTGACCCGTGAAATGCTCAAGGACGCCTCCATCGGCATGGTCGTGCTCGATGAGCTGAACATCGCCCTCAAGCACGGCTATCTGGACCTGGAGCAGGTGCTGAGCGACCTGCAGGCACGTCCGCCGATGCAGCACGTGATCGTCACCGGTCGCGGGGCGAAGCAGGAATTGATCGACCTGTCCGACACCGTGTCCGAAATCGGCGTGGTCAAGCATGCCTTTCAGTCCGGCATCAAGGCGCAGAAAGGCATCGAGCTGTGAGTGAGCGCCCACCGCGGCACTGCCCGGCAGTCTTGATCGCCGCCCCTGCGTCCGGTCAGGGCAAAACCACCGTCACCGCCGCACTGGCCCGCTTGCATCGCAATCAGGGCCGCAAGGTGCGCGTGTTCAAATGCGGGCCGGACTTTCTCGACCCGATGATCCTCGAGCGCGCCAGCGGCCATCCGGTGTACCAGCTGGACATGTGGATGATCGGCGAGGACGAAAGTCGGCGCCTGTTGTGGGAAGCCGCCGCGGAGGCCGACCTGATCCTCATCGAAGGCGTCATGGGCTTGTTCGACGGCACGCCTTCCAGCGCGGACCTGGCCCGGCGTTTCGGCGTGCCGGTGCTCGGGGTGATCGACGGCACGGCCATGGCCCAGACCTTCGGCGCACTGGCGCTGGGACTGGCGCGGTATCAGCCGGATCTGCCGTTTGCCGGCGTGCTGGCCAATCGCGTCGGCACGGTGCGCCACGCGCAGTTGCTGGAAGGCAGCCTGACCGAAGGCCTGCGCTGGTACGGCGCGCTGTCCCGTGAAACCGGCATTGAACTGCCCAGCCGGCACCTCGGCCTGGTTCAGGCCAGTGAACTGAATGATCTGGACATGCGCCTCGACACTGCTGCCAACGCGCTGGCCAGCACCTGCGACGCTACGTTGCCGCCGGCCGTGACCTTCACCGCGCCCGACTTCGTTCCCGCCGAGCCGTTGCTGACCGGCGTGAAAATCGCCATCGCCCACGACGAGGCATTCGCATTTTTCTATGGTGCCAGCCTGGACTTGTTGCGGGAGATGGGCGCCGAACTGTCGTTCTTCTCGCCGCTCCGCGACCGGGAATTACCCGACGCCGACAGCCTGTATCTACCCGGCGGCTACCCGGAATTGCATCACACGGCGCTGGCCGAAAACCACAGCATGCTCGCCGCGATTCGTGCGCACCACGCCGCTGGCAAACCCCTGCTCGCCGAATGCGGCGGCATGTTGTACCTGCTCGATGCCTTGACCGATGTCAACGGCCAGCGCGCCGAAGGGGTGGGCTTGCTCAAGGGTGAAGCCGTGATGCAGAAGCGTCTGGCAGCCCTGGCCCTGCAATCGGTCGAGCTGCCGGAAGGCACGCTGCGTGGCCACACCTATCACCATTCCCTGACGAGCACCGAACTGACCCCCATCGCCCGCGGACTCAGCCCCAATGGCGGGCGCGGTGCCGAAGCGGTGTACCGGGAAGGGCGCATGACTGCGTCGTACGTGCACTTCTACTTCCCCTCGAATCCCCAGGCGATGGCGGCGCTGTTTTTGCCATGAGCCCGCTCCTATGACTGACCACACCTTCACCCACCCCGAACGCGCCGCCGTTTACCGCGCCATTGCCGAGCGTCGTGATATGCGCCACTTCTGCGGTGGCACGGTCGCGCCGGAGCTGCTGGCCCGTCTGCTCGAAGCCGCGCACCACGCACCGAGCGTTGGCCTGATGCAGCCGTGGCGGTTTCTGCGCATCACCGACCCGGCCTTGCGCGCGCAGATTCAGGTGCAGGTGGAGGAGGAGCGCGTTCGTACCGCTGAAGCTTTGGGCGAGCGGTCTGACGATTTCATGAAGCTGAAAGTCGAGGGCATCAGCGATTGCGCCGAAGTGTTGGTCGCCGCGTTGATGGATGACCGCGACAAACATATCTTCGGCCGCCGCACCCTGCCGGAGATGGACATGGCTTCGCTGTCGTGCGCCATTCAAAACCTCTGGCTGGCGGCGCGTGCCGAAGGCCTCGGCATGGGCTGGGTATCGCTGTTCGACCCCCAGGCCCTGGCCGATCTGCTGCAGATGCCAGCCGGTTCGAAACCCCTGGCGATTTTGTGCCTGGGCCCTGTGAAGGAATTCTACCCGGCGCCGATGCTGGTGATCGAAGGCTGGGCGCAGCCACGCGCGTTGCAAGAGCTGGTCTACGAGAACACATGGGGAGTGATTGAATGAGTGTGGCGTTATTGAGCGTCGCCGGAGTCGCGCTGGACGCGCTGCTCGGCGAGCCAAAACGGAACCACCCGCTGGTGGCGTTCGGCCGTTTCGCCGAACGTATCGAACAGCGCCTGAACGTCGCCGGCCGGGGCTGGCGCAGCCATGGCGTGAGCGCATGGTTCATCGCCGTCATTCCGCTGACCCTGATCGCCACGTTACTCAGCTGGCTGCCGTTCGTTGGCTGGCTGGTGGACGTACTGGCGCTTTACTGCGCGTTGGGCCTGCGCAGTCTGGGCGAGCACGTCGAGCCGGTTGCCCAGGCGTTGCGCAGCGACAATCTGGACGAGGCGCGCCGGCGGGTCGGTTACCTGGTCAGTCGCCAGACCTCCGAGCTGGACAGCACCGAAGTGGCCCGTGCGGCCACGGAATCGGTACTCGAGAACGGCAGCGACGCAGTGTTTGCGGCGATTTTCTGGTTCGTCGTGCTGGGCGCTCCGGGCGTCGTGCTCTACCGCCTGAGCAACACCCTCGATGCCATGTGGGGCTATCGCAACGAGCGCTTCGAACGCTTCGGCTGGGCGGCGGCGAAAATCGACGACCTGCTTAACTACATTCCCGCGCGCTTGGTGGCGTTGACCTACGCGCTGCTGGGCAACACCCGACTGGCCCTGCGTTGCTGGCGCACCCAGGCGCGGAAATGGGACAGCCCCAATGCAGGCCCGGTGATGGCGGCCGGTGCTGGTGCGCTGGGCGTCGAACTGGGTGGTCCGGCGATTTATCACGGCGAACTGCATGAGCGCGCGACCCTGGGCGAAGGCGTGCCGGCGGACGCTGACTCTATTGATCGCGGTTGGCAACTGGTGCAGCGCGGCGTGTGGCTGTGGTTGCTGATCTTGTGTCTGGGGACAGAATTTTATGCTTGAACATGGCGGCCGATTGCGTGGCGCAGTCCTGAAATACGGCATCGATGAGGCGGACTGGCTCGACCTGTCCAGCGGGATTTCGCCGTGGTCGTGGCCGATCCCTGCGATCCCCGAAGCGGCATGGGCGCGTTTGCCGGAAACCGATGACGGCCTGGAAATCGCTGCCCGTCGCTACTACGGCGCCACGGACGTGCTGCCGGTGGCCGGTTCCCAAGCGGCGATCCAGGCGCTGCCGCGTCTGCGTCAGGCGGGGAAGGTGGGCGTGCTGTCGCCGTGCTACGCCGAGCACGCCGAGGCCTGGCGCAACACCGGTTTTCTGGTGCGCGAAGTGCTGGAGAACGAAGTGGAGCGGTTCATCGACACCCTCGATGTGCTCGTCGTGGTCAACCCGAATAACCCCACCGGCCTGAGCCTGCCGCCCGAACGCCTGCTGGAATGGCACGCGCGTCTGTCCCAGCGCGGCGCCTGGCTGGTGGTGGACGAAGCGTTCATGGACAACACGCCGGAGTTGAGCTTGGCGGCGTACACCCAGCGCGCGGGCCTGATCGTGCTGCGCTCGTTCGGCAAGTTTTTCGGCCTGGCCGGTGTGCGCCTGGGTTTTGTGCTGGCGGAGCCGCGCTTTCTGAAAGTCATGGCGCGGCAGATCGGGCCATGGTCGGTCAGCGGGCCGACGCGGATCATCGGTCAGGCCTGTCTCAACGATGTCGCCGGCCATCAACGCCAGCGTCAGCGCACCGAGCAGGCCAGCCAGCGTCTGGTGGACGTGCTCAATCGCCACGGCTTCGCGCCCAAGGGCGGTTGCGCGCTGTTCCAGTGGTTGATCACGCCGCTGGCGGAAGCGCTTTACGAATTCTGCGCACAGCGGGGCATCCTCCTGCGCATCTTCACCCACAACAGCAGCCTGCGTTTCGGCCTGCCGCGCGAAGAAGCGGACTGGCAGCGTCTTGAGCAGGCGCTGAGCGAATTCTCCCGGGAGCGGCTATGACCCTCGGCAAAACCCTGATGGTTCAGGGCACCACCTCCGACGCCGGCAAAAGCACGCTGGTGACGGCGCTGTGCCGCTGGCTGACCCGTCAGGGCGTGCGCACCGTGCCGTTCAAGCCGCAGAACATGGCGCTGAACAGCGCAGTGACCGCCGACGGCGGCGAGATCGGCCGCGCCCAGGCCGTGCAAGCCCAGGCCTGCGGCCTCGAACCCCACACCGACATGAACCCGGTGCTGCTCAAACCCAACAGCGACACCGGCGCGCAAGTGATCATCCACGGTCGCGCCGTGACCACCATGAACGCCGTCGCCTACCACGACTACAAAGCCATCGCCATGCAGGCCGTACTCGCCTCCCATCGTCGCCTCAGCGAAGGCTGGCCGGTGGTGATGGTCGAAGGTGCCGGGTCGCCGGCAGAGATCAACCTGCGTGCCGGCGACATCGCCAACATGGGCTTTGCCGAAGCGGTGGATTGCCCGGTGCTGTTGGTGGCGGACATCAATCGCGGCGGGGTGTTTGCCCATCTGGTCGGCACCCTGGAATTGCTGTCGCCCAGCGAACAGGCGCGGGTCAAAGGCTTCATCATCAATCGCTTTCGTGGCGACATCGCGCTGCTTCAGCCCGGCCTCGACTGGCTCGAACAGCGCACCGGCAAACCAGTGGTCGGCGTGCTGCCCTACGTGATGGACCTGCACCTGGAAGCCGAAGACGGCCTCGACCAGCGTCAGGCCGACAAGGCCGAGCAGGTGCTCAACGTCATCGTGCCGGTGTTGCCCCGCATCAGTAACCACACCGACTTCGACCCGCTGCGCCTGCACCCCCAGGTCAATCTGCAATTCGTCGGGCCGGGGCAGACGATTCCTGGTGCTGACCTGATCATCCTGCCCGGCTCGAAAAGCGTGCGCAGCGATCTCGCGTATCTGCGCGCCAATGGCTGGGACACCGCCATCAACCGCCACCTGCGTTACGGCGGCAACGTGCTGGGCATCTGCGGTGGCCTGCAGATGCTCGGCGAGCAGTTGCATGACCCGCTGGGGCTCGAAGGCGCTGCCGGGTCAAGCCCGGGCCTGGGATTGTTGGCCCTGAGCACGGTGCTGGAAGAAGAGAAACAGCTGCGCAACGTCAGCGGTCGCCTGACCCTCGAAGACGCCGATGTCATCGGCTACGAGATTCATGCGGGCGTGACCACCGGCGCGGCGCTGGAACGTCCACTGGTCCAGCTCGCCGACGGCCGCTGCGATGGAGCGTGCAGCCCTGATGGCCAAGTGCTCGGCACCTACCTGCACGGTCTGTTCGAGAACCCGGCGTCGAGCAGCGCCTTGCTGCGATGGGCCGGGCTGCCGAATGTGCAGTCGGTCGATTACCACGCTTTGCGCGAGCGCGACATCGAACGCCTCGCCGATCTGGTCGAAACTCACCTGGACGGCACACTGCTGCGTGAGCTCTGCGGCCTGGAGCAACCCTGATGCTGCAATTGATCCTCGGCGGTGCGCGTTCCGGCAAAAGTCGGCTGGCTGAAAAACTCGCCAGCGACAGCGGTCTCGACGTCATCTATATCGCCACCAGTCAGCCCCTCGACGGCGAAATGAACCAGCGCGTCGCCTTGCACCGCGAGCGTCGGCCAGCTGAATGGGGGCTGATCGAGGAACCCGTCGAGCTGGCCCGCGTGCTCCGGGAAAACGCCGGGGAGGGCCGCTGCCTCTTGGTGGATTGCCTGACCCTGTGGCTGACCAATCTGCTGATGCTCGACGATCCGCAGCGCCTGGCTCAAGAGCGTGAAGCCTTGCTCGATGGCCTGGCGGAATGGCCGGGCGAGATCATTTTTGTCAGCAACGAAACCGGGCTCGGCGTCGTGCCCCTCGGTGAGCTGACTCGTCGTTATGTCGATGAAGCCGGCTGGCTGCATCAGGCGCTGGCCGAACGCTGCCATCGCGTGGTGTTTACCGTCGCCGGACTGCCCATGACCCTGAAAGGACCTGCACTATGAGTAACGCCTGGTGGCTCGCGCCTGCCCGAGACGTCGATCACGCCAGCCGCGACGACGCGATGGCCCGGCAGCAGCAACTGACCAAACCGACCGGCTCACTGGGCCGTCTGGAACACGTCGCGGTGCAACTGGCCGGCCTGCAGGGTCGTCCGAAGCCGAAGGTCGATGAGGTCTGGATCGCGATTTTTGCTGGTGACCACGGCGTGGTCGCGGAAGGGGTTTCGGCGTACCCGCAGGCAGTGACCGGGCAGATGCTGCACAACTTCATCATGGGCGGCGCGGCCATCAGCGTGCTGGCCCGGCAACTGTCTGCGCAGCTGGACGTGGTCGACCTGGGCACGGTTGCACCGCTGGACCTGCCGGGTGTGCGCCACCTCAATCTTGGCCCGGGCACCGCAAATTTTGCCCATGGCCCGGCGATGACGGAGGCGCAACTGCACGCCGCCCTGGAAGGCGGTCGCGACAGCGTGTTGCGCGCCAAGGCCGCAGGTACTCAGCTGTTCATCGGCGGCGAAATGGGCATCGGCAACACCACCGTCGCCAGTGCGCTGGCCTGCGCGCTGCTCGATTGTCCGGCCACCTTGCTGGTCGGCCCCGGCACCGGTCTGGATGCCGAGGGCGTGAGCCACAAGGCCCAGGTGATCGAGGGGGCCCTGCGGCTGCACGCCGACGCCGTCGGTGACGCCCTGGCCAGTCTGCGCGCCCTCGGGGGGTTTGAAGTGGCGGCGCTGGTCGGCGCCTACCTGGCCTGTGCGCAGGAGGGCATCGTCGTGTTGGTCGATGGCTTTATCTGTTCCGTGGCGGCGCTGGTGGCGGTGCGCATCAATCCGTCGTGCCGGGAGTGGCTGTTTTTCGGCCATCGTGGCGCCGAGCCAGGCCATCGTCTGGTGCTGGACGCGCTGCAGGCCGAGCCGTTGCTGGACCTGGGATTGCGTCTGGGCGAAGGCAGTGGCGCGGCGCTCGCGGTGCCGTTGTTGCGTCTGGCCTGTGAGCTGCATAACGGCATGGCGACCTTCGCTGAAGCCGCTGTGGCAGACCGCCCGGCATGACCTTGCATCTTGACCTGTTGCGCCACGGCGAAACCGAATTCGGCGGCGGCCTGCGCGGCAGTATTGACGATGCGCTGACCGACACCGGCTGGCAGCAGATGCGCGCGGCGGTGATTGATCGTGGCCCCTGGGACCGCATCGTCAGCTCACCGCTGCAACGCTGCGCCCGCTTCGCCGACGAGCTGGCCGAGCGACTGGGCTTGCCCGTGGAGTTGGAAGCCGGTCTTCAGGAACTGCATTTCGGTGACTGGGAAGGGCAGAGCCCCGCGCAGTTGATGGAAACCGATGCTGCCGGGTTGGGCCGCTTCTGGGAGGATCCGTACGGGTTTACGCCACCCAACGGCGAGCCGGTTGAGGCGTTTGCCACTCGCGTGTTGGCTGCCGTTGAGCGGTTGCAGCGGGCGTATGGCGGACAGCGCATTCTGCTGATCAGCCATGGCGGGGTGATGCGTCTGCTGTTGGCCCGCGCCCGCGGTCTGCCCCGTGAGCAATTGCTGCAGGTCACCGTGGCCCATGGCGGTCTGTTCGGCCTCGATGTGCAGGCCGATGGTGAGTTGACGGAGGTTTAAATGCTGCCGTTCTGGATCGCCTTGCAGTTCCTCAGCAGTCTGCCGATTCGCCTGCCGGGCATGCCGACGCCCCAGGAATCGGGACGTTCGCTGCTGTTCTACCCGCTGGTGGGGTTGCTGTTCGGCGTGCTGTTGATGGCGCTGAATCACCTGCTCGACGGCGCGCCGACCCTGTTGCATGCCGCCCTGCTGCTGGCGGCATGGGTGATGCTCAGTGGTGGGCTGCACCTGGACGGCCTGGCCGACAGCGCGGACGCCTGGCTCGGTGGATTCGGCGACCGCGAACGCACGCTGCTCATTATGAAAGACCCGCGCAGCGGCCCGATTGCGGTGGTGACGCTGGTGGTGGTGTTACTGTTGAAATTCAGCGCTGTGCTGGCGTTGATTGAAGCGCACACGGGCATTGGCCTGTTGCTGGCGCCGGTGATAGGCCGCGCGGCGATGCTGGCACTGTTTCTGAACACGCCATATGTGCGCGCCGGCGGGCTGGGCCAGGCGCTGGCCGATCATCTGCCGCGCAAGGTCGGGGTGCAGGTGCTGGCAGCGGTGGCGGTGGTCTGCGTGCTCATCGGTGGCGGCGCGGCGGCGTGGGTGCTGGTCGTTTCCACGGGCGGTTTCTTTTGGCTGCGCCGGGTGATGATGCAACGTCTGGGCGGCAGCACCGGCGACACCGCCGGCGCGATGCTTGAACTGCTCGAAACCCTGGTGCTGGTGACGTTGGCGCTGATGTGGGATTGATGCAGTGTCCTGCCGCCGGCGTGCGGCGTGCGGCGTGCGGAGTAGGAGTAGGAGTAGGAGCGTGGCTTGTCCCGCGATCTGCCGGGAACCGGCAGCAAAATCCTGCGCGGCGGTGTGCCAGACAGTCCGTAAGCAGACTTGCTGCCGCTGCGCGCCAGATCGCGGGACAAGCCACGCTCCTACAAACCCGCTACGCTAGCTAATCGAAGATTTATCCATGGTGTTCCGGACCAACCGGAGAGGTGTCATGCATAGCGTTGCGCTGGTGGTGTACCCGCAATTTCAGTCCCTCAGTCTGTCGGTCGGTTCCGTGCTGACCTGCGCGAACCTGATGCAGGGCGAGGCGGCGTATTCCTTTCATCTGGTGTCCGAAAGCGGCGGGGCGGTCATGTCGTCCGAAGGCTTCTCGGTCAACACCACGCCATTGCAGCCCGACGGTTACGACACCATCATTGTCAGCGGCTACATGGACCTGCAATTGCCCACCCCCAGCCTGCTTGAGTTCGTGCGCACCGCGTCGGCTCAATCGCGTCGCGTGGCGTCGCTGTGCACAGGCGGGTTTGTGCTGGCCGAAGCGGGCCTGCTCGATGGCAAGCGCGCGACCATGCACTGGATTCACGCCCCGGAGTTTCGCAAGCGCTACCCGAACATTCGCGTCGAGGACGACAAACTGTTCACCGTGGACGGCCAGATCTGGACCGGCGCGGGCATGAGCGCCGGGCTTGATCTCGCACTGGCGATGGTCGAGAACGACCTCGGCGCCGACATCGCCCGGCAGGTCGCGCGCAAGCTGGTGATTTATCAGCGGCGCGGCAGCGAGCATTCCCAGTTGTCGACGTTACTGGAGCTGGACCCCAAGTCCGATCGTGTGCAACTGGCGCTGGCCTATGCCCGCGAGAACCTCAAAAGCGATCTTTCAATAGACGCGCTGGCGGCCATTGCCCGCTTGAGCCCCCGCCAGTTCAGTCGGGTGTTTCGCGAGGAAACCGGCCAGACCCCGGCCAAAGCCATCGAATGCCTGCGGGTGGAAGTCGCGCGGGCGATGATGGAAACCAGTCGGCATCCCATTGAGGTGGTGGCCCGGGAAACCGGCTTCGGCGATCGGGAAAGGATGCGCCAGGCGTTTCTGCGCAACTTCGGCGAACCGCCCCAGGCGATCCAGCGGGCGTTCATGGCGACCGAAAAGCCAGCTAATAGCCACGTTTCTGTGGCGCGCTAGGCATACATCGCGCGGCGGAGTAGCGTAGCGACAGCTCCACCTTTCCTGCCCGCTCTTGAATGGACGTCACCATGGCTCTTCGCTGGATTCACGCGCCTTTGCTTCTGCTTGCCCTCAGTGGCGCCGCCGCGGCCGCCGATTGCCCGCCACTGCTGCAGGGCGAGCTGCCCAAGCTGCGGGCGAAACAGGAGATCGACCTCTGCAAACAGTTCGCCGGAAAGCCGATGCTGGTGGTCAACACCGCAAGCTTCTGTGGCTTCGCGCCGCAGTTCAAAGGCCTTGAAGCCCTCAATCAGCGCTTCAAAAGCGAGGGGCTGGAAGTCCTCGGCGTGCCTTCTGATGACTTTCTGCAGGAATCCAAAGACGCTAACGAAACCGCCAAGGTCTGCTACGTGAACTACGGCGTGACCTTCACCATGACCGAGCCGCAGCCGGTGCGTGGCGCCGACGCCATCAACCTGTTCAAGGTGCTTGCCAGGCAGAGCAGCGCGCCAAGCTGGAACTTCTATAAATACGTGGTCGACCGCAAAGGCAACGTGGTTGCCAGCTTCTCCAGCAAGACCGCACCGGACGATCCCGAGCTGATTTCAGCCATCGAGAAGGCTATCGCCTCCAAACCGTAAAAACGCGCTGACGCAAAGCAGACGGGCCACAACGAAAAACCCCGCATCCATCGCTGGCTGCGGGGTTTTCTGTAGGGCGGACAGGTGATCGGCCTGTCCCGCCCACTGCATCAGAAGCGGTATGTCATGCCCACGCCGAAACCGTTGGCGCTGTTGTCGTACTTGGCGTTGTAGCTTTGGCCCAGCGCGTTCGCGTCGGCGACCTTGACCTTCTCTTCCTGCAAGTAGGAGTAGGCCACATCGATGGTGATGTCGTCGGTCGGGCTGTAACCGGCGCCCAGACTGAAGATCGTGCGATCGCCTGTCGGGATGCGCGGCGAGCGGTTTTCGTTGTTGGTCGGCGACTGGTCGAACGACAGACCGGTACGCAGCACCCACTGCTTGTTCAACTGATACGACGTACCCACGGCGTAGGCCCAGGTGTCGTGCCAGTTCTGCTCTTCCTTGATGGTGCCGACCAGAGACTGAGTAGCGTCGCGACGAGACACCGGCGTAATGCCGGAGTTTTGAACGGTGATGTCTTCCAGACGGCTCCAGCGCGTCCACGTTGCACCGGCGTACAGCTTCCAGGCGTCGTTCATTTTCTGAGTGACGGAGAAGTCGACGGTTTCCGGTGTATCGATGTTCAGCTTGGCGTCATAGCGACCGCCCGGCAGGATGGCCGAAGGCACGCCTGCACCCGGGGTCACTTCGGTGTGGCCTTCAAGCTTGTAGGTCACTTTGGAGTGGTAGGTCAGGCCAACGCTGGTGGTATCGGTGGCTTGCACCAGGATACCGGCGTTGAAGCCGTAACCAACGTCATCGCCCTTGACCTGCACGCGGCCGTCGCCGGTGCGGGCACCCAGCAGTGGGCTGACATTGAGTGCCGATTCCAGCGCGCCGGAAATACGGTTGATGGTCGGGCCGAAACCGATCGATACCTTGTCGTTGAAGGCGTAGCTGACGGTCGGCTGGAAGGTCACGACCTTGACGATGCTCTTGCTGCCGAAGTTGCGGCCCTGGAAGTTGTCTTCATAGTCGGTGACCAGGCCGAATGGCGCGTAGACACCGAAGCCGAACGCCCAGTGCTCGTCGACCGGGTTCACGTAGAAACCCATCGGTACGGCGATGAAAGGCACCATGTCGCCTTTGTTCGAGCCGGTGCTGCGGCCGCTGGTGTCGGTAATGTCGGTGGAGGCATCGATTGCGGCGACCCCCACGGTCGCCTGAGCGCGCTTGAGGCGCGACATGCCGGCCGGGTTGCCGTACACGATGCTGGCGTCATCGACAGAAGAGGTACGGCCCGCAAAACCGGTCCCCATGCCGCTGATGCTTTGCTCATTCAGGGCAAAGCCGGATGCAAAAATCTGGGTGGAGGCAAGAGTGATGGCGAGACTGAGGCTGGATTTGATCATTGTTTTTTTCATTGTTAGAACTCCTTGTTGATCACCGCGCGGAAATTACCAATATTTCCGCCCCCGCGCCATAGCCCGAATCAGCCTATTTAGAGCGGTTCTTGTAGGACAATCCTGAAAGTTCGCCGCTTCTTCGTTGAATACCACTCGGTCACGAAATGGCTGGCGAGGACTGAAACAGGGGGCTGACCCATGTTTGCCAGGCCGCGGTGAAATCCTGAAGCTGACCGCCGGGTTGAAATATCTCGCGCCACATCCGCGCCATGGCCAGCGAATCATCGGCATCCGGCAGCGACATATGGCTCGCTTCGACCATCAACCAGGCAATGGCGGTCGAGTAGCGCAGGTTGACGGTCAGTTCCAGATCGGGGCCGGTGAGAAACGCGTGCTGGCTGGCCAGGCCTCGAACCAGGCTGGCAAGGTCCGGGTCGCGGGCGAGGTAGTGATCCCACAACTGGCGGTGCTGGGTGTCGGCAATGCTGTAAAGCCCGTGGCCGCGTGGGTTGTCCAGCTCGCCGCCTAACGCGGACTGGCTGGCGGCGACGCCCAGCAGCAGGGATTCGGCCGCTCGATTGTGTCGGCCGAGGTAGACGAGTGTCGGGCGGATGACATAGCGACACAGTTCACTGGCGGCGATTCCCATAACACCCTCGGGGAGTTGATGAGTCGGCAGGCCCTGGCGCTTGGCAGCAGGGATGGAGTGGGCCCACCGGCAGCGACCGGAGCCGCTGACTTGAAGTGTAGTGTGATATTTGCGGTGTAAAGGTCTGTTTTACGGTCAGTTCCCGCGCAGCGTCACCACGTTGACCGGCATTCATTACTGCAGCTGTCGCTTTTTATGTAAGTAAAACAGACACAAAAAAGCCCCACCGTTATCGGGTGAGGCCTTGTCGATGCAGCGATATTAACCGACGGACGGTATCAGGCAACGGTGTCAGGCAGCCATATCAGGCAACCAGGGCCTGACGCGTACGGTCGATCACAGCCTGCAGCGGAGCGTCGCTGGAGTATTGATCCGGGTACAAACGCTCGCTGTGGCGGGCGATACCGTGCTCGTTGACGATGGTGAAGCTGAAGCAGCCTTTGCGTGCTGCCATGATCAGGCAGTTCATTGGAGCAAAAGCGTTGGTCAGTGTACGAATAGCGTTTTGAGTCTGGATATGGGTAGTCATGTTATGGGTGTTTCCTGAATCGACACGCAATAAGAGGCGTGCAAAATTAAAACGTTCCAGTAAACGCGGACCGATGCTCGAATGCGAGTCAAGGGCAGGGCGCAGAACCTGTCTGGAACAAAAGCAGCCAGTTGAGCGCGTTTGAAGTGTGGCGCGGGGCTGACTGGTAGGTACTTAGGAGGGCAGGCAACACAACAAGAGCTAAGGTTCGATGCTCGAGGTGAAGATCCTGATCAATTTGCAGGCTGGTTGGGTAGAGCATGAGTGTTTTACACACCCCTCCGTTTTCACGGCAGGTCGTGTGAGTTCATGTCTGGAAACCATCGAGGTGATCGATCCCTTTTTTCAATCCGTTCGCTCAGTTGGCGAACCGGGATTGGGGGATTTGTTCGATCAGAATTGACTTTCAGCTTGGTACTAACGGCGGCGATGCTAATGGAGTCGCTGGGGCAAAGCAAGCACTGATTTGCAATAAGGCAGATGTATGCCGGAAAGCGGGCGAAAGAGCGTACAGCATATCGGGCATAAAAAGGTGGCCCAGTGCCTTATTCCCGAGAATTTCCACTGGCGATGGGGGCTGTCGAAACGGGCTTATGAACAGACGAAATCAACTTGTGCACATTGCGAAAGGTATCTGTCATGTCACTGTCACGTCGGCCGCTAAGCGCTTGATTTAATGCAACGAATTATTAAGTCAATGAAAACCATCGTTTTTTTACGCTGGTGAAAAAATCGTCAGTTTGAACGCAGGCCCCATTCTACGTGCGTTTGCGAGAGCTTAAGGGGTGTTGTCCACTGAGTTATCCACAGGTTCTGTGGATTGTCCCAAGCGCCGGCTCTATCGCGGCGCTCTTGAAGCACCCGCTAGCGGTTTTCTTTTTCCGAGGCACTGATTTACCCGGATCGGACGTCGAGCCTGCTTCTGCGCATAATGCGGTCCGCATGAATGTCGGAGTCTGGATTTTATGGTGTTTGAGTTAACCAGCCTGTTGCTGGGTTTGGCGGTGGCAGCGGTGCCTTTGTTGGGGCTGGCGTGGCAGTTGCAGCGGCGTCTGGCGCAACGGGAAGCGGACACCGCGTTGCTCGACGAGCGCTTGAGCAATGCGCAGATGGCCCAGGATGGCTTGAATGCCCAGCTCGACGCCAGTCGCGACGAGATCAGCGACCTTGCCCAAGCCAATGCGGTCAAGCAGGCGGACCTGGCGGCCCTGCGCCGGGAAGTGGAATTGCTGCGCCAACAGCATGAGGGTGCGCGCGAGGCCCAGGAAGACTGGGGGCGCGAACGGGCCGTCAGAGAAGCCGAACTGCGTCGACTCGACGCCCAGTGCGCCTCGCTGGGCGCCGAGCTGCGTGAACAGCAGGAAAGTCACCAGCAGCGCCTCACCGACCTGCAAGGCTCCCGCGATGAGCTGCGTGCGCAGTTTGCGGAGCTGGCCGGCAAGATTTTCGATGAACGCGAGCAGCGCTTTGCCGAAACCAGTCAGCAGCAGTTGGGGCAGTTGCTCAACCCGCTCAAGGAACGCATCCAGTCGTTCGAAAAGCGCGTCGAAGAGAGTTATCAGAACGAAGCCCGCGAACGTTTCTCCCTGAGCAAGGAGCTGGAGCGCTTGCAGCAGCTCAACCTGCGCCTGAGCGACGAAGCCAACAACCTGACCCGTGCGTTGAAGGGGCAGAAGACCCAGGGCAACTGGGGCGAATTGATTCTGGAGCGGGTGCTCGAACATGCCGGACTTGAAAAGGGCCGGGAGTATCAGACCCAGGTCAGCCTGAAAGGCCCCGACGGCGAGCGCTTCCAGCCCGACGTTCTGATCATGCTGCCCGGCGACAAGCAGGTCGTGGTGGACGCGAAGGTCAGCCTGACGGCCTATCAACAGTACGTGTCAGCCGACGATGAGGTGATTTCCCAGGCGGCGCTGAAACAGCACGTGCTGTCCCTGCGCAATCACGTCAAAGGCCTGTCCGGCAAAGACTACAAGCGCCTTGAGGGGCTGCACAGTCTCGATTTCGTTTTGCTGTTCGTACCGATCGAGGCGGCGTTTTCTGCAGCGTTGCAGGCCGAGCCGAACATGTTTCAGGAGGCGTTCGACCGCAATATCGTGATCGTCAGCCCGACCACGCTGCTGGCAACGCTGCGGGTCATCGACAGCCTGTGGAAGCAGGAGCGGCAGAGCCAGAATGCGCGGGAGATCGCCGAACGGGCAGGGTGGCTCTATGACAAGTTCGTGCTGTTCATCCAGGACCTGGACGAAGTCGGCAACCGCCTTCAGCAGCTGGACAAGGCCTACGGCGCCGCGCGCAACAAGCTCGTCGAGGGGCGCGGCAATCTGGTCAGCCGCAGCGAACAGCTCAAGCTGCTGGGCGCGCGGGCCAGCAAGAGTCTGCCGGCGGATCTGCTGGAGCGGGCAATGACCGACCCGGATGGACTGGCCCAGCTGCCGGAGTGATTGCGAGCGTTAATCGAAGGGGAGGCGATGAGGCCAGGGCTTATAAGTTGAACCAAAGCCCGCGCTAATCGTATACACCTTCTCGTTCATCCATCAGCCCATTTCCTGCCCGTTAAAAATGCACCGACTTTGGTCACGGTGCACTGTGGGCAGGCGCGGCGTCTGAAATCTCCTCTTTGAAAATCTGACATCTTGGCCTCATCGGCTGCCGGAAACCCGCTGTCTTGGCGTCTTGCACGCGGGCCTCTTCGGCAATGGCACGCATTCTGCCTCCTGTTTCGTATACAACCCACACGCGCTCCCGTACGCAGTGTGTGCACGTGTGATGCCGGGAGCCGCTTCGTCCTTATGAGGGAGAAATGCGATGACCGAGCCATTGCCGAAGGGCTACAGCCCCCGCCTGTACAACGAGGACCTGGGCCCCGTGCCGCAGAAATGGACCTGGTACAACATTTTCGCGTTCTGGATGAGTGACGTGCACAGCGTGGGCGGCTACGTCTTCGCGGCCAGCCTTTTTGCCCTCGGGCTGGCGAGCTGGCAGGTGCTGATCGCGCTGCTGGCGGGTATCTGCATTATTCAGGTGATCGCCAACCTGCTGGCCAGGCCGAGTCAGCAGGCCGCCGTGCCATATCCGGTGATCTGCCGTCTGGCCTTCGGCGTGTTCGGTGCGAATATTCCAGCGGTGATCCGCGGTCTGATCGCGGTGGCGTGGTACGGGGTGCAAACGTACCTGGCGTCCAGCGCGCTGATCATCGTGGTGCTGCGCTTCTTCCCACAGATGTCGGTCTACGCAGAGCCGCACTTTGCAGGTTTGTCTTACCTCGGCTGGTTCGGCTTCCTGGCACTCTGGGTGGTACAGGCGGCTGTGTTCTGGACCGGGATGGACTCGATCCGCCGCTTCATCGACTGGGCCGGCCCTGTGGTCTACGCCGTGATGTTCATCCTGGCGGGCTGGATTGTCTGGAAGGCGGGCTGGACCAACATCAGTTTTACCCTCTCCGAAAAATCGCTGACCGGCTGGGAAGCGTTTTCCCAAGTGATCATGGCCACGGCGCTGGTGGTGTCCTACTTCTCGGGTCCTACGCTTAACTTTGGCGACTTCAGTCGCTACTGCCGGAGCATGTCTGAAGTACGGCGCGGCAATTTCTGGGGGCTGCCGATCAATTTTCTGGCCTTCTCACTGGTCACCGTTGTCATCGTTTCGGGAACGTTGCCGGTGTTCGGCGAGATGTTGCATGACCCGATCGCCACGGTGGCGCGCATCGACAATGACATCGCTGTGCTCCTTGGCGCATTTGCTTTCGTGACTGCGACGATCGGCATCAACATCGTCGCCAACTTCGTGTCGCCAGCGTTCGACTTCGCCAACGTCGCCCCCAGCAAGATCAGCTGGCGCGCAGGCGGGATGATCGCGGCGGTGGCGTCCATCTTCATCACACCATGGAATCTGTTCAACAACCCCGCCGTTATCCATTACACGCTGGACGTGCTGGCAGCGTTCATCGGGCCGTTGTTCGGCATCTTGCTGGTGGATTATTACGTGATCAAAAAGCAACAGATCGACGTCGACGCGCTGTTCAACGATGGGCCGACCGGACGCTACTGGTACACCGGCGGGGTGAATTACACGGCGGTGAAGGCGCTGTTGCTGGCAACCCTGGCAGGCATTGCCATCACCTTCATCCCGGCATTGCAGCCGATGGCGAACTTTGCATGGTTTACAGGATGTTTCCTGGGTGGTGGGGTCTTCTATCTGCTGGCCAGACGTCGCCAGGCCCATGAATGCGCGGTGATGACGCCCGTGGTGGCAGGTTGACGGCCCTGCCGTTTGTCGCGTGATGGCTTCGAATGGCCGATTTGCACTGTCACATCCTCATGCAAGGCGAAAAATTCCTGCCGCGACACTCGGTAGCAGGCGTAAAGTGCGCCTTAGCACTATGATCTGCTCTAGGCAGCTCGGACAGTGGCTGCCGAGTATTTCCCTGAAGGGGGCGTTATATGAACAGCAAATTGCAAGAATGGCTTCACGATGTAGGCGTCGCGCTCGGGTTGATTGAAAAGCCAAAGCTGCAACCTATTCCCGTGCGCAGCAACGATGATGAGCGTCGCCGTCCACGCCGTTGAGTGCCCGGTAACACGTGTAAAAAAAGCGGCGCTATCGCCCGATAGCCCGCTCTGTTTTCCCCGACCGTTCGGTCACCTCTCCCGTATGATTCAGTTGCTTTCCCAAATCGATCCCGATTGCCCCTCAGTGGTGGGTTCTGCGTTTCTTCTCGACGAGAATCAGGTCAACCAGGCCCTGCAGCGTCAGTTGTCCGTAGGGTGAGTGCGCGGACATACCTGCTATGTCGGCCTTGATCTGATTCGGGAGGACAACGCCAAAGTCGCTTTGCAGAATTGAAAAAAATTCGTTGAAGTCGGCTTCATCCAGCTCAAGCGCGCTCAGCGTCACGTCCTCTTCTTCCTGAATCAGGGTTTTGTCGACCAGAATCTTTCCGATTGTGTCGATGACATGTTGTCTGACTTCGCTTCGCTTCATGGCAGGCCTCTGCTTTGATTCAAGTGGTAATCACCCCAACATCAAAAAACAGAGGGTTGTGGCAGAAATGCCCAGTGAGCAACCACCCTGAAAACCTGCGCTGCGCAACATCGGCGGTATCCGAATAAGGCTAGCCCAAGTTGGCGAGACACGAATGGCAGGTGTGTGCGGATTTTTTGTAACGGCGAGGAATGAAAGAACGGCGCGCCCGATGCCGCGCACACATGTGGGACCGGCTTCAGCCGGGAAGGCGTCAGGCGCTACACCGCAAAATTGAGGGTGCCCATACAGGCCTCTTCCCGGCTGAAGCCGGTCCCACTAGAAAGCAGCGCGCCTGGCCTTATTGACACAGCGCACACCCATTGTGGAGCTGGCTTTAGCAGGGAAGGGGCCGGCGGGTCAAATGTGGTCTGTCAGCGGTGTGCCACGCCGGGCAGCACGCAGAGCATTTCGTAGAGCAGATTGGCGCCCAGCAACGAGGTGTTGCCGGTGGTGTCGTAGGGCGGCGAGACCTCGACGAGGTCGCAGCCGATCAGGTCCAGCCCCTGGCACCCACGGATGATTTCGATGGCCTGAATGGTGGTCAGCCCGCCGATCTCTGGCGTACCCGTGCCCGGCGCCCAGGCCGGGTCAATGCCGTCGATGTCGAAACTCAGGTACACCGGACCGCCGCCCACCTTCTCGCGCACTTCGGCCATCAGCGGCGCCAGCGACTTGTGCCAGCACTCCTCGGCCTGGACCACGCGGAACCCCTGCTTGCGGCTCCAGTTGAAATCTTCGGCGGTATAGCCCTGGGCACGCAGACCAATCTGAACCACCCGATCGCAATCCAGAAGACCTTCCTCCACCGCTCGGCGGAAGGTGGTGCCGTGGGCGATCTTCTCGCCGAACATGTGATCGTTGACGTCCGCGTGGGCGTCGATGTGCACAAGCCCCACCTTGCCGTGTTTCTTCTTCATGGCGCGCAGGATCGGCAGCGTGATGGTGTGATCGCCGCCGAGGGTCAGCGGGATGATGCCGTGCTCGAGAAAACCGTCGTAGGCCTCTTCGATGATGCGCACGGCGTCCAGCAGATTGAACGTGTTGATCGCCACGTCGCCGATGTCCGCCACTGAAAGCGAGTCAAATGGGGCGGCGCCGGTGGCCATGTTGTAGGGGCGAATCATCACCGATTCGGCGCGGATTTCTCGTGGGCCGAAGCGGGTGCCAGCGCGCAGGGACGTACCGATGTCCAGCGGCACGCCGACGAACGCCGCGTCCAGCCCGGCCGCGGTTTGCAGGTGCGGCAAGCGCATCATGGTGGCGATGCCGGCGAAGCGCGGCATTTCGTTGCCGCCCAGTGGTTGATGGAAAATCTTGTCCACGGGATTGCCTCATCGGTGGTGAGCAAAAGGGGCGGAAGCAGGCTTCCGGCATGGCCCCGATTCTGTTGACCGGACCCGCCGCGAACAATCCGTCAGGCGAAATACTTAGTTCAGATATTCCTGAAGTATCGGGTAAGCTGCGCGGAAAACTATCCTGGAAACCCCATGCCCAGCGCGCTTCCCGACCTCAAATTGCTGCGCATCTTCGCCTGCGTCGTGCGCCATCAGGGCTTTGCCAGCGCTCAGCAAGAACTCAATCTGTCGACCTCGGCGATCAGCACCTACATGAGCCAGCTTGAAGCCGCGCTCGGCATCGTGCTCTGTCATCGCGGGCGTGGCGGGTTCAGCCTGACCAGCAAGGGCGAGCTGTTTCATCAGGAAACCCTGCGCCTGCTCGGCGAACTGGAAGGCTTCGAGCTCTACGCCGCTGCGCTCAAGGGCGAGCTGCGCGGCACGCTCAATCTCGGCGTGCTGGACTCGACGGTCAGTGACCGCGCATTGCCCTTTGCGGAAGTCATCGGCGCCTACAGTGCGGAGCATCCGGCCGTGCATTTGCACCTTGCGGTGATGAGCCCCTACGAACTGCAGCTGGGCGTGCTGGACAACCGGCTGGACCTGGCGATCGGATCGTTTTCCACGCGCATGAACGGCCTGCTCTATCAGCCGCTGTACCGCGAGCAGCATTGGCTGTATTGCAGCAATCGCCACGCGCTGTATGCCGAGCGGCGTATTCCCGAGCCCGTCATCACTCAACAGCGCATGGTCGGACGCGGCTACTGGAGCCAGGCCGAACTCGCCCGTCACGGCTTCAAGCACAGCGCCGCGACCGTCGAGAGTATGGAAGCGCAGCTGATTCTGGTGCTGTCCGGCGCCTACATCGGTTACTTGCCCGAGCACTACGCGCAATCGTGGGTGGATTCCGGGCACCTGCGGGTCTTGCTGCCGGCAACCTTTGGCTATCAGGCGCCATTTTCGATGATCTTGCGTCGAGGGCGCAGCCGCGAGCCGCTGATTCAGACCTTTCGCGATCTGCTGAAAGCCCAGCTCAATCCACTGTAGGAAACCAACGATGTCCCGTGCCCGCTGCGAACGCTGCCTGCGTCCGACCGATCATTGCCTGTGTGCGCTCATACCTGCTTTGGGCAGCCGGACGCGGGTATTGATCCTGCAGCATCCCAGCGAAGTCAATCACGCGCTCAACACGGCGCGCCTGGCAGCCCTGGGCCTTGAGAATGCGGAGTTGCACGTGGGAGAGGTGTTCGAGGATCTGACGCAATGGCTGAGCCGGCCCGGTTATCGAGCGTGTCTGCTATTCCCGGGGGAGGAGGCCGTGGCGCTGACAGCCAGCACTGCCGACGGAGTGCCCCTGCTGCTCGTCGTGCCTGATGGCACCTGGCGCAAAGCGCGCAAGTTGCTGCACCTCAACCCCTTGCTGGCGGCGTTGCCCAGGGTCGTGCTGACGGACGCGCCACCTTCACGCTATCGATTGCGCAAGGCGCCGGGGCCCGACGCGTTGTCGACGCTGGAGGCCATCGTCCATGCGCTGCACACGCTGGAGCCGGAGACATCATTCGAGTGCTTGTTGCGTCCGTTCGATGCACTGATCGACGGACAGATTGCGGCAATGGGCGAAGAGACGTTTCGCCGCAATCATTCCTAAAGGCGGGATCGGTCAGCCGTTGAGCGAGGAGGGCATGCCTGGCTGACACGCGCTCGCCGCTTGCATGCGACGGACATAGACCTCGGTTTCCCGTGCAGCGTCTTCCTTGCTCATGAACGGACCTTCGAGGGTGTTTTCCCGGGTGCTGAAGAAGTAGAGGCCATTGACACGGGAAACGCGGTCGCTGCGAAAACGAACAGTGGGGGCTGGATCTTGTTCACGCTTGCTTAACATGGCCTTCTCCGGGCATTGGGTCGGTACGCGAATGATCTGAATGGGCGACAGGCGCCGCCACAATGTGAGTCAGAGCATTTGAATAGTAGCGTTCTTAACGGTTCCATCAACTTGCACCTCCGCTTCCCCATTTTTGGAGATGCAGGCACTTGATTTAGCGCTTCCCCAAACCCTCGGCCTGACGAATCCACTGCTGACGCTGCTCCTCGGTAGAGGTGCGCACCGGCGAGAACTCCGTCAGGCGTGTGGTCTTGATCCCACAGAATTCAAGGATGGTTCTGACCATCTGCCGATGGGCAGGAGCCTTGAAGACCCAGCGGAAGTACCGCGACGGCGTGTCCATGGTCACCAGCAATTCCGCTGTCCGGCCCTTCAGCAGGTCGTTGGAAGGGTGGTGCCTGCCATGGGCCTTGAAGGCAAAACCGGGCATGAATACCCGGTCGAAGAATCCACCGAGCAGGCTCGGCAAACCGCCCCACCAGACCGGATACACAAACACCAGATGCTGTGCCCAGTGCACCTCGCGCTGGGCTTCAAGCAGATCGTGTTCCAGGGTCTGGGCGGACTCATAGCCACCGCGCAGCACCGGGTCGAAATCCATTTCGTCGAGCTTCAGCACCCGCACCACATGACCTTTGCTGCGCGCGCCCTGGGCATACGCCTCGCCCAGCGCGTGGCCGAGGCTGATGCTTTTCGGCGTGCCGATGATCATCAGGATGCGTTTGCCATAGCCTTCCAGTGGCGTGGCGCCGCTGATGGATTCAGCCATTGCTGCCGGCCTCGAGCATTTTTTCCGGACGCACCCAGGCGTCGAACTCGGCGTCGGTGAGGAAGCCCAGCTGCAGCGCCGCTTCGCGCAGGGTCAAGCCTTCGCTGTAGGCTTTCTTGGCGATCTGCGCCGACTTGTCGTAGCCGATGTGCGGGTTCAGCGCGGTCACCAGCATCAGGCCGCGCTCCAGATGCTCGGCCATCTTGGCGGCATCCGGTTCCATGCCGGCAATGCAGTGCTCGTTGAAGTTGCGGCAGCCATCGCCCAGCAAGCGGATCGATTGCAACAGGTTGTGGATGATCACCGGCTTGAACACGTTCAGCTGCAGGTGGCCCTGACTGGCGGCGAAGGTGATCGTGGTGTCGTTGCCCATCACCTGACACGCCAGCATCGACAGCGCTTCGCACTGGGTCGGGTTGACCTTGCCCGGCATGATCGAGCTGCCCGGTTCGTTGGCCGGCAGCTTTACTTCAGCCAGGCCCGCACGTGGGCCGGAACCCAGCAGGCGCAGGTCGTTGGCGATCTTCATCAGGGTCACGGCCAGGGTTTTCAGCGCGCCGGACAGTGCGGTCAGGGGCTCATGGCCGGCCAGCGCGGCAAACTTGTTCGGCGCGGTGACGAAGGGCAGGCCGGACAGTGCGGACAATTCGGCGGCAACGGCCTCGGCGAATCCGTGGGGCGAGTTCAAGCCGGTGCCGACAGCGGTGCCGCCCTGGGCCAGCTCGCACACCGCAGGCAACGCGGCGCGGATGCTTTTTTCAGCGTAATCGAGCTGGGCGACGTAGGCCGAGAGCTCCTGGCCGAAGGTGATGGGCGTGGCGTCCATCATGTGCGTACGGCCGGTTTTCACCAGTTTCATGTGCCGCGAGGACTGCTCGGACAGACCGCTGGACAGTTCGGCGATCGCCGGCAGCAGTTGCTCTTTCACCGCTTGCACGGCCGCGATGTGCATCGCGGTGGGGAAGCAGTCGTTGGAGCTTTGCGAGCGATTGACGTGATCGTTGGGGTGAACCGGCGATTTGCCGCCGCGAACGCCACCCGCCAGTTCGTTGGCACGGCCGGCGATGACTTCGTTGACGTTCATGTTGCTCTGGGTGCCGCTGCCGGTCTGCCAGACCACCAGGGGAAACTGATCGTCGAGCTGGCCTTGCAGCACCTCGTCAGCGGACTGCTCGATCAGGTTGGCAATATCGGCCGGCAGGTCGCCGTTGCGATTATTGACCCGCGCCGCGGCTTTTTTGATCAGCGCCAGCGCGTGCAATACCGGCAGCGGCATGCGCTCCTGGCCAATGGCGAAGTTGATCAGGGATCGTTGCGTCTGTGCCCCCCAGTAAGCGTCTTCGGGGACGTCGATCGGACCTATGCTGTCGGTTTCGGTACGGCTCACTGGACTCTCTCCTTAAGATCGATTGGCGCAGTTTAGTAACCGGGGGAGTCGGTGGGTTCCCCGTGGCTGCTGTGCGGTCGGAACAGGTGCGCACAGTGTGCGACAAAACGCCCGGGCCGGTCGCCTTAAACCTTCGTGCGGGTGAGGGCGTCACGGTTGCGGGATAACCGCTCGTAGGGTCGGGGGTTGAGGGAAATGCGCAAAGGGGCGCAGAATGGCCGGCCTTGGGGTTCTGCCTCGCCTGCTAGATAAGGAAACTCGATGACCCGTCTTCGTGCCATTTGTGCTGCGGTTGCTCTGGTATGTGCCAGCGGCCAGGTTCTTGCCGATACCGCCAGCCATGAAGCCAGTGCTGTAGCGTTCCTCAAACTGGCTCACGCCGATCAACTGGGTGCGCCGGTTTACATGCAAGTCCAGCAGATGTTCGCTCAGCGCTTCGCTGAAACCAAAGCACCTGCGTCCAAGCAAGCCACTCTCGAAACCTATCAGGGCAAGGCCAACGCCGCGCTGGATCAGGTGATCAGCTGGCCAAAACTGCAGCCTGATATGGTCAAGCTGTACACCTCGAACTTCACCGAAAGCGAGCTGAAAGACCTGGTTGCCTTCTATCAGTCGCCACTGGGCCAGAAAGTCCAGGCGAAGATGCCGCAGATCAGCCAGCAGTCGTTCCAGCTGACCCAGAGCAAACTGGAAAGCGCGGTGCCTGTGGTCAACAAGCTGCTCGCCGACATGACCAAGGAACTGACCCCGGCCGGCGCCAAGCCAGCTGCACCGGCCGCTCCTGCCAAGAAGCCATAAGCGAAGCCTGACATGAGCATGCAACAGCGAATCGAATCCGCGTTGACGGTCTTTCAGCCCGAGTACCTTCAGGTGCTCAATGAAAGCCACATGCACAGTCGCGGCACGGACACTCACTACAAGGCGGTGGTGGTCAGCGAGCAGTTCGCCGGCCTCAACGCGGTCAAGCGTCACCAGAAGGTCTACGGCCTGCTCGGTGGCCTGATGGGTGAGTTCCACGCTCTGGCGCTGCACACCTATACACCGGAGGAATGGGCGAAGCTCGGCGCCGCGCCGTCTTCACCGACCTGTGCGGGTGGGCATGACTGACGCCTGCCCCCCGAAGCAGGCCTTGCTGCAGGCTTCGGGGGCAAGCGGCTATCAAGCCGGTAAGGGGCCATAAGCGCGATAGGCCTCGATCAACGTATCGAACAGCGTGATGTCTGACCGGCTTCTTGCGATGAGCTGGGCCCCCGCAACGGCGGAAAAAATGGCGCGCGCGCGGACGTCGCTGTCGGTTGCCTCGCAGCAGTTGGCGGCGACAAGCTGTCGGCGCAGCCAGTCTGTATTCACCTGAGCAAAAGCCTGAATCTCCTCGGCCATGGCCGTGGGCAGATTATCGGTTTCCGCTCCCACGAAGCTGGCCAGACACAGCCGGTTGCCGGCCTCCAGCGAGCGACGAAAGATCTCTGGAAAACGACGCAGTGCTTCAGCGGGATCCGGCGTCTCCTCAGAAAGCGTCTCCAGCGCCGCCGCACCGTCTTGCCAATACCGCCTGGCAACGGCAATGCCCAGGTCAGCCTTGCTCGGGAAGTGGTAGTAGATGCTGGCTGGCTTGATGCCAACCGCTTGGGCCAGGTCGCGAAAATTCAGTCCGTTGTAACCCTGTGACTGGGCAATGTTTCGGGCGGCCAGAAGTATGGCTTCGCGGGCGTTGATGCTCATTGTCGTGCCTTTCCTGGGTCGGACGAGTTGCAGTGGAACCGGCGATCTTAAAGCAAAAGTCCCTGCAACCGTCCTCACAGATCATGACTTGCCCTACGGACGTATCACGCGGAAGGCGAATCCAGCTCCGGTATGCCACTGCTGCGATCAGCGTAGGCGGCCTGGAAGGCCGGGCGTTTCTGCCAGCGCTGCCAGTAGCTGTCCAGGTGCTCGAAACGCTCGTCCAGCGGGGTTGCGTTCACCGGGAATTTGGAGAAGGCAATCGCGGTCGCCAGCGTGATGTCGGCAAACGTGGGTTCGGCACCGCCGAGCAGCCACTCGCGACCGTCAGCCAGATGACAATTCACCAGGGCGGCGTGCATCAGTGCCTCTTTGCGGCAGTGCTCACCCCATGCCTCATTCTTCGTCAGCTCCAGCTTGAAGCCGAGCCCGGTGTGCAAGACGTGAAAAGCCGTGACGATCCGATACAGGATATGCACCCAGATGCGGTTATCCCACATGTTGTCCAGGCCTTGTTCCAGCGCGCTTTCGCCCATGATCTTGCGGCCTGGGTAGGACTGGTCGAGAAAACGGGCGATGGCCGGTGTTTCGGAAATATAGCTGCCATCCGCCAACTGCAGTGTCGGGGTTTCTCCCCATGGGTTCATGTTGAGGTGACGCCAGCCGCGTTGCTCGCCACCGGGCGCCATGTCATAGATGGTTTCATCGAACTGATCGGCGATACCCTTTTCGTGCATGAACAGGCGCAGTCGCTGGGGATTGGGAAACGCCGAAGGAGAGGTGAATAGCTGCAATTTGGTTGTCATGGCGCCGTCCTGTGGTAGAAGAATGTTCACCTAACGTTTGTTAGGTAGGTAAACCTTAGGCGCGAAAACCGTAGACGTCAATAGGCTACCTAACATTCGTTAGGTTTGTTTTTGCCTCATGCTAACCACCCTTCACGTCAGATCTGCAGCCAGCTTCGAGGCCTGTGCCAGCGCCGCGTTGGAATTCGTTTCTGCGGTCGTCGAATCCGCGAAGGTTGCCTCCGAGACCACCGCGTCGAAGGCCGGTATAACCACCATTCGTGCGCAGGTTTTGAGGCGTCTGTGAGTAGGATGCCGATGTTCCCGATAGATGAGCAGGGTGATTGAGACGATTGATCAACCCGCCTGCCTGCCCACGTTCGATTCTTGATAGAATCCGCGCCGCGTTGCCCGGTCGGCACGCGTTCATCTGAATCATTCACCCGGTAGGCCCTTTGCGAGGGTCACCACCTGGAGACGCTACATGACCCAAACCGCCCCCATCGTCGTCGCGGCGCTGTACAAATTCGTCACCCTTTCCGATTACGTCGCACTGCGCGAGCCCCTGCTGCAGGCGATGGTCGACAACGGCATCAAAGGCACCTTGCTGATCGCTGAAGAAGGCATCAACGGCACGGTCTCCGGCAGCCGCGAGGGTATCGACGGCCTGATGGCCTGGCTGAAGAACGATCCGCGCATGGTCGACATCGACCACAAGGAATCGTACTGCGACGACCAGCCGTTCTACCGCACCAAGGTCAAACTCAAGAAAGAGATCGTGACGTTGGGCGTCCCGGGCGTCGACCCGAACAAGGCGGTGGGCACCTACGTCGATCCCAAGGACTGGAACGCGCTGATCGCCGACCCTGAAGTGCTGCTCATCGACACGCGCAACGATTACGAAGTGTCCATCGGCACCTTCGAAGGCGCGATTGACCCCAAGACCGCGTCCTTCCGTGAATTTCCGGACTACATCAAAACCCACTTCGATCCAGCGAAGCACAAGAAGGTCGCGATGTTCTGCACCGGCGGCATTCGCTGTGAAAAGGCGTCCAGCTACATGCTCGGTGAAGGCTTTGAAGAGGTCTATCACCTCAAGGGCGGCATCCTCAAATACCTGGAAGAAGTGCCCGAGGAAGAAACCCGCTGGCAGGGCGACTGCTTCGTGTTCGACAATCGCGTCACGGTCCGCCACGACCTGACCGAAGGCGACTACGATCAATGCCATGCCTGCCGCACGCCGATCAGCGCAGAAGACCGTGCCAGCGAGCATTATTCGCCGGGCGTCAGTTGCCCGCACTGCTGGGATTCGCTGAGCGAGAAAACCCGCCGCAGCGCCATCGACCGGCAGAAGCAGATCGAACTGGCGAAGGCGCGCAATCAGCCGCACCCTATCGGTCGCAATTACCGTGCGCTCGACGGCCAGGCGACTGAAACCCCAAGCAACGAGGCCTGAACCATGTCCACCCGCCTGCTGTACGTGATGGACCCGATGTGTTCCTGGTGCTGGGGGTTTTCTCCGGTGGCCGAAGCATTGGTCGAGCAGGCGGGAGCGGCGGGGGTGCCGTTGCATCTGGTGGTGGGCGGATTGCGCACCGGCAGTGGCGCGGCGCTGGAACCGACGACCAAACGTTACATTCTTGAACACTGGCAAGCGGTGCACGAGGCCACGGGCCAGACGTTCCGTTTCGAGGATGCCTTGCCCGACGGTTTCGTCTACGACACTGCGCCCGCCTGCCGGGCCATCGTTGCGGCGCGCAGCCTGGCACCGGACGTCGCCTGGCGGCTGGTCAAAGAAATCCAGCAGGCCTTTTACCTTCACGGTCGCGACGTGACCCACGGCTCGGTGCTGGCCGAACTCGCCGAAAAAGCCGGTTTGCCGCGCATCGAGTTCGCCGAAGCCTTCGACAGCGTCGAACAGCACACGGCGACCGCGTCGGATTTTTTCTGGGTTCAGGACTTGGGCATCGCGGGTTTCCCGACGATGCTCGCCGAGCGCAACGGCCAACTGGCGCTGCTGACTAACGGCTATCAACCCCTGGAGGTCCTCGGGCCTTTGCTGGGTCGCTGGCTGGAGCGCAACGCCAGTGCCTGACGTCCCTGATCTGGAACATCGCCATCCCGCTGCACCGGCTAATGAACCTCCTGTCGCTGACCGCTTGAACTGGGCGCAGATCAGGCGCCTCGCGCTGCAGCACAAGAAGGCGCTGTGGGTGGCCAATGGCGTCGCGGTCCTGGCGGTGCTCTGCTCGGTGCCGATCCCGCTGCTGCTGCCCTTGCTGGTCGATGAAGTGCTGCTGGGCAAAGGTAATTCGGCACTCGTCTTCATGAATCAGTTTTTGCCGGACAGCCTGCAAAAGCCCGTCGGCTATATCGGTCTGATGCTGGTGGCGACACTGTGTCTGCGTTTGGGGGCACTGGTGTTCAACGTGATCCAGTCGCGCTTGTTCGCCGGGCTCGCCAAGGACATCGTCTATCGCATCCGCACGCGCCTGATCGAGCGGCTCAAGCGGATCTCGCTGAGCGAATACGAAAGCCTGGGCACTGGCACGGTCACCGCGCATCTGGTGACGGATCTGGACACCGTGGACAAATTCGTCGGCGAGACGCTGAGCAAGTTTCTCGTGGCGATGCTTACCCTCACTGGGACCGCTGCGATCTTGATGTGGATGCACTGGCAACTGGCGCTGCTGATCCTGCTGTTCAACCCGCTGGTGGTGTTCGCCACGGTGAAGCTCGGCAAGCGCGTCAAGCACCTCAAGAAACTGGAAAACGACAGCACCTCACGCTTCACCCAGGCGCTGACCGAAACCCTCGAGGGTATTCAGGAGATCCGTGCCAGTAACCGTCAGGGCTATTTCCTCGGATTGCTCGGCCTGCGTGCCCGGGAAGTGCGCGATTACGCGGTGTCGTCCCAGTGGAAGAGCGACGCGTCGGGCCGGGCCAGCGGGCTGCTGTTTCAATTCGGCATCGACATTTTCCGCGCTGCCGCGATGCTCACGGTGCTGTTCTCCGACCTGTCCATCGGCCACATGCTCGCGGTGTTCAGCTACCTGTGGTTCATGATCGGTCCGGTCGAACAACTGCTGAATCTGCAGTACGCCTATTACGCGGCGGGCGGTGCTCTGACGCGCATCAACGAACTGCTGGCCCGCGCGGACGAGCCTCAGTATCCGGGGCACAGCAATCCGTTCGCGGGTCGGCAGACGGTGAGCATCGACGTCCGCGGGCTGAGCTTCGGCTACAACGACGAGTTGGTCCTCGATCAGCTAGACCTGTCGATCAATCCCGGCGAAAAAGTCGCGATCGTCGGCGCCAGCGGCGGTGGCAAAAGCACCCTGGTGCAGTTGCTGCTCGGGCTCTACACCGCGAAATCCGGTCTCATCCGGTTTGGTGGCTCAAGCTTGCAGGAGATCGGCCTGGACACCGTGCGCGAGAACGTCGCCGTGGTCTTGCAGCATCCGGCGCTGTTCAACGACACCGTCCGCGCCAACCTGTTGATGGGCCGGGAGCAGGACGACAGGGCCTGTTGGCAGGCGCTGGAAATCGCCCAGATGGATGCGACGATCCGCGCGCTGCCGCTGGGGCTGGACAGCGTGGTCGGGCGCTCGGGTGTTCGGTTGTCCGGCGGCCAGCGCCAAAGGCTGGCCATTGCGCGCATGGTGCTGGCCGATCCCAAGGTGGTGATTCTCGACGAGGCCACCTCTGCGCTGGACGCCGCCACCGAGTACAACCTGCACCAGGCGCTCAACCGGTTTCTCAGTGGCCGCACGACGCTGATCATTGCCCACCGACTGTCGGCGGTGAAACAGGCGGACCGTGTACTGGTGTTCGATGGCGGGCGGATCGCCGAAGACGGTGATCACCAGCAACTGATTGCAGACGGCGGGCTGTACGCCAGGCTCTACGGACACCTGCAACAGGTGTGACACAGCGCGACGGGTTTTAGAGCCGCCACACTGAAATGGCGTATCGCCACTGGACCACGTCAATCCTCGGGCTATGCTCTCCCATGGCAATCACTGAAAATGTGAAAAGCGTCATATTTACGTCTCCGCACTCAAATGGCTGGTTACGTCTTGTAAAAGATGTGAGAGATTGTCTGCTGCATCGTGGAAATTAGCGAAGTCCCTCAGGCTCCAGGAAGGTTGCCTGGTGAAGGGGGAATGAGTATCTGGCAGTGCTGATCAAAGGGACACCATGAAGCAAAAGCGGATTCTCGAGAAGCCTCGTCTTCTGGGCATCGTCTGGCCATTTATCGCCGTCGTGCTGTTACAGGCACTGCTCGGCTGCGTCAGCTTGTACATGATGTCGGCGGTCCGCAGCTACATTGGCGGCGAGAGCCTGTGGTCGAAGGGCCAGAAGGACGCCATTTATTACCTGAATCTCTACGCCAACAGTCGAGATGACATCAATTACCTGAAATATCAGAAAGCGATTGCCATTCCCCACGGCGGGCATGACTTGCGCCTGGCGATGGATCAGCCGGTGCCCGACATCGCGCGCGCTACTGCGGGGATTCTGCAGGGTGGTAACCATCCCGACGATGCCCAGAGCATCATCTGGCTCTACCTGAATTTTCAGCACTTCAGCTATCTCGAGAAGGCCATCGACCTGTGGAAGGTCGGTGACAACTATCTGGTGCAGTTGGATGAAGTCGCCCGCGAAATGCACGCGCGCATTCAGGAAGGCAACGTCACCAACAGTGAAGTCATGGGCTGGCGCCAGCGCATCAGTGCCATCAACGAAGGCGTCACGCCGGCGGCCATGGCCTTCAGCGACGCGCTGGGCGAGGGCTCGCGGGTCATCCTGCGGATTCTGCTGGTGGTCAACCTCGCCACCGCGCTGTGCCTGATCATCCTCGCGCTGCTGCGCACCCATAAACTGCTGGAGCAGCGCCACGGCTTTGCGATTGCGCTGCAGATGGAAAAAGAACGCGCGCAGATTACCCTGGAGTCCATCGGTGATGGCGTCATCACCACCGATGTCGACGGCTCCATCGTCTACATGAACCCCGCCGCCGAGCTCATGACCCACTGGAAGAACGAGCAGGCAGCCGGTCTGCCGCTGGCGGCGCTGTTCAGCCTGCTCGACGAGAATGACCAGAAAGACACCTCGACCCTGATCGAGCGCATGCTCAGCGGCAATCTGGGCGGCGGCAGTGAAAGCTCACGACTGATTCAACGCCTGGACGGCAGCACCGTTTCGGTCGCGCTAGTCGGCTCGCCGATTCGCACCGAAGGCAAAGTCAGCGGCGCGGTGCTGGTGTTGCATGACATGACCCAGGAGCGGCAGTACATCGCCAATTTGTCCTGGCAGGCGACCCACGATGCGCTGACCGGTCTGACCAACCGCCGCGAGTTCGAATACCGCCTGGAACTGGCCCTCAACGGCCTGACCGAACAGCCGGCGCGGCATGCGTTGATGTTTCTGGACCTCGATCAGTTCAAGCTGGTCAACGACACCAGCGGTCACGCTGCGGGGGATGAACTGCTGCGGCACATTTGCACGCTGCTGCAACAGGGCGTGCGCGAAGGCGACACGCTGGCACGTCTGGGCGGCGATGAGTTCGGCATCCTCCTTGAACACTGCGCGCCGGATGCCGCCGAGCGAGTGGCCGAGAGCCTGCGCCAAACCGTGGAAAGCCTGCATTTTGTCTGGAAAGGCCGGCCGTTTGTCACCACCGTCAGCATTGGTCTGGTGCACATCGACGACGTCCCGACCACCCTTGAGACGTCGCTGCGCGCCGCCGACATGGCCTGCTATATGGCCAAGGAAAAAGGCCGCAACCGGGTTCAGGTCTACCACGACGATGACTCTGATCTGTCCACCCGCTTCGGCGAGATGGCCTGGATTCAGCGCCTGCACATGGCCCTCGAAGAGAACCGCTTCTGCCTGTATTCCCAGGAAATTGCAGCGCTGGGTCGCAATGCCGAGCAACGCCACGGCCATATCGAGATTCTGCTGCGGCTGCGCGACGAGTCCGGGCGCATGATCCTGCCCGGCAGTTTCATCCCCGCCGCCGAGCGCTACGGCATGATGACCACCCTGGACCGCTGGGTCGTGCAGCACGTCTTCATGATCATCGCGGAGTGCCTCAGGTCCGGACACCGCGAAGGGCCAATGGCCGTGTGTGCGATCAACCTGTCCGGGAGCAGCATTGGCGACGACGCCTTCCTCGAGTATTTGCGACAGCAGTTCCAGATCTACGCAATCCCCCCTGAACTTATCTGTTTTGAAATCACCGAAACCAGTGCGATCGCCAATCTGGGCAGCGCCATTCGGTTCATCAATGAACTTAAAGGTCTGGGATGCCGTTTCTCTCTGGATGACTTCTGTGCAGGCATGTCGTCATTCGCTTACTTGAAGCACTTGCCTGTGGATTTTTTGAAGATTGACGGAAGCTTCGTAAAGGACATGCTCGACGATCCGGTCAACCGGGCGATGGTAGAAGTGATCAACCATATCGGGCACGTAATGGGCAAACAGACGATCGCCGAGTTCGTCGAGAGCCCTCAGATAGAGCAGGCGTTATTGGAAATCGGTGTGGACTACGCTCAGGGGTACGTTATCGAGCGACCGCAATTATTCACCTGTGAATGTCTGCACGCACGGCCCGCGAGGCAGACCCCACTGTTGTTCAGCGCTCCCGGGACTTTTCGCTGAACAGACCATTAAGCAACTCATATAAGGAGCTACACAGTGATCGATATGTTCATTAGAACCGGTCCGCTGATGGATGCCAGCAGTTACCCCGCTTGGGCACAGCAATTGATTGAAGATTGCAGTGACGCCAAGGCCAAGGTGGTAGGGCATGAACTTTATCAACGCATGCGTGACGGGCGGCTCAGTTCTAAGACCATGCGCCAGTACTTGATTGGTGGCTGGCCGGTCGTCGAACAGTTCGCGGTCTATATGGCGCATAACCTGACCAAGACCCGATTCGCCCGACACCCGGGTGAAGACATGGCGCGACGATGGTTGATGCGCAACATTCGGGTCGAACTCAACCACGCCGATTACTGGGTCAACTGGAGCGCCGCCCACGGGGTGAGCCTGGAAGACTTGCAGGCGCAGCGGGTGCCGTCGGAACTTCACGCCCTAAATCACTGGTGCTGGCACAGCTGTTCGTCGGATTCGCTGGTGGTGGCCATCGCGGCGACCAACTACGCCATCGAAGGCGCCACCGGTGAATGGTCGGCCGTTGTCTGTTCCCAGGACACCTACGCGGACATGTTCCCGCCGGACACGCGAAAGCGGGCGATGAAGTGGCTGAAGATGCACGCGCAGTACGACGATTCCCACCCCTGGGAAGCGCTGGAAATCATCTGCACCCTGGCCGGCAACAACCCCAGCGAGCAATTGCAGAGCGACCTGCGAATGGCGGTCTGCAAGAGCTACGAGTACATGTTCCTGTTCCTGGAACGGTGCATGACGCTGGAACGATCTCAGGAAGGCAGCGGCTCGGTCCGTGAACACCGGATCCCCGCCCGCGCCTGATCCCTCAGCCCGCCGTATCCAGGCGGTGGCGGCCCTTGCGCCTGGCGGCGTACAGGGCCGTGTCCTCACGTTGCACCATGCTGTCGGGCGATTCGCCCGGCGGCAGCGTCGAGCAACCGAGGCTGACCGTCACGTCTACGCCCGTCCCTTCAGCGGATAAAAGCGTTGCAGCGCGGCGCTGCGCAGTCACTCGCCTTGGTGAGCCAGCCGCGTCAGCATCACCCGGTTCAGCGGGTCTGGGCATCCAGTGCCTGTCCGTTGATGCCGATGCTGTCCGGGCCCATCAGGTACAAGTACACCGGCATGATCTCTTCCGGCGTCGGGTTGTTGGTCGGATCTTCCGCCGGGTATGCCTGTGCGCGCATGTCGGTGCGGGTTGCGCCCGGATTGATGCTGTTGGCGCGCAGCGAACCAAGACCATCGATCTCGTCGGCCAGCGTCTGCATCAGCCCTTCGGTGGCGAACTTGGACACGCCATAGGCGCCCCAGTATGCGCGGCCTTTGCGCCCGACGCTGCTGGAGGTGAACGCGATGGACGCGTCGCCCGAAAGCTTGAGCAACGGCAGCAAGGCGGTGGTCAGCATGAACGTGGCGTTGACGTTAACGTGCATCACCTGCATGAACTGCTCACCGGTGAGCTGTTCGACCGGCGTGCGCGGCCCGATGATCGAGGCGTTGTGCAACACGCCGTCCAGGCGGCCGAACTCTGCTTCGATCATCGCGGCGAGCTCGTCGTACTGAGGGGGCAGGGCAGTCTCGAGATCGAACGGGACGACCACCGGTTGCGGATGCCCGGCAGCCTCGATCTCGTCATACAGCGCGCTCAGATTCGCTTCGGTCCGGCCCAGCAGCAAGACCGTCGCGCCGTGGGCGGCATAGGTTTTCGCCGCAGCGGCGCCGATGCCACGGCCGGCTCCGGTCACCAGAATCACCCGGCCCTTGAGCAGGTCGGGGCGGGCGGAGTAATTGAACATGGCGGCTCCTTTCTAATGTCTAAATGGGCGCAGTGAAGGATTTGGTTGCGGACTGTCGCCTCAGCAACTGCACAACGCGTCATCCAAGACCCGGCGCAGCTCCAGCGGGTGATTCACCACCACGTCCGCGCCCCAGTGATCGGGGTTGTCCTGGGGATGGATGTAGCCATAGCGCACGGCGGCGGTCTTGGTGCCTGCGTCGCGACCGGATTCGATGTCACGCAGGTCATCGCCCACGAACAGCACACTGGCCGGGTCCAGACCGAGCATCTTGCAGGCCAGCAGCAGCGGCTCCGGATCGGGTTTGCTCTTGGTCACATGGTCCGGGCAGATCAGCACCGCGGAACGCTCCGACAAAGCCAGTTGCTCCATGATCGGTTGAGCGAAACGAACCGGTTTGTTGGTCACCACGCCCCAGATCAGTCTGGCTTTCTCGATGTCGGCCAGCAATTCGGCCATGCCGTCGAACAGTTTGCTGTGCACCGCGCAATCGGTCTGATAGCGCGCCAGGAATTCCAGGCGCAGCGCCTCGAATTCCGCTGCCTCGGGGGGCATCGCGAACGCCGCCGAGACCATCGCCCTGGCACCGCCGGATATCTCATCGCGGATCAGCTTGTCGTTCACCGGCGGTAAGCCGCGTTCGGCCAGCATTGCCTGGCAGATCGCGATGAAGTCCGGCGCGGTGTCGAGCAGCGTGCCGTCCATGTCGAAGAGAACTGCCCTCAAGCGCATGGCTCAGACTCCCCGCAGTGTCTGGATCATGTAATTGACGTCGACGTCCGAGGCCAGCTTGTAGTGCTTGGTCAACGGGTTGTAGGTCAGACCGGTGATGTCTTTGACCTGCAGCCCGGCATCGCGGCTCCACGCGCCCAGCTCGGAAGGGCGGATGAATTTCTTGAAGTCATGGGTGCCGCGCGGCAGCAGGTTCATGATGTATTCGGCGCCGATAATGGCGAACAGGTAGGCCTTCGGGTTGCGATTGATGGTGGAGAAAAACACCTGACCGCCCGGCTTGACCATCTTGTAGCAAGCACGGATCACCGACGACGGGTCCGGCACGTGCTCCAGCATTTCCAGGCAGGTCACGACATCGAACTGCTCGGGCATTTCTTCGGCCAGCGCTTCGGCGGTGATCTGCCGGTATTCCACGCTCACGCCGGATTCCAGCTGGTGCAGTCGCGCCACGGCCAGCGGTGATTCGCCCATGTCGATGCCGGTCACGGTGGCGCCACGCAAGGCCATGGCCTCACTCAGAATGCCGCCGCCGCAGCCGACGTCGAGGACCTTCTTGCCCGCCAGATTCACCCGTTCGTCAATCCAGTTCACGCGTAGCGGATTGATGTCGTGAAGGGGCTTGAACTCGCTGTTGCGGTCCCACCAGCGATGGGCGAGGGCCTCGAATTTGGCGATTTCGGCGTTGTCGACGTTGCTCATGTGTGATCCTCTGAAACTTGAATTCGATGTCCGGGCACGGTATCTGACCGTGGCGGCGCTCAATGGGTCAGGCTTTGTCAGCCGCGATGCGGTTGCCCCAGGCTTTGGCGGTCCGGGTCAGCGCTTCTTCGTCCATGCGGGTCAGGCGTTTGTCCTGCAGCAATGGCTTGCCAGCGACCCAGACGTGCGTCACGCAATCGCGACCCGTTGCATAAATAAGTTGTGACACCGGATCGTAGACCGGCTGTTGCGCAAGGCCTGACAGGTCGAACGCGACCATGTCGGCGGCCTTGCCGATTTGCAGCGAGCCGGTGTGATCGTCGATGCCCAGGGCGCGGGCGCCGTTCAGCGTGGCCATGCGCAGTGCACGGTGGGCGTCCAGCGCGGTGGCCGAGCCGGCAACGGCTTTTGCCAGCAGCGCGGCGGTGCGGGTTTCGCCGAGCAGGTCCAGATCGTTGTTACTGGCCGCGCCGTCGGTGCCGATGGCGACGTTGACACCGGCCTGCCACAGGCGCTCGACCGGGCAGAAGCCGCTGGCCAGTTTCAGATTCGATTCTGGGCAGTGGATGACGCTGGAGTTGCTCTCGACCAGCATCGCGAGGTCGTCATCGCTGATCTGGGTCATGTGCACCGCCTGAAAGCGCGGGCCCAGCAGCCCTAGGCGATGCAGCCGCGCAAGGGGGCGCTCCTGACGTTGCTGAACGGCGTCGTGCACTTCAAAGGCGGTTTCGTGAACGTGCATCTGGATCATCGCGTCCAGTTCATCGGCGATGACCCGGATCTTCTCCAGGTTCTCGTCGCTGACGGTGTAGGGCGCGTGGGGTCCCATGGCGATCTTGATGCGGTCGTGGTGGGCCAGATCGTTGAACAGCTCGATGCCGATGTGCAGGGATTCGTCGCTGTTGCGCGCGCCGGGTATCGGGAAGTCCAGCACCGGCACGGTGATCTGTGCGCGAATGCCACTGTTGTGCACTCGCTCGCACGCGACCTTCGGGAAGAAATACATGTCGGAGAAGCAGGTGATGCCGCCCTTCAACTGTTCGGCGATGGCGAGGTCGGTGCCGTCGCGGACGAAATCCTCGTCGACCCACTTCGCCTCGGCCGGCCAGATATGATCCTGCAGCCAGGTCATCAACGGCAGGTCGTCCGCCAGCCCGCGGAACAGGGTCATCGCCGCATGGCCGTGGGCGTTGATCAGCCCGGGACTGAGCAGCATGCCCGGCAACTCGCGCACCTCGATGGCCGGCTGGCGCAGGGCCTCGGCGCGCGGACCGATATAAACGATCAGGCCGTCGCGAATGCCGATCCCGTGCTGCTGCAACACAACGCCGGCGGGTTCGACCGGTACCAGCCAGTCCGGCAGCAACAACAGGTCGAGCGGGGCAGCGGAATGGGGCATGGGGCGGGCATCCAATGGCTTATTACGGGGACGGCGAAGTATACCCGAGCGTCTTCGCAGGCGGCTCGCTATAATCGGCGGCTTTTTAAGGTGCTGGCGATTTGCTTCTTTGCACCGTCGCTGTGGCGGCAAGCTTTTCAAAATTCATCAAGTGGGGTGTGCAATGCGCGATCGATTACTGGCTGCGGAGAAGGTAAAGGCCATCGATTGGCGGGACGGCACGTTGTATCTGCTGGATCAGCGGGTCTTGCCCTTCGAAGAAACCTGGCATCCCTACACCAGTGCTGAAGGCGTAGCCGAAGCCATCCGCACGATGGTCGTGCGCGGCGCGCCGGCGATTGGCATCAGTGCGGCCTACGGCATCGTCCTGGCGGTGGTTGATCGGCTCGCCGAAGGCGGTGACTGGCAGATGGCTCTGGAGGAGGACTTCGACCTGCTGGCCAATTCTCGGCCCACGGCGGTCAACCTGTTCTGGGCGCTGAACCGCATGCGCGAGCGCCTGTATCGCCTCAAGGATCATGAAGATCCCCTGAAGGCCATGGAAGCCGAAGCCGTGGCCATTCACTTGAGCGACCGCGAAGCCAACCTGACCATGGCGCAACTGGGGGCAGAGCTGATCCGCAAGCATCAGGGCAATCTGCAGACCGTGCTGACCCACTGCAACACCGGCGCGCTGGCCACAGGCGGCTTCGGGACGGCGCTCGGCGTGATTCGCGCGGCACACCTGGAAGGCATGATCGAGCGTGTCTATGCCGACGAAACCCGGCCCTGGCTGCAGGGCTCGCGCCTGACCGCATGGGAATTGGTCAACGAAGGCATCCCGGTCACCCTCAATGCCGACTCCGCCGCCGCGCACCTGATGAAAACCAAGGGCATCACCTGGGTCATCGTCGGCGCTGACCGCATCACCGCCAACGGCGACGTCGCCAACAAGATCGGCACCTACCAGCTGGCGGTCGCGGCCATGCACCACGGCGTGCGCTTCATGGTCGTGGCGCCGAGCTCGACCATCGACATGAACCTGGCCAGTGGCGAAGACATCCCCATCGAAGAACGCGACGGCCGCGAATTGCTTGAGGTTGGCGGCAAACGCGTGGGGGCCGACGTCGATGCGTTCAACCCGGTGTTCGACGTTACACCTGCTGATCTCATCGACGCCATCGTCACCGAGAAGGGCATTGTCGAACGCCCGGATACGGCAAAAATGGCCCTGCTGATGTGCCGCAAACGCCTGCATTGATCACCGCGCAGCCGATAATGCCATTCGTCGTCAAACGCGCTATCGGGCTCTGTGAGCGCTTCTCAGGCGTCTGCTGGCGAAACGGCTTGTTCGCGGCGCCTGCAAACACTTCGTGCCTGACGGCGATTGTGGTACCATCCGGCGGTTTCCAAAGGGGCGCATGGCGACCCTTATGACTGCGCACATTCATGGCATAACTCGCTGATTTGTCGTAAGTCGTTGCCTGACAATCGTCGGCAGCGGCAAGCCTCGTTCATCCCGGATGGCTGAACGCGGTTTCACCAGAAAAAGGAATCAGGCTTCTCATGGGCGAACTGGCCAAAGAAATCCTCCCGGTCAATATCGAAGACGAGCTGAAGCAGTCCTACCTCGACTACGCGATGAGCGTCATCGTCGGACGTGCTCTCCCCGATGCGCGCGACGGCTTGAAGCCCGTGCACCGTCGGGTACTGTTCGCGATGAGCGAACTGGGTAACGACTGGAACAAGCCGTACAAGAAATCCGCCCGTGTGGTCGGTGACGTTATCGGTAAGTACCACCCGCATGGCGACACCGCGGTCTACGACACCATCGTTCGTATGGCCCAACCCTTTTCCCTGCGCTACCTGCTGGTAGACGGCCAGGGCAACTTCGGTTCGGTGGACGGCGACAACGCCGCCGCCATGCGATACACCGAAGTGCGCATGACCAAGCTGGCCCACGAGCTGTTGGCCGACCTGCACAAGGAAACCGTGGACTGGGTGCCGAACTACGACGGCACCGAACAGATTCCTGCGGTCATGCCGACCCGTATTCCCAACCTGCTCGTCAACGGCTCCAGTGGTATCGCCGTGGGCATGGCGACCAATATTCCGCCGCACAACCTCGGTGAAGTCATCGACGGCTGCCTGGCGCTGATCGACAACGGCGACCTCACCGTCGACGAGTTGATGCAGTACATCCCCGGCCCCGACTTTCCGACCGCCGCGATCATCAACGGTCGTGCCGGCATCGTAGAGGCCTACAAGACCGGCCGTGGCCGCATTTACATGCGCGCCCGCTCCATTGTCGAAGACATCGACAAGGTCGGTGGTCGCCAGCAGATCGTCATCACTGAGCTGCCGTACCAGCTGAACAAGGCGCGTCTGATCGAGAAGATCGCCGAGCTGGTTAAAGAGAAGAAGCTTGAAGGCATCACCGAACTGCGCGACGAGTCCGACAAGGACGGCATGCGCGTGGTCATCGAGCTGCGTCGCGGCGAAGTGCCTGAGGTCATCCTCAACAACCTCTACGCCCAGACCCAACTGCAAAGCGTCTTCGGTATCAACATCGTTGCGTTGATCGACGGCCGCCCACGCATCCTGAACCTCAAGGACCTGCTGGAAGCCTTCATTCGTCACCGTCGCGAAGTCGTTACCCGCCGTACCGTGTTCGAACTGCGCAAGGCCCGCGAGCGTGGTCACATTCTTGAAGGTCAGGCCGTTGCCCTGTCGAACATCGACCCGGTCATCGCCCTCATCAAAGCCTCGCCGACCCCGGCCGAAGCCAAGGAAGGGCTGATCAGCACGCCGTGGGAATCCAGCGCCGTGGTCGAGATGGTCGAGCGCGCAGGCGCCGAATCGTCCCGCCCGGAAAACCTCGATCCTCAGTACGGCATGCGAGACGGCAAGTATTTCCTGTCGCCGGAACAGGCTCAGGCCATCCTCGAGCTGCGTCTGCACCGCCTGACCGGTCTGGAACACGAGAAGCTGCTCACCGAGTACCAGGAAATCCTGACTCAGATCGGCGAGCTGCTGCGCATCCTCAACAGCGCCACGCGCCTGATGGAAGTCATCCGCGAAGAGCTCGAGCTGATCCGCGCCGAGTACGGCGATGTGCGTCGCACCGAGATCCTCGATGCGCGCCTGGACCTGACCCTCGGCGACATGATCCCGGAAGAAGAGCGCGTCGTGACCATCTCCCATGGTGGCTACGCCAAGACTCAACCGCTGGCTGTCTATCAGGCCCAGCGTCGCGGCGGCAAAGGCAAGTCGGCCACCGGCGTCAAGGATGAGGACTACATCGCTCACCTGCTGGTGGCCAACAGCCATACCACGCTGCTGATGTTCTCCAGCAAAGGCAAGGTGTACTGGCTCAAGACCTACGAGATCCCGGAAGCGTCCCGCGCTGCCCGTGGTCGTCCGCTGGTCAACCTGTTGCCGCTGAGCGAAGGCGAATACATCACCACCATGCTGCCGGTCGATCTCGAAGCCATGCGCAAGCGTGCTGACGAAGAAGAAGCCGAAGGCGTGGACGCCGAGGCCGAAGACCTCGAAAACAGCAACGAGACCGAAGAAGAGCGCAAGGCGCGCATCAAGGCTGCTGACAAGAAGAAGGCGCCATTCATCTTCATGTCGACCGCCAACGGCACCGTCAAGAAGACCCCGCTGGTGGCGTTCAGTCGTCAACGCAGCGTCGGCCTGATTGCGCTGGAGCTGGACGAAGGCGACATCTTGATCTCGGCCGCGGTTACCGATGGCGAGCAGGAAATCATGCTGTTCTCCGACGGCGGCAAGGTCACCCGCTTCAAGGAATCCGAAGTGCGCGCCATGGGCCGTACGGCTCGCGGTGTGCGCGGCATGCGTCTGCCGGAAGGTCAGAAGCTGATTTCCATGCTGATTCCGGAGCAGGGCAGCCAGATCCTCACCGCTTCCGAGCGTGGCTACGGCAAGCGCACCGCGATCACCGAGTTCCCTGAGTACAAGCGTGGCGGTCAGGGCGTCATCGCCATGGTCAGCAACGAGCGTAACGGCCGTCTGGTCGGCGCCGTTCAGGTGCAGGAAGGCGAGGAGATCATGCTGATTTCCGACCAGGGCACGCTGGTGCGTACCCGTGTTGGCGAAGTTTCGAGTCTGGGCCGCAATACTCAGGGCGTGACCCTGATCAAGCTGGCCAAGGACGAGAAACTGGTCGGTCTGGAGCGCGTCCAGGAGCCATCGGAAGTCGAGGGCGAAGAGCTGGAAGGTGAAGCGTTCGAAGGCGAAGAGGTTGATGCTGACGTGATTGGTGCCGTCGACACCGACGAGTCCGCTGACGATGCGCAAGCGGATCCCGCGGCTGACGAAGAAGAGCCGCAGGAGTAACGCCGAGAGGGGGGGCTGGTGACAGCCCCCCCTTTTTGACCGATGCCCTACGCGCCGGTCAACCGTTTCGGTAACGGGTGATCGTAATGAAACGAGAACCTTCCGCACTTCCCCGCACTTCACCCGTTCCAAATTAATCAGTGACACGACGAGAGTGGATATGAGCAAGCGAGCCTTTAACTTCTGCGCAGGTCCTGCCGCGCTCCCTGAAGCTGTTCTGCTGCGTGCCCAGGCCGAACTCCTGGACTGGCATGGCAAAGGCCTGTCCGTCATGGAAATGAGCCATCGCAGCGACGAGTTCGTCTCCATCGCCACCAAGGCAGAGCAGGATTTTCGCGATCTGCTGTCCATCCCCTCCCATTACAAAGTGCTGTTTCTTCAAGGTGGCGGCAGCCAGCAATTCGCTCAGGTTCCATTGAACCTGCTGCCTGAAAACGGCACGGCCGACTATATCGACACCGGCATCTGGTCGCAGAAAGCCATTGAAGAAGCATCGCGTTACGGCAACATCAATGTCGCCGCCAGCGCCAAGCCCGCCGACTATTTCGCCATTCCCGGCCAGAGCGAGTGGAAGCTGTCGAAAGACGCGGCCTACGTTCACTACGTGCCCAACGAGACCATTGGCGGTCTGCAATTCAACTGGATTCCGGAAACCGGCGACGTGCCGCTGGTCGCCGACATGTCTTCGGACATCCTCTCGCGCCGCCTCGACGTTTCGCGTTTCGGCATGATCTTCGCGGGCGCCCAGAAGAACATCGGCCCGAGCGGCATCGTCGTGGCGATCATCCGCGAGGACCTGCTGGGTCGCGCGCGTTCCCTGTGCCCGACGATGCTCAACTACAAGGTCGCGGCCGACAACGGCTCGATGTACAACACGCCGCCGACGCTGGCCTGGTACCTGTCCGGTCTGGTTTTCGAATGGCTGAAAGAGCAGGGCGGTGTCGAAGCGATGGCCACGCGCAATGAACTCAAGCAGCGCACGCTGTACGACTTCATCGATGCCAGCGGCCTGTACAGCAACCCGATCAACCCGTCCGACCGCTCGTGGATGAACGTGCCGTTCCGTCTGGCCGATGATCGCCTGGACAAGCCGTTCCTCGCGGGTGCCGAAGCGCGCAACCTGCTCAACCTCAAAGGCCACCGTTCAGTCGGCGGCATGCGCGCGTCCATCTACAATGCCATCGACCTCAGTGCGGTCAACGCCCTGACCGCGTACATGGCAGAGTTCGAGAAGGAACACGGCTAATGTCTGAACAAGCACTCAAGGCCCTGCGGGTCCGCATCGACAGCCTGGACGAAAAGGTTCTGGAGCTGATCAGCGAACGCGCCCGCTGCGCCCAGGAAGTCGCCCGGGTCAAGATGGCCGACCTGCCAGCGGGCGAGGTGCCGGTGTTCTACCGGCCTGAGCGTGAAGCGGCGGTCCTGAAACGTGTCATGGAGCGTAACCGTGGCCCGTTGAGCAATGAAGAGATGGCGCGGCTGTTCCGCGAAATCATGTCCTCGTGCCTGGCGCTGGAGCAGCCGCTCAAGGTCGCTTATCTGGGTCCTGAAGGCACGTTCACCCAGGCTGCCGCGCTGAAGCATTTCGGCCACGCCGTCATCAGCAAGCCGATGGCCGCCATCGATGAAGTGTTCCGTGAAGTGGCCGCCGGTGCGGTGAATTTCGGCGTCGTCCCGGTGGAGAACTCCACCGAAGGTGCAGTCAACCACACGCTGGACAGCTTCCTTGAGCACGACATGGTGATCTGTGGCGAAGTCGAGCTGCGCATTCACCATCATCTGCTGGTGGGCGAAAGCACCAAGACTGACAGCATCAGCCGCATCTATTCCCACGCCCAGTCCCTGGCGCAATGCCGCAAGTGGCTGGACGCGCACTACCCGAACGTCGAGCGCATCGCCGTTGCCAGCAACGCCGATGCGGCCAAGCGGGTCAAGGGCGAGTGGAACTCGGCGGCGATCGCCGGTGATATGGCGGCGGGCCTTTACGGCCTGACGCGGATTGCCGAGAAGATCGAAGACCGTCCGGACAACGCCACGCGTTTCCTCATGATCGGCAACCAGGAAGTGCCGCCGACCGGTGACGACAAAACGTCGATCATTGTGTCGATGAGCAACAAGCCGGGCGCGCTGCATGAACTGCTGGTGCCGTTTCACCAAAACGGCATCGACCTGACGCGCATCGAAACGCGCCCCTCGCGAAGCGGGAAATGGACCTACGTGTTCTTCATCGACTTCGTCGGCCACCACCGCGACCCGCTGATCAAGGCCGTCCTCGAGCAGATCAGCCAGGAAGCCGTGGCGCTCAAGGTGTTGGGTTCCTATCCGAAGGCAGTGCTTTGATCCTGCGTCCGGACTTGTAGCCCTACGGGTTTCACTGAAGAGGTAAAGCGGTACATGAGCGGCGACTTCCTCACGCTGGCACAGCCCGGCGTGCAAAAACTATCGCCTTACGTTCCCGGCAAACCGGTGGACGAACTGGCGCGTGAACTGGATATCGATCCGGCGCGCATCATCAAGCTGGCGAGCAATGAAAACCCGATGGGCGCCAGCCCCAAGGCGTTGCAGGCGATCAAAGACGCGCTGGCGGAATTGACCCGCTACCCGGACGGCAACGGTTTCGAGCTCAAGCAGCTGCTGTCGCAAGCCTGTGGCGTGCAGCCCGAGCAAGTGACGCTGGGCAACGGCTCCAACGATATTCTGGAAATCGTCGCCCGTGCCTATCTGGCGCCGGGACTCAATGCGGTGTTCAGTGAACACGCGTTCGCCATCTATCCGATTGTCACCCAGGCCGTGGGCGCGACTGCTCACGTCGCCAGGGCAAAGGCGTGGGGTCACGACCTGCCGGCCATGCTCGCCGCCATCGACAGCAACACCCGAGTCGTCTTCATCGCCAATCCCAACAACCCCACCGGGACCTGGTTCGGGCCAAGCGCGCTGGCGGATTTCCTCGCGCAGGTGCCTGACAACGTGCTGGTCGTGCTGGACGAGGCCTACATCGAATACGCCGAAAGCGCCGAGCTGCCTGACGGGCTTAACTTCCTGAGCGCCTATCCAAACCTGCTGGTGTCGCGGACGTTTTCCAAGGCCTATGGCCTGGCGTCGTTGCGCGTCGGCTATGGGTTGTCCTCGCCGGTCGTGGCCGACGTGCTGAACCGCGTGCGTCAGCCGTTCAACGTCAACAGCCTCGCGCTGGCCGCCGCTTGCGCTGCGCTGGGCGACGTGGACTACGTTGCGCGAAGCCGTCAGCTCAATGAAGCCGGCATGCAGCAGTTGGAAGAGGGGCTTGGTCAGATGGGCCTGAGCTGGATTCCCTCCAAAGCCAACTTCATCGCCGTAGACCTGGGCCGCGAGGCCGCTTCGGTTTACGAAGGATTGCTGCGTGAAGGTGTGATCGTTCGCCCGATTGGTGGTTATGGCATGCCCAATCATCTGCGTGTGAGCATCGGTTTGCCGAGCGAGAACAGTCGTTTCCTCGAGGCGTTGAGCAAGGTTCTGGCACGTGGTTGATGTCACGTCGCTGCAACCCGCTGCGCCTATGATCGGCCGCCTGGTGGTGGTCGGCCTCGGCCTGATCGGAGGGTCGTTCGCCAAGGGCGTGAAGGAGAGTGGCCTGTGTCGCGAAGTCGTGGGCGTCGATCTCGACCCGCAATCGCGCACACTGGCCGTGGAGCTGGGCGTGGTCGATCGCTGTGAAGACACTCTCGCTGCCGCCTGCGTAGGGGCTGACGTCATTCAGTTGGCCGTGCCGATTCTGGCCATGGAAAAACTGCTCGGCGTACTGGCTGGAATGGACCTGAGCAATGCCGTGCTGACCGACGTCGGTAGCGCCAAAGGCAATGTGGTCCGCGCCGCGCGTGAAGCGTTCGGTGTGATGCCGCCGCGCTTCGTGCCCGGCCACCCGATTGCCGGCTCCGAGCAGAGCGGAGTGGAAGCCTCCAACGCCGAGCTGTTCAAGCGGCACAAAGTCATCCTCACGCCACTGGCCGAAACCGACCCATTGGCGCTGGCGCTGGTTGACCGTCTCTGGTCGGCACTGGGCGCCGACGTCGAGCACATGCAGGTCGAGCGCCACGATGAAGTGCTGGCGGCGACCAGTCATTTGCCGCACCTTCTGGCGTTCAGCCTGGTGGATTCGCTGGCCAAGCGCAACGAAAACCTCGACATCTTCCGCTATGCGGCGGGGGGCTTCCGCGACTTCACGCGCATCGCCGGCAGTGATCCGGTGATGTGGCATGACATCTTCCTGGCGAATCGTGAGGCGGTGCTGCGCACCCTCGACACCTTCCGCAGCGACCTTGATGCGTTGCGCGACGCGGTGGATGCCGGCGATGGCCACCAGTTGCTCGGTGTGTTCACCCGGGCCCGGGTCGCCCGCGAGCATTTCGGCAAGATCCTTGCCCGTCGTGCCTACGTTGAACAAGCCGCGTGCGCCGACCTGAAGTTTATCGGGAAGCCTGGCGGCGTTGTCCGGGGACAGGTTCGCGTGCCGGGTGACAAGTCGATTTCACACCGGGCGATCATGCTCGGGTCCCTGGCCCAGGGCACCAGCGTCGTCGAAGGCTTTCTCGAGAGTGAGGACGCGCTGGCGACGTTGCAGGCATTCCGCGACCTGGGTGTGGTCATCGAGGGCCCGCACCACGGTCGCCTGACCATTCATGGCGTCGGCCTCAACGGGCTGCGACCTGCGCCGGGACCGCTTTATCTGGGTAACTCGGGCACGTCGATGCGCCTGCTCTGTGGCCTGATGGCCGCGCAGCGATTCGACAGCGTGCTGACCGGCGATGCCTCGCTGTCTCGGCATTCGATGACCCGTGTCGTCGAACCGTTGCGCCAGATGGGCGCCGTGATCGACACCGCAGAAGACGGCCGGCCGCCGCTGACCCTTCGCGGCGGGCAGGGTCTTCAGGCCATCCGCTACGACATGCCATTGCCCAGCGCTCAGGTGAAATCCGCGCTGTTGCTCGCCGGTCTCTACGCAAATGGCACAACGATGGTGCATGAGCCAGCCCCGACCCGGGACCACACCGAGCGCATGCTGCAAGGGTTGGGTCATTCGGTTTCCGCTCATGACGCGACAGTCGCGTTGCAGTCAGGGGTTGAGCTCAAGGCCGCCCGCATCGAAGTGCCCGCCGATATTTCTTCGGCGGCGTTCTTTCTGGTGGCAGCCTCCATCGCTGAGGGCTCGGATTTGATCCTCGAAGGGGTGGGTGTGAACCCGACGCGCTCGGGCGTCATCGATATCCTGCGCCTGATGGGCGCGGACATCACGCTGGACAACCCGCGCGATGCGGGCGGTGAGCCGGTGGCTGATCTGCACGTGCGCCATGCCCGTCTCAGGGGTATCGATATCCCGCTGGCCCTGATACCGCTGGCCACTGACGAGCTCCCGGCGCTCTTGATTGCCGCCGCTTGCGCCGAAGGGCGAACGGTCCTCAAGGGCGCTCAGGCATTGCGCGTCAAGGAATCAGACCGCCTTCGCGCCATGGCCAACGGTCTGGCGACGCTCGGCATAAACGTTGAAACGACCGCAGATGGCATCATTATTGATGGTGGAAACCTCGGCGGTGGTGAAATCAACGCGCAGGGCGATCACCGCATCGCCATGGCATTCAGTATCGCGTCGCTGCGTGCGGCCAGCCCGATTCATATCCGGGACTGCGCCAATGTGGCGACTTCATTTCCCAGTTTCCTGACGCTGTGTGCTCAGGTGGGTATTCGTGTAACGCAAGAGGGGCAATCGTGAAAGTTCAAGCTCCGGTCATTACGATCGACGGACCCAGCGGTTCCGGGAAGGGCACGGTGGCCGGCAAGCTGGCCAAACGTCTGGGCTGGTCCCTGCTGGATTCCGGCGCGCTGTATCGGCTGCTGGCCTTCGCGGCCGTCAACCATGGCGTCGATCTGACCAATGAAGAAGCACTGAAACTGCTGGCTGCGCACCTGGACGTGCAGTTCATGGCAGCGACCGATGACCACGGTCAGCGCATTATCCTCGAAGGGGAGGACGTGACGTCGGCCATCCGCAATGAGCATGTCGGCAGTGGCGCGTCGCAGGTGGCGTCGTTGCCCGCTGTTCGTGAAGCACTGCTGCAGCGCCAGCGGGCGTTTCAGGAGTTTCCGGGCCTGATTGCCGACGGCCGCGACATGGGCACGGTGGTCTTTCCCGGCGCGCCGTTGAAGATTTTTCTGACGGCCAGCGTCGACGAGCGTGCCCGACGGCGATATTTGCAGTTGAAGGCCAAGGGTGACGATGTTAGTCTGCCGAGTCTGCTAGATGAGATCCGTGTCCGCGACGAGCGTGACACCCAGCGAGCGGTAGCCCCGCTCAAGCCGGCGCATGACGCCATTCAGCTGGATTCCACCGAATTGTCCATCGAGCAGGTGCTTGAACGCATCCTGAGTGAAGTCGCACTCCGCGATCTCGCCGGATGACCAGAAAGCCATGTGGGAGACCAGTCATAGTCCCGCAGGCTTTCTTTCATATGAACGAAACCCACGTTGTCTGGAGCGTGGCAGATGGGCGTATTCTTCGCCCTTATCAACAGGAATTAAAATGAGCGAAAGCTTTGCTGAACTTTTCGAAGAAAGCCTAAAGACTCTTAACCTTCAGGCCGGTTCGATCATCACCGCGATCATCGTCGATATCGATTACCAGGCTGGTTGGGTCACCGTTCACGCTGGTCTGAAGTCCGAAGGCCTCATCCCGCTGGAGCAGTTCCACAACGATGCTGGCGAGCTGACCATCAAGATCGGCGATGAAGTCCACGTTGCGCTGGACGCGGTCGAAGACGGCTTTGGCGAAACCAAGCTGTCCCGCGAAAAAGCCAAGCGTGCCGAGTGCTGGATCGTTCTGGAAGCGGCTTTCGCAGCTGAGGAAGTGGTCAAGGGCGTTATCAACGGTAAGGTTAAAGGCGGCTTCACAGTCGACGTTAACGGCATCCGTGCGTTCCTGCCAGGTTCTCTGGTTGACGTCCGTCCAGTGCGCGACACCACGCACCTGGAAGGCAAAGAGCTGGAATTCAAGGTCATCAAGCTGGACCAGAAGCGCAACAACGTTGTCGTTTCCCGTCGCAGTGTCCTGGAAGCCGAAAACAGCGCCGAGCGCGAAGCTCTGCTGGAATCGCTGCAGGAAGGCCAACAGGTCAAGGGTATCGTCAAGAACCTCACCGATTACGGCGCATTCGTCGATCTGGGTGGCGTCGATGGCCTGCTGCACATCACCGACATGGCCTGGAAGCGCATCAAGCATCCATCGGAAATCGTCAACGTTGGCGATGAGATCGATGTAAAGGTCCTGAAGTACGATCGCGAGCGCAATCGTGTTTCCCTGGGTCTGAAGCAACTGGGTGAAGATCCATGGGTTGCTATCAAGGCTCGTTACCCGGAAGGCACTCGCGTTACCGCGCGTGTTACCAACCTGACCGACTACGGCTGCTTCGCAGAGCTGGAAGAAGGCGTGGAAGGCCTGGTACACGTTTCCGAAATGGACTGGACCAACAAGAACATCCACCCGTCTAAAGTCGTTCAGGTTGGCGACGAAGTGGAAGTCATGGTTCTGGACATCGACGAAGAGCGTCGTCGTATCTCCCTCGGCATCAAGCAGTGCAAATCTAACCCGTGGGAAGATTTCTCTGGCCAGTTCAACAAGGGCGACAAGATCTCCGGCACCATCAAGTCGATCACCGATTTCGGTATCTTCATTGGTCTGGACGGCGGCATCGACGGTCTGGTTCACCTGTCCGACATCTCCTGGAACGAAGTGGGCGAAGAAGCCGTACGTCGTTTCAAGAAGGGCGACGAGCTTGACACCGTGATCCTGTCGGTTGATCCAGAGCGTGAGCGCATCTCGCTGGGCATCAAGCAGCTGGAAAGCGATCCGTTCTCCGAGTACGTCACTGTCAATGACAAAGGCGCTATCGTCCGCGGTATCGTTAAAGAAGTTGACGCCAAAGGCGCCATCATCACTCTGGCCGACGACATCGAAGCGACCCTCAAAGCCTCCGAAATCAGCCGTGACCGCGTTGAAGATGCGCGTAACGTTCTGAAAGAAGGCGAAGAGATCGAAGCCAAGATCATCAGCGTTGACCGCAAGAGCCGCGTGATCAGCTTGTCCATCAAGTCGAAAGACGTTGAAGACGAGAAAGAAGCGATTCAGAGCCTGCGTAGCAAGCCTGAAACCGCTGAAAGCACTGGTCCTACCACTCTGGGTGACCTGCTGCGCGCTCAAATGGAAAAACAGAACTGAGTTCTGTCTGACCATTGAAAAAGGGCGACTTCGGTCGCCCTTTTTTGTGGGCGGGTGTTTTTGCGGCATGTTCGGCCAGTGCCTGTTGACGATCTTCAAGCTCGGTTGATTTAAGTCTGGACATACTCTGTTCAAATGCTTCAGGTCATGCTAAAACCTTCAAAGCGCTTTACCTAGCTGCTTGAAAAAGAAGGGAAAAACATGACGAAGTCGGAGTTGATCGAACGAATTGTCACCCATCAAGGACTGCTCTCATCCAAAGATGTGGAGCTGGCCATCAAGACCATGCTTGAGCAGATGTCGCAGTGCCTCGCGACGGGCGACCGTATTGAAATACGCGGCTTCGGCAGCTTTTCCCTGCATTATCGCGCGCCTCGCGTAGGCCGCAATCCAAAGACAGGCCAGTCTGTCAGCCTCGATGGCAAGTTCGTCCCTCACTTCAAGCCAGGCAAAGAGCTCCGCGACCGGGTGAACGAAGAAGAGGAGCACGAGCTCCAATAGCTCTTTGAGGAGTTCTCATGCGAAATGTGAAGCGTCTGATCTTTTTAGTTATCGCCCTGTTGATCGCAGCGGCGATTCTCGTATTTGTGCTGGAAAACCAGCAAACCGTCGCACTGGTATTCTTTGGCTGGAACGCGGCCGAGCTGCCTGTTGCCGTGCCGGTGATCTTCGCACTGCTGGTGGGCATGTTGATTGGCCCGCTGTTGGTTTCAGTCGCGCGTCTGCGCAGGAAGCCCAAAGCGTCACGCCTGCCCTGATAGAATCCCCGCGCGCCAGACGCCTCAACGCTTGCGTTGAAGATAATTACAAGCGCACCTATAACTAATTCCCTTTTTCAATGCCTAACCCACGCCTCAAGCTTTCAGGCGCGAGGGTTGCGTGCAGTTCTTCATTCGAGCTGCTTCTACTGAACAGAGGAACCTTCGGGTTTTTTCGTCGCATAGGTTTTTACACATGAATTCCGACTATCCCGCTCTTCAGACTCGCTGCTTCAAGGCCTACGACATCCGTGGTCAGGTGCCTAATGACCTTGACGATGACATCGCGTACCGCATCGGGCGGTCCATGGTTGTCGAACTGGGTGCCAAAAATATCGTCGTGGGCCGAGACATGCGTCTTGAAAGCCCGGCCTTGGCTCAAGCGTTGATCAAAGGCATCCAGGAAGCCGGCGCGGATGTCATCGACATCGGCCTGTGCGGCACCGAAGAAGTCTATTTCGCCACCAGCCACTACGAAGCAGACGGCGGCGTAATGGTCACGGCCAGTCATAACCCGAAGGGTTATAACGGCATGAAGCTGGTGCAGAAGTCGTCTCGTCCTATCAGCGGTGACACCGGCCTTGATGCCATTCGCCAGCGCGTCGATGCGGGCGATTTCGGTCAGGTTGCCGCCCAGCACGGCAGCGTTCAGTCCAAGCCGGACAAAACGGCCTACATTCAGCACCTGCTGACCTACGTCAAAGACGCCGATCTTCGTCCACTGAAGATCCTCGCTGATCCGGGCAATGGCGCGGTCGGTCCTGCACTGGAGGCGATCCGCTCCCAGCTGCCGTTCGAGTGGGTCATCATCAACGCTGAGCCGGATGGCAACTTCCCTAATGGCGTACCGAACCCGCTGCTGCCGGAAAACCGCAGCATCACCCGCGACGCGCTGCTCAAGCACGGTTGCGACCTGGGTCTGGCCTGGGACGGCGATTTCGACCGTTGCTTCTTCTTTGACGAGCAGGGCCGTTTCGTCGAGGGCTACTACCTGGTGGGCCTGCTGGCAGAAATGCTACTCAAGCAACACCCGGGCTCGAAAATCATTCACGACCCGCGCCTGACCTGGAACACCATTGATCAGGTCGAGCAGGCGGGCGGCACGCCGGTGCTGTGCAAAACCGGCCACGCCTTTATCAAGGAGCGCATGCGTCTTGAAGACGCCGTGTATGGCGGCGAAATGAGTGCGCACCACTACTTCCGCGATTTCGCCTATTGCGACAGCGGCATGATCCCGTGGCTGCTGGTCGCTGCACTGATGTCGGTGTCCGGCAAGAAGTTCTCGCAGCTGGTCGATGAGCGCATGGCGGCCTACCCGTGCAGCGGCGAGATCAACTACAAGGTCGACGACGTCAAATCCATCATCGCCAAGATCCTGGAGCACTACACGCCGTCCTGCTCGAACATCGACAGAACCGACGGCATCAGCCTTGAGTTCGCTGAGTGGCGTTTCAACCTGCGCGGTTCGAATACCGAGCCGTTGCTGCGTCTGAACGTCGAGAGCCGTCGTGATCCAGCCCTGGTCGAAGCCAAGGTGAAAGAGATCGAAGCGTTGATCAACGGCAAGTGATGCACTTGGCACGCGGTCCTGCTGACTGAATGGCAGGGCCGCGAGCCAATCGTCTACAATGGCGCCGCTGCCCCGCAGCGGCCGTCATGATTGACGACGAATTCTTATGTGCATGGATCGGATATGACCAGAAAAATCCTGGTAACAGGCAGTTCGGGATTTTTGGGAACAGCGCTGGTTGACCACCTTGCACACCTGCCTGACACGCACATTGTTGCGGTCAGCCGACGGGCGATGCCCCATTATTCTGCAAACGTCACGACGGCCGCTGTTGCCGGGCTGACTGCCGACACCCCATGGCAAGCAGTGCTGCACGACGTCGATACGGTCGTTCATGCTGCAGCGCGGGTGCATCTCATGCACGACACCGCGGCTGACCCCCTTTCGCTGTACCGGGAGGTCAACACCCTCGGCACGCTGAACCTCGCTGAGCAGGCCGCCGCAGCCGGTGTCCGGCGCTTCATCTTTATCAGCACGATCAAGGTCAACGGCGAGTCCACTGCGCGGGGCCAATGCTTTCGTCCGTGCGACGCGCCCAATCCGAGCGATCCCTACGCCATCTCCAAGCACGAAGCAGAACAGGGCCTTCTGGCGCTGGCAAAGACCTCTGCGATGGAAGTGGTGATCATCCGTCCGGTGCTGGTGTACGGGCCCGGCGTCAAGGCGAACTTCCTGCAACTGATGCGCACCCTGCGCAAAGGTGTGCCGCTGCCGCTCGGTTCGGTGAACAATGCGCGCAGCCTGGTCTCGCTGGACAATTTGATCGACCTGATCCGCGTCTGCATCGATCATCCTGCCGCCGCGAACCAGGTCTTTCTGGTCAGCGACGGCCAGGACCTGTCGACCACCGAACTGGCCGCCCGCCTCAAATCGCACATTGGGGCATCGGGTTGGCTTATCCCCGTCCCCGAATCCCTTATCATGCTCGGCGCCTCACTGTTGGGTCGCACATCGGCGGCCGAGCGGGTGCTGGGTTCGCTGCGGGTGGACATCAGCAAAAATCGCGAACGGTTGCAGTGGCAGCCCCCGGTGTCGGTAGAGGACGGCCTGAAAAAGACCGTCGAGCATTTTCTGGTTACGGATCGAGCATGAATTATTGGTGGGTCGCGGTTGCTGTTGGGGTGTTGTCGTTTGCGCTGACGCATGTATTGCGACGATATGCATTGCACAAGAGCCTGCTCGATATTCCCAACGGTAGAAGCTCTCATACGATCCCGACGCCACGGGGCGGCGGTGTGGCGATTGTCATCAGTTACCTGGTGGCACTGGTCTGGATGCTTTGTGCGGGGCTGATCGGGCGCGATCCGTTCCTGGCCATGTTCGGCGCGGGGGCGTTGATCGCGGCGCTGGGGTTTCTCGACGATCACGGCCACATCGCGGCGCGATGGCGCTTGTTGGGGCATTTCTTCGCCGCGGCGTGGGCGTTGTTCTGGCTGGGAGGTCTTCCGCCGATCAGCGTGTTCGGCATGACCCTCTCCCCGGGCGTGATCGTCAACGTGCTGGCGGCGTTCTACCTGGTCTGGCTGCTTAATCTGTACAACTTCATGGACGGAATCGACGGCATTGCCAGCGTCGAGGCGATCTGCGTCTGCGTCGGTGCGGCGATCATCTACGCCCTCAGCGGTGTCGCCACGCTGGTGTGGCTGCCGGTCCTGCTGGCGTGCGCAGTGGCGGGCTTTCTGGCCTGGAATTTCCCCCCGGCAAAGATCTTCATGGGCGACGCCGGCAGCGGGTTTCTCGGCATCATGCTCGGTTGTCTGTCGCTGCAGGGCGCGTGGATTTCCTCGCAGTTCTTGTGGGTATGGCTTATTCTCCTCGGGGTTTTCATCGTAGACGCTACCGTAACCCTCATCCGTCGGCTCATTCGGGGCGACAAGGTCTATGAGGCGCACAGAAGTCACGCTTATCAATTCGCCTCGCGCCGTTTTGGCAAGCACCTTCCCGTGACGTCCGCAGTCGGTGTAATCAATCTGTGCTGGCTGTTGCCGGTCGCTGTAGGTGTCACCCGTTTCGGGCTGGACGGGGCACTCGGCGTGATCATTGCTTACGCTCCATTGCTCGCCCTGGCAGTCATCTTCAAGGCAGGGGCGCTTGAAAAAAGCTGAGCGTGGACATTGGCGCTGATGCTGTTGATCCGATTCCCTTGCGGGACAGGAATCAATGGCCGGTGCAAGGGTCGACTGAAAGGAGTTTGAACGCGTGCTTGAGGGGACAATGGAGAAAATTCGCACTTCGCTGCTGGCGCTGCCTCGCCGGCACAAGCGGATCATGCAGGTCGCCGCAGACGTCTGTCTGATCTGGTTCGCGTTGTGGATGGCGTTCGTCGTTCGCCTGGGCATCGACGAGCTCATCAATCCCCTGGAAATCCATACCTGGCTGTTCGCAAGCGCCCCCGTGGTGGCCATCCCGCTGTTCATTCGGTTCGGCATGTACCGCGCGGTCATGCGTTATTTCGGCAACGACGCGCTGATCGCGATCATCAAAGCCGTCAGCCTTTCGGCCCTGATTCTCGGGGTCGTGGTCTACCTCTACAGCAATCACCAGCACGTTGTGCCGCGATCGGTGATGTTTAACTACTGGTGGCTGAGCCTGGTGATGATCGGTGGCCTGCGGCTGGCCATGCGTCAGTACTTCCTCGGCGACTGGTTCTCTGCCGCTCGCCATGTGCCGTTCGCGACCCGTGACGATGGCCTGCCCAAAGTGGCCATTTACGGCGCCGGCGCGGCAGGTAATCAACTGGTTGCCGCCTTGCGCATGGGCCGGTCGATGCGCCCCGTGGCGTTTATCGATGACGACGACTCGATCTCCAACCGGGTCATTTCCGGGCTGCAGGTCTACAAGCCCAAGCACATTCAGCAGATGATCGATGTGACCGGCGCCCAGGAAATCCTGCTGGCGATTCCGTCGTCAGCCCGTGCGCGCCGCCGGGAAATTCTCGGCTTTCTCGAAGGCTTCCCGCTGCATGTTCGCAGCGTGCCGAATTTCTCTGATCTGGCCGCCGGCCGGGTGAAGGTCGACGATCTGCAGGAAGTCGACATCGCCGACCTGCTCGGCCGCGACGCCGTACCTGCCCAGGAAGAACTGCTCGAACACTGCATCAAGAACCAGTGCGTGCTGGTGACCGGGGCAGGGGGCTCGATCGGCTCGGAGCTGTGCCGGCAGATCCTGCTGCTGAAGCCGACCACGCTGCTGCTGCTCGATCACAGCGAATTCAACCTGTACACAATCCTCACCGAACTGGAGCGGCGCGTGGCTCGTGAGTCGCTCAAGGTCAAGTTGCTGCCGATCCTGGGCTCGATTCGCAATCACGCCAAGTTGCTGGACGTGATGAAGACCTGGCAGGTCAATACGGTCTACCACGCGGCGGCCTACAAGCATGTGCCGATGGTCGAGCACAACATCGCCGAGGGTGTGCTCAACAACGTGGTCGGTACGCTGAATGCGGCCCAAGCCGCGCTGCAGGCCGGCGTGGCGAACTTCGTGTTGATCTCCACCGACAAGGCCGTGCGCCCGACCAATGTGATGGGCAGCACCAAGCGCCTGGCCGAGCTGACGTTGCAGGCACTGAGCCGGGAAACCGCGCCGGTGATGTTCGGCGACCGCTCCAATGTGCATCAGGTCAACAAGACCCGATTCATCATGGTGCGATTCGGCAATGTGCTGGGGTCGTCCGGCTCGGTGATCCCGCTGTTCCATCAGCAGATCAAATCCGGTGGGCCGCTGACGGTCACGCACCCGAAAATCACCCGCTACTTCATGACCATTCCGGAAGCGGCGCAGTTGGTGATCCAGGCCGGTTCCATGGGGCAGGGCGGCGACGTGTTTGTGCTCGACATGGGCGAGCCGGTGCGCATCATCGAGCTGGCCGAGAAGATGGTGCATCTGTCGGGCCTGAGCATCCGCTCGGAACACAACCCCCAGGGCGACATTGCCATCGAGTTCACCGGGCTGCGGCCTGGCGAGAAGCTCTATGAGGAGCTGCTGATCGGCAACAACGTGGCAGCGACTCGCCACCCGATGATCATGAGCGCCCAGGAAGACTTCCTCACGTGGGACGTCTTCAAGCAAAGCCTTTCGCAGCTGCTCAAGGCGTTGGACGACGATGATTACACCCGCGTGCGGCAGATCCTTGGGGACACCGTCAGTGGCTATGCGCCCGAGGGCGATATCGTCGACTGGATTCATCAGCAGCGTCGTCGGGAACCCTGAGTACACGCACACCGGAAACCTTTTCTTACTCAGCCAAATGATCGCTGAAACGGGCGCCAGGCCGCTGTGCACGGGGCCTGCGAGACAGGACATATCCGGTCACCGATCCCTGCGTTGACGCACTGCCGCCATCGGCTAGGTTTGGGAAGCAGCTCAGGAATGCTGCTTCCACTTACGATGCCGATGGAGCATGACTCATGCGTACTTCTTACCTGTCCTCTCTGATCTTCGCACTGCTGGCGAGTACGTCCCTCGCCGTGACTGCCGCACCTGCCGCCACCCCGCCGGACGCCAGCAAACCTGCCATGTCCGCGCCGGCGAGCATGCAGGACGCCAAGGTCAATCTCAACAGCGCGAGTGCGGAAACCCTTCAGAAAGAGCTGTCCGGCATTGGCGCCGCGAAGGCCAACGCCATCGTCGCTTACCGTGAAGAACACGGCGGCTTCACGGCGGTGGACGAGTTGCTCGAAGTGAAGGGCATCGGCAAGGCGCTGCTGGACAAGAACCGCGACAAGCTGTTGATCAACTAAAACCCTGTGAGCAAAGGCCGATCACTGATCGGTCTTTTTTATGCCTGCAATAAACCAGGGCCGGCCAATCACGCACAGAATGAAAAATGTCGACTGACATATTATTTTTTAAATTACGGATGTAATATCTCTCCGCCGCTACGCTTACCTTCCCACGGAGAACGTTCATGACTACTCAGACTCAAGGCAAAGCTGTCATCACCGGCGCCTCGTCGGGCATTGGCTTCACTTACGCGGACCGGCTGGCACGGCGCGGATTCGATCTGGTGCTGGTGGCCCGTGACCAGGCGCGGCTGGAAGCACTGGCAACCGATCTGCGCGCCAAGCATTCGATCCACGTCGAGGTGGTGAAAGCCGACCTGACCCAGCCCGACGACGTCAGCGTTCTCGAGCAGCGTTTGCGCTCGGACGCATCGGTCACTTTGCTGGTGAACAACGCCGGGGTTGCACTGAGTACGCCCCTTGCCGAATCGGATCTGGGCGAGGTGGATCGCCTGATTCAACTCAATATCGTGGCGCTGACCCATCTGGCATCAGCTGCAGCGGCCGGTTTCGCGGCGCGCGGCACCGGGGCGATCATCAATATCGCGTCCGTTGTGCCCATGCTGCCGGAGCGCTTCAACGCGGTGTACACGGCCAGCAAGGCCTATGTGTTGAGCCTCAGCCAATCGCTGGCCGTCGAGATGAGCGAACGGGGCGTGCAGGTTCAGGCGGTGATGCCCGGTGCCACACGCACTGAAATCTGGGAGCGCGCGGGCATGGACATCAACGCCTTCCCGCCGGAAATGGTCATGGACGTCAACGAAATGGTCGACGCCGCGTTGGCCGGGTTTGATCAGCAGGAGCGGGTGACCATTCCGTCGCTGCCCGATGCCGCGCACTGGCAGGCGTTCACCCAGGCACGCCTGGCGCTGGGCCCGAATCTGTCGCTGCAGCACGCGGCGCAGCGTTACAAAACGGCTGGCGCGTAAGGGTGCCGGCCACTGCCAAAAACGAGGAGAAGGTGAACCCATGAGTGAGCGTCGCATCGTAGTGACGGGTATGGGGCTGGTAACGCCATTGGGCTCCGGCGTCGAAGCGGTATGGAAGCGGTTGCTCGAAGGCCGCTCCGGCATTGTGCAGTTGCCTGAGGGGACGGTGGCTGATTTGCCGGGCAAAGTCGGCGGCCCGGTGCCGACACTGGAGCAAGACCCTGAAGCCGGGTTCGATGCTGACGCTGCGGCGCCGCCCAAAGAGCAGAAGAAGATGGACCGTTTCATCCTGTTCGCCCTGGGTGCTGCGCAACAGGCGGTCAAGCAGGCGGGCTGGGTGCCGTCCACCGAAGAGGAGCGCGAACGCACCGCGACCATCATCGGCGCCGGCGTCGGTGGATTCGGCGCCATCGCCGAGGCCGTGCGCATTACGGACAGCCGCGGGCCGCGGCGCCTGTCGCCGTTCACCATTCCGTCGTTTCTGGTCAATCTGGCAGCCGGGCATGTGTCGATCCAGCACGGTTTCAAAGGCCCGTTGGGCGCGCCGGTCACTGCATGTGCGGCGGGTGTCCAGGCGATCGGCGATGCCGCGCGGCTGATTCGCAACGGGGAGGCGGACGTGGCCATCTGCGGTGGCGCCGAAGCCTGTATCGACCGCGTCGCCCTGGGCGGTTTTGCGGCCGCCCGTGCGCTCTCCCATGGCTTCAACGACACGCCGGAGCGCGCCTCGCGGCCCTTCGACCGTGACCGCGACGGCTTCGTCATGGGCGAAGGCGCGGGGATCATCGTTATCGAAACCCTGGAGCACGCACTTGCCCGCGGTGCAACGCCCATCGTCGAGCTGGTCGGCTACGGCACCAGCGCGGACGCTTATCATCTGACTGCAGGGCCGGAGGATGGCAGTGGCGCGCGTCGAGCGATGCAGGCAGCGATCCGTCAGGCGGGCATCCAGCCTGCCGACGTCCAGCACGTCAACGCCCACGCCACGTCCACCCCGGTGGGCGACAAGGGTGAAATGGCGGCGATCAAAACGGTGTTTGGTGACCAGAATGGCGTCGCGGTGACGTCGACCAAATCCGCCACCGGGCATTTGCTCGGCGCAGCAGGCGGGATCGAGGCGATCTTCACGGCGTTGGCGATCCGCGATCAGATCGCGCCGATGACCCTCAATCTGGAGAACCCCGACGAGGCGGCGGTGGGCATCGACATCGTCCGCGGCAAGGCGCGCCCGATGAACATCGAGTACGCGCTGTCCAACGGTTTTGGCTTCGGGGGCGTGAACGCCAGCGTGCTGTTTCGTCGCTGGCATCCCTGAGAGGCATCAGTGAAACAAACGTCACGCTTCCCTGCCGAGAAAGGGCAGGGAAGTGAGCGTCAGCCCTCGACCAGTTGCTTGAGCTGATCGCGGGTGGTTTCCAGAATCCGCTCGGCCAGCGCCGGATCCTTTGCGCTGCGCGCCAGCACCATCGCCCCCACCAGCCCGGACATCAGCATGACGCTCTTGTCGCTGCTCTGCCCATCGGCCGGCATGCCTGCATCAAGGGTTGCGAGCATGCGATGAATCAACTCGTCGGTGATCTCGCTCGGTTGCCCGCGCTGGCCCAGTTCGGACGCCATGGTCGGCAACGGGCAGCCCTTTTCCGGGTGATCGCGATGGGCGGTCGACAGGTACAGGTCGATGAACGTCTGGGTCGAGCTGTCTTCCGCCAGTTTCTCGGCGCGTGCGGCCTGCAGCTGGTCGACGGCGCAGCGCAGGGATTTCTCGACCAGGTCGTCCTTGGATTTGAAGTGGGCATAAAAACCACCGTGGGTCAGGCCCAATGCCTTCATCAACGGCTGCAAACCGGTGGCGCCGATGCCGTCACGGCGAAAGCGCGCGGCGGCTTCCTGAAGGATGCGCTGGTGGGTCTGGGCTTTGTGATCTTCGGCGTAACGCATGGAGCGAGCCTCCCGAGTGTGGCTCTTGAAATGGTGGTCGACATTTTTACACGGATGACAGGCCGGTGCAGTACCCGCGTTGAAACACGAGCTGCCACCGGTCAGAGCGCCCCGTCCACCACCACCCGCCCACGACGGCGGATATTCGGCTATTTTGGCCCCATCATTTTCGCCAGCGCCTCAGGCCGGGGTGCGCCTTGTTGCTGCTGAAGGTGCCCGGCCTCGTCCTTGTAGAAAATCGACGGCGTGGCGGAAAGGCCCATGCCTTCCATCAGTTTCATGTTGGCGTCGAGCTTGGCCTGGATGTCTTTGGGGACGTTCTGCATGGCCTTGAGCGTGCTGGCTTTGCCCGCCTGCTCGTGGTTCTGCAGCGCCAGTTCCGGGTTCACGTCGGCCAGCAGGCTCGCGGCTTTGGCGGCGCTGTCCTCGCGGATCACGCCGACCATGATGTGGCGCAGTTGCACTTTGCCGGACTTCACCCAAGGCCGGGCCTGCTCCCAGAACAGGTTGCAGTACGGGCAGTTGGCGTCGCTGAACAGGTAGATGATTTTCGGCGCAGTCTTGGCGCCGTCGGCGATCCAGGTGCTGTTTTCCAAGCGGCCCCACATCGCCTCGGACATCGGCCCATAGACCAGCTTCTGCAGGGGCGCGGTGCTCAGGTCCTCGCCCTTTTCATTGAATAGATTGCCGGCCAGCACATGCTTGCCGTCGGGGGTGAGGTACAGCGCCATGCCCTGATTCTGGTACTCGGCGGCGTAGCCCTTCAGTCCTGCCGGCGCGTCGAAGCTGCCTTTGATGGTCGCGCCCTTGGCTTCCAGCGCCTTGATCGGGGCGGGCAGTTCTTCGGCGTGGGCCAGCGCGCCTGGCAGGCTGAGCGAAACGGCGATAGCGATGAGCGCAGGGCGCATGATGTTCATGGGGTGGTCCTCTGTTGCGAAGAAGGGGGTGACGAAGGCTGTGAAGACGTCGGTGAAGAAGCGCTCGACGGCTGGCTGAAGCCGTCCAGGTAATGGGTGAGGCTGGCGCTGGACAGTTCGCCCAGATGCCCGTCCAGTTGACGGCCGTTCATCCCGTAAAACAGCGTGGTGGGCAGGGCGGCTGAACCGGCGCGGCGGCCCAGTTCGCCGCTGTCATCGAACAGCACGTTGTCCAGTTGCAGACCCTGGCTGCTGAGAAACGTCGCCACTTCACGGGGGCTTTCTCCCTGATTGACGAACAGAAATACGACGTCGGGATTGGCCTGCTGCGCGGCTTGCAGCACGGGCATTTCCCGGCGGCACGGCGGGCACCACGTCGCCCACAGGTTGACCACCAGTTTGCGGCCTGTGTAATCGCGCAGCTGCACGGACTCGCCGGCGCCGTTGCGCAGCGTCAGATCCGGCAGCGGGACATCCCGACGCAGGCTTTCAATGGCCAGACTACTCAGCCACCAGAACAGTAACCCGCTGGCGACGCCCCATCCCAGTGGCCTGCGCTGCAACGGTCGGCGCCACGCGATGACAGCGGCGCCGACCACAATTGCCAGAACACCGGGCCAGGCACTGAAGCCGCCGTCGCGGATATCAACGATGCGCAGCAGGTCGCTTTCATACTGCGCCCAGTAGCGCACGACGAACGCCAGACGCGCCACCAGCAGTCCGAACATAAACAGGCCGAAGACGGCGCGTTCCGGGTTTATTCGCTGCTTGCGGCCACTGATCCAGCCGACCAAAGTCGCCAGCGCCAGGGCAACAAGCAGCAGCAAATGATTAAGCGACAGGGCGAACGGCCCCACGGAAAAACTCAGCATCAGTCGCGCCCCCGGGTGGTTTGCCAGTGCTGCAAAAACCCGTCGAGGCCCACTTCTCCGGTGATACGCCGGTCGCGTCGTTCGCTGCCGTCCGGTGCGATCCACACCAGCGTCGGCGGGCCCGGCACGTTGAAACGATCAAGCAGCGCCCGGCTGGCGTCGTTGTCTGCTGTGACATCAAGGCGCAGCAGGCGCACGCCGTTCAAGGCCTGCAGGGTTTCAGCTTTGGCGAACACGGTCTTTTCCATGATTTTGCAGGACACGCACCAGTCAGCGTAATAGTCGACCAGCACCCACTGCCCAGCGGCTGCTGCAGCGGCGAGTTCGCGGTCCAGGGCCTGCGGTTCCTTGATCGTGGTGAACGCGTCATGGGCCGCGCTTGGGGTGGATGATTTCGACCCGCTGTAGACCTTGAGCGGTTGCCAGGGGTCGTCGCCACCCGCCGCCGCGCCGATCACCATCATCAGGCCCCACAGGCCTACGAGCAGACCGACGGGTGCGCAGAGGCGTGAGGCGCGTTGCAACGGCCGGGTCTGCACGATGGCGCTGTAGGCAAAGATGATCAGCAATGCACCGAACAACCCCAACCACAGTACCTCGGCGAGCAACGGCCGAATCATGATCAGCGCGGTGCCCAGCAACAGGAAGCCGAAGAGGCCTTTTATCAGATTCATCCAGGCGCCCGGTTTTGGCAGAAAGCGCGTGCCGAGCGTGACCAGCAGCAACAGTGGCAGGCCCATGCCCACGCCCATGACGAACAACACCAGCGCGCCGTGCAGCGCATTGCCGCTCTGGGCGATATACAGCAGCGCGCCGGCCAGTGGGGCGGTCATGCACGGGCCGATCATCAGCCCCGACAGCGCGCCGAGGGCAGAGGCGCCCAACAGACTGCCGCCGTGGCGCTGACGCCCGGCCTTGTCCAGACGGTCGCGCAGGAAGCCCGGCAACTGCAGCTCGAAGAAGCCGAACATCGGCAGCGCCAGCACCACAAACAGCACCGCGAAACTGCCCAGCAGCCACGGCTGTTGCAGGGTCGATTGCAGGTTGCTGCCCAGCAGCGCGGCGACCACGCCGAGCCCGGCGTAGATCATCGCCATGCTCAGCACGTAAACGCTGGCCAGCGCTAAGCCCCGTGCGGGTCTTGCGCCGCTGCCGACCACCACGCCGGCCAGGATCGGCAGCATCGGCAGTGAACACGGCGTGAACGCGAGCAGCAGACCCAACCCGAAAAACGCCAGCAGGCTCAGGGCCAGTGAACGTTGCACCAGGCCACTCGCCAGTGCCTCGTCCTCTGCCTGATTGCCGACGTTGTTGCCTTTTTCAGTGCTGGCCGGTTGCGCGTTGCCGCTGCCGACATCAACGAGCTGGCTTTGCGGTGGATAGCACAACCCGGCATCGGCGCAGCCCTGCCAGCTCACTTTGATCTGACCGTTGGCCGAGGCCGGGATTGTCAGTTCAAGGGCCTGCCGATAGACCTGCTGCTGGCCGAAATACTCGTCGTGATGGTCCTCGCCGGTCGGCAGGCCGGGCTGCTGCTCCTGGCTCAGTCCGTCGAACTTGAGCCGTTGCTGATACAGGTAATAACCGTCCGCAATCTGCCAGTACAGGCGGGTTTTCCCGGACGCCAGTCGCTCCGAGGTAAAAATGAAGGCGTCCTTCGCCGACAGAAAATCAGGCTTCTCGCTGAAGAGTGAAGGACCGGATTTCGCCGGGAAGGGATCCTCGCCGGGCACTGCCTGCGCCAGTAACGGGATCAGCATCAGAATCATCAACCACAACCTACGCATGCTCACCTTCCAATCCTTATGAATGGGGCGCAGCCTGCGCAGTGGCGATTAACAGTCGATTAACGCTGTGCGGCGCGTCGTGTCTGCGGCGGCTCGTGCATAATCCGCCGTTAATCCCTCTGCGCTTCAATCGCCTTTTTTCGGGGCCGACCATGCACGTACTGCTTTGTGAAGACGACGACCTGATTGCCAGCGGCATCGTCGCAGGCCTTGATGCCCAGGGCCTGACAGTGGACCGCGTGGCCACGGCCTCATCGGCGCGGGCGATGCTGTCGGCCGCACATTTCGACGTGATGATCCTCGACCTCGGCCTGCCCGATGAAGATGGCCTGAAGCTGTTGCGCCAGATTCGCCAGCAGGGCGTGGAAATCCCGGTGCTGATTCTTACCGCTCGCGATACCGTCACCGACCGTGTCGACGGCTTGCAGGCCGGCGCTGACGATTACCTGCTCAAGCCCTTCGACCTGCGTGAACTCAGCGCGCGCCTGCACACCCTGGTGCGACGCATGGCCGGGCGCAGCGTCAATGTGATCGAACATGGCGTGCTCAGCTATGACCCGAGCAGCCGGGAAACCCGCCTTGCCGGTCAGCCGGTCGATCTGTCCCGCCGGGAACAGGCCCTGCTGCAAGCGTTGCTCAACAACAGCGGTCGCGTGCTTTCGGGCGAACAGTTGAAGGACTGCGTGTACGGCTTCGGCGACGAGGTCGAGAGCAACGCCCTCAATGTTCATATCCATCACCTGCGGCGCAAGCTGGGCGGCCGCATTATCGAAACCGTCCGCGGGCTCGGTTATCGCCTCGGCCCGGCCGGCCATGATTCGGAGCCCACGCCATGATGAGCCTGCGCACGCGGCTGAGTCTGATTCTGGGCTCGGCGTTCATTCTGATCTGGGTGCTGGCGGCGGCGTGGATGCTGCGCGACTTGCGCACGCAGATGATGCAGTCCCTCGATCAACGCCTTGAGGCCTCGGCGCGCATGGTCGCCGGGCTGCTCGAGCAGATGCAGATGCCCACCGGCAGCGACACCCGCTCGCTGCGGGCCGACGATCCGGCGTTGCCCAACGGCATGGCATGTCAGTTGAGCTCCCTGCGCGGGCAGGTGCTGGCGCGCACCGACAGCTCGCCGAGCGAACCGCTGAAGGCCGACGCCAGCGGCTTCCATGACCAGATGATCAACGGCGACCATTGGCGCGTGTACACGATGATGCATGGCAATGTACGGGTGAGCACCGCCGACCGGCAGATCGAGCGCGACGTGCTGGGGCACTCGGTGCTGCTGGCGGCGTCGGTGCCGGTGCTCGTCGCGCTGTTCGGCAGCCTGGCGCTGGTCTGGTTCGGCATCGGCCGGGGGCTGGCGCCGCTCAACCGCATGCGCGATGCCTTGAATCGGCACAGCGCCGACTCGGTCGAGCCGCTGGACGTGCCCAACCTGCCCAGCGAGTTGCAGCCGCTGCTGGTCAGCCAGAACCAGCTGTTTCAGCGCATTGCCCAGACCCTTGAGCGCGAGCGTCGGCTGACCGGCGACGCCGCCCATGAACTGCGCAGCCCGCTCACTGCCATCAAAACCCATCTGCAAGTGGCGCGGATGACCGAGGGCGAAAAACGCGATAAAGCGCTGGCCCATGCGGAGGAGGGCGCCGATCGCATGCACCGCACCCTCGAACAGCTGCTGCTGTTGGCGCGGGTCGAGGGCAGCCTGTCGTTTGATGACGGTGTGCAGTGCGACGCCGAACAGGTCGCTCGGCTGGCCATTCACGACGCCAGTCACGGCAACGAGCAGCGCATCGACCTTATCCTGCCGACGCAGTTGTCCAGCGCCGCCGTACAGATGCCGGCGGCGCTGGCGGTGGCCGCGCTGCGCAATCTGCTGGACAACGCGCTGCGCCACAGCCAGGCCGCGGCGCAGGTGGAACTGAGTGTTGAAACCTTCGACGGGCAGGCGCATTTCCGCGTTCGCGACCATGGACCGGGGATTCCCGAACCGGACCTGGACAAGCTCACCCAGCGCTTCTGGCGCAACGGCAAAAGCCCCGGCGCTGGCCTGGGCCTGGCGATTGTCCAGGCCATCGTTCAACGCTGTGCGTGTTCGCTGCGCTTTGACAGCCGTCAGGACGGTTTGCGGGTGGAGCTGAGCATGCCGTTGCGGCGCGACGTCGCAGGCGAGTGATGTGTGGGAAGGGTCTGAAATGTGAGTCGGCCTGGCGTTGGACGTCAGGCCGGCTGTTTACTGAATGTGCGTTACTCGGGCATGGCTGAGGAATGGTGGGATGTAATCAGCCACTGGTTATCCACGTGTGTATAAGTGAAGGTGTAACGCGCTTTGACGCTTGAGTGGTCGTTAAAACGAAAGGTGTAAAGGCCGGTGTCGATTGCGGTATTGCAACTTGTCATCACAGTGCTGCTGTCGACAGTGCCCACCGGTTTGTTTTCAAGGAAGTGATTGAAGTAATCAAGTTTGCCCGCAAGGTCTGTTCTGGGCTGGTTGGAGAGGGTGGGCAGCAGCACGGCATCGGCGGTGTAGTTCGCCGCCACCTTGCTCGAATCGCCGGTTTTCAGGGCGTCATTCCAGCGGTCGAACAGCATTGCGGCCTGCTGCTTGTCAAGTGTTGCGCATTGATCGGAGGTAGTGTTTGCACTGGCGAACGAGCTGGCAGTGAGTAATGTGATAACAGCGAAAGTCTTGAACATGAGTTGCCTTCCATGGGCGGTTGAATGTAGATCGAGAGCCTAGTGCAGGAGGAAGTAAACGTGTACTGCCGTGGATTTACAATTCGTTTCGCGAACTAATTTTTGCATATCCGGCGTGGGAAGTTTCCGCTTTGATAAGTAAGAAGAGTTACTTATTTGCGCCGGAAGTTAAGCCGGTTTGAAACTTTCATTCTCCGGTTCCGCACGCTTTTGGTCCGACAAGCCTTTGATTCTGCTCTCCAATCCCGGACAATCGCGCCCCTTTCCCTGTAGAGAACCGGTCAGGGGCGCCGACTGCCACGTTTTTCGACGCGCTTTTGACCATGTAGCTATCACCGGCAACGGAGAATCGACCGGATGAATGATCAGGCCAACAGCGTCGAACACACCGTCGACGCCGCCCCCGCGAGCGTAACGACCTGGAACCGCAACGACACCACCTGGATGCTCGGGCTGTTCGGCACCGCCATCGGCGCAGGCACGTTGTTTCTGCCGATCAACGCAGGTATCGGCGGGTTCTGGCCGCTGGTGATTCTGGCCGTGCTGGCCTTTCCGATGACTTTCTACGCGCACCGCGGGCTGACCCGTTTCGTACTGTCGGGGCGCGATGGCGCGGACATCACCGAAGTGGTCGAGCAGCATTTCGGCAGGAAAGCCGGTGCCTTGATCACGCTGCTGTATTTCTTCGCCGTGTTTCCGATCCTGCTGATCTACAGCGTGGCGCTGACCAACACCGTAGGGAGTTTCATGGAGCACCAACTCCATGTGCAGCCGCCGCCCCGGGCGCTGCTGGCGTTTGTGCTGATCCTTGGCTTGCTGGCGGTGGTGCGTTGCGGTGAGCAGATCATCGTCAAGGCCATGAGCCTGATGGTGTACCCGTTTATCGTGGCTTTGCTGTTCCTCGCGGTGTTTCTGATTCCCCACTGGAACGGCGGCATTCTCACCACGGCCAGCAGCTTTCCGGCACCCTCGTCGTTGCTGCACACCCTGTGGCTGGCGATTCCGGTGATGGTCTTCTCGTTCAACCATTCGCCCATCATCTCGGCATTTGCCGTCGACCAGAAGCGTCAATACGGCGAGCAGGCCGAACCGCGCAGCTCGCAAATCCTGGCCCGCGCCCACCTGCTGATGGTGGTCATGGTGCTGTTCTTCGTCTTCAGCTGCGTGCTGACCCTGGCGCCTGAGCAACTGGCGGAAGCCAAGGCGCAGAACCTGTCGATCCTGTCTTATCTGGCCAACCACTTCAGCAACCCGACCATCGCGTTTGCCGCGCCGCTGATTGCGTTCGTCGCGATCACCAAGTCGTTTCTGGGCCATTACATCGGCGCCAGTGAAGGCCTCAAAGGTCTGGTGATGAAGACCGGCCGCCGTCCTTCGCCACGTCTGCTCGATCGCCTGACCGCAGGCTTCATGCTGGTGGTCTGCTGGCTGGTGGCGACGCTCAACCCAAGCATTTTGGGGATGATCGAAACCCTCGGCGGCCCGGTCATTGCCGCACTGCTGTTCCTCATGCCGATGTACGCCGTGCGCAAAGTGCCGGCCATGCGCCGGTATGCGGGCAAACTGTCGAACGTGTTTGTGGTGGTGATCGGGTTGATCTCGATTTCGGCATTGGTTTATTCGTTGTTGCAGTGACGCTTCAAGTGGGGCGGAGGGCAGATCGTCCGTCTTCCTGAAGCTGCACTGCGGGTAGCCAACATTGATCGTGTGGGCGTGACCGGGATGGCGCGTCCCATGGCTCAAGGACACGGTATTTCATCGCTGAAAATCCGGCGAATGTACCGGCATCTTCGCGAGCAAGCTCGCTCCCACACGGTGTTCTGTTTTCTTGGAAATTGGCGCAAGTTGAGAGACTGGAGGCGCCGGCCGTTCATTCAGGCAACCGCGATGTCCGACGGCGAGCACTGGCCATGTGGGAGTGAGCTTGCTCACGAAGGCGGTGGTCTGGCCGCAGTTAGATCCACTGCCCAGCTGGGTCTACTCAATCGCCGCTACATTGACTTTGCCAATGGCGTCGCCGCATGATCCTGCTCGTTTCTGATCGATTCAGCCCTTTACCGAGGCCTCATGTCTGCCATCCCTGAAGCATTTCCCGGCGAGCGCCAGCGTTTGATCTCCGAGCGTCTGGCCGTGCACGGTCGGGTGATCGCCGCGGACTTGGCGGCCGAATTCAATGTGTCCGAGCATTCCATTCGTCGTGATCTGGGCGCGCTGGCGGCTGCCGGATTGTGCAAACGCGTGTACGGCGGGGCGATTTCGTTGGCGTCGGACGGGCCGCTGGCCATGCGTGTCGAGCATGAGCCCGGGCGCAAGCGTCAGTTGGGTATCGCGGCGGCGGGTTTGATCAGTGCCGGGCAGCATGTCTTTATCGACGGCGGCTCGACCAATCTGGCCATCGCCAAAGCCCTTGATCCTCACATGCCGTTGACCGTCACCACCAACGCGCCGCTGATCGCCGTGGAGCTGATGAAGCTGCCGTCGGTGGAGGTGATTCTGCTGGGCGGGCGCTTGAGTCCCGTCGCCGGTAGCACCTACGGCTTCACCACCATTCAGCAACTGGCCCACTTCAATTTCGATCTGTGCTTTCTCGGCGCCTGTGCGCTGGATGCGCTGAAAGGCGTGACCGCGTTCGACATGGACGTCGCCGAGTTCAAGCGCGCCGTGGTGGCGCGCAGCGGTCAGGTGGCGGTGGCGGTCATTAACGAGAAGCTCTCCAGCATTGCGCATTACCAGGTCGCGCAGTGTGAGGAGGTGGGCGCGCTGGTGGTTGAATACGACGCGCCGGCCGACCGTCTGGAGCTGTTTCGCGGCAAGGTCGCGCAGATTGTTACGGCGCGGGCAGCGCACTGAGCAGCTTCGTCTCCTGCCAGGCCACAGTGCGATTGCGACCTTGGTGTTTGGCGGCGTACAGCGCCGCATCCGCCCGTTTGACGAAGTCTTCCAGGGTCTCGCATTCCTGCGCTTTACAGCCATACACCCCCAGACTGATGCTAACGATGCCGATCGGGTTGCCGTGGTGTTCAAGGGCTCGAGTGAGCACGGCCAGCCGGATTTTCTCCGCCAGGCTCACCGCGCCCTGCATATCGCTGTAGGGCAGGAAAACGGCCATTTCTTCCCCGCCGTAACGCACCGCCAGGTCGCCGGTGCGATTGATGTTGCTGCGAATGCACTCGGCCACGGCAACGATGCATTTGTCGCCCGCGACGTGTCCGTAGTTGTCGTTGTAGCTCTTGAAAAAATCGATGTCGATCATGATCAGGCTCAGCGGATGCAAGTTCGGCTGCCCGTTGAGAAACTCCAGACCGAGAATCTCCTGAAAATGCCGACGATTGGCCAGGCCGGTCAGGCTGTCCTGCAGCGCGAGCTTTTCCAGCGAGTGGCTGGCAATGCGCAGCTGTGATTCGGCGTTGAGGCCGAAACGGATCTGCTGGAACAGCAACACGCCAAACAGCAGGTTGGCGACCACCACGCAGATGATGATCGCCAGCGAGCGCCAGGCGTATTGCCGCCACTCGTCGAGCACTTCGCGCTGGGACAGACCGGCGAGCACCACCATCGGGTAGCGGTCCAGTTTCTTGTAGCCGTACAGGCGCTGTTCGTGGTCGAGCATCGAGACGACGTTCGCCGTGCCTTCGTAGTGTTCGCGGACGTAAAGGCGGAACAATTCGCCGTCGCCAATGGAGGTACCGCGCACGTTTTGAATGAGCGGACGTCGTGCCAACACGGTCCCGTCGGCCATGGTCAGTGTGATGACGCCATGCTTGCCGATGTCGAAGCGCTCGAAGAACCGTTCGAAGTAATTCAGTTCGACGGTGGCCAGCACCACACCGGCGAAGTTGCCCATTTCATCGTCCACCCGTCGCGACACCGGGATGATCCAGTCACCCGTGGTGCGGCTCTGGATGGCGGGACCGACGTGGGGCAGGCTGCTGGCGATGGATTGATGGAACCGAAAATACTCACGGTCGGCATTGTTGGCGCTGGCCGGCATGTGGTTGAGGGAGGTGGCCGCCCAGTTGCCGTCCTTGTCGTAGATGAACAGGCCCTGGAGCTGTTCGACGCTGGCGGCAGTGGCGCGCAGATAATCGTGCATCCGCGAACCGCTGGCGGCGCCGAAACCGTCGAATGAAAGCCGCTCGACCACCGCGGACACGGCGATGTGCGCTTGATCAAAGGCGTCATCGGCGTGCTGCGCCATCGAGCGCGAAAGGTTGGCGACGTTGGTGTTGGCGATTTCCAGCTCGTGAATGCGCGTCTGGCGCAATTGCCAGACGGTGATGCTCGTGATGGAGATGCACACCAACAAGGTAAACAGCCCCGCCAGCCACAACACGGGCATGCGTTTGAGTCGTCGGTTTCTGACGCCGAACTCCGATCCTTCTACCTGTCTCAAACCCCACCCTCGCTGACTGTCACGATTTCAGACCCGCCACTGTGACGAACAATCCACTCGTTCGGACACGCAGCATCGCAACAGCGACCCGTCTGAATCACAGCGTAGGACAAGTGCGGGATTTTGAAGGGAAATTTATGGCGTATAAATCATCTGCGGGAGATGCGCTGCGGCGTGGGCGTGACGTGGTTATAGAGCAGTGTGCGAGTTTGGCTGATGTTGACACCGGCGTTGCGTTCGGCGGGCTACTGCAGCATTCCTGGGACCGGGTGCGAGGTCCCGGGAATCCGCTGAAGGAGCACCGATCAAACCCGACGCCCTTGCACCTCATCCAGATTCGCCTGCCAGTCCTTCTGCGCCGCGTTGGTGTGTTCGGGTATCGGCGCCTTGAGCAGCACAAAGTAGGCGACCGCCGAGAGCAACGCCACGATGGCGCTGACCGCAAAGGCCGTGGCGAAGGTGCCGGAATATTGCACGCTGAACCCGGTGACGATCGGCGCGATGGAGCCTGCGATGTAGCCGCCGAAATTCTGGATAGAACCCAGTGACGCCACGCGTTTGGTGTCGACTACGGTGTTGACCACCATCCACGCCGTGGCGCTGGACAGGTTGATGCCGAACAGCGCCAGGCAGAGCAGGGCGACGCAACCGCTCAGGCCGGTAACGAAGGTCAATGGCAGGGTGAAGACCGCAGCGAACACCAGCCCGCCGATCACTGTGTATTTGCGGCTGTTGAGCACACCGACGCCGCGCTTGACCAGCCGATCGCAGATGCGTCCGGCGGCGATGGTGCCAATCGCGCCGAATACATAGGCGAACGACACGACCCAGGCGGTTTGATAGGGGTCGAGACCGTGTTCGCGCTGGAAGTAGCCGGGCAGCCAGGTCAGGTGCAGCCAGAGCATGTAGATGACGCCCATGAAACCGAGGAACGTGCCCCAGGTGCTGCGGTGCTTGAACAGGTCCAGCCAGCCGGCGAAGAACGAAACCGTTGGCGCAGCATCGGCCTGAACCACCTGAACGGCCGGTTCACGGCCCTCAGCCGCCAGCGCCTTCAGGTACTGCGCGCGGCTTTTGTAGAACACCAGCCAGCACAGCGACAGGACGATGCCGAGCACGCCGGTGATGATGAACATCCCGCGCCAGCTGAAGTTGACCATGAACAGCGTCAGCAGCGGCGGCGCCAGGCACGGCCCGATGCAGGTCGCCGACCAGACGATGCCCGTCGGGGTGCCGCGCTCGTGCTCCTCGAACCACTCGTTGAGGGTTTTGGCGGCTGACGGAAACATCGGTGCTTCGCCGATCCCCAACAGTACGCGCAGGGCGAAGAAGCCGCTGAAGCTATTGACGAATCCCGACGCCGTCTGCGCGAGGGACCACACCATCAGCGCGCCGCCCAAGGCGATCTTGCTGCCGAGCTTGTCGATGATCATGCCCATCGGCAACTGCGCAAAGGCATAAGCCAGCGAGAACGCCGACAACAGAATGCCCATTTCCGAGGGGCTGATGAGCATGTCTTTCTGAATCGTCGTGTTGGCGATGGACAGCGCGCTGCGGTCCAGATAATTGACGATCCCGAACAGCATCAGGAAGACGATGGTGATCGTCTGGTAAGTCTTGAGGGATTTCATTGCGCACCTTTTTTATTGTTGTGGGGCTTAACGGCTTCGTTCGTGTAGGACCGGCTTCAGCCGGGAAGGGGCCGGTTTGGGCACCATCCATGTTGCGGTGTGACGCTGGAAAAGCTTCCCGGCTGAAGCCGGTCCTACCAGGCGAGCGCGTTCCAGCAGGCGACGCATTTCCCCTGTGGGACCGGCTTCAGCCGGGAAGAGGCCGGTTTGGGCACCATCCGTGTTGCGGTGTGACGCTGGAAAAGCTTCCCGGCTGAAGCCGGTCCCACTGAAACCCAGACAGCTTCCCGGCTGAAGCCGGTCCTACCAAGGCAGCCTGTTCTGTCAGGTCACCGCACCGATGTGCCACGGCACAAATTCGTTTTGCCCATAACCGTGTTGTTCGCTTTTGCTGCGGGCGCCGGAGGCAATGTCCAGCATCATCTGGAACACGTATGCGCCGCGTTCTTCGATTGTCGTCGTGCCGTCGGCGATGCCGCCGCAATTCACGTCCATGTCTTCCTGCTGAAATTCGAACACGCGGTTATTCGTCGCAAGCTTGATCGACGGCGTCGGCGCGCAACCATAGGCGGAACCGCGCCCGGTAGTGAAGGCAATGAGGTTGGCGCCGCCGGCCACTTGCCCCGTGGCAGAGACCGGGTCGTAGCCCGGTGTGTCCATGAACACCAGGCCTTGGGCGCGGACGGCTTCGGCGTATTCATACACGCCCATCAGGTTGGTCGAGCCGGCCTTGGCCACCGCGCCCAGGGACTTCTCCAGAATGGTCGTCAGCCCGCCGGCCTTGTTCCCGGCAGACGGGTTGTTGTTCAGCTCGGCGTTCATGCGCTGGCAGTAGTCTTCCCACCAGTGAATGCGCTGAACGAGCTTTTCGCCGATGGCCTGACTGGCCGCCCGCCGCGTCAGCAAATGCTCGGCGCCGTAAATCTCCGGGGTCTCCGACAGAATCGCCGTGCCGCCCGCCGCCACCAGCCGATCCACCGCATTGCCCAGCGCCGGGTTGGCGGTGATACCGGAATAGCCGTCGGAGCCGCCGCATTGCAGGCCGACGATCAGGTGCCGGGCGCTGACGGTCTCGCGGGTGACCCGGTTGGCCTGGGGCAACAGCGATTGCACCTGGGCGATGCCGCTGGCGATGGTCTTCGACGTGCCGCCGGTGCCCTGAATGGTGAAGGCGCGCAGTTGGTCACTGGCTTTCAGGCCCTGGCTGTCGAGCATGTCCTGAATCTGGTTGGTCTCGCAGCCCAGGCCCACCACCAGCACCGCCGCAAAGTTCGGGTGCACGGCGTAGCCCGCGAGGGTCCGGCGCAGCAGGTCGATGGCCTCGCCCTTGGAATCGATGGCGCAGCCCGAACCGTGGGTCAGCGCGACCACGCCGTCAATGTTCGGGTAGTCCGCGAGTGCCTCGGGGAAGATATCGCGGCGGAAACGGTCGGCGATGGCCCGGGCCACGGTGGCCGAGCAGTTCACCGAGGTGAGAATGCCAATGTAATTGCGCGTCGCGACACGGCCGTCGGCGCGCACGATGCCCTGAAAGAACGCTTCGGTTTTCTGCGTTTCGTGGGCATCGACGCCAAAGGCGTAGTCACGGGAGAAGTCGCCCATCTCGACGTTGTGCACATGCACATGCTGCCCGGCTTCGATGGGCTGTGAAGCGAAGCCGATGATCTGGCCGTAACGCCGCAGCGGCTGACCCTGCTCGACCCGAACCGCCGCGACCTTGTGCCCGGAAGGAATCGGCTGCGAGACGGTGACGTTTTCTTCGTCCAGGTGCGTGCCTTCGTTGAGCGCCTGGCGAGCGATCAGCACGTTATCGAGGGGATTCAGGCGGATGAACAGCGCGCTGCTGTCGAACGCAGGCGTTTTGGCGATGAGTTCCATGCGGCCTCTCATGACGGTGGCGGCCTGCATCAGCGGGGCGAGACGACGGCTTGCGTCGGGGTCGGCCCCGTGGCTGGCCGGTTATTGTTATTCACGACCTCTCTAGCAGCCGCCCCGTAAGTGCGGACGTTTCTGGCCGATTTTCAGCCACTCTATGAAGCCGGTGGGTAATTTCCCAATGAAAGGTTTCGATTGAGCGATAACGCGGGGTTATCGATTCGTCCGACCCTCTTCGACTTTAGAAACGTGAGCTCAGGAAAGCGAGCAGTGCCTTCACCGCTGCCGACATCGGCCGGGCTTTCGACGTCATCAGGCCAAGATTGGCCATGCTCAACGGCAACTCCACCGGCAGAATGGCGACCATGCCGTAGCGGGCGTAGTGCCGGGCGACGTCATTGGGTACCACGGCGATCATGTCCGAGGATTCCAGCATCGAGGTGGTCGCCAGAATCGAACGGGTTTCGATGATGTCCAGGGGCTCAATCAATTGCGCTGCCTGCAATGCGTTCTCAACCTGGCGCCGCATGGGGCTGCCGATGGGGTGAAGGATCCAGGTCAGCGGCGCCAGATCCGTCAGGGTCAGGTTGCTGTGGTTCACCAGAGGGTGCTGCGGCCGGGCGATGATGCGCATGCATTCGCCTTGTTCGAACAGCTGAATATCGAGGCTCTGGCCGTCGAGCTGATCGGGCAGCCGGCCCAGCACCACATCGAAATCGCCGCGAATCAGTGCCGGTATCAATTCATCGCTGGTGCCGACTTCCAGGGCGATGCGCACTTTCGGGTGCGCGGCCTTGAACGCCAGCACGCCGCGGGTCAGCAGCGTCGGCACCGGGCCCATCACCGTGCCGATGCGCACCATCCCCGTGGACCCGCGTGCCAGCTCGGCCAGCTGCGCTTCGGCGTATTCGAACTCATGCAGCGCGCCCTGGGCGTAGCGAATCATCACCTCGCCGGACAGCGTCGGCTGCATGCCGCGCGGCAAGCGTTCGAAGAGTTGCACGCCGAGGCGCTCTTCCAGCTGTTGCAACAAGAGGCTGGCGGCGGGCTGGGTGGTGTGAATGGCGGCGGCAGCCTTGCGCAGATTGCCCAGTTCGCCCAACGCGTTGAGCAACGCGATCTGCCGGCTGGAGATTTTCAGCGTCGGGAAATGGCCAGGCAGATCGGGGGAGGGTGGTGAATCTGACATATCGGATTTGATATCGATGATTAGGATTTGGCGATTATGCCTGTATCGCAAACCGTCCTACAGTCGCATGTCCCTGTGGGAGTGACCGGGGTGGCGTTCCACCTTGCTCGTGAAGGCGTTTTACCTGCTACGAATTTGCCTGTTACGCCGCTTTCGCGAGCAAGCTCGCTCCCACCCCCGTCCATCTTGCTACCCATAACAAGAGTCCACCATGCAGATCACGTCCATTTCCGTCCGCGACATCCGCTTTCCCACCTCCCTGTCCCTCGACGGCTCCGACGCAATGAACAGCGCGCCGGACTATTCCGCTGCCTATGTCGTGCTGCACACCGATTCACCGGACGGGCTGGAAGGCCACGGCCTGACGTTCACCATCGGGCGGGGCAACGAGATCTGCGCGGCGGCGATTCATTCCCTGGCGCCCTGCGTGGTGGGGCTGAGCCTGGAATCGATCACTGCGGACATGGGCGCGTTCTGGCACACCATCACGGCCGGCGACAGCCAATTGCGCTGGTTGGGGCCGGAAAAAGGCGTGATCCATCTGGCCACCGCCGCGCTGGTCAATGCGGTGTGGGACCTGTGGGCCAAGGTCGAGGGCAAGCCGGTCTGGAAGTTGCTGGCCGACATGACCCCCGAGCAGTTGGTCAAGTGCCTGGACTTCAGCTACGTCACCGACGCCATCACCCCCGAAGAAGCCATCGCTCTGCTCCGTCGCCAAGTGCCGGGCAAAGCGAAGCGCGAGGCGCAGATGCGGGAGGAGGGCTATCCGGGCTACACCACCGCGCCGGGCTGGCTGGGTTATTCGGAAGAGAAGATGCGCCGGCTGGCCCGCGAAGCCGTGGCCGAGGGCTGGACCCACATCAAGCAGAAGATCGGTGCGGACATCGAAGAAGACTTGCGCCGCGCCGCGATCCTGCGGGACGAACTGGGCTGGGAACGCACCCTGATGATGGACGCCAATCAGGTCTGGAGCGTCGAGCAGTCGATCAGCAACATGCGCCGTCTGGCGGCGTTCGAGCCCTGGTGGATCGAAGAACCGACCCACCCCGACGACATCCTCGGTCACGCGACGATCCGCCAGCGCATCGCGCCGATTGGCGTGGCCACCGGTGAGCATTGCCACAACCGGGTGATGTTTAAACAGATGTTCCAGGCCGGCGCGCTGGATTTCTGCCAGCTCGACGCGGCACGGCTGGGTGGGCTGAACGAAGTGCTGATCGTGTTGCTGATGGCGGCCAAATTCGACATCCCGGTGTGCCCCCACGGTGGCGGCGTCGGGTTGTGCGAATACGTGCAGAACATTTCGCTGTTCGATTACATCGCCGTGTCCGGCTCCCTGGACAAACGCGTGCTGGAATACGTCGATCACCTGCACGAGCATTTCCTCGATCCGGTGGTCATCCGCCGCGGCCGCTACATGCCCCCGCAACGGCCGGGGTACAGCATCGAAATGCACGCCGAGACGCTGGAGCGCTATCAGTATCCCGATGGCGCAGTGTGGGTGGACCTGGCGAACCGATAATCCGACTGTAGGAGCGTGGCTTGTCCCGCGATCGGCGGGGAACCCGTCGTGACCCGCCCAATGCGTTTTTCCAGACACAGCGCGTTGCCAGGATTTACGGGGACTGCGTCCCCGATCGCGGGGCAAGCCACGCTCCTACAGGTTATGCACGTTGCGGCAACAGGCAACCCCATGTCGCTGTGGACACGGGCCTTTCCCGGGCATGACCGGTATGATCCGTCGCATCTACCCGACCACGGTGCGACATGAATCCCCCCGAGCCCGGCAACGTCATTCCTCCCGGCACTCCTTCCGCAAGCGCCCCCGTCACGCCGCCGGAGCGTGATCGCCTGTCGGCTTCGCTGCTCGGCGGCGGCTGCGAGCCTGACCCGCGCTTCACCCTCGCCAATGAACGCACCTTTCTCGCCTGGATCCGCACGGCATTGGCGTTCCTGGCGGGCGGCATCGCGGTCGAAGCCTTCACCAGCGACGTGTTCAGCCCCGGCCTGCGTCGTGCTGTGGCCCTGTCGTTGCTGGTGCTGGCCTTGCTGGTGAGCGCCAGTGCCTGTGTGCGATGGCTGAAAGTCGAACGGGCGATGCGTCAACGCAAGCCGCTGCCGTTGCCGGTGCTGGTGCCGATTCTGTCGTTGGGCGGCGCGTTGGTGGCGGCGGGGCTGATCGTCTTTCTGATTTATGGCGCGTCGTGAACCGGCGCGGTCATGCCGTGCCGTCGACGCCATTGCGCCACGACGATCCCGGTCTGCAGCCCGAACGCACACTGCTGGCCTGGCGCCGGACGCTGCTGACGTTGATCGGGGTGTGCATTCTGTTTTTGCGCTGGATTCCGCCGTTTGGGTGGGTGGCGCTGCTGCCGGTCATTTTTTCGTTGATGGCGGGCCTCCTGATCCAGATCGGCCTCAACGCGCGCTACCGCAAAAGCGCCCGGGGCATCACCCACGAGCGCATTCCGCCGCCATTGCGTGAAGTGGCGGTGCTGGGTTGCACAGTGATGGTGCTGAGTCTGGTGGGGATTGTTGCGGTGGTGTCTGGCTGAATCAGGGAGTGAATCGAATGAATTCGTGTAAACGGTAAAGGGGACTGATTTATTTACAGCGCTTCACAAACGGTAAAGGGGACTGGTTTATTTACAGCGCTTCACCGTAAATTAATCTGTCCCCGGTGGATCAAGACATTGTGGCTCAGCAGGACCTGTCTCTTCCCGGCTGAAGCCGGTCCTACAATGCCGGGTGACTCAATACGCCGCCACTAACCCATCCTTCCTCGGATCGGTCCCGCCCACATACCCATGGGCCGTGCGCTGGATGATCTGCGCGCCGCCGAAGGCAAACACGCCGCTGGGGTCTTCCACTTCCACGTCGTGGCCCTTGGCGCGCAGCGCTTCGATCACCTGCGGATCAAACGAGCGCTCCACCGCAACCTTCAGCCCGGACTCAATACGCCAGCGCGGCGCGTCGGCGGCGGCCTGGGGGTTCTGCTTGTAGCGCAGGATGCGCAGCATCATCTGCAAATGCCCCTGCGCCTGCATCGGCCCGCCCATCAGGCCGAAGGACATCAGCGGCGTGCCGTCGGCGTTCATCACAAAGCCCGGAATGATGGTGTGAAACGGCCGCTTGCCCGGTGCCACGGTGTTGACGTGATCCGCGTCCAGGGTAAAACCCGCCCCACGATTCTGCAGGCTGATGCCCGTGCCCGGCACCACCACACCGGAACCAAAACCCATGTAGTTCGACTGGATGAACGAGACCATCATGCCGCTCTCGTCCGCCGCCGACAGGTAGACCGTGCCGCCGGCCTTGGGCGCACCGTGCAGCGGGTCTTGTGCCTGTTCGCCGACCAACGCCGCGCGGTCGCGCAGGTAGGCCGGGTCCAGCATGTGTTCAGCGGCGACGCGCATGTGGTCGTTGTCGGCGACGTGCTGGTTGAGATCGGCCAGCGCCAGCTTCATCGCTTCCAGCACCGGGTGCACGGTCTCGACGCTGTCCACCGGCTGCTCGCCCACCCCCAGCGCTTCGAGGATGCCCAGACCCGCCAGCGTGGCGATGCCCTGACCATTCGGCGGCAGCTCGTGGACCACGGCGCCGGCGTACAGCACCGACAAAGTATCGATCCAGTCCACCCGATGGTTCGCCAGATCCTCAAGGCTCATGACGCTGCCATTGGCGTTGGCGTGAGTGATCATCGCTTCGGCCAGTTCGCCGCGATAGAACGCCTCGCCCTTAGTTTCGGCAATCAGCTCAAGCGTCTTAGCGTGATCCTTGAGCACGACTTTCTCCCCGGCCTTCGGCGCTTTGCCGCCTTGCAGGAAGCACTCGGCAAAGCCGGGTTGATCCTTCAACAGCCCGGCGCCACGCCGCCACAGTTCGGCAATGATCGGCGTCACCTGATAACCGTCCCGCGCATAGCCGATGGCGGCTGCGGCGAGGGTGGAGAAGGGCAGCTTGCCGTAGCGCTCGGACAACGCGACCCAGGCCGATACCGCGCCCGGCACCGTCACCGAGGCCCAGCCGCGCTGGGGCATTTCCGGCTGACCGGCAAAGTGCTCCGGCGTCCAGGCCTGCGGCGAGCGGCCCGAGGCGTTGAGGCCCTGCAACGTCTTGCCGTCCCAGACGATGGCGAACGCGTCGCTGCCGATGCCGCAACCGGTGGGTTCGACCACGGTCAGCACCATGGCGGCGGCGATGGCGGCGTCAACGGCGTTGCCGCCCTGACGCAGCATGTCCAGCCCGGCTTGGGCGGCCAGCGGTTGCGAGCAGGCGACCATGTTGTTGCCCATCACCGGCGAGCGGGCGGACGCGTAGGGTTGGCTGTAATCCAGATCATCGAACATGCAGTCGTTCTCTTCTTGGCAGTTGATCGGTTATAGAGGCGCAGCTTCGGCGTATAAGCGCGAGCGCCGTCAGCTTTTCGGATCGAGGGCATCACGCAGCCCGTCACCCAGCAGGTTGAAACACAGCACCGTGATGTAGATCGCCACGCCGGGGGCGATGGACATCCACGGTGCCTGTTCCATGAAGTTCTTCGCGGTGTTGAGCATCGAGCCCCAGGACGGCGAGGGCGGTTGCTGGCCCAAGCCAAGGAACGACAGGCTCGCTTCCGCCAGAATCGCCGAAGCGATGGTCAGCGTCGCTTGCACCACCAGCGGCGAGAGCACGTTCGGCAGCACGTAGCGCAGGATGATCCAGCGGTCCGGCAGGCCGATGGCACGGGCGCCTTCCAGGTAATCTTCGTGACGGATCGCCAGCACCTGACCGCGGGTCAGGCGCGAGAAAATCGGCATCGCCGACAGCCCGATGGCAATCATCGCGTTGCTCAGGCTCGGGCCGAGAAACGCGCCCAGGGCAATCGCCAGCACCAGAAACGGACACGACAGCAGCGCTTCCATGATGCGTGAAATCACCGCGTCGAGCTTGCCGCCGAAGTAACCGGCCAACAGGCCCAGCGGCACGCCGATGACCATGGCAATCGCCACCGAAACCCCGCCGGCCAGCAACGAACTGCGCGCACCCCAGAGCAGGCGGGAGAACAGGTCGCGGCCCAGCTCGTCGGTGCCCAGCCAGTAGATCAGCGACGGCGCCTTGCGCACGGCAAGGAAGTTGGCTTTAAGCGGATCATGGGGCGCAATCCACGGCGCCAGCAGCGCGGCGAGAATGAAGATGATCAGCACCACCGCGCCGACCACCGCGCCCTTGTTGGCGAGGAATTTCTTCACGAACGGCGAGCGGGTGCGCGGCCGCAGCGGCTCTCTCGACGGCGCCTGGGACGGCGCGTTCAGCGGCGCCGAAGGATGGGTCGCAATCGAAGTCATCAGGCAGTCCTCAGACGCGGATTGATCAGGCGATAGAGCACGTCCGCCAGCAGATTCAGCAGCAGAAAGCCGATCGCAACGCACAGCACCACGCCTTGCACCACGGCGTAATCACGGTTGAACACGGCATCGACAATCATTTTGCCGAAGCCGGGAATGCTGAAGACCTGCTCGGTCAGCACCGCGCCGCCAAGCAATTCGCCGAACAGCAGCGTAGTGAGCGTGACGATGGGCATCAGCGCGTTGCGCAGGGCGTGCTTCAAGATCACCGTGCGCGGGAACAGACCTTTGGCCCGTGCCGTGCGCACGTAGTCGGCGCGCAGCACTTCGAGCATCGCGCTGCGGGTGTGGCGCATCAGCACGCCAGAGAGCCCGGCGCCCAGCACGAAGGCCGGCAGGATCAGGGTTTTCAGGTTCTGCCCGACGTCTTCACCCAGCGGCACAAAGCCCGAGGCCGGCAGCCACTGCAGCTTCACGGCGAAGATCATGATCAACAGAATTCCCAGCCAGAAGTGCGGAATCGAGATCCCCGACAGGGCAAACACGTTGGCCGCGTAGTCCACCGACGTGCCCTTGCGCACCGCCGAGATCACCCCCGTCGGAATGCCGATCACCAGCGCGATGATCAGCGCCAGCACCGCCAGTTCGATGGTCACCGGCAGCTTTGAGGCCAGCAGCACGGTCACCGGTTGCTCGGTGCGCAACGAGGTGCCGAAGTCGCCCTGCAGGACATTGCCGACCCAGTGCACGTACTGCAGCGGCAGCGGGTCGTTGAGCCGGTATTTCTCGCGCAGGTATTCCATCACCGCGGGGTCGCGCTCTTCACCCGCCATGGCCTGCACCGGATCACCGGGCAGCAGCTTTTGCAGGGTGAAGACGAACAGCGAAACCAGGATCAGCGTCGGAATGGCACTGAGCAGGCGTCGCAGGATGAATGTCAGCATGACGAATCCTCGCGGCCGAAGCGGTTGTCCACGGGCGCCGCTGTCATTTGAAAGCGACGTTGTTCAAGCGAATCAAACCATCGGGGTTGGGCACGAAACCGGTGAGGTTGCTGCGCATGGCGATGATTCGCGGATCGAAGTACAGGTAGCTGGTCGGCACGTCTTCGGCGAGCAGGCGCAGGGCCTCGAAGTAGATGGCCTGACGCTGGGCCTGATCGTTCACGGTGCGCGCCTTGTTCAGCAGCTCGTCGAGTTTCGGGTCACAGAAATGCCCGTCGTTCTGGCCGCCCTTGCAGGTCACGAACTGGTGGATGTCGCCATCCGGATCAGGGCGGCCCGACCAGGCGCTCATGCCGATCTGGAAGTTGCCGGCCTGTTGCTCGCTGAGCAGCGTGGCGTATTCGGTGGCGATCAGATTGACCTTGAAGCCGGCTTCTTCCGCCATCGCCTGAATGATCTGGCCGACCTGCTGGGCGATGGGGTTGTTGGCGACTTTCAGCTCGACGGCGAGGGGCGTCTTGACCCCGGCTTCCGCGAGCAGTTTTTTGCTGGCTTCGACGTCACGGGTCGGGAGCGGCAAGTCCTTGTCGTAATACGGGCTGTTTTTCGGGAACGGCTGGGCGCTCGGCGCGTACAGGCCTTCGAACACCACCTGATTGATCGCGTCACGGTCGATCGCCAGCTCGAAAGCCTTGCGCACGCGCTTGTCCTTGCCCATCGGGGTGTTGGCTTTGTCGCCGTTGTTGGTGTTGTACATCAGCTGCATGTAGCCCAGGCCCGGCGTGCTGAACACCTGCACGTGGCTGTCGGCCTTGGCGGTCTTCACGTCGGTGGGCGCGACGCGTTCGATGATGTCCAGGTCGCCGGAACGCAGGTTTGCCAGGCGCACCGAGGTGTCCGGAATCGGCAGGAAAATCACCTTGTCGAAGTGGTACGCCTGCTTGTTCCAGTAGTTGTCGAAGCGCTCCAGCACGATGCGGTCCTGCTGCACGCGCTGAACGAACTTGTAGGGCCCGGAACACACCGGCTTGGAGGCCACGTCGGTCGCCGAGGCCTTGGGTGCGAGCATCATCCCGGCGCGGTCGGACAGTTGCGAGATCAGCGTCGCGTCGGGCTGCTTGACCTTGATCGCCACGGTCTTCGCGTCGATCACCTCAACGTTCTCCACCGACGCCAGTTCACTCTTGCGCAGGGAGTCGGGCAGGGTGCGCGCACGGTCGAGGTTGAACTTCACGGCGGCGGCGTCGAATACCTCGCCGTCGTGGAAGGTCACGCCGTCGCGCAGGGTCATGGTCAGCGTCTTGCCGTCCTCGCTCCAGTTCCAGGCGGTGGCCAGTTGCGGCGCGTAGGTCAGGTCCGGATTGACGTCCACCAGCTTGTCGCACAGCGCGGTGTAGACCAGACGCCCCGAGTAAGTGCGCGAGCGGTGCGGGTCGAGCATGTCAGGGTCGTCCTGAATGCCGATGCGCAGGGTGGTTTCGGCGACAGCCGCATTCGCAGCGAGCAGCAACAACGTGGTTGTCATCAGGTGGGCGAATTTCATGGCTGACTCTCCAGAGAAAGGGCTTGATGGCTTTTGAACAGGTTCAGGCGCTGGCTGTAGGCGGCGCTGGGCGTGGGCACGATCAGCGAACCGGCGCCGGCATTGGCGATTTCGCGCCAGTAATGGCAGGCCACCTGACGCCCCGGCTCGACGCTTTCGAAGAGCGGCTTCGCCTCGCGGCACAGCGGCTTGGCGTGGGGGCAACGGGTGTGAAAGCGGCAACCGGACGGCGGCTTGCTCGGGCTTGGCATGTCACCGCCGAGTAACGGCCGCGGACGGCGCAGATCGGGATGGCTGACCGGCACGGCGGCCATCAGCGCTTGCGTGTAAGGATGAAAGGGCGTTTCGAACAGCGCGTTGACCGGCGCCAGCTCAACGATCTCACCGAGGTACATCACCGCCACACGGTCGCTCATGTGGCGGATCACCGCGAGGCCGTGGGCGACGATCAGCAGGGTCAGGCCGAACTGGTGCTTGAGGTCTTCCAGCAGATTCACCACCTGGGCCTGCACCGAGACGTCCAGCGCCGACACCGGTTCGTCGCCGAGGATCAGCCGTGGTTCCGAGGCCAGCGCCCGGGCGATACCGATGCGCTGACGCTGACCACCGGAAAATTCGTGGGGAAAGCGGCTGCCGTGCTCCGGCGCCAGACCGACCGTGCGCAGCAGCTCAGCGACTTTGTCCTGACGCGCGCTGCGGCTGTCGTCGCGATGCAGCCAGATCGGCTCGCCGATGATCGATTCCACGCTCATGCGCGGGTTCAGCGAGGCGAACGGGTCCTGGAAAATGATCTGCAGATCGCGGCGCACCTGACGCAGCTTGTCGGCGGGCAGGTTGCCCAGGTTGCGGCCTTCATAAATGACGTCGCCAGCGGTGGGCTTGAGCAGGTTCAGCAGCACCCGGCCCAGGGTCGATTTACCCGAGCCGGACTCACCCACCAGCGCCAGGGTTTCGCCCCGGCGCACGGCCAGGGAAACCTCATTGACCGCCTGCACGGGCGGCTTTTTGCGCTGGAACAATCCGGCTTCGCTGTGAAAGTGCTTGCTCACCGCGATGCTTTCCAGAATCGGCTTTTCCAGTGCCGACTCAGCCGCCCCGTTGTTCACGATGTGTGGGCCTGACAGGCTCATGCGCTGACTCCCAGATGCTGTTCAAGTGGCACGCGAATGCAGGCGGCGAAATGCCCGGCGGAGACTTCCAGCAGCGGCGGACGGGCTTCCCGGCAGGCGGCGATGACGAATGGGCACCGGCTGGCAAAGCGGCAACCGCCGGGCATTTCGGCCGGCGTCGGCACACGACCATTGATCGTTGCCAGACGCCCTTCGCGAGGGCCGACCGAGGGCATCGAGCCCATCAGGCCAATGGTGTAAGGGTGCTGCGGATCATCGAACAATGTCTTCACCGAACCGCTTTCGACGACGCGGCCGGCGTACATCACGATGACCTCGTCGGCCACTTCGGCGACCACGCCGAGGTCATGGGTGATGAGCATCATCGAGGTGCCGGTTTCCGCCTGCAGGCTGGCGACCAGCGAGAGAATCTGCGCCTGAATCGTCACGTCCAAGGCGGTGGTGGGTTCGTCGGCGATGATCAGCGCAGGGTCGTTGGCCAGTGCCATGGCGATCATCGCGCGCTGACGCATGCCGCCGGACAGCTCGTGGGGGTAAGCGTCGAGGCGTTGAAGGGCATCGGGCACGCGGACCTTTTCCAGCATTTCCAGCGCGCGCTGGCGGGCGGCGCTGGCTGACAGACCCTGATGGCGAATCACGCTCTCGGCAATCTGATCGCCGATGGTGAACACCGGATTGAGCGAGGTCATCGGCTCCTGAAAGATCATTGCCATGCGGTTTCCGCGCACGTCCAGCAGGCGCTCGTCGGACATACCGATCAAAGGTTCGCCCAGCAGATTCGAGGCGCTGGCCTGGACGGTGGCGGTGTCGGGCAGCAAGCCCATCAACGCCATGGACGTCACGCTTTTGCCGCAGCCGGACTCGCCGACGATGGCCAGGGTCTTGCCCGGCTGAATGGCGAACGACACGCCGTCGACGACATTGGCCGGGGCATCCTTGAAGCGCACGGTGAGGTCGCTGACGCTCAATACCGATGGGGTGTTCGCGGGTGAAGCACTCATACGCTGGCCTCGAGGTCTTGCTGGATGACGTGATCGAGCGCCTGTTGCAGCGCACGCAGGTGCCCGCGCATGGCGGTGGCGGCCTTGGCCGGATCGCGGCTCTCGATGGCGCCGATGATGTCGTGGTGGTCGTGGCTGTAGGTGCTCAGGCGATCGGTGTTGCGGGCGCGCTGGCGCAGGTCGCGCCAGGCCGGGTCAAGACGAATGGCGTCGAGCATTTCGAAGATATCGAGCATCAGGCGGTTGCCGGCGGCTTCGGCGATGCCGCGGTGCAGCGCGCTGTCCCACAGTTCGATGCCTTCGGCGTCGGGTTCGCTGGCATGTTGCTGGTGGGTGGTGCGCTCGGCGAGCCGGCGCAGGATCGCCATCTGTTCGCCGCTGGCGCGCAGGGCGGCCAGTGACGCCAGCGCCGGTTCCAGATAGATGCGCGCTTCCATGACCTCGCTGAAATTGGTCCGGCTCGACAGCTTGGCAAAGCTCATGGCCGCGCTCGGCGGGGTAGGGCCGACGAAAGTGCCTTTGCCCTGCCGCCGCCAGATGTGCCCCTCGGCTTCGAGCACCGCCAGCGCGCGGCGAATGGCCCGGCGACTGACGCCGAAATCCACCGCCAGGTCGCGCTCGGTCGGCAACGGCCGTTGCGGGAAGGCCGCCTGCTGCGCGACCAGTTGGCGCAATGCGTCGAGGGCCATCTTTGACGAAGTGTCGTGGGTTGCGTCGGTGTCGATGCTGTCCATCTGCGTCTCTCGTCACGGGGGTGAACCGGAGGCCATGGGCTGCGTGAAGCAGGGCCTGGCTGCAGAAGAGGAGTGCAATAGCGATGCCAATGAAAATTGGTTCACCCGCAAGGTCCGATGGCCGGCACAAGGGCAGGCGTGATCCCGCCGCTTCGGGCCAATCGGCAAAGGTTCGGAAGTCTGGTTCGCGAGGAGGAGCGGGATTGGTTCAGGCGGGAAGCGAACCAATTTCGGGGGAGGGTCCAGGCAGGGCGCCTGTTTATGGTTCGGGTGCGTTATTAGGGGGCGCTGATTGGGGTGATTCTGGCCGAAGCCAGAATCAGCGCTTTATCAATCCCACTGCGGCGCAAGGCTGGCCGGGCTGGTCAGACGATGGCCGCGGTCCAGCTGCGCAATCTGCGCCATGTCGTCCTCGGTCAGCGTGAGGTCGACGGCTTTCAGGTTGCTTTCCAGGTTGGCGCGTTTGGTCGACGACGGAATCACCGCATAGCCCAGTTGCATGGCCCACGCCAGGGTCACTTGCGCAGGCGTCGCGTTGTGGCGGTGGGCGATCTGCTCGATCACCGGGTCTTTCAGCACTTCGCCGTAGGCCAGGGTCATGTAGGACGTGATCTTGATCCCGTGCTGTTGAGCGAAAGCGGCCACGGTACGGTTTTGCAGGTACGGGTGCAGTTCGATCTGGTTGGTGGCGATGTTCTCGGCACCGACCGCAGCGATGGCTTCACCCATCAGCGCCACAGTGAAGTTGGAAATGCCGATCTCGCGGGTCAGGCCTTGCTGCTTGGCTTCCAGCAGTGCGCCCATGAATTCGGCGACAGGCACCTGGCCCTTCGGCGACGGCCAGTGGATCAGCGTCAGGTCGACGTGATCGGTTTTCAGCTTGGCCAGGCTTTCCTTAAGGCTCGGGATCAGCTTGTCGGCGGCGAAATTGTCAGTCCAGATCTTGGTGGTGATGTACAGCTCATCACGGGACACGCCGCTTTGCTCGATGGCCTGACCGACCTCGGCTTCATTGCCGTAGATCTGCGCGGTGTCGATGACGCGATAGCCCACCTCCAGGCCGTTGCTGACCGAGTCGATGACGACCTGATCTTTCAGGCGGAAGGTGCCGAGGCCAAATGCGGGAACAGTCATGGGAAGACTCCAGAGTTCAAGGGGGAAGGGGATTAACGAAGCAGAAGCCCAGTATCCCGCGCCGGCTGGCAGGGAAAAACCACAGCGCGGGCACGGGAGTTTTGACGGGGGATCATGAATGCCATGAAGTTTCGGGCAGCGCTTGATCGTGATCGTTCAACGGGATGTGATTTCGGACGGCCTGTGGCGGTCACTCCCACAGGGTTCTGCGACCGGCTCCAGATCAGACATGCCCATCGCGTTTTACGAAATGCTTGTGCATGTCCGCCGTCAGCGCTTCCACCCGTTCGGTCAGCACCTTGGTCATTTCGGTGAGGCGCGTGTTTTGTTCCAGCAGTTCCAGCATCTGTGCGGTGTTTTGCGCCGCTCGCGCCATGCGTTCTTCATTAGCCGTTGCCAACGCCTCGCGGTGGAGCGCGTCGGCATCGGCGCTGGCCTTGTCGCGGGCAGCCTGTCGTGTTTGCGCGAGGAGAATGAGCGGCGCGGCGTAGGCCGATTGCAGGCTGAACGCCAGATTGAGCAGGATGAACGGGTAGAGATCGAATGACACCAGCCCGCTCAGGTTGGCGCCGACCCACAGCACCACCAGAAACGTCTGGGCGCCGAGAAAGGTGGGCGTGCCGAAAAAGCGCGCAAACGCCTCGGCCTTGAGGGCGAAGGCATCGGTGCCAAAGGTCGGCGCCAGGTGGGCGTGGCGTTTGTGAAAGCGCAGATGATCTGCCGGCGCAGCGGCAGCGCTCGGTTCGGCGGGCGAGGGGACGGGCGTGGGCGTGGCAGTGGGCATGATGCTTTCCTGAGGACAGAAACACCTGCCCACTATAGGCCCGCGCTCATTGGCGTTGTACTGAACCTCTGCTGAACCGGCGCGTGTCCCGGTTGCGCCGCGTCAGTCCACCGGCTCGGGGTACAGCGGTTTGGAACGCTGCATGATGCTGGCGTAGTCGTAAACGTACTGGCGGCCAGCGTGACTGGTCATGCGCAGTCGGTCGATCAGTTGTCGCTCTTTCTTGTTCAGGTATCTCAACCCGTGGTGGTCACTGGACTTGAGGCGATCACGTTCATGGGCGTCAGGGAAAGTGATGACGTTCGTCATGAAATATCTCCTTGGTTAAATCCGTGTCCCCGGCTCCGTGTTCCGGGGTTCACCCTTTGTGGTGCGACTGCGCACCTTACCCACAAAAACTCGGACGCTACAACCCTGCAAATGATCAGTGGGTCACAGGATTTGCGTGATCTCGAGCAATTGACGGCTGCCGTTCACCACCACCTCCACCTCATCGCCATCGAACTTGCCAAGCAGGCTTTGTCCCAGTGGCGAACGTGCGGTGATCACCGTAATCACCTGCTCTTCGACCGTGAGTTTCAGCCCCGCCGCGTCAGGCGCGAGAAACAACCGCTGTTGCGCGCCGTTGCCTGCCTGAAGGGCAATGAGGTCGCCGGTCTGAATGCCGCGCTGTTCATCGAAGGGCTTGAGCACGAGATGGCGGCAGAGGTTCAGCGACTGGCGGATTTCTTCCACACGCCGCGCCTGACCTGCGGCCAGATACGACGCCTCCAGCCCGAGGGTGTCGTACTTGTTCTCGGCGATGTTCTCTTCGTGGGTCGCGGTTTCGTACGCCGTTTGCGCAGCACGCACGGCCACATCGAGGTCGACCTGCAGTTTCTCGACGATGCACTGCAGGACGGTTTGCTTGTTCACGGGCATGGCGTATTCGGTGGCATGGAATGGCTCGACAAAAAGGGATTCAACCGCAGAACTGATAGACGCTCGCACGGCTTTTCTCGCTGGGCGCGGTCTGGTTCTGCTGCATCCAGAACTGACATTTCGGGCCGTTGAAGCTGCGTTGCCGCTCCGCCTGCTCAGCCTCCTGGGTCTGCCGCGTTTCGCTGTCGCGCAGAATCTGCCGGTACTGATCGAACATCGGGTTATCAGTTTCGGGTTTTGGTCTGGCCGCGGGCGGGGCAGTTATCTGCGCCGCGGCATTGTTCAGTGCCTGGGTCTGCTCGGCGGGGAGCAGTTTATAGATCAGCCACAGGCTTAGCAGGACAGCGAGAACCCCCAGCCAGATGCCGGCGGCAATCGACAGGATCAGCTTGAGGGGGCGCAGCGTGACGGACAGTTCGCGTGGGTTGACGTACATGACAGACTCCAGACTTGTATGCATGTGGCCAGCAGTGGCGGCGATTGTCGCACGACCGGGGCTGGCGATTCTGCGCCGCAATGACGGACAATCGGTTTTTTTGAACATCCTCAGGGAGCCCGGATGAAAGCCTCTTGGGATATTTTCTGTAGCGTTGTCGATAATTTCGGCGACGTCGGCGTGACCTTTCGCCTGGCCCGACAACTGGTCGCCGAACACGACCTGCAGGTTCGCCTCTGGATCGATGACCTGAACGCCTTCGCCCGGCTGTGCCCGGGTGCCGATCCCCTGGCTGATCAGCAAATGCAGGATGGCGTTATCGTCTGTCGCTGGCCAGCGGAATGGCCCAAAACCTGGCAGCCGTTGCAGCTGCCGCACGTCGTGGTCGAGGCCTTTGCCTGTCGCCTGCCACCGGACTACATCGACGCCATGCTCGGGGCAGAGAAACGGCCGCTGTGGTTCAACCTCGAGTACCTGAGCGCCGAAGACTGGGTGTCGGGCTGCCACGGCCTGCCGTCGATCCAGTCTTCGGGCCTGCGCAAGTACTTCTTTTTCCCCGGATTCACCGCGAAGACCGGCGGGTTGTTGCGTGAAGCCGGCTTGATCGAAAAGCGCCAGGCGTTTCAGGCCAATCCCGCCGCACGCCAATCCTTCCTCCAGCGCCTGAACATCGCGCCCCACGCCGATGCGCGGCTGATGTCACTGTTTGCCTACGAACACGCCGGGCTCGGCAGCTGGCTGGATTGCCTGGCCCAGGCTGATCGCACTACCCATTTGCTGGTGCCTGAGGGCCGCATTCTGGGCGACGTTCAGCGCTGGTTGGGCGTGGATGAATTGACGGCGGGCGCCGTGCATGCGCGCGATGCCCTGACCATTCAGGTGCTGCCGTTCGTGCATCAGCAAGACTACGATTCGCTGTTGTGGTGCTGTGATTTCAACGTGGTGCGCGGTGAGGACTCCTTCGTCCGCGCGCAATGGGCGGGGCGGCCGCTGATCTGGCACATCTACGAGCAGGATGACGACGCCCACTGGGCCAAGCTCGATGCGTTTCTGGAGCTGTATCGGGTGGGGTTGTCGGAGGCTGCAGGGCAGGCGCTGACCGAAGTCTGGCGCAGCTGGAATGGCGGAACAGCCATGACTCAGGGCTGGAATGCGCTGGAGCAGCACACCGATGAACTCGCCGCCCATGCCCGGCGCTGGTGTCTGGAACAGGCCTTGCAGGAGGATCTGACGACTGCGCTGGTAAGGTTTTACCAAAGTTGGATATGATACGCGGCCTTGTATTAAGCCCTGTACGAAAAGTGGCTTTTCGTACAGGGCTTAGAAAGATCTTTCATCCAAATTCGGATACTCGTAATGAAAACTGGCAAAGAGCTTAAACCCGGTACCGTGATCAAGCTGGAAAACGATCCTTGGCTGGTTCAGAAAGCTGAATTCACCAAGTCGGGCCGTAACAGCGCGATCATGAAAACCAAGCTGAAGAACCTGCTGACCGGCTACAAGACTGAAATCGTCTACAGCGCCGACGACAAGCTGGACGACGTGATCCTGGACCGTAAAGAAGCCACGCTGTCTTTCATCAGCGGCGACACTTACACGTTCATGGACACCACCGACTACACCATGTACGAGCTGAACGCCGAAGACATCGAAGCCGTTCTGCCATTCGTTGAAGAAGGCATGACCGACGTCTGCGAAGCGATCTTCTTCGAAGAGCGTCTGGTTTCCGTAGAGCTGCCGACCACCATCGTGCGCACCGTTGACTACACCGAAGGTTCGGCTCGTGGCGACACCTCGGGCAAGGTCATGAAGCCGGCCAAACTGGCCAACGGCACCGAGCTGCAGGTGGCTGACTTCATCGAAATCGGTGACAAGATCGAAATCGACACCCGCGAAGGCGGTTCCTACAAAGGCCGTGCCAAATAAGCACAGTTTTTGTAATGCCGGTGATGTAACGCCGGACACGAGAAAGCCCGACCCTCGAGTCGGGCTTTTTTGTGGGCGCCGAGTTGACGCCCGCTGACGCATTTACTTCAGATGAGCCTTGAGTTCTTGCGAAGCCTGCAGCATTGCCGAGCGCACTTCCGGCACTTGGCTGATCACGTTCAAAAGCCCGTAATCGTGAATCATGCCGTTGTAACGTACCGCCGTCACCGGCACACCGGCCTGGTCCAGCTTGCGGGCGTAGGCTTCACCTTCGTCGCGCAGCACGTCAGCCCCTGCGGTTTGCACCAGGGCAGGCGGCAGACCTTTCAGCTGCTCGGTCGTGGCCCGCAGCGGTGAGGCATAGATCTCGGCGCGCTGTTTCGGATCGGTGGTGTAGTTGTCCCAGAACCACTTCATCATGTTGCGGGTGAGGAAGTGACCCTCGGCAAACTGATCGTACGAACCGGTATCGAAGTTGGCGTCAGTCACCGGCCACAACAGCACCTGGTAACGGATGGCCGGCGTGCCTTTGTCTTTGGCCATCAGGCTGACAACCGTTGCCATGTTGCCGCCGACGCTGTTGCCCGCCACCGCCAGACGCTTGCCGTCGACGTTGATTTCCTTGCCATGCTCGGCGACCCACTTGGTCGCCGCATAGGCTTGGTTGATCGCCGTCGGGTAGTGGGCTTCAGGTGATGGGGTGTAGTTGACGAACACCGCCACTGCCCCCGAACCCTCGACCAGATCCCGCACCAGACGTTCGTGGGTCGGGTAATCGCCGAGCACCCAGCCGCCGCCGTGGAAATACATGAACACCGGCAAGGTGCCTTTGACGCCGGCCGGACGAACGATCGTCAGGCTGATGTCTTGGCCATCCACCGAAATGGTCTTCTGGCTGACATCGGCCTTGGGCAGGGTCAACTTGACCCCGGCCTGGGCACCGGTCAGGACGGCGCGGGCATCTTTGGGCGAAAGCTGTTCGATCGGCTTGCCGCTTCCGGAATTCAGCGCGTCCAGAAACGCCTGCGTGTTGTGCTCGACGCCCGTATCGGTCGCAGCAAAAGCGTTGCCGATGGACAGTGCGAGGAGCGAGCCAGCCAGAATCTTGCCAAACGTGTTCATGTTCTTCTCCCGGTCAGACGAGGGTTGGAGGCGAGGCCTTACGCCAGGTTTTTACACAGTCACGTGCAGACGAACGTCGACGTTGCCGCGTGTGGCGTTGGAGTAAGGGCAGACTTGGTGGGCTGCATCGACCAGCGCCTGGGCTTCGGCTTGTTCAAGGCCCGGCAGGCTGATGTGCAGGTCGATGTCCAGACCGAAACCGCCAGGGATCTGGCCGATGCCGACGTGGGCAGTGATCGACGCGTCAGCCGGGATGGTTTTCTTGCTCTGGCCGGCGACGAATTTCAGTGCGCCGATGAAGCAGGCCGAGTAGCCGGCAGCAAACAGTTGCTCTGGGTTGGTGGCTTCGCCGCCAGCGCCGCCCAGTTCTTTCGGGGTGGCCAGTTTGACGTCGAGAATTTTGTTGTCGGAAACAGCGCGGCCATCACGGCCACCGGTTGCGGTTGCGACTGCAGTGTAGAGCGCTTGCATGGTAATTCCTCACGTGCTGATGGGTTGAATAGCGTTGAATGAATCAGGGTCTGCTTTGCGCTAAAGTTTTGTGCGCTAAGCAAGTGAAGTGAAATGTACTGCGCCAATGTTTAGTGCGCAAGATAAATTTTCGGGATTTTTGAGGTGAGTGGATGAAGGGGGCTGATCAGAGGCTCTCGAGCAGATTCCCGCGCAGGGCCAGTAGGTCTTTCTGCAGGGCTTTGAGCTGCTCAAGGTTGATGCCGCTGGCGGCGAGAATGCATTGCGGAACGCTCTGGGCCTTTGTGTGCAACGCCTTCCCTTGGTCGGTCAGGGTCAGCAGCACGACGCGTTCATCTTCCTTGCTGCGGGTCCGGCGGATCAGGCCTTCGGCTTCCAGTCGTTTCAGCAGCGGCGTCAGCGAGCCCGGATCGGTCAGCAGGCGCGTGCTCACTTCTCCGACGGTCAGGCCGTCGCGCTCCCACAACACCAGCATCGCCAGGTATTGCGGGTAGGTCAGGTTCAGCGCCTGCAGCAGCGGCTTGTACACCTTGGTCATCATCAGCGACGTCGAGTACAGGGCGAAACACAGCTGGTTGTCCAGCAGCAGCGCGTCGCAGCTGCCAGCGCCAGCCTTTTGGGATGGCTCGTTGGCGTTCATGGGTGTCCCTCGCTCGGTCAGTAGTGGTCGGTAATTTAGTACCCAGATGTTTAATGCACCAGATAATTTCGGTAATGGCTGGGCGTGTAGCTTTCTATCGATCGGCGGCAGGCGCCGACAATGCTGTGAATCGGTGGTACACCCTGGAGATCGTCAACGCGGATTTCCTCGACGGCGCTGACTGCGTAGCATGCGCGCTGAAATCGGATCAGAGGAACGCCCGTGATTGTCGACGTATTGATGTACCTGCTGCTGGGCGCCGCCATGGGCACACTGGGTGGACTGTTCGGCATTGGCGGCGGGCTGGTCGCCATTCCCGCGCTGGGCGTGTTGTTCGGGCTCGATCAGCAACTGGCCCAGGGCACGGCGTTGTTGATGGTGCTGCCCAACGTGCTGCTGGCGCTGTGGCGTTACAACCAGCGCAATCGGGTGTCGGTGCGCCATGCGCTGATGCTCATCGTGCCCAGTTTCACGATGTCCTGGCTGACCTCACTGTGGGCGGTGCGCGTTGACCCGCAAAGCATGCGCCTGGGCTTCGTCGGGTTTCTCATCGTGCTGACGCTGTTCAACCTGATCCAGATGGTCTGGCGCAAGGGCACTGCAGGCGCCCAATTGCGCCACACCCGATGGTTGTGGCTGCTGGGCGTGGGCTCGGGCGTCACCGCCGGGCTGTTCGGCGTCGGCGGCGGGGTGATCGCGACACCCATTCTGACCGGCCTGTTTGGCGCAACGCAGGTGGCGGCTCAGGGCCTGGCGCTGGCACTGGCGGCGCCGAGCACCACGATTACCCTGGCCACTTACGCCTTGCACGGGCACGTCGACTGGCTGATGGGCATTCCCCTGGCCATCGGCGGGCTGGCCAGCATCAGCTGGGGCGTCGCCTTGGCGCACAGTTTGCCGGAGCGTACGTTGCGCTCGCTGTTCTGCGGCTTTCTGGTGATCTGCGCGATCATGCTGTGCTTCAAGCTGTGATCTAACAGCATGAGTCTTTTTACAGCCTGAACCCCTCGGCAATGTGATCGGCCAGGCACTCGGTGATCGGCGACGGGTTGTTGGGGTTGCGCAGCAGCACGATGCTCGCCGACGGCAATTGCGGCAGCCCGTGCTGTTCCCCCAGCACTTCGAGGTCCGAGGTGATCAGGCTTTGCAGCTGTGCCGTCACCGCCAGCCCGGCGCTGACCACCGCCATGATCGCTGACAGGCTCGCGCTGGTGTAGGCCACCCGGAACTCGCGGCCGGACGCCTGTAGCGCGTTGATTGCCCACTGCCGGCAAAAGCAGTCGGTGTTGAACATCGCCAGCGGCATCGGCGTTTGCTCCTGTGGGCAAAAGCCTGCGCCGACGGCCCAGACGAACCGCTCCTGGCGCAGGATCTGGCCGATTTCCTTGCCGGGCTCGCGGGTGACAATGCTCAGGTCCAGGTCCTGGCGTTGCAGCAACTGCGACGAAGACTCGCAATGCACTTCCACCTGCACCAGCGGATAGGCCTGGGCAAAACGCTGCAAAATCCCCGGCAGAAAGCGCATCACGTAATCGTCCGGCGTGCCGATCTTCACCGTGCCGACCATGTGCGGCTCGCGCAGGGTGTTGAACACTTCGCTGTGCAGTTTCAGGATCCGCCGCGCGTAGCCCAGCAGCACCTGGCCTTCCGCCGTGAAGCTGATGGTGCGGCCGTCTTTCAGAAACAACGGGCGCCGCACCACGTCCTCCTCCAGCCGTTTCATCTGCATGCTGACGGCCGACTGCGTGCGATTCACCACCTCGCCCGCCTTGGTGTAACCGCCCTCGTCGGCGATCGCGACAAAGGTGCGCAGCAGTTCGCTGTCGATACTCGGGTAGGTGGTCATGCATCAATCTCCCAGATGCAGTGCATAAGAAACATTCGTTGGATTGATCTTAAGCCCGGCGAGAGAATCTGCCCATCCCCACTGGAGGGCAGGACGATGAAAGGTCAAAAAGGTTACGTACTGGTCGCAAAGCCACTGTCGCGGGTATTCGCGCCGAAACATTGGTGGAGAGGATTTGTGGCGCGGGTTGCTCGCTGGCGCAGGCTGCATCAGCAGCGCGTCGAACTGGCCACGCTGAGCGATGATGCGCTGAAGGATCTGGGCCTGAGTCGGGCGGATCTCTACGAAGAAATGCAGCGTCCTTTCTGGGATGACCCGATGAAGCGCTGACAGGGCAGCGGATGATCGGTTAGCGTTGGGCACCGCCATGGAGGTTGCAATGCCCGCCGAACTGCCGATCCACCCGCCACTTTCCCTAAAGCACGCGCGCCGGCTGGCGCTGGCCGCCCAGGGCTTCAGCAGTCGCCAGCCGCCTGCGACGATCAAGGCAGCCCACGTCACACAGCTGATCGAACGGCTCGGCGTGCTGCAGATCGATTCGGTGAACGCGCTGGTGCGATCGCACTACTTGCCGCTCTTTTCCCGGCTCGGCCCTTACCCGCGCACGTTGCTGGAACAGGCAGTATGGGGCCAGGGTCGGCAGCGCAAGCTGTTCGAATACTGGGGCCACGAGGCGTCGTTGCTGCCCCTCGAACTGTATCCGATGATGCGCTGGCGAATGCAGCGCGCGGCCCAGGGAGAGGGCATTTATCAGCAACTGGCCAAGTTCGGCCGCGAGCAGCAAACCACCATTGCCCGGGTGTTACAGACCGTTCGCGAGCAGGGCGCGTTGGGTGCGGGCAGTATCAGCACCCGACAGGATCGCGCCGGGCCGTGGTGGGACTGGAGCGCCGAAAAGCATGCGCTGGAGTGGCTCTTTGCAGCGGGTGAGGTCACGGTCGCCGGCCGTCGCGGTTTCGAGCGGTTGTACGATTTGCCCGAGCGCGTTCTGCCGTCGGCGATCGTCTGTCACCCCGATATTGGCGAATCCGACGCACAGCGCGGCTTGCTGCTGCATGCGGTCAAAGCGCTGGGCGTCGCTACCGAAAAGGACGTGCGCGATTATTTCCGGCAGGACCCGGCCCCGGCGAAGCGCGGGTTGGCAGAGCTGGTGGAGGAGGGCGCGGTTCAACGGGTTCAGGTGCAGGGCTGGAAGCAACCGGCGTATACGCTTCCTGGCCTGACGGTGCCGCGCAAGGTGGCGGTCAGCGCGTTGCTGTCGCCTTTCGATTCCTTGATCTGGGAGCGGGCGCGCACCGAGCGGCTGTTCGATTTCCACTACCGTCTGGAGATCTACACCCCGGCGCACAAGCGGATTTACGGCTATTACGTGCTGCCGTTTCTGCACAACGAACGCATCGCCGCGCGCATCGACCTGCGTGCTGAACGGGCGGCAGGGCGTCTGGCGGTCCATGGGGTTCACGAAGAGCAACCCGGACTGGATGACGAAGGCATGCACGCCCTGGCGATGCACCTGTGGCAACTGGCGAGCTGGCTGGAACTGCCGCACGTGCTGATCAACTGCCAGCGCGCCAGTGCGGCGCGCTTGCGGGAGGCGTTTGTGGCCAGCGGCTTCGATCACCTGTAATGAAACGTAGGACCGGGTATAGCCTGGAATGGGCCCGCGCTGGCACCCTCAATTCCAGGGTGTGACATCCGACGCTTTCCCGGCTAAAGCCAGTCCTGCAGAAAACAGCGCGCCGTTAGTAGGACCGGCTTCAGCCGGGAAGGGGCCATGGCAGTCAGACGCAGCCCCCCTACCGACGCACCTGCTTCAACGTCTCGGCGATCAAAAACGCCAGCTCCAGCGACTGATCGGCATTCATCCGCGGATCACAATGGGTGTGGTAACGGTCCGACAAGCCATCTTCGGTAATCGGACGCGCGCCGCCGATGCATTCGGTGACGTTCTGTCCGGTCATCTCGATGTGGATGCCCCCGGCGTAGGTCCCTTCGGCCTGATGCACCTGGAAGAACTGCTTCACTTCCGCAAGGATCTGGGCGAAGTCGCGGGTCTTGTAACCGCTGCTGGCCTTGATGGTGTTGCCATGCATCGGGTCCGAACTCCACAGCACCTTCTTGCCTTCGCGCTCCACTGCACGGATCAGCCCCGGCAAATGGTCGCCGACCTTGTTGGCGCCCATGCGCGCAATCAGGTTCAAGCGTCCCGGGTCGTTGTCCGGGTTGAGGATGTCGATCAGGCGGATCAGGTCGTCGGTGTTCATGCTCGGCCCGACCTTGACGCCGATCGGGTTCTTCACGCCGCGCAGGAATTCCACATGGGCGCCGTCCAGCTGCCGTGTGCGGTCGCCGATCCACAGCATGTGTGCCGAGCAATCGTAGAAATCATTCGTCAGGCTGTCGCGACGGACGAAGGCTTCTTCGAAATTCAGCAGCAGCGCTTCGTGGGCGGTGAAGAAACTGGTTTCGCGCAATTGCGGCGAGGTGTCCATGCCGCAGGCGCGCATGAAGGCCAGGGTCTCGTCGATGCGATCGGCGAGCTGGCTGTATTTGTCCGACAGCGCCGAGTTGGCGATGAAATCCAGGTTCCACTTGTGCACTTGATGCAGGTCGGCAAAACCGCCCTGGGCGAAAGCGCGCAGCAGATTGAGGGTCGCGGTGGACTGGTGATACGCCTGCAGCAGGCGATCAGGGTCGGGCACGCGGCTCTTCTCGTCGAAGCCGATGCCGTTGACGATGTCGCCGCGGTACGCCGGCAAGGTCACGCCATCTATCGTCTCGTCGTTGGACGAGCGCGGCTTGGCGAATTGCCCGGCCATGCGCCCGACCTTGACCACCGGACAACCGGCTGCAAACGTCATGACGATCGCCATTTGCAGCAGCACCTTGAAGGTGTCGCGGATTTTCGCCGCCGAGAATTCGAAGAAGCTCTCCGCGCAATCGCCACCCTGCAGCAGGAACGCCCGGCCCTCGGTGACCTCGGCAAACTGTCGGCGCAGCTCGCGTGCTTCCCCGGCAAACACCAGCGGCGGGTAGCTGGCAAGGGTCTGTTCGACACGGCGAACGTGCTCGGCGTCCGGGTATTGAGGTTGCTGCTGGATAGGCAGGTTCCGCCAGCTGTCGGGGCTCCAGGGTTGGCTCATGTTGAACTCGAAGTCAGTGCGATCGGACAGGCATGTTAGCAGCTCGCTCCGAGAATTTGCGTGACCTGCGGGGCGTGATTCGCCGACAATCCGCGCCTTTGCGGGCCGCTTTCAGCTCCCTTTTGCACGCCAGGCCCGGTGCGCGGCTACGTCGATCGCTGAGCGCGGCGATGCTAATCCCTGCGGGCGCTATCCCGAATCACTCTGACCATGGGCACGAGAACAGCAATGACCGAGGAACGCGTAGAGCACGTGTTGGCCGAAGTTCACGACGAATTCGGCAAAATCCGCGTACTTGAAGTGGCCGATTACCGCTTCCTGGAGTTCGGTGACGCCATCGAACAGAGTTGCACGTTCACGGCTGATCCGGCCTGGCTCGAATACGACTACACCCGCGCCATGTTCATTGGCGCCCTGTGCCATCCCGCCCCGGAAAGCGCGCTGTTCATGGGCCTTGGTGCGGGCACGCTGACCCAGGCGTGCCTGAAGTTTCTCCCCCTCGACGACGTCGAAGCCATCGAACTGCGCCCCGATGTGCCGCGTCTGGCCATGGAGTACATGGGCCTGCAGGACGATCCCCGGCTGTACGTGCGCATCGGCGACGCCCTCGACCTGCTGCCGACCGCCGAAGACGCTGACCTGATTTTCGTCGATCTCTACACCGACACCGGCCCTGCCGTGGGCCATCTGGCCTGGGGGTTTCTCGAAAAATGCCAACAGCGCCTCAACCCCGGCGGATGGCTGATCATCAACCAGTGGGCGTCGGACGATGGCAAACCACTTGGGGCGGCGCTGCTGCGCGGGCTTTATCACCGGCATTACTGGGAACTGCCGGTGAAGGAGGGCAACGTCATCCTTATCGTCCCCGCTGACCTTGATCAGACGCTCGACATCGACGCGCTGACCCAGCGCGCCGAAAGCCTCGCGCCGCAGCTGGGCTATTCGCTGTTGCCGCTGATCAAGACGCTGCGGCCTGCGACGTGATCAGCATCCCCGTTCAGCCGGCTCTGTCAGCAAACTCTGATTAGCAGCCTTTGAACACCGGGGTGCGTTTTTCCATCATCGCCTGCAGGCCTTCCCTGGCGTCTTCGCTGTCGAGCACCCGCCGGACCAGCGCCGGCAACGCCTTCGCCGCGACGCTTTCACCCTCGAGCACAGCCTGACGCGCGGACTCCAGGGTGGTGCGGACTCCCAGGGGTGCCCGGTCGGCGATGTGCCGGGCCAGGCGCAACGCTGAGGGCAGCAGGTCTTCCGGGGCCATCACCTCCTGCACCAGGCCCATGCGGCACGCTTCGTGGGCGTCGAATTCATCGCCCTTCAGCAGCCAGCGCATGGCATTGCCCCAGCCCGCGATCTGGTGCAGCCGCAGGGTCGCGCCACCAAAGGCGAAAATGCCGCGCTGCACTTCCAGATGGGCGAAGCGGGCGTTGCTCGCGCACAGGTTGATATCAGCGGCGAGCATCAGCTCGATGCCCAGGGTCAGGCACCAGCCCTGGGCCGCGACGATCACCGGCTTGCTGACCCGCGGACCGACCGACAGACCCCAGGGATCGTAACCGCCGGGCGGGAGCGTCCAGCCTTCTCTCAGTGCCGGGCCGGCCTCGGCCAGATCGAGCCCGCCGGTGAAATGGTCGCCGTGGGCAAACACCACCGCGACCCGCGCCTGGTCGTTACGCTCGAACTCCCCGTAGGCCAGGCTCAGCTGGTTGAGCATATCCAGGTCGAAGGCGTTGCGTTTTGCGGCGCGGTCCAGGCCGATGAGCATGATTGCGCCGCGCTGTTCCCGGCTGACGTGGCCTTTGATCGAAGAGGTCATGTCGCTGTTTCCTGCAGATGAGGAGAAAGGGAGGGTGGGGTGTCGCACTGTCTGGGTGAATCGTTTAAGCTCTGCCCGCTACCGATACCGGGCACATGAAAAGTAGACACTGACGCAGCTTTGCGCAAAGCCTGTGACAGTTGGCCGCAAGGGGCTGATTCGCGAAAAAAATCCTCACTTATTTCAGCATTTCCGGTATAGTGCGCGCCGGCCTTTCATAGGGCCCTCGTCACGGTATGGGTTCGCGAAGCCATCTTCTCGAACCGGTTCGGTCACGAACCACCCATGACGATCCATTCATCAATACGTTTTCGCAAATCCCCGCCGACAAAGCAGCCAGGGTGACTCTAGGGTCTTACACGGCACGCGCAGCTTTGAAGCATGGGTCTTTGCGGATGCACTCAGAGGCAGACCCATGACCCAGGAAACCGGCGGCTTCGCCGCTCTTAACCTTCACCCGACAATTGTTGCAGCTGTAGTAGCCACCGGCTACGAAGAGCCTTCGGCCATCCAGCAGCAATCGATTCCAATCATCCTCGCCGGTCACGACATGATCGGCCAGGCGCAGACAGGTACCGGTAAAACCGCCGCCTTCGCTCTGCCCATCCTGAGCCTGATCGACCCGGCGAAACGCGAGCCGCAAGCGCTGATCCTCGCGCCGACTCGTGAGCTGGCCCTGCAAGTGGCCACCGCGTTCGAAACCTACGCCAAGCAAATGCCGGGCGTGACCGTTGTGGCTGTCTACGGCGGCGCGCCGATGGGCCCACAGCTGAAAGCCATTCGCAACGGCGCTCAGATTGTCGTCGCCACCCCGGGTCGTCTGTGTGACCACCTGCGTCGTGACGAGAAAGTCCTTGCCACCGTGAACCACCTGGTTCTCGACGAAGCCGACGAAATGCTCAAGCTGGGCTTCATGGATGACCTCGAAGTCATCTTCAAGGCCATGCCTGAAACCCGTCAGACCGTGCTGTTCTCGGCGACCCTGCCGCAGTCGATCCGCGCGATCGCCGAGCGTCACCTGAAAGACCCGAAGCACGTCAAGATCCAGAGCAAGACCCAGACCGTTACCGCGATCGAGCAGGCTCACCTGCTGGTTCACGCTGACCAGAAGACCTCTGCCGTACTGAGCCTGCTGGAAGTCGAAGATTTCGACGCCCTGATCATGTTCGTGCGCACCAAACAGGCCACTCTGGATTTGGCCAGCGCCCTTGAAGCCAAAGGCTACAAGGCTGCTGCGCTGAACGGCGACATCGCCCAGAACCAGCGTGAACGCGTCATCGACTCCCTCAAGGATGGCCGTCTGGACATCGTTGTTGCGACTGACGTTGCTGCCCGTGGTCTGGACGTTCCGCGCATCACTCACGTGTTCAACGTTGATATGCCGTACGACCCGGAAGCTTACGTTCACCGTATCGGCCGTACTGGCCGTGCCGGTCGCGAAGGTCGCGCCCTGTTGCTGGTAACGCCGCGCGAGCGTCGCATGCTGCAAGTGATCGAGCGCATGACCGGTCAGAAAATCGCCGAAGTCCGCCTGCCGGACTCCCAGGCCGTTCTCGATGCCCGCATCAAGAAACTGACCAACAGCCTGTCGCCGCTGGTCGCTGATGCCGAAGCAAGCCATGGCGAATTGCTGGACCGCCTGACTGCCGACATCGGTTGCACTCCGCGTGCCCTGGCCGCTGCTCTGCTGCGCAAGGCCACCAACGGTCAGGCGCTGACCCTGGGCGCGATCGAGAAAGAACGCCCACTGGTGCCGAACAACGCACCACGTGGTGATCGTCCGGAGCGTCCAGCAGGCGACCGTCCTGATCGTGGCGACCGCGAACGTCGTGCCCCGGTGCCGTTGGCCGAAGGCCGTGCTCGCTGCCGTACCGCGCTCGGTGCCCGTGACGGCATCGCTGCGAAAAACCTGTTGGGGGCCATCCTCAACGAAGGTGGTCTGGCTCGTGAAGCAATCGGTCGCATCCAGGTGCGTGACAGCTTCAGCCTCGTTGAACTGCCGGAAGACGGTCTCGAGCGCCTGCTGGCCAAGCTGAAAGACACCCGCGTTGCCGGCAAGCAGCTGAAGCTGCGTCGCTATCGTGAGGACTGATCCGCTCTTGAGCTGATCGTCTGAATAAAAAATCCCCGACTGGTTCGGGGATTTTTTTTGCGTGGGATTTGGGGGCTAGTACTGCGTTTGGATGACTATTTGAAGGGGACTGACTATTTGAAGGGGACTGATTTATTTACAACTATTTGTATATTTGAAGGGGACTACTATTTGAAGGGGACTGATTTATTTACAACGCTTCACCGTAAATTAATCTGTCCCCGTTTTGTCTCTGGCGCCGATCCCATAGACGGAGGGGGAGGCACCAGGCCGAGTGGGTTTTGGTTGGGTAGGACCGGCTTCAGCCGAGAAGGCGTCGGATGCCACACAACTGACCGGGGACAGATTAATTTACGATGAAGCGCTGTAAATAAATCAGTCCCCTATAAGTGGTCCCCTATAAGTGCGCTTCCCGGCTGAAGCCGCTCCACGGGGACAAAACCAGCCACCTCAACCAAACCGATAGATGTCCATCCCCAACGCACCCATGGTGAAGCCCTGATGCTCAATGCTGAACTGTCCGCCCGCCGCCCGCGCGAAATACAGCGGCAGTATTTGAAGGGCACTTATTTGAAGGGGACTGATTTATTTACAACGCTTCACCGTAAATTAATCTGTCCCCGTTTTGTCTTGGCGCCGATCCCATAGACGGAGGGGGAGGCACCAGGCCGAGTGGGTTTTGGTTGGGTAGGACCGGCTTCAGCCGGGAAGGCGTCGGTTGCCACACAACTGACCGGGGACAGATTAATTTACGATGAAGCGCTGTAAATAAATCAGTCCCCTATAAGTGGTCCCCTATAAGTGCGCTTCCCGGCTGAAGCCGCTCCACGGGGACAAAACCAACCCCCTCAACCAAACCGATAGATGTCCATCCCCAACGCACCCATGGTGAAACCCTGGTGCTCGATGCTGAATTCCCCGCCCGCCGCCCGCGCAAAATACAGCGGCAGCAGGTGTTCATCGGTCGGGTGGTTGCGCGCGGCGTTGGGTGCCTGATTTCGATAGTCGTGCAGCGCTTCCAGGTCGTCCGCCGCGAGCTTTTCCACCATCCAGTCGCGGAATGCGAGGGCCCAGGGCGTGATGCTCTCAGGTCCCGCCTGCCAGTCCAGCTCGCGCAAATTATGGGTGATGCTGCCAGAGCCGATCAGCAGAACGTTTTCCTCACGCAGCCGATTCAGCGCCTGCCCGACGCGTGTCTGCAGGGCAGGGCCCATCCGCGTGGGCAGTGAAACCTGCACGATGGGAATGTCCGCCCGCGGGTACATCAACGACAATGGCACCCAAACCCCATGGTCGAACGGTCGCTCGGTGTTCATGCGCGCCGGCAGGTCAGCCTCTGTCAGCAGCTCCAGCACGCGCTGCGTCAGCTCCGGCATGCCGGACGCCGGGTACTGCACGGCGAAGAGCGCAGGGGGGAAGCCACCGAAGTCATGCCAGGTCTCCGGCTGCGGATTGCCGTTGACCAGCAGCTCGTTGCTTTCCCAGTGCGCCGAGACCATCACGATGGCCTTGGGGCGCGGCAGGGAGGCGGCCAGACGCGCGAGCGCCGGCCCGCTCTCGCCCGGTTCGAGGGCAAGCATGGGCGAGCCGTGGGAAATGAACAGGCTAGGCAGCATTTGCAGTGTCCTGAGCGTATAAGGTGAGTGGCATCATCGGGCAGTGCATCCATCTAAATCTAATATAAGTTTTCGTCCGTTTTGATCGGGATATCAGGAGTGTCTATGGAGCCGCGTTTTTGGCATGAGCGCTGGGCGATCAACCAGATCGGTTTCAATCAGGCGTCTGTGAATCCGCACCTGTTGCGCCTGTGGCCAGAGCTCACCGCCATGCCAGGGGAGCGCGTGCTGGTACCGTTGTGCGGCAAAAGCATCGACATGGTCTGGCTGCTCAACCAGGGGTTTCACGTGGTGGGCGCGGAATTGTCTGAGATAGCGGTGGCCGGCTTCTTCAGCGAGAACGGCTGGCAGCCCACGATTGAAGAGCGTGGCGCGCTCAAGGTCTATCGTGCGGAGGGGTGCGAGATCTGGTGCGGCGACTTCTTTGCCCTCACGCCTGAAGACGTTGGCGACTGCACCGCATTCTACGACCGAGCCGCCCTGATCGCGCTGCCGCCGGACCTGCGCTGGCGTTACGTCAAACAGCTCAATCATCTGTTGTCGAACGATGCCTGCGGCTTGCTGGTGACGCTGGATTACGATCAGTCGTTGATTGCCGGCCCGCCGTTCTCGGTGGATGAGGACGAGGTGCTGCAGTTGCTCTCCCCGGACTGGCGGGTCAAACGCGTCGCGGATCTGGACGTGCTGGAGGAGGGCGTGAAGTTCAAGCAGGCGGGGGCAACGTCCCTGATGGAATATGCGTATCGACTGTATCGCCGATAGCGCAGCGCAAAGAAATCAGCACAAAAGAAAAGGGCGACTTCACGTCGCCCTTTCTGGATGCAGCCTCTACACAATCAACCGCGGCGACGAAGCGCCTCGATGCGCTCTTCCAGCGGCGGGTGGCTCATGAACAGCCCGGCCAGGCCGTGCTTCAAACCACCGTTGATACCGAACGCCGTCATGCTTTCGGGCATTTGCACCGGAACGCCCTGTTCCGAACGCAGACGCTGCAGAGCGCTGATCATCGCGCCCGTACCGGCCAGGCGGGCACCGGCGTCGTCGGCACGGTATTCACGCTTGCGCGAGAACCACATGACGATGGCGCTGGCGAGGAAACCCAGCACGATTTCGGCGAAGATGGTCGCGATGTAGAACGCGATGCCACGGCCTTCTTCGTTCTTGAAGATCACCTTGTCGACGAAGTTGCCGATGATTCGGGCGAAGAACATGACGAAGGTGTTGACCACGCCCTGGACCAGCGCCAGCGTCACCATGTCGCCGTTGGCAACGTGACCGATCTCGTGAGCCAGCACTGCTTTCACTTCATCGGGCGAAAAACGCTCCAGCAGGCCCTGGCTGACCGCGACCAGCGCGTCGTTCTTGTTCCAGCCGGTGGCAAAGGCATTGGCCTCGTAGGCAGGGAAAATACCCACTTCCGGCATCTTGATGCCTGCATCGCGGGACAGTTGTTCCACGGTCTGCAGCAGCCATTGCTCATGACGGGTGCGGGGTTGGGTGATGATCTCGGTGCCTGTGCTCATCTTCGCCATCCACTTGGAGATGAACAGCGAGAACAGCGAACCGGCGAAACCGAACACAGCGCAGAAGATCAGCAGCTGATTGAGGTTCAGATCAACCCCGTTGGCCGCCATGAACCCGTTGAAGCCAAAAAGGCTCAGGGTGATGCTGGCAATCAGCACGACCGCAAGGTTAGTGGCCAAAAACAGCAAAATGCGCATCATGGTTAAGAGTTTCTCCTCGGGAAGAATATGTAACGTACTGCGGGGGTATATAAGGTGATGTCGGGGTGTATTCAACCGGGCGATCATTTCAAACTGTGTCGTTTGCTGTCGCGCTGGCGAAAAGCCTCATCGGCAAGAGGGTGAGGGCGGTGCGACTGGCCCCCGGAACAACAGCAGCCGGCTTGGGGGCGAACCCGGTGAGTCAGACAACATCGTCGTCAATCATCACCAGCGTTCATCCAAAAGCCGGCGCTTGCAGCACGCTGCGTTACTGCTTGTAGGTCTTCAAAAAGTTGCCGATCCGGCCAATGGCCTGCTCCAGATCATCCACACGCGGCAGCGTCACCACGCGGAAATGGTCCGGCCACGGCCAATTGAACGCCGTGCCCTGAACGATCAGCAGCTTTTCCGACAGCAGCAGGTCCAGCGCAAACTTCTCGTCGTTGTGGATCGGGCAGACTTTCGGGTCGATGCGCGGGAAGGCATACAGCGCGCCCATCGGCTTCACGCAGCTCACGCCCGGAATATCATTGAGCAATTCCCAGGTCCGGTTGCGCTGCTCCAGCAGACGGCCCGGCGGCAGGATCAGGTCGTTGATGCTCTGATAACCACCCAGCGCGGTCTGGATCGCGTGCTGGCTCGGCACGTTGGCGCACAGACGCATGTTTGCCAGGATGTCGATGCCTTCGATATAGCTGACCGCGTTGTGCTTGGGCCCGGAAATCGCGATCCAGCCCGAACGGAAGCCCGCCACGCGATAGGATTTCGACAGCCCGTTGAAGGTCAGGCACAGCAGGTCCGGTGCCAGCGAGGCGGTGCAGATGTGCACGGCGTCGTCGTAGAGAATCTTGTCGTAGATTTCGTCGGAGAAGACCACCAGATTGTGCTGACGCGCAATCTCCAGCATCCCCAGCAACACTTCGCGGGAATAAACGGCGCCGGTCGGGTTGTTCGGGTTGATGATCACCATCGCTTTGGTGTTCGGCGTGATCTTGGCCTTCATGTCCTCCAGATCAGGCCACCAGTTGGCCTGCTCGTCGCACAGATAATGCACCGGGTTGCCGCCGGACAGCGCAACGGCGGCGGTCCACAGCGGGTAGTCCGGCGCAGGAACCAGCACTTCGTCGCCGTTGTTGAGCAGGGCCTGCATCGACATCACGATCAGTTCCGAGACGCCGTTGCCCAGATAGATGTCTTCGATGCCGACACCTTCGACCTGCTTCTGCTGGTAGTACTGCATCACCGCCTTGCGCGCGCTGAACAGGCCCTTGGAATCGCTGTAACCCTGGGCCATGGGCAGGTTGCGGATGACGTCCTGCAGAATTTCGTCCGGCGCCTCGAAACCAAACGGCGCCGGGTTGCCAATGTTCAGCTTGAGGATGCGATGGCCTTCCTCTTCCAGGCGCTTGGCGTGCTTGAGCACCGGCCCGCGAATGTCGTAGCAGACGTTGGCGAGCTTGTTCGATTTGCTGAACTGCATGGTGATTGGTCCCGAAAAGAGACGGCCCGCTGTAAGAAGAAGCGCGGACCGCTGAGCATGACGCCATCAAAATGGGTTTGTACGCGAGAAACGCGGGTGACAGACTGGCGTCCAACGAAGGCGCAATCATACGTGCCACCCGATCCGTGGAAAAGACACAGATCGGGCTTTTTCATTTACGGAGGTCTACCCGTGGCTAAGCTGGATAAAACCCTTGAAGAATGGAAAGCGATGCTCGATCCCGAGCAGTTCAACGTCTGCCGGCTGAAGGGCACGGAGCGTCCATTCAGCGGCAAATACAACGAGACCAAGACCGACGGCGTTTACCACTGCATCTGCTGCAACGAGCCGCTGTTCGACTCCAAGACCAAGTTCGATTCGGGCTGCGGCTGGCCGAGCTTCTACGCCCCGCTGGAAGGCAGCGCAGTGGTCGAAGTGCGCGACGTCAGTCATGGCATGATTCGCACCGAAGTGGTCTGCAGCAAGTGCGACGCTCACCTCGGCCACGTGTTTCCGGATGGTCCGCCGCCCACCGGTTTGCGCTACTGCATCAACTCCGTATGCCTGGACCTGGTGCCACGCAACGCCTGATGCAGGCCTATCACCGGTAACAATGGGATAGCGCGCCAGACATTGGCGCGCTAGCGTTGCGGTTTACTCAATCGAGGCATCGCTATGAGCGACGAATTGCTGAACATTCCGGTGCAAACGATCAAGGGCGAACAAAAGACCCTGGCTGACTTCGGCGGCAGGGCGCTACTGGTGGTGAATACCGCCAGCAAGTGCGGTTTCACGCCGCAATACAAGGGCCTTGAGGAATTGTGGCAGGGCTACAAGGATCGCGGACTGGTGGTGCTGGGCTTTCCGTGCAACCAGTTCGGCAAGCAGGAGCCGGGCAACGAAGGCTCGATTTCCGACTTTTGCGAACTGAACTACGGGGTGAGTTTTCCGCTGTTCAATAAGATCGACGTCAACGGCAGCCATGCCCACCCGCTGTTCGTGCAGCTCAAGAAGCGCGCGCCGGGCTTGCTCGGTTCGGAAGGCATCAAGTGGAATTTCACCAAGTTCCTGGTAGGCCGCGACGGCAAGCTGGTCAAACGTTACGCCCCACTGACCAAGCCGGAAGACATCAAGGCTGACATCGAAGCGCTGCTGAAGGAACAAGCGGCCGGCTGATCGGCGCAGCGTTTAATGCGGCTGTTCTACCGGGATCCACTGGTCCAGCAACGCCATCAATTCCTCGCGACGAAAAGGCTTGGCCAGGTAGTCGCTCATGCCCGCGGCCTTGCAGTGTTCACGCTCTTCCGGCATCGCGTTGGCCGTCAGCGCGATGATCGGCAGACCCGACCAGCGCTCGTTCTCCCGGATTCGTCGCGTCGCGTCATAGCCGTTCATCACCGGCATATTGCAGTCCATCAGCACCAGATCGAAGTGATCCTGCTCAAGCTGCTGCAGGGCTTCGGCGCCATTGCTGCTGACGACCACATCGCAGCCCAGCTTGCCGAGCATGCCTTTCGCCACCAGCTGATTCACCGGGTTGTCCTCCACCAGCAGGATACGCGCCCGATGGGTGGGTGAAGGGTCGCCCTGTTCCTGGCGGATACCTGCCTGACCGTCGGCGTCCAGAATGCGCGCCAGGCTTTGATGCAACACAGTGCGCGAGAGTGGCCGCGCCTGCTGTTGCAGCGGCGCCAGTGCCGCCACCTGCTCGCCGGGCATGAAGTTGCCGTACGCCGTCACCAGCAAGACCGGCACCGTGCACGCTTCTCGGATGGCCACCAGGCATTCCGGGCAATCGCTGATCAGCAAGTCCGCACCGGCATCGGGCGCCGCGCCGTCCGCCAGCGGCTGACAGGTCACGCCCCATTCCGGCAGCAGCCGGCTGAGCATTTCCAGCAATCCGCTGTTCGCGTCGCTGGCCACCAGCACTTTGCCCTTGAGCATTGGCCATTTCAGCGCCGGCGTGTGCGCCGGCAGCGGCAGGTCCACACGGAAGCGGCTGCCGACGCCCACGGCGGATTCGATACTCAATTGCCCGTTCATGGCATCGGTCAGGTTATGGGTCAGGGTCAGGCCCAAGCCGGTGCCGCCGTACTGCCGGGTGATCGCGGCTTCGGCCTGAGTAAATGGCTGAAAGATCTTCGCCTGGGCGTCCTGGGCGATGCCGATGCCGGTGTCGCACACCTCGATGCGCACGCGGTCGCCATACTGACCCAGCCGCACATCCACACGCCCGGCGCGGGTGAACTTGAGCGCGTTGGAGAGCAGGTTGCTGACGATCTGCCGCACCCGCGTCGGGTCACCCAGCACGGACGCCGGAAAGCGCGGGTCGATCAGGCAGGTCAGCTCGACGTTCGGCGCCGCGTTTTGCGACAGCAGGCTGGCGGTGTCTTCGATCAAGGCGGCCAGGTCGAACGGAATGCGCTCAAGCTCCACCTGGCCGGCGTCGAATTTCGACAGGTCGAGAATGTCATTCAGCAGTTCGACCAACACCTTGCCCGAGTCGTGGGCAATGGACAGCTGCTGGCGCTGTTCTGCGCTGAGCGGGCCATCGAGGGACAACGCCAGCATGCCCAGCAAGCCGTTGAGCGGCGTGCGGATTTCATGGCTCATGTGGGCGAGAAACGCCGAGCGTGCGTGGGCCATGTCCAGCGCCGTGCTGCGCGCAATCTGCAGTTCTTCGTTTGACTGGCTGAGCCGGGCATTGCTGGATTCGAGCTGCTGGGTGCGCGCGGAGACGATGTCTTCCAGCTCGTTGAGGTGATCGGTCAGCCGGTTCTCGGCCTCCCGCCGCTGCGCAAACTCACTGGCAACGCTCTCGAACTGCCGATTGGTGACCGCCACCAACACGCCGATTTCGTCATCTTCGTGGCCGGGTGGGCAGGGCACCGGAGGTTGAACGGGGCTGCGCGGATCACGTTCCGACAGCGCACGGATCATGCCCGTCAGCGGTTTGGTCAACGTGAGATAGAACAGCGCCAGCAGCAGGCCGGCCAGCACCAGGCTGCGCACGAAGCCGTTGACCAGAGTGATGCCGGCGCGCTGCAGAAAATGGTTGCCGAAAGCGAACGTATCGACGTCCAGGTGCAAGGTGCCGATGGACTCATCGGGGATATGGTCCAGGTGCAGCACGTCTTCGAACTGCCGACTCCCACCGAACAGAAAATCACTGACCATGCGGTACGCGCTTTTCGCCAGCGGCCGTGATACCGCAGCGAGCTGAACGTTGTTGTTATCCGTCAGCCGCGCGCCGACCACGGCCGGGGAGTGCAGCAGGCCGAGGGTCAGTTCCTGGGCGAGTTCTGCATCCAGGTTGTAGGCAATGCGCGAGGCGGGGTTATGACTGATTTGCAGCAGGGAGCGAATTTCACGATCGATGGACGCGTCTTCGCTGGCATAATCGAGCGCAATTTGAGACAGACTGAGCAGCGTGCCCAATACAAAGCCGATCAGCACAGTCAATCGGGCCTGTTTGAATGACAGCCGGTGGGTGATCGCTATATCCATAAAAGGCACTGTCACTTCTTGTGTCCGTCGCGTGGCAAGCATAGCTGATCGCGGCCACGCGTTAACCCGTTAAATCAAGGAGAAACCGTGGATTCTCGATTGAACGCATTTCTGGAGCGCGCCGAGTCGGTACTGGCGCGTCTCGAACCTCTCTTGCCTGCCGTTCGGCAGCCCGTGGACTGGGAAACGACCCTGGCCGCGCGCTGGGTCCACGAAGGTCGCGGCGGTTACCTGATGCCACTGGACGTCACCCTGGACATGCGCCTGTCCGACCTCATCGGCGTTGACCGCCAGCGTGAGCAACTGGGCCGCAATACGCAGCAGTTCATCGACGGCCTGCCCGCCAACCACGCGCTGCTCTGGGGTTCGCGTGGGACGGGCAAGTCGTCGCTGGTCCGGGCGTTGCTGGCCGAGCACGCGAAGGCCGGTCTGCGCCTGATCGAGATCGAGCGCGACCACTTGGGCGATCTGCCGCGCGTGGTCGAGCAACTGCAGAAGTCACCCCAGCGTTTCGTATTGTTCTGCGACGACCTGTCGTTCGAATCCGGCGAAGGCGACTACCGGGTGCTCAAGAGCGTGCTCGATGGCTCGCTGGAACAGGCGCCTGACAATGTCCTGCTGTACGCCACCTCGAACCGCCGGCATCTGGTGCCTGAGAAGGAGAGCGACAACGCTCACTGGCAGCGCGGTGACGACGGCGAGATTCACCCGAGTGAAGCCGTCGAAGACAAGATCGCGCTGTCCGACCGCTTCGGCCTTTGGCTGTCGTTCTATCCGTTCACTCAGGAGCATTTTCTGGATGTGGTGGAGCACTGGATCGGCGAGCTGGCGATCAGGGCCGGCCTGCAATGGCAGCGCGATGAAGCGCTCGAGATTCACGCCGTGCGCTGGGCAACCGGCCGTGGCAACCGCAACGGCCGTTGCGCGTATCAGTTCGCCCGTTACTGGGTTGGTTTGAAAATGCTGGAGCAAGACGCATGATCGATTTGAATTCCGCAGGGGAGGGCCTTGATGGCTACCGCCTGCTTGCTGCACAACTGGAATCCCTGCTGGCGGATGAGCGCGACTTCATCGCCAACGCCGCGCAGTTCTCGGCCTTCCTTTATACCCAGCTCGACGACCTGAACTGGGCAGGCTTCTACCTCAACCGCAACGAAGAGCTGGTGCTGGGTCCGTTTCAGGGCCAGATCGCCTGTGTGCGCATTCCGTTCGGCAGGGGCGTGTGCGGTACGGCGGCACAAAGCCGCGAAACCCAGCGCGTGGTCGATGTCCATGAGTTTCCCGGCCACATCGCCTGCGACAGCGCTTCCAATAGCGAATTGGTCGTGCCACTGGTGAAGGATGGACAGCTGATCGGGGTTCTGGATCTGGACAGCCCGAGCGTCGGGCGCTTTAACGAGGAAGATCAGGCGGGGATTGAACGGCTGGCGGCGATTTTCCTGAATTCGACCGATTGCTGATGTGAAGCCCCGACGCACCGCTTGGCGCGGTGCGTCGGTGTCGAGCCATCAGTCGTAGATGGCTTTCTTTTTCCACTCTGCCTCGGCGTCCACGACGCGCAACCCTTCGGTCAGCTCGTTGTTGTCGTCTTCGGTCGGTGCAATGGTGTCCAGCACCATGGAGTTCGCCTTGGCCAATTGCCGCTCCATGGCCTGCAAGTGGCTTTTCCACGGCGCGGGTTCAGGCTGGTTTTTCAGGTACTGAACGCCACGCTCGAAGGCCAGACGCGCCTGACCGGGCTGTTCCTGACTCATCGCGTGCTGGCCCAGGTTGTTGAAGAACTCGATGTGCAGCAGCACCAGCAAGTTGCGGATCTCGCGAATCCATTGCTTGGCTTCGGACGTTTGCAGGAAACCGTCGTGGGCCGCTCGCGTCACCTGGCCGTGCATGGCTTCCAGCAGAAAGCGCACGTCCTTGGCCTTGGCTTCGGTTTGAATCGGGCTGGGCGGGTTGCTGACGGTGATCGCGTCGCCCTGCGCTACCAGGGCTTCCAGTTCAGACTGGCGCTCCTGAAGATTCGGGTTGTTCCTTTTTTCCAGAGCGAGCAGGCGCTTGACCACGTTCAGCTCCAGCCGAACCAGCAGCAGCTTCAACTGTGGCGTCATCAACTGACCGGGGAAGGTTTCGGACAGCTCGCTGCAGCGGCGTAGCCGGTCGTTGAGCTCGACCATGCTGCGCGCGCGCTCGACCTTTTTGCCTTCTGCGACATGATTCAGATAGCCCACCGCAATGAGGAGCACGATGCCTGCTACAACCAAGAAGGTGATAAAGAGTGGTGTCACCGCACAAGCCTCAATCAAGTAATTTGCGCGAGTGTAGTGGCTATCCACTATCGCGGGAAGGTGGTCCTGTCACTCCGCCTGATATTGCCCATGGCGGCTGACACGTGTGTATCGGCCGTCCTTTGCCTAAATAGAGGGCGAAGTCATTGATTTGAATATATTTTCACTGAGGGGTTGACGACCCCTATATCCATCCATAGAATGCGCGCCACTTGCAGCGTAAAGCACACAGCAGAGCGTAGCAGGGAGTGAATGTTGTAGCGTGTCCCCTTCGTCTAGTGGCCTAGGACACCGCCCTTTCACGGCGGTAACAGGGGTTCGAGTCCCCTAGGGGACGCCATTGCGGGAATAGCTCAGTTGGTAGAGCACGACCTTGCCAAGGTCGGGGTCGCGAGTTCGAGTCTCGTTTCCCGCTCCATTTTTAAGCAGCTTTGCTTTCGGGCGAAGTTGAGTGAAACCAGGAAGCGTCTTCGGATGTGTTTCTGGAACTGGAACACAACACCATGGTGTTTCCAGGCTGTGTCCCCTTCGTCTAGTGGCCTAGGACACCGCCCTTTCACGGCGGTAACAGGGGTTCGAGTCCCCTAGGGGACGCCATTGCGGGAATAGCTCAGTTGGTAGAGCACGACCTTGCCAAGGTCGGGGTCGCGAGTTCGAGTCTCGTTTCCCGCTCCAAATTCTCAAAAACGCCGCTCAACAGAGCGGCGTTTTTGTGTGTGCGGGATTTACAACGCACACGCGCCTCAAATCGATTTTGTCCCGCTCATTCCACAGGCTTCCAAATTAGCCCGCTCCCCTAGCGCGCAGCTTGGGGATTGTTCTGACTGGCAGCTTGCTCGGCTGATGGCTCGGCGGCCAGGCGGATGGCATTGAAATCCGGGTCGAAGCCACGGGACACGTCGACGTGTTTGTTGAGGATGCCTTCGCGCTGGTAGATGTCCGCCGTATTCTGCAAGCCCTTGATGACGCCGTCATCGATGCTCACGCGTTCCATTTTCGTGTCCTGGTTGACGGCCAGATGCACGGCCAACGGCAGGCCGGTGACCTTGGTCTGGGCGGCGGCGTATTCGGCCGGGTGGGCGTTGGCCCAGCGGTAGGCGCGGTCGAGGCGCACCACGAAATCGTCCAGTTGCACGCGCTTGTCGGCGATTGCCTTGCTGGTCGCGGCGAGATAGGAATGGTTGGTCAGCAGGTCCGGCCCGTTGGGCAGGATCCGCGCGCCGTTCTGCGTGGCGACGGTGGTGTAGGGTGCCCACGTGGCCCAGGCGTCAGCGTCGCCGTTGTCGAGGATCAGCCGGGACTCGCTGGGTAACAGGTAAACGAAGTTCACGTCGCTGGTCTTCAGGCCGGCCTCGTTCAGCGCGCGAATCGCCAGGTAATGACCAATGGAGCCGCGACCGGTGACGATGCGCTTGCCTTTGAGGTCCGCAACCGAGTGGACCGGCGAGTCGTTGCGCACAATCAGCGCAGTCGTGTAGCGCCCACTGACGTGGGTAATGCTGATGACCTTCAACGCCGCACCGGCGCCCAGCGCAAAGACATACGGCGCGTCGCCCAGCGCGCCGACGTCGACGGCCCCCGCGTTCAGGGCTTCACCTAACGGCGACGCCGAGGGAAATTCGGAAAACTTGATCTCGTAGGGTACGTCCTTCAGCTCGCCGGACACCTCCAGCAGCACCTTCAGCGCGGACTTCTGGTTGGCGACGAGCAGCGGCTGGAGTTGCTCGGCGGCCTGTGTGGTCTGGCTGAATGATAATGCGAGCAGTGCGCCGAGTATCACGTGTCGGGCGCGGAGCAGGGGAGTGAAAGGGGCGGACATGGTGCGTCTCTCCAGGCATGAAAAAGGGTTCTCGGCCTCCGCCTGGAGAAGGGGTCGGCAAGGGGATTGACCATATGCCGATAAGAAATGGAATAGAAGTATCTTTTGGTTATATGCTAATTATGTACGTTTGTGATTATCTAGCTTGACTCTATAAAAATATTGCATAGATATATTGAGGCAATGCGCTCTTTGCTGCAGCGGTTGCCCGCGAGTTGGCGCGCGTGATTGCTGAATCTTCAGCGACTGGAATGCCGTTTTCGTCAGCAAGCTCACTCCTACAAGAGGAGGGTATGCAGCGTGGCTCAGATCACATAAAACCCGTGGGTCCCGTCGCGGCCCAGTTGCTCGACCAGTCCATACTCCCAATCCAGATACGCCTGCATCGCCTCACGCGGCGCATCAGTGCCTTCATAAGGTCGGCGGTAGCGGTCAATGCGCGGGGAGGCCAGATGGCTCTCGCCGTGCTCAAGCTCAAAGCCTGCAGCCACCCAACTGGCGGTGCCATCTTTCAGCACAAACACCGGCTTGCCGGTCAGCGCTTCGACCTCCGACACGGCCAGCCGCGCGAGTTTGCTGCTGCCGCAAGTGAGCACGTAACGCTCGGCCGCCGGTGTGTTTTGCAGCGCGTTGGCAAGGTCGGCACGCAGTGTCCACCAGGCGCCGGGAATATGCTGCTTGACGTAGAGGGCGCTGGCAGTGAAATCCAGCACCGCCACGCCACCGTGTTCGCGCCACTCGCGTAACGTCTGCGCGCTGATCTCCTCGACCTGCGGCGCGAGCGGAGTCGGCGCGTTCCAGGCGCCTTTTTCACTGAAATCCTCCGGGCGCAGGTCGTCCACCACGAACACCTCCCAGCCCAGTTGCGCGAGCCACGAAGCAGACATGTTTGCGCGCACGCCGTCGTCATCCAGCAATACGATCCGCGCGCCGCGCACGCTGGCGTAATGGTCAGTCTCCTGCACCAGTTGGCCGCCCGGCGTCGAACGGGCACCGGGCACATGGCCGGCTTCGAATTCCTCCGGCGTGCGCACATCGAACAGGTACGTCGTGCGAGTCGTCTCGGCCTGCCAGACCGGCAAGTCCCCGCGGCTGGCGCGTTTCACTCGCGCTTTGTCCGCCACGTTGCGCGCATCCGCCCGAGCGACTTCCCGGGTTGCATCACTGACCGGCGGGAAGCGCAGGGATTTCCCATGGTCCAGGGTCTGGCCGGCCAACAGCCAGCCAATCGTGCCATTGCGCAGGGCGGAAATCGGGTTGGGCAGGCCTGCATTCACCAGCGACTGCGTGCCAATGATGCTGCGCGTACGGCCGGCGCAGTTGACGATAATTCGGGTATTCGGATCGGGGGCCAGCTCACGCGCCCGCAGCACCAGTTCGGCGCCGGGCACACTGACCCCGGTGGGAATGCTCATCGTCTGGTACTCATCGAACCGCCGCGCATCCAGTACCACCACGTCGGCCTTGGCGTCGAGCAACTGCTTGACCTCTTCGGCGGCCAGCGAAGGCGTCTGGCGATGGTGCTCCACCAGTTCGCCAAACGCCTTGCTCGGCACATTGACGTCGATGAACACCTCGCCGCCGGCGTCGCGCCAGCCCTGCAATCCGTCTTCAAGCAGCTTGACGTCGCTGTAACCCAGGCCCTGAAAGCGCTGCAAGGCGCGTTCGGCCAGACCCTCGCCGTTGTCGTACACCGTCACGGCGGTGTCGCGACGGGGGATGCGCGCGAGCACTTCCAGTTCCAGCTTCGACAAAGGGATGTTGGCGGCGAACAGCGGGTGAGCTTCGGCGAAGGGGGCTTCTTCGCGGACATCGACCAGCGCGACTTCTTCATGGGCGAGCAGGGCGCGGCGGATGTCGGCGCAGGAACGGGTGTTATGGCTCATTGGGCTTGGTTCTCTTTGGACAGATCCCAGATGTTCGGGAGCAAGGCGTTGGAATAACCCGAGATGAACAGCTTTTCGCTGCCATCGGGCTGGTAAACGGCGCGCTTCACGGCGCCAATGTTGGCACCGTAGACATGAATGCTGACCGACACCTGATCGTCGAAGGCATTCCTGACCTGATGAATGTCGTTGCTGCGCGGCGACAAGGCCTCGACATGGCCGGGCTCCAGGCGGATCGCCGGGCCCTCCTGTTCCAGTCGGCCATCGGCGCTGCGGGCGAACCCCTGGGAATACTCCGCGCCGCGCAGCATGCCGATCAAGCCCCAGACGCGGTGGTCGTGAATCGGCGTGCTCTGGCCCGGTCCCCACACAAAGCTGACGACCGAAAACCGCTGCCGTGAGTCGGCGTGCAACAGAAACTGTTGATAGCGCAGCGGATCGGGAGTGGCGAACTCTTCCGGCAGCCAGTCGTCATAACGGACCAGTTGCCCCAGCAGCTTGCCACCCCGGGAGAGCAGGTCGCCTTCCCCCGGATGGCTGTCGATCAGCTCGGCCAGCGCGCCGATAAACGCCCTGAGTCGTTCAGGGTGTCGGATGTGGGTCATGTCGGCTCCGGACACAGAAGAATGCTTAATATAAGCATAATTAAGCCGCCTAATATGCGATTCATTGATGATTAGGTTATAACCAAAACGTAGCTGATAACTGACTCACAGGTTGCTGGCCGTTCTGTGGCTAAACAGAGGCTATCCACAGCCTTCTGTGGCGATTATGATTTTTGCCTATCTTATTTCCCTTATTCCATGTGCGATCCGAATGAAAATTGATGACATCGATGCTTTCGTGGCGGTCATTCGCTGCCAGTCAATCAGCCATGCCGCTGAATCCCTGGACCTGACCCAGCCGGCCATCACGCGCCGGGTGCAGAATTTCGAGCAGGCACTGGGCGTCGAGTTGTTCGACCGTAATACCAAGCCGCTCAAGCCCACGGCAATGGGCAATCAGGTCTATCAGAAATGCCTGGCGATCCTGCGGGAAATGGACTCATTACGCGAACTCGTTGCCAGCGACACGCCGCCCACCGGATTGCTCAGACTGGGCGTGCCGCAAACCATCGGCGACGTCGTGCTGCTGGATGCGCTGAAACACCTGCGCGGGCAATTTCCCGACCTGCGTGCCCAAGTGATTACCGGCTGGGGCAGCCACCTGATTGGCAAAATCGAGAACGGCGAACTGGACGCAGCGGCGGCGCTGTTCCCTGCGGGCAAGATATTCCCCGAAGGCATCGTTGGCGAGTCCATCGGCAAGATGGAGCTGGTGGTGGTCTGCGCCAAGAGCGCGCTGCCGAAAAAACCGGTGAAACTGGCCGACTGCTACGCGCTGGGCTGGGTGCTCAACCCCGACGGCTGCGGTTTCCGTGCCGGGCTGCAACGCACCTTGGCTGACCAGGGGCTGAGCCTGAAGGTCAATCTGGAAACCTTCGGCACCGAGCTGCAACTGGGGCTGGTCGCCGACGGCATGGGCCTGGGTCTTGTGCCGCGTCCATTGCTGGAGCGCAGCGTCCACCGCGATTCACTGGTGGTCATGCCGCTCAAGGATTTCAAGCCGGTGATGGATCTGTGGCTGATCTACCCGCGCTTCCTCGGCAACTTGCAGGCGCCGGTGGCGTCCTTCGGTAGCGTGGTGGCGCATGCGCTGGAGCAGGAGCGGGATGCGGCTTGAGGGCTGTGACGTGATGGTGGACGGTCTGATCAAGACACCGTTTTGACTACCAGGAAAAGTCCTCGCCATAGCACAGGCGTTACTCGGCCAAAACTGGATTCAACGCCGCAGGCGTTTGCCAGTAAATATCGGCCCAAGCGCCGCTGCCGGCTGCCAGCAACTGGCGAAGATGCTGCTCGTGGAACGCTTCGCCCAGCGAATCGACGCGAAACGTTGCAACCCACTGCTCGCGCCCCAGCTTATAGGCGCTACCGAAATCTGCCCAACTGTCGAAACAATCCTGCGCCCGCTGTGCGTTGAGCAGCAGGACACGCCAGGCGAGTTCGGGCTCGAGCCAGCGCATCAGCAATGCACAGCGGATCAGAAACGCCACCCGCGCGCAGGCGAAAGCCATGGCTGCACGGGGTTCATCTTCGGCCGTCAGCGCTTGCAGGTCGAGGCTGTACCATTGCTGTTCGAGTGTCGCACTGAAGTGCTCCCGCACCGCTTCGTCATCGAAATTGCTGCGTATTCCGGCTTGGTAGAGCAACGCTGCGCGCACGGTTGTCTGCGCTTCCTCCGTGAAGGGATCGCATGCCGGCGAGTAGAAGCCCTCGATTTCCATTGCGTCAGCCATGGGCCTGGCTAACAGTAGCGACCAGTGCTTGCACGGGCTGAACAACGATGCGCCGCCCCTTGCCCTAAATACTCGCCACAACAACCAGCCTGAAACAACCGCTGCAATACTTAAAAACATGCCGTTCTCCTTACCTTGCCCGAGCCTGCCATGCTTGGATTTCTCCGGCCAGCGGCGAGGTCATATCAGGCCACTGCACATCTTCGGTCAGGTACAGCGGGGCATCAGACGGACGCTCAACGCGTTCGCAGAATATGTGGCGAGTGGCGTACTTGACGGAAGCCGCGTGCGGGGCAGTCTGCAGGAACTGCTGTGGCTGACGTCCGGCCACCAGCCATTCGACCATGGCGGAGGGCGCATCTAGGCAATCGTACAGTTGCGGATAACAGGCTATCAGACGACTCTGAGCGGCCGGGTCGCTGACGGTTTCGATTCGCTGCCAACCGACTTCGGTGCGCACGATACCGATTGCAATGCAGTCGTCGGGCGTCTGCAGGTCGGTGCCGAGGGCATTCAGGCACTGCAGCAAGTCCTGGTAATAACGCTCGACCGGTGGCCGGTTCTGCTTGCCCTTGACCTGCTCGACGGTCAAGGTGCCGTCGGCCTGAACGATCAGGCTGATGGTGATGTGTGGCTGGCCCTGGCTGTCGCGAAAACTGAACACGCGCATGCGCCGCTGCTCCAGCGCTTCTGCGTAGCGCTCGCCGTAGCCGCCGGTCAAGGCACGACGATCAGCGAACTGGCCCAGGCAGTGGCGCATCACGTAGCTTTCAAAGGCCATTTCCGCGCGCAGCGAGGGGCTCTCGGCGCGCAGCTCCTGTAATACGTGCTCAGCGGTGGTCACCCGAGCGAGCAATGCCTCGGGGGCGCTCTTGCGCCAGCCTAGCTCGACCCGCTCCGCCATTTGCGCATGTTCTTTTTGCCACAGCGCCAGCGCCTGCGGGCAGTTGATGCGGTCGAGCTTACCGGCCAGCGCCGTGCCTTGGCGAGAGGTCAGGAACTCCACCAGCAAGGCCTCTTGAGCCAGCAGTGGCGCTTGATGCGGATCGACCCAAACCAGCGGCGGGGGTGTCTGCTGCGAATTTTTGCCGGCGTCGCTCAAATGCCTTGGCACCCATGAGGGCGGCTCGGAGCCCAGTGCTTCGGCAGCCTGCTCCAGGGTCAGGATCCGCCGCGCGGGTTCGAAATTGCCGACCAGATGACGGTAATAATGATTGAGCAACCATTTGCCCACCTCTGGCGCATCACCGCGGGCCTTGCTGCGTTCAGCAATCCCGCGCTTGAGCTGATCAGCATTGAGTGCGTTGCGCGAGGCGTAACCGGATTGTCGCGCTTGCGGTTTCACCGCCATATCTGCCACCAGGTCTTGCAGTCCGGTTTTCCAGCAGCCTCCAGCTCGGCGATGCTCTGGCGGAAAATTTCGATATTGTGCTGGTCGGCCGCGTTGTTCGGGTCACTTTGCAGGATGGAGCGCTGGTAATACGCCAAAGCTTCTTCCTTGCGGCCAAGCCCTTCAAGTACTTCTCCGGCGCAGCCCAGGAGGGATGCCTCGTCGCGTTCGTTAATGTGCGGTGCGTAGCGCAGCCACAAGCTGGTGGCCGCCTCCGGCAGACTGAACGACAAGTACAAGGCGATTTTCGTCCTTACGAACAGCTCCGAGTACTCCAAATCTTGGTCGCATACGCCGCGCTCTTCCTGCCATTGGAGAATACGCTCCAGCCAGATCAATATTTCACGGTTGCGGTCCAGGCGGTGCAGGGCACGGGTGACACCCAGCAGGTATTCTTCAGGGTCGTGGCGGCTGTAGCCATAGTCGGCTGCGTAGTGCCAAAGGCGTTCGGCAGCGTCGGCGATGCCCTCGTTGTCCTCCAGCAGAATTCGGTTTTCGAGGATGCCCTGATAATGTTCTGCGAACGAGCTGGCGGCGATGCCTCGGGAATGCAGCTCAATGGCCTGCTCATACATGCGTTGGTCGTTGTAGCGCCGGTAGTTATTTGCCAAGTTGTTGCACAGCATTGAGTACAGGTGCGCACAGGCATCGAAGCGGTGCCCGCGGCCGCTAGAGAAACATTGCTCCATTCGAGCCTGGCCGTGTTCGTAGGCAGCCTTTTGTACTTGGCTCAGCAGCGCCCAGGCGTGGTCTGCCTCATCGCTCGAGAGTTGCTCGACGTGCGTTTCGACCAGACCCTCGGTGTGGACCGCAAACCGGTAGTAGTACATACCACCGGCCAGTGGAGGTAAAGGTTGGCGCAGGGCATTGATAATGCCGAACACACTCGCGTGGGCGCTAAGCAGGCTGAAGGCGCTGCGGTTGTCCTGCATATTGCCGGCGGGGACTGCCTCGCGGAGCATGGCAAGTTCAGTGTTGGCGTCGATTCGACCGGCAATGCGTTCCCGCACCGCCAACAGGCGATTGATCCACGGGTGGTTTGGCGAGCGGCGCCTGGCTTCAGCAAGGGCCTCGGTGAAGACGTTGTCGAGCTGCCCAAGCTCGTGGCCTTTGGCATGCATGGCATCAAGCAGCGGCCCGAAGGTCGGCATCGACTCGTCACGCGACGGCAGGCCGGAAATGAACCGCTCCAGCACCGCTTGATCGTCACAGGCACGCATCACGCACAACGGCCACCATGCGGATGCATCCTCGGCATCGAGCAGGCGATCGTGTACCCAAGCAGGCGTGCCCGGCCACATTTCGTCGCGCATTTCATAAATTTCCACGAACGCACGTTGCCCGGCCTCTTCGATCTGGCCGTCCTCAAGCAGCCAAGGCAAATGGAAATCAACGAAGTTGTCACCGCCGTCGGCCCCTAAGCTCAGCGTCGCCACTTCACAGATTTTCAACGCCCCTGCCAGGTCGCCTTGGGCGTGCAGTGACCGGGCGGCCAAACGCGCCAGCCGCACTTCATATTCCCGACGTTGGGGCAGTGCCAACTCTGCGGTCAGTCGCATCACAGGTTGCTCAAACATCGCCAGGCGCAACGGTACGATTTCGATCAGCGAATCGCCCAGCCACAGCCAGTCGTTAACGTCGACATCCTGATCTTCTTTGGCTGTGCGCAAAGCGGCAACTGCCGATAGCGCGGTTTCACGCGCCTCTTCGTTACGGTCATGGACGGCCAGTACCCTGGCCCGGCGCCGGTATTGATCGGCATCGTCCCAAGCCCGCAAAGTGTGACGGCAGGGGGTGATCAGTGACAGGGTGTGGCTCACTTCGATGGCCCGGAGCGCCACATCGAGCGTTGTGTGCTGCAGATCTTCGAAGATGTGGTGGCGCCAGTACCGCTCGATGTCGAACGGCAGCGGTTCCTTGGTCAGTTGCTGCAGGCTGTCCAACGCCTGCAGCAGGCCCTGCTCGTCTTTCAAATAGTTGCCTAGTCGCAGTTGGTAGAGCAGCAGGTTGAATTTGAGTTCGTTGCGCGCATCGTCAGGCGTAACCTCGATCAAAGCTTGGCCGTCGTCGGTAAGCACCGCTCTGGCTGCTTCAGCGTCACCGGCGTTAACCCACAAAACGTGCAGACGGGTGATCGATTCCAGCGAGATCGCCTTCAGCGGCTGTGCGCGCAACTGGCCCAGTAAAAAGTCGGCGCCGTGTTCTTGATGCTCGACCTCAACACGGTCCATAAATTGATCCAGCGGGATGCCGGACAGCACGGTGCTGTTTTGCGTCATTGTTAACTCCATTTGCTAATGACCGTGCATCGCCATATGCATAACGCGCAGCGTCCTTGAGTAGGGGGCGGCGAGTCCCCGAATCGGAAACGATGACGAAAGGGGAGCGGGCGATACCGCGAGGCGCGGCACGCTACCAGTGGAGGTTTGAAAAACCAAGACTTGGGCGGGGCGGAGTCCTGTAGTTGCGGAGCAATCAGCGGGTAGACGCTGTGCATCGCACTTGAGGCGGCATCGCCTGCAAATGGCTGCTTCTGGGCGATTGCTGCTGCTGGACTCCACCGGTATGAGACGATTTAGACACGGTTGAAAGCGGGGCGGAGAACTGTCAGTAAATATTGCGGTAGGCAGTCTGATGGCACTAATGCAGCTGATAGGTCTAATTGTCAGCCGACTCCGCCTGATGAAAAGCTCAGCCAGATAATAAAAAAACTAATAATTATCTTATAAGAAAATGTGATTTCTAAATGGTTTGCTCAGCGCATAGGCTGCCCCGATTACGTCTGAACCAGACCACCAGGGAGTCATGCATGAGCAACGTCAGTTCTTTACCCGTTCAGTCCGGCATCAGCACCGCCATCAACGCGGGCAGCGTGCGTGACCGGGTCAGCCCGGGAGAATGGGAGGTGCGGGTGAAACTGGTGGCTGCTTACCGGATCGCCGCCCTGAAACGCTGGACCGACCACATCTACACGCACTTTTCCGCGCGGGTGCCGGGGCCTGACGAGCACTTCCTGATCAACGCCTTTGGCTTGCTGTTCGATGAGATCAAGGCGTCCAATCTGGTGAAAGTCGACATTGACGGCGCTATTGTCGATGACTCGACCGGCCTGGGCATCAACAACGCCGGCTACGTAATCCACAGCGCCATCCATGCAGCGCGGCCTGATTTACAGGCGGTGCTGCACACCCACACTCGCGACGGGATTGCCTTCTCTACGCAGAAGAACGGTGTTGCTGATCTCCCAGCATTCCCTCGGGTTCTCCGGGCGCGTGGCGTACCACGGTTACGAAGGCATCGCGCAGGACCTCGGCGAGCGTGAACGCTTGGTGGCGGACCTGGGCGACAAGAGCGTGATGATCCTGCGCAACCACGGTCTGCTCACGGCGGGGGTGAGTGTCGAGCACGGATTTCAACAGCTGCACAACCTCGAATATGCCTGCAACATACAGACAGATTGCCGCGCAGGCCGCGGGCAATGCCGAATTGATCTTCCCGCCTGAAGAAGTGGTGAAGAGGGTGGAAGAACAGGCCAAAGTCCTGAAAAGCGGCACCGGCCCGGGCGTGACACGGCACTGGAACGCGCTGATCCGCGAACTGGATCGGCACGGGACCGATTATCAGGCGTGTTACCTAATCCTGGCGCGCCGTTACGCGGCGCGCTAGGCATGGGATGTCGATGTACCCCCAGCGCAGGCGGCGATTACGCCACTTTTTCGTTCTTGTCCTGCTCACGCCGGGCGACCAGTTCGCGCGTCAGCGGGATCAGCTTTTTGCCGTAATCGACCGCATCTTCCAGCGGATCAAAACCTCGAATCAGGAACGTCGTGATCCCCAGGTCGTAATAATCCAGCAGCGCCTCGGCCACTTGCTCTGCGGTACCCACCAACGAGGTGGAGTTGCCTTTCGCGCCGAGCAGCCCGGCAATGCCGGTCCACAAGCGTTTGTCCAGACGCGCACCTTGGGCCGCTGCTTCCAGCAAACGCCGCGAGCCTTCATTCGGCGGCTCATGTCGCTCGACCCCTGACGCCTGGGCCAAGGCCTTAGCCCGTTCAAGAATAGTGTCCGCACGCGCCCAGGCCTGTTCCTCCGTCTCCGCCAGAATGGGCCGCAACGACAAACTGAAACGTACTGTCCGGCCGTGTTTTGCGGCTTCGGCCCGCACTTGCTTGACGATGTCTCTTACTTGCTCGTAGGTCTCGCCCCACAGGGCATAGACATCGGCATGCTTACCGGCGACTTCCAGCGCAGCCTGAGAGGCACCCCCGAAATACAGCGGAATGTGAGGCTGCTGCGGCGACTTGACCAACGAATGAGCGCCCTCGAACCGGTAGTAATCACCCTGATGATCGAACGGCTTGTCGGCCGTCCATTCCTGGCGCACCACGCCGAGGTACTCGTCCGTGCGGGCGTAACGCTCATCCTTGCCAATGAAACTGCCGTCAGCGCGCAGCTCCTGATCGTCCCCGCCGGTAATGATGTGCACCGCAATACGCCCGCCAGTGAACACATCCAGCGTAGCGAATTGCCGAGCGGCGACGGTGGGGGAAATAAAGCCCGGACGATGGGCCACGAGAAACTTCAACGTACGCGTAACACTCGCCGCATAAGACGCCACGAACGCACTGTCCGGGCTGTTGGAATGGTAGGCAACCAGTGCCCGATCAAACCCCGCCTCTTCATGGGCTCGGGCGACTTTCTCCACGTACTCAGGCTGAACGGCCGGCCCGCTGCGGGGATGAATTTCCGATCCGGGCTGGGTAGCGATATAACCGATGAACTCGACGCTCATGACAACTCCTTGCACTGATGGGCAAACCGACGCGAGAGGACACGCGGGAGCAAGTCAGCAACATAGGGGCAAGCGGAGGGTCTGTGAAATTCGATTTGGCGCTAAGCTAATTATAAAAAAAATGCATTTAGCGGATCGGTAAGATCAGGGAATCTTTTATAAAGTGGAAGTATTACTGCCAGTTCAGAGTGACGCGTAGCGCCAAGGGATGCATTCCCACGCAGAGCGTGGGAACGATCAATTTGCGGCACCCGCACTGGCCTCTTCCCGGCTAAAGCCGGTCCTACAAAATGAGCGCAGTCAGTAGGACCGGCGACGCTCCCTGTAGGACCGGCTTTAGCCGGGAAGCCGTTGATCTGCTCCACGCTTTGATCTTCATACATAAATATCCCAGACACCGCTGAACGCGACTTGGGTGCAGGCCGAACGCAGACGACGCGCAGTGGGCCGAGCGGCATGGATGCCGCGAGAGCGCCGTCAGGACATGGATGTCCGTTCGGCGCGGGCCCACGGAGCGTCGTCGGAGTGAGGGAACCCGACGAAGTCGGGCCAAACCGAGAGCAGGCACTTTTGGTTACTTTTAGTGCTTTTTAAAAGTAACTCGCCGAAGGCGAAACAGAGGCCGTTAGGCTGACGCCTTTGATCTTGGCGTCATAAGCCACGCCGCATGACGACCGGGGACAGATTAATTTACGGTGAAGCGCTGTAAATAAATCAGTCCCCTCGATGGTCCCCTCAATGCTTCCCTCAATGCTAGATCAGATCAATGCTTGGACTCAGACTGCGACATCGCCAACAACTGCTTCTCCTGATTCCAGTCGAACGGCTCCTCGTTCTCCATCGCCTCAAACCGACGCTCCTCCAGCGCCGTATACAAATCAATCTCATCGTCCGGCATGAAATGCAGACAATCGCCGGCGAAAAACCACAACAAATCCCGCGGCACCAAATGCGCAATCTGCGGATAACGCTGAATCACCTGACACAACAAATCCTGCCCCAGATACTGACTCTCGATCGGATCAGCCGGCAACAGCGTCAGCAACTCATCGTAACGCTCCAGAAACAGCGCATGACTTTCCTCGGGGACCTGCTCGGCCTCTCCCAGCGCGACCAGGATGCCGCGCAAATGCAACAGCTGATTCATGATGTGGTCGAGATTGGCGTCGGCCATGATGAAGCCCTCAGAGACAAAAACAGGCGCGGGAGTATAGATCCCCCCGCCGCCTGCGGCTATCTCAATGCCACAACCCGGCCAGATACCGATGGCCTGCCTCAGTGAGGGCCAGGTGGGCAAAAGTGCGGTCGGGACTGGGCATACGGGTGACGAAGCCCATCATCAGAAGGGTTTGCAAGGTTTGTGTCGGCTTACCGCTGGAAAGATCCTCCCCCGAGGCAATTTCAGAGAGCAGGCAGCGATGGGTCAGGCGTTGGTCAATCATGGTGCGTCCCCTTGGGTTTTTCTTGTTGTTACCAAGGAGTGTAGGACAATTCGCCAGAGCGGTGTATGTAGACGTAAGTCGCGGGCTGCGATTTGTAGGAAGCGATCCGCTTGCCTGGGAATGACGGCGCGTCAGCCAACGGTATGTTGCTGACCCGCCGCGATCGCGAGCAAGCTCACGCCTACAGGGTACGCTGTGGTTAGCGTGTTTTGCCTTCGGTGGCGACCAGCGCTTCCTTATCAAAATCATCCACGTCGATCACTTTGCGGCGTGCCGCCTCTGCCGCACGCAGGGTCTGCGCTTCCGCCGCCTGCAGCACGCCCGCATTGAGCGCGGCGTCGATCAGATGCTCACCCCCCACCGGCTTGACCTGACCGCTTTTCACCGCGTGATGGAGTTTGCTGCGGATAGCCTTGGCGCCGCTGAGCATGTCGCTCGCGTGCTGCAATGCGCCGACCGGATCTTCTGCGTCAGTCGGGCGATAGCAACCGGCCAGCACTGATTCCAACGCCGGATCGCCTTTGGCGCGGCCAAGGATTTCCGCGACCTGGGCATCGAGCCTGTCCGAAGGCCCTTTGTGACGACGGCCGAACGGGAACACGATCACTCGCAGCAATCCACCGAGAATGCGGTTCGGGAAATTGCTCAGCAGCTCATCCAGCGCGCGCTCCGACTCACCCAGCGCTTCTTCCATGGACCAGCAAAACAGCGGCGCCAGCGCTTCAGGGTAATCCAGATCGTGGTAACGCTTGAGGGCGGCGGACGCCAGGTACATGTGGCTCAGCACATCGCCCAGCCGCGCCGACAGACGCTCGCGGCGTTTCAGCTCGCCGCCCAGCAACATCATGCTCAGATCAGCCAGCATCGCGAACGCCGCCGCCTGACGGTTCAGCGCGCGGAAATAACCTTGACTCAGCCGGTCGCCCGGCACGCTTTCGAAATGCCCAAGGCCCAGGTTCAACACCAGCGTACTGGCCGCGTTACGCACGGCGAAACCAATGTGTTGCATCAGCAGGCCGTCGAATTCCACCACCACCCGGTCATGATCCTGACGACCGGCGAGGGCCATTTCCTTCAGCACGAACGGATGGCAACGAATGGCGCCCTGACCAAAGATCATCAAGTTGCGCGACAGAATGTTCGCGCCTTCCACGGTGATGAAGATCGGCGCGCCTTGCCACGAGCGACCCAGGTAATTGTTCGGGCCCATGATGATGCCCTTGCCGCCATGCACATCCATGGCGTGGGTGATGCACTCACGGCCGCGCTCGGTCAGGTGGTATTTCAGAATCGCCGAGAGCACCGAAGGCTTCTCGCCCAGGTCCACCGCATTGGCGGTCAGGATGCGCGCGCTGTCCATCAGCCAGGCGTTGCCGCCGATGCGCGCGAGGGATTCCTGAATCCCTTCGAACGCTGCCAACGGTACGTTGAACTGCTCGCGCACCTGGGTGTACTGGCCGGTGACCAGGCTGGTGAACTTCGCAGCGCCGGTACCGACTGCAGGCAGAGAAATCGAACGCCCGACCGACAGGCAATTCATCAGCATCATCCAGCCTTTGCCGAGCATGGCCTGGCCGCCGATCAAGTACTCCAGCGGAATGAACACGTCCTTGCCCGAGTTCGGGCCGTTCATGAACGCCGCGCCCAGTGGCACATGACGACGACCGATTTCCACACCGGCGGTGTCGGTTGGAATCAGCGCCAGGCTGATGCCCAGGTCTGTTTCGTCACCGAGCAGATGCTCAGGGTCGTAGACCTTGAAGGCGAGGCCGAGCAGGGTGGCGACAGGGCCCAGGGTGATGTAGCGCTTTTCCCAGTTCAGGCGCAGGCCGATGACTTCCTCACCTTCCCACTGGCCCTTGCAGATGATCCCGGTGTCGGGCATCGCCCCTGCGTCGGAGCCGGCCAGCGGTCCGGTCAGGGCGAAGCACGGGATCTCGTCGCCTCGGGCCAGGCGTGGCAAGTAGTGATTCCGCTGCTCGTCGGTGCCGTAATGCAGCAGGAGCTCTGCCGGGCCCAGTGAATTGGGCACCATCACGGTGGAGGCCAGATCGCCGCTGCGGGTCGCCAGCTTCATCGCCACTTGCGAGTGGGCGTAGGCCGAGAAGCCTTTGCCGCCGTATTCCTTGGGAATGATCAGCGCGAAGAAGCCATGTTCTTTTATATGCGCCCAGGCTTGCGGCGGCAGGTCCATGGCCTGACCGATTTCCCAGTCGCTGACCATGGCACAGAGTTCTTCGGTCGGGCCGTCAAGGAAGGCCTGCTCTTCGTCGGTCAGTTTGCTCTTTGGGTAGCTGAGCAGCGTGTTCCAGTCTGGACGGCCGCTGAACAGCTCGCCATCCCACCACACCGTGCCAGCGTCAATGGCGTCGCGCTCGGTGGCGGACATCGGCGGCAGCACTTTCTGAAACCACGAGAACATCGGCGCACTGAAGTGCTTGCGGCGCAGGTCCGGCAACGCCAGCAGCAACGCGACGCCCAGCCACAACACCCATGGAATGACCATCCAGCCATGGGCATGGCTGAACGCGCCCATTGCCAGCAGGTACACCGCGACGATGCCCAGGGCCGGGAAGGGTGCAACCCTGCGATGGGCCAGCCAGGCCACGCCAACCACCAACACTACGATCCACAGCAACAACATAAATAGCCCTCCATGATGACGGCGCGATAAGCGCAACCGGCTGCGCAGTCGACCGCTCTGGCCCGCGCATCGATAGTGACCCCGTGCTACCAACGGAGTTCGGGGGCTGGCCGATGCGCAGGAAGTTGTGGCTTGAACACCCGCATCCCGGAGTAGACTGTGGCCCGCCGCAAACGCCACTCATCGCTCGTTGACCACACGGAGAATGACAACATGTTGAAGATCTGGGGCCGCAAGAACTCGTCCAATGTGCGCAAGGCATTGTGGATCGCCGAGGAACTGGGGCTCGATTACGAGTCGCTGAATGCCGGCGGCGCTTTCGGTATCAACGATCAGCCCGAGTACCTGGCGAAGAACCCCAACGGCGTGGTGCCGATGATCGAAGACGGCGAGTTCGTGCTGTGGGAATCCAACACCATCGTTCGCTATCTGGCGGCGCAATACGCGCCTGACTCGTCTCTGTATCCCGACAGCCCCAAGCTACGTGCCCAGGCTGAGAAATGGATGGACTGGACCACCTCGACGCTGGCCGGTCCTTTCCGTCCGGTCTTCTGGGGCGTATTGCGTACCCCCGCCGAGCAGCAGGACTGGACGCAGATCAATGCGGCTAAAGCCGAAGTCGAGCGCCTGCTGGCCATCGTCGATGCAGCCCTGGCGCATCAGCCGTATCTTTCGGGCGATGAATTCGGCGTGGGCGACATCCCCCTCGGCTGCTTCGCTTATCCCTGGTTCGAAATGCCGATTGAACGTCGCGAGCTGCCCCACCTCAAAGCCTGGTACGAACGTTTGCAACAGCGTCCGGCGTATCGAAAGGCCGTCATGACCGCGCTGACCTGAGTTCAGCCCGTGTCGAGTTAATACTGACTATCAATCGATGTCGCTGTACTTGGGCGGCATCGGGACGCAACATTGCGGCCACTGCATTTGAAGTGATGTGTTGCGCCTGACATTCCGGCTGCGCGGCGCCGTCAATGTCAGCGCCCCCTGTGATCGGCCATATCGGCCCGGCAACTGCACGTTCGTATTCGTTTATCTTCCTTTTCATTTTATTGGTGTGTGTTCAGTCATGAGTTCAGCTCTGTCCATCCGGCAGCTAACCAAGACCTACGGCAACGGTTTCCAGGCCCTCAAGGGCATTGATCTGGACGTCGCCGAGGGTGATTTCTTCGCATTGCTCGGCCCCAATGGCGCCGGCAAATCCACCACCATCGGGATCATGTCGACGCTGGTCAACAAAACCAGCGGCACCGTGAACATCTTCGGCCACGACCTTGATCGCAACCCGGCGCAGCTCAAGCGCTCGATCGGCGTGGTGCCGCAGGAATTCAATTTTAATCAGTTCGAGAAGACCTTCGACATTGTCGTGACCCAGGCGGGCTACTACGGCATTCCGCCGAAGATCGCCAAGGAACGCGCCGAGCAGTACCTGACCCAGCTGGGTTTGTGGGACAAGCGCGACTCGCCGTCACGTTCGTTGTCCGGCGGCATGAAGCGCCGTCTGATGATCGCTCGCGCGTTGATCCACGAGCCGCGTCTGTTGATCCTCGACGAGCCTACTGCGGGCGTTGATATCGAGCTGCGCCGTTCGATGTGGACTTTCCTCACCGAGCTGAACGAGAAGGGCATCACCATCATCCTCACTACGCATTACCTGGAGGAGGCTGAGCAGCTGTGCCGCAACATCGGCATCATCGACCACGGCACGATCATCGAAAACACCAGCATGAAGACGCTGCTCAACAAGCTGCACGTCGAGACCTTCCTGCTGGACCTTCGCGACCCGCTGCAGGCCGCGCCTCAGCTCAATGGCTACCCGGTGAAGCGGGTGGATAACCAGACACTTGAGGTGCAGGTCGACAAGACCATCGGCATCACGTCGCTGTTTAGCCAGCTGTCGCTGCAGAACATTCAGGTGTTGAGCCTGCGCAATAAAACCAATCGCCTTGAGGAGCTGTTCGTGGGTCTGGTCGAGAAGAATCTGGCGAAGGTGGCGATATGAGCTCGGAGCTGCGCCCCAACCTGATCGCCCTGAACACCATCGTTTATCGTGAGGTCCGGCGCTTCATGCGGATCTGGCCACAGACCCTGCTGCCGCCGGCGATCACCATGGTTCTGTACTTCGTGATCTTCGGCAACCTGATCGGCCGGCAGATCGGCGACATGGGTGGCTTCACCTACATGCAGTACATCGTGCCCGGGCTGATCATGATGTCGGTGATCACCAACTCCTACGGCAACGTGGTCTCGAGCTTCTTCGGCGCCAAGTTCCAGCGTTCGGTTGAAGAGTTGATGGTTTCGCCGGTGTCGCCCCACACCATCCTGATCGGTTACACCATCGGCGGCGTACTGCGCGGGCTGGCGGTGGGGGTGATTGTCACGATGCTGTCGATGTTTTTCACCGATTTGCAGGTGCATCACCTGGGGATCACGATCATTGTGGTGCTGCTGACCGCGACGATTTTCTCCCTGCTGGGCTTCATCAACGCCGTCTTTGCGCGCAATTTCGATGATATTTCCATCATCCCGACATTTGTGCTGACGCCGTTGACCTATCTGGGCGGGGTGTTCTACTCGATCAACCTGCTGCCGCCGTTCTGGCAGACCGTGTCGCTTGCCAACCCGGTGCTGCACATGGTCAACGCCTTCCGCTTCGGCATTCTCGGTGTGTCGGACATCAAGATCAGCATTGCCCTGGCGTTCATGGTCGTCGCGACCATCGTGCTGTACCTGGGCTGCGCGCGGCTGCTGGTGAGCGGACGCGGGATGCGTCAGTAACGGATTTCAGAACGATCGTTCCCACGCTCCGCGTGGTAATGCCTCCCCAAACGCTCTGCGTTGACTGTAACGCGGAGCGTCAAACGGGCCATTACCACGCGGAGCGTGGGAACGATCATGCATTTTCTACACAGACTTATGCCGCCTCTGACGCGCCTTCCACTGCCGCCCCACCCACCAGCGCCAATACGCCATCGTCCCGAAATACCCCGCCACGCCCAGCACAATCCCTGCCACTACCGATCCCAGCAAAAACGGCTGCCACAAGGTCGACAGCTGTCCGCTGATCCAGTCCCAGCTCAGTTCGTCCGGGAAATGCCGCGGCGGCAAGCCCATCAACAGCGCGCCGATTTTATAGGTGCAATAGAACACCGGCGGCATCGTCAGCGGGTTGGTCAGCCAGCAGAGACTGACAGCGATCGGCATGTTGGCACGCACCCAGATCGCCAGCACAGCGGCCAGCAGCATCTGCAACGGCATCGGCATCAAGGCGGCGAACAGCCCGATCCCCATTGCGCGCGCCACGGAGTGTCGATTGAGGTGCCAGAGGTTGGGGTCGTGCAGAAGGGCGCCAAGAAAGCGTAAGGATTTGTGTTCCCGGATGCTGTTCGGATCGGGCATGTACCGCTTGATCAGGTGGCGTGGCATACGGGAATCCGGCGAGGTGGGCGGGAAATTCGGGGAAGTATGCACGGATAGTCGCAAACGCAAATTCAGACTTTGTGACAATTAATAAACGCGAGGGCCGGGGCATCAGCTAAGCCATGGAAGTCGATTTCGCCCGCAGACAAGGAAAGCCTCATGCGCACAGGGATGCTCGCGCTTGCACTCGGATTGCTGACGTTGCGTTTTTTGCCCGCATTGCCGCCTGTCTGGTTGCTGCTGATGATGCCCGTGGTCGCGCTGATGCTGCTGCCGTTTCGCACCTACCCGCTGGCGTTTTACCTGTTCGGCCTGACATGGGCCTGTGTGTCGGCCTCGTCCGCGCTGGACGATCGGCTGGCCGAGCGCCTCGACGGGCAGACACTCTGGCTGGAAGGACGCGTCGTCGGCCTGCCCCAGACCCTCGACGGCGTGGTGCGGTTTCAGCTGGAGGATCCGGTTTCACGGCGCGCGCGGCTGCCGGAGCAGATCCGCGTTGGCTGGTACGGCGGTCCGCCGATCAGCAGCGGCGAGCGCTGGCGTCTGGCCGTCAAACTCAAGCGGCCGGGCGGGCTGGTCAATCCCGGCGCGTTTGATTACCAGGCGTGGCTGATGGCCCAGCGTATTGGCGCCACCGGCACCGTGGTGGACGGCCAGCTGCTTGAGCCGGCGCGGGACAACTGGCGCGACGGGATTCGCCAGCGCCTGCTGAGTGTGGATGCCCAGGGCCGACAGGGCGGTCTGGCCGCCTTGGTGCTGGGGGACGATTCAGGACTGAGCGCCGCCGACTGGCAGGTCCTGCAGGACACCGGCACCGTTCACCTATTGGTCATTTCCGGGACGCACATCGGCTTACTCGCCGGTTTGCTTTACGGCCTCGTCGCAGGACTGGCTCGATGGGGGGTATGGCCGCCGTTTCTGCCCTGGCTGCCCTCGGCCTGCATCGCGGCGTTCGCGGGGGCGCTGGCGTACGGCGTGCTGGCAGGCTTTGAAGTGCCGGTCCAGCGGGCCGTCATCATGCTGGGTCTGGTGCTGCTGTGGCGTCTGCGCTTCCGTCATCTGGGCACCACGTGGCCGCTGTTGCTGGCGCTGAACCTGGTGCTGATCGCCGAGCCGCTCATCACGCTACGCCCCGGCTTTTGGCTGTCGTTCCTGGCGGTGGGTATCTTGATGCTCATTTTCAGCGGGCGACTCGGGCGGTGGAGCTGGTTGCAGAGCTGGACCCGCGCACAATGGCTGATCGCGTTGGGCCTGTTGCCGGTGCTGCTGGCGCTGAGCCTGCCGGTGAGCGTGAGCGGCCCGGTCGTCAATCTGCTCGCGGTGCCGTGGGTGAGCGTGCTGATTTTGCCCCTGGCGTTGATTGGTACGCTGCTGCTGGCGATTCCGCCACTGGGGGAAAGCCTGCTGTGGCTGGCAGGCGGCGCAATGGACGGCCTGTTTCGCTGGCTGACGTTCATGGCCGGTCTCGCCCCCGCCTGGACCGGTCCGCAGGTGCCGATGTGGGTCTGGCCGGTGAGCCTGCTCGGCGCTTTGCTGCTGTTGCTGCCCAAAGGCCTGCCGATGCGCCCGTTGGGCTGGCCGTTGCTGTTGCTGTGCCTCTTCCCGCCGCAGAAAACCGTGCCCGTCGGGCAAGTCGACGTGCTGCAGCTGGACGTGGGGCAGGGCCTCGCCATTTTACTGCGCACCCGCGACCACGCATTGCTGTATGACGCGGGGCCGCGCTTCGGTGATTTCGATATCGGCGAGCGCGTGGTATTGCCAGCCATTCGGCGCGCCGGAATCAGACAGCTTGATACGCTGCTGCTCAGTCATGCCGATTCCGACCATGCCGGTGGTGCTGCCGCCGTTCGCAAAGGCCTGCCGGTTGCACGTGTGCTGACGGGTGACGTAGGGCGCATGCCTGCCGAGTTGTCGGCCGAGTCCTGTCGTAACGGGGAAACATGGACGTGGGATGAAGTCATTTTCTCCACCTGGATATGGGAGCAAGCCGCCGAAGGCAACCAGGCCTCCTGCGTGCTGAGCGTCGAGGCCAATGGCGAGCGGCTGTTGCTCACCGGAGATATCGACGTGGCGGCAGAACGCGCGATGCTCGACGACGGCTTCGACGTCAGCGCCCACTGGCTTCAGTCCCCTCACCACGGCAGCCGCAGTTCTTCGTCACGGGCGTTTCTGCGCGCGGTGGGTGCACGCGGTGTGCTGATTTCCCGAGGCCGCAATAATGCGTTCGGTCATCCCCATCCGGTGGTGATGTCGCGTTACGCGTGGTCCGCCATGGAGGTTCACGACAGTGCCGTGCTGGGTGCCATCACCTTGCAACTGGGCGCCTACGAAGACGCCCGGGCTGAACGCAGGACACGACGCTTCTGGCGTGACTGAAAGGGAGGGTTATTCATCGACACGTTCGGCGAGGCGCTGACGCTATGTTAGAGTGGCGCCACTTTTTTTCAGGGGGTGGTCGCTGTGTGGGAGCTGGTCAAATCAGGTGGCTGGATGATGCTACCGATCATTTTGAGTTCCATTGCCGCCGTCGGAATCATCATTGAACGCCTCTGGACCCTGCGCGCGAGCCGCATCACGCCGCCGCATTTGCTCGGTCAGGTGTGGCGCTGGATTCAGGACAAACAGCTGAGCGCCGAAAAGCTCAAGGAGCTGCGCGCCGACTCGCCGCTGGGTGAAATCCTCGCCGCCGGTCTGGCCAATTCCCGCCATGGTCGCGAGATCATGAAGGAGTGCATCGAGGAAGCCGCGGCCCGGGTCATTCACGAGATGGAACGCTATCTGGCAACACTCGGCACCATCGCTGCCATGGCGCCGTTGCTGGGTCTGCTGGGGACGGTACTCGGCATGATCGACATCTTCAGCTCGTTCACCAGCAGCGGCATGACCGGTAACGCCGGTATGCTCGCCAGCGGTATCTCCAAGGCGCTGATCTGTACGGCCTCGGGCCTGACCGTTGCGATTCCCGCCATCTTCTTTCACCGCTATCTGCAAAGCCGCGTCGATGAGCTGGTGGTCGGCATGGAACAGGAAGCCATCAAGCTGGTGGAAGTCGTGCAGGGCGATCGTGACGTCGACCTCACCGACGCCAAGCCGGACCTCAAGGCTGCCGCGCGTGGCGAGGGCAAGAAGAAGTGAAATTCCGCCGTCGCAAGCCCAGGGAGACCATCGACATCAATCTGGTGTCGCTGATCGACGTGGTGTTCATCCTGCTGCTGTTCTTCGTCGTGACCACTACGTTCACCCGGGAAACTCAGCTGCGCGTCGACCTGCCCCAGGCGGTGACCGGCGCTTCAGCCGATGACGTCGACAAAAAGCACCTCGACATCACCATCAACGCCGATGGCGTTTATTCGGTGAACAACACGCTGCTGGGCGACAGCAAGCTGGAAACCCTCATCGATGCCCTGCAAAAGGAATCCGAGGGCGACACCAGTCTGCCGCTGTCGATCAGCGCTGACGGCAAGACCCCCCATCAGGCGGTGATTACCGCCATGGACGCCGCCGGCAAACTCGGTTTCGCTCATTTGCGCATGACCACGGTCGAGGCCGCATCGGCTAACTGATGGCATTCACCGACCGACTGCTCGACGCCTGGTACAACGGCCATCCGGCGCTGGTGCTGCTGCGCCCGCTCGAATGCCTGTACCGGCGCGTGGTGAACCGCAAACGCGCGCGTTTTCTCGCCGGGCAGGGCAGCATTTATAAAGCGCCTGTTCCGGTCGTGGTCGTCGGCAATATCACCATTGGCGGCACCGGCAAGACGCCGCTGATTCTGTGGATGATCGACCATTGCCGGGCGCGCGGACTGCGCGTCGGTGTGGTCAGTCGCGGTTACGGCGCCAAACCGCCGAGCCTGCCTTGGCGCGTACGGCCGCAACAAGCTGCCGAGCATGCGGGCGATGAACCGCTGCTGATCGTCAACCGCACCGGCGTGCCATTGATGATCGACCCAGACCGCTCGCAGGCCGTGCGCGCCTTGCTGGCTGAACAGCCCCTCGATCTCATTCTCTCGGACGACGGCCTGCAGCACTATCGCCTGAACCGCGACCTCGAACTGGTGCTGATCGATGCCGTCCGCGGCCTTGGCAATCGCCGCTGCCTGCCGGCGGGCCCGTTGCGCGAACCGGTCGAGCGGCTGCAAAGCGTGGATGCGCTGCTGTACAACGGCGCGGGCTCCGAACGCGAAGACGGCTTCGGGTTTCAACTCAAGCCCTCGGCGCTGGTCAACCTGGTCAGCGGTGAACGCCGGCCGGTCGATCATTTCCCGCCGGGGCAGCAGGTCCACGCGGTGGCCGGTATCGGTAATCCGCAACGTTTCTTCAACACCCTCGAAGGACTACACTGGCGGCCTGTTCCACATGCGTTCGCCGACCACGCCGTGTTCAGCGCCCAGGCCCTGTCGTTTACCCCGGCATTGCCCGTGGTCATGACCGAGAAGGACGCCGTCAAATGCGCGTCCTTTGCCGCGTCGGACTGGTGGTACCTGGCCGTGGAAGCGGTGCCTTCGCCGGCGTTCGTCAGTTGGTTCGATTCGCAGTTAACCCGTCTTTTGCCATGACTCGCTCAGGATCTCTTATGGACACCAAATTGCTCGACATTCTTGCCTGCCCGATCTGCAAGGGTCCGCTCAAGCTCAGCGCCGACAAAACCGAGCTGATCAGCAAAGGCGCCGGCCTTGCCTACCCGATCCGCGACGGCATCCCGGTGATGCTGGAGAGCGAAGCGCGCACCCTCACCACCGACGAGCGTCTGGACAAATGACCGCAGCGTTTACCGTTGTCATTCCGGCGCGCTATGGGTCGAGTCGCTTTCCCGGCAAGCCGCTGAAAACCATCGCCGGCAAGCCGATGATCCAGCACGTCTGGGAACAGGCGCGCAAAAGCAGCGCAGAGCGTGTCGTGGTTGCCACTGACGATCAGCGCATCGTCGAGGCCTGCCAGGCGTTCGGCGCCGAAGTACTGATGACACGCGACGACCACAATTCCGGGACCGATCGCCTGGCTGAAGTCGCCGCCCAGCTGGGTCTGGCCGACGACGCCATCGTGGTCAACGTCCAGGGCGACGAACCGATGATCCCGCCGGCCGTGATCGATCAGGTTGCCGACAACCTCGCCGCACACCCTGAAGCGCGCATGTCGACCCTCGCCGAGCCGATCGAGGACGTGGCATCGCTGTTCAATCCCAACGTGGTCAAGGTCTGCTCGGACCTTAGTGGCCTGGCCCTTACCTTCAGCCGCGCGCCGCTGCCCTGGGCTCGCGATGCGCTGGCGAAGTCCCGCGACGTACTGCCGGAAGGCGTGCCGTACCGCCGTCACATCGGCATCTATGCCTACCGCGCCGGGTTCCTCCACGATTTCGTCAGCTGGGGTCCTTGCTGGCTGGAAAACACCGAAAACCTGGAGCAATTGCGTGCGCTCTGGCATGGCGTGCGCATCCATGTGGCGGACGCCCTTGAAGCGCCACCGGCCGGCGTCGACACCGCTGAAGACCTGGAACGCGTTCGTCGTCTGCTGGAGGTGTGATGAGCATGGGTCTGGCCGTTCTTCCACTGTTTTCGCGGATGCACCCATGACGCTGAATGTACAGCACGACGTGCCACTCGAGCCCTACAACACGTTCGGCGTGGCGGTGCGCGCCCGGCGATTTGCCGAGGCGTTCAGCGACGACGACGTGCGCGAGGCCTTGGCGTATTCGTCTGGCCACGACGTGCCGCTGATGGTCATCGGCGGCGGCAGTAACTTGCTGCTGACCCGTGATGTCGACGCCCTCGTGTTGCGCATGGCCAACCGTGGCATCCGCATCACCCATGAGGACTGCGGCGGCGCCATTGTTGAAGCGGAGGCGGGCGAGCCCTGGCATCCTTTCGTGCTGGACACCCTCGCCAAGGGGCTGGCCGGGCTGGAAAACCTCAGCCTGATCCCCGGCACCGTCGGCGCTGCACCGATGCAAAACATCGGCGCTTACGGCGTTGAGCTCAAGGATGTTTTCCACAGCCTGACCGCGATGGATCGACACAGCGGCGAGCTGCGGGAATTTACCCTGGCTGACTGCGAATTCGGTTATCGAGACAGCCTGTTCAAGCGTCAGCCAAACCGTTGGCTGATCCTGCGGGTTCGCTTCAAGCTCAGCTATTCTGCGAGTCTGCATCTGGACTACGGTCCGGTGCGGCAGCGGCTGGAAGAGCAGGGCATCAAAGAACCTTCGCCGATGCACGTGAGTCGGGCGATCTGCGCCATTCGCAGCGAAAAACTGCCGGACCCCGCGACGCTGGGCAATGCGGGGAGCTTCTTCAAGAACCCGCTGGTGTCCGCTGAGCAGGTTGCCGTGATCAAACTCACGCACCCTGGCGTGGTCGGCTACCCTCAGGCCGATGGCCAAGTAAAGCTGGCTGCCGGCTGGTTGATCGAGCAGGCGGGCTGGAAAGGCTTTCGTGACGGCGACGCCGGCGTCCATGCGTTGCAGTCGCTGGTGCTGGTCAACTATGGCGAAGCATCCGGCGGACAGTTGCTCGGCCTCGCGCAGCGGATTCAGGCGGACATTCTGGAGCGCTTCGGTGTTGCGCTGGAAATGGAACCCAACCTTTATTGACCGGCTGCGTCGTCTTCCGGTCTGAGCGCCACTTCGCCTGTACTCAGTGAGGGTTGAGCATGAGTGAAACCCTGTGTGCCATCGTGCTGGCAGCGGGTCTCGGCAGCCGCTACCGAGCGGTTGCCGGTCAGCACCGCAACAAGCTGCTGGCGCAATGCCTCGGGCGTGACGGCACGGAGCGTTCGGTGCTGGAGCAGGTGCTGGTCAACGTCAGCGCCCTTGCCGATAAAACCGTCCTGCTGACCCGAGCCGATTACTGCAGTGTGGCCGAGTTGGGCCTGCGCCATGGCTATGAAGTGGTGGTGCTGGATTCCCCCGGCATGGGCGACAGCATCGCCGCTGCCGTTTCCGCCGAGCCCGCCCATCGCGGCTGGCTGATTGCCTTGGGCGACATGCCCTTCATTCATGCTGACACACTCGAACGCGTGGCCCGCTCGGTGGAAGACGGCGCCATCAGCGTGCCGGTCCATGCCGGACAGTATGGGCATCCCGTCGCCTTTGGTCGTGCGTTCGGGCCAGCGCTCATGGCACTGGCCGGGGAGAAGGGCGCCAAGCGGCTTTTCCAGGGTGCGCGCATCAAGGAAATCGAGGTCGACGACCCGGGTGTGTTATGGGATGTGGACGTGCCTGCGGCGTTGACCTTTCAACCGCGGTGATCTCAACCCGGCCGAACCGCCCTCCATGCCGCGGTCCTGACCGTCAAGCACAAAAAAGCCCCACCTGCTCACACAGGTGGGGCTTTTTGGTCACGGCCGATTAAACGAGCGGTTTAGGCTCATCCGAGGCTTGCGCCTCTTTCTGCTGACGCTCGGCTTCCAGACGACGGCGGCGCACTTCACGAGGATCGTTCGGTGCACGGCCATTGCTGGCAACCGGCAGCGCAGGCGCCTCTTCAGCGACAGGTTCTGCAACCGGCGCCTGAGGAGGTTCGACCGCCACTGGCGCGGCGACGATCTCCGGTGCCGCGGTCTGAGCAGCTGCTTCGACAGCTGGCGCAATGACCGGTTCAGCGACCACTGGCTGCTGAGCAACGGGCTCGACGGCTTTCGGCGCTTCGATTGCCGGCGCCTTGGCGTGCTCTGGCTCTGCGGCCTGAGCCGGTTCAGTAATCTGAACAAGCTCAGGTGCCTTGGCAGGCTCGGCAGCCTGAACAGGCTCAGCCGCTTTGACAGGCTCAACGACGTGAACCGGCTCAGCGACGGCTACCTCAACCGCCTCATGCTCCAGCGCAGGAGTTGGCATAAACGCAGGGGCTTCCACAACCGCTGGCGCTTCAACAGCGACCGGGATCTCGGCACTGGCTGGCGCGTCGGTCGACTCGGCTTCAGCGGCTGCTTTCACCTGACGCTCGAACGGGCTCAACGAGGCGTCGAAGGTTGCCACTTCCACTTCCGGCATCACCGAACGCTTGGCTTCAGGCGCAGGGGTTTCGACAACCGGCGCTTCAGGCGCTGCTTCGGAGACCTGAGCGACAGGTGCCGCTTCAGTTGCGCTGGCTTCAACGGGCGTGTTCGCACGTTCAGCCTGGCGGTGGGCATCGGCTTCGGCGGTGGCGCTGATGACGCGCTCCGCTACAGCAGCAACGCTTGCACTGGCGGCAACGTTGCCACGGTCAGCGTTCGCGTGCACTTCGTCACGGGATTCATGACCCGGCTCGCTGCCTTCGCCGTGGAGTGCTTCAGAACCTTCCGAACCCTCAACGCCTTCGCTGCCTTCGATTTCATTACCGTTGGCATCACGTTGACGCTCGCGACGGTTGCTGCGACGACGCTGACCGCGTGAACGACGACGAGGGCGATCGCCTTCGGCGTGCTCCTGGTTGTCATCCTGTTGCTCTTCGGTGGTCAGCAGGGTTTCGTCTTCGGCAGCCACTGCAGCCTGCTCGTTCCGTGGTTGACGCTCTTCACGGGGTGCACGCGGCTGACGCTCTTCACGCGGGGCGCGCTCAGGGCGTTCTTCGCGGGGCAGGTTGACAGCCGGTGCGGCGTCGATCGGCTCACGCAGTTCACGCACACGCTCTTCACGCGGCTTGCGGTCTTCACGCCCGGCACGTGGCTGACGCTCTTCGCGAGGAGCACGGGCTGCACGCTCTTCGCGCGGTGCAGTGGTTTCGTCACGGGCTTCACGCGGCTCGCGCGCTGCACGCTCTTCACGAGGCGCGCGCTCCTCACGTGGGGCACGTTCTTCACGGGGTGCGCGTTCTTCGCGATCGGCACGCGGCGCACGTTCTTCACGCGGCTTGCGTTCTTCGTCACGACGGCCGTTACGGCTGCGGCTCTGCTGACGGCCGTTACGGCGCTCGTCGTTGCGCGCAGGGCGCTCGGCAGCCGGTTTTTCGACCACGGCGGCAGGCGCAGGAGCAGGCTCTTCCTTGGAAGCGAACAGGCTGACCAGCGATTTCACAAGACCCTTGAACAGGCTTGGCTCATGGGCGACCGGTGCAGGCGCAGCGGCAACCGGCGCAGCGGCTTCAACCGGAACCGGTGCGTTGGCGCGGGCCGGTGCGGTTTTGACTGCGGCTTCCTGGCGAACCAGGGTGCGGGTAGCGGCGGCAGGCGGTGCAACTTCTTCCACTTCAGCAGCAGCGGCAGCGATTTCATAGCTGGTCTGCAGGCTGTGCGCTTCCGGACTGTCATCACGCAGACGCTGCACTTCGAAGTGCGGAGTTTCGAGATGATCGTTCGGCAGAATGATGATGCGCGCGCGGGTGCGCAGTTCGATCTTGGTGATCGAGTTGCGCTTTTCGTTGAGCAGGAACGCAGCGACCGGGATCGGCACTTGAGCGCGCACTTCGGCAGTGCGATCCTTCAGCGCTTCTTCTTCGATCAGGCGCAGGATGGCCAGCGACAGCGATTCAACGTCACGGATGATGCCGGTACCGTTGCAGCGCGGGCAGACAATGCCGCTGCTCTCGCCCAGGGAGGGGCGCAGACGCTGACGGGACATTTCCAGCAGGCCGAAGCGCGAGATGCGACCGACCTGAACGCGGGCACGATCGGCCTCCAGGCTTTCACGGACCTTTTCTTCCACGGCGCGCTGGTTCTTGGCCGGGGTCATGTCGATGAAGTCGATGACGATCAGGCCGCCGATGTCACGCAGACGCAGTTGACGGGCGATTTCCTCAGCCGCTTCAAGGTTGGTCTGCAGGGCGGTCTCTTCGATGTCGCTGCCTTTGGTGGCGCGCGCCGAGTTGATGTCGATGGACACCAGGGCTTCGGTTGGATCGATGACGATGGACCCACCGGAAGGCAGTTCGACGACGCGCTGGAAGGCGGTTTCGATCTGGCTTTCGATCTGGAAACGGTTGAACAGCGGAACGCTGTCTTCGTAGAGCTTGATCTTGCTGGCGTACTGCGGCATCACCTGACGGATGAACGTCAGCGCTTCTTCCTGGGCTTCGACGCTGTCGATCAGCACTTCGCCGATGTCCTGGCGCAGATAGTCGCGGATGGCGCGGATGATGACGTTGCTTTCCTGATAGATCAGGAACGGCGCGGAGCGGTCGAGGGAAGCCTCTTTGATCGCGGTCCACAGCTGCAGCAGGTAATCGAGGTCCCACTGCATTTCTTCGCTGCTGCGGCCAAGGCCGGCAGTACGAACGATCAGACCCATGTCGGCAGGGGCGATCAGGCCGTTCAGCGCTTCACGCAGTTCGTTGCGCTCTTCGCCTTCGATACGACGGGAAATGCCGCCGGCGCGCGGGTTGTTCGGCATCAGGACCAGGTAACGGCCTGCGAGGCTGATGAACGTGGTCAGGGCTGCGCCCTTGTTGCCACGTTCTTCTTTCTCGACCTGAACGATGACTTCCTGGCCTTCGCTCAGGACGTCCTTGATGTTGACGCGGCCTTCAGGCGACTTCTTGAAGTATTCGCGGGAGATTTCTTTCAGCGGCAGAAAGCCGTGACGCTCGGAGCCGAAGTCGACAAACGCGGCTTCAAGGCTGGGTTCGATACGCGTGATCCGGCCTTTATAGATGTTGGCCTTCTTCTGTTCGCGGGCCCCGGATTCGATGTCCAGGTCGTAGAGGCGCTGGCCGTCTACCAGCGCAACACGCAACTCTTCGGGTTGAGTTGCGTTAATCAGCATTCTTTTCATGTAGTACCGTCGGTTTCCGGGCTGCCGGAAACGGCGTTCGGCACACACGACTTCTCACGGTCGGTGTCAGGGCACGTCAGGAGTGCTTGAACACTCCAGTGTCTAACGAGGTTCGGCCAGCGGGGCCGAGTCGCGACGACGTTCCTGCTTGCTGTGGTGACAAATGACACCCTGTCAGCAAAAGCTTTGTCAGGAGGAGGAATCAACCATCGGTAGCGGACGATATGAAGCGTCTTGAATAAAGCCTTGTGCTACACAGTCCGACGGTTGTGCGTCTCCACCCCACACGTATCCCTGATAATTCGGGTGCTGCCGCGCGCTGAATCCGCAGCGGGTTGCATTTATCGCAAGCTTCCATGGGAAGTTCGCGCGTCATGGCTCAAATAAGGCGTGGTTTCCGAAGCATTCGCCCGGTGCGACTGCCAGCGACTGCACTTTGTGAACTGGCCTTGAACGTGGGCCTCGATGGCGAGTGACTCACTCTGCGATCGGGCTTGTTTCAGGCCTCATGTCACCTGCGCTCGTTACGCTTGCATATCTTCCGTTGTCACCGAAAGCCCCGTAGGACGGCCTCGCGCCCTCGTGAATTGCGTTGGGCAGGGCCGGCTGTCATACCGTTTGTCCGCTGTCCAGGCCGCTTTTGGCGGCGTTCGCGACTATAGCAGCAATCATTAAGTGCTTCAAATCCATAAAAAATTGTTATGATTTGCGCCATGACAAATCTCACCCCCCCAACCCCCGGCGTCCGGCTGGTAGAGGTTGCGCCGGAATTTGCCGGTCAACGCATCGATAACTTTCTGATCACGTACCTCAAGGGCGTTCCCAAGACCTTGATTTACCGCATTTTGCGCAAAGGCGAAGTGCGTGTGAACAAGGGGCGGATCAAGCCCGAGTACAAGCTTCAGGCAGGCGATGTCGTGCGCGTGCCACCCGTTCGCGTGCCTGAGCGCGACGAGCCTGTGCCGGTTGCCCAAGGTCTGCTGCAGCGCCTCGAGGCCGCCATTGTCCACGAAGACAAAGGCCTGATCGTCCTCAACAAGCCTGCGGGCATCGCGGTTCACGGCGGCAGCGGCTTGAGTTTTGGCGTCATCGAAGCCTTCCGTCAGCTGCGGCCCGATGCGAAGGAGCTGGAGCTGGTCCACCGCCTGGACCGTGACACCTCCGGGCTGCTGATGATCGCCAAGAAACGCAGCATGTTGCGTCATCTCCATGAGCAGTTGCGCGGCGATGGCGTGGACAAGCGCTACATGGCGCTGGTCCGCGGAAACTGGCCGACCGCCCAGAAGCAGGTCCGTGCGCCGTTGCTCAAGAGCAACCTTCGCTCCGGCGAGCGCATGGTCGAGGTCAATGATGAAGGCAAGGAGGCGCTGACCCTGTTCAAGGTGCTGCGTCGCTTCGGAGACTTCGCCACCATGGTCGAAGCCCGGCCCATCACTGGCCGTACCCACCAGATTCGCGTTCACGCTTTGCATGCCGGCCACTGTATTGCCGGTGACCCCAAATACGGTGACGAGGATTTCAGTCGCGAAATCCGTGACCTCGGCGGCAAGCGCCTGTTTCTGCATGCGTACGCCCTGACGGTGCCGCTGCCGGATGGCGGCGAGCTGAAGCTCGAAGCGCCCGTCGACGAGATGTGGGCCAAGACCGTGGAGCGACTGCTGCTTGCGCCCTGATTACGAACTGCTGATCTTCGACTGGGACGGCACGCTGTCCGATTCCGTCGGTCGTATCGTCGATTCGATGCAGGCCGCCGCGCGCCTTGCCGGTCGTCCGGTGCGTGATGATGACGCAATCAAGGGCATCATCGGACTGGGTTTGCCGGAGGCGATACGCACGCTGTACCCGGACATCACCGACAGCGACCTGATCGTTTTCCGCCAGCACTACGCTGACGGTTACATGGCCATGGACGTTGAGCCTTCGAAGCTGTTCGACGGGGTGCGTGAGTCGCTGGAGGTGTTTCGTGCCGAGGGCTATCGCCTCGCGGTCGCCACAGGCAAGGCCCGGCGTGGTCTGGATCGGGTCCTCAAGGCCCACGGCTGGCTCGACTTCTTCGACGCCACGCGCGCAGCGGACGAAACGGCCAGCAAGCCCGATCCGCTGATGCTCAATGAAATCCTGCAGCATTGCGGCGTCAGGCCCGAAAGGGCGCTGATGGTTGGCGATGCTTCGTTCGATCTGCTCATGGCGCGCAACGCCGGGATGGATTCGGTGGCGGTTGGGTATGGCGCGCAAGCGCTTGGCTCGCTGCTTCAATACCGGCCGCGTCTGGCGATCGAACACTTTTCCGAATTGCGCACCTGGTTGGGTGCGCGGACTGCTGAAACTTCGTTGTTGGGGTAACTGATCTATGTCGGACGAATGGAAATCTCCGTCTTCGCCAGAGCGCGACGACGCAGGGGATGCAAAGAGCTGGAAACTGCTGGAAAAGACCCTGCTCGCCAGCGTGCAGGAGCAGCGTCGGTCTCGGCGCTGGGGGATCTTCTTCAAATCCCTGACCTTTCTTTATCTGTTCGGCGCGCTGGCGTTGTTCTCGCCGCTGATGGATTTCGGCAAGGGCGCTTCACGCAGCACCAGCCACACCGCGCTGATCGAAGTGAAGGGCATGATCGCCGACACCGAGGCCGCCAGTGCCGACAATATCGTTGGCAGCCTGCGGGCCGCGTTCGAAGACGAAAAAACCAAGGGCGTGATTCTGCGCATCAACAGCCCGGGCGGCAGTCCGGTGCAGTCCGGCTACATCTACGATGAAATCCGCCGTCTGCGTGCGCAGAAGCCGAACATCAAGGTATATGCGGTGATCACTGATCTTGGCGCGTCTGGTGCGTATTACATCGCCAGCGCCGCCGACCAGATCTACGCGGACAAGGCCAGTCTGGTGGGCTCTATCGGTGTCACGGCGGCCGGTTTCGGTTTTGTCGGCACGATGGAGAAGCTGGGTGTTGACCGTCGTACCTACACCTCGGGCGAGCACAAGGCCTTCCTTGACCCGTTCCAGCCGCCGAAGCCTGACGAGACCGCTTTCTGGCAGGGTGTCCTGGACACCACCCACAACCAGTTCATCGCCAGCGTAAAAGCGGGCCGCGGTGATCGCCTGAAAGATAAGGACCATCCGGAGCTGTTCTCGGGCCTGGTCTGGACCGGTGAGCAGGCAGTCGGCCTGGGGCTGGTCGATGGTCTTGGCAGTGCCAGCTATGTGGCGCGCGACATCATTGGCGAGAAAGAGATGGTCGATTACACGGTTAAAGAGTCGCCATTCGATCGCTTCTCGAAAAAGATGGGCGCCAGCGTCGCTGAGCAGATCGCGATGTGGGCAGGCTTCAAAGGGCCGTCCCTGCGCTGATCGCTACAGTGTTGATGTGATGAAAAGCCCGGCCATTGGTCGGGCTTTTCGCATCTATTTTTTATCGAGGTCAGGGCAGCTCGATGCCTTCGTTCATCAGCATGTCCACCAGGCGTATTAAAGGAAGGCCTATCAGACTGGTCGCATCCGGGCCTTCGGTGCTGCGGAAAAGGCTGACGCCCAGTCCCTCGGCCTTGAAGCTGCCTGCGCAATCGTAGGGTTGCTCGGCGTGGAGGTAGCGGCTGATGCGGGCGTCGTCCAGCTGGCGCATGTGCACGGTGAAAGGCACGCAATCAACCTGGCACTCACCCGTACGGCTGTTGAAGAGCGCAAGGCCGGTGAGGAAGCTGACGCTGTTGCCGCTGCTCGCCTTCAGCTGTGCCAGCGCGCGGTCGAACGTGTGCGGCTTGCCGAGGATCTGCTCGCCAAGCACGGCCACCTGGTCTGAACCGATAATCAGGTGGTCGGGGAATTGCTCAGCGAGTGCCATGGCTTTCTCGCGCGCCAGGCGAATCACGAGGTCGATTGCCGGCTCGTCTGGCCGACGGTTTTCATCGATGTCGGGCGACGCGCAGACGAATGGCAACCGCAGGCGATTCAGCAATTCGCGGCGGTAGGGCGAGCTGGAAGCAAGGAGTAGAGGCAGCATGGGTGGCTCCGTAACATGAAAGTCGAGTGTAATCAGCGGCTCAGGTTGCGAACAGGCCTGAATTTCCTTTGACAGTCGCAAGGGTCGTCCCTAGAATGCTGCGCCTATGTTGAATGACCCGATTCCACCTCACGTTGACCCGCGCAAATTAGCTGATCGTGGCACTACTCTTCAGGGAGAGATGCTGCTGGCTGATTTGGAGAGACTCTGCGACCCGCTTGCTGACAATCTCGGTACGGTGCAGGCGAAATTCGTTTTTGAGCGAGACGAGCAGCGCGCTGTGGTTATCCACAGTGCAATTGACGTTGAAGTCAAAATGGTTTGCCAGCGTTGTCTTGAGCTGGTCACCTTTCCAATCCACAGCGAATGCAGTTATGCGGTGGTGAAGGAGGGTGCAAACACCCAGTCGTTGCCGAAAGGCTATGACGTGCTGGAACTCGGCGAAGATCCCATGGATCTGCTGGCTTTGATCGAGGATGAGCTTCTGCTCGCCTTGCCCATTGTTCCAACTCATGATCCGAAAGAATGCCAGCCGCCGGCGGACCTCAACGAGTCCGAGCCGAGCGAGGACGAGGTAACGCGGTCCAACCCGTTCAGTGTATTGGCGCAGTTAAAGCGTGACCCAAACGTTTAGGAGTTAATCAATTATGGCTGTTCAGCAGAACAAAAAATCCCGCTCTGCCCGTGACATGCGTCGTTCCCACGACGCTCTCGAGGCTAGCACTCTGTCTGTAGAAAAAACCACCGGTGAAGTTCACCTGCGTCACCACGTATCGCCAGAAGGCGTATACCGTGGCCGTAAAGTGATCGACAAGGGCGCTGACGAGTAATTTCTTGTCTGCTCCGGTCATCGCGATCGACGCAATGGGCGGGGACTTCGGTCCCCGCAGCATTGTTCAGGCCTGCGTCGCCTGCCTGCTTGCTACCCCCTCGCTACACCTGACCCTTGTTGGTCAATCCTCCCTTCTTGAAGACCTCATCGCACGCCACTCCGGTGTCGATCGCTCGCGCCTGCACGTTGTGCACGCCGGTGAAGTCATCACCATGGACGAGCGTCCGTCCCAGGCCTTGCGGGGCAAACCTGATTCGTCGATGCGTGTCGCGTTGGGGCTTCTCGCCGAGGGCAAGGCCCACGCCTGTGTCAGTGCAGGCAATACCGGTGCCTTGATGGCGCTGTCCCGATTCGTGTTGAAAACCTTGCCGGGCATCGACCGCCCGGCCATGGTGGCAGCGATGCCGACCCGGGGCGGTTATTGCCAGCTGCTGGATCTGGGTGCGAACGTTGATTGCACCGCCGAGCATCTTTATCAGTTTGCCGTGATGGGTTCGGTGGCGGCCGAGGCGCTGGGCGTGGTGCGACCCAGAGTCGCACTGCTGAACGTCGGCACCGAAGACATCAAGGGCAATCAGCAGGTCAAGCTGGCTGCCGGTCTGTTGCAGACTGCGCCGGGGCTGAACTACATCGGTTTTGTCGAAGGCGATGGCCTGTATCGGGGTGAAGCGGATGTCGTGGTCTGTGACGGCTTCGTGGGCAATGTGCTGCTGAAATCCAGCGAAGGCCTGGCGCTGATGATTGGCGAGCGCATCGAGGGGCTGTTTCGTCGCAACGTGCTGTCGCGGCTGGTGGGGTTGATGGCAAGGCCTGTGCTCGGCCAGCTCAAGGCCGACCTGGCCCCGGCGCGTCACAACGGTGCCAGTTTTCTCGGGCTGCAGGGCATTGTGGTGAAAAGCCACGGTTCGGCCGATGCCCAGGGTTTCCAGAGCGCAATACAGCGGGCACTGATCGAGATTCAGGAAAACCTGCCCCAGCGCTTGCGCGGTCGTCTTGAGGATCTGCTTTAGGGCTTCAGTGCGAGTCTTGGGCTAGAATGTGACGCCTGTGACCGTGTGGTCATCCAACTGTCCACCGCAACACATTGAATTACCTCGCGTTCGGCCCGCCGGACGCTCATTTTGACGAGAATAATCAGGGGCTTGTTAATGTCTGCTTCCGTCGCATTTGTCTTTCCGGGCCAGGGCTCGCAGTCCCTCGGCATGCTGGCCGAGCTGGGCGCGCAGCATCCGCTGGTGCTGGAGACGTTCAAAGAAGCTTCCGCTGCTCTGGGCTACGACCTCTGGGCGCTGACCCAGCAGGGCCCGGAAGAGAGCCTCAACCAGACCGATAAAACCCAGCCTGCCATCCTCACCGCATCGATTGCCTTGTGGCGTCTGTGGCTGGCGGAAGGCGGCGTGCGCCCTGCGTATGTCGCCGGGCACAGTCTGGGTGAGTACAGCGCACTGGTCGCAGCCGGTAGCCTGACCCTTGCCGATGCGGTGAAGCTGGTCGAGCGCCGGGGTCAGTTGATGCAGGAAGCCGTGCCTGCGGGGCAGGGCGGCATGGCGGCCATTCTCGGCCTGGACGATGCGGTGGTCATTGCTGCCTGTGCCGAAGCGGCTCAGGGAGACGTGGTCAGCGCGGTGAATTTCAATTCGCCCGGACAAGTCGTGATTGCCGGCGCCAAGGCCGCCGTGGAGCGCGCCATCGAAATCTGCAAGGCCAAGGGTGCCAAGCGCGCCTTGCCGTTGCCGGTGAGCGTGCCTTCGCACTGCGAGCTGATGCGCCCGGCGGCGGAACGCTTCGCCGAGTCGATCGCTGCCATTGACTGGCAGGTGCCTCAGATCCCGCTGGTGCAGAACGTCACCGCAAGTGTCGTGTCCGACCTCGGTACGCTGAAAGCCGATCTGCTGCAGCAGCTCTACAAGCCAGTGCGCTGGGTCGAATCGATCCAGACGCTGGCCGCCCAGGGCGCCCTGCAACTGGTCGAGTGCGGCCCGGGCAAGGTTCTCGCCGGATTGAACAAGCGTTGCGCCGATGGCGTGGCCACCCACAACCTCAATACCCCAGACGCCTTCGCCGCCGCTCGTGCGGCGCTGGCCTGATTAGGAGACGCCTGCATGAGTCAGGGTAAAGTTGCACTTGTCACCGGCGCGAGCCGCGGCATTGGCCGGGCGATCGCCCTTGAACTGGGTCGTAACGGCGCCATCGTCGTGGGCACGGCGACTTCCGAGTCCGGTGCCGAGAAAATCACCGCTTATTTCAAGGAAAGCGGCATCGAAGGCTTCGGTCTGGCGCTGGACGTGGGCAGCGACGAATCCGTTGCCGCCGCGCTCGCCCAGATCACCGAACGCGTTGGCGCGCCGTTGATCCTGGTCAATAACGCCGGTATCACCCGTGACAACCTGATGATGCGCATGAAGGATGACGAGTGGCACGACGTCATCAACACCAACCTGAGCAGTCTGTTCCGCCTGTCCAAGGGCGTCCTGCGCGGGATGACCAAGGCGCGTTGGGGCCGGATCATCAGCATTGGCTCGGTGGTGGGTGCCATGGGCAACGCAGGTCAAGTAAACTACGCAGCCGCCAAGGCGGGTCTGGAAGGCTTCAGCCGTGCCCTGGCACGTGAAGTAGGGTCGCGTGCAGTGACGGTCAATTCGGTGACGCCGGGTTTCATCGACACCGACATGACCCGCGAGCTGCCAGAAGCGCAACGTGATTCCCTGACGGCCCAGATTCCTCTGGGCCGACTGGGGCAGGCAGAAGAGATCGCGCATGTTGTCGCTTTTCTTGCCTCGGAAGGTGCAGGCTACGTGACCGGGGCTACAATCCCCGTTAACGGCGGCATGTACATGTGACCGGTCGTATCGAAAAAATGTCATACGGGCTGTCTAAAATCCGTTATAAAGCTGAAATCTTTTAAGGGGCGGAAGGCTGTCGGGCGTAGCGGGAATTGCGTTTAGCTTGAAATGCGCAAAACCTCTTCTATACACTTACCCATCGGCCAGCTGCCTGAATTTGTCCACTAGGAGTTAAAACACGGTATGAGCACCATCGAAGAGCGCGTCAAGAAAATCGTTGCCGAACAACTTGGCGTCAAGGAAGAGGAAGTCACCAACAGTGCTTCCTTCGTTGAAGACCTGGGTGCCGACTCCCTTGATACCGTTGAGCTGGTAATGGCTCTGGAAGAGGAATTCGAGACCGAAATCCCTGACGAAGAAGCCGAGAAGATCACCACTGTTCAAGCGGCTATCGATTACGTTACTGCCCACCAGGCGTAAGATTTTGTAATCGTAGTTTGCTGTCCTGGAGAAACCGCACTGCCCCTGGCGTGCGGTTTTTTCTTTGAATAGGGCAGCGTTTCATCAATAGAAGAAAGGAGAGTCCTGTGTCGCGTAGACGCGTCGTGGTCACCGGTATGGGTATGCTGACGCCTTTGGGCACGGATGTACCGAGCACCTGGCAAGGCATTCTGGCTGGCCAGAGTGGCATTGGGCCTATCGAACACACGGACCTGTCCCAATACACCACCCGCTTTGGCGGTTCGGTGAAGGGATTCAATGTCGAGGAATACCTGTCGGCCAAAGAGGCCCGCAGACTCGATCTGTTCATTCAGTACGGGCTGGCTGCCAGCTTTCAGGCCGTGCGCAACTCCGGTATCAAGATCGACGACACCAATCGCGAGCGCGTCGGCGTGGCGATGGGATCAGGCATCGGGGGCCTCACCAACATCGAGAACACCAGCCGGCTGATGCATGAGCAGGGGCCGGGCAAGATCTCCCCGTTCTTCGTACCGGGGTCGATCATCAACATGATTTCCGGGTTCCTGTCGATCCACCTCGGCGCACAGGGCCCCAACTACGCCATCGCCACCGCCTGCACCACGAGCACGCACTGCATCGGCATGGCCGCGCGCAATATCGCGTACGACGAAGCCGATGTGATGATCGCCGGCGGCGCTGAAATGGCGGCCTGCGGCCTGGGCATGGGCGGCTTCGGCGCTTCGCGCGCGCTGTCTACCCGCAACGATGAGCCGGCGCGCGCCAGCCGTCCCTGGGACAAGGGCCGCGACGGCTTCGTGCTGTCCAACGGTGCTGGCGCCATGGTCCTCGAAGAGCTCGAGCACGCCAAAGCGCGTGGCGCGACCATCTACGCCGAGCTGATCGGCTTTGGCATGAGCGGCGATGCGTTTCACATGACCTCGCCGCCGGATGACGGCGCCGGTGCCGCGCGCTGCATCACCAACGCGCTGCGCGATGCCAAGATTCGTCCCGAGGACGTGCAATACATCAACGCCCATGGCACCTCCACGCCTGCGGGCGATCTGGCCGAAGTCAGCGCCATCAAGAAGGTATTCGGCGAGCACGCCTACAAACTGGCTGTCAGTTCGACCAAGTCGATGACAGGCCACCTGTTGGGCGCCGCCGGGGCCATCGAAGCGATTTTCAGTGTGCTGGCGATCAAGGATCAGGTCGCGCCACCGACGATCAACCTCGACGAGCCTGATGAAGGCTGCGACTTGGACTTCGTTCCCCACGAACCGCGGAAAATGCCGATCGACGTGGTGATTTCCAATTCCTTCGGCTTCGGTGGCACCAACGGCTCGCTGGTCTTCCGCCGGTACGCCGAATGACCGTGAGCTGGATCGATGGCCTTACAGCTGACTCCCTGGCCGTCAAGGACCGGGGGTTGGCGTACGGCGATGGTCTCTTCGAGACTGTCCTTGTAAAGGCCGGACAGCCATTGCTCTTCCAGCGTCATTTGCAGCGTCTGGCACTGGGTGCTCAGCGCCTGGCGTTGAACCTCGATCTGGCATTGGTCGAGGAGGAGTGCTGCCGCTTCGCCGCTCAGTTGGGTGAAGGTGTGATGAAACTCATCGTCACCCGTGGCGACGGCGTGCGTGGTTATGCACCCGCTGTGGACGCACAGCCAAGACGCATCCTCCAGGCAAGTGCGCTGCCGGTGTATCCCGAGGCCCATGCAGAGCAGGGCGTCAAACTGTTCGCCTGTCAGACCCGCCTCGCCGAACAGCCGCTGCTGGCCGGGCTCAAGCACCTCAATCGCCTTGAGCAAGTGCTGGCCCGTGGGGAGTGGCAAGGTGCCGAGTACGCCGAAGGGCTGATGCGGGATGTGTCGGGGCGGATCGTCGAGGCGGTCTACAGCAATCTGTTTATGGTCAAGGGCGGGGTGTTGCTGACGCCGGACCTGCGCCGCTGTGGCGTGGCTGGTGTGATGCGGGCCGAGATTCTGGCGCTGGCGGAGCGCGAGAACATGCCGGCCCGCGAGCTGGAGCTGCAAATGTCCGACCTGCAAAAGGCCGATGAGGTGTTTGTCTGCAACAGCGTGTACGGCATCTGGCCGGTGCGCGGCGTCGAGCATCTGAACTGGCCGGTTGGGCCGCTGACCCGTAAACTCCAACACCTTGTTCGCGGGCTTCTGGATATCTGATTCGTGATCCGAAAATTACTCGTCTTGCTGGAAACAGGTGTGGTTCTGGCAGGGCTATTGCTGGGACTGGCTTATTGGGAGCAGAACAGCGCGCTGCGGCAGCCCCTCAATCTGACCCAGGAAAAACTGCTGGATGTGCCCTCGGGCTCTTCGCCCACCGGCGTGCTGAATCGGCTGCAGGCCGACGGCGTCATCAAGGACGCATTCTGGCTGCGGCTGTACTGGCGCTTCAATCTGCAAGGGCAGTCGCTGCACAGTGGCGAATACCGTATGGCGCCAGGCATGAACGCCGAGTCACTGCTCGATCTCTGGCAAAAAGGCGAAGTGGTTCAGTACAGCGTCACCCTGGTGGAGGGCTGGACTTTCCGTCAGGTGCGCGCGGCGCTGGCTAAACAGGTCAAGCTGGAGCAAACGGCGAGCGATCTCAGCGACCCTGAGCTTATGGCGAAGCTGGGGCATCCGGACGTCTTTCCCGAAGGCCGGTTTTTCCCGGACACCTATCGCTACGTGCGCGGCATGACCGACGTCGAGTTGCTGAAACAAGCCTACAGCCGCCTGGATGAAGTGCTTCAGGAGGAATGGGAGAGGCGTGCTGCCGATGTGCCGTACTCCGATCCTTACCAGGCACTGATCATGGCGTCGCTGGTGGAAAAGGAAACCGGTGTGCCCCAGGAACGCGGCCAGATTGCCGGCGTGTTCGTGCGTCGCTTGCAGCAGGGCATGTTGCTGCAGACCGATCCGACCGTCATTTATGGCCTCGGCGACCGGTACAACGGCAAGATCACCCGGGCGTTGCTGAAAGAGCCTACGCCGTATAACACCTATGTCATCTCCGGCTTGCCGCCAACGCCGATCTCGATGGTCGGGCGTGAAGCGATCCATGCGGCGATGCACCCGGTGGCCGGCAACAGCCTGTACTTCGTGGCGAGAGGGGACGGCAGTCACGTGTTCTCCGCCGATCTGGATGCGCACAACGCGGCGGTGAAGGCGTTCCAGCTCAAGCGTCGCGCGGACTACCGCTCCAGCCCGGCGCCTGTCGCTGCACCGGCGCTGCCCGTGGACGCCGTCGATAAGCCCGCGTCCGAGCAGCAGCCCACAGATCCGAAACCTGCTGATGTGCAGCCAACAGAATCCAAAGCGGCAGAACCCAGGGACGCAGAGCCGGGCGCGAGCGAGCAACCGCCGAAGCCGCAGACGGACGCTGAGGCTCCGTCGACCCCGGCCAGTGGCCCCGGCCAATGACAACCGCGAGCACACTCGCCATGAATCTCACCAAGGACTGCCCGTGACCGGTTTGTTTATTACCCTGGAAGGCCCCGAAGGCGCGGGCAAAAGCACCAACCGCGAGTACCTGGCCGAGCGCCTGCGCAGTGAAGGCATTGATGTGGTCCTGACCCGCGAGCCCGGCGGTACGCCATTGGCCGAGCGCATTCGCGAGCTGCTGTTGACGCCCGGCCACGAGCAGATGTTTGTGGATACCGAGCTGCTGCTGATGTTCGCCGCCCGCGCGCAACACCTCGCTGGCCTGATTCGCCCGGCGCTGGCGCGGGGTGCCGTGGTGCTTTGCGACCGATTTACCGCGACGTTAATTTTGGTTGGTAAGGAAGGTAAACACTGTTCTGTTCAACCCTTCTTACCGAAAAAACATGATCTTGTTGCCTAGAAGCCCCGTACTGCAAGGGTTTCCGGATTGGGAGGTTTGCTGCTTGATCTCAGTATAGCATTGAGCGTTTTGAAAAAGTAAACCCCTCTGCAAAAAAAGATCCTTCGCATGGCCGATGTAAACCTAAGCGTGCATTTTCTCCTCGCGGCCCTACGCGCTCAGGTCTTCTCTTCTCAGACGTCTCAGTGAATACGGAGCCTAAGGGGTTTACGTTTTGCCGTTACCTCCATTTTTCACCCAGATTTTTGCGCCCTTACAAGGCTGGTACCGGTGCAAGGGTCTACGGACATTGTGATCCGATCGCGCTACACCCTAATTAACTGACTGAGTGATAAGGGGCGGTGAAGAAAGGGAGGGTGAAGCCAAGAATGCTAAAGCCTAAAGACCGATCTTAGATTTTCTCCGAAGCCTTCTCCCATGATCACCATACGGACACCTGAGAAAGCCTGTGAGCCCTATGTGGCGATACCAGACTCACCGCTCCGGGAAACTGGAACCACCGCGTGGGAGGCGGCAGCCTACGCCTCAGTCGCAATGGCATAATCCTTGGAGCACATTTGCACAGTAAGCGTTCGGTTAAGTCGCCTTGACGTAAGGGATGGGAGGTAGCGGCGCTGACGCAAGCGTAAGCAGTGGCCATA
>NZ_MDEN01000071.1 GCF_001705435.1 Pseudomonas graminis
GGCCGGCCGCCCCCCCGCGCCCCCCCCGGCGGGGGGGGGGGGGCGCCCCCCCCCGCGCCCCGCCCCCCCCCCCCCCGCCCCCCCCCCCCCCCCGCGGGCCCCCCCCCCCCGCGGGGGGGGGGCGCCCCCCCCCCCCCCCCCCCCCCCGGGGGGGGGGGGGGGGGGGGCCGGGGGGGGGGGGGGGCGCCCCCGGGGGGGGGGGGGGGCGCCGGCGGCGTTCCCCCCCCCCCCCCCCCCCC